>NZ_JAPZBD010000003.1:5440000-5597720 GCF_027460245.1 Streptomyces sp. WMMC1477 | reverse complement strand
CGCGGCGTCGCGGGAGAGGCCACGACTGCGGGTGGCGTCGAGCTGGCCGAGCCGGGGCGGCGGTGAAGACGGCGGTGGCCAGCTGGGCGGCGAGGTGGGGGTAGGCCGTGGCGGTGTCGAGGCGGTGGGCGACTTCCCCGGCGGTGGCCTCCGGCACGGGGGCGGGCAGGCGGGGGTGCGTGGCGGGGGCTGTCGGTCATCAGGGGGCAGGAGGTTGGGCAGATTGAGCCAGCGGCCGGACAGCGGGCGCCGTGGGGGTGGGGGTGGCGGTGAGGGGTCCGGGGTGCCGGGGGTGAGAGGCAGGACGGCCTGGGCTTCGGCGAAGCGGTGGGGAACGCCGGCCAGCGCTTGGTGAAGGGATGGGGGTGGGGTGGCGCGGTGGCAGACCAGGCTCAGGCGGATACCGGTGCGCCGGCGCAGCTGGAGGAGGTGTTTGCCAGCCGCGTGGGCCGAGGAGGTGGGCGCGCAGCCAGATCAGGTGGGTGATCTGGTGGGCCAGGAGCCAGGCGGTGGCGATGGCCCAGGGGGTGGTGGTGTCGTGGTGGTGGCGTCCGGGGAGGGGGACGGGTTTGTCGAGGGCGGCGAGGATGTCGTAGGCCGCGGCGAGGGCGGAGTCGGTGGCGGGGGTGGGGTGGATGGTGATCTGTCCGGCGTCGGGGTTGTGGGCCAGCAGGGCGGCGCGGGTGTGGGATGCGTCGTCGCCGGGGTCGGTCACCACGGTGACCGCGGGCGGATGGGGGCAGGTCAGCATCAGGCGCGGGTGCGGGTGGAGAGCTTGCTGTAGGTCCAGCGCAGCAGGTCGTCGCCGACGGTGGTGCGGCCGGTTTCTTTCATGCCGACGGTGAGGTGGTGGGTGATCTTGGCCCAGGCGCGGAAGTTGCCGTGGGCCGCTTCGCGGTCGCAGGTGGCGATCAGTTCGGGGTCGGTGTCCGCCCAGACGGGGTGGAAGGCGGGGATGACGGTGAGGACTTCCTCCATGGGCATGGGGTTGATCTCCTGCCAGGAGTAGACCCGGGATTCGAGCATCGGCTCGCTTTGCAGCATCTCGAAGCAGCCGTTGCCGCCGGTGAAGATGATCGTCAGGTCGGTGTCGGTGTCGGTGTCGTCCCACAGGTAGCGCAGGTACTCGAAGCAGAGTTTGGACAGCCACTGGGCCTCGTCGCACACCAGCACCCGTGGTTCGGTCAGCGCCGCGCGCAGCATGCGGTCGAACTCGATCGCGTGGGCGGGCGGGCGGCCGTGGAGGCCCAGGGCGTGGAAGAGCTCGTGGCGCAGGTCGCGGGTGCTGGGGCGGGCACGGAACTGGATGCGGTGGGTGCGGGTGGGTGCCAGCTCGCGCAGGGACGCGTTGACGGCGAAGGACTTGCCGTGCCCGGTACGGCCGTAGACGCAGATCATCGCTTTGGCCTCGATCGCGGCCCGGATGTCCTCACGCACGCGTAGCAGGGCTTTGGTGCCGACGACCTGGGCGCCGGACAGGCGCATGTAGTGGTCCTCGCGCTCCCTGGGCAGGCGGCCGGTACGGCCCGCGGCAGAAGTCATCCGTCCTCGCTCTCTCGGGCGGCCGGGTCGCCAGCTCCCGTCGCATGCCGGTGCTGTGCCTCGGGCCCGGCGGCCTCGTATGGGGTGGTGTCGGCAGTGGTCGGGCGGCGGGGGCGGGCCCAGGTCGGGGGCGGCTCGCGGGGCGGCACCAGATCCGGCAGCGCCCGGGCAGCCAGGTCATGGGCCCGCGCGTCATCCAGCTCGGATGCAGCCTCTTGGGCGGTCAGCGCGGCGTTGCGCCGAGGGGCGGCGGGGGTGGTGGCGGCGCTGTAGCGGGTACGTCGCAGCCGTTCGGCGGCTTTGAGGTCCGCGCGGCGTGCTCTGGCTGCAGCGTCCCGGGCGGCAGTCAGCGCCTTGCGCTGTTCCTCGGTGGCCTGGTCGGCCAGATACGCGGTGCCCAGATGGCGGCCGGGGTCGGCCGCGTCGAACACCTCGATCTGTACGTCGTCGTGGGGAAGGTGCCGCACCCTCACCCTGGTGCCGACGTGGCCGACCATCCACGGCGCGATGTAGGCGCGGCGGCGCCAGGTGACGCCACTGGTTGAGATCTTTCGCGTCCTACCGTCGTCCTCGAGCGCGAAGTACGCCAGGTGCTGGGCCGGCACGTCCTCGATCGGGGTGGGGTCGGCCTCCCACGCCTGCTGCGGAGTGATCTCGCCTCCCAGTCCCGCAGGGTGATGCTGGGTATTCCACCAGCGCACCCAGTCCAGCAGCACCTCGACGAACGCGGCGAAGGACAGCAGCGGCGTCGAGCCCTCACCCTTGCGGGAGCCGGCCGGGCGTGCGCGGCGGGTGTAGCCGGGAAGGGAGACCAGCAGCATCTCCTCCACCGCGTCGTTCAGCTGCTCGATCGTGCCTTTCAGATGAGGGCTGTAGGGCGGCAGGTCATACACCGGAACAGCGAAGTTCCCCAGAGCCTGGGTGACCGTCTTGCACAGGAATTCCTTACCGCGGTCAACCCGTACCAGCGACGGCAGGCCGCCGAAAGGGAAAGGCTCCACGCGGCTGATCCCAACACGCAACGCGGCCAGGACCGCATCCCGAGACGGCTGGTGGGGCGTGACCGCAACCCCCGTGACCGCTCTCGTCGCACAGTCGATGAACCACGTGATCCACGGGCACTGCGCACCACCCTCGACATCCACCCGCACCGGGGCGCGCTTGTGGTCTCCCTCCCAGCAGGCGTTCCGCCACTGCCGCGGCCGGCGCCCGAACACGTCATACCGCCGCCGCTCCCGCTCCCCTCCCCGCAGCCCAGCCCGCTCCCCCGCCGACAACTCCCGTGCCACCGCCCGCTGCAGCGCACGCAAAGACGGCACGACCGCGCCCGGATCACCCTCCGCCTCAGCCACAAGCTGCCGGTGCACCGCGGCCACATTGCCACCCCACAGTGCCAACAACGCCCTGGTCCTCGGGGTCACCATCACCGACGCCCGCACCCGGGCTGTCAAACGACCCTCCCGCCGCGCCACGGCCACCCAGTTCCACACGGTCCGCTCAGACACCCCCACGGCGCCAGCCACCAGCCGTACATGAGCAGACGTCAACTCACCCCGGCCATCCAGCGCCATCAACCGCGCCACAGCCCCCGACCGCGACACCAGAACCGACATAGCTTCAGCACAGTGGTCCTGACCACCCACCACCCACTCCTTCAGACGACACCCCCCTATGAACCCCGGGGGTCACCACTGACGAGCCCACCCTGTCCACCCCCGCACGACACCAACCCGCACACCAGCCGACAGCACACGAAACAGTGCAAACCGGCAGCACAACGTTTCAGCACGGCATGACTACTGAAATCCCCTCACACCGCCTGCCACCCACATGCTTTCCAACACGACACACAAACTTCAGCGAGAAACGACACCAACCTTCAGCACACCCGCGACACCACCCCACCACCCCGACCAGCACAAACCACCCACCCGACCACTGAAACCAAGTGACACCCGACCACTGACAAACAACTGGCGCCTAACAGGGCGCGGCGTGGGGTGCTGGAGCGGGCTGTGTCCGGTGAAGGCTTCACGGGTCCTTTTCTGCCGGTGTTTGACCTGCTGGTGGTGGATGAGGCGCACCGTACGTCGGGTGATCTGGGGAAGTCGTGGGCGGCGGCGCTGGATCAGCAGCGGGTGCCGACGGCACGCCGGCTGTTCATGACGGCGACGCCGCGGCTGTGGGAGGCGCCGCCGGCGTCCGGCGGGGAGGGCCGTCTGGTGGCCTCGATGGACAACGAGGCGCTGTACGGGCCGATGCTGTTCGAGCTGGAGTTGATGGAAAGTGTCGAGAGGGGGTTGCTGGCGCGGTGGGAGATCGACGTCCTGGAGATCACCGACCCCCAGGCACCCGGCCCGGAGGCAGACGCTGAGGAAGTGCAGGGGCGGCGCCTGGCCGCGCTGCAGGCCGCACTGCTGACCCACCTGGACGACGTCGGCGGCCGGTCCCTGCTCACCTTCCACTCCACAACACTGGCCGCCATGGCCATGGCCCGCTCCCTGCCCGGCACAGCCGCCGAACTCCACGCCGGCGACCCAGCCTCCTACCCAGCCCGAGTGGGGTCGGAGTGGCTGTCCGGAGAACATCCCGCCACCTACCGGCGAGAAGTGCTCGGGCGGTTCGCCGACGGCATCACCGACGACGGATGGGTCGCCGACGCACAGATCCTCGCCTCCTGCCAAGTCCTCGCCGAAGGCGTCGACATCCGCGGCCGCGCCGGCGTCGACGGCGTCGTCCTCGCCGACCCACGCTCCTCCCCCGTCCAGATCGTGCAAATCCTCGGCCGCGCACTGAGACAGGAACCCGGCGAAGGCAAAGTCGCCCGCATCATCGTCCCCATCTACCTCGCGCCCGGCGAGCGGCCCGAGGCGATGATGACCTCCGGGGCGTACCGCCCCCTGGCCCAAATCCTGCAGGGCCTGCGTTCTCATGATGCCCGCATCGCCCAACGACTCATGCTCGCCACCCGCACCGCATCCGGCCAACCCACCAACGTCCTCGAACTCGACCCGCACGCCCCGAAACCCACCAAGGCCAGCCACCACGCGGGCGGGACCGACGACCACGACCAGGAGCAGCCGGACGACGGCCAGGCGCAGCGGGGCGAAGTCGGCCAGGGCGAGGACGGCCCGGAGCAGCCGGGCGACGGCGAGCGGGACGAGGAGCAGCAGGACGAGGGGCGGGGCGCGGCGGCCGGCGAGGGTGCGGAGGTGCCCTTGCTGCGGTTCTCCCAGCCGCGGGACCCGGCCGTCATCGCCCGCTGGCTGCGCACCCGCGTCATCCAGCCCGACAGTGAGATCTGGCTGACCGGCTACGAAGCCCTGCGGGAATGGGTGGACCGGCACGGCGACGCCCACGTGCCGACCGGCGCCGTCATCCACGTGGACGCCGGCGACACCGCGGGCAGAGGTGGGCGCAGGGCGTATCCGGTCGGGCAGTGGGTCAGCGAGCAGCGGCGTGCCTTCTCTGATGGGGTGCTGCGTCCGCACCGGTGGGAGTTGCTGGACGAACTCGGCATGGTCTGGGACGTCGCCGACGCACGATTCCAGCACGGGCTCCTCGCAGCCCGTGCCTATTTCGAGGAATACGGCACGCTGTGCGCACCACGCGACGCAGTAATGGACGGATTCGCCGTCGGGCAATGGCTGGAGAATCTCCGTAAGGGCGTCATGGCGGTGACGGATGAGCGGGACAGAGCGCTGCGGGAAATCGACGAGCACTGGAAACCGGAATGGACGGTCTCCTGGCAACGCCGCTACGCCGCCCTCGCCTACCTCCTCCACGGCGAAGACGGCACCCCGAACGTGCCGCCGGGGGTGCGGGTGAACGGGATCGACGTCGGCACCTGGTTGCAGCGGCAGACTTCACCGGCTGGCTGGGCGCATCTGGTGGCCGGACAACGGGAGCTGCTGGAACGGCTCGGCATCCCCGCCGCCCCCACGCCGACAGCCGGAGCCGCTGACGGCGCAGCGCATGGGGAGGCGCCGGCGCCGGTACCCGGCCTGGAAAAGACATGGACAACTTCGAACGCGGCCTGGCCGCCGCACGCCAATACCTCGCCCGAGAAGGCCACCTGAAGGTGCCGAGGAAGCACGAAGAAGTCCTCCACCCCGCCAACGAGGACGGCACGGAGTCAGAAGACCGGACCCCCGTGGCCGTCCGGTTGGGGGTGTGGACCAGTAACCAGAAGGCACGCCGCGCCCAGCTCGCCTCCGCCCGACGTCAAGCCCTCGCAGACCTCGGGTTCGCATGGGCGCGATGAGTCCCCGTCCCCGGCCCAGCCGCAATGGGCTGCGCTCGCCGGTCCAGGCTGAAGCCTGTGTCCCGAAGGTTTGCTACCGGGGCACGTTGCGCCCATTACCGGATGGGCGGATAGGCCGTTTAGCTCTGCGTGCACGATGTGGGGTGGAAGGAAGCGAGGCTGGGGCGTTCCGATGTCGAGTCGATGGATGTGCTGTTCCAGGCTGCGGACAGGACGACGGTGTGTTCGAGGTGGTCGACGGCCGCCGCTGAGGTGGACTTCGAGCGCTGTCCCCCGTTGAGGCCGTTCCCGATCCGTAGAGGCAAGCGGCTGGCGCCGGGGTGGTGGTGGTCGGCCACCACCGGGCGGCTGGTGCACTACGGGTCCGCAGCAATGCGGCTGCATGTGATGCTGCTCGACCGTGACCCGCGCGTTAGTGGCCTGGCTGCCCGTCCGCTGGAGTTGCGGTGGCGCGAGCGTGGTGAGACGCGCATGCATGCTCCTCAGCTCATGCTTCGCCTGGCTGATGGCGAGGGTGTGCTGGCCGACTGCAGGGCCAGCCAGGAACTTTCGCAGCGCCAGCGCTCCCTCGCGGCGGTGGTGGGGGAGATCTGTGGGGCAGTGGGCTGGCGTTACTGGGTGTTGGGGCCGGTGAATCCGGTTTACCGGCGCAATGTGACCTGGCTGGCCCGATACCGGCACCCGCGATACCACGGTGGACAGCGTCTGGCCGCCGCGCTCGAGGACACGTTCGCCCATCCGGCGCCCCTGTGGGATGGCGTACGCGCAATCGGGGACCCGCTGCTGGTGCTTCCCGCGCTGTTCCATGCCTTGTGGGCGGGACAGCTCGCGGCGGATCTGGCCGCGGCAATGCATGAGCGGATGCTGGTGTGGACGCAGGTGGAGCGGTGAGGGCGGGCAGCGGGGGGCTGAGCGGGCCGGTCGTGGAGCTAGGGGCGCGGGTCCGGTTCGGTGGCCGTATCTGGACGGAGGCTGCCCTTGCTTCCGGTCAGGTGCAGTTGGTCTCCGAGAGCGGTGATGTAGCGGCGCTGTTGCTGTCGCGGCTGTTCGCCGATGCGGAGTTCGAGGTTCTGGATGCGCCAAGCATGTCCAGGGTGCCGCCGCTGGGGCTGATGGAGTCGTTGCCTGACGCAGTACGGGAGCGGGCGCTGGCGTGCGAGCGGCACGTGCGGGAGGTGGAGACGGGGTGGCCGGATGGAGGCGGCGCAGCGGGTGCTCCGCGGGCGGAGTACGACCCTGTGCGGACCTTGGCGCAGCGGGAGGAGGCAAAGGCGGTCGAGTTGTCGGATGCGGGGATGCCGACCAGCGCGGTCACGGTCCGGCGGATGCGGAGCCGTTACCGCCAGCAGGGGGTTTGGGGGCTGGTGGATCGCCGGGCCACCCGGGTGCGGTCCGTCCATGGGCGTGCTGACGAGCGGGTGGTGGCTGCTGTACAGGAGGTGCTGGAGGTCGGTCGGGAACGCTCCGATGGGACGCTGGGGCGGCTTCGGATGTACACCGAGCGGCTGTTGGCCGAGCGGTACGGGAGCGGGGTGGTGAAGCTGCCGTCGAGGGCAGCGTTCAACCGGCTGGTGCACGCTCTGGCTGATGGGCAGGGCCTGCTGGGCAGCGCGCGGCAGCGCCGGTGGCGGTCGGCGCGGCCGGCTCCTCCGTTCGTGCCGACGACGGTGATGGCGCCGGGTGAGCTGGTGATGATGGACAGCACCGTGCTGGATTGCTTCGTGGTGCTGGATGACGGGGTGGTAGAGCGCCCGGAACTCACGATCGCGCTGGATGTGGCCACCCGCAGTATCTGTGCAGCGGTGCTGCGTGCGAAGGGGACCCGCAGTGTGGATGCGGCGCAGTTGCTGGCGCAGATGATGGTGCCGGCGCCGATGCGGCCCGGTTGGCCCGAGGCGCTGGCGATGGAACACTCGGTGGTCCCCTATGAGCGGCTGCTGAGTGTCGACGCCAGGTTGGAAGGTGCCGCGGCGCGGCCGGTGATCACGCCGCAGACGATCGTGGTCGACCAGGGCAATGTGTTCATCTCGTCCTCGTTCATCGCCGCGTGCGAGTCGCTGGGCGTTTCGGTGCAGCCCGCGCCGCCGGGCAATGGGCCGGCCAAGGGGCACGTAGAGCGCACCTTCTCCTCGATCAAGACGCTGTTCGTGCAGCATGTGGCCGCCTACACGGGCTCGCACACCGGCGAGCGCGGAAAGGACGCCGAGGGGGAGGCGGTGTGGACGCTTTCCCAGCTGGCCGAGATGTTCCAGGAGTGGATCATCTGCGGGTGGCAGGAACGTGAGCACGATGGACTGCGGCACCCGATAATGCCTCGCTGTGCGCTGTCGCCGAATGAGATGTGGGCGGCGCTGATCGCAGTGTGCGGCTACGTCCCGGTTCCGCTTGGCCACGAGGACTACATCGAGCTGATGCCCCTGAAGCGACAGAAGATCAACGACTACGGCATCCGCATCGACTATCGCACCTATGACCACAAGGTTCTCAATCCCTACCGTGGCCAGGGCTCGCCGGCAGCGGATGGACTGTGGGAGATCCACTACGACCCGCACGATCCCGTGCAGGTCTGGGTACGCCTGCCGAAGCCCGACCAGCCGCGCGGATATGGGTGGGAGGCGGTGCCGTGGATCCACCACACCCTGGTCAGCGCCCCATTCACCGACTTCACCTGGCAGCACATCAAGCGCACCGTCGCCCGCCGCGCAGACCGCGTCCAGCACGAACACGACCTGGCTCTCGCCCTGCGCGAGCTGCTGGAACGGGTCGCCGCCGGACATGGCACCCGCCGGGAGAGGGTCGTCGTCGCCCGGGCCCGCACCGCCGCGACCGATGGTGCGGTGTGGGCGACCTTGTACGAGCAGTCGGAGGCGGAAGCCGATGAGCCCGGGGAGGACCTCTTTGACGACAACGAGGACGACGAGGAGCCCTTGACCAACGACGGCGCTCTGAGTGTCTGGCCGACTGAACACACACCGCTGAGCGGCGCCCCAACCGGCGCGGGGCAGGAAGCCGGCGTGCCTGCACCGAGGCGTCCCCAGGTCACGGTCTACGACCCCGTCGAGGAATCTCTACGATGGTGAGCCCGCTCTCCCACAAGGCCGTCGGGTTCGCCCCGCTGGCCCCTCCGACCGTATGGGAGGGATGGGATGCCTTCGTCCACCGAGCCCCGGCGCCCGCGCGCGACGCCGCCGACCCCGCCTGGTCCCAGGAGGAGCGCGAGGACTACCACTCCGAACTCGCCGTGATGCGCACCCCTGCCATGGACAGCGTGTTCACTGCCGTACGCCGACTGTTGCTGGTCAACCGCCGCCAGCAGGCCGGCGCCCGGCGCGGTTTGATCATCTCCGGTCCGGCTACGACCGGGAAGACCACCACGATGATGGCGCTCGGGCGTTCCTTCCATCTGGCCGAGGCCCGCCAGCACCCCGGCCAGGACGGCAGAAGACCGGTGCTGTTCATCAGCGTGCCGCCGGCCGCCACCCCGAAGATGCTTGTCAGCGAGTTCGCCCGGTTCCTCGGCATGCCCGTCACCGACCGCCTCAATCAGACCCAGATCACCGGTGCCGTGTGCGACCTGCTGTGCGAACTGGGCACCCAACTGGTCCTCATCGACGACGTCCACCTCCTGGACACCCAGCGGCGCGCCGGTGCCGAAACCTCCGACCAGCTCAAGTACCTCGGCGAACGCATCCCGGCCACCTTCGTGTACTCCGCGATCGACGTCGAGGCCTCCTCACTTCTCAGCGGAGTGCGCGGCGCGCAGATCGCCGGCCGCTTCAAGATCTTCCGCCACCGACCGCTGGCGTATGCCACCGAGCAGGACCGGGCGGTCTGGGACGACCTCGTGCGGGCCGTGGAGGACCTGCTGAGGCTGCGTGCACACCGTCCCGGAACACTTGTCAAGCACGCCGCCTACCTCCACACCCGCACAGCAGGGCGGATCGGCAGCCTCTCTCACCTCCTCCGCGAAGCCGCCCTGGTCGCCATCACCGAAGGCACCGAACGCATCACCAAGCAGCTGCTGAGCGAGGTGGAGCTCGACGCAGCCGCCGAAACCCAGGCCCGGCCGGCCCGGCCCGCACGACGGGAGTAGGAGCATCGCATCCGGCGTGGCACACCAACGCAGCATGACCGCGCACGGCCGCGCGCCGGGGAGCGGGCTTGGGGGACGCAGGCCCGCAGTGTCAGGCGCGGTCGTGCCCACCATCGGCTGCGGCGCAGCAGGACGAGTGGCTCCGCTGCAGGGAGAGCTGACGCTGTCGTTCTTGAACAGACTCGCCGCCCGCTACCACCTCACCATCCGCGATCTCCTCGCCGCCGTCACCGACGTCGGCGGCCTGCAAAACCTCACCGGCATGCTGCACCCGGACAGCGAGATCCACCTCAACGCCCAGGCCCGCAACCGCGTTGCCACGCTGTGCCGTGTTGCGCCGCACGTGCTCGAGCGCGCCCTGCCCGCATGGACACGGGAAGAGCCGTGCGGCAAGTACGGGGACGGCCCGGTCGGGCGGCTGACGCGTGGTGAGGAGGCCGTCGCCGCGTGGGGACCGGCCTGTCCTGCCTGCGCTGCCGCCCGCACCGGGCGCCGCACGCCCGCACGCCGGTATCTGGCGCCAGAGGAGCGCGTGTGTGCGCGCCACCAGTACTGGCTCTTGTACGTTCCCGGCACCAGCGGCCTGCCCGTGCCCCTTGGCCGGTGCCCGGAGGTGATCGAGGCCCAGCAGCGGCATGTCCGGCTGCTGCGCCGCTCCCCGACCGGGGCGCAGGCCTTCGAGGTCGCACGCGCCGTGACCGGCTTCTGGTGGGGGCAGCCCTGGTCGAGCGAGGAAGAGCTGTGGCCGGTCCGTCTTGAGGCCACTCGTGCCGACGGTGCTGACGCAGACCGGTGGAAAGTGGCGGCGCGCGACCTGATCACCTATCCCGAAACCATCGCAATCGCGCGGGTCCTGGCCAGCCCCCACTGGCAGCAACAGACCATCGCAGAGGCGCGCGGGCATCTCCCCTACCGTCTCGGTGAGATGCCCGCGCTGCTGGACGAGCTCGCTCGCCAGCTCCAGCGGCCCTGGGTCGCCCGCCACCTCGCCACCGTCACCCGCGGGCCATTGTTCGTCTGGGCCCACACCTGCGTCCGTACACGCCTCGCCCCGAGATCCACGGCACAGCACTCGCTGTGGCAGGTCCACTCGTCGCACCGGCCCCGCCCCCTCAGCGACCTCCTCGATGCGCGAGGTGACCGCGACAAGGGTGGGCTGCCAGCACCAGAGCCCCTCAAACGGCTACGCGGCCACAGCCTCCATGCCGAGCGCGCCTTCGACAATGGCCTCGCACACGCCCGCCTCTACCACCAACAGCACGGGCACCTGGCGGTCCCCAAGGAAGACGCTTGGGGGGATTACCCGCTGGGCACGTGGCTGTCCAACCTGCGCAACCGCCACACCAAAATGCCCACCCACCAAGTCACCGCCCTGAGCAGCATCTACCCCTGGTGGAACGCACCGTGGAGCACCCTCTGGCAGCGCACCTGGCACCAAGCCCGCGATCACGCCGGGGCCGCTGGCGGGCTCGAGCCCGCCAGCGGCTTTCCCACCACCAGCTACAGCCTGGGCGAATGGCTGTACCTGCAGTGCACCCGCCACCCGTTCCTGCACCCCGAACAACAACGCCTGCTCACCCAGATCGGTATCGACGCTGCCGCGGCGGCCGAAGCCCGGCCCAGACGACGCAACCTCAAGGCCGCCGCCGAAGAAGCCCTCGCCCACGCACGCTCCTACGCCGCCGAACACGGACACCTCGCCCCGGTCAGCGTGACCACCGTGCACCACGGATACCCGCTGGGCCGGTGGCTCGCCGGCCAACGAAGCCGGCAACAACGCAAAGTCCTGTCCCCCGAACGGCAACAGGCTCTCCATGTCATCGACCCTTGGTGGTGCCCGCCCTGGAACCTGCGCTGGCAACGCAACTACTGCCGCGCCCGCGATGCCGCAGCGGGCCGCCTCCTCCAGGCCGAGAACGGCTTCAGGGACCTCGACGACTCTGCCGCCGCCGACTGGCTGTGGCGCCAGTGCGCCACCTACGACGAACTCAGCGAGGAGCAGCGACAACTCCTCGCCGACATCGGCATCACCGCCGAAACAGCCCAGGCCCTGCGCCGGACGCACCCACTCATTGCTCTAACGGCACGATCCGAGACCGCGGGCCAGGGTGTGCACGACAAGCCCGTGCGGCCGGCAGGAAGAAGCCCGGGGAACCGCACACGTCCCCCTGGCCGGCCACACTCCGCCGATCCGCAGCATCCCGTCGAGTCCCACAGCCGACGCGGGCACAGACCCGATACGAGGCCAGGTTTCGACGCGGCCCTGGCTCACGCCCGGTCCTGGCACGCCGAGCACGGCCACCTCGCCGTTCCCCGTGATACACGGCACGACAGCTACCCCCTGGGCGCGTGGCTGTACAGCCAACGCAACCGGGCCAAGCAACGCGCCCGCGCCGGACTCCAGCCCTCGCCCCACCTGGCCGAACTCGCTGCGATCGACCCGTGGTGGAACCCGCCCTGGGACACCGTCTGGCAGCGCAACTACTACCGCGCCCGCGACCACATCGCCGCGGGCGAGCCGTTCGACCCCGTCGCCCGCATCCCCGCGGCGAGCACCGTCCTGGGCAGCTGGGTCACTCGGGCATGCCTGCAGTTCCGCCAGCTCCACCCCGGCCAGCAGCGTCTGCTGAACGCCATCGGCATCACCGCGCACACAGCGAAACGGTGGCCGCCCAGCCCTCGCCCCCGGCCCCACGCAGAAGCCCTCACCCATGCCCGCGCCTGGGCTGCCGAGCACGGCCACCTCTGCCCACCGCTCAAGACCGTCCATGACGGCTTTCCCCTCGGCGAATGGCTCAACCGACAGCGCGAACTCGCGAAGAAACGCAGCCACCCCTCCCCCACCCAGCAAGCACTCGCCACGATCGACCCCTGGTGGAACCCTCCCTGGCCCATCTTGTGGCAGCGCAACTACCACCGCGCACACACCCACGCCCACACCCCCGCCACCCGCGGCTGGCTCGACAGTCAACGACACCGCTGGCCACTCCTCCACCCCCACCAACAACACCTCCTGACCCGCATCTGCATCCATCCGACCGCGTGACCCGCCACGACTGAGCTGCTGCGGCATAGTCCGCAGGTGCGCTGGACCGCGTCGCGTTCCCTACAACCCCGGGCGAGGGGGCTTCGTCCACCTTGGCGAGCGGGCGGTCAGGTGCAGGGCCGGCTAACTGTTGCGACCGCCGGGCCACCGGCAGGGCTACTGTCTGGACTCCAATTCGCCGCCACCGACAAAGCCAGTCAAGTCACCAACATCCGCATAGACGAAAGCGCTGGATGCCACACGCAAGGGTGGTGGGACAGGCTTCAGGTACGTCCTCGCCGCACCGAGACGGCTGCGCGGCTTGTCAGAGGGGCGTGGAAGCATAGGGCTGTGAGCGGCGTAGACACGGTCCGGGGTATTGCGTACCAGCAGGCGCAGGGGGTGCTCCAGGCAGTCGGGGTCCTAGAGGACCCCGACCTGGGCGGTCTTCGGGTCGAGGGCACCGACGACGCTGTCGACATCGAACTGCTCGGACGTGATGGAACCCTGCGCCACGCGATCCAAGTCAAGGTGCGCGCCACCGACTACACGTGGGGCGAGTCAGCGCTGCTCACCGTGCTGAAACGCTGGGCTGTGCTCCCCTCGGCCGCGCATGCATCGTTCGAGTTCCTCACGGATGGACGACTCGGTCCGAGCGGCCAACGTGTGCAGCAGGTCCTCACATCTGCGGCGGAAGGGGATACCGATGCCCTCGCCCGACTGCTCGGTGTAGGCATGGACGACCCTGTCTACATAGCACTGGGCAAAGCGACGATCCGTCAGGACCCGTCCAACACCGGTGCTCTGCTGGCACGTGCCGAGCGTCAAGTCGCCGCGATGCTGCCCTCAGCTCGCACAGACGAGGATCTGCGGGAACAGGCAACAAAGGCTGTCGACCGCTTGTTCCGTGCTCTCTTCGACTTCACCAGCAACCCCGAACCGCACCATCGCGAGATGGATCGCCAGATCATCGCGGCGCTTCTAGGCGTCCCCGCTGAACAGTCTCCTGCACACCGGTGGGCAACTGCACGGGCAAGCTACCTGGAGGCAGCTACACACAGCGTTGTGCAGGACGCGATCGTGCCTTCGGTCGCCGACATGCAAGTGCAAGTCCCCTCTCTCTCCCGACAGCACGAACGGAGAGAAGGGCAGAAAACGCACCTCGGGGAACTACTCAGTGAGGCCGGCCCAGTGCTCCTTACCGGCCGGACGGGGACAGGGAAGTCAACCGCGATACGCCTTCTGCGGCAGCAGGCCGCAGAAGCGGGCAAAGCCGTGATCATGGTGCACGCCGAAAGCTACTTGCCCGGGCGTCTAGCCGCTCTTGCTGCCGATGGCCTCGCTGCGGTACTTGGAGAAGCGTTCCCCACGGCCACCGGCACTCAGGCCCTGTCGGACAACACCGTTACCCTGGCCGTCGACGGCGCCTCAGAGATCGCTGGACCGATGCGCCGCGCCCTGCACGAAGAGCTGCTGGCCCCCGTCTCTTCTGGCCGTGGGGCACGGATTGTCCTGGTGGGACGCGATGTGGCAGCACTGCGCGACATTCTGCCCAGCAATGTGTCTCCAGCCACGTACGAGATGGTGGGGTTGCGTCATGAGCAACGGGTCGAGCTGGTGGAGAAGGCAACTGCTGCTGCCGGAAGGCCAGAGTCGGCTCGCACTGTGGTAGTGGCTTTAGAACAGACACTGGATGACGCGGCAGCCAACCCCCTGCTGTTCTCCATGGCCCTGTCACTCCTTAACGACCAGACGGCTCCCAAGAGCAGAGCAGACCTCTACCGGGCCTTCATCGAACAGCTGGCCGCGCGAAACGGAGCATCCGGCATCTCAGCGGTGCGTACGGCGCTGGGCATCGTCTTCGCCCGCCTGCTGAATGACGGTCGCCGCTACGCAGACGTCTACGAATGGCACCACCTACTCAGCCAGGCGGCATCCGCCCTTCACGGCGTGGGATTGGCAGCTGACACATCAGCCCTCCACGAAACGGCCCGTCGCTGCGGACTGATCACTGCCTTGGGATGGGACCAGACGGTGGCCGCCATGCACGATTCGTTCGCGGACTACCTCGCCGGAGCAGCGCACGCCAACGGCGCCGAAGCTCTTCCCGGACGGCTCGTCGCCGGTGACGACCAGCGCATGCTGTTCTGCGCAGAGATTGGGGGCGTGAACGAGGAAGCTGCAGGGTTGGTTGCCCGCGACCTGCCGTTCACCACAGTGGCGTTGGCTCGCTATGACCGCAGACCGCTCGGCCAGGAAGCGCCCGCCGAGGTGGTCGCGCTGCTCCGCTACCTTTCCTCAGTTCAAGAGCCATCCGTCGTAATGAGTCGGCTGAGGGACGGAAGAGTGTTGGCAATGCGCCCTCCCAGTGCCGGATCAGGCTGGATCGACGAGGCCTCCGGCGTCGAACTCACGCACACCTGTCAAGCAGCCGTCGTGGACCAAAAGGCCGGCCCCTTGGCAATTGCGACAAGGTTGTGGCGCCAGGAACTACTCGCCTGCCTTAACCAGCGCACAGGCTCCCCAATGCGTCCAGCGAAAGATCTGACTCCCCAAGAGGCGCTGACCCAGCACACCGAACAGACCGCCACGGCGGCCAACCAGATGATCGACCGCATCGCGCCGCCCGGTCACATCACGCGCCTGAGAGCCCAGGTGGGTCCGCTGGGCCTTCACGCTGTCATCGGTCAGCCGAGGCACGACGCACTGGGCGTGCACACGCCCGTCGACTATCAACGTGCTATCGGCACCTCCATCGCCGAAGCGTCGGATGGTCCCAGCCTTTCGCGAGGCCAGCGCGGGGGCTCCACGACCCTCGAGTATCTACTCGACACCCCACCCGCGGTCACGGCTGCTCAGCGAGTCCGGGAAGCCATCGAAGCTCTCACGACAAAATCGTGGCTTGTGCCCTAATACACACCGCCCGATTCATCGAACGGATGGACACCATGACCGACCCAGCTGTCTGGCAAGCCGTAACGCAACAAGCCGACGCTTGGGCAGCCCTGCCAGTCGTGCAGGAGTTCGCCCACCAACTGCCCCGCAACTCACCTACCCGAACCAGAGGAGTATCAGGCAGGCTGCAGCACATGCAGGCCGCTGGCGCCGACATCGCCGGAACGCCCATGCGTCTGACCCGAGAGGTGCACATATTCGGCCAAGTCCCCCATTTACCCTCGGGCCCCTCACTCGACCCGAACCAGTGGAACGCCTGGCTACAGACAGCGGCACGCATCGAGTCTGCACACCGAACCACTATTGCTTGGCTGCGCTCCCGCATGCCCGGCTACCCGCAGTTGCCCGCTCCGCAGCTCGCCCCTGGGACCGCGTCTACCACCACCGAGTGGACGCGCCGCCTTACATGGCAACCCGGCGAGCGCGCCGCCGGCCTCCAGATGAAGAACCTGCCGCCACATGCCACCCGCCCGCTGCGGGCGACGTCCAGCCAAGTGCGCGCACTCGAAGAAAGCGCCCGCGCCCTGGCCACCGCACTGCAAGCAAGCCAGCCATGGCAGCAGCTCTCAGCAGCCCGGCAGGCCCTGGACGAGGAAAGCCGCAAGGAGCTGCGTCAGACACGCGCGCGCCTCAGAGAAGGACTCTCCGACGCAGCCATCAATGCCCACGAAGCAAACCGTGTGCTCCTACGGCACAACTATCGCTGCACCGTGCTGGACGAAGAGATCGAAAAGCTCACCGGTCCCGCCCGGCAGTTCGCCAATGCCTTCGACGCCGCAGACCAGCTCGTGGAACTCGCCGCCAGCGATGTCTTCGGCCAACTTGCCCTCTACGGAAGCCCGCTCCTCCTGCAGAACGTCACCGACATCGACCTCGAACCCGGAACTCCGCAGAATATCCACTTCAGCGTCCACAACGACTACTGGCTCAACACCGGCGAGCTTATCCAGATCGACGACCCTCTCGCTGCGGACACATGCCGTCTGATAGCCACCACGGTCAGCTTCGGCCCCGACTCCGACGCCGCGCCCGCCACCCGACTGACCGCCCAGACCCTGCCCGGAACAGCATCCCTATGGCAGGCCACCCCTCCTAGCTGAACCTGACACCCGGGCACATGCCGACGCCCCGACCCCAGCAGCCCAGCCATGACCGCTCACCAGCCTTACCAAGAGTCACTGAGCCTTTGCCAACCTCACTTTGAGCTGGCCAGATGTAGGGCGAGGACGGCCTGCACGAGGCCGGTGGTGCGGATGGTCGAGCAGCGGAGCCTGCGGAGGAGCCGCCAGGCCTTGAGAGTGGCGACGGCCTGCTCGACGAGGGCCCGGATCTTCGCTTGGGACCGGTTCACGGCTTTCTGACCTGCGGAGAGGGTCTCCCACCGTCCCCAGCACGGGGTGCGGACTGTGCCGCCGGCGCCCCGGTAGCCCTTATCCGCCCAGCACGTGACGCCGACCTCGGTGAGGGCTTCGACGATGCCGTGTTCGCGGGCCGCGCGGACGTCGTGGACCGCGCCGGGCAGGGCCGGTGAGGCCCACAGCAGACGGCCGAAGGGGTCGGCGAGGACCTGCACATTCATCCCGTGTTTCTTGTGCTTGCCGGAGAAGAAGGGCCGGTCGGCTGCGATCCGGTCGATCGGCAGCAGCGTCCCGTCGAGCAGGACGTAGGCCTTCCCCGAAGCGGTCCGAACCGCCTCGGCGAGGGTCGGTGCGAGTGCGGCCAGCAGCTCGACGGCCTCGTTGATGTACCGGTAGACCGTACTCGTGCCGATCTCGAAACCCGCCGCGAGCTGGGCATATGTGGTCCCGTTGCGTAGATGCGCCAGCACCAGCAGGGCCTGACGGCCGACGGTGAGCCGACGCCAGCGGCTTCCGATCCGACGACGGTGCTCGCGCAGACGAGCGGCGAGGAAGGTCAGGGACCGACTGGACACGTCCAGCCCGCACGGGTAGACAAGCACGTGAAGCCT
Organism: Streptomyces sp. WMMC1477; assembly: GCF_027460245.1. Taxonomy (NCBI): domain Bacteria; kingdom Bacillati; phylum Actinomycetota; class Actinomycetes; order Kitasatosporales; family Streptomycetaceae; genus Streptomyces; species Streptomyces sp. WMMC1477. The sequence continues at coordinate 5,579,872 of NZ_JAPZBD010000003.1, read as the reverse complement.
CTGGTGGGTATCGGGCGATCTTGGTCGTGAACCCGTCTACCAGGGGCTTCACCCCTGTGTCGAGCCAACTGGACAGCTCAAAGCCCAGGTTGGCAAAGGCTCACTGAACCTGACCACTGAACATCAAGGGGGACCCGACCTGACCACCCGGCCCTCAAGCTGACAAATCCCAGACCAGGCCACGACAGCAGAATCCCCCCAGACAGCCGTGCCCTTTGAACGCCGCGGCCTGCAAACTGATAACCCCAGCTCAGAACCTCAACGAATGATCAGAGATCCTGCCCCTGGACAGGCGCTGGCCGGTCTTGGACTCCACTGGGCGGTGCACTGAATCTGGGAGGACCCGGCGACGACGACCAGACTCATCCGCCGAGGTGCGGAGCGACGGGGTGGCCACCGCCTAGAAGAGTTGGGCGGGGTGTCTTGAACGGCTTCGCTGGCCCCACCCGGACGGACTGACTTAGCCCTGCCCCTCGAACGGGCGGCCGACAGTTCACTGGAGCCCCGGACGGCCTCTTCTCGCAGGTGCCGCTTGTGCACCGACCGCCCACCGACCCGACAGTCGAACACCTGGTGGCGCCAACGGAACCCGTTCTGGTGGGGCCACTAGAGCCCGTCGCAGACAGGCGGGGCGTCGATGCCGCGAACCAGCGGCGCGCCTACCGGTGCGGCGGCAGCCATCGCAGGGACCGTGCGCGTTTGCATCCACGTCTGCGGCCGACCAATCGGCTGCCCGCGGGTGAGGCACACAGGCTGGCCCGGGGCGGCTGATCTCGTCGCGGACCGGCGAGTGCTCCAGTCGGCCACACTGGCCAACTGTGCCGCTCAGTCACAGCTCGTCTGAGCCGAAGCACGGTCTTTGTCACAAGCCACGGGATGGGTGGGGAAAATGTTGCTAACTGCGGGTGCCCTTCGGGTAGCTCCCCTGCAGGGTGAGATGACGCTGTCGTTCTTGGGGCGGATCGCGGACGGTTACGGGCTGACGGTGCGGAGTCTGCTGTCGTCGGTTACCGAAGTGGCTGGCCAGCAGGGCGTCGTCGGGGCTCTGCAGGGCGACAGTGAGGTGTTCCTGAACGCCGCGGCCCGGGACCGGGTCGCGGCGCTGTGTCGTGTGCCGCACGTGGGCTTACGCCGTGCGTTGCCGACCTGGACGCGGGAGGAGCCACCGGGCCCCTCGAAGGAGAGGCCGACGGCGCGGTTCCGCAACGGAGTGGAGACGGTTGCCGCCTGGGGCCCAGCGTGCCCGGGCTGTGTGGCTGCGCGGACCGGTCGCGTTGCACCAGCCCGGGTGTACCTGGCTGCGCACCAGCGAGTCTGCCCACGTCACCGGTGCTGGCTGATGGGCGTGCCTGGCATCGAGGGCCGTGTCGTCGGGTTGGCCGGATGTCCGGAGGTGGTCCAGGCGCAGGCCGATCACCGGAGGCTGATGCGCCGCTCGCCCGTCGCTGCTTCGGCGTTCCAGGTTGCTGAGGCGGTCACAGCCTGGTGGTGGGCGCAGGTGTGGCCCGAGGAGCGCCTGTGGGCGATGCGGCTGGAGGCGGCCATGCCTGCGGGCGAGGATCCGCAGCGGTGGCGGATCCTGGCGCGGGATTTGGTCACCTACCCCGAGACCGTCGCCCTCGCCGCGCTTCTGGCCAGCCGGGTCTGGCGGCTCCGTGTCGCTGCTGGCGGTGGTGGTCACCTCCCCTACCGGTTGGCTGATGTGCCCTGCGTGCCCAGCGAGCTGGGTGGCACCTTGGGCTCCTGACTCCCACGGAAATAGCAGACGGCTACGGCCGCCCCGGATAACAAGGCGGCCGTCGCCGTGCGAGTGACCGTGTCAGCAGTTCTTGACCGTCCAGACCGGGTCCCAGCTGAACCAGGACGGGGCGACGCTGTACGCGGTGGAGGAGTGGTAGACGCCACCGGTCGAGTTGTAGAACGTGGCTACAGTGCCGGTGGTCTGGTTGTTGTAGAAGCCGCCGCCGTCGCCGCCAGAGCCCCAGTAGGACAGGTGATAGGTGTTGCAGTAGTACAGGTCGAACACCTTGTACTTACCGCGGGTCGGATCCCAGACGCGAAGGCACAAGGTGCCGTAGGAGCAACTGTAAGATCCGTCGGTGACATAGCGGATCCTTTTGGCGGCGGGGCTGATTGACGGTGATGTGGCCGCCACCTCGAGCTTGTGTTCTGCGCCAACCGCAGATGTGCGAACGGTCTGCGTGGTGGTGCTCGCTGCCCGGTCCCCAGACGGAGCGGCCTGAACAGGTGTGGTGCCCATGAGGCCACCGACGATCAGGCTCACCCCCGCGATGAGTCCCGCTACCTTGCGACGTAAGATCATGCTTGTCCCTCCGAGGTGATCATGGTCAGTCTGCGGACATCGGACCGGCGGAGTGGAGACCCCTCGACTCAGGCCGAAGCCTTGGAGACAAAGCGAGTGCTGGACACTTCACAGGATTTGGCCCAACGCCTCTGCTTTGATTCCCCCTTCTTCCTCTGTCCCGAGGCAGAGACGGTCCCGATTCCGCATGACTGACTATCGGCCATCCGGGTGCCTTTAGAGATTCGCACGGCAAGACGGCCGGTGTCATGCGGTGACCTATGAGACTTGCGACGTGTTCGATAAGCTCTTGTTCATGGTTGCAGGTGAAGCGGCAGAGGGGGCCGGCGGTGTGGCCGCAAAGTCGTCGTCGGAACCCAGCATTCACCAGCTACGGCTGTTTCTGGTACTGAGCGAGGAGTTGCATTTCGGCCACGCTGCGACCCGGTTATATGTCACCCAGTCCGCCCTCAGCCAGCAGATTCGCGGCCTCGAGAATCGTCTGGGGGTGACTCTTTTCGATCGCTCCAGCCGGGCGGTCGCTCTCACCGCGGCCGGCCGGGCGCTGCTGCCCGACGTCAAGGCTGCCGTGGAGGCGATGGATCGGCTGCGGCGGGCAGCGGATGCGCGGGGGCGTCATCTGTCCGGCAGGCTGAGAGTGGGCACGATCGGCGCGGAGGCGGCTATGCCGCACACCCGCGCTGTGCTCGGGGCTCTACGCCGCCAGTACCCCCTCCTGGAGGTGGAGGTCCTCGGCTTGAACTTCGTCGACCACTTGGCGGCTTTGTATCGGCGGGAGGTTGATGTGGTCTTCCTGCGGCCGCCGGTGCCCGACGACATCGAGGTGCACTACCTGGCTACCGAGCCCCGGGTGGCCTGCCTGTCCGCTGACGACTCCTTGGCCGCCCAGCCCCGGGTCACTCTCGGCGACTTCGCCGAGTATGCAGTGGTGGACGTCCCCCCACAGGTACCGCGGGTTTGGTGGGATTTCTGGGCGGTGGACCCGCGCCCCGACGGCACCCCGGTACGCTACGGGCCCGCGGCTGTGGACATCGAAGCCCTGCTACACATCGTGGCGCAAGGTGAAGCCATGGCCTTCCTCCCCGACGCCGCCCGCCACCTCTTCCAACGCCCCGGCATCAGCTACGTCGATGTCGAGGGTCTACCACCGTGCACCTCAGCCCTGGCCTGGCCAGCCGAGCACCGCAATATGCCCCTCGTCGCCGCCGCGCGAGAAGCCGCACAGTCGACTTCGCACGGTCGAGCACAACCATAGCCACCCGCCAACCACGTCAGCGACCACGGCCCTGACCAACTGCGGCTCAGACGACTCGAGTGGGCCAGGTGCCTCAGGCGTGGGAGCTGAGCAGCGACCTCATCGGCGCGCTGCAGGGCGTGCGGCTGTGTGGCAACGTGCACGTCATCGCCGCCGCGGAGATCCTCGTTGCCGCGACCAGCGAATTGGGCCTGGGTGAGAAGAACGCCGACCGTTTCCAGCGACAAGCCGGGACCGTGGTGGCCGCCCGTGATGCGTTCTTGGGTATCTGCTGGGAAGACCTTGCCTACACGTCCCGTTGGTGGCAGGTCCGTCGACGCATCAAGGAGCGCCGCTTCCTGCGCGGCCAGGTCGCCCACTGAGGTGCCGCTGGTGGTCAGGGCCGCCGATGGAAGGGTGACCAGCGTGCCGCAACAAATTCGCCTGACGGAAGGTCAGTTGCCAGCAGGATATGAGAGCCAGCTCTGGGCCTCGGTCACCTGGCCGGCCTCCCGACCGACGCACCGTCTCTCGCTGGATGGCACTTCACCCATTCAAGTGCTAGTTAATGTCCAAACGAGCGTTAATTCATCGTGTATTATACTGCCATGAGTGGTGAGCTTGAGGGTGATGGGGTCGCGGCGTTGCTGGCGGAGGCGAAGCTGGCGGCGGCGTTTGACGATCCGGCGGAGCGGGTGCGGTTGCGGAAAGCTGCGGGGTTGTCGCTGGAGCAGGTGGCGCGGGCGGTGGGTGTGGGGCGGCAGACGGTGGCGAACTGGGAGGCCGGCGGGATGCCATCCTCACCGTCGCGGGGGAAATACCTGCGGCTACTGGAAGGGCTCGCGCAGATCCACCCCGCCCCGACCCCGGCGCAGGAGCCGCACACCGCCGCGCCGCCGCAGGCCGCCTCCAGTGCCGCGCAAGCACCGGCCGCGCAGGCACCGGTTGCGGAGAGTCCGGTGGCGCGTCAGGCGCGGGCCGGGTACGCCCGGCACCAGAACCGGCGCCGCACCACCTCCACCGAGCAGGTCCACGCGGAGTCGCGGGGAAAGATCGCTGCGGCCGTGGAGCAGGAGCTGACCCGGGCCGGCGGGGACGCGGACGCGGCGGCGGGCGCGCTGGTGAAGCGGGCGATCCCGGACGTGATGGCCCTGTTCGCGCGGACGCGGGCGCAGGCGCGGTATGAGCACACCGCCTACCCTGCTTTGCCGGACATCCTGCGTAAGCCGTCCAAGACCGATCCGGATCTGATCTGGGAGGCCCGGCCGTCGTGGCGGCATCCGGGCTTTCGGCGTCATCCGGATGGTGAGGTGGCGGTGACGGCGTTGGATGTGAATGCGGCTTATTTGTCGGCGTTGAAGACGTGGTTGCCGATCGGGAAGCTCACCCACACCGTCGGCGGGGAGCATGACCGTAAGCGGGCGGGGGTGCATCTGATCACCCCGCCCGTCTGGGAGCATGCGGATCTGCCGTCGCCGTTGGGGGATCGGGAGGAGGCGGGGCCGGTGTGGGTGACGGAGCCGACGCTGCGGCTCCTGCTGCGCCTGGCCGGGCCCAAGCACCGGCTGGTGGAGGCGCCGGTGATCCATGAGTCCTGGACCAGCGCGGCCACCGAGACGTTCCTGAACAGCCTGCGCCAGGTACTCGCCGCCGCCCGCGCCGACGCCATCGCCGCCGGGGACGACGTCACGAACACCTATGTGAAGGCGATGTACTCCAAGTTCGTCTCCACCCTGGGCGAGTCCTCCCACAACCGCGAGATCGCCCGCCCCGACTGGATGCACCTGATCCGCTCCCAAGCCTTCGCCAACCTGTGGGGCCGCGCCTACAAGGCCCACCAGGCCGGGCTGACGGTGATGTGCGCGCTGGGCACCGACGAGCTCCACGTGGCCGGGGACTGGCGGCAGACCTGGAGTGAGGGGCGGGGGCTGGCGGAGATGAAGGTGAAGACCGACCGTGACGGGGCCCCGGTCACTTATAGCGTCGCGGCTGTGGGCGGGGGCCGCTGATGGCCGGGCGGTGGAGGGACTTCGGCCACTACAACGCCCGCGGAATCCCCGGCTCGGACGCCCTCGGTATCGGGATCGAGCGGATGGTCACCGGCATCACCTCGCCGGCCGACACCGAACGCGGCATCGCCGCCCGCCTGCGGTACCTCACCGCATCAGCGGCCGGATACGCCGCCATAGAACGTGCCGGGATCAGCGTCACGCCCCGGACGCTGTACGCGTGGCTCGCCGAAGAACGGCTGCCCAACAAGGCGAACCAGCAGAAGCTGGACGCCGCCTACTGGGACCTGCGGCGCCACAACGTCGCCACCGACCTCAAACGCCGCCTCACCACCCGCGGCGGCACCCGCATCGAGATCGACCCCGTCGACCAGACCCGCGTCGACCCCCGCCACCGCCGCGACCTCCAAACCCGACGCCTCACGGTCCGGCCCCGCCACTGGAACACAGCCGTCAACGCCTGGCTCACCGACGACACCGACACCCTCGATGTCGTATGGGACGAAGTCATCCACGACCTCGGCAGCGACTACGACTCATTCGCCTACGTCTCCTCCATCGGCTGGAACGCCTGAGGAACGCCCAACCGTGAGACAAGGTGAAGACGGGCTGGAGCCGAAGCACGACAGATGTCACCAAAGCAGGACTGTCGTCACCTGCGAGGGTGCGGCGCCGGAAGGTCTAAACGCTTGACGGCCGCTGCGATCTCCTGGGCAGCCTGGGCGGGGGCGAGGTGCGTGGTGTCGATGACCTCGGCCTCGGCATGCAGCCACGACCGGGCCGCCTCGGCATAGGGCTCGAGGTACTGGAGACGGAACGGTGAGGGACTCTGTCGGGGATCTTGGAGTTCTCGAGACAAGGGCTGTCGGTGCTTGAAACACTCCGGACGGTCCTGCGTGGTTCCGTCTTCCTGAGGTGATCAGTGTCCGTTCGTCCCCGGTCCGGTGCAGTAGTTCCCGAGCTCACGGCCCGGATGGCGCGGGCCAGCAACCCTCGTGGCACCACGGCGATGTGGGTACGTGATCACCTCGACGGGCTCTGGGACGACAGAGACGTCGCTTCCTGGTACCCGCGCGACGGCCGCCCCGGACTCTCGCCGGCGCAACTCGCCACGGTCTGTGTCCTTCAGTTCAGTTCTTACTGAACCTCTCCGACCGGCAGGCGGCCGAGGCGGTGCGATGCCGGATCGACTTCAAGTACGCCCTGGCCCGGGAGCTGGACGACCCGGGATTCCACCACAGCGTGCTGACCGACTTCCGTGATCGTCTTTGCGAGGACGATCGCGCTGACCAGCTACTCTCCCTGTCGCTGGAGCGGATGCGGGCGGCCGGCATGGTCACCGAGCGCGGCAGGCAGCGCAGCGACTCCACTCAGGTCCTTGCTGCCGCGCGGGACCTCACCCGTCTGGAGCTGGTCCTGGAAGCAGTACGCGCGGCGTTGGAGGAAGCTGCTCAGCGGGCCCCTGAGGTCCTGGACGGGCTGGTGGATGCCGAGTGGGCCACCCGCTACGGGCGTCCCGTGCGGCTTCCCAGCCAGCCGAGCCACCCCGCCACCCGGCTCAAACAGGCCGGAGCGGACGCCCACGAACTTCTGCAGCGCCTGCCGCCCCACCAGCGCGGTCCTCGCGCGGAAGCGCTGCGGCAGATCGTGGTGCAGAACTTCCTCCTCGACACCCCTGACAGGTTACGTCCGCGCACCGAGAAGGACGGACAGCCCAAAGGGGCCCTGCGGATCGTCACGCCTTACGACCGTGACGCCCGCCGGGCCATCCGGGGCGATACCCGCTGGAGCGGCTACCTCGTCCATGTCACCGAGACCTGCGGAACCGACGATGCGCAGGCCAACCTGATCACGGACATCGCCACCACCAAGCCGACCCGGGACACCGAGGCCCTCCCCGGAATCCATTCCCGCCTCCGCCACCGCCAGCTGCTGCCCCGGCAGCACCTGCTCGACGGCGGCTACCTCTCCGTCGCGCTGCTGCACCGCTCCCTCCGCGACCACGAGGTCGAACTCGTCGGACCCGTCAAAGCCAGCGGAGCATGGCAGAGCAAGGAACAGTCCGGCTTCACCCGGGACGACTTCACCATCGACTTCGACCAGCGCCAGGTCACCTGCCCCAACGGCGAGACCAGCCACATCCGGCTCAAGGCACCGGCCATGGCTCCCTACACCGTGGCACGGTTCCGCCCACACCAGTGCAACCCGTGTTCCGACCGGTCTGCCTGCACCCGCGGCACCGCTGCCCGCACCGTGAACTTCCTTCCCCGACCCCTCCACGAGCTCCAGGCCCGGAACCGAACAGACCAGCAAGACACCCAGTGGAAGCGGCTCTACGCCACCCGGTCCGGCGTCGAAGGCACCATCTGCGAGCTCGCAGGCGGACACCAGGCCCGCCGCAGCCGCTACCACGGGATCCGCAAAACGCACGTACAGCACATCCTGACCGGCATCGCCATCAACATCGAACGCCTCGCCTCACGCACAACTCGACACCCCCACCGCTCTCGCTCCCCGACGGCCTTCCAGCAATACCTCAACGTCCGCGGCCTGAGCTGGGAATGCTGGTGCCGACAAGGCAAATGAGGTCACGCTCAAGATCCCCGACAGAGTCGCTCCTTCGCCCATCCGTGCGCCGCGGCCCCCGTCCCGGCCTCGTCGGGCCGCACCAACCGCCACCGCATCAACCGCGGCGGAGACCGACATGGCAACAGTGCCCTCTACACCGTCGTCCTGGTCCGTATGCAGCACGACCAGCGGACACGGGACTTCGTGGCCAGACGCACTGCCGAGGGCATGTCCGCCAAGGACATCATGCGGTGCCTCAAGAGGTTCGTCGCCCGCGAGATCTACAGACACCTCGTGAGCACCAACACCCTCAACACGACAGGCTCGGCCAAAGCCGGATCATGACGCTGGCCGGTTACCGTCCGAGGCGTCGGGATCGAGCGAAGTGGCCGCGACCAGCCCCTCGGCGAATGCCTGGAAGTCCGCGGCCAGCGGGAGCTCCGTGCCGTCGTCCACGTCGAACCACGTCACGGACGGATCCTCGTACCTCCCGCACTCCCGATAGTCGAGAGCGATCCAGCAGTGACCATCGCCGGACAGGAGAACCAGAGGAGACGGAAGCCCCCACTCCTCAACCAGATACGCCGTGTCCAGCAAGGACAACTGGCCGTCGCGACGGCCGATGCCCATCATGTCGTCGAACGGAACGTGATTCCCGCTCCACGACGTCGGCACGTCCGTCGGGAAGGCGTTGCACAGCTCTGCCACCGCACCGCCGTTCCTGACCCGCAGAATCTCCAGCAACGATCCCGGCAGACGGACACCGAGCCGAAGCTCAGCATCCTGAACCACCACGTCGGTCAACGACGGCTGAACCCCATACCGGCCCTCGCCCCAGAACGTCGCCTTGACCGCATCAAATCGCGCCACGAACGCATCTTATGGACCCCGCCCACGGGCTTGACGATCTATAGGGGCTTCATCGCCGTGCAGCACCGCATCGCAGACGCACGGGGCGGCTTCGCTTTCCCCCTCTCGGCCCTGGTCATCCGCGTGCACCGCCGCCGCAAAGCCACCGGTCGCAGGGAGAGCCGGGAGACCATCCACGCCGGGACCAGCCTGCCGGCCCACCAGACAGGCCCGGACGCGCTGGCCACCGCGATCCGCGGGCACCGGGGAGTCGAAGTCCCAGACGACGTCGCGGACGTGACCTTCGCCGAGGACGCTTCCGCCGTCCACACGGGGACCGCATCCCGCGCCACGGCCACTTTCCGCAACCACGCAATCGGCGCGCTGAAACCCCTGGAGCCGACAACATCGCCAAGACCACCCGGGCCATCCGCGCCGCACTCCAGTGAGCACGCTCCGCCCCGGGCGTCACCACCAACCCGGACCCACAGGGAAGTTGGTCCAGCCCTGGGGAACCGTAGGACACGATGCGGCTCGGCGACAGTATCGGAAGGGCCTGACCGATGAACGTGCCCGACTGGGCAGGTTGACTCAGGGAGGAGAGACGGCCCGGTCGGCTACGCGGCAGAAGCGAGATCGCTCATAGAATTCCGCCGGTGGGCCGTGCCGCGGCCGGCACACGTCAAGCACGCTCCACTCATAGGAACCGGGCCCAGAACACGGACGGAGCACCCTCATGGCACCCTCGCACGTGGTCGAAGCGCTCAGCGCGGCGGATTTTCTGCGGAATCACCTGGAGCCTGGCCAGCCGGTCGTGGTGAGGGGATCCCTGAACGGCTGGAGGGTTCCCCCTCCCTGGAGACTGCAGGACCTCAAGGAGCGCTTCCGCGACGCCGAAGTCTCACTGTTCGACACGCTCTTCACCCTCGAGGAAGTGGCCACATTCGGCGACTACATCGACGAGCACACCGGTCAGGGGGACGCCGGGATACCCCCCTATCTGCGCTGGTTCACTCAGCAGAGCCATGATCAGATGATCGTCGCCGATGACGCGTTCGCGGAACTCGCGGACGACTGGTCGATGCCGTCTTGGCTGCCCGAGGGGGACTATCTGCTCCCGCCGGCCGCCGGGCCCGTGAACGCCTCCCATGACCGCTTCCCAGCGCGGGGCATGTTCGTCTGCGGACAGGGCGGGCGGACGCGCCTGCACGTCGACCCCTGGGCCAGCGACGCGTGCCTGTGCCAGGTGACCGGCAGGAAGCGCTTCATCATGTACGGGCCGGAGACCGGCGAGTTCCTGACCGACTCGGAGGGCGGCACCGTGGATCTCGACCACCCCGACGAGAGCAGGTTCCCCCGCTGGAAGCAGGCGGTGCCCACGCTCGACGAGGTCCTGTCGCCGGGAGACGCCATCTTCATCCCCCAGGGCTGGTATCACACGGCCATCGCGCTCGATGACAGCGTCTCTCTCACCTGGAACTTCACCCATCGGGTGCACGAGGAGCGGTTCGACACCTTTCTCCGGTCCGGCGGCGGTGAGGACCCCGTCATCTCCTATTTCCTTGGAGATGTTGAAAAGGGGTAGGGCGGAAGTGGGCTGGCCCCGGCCTGCCTTCACCCGGTGAGAGGGGTCTCCCCGCGGCGCGGGGAAGCGATCACCGTCAGCCGAGCGTTCGACATCGCGGAGTAGAAGTTCGGGGTGAAGGCGGGCCCGGTTCTCGACCCGATCAGGCCGTTGAGCTACGACGCTGCCCGCATGGTGTTCATCCGGGCCAACGAGACCTTCGGAGCGAACTGGACCCTGCATGACCTGCGGCACAGCGCGGCCAAACGCATGGTGCGCGACCCCCAGCTCTCGCTCACCGACCTCCGATGGGTATTTGGCCATCTCCACATCAGCACCACGGAGCAATACCTCGAACCCGCCGAGGACGAGGTCGTCGCGCACGTGCTGGCCCACCACGCCCGGCAGGCTGCGGAGCCTGTCGGACACTGCGTCGAGCTGCAGCACGCCATCGGCGAGCGCCAGACCAACGGCTACCACGGCAAGCACCTCTTCTACGCGCTCCTCGCGGGCCTCGGCGTCTTCGGCCCCAACGCCCCGGCACGGCTGAAGACGGTGATGCTGCCAGGTCAGTTGACACCGGCAGCCCTGGTCGACCGGCACGGCATCACCTGCACCGCGATACGCGACCTCCTGGTCGACTACCTCACCGAGCGCGCGGTGGACGTCGACTCCACCACGCTGGAGGACATGGCCCGCACCCTGGCCGGACTGTTCTGGCGAGACCTGGAGAAACACCACCCGGGCATCGACTCGCTGCGGCTGGAAGCCGACATCGTCTCCGCCTGGCGGGAGCGCGTCCGTATGGTTCGTGACCGGCACGGCATCCCCATCCGGCTGCGGGTCAACGCGCACACCGTGTTCAGCTGCGTCCGCACGTTCTACCAGGATCTCGCCCGCTGGGCCGCCGACGAACCGACGCGCTGGGGCCCGTGGGTGGCACCCCGCCCGGTCCAAGCTCGACCGGGAGCGGCTGCTGCTGGTCTCACCAGAGCTCGGCGAGGTGCTCACTGCGATCATTCATCGCGTCCGGCACGGGCAGCAGGCCATGCCCCTGGCCTCCGCCCACGACAGTCTGGAACGGCTCTGGAGTGCGCCGATGCCGTTCCTCTTCCAGCGCCGCTGCGGCCTCGAGGACCGAGCGATCCCGGGCGACTACATCTATACCTGCCTCAACGACGCCCTCGCTGCCAGCGGGCTGACCGGGCCCGGCGGTGAGCAGCTGCGCTACACACCGCACGACTTCCGGAGAATCCTCGTGACCGACGCCCTTCGCTCCGGTTTGCCCCCGAATGTCGCCGTCCGCATCTGCGGTCACCGAAGGGTCGACACGGCTCTCGGCTATGCCGCGATCTATCCCGAGGACGTCATCAACCACCACCGGTCCTTCATCGCCCGCCGCCGGTCGCTGCGGCCCAGCGAGGAGTACCGCGAGTCCACCGCGCAGGAATGGCAGGACTTCCTCGCCCACTTCGAGCTGCGGAAGGTCGCCCTCGGCGTCTGCGCGCGACTTCGGCACCCCCTGCGTCCATGAACACGCCTGCATCCGCTGTCCCGTCCTGCGGCCCGATCCCGAGCAGATGCCCCGCTTGGAGGAGATCCACGCGAACCTGCTCGACCGGCTCCAGGAGGCCAAGGAACAGGGGTGGCTCGGCGAGGTCGCCGCGATCGAGGCCAGCCTCGCCGCCGCCGAGCAGAAACTCACCGCCATGCGCGCCTTCGCCACCCAGCACACCACCGTTCACCTCGGCATGCCCGACTTCCGCAGCAGTGCCGGACGGCTTGATGCCGAGCAGTGACCGTGGTGCCGCCTCGCATCAGTACCGTCGGTCCAAAGCCTCGACGAGACTGCGGAGTTCGCGCGACCGGCGGCGGGACATCGCCAGCATCACCGCTTCGAGGAACTCGCGGGCCTGCCACGGATCACCGCAACAGGCCCACTCCGTGCGGCCGCCGCTCTCGTACTCCCACAACCGTCGATTCGGCTGGTGGACAAAGCTCCGCCAGCGCACCATCGCCGACCCGATCGAGCCCGGCCACAGGTACTTCTTCTGACGTTCGATCCGTCGAACCTCAGCGAGTGCGGCCGAGAGGCGAGCAATGCTCAAGACCTGTGGATCGGACTCGGAAGGGGTGCCTCGCGGAACGCGGAGGGCGTACCTTCCCGAGTGATCGACTTCTGGTCATCGAGTAGGCCCGCGTTGCAGCGCGGGTCGGGAAGGCACGCCCGTGCTGGGCGTAGTCAACGAGGACGGCACCACCCAGAGCGGCTCCCTGATGGACGACATCGTCCGTGAGGGCGCCCGCTTCGAACGCGGCGTCCTAGTCGAGCGTGAGCAAGAGGCTGCGGCATGAGTGAGCGCAAGGAACATCCGCTGCTGTTCCTGGACGTCGACGGACCTCTCCTGCCGTTCGGCGACGGCCCGCAGCGCGAGCCGTCAGGCACCGCGACAGATTCGCACCTGACGCGGCTCGACCCGCGCGTCGGGCCTCGCCTCGCGGCACTGCCGTGCGAGCTGGTCTGGGCCACCACCTGGGGGGAGGAGGCGAACACCGACATAGCACCGCGGCTCGGCCTGCCACCCCTGCCGGTCGTGCACTGGCCGGAACCCTCCGACGAGCATGAACGCGAGGACCAGTGGTACGGGCTCCACTGGAAGACCCGAACCCTGGTGTCATGGGCGGACGGACGCCCGTTCGTCTGGGTCGACGACGAGATCACCGATGCCGATCGGGACTGGGTGTCCACCCACCACCCCACCCCACCCCGGCCCTCCTCCACCGCATCGCGTCATCCCGCGGCCTCACCGACGAAGACTTCGCGGTCCTCGATCAATGGCTGCGGGACACTTGAGGCTCCCGCAGTGATCCACAGGAATTGACAATTGCTCAGGAGAGGCCACGGATGGCCGTGATGTCGTCATGCTTCCGGCGCCGGCGCGGCAACTCGGCCCGGACGCGCCCAGGCCGCCTACGCGGCATGGGCCTTTCTGTTGATCGTCATGCCGGTCATCTTCCCATCTGCGGTCGCTACGCGACCAGCCCGGACTGACCCGCACCTCCCCCGAGCGCCTCGGATACCCTGCAGATCACGCCTGCAGATCTTCCTCGCGCCCAGGGACGGAAGGCGGTGTGACCTCGGTGATCACGGCCGAGCCGACAACCGGCCTGCCCTCGTGCATGGTGATCACATCGCCAGGCTGCACATGGCGCCACTGTTCGGGGCTGAGTGGCGCCAAACGGACCGTCGCGCTCTTTCCCGGTGCCAGGCCGGGCGCACCCTCCACCCACAGTCGCGCAACGTTCACTGACTGTCCACCATCGGGCGCCCGGTTACCGATGTCCCAGAGCGGCCGCAGCTGCCCCTGCCCGGAGAAAGCGGTCTGACGTCCGCCCTCCTCCGTGCTCAGCAGGCTCAGCCTGGCCCGGAGGGTGCCGTGCTGCGTCTCCCAGGCCCGCCACTCGCACCAGTCGGCGCTGTGCTCCAGCATCATCTGGCGGGCTGCGTCCTCGAGTAGCGACCAGAATCGCAAGGAGACCGGCTGCTCGTCCGCGATCTCCGTCAGGAGGACGAGGACGAGCTCCCACTCCTGGTGCCGTTGACAGTCGCGTACGTCGTCAACCGTCACACCGTCTTCAGCCCGGGCGCCCTCGGGGAGTAGATCAGTCGCTCGCTGAAGGAGCGTGAAGGCATCGTCCATGAGGAGCATTTTCCAAGGTCCCAGTGACGTCCTCGTCGGGCTCCCTCGCGAGAACCGGTTCGGCGACACGCCCGGGAGGCCGCTGATCCTCAAGAAATTCGGCCGCTCCTCTCAGCGACCTATCGGCGGACAGACGGCCCCAGGCGGTCAGCATGCCAAGTTCGGATAGGACCAGCTCGGCAGCTTGGGCCTCGTTGACGAGGACGTGGCCCGGCTCTCGCCGCTCAAACACCGGAACCTGAACGTCCTGGCCGCTACAGCTTCACCGTCTCCCAGCCGGTCGACGGGCTGCGGTCGCTGCGCGCCCCGGACGTCGTCGACCTCGACGATGACGACGACGGCCAGGACGAGTGAGACGTGGACGGCACCCGGCGCCGGCACGGGGTGCGGACACCCCCTTGCGGGGTCAGGTGGCCGGGCTCCGGCTGAGCGCCCGTTGCTCGGTCCCCGGTGTTGTCGTTGTCTGAGCGAGGGGCGCATAAGGAGGCGGGCCTACGCGCCTTCTACGCTTCCGTGCCTCGGACGTGAGCCTTTCCCCTCCGGCAGCAGGCGTGGATTCTGTCTCTCCCAGTCAGCGCACCAAGGTTGGTTCCCGTAATGACAAGCAGCACCAGCGGCAACTCCGCACCATCCCCCGAGCCCGAGTCACAACCGCCCGCACGCGGTGAGCGGAACAGGCGCAACAGAGCGACGACACTGGCCTACGCCGTGGCGATCGTCGGCGCCGTGGTGGCTGCCGTTGTGACCCCTCTCGGTGATCACCTGGTGAAGGGCTTCCTCGACGATCCGACCTGTCCGGGTGAAGCCTGCGAGGGGAAAAACCCTCAGAATCAGGGATGCGGCGAGGATGCGCGTACCTACAAGCCCGCCGTCGGCAACCCCGCCCTTCTCCAGCTCCGCTACAGCGAGGACTGCCAGGCGGTGTGGGCGCGCGTCCAACGCGGGAGCCCAGGGGATCTGGTCACAGCAGAGGCCACCGGGGGAGCCAAGCGCACTGCCCAGATTGAGTACGGAAACGACCAGTTCACCAGCATGGTGAGCGTGGATGACGGCGAGTTCCAGGTCACCGCCTGTGCGGTACCCAAGGCTGGCGGTGAGAGCACCTACGAGCGCTACTGCATCCATGCAACCGAGGCGACGGCTTGGTGGTGACCTGAGAAGCGCGTCAGCAGGACCAGGTGTGCGACCTGAGATAGGTTCCGGCTGCGGCCAGGTTGCCCCGCTGTCCCCGAGTGAGGCAGAACATCTTTGTCCCGCCGTAGTTGACGGCAGTGTAGGCGGACTGCACCGGCGTGTGCCGCCCGCCCAACCGCACACGCTGGTCCCGTTCCTCCAGTTGGGGTCGTCGCCGCTCCAGCCGCAGAGGGAGCCGGTTCCGTTGTCTCCGCTGTCAACGCAGACAGAGCCGTCGGTGCAGGCCCGTGCCTGCAAAGCGGCGTCCGCGGTGGCGGGCAGGAGCAATACCCCGAGGGAGGAGGCCGCAGCGAGTGCTGCGGCAAGTCGCGTACGGGCACGTCGTGTGACGTGCCCTTGGTGTCGTCGACGGGGGGCGGGAACGACCTTAGCTTCCCGGCCCGATACCGAAGGTCGACAACAGGTCGTCCGGCCCTAAGGGCTCGCAGAGAATTAAGAGCTCGTCTCACGTGGCGTGAGGTCGATGAGGCATGATGCCTTCCCATGGGTGTCGATCTTTCGCAACGGTTGTTCCTGACGAACTCTGGGCCTTGGTCGCTCCGTTGCTCCCTTCGTTCGCTTCGCGGCCGCAGGGAGGGGGGACGGCTCCGTGCGATGAACGGGCCGTGTTCACTGCCGTGGTGTATGTGCTGACGAGCGTATGCGCGTGGCGGCATCTTCCCGAGACGTTCGGCGTCTCACCCGCCACCGCGCACCGCCGGTTCTCTGCGTGGACGGAGGCCGGGCTATGGAGACGCCTGCACCGGGCCGTCTTGGATGAGCTCGGCGTCCGCGGTGAGCTGGACTGGACCTCGGCGATCGTCGACGCCGCCTCGGTCCGGGCGAAAAAAGGGGATCGCTGACCGGGCGCAATCCGGTCGACCGGGGCAAGAAGGGCAGCAAACTGCACGTCCTCTCCGACGCCCAGGGCTTACCTCTGGCGCTCGGTGTGTCCGGTACCAATGTCCACGACAGTCAAGCCCTGCTGCCGCTGATTTTGGGCATACCCGCGATCCGGTCGCGGCGCGGTCCGCGCCGACGCCGCCCTGCCAAGCTCCGTGCAGACATGGCCTACCACTCGGTCGAGCACCTGAGGTGGCTACGCGGCCGCAACATCGTCCCGCGCATCGCGCGGCCAGGCATCGAGTCCAGCGAACGCCTCGGCCGGCACCGCTGGAAGATCGAACAGTCGATCTCCTGGCTCTTCGGCTACCGCCGCCTCACCGTCCGATACGAACGGAAAGGCACACACTTCCTGGCCTTCCTCGGACTCGCAGCGGCTCTGACCTGCTACAAGAAGCTGACCAAGATCACCACGTGAGACATGCTCCAAGCCAGCGTCGGCTGGAACGTCTGGACCCCGCCCGTTCGCTTCGCTCCCTGCCACCCCCGGCGCCGTTGATCACGAAGGACATGACGCCGACAAGGAGGTGAGGTGAGCGATGGCGGAAGGCTACGGGCTGCTGGTGGCAGGTGAGGGGTCGCATGGGGGTACGGCGGCGCTGGCGGGGCTGGAGTCGGCCGCGCTACGGGGCGCGGAGGCCGGCGGCCGCGTCGTGCAGCTCACCGCACCGCTGGAGCCCGAACGGTCGCGGGCCGCGTTGCGGACGGCGGGCCGCCGCTGGTGGCCGTGGCGGGGCGGTCGATGCTGGATTCCTGGTGTGGCGAGCCCTACGTCGCCCCCAGGGGAGGCGGCCCGCTCGGTGCGCTACGACGGGCTGCCCTGGGCCTGGCTCAGTACGCACCTGTGGACTCGCGAGGAGGGTTCGACGGCCGTCGTCGTGGACCTGGCGGCCGGCCAGGACGTCACAACGGCGCTGGAGAACGACGGCGGCCTGCTCGACGTCGAGGGAGCTGTCTCGTTGTCATCGCGGACAAGGAGCGCGCCAGACGGTGACGCGCCGAGGCAAGCCGCACTGCGAGACGGGCCCCGCCGTTGTGGGGCAGGCCACAGCGCCGGGGGAGCGTTTCGCACACTGCAGACCGGCCTCGTCGGTAGGTGCCAAGGCACCCGGTCACGGCGTGGCGAGCGCCATCGTCGGCGTTTCGGCCAACCGGCTTGAGGCCGGCTGCTCTTGCACGACAAGGGTCGGTGCGGTGCACACCTCGGGAATCCGCTGCAACACCAGGAGGACAACCTGTCCGAAAGCGCATGCGTTCGATGTCGCGGGAGCATCGTTGGACACGTCGACGCCATCACGAAGTCGACGAGGGGAACACATTGACGCAAGACGAACCAGGCAGCGACGCAACGGTGAACCCGCCGAAGGCCGCAGTCACAGACGGCGTCTCGGACGCCGAGCGCGAGCTGTACGGGGGCCGGCTGCGCTACGACCAGTCCTACGTCCGCCATGAAGGTCCCCTGACCCGGTTGAAGTTCGGGCGCATGGCAGCCGTTCTTCCCCGTATGGTCGGCATGGTCCTGCGTACCGGCTGGCAGACGGACCGGCGGGCGCTGGCGAGTCTCGTGGCGGCACAGCTCGGGCAGGGCGTGACAGCCGGCTGGGGACTGGTGGCGGTCAACAGCGTTCTCACGCAGCTGTTCGCCGCTGGCCCGACCGGTGACAAGTTGCGCGACGCTCTGCCGTCGCTGGTGGTGCTCGCGGTCGCGGCGGTGGCCACAGCGCTGCTGTCGGCGTGGTCGACGGCCATGTCCGGCCGTCTTGAGCCACAGGTGGAGCGGGCGGTTTCTGCCCGGTACTACGCGGCCGTCACCCACGTCGAGGTGGAGGCGACCGAGCGGCCGGAGGTCCAGCGGGTCCTGGAGGCGGGCCGGTTCGGCACCGACTCCGCCCGCGGCATGCTCCGGCTGTCGGTCGGCGTGGGGAGCGTGCTGATCGGTATTGCGGCGGCTGCGGTCGTGCTCGTGACGCTGCACTGGGTCCTGCTGCCCATGCTGCTGGCCATCGCCCTGCCCAAGGGGTGGGGAGCGGTCCGCTCCGCGCGCCGTGACTACCTCTCGCGGTTGAGCTGGGTCGACCACCGGCGGGCTGTCGTCTCCCTCCTGGCGTACCTGACCCGCCCGCACGCGGCCGGGGAGATCCGCGTACACGCCGCCGGCACGAAGCTGCTGTCCAGCTACGAGGAGATGTCGAGACAGGCGGAGGTGGAGCAGCGTCGCCTGGCCCGGGCGCAGGCGTCCACGGATCTGGTCGCGGGCACGTTCGCGGGTGTGGCGTCGCTGGCCTGCTACGGGGTGCTGTGGTGGCTGCTGTCGACCGGTGGTCTGCCGCTCGCCGTCGGCGGGACGGCTGTGATCGCGATCCGTACGTCGACGGCGCGTCTCACGTCTCTGGTGCAGCAGGTCAACCGGCTCTACGAGGAGTTGCTGTTCCTCACCGACACGGAGGACGCCATCGCGGTGGCCGAAGAGAACGCGATCCCGCTCGCCGGCGCGCCGTTGCCCGCGCCGGTGCGGGAGGTGCGGACGGAGAAGGTGTCGTTCACCTACCCGGGAGCGGACTTGCCCGCTCTGAAGGGTGTGAGCCTGCGGGTTCCCCGGGGGAAGGTGACAGCCCTGGTGGGTTCGAACGGGTCGGGGAAGACCACGCTGACGAAGGTACTGGCGGGCCTTCTCCTTCCGACGGAGGGGAGTGTCTGGTGGTCGGGTGAGACGGGCGAGCGGGTCGAGCTCCGTGAGGCGGACCGTGCCCAGGTGTTCGCCGCGGTCGGGGTACTGGCTCAGGACTTCCCGCGCTGGGAGATGACGGCGGCCGCGAACGTGGCCATCGGCGCCGGCGACCGGCCTCGGGACATGGACCGGATGCGTGGGGCCGCCGGGGAGTCGGGCGTGCTCGATCTGATCGAGGGCCTGCCGCACGGGTGGGACTCGATCGTGTTCAAGGGCTACGAGCGGGGCGTGCAGCTCTCGGGTGGGCAGTGGCAGAAGGTGGGCACTGCTCGAACTCGTTACAGGAAGGCGCCGTTCCTGCTGGTCGACGAGCCAACCAGCGCGCTGGATCCGCACGCCGAGATCGCCGCGTTCGAGGGGCTGTGGTCCCTGGCCGAGGAAGGGCACGCGGTCGTCCTCGTCACCCACCGGCTCGCCGCGACCATGAAGGCCGATCACATCTACGTCCTCGATCAGGGACGCGTCGTCGAGGACGGCACTCACGAGTACCTGATGGCCCGCGAGGGCGGCCTGTATCAGGGGATGTTCACCGCCCAGGCCGCCCAGTACGGGCTCGCGCCCGCGGCCGACACGCTCCCCCGCCCTCGCAGCTCCCGGCCGTCCGACCACACGACGGCGACCTGATCCCGCCCACGCCGTCACGCCGGGCCTTTGGTACCGCCCTGACGGCGAAGGCGAGACGACCGTGGACGGCGGACCGTGGCCCGGGCTCCCGCGCCACGCGACACCGCTGGCCACACGTTGCACAGGAGCAGCACGGTGACGTACACCGCTCCCGTACAGCTGGATGAGCACTGCGGCGACGGCAGGACCTTCCGGGGGCGGTGAGCGCGGGCGGCGACGGCTCGCCGAGTACGCGCCCGTTCCCGAGGACGGCGGTCGGGCGCTTGACGTGGGTGCGGCACCGGGAGCTGGCCGCCTGCCTCGCTTCCCCCGGCCGCGCCGTGGGTGCCGTCGGCTTCGCTGACAGTGCGATGGCCCGGGCCAGCGAGGAGCACGCCGCCGGCGAGAGGGTGCGGTGGCTGCGGCTGGACATCGAGCGTGACGACCCGGCGCTGCTGGACGACTCGGGCCACGGCCTGATCACGCTCCGGCTGACGTACCCGTTTGTGCGGCCAGGGTCGTGTCGTTCATGGGCTGGGTGTGAGCGGCTGCGGGAGGGCGGCGCTCTGGTCATCATCACGTCAGGGGCAGAACACCCCGCAGGAGCGGCGTGGCATCGCACCGGGTGAGGACGAGAGCGCCCTGGCCGGCGTCGGCTGGGAGAGGATGGAGCGGCTGGACGCGGACGGGGTTGGCTTCTGGGTACTGCACAGCTCCGCCACACCGGCACCTGGGCGGCGCGAGCCCGGGCCTGCCCGGGCGAACGCATGCGCCGTCGCCCGGCGCACCGTCGGGACAGCGCGTGGAACGGAACGAGCTGCTCCAACTGCACCGCATCGATCCGAACACCCCGCTCGCCGAGTTCCTCGGCGCCCGGGGCGACCTCAAGGCCGAGGGCAAGGTCGGCCACATCGGCCTGTCCGAGGTCACCACCGAGGAACTCGCCAAGATGCGCGCATCGGTCGACATCGCGAGCGTCCAGAGTTTGGCTTTGTCGAGCAGTAGTGACGTCGCTTGTCGGTGAGTTCGGGAGGCGCCCCGATCCACGGACGGGTGGTGTTGATGAGTTTGGGAGGCACCGGGTCTCTTGCCAGGGCAGCATCGGGATGCTCCTGGTGAAAGGTGCTGGTCATGCCGCAGCGGAAGTCGACTTCGGCGACGTGACGATCCGTCTCGCCGGCGAGCTGGTGACCTGCTACTTGTTCTCCTTCCGGCTGTCGTATTCGGGCAGGGCCGTCCACCGGGTGTTCGCCTCCTGCGGCCAGGAAGCCTTCTTCGAAGGGCACGTCCACGCGCTGCGGACGCTGGGCGGCGTCCCGCGGAGCAAGGTCCGCTACGACAACCTCAAGGCCGCCGTCGCACGGGTGCTGGAACTCAGTCGGGCCAGGGTGGAGGCCGACCGGTGGATTGCCTTCAAGTCGCACTTCGACATCGAGAACTTCTACTGCCGTCCCGGCATTGAAGGCGCCCATGAGAAGGGCGGCGTCGAAGGGCAGATCGGCTCCTTCCGCTGCAACCACTTCCTTCCTGTCCCCGAGGTCGCCTCGCTCGCCGAACTGAACGAAATGGCCGAACAGTGGGACCGGCAGGACGGCACACGCCGCATCCGCACCCGGCCCAAGACCGTCGCCGAGCACTTCGCACTCGAACAGCCGCTGCTGATGCCGCTGCCCGAGCAGCCGTTCGAGACGGGCCGGCTGTTCACCCCGCGGGTCGACCGCTACGGCCAGATCCCGGTCCGCACCAATCGCTACTCGGTGCCGATCCGACTTATCGGCAAGCGGGTGCGGGTCGTACTGCACGCTTCTCACCTGGTGGTTTACGACCAGAACGTGGAAGTGGCCCGACACGAGAGGCTGATCGCCAAGGGCGCCGTCCGCCTGGAGCTGGATCACTACCTGGAGGTCCTGGTCCGCAAGCCCGGCGCGTTTCCCGGCTTCACCGCCCTCGAACAGGCCCGCTCAGCAGGCAAGTTCACCACCGTCCACGATGCTTGGTGGGCTCAGGCTCAGAAGGTTCACGGCGAGCGGGACGGCACCCGGGCCCTGATCGAGGTCCTGCTGCTGGGACGGCACCTGCCGCACGAGCACATCGTCGCCGGTCTGGCCGCAGCCTTGCGCGCCGGGGCGATGACCGCCGACGCAGTCGCTCTGGAAGCCCGCAAGGCCGCCCAGGCCGAGCCCGAACCCGACCTGGCGGGCCGGCGGCTGCCCGGCGCACCGTCGGCGAACGTGACGTCTCTGCACGAGTGGAAGCTGTCCCACCTCCCGCCGGACACCAGGCCCCTGCCGTCGGTGACCCCTATGACCAGTTGCTCCGACGTCGTCGCGCCAGCGGCGGTGACCACCCAGAGGGAGAAGCACAGTGACTCTGCCCCGCCAGCGAGGCTTGCCCGAGCCGGCCGCCGACGCCGCCATCGACACCGCCTGCCGCATGCTGCGGCTGCCGTCGATCCGCAATGAATTCACCGAGACCGCCGACCGAGCGATGAAGGACCAGATGACCTACCGCGGCTTCCTCGCCGAGCTGCTGATGGCCCAGTGCGACGACCGGGCCCGCCGCCGCTCGGAGAGGCGGATCAAGGCAGCCGGCTTCCCGCGGGAGAAGTCCCTGCGGAACTTCGACTTCGACGCCAACCCCAACATCGACCCGGCCACCCTCCACACCCTCGCCAGCTGCGAGTGGATCAAGAAGAGCCAGCTCTCTGCCTGATCGGCGATTCAGGCACCGGCAAGTCCCACATGCTCATCGCCCTGGGCACCGAGGCCGCCATGAAGGGCTACCGCGTCCGCTACACGCTGGCCACCAAGCTCCTGAACGAACTGGTCGAGGCTGCCGACGAGAAGCAGCTGAACAGACCATCGCCCGCTACGGCCGCGTCGACCTCCTCTACATCGACGAACTCGGCTACATGGAACTCGACCGCCACGGCGCCGAACTCCTCTTCCAGGTGCTGACCGAGCGGGAGGAGAAGAACAGCGTCGCCATCGCCTCCCACGAGTCCTTCGGCGGCTGGACCAAAACGTTCACCGACCCCCGCCTCTGCGCGGCCATCGTCGACCGCCTCACCTTCAACGGCACCATCATCGAAACCGGCACCGACTCCTACCGCCTCGCCAGCACCCGAGCACGAGCCGAAGCACCCGCCAAGGCAGGCTGAATCAGCGGGAGCAGATCACGCTGACGAGAGTGAACGACGCGTAGAACGGCCCCTGGGAGAGGCTGGCGAACCAGCGATGGCCGCGGTCTCGGTCGATGCGGCCCTCGTTGATGGCTTGCTGCATGTTGCGGCCGAGGCCCAGAGTGTGGTCCGCCTCTCGGAAGTCACGGAAGACCGGTGTCGTGGCGAGCACAGCTTCCACGCAGAAGCCTGCCTGTTCGGCGAAACGCGCAAGACTGCGTCCGACGGTCGCATGGCGGACCACTTCTGCAGTGGTGTAGCGGGTGAAAGCGCGGCTCGTCTCAAGATCCTCAGCGTCAACGATCAGGGTGTCCCAGTCGGGTTCGGCAAGACCGATTCGCGCGCCTGACCGAGTTGCACGATGGAGCTGCGCAAGAGCCTCCGCGGGGTCGACAACATGCATGAGGACTCGGTCAATCTTGGCCCGATCCACCGTGCCCGGCTCGACGGGGAGAGCGTGCACGTCCCCTTCACGAATCTCCACCCGGTGCAGATCGTTCGCGCGTTCGCGAGCCTGGGCAAGCATGGCCGGGTCACGGTCGACGCCAATCACCGTGCCCCTGTCTCCGACACGTTCCGCCAGCGCTGGCAGGTCTGTGCCCGGGCCGCATCCCACGTCCAGGACAGTCTGGCCTGCCTGAAGACCCAACAGGTCCAGCAACTGCTGCTTGTACGCGCGCCCGGCGTCGCCGGCGGCAGCCCGCAGCATGTAGGAAGCCTGATCGGGCCGGGGCACACCAAGAGTCGATGACATACAGGCCAGTCAAACACTCCGTTCCCCAACTGACATCATTTCTCGTCAACATCCACGAGCCTCAACATCATCAACTGCTGCCCGAACCCGCCGACAAACACTGTTGCGGGAGTTGAACAAAGCCAAGAGTTGCTGCAACCTCCTCGACCGTCAGTACGAGCCGGTACTCGCAGCCTGTCAGGCCGCGGGCATCGCGTTCCTGCCCCGGCGGCCCGTCGACCCCCGGGCTGGCGGCGCCCAGGCAGAGATCGCCGCCGTCGCAGCCGAGCTCGACGCCACCCCGGCACAGGTGGCCCGCGCCTGGCTCCTGCACCACTCCCCCGTCATCCTCCCCATCCCGGGCACCAGCCGGATCAGCCACCCCTCGCGGCCGGCCTATGGCAGCGTGCTCGAGGCCGCTGTCCCCGCCACCGCCGGGCGCCTTCCGGTTCTGGGGCTGCCCGTACGGAACGCTGCGGTCGCCGTCCCTCCTGCGGCACCGGACCGCCATGGAAGGGGCACGCCCGCCAGGTCAGGCACGTGGTCGGGCTCACCGAGCGGCACTTCACCGCCCGTCGCCGTTCCGAGCGGGCAGGGGGGGAGAGGCGAGTTCGCGTCCCGGGCCCTGGGACAGGACCGTGATCCCGGGCTCCTCGCTCCGGCGCAGCACCAGTACCTTCCCAAGGAGGGAGTCGGCCCGCAGGCCCTGGGTGCCGTCGTCACGGGCCGGTGAGGCAACGTGTCGCCGACACCCAGCTGCTCTCCGGCGCCATGAACGAAGCCGCCCTGTGGATCGCACAAGGCGGCAACCCGCAAGCCGCAGAACAAGCACTCGACCAACTCCTGACCGGACTACGCCCATCCGCCAGCGGCCCCCCAACCGCCCCGCCACAATCCGCCTGACCGCCGAAGGCCCGTACCGCGGACTGCGATCACCGACGGCGTACCCCGTGACGCCCCTGCCCGGTACGCAGCGTCAGGACCCACCCGGACTGCCGAAGCCACCCCCACCACACCACGGCCGTCATCGGCCGCTCCGCCACCCGTTACAGCATCGGCCACGCGCTGGGCACGGCCCACGCGGCCGAGCTGTTCCACACGGAAGGAACAGGAGGTCGACGCGACGGCCCGCGCGTGGGCCTTCGACCGCGTCCGCCACCACCACACGACGTTCAGCCCGCCCTTCCCGCGGCAGGACGCCCAGGCCCACACGATGGCCAGCCCGCGCAGGGTCGTCACCGCGTTCCGCGGCACCCAGCCGATGGAGATGCACGGCTGGCTCTCCGACATCACCACCCCGCCCTGGCCCGGCCCCCGCCGGGACCGGGTTCATCCACTTCGGCTTCGGCGAAGCCCTGAACAGTGCGTGGCCGGAGGTCCGCGCGGCCATCGACGCGTTCCGCGACAACGGGCAGAGCCTGTGGTTCACCGGGCACAGCCTCGGCGGTGCCCTGGCCATCCCGGCCGCCGCCCGCCTGCACTTCGAGACATCGTTCCCCGGCTCCCGCCCGAGCCGGTCCACCACCACGTCGACGCCCTGCGCTCCATCGATTCCCACGGCACCGTCCACGACAGGATGCCCGTCGTCGGAGGCCTGCCGGACCGGGCCGGGGATACCACCGCCGACATGCTGTCCCCGGCCTCGGACGGCGTACGTGACCACCTCATGAAGGCCTACGTGGCCGCTCTGAAGAAGAGCAGGAGCTGAAACGACGGTGACGGTGACGGGACGGTCGCCACCACGGTCGCCGACGCCGCCGCCGTCTCCCCGCGTCCCCTTCCCCCGGCACCCACGCGTCGGCACGGGGAGTGCGGCTTCGATGACCCGCGCACCGAGACCGGGGCACCGGCGTGGCCCGCACCGTCCCCGGCTGCCCCGCCCCCACACCAGCAGCGCACCTCAGGTAGCGGCTTGCACCGAGCAGGAGGAAGGTGGTCGTGCGCGACGAAAGGGCAGAGAGCGATGACGCAGAGCCGACCCTCGACGACGACCGACTCCGGCGCCCCGGTGGAGAGCGACGAGCACTCGCTCACCGTAGGAGCCGGTGGTCCGATCCTGCTCCAGGACGCCTACCTGATCGAGCAGATGGCCCAGTTCAACCGGGAGCGGATCCCCGAACGGCAGCCGCACGCCAAGGGCAGCGGAGCATTCGGCCGCTTCGAGGTCACCCACGACGTCAGCCGGTACACCAAGGCGGCGCTGTTCCAGCCGGGAACCCGCACCGAGCTGGTCACACGCTTCTCGACCGTGGCCGGGGAGCGTGGCAGCCCGGACACCTGGCGGGACCCCCGGGGCTTCGCGGTGAAGTTCTACACCTCCGAGGGCAACTACGACATGGTCGGCAACAACACGCCCGTGTTCTTCGTGAAGGATCCGATGAAGTTCCAGCACTTCATCCGGTCCCAGAAGCGCCGGGCCGACAGCAACCTCCGCGACCACGACATGCAGTGGGACTTCTGGACGCTGTCGCCCGAGTCCGCGCACCAGGTGACGTGGCTGATGGGCGACCGAGGCATCCCGCGCACCTGGCGCCACATGAACGGGTACACCTCCCACACGTACATGTGGATCAACGCCTCCGGCGAGCGGTTCTGGGTGAAGTACCACTTCAAGACCGACCAGGGCATCGAGTTCCTCACCCAGGCCGAGGCCGACCACATGGCGGGCGTCGACTCGGACTTCCACATGCGCGACCTGTTCGAGCACATCCGGGACGGGGACTTCCCGTCGTGGACGCTGCACGTGCAGGTCATGCCGTATGAGGAGGCGGCGGGGTACCGGTTCAACCCGTTCGACCTGACCAAGGTGTGGCCGCACGGCGACTATCCGCTGATCCCGGTGGGCCGCATGACGCTGGACCGCAACCCCACCGACAACCACGCCGAGATCGAGCAGGCCGCCTTCCAGCCGAACAACTTCGTCCCCGGCATCGGGCCCAGTCCGGACCGGATGCTGCTGGCGCGGCTCTTCTCGTACGCCGACGCCCACCGGGCCCGTCTCGGCACCAACTACCAGCAGCTGCCGGTGAACGCGCCCGTCGTCGACGTCCACACGTACTCCAAGGACGGGGCGATGGCGTACCGGAAGTCCTCCGACCCGGTCTACGCCCCGAACTCCAAGGGCGGGCCCGCCGCCGACACCGAGCGCTACGGCAGCCCGCCGAGCTGGACCGCGGACGGCGAGATCACCCGGTCGGCCTACGTCTCGCATCCGGAGGACGACGACTGGGGGCAGCCCGGCACCCTCGTGCGCGACGTCCTGGACGACGCCGCCCGGGACCGTCTCGTGGACAACGTGGTCGGCCACCTCCTCGACGGGGTGAGCGAGCCGGTCCTGGAGCGTGCCTTCACGTACTGGACGAACATCGACCCGTACCTGGGCAAGCGCATCGCCGAAGGCGTCCGGGCCCGGCAGGGTTCGTAGGGTCCCACGTCCCGGCTGGGCGTGCCGACGCCCCGGCGTCGTCGAGCGGTGGGCGCCGGCCGGCCCGGTGCCCACCCGCCCGGACGCGTCAGCTCGTGTGGAGCCTGATGTTGCGCATGGTCACCAGGGCGGTGCCGCAGAGCTTCTCCCCCGCGGTGTCCACGGAGAAGACCTCGGCGGCGGCGACCGTGATGGTGGTGCTCGGCCTGACCACCCGGCCGCGCGCGACGAGCTTCTCGCCCTTCGCGGCGGCAAGGATCTTGACCGTGTAGTCGATGGTCATGTTCACCCATCCGGGCGGCAACAGCGTGCCGGCCGCCGAGCCTCCGGCGAAGTCCGCCAGCGAGCCGATGACTCCGCCCTGGAAGAATCCGCTGTGTTCCGTCAGTTCCTTGCGGTAAGGCTGGATGATCTCGGCCTCCCCGGGCTCCACCCGGCCGAAGTCGAAGCCCAGGTGTCGCGCGGCCGGCATGGTCAGCACGGCCATCTTCACGGCCTGCGCGAAATCCGGGTTGGCCGCCTTGAACTCGGTCATGGGGTGGGGCTCTCTCTCGGTCGGTGGACGGTGGAGGGGGACGGTCAGTCACCCGCTCAGCGGCTCCGGCCCGGGGCCGTGCCGGTTTCCCAGGGCTCGAAGCCGCCCTCCAGGTAGGTTTCCCTGGCTGCGGCGCGCATGATCTTTCCACTGCTGGTCTTCCGCAGTTGTCCGGGAAGGGCCAGCACGAGGTCCTTGACGGACAGTTCGTGTTCCTGCACGACCGCCGCGCGAACGGCTCCGGCGACGTCCTTGGCGTCGGCCGTGAGTCTGTGGCCGCGTTTGACCTCCTGGACGACGACGAGCTGGTCGCCGCCCGCGCCCGGTACCGAGAACGCGGCTCCGGAACCGGGGTTCACGGCCTCGTGCGCCGACTGCACGGTCTGCTCGATGTCCTGTGGGTAGTAGTTGCGCCCCCGGATGATCATCAGGTCCTTCAGCCTGCCCACGACGTAGAGCTCGCCGTCGACGATCACACCGAGGTCGCCGGTGCGCAGATAGCCCCGGGGGTCGCCCTCGCAGGTGGCCTGGAAGGTGTCGGCGGTCGCTGTCGGGTTCTTCCAGTAGCCCTGTGCCACGTGGTCACCGTGCACCCAGATCTCGCCGATCTCCTGTGGACGGCACGGACGGCGGGTGTCCGGGTCCACGATGCGGACCTCCTCCCCGTCGAGGACGAGCCCGGAGCCCGTCAGCGTCCGGCCATGTCCCCCGTGGGCCTCGACCATGCGCTTGCGGCCGAGCTCCTCGCCGTCCGCGAGGACGGTGCGCGCGCCACGGCCCTTCCCGCTGCCGGTCACCAGCAGGGTCGCCTCGGCCAGTCCGTAGCACGGGTAGAGGGCCTCCGCGCTGAACCCGAACGGCGCGAAGCTCGCGTGGAACCGGCGCAGCGTGTCGTGCCGGATGGGTTCGGCCCCGTTGAAGGCGACCTTCCAGGAGCTGAGGTCGAGGCCGGAGAGCTTCTCCTCGCCGCCTCGTGCGACGGCGGCCTCGAGCGCCGAGACGCAGGCGTCGAACGCGAAGTTCGGGCCCCCGCTGCTGTGTGCCCGGTACCGGGACACGGCGGTCGGCCACAGCAGCGGCCAGCGGATGAACGCCATCGGTGACATCTGGATGCTGCTCGCGCCGACGTAGAGGGGCTGCAGAACGTTGCCGATCAGGCCCTGGTCGTGGAACAACGGGGCCCAGCCGACGACCGTGGAGTTCTCGTCGTGCCCGAAGGCCTTCCTGATCATTTCCTGGTTGGCGGCGAGGTTCCCGTGGGAGACCATCACCCCCTTCGGCGCGGAGGTGGACCCCGACGTGTACTGCAGGAAGGCCAGGGATTCGGCGGCAGGGGGTTCGGGGGCGAAGCCGGGGTCCGCGGGCGGCCGCGGCTCGTCCACCCGGATCCAGCGCAGCGTCCCGCAGACCGCGTCCAGGAGCGGCTTGCTGGTGTCGGCGATCGGGCCGGCGGTGAGCGCGACGGCCGGCTCGCAGTCCCGCACGATGCCGAGCGTCGCGTCGTGGACCCGGCTCTTGCGCGGTCGGTTGACGGGCACCGCGACGACGTGGGCGTACAGGCATGCGAAGTAGGCGACGATGAAGTCGAGCCCCGGCGGAAAGAGCAGCAGGGCCCGGTCGCCCGGCCTGCAGTGCCCCACCAGTTCCTCGGCCACCGCCATCGCGCGTGCGTACAGGCCCCCGTAGGTGATCTCGTCGGCTTCCTCGCCGTACTCGTTCAGGAAGGCGTAGGCGCGCTTCGACGGGTGACGTCGGGCGCGGCTCCGCAGGATCTCAGGAAGTAATGCTCGGTGCCGCATGCTTGTCCTCTCCTTTCGCGGCGGTGCCGGTGAGCGCTGTCGCGAGCGCGTCGGCCATGTGCGCCGCGATGTCCACCCGGTGGCGCTGGTGGAAGAAGTGGTCGCCCGAGAAGGTCCGCAGGGCGAAGGGCCCCGTCGTCTGGGACTGCCAGGCCTCGACTTCGCCGAGGTCCACCACCGGGTCCTCGGTGCCGTAGAAGACGGTGACCGGGCAGGTCAGCGGCGGGCCCGGACGGTGGGTGTGCTCCTCGCAGAGCCGCAGGTCGGCTTTGATCAGCCGCAGCGCGTAGCGGCGGAAGGCCGCGCTCTGGGTGGCCGCGCCGCTGGCTCCGCCCATGGTGTCCAGGGCGTGGATGAACTCCTCGTCGGGAAGGTGGTGGATGGCCGCCCTGGACGCCGTCCGGTGGGGTGCGCGACGACCGGAGACGAACAGGTGCACCGGCGGGGTGCCCGCCGCGGTGAGCGCCCGCGCGAGTTCGAAGCCGATGAGCGCTCCCATGCTGTGGCCGTAGAGGGCCACGGGCGTGCCTGTCAGCCGGGCGGTCTCGCTCAGGAGGGCCGCGACGGCCTCGGACACCGTGTGCGGCGGTGGCCGGGACGCCGCGTCCTCGCGCCCGGGGAGCTGGACCCGCACGGGTGTAATGCCGGGCGGGAACAGGCCGAGCCATCGGGTGAAGGAGGAGGCGCCGCCGCCGGCGTGGGGCAGGCAGAGCAGGCTGACGTCGCCGGTCGGGGGGTCGTACCGCAGCCAGGGTTTGGGCTGGGAGCGGGGAATCACCGGGGGCTCCTTACCGCGACCGGCAGGCTCTTGAGGCCGCGGACGATGAAGCTGTGGTCCTGCCACTGGAGTTCCCCGGGCTGGAGTTCCAGGCGTTCGGCGCGCTGGTACAGGCATGCGAAGGCGATCTTCGCCTGGAGCTCGGCCAGCATGCCGCCCAGGCAGCCGTGCATCCCGTGGCCGAAGGCGAGGTGCCCCCTGGCGTCGCGGTCGATGTCGAACGCGTCGGGCCGGTCGAACACGGTGGGGTCCCGGTTCGCGGAGCCGAGGCAGAGGAGGACCTGGTCGCCCTTCCGGATGAGTTCGGTGCCGATCTCGACGTCGCGTGTGGCCAGCCGCTTGGTCAGCTGCAGGGGGCTGTCGTAGCGCAGGGCCTCGTCGACGGCCTTGCCCGCCAGGTGCGGTGCGCGGTGGAGTCGGCCGGCCTGGTCGGGGTGGGTGAGCTGTGCCAGGAGGCCGTTGCCGATGAGGGATTTCGTGGTCTCGTTCCCCGCGACGAAGCACATGATGCAGACGAAGACGAGTTCCTCGTCGCTCAGCCGGTCGCCGCCGGCCGTCCTGGTGGCTTGCAGCCGGCTGATGAGGTCCGCGCCCGGCCGGGCGCGGCGCTCGGCGAGGACCTCCTCCAGGGCGTTCGCGAAGGTCTCGACGACCTCGCGGACGCGGGTGAAGTCCGCCGCCTTCATCAGCCCGGGTTCGAGCAGGAATCGGATGTCGTGGGTCCATCGGGCGACGTGCTCGCGCAGCTGCTCCGGCAGTGCCATCCAGTCGCACATCACCATGACCGGCAAGGGAGCGGCGAAGTCGGCGATGGCGTCCATGCCCCCGTCATCCCAGGCCCGCTGCAGGAGTCGCTCCGCGGTCTCGGTGACGCGGGAGCCGAGCCCGGCGGTCTCCTGCGCGGTGAAGACCCGGTTCACCAGTCCGCGCAGCCGGGCGTGGTCCGGGTTGTCGGTGAAGACGAGCGACTTCTCGCCGAGTCGCTCGATGCGTCCCGTGTCGTCCTGTCCCAGGCGGCTCGCCTGCTCGCTGACGAGCTGGGGGATGAGCCCGGCGCTGAAGCTGCGGTCTCGCAGCACCGCCTGGACGTCGGCGTGCCGCGTGATCACCCACATGCCCAGCGTTCGGTGGACCGGCCGCTCTTCCCGGAGCCGCCGGTAGCTGGGGTAGGGGTCGCGGCGGAAGGCCTCGGTGAAGGGGTTGAAGCGGACGCGGGCTCGGGTGGGTCGGGAGGTGCCCGGTGCAGCCGTGGTGGTCGTGTCCGGCGTCATCCTCGCTGACCCCCGCGGCTGTTGAAGTAGGTGGCGCCGTAGGGCCTGAGGACCAGCCTGAACAGGCAGATCTTTCCCATCCGGAAGCCGAGGGCGGAGAGCTTCAGGTACCGCTCGTACCGGGCTACGGTCTCGGGCCCGGCGGCCGCGGCGGCGGTCTCGCGGTTCGCGCGGAGTCGACGTGCCCACTGTTCGCAGGTCCAGGCGTAGTCGAGGCGTCCGTTGCTCACGGACTGGACCTCAAAGACGCCCTCGGCCGCTGTCGTGATCTCCGCGAGGGTGGGCAGGTCAGCGTCGGGGAAGATCTCCTGCTGCATGAAGGCGCTGGCACTGTCGCGGCGCATGTTGGCGTAGGCGATCGTCTGCAGTGACAGCATGCCGTCGTCGGTCAGCCATCCGCGGCAACGGGTGAAGAACTCCCGGTACACGTCGATCTTCTCGGCGGGTGAGTCGGCGGGTGTGGCGAAGTGCTCGAACGCGCCGATGGAGATGATGCCGTCGAAGGGGGCGCCGGGTTCGTACGTCCGCCAGTCCTCGGTGCGCACGTCGACGCCGGGATAGCCGCGAGACGTCACGTGGTCGGCCTGCCGCGTGCTGAGCGTGAGTCCCACGGCACGTTCGACGGACGGGGCCCGGCTGAGGCGTTCGAGGACGGATCCCCAGCCGCATCCGATGTCCAGGACGCTCCTGGCCCGGTGGGCTCGGACGGCGTCCAGATGGAAGTCGAGCTTCCGCTGCTGGGCCGATTCCAGCGTGTCGTCGGGGCCTTCTCGGAGCGCACACGAATACGTGAGGGAGGGGTCGAGCCAGAGGCTGTAGAAGTCGTTTCCGACGTCGTAGTGGTGGCGAATGGCCGCTGCCGCTTCGGCGGTGCGTGTGCTTTCCCCGGGGGTCACCGCCGCTACACCCCGGACTGCTGGATCTGACGATGCAGGTACTCGGCGACGGCGTTGATGTTCGGGTTCTCGAACAGCGCCTCGGGCGGCAGGTCGACGTCGTAGCGTTCCTCGACCTCCACGAGGAGGGACACGGCAACCGCGGAGTCGATTCCGAGCCGGTCGAAATCCGCCGCCGGGTCGACGTCTTCCACGGGCATGTCCACGATGCCGGCGACATATTCCTGGCACCACGTGATGATGGCGTCCTTGCTTGCGTCCATGGGCGTACTCCCTTACGCAGCGGCGCCGCGAGCGGCGTCGTCGGGGTTGTCGGTGACACGTTTCGTCCGCATCCGCTCCTTGGACGGGACCTTGAGTTCCCTGGCCAGGCCGAAGAGCGCGAGCAGTCTGATGAGCCAGTAGCCGGGGTCCAGGCGATACCAGTCGAGCCCGAACGAGGGGGATTCGGGGAATGCGTGGTGGTTGTTGTGCCAGGATTCCCCCAGCGTCACGAGGGAGAAGATTCCGCCGTTTCGGCTGTTCTCCCTGGATGCGTACGGGCGGGTGCCGAACATGTGGAGGAAGGAGTTGATGGCCCACACGATGTGCTCGAGGACGAACATCCGGACCAGGCCGCCCCACAGCAGGCCGCTCACCGCGCCGGTCCAGCTCTGGTAGGCGATACCGCCGGCCAGGGCGGGCGCGAGCATGCCCAGCGCCACCCAGTAGTAGTAGAGGCGTGCGACACGGACGAGCGAGCGGTTCTTCAGCAGGTCCGGGGCGTAGTGGACGATGTTCGGGTACGCGTGCCGGCGCATCCACAGGAAGTGGGAGTGCAGCAGGCCGCGCAGCATGCCGGTGAGCCCGCCGCCGGAGAGGTTCGGGGAGTGCGGGTCTCCCTCGCGGTCACTGCACTCGTGGTGCCGCCGGTGCAGTGCCACCCAGGACAGCAGGCCGCCCTGCCCGGCCATCGACCCGAGGACCGCGAGGGTGGCGGAGACGGAGGGCGCCGCCTTGAAGGTTCGGTGCGTGAAGAGGCGGTGGTAGCCGACGGTGACTCCGAGGCCGGTCAGGAGCCACATCGCGAGGAACAGGACGAGTTCGGTCAAGCCGAACGGATGCACCGCGAGGAAGGCCACGGCGACGGCGGTTCCCACGATGGGGAGGATGTCGAAGAGCAGGAAATGCCGGCGCTGCAGACGGTGGATGTACTCGTTGCTGATCGTTTTCCGGCGGGGAGTGGACGCGCCGACTCCGGACAGGGAATCCGAGCGGCTTGTTGCGGGTCGTACGCTTTCCTCAGCCATACTCAACCCCAGGTCTCCGAGTGGAGAGATCGTCGAGGACTACAGTGGCAGATTCACACGGGCCATGTCCATGCGTTCTCTGTTTTCGGCGCACCCGAAACCAGTCGTGGTCCAGCGCGGCGGGACGGTTCATTGTCGGACTGGATTCCGTTGCCGGCAGGCTGGCGCAGGGAACCCGGAACATCGCCCCTGAATCGCGAATTCCGAATGTCCGTCACCAGCCGGCGGACGCGGCAGTTCGTTTCGTTCTCATGGCGTGTGGCCCGAATTCGTCTCTCCCTTCAAGGGCGTTTCGGCGGACGGCGGGACGGCGTGCCCGGCCGAGGTGCCGAGGAATTCCGCCAGGAGGTCGGTGATCGCTTCCGGCTGTTCCAGGGGGCTCGTGTGCCCGCAGTCCGCGACGACCTCCAGCCGGGCACCGTCGACGAGGCCGGCGATGCGCTGCGCCTCCGTCAGGGGCGTGGTCGCGTCGTCGGCGCCCACGACGACGAGGGTGGGCGCGGTGATTTCGGTGATCTCCGTGTCGACGGGGGCGCGGTCGGCCACGCCGAGGGTCGCTTTGCGCAGCGCCGTGCGTCCGCTGCGCTGGAGCCGGGCGGCCCACTCGTCGAGCGTCGCCTCGGCCGCGGGATCGGCGAGGAAGGCGGGGCCGAACAGCAGCGGCCGCAGCGTGCCCAGGAGTGGCCGGATGCCGATCAGGAGCTGTGCCAGGGCCAGCATTCTGGACTTGGCGGCCAGATCGCGCCGCTCGGGCCCGGCGCTGGTGTCCAGCAGCGCCAGGGAGCGGACGAGTTCGCCGTGCCGGGCCGCGAGCCGCTGTCCGACGAAGCCGCCCATGGACAACCCCACCCAGTGCACCGGTGCGACGCCCAGAGCGCGGATGAGGGCCACGGCGTCGCCGGTGAGGGTGTCCATGTCGTAGCCGCTCGGGGTGGCGGGGCTGTCGCCCTGGCCGCGCCAGTCGATGGCCACACACCGGTAGTGTCGGCGCAGCGCTGCTATCTGCGGGTGGAACACCCAGCCGCTGAAGAGCAGGCCGTGCCCGAAGAGAATCGTTTGGGCATCCGGCCGTCCGGCCGGTGCGCCGGTGTCCAGGTAGGAGATCGTCGTGCCGCTGGCCCTGATGGTGGGCATGGATGCCTCCGTCCTCCTCGGTTTCGACCAGGGGGTTTCCGGGCTGGTGTGTCACCGCGTCCCGCGGGCTCCGCCGCCAAGGGCGTCGATCCCGAACATCTCCCCCAATGCGCGCGTGGTCTCCTCCGTTCGCACATGGTGCAGGCCACGGATGCCGAGCCTCGCGGCGCCGCGTAGGTTCTGCTCCAGATCGTCGATCATGAGGCAGGCCGAAGGAGGAAGACCGAGCCGCTCGCAGGCGGTCCGGTAGATGCGGCGTCCCGGCTTGCGGCTGCCCGTCTCGCTGGAGAGCACGACGACGTCCGCGAGGTCGTGGAGGTCGTATCCCTGGTAGCAGTTGTCGCCCAGCGTGTTCGAGACGATCGCCACGGGCACGCCGCGGGCGCGAAGTTCGCGCAGGGCACGGAGCATCGTCGTGTCGGGCCGCATGCCCGAGGCCACGGCGTCGATGAGGCCCGAGGATTCGACGGTCACGCCCTTGGCGCGCAGCCGGTCCGCCAGCCGCCGGTCGAACTCGGCGGCCGTCATCCGTCCGCACTCGTGTTCCACCAGCAGCTCGCCCGCTTCCCGGTCCTCGCGGAACAGCCGTTCCAGGAGGAGTGGCGCACCGCTGACGCGTGCGGAGAAGGCACGGAACGAAGCCAGCACGCTGGTGGTCAGCACGCCGCCGAAGTCGGTGAGCACCCCTCGCGGCACCTCGGGCGCTCCGCCCCGGGCGTCAGCCGTCTCGTCCACGCCGTCAGCTCCGTCCCGCCGACGGGCCCGTGTTCGCGGACGGTGACGCACTCCTCGCACCCGGTGGACACGCAGCGGACGGTGCCGGGGCGTCGCCTAAGCGCCTGGCACGGCCGGAGACCGCGAACAGTTCCACGACACCCCCCTGTGACTGAAGCGCCGGGCGCCCAGGAGGAGTTGG
Source organism: Streptomyces sp. WMMC1477 (assembly GCF_027460245.1). Classification (NCBI taxonomy): domain Bacteria; kingdom Bacillati; phylum Actinomycetota; class Actinomycetes; order Kitasatosporales; family Streptomycetaceae; genus Streptomyces; species Streptomyces sp. WMMC1477. The sequence continues at coordinate 5,544,261 of NZ_JAPZBD010000003.1, read as the reverse complement.
CTTCCCCACAGGCCGGGCTTCGCACCTCGGTCCTCGCGGGAACCTGTATAGTTGAGTCCGACGTCATATTCAAGAGACACACCCCAAACGCCCTTGTGGAGAAGCGCGTTGGCGGAGCGGTGGGTGTGGTCGGCGGACTCGGCCCGCCGACGGCGACGTCAGACGATCGCGGTTAGCATGGGCGCCCCCGGCACCGGTTCGTACGAAGTGGATGGATCATTGGCTTCCCAGGTCGCAGCCGAAGAGCGCCAGAGGGCCCGGCTCACTCCACGAAGCCAGCGCGGCCTCAGGACCCGCAACGCACTCGTCCTCGCCGCCCGCGAAGTCTTCGAGCGCGACGGCTACCTCGACGCCCGGACCGCGGACATCGCCAAGGCCGCCAACGTTGCCACGGGGTCGTTCTACACCTACTTCAACAGCAAGGAAGAGGTCTTCGAAGCACTCGTCGCCATGGTGCAGGACGAGATGCTGCAGCCGCGCCTCCGCGCACGTACCGGCATCACCGACGCACGCCGTCTCATCGACGCGGCCAACCGCGAGTACCTGCAGGCGTACGAACGCAATGCCCGCCTGATGGCGCTGTTCGAGCAGGTGGCCCAGATCAACGAGAAGTTCCGCGATCTGCGGATCAGGCGCAACGAAGCCTTCGCCCACCGCAACGCCAAGATGATCCGCGCCCTGCAGGAGGCCGGGGAAGCGGACCTCACGCTCGACCCGCTGCTGACCGCCTACGCCCTGGGCGCCATGGTGAGCCGCCTGGCCTACATGCACTTCGTCCTCGGGTGTGGCTTCCCGTTCGAGCAGCTCGTGCAGACGCTCAACAAGATCTGGGAGAACGGCCTGCAGCTGGGCCCGTCGACGTCGGCCCGGTGAGGGCGTCCGGGTGAGGGGCCGGTACACGCCCCCGTCGGCGGTCCGCGTCCGCTACCCGCCGACGGCGCCTTAGGGAAGGGCGCGGTGGAGCGGTGGGGCTCGGCTTGCCGGGCGGCGAGGGCCGCGGCGTGGCCGGGGGCGGCCGGGAGGTCGGTGAACCACCAGCCGGGCGGCGAGTGCTCGGCGTCGTCCAGCACGCTCGCGGGCCGAGCTGGCCGGCTCCGCCCGGGGCGGGGACGTCCAGCAGCCGGGCCTCCGGCGGGGGTTGCGGCACGGGAGGCATCATGGCACCCAGGCGCGGCTGGTTGCGCCCGGGGCGAAAGGGGGCTCCTCGCCGCCGGTCCCAGGTGACAGTGGGCGTCATGACGAACCGCATCGCCGTCCTGTCCGACGTGCACGGTGTCCTTCCGGCGCTGGAGGCCGTGCTGGCCGAGCCCGACGTGCGTTCCGCGGACCGTGTCGTGCTGACGGGCGACCTCGCGGCGGGTCCGCAGCCGTCGCGGGTTCTCGACGTGCTGACCGGTCTGGGGGACCGCGCCCTGTGGGTCGGCGGAAACGCCGACCGGGAGCTGGTGGAGTTCCGCCGGGGACTGCGTGCGACGCTGCCCGACCCCATCGCCCCGTGGGCCGCGGAGCAGCTCGACGAGGAACACGTGAGCCTCCTCGCCGCGCTGCCGCGCTCGCTCGACCTGTCCGTCGGCGGGCTGGGGCAGGTGCTCTTCTGCCACGCGACGCCCAGGGACGACGAGGAGGTCGTCCTGGTCGACTCCGGGCTCGATCGCTGGGCGGAGGTCTTCGAGGGGCTCGACGGTGAGGTGCGCACCGTCGTGTGCGGCCATACGCACATGCCGTTCGTCCGACTGGCCCACGGCCGGCTCGTCGTCAATCCGGGCAGCGTCGGCATGCCGTACGGCAGGGCCGGGGCGCACTGGGCGCTGCTGGGGCCGGGGGTCGAGCTGCGGAGCACGCTCTTCGACGTCGAGTCCGCCACGGCACAGGTCGTGGCGGACTCGACGTATCCCGGGGTGGCCGAGTGGGCCGGCTCCTTCCTGTCCACGCGGGCGAGCGACGCGGAGGCGCTGGCGGCGTTCGGCCCCGGGTGACGGGCGGGCGGAGCGGCGGTGAACCGGGCGCGGCGGGCGTCCTCGTCGCGGCCGGCCCGGTTCGTGGTGCGGCCGGGCACGAGGCCCCCGAAGCGCCGGGAGCTGACGCGCCATCCGCTGTTCGACACCACCTACAGCGCGGCCACTGACCCGGCCGGCGCGCTGGGCGCGTTCGTGGACATCGCGCTCAAGGCGTTCTCCGCGTCCATCAACGACCCCGTTCGCGCGGTGCAGTGCCTCGACCACATCGAGGACCTGCTGGTGCGGATCGCGCCCCGCCTCGGCACCCAGCAGTCCGCGGGCGCGAGCGCCGCGTTCCGGCACCGGACCCGCTCCTGGGCCGACTACGTCTGCCTCGCCACCGACGAGATCAGACACTTCGGCAGTTCCTCGATGCAGGTGCAGCGACGGCTGCGGGCGCTGGACACGACCGTCGCCGAGGTCTGCGCCCCGGAGCAGCTCGGCCCCCTGCGCTCCCGGCTCGAGACGATGGACACCGACGTCGCCGCGGACCGGTCCCGGGACCTGGACCGGCGGCTGGCCCGGCTGCCGGACTCCCAGGGCCTGGGCACGGCGGCCGGAGACGCACAGGACGGCCGGGGCCGACGCGTCGAGACATAGCGGACTCGGGAGTTCCGGCCCTTCGGGGCAGGGGTTTGGGGCCCGGGCCACGCATACGTCTACGCGCGTTCACCCGCGGGGGCTTCTCATTGTCATGTTCATCCCATACACAGGGAGTGTCCCCTCGACTGGCCTCGTCCCCACCACCCAGGAGTCCATAATGGGCCGCTCCCCGCGAGTCCCCCTCTCCGTGGCCGGCTGTCTCGCCCTCGCCGCGTCCCTGACCCTGCTTGCCGCGCCCGCCTCCCCGGCCGCCTCCCCCGACATCGTCATCAGCGAGGTCTACGGCGGAGGCGGCAACAGCGGTGCCGCGTACACCAACGACTTCATCGAGCTCCACAACCGGGGCAGCGCCGCCGTCGACGTGAGCGGCTGGTCGGTGCAGTACGCCTCCCGCTCCGGCACCAGCTACCAGGTCACCGAGCTCAGCGGCAGCATCGAGCCCGGTGACCACTATCTCGTCCAACTCCACGCCGGGACCAGCGGCGACGGGGCCGCGCCGCCCGCGCCGGACGCCACCGGCTCGACCAACATGTCGCTGAGCTCCGGCAAGGTCGCCCTCGTCACCGGCAACGCGGCGCTGGGATGCGGCGGTGACTGCGACAGCGCCTCCGGCGTGCGCGACTTCGTCGGCTACGGGGACGCGAACGACTACGAGACGGCGGCGGCGCCCAAGCTCTCCAACAGCACCTCGGCACAGCGCGCCGAGTCGGCCGCCGACAGCGACGACAACAGCGCCGACTTCACCGAGGCGGCGCCGGCGCCGGAGAACTCGGCCTCCTCCGGGGGCGGCGGTGGCGGTGGCGGTGAATGTGGCTACCCCTCCACCCTCATCCGCGACGTCCAGGGCTCCGCCCACCTCTCCCCCCTCAACGGCTCGACCGTCGACGACGTCCGCGGCGTCGTCACCGCCGTGAAGTCCAACGGCTTCTGGTTCCAGGACCCGTGCCCCGACGCCGATCCGGCCACCTCCGAGGGCCTGTTCGTCTACACCTCCTCGGCACCGGGCGTGCAGGAGGGCGACGAGGTCTCGGTCGACGGCACGGTCAGCGAGTACCGCCCGGGCGGCTCCTCCACCGCCAACCTGACCCTCACCCAGCTCAGCGGCCCCAGCGTGACGGTGCTGGGCACCGCCGCGCTCCCCGCCGCCACGGTCGTCGGCTCCGGCGGGCGCGTCCCGCCGTCGGCCGTGATCGACGACGACGCCACCGGCTCCGTGGAGACGTCCGGGAGCTTCGACGCCGGCACGGACGGCATCGACTTCTACGAGTCTCTGGAAAGCATGCGCATCGAGGTGCCCGACCCGCTGGCCGTGGGGCCGACCAGCACGTACGGCGAGATACCCGTGGTCGGCGACGGCGGAGCGAACGCCGGTGTCGCCACCGGGCGCGGCGGACTGCTGCTGCGGGAGGACGACGCCAACCCCGAGCGCGTCATCGTCGACGACGGCCTCCTGCCCACCCCGGCCGTGGACACCGGCACCGGCTTCACCGGCCCGGCCACCGGAGTGCTCGACTACTCCTTCGGCAACTTCAAGCTGCTCCTCACCGAGACGCTGACCGCCGGCCCCGGCTCGGCGACCGCCGAGACGACCACGCTGGCCTCCGGCACCGGCGAGGTCACCGTCGCGTCCTTCAACGTCGAGAACCTCAGCCCCAAGGCCCCGCGGAGCACGTTCGACGCGCTGGCGGACCAGATCGTGACCAACCTCGGCGCGCCCGACATCGTGGCCGTCCAGGAGGCCCAGGACGACAACGGCCCCGAGAGCGGCCAGTCCACCGGTGACCAGACCTGGCTGGAGCTGATCGACGCCGTCACGGCGGCCGGCGGCCCGTCCTACGACTACCGGCAGATCGACCCGCAGAACGGCGCCGACGGCGGACAGCCGGGCGGCAACATCCGGGTCGGCTTCCTCTTCCGCACCGACCAGGTGAGCTTCGCCGCCGGCACCCACGGCGACGCCACCGCGGCCGTGCAGGTCTCCGCCTCCGGCGACGCGGACGACCCGGTCTCGCTCAGCCTCAACCCCGGTCGCATCGACCCCGGCAACGCCGCCTGGGACAACAGCCGCAAGCCGCTCGTGGGCAAGTTCCTCGTGGAAGGCGAGCCGCTGTACGTCATCGCCAACCACTTCAACTCCAAGGGCGGGGACGACCCGCTGTTCGGCCGCCATCAGCCGCCGGCGCGGGACAGCGAGACCCAGCGGCACGCTCAGGCCGGCGTCGTCGCGGACTTCGCCGGCGACATCCTGGCGATCGACCCGAACGCGGCGGTGGTGGTCGCGGGCGACCTCAACGACTTCGAGTTCTCCACGACCATCGACATCCTCGAAGACGCGGGGCTGACCAACCTGCCCGCCCTCCTGCCCGACTCCGACCGCTACACCTACCTCTACGAGGGCAACTCCCAGGTGCTGGACCACCTGATGATCTCGCCCTCCCTGGCGAACGCGGGCTTCGCCGTCGACGCGGTGCACGCCAACGCCGAGTTCTCCGTCCAGACGACCGACCACGACCCCCTGATCGCCCGCCTCACCCTCCCCTGACCGGACGGCGGACGACGGCCGGCGGCGCTCGCCCCGAGCGGCGCCGGCCGTGGGGACGCCCGCCCACACACGGGCCGAGGTCAACCGCCTGGGCATGCGCAGGACCCTGAAGCGGCTCAAGCAGGCCGCGGAGGGGTGACTCGCCCGCGCCGATCCGCGGGTGCCCGCGCTGCGGCCCGGCATGGCTCGCGGGGCGTGCTCACGCGCGGCGATGGCGGGTGTAGTGGCGCTGCGCCTTGGCCCGGTTGCCGCACCCGGCCATGGAGCACCAGCGGTGGGTGCCGTTCTTGGAGACGGCGTAGAAGTGCCCGACCACTCGCGCTTCACCCCTCCCGTCGCCTGAGCCGCGGCGCACCGCCCGGCCGGTGCCGGGCCGCCCTCTTCCACCTCTGACAGCAACGGAGCACAGCCTGCGGATCACCGTGGACAGGGACCTCTGCGACAACCACGGACCGTGTGTCTTCGCCGCACCCGAAGTCTTCGCCTTCGACGACGACGAGCGCCTCGTCCACGACGCCGTACCCGCGGCGGAGCTCCACGTCGACGTCGAACGCGCGGCCGCCTCCTGCCCACTGCGTGCCATCACGCTCACCGACGACCAGCCGTGACGGAGGGCGGTGGGAGCCGCGGGGTCGCGCCGTGGCCCGCGGCTCCCACCGGTCACCGCAGGGGCAGCCGGGCCCCGCGTTCCGTCGCGGGGCGCGGCCCGAACAGGCGGCGTTCGGCCACACTGATGGCGACGTCGTTGATGCTCGCCTCCCGGCGGCGCATCAGTCCGTCCTCCGCGAACTCCCACATCTCGTTGCCGTGGCTGCGCCACCACCGGCCGTCGGCATCGCGGCACTCGTACTGGAAGCGCACGGCGATGCGGTTCTCGTGGAAGCCCCACAGGTCCTTGCGCAGGGCGTAGTCGTGTTCACGGGCCCACTTGCCGCGCAGGAAGGCCGCGATCTCCTCCCGGCCCGTGAGGAACCGGTCCCGATTGCGCCAGACCGAGTCCTCGGTGTAAGCGAGCACCACGCGTTCGGGTTCGCGCGTGCTCCACGCGTCCTCCGCCGCCTGGACCATCCTGCGCCCCGTCTCCGCGTCGAAGGGCGGGAGGGGGGGACGTGCCATGACGGGGTCCTCTCGCGAATGGACACGCTCCGCACGGCCTCCGGGCTCTCGCTCAAGCGGCTCTACCGGTGCTTCCCCGCCAAGGCCGATCTCGTCGAGGCCTACCTGCGACGGCGCGCCGCGCGCTGGCGGGCGGCCCTGTCCTCTTACATCGACGAGCACGGGGCGACCCCGCACGACCGGGTGCTCGCGGTCTTCGACTGGCTGGCCCGCTGGTTCTCCGGCGACGGGTTCCGGGGCTGCGCCTTCATCAACGCGTTCGGCGAGGCGGGAGCCGTGTCCGACGGCGTGGTGCACGCCGTCCGGGACCACAAGCAGGCCGTCGGGGCGTATCTGACCGGCCTCACCCGCGACCTGGGACGTGGCGATGCGTCCGCGCTGGCCCAGCAGTTGCTGCTGTTGCTGGACGGAGCGATCACCACGGCGGCGATCAGCGGCGACCCGGCGGCCGCGGGTCACGCCCGGCGTGCGGCCGAGGCGCTGCTGGCCGCCGCGCCCCGGGTGGAGGCCGGCGGCTGACCGCGCCCACCCGCCTTCCGGAGCTGTCGTCCGAGGCGCCCCCTAGGCTGACGGCATGCGAATTCCCCGGCGCGCGGCGCGCATCGCGGTCCTCGATCCGGACGGCGCGGTGTTCATGTTCCGCTACGACAACGAGGAGGTCGGTGTCCACTGGGCGATGCCGGGCGGGGGGCTCGACGCCGGTGAGACGCTGCGGCAGGGCGCGCGACGGGAGCTGAGGGAGGAGACCGGCTGGCGGGATGTCGAGCCCGGGCCGCTGCTGTGCACGTGGGAGCACGACTACACCCGCTCCGGCGTACCGGTGCGGCAGCACGAGCACATCTACCTCGCCCGGGGCCCCCGGCGGGACCCGGCACAGGGGGTGGCCGCGGCGCACGCGGAGGACGGCATCCTGACCTGGCGCTGGTGGTCTCCCGCGGAGCTGGGACGCGCGCCGGAGCCGCTGTGGCCGCCGCAGCTGCCTCTGCTGCTGGGCCAGGTCGGGGCGGCGGACGGGGTGTGCCGGGCGGTCGAGCTCGGGTACGTGCCGAACGGGACGCGCAAGCCCTCGTAGCGGCCCGGGGCGTGTCCGCGAGGCCGGCCGCCCCGGGCGCGCGAGGGGCCCGGGGCGGCGGCTCGGGCCGCGCTGAATCGTTACGGCCAGATGCTCCCGACCCACTCGGGGCGGTCGACGAACGGGTTGCGGTTGTGCTGGTAGCGCTCGTAGATGACGTCGTTGCGGCGCTGTTCGAAGGTGTCCGGCGGGTCCTGCTCGTGCCACTGCTTGAGGACGGAGAGGCGTCCCATGTACGGGGCGGAGCCGTTGCCGACCAGGTCGTTGAGCTCCAGGTCCGCGAAGGAGTCGTCGCCCTCGTAGCGGATGGCCATGTAGAAGATCATCCGGGCGACGTCGCCCTTGACCGCGTCCCGGGGCTCGAAGGAGTCGTGGTCGGTGTAGCTCTCGGGGGCCTGGTGGACCGGGCTGCCGCCGTGGTCGAAGTCCTTGTTGCCGCGGGCGCCGTTGACGGTCACGTCGGTGGGCCGCAGGTGGTGGAGGTCGGTGCCCGGCCCGCGTGAGGTGCCGAAGTCGCCGTGGGACTTGGCCCACACGTGCTCGCGGTTCCAGTCGTCGACGTCGCCGCCGTTGTCGTACTCGCTCTTGGAGTAGCCCGAGTAGAGCAGGATGACGCTGGAGGCGTCGTAGGGGTCTTCGTCGGTCTCGCGCAGGGCGCCCCAGACCTCGCTGTAGGACAGCGTGTCGTGGTCGTCGACGATGTCGTGCAGCGCCTGCCTCAGCTGCTGTCCGCTCTTGCCCTCGGCGGCGTCGTAGTAGCCCGCGGGGGCTGCGTACGACGCCGTCGACGACGTGGACGGGGCGGGGGTGGCGGTGGCGGTGGCGGTGGCGTGGGAGCCGAGGGCCACGGCGGTGAGTGCTGCCCCGGCGATCAGGGCGGCGCCGAACCGCCGCCGCGCCGTGTGGAGGACGGGCATGGGTGAGTCCCTTCCAGACGTCCGCGTGCCGGTGGCCTTTGGGCCCCACGACACGACAGATTGACGTGAACCGGTCACCCGAGGGTGGCATGGACCTCGTCTCCGGAACGTGAACGTCCTGTAGCGGTTGGGTGCCCATAGCGCGGCGACGGGGGGTGACGGGAGCCTCACCCGGAACGTCTCCGTCCAGCCCGGACGCACGGCCGTGCACGGTCGGGACGAGAGTGGGTACGCGGGTGGGCAGCCGGGGCGGACCCCGGGACGTCACCGTATCGAGGAGGCAGTGACCATGGGCATCGCCACCGTGAATCCGGCCACCGGCGAGACGCTCAGGACGTTCGACGAGCTGAGCGACGAGGAGGTCGAGGAGCGTCTCGCCAGGGCCGCCGCGGCCTTCGGCGTCCACCGGCGCACGGGCTTCGGCGAGCGGGCCGCCCTCCTGGAGCGGGCCGCCGAGGTGCTGGAGGCGGAGCAGGACGCGGCGGCCCGCATGATCACCATGGAGATGGGCAAGCCCCTGGGCGCCGCGCGCGCCGAGGCGGCGAAGTGCGTCAAGGCCATGCGCTGGTACGCGCGGCACGCGGAGGACGAGCTCGCCGACGAGGAGCCGCGACCCGCCGACGTCGAGGACTCCGGCGCCTCCCGGGCCTTCGTCCGGTACCGGCCCCTGGGCCCGGTGCTCGCCGTCATGCCGTGGAACTTCCCGCTGTGGCAGGTGGTGCGGTTCGCCGCGCCCGCGCTGATGGCGGGGAACGTGGGGCTGCTGAAGCACGCCTCCAACGTTCCGCAGACCGCCCTCTACCTGGAGGACGTCTTCCGGCGGGCGGGGTATCCCGACGGGTGCTTCCAGACCCTGCTCATCGGTGCCCGGCGGATCGAGGGCGTGCTGCGCGACCCCAGGATCGCGGCGGCGACCCTGACCGGCAGCGAGCCGGCCGGGCGGTCGGTGGCCTCCATCGCGGGCGACGAGATCATGAAGACCGTCCTGGAGCTGGGCGGCAGCGACCCGTTCCTCGTGCTCCCCTCGGCCGATCTGGACGGCGCGGTGAGCACCGCGGTCACCGCACGGGTGCAGAACACCGGTCAGTCCTGCATCGCCGCCAAGCGGTTCATCGTCCACAGCGACGTCTACGACGACTTCGCCGCACGCTTCACCCAGGAGATGGCCGCGCTCACGGTGGGCGATCCGCTCGCCGAGGGCACCGACGTCGGGCCGCTGGCCAGCGAGCAGGGCCGTGCGGACCTGGAGGAGCTCGTCGAGGACGCCGTCTCGCTGGGCGCGCGGACGCTGTGCGGCGGGCGGCGGCCCGTGCGTCTGGAGGCCGGCTGGTACTACGAGCCGACCGTGCTGGCCGACATCACGCCCACGATGCGCATCCACCGCGAGGAGGCCTTCGGCCCGGTGGCGACCCTGTACCGGGTCTCCGGGCTGGACGAGGCGATCAAGGTGGCCAACGACACCGCGTTCGGGCTGAGTTCGAACGCCTGGACGCGGGACGAGGCCGAGCAGGAGCGGCTGGTGGCGGACCTGGAGGCTGGCGGCGTCTACTTCAACGGGATGACGGCCTCGCACCCGGGTATGCCCTTCGGCGGCACGAAACGGTCCGGCTACGGGCGCGAGCTGGCCGGGCACGGGCTGCGCGAGTTCTGCAACGCCACCACGGTCTGGTACGGCGCCCGGTGAGGCCGGGCGGCGCCAAACGCGGGATCAGTAGGCCTGCCACTCGTGGCGGGCGTACTCCAGTATGGCCGGGTCCATGAGGGTGCTGGCCCGCACGTTCTGCGGCCGGCGGTCCACCGGGAAGACGGCGGCCGCCTCCAGCACGGCGTCGTCCAGGAAGCGCAGCGGCGGCGCGTCCTCGGGCAGCCGCAGCGCCGGAGGCTCGCCCCCGCCGCGGGTGGCCAGGAGGAAGCCCCAGTTGCCGAAGCTGGGGACGTCGATCTGGTACGGGGCGGTGGCGTAGCCCGCCTCGCGCAGCGTGGTGGCGATGGACCAGTAGCTCTTGGGCGCGAAGAAGGGCGAGCCGCCCTGCACGACGACGCGGGCCTCGGGGGCCAGGACCCGGCCGAGGAGGTGGTAGAACTCCACCGAGTAGAGCTTGGCCAGGGCCGCGGTGTCGGGGTCGGGGAAGTCGATGACGACGGCGTCGTACCGCTGTCCGGCGTCGCGCAGCCAGTTGAACGCGTCCCGGTTGACGACGGTGACGCGGGGGTCGTCGAGGGCCTCGCCGTTGAGCTCCCGCAGCGGGGGGAGGGAGCTGGCGAGTTCGGTCATGGCCGGGTCCAGGTCGACGAGGGTGACCTCGGTGACGTCGTCGTAGCGCAGGATCTCGCGCAGGGCGAGCCCGTCCCCGCCGCCGAGGACGAGCACCGAGTCGTGCTCCGCGGTCAGGGCCGGGTGGACGAGGGCCTCGTGGTACCGGTACTCGTCGACGGAGGAGAACTGCAGGTCTCCGTTGAGGAAGAGCCGGAGATCGGGCTCACCGGTGAAGGCCGGCGAGCGGGTGACGACGATCTCCTGGTAGGGCGTGGTCTCGGCGTGGAGGATGGGGTCGCGGTAGAGCTGCTGACGGGCGTTGACCTCGATCTGGTCGGCCAGGGCGTAGGCGCCGCCCAGGACGGCGAGGACGCCCGCCACGCCCACGAGGAGGGCGGTGCGCACGACACGGCGGGTCTGCCGCCGGAAGATCCACAGGACGACGATGACCCCGGCGACGGCGTTGACGGCGCCCACCACGAGCGCGCCCCTGAGCTGGCCGAACGTCGGAAGCAGCAGGAAGGGGAAGCACAGCCCCCCGACGAGGGCCCCGATGTAGTCGACGGCGAACATGTCCGCGACCGCGCCGCCGGCCTCCTGACGGCGGATCCGTTGCAGCAGCGTCATGAGCAGCGGGATCTCGGCGCCGATCAGCACCCCGACGACGAAGGCGATGACGACCATGGCCGGGGTGTAGATCTGCAGCCAGGCGAACGCGGCGTAGAGCGCCAGGACGGAGAGCCCGCCGACGAGCGCGAGGGTGCCCTCCACGAGCGCGAAGGCCCCCACGGCTCGGTGCCGTAGGGGCTTGGCGGCCAGGGAGCCCACCCCCATCGCGAAGACCATGACGGACAGGACCACGGAGGTCTGCAGGACCGAGTTGCCGATGAGGTAGCTGCCGAGTGCGGTCAGGGCCAGTTCGTAGACGAGTCCGCAGGCGGCGCACAGGAAGACGGCGAGCAGCAGGAGGAACCGTGGCAGCCGCGCCGTGGGCGCGGAGGGGCGGGTGGTGCTCATCGGCCTCAGGACAGTGCGGCGCCGACCATGAAGGCCGTGCCGACGTACATGGCCGCCTGTACCCAGGCGGCGGGGTGGGGCCGGTCACCGTCGTCTTCGAGGACGGCGTGGCCCATCCTGCCAGGCGTCATGAGGCTGACGACGACCGCGACGAGAGTCATGACGAGCACGCCGGCCAGGCCGTAGAGCAGGGTGCTGAACAGGCCGTCGGCCAGGCCCTGTTCGGACTCACTGGAGCGTATGGCGTCGGCGATGATCAGGCCGATGGCGAGGGTCTGGCCGCCGAGCAGGACCGCGGCTCCGCGGTTGCGTTCGCGCCACACGACGTGGACGAGCTTGCCGGGGGTGACGACGTCGAGGGCGACGAAGCCGCAGGCCATGACGACGAAGCCGACCAGTCCGTAGAGCAGGGCGTAGCCTGCCGACTCGAAGATCTCTGCCACGGGGGTGCCTTTCGGGGACGTGTCGAGGACGGTTGGGGGCGGGGGTCTACTTGCCGGAGCCGGGGCCGCCGCCGCGGAAGCCGTTGCCGCTGCTGCCCGGCGAGGGCCACGCGTAGCCGACGTCGCGGTGCCAGCGGCGGTGACCGTCGCGGTAGTCCTCGATCTCTATGCGGCTGCCGCCCCGGTCGGGGAAGACGGCGACGATGTCGTCGCGGTAGCGGAGGTAGTACTTACCTCCCGTGTTGAGGCGGCCGAAGGCATCGCGGTGGGAGTCGATCTCGCCGGCCACCTCGGCCGGACGGTCGCTGGGGTCGCGGTAGTCGAAGCCGTCGCGGCCGTACTCCTTCGCGATCCAGCTGCGGGGGACTTCGTTGGCGTTGTTGTCGTCCGAGCAGCCGGCGAGCAGCAGCGTCGCGGTGAGCGCCGCGCAGGCGAGTCGGGCGGGTTTCATCGGGCCTCCAGCCAGGTGTGCGTCGCCACGATCCGGCGGCTCTGCGGGTAGGTGTGCCAGGTCCTCCAGCCCACGCCCGAGCCCTCCTCCTCGACGGTCAGCGCGGTGACGGCGTCGGGGGACCCGGGGAAGACGCCGCACAGCGCCTCCGGACGCCCGGAGAGCCGGTCGCGCAGGCGGGCCACGTAGGGCGTGAAGCCCGCCGCGGAGGAGTCGCGTGGGGAGTGGGGGCGCGCGGAGCGGCTCCGCGCGGAGAAGTCGAGGACGCGAGCGGTGAAGTGGTAGTGCCAGGCGTCGAAGGAGTGCGTCACCGTCGCGGGCAGCCCGCCGGCCGCGTCGGGCAGGCAGGCGACGGTCTCCCGCACCGGGCCCGCGAAGACCTGGTGGGAGGCGCCGAGGAGCCGGAGTTGGACGGTGAGGGCGCCGGCCGTCACCTCGGAGACGGCGAGGGCCTCGCGGGCGGGGAGGTCGAGGGCGAAGGAGAGCTGGTCCGCGTCGGTGTCGAGGTAGGGGGCGGCGAGGGCTATGTCGCTCACGCGCCGCTGCCGGGGTAGATCGTCAGGGTGCCCTCGGGCACGTGCTCGCCCAGGGAGGACTCCCAGGTGCCGCGCCCCCGGTCGCCGAGGAACCGTTCGAAGGCGAGGCTGCGTCGGCGGGGGCCGTCGTAGTCGGCGTACTCCATGCGGCCGGTGGCTCCGAGGCCCGTGGTGCCCTCGGAGCGGTAGGAGGCGGTGCCGTGCTCGGTGCGGTGGTAGGTGACGCCGTCGACGGTGACGGTGGCGCGGCTCGGCGTGAGGTCGGTGTCGGCGTGTTCCGTCCACAGCACGACCTCGAGCGTCGGGTCCTCTTCGACGGAGAGCCAGCGGCGCCCCTCGCCGGTGGCCTCCATCGGGTCGAGGAAGTGCTCGGACCAGGTGTAACCGCCTTCGGTGAGCCGCAGGGAGCCGCGCACGAACAGGCGTTCGCCGAGGTACTCGACCATGTCGCCGGCCTTGAGCGTGCGAGGGTCTCCGGCAGCGCTGTCCTCGGGGGCGAACGGGTCCCGGGGTGCCGGCGCCGCCGTGGTGGTCGCCGTGCGCCGTCTGCGCAGCAGCACGGCGATCACGATCGCGAGGAGCACGACAGCAAGCACCGCCATCAGCAGTTTCACGACAACCCCCGAGATCCGGCACTGCGACGAGCGCGGCCGAGTATGTCACAGCGCCCGCGACGGGAATCGGGGGGTGTACCGGCATCGTTTCGCGGCCGCCGGTGCGGGGAACCCGGCGGCCCATGGCAATGCGATACACGGACGTGAGCGGCACGCGGGCCACGCGGCAGGAGCCGTCGCCCTCGGGGCCGGGGCGCACGATGGCGGCCCTCGACGCGGTGGAGCGCCTGTCCGCCCTGGACAGCACCGCGACCCGGATCCGGTCGTGGGTGAAGGGCCTGCCGCTGGGGCGCGGCCGGGACGCGCTGCACGGGAAGTGGCTCGGCCACCCGGTGCATCCGCTGATGGTCCAGGTGCCGGTGGGTTCGTGGCTGTCCGCGGCGGCACTGGACCTGGTACCCGGTCAGCGGCGCGGCGCCGGCGTGCTGGTGGCGCTGGGACTCGCGGGAGCCGGGCCGGCCGCGGTGGCGGGCTGGGTGGACTGGGCGGAACTGCGGCCCGGGCAGCAGCGCGTGGGCTTGGTTCACGCAGCCTGCAACATCGGCGCCGTCGGGCTGTACGCCGGCTCGCTCGTGATGCGGCTGCGAGGCCGGCACGCGAAGGGGCGGCTGCTGGGTTTCGCCGGGCTGTCCCTGATCTCGGCGGGCGGGGCGCTGGGCGGTCATCTGGCCTACCGGCAGGCCGTGGGAGCCAACCATGCCGAGGGGATGGCGGCGCGGATCGGCTCGCAGTGGTACGAGCTGGGCCGACTGGAGGAGTTCCCGGTGGACGTGCTGGTGCGGCGCAGCGTCGAGGCGGTGCCGGTGGTCGCGGTGCGCCGGGCCGACGAGCGGGTGTACGCGCTGGTCGAGCAGTGCAGCCACCTGGGTGGCCCGCTGTCCCAGGGGCACCTGACGGACGGCTGTGTGAAGTGCCCCTGGCACGGCAGTCTGTTCCGCCTGTCGGACGGCTGGAACGTCCACGGGCCGGCGACGTCGGCGCAGCCGGCCTTCGAGACGCGGGTCGAGGACGGCGTGGTGCACGTCCGGCTGCGTGACTGACGGCCGTTCGGGTGCTTCCCGGGGCGCGTGGGCGTCCTGTGCGCGGGGGCGGGCGTAATCGCCCGCGTCCGGGGGAACCGGGTGCGGCCAAGGAGAAAGCGAGGTGACGGCATGATCGGATCTGTGCGCCGCCGGCCGGTCGACGCGCACGAGGCATCGGTGGGTGAGCTGGTGGAGCGTGCCTCCGCGCAGCTCTCGGAACTGGTGCGCCGTGAGATGCGGCTGGCTCAGGCGGAGCTGGTGCAGAAGGGCAAGCGCGCGGGCATCGGCGGCGGCATGTTCGGCGGCGCCGCGCTGACGGGGTTCCTGGCGCTGCAGGCCCTGGTCGCCGGTGCCGTCGCGGCGCTGGCGCTGGTGCTGCCGGTGTGGGCGTCCGCGTTGATCATCGGCGGTGCGCTGCTCCTGGTCACGGGGGTGCTGGCGCTGGTGGGGAAGAAGGAGCTGCGCAGCGCCACGCCCCCCACGCCGCAGCAGGCGCTGGGCAGCGTCAGGGCCGATATCGCCGAGATCCGGGGGAGGATGCACCGATGAGCCGGGACACGGAGGCGGCGGCGCGCGATCCGCGGGTGCTGCGGGAGCAGGTCAAGGACACACGGGCGGAGCTGGGTGACACCGTCGCGGCGCTGGTGGCGAAGACCGACGTGCGGGCGCGGGCACGGCGCCGGGCGACGGGTGCCCGCGGCCAGGCCCGGCACGCCGCTTCGGCGGCGCGGGAGGGCGGCCGGCGCGCGGTCGTTCCGCTCGCCGCGGCGAGCGTGGTGGGCGTGCTGGCGGCCGCGTGGGTGCTGCGCAGACTGTCCGGGCGGAGGTGAGCGGGGTGTCCACGATGGCGAGCCGCGTGGGCGGCCTGGCCGTGACGGTGGTCGGCGGCGCCGTGACGGGTGCGGTGTTCAGGCGGGTGTGGCGGGCCGTGGCGGGCGAGGACGAGGCTCCCGACGCGCGGGACGTCGAGCGCAGCTGGCGGGAGGTGCTGCTGGCCGCGGCCCTGCACGGGGCGCTGCTGGCGCTGGTGAAGGCGGCCTTGCAGCGCGGTGGTGCACTGGGGGCCCGGCGGGTGACGGCGCGGCGTGCGGCCTGAGGGACCCCCGGGCTCGCGCGGAGCCCGGGGCCCTCGGGGCTGCCCGGCGTGGACGGCGGCCCGCCGCGGCGTCAGCGGATGGACGTGCCGGAGACCGTCCGGGAGATGACCAGGCGCTGGATCTCGCTGGTGCCCTCGAAGATGGTGTAGATCGCGGCGTCACGGTGCATGCGCTCGACGGGGTACTCGCGGGTGTAGCCGTTGCCCCCGAGGATCTGGATGGCCTGGGCCGTGACCGTCTTGGCGACCTCGCTCGCGTACAGCTTGGACATCGAGCCCTCGGCCGCCTCGAAGGGCTTCCCTGTGGTGGCCATCCACGACGCGCGCCACACCAGGAGCCGGGCCGCGTCGATCTGGGTGCGCATGTCGGCGAGCTGGAAGGCGACGCCCTGGTTGTCGATGATCGGACGGCCGAACTGCTCCCGGGTCATGGCGTAGTCGAGGGCGACCTCGTAGGCGGCGCGCGCGGTGCCCACGGCCATGGCGCCGACGGCAGGGCGGGAGGCCTCGAAGGTGGCCATGGCGGCGTTCTTCACCCTCTCGCCCCCGTTCCTGGCGCGCTCGCGGGCCCGGGCGAGGCGCTCGTCGAGTTTCTCCTTGCCGCCGAGCAGGCAGCTGCCGGGGACGCGGACGTCCTCGAGGACGACCTCGGCGGTGTGGGAGGCCCGGATGCCGTGCTTCTGGAACTTCTGCCCCTGGGAGAGGCCGGGCGTGCCGGGCGGGATGATGAAGGAGGCATGTCCCTTGGAGCCGAGCTCCGGGTCGACGACGGCGACGACGACGTGCACGCTCGCGATGCCGCCGTTGGTCGCCCAGGTCTTGGTGCCGTTGAGGACCCATTCGTCCTTGGCCTCGTCGTAGACGGCGCGGGTACGCATGGAGGCCACGTCGGAGCCGGCGTCGGGCTCGGAGGAGCAGAAGGCGGCGACCTTGACGTCGTCGGCGTCGCCGTACATCTGCGGGATCCAGGTGCCGATCTGCTCCTCGGTTCCGTTGGTGAGCACCCCGACGGCGGCGAGGCCGGTGCCGACGATGGACAGGGCTATGCCGGCGTCACCCCAGAACAGCTCCTCCATGGCCATGGGGATGCCGAGGCCGGTGGGGTCGAAGAACTGCTGGGCGTAGAAGTCGAGGGAGTAGAGTCCGATCTTGGCGGCTTCCTGGATGACCGGCCAGGGGGTTTCCTCGCGCTCGTCCCACTCGGCGGCGGCCGGGCGCATGACGTCGGCGGCGAAGCCGTGGATCCATTCCTTCACGGCCTTCTGGTCGTCGTTGAGGTCGAATGCGAACTCCGTCATGGCGGGCCCTCCAGCACTGCCTGTTACTTGAAGTAACGGCAGTCTGTTACCGATCGGTAAGGTGTGTCAACTCCCCTCGCTGTCCGGTACCCCCCGCTGCACGGGTGTTACTTTGCGCAGGCAGCGCACAGCACGGGCGGGGAGTGACGCCATGGAGACCAGAGGCCAGGACGACCGGCGGGCCGCCGCCACCGGACGCAGACGGGAGGAGCTGCTGGAGGCCGCCAACCGCGTGGTGATGCGGGAAGGGCCGGAGGCCTCCATGAACGCGATCGCCGCCGAGGCGGGCATCACCAAGCCCATCCTCTACCGGCACTTCGGCGACAAGGGCGGCCTCTACCGCGCCCTCGCCGTCCGGCACACCGACGCCCTGCTGGACTCGCTGCGCGCCGCGCTGGACGCCCCCGCC
The DNA here is from genome assembly GCF_027460245.1 of Streptomyces sp. WMMC1477. NCBI lineage: Bacteria > Bacillati > Actinomycetota > Actinomycetes > Kitasatosporales > Streptomycetaceae > Streptomyces > Streptomyces sp. WMMC1477. The sequence goes on along the minus strand of NZ_JAPZBD010000003.1, from coordinate 5,526,871 downwards.
GACCGCCGGGAACGGGTCGAAGCCACGTTGGACACCTACCTGGCCGCCATCGAGGCCCGCCCGCAGGTCTACCGCTTCCTCATGCACCCGGCCGAGAGCGACTCGCGCGGGGAGCAGGGCTTCGCCGCCGGACAGCAGACGGCGCCCGTCCTGCGCAGGCTCGGCGAGGAACTGGCGCAGGTCATCGCCGACCGGGTGGACCTGGGTCCGAACGGCGTCGAACTGGCCCGCGTGTGGGGGCACGGCATCGTCGGCATGATGCACGCCGCCGGGGACTGGTGGCTGTCGGACCGGCCCTGCTCACGCGCCCAACTGGTGCGCCACCTGGCCGACCTGCTGTGGGGACGGCTCGCCGCCGCCGGCGACAAGGTCGGCGGCCGCCCCTTCTGACGCCTCAGCCGCTCTGGGGCCCGGCGGCCGGCAGCGCCCGGCCCCAGTCGCTGCGGCGCACCGCGCGCAGGAGGCGCCGTCGTCGCAGTCCGCCGAGCCGGTCGGCGTAGACGGCGCCGTCCAGGTGGTCGCACTCGTGCTGAAGGCAGCGCGCGAAGAAGCCCGTGCCCGTCACCCGGACCGGGCTTCCGTCAGCGAGCCGGCCCTCCACCACGGCCCGGTCGGCGCGCGGCGTGGGCGCCTCCAGGCCGGGCAGCGACAGGCACCCCTCGGGCCCGCGCACCCGCACGCCGCCGGCCTCGACGAGCCGCGGGTTGACGAGGTGCCCCACGTGCCGCCGGTCCTCGTCGTCCGGGCAGTCGTAGACGAAGACGCGCACCCCCTCTCCGATCTGGTTCGCGGCCAGTCCCACCCCGCGGGCCGCGTACATGGAGGCGAACATGTCCTCGACCAGCTCCGCCAGGGCCGGCCCGAACCGTGTCACCTCGGCACACGGTTGGTGCAACACCTCGGCACCGTAGAGGCTGAGGGGGCGGATTCGTCCGGAACTGCCGGGGATGGCGCCGCGTTGCATGTCCGTCAGCCTACGGCGCCCCGCCGAAGGACCCCGTGGTGCGTTCGGGAGCCAGGCCGGATCTCGGTAGGCTGCACCATGACCGAAGCGCAAGGAGGATCAACGACGATGTCGGGCAACCCGGAGCCGCTGTCACCGCGCGCCAAACTGGCCGTGACGGCCGGCAAAGCCGCGGCGGCGGTGTCACGAGCGGCGGGCCGTGGCAGCGGATCAGTCATCGGCGGCCGGGTGGCCCTGAAACTCGATCCCGATCTGCTCGCACGGCTGGCCTCGCACCTGGACGTCATCCTCATCTCCGCCACGAACGGCAAGACGACGACGACGCGGCTGATCGCCGAGGCCCTGCGGGCGGAGCCGGAGGACGTCGTATCCAACGCGCTCGGCGCCAACATGCCGGCCGGCATCACCTCCGCCCTGGCCGGCGGCTCCCGGGCCCGCGTCGGCGTCATCGAGGTGGACGAGAAGTACCTGTCCACCGTCGCGCGGGACGTGACGCCGAAGGCCATCGCCCTGCTCAACCTCTCCCGGGACCAGCTGGACCGCGCGGCCGAGACCCGGATGCTGGCCGAACACTGGCGCGAGGGGCTGGCCGGGAACAAGGCGCTGATCGTGGCGAACGCCGACGACCCGCTGGTGGTGTGGGCCGCCTCCTCCTCCCCCAACGTGGTGTGGGTGGCCGCGGGCCAGGAGTGGAAGGACGACGCCTGGTCCTGCCCCTCCTGCGGCGGTGTGCTGCAGCGCCCCGGGGACGACTGGGTGTGCGCCGACTGCGGCTTCCGCCGTCCCACGCCGACCTGGGCGCTGTCGGGCGACCACGTGCTGGACCCGCACGGCTCGGCGTGGCCGATCCGGCTGCAGCTGCCGGGCCGGGCCAACCGGGCCAACGCCACGACCTCGGCCGCCGTGGCCGCGGCCTTCGGCGTGCCGCCGCAGACCGCCCTCGAGCGCATGTTCGCGGTGACGGCCGTCGCCGGGCGCTACGACGTCGTCTCCTACCAGGGACGCGAGGTGCGGCTGCTGCTGGCCAAGAACCCGGCCGGCTGGCTGGAGACGTTCTCCCTGATCGACGCTCCCCCGGCGCCGGTGATCCTGTCCGTCAACGCCCGCGGCGCCGACGGCACGGACACCTCCTGGCTGTGGGACGTCGACTACGGACGGCTCGCCGGCCACCCGATCTGCGTCATCGGCGACCGCAAGCTCGACCTCGCCGTGCGGCTGGAGGTCGCGGGCGTCGACTTCCAGGTGTGCCAGAGCGCCGAGGAGGCCGTCCGGCGCTGCCCGCCCGGCCGGATCGAGGCCATCGCCAACTACACCGCCTTCCAGGACCTGCGGCGCGCCGTGGGCAACTGACCCGGTCCAGTCGAGGAGTACGAGCATGAGTGACAGCAGCCTGCGCGTCGTGTGGGTGTACCCGGACCTGCTGAGCACGTACGGGGACCAGGGGAACGTCCTGGTGGTGGAGCGCCGGGCCCGGCAGCGCGGCCTGCACGTCCAGCGCGTCGACGTGCGCTCCGACCAGCCGGTGCCCACCTCCGGCGACATCTATCTGATCGGCGGCGGCGAGGACCGTCCGCAGCGGCTGGCGGCCGAGCGGCTGGTGCGCGACGGCGGCCTGCAGCGGGCCGTGGACAACGGCGCCATCGTCTTCTCGGTGTGTGCCGGGTACCAGATCATCGGGCACGAGTTCGTCAACGACCTCGGAGAGCGGCAGGCCGGTCTCGGTCTGCTCGACGTCACCTCGGTGCGCGGCACCGGCGAACGCTGCGTGGGTGACGTGCTGGCCGACATGGACGAGAGGCTGCGGCTCCCGCAGCTCACCGGCTTCGAGAACCACCAGGGCGTCACCCACGTGGGGCCCGGGGCCCGGCCGCTGGCCCGGGTGCGGTTCGGACGGGGCAACGGCACCGGCGACGGCACCGAGGGCGCGTGGAACGACACCGTCTTCGGCACCTACATGCACGGGCCGGTCCTCGCCCGCAATCCGCAGATCGCCGACCTGCTGGTCAAGCTGGCCCTCGACGTCAACGCCCTCCCGCCGGCCGACGACCGCTGGTACGAGGCGCTGCGGGCCGAGCGCATCGCGGCGGCGACCCAGCCGGCCTGACGGCTGCGGGCGGGCCCCGGTCACGGCTGCGGGCGGGGCCCGCCCTATTCTGATCCGGGCGACCGGAGCGAATCAGGAGCTACAGGGATGGATCACAGCGGCCACGGCGGGATGACCGATCTGGCGCCGTTCACGTTGGGGCGGGGTCTGGCGTTCACCGGTGAGCCGTTCTTCCTGACCGGCTGCCTGCTCGCCCTGGCGCTCTACGGCTGGGGTGTGCTGCGGCTGCGGCGGCGCGGGGACGCCTGGCGGACGGGGCGGACCGTCGCGTTCACCGCCGGGGTCCTGACGATCGCGCTGACGATGTGCACCGCGCTGAACGAGTACGGCATGGTGCTGTTCAGCGTGCACATGGTCCAGCACATGGTGATCAGCATGCTCTCGCCGATCCTGCTGCTGCTGGGGGCCCCGGTGACGCTGGCGCTGCGGGCCCTGCCCACGGCGGCCCGGGGCCGCACGGGTCCGCGTGAGCTGCTCGTCCGCGTGCTGCACAGCCGCTATGTGCGCGTCATCTCGCACCCGGTGTTCACCATCCCGCTGTTCATCGCCAGCCTGTACGGCCTGTACTTCACCCCGCTGTTCGACCACCTCATGGCCTCGAGGCCCGGGCACATCGCGATGATGCTGCACTTCCTGGCGGTCGGACTGGCCTTCTTCTGGCCGATCATGGGGGTGGACCCGGGACCGCACCGGCCGGGATACCTGATGCGCATGCTGGAGCTGTTCGCCGGCATGCCGTTCCACGCCTTCTTCGGCATCGCCCTGATGATGGGCAGCGAGCCGATGGTGAAGACGTACGCCGACCCGGCCCCCTCACTGGGCGTGACGGCGCTCGGGGACCAGCACGCCGCCGGGGGGATCGCCTGGGCGTTCAGCGAGATCCCCTCGGTGCTGGTGCTGCTCGCGCTCGTCTACCAGTGGTACGTCTCCGACCAGCGCCAGGCACGGCGTCAGGACCGGGCCGCCGCCCGCGACGGGGACGCCGAACTGGCGGCCTACAACGCCTACCTGAGCTCGCTCCAGTCGCGGGGCGCCGCCTCGCGGAGCTGATCGCCCCTCCCCTGCCGAAGACGGCACCCCGCGGCCGGTGGCGGCCGTACGGGCCCGGCGAGACGATGGTGGGGTCGAGCCCGCGGCCGGCCCGCCTCCTGGCCGGCCGGGCGAGGAGGTGGGGCACGATGCCGACGGCGACGAAGGCCATGACGGTGGCCACGGCGAGCGGATTGGTGCTGGCGACGGCGTACACGGTGGGCCTGGGCGGCAGCGGCTGGGTCTGGTTCGCCTGGCTGGTCCTGGGGCTGGCGACGCTGGGCCTGGTGACGGCGGTCGGGCACTGATCGCCTGACGCCGCGCCCCGCGGTGCGGCGCGGCGTCAGGTGATCAGTGGGTGGGCTCGGGAACGTCCATGGCCATCAGGCCCCGCAGGCCGGTGCGCAGCACGTGGGGGTCGAGCGGGCCGAAGAGCGCCTGTTGGACGAGGAATCCCTGAGCGGCCCCGATCAGGGCCCGGGCGACGTCCTCGGCGGTGGCGTCCTTCGGCATCAGGCCGCGCTCCTGGTAGGTGTGCACGATCTTGATCCACGAGTGGAGCACGCGTGCGTAGCCCTCGCGCATCCGGGCGGCCAGCTCCTCGTTGCGGAGGGTCTCGGCCCACACCTGGAGGGCGAGGGCGGGCGTGGTGTCGGAGCGGCGGCCGAGCACCCGGCACAGGACGGCCGGAAGCAGCACGTCGGGCAGGGCCGGGTCCTCGGCGCGGGCGGCGTCGGCGAAGGCCGAGCCCACGTCGTCGAACACCTCCATGGCGATCGCCGTGATCAGGTCGTCCTTGCTGCGGAAGTACCGGTAGACGGCCCCGGCGGACAGGCCGGTCTCCTGGAGGACGTCCTGCATGGACGTGGCGTGGAAACCGTTGCGCGTGAAGCAGCGGCGGGCGCCGTCGAGGATCTGGCGGCGACGGGCGGCGAGGTGTTCCTGGGATACGCGGGCCATGGAGCAAAGTTAAAACGAACGTTCATTCTTGACAAGGAGCGGCTGAAGGAGAGACGCTGGAGGCCAGCCCAAAACGAACGATCCTTCTTTTTGGAGGCCGACGATGTCCACGGCGCACACCACCAGCTCTCCCCCCGCCGCGCCGGACGCCGCTCCCGACCGGTCCGGCGACGGAATCCCCCTCGACCGCCGTCGGCTCGTCGCAGTCCTGGTCGTCACCCCGCTGATCGCGGCGCTGGCCCTGTGGGCGTTCGCCTGGCCGGCCAGCCGGATCGCCCCGCGGGACCTGCCGATCGGCCTCGTCGCCCCCGCCGGCGCGCCGATCGCGGAGGAGCTCACCGGCGGCCCGGGCGAGGACACGTTCGACGTCCAGCGCTACGACGACGCCGCGGCCGCGAAGGCGGCCATCGAGGACCGCGAGATCTACGGGGCCCTGGTCGCCTCCCCCGAGGGCATCCAGCTCCTGACCGCGTCGGCGGCGAGCCCCGCCGTCGCCCAGCTGCTGAACCAGGCCGTCGCCGCCCAGGCGCCGCCCGGGGCGGAGGTCACCACCACGGACGTGGTCGCCCTGCCCGAGGACGACCCGCGCGGAACCGGCTTCGCCGCCGGGGCCCTGCCACTCGCCCTCGCCGGGGTGGCCGCCGGCGCGATCACCTTCGTCATGGGGCTGCGCGGCACCGTCGCCGCCGCCGCGCTGACCGGCGCCGCCGCCCTGGTCGGCCTCACCGCGGCCGCGATCGAGCACAGCTGGCTGGGCATCCTGACGGGCAACTGGTGGGTCGAGGCCGGGGTGCTGGGGCTGACGATCCTCGCGGTGGGCGCGACGGTCGCCGGCGCCGCGGCCCTGCTCGGCGCGCGGGGTGTCGGGCTCGCCGCCCTGCTGATCGTGCTCATCGGCAACCCCTTCTCCGGCGTCACCTCCGCCCCCGAGCTCCTGCCCGGCGCCGCCGCCTGGACCGGCCAGCTGCTGCCGCCGGGCGCCGGCGGCTCGCTGCTGCGCTCCGTGGCCTACTTCGACGGGGGCGGGGCGGCCGGGCCGGCCCTCGTCCTGACGGTGTGGGCGGTGCTGGGCCTCACGGCCATGATGCTCGGCGGCCACCTCACGCGGGGCCGGGAGACGGCCCGAACCGCCTGAGCCTCACCCTCCCCCGCGGTTCCCGCTCGCGGCCCGGACGCCGAATCCCGGCGGCCGGGCCGCTGTGGTGTGCGGCGACGCCGAAGCACCGGCGCCGAGGGGGCTCGTTCACCGCGATGACCGCCGTCGCTGCCCGGGCGCCCCGAGAAGCACCGGGAGGACTACTTCCGGGCTCAGCGGTCAGGCGTTGAGCATGGAAGTCCACCACGGAGCCCGCAACGAGACACCGCTGGAACGTGACGACCGCAACTTCGGGGAGCTCCTCCAGGAGCTGCGGGTGATCCAGACCGGCGTTCAGATCCTGTTCGCCTTCCTGCTCACCCTGGCCTTCACGCCGCGCTTCCCGGAACTCGACGACTTCCAGCGCGGCACCTACATCACCACGCTGCTGCTGGCCGCCCTGACCGTGCTGCTCTTCACCGCGCCCGCCGTCGTCCACCGGCGGCTCTTCCGGCGCGGCGCCAAGCGCCGCGTCGTGGACGTCTCCGCCCGGCTGGCGGCGGCCGGTCTCGCGGTGCTCGGCCTCGCGCTCACCGGGGCGGTGTTGCTGGTGGTGGACTTCGTGCTCGGCCGGGCCGCGGGACTCACCGCGGCCGGCGCCACGCTGCTGGCCTGCGCCGGCCTGTGGCTGCTGCTGCCCTGGCGCGTGCGGTCGGCCCACACGCGGACGCGGGCCGGCCTGGCCCGGGATCCGGCTCAGGCGCCCTCGGGCGCGCAGGACACGACGGAGCGCAAGGCCTGAGCGACCTGCGCGTCGCTGAGGTCGGCCCGGGCGGTGAGGCGCAGCCGTGAGACGCCGTCCGGCACCGAGGGGGGCCGGAAACAGCCCACCGAGAGCCCGGCCGCGCGGCAGTCGGCGGCCCACCGGAGCGCTGCCTGCGGCGACGGGGCACGCACGGAGACGACGGCGGCCTCCGGCCGCCTGGCGGTCAGACCCGCCGCGGTGAACCCCTCGTACAGCGCGAGGGCGACCTCGCGCACGCGCCGCGCCCGCCCCGGTTCGGCGCGCAGGAGGCGCAGCGCCGCCAGCGCCGCCCCGGCCGCAGCCGGTGCGAGTCCGGTGTCGAAGATGAACGTGCGCGCCGCGTTCGTCAGATGCTCGATCACCGCGGCCGGGCCCAGGACGGCGCCGCCCTGGCTGCCCAGGGACTTGGAGAGGGTGAGCGTCGCGACGGTCCCCGGCGCCCCGGACAGCCCGGCGGCGTCGAGCGTGCCGCGGCCTCCCTCGCCCAGGACGCCGAGCCCGTGCGCGTCGTCGACGAGGAGCCCGGCGCCGGCCTCGCGGCACACGCGGTGCAGCCCGGCGAGGGGAGCGGCGTCCCCGTCGACCGAGAACACGGCGTCGGTGACGGCGAGGCCCGGCCCGGTGCGGCCGGCGAGCACCTTGGCGACGGCCTGCGGGTCCGCGTGCGGGACGACGACGGTCTCGGCGCGGGCCAGCCGGCAGCCGTCGATGAGGGAAGCGTGGTTGGCTGCGTCCGAGACGAGCAGGCCCCCGGGCGGCGCGAGGGCGGTGACGGCCGCGAGGTTGGCGGCGTAGCCGGAGGAGAACACGAGCGCGGCCTCGAAGCCGCAGAAGGCGGCGAGTTCGGCCTCCAGCTCGGCGTGCAGCTCGGTCGAGCCGCTGACGAGCCGGGACCCGGTGGCGCCCGCGCCCCAGACGCGTGCCGCCTCGCCCGCGGCGGTGGTCACCCGGGGGTCGCGGGCGAAGCCCAGATAGTCGTTTCCGGCCAGGTCCAGGAGCGGGCCTTCCGCGGGGCGGGGCCGCAGGATGCGGACCAGCCCGGCACTCCTGCGCTGCTCGCGGGCCGCTTCGAGCCACGCGAAGGGGTCGTCGGACATGCGCCGGATGCTCCTCGCTCGTCGGTTCCCCCGAACCTAACGGGAGGGCCGCGGGTACGTCGTGTGGTAATCCACACACCCCGATCGGCCCGTCTTGTGTCACCTCTCCTTGGCCCGGGGCTTGTCCGTGAGCGAGGATGCGCGCCATGGACCTGCTGAACACGCTGGTGGACAAGGGGCTGCGGCGCGAGCTGCCGACGCGCGAGGAAGCGCTCGCGGTGCTGGCGACCTCAGATGACGAACTGCTCGATGTGGTGGCCGCGGCGGGCAAGGTACGCCGCCACTGGTTCGGGCGGCGGGTGAAGCTCAACTACCTGGTGAACCTCAAGTCGGGCCTGTGCCCGGAGGACTGCTCGTACTGCTCGCAACGGCTGGGCTCGAAGGCCGAGATCCTCAAGTACACCTGGCTCAAGCCCGATCAGGCCGCCGAGGCGGCCCAGGCGGGGCTGGCCGGTGGCGCCAAGCGGGTCTGTCTGGTGGCCAGTGGCCGCGGGCCGACCGACCGCGACGTGGACCGGGTGTCGGAGACGATCGCGGCCATCAAGGAGCAGCACGAGGGCGTCGAGGTGTGCGCCTGCCTGGGGCTGCTCTCGGACGGCCAGGCGGACCGGCTGCGCGAGGCCGGCGCGGACGCCTACAACCACAACCTCAACACCTCCGAGGCCACCTACGCCGACATCACGACGACCCACACCTACGCCGACCGCGTGGAGACCGTCCAGCAGGCCCAGGCCGCGGGCATGTCCGCGTGCTCGGGGCTGATCGCCGGGATGGGTGAGACGGACGCCGACCTGGTGGACGTGGTCTTCTCCCTGCGCGAGCTCGACCCGGACTCCGTGCCGGTCAACTTCCTGATCCCGTTCGAGGGCACGCCGCTGGCCAAGGAGTGGCACCTGACGCCGCAGCGGGTGCTGCGCATCCTCGCCATGGTCCGCTTCGTCTGCCCGGACGTCGAGGTGCGGCTGGCCGCGGGCCGCGAGGTGCACCTGCGGTCGATGCAGCCGCTCGCGCTGCACCTGGCGAACTCGATCTTCCTCGGCGACTACCTGACCAGTGAGGGCCAGGCCGGCAAGGCGGACCTGGAGATGATCGAGGACGCCGGCTTCGAGGTGGAGGGCTCCGACACCACGACCCTGCCCGAGCACCGGGCCGACGCGCTCGCGGCCGGCGGCTGCGGTTCGGGCGGCGGTGGCGGTGGCGGCTGCGCCCCCTGCGGCGACGCCGGGGCCGGGCCGGAGGCCGTGGACACCGAGACCGTCCCCGCGGGTGCCGCGGCGGGCGAGGAGGCCGCGGCCGAGGCCGGGGGCGCGCGCACGGACCTGGTCGCCGTGCGGCGTCGGGGAGCCGGTACCGACCTGCCGCCCAATGCCTGATCCGCTCCCCCAGGACCGGCTGCTGGCCCTGGACCGGCAGCACGTGTGGCACCCGTACGGGCCCATGCCCGGGCGCGAGGCGCCCCTGGCCGTCGAGTCGGCGGCCGGGGTGCGCCTTCGGCTGATGGAGCCCGTCGCCGGACACCGCGAGCTCGTGGACGGCATGTCCTCGTGGTGGTCGGCGGTCCACGGCTACAACCACCCGGTGCTCAACGAGGCGGCGCGGGCCCAGCTGGACCGCGTGAGCCACGTGATGTTCGGCGGGCTCACCCACGAGCCCGGGGTCCGGCTGGCCAAGCGGCTCGTCGACGTGTCGCCGGAGGGCCTGGAGCACGTCTTCCTCGCCGACTCGGGCTCCGTGTCGGTCGAGGTGGCCGTCAAGATGTGCTTGCAGTACTGGCGTTCGCTCGGCCGGCCGCGCAAGCAGCGGCTGCTGACCTGGCGTGGCGGATACCACGGCGACACCTGGACACCGATGTCCGTGTGCGACCCGGACGGCGGAATGCACCACCTGTGGTCGGGGATCCTGCCGCGGCAGGTCTTCGCTCCGGCGCCGCCGCCGGGCTTCGAGGCCGAGCCGGACGAGGGGTACGTCCGGCGGCTGCGCACGATGATCGCCGAGCACGCGGACGAGCTGGCCGCCGTGATCGTCGAGCCGGTGGTGCAGGGCGCGGGAGGCATGCGCTTCCACTCCCCGGCGTACCTGCGGGTGCTGCGTGAGGCCTGCGACGAGCACGGGGTGCTGCTCATCCTGGACGAGATCGCCACCGGCTTCGGCCGGACCGGTGCCTTCTTCGCGGCGGACCACGCCGGGATCAGCCCGGACGTGCTGTGCGTGGGCAAGGCGCTGACCGGCGGCTATCTGACGATGGCGGCGACGCTGTGCACGAGTGAGGTGGCCCGCGGGATCTCCGAGGGCGAGGTTCCGGTGCTGGCACACGGTCCGACGTTCATGGCCAACCCGCTGGCCGCCGCCGTGGCGGACGCCTCCGTGGAGCTGCTGCTGGCCCAGGACTGGGCCGGTGAGGTGGCGCGCGTCGAGTCGGGCCTGCGCGAGGGGCTGGCGCACGCCGCGGGGACCCCGGGTGTGCGGGAGGTCCGCGTGCTGGGGGCGATCGGCGTCGTCCAGCTCGACCGGGAGGCGGACGTGGCGGCGGCGACCCGGGCCGCGGTGGACCACGGCGTGTGGCTGCGGCCCTTCAGGGACATGGTCTACACGATGCCGCCGTACGTGACCGGGGACGAGGACGTCTCCCGGATCTGCGCGGCCGTGTGCGCCGCCGCCGCCGCGGGGAGTGGCCGATGACGGTCTGGTTCGTGTCCGGCACCGGGACGGAGATCGGCAAGACGGTGACCGTGGCGGCGCTGGCGGCCTGCGCGGTGGGCGCGGGCCGCAGCGTCGCCGTGCTCAAGCCCGCGCAGACGGGTGTGGCCCCCGGGGAGCCCGGGGACGTGGCCGACGTCCGGCGGCTGGCCGGGGACACGGTCAGGGGCGTCGAGCTCGCCCGCTATCCCGAACCGCTGGCCCCCGAGACGGCGGCCCGGCGGGCCGGGCTGCCGTACCTCTCCCCGCCCGAGATCGCCGAGGCGGCCGGGAAGCTGGCGGCCGAACACGACCTGGTGCTGGTGGAGGGCGCCGGCGGACTGCTCGTCCGGTTCGACGCGGCGGGAGCGACGCTGGCCGACGCCGCGCGGCTCCTCAAGGCTCCGGTGCTGCTGGTGGCGGCGGCGGGGCTGGGCACGCTGAACGCGACGGCCCTCACGGCCGAGGCGCTGCGGGCCCGGGGGCTGGCCTGCCCGGGCGTGGTCGTCGGCTCCTGGCCGGCGGCGCCGGACCTGGCGGCGTACTGCAACCTGGCGGACCTGCCCGTATCGGCCGGGGCGCCGCTGCTGGGTCTGGTGCCGCAGGGAGCGGGCGCGCTGACGGGCCCCGGGTTCCGGGCCGCAGCGCCCGGCTGGCTGGCGCCGGAGCTCGGCGGGGGCGGGTTCAGCCTTCCGCACGGGGACGGCTGAGGCAGCCGGGGAGGCGCCGGGCGGGGCAGCGGGCTCAGCGGGTCCAGCCGCGCAGCTCCTCGGCGATCTCGGCGACGTCGGCCGTGCCGTCCTTCACCAGGCGGGCGAGGTCCCGTATCTGTTCGGGGGACGTCGTGACCTTCAGCCCGCTGGCGACGAGGTAGGCGTACGCGACCGCGCTGGCGTACATGGCGTTGTACCGCTCCAGCGCCGGTACGTGCAGCAGGAGCTGCAGGAGGGCCGCCGCCCGGTCGGCGGCGTCGGCGTAGACGGGGCGGCCGAAGATGCTGGCGCCGTGCCGGCTGACGGCGGCGACCAGGGCGCCGTAGTCGGTGATCCGCGGGTCCCCCGGCGTCTGTTCCTCGGCGACGATGAGCAGCCACGAGAGTTCGATGTGCAGGCTCACGTACGCGGCCGGCTCCCCCGCTCCCGGCGCGGGTCCGCCGGTTCGGGGAACTCGTCGGCGAAGACGGTCTCGTACTGCTTCATGAAGTCGGCCGCGGCGTCGACGAAGGTGTGGCCCACCTCCCCGGCGTCCCGCTGGACGAGCTCCTCGATGTAGCGGTTGACGCTCACCCCGCGTTGCAGGGCCTGGCGGCGCGCCGTCTCGGCCGTCGCCTCGTCCACCCGGACGTTGAGCTGTGTCTTGGCCATACCGCCACGCTAGCGCTTTCGCACTAGTGGGGGAAGGGGGAGCGGGGCGCGCGCTCGCCGGGCCGGGCGCCGTTGAGGAGGTGCGCTCACCCTTTCGCTCGTACGCTGGGACCACCTGCCCACGACCGTGAGGAAGGGGGGCGGCGTCCCGTCATGGACGAACCTCCGGGTCCGCGGTGCCGAGCCCGCCGTGCGGCCGGCCGGGTCAACCCGCCGGGGCCGAGGCGATGACCGAGGTCCTGCTGCTCGGGGTGGCGCTGCTGTTGACGCTCGCCTGCGGCGTCTTCGTGGCCGCCGAGTTCTCCCTGACGACGGTGGAGCGCGGGCTGCTGGAGCGGGCCGCGGCGGAGCGCGAGCCCGGCGCGGCCGGGGCACTGGCCGCCGTCCGGTCGCTGACCTTCCAGCTCTCCGGCGCGCAGCTCGGCATCACCCTGACGAGCCTGCTCATCGGCATGCTCGCGGAGCCCTCGGTCGCCACCCTGCTGCGCGGCCCCGTCGAAGCCGCCGGGCTGCCCGCGCGGGCCGCGTCCTCCACGGCCCTGGCCCTGGGCACGGCCGTCTCGACCGTCGTTCTGATGGTGGTCGGCGAGCTGGTGCCGAAGAACTGGGCGATCTCGCGTCCGCTGGCGATGGCCCGGCGGGTCGGCCCGCCGCAACGCGCGTTCTCCGCGGCGTTCCGGCCGTTCATCCGGCACCTGAACAACACCGCGAACCGCACGCTGCACGCCATGGGCCTGCGGCCGACCGAGGAGCTGGCCTCCGCGCGTTCCCCGCAGGAGTTGGTGGCGCTGGCCCGGCACTCGGCCGAGGAGGGCGTGCTGGAGGCCGACACCGCCGAGCTGTTCGTCCGCAGTCTGCGGCTGGCCGAGCTCACGGCGGAGAACGTGATGACCCCCCGGGTACGGGTGCACGCCCTGGAGGAGCGGGCCACCGCACTGGACGTGGCCACCGCCACCCGGGCCACCGGGCTGTCCCGCTTCCCGGTCTACCGGGAGAGCCTGGACACCGTGGTGGGGGTCGTCCACGTCAAGGACGTCCTGGCCGTGCCCGCCGCCGAGCGGCCCGGGCGGACGGTGGCGGGGCTCGCCCGCGAGCCGCTGCTGGTGCCGGAGTCGCTGCCCGCCGACCGGGTGCTCGACCGGCTCTCCGAGCGGCGCAGCCTCGCCGTCGTCATCGACGAGTACGGGGGCACGGCTGGCGTCCTCACGGTGGAGGACATCCTGGAGGAGGTCGTGGGCGAGGTGCGGGACGAGCACGATCCGCAGGCCGCGCCCGAGCTCGCGCCCGCCGGCCGTGACGCCGCCGGACGCGCGCTCTACGAGGCCGGCGGCTCGACGCGGGCCGACGAACTCGAGGAGATCGGGCTGCTGCTGCCCGAAGGGCCGTTCGAGACCCTGGCGGGACTGATCGCCACGGAGCTCGGGCACATTCCGTCCGTCGGTGACGCGATCGAGGTGGCGGGCTGGCGCGTCGAGGTGGTGGACGCGGCCGGCCGCCGGGCGGACCGGGTGCGCCTGCGGGCCCCCTCGGGCGCGCTCCGCCGCCGCCCGGACCTGCCCGGGAACGGCGACGGGGAGGCCGGCGGATGACGTTCCTGCAACTGTGCGTCGGGCTGCTGATGATCACGGCGAACGCCTTCTTCGTCGGCGGCGAGTTCTCGCTCATCTCGGTGCGCCGCAGCCAGATCGAACCGCGTGCGCACGCGGGCGACCGCCGGGCCCGGCGCGTGCTGTGGGGGCTTGAGCACGTGGCCCAGCTGATGGCCACGGCCCAGCTCGGCATCACGCTGACGACCCTGGTGCTGGGCATCGTGGCCGAACCGGCCATCGAGCATCTGCTCGCCCCGGTCTTCCACGCCGCCGGGGTTCCGGAGGGGGCGAGCCGCACGATCTCCTTCGTGGTCGCGCTGACCGCGGCCACCTATCTGCACATGCTGTTCGGGGAGATGGTGCCGAAGAACATCGCGCTCGCCGAGCCGGAGCGCACGGCGCTGCTGCTGGGCCCGCCGCTGGTGGCCCTGACCCGGGCGCTGCGTCCGGTGATCTTCGGCATCAACGCCCTGGCCAACGCGTTGCTGCGGCGGCTGCGCGTGGAGCCGCGCAGCGAGGTGGAGTCGACGTTCTCGGACGACGACCTGGCACGCATCGTGACGGACTCCGGGGCGGCCGGGCTGCTGGACGACCGGGCCACGGCCCGGCTGCGGGACGCTCTCGAGCTGGGCCGGCGTCCGGTGTCGGAGGTGGTGCGACCGGGCGCGCGGGTGGTGTCAGCCCCGATGGGCGTCACCGCCGAGGAGCTGGAGCGGCTCAGCGCGACCTCCGGCTACTCGCGGTTCCCGGTCCTCGACGCCGCGGGGCGCACGCTGGGCTATCTGCACGTGAAGGACGCGCTGGACGCGCCGGCTCCGGACGCGCCCTTCCCCCGCTCGGCCCTGCGGCCCATCGCCCGCGTGGGAGCGGGGACGCCGCTGGACGACGTGCTCGCCGCCCTGCGCGGCCGGGGCACCCACCTGGCGGTGGTCGTCGACGGCGACGGGCGCACCGCCGGGCTGGTCACCCTCGGGGGCGTGCTGCGGGAGCTGATGGGCCGCCACCCGGCCCGGTGAGCCGGGTCCGTCACGGCGGAGGCAAGTCCGGGGGCGGCGGAGGCGGGTCCGGGGGCGGCGGAGGCGGGTCCGGGGCGCTTCGGGAGGGCCGGATACGATGACGCGGCCATGGAGACCGCACCGCAGATCAGCAGCTTCGTCGCCCTGGGGGACTCGTTCACCGAGGGCATGTCCGACCACGGCTCCGGCGGGGCGTACCGGGGGTGGGCGGACCGGCTCGCGGACCGGTTGGCCGCGCGCACCGACGGCTTCCGGTACGCCAACCTGGCCGTGCGGGGCAAGCTCATCGGCCAGATCGCCGAGGACCAGGTGACCCGGGCGGCCGCGATGGAGGCCGACCTCGTCACGCTCGTCGGCGGCCTGAACGACGTCCTGCGGCCCTCGTGCGACATGGAACGGGTGTGCGGGCTGCTGGAGCAGTCGGTGGAACGGCTCGCCCCGGCGTGCGGGCGGCTGGTGCTGATGCGCAGCCCCGGGCGGCAGGGGCCGGTGCTGGAGCGCTACCGGACACGGATGGAGGCACTGTTCGCCTTCATCGACGACCTGGCCGAGCGACACGGCGCGCTGGTGGTGGACCTCTACGCCGCCCGCTCGCTCGGCGATCCCCGGCTGTGGGCCGACGACCGGCTGCATCTGACGGCAGAGGGCCACCGCCGGGTGGCGGAGGCCGTCTGGCAGCGGCTGGGTCACCCGGCCGAGTCCGATTGGGACGAGCCGCTGCCTCCCCCGGCGCCGCTGGCCTGGCACCTGCGCCGCCGCGCCGACCTGCGGTTCGCCCGGGAGCATTTGGTGCCCTGGATCGGACGGCGGCTGACCGGCCGCTCCTCCGGCGACGGGCTGCTGCCCAAGCGTCCCGACCTCACGCCGCTGGCCTGCGAGGACACCCCGTAGAATGCGGGAGCGTGACTGACAAGCCGCGCATCCCGAACGTTCTCGCCAACCGCTACGCGTCCGCGGGGTTGGCGCTCCTGTGGTCTCCGGAGTACAAGGTGACCCTGGAGCGCCGGCTGTGGCTGGCCGTGCTGCGGGCCCAGCGGGACCTGGGCGTCGAGGTGCCGGACGCGGCGCTGGCCGACTACGAACGCGTCCTGGAGGACGTCGACCTCGCCTCGATCGCCCGCCGGGAGCAGGTCACCCGGCACGACGTGAAGGCGCGCATCGAGGAGTTCAACGCGCTGGCCGGGCACGAGCAGGTCCACAAGGGCATGACGTCCCGCGACCTGACGGAGAACGTCGAGCAGCTCCAGATCCGGCTCTCGCTGGAGCTGGTGCGCGACCGCACGGTGGCCCTGCTGGCCCGGCTCGGCAAGCTTGCCGGTGAGCACGCCGCCCTGGTGATGGCGGGCCGTTCGCACAACGTGGCCGCGCAGGCCACGACGCTCGGCAAGCGGTTCGCGACGGCGGCCGACGAGCTGCTGGTGGCCCACGCGCGGCTGGAGGACCTCCTCGGCCGTTACCCGCTGCGCGGCGTGAAGGGCCCGGTCGGCACCTCCCAGGACATGCTGGACCTGCTGGGCGGGGACACCGCCAAGCTGGCGGAGCTGGAGCGGCGGATCGCCGTCCACCTGGGCTTCGGACAAAACTTCACCTCGGTGGGGCAGGTCTACCCGCGCTCGCTGGACTACGACGTCGTCAGCGCGCTGGTGCAGCTCGCCGCGGCGCCGTCCTCCCTCGCCAGGACGATCCGGCTCATGGCCGGGCAGGAGCTGGTGACGGAGGGCTTCAAGGAGGGCCAGGTCGGGTCCTCGGCGATGCCGCACAAGATGAACACGCGCTCGTGCGAGCGGGTGAACGGGCTGGCCGTGATCCTGCGCGGCTACGCCTCGATGGCCGGGGAGCTGGCCGGCGACCAGTGGAACGAGGGTGACGTCTCCTGCTCGGTGGTGCGCCGGGTCGCGCTGCCGGACGCGTTCTTCGCCTTCGACGGCATGCTGGAGACGTTCCTGACGGTCCTGGACGAGTTCGGCGCCTTCCCGGCCGTCGTGGCCCGGGAGCTGGACCGCTACCTGCCGTTCCTCGCGACGACCAAGGTGCTCATGGCCGCCGTCCGGGCCGGTGTGGGCCGCGAGACGGCGCACGAGGCCATCAAGGAGCACGCCGTCGCCTCCGCCCTGGCCCTGCGGGCCGGCGGGGAGCGCAACGAGCTCCTGGACCGGCTCGCGGCCGACCCGCGCATCCCGCTCGGGCGGCCGGGGCTGGAGGAGCTGATGGCCGACCGGCTGGCGTTCACCGGCGCCGCGGAGGACCAGGTCGCGGCCGTCGTCGCGCAGATCGAGGACATCACGCGCAAGCACCCGGAGGCCGCCGCCTACGCCCCGGGGGACATCCTCTGAGCTCGGCCCGCGTCCGTCGCCGCACCGCGGCGGCTTCGTCGTGACGTGCGGCAACGGATACCATCCGGGCCACACGCTCGGTGCGGGGAGGCGACTGTGGCCAGGCTGACCGGCGGAGACCCGTCGCTGCTGCGCAGGATCAACTCCGCCGTCGTGCTGCGCGCGCTGCGCGGCGCTGAGGGCCCTCCGACGCTGACCGAGCTGGTCGGCGAGACGGGGCTGTCGCGGCCCACGGTCGAGGGCGTCGTCGACGGCCTGGTGACCGCCGGCCTCGTAGCCGAGGCCGCGGACGTCGCGACCGCGCGGCGGCAGGGCCGGCCGGCCCGCCGTTACCGTTTCCGGGCCGAAGCGGGGCATCTGCTGGGCGTGGAGATCGGCCCGCACCGGGTGTCCGCGGTGCTGTCCGACCTCACCGGCAAGATCGTGGGCCGCGCGGAGCGGCCGGTGCACGAGACCTCCGACGCCGACGAGCGGCTGGAACGGGTCCGCTCCGTCGTGTCGGAGCTGCTGCGCCGCAGCGAGGTGGCCCGCTCGACGCTGCGCGCGGTGGGGGTGGGCACGCCCGGGATCGTCCGGGCCGACGGCAGTGTGCGGCTGTGCACCGCGCTGCCGGGCTGGACGGGTCTGCCGCTGGCCGAGCGGCTGCGGCGGTCGTTCCGGTGCCCGGTGCTGGTGGAGAACGACGCCAACGCGGCCGTGCTCGCCGAGCGCTGGCAAGGGGTCGCCGAGGGCTGCGAGGACGTCGTGATGGTACTGGCCGGCCTCAGCCCCGGGGCCGGGTCACTCATCGGCGGGCGGCTGCACCGGGGGTACGGGGGTGCGGCTGGCGAGATCGGTGCCCTGCACCTGCTGGGCCGGGAGGCGGCTCCGGAGCGGCTGCTGTCCACGGGCGAGGAACCGCTGCACCCGCTGGACGATGCGGCGGTTGCCCGGGTGTTCCGGCGGGCCGGCGGCGGCGACGAGCAGGCGCGGCTGGCCGTCGACCGGTTCGTCCGGCGGTTGGTGCACGACGTGGCGGCCCTGGTGCTGGCGCTGGATCCGGAGCTGGTGGTGATCGGCGGCTGGGCGGCCGGGCTCGACGGCGTCCTCGCGCCGCTGCGGGCGGAGCTGGACCGCTACTGCCTGCGGCCGCCGAGGGTCGAGTTGTCGGTGCTGGGTGAGGGTGCCGTCCCCGTCGGGGCGCTGCGGCTGGCGCTCGACCACGTCGAGGAGCAGCTGTTCTCGGTGCAGGCCGGTCCCGCCTAGGCGCCCGGCCCGCGGGGCGGGGGCCGGCCCTCAGCCCGCCAGGAGATCGCCGCCGGGGAGCTCGCCGAAGACCAGGCGGCAGGTGTCGGCCCGGTAGATGGCCACGGCGACCGCGACGGTCGTGCCCCGCACGAGGTAGCGGGTGGTGACGACGAGGACGGGGGCGCCGGGGAGCCGGTCGAGGCGGCGGGCGTCGTCCGCCCGGGCCGAGCCCAGCTCCACCGAACGCTCGGACCGCTCCACCTGCCGGCCGTGGAGGGCTGCCAGGACGGCGGCACCCCGCTCCGCGCCCTCCTCGGGAAGCTCACCGGTGAGGGCGGGCGTGACGTACAGGATCTCCGTCGCCACGGGCTGGCCGTGCTCGGTGCGCACCCGGCGCAGGGTGTGGCAGGGGCCGGCCCCGTGCTCGCCGAGCAGCGCGGTGACGGCTGCGGGGGGCGCGGTGAACGTGCAGCCCTCCGTCCGCCACGCGTCGCCGGACCGGCCCGCCCAGGTGTCGGCGTCCGGCGCGATGTCCACTCCCATGCGGGGCGGTGCCACCGTGGTGCCCACACCGCGCCGCCGCTGCAGGCGCCCCTCCAGCTCCAGTTGCTCCAGGGCCTGGCGGAGCGTGGCCCTGGCGACTCCGTAACGGGCTGCCAGTTCGCGCTCGTTGGGAAGGACCTGCCCCACGGCGAACTCGGAGTCGAGCGCCTCGGACAGCACCGTCTTCAGGTGCCAGTACTTCGGTTCCGGCACCGCTTCCACCTGTGTGGTCCCCACCCTGGCCTCCCCAATCGCCGCGTCTCCGCCGGTTTTTCATCCGGTTCTTTTTTAAAGCTTGTTTCGTATGCCTGGTGACACTAGGACGCGGCACCCTGTTGGTCAAGACCAATCCCCCCGGGTGGTGCGCCGCCCGGTGCTCCGGGGCCGGTGGGATAGCGTCGTGGCCGGGCGGCGCGGGGGCGCCGACGGGTGAGGGGAGCGGCATGACACAGCAGGTCACCGTGGTCACCGGCGGCAGCCGGGGGATCGGGGCGGCCGTCGCCCGGCGGCTGGCCTCCTCCGGGCACCACGTGGGGGTCGGGTTCGTCCACGCGCGGGAGGCGGCCGAACAGACGGTCGCGGCCGTGCGGGAGGCGGGCGGGCGGGCCGTCGCGGTGCGGGTGGACACCACGGTGGAGGCCGAGGTGGACACCCTGTTCGACACGGTGGCCGAACGGCTCGGGCCCGTCACGGGGCTGGTGAACAACGCCGGCGTCACCGGCCCCCTCGGCCGGGTGACCGAGACGTCCACCGAGGCGATGCGCCGGGTCGTCGAGGTCAACGTGCTGGGCGCGCTGTACTGCGCGCGGCGAGCGGTGTCGGTGATGTCGCGGCGGTACGGCGGTCCGGGCGGCGCGATCGTCAACATCTCCTCCGGCGCGGCCACGTTGGGCGGGCCGGGCGAGTACGTCCACTACGCCGCGAGCAAGGCGGCGCTCGACGCGCTGACGGTCGGGCTGGCCAAGGAGCAGGCCGAGGACGGGGTCCGGGTGAACGCCGTGCAGCCGGGGATGATCGTCACCGACATCCACGCCGCGATGGGCGACCCGGAGCGGCCGTGGCGGCGGCCGGAGCGGGTCCCGATGCGCCGGCCGGGCCAGCCGGAGGAGGTCGCGGGTGCCGTGGCGTGGCTGCTGTCTCCCGAGGCCTCCTACACCACGGGCGCGATCCTGCGGGTGGCCGGAGGCCTGTGACGGCCGCCGAGGCCGGGCCCCGAGGGTGTCGGCGGCCCGGCCTCGCGGTGGGTCGGGGCACGGCGCCGGGACGGTGCGCGGCGGGCCGGTGCCCCGACGTCCTCGACGGAAGCTCCTATAGATCGTCAAGCGGTCTGCGGGAGCTGTTCGCGGTTTCGGGCCGTGTGGGGTAGATGGCGGTAGACCTCGCGGGCGACGAACCGTTTCAAGCAGCGGACGATGTCCTTCTTGGTCATGCCTTCGGCGGTGCGGCGGGCGACGTACTCCTGGGTGCGCTGGTCGTACTTCATGCGGACCAGGACGATGGTGTGCAGCGCGTTGTTGGCCGCGCGGTCGCCGCCGCGGTTGAGGCGGTGGCGGTTGGTGCGGCCGGAGGAGGCCGGGACCGGAGCGGCCCCGCAGAGGTGGGCGAAAGCGGCTTCGGAGCGAAGTCGGTCGGGGTTATCGCCCGCGCTGGCCAGCAGCTGGCCAGCGGTTTCCGGGCCGACGCCGGGCAGGGCGATGAGCCTGGGAGCGGCCTGGGTGACCAGCGGACCGATCTCCCGGTCGGCCTCCTTGATCTCCTCGTCGAGTGCCTGGTAGCGGCGGGCGAGCCTGCGTAGTGCGGTCTTCACCGCGCAGGCCGGGTCGGCGAGTTCGCCCGTGGGGCGGGAGCGGGCCAGGGTATCGATCAGCTCCTTCGGGGACAGCCCGCGCAGCTTGTCCCGGACGCTGGAGGGCGCGGTGACGATGAGGGTGCGGACCTGGTTGATGGTCTGGGTGCGGGCCTTGACGGCGCTCTTGCGGACCACCCGTAGGGCCCGGATCGCCTCTACGATCCCGTTACGGGCCTTGGGCGTGCCCGCGGCCCGCCCCGACAGGACCGCGGTCGCGGCCGCGTAGGCGTCGATGGCGTCGGACTTGCCGTTGTCACGCCTGGCCTTGCGGTCGGGCCGGTCCACCTCGACCACGGTGATCTCGTTCGCGGTGAGGAACCGGGCGATCTCGGCACCGTAGGCGCCTGTCCCCTCGATCCCGACGGCCAGGACCTCGCCGTGCGAGCGCAGCCAGTCCAGCAGCCTGCGGTAGCCGGTTGGGGTGGTCTCGAACTGCTCGGTGGCCAGGTGCCGGCCGATGCTGTCGATGACCGCGGCCTGGTGGAGGTCGGTGTGGGTGTCGATCCCGCCGACCACCGCTATGTCCTGTGCTGCCATGCTGTTGTGTGCTGCCCTTCCAACGCGCGCCGATGGGAGGGCGCGGGCCGGTCGGGCAGACGGACAAGACAGTGATGGGACCTTTGGCCGGGCTCCTATGAAGTCACAGAAGCCCGACCGGCCACACGCCAGGTGGCACCGCCCGGCAGGCCGACGATTCCGCAGAAGGACAGCCGAAGCGCCAGTCAGTCGAAGAGTCAGACCCCCGAGCGGTGCCATGGCCAATCCTCACTGTCAGTCGTTGACGCAGAGGTTGCCGATCGCGGGGTTGACCGCCCCGATGAGGTTCGCGCTGTTCCCGCAGATGTTGAACTGCGTGTGGATGGGGATCTGGACGACGTTGCCCGAGAGCACGCCCGGGGAGCCGACGGCCGCGCCCTCGGCCTCCGCGTCGGCCGAGGCGGTGCCCGCGCCGGTGAGGATGACGGCGGTGGCTGCCGCGAGCATCGCCGCGGTCTTCGCCATGCGTCGCATGGTGGGGTCTCCTTCTTCTGTGGCTTGGCTGGCTGGCTCTGCCGGGGTCCCGCGGTGGCCGGTGACGGCGGGGTAAGCGGGCCGGTGAACCACTGCCGAGGATCGGTGGTTCCGGTGCCGGGACCCGGTTGCGGGCCTGCGCCGGGCCCGAGATTCATCCGAAGGAGGGATGATCGGCCCGGCGTTCCGCCGAGCGGCTCCGGCGGCTCGGCCACGGGCTTGGCCGAGGGCCCTGTTCCGCACCGGCTGGCGGAGCATTACGATCCGGAAACGGGTCGGACGCCGGTACCCGACGTCACCGCTCGCGCCGCGCCACCGCCGCGCGTTCCGCCACGGCCGCCCGGCCCGGCGGCCGGCGGAACATCCGGGCCGCGCGGGACGTTGGGAGGGCGGAGTCGCGGCAGCCCGCGCCGACCCGCGTCGGGCGGCACGACCGGCCACCCGAACGTCCATCTCGGAACGGCTTGATATGGCGGAAATGGCTTCCAAACCGACAGAACCATCCTTAACCCGTCGGTCACAGACCGTTCGTGACCAGGCAACACCCGTGCCCAAGGATGTACGCATGGCTGAACCGTCGAACGTCCCCACCGCCTCCGCCACGCCCGCCGCGACGGGCCGCGGGAACCGCCGGCGCATGGTGTGGTGGCCACGCCGTGGCAGGCACGAGGCACCGCCACCCGATACCGGGGCGGGCGTCGCGGCCGAAGCCGCCGCGGGCTCGCGTGCCCAAGCGGCCACCGGGCTGTGGCGGATGCGGACGACGGTGGACGAGCGCCCCGGGGCCCTCGCCGCGCTGTGCGCGGCGCTGGCGGACGGCGCCGTGGACATCCTCACGCTGCAGACCCACCCCCTGGGCGAGTCGACGACCGTGGACGAGTTCATGCTCCGCGCCCCCGCCGGGCTGGCGAAGGACCGGCTGGTGGCGATGGCGTCGGCCGGCGGAGGCCGGGACACCTGGCTGGAGCGGGCGGACGCACACGAGCTCGTCGACGTCCCGACGCGGGTGCTGTCCATCGCGACCCGGACGGCGTTGGACACCGCTGAACTGCCTCTGGCGCTAAGGTCCTTGCTGGGGCGCTGCACGATCCGCTCGATCCCCGCCGTCTCACTGACGGGCCGGCCCATGGGCGACCCGGTGCCCCTGGAAGGGGTGCTGGAGGAGACGGTGCTGCGCCTGCCGGACGCCTCGGGCGGCACGATCGTGGTGGAGCGTCCCCAGCTTCCGTTCACCCCGGCCGAGTTCGCCAGGGCCCGCGCGCTGGTGCAGCTGGACACCCGGCTGGGGCAGCGTGTGCCGCGCAGCCGGGATCTGCTGACCCTGCCGGAGGGCAACGCGATCACGGTCCGCCGTGCGGACCCGGACGACCTGGAAGACGCCCGGGCCATGCACGACCGCTGCTCCGAAGCCACGCTGACGCAGCGTTACCACGGCCCCGTGCACGACGCCGACCGCTATCTGGCGCACCTGCTGTCGCCGCGGTTCGGCCGCACGCTGGCGGTGGAGACGGCCTCGGGCCGGCTCGTCGCCCTCGGCCACCTGCTGTGGGACGGGGACGAGGCCGAGGTGGCCCTCCTCGTGGAGGACGACTGGCAGCACCGCGGCATCGGCAGCGAGCTGCTCGGCCGCCTGGTGGACATGGCGGTGGAGGCCGGCTTCGAGAACGTCTACGCCGTCACCCGCGCCGCCAACACCGGCATGATCGCCACCATGCGCGGCCTCGGGCTGCCACTGGACTACCAGATCGAGGAGGGCACCATGGTGCTCAGCGCGCCGCTGGCTCCGGTCGCCGCCGCTCCGGCTGCCGAAGGCCGCTGAGGGCCGCGTCCAGGTCCTGCCACAGGTCCTCGACGTCCTCCAGCCCCACGGACATGCGCAGCAGCTTCTCGCTGATGCCTCCGGCCGTGCGGTCGTTCTCGTCCACGATCCGGTGGCTGATCGACCCCGGGTGCTGGATGAGGGTATCCACGCTGCCGAGGCTGACCGCCGGCGTGATCAGCCGCACCCCGGCGATCACCTCGTGCGGGTCGTCGGCGACCTCGAAGGCCACCATGGCGCCGCCCAGCCGCGGGTAGTGCACGTCCGTGATCCTGGGGTCGGCGGCGAGCCGGCGGGCCAGCTCGGCCGCGGTGGCCGACTGCGCCCTCATCCGGACCGGCAGCGTGGAGAGGCCGCGCAGCAGGAGATACCCCGCCAGCGGGTGCAGCACACCGCCGGTGGCGAACCGGATGCGGCGCAGATCGCGGGCGAAGGCCTCGTCGCAGGCCACCACGCCGCCCAGCACGTCCCCGTGGCCGCCGAGGTACTTCGTCGCGCTGTGCAGGACGAACCGGGCGCCGTACTCCCGGGGGCGCTGGAGGACGGGGGTGGCGAAGGTGTTGTCCACGAGCAGCGGCACCTCGCCGCAGGCCCGGGCGACGCCCGCGAGGTCCACCTCGGCCAGGGTCGGGTTGGCGGGCGTCTCCACCATGACCAGGGCGGTGTCGGCGCGGACGGCGTCGGCGATCCCGTCCGGGTCCGTCCAGGTGACCTCCGTGCCCAGCAAGCCGCTGGTCAGCAGGTGGTCACTGCAGCCGTACAGCGGCCGCACGGCCACGACGTGCCGCAGCCCGGCCGCCGACCGGGCCAGCAGGACGGCGGTCAGCGCGGCCATGCCGCTGGCGAACGCGACGGCGGACTCCGTGCCCTCGAGCCTGGCCAGCGCCCGCTCGAAGCGCGCGACGGTGGGGTTGTCCAGCCGCGCGTAGACGGGCGGCCCCTGGAGCTGGGCGCCCGTCGCCGCGAACTCGTCCAGGCGCAGACCTTCGCCCCGGCTGTCGGAGCTCGGGTAGGTGGTGGACAGGTCCAGCGGAGCGGCGTGCAGGCCGAGGGCGGCGAGGTCCTCACGCCCGGCGTGTACGGCGTGGGTGGCCAGCGCACCCGGGAAGGGAGATGGTTCCGGGCTGCCGGGCGTACCCGTCAGAGGTGTCGTGTCCATGCGTGCATGCTGAACACCTACCGGCCCGTAGTGGGTGATGACCGTGCTACGTTCGGCCGATGGCCGATTCCGTCCGTCTTGATCCGGTCGATCTGGAGATCCTACGGCTCCTTCAGAACGATGCCCGGACGACCTACCGCGACCTCGCCGCAGCCGTGGGGCTGGCTCCCTCGACCTGTCTGGACCGGGTGACGAGGCTGCGCCGCAGCGGGGTCATCCTCGGACACGAGCTCCGGCTGGACCCGGCCAAGCTCGGCCGCTCGCTGGAGGCCCTGCTGCTCGTGCAGGTGAGACCGCACCGCCGGGAGCTGATCGGGCCGTTCGTCGAACGGGTCCGGGCGCTGCCCGAGTCCCGGTCCCTGTTCCATCTGACCGGCCCGGACGACTACCTCGTGCACGTGGCCGTCACCGGAACCGCCGACCTCCAGCGGCTCGTGCTGGACGAGTTCACCGCCCGCAAGGAGGTGGCCCGCGTGGAGACGCGCCTGATCTTCCAGCACTGGTCGTGCGGGCCCCTGCTGCCGCCGGAGAAGCCGGGCGGCGGCGCCGGGCAGCAGCCGCCCGGGCCGAAGGCCTGAGCGCAACTCCCGTGACGTGTGCGATCTTCCGTATGAGGATGGCCCCCATGTCCGAGACCACGCAGGTACCTCCGCTCCCCCGACAGCTCGCCGACGGCTACGTCGACTCCCTCGTCCGTCTCGACCCCGTGCTCGGCACCGAGCTGGGCGTCCCCGGGGCCGACGCGCTGCTGCCCGACCTCTCGCCCGACGGCTCTCAGGCCCTGGCCGACCTCCACCGCTCGACGCTCGCGGATCTCGCCTTTTCCGCCGCCCGGCCCGAGGCCGCCGATCCCCGGGAACAGCGCTGTGCCCGTCTGCTCCGCGAGCGGCTGGAGGCGCACCTCGCCGTCCACGACGCGGGCGAGCACCTGCGGGCCGTCAACAACCTCTCCTCGCCCGTGCACGAGATGCGCATGGCGTTCACCATGATGCCCACCGAGACCGCCGAGGACTGGGCGACCGTGGCGCGGCGGCTGCGGGCCGTCCCGGACGCGGTGGCGGGCTACCGGCAGACGCTGGCGGCCGGGCTGGACAAGGGGCTGCACGGCGGGCCCCGGCAGGCCGAGACCGTCATCGGCCAGCTCGTCCAGTGGGCCGGAAAGCCCGGTTCCGGCGGCTGGTTCAGGGACTTCACGGCGGCGGCCCCGCCGTCGCTGCGCGGGGAGCTGGACGCGGCGGCCGTCGCGGCCGCCACCGGGGTGGACGAGCTGCGGGCGTGGCTCGGGGACGTCTACGCGCCCGGGGTCGCCGGGTCCCCGGACCCGGTCGGCCGGGAGCGGTACGCCCGGTGGGTGCGGTACTGGAACGGCGCCGAGCCGGATCTGGAGGAGGCCTACGCCTACGGCTGGTCCGAGTTCCACCGCCTGGCCGCGGAGATGCGGCACGAGGCCGCGCGCATCCTTCCCGGCGCCTCCGACCCGTGGGCGGTGTTGCGCCACCTGCGTGACCACGGGCAGGTCGTCGAGGGGGTGGAGACGACCCGGGCATGGCTTCAGGGGCTCATGGACGAGGCCATCGCGGCCCTGGACGGCACCCACTTCGAACTGGCCGAGCCCGTCCGCCGGGTCGAGTCCATGATCGCTCCCCCGGGCGGCGCCGCGGCCCCGTACTACACGACACCGTCGCTCGACTTCTCCCGCCCGGGCCGTACCTGGCTGCCCACCATGGGCAACGAGCGCTTCCCCGTGTACGACCTGGTCAGCACCTGGTACCACGAGGGTGTACCCGGGCACCATCTGCAGCTCGCTCAATGGGTGTACAAGGCGGACAGCCTCTCCCGGTACCAGACGACGGTCGGCATGGTCAGTGCCAACGCTGAGGGCTGGGCGCTGTACGCCGAGCGCCTGATGGACGAACTGGGTTTCCTCTCCGATCCCGAGCGCCGGATCGGGTATCTGGACGCCCAGATGATGCGGTCGATCCGGGTGATCATCGACATCGGGATGCACCTGGGCCTGCGGATTCCGGACGACGCCCCCTTCCACCCCGGTGAGCGGTGGACCCCTCGGCTGGCGCAGGAGTTCTTCGGCCGGCACTCCGGGGTGGAGGCCGGGACCGTGGAGAGCGAGATCGTGCGCTACCTCGGCATGCCCGGGCAGGCCATCGGCTACAAGCTGGGCGAACGGGTGTGGCTGCGGGGCCGGGAGGCGGCCCGCGCACGGCACGGCGCGGCCTTCGACGCCAAGCGCTGGCACATGGCGGCACTCTCGCAGGGCTCGCTGGGGCTGGACGACCTGGCGGTGGAGCTGGCCGCGCTGTGACCCGACGCCGGGGCCCGGTCCGCCATGAGGCCGGGACCCGGACCACCGGCGGCCCCGGCCTCAGCCCGGGCCGCCGACGCCCTCCACGTGGTGCCGGACGGCCGAGCCGGTCCGGCGCTTGACGACCTCCAGCTGGGCCGGGACGCGCAGGCGCAGATCGGAGACGTGGCTGACGATGCCCACGCAGCGGTCCCGTTCGCGCAGCGAGTCCAGGACCTCCAGCACCTCGTCCAGCGTCTGTTCGTCCAGGCTGCCGAAGCCCTCGTCGATGAAGAGCGTGTCCAGCCGGGTGCCGCCCGCCTCGTCGCCCACCACGTCGGCGAGGCCCAGGGCCAGGGCGAGCGAGGCGAAGAACGTCTCGCCGCCGGAGAGGCTCGCCGTGTCGCGCTCCCGCCCCGTCCACGCGTCGATCACGTGCAGGCCCAGGCCGGACCTGGCCCCGCGGCCCGCCCGGTCGTCGGAGTGCAGCAGGGTGTACCGCCCACCGGACATCCGCTGCAGCCGGGTGCTGGCGGCCGCGGCGACCTGTTCCAGCCGGGCCGCCAGCACATACGTCTCCAGCCGCATCTTGCGCTCGTTCTCCGCCGAGGTGCCGGCCGCCAGGTGGGCGAGACGGGTGACGCGGTCGTGTTCGGCCCGCCGCGGCCCGACGGCCCGCACGGCCTCGGCGGCCTGCGCCGAGAGCCGGTCCAGCGCGGCGAGCCGGGAGTGGGCCGCCGCTGCCGCCGCGTCGGCGGCCCGGCGGAGCTCGGCGGCCTTCCCCGCCTGCCACCGCGCGGCCTCCACGTCCGCGGGCGGCCGTTCGGCCGCCGCGCTGATCCCGGCGTCGGCCAGCTCGGCGGCCAGGGCCGCCTCCTCCGTCTGCCAGTCGTCCAGCCGGCACTGCAGCTCCCGCGCGCGCGCCGGGTCCAGCACGGCGTCGGCCGCGTCCCGCGGGGTGTCGAAAGCGGCCCGCCAGACGGCGTCGGCCTCCGCCGCGTCGGCCTGCTTGAGGTGCCGGGCGGCGGCCTCCGCGCGGCGGGCGGCCTCGGCCGCCGCCGCCAGCTCCCCCGCGAGACGGCGCAGGCGCCCGGCGCGGACGGCGACGTCCGCGTCCTCCCCCCGCGCCTGGGTCAGCTCCGCCCACTGGACCGCCAGTTCGCTCTGGAGCGCCTCCCGGCGCGAGGTGCGGGCCGCGGTGCGCCGCCCCGCCTCGTGGCGTTCGACCAGGCGGCGTTCGTGCTCCCGCTCGGCCTGGGCGAGCCGCTCGCGGTGCGCGTGCGCGCCGGCGGCCTCCCTCCGGGCCGCGGCGAGCTCGGACTCCAGGCCGGACACGAGCCGCGCGCAGTCCGCCACGGTGTCCCGACCGGCCTCCGTCCGCGCGGCCTCCCGCGCCTCCCGCACCGCCTCCCGGGCACGCTCGGCCGCCTCCCGGCGGGTGTCGGCCTCCTGATAGGCCGTCAGCGCCGCGTCCTCGGCGGCGGCGTCCGCCTGGCCCTCGATCGGCCGCGCGGGGGCCGGGTGCCGCTCGGAGCCGCAGACGGCGCAGGGCGCCCCCGGACGCAGCCCGGACGCGAGCTCGGCGGCGATCCCGGCGAGCCGCCGCTCCCTGAGGTCGAGCCAGGCCTCGCGGGCGGCCGCCGAGCGGTCGGCGGCCCGGCGTGCCGCCTCGCTGGCGTCGGCCAGCCGGACGACGAGCCGGTCCCGGTCCTGGGCGGCGGCGAGCCGGCGGCGGGCGGGGTCGAGGCGGCCCGCGAGCTGTTCGGCCCGGGTGGCCGCGGCCTGCGCCGCGTCGACACGGCCCCGGTGGGCGGCCTGTTCGGCGGGCCAGCCGCTCAGCCACTCGTCCGCCTCGCGCAGCACGGCCTCGTCGTCCGCGGCGTCGTGCTCCAGGGCGGTCAGTTCGCGGCCCAGGGCCTCGGCGCGGGCTTCCGCTCGGCGGGCCGCGTCCAGGGCCCCCAGTTCCTGGGAGGTCTGCCGCTCCGCCTCGGTGAGCCGCTCGACGGGGGCCTGGGCGAGGTGGCCGGGCAGGGTGGCCCGCGCCTGCGCCTCGGCGTCGGCGGCCTCGCGGTGCTCGGCCTCCGCCGAGCGGCGGGCGGTGAGCGCGGGGACGACGGTATCGGCGGCCCGGGCGCGCTCCAGGCGCCGGCGCAGGGCGGTGCGCTCGGGGGCCCGGGCCGCGAGGTCCCCGGCCCGCTGGGACGCCTGGCGGTGCCGGTGCTGGAGCCGGGCCAGCTCCTCGGCGGCCGCCAGCCGCTCCAGCGCGGCCGTGTGGTGTTCCTCGGCGGCCCGGACAGCCAGCACGGTGCTGGTGACGCGTTCGCGTGCGGTGGTCCGGGCCAGGGCGGCGAAGGCGAGGACCGTGTCGCTCAGCCCGGCGTCCCCGGGGGAGAGCTCGGGCAGGGCGGCGTCGGTGCCGCTCTCCTCCACGGCCTGCTGCATGCGGTGGGCGAGGGCGAGCAGCGCCTCGTCCGCCTCGCGCAGCCGCTGCTGGGCGGCCGTCCGCCGCTCGGCGAGGTGCGCTTCGACGGCACGGAACCGACCGGTGTCGAACAGCCGGCCGAGCAGGGCGGCGCGTTCGTCGGAGCGGGCGCGCAGGAAGTGCGCGAAGTCGCCCTGGGGCAGGAGCACGACCTGGCAGAACTGCTCGCGGCTCATGCCGATCAGCTCGCCGACCTCCCGGCCGATCTCCTGGTGGGAGCGGCTGAGGGGCCGCCACTCGCCGGTTGCGGGATCGTACTCGTGCAGCAGGGAGCGGGCCTTGTCCGTCGTATGGCCGTGGCCGCGCTGCTTGGGCCGGCGGTGTTCGGGGCGGCGGGCCAGCCGCAGCCGCCGCTCCCCCACGGTGAAGTCCAGGGAGACCTCGGTGGGGACGGCCTCGGGGGCGTGGCTGCTGCGCAGGCCGGTGTGCCCCTGGCTCTGACGGGCCCCGGGGACGCCGCCGTACAGGGCGTAGCAGACGGCGTCCAGGACCGAGGTCTTGCCCGCTCCCGTGGCTCCGTGCAGGAGGAACAGGCCGGCTCCGGAGAGGGCGTCGAAGTCGACGACGTGGGTACCGGCGAACGGGCCGAAGGCGGTGAGGGTGAGCCGGTGCAGCCTCAACGGATCGGGTCCTTCTCGTTCTCGGCGTCGGTGACGCGGACGCTGTCGAACGCGCCGCGCAGGACGGCGCGTTCCCGCGCGTCGGGGCCACGCCCGGCCCGGACGTGGGCGACGAAGTCCTCGGCGATCTGCTGGTCGCTGCGGCCGCGCAGCCGGCCGGCGTAGCTGCGCCGCTGTTCCCCCTCCCGCCCGTCCGGGTCGAAGACGAGGCTCAGGACGTGCGGGAAGCGCTCGGCGAGGCGGGCCATGGGCTCGTCCGGGCGGACCGGGTCGGTGAGGGTGGCCTCCACCCAGGCTCCCGTGTGCGGTTCCAGGCCCTCGTCGGCGAGCAGGTCGTCCAGGCGCCCGCGGAGGCGGGCGAGCGGCCGGGGGACGGGGCAGTCCACGCGTTCGCCCCGCACCCGGCCCGCGGCGTCGAGGTCGATCAGCCACATCGACTTGCGGTGGCCCGCCTCGGAGAAGGAGTAGGCGAGCGGGGAGCCGGAGTAGCGCAGCCGATCGCCGAGCGTCTGGCAGCCGTGCAGGTGCCCGAGGGCGACGTAGTCGACGCCGTCGAACACCGTGGCAGGCACGGCCGCGGCGCCGCCGACGGTGATGTCCCGCTCACTGTCACAGCCCTGGCCCCCGGTGACGAAGGCGTGGGCCAGCACGACCGAGCGGGTGCCGGCGGAGCGCGCGGCGAGGTCGGCGCGGACCCGGTCCATGGCGGCCCCGAGGACGGCGGCGTGGGCCGTGCGCTCGGCTCCCAGCTCACCGCGGACGAGGGCCGGCTCCAGGTAGGGCAGGCCGTAGAAGGCCACCGGGCCGTGCACGTCGGAGAGGACGACCGGGGACGCGCACCCGGCCACGTCGGTCCGCAGGTGGATGCCGGCCCGCGCGAGCAGCCCGGCGCCGACGCCGAGGCGCCGCGCGGAGTCGTGGTTGCCGGAGATCATGACGGTGGGCACACCGAGGGCGGCCAGCCGGTTGAGGGCGTCGTCGAACAGGGCCACGGCGTTGAGCGGCGGCACCGCCCGGTCGTAGACGTCCCCGGCGACCAGGACGGCGTCGACGCCCCGTTCGCGCACGGTGGCCACCAGGTGGTCGACGAAGGCCGCCTGGGCCTCCACCAGGCTGACCCGGTGCAGGCCACGGCCCAGGTGCCAGTCCGAGGTGTGCAGCAGACGCATGGTCACCGACCCTAAGCCCCGGTGCTGACAGCCGGTCCCGGGGCTGGCGCGGGACGGCGCCCCCGGACCGTGCGGCGGGTCCGGGGCCGCGCTCCGGGCGGGGCTGTGTCAGCCGTCGTGGGGGCGGGGGTCAGCCGTCGTAGCTG
Source organism: Streptomyces sp. WMMC1477 (assembly GCF_027460245.1). Lineage (NCBI taxonomy): Bacteria > Bacillati > Actinomycetota > Actinomycetes > Kitasatosporales > Streptomycetaceae > Streptomyces > Streptomyces sp. WMMC1477. The sequence goes on along the minus strand of NZ_JAPZBD010000003.1, from coordinate 5,495,535 downwards.
TCGCCGTGCAGTTCGAGGCGGGCCGTGCCGGCCGTGGTGTCGGCCAGCCAGGCGCGGAAGGCGTCGACGCCGGCCGCGGGCAGGGCGATGTCGAAGGTGACGCGGGAGCCGTAGCGCACCCCGCGGATCTGCCGTCCGGTGGACCGCAGATCGTTCTCCAGCCGGCCGGCGCGGTCGTGTCCGACGGTGAGGGTGGCGAGGCGCGAGCGGTGCCGGGTGACCGTGCCGAGCGCGTCGAGGGCGGCGCCCACGGCGCCTCCGTAGGCGCGGATGAGGCCGCCGGCGCCGAGCTTGGTGCCGCCGAACCAGCGGCTCACCACGGCGACCGTGCAGCGGACCTCCCGGCGCAGGAGCATCTGCAGCATCGGCGCCCCCGCCGTACCGCCCGGCTCCCCGTCGTCACCCGCCCGCTGCACCGCGCCGTCGGCCCCGAGGACGTAGGCCCAGCAGTGGTGCGAGGCCGTGGGGTGTTCGGCGCGGACGGCGGCGAGGAAGCCCTGGGCGTCGCCCTCGGTGGCCGCGGGGGCGAGGGCGCACAGGAACCGGGAGCGGTTGACCTCGGTCTCGTGCACGCCGGGGGCCGCGACGGTGAGGTACTGGTCCTGCATGCGGGCCACCCTACGTCCCCCGGTCCGAGCGGGAATGAGCGGGCGGGGGACGTGGTTGAGTCCGGTATGACCGTGGACGCGATCGCGCAGGACCGAGCCGTACGGCGCATGCTGACCGAGATGGGCGAGACCTGGGCGGTGGTGGGGCTCTCCCACAACACCGCGCGCGCGGCGTTCGGCGTCGCCGGGGTGCTGCAGCGGTACGGCAAGCGGATCGTCCCGGTGCACCCGAAGGCCGAGGCGGTCCACGGCGAGCCGGGTTACGCCTCGCTCTCGGACATCCCCTTCCCCGTGGACGTCGTGGACGTGTTCGTCAACTCCTCGCTGGCCGGCCGGGTCGCGGACGAGGCCGTGGCGATCGGCGCGCGGGGCGTGTGGTTCCAGCTCGGCGTCGTCGACGAGGAGGCGTACGCGCGGACGCGGGCGGCGGGCGTGGAGATGGTGATGGACCGCTGCCCGGCCATCGAGATCCCCCTCCTGTGAGCTGAGCCCACTCCCCCGCGGCCTAGTGCGGCGCGGGGACGGAGACGGCCATCGTCATCTCCACGGGGGCCGTGCCCTCGTTCCGGAACCCGTGGGACACGTGTGACTGGAAGGTGGCGGAGGTCCCGGCGGGTACGTCGTGGTCGGTGCCGTCCACGGTGAGGGTGAGCACGCCGGAGCGGACGTGCACCAGTTCCGTCGTCCCGGTCGGGTGCGGGTCCGAGGTGCTGCCCTCGCCCGGCATCAGCACCCAGGACCACAGCTCCAGCGGCCCGGGCGCCTCAGCGCCGGCCAGCAGGGTGCTGTGGCTGCCGGCCTCCGTCGACCACAGCCGTACGGCCTGCTCGGCCGGTACCAGCCGCACCTGCGGGGCCTGGTCGAAGTCGAGCAGGGTGGTGATGCTCACGCCGAGGGCGTCGCCGACTTTCACCACCGTGCCCACGCTGGGGTTGGTCCGGGCCTGTTCGATCTGGATGAGCATGCCCCTGCTGACCCCTGAGCGGGCGGCGAGAGCGTCGAGCGTGAACCCCCGCTCGGTGCGCAGGCGCTTGAGGTTGCGGGCGAGCGACTGGCTGAGGTGGTCCAGGTCGGTCACGTACGGGCCCTCCCCGAGGGATCTGATAGTCCAATATTTTAAATGGATAAGTTCTGCATCGTGGACTACGGTGTGCTGGACTCCAACGTTCACCACACTGTACTGCGAGGTTCCCCATGACCGTGGCGTTCGCCCTGGCCACCAGCCTGATGTGGGGGCTGGCCGACTTCGGCGGCGGACTGCTGACCCGGCGCGTTCCCGCGCTCACGGTCGTGGTGGTCTCCCAGTCCCTGGCGGCGCTCGCACTCGGTGCCGTCGTCCTGGCCACCGGGGGCTGGCAGGAGATCGGCTCGCAGCTGTGGTTCGCGGTGGCCGCCGGGATCGTCGGCCCGATCGGCCTGCTCACCTTCTACCGGGCCCTGGCCCTCGGCCCGATGGGAGTCGTCTCGCCGCTGGCCGCCATGGGCGCGGTGGCCGTGCCCGTCGGGGTCGGCCTGGCCCTGGGCGAACGGCCGGACGCCGTGCAGGCGCTCGGGATCGTCGTCGCCGTCGGCGGTGTCGTCCTGGCCTGCGGCCCCCAGACCGGCGGCGCGCCCGTGCCGCGGCAGACGCTGGTGCTCACCGCGTTCGCCGCGCTCGGGATCGGCGCGGTCATGGCGCTGATCGAGCACGCGTCGGTCACCATGACCGGCCTCTTCCTCGCCCTGTTCGTCCAGCGGCTGTGCAACGTGGCCGTCGGCGGGGCGGCACTGCTGGGCCAGGTGCACCGGGGCGGGCCGGCGCTGCCGCCGGACGGCCGGAGCGGCCTGCGCGCCTCGCTGCCCGCCCTGGCTCTGGTGGGCCTGGCCGACGTGGCCGCCAACGGCACCTACATGGTCGCGGCCCAGCAGGGGCCGGTCACCATCGCGGCCGTACTGGCCTCGCTCTACCCGGTGATCACCGCACTCGCCGCGCGCGGCTGGCTGAGCGAACGGCTCCGGCCGATCCAGAGCGCCGGGGTGGGGCTGGCCGTCATGGGCACGGTCCTGCTCGCGGCGGGCTGACCGGCGTCGGGACGCCCCCGGCCGGCTCACCGTCCCCGGCAGGCGCGGCTCACTCCCGCGGCGGACCCGGCTGCGCCGGCAGCACGTCTGGCCCGGCCCGTTCCGCCAGGGCGAGCAGCTCGGCCGAGGTGACACCCTCCGGAACCGGCACGGGGGCCGGGGTGCGCAGCGGCGGCTGCCAGCCCGCGTCGGCGTCCCAGCGCCGGACGATCCTGGCCGGGGCACCGGCCACGACCGCGTGGTCGGGCACCTCCCCGCGGACGACGGACCCGGCCGCCACCACGACGTTGCGCCCCAGCCGGGCGCCGGGCAGGACGACGGCACCGTGCCCGAGCCAGCTCCCGGCGCCGATCTCCACCGGGGCCGCCCGGGGCCACTGCTTGCCGACCGGCTCGTGCGGATCGTCGTAGGAGTGGTTGGTGGAGGTGACGTAGCAGTAGGGGCCGAAGAACACGTCGTCCCCGATGGTGACCGGGCTGTGCGCGATGACGTGGCTGCCCCGGCCCAGCACCACGCCGGACCCGAGCCGCAGCACCGCCTCCGGGCCGAGGTCGAGATCGGGCATCATCCCGGCGGTCAGGGTCACCTCGGCACCCACGATGCAGTGGTCGCCCAGCTCGATCCAGGGCGCGCCGAAGATCGTGCCCTGCGGAAAGGCGAGCCGGGTGCCGGAGCCGATCCGCCGGAAGGCGTGCGGCCCCGGGCGCTCTGCGGTGACCGCCCCCGCCTGCTGGGCCCAGCGCCAGGCGCGGTGCACCAGCCGGGACGTGATCCGGGAGGCCCGCCTGGCCACGGCCCGGGAGGCGGCCCTGCCCGGCGGTACGGGGACGGCCTCGCCCACGTCAGTCCGCTCCCCGGGCGGCGGCGCGGTGCTGCGCGGCCAGGTCGCGGTAGGCGGCGGCGTTGAGCCGGATGTGCTCCCGCTCCTCCTCCGTGAGCTCGCGCCGGACCTTGGCGGGGACGCCCGCCACCAGCGAGCCCGGAGGCACCCGCATGCCCTGCGGGACGAGGGCCTGCGCGGCGACGAGCGATCCGGCCCCGATCACCGCGCCGTTGAGGACAGTGGCGCCCATGCCGACCAGGACGTCGTCCCCGACGGTGCAGCCGTGCAGGACGGCGTTGTGTCCCACCGAGACGCGCGCGCCCACGGAGACGTCGAAGCCCGGGTCCACGTGGACGGTGCAGTTGTCCTGCACGTTGCTCTCCGGGCCCAGGACGATCGCCCCCATGTCCCCGCGCAGCACTGCGCCGTACCAGACGCTCGCACCGGCGGCGACCGTCACGTCACCCACGACCACGGACGTGGGTGCCGCGTAGGCCTCGGGGTCGACCCGCGGCTCCCTGCCGCCCACGCCCGCGATCAACGCTTCTGCCATCGCCAACTCCTCGTTCGACTGTGCGGTCCCCGCCGTGCCCGGGGTGCACCGTATGCGACGCGGCGGGCACGGGCGCGGGGCGGCTCAGTCGTTCGGCCGCAGCGTCCAGACGATCCGCATGTCGCCGGTGACGTCGCCGTCCTCGCGGGTGATGTCGACCAGCACCGGGAACTCGGGGCGCTGCCCGGCGTCCAGCTCGGCCACCACGTCGGCGACCGGACGCCCGAGGCGGGCGGTGGCGGTCAGGGGGCCCTTGGCCAGCTTCTTGTAGGTGGTCTCGCAGCGGACGGGCAGCGGAACGGCCCGGGAGAGCTGGTCCATGAAGGCCGCCATGACGATGGCGCCGCTGGCCGACTCGGCCAGGGTGAACATCGCGCCGGCGTGCGGGCCGCCGACGTGGTTGTGGTATTCGCTCTGATCCGGCAGCCGGACGACCACGCGCTCCGCGGTGGCCTCGGTGAACTCCAGGTTCAGGGTGCGGACCATCGGCACGGAGGCCGCCATCAGGTCGCCGATCGACGGCAGGTTCTCAGACATGCACCAAACATTACCAGCGAGTAGCTTGATATGGGGCGGATCGTTTCCCCGTTCCGCCTGCGTTCCGCGAATGTCGCGGCCGCGTACCAAAGCGGGGGCGGCCATGGAGGCGTTGGGGAGCCACTCGTAGAGTTCACGTCATGTGGCCAGGACAGCAGCAGCCCGGGGGCGGCCAGAATCCGCAGGAACCCAATCCGTACCAGCAGCCGGGCTATCAGCAACCGAATCCGTACCAGCAGCCCGGACAGGCGGGGCAGCCGGGATCGCAGCCCAATCCCTACCAGCAGCCTGCGGGGCTGGGCCAGTGGCCGACTCCGGCGCCTCCCGGCGTGCCGCAGCCGCCCGGAGGCGGCAAGAGCTCCAAGCGCAACACGATCCTCGCGATCGCGGTCTCGCTCGCCGTCGTCGCCGGAGCGGTCGTGACCGGGGCGATCCTCCTCACGGGCGACGGGGACGAGGGTGACCCCTCGGCGAAGGGCGGCGACACGCCCGCCGCCAGTTCCTCCCCCTCCTCCACGGAGCCGGACCCGTCCGAGGAGCCCGGCGAGGACGACGGCGGCGGAATCCGGGACCCGGACAACCCGCGCGGCAGCGGCGAGTCGGACGACCCCGAGCCGGTGGTCCCCGGCTGGCAGGTCGTCATCAACCCCAAGCACCACAGTGCGTTCGACGTCCCCGAGGACTGGGAACTGGGCACCAAGACGACGATCATCGGCTGGGGTGAGAAGGAGGACCCCGACGCGATGTTCCCCATCCCCCAGGTGGCGATGAGCGCTCCGGCCTACTTCAAGGAGGACTGGTGCGAGGACTCCGAGGGGGGAACGTACTCGCGGACCGTCGTCGGCACCAAGGGCGCGCAGGGCGCGAAGAACACCAGCGAGGCGGCCCTGAACGCGGCGCAGAGCTTCGTCTACTACCGGCACGGCGAGGAGAAGGACAAGGTCGAGTGGACCAAGTCCAAGCCGTTCAAGAGCGACCACGGCATCGAGGGCCACATCGCCGTCGCCACGTCGAAGGGCGCCCAGAAGGAGAACAAGTGCGAGGCGGACGGCAAGGCCGTCGCCGTCTCGTGGCTGGACTCCTCGCGTGAGCTGCGGCTGTGGGTCCTCATCACGGACACCGGGGTGGACGACGAGCTGTCCCAGGAGATGATCGACAAGATCGCCAAGTCGCTGCGCCCCTACGGCGAAGACGAGTGACCCGGTGGCGTCCCGGGCCGGGCGACCGGGGCGCCGCCCGCGCCGGCCCCCGCGGGCGGGCCGGCGGCGAGGGTGCCGGGAGCAGGGCCCGGTCGTCGCGGCCCCGTCGAGGGCCGTGCCCCGGCCGGGTCAGCCGACGCTGAAGGAGCCCGGCGGGGGCTGCGGCGAGGGCACGGCGTCCTCGTCCTGAACGACCGCGGCCCCCGCGGCGAGCCGGCGCAGCCCGGTCCCGTTCTCGACGCGGGCCGGGAAGGGGTCCGCCGCGCAGGCGCGGGCCAGTTCCGCCACCGGGAGCGGAGCCCTGGAGGCGACGAGGACCACGTTGCCGAATCTGCGGCCGTGCAGGACGCCGGGCTCAATGAGGATGCAGAGATGGGGGAAGACGGCGGCCCAGGTGGCCAGTTGGCCGCGGAGGAACGGGAAGGGCGCGCCGTCGGCGAGGTTGGCGGCGTACACGCCCCCGGGCCGCAGGGCCCGGGCGGCGGCTTCGGCGCACTGGCGCGTCGTCAGGTGCGCGGGCACCCGGGAGCCGCCGAAGACGTCGGCGACGATCAGGTCGTGGGCGGCGGGTTCGGCGGACTCCAGCGCCGCACGGGCGTCCTCGGCCTCCACCCGCGTCGCGTCACCGTCGGGCAGCGGAAGGTTCTCCCGGACGAGCCGGAGCAGGGCCGCGTCCGCCTCCACCACCCGCTGCCGCGATCCGGGCCGGGTCGTGGCGGTGTAGCGGGGCAGGGTGAGCCCGCCACCGCCGAGGTGCAGCACGTCCAGCGGGCCGGCGGGCGCGACGGCGTCGATGACGTGCGCGAGGCGGCGGGTGTACTCGAACTCCAGATGGGTGGGGTCGTCGAGGTCCACATACGACTGCGGGGCGCCGTCGACGGTCAGCAGCCAGGCACGGCCGCGGTCGACGTCCGGCAGCAGCCGCGCGGTCCCGTGGTCGACGGGGCGGGTCAGCGGAAGCGCTTCGTTCACGGTTCCATTGTGGGTGTCGCGCAGGTGCACGGGACCGGCACCCCCGAGCCGCCGTTACCGCGCGCGTCACCCGGGAGCCGTCGGGGCTTCACCTTCGTCGGTTACCCTCCCCCGGTGCCCGCGCCCACTCGTCCGAACGTCCCGCACGCCCTCGGCGTACCGCTCGAGGGGCCGGCCGGGACGGACGTCGGCCGCCCGGTCCGCACGCCGTGGCCACGGCTGGGCGCGCTGGTGGTGTTGCTGGCCGCGGGCGCGGCCGCCGTCGCCGTCTTCGAACCCCAGCGGTTCCTGGGCCCGCAGTGGCTGGGAACGCTTCCCACCGCCGTCGCCGTGGGCGTGTTCGTGCTGGGCTACGGCCTCGGTTCGGCGGCCTTCGTCCCGCGCCCGGTGCTGTCCCTGGCCGCCGGGCTGCTGTTCGGGGCCGGGACGGGGACGGCAACGGCGCTCGCCGGTTCGGTCCTGGGCGCCGCGGTGGCCTTCGGCCTGGGCCGGCTGCTCGGCCGGGACGCCCTGCGCCCGCTGCTGCGCGGCCGCGTCCTGCACGCGGGCGACCGGCTGCTGGAGCAGCACGGCTTCCGCTCCGTGCTGGTCCTGCGGCTGCTGCCCGGGGTTCCGTTCGCGCTGACGAACTACGCGGCGTCGGTGTCCCGGGTGCGCTGGTCCGCCGTCCTCGCGGGCACCGCCGTGGGCTCGGTTCCCAGCACGGCCGCCTACGCGCTGGCCGGTGGGCGGGCCACGGACCCGGCGTCCTCCGGGTTCCTGGCCGCCTCCGGCTTCCTGGTGCTCACCGGGGTGGCCGGAGCCCTGCTCGCCCGGCACCGGCGGGAACGGCACCGGCGTGCACGGTCCCGGCAGCGGAGCCGCGAACCGGCGGGTGCCGCGGGCTGAGACCCGGCTCCCCCGTAGCATCAGAGCGGCGCACCACCCTTTTCCACCCATCCACGATCACAAGGACGAGCGCATCCCGACATGACCTGGTTCGAATCATTCATCCTCGGGATCGTCCAGGGGCTGACGGAGTTCCTGCCCATCTCCTCCAGCGCCCACCTGCGCCTGACCGCCGTGGCGGCAGGCTGGGAGGATCCGGGCGCGGCCTTCACCGCGGTGGCGCAGATCGGCACCGAGGCGGCCGTGCTGATCTACTTCCGGCAGGACATCGTCCGCATCCTGCGGGCCTGGTCGCGCTCGCTGGTGGACAAGTCCGCCCGCCGTGACCTGGACGCGCGCATGGGCTGGCTCGTGATCGCCGGCAGCATCCCGATCGGCGTCCTCGGCCTGACGCTCAAGGACTACATCGAGGGCCCCTTCCGCAACCTCCAGCTCATCGCCTTCAGCCTGATCACGCTCGGCATCGTGCTCGGCGTCGCGGACCGGACGGCCCAGCGCGCCGCCGAACGGGCCGAGCGCGGCACCGGCCGCCACCGGGCCACGCGGCCGGTCAAGGGGCTGGAGGACCTCACGGTGCGGGACGGCATCCTGTACGGCTGCTGCCAGGCGCTCGCGCTCATTCCGGGCATGTCCCGGTCCGGTTCGACGATCACCGGCGGGCTGTTCCTCGGGTACAACCGCGCCGCCGCCGCGCGCTACTCGTTCCTGCTGGCCATCCCCGCCGTCCTCGCCTCCGGCCTGCTGGAGCTGACGGAGATCGGTGAGCACGGCGGCCACGTCTCCTGGGGCCCGACGATCCTGGCCACGATCGTCAGCGGCCTGGTGGGCTATGCGGTGATCGCGTGGTTCATGCGGTTCATCTCCACCCGCAGCTTCCTCCCCTTCGTGCTGTACCGGGTGGCGCTCGGCTCGGTCCTGCTGGTGCTGATCTGGATGGGCGTGCTCGACCCGTACGCCGGAGGAGACACGTCGGGCTGAGCGCCCCGAGCCGGAGGCCGGCCGGAGGCACACTGAAAGCAGTCCCGGCCACCGGCGAAGGAGGCGCGCCATGCGGTACGCGCCCTCGCGCTGGTGGGGTGGTCTCGCGGCCCTCGCCGCCGGAGCCCTGCCGGCGCTGGCCTTCCCCGCCCCCGGGCTGTGGTGGCTGGCCTGGGCGGGGCTCGTGCCGTGGCTGCTGCTACTCGCGGCCTCGGCGGACGGGCGGCGGGCGGCGTGGCTCGGCTGGGCGGGCGGTACCGGCTTCATCCTGGCGACGCACCACTGGCTGGCCCCGCACCTCCATGTCTTCGTGCTCCCTCTGGCCGCCCTCGTGGGCGCGCTGTGGGCGCCGTGGGGCTGGCTCGCGCACCGGCTGCTGCGGGACGGCGCCGGGCCCGCCCGGGCCCTCGGTGCCGTGGTGCTGTTGCCCTCGGGCTGGCTGACGGCCGAGCTGGTGCGCTCCTGGGAGTACGCGGGCGGCCCCTGGGGGCTGCTCGGCTCGAGCCAGTGGTCGTGGGAGCCGGGACTGGGGCTGGCTGCGCTGGGCGGGGTGTGGCTGATCGGCTGGCTGATCGTGGGCGTGAACGCCGGGTTGGCGGCCCTGCTCGCGGGGGCGCCGACGCGGGGTGGCCGCGCGGTGGCGGCGGGTGCGCTGGGCTGCTGTGCGCTGGGGATCCTCGGTTCCTGGCTGTGGGCGTCCGCGCCGCGGACCTCCGGTGTGGCGCGGGTGGGCGTCGTACAGCCGGGCGAGCTGAGCGATCCCGTGTCGCGCTTCGAGCGGGGGGTGGAGCTGACGCGCTCCCTGGTGGGCCGGGATGTGGATCTGGTGGTGTGGGCGGAGAGCAGCGTGGGGTTCGACCTGTTCGCCCGTGACGACCTCACCCGGCACCTGGCCGCGCTCTCGGCCGAGGTCGCGGCCCCGCTGCTGGTGAACGTGGACGCCCGGCGGGTGGGCGGACCGGGCATCTTCAAGAGTTCGGTGCTGGTGGACGACGAGGGTCTCACCGGTGACCAGTACGACAAGATGCGCTTGGTGCCGTTCGGCGAGTACGTCCCGCTGCGCCCCGTGCTGGGCTGGGCCACCCGGGTCGGCCAGGCCGCCGAGGAGGACCGGCTGCGCGGCACGGAGCCGGCCGTGATGTCGGCGGGCGGGGTGCGGGCCGGCCCGCTGATCTGTTTCGAGACGGCCTTCCCCGACATGAGTCGGCGTCTGGCGCGGGAGGGGGCGGAGCTGCTCGTCGGCCAGTCGGCCACCAGCACCTTCCAGGAGACCTGGGCTCCGGGGCAGCACGCCTCGCTGGCGGCCCTGCGGGCCGCGGAGACCGGGCGTCCGATGGTGCACGCGACGCTCACGGGCGTGACGACGGCCTACGGTCCGGACGGGGAGCGGGTGGGCCCGCGGCTGGGGACGGACCGCGACGGCGCGGCCGTGTACGCCCTGCCGCTGGCGACGGAGCGCACGCCGTACGTCCGGTGGGGCGACTGGGTGGTCTGGGGGTCCGTGGGGCTCCTCGGCGGGGCCGGGGCGGCGCGGCTCGCCCGTCGGGCCGGCGGCCGGCGGCGCTGAGGCCGTAGGACGCGTGCGAGCCGCTCGTGGCCGTGGTGCGCGCGCTCGGATCCGCGGCACCGGAACGGCACGCGCTGTCCGTCGTGATCTGGTGCGAGGGCGTGCTGTCCAGCTGCTCGGCCGGCTCCTGCCGCGCGACGGCGCCGGACGTGGCGACCCTGCGCACGAGCACCGGGAACTTCTCGACGGCATGCCCGGCGGCCCGGCCCGGGCGGGACGACGAGCGGGCCCGGCCCGGGCGGCCCGCGTGGCGTCCCCGGCCGCGGAGCACACCGGACGGGTGACGGCGGTCGGCGCGATCACCCTCACGGGGAGTTATCTCCCCTCCCCCGGCTGCGGCAGAGTGTGCCGCGTGCGACGCGCCTCATACGCCCTCCTGCTCACCGGAGTCGCCCTGGCCGCGGTGCCCGGGTGCATCACCGTCCCGGCCTCGGGCCGCCCGGCACCCGCCACGCCGGCACCCGGCGCGACCCCCGCCGAGTCCGCGACGGCGCCCGCCCGGGAGTCGATCACCCGGCCGGACCGCCCACCGCCGGTCTCCCCGCGCCCGAGCGCGCGGGGCCGCACGGTGGCGCCCGGTCCGCCCCCGCGTCCCCGGCCGACGGGCTCCCCGCCCGTCCCGGCTGACCTCCCCCGCCCGCCGCGGGAGGGCGACCCGTTCGGCGTCGTACCCGAGCCCGTGGCCTCGCTGGCCGCGGGGACGGACGCCTGCGCGCTGGCCGAGGCGTACGGCGGCTGGCAGCCGGGCAGCGCGATCGGCCGGACGTGCCGGGAGACCCGCGGTCACGGGGCGCCCGGCCGTCCGTGACCCTCGGCGGCCTCGGACAGCCGCAGCTCCATCCGGGCGACGGCGGCCCGGACGCCGCGCCCGTAGGCGTCGTCGTCCAGGGTGTCCAGGACGGCCTGGCAGCGGTCCAGCTCGCGCCGCGACGCCGCGTGCTGGGCGAGCTTGAGGTAGTCGGCCGCGAGGTTGAGGTGGAGCGAGGGGAACAGCCCCCGCGCGCTCCTGGCGGGCCCGCCCCCGGGGGCCGGCCCGCCGCTCATCGCCTCGGCCGCGCCGAGTGCGCGCAGGTCCCAGGCGAGCTCGTCCTGCGGGTCGTCCTGGGTGTCGGCCATGTAGTGGGCGACCGTGAGCCGGTGGAACGGTTCGCCGTCATGGCCGAGTTCGGCCCACAGCTCGGCGAACCGGCTGCGGGCCTCCTCCCGGTCCCCTCCGTGCAGCAGGATCACGGCCTGGCCGATCCGGGTCGTCATCGCCTCGTCGTCCGGCGTGGACTGGTTCACCTGCGTCTCCCGTGACTGCGTGTCCTCTGCGCGGCGCTGGGCGGATGCGGTGTCCGCCGCCCCGACGCTAACCCGCGGCGGCGCCGGACACCGGGCAGGCGCTCAGCCCGCGAGGTCCGGAATGCGCCAGTCGATGGGCTGGTGCCCGTGCGCGGCGACGGCGGCGTCGATCTGCCCGAAGGGGCGCGAACCGAAGAACCTCCTGGCCGACAGCGGCGAGGGATGCGCGCCCTCCACCACGGCATGCCGCGAGGCGTCGATCAGCCGCGACTTCTTCCTGGCGTAGTTGCCCCACAGGACGAACACCGCCGGCTCCTCACGGGCGGCCACCGCGCCGATCACCGCGTCCGTGAACTGCTCCCAGCCCTTGCCCTTGTGCGAGTTCGCCTCCCCCGCCCGCACCGTCAGCACGGCGTTGAGCAGCAGGACGCCCTGCCGCGCCCACGGCATGAGGTAGCCGTTGTCCGGGAGCGGGTGCCCCTGCTCCTCCCGCAGTTCCTTGTAGATGTTGCGCAGGGACGGCGGGACGCGCACCCCGGGGCGCACGGAGAAGCACAGCCCGTGCCCCTGGCCCTCGCCGTGGTACGGGTCCTGGCCCAGGACGAGCACCTTCACCTCGTGGTAGGGCGTCGCCTCCAGTGCCGCGAACACCTCGTCGTGGGGCGGGTACACCGGGCCGCGCTCCCGCTCCTCCTCGACGAACGCGGTGAGCTCCTTGAAGTAGGGCTTGTGCAGCTCCTCGCCGAGTACGTCCTGCCAGGAGGCGGGCAGCATGTCGATCACCTGGTCACCCTTTCCGGTGTGCGTCGGAGGCGCCCGGTGATCTTCACCGGGCGCCTCCGAACGTACAGGTGGCCTCTGACAGTGCCGTTACCAGCTCGCCTTACGGTGCAGCTTCCACATCCGCATGATGGTGGAGGAGTCGATCGTCCACTCGACGCCGGCGATCTCGTCGTGGGCCGCGATGTAGACCCGGCCCTGCCACAGTGGAAGCAGCCGGGCGTCCTCGGCGAGGATGCGCTGGGCGTCCTTGAGCGTCGAGCCCGCTGCGGCCCGGTCGCTCTGCCGCCGGGACTCCGGCAGCAGCTTGCCCGTCAGCTCCTCGTCCTCGTAGGGCACGCCCAGGGCGTTCTCCGGGCCGACGAACGGGCCGATGTAGTTGTCGGGGTCCGGGAAGTCGGGGAACCAGCCACGGCCGAAGACGGCGTACTCGCCCTTCTTGATGCCGTCCTGGTAGTCCTTCCACGTCGCCTTGTGCTCGATCCCGACCTTGAACAGGCCCGAGGCGTTGAGCTGGCGCTGGATCTCCTCGAACTCCGTCCGGGCGCTCGTGCCGTAGCGGTCCGTCGTGTACCAGAAGGTCAGCTCGACCGGCGTACTGATCCCGGCGTCGGAGAGCACCTCCTCCGCCTTCTTCCGGTTGGGCTCGCCGTACTCGTCGAAGAAGGCGCTGGTGTGGCCGGTGATGCCGCCGGGGACCATCGAGTACAGCGGCTCGGCGGTGCGCTGGTAGACGTTGCGCACCAGGGCCTTGCGGTCGATCACCTGGGCGATGGCCTGGCGGACGGCCGGGTCCTCGACGGACTCGTGTCCGGGGTTGAAGACGAGATAGCGGATCTCGGTGCCCACGATGTCGTGCAGGGAGACGTCCTTGTTCTCGAACTCCCTGTCCTGGATCGTGGAGATCTGCTCCGGCGTCAGTCCGCGGTAGGTGAGGTCGAGCTTGTCGTCGCGCAGGGCCTCCACCATCTTGGCCGAGTCGTGGAAGTAGCGGATCGTCACCGCCTTGTTCTCCAGCTCGGCCGCGCCCTTGTAGCTGTCGTTGCGGACCAGCTCGGCCCGGTCGTCCGGGGCGTACGACTTCAGCACGTACGGCCCCGAGCCCGTGACCTCCTCGGAATCGCGCAGTGCGTCGGCCGGGTAGTCCTCGGGGTCGACCAGGGACGCGGCCGGGGTGGCGAGGACCAGCGGGAAGGTGGCGTTCGATTCCCTGAGATGGAAGATCACCGTGTGATCGCCGCTGGTCTCGATGCGGTCGAGGGAGTCGAGCAGGGGTGCCGGGCCGACGGGCGCCGCGATGTTGATCGTGCGCTCGATCGAGTACTTGACGGCCTGTGCGTCCAGCGGGCGACCGCTGGAGAACGTGAGCCCGTCCTTGAGCGTGCACCGGTAGACCTGGCTGCTGTTGTCGGTGAAACCGCAGCTCTCGGCGGCGTCGGGCTCAGGGATGGCGCTGGCGTCGGGAAAGTGCAGCAACGTCTGGTAGACATTGCGGTACAGCTCCCACGAGCCATCCCAGGCGCCGGCCGGGTCGAGCACGCTCGGCGCGCTGGTCGTCCCGACGACGATGGGCTCGTCCTCTTCTCCGTCCCCTCCGGTCAGTGAAGCACAACCGGCGAGCAGGGCCACGGCCGACCCTATCGCCATGCTTCGGAGAAGCCTCTTCCGGCTGAACACGTGCACGCTCCTCGTTGAACGGGGCCACAGCGGAACATCGGTGCGTGCGAGAGATACCACCGGCTCCGGGAGGCGCTTTTCCCGCTCCCCATGTCTCGGCCCCGCGCAGAACGCACCAGGTGCGGCAGCGGACCCGCAGCCTGTGACGACGCAGACCCTACCGCAGCCTTGGCCGGAACTACATGGACAGATCAACGACCTCTGCGCCGGTCGTCACGACCGTCACGCAACCGGCAGCCACGGTGACTCAGCGGTGTCCCCGAAGGACCCCGCGACCCGGTTTCGCGGTCCCGCCCGCGCCCACGCACGTCCTCGGCGCCGTGCCTGTTCACAGGCCCGGCGCCGAGGACGTGGCATGCGGTACGGGCGTCAGGCGACGCCCGCGTTGAGGAACAGGCCGCCGTCCATCACCAGCGTCTGGCCGGTGATCCACTGCGAGTCGTCGGAGGTGAGGAACGCGGCGGCGCCCCCGATGTCCTCCGGCAGCCCGAGCCGGCCCAGCGGGTAGCGCCGCACCGCCTCCTCCTCCCGGCCCTCGTACAGGGCCACGGCGAACTTGGTCTTGACCACGGCGGGCGCGAGGGCGTTCACGCGCACACCGGGGGCCATCTCCTGGGCCAGTTGCAGGGTGAGGTTGATCATCGCCGCCTTGCTGATGCCGTAGGCGCCGACGAAGGGCGACGCACTGACCCCGGCGATCGAGGCGACGTTCACGATCGTCCCGCCGTGCTCACGCTGCCAGGCCGCCCAGGTGCGCTGAGCGAAGCCCAGCGCCGAGACGACGTTGGTCTCGAAGACCTTGCGGGCGACGTCCAGGTCGAGTTCGGCGATCGGGCCGAAGACCGGGTTCGTGCCGGCGTTGTTGACGAGATGGTCCACCCGCCCCCAGGCGTCCATGACCCGCTCCACTACCTCGGCCTGGTGCGCCTCGTCCCGCGCCTTGCCCGCCACACCCATGGCCCGTTCCGGGCCGAGGGCGTCGACGGCCTCCTTGAGGGACTCCTCGTTACGCCCGGTGATGCAGACCCGGTCGCCCCGGGCGACCAGCGCCCGCGCGATCCCGTATCCGATGCCCCGGCTGCCGCCGGTGATCAGGGCGACCCTGCCGGTGTCCGGCGTCGTCATCGCAGCCCTGCCTTTCGCTCGTGCGGAGATGGTCCGTCAGTCCAGCGGTCCGCCGGCCACGTACAGCACCTGGCCGGAGACGAAGCCGTTGTCGTCACGGGTGAAGTAGGCGACGGCACCGGCCACGTCCTCGGGGCGGCCCACGCGCTGCACCGGGATCTGGGAGGCGGCCGCGGCCTTGAAGTCCTCGAAGTCCATGCCCACCCGGGCGGCGGTGGCCGCCGTCATGTCGGTGGCGATGAAGCCGGGTGCGACGGCGTTCGCCGTCACGCCGAACTTCCCGAGCTCCTTGGCGAGTGTCTTCGTCAGGCCCTGCAGCCCGGCCTTGGCCGCCGAGTAGTTGGCCTGGCCCCGGTTGCCCAGCGCGGAGGAGGAGGACAGGTTCACGATGCGCCCGAAGCCGGCGTCCACCATGTGTTTCTGGCAGCCGCGGGACATCAGGAACGCGCCGCGCAGGTGCACGTTCATCACGGTGTCCCAGTCGGACTCGCTCATCTTGAACAGGAGGTTGTCGCGCAGGACTCCGGCGTTGTTGACGAGGATGACCGGTGCGCCGAGCTCGGCGGCGATCCGGGCGGTCGCGGCCTCGACCTGTTCGGCGTCCGAGACGTCGCAGCCCACGGCGAGCGCCCGCCCGCCCGCCGCGGTGATCGTCTCGACGGTGTCCTTGCAGGCGCCCTCGTCGAGGTCGAGCACGGCGACGGCCCGCCCCTCCTCGGCCAGCCGGACGGCGGTGGCCGCTCCGATGCCTCGCGCTCCGCCGGTCACGACCGCGACGCGCTGTTCGCTGCTGGACATCCTGGTCTCCTCGTTCTCGAAGGGGTGAGCAACCGCTTAGTAGCGTGGGTGAGGGTGACGCTAGAAGCCGGGCCCGGAGCTGTCAACGGTCTCCCTGAACAGCGGTGTCGTCCGAGCTCACCGGCGTCGTCCGCCCGGCCGGTCCGGACGCGGCGGACGCACCAGCACGTCCAGCAGCCGCTCGACCTCCGCCGCCGGGTCCGCCGTCAGCCCCGAGTGCACCGGGCCGGGCTGAACGACGGTGCTGCGCGGGGCGATCAGCCAGCGGAACCGCCGCCCGGCGTCGTCCGCCGCGGCCTGCCCCGCCCGCGCTCCGCCGTGGCACACGTGCTCGACCGCGCGCAGGGCCGCGTGCACCCCGGCCAGGTCGACGGCCGGGTCCAGCGCGAGGAGCCGGCGCTCGTCCAGCGCCGTGCGGGCCGCCACGAACCCCCGGGCCCGGCAGTAGACGACGACCCCGGCGTTGATCCGCTCGCCGCGCTCGACCCGGGGGACGACGTGCAGGAGCGCGTACTCGAAGACGACGCGGTCCGGTGCGGTGCCCTCGCTCATCGGGCCGGCTCCTTCCAGTCCGTGAGCCAGCCGGGGGCCCGGGAAGGGCGGTCGGCCGTGGGCGGCCCCAGCGTGACGCGCTCGTGGACGCCCGCCGCCCGCTCCGTGAGCAGCCGTACATAGGCCGCGCGCACCTCGTCCGGTGCCGTGAACCCGGGCTCGTCCACGAGCCACTCGTCGGGCACGTCGGCGGCGCAGGCGGCCAGCAGCTCGGGCGTGACGCGCGGAGCGAGCCGAGCCGCCGCGGCGGCCACGTCCGGGCCGAACGGCGCCAGGGCGTGGTCGGAGGCGTCGTAGGGGCGGGCCGCGGCCGCCTCGGCGGTGGGCCAGTTGTGGTGCCAGATCATGCTGGCGCCGTGGTCGATGAGCCAGAGGTCGCCGTGCCACACGAGCAGGTTCGGATTGCGCCAGGAGCGGTCCACGTTGCCGATGAGCGCGTCGAACCACACCACCCGCCCGGCCTCGGCTCCGTCCACCCGGTAGGCCAGCGGATCGAAGCCGAGGGAGCCGGGCAGGAAGTCCATGCCGAGGTTGAGACCGCCGCTCGCCTTCAGCAGCTCCTGCACCTCCTCGTCGGGCTCGCCGAGGCCGATGACGGGGTCGAGCTGCATCCGCACCAGCTCCGGCACCCGCAGCCCGAGCTCCTGGGCGAGCCGGCCGCAGAGCACCTCGGCCACCAGCGACTTGCGGCCCTGGCCGGCCCCGGTGAACTTCATGACGTAGGTACCCAGATCGTCGGCCTCGACGATCCCGGGCAGCGATCCACCCTCGCGCAGGGGCGTGACGTACCGGGTCGCGATGACTTCGGTCAGCATTTCGCCAGGCTATACGGCCACCGGGCCTTGCGATCCACGGACGGGCCGCCGGGCGAAGCCTCGCCCGCCCGCCGCGGCCGGATGCCGGCGCGTCCAGAAGACGTCCAGAACGCGTCCAGGATCCGTGCAGGGCACGCGGAGCACAATGGCCCCCGCCCCGCGTGGCACGGAGGTCCGGCATGCCGCGCACACGCCTGCCACGTGCAGCCGAACGGGAGGTGCCGTCGGCCGAAGCCCCTGAGATGCGTGCGACGCCCCGCCCTGCCCCCGCCCGTCCCCTCACCGTCGCCCAGCCTCGCGAACGGAGCCCCGTGACGATGACCGCCCCCTCCTCCGCAGCGTCCGAGTCCCGCCTCCAGCTCTCCTTCGGGCAGGAGCAGTTGTGGTTCCTCGACCAGATGAACCCCGGGCAGACCACCTACAACGTCACGCACGCCCACCGGTTGCGCGGCCCCCTCGACGTGTCCGCGCTGGAGCGTGCGCTCAACCTGCTGACGGCACGGCACGAGCAGCTGCGTGCGACCTTCCACGCGGCGGACGGCGTCCCGTACCAGGTCATCTCCCCCGCGGTGGAGCGGCCGCTGCCGGTGCGCGACCTGACCGGACAGGCCCCCGGAGAGCGGGAGGACGCGCTGCGGCGGGAACTGCGGCAGGAGGCCGACACCCCGTTCGACCTGTCCGCGGGGCCCGTGTCCCGGTTCCGGCTCTTCCGGCTGGCCGACGCGGAGCACGTGCTCTGCCTGGGCTTCCACCACATCGTCACCGACGGCTGGTCCACCGGGGTGCTCGGCCGCGAGCTCGAACACGCCTACCGGGAACTGGCCGCCGGGCGGGAGCCGGCGTTGCCGGAGCTCACGGCCCGGTACGCCGACCACATCCTGCGCCAGCGCAGGCAGCGGGTCGACGGCGTGTGGGAGGACGAGCTGAAGTTCTGGGAGGAGCGCCTCGCCGGGCTCGCGGCGCTCGAGCTCCCAGCCGACCGGGTCCGGCCGGCCGAGCCGACCCACCGCGGCGAGACCCTCACGGTCGACTTCCCTCCCGAACTGCTGCGGCGGGCACGCTCACTGGCCCAGGAGCAGGGCGCCTCCCTGTACATGGTGGTCGCCGCCGCGCTGACCGTCGTGCTCAGCCGGTACAGCGGGCAGGAGGACATTCCCGTCGGCGTGCCCATGCTCGGCCGCACCGAGCCCGAACTCGAGGACGTCGTCGGCCTCTTCATCAACATGACGGTGCTGCGCTGCGACCTGTCCGGCTCCGTGACCTTCGCCGGGCTGCTGGAACGGGTCGCCGACGCCAACCTCGACATCTACGACAACCAGGACGTTCCGTTCGACCACGTCGTCGACCGGGTCCAGCCGACCCGGGACGCGGGCCGCAACCCGCTCTTCCAGATCGCCTGCCAGCTGCTCGGCGAGGGCGCCACCGGCGACGTCCTGCGCCTGGAGGGGCTGAGCGGCGAGCCGGTCCGGGTGGTCGGCGGGCAGTCCCGGTTCGACGCGTCGTTCAACTTCGTCGAGGGCCCGGAACGTCTGCGAGTCGACGTGGAGTTCGCGACCGACCTGTACGACCGCTGGCGGATCGAGGCCATGACCGGCCACTTCCGTACCGTGCTCGAGGCGGCGTGCGCGGCCCCCGACACCCCGGTGGGCCGGCTGCCGCTCCTCACCGAGGAGGAGCGGCGCACCCTGCTGGAGGTCGGGCGCGGGGCGGACTTCGACTTCCCCACCGAACCGCTGCACGCCACGATCGCCCGGACCGCCCGGGAGCACCCGGAACAGCTCGCCGCCGTCTGCCGCGGCCGGGAGATGACGTACGGCGAGCTGACGCGCCGGGCGGACAAGCTCGCCCGGTACCTGCGCTCCCGAGGTGTGCGGCACGAGCAGGTCGTGGCCATCGCGATGGACCGGGACCTGGACACGCTGGTGGCCATCCTGGGGGTCATGGCTGCCGGGGCCGCGTACACCGTCATCGACCCCTCGCACCCCGACGCCCGCCTGGACTACATGCTGCGGGACACCCAGGCCCCCCTGGTCCTCACCCGGGCGGACACGCTCGGCGAGCTGCCGCCCTCCTGCGGCTGGCAGAGCCTGCTGATCGACGCCGACTGGGACGAGGTCGAGGCCCAGCCCGCGGACGAACCTCTGGAGGAGTGGGCGGGACCCGGCTCGCTGGCGTACGTCCTGTACACCTCGGGCTCGACGGGAACGCCCAAGGGCGTGCTCGTCGAGCAGCAGGGCCTGCGCACCTTCGTCGAGGCCTACCGGCGCACGTTCGGCGCGTGGGGGCGCGAGGACCGGTTGCTGCAGCTTCCCGCGCTCACCTTCGACATGTCCCAGGGCGAGATCTTCACCGGGCTGACCAGCGGTGCGACGCTGGTGCTGGTGTCGCCGGGGGAACTCTCGTCGCCCGAGTCGCTGGGCTCCCTCATGCGGGAACAGCGGGTCACCTACGCCGGTCTGTCGCCGACGATCCTGTCGCTGGTGGACGCGGAGCCCTATCCGGACCTGAAGTACATCATGGGCGGGGCGGAGGTCCTGCCGGCCGAGCTGGTCAACAAGTGGAACCTCCCCGGCCGCATGTTCGTGAACCTCTACGGCCCCACCGAGGCGTCCGTGGCGACCACCGAGTACCTGTGCGAGCACCAGGAGTGGACGTCCTCGCCGCCCATCGGCCGGCCCGAGTTCGGCCGACTGCACCACGTCGTCGACCCGGAGCTCAACCTGGTGCCGGTCGGCGTTCCGGGCGAACTGCTCATCGGCGGGCGGGGGCTCGCCCGGGGCTACCTCAACCAGCCGGCGACGACCGAGGAGAAGTTCGTGCCCGACCCGGTCCTGGGCGAGGGCCTGGTCTACCGCACCGGCGACCTGGTGCGCTGGACCCCGGACCTCCAGATCGACTTCCTCGGCCGGCTGGACAACCAGGTGAAGCTGCGCGGGCTGAGGATCGAACTCGGCGAGATCGAGTCCCAGCTGGTCACCCACCCCCAGGTCCGGATGGCGCTGGCCCTGCTGCGGGAGGACGGCGGCGAGAAGCGGCTCGTGGCGTACTACACCGTGCTCGGCGACGCCTCTCCGACGGCGGCCGAGCTGCGGGCCCACCTGGGCCGGACCCTGCCCGAGTACATGGTGCCGACGGCCTGGGTGGAGCTGGCCGAGTTCCCGCTCACCGCCTCGCGCAAGATCGACCGCGCCGCGCTCCCCGCCCCCGTGACCGACCGGGACCAGGATCAGGACGGCTACGTCGCCCCCTCCACTCCGACCGAGGAGAAGCTCACCGAGGTTCTCGCGACGGTACTGGCCGTGCCGAGGGTCGGGGCCGACGCCAACTTCTTCGCGATGGGGGGCAACTCGCTCCAGGCGATGCGCGTGGTCAGCCGGCTCAACAAGCACTTCAAGGTGAAGGTCAACGTCCGGCTGCTGTACGGCGGCGCGACCGTCAAGACGCTGGCCGCCGCCATCGACGAGCTCGTCCGGAAGGCGGCCGAGGCGCGTGGCTGAGACCGCGCGGACCGCCGTGCCCGGAGGCGGGGAAGGGGCCGGGCCAAGGCGGGACGGCGCCCCGGCGCCCGCCGTGGCCCGGCCCGCCCCGGGCGTCTTCGCCGCCGTCTCCGGCACGGCAGGCCGCGCCCCCTCCGGGGAAGCAGCGCAGACGCCGCCCGCGCTGCTGCCGACCGACCGGCCGCGCCGGCCCTCGGCCTCCCCTGGGCAGGCCGGTCCCGCCCGGACCGGCCTCGCCCGTACCCCGCTCGGCCGGGCGGCCGGCGCCGCGACGGAGGCGCAGCTCCTGGCCGCCTTCGCCGCCGTCCTGCACCGCTACACGGGCCAGGACGCGTTCTCCTTCGCCGTCTCGCTCCGCCCCCCGGGCGACGGCACCCCGCGGGTGTCGAGCTACCACGTGACCGCGGACGCCACGCTGGCCGAGTTGTCCCGTCAGGCCGTCGGGCAGGGGGGCTCTCCCTGCGCCGGCGGGTACGAGTTCGTCCTCTCCCTGCCCGCGGGGGTGGCGGGCGCCGGAGCCGGCCCGCCCTCCCCGCCCACGGCCGAACTCCGCTACGACGCGGCCCTGTTCGACGGCAGCACGATGGACCGGCTGCTCGTCTCTTACCGCACCCTGCTGGCAGACGGGCTGGCGCGGCCCGGGCATCCCGTGGCCCGGCTGCGGCTGCTGCCGGAGGCCGAACTCCACCGCATGCTCGTGGAGTGGAACGCCACCGAGGCCGAACTCCCCCACGACGTGTGCCTGCACGCCGCCTTCGAGCGCGCCGTCGGGCGGGCGCCCGAGGCCGTCGCCCTGGTCGACGGCGTCCGCCGATGGACGTATCGCGAGATCAACACGGCGGCCAACCGGCTGGCCCACCATCTGCGCGGCCTGGGCATCGGCCCCGACCGCCGGGTCGGCATCTGCCTGTACCGCTCCCCCGACCTCCTGGTCGCCGTCCTCGGCGTGCTCAAGGCGGGCGGCGCCTACGTCCCCCTCGACCCGGAGTACCCGCGTCGGCGTCTCGCCGCGATGACGACCGGCAGTTCCTGCGCGGCGATCGTCAGCGGCGCCGGGCCCGCCGGACGGCTTCCCGCACCGGAGACCCGGGCCGGCGTCCCCCTGGTGCTGCTCGACCGCGACGCCCCGCTCCTCGCGCGGTATCCGGAGGACGATCCCGTCGGCGGCGCCGGGCCCGAAAACCTCGCCTACGTCATCCACACCTCGGGGTCCACGGGTGCTCCCAAGCCGATCGCCGTGCGCCACCGCGGCGTAGCAAACAACCTCGCCGACCTCAACACCCGCTTCTCCGTGGGTCCGGGGGACCGGGTCCTGGCTCTGTCCTCGCCCAGCTTCGACATGTCGGTGTACGAGTTCCTCGGCCTGACGCTCGCCGGGGGCACGGTGATCCTCCCCGAGCCCGGCCGTGCCAGGGACCCCGAGCACTGGGCCGGGCTGCTGACCGAGCAGCGCGTGACCGTCTGGAACTCGGCACCCGCGCTTCTCGAACTGACCGTCGAGCACCTGGAGTCCTCCGGGTCCCCGCCCCTGAGCTCCCTGCGGCTGGCGCTGCTCGGCGGCGACTGGATCCCCCTCAGCCTCCCCGACCGCGTCCGCGCACTCGCACCGAACCTGCGCTTCGTCGCCCTCGGCGGCGCCACCGAGGCGTCCATCCACTCCACGCTCCACGAGGTGGCGTCCACCGACCCGGCGTGGACGAGCATCCCGTACGGCCGGCCGATGGCCAACCAGCGGGCCTACATCCTCGACGCGTCGCTCCAGCCGGTGCCGCCGGGCGTGCCCGGAGAGCTCCACCTCGCGGGCATCGGCCTCGCGCGCGGCTACCTCGACCAGCCTGAACGGACCGCCGAGCGCTTCCTCGACTGGTCCTGCGGCGAGGTGACGGGCGAGCGCCTCTACCGGACGGGGGACGTGGCCCGCTACGGCCCGGACGGCCTGATCGAGCTGCTGGGCCGCCGCGACTTCCAGGTGAAGCTGCGCGGGCTGCGCGTCGAGCTGGGGGAGATCGAGGCGGTGCTGCGCAGCCATGACACGGTCAAGGACGCGGTCGTCGCCGCCCGCGAGGACGGTGCGGGAGAGCGGCGGCTCATCGCCTACGTGACCGCCCGCCCGGGACGGGCGCCCGCTCCCCGTGAGCTCCGCGAACACGCCGCGCGAGCGCTGCCCGGCTTCATGGTCCCCGCCGCGGTGCTCGCCCTGGACGCGCTGCCCCTGACGGCCAACGGAAAGGTCGACCGCGGGGCCCTGCCCGCGCCGCCGGACCCGGCCGGGGCCGGCTCCGCGCCCCACACCTCACCGGCCACGGAGACGGAGAGCGTCGTGGCCGACGTCCTCGCCCAGGTGCTCCGCCTGGAACATGTCGGTACCGAGACCGGGTTCCTCGCCCTCGGTGGGAACTCCCTGCAGGCGCTCCGCGCCGTCAACCGGCTCAGCAAGCACTTCGGCATCAGGGTGAACGTACGGCTTCTCTACGGCGGCGGGTCGGTCCGTGCCATCGCGTCCGCCATCGACCAGCGACTCGCGGAGGCACCGTGACCCAGGCGCACGAGCCGTCCACCGAAGGCCTCGTGGCGCTGCGGCCGGGCGGCGACCGGGCGCCCCTGTACTGCGTCCACCCGGTCTCCGGGTCTCCGTACTGCTATACCGGGCTGAGCCATGAACTGGACCGCGGGCAAGCCGTCTTCGGCTTCGAGGCGCCGGGCTTCGACGGCCTGGGGCGGCCCGCAGGTTCCATCAGGGAGCTGGCCGAACGGCACACCGCGACCCTCCGGTCCGTCCGCCCGCACGGCCCCTACCAGCTCCTCGGCTGGTCGCTGGGCGGGGTCGTGGCGTACGAGATGGCCCGGCTGCTCGCCGCCGGGGGCGCGGAGGTGCCGGTGCTCGTGCTGATCGACCCGGCGGTGCCGAGACCGGCGCCGCTCCCGCCGGTGGCCACCCTCACGCGCCACTTCCTGTACGACTTCCTGGGCGTCGTCGAGGGGCAGGCGCCAGAACTCGACCGCGCGATGACGCGGCTCCCGGCGGCGGCCGGGCCCGGCGAGCGCTTCGCCGCCCTGGCGGCGGCCGAGGCGGTCCCGGAGGAGTTCGACGAGGAGTTCCTGCTGGAGCGCTTCCTCCTCTTCCGTACCCATCTCTCGGCGCTGCTGAGCCATCCCATGGACGCGTTCCACGACGGTCCCGCGATCCTGGTGAGGGCGTCGGCGTCGCCGCCGGAGCTGCTGGACTGGCGCTCCCGCGTGCGCGACCTCACGGACCACGTGGTGTCCGGGAACCACCACTCGATCTGGCGCGGGCCCGGGCTCACCGCCATCGCCCGCATCGTCGCCGCGGCGCTGCTCGGTCCGGACCCCGCACACGGCCGGCCCCGGGGCGCCACCGGGCCGCCGGGCGGAGACGGCGCCGCATGAGCGAGCCCGGCACCCGCACCGAGGCGGGCCCCGATCCGGCCGGGGACCCCGGGGCGCCGAACCCGGCGCCGCCGCGCAGCCTCTGGCACCACCGGGACTTCATGGTGTTCTGGGTGGGCGAGGCCTGCTCCCTCTACGGCACCCAGATCACCCATCTCGCGCTGCCGCTCACCGCGGTCCTCGTCTTCGAGGTGGGGCCCGAGCAGCTCGGGCTGCTGCGGTTCGCCCAGCTCGTGCCCTTCCTCGGGCTCGCCCTGCTCTTCGGCGTGTGGGTGGACCGGGTGCGCAAGCGGCCGGTGATGCTGGGCGCCAACCTCTCCCGGATGGTGCTCATCGCGCTGGTGCCGATCCTCTACCAGTTCGACCTGCTCACCCTCGGGCTGCTCTACGCCCTGGCCTTCAGCGTCGGCGTCGCCTCCGTCCTCTTCGACGTGAGCTGGATGTCGTACGTCCCGGTGCTGGTGAGGGACCGGCGCAGCCTCGTGGAGGCCAACACCAAGCTGAGCGCCACCCTCTCCTCGGCCGACGTCGCCGGGCCCGGGCTCGCGGGCACGCTGGTGAGCGCGTTCTCGGCGCCGGTCGCCATGGCGTCGAACGCCGTCACCTACGCCGTCTCGGCGGTGTCCCTGATCCTGATCAGGACGCCGGAAGGCGCCCCCGCGCGGGCGCGGGAGAAGCGCCGGCTGCGGGCCGAACTCGCCGAGGGGCTGCGGTGGGTGTTCGGCAACCGGTGGCTGCGCGCCATCGGTCTGGTCGGCTGCTCCTGCAACTTCCTCCTGACCCTGGTGCAGTCCCTGTTCCTGCTGTACGCCGTGCGCGACAAGGACCTCTCCCCGGCCGCGGTCGGCTTCGTCATGGGGGCGGCCGCGGTCGGCGGCCTGCTGGGCGCCCTCGTCTCCGGCGCCGTGGTACGCCGTCTCTCGCTGGGGACCGCCTACCGCGTCTCGGTCTCCGTCATCTTCCTCGGCCCGCTGCTGATCCCGGCCGCGGGCGGCCCGCGCTGGCTGCTCGTCGCCCTGTTCGTGGCCTCGTTCTTCATGGAGTACTTCGGCAGCAGCATCGCCAACGTCATCATCGTGAGCCTGCGCCAGGCCATCACTCCGCAGGCCCTGATGGGCCGGATGACAGCCGCGATGCGCATGCTCCTGTACGGCGGTGGGGCACTCGGCGGCCCCGTCGGGGGGCTGCTCGCCCTGCTCCTGGGGCTGCACGGTGCCCTGTGGCTCGCGGGGGCGCTCTCCGCGGCGATGCTGGTGCCGATCGTGCTGTCGCCCGTGGGGCGGGTGCGGACGATGCCCGAGGGGCCCGACGACCCCGCGCTCGGCGCCCGGCCCGGCCCGCCTCACCGCCACGGCCCGTGAGCGGCCGGCGCCCGCGGCCGAGGGGGCGAGGCCAGCGCGCCCAGCCGGGCGAGCGCGGCCTGCCGGGCGGCCGTCGGCTCACGCTGGGCGCACTCCGCCGCGTAGACGCCGAGGAGCTCGGGGAGGCGGTAGCGCAGTCCGCACTCCTCGATCAGATGGGCGTCGACCAGGACGTCGAGCAAGGCGCGTGCGGTGGGCAGGTCGGTGCCGGCCAGCGCCGCCGCGACGCGGACCGTGATCCGGCCGCGCCGGTACATCCCCAGGTGGCGGAACATGCGGGCCGCTTCGGCCGGCAGTACCTGGTAGGACGCCTCGAACGCGCTCCGCACGTCGGCCAAAGCGTCGTCCGGCACCGCGAGGCAGTCCAGTCGCCCGGGTTCCGAAGCGCACCGCTCCAGGAGCCGCTCCGGTGGTTCGCCTGCGGCGGTGAGCCGCTCGGCGAGGACGCGCAGGGCCAGTGGCAGCCCGCCGCACAGTGCCGCCAGCCGCCGTGCGGTGGCCACCCGTCCCTCGAGCCACCCGTCGGTGAGTGTGGTGAGCAGCAGGGTCGCCGCGTCCTCGTCCAGCGGCCCGAGGGTGACGGTGCGCGCCCCGTCCCGCGCGGCCAGCCCCGCCAACCGCTGCCGGCTGGTGGCCACGACACCGGAGGGGCCGCGCGGGATCAGCGGTCTGATCTGGTCCGCGCTCAGGGCGTCGTCCAGCACCACCAGCATCCGCTGGTCGTACAGCAGGCTCCGGTACAGCGCGGTACTGCCCACCAGGTCGCGCGGAATCCGCCCGCCGTCCACTCCGAGACTGGTCAGGACCTGCCGCTGGGCGTCGGCGGCGTTCAGCGGCCTCCCCCGCAGTCCGCTGCCGCCGAGGTCCACGTAGACCTGACCGTCCGGGAAGCGGTCCGAGACCGCGTGGGCCAGCCGCAGGACCAGCGCCGACTTCCCCACGCCCGCGGGCCCCTGGACGAGGACCACCGTGGCGGCCGGGCCCGCCGCGCGGCGGTCGGCGCCCACGAGGCGTTCCAGCTTCTCGAGCTCCCGCCCCCGCCCTGTGAACCCGCTCACTGCCGAAGGGAGTTGCGCCGGTCTCGGCAGCGGGGTCGCGGCGCCGGCGCCCCGCGCCACGGAAGCCCGCCCGGTGTCGGCCCCCGCCGGGGTGGCGAGCGCGCGGCGGACCGCCGGCTCCGCGCGCCCGTCCAGGATCTGCCGGTGCAGGTCCCGCAGCTCCGGCCCGGGCTCGATGCCCAGCTCCCTCCGCAGCAACCGCCGTGTCTCCGCGTACAGGCGGAGGGAGTCCGCCTGTCGGCCGCCGCGGCACAGGGCCAGCATCAGCAGCCAGCGCAGCCGCTCGCGCAACGGCTCCTCGGCCGCCGCGCGGCTCAGCCCGCCGACCGCCTCGCCGTGGCGCCCGGCCGCGACCATGACGGCGCCCCACTCCTCGACGGCGGTCAGCCGCGCATCCCGCAGACGCGCGCCCTCCAGGGCCGCGAACGGCCCGGGTATCCCCGAGAACGCGTCGCCCTTCCACAACGCCAGAGCCTCCTCGTACAACCTGGCCGTCGCGGCGCCGTCGCCACGTTCCCGGGAGCGGCGGGCGTCGTCGTGCCGCAGCACGAAGGCCGCGGCGTCCACGGCGTCGGGGTGCACGCGCAGGCGGTACCCGCCCGGTTCCGAGGTGAGCACCGAGTTCGGGCTCCGCCCGTCGTGCCGCGGTTCCAGCACGCGCCGGAGTCCGGCCACATAGGTGTGGACGCCGTTGGCCGCGGTGCGCGGAGCGTGACCGCCCCAGAGCGCCTCGATGACGGCCTCACGGCCCACCGCCTCCCCGGCCCGGCTCGCGAGCAGGCCCAGCAGTGCGCGCTGTTGTGGCGGGCCGGCGGCCACCTCCTGCCCGTCCCACCAGGCCCGTACGGGGCCCAGGAGCTGAATCCGGAGCGTTCCCACGGCATTGCTCACCTGTTCGCTCACTCCTTTGCGGGGCTCGTTCGTACCTGCCGGACGTGCGGCCGAGCGGCGGCCGCGTCGTGGACTCCGGAACGGGTGGGGAGAAGCACCGGGTTCGGCGTTGCGAGCCGTGCCGTGAACGGAGGGATCGGAGCCGGTACCGTCCGCAAACACCTCGGACGGTTATGCCCAGGGACACTTCCCGATGCGAAAGATGCAGATTGTGGCCCAGGCAGGAGTTCACGCCTCCGGAGGCGGAAATACGGAACCCCCATGACGGGGCGGGTCAGCCGCCGAAGGGGCCCGCCCGGCCCGGGTGGGCGTCGCGGGCCTCATGGACCAGCCGATGCGCCGTGTCAACCGGCGCTCCGTCAACAACCCTGTGCACTCTGCCCGTTGGGGTCACGATCGGCACTGTAGCGCGCGTCGGCGGCCGAGGGCAGAGGCGTGAAGGATCTCCATATCAGCAGTCACATACCTTATCTGACGGTATGGGAGTTTTCTCATCCCCGCCAGGACGTCATATGTGCTGGGCAGAATCCATTGACCGGGTAATCGACCGGCCGGTACATTCTGGCGACGATCGGGCGCTTCCGGGTCCCGGAATCAGCAGAAGCACCCTCCGCACGATTTCACGGCTCAGGCACGTCAAGCCGCGAGGGCTTTCGCATACGCCGCTTGTGCCCCGCGAAAGAACCACGGCCTTGCCATACCCAGGAGTGGAGTTTCGTGGATTTAGCTGGGAAGTTCCTCAAGGACGCGCCGCTGGCGCCGATTCCGGGCCCCGGCACGCGCTTCCCGCCGGTCGTGGGCGAAACCGAACCGTCCCCCCGGACGACCACAGTGCCTCGTCACCCCGACGGCCCCCGGACGCGACCTGCGGGAGAGCCCGTGACACGCGCCGGCCACCGGGGGCCCGAACCCGTTCCCGCCCCCGGTCCCCGGCGTCCGCCCGGGACCACCCGCGCCACGGGGAGGAGGCCGAGATGACCCTCTCTCCCCAAGACCGGGCGGCGGAGGCCGCGGCCGAGCTCCGGCGGCAGGCGGAGGAGTTCTTCGCCCTCCCCGAACTGCGGCACACCGGCGCCGACCGGCTCCGCGAGGTGCGCGAGTCCATCGCGAGCTCGGGGACCTACACGCACACCCCCGAGGAGCTGTTACTCGGCGCCAGGCTGGCCTGGCGCAACCACGCCCGCTGCGTCGGCCGCATGCACTGGCGCAGCCTCCGGCTGCTGGACTTCCGCGGCTGCCGCACCGCCGAGCAGGTCGCCGAAGCCTGCTGGGAGCACCTGCGGTTCTCCACCAACGGCGGGCGCCTGCGCGCCGCGATCTCGGTCTTCGCGCAGGCCGTCGGCGAGTCCGGGATCAGTATCCTCAACCCGCAGCTCATCCGGTACGCCGGTTACCGCGGAGAGGACGGAACGGTCCTGGGCGATCCGCTGCACACCGAGCTGACGGAGCTGGCCGTGTCCCTGGGCTGGAAGGGAGCGGGTACCGCCTTCGACGTGCTGCCCCTCATCGTCCGGATGCCCGGAGAGGCGCCCCGGATGTTCGACATCCCCGAGGGCGTCGTCATGGAAGTGCCCCTGGTCCACCCGCGGTTCGGCTGGTTCGCCGAGCTCGGCCTGAAGTGGCACGCGAACCCGGCGATCTCCGACCTCGACCTGGAGATCGGCGGCATCCGCTACCCCGCCGCGCCGTTCAGCGGGTGGTACGTCGGTTCGGAGATCGGCGCCCGCAACCTCAGCGACGTCGACCGCTACGATCTGCTCCCCACCGTCGCCCGGCGCATGGGCCTGGACCTGTCGCACGACCGCTCGCTCTGGAAGGACCGGGCGCTGGTCGAGCTGACGGCCGCGGTGCAGCACAGCTACCGCCTGGCCGGCGTCCACATCGTCGACCACCACACGGCCGCGCGGCAGTTCGTCGACCACGTCGAGCGGGAGGAGGCCGCCGGCCGCACGGTGCCCACGCAGTGGTCGTGGGTGAACCCTCCGATGTCCAGCAGCACCACGCCCACGTTCCACCGGGAGTACGACGCCCCCGACTTCGGTCTGCGGCCCAACTTCGTCGCACGGGCCGACCGCTCGCGGTGCCCGCTGTCGGCACTCGGGCCCGAGCCGGGCCGTCCGCCGCGGTTGGCGCCCGAGTGAGGCGCCGCCGGCCCCGGTGCTTCTCACCCGGCACTACACTGCGGGCCATGGAGTGCTTCGCCGCCTGCCGCCGACGCCACTGAGGCTCCTGCTCACCGCCGGCTCCCTCGGCCGTGTGCGGGATGACGGACGCCCTTCTCCTGGCCTCCAGGGGAGAACCCTCAGCCCGAAAGGCGCACTTCCATGCTCATCCGCGCGTTCGTTCCGCACGATCTGACGCGACTCACCGAACTGACGATCGACGTTTTCCGGCCATTCTACGAGGACTACTTCCGCCCGCTCGTGGGCGAGGAGGTCTTCGCCCATCAGCACGGCGACTGGCGCGGGGACTACCGCAGGCAGGTAGCCGAGCTCCACGCCCCGGAACGGCACGCCCATGTCGCGGTCGCCGAAGTGGCGGGCGGTGTCGCGGGGTACGTGGCGTGGTGCGTCGACCCGGCTCGCCGGAACGGCGAGCTGACGCACCTGGCCGTCGCGGCCGAGCACCGCGGGCGGCAGCTCGGCACCGCCCTGTGCGAGCACGCCTTCGGGCGGCTGCGGGCGCTCGGTGCCGAGGTGGTCGAGATCGGCACCGGCGGGGACCCGTTCCACGCCCCGGCGAGGGCCCTGTACGAAAGCCTCGGCTGCACCCCGCTCCCGGTCACCGTCTACTACCGGCGGCTCTGAGCCGGACGTCCCGTCCGGGGGCGGGTGCGCCAGGCGCTCACCCCCGGGAGGGACCGTCGGCCGGCCGGGCGTGACGGTGAACGGACGGGCGGCGGAGTGCGTACTCCCCCACACACTGGCCGCCTCAGCAGGAAGGCTCACCATGAACGCACCCGTGACCAGCCGACGCGCCCTTCTCGCCGCGACGGGCGCCGCCGGGCTCACCACCGCGCTCGTCGCCTGCGGTGGTTCCGACGGCTCCGGCGGCTCCGAGCCGGGCGAGACCCCCTCGGACGCGAGCGGGACGCCGGGCCGGGAGGAGACCGCTCCCGCGCCCGAGGGCGAGGAGCTCGCCGCCACCTCGGAGATCCCCGAGGGCGGCGGTACCGTCTTCCGCGACCAGGAGGTCGTCGTCACCCAGCCGCGCAGCGGGGAGTTCAAGGCCTACTCGGCGGTCTGCACCCACCGGGGCTGCCTCGTGGGCGGCGTCGAGGGCGGCACGATCAACTGCCCCTGCCACGAGAGCCGGTTCGCCATCGAGGACGGCAGCGTGGAGAGCGGCCCCGCCCGCCGTCCGCTGCCCGAGCAGCGCATCACGGTCTCCGGAGACAGCATCCGCCTCGCCTGAGCCCGGGGGAGGTCAGCCGAAGCGGCGGGCCTCGGCCGGGCGCAGGGCCGTCGCCACCGCGTCCGCGAGCGTCGGCAGTTCCCCGACGTCGATCCCGGAGACCGTGACCCGGATCGCGGGCGGGGTGGCGACGCGGAACCGTGCGCCCGGGGCCACGGCCCAGCCCGCCCGCTGCAGCGCGGCCACGGCCGCCGTCTCGTCGGGGACCGGAACCCACACGTTCATCCCGGACTTCCCGTGGCACGTCACACCCCGTCGCGTGAGCTCGGCGAGCAGCCCCGTGCGACGGCGGCCGTAGGAGCCGGCGACCGTCCGCGGGTCCACGGCGTGCTCGCGCCACAGGTGGGCGACGGCGCGCTGGAGCAGCAGGCTGACCCAGCCCGGGCCCAGCGCCTGCCGGCCGCGGAGCCGGTCGAGGGTGAGCGCGTCCCCGGTCACGACGGCGACCCGCAGGTCCGGCCCGTGCGACTTGGCCGAGGACCGCAGCACGGCCCACCGGGCGGTGGTTCCGGCCAGGGTGTGGAACGGCGCGTCGACGATCCCGTGCCCGTGGTCGTCCTCGATGAGCAGCGTGTCGGGGTGCGCGGCGAGGAGCCCGCGCAGGGCGCGGGCGCGCGCCGGGCCGACGGCCGCGCCCGTGGGGTTCTGCGCCCGGGACGTGACGGCCAGCGCCCGGGCCCCGCGGACCAGCGCCTGTTCGACGTCCCCGGGGACAGGCCCCTCGTCGTCGACCCGGACCGGCACCATCCGCAGCCCGAGGGCGGGAGCGAGGTCGAGGATGCCGGCCCAGCCCGGGTCCTCGACGGCCACCGCGTCCCCGGGGCGCAGGTGGGCGGCGAGTACGCGCTCCACGGCGTCCAGGGACCCGGAGGTGACGGCGACGGGGCCGCCGGGCACGCCGTCGGCGTCGAACGCGGACCGGGCCTGGGTGGCGAGTTCCTCGTCGACCGCGGGGTCGCCGTAGAGGGTGGGCCGACGGGCGTAGTGGGCCGCCGCCTCCGCCAGCGCAGCGTCGAGCGGCGGGAGCAGCGCGGGGTCGGGGTTGCCGTTCGCGAGGTCCCGGGCGCCGTGGGGCACGTCCGAACGCATCGCCTGCCGCGGCGCGCTGGCGGGCCGGGAGCGCACGCGGGTGCCGCGGCGGCCCGCCGTCTCGACGATGCCGCGTTCGCGCAGGGTCCGGTAGGCGGCGGCGACGGTGTTGGGATTGACGCCGAGTCGGCCGGCGAGGTCCCGCAGCGCGGGCAGCGTGTGCCCCGGCGGGAGAGCGCCGCTGCCCACGCCGCGCTCGACGCTGTCGGCGATCTCCGCTGCGCGGCGACCAGTGATCCGGTATTCTCCTAGCACAAACAACATTATGCACTAGTACATGAGGAGACGCCACACCATGTCGACGAGCGCCACCGGTTCCTACACCGAGACGCCCTACACCGTCCCGACCCGCAACAAGAAACGCGCCGCCTACGACCGCGAGACCGTGCACGCGATACTCGACGCCGGTTACGTCTGCCACCTCGGCTTCGTGCGGGACGGCCGGCCGGTGGTACTCCCCACGCTGTACGGGCGCGTCGGCGACCGGCTGTACGTGCACGGCTCCACCGGCTCCCGCCCGCTCAACACCGCCGGGCGGGACGCCGGACTGCCGGTGTGCCTGACGGTGACGCACGTCGACGCGCTGGTCCTCGCACGTTCCGCGTTCCACCACTCCGTGAACTACCGCTCCGTCGTCGTGCACGGCGTGGCGACGCCGGTGACGGACCCGGTCGAGAAGGCCGAGGCCCTGGACGCCCTCGTCGACCACGTACTGCCCGGCCGCGCGGCCGACTCCCGGCCCGCCAACGACAAGGAGCTGGCCGCCACCGCCGTCCTGGCCCTGGACCTGGAGGAGGTCTCGGCCAAGGCCAGGACGGGCGGGCCCAACGACGACCCCGAGGACGAGTCACTCCCGTACTGGAGCGGCCTCCTGCCCGTCGGCGTCGTCCACGGCGAGCCGGTGCCCGCCGAGGGGCTGGACCCGGCCGTCGCCGCCCCGGGCTACCTCACGTCCCCCGCCCGGCCCTGAGGCCGAACGGGCCTCGGCCAGCACCAGCGCCGTCACCGCCGCCAGCAGGATCGCCGTCCCGGTGACCGTGGCGGCGGTGAGCCGCTCGCCGAGCAGGGTGACGGCGATGGCGGTGGCCGCCACCGGCTCGATGAGCGCGATGACGGAGGCGGTCGCGGCCCGCACCACGGCCAGCCCCGCGAAGTACAGGGCGTAGGCCAGGGCCGTCGGGACGGCGGCCACGTAGGCCATCAGCCACAGGGAACGAGCCACGTCACCGCCCTGCGGCCACAGCCCCTCGGCCGCCGCGAAGGGCAGAAGGAGGGCGGCGCCGACGGCGAAGGCCCACAGCGTGGTGCCGAGCGGGTCCCCGGCACCGCCGTCCCGGCCCCGGCCCCGGGTGTAGAGGGTCATCGCCGAGTAGCCGAGGGCGGACAGCAGGGCGTAGCCCACGCCGAGCGGCACCACGGTTCCCGAACCGTCGGCGCCGCCCAGGACGAGGACGCACAGCCCAGCGAGCGCGCACGACACCGCCAGTGCCCCGCTCCGCCCCAGGCGTTCGCCCATGAGGACGCGGCCTCCGAGGGCGACGAGCACGGGCCCGGCGCCGAGGGTCACGACCGTTCCCACCGCGAGGCCGGTCGCCTCGACGGCCGCGAAGTAGGCGGTCTGGAAGGCCGTCAGCCCGAATCCCGTGACGAGGAGGGGGAGGAGCGGGCGGCGCCGTCCGGTCGTCCGCACGGGCGCTCGGCGCCGCCACAGGCCGCGCACGGCCGCCAGCAGCACGAAGCCGCCCGCGGTCCGCCAGAAGGTGAGCGCCACCGGGCCGAGCCCGCTGCCGTCGAACAGCAGGGCCGCCGCCGCTCCTGCCGTGCCCCAGGCCACCGCCGAGACGGCGACGAAGAGCAGACCGCGCCCCAGAGGCAGCGTCGTCGGGGCCGGCTGGGAAGCCGTCAGATCATGGTGAGTGCGTTGCATGTCGAGGTGCTCCACAACGAGTCGAAATGAGGTTTCGTCCCGTGTGCGGGCAGCCCGCGCCGACGCGGGGGCGCACGGCCCCGGCGTGTGTGCTCGGTCGCCCGCCTAGGCGGCGGGCGGGGGCAGCACGTTCATCGGCATGCGTCGCACCCTACGGAAGACGGGCGTCATCGGACAACCGCGGGGCCCCGTGATCCGGCCCGCCCCGCGCGACGGGCTGCGCGGCGGCGGGCGCGGGAGCGGAGCGCTGCGCGGTGAGCGCCCCGGCCAGGACGAGCGCGCCGCCCAGCAGTTGGACGAGGGCCAGCTTCTCGCCGAGCAGCAGCCAGGCCAGCCCCGTCGCCACCACGGCCTCCAGACAGGCGACGACCCCGGCCACCTGGGGCGAGAGCCGGCGGACCGAGACGATGCCGGTCAGGTACGCGGTCACGGTGGCCACGAGCACGATCCAGGCCAGCAGAACGGCGGCCGGCACCTGGGTCTCCCGCATGAGCGCCGCGTCCCCGAGGACCCGCCAGTCCATCGTCCAGGGGCGGGCGACGGCGGTCATCACGACGGCGCCGACGAGCAGTCCGTAGGCGATGACTCCGACGGGGTCCGGGGTTCCCCGGCCGTCGCCGCCGTGCCCACCGTGGTCGGAGAGGACGAAGTAGCCCACCTGGCAGCAGGCGGCCCCGAGGGCCAGCAGCAGCCCGACGGCGTCGAAGGCCAGCCCGGACCACACCTCCACGACGCAGGCGAGCCCCACCACCGCGAGGACGACGCCCAGGCCGGCCGCGCGGGTGACCGGCCGGCGCTGGACGAACCGCACCCAGCCCAGGACCAGGGCGGGAGCGAGGTACTCGATGAGGAGGGCGACGCCGACGGGGATGCGGGAGATGGCCGCGAAGTAGCAGGCCTGGACGCCGGCCACGGCCAGCAGCCCGAATCCCGCGAGGAGGGCCGGGCGTTCCCGCAGGAGCCCGCGGTGCCGCCAGACCAGCGGAAGAAGGACGAGGGCGGCGCCCGCGACCCGCAGCCACGTCACGTGCAGCGGATCGAGACCGGCCTCGATGAGGGGCTTCGCCGCGACTCCGGAGCCGCCGAAGGCGAAGGCCGAGAGCAGGGCGAGGCTGATTCCGCCGCTGGGCCGAGGCGTGACGGTGGAGGCGCGAGGATCCGGCATCCCGTCATGATGACCCGCACCCATCATGAGTGTCGACTCCCTACGCACCTGTCTCACCTGCTGGTCGGTTGCCGTACTCCTCCAGTCCACCGGCGTCCCGGTGGCCATGGCGGCGGTTCTCCGGCCGCGCCTAGCGTGCCGCCATGAGGATCCGCATCGTCGACGCCTTCACCGACCGGCCGTTCGCCGGGAACCCCGCCGCCGTCCTCCTCCTCGACGAGGAGCGGTTCCCCGCGGACGCCGTGCTCCAGCGCATCGCCGCGGAGATGAACCTGTCCGAGACCGCGTTCGCCCACCCGCTGCCGGCGGGCGGCACCGCGGACTGGGCGCTGCGCTGGTTCACCCCGGCCACCGAGGTGCGCATGTGCGGACACGCCACGCTCGCCACCGCGCACGTCCTGCACGGCCGGGGGCGGGCCACGGGTACGGTGCGGTTCGCGACGCTCAGCGGCGTGCTCGGAGCACGGGTGTCCGAGGACGGATCGGTCGGGCTCGACTTCCCCACCGCGCCGCTGACCGCGGCCGAACTCCCGCGGGGTGCGGCACGGGCGCTCGGCCTCACCCCGCTCAGCGTCCACGACACGGGCCCGGACGTGGGCGACCTCCTCGTGGAGGCCGCCGACGAGAAGACCGTCCGCGCCCTGGCCCCCGACGTCACCGCCCTGGCCGGGCTCGGGGGGCGCGGCTTCATCGTCACCGCTCCGGCCGAGGACCCCTCCCGCGGCTACGACTTCGTCTCGCGGTGTTTCTTCCCCGCCGTCGGTGTCGACGAGGACCCGGTCACCGGCAGCGCGCACACCGCCCTCGCACCCTTCTGGTCCGCCCGGCTGGGTCGCGAGAGCCTCACCGGGCACCAGGGCGGCAGCCGGACGGGGCTGGTGCACACCACCCTGCGCGGCGAGCGCACGCTCTTGACCGGGCACGCGGTCACGGTGCTGGACGGGGAGCTGTGCGTCCAGCCGTGAGCGACGGCGGCCGGGCGGGGCGGGACGGCGCGGCGGGTCAGGCGGTGGGCAGCCAGCCCACCGAGCCCGCGAGCAGGGCGTAGCCCACGAACGCGACGATGTCGATGAGCGCGTGCGCCGCGACGAGCGGGCCGACCCGGCCCCACCGGCGGTAGAGCCACACGAAGATCACGCCCATCACCAGGTTGCCGACGAAACCGCCGATGCCCTGGTAGAGGTGGTAGGTGCCGCGCAGCACGGAGCTGGCCGCCAGAGCACCCAGCGGACTCCAGCCGAGCTGGTCCAGGCGTCGCAGCAGATATCCGACGACGATGACTTCCTCCACCACGGAGTTCTGCATCGCCGACAGGACGAGGACCGGCAGTTTCCACCACACGTCCGGGAGCGACTCGGGCACGACCGTGAGGTTGAAGCCCGCGGCGCGGGCGCCCAGGTACAGCAGCAGGCCGCTGCCGCCGATCCCGGCCGCGACCAGCGCGCCCCGCCCGAGGTCGGACCACGGCCTGCGCAGGTCGAAGCCGAGGCCGCGCAGGCCGCCCGGCGCGTCGAGCGGCGCCGGCTCGCGGGTGAGCAGGTGGGCGACGAGGAGGACGGGCACCAGGGCGGTGCCGATCCCGAAGAGCTGCCAGGCCAGATCCAGCCACGGGCAGTCCGGGGCCAGCGACCGGTTCAGGTTGGCCGCCTGGTCGGCCAGGCCGCCCGGCCGCGTCAGCGAGCCGGTGAAGCTGATCAGAGCGGACACGGCGCTGGCGCCGAGGGAGAGGGCGAGCACGAGCAGCGTCTCGCGGCCCAGCAGACGGCGTGCGGACCCCTCCACCCGGGCCGGTACCTTTCGGCCCGCCGCCGCACCGGCCCACCACGACGTCACTGCTGGCCTCCCGTACGGCATGCGTCCCACTCTCCGGCTGGACGTACAGCTTGCCGTACGGCCTCCCGTGCCGCGCCCGGGGGTCGGGCCGGCGGCGCGGCGTCAGCCCTGCACGGGCCAGGTGTGCACCGGCTCGCCCGCGGTGACGAGTTCGGTGTACCGCCGGGCCACGGCGGCGAGCGCCTTCTCGCGGTCCAGCCCGCCGTCCCTCGCCCGGTGGTAGGCGGCCACCTGCCACACCGCGCCGTTGGTGCGGCGACGGCAGCGTTCCTCGATCACGCCCAGGTAGTGGTCACGGTCGGCGGGTTCGATGCCCCACGCGTCCAGGCCCGCGGCCGCGAGCGGCAGCAGTTCGTCCAGCACCAGCCGGTGCGCGGGCACGGTCACCGGGGAGCCGCCGCGGCCGGAACGCGGCCAGGTGAGGCGGGCGTCGATCCCGTGCCGGGCGGCCGCCTGGAAGTTCTCCTCCGCGGCGGCGAAGGGCAGCCGCTTCCACACCGGGCGCGGCTCGTCGGCCAGCGCCCGGACGAGCCCGTAGTACAGCGCCGTGTTGGCCAGGACGTCGGTGACCGACGGCCCCGCCGGCAGGACCCGGTTCTCCACCCGCAGGTGCGGGACGCCGTCGGCGATGTCGTAGACCGGCCGGTTCCAGCGGTAGACGGTGCCGTTGTGCAGCGCCAGCTCGGTCAGCGCGGGCACGCCGCCGTGTTCGAGCACCTCCAACGGCTCCTCCTCGTCGCACAGGGGCAGCAGCACGGGGAAGTAGCGCAGGTTCTCGGCGAAGAGGTCGCGGGGGGAGTCGATCCACCGTTCGCCGAACCAGGCCCGGGGCCGTACGCCCTGGGCAGCGTAGGCGCTCGGGCGGGCGTCGGTGGCCTGGAGGAAGAGCGGGACGCGGGACTCGCGCCACAGCTCACGGCCGAAGAGGAAGGGGGAGTTGGCTCCCACGGCGAGCTGGACGCCGAGGACGGCCTGGGCCGCGTTCCACACGTCGGGAAAGCGGGCCGGCGTGACCTGGAGATGCAATTGGACGGATGTGCAGGCGGCCGCGGGGCCGATCGAGGAGGAACCGTGCACAAGGCGCTCGGGACCGTCGATCTCGAGGCGTATCTCCTCCCCCCGGGCGGCCATGATCTGGTCGTTGAGCAGGGTGTAGCGATCGGCCCTGGAGAAGTTCGCGGAGATGAGATCGTCGGGACCGAGGGTCGGGAGAATACCGATCATCAGGACGCGCCCGTGCGCCTCGCGGGCTTTCCGGTCGGCGTAGGCGAGGCCGGTGTGCAGCTCCTCGGCGAGCTGGTCCAGGACCCGGCCCGTGAAGGCGTGCGGAAGGACGTTCACCTCGAGATTGAACTGCCCGAGTTCGGTCTGGAAATCACGGCTCGCGATGCGCCCGAGAACCTCCTCGTTTATCATCCGCGGCATTCCCTCGGCGTCCGCGAGGTTGAGTTCGATCTCGAGCCCCATCAGGTTGCGGGGACCCTCGAACCGCTGCTGTTCCAGCAGGCGGTCCAGCGCCTGGAGGCACTGGCGGAGCTTGCTCCGGTAGCGCCGGCGGTCCGGGAGACCGAACCCGTCGGCCGCGACCTTCTCCCCCATCGATGTGTCCCTCCTCGATCGGCAGTGCCTCGATAATGCCCCACGCAGCGGTCAACAACTCCCCCGGAGTACCGCGGCGAACAGATCAGGCCGGTGTTTTCTCACGGCACATTCCGGCGGCATGCGGTAGCCTGGGGCGGCTTCCCACTCTGCGTGACCGTGAGCACGGAACGGAACACCACCACAGGCCCGAACGGAACACGACGACGGGTACGACCGGAACCGGTCGGCCGGACGATGGGCCGGACGTGCACCCCGGAGAACCGGCACCTCCGCTGCCGGGTGAGGTCCTTTCACTTTTCGGCGGGATTTCTCCTTGTGCGGCACACCCGAATCGAGTAGCGGAAACGTCTCGGGAACAAATGTCGTATAAACTCCGCCTTGAGGCCGTGACGTGACGTCTCTCGGTCCGGGTCCCGCTTTCCCCCGCCCGGTTCGGGCGTGCCTCCGGGCTACCGACGACGCCGTCGGGACTTCGCCGCGCACCCCTTCATGTCTCCCCGAGTGAGAGGCGACCCGCCATGCCCCTGCATGCTCACCCGGCTCCCGCAGCCGCCCTGCGCAGCGTTCTCGCCGCGCTCGGTTCTCCGACCGCCGCTCTCCGTGGTGCCCCGGCCCGGGCCGAGACATTCGGCGAACTGCAGCCCGAACTGCCGCTGCCGGTGTACGTCCTGAGCGGTATCACCGGCCCCGGGGGGCCGCCGAGCCCCCGGCTGACCGGCTGGCGCTTCCTCCTGCGCGGCTCCCACGGCACGGTGGGCACCGCGGAGGCGATGCTGACCGCCGACGGCTGGACGTTCTCCCACTTCGGCGAGGGGCCCTACGTCCGGTCGACGGCGTCGGCACTGCGGCGTGCCGACGCCCTGCCGACCCCGCACCAGCCCCGGCTGCTGTCCGTGCCGGAGCTGTACATGCTCACCCTGTGGCTGCACAGCGATCCGGCGGCGGACCCGGAGGACGGCACGCTGTCCCCGGACGACCTGCTGGTGCCGCTGGCGCCGGCGCCCCCGGGCATCGCCCCGGACCTGCCCCACCGCGTCGACACCCTCCTGCCGCTGCTGACCCACCGCCTGGTGGCCGCCCCGGTCTAGGGAGTGGCACACGGCGCCTTCCGCATGGCACCGGTGCCCCGCGACGAAGGGAACCAGCGTCCCGGTCGCGGGGCACACGTGTGCGCACGCTCCCCGCGTCGGGCTAGTCACTTCCGGCCATGCCACCGGCCCATGAGGATGACCCGCGCGGGTGACAACCGCTCCGGTGGGGGACGCGTCATCCCTCACGGGGGGCGGCTGCGGGGAAATCCCTGCGAAACGCCCCCCGCAGGACGACACTGGGGATCACGAGCACCGACCCGGGGGAGCGGCCGGATGACGACGCACAGCAGCCGCAGCTCAGCGACCACACCGCATCGAGAGAACCGAGAGCACACCGTCATGTGTCAGCATCAACCGCCCTGTCCCTCCGCCGACTCCGCC
The DNA here is from genome assembly GCF_027460245.1 of Streptomyces sp. WMMC1477. Lineage (NCBI taxonomy): Bacteria > Bacillati > Actinomycetota > Actinomycetes > Kitasatosporales > Streptomycetaceae > Streptomyces > Streptomyces sp. WMMC1477. The sequence continues at coordinate 5,455,601 of NZ_JAPZBD010000003.1, read as the reverse complement.
GACCGGGAGGCGGCTCATCCCGTGGCGCACCACCCGGAGCAGGGGTGGAGCCTCCTGTGCAACGGTGTCGTGCTCTTCGACGACACCGGCGAACTGCTGCCGGACGGGCAGATCATCGCTCCGCACAAACCGCTGGACCCCCACGAGGTGACCGCCGCCGCGTAGCCGGAGCCGGGACGCCCCACGAGCGGGGCCCGGCGGGCGGGGGCGGGGCGCTGCCTCGCACGGCGCGCCGAGCACGACGACGGGGCCCGGCCGTCGGGACGGCCGGGCCCTGCGCTGCTCGTCCGGGCGGGTCAGCCCTCGTAGTCCTCCAGCGGCGGGCAGGAGCAGACGAGGTTGCGGTCGCCGAAGGCGCCGTCGATACGGCGCACCGGCGGCCAGTACTTCCCCTCGGCCACGACGCCGGCCGGGAACGCGGCCTCCTCACGCGTGTAGGCGCGGTCCCACTCGCCCGCCAGCTGGGCCGCCGTGTGCGGCGCCCCGCGCAGCGGGCTGTCCTCGGCGCTCCATTCCCCCGCGGCGACCCGGTCGGCCTCGGCGCGGATGGCGATCATCGCGTCGCAGAAGCGGTCGATCTCGGCCAGATCCTCGCTCTCCGTCGGCTCGATCATCAGCGTCCCCGCGACCGGGAAGGACATGGTCGGGGCGTGGAAGCCGTAGTCGATCAGCCGCTTGGCGACGTCGTCGATGCTCACCCCCGTCGCCTTCGTCAGCGGGCGCACGTCGATGATGCACTCGTGTGCGACGAGCCCGTCGGGGCCGGTGTAGAGCACCGGGTAGTGCGGCTCCAGGCGCCTGGCGATGTAGTTCGCGCTCAGCACGGCGACCTGGGTGGCGCGCCGCAGCCCCTCGGCGCCCATCAGCCGGACGTACGCCCAGGAGATCGGCAGGATGCCGGCCGAGCCCCAGGGGGCCGCGGAGATCGGGCCGATGCCGGTCGCCGGGCCCGCCTCGGGCTGCAGCGGGTGGTTCGGGAGGTAGGGCGCCAGGTGCGCCCGGACGCCCACCGGTCCCACGCCCGGGCCGCCGCCGCCGTGGGGGATGCAGAAGGTCTTGTGCAGGTTCAGGTGGGAGACGTCCGCGCCGAACTTGCCCGGGCGCGCGAGTCCCACCAGGGCGTTGAGGTTGGCACCGTCCACGTAGACCTGCCCGCCCGCCTGGTGCACGGCGGCGCAGATGTCGGAGATGTTGTCCTCGAAGACCCCGTGCGTGGAGGGGTAGGTGACCATGAGGACGGCCAGCTCGTCGCCGTACTGCTCGATCTTGGCGTGCAGGTCCTCGGTGTCGACGTCGCCGTTCTCACCGGTCTTGACGACGACGACCTTCATGCCCGCCATGACGGCGCTGGCCGCGTTGGTGCCGTGGGCCGAGGACGGGATGAGGCACACCGTGCGCTGCGTGTCACCGTTCGCCCGGTGGTAGGCGCGGACGGCGAGCAGCCCGGCCAGTTCGCCCTGGGAGCCGGCGTTCGGCTGGATGGACACCCTGTCGTAGCCGGTGACCTCGGCGAGCCGCTCCTCGAGCTCCCGGATGAGGGTGAGGTAGCCCCCGGCCTGCTCGACGGGGGCGAAGGGGTGGAGCGCCCCGAACTGCGGCCAGGTGACCGGCTCCATCTCCGTCGTCGCGTTGAGCTTCATCGTGCACGAGCCGAGCGGGATCATGCCGCGGTCGAGCGCGTAGTCCTTGTCGGCCAGGCGGCGCAGGTAGCGCAGCATCGCCGTCTCGGAGCGGTACCGGTGGAAGACGGGGTGGCTGAGGAACTCGTCGTCGCGCAGCAGGTCCGCGGGCAGCGCCGCCGCGCTGGTCTCGTCGAGCCGCGCCACGTCGGCGGTGACGCCGAAGGCCCGCCAGACCGTGGTGAGCTGCTCCCGGGTCGTCGTCTCGTCACAGGCGATGCCCACGTGGTCGGCGTCGGTGAGGCGGAGGTTGACGCCCCCTTCGCGTGCGGCGGCGACGATCTCCGCGGCGCGGCCGGGCACGTGCGCGGTCACGGTGTCGAAGAAGGCCTCCCGCGTGACCTCGACGCCGCCCTCGCGCAGGCCGGCCGCGAGCAGGGTCGCGTAGCGGTGCGTACGGCGGGCGATGTCCCGCAGCCCGTCGGGGCCGTGGTAGACGGCGTACAGCCCGGCCATGACCGCGAGCAGCACCTGCGCGGTGCAGATGTTGCTCGTGGCCTTCTCGCGCCGGATGTGCTGCTCGCGGGTCTGCAGCGCCAGCCGGTACGCCTTGGTCCCGTCCGCGTCCACGGAGACGCCGACCAGCCGTCCCGGCAGACTGCGGGCGAACTTCTCGCGCACGGCCATGAAACCGGCGTGCGGGCCGCCGAAGCCCATCGGGACGCCGAAGCGCTGGCTGGAGCCGACGGCGATGTCGGCGCCCAGCTCGCCGGGCGAGGTGAGCAGGGTGAGGGCCAGCAGGTCGGCGGCGACGGTCACGATCGCGCCGAGTTCCCGCGCCTGGGAGATCACGGCCCGCGGGTCCCGGACGGCGCCGGAGGCCCCGGGGTACTGGAGCAGCAGACCGAACACGCCGCGTTCGGCGATCTCGGCCGGGATGCCCTCGGACAGGTCGGCGACGACGACCTCGACGCCGGTGGGCTCGGCGCGCGTCTGCAGGACGGCGACGGTCTGGGGCAGGCAGTCGGCGTCGACCAGGTAGACGCCCTGCTTGACCTTGCCCACGCGGCGGGACAGGGCCATCGCCTCGGCCGCGGCGGTGCCCTCGTCCAGGAGGGAGGCCCCCGCCGTCGGCAGGCCGGTCAGGTCCGCGACGACGGTCTGGAAGTTCAGCAGAGCCTCGAGACGGCCTTGCGAGATCTCCGGCTGGTACGGGGTGTACGCGGTGTACCAGGCCGGGTTCTCCATGACGTTGCGCAGGATGACCGGCGGAGTGAAAGTGCCGTGGTAACCCAGGCCGATCATGGAGTCGAGCACCTGGTTGCGGTCGGCGAGCGAGCGCAGTTCGGCGAGCACGTCCGCCTCGGAGCGCGCGTCCGGAAGTCCGAGGCGCTCGGTGCTCTTGATGACGTCGGGCACGGCCGCGGCCGTCAGCTCGTCCAGCGAGCCGTAGCCGACGTGCGCGAGCATCTTCGCCTGCTCGGCGGCGTCGGGGCCGATGTGGCGCCGTTCGAACGGTGTGCCGCCCTCGAGTGCGGAGAGTGTGATGCGATCGGTGGTCATCTGCGGAGGCCTCCTGGTCTGTACGACCTGCGAGGGACACCACGGCGGGTGCCCGGACGGCCTCCCCCTCTGTCATCTCAACCTGAGAGTTTCACCGGAACCGCCCACAGGGGACGTCCGGCTTTCACCGTCGGTGAGGAGGGACCTGTGCACCGTGGCGCCCGCGGCCCGCCCTGCTTTCCAGAGTGACCTCGTCCGCACGGTACGTGTGCCTGAGAGATTCCGGGGAGGATTTGCTCCTTCGGCGCCCCCGGCACCTGCTCCGGAGGGCTCTCCCGCGCGGGGTCTACAGCCGCTTACGAGCCTACCAGCGGCCGGTCGAACGGCGACGGGCCGTCGGCTCGACTGGCCATTCCGCGCAATCTGTCCTTTGGTGGTGACAGGACCCGGTGACGGTGTGACGACCCAGGGGGCGGTCGGCCGGGCCACCACGTGTCATTCCATGGAGGAACCGTGCAGACCGACATCGACCCCCGCACCCTCATAGGGCGCAAGGCGTTCGACCGCGACGGCACCAAGATCGGCACCGTCGACGAGGTGTACCTCGACGACGCGACGGGCGATCCCGAGTGGGCGGCGATCCGGACGGGTCTCTTCGGACGCGACGCTTTCGTGCCACTGCGGCCGAGCGAGGTGGTCGAGGAGGCACTGCGGGTGCCCTACACCCGCACCCTGATCAGAGAGGCCCCGGACTTCGGGGTGGGACGGCATCTCTCGCCCGAGCAGGAACTCCAGCTCTACCACCACTACGGCCTGGACATCCCCTCCTCCGGCGAGCCGGCCCCGCCCTCGGAGGGCGAGGACTTCGGCCGGCTGGCGGGCGGGGACGAGTAGCCCGCGGGCCGAGCGTGGCCCGCGGGTGAGGAGACGCCCGCGGGCGTTTCGGCGTGCGAGGCCGTCGGCGCCAGGGGCAGCGGCTCGGCGCTCTCCAGCGCCGGGTCGTCCGCGCGGAGCGTCCGCACCCGCCCCGGAGGGGAGCCGGGCTCCTCGAACCGGACGGTGACGCGGCCGAGCCCACTGCCCTGCACCCAGCCGCGGCCGAGTTCGCGGTGCAAGACGTCCAGGCCGGGAAGCCATCGGCGGGCGCCGGGCGCGGGCTCCGGGGCCGCGGGGCCGGGGCCACCTGAGGGGACGGTCGGCTCACGGGTGCGCCCGTCCGCCGGCGTCGCGGAAGCGGCCTCCGGCCCGGCGGGAGCCGCCTGGGCGAACAGGTCCTCCTGCGTGAAGTCGGCCAGTCCGCTCACGCCGACACCGAGCAGCCGCACGCCCGCTGTGGTGTACACGGCGGCCAGCAGCCGCGCGGCCGCCTCGCGGATCACGACCGGGTCGTCGGTGGGGCCCCGCAGTGTCTCCGACCGGGTGAGCGTCGAGAAGTCGTAGCTGCGGACCTTGACGACCACCGTGCGGCCCGAGCGGCCGGCCGCCCGGAGCCGGGCAGCGCAGCGCTCGGCCAGCCGCCGAGTCTCCAGCTCGACGCGGGAGCGGTCGGTGACGTCGACGTCGAAGGTGTCCTCGACGGAGACGGACTTCGAGGCCCGCTCGGCCACCACGGGGCGCTCGTCGATCCCGCGGGCCATGGCGTACAGGCCGCTGCCGTGCGCCCGGCCCAGCAGCCGCAGCAGCTCGTCCTCGCCTGCCTCGGCGGCCTCGCCGACGGTGGTGATCCCGGCCCGGCGCAGGGTCTCCGCGGTGGCCGGGCCGACGCCGGGCAGCGTGCGCACGCTCAGGGGCGCGAGCAGCTGCCGCTCGGAGCCGGGCAGGATCGTCACCAGGCCGTCGGGCTTGGCCTGCTCGGAAGCGATCTTCGCGATCATCTTGGATCCGGCGAGGCCGACGGAGCCGCTGAGCCCCGTCGCCGCCCGGATGTCCGCCCGCAGCCGCCGGGCCGTCTCCTGGGCCGCGTGGGCGTCGGGCGGGGTGCCTCCGGCCTCCAGGTCGACGAAGGCCTCGTCGAGACTGAGCGGCTCGACCAGGGGGGACAGCTCGGCCAGCAGTGCCATCACGACGTCGCTCACCTGCCGGTAGAGGCTGAAGCGCGGGGTGAGGTAGGCGGCGTTGGGGCAGCGCCGCCGGGCCTGGCCGGTGGGCATGGCGGAGTGCACACCGAACCTGCGGGCCTCGTAGGAGGCCGTGGCCACCACGCCCCGGGGCCCGAGCCCGCCGACGACCACCGGCTTCCCGCGCAGGCTCGGCTTCGCCGCCTGTTCGACGGCGGCGTAGAACGCGTCCATGTCGAGATGGAGGATCGTCGGTGCGCCTCTCACACCACCGATGGTCCCGCACGGCACTGACACCCGGCCGACAAGGCGCGGAGGGCGTGCGGCCGCGTCAGACCGCGCGGTTGCGTCGCCGGGCCAGCTCGTCCTCCGGATGGTCTCTGACCAGGGTCTCCCCCGTGTCCAGACGCTCGGCGTGCAGCTGCGACAGCGCGGCCTCGACGTCCCGCCAGACGACGCCCACGGCGATGCCGAAGACGCCCTGACCGCCCTGGAGGAGGTCCACGACCTCGTCGGGCGAGGTGCACTCGTAAACCGTCGCGCCGTCGCTCATCAGGGTCATCTGGGGCAGGGCGTCCAGCTCCCGGCTGCGCAGGTGCTGTACCGCGGTACGGATGTTCTGCAAGGACACGCCGGTGTCCAGGAGCCGTTTCACGATCTTGAGGACGACGACGTCGCGGAAGCTGTACAGCCGCTGCGTCCCGGAGCCGGAGGCGGCTCGCACGCTCGGCTCCACGAGCCCGGTGCGTGCCCAGTAGTCGAGCTGGCGGTAGGTGATGCCGGCCGCCGCGCAGGCCGTCGGCCCGCGATAGCCGAGCCGCTCGCCCGCGGTACCGCTCACGGCGGCGGGTTGCTCGCCCACGGGCCGCGTGGCGGCTTCGTGAAGCGGAAACGGGCCGTTCGTGGCCTTGCCGTCGCCGGTGCTGGTCACGCCGACCCTCCATCCCTTCACGCCCCTGCGGTGACGCCGCCGGAACCTGCCTCCATGAAGGTAGGCAGTCACCCGGGGTGCGTCAACGATCGCCACACTCGGCATGCCGGGTGACAGTCATCCCAAGAGTGGTTTGGCCTGTTGCGGTACCGGGTACAGGCTGGGGCTGCTGCGAGGGCTGACCCCCGCACCGCACGCTCACTGGCTGCTGGTGCCGAAGTCCTCGGGCGAGATCTGGTCGAGGAACTCGCGGAACTTCTCCACCTCGTCCTCCTGCTCGTCCGGGATGGCGATCCCCGCGTCGTTCAGCACCCCGTCGCTGCCGTAGATCGGTGTACCGGTGCGCAGAGCGAGCGCTATCGCGTCGGACGGACGGGCGCTGACCTCCACCCCGCTGGCGAACACCAGTTCGGCGAAGAACACACCCTCCCGGAGATCCGTGATGCGGACGGCGGTGAGCTCCTGGCCGACTGCCTCCAGCACGTCCTTGAACAGGTCATGTGTGAGCGGGCGTGCCGGGGTCATGCCCTGCTGGGCGAAGGCGATCGCTGTCGCCTCCCCGGGGCCGATCCAGATGGGGAGGTAGCGGTCGCCTCCTACTTCGCGCAGAAGCACGATCGGCTGGTTGGAGGGCATTTCGACCCGGACACCCACGACGTCGAGCTCGTTCACATTGCAACCCTAGGCGCTGCGCCGCCGGTTTGGGTAGTCGGGCACCCCCGACCACGCCACACCGGGAGAAGTGAGCAGGTCACACCCGCTGCTCACGCAGCGCTGTCTGGACGAGGGTGGCGTGCAGCCGCACGGCCAGGGTCGCCAGCTCCCTGGCGGTGGCCTCAGCACGGGCGCGGGTGCGCGCGTCGCGATGCCGCCGCAGCGGCGCCACGACCTGCTCCACGAATCCGGCCTCCCGGTCGGCCGCGGCCTTGACGGACCGCAGGTGGCGGGGTTCGAGGCCGAACCGGCCCAGGTCCGCCACCAGGCGGGCCACCTCGACGGCCTCGGCGGGGTAGCCGCCGGTCCGCGCCGGTGCGAGCAGTCCGAAGGACTCCCACTCGGCGAGCTGCTCCTCGCTGATGTCGGCCGCCGCGAGCAGCTCGGACCGGCTCATCCGGCCGGCGTCGGGGGCGGCCAGCGGCGCCGCGGCACCGTCCAGCAGGTCACGTGGCTGGGCCGGGCCGGGCAGGCTTACCCGCTCGCCCCGGTCCATGGCGGCCACCTGCTCGCGGATGACCTTCAGCGGCAGGTAGTGGTCGCGCTGCATCCGCAGGACGAAGGCGAGCCGCTCCACGTCCCGCTCGCTGAACTTGCGGTAACCGGACGGCGTGCGCTGCGGTTCGACGAGGCCCTCGGACTCCAGAAAGCGGATCTTGGAGACCGTGACCTCGGGGAACTCCTCGCGGAGTCGCCCCAGCACGGCGCCGATGCTCATCGGCCCGTGCTCCGAGGGGCCGTCCTCCCCGGCGGTGGCGCCCGACGAGACGCCACCCGACGATGTGTGCAGCATGAACCTTCCCTGGCGGGTCGTGCGTCAGATACCTCGCTGGTGGGCGAAGAACACCAGGCGGAACTTCCCGATCTGCACCTCGTCACCGTTGCTCAGCGCAACGGAGTCGATGGGCTCACGGTTGACGTAGGTGCCGTTGAGGCTGCCGACGTCGGATGCCGTGAACGTGCCGTCCGCCGCACGCCGGAACTCCACGTGCCGACGGGAGACCGTCACGTCGTCGAGGAAGATGTCGCTCTGCGGGCTGCGCCCCGCCGTCGTCAGCTCGCTGTCCAGCAGGAACCGCGCGCCGGCGTTGGGGCCGCGGCGGACCACCAGAAGCGCGGACCCGGTCGGCAGGTTGTCGATGGCGGCGATCGCCTCGGGCGACAGCATCGGCGTCTGGCCCGTGGCCTCCGCGTCGTACGCCTCAAGCCCGCTGATCGAGATCGTCGACGTCGTCTCGGAGGGGCGCTCGCCGGCCGGGGCGCCGCCGCGCAGCGGGGCACCGCAGTTGGAGCAGAACCGGCTCGACTCGGCGGCCCGGCTACCACACCGTGAGCAGATCGGCACGCCGACCCCTCCACCCGCAGTTGAGGTTGATGGTGCCTGGGAACCTATGCGCGCGGCCGTGTCCTGGTCAACAGAAACCCCGCCCATCGCGGCGGAAGTACCACCATGCGGGGCATTCGGCTCAGGACGGAAGAGCGGGCGCTCGGCCTCGGCGGCAGGCGACTGCTCGCCCGCCGAACCGTGCTTCGGGGCACGGTGTGCGCCACCGGCGTCCTTGCGCTTGCCGAACAACTTCGAAAGAAAACTCACGGGCGATTCCCCTCGCACGAAACAGACCCGCCCGCGGGGCAGGACAGAGCCTTGATGCTCACACAGGCCACAGCGGACACCCGGACAACGTCCGCCGCAAGTAGACAGTTTCCCTCACCGGACGGCAGCCGGGCCCGCCGACCCCTGAAAAGGATCACCGGCACCTCACTGCGACGACGACCGACCGTGTTCGGGCCGCTGCGGAGGCACCACGGCGTCCACGACCACGTTCTCGGACGGGGTGATGGTGACCGTCGCCCCGTCACCCTGGAGGCTCTGGACCACTCCCCCGGGGATCTTGAGCGCCGGTTCGAGGTCCTGCGGGCGACCGATGACCTCGAAGACGTAGGGCGGTGAGACCGACTGTCCGTCGATGTTCACACCGCCCTCCGCGTTGGTGAAGTACGTGTCCGCCACGACCCGTACATCGTTGATCTGCACGGCCTCCGCGCCGGCTGCGCGGAGCTCCTGGATGGCGTCGAGCAGCCGGTCCGCCTCGACGACGTCGTCGGGGCCGCTGATCCGCACCTCGATGCCCGGGCCCCGCGCGGCCACCGTACCGGCCAGGATACCGAGTTGACGGTCCCGTTCCGTCCGTTGCCGCCGAGCCTCCTCGGCCTGGTTCGAGCTGTTCTCCAGCTCCGACCGCTGGTTCTCCAGCCGCTCCTTCTCGCCTTCCAGCCGCGTGGTGCGGTCGTCCAGCTCGTCGAGGATACGCACCAGGTCCTCCTGGCGCGCGCCCCGCAGCGCGTTGTCCTCGCTCGTGGAGCGTACCTGGATGGCCAGGCCCAGTCCGAGGACGAAGAGCAGTGAGGCGGCGATGAGTTGGTTGCGGTTCAGCCGTGGCGGCCACAGCCCGGCCACGAGGCGCTGGCGGCCGGTCATCTCGTCCGTGCCCGTCCCCGTGCCCTCGCCGCCCTCGGCGGACGCGCCGGCGAGCTCCTCGGCCCGCGGCTCCGCCCGCTCCTCCGCACCCGCGGCACGGTCCTGCGGCCGCCCGGCGCGGGCGGGTTCGCGGCGTTCACCCCCGGGCCCGGCGCCCGGGCGCTCCCCGTCGGCCGGGCCCTTCGGCCGGCCCGGCTCCTGCTGCCCGTCCTCGCTCATACCCTCACGCCCCGAAGACGTGGCGCCGGATCGCGGCGGCGTTGGAGAAGATGCGGATACCGAGCACGACGACCACGCCGGTCGACAGCTGGGCGCCCACACCCAGCTTGTCGCCGAGGAAGACGATCAGTGCGGCCACGACGACGTTCGACAGGAACGACACGACGAAGACCTTGTCGACGAAGATGCCGTCCAGCATCGCGCGCAGCCCGCCGAAGACCGCGTCGAGAGCGGCCACGACGGCGATGGGCAGATAGGGCTCCACCGCGGTCGGTACCACGGGCCGGAGCACCAGCCCCGCCACGACTCCCACGATGAGGCCCAGTACGGCGATCACGAATTACTGCCCTTTCCGCTGGTGACGGGCTCGGCGGTCCTGATGGTGAGGCTCGGCGCCGCGGGCAGCCGCACGGTGTCGCGCACCGAGAGGCGGGCCCGGATGTCGTAGTTCTCCTCCAGCACCTGGAGGTACTGGCCGTCGATGCTGGCCTCGAAGTCGTCGGCCAGCTCCTGCCCCGGCCCGACGGCGAGGATGCTGTACGGCGGCACGAGCGGCCGGTTGTCGACCAGTATGGCGTCACCCGCCGCGCGGATGGCGGACAGGGCGGTCAGCCGCTGGCCGTTGATCGAGATGGCCTCCGCGCCGGAGGCCCAGAGGCCGTTGACGACGAGCTGGAGGTCGCGGTCCCGGACCCGGCCGGTGTCGGAGAACCCGGTCGACTCCCGCGGGCCGTCGCCCCCGCCGCCGGTGTCCTCCGCGTCGTCCACGACGAGCTCCACCCCGGGGCCCTCGACGGGCGTGTCGCCCGCCAGCAGGCCGACCAGGTCCTCGGAGTCGTCTCCGTCGCCACCGAGCGCCTCGCGCTGCATACGTGCGACGTCGCCACGCAGGTCCTGCACCTCTTCCTGGAGGTCGTCGGCCTCCTCGGTGCCCTTCTGCACCCGCTCGACGAGCTCCTCGCGCTCCTTGGCCACCGCCGGCGCGTCGTACCGCGCCTGCGCCGCGCCCAGCGTGACGACGAGCGCGGCCAGGACCAGGCCGAAGGCCAGCCCGATCTTGGCGCGCAGCGTCCGCGGCAGACCCGCCCGCCCGGCCTCGCCCCTGCGGGCGGCCGCCTCCGCGTAGCCGTCGTCGAGGCTGTGCTCCATCACGTTGGTCAGCAGCGACATCGAGGCGTCGGGTCGCGCAGGCCGCGACGCGGTGCTCCGTTCGGGCTGCAGCTGCGACATGCCGCACATCGTCGCACGTCGGCAGCCCTACCGCCGAATGGGCCCTCCGGTGCGCCACCGGAGGGCCCATTCGGCGGGTACGGGAGGATCAGCGGCCCGCGCCGTCCACCACGCCGGCCCACTCGTCCAGCAGGGCCTGGGCCGACGCGTCGTCCGGCCCCTCCGCCCACAGGTGGGTGACGGCCTCCGCCGGGTCGGGCAGGACCATCACCCACCGCCCGTCGGACTCCACGACACGCACCCCGTCCGTGGTGTCCACGAACCGGTCGCCCGCCGCCTCCACGACATGCCGCATCACCAGCCCCTTGACCGCCCACGGCGTGGCCAGGTCCCGGCGCACCACGTGGGCCCGGGGGATGCGGGCGTCGATCTGGCTCAGGGTGAGCTGCGTGCGGGCCACCAGACCGATCAGCCGCACGAAGGCCGCCGCGCCGTCGAAGACGGAACTGAACTCGGGGACGATGAAGCCGCCGCGGCCGTCGCCGCCGAAGATCGTGGCGTCGTCACGGCCGACCCGCGTGAGGTCGTCGGGCGAGGTCGTCGTCCACTCCACCTGCGTGCCGTGGTATGCGGCCACCTGCTCGGCGATGCGTGTCGTCGTCACCGGCAGGGCGACCCGGCCACTGCGGCGCTCGGCGGCGATGAGGTCGAGCATCACCAGCAGCGCGCGGTGGTCCTCGATGATGCGGCCCCGCTCGTCGACGAGCGAGAGCCGCTCCCCCACCGGGTCGAAGCGGACTCCGAACGCCGCCCGTGCCGAGGCCACGATCTCGCCCAGCCGGACCAGGCCGGAGCGCCTGCCATCACTCGTCTCCGTGGGACGCGACTCGTCCATGCCCGGGTTGATCGTCAGAGCGTCCACGCCCAGCCGGCCGAGCAGGCTCGGCAGCACCAGCCCGGCACTCCCGTGGGACGCGTCCACGACGATCTTGAGCCCGGCCTCCGGCACGCCGGCGGTGTCCACCGTCCGCAGGAGGGCGCCCGCGTAGGAGTCGAAGACGCTGGCGGGGAAGGAGAGGTCACCGATCTCGCCGGGGAACGCCCTGCGGTACTCCTGCCTGGCGTAGACGCGGTCGAGCTTGCGCTGACGGGCCTGCGAGAGGTCGGCACCGCGTTCGTCGAAGAACATGATGTCGACCGAGTCGGGCACCCCCGGTGTCGTCCGGACCATGATCCCGCCCGCGCTGCCCCGGGCCGTCTGCTGCCGGGCCACCGGCAGCGGCACGTTCTCCAGGTCGCGGACGTCGATCGCGCTGGCCTGGAGTGCGGAGATGATCGCGCGCTTCAGTGCCCGGGCACCGCGCGAGTGGTCGCGGGCCGTCGTGACCGTCGAGCCCTTCTTCAGCGTCGTGGCGTAGGCGCTGGCGAGCCGCACCGCCAGCTCGGGCGTGATCTCGACGTTGAGGATGCCGGACACGCCGCGGGCTCCGAACAGGTGCGCCTGCCCGCGGGACTCCCAGATGACGGAGGTGTTGACGAAGGCGCCGGCCTCGACCGTCTTGAACGGATAGACCCGCACGTTGCCCTGGACGATCGACTCCTCACCGATCAGGCACTCGTCACCGATGACCGCCCCGTCCTCGATCCGGGCGGCACGCATCACGTCGGTGTTCTTTCCGATGACGCAACCGCGCAGATTGGTCTGCTCACCGATGTAGACGTTGTCGTGGACGACGGCCTTGTGCAGGAAGGCACCACTCTTCACCACGACGTTCGAGCCGATGACGGAATGCTCGCGGACTTCCGCCCCGCGTTCGACCTTGGCGTAGTCGCCGATGTACAACGGGCCGCGCAGCACGGCCTCGGGGTGCACCTCGGCGCCCTCGGCCACCCAGACCCCGGGGGAGATCTCGAAACCGTCGAGAGCGACGTCGACCTTGCCCTCAAGCACGTCGGCCTGGGCCTTCACATAACTCTCGTGGGTGCCGACGTCCTCCCAGTACCCTTCGGCGACATAGCCGTAGATCGGCTTGCCCTCCTTCATGAGCTGCGGGAAGACGTCCCCGGACCAGTCCACCGGCACGTCGGGCTCGACATAGTCGAATACCTCGGGCTCCATGACGTAAATGCCGGTGTTGACGGTGTCGGAGAAGACCTGGCCCCAGGTCGGCTTCTCCAGGAAACGTTCGACCTTGCCCTCGTCGTCCACGATGGTGATACCGAACTCCAGCGGATTCGGTACCCGCGTCAGGCAGACGGTCACCAGGGCCCCACGCTCGCGGTGGAAATTGACGAGATCGGTGAGGTCGAAGTCCGTCAGGGCGTCCCCGGAGATGACCAGGAAGGAATCGTCCTTGAGGGCTTCCTCCGCGTTCTTCACGCTGCCCGCGGTACCGAGCGGCTTTTCCTCGTTGGCATAGGTGAGCTCCATGCCGAGTTCCTCGCCGTCCCCGAAGTAGTTCCGCACCAACGACGCGAGGAACTGGACGGTCACCACGGTTTCGGTCAGACCATGCCGCTTGAGCAGTCTCAGGACATGCTCCATGATCGGCCGATTGGCCACCGGCAGAAGTGGCTTCGGCATGCTCGCGGTCATGGGACGAAGACGGGTGCCTTCGCCACCGGCCATCACGACGGCCTTCATGTCGGTAACGTCCTCCTTCAAGAGACGACGATCGCACCGGCCAAGCCATGTGGGAGTTCCCGTCGAGCGGGAAGCCAGCCCTCCACGATGCTGGGGAAGGCGCGGCCTAGCCGGCCGCAGCGTCCGCTGTGAGAATCCGGCGGACCTGGACCACGTAGAGGGTTCCTGCCCACCAGTAGAGCGCCGTACCCCACCCGGCGAACGCCCAGCCGAAAATCGCGGCGAGCGAGGCGACCCAGCCGCTGCCATCACTCAGAAGCAGCAGCGGGAACGCGTACATGAGGTTGAAGGTCGCGGCCTTCCCCAGGAAGTTCACCTGCGGTGGGGCATATCCGCGCCGGTCGAGCAGCCACACCATGACGAGGAGCACAACCTCACGGAGCAGCAGCACGGCTGTCAGCCACAACGGTAGGATCTCGCGCCAGGTGAGGCCGACGAGCGTCGAAAGGACGTAGAGACGGTCGGCGGCCGGATCCAGAATCCGGCCAAGGCTGCTGATCTGGTTCCAGCGGCGAGCCAGTTTCCCGTCCAGATAGTCGGTGACGCCGCTGAGCGCCAGGATGCCCAGGGCCCAGCCGTCGCGGTTCGGCCCGCCGAACTCCGGCAACAGAACCAACCACAGGAAGACCGGCACACCGGCCAGCCGGGCCAGGCTCAACACGTTGGGGATGGTGAGGATCCGGTCCGTCTGGACGCGTGTCTCCTGAACCTCCACCCGGGCCTCCCGCGGAACCGTGCCTACGCTGCTCCCCGACCCTACCGGCCCGGCCCTGCCCGCCGGACGCGGGGGCAGGGCCGAACGGTCCCAGGACAGCAGAAAGCCCCGTTGGACATGAATCCAACGGGGCTTCCCACACAATTTGTTCGGCGGCGTCCTACTCTCCCACACGCTCCCGCATGCAGTACCATCGGCGCTGAAAGGCTTAGCTTCCGGGTTCGGAATGTGACCGGGCGTTCCCCTAACGCTATAACCACCGAAACACTATGAAACAAACAAACCGGCCAACACACGGTTGTTGTCTCAGAACCTACACAGTGGACGCAAGCAACTATGGACAAGCCCTCGGCCTATTAGTACCGGTCAACTCCACCCATCACTGGGCTTCCATATCCGGCCTATCAACCCGGTCGTCTACCGGGAGCCTTACCCTCTCAAAGGAGGAGGGAGCCCTCATCTCGAAGCAGGCTTCCCGCTTAGATGCTTTCAGCGGTTATCCTTTCCGAACGTAGCCAACCAGCCATGCCCTTGGCAGAACAACTGGCACACCAGAGGTCCGTCCGTCCCGGTCCTCTCGTACTAGGGACAGCCCTTCTCAAGACTCCTACGCGCACAGCGGATAGGGACCGAACTGTCTCACGACGTTCTAAACCCAGCTCGCGTACCGCTTTAATGGGCGAACAGCCCAACCCTTGGGACCGACTCCAGCCCCAGGATGCGACGAGCCGACATCGAGGTGCCAAACCATCCCGTCGATATGGACTCTTGGGGAAGATCAGCCTGTTATCCCCGGGGTACCTTTTATCCGTTGAGCGACGGCGCTTCCACAAGCCACCGCCGGATCACTAGTCCCGACTTTCGTCCCTGCTCGACCCGTCAGTCTCACAGTCAAGCTCCCTTGTGCACTTACACTCACCACCTGATGACCAACCAGGCTGAGGGAACCTTTGGGCGCCTCCGTTACTCTTTAGGAGGCAACCGCCCCAGTTAAACTACCCACCAGACACTGTCCCTGATCCGGATCACGGACCCAGGTTAGACATCCAGCACGACCAGAGTGGTATTTCAACAACGACTCCACCACCACTAGCGTGATGACTTCACAGTCTCCCACCTATCCTACACAAGCCGAACCGAACACCAATATCAAGCTATAGTAAAGGTCCCGGGGTCTTTCCGTCCTGCTGCGCGAAACGAGCATCTTTACTCGTACTGCAATTTCACCGGGCCTATGGTTGAGACAGTCAAGAAGTCGTTACGCCATTCGTGCAGGTCGGAACTTACCCGACAAGGAATTTCGCTACCTTAGGATGGTTATAGTTACCACCGCCGTTTACTGGCGCTTAAGTTCTCAGCTTCGCCACGCCGAAACGCAGCTAACCGGTCCCCTTAACGTTCCAGCACCGGGCAGGCGTCAGTCCGTATACATCGCCTTACGGCTTCGCACGGACCTGTGTTTTTAGTAAACAGTCGCTTCTCGCTGGTCTCTGCGGCCACCCCCAGCTCACCCAGCACGTGGGATCACCAGAAGAGGCCCCCCTTCTCCC
>NZ_JAPZBD010000003.1:4610000-5435000 GCF_027460245.1 Streptomyces sp. WMMC1477 | reverse complement strand
AACCTGGCCGGCGGCGAGGCTCAGGCGGTCCTGGAGGCGCAGGCCCTGATGGCCCAGGACCCCGAGCTGATGGCCGACGTCGAGAGCCGGATCACGGTGGGCAGCACCGCCGAGCGGGCCGTCTACGACGCGTTCGCCGCCTACCGGGCGCTTCTCGCCGGGGCCGGGGAATACCTGGCCGGGCGCGTCGCGGACCTGGACGACGTGCGCAACCGGATCGTGGCGCGGCTGCTGGGCGTTCCCATGCCGGGTGTCCCCGACAGCGACGAGCCCTACGTGCTGATCGCCCGCGACCTGGCTCCGGCCGACACGGCGCTGCTGGACCCGTCTCTCGTGCTCGGGTTCGTCACCGAGGAGGGCGGGCCGACCAGCCACAGCGCCATTCTGGCGCGGGCGCTGGGCGTGCCCGCCGTGGTGGCGCTGCCGGGAGCCGTCGAGCTGGTGGAGGGCCTGGTCGTCGCCGTGGACGGCAGCACCGGGGAGGTGGTCGTCAATCCCGACGAGGACGAGCAGGCCGCGCTGTCCCGGGCCGCTGAGGAGCGAAGGGCCGCCCTCGAAGCGGCCCAGGGGCCGGGGGCGACGTCGGACGGGCACAAGGTGCCGTTGCTCGCGAACATCGGCGGCCCGGGAGACGTGGCGGCGGCGGTGGCGGCCGGGGCCGAGGGGGTCGGCCTCTTCCGGACGGAGTTCCTGTTCCTGGACGACGGCACCCGCGCGCCGTCCGAGGACCGGCAGGTGGCCGCCTACCGGGAGGTGCTGAAGGCGTTCCCGGAGGGCCGGGTGGTGGTGCGCGTCCTGGACGCCGGTGCCGACAAGCCCCTGGACTTCCTCACACCGGCCGAGGAGCCCAATCCCGCGCTGGGCGTGCGGGGGCTGCGGACGCTTCTCGACCACCCGGAGGTGCTGCGGACCCAGCTCACCGCGCTGGCCCGGGCGGCCGAGGGGCTGCCCGTGTATCTGGAGGTCATGGCGCCCATGGTGGCCGACCGGGCCGATGCGAAGGCGTTCGCGGACGCCTGCCGGGAGGCCGGGCTGCGGGCCAAGTTCGGGGCGATGGTGGAGATCCCCGCGGCGGCGCTGCGGGCCCGTTCCGTGCTGCAGGAGGTGGAGTTCCTCTCGCTGGGCACCAACGACCTCGCGCAGTACACCTTCGCCGCCGACCGTCAGGTGGGGGCCGTGGCACGGCTGCACGACCCGTGGCATCCCGCGCTGCTCGACCTCGTCTCGCTCGCCGCGGAGGCGGCCAAGGCCGAGGGCAAGAGCTGCGGTGTGTGCGGTGAGGCGGCCTCCGATCCCACGCTGGCCTGCGTGCTGACGGGGCTCGGTGTCACGAGCCTGTCCATGGGGGCGTCCGCCATCCCCTACGTCCGCGCGACGCTGGCCCAGCACACCATGGCCCAGTGCGAGCGGGCGGCGGCCGCGGCACGTGCCGCCGAGGGTGCCGATGAGGCACGCCGGGCGGCGCAGGCCGTGCTGTCCGGCGAGTAGCGCGGCGGCCTCCGCCGCTACGGCAGTGGCAGGGGGAATCCCGGGCGGTAGGCCACCCCGGGCTCGGGCGGGATGGGCTCACCGGTGGCCGGGTCGGTGCAGTACGCGGTGAACACCTCCGCTTCCGTGAGCGGTTGGAGCCAGCCGTTCGCCAACCGCCAGCCCCGGACCGTCTGGTGGCCGCCCCGGGTGGTGCGCAGCACCACGCCCCCGGCGCTTCCGGTGCTGATGCCGGCCGCCAGCACGACGGTGAACAGCCGCGTGGGCGTCTCGCCGCTCCCGTCTCCCGGCCCCGCGGTGTCGCGGCGCAGCGGCAGGGCCGCGACAAGCGGTGGCGCGGGGTGGGGCGCGGCCGGGGTGACGCTGCACACGAGGTGGTGTTCCCCGGCACCGGCCGCCGTCAGCAGGTGGGCCAGTGCCGAGCGGGCGCGGTGGTCGGCCCGGGCGCAGAGCGTCGGCTCGTGGCGGCCCCGGGCCGTCGGGCGCCGGGCGGTGCCGGGTGCTTCGGCGGCGTTCAGCAGCCGTGACAGGAGTTCACGGACGGGCTCGCCGTCGTAGGACAGGCTCGGCCCCGTGGCGACGACCTCGGCCGTGTAACGGGCCCGGCTGAGCGAGGTGTCGGCGTCGAGGCCGGCGGCCGCGCAGAAGCTCCGGTACCCGGCGGGCTCGAAGAGGGCGACCCGCGCGTGAACACCCCGCCCGCGCAGGGACCGCAGCAGGTCGTGGACGGAGCGCAGGTACCCGGCGTGGTCCCGGTGGGGGAAACTCCGGTAGCGCCGCATGGCCGCGAAGTCGCGGGCCCGGGCCAGAACGGCGACGGTGCTCGCGGCCTCGCGGCGCAGCGCGCGCCGCTCTGCGCTGCGCAGACGCCGCCAGGACCGGCGCCGGGGCGGACGCGACACGGACTCGCCGACGGTGGGCGCTGGCGCTGCCGCCGCCGTGCTTCCGTGGGCGCGGCGGTCGGTCTGCTTGTGGGTTCGGCTGTCCATGAGGCCCCCCGGCTACGGTGGTCAGATACTCACTCACCGTAACCGGGGGCACTGACAGCGGCTTCAGTGCGCCGTGCGTTCCCGGCCGAGGCGCTCGTAGACGCGCAGCAGCTCCACGTCGTCCACGGAACCCGGGTTCACGGCCTTCTCCAGCGGAGTGCCCTGGAGGAGCCGCTTGACGGGCACCTCGAGTCGCTTGCCGGTGAGGGTGTGCGGGACGGCGGGGATCTCGATGATCTCGTCCGGCACGTGGCGCGGGGAGAGCTGGCCGCGGATCGTCCGCTTGACGCGGTCGCGCAGGTCGTCGTCCAAAACGGCGCCCTCGGCCAGGTGGACGAAGAGCGGCATCCAGTATCCGCCCTCGGGCTCCTCCACACCGATCACGAGGGACTCCCGGATCTCCGGCAGCCGCTCGACGGCCTCGTAGATGTCGGCCGAACCCATGCGGACGCCCTGCCGGTTGAGGGTGGAGTCCGAGCGGCCGTGGATGACGACGGAGCCGCGGCCGGTGAGGGTGATCCAGTCACCGTGCCGCCAGACGCCGGGGAACATCTCGAAGTAGCTCTCGCGGTAGCGGGTGCCGTCGGGGTCGTTCCAGAAGCGGACCGGCATGGAGGGCATCGGGTTGGTGACGACCAGTTCGCCCACCTCGTCGACGAGGGGCTTTCCGTGTGGGTCCCAGGACTGCAGGTCGGTGCCGAGGCAGGGGGCCTGGAGCTCGCCGATGTGGACGGGGAGGGTGGGCACGGCTCCGGCGAAGCAGCTGCACACGTCGGTGCCGCCGCTGACCGAGGCGATCCACAGGTCCCCAGAAGCCTCGTCGTGGAGCCAGCGGAAGCCGTCCGGGGGCAGGGGGGAGCCGGTGGTGGCGACGCAGCGCAGCGCCGAGAGGTCGTAGTCGCGTCCGGGGTGGACGTCGGCCTTGCGGCAGGCCATGACGTAGGCGGCCGAGGTGCCGTAGAGGGTGGCTCCGGTGCGTTCGGCGATGTGCCACTGGGCGTCGGTGTGCGGATAGCCGGGGCTGCCGTCGTAGGTGATGACGGTGGTGCCGGTGAGCAGGCCGGAGACGAGGAAGTTCCACATCATCCAGCCGGTGGAGGTGTACCAGAAGAAGCGGTCCTCGGGCCCGAGGTCGCAGTGGAGGCCGAGCTGCTTGAGGTGCTCCAGCAGGATGCCGCCCTGGGACTGCACGATGGCCTTCGGCAGCCCGGTGGTGCCCGAGGAGTAGAGCACCCACAGGGGATGGTCGAAGGGGACCTGCTCGAAGACGGGGTCGACGTCCGAGGACGTGAGCGAGTCCCAGGCGAGGGCGCCGTCGGGCGCGGGTGTGCCCAGCAGCGGGACGTGGACGACGGCCCGGAGGGTGGGGAGCTCTGCCCGGAGCTCGGCGACGGTGTCGGCGCGGTGGTGCTCCTTGCCGCCGTAGCGGTAGCCGTCGACGGTGAACAGCACGACCGGCTCCACCTGCTGGAAGCGGTCCAGGACGCTGCGGGCGCCGAAGTCGGGGGCGCAGGAGGTCCACACCCCGCCGACGGCGGCGGTGGCCAGGAGGGCCACCGCCGCCTCCGGGATGTTGGGGAGGTAGCCGCTGACCCGCTCGCCGGGCCGGACGCCGAGGCGGCGCAGCTCGGCCGCCAGCGAGGCGACCTGCCGGCGCAGCTCGCGCCAGGTCACGGCCTGGGGCTCCTGGCGCTCGTCGACGTGCAGGAGTGCCGGGTCGCCGGCGCGCGCGGGGTCCTCGGCGGTGCGCAGCGCGTGCTCGGCGTAGTTGAGGGTGGCTCCGGGAAACCAGGTGGCGCCGGGCATGTCGCGGTCGGCGAGCACGCTCTCGTAGGGCGTGTCGAAACGGACGTCGAACCACTCGGTGACGGCCTGCCAGAAGGCGGGCAGCTCATCCACCGACCAGCGGTGCAGTGCGGCGTAGCTCGCGGCCGGGTCTCCGGGGGCCGGGGCGGGGGCGCCGTGCTGTCCCGCGGCCCAGGCGTGGAAGCGCGTGAGCTGGGCGCGGGCGATCCGGTCGGGTCCCGGCTGCCACAGGGGGCGGGGCTCGGGCGTGGCGGCTGCGGCGGTCATGGGCGGCTCCTGGACGGTACGCGAGGGTGTGCGTGCGTTCCGCGCACGGCGGGGTGTGCGCGTGACGCGGCTGTGCAGGACGATGCCATGTGAGCGTGCGCCACACCAGGGGCGGCACCCCATATCGGGGCGCCTCGCTATGTGGCGCAACGTCCGGGGTGTTTCCGGTGAACGCCGGTTGAACGCGCTTCGGGCGGCGCGTCGGCAATGGCAGTCTGAGCTGCATGGACGCTGGGGGTCTGCGGTGGTCGGCCGGGCGGCTCGGGACGGGTCGTGCGGGACGGGCCTGGTGGCTGGGGCGGCGCGCGGCCGCCGCCGGGGAGCGCCTCGGCGGGGAGCGGCTGCGGGCCCGTGCCCCGGGTGCTGTGCTGGGCGCCGAGGCCGGCCCGGGCGGGGGCCTGGTGCGCTGTGAACGCTCCGAGCTGCGCGTGCGGGTGGCCGTGGGGGGTGGCGTGTTCCTGGGCTGGGACGGCGCCGAGCCGCGGGACGACGCGTCCGGTGGCGGCCACGGGTGCCCGCCGCCGGACGGCCGGGCGACGCTGGAGCCGGACACGGACGGAGGCTGGCGGGTCGTGTCGCAGCGCGTCCTGCTGACGGTGGGCCGCAACGGCGTCGTCCGGGTCCGGACGCCCGGCGGGGTCCTGCTGCGGCGGGACGCGCCGCCGCGCTGGTGGGAGTCCGAGCCGGGGGCGGGAGGCGCCTGGCTCCAGCGGTCGCGGGTGCGCGCGGACGCCCGGTTCCTCGACACCGGCGGCCGACGGGTCCGGCCGGGGGCGCGGGCTGCGCTCCCCCAGCTCGTCGTGGCCCGGGCGGGCACTCATCTGATGTTCCACGACGTCCGCGACGCGGGGGGCCGGGGGCGGGTCACCGTGCGCGAGGGCGTGCCGGGCGAGGGGTCCGGTCACGACCGGGAGGGGCGCAGCGAGCTGCGGGTACCCGGCGGGCCGGTGGCGTACTGGGTGCTGGTGGGCCCGTCCGACTGGGCGCTGCGGGAGTGGGCGGAGCTGTCGGGCGGCGGGAACGACGGCCGGCGGCGGTGAGCTGTCCCCCCGCGTGGCGGCGGCCTGCCCGCCGCCACGGGGCGGGTGCCGCACCAAGCGTGGACGTCGCCTGAGGCGTGGACGTCGCCTGAGGCGTGGACGTCGCACAAGCGGGTGAACCGTCCGGCGTGTCGGCCGTCCCGGGGCCGGGCGCGGGGTACGGCCCCGGTCATGCGACGTGTGGTGACGGTGATGGTGACGTGGGGCGCGCTGGTGTGCGCGGCCGGGGTACCGGAGGCGGGGGCGGCGCAGGAGCGCGCGCCCGCGGGTTTCGTGGCGCTCGCCGACGTGGCGCCCGGCGTGCTGCAGGAGATCCGCTACGCCGGTCCGCACAACTTCGTCGGGGAGCGGGTGGACGGCTATCGGGAGGGCACCTGTCTGCTGGCGCGGGAGACGGCGCTGGCGCTGCGGGAGGTGCACCGGGCGGCACAACGGCACGGCTACGGGCTGAAGACCTACGACTGCTACCGGCCGCAGCGCGCGGTCGACCACTTCGTCCGGTGGGCGCTGGAGCGGAGCGACGTGCGGATGAAGGCGGAGTTCTACCCGCGCGTGGCCAAGGACCGGCTCTTCTCCGAGGGGTACATCGCGCGGCGTTCCGGGCACAGCAGCGGCGGCACGGTGGACGTCACGCTGGTGCCGCGCTGGGTACCCGGCACGCGGTCCTACGTGCCCGGTGAGCCGCTGGTGCCGTGCTTCGCCCCGCGCACGGTCCGCTTCCCGGACGCGTCGGTGGACATGGGCACCGGATACGACTGCTTCGATGCGAAGGCCCGCACCCTCCACCCGGGGGTGACCGGTGCGCAGCGGGCGAACCGACTGCTGCTGAAGCGGCTGATGGAGGCCGAGGGGTTCGCGAACCTGCCGCAGGAGTGGTGGCACTTCACCCATCGGGACCAGCCGTTCCCGCACCGGCGTTTCGACTTCCCCGTCACCCGGGACGCCGTCGGCGGCCCGGGGTGAGGCCCCCGTCCGGGTCCCGCACACCGCGCTGATCCGGGCGGGTTCGGTCATGCTGGTGAGCAGGTGAGCGGCCTGCGCGAGGAGCGGTCATGGACTATCCAACCGGCGACATCTTCGTCGGCGAGATCATCGGCACGGCGATCCTGGTCCTCTTCGGCGTCGGTGTCGTCGCGGCCGTGACGCTGCATCACTCCAAGGCGCGGGCCAGCGGCTGGGTCGTCATCTCCTTCGGCTGGGGCTTCGGCGTCATGGCCGGTGCCTACACGGCCGGCCCCCTCTCGGGTGGGCACATCAACCCGGCCGTGACCCTGGGCATCGCCCTCCAGGGCGGCGGCTGGGACAAGGTTCCGGTCTATGTGGCCGGGCAGCTCACCGGGGCGGTCCTGGGCGCCGTCCTCGCCTATCTCGCCTATCTGGCCCAGTACCGGGCGAACGCCGCGTCGGAGAACGCACAGCCCACCCTCGGCGGGTTCGCCACGATCCCGGAGATCCGCAGTCCGCTGGTCAACCTGGTCACCGAGGTCATCGCGACGATGGCGCTGGTGCTGCCCGTTCTGGCCTTCGGGCTCACCGAGGGGCTCGGGGTGTCGGGCACGCAGACGCTGATCGTCGCGCTGCTGGTGGTGGGGATCGGCCTGTCGCTGGGCGGCCCGACGGGCTACGCCATCAACCCGGCGCGCGACCTCGGCCCGAGGATCGTGCACCAGCTGCTGCCGATCCCGAACAAGGGCACCTCGGACTGGGCCTACGCCTGGGTGCCGGTCGTCGGTCCGCTGCTCGGTGCCGCGATCGCCGCGGGAGTGTTCAAGGCGGCGTTCTGACCCCGGCCCCGGCGGCGGGCCGCCCCTGCGCGGTGCGGACGCGCAGCGCGTGCTCGACGAGGTTCACGAGCACGTCACGGGCCGAGTCCCGGCGTCGGGCGTCGCACAGGACGACGGGCACCCGCGGGCCGAGGTCCAGGGCGGTGCGGACCGTCTCGACGGGGTACACGCGGGCGCCGTCGAAGCAGTTGACGGCGACGACGAAGGGCAGTCCGCGGCGCTCGACGTAGTCGACGGCGCCGAAGCTGCCGTCCAGCCGCCGGGTGTCGGCGAGCACGATGGCGCCGAGCGCCCCGGAGGCCAGTTCGTCCCACAGGAACCAGAACCGGTCCTGGCCCGGAGTTCCGAAGAGGTAGAGCAGGGTGGAGTCGCCGAGCGTGATGCGGCCGAAGTCCATGGCGACGGTGGTGGTGGACTTCGCCTCGACGCCCGAGAGGTCGTCGTGCGGCCGGCCCGCCTCCGTGAGGGCCTCCTCGGTGCGCAGCGGGCGGATCTCGCTGACCGCGCCGGTGAAGGTGGTCTTGCCCACCCCGAATCCCCCGGCGACCAGGATCTTCAACGTGACCGGCGCATCGGGACCACCGGGCCGGTCAGAGCGCCCGAAGACCATTGATCACCTCTCGCAGGATGCTCTCGTCCGGCAGCTCGGCCGGTGGGACGGGACGGGTGACGCGCACGAGTTCGGCGTCCGCGAGGTCGCCGATGAGAACCCTCACCACGCCCACCGGCAGGTCGAGGTCGGCGGCGAGTTCGGCGACCGACTGGGGTTCCTCGTCGCAGCGGCGCACGATGGCCAGGTGCTCGGGCCCGAGGGCGTCTGCCCCGGGGCGCTCGCCGGCGGCCCCGGGGTGGTCGCCCTCGGCGTCCCGCAGCGCACCGTCCTCGGTGACGACGAGCGCGATGAGGTCGAGCCGGAGGCGGGCGTCGCCGCGCGTGCGGCCCCGCGTCATGGCGTAGGGCCGCACCACCGGCCCCGCCGCGTCGTCGAACCAGGCGTCGGTCATGCGCCGGCCTTCACCCTCCGCCGTGAAGATCGGCGCGGGCCGCCGTACCCAGGTGTGCGCCGACGCGCTTGACCAGGAGCGTCATCTCGTAGGCGACGAGGCCGACGTCCGACTCGGCGTCGGCGAGGACCGCGAGGCAGCTGCCGTCGCCCGCGGCGGTGACGAACAGGAAGGCGTCGTCGAGCTCGATGACGGTCTGCCGCACGCCGCCGACCCCGAAGTGGCGGCCGACCCCCTTGGCGAGGCTGTGGAACCCGGAGGCCACCGCCGCGAGGTGTTCACCGTCCTCGCGGGAGAGGTCCTGCGACGCGCCTCTGGGCAGCCCGTCCCCGGACAGGACGAGGGCCTTGCGGATGTGGCCCACGCGCCCCACCAGGTCGTCGAGCAGCCAGTTGAGTTCTCCGCTCTGGCCGCCGGCGCTGTCGGCTGTGGCGTTCGGTGCGGTCATCGACCGTCCCCCTCGGGTGTCGTTCCGTCGTTGTGCTGCCGGCCGCGCCGCCAGCCGCGCTGGAGCGCGGCCATCCGGTCGCGGACCTCGTCGGCGTCCCGGTCCACGGCCGGGTCGGTTCGCGGTCCCTCCGCGGGCGGCGGCCCCTCGGCCGGCTCCCCGCCCCCGGGTTCGAGCTGCCGGGCGAGATGGGCCTGGCGACGTCGACGGGGCAGCCCGTCGACGGTGGCCGGGCCCTCGGGTTCCTCCCGGCGCGGCGGGGTGTGCCCGCCGGGCTCGCCGACCGGCCTGCCGTGGTCGGAGACGAGGACGGGGCGGCCGGATATCCCGGGCCGCCGGCGCGGCAGTGCCGCGGGGGGCTCCGCGCCGGCCTCCGCCTGCGGCCCCGCCTCCGGCGCCGGTGCCGGGCCGGACTCGGTGCGGGCCCCGCGTCCTCGGCGGTCCTGCGTGCGCTCGTCGTCGCCCCGCGGCCCGGTCCGCTCCGCCTCCGGTTCGGCGCTGTCGCGGTGGCGCTGGCTCAGGGCGTGGTAGATGCTGCCGATACCGTGGGCGGGCGTGTCGGCGGGGGCCTGGCCGTCCAGCGGGTCAAGCGCGTCGAGGTCGAGCGGACCGTCCAGCTCCACGGGACGTCCCTTGCCGGACAGGCCCACCGGACGCTGCGGCCCGCGGCCCAGACCGAGCGCGGCGGCGAGGTCACGGGGCGGGGCGGACGGCACCCGGGTCAGGGTGGCCCGGCCGTCGCCGTCGTCGGCGCGGCGCGGTTCGAGCGCGGCCTCGGTGCCGTCCGTCTCGTTGAGGACCGAGCCGGGGACGAGGACGACGGCCGTGGTCCCGCCGTAGGGCGAGGGCTGCAGGGACACCCGCACCCCCTGGCGCTTGGCCAGCCGGGAGACCACGAACAGCCCGAGCCGGTCGGTGTCGGAGAGTTCGAACTCCGGGGTCTCGGTCAGCCGCAGGTTGGCCTCGAGGAGTGCCTCGGGCGTCATGCCGAGGCCCCGGTCGTGGATCTCCAGGGTGAAGCCGTTGGCGACGCGCTGGCCGCGCACCTGGACGGCGGTGTGCGGAGGGGAGAACGAGGTGGCGTTCTCCAGGAGTTCGGCGACGAGGTGGGTGAGGTCGGCGACGGCGGGGCCGTCGACGGCGAGTTCGGACAGCCGGCGGACCTCGATGCGCTCGTAGTCCTCCACCTCGGCGACCGCCGCCCGGACGACATCCATGAGGCGCACGGGCTTGCGCCACTGCCGGGAGGGCGCGGCGCCGGAGAGGATGACGAGCCCCTCGGCGTGCCGCCGCATCCGGGTCGTCAGGTGGTCGAGCCGGAAGAGGTCCGCGAGCTCGTCCGGGTCCTCGGTGCGGCGCTCCATGACGTCCAGCAGGGCCAGCTGGCGGTGCAGCAGCACCTGGCTGCGGCGGGCCAGGTTGACGAAGACCTCGGAGACGCCACGGCGCAGCTCGGCCTGCTTGACGGCGGCCTCGACCGCGGCCCGCTGCAGGGTGTTGAGCGCCTGTCCCGCCTGACCGATCTCGTCCTGCCCGTACTCCAGCCGCGGGGCCTCGGTCTCCACGTCGACCTGGTCCCCCGCGGCGAGTCGGCGCATGACGGCGGGCAGCCGGACCCCGGAGACCTCGTGGGCCTCCCGGCGCAGGGTTCCGAGGTCGCGGACGAGGCGGCGGCCGATGCGGAGCGAGACGACGACGGACAGCAGCACGCCGCAGAAGCCGAGCACCCCGGCGATGCACGCCTGGAGAAGCACCGAGACGGCCGCGGGCTCGACGCGTTCGGTGTAGCGGTCGCGGGCCTCGTCGCCCATGCGCTCCAGGTCGTCGAGGACGGCGGAGGTCGCGGCGTCCCAGCGTTCGGTGTTGACGGCGGCGAGGGCGCGCTCGGGGCCGGCCTCGACGGCCGTCTCCTCCAGCTCGCTCAGGGTCGTGCCGTTCGGGCCCGACCAGTACTCGCTGAACAGCCGCCGTTCCTCGTCCGGCAGCACCGCGAGGTTGTTGACGTAGGTCATGTCGCGTTCGGCGATGCGGTCGGAGACGGCGCGCAGTTCGGCCTGGGTGATCCGGCCGGCGGCCAGCGCGGCGGCCATGAGCGCGTCCTCGCGGGCGACCAGCTCGCGGGCGCGGCTCAGCCCGACGAGCGCGCGGCCCTCCCGGTCCAGCTTGCCGTCGTGCAGCGAGTGGAGCGTGACGAGCAGCGCGTGGCAGGGGTCGATGACGGAGTTGTAGGAGGCGAAGGCGCTCTCCCGGGTGGCGGTGTTGCGCTCGACACCGGCGCGGACGGCGGGGAGTTTGCCCAGTTCCGTCAGGAGCGCGTCGAGCCGCTCCGTGGAGTCGTGGGAGAGGTCCCCGCGGAACGCGGCGGCCTGCTCGCGCAGCCGGGTGACGGCGGTGTCGGTCCGGTCCTGCCGCTTCGCCAGTTCGGACAGCGCGTCCGAACGGCGCGGGTCGGCGAGGTGGACGAGGACCTGCCGCCGTTCCTCCTGGACGGCCTGGACCGTCTCCTCGGCGGGGCGACCGATTTCGGTCATGATCCGGGAGCTGTCGAGCAGCCGCTTGGCGTCGCTGCCGGTGTAGTACGTCGCGTACGCCCAGATGCACACGAGCGTCACCAGGGGCACGAGCATCAGCGCCACGATCTTCCGGCGGATCGTGCTCCCGCGAAAGCGCATGGCCTCCCCTACCTCGGCAACGCCACCGCCGGGCGCTGGCGTTGTACTCGGCGTGCTCTGTCAGTTCCGGCGTTCCCCGACGCCCGCGACCCGCGGCGGACTTCGGCCACTTTCGGTGTTCCGGAGGCGTGCCACCGGTGAACGGCGCGAGCCTACTACTGCGATGCGGAGAACTCGTAGATGAGTCCGAGCCATGGCACACGTGATCGGACGACGTCCACCGGACGTTTCCCATGATGGCGGGATAACGCGGTCGGTCTGTGATAGAGCACAGCGTGGTGTGGGCACATCCATCGGCACGGGGCGAGAAAGGACCGTCCATGTACGACAAACCGCGGCTGCCCGATCCCGTGCGTGGCGCGGCCGTGCGCGCGGTCATCGTCTCCGCCCTCGTGCTGGTGCTCGTCCTGATCGCCGTGCTGTGCTCGATCGCGGGCGTGTGGCTCGCCTTCCCGGCCGTCCTGAGCGCCGTGGCCGGGACGGTGGTGGCCACCTGGACGGTGCTGGACGTATGGGTGACACGGCAGGTGTGGATCCAGCGGCACGGCGTGCGGTCGGAGCCGAGCAGCGTCGCGCGGGAACGGGTCTTGCGCCGCCGTCAGGATGACTGAGCCTCCTCGGGCGGACGGCGGAAGATGCGGGTCGCGGTGATCTCGCCGTGTACCGCCTCGGCCTGGTCCTTCGCCTCCTCCTGGCGGGGCAGACCGGGGCGCAGGTGCTCCTCCACGCTGATGTACTTCAGCCCGGCACGCAGGTCGGCGTCGTTGCGCAGTCGGATCACCAGCGGAAACTCCGCCAGCGCCGTGGTGTCGAACAGCCCCGTGGTGTACAGGAGCTGGACGCCGAGGGCGTCGGCGACGGCACGCTGCAACTCCAGCAGGTAGGTGGCGTTGGCGCGGCCGATGGGGTTGTCCAGGAACAGCGTGCCCGCGTGGCGGTGCCTGTCCCGGCCGCGGTCGTGGCTGCGCAGTGCCGCCATCGTGCAGTAGAGCGCGATGGCGGCGGTCAGGAGCTGTCCGCCGGAGAAGACGTCGCCCATCTGGCCGACGGGGACGCGCTCGGCGCGCAGGACGGCGTCGGGTTTCAGGATCTCCACGCTCACGCCGCGGGGCTGGAGGGCCGCGTGGACCCCGCGCAGCAGCAGGGTCATGCCGTCCCGGCGCAGGTCGGTGTTCTTGCGGACCGCTGCGCGGGTGGCCTCGTCGATGACCTCGCCCAGGCGCTCGGTGAGGGTGGCCTGGTCCGGGTCGTCGAAGCGGATGCGCAGGAACTCCTGCCCGGACCACTCGCCCAGGCCCTCGGGCAGCCGGGAGAGCCGCTGGGCCGAGCGCAGAGTGGCCAGCGCGGACTCGGTCAGGCCCCGCAGCCGGTCCACGATGCTGTCCCGGTTGCGTTCCAGCTGGTCCAGCTCGTCGCTGAGCACGCGCAGCCGGGGGGCGAAGGCCTCGGCCCAGGCGGCGGCGTGGTCGGGCAGGGCGGCAGCCGGGAGTTCGCGGATCTGCTGGCGGGCGGGCGTGCGCACGGACTCGTAGCGGGCGGAGTTGGCGTGCCGGACCAGGACGTCGCTCGCCTCCCGCACGGCCGTCTCCGCGGCGGAGAGGTCGGCGGCGCAGCCGCGCAGCGAACGGCGGGCCTCCGCGGCGGCGCGGCGGGCCTCGGCCGGAGCCCCCGGGTAGGGCTCCGCCGGGGGCTCGTCGGGATCGGCCGGGGCGGGGTCGCGCAGCAGGTCGCGCAGGAGCGCGGCGGTCTCCTCGAAGGCGGCCGCCGCGTCCTCGGCGGCGCGGTGTGCGTGCAGGAGGTCCTCGTGGGCCGCGCGGGCGGTCTCCAACGCGTCGGTGCAGGCGGACAGTTCGGAGTTGGCCGTGCGCAGCAGCACCTGGGCCTCCTCGGCGCTGCCGGGACGGCGGTCCTCGTCGAGCTCGGCGTGGGCGGTACCGTCCGGCGGGGCGAGCCGCTCGGCCTCGCCGCGCAGGCGGCCGAGTCGTTCGCTGGCGTCGGCGGCGCGGGACTCCAGGAGCTGCACGGCCTCCTCGGCTCGGGCGGCGGCCGCCTGCCGGGCGGGGCCGTCGGCGCCCTCGGCCGTCCCGAGCAACTGCTCGGCACGGGTGCGGACCTTCTTGGCGAGGCGTTCCAGCTCGGCGAGGGCCGCGCCCTCGTCGCTCTCGGCACGGGCCTGTTCGGCGCGCAGGTCGGCGCCGACGCCGACCTTGTCGTAGAGCTGGGAGGCGGAGCGGTAGGCCTCGCGCAGGGCGGGCAGCGAGGCGGCCGGCGCATCGGCCGCGCCTTCGGTGACGGTGTCCGGCGGTTCGTCCGGGGCACCGGCGATCTCGGCACGCTCGGCGCGCAGGGCGCGGGCGGTGCGGTGGGCGTCGTCGGCGGTCCGCTGGGCGGCGCGCCGGTCCTCGTCCGCGGCGCGGGCCCGCTCCAGGCAGGCGGCCGCCCGGCCCTGGGCCTCGGCGACGTCGTCGGCGAGTTCCCGCAGCCGGGCCTGCCAGGCGGCGCGTTCCCGCAGCCGGAAGGCGAGGCCCGCGAGGGCGTCGGCCGAGCGGCGGGCCCGGGCGGCGGCCTCCTGGCGTTCCTCGCGGAGGGCGGCCGCCTCGGCGGCGGCCTCCTGGGCTTCGGCGCGGTCGGCCGCGGTGCGGGTGTGGTGGTCCACCGCTTCGTCGGCCGCGTCGCGGGCCGAGGCCGCGGCCTCGGTCAGTTCCTCGAGACGCCCGCCCGGGCAGCCGGCCCGCCAGGAGGCGAGGCGGGCGGCCAGGGCACGGTCCCCGGAGAGCCGGGCGGCCAGGGCCCGGATCTCCTCGTCCCGGCCTGAGGCCCGCTCGCGCAGGGCGTGCCGCTCGCCGTCGGCGGCGCCCTCGTCGTGCATCGCCGGGTTCGGCGGGACGAGGAAGACGCCGCGGGTGCCGGGGTCCACGTCCGGGGCGGAGGGCGCGGGCGCCAGCAGCGCGGCGGAGGTGCCGACGGCCACGGCGGAGCGGGGCAGCAGCGAGGCGTCGGCGAGGAGTTCGCGGGCGCGGGCGTAGCTGTCGGTGTCGGTGACGACCACGCCGTCGACGAGTTCGGGACGCGTGGCGAGGACGGAGGCGTGGTCGGCGGGGGGCACGGACTGGGCGAGATAGCGCCAGCCGGGGAGGGCGGGGATGCCGTGTTCGCCGAGGAACTCGACGGTGGCCAGGACGTCCGGGCCGGGCGGGAGCAGCCCGCCGTCGCCGAGGGCCGCGAGGATACGGGAGTCATCGGCGGCCGCGGTGCGCAGGTCGAACAGCCGCCGCTCGGCCTCGGTGATCCGCCGCTCCAGGAGCTCGCCCAGCGCCTCGGCGGCCCGATCCAGCTCCTCGGCGCCCAGCGGTGCCGGGGCCTCGAGGAGTTCGACGAGCCTCGGCTCGGCGCCGAGGGCCTCGGCGGCCGCCCGTTCCGCGGCGCAGGCCGCCTCCGCGGACTGGGCGGCGTCGGCTGCGCGGGCCGCGGCCAGTTCGGCCCGGCCCAGGGCTGCGGCGGTCTCGCGGTCCCGGTCGGCCGCGGCGCGCGCCGCCTCGCGGGCGGCGTCCCACGCCGCGGTGGCCTCGCGTTCGGCGTCCCCGGCGGCCAGGGCGGCGCGGGCGGGATCGGTGTCGGGGCCGGCGTCGGGCAGCCAGCCGGCACGCAGCGCCTCGGCGGTCTCGCGCTCGACCTCGGCCAGCCGTTCGCGCAGATGCTCGCTCTCGCTGCGCGCCCGCTGGGCGGCGGTCGCGGCGTCGGTGGCCTCGCGGTGCGCGGCCTCGGCGTCCTCCTGGAGGAGGGCGGCGCGCTCCTCGCCGGTGACCCCCTGCTCCTCGGCGTCCGCCGCGGCGGCGTGCAGGGCGCGCACCAGGGTGTGGGCGGCCTTGGCCCGGGCGGCGAGGGCGGGGGCGGCGTCCCGTTCGGCGTCCTGGATGGCGGCGGCGGCCCGGGCTGCGCGGTCGGCGGCGGCCCGGTGCCGGAGCACGGTCTCGGCGGCCTGCCAGGCGGCGTGCAGGGTGCGGGCCTCGGTCAGTTCGCGGCGCTGTCGGGCGGCGGTCCTCTCCGCGGCGGCCAGGGCCAGTGAGGCGTGCCGGTAGGCCAGTTCGGCGGCGATGTCGGCGGCCCGGGTGCGGTCGGACTGCGCGGCGGAGACGGTGCGGGCGGCCTGGGCCGTACGCTCGGCCAGCTCCGCCGCGTCACCGCGCTCGCGGACGGCGCGGGCGGTCAGCCGGACGGCCAGGGTGCGGGTGCGGCGTTCGGCTCCGGCGTGCACGGCCCGGCTGCGGTCCCGCTGTCCGGCGGCTTCGGCGATGCGGTGCAGCAGGTCGAGCGAGCCGGCGGTGAAGTCGCGTTCGGCGGTCAGCTCGGCGCGGCGCCCCAGCTTGTGGGCGAATCCGTGCACCAGGTCGGCCAGGCCGTCGGTGTCGCGGGTGTCGGTGACGGCGCGCAGCAGCAGATCGGTGAAGTCGGCGTCGTTCTTGACGGAGAACAACCCCGCGGCCTCGCCCTCGTCCGCGTTCATCTCGCGCTGGTAGCGGAACAGCTCCGGGTCGAGGCCGAGGGCGCCGAGGTGCTCCTTCCAGCGGTCGTGGACCTCCTCCCAGACGACGTCCAGGTTGGGGTAGGCCTTGCCCGTCTCGGTCAGGACGTCGCGGAAGCCCTTCATCGTGCGGCGGCGGCCCCGGGCCCCGGAGCTGCCCTCGGCCGGGCGCAGGGCCGTGGCCTCGGCCACCGGCAGGGAGTCGAGCGTCATCCCGGGGCCGGGACGGAAGGAGTACCAGGCCTCGGCGAACTTGCGGGGGTCGCTGGCGACCTGGCGGCCCCGCCACTCGCTGGCCTTCCCGACGACGATGCTCTCGCCCGTGCGGGTGTGCTGCCACTCCAGGGCGACGTGCCCGGTGTCCTCGGCGAGGAGGAACTTGCGCAGCACGCCGGAGCTGGCGCCGCCCAGGGTGTTGCGGTGGCCGGGCAGCATGACGGAGAAGATCAGCTTCAGCAGGACGGACTTGCCGCCGCCGTTCTCCAGGAAGAGCACGCCCGCCGGGGCCGGGCGCCGGGGCGGGCCGGTGGGCTCGTCCTCGAAGAAGTCCGCCTGGGCGGGAGCCGGGTCGGGGACCGGCTCGCCGACTCCGCGCAGGTCCAGCACGGTGTCGGCGTAGCGCGCACCGGCCGGGCCGATGGAGTAGAGGCGGATGCGGGACAGCTCGTACATGGCGGGGCGGACTCTCGTTGCGGACGCGGGCGGTGGGCGGGCCCGGCGGTTCGGACGGTGGACGGACGGAGGGGCGGTGCCGGAAGGGGGCGTCGCGGGTCAGGTGTGGAAGGGCAGCCCGGCGCCGTCGGCCAGCTCGGCCTCGGCCTCGTCCACCGGGGGCAGCAGGGTGGCACTGCCGTCGCTGACGGGGACGATGCCCAGTTCCAGCAGCTCGGCGAGCGCCGCCGTGCCGGCCATGTCGCGGACCTGGAGCTGGTAGCGGGCCGTGGTGCGGAAGGTGCCGCCCGCCTCGTCGCCGGTGCGCTGGAGGAAGCCGGAGTCGACGAGGAACGCGACGGCCTTGCCGACGATGCCGGTGGTGGAACCGGCCAGCCGGCGGGCGTCCTTGGTGGCGCCGGTGGCGCTGCGCCGGGCGTAGACGCGCCAGGCGGCCTCCAGGCCCGGGGTGTCGGTGGCGGGGTCGGTGTTCTCGCCCTGCTCCTCGGCCCGTTCCTCCAGCCGGCGGCAGGCCTGGCGGACGAACGCGTCCACGCCGTTGACGGTGACGCGGCCGATGTAGCCGTCGTCCGCCAGGTCCTCGGGACGGGGGAAGGCCAGGGCGGCGACGGCGAGGTGGGCCAGGCCGTGCAGGAAGCGGTCCGTGGCGTCGGTGGCGGCCCGGCGCGCGTAGTCACCCATGCGCACCGCGAAGACGGAGTCCTCGGCGGCGGTGACGGCCATCCCGGCGCGGGTGGACACCTCCAGCACGACGAGTCCGAGCCCGGCGGCGACGGCGTCGGTGAGCCGGGCGAAGGCCGGATCGTCCCGGTGGCGGCGCAGGAGTTCGGCGTAGTCGGCGTCGCGGGCGGGGAGCAGCTTGGGCTGGAGCCCGAACGCGACCAGGCGGGCGGCGTCCGCGGCGTCGGCCGGGGTGAGGGCGCTCGGCGCCTCCTCGGGCGTGCGCGGTGCGGGCTCGGTGCCGGGCTCGGTCACGGCGGTGGCTCCTTGCGGGTGGTGCGGTGCGGTGGTTCTCGCGGGGTGCGGTGGCGGTGTGCGCCCGAGAATGGGGTGCCCGGTGGTGCTGGGTCGGTCCGTGCCGGGCCTGGAGGCGGTCACGGTGCCGCCTCGCTGCGCGCCGCGGCCATGGAGGCGGCGTCCAGCAGGGCGGTGCCGACGATGAGGTCGGCACCGCCGAACTCGGCGTCCGCCAGCTCGGTGCCGTCGTCGACGGCGAACAGGAGCTGGTGCTCCCCCTGGCGGTAGGCGGTGCCGACGGGCGGGCTCGCGGCGTGGACGGTGAGCAGGGCGACGAGGTAGGGAAGCTCCGGGTCGCGGCGCCGGGCGTCGGCGAGGAGGCCGGAGAGGCGGCGCGGGGCGTCGGGCGGAAGCCGCAGCAGCTCGTGGGCCGCGGCGAACTGCTCCTCGCTGAACCTGCTGTCGTCGGGCGTGGCCACGAGCTCCGGCTCGGGCAGCTCGGCACCGAGGTGTTCGCGGGCGGCGGGCGGGGTGAGCAGCAGTTCGGTGAGGTCGCCGAGGCGGACGGCGCCGGGGGTGCGCAGGCCGGCCCCGGCGGCGAAGAAGGCGTCGGCGACGCGCCCGGCACGCTCCAGGGGCTCGGCCAGCAGCGGAGCGAGGAGCTGCCCGTAGAGGTCGAGCCCGGTGCGGGCGGCGGGCGGGGCGAAGGCCTGGCGGTCCTGCTCGGCGCGGAACAGCGGACCGGCCTCCAGCAGGCGTGACTGGAGCTGGGTGTGGCGCCGGATGCAGTCCTTGACGATGTCGACGAGCTCGGCGGCGCGCAGCTTGTGGTCCGGGTGCTTGTCCTGACCCGTGTCGCTCGTCTCGTCGCGCGCCCGGCGGATGTTGGTGAGGATGGCGTTCTCGTGCCGGTAGCGGTCCGCGACGTGGTCGAGGGCCTCGGCGATCAGGTCGGGCACGGTGTGCAGCCAGTCGACCGCGCGGACGTTGCGCCGGGTGGCCTCCAGGGTGCGGCGCAGCGTCTCGGCGTACTGCACGGTGCGGTAGCGGGCCTGCTCGGCGGCGAGTTGCGCGTCGGCCAGCCGACCGCGGCTGACCAGCACCTCCAGCTTGACCTCGGCGGCGATCTGGGCGCTGGTGACGTCCGTGTCGAGGGCGCCGACCAGGACGTTGACCGCCTCGTCCGTGGTGCGCAGGTAGACCCGGCCGCCGGGGCCCGGCACCTCCTCGACGAGTTTGAAGTCGTAGTCCCTGCGTACGTAGCTGCCGTCGGGGGCGAAGGTGCCGTACACGGCGCGGAAGCCGCGGTCGACGCTGCCGACGTTGATCAGGTTCTCCAGGACCCAGCGGGCGACCCGCTCGTGTTCGGCCGCGGGGCGCTCCGGGGCCTGCGCGGCGACGCGGGGCAGCAGCCGGGCGACGACGTCGTCGTGCTCGGCGCCGGTGTCGAAGTCCATCTGGAGGGTGACGACGTCGATGGCGGCCAGCGCCACCTCGGCCATGGCGTAGGTGCCGTACTCACCGGCCAAGTTGACCTTGCGCGTGTCCAGGTCGTGCAGCGGCGCGGTGCAGGCCAGGGCGCGCAGCCGACGGGCCAGGCCCTCGTCGGCCGCCGGGCCGGGCGCCGGGCGCGGGGCACCGGCGGCGGAAGCGGATACGGCGGAACTCACGTCGCACAAGCCTAGGCGCTGGCGCCGACAGCTCGTGCCACGTGGGGTTCTCCCGCCCGGGCCGGGCCCGGCCCGGGTTCCGGACCCTCCCGGTGGCCGCGCGGTTACGGCCGCGCCTCGCGGCCGTAACCGCCGCCGCCCGGCGTCTCGACGACGAGGACGTCTCCGGCCCCGGCCTCGGCGGCCGCGACACCGGGCAGTTCCGTGACGGTGCCGTCCGTCCGCTCCAGGGCGTTGCGCCCGAGCGCGCCGGGGGCGCCGCCGGCCATGCCGTAGGGCGGCACCCGTCGGTGCCCGGTCAGCAGGGCGAGCGTCACCGGCTCCAGGAACCGCAGCCTGCGCACGACGCCGTCCCCGCCGGGCCAGCGTCCGGTGCCGCCGCTGCCGGTGCGGACGCGGAACTCCTCGACCCGCACCGGGTAGCGCCACTCCAGGACCTCGGGGTCGGTGAGGCGCGAGTTGGTCATGTGCGTCTGCACGGCATGGGCGCCGGGGAAGCCGTCGCCGCCGCCGGAGCCGCTCGCGACCGTCTCGTAGTACTGGACGCGGTCGTTGCCGAAGGTGACGTTGTTCATCGTGCCCGAGCCCTCCGCCTGCACGCCGAGGGCGGCGTAGAGGGCGCCGGTGACGGCCTGGGAGGTCTCCACGTTGCCCGCGACGGTGGCGGCCGGGTAGGAGGGGGCGAGCATCGAGCCGTCGGGGATGCGCACGGTGAGGGGCTTCAGGCAGCCGCTGTTGAGCGGGATGTCGTCGGCGACCAGGGTGCGGAAGACGTACAGCACGGCGGCCATGACGACGGAGCTGGGCGCGTTGAAGTTGTCCTCGCGCTGCGGCGAGGTGCCGGTGAAGTCCAGCTCGGCGCTGCGGGCGTGGTGGTCGACGCGGACGCGGACGGCGATCACCGCGCCGGTGTCGGTCTCGTAGCGGTACTCGCCGTCCCGCAGCCCGGTGATGATGCGGCGGACCGACTCCTCGGCGTTGGCCTGGACGTGCCCCATGTAGGCCCGGACGACGTCGAGACCGAAGTGGCCGATCATGGCACGGATCTCGCTGATGCCCTTCTCGTTGGCGGCTGTCTGGGCGCGCAGGTCGGCGAGGTTGGCGTCGGGGTTGCGGGAGGGGTGGGGGCCGGCGGCCAGGAGGGCCCGGGTCTCGTCCTCCCGCAGGAGGCCGTCCCGGACGAGCAGCCAGTTGTCGAAGAGCACGCCCTCGTCGTGCACGGAGCGGCTGAAGGCGGGCATGGAGCCGGGGCTCAGGCCGCCGATCTCGGCGTGGTGGCCGCGGGAGGCGACGAGGAACAGCAGCTCCGGCTCACCGGGCTGCTCGTCGAAGACGGGCGTCACGACGGTGACGTCGGGGAGGTGGGTGCCGCCGTGGTACGGGTCGTTGATGGCGTAGACGTCGCCGGGGCGCATGGTGCCGGCGTTGCGGCGCAGCACCTCCTTGATGGACTCCCCCATCGAGCCGAGGTGCACGGGGATGTGGGGCGCGTTGGCGATCAGGTTGCCCTCGGCGTCGAACAGCACGCAGGAGAAGTCGAGCCGTTCCTTGATGTTGACGGAGTGCGCCGTGTTCTCCAGCCGGAGGCCCATCTGCTCGGCGACGGCCATGAACTGGTTGTTGAACACCTCCAGCTTCACCGGGTCGGCCTCGGTGCCGACGGCGGCCCTGCGCGGCCGTGCGGTGGCCCGGGTGACGACGAGGTGGCCCAGCGCCCCCGCCGTCGCCCGCCAGCCGTCGTCGACGACGGTGGTGGCGTCCGGCTCGGCGACGATGGCCGGCCCGCTCACGGTCTCGCCGGGGCGCAGGTCGGCCCGGTGGTACAGCGCGGTCTCCCGCCAGCGTCCGGCGCCGTGGGTCCGCACGTGCGCGGCGGGCGGGGGCCCGTCGGGACGCGGTGCGCGGTCGTCGCGCTGCGGGGTGTGGGCGCCGGCGGCGGCGGTGGCCTCGACGACGGCCGTGGCGGCGACGAGCGGCTTGTCCATGGTGAACCCGTAGCGGGCCCGGTGGGCGTCCTCGAACCCGGCGCGCAGGGCGGCGACGTCGCTCTGCGGGCCGAGGGCGACCGGGAGGGCGGCGTCGGTGCCCTCGTAGCGCAGGTCGACGCGGGCGTGGGTGGCGACCTCGGCAGCGGCGAACCCGTCGGCGACGAGTTCGCCGCTGGTCTGTTCGGCCAGCGCGGCGCAGGTCTCGCGCAGGGTGGGCAGGGTGGCCTCGCCGAGTTCGGTCTCCACCGACTGCTCGCGCAGCGCGGTGGCGTCGGCGACGCCGATGCCGTAGGCGGAGAGCACCCCGGCGAGCGGCGGGACGAGGACGGTGTCGACGCCCAGCGCGTCGGCGACGGCGCAGGCGTGCTGGCCTCCGGCTCCGCCGAACGCGGCGAGGGCGTAACGGGTGACGTCGTGCCCGCGCTGCACGGAGATCTTCTTCACCGCGTTCGCCATGTTCAGCACGGCGATCTCCAGGAAGCCGGCGGCGACCTCCTCGGGCCCGCGCCGGTCGCCGGTCGCCTCGGCGATCTGCTCGGCGAGCGCGGTGAAGCGGCGGCGCACCTCCCCGGTGTCCAGCGGCTGGTCGCCGTCGGGCCCGAAGACGTGCGGGAACTGCTCGGCCTGGATGCGGCCGAGCATGACGTTGGCGTCGGTGACCGTGAGGGGGCCGCCGCGGCGGTAGGCGGCGGGCCCGGGGACGGCTCCGGCGGAGTCGGGGCCGACGCGGTAGCGGGCGCCGTCGAAGTGCAGGACGGAGCCGCCGCCCGCGGCGACGGTGTGGATGTCCATCATGGGAGCGCGCATCCGCACCCCGGCGACCTCGGTGTCGAAGGAGCGTTCCAGCTCGCCGGCGTAGTGGGAGACGTCGGTGGAGGTGCCGCCCATGTCGAAGCCGATGGCCCGCTCGTGGCCGGCCTCGGCGCAGCTGCGGGCCATGCCGACGACGCCGCCGGCGGGCCCGGACAGGACCGCGTCCTTCCCGCGGAA
The DNA here is from genome assembly GCF_027460245.1 of Streptomyces sp. WMMC1477. Lineage (NCBI taxonomy): Bacteria > Bacillati > Actinomycetota > Actinomycetes > Kitasatosporales > Streptomycetaceae > Streptomyces > Streptomyces sp. WMMC1477. The sequence goes on along the minus strand of NZ_JAPZBD010000003.1, from coordinate 5,412,703 downwards.
GTGCCCCGCCTCCCGCAGCCCGCCGCCGGACTGCATGAACATGAGGTTCACACCGCTCAGTTCCGCCGCGACCTGCTCGACGTAGCGGCGCAGCACCGGGGAGAGATAGGCGTCGACGACGGTGGTGTCGCCGCGTGAGACGAGCTTGATGAGGGGGCTGACCTCGTGGGAGCAGCTGATCTGGGTGAAACCGGCTTCGGCCGCGATCCGGGCGATCCGGCGTTCGTGCCCAGGGTGGCGGTAGCCGTGCAGGAGGACGACGGCGGCCGAGCGGAAGCCGTCGGCGTAGGCGGCGCGCAGCAGCTGCGCGGTGGCCCCGGCGTCGAGCGCGGTGACCTGTTCCCCGTGGGCTCCGACGCGTTCGGGGACTTCCACGACGCGGTCGTAGAGCGCCTCCGGCAACACGATGTGCCGGTCGAAGAGGCGCGGCCGGTTCTGGTAGGCGATGCGGAGGGCGTCGCGGAAGCCCGCGGTGGTGACGAGGAGGGTGGGCTCGCCCCGGCGCTCCAGCAGCGCGTTGGTGGCGACCGTGGTGCCCATCTTCACGGCGGCGATGCGCTCGGCGGGTACCGGCTGACCGGGAGTGAGGCCGAGCATGCGGCGGATGCCGGCCACGGCGGCGTCCTGGTACCGCTCGGGTGCGTGGGACAGCAGTTTCCCGGTGAGAAGCCGCCCGTCGGGGCGCTTGCCGACGACGTCGGTGAAGGTGCCGCCCCGGTCGATCCAGAACTCCCAGCGTCCGCTCATCGGGCCATCGTGCCAGGGCACCGGATGCGACGGGGCGGCGAGGTGTCGCGATCGTGCGGGTGTCGGTTTCACACGGTGAGGCACTCCCGCGCCTCGCGGACCTGTGCGTAGTGGGTGACGAGCCGGTCCCCGACGGCCTCCCAGGTCCGTCCCGCGACGGCCGTGCGGCCCGCGTCGGCGAGCCGCAGACGCAGCTCGGGCCGGTCGCGCAGGGTCTGCACGGCGTCCCGGACGGCGCCGGCGTCGTGCGGGGGGACGAGCAGTCCGGTGCGGCCGTGGTCGACGAGATCCAGCGGTCCGCCGGACGCGGGGGCGACCACGGGGACGCCGCTGGCCTGGGCCTCCTGCACGGTCTGGCAGAACGTCTCGAACGGCCCGGTGTGGACGAAGGCGTCCAGGCTCGCGTAGATCCGGGCCAGGTCGTCTCCCGTGCGGCGGCCGAGGAAGACGGCCCCGGGCAGGGCGGTGCGCAGGGCGGGTTCGCTCGGGCCGTCGCCGACGACGACGAGGCGGACGCCGGGCAGGGCGCAGGCCTCGGCGAGCAGGGCGATGTGCTTCTCCGGGGCGAGGCGGCCGACGTAGCCGACCAGCAGCTCGCCGCCCGGCGCCAGTTCGCGGCGCAGGGCGGGGTCCCGGTGGCCGGGGTCGAAGCGAGCGGTGTCCACGCCGCGCGGCCACAGGTGGACGCGGGGGACGCCGTGCGCACCCAGTTCCGCGGCGGCGGCGCTGGAGGGTGCCAGGGTGCGGTCGGCGGCGGCGTGCACGGCCCGGATGCGGCGCCAGGCGGCGGCCTCACCGGCACCGAGATAGGTGCGGGCGTACCCGGCGAGGTCGGTCTGGTAGACGGCGACGGCGGGCAGCCCGAGGCGGGCGGCGGCGGTCATGCCGCGGACGCCGAGTACGAAGGGGCTGGCGAGGTGGACGAGCTCGGTGCCGTGCGCGGTCAGGGCGGCGGCCAGGCGGCGGCTGGGCACGGCGACCCGGACCTGCGGGTAGCCGGGCAACGGCAGCGAGGGTATGTGCACGACGGGGGCGGGGCCCGCCGGGTCGGGGCGGCGGCTGCCGGGCGGCGGGGCCGGGGCGACGACGAGCGGCTCGTGCCCGCGGCGGGCGAGGTGCCGGGCGGTCTGCCAGGCGCAGTGGGCGACGCCGTTGACGTCGGGCGGGTAGGACTCGGTGACGATGGCGACTCTCATACTCCGGTTGTCGCCGCCCCGGGCGAGCCCGGGGTCACGGCGGCGTGTCCGGCAGCGGAACGGCCCATGAGCGGTTGCCCGCCGCCGGGGTCAGCGGGGCTCGGTGCCGGGGCGGAGGCGGCCGAGGACGGCGCTCTGCACCCCGGCCTCCTCCGCCGGGTCGGCGGCCAGGCGGCGCAGTCTCTCCACCACGCGGTCATCCCCGGTGGTGGCCGCGTGGGCGGCGAGCTCCCGCGTGGACTCCTCGCAGTCCCACAGGCACTCGACGGCGAAGGAGGCCGCGAAGGACGAGTCGGTGGCGGCCAGGGCGCGCGCGGTGCGGCCACGGAGCTGGGAGGACGTCGTCTCCCGGTAGATGTGCCGCAGGACCGGTGCGGCGCAGGTGACGTTGAGCCGTCCCACGCCGTCGACCAGCGGCCACAGGGCCTCGGTGTCGCAGCCCTCGGACCGCACGGTGCGGCGCAGGGCGGCCAGGACGGTCCGCGCGTCCCCTCCACTGCCGCGGCAGGCCAGCATGGCGGCGGCCTCGGCGCCCAGGACGTCGTCGCGGCCGGCCCAGCGCCGGGCGCGCTCCAGCGCGGGGAGCCCGCGCATGCGGGCGAACGCCTCGGCGGCGCGCCCGGCGACCTGCGGGGTGCCGTCGGCGACGGCCGCCTCGATGAGGTCGAGGGCTTCGGGGTCGCCGCGCTCGGCGAGGTGCCGCAGGGCCGCCACGCGGGCGGCGTCGGCGCTGCCGCGGGCGGCGGCCAGCAGTCCGGGGCGGTCCTCGGGGCCCGCGACGGCGGCCAGGCAGCGGGCCGCTGCGGCCTCGCGCTGCTGCCGGGCGTGCTCGGGGTCGAAGTCGCGCCGGGCGGCGTCGTCCTCGGGGGGCAGGGGCGTCTCCTCGGCCCAGGCCAGGACCTCGCGGACGCTCCAGCCGGGCCTCGGGGCCGCCGAGCGGAGCTGGCGGGACCAGCGGTCGAAGGCGTGCTGCTCGCGGGCTCTGGCGAGTCGTTCCCGCTGTTCGGGTCGGGCCGGGTCCTCCCCCCACAGCCGCCAGGGCCGGGGCTCGAAGCTGTCCCGCAGGGCGAGGGCCAGTTCGGCCTCGCCCTCGGCAGTGCGGGGGAAGCGGGCGAGGACGGCGGGGCCGAGGCGGCGCAGGGCCGCGTCGTCGTCCCGGACAGCGAGCTCGTCCAGGGCCCACTGCCAGTTCGTGCCCCGGGCCGCGTACTCGCGGAGCAGCCGCAGCGCGCCCACGTTGCCGTAGGAGGCCAGGTGGCCGAGGACGGAGAGGGCGAGCCCGGTGCGTTCCTCGCGCGGGTCGGTGTGGTCCTGCGGGGAGAAGAGGTGCTCGGCGACGGCGTCGAGGCCGGCGTCGAGGTCCCGGTGCAGGCGCGCGTAGTACAGGGAGCGGTGCTCGACCTGCCAGTTGCGGCGCGGATCGTCGGCCAGACAGCGGTGCAGCGCCGCCAGCGCTTCGGGGCGCGGCGCCGCCAGCGCGTGCAGCGTGCCGTCGCCGCGGCCACGCTGCAGCAGGCCGAGCAGCGTGCCGCTGGGCGCTATGTCTGGTTCGGCGTATTGGCCGAGATTCTCCGCGAACATAGTGGTCAGCATCCGGTGCGGGGTCTGGGGCTGGCAACGGGATTTCCGTCGGAGGGCTTCTTGCCGCCGGGACGGCCACCCATGCCTCGTCGGAAGGCGGACCCCCCTCGCAAGGGGGCGGATCCGACGCCGCAGCCTACTGGTGAAGGCGGGATTCCGGGCGCACGGGGGTGGCCTCGCAGCGGGGTGACCTTTGACATATGCCTCAGGCAACACCGTATCGGGTGTTGCCAAACGGCTTACAGCACGTCGCGGACTGTGCAAGAGTCGTTACCCGGACTCCTGCCCGGCAACCGCCGCTCACCGCTCGTATCGGAGTACGCGATGCCCTCACACCCCCCCGCGGACGGCCAGGCCGCTCCGGCGCCCGGCCGCGGCGCCCTGGACACGCTGATCTCGCAGACCCACAGCCTGCGCGGCAACGTCGCCGCCGTCCGCCGGGGCACCGCGCAGGGCGAGGAGGACGGCGGCGTCGACCCCCAGTACCGCTGGCGCAGGGCACTGTGCGATCTGGCCGTGCTGCACTTGGACGACCTCGGCCGCAGACTCGGCCAGCTGCGCGACGGGCTGGTCCCGGAGCCGCCCGCCGCCCCCGCCCCGGCACCGGCCCCCGCCGAGATCGCCCCGGCCGAGGGCCGGGTGGGCAGCGCGGAGTGGGACTTCCTGACTGACGAGGTCGAGTGGTCCCCGGAGCTGTACGCGATCTTCGGACGCACGCCCGAGGCCGGTCCGCTCTCCCTGGACGAGCTGCCGACGTGGCTGCTCCCCGACGACCAGGTCTGGCTCATGGGCGCGGTCACCGACTGCCTCGTCGACGCGCGCCCCATCGACGGGGAGTTCCGGATCCTGCGCGACGACGGCACCGTGCGGACGCTGCACATGCGCGGCGAACCGGTGCTGGACGCCGAGGGCAGGACGGCCTCGGTGTGGGCCGTCGTCCAGGACGTCAGCTCCGTGCGCCGGGGCGAGCACCAGGTCAGGGAGACCCGCGACCTGGTGCGCCAGCAGCGGCAGCTCGCCCGCACCGAGCACCGGCTGGCCGTCGAGATGCAGGAGGCCGTCCTGCCGCCCTGGCGGGGCCAGCTGCGGCTGCCGGGCGGGGCGTGCACGGGCCTGGAGCTGGCGGCCCGCTATCTGCCCGCCGCCACGGGCACGCTGATCGGCGGCGGCTGGTACGACGCGATGGCACTGGCAGACGGCTCGACCCTGCTGACCGTGGGCGACCTGACCGGTCACGGGGTGGAGGCGACCTCCGGCATGGCGATGGTCCTCGGGGCGGTACGCGGGATGGCCCTGGCCGGCGTGGGGCCGGGCGCGCTGATGAAGCACCTGAACCAGCTTTTCGACAGCGCCGCCCAGCCCGCCCTGGGCAGCGCCGTCTGCTGCCGTTACACGCCGGACACGGAGGCCCTCACCTGGGCGCAGGCCGGCAACCCCGCGCCCGTGCTGTACCGCGCGGGCCGGGGCCGGCGGCTGGACCCGCCCGAGGGCGTCCTGCTGGGCGCCACCACCGGCGCCGTCTACGAGGAGCGCACGGAACGGCTCGGCCCGGGCGACGTCCTGCTGCTGCACACCGAGGGGCTGTCCCCGCACGCCTCGGCGCCGTCGGACGACGCGGGCGAGCGCGGCGAACGGATCGTGGAGCTGGGCGGGCGGCTGGCCACGGCGGGTACGGCGCAGGCGTGCCTGCGCACCGTCGTCGACGCGTTCGGCGAGACGGGCCGCGAGGACGACGCCTGCGCGCTGGTCGCGAAGGTCTCCGGCTGAGCCCCGGCCCCTGGCGGGCGGCGGGCCACCGGCGGAGCGCGCCCGGCCAGCGCGGCGGAACACGAGCCCGCGTCGGAAACCTGGCGGGGCGCCGTCCGAGGGCGGCAACGCCCTGGGCAGCGGGCCGCGGTGACCTGGTGTCACCCCGGCCGTTCCCACCGGCGCCGCTCCTACACCTTCAGGCTCCCCGGGCTCTTGACGGCCCCGGCCGGTGGCTTGGCCGGGGCCTTCGGCAGCACGTGCTCGATCTCCTCACGCAGGCTCTCGATCTTCGGGAAGTCGGCGTACTGCGCGGTCAGCCGGTACATCTCACGCAGCCGGTCCCACGTGCGGTGGGAGGAGTTCTCCCCGATGGAGACCAGCGCCAGCCGGGCGTAGCGGTCGGCCTGTTCCGGGTCGTCGGCGATGAAGCACGCGGAGGCCAGGGAGATGTAGTCGAAGATCTGCGACCTCTGGTAGCCCTTTCCGCGCAGTTCCAGTGCCCGCTTGGCATGGTGCTCGGCGGTCGTGGCGGCGGAGGGGTCGTGCTCGGCCAGCGTGCGGAAGGCGAGCGCCTGCATCCCGTGCAGGTCCGCCTCGTCGAAGCTCTGCATCCAGTTGGGCGGCGGGACGTCGCCCCGGTCGGAGGCGAACAGCTCCTCGGCCTCGCCGAGCGTGCGCCGCATCGCCTGCCCCTGGCCCATGGACGCCTGTGCCCACGCCTCGACGGTGTGCAGCATGGCCTGCGTACGCGGCAGCACGGCCTCACCCGCGCCGGAGCGCGCGAGCTTCATCAGGTCGAGCGCGTCTCCCGGGCGCCCGAGATGGACCATCTGACGGGCGGCCCGGGAGAGAGCCTCACCCGCGCGCGGCCGGTCGCCGCCCTCCCGGGCGGCGTGGGCGGCCAGGACGAAGTACTTCTGGGCGGTGGGTTCGAGGCCGACGTCATGCGACATCCACCCGGCGAGCACCGAGAGGTTGGCCGCCACGCCCCACAACCGCCGCTGGAGGTGCGGGGGATGCTGAACGGCGAGCATCCCCCCGACCTCGTTGAGCTGGCCGACGACGGCCTTGCGCTGCAGCCCGCCGCCGCGGGAGGCGTCCCAGGCGCGGAAGACCTCCACCGACTTCTCCAGGGCCTCGATCTCCTGGGAGCCGACCGGTGGGATCTCGTCGTGGTCGAAGACGGCGGTTGAGGCGGTGGCCGGACGGACGGCGGTCCGCGGGGCCGGGGCCGTCCGCAGCCAGTCGTGCAGGGAGGTGTGGAGTGCTGAGCCTGCGGCGAGCGCGGCACCCGCGCCCACCAAGCCGCGTCGGTTGAGCATGAGGTCCATTCCCGTGAATTCGGTGAGGACCGCGGCGGTCTGGTCAGGGGCCCAGGGCAGTCCGTCGACGGACTGCCTGCGGGCCGTGGGGCCTGATCTGCCGAACCCGAGGTCCTCGATGGTCACGACACGGCCGAGTCGCTCGGTGAACAGCGAGGCCAGCACCCTGGGCACGGGATCGCGGGGGGTCTCCCCCAGGTCGATCCAGCGCCGCACCCGCGAAGTGTCCGTGGCCAGTTGGAGATGTCCCATGGCCGCAGCGTGCCGGTTGACCGTCCGGGCGAGCTCGCCCTTGGACCATCCGGTCAGCTCGAACAGCTCCGCGAGTCGGGTGTTCGGTCCCTTGCTCACGTCAAGCCCCCAGGTTCTCGGCTGAGTTGACAGTAACGGTCCACAACCGGGGGCTGCGAGCATTCGCCAGGGTTCGCCAGGGTTCGCCACGTGGTCTGCCACCCGTGCGGGGGTGTGGTGTAGAAGTGCGCTGCCCCGGCCCTGTCACCGTCCGGACCGGTCGGCCGGCATTCCCCAGGGTGCGGAACCGCCGGAAGGGGGCCGGTCCGGGACAGCGCACGATCTTGTCGGCGCACGAAGGGATCTGGCTCGCGCATGTATCACGCAACGTCCCCCGTGACCGCCCCGCCCCGGACCGGACCGACGCCGTACTTCACGGGCACCGCCGCCACTCCGGAGCGCTCGCGCCGGGCCCGCGGAGGCGCCGCGCCGGGCGTCCGGCAGCCGATCAGCGGGAGGCTCGATCTGTCCGGTGCCCAGGGCGCACGTCTGCGCTCCGCCCTCGCCCTCGTCCACCGCGTCTGCCCGGAGTTCCGGCCCGTGCAGGCACTGCGGCGCAGCGGCCGGTCGGTCCTGCTGGTGGGAGACATCGGGCGCACCCCGGCGGTGGCCAAGTGCCTGCTCGACCACTCCCCGGCGTGGGCTGAGCGGTACCGGCAGGAGATAGCGGCGTACCGGGCGTTCGTCCGGCACCGCCCGCCGGTCCGGGTACCGCGGCTGATCGCCGCGGACCCGGAGAGCTGCACGCTCGTCATCGAGCGGCTGCCCGGCCGTCCGGCCGCGCTCCAGCGGCACCCCGCCGACCCGGTGCCGGGCTGCGACGTGCGCGCGGTGCTCGGGGCGATCGGCAAGGTGAACGCCTGGCAGCCGCCCGCGGGGCTCTTCGACCGGCCACTGGACTACGGGGCCCGGCTGGCCCGCTACCACGAGCTGGGCTTCCTCACCGACCGGGACATCGGTGACGTGCACAAACTGCTCCACGGCGTCCTGCACGGATCCGGCGGTCCGCAGGCCGCGTGGCAGTTCTGCCACGGGGACGCCCTGCCGGCCAACACCCTGCTGGCGCCGAGCGGACCCGTACTCGTCGACTGGGAGCACGCGGGCTGGTACCTGGCCGGCTACGACCTGGCCGTCCTGTGGTCCGTACTCGGCGAGGCGCCCATGGCACGGCGTCAGATCAGCCTCGCCGCCCAGGCGGCCGGGCCCGCCGCCCAGGACGCCTTCCTGGTGAATCTCATGCTCGTCCTGACCCAGGAGATCCGCACCTGCGAGACCGCGGTCCAGCGGACGATGCGCGGCCCCGTCCCGACGCCCGGCGCGGCGGCCGAACGCGGGGGCACCCTGTCGGCGGGCGAGGAACAACGGCTGCTGCTGCGCCGTCTGCACGACGACATGACACTCACCCGGGGGGCGGTGCGGGCCGCGGTGGGCACCCGCTGACCCAGGCGCCCGTGGCACCGCGGCCCGTTGCGGAAACGTTCCGCAACGGGCCGCCCGCGTGCGCGGCGCGGCACCGCCGGTGTTTGACGGCCCGTCGGCCGGACGCTACCTGTGAGGCGCGGGCACCCCCGAACCCCGGCCCGCGTCAGGAGGCCGACGTGTCACGTTCCGCTTCCCCGGCCGGCCGCCGCGGCCTGTCGGGCCGGCACCGTCTGCGCCGCGCCCTCGTCGGCTGCCTCGCCACGGCCCTGCTCGTTCCGCTGGTGGCCGCCCGGACACCCGGCGGGGACGGCACGGACGCCCTGCAGACGGCGTTCACGGAAGCCGCCGAGCGCCACGGCGTGCCGGAGAGCGTGCTCCTCGGCATGGCGTACCTGCAGTCCCGCTGGGACCAGCACGCCGGACGTCCCAGCGTCTCGGGCGGCTACGGGCCGATGCACCTGACCGACCTGCGCACCGCGCTGGCACGCTCCGCCCCGCACCAGGGCGGGGACACCGAGCAGGAGGACGCCCGTGGGGACGACGCCCGTCCCCCGCGCGCCGCGGCCCACGCCGCGCCCGCTCCACGCCGCCTCCCCGCCCGGCTGCGCACTCTGGAGCGCGCCGCACGGCTGACCGGTCTCCCGGCCTCGACACTGCGCACCAGTCCGGAGGCCAACGTTCACGGCGGGGCCGCGCTGCTGGCCGCGGCCCAACGGGAGCTGGGCAGGCCGCTGGACGCGCCGCCACAGCGCTGGTTCGACGCCGTGGCCCGCTCCACCGGCGCCGCAGAGCCCGGGGCCGGAGCGGCCTTCGCCGAGCAGGTCTTCGCTCTGCTGCGGGAGGGCGCGACCCGTACCACCGACGCGGGGCAGCGGGTGACCCTCCCGGCGAGCCCGGGGCTGCGCCCCGACCGGAGCCGGCGGAAGGCGGCCGGGAGCGGGGCCGGCGGCGCGGCACGGGTCGACTGCCCGTCCTCGCTCGCATGCTCCTGGGTGCCCGCCCCGTACGAGGAGTTCACGGGCACCGACGGGACGCCGGACTACGGCAACCACGACCAGGCCGACCGTCCGCGCGGTCAGCGGATCAGGCACATCGTCATCCACGACGTCGAGGGCTACTACGAGGGCGCGGTCTCCCTCGTCCAGGACCCGACGTACGTCTCGTGGCACTACACCCTGCGCGCCACCGACGGGCACGTCGCCCAGCACGTGGAGACCGAGGACGTGGCCTGGCACGCGGGCAACTGGTACCTGAACACCACCTCAGTCGGGCTGGAGCACGAGGGCTTCCTCACCGACCCCGATGCCTGGTACACGGAGGCGATGTACCGCGCGTCGGCGCGGCTCGTCCGCCATCTGGCCGGGCGGTACGGCATCCCGCTCGACCGGCACCACGTCCTCGGCCACGACAACGTGCCCGGCGTCACCGCCTCCGCCATCCGGGGCATGCACACCGACCCCGGCCCCTACTGGGACTGGGCCCACTACTTCGACCTGCTCGGCGCGCCGTTCACGGCCTCCGGCACCCCGGACGGCGGTCTGGTGACCATCGCCCCGGACTACGCCACGCACCGCCCCGTGTACACGCGCTGTGACGGGACGGGTGCGGCCTGCCCCGCCCACGGCTCGGGCGCGGTGCGGCTGCGCACGGCGCCCGGCCCGGGGGCGCCGCTCGTGCGCGACGTCGGTCTGCACCCGGACGGCGGCCACGCGACGACCGGGGTGAGCGACATCGGCGCCCGCGCCTCGACCGGCCAGACCTACGCCGTGGCCGAGCGCCGCGGCGCCTGGACGGCGATCTGGTACCTGGGCGAGAAGGCGTGGTTCCACAACCCCGTGGAGCGGCCGACGGCGGTTCCCTCCGCCGGCCGCACGGTGACCCCGGCGCCGGGCCGGGACTCCGTTCCGGTGTACGGACGCGCCTACCCGGAGGCCTCCGCCTACCCCGAGGGCGTCGAGGTGCGCGAGCTCGCGCCCCTGCCCTACCGGCTGCGCGCAGGACAGCGGTACGCGGCGGGCCCGAGGACACCGAGCGAGTACTACCACGCGACGACGTTCGACCCCGCGCAGCACGTCGTGGTCCGGGGCGAGGCGTACTGGCAGATCCAGCTCGGCCACCGGGTGGCCTTCGTCAGGGCCGCGGACGTGCGGGTCGAGGAAGCGCCGTGACGCGGGAGCGCCGTGACGCGGAAGCCTCGGCGACGGCCGCCGACGGCGCTACTTCTGCTGGAACAGCTCCGCCGGGAGCGGCTTGAGCAGCTGGTAGAGGTCGTCCGTGATCGGGCGGTCCCAGCTGGCGATCGTCACGAGCACGCCGTCGCTGCGGTCGAACTGCACACAGGCGATCCGGCGCTCGCTGCAGGTGACACGGCGCACGATGAGCAGGTTCCCCTCGTGCATGACGGGACAGTCCTCGGTGCCGGTGACGGTGACCGGGTCGTCCATCTCCAGGGCGGCCAGAAGCTGCGCCACCTCGAAGGGCACCTCGTCGTCCGCCGTCTCCCGGGCGGGCGATCCCTCCGGGAGGTTGCCGATGATCATGGCAGGGCCGCGGCCGCCGAACAGGTCGTAGCGCAGGAACACGCCCTGGCAGCTTCCGTCGGCGGCGGGCAGCAGCCCGGCCCCGAGGTTGCCCGGCCAGTCCTCGGGATCCATCGCGAGAACGTCGAAGTCCGGACCGGCGGGCGAGGAAGGACTACGGCGGCGGAGGAACGACATGCGCCCCATGGTACGCGGCCGACTAGCGCGGACGGGCCGCCAGGTCCTCCAGCACGGCGACGGCGACGGAGGCCAGCTCGTGGTGCACGAAGAGGTGGTCGTGGTGGTATCCGGCGATCACGTTACAGCTGATCCCCGCCTCGGCGAGGGCCGCCGAGACGGCGGCCGTCAGCCCGACGGCGGACAGGGACGAATGCACCCGCAACGTGATCCACCCGGCCACGTAGTCGTAGTGGAGCCCGGCGGCGTCGGCCTCCTGGCGGGGCAGCACGAGCGTGAGGCCCTCGGGCTCGGTGACCGAGGCCACCGGCCGCACCCCGTCGGGCGGCGGGCCGGTGAGGGTGGTGAACACGTAGGAGCCCGGGTTCAGCTCCGGCCGCATGCCGCTGAGCAGTTTCGACAGATCACGTTCGCCTGACACCCTGCCACCCTAATGACACGCACACTCAACCTGTGGAACGCACGCCTGGGCCGCGTGCCGGAGGACCTGTGGGCGCGGACCGGCCTCGAGTCCCTCGTCCTGGCGGGCAACGGCCTCACCCGGCTGCCGCCGGGCATCGCCGCGCTGCGCCGGCTGCACACCCTCGACCTGGGGCACAACGCCCTCACGGAGCTGCCCGCGGAGATCGGCGCGCTGCCCGCCCTCGACCGCTTCCTCTACGTGCACGACAACCGGCTGCGCTCGCTGCCGGACACCCTGACGCGGCTGGCCTCGCTCGCGTACCTCAACGTCGGCGAGAACCCCCTGACCCGGCTGCCGGACGGGCTGGGCGCCATGGCGGGGCTGGTCGAACTGCGGGCCCGGGGCTGCGGGCTGACGGCCCTGCCCCCGTCCGTCGGCGCACTGGGGCGGCTGCGGGAGCTGTGGCTCGGCGACAACGCCCTCGGCACGCTGCCCGGCCCCCTCGGCCGCCTGGCGGAGCTGCGCCTGCTCGACCTGCGGAACAACCGGCTGGAGGCGGTACCCGGTGTCCTGCGGGGTCTGCCGCGGCTGGCCCGCCTCGACCTGCGCGGGAACCGGGTGCGGGAGCTGCCGGAGTGGCTCGCGGAGCTGCCCCGGCTGGAGAAGCTCGACCTGCGCTGGAATCCGCTGACGGAAGGCGGGGAGGGCTCCCGGGCGCTCGGCGAACTCGTGCGGCGGGGCTGCGTGGTGCTGTGGTGAGGCGGCCGCCCGGGTGGAAGTGTGGCCCGTGACCGGGACGCCAGGGACTGGACGGGAGCCTCGCGGTGAAGCAACTGATCAATGTGCCCGAACGGGTGGTGGCGGACGCGCTGCGCGGCATGGCGGCGGCCCATCCGGAGCTGACGGTGGACGTGGAGCAACGGGTCGTCCTGCGGGGCGACGCCCCCGTGCTGGACAAGGTGGCGCTCGTCTCCGGCGGCGGCAGCGGCCACGAACCGCTGCACGCGGGATTCGTCGGCCCCGGGATGCTGGACGCCGCGTGCCCGGGTGAGGTCTTCACGTCACCGGTACCCGACCAGATGGCGCGGGCCGCGGCGGCGGTGGACAGCGGCCGCGGCGTGCTGTTCGTCGTCAAGAACTACACCGGGGACGTGCTCAACTTCGAGATGGCCGCCGAGCTCGCGCAGGACGAGGGCGTCCAGGTCGCCAGCGTGCTGGTGGAGGACGACGTGGCGGTCACCGACAGCACGTTCACCGCGGGACGCCGCGGGACGGGCGGCACGCTCTTCGTGGAGAAGCTCGCCGGCGCCGCCGCGGAGGCGGGCGCGCCGCTGGAGCGGGTGGAGCGCATCGCCCGCCGGGTGGCGGCGTCCTGCCGGAGCTTCGGTGTCGCCCTGACCGCGTGTACGACGCCCGCCAAGGGCCGTCCCACCTTCGACCTGCCCGAGGGCGAGCTGGAGTTGGGCATCGGCATCCACGGGGAGCCGGGCCGGGAGCGGCGGCCGATGATGACCTCCGGGGAGATCGCCGACGCGACCGTGGACGCCCTGCTGGCCGAGCACCGGCCGCACGGCCCGGTGCTCGTCCTCGTCAACGGCATGGGCGGAACCCCGCTGCTGGAGCTGTACGGCTTCAACGCCGAGGTGCAGCGCGCCCTGGGCGAACGCGGCGTCGCCGTTCCGCGCACACTCGTCGGGAACTACGTGACCTCGCTCGACATGGCCGGCTGCTCGGTGACGCTGTGCCAGGTGGACGAGGAGATGCTGCGGTTGTGGGACGCACCGGTGTCCACCCCGGCGCTGCGCTGGGGCAGGTGACGGCCGCGTGGGAGGTCAGGAGGCGGGGCACGTGCCCATGGACGCCGCGTTCTTCCGCGGCTGGCTGACGGAGGCGGCCTCGGCCGTGGACGCGGAGGCCGACCGGCTGACCGAGCTGGACTCGGCGATCGGCGATGCCGACCACGGAACCAACATGCGGCGCGGGTTCACCGCCGTGGTCACGGCGGTCGGGGAGCAGCGGCCCGCCAGCCCGGGAGCCGTGCTGGCGCTGGCCGGCCGCACCCTGGTCTCGACGGTGGGCGGCGCCTCCGGGCCGCTGTACGGGACGCTGCTGCGCCGCACGGGCAAGGCCCTGGGCGAGGCTCCCGAGGTGGGGCCCGCCGAGCTCGCCTCGGCGCTGCGGGCGGGGGTGGACGCCGTCTCCCGGCTGGGCGGCGCCGCCCCCGGGGACAAGACCATGCTGGACGCCCTCGTCCCGGCCGTGGCGGCGCTCGGCGAGGGGCTGGAGGCCGCCTCCGCCGCCGCCGAACGCGGTGCGGAGGCGACGGTGCCGATGCGGGCGCGCAAGGGCCGGGCGAGCTACCTCGGCGAACGCAGCGTCGGGCACCAGGACCCGGGGGCGGCCTCCTCCGCCCTGCTGCTGGCCGCCCTGGCCCGCACGGGGCGACAGGGCGGCGGGCCGGCGCCGGACACCGGGGAGGTCCGGGATGGCTGACCAGCCGCTGGTGGGGGTCGTGCTCGTCTCGCACAGTCGCGAGGTGGCGGATTCCGTCGCCCGGCTCGCGACCCGGCTGGCGGCGGGCGGGGCCACGGCCCCGGTCGTGGCGGCCGGGGGTACCCCGGACGGCGGGCTGGGCACGAGCGCCGAACTCATCACCGCCTGCGCCGCCCGGGCGGACCGTGGCGCCGGAGTGGTGCTGCTGGCGGATCTGGGCAGTGCCGTGCTGACCGTGCGGACGCTGCTAGTGGAGGAGGAGTTGCCCACCGGCGCCCGGCTGGCCGACGCGCCGTTCGTCGAGGGGGCGGTGGCCGCCGTCGTCGCGGCCTCGGCGGGTGCCGACCCGGCTGCCGTGGTGGCCGCGGCGGAGGATGCCTACACCTACCGCAAGCTCTAGTCGGGTACGCCCGGGGAAGCCTCGGGAAGCGGGCCGGCCGGGGCGAACCAGGCCGGACCCTCGTTCGCGGCCTGCTTGATCCGGAAGCGCCCGAACTCCTCCAGGGGCGGGAGGGCGTCGACGTCGAACCAGCCGACCTCCAGGGACTCGTCGTCGTTCACCCTCGCCTGGCCGCCCACGGCACGGCAGCGCACGGTGATGTCGAGGAACTGGCAGACGTCGCCGTTCGGGTACCGCACCGGCTCCCTCGTCTCGACGAGGACGATCCGTTCGACGACGCAGTCCACGCCCGTCTCCTCGTGGACCTCGCGCACGGCGGTCTCGGCGGGCTGCTCCCCCGGTTCGCAGATGCCGCCGATGACCGCCCAGCGGCCGGAGTCGGCGCGGCGGCCGAGCAGGACGCGCCCGGCGTCGTCCTGGACGATCGCGGTCACGGCGGCGAGGAAGAGCGGCCGCTGTCCGACGGCGGCGCGCAGCTCACGGATGAATTCGGGAGTGGCCATGCGGTGAGCGTACGGTGCGGCCCGCCGTCGTCCCGGTCAGGCGGGGCTGACCGCCGCCAGGCCGCGGCCCTCCAGATAGCCGAGCGCCGCCTCGGTCAGCTCCGCGGGGTGTCCTCCGTGCAGGACGACGAGCGAGGGCGCGGCGGACGCGGCGGCGGGGCCGGCGTCGCCCACGCGGCGGAGGGCCTGTGCCGCGACGGCGTCCGCCGAGCCGAAGAGGACGGGTTCGCGGCCGCCGGCGCCGAGGACGGCCTGCCGGATCCGGGCACCCACCAGTTCGTAGTGCGTGCATCCGAGCACGAGCGACCGCACTCCGGGCGGGGTCAGAGCCGCGGCGGCCCGCACGGCTGCGTCGATGGCTGCCTCGTCGGCGCGCTCCACCGCGTCGGCGAGACCGTGGCAGGGGACCTCGGTGACGTCGACACCGTCGGCGAAGTCCGCGATGAGCCGTCGCTGGTAGGGGCTGCCGGTGGTGGCCGGGGTGGCCCAGACCGCGAGGGGGCCGCCGCCGGTCGCGGCCGGCTTGACGGCGGGAACCGTGCCGACGACCGGCAGCGCCGGCTCCAGCTCGGCCCGCAGGGCGGGCAGGGCGTGCACGGAGGCCGTGTTGCAGGCGACGATCAGCGCGTCGGGGCCGAGCGCCGCGGCGGCCCGTGCGCAGGCCCGGGCTCGGTCGGCGATGTCGCGGGTGCTGCGCGGACCCCAGGGCATGCCACCCGGGTCGCTGGACAGGACGAGGTCGGCGTCCGGGCGGGCGCGGCGCACCGCCGCGGCGGCCGGCAGCAGCCCGATCCCCGAGTCAACAAGCGCGATCTTCACGCGGAGAAGCGTACGTGGAAATCGCGAATCCCGAGGCGCCCGGTGCGGCGGCGCGAGCACCGGAAGCCGGACGGCGGCCCCCGGTCGCGGGTCCCCACGGCACGCCGCGCCCGGCGTTTCCCGTGCCGGGAAGGCCCGCTTCACAACATCTCAACGAGGCAAATTGACCGGTTTGTTGGGTTTCGCTCGCATGTAGCAGGGCCCGTCACGGACGGCGCTCGAAAAGTCCCCCTTACCAGGCTCCTCACAGGGCACATCTTCGGCTTAACTTATGGAGCATGACCTCCCCCGGCAGCGCCTACGGCGGTGGCTACTACGGTGCGCCCGCCTTTGCTGACACCCCGATCTACGACAGCCTCGTGGCCGAGCGGGGCACCCCGCAGATAGCCCCCATCAGGGTGCCCGCCGCCTACGACACCGGCGGCAACCTCCCCGCCCTGCCCGCGGCCCGGCCCGCGCTCACGGCAGGGCCCGGCCCACAGCCCGTCCCGCCTCGCGGCTACGCCTACCCACAGCAGCCCGCGCCGCAGCCCGCCCCCGTTCAGCAGGCACCCGCGCCGTACGTGCCGCAGCAGAACACCGGGGAGCGGGGGTACGGCTACCCCGGCCCACAGCCGGGGCATGCCGCGCCTGCCCCGGCTCCGGCCCAGCCGTACGCGCAGCAGCCGCAGATGCGGCCGGTCGCCCCCCGGCCCGCCGCGCCCCGGCAGATGCCGGCGCCGGGCCTGTACAGCGACCCGTACGGGCGGCAGCACCCCAGCCCCGGCTACTGAGGCCGCCCGCCCCCACCTGACGCTCCCGCTCGTCCGGGGCGACTGGCAGGATGGCGGGCATGCCGACGCCGACACTCGCAGCGCTGCACGTCTACCCGGTGAAGTCGTTCACCGGCACGGCCCTGGACGAGGCCGTCGTCGAACCGTGGGGGCTGGCGGGCGACCGCCGCTGGATGGCGGTCGGCCGCGAGGGACGCCAGCTCACCCAGCGGGACGCCCCGGGCCTGGCCCTCGCCACGGCGCGCCTGCGGGCGGACGGCGGCGTGGTGCTGGCCGCCCCCGGCATGCCGGAGCTCGCGGTGGACGCACCCGGGCCGGCCGGAGCGGTGACCCGGGTACGGGTCTTCGGCTCGGCGGTTCGGGCCCGTTCGGCGGCGCCGGCGGCGGACGCCTGGCTGTCGCGCTGTCTGGGGGAGCCCGCGCGGCTGGTGTGGATGGGGGAGCCGGAACGGGACCGCCCCGTCGACCCGGAGTTCGGCGCCCCGGGGGACACGGTCAGTTTCGCCGACGGGTACCCGCTGCTGCTCACCACCGTCGCCTCGCTGGACGCGCTGAACTCACTGATCGCCCAGGGGGACCACGCGGACGAGGGGCCGCTGCCGATGAGCCGCTTCCGTCCCAACCTGGTCGTGCGGGGCACCACGCCGTGGGCCGAGGACGGCTGGAAGCGGATCAGCGTCGGCGAGGTCGGCTTCCGGGTGGCCAGGCCGTGCGGCCGGTGCGTGGTCACAACGACGGACCAGCGGACCGCAGAGCGCGGCAAGGAGCCGCTGCGCACCCTGGCCCGCCACCGCCGCTTCGGGGACCTCCTGGCGTTCGGGCAGAACCTGATCCCCGAGAACCCGGGCCGCGTACGCAGCGGAGACGAGCTGCGGGTCCTCGGCTGACGCCGGTCCGCCGGGCACGGCGAGGGCGGCAGGCGTCCGGTGGGCCCGGCCGGGCGCCTCACCGCCGGAGGTCAGCCGAGGCCTCCGTGGGCGAAGGTCTCGATGAGACGGCTCCGGGAGCGCTGGAGGCGCTCCGAGATGACCTCGCCGACGGCCAGCGCCATCGCGTAGCCCAGTTCGTGGTCCTCCTCGCACAGGCGCCGGACCTCGGCCGCGTCGAACTCCAGGGCGCGCACGGGGCTGCCCGACTCGGCCCCCATGTGCCAGGTGTAGGGGCGGTAGAGCCAGGACCAGCCGAGCAGCTCCCCGTGGCCCACCGTCTCCACGGGCTGCGGGCGCCGGCCCGGGATGTGCTGGTCGAGGGTGACCGAACCGGTGTGGATGATCCAGAACCGGTCGGCCCTGGCGCCCTCTTCGAAGATCCGCACACCGGCCGGGAAGGACACCGGCCGGCCGAGTGCGCGGAGGCGTTCGCTCAGCTCCCGGGGCAGGGAACCGAGCAGTCCGGTCATGGTCCTCATCGCCGCTCCTCCTCGCGTCACCGGCCAGGTGCGATCCGCCGGACCCCCGGTCGGCACACGCTGCGAGATGCGGCGGACGCCGGAGTGTGAGCGGCGCGAGCGCGGAAACCCGCCCTCGGGGAAGGCCGAGACGCGCACCCTGGCCGGAGGGGCCCATGACGAACTCCCATCGTCTCACCGAACGTGCTTGCGAGCAGCTCGATGCGCACTGGCGCGCAGCGAACTTCCTGGCGGCCGGGCAGCTGTACCTGACCGGCAATCCCCTGCTCCACGAGGAGCTGCGCCCCGAGCACGTGAAGCCCAGGCTGCTGGGCCACTGGGGCACGTGTCCGGGGCTCACCCTCGTCTACACCCACCTCAACCGCCTCATCACCGAGCGTGAGCGGCCGACGCTGTGCGTCTGGGGCCCCGGGCACGGCGCACCCGGCGTGCTGGCCGGCGCCTGGCTGGACGGCTCGCTCGGCGAGCGGGACCCCGACCTCGCCCGGGACGCGGCGGGCATGGCCGAGCTGTTCGGCCGGTTCTCCCGTCCCGGCGGCCTGGGCAGCCATACCGGGCCCGAGGTGCCCGGCTCCCTCCAGGAGGGCGGCGAGCTCGGGCACTGCCTCTCCCACGCCTACGGTGCCGCGTTCGACCACCCGGACCTGCTCGCGGTCTGCGTCATCGGCGACGGCGAGGCCGAGACCGGGCCGCTGGCCACGGCGTGGCACGGGAACAAGTTCCTGGATCCCGTGCACGACGGTGCGGTGCTGCCGATCCTGCATCTGAACGGGTACAAGATCGCCGGACCGACGGTGCTGGCCCGCGTCCCGGAGGCGGAGCTCGCCGAGCTGCTGCGCGGCTACGGCCACGAGCCGCTCTTCGTGACGGCGGGCCCCGACAGCGACCCGCTCGCCGTGCACCGGGAGCTGGCCGCCGCCCTGGACCACGCGGCGGACCGGATCGACGCCGCCCAGCGCGCGGCCCGCGGCGGGGGGAGCGCCGCCCGGCCGCGGTGGCCGATGATCGTCCTGCGCACCCCCAAGGGCTGGACGGGGCCGTACACCGTGGACGGTGTGCGGATCGAGGACACCTGGCGGGCCCACCAGATCCCGCTCTCCTCGGTCCGCGAGGACCGGGACCACCGGCGCCGGCTCGAGCGGTGGCTGCGCTCCTACCGGCCACTGGAACTCTTCGCGCCGGACGGCGGTCCCCGGCCCGAGGTGCTCGCCTGCGTGCCGCCCGGGGATCTGCGGCTGGGCACGAACCCGCACGCCGACGGCGGCCGCCTGCGGCGCTCGCTCCCCCTGCCCGAACTCGCGGCGTTCAGCGTGCCGGGCGAGGGCCGCGGCGCGACCCGGCACGAGCCGACGCGGGTGCTCGGCGGACTGCTGCGGCGCGTGCTGGCCGCCTCCGCCGAGAGGCGCGACTTCAGGGTCTTCTCACCCGACGAGCTGGACTCCAACCGGCTCGACGCGGTCTACGCCGCCACCCCGCGGGCCTGGCAGGGGGAGAGCCGCCCGGGCGACGAGCATCTGGGACCGCACGGCCGGATCATGGAAGTGCTGTCGGAGCACATGTGCCAGGGGTGGCTGGAGGGCTATCTGCTCACCGGGCGCCACGGGGTGCTGGCCAGCTACGAGGCGTTCGCCGGAATCGTGGCCGACATGGCGACCCAGTTCGCGAAGTGGCTCCAGAACGCGCGCGCGGTCGCCTGGCGCATGCCGGTGTCGGGGCTCACGTATCTGCTCACCTCGCACGTCTGGCGGCAGGACCACAACGGGTTCTCCCACCAGGACCCCGGCTTCGTCGACCACCTGCTGACCAAGAGCCCCGAGGTGGTACGCGTCTACCTCCCGCCGGACGCGAACACCCTCCTGTGCGTCGCGGAGCAGGTGCTCTCCAGCACCGATGTCGTGAACGTCGTCGTCGCGGGCAAGCAGCCGTGCTTCGACTGGCTGGACCCGGCGGAGGCACGGGCGCACTGCGACCGGGGCGTGGGCGTGTGGGAGTGGGCCGGCACGGAGGACGGCACGCGGGAGCCGGACGTCGTCCTGGCCTGCGCGGGGGACGTGCCGACCGAGGAGGCGCTCGCCGCGGCGTCCCTGCTGCGCGACCGGCTGCCCGGGCTCGCCGTGCGGCTGGTCAACGTCGTCGACCTGACACGGCTGATCCCGGCGGACCGGCATCCGCACGGCATGACCGAGCGGGAGTTCCAGGCCGTCTTCACCGGCTCCCGCCCCGTCGTCTTCGCCCATCACGGCTATCCGTGGCTGATCCACCGGATCAGCCACGGGCGGGCCGCGCACGATCGCTTCCATGTCCACGGCTACCGGGAGTCCGGAGCGACGACCACGCCGTTCGACATGGTGGTGCGCAACGGGCTGGACCGGTACCGCCTGATGATGGACGTGATCGACCGGATTCCCGGGCTCGCCGCGCGGGCCTGCGGGGTGCGGCAGGACATGGCCGATGTCCGCAACCGCCACCGGGCCTGGGTGCGCGAGCACGGGACGGATCTGCCCGAGGTGTCGGAGTGGCGCTGGCCGGAGCCCGGAGCCTGAGCGGAAGGGGCGTGGTGGCCCCGGCCGTGCTGCCGGGACCACCACACGTTCGGATGCCTACAACTGCACGTCCTCCAGGATGCCGAGGGCGTCGGGGACCAGGACGGCGGCCGAGAAGTAGGCGCTGACCAGGTAGGAGATGATCGCCTTCTCGTCGACGCCCATGAACCGGGCGTTGAGGCTGGGTTCCAGTTCGTCGGGGATGCCCGCCTGGTGCAGGCCGACGACGCCCTGGTTCTCCTGCCCGACCCGCATGGCGAGGACCGAGCTGGTGTTGGCGGGGCTGATGGGGATCTTGTTGCAGGGCAGCAGCGGGATGCCGCGCCAGGCGCGCACCGTGCTCCCGTCCACCTCCGTCTGCGCCGGGTAGATTCCCCGCGCGCTGCACTCCTGGCCGATCGCCGCGATGGTGCGGGGGTGGGCCAGGAGGAACTGCGTCTTGCGGCGCCGGGAGATCAGGTCGTCCAGGTCCTCGGGCGTGGGCGGCCCGGAGCGGGTGTGCAGACGCTGACGGGGATCGGCGTTGTGCAGCAGCCCGAACTCGCGGTTGTTGACGATCTCGTGTTCCTGGCGCTCGCGCAGGGCCTGGACCGTGAGCCGCAGTTGCTCCTCGACCTGGTTCATCGGCTCGTTGTAGAGGTCGGCGACGCGGCTGTGGACCCGCAGCACCGTCTGTGCCACGCTCAGCTCGTACTCGCGCGGCGCGATCTCGTAGTCCACGAAGGTGCCCGGCAGATCCGGCTCCCCCTGGTGGCCCGAGGCCAGGGCGATGTCGGCCTCACCCCGCTTGTTCTGCCGGGGGATCGCCGGCCGCGAGCTGCCGGCCAGGTGCTCGCGCAGGGCTTCGGAGTTCTCCGCGACGCGGCGGACCTCGGCCAGGGGCAGCACCAGCACGGTGCAGCGGGTGAGGGCGTGCAGCGTGTGGCCCCAGGTGCCGGGCTCACCGCTCAGCGCCTCGTCACCCGCCCACTCTCCGTCGGCCAGGCGGCCGAGGTCGGTCTCGTCGTCGTAGGCGCCCGCGGCCCGCTTGCCGATCTTGCCGTGGACGATGAGGAGCACCTCGTCGACCGGCCGGCCCTCTTCGGCGAGGAGCTCCCCCGGGCCGTACTCGCGCTGGACGCAGCGGTCGGCCAGAGCGGAGAGTTCGTCGCTGCCCTCGAAGCCCTGCAGGGCGGGGAGTTCGGTCAGCTCCGCCGGGACGACGCGGGCCTCGGTACCGGTGACGAGGAACTCCACGCGGCCGTTGCCGAGGGTGTGGCACAGGCGCCGGTTCACCCTGAAGGTGCCGGCGGACACCTGGACCCAGGGCAGGATCTTCAGCAGCCAGCGCGAGGAGATGCCCTGCATCTGCGGGGGCGTCTTCGTCGTCGTCGCCAGCTGCCGGGCCGCACCGGTGGCGAGACTCGTGAGTTCCGTCGTGTGGGGTGTCGTCATGTCGCGTCAGCCTTCGTTCGCGGGCGGTGGGGTGTCGAGCCGGAGCACATCAGTTGCCCACTTCCACGTCCTGAAGAATTCCCAGGGCGTCCGGAACGAGTACCGCGGCGGAGAAATATGCGCTGACGAGATACGAGATAACGGCCTTCTCGTTGATTCCCATGAATCGCGCGGAAAGGCTCGGCTGAATTTCGTCGGGAATTCCGGCGCGATGCAGCCCCACGACGCCCTGGGCCTTCTCCCCCGTGCGCATGGCCAGAATGGAGCTGCTGCCCTGCGCCGTCACCGGGATCTTGTTGCAGGGCAGGACGGGCACCCCGCGCCAGGCGGGCACCTGGTGCCCCTGGACGTCCAAGGTCGAGGGGTAGATCCCGCGGCGACTGCACTCCCGGCCGAAGGCAGCGATGGCCTTGGGGTGCGCGAGGATGACGCTCGGGTCCTTCCACACGGTGGCGAGGAGTTCGTCCATGTCGTCCGGGGTGGGCGGACCGGTGCGGGTGTGCACGCGCTGGCTGAGGTCGGCGTTGTGCAGGAGGCCGAAGTCCCGGTTGTTGACCATCTCGTGCTCCTGGCGCTCGCGCAGGGCCTCGACGGTCAGCCGGATCTGCTCTTCGACCTGGTTCATGGGCTCGTTGTAGAGGTCGGCGACGCGGCTGTGGACCCGCAGCACCGTCTGCGCCACGCTCAGCTCGTACTCGCGCGGCGCGACGTCGTAGTCCACGAAGGTGCCCGGCAGATCCGGCTCCCCCTCGTGGCCGGCGGCGAGCTCGATCGCCTTCTCCCCCTCGGTGTTGCGCTGCCCGGGGACGGCGCTGCGGAAGGCGGCGAGGTGTTCGCGCAGGTCGGAGGAGCGCTCGGCGGCCTGCGCCAGGGCGTCCCCGGGCAGCAGGAGGACCGTGCCGCTGGTGACGGACCGCAGTGTGACGTCCCAGGTGCCCGGGGACTGGGCGGCCACCTCGCGGGAGCCGGCGTGGCCGCCGTCGGCCAGCAGGCCGAGGGCGGACGCCTCGTCGTAGAGGCCCGCGCCGAGCTTGCGCAGCTTGCCGTGGGCGATGAGCACGATGTGCTCGACGGGGGTGCCCGCCTCCACGATGACCTCGTCGGGACCGAAGTCGCGCTGCACGCAGCGGTCGGCGAGGTGGGCCAGCACCTCCGGGTCGGAGAAGCCGCGCAGCGGTGGTAGCTCGCGCAGTTCCCCGGGGATGACGCGGACCTCGCTGCCGGTGCTGGTGAACTCCACCCGGCCGTCCCCGAGGGTGTGCGTCAGGCGGCGGTTGACCCGGAAGGTGCCGCCGGAGACCTGGACCCAGGGCAGGACGCGCAACAGCCACCGCGAGGTGATGCCCTGCATCTGCGGCGGCGTCTTCGTCGTCGTCGCCAGCTGCCGCGCCGCGGCCGTGGCGAGGCTGAGCCGCGTGTCGGAGCCGTTGTTGCCGGAACGCGTCTCGATCGGATCGACCGAAGTCGTCACGCAGGACACCACCTATCAATACCCATGAATGTGAGCGCGGGCGATCTTCCGCCCGCCGTGCGCGATGAAACTAACCAGCCGGGAAGGAGCGCGGCAATCACTCAAAAGAATCGCGGTCGGCGTGAATACGGATCTGGTGAACCGGGTATCGCCTCACACCAATCCGACGCATATCCACCGTCCGTGACCGGGAAACCCCCGGCGGTGACGTGCTGTGACGTTCGGCCCAACACCACCCGGATCCCCGCTGGTTGCACGGGGGGCGCATGCGGCGCATGCCAGGGCGCTCGCCCAGGCGCCCGATGACGCCACCGGTGCCCGGCCGGGCGGTGTCTGTCCAGGGGGAACGCGTGTCGGGCACACCGCGGTTACACGCTACGGTGGTGCCCCGCCGCCCGCGTCGGCGGACCCTGCGCCGCTCCCCCGTGGGCGACGCGCTCTCGCACGCATCGCACGAGGTTTGGGGCACGACGGTCCATGGCTCACGGCTCGGTCCAGGTGACGTACACCAGCACGTCGCGGTGGCGGCGCCGCACCGGGGACTTCTCCTCGCTGGCGGCCGCGCTCGACGTCGCGGGCGACGGAGACGTGGTGACGGTCGCTCCCGGCACCTACCGCGAGAACCTGGTCATCGAACACGCCATCACCCTGCGCGGCCCCGAGCGGGCCGGCGCCGGTTCGGTGCGTATCAGCCCGCCCGACGGCGTGCCGCTGACCCTCCGGGCCCCCGCCGACGTCCGGGACCTCCAGATCGAGGGGCAGGACCAGTCGGCGCCCGCCCTGCTCGTGGAGGAGGGGGCCGGAGGCACCCCCGAACTGACCGCGCTGCGTGTGGTGACGCGCTCGGCCAGCGGTATCGAGGTGCGCGGCGGCGCGCGTCCCACCGTGCGGCGCTGCGTCGTGGACAACCCGGCGGGCGTCGGCATCGCCCTGTCCGGGGCCGCGGGCGGGCTGTTCGAGGAGTGCGAGATCGTGGCGGCCGGGCAGGCCGGTTTCGACATACGCGGGGCCGCCCACCCCCGGCTCGACCGCTGCCGGGTGCACCACACCGGCGGGGCGGGGCTCGCGCTCAGCGGTGAGAACACCGCCGTGGAGGCCGTGGGCTGCGAGTTCTACGAGGTGCGCGGCAGCGGGGTGCACGTCACGGCGCGGGCCCTGGGCCAGTTGACGGACTGCCACGTGCACCGCACGACGTCCGACGGCCTGACGCTGGACACCGACGCCGTCCTCATCCTCACCGACTGCGACATCCACGACATCCCGGAGAACGCCGTCGATCTGCGGTCCCGTTCGGTGCTGACGCTCGTCCGCTCGTCGGTGCGCCGCTTCGGCCGCAACGGGCTGTCGGTGTGGGACCCGGGAACCCGCGTGGACGCGAACCACTGCGAGATCCACGAGAGCACCGGCGACTACCCCGCGGTCTGGGTCAGCGACGGCGCGTCGGCCGTCCTGGAGGCCTGCCGCGTGCACACCGTTCCCGACGCGCTGTTCGTGCTCGACCGCGGTTCGCGCGCCGACGTGGTCGACAGCGATCTGACGCAGGTGCGCGGCACCGCCGTGTCGGTCAGCGACGGCGCCACCGTGGAGCTGGACGACTGCCGCATCCGGGAGGCGTCCACCGGGGCGTGGTTCCGCGACCACGGCAGCGGCGGGACGCTCGCCGGCTGCACGATCGACGGCGCGGCCACCGGTGTCATCGTGACCAAGGGCGCCGACCCCGTCCTCGACCACTGCACGGTCACGAGCCCCTCCGAGGCCGGCTTCTACGTCTCCGCCGAGGGCCGTGGCACGTTCACGCGGTGCCGCGTGACCGGCTCGCGCGGCTACGGGTTCCACATCATCGACGGCTGCCGGACGACGCTGAGCCGCTGCCGTACCGAGCGCTGCGCACGCGGCGGCTACGAGTTCGCCGAGGACGGCCCGCGGGCCGAGGAGTGCACCAGCGACGAGACGGCCGCCGCGGCCGGACCGGAGCCCGCGCGGACGGAGGCCGGAGGCGGGGTGGGCCTGCTCACGCCCGTGCCACTGCCCGCCCCCGCGCTCACGGCGGGCACGCCGACGGCCGCGGCCCCGGGGGCGGCGACGGGCACGGCCACCGCGGAGGACGCACCGCCGCGGCCCGCGGCCCGCCCGGCCGCGGAGGTGCTGGCCGAACTCGACGCCCTCGTCGGGCTGGAGAGCGTCAAGCGCGAGGTGCGGGCGCTGACCGACATGATCGAGGTCGGCCGCCGGCGGCAGCGCGCGGGGCTCAAGGCGGCCTCGGTCCGCCGCCACCTGGTGTTCACCGGCTCGCCGGGGACGGGCAAGACCACCGTGGCCCGGCTCTACGGCGAGATCCTGCACGCCCTGGAGGTCCTCGAACGCGGTCACCTCGTGGAGGTCTCCCGCGTCGACCTCGTGGGCGAGCACATCGGCTCCACGGCCCAGCGCACCCAGGAGGCGTTCCAACGGGCCCGGGGCGGCGTGCTGTTCATCGACGAGGCGTACGCCCTCTCCCCCGAGGACGCCGGGCGGGACTTCGGCCGCGAGGCCATCGACACCCTGGTCAAGCTGATGGAGGACCACCGCGACGAGGTCGTGGTGATCGTCGCCGGGTACACGGCGGAGATGGAGCGCTTCCTGGCCGTCAACCCCGGTGTGGCCTCGCGCTTCTCCCGGACCATCGCGTTCGGGGACTACACGGCCGACGAACTGCTGCACATCGTCGAGCAGCAGGCCGACGAGCACGAGTACCACCTCGGCGACGGCACGGCGGAGGCCCTCCTGAAGTACTTCGAGAACGTGCCGCGCGGCCCGTCCTTCGGCAACGGCCGCACCGCCCGGCAGACCTTCGAGGCGATGGTCGAGCGGCACGCGGGCCGGGTGGCGGGGCTGCCGGACCCCAGCACGGAGGAGCTGACGCTGCTGTACGCCGAGGACCTGCCGGCCCTGCCCTGACCGCCGGGACCGCCCGGGCCGCACCGGCGTTCCCGGCGCGTGGGCGCGGAGGGGACGGGTTCATGGCCGGTCCTCCTCGGACGGCGGCTCCCCGCCCCCGGAACGGCCCTCGGGCGGGCTCTCCCCGGCCGCCTCGCGGCGGGCCTCGCGCCCGGCGTCCTCCGCCACCGGCCCGGGTGCCGTCCGGGCCCGGGGCGGGCGAGGGGCCCCGGGAGACGTGCGGCAGGCCGGGCGGCGCCGGGTGCCGAGCCGGGCGAGGAGCTCCGCCCGCTCGTCGGCGAAGCAGGGATCCAGGTGGTAGTCGCTGTGCCCCAGGACCGGGGCGAGCAGCGGGTCGTGCAGCGTCCGCCCGAAGCTCCGCGGGTCCGGCAGGGGACCGCGGTCGACGTCGGCCACCTTGACCGGCCCGCCGATCGGGTCCGTCAGCCGCCACAGGTTGCGCCAGTGGTCGACCTGCCCGGCGAGCGACCGGAGGGGTGCGGGACCGAAGGAGTCGGGGAACCAGCGCCCGTAGAGCCGCTCCAGCGGTGAGCCGTAGGTCAGCAGGGCGACGCGGCTGCGGGTTTCCGGGTCGAGCTGCCACACGGCCGCAGCCGCCAGCACGCTGCCCTGCGAGTGCCCGGAGATGACGAGCCGGCCCCCCGTCAGTTCGGTCCAGGTGCGCATCCGCCACGTGAGGTCGGGAACCGCCCGCTCGGCGTAGCAGGGCGGGGCGAAGGGGTGCGACGCGCGCGGCCAGAACGTTCCGACGTCCCACAGGATGCCGACGGTGCGGCGGGCTCCGGCATCGGTGTAGGCGCGGCGGCCGGTGGTGAGGAGCAGCAGGACGAGCCCGCCCATCAGCCAGGAGCCCACGCCCTGGGCCAGGTCGGCGGTCGCGGCCAGCGGCGGCGGCGCGCCCTCCAGGGCCCGTTGCGGGACGTCGCCGCTCACCAGGGCGCCGGCGACCGCCGCCGCGCCGAGCAGAGCGGTGAGGGAGGCGACCGTTCCGACGAGGACGGGGCCCTGGTCGGTGACGCCGGCGCGGGCGACGGCGGCGGCGATGCGGGCGCTGCGGCGTGGCAGCCGGGCGGTGTCCTCGTCGGGGTATCCCCGGGCGACGTCCGGGACCAGCCGTCGTCCCAGCCGCCACACCCGGGCCGCGCAGACGGCGGCGAAGACGGCCACGGCGAGGACGACGACGGGGATGACGGCGGCCTGCCACGTCAGCACGACCGGCGGGCCGGCGATCTCGGCGCCCGGCCGGTCCGCGGACGAGCCGGGGCCGAGCGCCTCGGCCACCCGCTGGGCGACACCGCCGCTCATCAACTCCCCCAGGGCGCAGGCCAGGAGGGCGACCGCCGGCCCGCCCAGGCCGTGCAGGGCGCTGCGCCGCCCGGCCGGTGCCCGCCGGTGCAGCACGAGGGCGGTGGCGGCGAGGGCGAGGACGAGTGCGCCCTGCACGACGGTGGAGGCGCCGAAGTACCCGGTGCCGGGGAGCTGGGCGCTGGCCCGCCAGCCGGTCCGGTCCCAGCCGGTGTGCACGGCCGTCAGCCCGAGCAGGGCCAGAGCGGCCCAGGGCAGCAGCCGCGCGCAGAGCGTCTCGATCCGGTCGTCGGTGCGGCGTTCGCTCCGGCCGCGCCGGACCACCACCGCGCCCACGGCGGCCCAGCCCGTCGCGCACAGCGCGGCCAGCACGAGCCCCGTCGTCCGCAGCACCCCGCCGTGTCCGGCGTCGTGCTGGGCCGCGGCCGCCTGCAGGGCGGTGGCGACCGTGAGCAGGGACGCGGCGGTGTGGGCCGCGCGCAGGCGGGCCACGAGGCGGCGGCCGTACCAGAAGCCCGGAAGGCTCAGCGGTTGCCGTCCGTCCTGCTCCCGCGCGGCCTGGGCGGCCGCCGCCGGTGCGTCGGCGGCGGGTGGGGTGACCGACTCGTACTCCCCCCAGGTGCGGCGGGAGAGCCACCACAGCAGCGCGGTGACGGCGAGGGGCACGACGGCGGCGACGACCAGGCGGCGGCCCGGCAGGCTCCACCAGCCGCCGTCGCTCTCGGCGAGGAACGCCAGCCAGGAGGCGCCGTCCGCGCAGCCCGCCGAGCCGGCGCACTGCCAGGCCACGAGATCGAGGGCGACTTCGCAGGCCGCAGCGGTGAGCAGCACCGTCAGGGAGAGCGCGGTGAGCCGGACGAGCACGGAGTAGAGGCGGTGCGCCGGGTGACCGCGGGGCGCCGCGGGGCGCATCCAGTGCGCCAGGTTGACGATCATGAACGGCAGCAGGACCAGCCACAGGGCGCGGGCCCCGTCACCCGAGGTGAGACCCGACCAGCAGTAGGCCTCCCGGACCGGGCGGCCACCGTGCCCGCGGCGGCGCTCGGCCTCGGCGTCCTCGGCCCGGCGGTGGATTCCGGCCGTGTCGTCGCCGGTGACCCGCACCGTGCGCGGGTCTTCCAGCATGCGCTCGGGCGTGGCCCCGCCGACCCCGTGCACCAGCAGTTCCAGTGACGGGCCGACAGGTGCTCCGGCCTGGTGCCGGGGCAGCGAGCCCGGTGTGCGCATGTGCGGTACGTCAGCCATCGTCGGTCCCCCCGGGGTGCCGGTGTCGCCGTCCCAGCATCGGACCGCCGGGCCCGCCGGACCAGCCCCGCGCGGTGAATGCGGGACGAAATCGTCGTCCTCGCCGGTGAGGTGGTGGTGTCGGAGCACAATCTGTCGGAGAGGCGACCCGCCGTCATCCACCGGCTCCGCCCGGCGCGTCGCGCGGGTGGGCGCGGCCGGGCGGAGGGGCCGGAGCGTTCAGACGGTCTGCGGTGGCCGGGGCCAGCGTCCCGTGGCGAGGAAGGCGGTGAGCGCCTCGTGGTACGGCGTGATGTCCAGGCCCTGTTCGGCCAGCCAGACGTCGGAGTAGTACTTGTCCAGGTAGCGCTCGCCTGGGTCGCAGATGAGGGTGACGACGGAGCCGCGCTCGCCGGTGGCGACCATCTCGGCGACGATCTTCAGCGCGCTCCACAGCCCGGTGCCGGTCGAGCCGCCGGCCCGGCGTCCCACGTGGCTCTCCAGCAGGCGGACGGCGGCGACGCTGGCCGCGTCGGGCACCTTCATCATCCGGTCGATGGCCCCGGGCACGAAGCTGGGTTCCATGCGAGGGCGTCCGATGCCCTCGATCCGGGACCCGCAGGTGCTGGCCGCCTCCGGGTCGCCGTGCACCCAGCCGTCGAAGAAGCAGGAGTTCTCCGGGTCGGGAACGCAGATGCGGGTGTCGTACTGCATGTAGCGCACGTAGCGCCCGATGGTGGCGGAGGTGCCGCCGGTTCCGGCCGCCGCGACGATCCAGGCGGGCTCGGGGTAACGCTCCAGCCTCAGCTGGTGGTAGACGGACTCGGCGATGTTGTTGTTGCCCCGCCAGTCCGTCGCGCGTTCGGCGTAGGTGAACTGGTCCATGTAGTGGCCGCCGGACTCGGCCGCGAGCCGGGCCGAGACCTCGTAGACGGTCTGCGGGTCGTCCACGAGGTGGCAGCGGCCTCCCTGGAACTCGATGAGCCGGGTCTTCTCCCGGCTGGTCGAGCGGGGCATGACGGCGATGAACGGGACGCCGATCAGCGAAGCGAAATAGGCCTCGGAGACGGCGGTCGAGCCGCTGGAGGCCTCGATGACGGGCTTGCCAGGGCGAATCCAGCCGTTGCACAGCCCGTAGAGGAAGAGCGAGCGGGCGAGCCGGTGCTTCAGACTGCCGGTGGGGTGCGTCGACTCGTCCTTGAGGTAGAGGTCGATGCCCCAGGCCTCGGGCAGGGGGAAGCGCAGGAGATGCGTGTCGGCACTGCGGTTGGCGTCGGCCTGCACCCTGCGGACGGCGTCCTTCAGCCAGGCCCGGTAGCCGGGGTCGCTGCGGTCCACGTCCACGGTGTCCGCCGGCCCGGCGGAGGGCGGCGCCGCCGCGGCGGCGGAGGCGGTTCGGGGCACGTTCTCGCTGTTCACGGGTGCGATGATATGCGGCCTCTGGCGGGGCCCGGGGACGCCCGGGCACACTGCGTGGAGGAGAGCGGCCGCCGACGGGCGGCCGCGCGGCGGAGGCGGTGCGCGATGACCGATCCCGAGTTCGAGGCCGAGGGAGTACCGGTGCGTCGGCTGCTGCGCTCGCTCACCCGGGCGGGCCGGGTGGTGGTGCACTCGGGCCGGCTGGCCCTGCTCACCAGCTACGGCCGGGAGTTCGACGGCGCTCCCGTGACGCGGGCACGGCTGCTGCGCCCCTGGGCACCGCTGCGGCGTGCGGGCAGCCGGCGCACGGTGCTGGTGCTCGGCGGCACCCGGTACGTTCTGCGCCTCTCCCCCGGGGAGCGCGAACGGCTGTCCGCGGCCCTCGGTGACGCCCGGGAGCGGGCGGCGAAGATCGCCTCGGATCGACGCATCGTGCACCCTTGGACACCACCCGATTTGCGCAACCATGTGAGCTGAATCACGCTGGTAAGTCGTCGGGTCCGTAGCGGCAGCGTCTCCTCGGCCCTCCCGCGGCCCGACGCGTCCACCGCCACGCACGTCGCCCCCGGCCCCAGGGAGTCGCAGCCGTGATCAGTCACCCCGCCCCCAGCAGGCACTGCGCGGTCGAGTTCCAGGCCCTGCCTTCGCGCATCGGTCAGGTCCGCCGCATCGTCTCCGCCCAGCTTCGCTACTGGCACCTGCCCCACCTCGTCGACACCGCCGCGCTCGGCGTCACCGAGCTGCTGGCCAACGTGCACCGGCATACCGGCGCCGACAAGCAGTGCACCGTCGAAATCGTCCTGCTGTGGGACCGGTTGACGGTCTCCGTGCGTGATCACGACCCGCGGCTGCCGGAGATCCGGTCGGCGGGGTCGTCGGCCACCAGCGGACGCGGGCTGGCGCTCGTCGCCGCGGTGAGCGAGAGCTGGGGCATGCGGGCCCAGCAGGGCGGGGAGGGCAAGGTCGTCTGGTTCACGCTGCCCGCTCCGCCGCCGCGACGGTGCCTGGGCGGGGCCGGCCGGGCCGTCCGCCCGGCCCCCGCGCCCGAGGTTTCGGCCACGGCCGCCGAGGCCCTCGGGGCCGACGTGGGCACCCCGGCCACCGCACCCGACCGGGTGAGCGCGGTACCCGGATGACGCAGCCGTGCCCCGGACCGTGACGGCCCGGAGCGGCGGGGTGGTCGGCGGCTCGCCGCACGGTGACAGGGCGTAACATCGCGCCATGGTCAACGAGGCGATACTCAGCGGGGTCCGGACGGCGTATCTGGACGAGGGCGCGGGGGAACCACTGGTCCTCGTGCACGGGCACCCCTTCGACCACACGCTGTGGGCCGCCCAGACGGCGCAGTTCGCGTCCGCCGGGTATCGCGTCATCGCCCCCGACCTCCGCGGCTACGGGGCCAGCGAGGTCATCCCCGGGGTGGCCCCGCTGTCCGACTTCGCCACGGACGTCGCCCTGCTGCTGAACCGCCTGCGGGTGGAGCGGGCCACCCTGGCCGGGGTGTCGATGGGCGGTCAGATCGCCCTGGAGTTCTTCCGTCTCTTCGCCGACCGCGTCTCCCGCCTCGTCCTGTGCGACACCGCGCCCCATCCCGAGACGGAGGCGGGCCGGGCCGGGCGGCGGCAGCTCGCCGAGCGGCTCCTGCGGGAGGGCATGGGGGGCTATACGGAGGAGGTCATCGACCGGATGGTGGCCCCGCGGCACGTCGCGGCCTCCCGGCGGGTACGGGCGATGATGCTCGCCACCTCGCCCCAGGGTGCCGCGGCCGCCCTGCGCGGTCGCGCCGAACGCCCGGACTACACGCCCGTGCTGGCGCGCGTCCGGGTTCCGACGCTGGTGGTCGTCGGGCGGGAGGACACCTACACGCCCGTGGCGGACGCGGAGTTCCTGCACGAACACATCGCCGGCTCCCGGCTCGCCGTCATCGATGACGCCGCCCACCTGCCGATGGTGGAGCGGCCCGAGGAGTTCAACCGGGTGCTGGGGGACTTCCTGCGGAACTGAGGCGCGCGGCCCGGCTCATGCACAGCCGCGGCCAGCGGTCGAGGCCCAGCTCCGCCTCCCTGGCCCTGATCGCGCGCAGCCCGGGCGTCAGTTCGCCCTCGGCCAGGGGGGCGAAGCCGATGCGGGCGTAGTACGGGGCGTTCCACGGCACGTCGCGGAACGTGGTCAGGGTGAGGGACGCTCCCCCGCCCTCGGCCGCGGCCCTGTCGATCAGCAGCCGGCCGATGCCCTGGCGGGCCGCCCGCGGATGCACGGACACCTGCTCGATGTGGGTGCGGCCGTCGACGGGCTCGGCGAGCAGGTAGGCCACGGGCTCCGGGGAGCCCCCGGGCTCCTCGGCCACCCACAGGCGGCCCGCGGCCCGGTAGCCCTCCAGCTCCTCGAGTGTGGGCGGGGCGTGGTCGGCGACCCCGGCCATGCCCACGGCGCGGAAGAGATCGCCGGCGGCACGTTCGATCTCCTGGCAGCGGCGCAGGTCGCCGGACCCGCCCGGGCGCAGTCGCATCACGCCTCCTGCAGCAGCAGCGGATCGTCCAGGACGGGCTGCCAGGCCATCTCCGCCGCTCCGACCAGGGAGTTGTGGTCCAGGGTGCAGGCCAGCACGGGCACCGCGCCGCTGCGGCCCCACAGGCTGCGTTCGGCGACGACGGCGCGCAGCCGCTCCTCGTCGGCCCGCAGCAGCTCACGGTGGAGGCCGCCCAGGATGATGCGGTCGGGGTTGAGGATGTTGACGAGCCCGGCCAGCCCCAGCCCCAGCCGGTCGATCAGCCGGTGCACCGCCTCGCGTACCGCCGGGTCGCCGGGGTGTGCGGCGCGCAGCAGGTCCCTGGCCTGGTCCAGGAGGGAGACCTCGGGCCCCGCCTCGCGCCCCGCGGCCTCCAGGAGCGCCAGCGGGTCCGTCTCCACGTCCAGGCAGCCGCGGCCCCCGCAGTGGCACGGGCGGCCCTGCGGATCCACCGTCAGATGCCCGACTTCCAGGGCCAGTCCGGAGCTGCCCGTGTGCAGCCGGCCGTCCAGTACCAGGGCCCCGCCCACACCGCGGTGGCCGGTCGCCACGCACAGGAGGTGCTGGGCGCCTCTCCCTGCGCCGTGCCGGTGTTCGGCGAGCGCGCCGAGGTTGACGTCGTTGGCCGCGTGCCCGACGGCGACGCTGCCGGGCACGGGCCCGCTGATCCCCGCCTCGGCGAGGCACTGGCTGAAGACGGCCCGCACCGGGGCGCCGGGCGGCCAGGGGACGTGCAGCGGGTTGAGCGCGGTGCCCTCGGGTTCCGCGACGGCGGAGGGCACCGCGAGCCCGGCCCCCACGCAGCGGCGCCCGGTCCGGCGCAGCAGCCCGACGCCTTCCTCCACCACCTCGCGCAGCACGTGGACCGGGTCGGCGTCGATGTCACCGCAGCCGGGCGCGGTGGCGACGACGGTGCCGCCGAGGGAGACGAGGGCGGCGCGGAAGCCGTCGGCGTGCACCTGGGCGGCCAGCACCACCGGGCCGTTCGGTTCGACGGCGAGCCGGTGCGAGGGGCGGCCCTGGGACCCGGCCGCCGATCCGGCGGGGCGGGAGTCGACCGTGATGAGGCCGAGCCCCTGGAGGTCCGCGGCGACGGCGCCCGCCGTGGCCCTGGTGACGCCCAACTCGGCGGTGAGTACGGCACGGGTGGGGGCCCGGCCGGTGTGGACGAGCTGGAGCGCGGGGCCCAGCACGCTGCGCCCCCGGTCCGGACGGGTTCGGTTGTGGATCACGGTATCCATTCTGACTTTGTCAGAACCATAAACAAAGGCGGGGGTGGCGGCTACCGACCAGACGAGGGTGCGTGACGCCACCGCACCCAGGCGCCCCGCCGGCGGGGATGTGACCTTCACCCCCACCGGCACCACACACACTACCGATGAGTAACAAGGCTGTTAGCCTGACCGCATGGCACGACGACTGAGTGCGGCCACACTGCGCCGCGGCATGAACCTGTGGCCGCCGTTCCTCTTCGCCGGCATCCGGGTCCTGCACCTCGCCGACGACTGGAGCAGCGCCCGGGTGCGCCTGCGGCTCGGCCGCTTCAACCGGAACTACTTCGGCACCCACTTCGGCGGCTCGCTCTTCTCGATGACTGACCCGTTCTGGGCCCTGATGGTCGTCTCGGCGCTGGGCCGGGACTACATCGTCTGGGACAAGGCGAGCGAGATCGACTTCGTCGCGCCCGGCCGCGGCGACGTCTTCGCCGACTTCGTCCTCGACCCCGGGCGGCTGGCCGAGATCAAGGCCGCCACGGCCGACGGCGCCAAGGCCCTCCCCTGGTTCACCTGCACGGTCACCGCGGAGGACGGCAGCACGGTGGCCGAGGTCCGCAAGCAGCTCTACGTCCGCCGCAAGCCCGCCCGGCGGGAGGCCGGCAGCGACGGCGTACGACCGCCGGCCCCTGCCCGGCGCTGACCGCCGCGCCCGGGTCGCGCTGCTCCGGGGCCACCGCGGCCCGGGCGCGTGGACGGCGGACCGGCGGACTCAGGGTGTGCGGTCCAGAGCCGTCAGGGCGCGACGGGCCAGCGGATGGGTGCGGATCATCTCGGCGAGCGTCGTCGAGCCGCGCGTGATCCCGGCGAACGTGTTCCAGGCCGGCCGGAACCCCGTCAGCGTCGCGTGCAGCAGCCCGGGGCGGCGGGAGAACGCCTGGTGCATCCGGCGTCCCACCCCCATCTCGACGCCGAGCCCCGACTTGATCGCGAAGGCGTAGTTCAGCGCCTGGCGCCGCGCGTCGACCGCGTCCGCCGCCTCCGCGATGCGCACCGCCCACTCCCCCGCCAGCCGGCCGGACCGCAGGGCGTAGGAGATGCCCTCGCGCGTCCAGGGCTCCAGCAGCCCGGCGGCGTCCCCGCACACGAGCACCCGGCCCCGGGTCAGCGGGGAGTCGTCGGCCCGGCAGCGGGTCAGGTGCCCGGAGGAGACCTCGGGCTCGAAACCGGCCAGCCCGAGCCGGGCGATGAAGTCCTCCAGGTAGCGCTTGGTCGCCGCACCCTCGCCGCGGGCCGAGATGACGCCGACGGTGAGGGTGTCGCCCTTGGGGAACACCCAGCCGTACGAGCCGGGCAGGGGGCCCCAGTCGATGAGGACGCGCCCGGCCCAGTCCTCGGCGACGGTGGCCGGCACCGGGATCTCCGCTTCCAGGCCCAGGTCGACCTGGTCCATCTTCACCCCGACGTGGCCGCCTATGCGGCTGGCGCTGCCGTCCGCGCCGACCACGGCCCGGGCCAGCACCGTCTCCCCGCCGGAGAGGACGAGCGCGACCGTGCGCCGGTCGGGGACCGCGGGACCGTGCTGCTCCACGCGGGTGACGGTGACCCCGGTCCGCAGCTCGGCGCCCGCCTTCTGCGCCGCCTCGACGAGCGCCTGGTCGAACTCCGGCCTGTTCACCAGCCCGAAGAGCATCCGGCGCGAGCGCCGCGTCCGGGCGAAGCGGCCGTCGAGGGAGAACGTCACGGCGTGCACCCGGTCCTGGAGGGGCAGTTCGACGCCGGGCGGCAGCGCGTCGCGCGACGGCCCGATGATGCCGCCGCCGCACGTCTTGTAGCGCGGCAGTTCCGCCTTCTCCAGCAACAGCACGCGACGGCCCGTCACGGCCGCCGCGTGGGCGGCCGAGGCGCCCGCCGGACCGGCGCCGACGACGACCACGTCCCACACGGGGGCCGCCTCCCGCTCGTCACTCCCGCTGGCGTCGGTTGCCCTGGGCGTGTTCTCGCTGCTCACGATCTCTTCTGCTCCCGCTCGACCGACCGGCCAGGAAGCGCCTGGCCCCTGCGGCATCCTACGGCCAGCGATCACGGCGAGGTGCTATGGGAGGATCACCGTACCGCCGGATGTGCGGCGATCCCGCGCTCCGGCTCCCACCCGGTACCCCAGGAGGAGCATCCCGCATGGCGCACGAGACGGCGCACGACCCCGCGCACGACGCCACCGCACCGGCCGACGGGCACGCCACCGGCCCGGCAGACGTCATCGCACCCGGCGCCGTCGCCGCCACCGTGGCCGCGCTGCTGCCGCGGGCCCGCGAGGAGCTCACGGAGCTGGTGCGCTTCCAGTCCGTGGCCGACCCGGAGCAGTTCCCCGTCAGCGAGTGCCACGGCGCCGCCCGCTGGATCGCGGACGCCCTGCGCGACGAGGGGTTCACCGAAGTGGCCGAGCTGGAGACGCCCGACGGCACCCGCTCGGTCTACGGGCTCCTGCCCGGCCCGGCCGGCGCGCCCACCGTGTTGCTCTACGCCCACTACGACGTCCAGCCGCCGCTGGATACCGCCGACTGGGACTCGCCCCCGTTCGAGCTGACCGAGCGGGACGGCCGCTGGTACGGCCGGGGCACCGCCGACTGCAAGGGCGGCTTCGTCCTGCATCTGCTCGCGCTGCGGGCTCTGCGGGAGCACGGCGGGATCCCGGTCACCGTCAAGATGATCGTGGAGGGTTCGGAGGAGCAGGGCACCGGCGGGCTGGAGCGCTACGCGGAGGCCCACCCGGAGCTGCTGGCGGCCGACGCGATCGTCGTCGGGGACTCGGGGAACTTCCGGGCCGGCCAGCCCACGGTCACCAGCGTGCTGCGCGGCATGACGCTGCTGCGCGTGCGGGTGGACACGCTTGAGGGCAACCTGCACTCGGGGCAGTTCGGCGGTGCCGCGCCGGACGCGCTGGGCGCCCTCATCCGCGTGCTGGACTCCCTGCGGGCCGAGGACGGCTCGACGTCCGTGGACGGGCTCGCGGCCGACGCCGTGTGGGAGGGCCTGCAGTACCCCGAGGAGGACTTCCGCCGGGACGCCCGGGTGCTCGACGGCGTCGGGCTGATCGGTTCCGGCACGGTATCCGACCGGCTGTGGGCCCGCCCGGCGGTCACCGTGCTGGGCATCGACTGCCCGCCGGTCGTCGGCGCCACGCCCTCGGTGCAGGCGAGCGCCCGCGCCGTGGTGAGCCTGCGCATCCCGCCGGGTACGGACGCCGTGGAGGCGAACCGGCTGCTCGCCGCGCACCTGCGCAAGCGGGCGCCGTGGGGCGCCCGGGTGAGCGTGGAGCAGGTCGGCGAGGGCCAGCCCTTCAGCGCCGACACCGCCAGCCCCGCCTACGCGGCCATGCGCGAGGCGATGGCCGAGGCGTACGACGGCGCCGAGATGGCTGTGGCGGGCATGGGCGGCTCCATCCCGCTGTGCAACACGCTCGCAGCGCTCTACCCCGGGGCGGAGATCCTCCTGACCGGGCTGAGTGAGCCGGAGGCGCAGATCCACGCCGTGAACGAGAGCGTGTCACCCGACGAACTGCGCCGCATGTCCGTGGTAGAGGCGCTCTTCCTGCGCAAGTACGCCGAGCGCCACGGGGGCCCGTCCGCCGGCTGAGCCGTGCCCGGCGCCGTCCGCCGACTTCGGGCACGGCGCCGGGCACGGCTTCGGGTGCTCAGCCGACCGGGACGCCCGCTTCGAGGTTCAGCGGGCGTCCGCACGCCCGGGCGCGCAGCGCCCAGCGCAGCCGCTCCAGCCGCACCGGCGGGAGCAGCCGCGCGGCCTCGTCCTCGGAGACGAAGCGCCAGCCGCGCAGTTCGGCTCCGGGCAGCAGGAGTCCGCGGGCGGCGGCCTGTTCCAGGCGGCCGCCGTCGAAGAGCAGCCGCAGCCCGCCGTAGGCCGGCGGCGCGGGCGGTTCCCAGTCCACGACGAGCAGCCTGGGCGCCTCCGTCAGGCGCAGACCCAGCTCCTCGGCGACCTCCCGCACGCCGGCCCGGGCCGGGGCCTCGCCCGGCTCGACGACGCCGCCGGGGAACTCCCAGCCGGGCTTGTAGGTGGGGTCGACGAGGAGCACCCGGTCCCGCTCGTCGAAGAGGAGGACACCGGCGGCCACGGTCTCGCCCGTGGGCTCCGGGGTCTGGACGATCTCGCACGCGCCGGCGCCGTCCTGGACCGCTTTGGCCACCTGCTCGGCCGTCTGGCGCGGCGTCAGGGCGCTGGCGTCCACGGTGTGGGCGTCGGCGGCCAGCCAGGTGAGGGCCCGCCGGTAGGCGGTGAGTTCCCGCTCCCGCCGGACCTGGTGACCACGATCCGCGCCGGGTGCCGTGCCGACGGCGAGACGGCTGCGGAGGATCGTTTCATCGACGTCGAGGAGGAAGTGGCGCACCGGGATACGGCGGGAGGCGAGCCCCCCGAAGATCTCGTCACGGTGCTCCTGGTGCAGCAGCGCCATCGGGGTGATCAGCGGGCCGGGCACCTCCCCGAGCAGCGCGGCGGCCGTCTCCACCACCAGACGCCGCCAGCCGGCCAGCTCGTGGCACGCCGTCCCCCCGGCCGCCCGTTCCCCCGGCAGCAGCGCACGCAGCTGGGAGCCCACGAGCTCCGGGTCGAACAGGCTGCTGCCCGGCAGCAGCCTCAGCAGCTCCCGGGCAGCGGTGGTCTTGCCGGCGCCGACCGCGCCGTTCAACCAGACGATCACGCGTCCCCCTCCTCATAGCCCCCTGCTTCCGTGCCCGGTTCGGCCCACCCGGGAAACGCGTCGCGTGCCGCGGCCCGTCGGCGGGTATGGTCACCCGCCGCTCGCGGCTTGTACAGCCCGGCCGCACCACACGGCCGGGCCGAAGGAGGCGCGGGGAGGGCGGTCAGTTCACCGAGACGGTCAGCGCGCTGCGCCGCGGCGAGGCGAAGCCCTCCAGGTCGGAGCGGGTCAGGCCGGTCGCGGCCGCGACCTCGTCGTCACCCAGCGCGCCGCAGTCCAGACCGCGCAGGAGGTAGCCGGCCAGGGCCTTGGCGGTGGCCGGCTCGTCCATGACCGCGCCTCCGGCGTTGCCGGCGTAGGCGGCGATGCGGGCGGCGGCCCGCTCGTAACCCTCGCGGTAGAACGCGTAGACGGCCGCGTAGCGCGTCGGCAGGTGACCGGGGTGCATGTCCCAGCCCTGGTAGTAGGCGCGGGCCAGGGAGCGGCGGACGAGGTCGTGGTGAAGCCGCCACGCGGCGTGCACCTGCTCGGCAGGGCCGACGGGCAGGACGTTGGTGGAGCCGTCGGACAGCCGCACGCCGGTGCCGGCCGCGGCCACCTGCATGACGGCCTTGGCGTGGTCGGCCACGGGGTGGTCCAGAGACTGGTGGGCGGCGCTCACGCCGCAGCAGGCGCTGTAGTCGAAGGTGCCGTAGTGCAGGCCGGTGGCCCGGCCCTCGGCGGCGTCGATCATGCGGGCGACGGTGGCCCGCCCGTCGGCGCCCAGGATGGACTGGCTGGTCTCGATCTGGATCTCGAACCCGATCCGCCCGGGGGTGAGGTCCCGCGCCTTCTCGAACTCCTCGCACAACCGCACCATGGCGGTGACCTGCTCGGCGTACGTCACCTTCGGCAGGGTGAGGACCAGCCCCTCGGGCAGGGCACCGGCCTCCAGGAGCCCGGTGAGGAAGATGTCCAGGGTGCGGATGCCGCGGTCGCGCACCGCGGCCTCCATGCACTTGAGCCGGATGCCGAGGAAGGGCGGCACCCGGGAGGGCTCGCCGTCGGCGAAGGCCTCGGTGACCAGCCGGGCGGCGCGGGCGGCCGCGGCGTCCTCCTCGGCGTCGGGCCGATTGCCGTAGCCGTCCTCGAAGTCGATGCGCAGGTCCTCGACCGGCTCCCGGCGCAGCTTGGCGCGCACCCGGTCGTGGACGCCCTCGGCGAGGGCGTCGTCCAGTCCGAGGACGGCGCCCAGCGCCCCGGCGTCCGGCGCGTGCTCGTCCAGGAGTGCCAGGGCCTGGTCGCCCCAGGAGCGGGCGGTGTCGGCGGCGAAGACGTCACCGGGGACGTAGACGGTGTGGACGGGCTGACGGGTGCCGGGGTCGCCGGGGTAGCGCCGGTCCAGCTCGGCGTCGACGGCGGCCAGCGCGGCCCCGATCCGCTCCGCCACGCCGCCCGTGAACGTCGTGGTGACCGCCGCCTGGGTGCCGTTCGCCTCCGGTCGGCCCTGCGTCATCTGCACTCCCTCTGCTTCCCGGCCGCCCCGCGGCGGCCGCACACACCGGCAATCAACAAAACGTTGAAGTTGTTGGGACGCTATGCCTCCGCCTCCCCGTGCGTCAACACCCCGCCCGGCAGGCGGGCGGGGCGCCGCCGCACGGGCGGCGGGTGCGCGAAAACGGCCGGGGCCCGCGCGGTGTGCACCACGCGGGCCCCGGCCGTCGGCCTCGGGAGGGGTCAGCCCTTGCGAGACTTGACCTCCTCGGTGAGCTGCGGGACGACCTCGAAGAGGTCGCCGACGACGCCGTAGTCGACCAGGTCGAAGATCGGCGCCTCGGCGTCCTTGTTGACGGCGACGATCGTCTTCGACGTCTGCATGCCGGCCCGGTGCTGGATCGCGCCGGAGATGCCGGCCGCGATGTAGAGCTGCGGCGAGACGGTCTTGCCGGTCTGGCCGACCTGGCTGGTGTGCGGGTACCAGCCGGCGTCGACGGCGGCGCGCGAGGCGCCGACGGCGGCACCGAGGGAGTCGGCCAGCGACTCCACGACGTTGAAGTTCTCCGCGCCGCCGACACCACGGCCGCCGGAGACGACGATCGCGGCCTCGGTCAGCTCGGGACGGCCGGAGGACTCGCGCTGCGTGCGCGAGACGACCTTGGTGCCGGTGGCCAGCGCACCGAAGGAGACGGAGAGCTGCTCGACGGCACCGGCCGCGGCGGCGGCCTCGGGGGCGGCCGAGTTGGGCTTGACGGTGATGACCGGGGTGCCCTTGGAGACGCGGGACTTGGTGGTGAAGGCCGCGGCGAACACGGACTGCGTGGCCACCGGGCCCTCGTCACCGGCCTCCAGGTCCACCGCGTCGGTGATGATTCCGGAGCCCAGGCGCAGCGCGAGGCGGGCACCGATCTCCTTGCCCTCGGCGGAGGACGGCAGCAGCACGGTGGCGGGCGAGACGGCCTCGCACGCGGCCTGCAGCGCGTCCACCTTGGGCACGACGAGGTAGTCGGCGAACTCGGGGGCGTCGGCGGCCAGGACCTTCACCGCGCCGTACTCGGCGAGGGTCGGGGCGGCGGCGTCGGCACCGGCGCCGAGGTGGACCGCGACCGGCTCGCCGATGCGGCGGGCCAGGGTCAGCAGCTCCAGGGTGGGCTTGCGGACGGCACCGTCCACGTGGTCGACGTAGACAAGGACTTCAGCCATGGGATTGCTCCTGCGAGGAATGTGCGGGCTTGGGGGCGGGCTGCGCGGCTCAGATGAACTTCTGGCCCGCGAGGAACTCGGCGAGCTGCTTGCCGCCCTCGCCCTCGTCCTTCACGACGGTGCCGGCGGTGCGGGCCGGGCGCGCGGCGGCCTCGTCGACCTTCGTCCAGGCGCCCTCCAGGCCGACCTCCTCGGCCTCGACGTCGAGGTCGTCCAGGTCCAGGGACTCCACCGGCTTCTTCTTGGCGGCCATGATGCCCTTGAAGGAGGGGTACCGGGCCTCGCCGGACTGGTCGGTGACCGACGCGACGGCCGGGAGGGCGGCCTCAAGCTGCTCGGTGGCGGCGTCGCCGTCGCGGCGCCCGCTCACCTTGCCGTCGGCCACGGAGATCTCGGACAGCAGCGTGACCTGCGGCACACCCAGGCGCTCGGCCAGCAGCGCGGGCAGCACGCCCATCGTGCCGTCGGTGGAGGCCATACCGCAGATCACCAGGTCGTACCCGGTGTGCTCGATGGCCTTGGCCAGGACCAGGGAGGTGCCCATGGCGTCGGTGCCGTGCAGGTCGTCGTCCTCCACGTGGACGGCCTTGTCGGCGCCCATGGACAGCGCCTTGCGCAGCGCGTCGTTCGCGTCCTCCGGGCCCACGGTGACGACGGTGACCTCGGCGTCGTCGGCATCCTCGGCGATCTGCAGCGCCTGCTCGACGGCGTACTCGTCGAGCTCCGAGAGCAGACCGTCCACCGCGTCACGGTCGGTGGTCAGGTCCTCGGCGAAGTGCCGGTCGCCGGTGGCGTCGGGCACGTACTTCACACAGACAACGATCCTCAAGCTCACGCCGGCTCTCCTACTGCATCGTCTTTACGGGCTGCCTCGTGCAGGCAGCATAGGCGCCTGCTGGGGCGGGTTCCGGCCGGGTGGGCCGGACCCTCCGACCAGTTTATTACTCGTCAGTACATCCATCACATTCCCGCTAATCAAGGCCGACCAACTGTGACCTTGCCAACGCGGGAAGCGACACCACCCTGTGGGACGACTCAATCACGCAACGCCGTGAAGCGCCCCTGGTGATAGAGCAGAGGGCGTCCCGACCCCCCGGCACTTCCGGCGACCACCTCGGCGATGACGACGCGGTGGTCCCCCGCGGGCACGCGCGCGGTGACCCGGCACACCAGCCAGGCCGGCACCTCCT
This sequence comes from Streptomyces sp. WMMC1477, assembly GCF_027460245.1. NCBI lineage: Bacteria > Bacillati > Actinomycetota > Actinomycetes > Kitasatosporales > Streptomycetaceae > Streptomyces > Streptomyces sp. WMMC1477. Next base: position 5,370,237 of record NZ_JAPZBD010000003.1, on the reverse strand, counting down.
GGAGAACCGGTACGCCGAACGGGCCGGAGAACCAGCGCAGCGGCGGGGCGAAACGGTCCGCCCCGCTGCGGGCGAACGTCGCCGCGATCTCCTGCTGGTGCTCACCCAGCAGATGGACACCCACATGGGCGGCCCCCGCGACAGCGGGCCAGCTCGACGAGCCCGTGCCGATCCCGAAAGACAGCAGCGGCGGCTCGGCGGCCACCGAGGCCAGGGACGTGGCGGTGAAGCCCACCGGCCGGGACGAACCGCCCCGGCCCGCGTCCTCCGCCGCAGTGATCACGGCCACCCCCGCGGGATGGCGCCGGAACGCCGCCCGCAGCAGCTCGGGACCGCCTTCGCGCACCACGGCGCCGACCGCGCCGGACACCGTCACCGGCGGCCTCCATGCCGTCCCTCACCCATGGTCATCACCTCACGTCACCCTGACGACGCATGCCTCCCCCCGTCAAGCGGTCACGGGCCGCACCGGGTGCGAGATCCGTCACGCGGCGCTCACAACACCTCGCCCAGCGCGGCGATCACGTCCGAGGTGCGGGGCATACCGGCGGCTCGGCGCACGATCCGGCCCCGCGCGTCGAGCACGAGGACCGTCGGCGTGGCGGACACCCCCAGACGGCGGACGAGCTCCAGGTTGTCCTCAGCGTCCACCTCCACGTGCCGGACGCCCTCCACCATCGCGCTCACACGGCGCAGCACCCCGCGCGTCCCCCGGCACGGCTGGCAGAAGGCCGTGGAGAACTGGACCAGGGTGGCCCGCCGCCCCAGCCGTGCCACACCGATGTCGCCGGGGCCCAGCAGCGCCCCGTCCTCGTCGCGCACTCCGCCGCTCCTCCCGGCCGCCCGCATCCCGTGCTCCGTTTCCCTGCTCCCGTTCCGCGCGGCCGTTCCGGCCCCACAGCCACGCCCCCGGCAGAACGTCCGCGTGACGGGTGCGGGTTCCCGGGCGGCGCCACGGGGAACGTGACCGGGATCTCCCCGCCCCGGGCTGGCCGGTGAAGTTACGCACGCGTAAGTTCCGTTTCTGGCCGGGTACACCTCCCTGGCACTCTCCACCCCACGAAGGACCCACATGGCTGAGCTGGTCTACCCGCCCGTCGTCCGCGCGGCACTCACCTGGTTCAAGGCGCTCGACCTGCGATTCGACATCGAGGGCACCGAGCATGTGCCGCACGACGGGGGCGCGGTCCTGGTCAGCAACCACATCAGCTACCTCGACTTCATCTTCGCCGGCAAGGCCGCGCTGCCGGCGAAGCGCCTGGTGCGCTTCATGGCCAAGGAGTCGGTCTTCCGGCACAAGGTGTCCGGGCCGCTGATGCGCGCCATGAAGCACATCCCCGTCGACCGCTCGGCCGGGCTGGACGCCTACCGCCACGCCGTGAGCGCCCTGCGCTCCGGTGAGGTCGTCGGCGTGTTCCCCGAGGCGACGATCTCCGAGTCGTTCACCCTCAAGGAGTTCAAGAGCGGCGCGGCGCGGATGGCCCAGGAGGCCGACGTGCCGCTGCTGCCGGTCGCCCTGTGGGGCACGCAGCGGCTGTGGACGAAGGGGCGCTCGCGGGACTTCGGCCGCAACCACTTCCCCATCACCATCCGCGTCGGCGCCCCGCTGCGCCCGCGGGCCGGGGAGTCGGTCGCCGCCGTCACCGAGCGGCTGCGGGAGCGGGTGCAGGAGCTGCTGGAGGCCGCACAGCGCGCCTATCCGGCACGGCCCAAGGACTCGGAGGACGCCTGGTGGCTCCCCGCCCACCTGGGCGGTTCCGCACCCGCTCCCCAGCACCCGTAAGCCGCCGGCGCCGCCGGGAGCCCCTGGGAGCGCAGGAGGGCGGCCAGGGCGTGCGCCTTGGCGTAGCAGATGCCGGTCGACCGGGCGAGCACGTCCGAGGCCCGCCAGGTGACGTGCTGCTCACCGCTGTCCATCGAGTGGCACACCCGGTCGCGGACGTGGTGGAAGGCGGCGGAGGCGAAGGCGACGGCGTCATGGGGGCGCCCCCTGCCCGCGCGAAGCGGAGCACTCGGGGAAGCGTCCCTCCACAGCCGGGCGGCGAGGTCCCGGACGACGGGGTGGTGGTGGTCGACGGCCGGACAGGTGGCCAGGTAGGCGGCCGGTGCGGCCACGGGCACGAGGTCCATGGCCCGACCGTAGCCGGAGCCATGGACCGTGCGCATAGATTTTCTTAACCACGCATATTCATGCGGATGCGGTCATCTCCGCTCGGAGAGCCGCCACAAAGCCGTCGACGTCCTCCTCGGTCGTGTCGAAGGAGCACATCCAGCGCACGACGCCCACCGCCTCGTCCCAGAAGTAGAAGCGGTAGTGCTTCATCAGCCGCTCGCTGACCTCGTGCGGCAGCCGGGCGAAGACGGCGTTCGCCTGCACCGCGTAGAGGATCTCCACGCCCTCGACCGTGCGGACCCCCTCGGCCAGTCGCCGCGCCATGGCGTTGGCGTGCCGCGCGTTGCGCAGCCACAGGTCGCCGGTGAGCAGGGCCTCCAGCTGCACGGACACGAAGCGCATCTTCGACGCGAGCTGCATGGACAGCTTGCGCAGGTGCTTCATCGCCCGCACCGCGTCGGGGTTGAGGACGACGACGGCCTCGCCGAACAGCGCGCCGTTCTTCGTCCCGCCCAGGGAGAGCAGGTCCACGCCCGCCGCGTTGGTGAACGTCCGCATGGGGACGTCGAGCGCGGCCGCGGCGTTCGCGATGCGCGAGCCGTCCAGGTGGACGGTCATGCCCCGCTCGTGCGCGTGCCGGCAGATCGCCTTGATCTCCGCGGGCGTGTAGAGGGTGCCCAGCTCCGTGCTCTGCGTGATCGAGACGACCTGCGGCATGGCCCGGTGCTCGTCGTCCCAGCCGTAGGCCTCCCGGTCGATCAGCTCGGGGGTGAGCTTGCCGTCCTCGGTGGGGACCGTCAGCAGCTTGAGGCCGCCGACCCGCTCGGGGGCTCCGCACTCGTCGACGTGGATGTGCGCGGTGTCCGCGGCGATGACGGCGCCCCACCGGTCGGTGACCGCCTGCAGCGCGACGACGTTGGCCCCCGTCCCGTTGAAGACGGGGAACGCCTCGGCCCGGGGGCCGAAGTGCCGGCGTATGACGTGCTGCAGGTGCTCGGTGTACACGTCTCCGCCGTAGGCGGTCTGGTGGCCGCCGTTCGCCAGCGCGATCGCGGCCAGCACCTCGGGGTGCGCGCCCGCGTAGTTGTCGCTGGCGAAACCGCGCGTCAGGGGGTCGTGGTGCCGCCGGGCTTCGGTCCGGGTGTCGATCCGGCCGGAGCCGGCGTCCGTCAGGGCTTCGGGGTGAGCCACAGGCGCTGTCCGTTCACTTCCTCGGTGGGCGTCGTCCAGGTGTCCACGATGGCCTCCGCCAGCTCGGTGACGTCGGTGAAGGTGGCGAACTTGGCGTTCGGCCGCTCCTTGCGCATGGCCTCGTGCACCAGGGCCTTGACCACCAGAATCCCAGCCGCCGCCTGCGGACCGCTCTCGCCCCCGGCTTTGCGGAAGGCGTCGCCCAGGGCGAGCGTCCACGCCTCGGCAGCCGCCTTGGCCGCCGCGTAGGCGGCGTTGCCCGCCGTCGGCCTGCTGGCCCCGGCGGCGCTCACGAGGAGGTACCGGCCCCGGCCGCTGCGGTTCAGGGCGGCCTCGAACGCCAGCGAGGTGTGCTGGACCGTCCGGACCAGCAGCCGCTCCAGCACGTCCCAGTCGGCCAGGTCGGTGTCGGCGAAGCTCGCGGAGCCGCGCCAGCCGCCCACGAGGTGGATCAGTCCGTCGATCCGGCCGAACTCCTTCTCCGTGCGCCGGGCCCACTCCCTGGTCTCCTCCAGGTTCAGCAGGTCGACCGTGTCACCGGTGACCGTCGCCCCGCCGTGCGCGGAGCGGGCGGCGTCCACCCCCTGGGCGAGCCGCTCGGGGTCGGCGTCCGCGCCCACCACGACGGCTCCCGCCTCGGCGAGCCGCCGCAGCACGGCGTGCCCCGCCGGGCCGCCAGCCCCGGCCACCGCCACGACCGCGCCCTCCAGTGATCCCGCACCACTTCCGTTGCCGGCGGTACCGCTCGTCATACTGTTCGCCTCCACTGTGCCTGCCTGTCGGCCTGAGCCGTCTTCCACTGCCCTCGCACCGCCCGGTGGGGCGTCCTCACGCCGCCACGGGAACGGTGGCGGCGTTCCCGCGAATGCCCTCGGTGGAGGCGATCACACCACGCAGCTTCTTGGCCAGCGCCTCGTAGAACATGCTCAGCGGGAACTCGTCCGGGTGCACCTCGTCGACCAGCTTGCGCGGCGGCAGGGTGAGGTCCAGGGCGTCGGGGCCCTTGGCCCAGGTCGAGCCCGGGTGCGGGGCGAGGTAGGTGGAGACCAGCTCGTAGGCCTTGAACCAGTGCACGAGCTTGGGACGGTCGATGCCGCGCCGGTAGAGCGTCTCGATCTCCTCGCGGAGCCGCACGGTGACCTCGCGGGCCCGGTCCCAGTCGATGCTGAGCTTGTTGTCGCGCCAGCGCAGCGCTTCGCTCTGGTGCAGGTAGGCGAAGAGGAGCTGACCGCCCAGACCGTCGTAGTTGCGGTTGCGCCCACCGGTGACGGGGAAGCGGAAGAGGCGCTCCAGAATGACCGCGTACTGCACGTCCCGGCCCTGCGGGAAGCCGTCGGCCTCCAGCTTCACGGCCTCGTGGAAGGCGGTCAGGTCGCAGCGGAGCTCCTCCAGGCCGTACATCCAGAACGGCTGGCGCTGCTTGATCATGAACGGGTCGAACGGCAGGTCGCCGTGGCTGTGGGTGCGGTCGTGCACCATGTCCCACAGCACGAAGGTCTGCTGGGTGCGCTCCTGGTCGCCGAGCAGCTCCAGGGCCTCCTCGGGAAGCTCCAGGCTGGTCACGTCGCAGGCGGCCCGCACGACGCGGCGGAACCGGGCGGCCTCGCGGTCACAGAAGATGCCGCCCCAGCTGAAGCGCTCGGGCGCCTCGCGCACGGCGATCGTCTCCGGGAAGAGGACGGCGGAGTGCGTGTCGTAGCCGCTGGTGAAGTCCTCGAAGGTGATGCCGAGGAAGAGCGGGTTGTCGTAGCGCGTGCGCTCCAGTTCGGCCAGCCAGTCGGGCCAGACCATGCGCAGGACGACGGCCTCGAGGTTGCGGTCGGGATTGCCGTTCTGCGTGTACATGGGGAAGACGACCAGGTGCTGGCGGCCGTCGACACGCTGTCCGGCCGGCTGGAAGGCGAGCAGCGAGTCGAGGAAGTCCGGCACCTCGAAGCCGCCGTCGGCCCAGCGACGCAGGTCGGCGACGAGCGCCTGGTGGTAGGCCTCGTTGTGCGGCAGCAGGGGGGCCAGCCGCTCGACGGCGGCGATGACGCGCCCGACCTCGGCGGAGGCTGCCTCCCGGGTGGGCGCCTCGTCGGCGGCGAAGTCGATGGAACCGTCCTTGGACTGCCAGGGGCGGATGCGCTCCACCGCCTCCTTCAGCGCCGCCCACTCGGGCCGCTCGACGATCCGCTCGGTCTCGCTCACCGATGCGGATATCCCGGCACTCACAGGACGAACACCATCCTCGACACCGACCCGCGAAAGAATCTCCGCCATAACCGTCCCTCCACGGAAGAAAATCTTGTCAGTCTCACCGTAGGCATAGTCACGCGACCATCTCAAGTGGAGACGCAGGAAATCTTCCCGCACAACCGGGGGAAACACAGGTTTCTTCCGTCACACCCCTGCGAACCCCAGGAATTTCACGCACGTATGCCGAGATCGCAGGAGTAGATGCCGTTATGCCGTGTTCACCAGAACAGCCCGTTTCATGCCGTTCGCCCTCTCAGGGGTTCCGCGCCGGGCTGCGGCTAGGCTGACCGGCGGCCGGACCGGGCACGCGAACAGGAGAAGCGCACGTGGCACTGCTGACCGTCGGACACCGCGGGGTGATGGGCGTCGAGCCGGAGAACACGCTGCGGTCCTTCCGCCGCGCGGAGGCGGAGGGGTTCGACATGATCGAACTCGACCTCCACCTCAGCAAGGACGGTGAGCTGGTCGTCATGCACGACGCCCAGGTGGACCGCACCACGGACGGCTCGGGGCTGGTCGGCGACATGACCCTGGCGGAGCTGCGCGGGCTGGACGCCGGGCTGGGCGAACGGGTGCCGGTCTTCGAGGAGGTCGTGGACGCGGTGGACGTCCCCATGCAGGCCGAGATCAAGGACGCGGCCGCCGCCCGGGTCCTCGCCGACCTCATCGAGCGCCGCCGGCTGCACGAGCGGATCTGGGTCATCTCCTTCCACGACGAGGCCCTGCGGGAGACCCGCGAACGCCTCCCGGACATCCCCGTCGCCCTCGTCACCGGCGCGTCCACGCCGACGGCGCCCGAGCGGGCCGTCGGCCTCGGCGCGGCGATGGTCTCCTGCGAGCTCCCGCGCCTGACCGCCGAGACGGTGGAGCGGTGCCACGCCGCGGGCCTGAAGGTGATCAGCTGGACCGTCAACACCGCGGAAGAGCTCGCCCGCGGCCGCGAGCTGGGCCTGGACGGTGTGGTCACCGATCTGCCGGACATCCGGCAGGCGGTCAGCGCAAAGGCTTGACCAGCAGTTCGAAGCGCAGGTCGGGACGGCGCGGCAGGCCGAAGCGCTCGTCGCCGTACGGGAACGGGCTCATCCGGCCCGTCCTGGTGTAACCGCGGCGCACATACCAGGCGATGAGATCCTCGCGCTGCGTGATGACGGTCATCTCCATGGCGCGGGCGCCCCACAGCTCCGCCGCCGTGCGCTCCGCCTCGGCCAGCACCCGGCGTCCCAGCCCGCCGCCCTGCAGGCCGGGCCGGACCGCGAACATCCCGAAGTAGACCGCCACCCCCTCGGCCCCCGGGCGGCGCTCCAGCTGGCAGCAGGCGACGAGCTCTCCGCCCGCCTCGGCCACCAGCACCCGGCTCTCCGGGTCCTTGAGCCCCGCACGCACCCCGTCCGGGTCGGTGCGCTGACCGTCCAGGAGGTCGGCCTCGGTCGTCCAGCCCACCCGGCTGGCCTCGCCACGGTAGGCGGACTCGACGAGGGCGACCAGCGGCTCGACGTCGTCCTCGGTGGCCTCCCGGAACGCGAGCGGGGCGGAGTGTGCGGCATCCATGACCGGAGAGCCTAACCGGCGCGCCGGGAGGCCGCGGGCCCGCGGCTGACCCGCTACCGGGGCCCGCGGCCCTAGAGTCGCCGCATGGTGCATGTGTTGAGCAGCAGGGTGCTGCTGCGGCCGACCGACCCGGAAGAGGCCCGCGACTACTACGGACGCCGGCTCGGACTCACCGTCCAACGGGAGTTCGGGACCGGCCCGGAGCGCGGCACGGTGTACTTCCTCGGGGGCGGCTTCCTGGAGGTCTCCGGTCGTGCCGGGCAGCCGTCCGCGCCGGGCCTGCGGCTGTGGCTCCAGGTGGCCGACGCCGCCGGGGCGCACGAGGAACTGGCCGGGCGCGGCGTGGAGATCCTGCGCCCTCCGGTGCGCGAACCCTGGGGCCTGGTGGAGATGTGGGTCGCGGCCCCGGACGAGGTGCGGCTGTGCGTCGTCCAGATCCCCGACGACCACCCCCTGCGCTACCGGCCGGGCATCTGACGCCCGCCCTGCCGTTCCCGCCCAGCGCCCCCTTGTGCTCCGGTGCGCTCCCCGCGTGCCGGTCTCGTGCCGGGCAACCTTCCCGGGACGGGGAGGGAGCGGTGGGCATGCACGTCCCGGCACAGGTCGGCTGGCTGCTGGCCGGCGTCTGCGCGCTCGCCGGTGCGCTCTGCCTCGTCCGCGCCCGGCAGGCGGCGCGGGGCGGCGCCCGGGAAGCCGGCCGGCGTCCCACGGAGGCCGCCGCCGCCGAGGCGGTGATGGGGTTCGCCATGGCCCTGATGGCGATACCGGGCGGCGTGCTGCCCGACGCCGCCCACGTCGCCGTCTTCGGCGCCCTGGCCCTGTGGGCGCTCGCCCTGGGGCTGCGCGGCGTCCCGCACCAGTTCCACCACCTGGTCGAGGCCGTCGCGATGGCCTGGCTCATGCTGCCGCTCGGCGCGGGACACGGCGGCGGTCCGCCCGCGGTCACCGGTGCGCTACTGGTCTACTTCTGCGCCCGTGCCGTGCTCGGCGGCGTGCGGCTGCTGCCCGCCGCCGGCCCTCCGGGCTCGGGCACGGCCGAGGTGGCGGAGGCCTGCCGGCTGATGCTCACGGTGGCCATGTGCGCCATGGTGCTGGGGTGAGCGGCCACCAGAGCCCGTGAGGTGTACGTCACTTCGGGGACACCGCCGTACCGGGCGGTAGCGCGCGGTCTTACCCTGTGCCCATGACGGTCGCGCTCGCGCTCATCCTGCTGGGTGGTCTGACCGCAGCCCTGGCTCCGCGGCTCCTCGCCCGCAGCTCCTGGGCCGACCGTGAACCGGTGCTCGCGCTGTGGGTGTGGCAGTGCGTCGTGGCGGCCGTCCTCCTGTGCTGCGTCCTGGCCATGGCGCTGTGCGGCGCCGAGGCCTGGCAGGCGGTCAGGGGGCATGTGTTCGCCCCCGCCCCGCAGCAGGTGATCGAGGCGTACGCGCTCTCCGGCGAGGGCGACCCCTGGGCGGCGACGCTGGCCATCGCCCTCTTCGCGTGCGGCGCCTGGACGGCGGCGATGCTCACGCGCGAGGTGCTCGGCGCCCGGGCGGCCCGCCGCGCCCGGCGCGCGGAGCTGCGCACCCGCTCGCCGCGGCTGCCGGGCGAAGAGGAGACCGGCGGCGGACAGCTGACGGTGCTGGAGGCCGAGCGGCCCGACGCCTGGTGGCTGCCCGGCACGGACCCCCGGCTGGTGGTCACGACGGGGGCCCTGCGGCGTCTCGAGGGGCGGCAGCTGGCCGCCGTCCTGGCTCACGAGGAGGGTCATGTGCGGGCCCGGCACGACTGGTTGCTGTACTGCTCCTCCGCGCTCGCCTCCGCCTTTCCCCGGGTCCCGGTCTACCAGGCGTTCCGGCAGCAGATGCACCGGCTGGTGGAGCTGGCGGCCGACGACGTGGCGTCCCGCCGCTGCGGGCGGCTGACCACCGCGCTGGCACTGGTGGGCCTCAACGAGGACCGGGGTGTGTTCACCGCCGGCGGTCACGGCGGACCCGGGCACCACGGCCACCTGCCGCACCGGGTGAACCGGCTGCTCGGCCCTGCCGAACGGCTCTCGGTCGCCCGGCGGATCCGGGTGAGCGCGCTGGCCTCGATGATCCCCGTCGTCCCGTTGCTGGTGACGTTCGTGCCCGGGCTGCGGGCGCTGGGCTGAGGCCGGGCTGAGCGGCCGCGCCGCAGCGGACGGCGGTGGTGGGGCGGCGACGGAAAGCCGGCCGGAAGCCCCGGCGGCACACGGCGAGCACACGAAAGGCGGGGGCCGGTCTCGGGCGATCCCCCGCGTCGCCCGAGACCAACCCCCGGGGAGCAGACCCGACCAGGCATGCTCCCGCACCTGGCTGAGTATATTGGCTGGGAGCCAGTCAACGCAGGAGTTACAGGATGTCCCCTCGGAGCGCTTCGGTCAACGAAGAATTGCGCCGACGCTCGCGCGAGCGGCTGCTCCAGGCGACGGTGGAGCTGGTCGGCGAGCGGGGTTACGAGGCCACCACGCTCGGCGACATCGCGGGCCGCGCCGGAGCCGCGCGCGGGCTGATCTCGTACTACTTCCCCGGCAAGCGCCAGCTGCTCCAGTCCGCCGTGCACCGTCTGATGCACCGAACGCTCAGCGCGGCCCTGGACGCGCAGCCGCGGCCGAGCGGGCCCGACGCGGGCCGCGAGATGCTCGCACGGGCGATCGACGCCGTCCTCGGGCTCACCCGCACGCATCCCACCCTGATGCGCACGCACATGGCGGGCATACTCCAGCAGGAGGGCTTCGTGCAGTGCGAGGAGCAGCAGCGCCTGGCGGCCGAGCTGCGCCGCGCGATGGAGGGCTACGGCTCGACGGACCTGGACACCGACTACCCGCTGCTGCGCGCCCTGTTGATGGGCGCCGTCGTCGCCGCACTGCTGCCCGGCATCCCGATGCCCCTGCCCCGGCTGCGTGCCGAGCTGTTCAGCCGGTACGGGCTGGACTGGCGGCTCGGATACCCGCCGGGCGACGAACCGCCGGGCGGGTCCCGCCCGCTGCGGCTGGTGCGCGGCGACTGCCGCTGCGAGGAACCGGGTGCCCGCGATGGCACCGGCGGCCCGCCGCAGAACGCACCCCGGCGGTAGTCGGCGGCTCTCCCCGGCGCCCGCGCCCGCGGCCACCACGAAGCGCGCCCGGATTCCGGTGGAGCGGGCCGCGACGGAGTCTCGAAGCCCGTTTCCCGCGCCGCGAGCGGTCTCCCGACCGGCCGTTCGCGGTGCCATGCTGGACGTATCCAGGCGAAGGGAGACCGCGGCCGTGAGTACTCTCCAGCGCGTTGCCGTCGTCGGCTCGGGGCCCAGCGGGGTCTACACCGTGCAGGCGCTGCTGGACCAGGACCCCACGTCCACGCTCGCGGTGGACGTCCTGGACCGGTTGCCGTGCCCCTACGGCCTCGTCCGCTACGGCGTGGCGCCCGACCACGAGAAGATCAAGTCGCTCCAGAACAACCTGCGGCGCGTGCTGGAGGATTCGCGGGTGCGGTTCATCGGGAACGTGCCCGTCGGCGAGGGCGGCGTGGCGCCCGAGGAGCTGCGCCGGCTCTACCACGCCGTGGTGTACTGCGTCGGCGCGGCCACCGACCGGCGGCTCGGCATCCCCGGCGAGGACCTGGACGGCAGCTGCTCGGCGACGGACTTCGTCTCCTGGTACAGCGGGCACCCCGACGCCCGGGACGGCTTCCCCCTCACCGCCCGCTCGGTCGTGGTGATCGGCGTCGGCAACGTGGCCGTGGACGTGGCCAGGATGCTGGTGCGCGGCGCGGCCGAGCTGCACACCACGGACATGCCGCAGGCGCCTCTGGACGCGCTCGCCGCCGGACCGGCCCGGACGGTGCACATGGTGGGGAGGCGCGGCCCCTCGCAGGCCAAGTTCACCACCAAGGAGCTGAGGGAGCTGGGCACGCTGCCCGGCGTGCGGACCACGACTCACGCGTCGGAACTGGCCCGCGACCCCGCCGTCGGCGATCCCGGGGACCTGCCGGCCGCCGCGCGGCGGAACCTGGCGGTACTGGAGAGCTGGAGCCGGCCGGACGACCCGGCGGCGCTCCCCACCGGCCCGCGGATCGACCTGCGCTTCTTCCTGCGGCCGGTGGAGGTGCTCGGCACCGCGGGCGGCTCGGTGCGCGCCGTGCGCTTCGAACGCACCGCCCCGGATGGGCACGGCGGGGTGACCGGCACCGGCGAGTTCGAGGACATCGAGGCCCAGTGGGTGCTCCGCTCGGTGGGATACCGGGGCGTGCCCCTCGCGGGGCTGCCCTTCGACGCGGCGAGCGGCACCGTCCCCAACGCGGGCGGGCGCGTACTCCGGGACGGTGCTCCCTCCCCGGGCGAGTACGTGGCCGGGTGGATCAAGCGCGGTCCCACCGGCGTGATCGGCACCAACCGGCCGTGCGCCAAGGAGACGGTGACGGCGCTGATGGCCGACGCCGAGGCCCTCGCCGCCCGCCCCGTCGCCGGGGAGGACCCGCTCGTGCGGCTGAGCGCGGAAGGGCGTCATCCGGTGCCGTGGTCGGGCTGGCTGGACATCGAGGCCGCCGAGGCGCGGCTCGGGAGCTCCCTGGCCCGTACCACCGCGAAGATCCCCGACTGGGACGGGCTGCTGAAGGCAGCCCGGCAGAGCACCTGAGGGCGCGTCCGCTCAGGCCTCCCGCGGCGGGTTGGCCCCGGCGGCCGCCAGCACGCTGTCGAGGAGGCCCGGGAAGAGCGTGTCCAGGTCGTCGCGGCGCAGCCGGTTGAGCTTGGCGGTGCCCCGATAGGTCTGTCGGATCACCCCGCTCTCCCGCAGGACGCGGAAGTGGTGCGTGCTGGTGGACTTCGACACCGGCAGCTCCAGCGCGGAGCAGCTCTGCTCCGCGGGTCCGTCCGCCAGCTGGCGGACGACGGCCAGCCGCATCGGGTCGGCGAAGGCGTGCAGCACGTGCTCCAGCCGGATCTCCGTGCGGTCCGGGTGGTCCAGCTCGCGGCCGGGGGGCGGTGAGGGTGGGGAGGAAGTCGGTGTCACGTCTCCATAGTACGAAAGCCATCGTAGTTTGACACCTGGCGTACTACGATGCTTATCGTACGAGCATCCACCCAGCGCGACACCGTCCTGAGGAGTCTTCGTGAGCGCCCTGTTCGAGCCCTGCACCCTGCGGTCCCTCACCATCCCGAACCGGGTCTGGATGGCTCCGATGTGCCAGTACTCGGCCCCGGCCCAGGGCCCGCTGACGTCCGTGGCGGGCGACTGGCACTTCGCCCACTACGCCGCCCGCGCCACGGGCGGGACGGGTCTCATCCTCCTCGAGGCCACGGGCGTCAGCCCCGAGGGCCGCATCAGCCCCGCCGACCTCGGCCTGTGGAACGACGAGCAGACGGCGGGACTGCGGCGCATCGCCGACTTCCTCACCGAGCAGGGGACCGTGCCGGGCATCCAGCTCGCCCACGCCGGCCGCAAGGCCTCCACCGACCGCCCGTGGCGCGGCGGTGCACCGCTCGGGCCGGACGCGGAGGGGTGGCTCCCCTCGGCCCCGAGCCCCGTGCCCTTCGACGAGGACCACCCGGTGCCGCACGAGCTGACCGTCGAGCAGATCCAGGAGATCGCCGGGCAGTTCGCCGACTCCGCACGCCGGGCCCTGACCGCCGGGTTCCGGGTCGTCGAGATCCACGGCGCCCACGGGTACCTCATCGGCGAGTTCCTCTCCCCGCACAGCAACCACCGCACCGACGCCTACGGCGGCAGCTTCGACAACCGCGTCCGCTTCGCGCTGGAGGTGGTGGACGCGGTCCGCACGGTGTGGCCCGAGGACCTACCCCTGTTCTTCCGCGTCTCCGCGACGGACTGGCTGGAGCCCGACGGCTGGACCGTGGCGGACACCGTGCGCCTCGCGGCCCTGCTGCGGCAGCACGGCGTGGACCTGCTCGACGTCTCCAGCGGCGGCAACGCACCGAACGTGTCCATCCCCACCGGCCCCGGGTACCAGGTCCCCTTCGCCACGCGGGTGCGGTCCGAGACCGGGCTGCCGGTTGCGGCCGTCGGGCTGATCACCGAGCCGGGCCAGGCGGAGAAGATCGTCGCGGGCGGCGAGGCCGACGCGGTCCTGCTGGGCCGTCAGCTGCTGCGCGAGCCCTCGTGGCCCCGCCGCGCGGCCCGCGAGCTCGGCGCCGGCCACGTCACCGGACCCGTCCAGTACGGGCGCGCCGCCTGACCTGCCCGGACACCCGCCCGGGGCGCCGTTGTCAGTGGCCGGGTGCACACCGACGACACGTTTCGCGCTGCGCGACCGAGGTGCGCTCCGCGCGTTAGCACGGTGCGCCTTCGGCTGCCGAAGGTGAACGGACGACGGCGTCCCGGAGGTGTCCTCGCATGACTGACGTACTACTGGCCGTCGGCACGCGCAAAGGCCTGTTCCTCTTCCGACGGCGGGCCGGCGCCGGGCCGGTCCCAGCGGGCGGCGGCTGGCAGCGGATCGGCACGCACTTCACCGACCAGGCGGTCTCGGCCCTGACGCTCGACACGCGCTCCGGCCGTCCCCGGATGCTGGTCGGCGGGGACAGCGCGCACTGGGGGCCGTCCGTGTTCTCCTCCACCGACCTGGGCGCCTCGTGGCACGAGCCCGGCCGCCCCGCGGTCAGGTTCCCGGCCGGCACCGGGGCCTCCCTGGAACGCCTCTGGCAGCTCGCCCCGGGCAGCGCCGTGGAACCCGACGTCTTCTACGCCGGCACCGAGCCCGCCGCGCTGTTCCGCTCGCTGGACGGCGGCGAGTCCTTCGAGCTCGTCCGCCCGCTGTGGGAGCACCCCCACCGGGAGCAGTGGACTCCCGGCGGTGGCGGGCTCGGTCTGCACACCGTCCTCCTCGACCCGCGCGACGCGCGCCGGGTGACGGTCGCCGTCTCCACCGGGGGCGTGTACCGCTCCGAGGACGACGGCGCGAGCTGGGCGGCGTCGAACGCGGGCGTGTCCGCCGTCTTCCTGCCCGACCAGGAGCCGGAGTTCGGGCAGTGCGTCCACAAGGTCGCCCGGGACGCGGTGGACCCGGACCGCCTCTACCTGCAGAACCACTGGGGCGTCTTCCGCAGCGACGACGGCGGCCGTCGCTGGTCGGCGATCGAGGCGGGCCTGCCGTCCACGTTCGGCTTTCCGGTGCTCGCACACCCCCACCGCCCCGACACCGCCTACCTCTTCCCGCTCAACGCCGACTCCGACCGCGTACCGGCCGGCCGCCGCTGCCGCGTGTACCGGACGGAGGACGCCGGCCGCTCCTGGACGGGGCTGACGGCCGGGCTGCCCACCGCCGAGCATCACGGCGCGGTGCTCCGGGACGCCTTGTGTACCGACGGCAACGACCCCGCGGGCGTCTACTTCGGCAACCGGAACGGCGAGCTGTACGCCAGCGCGGACGACGGCGAGTCATGGCACCAGGTCGCCGCCCACCTCCCGGACGTCCTGTGCGTGCGGGCCGCGCTCGCCTGAGCCGTCTCCCGCCCGGCGGCCGTGCTTCGGCGCGCCCAGGGCCGGGGCCTGCACGCCGCGTCGTGTACAGCCCGGTCTCGTGGGGCGCCGTCTCGTGGGGCGCCGTCTCAGGGCAGCCGCCAGTCGACCGGCTGGGCGCCCTGCCGTGCGAGCAGCTCGTTGGCCCGGCTGAACGGGCGGGAGCCGAAGAAGCCCCGGTCCGCCGACATCGGGGAAGGGTGGGCGGACTCGATGACCGGAACGTCCCCCAGCAGCGGGCGCAGGCTGCGCGCGTCCCGGCCCCAGAGGATCGCCACCAGCGGCTTCCCGCGTGCGGCCAGGGCCCGGATGGCCTGGTCCGTGACCTCTTCCCAGCCCTTCCCGCGGTGCGCGCCGGGCTTGCGCGGCGCCGTGGTCAGCGCCCGGTTGAGCAGCAGCACGCCCTGCTCCGTCCACGGCGTCAGGTCCCCGCTGGACGGCCTGGGCACAGCCAGGTCGGTGTGCAGCTCCCGGAAGATGTTCTCCAGACTCCCGGGCAGGGAACGGACCTCCGGCGAGACGGCGAAGCTCAGACCGATCGCCATCCCCGGCGTCGGATAGGGGTCCTGACCGACGATCAGAACGCGGACCTCGTCGAACGGCTGCTGGAACGCGCGTAGGACGTTCTTCCCCGCGGGAAGATACGTACGGCCCGCCGCGACCTCGGCGCGGAGGAAGTCCCCCATGGCGGCGATGCGCCCGCCCACGGGTTCCAGGGCCTTCGCCCAGCCTGCTTCGACAACTTCATGCAAGGGTCGTGGTGCCACGACGCGTCACTCTACTGGTCCACCCCCGCGTCCCCGGAACTCCGGCCGAGGCGGCGCGCGGGGGCCGCGCCCGGCGCTACCCTCCTGCTCGTGGAGAGCTTCGAGCCCGGCAGACGGACCGTCACGCGAGCGAGACCGGTCGCGGGCGGGCTGGCCCTCGGCGTCGACTCCGGCGGCTCCGGTCTGCGGGTCGCGCTGACGGAGGTCGGCGCGGACCGCCCCGTACCGCTCGGCCGCGTGGTCACCGCTCCGCCTGTCCCCACCGGCCCGGAGGGGCTGGATGCCGAGGTGCTGCTGCGCCAGGTGCTGACCGCGGCCCGGGCCCTGCGAAGCGACGCGGGGCGGGCCGGCGACCGGATCGAGGCCGTGTGCGTCGGGGCGGCCGGCCTGGCGTCGCTGGGGACGGACCTGCGGGGCCTCCTGCCGGAGGCCCTCTCGGAAGCGCTCGGCACCCGCCACCTCGCCCTGGCCGCCGACGCCGTGACGGCCTACGCCGGAGCGCTGGGCCAGCGGGTGGGGGCGGTGGCCGCGATGGGCACCGGCATGGTCGCCGTCGGCACGGACCTGCGCGGCTGGCGACGCGCCGACGGCTGGGGGCACCTGCTGGGCGACTGCGGCGGCGGCGCCTGGATCGGCCGGGCGGGGCTGGAGGCCGCGCTGCGGGCCCACGACGGCCGGGACAGCGGCTCGGCCGCGCTGCTCGCCCGGGCACGCGCCGTCTTCGGAGCCGTCGACGAGCTGCCGCGGAAGCTCTACCCGCGCACCGACCGGCCCGCCGTGCTGGCCTCCTTCGCCCCCGAGGTGGCGTCCTGCTCCGCCGACGATCCGGTCGCGGCCGACATCCTGCGGGCTGCCGCCGGGCACGTCGCCGACGCGCTGGCCACCACGTGCCCGGAGCGCGAGGGCGCGGTCGTGGCGCTCACCGGCGGGCTGCTGCGGCTGGGCGAGCCCCTGCTCGGGCCTCTGCGGGCCCAGCTCGCCGCCCGGCTGCCGGACGTCCCCGTCCTCGCCCCGGCGGGCGACCCGCTCTCCGGCGCGCTGCTCATCGCCGTCCGGCAGGCCGGAACGGGGATGCGGCTGCCGACCGACGACGCGCTGCTGCGGACCCTCTGACGGCCACCGGGAGGAGGGCCGGCGCGGAGGGAGCCGGACGGCTGTGGTGGTTCCACGAAACACCCGGCGTGCGCGCACCGCGGCGCGCGGGATGAATCGCCCACCGGCGGATAATTCACCCCCGGCGGAACTGTCGTGACCGCCAAGGCATTAGCATGCGGCGCCATGAGCTCCTCCACTGGGCCCGAAGGCGGCCTGCCCGTACGAATGCCGCGTCCCCGCAAGCCCGGCAGGCATCGCCGGCCGGAGCCCGTCGTCGCCCCCGAGGGTGCCCCCGCGCTGGTGCTGGCGGTCCCCGGGGTCCCGTCCGACGCGGCACGTGGACTGGCCGAGGAGATCATCAGCATCGCGCGCTCCGAGCTCCCCGGCCTGGACGCCCGCATCGCCTTCGTCGACGGGACGGAGGACGCGTTCCCCGGCGTCGAGGCCGTGCTGGCCCAGGTCGCCGCCGAGCGAGCGGCCCGCTCCGCCCGCCGCGCCCAGGACCCGTCCGCGGCGGAGGAGGCCGTCGAGGAGCCGGGGCCGGAGGGTCCCGCGCCGTCGGCCGTCGTCGTGCCGCTGCTGGCCGGCCCGGACGCCTCGGTGCTGGGCCGCATACGCGAGGCGGTGCAGAACGGCGAGGCGGGCGCGGAGCTGACCGATGTGCTCGGCCCGCACCCGCTGCTCGCCGAGGCCGTCCACGTCCGCCTGTCCGAGGCGGGCCTGGCCCGCGCCGACCGGGCGCGCCTGTTCACCGTGGCCACCGCCGCCGACGGCATCGTGCTGGCCACCTCGGGCGGGGCGGAGGCGGTGCAGGTCGCCGGCATCACCGGCATGCTTCTGGCCGCCCGGCTGGCCGTGCCGGTCCTCGCGGCGCCGCTGGACGAGCCGGGCGCCATCGCCCGGGCCGCCGGGGAACTGAAGTCCGCGGGCTCCCAGCAGCTCGCCCTCGCCCCGTGCCTCATCGGCCCGGAGGCACCGGAGGGCCTGGTGGAGGCCGCGGCGCAGGAGGCGGGCTGCCACGCGGCGGAGCCGCTGGGCGCCTACCCGGCCGTCGGCAAGCTGGTGGCCTCGGCGTACGGCGCCAAGGCGGGCATCAGCCCGGCGAACGCGCCGCAGGGCACGATGGCCCGCTGAGGGCCCGGACGTCCGGTCGCCACGTGCGGCCGGGATGACGTGCGGTGGGGGCGGGAGCTCGGGGCCCGCCCCCACCGCACTGGTGCGCCGGAACGCTGGGATCAGTCGAAGACGACGCAGCTCGGCGCGGCGACCGAGAGGCTTCCGCCCTGGTGCGGCACGCCCGTGGCGGGGTCGAGGTCGAAGCGGGCCACGTCGCCCGAGCGCTGGTTGGCCACGTGGAGGTGGCGCCCGGCCGTGTCCACCGCGAGGTCCCGGGGCCAGTGGCCGCCGCAGGACACGGTGGTGAGCAGTTCCGGCTTCCCGCCGTCACCGGCCAGGGACAGCACGGCGATCGTGTCGTCTCCCCGGTTGGCCACCCAGGCGTGCCGTCCGTCGGCCGAGACGGCGAGGGCCGAGGGGAAGTTGTCCCCGCGGGCACCGGGCGGGCGCGTGGGCGTCCGGCCGACCGGTTCCAGGGCTCCGGTGTCGTCGTCCCAGTGGCAGGCGGTGACGCTCGACTCCAGCTCGTTGACGACGTAGGCCCAGTCCCCGCCGGGGTGGAAGGCCAGGTGCCGCGGCCCCGTGCCGGCCGGCATGGGCACCTCGTGCCGGGGCACGGCGCCGGAGTGGTCGAGCCGGCACACCCGGACCGACTCCGTGCCCAGGTCCACGGTGAGCAGCCAGCGCCATCCGGCGTCGGCGACCACGCAGTGCGCGTGCGGACCGGCCTGCCGCTCGGGATCGGGGCCGCTCCCCCGGTGCCCGCGTACGCCGCGTCCGCCCGCGTCGGGAACCGCGTCCGGGCCGAGTGGCAGGACGCTCACGCTGCCGGAGCCGTAGTTCGCCGTGAAGACGTACCCGGCGGCGACGGCGAGGTGGGTGGGCGCGTCCCCGCCGACGGGGACGGGTTCGGCGAGGAGGCGGGGTGTTCCCCCCTCGGCCACGGAGAAAGCGGCCACGGCGCCGTCCGGCGTCTCGCTGACGGCGTAGAGGATGCCGGAGCCCGGCGCGAGGGCGAGGAACGAGGGGTCGGGGACGGCGCCGGTCCGCCCGAGGACGGTGAGCGCACCACTGACCGGGTCCACGGCGGCAGCCGTGAGCCCGGCACCGCCCTCGGAGGTGAACGAACCGATGTACGCCCGCCGTCCGCCTCCAGAGTCGGCCACCCCACCACACCTTTCACCCGCGTCTTCGGCCGGGAAGCCCCGGTTGGAGGATTCCCGGGCAGGCACGGTAGCAGTTGGTCTGGACCACAGTGCACCACCGACGCCGGCCCCACCCGCGGTCACGTCAGCTGGAGTGGGCTCCGGGGCTCGCTGTGCAGCGGGACCACCAGACCCGCGAGGGCCGACTCCAGCCCGTACAGATGGGCCAGCGCCCCGTCGGCGGCCGGTCGCTGCGCCGCGGCGGGCACGCGGACGGGCACGGTCTGCGGTGTCCGCCCGCGCCGCCGGACGTCCGGGTCCTGTTGCCGGAGCAGCCGCTCGACGGCCTCCTCGACCCGGCGGCAGGCCGCCGTGAGCCGCTCGTCCTGTGAGGCGCCCGGGTCCGCGGCGACGCCCGCCAAGGCGTGCGCCCGCGCGGCGCAGGTGTCCAGCAGCTCCAGGACCCGCCGAGCGCGGACCTTGCGCGCCCGGTGCGGATGGAGCGGGTGGAGGAGCGGGGCGAGGGCCAGCCGGGCGCGGCCGAGCAGCAGCTCCAGCTCCGCCACGCGGGCCGCGGGATCGGCGCTCGCGTCACCGGCGATGCGACGTGCGGACTCCTCGGTGCAACGGTGCAGGCACACCAGGGCGCGCTGGATCCAGGCGTTCGTCGCCGCGTGCGTGGTCACCGGCAGCACGAGCGCGACGGCGACGACCGCGCCCAGCGCCCCGACGAGCGTCTCGCCCACCCGCAGCGCCAGCAGGCCCGGGTCCAGCACGCCCAGGAGTCCGTACAGCAGGCCGACCATCACGGTCACGAAGAACATCATCCACGAGTACGAGACCGGGGCGGTGTAGAAGATCCCGAAGACGCAGACGGCGACGAGCAGGGCCGTCGGCACGAGCGCCCCGTCGGCGGGCAGCGCGATGGGCAGCCCGGCCAGGATGCCGAGCACCGTGCCCAGCACCCGGCGGAAGCCGCGGACGAGCGTCTCACCGCGCGAGGCGGTGTTGACGAAGATCCACCAGGCCGCGCCCACCGCCCAGTACCAGCGCGCGTCCGACAGGGCCTGTCCGGCGAGGAGCGCGATCCCGCAGGCGACAGTCGCCTGGACCGCCTGGCGCGTGGTGGGGCGGCGCAGCCCCCGCTCCCCGCCCTGCGGCGGCACGGGCGGCGGTGGGTCGCGCCGCTCGATCGGCCACGCGGCGAAGCGGACGGCCGCCGCAGCGGCGAGGGCCAGGAGCAGGGCGGCGGTCAGGGCGGGCAGGTCCCGCGGCAGCGGCTCCAGGAACTGCGCCACGAAGAACGTCATGAAGGCGAAGATGCCGAGCGCGTTGCCGCGCGGCCCGTAGCGCCGGGCGTACACACCGGCGAAGACGATGGCGAGGAACGCGGCGTCCCGCGCGAAGGGGGCGTCGTGCAGCACGGCCGCCGTACCGAGGACGGGGAGCCCGACCAGCGGGAGCAGTGCCGTGGTGCGCGCCTGCGCGGCCACGCTGGGGTCGGTGACGGTGAAGAGGGCGAGCAGAGCGGCCAGGCCCGCGGTGATGGCCGCCGACGTGCCGAGACCCGCGGCGGCGGCCACGGTCACGGCGAGCCCCACGCCGAGCACGGCGCGGCTCGCGGTCCTGAGCCTCAGTCGCCCCGGGTCCGGAGCGGTGAACATCGTCTTCACGGCGGTCGGCCGCCCCCTTGTCCTGCTTCACGCCGTCCGTGGCCGGTCCGGGGGTGGTGGACGGCCGGGGCACGACGAGGGCGCCGCGGTCCGGTACCGGCCTCGTTGCCGTCCGGTGCTACGCGGCGCCCATGTGCATGTATGCGACACCCGAAGTCGATGGAAGCACGCCGCGCCACGCCCGGCCAAATCCCGGTGGGGTGACAAGCCCCACGCGCTCGCGGCTCACGCGGCGTTCACGCTCACAGCGTGCCGACGACGCGGAGTGCGCCGTCGGCGGCCACGCCAAGCCGGGCCGCCAGGTCGAGAGCGTCGGCGAAGGTGGCGTCGTCGCCAGCCAGCCGGGCGGAAACCGTCGCCGTCGGCGATCAGGTACAGCGCCCGCAGGTCCGCGGGCAGGGAGCGGCCGAGGCTTCGCTCGGCCTCGTCGAGTGCGGCCTCGGTGACCGGCGGGGGAAGCTCCTCCGGGTGGCCCAGGATGGCGGCCCGCCGCTCGCGGTAGGCGCGGAACCGCGTCGCGGCCAGCTCCGGGTCCAGCCAGGATCGACGGCCAGCTTCTCCGCGAGCTCCCGCAGCGGGTCGTGCAGCCCGCCGGAGGCCGCGAACCCCGAGAACGCGCCGGCACCGGTATAGCCACCGGTCATCCCCGTCCCGCCACCGCCCACCTGCCCCGCGATACGGGCCCCGGTCCAGCCCGACGGCGCGTGCCGGGCGACATGTTCGGCCATGCGACGGGCGGCGTCTTCGACCATGCCCTGCCGTCTCTCTTCTCCGACGAGGCTGCGGGCCGCTCTCGCAGGAGCCACAGACACCCCGGCCGCCAGCGGGCCCGGCGTCCCGGACGGGGACCGGCACGGCCGGCGAGGGAGCCGGGGCGGGACGGCGGGAGCCGGTACGCCGCGGTCAGCCCAGGAAGCTCAGGCGCACCTGGCGGTGGGGGTTGTCGCGGTTGGTGTCCACGAGGCAGACGGACTGCCAGGTGCCGAGCGCGAGGCGGCCGGCGAGGACGGGGAGGGTGGCGTGCGGGGGCACGAGGGCGGGCAGGACGTGGTCGCGGCCGTGGCCGGGGCTGCCGTGGCGGTGCCGCCAGCGATCGTCGGCGGGCAGCAGGTCGTGCAGGGCGGCCAGCAGGTCGTCGTCGCTGCCCGCGCCCGTCTCGAGCACCGCCACCCCGGCCGTGGCGTGCGGCACGAAGACGTTGAGCAGGCCGTCACGGCCCGAGGCGACCTCGTCGAGGTGGCGCTCGCACTCCGCGGTGAGGTCGTGGACGGTCTCCGTCGAGCCGGTGGCGATGTCGAGCACGCGGGTCCGGAAGAGTTCGCTCATCCCCCCATCCTCTCCTCCGCCCCCGGCCTGCGGGGAAGTTCCCCGGCCCGGGGATGGTTGGCACGGGCATGGAGTACGTGGAGGTCGTCGTCGTCGGGGCGGGGCAGGCGGGGCTGTCGAGCGCTTACCACCTGCGCAGGCGGGGGTTCGCCCCGGGCGAGGAGTTCGTCGTCCTGGACCATGCGCCACGGGCCGGAGGCGCCTGGCAGTTCCGCTGGCCGACGCTTACCTACGGAGCGGTGCACGGGATGCACGCGCTTCCCGGTCTGGGGCTGGGCGAGGCCGATCCGGACCGTCCGTCGGCGGAGGTGATCGGGGACTACTTCGCGCGCTACGAGGAGGCCTTCGACCTGCCGGTGCGGCGGCCGGTCGACGTCCGCTCCGTGCACCCGGCGGACGACGGCGGGCTGCTGGTGCGGACGTCGGCGGGAGCGTGGCACACCCGCGCGCTGATCAACGCCACGGGAACGTGGGAGCGTCCGTTCTGGCCCCGGCTACCCGGACAGGAGCGATTCCGCGGGCGGCAGACGCACACGCGTGACTACCCGGGGCCGGAAGCCTTCGCGGGGCAGCGCGTCGTGGTCGTCGGCGGCGGTACGTCCGCGGTCCAGCATCTGCTGGAGATCGCCGGGACGGCCGCGGAGACGACGTGGGTGACGCGCCGTCCGCCGCTCTTCCGTGAGGGACCCTTCGACGCCGAGGCCGGCCGCCGTGCCGTCGCCCTGGTGGCCGACCGGGTGCGGCGGGGGCTGCCGCCGCGTTCGGTCGTCTCCGCGACCGGGCTGCCGCTGACCGACGCCCTGCGGCAGGCCCGGGAGCATGGCCTGTTGGAGCGCCTGCCGCTGTTCGACCGGATGACCCCGGACGGCGTCGCGTGGGACGACGGCCGTTTCCTGGCCGCCGACGCCGTGGTGTGGGCCACCGGCTTCCGTCCCGTGCTGGACCACCTGGCACCCCTGCGCCTGCGCGAACCCGGCGGCGGAGTGCGGCTGGAGGGTACCCGTGTCGTCGGCGACCCCCGGGTGCACCTGGTCGGCTACGGGCCGTCGGCGAGCACCATCGGCGCCAACCGCGCCGGGCGAACGGCCGTCGCGGACGTGTCCGCCCTCCTCGGCCGCGACCGGAAGGACGCAAGAGAGGTCGAACACCCTCACGGTTCTTCATCCGTGCGGATGAGGGTTCCCCAACTCGCTGTCGCCTGGCTGTGTGACACACGATGCTGACGGTGTGCAAGCGACGGGCTGCAGACCGCGACTGCACCCCCGCCCGGTGTCCCATGACGTGGCGGGGCAGTCCCACTGACCATGCAAGGAGAACGTACGACCATGGATCTGCTCACCAACCTGCTCGCCGGTGTCATCCACTTCGTGGGCTGGCTGATCTGACAGACCCCGACACCCGGCGCCGCCCTTCCCCGTCCCAGGGAAGGGCGGCGCCGCCGGGCGCGAGCCGCGTCCGCCGCATCGATAACCCGTTGGCCGGAGCGCTTCGGGCTGCATAGCCTCTCGCGCATGACGCTGACCTATGAACGCTGTTGCGACGAGGTCCTGGTCCAGGCCCGGGCCCTGACCGCGCTCCTCGGCTCCGCCGACCTCGGCCGTCGGGTACCCACCTGCCCCGACTGGACGTTGGAGGAGCTCGTCGAGCACGTCGGCCGGGCGCACCGCTGGGTGACCGAGATCGTGCGCACCCGCGCCACGGACGCGCTGAGGCCCGAGGACGTTCCTGACGCCCAGGCGCCGAAGGGCGACGCGGCGGCCCTCAGCACCTGGCTCGTAGCAGGCGCCGACCGCGCCGCCGCCGCACTGCGCGAGGCCGGGGCCGGCACGCGGGTGTGGACCTGGTGGACGGACCGGCGAACGGACTTCTGGGCACGGCGCATGGTCCACGAGACGGTGGTCCACCGGGCGGACGCCTGCCTGGCCGCCGGCGTGCCGTTCACCGTCACGCCGGAGGTCGCCGTCGACACGATCGACGAGTGGCTCGACCTCGTGAGCAGCCCGGCGGTGCAGGAGGAGGACGAGGAGCTGCGGGCCCTGCGCTCCCGGGCCGGGTCAAGCCTCCATCTGCACGCCACCGACACGCCTGCCGGCCTCGGGGCCGAGTGGCTCATCGAACTGAGCGGCGAGGGCATCGCCTGGCGTCGCGACCACGCGAAGGCCACGGTGGCGCTGCGGGGTGAACTCACCGACGTGCTGCTCGCGTTCTACCGCCGGATGCCGGCCACGGACGAGCGCGTCGAGGTGCTCGGCGACGCGGAACTCCTGGACTTCTGGCTGGAGAGGGTGAGTTTCGCCTGACGCCCCGGGCGCCCGGCGACCCGCTCAGCCCCTGGCGTAAACCTTTGCCCTGACGGGGCGTCGGCCGGAGGCTTGCGCCATGGAGACCATCACACTGCTGCCGCGGCTGCACCTGCTGAGGTTCGAGGTGGGGCAGGCCTATCTGTGGGCCGAGGACGACGCACTGACGCTCATCGACAGCGGCCCTGTCGGCTCCGCCGACGCGATCGCCGGGGCGGTCAGGGGCCTCGGCCGGGACCCCGGGGACGTACGCCATCTGGTCCTCACCCACTTCCACGAGGACCACACCGGAGCCGCCGCGGAGATCGCGGGCTGGGGGGCCGTCACCGTCTGCGCACACCACCTGGAGGCACCCGTCATCCGCGCGGAGGTGGCCGGGGACCCGCCCGACATGGACGAGGCACCCCCGTGGGAGCGGGACCTGTGGGCGAGCCTGCCTCCACTCACCCCCGCACCGCCCACACCCGTGCACTGGGAGGTCGACGACGGGGACACCCTCCCCTTCGGTGGCGGCGCCCGCATCGTGCACGGCCCCGGGCACACCCGGGGCAGCATCGGCATCCACCTGCCCGCGCACGGCGTGCTGTTCACCGGTGACACCGTGGCCGGCACGGGGGACGGCGGCGCCATGCCCGGCGTCTTCAACCAGGACCGCGCGCGCACGCTGGAGTCCATGCGCGGGTTCGGCCGGCTCGCTCCGGAGATCGCGTGCTTCGGCCATGGCAACCCCGTGCTCCGCGGCGCCGGCAAGGCGATCACGGCGGCGGTGGAGCGTGAGGTGAGGCCCGTCCCGGAGGACTGAGCCGCCCCGCGCCCCGGACCCGCAGTCTGTCGCGCTGTTCTGAGTACCCGTACTCATGTCCGCGCGGACGTGCCGCGGGATCCTGGACGCATGACGACGCCTGTCCAGCGACCGACCACCGCAGCGTTCTACGTCCAGTCCATCGTCGCCTTCGGGCTCGCCCTGGCCGCCGTGGCGATCGGTGTCGCCTACCTGCCGCTCGGGCCCTGGGAGCGGGCCTTCCTCGCCCTCGGGCTGCTCTTCCTCGTCTCCTCGACCTTCACGCTGGCCAAGTGTGTGCGCGACCGGCAGGAGATGCAGTCGGTGACCAGCCGGGTCGACCAGGCCCGGATGGAGAAGCTGATCAGCGAGCACGACCCGTTCGAGGTCAAGAACTTCTGACCGCCGGGCCACCGCCGGCGGGCCCCCGGCCCGGCGGCGCTCCGCCGGCCGACGGGGAGCCGCGCCACCCGGACGCGCGACCGCCCGTGTCGTCGACCTGCCGCGGGCGACGGGCCCGGCCGCCCGTGTCGACGTAGCATCCGGACATGGCCGCACGCTTCAAGGATCTGGTCCTGGACGCCAACGACCACCAGGCGCTGGCCGACTGGTGGTGCGCCGCGCTCGGGTACACCAGGCGTCTGCCTCCTCCGGGAGAAGCGGACCCGCCGCCGGAGTGGCCCGTCCCGATCCACGACCCGCACGGCAACGGGCCCCTCATCTGGGTCAGTCCCGTCCCGGAGTCCAAGGCCGTGAAGAACCGCATGCACCTGGACGTGTGGGGGAACGCCGACGAACTCCTCGCCCTGGGGGCCACCCTGCTGCGGGCCCGGGAGGGCGAGCGGGACTGGGACGTCCTGGCCGACCCGGAGGGCAACGAGTTCTGCGTCTTCGCCCCCACCCTCCACGGCATCCCCGCCTCCCGTCTGACCCGGCGCTGACCACGGCCCACCGGTAGCCTGAGCCGCCGAGACGGGGAGGGGACGGCCTGTGACGACGGTGATCGACACGGTGGCCTGGATCGAACTGCGCGCGGGGCGCATCCTGGGCGCCCGCACGCGGGGCAACCGGTGGTTCTACATTCCCGGGGGCAAGCGCCACGCCGGGGAGAGCGACGTGGAGACGCTGGTACGGGAGGCCGAGGAGGAGCTGACAGTCACGCTGCTCCCCGCCACCGCACGGCACGTGGGGACTTACGAGGCCGCGGCGGACGAGGGCAGCGCCGTCCGGGTGACGATGGCCTGCTACACGGCGGACCACCGTGGCAAGCCCCGGGCCTCGGGCGAGATCGAGGAGGTGGCCTGGCTCTCCTACGCCGACCGGCTCCGCACACCGCCGGTCGACCGGCTCGTCTTCGACGACCTGCGCGCCGCCGGGCTGCTGGACTGAGCCGCGCCCGCCGCCCGCACCCCGGCGCCCGCCACCTCAGCCGACGACGTCCGCGGACGGCGGGGCCCCGTGGGTGTCCCGGCGCACCAGCGCCGCGTAGCGGCCGTCACGGGCCATGAGCTCCTCGTGCGTGCCGCGCTCGGCGATGCGGCCACCGTCCAGGACGACGATCTGGTCGGCTGCGCGGACGGTCGACAGGCGGTGCGCGATGGTGATCGTCGTCCGGTCGGCGGACAGCTCGTCCAGCGCGGACTGGACCGCCCGCTCGGTGCGGGCGTCGAGCGCGGACGTGGCCTCGTCGAGGATGAGGACCGGGGGATTGCGCAGGATGGTGCGGGCGATGGCCAGCCGCTGCTTCTCACCGCCGGAGAAGCGGTAGCCGCGCTCGCCGACCAGCGTGTCGTACCCCTCCGGCAGGGCGGCGATGTGATCGTGGATCTGCGCCGCCCGGGCCGCCGCGCGCAGTTCCTCGTCCGACGCCTCGGGCTTGGCGAAGCGCAGGTTCTCGGCGACGGAGGCATGGAAGAGGTATGTCTCCTGGGACACCACGCCCACCGTCCGGGCCAGCGAGTCGAATTCCAGGTCGCGCACGTCGACGCCGTCCAGGGTGACTCGGCCGCCGGTGACGTCGTAGAGCCGGGCCACCAGATAGCCCAGCGTCGTCTTGCCCGAGCCCGTGGACCCGACCAGGGCCAGACTGCCGCCCTGCGGAACGGTGAGGTCGATCCCGTCGAGCGTGGGCGCCGAGTCGGCGTACCCGAAGGTGACCTTCTCGAAGCGGACCTCGCCCCGAGGGGCGGTGAGCCGGACCGGGTCGCGCCGCTCGGTAAGCTCCAGCGGCAGGTCGAGGTACTCGAAGATGCGCTGGAAGAGGGCGAGCGACGCCTGGATGTCGACGCCGGTGTTCAGCAGCGAGACCGCCGGCCGCAGCAGCCCCTGCTGCAGGGTGACGAAGGCGACGAGCGTGCCGATGGAGAGCTCGGGGCCGCCGAACCGGAGCATCACTCCGGCCGACCAGTACAGCAGGGCCGGGATCGCGGCCATGATGATGCCGATCGTGGCCATGCGCCAGCGTCCGGCCATGCTGGAGCGGATCTCCAGACCGGCGAGGCGCTCCGACTCCGTGGCGAAGCCGTCGACGAGGGAGTCGGCCCGGCCCATGGTGCGGCCGAGGAGGATTCCGCTCACGGAGAGGGACTCCGTGACCATCGCGGCCATGGCGGCCATCTGCTGCTGTCGCGCGGTGGTGATCCGCTTGCGCTCCCGGCCGACGCGGCGGCTGATCCACACGAAGAGAGGGAGCAGGGCCAGCGAGACGAGGGTGAGCCGCCAGTCCAGCGCCAGCATGGCCGCGATGGTGGCCACGACGGCGGTGAGGTTGGAGACGAGCGAGGTCGCGGTCGAGGTGACGGTGGCCTGCATGCCCCCGATGTCGTTGGCGATCCTCGACTGCACCTCACCGGTGCGGGTGGTGGTGAAGAAGGCCAGCGGCATCTGCTGGAGCCTGCCGTAGACCCCGGTGCGCAGATCGTGCATGACGCGCTGCCCGACCGTGGTGGAGATCAACGTCTGCAGCACACCGAACACGCTGGTGAGCACGGCGGTGGCGATCATCCCGAGGGCGAGCAGGGAGAGCAGGCCGGTGCGTCCCTCGGGAATGGCCACGTCAAGGATCTCGCGGAGGAGGAACGGCGAGGCGACGGTGACCAGCGAGGCCGCGCAGACGAGCAGCCCGACGAGGGCCAGTCTGCCGCGGTAGGGCCGGAACAACCGCACGATGCGACGGAGCTGGACGGGCTGAGCTGGGTCCTTGGGTGGTGGTGTCCACCCGGGGGCGTCGTGGTGCATGAGCTCCTGACGGTCGGCTGAGGGGGAAGGACGCGGGTCGCAGGCCGTACTCGGCCGACCCTAACAGAACAGTTACCAAGGCTCACAGTGAACGAGGTCCTGCTAGCCTGGCGCCATGGCCCGTCCCGACTCCTCCACCGCCGCCGACAGCCCGCTGGCCGACCAGCTCATCCGCTTCACCCGGCGGTTGCACCGGGCGCAGCGGCGGCGCTTGGACCCGCTGGGCGTCACCCCGGCCCAGGCACGGCTGCTGGGCGTCGTCGCCCACTGCCCGGCGCCGCCGCGGATGGCCGATCTCGCACAGCGGCTCGACGTCGTGCCGCGGGCCGTCACCACACTGGTGGACGGGCTGGAGAGGCAACAGGCGGTACGGCGCGTCGCCGACCCGGCCAACCGCCGCGTCACCCGTATCGAGCTGACGGCACCAGGGCGGGCCCTGCTGGACACCCTGCGCCAAGCCCGCAGGGAGGCGGCGGAGGAGCTGCTGGCACCGCTCGGCCTGGAACAGCGGGAGCAGCTGAGCGCCCTCCTCGGAGCGCTGGACCCCGGCGCGGAGCCGCCCGGCCACGCGTGAGGCCGCCGCACCGGACTCCCACGCGGCCTCCGCCCCCTCACGGGAACGCCGGCGGGGAACGGGAAGACCTCGGACACCGTCCGCCGCGGGCGGCGGCCCTCAGCCGAACAGCCCCAGGGCGTAGACCGCGCCGCCGGCACCGACGACTCCGAACGCGGGCATCAACACCTTGTTCTCCACCCAGTGACCGGCCCGGAAGCGCATGAACCGCGGCGTGCCGACGGGGTACCAGCGCTTGCCCTCTATCGGCAGCGGCCACAGCACCGGGCACCCGGAGATGGTGAGCGCGTCGCCGATGGTGTGCACGACGGCGCCCAGCACGATCGGGAGCCCCAGCCACAGATAGTCCGGCCCGCCGACGAAGAGCCAGTCCGAGCCGTTGCCCGGCCGGTCCAGCACACCCGCGAGTATCCAGGCGGTCGCCGCGCCCAGCAGCCACACGAGCACGTCGCTGGAGACCCGGGCCGCACGCCACAGGAGCCCCTCCACGGCCAGGACCATGTGCACGAAGAGGATGCCGAGCACTGCCCAGCGTCCACCGAAGGCGGCGGCCGCGGAGAATCCGGCGCCGAGGGCCACGGCCCACACCCAGGTGTGGGTCAGGGTGCGGTGCCCGCCGGAGCGCCGCCGCTCGCCCCGCCCCCGTGTCGCGTTGAACACGACAGTCGACAGCTGGTCGATGAGGATCGCCAGCCAACGGGAGATGGGGCCGAAGGCACGGGAGATGGTGGCCGACTTCTGGTCCAGGTCGGGGGCCAGGGCCGCGCCGGCGCAGATCAGCGCACCGGCGACGAGCACCGGCCAGGGCATCGGGCGGCCGAACGCGTGAGCGACGGCGCCCGCGCCGAGCCAGGCCGTTGCCCCCGACAGTGAGTGCGCCGGTCCCATCATGTCTGTCCCACCCCATCGCTGTTGCGTGCTCCGCCCCGGCGGGCAGGCAGACAACCGGCCACCCGCGGTCCGGGACAGCGTAGTGCCCGGTGATCTTGCGGCCCCCGCCGGTTCCCCCGCCGTGGGTGGGGGCAGGCAGTATGGGGGTGTGACCCTCATCGATCAGCTCCCCACCGACCCCGACCCCGACGCCCTCTTCGAGGCCTTCTCCTCGTGGACGGAGGAACGGGGCATCTCCCTCTACCCCGCCCAGGAGGAGGCACTGATCGAAGTCGTCTCGGGGTCGAACGTCATCCTGTCGACACCGACCGGTTCGGGGAAGTCGCTCGTGGCGGCCGGTGCGCACTTCGCAGCGCTGGCGCGGGACGAGGTCACCTTCTACACCGCCCCGATCAAGGCCCTCGTCTCGGAGAAGTTCTTCGACCTGTGCAAGCTGTTCGGCACCGAGAACGTCGGCATGCTGACGGGTGACGCCTCGGTCAACGCCGACGCTCCGGTCATCTGCTGCACGGCGGAGGTGCTGGCCTCGATCGCGCTGCGCGACGGCAAGGACGCCGACATCGGGCAGGTGGTGATGGACGAGTTCCACTTCTACGCCGAGCCGGACCGCGGCTGGGCGTGGCAGATCCCCCTGCTGGAGCTGCCGCAGGCACAGTTCGTCCTGATGTCGGCGACGCTGGGCGACGTCTGCCGGTTCGAGGAGGACCTGGAGCGCCGCACCGGGCGGTCCACCGCAGTGGTCCGTTCGGCCACCCGGCCGGTGCCGCTCAGCTACGAGTACCGCACGACGGGGCTCACCGAGACGCTCACCGAGCTCCTGGAGACCCGCCAGGCGCCGGTGTACATCGTGCACTTCACGCAGGCGCAGGCGGTGGAGCGGGCCCAGGCCCTGATGAGCATCAACATGTGCACCAGGGCGGAGAAGGACGAGATCGCCGCCCTCATCGGCAACTTCCGCTTCACCACCAAGTTCGGCCGCAATCTCTCCCGGTACGTGCGGCACGGGATCGGCGTCCACCACGCCGGAATGCTGCCGAAGTACCGCAGACTGGTGGAGCGGCTCGCCCAGGCCGGGCTGCTGAAGGTCATCTGCGGAACCGACACGCTCGGGGTCGGCGTCAACGTCCCCATTCGCACGGTGCTGTTCACCGCGCTCACGAAGTACGACGGCAGCCGGGTACGCACGCTGCGGGCCCGGGAGTTCCACCAGATCGCGGGCCGGGCCGGGCGGGCCGGATTCGACACCTCGGGGTTCGTGGTGGCGCAGGCGCCCGAGCACGTCATCGAGAACGAGAAGGCGCTCGCCAAGGCCGGGGACGATCCGAAGAAGCGGCGCAAGGTGGTCCGCAAGAAGCCCCCCGAGGGGTTCGTGAGCTGGAACCAGAACACGTTCGAGAAGCTCATCGCCTCCGAGCCGGAGCCGCTCACCTCCCGGTTCCGGGTGACGCACGCGATGCTGCTCTCCCTCATCGCGCGCCCCGGCGACGCGTTCACGGCGATGCGGCGGCTGCTGGAGGACAACCACGAGGACCGCAGGGCCCAGCTCCGACACATCAGGCGGGCCATCGCGATCTACCGCTCGCTCCTGGACGCCGGGGTCGTCGAGCGGCTTCCCGAGCCCGACGCGCAGGGCCGCTCCATCCGGCTGACCGTGGACCTCCAGGAGAACTTCGCGCTCAACCAGCCTCTCTCCACGTTCGCGCTGGCCGCGCTCGACCTGCTGGAGCCGGAGTCTCCCTCGTACGCGCTGGACGTCGTCTCCGTCGTCGAGTCCACGCTGGACGACCCCCGCCAGATCCTGGCCGCCCAGCAGAACAAGGCCAAGGGCGAGGCCGTCGCCGCGATGAAGGCGGAGGGGGTGGAGTACGAGGAGCGGATGGAACGGCTGATGGACATCAGCTACCCGCGCCCGCTGGAGGAACTGCTCCTGCACGCCTACGGGCTCTACCGGTCCTCGCACCCGTGGGTGGGCGACCATCCACTCGCGCCGAAGTCGGTCGTGCGCGACATGTACGAACGCGCCATGTCCTTCAGCGAGTTCGTCTCCTTCTACGAGCTCGCTCGCACCGAGGGCATCGTGCTGCGCTACCTGGCCGGCGCCTACCGCGCGCTCCAGCACACCGTCCCCGACGACCTGAAGTCGGAGGACTTCCAGGACATCGTGGAATGGCTCGGCGAGCTGGTGCGGCAGGTGGACTCCAGCCTGCTGGACGAGTGGGAGCAGCTGGCGAACCCGGCCGAGGAGACTGCGGAGGAGGCGCGGGACCGGGCCGACCACGTGCGCCCGGTCACCGCGAACGCCCGGGCCTTCAGGGTGCTGGTGCGCAACGCCCTCTTCCGGCGGGTGGAACTGGCTTCCCTCGACGACGTGGAGGAGCTGGGCCGGCTGGACGGCGAGGCGGGCTGGGACGCGGACGCGTGGGCCGCGGCGCTGGACGACTACTTCGAGGAGTACGAGGAGCTGGGGAGCGGCCCGGACGCGCGTGGGCCGCACCTGCTGAGCATCGAGGAGGTGCCCGAGGACGGACTGTGGCGTGTCCGCCAGACATTCGCCGACCCCAAGGGCGACCATGACTGGGGCATCTCCGCGGAGGTGGACCTGACGGCCTCCGACACGGAAGGACGTGCGGTGATCAAGGTCACCGGAGTCGGCCCGCTGTGAGGGCCGCCCGGTGACGAGGCGAGGAGGCCCATGAGGGAGGATCCGCCCGGCAGCCCCGCCGAGCGCCTGGTCGATCTGCTCGACCTGGAGCGCCTCGAGGATGACATCTACCGCGGTGACAGCCCCGAGGAGCACCTCCAGCGCGTCTTCGGCGGCCAGGTAGCCGGGCAGGCACTCGTGGCCGCCGGCCGGACGACGGACGGCCGGCGGCCGGTGCACTCGCTGCACGCCTACTTCCTGCGCCCCGGCGTGCCCGGAGTACCGATCGTCTACCAGGTCGAGCGGGTGCGGGACGGACGCTCCTTCACCACTCGGCGGGTGGTGGCGGTGCAGCAGGGCAGGACGATCTTCCATCTGACGGCTTCCTTTCACGCGCCCGAGGAGGGCATCGAGCACCAGCTCCCGCTGCGGGACCTCCCGCGGCCGGAGGGGCTGCCGAGACTGGCCGACGAGATCAGGGAGCATCTGGGCACCCTGCCCGAGGCCCTGGAGCGGATGGCCCGTCGGCAGCCTTTCGACATCCGCTACGTGGACCGGCTGCGCTGGAGCGAGGACGAGGTGCGCGGCGCGGAGCCGCGCAGTGCCGTGTGGATGCGGGCCGTCGGGCCGTTGGGCGACGACCCGCTGGTCCACACGTGTGCGCTCACCTACGCCAGCGACATGATGCTGCTGGACGCGGTGCGGGTACCCGTCGAACCGCTGTGGGGCCCACGGGGTTTCGACATGGCCTCGCTGGACCACGCGATGTGGTTCCACCGCCCGTTCCGCACCGACGAGTGGTTCCTCTACGACCAGGAGTCACCCATCGCGACCGGTGGGCGGGGGCTGGCCCGCGGCCGGATCTACGACCGGGCCGGGCGGTTGCTGGTATCCGTCGTGCAGGAGGGGCTCTTCCGCCCGCGCGGCGGCTGAGGAAGCTACGGCCCGACCCTGCCTGCGGGCCTCGGTGAGAGCCAGCGTCAGGTTCAGCCGGTGCCCGTGGACCTCGTCCGGCGACTGCGCGGCGAGCACGGCCGCGGCGGCCGAGCTCAGCGCCGGTGAAGCGGGCCGAGCGGTCAGCAGTGCGGGACGCAAGGCGTCCAGCACGAGACGTTCCCGGCCCTCCGGCACCACCTCGTCCACGACCTCGACCGGCAGCACGGCGGTGAACACGGCCGCCGCCGACCACGGCCCGCCTGCCTGGCGGAGCAGCTGGGCGACCCGCCGGGCGCGCCAGAGCCGCGCCCGGCAGTCCGCCCCCTCGGCCAGCAGCTCGCGCACGGTCCGCGGCAGCGCCCCATGGAGCAGCCCGGGCCGCCCGGCGCCGAACTGCTCCAACTCGACGGCGAGGTACCGCCACACCAGGCGCCGATAGCGGTTGACCGTGAAGGCGGCCGGGCCGAAGCAGCCTGCTCGGGCGAGGCGAGTGAACCGCGCCGAGCTGATGCCCAGCTCGGCGGCCCCCTCGCTCGCGCCGACGAGCCGCAGCCTGGCACGCAGCGGTGCGGGAGAGCCCGGCTCCGCACGCAGCCTGGCCAGCTCGCTCACGGGAACCCGGCGCCGGCCCCCGGGCCGTACCGGTGGCGCGGTGGCGACCTCTCCCAGCTCCAGAGCGAGCGCGAACTCCCGTGGCGCGAGACCCAACGTGCGGCGGGCCCGCTCGCGCGCCACGCTGCCGCCGGAGACCGCGCGCAGCGGACGCCCGTCACCCACGCGCCCCTCGCGTGGAACACGTGGGACCACGACTCCGGAGTATCCGACACCGCGACACCCCGCCTCGCGCCGACGCTGGTCGAGCCATCCGACGCGCTCCAGACACACGGACATGGGTCCTCCCCGCAACTCGGGTCGATCACTGTGTGTCACGACCGTAGACCCTGGCGTCGCCCCCCGTTGTGCCCTGTGGACAACCTGGCGAAAGCCCTGCTCAGCCTGGGTCAGCCCGGACTCGGCCGACCACGCGGAGCACCGTGTGCCGACTCAGCGGCGGTCGCGCTCGGCCACCGCCAGGTGCTCCCCGACCCGTCGCACGAGCAACGTCATCTCGTAGGCCACATGACCGACGTCGGCCTGTGCGGTGGCGAGCACGCACAGGCAGCTTCCGTGCCCCGCGGCGGTCACGAAGAGGACGCCGTCGTCGAACTCGACCACCGTCTGCCGGGCCTGGCCCGCGGTGAAGTGCCGCCCCGCGCCCTTGGCCAGGCTGTGCAGGCCGGACGCCAGTGCCGCGAGGCGGTCCGCATCCCCCCGCGGGATCGCCCGGCTGGCCCCCGTCACCAGACCGTCCGTGGACAACACCAGCGCGTGCCGAACCGTCGGCATCCGCTGGGTGAGGTCTTCCAGCAGCCAGTCGAGCTGCGTGCTCAGCGCCATTCCCCTACCCCCTTCGTCCTGGCACCCCTACCCACCCCGGATGTGGGCCCAACACCGTATGCCCCCGGCGGAATGGGGGATCATGAAGGCATGACGCAGCACGATCGTTCTTCGGTTCAGGCGTTCTTCACCGAGCGTGCGGCGGCATGGGACGCGCGCTTCCCGGACGACGGACCCGCGTACGCGGGCGCGGTGGAGGCGATGGCGCTCCGCCCGGGCGACCGGGTGCTCGACGCCGGCTGCGGCACGGGCCGGGCGCTACCGCTGCTGCGGGACGCGGTCGGGGCGCGGGGCGTCGTGCTCGGCGCCGACCTCACCTGGGCGATGCTGCACGCAGCGGAGCGGGCGGGCCGCGGCCGGGGCGCCGCGCTGGTCATGGCCGACGCCGTGCGGCTGCCGTTGCGGAACGCGGCCGTGCGCGCCGTGTTCGCCGCCGGTCTGCTCACCCACCTCCCCGATCCCGGGGCGGGGATGTCCGAGCTGGCGCGGGTCACGGAGCCGGGGGGCCTGCTGGCGCTGTTCCATCCGCTCGGCCGCGCCGCTCTGGCAGCCCGCCACGGGAGGACGCTCAGCCCTGACGACCTGCGGGCGGAGCCTGCACTGCGCCCGTTGCTGGCGGGCGCGGGGTGGGACCTGACGTCCTACGTGGACGAGGAGCACCGCTTCCTCGCGCTCGCCGTCCGCGTCCGGCGCTGAACCGCACCCGCGCGCCCGCACGCTCCGTGCTGGCACGCTCCGCGCCCACCCGGTGCGCACTCGCCCGCGGCAGCGCCGAGCCTCCCCGGGCCGGGCCGGGGCCGGGCAGGGCTACCGGCCCAGCTCCCGGCGTGTGACGCGGCGCAGGCGGCGCCGCTGCGAGGGGTCGAGCGCCAGGTAGGCGACCGCGGGCACCCCGAACACGATCAGCACCACAGCCCACAGGGGGAGCCAGATCAACAGCAGCAGGCCGACCGCCACGCCGCCCACGGCGATCTTCGCTGGTGTGCTCATTCTCTTCGCCTCCTCAGCGCGGGCGGCCCGTACGGCCAGTCCGCCCGTCTACTAGAACGCCATCCGGCCTCCCGACGTTCCCTTCACCCTGATGCGACCGTGCCCATCCGGCTGCGCCTTCCGCTCATCGCGTGCTTGCTGTACCCTCAACCGCTCCCCTGGTAGTCAAATTTGAGGAATCATGTGAGCTCCGCCCACTCCGTCACCGCGCGGTCCCGGATCTCCACACTGAGCGGGTGCGCCGCCGTCGTCGAGCCCGCCGACCCGCCCAGACTCTCCACCGTCGCCTTCTGGCGTCCGGACGGGACGCCGCCGGACGGCACCGCGGCCGCGCCTCCGGGTGAGCCCGCGGAGCTGACCGTCGCACTGCCCGGTGAGGACGGTGCCGCCGGCCTGCGGACGGTCCCGGTGCTCCGGCTCTCCGTGGCCGAGGCCCTGCCCGTCCTCACCCGAGCCCGAGCCGCCGCCTCGGCGCCCGGCACCGAACCGTCCGCAGCCTTCTGGGGCGCCGCGGCGCTGCTGGCCCTGCAGCTGGCGGCCCGCGGACGGCTCCTGCCCGGCCTGACCGCGACCGACCACGACGCCTGGCGGCTGGGCCCGCTGGACCCGGCCGACGTCGACCGCCTGCGGGAGCTTGCCGAGGCCATGCCGCCGCACGCCCGCGCCGTCCCGCTGCCCGGCAGCGGGACGGCCCAGCTCCCGGACCCGGAGCCACTGCTGCGCACCTTCGTGAACGCGGTGGCGGACGGGCTCCCGCGTTCCCCCGCCGCCGCGCTGGCGGCCGGCGGCCGGGCGTTCGCCGCCCGCGAGCCGCAACGGCTGCCCGGCCGCCGGGCCTGGGCCGAGGAGATCGCCGCGGGACAGGACGCGGGAGTGCGGCTGTCGCTGCGCGTGGAGGTGCCGGGCCTCTGCGGGAACGCCGCACAAGACGCCCGGTTCCGCGCGGTGTTGCAGGTCCACAGCGTGGAGGGCCCCACCGCCGTCGCCGACGCGGCCGAGCTGTGGACGGACGCTCCCGCCGCGACCGGTTTCGGCCCACGGGCGCGTACCGACGCGCTGGTGACGCTGCGCAAGGCCGCTGCCGCATGGGAGCCGCTCCGCCCGCTCCTCAACGCGGCGGTGCCGGACTGCGTCGAGCTGGCAGACGAGGACGTCACCTCGCTGCTTTCCCCCGTCACCGGGCGGGCGCTGGCGGCCGCCGGCCTGGAGGTGCACTGGCCCCGGGAGCTCGTGCGGTCGCTCTCCGCCCGGGCGGTGATCGGCGCGCCGCCGGAGCGTGGAACCCCGGTCGGCGGCGTGTCGCCCCTCTCACCGGGGGCGCTGTTCGACTTCACCTGGCGTGTCGCCGTGGGCGGCCAGGAGCTCACGGCGGCCGAGCTGGACGCTCTGGCGGAGTCGCGGCGGCCCCTGGTGCGGCTGCGCGACCAGTGGGTGCTGCTGGACGTCGACGAGCTGCGGCGCGCCCGGGACCGCAAGGGGCGCACGATGACCGGCGGGGAGGCGCTGGGCAGCGTGCTGGCGGGCTCGGTGGAGGAGGCCGGGGAACGGGTGGAGGTGCGGGCCGAGGGCGCGCTGGAGGAGCTGCGCGCCCGGCTGGCCGAGCCGGAGGCCGGTGCTCCGGAGCACGGCCCCGTGCCGGAACCGGTGCCGCAGCCCGCCGCGCTCGCGGCCACGCTGCGCGACTACCAGCTCCGCGGCTTCAACTGGCTGCACCGCATGACCTCGCTCGGGCTCGGTGCCTGCCTGGCCGACGACATGGGCCTCGGCAAGACGGTGACGGTCATCGCCCTGCATCTGCACCGCCGGTCCGTGCCGGGCGCGGCGGGACCGACGCTGGTCGTCTGCCCGGCCTCGCTGCTCGGGAACTGGCAGCGGGAGATCGAGCGGTTCGCTCCGGGCAGTCCGGTGCGCCGCCACCACGGCAGTGGACGGGAGCTGGAGGCGTTGGCCGACGGGGAATTCGTGCTGACCACCTACGCCACCATGCGGCGGGACGCGAGTGAGCTGGCCGCGACCGCCTGGGGCCTCGTCGTCGCCGACGAGGCCCAGCACGTGAAGAACGCGTCCTCCGCGACGGCGCGGGCGCTGCGCACCCTGCCGTCGGCCGCGCGGGTGGCGCTGTCCGGCACGCCGGTGGAGAACAACCTCTCCGAGCTGTGGGCCCTTGTGGACTGGACGACCCCGGGCGTCCTCGGGACCCTCCCGTCCTTCCGCCGCCGGTTCGCCGACGCCGTCGAGGCGGGCCGTGACCCGGCGGCGGCCGAGGCCCTGGGCCGGCTGATCCGCCCCTTCCTGCTGCGCCGAAGGAAGACGGACCCCGGTATCGCACCCGAGCTGCCCCGCAAGACGGAGACGGACCGCCCGGTGTCGCTCAGCGCCGAGCAGGCGGGGCTGTACGAGGCGGTGGTCCGGGAGGGGCTGGCCGCCGTCTCGGGCAGCGAGGGCATGGCCCGGCGCGGGCTGGTGGTGAAGCTGCTGACCTCGTTGAAGCAGATCTGCAACCACCCCGCTCAGTACCTCAAGGAGGACCCGGAGTCGTCGGGCCGAGGCCGGCCGCGGCTCGCCGGGCGTTCGGGCAAGCTGGAGCTCTTCGACGAACTCCTCGACACCCTCCTCGCGGAGGACGCGGCGACACTCGTCTTCACGCAGTACGTGCGGCTCGCCCGCCTGCTGGAGGTTCATCTGACGGCCCGAGGCGTGCCGGTGATGCTGCTGCACGGCGGCACGCCGGTGGGTCGGCGCGAGGAGATGGTCCGCCGTTTCCAGGCCGGGGAGGTGCCGGTCTTCCTGCTGTCGCTCAAGGCAGCCGGCACGGGACTGAACCTGACCCGGGCCGAGCACGTCGTGCACTTCGACCGCTGGTGGAATCCGGCCGTCGAGGCGCAGGCCACCGACCGGGCCCACCGCATCGGGCAGACCCGCCCCGTCCAGGTGCACCGGCTCATCGCCGAGGGCACGATCGAGGACCGCATCGCCGAACTCCTCGCCCGGAAGCAGGCGCTGGCCGACTCCGTGCTGAGCGTCGGCGAGGCCGCTCTCACCGAGCTGAGTGACATCGAGCTGGCCGAGCTGATCGAACTGCGCGGGAGTGGCGCATGAGCACACCGGCCGAGGGATTCGAACGCGTGCTGAGTGCCCTGCCGCCGGCCCGGGGCCGGCGGTTCGCCGCCACCTGGTGGGGTGAGCGCTGGCTGGGGGCGCTCGAGGACGGGGCGCTGGAGCCGGAGCATCTCAGGGCGGGCCGGCGGCTGGCGCGGGCCGGAGCCGTCGGCGCGGTCTCGGCGCGCCCGGGGCGCATCACGGCCGTCGTCCAGGACCGGGACGGGACCGGTCACCGCTGCGACATCCAGCTCCCGGCGTTCGACGGGCACACCTGGGACCGGCTGGTGGACGTGGTCAGTGCCGAGGCCGGCCACGTCGCCGCGCTGCTGGACCGGGATCTGCCCACCGCGCTGGCCCAGGACGCCGAGGCGGCCGGCGTCGAACTGCTGCCGGGAATCGGCGAGCTGGAACCGACGTGTGAGTGCGGCGCCTGGGACCACTGCCCGCACTCCGCGGCGCTCGGCTACCACTGGGCGCGGCTGCTCGACGGGGAACCGTTCCTACTGCTCCTGCTGCGCGGGCGCGCGGAGCGGGAGCTGGTGGCGGGCCTCCAGCACCGCGCGGCCGTCCGCGCCGCCGCGGGCTCCACCGCCGAAGACGTGAGGGGGACCCCGGCCGCTCGGGTCTACGCCGCCGCCGTCCCACCGCTGCCGGGGACGCCGCCGGAGCCGCCGGCGGGCGAGGCGGGGCCGCCGATCCGTTGGGGCGGGGGTAGGTCACCGGGTGAGGACATCGACCCGCAGGCGCTGGAGTTCCTGGCCGTCCAGGCGGCGGGGCGGGCCCGGCTGGCCTTTGCGGAGGCCCTGGACCCGCGGCACGCCGACGTGCCGCCGCCCCCGGAGCCGACGCTGGGGCAAGACGCCCGACGCCTGGCCGCCGCCCGTCCCGGGGAGCGGATCCTGCGCCGGCTGGCCCCCGTGCTGCGCGACGCCGACGGCGCCTCGCCTGATCGGGCGTCAGCGTGAGGGGGCCTCAGCGTGAAGGTACGTCAGCGCGCGAACGCGGTACGGCCGCCGGCTGCCGGGGGCGGCCGTACCGCGTCGCGGTCGGGCGGGGTGCGGATCAGGCCAGGCTTTCCATCACGGGGTAGTAACCGCCGGACTGGCCTTCGGCCGTGGGGTGGTAGGAGTCGCTGATGGGCCAGGTCGTACTGTGCAGCCACTCGTCGCCGGAGCAGATCTCGTGTCCGGTGAAGGCACCGCGGACGTCACCGTAGGTGAATCCGTGGTCGGCCGCGCGCTTGCTCGTCACGTTGTGCAGGTCGTCCGCGGCCGCGTTGATGGCCGCCCGGGAGCGCTCGCTGATACCGAACCAGCAGCTCCCGTTGAGCTCGTACATGCGCGGGTAGCCGAGGACGACGACATGGGCGTTGGGCGCCTGGGCCCGGATCGCGTCGTAAGCGGCGTCGAGACGGCCGGGCAGGGTCTGGCTGATGTAGGCGCGGGCCTCTTCGACGCGTGCGAGGCAGGCGCTCTCGCCCTGCAGCACGCAGGTGCTCATGGCGTCGGCGAAGCCCGCGTCGTTGCCGCCGACGGAGATGCTCACCAGGGTGGTGGCGGCGTCGAGCGGGCCGAGCTGGTTGTTGATGACGTCGTGGGTCCGGGCGCCTGAGCAGGCGGTGAAGTCGAAGGAGGAGGGGGCGTTGGCGCTGCGCCAGAGCTGGGGGTAGGCGCGCGTACTGCGCTTGCAGTCGCCGCCCTCGTAGTTGCCGGCTCCCACGCCGGACGAGTAGGAGTCGCCGAGAGCGACGTAGTTGACGGCCGCGGCTTCCTGCGCCGCCGCGGTGGCGCCCGTCAGACCGGTGAGTGCGGCGAGGGCGGCCACCGCGGTGGCGACGGACGCGAATCTGGACAGTCTCACAGAACCTCCCGTGTGGGGGTGGGACATGGAGGAACGCCTGTGACAACTGTCGTAGCAGCGCACAACCCGTTCGAGAAGTGTCCATGCCAAAAAATGACGAGGTCTTCCCCCGCATGAACGACAGATGTTGCTTCTCGTACCGGGTTTGGTAGAAAAATTGACGCTCTGTCAGCTATTGGCGTGACAAACCCTGCGGACTGCGCTCATTTCAGGGGGCCGTCGAGCTTGTCGCCGTCCCCCGCCAGCAGGCTGCAGGTAACCGTCCGCATACCCAGCGAGAACCCGCTCCTGCTCGGGAACTGCGCATAGGTCTTCAGCCCTGCGGTCGAGGGTTGCCGCCGGCCGACCTCGCGCCACTTCGCGTCGCACAGGTCCTGCGCCTCGGTCTCGATCTCCTCGTCGGTGTCCATGCCCTCTTCGGGGAGCTTCGCCTGGTGGATGACCTCACCGTCATGCGGCGCGGCGCAGGACGCCTTCTCGTTGAAGCCCTTCTTGTCCGCCTGGTCGAAGCAGTCGCCGGGATCGAGTTGGAAGGGCATGTACATGTTGTCGGTCGGACTGGGCATGATCGACTCCCAGTCCAGCCCGGACGGCGATGCGTCCGGATCCTCGGAAGGCGTCTCGTACGGATCGTCGCTCGGCGTCTCGTACGGCGTCTCGGTGGGACCCTCGGACGGATCCGGCCGCGGATCGTCGGACTCGGACGGCCCCGTGGTGACGGACTCGGAGAAGGAGGGGCCCGGCCGGGCCTCGTTCTCCCCGTCGTCCCCGGTCAGCAGGAGGACGCCCCCGGCGACGAGCGCGCCCACGACCACGACCGCGACCACGACCGTCACGACGAGCACCCGGGTCCGCCGGCCACCACCACCCGGCGGCGGAGGCAGAGGCGGCCACCCGCCCGGCGCCGTCGGGGGCCCGAAACCGGTCGGCGGACCGAACCCACCGCCCGAATAGGGGTTGTGCGGTGGCTGAGATGGGGGCTGCGGCATCGACATACGGTCACTGTGTCATGCTTGTGTCACTGAACGTATCCGGACCCCGACCCTCCTCCGAGCCCGGGGATAATATCGGCCAATCGGGAATGTTCCGGCCCCTACGGGCGTTGATAGGACAGGTGAAGCCGCAACCGCTGGACGGGAGGCGACCGTGGAGCCCGAGCCGCAGGAGCGGGGCGAAGAGCGCGGAGACGACTGGGACGCCCAGGAACTCGACGAGGACTTCATCCGCAGCGCCGACGTGAAGGAACCGGCCGCGAGGACACGGATGCTGCGGGAACGCTGGCGCGGCAGTCCGCCCGAGCCCGAGCCGTGGCGAGCGGACGAGCCTCCGGCCGGATGGCTGTTCAGCCGCGGCAGGCCGGGCCGGAAGCGGCGCAAGCGGCGCGACGAGTAGGCGTCACACCTCGCACGCTCGACGCCGACGGCAGGCCAGCCAAGCCGCGGGTGAGGGCTGCGAGCTGCCGTCATCCTCTTCTCCTGATATTCATCAGAACCGGCGAACAGCCTCGTCTGGAGTAATATCCCCGGCTCCCTCGGCGCACGATCGCCCCATGCGAAGTCTCAGGCGCGCCGCAGGGGTGGCGGCGCCGTTAGCGGTGCTTGCGCTCCCGCTCGGAGCCGCCGCACACGCCGCACCGCCGCAGGGCTCCTGCGCGTTCGCCGGCGGTGACCGGTCCGTCCACGAACTGATGGAGCGGGCCCGCGCCGGTGAGTCCATCGAGAGCCTGTGCCGCTCCGTGGCCCCGCCGCCGCAGCCAGCGCCGCCGCCACCTCCGCCAGAGCCCCCACCGCCACCGCCGCCACCGGCGGCTCCTCCGCCACCGCTTCCTCCGGAGCCCTCGCCCGAGCCGAAGGCGGAGCCGGAGACCAGCCCCCCGCCGGAGCCCGGCCCCGAGCCGGAGGCCGAGGCCGCGCTCGTGGCTCCGCCGTACACGCAGGCCGGTCGCCGCACGTCCGAGCCCGGGCTCTCCACGACACGGCGGGTCCTGCTGATCGTCACCCCCGCCGTCCTGGCCGCCGCGGCGCTGCGCCCGCGCGGCGCCGCCGCCCCGGCTTCCCGCTCCGCATAAGCCCCAGCGCGTCCGCACGCTCTCCCTGGAGGTCCCCGTTGTCCGCTTGGCTGTTGCTCACCGTGGCCATGGCCTCGTCCTTCGGCCTCGTCCTCGCCGGTGTCGTGGTCTGGCAGCGCACCCGCGAGCGGCGGGCCGGGGAGGAGCTGGAGGACGACCCCTCGCAGACCCCCGATGTGCTCGAGTACCTCATCATGATGATCGGGGTCGTCTACGCCATCGTGCTGGGGCTCGCCATCGCGGGCGTGTGGGAGGCACGCAACGGGGCCACGGAGTGGGTCCGGCTGGAGGCTCAGGCGCTGCACGAGGTCCACGAGCGGCTCGACGCCTACCCCGACCCCGTCCGCACCGAGGTACGCGAGGACGTGGAGGAGTACGTCACCTACACGGTCGACGAGGAATGGCCGAAAATGATCGACCACCGGCAACTCACCGAGCGTGGCGACGTCTTGTTCGACCGCGTCCGCACGGGTGTGACCCGGTTCGAGCCGTCGACGACGCTCGAGTCCC
Source organism: Streptomyces sp. WMMC1477 (assembly GCF_027460245.1). Taxonomy (NCBI): domain Bacteria; kingdom Bacillati; phylum Actinomycetota; class Actinomycetes; order Kitasatosporales; family Streptomycetaceae; genus Streptomyces; species Streptomyces sp. WMMC1477. The sequence goes on along the minus strand of NZ_JAPZBD010000003.1, from coordinate 5,327,236 downwards.
ACGCCTACCCCGGGCTGGTGGACCAGGTGTCCGCGGCCGACGAAGCCCGCAGCGCCCGCGGGCAGAGCACAGGTTCGACGATGCCCGCCGTGGTCTGGTTCGGTCTGATCACCGGGGCGCTCGTGGTCATCGGCATGGTCTTCGTCCTGCAGATCCGCCGCACTCCCCGAGAGCTCGTGCTCGCGGGCCTGTTCAGCGCGCTGATCGCGTTCCTGCTCTTCCTCATCTGGCACTTCGACGCCCCGTACGCGCGCGGCCTCGCCGACTCCACCGAGCCGTTCACCCAGCTTCTCCCCCAGGCCTTCGGACGGTGAGGCGGAGCCCGACCGCCCTTGCCGCGCGGCCGCTTCGCTGATGAGATCGTGATCGACGAGACGATCCAGCGAAGGAGCCCGAGTGTCAGCACTCTTCCCCGCCCTCGGCCAGGAGTCGTCCAAGCCAGCGCTGTGCTTCGGCGATCTGGTGCTCCCCTACCCCCGGCTCGCCGAGGTCGCCGGGGCGCTGGCCGGAGAGCTCGCCGGGCGCGGCCGCGTGGCCGTGTGGGCCACCCCGACGGCCACCACGGCCGTCGCCGTCGTGGCCTCGCTGCTCGCCGGCGTCGCCGTCGTGCCGCTCAACCCGAAGAGCGGCGAGCGGGAGCTGGCACACATCCTGGCGGACTCCACGCCCGACGCCGTCCTCACCGGCCCGGACGACGTCCTACCCAAGACCGCCTCCGGGCTGGACCGGCTCACCGTCGGTTTCGAGCCGCCGAACGGGATGACCGCCGTCACCTCGCACCTGGAGCCCCCACAGGAGGACCGGGCGGCGCTGATCGTCTACACGTCGGGGACGACCGGAGCACCCAAGGGCGTGGTGCTGTCACGGCGGGCGGTCGCCGCCACGCTCGACGCCGTGGCCGACGCCTGGGGCTGGACGGGTGACGACGTCCTCGTCCACGCCCTGCCCCTCTTCCACGTGCACGGGCTGATCCTCGGTGTCCTCGGGCCGCTGCGGCGCGGCGGCACCCTGCGCCATCTGGGCCGGTTCTCACCGGAGGGGGTCACGCGGGCCCTGGCCGAGCAGGGCGGCACCATGTTCTTCGGCGTCCCGACGATGTACCACCGGCTCGCCGAGGCGGCCGGGGAGGACGCCGCGCTCGCGGCGGCCCTGGGCGGCGCACGGCTGCTGGTCTCCGGCTCGGCGGCCCTGCCCGCCTACGACCACGAGCGGATCCGAGTGGCGACGGGCGCCCGCGTCATCGAGCGTTGTGGCATGACCGAGACGCTCATGAACACCAGCACACGGGTGGACGGGCCGGCGCGGCCCGGCACGGTGGGGGTGCCGCTGCGCGGTGTGGACGTGCGGCTGGTGGACGAGGACGGCCGGCGCATCGAGGGCGGCGACGGCGAGACGGTCGGCGAGCTCCAGGTCCGGGGCCCGAGCCTGTTCACGGAGTACCTGAACCGGCCCGACGCCACCGCCGACGCCTTCGACGGCGGCTGGTTCCGCACCGGCGACATGGCCACCCGGGACGCCGAGGGCTGCTACCGGATCGTCGGCCGGAAGTCGACCGACCTGATCAAGAGCGGCGGCTACAAGATCGGGGCCGGAGAGATCGAGAACGTCCTGCTGGAGCACCCCGGCGTCCGCGAGGTGGCGGTGACCGGCGAGCCCGACCCCGACCTCGGGGAGCGCATCGTCGCCTGGGTGGTACCGGCCGAGGAGTCGGCGCCGCCGGAGGAACAGGCGCTCGCCGAGCACGTGTCGGCCCAGCTCTCCCCGCACAAGCGCCCGCGCGAGGTCCGGTTCGTGGCCTCGCTGCCGCGCAACGACATGGGGAAGGTCATGAAGCGGGAGCTGCGGTGACGCGGCCGGGCGGCCCGGGTTCGGCGCGGGCCGCGATCGCCGCCGTCGCCGACACGTTCACCGAGTTCCCCGGCGAGGCGGGCGAGGCGGTCCGGGCCCCGGACGACGGACCGCTGGGCTGGGAGGGATACGGCGAGGCCAGGGCGCGCGCCATGGCCCGGACCGGCGAACGTGAGTCCGTGGTGTGCGGGGTGGGCCGCGTCGGGGAGAGCGAGGCCGCACTGATCGCCTTCGAGTTCGGATACCTGGGCGGCTCGCTCGGCGGCCGGACGGGGGACCTGCTCGAGGAGGCGCACACCCGGGCACGGGACCTGTCACTGCCGGTCGTCTCGCTCATCGCCACCGGTGGCAGCCGGATGCAGGAGGGCATGCGCGCGCTGTCACAGCTTCAGCGGGTCGCGCGGCAGTCGGCCCGCACCCGGGCCGCGGGGCTCGCCCAGGTCGCCGTCCTGCGCGACCCCGCGACCGGTGGCGGCTGGGCCACCCTCGGTGCCGGGGCGGACGTGCTGCTGGCCCTGCCCGGCGCCCAGATCGGCTTCGCGGGCTCCCGGGTGCGGCCTCCGGGCGCGGACCCGCGCGCCTACACCGCCGAGGGGCAGCTCGCCGCCGGGCACATCGACGCCGTCGTCCCCGAGCCGGAGCTGCGTACGGCACTGGGCCGCTGGCTGTCGCTGCTCACCCGCCCGGCCACCGGGCCGGCCCAGCCGCCCGCCGCGCTCGGCCGGGCCGCCCTCCCGGACAGCGGCTGGGCGGCCGTCCAACAGGCCCGTGCCGAGGACCGGCCGCGCGCCGACGCCTACCTCGACGCCCACTTCGCCGTGCGGGCCGAACTCTCCGGGGACCGCTGCGGGGGCGTGGACCCGGGGGTGCGCTGCGGCTTCGGCGAACGGTCGGGCCGCACCGTGGCCTTCGCCGCGCAGCTGGGCACGCCCACCCGCCCGGCCGGCTTCCGCACCGTCACGCGCCTGCTGAGACTGGCCGGGCGGCTCGGTACGCCCGTACTGACCCTGGTCGACACCCCGGGAGCCGCCAACGACGCGGCGGCCGAGCGGGAAGGCGCGGGGGCCGCGATCGCCGAGTGCTTCGCGGCGGTGGCCGAGTCCCCGGTGCCCGTCACGACCCTGGTGATCGGACAGGGCGGCTCGGGCGGTGCCCTGGCGCTCGCCTCCCCGGGCCGCACCTGGCTCACCCCGGACAGCTATTTCTCGGTGATCGGTCCGGAGTGGGCGGCGTCGATCCTCAAGCGCGGCCCCGGCGAGGTCCAGCGGACGGCGAACGAACTGCGGGTTCGGCCACAGGACTTGGTCGCGCTCGGTATCGCCGAGGGCATCGTCGGGAACCCGCCGCCGCCGGGCGTCGCCTGAGCGGAAGGCCGCAGCGCCGCCCCGGCGTCGGCTCGAAGGTTCGTTCCCACGACTTGACCTGCCCGTTGGTCTATGCCAATCCTTGGCTTCTGCTTCCCCCCACGGCAAACCGTTCGATACGCGTCCCGGCACCGGGACCAAGGGGTGAGGTATGCCCGGACACCTGTTGAGACGCCTGGCCACCGGCGCCACCGCCGCCGTGCTGGCCGGAGTGCTCACCGCCTGCGGTGGCCCGGTCGGCGGCGCGGACGAGCCCGATCCGCTGCGCGTCTGGCTGATGAGCAACAGCCTCACCGAGGAGCTGACCCACCGGATCGTCGCGGACTTCGAGGACCACAACCCGGACCGCCGGGTCGAGGTGACCGTCCAGGAGTGGGCAGGCATCGGCGAGAAGGTGACCGCGGCGCTCGACTCCGACGAGGCACCGGACCTCATCGAGGTGGGCAACACCCAGGTGGCCCGCTACGCCGCCACCGGCCACCTGCGCAATCTCACCCTCCAGGTGCCCGAGCTCGGCGGGGACGACTGGATCACCGGGCTGGAGGAACCGGGCAAGATCGACGGCTACCAGTACGGCATTCCCTACTACGGCGCCAACCGCGTCGTCATCTACCGCAAGGACCTCTTCGCGGACGCCGGCATCACCGAGCCGCCCGCCACGCGCGAGGAGTGGCTGGAGGTGACCGAACGGCTGAACCGGCCGGAGGCGGGCCAGCAGGGGATCTACCTGCCCGGCCAGAACTGGTACGTCCTGGCCGGGTTCATCTGGGACGAGGGCGGCGAACTGGCCGTCGAACGCAGCGGCCACTGGGAGGGCGCCCTGCACACGTCCGAGTCCCTGCGCGGGATGGAGTTCTACCGCGAGCTGCACGCCCTCGGCGACGCGCCGGCTGACCGGGACGAGGCCGAGCCCGAGCACGGCGAGGTCTTCGCCGAGAACGAGATCGCCCAGCTCATCGCCCCTCCCGGCCACAGCCGCATCATCATCGAACACAACCCCGAACTGGCGGACAAGCTCGGCTACTTCCCCATCCCGGGCAAGGAGCCCGGCACCCCGGGGGCCGTCTTCACCGGCGGTTCGGTGCTCATCGTCCCGGAGAACGCGGGCGACCCCGAGGGCGGCTACGCGTTCCTGCGCACCCTCACCAGCGACACCTGGCAGCGCGAGATCGCCCGCACCATGAGCTACGTGCCGAACAGGACGACGCTCACCGACGCGTTGAAGGGCGACCCGGGGGCCGAGGCCATGGCCCGCGGCGCCGAGTCCGGACGCGCGACCCCCAACTCCCCGGCCTGGGCCGGGCTGGAGGCGGACAACCCGATCAAGGAATACCAGACGGAGGTGCTGACCGGGGCCGATCCCCGGACGGCAGCCGAGAAGGCCTCACAGGCCGTCACGGCCCGACTGCGGCACACCGGGGCGGGCTGACGGCGCGCAGCCCGGGCCAGTTCGCCAGTTCCCACGGAGCGCGGGCTCGTCCGTACTCGGCGGCTCCGGGCGTGCCGTGACCCGCGCGGGCCCGCACCGACCTACGGTGAACCGGTGCGAGACCGCCCGTCATTCCGCAGGGACCTGTACGCCGTCGGGGCCGCCGGGGCCCTCGTCGTGCTCGCCGTGGCCGTCGGCCACCGGATCCAGGAGCGGGACGGCACGCTCCGCGTCGGCTGGCCCCCGCTGTACGCCAACTGGGAGCCGCACGTCGGGCCGGGCACGTCGGCCGCGCTCGCCGTCGCCGTCCTCGTGGTCCTCTACGGGCCCGCACTGGCGCGCCGGCTGCGTGCCCGGGCGCTGCCGTGGGCGGTCTTCGGCGGCTCGCTCGCGTGGGTGTGGTCCCTCGCCCTGGTGGACGGCTGGGAGCGCGGGGTGGCCGAGCGGCTGACCACCAAGTACGAGTACCTGCGGTCGGTGGACGAGGTCGAGGACGTCGGTGCCACCCTCCGGGAGTTCACCAGCCGCATTCTGATGGACGCCCCGGACAACTGGCCCGCACACGTGGCCGGGCACCCGCCGGGCGCCCTGCTGACCTTCGTGGGCCTGGACCGGTCCGGGCTCGGGGGCGGCGCCTGGGCGGGCGCCTTCTGCATCGTCGCAGCCGCCGCGGCGGCGCCCGCGGCCGTGGTCGCCGTCCGGGCGCTGGCGGGGCCGCAGGCGGCCCGCCGGGCGGCACCGTTCCTGGTACTGGCACCGGCCGCGGTCTGGCTGGGCACCTCCGCCGACGGCTACTTCACGGGTGTGAGCGCCTGGGCGGTGGCGCTTCTCGCCCTGGCCGCGACCGGCGCGGTCCGCAGGCCCGCACTGGCCGCGCTCGCCTCCGGAGTGCTGTTCGGCTGGACGGTGTACCTCTCCTACGGGCTGACGCTCACGGCCGTCATCGGCGTCGCCGTCCTGGTGGCCGCCCGCACCGTGCGGCCCCTGCCCTGGGTGCTGCTGGGGGCGGTGCCCTGGCTCATCGCGTTCACCCTGGGCGGCTTCTGGTGGTGGGAGGGGTACGTGACGCTCCACGAGCGCTACTACCAGGGCGCCGCCGGCATCCGGCCCTACGCCTACTACGTCTGGGGGAACCTGGCGGCACAGGTGTTCTCGGTCGGTCTGGCCACCGTGGCAGGGCTGCGCCGGGCCGCCGCGGCGGCCCGGCACCCCTCACCACTGGTCATCCTGCTCGCCGGCGCCCTGCTGGCGATGGTGACGGCCGACCTCTCGGGCATGAGCAAGGCGGAGACGGAGCGCATCTGGCTTCCGTTCGCCCTGTGGCTGCTCCCGGCCGCCGCGCTGCTGCCCGAGCGGCAGCAGCGGGGATGGCTCGCCGCCCAGGCCGCGCTGGCACTGGCGGTCAACCACCTGCTGCTCACCGGGTGGTGAGGCCGCGTCGAGTGTGCCGGGGGTGACCCGCACGCGTCTAGCGTGCCGGGGGTGAACCGGCGGATGCCGCCCCCGCTGCCCGCGGCGGCGTCCGGGCAGCCGCGGGCAGCGGCGAGGGAGCGCGCAGGGCGAGGAAGCGGCGCTCACCGGCCGTCCACTCCTCGACCACCTGCCAGCCCGCCGCGCCCGCTCGCCGCCGCAGGGCCGACGTCCCGGCGCGCGCCCAGGGGAAGGGCGGGCCCCGGCGCCCCCGTCCGTCGTCCAGGCTGACCTCGAGCCGCTCCTCGACGTCCGCCGCGGCCGCCTCGGCGAGCAGCAGCCCGCCGGGGGCGAGCAATGCGACCACCCGCCGCAGCAGCGCCTGCGGATCCCCGCCGATCCCGATGTTGCCGTCCAGCAGCAGGGCGCTGCCCCAGCGGCCCTCGGCGGGCAGCGGCTCGAAGACCGAGCGGCACAGCGCCGGACCACCCAGCCTCCGGGTGCGGTTCACCGCTTCGGGCGCCGGATCGATGCCGAGCACCGGCCGGCCGAGCCGGGTGAGGGCGTCGACCATCCGCCCCGGCCCGCAGCCGATGTCCAGGACGGCGCCGGAGCACCGGCGCAGCACGGCGAGGTCGGCCTCGTCGGCCCGGGCGCACCAGCGCTCGACGTCCAGCGGGAGCAGCCGGCCGTCGGGGCCGCGAAGGAACAGCGGTCCGCGTCCGGCCTTGAGCGCCACGGTGTAGGGGTCGGCGTCCCAGGGCAGCGGGCCGTCGGCCGTAGGGCACGTCGTCGTCATCGCGCCCCCGCGGGAGACAGGGCCGCGTGCGCGGCGGCGAACCGGCCCGGCCGGCAGGCGGCCACCTCGGCGGCGTCGGCGGCGGTGTCGACGTCCCGCAGAAGCGGCAGCAGACCCACCCGCAGCCCGCTGCGCTCCAGCCGGTCCCGCTGGTGGGCCCCGGTGTCCGGCCGGGACATGGGCACCCCGTGAACGAGCGCGGGCTCGGGGGAGGCGAGCCCCAGGGCCCAGAAGCCGCCGTCGACGGCGGGGCCGAGCCAGGCGTCGTACGCGTCCCAGGCCCCGGGGCGCAGCACCGGGCCGAGGTGGCGGGCCGTCAGCTGCGGGGTGTCCATGCCGACGAGCAGCGTCGGTCCCGCGCAGGCGCCGAGCGCGCGGGCGATGCGCGCGTCGAGCCCGTCGCCGTCCTGGGGCACCACGTCGAACCCGCCGGGGAGCCAGGGCCCGGGCCGTCCCGCCAGGGCGAGGACGCGCCGGGCCACGGGCAGCGCGGACACCGTCTCCAGGGTGTCCGCGAGAGCGGCCTCGGCGAGCGAGGCCGCCTGGGCGGGGCTGAAGGGGGGCGTCAGCCGCGTCTTGACCCGGCCGGGCAGCGGCTCCTTGGCCATGACCAGCACGGTGAGCGGCATGGCGCGCGGCACGGTCCCCGGCCGGGCCTCCGGCCGGACGGAGCCTCGGGGGCTCGGGGCGGCCGCCGTCACCGCAGGACCGCCCGCATGTCGCGCACGGCGCCCAGCGTGCCCAGCCAGGTGCCGGTCACCTTGGAGCGTCCCGTTCTCGGCCGGTAGGGCACCGTGGTCTCCCGGATGCGCCAGCCCGCGTCGGCGGCCCGGACGACCATCTCCAGCGGGTAGCCGCTGCGCCGGTCGGACAGGGCGAGGCCGAGCAGCGCCTCCCGCCGCGCCGCGCGCAGCGGCCCGAGGTCGCGCAGCGACACCCCGGTGCGGTGGCGGACCATGCGGGCGAGCGCGACGTTGCCCGCCCGCGCGTGCAGCGGCCAGGCGTTCCGCGCCGTGGGAAGGCGGCGCGCCAAGACGAGGTCGGCCTCACCGCCGCGCACGGGACCGGCCACCGTCTCGACGGCCGCCGGGTCCAGGGAGCCGTCGCAGTCGCAGAAGGCGACGATCTCGGCGTCGGCGGCGCGCAGCCCGGCGTCGCAGGCCGCGCCGAAGCCGCGGCGGGGTTCGCGCACGACTCTGGCCCCCAGTTCGCGGGCGAGTTCCGCGGAGCCGTCCGTGGATCCGTTGTCGACGACGATGGGCGTCCAGCCGAGCGGCACGCGGGCCAGGACCCAGGGGAGCGCGGCGGCCTCGTCGAGACAGGGCAGCACCAGATTGCCCCGATGCGTTGGGCTGTCGTTCATCTTGCCCACCCTAAGAGGACATAGCGGTATAACCATCGCGTAACGCCGCGCGAAACGCGGAGGAAGACGCACGCGCCCGAGTGCACGCCTTGCCCGCTCACCCGAACGGGGAAGCCGTGCCCCTCACCGTTCCGCGAGCGGCGCCCGGGCGAAACGCTCGACGCCCTCCCGGAACCCCACCCGCGGGCACCAGCCCAGCTCGTCGCGCAGCCGCCGCGAGGAGGCCGTGATGTGCCGGACGTCGCCGAGGCGGTATTCCCCGGTGACGACGGGAGCGGGTCCGCCCTGGGCTGCGGCGAGCGCCGAGGCCAGCTCCCCCACCGTGTGCGGCTCGCCGCTGCCGGTGTTGTAGGCGCGCAGCTCCCCGGCCGGGCGCCCGGCGACCGCCTCCAGCGCCACCACGTTCGCCCGGGCGACGTCGTCGACGTGCACGAAGTCCCGCCGCTGCCGCCCGTCCTCGAAGACCCGCGGCGGCTCGCCCCGCTCCAGCGCGGAGCGGAAGAACGACGCCACGCCGGCGTAGGGCGTGTCGCGCGGCATGCCGTCCCCGTAGACGTTGTGATAGCGCAGGCTGATGACCCGTCCGCCCGTGGCCCGCGCCCAGGCCGCGGCCAGATGCTCCTGGGCGAGCTTCGTCGTCGCGTAGACGTTGCGCGGGTCCGCCGCCGCGTCCTCGGCGACGAGGCCGGGCGAGAGCGCGGCTCCGCATTGCGGGCACGGCGGCTCAAAGCGCCCGGCGTCCAGGTCCGGGACGGCCCGCGCACCCGGCCGCACGACACCGTGCACCGCGCACGCGTAACACCCCTCCCCGTAGACGACCATCGAGCCGGCCAGCACCAGCCTGCCCACCCGCGCCTCGGCCATCTGCTCCAGCAGCACGGCGGTACCGAGGTCGTTGGCCCCCACATACGCCGCGGCGTCCCCGAAACCACGCCCCAGGCCCACCATGGCCGCCTGGTGGCTGACGGCGTCCACGCCCGCCAGCGCCTTCGCGACGGCCTCGGCGTCCCGGACGTCGCCCTGCACCGACGCGGCGGAGGGAACGAGATCGAACACGACGGCCTCGTGCCCCGCGGTTTCCAGGGCGGTGACGATGTGCGAGCCGATGAAACCGGCTCCTCCGGTGACCAGAACACGCATCAGGCAACCCTAGGGGCCCGATCGGGCCGAACCGCGCCTTTCCGGCGAAGCACGACAAGGTGTCGCGGACCCGCGGCCGGCGGTGTCCCGGACTCTGGTCAAGCGGCGCACGGTCCTGACACGATCGCTGCCATGACCAACGATCGCCTGCGAGATGTCTACGTCGTCGACGCCGTCCGCACCCCGGTCGGAAAGTACGGCGGCGGCCTCGCCACCGTGCGCCCCGACGACCTCGCCGCCCACGTCGTGCGCGCCCTCGTGGACCGCTCGCCCGAGCTGGACCCGGCCCGCGTCGACGACGTCGTCCTCGGCAACGCCAACGGCGCGGGCGAGGAGAACCGCGACGTCGCCCGCATGGCCGTCCTGCTGGCCGGGCTCCCGGTCACCGTGCCGGGCTCCACGGTCAACCGGCTCTGCGGTTCCGGCCTGGAGGCCGTCGTGCAGGCCGCCCGGGCCGTGGCGACCGGGGACGCCTCGGTCGTCGTCGCGGGCGGTGTGGAGTCCATGAGCCGCGCGCCGTGGGTGATGCCCAAGCCGGAGCGCGCCTTCCCGGCCGGGGCGCCGGACGTCCACTCCACGACGCTGGGGTGGCGCATGGTGAACCCACGCATGCCCGCCGAGTGGACCGTCTCCCTGGGCGAGGGCGCCGAACTCGTCGCCGACCGGCACGGCATCACCCGGGAACAGCAGGACGCCTTCGCCCTGGCCAGCCACGAGAAGGCCGCGCGGGCCTGGAAGGACGGCGCCTACACGGCCGAGGTCGTGCCCTACGGGGACGGCGGGCTGCTGCGCGACGAGACGGTCCGCGAGGCCACGTCACTGGAGGCGCTGGCGAAGCTCAGGCCCGTCTTCCGCAAGGACGGGGGGACGGTGACCGCCGGCAACTCCTCACCGCTCAACGACGGCGCCGCCGCCCTGCTGCTGACCGACGAGGCCGGCCTGCGCGCCGTCGGCCGGGAACCGCTGGCCCGTGTGCGGACCTCGGCGGTCACCGGCATCGAGCCCCAGCTCTTCGGCCTCGGCCCCGTCGAGGCCGTCCGCCGCGCCCTGGAGAAGGCCCGGCTCCGCTTCGACGACCTGCACACCGTCGAGCTGAACGAGGCGTTCGCCGCGCAGGCTCTCGGCTGCCTCGCCGAGTGGCCCGAGCTGGACCCGGCGAAGGTCAACCCGCGCGGCGGCGCCATCGCCGTCGGCCATCCCCTGGGCGCCTCCGGAGCCCGCATCGCCGGGGCCGTCGCGCACCAGCTCGCCCAGGCCGGATCCGGTACCGGCCTCGCCGCACTGTGCATCGGCGTCGGGCAGGGGCAGGCGCTGGTCCTGGAACGCTGACGGGTACGGTCCCGCTTCCCGTCGCGCCGGGGGCGGGCGACGGGAAGCGGGACGGGCGGGCGGGCGGGCGACGGCCCGGTGACGGGCGGGAGTACGCCGGGGCTGGCGGCGGCGCGCCGGGCGGGGTGCGCGTCGCCCGGCGCCGACGGTGGTACCCGTGTCCGTCATGGAGTGGCTCACGGCACCGGAGTACTGGACGGCCCGGCTCGTTTTCCAGCGCGGCCTGGCAGCGGTGTACCTCATCGCCTTCGCCTCGGCGGCCCTGCAGTTCCGTGCCCTCATCGGCACCTCGGGCATGACCCCCGTCCCGGCCTACCTGCGCCGGGTCCCGTTCCGCGCCGCGCCCAGCCTCTTCCACTGGCGGTATTCCGACCGGCTCTTCGCCGCCGTCGCCTGGACCGGCGCGGCCCTCGCCGCCGCCCTCCTGGCCGGCCTGGGAGACCTCGTCCCGCTCTGGGTGACGATCCCCCTGTGGCTCCTGCCCTGGGCTCTCTACTTGTCCATCGTCAACGTCGGGCAGACCTGGTACGCGTTCGGGTGGGAGTCGCTGCTGCTGGAGGCCGGTTTCCTGGCGGCCTTCCTCGGGAACGACGAGGTGGCCCCTCCCCTGCTCACCCTGCTGCTCCTGCGGTGGCTGCTCTTCCGCGTCGAGTTCGGCGCCGGGCTGATCAAATGGCGCGGAGACCGGTGCTGGCGCGATCTGACCTGCCTCTACTACCACCACGAGACGCAGCCCATGCCCGGCCCGCTGAGCTGGTTCTTCCACCACCTGCCCAGGCCCGTGCACCGAGTGGAGACCGCGGCCAACCACGTAGCCCAGCTCGGGCTCCCGGTCCTGCTGTTCGCGCCGCAGCCGATCGCCACCTGGGCCGCGGCGGGCATCGTCCTCACCCAGCTCTGGCTGGTCGTCTCGGGCAACTTCGCCTGGCTCAACTGGCTGACCATCCTGCTCGCCGTGACCGCCGTGAACGCCTCCGGCCTGTTCAGCACGCCCGCCCACGGGGAGACCCCCGGATGGTTCACCGCCACCACCCTCGCCGTGACAGCGCTGGTGGCCGTCCTCAGCTACTGGCCCGTGCGCAACCTCGTCTCCTCCCGGCAGGAGATGAACCGCTCCTTCAACGCCTACCACCTGGTCAACACCTACGGCGCGTTCGGCACCGTCACCCGGCTGCGGCACGAGGTCGTCATCGAGGGCACCGACGCCGACCGCCTCACCGAGGCCACCGTGTGGCGGGAGTACGGCTTCCGCGGCAAGCCCGGCGACGCCCGCCGGCTCCCCCGCCAGTACGCGCCCTGGCACCTGCGGCTGGACTGGCTCATGTGGTTCGCCGCCCTCTCCCCCGGCTACGCCCGCCCCTGGTTCACCAAACTGCTCGAACGACTGCTCGCGGGCGATCCCGCGACGCTGCGGCTCCTGCGCCACAACCCCTTCCCGGACGCCCCGCCCACACACGTGCGTGCCCGGCTCTACCGGTACCGCTTCACCACGGCGCGCGAGCGTCGCGCCACGGGGGCCTGGTGGCACCGCGAACTCGTCGGCCCCTACGCCCCGGCCCTCTCCCGGCGCTGAGCCCGCCCCGAAAGGCGTGCTCCGGGCCTCACCCGGGAAGGCGTGCCGTCTCCGGGGACGCCGTGTCCAGCGGCACCGCGAACTCCGGCACCAGCCCGAGCTGCACCGACTGCCGGGGCAGCACCGCGTTCAGCATCCAGTCGGTCAGGACCCGCGCCCTGTTCCCCGGCAGCGAGGCCAGGTGGTGACCCCGCGTGAGCACCCCGGCCGCGGGCCCCGCCAACGGCACCCGCAAGGGGTTCGCCGCCGCCTGCAGCCCGCCCAGGTCCACCGCGAAACCCAGGTCGTGGTGCCGGTACTCCCGCCGCGCGCCCACCCCGCAGGATGCAGCGATGTTGTGCGCGGCCACCCGGCCCTGCCGCACCGCGTGCTGGGCCGTCATCGGCGTCGTCTCCCCCGGCCGCGTCAGGTCCGGGACGGCTGCCGCGTCCCCGCACGCGAAGACCTCCGGATGCCCCGGAACCGTCAGGTACTCGTCCACGAGGACCCTCCCCTGCTCCGTGGGCATGCCCAGATCGTCCACCAGCGGGTCCGGCCGCACCCCGACGCACCACACCAGCGAGCGGGTGCCCACGAAGGAGCCGTCGTCCAGCAGGACGCCGTCCGCCGTCGCCTCACGCACCGACGTCCCCGGGCGCACGTCCACGCCCCGCCCCCGCAGCACCCGGTCGGCGGTCGCCGACAGCCGCTCGTCGAGCGTCGGCAGCACCCTCGACGCGACGTCGAGCAGCAGCCACCTCGGCCGGGCCACCCCGTACTGCCGGGCCAGCACATCCGTGTACCGCACCCCCTGCGCCGCCACCTCGGTCCCCGTGTACCCCGCGCCGACGACGACGAAGGTGCACCGGGCCGCCCGCTCCAGCGGATCGTCCGTCTCCGCCGCGAGCGCGATCTGCCGGTTGACGTGATCCCGCAGGAACAGCGCCTCCGGCATGCCCCGGAACCCGTGCGCGTGCTCGGCCACCCCCGGAATGGGCAGCAGCTTGTTCACGCTGCCCACGGTGATCAGCAACCGGTCGTAGCCCAGCCAGCCGGCGCGGCCCTCCGGGTCCGCGTAGGACACCCGCCGTCCGGCCAGGTCCACCCCGTGGACCTCACCCAGCACCACCCGCACCCCGCGCAGCGTCCCCGCCAGCGACACCGTCACCCGCCGCGGCTCCAGCGTCCCCGCGGCCACCTCGGGCAGCAGCGGGAGGTAGAGGAAGTAGTCGTTCGGGTTGACCAGCACCACCTCGGCCGCCCCCCGCGCCTTGCGCGACAACTCCCGAGCCGCCTGATACCCGGCGAAACCAGCCCCCACAATGACAATCCGGGGTCGCCTCACATTGCACTCCCACCATTCGCGATCACGGACATCAACGGCAACGGGTATCCCGGCCCCCGGCCCCCGAAACCCGCGCGTCAGAAGGGGTGCGCGAGCACCGCACCGAGTGAGGTACAGTTTTCCTGCACGAACGGCCGGGGCCGAAAAGCCCAGGCCGCGAAGGCACCGGGACGTGGCGCAGCTTGGTAGCGCACTTGACTGGGGGTCAAGGGGTCGCAGGTTCAAATCCTGTCGTCCCGACACTGGTCAGAAGCCCCCTGGGATCATCCCAGGGGGCTTCTGACATCAGCGGCTGACATCAACCGGGGTCACTCGGGCGGCTGGGCGCTGCCGTCCTCCGAACCCAACGCTTCCTCCATGCGCTCGGCGGCTGCTCTGAGCGTCGTGTCCATCACGTGCGCGTAGGTGTCCAGCGTCATGGTGATCGTGCTGTGTCCCAGCGTCTCCATGATGGTCCGGGCGTCCACCCCCTGAGCCAGCAGGAGCGAGGCGCAGGTGTGCCGGAGATCGTGCACCCGCACCCTGCGCACGTTCGCGTTACGGCAGAGCACGGTGAGCATCCGGTTCAGGCTCCGCGGATCGGTCGGCCGGCCGGTGGGCGTCGTGAAGACCAGCCCGCTCGGCTGGTGCGGCAGCGGGTCCCACTTCAGCCCAGCGGCGGCCCTCTCGGTTCGCTGGGCCGCCTGGTGCTCCCTGAGGGCGTCCACGCACCGCCGGGGCAGCGAGATGGTGCGTTGGGAGCGAGCGGTTTTCGGAGTGCCGAAGACCAGCTCTTTCTTGATGCGCTGGAGGTTGCGGCGCACTCGGAGCTGTCGCCTGTCGAGGTCGATATCGTCCCAGGTGAGAGCGAGCACTTCCCCACGACGCAGGCCGGTGGAGACGAGCAACAGCCACAGGGCGTACAGCCGATGGAGCCGGGCCGCCTTGAGCAGCGTCCGCACCTCGGTCCGGTCCAGCGGCCGCACTTCCTGCCGAGCGACCGGAGGTGTCTCCACGATGCGCGCCACGTTGCGGCCGACGAGTTCTTCCCGGACCGCCTGTTGCAGAGCCGACCGCAGCACGGCGTGGACGTACTGCACTGTGCGCGCGGACGGCCGGCGGCGGCAGCACCGCCCCTTGGCGCAGCATCTCCGCTCGTCCTCGGCGCGGTTCGCGTCCAGGCCCCGCAGACAGCACAGGCAACCGTCGCGGAACTCCGCGAGGAAGCGTCGTACGTCGGCGGGGCCGAGCCGGTTGAGTTTCTTCCTGCCGAGTGAGGGAGCGATGTACAGGCGGGCCATCACCTCGTAGCTCATGAAGGTGGAGGGCTTGAGTCGCTCGGCAGCCACGGCTGCAAGCCAGTAGGCGAGGTAGTCCCCGAACGGCATCGCGGAGGTGGCGGCGGGAATTCCCTGCCGGGTCTTCTCCTGGATCTCGGTGAGTTTCTCAGCTACCTCGGCGCGGGTCTTGCCGTAGACGAATTTGCGAACGCGGGTGCCATCCGGGCGGTAGACGTACGCGGCTGCCTGGTAGCGGCCGTCCTTGCGTTTGGTGATGGTGCCCTCGCCGTTGGCGCGGCGCTTGGCCATCAGGCGGCCTCCTGAAGCTTGGAGCGGATGTATGTACGGAGCGAGTCGGCGGGGACCCGCCGGGAACGGCCTTCGGTGTAGCTGGGCAGGGTGCCGGAGCGGATCAGGTCGTAGACCTTGCTCCGGCTCATCCGCAGCGCAGCCATGACCTCGGGGACGGTGAGAACTTCGTAGGTGTCGGGCAGAGCTGAGCTCATGCGGGCGTCTCTCCTCAGCAGCGAACGACGGAGCAGGGCGTTGCCCTCTCCTCTGAGGTCCGCTACATCCGCCACGCCGCTACATCGCAGCTCAGCGGCGGGTTCGGTGTAGCAGGAAGGGTGCGTGTAGCGGCTACGTTCCCTCTTAGAAGCGGTCCGGCTGCCCCGGGCGGTGGGCTCGGGGCAGCCGGGTGTAGCCGCTACATCGGGCGGGGTGCGCTACACGGACACGGGCTGTGAGCTGGGGTGTAGCGGCTGGAGCGGATGTAGCGCGCTTTCCGGAGGGGGCGGGCAGTAGCGGGTCCAGGCGTCGTGCAGGTCCTCGGCGTGGTAGCCCTTGAGGACTCCCCCGGCGGTGCGGATGTTGCGGGAGGCGATCGGGTCACCGTCGGCGGTGACGTACTGGCTGAGCATCCGCGACAGCCGCCGGGAGTCCAGCGGGCGGCCGTCCAGGTCGGCCCAGGGGGCATCGTCCAGCGCGTTGAGCCGATCCAGGATGGCGACGGTGGGCAGCTTGTCCACTCCGATCAGCACGTGGTCACGCAGATCGGTCAGCAGACGAATGCCGAGGCTGGCCTTGTCGTTGACCTGGGATGCCTTGACCAGCGTCAGGCAGGCTTCCCGCGCCCGACGCGGCCAGTCGCTCCCGGCCGCGTCCGCCACTGCGATCAGCGGTTCCCACACGTCGGCGGGCCGGTCGGCCACCCCCTCGGGCAGTTCGGGGTAAGCGCCGGCCACCTGCTCCTGGATCGTCTCGGCCCAGGCAGCGAGCCGGTCGCGCAGCACGTTGCCCTCGGCGACGTGGATGCGGGTGCGGAAGGGCTCCACCTTCTCGTTGCGGGCCCGGCGGCGCATGCGGATGATGACTGAGCGGGTCAGGATCGTGTCCGGCAGCGAGCCGAGTCCGGCGACGGCCACCGCGCAGAACGACGGGAAGCCCTGCACCTGCTGGTTGGCACCGTCCCCCACGCACCGGTACATCACCCGGCCCCGGGTGTGCCCGGCGTTGAGGAAGCCACGAAGCTGCTCGTTGTCCCCGGCCTTGGGGCCGAAGACGGTGTCGATCTCGTCGAAGAGGATGGTGGGCCGACCGCCGTCGAGTCCGGCCACCGACCGGAACAGCGCGGCGGCGGAGGCGTCCACGGCGGCCATGGAGCGCGGCACCAGGGTTTCCACTACCTCCAGCGCCCGGGACTTCCCCGACCCTGGCTCCGGGGAGAGGAAGGCCAGTCGCGGGGTGGAGTCGAAGGCGTCCAGCAGGTGCGCGTGGGCGTCCCACAGGGTGACGGCGACGTAGGCGGCCTCGGTGGGGAAGACGTTGAAGCGCCGGTGGAAGCGCTCGACGGCGTCCAGCAGCTCGGCGCCGTCGAGGGCGGGTGCGCTGGTGGTCTGGGGTGTGGTCATGCAGCGGGCCTGCTTTCGGTGCGGTGGCGCAGGGGGCAGTTCTCGCGGTGGGTGGCGTGGGCGTCGATCAGGGCGAGGACCTGGCGGTGGCCGACGGCGCTGCGGTCGTGGCCGCACGCGCACCACGAGTGGGCGGTGGGCACCACGCCGCGGCCGGGGGCGGTGAGGTGCAGCCACGCCACGATGCAACGGCCGTCGCCACGGCGCGGGCCAGGACCAGAGCGGATGCCCTGGCGGGCGACGCCCTTTCGGTCGCCTCCGGCCTGCCGGGGTGCGGGCGGTGTGGCGGCAGTCGGCCGGTCGGGGGCGGGGAGGCTCTTCAGGCGGGCAGCGGCGGGGCGGCTCATGCGGTCCTCCGCTGCGGGTTGTGGGCGATGGACCAGTCCAGCCCGGAGCGGAGGGTGGCGCGGCACTCGGCCGGCGGCAGACCGGCCGCCTGCCCCGCTCCCTGAAGAGCCTCCTCCACCACGGACCGGAGAAGGTCGCCGGATGCGACGAAGCGCCCCAGGGCACGGGCGGCCCGCAGCAGCGCGGCGTTCCGCCCGCCCTCGGCCGCCGTGGCGACGGCCGTCGTCTCGTTGCGCAGCGCCGCATCCGCGTACCGGGACGCCCGGGTGGTGGCCGCCACCGGCACCACCGTTCGTGCGGGCCGGGGCGCGGGACGCAGGGCGGCCAGCAGCCAGGTAGGCAGCGGCGCCACCGGGCGGTCCTCGGTCACTGTGTAGCCGTGGCCGTCGACCGTGCTGCCGGGGGCGACGATGTACCCGCCCCAGGCCCGGGTGTCGATCTTGCGCGCGAGCCTGCCCTTGCTGCTGGGCAGCCGCACCCCGGCCGGGGCGGTGAAATACAGGTGCGCCCCGCCGCTTGCGGTCCGCACCGTCAGGGTGGCGGGGACGGCGTGCCCGGCGCGCTCGCAGAGCGCCTGAAAGTTGGCCACGCCGTCAGGCGTTCCGTCCGGCTCTTGGGGCTTGGGTCGGTCGAGGTCGACCACGACCAGCCCGGAGGGGCCGGTGGCCACCCCGATGCCGTAGGGCCGCTGCGCCCACGCCTGCCGGATGTGGTCGGGATCGGTGGTGGCGCGCTGCTCGGGCTTGCGGTGGCCGCCGGTGCAGCGGTCGGTGCGCGGGCAGCGGGCCTCGGCGTGCCCGGCGGGGACCTTGCTGCCGGGGCGGAGGGGGAAGACGTGCCAGCCGCGCTCGGCGGCGGACAGGGCGGCGGACAGCAGCGCGGAGCGTGCGTCATGGGTCATGCTGGAGACCTCCTGAGGTCTGTTGAGGACTGGGAGTGCCGGAGCGGGCCGCGCGATCTTTGGCGAGACGTGGGCGGCCCGCTCCGGGCGTCACTTGCCCTTGGGGCGGGCGAGTTGGAGGAAGGTGCCGATGCCGACCGGGCCCGCCAGGGTGCCCAGCAGAGCGGCGGTGCGGACGGCGAACTCGAACAGCGCCAGGGCGGCGGCGGCCAGGCCGATGAACCCGAACGCGACGGCCAACCCGACGGCGAGCGGCACCGCGTAGGCGGTGGCCCGGCGCCGCGGGGGCGGGGTGTGGACGATGACGATGGTGCGGTCGTCTAAGCGGTGGTAGAGGTCGGCGGGCAGGTGCGGGGCGAGGTGCCCCGGCGGCTCACGGTGGTCCATGACGGCCTCCTTGAGTGGTGGGTGTGCGGAAACGCAGAACCCCGCCCGGCGGGTGGCGGGGCGGGGCTCTGCTTGTCGTGCGTCTTGTCATCCGGCTTGTCGTGCGGGGTGTCGCTTGTCTTGTCTTGTCGCTTGTCGCGTCGCAGGTCACAAGCCGTTTTCGACCCTCACCGAGTCGTCTGGGAGGCTGCGTGCGGGTGGGGCGACAGGCGACAGGCGGTCACTGCCCGGTGGGGTTGTCGGGTGCGTGGCGGTGGTGGACGTAGCGGGCCTTGGTGCCGGTGCCGACGCGTACGGCGGTGCCGTCCTCGGTCCAGCTCTTGAGCCAGCCGACGACGGTTTGCCGGGTGGTGCCGTGCTCGTCGGCCAGTGCGCGGGCGATGGCGGAGGCTCCGGTGCCCTCGGGGCCGGCGGCGAGCAGGAGCGCCAGTGCCGCATCGCGGGCCGGGTTGTCCCCGGCCTTGAGGGCGGACAGGTTCAGCCCGCCCGGTGCGGGCAGCTGCGGCTCGTCCGGTTCGGTCGCGCCTGCTTCGGGGGCGGTGGCGAACTGGGCGTCGATCTGCTCACGGAAGCGCCGGGCGAGTTCCTCCTCGTCCGGTTCCGCGGTGGGCAGCTGCTCGCCGCGGAGGGCGGAGAGGTTCAGCCCGCTCGGCTGGTCGGTCCGCTGCCCGTGGCCGGTGGCGGCGGGAGTGCTGGGCTGGTCGCGCATCCAGGCGGTGCGGTCCGCGTCCCAGCGCCGGGCGTAGGCGTCTCCGGCGGCCTGGGCGGACGGGGCGTCGAGGGTGGGGCGGCGGTCGGCGGTGGCGGCGGTGATGTCGCGGATCTGGTTGGGCAGGATCCGCCAGGACTTGAACAGCGCGGCCGGGGACTCGGGGGTGCCCATGAACCCGGCGCCCTTGTAGGGAGCCTGGTCGACCCGCAGCCCGCGGGAGCCGGGGAACTGCTTAGACAGGTCCATGCCCTCGGTCTCTCCGCCGGTGAGCGCGACCCGGACCTTGGCCTCCCGGCGGATCATCAGGTTGCCCAGCACCGCGCCGGTGGCCCCGAGCGCGGTCAGGACGGTGCGGATGCCCATGGCGCGGGCGATCCGGATCACTTCCAGGATCTTGGCCGCCAGGGTGCGCGAGGCGCGGTCGGTGCCGGCCAGGATCTCCGCACCCTCATCGATGACCAGCATGATCTGCGGAATCCGCGGGCTGATGGGCAGCAGGTCGGTGTTCGCGCGGGCCATCAGGTCCTGGTAGACGGTCTTGCGGTGCTTGGCGACCCGCACCGCAGTGTCCAGCATCAGCGCCGCCTCCTCGGGGGAGGCGGCCAGCCAGTCCACTCCGGGCCGCATCCCGTCGACCGGTCGCCCGTCGCGGTCGAGGGCGGGGCGCACCCAGGGCAGGCCGGCCGATCCGGCGTTGAGGTCGATGACCCAGGTGAGCACGTCCTCTGCGCGGGCGAACCCGGCCAGGATCGTGTGGACCATGTTGGTCTTGCCCGAGCCGGTGGGGCCGACGACCAGCGCGCACTGCTCGCGCAGATAGGCGCGGATCTCCTCGGCGTTGGTCCGCAGTCCCCAGGGGATGCCGGTCAGGACCGACAGGGGGCCGTAGTCGGTGGGGTAGGTGACCTCCTGGGCGAGCACGTTGACGGTGGTCACGTCGACTAGGACGCGGCCCTGGTCGATGCCGGGGGAGGCGGTGGCGGTGCAGCCGTGCGGCAGCCGGGCGTCCGCCGACAGCTTGGGGGCCTCCCGCGCGATGCGGTCGTAGGTGGCCCCGCCGGGCGGCAGGTCGGCGTCCAGGGTGAAGCCGGTGCCGGTGGGCCACATCTCCACCGCCCGCACCCGCACGATGATCCCGCACACCCGCTGGATCCGGTCCACCCATTCGGCGGCGATGGCCCGGCGTTCGGCGGACAGGTCGGCGGCCACCTGCCGTTCGGCGGCGGCGATGGCCTCCAGCTCCCGGGCCTCCTCGTGCAGCAGGGTGGCGCGGGCCGCGGCGCCGACGCCGACCCCGAGGGTGGCCAGCGAGCCCAGCGCCGTCCAGGACAGCGGGCCGGATGCCATGGCCCAGGTGGTCCATCCGGCGCCGAGAAGCCAGGAGGCAGCCCGCATGCCGATGGTGCGGGCCGCCAGGCGGTCGCGGAGGCTGGTGACGGTGTGGCCGATCGCTCCGGCCACACCGATGGCGAGCGCCCAGCCAGGCGGCATGCCGGCGGCTGTACCAGTGGTGGCGACGGCGAGGCATCCGGTGGTGGCGGACAGGGCGCCGGTCACGGGTCCGTGACCGGCCGCCCAGTCCCACACCGGCCCCGTTGAGGCGGTGTTGGTAGCCATGGTCAGACGTTCCATCCCTTCTCGGCCTGGGGCCCGTTGCGCGGGTCCTCGTGGCGGGCGATGTCCTGTTCGTGGACCTGGCGGAACAGCGGGCCCATGTCCTCGGCCACAGCAACCGCGCTCATCAGCGCGCCGAACATGTCGTTGAAGCCGTCCGCCACCTCCTTCTCCAGCGGAAACTCGCCATCGGCGCGCTCGGCCAGAATCCGCATCACGTTCGCCACGCTCGTCAGCGCGGCGGGAAGCCCTTCGACCATGGCGAGGATCTCCATGGCGTTCTCGGGCTCGTAGCTCTGCGCCGCGGCCTCCATCTCGGCTGCGGCCTCCTCGAACCGGAAACCGGACATGCTCTCTCCCTCACTGGTTGTCGTGCCGGGTGCGGCAGGGACGGTGCCGACCGGGCGCTCGGCGGTGTCCCCGATCTGCTCGCCGTCGTCCGCCTCCGCCGCGGTCTCCTCCGTCTGCCGCTCGCGGATCGCCGCATCGCGGGCGGCGCGCTGCTCGGCGGCGGTGCGCGTCAGGCGGGCGTACAAGCGGCGGCCCGGGTACATCAGCCACGCCCAGCCCAGACGGCGGCCAAGCGGGGTGGTGACCAGCCCGATCAACCCGAGCGCTCCCGCCAGGAGCACCGCCAGCAGACGGCGGCCCTGGAACCGGGCCGCCGACCGCCACAGCGCCTTCCGCGCCCGCTTGCGGGCCGGTGCCGTGCGCACCGCCTCACGCTGCCCGTCCAGGTGCCGGGCCGCCGCGCGGTCCCGCGCCGCACGGGCCCGGTCCACCGCCTTGCGGCGGGCCGCGCTCGTTGCGCCCAGCGCCCTGGCCGCGGCCCGTCCGACCGGTCCCTTACCGGCCAGGGAGGTGGTACGGGCCCGGTGCTTCGCAGCGCGGCGGGCATCGGCCACCGCACGGCGCGCCCCGGTCGTCTCAGCCCGCCGCGCGGCCCATGTCGGGGCCGCCCCACGGGCCGCCCGCGCCTGGGCCATCCGTCCGCCGACGCGGCCCGGCCGGATGCCGGCACCGGCGGACGCCGTGCGGGCCTTGGGCAGCGATCCGACCCGGCCCGAACCGGCAGCCCGGTGGACGGCCTTGCCGCGAGCACTGGTCGTGCCCGCCGTACTGGCTCCGTGCCCCGCGCCGTTCCTCTTGCTCAGGCTGGTCGGCTGCTTTTGCAGCGGTACCCGGCCGGTCCCGCCCCTGCGGGCACCGCGCGGCCCCGGTGCCGCTCCGCTCGCCGTGCGGGCGGTGCCAGTGCGGGCGGTCCGCGCCGTACCGCGCTGCCCGCGCCGGGTACGCGCGGCGGCGGCCGTGCCAACGACGACCGCGCCCGTGGCGGCAACGGCCAGCGCCGCCGGTCCGCCGACCAGCGCGGCGGCCCCGAGTAGGGTGACAGTGGTGTTCGTGCCGGTCACCGCGAGCGGAACGACCGGCCAACCGCCGGGCGTGTGCTCCACCTCGGCGGCCGACGCGGGCGCCGACTGCTCGGGTGCCTGCTGCGGCGGCGGTGCGTCCGGCGGGGCCTCGGGGCCCGCTACCGGTGTGAGAGTGGTGTCGGTCATGCTGAGTGCGCTCCTTTGCAGGGAGTTGCGGGCCCGGCCGAAGCTGTGGAAGGTGGACGGCCGGGCCCGTGCGATAGAGCAGGTGAAAACGGGTCGCTAAGGTCACGCATGCGCGAGTGGGTGGGGGCGCTGAGCCGTATCAGGGCCTACCGGCCAGCGCGGTGCCGTTGACCGGCCGCGCACCGCCAGCCGGGGCGGCCTGGTCGCGCAGCTCCTGGTAGCGGGCGGAGACCCAGCCGATCGACCAGCCGCACAGCTCGGCCGCGGCCCGCACCGGCAGCCCCTCGACGAACGCGGCGTGCACGATCCGGCGGGACCGGTCCTCGGGCAGCTTCTCGTTCACGGGCCCGCCGGCCAGCAGCGCGGCGCGTTCACGGCGCTCCCGCTCGGCCCGCTCGGCCTGTTCCCGGCGGGCGGCGGCTTCCCGCTCCCGCCGCTCGGCTTCGCGGCGCTCGGCCTCCTCCCGCTCGCGGCGTTCACGCTCCCGCTGGGCCTGTTCACGTTCACGCTGCGCGCGTTCACGAGCCTCCCGCTCTGCCCGTTCGCGGGCCTCGGCCCGCTCCCGTTCCTCCCGCCGGGCCCGCTCCTCTCGCTCGGCCTGCTCGCGGGCGAGACGGGCCTCGTGTTCACGCTGTTCACGCGCCAACTGGGCGGCGTGCTCGCGCTCCTCCCGGGCCCGCCGCTCGGCCGCCTCCTCACGCTCGCGGGCCGCCTGCTCGGCCCGCTCCCGTTCGGCGCGCTGCCGGGCCTCCTGTGCTTCCTGGGCGGCGGCGATGGCGCGGCGGTAGGCCAGCCCGGTCTCGGCGGTGACGATCAGCAGCAGCGGCGCCACCGCGTGCACCGCCACGCCCACCAGATCCTTCTTCAGCGCGGAGTCGGCCACGTTCAGCGCCAGGGTCATGGCGCCGGTCATCCACCGCAGCACCACCGGCCACCGCCCGCCGTGCCCGCCGAGGCCGGCCAGTACGGCGTCCAGGCGGACCACGATGACGACCGCGGCGTCCACCACCAGCGGCAGGATCGGCGCGGTCCAGCCCCACCCGGGCGGGGTGTGCTTGGCCATGAGCGGGGTGACGGTGAGGATGGAGTAGAGCATCGCTCCGGCCACGATCAGCCACGTCCCCACCGACAGGGCGCGCTCGGCTGAACGGATCTGAACGCTGCTCATCCGGCCGCCTCCCGCACCCTGGTCGCGGCGATCAGCAGCACCGGCGAGGCGGGGTCATCGTGGATTTCGCTGTCTTCCACCCACGTCCATTCGGCGTCGTCGGTGAGCGTGTAGCCCAGCGCGTTCAAAGCGCGTGAACGCTCCGCCCGGGTGGGCGCCGTGGTCCGGGTGCCGAAGTCGTGGTCGGGCCAGGGCTCCCCGGTGTTGAGCAGGGCGACGTACAGGTGCCACCGGCCGCCGCGGGTGGCCAACTGCGCGGTGAACGTGTCGGCCATCAGGCCACCTCCGGCGAACCGGCGATGCCCTGGTTGGCCAGCACCCGACGGGCGGCCAGCACCCGACGGCGGGCACGGCGCAGACGGCGGGCGTCCAGCTCGGACGGCACCCGGTCCAGCACCGTGATCTGCGCGTCCAGCAGCTCGACCTCGGCCGTGATGAGCGGCATCTCGGCGTCGATCGCGTCCAGCTCGGCAGCCGACGGCTCTCCGCCGGCCGGGTCAGCGGCAACCGCCTGGAGTGTCATGCTGTGCTTCATGGGTCGTGGATCCCTATCTACAGTGGAACGGCCCAGCAGAGCGGCCCCGGTGTTGCACCACCGGGGCCGCGGCCGTAGAGCAGGAACATCCGGCTCCCCACGCCCCGCCCGTACGGCGCCGCGCAGAGCGCGGGACCAGACGGGCGGGGGAGGCAACCGGCCGCAGCGTCAGCCGCTGCGGTGCCAGGTAGAGGGCGGACCGGGGTACCGCACAGACACCGTCGACCGGTCCGTCACGGCGGTGTCCATCGCTTTCGTCGGAACATCAGAGCTCCTGTCGGTCGCAGGGAAGGTGATGTGCTGCAAGGGGGACCGTGTCCCCACCCTCCGGCCGTTGCTCGCGGTCACCGGGCCACCTCACCAGTCGGGCCGAAGCCCTGTCCTCTGGCCTTGTCGGGCGGTCCTGCAGCGTGTCCGCCCTGCGTTTCGGAGCAGCACAAAGAAGGCCCCCCGAAGCTCGCTGTCCTAGGACTGCGATCCGCTGAGCAAGACGATGACGCACAGTCCCAGGACTGTCAACAGTCCTGGGACTGTGTTTCACTGGCGGTGTTGAGAGGAGTGCTACATGGCGCCTAAGTGGCGAGAACTCGCTGACCGACTGGCCGAAAAGATCAGGGCCGGTGAGTACGCCCCGGGAGATCAGCTACCCCAGATCAGGGAGCTGGTCGAAGCGGGCGAAGGCTCGAAGTCCACGGTCCACGCGGCCTACAAGGCCCTGGAGGCCGAGGGACTGGTCACCTCGTCGCGCGGCCACGGCACCGTGGTGCGCCAGCGGGCACCGCTCAAGCGGCTCGGCATCGCGCGGTACGACAAGGCCAAATGGCGCGACGGCGACGAGGTGGCGTTCATCGCGGACCGAGTGGCTTCCGGGCGCGCGTACCGCCGAAACGAGCAGACGCAGACCGTCAGCCGGGTGAAAGCGCCGGTGATCGTTGCTGAGGCGCACGGCTTGCCGGAAGGCGCGGAGGTGTACGCCCGTGCACGTGTGGTCAAGGAAGGCTCCCAGCCCACGCACACGCTGACCAGCTACTACCGCCCCGAACACGTCGAGGGAACACGCATCGTCGACCCGACCCCGGGCCCCGCCGGCCGCGGCGGCGGTTTCCGCGTCCTCTACGACGCCGGATACGAGATCGACCACATGCAGGAAACGCTGTTCGCACGTGTCCCCACGGCGGAGGAAGCGCAGCTCCTCCAGCTCTCACCGGGCGAGTGGGTGGTGGAGCTCCACCGCACCACCTTCACCGCAGACGGGACCGTGGTGGAGTTCGCGATCGGTGTCCACGCAGCAACGCGCTTCTCGTGGACATACGACTTCAAGGTGCCCGACTCGGCAAACGACGGAGGAGAGTCCAAGTGATCTCGGATCAGGAGCGGGCGGACGCTCAATGTCTCTGGGACTTCCAGCAGATGGGACACCAGGTGCGCCCCTGCTCTGTCGCCATCGGCCTCGGCAGCCACGATCTCGGCGTGGCGGACACCACCGCAGAGCTCTACCACCGCGGCATGGCGCCGCTCATCGTCTTCACGGGCGCGACCAGCCCCACAACGCGCGACCGCATGCCGCGGGGCGAAGCCGAGCACTACCGCGAGCGAGCGGTAGAGCTGGGCGTGCCGGCGGAAGCGATCCTCGTTGAGCCGCACGCCCGGAATACCGGAGAGAACATCCACTTCTCACGCGCACTGCTCGAAGAGCACCGCATCCCCGTTTCGTCCGTCCTGCTGGTCAGCAAGCCGTACGAGGAACGGCGGGCCTACGCGACGGCCTGCAAGCTGTGGCCCGAAGTCGAGTGGGTGAGCACATCCGCCCCCATGTCTCTGACCGAGTACGTCGACTCCATCCAGGACGCACGCTTGGTAATCGACATGCTGGTCGGCGCTCAGCAACGGCTCATGATCTACCCTCGGCAGGGATTCATGGTCGAACAGCACATCCCTGACGGCGTGGCCGCGGCATACCAGCGGCTGCGAGGCGCGGGCTTCACAAGCCGGATCGTGCCAGACAGCGTGACTCAAAGCTGATCAAAATGCCGAGCAGACATGCATGAAGAGTCCGGACTTCTGGGCCGTCAACGAACAGAAAAGGGAAGCGACCAACGAGTCACGTTACGGTCGGCCGCACCAGTGCGGCCGGTCATCTCCACAGCACCATGAAGCACCTTATGAGATGTTGAGTAACAAATTTTTCATACGGGCTCAAGTATTGCTCGCTCTACTCGCCATGCGCAGGCCCGGCTTCGCGCCGGGCCTGCGCCCCTGTTGCCGTCTCGCTTCACTCCAGCGTCCACCGGCCGCGCATCTAGCTATCTCATTTTCCGACCAGGTCAGAAGTCGTCGTCCTCGATCCGGAAGCGTGCACCGGCCTGCTCCGCTTTCTGCTGAATCGAACCCTGCGCCCCCTCTGCAGTGACCAGTGTGACGTTCAAAGTGAGGAGCTGATGGTCGGCGTCTGAGTCGATGACCTTGCTCAGCTCTTTGAGGAGTTCCCACGCTTGGCTGCGCGCATCGGATGCAGTAATGCTGCGGTTGGTGAGCTCAATGATGTACCGCTTGAAGGCAACCGGCTCTGAGGCGGCACTCGGTGCACCGCTAGCAGCACCGGCTGCGTCGATCCCACCGGTTTGTCCCGCCGTGGACCGGTACTGCTGGTCATCGCTGTCGGCGGGCAGCGCGCCCTCCTGCCAGCCAACGGGAACGTCTCGCTGCTGGGGCAGTGTGGCCGTCGTGAAGCTCCTGGCCGCTGCGGCGGCGGACACAGCCTCGGGGGCCTCGACTGCGCGGCGAAGGCTCTGACTGATGGAATTGATGGATATCTGGCCATCGGAAGCGATGGCGAGCGGATTTCCGTCGGAGTCGACCAGCTCCCACCCCTCGTGGAGTAGGGCGAAGACTGCCCTGCGTATGTCATCGGTAGACGGGACCAGGGGGAAGGAGGGGTTCTTGTAGAAGAACTGAACGACCTCACGAGGGGTCAGGGTACGTTCAAAGGTGTCGAGCAGGGTGGCGAGGTACTCGGCCGAGAGACCGCCACTGGTCGTGGCACGACCGGCCTCCACCAGCGCGGACCACACTTGGTCCTCGCGCAGCGAAGATGCGCCGTCCCCGTCGAACCGTTTGAACTCCACATGGAGCCCGTCGGCGGCGCGCACCAAGTAAGCGTAGTGCTGGAAGGCCTTCTCTATATCCTTCTTGAGCTTGTCTTCTGCCTCGGCGGTCTTGGCAGTGGCCTCGCGGTACTCGTCGACATCCTCTGGGTCGATCTGCTTGAGGACATTGCGCCAGGCGAGGACCTCCTTGGCACGCTTGCGCGCTACGTCCCGCCGCTGAGTGTTCACGCAGGCCACGGTGCAGCTGGCGGCGTTGTCCACACGGAGGGCGTCAGGACCAAGGCCGAACAGCGCGGTGATCTCGGCGCGGCTGCGGGTGTCCTTGCCGTTTAGCAGCGTCCAACGGCGCAGGTCGAGCACTACCAGGCGGGTGGTGGCCGAGTCCACGCCCTCAAAGGTCCGCGCCAGGTCGATGGTGCCGGTGGCGGCCGGGGCATCGATGAAGTGGATCTCGTCGAAGGTCCCCTTGTGTGCGAGTTTCTGCGCCTTGTCCCAGAGCAGCTTCTCGCAGGCCTGCTGGTCCACTAGGGCGTGGCAGGCGGTGTAGTACATCCGCAGCGTCTGTTTGATGGACAGGTAGTAGCGGGCGGGTGCGTTGGCGGGTTGGGTGATCTCCAGTGCACCGAGGCCATCCTCGCCGGTGAGGGCGTTGAAGATCTCCTCAGCCTCGGTGTAAGGGGTGCCGAGGGCCGGGGCCGGTTCCAGGATGGCGGCGAGAAGTTCGGCCTTGACCGCGCCCCGGCCGGTGCGGGGGCGGGCGACCATGGAGTAGCAGAACAGGGCGGTGGCCATACGTACGGCGGGGTGCTGCTGGCCTGCGGTGACGCCTTCGGCGCGCAGTCGGCGATCGATGGTGACCGCGCGCCCAGCGGAGCCGTCGCTGCTGGTGATGTCGGTGGTGGCTACCGAGCGGTAGCCCTGGACGGCCCGGTCGTTGTTCATGAAGAGGCCAGAGGACAGCAGCTGCTCCAGGGCGGTGGTCAGCGGGATATCACCGACGCCGATGAGGGCCGGGGCCCAGCGTCCGGCCTGGTGCTCGGTGACCCAGTACAGCGCGGTCCGGGCGAAAATGGCGACCGTGGAGCGCACTCGCTGAAAGTTTTGGACCCGCGACCACTCCTCGCGTACCAACCGCATCAGCTCAGGGTGGAAGGGATAGCTGACCGCAACCCGCTCGGCGAACCCGGCCGTCCCGCGCCCCGGGCCGATCCTGTCGAGGACCTTCTCCTGCCAGCCCTCCTGATGCGCTGCGGCGTATTGCTGGGCCGTCTGCGCGGCCGCGGCGCTCACATCGGCCGATTCGAACAGGCGGCGCCGGATGATGGCGGTGAAGTCGTGGGACTCGGTGACCGCGACTCTGCCATCGGGGCCGTTGCGCACCAGCCGCTCGGAGACGTAGCTGCGGAAGGCCTCGGCCTGCGGAGGGTAGCCGCGCTCGTCGAGTTCGCTGCGAATCATGACCACGACGAGGGCAACTCGGGGCACGTCGTCGCACACGTCCATCAGGGCGTTGAGGAACGCCTGCTCGCCGGGCATGGAGGCGATGTTCGCGGGCTCGGCGAGCTGCAGGACGTAGTCCATGAGCTCGTCCAGCAGGATGAGCACCGGGCGTCCCACGTCGGTGAGTGCCTGCTGCAGGGTGTCCTTGTTCGGGCCGCCGTTGACGTATCGCTGGTAGCGGTCCATGTCGCCACCAGTCAGCGACCACAGGAACCGCTCGAACAGGTTGGTGGCCGGGCCGAAGATCTCGCTGGTCCTGCCGGGGCTGAAGTAGTCGGCGGTAAGAACGACAGTCCGGGCGTCGGCCAGGTCCACGTCGGCGCCGCCCTGCTCAGCTTCGTCGCGGACCCTGCGGCCCAGCTCCGTGGCGAAGAACTCCTGCGGAGAGTGGGCCATGTGGTAGAGCCCGACCAGGGCGTGGCTCTTGCCTCCACCCATGCCCTGGTCGAGGTGGAACAGTGCCGCGCGGTCGGCGTCGGTTCCCAGTCGGCGCGCGATGCGGCCGAAGAAGCCGACGAGGTTCGGGGTGGGCTGGGTGATGTCGCTGTAGTAGTCGACCTTGCGGTAGGGCACGTCCACGGTCTGGTAGACGGCCTTGTGCAAGCTCATCTGCAGTTCCCCGACCGAGCCGTCGGAGTCGGTGACCTCGGGCCGCAGGGTCAGCAGGTCCGCCCAGTGCGCAGCGGTGCCGGTCGACATGCTCAGGCCTCCTCATCAGGCATGGACAGGGCGAGCTGGGTGACGGGCTCGCCGGGGGCGGATGCGGCGGCGCGGTGCGCCAGGCTGGTGATGGTGGCGGCGTTGCGCTGCACGGCGGTCAGCGCCTTGGCGACCTGGTCGCTGGGCGGGAGCTGTGCGACGATCTCCCCGACGACCGCCCACAGGTGTGCGTCGGTGGGCTGGCGTTCGCAGTGGGCCAGGACCGCGGCGACGCCTTCGGTGGCGTTCTGGTCCCATGCGGCGGCCATGGCCCGGACCACCTCGAAGGCCGAGGATTGCTCGTCGACGGCGTCCGGCGCGTCCAACCGCAGTCGGTAGCCGCTCTTACTCTCCGTCAGCAGCGCGCCGCGCAGGTCCTCTAGCCGCAGGTTGTCAGCCTGGGCGAGGAAGCGCGCCTCACCCTTAGGGACGTCCGAACGTGCGTACAGGCGCTGCCAGAAGACGGCGAAGCGGGTAGGGGCGTCGAAGGTCTCCAGCGGCAACTCGTCCAGCCTCAGCGCGGTGGCATCGCGGACGGCGGTACGCGCCAGCGTCAGGTAACGGTCGAGTTCGGCCCGGCTGCCGTCGGGCTTGAGGATCTTGGAGTAGCGGCCGTAGATCTCCATGGCCGGCCCGTAGGCGGCCATGAGCTGGTCGGTAAGGGCCAGGCCGTCGCGGTCCCACTCCCGGGCTGCGGCCTTGACCCGCTCGGTGACCTCGCGGTCGACCTGGGCGGCGGTGACGGCCGGGCGGCCGGGAGCGGCGACGCGGCAGCCGATGGTGACCGTGACCTTAATGCTGGCCACACCGGTCGCGGCCGTCTCGGTCCTGGAGGGCCAGGAGCTGGTGACCACGAAGCCGGCGTCGTGCAGGGCGCCGAGCAGGCGGCGCCAGGCGTCGGGGTCGGAGTGGCCGAAGACGACGACGAGGTGTCCGTCCGGGCGCAGGACACGCCGGGCCTCGCCGAAGGCGCGGCTGAGCATCTGCTCGTAGAAGTCGCGGGTGCGGTGCTCGCCGGAGGCGTTGCCGTTCTTGACGATGATTTCGTCGGTCTTGTCCTGCAGTCCGTCGTGGCCGGCCTGGTCGAACAGGTCCGGCATCAGGTTCCGGAGCGTCCGCCGCAGCCAGACGTAGAAGAGGTCGGAGGCGTCGGCATAGTCGATCATGTTGTAGTACGGCGGGTCCGTGATCACGGCGTCCACGGAACCGTCCCGGAAGGGCAAGGCGACCGCGGAGGCCTGGCGGAACCGACCGGGGCGGCCACCAGGCGACTCGGCGAGCACCTTCTTCAGGGCGTTGAGGCCGCTCTCGCTGACGCTGGACCAGGTACCCGGCCCATTGCCTGGCCCGGCCTCGACGTAGTCGAAGTTGAAGGAAACCTTGCTCTCATTAGAGAAAACGTGATCGACCTGTGCGCGGTTCTGGGCCGTGCCGTTCGGGTTGCCATGAGTGCGTAGCTTGGCGCCGCGGGTGGCAACGCGCAGCTGACGCTGGAGGTTCGCAGCAGCGTACCCGGCGAGGGCCGTGGCGTACTCGGGGCTGACGCCGGCCGCGATGCAGTCGGCGGCCACCTCCTGGATGGCGCGGGCGGTCGCGACGAACTTGGCCGTCTGGCGCGGGTTCATCAGGTCGCCGTACGTGCGGTAGCCGTACGCGCTGGCCCGCACCGTGTGGTTGTTCCCTTCGGGTATGGCCTCATCCGGCGCGGCGCGCAGGCCGGACAGCGGCGGAAGCTGCGACAGGTCTACCGAATCCGCAGCAGAAAACTCCCGCTCGGAAGGCGCCCTGAAGACCTTGCGAGATCCCTCAAGTTCCTCACCGACGGCCAGCAGCGCATCGCGGTACTGCCCGGCCTGCCCCATGCGCTTGACCGACTCCAGGGTGTGCACATGACCGCAGGTGGGGAATGGGCACCGCGCGCTCTTGCCTCTCTTGCCGGCGGCGGCAGCGAAGGTCGGCTCCTGCAGCGGCGGCCCCTCGATCACCTCGGTGCGCCAGGTGTCCTGCTCGACAACCAGCTGCAGGGCCTGCCCGTCGTCCTCGGTGCGCCGGTACGGGTGCCGCAGGACCATGGAGCCGATCAGCGGGAAGCGGCGCCTGCAGTGGTCGCACGGGATCGTGACCGCCCACACGTAGGCCCACGGGAAGGCCCCGTTGTGGCTGCGCGGATACAGCGGGGACACCGCCTCCGCGACCCGGGCCCCGACCTCGGCCATGACCAGTCGGACGTCCTTGAGCAGACGGGGTACGGCTTCGCCGAACAGCGCCTGGTCTGCCGGAGGCTCCGAGAAGGGAAGTTCGGGCTCTGCAGACCAGTCGCGCAGCGGGTTGTCGGCCAACAGCCGCCCGGCCAGGGTCGCCACCGGACTGAGATCCGTGCCGACGGCGGTCACCCCCAGGCGTGCGGCCTCCAGCGGGAGGATGCCGCGCCCGCTGAACATGTCCAGAACCACCGGGCGGCCGACCGGGTACTGGGCCTCGATGGCCTTCCGCAGGCGCTGCTGGGCTTCGGTGTCGCCGCTCTCGACCGCCTTCTCCACATCACCCTGGAGGGCGGCCTGGTTTGGCAGCAGGGCCGTCAGCACGGCCGCGCGGGCCTGGGCGATGGGCCGGGAGGCGAACCAGGTGAACAACGCCTTCTCACTGCGCCCGGAGCCGGCCGGTGTACCGACCGCGGCGTCGACCGAGGCGCATGGGAACCAGCGGTCGATCAGGCGGCTCACCGTATCCTCGCCGCCGCTCGGCGCGGCAGGCGGGGTACTCGCCGAGGACGCCTGCTCGATAGTGGTCACCGCTGTTCTCCCATCAGCCGACGCAGGTCGGCAACCTTGATCTGGAACCGTTCGATACGCCGCGGCCCGCTGGCCAGCAGGCCGGCTGGGTCCTGGACCCGTACCGCAACCGCGGGAGCAGTGGCGCAGTCGACCACGACGTACAGCCAGTAGTCCTGGCCGCGCTGCTGTGCCTGGGCCCACTCGTGCTGCTCCAGCCACACCGGAGCCAGGCCCGCCTGCAGGCCCTTGACCTCCACCAAGCGCTGTTCGCGGGTGGTGCGGTGCCGGGCCAGCAGGTCGTAGCCCACCCCGGCGCTCTGGCGGTCGTCCACGTCGAAGCCGAGCCGTTCCAGCTCGGCCAGGACGGCGGCCACCGCAACCGCCTCGCTGTCGGGGTCGTAGCCGAGCTGGTCGGCGCGGGCCTCACCGACCACGTACGCCCAGCCGACCAGGCGCGGAGCGCTCTGCCCGACCCTGCTGATGTCGTCGAGCTGAGCGAGGCGATCGCGCTTGAGCTCCCCGAAGCGGGCCATTCGCTCGCGCCGTTCCGGAGCGGGCAGGTCTTCGAGCTCGTCGAGGTAGCGGTACTCGACCTGGTCGAGCTGCCGACGCGCCTGGTCCACCCACACCTCCCGCTCGGCGCGGGCCCTCGCGGCTTCGCGAGCGAGTGCCGCGCGGGCTTCCTGCTCGGCGTCGTGGCGCAGCGCGGGGGACAGCGGTGGTGCCGCCCGGCGGGCAGTTCCGCTGGGAGCGAGCAGCATCAGGGACTCCCAGGCGCTCTCGAAGGCCCCGGCGCCGGAGTACCGGATCAAGACCGGCGACTTGCGCCGTCGGCGTCGGATGCCGTCATGGATCTCAACCTCGGCGTCGTAGACCAGCAGGGTGTAGTCGGTCAACGAGGCAGGGTCGGTGAGAACCGTGCCGCGGACCAGGTCGCTCTCGCCGATGCGCAGGGCAAGGTCGGTCAGTTCGTGAAACGGCTCCTCGGTGGGACCGAGCACAACGACGTCGTCCAGTCCCTGGGCGCCGTCGTTGACAGCCTTCCGGACCGAGGATCCGTCAGCGGCCACCAGTGCCTCGTGCGTGCCGCCGAGCGCCGGCGGGAGCAGCCGGGTAGCGCTCAGGTGGCGGATCCCCTTGGCCGGGCCCGGGCCCGATCTCCAGTGCTCGGCGAAGGCGAGCTGGTCGACGAAGCCGTCGACGATGACCGGGTTGATCGCCTCCAGGCGGTCGCTACGGAACCGCTCCAGTGCCGCCTCGGTGTTTGCCGGCGTATGGAGCCGGTTCTCGTCCCTGACCAGCTCCTTGGCCGTGGCAAGCAACGTGGCCACCGCAGGGACGGCAACGTCGCGGCCAGCCTGGGCCTCGGTAAGAGCGCGGGTGTAATCGAAGCCGGCGCGGTCGGCAGTGGCGTCCATCAGGTCGAAGATCCGCCCATCGAGCGACTCTCCGGCGGCCTGGAGGTTGCCCAGCATGACCTCCTGGACCCGCCCCTCGCGGGTCTGCGGCGCCACCAGGTGGTAGATGTGCACGGCCTGGGACTGGCCGATGCGGTGCAGGCGGCCCATGCGCTGCTCAAGGCGGACCAGGGACCACGGAATGTCCCAGTTGATCATCACGTGGGCGGACTGCAGGTCAATCCCCTCGCCGCCGGCGTCGGTTGAGACCAGTACCTGGAACTGTCCGGTCAGGAATCGCTGCTGGAGTCGATCCCGCTCGTGGTGGCCAACCGCGCCCTGCAGCACTTCAACGCTGTAGCCGGCCCAGTCGAAGCGCTCGGCCAGCCAGCGGGCAGTATCGGCGAACTCAGTGAACACCAGCAACTGCCCCTGTCCGGGCGCGATGCCATGGACCGCTAAGAGCTCCTGCGTCCGCAGCCACTTCGTGGACAGCCCAGAAGCCGTGGCTTGCTCAATCGCAGCCAAGACCCCATCGACGGCCATCAGTTCACTGCCCTTGTCCCGACTGCGCGCGCGAACAAGAGCCTCCTCGGCCCGCTGCCAGGCTTCGTCGTCCTCTACCCCAAGGTCGACCGTCCCGTTGCTGCGGGCGAATTCCTCGGGCACCACCGCGCCCGTCCGACCCGAGGCCGGCCCTTTGAGCGCTTCCGCCCGTCGCCGGACCGTCGCGGCCGCGGCCACCAGAGAGGAGGCCGCCCGCTTGCCGTAGATCGAGCGGGCCAGCGTCGCGTTCTCGCCGTAGTGGGCATCCACGTAGTCCATGACCGCGGTGTAGGCCGCCACCTCCGGGCCGCTGAGATCCACCGGCACCGTTTCGGCGAACCGGGGTGGGAACAGATCCGTACCGTCGAAGCCCTTCAGCTCCTCCTTCATCCTGCGCAGGAAGGACAACGTCGAGGGCTTCAACGCCCTGTCGTACTCGGACTGCCGCGGATCCCAGGGGTACAGCGTGGGGTCCAGCAGATTGAGCAGGGCTCGGAAGTAATGCTCCTTGCCTCGGTGCGGGGTGGCGGTCAGCAGCAGCAGGTGGTGTGAGCGGTTCGCCACTTCCCGCGCCGCACCCAGGTACTGGGAGGTGGGCGTCAGCCGGTGCGCCTCGTCGAAGACGGCCAGCGACCACGACGCCCGGGCCCCGGAAATCGTGCGGCGGACGTCTGCGTTGTGCGTGTACAGATCCAGGCTTGCTACCCACACGCTGACCCGCGGGTCCAGATCCCGGGGACTTCTGGCGATCTCGCCGGTCACCGTCGCCGCCTCGATCGCGAAGTAGCGGCGTAAGTCCCGCTGCCACTTGGCCACCAGGTGCGCTGGCACGACGATGATTGTCCGGCCCGGCACCAGCCCACGCCGGGTGCCCTCGGCGATGTACATCCCCGTCATGATGGTCTTGCCGGTGCCCGGCTCGTCGGCAAGCAGAAAGCGCAGCCGCGGCTGGGCGAGCATGTGGCTGAACACCGCCTCGTCCTGATGCGCGTACGGCCGCAGCGGGCGGGTGGCCAGCACAGCGGATCGGATACGGGGAACGGCGTACTGCATCCACCAGCCCCACAAGCCCGCCAGCGCCCGCCCTGGATCGCCCCTCCCGTCGTTGGCCGGCACCGTTGCCGCACGCAGCTCGGCATGACCCAATACCACGTCGGTGAGCGTGCCGTTGCTGCGCCGGACAACGAGATCGGCGCCATCGACGGTGGGCACTGCGGCAACGACGGTGACCATCTCGCCGTCGATCCGTATCTGAACGCCAGTAGCCGGAAGTCTGTCTGGTCCGGCTGTACTCACAATCTTCCCCGTCCCCAAGGTTGCGTCAGGACTGTAGGGGATGGAACCGCCGTGCCATAACTCTGCGTAGCCAGCACGCAGCCCCCAGGAACCGTATATTAACTTACCGATCGTCAGGAAGTGCGGCACCTAGCCGCTTCAAGTTGGGTTCAGACCACGCATCTCGTAACGCACCCGGAGGTGTTTGAACTGGCGGAACTAGGAGGGGGCTCTGACATCAACGACCGACATCAACAGGCACGTACGTCAGTGGACGCCTACATCGCAGAGTGCGCAAGCCAGGCCGCCCCGGCATAGTCGGCATACTGTGGCCAGTAGGTTGGCACGCGCCTGGGGGTCAAGGGGTCGCAGGTTCAAATCCTGTCGTCCCGACGGTGCGAGAAGGCCCGCCGATCTGGATCGATTTCCAGGTCAGCGGGCCTTCGTCGTGTCGGCCGGGCCGCTCAGCACACCAGCCGCAAGTGCCGCTTCGGGCGCTCTTCTGGGACCACTTTGGGACCACTCTCGCCTTCCTCAGACCCAGATGGGACCCAGGACGGCTTGGCGAGGTGGGCACTCAGCGCGACCCCCGCCAGCTCCACCGATCGCATGTCCGGGTGAAGGCAACGCTGCGTCGTGGTGAGGGAACCGTGCCCGGCGATCTTCCGCAGCACGTGCAGCGGCACGCCAGCGTCAGCCATCCAGGTCAGGCCCGTGTGCCGCGGGTCGTGACGTCGCAGATGCTCCTAGCCGAGCTTGACGGCCACCTCGCCTCAGTGCGTCGCGTCGCGGAGTACCGCTGTGGCGATGGGGCGGATGTCGAGCTGGGTGCCCCAGCGCAGGGCGCGCTCCGGCTCGGTGCCGGAGGCGGGGACGGTCACGGTGGTGTAGGAGTGCGCCACGGCCGCGTTGACGGCGTCGGTGAGGAGCTGGACGCCGGCCCGGCCGGGGGCGCGTCTTCGGGGTCGTCGGGGCCGTCGAGGCGGATGACTGTGGGCCCTACCGTCCGGCTTCGGCCCCGAGTTCCGCAAGGCGGTTCAGAACGGGCAGAGCCGCGGCGATCGCCTGTCGCTCCGCGGGCGCCAGCTGGGCGATCAGCGGAGTCAGGTGACGGCCCCGGTCCTCGTGCCGGGCCTGGCCGATCCTCCGGCCGCTGTCGGTGATGTGGACGAGGACGGCGCGCCCGTCCGCCGGATCGGGGCGGCGTTCCACGAGCCCGTCGCGCTCGAGCCGTGTGACCAGCTGAGTGAGGCCCGGCTGGCTGATCTGCTCGGTCCTGACGAGTTCGGTCAGCCGCTTCGGACCGCTGTTGGCCAGGGTGTCCAGCACGGACAGGGTCGTGAACGACAGCTTCTGCACCGTGGGAAGCCGGATGTAGTAGCGGTTGAAGTTCTCGATCGCCTTGGTGAGGTCTCCGACGTCCAAGTCGGTGTCGGCGTTCGCGCGCTGAGGAGAAGTCACGGCTGGAAATATATCGCAAACTTATGTAAGCTGTTGATCGATCATGTGCCAGGCGCCTCGTTCAGGCGCACGGTTCGCATCGCAGGTCGGCGCAACGGTGCGCCGATGGGCTTGCGGAGCGCTAGGTGAGGAAACACACCCATGACTGTGCGAATCGGCATCAACGGCTTCGGACGCATCGGTCGCAACGTCTTCCGCGCGGCGGCCACGCGGAGTTCGGAGCTGGAGATCGTCGCCGTCAACGATCTGGGCGACGTGCCCACGATGGCCCATCTGCTCGCTTACGACTCGGTTCTGGGGCGCTTCCCCGAGGAGATCACCGCCGAGCCGGGCGCGATCCGCGTGGGTGCCCGGACGATCAAGGTCCTCGCTGAACGTGACCCCGTCGACCTGCCCTGGGGCGACCTGGGCGTGGACATCGTGATCGAGTCCACCGGCATCTTCACCGACGCCGCGAAGGCGCGCTCACACGTCGAAGGCGGAGCGAAGAAGGTCATCATCGCCGCTCCGGCCAGCGGCGAGGACATCACTCTGGTGATGGGGGTCAACGATGGTGACTACGACCCCGAGCGCCACACCATCGTCTCCAACGCATCCTGCACCACCAACTGCCTCGGCGTACTGGCCAAGGTGCTGCACGACGCCGTCGGTATCGACACCGGCATGATGACCACGGTCCACGCCTACACGCAGGACCAGAACCTCCAGGACGCACCGCACAAGGACCTGCGCCGGGCCCGGGCCGCGGCCATGAACATCGTGCCCACCTCCAGCGGCGCCGCCAAGGCCATCGGCCTCGTCCTGCCGGAACTCGCCGGTCGCCTCGACGCGTTCGCCCTGCGGGTGCCCGTCCCCACCGGCTCGGTCACCGACCTCACCGTCACCACCCGCCGCGGCACGACCGTCCAAGAAGTGAAGGAGGCGTACGCCGCGGCTGCCGCCGGGCCGTACAAGGGTTTGCTGTCGTCCGTGAACGCCCCGCTGGTCAGCACCGACATCGTCGGCGACCCCGCCTCCTGCGTCTTCGACGCAGAGCTCACCCGGGTGTACGGCCCGCAGGTCAAGGTCGTCGGCTGGTACGACAACGAGTGGGGCTACTCCAACCGGCTCATCGACCTGGCACAGCTCATCGGGTCGTCTCTGTAGCAGCCTTGGCCCGGTCTGTCACCCGCACGTCGGCTTCGATCGTCCGCCGAAGCGGCGGTCACAGCCTGGGCGCGCCCGTGAACCGGCGCGCAGCGCACTCGACGCCACCGGTGCCGTCGGTGTGCCGAATGCCTGACACACCCCATGCGCCACACGATGAGGGGAGACTCAATGAAGGAACTCCCGAAGTTACCGTTCGACAACCCAGACCTGCTCGGCATCGCCCCCCAGATGCGCGCACTCCAGCAGGAGGGGCCGATCACCAGGGTGCGGACCCCCGGTGAAGACGCGTGGCTGGTCACCCGCTACGACGAGGTGAGGACCCTACTCGCCGACCGCCGGCTCCGGCTCAGCAATCCCAACCCACAGCAGGCGGCCAAGAGCGCGGCAAGGAAATTCATGATCGCGCTGATGGCCGGGGATGACCACGAGACCGAGCCCACCAGGCACGCGCAGATGCGCCAACTGCTCGTGCCCCGCTTCACCACGCGCCGGATGCGCCTGATGAAGACCCGGATTGAACATCACGTCGACGAGCTGCTCGACCAGCTGGCCGCCAGCGCCCCGCCGGTCGACCTGCACCACGCCCTGTCGTTCCCGCTGCCGACCATGGTGGTCTGCGATCTCCTCGGCGTACCGCTGGCCGACCGGGAGCGGTTCGGGCAGTGGGCGAGAGGCACCTTCGACCAGAGCGACAACGAGCACTCGGCGAACACCTTCGAACAGGTGGTCGACTACATGTCCGAACTGGTGGCGCACAAGCGCACCGAGCCGGGCGACGACATCCTCTCCGAACTGATCGCCGACACGGACGGCGAACTGTCCGACGCTGACATCGCCCACCTGGGCAACGCCGTACTGTTGTTCGGATACGAGACCACCATCGTGCGTATCGACCTCGGCACCCTGCTGCTCCTGCGCAATCCGGCCCAGCGCGCCCTGCTGGCCGAGAAGCCCGAACTCGCGCCGGACGCGGTTGAGGAAATCCTGCGCCTGGCCGTCGGCGGCAACGGGGCCAACGCGGTCATACCCCGCTACGCGCACGGCGACATCACCGTCGGCGACACAGTGATCCGGACCGGAGACGCGGTGATGCTGGGCATCGGCGCGGCCAACTACGACAGCCGGGCCTACCCCGACGGCGACCGGTTCGACCTGACCCGGGACAAGCCCAAGTCGCACCTGGCATTCGGGCACGGCGCACGGCATTGCATCGGCCGCACGCTGGCCCGAATCGAGCTGACCGCAGTGTTCGAGAGGCTGTTCCGCAGGCTGCCCGACCTCCGCCTCGCGGTGCCCGAAGAGTCGCTGCGCTGGCAGGAGCACCGGATCACCGGCGGGTTCGACGCCATTCCCGTCACCTTCTGACCCTCCGGAAGTTTACGGCACCTTCCCCCACGTACAGACGTTGCGAGGACAAGAAGCCATGACGGAAACCTTCAGCGACTACGTCGACTGCACCCCCCTTCTCGGCGACCGTGAGGCTCTCGACCGGTTCTACGACGAGCACGGCTACGTCTACTTGCGCGGCGCCCTGGACCCCGAGCTCGTGCGGACCACTGCCGAGCAGATGCTCGGGGGCCTGATCGCACTCGGGCACGCCGCCCCCGGCACGACCCTCGACACCCTCTCCATCGAGTCCTTCGAAGCGGTCGACGAGGTGGCGATGCACGACTACGTCAAGTACGACGACCTGTGGAACCACCCCTCGACCGTCAAGGTCTGGGAGAAGGTCTTCGGCGAGCCGGTCTTCGTCTTCAAGTCGACGACGATCCGCTACTACCCCTCCGCCGCGGGCTCCGCGGAGCCGAGCTTCCTGACGCCGCTGCACCAGGACGGCTTCTACATAGGGCCCAACAAGGACTTCCGCACCGCCTGGATACCGCTGCTCCCGACCTCCCGCGACATCGGCGGCGTCGCCGTGGCCGACGGCAGCCACAAGCAGGGACCGCGCGAGCACGTCGTCACCGAGAACTTCCGCCGCTTCAGCCACCCCGTGCGCGGCATCCCGGCGGAGGGGTTCGGTGCCGACGAGCAGCTGCTGTTCTCGCCGATGGAACCGGGCGACGTGATCCTCTTCCACGCCTTCACGTGTCACAAGTCCATCCCCAACGTCTCGGCAGACCCGGCCGGCATGCGGATGTCGATGGACACTCGCATCCAGCCCGCCTCCTCGCAACGCGGTTTCAACGCTCTGACGCCCTGGCCGGAGTCCGCGAAGGACGCCTCCAAGGGAATCATGTCGAAGATCACCGGCACTCCCACCGCCGTCGAGTAGCGATGACTCCCCGCCCCCTCACTTCTGCGCGAATAGCGAGTCAATGACGAACGAGTCAATGACGAAGAACCAGGGGACGCCCCCTGGACAAGGACCGGTCTCCCCCCAGCCTGCCTCCACCCCGTCGGCAGACACCGCCCCGGGCCTCACCATCGCCCTCGTGGTGGTGCTCACCGGGTACGCCCTGTCCATCGTGGACGCCTCCATCGTCAACGTGGCGCTGTCCTCGATCAACGACGATCTCCACGGCGGCCCCGCCGCGCTGGAGCTGGTGGTGTCCGGCTACGGCCTCACCTTCGCCCTTGGCCTGGTCCTGGGGGGACGACTGGGCGACGCCTTCGGCAGACGGCGCCTGTACGCATACGGGCTCGCAGCATTCACCGCCACGTCGGCACTGTGCGGGCTCGCCCCGACCATCGAGTTCCTCGTCACGGCCCGGCTGCTCCAGGGCGCCGCCGCCGCCATGCTCGTACCGCAGGTCCTCGCGACGATCCAGGCAGCCACCGAGGGCCAGGCGCGAGCCCGTGCGATCGGCATGTACGGCGCGACCGCGGCGCTCGGCATGGTCACCGGGCAGGTCCTGGGCGGGATGCTGGTCTCGCTGGACGTCGCCGGGATCGGCTGGCGGTCGGTCTTCGCGATCAATGTGCCGATCGGGCTGGCCGCGCTGCTCGCCGTCCGGCGCGTCCCCCCGACCAAGGCGGACGCGAAGCCGCGTTTCGACCCGATGGGTACCGTGCTGTTCGGTGTCACCATGGTCTGCATCCTCGCCGTGGTCGTGGCAGGCCCCGACCTGGGCTGGCCACGGTGGCTGTGGTCGCTGCTCGCGGTCGCCGCGGCGGCGGCGGCGGC
Source organism: Streptomyces sp. WMMC1477 (assembly GCF_027460245.1). Taxonomy (NCBI): domain Bacteria; kingdom Bacillati; phylum Actinomycetota; class Actinomycetes; order Kitasatosporales; family Streptomycetaceae; genus Streptomyces; species Streptomyces sp. WMMC1477. The sequence goes on along the minus strand of NZ_JAPZBD010000003.1, from coordinate 5,286,229 downwards.
GCTGGTGCGGGTCGAACGCGCGCTGGAGGCGCGGGGCGGCTCACCACTGCTGTCCCCGTCGGTGCTGTCCGACCCGGGGATGCGCAGAGGCCTTGCGGCGATGGTGCCGTTCTCGGCCGGGTTCGGGGCTTTCCTGTTCGTCTACGCGCTGGTCGCGCAGGGGCATTTCGGTCTGCACGGGCTCGCCTCCGGCGGTGTCCTCACACCGTTCGCCGCGGCGTTCTTCGTGGTGACGCTGTTCACCCCGAGGATCGCGGCGGCCCTGGGCCGCCGGATCGTCACCCTGGGCGCACTCGTCCAGGCCCTGGGCCTGCTGCTGCTGGCCCTGACGGTCGGCCTTGGCTGGCCGCACCCTTCGCTGGTGCTCGTCCTCTTCGGGATCGGCCTCTTCGGCGTGGGCGCGGCGCTGACCGGCCCGACGCTGTTCCGGACGATCCTCGCCGACGTACCTCCCGCGCAGGCCGGCATGGGCAGCGGTGTCCTGGTGACCAGCCAGCAGATGGCGACCGCGCTGGGCGCGACCGTCGGCGGGACCCTCTACGTCTCGCTGGCCGGTGCGCTGTCGACGGTGTCAGCGGCCGTATTTGTTCTCGCTCTGTTGGTGTGTTTCGCCGTGACCGTTCTCATGATCAGCCTGAAGCTACCCGACCCCGGATGACACCCGCATCCCTCGAACGACGCGACCCGTTCCAGACCTTCTCGTCGGCAACGGCACGCCGTCCTGCGGCGTACCCGAGCGCAGAAGCGGAGACAGCCAAGTGCAGCTACAGACGAGGACAGCCGTGGTTACCGGTGCGGCCAGCGGTATCGGCCTCGCCCTCAGCGCCCGCTTCGCGCGGGCCGGCGTCGGCGTGGTCATGGCGGACGTCGAAAGTGACGCGCTGCACCGCCGGGCCGCCGAACTCACCGCTCAGGGCGCGCAGGTCATCCCCGTGGCCGCTGACCTGACCGACCCGGAGGCCGTCGAACACCTCGCGGACACGGCGTTCGACCAGCTCGGCGACATCGGCGTGGTGTGCAACAACGCCGGCGTCCTCGGCCCCGTCGGGCAGCCCCTGTGGGAGGTGCCGCTGGAGCGGATGCGGCAGGTCTTCGAGGTCAACCACTGGGCACACGTCCTGGTGGCCCGCGCCTTCACCCCCCGGCTCCTCGAGCGCGGCCGGCCCGCACATCTGATCCACACGGCCTCGATGTCCGCCTTCGTCGTCGGCGGCGGCAGCGCCGCCTACGCCGCTTCCAAGCACGCCGACCTCGCGATCGCCCGCAGTCTGCGCGCCGACCTGGAAGGCACCGAGGTCCGGGTGTCGGTGCTGTGCCCCGGCCGTGTCGACACCCCCATGGTCAAGGGCCTGACGGCCCCCCGCGGCGCGGGGGGCGACACCTCGGTGAGCGCCGAGGACGTGGCCGAAGTCGTATGGGGGGCCATCGGCACCGACCGCTTCTACCTCTTCAGCAACTCCGACGCCCCGCCGCGGCTGCGCGATCAGTTCGATGACGTATGGCGTCACCTGTCCCTTACGCCCGCTTCCCTTCCGAGGAGGATCCGTGGCCAGCGCTGAAAGCGACGACCGTGGCGACGAAACACTGAACATCGACCTGGAGGCGGTGCGGGGGAAATACCGGCAGGAGCGAGACAAGCGCACCGCCGGCCGCACCTACCAGTTCGCGCGTGGTGACTTCAGCCGCTACGCGCGAGACCCCTACACCGACCGGCAGGAGCGCGAGCCGCTCGCCGACGAGGTGGACGTCGCCGTCGTCGGCGCCGGTATCGGCGGGTTGCTGACCGGTGCCCATCTGCGCAAGGAGACCAACCTTGATCGTATCCGCCTGATCGACGAGGCCGCCGACGTCGGCGGCACCTGGTACTGGAACCGCTTCCCCGGCGTCCGGTGCGACGTCGAGAGTTACATCTACATGCCGCTGCTCGAGGAGATCGGCACGATACCCACCGAGAAATACTCCACCGGGCCCGAGATCTTCGCCCACCTCCAACAGATCGCCCACCGGTACGACCTCTATCGCGATGCCCTCTTCCAGACCACCGTCACCGAGCTGCGTTGGGACGAGGCAGCCGGGAAGTGGCTGGTGAGCACCGACCGCGGCGATCTGATACGAGCCCGGTACGTGGCCATGTCGATCGGTTTGATGCACCGCCCCAAACTCCCCGGGCTGCCGGGTCTGGAGGCGTTCGCCGGGCACTCCTTCCACACCAGTCGCTGGGACTTCGACTACACCGGCGGCGACAGCACCGGCGGCCTGACCAAGCTGCGGGACAAGAGGGTCGGCGTCATCGGCACCGGGTCGACGACCGTCCAGCTCGCCCCGCACCTCGCCGAGTGGGCCGAGGAGCTCGTCATCTTCCAACGCACTCCGGCCACGGTCGACGTCCGAGGTAACCGGCCCACCTCGCCAGACTGGGCGAACAGCCTCGAACCGGGCTGGCAGCAGCGCCGGATGGAGAACTTCCACGCACTGACCTCAGGCGTCCCACAGGACGAGGACCTGGTCCAGGACCGCTGGACCCAGACCACGGCCAAGCTGGCCGCCGCGATTCTGCCCACCGGTGACACCGGGGGAGACCCGAACGAGAGGGCCCTCGCGGCCGAGCGGGCGGACTTTCTCAAGATGGAGGAGCTGCGCGCCCGCATCGACAGCGTTGTCACCGACCCCGCGACCGCCGCCGCCCTCAAGCCGTACTATCGCGTGTACTGCAAGCGGCCCTGCTTCCACGACAGTTACCTGGAGACCTTCAACCGGCCCAACGTGACCCTGGTCGACACCCAGGGGCGGGGCGTGGAGCGGCTCACGCCGGCCGGGGTGGTCGCGAACGGCCGGGAGTACCCGATCGACTGCCTGGTTTTCGCCACCGGCTACGAGCACGAGTTCGCCGTACCGTACACCGACCGCGCCGGATACGACATCGTCGGCCGCGACGGCCTGAAGCTGTCCGAGAAGTGGGCACACGGGGCGCACACCCTGCACGGACTCCAGGTGCACGGCTTCCCCAACTGCTTCATTCTGTCCAAGGTGCAGGCCGGCCGGCACGTCAACATCGCTTACATGCTGGGCGAGCAGACCCGACACCTCGCGCACATCGTCAAGTCCGTCGAGGAGCGCGGCCACCAGGTGGTGGAGGCCTCCGAGACCGGTGAGAAGGCATGGGTCGAGGAGATCCTCCGGCTCGCCACCAACGACCTCGACTTCCTCGAGAACTGCACGCCCGGCCTCTACAACAACGAGGGCGACCCGGGCGGACTGCCCCTGCTCAACTCCAGCTACGGCGGCGGTTCGGTGGAGTTCGTGAACATCCTCAGGGGCTGGCGCGAGGCGGGCGACCTCGCCGGCCTCGAACTGCGGTGATCCCCCTTCGCGAAAGGCGGCAATGCCCATGGACGTAACGCCGATACCCGGCGCCGCTCTCGGCGCCGTCGTGCACGGTGCCCATGTCACCGGCGACCCGGACACATGCCAGTCCGAGGAGATCTGGGAGGCGCTCGACGCGCATCTCGTACTGGTCTTCCGCGGCCACGAGACCCCCTCCTACGAGGAGTTTCTCGCCTTCGGCCGTCGCTTCGGGTACATCCCGAAGACCGGTCTCACCAGCGGCGCCCACCCCGACCACAACGAGATCCTGATCGTCTCCAACCTGGTGGAGGACGGCCGTAAGATCGGCGTTGGCGACGCCGGATGGATGAGCTGGCACACCGACTACTCTTTCCGCCCCCGCGTCTCCCAGGTCGGCTTCCTGGAGGCAGTGGAAGTGCCGTCGTCCGGCGGCGGGGAGACCCTCTTCACCGACATGTACGCCCTGTACGAGTCGCTGTCGCCAGAGGAGCACCGGCGCCTGCACTCCTACCGGGTCCGCCACGCCCTGCGCACCGGCTACGAGGAGACCATCGAGGAGGAGCTCCAGGGCGAGGTGTCCCTCGGCGAGGCCGAACAGATCCAACCCGAGGACGGCACGTCCACCATCCACCCCCTCATCGCCCGCAACCCCCGCACCGGCCGCCAGTCCGTCTACATCAGCACCCTGAACACCAAGCGTATCGTGGGCCTCGCCCCCGACGAGAGCCGCAAGCTGCTCGACGAACTGCTGTCGCACGCGGGCAAGCCTCAGTACACCTACGTCCACACCTGGCAGCCCGGGGACATCGTCATGTGGGACCAACTGGGCACCGTCCACGCCAAGCAGGCCTTCGACCCGGCCGAACGGCGCATCATGCGACAGCTCGTCAGCATCTTCGACGACCCGGCCGACCCCTGGCGCGCGGAGATCGCCGCATGAGCACCGCTCCCGCATGCCTCAGCCACAGCCGGGACACGATCACCCCGGCGCTGCGTGCCGCCGTCGACCGGCTCGACCACCGCTCACGTCACCAGGCGGCCTACCACTTCGGCTGGATCACCGCCGACGGCGCGCCCACCAGCGCCGACGCCGGCAAGGCCGTACGGCCGGCACTCGCGTTGCTGTCGGCCGAGGCGGTCGGCGCACCGCCGGAGGTCGCCCTGCCCGGTGCCGTGGCCGTGGAGCTCGTGCACAACTTCTCCCTGGTGCACGACGATCTGATGGACGGCGACGAGGAACGCCGCCACCGGCGCACGGTGTGGAAGCTGTGGGGTCCCTCCAGCGCCATCCTCACCGGTGACGCGATGCTGGTACTCGCCCAGGAGGTGTTGCTGGACACGGGGCTGCCGACGGCGGCCCCCGCCGCCCGGCTGCTGGCACGCACCACCCGGCATCTGATCCGCGGCCAGGTCCAGGACCTGGCCTTCGAGCAGCGCTCGCAGGTCACGGTCGGGGAATGCGTCGACATGGCCGCCGGAAAGACCGGGGCGCTGCTGTCGGCGAGCGCCGCGATCGGCGCCGTTCTCGCCGGGGCACCGGAGGCGACGGTAGCCGGGCTGTCGCTCTACGGCGATCAGGTCGGTCTCGCCTTTCAGCTCGTCGACGACGTTCTCGGCATCTGGGGCGACCCGGCCGTCACCGGCAAGTCGGTCCACTCCGACCTGCGCTCCCGCAAGAAGTCCCTGCCGGTGAGCCATGCACTGAATCAGGACGGCCCGCTCAGTGGTGAGTTGGCCGCCTGGCTCGACACTCCCGGCGAACCCGCCGAGGAGGAACTGCGGCGCGTGGCCGACCTGGTCGAGAACGCCGGTGGCCGGGACTGGGCGCTGGCCGAGGCAGCCCGGCGGATGGCGCTGGCCGAGGACGCGCTCCGCGGTGTCGAGCTGGACGCCGGGGCGCGGGGTGAACTCCTCGCGCTCGGGAAGTTCGTCGTCGACCGCCAGGTCTGAGGTCGGGCCGGCCTCCGTACCCGTATGCCCCTTCCCGACGTCTGAGTCTCCCCACAGTGCAGCGCCTCCGTCAGAGCACCGACCCGTTCGCCGCCCCTCCTCAACCGACCCCAAGGATTCCCCATGCCTCAGGATGTCGACTTCCACATGCCCCTGCCGGCCCGGCAGAGTCCGGAGCACGCCCGGGCCGAGGCCGAAATGCTGGCGTGGCCGCGCTCGCTCGGCCTGATCACGTCCGAGGCAGCGGCCGAGCGTCATCTGCGCGGTGGCTACGCGGATCTGGCCTCGCGCTTCTATCCACATGCCACCGGCGCCGACCTGGACCTCGGCGTCGACCTCATGTCGTGGTTCTTCCTCTTCGACGACCTCTTCGACGGGCCGCGCGGTGAGGACCCCGAAGACGCGAAACGTCTCACCGACGCGGTGGCGGCCGCTCTGGACGGCCCCCTTCCGGCCTCGGCGCCTCCGATAGCCCACGGGTTCGCGGACCTCTGGCGGCGCTGCCGCGAGGAGATGACACCGGCCTGGTGCGCACGCAGCACCCGGCACTGGCGAAACTACTTCGACGGATACGTCGACGAGGCGCGGAGCCGGTTCCGGAACAAGCCGTACGACTGCGCCGCGGAGTACCTCGCCATGCGGCGGCACACGATCGGCGTTCAGCCGACCGTGGACCTCGCCGAGCGCGCGGGCCGCTTCGAGGTGCCGCACCGGGTCTTCGGCAGCGCGGTGCTCGACGCGATGCTCCAGGTCGCCGTCGACGTCAATCTGATGCTCAACGACATCGCCTCCCTGGAGAAGGAGGAGGCCCGCGGCGAGCAGAACAACATGATCATGATCCTGCGCCGCGAGCACGGCTGGTCCAAGGGGCGCAGTATCGCCCACCTTCAGGACGAGGTGCACGCCCGGCTGGAACAGTTCCTGCTGCTGGAGTCCTGCCTGCCGAAGGTCGGCGACGTCTACCGGCTCGACGAGGCCGAACGCGAGGCACTGGAGCGGTACCGCACCGACGCGGTGCGCACGGTGATCCGCGGTTCCTACGACTGGCACCGCTCCTCGGGCCGCTACGACGCCGAGTTCGCGGTCGCCGCCGGTGCCCAGGGCTACCTGGAGGAGCTCGGCCGCAGCACTGGCTAGCAGCACGTACCCGCGCCCGGTTCGTCCCGGCGGCACAGTCATCGGAAGTCCGGGATCGGCTGTAAACAGAGCAGTAGAGACGGGAAGTTGAGAATCGAATGACTGAGCAGACCTTCTTGGCGGGAGCTGCGCCCGGGGCGCTCCCCGTCGTGGGACACGCCCTCCAGATGATGCGTCACCCCGTGAACTTCATGACCTCGCTGTCGGCCCACGGCGACCTGGTCGAGATCAAGATCGGCCCCACCACGGCCTACGTCCCGACGCACCCCGAGCTGCTGCGGCAGGTCCTGACCAACGACCGCGTCTTCGACAAGGGCGGGGTCTTCTACGACCGCGCCCGTGACATCGCCGGCAACGGTCTGGTCACCTGCCCGTTCGCCGACCACCGCCGTCAGCGCCGGCTGATGCAGTCGGCGTTCACCCGCGGCCAGCTCAAGCGGTACGCCGAGGCCATGCATGCCGAGATCGAGGCAACGGCGTCGCGCTGGCAGGACGGCATGGTCGTCGACGCCTTCCAGGAGATGTACGGCATGGCCCTGCGCACGGTGGGCCGTACCCTGTACTCCACCCCCGTCAGCCCCGAGCTTGCGGCGAAGGTGGAACGTTCCTTCGACGTCGTTCTCAACGGCCTGTTCCGGCAGATGTTCCTGCCGGCGTCCATCCGTCGGCTGCCCCTGCCGTCCCAGCGCCGCTACCAGAGCAACCTGGACTTCCTGCACCGGACCACCCAGCAGCTCATCGACGACTACCGCAGCTCCGACACCGAGCGCGACGACCTGCTCGCCGCCCTGATCGCCTCCCGCGACGAGGACGGCGGCCGGCTCGGCGACAAGGAGATCCACGACCAGGTCATCACCGTCATGGCGGCTGGCACCGAGACCGTCGCCGGCACCCTCACCTGGGTCTTCTACCTCCTCTCCCAGCACCCGGAAACCGAGGCCGCGCTCTACGACGAGATCGACACCGTCCTCGACGGCCGCGCCCCGCAGTGGGATGATCTGCCGAACCTTTCGCTGGCCGACCGGATCATCTCCGAGACGCTGCGGCTGCACCCGCCGGCCTGGCTGTTCACCCGCCTCACCGCCTCCCCGGCCGAACTCGCGGGCCGTCAGCTGCCCACCGGCTCCACCGTCGTGTTCAGCCCCGCCGCGGTCGCCCAGTACGAGGACGCCTTCGACAACCCCAAGGCGTTCGACCCCGACCGCTGGCTCCCGGACCGTGTCGCACCGGCCTCCCGCCATGCCTTCGTGCCGTTCGGCACCGGCGCCCGCAAGTGCATCGGCGACCTCTACGCACGCACCGAGGCCACCCTGGGACTCGCCACCATCCTCGGCCGCTGGCGGGTCACCTGCGAGCCCGACATGGACATTCGCCCGGTCCCGCTGGCGACCGTCTATCATCCGCGCCGGCTGCGCCTGAGGCTGGACGCTCGCACCCCGCGCCGGATGACTTCCGCCGTACCCGCGCCGGGCGGGGGTGACGCGACGTGAGCGAGGGGGCCGGGCCGTCATCCGCTTCGCCGGTGACTCCGGTGGGACTCACCGGCAAGGGACGCGGAGCGGGTGAAGAACAGTGTACGGGGCCCGCCCCGCCTGCGGCCGGCTGATGGTCGGCCAGACGGAGCGGCCCGCCGCCGAGCGGGGGCCAGGGCGTGCTGGCTCCCGCTGCCGGGGCAACCATGCCTGAAGGGTCGGGGCAATGATTTGCCAGCACGGCCAAAGCAACACCCGCAAGTCCTCTTTTGGTCATGGGACCACTTAGGGACCACACGCTGTGCGCGAAGGCGGACAAGGACAGCTCTGCGGCACGGGTGATCATGTGCCGGTGTGGCTCTGAACCGGGGAAACACCTGACTCGATGATCTGGAGTCAAGGGGTGGCAGGTTCACATCCTGTCGTCCCGACACGGTGCGAAGCCCGTTGAGCTGGAAGAAGTTCCAGCTCAACGGGCTTTTGCGTGTCCGGGAGCGCAACCGTGTGCCTGACGTGGCATCAGGATTGCGGGATCGCCCCGGGAGCCCGCTCCAAGGTCCGGCGTTCGGCGTCCGGCCCAGGTCGCGCGAATCCGCGCCGCGCATCGATGCCACCCGGCTGAGCCGTCGGCCGTTCGCCGGAACCCGACAAGGTCCTCGGGGCGCCGCCGCGGGCTCCACGGCTCCGGGCCGGCGGGTGGGCGTGCTCCGGCAGGGGCGGCGGGTCGGGGTCGCTGCCCGGGGGCCCTGTCCGGGGTGCTCTGACGGGTACCCCGAACCGGGAGAGCATCTGCGGGTGCCCCGCGCATCACGGTGCGGCCTACCGTGCCCGGGCAGCGTGGGACGGCACGTCCGACGCGCACGACGGTACGGCTGCGGACCGCGGGAGCGACGTGTTGGACGATCACAGGACGAGCCGGAAGTGGGGCCTCGCCGTGCTGTGCGCGGCACAGTTCGTGTCCATGCTCGACATCACGGTGGTCAACCTGGCGCTGCCCAGCATCCGCCGCGACCTCGGCACCGGGGTGGCCGGGCTCCAGTGGATCGTCGGGGCCTATGTGCTGGCCTTCGCCTGCCTGCTGCTCTCCGGTGGCTCCCTCGGTGACCGGCTGGGCCGCAGGCGGGTGTTCCTGTGGGGGCTGGCGGTCTTCACCTGCGGCTCCCTGCTGTGCGCGGCCGCGCCGACCCTGGAGGCCCTGGTGGCGGGCCGGGTCTGCCAGGGGGTCGGTGCCGCGCTGTTCGTGCCGGCCACTCTGGCCTTCCTCACGCACCTGTACCCGGAACCGGGTGAGCGGGCCCGCGCGATGGGGGTGTGGTCCGGCGTCTCGGCCCTGGCCCTGCCGCTGGGCCCGGTCATCGGCGGAGCCCTGGTGGACTCGCTGGGCTGGGCGAGCGTGTTCTGGGTCAACGGCCCCTTCGGTGCGGCGACGGTGGTGCTCGCACGCCGGGTCCTGCCCGAGATCCCGGCCCTGCGGCGCGGGGTCGACGTCCCGGGGCAGGTCCTCGCCACCGGCTGGCTGGGCTGCCTCACCTACGGTCTGATCGAGGCGGAGCGGTCGGGGTGGTCCTCCCCGCAGATCACGGCCTCGCTCGGGCTGGCCGGCGTTCTGCTGGCGGCGTTCCTGGCGGTCGAGCACCGCTCCGCGCAGCCGATGGTGCCCCTGGCCCTGTTCCGCGACCGGCGCTTCGCGGCCTGCAACGGCATCCTGTTCGCCGTCGCCTTCGGCCTGCTGGGGTCGTTTCTCTTCCTGTCCCTGTTCGTCCAGCAGGTGCAGGAGTACACGCCGTCGGAGGCCGGGCTGCGCATGCTGCCGCTGCTGTTGCCCGCGGCGGTGGCGGCCCCGGTGGCCGGGAGGCTGGCGGCACGCTACGACCCGGCCCTGCCCATGGTCTGCGGGATGGTGAGCACCGGCGCCGGGCTGCTGGTGCTGGCCACGGTGGACGCGGCGACTCCGTACGCGCTGTGGTGGCCGGCGCTGGTGCCGGTCGGCGCGGGTGTCGGACTGACGATGGCCCCCACCAACGCGGCGCTGATGAGCGGTGTCGCCCCGGCTCGCGCCGGCATCGCCTCGGCGACCTCCATGACCAGCCAGCAGGTCGGCAACGTGCTCGGCGTCGCGGTCGTGGGGGCCGTGGTGGCCGCGGGGTTCTCCGCTTCGCTGACCGAGCGGGCCGACCGGCTCGGGCTGTCGCCCTCGGCGGAGCGGGAGTTGGTGCGCGAGGCCGTCGACGGCAGCCTGGGAGCGCACGGCGCGGCGGGCGGGGAACGCGAACGGGAGCGGGAGGAGGCGGTGGACGCCGCGCTCACCGCGGGCATCCACCGCGGGCTCGCCCTGAGCGGCGGGATGTACCTGGCCGGGGCCGCGGCCGCGGCGGTCTTCGTCCCCGCGCGTCGGCGTCCGCCCGCCGCCCCGCCCGCCGGACGGCGGGACGAGGGCCCGCGGAAGCGGGGCCGGGGAGCGGTCAGACGCTGACGGCCGCGGACAGTTCCCCCAGCAGGGCCCGTTCCTGCTGGTGCAGGAAGAAGTGGTCGCCCTCCAGCACCTTGAGCGTGAAACCGGCGTCGGTGTGCCGCCGCCACTGGCTGACGGACGAGACCCGCACCTCGGCGTCCTCGCTCCCGGCGAAGGCGGTGATGGGACAGGTCAGCGGACGGCCCTCGCGGTGGCGGTAGGTGTCGGCCACCGCCAAGTCGGCACGGAGGGTCGGGATGAGCATCTCCATCAGGGACTCGTCGGCCAGCACCTCCTCCGGAGTGCCGTTGAACGCCCGCAGGCGCTCGCGGAACTGCGGTTCGGGCAGGTCGTAGTCGGGGACGGTGCCGCGCGGCAGGTGCGGGGCCCGGAAGGCGCCCACGAAGAGGCGGACCGGCGGGCGGCGGTAGCGCCGCTCCAGCGCTCGGGCCAGCTCGAAGGCGACCAGTGCGCCCAGGCTGTACCCGAAGAGAGCGTACGGCCCGTCGCCGGCGGCGAGCAGCCGCGGCAGCAGGTCGTCCACCAGCGGCTCCACACGGGTGTGCGGGGGTTCCGCCAGCCGACTGCCGCGCCCCGGCAGTTCGACGGGGGTGACCTGGACGAAGGGGGGCAGGTGCCGTTCCCAGTCGGCGTACATCCGCGCGGAGCCCCCCGCGTAGGGCAGGCAGAACATCCGCAGAGGGGCCTCGACGCCCGTTCGACCGACAGGCCGGAAAGCGGTGTGGCGGGTGCGGTCCACGGTGCTCACTCCTCACGCTCGGCGGCGGGCCCGGAGGACCGCGCGGTGTTCCCCGCCAGCAGCGAGACGATGGTCTGGAACTGGATGTTGGAGGTGCCCTCGTAGATCGCCCCGACCTTGGCGTCGCGGTAGAGCTTCTCCACCGGGTGGCGGGTGGAGAAACCGTTCCCCCCGAGGGTCTCCACGGCCTGCGAGGCCGAGCGTTCGGCGATCCTCGACGCCACGTACTTGGCCATCGAGGTGGCCCGTATCCGCTCGTTCTGGGGCGCTCCGTGCTGCAGGAGCCGGGCCGTGTCGTAGAGCAGGGCGCGGGCCGCCTCCAGTTCGGCCGCGAGCCCGGCCAGGGGGAAGCCGACACCCTGGAAGTCGATGACGCGGGTGCCGAACTGGCGCCTGACGCCAGCGTAGTCGAACGCGTACCGCAGGGCGCCGTCGGCGAGGCCGACGAGCTGGGCGGCGATGCCGAGCTTGCCGACGACCAGGGTCTCCACCATGAGCGCGGCACCGCCGTCCGGGCGGCCCACGAGGTCCTGGCGGCCCACCCGCACGCCGTCGAGGACCACTTCGCACGTGGAGCTGGCGCGGATGCCCATCTTGCCCGCCGGGTCGCCGACGGTCAGGCCCGGAGCGTCGCGTTCGACGAGGAACGCGCCCAGGCTGGGCGCGCGCGTGTCGCCGCCGGTGCGCGCGAAGACCAGGAACAGGCCCGCCTGCGCGGCGCTGGTGATCCACTGCTTGCGCCCGGTGAGGCGGTAGCCGTCCCCGTCCGGTTCGGCCCGGGTGGCGAGGGCGAAGGCGTCGCTGCCCGCGCCCTCCTCGGAGATGGCGTAGGCGCCGACCAGGCCGGTGGCGAGCCGGGGCAGGAAGCGCCGCTTCTGGTCGCCGCTGCCGTGCCGCAGCAGAGCGCTGGCGACCAGCGCGTTCTGGACGTCGACGAACACGGCGACCGCGGGGTCGACCCTGGCGAGTTCCTCGATGGCGAGCACCACCTGGAAGAGGTCGCCCCCCGCGCCTCCATAGGCCCGGGGGACCTCGATCCCCATCAGCCCGGCCCGGAACAGCTCCTTGACCAGGTCGTCGTCGAGCCGCTCGGCCTCGTCCATGGCCCGCACCCGGGGCGCCACGGCGGTACGGGCGACGTCGCGGACCGTCTGCCGCCACTCGGCGGCGGGCCCGGGCAGGACGGTCAGCGGCGGCGGGCACCCCGGGGGCGCGGTCGCGGTCATCAGGGTCCTCTCAGCGGTGTGCGGACGGCGGAAGGTCCCGGGCGGGCGGGCCCGGGAAGGGGGCGGGCAGCCGCGGCGGGCGCTGCAGGCCGCGCCACATCTCCTCCTGGCCGCGGCGGGCGAGGAGACGGGTGAGCCGTACGAACAGCGGCCGCAGCAGCGGATGGTCGACCCGGGGCGCGCCCCCGACCTTGAAGACGCACCCGCGCACCCAGCCGACGCGCTCCTGGCGGGCGCGCTCGTAGGAGCGCAGGGCGGAGACCGGGTCGTCCGGGGCCGCGGCCAGCTCGCGGGCGAGGACGGCCGCGTCCTCGATCGCCTGGCACGCGCCCTGGCCGAGCACAGTCGGCATGGCGTGTGCGGCGTCCCCGAGCAGGGTGAAGCGCCCCTGGCCCCAGGTGTCGCGCCACCGGCGGTAGTACAGGTCGGTGCGGATGATCCGGTCCTCGGGAGTACCGGCGACGAAGGCGCACGGTGGTCCCGCGAAGCCCTCGATCAGCCCGAGCGCCCGTTCGCGCAGGGTACCCGGCTCGTCCCGGCCGCCGGCCGGGGCGAAGTGGCCCACGGTCCACGCCACGCGGTCCCGCCCGACGTGCCAGGCGCCGCCGTTGACGCCGCCGGGGCCCTGGAAGAAGTGGACGGTCTCCGGGGGGACCCCGCCACTGGTGTCGCTGACGCCTCGGTAGGTGGTGACCCCGCTGTAGACGGGTTCGGTGTCGCCGGGCAACTGCGCGGCCGTCCGGGAGCGGATGCCGTCGGCGCCGATCAGCAGGTCGCCCTCGGCCTCGCTGCCGCCGTCCAGCAGCAGCCGGACGCGGTCGCCCTCGTCTCGGTGGCCGGTGACCGTGCGGCCGAAGACGATGTCGGCCCCGGCGGCCTCACAGGCCTCCAGCAGCGTGCGCACCAGGTCGCCCCGCGCGAGGGTGACGCCGGGGCTTGCGCCGGGCGCCGTGTAGCTCTGCACGGGTATGCGGACCATCGGGACGTTGCGCTCGGACACGACCTGCCCGCGCTCGATGCGGGTGCCGCTCGCCGCCAGGCGCTCGTCGAGGCCGAGGCGGGAGAGGACGGTGGTGGCGTTGCTCCAGACGTTCAGCCCGGTACCGCCGGTCTCGATGCCTCGGCCGCTCCTGCGCTCGTAGATCCGGACCGGGAAGCCGTACCGGCGCAGGGCCAGGGCCGCGGTCAGCCCGCCGACACCGGCACCGGCGATCAGGACGGTGGGACGTTCGGTCATGCGGTGCCTTTCGGGGAGGGCGGGGGGAGGAACCCGCTGGCGGTCAGCGCGCGCAGGTAGCGTTCCAGCAGGGCCGCGTCCACCCTCGCGGGGCGGAGCCCGCCGGACGCCCGGCGGGTGTTGGTCGTGTCGAACACGGGTTCGCGCAGGCCGTTGCGGTCGTCCTCGACCCGCTTGCCGAACAGCGAGAGGGTGGGCCCGAGGCCGCTGCCGGGGTGGGCTTCCGCATGGCGTCGGCAGGTCTCGTACCACGCGTCGTAGGGCAGGCGGCGCACCGGGTGTCCGGCCCGGTCCAGCGCCTCAACGACGGTGTCGAAGCCGAGCCGTTCCGCGCCGGCGAACTGGTAGGTGCCGCCCAGGTGTTCACGCCCGCGGGCGGCGCGGGCGATGACGGCGGCGATGTGGTCCACGGGGACGATGTCGGTGCTGAAGGCGAGCTCGGGCACCGAACCGATCACCGCACAGGCGCGCAGCACGTGGCAGAACACGTCGTCGGTGCGCCAGGCTCCGCTCGCGCTGTCCCCGGCGATGCGGCCGGGGCGGTAGACCGAGACCGGCACCCCGCGCTCCCGCGCCAGCGCGACGATCTTCTCGGCCACCCACTTGCTCTGGTTGTAGCCGTTGTCGGCGGACGGGGGCACGGCCGGCAGTTCGTCCTCGTACGCGAGGGGATCGCCCTCGCCCCGCAGGGAGAACACCGAGAGGGTGGAGACGTGGTGGACGGGCTTGACCCGCCCGGTGCAGGCCAGCCGCAGGATCTCGCGGACGCCGCCTACGTTGGCCTCGCGCAGGGCCGCGTAGGGCTGGCCGAAGTTGACGCTGGCGCCGCAGTGGTGGATCTCGTCCACGTCTGCGGCCAGTTCGGCGAAGGCCTCCTGCCCCAGGCCCAGCGCGGGCCGGGAAAAGTCTCCCGGAAGAGCCCGTGCCCGGGCGCGGGCACGCCCGTCCCACAGGCCCAGGCCGCGCAGGTGCTCCTCCAGCCGGGCGGAGGCGTGCTCCGGAGACTCGGCGCGGACCAGGCACAGCACCCGGGCCGAGGTGGTCTCCAGCAGGGCTCTCAGGAGGAACGCGCCGAGGAAGCCGGTTGCGCCGGTGAGCAGGATGACCCGGGGATCCCCGTTCCAGGTCCAGTCACCGGTGACCCGCACGGCGGGATCGAGGGTGACGTCGACGGCCGGGTCCGGGGCGTGGTGGCCGTCCGCGCCGCCGCCCACCGCCTCGGCCACCGCACGGGGGGTGGGTCGCTCGAAGAGCAGGCGCAGGGGCACGCGGGCTTCCGGCCACGTGTCTCTGACCAGGGCGTGCAGCCGGGAGAGGGAGAGGGAATTGCCGCCGAGGGCGAAGAAGTCGTCGTGTACTCCGACCCGCTCGGCCCCGAGCACCCGCGTGAAGAGGGCGCACAGCCGTTCCTCGGTGGGGTTGGCCGGCGCCACGTGTCCCTCGTCGGCGACCGTGCCGCCGGCGACGGGTGCGGGCAGCGCCGTCCGGTCCACCTTGCCGCTGGGGGTCAGCGGGAACGCGGCGAGGAGCACGAGGTGTGCCGGGACCATGTAGGCGGGCAGGTGTTCGCGGGCCAGGGCGCGCAGTTCGCCGGCCAGCCGGGCTTCTCCCGCCGCGTCGGCCGGGGCGGCGGACGGGTGGGGGACGACGTAGGCGACCAGCGCCCGGTCGCCCGGCGGGTCCTCGCGGACGGCGACCAGGACGTCCCCGACGGACCGGTGGCCGCGCAGCACCGCCTCGACCTCGCCCGGCTCGATACGGAAGCCGCGGATCTTGGTCTGCGCGTCCTGGCGGCCCAGGTACTCCAGCTCGCCGGTCGGCAGATAGCGCACGAGGTCGCCGGTGCGGTAGACGCGCCGGGCCGGATCGTCGGGGTGCCAGGGGTCGGGGAGGAACCGTTCCGCGGTGAGTTCCGGCCTGCCGAGATACCCGCGGCCCACGCCCGCCCCGCCGATCCGCAGCTCGCCGGTGGCGCCGACGGGCACCGGCCGCCCGTCGGCGTCGGTGACGGAGAGCCGGGCGTTGGGCACGGGGCGCCCGAGCGGTGGGTGGCGGTCTCCGGTCAGGGCCCCGGAGAGCGTGGCGTAGACGGCGGCCTCGGTGGGGCCGTAGGCGTTGACCAGCCGCACGTGCGGCGCCCACCGGGCCGCGACGGCGGCGGAGCAGTCCTCTCCCCCGGAGACGACGGTGCGCAGCGAGGGCGTGTCGGCGGGGTCGAGGTGGGCCAGGAGCGAGGGCGGCAGCAGGGCGACCGTCACGTTGTGGTCGCGGACGGTGTCGACGACGCCGAGGCCGGCCGCGGCGTCGTCCGCCGGGGGCAGCACGAGGGCGCCGCCGCCGAGGAGGGCCATCGTCCACTCCCACACCGAGGCGTCGAAGCTGGTGGAGGCGAAGGCCAGCACGCGGTCGTCCGGCCCGGCCGGTATCAGGTCCCGGCTGAGGTGGAGGCCGGCCACGCCCCGGTGGGTCACCATGGCGCCCTTGGGGCGGCCGGTGGAGCCGGAGGTGTAGATGACGTACGCCAGGTCGTCGGGACGGGCGAGCGGTTCGAGGTCCGCGCCGTCCTCGTCCCCGGGACGGGGGTCGTCGCGGTGGTCGCGGTCGAGGAGCACGACGTGGCGGTGCGGCGTGCCGGGAAGGTCGCCGAGGCGTTCGCGCACGTCCTGCTGGGTGAGCAGGACCGGTGCGGCGCTGTCGGCCAGCATGAACCGCACCCGCTCCGGCGGGTAGCCGGGGTCGACCGGCACGTACGCGCCGCCCGCCTTCAGCACCCCCAGGATGCCGGTGTAGGTGTCGGCCGAGCGGTGGGCGCAGAGCGCGACCAGGGTGCCGGGGCCGACTCCGAGGGCACGCAGCCGGCGGGCGAGCCGGTTGGCGCGGGCGTTGAGCCGCCCGTAGCCGATCTCCCCGTCGGGGCAGACCAGGGCGGTGGCGTCCGGGTGCTCGCGTACCCGCTCCTCGAACAGCACGTGCGCCGGTACCTCGGGCAGGGGGCGCCGGGGGCCCCGGCCCCAGCGTTCGAGGTCCGCGCGGTCGGCGGCGCGGGTGGCGGGCAGCTCGGACAGCCTCCGTCCGGGTTCGGCGGCCACGGCGTCGAGGATCTCGCCCAGGTGGTCGAGCAGGCGGTCGGCGGTGGCGGCGTCGAAGAGGTCGGTGTTGTACTCCAGGGTGGCCTGCCAGGTGCCGCCGCGCGGCACGACCTCCAGCACCAGGTCGAACTTGGAGGTTCCCGGGGAGACGTCCAGCGGGCGGACGTCCGCACCGCCCATGCGGACCTCGGGGATGTCGATGTTGCCGAAGGAGAGCACGGCCTGCACGAGCGGGGTGCGGGACAGGTCACGGGAGGTCCCCACCTCGTCGACGAGACGCTCGAAGGGGACGTCCGCGTGGGCGTAGGCGTCCAGGCAGGTGCGCCGGACCCGGGCGAGCAGCTCGGTGAAGGCGGGATCGCCTTCCAGGTCGGTGCGCAGGACCAGGGTGTTGACGAAGAACCCGATCAGGTGCTCCAGCTCGGGCCGGTCCCGGCCGGCCACCGGGGAGCCCACGGCGACGTCCTTCTGCCCGCCGTAGCGGGACAGCAGCACGGTGAAGGCCGCGAGGAGGACCATGAAGAGGGTGGCGTCGCCGCGCCGGCCGGCCTCCTCCAGGGCGCGCACCAGCTCGGTCGGCAGCTCCTTGGTGCGCCGGGCGCCGCGGAAGGTCTGGACGGCCGGACGCGGCCGGTCGGTGGGCAGGTCGAGTGCGGGAAGGCCGCGCAGGCGCTCCCTCCAGTGGGCGAGTTGCCCGGCGGCCTCCGGGCCGTCCAGGCGGTCGCGCTGCCAGGCCGCGTGGTCGCCGTACTGCACCGGCAGGTGCGGCAGGTCCGGTTCCGCACCCTCCCGCAGCGCGCCGTAGGCGGCCACCAGCTCGCGGACGAAGACAGCGACGGACCAGCGGTCGCACACGGAGTGGTGGAAGACGACGGAGAGGACGTGCCGTTCCGGCGCCGTGCGCAGCAGCGTCACCCGCACGAGGGGTGGGCGGCCGAGGTCGAAAGGCGTGGAGGCCGCCTCGCGCAGGACGTCCTCGCGTTCGGCGGCGCGCTTGTCCTCGGGCAGGGCCGTCAGGTCGAGCACCTCGACGGGCACGCGTGCCGCGGGTGCCACGGCCTGGAAGAGCTCACCGTCCACTTCCACGAGGGCGGTGCGCAGCGTCTCGTGGCGCCGCACCAGGAGGTCCACGGCCTCTCGCAGGACGTCGGCGTCCAGGGGGCCGTCCAGTTCCACCCGGCCGGGCATCAGGTAGGCGCGGGCGCTGTCCGGGTCGAGCCGGTGCAGGAACCACAGCCGCTTCTGGCCGGCTGAGGCGGGCAGCAGGTGGTGACCCCGGTGGGGGCCGTCGGCCTCGGGGCGGCGCGGCAGTGCCTCCGGTCCCGCGCCCGGCTCCGCCCCCGCGGCGGCCGGGCCGTCGAGTACGTCGGCGAGCTCGGCCACGGTCCGGTGGTCGAACAGCAGCCGGACGGGGATCTTGCGGCCGCGCTCCTTACCCAGCCGGCCCACCGCCCGCGCCGCGAGCAGCGAGTGTCCGCCGAGAGTGAAGAAGTCGTCGTGCGCCCCGACGCTCTCCCGCCCCAGGACCTCGGCCCACACCGCGGCCACGCGCCGTTCCGTCTCCGTGCGGGGCTCGGTGAAGCTCCGCGTGCGGTCGCGGGACGCGGCTCCCGGGACGGGCAGGGCGGCGCGGTCGACCTTGCCGTTGGGGGTGCGGGGGAACTCGGGCAGGACGACGACGGCCGCCGGAACCATGTAGTCCGGAAGGCGTTCGCGAGCCGCCTCCCGCAGCTCCTCCGCCAGGACGCCGACGTCGTCGGGCGCGTGTTCGGGCACGGCGTAGCCGACGAGTCGCCGGTCTCCCGGGGTGTCCTCGCGGACGAGGACGACGGCGTCGCGCACGGCGCGGTGCTCGCGCAGCACCGCGGCGATCTCGCCCAGTTCCACGCGGAAGCCGCGGACCTTCACCTGGGAGTCCGCCCGGCCGACGAACTCCAGTACGCCGTCGGGCCGGTAACGGACGAGGTCGCCGGTGCGGTAGACGCGGCCGTAGCGGTCCGCGCCCCGCGGGTCGGCGACGAAGTGCCGTTCCGTCAGCTCCGGCTTCCCGTGGTAACCGCGGGCCACGCCCGGGCCGCCGATGGTCAGCTCGCCGGGCACGCCCAGGGGCGCCGGACGGCCGTCGGGGCCCAGGACGCGGAAGCGGGTGTTGGGCAGGGGACGGCCGAGCGGCACCGGGTTCTCGCCTTCGGCGTAGCGGTGGCAGGCCGCCCACACCGTGGTCTCGGTCGGCCCGTACACCTGCCAGACCTCGACCCCGGCCCGGCTCATCCGCCGGGCCAGTTCCGCGGACAGCGGTTCGGCGCCGCACAGGCCCCGGAACCGTCCGCGGGCCCGCCAGCCCGTGTCCAGCAGGAGTTGCCAGGCGGCCGGCGTCGCCTGCCAGTAGGTGGCGCCGGTGGCGTCCATCCGGGCGGCGAGCCGGTCGCCGTCGACCGCGTCGGCCCGGGGTATCAACGCGATGGCCGCACCCGTGCTCAGCGGCAGGAAGAAGTCCAGCACGGACATGTCGAAGGCGTGGGTGATGGTGGCGGCCACGATGTCGTGCTCGCTCAGGCCGGGCTCGCGGCGCATGGAGTCCAGGAGGTTCGGCAGGCGCCCGTGGGGGACCATCACGCCCTTGGGGCGGCCGGTGGAGCCGGAGGTGTAGATGACGTAGGCGAGGTCCTCGGGTCCGCCCACGGTCTCGGGATACTCCGCGCTCTCGGCCGCGATGGCGGCTCGGTCCTTCTCTCCGTCCAGCAGGACGAGCCGGACGTCGTGTTCGGGCAGTCGGGCGGTCAGGCCCGTGTGAGCGACCAGGAGGCGCGCTTCGGAGTCGGCCAGCAGGTACCGGATGCGCTCGCTCGGGTAGTCGGGGTCGACGGGCACGTAGGCACCCCCGGACCTGAGCACGCCGAGCAGGGCGACCAGCAGGTCGGGGGTGCGCTCGGTGAACACGGCGACGCGGTCCCCGGGACGGACGCCGAGCCGCCGCAGGTGGTGGGCGAGGCGGTTCGCGCGCTCGTCGAGTTCGGTGTAGGTCAGGCGGGACTCGTCCAGGAAGACGGCGGTGCGCCCGCCGTCCCGCGCGGTCTGCTCCCGGACCATGTCGTGGAGGAGGACCTCGCGTACGGGTGCCGTCTCGCCGGTGCCCCAGTCCTCCAGCAGCCGCAGCTCGTCCGCGGGGAGGGCCGGCAGCTCGGAGAGCCGCCGGTGCGGCCCGGCGGCGGCCGCCTCCAGCAGCGTCCGCAGGTGGGCGAGCATCCGGTCCGCGGTGGCGGCGTCGAACAGGTCGGTGCTGTACTCCAGTTCGACGCGGAGACCGCCGTCTTCCCCGGACGCGTCCGTCTCCGGCAGGAACGTCAGGAAGAGGTCGAGTTTGGCGGTGCCGGGGTCGATCCGTACGGTCTCGGCCTCCAGACCGGGCATGCGCAGGTCGTCGCGCGGGGTGTTGCCCAGCATCAGCATGACCTGCACCAGCGCGCCCCGGGACAGGTCCCGCGGCGGGCGCAGTTCCTCGACCAGCCGCTCGAAGGGCACGTCCGGATGGGCGTAGGCCTCCAGGCAGGTCTCCCGGGCCCGGTCGACCAGTTCGCTGAACGCCGGGTCCCCGGAGACGTCGGTGCGCAGCACGAGGTTGTTGATGAAGACTCCGATCAGGTGCTCCAGCTCGGGCCGGTCCCGGCCCGCCACCGGAGAGCCGACGGGGATGTCCCGCTGTCCGGAGTAGCGGGACAGGAGCACCGAGAACCCCGCCAGCAGCACCATGAACAGGCTCGCGCCCCGCTGCCGGCCCAGCTCCCCCAGCTCCCGTACCAGCCGGGCGGGGAGTTCGGCCGTGCGGACCGCGCCGCGGAAGGACTGCACCGGCGGACGCGGCCGGTCGCAGGCGAGTTCCAGTACCGGCAGGTCCGCGAGCCGTCGGCGCCAGTAGGCGATCTGGCCGAGCAGTTCGCCGCTGTCCAGCCGCTCCCGCTGCCAGGCGGCGTAGTCGCCGTACTGGACGGGCAGTTCGGGAAGATGGGGCTCGGCGCCGTCGGCGTGGGCCGTGTAGCAGGCGGCGAGTTCGCGCACCAGGACGGCCCCGGACCACATGTCGCCGATGCCGTGGTGGAACGTCACCACGAGCACGTGGTCCTCGGGCGCGAGCCGGTACACGACGACGCGGGCCAGGGGTGCGGTGTCCAGGCGGAAGGGGCGGGAGACCTCGTCCTCCAGCAGCTTCCGCAGTGCGGCCTCCGGCTCGGCCGTGCTGGACAGGTCGGTCACCGCGACCGGCAGCCGACCGCTGGTGTGCACGAGCTGTACCGGTTCGCCGTCCTGCTCGGCGAAAGACGTGCGCAGGGTCTCGTGCCGCCTCACGAGGGTGTCCGCGGAACGCTGCAGAAGCGCGGTGTCCAGGGGGCCGCGCAGGCGGGCCGCTCCGTGCCCGAGGTAGGCGGCGGCGCTGGCGGGGGCGAGCTGGGACAGGAACCACAGCCTCCGCTGCGCGAAGGACGTGGGAAGGACGTAGTAATCCTCTTCGGCCTCTTCCGGCGGGGCCGGCGTCCCCGGACCGGGTCCGCGGTGGGTGCCGCCCGGCTGTTCGATGGTCACGAGCGCTCCTTCCGGGAGGCCGGGCGGCGGGCCGGTGTGCGGGGCCGGGCGACGAGGGCGGGGCCCTCGGCGGCGGGGGCGGCCCGTGTCTCGCGCAGGGCCTCGGCGAGCGCGGAGAGCACCGGCTGGTCGAAGAGGGTCCGCACGCGGACCTCCCGGTCCAGCGCGGCTCGGAGCCTCCCTGCGACCCGGGTGGCCAGGAGGGAGTGCCCGCCCAGGGCGAAGAAGTCGTCGTGGGCGCCGACCCGGTCCACGCCGAGGACCTCGGCCCACACCCGGGCGATCTCGGTCTCCAGCTCGTCGCGCGGGGCGGTGTACTCCCCGGCGGCGTCCGGGCGGCGCCCGTCCGGTGCGGGCAGGGCGCGGCGGTCCACCTTCCCGTTGGCGGTCAGCGGAAGCTCGTCCAGGACGACGACGGCCGAGGGCGCCATGTACTCCGGCAGGCGGTCCCGGGCCAGGGCGCGCAGCCCGGCGTCGAGCTCCTCTCCCCCGGCGCCGTCCCCGGACGGCACGGCGTACGCGACCAGGCGCACGTCGCCGGGACCCTGCTCCCGGGCGGTCACCAGCACCTCCCGGACTCCCGGGTGCTCGCTCAGCGCGGCGGCCACCTCTCCGGGTTCCACGCGGAAGCCGCGTATCTTGACCTGGTCGTCGGCCCGGCCGAGCACCTCCAGCGTGCCGTCGTCGAGCAGGCGGGCCAGGTCCCCGGAGCGGTACATCCGCGAGCCGTCGCCGGCGAAGGGGTCGTCGAGGAAGCGCTCGGCGGTCTGCTCGGGCAGTCCCCGGTAGCCGCGCGCCACGCCCGGTCCCGAGACGTGGATCTCGCCGCACACGCCCGGCGGTACGGGCCGTCCGTGCGGGTCGAGCAGGTGGATGCGCAGGTCGGGCAGGGGGCGTCCGATGCAGCTGCGGACACCCGAGTCGACGTCCGCCGCCGTGACGCGGTGGAAGGTCGCGTGGACCGTGATCTCGGTGATCCCGTACATGTTGACCAGGCGCGGCTCGGCGTCGCCGAAGCGCTCGATCCACGGCGCGAGCGAGGGCACGTCGAGGTACTCGCCGGCGAAGATCACGTAGCGCAGTGGCGGCTGCTCGCCCTCGTGGTCCAGCGCGTGCCGCGCGTAGGGGCGGAACGCCGAGGGCGTCTGGCTGAACACCGTGACCCCTTCGCGCCCGAGCAGGGCGTGCAGGGCCTCGGGCGAGCGCGCGGTGTCGCGGTCCACGACCACCAGTCGCCCTCCGGTGGCGAAGGCGCCCCAGGTCTCGAAGACCGAGACGTCGAAGGCGTAGGAGTGGAACATGCTCCACACGTCGTCGGGGCCGACCTCGAAGAGGGTCTCGGCTCCGCGCACCAGGCGGACGACATGGGCGTGGGTCAGCTCCACGCCCTTGGGGCGACCGGTGGAGCCGGAGGTGAACAGGACGTAGGCCAGGTTCTCCGGGGCGGCGCCGGACTCGGGTGCCGAGGCATCGAGCGCGGCGATCTCCCCGGCGTCGCGGTCGAGGTCCACCACGGGCCCGGTGTCCGCCGGCACGCGGTCGGACGCCGCCGCGTGGGTGACCAGGATGCGGGCCCCGGCGTCGCCGAGGACCTGGGCCATCCGCGCGGCGGGCTGCGCGAGGTCCAGGGGGACGTAGGCGGCACCGGACTTGAGGACGCCGAGGATGGCCACGAGTTGGTCGGCCGAGCGCTCCAGGCACAGGCCGACGCGCTCCTCCGGCGCGGCCCCGAGCTCCTGGAGCCGGCGGGCGAGCCGGTTGGCGCGCTCGTCCAGCTCCCGGTAGGTGAGGCGGTCGCCGCCGCAGACGAGGGCGGTGGCGTCGGGTGTGCGCGCGGCCTGATCGGCGAAGATCTCGTGCAGGCAGGGCGCGTCGGGGATCCGCCGCGGTTCGTGACCGCCGCTCAGCAGCCGGATCCGCTCCTCGGGGGCGTAGGGCTCGATGTCGCCCAGCCGCCCGCCGGGGGCGGCCGCCATCTGGGCCAGGAACTCGTGGAAGTGGGCCGTCAGCCGTTCGGCCGCCGGTTCGGCGAAGCGCCGCCGGTCGTGGACGAGCCGGGGCGGCAGGCCCTCCTGGGGGAACACCACCATGGTGAGGGGGTAGTGCGGGCGGCCGTCGTAGGCGAAGTCGACGATCTCCAGGCCGTACAGGGCCATCTCGGGCGCGGGGGTGTTCTCGAAGGCGAGGTCGGTCTCGAACAGCGGCACGCCGCCGCCGGGGAGCCCCGCCCACCGGTGGAAGAGGTGCAGGGGCACGTCCGCGAACTCGCGCGCCTCGGTCATCTCGTCCTGGAGCTGTCGCAGCCAGGGCAGCAGGGGGCGCTCCGGGTCGATGCGGGCGCGCACCGGAGTCGTGGTGATCATCGGCCCGACGATCGTCCCTGCGCCGGGCAGGTCGGCCGGGCGGTGGGTGGAGGTCGCGCCGCTGATGACGTCGGCCCGTCCGGTGTAGCGGGACAGGAGCATCATCCACGCACCCTGGACGAGGGTGTTGAGGGTGAGGCGGTTGTCACGGGCCAGCGAATCCAGGTCACGTACCAGGGAGCCGAGCGAGCGGTCGGGGACGAACGCGTGGCTGGGACCGTCGTCGCCGGGCGGCCGCGGGCCGATCTCCAGGGCCCCGGGTGGCTCGTAGCCCGACAGCGTCCGGCGCCAGAACTCCTCGGCCTTGCCCAGGTCCCGTCCCTTCCACCAGGCCACGTAGTCGCGGTAGGGCCGGGTCGGGGCCAGTGAGGGCGCCGCCCCCCGGGCCCGGGCGGCGTAGCTCTCGGCGAACTCCTGGAGGACCAGGCCGAAGGACCAGCCGTCCATGACCAGGTGCGGGAAGCTCCAGAAGAGCCGGTGGAGGTCGTCGCCGAGGCGGACGAGGGCCACCCGCATCAGCGGGGGTCGGCGCAGGTCGAAGCCCCTGCGACGGTGCTCGGCCGTGAACTCCCGGTACCGACGGTCCTGTTCCTCCTCCGGCAGGCCGCGCCAGTCGACCTCCTCGACGCGCAGTTCGGCGTGGCGGTGGACCGCCTGGAGGGACTTGCCGACCTCCTCCCAGTGGAACCCCGTGCGCAGGATGGGGTGCCGGTCGACCACGTCCTGCCAGGCCCTGCGGAAGGCCTCGCGGTCCGGAGTGCCGCGCAGGGTGAAGGTGAGCTGCTCCACGTACACGCCGGACTCGGGCGCGAAGAGGCTGTGGAAGAGCATGCCCTCCTGGATGGGCGCCAGCTCGTAGACGTCCTGGAGCGTGTCAGGCTTCATCGGGTCTCCTCGGCGTGTGCCTGCGTGCTGTCCGGGTCGGGGCCGTCACCGCCGTCGGCGCCGAACGCGTCGACGAACGCGGTCAGCTCGTCCGCGTCGAGGCCCGACAGCGGGAAGTCGCTGGGGCTGAGCGATCCGGCTCCTGGCGTGCGGCAGTGGTCGGCGATGCGCCGCAGCGCGTCGACGAGGGCGTCCACGAGGCGTGGCAGGCCGTCGGGCGGCGTCTCGCCGGAGCGGCAGGCGACGGTCAGGGACAGCCGGGCTTGCGTGATCTGGGTGGTGACGGCGAGGGGGTGGCCGCCCTCGGTGACGGGCGGGTGGAGCGGGGCGAGCGCCCCGGCGGGCGCCGTCATGGTCCCCAGGTGCCGCAGCAGGACTCCGGCGTCCTCGGCGGTCCGCTCCGGCGGCGCGGCACGGCAGGCTTCCTTGGCCGCGACCAGGGCCGCCCCCGGCTCCGTCGCCGCGTCCAGGTCCACGGACCGCAGGACGGCCAGGCTGCCGACCGCGCGGGCGTCGCCGGCGTGCGCCGAGTCCGCGGTCCGCGGGTCGTGCTCGAGGTCCGCGCGGACCGCGTCCGGGGTCTCCAGGACGCCGAGGGCGAGGGTGAGCGCGGCGGCCAGGGTCTCGGCCGCGGTGAGCCGGTAGGCGGCGGCGGTTCCGTCGAGGAGGTCCGCCGTCTCCTGCGGGGTCAGTTCGGCCCCGAGCCGGTGAAGCGTGTCCCCCTCCCCGAGGGCGAGCGGAGCCGGGGCGTGAGAGGCCCGCCCGGGGTCCGGACCGCTCGCGTCGGTGCGAAGGGCCGGGGCGCCGGCCGACCCCGTCAAGCGGCGCAGGGCGTCGGGGTCCTCCGCGTCACACGCGGCTTCCTCGCCCCGGGCGGCCCGGTCGGCGGCGTGGGCGAGGTCCGCGAGCAGCGCCGGCCACGAGGGGCCGTCCACGGCGGCCTCGTGCACCAGCCACAGCAGGCGGCGGGTTCCGGTGCCGAGATCGAACAGGGCCGCCTTGGTGACGGGGCCGCGCACCGGGCACAGCTCCTCGCGCATCTCCGCGGCCATCTGCTCCAGCGCCGCCTCCCGCCCGGCCTCGGGCAGGGAGCCCAGGTCGATCAGTGGCACGGAGGTCTCCCCGGCCGTCTCCTCGCCGTCGGCGGGTGCGGTGCGCCGGGCCCAGCCGTCCTCCTGTTCGACGAGACGCGTGCGCAGGGCGGGGCGCGCCGCGACCACGGCCGCCAGCGCGGCTTCCAGGGCGGCGGGTTCGAGGTCCTGCCCGACCGTCAGTTCGGCGCGGTGGACACTGCGCGGCGCCACGTCGGCGGCCAGGAGCTGGGCCTGCCGCGGTGTGAGGGCGGCGGTCGTGCCGGTTCCGCCGAGGTCGGTGCCCCGGGCTTCCAGCAGGGCGGCCAGGTCCGCGATGGTGTCCTGCTGGAACAGGTCGGCGGCGCTGAACTCCAGCCCCTCGGCCGTGGCGCGGGAGACGACCTGGATGCCCATGATCGAGTTGCCGCCGACGGAGAAGAAGTTGTCCCTCGGACCGATGCCGGGCGTGCCCACGACCTCCGCGACGATCTCGGCGAGCCGGACGGCCAGGGGGCCGGCCTCCCCGCCGCCGCCGGCCGTGGCGGCGGTGGGATCGGGCAGCGCGGAGCGGTCGACCTTGCCGTTGGAGCTGAGCGGCAGCCGGTCCAGGACCACGAAGGCCGCCGGGACCATGTAGGCGGGCAGGACGCCCTCGGCGAGCGCGCGGACGTCGTCCGCCAGGTCCTGGTCGCCCTCCGGGGTGCGTTCGGCGCCGGGCGTGCCCGGGACGACGTAGGCGACGAGCCGGCGGTTGTGCCGGTCGCCGGGCGCCGCCACGGCCGCTTCCCGCACACCGTCGTGGCGCAGCAGCGCCGCCTCGATCTCGCCCAGTTCGATCCGGAAGCCGCCCACCTTCACCTGGAAGTCCTCGCGTCCGAGGAATTCGATGGTGCCGTCCGGCCGCCTGCGGCCGAGGTCGCCGGTGCGGTAGAGGCGCTCACCGGTGGCGGGGTGGGTGACGAAGGACGCGGCGGTGCGCTCCTCGTCGCGCCAGTAGCCCTCGGCGACGCCGACGCCGCCGATGTACAGCTCGCCGACGGCCCACACGGGGCAGGGCCGCATGCCCGCGTCGAGGACGTGGAAGGTCTGGTTGCGCAGGGGCGTGCCGTACGGGACGGAGTCCCACTCCGGGTCGGACGCCACGGCGGGGTCGATCGGGTGGAAGATCGACCACACGGCGGCCTCGGTGGCCCCGCCGAGGCTGACGGGCCGCAGGTCCGGAACCAGTTCGCGCAGCCGGGCGGGCAGGTCGAGGGGGATCCAGTCGCCGGAGAGCAGGGCCAGGCGCAGCGGCGGCGGACCGTCGCCGCGCTCCGTCCCGGACAGGTGCTCGACGTACATCTGCATCAGCGCGGGCACGGAGTTCCACAGGGTGACGCCGTGCCGGCGCACCAGCTCGTCCCAGTGCCCGGGGTCGCGGCTGGTGCCGGGGCGTGGCAGCACGAGCCGGCCGCCCGCGCCGAGGACGCCGAAGACGTCGTAGACCGAGAGGTCGAAGCTGAGCGAGGACAGGCCGAGCACGGCGTCCCGCTCCCCCACCCCGAAGCGCTCGTTGACGTCGACGAGGGTGTTCAGGGCGGCCCGGTGGGAGAGGACCACGCCCTTGGGTTCACCGGTGGACCCGGAGGTGAAGATGACGTAGGCGAGGTCGGCCGGGGTCTGGACGGTCTCGGGCGGGGTGCCGTCGGCACCGGGTGCGTCGCCGGGGTCGGCGTCGAGGTCGACCTCGATCGCGCGGACGCCCTCGGGCCAGTCGCGCTCCGGTCCGCCGGGGCGCGTCAGCACCAGCCTGACCTGGCCGCGTTCGCACAGGTGGTCCTGGCGCTCGGCGGGCAGGTCGGGGTCGACGGGCAGGTAGGCGCCGCCCGCGAGCTGCACGGCCAGGGCCGCGGTGACCTGCTCGCAGCCCTTCTCCATGGCCACGGCGACCAGGCGGCCCGGCCCGGTGCCCAGGGCGCGCAGCCGGTGGGCCAGGACGCAGGCGTGCCGACGCAGCTGGCCGAACGTCAGATCCCGGTCGGAGGCCACCACCGCGGTGCGGTCGGGGTGGCGCGCGGCACGCTCCATCAGCGGCCCGTACAGCAGCCCCTCGGGCACGGGGCCCTCGGTGGAGTTGACGGCCTCGATCAGCTCCCGCTGGTCCGCGGGCAGGGGGCACGGGGCCGTGGCCCGCCAGGCGTCGTCGGAGTCGGCCAGCTTCTCCACCAGGACGCGGAAGGCGTCGAAGACCGACTCCATCACCCCGTCGGGGAACAGCTGCCGCACCCAGTGCCAGCTGAGCTGGACGCCCTCGGCGGTCTCCATCACCGCGAAGTCCAGCCACACCTGCGGGGTCTGGGCGATCTCGTGGAGGACGGAGCCGAGCCAGCCGAAGATCGAGGCGTCCTCGGCCTCGTTCTCCTGGACGAGGGTGCTGGTGAACACGACGGGCATGACCGAGCCGCTGGTGCCGCCGCGCACACGCGCCATCTCCCGCAGGATTTCCACGCCGTTGAGATAGCGGTGCTCCAGGTCCTCCCAGCTCTGCCGCTGCAGCGCGGCGGCGAGGTCGGCGAAGCCGGGGCCGTCGGCGAGGTCGACCGGCAGCAGGTCGAACGAGGCGAACTCGCCGGCCAGGTCGCGCACGTCCTCGTGCACCGGGAGGCGGTTGATGACGGTGACGTTGAGGGTGAAGCGGGGTTCGCGGGCCCAGGTTCCCAGGGCGGCCGCGTAGGCGGCGAGCAGCGCCGCCGAGGGGGTCACCCCGGCCGCCGCGGCGCGCTCCTTGAAGCGGTTCCAGGCCCCGGTGGGCACGACCGCGTCGCGGGCGGTGAACTCGGGCTCGGTGAGAGCGGCGGGATTGAGGGCCAGGGGCAGATCGGGCCCCGGCGGCAGGTCGGCCACCCGGTCGCGCCAGTAGCTCAGGGAGCGCTCGTACAGGGCCGTGCGACGGACCTCCTCGGACGCCAGCACGTAGTCGCGGTAGGAGATGCGCAGGGGGCGTATCTCCTCCTCGCGGCCCTGGTAGTACCGGCGCCAGTCCCGCACCAGCAGACGGATGCTGCCGATGTCGGCGATGAGCAGGTCGAAGCTGAGGTGCAGACGGGTGCGGCCGCCGGCGAGCAGGGTGACGCGGATGTCGAACAGCGGCCAGCGGTCGGCGGGCCGGATCTCGTGCGAGAGCTCGGCGCGCAGGTCGGCCAGGGCACGGTCGCTCTCCGGGGCAGCGGCGTCCCGCAGGTCCAGCACCGCGAAGCGGTAGGGGCCGGTGTCGGGCAGGATCCGTTGACGCCCGTCGTCGTCGATGACGGCCCGGAGCATGTCGTGCCGGTCGACGACCTTCTGCCAGGCGCTCTCCAGCCGGTGGACGTCGACCTCCTCGTCGAGGTCCACCTCCCAGTAGACGTGCGCGGCGACCCCGCCGCCCTGGAAGCTGCCCATGCGGCCGATCCACTGGGCCTGCTGCATCTCCGAGAGCGGGAACGGCTCGTGGAGGTTCGCGGGGTCGGGCACGGCGGCGGGCAACTGTTCGCCGTCCGCTCGCGGATCGGTGGCCTTCTCGGGGGTGTCGCCGCCCAGCAGGGCGGTCAGACCGGCGATGGTCGGGTCGGCCAGCAGGTCGCGGAGCGCGACGGCCGTGCCGAGGTCGGCCTTGATCCGCTCGGCCACGCGGGCGGCGAGCAGCGAGTGCCCGCCCAGTTCCATGAAGTTGTCGTGGATGCCGACGGGTGCGACGCCCAGCAGTTCCTGCCAGATGGCCGCGAGCCGCCGCTCACGGTCGTCACGCGGCTCGGTGTAGGGCGTCGTCAGGGGCGGACGCGGGTCGAGGTCACCGGAGAGGGAGAGGGGCGCGGCGGTGTCCGCGGTCTCCTGCTCGGGCGCCTCGACCTCGTACGGCCCCGCGGCACGCTCGCCGGTGCCGGCCGGCTCGATCCAGTAGCGGCGCCGCTCGAAGGGGTGGGTGGGCAGGGCGATGCGGTCGCCGGTGCCGCCCTGGACGCGTTCCCAGTCCAGCTCGGCGCCGGCCAGCCAGAGCCGTCCCAGCGCCTCGGTGAACCGCAGGGCCTCGTCCCGGACGCCGTCCTCCGTGCGGGCGGGCGGCAGGCAGGAGACGGCGGTGGCGCCCCGGCCGCGGGCGGCGGGCCGGGCCATGGCGGACAGCACCGTCCCGGGGCCGGCCTCGACCAGCACGGTCGGGCCCTGCTCGGTCACCAGGCGGATCCCGTCGCCGAAGCGCACCGGCTCCCGGACGTGGCGGGCCCAGTGCCCGGGGTCCGTGGCCTCGGCCGCCGTCGCCCAGGTCCCGGTGCGGTTGGCGGCGTACGGCACCACCGGCTCGTGGAGGTCGAGGCCGGAGACGACGGCGGCGAACTCCTCCAGCATCGGCTCGACCATCGCCGAGTGGAAGGCGTGCGAGGTGTGCAGCTCCCGCCCGGTGATCTGCTGGTCGGCCAGCTGCCGGGCGAAGGCGTCGAGTTCCGCGGAGGGGCCGGAGACCACGCACAGCTCCGGGCCGTTGACGGCGGCCAGCGACAGATCGGCGGGCAGCATCGCGCACACCCGGTCCTCGGGCAGGGCCACCGAGAGCATGCCGCCGGGGGGAAGGGCCTGCATGAGCCGGCCGCGGACGGCGACCAGGTGCAGCGCGTCGCGCAGCGACATCACGCCCGCGCGGCAGGCGGCGACGATCTCGCCGACGCTGTGCCCGATCAGCGCGTCCGGCCGCACCCCGAGGCTGTCGAGCAGCTCGGCGAGGGCGTAGGAGACGGTGAAGAGGGCCGGCTGTGCCAGGGCGGTGTCGCGCAGCCGGGCCGCCGCCTCGTGGAGGTCGGCTCCGGGCCCGGGGAGGATCAGCTCCCGCAGGTCCAGGCCGAGTTCGTCGGCCAGGGTCTCGGAGCAGAGGTCGATCTGCTCGCGGAAGACGGGTTCGCTCCGGTAGAGGCCGGCGCCCATGCCCGGGTGCTGGCTGCCCTGGCCGGGGAACATCAGGACCACCCGGGGCACTTCGGATGCGCGGCTGGTGGCCACCCGCTCCGCGTCACGGTCCCGCAGGGCGCGGGCCGCGTCGGCGGCGTCGCGGGTCACGACCAGCCGGCGGTGGGGGTGGGCGGCGCGCCCGCGCTGGAGGGTGGTCGCGGCGGCGGCGGGGTCGCGGCCCGCCTCGCCGTCGAGGGCCGTGGCCAGTTCGTCGGTGGCCCTCTCCAGTGCGCCGGGGGTGCGGGCGGACAGCGGCAGGAGGTACAGATCGCGGGTGAGGGGCCGGGCCGGCGGCAGGGATGGGGCCTCTTCCAGAACGGCGTGGGCGTTGGTGCCGCCCATCCCGAACGAGCTGACGCCGATACGGCGCGGTACCGCGTCGGTCTTCCACTCGGTCGGCTCGGTGACGATGTGGAAGGGCCCGGAGTCCAGGTCGAGTCGCGGGTTGGGGCGCTCGAAGTGGAGCGACGGCGCGAGTTCACGGTGCCTGAGCTGGAGCACGGTCTTGAT
The DNA here is from genome assembly GCF_027460245.1 of Streptomyces sp. WMMC1477. NCBI lineage: Bacteria > Bacillati > Actinomycetota > Actinomycetes > Kitasatosporales > Streptomycetaceae > Streptomyces > Streptomyces sp. WMMC1477. Next base: position 5,255,196 of record NZ_JAPZBD010000003.1, on the reverse strand, counting down.
CAGACCGGTGATGCCCGCCGCCTCCGCGAGGTGGCCGACGTTGGACTTCACCGACCCGATGGCGCAGGAGGAGGCCCCGCCGGCCGACCGGCCCATGGCCCGGGCGAGCGCGGTGATCTCGATCGGGTCGCCGAGCGGGGTGGCCGTGCCGTGGGCCTCGATGGCGGTGACCGTGTCGGGGTCGACGTCCGCCACCCCCAGCGCGGTGGCGATGACGCGGGCCTGGCCGTCGACGCCGGGGGCCGTGTAACCGATCTTCGCCGCGCCGTCGTTGTTGACCGCCGTTCCCCTGATCACCGCGTCGACGCGGTCGCGGTCGGCGATGGCGTCGGCGAGCCGCTTGAGCACGACCACCCCGACGCCGCTGCCGAACATGGTGCCGCTGCCGGAGGCGTCGAAGGGCCGGGTGTGCCCGTCCTCGGAGAAGATCATCCCTTCGCGGTGGAGGTAACCGCGTCCCTGGGGCACCCGCACCGAGGCCCCGCCCACGAGGGCGACGTCGCAGTCGTAGGCCAGCAGCCCCTGCGTGGCCAGGTGCAGCGCCACGAGCGAGGAGGAGCACGCGGTCTGCACCGCCACCGCCGGGCCGTTCAGGTCCAGCCGGTAGCTGACCCGGCTGGCGAGGTAGTCCTTGTCGTTGGTGACGAGCAGTTCGAGCGTCTCGGCGACGTCCGAGAAACCGGCGCGGCCCGCCAGGAGGTTGGAGACGAGATAGGTCGACAGGCTGCTGCCCGCGTAGATGCCGATCGCCCCGGGGACGGCGGAGGGTACGCAGCCCGCGTCCTCCAGCGCGGTGTGGGCGGTCTCCAGCAGCAGCCGCTGCTGCGGGTCGAGCAGGGCCGCCTCGCGGGCGTTGTAGCCGAAGAACGCCGCGTCGAAGAGCTCCACGCCTTCCAGGAGGGAACCGGCCTTGACGTAGGCGGGGTCGGCGAGGAGTTCGGCGGGCACTCCCCTGGCGAGCAGTTCCTCGTCCTCGAAGAAGGTCACCGACTCCACACCGTGGCGCAGGTTGTCCCAGAACTCGCCGACGTTGGACGCGCCGGGGAACCGGCCGGCCATGCCGATGACGGCGATCTCCCCGCCGTCGAGCACGCCGGCCGCGGCGTCGCTGGGTTCGTTGAACCGGGGGGTTGTCATGCGTGAGGACCTTCCTGGTGCGGCGTCGGCGCCTGGGGCGGCATCGGACGGCGGCCGGGTGTGCGGCGGTTCGCGGCACGGCGCAGCTGGGCGCGGTCGCGTCCCTCCCGGGCCGCCTCGGTGGTGTCGCCGCCGCCGTCGAGGAACTCCGCGAGGCGGCGCACCGTGGTGTGCTCGAAGAGGCTCAGCAGCGGGAAGGTGCGGCCGAGCGCCGCGCTCAGCTCCCGGTGGACCTGGACGACCCGCACGGACGTGGCGCCCAGGTCGAAGAAGTTGTCGGTGACCCCGATCGAGTCGATCCCCAGCGTCCGCTGGGCGACCTCCTGGACGGTGCGCTCCAGGTCGCCTTCGGCGGCCACGTACCCGCCGGTGCGCGGTGCCGCGCGCAGGGAGACCGCCAGCCTGCCGCGGTCCACCTTGCCGTTGCCCGTCAGCGGCAGCGCCTCCCGTTCGGTGACGGTGGCCGGAACCATGTAGGAGGGCAGGAGTGACGACAGGTGCGCGCGGAGCCGCTCGGGCAGCGATCCGCCGTCCGCGGGACCGGGGGCGGCGACCGGCTCGCCGGGCCCGGTGGGCTTCTGTTCGGGGCGCAGGCCTCCGACCAGTGCGTGCAGCACCTCGTGGCCGTCCTTGAGGCGCAGTGCGGCGCGCAGCGCGGGAGTGGAGCGGACCAGCCCCAGCTGGCACAGGCCCACGGCTCCCTCGGTCGCGGCGGTGTCGAGCAGCTGGGCCATCAGGCCGGCTTCCAGCAGGCAGAAGTCCCGGCTGCGGCGCCCGTAGAGCGGGTCGATCGCCTCGCGGTCGGCGACGAGGAAGACGGAGAACGCCGATCCGGCGAACGTGGCCCGGTTGGCCTCGACGTGAACGTCCTGCGGCAGCCGCGCCCCGGGCTCGACGGAGACCAGTTCCCGCGTGGCCGGGTCGGCGTAGTACGTACCGCCCGTCAGGCCCTCCACGCGGCCCTCGGCCACGTAGAGGTAGGTCTGGACGGGGTAGAGCGAGCCGGCCGAGGCGTAGGCGTACTTGGGGAAGGGTCCGTCCTCCCGGCTGCTCAGCGGCTCCAGCAGCCGGGCCAGTTCGGCCTGGGGCACCGGGCGGTCGTCGTAGCGGCGGTGGCTGGTGCGCGGGACCGCACCGCGGCCCTTGGTCCCCTCCGTGAGCGGCAGGCGGTGGCGCGGGCCGTCGAGATCGGTGCGGCGCCCGGCCCGGCGGGCCTTGAACTCCAGCCGCTCGACGGGGTCGGTGACCACCTCCCCCAGCTCCTCGGCGTCGTAGGCGTCCCGGCCGTCCTCGGCGCGGGAGGCCGCGGGCACGACGCAGGCGGCCAGTGTGCGGGAGTGCCGGTCGGTTCCGGTGGCGACCACGGCGGCCTCGGCGACCTCCGGGTGGCGGGTCAGCGCCGCCTCGATCTCGCCCAGTTCGACGCGGAAGCCGCCGATCTTCACCTGGAGGTCGTCACGGCCGAGGATCTCCAGGTTTCCGTCCGGCAGCCAGCGGCCCAGGTCCCCGGAGCGGTAGAGGCGTTCGCCGGAGCCGGGACGGGTGACGAAGGAGGCGGCGGTGCGCTCCTCGTCGCGCCAGTAGCCCTCGGCGAGGCCCGCTCCTCCGATGTACATCTCGCCGGGGACGCCGACCGGGCACGGCAGCATGCGGTCGTCGAGGACGTGGATGGTGTGGTTGCGCATCGGGCGGCCGTAGGGGATGGAGTCCCACCGCGGATCGACCTCGCCCAGCGGGTTGGCCACGCACCAGATCGCCGTCTCGGTGGGTCCGCCCGAGGCCGTGACGAGGGCGCCCGGGGCCAGCGCCCTGATCCGGTCGGGGAGATCCACCGGTATCCAGTCGCCCGACAGCCACACCGAGCGCAGTCTCCTCAGCGCGGGGTGGGGTTCGCCGGCGGCGCCGGCGAGGTGCTCCACCAGCATCCGCAGCAGGGCGGGCACGGAGTTCCACAGGGTGACGCCGTGCTCGGCCGTCAGTTCCAGCCAGCGGCCGGGGTCGCGGGCGGCGTGCGGTTCGGGCAGCACCAGGGTTCCGCCCGCGCCCAGCACCCCGAACACGTCCCAGACCGACAGGTCGAAGCTGAGCGCGGACAGGCCGAGGGCCACGTCCCCGGGTCCCACACCGAGGCGTTCGCGCACGTCGACGAGGGTGTTGAGGGTGGCCCGGTGGGTCTGTACGACGCCCTTGGGCTCACCGGTCGAACCGGAGGTGAAGAGCACGTAGGCCGGGTCGGTGGGCTTCTGTACAGGGTCCAGGGGGCCGCCGTCCTCCGCGGGGGGCTCGTCGAGGTCCACGGGAACGGCGACGACGCCGGCCGGCAGGTCCGGCTGCGCGCCCGCGGGCACCAGCGCGAGGCGGACCAGACCCTGTTCGAGGATCGTGTGCCTGCGCCGCCGGGGAAGGTCCGGGTCGACCGGCAGGTAGGCGGCGCCCGAGAGCTGGGCGGCGACGGCGGCCACCACCTGCTCGGCGCTCTTGGGCAGGTGGACGGCGACGAGGTGGCCGGGGCCCGCGCCCAGGGCACGCAGCCTGCGCCCCAGTCGGCAGGCGTGCTCGTACAGCTCCCCGAACGCCAGGCGGCGGTCGGGGGCGATCACCGCGGTACGGGCGGGGTGCTCGCGGGCCTGGTCGGCGATGCCGGAGAAAAGGTGGCCCTCCGGCACGGGGCCGGCGGTGTCGTTGGCCTCCTCCGTCAGGGCCCGGTGGGCCGCCGGAAGGGGGTCGAACCCGCCGGGCGACCAGGCCTCCTCATCGTCCGCCAGCCGTCGCAGGAGGTCGCCGTAGGCGGTGAACATCTCCTCGACCATGCCCGCGGGGAAGCGGTCGGCCACGGCATCCCAGTTGTAGGACAGCACCCCCGCGTCCTCGAAGACCTGGTGGTCCAGGAGGACTTGCGGCGTCTGGGTGACCCCGGTCACCGTCTCGCCCAGCCAGCGTGTGCCCCACTCGCCCTGGGAGAACTCCTGGTCGCGTCCGTGCTCGCGGGTGCTGGCGAACACGATGGAGGCGAAGGCCGAGGCGGGCAGACCGCGGGTGCGGGAGATCTCGCGCATCACCTCCACGCCGCTGAAGTAGCGGTGCTCAAGGTCCTGCCACAGCCGGCGCTGGATCCGGGTGGCCAGGCCCGCGACGCCGTCGTCGGGCCGCAGGTCGACCTCCAGCAGCGTCACCGAGGTGAAGTCACCGAGGATGTCGTCGATCCGCTCGTGCAGCGGCCAGCGGCTGAACAGCGGGACGTCGACGGTGAAGTGACTGGTGGAGCTCCAGGTGCCGAGCACGGTGGCGTACGCGGCCAGCAGCAGGGCCGAGGGGGTCAGTCCCCGCTCCTGGGCGCGCTCGCGCAGGGTCCTCCAGCGTTCGGCGTCCAGACGCTCCTGGTGGCGCCGACGCACGGGAACGCGTGCCGCGGGACCTTCGGGCACCGGCAGCAGGGGAAGTTCGGGGCCCGGGGGCAGGGTCGGGACCCGCTCCAGCCAGTAGTCGCGCGAGGCCGCGTAGACCGTGGTCCGCTCGATCTGCTGCGCGGCGATCACGAAGTCGCGGAAGGAGACGTCGGGGGGCGGCGGCTGGGCGGCGGGGTCGGCGTAGAGGTCGCCCCATTCCAGGAAGAAGAGGCGCACACTCGCCACGTCGAAGGCCAGCAGGTCCAGGCTGATGTGGATCCGGTGGCGGTCTCCGCCCAGCGCGGTGGCGCGGATGTCGAACAGGGGCCAGGCGTCCAGGGGCAGGACCTGGTGGGTGAGTTCCTCGCGCACCGCCTCCAGGTACCGCCGCCTCTCCCCCTCGTCCGCTCCGCTCAGGTCGTGGCAGGGGATGCGTACCTCGGGCACCTCCTCGGCGGGCAGGATGCGCTGGTGCCCGTCCGCGCTGACGACGGCCCGCAGCATCTCCTGTCGCCGCACCAGGCGGTCCAGGGCCTCGCGCAGCCGCTCGACGTCGATGCCCTCGGTTTCCACCTCCAGATAGAGGTGGATGGAGGAACCGCCCAGGTCGTAGGCGGTACTGCGGCCGACGAGGTAGGCCTGCTGGATCTCGGTGAGCGGGAAGGGCTCGTACCGCTGGGCCGGGTTGGCCACGAGCTCGGGCCAGGGCGTCCCGCCGTCCCGGTCGCCGGCGTCCTCGGCTATCCGCGCGGCGAGGTCGGCGGCGGTCCCCCGCAGGAGGCCGGCGGTCGGCAGGGAGACCTTGAAGTCTCGTTCCAGGCCGTACCGGAGCGCGATGACGCGGAGGGACTCCAGGCCGAGTGCCACCAGGGGCGTGTCGTCGTCGATGGCGTCGGCGGGCTGCCCGGTGGCCGCCGCGAGCCGGCGGCGCACCTCGGACGCGGCCACGGGAACGCGCAGCCGGGCGGGGAGGGAGCCGAGCAGCGCGCGCAACGCCTCGCCCGCCTCGGACGTTTCGCCGTCGGGGAGGCCACCGGTCCCGGATCCGGTGGTGTGCAACACGGTCAATTCTCCGTCGGTGTACGCCTGGCGGCAGCCGGTGCGGCGCACCTTTCCGCTGTCGGTGTGGGCGATCTGCCCGGGCTCGACCAGCACGACCTCCGCCTCAACCTCGTGGTCGGAGGCGACGGCGCGCCGGATGCGCTCGGCGAGGCCGGCCGGTTCCGCGAGGCCGGCGGATTCCGGCGACGCGGAGTCCGGTACGGCCTGGACGACGACCAGGCGCTCGCCCTCCTCGTCGTCCACCGAGAAGGCGGCCACGGGCAGCGCCTTCAGCTCGGGTACGGCCGCGCGGGCGGATGCCTCGATGTCCTGGGGGTGGAGGTTGCGCCCCCGGATGATGACCAGTTCCCGCGAGCGTCCGCACAGGAAGACGCGGCCGTCGTGGCGGAAGGCGAGGTCGCCGCTGCGCAGCCACGTCCTCGACGACCCCTTCAAGCGTCCGGAGAAGGTCTGTTCGGTCTGCATCGGACGCTGCCAGTAGCCGTCGCAGACGGCGGGGCCGGCGACCCACACCTCGCCCACGCGGCCCGGTTCCGCCTCGGTGCCGGTCCCGGGGTCGACCACGAGCACCTCGGCGGAGGGCCCGGAGCGTCCGCACGCGGTCAGCACCCGGACCCGACCGCCGTCGCCCTCCCTCGCCACCCGGGCGCGGCCGCGTTCGAGTTCCGCGGCGTCGACCGTCAGGGTCCTGGGCCCGTGCTCGCCGAGGACGATCTGCATGGCCTCGGTGAGGCCGTAGGCGCAGAACAGCGCCTCGTCGCGGAAACCGGCCGGGGTGAAGGCGGCCGTGAACCTCTCCAGGGTGCGAGGCTGGATGCGCTCGCCGCCGACCAGCGCGGTGTGCCAGGAGGACAGGTCGAACGAGGAGACCCGTTCCTTCCCCACGGCCTCGACACACCGCTCGTAGGCGAAGTTGGGACCGCCGCCGAGCACCGGACCGGAGACGTCGCTGATCGCGCGCAGCCAGCGGCCCGGGTCGTCGACGAAGTCGTCGGGAGCCATGTAGACGGCCTCGCCCCCGGCGTACTGGGCCAGCAGGAGGTGACCGAGGCCCAGGGCGTGGTAGACCGGCATCCAGCTGACCACCGACGCTCCGTCGGGGAACCGGGTCAGGGCCCGGAAGTTCTCGATCTGGGCGGTGAGCGCCGCATGGTCGACGACCACGGCCTTGGGGCGTCCCGTGGAGCCGGAGGTGTACTGGAGCAGCACCGGGCCGTCCTGCGCGGCGTCGGCCGGCTGCCAGTCGGCGCCGTCCTCCTCCGGGAGGGTGTCCACCTCGACCCAGTGGGCATCCGGTCGCGCTCCTCCCCACGACGCTCTCAGGGCCGGCGCCAGCTCCGCCGTGGTGACGACCGCACCGGTCCCGGCGTCCTCGGCGATGCCCGCGATCCGGTCGGAGTCGTCTCCGGCGGAACGCGGTGGCGGGCAGGGGACCGCCGTCACCCCGGCGTACAGGCAGCCGTGGAGAGCGGCGGTGAAGTCGTGACCGGGTGGCAGGACCAGGAGCGCCGCCGCCCGTCCGGGCCCGAGCAGGCTCCGCAGGCGCGCGGCTACGGTCCGTGCCCTGGCGTCCAGTCGGCGCCGGGAGATCGCCGAACCGCGGTCGCCGGCGCGGTGGCCGGGGGGCAGGAAGCGGTACGCGGTGGCCTCCGGGTCGCGCCGCACGTGCTCCAGGACCGTCCCGAGGAAGGTGCGGGCGTCGGTTCCGGGCGGCCGGGTGGTGGGGTCGGTCATCCTGGCTGGCTCCTGTTCCTGCCGCGTCGGCGGCGACGGCACGGTCGGGGTGAAACCGGCTGCGGTCAGGCCGATCCCCGGCCGTCCGCTGACGTGGTCCCGGCTGCCGTGCCGTCCGCGGGCAGCGCGCTGGACGGGTCGTCGCCCGTCCCGGCCAGCTGGTTCTTGTCGTTGACGAAGACCACCTTGGGCTCGTGGCCGGTGAGCTCGTCTTCGGAGAGCTGCGCGTACCCGATGATGATGATCAGGTCGCCGGGCTGGACGAGCCGTGCCGCCGCGCCGTTGACGCCGATGACCCCGGACCCGGCGGGCCCCTCGATCACATACGTCTCCAGACGTGCGCCGTTGTCGATGTCGACGACGTGGATCAGTTCGCCGGGCAGCAGGTCCGCGGCCCGCATGAGATCGGCGTCGATCGTCAGCGATCCCACGTAGTGCAGGTCGGCCCGGGTGACGGTGGCCCGGTGGATCTTGGACTTGAGCATCGTCCTGAGTTTCATGGTCATCCCCGTCGCGAGGTTGCGGTCCGGCCAGCAGCATGCGCGAGCGGTCCGCACTGCCCCAGCCCCCTTCAGAGGGGCCGATGGGGCACCGGGGACGGTGCCCCATCGGGTACCCCCCGGGGTGAGAACCACCGTTTCCGCAGGCCGGGCCGGTGTGCCGCCCAAGCGGTCAGGAGAGAAGGGGGCCGCGGCGGTGGAGAGTTCGCGGAGCGCGCCGCCGACGGGACGGCCCGCGGCAGGGAAATGCGCCAGGGCCGCGGTGACGATACTTCGCCACGTTTAGCACGCAAGCCGATGTTTCAGGTGTTACATCTTCCACCCGCTGGACATGCCTTATAACGTCCCCGCCGGTGCGGTTCGGCGCTCCCCCGCCCCCGCACCCGCCCCCCATAGTGTCGATCCAACAGCTGAGGAGGTTGGTCGATGAAGGAACAGGTACTCGACTGCCATGTCATGGACCTGCAATTCCCCCACCGCTCCCCGCTTCTGCTCGATGTGGCGGTCCTCCACGAGGACGAGGTCGTCAGGCGCGGCCTGGAGAACCTGCTGGAGCACATGAACGACGTCGGTTCCGTACGCGTCGCCCCTTCCTCCGCCGTGCTCGGCGAGATGCTCAGCCGCTTCTCACCCGACATCGTGCTGCTGCCCGCGTCCCTGGAGACCCCCACGCTCCGGGAGTTGATCCGGACGGCGCAGGGGTCCGGGTCCAAGGTCCTGCTCCTGCTGAGCGCGGTCGACGGGTACAGCGTCCGGCGGGCCAGCGGACTGGCCGTCGACGGTTTCGTCCAGGAGTCCGGGCTGAGCGCGGACACGCTGTACCACGCGGTCACCGAGATCAAACGCGGTGAGATACCCGTGCCGCCGGACCTCGTGCGGGAACTGCTGGCAGTGGTGAAGGCCGGGGAACGCCGCAGCCGCGGACCGCAGCTCACCCCGCGGGAGGAGGAGGTGCTCGCCCTGATGGTCCAGGGGATGAGCAACAAGCAGATCGCCCGGCGGCTCGGGATCTCCGAGCACGGCGCCAAGCGCCACGTCTCCAACGTGCTGGCCAAGCTCAACTGCCCCAACCGCACGGTGGCCGCGGTGGTCGCCGTCCAGGCGGGGATCACCCCGGCGCCCGCGCCCTGAGGTGACGGCGGGTGGCGGACGGCCGAGCGGCGCGCGAGGCCGACCGGGCAGTGCTCGGACGGACCCCTCGCACGGCCGCTCCGGCCGGCCGTCGCCCGCGGGCCCCCCGCCTCCTACGGTGGCGGCCCGGGGACCGGCTGCGACGCTCCCGCCCCGGCCGGCACCGCCCCTCATCCCCGTTGCGAAAGGCGGCCTCATGCGGAGCACAGGGACCGGCCCTTCCGGGGCCCGCGACCGGAACCCCGGCCGTCCGCGGCAGGCCGACGCGGACGCCTTCCGCTCGCTGATGAGCGGCTTTCCCAGCGGGGTCGCCGTGGTGACCACGGTGGACGGCTCCGGCGCACCGCGCGGGCTGACCTGCACGTCGATGTGCAGCGTGGGCCTGACCCCGCCGAGCCTGCTGGTGTGCGTCGACAACCGGAGCGGCACGCTGCGGGCACTGCGCGAGAGCGCGGCGTTCGCCGTGAACCTGCTGCACGCCGGAGGCCGGAACACGGCCGAGACGTTCGCCGGCCCCGGACCGGACCGGTTCTCCAGGGTCGCCTGGGAGCCGACGGCCCGGTACCGGGTGCCGCGGCTGACCGAGGACGCCCACGCGACGGCCGAGTGCCGGGTGCTGCGCACCCATCCGGCGGGCGACCACACCGTCGTCATCGGGGCGGTCGAGGAGGTCATCACCGGGCCCGGAGCCCCGCTGTTGTACGGCCGGCGGCGCTTCGCCGACTGGTCCGGGCTCGCGGAGACGTCCGCGTACGAGCGGTGACGCTCCCACAGGCCGGATGACCGCGCGGTGGGGCGGTGCCCGGAGCTGGTCGCTCCGGGCACCGCCCCACCGCCGGGAGGTCAGCCGTGAAGCTGCGCCAGGTACGCGTACTGGCTGGGCAGTTCGGCGGTCAGACGCTCGGCCTGCCGCCGCACCTCCTGGAACTGCCGCCGGGCTTCGGCACCGTCCAACAGGTCGAGCGCCGGGTGCGTACGGGCCGGCGGGTGTCCCAGACCGAGCAGCATCACCGCGTAGGAATAGGGATCGAAGCCGTGGTAGTAGGGGAAGACGGAGTCGCCGTCGGGCAGGCGCGCCTCCCACCCCCGCAGGCGCTCGGCCATTCCCTCGGGCAGTTCCCGCTCCTTGGTCGCCTTCCAGTAGGGCGTGTCAGCGCGGGACGCGGCCCGGTAGTGGAGGGTGAGGAACTCCCGCACGCCCTCCATGCAGCGGGCGACGCTGTCGTTGTAGCCGTCGGCCAGCGCCGGTTCCCAGTCCTCGCCGGGGAAGTGCTTGACGAGCTGTTCGATGCCGTGCTGGATGAAGAAGATCCCCGTGGACTCCAGCGGCTCGACGAAACCGCTGGACAGCCCGACCGCGACGCAGTTCTTCACCCAGGAACGCCGGTTGCGGCCGATCCGCATCCGGATGTGGTTGGCCTCCAGCCCCTCCGCGCGGGGCCCGACGAACCCCCGCAGCTCCCTCTCGGCCTCCTCGGGGGAGCAGTACTGCGAGGAGTAGACGTACCCGGTGCCGATTCTCCCGAACAGGGGGATCGTCCAGATCCAGCCGCTGTCGCGGGCGGACGCCGTGGTGTAGGGGGCCATGCCCTCGCGTTCGACGTCCGTGGGCACCCGCAGGGCCACGGCGCGGTCGTTGGGCAGGACGTCCTGGAAGGACTCGAACTCCTCGCCGAGCGTCTTGTTGATCAGCAGGCCCCGGAAACCGGTGCAGTCGACGAACAGGTCGCCCCCGATCTCCCCGTGCTCCCGGGTGACCAGGTGGGAGATCCAGCCGCGTTCGTCCTGCCGCACCTCCACGACGTCGTCGAGGACGCGGCGCACCCCGTTCCGGGTGCCGAAGTCGGCCAGGAAGCCGGCGAGCTGGGCGGCGTCGAAGTGGTAGGCGTAGGGAAACTGGGTGTCCTGCTCGCTCATCGTCGTGCGCCGCGGGCGGTCCCCGCCGTCGTGCAGTGCGCGTTCGAACAGCTCACCGTCGACGTGCTTGGGCGAGCGCTTGGCCTCGCACAGTGCGGGCAGCACGTAACAGGCCTCGTCGAACCGCAGGCCGTCGCGGCCACCGGTCTTGAGCCACCAGTCGGCGAGGGAGAAGCCGTCCGCCACCCGCAGACGTTCGAACGGATGGTAGAAGTGCTCACCCGTGCCGCGCCAGTTCTCGAAGCGGATCGCCAGCTTGTAGGAGGCGTTGCAGGAGGGCATCCACTCCCGCTCGGCCAGGCCGAGGTAGTCGAAGAAGTGCCGGACGGTGCTGAAGGTCGCCTCGCCCACTCCGACGGTGGGCACGTCGGCCGACTCCACGAGGGTGACGGGCAGCCGCTCGCCGAAGGTGGCGCGCAGGTAGGTGGCCGTCATCCAGCCCGCCGTACCGCCGCCGACGATCACCACGCTGTTGACCATACGGTCTCTCCTTCCGGGGTCTGCCGGTCCTGGGAGGCGCCGTGACCGGGTTCACCCGGCACGTGCGCCCCGCTCGTTGTCCCCGCCGGCCGGGTCGGCGGCGAGCGTGTCGCGCGACTCCCACAGGTAGGGGAAGAAGCGGTGACGCAGGGTGCGCTGCAGGTATCCGATCTCGGTCCCCGCGGTACCCCGGGCCGAGCCGCCGTTCATACGCAGCACCAGGGCGACGTGTTCGGTGCGCCACCGCAGCCACAGCTCGTCGTAGTCCATGAGCTGCTCGCTGAGGACGTACAGCGGCGAGGCGGCGCCCTCGTCGGTGTACAGCGCGGCCCAGTCGCACAGGCCCGCACGGTGGGCCGCCTCCCGGTGGGCCTCGGCGACGCTGCGCCTGCCCAGGTTCCGGACGACCGCCTCGGGCAGGACTCCGCCGCAGACGCCGCGCAGATCGCGCAGATAGCCCTCGTCCCGCAGCCCCGAGCACACCTCCACCTCGCGGAACTGGGCGGACTGGAAGCCGCTGGCCCGGCCGAGCACACCGCGGAAGGCGTGGAAGCTGTGCGGCGGCAGGTCCCGCAGGCTGCGCATCTGTGCCAGCAGCGCGGTCATCACGTCGTTGACGCGGCGCATGACCGTGCAGCACTCCGGGAGCCGGTCGGCGTCCAGGAAGGCGACGACCCGGCGCAGATCGTGGGCGAGGAGCTTGAACCACAGCTCCATCGACTGGTGCACGACGATGAAGTGCAGCTCGTCCGGGTGGGCGCTCAGTGGTCGCTGGAGCCCGAGGAGCGTGGTCAGCTCCAGGTAGTCGTCATAGGTGAGTGTGCGGTCGGCGGCGGCTTCACGCCGCTGCTCCATGGCCGTCACCATGGCGTGGCTCCTTCCGTCCTCGTGTGCGTCCTGGCGTGCGCTCCAGCCGTTCGCACCGCCGGCCGGCCATCGGGGCGTGGCGGTCGGTGGCGGCCCCGCGCCACGGCGGTGGCCACGGGGGCGCGGCCGGCCGGTGAACCGGGCGGCGCCGGTCCGGGCGGCAGGGGGAGGACAGTCGGCTCTGCGGCGTCGGGCATGCGTCCCTCCGGCGGTCGTCCGCGGCGCGGCCGGGGCCGCGTGTCCGACCCTTCCCGTTCCGCGCCTCCGGCGGCAGCCCCGGTGGGGGTGGCAGACCGGACGCCCGCGACGTACCCGGTCAGGCACGCCGACCGCGTCGTCGGGGGACAGCACGCCCCGCGTGCCGCCCCTACCGGGACGGCCGCGGGGCCCCTCGGTCCGGCGTCCGCACGCCGCCGACGGGGCCCGGGGGCGGGCTCGGTGGTGCCGTGGCGGCCGGCCGCGGCTCACCGCCACCCGGCCGGCGGTCCCGGGGCCCGCGGGATGCTCCTCCCCCGGGTCAGAGCGCCTCGGCCTGCGCCTGGGCGGGGGTCTGGCCGGTCCACGACTGGAAGGCCCGGTAGAAGGAGTTGGGGTCCTCGTAGCCGAGCAGGAAGGAGATCTCCCGGACCGTCAGGCCCGAGTGGGTGAGGTAGTGGCGGGCCAGGGCCTCGCGGGTGTCGTTGAGAACGGCCTGGAAAGTGGTGCCCTCACTCCTGAGCTGCCGCTGCAGGGTGCGCGTGCTGACGGCCAGGGTCCGGGCCGCCGTCTCCATGGCGGCGCTGCCGGCGGGCAACTGCTCCAGCAGGGCGGCGCGTACCCGGTCCGCCGTCGTCGCTCCGGCCTCCAGTTCCGACAGCCGCCGCCGCAGTTCCGGCTGGAAGAAGTCCCACATGCGTTCGTCGGCCGTCAGGAACGGCCGCTCCGCGTCCCGCGCCGAGAAGGTGACGGACTGCAGCGGGCCGCGTTCGACGGCGGCGCCGAAGAACTCGTGGTACGGGGCGATGCTCTCGGGCGGCTCCGGAGTGGTGACGCGCAGCGGCCGTACCCGCGTCCGGGTGGCGGTCCTGGCCAGCACGGCCCAGAAGACCAGCTCCGTGAGCACGAGCAGCGGCGGAGGCTCCAGTCCCCCGGGCCAGTCGTAGACGACCCGGAGCCGGTGCGCGCTCTCGTCCACGCGGAGCGAGACGGGGGCCGTCAGCTTCTTGTGCACAGCGATGCGGCGGGCGGCCGTGCGCAGGTCGGGGCTGCACAGCGCGGCGAACAGCGGCGGGTCGAAGGTCTCGGGGGACAGCGCCCGCCCGATGGTCAGCGGCAGCTCCGGGTCGTCCGTCTCCGCCTCCAGCGCCCGCCACAGCGCGAAGTACTGCCCGGCGCTCAGCCGCACCGGGGCCCGGTTGAACAGGTCGCCGGGCAGCCCCGCCCGGCGCAGCACGTGAGCCGGGCTGACGCCGAGGTCGGCCAGCAGCGCCCGCAGGGCGGGTTCCAGCGCGAAGGTGTCGACGGCCATGGCGCTTGTCCTAGGCGCCGAGGGCACGCATGACGACACGGTCGAACGCCCGGTCGCTCAGCCACTTCCGCAGCGTGACCAGCGGCCTGCCGTACTTGCCCGCCACGTAACGCGTCCGGGGACGCCGGGCCGTGATCGATCCGACGATCACCTCGGCCAGCCGGGAGGCGGGGGTGGCCTTCCCCGGCTCGTAGTTGGCACGGGTGGCGGAGGCCACCTTCCCGGCCAGCCCGGCGTAGGCCGACGATCCCGAGCGCTTCAGCATCGGCTCCACCGTCACGTCCCCGAACTCGGTCTCGATCAAGCCCGGCTCGATGATCACCACGTCGATGCCGAACGGGGCGAGCTCCAGCCGCAGGGCGTCGGACCAGCCCTCCAGCGCGTGCTTGGTGGCGTGGTACCAGGCACCGAGGGGGGTGTAGATCTTGCCCCCGATGGAGGACACGTTCACGATCCTGCCGTAGCCCTGCTCGCGCATGTGCGGGACGACCAGCTGGGTCAGCCGGGACAGGCCGAAGAGGTTGACCTCGAACTGGTACCGGGCGTCGGCCACGGCGGTGTCCTCGACGGCGCCGTACAGGCCGAAGCCGGCGTTGTTCACGAGCACGTCGACACCGCCGCGCTCGGCGGTGACGCGGTCGACGACGGCCTGGACGTCCTCGTCCCGGGTGATGTCCATGCGCAGCGTGACCGCACCCAGCTTCTCCAGGTCGGCCATGCGGTCGACGCGACGGGCCACGGCGTAGACCGCGAACCCCTTGTCGAGCAGCATCTTCGCCGTCTCCTTGCCCATCCCGGACGAGGCACCGGTCACCAGTGCAGTGCGCATGATCTCCGCCTTCGCTCCGGCGGTCCCGTCGACCGCCTCCGCTCCCCACCGTAGGAAGCCGTGGGGCTTCAGGCACCGGCAGAAGCCGCCACTCCACTCGCGAAAGGCGCCGCACCGCTCCCGTCGCGTGGCGGCACCCGGCACGCAAACGGCCCCGACCAGGCTTGTTGCCAGGGTCAGGGCCGCGGGTGGCCGCACTCAGGTCTGCGGGCGCCGCCCGTGGTTCGCGGCGTTCTTGCGGCGGGCCTTCTTCTTCCGGCGTCGCTTCGAGGACATCGCGCTCCTCCTCCAGGTACGGCGTGCACGTTCGCGAACACCATAGTCCGGGGGACGCCCGCCTTCCAGCGCACCCGCCCGGGGCGGCTCGGATGCGGCGGAGGCGCTGACGTCAGGGTGGAGGTACTGACGTCAGGGCCCCGGTGCGAGCCAGCCCTCGCGCACGCCATGGGCGAACAGCTTCCGCGTGAGGTCCCACAGCGTCAGCGAACCGTCCGCGATGACGGAGGTGCGCTCGCGCACGCGCGCCTCGGTGACGCCGGGGGCGCGCCATGTTCCCCCTTCGTTGCCGGCGTTCAACAGCAGCGGCTGCAGCCGGTCCATGGCCTTGGCGAACCTGGCCTCCGGAGTACGTCGCGCCTCGAACTCGTCCCACAGCGCGTGGAACGCCTCGTCCTGGCCGTCCGGCAGGAGGGCGAACAGCCGCTTCGCCGCGGCGGCCTCGCGTTGCGCCTGGTCCTTCTTGGCGTCGTCGTCGAAGAGGCAGGTGTCCCCCGCGTAGATCTCCACGAGGTCGTGCACCAGCACGAGCTTCAGGGTGTGTTCCACATCGATCGGCTCGTTCGCGTACTCCGCGAGGACCATGACCATCAGCGCCAGGTGCCAGGAGTGTTCGGCGTCGTTCTCCCGGCGGTCGGCGGCGAGGAGGGGACTCAGCCGCAGCACGGACTTCAGCCGGTCGATCTCGGCGATGAACGCGAGCTGTGCGACCAGGCGCGAGGGCGTGCCGGGCGCCACCTTCTCGAGGTCCAGCAGGGGGTTCAGCGGCTCGGGGGTCTGCGGGGATGTGTTCATGCTTCTCTCCTGTGAGGTGCTCCGGCCACGCACGCGCATCGCGTCGCCGCCCCGCGCGGGGCGGCGTTGTGGAGGGCGGAGGGGCTGGGGTAGGGGGCGCGGCTTCGCGGTCCCGGGGGCCGTTCAGACGCGGAGCAGTTCGAGCAGGCGGTCGTGGTCGAGCTCCTCCACGATCGTGGCCGCGGGCCGGTCGGAGCGGGTGTCCCGCCAGTCGACGGCGGTCAGACCGTGTCCGAGAGTTCCCGGCCCGTAGCCGACGTAGACGCGGTGGTGCATCACGCGGGTGACGACCGAGGGGTCGAGGGCGACGGCCATGGCGAGCGGGTCCGCCCGGAAGTACGCGGAGCGCCGCCCGTAGCCCGGATCGGTGAGGTAGCGGTTGTCCACGAGGCGTCGGAGGCTGACGGCCGCCTCGCTCTCGCCTCGGAAGAAGGCGTCGAACTCCTCCCGCGCGAAGGGGTGGTTGATCGTCGCCTCCCAGGTGACCAGCGTGACGTCCGGGAAGTTGGCGAACACCAGGTCCGCGGCCACGGGGTCGGCACCGATGTTGAATTCGGCGTTGAGCGTGAGGTTGCCGTGGCCGCGTACGGCGCCGCCCATGACGACGACCCGGCGCAGCAGGCGGGGCAGCCGCGGCTCCAGCCGGAGGGCGAGCGCGATGTTCGTGAGGGGGCCGAGCGTGACCAGCGTGATCTCGCCCGGCCGGCGACGCGCGGTGTCGGTGAGGGCCAGAGCGGCGGGCAGGGTCTCCTCCGCGATGTCCGCCACCGGCCAGCGGGGGATGTCGCCGAGGCCGTCCGTACCGTGGACGTCCGCGGCGTCCGCGACGGCACCGGCCAGGGGGCCGGCGGCCCCCCGGTAGACCGGTGGGCGGGACGCCTCGTCTCCGAAGGCCCCCAGCAGCCACCGCGCGTTGCCGGTCACGGCGTCGATACCGACGTTGCCCGCGACCGTGCAGATCGCGCTCACCGGGACCGAGGGCCGCTTCGACGAGGGGGTCAGCGCCATGGCGAGGGCGTGGGCGTCGTCCAGCCCGGGATCGGTGTCGATGATCAGCGCACTCAACGCGAGCTCCATGGATGAGGGAACGGGGAGGGGCCGGCGGCCGGGGCCGAAGCGGCGTCGGCGGGGCGCCTTTCGGCGGCGCGGCCTCGCAACCGCCCGGCCCGAGCGACTCGTCCGCTGCCCCGGGGGCCCTGGTGAGGGGGCACCGGCCGGCCGGCCGAGGGTCCGGTGCCGCGCGGGCGGAGCGGGCGCCCGGGCCCGGGAGGCGTCACCGGTCGGGCCAGGCGGCCGGCACGAGTCGTCCGGTCAGCCTCCGGTAGCGGAGCATCGGGAGTTCCGGTTCCCGCTCGACCTGCTCCGCACGGAAATGGACCCCGGCTTTCCGCATCGACTCGAGCAGGACTTCGACCACCGCCCGCGCCAGCGGGGCGCCGGGGCAGTAGTGCTTGCCCACACCGAAGCTGAGGCCGCGGGAGGTGTTGCCCCTGTCGCGGATCCGCAGCGGTTCCGGGAACTGCGCCGGGTCGAGGTTCGCCGTCGCGAGGCACAGGTTGACCCTGTCCCCCACGTCCAGGCGATAGGGCCCGACGGAGAGCGGGCGACGCGCGTAGCGGCTGGCGAACCGGAAGGGCGTCGCGATCCGGAACACCTCTTCCCTCACCGAGGGGACGGGGACGCGGGCGAGGACGTCGCTGTCGACGCGTTCCCCCACGACGCACAGGGAGGTGGTCGTGGGATCGTAGGCGCCCGTCACGATCTGGGTGAGCAGGGCGGTGGCGGTCTCGGGCCCGTAGGCCGAGTCGCTCCATAACTCGCCCAGCCGCGCAACCAGCGGTGTCGGAGGCTCGGCCCGGGCCACGTCCAGCCATGCCCTCAGCTCGTCGACGGCGGCCAGCGCCTGGTCGATGCGGGCCATGTCGATGCGGGCGGTGGCGAGTTCGTCCATCACGGCCTCGCCCAGGCGGACGAGCCGTGCGGCATCGGCACGGCCCACGAGGGCGACGATCGCCTCGAGCGCCATGGGGCGCGCCACGTCCCGGAGCCAGTCGACGGGGTCGTCTCCCTTCGTCGTGAGACGTCGGTCGGCCAGCCGAGCGCAGGCGGACAGCGTTCCCGGTGTCACCGTCCCCCGAAGGAGGCGGACGGTGACCCGACGCACCCGGTCGTGGTAGGCGGCGTCGGAGAAGACCGGCCAGTAGGCGAGGAAGCGCTTCAGGGCGGCACGTCGTGCCGCGTCCTTCTCGTCCATGGCGGCCAGGCGCTGGTCGCTGGACCGCTCGGACCAGACGTCACGGCTCAGGAGGAGCCGTCTCACGTCCTCGGCCCCGAGCGCGTAGAGGCCACCGTTCTCGGCCGCCTCCTGGTAGGGGCACGACCGGGCCGCCCGGGCCAGGGCGGTGAACGGGTCGCGCGCGCTGTAGTCGCCGAACACGTCAAGCATGGGGCCCCTCCGCGGGTCCGGCGCCCGGTAAGCGGGCGGGGGTACGCCCGTCCGACCGCTGCCCGTCCGTGCCCTTGTCCTTCGCGCGGGACCGGGTCCGGTTGGAGACGTGGAACATCATCGCGGCGCGGTCCCAGGTGGGTTCCTCGTCGGCCATCTCGATGATGCGGCGCAGGACGTCCTGCTCGTCCAGGATCGCTCCGACGGCCTCCGCGACGGTGATGCGCCTGGCCGGGCGCCAGACGCGTTCGACGGGGTCTCCCGGCGCGATCACCCCCTCCTCGAGGACTCGGAGGTAGACCCCGGGTCGGCGTGCCTTGTTGAAGCGTTTGGCCCAGCCTTCCTGCTTCATCCAGCCGCCGAACGTGCCGCACGCCATGCGGGGAGCGGTGACCTGCAGGAGGGCTTCCCCCACCCGCCACTTCTCCGCGAGGACGGCACCGCTGGCGTCGAAACCGGCCAGATCGATGTTCTCGCCGAAGATGCCGTTGCGGAGCGGCGTCCGGAGTTGCTCGGACCACCAGTCGAGATCTTCCCGGGCGTAGGCGTAGACGGCCTGGAGTTCGCCGCCGTGGAAGTCCGCCGCCTGCTCGTCGCCCGCCAGGCCTAATTTCGTGACCCGGATATTTCCCTCGACCGGAAGTTTGTTGATGGCGGTGTTTCCGCGTCGCGCAAAATCAGAGGAAACACATGGACCGGTATTGATCGAAACAATGCGTCCCATGCGGCAGAAATTATCATCGCCCCCAGTAGCGGTCAACGGTTCAACTGTTGAAAATCACGCCACTCGTGGAGAACTCCGAAAAGGCAGGGCCGTTCGCCGACAACGCGCACCTCCCGGCGCCAGCCCCGTGAGGGAATGCACGATGAAACGCCGGCGAAGACCATTCGGCGGCTGACGGGTTCGCTGGAATTCATGTCGGCAGGGCCCAGCCGAAGAGTGGAGCGTGCGCCACGCACTCGACCGGGCCACAGCACTGGCCCGTCTGACGGGGCGGAGCTACCGGGCGCCCCCCGCGCGCGCCACGACGTAGAAGGCGGGGACGTTCACGCGCCGGCCGTCGGCCGTGACCGTTCCCTGGTAGTCGATGGGAGCACTGGAGAGGATCTCGAAGCCGACGGCCTCCAGTTCCCGCTGCAGGGCGTCCTCCTCCCTGGCCACGGGCAGGGGCACACGGTCGAAGACGAATCCGAACTTCTCCGCGGGGACGCCCTGACCGGCGAGCTTGCCGAGAATGAACTCGCGACTCGACGGGGCGAGTTCGTAGAAGAAGGCGCCACCCGTGCCACCGGCCAGATGCGCCAGCGAGGTGGCGGCGAGCTTGAGCTCCTCCGGAGTGAAGGCGTGCAGCACCGTGCGGACGTACAGACCGGCGTCACCGATCCGTTCGTGCAGGGCCATGGCCTGCTCGGGCTGGAGCAGGTCTAACTGCTCGTACTCGACACCGGGAGCGCCGTGATGCTTGCGCGCCCGCTCCACGGCGCTCGGGGCCACGTCCACGCCGATGACCCGGTCGAAGTGCTGACCGATCGCGACCGTCTGCGCACCATCGCCGCAGCCGACGTCGATGACCGGCCGGGACGGATCGAGCACGCTGCCGAAGAGGTGGAGATGCGCGTGTGCGACATAGGTGGGGTCCACGTCCCACGGCGAGGCGCCGCGGGCCTGGGGAAGGTCGGTCCAGAAACGATCCCACGCGGCTTCGAAACGACTCACGCTGACTCCTTCTTTTCGGGTGGCGACCGGTTGTCGACACGTATCCCCGCCGATCATGGACCACTCATGTCGGACATGTAAAGGGTTTGCCACCGATGCGGCAGACGCGCATTTTCGGCCGGTGGCCGAAATCCGTCCGGGAAATTCACCACACAGGCATCGCTCCTTATTTCTGCTTACTCTGGTCACTCCCGGACCACTGGCACCACAGCACGAAGAGCATTCTTTTCCGATGGCTCATAACATTCTTGCGCCAGTCGTTTGAATGTGCGCGGACGGCATTCCCGCCGGGATGCGTGCGGTCACGATGCTCGCCGCGCCGGCCCGTCCGCCGCCCGTGGCGCCGGCCGTCCGGCGGCACGGCGGCACCGCCGGCCCTGACTGGCGCGGGTCCGCCGAACGCTTCGGCCGGCAGCGGGCCGCCGAGGTGTTCGACCGGCTGCGCCGGATGCGGGAGCGCGAGGTCCGGTTGATCGCGGGGACGGACGTGGAGGTGGGCGGCGCGGTCTTCGACGGGTTCGTGTGGAGCCTGGAGTTCTTCGCCCACGTGGGCTGCACGCCCACCGAGATCGTCGACACGGCCACGAGCGAGTCCGCGGAGGCGCTCGGGATCGGCGGCGATACCGGTGCGCTGCGTCCCGGCTTCCGCGCCGACCTGCTGGTCGTCGGCGGAGACCCGGCGGCCGACCTGCGGGCCCTGCCTGACGTGCGGCCGGTGACGGCCGGCGGGCACCCGCATGCCCCCGCTGACCCGGACGCGCGGCACTGAGGGCGGGCGCCCGTGCCGCCAGGGGTGATCCGTCACCGGGAGGCGGACGGCGGTCCCTTCCCCGGCGACGGTAGGCTGCGGCGCATGACCAGCCACCGACGCGCCTCCCGGCTCCCTGCCGCCCGGGTGGCGGCGCTGCTGGTCTTCGCGGTGCTCGGATGCGTGCTCGGCATGCACGGTCTCCAGCCGCCGGGGGCGGGCCCGGTGCGCTGCGCGGCCTCGGCCCCGCACCTCACCCTCGGCTCCCCGGCACCGGACGAGGGCGCGCACGCCGGTGAGCGGCACGAGGGCGGGAGCGGTGACTCCGAACACGCGCGGCAGCCGTGCGAGGCCGCGCCCGGGCCCAACGCCGTTCCCGTCCTGCCCGCCCCGGCACCCGTGCCGCCGCGGGTCCCGCCGCCGTCCGGGCCCTCATCCCCTGGTACGGAAACGGCCGGGGAGCGCTCTCCGCCGTCGCTGGCCCAGTTGCAGATCCTGCGCGTCTAGACGCGGCCGCGTCGTCCCGCCCCCGCGGCGGCCGACACCTCCCCGCGATCCGCTTCCCACCGCACAGGAGTCACCCCAGCATGAGCACGCAGCGAACGCCCGCACGCCGCTCTTCCGCCCGCCGGCTCGCCGCCGCGGCGGCGGCCGTGGCCGCCGCCCTGACCCTGGCCGCCTGCGGCGCCGGGGGTTCGAACGCCTCCGACGGCCACGGCGGGCCGGACGGGGACCCGGGCACCGGACACCTGCACGGGCTCGGCCTCGACCCGGCCGACGGCACCGTGTACGCCGCCGGGCACTTCGGCGTCTTCCGGCTGGCGGACGGGGAGGCGACCCGGATCGCCGACCGTCACCAGGACACGATGGGCTTCACCGTCACCGGACCCGGCACGTTCCTGGGCAGCGGGCATCCGGCGATGGACGACCCCGGGGCGACATCCCCGCATCTGGGCCTGATCCGCAGCACCGACGCGGGCAAGACGTGGACGACGGTCTCGGCGGAGGGCGAGGCGGACTTCCACTCCCTGCAGCCCGCGGGCGAGGTGCTGTACGCGTACGACAGCCAGAGTCGGCGGGTGTGGTCGTCGGCCGACGGCGGACGCACCTGGCGGTTCGGGGCCGAGGAGGATGTCGCCGATCTTGCCGCTCACCCGAGCCGGCCGCAGGAGGTCTGGGCGACGGGCGGCCAGGGGCTCAGGCGCAGCGCGGACGGCGGCCGCACGTTCGCCGACGTCCCGCAGGCGCCCGCCCTCGTCGCGGTCGACCGCCCGGAGGGCGAGGGTTTCGTGGGGCTGGCCCCCGACGGCACGGTGCTGGCCAGCCGCGACGGCCTGAAGTGGGCCGAGGCGGGCGCACTGCCCGAGGGCGCCGAGCCCACGGTGCTGCACGCCGCCTCCCCCGACCGCCTGCTGGCGGCGGACGCGGACGGCAAGGTCTACTCCTCCCGCGACGGCGGGAGGGACTGGGAGCTGCTGTACGCGCCGGACGGCATCGGCTAGCCGGCAGCCCCCGGCCGCGGGCGGGGCCACGTCGGTTGGGCACGGGCGCGAGGACCGCGGGCGCCGAGACGAGCGGCCAGGGCCGGGCGCGGGAGGAGGTGGCGGCCCGGCCCTCGCCGTCTGCGTCGCCCGTGACTAGGGCAGGCCGTGGACGTGCGGGCCGACGGCGTGGGACCAGGCGTTGCCCGCCGTGGCGTCCCAGTTGGTCGACCAGGTCATCGCGCCCCGCAGCGAGGGGTAGGTCCTGGACGGCTTGAACTGGCCGCAGCCGGTGCCCCGGGTCAGGCAGTCCAGGGCGTCGTTCACCACGGACGGGGAGACGTAGCCGCTGCCCGCGCCCCGGGGTGAGGCGGGTACGCCGAGGCCCACCTGGGACGGGTCGAGGCCGCCCTCCAACTGGATGCAGGCGAGCGCGGTGAGGAAGTCCACCGAGCCCTGCGCGTAGACCTGGCCGTCGCAGCCGAGCATCGAACCGCTGTTGTAGTACTGCATGTTGACGACGGTGAGGATGTCCTTCACATCGAGCGCGAGCTTGAAGTACTCGGTGCCGGTGTGCTGCATGTCGATGGTCTGGGGCGCCATGGTGAGGACCATGGAGGGTCCGGCCTTCGCCGAGAGCTGGCGCAGCGCCTTGCTCAGGTAGGTGGCGTCGATGCCGTGCTCCAGGTCGATGTCGACGCCGTCGAAGCCGTACTCCTGCATCAGGGCGTGAGCGCTGTTCGCGAAGGCGGTGGCCGCGGCGTCGCTGTTGACGAGGACGTTGCCCTTCTCGCCGCCGACCGAGATGATCACGGACTTCCCCGCGGCCTGCTTCGCGGCGACGTCCGACCGGAACTCCTCGGCGGAGGAGTAGCCGAGGGCGGGGTCGAGGTTGAAGACGATCTCGCCCGGTGTGGCGGTGGAGTCGGCGAAGGCCACGGCGATGACGTCGTACTGGTCCTGTACGTCCCGGAGCTTCTGGACGGTGGCGCCGTTGTCGAAGTTCTGCCAGTACCCGGTCACCGCGTGCCGGGGCACGGCAGGGTCGCCCGGGGGCGTGTCCCCCGCGGTGCGGACGGTCACCGCGGGAGACTTGGGTGACTCTCCGGCCGCGTTGGCGGCGGTCACCCGGAAGGTGTAGGCGGTGTCCGCGGTGAGCCCGGTGACCGTCGCGGAGGTACCGCTCACCGAGGCGGCGCGGGTGCCGTCGCGGTAGACGTGGTAGCCGGTGGCGCCGCTGACCGAGGGCCAGTTCAGCGTGACCGAGGACGCGGTGACCGCGCCGGCCTCGGGGGCCCCCGGGGCCCCGGGCACGACCGGGTCGGGGTCGGTGCCGCCTCCGCCGTCGGGGCCGAAGACGCTGACGTCGTCCACGTGGTAGGCGGAGGTGCCGTACCAGCCGTGGGTGTAGAGGGTCACCGAGGTGGTGTCGGAGCCGGTGGTGAAGCTGGTGGAGAGCCGGGTCCAGGTTCCCGTGTCGGGCGTCCAGGTGGACACGTCGGTGGTCCCGGTGCCGCGTGCGCCGAGGTAGGCGTAGCCGCCGCGCACCCAGGCTTCGACGGAGTACGTGGAGTCCGGCTTCACCGTGAGGGACTGGGTGCACTCGGCGCGGTCGAGCCCGTCGGGCGTCGCGCGGAGGGCGCCGGTTCCGGTGCGCACGGGCGAGGTGACGGTCTGACCGCTGCCCGCGGTACAGGACCAGTCGGTGAGGCCGGATTCGAATCCGGGGTTCTTGACGACGTTGACGTCGGCCGCGTGCGCCGTCGTGGACGTGCCCAGGAGACAGAGCCCGGCACCGAGGGCGAGCGCGAGCCCGGCGCCCAGCCCTCTGCGGGCGGATGTGCTGCGGTCCACTTGGGTCCTCCGGTGGGGAGTTGGGGGTGCGGGAGGCGGGCTTCCCGGCTCCCTGGGTGCGGTGGCCACCACGGGGGCTCACGCTGGTCCAGACCAATTGCGTTGTCAAGACCCCGTCAAGGCACACTTCACGGGCGACGTTTCCGCTCCCCGCGCACGGAGCGTCGCCCGGATGGGTAGGAGCAGACGAGCGGCGTGCGCCGACACGAGGGGGAAGCGTGCTCTACCTGCTGTGCCTGGTGGTGCTGGGAGCGTCCGCGTGGTGCGGGCACCTGGTCGTGCGCCGGTCCCGCAGACACCGCGCGGCGTGGACCAGCGGGGTGACCGCCCCGGCCCGCGTGGTACGCACCCGCGTCCGGAACGCCCAGGGGCCCCAGGGCGCCTCGGGCCAGGTGCGCTACCACGACTACGCGTTCGTCACGGCGGACGGGATCACCGTGTGCTTCACGGAAGGCGGCGGCCCGGCCAGGGACGTCGGCGACCGGCTGACGGTGTACTACCCGCCGGCCCGGCCGGACTGGGCCACGGCCACCCCTCCGGCCCCGCGCCGGGAGGCGGCGGTGGTCCTCGTCGTGCTGGCGCTCTTGCTGGCCGTCAACGCGGCCATGGGCGTCGCGCTCGTCCTCCACCACCGCTCGTGACGGCCGCGGCGCGCACACGGCGCGGCGCCGCCCCAGGGGCACCTCTCCTGTGGGGGTGGCCCTCGCCCGCTCACGTATCGTGATCCGATATCGGAGACCGTAAGCCCGACCGCACGCCGAGGAGTCCTGCCATGAGCCAGTCCCCCGCCACCGGTGCGCCGGACGAACTGCGGCGGCGGCTCGGGGTGACCGACGCGGTGGTGATCGGTCTGGGCTCGATGATCGGCGCGGGCGTCTTCGCCGCCCTGGCCCCCGCCGCTCGTGCGGCCGGTTCGGGACTCCTGCTCGGGCTGGCCCTCGCGGCCGTCGTCGCCTACTGCAACGCCACCTCCTCGGCCCGGCTCGCCGCCCGCTATCCGGCCTCCGGCGGCACCTACGTCTACGGCCGCGAGCGGCTCGGCCCGTTCTGGGGCTACCTGGCGGGCTGGGGCTTCGTGGTGGGCAAGTCCGCCTCCTGCGCCGCGATGGCCCTGGTCGTCGGCGCGTACGTGTGGCCCGGGCACGAACACCTCGTGGCGGTGGCCGCCGTGGTGGCGCTGACGGCGGTGAACTACGCCGGGGTGCAGAAGGCGGCCTGGTTCACCCGCGCCGTCGTGGCGGTCGTCCTGGCCGTGCTGGCCGCGGTGGTGGTCGCCTGCCTCGACTCACCGGCCGCCGAGGCGGGTCGGCTCGGGATCGGCGCCGATGCCGGGGCCGTCGGCGTCCTGCAGGCCGCCGGGCTGCTCTTCTTCGCCTTCGCCGGATACGCGCGCATCGCGACGCTGGGCGAGGAGGTGCGCGACCCCGCCCGGACGATCCCGCGGGCCGTGCCGCTCGCGCTCGGGCTGACGCTGCTGGTGTACGCCGCGGTCGCGATCGCGGTGTTGGCGGTGCTGGGGGCCGAGGAGCTGAGCGAGGCCACCGCGCCGCTGTCGGACGCCGTCAGGGTCGCGGGCGTCGGCTGGCTGGAGCCGGTGGTGCGGACGGGCGCGGCGGTGGCGGCGCTCGGCTCGCTCCTGGCCCTGATCCTCGGCGTCTCCCGGACCACGCTCGCCATGGCCCGCGACCGGCACCTGCCGCACGCCCTGGCCTCGGTGCACCCGCGGTTCCAGGTGCCCCACCGGGCCGAGTTGCTGGTGGGAGCCGTCGTGGCGGTGACCGCGGCCACGGTGGACCTGCGCGGTGCGATCGGCTTCTCCTCGTTCGGCGTCCTCGTCTACTACGCCGTCGCCAACGCCTCCGCCCTCACGCTGACGCGCCAGGAGCGCCGTCCGCCGCGGGTCGTGCCGCTGTTCGGGCTGGCCGGGTGCCTCACGCTGGCCGTGACGCTGCCCGCGTCCTCGGTGCTGGCGGGCACGGCGGTGCTGGCCGTGGGCGCCGCCTGGTACGGGCTGCGGCGGCTCGCCGCGAACCGCCGCTGAGGCTCCCGCGCGGCCGGTTCAGCCCCGCGGCTCGTCGCCGGTCCTCGCCGCCTCGTCGCCGAGGACCTCACGGGCCAGTTCGGCAAGAGCTCTGCGGTCCTCCGCGAGTGCCCGCTCGCCGGCCGCGGTGGCCCGGTAGACGCGCCGGGTGCGCCCGGCCACGACCCGCTGCTCGGAGGTGAGCAGCCCGTCCGCCTCCAGCCGGTGCAGCGTCGGGTACAGGGTGCCGGGGCTGATCCGGTAGCCGTGCCGGGTCAGTTCCGCCGTCATCCAGGCGCCGTGGATCTCCTCCCGTGCCGCGTGGTGGAGGATGTGCAGGCGCACCGCGCCCCGCTGGAACTCCCGCAACCGTGGCCCTCCTCCGGCGGTGGCGAAGCCGATATCGGCCGCCGATTCTACGCCGCGCTCCCCCGCCCGCCGCTCAGTCCGGACCGCCCGCCGGGCGGAGGGTGCGGAAGCGGACCTCGCCGTCCGCGCCGGTGGAGAAGCCGTACACCGCGGGCACGGGCAGGCTGTTGTAGTGGAAGGGTGTGGAGAAGGCGTACGCGCCGGTGTCGAGGACGGCGACGAGGTCGCCGGCGGCGAGCCGCGGCAGCGGGCGGGCCGTGGCGAGCAGGTCCCCGGCGAAGCAGCAGGGGCCCGCGACGTCCTGGGCCAGGACGTCGCCCCGCTTCTGACGGCCCGACGGATCGTGCGCGGTGACGCGCAGCGGCCAGGCGTCGGGCCGGAAGACGGTGCGGGTGGCGACGTGGGCGCCGGCGTGCGTGATGGCCACCGGGCGTCCTCCGGCGGTCTTGGTGTACTCCACGAAGGCCGTCATGAATCCGTTCTTGGCGAGCAGCGCCCGCCCGAACTCGGTGACGAGCCGGTAGTCGCCGCTCAGCAGCCGGGGCGCGTGCTGCCGCAGGGCCGCCACGTAGCCGTCGAAGCCGGGGTCGGGGTCGTCGCTGCCGAAATCGACCGAGAGGCCGCCGCCGATGTCGATGCCGACGACCTGCCGGCGGCCGAGCGCGGCGTTGATCTCGTCGGCGAGCTCGACCGTTCTGGCCAGGCCCCGCGCGGTCAGCTCCGGCGCGATGCCCTGGGAGCCGACGTGCGTGTGCAGCCAGGTGAGCCAGGGTCGTTCGCGGAAGGCGTCGACCAGCCGGGCGCGGTTGCCCTCGTCCTCGAGCGCGATCCCGAACTTGGAGGTGTCGGTCGCAGTGCTCATCGCCTCGATGGAGCCGGCGCCGACCTGCGGGTTGACGCGCACCCCGAGCGGCGAGGCAGAGGGGTTCCCGGCCAGGAGGGCGTCGACGCGGTCCAGTTCCTGGAAGTTGTCGACGTTGACGGCCACCCCGAGGCGCAGTGCGCGGGCGAGTTCGGCGCGGGTCTTGGCCGGGGAGTCGAAGACGATCAGCTCGGGGCCGAAGCCCGCGGCCGTGGCCCGGTCCAGCTCACCGGCGCTGGCGACCTCGCAGCCCATGCCGTGCAGCCGCAGGTGTTCCAGCACCGGCACGAGGCTGTTGGCCTTGGCCGCGAAGGTGTGCAGGACGGAGAGGGAGGCGGGGAAGGCCGAACGCAGGGCCGCGACGAAGGCGGCGACGCCGTCGAGGTCGACGAAGGCGGCGAGCACCGCCTCGTCCGGGTCGGTCAGCCCCTCCCGTACCGCCGCGCGGATGACGCGTTCGCGCCGCAGGGCGGTCTCACCGCCGGGCGAGGGGGACGGGGCGGTGGGCGGGGCGTTCACGTCGGGCGTCTCCTGGGGCGAGCGGACGATGCGGGCGAAGTGGTCTGGACCGTGATTCCGATCATCGGTTCCCGGGGCACGGCTGTCCACGGCGCGACGGGTCAGCGGGACGGGTCACGCGGGGGCGGGCCTCCCGGGGTGCGGGAGCCGCGACGCGGCCCCCGGCGCCGCCCGTCGTCGCGGCGCCGGGGGCCGCCAGGAGGTCCAGCAGCCTGGCGACCTCGGCGGCCACGGCGTCCCGGGCCGGGCCGAGATAGCGGCGCGGGTCGGCGAGTTCCGGCTCGGCCGCCAGCCGGGAGCGCACGACCCGGGTGAGCGTCCGGTTGAGGTGGGTCGCGATGTTGACCTTGCGCAGCCCGGCGGCCACCGCGCGGCGGAGCCCGTCGTCGGCCACCCCGGAGGAGCCGTGCAGCACGAGCGGCACCGGGACGGCCGCGCGCAGCCGGGTGATCAGCTCCTCGTCGAGGACGGCGTCCCGCGTGAGCATGGCGTGCGAGCTGCCCACGGCGACGGCCAGGGCGTTCACCCCGGTCGTCGCGACGAAGGCCCGGGCCTCGTCGGGGTCGGTGCGCGCCCCGGGAGCGTGAGCGCCGTCCTTGCCGCCGACCTCGCCGAGCTCCGCCTCGACCCAGGCACCCCGGGCGTGGCAGAAGCCGGTGATGTCGCGCGTGGCGGCCAGGTTGTCGGCGTAGGGCAGCTTCGCGGCGTCGAACATCACGGAGCGGACCCCGAGTTCGACGGCCGCGCGGACGAGTTCGGGGGACTCCGCGTGGTCGAGGTGGACGGCGGCGGGCACGTCGGCGGTACGGGCCACGGCCAGCGTGGCGAGGGCCACCGGTTCCAGAGCCCCGTGGTAGCGGACGGTGTTCTCGCTGAGCTGCAGGATGACGGGGCGTCCGGCGGCCTCGGCCCCGGCGACGATGGCCTCGGCGTGTTCCAGCTGGACGACGTTGAACGCGCCGACGCCACCCCCCTCCCGCTCGGCCTCGGCCAGGATGTCACCGGTGGGGGTGAGGGGCATGGAGTTCCTCCAGACGCACGGACGTGCGCAGTCGGTGGTAGGCGGCGGTGTCGACGTCACCGGCGGTGGGACGCAGGACGGCGGCGGCCGACAGGGCCGCGGCCGCGCGCAGGACGCGGCGCCAGGCCCGGCCGTCGGCGAGCCCGGCGGCCAGTGCGGCGACGCAGGCGTCGCCCGCGCCCGTCGGGTTGCCGGTGAGGGGTTCGGGGGGCGCCACGTGCCAGGCGCCGTCCGGGGTGTGGGCCTGGAGGCCCCGCGGGCCGAGCGAGGCCACGACGGTGCGCGCCCCCGCCGTGCGCAGGGCCAGCGCGGCGGCGGTCACGTCGGTGTGGCCGGTGGCCTCGGCGAGTTCGGCCGCGTTGGGCTTGACGAGGTCCGGGCGGGCCCCGAGGGCCTCGCCGAGAGCGGGTCCGCAGGTGTCGAGGACGGTGCGGGCTCCGGCTCCGGCCGCCGTCCGGATCAGCCGCGCGTAGGCGTCGGCCGGGAGGCCGGGCGGAGCGCTGCCGGAGAGGACGACGACCCGTGCCTCACGTACGAGACGGGCGTAGCGGGCCGTGAACTCCTCCCACTCCCCGGGCGCGATGCGGGGGCCGGGCTGGTTGAAGACCGTGGCCTGGCCGTCCTCGCGGGAGGCGACGGTGACCGTGCGCCGCGCGTCGCCGCCCACGGGGATGAGCGCCTCGGGCAGGCCCGAGGCACGCAGTTCGCCACGGATCAGCTCTCCGGTGGGCCCGCCGGCGAGCCCGGTGACGAGCGTGGGCCGCCCGAGGGCGGCGAGCACCCGGGAGACGTTGATCCCCTTGCCGCCCGCCCGTTCGTGGGTCTCCCCCACCCGGTGCGAGGTGTCGGGGACGAGCCGGTCGACGCCGTAGGTGACATCGAGCGCGGCGTTGAGCGTGACCGTGAGGATCACCGGGACCCCACCGGCCCGTGGGCGGCCGCCGGTCCGCCGCCGGGGGCGGCGCGGCGCCGGACGGTTGGAGGGTGCGGCTCCCGGTCCGGCGCGACGCCCCTGATCTTTCTGCCCCCGGCGTCCACACCGATGACGCGCTCGGGTCCGGGACGTGGCTCCGGCCCCGGCCGGGGCGCCCGCCCCGGCTCAGGCACGGCCGGTTCCGAGGACGACGGACCGGGTGAGGTTGCGCGGCCGGTCCGGGTCGTGGCCGCGGGACTCTGCGAGCGCGACGGCGAGGCGCTGGGCGCGGACGAGGTCGGCGAGGGGGTCCAGCCCGTCGTGACCGTCTCCGGAGTGCGCGACGAGGGTGCCCCCCACACCGACGACCTCGTCGGCCAGGCCCGGGGGCACCGCGCCGAAGGCCCAGACGAGCCGGCCGGGCCCGGTGATGCGGATCGGCCCGTGCCGGTACTCCATGGCCGGGTACGCCTCGGTCCACGCCCCGGCGGCCTCGCGCAGCTTCAGCGCCGCCTCCAGGGCCAGCCCGTACGTCCAGCCCGTGCCGAGGAAGGTGATCTGCTCGGGGGCGCGGCCTTCCAGGTCACCGGGCGCCTCGGTCAGGGCCCGCTGGGCGTCGGCCACGGCCCGCTCGACCGGGCGCACCCCCGCGGGGAGGGCGGCCTCGGTCTCGAGGTGGGTGCGCAGGAGGGCGAGGACGGAGGTGGCGAAGCGGGTCTGGACGACCGACTCCTCGTCGGCGAAGTCCAGCACGGCCGCCGCGTCGGCGGCACGCAGGACGGGGGCCGTGGGGTCGGCGGTGAGCACCGAGGTGGCGGTGGGGCCCGTCAACCGCCCCAGGAGGTCGAGCACTTCGGTGGTGGTGCCGGAACGGGTGACGGCGAGCACGCGGTCGTAGCGCCGTCCGTGGGGGAACGCGGAGGCGGCGAACGCGTCCGTCTCGCCGTGCCCGCCGCTCTCCCGCAGTGCGGCGTACGACTGGGCCATGAACCAGGAGGTGCCGCAGCCGACGACGGCGACGCGTTCACCGCGGCGGGGCAGGAGGTCGGCGCAGCGGGGTGCGAGCTGTGCCGCCCGCCGCCAGGACTCGGGCTGGGAGGCGATCTCCCCGGCGGTGCGGGAGGGGGCTGCGTGGGACATGCGGGAAGGCTCCTCGGAAGGCCGGTGGACCCTGGGCGCACCGGGCCCGGGGAACCCTCCCGGAGGGCGCCGAAGGCGAACCGTCCGGGCACCCGTGAGCCTCGATGCGTGTTACTGCTCGAAGTAAGCTGGTTTCGAGCATATACAAGCATCGTTCGTCGAGGAACCGGTCAGCCCGCTGGCCGCGGGCGCTCTCGGCGCCCGGATGACCGGCGGCGGGTTCGGCGGCTGCGTCATCGCGCTGGCGCCGGAGGAAGCGGTCCCCTCGGTCTCCGGCGCCGTCTCGGCCGTCTTCGGTGCCCACGGGCTGCCCGAGCCGCGCGTGTTCGCGGCCGAACCCTCGGCGGGTGCCCGGCGCCTGACCGGCGCCGGGCGTGGGCGGCGGCGGACGCGGCGGCTCCGTGGTCAGACCGGCGCGCCAGAGGCGGTGCGGGGCCAGGGGGCGCGGACGGGGGCCGCGAACCTCAGGACCCCGCCGGGCGGTCCGTGCCGGACGGGACGATCGGGGCGGCACCGACGACCGACCGCCTCGTGGCCGTGATGCAGTCCCGTGATGTCAGCGATAACACTCCGGATACCCCGTCAGTTCGCGTCCCACCCCCGGACGGCCCGCCACCAGCCCAGATGCCGACCACCGCCCCGGCCGCCCGCGCTCACGGCCCGTCTCACTCGCTCCCTCCCTTCTGCCGACCAGATGGAACGGTCCGATCCGGCCTCTCGGCCCGAGGCCGCGGGCGAGGCACGGAGACCCCGCGACGGGAGCCCCCGCACCGACGCAACGAAACCGTTCCCCGGTGTGACAGCGATGCCAATGACATGGCCATGGATAGACTGCCCGAACCGACGGCGCAGTGGACCTGTGGCCGGGGTCGGCAGGCCGGAGGAGAAGCGAACGATGTCGACGGACGTGAAGGCGACGGGAAAGGAGACCATGAGGAAGCGCGCTGCGGGCGGCGGCGCCTCACGCGAGCCCGGCATGGCCGACGTCGCACGGGTGGCCGGGGTCTCGGCGCAGACGGTGTCGCGGACCCTGTCCGGCCACCCCAACGTGCAGCAGAAGACGCGGGCCAAGGTCCTCGCCGCCGTGGAGCAGCTCGGCTACCGCAAGAACAACGCGGCGAGGACGCTGTCCTCCGGGCGCAGCCGCACCATCGGCGTCGTGACCCTGCGGACCAACTCCTCCTCCCGCACGACGCTGACGTTCGGTATCGAGGGCGCCGCCCGCGCCGCCGGGTACTCGGTGTCCACCGCCACCGCCACCTCCCTGGACACCCACGCCATCGAGGAGGCCATGTCCCGGCTGGCGGACCAACGCGTCGAGGGGGTCATCCTCGCCGTGCCGCTCATCCACGTGAGCCGCAAGATCGAGCAGCTCACCCGCTCCGTGCCGACCATCACCATCGACGGCTCCCGCACACCGGACACCGAGGTCGTCGCCGTCGACCAGACGCTGGCCGCGCGGCTGGCGACGCGTCACCTGCTGGAACTGGGCCACGAGACGGTGTGGCACGTGTCAGGCCCCACCGAGTGGCTCGACGCCGCGAGCCGCCGCAGCGGCTGGCGGGACACCCTGGAGGCCGCGGGTGCGACCGTGCCTCCCGTGCTCGAAGGGGACTGGTCGCCCGCCTCCGGCTACCGCAACGGGCTGATCCTGGGCAAGATCCCGGACGTCACCGCCGTGTTCGTCGCCAGCGACGAGATGGCCTTCGGCGTCATCCGTGCCCTGCACGAACTCGGCCGGCGGGTCCCGGAGGACATCTCCGTCGTCGGCGTGGACGACATCGCCCTCGCGGAGTACTGCTCACCCTCGCTGACGACCGTGGCCCAGCCGTTCGCGGAGATGGGCACGCTGGCCGTCTCCCACCTGCTGCGCCACCTCGCCGACCCGGAGGCGGCGCCGGACCCGGCCTCCGTCGAGCCGGCCCTGATCGTGCGCGCCAGCACGGCACCGGCCACCTGAACCGCTGCTCCGGGTGCGCCCCGGGGAAGGACCGCAGACCGCGGTGGCGGTACGGTCGGGGCGTTCGGTGGTCAGGCGGAGAGCGAGGAGTGGCCGGTCATGGGCGAGGCGGGGGCGGCGGTGCGGTCCGAGGTGCGGATTCCGGAGGTCGCGGGGTTCGGGAGGCGGGCCGGGGCGGGAGACGGCCCGTCACCCAAGAAGGCCGGCAAGGCGCTGCGGGAGCGGGTGCCGCGCTCGGCCCACCGCACCCTGGGGGCCCGGGCGCTCGACGGGGAACGGCCGGGCGCGGTCCAGGCGGTCGAGGAGTCGAGCCGCGGACGGGTGCCGGAGCTGACGCCGATACGGGTCGGGCGGATGATGGCCTCGCCGTTCGCGTTCCTGCGGGGCTCGGCGGGGCTGATGGCCTACGACCTGGCCGCCACCCCGGTGACGGGCGTGTCCGCCCAGGTGTGCGGCGACGCG
Organism: Streptomyces sp. WMMC1477; assembly: GCF_027460245.1. NCBI lineage: Bacteria > Bacillati > Actinomycetota > Actinomycetes > Kitasatosporales > Streptomycetaceae > Streptomyces > Streptomyces sp. WMMC1477. The sequence goes on along the minus strand of NZ_JAPZBD010000003.1, from coordinate 5,222,063 downwards.
CACGCCGGCAACTTCGGGCTGTACGCGGACGCCCGCGGCCGGCTCGTCATCGACCTCAACGACTTCGACGAGACGGCCGTCGGCCCCTGGGAGTGGGACGTCAAGCGGCTCGCTGTGTCCCTGGTCCTGGCGGGCCGGGCGGCGGGTGCCTCGGAGGAGGTGTGCCGGGCCGCCGCCTTCGACGCCGCGGGCGCCTACCGGCGCACGATGCGCCTGCTGGCCGGGATGTCCGCGCTGGAGGCGTGGAACGCCATCCCCGACGAGCGGCTGGTGTCGTACGCGGACGCCCGGGACCTGCTGGGCACGCTGGAGCGGGTGGTGGAGAAGGCGCGCAGGAACACCAGCGCCCGCTTCGCGGCCAAGTCGACCGAGGCGTGCCCGGAGGGCGGCCGGCGCTTCGTCGACGCGCTCCCCGTGCTGCGCCGGGTCCCGGACGAGGAGGCCGCCGCCGTGGCGGGGGCGCTCGGCTCGTACCTGGAGACGGTCTCGGAGGACATGCTGCCGCTGCTCGCCCGCCACACCATCGAGGACGTGGCGTTCCGCGTCGTGGGAACGGGCAGCGTGGGCACGCGGTCGTATGTCGTGCTCCTGCTCGACCACCGGGGCGAGCCGCTGGTGCTCCAGGTGAAGGAGGCCCGGGCCTCGGCCCTGTCGCCGTATCTGCCCGACGCCGGGTTCGCCGTCCCCGAGGTGGCGCACGAGGGGCGGCGGGTCGTGCTGGGGCAGAAGCGGATGCAGGTCGTCAGCGACATCCTGCTCGGCTGGACGACGGTCCGGGGACGCCCGTTCCAGGTGCGGCAGTTCCGCAACCGCAAGGGCAGCGTCGACCCGGCCGCGCTCGCCCCCGAACAGCTCGACGACTACGGCCGGATGACCGGCGCGCTGCTGGCCCGGGCGCACGCGCACAGCGCCGACCCTCGACTGGTGACCGGGTACTGCGGCAAGAACGAGGAGCTGGACGAGGCGGTGGCCGCGTTCGCCGTCGCCTACGCGGACCGCACCGAGGCGGACCACGCCGAGCTGCTGACGGCGGTCAGGACCGGCCGGCTGGCGGCCGAGCCGGGGGTGTGAGGGGGCTGGGCTCCATCAAGGGCGCGGGTGCGCGGACCGACCTTGCCGCGCGGCACGCCGGAGGGCACCGTACGTCCGGTGCGGACGGCGGCCGCAGAGCGCTCCCGGACACGGCCGGGCGGGGCGTGCTTGGCTCCGCGTCCCCGGGGTACCCGGGGTGTTCGTGCGGCCGGGCGCGGTGCGCCGGAGGCACCGGCGGGCCCGCGGCCGGCGGCGCCGGTGCAAGGCGTCCGAGGAGGTCGGCATGCGTGTTCGCGGATCCGTCGTCGTCGTGACCGGGGCGTCCGGAGGCATCGGACGGGCCACGGCCGAGGCGTTCGCCCGGCGGGGCTGCGCCGTCGTCCTCGCCGCCCGGCGCGAGGGCGCGCTGCGGGCGGCGGCCGAGGAGTGCGAGCGCCACCGCGGCGCCCGGACCCTCGTCGTTCCCACCGATGTCACCGACAACCACCAGGTCACCTGGCTGGCCCACCGGGCGGTGGAGGTGTTCGGACGCGTCGACGTGTGGGTGAACTGCGCCGCCGTCAGCGTCTTCGGCCCCTTCCGCCGCGTGCCGCTGCCGGATCTGCGCACGGTCCTGGACGTCAACGTGCTCGGCTCCGTGCACGGCTCCCGCTCCGCGTTGCGGACGATGCGGGCCCACGGCGGCGGCACCCTGGTGAACGTCTCCTCGGTGGTGGGCGAGGTGAGCCAGCCCTACACCCACCTGTACGGGATGTCGCAGGCCGCGATCCGCTCGCTGGGCGGCAGCCTGCGGCAGGAGCTGCGGCTCAGCGGCGACCGGAGCATCCGGGTGTGCACCGTGCTGACCGGGACGGTCGACACGCCGCTCTTCCGGGAGGCCGCCAACTACACGCGGCGCGCGGTGCGTCCGATGCCACCGGTGTACAGCCCCGAGCGGGTGGCGCGGGCGATCGTGCACACCGTCGAACGGCCGCGGCGGGAGATCGTGGTGGGGGCGGGGAGCCGCTCCCTGGTGCGGGGCGCGCGGTTCGCTCCGGCGCGCGCGGAGCGGCGGATGGCCCGCCGGGTGGACCGGGAGCACCTCTCGCGGCGGCGGTCCGCCCGCCCCGGGCACGGGAACCTCTACACCCCGGAGCCCGGGACGGGCAGTGTGCACGGCGGGCGGTCCGGACACCGGACCGCCGTGCGCCGGGCGACTCTCGCGGCCGGGCTGGCGTGCGCGGCGGCGGCCGGCGGGCGGGCCCTCACGCGCTGAGCTGACCCGCCCGCCCGGGACACGGCGGACACGCCCCTGCCGGGCGGGTCAGGTGCGGTGCGCCTCGGTGCCGAAGCCCAGGGCCCGCATGATCTCCTGGACGTTCTCGTAGGTGTGCCCCGCTGGCAGCCCCGAGACGAGGTCCACGAGCCGGTCGGGCGCGTTGTTCTCGCGCAGTGTGCGCAGGAGGTCGTTGCGCTGGGCCGGGTAGACGCTGATGCCCAGGTGCCGGGCCAGCTCGTTGCGCAGTCCGACGTCGTCGGGGGTCATGCCGGGCGGGGTCCCGCCGGTCAGGGTGGTGCCGGGCGCGAGGTCCGCCTCCGGCTGGTCCTCTCCCGGGGGTTCGGCCTCCCGGGAGTCGTCGGCGCGCGTCGAGCGGCCCGCCTGGAGCTCGCTGCGCACCGCCTCCTTGGCCGCGTCGTCCCGCATCGGGCCGCCCTTGTTCGGTCCGTGCTGCATCGTCATCGGGTCCTCTCCTCCAAGGAAGGACGGGGGACGGCTGAGCCGCGCCGGGGCGCAGGCCGGTTGGCGGCGGCTCACGCCGTACGGCGTGTGACGCCGCCGGGTACCCACCGGGCGACGGCGCGAAACGATCGCCTCGGTCGGCCGTCGCCCGGAGGACGCCGGCCCCGGGGCAGCTGGGCGCCCCGGGGCCGGACGGCCTCACCCGGCCGGTGCCGCCGGGCGGCGTTGGTTCAGAAGTCGACCAGGACGCGGTGGTCCACCCGGCCGACGGACTCCAGGTCCCAGCGGGTCGTGTACGCGCGGCGGATCTCCTCGATCGCCGCGTCGCTGCTCCGGGCGGTGTGAGCCGGGTAGAGGAGGATCAGCTCGTAGGACTCCTCACTGTTGATGTCGCCCTCGCGGTCACGCCACTGCCCGTGGCCCTTCTGCAGGGTGAGGCCCGAGGGGAAGCGCGGGGTGATCTCCTCGTCCAGGAAGGCGTGGAACTGCTCGTCGGTTATCGGCGGTTCGCCGTCGTGGCGGCCGGTGCCGAAGAAGAGCCGGGTCTCCATCCAGCGCTCGCCTCGGTGCGGCCGGCTCTCGGCGCCGGGCGCGGCCTCGGCGGCCCCGGCGGGCGCGAGGCCGGCCGGCGCCGGGGCGGAGGCCGGGGCGGAGTGGCGGTCGAGGGCGAGCGCGAGGAGTGACAGCGCGCTGATGAGCAGGGCCGTGACGGTCAGGTTCACCAGCAGCCGGTGTGACGCTCGCAGCGGTGCTCCGCCCGGGTTGTTCCACACGTTGGCACGCTCCCTTCTGGGCCCGTGGGGGACGAGCCCGACGTCCCGCCGCCGTACGGTGGCGGCAGGGTGGTCTGGAGGTGCCGCGCGGCGTCGCGCAGCGCACCGGGTACGTGCACGGCGGCGACGGCCGAGCGCGCGGCCCGCCCCGCGAGCGCCGCCGCACGGGCCGAGCCGATACCGCCCGCGCCCTGGGCCATGCGAGCGGCCAGCGCCGTCGCGTCGCGCCACGCCCCGGCGCGGACCCCGGCGGTGAGGAGTTCGGCGTCGAACAGGGCCCGGAAGCCGGTGGTGCCGGGTTCGCCGCGCGTCGCCGCGGTCAGCGCGTCGACGGCGCGGTGCCACTCCCCGAGGCCCGCGTGGGTGAGCCCGAGATGCCCGGCGACCTCGTCCTCGTCCACCCACCAGGCCCAGGCCGGATCGCGCGGGGACGGACCTTCGCCGACGAGGCCGCGGGCGAGGTCGACGGCGGCCAGGGCGGCGCCACGGCGGCCGCCGAGGGCGTGGGCGCGGGCGCGGCGGAGGTGGAAGACGGCCGCGACACGGGCGGGCAGGCGGGGCTGCTCCAGCGCGGCGTCGGCGAGGCGGAGCGCGGTGTCCGGGCGGCCGAGGTGTGCGGCCTGCATGCTGAGCGTGGCCAGGGTGAGTTGCTCGGTAGCCCGGTCCCCGCAGTGGCGCGCCAGGGACAGGGAGAGCCGGCAGAAGCGGTGCGCGGCGCGGTGCCGCTCGGCGTCGAAGAGGAGCCATCCGGCGACCTGGGCCAGCTCGCCGAGGGCCGCCCCGACGTCGCTCCCCCGCCCGGTCTCCGGGCCGAGGCCGCTCCCCCGCCGGAACTCCGGGCCGGCGGGCTGGCCCGGCGGCCCGGCCCGGACGCCCGCCCAGGCGGCCAGGGCCGCGCGAGCCGCTTCGGGCCCGGCGGCCGTGGCGCCGGCACGGGCCTCCAGGGCCAGCACCCGCGCGGTGGCTCCACGCACCCGTGCGGCGTACTCCCCCGCGGCCCGGGCCGACCAGCCGGCCTCCATCGTCAACTCCTCGTCTCGCACGTCCTGCGGGCCGAGGACGCCCGGCCGCCACGGGGGCACGACCGGAACGTCACGCCCCGGTCCGGGCACGCTCCGCCTCGGCCGGATCACGGCCCGCGGTCAAGACTCTGAAATGGTCCGCGACGCGTGTCAACCACGCGATCTCCTCGTCGATGTCCCCGTCGGGGGCGTGGGTGACGGACTCCGGGCCGCCGGAGCCGGGGCTCGGGGGCCCGGCTGCGCGGGCCGTCAGGGCGCTGCGCAGGAGCAGCGCCTCGTAGGAGGGCGCGGTGTCGGACAGGCCCAGACGCCGGGCCTCGGCGCCGACGCTGTCCGGGTCCATGTAGGGGCGCAGGGCGAGTTGGCCGTCGCGTATCTCGATGACCCGCCGGTAGAGCCGGTACTCGAGGTCCCGGCCGGGGACGAGCTCGTGCAGCCGGGTGGGCGGGGCGTCCAGGGCGATGCCGGGGTTGGCGCGGTAGAGCTCCCACCACAGGGGCCGCAGCCGCCGGTAGGAGCGGTAGTGCCCGCACCACTGGGCAGCCTCGGACAGCTTCGGTCCCCAGGAGGGGACGGTCCAGCCGAACACCTGGAGGAGCGAGCCGATGCTCCCGGCGATCCAGTACAGGTCCGACCACGGTTCGACGAAGCCGGTGGAGACGGCGAGGATCTGCCAGTAGCGGATCAGGCAGTAGACGAGGATGAGCGAGCCGCCGACGGCCACGGCCCACATGCCCGAGCGCAGCCATGAGCGGTGGGCGATGCGGGCGTAGCGCAGGGACAGCCGTACCGCCTCGACCTGGCCGACGGCACAGACGGCGAGGTAGAACGCGAAGTAGGCGGCGTACCGGGGGTTCTCCAGGTTGAGCAGGACGGTGACCTCGGCCGAGCCCTGCCGCTTGGGCGGGTTGACGAAGAAGAACAGGACTGCCAGCACGGCGAGGGCGAGTCCGTAGCCGAGCATGCGGTTGCGGGCCTTGGCCGCCGCCTGCCCGGGGCCGTGGGACCAGTGGACGAGGACGACCTGCTGGGCGGCGGTGAGCACGACGACGAGGGCCTGGCACAGGAACGTGGTGATGTTCGGGTAGTGCAGGAACCGCGCGATGTCGTCGCGCACCTGGTCCAGTTCGACGAAGAAGCTGAGGCTGGAACACAGGAAGTACACGCACAGGGCGATGTAGGCGGCGTCACGCCGGTGGCGGGGCAGCGCGGGCAGCTTGTACAGGACGGCGGCCAGGCCGCCGAGCGCACACGTCCACGACAGGACTTGGTAGAACATCCTAGGGCCGCTCCTGGTGTGTCTCCTGGCCGACGACACTCTCGATCCTGGCGATCGTCTGGGCGGCCTCGGCCGAGACGTCCCAGGTCGCTTCGGCGGGTTTGCGCTGAACCCGGGTCAGCAGCACGGAGGCCATGACCTCGGCCTCCTGTTCCTCGGCGGCCAGATATCCGCACCGCCCCAGCATCCCGCGCACGACGGAGGGTTCGAGGTTGGGGAAGAGCAGGTGGATGGACTGGTCGTCCAGATCCCCGCCGCGGTGGTGGTCGCAGAGGATGTGCGCGAGCTCGTGGGCGACGATGTGCTCCTGGTGCAGCCTGCTGGTGTGGCTCTCGTACAGGACGAAGTCCTCGTCCTGCGTGGCGATCCACAGTCCGTAGACGCCGGTGTCCCGCAGGTCGACGGCGGCGAGCCGGACGGGGCGCTCGCGCCGTCGGCCCACCTGCTCACAGAGGGCGAACATGTCGGGCGAGTCGGCGACTTCCAGGGCGCCGAGGATGTCCTCGCAGGTGCGGCGCAGGGCCTTGAGGTGACGGCCTCGCCGCTGCCGTTCGTTCCGGCGGGAAGGGGCGGCGTTCATCAGTACTCCGTCGGTGGGGTCCCAGTGGGACCGGGTGGGGGTGGGGCTCCTCGTGGCGTCCGTGTGACGAACAGGGTAATGGCGTGCTCACCCGCGTGGGCACCCCGTGCGACGGCAGCGTGACCTCATCGGGGTCCTCCCCGTTGGCTGGTTGTGACAGCAACCTCTTCGGGCGCCCCGTGGCGGGGGCGCGGGCCCACGCCACGCCCCGCATCTGACGAAACGGTTCCTCACGCCGTGGCCACACCCGTCTACACCGCCCTGCTGCGGCAGTGGGCCGCCCAGGACCGCGCGCTGCCCGGCCGGGTGGACGCGGAGTGGGCGGCGCTGGCCGACTACGCGTCCTGGCGGGCGCGGAGCGTCCCCGACCGGCGTCCGCACCCCCCGCGGCTCAGCCGCCCGGCCCGCCCCGGGCAGGGCTTCCCCACTCCCCCGCCGGCCCCTCCCGCCTCCTGACAGCCGGTGCGTCGCACCTCCGCGAGCACGGCGGGCCCGGGTGGCGCGGCACAGCCCGCGGGTCAGGCGCAAGCCGGCCGACGTGGCCGCCTTCTGGGCCCTCGCCCCCGTCGGGCTGGCCGGGGGCGCGGACGCGGCGCCGCCCGAGGTCGCCGTCAACCCGGGGCGCCCCGACGAGCGGCGGATGCCGAAGTGCGACGGGGTGCCGCCGCACGCCGGGCACGTCGTGCGCTGCATGACCGGTGGCGGCGGGTACGGCGACGCCGCCGCGCGCGACCCGGAGGCCGTCCGGGGCGATCTGCTGGTCGGTCAGGTCTCGCCCGGGCACGCGGCGGCGGTGTACGGGACGCCGCCCCGCGCGGGGTCAGCCGCTCACCGCACGGGTGCTCAGGAGGGCGTGGCAGGCCAGGTGGAGGGCCAGCCGGCCGTCGGGCGCGTCCGGGTCGACGCCGCGGGCCCGGATGCGCTCCACCCGGCCGAGGACGGTGTTGCGGTGGACGCCGAGCCGGGCCGCGGTCTGCCCGGTGGAGCCCGCGCAGTCGAGCAGGGCGGCGAGGGTGGTCAGCAGGACGTCGGCCTTGGCGTCGGCCAGCAGGGGCGCGAGCAGGGTACGGGCGGCGGCGGCCAGTTCGGCCACGGGCAGGGCGGCCAGCACGGCGCGCGGGCCGAGCTCGGCGTAGCGCTCGACGGTCCCGGGCGGTCTTCGGCTGGCCGCCGTCGCGGCCAGCTCGGCCTCGGCCAGCGAGCGGCGCAGGCCCGCCACGCCCTCACCCGGCTCCCCCACCCCCGCGGTCAGCGGGAGGGGGATGCGTGCGTGGGCGATGCGCCGCTGGACCTGCCGCACGACCTGGCCGACGTCGCAGCCGGTGAACCAGGTCGTCCAGCCGCCGTGCTGGGACACCAGCGGGGCGGCGGAGCGGCCGGTCTGCCAGCCGGCGACGACTCCGGCGGAGGCCGCCTCCAGGTCGGCGGTGACCGGCTCGGCCGGGCGCAGCTGGACGCCGACGTGCAGCCCGTCGACGGGCCAGCCCGCCTCCCTGGCCATCTGCGCGGGCCCGGCGCCGCCACCGTCCCCGGCCGGTCCGGCGCCGCCACCGTCCCCGGCCGGTCCGGCGCCGCCACCGGGCAGGGCGCTCGCGTCCCCGCTGAGCAGCGACTCCAGCAGCAGCCGGTCGCGTCCGACCTGGTGGGACAGCGACAGCCGCAGCCCGGCTCCGGCCGCGGTCAGGGAGGAGCGGGCGAGGCGCAGGATCGTCGTCACCGTCTCCGTCCACGCGGGGGAGACGTCGCTGAGGCGGGCGACGAGCGTGGCCCAGGGGCGCCCGTCCGGGCCGGGCACCGGGACGGTGACCCGGCGCTGCTGCCCGGCGCAGGCCTCGTCCGTCCGCTGTGCCGCGGCCCGCCCGGCCAGCAGATAGCCCTCCTGGGTGACCAGGGCGACGAGAGCGCCGGGGACCTCGGTGTTGATGGCCCCCACGATGTCCCGCAGGCTGGACCGTTCGCTGAACAGGACGGCGCAGCGCGCGACGAGGCGGGTGCGGGCGGCCTCGGTGTCCGCGACGGCGACGGCCAGGTCGAGGGCGAGGCGGGCGGGGTCGGCGACGGAGAGCAGCGGCATCCGCAGCCGCTCGGCCAGCTGCGGGGTGGAGCCGGTGACGGGGATGTCCGCGGGCGCCACCACGCAGGCGGCGTTGCGCTCCCAGGCGAAGCGCATCGCCGCCTCCAGCGCCCAGCTTCCGTGGGCCGCGGCCGGATGGAGCACCATGGCGGTCTCCGGGCTGCACCGCCGGGCCTGGTCCAGCTCCGAGATGAGGGTGACGCCGGTGACGGGCCTCTCCAGTCGGTCTCCGGCCCAGATCCGGGCCTCGCCGAGGGGGCCGAAGCGCACCAGCTCGGCGACGGTCAGCGGACCGGCGGGACGGCTGCGGCTCATCGGCTGCCCTCCTCGTTCGGGTGACGCACGGGGAAACCGAAGGCGCGCGGACCCGCGAGCGCGAGGCCCTCGGGGGTGTGCCACCTGGGTGCGGCCGGTACGACCAGGACGTCCACGTGGTCGCCGACGGCCACGCCCTCCAGCCCGACCGGGCGCAGCTTCTGCCGGTCCAGCAGACACACCACGTCGGGCACGGCGGCCACGACGGCGCCGTCCACGAGGGCCAGCAGGATCTCGTTCTGCGCCTCCAGCCGGACGACGGGGCCGTCCGAGGCCGGGTCGGACACCACGATGCTGGTGGGCATGGACGGGTAGTGGCGGGCGCCCGCGGCGGGCTCCGGCAGGTCGAGCGCGACGACGCGGCCGCTGGCCAGCAGCCGGGCGCCGACGGTGCGGGCGAGCCCGGCCAGCACGGCGGCGTGCCGGTTCTGGGTGAGGAGCAGCTCGCCCATGCGCAGGATGCGGCTCGTCGAGCCGCGGATGGCGGCGTGCCGCAGTCGTTCGACGGTCGTGGGGTACATGGCGCACGTCATGAGCCCGCCGGAGGCGTCGACGGCCCCGCGCAGCAGCAGGTCGGCGCGGGCCGTGGAGCAGTCGAGCACGACGCTGTCGCCCGCGGCGCTCATCGCGGCCAGCGGGGCGACGGGCAGCCCGGCGAGGGCGTAGGTGGTCTGGTGGATGAGCGGGAGGATGCGCCCCATGCCGTCGCAGTCCACCAGGGGCACGCCCAGGGCCGCCGCGGCGGCGACGGGGACCAGGGCGTTGGGGCCGGCGGAGTTGAGCGCCACGACGGCGTCCACAGCTTCCCCCGTGCGATCTTCCAGGGCGCGGACGGCCGCCGCGAACTCGTCTCCGCTGAAGGGCAGTTCGATGAGCGGTGCGAAGCCGCCTACGGCCCCCACGGCCACGCAGCGGTTGCCGGACGGCAGCCCGTCCAGCGGCACCAGCGGCACCGGGCCGTGCTGGTCGAGCAGCGCGCCGACGCACACGGTCAGGCCGTCCAGGCCGGCCGCGCCCCGGCCGGAGCTGAGGAGTTCGTTCCCGGCGACCAGGGCGGGCAGGTCGGCGGCGGCGATGTGCCGCAGCGGCACGGGCGCGTTCATCGGCCGTCCTCCGTCCGCCACGGCTCCCCGGCCCGGGGGCGCCCCCCGGCGCGGGGGCCGCTGCCGGCCCGTATCTGGATGCGGTAGATCCGCAGGTATCCCACGGCCGTGGCGGAGGAGCGGACCACCGTGGCGGTGCCCGGTTCGGCGCCGTGCGCGGCCACGAGCGCGAGCGCCCGGTGTTCGGCCTGGGCCTGGACCCCTTCGAGCGTCTCGCCCACGCCCACCGGCACGAGGAGGTCGAGCCAGGCGCCGGGCTCCGTGCCCGCCGCTCCGGCCGCCGCGAGGTCGGCCTCGGGCCGCAGCAGGACGGCCTGTCGCCCGGCCTGCTCGGCGAGTTCCTCAGCCGTCCGCCGCCCGCCGTCGTCCAGCGGGGCGATCACGTCCGCCGTCTGCCGGCTGCGCGCCCCGGGCAGCGTCATCCCGGCGGCGCGGGCCGGGGCGGTGGTGAGGACGGGCTGGGGCGCGGACACCCGCACACCGCCGGTTCCCGGCAGGTCCGACTCGACGTGCGGCAGGCCGTCCCGGACCTGGCCGACCGTCACGGTCCCGCTCTGGGCGAGCACGACGAGGGCGTCGGCGGTGCCCGACTGCCGGGCGGCGGCGATCAGGGCGGCGGCCGCGGTGGCGGCGAGCCCGAGCACCGGCAGCCAGCACAGCCGCCGGGCCGAGACGCGGCCGCCGTCCCCGGTGGCGAACCAGCAGGCGGGGGCGCCGGGCAGCGTGGCGGTGGACTTCTCGCAGTGCGCGATGACGCTCTCGGCCGGGCCGAGCAGAGCGGCGTTGATGACGGTCGTCGCCTCGCGTTCCAGGAGCCCGAGGCCGCCTGTCTCGTGCGAGAGGCACAGTCGCAGCCGCGGGTCGCGCTCCAGGAGGGCCGCGGCCGCCCCCGCCTCGTGGTCGGGGCAGGCGGTGGCGCCGGTGGCGGTGATGGCGACGGTGCCGATTCCGGCGGCGGCGACGGCGTCCGCGCAGCGGAGCGCGGCGGTGAGATCGGGTGCGGCCAGTTCGGTGCCGAAGAGGTCGTGCCCGCCCCGGGCGGTGCCGCGCCAGGCGACCAGCGAGCGGATGAGCGCGGCCGGGTGGCAGCCGGCCCCGGCGACGGCGGGCGGGCGGGGCACCAGCCGGAGGGCGGCCACCGGGCGCCGTCCAGGCGGCCAGGAGGGGGCGCGGCCCGCGGGGCGGTCCTCCGCCGGTGCGGCGGCCCGGGTCAGGGCGGACTCCAGGACGGCCGAGACGTCCCAGGTGACCGAGGCGACGGCGGACGGCGCGCGGTCGGCCAGCCGGCGCAGGAGGCGGTCGGCCACCTCGCGTGGGCGCGGACCGGCTCCGTCGTCGAGCGGAGCACCGGCCGCTTCGACGATCCGGTCGCCGTCGAGCAGCGCCGCGTGGATGTCGCGGGTGCCCAGGCGGACCCCGATGCGCATGCGTCCCCTTCGTGCGGTGCGTGTGGGCGGCCGGTTCCCTCACGACGTCCAGCGGTAGTACACGTCGGCCGGTTGGTGTGGTCCGTGCTCGTCCTGAGCCTGGTGTGGCTGCGGTGGCGATTCTTCCGGATGAAGGGCCTCCGTGGGGAGGGCGGCGGTGAACCTGTTCGGGCCGTGGCGGCGCAGTGAACGGACCCGGCACAGCGTGTCGTAGAGCGCGACACCGTCGGTCAGCACGTGGGTGCGCTCCGGCGGCTGGAGCCAGAAGCGGGCCGCACACGGCCGGTAGTCGAGCCCGCCGCCGTCCGGCGAGCTGCAACGGGTGGTCAGGCGCCGGTACAGGGCGCTGGGCGGCGGCCACTGCCAGGGCCCGTCTTCCGGGTCGACGGGTGCGTGGGCCAACTCGTGGACGAGGCAAATGAGCACGGCTCCCACCCGCATCCCCTGGTGGCGCATGGCCTGCAGGGAGTCCACCAGGCTGCGGCGCGGCGCCTGCACGATGCCGCCCTGGTGGCCGTTCAGCTCGGGCGGCGGCGTCTCACCGAAGGTGACGAGCCACGGTAACTCGAAGGTCTCCATCACGACCGGCTCCACCGGGAACGCGGACGGTGCGGGACCACGAGCGCTCCCCCCCTCCGGTGACCCCCCCTTCCGTCTGGGCGAAGACGGCTGTACGTTGACAGCTCAACCATCCTCTGCATGACTGCCCCCCAGTGGCAAGCACAGCGCCTCGGCCTCGGTCGGTCGGCACGAGCGCTGCGGATGTGTGGTGCACGGTCGCAAGGGACGCTAGTGGGACGCCGACGGTTGTCCCTGTGCACCGTGCACAGTCGAGCCCCCGTCAGGTGTGCCGCCCGCACGGCTCACTGTAGAGCGCTTCCGCTCATCCGACCATCATCCCAGGGTGCCGTGGGGTTACCCGCCGTTGTACCGACGGCGAAGGAGTGCCCGCATTCCGTGACCGACGCCACGTCGGCGACATGGCGGGGCGTCAGCCGGCCGGGAGGATGACCGGAACCCGCCGCTATCCGCGCAGTCTCGGCGCGATGGCGTCGGCGGCCGGCGCCTCGCCGAACTGCCCGACCCGCTCGGCGAGCTCGTGCGCCCACGCGACGAGCCCGGGCACGTCCACCCCGTGCGGGAGCGCCTCGGCCATGGGCTCGATGCCCTCCGCGCCGCGCCGCAGCAGGGCTGCGGCGCCCACCGGGTTGCCGCGGGCCGCGTGCGTCACCCCGACGGCCAACTGGGCCAGCCCGCGCCACAGTCGGCGCTCGGCGGCCGGACCCGACTTCCAGGCGTCCTCCAGCACCTCGTGAGCGTGGAACGGCCTGCCCGCGTCCAGCAGGCGCTGGGCCTCCGACAGGGACTCCTCCGGGGTCCGCACGACGCCCTCGGGCTGCCGGGCCACGCCCGTCTCGCCGTAGGGCAGCGGGCGGCCGAGCCCGTCCCGCGGGCGGGCGCTGCGGGCCCGGCCCGCCTCGTCCCGGTCACGCACCACCGTGCCTCCTCACACGTCCACGTCCCCGGGGGCGATTCTACGGAGACGGCACGGGCGGCGAGGCGGCGGGAGCCGCCGTCCTGCGCCGCGCGGGGCTGCGGGCGAGGATGGACGCATGCTGCTCGCGGACCTCGCCAGGACCTCGAACGCCGTGGCCGCCACCTCCTCCCGCTCGGCGAAGGTGGCCCTCCTCGCGGAGCTGTTCGGCACCGCCGGGCCGTCCGAGGCGCCGGTCGCCGTCACGTATCTGGCGGGACGGCTGCCGCAGCGGAGCATCGGCGTGGGCTGGCGCACGCTCGCCGAACCGGTGCCCCCGGCGGCCGAGGCGGCTCTGACCGTCCCGGAGGTCGACGCGGCGCTGAGCGCCGTCGCCGCCGTCGCCGGGAAGGGCGCGCAGGCCGAACGCCGCCGGCTGCTGGAGGGCCTGCTGCGCGCGGCGACCGCCGAGGAGCAGCATTTCCTGGTGCGGCTCCTCACCGGGGAGCTGCGGCAGGGCGCGCTGGACGCGCTCGCCGTCGAGGGGCTGGCCGCGGCGAGCGGGGCGGACGTCGCCGCGGTGCGGCGCGCGGTCATGCTCGGCGGCTCACTGGGCGCGGTGGCCGAGGCCGTGCTGGCCCGGGGCCCCGCCGCGCTCGCGGACTTCCGGCTCACCGTGGGCCGCCCGGTGCTGCCGATGCTCGCCCAGAGCGCGGGAGACGTGGACGAGGCGCTGGACCGGCTCGGACCGTGCGCGGTGGAGGAGAAGCTCGACGGCATCCGGGTGCAGGTCCACCTCGACGGTGCCGAGGTCGCCGTCTACACCCGCACGCTGGACGAGATCACCGAGCGGCTGCCCGAGGTGGTGAGCGCGGCCCGGGAGCTGTCGGCGCGCTCGGCCGTGCTGGACGGCGAGATGATCGCGCTGGACGCGGCGGGCCGCCCACGGCCGTTCCAGGAGGTCTCCGGCCGGGTCGGCTCCCGCTCGGACGTCGGGACGGCGCGGGCCGCCCTGCCCCTGTCCGCCGTCTTCTTCGACCTGCTGTCCGTGGACGGGCGCACGCTGCTCGACCTGCCCGCGCACGAGCGACACGCCGCGCTGGCCGCGGTGGTGCCCGAGCCGCTGCGCGTGCGGCGGCTCACCGTCGCCGACCCGGCCGCCCCGGCCGGGCGGGCCGAGGCCCGGCGCTTCACCGAGGAGGTGCTCGCCCGGGGCCACGAGGGGGTCGTTCTCAAGGCGCTGGACGCCCCGTACAACGCGGGGCGGCGGGGCGCGTCGTGGCTGAAGGTCAAGCCGGTCCACACGCTGGACCTGGTCGTGCTGGCGGCGGAGTGGGGGCACGGCCGCCGCACCGGCACCCTGTCGAACCTGCATCTGGGGGCGCGGCGGGCGGACGGGACGTTCGCGATGCTGGGCAAGACGTTCAAAGGCCTGACGGACGCCCTGCTGGCCTGGCAGACGCGGCGGCTGACGGAGCTGGCCGGCGAGCGCGAGCCGTGGGGCGTACGGGTGCGTCCCGAGCTGGTCGTCGAGGTGGCCTTCGACGGGGTCCAGCACTCCTCCCGCTACCCGGACGGCCTGACGCTGCGCTTCGCGCGGGTGCTGCGCTACCGGGAGGACAAGCGGGCCGAGGAGGCCGACACCGTCGAGACGGTCCGGGCCCTGCACGAGCGCGGAGGCGGGGCGACGGCCTGAACCGGCCGCCGCCGCACGCCTCCTGGTCAGGTGTCCCCGTCGGCCAGCGCGCCGCGCACCCGGGCGGCGACGGCGGCGGCCTCGTCCGCGTCCGCGTAGCGGGTGCGCGGCCAGAAGAACCCCCGCAGCCCGTCCTTGCGGTTGCGCGGCACGACGTGGGTGTGGAAGTGCGGCACCGACTGGCTGACCCGGTTGTTGGCGGCGACGAACGTGCCCGCGGCGGCCATGGCCCGCTCCACCGCCCCGGCGAGCCGCCGGACCCGCAGGTAGTACGGGCCGACCTCCTCGGGGGCGAGGTCCGTGAGGGTCTCCCGGTGTGCGCGGGGGACGACGAGCACATGGCCGGGGAAGAGCGGGCGGTGGTCGAGGAAGGCGACGGCCACGTCGTCCTCGAACACCCGGTGGGCCGCGATGTCCCCGGCGACGACGGAACAGAAGAGGCAGCTCATGAAGGCCAGTCAACCGGGTGGCCGAGCGTCGGCCGCCACCCGGGCGCACCGGCGTCGTCCGGGCGGGTGGTCGCGGCTGGGCCGGTCGGCGGGCGGGACGCGTCGCGCCGGGCCGCCCGGCGGCCGCGGCGCCATCCTTGGCCGGTGGCGGACGACCGAGCGTCCGCCACCGTCCGAGCACTGTGGGAGAGCAGCCATGGCCGTGTGCGAAGTGTGCAGCAACGAGTACGAGATGTCCTTCGAGGTCCACGCACGGGGCGGCGCCGTCCATGTGTTCGACAGCCTGGAGTGCATGGCCCAGAAGATGGCGCCGATCTGTGAGAACTGCTCGTGCCGGATTCTGGGGCACGGCGTGCAGTCGGACGGTCAGTTCTTCTGCTGCGCCCACTGCGCCCGGGTCCAGGGGCACGCCGAGCTGGTCGACCACGCCTGAGGCCGGCCGCCGCCCTCAGGCGTACAGGGCCTCGACCTCCTCGGCGAAGGCCGTGAGGACGGCCTGGCGCTTGACCTTGAGCGAGGGCGTCAGCATCCCGTTCTCCTCGGTGAACTCCCCCGGCACCAGCCGGAAGGTGCGGATCGACTCGGCCCGCGAGACGGCCTCGTTGGCGTGCTCGACGGCCCTGCCGATGTCGGCGAGGAGTTCGGGGTCCTCCCGCAGCCGCTCGAACGGCGTGTCCCGGGGCCGCTTGCGGACGGCCAGCCAGTGCTCCACGGCCTCCGGGTCGAGCGTGATCAACGCGCCGACGCAGGGCCGGTTGTCGCCGACGACCAGGCACTGGCCCACCGGCGGACGGCTGCGCAGGCGGTCCTCCAACACCGCCGGGGAGACGTTCTTGCCCCCGGAGGTGACGATGATGTCCTTCTTGCGTCCGGTGATGGTCAGATAGCCGTCGTCGTCGAGCGTGCCCAGGTCGCCGGTGACGAACCAGCCGTCGCTCAGGGCCTCCCGGGTGGCGGCCTCGTTGTTCCAGTAGGACGTGAACACGATGCCGCCCCGCACCAGGACCTCGCCGTCGTCGGCGATGCGGACGGCGGTGCCCGGGACGGGCCGGCCGACGGTACCGGGACGGGGGTCGAGCGGCGGGATGACGGTGGCCGCGGCGGTCGTCTCGGTCAGGCCGTAACCCTCGTAGACGAGCACGCGGCTGGCCAGGAAGAAGAGGTTGAGGTCGCGGTCCAGCGGGGAGCCGCCGCTGATGGCGTACCGCAGCCTGCCGCCCAGCTCCCTGCGCACCCGGCGGTAGACGAGCAGGTCGTACAGCTTCCAGGCGAGGGCGAGCCCGGGGCCCGGCCCCCTGCCGGTGCCCAGCAACTCGGCCAGCACGGCTTCGGCGTAGCGCACGGCGATCCGGTCGGCGCGCTCGAAGGAGGAACCGCGGCCCAGCTTCTCGGCCGTGGCCCGGCCGGTGTCGTGGATCTTCTCGAACAGATACGGCACGCCGACGAGGAACGTGGGGCGGAAGCGGCGCAGTTCGGGGCGCAGTTCGTCGGGCCTGATGCTCGGCCAGTGGCCGAGCTCGATCCGGGCCGTCAGGCAGGCGATCTGGATGGTGCGCCCGAGGATGTGGGCGAGCGGCAGGAACAGCAGCGTGGAGGCGGCCTGGCCGGTGACGGCCTGGAAGACGGGGTGCAGGAGCTGGACGGTGTTGTTGGCCTCGGCGTGCAGGTTGGCATGGGTGAGCACGCAGCCCTTGGGCCGTCCCGTGGTGCCGGACGTGTAGCAGACGGTGGCGATGGTCCCGGGGGTCAGGGCTGCGCGTCGGCCGCCCACCTCCTCGTCCGTGATCCGGCCTCCGGCTGCCGTGAGTTCGGCCACGCCGCCGGCGTCGAACTCCCAGATCCGCACCGGTTCGCCGAGCCGGCCGGCCGCCTCCTCGACGGTGGCGCGGTGTTCGGCGTTCTCCACGACGGCGAACCGGGCGCCGGAGTCCTCCAGGATCCAGTGCACCTGGTCGGCCGCCGAGGTGGCGTACACGGGGACGCTCTGCCCTCCGGAGGCCCAGATCGCGAAGTCCGCCAGGGCCCACTCGTAGCGGGTGCGGGACATCACCGCGACCCGCCCGCCGGGCCGCAGTCCTGCGGCGACGAGTCCCTTGGCCACCGCGGTGACCTCGGCGGCGAACCGCGCGGCGGTGACGGGCTCCCAGCTCTCCCCGCGCTTGCGCCGCATCACCACGGCGTCCGGTGCCTCCTGGGCGTTGGTGAAGGGGATGTCGGCCGTGCTGCCGGCGACCGGTTCGGGGGCGAGGGCCGCGGACCGCGCCTCCCGCACGACGCCTCCTTCCCGGATCACCTCGACGGCGGCCCGGGCGGCCAGGTCACGACGGCTGCGTGCTGCTTTCAGGTCCTTGCGTACTCCCATGGAGGCGGCTCCTGTTCACGAGGGGCAGGGTGGAGGGGCGGGTGCCGCGGCGGGGGCCGGGGCAGGCGCGGGGCCGGGGCACGGTCAGCGTTCGAGCACGGCGGTCACGCCCAGCCCGCCGGCCGCGCAGACGGAGACGAGGCCACGGACGGGCTCCCGGCCCTCGCCGGGCTCGCCGCCGCGTTCGTCCGCGCGTTCGTGGAGCAGCTTCGCCAGCGTGGCGACGATGCGGCCGCCGGTGGCGGCGAAGGGGTGGCCGACGGCCAGCGAGGAGCCGGCGACGTTCAGCCGGTCCCGGTCGACGGCGCCGAGCGGGGCGTCCAGGCCGAGGCGCTCGGCGCAGAAGCGCGGGTCCTCCCAGGCGGCGAGCGTGGCGAGCACCTGGGAGGCGAAGGCCTCGTGGATCTCGACGAGGTCCACGTCGGCGAGGCGGAGGCCGGCGGCCTCCAGCAGCCGGGGCACGGCGAAGGCGGGTGCCATGAGGAGGCCGTCGGGGCCGTCGACGAAGTCCACGCCCGTCGTACGGGAGTGGCTGAAGTAGGCGAGCACCGGCAGTCCGTGGGCGGCGGCCCACTCCTCGCTGGCGAGCAGCACGGTCGCGGCGCCGTCGGTGAGCGGGGTGGAGTTGCCCGCCGTCATGGTGGCCCGCGGCCCGTCGCCGAAGACGGGCCGCAGCGTGGAGAGCTTCTCCTCACTGCTGCCGGGGCGCAGGTTCTGGTCCCGCTCCAGGCCGCGGAAGGGGGTGAGGAGGTCGTCGAAGAAGCCGCGCTCGTAGGCGGCGGCCAGCCGACGGTGGCTGGTTGCGGCCAGCGCGTCCTGGTCGGCGCGGGAGACGTCCCACCGCAGGGCGGTGCGCGCGGCGTGCTCGCCCATGGACAGGCCGGTGCGCGGCTCGGCGTTGCGCGGGACGTCCGGGACGAGGTGGCGGGGGCGGACGGCGCCGAGGGCCCGGAGCCGCTGCCCGAGGGTGCGGCTCCGCCGGGCCGTGAGCAGCGCCTTGCGCAGGTCGTCGTTGACGCCGAGGGGCGCGTCGCTGGCGGTGTCCACGCCGCCGGCGACGCCGCACTCGATCTGGCCGAGGGCGATCTTGTTGGCGACCAGGCTCACGGCCTCCAGCCCGGTGCCGCAGGCCTGCTGGACGTCGTAGGCGGGGGTGCGGGGGTCCAGCGGGCTGCCGAGGACGACCTCGCGGGCGAGGTTGAAGTCCCGGGCGTGCTTGAGCACGGCGCCGGCGACGAACTCGCCGAGCGTCTTGCCGTGCAGCCCGTAGCGGTCGGCGAGGCCGGCGAGGGCGGCGCCCAGCATGTCCTGGTTGCTCGCGGTGGCGTAGGGACCGTCCGCCCGGGCGAAGGGGATGCGGTTGCCTCCGACGATGGCGACGCGACGGCCGGGGGAGCTCCCGGGGGAAGTCATGGACGGTTCTCCTTGTGGTCCGGGGACTCGGTTCTTACTCTTGGGTAAACTTACTTGTGCGTAAGGAGAAAATCCATGGCCGATCGCTACCAGCGGCTCGCCAACAGCGGACCGGGCGGCTTCCTCGTCCGCAGGCTCGGACTGCCCCACCCCGAGCCCCTGCGACGACACGAGGCCGGCGATCCCGTGGTGACGGGCCCGGTGGTCCTGGGCGGCGCCGAGGGCGGACGCCTCCGCCGACCGCTGCGGAAGCTCCTGGGGGCGAGCGGCGCCACCGTCCTCGGACCGGACGCGGCGGACGACGGACGGCCCGCCGCCCTCGTGTTCGACGCGACCGGCGTCTCCGACAGCGACGGCCTCACGGACCTGCACGCCTTCTTCCACGCCCGCATCCGCTCCCTGGCCCCGTGCGGACGCCTCGTCGTCCTCGGCACACCCCCGGAGCAGGCGGGCCCGTCGGCGGCGGCCGTCGCCCAGCGCGCGCTGGAGGGCTTCGTCCGGTCGGCGGGCAAGGAGCTCAGGCGTGGGGCGACCGCCCATCTGCTGCACGTCGCGCCCGGGGCGGAGGGAGCCGTCGAGTCCACCCTGCGGTTCGCCCTGTCCGCCCGCTCGGCCTACGTCTCCGGGCAGGTGCTGCGGGTGGACGGCACCGGCGACGTGCCGTCCACCGAGGACTGGGACCGGCCGCTGTCCGGAAGGATCACCCTGGTCACCGGCGCCTCCCGGGGCATCGGCGAGGTCGTGGCCGCGACGCTCGCCCGGGACGGGGCCCACGTCGTGTGCCTGGACGTCCCCGCCCAGGGCGGGCAGCTGCGCGCCGTCGCCGCACGCTGCGGCGGCAGCGCCCTGGAGCTGGATGTCACCGCGCCCGGGGCGCCCCGGGCGCTCGCCGAGCACCTGCGCACCGAGCACGGCGGCGTGGACGTCGTGGTCCACAACGCGGGCATCACGCGGGACCGGATCCTCGGCCGCATGGACGCCGACCGCTGGAGGGCCGTCATCGCGGTCAACCTGACCTCCGTCGAGCGCATGACGGAGGCCCTGCTGGCCGGAGACGACCCGGTCCTGCGCTACGGCGGCCGGCTCGTGTGCACGTCGTCGATCTCCGGCATCGCCGGCAACGCCGGGCAGACGAACTACGCGACCGCCAAGGCCGGGCTCATCGGGCTCGTGGAGGCGCTCGCCCCGCGGGTGTCCGGCCGCGGCATCACCGTCAACGCGGTGGCCCCGGGCTTCATCGAGACCCGGATGACCGCGGCGGTACCGCTGTTCATCCGGGAGGCCGGACGCCGTCTGAACAGCCTGAACCAGGGCGGACAGCCGGTGGACGTCGCCGAGGCCGTCGCCTTCTTCGCCGCACCGGCAAGCGCCGGGGTCAACGGCCAGGTGCTGCGCGTGTGCGGCCAGGCCCTGCTGGGGGCGTGACGCCGTGGACCGCGAGAAGACCGCCGGAACGCCCGCCCGCACTCCCGCGGTGCGCGAACTGCGCGCCGTCCCGTCCCTGTTGCCCCTCTACGCCCGCGCCGTCCTGCCCAAGGGCGGGCCCAGGGGCGGGCCCCGCGGCCCGGCCCCCGAGCGGGAGCTGACCGTCACGGCGCGGGCCGAGCCCGCCAGGGTCCACCGCTACGCGGAGGTGTGCGGCTTCCCGGTCGCCGCGCCGCTGCCCCTGACCTACCCGCACCTCGTCGCGTTTCCGCTGGCGATGGCACTGATGGCCCGTCGCGACTTCCCCCACCCGCTGCTCGGCCTCGTCCACGTCGCCAACGTCGTGGAGCGGACGCGTCCGGTGGACCCCGGGGAGGAGCTGACCTACCGCGTGCGCACGGGCGCCGAGGTGCCGCACCCGAAGGGCACGGCGTTCGAGATCCACGCCGAGGCCCGGGACGGCGACACCGCCGTCTGGCGTTCGACGAGCACCTACCTGCGCCGCGGCCGCCCGACAGGCCCGGCGGCCGGACCGGGGCCGGACGAGGCACTCCCCCGCCCCGACCGCACCGAGCGCTGGCGGCTGCCGGGTTCGACGGGGCGGGCCTACGCGGCGGTGTCCGGCGACCGCAACCCGATCCACCTGTACCCGCTCACCGCGCGGCTTCTGGGGTTCCCCCGGGCGATCGCGCACGGGATGTGGAGCAAGGCCCGCTCGCTGGCGGCGCTGGCCGACGTCCTGCCGGAGGCCTGCCGGGCGGAGGTGCGCTTCCGCTCCCCCGTCCTGTTGCCGGCCGGGGTGGAGTTCGGCCACGCGGTCCGGGACGGCGGGCACGCGTTCGTCCTGCGCTCCGCGGACGGCACGCGGGAGCACCTGCGCGGGCGCGTCTCACCCCTCGGCCGGACCGGGGGGTGACCACACCTCGCCCCCGAGCACGTTGCGCATGCCGACCCAGGACATGTTCATGAGCCGCAGCGTGACGCGCTCGGGGGACTCGTCGGGATGGCTCTCCAGCCAGTCGGTGAGCGTGTCGGCGGCCCCCACCAGGGCGTGGGCGACGAAGTCGGCGTCCTCCTCGTCCAGACGGGCCGGGTTGGGGCTGTCGGCGATGCCGTCGCTGACCAGCCCGGCCACCTGGGCCATGACCGTGCGCCGGGCCGCGGCCACCTCGTGGGCGATGCGCTCGGAGAGTTCGGAGGCCTGACGGTGCAGGACGACCCAGCTGTCGCGGTGCGCGTGCACGAAGCCGAAGAAGGCGGAGAGCCCCGCCCACAGCCGCTGGTCCGCGGTGGCCTCCTCGCGCGCCGCGTTCTCGAAGGCCTCGGCCAGCCGCCCCGCCTCCCTGCGCACACAGGCGATGAACAGGTTCTCCTTGGAGTCCAGATACAGGTAGACCATCGGCTTCGAGACCCCGGCCAGCTCGGCGATCTCGTCCACCGAGGCGGCATGGTAGCCGCGCTTGGCGAACACCTGGACCGCCACGTCGATCATCTGTTGCTCCCGGACCTGCCGGGGGACCCGTCGCCTGCGTTTCTCCGTCACCCTTGCCAGCCTACCCACCCCGTGGCTAATCTTACTAAAGAGTAAACTTACTAAGAAGTAAGATACTGCCCGCCCGCTTCAGTGAGGAACCGACCATGGGTACATCGCGCGACGACCTGGCCGCTCTGGACTTCGCGACCATCTCCCCGCAGGAGTTCGCGACGATCGTGAAGGGCCTGTCCGCCGGGGAGATCGGCCAGTTCATGACCGGCGAGTTCCGCGACCGGGTCCTCGGCGCGGTCTTCTCCCGCATGGAACGGCAGTTCCGCCCCGAGGCCGCGGGCTCGCTCAGCGCGCTGATCCGCTGGAAGATCACCGGCGCGAGCGACGCCGTCTACGAGACGGCCATCGACGCGGGCGCCTGCACCGTCCGCGAGGGCCGCAGCGACGCCGAACCGCGGGTGAGCCTCGTCATGGGCGACGCGGAGTTCCTGAAGCTCGTCTCCGGCAACGGCTCCCCGGTGACGATGTTCATGACCCGCAGACTCAAGGTCGCCGGCGACGTCGGCATGGCCTCCGGGCTCACTCGGCTCTTCGACATCCCCAAGGCCTGACCGGCGCGCGAGAGACCACCAGGAGACGGACATGAGCGGGTTCTCCCTCGAACTCACCGAAGAACAGCGCGACCTGCGCGACTGGGTCCACGGCTTCGCCACGGAGGTCGTCCGCCCCGCGGCACCGGAGTGGGACGACCGCGAGGAGACGCCCTGGCCCGTCATCCGGGAGGCCGCGAAGATCGGCCTGTACGGCTTCGAGTCGCTGGCCGAGATGTACGGCGACCCCTCGGGCCTCTCCCTCCAGATCGCCAACGAGGAGCTCTTCTGGGGCGACGCGGGCATCGGCATGGCCCTCTTCGGCACCTCCCTCGCCGCGGCCGGCATCTTCGCCTCCGGCACCCCCGACCAGATGGCCGAGTGGCTGCCGCAGTGCTACGGCGACGCCCGGGACCCCCGGCTCGCCGCCTTCTGCGTCTCCGAGCCGCACGCGGGCTCCGACGTGTCCGCGATGCGCACCCGGGCCCGCTACGACGCGGCCTCCGACACCTGGGTGCTGAACGGCCAGAAGGCCTGGATCACCAACGGCGGCATCGCCGACGTCCACGTCGTCGTCGCCTCCGTGGACGCGGAACTGGGCTCCCGCGGCCAGGCCGCGTTCATCGTCCCCCCGGGCACGGAGGGCCTGGCCGGCAACCGCAGGATCAGGAAACTGGGGTTGCGGGCCTCGCACACCGCCGACGTCTTCCTCGACGACGTCCGGGTGCCCGGTGCCTGTCTGCTGGGCGGCAGGGAGCGGCTCGACCGGCGTCTGGCCAGGGCCAGGGAGGGCCGGGCCGCCAAGGGCCAGGCCGCCATGGCGACCTTCGAGGTCAGCCGTCCCACGGTGGGAGCTCAGGCCCTCGGGATCGCCCGGGCCGCCTACGAGTACGCCCTGGAGTACGCGGGTGAGCGGGAGGCCTTCGGGCGTCCGATCATCGACAACCAGTCCATCGCCTTCACCCTGGCCGACCTGCGCACCGAGATCGAGGCCGTCCGGCTCCTGATCTGGCAGGGCGCCTGGATGGCCCGCAACGACAAGCAGTTCACCGCGGGCCAGGGCTCGATGGCCAAGCTGCGCGCCGGGGAACTGGCCGTGAGCGCGACCGAGAAGGCCGTCCAGATCCTCGGCGGGGCCGGCTACAGCCGCGAGCACCCGGTGGAACGCATGTACCGCGACGCGAAGATCTACACGATCTTCGAGGGCACGAGCGAGATCCAACGGCTCGTGATCGCCCGCGCGCTCTCCGGCAGGAACATCCGCTGACCGGGCTTGATACGCTCGCAGCGAGCCGTGACTGGCGCGAGGAAATGGGACTGACCATTGGGGAGCGGCTCCGTCAACGGTGATGTGCTGCCGCGCGCCTGGGCCACCGGAGCACACCCCGCCGCCTCCCGGAGGTTCCCGTGGCCGAACCGCAGACCACTCCGCCCGCCCCCTCTCCCGCCCCCTCTCCCGCCGCCGGGCCCACGCCCGAGACCGTCGCCTACCGCAGCGCGCTGGAGGTGATCCGCGGCGTGGAGCCCCGGATCGCCGACGCCATCGGGGCCGAGATCACCGACCAGCGCGGCTCGCTGAAGCTCATCGCCAGCGAGAACTACGCCTCCCCCGCCGTCCTCCTCACCATGGGGAACTGGCTCAGCGACAAGTACGCCGAGGGCACGGTGGGGCGCCGTTTCTACGCGGGCTGCCGCAACGTGGACACCGTCGAGGCGCTGGCCGCCGAGCACGCCAGGGAGCTGTTCGGCGCCCAGCACGCCTACGTCCAGCCGCACTCCGGGATCGACGCCAACCTCGTGGCCTTCTGGTCGGTGCTCGCCCAGCGGGTCGAGGAACCGGCGCTGGCCGCGGCCGGGGCACGCCATGTGAACGACCTCGGCGAGGCCGACTGGGAGCGGCTGCGGCGCGCCCTCGGCAACCAGCGCATGCTCGGCATGTCGCTGGACGCCGGCGGCCATCTGACCCACGGCTTCCGCCCCAACATCTCCGGCAAGATGTTCGAGCAGCGCAGCTACGGCACCGACCCGGCGACGGGCCTGCTGGACTACGACGCCGTGGCCGCCGCCGCCCGCGCGTTCCGGCCGCTGATCCTCATCGCCGGGTACTCGGCCTATCCCCGGCTGGTGAACTTCCGCGTCATGCGGGAGATCGCGGACGAGGTGGGAGCCACCCTCATGGTGGACATGGCGCACTTCGCGGGCCTGGTGGCCGGCAAGGTGCTCACCGGCGACTTCGACCCCGTCCCGCACGCGAACATCGTCACCACCACCACGCACAAGTCGCTGCGCGGCCCGCGCGGCGGCATGGTGCTCTGCGACTCCACACTCGCCGAACAGGTCGACCGGGGCTGCCCGATGGTCCTCGGCGGGCCGCTGCCGCACGTCATGGCGGCCAAGGCCGTCGCCCTCGCCGAGGCCCGCAGGGCCGAGTTCCGCGGCTACGCCCAGCGTGTCGTGGACAACGCCCGCGCCCTGGCCGAAGGCCTCCAGCGCCGGGGCGGGCGGCTCGTCACCGGCGGCACGGACAACCACCTCGTGCTGCTGGACGTCTCCGGGTACGGGCTCAGTGGCCGGCAGGCCGAGGCCGCACTGCTGGACGCCGGCATCGTCACCAACCGCAACGCGATCCCGCAGGACCCCAACGGCGCCTGGTACACCTCCGGCGTGCGCATCGGCACCCCTGCCCTCACCACGCGCGGGTTCGGCACCGCGGAGATGGACGAGGTGGCGGACCTGATGCACACCGTGCTCAGGTCCGCCTCGCCGGGCTCCACCGCCTCGGGAGCCCCGTCCAAGGCCCGCTACACCCTCGAGGACGGGGTCGCGGACCAGGTCAGGGGGCGTGCTGCGGAACTCCTGGGCAAGCACCCGCTGTATCCGGGCATCGACCTCGGCTGAGCAGGGGCCGGGCAGCCGGGGCCCGTCCCCCGGCCTGAGTCGCCCGCGGCGCGCCGTGGAGGCACCCTGGAAGAAGCCCACCGGTCGGTGCGGGTGGGCGCCGCGCCCGCGCTCCCTGTCCGCAGGGGTCTCCACGCGGGTGACGGCCCGGCCCGGACCGATCCTCCGCGGGACGAGAAGAATCTCAAGCAGGGAATGCGCTTCCCCCACCGGCCGCAGCCGATGGTTCCCTCGAAAGAAGGTCCTGATGGAAACGATCGTCGGTATGAACGTCGAGATGGAGTTCTGGGAGGACGGCGACAAGACGCGGGCCTCCTGCATGATGCGCCTGCAGGACGGCACGGAGCTGAAGGCCCACGGCAGGGCCGACCGCTACCCGTCGGACCCGGCTCAGCAGCGGGTCGGTGAGGAGATCGCGGCCGCCAGGGCGCTGCGCGACCTCTCCCACCAGCTCCTCGCCAAGGCGGGCCACGAGATCGAGTCGGTCACACATCAGCCCGCTCACCTGACGCACTGAAGGACGCCGGGCGGGACGCCGGAGCCCCCACGGGCGCCGGGCGGGCCCGCCCGGCCCTGTGCCCGCCCGGGCACCACGGCGTCCGGAACCGGTCGTCGGGGCGGCGGCGTACCGTCGAGGTATGTGCCGAAGCATCAAGACGCTGCGTCCCCCGTACACCGAGGCGGTCACCGAGGAGGAGATGCGCGCGGCGGCCCTGCAGTACGTGCGCAAGATCTCCGGTTTCCGGCGCCCCGCCGCGCACAACGCGGAGGCGTTCGACCGCGCCGTCGAGGAGGTCACGGCGGCCACCGGGGCCCTGCTCGGCGCGCTGACCGTGCGCGGGGCCGCGCCCTCCGCGCGGCGGTAGGGCCCGGCCGGGCCATGCCGCGGGGTGCCGGCCGGTGGGGCCGGCCGGCACCCCCGGGCCGCGCGTCAGCCGAAGATCCGCACGGCCTGGTAGTAGGTCCAGGCCGTGGCGTTGCAGGAGCCCTCGGTGGCGCCGCTGTAGCGGTCGCAGACCCGCAGGAGGTCGGCGTAGAAGGCGCTGTCCAGCCGGTTCTTGTGCGAGCTGAACGTGCCCGCGGCCTTGTAGTTGCGGTAGCCGAAGTCGTGCCGGGCGCAGGCGAGCTTGAACGGGAAGCCGAAGGGGTTGTCGGGCGAGGTGGAGCAGAAGTCGGTGCTCCAGTTGAACGCGTAGGACGACCAGGCGGACTTGTTGTAGTAGGCCGAGAGCCAGGAGTTGTAGCTGGAGGAGCTGGTCTGCGTCCAGCCGTACAGCACCTGTGACTTGTCGGCGGGCACCGCCGTGGCGGGGCTGGCGAGGGCGACGACGGTGGCGAGTGAGACGGCGGACGTGGCCAGAGCGAGCGGGGTCTTGGCGCGCATTGAGGTGTCCTCCACGGGAGCGGATGAGGACACGGAAAGTAACTGCGTTGACTAAAGCGGGAGTTGCGTGGCGATGGCCTTCTCACATGAGCCACGGGAACCGCACATGTCAGCCATTCTGCGCACACGGTGAAGCGACGTCGCTACTTTGGGTATTCAACGGGTGACGGGGGATTCCGGTCCAGCACACGTGGAGGCGCCCGATGAACGACACGGCGCGGCGCACGGGCGGGCCGGCGCCGGGCGACCACCTGGCGCTGCTCATCGCCCGGGCCCGCAACCCCTTCGACCTCAGCGAACGGCTGACGGTCCGACTGGCGGCGGCAGTACGCTGCGACGTCCAGCTGCGGTCCTTCCGGCAGCATCGCAACCCGCCTCCCGCGCTGCGGTGTTCGACCTACCAGTACACGTTCACCTTCGCCGACCACAGCGTCCTGGTGCTCTGGGAACTGCGCCATGTCATGGATACGGACGGCGAGGTGACCTGCGAGGTGTACCCGGACTTCGCCGCTCTCCAGGAGGCGGAGAGCCGGGTGCACCAGCGCATGGGCGACGCCGCGCCGGAGGCGGGGGATCCGGGCGCGGGGCCGGTGGCGGCCGGGGGCGACGGCGCGGCCTGTCCCCCGGTGCCGGTCCACCTCGCCGCCCCGGTGTCACACGGATACACCGAGGAGAACTCGGCCGACCACGCGAGACGGCTGCTGCGCCGCGCCGTCAACCCCGATCGCCCCGGCGCCCGGACGCGGACCCTGCTCGACACGGCCGTCGGACACCACATCTCCCGTGTGGCACAGCGGTTCGGCCCCGCCGGACCCAACGCCTTCTGCTCCGTCTACGAACACGCGTTCCTGCTGGCGGACGGCCGCGAGGTCACCCTCTACGAGCTGGAACACGACTTCACCACCGACGGCCGCCTGGTCTGCGAGGTCTACGCGGACGCGGAGACCGCCGGCCGGGCCGCCCAGCACCATGTGACGGTACACGGCACGGGCGGTGGAACCGGCGAATGAGCCGGAATCGGTTGCCGTGCGCACCGAGTGCGCTCTACGTTTGACGCGCTTGTCAACTCCCGTCTTCTCGGGAGCCCGTTGGAGCGCACGGCAGCGCAGGTAGTGGGAGGAACCCATGGCACCCCGTGGTCGTCACCGCCGTCCCCGGACGAGTTCCGTATCCCGTGCCTCGCTCACCGTCACCGCCGGTGGCGCCGGGATCGCCCTCCCCCTCATCGGCGTGAGCCACGTGCAGGCGGCCCCGGTGGACACCTGGGAGAAGGTGGCCGCCTGCGAGAGCAGCGGACGCTGGCACGTCAACACGGGCAACGGGTACTTCGGCGGTCTGCAGTTCAAGCAGTCCACCTGGGAGCAGTACGGGGGCACCCGGTACGCCGTCCGCGCGGACGGGGCCTCCAAGGCGGAGCAGATCGCGGTGGCCGAAAAGGTACTCGCCGGGCAGGGCCCCGGGGCCTGGCCGGCGTGCGGCCCCGAGGCGGGCCTCACGCGCGGGAACGCGGAGGACCGGGCCGCGCGGACCGGCGCCCGTCCCGCGAGCCAGCGCGAGGCCATAGCGCGGCAGGCGGCCCGCGAGCAGGCGCGGCAGATGCCCGGGCAGCGCCGCACGGACGACCCCGAGGGCCAGGAGCACCGGCGCGGCAACCAGACGCACGAGGTCCTCCCGGGCGACACGCTGTCCTCCATCGCGCAGGACCACACCGTGCGCGGCGGCTGGCCGGCGCTCTACGAGCGCAACCGGAGCACCGTCGGGGACGATCCCGACCTCATCCTTCCCGGCCAGCGCCTGGCCCTGCGCCCGGCCCCGCCCCGTCCGGCGACCAAGTCCCCGCAGCCTGAGCGGGGAGCACGCGAGGCGGCCGCCGCCGACAGCGCCCAGGACCGCGAGGCCGGCCCGAAGGGCGAGAAGAAGGCCGAGAAGAAGGCCGAGCACAAGACCGAGCGCAAGGCCGAGGGGCGGCAGGACCGCCAGCCGGCCGAGAAGCGGGCCGACCAGCGGCAGGACCAGCGGCGCGCGAAGGCACCGGCTCCCCAGCCCGCCCCGGACCGCGAGCAGCGTCCCGCCGACCGGCGGCAGGAGCGGTCGGCAGCGCCCGCCTACACGGCGCCGATCCCCGGCGTCCGGCCCGGCACCGCCTACCGGCAGACGGGCTCGTCCTGGAGCGCGGGCTACCACACGGGCGTCGACTTCCCCGTGCCCACCGGCACGTCGGTCACGGCCGTGACGCGGGCCACCGTCGTCTCGGCGGGCTGGGGCGGGGCGTACGGGTACCAGGTCGTCCTCAGGCACCACGACGGGCGCTACAGCCAGTACGCGCACCTCTCCGCCATATCGGTGAGCGCGGGGCAGCGCGTCGAGCCGGGCCAGCGGGTCGGGCGGGCGGGGAACACCGGCAACTCCACCGGGCCCCACCTGCACTTCGAGATCCGCACCGGCTCCGGATACGGCTCGGACATCGATCCCCTGGCCTACCTGCGCGCGCACGGCGTCCGCGTGTAGCCCCGGCCAGCCGCCTCCCCCGCGACGGGGCCGGCGGGACGCCCGTCTCAGTGGCTCCCGGGGCCCGCCTCGCCCGGGTCCACGGCGTGGCCCGCCCGTCAAAGGGGCGTACGCCCCTTTGACGGGCGGGCCACGCCGTGCGGCAATGTGGGTACGGCCCACGGGGCCGGAGCCGGGCGGGCCGTGGCCGAGCCCGGCTCCGGTCCGCCGTGGGCAGCGCCGGGGCGAGGCCGGGCTCACGGCCCGGAGCGCGCGGCCACGTGCAGACGGCGGGGCGGACGCGACAGCGGGTCCGGCAACCGCAGCGGGCCTCGGCCCGGGGTGAGGGAGCCGAGGAGCACGGGGCGCTCGGCCCCGGTGGCGGAGGGGGTGTTGCCCGGCAGGCCGTGGACGGTCAGAAAGCCCAGCAGCGCGAAGAGGTGGGCCTCCTTCGCCTGCGGCGGCAGGCCGAGCACGGCGCTGTCGGTGACCGGCACCGGGTCGGCCAGGGCGCGGACGCGGGCCATGAGCGTGGGGTTGCGCACCCCGCCGCCGGAGACGGTCAACGCGGTGAGCCGGTGGGCGCGGCAGGCGTCGGCCACCAGGCGTGCGGTGAGCTCCGTGACCGTGGCCAGGACGTCGTCGGGCGCAGGCTCGGGGATCGGCAGGTGGCGGTGGAGGTAGGCGGCGTGGAAGTGCTCCCGCCCCGTCGACTTGGGCGGGGGCAGTCGGTGGTACGGATCGCGCAGCAGCTCGGCAAGCAGCTCCGGCAGGACCCGGCCGCGGGCGGCACGGGCTCCGTCGCGGTCCATGGTGGCGGCGCCGCGGCTGGCCCGGACGGCGGCGGCGTCGATCAGGGCGTTCGCCGGGCCGAGATCGTAGGCGAGGACGGCGCCGGAGCTCTCGCGCACGCTCAGGTTCGCGATGCCGCCGAGGTTGAGGGCGCCGGGGCGGCCCTCGTCCCCGAGCAGCAGGGCGTCCAGCGTGGCCGCCAGCGGGGCGCCCTGGCCGCCGACGGCCAGATCGCGGGAGCGCAGGTCGGAGACGACGGGCAGCCCGGTGGCCTCGGCGATCCAGGCGGGCGCGCCGAGCTGCAGGGTGCCCAGGGCCCGGGGGCCGTCCGTCCAGTGGAAGCACGTCTGGCCGTGGGAGGCGACGAGGGCGGCGTCCCCGTCGGCGAGTTCGGCGTTCGCGCGGGCGGCCACCGCGCCGAAGAGCCGGCCGAGCGCGGCGTCGAGGTGGCAGATCCCTCGCCAGGTGGGCTCGGCCGGGGGCAGGCAGGCGGCCAGCCCGGCGCGCAGCCCGGCGGGGAAGGGCACGCTGAGCAGCCCGCCGCAGCGCAGGTCCAGGTCCCCGTCGGGGCGGACGGTCAGCTCGGCCAGGGCCGCGTCCACGGCGTCGCAGGAGGTACCGCTGAGCAGTCCGATCACGCGCATGGCCCGCATTGTGCGCCGCCCGCGCGCGGCAGGCGCGCACTCAGTGCCCGGCGCGCCGCCCCCGCCGGTGCCGGGCCCGCAGGAGGCGCCGCTGGACGACCAGCAGGTCGATGAGTGAGAAGACCGCGAGCGCGGTGAACAGGACGGCGATGACGCGCAGCGAGCCGTCGGTGGGCACGTCGTGGGGCCCGGACGCGGCCGCCCAGGCCCAGAACAGCACCGCGCCCGCGATGAACAGCGGCGTGAACAGCAGACCGAGCAGCAGCCGCAGCCGCACGGCGCTGCGAGCTCGCACGGGCTCCGTGCCGGTGCGCGGGGAGACGTGGCTGAGCAGGCCCTCGCGCTCGGGGTCCTCGCGCGGGTCGCGTTCCTCGTCGCGCGGGTCGGGTTCCTCCATGGCTCCCCCTTCCTCAGCCGTGCGCGGTACCCGTGCGCGAACGCGGGGAAACACGGCCCGCCCGGGCGCGTTTCCGCCGCCGGGCCCGGGGTACCTGCGGAGGTTCACGGACGGCGACGGAAGGAGCAAGCGTGACCCAGACGGAGGGACTCCGGGTCGTCGTGACGGGCGCGACGGGCAACGTGGGCACGAGCGTCCTGCGGCGCCTCGCCCATGAACCGGGCGTCGCCTCGGTCCTCGGGCTGTGCCGCCGGGTCCCGGCGTGGACGCCGGCCAAGACGGAGTGGGCGAGCACGGACCTCGGCACCCCCGAGGCGGAAGCGGAACTGACGGGCCTGCTCCAGGGCGCGGACGCCGTGGTCCACCTGGCCTGGCTGATCCAGCCCGCCCACACCCCGCGGCTGACCTGGCGGACGAACGTGGAGGGGAGCGAGCGGCTGCTGCGGGCCATGGCGGCGGCAGGGGTTCCGGCGCTCGTGTACTCCTCCTCGGTCGGCGTCTACTCGCCCGGACCGGCGGACGGGCAGGAGCGGCGGGTGGACGAGTCGTGGCCCACGCACGGCTGGCCGGAGGCCGCCTACCCGCGCGAGAAGGCCTACATCGAGCGGCTGCTGGACACCTTCGAGCGCGACCATCCCGGCATCCGGGTGGTCCGCATGCGCCCGACGTTCATGTTCAAACGGGAGTCGGCGATGGGCCAGCGGCGGCTGTTCGGCGGGCCTGCCGTCCCGAACGCCCTGGTGCGCCCGGAACTGGTGCCCGTCGTCCCGGACCTGGCGGGCCTGCGCTTCCAGGTGCTCCACACCGACGACGCGGCCGACGCCTTCGTCCGTGCCGTGCTGCGGCCGGTGAGCGGCGCCTTCAACCTCGCCTGCGAGCCTCCGGTGGATGCCGGGGTGCTGGCGGGCCTCCTGGCGGCACGCCCGGTCCGCGTGCCCGCCCCGGCCGTCCGGGCCGCCCTGGCGGCCGCGTGGCGGCTGCGGCTGGTGCCCTCCTCGCCCTCGCTGTTCGACGCGTTCCTGCGGCTGCCGCTGATGAGCACGCGCCGGGCCCGGGAGGAGCTGGAGTGGGCCCCCGCGGCCTCCTCCACGGAGACGCTGACGGAGTTCCTGGCGGCCTTCCGCAGGGGTGAGGGCATGGACACCGCACCGCTGCGGCCGAGGCTGCCCGGCGGGCGACTGCGCGAGTTCGCGACGATCCTCCGGGGCCGCCCGTAGCGGACTTTGGGGCCGCCGGGAGCGGGTTCCGCGCCGGGCCGGTCAGGACGGCCCGCTCAGGCCAGGATGATCCGGGCGACGAAGTAGACGACGAAGACCAGCACCAGCAGCCCGATGGCGATCAGCGGGCCGGTGGACCATCCGCTGGTCGGGTTGTGGGGCGTCTCCTCCGGCCCGGCGCCGGAGAGCGTGCCCTCCGCGGGGGGCGTCTCGTTCGGGGGCACCCCGCCGCCCCCCTTCTGCCCGGGGGAGCGGCCGCCGTCCGGTTCGGGAGTCGATGCGTTCGTGTCGTTCACACCCCCACGAGTGCACCTCTACGCGGAACCTACACATCGCCCGCCCGCCGGCGCGGCGACCCGTCCGCCGACGGCCGAGCGGGCGCGGGCGGCCCCGGGCGGCGGGGAGCTCCAGCCGACCGGCCACCCCGCCGGGGCCTTCCCCGGCCGCGTCCTCGTCGACGCGCGCACCCCCGCGGTCGCCCGTCTGGCGGTGCGGGTGTCCCCGGGCCGGAGGGCGGTACCGGCGGCTCCGGCGGGAAACGGCGCGTTCTGGGGCCGCACGGGTGGAGAATGGGGCGCGGAACAGGAGGATTTCGCCTTCACGAACCGGGCATATACCTCAACATCAGGACAGTGTCGGGAGGTTGAGTCTCCTTTTCCTTACTCCCACCCACCTCAGGTCAGTAGCCTCATCCCTCGAACGTCAATACGCCGGCGATCGCGATGAGGAGTCATTGATGGAACGTCCCTCCTGGGCACCGCAGGGCATCGACCTGTCCAAGCCGAGTGTGTCCCGGATCTATGACTACTACCTCGGCGGATCGCACAACTTCGAGGTGGACCGGGAAGCGGCCAGGAGGGCCATCGAGGTGTTCCCCGGACTGCCGAAGATCATGCAGGCCAACCGGGCCTTCATGCGCCGCGCCGTGCGCTACGCGGTCGGCCAGGGCGTCACCCAGTTCCTGGACATCGGCTCCGGCATACCCACGTTCGGCAACGTGCACGAGGTGGCCCAGAGCGCCTCGCCGGAGGCCCGCGTGGTCTACGTGGACAACGACCCGGTGGCGGTCGCGCACAGCGAGGCGGTGCTGGACGGCGTCGAGCGGGCCGACGTGCTGGCGGCCGACTTCCGGGAGCCGCAGTCGCTGCTGGGCGGGGCGCCGGTGAAGCGGCTGCTGGACCTGGACCGGCCGGTGGCGCTGCTGCTGGTCGCGCTGCTGCACTTCGTCGAGGACTCGGAGGACCCCTGGACGGCGGTCGCGCAACTGCGGGACGCGCTGGCCCCGGGGTCGCTGCTGATCCTCACGCACGCCTCCACGGACGGGGGCCCGCGCACCGCGGAGCAGGGGCGGGAGATCTCGAACGTCTACAAGAACGTGGGCTCCCGGCTGATCATGCGCTCACGAGCCGAGGTGGAGCGTTTCTTCGCCGGTTTCGAGTTCGTCGACCCGGGTCTCGTCCCGATGCCGAACTGGCGTCCGGAGGGATCCACGGAGCACGAGGACCCGGTCGTGTTCACCGGGTTCGGCGGGGTGGGACGTAAGGCGTGAACAGTTCCCCGGAAGACACAGCCGAGCCGGGCCTTCACCCCCCGGCCGGGCCCGGCCCGGACGGCGACGACGGGCTGCGGCGTTTCGCGACGGTCTGGAGCCGCGCCGTCTACCCGACGACGGCCACCTGCATGACCCTGGCCGAGTTCGAACAGCACCTCGTGCCGCTGGCCGAACTGCTGTGCACCTGCCTGCACGCCCATCCGTTCGACCCGGTGCCAGCCCGGGCGGTCGGCCAGGAGCTCGTGGACGCGCACTGCACCGCGCCGGAGGCACTGCCGCAGATCCTCGGTGTCGTGGACGCCTATCTGCTGCTGTACTGCTCCGATCCCTCCCGCCTTCCCCCCGAGGAGGCGCGGGCCCGCTGCGCCCGGCTGCAGCACGCGATCGCGGCCGGTTTCGCCCGGGCGCTGCAGGAGCGCACCCGCTTCGAGCAGGAGGCCCTCTCACGCGCCGCGCTGACGGCTCAGTCGCAGATCGAGCAGGCCCTGCACGAGAGCGAGACCCGCTTCCGCGCCGTCTTCGAGGGCGCCAGCATCGGGATCGGCATCGGCACGCTGGACGGCCGGGTCCTGGAGGTGAACAGCGCCCTCACCCGGATGTTCGGCGGCAACGAGCGGCTCGTGCGCAACCGTCCCATCAAGAGCTGGGTGCATCCCGACGACGGGCCGAACGTGTGGCGCATGTACGACGAGCTCGCACGCGGCGAGCGGGACCACTTCCGCACCGAGAAGCCCTACCACCGTCCCGACGGCACCGTCCTGTGGACGCATCTGACGGTCTCCCTCCTGCGTGACCCCGACGGCGCCCCCCGGTACATGCTGGCGCTGATGGAGGACATCACCGAGCGTCGGCTGCTGCACCTGCGGCTGCGCTACGAGGCCACCCACGACGCGCTGACGGACCTGCCCAACCGCACCCTGTTCTTCGAACGGCTGGAACAGGCCCTGGCCAGGGAGGGGGACGCCGCCCGCTTCGGCCTGTGCTACCTCGACCTGGACGGCTTCAAGACCGTCAACGACAGCCTGGGGCACTCCGTCGGGGACCAGCTCCTGGTCGCCGTCGCCGAGCGGCTGCAGAGCTGTGTGAAGGGGCCCGGCCAGCTCGTCGCCCGCATCGGCGGCGACGAGTTCGTGGCACTCAACACCGACCCGGAGAACTCCGGCGACATCACCGAACTCGCCGAGCGCGCCCTGGAGGCGCTGTCCACCCCCGTACTCGTGGACGGGCGGGAGCTGACGGTCAGGGCCAGCATCGGAATCGTCGAGGGCCCGGCGGGCGAGCGGACGGCGGCCGAGGTGCTGCGCAGCGCCGACATCACCATGTACCGGGCGAAGGCCCAGGGCGGCAACCGCTACGAGCTGGCCGACCCGGACTCCGACGCGCGGATCATCGGCAGGCACTCGCTGACCAACCGGCTGCCCGTGGCGCTGGAGGCCGGGGAGTTCTTCATCGAGTACCAGCCGCTGGTGCGGATGTCCGACGGCAGCGTGGAGGGCGCCGAGGCGCTGGTGCGCTGGGACCACCCGCGGCACGGCGTACTCGGTCCGGACCGGTTCATCCCGCTGGCCGAGCACACCGGGCTGATCGTCCCGCTGGGCCGCTGGGTGCTGGAGGAGGCGGTGCGTCAGGCCTGCGAGTGGCAGGTCCGCGGCATCGGCGGCACCCGGCCCCTGCGCGTCAACGTGAACCTCTCGCCACGGCAGCTCAGCCATCCGGACCTGGTGTCCGACACCGTGGCCGTCCTGGAGAACGCCGGGCTGCCACCCGGCTCGCTGTGCCTGGAGGTCACCGAGTCGGCGATGATCCGGGCGGACGACGCCGAGCTCAAGCCGCTGCGCCAACTCGCCGAACTGGGCGTGGGCATCGCGCTGGACGACTTCGGCACCGGCTACTCCAACCTGGCCAGCCTGCGCAGGCTGCCGGCGAGCACCCTGAAGCTGGACCGTTCCTTCACCCGGGGACTCCAGCAGCAGCCGGCCGACCCCGTGGACCTCAAGGTGGTCGAGGGGATCGTTTCCCTGGCCCACGTCCTGGACCTCTCGGTGACCGTCGAGGGCGTCGAGACGGCGGCCCAGGCGGAGCAACTGCGCGACCTGGGCTGCGACTCGGCCCAGGGCTGGTTCTACGCACGGCCCGGCCCGCCGGAGCAGGTGGCCGCACCGATGCCGTTGGTCGCGGCGCAGTGACCGCTGCGGCCTGAGCGGGGAGCCGGCCGAGGGCCGGCCGCGCACCCCTCGGCGCGCGCCGTCCCCGCGCGCCCCGTCTCCACGCCGAGCGCCCTGCGGTGAGCCGGGTTTCCACGTGGGCCGGGTGTGCCGCCCGGGCATGCTGCGGGAGACCCGACAGCCACCGGAACGGACGACACCCGACTCCCCGCCCGCGTACCGCCCACCGCGGCGCACCTGGCTTCCGCGCCCCCGTGACAGAGCGCGGCCCTTCGGTCACAGTACCGGTATCCCCGGGCCTGGGCCGTGCGCCGGACACGATCGCGGGGTCGGCCGCCCGGCCGGGGGCTGCCGGCGCACCATCCCGCAGGACAGGCCCGCGGGCAGCGCTACGCGGAAGGGCTCGTCATGGATCGCCACTTCACGGACCGACGACACCAGGAACTGCGCCGCCAGGTGAGGGACTTCGCCGAGGCGGAGGTGAGGCCCAGGGTCGCGGCGATGGAGGCCGGGCGGCGGGTCTGCCCCGAGCTGTCGCGGCTCATCGCGCGGCAGGGCTGGATCGGTGTCACGGTGCCGCGCGGCTACGGCGGGATGGGCGACGGCCATGTGGCGAAGACGGTCGTCATCGAGGAACTGTCCCGGGTGAGCGGCGCCATGGGCGCCATGGCCCAGGCCTCCCAGCTGGGCGTCGCGAAGATACTCCACTTCGGCAGCGAGCGGCAGAAGCGCGCCTGGCTGCCCGCCGTGACCGCCGGGGAGTGCCTTCCCACCATCGCCGTCACCGAGCCCGGATCCGGCGGCCATGTGCTCGGCATGACCGGCTCGGCCGTCCGCGACGGCGAGGACTACGTGCTCAACGGCAGCAAGGTCTTCGTCGGCAACAGCCACATCGGGGACCTCCACGGCGTCGTGCTGCGCACCGGTCCCGGCTCCCAGGGGCTCTCGGCGTTCCTGGTCGAGGCGGGGACGCCGGGCTGCACGCTCGCTCCCCAGCAGCCCGCGATGGGTCTGCACGGGTTCAGCTTCGGCGAGGTGCGCCTCATCGACTGCCGGGTCCCGGCGAGCGCCCTGCTGGGGCGCGAGGGCGACGGGCTGGCCGTCGCCTACTCCTCCAGCGTGCTCTACGGGCGGGCCAACCTGACCGCCGTCGCGCTGGGCATCCACACCGCGCTGCTGGAGGAGACGTCGCGGCTGTGCGCGGCCCGCACGCGGTACGGGGCGCCGCTCGGCCGCGTCGGGGCGGTGCGGGCGAAGCTGGGCCGCATGCAGTCCCGGCTGATGACGGCGCGGCTCGCCGCCTACCAGGCGGTGCACCTGCTCGACCAGGGCCAGCCCTGCGACGCCGAGTTGATGAACGCCAAGCTCGTGAACGTGGAGAACGCACTGGACTCCGCGCGGGACGCGATGGAGCTCCACGCGGCGTCCGGGCTGTTCACCGACTGCCCGGTCGAGCGCTATCTGCGGGACGTGCACCACCTGTTCGCCCCCGCGGGCACCTCGGACGTGCAGCGGCACCGGCTGGGGGACGTGGCCCTCGGCACGTCCCGGGGTGACTGGTCGGCCCGCCTCGCCGACCTCGTCCGCCGGGAGACGGCGGCGACGGCGGAGTCGGCCGCCACGGCGCCGGCGCCGGGCGGGGCCCCGCCCGCGGCGGCGCACGTGGGGCGGACCGGTGCGGCGGACGCGGGCCCGGCCGACGCCCCGGACGCGCCGGGGGCACCGGATCCGGTGGGGGCCGGGCGCCGCTGACGGGTCGCCCTCCGGCTCGCCTCAGCCGCCGCTCTCGCGCCGCTCGATCTGCTCCACCAGCTCGGCGGCCATGCCCTTGATGGTCTCCAGGCCCGGCCTCCCCCAGGGCCGCGGCTCCTGGTCCACGACACAGACCGTGCCCAGGGCCATTCCCGTGCGGTCGATCAGCGGCGCCCCGAGGTAGGAGCGCACCCCGATCTCGTCCACCACCGGGTTGCCGGCGAACCGCGGGTAGTCGCAGACGTCCTCCAGCACCAGCGCCTTGCGCCGCACGATCACGTGCGGGCAGTAGCCGTGGTCGCGCGCCATGGTGCGGCCGACCCGGGCGCTGGGCGGCGCGGGTCCCAGCTCCACCGCCCGGTCGACGGCGGGGGTGTACAGGCCCGCGAAGTACTGCCGGTGCTCGTCGATGAGGTTCACCATCGCGTAGGGCGCTCTGGTCACGTCGGCGAGTTTGCGCGCGAACGCGTCGAACTCCGGCACGGGCGCGTCGCCCAGACCCAGCTCGCGCAGGCGCACGACCCGGGCCGGGGCCTCGGTGTCCTCGGGGGTGAGGAGCAGATGGGTGGTCGGGTCATACGACGTCGGGGGCATGCGCACTCCTGGTGTCGAGCAGATGCGAAACGAGGAAGACGAGGACCTGGGTGGTGGATTCGGTGCCGCGCGCGTCGCAGAGCACGACCGGGACACCGGGGCCGAGATCGAGTGCGGCGCGCACCTCGTCCGTGGTGTAGCGGTATGCGCCGTCGAACTCGTTGACCGCGACGAGGAAGGCCAGGCCGCGCTCCTCGAAGAAGTCCACGGCCGAGAAGGAGTCGGTGAGCCGGCGGGTGTCGGCGAGGACGACGGCGCCGAGCGCCCCGGCGCTCAGCTCGTCCCACAGGAACCAGAACCGCTCCTGCCCGGGTGTCCCGAAGAGGTACAGCACGTGCCGGCCGCTCAGCGTGATGCGGCCGAAGTCCATGGCCACGGTCGTGGTGCGCTTGGCCTCGACGCCGTCGAGGCTGTCGGTGCCGGCACCGGCCTGGGTCAGCAGCTCCTCGGTGCTCAGCGGGGCGATCTCGCTGGCCGCGGCCACGAACGTCGTCTTGCCGACGCCGAAGCCGCCCGCGACGAGGATCTTCACCGCCTCCGGGAACACGTCAGAGCCGGGTACGGAGTCCATGCAGCACTGCCTCCAGCAGATCACGGTCGGAGCGGCCCGGTCCCTGCAGCCGTGGCGTGGGGTCCCGCGCGGTCACGGCGCCGCAGTCCACGAGGTCGGAGAGCACCACCTTGGTGATCACCGCGGGCAGCCGGACGTGGGCGGCGATCTCGGCGACGGAGACCGGCCCCCCGCACAGCCGCAGCACCCGGGCGTGGTCCGGGCCCAGCTGGGCACGCGGGCTCCGCCCCGTCGCCATCACCAGGGTGAGCAGGTCGAAGGCGGCCGAGGGCCGGGTCCGGCCCTCGCAGACCGTGTACGGGCGCACCAGGCGCCCCGCCGCGGCGTCCAGCCATGGCTCCCTCTCCGGGGCGGGCATGGCCTCAGTGCCCCGCCGGCTGCCGGGCGGGGGTCGCGAGGTAGGGGCGCACGCTCTTCACCAGCATCGCCATCTCGTAGCCGAGCACGGCGGCGTCCGCGTCCCGGCCCGCCAGCACGGCCAGGCAGGCCCCCTGACCGGCGGTGGAGACGAACAGCAGCGAGGTGTCGAGCTCGACGAGCACCTGCCGCACCTCGCCGCCCTCGCCGAAGCGGGTGCCCGCGCTGCGCGCGAGCGAGTACAGCCCCGAAGCGAGGGCGGCCAGGTGGTCGGCCACGTCGGTCTCCAGCCCGTGGACGGCCTTCACCAGGCCGTCGGCGGACAGCAGCAGAGCGCTGCGGGTATGGGGGACGCGCCGGACGAGGCCGGTCAGCAGCCAGGACAGATCTCCGTTGGGGCCAGCGGGCGCTTCGCTCACCATGGTCGCGTTCGCTCCTTGCGGATGAGGTGGGTGACGCGGGCCGCGGTTCACGGCCCGCCGGGGCTGGCTAGCGCGCGCCGCCGGGCTCTCCGGTGCCGTCCAGCGGGCCCGGGGGGCGGGCGACGGGCTGGTCCTCGGCCAGGCTCGTGCCCCGGCGGAACGCCGCCATCAGCCCCGGGTCGTGCTCCGGCTCGCCGGCGGACCGCGGCCGGGGCGGCGGCGGATCGCGCAGCTCGGGGACGAGGTGCTCCTGGCGCCGTCGGCGGGGCAGCCGCGGCCGCTCCCCGGAGGCCGCGGGCCCCGGCCCGGATCGCGGGCCCCGCCCGCGGCCCGGTTCCGGACCGCGGCCCGGTTCCGGCGGCACGGGCGCCGCCCGGGGGCCGGGAGCGGGTTGCTCGGGCGTGAGGCGGGGCGCGGGGAGTCCGGGCACGGGGGCCGCCGCGGCGGGGGCGCGGCCCGGCGCGGTGAGGGGCGGCGCGGTGAGGGGCGCGGTGAGGGGCGGCGCGGTGAGGGGCGCGGTGTCCGTCCGGGCCCCTTCGGGCGGGAGAACCTCGTCGTCCTGAGGATCGTCGGCCGGGTCCCCGAGCAGGACCCTCGGCAGGACGAGCACGGCCTGGACGCCGCCGTAGATGTTGGCCCGGAGCTGTACGGCGATCCCGTGCCGCCGCGCGAGCTGGGAGACCACGAACAGCCCGATCCGACCGTCCTGGAGGAGGTGGCCGATGTC
Source organism: Streptomyces sp. WMMC1477 (assembly GCF_027460245.1). Lineage (NCBI taxonomy): Bacteria > Bacillati > Actinomycetota > Actinomycetes > Kitasatosporales > Streptomycetaceae > Streptomyces > Streptomyces sp. WMMC1477. The sequence goes on along the minus strand of NZ_JAPZBD010000003.1, from coordinate 5,181,884 downwards.
GATGTGCTCAGGGTCGCCGAGGAGGGCGTTCATGCGGGCGAGCTCGGCGCCTGTCATGCCCAGCCCGCGGTCCTCGACCTCGATCGCGAGGCCCGCGGTGACGTACTGGGCGCGCAGCAGGACGGAGGTCTGGGGGGCGGAGAACAGCGTGGCGTTCTCGATGAGTTCGGCGAGCAGGTGGATGACGTCGGCCACGGCGTGCCCGCGCACGGTGCCCTGGATCGGCGGGACGAGCTTGACCCGCGGGTACTGCTCGACCTCGGCGATCGCCGAGCGCAGCACCTCGGTGGCCGCCACCGGCCGCGTCCACTGGCGGCGGGACACGGCGCCGCCGAGCACGGCCAGGTTCTCCGCGTGCCGCCGTACCCGGGTGGCCAGGTGGTCGACGTGGAAGAGCCCCTTGAGGAGGTCGGGGTCCTCGACATCGTTCTCCAGCTCGTCGAGGAGCTCGATCTCGCGGTGGACGAGCGACTGCAGCCGCCGGGCGAGGTGCACGAACACCTCGACCTTCTCCTCACTGCCCGGCTCGCCGCCCCGGGAGAGCACCGCGGCCTCCACGACGGCCGCCTCCGCCGTGCGCTGGGCCAGGGTGACCTCGTGGGTCAGCAGGCCGAGTGCGTCCCCCGTGGGCTCGGGCAGCGGGGGGAGGTCCGGGCGGACGGGCCGCTCGCCCCGTTCCAGCCGGGCGAGCAGACGGTGCAGGGCCGCCTGGTTGCGGGCCGCCGCACGGCGCAGGGCCGCGTACCGCCCCGCGGTGTCCCGGGCCTGGGTCCAGGCGGCGTAGGCGCCGCCCATGACGATGAGCGAGCACAGCAGCATGCCGACGCCGAGCGCGCTCCAGACCGTCGCGGCACCCGGGCCCGCCGCTCCGAGGAGGTCACCGGCCCGCAGCAGCCAGCCGATGACGAGGGCGGCGGCGACGGCGGTGAGCCCGGCCGGGAGTACGGCGAGCCCCAGCAGCCGCCGCGCCTCCGGGGTCTCCGGTGCACTCCGGCCCCGCCCGGGGCCGCGCCCGTGCCGGGCCGTGCGGCCCGGGCGCGGTGTGGCGGCCTCCGCGGGGGCCGCCGCGGAGGCCTGGGCCGGGCCGTGGTGGGCCGGCCGGGACACGGGGGCGGCCGACGCGGAAGAGGAGAGTCCCATTCCGTTTCGGGCCGCGTAGCGCGGGAGTTCAGGCATCACAGTCCTCTGGCAGTCAGGGGATCCCGTGCCCGCGGGGGAAGTCCGACACCCCACCGGCGACCGGCGCTCCTCACGCTAATGGCCGTCAGCGGGTGCCACGGGCTCAGTCGGCACAATCGCCACCCCTCGCCAACCCTTCCGGGTGAAGGTCCTGGACGTCCGTTCGGACGCGCCGGAAGCAGGTTCACCGACCGGTGCCCACACGGGGGTCAGCGGCGGCGCACCGTGACGTTGAGCCTGCCGCGCAGCCCGAGGGCGGCCGGCGCGGTGCCGGGCCTGGTCCGGGGGACGCCGTGGTAGGCGTGGCGGGACGGCCCCCCGAACACGAAGGCGTCCCCGCTGGCCAGCTCCACGTCCGTCCAGGGCCCGCCCCGGCCCGAGGGGGCGGTGCCGTCGGGCCCCTCGGAGCGGGGCAGTCCGAACCGGAAGACGCAGGTGTCGCCGAGGCTGAACGAGACCACCGGGGCGTCGGAGCGTTCGTCGGTGTCCCGGTGCAGTCCCATCCGGGCCGCCGCGTCGTAGAAGTTGACCAGTGCGACGTCGTAGGCCGTGTCCGCTTTGCGCCCGTAGGCCCGGGCCGCCGCCGCCCGCGCCCACTCCCCCAGCCACGGCGGGAAGGGCTTCACCGGCGCGCCGTCCCCGTCGACGACGGTACGGGCGTAGCCGTAGGGGTACCAGTGCCAGCCCAGGCTGAGCTGCCGCACGGACATCCGGCCGCCCCGCGGCATCCGGACCGTCCGCAGCCCGGCGGGCGGCCTCGCCCAGGCGCGGCAGGCGGCCAGCAGCTCCGTCTGGGCGTCCTCGTCCAGCCAGCCGGGCAGGTGGACGGCCCCCGGCGCCACCTCGGACGCCGGGCGGGGGAAGAGTCCGCCGCCGCTCACCCGGCCAGCCTACGGCGCACGGCCCCTGACCGGGCACGATCCGACTACCGTATCGTCGGATGTCGCCGCCCCCCGGTACCCGTAAAGGAGCGCCTGTGACGTCCGAAGCCCTTGAGCCCGTCCTCGCCGGAGTCCGCAATTTCCGCGACGTCGGCGGCCTGCCGACCGCGGACGGACGGCGGGTCCGCTACGGGGTGCTCTACCGCAGCGGCCACCTCGCGCGGGCCACGGCCGAGGACGCGGAGTTCCTCACCGGCCTCGGACTGCACACCGTCTACGACTTCCGCAACGAGGCCGACCAGGTGCTGGACGGCCTGGACGTCCCCCTGCCCGGCGTGCGCAACGTGAACATACCCCTGACCGACCCCGCGCACGGCGCGGAGTTCTGGCAGCTCGTCCGGGAGGGCGCGGTGGAGCTGCTGCGCGCGGAGCTCGCCGACGGCCAGGCGGTGCTGCGGATGCAGGAGTCCTACCGGGACATCATCCGCAGCCGGACCGCCGAGCACAGCCGGGTGCTGCACGACCTCGCCGGGGGCGGCGTCCCGGTGCTCATGCACTGCGCGGCCGGGAAGGACCGGGCGGGCCTGTCCGTCGCGATCACCCTGCTGGCCCTCGGCGTCGAGCGGGAGGCCATCCAGGCGGACTACCTGCTCTCCAACGATCCGCACCGGCGTTACCCGATGCACCGCGGGGGCGCCGACGGCCGGCCGGGCCACAGCGGCGGGCAGAACGGCATCGACCCGGAGGTGCGGGAACTGCTGAAGCCCTTCTTCGACGCGCGGGTCGAGTACCTCGCCGCCGCCTACGCGACGATCACCGAGGAGTGGGGCGACGTCGACACCTACCTGCGCAAGGGCCTCCGGATCAGCGACGACACCCGCGACGCCCTGCGCGCCCGCCTGCTGGACTGAGCGCCGGGGCGGCCGCCGACCGGCCCCGGGCTCCGCCCGGGGCCGGGTAGGCCGGCGCTCCGGCCAGCGCGCCGGCTCCGGTCAGCGGCTGCGTTCGATCACGAAGTCCGCGAGCGCCACGAACTGCGCCCGCACCCCCGGGGCCATCGCGACGCCGTCCAGGGCCCGCACGGCCACGGCGTGCTGCCGCCGTGCCTCGGCCTCGGCCCAGGCACGCCCCCCGGCCTCCTCGATGAGTGCCGCCCGGGTGGCGAACTCCGTCTCGTCGAAGTCCTCGAACTCGGCCTGGGACTTCTTCGCGTCCGCCGTGAGGAGCTCCCCCAGGCGTTCTGCCGCGACCCCGGGCGCGGCCAGCGCCGCCGAGACCGGCATGGACTTCTTGCGCCGGCGCAGGTCGCTCCAGGCGAGCTTGCCGGTCGACAGCGGATCGCCCCAGATGCCCAGGACGTCGTCGACCGCCTGGAAGGCCAGCCCCAGGTGGTAGCCGTAGGCATGCAGGGCGTCGGCCGCGGCCTCGTCGCCGCCGCCGAGCACGGCCCCGACGGAGCAGGCACAGGCCAGCAGCGCTCCCGTCTTGTTGCCCTCCATCTCCAGGCACTCGGTGACGTCGACGCGCTCGCGGTGCTCGAAGGAGATGTCCTGCGCCTGGCCGTCGATCAGTGCGCGGCTGGCCGTGGTCAGCCGCCGGGCGGCGCGCGCGGCCTCCGCGGTGCCCAGCTCCAGCAGGACCTCCTGGGCCAGGGCGAACAGCGCGTCCCCGACGAGGACGGCCAGCGCGGGCCCGTGCACCTTCCAGACGGTGTCGCGGTGGCGGCGCTGCTCGTCGCCGTCCATCAGGTCGTCGTGGAGCAGGGAGAAGTTGTGGACCAGCTCGACCGCCACAGCGCCGGGGATCGCGGCCTCGGGCGCCGCGCCGACCGCCTCCGCGGACAGCAGGGCCAGGGCCGGGCGGACGGCCTTGCCGCCGTCGCCCCCCGAGGGGCGGCCCTGCGCGTCGATCCAGCCGAAGTGGTAGGCGGCGACCGTGTCCATCGGGGCCGCGAGACGCCCCACGGCGGCCCGCAGATCCGCCAGGGGGAGGGTGCGCCCGCGGCCGAGCAGGGCGGTCACTCCTGCGGTGTCGATGCCGGCGTCGGCCGGTTGCACCGGGTTCACATGGTCTCCTTAGCGTTCAGCGGTCTTCCCGCCGGGGGACTCCCAGGGGGTGTCACCGGCCGGCCGCCCTAGGCGGTCCAGGGCCTCGCGCGCGGCTGCGTGGCCGCTGCGTACCGCACTCTCCATGGTCGCGGGCCACCCGGTGGCGCACCATGCGCCCGCCAGGTATACACCCGGCGCACGGGTGTGCGGGGTGGGCCTGAGGCGCTCGACGCCCGGGGCGGGTGCGAAGGTGGCCTCCCGTTCGCGGGTGACGAAGAAGTCCCGCACCCCGGCGCCGCGCGCGCCGGGCAGCAGCCGGGCCAGCTCCGGCAGGTACCGCTCGCGCAGCGCGGCCACCGGCTCGTCGATCTCGTCGTGCACCGCGGACTGGGACAGTGCCAGGTACTGCCCGCCGCCGGGCGGGAGCCCGGCCGCCTCGGTGCGGTCGAAGACCCACTGGACGGGGCTGCCGATCGCGGCGAAGAAGGGGCGGCGCAGCACCGGGCGGTCGTAGACGACGTGGACGTTGAGGATCGGCGCGGCGCCGATCCGCTCCAGCCGCCCGGGGGCGTCGAGGGCTCCCGGGGGCAGCAGGGCGCCGGCCTGGTCGGGCGGGACGGCCAGCACCACGGTGCCGGCCGCGGGCACGGCGTCCCGCCCGGCCCGGCGGGCGCCCACCGCCTCCCAGGCACCCTCGGCGCCGGGGCGGAGGGCCGCGATCCGGGTGCCGGTGAGGACCCGCACGCCGGCGCGTTCCAGGGCGCGGCGGGCGAGCGTGTCATGCAGTCGGCCCAACGGTACCCGGGCCCAGCCGAGGTCCGCGGCTCCGGGGGCGGTGAGGAGCCCGGTGCGGAAGACCATGGCGGCCAGGGCGAGCGAGACGTGCTCGGCGCGGGCGTTGAGCGTGGCGACGCCGACGAGGTCCCACAGGGCCCGCACGCTGCGGGCGGACTGGCCGCGCGCCCGCAGCCAGGAACCGAAGTCCACGGCGTCCAGCGCCGGGTCGGCCGGGTCGAGGCCGCGCAGGGCGAGCGCCGCTCGCGCCGCGGCGATCCGTTCGGCGGGGCTGAGGTGCGGGTAGGTGGCCAGGGAGGCCGTCAGGTGGAGCGGCACGGGTGCGGCGCTGCGGCGGATGCGGCCGAGGCGGTGCCGGGCCCGGCCGGCGTCCAGGACGGGGATGTCCAGCCGCCGTTGCAGGGGCGCGAGCGCCCGTGCGCCCACCCGTTCCAGCAGCCCCTGGTAGGCCGTGCAGCAGCGCAGGTAGACGTGCTGGCCGTTGTCCACGCTCAGCTCTCCGGCCGGGGAGGAGCGTCGGAACGAGAAGGCCAGCCCGCCGAGCCGGGGACGCGACTCGACCAGGGTGGTCCGCAGGCCCGCCTCGGCGAGTCTGAGGGCCGCGGTGATCCCGGCGAGACCACCCCCGACGACGGTGGCACGCCGGCTCTCCGCTCCCCGGCGCGCGTCGGCTTCGGCGGGGCTCGGGCGCGTGGAGCTCACGCGGTGCCCCCGCCGGGCAGCCGGGCGAGCCGTCGGCGGACGGCCAGGCTGTCGACTCCGGACAGTCCGCGGGCGACGGCGAGCGCCTTGCCCCGGGTGGGCACGCTGACCCGCCCGCGCAGCACGGCCTCCGGGTCGGCGGTGATCCGGTCCAGCAGGGCGCGGTAGATGCCGGCCATCGCGGCCACGCAGGCTCCGGAGCGCCGGTCGAGCAGCGGCAGCAGCCGGTAGCCCTCGGCGAAGAGCCTGCGGGCTCGCCGGGCCTGGTACTGGACGAGTCCGGCCAGGTCGGCGCCGGGCGGCGCGGCGGCCGAGCCGAACGCGTCGACGCAGCCGAATTCGGCCAGCTCCTCCTGCGGCAGGTAGCTGCGGCCGAACTGGGCGTCCTCGCGCAGATCGCGGAGGATGTTGGTGAGCTGGAGGGCGAGGCCGAGGGTGTCGGCGTAGTGGGCGGCCCGCGCGGCCTCCGGCGAGCCCGGTGTCGTCGTGCCGAAGACGCCGAGGGACAGCCGGCCGATGGCGCCCGCCACGCAGCGGCAGTAGTCGCTCAGGTCGTCCCAGGTGCGGTAGGTGCGCTCGCGGACGTCCATGAGGACGCCGTCGATGAGCTCGTCGAAGGCGTCCAGCGGCACGGGGTAGCGGCGGGCGGCGTCGGCCAGCGCGACGGCGACGGGATCGGTGTCGTCCTCGGCCACCTCACCCGCCCGGACCCGGGCCAGTAGGGTGCGGGTGCCGTGGAGCCGCGCGGTCTTGGTGTCGGCGTCCAGTTCGCCGTCGCCGATGTCGTCCACGCGGCGCGCCAGGGCGTACAGGGCGGACATCGCGCGCCGTTTGGGCGCGGGCAGGAGCCGGATGCCGAAGGCGAAGTTGCGGGCCTGCTGGACGGTGACGGCCTCGCAGTAGCCGTAGGCGGCGCGCACGGGCGGTGATCCGCTCTCCGGCGCCCCGGTCGCGGACGGGCCCGCGGCGGGTCCGGGGTCCCCGGCGGAGGCGCGGGTGGGCTGGGGCGTGGGTGTCGCGGTCATCTCAGGTTTCCTCGCCGGGCGGCGGCCAGGACCGCCGTCGTCTCACGCAGCAGGGTCGGGCGTCCGGCCGTGGGGGGCCCGGCCAGGACGTCGTGGCGGGCCGCGGCGATGGCGCGCAGCGCGGCCCGGCCGCCGCCGGTGAATCCGGCGAGGAGGAGGCGCAGTCGGCCGTGGACGCTCGCCACGAGCGGGATGCCCTCGTCGAGGAGGGCGCGCGAACGGTCCGCCCCGACGGCGACGAGCGTCCGCACCGCGGCGCCCGCGCTGGGGGCGGCGAGGTCGCGCTCGCGGACCCCGAAGCGGTCCATGTCCTCGGCGGGCAGGTAGATCCGGTCGCGGCGCAGGTCCTCGGCGACGTCCTGGAGGTGCTCGACGATCTGCAGGGCCGTGCAGACGGCGTCGGAGCGGCGGACGCGTTCGGGGCTGGTCGTGCCGGTGACGGCGAGGACGAGCCGGCCGACCGGGTTGGCGGAGAGCGCGCAGTAGTCCAGCAGCTCCTGCCAGGTGGCGTAGCGGGTCTGGCGCTGGTCGAGCCGGTTGGCCTCGATGAGGTCCAGGAGGGGCGCCAGGGGCAGGGCGCCGCGCCGGGCGGCGGGCTGCAGGGCGCGCAGCAGCGGGTGCCGCGGCCCCGGCTCCCCGGCTCCGGCTCCGGCTCCGGCTCCGGCTCCGGCTCCGGCGGAGTGCAGCCGGCGCACGTCGGCCTCGACGGCGTCGAGCAGGGCGAGCCGGTCCTCGGAGTGCTCGGGCGGGACGCCCAGCAGCCGGGCGTCGGTGCCGCCGGGGGCCAGGTCACCGTCGCCGATGTCGTCGACGAGGCGGGCGTAGCCGTAGACGGCCATGAGGTCCGCACGCCAGGCGGCGGGCAGGAAGGCGGGGGCGACCGGGAAGTTCTCCCGGGCCGACTTGGCCAGGAGCTCCACCACGACGTCGGCGTCCGCGGGTGCCGTGGCGGGGGCGTCGGTGCCGGTGGCGCGGTCGCGGGACCCCGCCGCGTTCGGAGCCGTCACCATGCGCTGCCAGCCGCCATTGCCGTCACGACTCCGTTTCTAACCCAATAACCTGATCATCGTCATGTCGGACACGCCATGCCGGTGCCCTGATCCGATCACCTTATGTCGTATGTGCCACTCCTCCGGCGGCACCCCCGACCAGGGGGCGTACCGCGCGCCCGCCCCCGGCGGGCCGCGACGCACCAGGCCCCCGTCCGGAACCGGCCGGACGGGGGCCTCAGCGAAGCAACGCCCAGGGACGCACCGGCTACCGGGCGGTGAACGCCTCATACGCCTTCATGACGGTCTCCGTGGGGCCGTCCATGCGCAGCTCGCCCTTCTCCAGCCACAGCACCCGGTCGCAGGTGTCCCGGATCGACTTGTTGTTGTGGCTGACGAGGAAGACCGTGCCCGCCTGCGCGCGCAGCTCACGGATGCGCTCCTCCGAACGGCGCTGGAACTTCTTGTCGCCGGTGGCGAGCGCCTCGTCGATCATCAGCACGTCGTGCTGCTTGGCCGCCGCGATGGAGAACCGGAGCCGGGCCGACATGCCGGAGGAGTAGGTGCGCATGGGAAGGGTGATGAAGTCCCCCTTCTCGTTGATCCCGGAGAACTCCACGATCGAGTCGTAGCGCTCCCGGACCTCCTCCCGCGACATGCCCATGGCCAGCCCGCCGAGCACCACGTTGCGCTCGCCGGTGAGGTCGTTGAGGAGCGCGGCGTTGACGCCCAGCAGGGAGGGCTGGCCGTCGGTGTAGACCTTGCCGCGCTCCACGGGCAGCAGCCCGGCGATGGCCCGCAGCAGGGTCGACTTGCCGGAGCCGTTCGAGCCGATCAGCCCGATGGCCTCGCCCCGGTAGGCGGTGAAGCTCACGCCCTTGACGGCGTGCACCTCGCGCACCCGGCTGCCCGGGCTGCGGCGGAGTATCCGGTTGAGCGCGGCGGTGGCGCTGCCCCGGCCGCCGCCCCCGCCGTACACCCGGTAGACGATGTGCACGTCGTCCGCGATCACGGTCGGCGTCCGCGCGGCCTCCGGCCCCACGCCCACCGTGTCCGTCGGGTTGGTCGGTTCAGCCACGGCCATACCGCTCCTCGGCCTTCCAGAAGTAGACGAAGCCCAGCCCGCCGGCGAGCAGCGCCCAGCCGAGCGCCAGCAGCCACGGATACGGGGGCAGATCGGCGTACGTGTAGTCGTCGATCAACGCGAAGCGCATGAGGTCCATGAAGACCGCGGCAGGATTGGCCGCGGCGAGGTCGGCCGCCCACTCCGGTGCGTTCGCCCGCTCGGTCATCATGTAGTGCAGCGGGAACATCACACCCGATCCGTACATCCACGTCCGCAGGATGAAGGGCATGAGCTGCGCCAGGTCGGGAGTGTTGCTCCCCAGCCGGGCCATGATCAGGGCGACGCCGCTGTTGAAGACGAACTGCAGCAGCAGGACGGGCAGGACGAGCAGCCAGGACCACGCGGGCAACTGCCTGAAGGCCAGGAGTACGGCCAGCAGGACGAGCATGGAGTACAGGAGCTGCTGGAGCTGCTGGAGGGCGAAGGAGACGGGCAGCGACGCCCGCGGAAAGTGCAGGGCTCGGACCAACCCCAGGTTGCCGGAGATCGACTTCACGCCCGACAGCACCGACTGCTGGGTGAACGTGAAGACGAAGACACCGATCACCAGGAAGGGAACGTAGTTCTCGCCTCCGCCCGGCACTCCCTGGCGCGCCCCGAGGAGCACTCCGAAGATGAGGAAGTACACCAGCGCGTTGAGCAGCGGGGTGGCGACCTGCCAGAGCTGGCCGAGCTTCGCCTGGCTGTACTGGGCCTGGAGCTTGGCCCGGGAGAAGGCACCGATGAAGTGCCGCCGGGCCCACAGCTGCCGGACGTACGCGGGCAGGGAGGGCCTCGCCCCGCTGACGGTCAGGCCGTACTTGGCCGCCAGCTCTGCGGGGGTCAGCCCGTCATCGGGGGAGGGCGGCGCGTTCACGGCGACCGCACGATCGTGTGCTGACTCGCTCACGGGGAAACTTACGTCCTCTTGTGTAAAAGGAATCGGGTGCTGATGTTCTCAGACCCGAGCTTGTCAGATGACGGGAGGTCGCCCCAGCCGGGTCATGCGCCACACCGTACGCCAGCGCAGAGGGCGGCGGGGACCGCACGGAGTGCGCCAGCCCTCGCGGAAACCGCCCAGCCAGGCCCGCAGCGCCGCCCGGGACGGCCGACGGGCCAGCGTGAGCAGAATCCACACCCCCAGGTAGACGGGGACGAGGAGGGCGGGCAGGAGCCGACGGGCCAGCCAGACCCGGTTGCGCGCCACCATGCGGTGGTAGACGGCGTGCCGGCTGGGAGCGGTCGTCGGGTGGTGCAGGACGAGGTCGGCGCGGTAGACGATGTCCCAGCCGGCGTCCAGGGCCCGCCAGGCGAGGTCGGTCTCCTCGTGGGCGTAGAAGAAGTCGTCCGGCAGGCCGCCCACCTCGCGGACGACGGCCGTGCGCACCGCGCTCGCGCCGCCGAGGAACGTGGTGACGCGGGAGGAGCGCAGCGGGTCGGCGGCGCGCAGCCGGGGCACGTGCCGCCGCTGGGTCTCGCCCGTGTCGGGGTCCGCGATACGGAAGCTGACGATGCCGAGTTTCGTGTCCTCGGCGAAGGCCTCCCGGCACAGCCGGGCGGTGTCGGTGCGCGGCAGCAGCCCGTCGTCGTCGAGGAAGAGGATGACGTCGACGTCCCGTCCGCCGGGGCCGAACGCCTCGATACCCGCGTTGCGTCCGCCGGGGATGCCGAGGTTCTCCGGCAGTTCGACGGTGCGCAGGCCGCCGGGCGGCTTCGGCAGCCGCGGCAGGGGGGCGCCGTTGCCGACGACGACGACCTCGACGGGCTCGCCCTCCTGCCGTGCCACGGACTCCAGCAGGGCGCGCAGCTCCTCGGGGCGGTCGCCCATGGTGAGGACGACGGCCCCGAGTCGCGGGGGGCGTCCGGCGCCGCTCATCGCAGCCTGCTGGAGGCGAGGACGGACACCAGGTGCAGGACCGTCTGCAGGACGGCGATGGCGGCCAGCACCGCGACGCCCAGCCGGGTCCAGAACAGCCCGCCCGCGGCGGCGTCGACGACGGCGACGAGCAGGATCAGCAGCGAGGCCTCGACGCCGCCCACCAGCCGGTGGAACTTCAGCGCGGCCGCCGCCCGCCGGGCCACGGCCAGGCCGGAGGAGCGCGGCACGGCGGCCTCGTCCCGGACGGCGGAGAGCCCGCTGCGGGCCCGGGCGACGTCCACCAGGTCCGTCTCGGCCTTGATGAGGATGGCGCCGAGCGCGGCCATGCCGCCCAGGAACGCCCACATCCAGTTCGCCCCGCCCTCGGTGCCGAAGAGGTCGGCGGCGCGCAGGCCGAAGCCGGTCAGCAGGGCGGCCTCGGCCAGGTAGTGGCCCACGCGGTCGAGGTAGACGCCGGTGACGGAGGTCTGCTGCCGCCAGCGGGCGATCTCGCCGTCCACGCAGTCGAGCAGCAGGTAGAGCTGTATGAGGAGGGCGGCGAGGATCGCGCCGCCGAGGCTGGGCAGCAGGAGTGCCGCACCGGCCAGCACTCCGGCCACGACCATGAGGTAGGTCAGCTGGTTCGGGGTGATGCGGGTGTTCACCAGGTACCGGTCGCACCGCAGCGAGAGCTCCCGCATGTACAGGCGCCCGGCCCAGTGTTCACCGCTGCGCCGGTCCTTGACCCCCTCGGGGTGTACGACCGGCCGGAGTTCAGCTACCGATGGCTTTGGCATAGTCGGCGTACGCGTCCCTGATCTGGTCGGTGGACAGGTCGAGGTGCTCGAGGATCGTGTAGCGGCCGGGGCGCGTCTGCGGGGCGAACTCCACGGCCTTGACGAACTCCTCCACACTGAAGCCGATGTCCTGCGGGAGCACGGGCTGACCGTGGCGGCGCAGGACCTGGGCCATCAGCCCGGCGTCCTCGGCCGCGCCCCGCAGGTGCATGGCGAAGGCCGCGCCGAGGCCGCACTGCTCGCCGTGGCTGGCGGCCCGGCGCGGGTAGAGCAGGTCGAAGGCGTGGTTGATCTCGTGGCAGGCGCCGGAGGCCGGGCGGCTGTCGCCCGCGACGGACATCGAGATGCCGGTGAGGACCAGGCCCTCGGCGAGGACGGTGAGGAAGCCGTCGTCGTCGATGTCGCCGGGGTGCCGCAGCACGGCCTCGCCGGCCTGCCGGGCCATGGCGGCGGCCAGCCCGTCGACCTTCTCGCCGGTCACCCGGTGGGAGAGCTCCCAGTCGGCGACGGCGGAGATGTTCGAGATCGCGTCCCCGATGCCGGAGCGGACGAAGCGCGGGGGCGCCTGACGGACGACGTCGAGGTCGATGACGACGGCGATCGGGTTGGGCACGCCGTAGGAGCCGCGGCCCGCGTCGTTGTCGAGGGTGGCGACGGGCGAGCACAGGCCGTCGTGGGAGAGGTTCGTGGCGACGGCGACGAGCGGCAGCCCGACGCGCGCCGCGGCGAACTTCGCACAGTCGATGATCTTGCCGCCGCCGAGCCCGACGACGGCGTCGTAGCGGCCCGACTTCATGGCGTCGGCCAGTTGTACGGCGTCGTCGAGCGTGCCGCCGCCGACCTCGTACCAGCTCGCGCCGGGCAGAGCGGGGGCGAGCCGCTCGCGCAGGGCCGCGCCCGAGCCGCCGCTGATGGCGACGGCGAGCTTGCCCGAGGCGGCGATGCGCTCGTCGGCGAGGACGCAGCCGAGGTCGTCGATCGCCCCGCGCCGGATGTCGACGACGACCGGCGAGGGGATCAGCCGGGTCAGTACTGGCACGCGATCTCCCGGCCCTTGGCGAGGTCGTCGTGGTTGTCGATCTCGACCCAGCGGACGTCGCCGATGGGCTCGACGTCGACGGTCACCCCGCGGTTGACGAGCTCCTGGTAGCCGTCCTCGTAGTAGAGGTCCGGGTCCCGCTCGAAGGTGGTCTTCAGGGCGTCGGCCAGCTCCTCGGCGGCCTCACCCTCGATGAGGGTGACGCCGATGTACTCGCCGGTGGCCGAAGCGGGGTCCATCAGCTTGGTGATCTTCTGGACGCCGCCGCCGTCGCCGGTGACGACCTTCATCTCCTCGTCCGCGAGCTGCTTGACGGTGTCGAGGGCGAGGATGATCTTCCCCTTGCCGCGGGCGGCGAGCAGGGTCTTCTCGACGGAGACGGGGTGGACGGTGTCACCGTTGGCGAGGATCACGCCCTGCTTGATGACGTCCCGCGCGCACCACAGGGAGTAGGCGTTGTTCCACTCCTCGGCCTTGTCGTTGTCGATGAGGGTCAGCTTGACGCCGTACTTCTCCTCCAGCGCCGCCTTCCGCTCGTAGACGGCCTCCTTGCGGTACCCGACGACGACCGCGACCTCGGTGATGCCGACCTCGGCGAAGTTCCCCAGGGTCAGGTCGAGGACGGTGGTCTCGCCGTCGACGGGCACCAGGGCCTTGGGAAGCGTGTCGGTGTAGGGACGCAGACGCCGTCCGGCGCCGGCGGCCAGCACGAGGCCGATCATGCGGGTACTCCTGTCTCGTCGTGAACTGCGGGCGCCGCGGAGGACACCCAGAAGCGGACGCTCTCGGTGAGCACCGCGCACGCCACCAGCCCGGTGAGGGCTGTGAGCGCCAGGGGGAAGCCGGTCGCGCCGGACCACAGGGCGGAGGCGAGGGCGACCAGCACGGTCCGCCCCTCGTGCCCGCCGACCGCGCGGACGAGCACCGGAGGCGGCGCCCCGGTCCCGCCGCGGATGCGGTACACCGTGTCGTAGTGATGGTAGGCGACGGCGGCCACCAGCCCGAAAGCCGCCGGCAAGGCGCCGTTCACCTCCGAGCGGGCGGCGAGCACGAGGACCGTGCCGTACTCGGCCGCCCGGAAGAGCGGGGGCACCAGCCAGTCGAGCGCCCCGGTCAGCGGACGGGCGACGGCCCAGCCGGACAGGAGGGCGTAGCCGCACGCGGCGAGGGCGGGCCACCAGCTTCCGGCCGGGGCCCACAGCGCGGTGCCCAGGACGAGGGCCGCGGCGGCACCGGCCCACACCGGGGCGGACAGCGGGGGCCTCGCGGTCCGGGCGGCCAGGGTGGCGAGGGGACCGCTGTCCGCCAGGTCGGCCAGGGCCCGCGCGGCGCGCTCGGTGCGCCGCGCCCGCCGCGTCACCGAGCGCAGGGCCCGTCCGGCGGTGGTGTAGCAGCCGGCCAGAACGCAGCCCGCGATGAGCACGACGAGGGTGGTGCGGGGTGTCGTCAGCGCGGTGAGGACGGCGATCAGCGCCCAGCGTTCGCCGATGGGCAGCACGATCATGCGCCGGGCCCACACCGTCCAGCCGACCGCGTCCAGCCGGCCGGAGAGGGCCGCCGTGGGGCTGGTGTTGCCCGTCGCGTCGTGCTGGGCCTCGGTGAAGGAGAAGTCGACGACGTGCCGCACGGTCTGGACGACCATGGCGGCCAGCGCGAGCCCCCACACGTCGTCGCCGCCGCGCGCGGCGCCGAGCGCGAGCCCCGCGTAGAAGGCGTACTCCTTCGCCCGGTCGAAGGTCGCGTCCAGCCAGGCGCCCAGCGTCGAGTAGCGCAGGGCGTAGCGGGCGAGCTGGCCGTCGGCGCAGTCCAGGACGAAGGACGCGAGGAGCAGCGCCCCGGCCGCGACGAACCCGCCCCTGGTACCGGTGGCCGCACAGCCGGCGGCCAGGAGCGCGGTCAGCAGGGACGCCGTGGTGACCTGGTTGGGGGTCAGCCCGCGGCGGGCGCACCAGCGGGCGACGTAGCGCGAGTAGGGGCTGACGCAGAAGGTGGTGAAGAAGCCGTCGCGGGACTTCACGGCCGAGCGCAGCCGCACGGCCTCCTCGTCCACGGCCTCGGCGCGCTCCCGGGCGGCGGCGGTCGCGGCCGCGTCGGCGGGCACCGCGGCGACGAGGGTGCCCAGCTCGGGCCGGTGCACGGGCTCGCCGTCGGCGTCCAGCAGGGCGGCGAGACGGTCCGGCAGCGGGCTCGGCCCGTCCGCGAAGGACTCGCCCGCGGTCTCGGCGGCCGCCACGGCGCGGGCCAGCCGGCTCCGGACGGCCGGCTGGGCGGTGACGGCACCGGGGACGGCGGCGGCCGGGAAGCGGGAGTCGGTCAGGCCCAGGCGGAGGCTGTGCAGGTTTCCGGTGAACCGGTGGTCGACGACGGCGACGCGCTCGCCCGGCGCCGCGGCGGCGAGCAGCGCGGCGATCTCGCCGGCCCCGGCGGCGGCGCGCACGGTGAACCCGAGCGACCGCAGATGCGCCTCGAGCGGCGATCCGACGGCCGGCTGACCGGTGAGAATGGCGGTCGACAGACGAACTCACTCCTTGGCAGCGTTTCCCCGTCCGGGCTCCGGCCGGTGCCGGACCGTGGCACGGCAGGGCACACGGGCGCCCCTTCACCTGTTCGGGGCAGCGCCTCGCGCAGAGGCTATCCGATAGCCGGAGGCCGCTGTTCATCGCAGATTCACCCCCGGGGTCTTGTGCACGCGACGAACGGGTCGCGAACCGGCGCCGGGCCCCGCGCGGCACAGCCCTCTCACGGCACCCCCTCCCGATGGCCACAACACCCCTGCACCGGCGTCCTCGCTGGTCACCGACGCTGACAAAGCCGCAGGTCATCGCATATGACAACGGGTTTCAGCGCCGCGTTGCACATACCCCCCGCCCGTAGTTCACTGGACGCTCGTGGGCGGCGGTCCCGCCGTCCGCGGTCGCACACGGGAGGCTGGGTTCACATGGGCGCGGGCCATCATCACGGCGGACCGCCGACAGGCGGCGGCACGGCCTCGAACGCCCACCGCGGGCGCCTGCTGACGGCACTGGTGATCGCTCTCGTCCTGCTGGTGGTGCAGATCGCCGGCGCCTGGTTCACCGGCTCGCTCGCCCTGCTCGCCGACGCCGGGCACGTGGCCACGGACGCCACCGGCATCGCGGTCGCGCTCACCGCCATCCACTTCGCCAACCGGCCCGCGGCGGGGCGGCGCACCTTCGGGCTCGCCCGGGTGGAGATCCTCGCGGCCCTGTTCAACTGCCTGCTGCTGCTCGGCGTCGGCGGCTACATCCTGGTCGAGGCCGTCGAGCGGCTGCGCGAACCGGCCGAGGTGCCGGGCGTCCCGACCGTCCTCGTCGGCCTGCTGGGCCTCGCCCTCAACCTGGTGTCGCTGGCCCTGCTCATGCGGGGCCAGAAGGAGAGCCTGAACGTGCGCGGCGCCTTCCTGGAGGTGCTGGCGGACGCCCTCGGCTCGCTGGCCGTGGTGGCCGCCGCGCTGGTCATCGTCGTGACGGGCTGGACCCGTGCCGACGTGATCGCCTCCCTCGTCATCGCGTTGATGATCGTACCGCGCACGGTGAAGCTCGCCCGGGAGGCGCTGGACGTGCTGCTGGAGGCGGCCCCGAAGGACGTGGACGTCGACGAGGTGCGGCGCCACATCCTCGACGTCGACGGCGTGGAGGGGCTGCACGACCTGCACGTGTGGACGATCACCTCGGGGCTGCCCGTGCTCTCGGTCCACGTGGTGGTGGACGACGACGTCCTGGACGCCGGCGGCCACGACCGCGTCCTGCGCGCCCTGCGGGACTGCCTGGGCGACCACTTCGACGTCGAGCACTGCACGTTCCAGCTGGAGCCGCACGGCCACGCGGAACACGAGGCCCGGGTCTGCCACTGACGAGATCGCCAACTGGCGGCGCCGGGGCCCCGTCCAGCGATATAAAGGCCCATATGAGCAACGACACCGCGGCACCCATCATGCTGGAGCTCGTCGACGAGCAGGGCACGACGATCGGCACGGCGGAGAAGCTCTCCGCGCACCAGGCGCCGGGGCGGCTGCACCGGGCGTTCTCGGTCTTCCTCTTCGACGAGGACGGCCGGCTCCTGCTCCAGCGCCGGGCTCTGGGCAAGTACCACTCCCCCGGCGTGTGGTCCAACACGTGCTGCGGGCACCCCTACCCCGGGGAGCCGCCGTTCGCCGCCGCCACGCGCCGCGTCCAGGAGGAGCTGGGCGTGGCCCCGGCCCTGCTGGCCGAGGCCGGGACGGTCACCTACAACCACCCCGACCCGGCCTCGGGGCTCGTGGAGCAGGAGTACAACCACCTGTTCGCCGGGCTCGTCCGGGCGCCGCTCGCCCCGGACCCGGAGGAGGTCGCCGAGACGGCGTTCGTCACCCCGGAGGAGCTCGCCGTCCGGCACGCCAGGGACACGTTCTCGGCGTGGTTCATGACCGTCCTGGACGCCGCCCGGCCCGGCATCCGCGCCGCCGTCGGCAGCCGCGGCGGCTGGTGACCCTCGCGCGGCTCCACACACTGGCGGGCGGGGCGCCGGCCGCACGGCGGTTCCGCCGACCGGTGTGCGGCGTTCCCCGCCCTGATCCGCCGGACGGGCCTCAGCGCTCCGCCAGCGGCAGGGCGGCCCACACGACCTTGCCGCCCACGGCCGTCTGCTCGACGTCGCAGACCCCGCCGTACTCGGCGACGACCGCCTTCACCAGCAGCAGCCCGCGCCCGCCGAGGTGCTCCTCGGCAGGGTCGGACACCAGCGCCTTGGGCCGGTAGGGGTGGCCGTCCTCGACGGCCACCCGCGCCCATCCGTCGCCCAGCGAGACCTCCACTCCGAGCTGCGGGGACAGCAGGGCGGCGTGGCGGACGGAGTTCGTCACCAGCTCGGAGACGATGAGCATCAGCCCGTCGAGGTGGTCCGGCGGCACGGGCGCCCGCTGCCGCCGGATCAGGTCGCGCACGGCGTGACGCACCCGCGGAACCGAGGAGTCCAGCGCGGGGGCGGTGAACCGCCAGGCTCCTTCGTAAGCCACGCCGCCCTGCGGCGGTGGCTGCAGGGCTCTCCCGCTGCTCTCCATCGTGATCGGCACCCGCCCTCTTCTCCCTGTCGGGGTGCGGCCCGTCGCACCGGGCGGGCCGCCTGTTCCCTTCGAGTGTTGACCCACGCCGTTACCCAAGGGCAACCTGCCGCAAATTGGCCTTTTTTGTTTCCCTATCCACCCTTTCCATCCGGAACGACGACGAGAAAGACCGGAAGCGATCGAATTTCGGGGCATCCGGGCCGCATGCCCAGATTCGTACCCAAGTCCGGGGATTCCCCTTCCGGGCGGAGTGGCCCGCACAACCCGCACGCCTCCCCCGCCGAGGCGGGGCATAACATCCGGGCATGGAGTCAGGTCTGCTGTGCACGGTGTCCGACGCCGTCGCGACCGTGCGTCTGCACCACCCCGCCAAGCGCAACGCGATGACGGCGGCTATGTGGCGGGAGCTGCCCGTGACCCTGGACCGCCTCGCCGCCGACCCCGGGGTCCGCGCCCTGGTGCTGACCGGCTCGGGTGACACCTTCTGCGCCGGGGCGGACATCGCCGACCTGCGCGGGGACAGCACGCCGCAGGGCCTCGCCGTGGCCGCCGAGGAGGCCCTGGCCGCCTTCCCCAGGCCGACGGTCGCCGCCGTCCGCGGCTTCTGCGTCGGCGGCGGCTGCCAGCTCGCCGTCGCCTGTGATCTGCGGTTCGCCGCCGAGGACGCCCGGTTCGGGATCACCCCCGCCAAGCTCGGCATCGCCTACCCCGCCTCCTCCACGCGCCGGCTGGTCGGGCTCGTCGGCCCGGCCACGGCCAAGTACCTGCTCTTCTCCGCCGAGCTCATCGACTCCGGCCGGGCCCTGCGCACCGGGCTGCTGGACGAGGTCCTGCCCGAGACGGCACTCGACGGCCGCGTGACCGCCTTCACCCGCGCCCTCGCCGGGCGCTCCCGGCTGACCCAGGCGGCGGCCAAGGAGTTCGCGGCCGGGCCGGTGCCG
Source organism: Streptomyces sp. WMMC1477 (assembly GCF_027460245.1). Taxonomy (NCBI): domain Bacteria; kingdom Bacillati; phylum Actinomycetota; class Actinomycetes; order Kitasatosporales; family Streptomycetaceae; genus Streptomyces; species Streptomyces sp. WMMC1477. Next base: position 5,163,466 of record NZ_JAPZBD010000003.1, on the reverse strand, counting down.
CCGGAGCGGGCGGCCCACTGGCAGCGCGAGTCCGAGGCCAGCGGGGAGGCGCAGGAGGGCGTGGCCGCGTTCCTGGAGCGGCGCACCCCGCGGTTCACCTGGCCCGCGACGTTGGACGGCGGCCCGGACACCGGCCCGGGAAACCCGGGCCTGACGGGCCTAGCCAGATAAGCAAGCGCTCAGTAGCGTGTCGGCATGACGACACTCCACGAGCGTGCCGGGCGACGCTGCCACAACGTCCTCAACCCGCTGCACTCCACCGTCTACTTCGCCCCCGAGACCCGCGAGGAGATGGGCGCCCTCGGCCTCACCGACTGGTCGTCCGCCTACTTCGCCGGCCGCTCCGCCGCGCTCGGGGCCGTCGGCCCCGGCACCGTCGCCGCGACGTTCTACAGCTTCAGCTACGACCTCATCGCACGCCACCTGCCCGCGGCCTGGGAGACGGCCACACCGGGCCAGGTCCTCGACGCCCGGCTCCGGGCGGCCGACCGCAGCCTGCGCCGGCTCCTCGGACCCGAGGCCATCGCCTCCCCCGAGCTCGCCGAGGCCGCCACGCTCGCCCTGCACGCCACCGAGGCCTGCGAGCGCGGCGCCCGGCCGCTGTACGCCGCGCACGCCGACCTGCCCGTGCCGGAGGAACCCCACCTCGCCCTGTGGCACGCCGCCACCCTGCTGCGGGAGCACCGCGGCGACGCCCACCTCGCCGTCCTCATGGGCGCGGACCTCCCGGGGCTCGACGCACAGGTCACCCACACCTCCTCCGGCAAGGGCATGAGCCTCAAGTGGGCGCTCGAGACCCGCGGTTACACCCAGGACGACTGGAGCGCGGCACAGGAACGGCTGCGCGCCCGGGGACTTCTGGACGCCGAGGGAGAACTCACCGACGAGGGCGTCGCCCTGCGCCGCGAACTGGAGATCGAGACCGACCGCAGGGACCGCGCCCCCTACGAACACCTCGGCGCGGCGGGCGTGGAGCGCCTCACCGAGCTGGGCACCGTCTTCACCGGCGCCGTGATCGGGGCGGGCGGCTTTCCCGGCGACCTCATCGGCGGCTGAGCGGCCACGGCCACGGCGGGGGTTCCCCGCGCCGTCACGGCGGCCTGCCACAATGCGGGGCGTGACCGCAACGACCCAGTCCATCGAAGCCAGGATCGCCGACGAGCTCGGCGTCGCCGAACGCCAGGTCAAGGCCGCTGTCGACCTTCTCGACGGCGGCTCGACCGTGCCGTTCATCGCCCGCTACCGCAAGGAGGCCACCGGCACGCTGGACGACGCGCAGCTGCGGACCCTCGAGGAACGGCTGCGCTATCTGCGGGAGCTGGAGGAGCGGCGCACCGCCATCCTCGACTCCGTGCGGGAGCAGGGCAAGCTGGACGACGCCCTGGAGGCGCGCATCCGCGCGGCCGAGTCCAAGGCCCGGCTGGAGGACATCTACCTGCCCTACAAGCCCAAGCGGCGCACCAAGGCGCAGATCGCCCGCGAGGCGGGCCTGGAGCCGCTGGCGGAGGGGCTGCTCGCGGACCCGACGGTGGCGCCCGAGGCCGCGGCCGCCGCGTTCGTCGCCCCGGAAGGCGGGGTGGCCGACGCGGGCGCGGCGCTGGAGGGCGCCCGGGCCATCCTCACCGAGCGGTTCTCCGAGGACGCCGACCTGATCGGTGAGCTGCGCGAGCGCATGTGGCGGCACGGGCGGCTGACGGCCAGGGTGCGGGAGGGCAAGGAGGAGCAGGGCGCCAAGTTCGCCGACTACTTCGACTTCGCCGAACCGTTCACCGACCTGCCCTCGCACCGGGTGCTGGCCATGCTGCGCGGCGAGAAGGAGGAGGTGCTCGACCTCGCCTTGGAGCCCGAGGCGGCCGAGAGCACCGAGGCGACAGGCCCCGGGCCCTACGAGCGGGCCATCGCGGCCCGCTTCGGCATCGTCCACCGGGGGCGCCCGGCGGACGACTGGCTGGCGGGGACGGTGCGCTGGGCCTGGCGCACCCGCGTCCTGGTCCACCTCCAGATCGACCTGCGCACCCGGCTGCGGCAGGCCGCCGAGGACGAGGCCGTCGGCGTCTTCGCGGCCAACCTGCGGGATCTGCTGCTGGCGGCCCCGGCGGGCAGCCGCACCACGATGGGGCTGGACCCGGGGCTGCGCACCGGGGTCAAGGTCGCCGTCGTGGACGCCACCGGGAAGGTCGCCGCCACGGCGACGATCTACCCGCACGCCCCCGCGCGCAAGTGGGACGAGTCCCTGGCCACCCTCGCCGAACTGGCCCGGGCGCACGGGGTGGAGCTGATCGCGATCGGCAACGGCACCGCCTCCCGCGAGACGGACAAGCTCGCCGCCGACCTGCTCGCCCGCGAGCCCGGGCTGGGGCTGACGAAGGTGATGGTCTCCGAGGCCGGGGCTTCGGTGTACTCCGCCTCGGCGTTCGCCTCGCAGGAACTCCCCGACCTGGACGTGTCGCTGCGCGGTGCCGTGTCCATCGCGCGCCGCCTCCAGGATCCGCTGGCCGAGCTGGTCAAGATCGACCCGCGCTCGATCGGCGTCGGCCAGTACCAGCACGACCTGTCCGAGGTGAAGCTCTCCCGCTCGCTGGACGCCGTCGTCGAGGACTGCGTGAACGGCGTCGGCGTGGACGTCAACACCGCATCCGCGCCCCTGCTCTCCCGCGTCTCCGGGATCGGGGCCACGCTCGCGGAGAACATCGTCTCCCACCGGGACGCCAACGGACCCTTCGGCAGCCGCACCGCGCTCAGGTCCGTGCCGCGCCTGGGCCCCAAGGCGTTCGAGCAGTGCGCGGGCTTCCTGCGCATCCGGGGCGGGGAAGACCCGCTGGACGCCTCCAGCGTGCACCCCGAGGCGTACCCGGTGGTGCGGCGGATGGCGCGGGCCGAGGGCGGTGACGTCACGACCCTCGTCGGCAACACCAAGGTACTGCGCTCCCTGAAGCCCGCCGACTTCGTGGACGAGGCCTTCGGTCTGCCCACCGTCACCGACATCCTGGCCGAGCTGGAGAAGCCGGGGCGCGACCCGCGGCCGGCGTTCCGCACGGCGGCGTTCAAGGAGGGCGTGGAGAAGATCGGCGACCTCCGCCCCGGCATGGTGCTCGAAGGCGTCGTCACCAACGTGGCGGCGTTCGGGGCGTTCGTGGACGTCGGCGTGCACCAGGACGGCCTGGTCCACGTCTCGGCCATGTCGAAGACCTTCGTCAAGGACCCGCGCGACGTCGCCAAGCCCGGGGACATCGTCAAGGTGAAGGTCCTGGAGGTGGACGAGAACCGCAAGCGCGTCTCGCTGACGCTGCGGCTGGACGACGAGCCGGGCAAGCCCGCCGGGGAGCGGCGGGGCGGCCGCCAGGCCGGTGTCCCGCAGCGCCGGGAGGGCGGCGAACGCCGCGGGCAGCGCGGCGGCCGCAAGGACGGCCGGCGCGAGGGCCGACGCCAGGACGCGCCGCCCGCCAACGACGCGATGGCCGACGCCCTGCGCCGCGCGGGCCTGGCCTGACGGCGCCCGGTCCGGCGTCACGGCCGGTCCGGCCTGAGGTGAGCACCACCGGGGCGCCCCGGGGCCGGGTTCCCGGTCCCGGGGCGCCCCGGCGCCGTCACAGCCGCACGAGGACCTCGTCCAGGCTCTTGCGGCTCAGGTCCGGCACCCGCGCGTCCGGGGCCGGGTAGCCGACGGGGATGACGTAGGCGGCGCGCTCCTCGGCCGGGCGCTCGCACACCTCGTTCAGGAAGCGCATCGGGCTCGGTGTGTGGGTGAGGGTGGCCAGGCCCGCCTGGTGCAGCGAGGCCAGCAGGAGTCCGACGGCGATGCCGACGGACTCCTTGGTGTAGTAGGGCCGCGGCGTCCGCGGCCCCTTGTGGACCTCGAAGACGACGATCACCACCGGGGCCTCTTCCAGGAACGGCTTGCGCCAGTCGGTGCCCAGGGGCGCCAGCGCCTCCAGCCACTCCGCGGAGGCGCGGCGCTCGTAGAACTCCCGCTCCTCCTCCTCGGCGGCCTCGCGCAGCCGCCGCTTGCGGTCCGGGTCGGTGATGACGACGAAGCGCCAGGGCTGGACGTGGGCACCGCTGGGCGCCGTCGCGGCGGTACGGATCGCCCAGTCGACCACGGTGTCGGGAACGGGCCGGGAGTCGAAGTCCCGCACGGTGCGGCGGCGGGCCATGACGGCGTGGAAGGCACGGCTGCGGTCCGCCGCCTCGTGGGCGGGGACGGTCATCGGCCGCAGCGGCACCGTCGGGTGAGCGGCATGCGCACTGGTATGGACCATAGATGGCAGCACAGCACAGTTCCCGGCCCCGCGTAAATCCCTTGCACACCCCCGGGGCCGCCCCTACCTTCTACCTCGGCCGTGATGTCGTCGATCGGAGAAGGCCGTTGCTCGTCTGAGGTCGGAAGACACCGTGTGCACACCGGCGTACCCGCGTTCCGGGTCGTCGGCGCCGTCCGGCGCGTGCCACGGGTGCGACCTCGGAGGCGAGCCCGCCTGACGCTCCTCTCCCGGCCTCTCCCCCTCCTGGCCCGGTCCGCGGTGTCTTCCCCACGTCGTCCACCGCTCCCCCGCGACTCTCTCGCACGGCTCCCAGGAGACGCCTATGTCTACGTCACACCTGTCGTCCACCGCCCGGACCAACCTGTCGATCACGGCCTCCGGGCTGGCGTTCGCCTGGCCCGACGGCACCACCGTCTTCGACGGCCTCGACCTTCTCTTCGGCACCGGACGCACCGGACTGATCGGCCGCAACGGCTCCGGCAAGTCCACGCTGCTGAAGCTGATGGCCGGTGTCCTCGAGCCCACGGCGGGGTCGTTGCGCCTCGTCGGCGAGGTCGGCTACCTGCCCCAGGACGTCACACTGGCGACGGGGCTGCGGGTGGACGAGGCCCTCGGCATGGCGGAGCGCCGCGCCGCCCTGCACGCGATCGAGTCCGGTGACGCGCGCGAGGAGCACTTCACGGTCCTCGGCGACGACTGGGACGTCGAGGAGCGCGCCCGCGCCACGCTGGGCTCGCTCGGCCTCAGCGGCGTCCAACTCGACCACACGATCGGCGAGATGTCCGGCGGCGAGTGCGTGCTCCTCCGGCTCGCCGCGCTCCTGCTGCGCCGCCCCGACGTGCTGCTCCTGGACGAGCCGACCAACAACCTCGACCTGACCGCCCGGCAGCGGCTGTACGAGGCCGTCGACGGCTGGTCGGGCCTGCTCGTCGTCGTCAGCCACGACCGCGAACTGCTGGAGCGCGTCGACCGGATCGCTGATCTGGACGACGGCTCGGTACGCCTCTACGGCGGCGGGTACTCGGCCTACGAGGAGGCCCTGGCCACCGAACAGGCGGCCGCCGAGCGGATGGTGCGGGTGGCCGAGGCCGACGTCCAGCGGCAGAAGCGGGAGTTGACCGAAGCCCGGCAGCATCTCGCCGCCCGGGACCGGTACGCGAAGAAGATGTACGCCAACAAGCGCGAGCCGCGAGCCGTCATGCGGATGCGGGCACGCACCGCGCAGGTCTCGGCGGGCAAGCACCGCATCCTGCACGAGCAGCGGCTCGCCGAGGCCCGGGAGCGGCTGACGGAGGCGGCCGGGCAGGTACGGGAGGACAAGCGCATCCGGGTGGACCTCCCCGCCACCGCCGTGCCCCCGGCCCGGCAGGTGCTCACCCTGCGGGAGGTGGCGCTGCGCTGCGGCGTCCGGGCCACGTTCGACATCCACGGGCCCGAGCGGATCGCCCTGATCGGGGCGAACGGCGCGGGCAAGTCGACGCTGCTGCACACGATCGCCGGACGGCTCCCCGCCGCCGAGGGGACGATCACGACCCAGGTCCCCGCACGGCTGCTGCCGCAGCGCCTGGACGTGCTGGACGAGGAGCTGAGCATCGTCGAGAACGTGACGCGGCTGGCTCCCCGGGCCGGGAACAACGGCGCCCGCGCCCAGCTCGCCCGGTTCCTCTTCCGGGGCCGGCGGGCCGACCAGGTCGTGGGCACGCTCTCGGGCGGCGAGCGCCTCCGGGCCACCCTCGCGGCCCTCCTGCTCGCCGAGCCGGCCCCGCAGCTCCTGCTCCTGGACGAGCCGACGAACAACCTCGACCTCGCCTCCGTCGAGCAGCTCACCACCGCACTGGAGGCCTACCGCGGCGCGCTGGTCGTGGCCGGACACGACCTGCCGTTCCTGCGCTCCCTGGGCATCACGCGCTGGCTCCGGGTGGACGGGGAGGTGCACGAGGTCGACCCGGCGACGCTGGACTGAGCCCTGTCCGGACAAGTGACCGCGCTCGCCCCGCCGGAAGCCCTTCGACTCCGGTGGGGCGTGCGCGCCAAAAATCTTGGTCAGGCGTCCACTTTTCGCATCCCTGAGGGTTACCTGCAAGTACCCCCCGCTGCTTTCATTTCCGGCACCGTCCCCACACCTTCAAGGGAGTTCACCGTGCCGAAGCGCCTGCGGCTACGCCCCACCCGGTCGGCGGCCGTCGCCACCGCCGCCGTCGCCGCCACCCTCGCGGCCACCGTGTCCCCGGCCACCGCCGCCCCGACAGCCTCCGAGTCCCCGCATCTGCGGGTGCTCACCTACAACGTGTTCCTCATGAGCCAGAACCTCTATCCCAACTGGGGCCAGGAGCACCGGGCGACCGAGATACCGAAGACCGGCTTCTTCCAGGGCAACGACGTCGTCGTCGTCCAGGAGGCCTTCGACAACGCCTCCTCCGGCACGCTCATGAACGGCGCCGCCGCCGAGTACCCCCACCAGACACCGGTGCTCGGCCGCTCCCGCGACGGCTGGGACGCCACCGGCGGCTCCTACTCCGCCACCACCCCGGAGGACGGCGGCGTCACCATCCTGAGCAAGTGGCCGATCGTGCGCCAGGAGCAGTACGTCTACGCTGACGGCTGCGGCGCCGACTGGTGGTCGAACAAGGGCTTCGTCTACACCGAGCTGGACGTGAACGGCACCCCGGTGCACGTGGTCGGCACCCACGCCCAGTCCACCGACGACGGCTGCGACGCGGGCGAGCCCGCCCAGGTGCGCAGCCGCCAGTTCCGGGAACTCGACGCCTTCCTGGACGCCAAGGACATCCCGGCCGGTGAACAGGTCGTCGTCGCCGGTGACTTCAACGTGGACAGTCACAGCGCCGAGTACGCGAACATGCTGGCCGACGCCGGTCTGGTGGACTCCGACAGCCGGTCGGGCCTCACGTACTCCTTCGACACCGAGCGCAACTCCATCGCCGCCTACCGCTACCCGGACGACCCCAAGGAGCACCTGGACCACGTCCTGTACCGGGCGGGCCACGCCCGTCCGGCGGACTGGAACAACCACACGGTCGACGAGCGCACCGCCCCGTGGACCGTCACGAGCTGGTGGGTCTCCTACACCTACGACAACCTCTCCGACCACTACCCGGTCATCGGCTCCTGAGCCCCACCGTCTGACCCCACCACCACGCGTCCGGGCGCCCGGCACCCACCGGCCCGCCCGGACGCGTGGCCCTCACGCCGCGCCGGCCTCGGCTATCGGGGGGCGGCACGAACATCGACGGGGCCGGGGCCGGTCAGTTCTGACGCCGGCGGTCGTCCGGGACGACGACGCGTCCCTTCTCGTTGAAGGTAACCGGCTCGAAGGTGCGGAAGCCGAGAGCGGCCAGGGCTTCCACACACCGATGGCTGATCGGGCGGTCGTTGGACTGGCTGCGGCCGATAGCGCGGTAGACCACTTGACGTGGTGGCCACCACCGGCCGTCGATCTCGACGGCGTAGGTGAAGATGGGGTCGGGTGCGATCCCGATCGTGGCAGCTCTGATCTGCTCAGCGGTGATGAGGACGGGTTCCTGTCCGGGGACGGGAACGGTCGCGGTGGGTTCGGTCGCCATAGCGGAACTCCTCGTACAGGTGGTTGCCGGCCGGGGGCAGGCTCGGTGTCCACCGAGGCCCAGGCCAAGGCCCGTTCAGATCGTCGCAATGTCCGTCGCCTGCCTCGATGCGGATGTGTACCTACCCCGGCGACGACGGCAGCGCACGAGCCCGACGACGGCCAGGAACGGTACCCGCCCCGGAGCCTTGGCGCACTACCAGGGTGCGGCCGTCAACCGAGAAGGGGCACCGGCTGGCCGGGCTCGTCGAGCCAGACCCGCTGGGCGTCGCGGTCGACGGACCGGCCGAACCGGTCCCGGCCCGGCCGGTCCCGGGACTCCCACCAGCGACAGGCCGCCTCGGCCTCGTCCCACAGCCGACGGGGCCCGTACTGCTCGACCTCGAACACGCTCCGGCCGGGCACGTACTCGACCGTCGCCCACGACGCCGGCCCCGCGCCTCCACGTCCGCCACCTCCGCCACGTCCGCCACGTCCGCCACGTCCGCCACGTCCGCCACGTCCGCCACGTCCAGCGTGAACCCGTGGCGTTCTTCGCACCTTTGCGGAACATCGTCGAGTCGGCTCCGTCCTCGCGATGATGGAGGACGCCGACCCGGCCAGGGTCGCCCTCATGTGCGTGTTCCACGACACGCAGGAGACCCGCGTCTCCGACATCCCGCACATCGGCCGCCGCTACCTCACCGCCGCGTCGAACGAGCAGGTCACCACCGACCAGCTCGCGGACGCGCACCCCAGCGTCCTGCCGGAATCGCCCGCGTGTTCTCCGAGTATGAGCACGGCGACGGCCTGGAGGTCATCTGCGCCCGCGACGCAGACAAACTCGAATGTCTCATTCAGGCCGTGGAGGGCAGTGCGGGTCCCCTCTGAGGCGGCATGCCGGACTGCGGACGGCTTCACAGTTCTGGTGAGACAGCAATAGTGTTGAACGATGAGCAGCATGACCGTCGACGAGCTGGCCGCGCGCGCGGGTGTCACCGTGCGCACGATTCGTTTCTACAGCACGCGCGGTCTGCTCCCGCCGCCGGAGATCGGGCCGAGGCGGGTGGGGCGGTACGGTCCCGACCACGTGTCGCGGCTCGCGCTCATCGAGGAGCTGCAGAGCCAGGGCATGACGCTGGCGGCGATCGAGCGGTACGTGCAGCGGCTGCCGGAGGGGCTGAGCGCGGCGGAGCTGGCCATTCACCGTGCCCTGGTGGCGTCCTGGATGCCGGACACGGCGGACGAGGTGACCCGGGAGCAGCTGGAGCGGCGGTGCGGGCGGGCGCTGGCCGACGCGGACGTGGAGCGGCTGGCGGCGATGAGCGTGCTGGAGCGCACGGACGACCCGGGGGTGTTCCTGGTCGACCCGGGGCTGCTGCACCTGGGCGTGCAGTTGCTGGACGTGCCGTTCTCGCTGGAGTCGATCACGGCTGCCCGGGCGGTCGTCGTCGAGCACGCCCGGGGGGTGGCCCGGGAGTTGAGCCAGCTGTTCCGGGACGAGGTGTGGGAGCCCTACCGGGCCTCCGGGCCCGCCCCGGACGAGGTGGAGCGGATGAAGTCGCTGTCCGCGCACATGCAGCCGGTCGTCGTGCAGGCGCTGCTGACCGCGTTCCAGCGCTCCCTCAAGGCGGAGCTGCGGGGCGCGTTCCCCGGGGAGCGCGCCCCGCAGCTCGGGCCCGCGGCCGCACCGGCCACGGACGACGGCAAGGACGACGAGGACGTCAGTCGCTGAAGCGTTCGCCCTTCTCGGCCTTGGCCAGCAGGAGCGCCGGCGGGGCGAAGCGCGGGCCGTAGCGCTCGCTCAGCTCGCGGGCGCGGGCGACGAAGCCGGGCAGGCCGCCCGCGTAACCGTTGATGTACTGCAGGGCGCCGCCCGTCCAGGGCGGGAAGCCGATGCCCATGATGGAACCGATGTTGGCGTCCGCGACGGTGGTGAGGATGCCCTCCTCCAGGCAGCGCACGGTGTCGAGCGCCTCGGAGAAGAGCATGCGCTCCTTCATGTCCTCGAAGGGGACCTCGGGCTGCTCGCCGCCGGGGCGGCCGAAGTGCTCGCGCAGGCCGGGCCACAGGCGGGTGCGCCTGCCGTCCTCGTAGTCGTAGAACCCGGCGCCGCCGCTGCGGCCGGGGCGGCCGAACTCGTCGACCATGCGGTCGATGATCCGCTCGGCGGGGTGCTCGGGCCACTGAAGCCCCTCGGCCTCCAGCGCGGCGCGGGTCTCGTTGCGGATCTTGCGGGGCAGGGTGAGGGTCAGTTCGTCCATGAGGGAGAGCACTTTGGCGGGGTAGCCGGCCTGGGCGGCGGCCTGCTCGACGGAGGCGGGCTCGATGCCCTCGCCGACCATCGCCACGCCCTCGTTGAGGAACTGGCCGATGACGCGCGAGGTGAAGAAGCCGCGGGCGTCGTTGACGACGATGGGCGTCTTGTTGATCTGCCGGACCAGGTCGAAGGCGCGGGCGAGGGCCTCGTCGCCGGTCTTCTCGCCGCGCACGATCTCGACCAGGGGCATCTTGTCGACGGGCGAGAAGAAGTGCAGCCCGATGAAGTCGCTCTCGCGCTCGACGCCCTCGGCCAGACCGGTGATGGGCAGGGTGGAGGTGTTGGAGCACAGGAGCGCGTCGGGCTCGACGAGGTGCTGGATCTCCTGGAAAACCTTGTGCTTGAGCTCGGTGTTCTCGAAGACGGCCTCGATGACGGCGTCGCAGCCCGCGACGTCGGCCGGGTCGCCGGTGGGAGTGATGCGGGCGAGGAGGGCGTCCCGCTTCTCCTGGGTGGTACGCCCCCGGGCGAGGGCCTTGTCCACCAGGCCGACGGAGTAGTCCTTGCCCTTCTGGGCGGCCTCCTCCGAGACGTCCTTGAGGACGACGTCGATGCCGGCCTTGGCGCAGGAGTAGGCGATCCCGGCGCCCATCATGCCGGCGCCGAGCACGGCGACCTTGCGGACCGTGCGCTCGGGGACGCCGCCGGGGCGGCTGGCGCCGGAGTTGACGGCCTGGAGGTCGAAGAAGAACGCCTGGATCATGTTCTTCGAGGTCTGGCCGATGACGAGTTCGGTGAAGTAGCGGCCCTCGATGAGCTCGGCGCCCGCGAAGTCGACCTGGCTGCCCTCGACGGCGGCGGCGAGGATGTTGCGCTGGGCCGGGTAGGGCGCGCCGCCGGTCTGCTTCCTCAGGTTGGCGGGGAAGGCGGGGAGGTTCGCCGCGAACTTGGGGTGTGCGGGCGTGCCGCCGGGGATCTTGTAGCCGGGGGCGTCCCAGGGCTGCTGTGCCTCGGGGTTGGCCTCGATGTAGGCGCGCGCCTGGGCCAGCAGGTCCTCCTCGGAGGTGGCCAGTGCGTGCACGAGCCCCTTCTCGCGTGCGGCGGCCGGGACGTGCTGCTGGCCCTGGAGGAGGACGTTCAGCAGCGCGTCGGCGATGCCCAGCAGCCGCACGGTGCGCACGACGCCGCCACCGCCGGGGAGCAGGCCGAGGGTGGCCTCGGGCAGGCCGATCCGGCTGCCGCCCACGTCCAGGGCGACGCGGTGGTGGCAGGCGAGGGCGATCTCGTAGCCGCCGCCGAGGGCGGTGCCGTTGATGGCCGCGACGACGGGCTTGCCCAGGGTCTCGATGCGGCGCAGATCGCGCTTGATCCGCAGGCCCGTGTCCATGACCTCCCGGGCCGTCTCCGGCGTGGCCTGGATGAGCAGGCGCAGGTCGCCTCCGGCGAAGAACGACTTCTTGGCGGAGGTGATGATGACGCCGCGGACGGAGTCGCGCTCGGCCTCCAGCCGGTCGGCTACGGCGGACAGGGACGCGGTGAAGGCCGCGTTCATCGTGTTGGCGGACTGGTCGGGGTCGTCGAGGGTGAGGGTGACGATGTCGTCGGCGTCTCGGTCCCAGCGGATCGTCGAGGACGTGGGCTCGGGCATGGCGGTGGGTCTCCAGGGGTGTGTCGGGTCCGGGCGGGGCGCGGGGCGTCAGAGGCGTTCGACGACGGTGGCGATGCCCATCCCGCCGCCGACGCACAGGGTGGCCAGCCCGTACCGCTGGTCGCGCCGCTCCAGTTCGTCGACGAGGGTGCCGAGGATCATGGCGCCGGTGGCGCCCAGGGGGTGGCCCATGGCGATGGCTCCGCCGTTGACGTTGACCTTGTCCAGGCTGAGGCCCATGTCGCGCACGAAGCGCAGGACGACGGCGGCGAAGGCCTCGTTGATCTCGACGAGGCCGATGTCGTCGATGGTCAGCCCGGCCTTGGCGAGCGCCTTGCGGGAGGCGGGCGCGGGGCCGGTGAGCATGATCGTCGGGTCGGCGCCGGAGACGGCGGCGGACAGGATGCGGGCGCGCGGGGTGAGGCCGTAGCGGCGCCCGGTCTCCTCGTTGCCGATCGCGACCAGCGCGGCACCGTCCACGATGCCGGAGGAGTTGCCCGCGTGGTGGACGTGGTCGATCTGCTCCACCCAGTGGTATTTCTGCAGTGCGACGGCGTCGAAGCCGCCCATGTCGCCGATGGTGGCGAAGGAGGGCTTCAGCTTCGCGAGGGAGTCCGCGGTGGTGCCGGGGCGGATGTGCTCGTCGTGGTCGAGGATCGTCAGCCCGCTGCGGTCCGTCACGGGGACGACCGAGCGGGCGAAGCGCTCCTCTTTCCAGGCCTCGGCGGCGCGCTCCTGGGAGAGGGCCGCGTACTCGTCCACGTCCCGGCGGGTGAAGCCCTCGACGGTGGCGATGAGGTCGGCGCCGATGCCCTGCGGCACGAAGCCCGTTTCGAGGTTCGTCATCGGGTCGGCGAACCAGGCGCCGCCGTCGCTGCCGATCGGCAGCCGCGACATGGACTCCACGCCTCCGGCCAGCACCAGGTCCTCCCAGCCGGAGCGCACCTTGGCGGCGGCCATGTTGACGGCCTCCAGCCCGGAGGCGCAGAAGCGGTTCTCCTGGACGCCGGCGACGGTGTCGGGCAGTCCGGCGGCGATGGCGGAGATCTTGGCGATGTCGGAGCCCTGGTCGCCGTGCGGGCTGACGACGCCGAGGACGACGTCGTCGATCGCGGCCGGGTCCAGGTCCGGGAAGCGGGCCCGGATCTCGTGGATCAGGCCGACGACGAGGTCGACCGGCTTGGTGGTGTGCAGGGAACCGTTGGCCTTTCCGCGCCCACGCGGGGTACGGATGGCGTCGTAGACGAACGCTTCGGTGCTCACGGTGCGGCCTTTCGGTGGTGAGTGAAGGTGCGGGAGCCGGGGCGCACGCCCCGGAGATCGGGCGGTCAGCCGAGGAGGGAGCGACCGATGATCTCCTTCATGATCTCGGTGGTGCCGCCGTAGATGGTCTGGATGCGGCCGTCGGTGAAGGCGCGGGCCACCGGGTACTCCAGCATGTACCCGTAGCCGCCGTGAAGTTGCAGGCAGCGGTCGGTGACGCGCTTCTGCAGCTCGGTGGACCACCACTTGGCCATGGACGCGTGGACGGCGTCGAGCGCGCCCTCGGCGTGCTCCCGTATGCAGCGGTCGACGAAGCTGCGGGTGACGGCGCACTCGGTGGCCATCTCCGCGATCTCGAAGCGGATGTGCTGGAGACGGGCCAGCGGGCGGCCGAACGCCTCGCGCTCCTTGACGTAGGCCATGGTGGTCTCGAGGAGGTGCTCGGCTACGGTGATCGCGGCGACCGCGATGGCCATGCGCTCCTGGGCCAGGTGCGTCATCAGGTGGACGAACGCGCCGTCGAGTTCGCCGAGGAGGTTCTCCTTGGGCACTTCGACGTCGCGGAAGAACAGCTCGGCGGTGTCCTGGGACTTCTGGCCGATCTTGTCGAGGTTGCGGCCGCGTTCGAAGCCCTCCATGCCCCGTTCGACGACCAGCAGGCTGAGGCCCTTGGCGCCGCCCTCCGGGGTCGTCTTGGCGACGACGACCACCAGGTCGGCCAGGATGCCGTTGGAGATGAACGTCTTGGAGCCGTTGAGCAGCCAGTGGTCGCCACGGTCCTCGGCGGCCGTGCGGATGCCCTGGAGGTCGGAACCGGCCCCCGGCTCGGTCATCGCGATGGCGGTGATCGTCTCGCCGCTGCAGAAGCCCGGCAGCCAGCGGCGCTTCTGCTCCTCGGTGGCGAGGCCGAGGAGATAGGGCCCGATGATGTCGTTGTGCAGGCCGAGGGCGAGACCGGAGGCACCGCACTTGGCGAACTCCTCGGCCATGACGGCGCTGAAGCGGAAGTCCGGCTCGCCTCCGCCGCCGTACTCCTCCGGCACGGCCATGCCCAGCAGGCCCTGCCGCCCCGCGGCGCGCCAGGCCTCGCGGCTGACGATGCCCTCGCTCTCCCACGTCTCGTAGTGCGGCGTGACCTCCTTGGCCAGGAACGCCTTCACCGTCTCGCGGAACGCCTCGTGTTCCGCGGTGTAGATCTCGCGCTGCATGCTGCTCCTGCCGCTGCTCAGGTCGGAATGGCGAGGGTCGCGGGGTCGATGCCCCAGTCCCGGGCGACGGACTCGGTGTCGGCGCCGGGCTGTGCGGGTGCGGTGCGCACGGCACCGGGGGTGCGGGAGAAGCGGGGCGCGGGGGCGGGCTGGGTGATCCCGGAGTGCTCGGTGAACGTCCCGCGGGCCGCGAGGTGGGGGTGGGCGGGCGCTTCCCGGAGCGAGAGCACGGGGGCGACGCAGGCGTCGGAGCCGGCGAAGACCTCCGTCCACTCCTCGCGCGTGCGGCTGCGGAACCGCTCGGCCACGGCCGTGCGCAGGGCGCTCCAGGTGCCGACGTCGGAGCGGTCGGCCGTCTTCTCGTCCAGCCCCAGGAGCCGGGTGAACTCGGCGTAGAAGCGCTCCTCCAGGGCGCCCACGGCCATGTGGCCGCCGTCCGCCGTCTCGTAGACGCCGTAGAAGGGGCTGCCGCCGTCGAGGAGGTTCACCCCGCGGGCGTCCTGCCAGGCGCCGGCCGCGAGCATGCCGTGCAGCATGGCCGTCAGGTGGCTGGCGCCGTCGACGATCGCGGCGTCCACGACCTGCCCCTCGCCGTGCTCCCGGGCATGGTGCAGCGCCGCGAGGACGCCGACGACGAGGTAGAGGGAGCCGCCTGCGTAGTCCCCGAGGAGGTTCGCCGGGAAGTGCGGCGGGCCGTCCGCGGCACCGCTGAGGCCCAGCGCCCCGGTGAGGGCGAGGTAGCCGATGTCGTGGCCGGCGCGCGGGGCGAGCGGCCCGTCCTGGCCCCAGCCCGTCATCCTCCCGTAGACGAGGGCGGGGTTGCGCCGCAGGCACTCCTCGGGGCCGACGCCGAGCCGCTCGGCGACGCCGGGCCGGTAGCCCTCGATCAGGACGTGGGCCCGCTCGACGAGGCCGAGCACGGCCTCCCGCCCGGCGGCGGTCTTGAGGTCGAGGACGACGGAGCGCTTGTTGCGGCCGGTGACGTCGCGGCCGGGCTCGATGCCCAGCCCGGGCCCGCCGGGGCGGTCCACCCGTACGACGTCGGCCCCCAGGTCGCCCAGGAGCATGGCGGCGAACGGGCCCGGCCCGATGCCCGCCAGCTCCACCACGCGTACCCCGGTCAGCGGTCCCGTTCCGCCGCGCTCCCGCATCAGGCCCCCAGCCGTATGACACAACTGATGTAACACCGACGATGTTAAGAACGTGTTCTCGATTCCACAAGCCCCGCAGGCCAAGGGATTACCGACGGGTACAGGCCGCGGAACCCGGCGGGCGGGCGGCCCCGTCAGCCGTCCAGTTCGGCGAGGAACCGCTGGGGGGCGACGGCCCGGTAGCTCTCCTCCGCCCAGTCGCACAGCAGCTCCGCCCCCGGCGCGCCGCGCGCGTCGAGGGGCAGGGCCACCCAGCCCGAACGCCCCAGCCCGTACCCGGCGGGCGCGGCCCCGGGGCAGCTGAGCGCGTGGGCGTGGGCCAGCTCGTCGGTCAGCTTCACCGTCAGACCCGGCGGCTGCCCGCCCTCCTCAGCCTCGAGGAACACGAACACCTTCCGGTCGACCTTCACCACGCTCTCGCCCCACGGGAACTCCTCCACCGCACCGGGGAGGGTGAGCGCGAACGCACGCACCGCTTCCCGCACCGCCATTGGATCTCCGGCTGTCTTGGCCATACGGTCACGGTAGACGCGGCCAGCGACGTCCGCCCGCCCCGAACGCCCACCCCGAACCGACCGGCCCAGGAGGCCACGTGCCCGCCACCCACGACCTCGTCCTCTACGGCGCCACCGGCTTCACCGGCCGGCTGACCGCCCGCTACCTCGCCGAGAACGCCCCGGCCGACTGCCGGTGGGCGCTCGCCGGGCGGGACAAGGCGAAGCTGGCCGCCGTCCGCGCCGAGCTCACCGCGATCGACCCGGCCCTGGCCGAGCTCCCCCTGCTGCACGCGGACGCCGCCGACCCGGAGTCCCTGCGCGCCCTGGCCGCCGACACCCGGGTCGTCATCAGCACCGTCGGGCCCTACCTGCGGTACGGCGAGCCGCTCGTCGCCGCCTGCGCCGCCGCCGGGACCGACTACGTGGACCTCAGCGGCGAGCCCGAGTTCGTCGACCGCATGTACGTCGCCCACCACGCGACCGCGCGGGAGACCGGAGCCCGCCTCGTCCACGCCTGCGGCTTCGACTCCGTCCCCCACGACCTGGGCGTGCTCTACACCGTCGAGCGGCTGCCCGAGGGCGTGCCGCTGCGCGTCGACGGTTACGTGTGGAGCAACGCCACGTTCTCCGGCGGCACCCTCGCCTCCGTCCTCGGCGCCTTCTCCCGGGTCCCGCAGATGCTGGCGGCCGCCCGGGAGCGCCGGGAGGCCGAGCCCCGCCCCCGGGACCGGCGCGTCCACCTCCCGCTCGGCGGCATCCGGCGTCAGGGCCTCCTGCGCCGCTGGGCGGTACCGCTGCCCACCATCGACACGCAGGTCGTGGGGCGTTCGGCCGCCGCGCTGGACCGCTACGGCCCGCACTTCACCTACCGGCACGCCGCCGTCACCGGGCGGCTGTCGCTCGCTCTGGGCGGCGTCGCGGCCGTGGCGGGCCTCCTCGCACTCGCCCAGGTCCCCGGCGTGCGCCGACGGCTCTCCGCCCGCCTCGCACCGGGGCAGGGGCCGAGCGAGGAGCGCCGCGCCCGCAGCCGCTTCTCCGTCCGCTTCCTGGCCGAGGGCGGCGGCCGGCGGGTGGCCACCGAGGTCTTTGGCGGCGACCCGGGCTACGACGAGACGGCGAAGATCCTGGCCGAGTCGGCGCTGTGCCTGGCCTTCGACACCCTCCCCACGACCTCCGGGCAGGTGACCCCCGCGCAGGCGATGGGCCCCGCCCTCATCTCCCGGCTGCGCGCGGCGGGCCTGACCTTCCGGGTGACCCACACCGGCTGACCGGGCCACACGTCCCCTCCGCCGCGGGACGGCGGGAGCGTCGGGCGGGCGCGGGGCGTCAGCCCGGCGCGGCCTCGGCGGCGCGGGACAGGGCGAGCCTGCACAGGCGGTCCGCCCGCCGGGTCGTCTCGGGCTGCCGGTGGTCACGGGCCAGACGGAGGACGTGGGCACAGGCGGCGTCGAGCGTCGTGCGGTGCCCCACGGAGACGTAGAGCGGCTTCACGCCCTGCCGGGTGCGCAGTGCCGCGCCCACCTCCTCGGCGCCGTCCATGAGCGCGGCCACGGCACCCCGCTCCCGGCCCAGCTCCCCGTGGCGGTAGCCGAAGGGGTTCTTGGCCACGCCGATCGTCGGCAGCCCCGTCAGCACCCCGAGGTGGCTGGCGAGCCCGAACCGGCGCGGATGGGCGAGCCCGTAGCCGTCGCAGACGACCAGGCCGGGGGTGCTCCGCAGCCGCCCGAGGGCGGCCAGCGCCCCCGGCAGCTCCCGGAACGCCAGCAGCCCCGGGACGTAGGGGAAGGCCACGGGCCCCACGGACGTCGCCTCCTCCACGGGCTCCAGCGTGACGGCGTCCAGCACCACCACGGCCGCGGCCACCCGGTTCCGCGCGTCGTCGTAGGCGACGTCGACCCCCGCGACCAGGGTGCCCGGCTGCCCGGGCGCGGGCGCCTCGTCGGCCACCACGACGCGCGACCGCAGGGCACGCTGGACGGCGAGGGCCTCCTCCTCCGAGGCCGGCGTCGTGTGCGTCGCCGCGGCCCCGGTCACGCCGCCCGCCCCGTCACCTCGCCCGCCGGGTAGGCGGGCAGGCCGTGCGGATGCGCCTCGGCCAGCGTCGTCGTCGGGCCGTCGTTCAGCCGGGCGAGCAGCCGGAAGGGATGCCCGGTGCCCACCCGGACCGGCTCGAAGGCCAGGTGGAGCAGGGCGCCGCGCTCGTCGGCGGCCCCGGCGAGCCGGTCCAGCGCCGCCTGCACCCGTGCCCACTCGGGCTTCGGCACGTACTGCCGCATGACCGAGTGCCACACGACGGTCAGGGTGCCCTCGCGCAGCTCGACGCCGTCCAGGAAGTCGCCCGCGCCGAGCGGGACGACCTCGGCGGGCTCGCGCGCCGCGAGCCGGAGCGCGCCCGCGAGCCGCTCGTGACGGGCCGTCTGGTCGGGCCAGACGTAGGACCGCAGGGCCAGGGCGCCGTCCTCGGAGCGGGGGTCGACCGGGGCGAGGTCGCACCCCCGTCGTTCGACGACGTCGAGCTCGGGGTGCCTGCGGGCCGCCCCCGTCAGCCAGGCGGGGGGCGTGCCCCGCCAGGTGCCGGTCAGGTGTACTTCGGCCTCGCGTGGGCCCCAGTCGAAGCCCTCGGCCGTACAGCGGAAGCGGTCGGCCCGGAGCATGAGGCCCGCGCTCGCCCCCAGCTCCAGCAGCCGGATCGGCAGCGGCGTCCGGTCGCTCGCCCACAGCAGCCCGGCGACCAGCAGGTGCGCGCGGCCGACCTCGTTGGTCTGCGGGGCGCGCGACAGCCACGTCCGCACCTCGTCGGGCCGGGAGGCGACGGCCGCGCGGAAGGCCCGCCAGGCGGGCTCGGCCTCGGCCGGGCCGAACCGGCCCCCCGCGCTCGGGTAGTACCGGGCCAGCTCCGGGGCACGGCCGCTCAGGACGAGGGCGTGGACGGCGCCGGCCAGTCGCAGGGCGAGCCCCTGCGGTCCCGCGTCCTCCTCGTGCCCGGCCAGCGCCCGCGCGCACGGCCCTCCGGTACGGACGTCCTCCGCCGCCCGCGCGAGCAGCGCCCCGTACAGCGGCGAGCCCAGCTCGGCGCAGTACCGGCCCTGGAGGGCGACCATGTCCGCCATGTGCTCGCGGGTCATGTGCTCCCGCCTTCCTCTCTCCCGTGGGCCCGCGCCCGGCGGAGGCCCCTTCCCGGCTTCTGCGCCCCGGGGCCGGGGACGCGCCCGGCCCCGGCGAGAGTGCTCAGTGCAGGGCGTGCGGGCCGCCCTTGCCGCCGTCGCGCCGCTTCCGCTCGCCCCGCGGCGCCTTGCGCTCCACCGACACCCCGCCCCAGAAGGCCAGCCCGGTGACGGCGACGCGGACGGCTCCCGGGGCGCCGGTGCCCGAGGCCGAGTGGTCGAAGCCGCCCATGATCCCGACGCCGCCCACGGTGACCTCCGCGTCGTGCGGCACGACGATGTGCACACCGCCCATGATCGCGGTGGCCCGGACGACGACCTCACGGTCCTCGAAACGGGCCTCGCGCAGGTCGATCTCGCCGCCGCCGCACACGGCCACGGCGTTGAACCTGCGGGGTGCCACCCACGGCCCCCTGCGCACGAAGCCGCACATGAGCGCCAGCGCGCTCCGGGAGGTGGGGGTGCCGCCGAAGCGGGCGGCCCAGCCGGCGGCGGGCCGTGCGTCCGGGGCCCGGCCTCCGGACGCCTCCGGGAGGTCCGCCACCAGCGGCTTCAGCTCGCCCCGGGTGCGGGCCTGGTAGACGGCGTCGAGGCGTTCGCCGAACTCGTCCACGTCGAGCCGTCCCTCGGCCATGGCGTCGCGCAGGATCTCGGCGGTCTGGTCGCGTTCCGCATCCGAGGCCCGCACGTCGGGCAGCTCACCGTCCATGCCCGCAGCCTACTCACCCGCACGGCACACCGCGAAGCAACGGTTCTGCGCGCTGGGCGGCCAGCGGCCGCTAGTTCAGCAGGGGTTCGGCGAGGACGGCGACGGCGAGGCCGCAGCCGAGGACGACGGTGGCGACCCGGGTGCGGCCCATGCGGCTGAGGACGATCGCCGTGCCGGAGAGGATCAGGGCGACCCCGTAGAGGCCGAGGGTCACCAGCGAGGGCTCGGCGGCGAAGCGGACGCTCATCGCGGCGGCGACCGCCACCATCACGACGGCGGCGGCGACACCGCGCACCAGGCGCGCCTGTCGTGGCGTCAGCCCGCCTCGGGCGGGAATCCCAGTCTCGGACGCCCCGCCCTCGTCGCCGTTCTCATCCCTGTTCGCGTCGCTGTCCTCATCGATGTGCTCGTCGATGTCGTCGCCGATGACCGTCATAGCTGGAGGGTAATGCTTTCCCCAGGGGTCATGGAGGCCGGGACGATCTTGGAACCGTCCCGGCCCCGTCCGGCCGCCCGCGCGTGCCCCGGTGCCACGACCGCGGGACACTGGGCACATGCCCGAACTGCCCGAAGTGGCGGCCCTCCGCGACTTCCTGGCCGACCGGCTCACCGGCCGGACCGTGGCGGACGTGCGGCCGGTCGCGGTGAGCGTGCTCAAGACGTTCGACCCACCGGTCACCGCTCTGGAGGGCGCCGAGTTCACCAGCGTCGACCGGCACGGCAAGTTCCTGGACCTGGCCGCCGGCGAGCTGCACCTCGTCGTCCACCTGGCCCGCGCGGGCTGGCTGCGCTGGCAGGACTCCCTGCCGCGGACGCCGCCGCGCCCCGGACGGGGGCCGCTCGCCGTGCGCGTACGGCTCAGCGGGCCGGAGCGGTCCGGGTTCGACCTGACGGAAGCCGGCACGCACAAGCGGCTCGCCGTCCACGTCGTGCGCGATCCGGCCGAGGTGCCCGGCATCGCCCGGCTCGGCCCCGACCCGCTGGCCGAGGGCTTCACGCTCGCGGACTTCCGCGCGCTGCTGCGCGGCCGGCGGCACAGGATCAAGGGCGTCCTGCGCGACCAGAGCGTCATCGCGGGCATCGGCAACGCCTACTCGGACGAGATCCTGCACGCCGCCCGCATGTCCCCCTACCGGCTCGCCGCGGAGCTGACGGAGGACGAGACGAAGAGGCTGTACGCCGCGCTCGAGGACACGCTGCGGGACGCCGTCGGCCGGGCTCGGGGGCTGAGCGCCGCCGAGCTCAAGGCGGGCAAGCGGCTGGGCCTGCGGGTGCACGGCCGGACCGGCGAGCCGTGCCCGGTGTGCGGCGGGACGCTCCGCGAGGTGTCCTTCGCGGACTCCTCGCTCCAGTACTGCCCGCGCTGCCAGACCGGGGGCCGGGTCCTGGCCGACCGCCGCATGTCCCGCCTGCTCAAGTGACCGTAGGCTGCGGGGATGACCACCGCGCCCACCCCTTCCCGCCCCGCGTCCGCCGCCCCCTGCACGCTCGTGGTGTGCCGGGGGTGCTGCTGCGGCGTCCCGGCCAAGCACCCCGGCTCCGACCACGCGGGACAGCTCGCGCGGCTGCGCGCGGCGGCCACGGCGTCCCGGGGCCGGATCACGGTGCTGACGTCGGACTGCCTCGGCCCGTGCGACCAGGCCAACGTCGTCGTGGTGCGCCCCTCGCCCGCCGGGCGCCGGGCCGGGGGGCGTCCGGTGTGGGTGGGCTGGGCCATGGGCGCGGACTGCGCGGACGAGCTGCTGGCCTGGGCCGAGGCGGGCGGCCCGGGGCTGGCCGAGCCGCCGCCCGCGCTGGAACTGCAGTTCATCCGGGCGCCGCGGGCGGGCCGGGCCCGCTCCCGCGTCGTCGGGTGACCCGGGGCCGCTCGGTCACCGCCGCCCGCGCGGACCGTGCGTCGGCGCGGGCGGCTCGGGCGGTGCGACGGCACGGAACGCACGCGTCCCCCGGAGCCCGTGGGGTCTCCGGGGGAACGGCCGCGGACGTCCTCGGGTACCGGCGACGGGCCACCCACCGTCGCCCCCGGCCTGCGTCGGGCCACTGGCCCGCGGCACAACGACGGCCGTTCACCCGGCCGGTACCCGTCAACGCACCTGAACGCTGCCTGGGGGCACTCCCGGCACGGGGGCCGCGACCGGGAGCGGGCGGAGGCGCCGCCCTCCGCGACCACACCGGGGGTTCCCGGCGTCGGCAGCGAGCGCGGGGGCGGCTGGCGCGGCTATGAGACATGCGGTGTCCGCCCGGGGCACGGACACCGGGCGCAAGGGGCGCATCGGGACTACTCCAGGTTCCCGGGCGTGGCCGCGGCGGACCTCTCCGCGCGCACACGACGACCACGCTCCGTCACCACCGACGTTAGGACGGTCACCGGTGGCACGCACCTCGCACGCCGCTATCCGTGGCGCACCACCACCCGGACGCGGTCAGTGCGGCGGAGGCGGCACCACGGCGATCGGGCAGTGGGCGTGCAGCAGGACGGCGTTGGTGACCGATCCGAGGAACATCCCGTCGTGCCGCAGGCGGTGCCGGTGCCGGCCGACGACGACGAGGTCGGCGGAGTCGGAGGCGTCCACGAGCCGTCCGGCGGCGTCGCCCGCGGCCACCACCCAGTCGACGTCCACCTCGGCGAAGCGGCCCCGCAGCGCGTGCTCGACGCGGTCGCGCTGGGCCTGGCCCGTCTCCCGGGCCACCTGCGGGCCCTCCGGGTCGGTGAGGTCCATCTGCGAGGCCCCCAGCAGGGCGAGCGTGGAGAACGGCACCGGGTACGTGGTGACGACCTGGAGCTGAGACCGGCGCAGCTCTGCCTCGTGGAAGGCGAAGTCCACGACGGCGTCCACCGTCTCCTCCGGCTCCAGGCCGAGGACGACGCGCCCGGCCGGCTCGGCCGGGGCACCGCGACCCCGCTCGTGGTGCGGCACGACGACGACGGGGCAGGCCGCGTGGGCGGCACAGGCCCGGCCGTTGGAGCCGAGCAGCAGGCTCGCGAAACCGCCCCGGCCGCGCGAGCCCAGGACCAGCATCCGCGCCTGACCGCCGAGTTCGGGCAGGGCCGCGGAGGGGGTCCCGCTCAGCGTGGCGAACCGGATCTCCGGCAGGTCCGCGCGCCCCGCGAGGCGTTCCCGCACCTCCCGGAGCACCGGGTCGTCGTCGGGCGGCGGCGCGGCGGGGGGCGGTTCGGGGGATCCGTGGATGTTCGGCGGCCACGGCCACACGTGGACCACGAGCAGCTCGGCGTCCCGTATCCGGGCGGCCCGGAGGGCCCAGTCCAGCCCGCGCAGGCTGGGTTCCGAGCCGTCGACCGCGGCGATCACCGGCAGAGCTGCCATGACGCACCACTCCCTTCGCCCCTCCCCCAGCGTCCCTCCACCCGGGGGCTCCGTCGAGTGCCGCGCCCGCCGAACGGGTGAGCCTTCCGGCGGGGACGGCCGTCGGGGGCTACTCGGCCCAGGGCAGCGGCGCCTTCCCCTCCTGCCCCGCCGCCGTCACGCGACCGCCCGCGGGCATGCACACCAGGGCCCGGGCCGGGCCGCCGAGGGCGGTGACCCTGCGGTCCACCCCGGCCGGGAGGACCACCGCCTCCCCGGCCCGCACCACCAGCGCCCGGCCTCCCTCCCCCTCCACCGTGAAGGCGCCGGAGAGCGGCATCCACACCTGTTCCCGGTCGACTGCGTGCACGGGCGTCCCCTTGCCCTCCTCGAACTCCGCCCGCCAGGTGCTCAGTTCCACGCTGCCCCGGCTGGGCGCGGCCAGCGTGGCCATCCTCCCGTTCGGTGTCGTCGTCGTGCTCCGCTCGGTTTCCGTCACCACGAACATCTGGACCTCCCACATGTGTAAAGCTTCTTTACTCGACCTGAGTAAAGAAGCTTTACACATGCGTGTCAAGATGACGACATGACGACCCGGGACCCGCTCGAAGACACGGAGCTGACCCTCCTCCTCGGCCTGGCCTTCCAGTCCGTCCTCACGGAGTTCACCGCGCGCCTCGAAGCGGCCGGACACCACGGCCTCCGCCCCGTCCACGGCATGCTGCTCCAGGCCCTGAAGGCGTCCCCCGCGACCAGCACGGAGCTGGCCGACCACCTGGGCGTCACCAAACAGGCGGCCGGGCAGATCGTCGACGGCCTCGAACGCCGCGGCTACGTCGAACGCCTTCCCCACCCGGCCGGCGGGCGCCGGAAGCTCGTCGCCCTCACTCCGCGCGCCGAGGAGCACCTCCGCGTCGCCGGACAGGTTCTGCACGAACTGGAGGCCGAACTCGCCGACCGGCTGGCCGGGGCGGGGCTCGACCTCCCCCGCACCGAACTCGCCGCGATCGTCCGCGGTCTGTCCGGTGAGCGGGTGCCGCCGCTCCGGCCGGGCTGGTGAGCCCGTCGTCACAACCCGCCGGGCCGGGCCGCCTCGTCCGCGCACCGATGCGGCCGCTCCTCGCCCCGCCCCGTCGACACCGGTGGCCGGGCGAGCGGCCACGGAGCCGGGAACTCGGCCGACTTGCATATTCGGTGCGAATATTCTCGACACTGAATGCTCATTTACGAGCTCTTCCGTTCAAAATCGTTCGCAAACCCCAACTTCTTCCTGACGTTCCGTAGGCTCGCGGTCACCGGTCCCCCGAACGGGGGAATACAGGGAGGACGCTGCGGCGCCCGGAATCGACGCATGCCTGAGCATGGCCATGGACGTGCCGGGGGCGCGCGGGGCCGCCGTCGTCGACTGGATCAGCGGGTTGGCCCTCGGAACCGCCGGTGACTCCCCGACGGGGGATCACGAGGTGACCGCCGTCGAGGCGGCGGAGCTGGCCCGGCTGGCCGCAGAGCACGGGGCCTTCGGCGCCGGCGCGGACGGTGCGCCCGCGGTCGAGGACGTCATCGTGACCACCGCCGGGGGTCACCACCTCCTGCGGTTCGCCCGGGCCCTGCCCGGCGAGACCGTGTTCCTGCACCTGTGGATCGACGCGGAACGCGGCAACCTCGCACTCGCCCGGATCCGCCTGCGGGACATCACCGACCGGCTGGTGGCCGCATGACGCCGACGGCCGAGCGGATCCTCGGCGAGCTGTCCGCCGACCGGGCCACCGGAGCGCTGACCGGTCCCGGAGGGACCCTCTACCTGCACGAGGGC
The DNA here is from genome assembly GCF_027460245.1 of Streptomyces sp. WMMC1477. Lineage (NCBI taxonomy): Bacteria > Bacillati > Actinomycetota > Actinomycetes > Kitasatosporales > Streptomycetaceae > Streptomyces > Streptomyces sp. WMMC1477. Next base: position 5,138,627 of record NZ_JAPZBD010000003.1, on the reverse strand, counting down.
GAGATCGCCTACGCGGAGAGCCCGCTCGCACCCGGCGTCGAAGCCCTCCTGACCGCCGAGGGACGCGTCGCACGCGCCGCGTGGCAGCGTGCCGCGGCCCGGCAGGGCCCCCGGCGCACGATCGCCCGCCGGCTGGTGGAGAGCGGCAGCATCCCCCGGGGCGAGCTGGAGATCCGGTGCGTTTCCGCGCTCTTCGACGCGGCCTACTTCGTCCTGGCGCCGGAGTCGGACGGTGGCCCGGGCCGCTTCCGGCCCGGGGCGGAGCACTGGCTGGGCGCCGTCCGCCCCGTGGCAGCGGCGGTGCTGGCCCGGGAGATCAGGCGCCGCAGACGACTGCTCGAGGACCTGTGGCCCGGCCCCGGGATCGACACCCGGCCCGTGGTGATCCGGCCCGGCGGCACCGCCCGGGTCAGCCCCCGGCAGCGCGCCGTGCTCACCGCCGCGGACGGTTGCCGTACCCCCGCCGAGATCGCGCGCCTGCTGGGCCGGCCGGCCTTCCACACGCTCGTCGACATCCGCAGGCTCGCCGCCGCGGGGCATCTCGCCCCCGGCCCGGAGCCGCCCGACGAGCCGGCTCGGGCGCCGCGGTGGGTGACCGACATCTCCGCCGGTTCCGGAGCGGACGACATCGCCCTCCTCCGGCGGATTCGCGACGGATTGGAGGCACGCCTGTGAGACCCCGGGTTCCCCCTGCGGCCCGGCCCCCGGATTCATGAGGCGGTGGCGCAGACAACGGGCCGAAAGGAGACAACTGATGACGGTCGAGCCGGAGATCCTCGAGGTGCTCCGCGGGCTGCGGGCCCGGGTGCCGATGGCGAGCGGGGCTATGGCGGCCAGCACGGACGGACTGGTGCTGGCGCAGGCCTGCGACGAGGTGGAGCCCGAGCCCGCAGCCGCGCTCACCGCCGCCGCCCTGGGCGTCGCCCTGCGGCTCGCCGAGAGCGGATCGTGCGGCGACTTCCGGGAGTTGGTGGTCCGTGGCGACCTCGGCTACGTCGCCACCTACGCGGCGGGACCGTCGGCCGTCCTCACGGTCTGGGCGGGGCCGCAGACCAACGTGGGCCGCCTCCACATGGAGGCACGCCAGGCGGGCTCCCGCGTGGCCCGACTGCTCCAGGGAGCCCTCGACCGCGCGGCGGCCTCCGTGGCGACGACGAAGGACCGACCGGACCGCGGACCGCGGCGCCGTTCCCCACACCCCAGCCAGGAAAGCGAGAAGTGAGCATGGCGGACACCGAAGCCGCACTGAAGGAAGCGATGACGACGATCGAGGGGGCCGTGGGTGTCGCCCTGGTCGACTACGGCAGCGGCATGGCCCTGGGCACGGCGGGCGGAGGCAAGCACCTCGACCTCTCGGTCGCCGCGGCCGGCAACACCGACGTGGTGCGGGCCAAGCTGCGCACGATGGAGATGCTGGGGCTCAACGAGTCCATCGAGGACATCCTGATCACCCTGGGAGGCCAATACCACCTGATCCGGCTGATGACCGGGCGGGGGAACTCGGGGCTCTTCCTCTACCTGGCACTCGACCGGGCCCGGGCGAACCTCGCCATGGCCCGCCACCGGCTGAAGGCGATCGAGGCCGGGCTCGAGGTCTGAGCGATCGGCCGGCGGACCCCGGTCCATGACGGGGTCCGCCGGCCGATCCCGGTCCGTACAACAAGAAGACCCCAGGAATCCTGGGGTCTTTCCCGTGTCCGAGGGGGGACTTGAACCCCCACGCCCGATAAAGGGCACTAGCACCTCAAGCTAGCGCGTCTGCCATTCCGCCACCCGGACCTGGTGCGTGTTCGCGGGGACAACGATACCAAGGATTCCGGGGTGCTCTCACCAGGGTTCACCTGCACCGTCACGACGTGGGACCGGGAGGCCCGGCGAGGCGGGAGAGCACAGGGTGAACACCGGGGCTCGTGTTGCGGAACCGGTGATCCGTTTTACACCATGAGGGATGGGATACCCGAATGGCGGCGTATGGGAGGGACGACGGCACCTGACCGGGTCCGTGGTCGCGACCGACGCACCCCCGAGGAGGGTTGCTATGAGACGCGCGGTGAGATCCCCCGCCGGGCGGCCCGAGTCACGGCCGGCCGCATCGCCCTCCGAGCCCGCCTCCGCGGAGACGCAGCGGAGGATCTTCCGGGAGGAGTTCGGGCGCGCCAAGGCCGAACTCCGGGAGGAGACGCTGGGAGCGGGCAGGAACGCCCGGGCGATCGGCGGGGCCGTGTTCGCGGGCTACATGGTCGCCTGCTTCCTCTCCCTGACGTTGATGTTCCTCCTGTGGGGCGCCATGGACCTGCGCTGGTCGGCTCTCATCGTGACCGGACTGTGGGCGGTGGTCGGCCTCGTGCTGGTCGCCAGGGCACGGGAGCGGTCCTCCGCGAGCTCCCCCGGGGGCGAGGACGGCGGGCGCCCGCCGGACAGGGCGGCCGAGGACGCCGGGGACGCCGAGGAAGGAGGTCCGGCAGGAGCGGGCCGCCCGGCCGACTGAGTGCCGAGGGCCGCCCCGGGGCCGCGATCCGGCCCGCAGGACGCCTGCAAGGGGCTCACCCCGTACCCGACAGAGGGAGTGGATGAAGTGATCACCCGAGACCAGATCCCCGACGTGCTCGACCACCCGGTGTACTCCTCGGACGGCAGGAAGATCGGCGAGGCGAAGCACGTGTTCGTCGACGACGCGACCGGCGACCCGGAATGGGTGACGGTGAAGACCGGCGTCTTCGCGTCACACGAGACGTTCGTACCGATACGCGAGGCGCAGGCGGTCGAGGACCACCTGGAGGTGCCCTACTCCCGGGACACGATCAAGGGCGCCCCCCAGGTCGGCGTCGACACCGGCGGTCACCTCTCCGAGCACGAGGAGCACCGGCTCTACGACCACTACGGCCTCGAACGGGGCGCTCCGCGGAGCCGGGCCGGCGGGCCGGGTGAGGGCGCGGCCGCGGGCGCGGCCGGGACCGGGGCCGCCGGAGCGGTGGCTGGAGCGCGCGGACGCCACCGCCGAGGCGCCCCCGAGGCTCCCGGGGACACCGGAACGCCGGGGGCACCGGGGATGACGGGACGCGAGGGGCTGAGGGGCCGCGAGGGGCCGGGGCCCGTGGAGCGCAACAAGATGCAGGACGCCGAGCGCGGCGACCCCCGTGCCCGGGAGGGCATGCGGACCGGCGCGGCGGAGGGCCCCGCGCGGCGGCCGGACGCCGCGGCGGAGCGCAGGGGCACGACGGAGCGGGGCACGGAGAACGACTTCCTGACCCGCTCCGAGGAGCACCTCAACGTCCACACCGAACGCCGCGAGTCCGGGCACGCCCGGCTGCGCAAGTACGTGGTGACGGAGGAGGAGCAGATCTCCGTGCCGATCCGCCGGGAGCGGGTCCGCCTGGAGCGTGAGCCGATCACGGAGGCCAACCGCAAGGCGGCGACGGCCGGATCGGACTTCGCCGAGACCGAGTACGAGGTGACGCTGCACGAGGAGCGGCCGGTGGTGGAGAAGCGGGTCGAGCCGGTGGAGCGGGTGCGCCTGAGGGTCGAGGAGACGACGGAGAACCGGACGGTGCGGGGGCGGGTGCGCAAGGAGCGCATCGACGCGGAGTCCGACACCATCGACGAGCAGGGCAGGAGGCACGGCAACCCGAAGCTGTGACGCGGCGGGGCGCGTCCGGTGACCCGGTGGCGGGGGGGGGGGTGTGCCTCCCCGCCACCGGTGTGCCGGCGGGCTCAGGTGCGTCCCTCGTCCTCCTGGGCCTCGGCCAGGGCGGCGCCGGCCTCCGGGGCGGTGGCCATCCAGTCGGCCTCGACGACGTCGAACCCCGCCTGCCGGTAGGCCGCGCAGACCTCCGCGTCGTCGTCGACGGCGACGGCGACGGTGCGGGCTGCGGCGAGCTCCCGGAGCAGCTGGAGCTTGGCCTCACGGGCCGGGCGGTAGTCGCGGTCGCCGCGCATCCACAGCTCGCCCGTGGGCAGTCCGTGCCGGGCGAGCCAGCGCACGGTGTCGCGGCGGCAGCGCTCGGGGCGCCCGGTGACGTAGCCGAGGTCGCACTCCTCGGCCCACCGCAGCGCGAGCTCCACCCCGTCCGTCAGGGGCGGATCCTGCGGGGCGGCCCGGAGGAAGGCGTTCCAGTTCTTCGGCCGCCCGGTGAGGTAGTGCAGGCGGTGCCGGGCGTCGCTGAGGGTGCCGTCGAGGTCGAAGACGGCGACCGGGCGGAGGTGATCGGCCATGCCGCGAGCCTACGGCGTGGACCCGGGGCCCGCGTGCCGTGCCGGGCGGCGGGCGGCCGGGGCGGTCATCCGGTGCCGCCGCGGCCTGTCGAAGCGCCCGCTGCGGACCGGTCTGGCCCGGCCCTCTCGGGGCGGTCCGGGGCCCCGGCGACCTCCTCCGCCGGGACGCGGCGGGCGATACGGCGGGCGATGACGGCGCAGACCACGAGCTGCGCCTGGTGGAACAGCATCAGCGGCAGCACGGCGAGGGCGGCCTCGTCCCCGAACAGGACGGCGGCCATGGGCAGTCCGGCCGCCAGCGACTTCTTCGACCCGGCGAAGACGATGACGGTCCGGTCCGCCCGGCGGAAGCCGAGGGCCCGCGAACCCCAGGCGGTGAGCGCGAGCATCACGGCCAGCAGCACGATTTCGACGGCGAGGAGGCCGGCCAGGCGCCAGGGCGGGAGATGCTGCCACACGCCCTCGGTGACGCCCCGGCCGAAGGCGGCGTAGACGACGAGCAGGATGGCCCCGCGGTCGGCGAGGCCGGTGGCCCCGCGGTGCCGGGCGACGAGGCCGCCGACGCGGCGGCGCAGCAGTTGGCCGGCGAGGAACGGCGCGAGGAGCTGGAGGGCGATGGCCGTCAGACCGTCGGCCGAGAGGCCCCCGCCGGCGCCGGAACCGATGAGGAGCCCCGCGAGCAGCGGGGTGAGGAGGATGCCGAGCAGGCTGGAGTAGGTCCCGGCACAGATCGCGGCGGGGACGTTGCCGCGGGCCATCCCCGTGAAGGCGATGGAGGACTGGACGGTGGACGGCACCACGCACAGGAAGAGCAGCCCGCGGCCCAGCTCGGCGCTGAGGACGTGCGGGACGACGAGGGCTCCGGCGGCCAGGCCGAGCAGCGGGAAGACGAGGAAGGTGCAGGCCAGGACGGTGAGGTGCAGCCGCCAGTGGCGTAGCCCGGCCACGGCCTCGCGGGGGGCGAGACGGGTGCCGTAGAGGAAGAACAGCAGCCCGACGCCGACCTGTGCGGCGACGCCGACGGCCTCGGCTGCCGACCCCGTGGCCGGCAGCAGCGCCGCGAGGACGACGGTCCCGGCGAGCAGCGCGACGAACGGGTCGAACAGTCGGGCGAGGCGGTGCATGGCGGTCATGGAACCAGAGCGCGCCCGCCCGCCGGGGTGCCGTCCGCAGGAAGAGACGGGAAGCGTGAAGGCGCGGTGGCGATCTGCTGGAGGAACGTCGCGCGGCGGCGGACAACCGGTGGCCTCCGGGTGTCGCAGACTCTCGGAACCCGCCGTATTGACCGCGATTGACCTGCGCTGACGGCCTTCCCGACGCTGTGTCGGATCGGGTACGGTCAGTGCGCCGCGTGGCCTCGCGCGCCGGGAGCGCACCGCGCAGGCACCGAGGAGGACGGCCCGTTGCGCGAGATCTCCGTCCCGCCCGTGGCGTCGAAGCCACCGGTCGGCGGACTGGCCGACTGCCTCTTCGAACGCGCCGAGGCGGCCCCGAACGCAGCCGTGCTCGCGCGCAAGGGCACCGACGGCCGCTGGCGTGACGTGACCGCGGCGGCCTTCCGTGAGGAGGTGACGGCGGTCGCGAAGGGGCTGCTGGCCGAGGGCGTGCGGTTCGGCGACCGCGTGGCGCTCATGTGCCGCACCCGCTACGAGTGGACGCTGCTCGACTTCGCGCTGTGGTCGGTGGGCGCGCAGCCCGTACCCGTCTACCCCACGTCGTCGGCCGAGCAGGTGAGCTGGATCCTCCACGACGCCGACGTGAGCGCCGTCATCGTGGAGGACGAGGGCCACGCCATGACGGTCGGCTCGGTCATCGACCGGCTGCCCGGGCTGCGGCGGCTGTGGCAGCTGGACGCCGGGCTGGAGCAACACCTCGTGCGGGCCGGAGCGCAACTGCCGGACTCCGTGGTGGAGCGGCATCGCATGGCCCTGACGCCCGACACCCCGGCGACGATCCTCTACACCTCGGGCACCACCGGCCGGCCCCGGGGCTGTGTGCTCTCGCACGGCAACTTCATGGCGGAGTGCGACAACATGCTCGGCGCGTTCGAGAAGGTCATCCGGCCCCGCCCCGCGGCCCGCCCGGCCACGCTGCTGTTCCTGCCGCTGTCCCACGTCTTCGGTCGCATGGTCCAGGTGGCCGCCCTGCGCTCCGGGGTCAAGCTCGGCCACCAGCCGGCGCTCAGCGCGGCCGAACTGCTGCCGGACCTGGCCGCCTTCCGCCCGGACTTCTTCCTGGCCGTCCCCTACGTCCTGGAGCGGCTGTTCCACGCGGCGCGGCGGCGGGCCGAGCGGGACGGGCGGCTGAACGGCTTCGACCGGGCGGTGCAGGTGGCCGTGCGCTACGCCGAGGCCGTGGAGGCCCGGGCGTTCGGGGAGGGGCCGGGCCCGAGCACCGCCCTGCGGTTGCAGCACCGGTTCTTCGACCGCGTGGTGTACTCCCGCTTCCGGGCTGCCCTCGGCGGGCGTTGCGCCTCCGTCATGTCCGGGGGCTCGGCGCTGGAGCGGCGGCTCGGGCTGTTCTTCGACGGCGCGGGCATCCGCGTCTACGAGGGCTACGGCCTGACGGAGACGACCGGCGCGACCGTCGCGAACCCGCCGCGGCGCACCCGGTTCGGCACCGTCGGACGGCCGATCCCCGGCACGTCCGTGCACGTCGCGGACGACGGCGAGATCTGGCTGCGCGGCGCCCAGGTGTTCCAGGGCTACCACGACGACCCGAGGGGCACGGGCGCGTCGCTCTACGAGGGCTGGCTGGCCACCGGGGACGTCGGCAGGCTGGACGAGCACGGCTATCTGACGATCACCGGACGGAAGAAGGACATCCTGGTGACGTCGGGCGGGAAGAGCGTGTCGCCGGGGCCGCTGGAGGACCGGGTGCGCGCGCATCCGCTGGTGGCCCACTGCGTGCTGGTCGGCAACGACCGGCCCTACGTGGCGGCGCTCGTCACCCTGGACGCGGAGGCGGTGGCCCACTGGCTGGCCATGCGGAACGGCCCCGCCCTCGCCCCGGAGCAGGCCGTGCGCAGCCCGGAGCTGGAGGCGGAGGTCCAGCGCGCGGTCCTGGCCGCCAACTCCGCCGTCTCGCAGGCTGAGTCGATCCGCGCCTTCCGTGTCCTCGCGGCCCGGTTCACCGAGGAGAGCGGGCTGCTGACGCCTTCGCTGAAGGTCCGCCGGGCCGCCGTCGAGCACGTCTTCGCCGCCGAGATCGAGGAGCTCTACCGGTCGAGGCCGCCGCGTCCCCGCGCCGGAGCGGACGGCTGAGGGACGCCCGGCGACCGCCCACCGCGCCGCCCGGGACGACGGAGGGCAGTGACGAGCTGCGTGCGCGCGGCGTCCGGATCAGCGTGAGCACGCTCAGCGCCTGGCAGACGGGGCGGAGCAGGCCGGAAGGCGTCCGCTCGCTGGAGGCGCTGCCGTTCCTGGAGGAGCTGCTCGGGCTCGGCCGCGGCACACTGCGCGCCGGTCTGCCCGCCCGGCGCCCCCGCGGCCGGCGGCCGGCCTGGGAGGCGGCGCTCGCCACCCAGGGTGCTGCGCCGGGTGTCGGACGCGGAGAAGGGGGCGCGGTTCCAGCATGTGGAGGTCGATCCCGTGCCCGGCATCTACGGAGTCCGCTGGGGCTGAGCGCCACCCTGTCAGACGCGCCCGGGACGTCCCGGGTCCCCGTACCCGGGAATGGTCGGCGCCCCGCGTACGTTCAAGCTCGACAGGACGTGAGGCGCCCGCCCGTGACACCCGCGATCGGCCGCGGAGCCTCACCGCGCCCACGCCCACCGTGACGGACGACGTAAGGATTCCTCGCTCGATGAGCAGCGTTCCCAGCATCACCCTGAACAACGGCGTCACCATGCCGCAGCTCGGCTTCGGCGTCTGGCAGATCCCGGACGACGAGGCGGCCACCGCCGTCACCCACGCCCTGGAGGCGGGCTACCGCAGCATCGACACCGCCGCGGTCTACGAGAACGAGAAGGGCACGGGGCAGGCCATCGCCGCCTCCGGGCTCCCGCGCGAGGACGTCTTCCTGACGACGAAGCTGTGGAACAGCGAGCAGGGCTACGACTCCACGCTGCGCGCCTTCGACGCCTCGGTGCGCCGGCTGGGCGTGGACTACGTGGACCTGTACCTCATCCACTGGCCACTGCCGATGTTCGACCGCTACGTGGAGACCTGGCGGGCCTTCGAGAAGCTCTACGCCGACGGCCGGGTGCGCGCGATCGGCGTCTCCAACTTCCAGCCGCCGCACCTGGAGCGGCTGCTGGACGAGACGTCCGCCGCTCCCGCGCTGAACCAGATCGAGCTGCACCCGCGCCTCCAGCAGGAGCAGGTGCGCACCTTCCACGCGGCCCACGGCATCGCCACCGAGGCCTGGTCCCCGCTGGGCCAGGGCAAGGAGATCCTGGCCCAGCCGGTGCTCACCGGGATCGGCGAGAAGCACGGGAAGTCGGCGGCGCAGGTCATCCTGCGCTGGCACCTCCAGGTGGGGAACGTGGTCATCCCCAAGTCGGTCACGCCGTCGCGGATCCGGGAGAACATCGAGGTGTTCGACTTCGAGCTGGACGCGGACGACCTCGCGGCGATCGCGGGTCTGGAGTCGGGCGGGCGGATCGGCCCGGACCCGTCCACGATGGACTGGCGGGGCTGAGCCCGCCGCCCCGTGCCGAGAGCTGAACGCGCCGGGGCCCGGGAACGGGCTCCGGCGCGTCCGGCCCGGCGCGTTCACTCGTACGAGGGCACTCAGGACGGAATTCGAGGAATTCCGCGGGCGGACCAATCCGTCCCGGCGCACGCTCCGAAGTCCGGATGACGTCGCCTCCGGGAGGAATCAGATGCTGTCCACGTGTCCGCTCTCCGTCGCGCGGCCCCCGGGGGCCGCGCGACGCCCGAGCCCGCGCCGGGTCAGGAGGGGGAACGGATGAGGGAGCCCGTGTCCATCTCCGGCACCGCCGCCCCGCAACCGGACCTCCAGGAGCTGATGGGCTCGGTGGCGCGGGGTGACGGCGATGCGTTCGCCGCCCTCTACGACCGGGTGGCCGGGCCCGTGCTGGGGCTGGTCCGCAGTGTGCTGCGCGATCCGGCCCAGGCCGAGGAGGTGGCGCAGGAGGTCCTGGTGGAGGTCTGGCGCCGGGCCGCGCACTTTCAGCCGCACAAGGGCAGCGCCATGGCGTGGATCATGACGATGGCGCACCGTCGCGCGGTGGACCGGGTCCGGTCCGCGCAGTCGGCCACCGACCGGGAGCACAAGGCGGCGCTCCTGGCCCGCACGCCCGCCTTCGACGAGGTCACCGAGGAGGTGGAGGCCCGCCTGGAGCGCGAGCAGGTGCGCCGCTGTCTGCGCGCCCTCACCGAGCGACAGCGCGAGTCCGTGACGCTCGCCTACTACCGGGGTCTCACCTACCGGGAGGTCGCCGAGCTGCTGGCGCTGCCGCTCGGCACCGTCAAGACCCGGCTGCGGGACGGTCTCATCCGCCTGCGCGACTGTCTGGGGGTCAGCACATGAGCACCGTCGATCTGCACACGCTGACCGGGGCGTACGCCCTGCACGCGCTGACCGGCGCGGAACGCGAGGAGTTCGAGCAGCACCTGGCCGTGTGCCCGGCCTGCGCACAGGAGGTACGCGAGTTCGCGGCGACGACGGCGAAACTCGGGCTCGCCACCGCGGTGCGGCCCCCGGACGCCTTGCGGGAACGTGTGCTCGGCCGCGTCGCGACGGTGCGCCAGGAGCCGCCGAGGGTGCCCCGGCAGCCCCGGGCCACGAGCGGGCTCCCCCGGGGCGGGCGCCGCCTGGCCAGGCTGGCCCTCGCCGCGAGCCTCGCGGCGGCCGTCGCGTTCGGCGGCGTCGCGGTCTGGCAGTACCAGTCGGCCGAGGACGCCCGGCAGCAGGCCGAGCAGAGCGAGCGGCGGTCGGCGGAGCTGACGCGGGTGCTCGCCGCGGGCGACGCCGAGGTGACCACCGCGGAGCTCGCAGGGGGCGCCACGGCCACCGTGGTCGTGTCCCGGGAGCAGAACAGGGCCGCCTTCCTCGCCTCCGACATGCCCGCGCCGCCCAGCGGCCGCGTCTACCAGCTCTGGTTCGACGAGGCGGGGACGATGCGTCCGGCCGGGCTGATGGACCCGGAAGCCGGTGACACCGCGATGCTCATGGACGGTCCGCTGCGTGACGCGACGGGCATGGGCATCACCGTCGAGCCGCCGGGCGGCTCACCGCGGCCCACCTCGGAGCCGGTGGCCGTCATGTCCTTCACCTCCTGAGCCGGTCCCGGCTCGAATCTCTCGGGAAACCGACCCCTCTGGGGAAAGGAGCTCGTGTGACGTCCGTCTCGGTCGTCCTGTTCACCTCCGACCTGCGGGTGCACGACCATCCTCCGCTGCGGGCGGCGTTGCGCGCGGCGGACCGGGTGGTCCCGCTGTTCGTGCTGGACGAGGCCGTACGGCGGGCGGGTTTCGACGTACCCAACCGCCGTGCCTTCCTGGCCGGCGCCCTCGCCGACCTGGACGCCTCGCTGCGCGGGCGGGGCGGGCGGCTGGTGCTGCGCGAAGGGCCGCTGGTGGACGAGGTGTGCGCCGTCGTCCGGGAGACGGACGCCCGCGAGGTGCACCTCGCCGCCGGGGTCAGCGGCTTCGCCCTGCGACGTGAGGAGCGGCTGCGCGAGGCGCTGCGGGAGCAGGGCTGCGCCCTGCGGGTGCACGACGGTGTGATCACCGCGCTGCCGCCCGGCGAGGTGACGCCGCAGGGCCGCGACCACTTCGCGGTGTTCACGCCCTACCTGCGGCGCTGGGAGGCCGCGGGGACGCGGAAGGCTCTCGGCGCGCCGCGACGCGTGGACGTGCCCGACGTGGCCTCGGCCGAGCTGCCCTCCGCCGAGGTCGCGCAGGCGTCACCCGGCCTGCCGGAAGGCGGCGAGAGCGTGGGCCGCAAGCGGTTCGCGACGTGGCTGTCCTCCGGCGTGGACGACTACGCGCGGCGCCACGACGAGCTGGCGGGCGAGGGCACCTCGCGGCTCTCGCCCTATCTGCACTTCGGCTGTCTCTCCCCCGTCGAGCTGGTCCACCGCACGCGCTCGCGCGGCGGCGCGGGGGCGGAGGCGTTCGTGCGCCAGCTCGCCTGGCGCGACTTCCACCACCAGACCCTGCATGCGCGCCCGCGGGCCGCGCACGCCGACTACCGCACGCACCAGGACCGCTGGCGGACCGACGAGGACGATGCCGCGGCCTGGCGGGAGGGCAGGACGGGCTACCCGATCGTGGACGCCGCCATGCGGCAGCTGCGCCACGAGGGCTGGATGCACAACCGGGCCCGCCTCCTGGTGGCGAGCTTCCTCGTGAAGACGCTGTACCTGGACTGGCGGATCGGGGCCCGGCACTTCCTGGACCTGCTGGTCGACGGCGACGTGGCCAACAACCAGCTGAACTGGCAGTGGATGGCGGGGACCGGCACGGACACCCGCCCGAACCGGGTCCTCAACCCCCTGACGCAGGCACGGCGGTTCGATCCGGACGGCGTCTACGTACGGCGCTGGGTGCCGGAGCTGCGTGCCCTGGAGGGACGCGCCGCCCATGAGCCCTGGAAGGCCGGGGACGTGGACTACCCGGCTCCGATCATCGACCTCGCCGACGGGCTGGCCCGCTTCCGCTCCGCCCGCGGCCTGGAGTGACCGGTGCCGGCGGTGACCGGCCGGCCGCTCCAGGCCCCGTGCGAGGTCAGCGTGAGCGCGGCGGACGGGGGAAGAACCCGCTCGTCCGCGCCGCGTACTCGGCGTATCCCGGCCGGTCCGCCATGTGGGCCTCCAGCAGTCGCTTGCCGCTGCCCCGTGTGAGCAGCAGGCTCATGACCACGGGCGAGACGAGGACCGCGGCGGCCACCGCGGGGTCGGCGGCGGCGAAGAGGTACAGCCCCCACCAGACGCAGAAGTCACCGAAGTAGTTGGGGTGCCGGGTCCAGGCCCACAGGCCACGGTCCATGATCCGCCCCCGGTTCGACGGGTCGGCGCGGAACCGGGCGAGCTGCCGGTCGCCGACCGCCTCGAAGGCGAAGCCCGTCAGCCACACCAGCAGTCCGGCCAGGGCCAGCGGCCCGAGCGCCCGGGGGAGGTGGGCGGCCGCCTGGACCGGCAGGGACACCAGCCAGACGAGGAAGCCCTGGAGCAGGTACACCACGCCGAAGGCGTAGACGTCGCGGGGGACCCCCCGCGGCGCCCCGGCCAGCAGCTTCTCGTAGCGCGGGTCCTCCCCGTGGCCGCGACCGCGCCGGGCGATGTGCGCGGCCAGCCGCAGTCCCCACACGAGCGTCAGGGCGGTGACGAGGAGCCGACGGGCGGGGTCGCCCCCGTCGGCGGAGAGGGCGAAGCTCACCAGGGCGACGACGGCGAAGCCCGGGCCCCAGGCGATGTCCACGACCCGGTGCAGGCCCCGGCGCACGGCCACCGCGAAGGTGATCAGCATGACGCCGAGGGCCCCCGCGGCGCTCAGCGCGAGGTTCACCCCGAAGTCGCCCCAGGGGAAGCCGGTCACGACACCGCCCCCGGCCCGGTGTGCCAGCGGGGAACCGTACCGCCGACGCCGCTGCCGCCCTCGGCGTCGGGCCGCACGGCCAGGATCTGGTCGACGCCCATGCGGCCCTCCTCGAAAGCCAGCGCGCCGCCGACGAGGTAGAGCCGCCAGACCCGGGCGGTCCGTTCGCCGACGAGTTCGACGAAGGCCTCCCACCTCTCCTCCAGCGTCCGGTGCCACGCGCGCACGGTGCGCACGTAGTCCTCGCGCAGGGCGTGCACGTCGCGCACCTCCAGCCCCGCGTCCTCCAGCAGCGAGACGGTGCCGCCCAGTGGCCGCATGTGCATGTCGGGGGCGATGTAGGTCTCGATGAACGCGCCCCCGCCCGGGGCCGTGGAGCCCCGGGACATCTGCTGCACCAGCACCCGGCCGCGCGGCCGGACCGAGCGCCGCAGCAGCGCCGCGAACGCGGGGTACTCGGCGTCGCCGACGTGCTCGCCCATCTCGATCGTGCTGACGGCGTCGAAGCCGCCGGCCTCGATGTCGCGGTAGTCCCCCCACTGCACGTCGACGCGGTCGGCCAGGCCGCGCCGGGCCGCCCTCTCCCGCACGAACCGGGCCTGCTCGCGCGAGAGCGTGACCGAGGTGACCTCGGCCCCGTGGTGCTCGGCGGCGTGCAGGCTGAGCGAACCCCAGCCGCAGCCGACGTCCAGCAGTCGCGCGCCGGGGCGCAGGTCCAGCTTGCGGCAGATCAGCTCCAGCTTGTCCCGCTGCGCGTCGGCGAGCCCGTAGCCCGGCTCGTTTGGGGGCGCCGTCCAGTATCCGCAGGAGTAGGCCATCGACTCGTCCAGCAGGAGTGCGTAGAAGGCGTTGGACAGGTCGTAGTGGTGGCTGACGGCCGCGCGGTCGCGGCTTCTGCTGTGCGGGGTTCCGGTCAGCCGGGCCTGCTCGGCAGGAGAGGCGGGCCGGGGGCCGATGACGCCGAGCCGGCCCGCCGTCAGCAGGGCGCGGCCGAGGAGGGACGCGGCGGCGCGCGGTCCTCCGGCGCGCAGCCGCGGCGGGTGCAGGCCCTGGTCCCGGGCGGCGCGCCAGAGGGAGCGCAACCCCTCGGCGAGGTCTCCCTCGACGTCGAGTTCGCCGGTGATGTAGGCCTCCGCGAGGCCGAGCTCGCCGGGTGACCAGAGCAGCCGGCGGACCGCCCGGGGGCTGCGCAGGACGACGACGGGGCCGTGGGCGGGGCCCGCCTCGCTGCCGTCCCAGGCCCGCAGCCGTACGGGCAGCGGGCCGCCGAGGAGCTCCGCGGTGAGGGTGTCGATCTGGTGTGCGGCGTCCCGGTTCACGCGCGGGCCTCCCGGTGGTCGCGGCTCGGGGTGCCCGTGGCGCGGGGCGTCCCGTCCGTCAGCAGGATCTGGTGGACGTCCAGGTATCCGGAGCGGAACCCGGCTTCGGAGTAGGCGAGGTAGAGCCGCCACATGCGGTGGAAGGTCTCGTCGAAACCCAGCGCCGCGACCTCGGCGGCGCGGGACTCGAACCGTTCCCGCCACAGGCGCAGGGTCTCCGCGTAGTGCGGGCCGAAGGGGGCGCACCGCTCGACCCGCAGCCCGGTGTGCGCCCGCGTGATCTGCCGGATCGCCGTGACGGAGGGCAGGAGTCCGCCGGGGAAGATGTACTTCTGCACCCAGGTGTGGGTGTTGCGGGTCGCCAGCATCCGGTCGTGCGGCATCGTGATCGCCTGGAGGCCGATCCGCCCGCCGGGGGCGAGAAGGCGTTCCAGTGTGCCGAAGTACTCCGGCCAGAACTCGGCGCCCACGGCTTCGATCATCTCGACACTGACCACGGCGTCGTACCGGCCCGTGGCCTGGCGGTAGTCCTGGAGCAGAACCGTCACGTCCTCGGCGTGTCCCGCCGCGGCGATCCGGCGTTCGGCGAGGTCGCGCTGCTCGGCGGAGAGCGTCAGGCTGACCACCGTGGCTCCGCGCCCGGCCGCCCGGAGGGCCAGTTCCCCCCAGCCGGTGCCGATCTCCAGCAGCCGGGACCCGGCCCGGACGCCGACGGCGTCCAGGAGCTGGTCGATCTTGCGGTGCTGCGCCGCGGGAAGTGCGGCGAAGTCGGCGGGGAAGCCGCGGAACACGGCGCTGGAGTACGACATCGTCGGGTCCAGGAAGAGGCCGAAGAGGTCGTTGGAGAGGTCGTAGTGACGCTGGATGTTGTCCCGGGCTCCGGCCGGGGTGTTGCGCTGTCCCTCGGGCTGCCGGCGCGCCCACAGCGCGCGCAGCCGCTGGAGGGGCCGGGGCACCAGCTCGGACACGTGGGCGGCGAGCACGGTCAGCACGCCGACCAGGTCCTCGGCCTCCCACTCACCGGCCATGTAGGACTCGCCGAAACCGATCAGCCCGTGGGCACCGACACGCCGGTGGAACCGCTCGGGTGCCCGCAGTTCGAGGAGGGGGCCGCCCAGCCCGAGCGTGCCGCCGTCGGGCAGCCGTACCCGCAACGGCAGCCGGTCCAGGGCACGCGACACGATCCGTTCGGATATCAGGGTGCGCGCCGCGGAAGCACGGGGTACGCGGGCCACGTCGGGCCATCGCGTGGGATCGGGGGCGATACCGCCGGCGGCTGGGGACACGTTCACTCCAGGCCTTTCTGAACTCGGTGACGGGGGCGCGGCAGCACGGGCAGTCCGCGCAGGAGCAGGCGGATGCCGTGCAGGCGGATGGCCGCGGAGACGGCGAGGGTGGACCACGGGTGGCGCAGCGTCGCCCTGAGTACCTCAGAGGCGGTGGCCGCGCGGCGGTGGCCGCGCACGGTCGCGGTGAAGGGGCGGGTGCCGTCCCGTTCGAGATGGACCGTCAGGTCCAGCCGTCCGGCCGGCTCGGGGAGCCTCATGCGGTAGTGGCCGTCCACCGGGAAGAAGGGCGAGACGTAGAACTCCTTGGCGACCCGGGCCGCTCCGGTGTCCTCGGGACGCAGCACGTAGCAGTGCCGCTCGCCGTAGGTGTTGTGCACTTCCGCGACCACGCGCTCCCCCGAGCCGTCGGCGGGGGTGCACCAGTACAGGGTCAGCGGGTTGAAGACGTGGCCGAGGACCCTGGCGTGGGCCAGCATGCGCACCCGGCCGTCACCGAGCCGGACGCCCTGGGCGTCCAGCAGCCGGGCCAGCCCTTCCCGCAGGGTGGGGGCGGTGCCCGCGAAGTGGTCGCGCGGATCGAACCGGACCAGCGGGCGCAGCGGCAGGGGCAGGCGGGGCGGGTGGTCCACGTCGACGAACCAGAGGAACGTGCGGTGCCGCAGGGTGTGCCGCACGGGCCGGCCGCGGACGTGAACGATCTCGCACCGGTACAGGGCCGGGGCGCTCACCACTCCACCCCCAGGGCGCGGGCGGCCAGGGCCCCGGAGCGGCAGCCGTCCTCGTGGAAGCCCCAGCCGTGGTAGGCCCCGGCGAACGCCGTGACGGGGCCGGAGAGCGCGGGCAGGCGGCGCTGGGCGGCCACCGACTCCGGTGTGAACACCGGATGCTCGTAGACCATGCGCGCGAGCACGGCGTCAGGGTCGACCCGGTCGGCACCGTTGAGCGTGACGATGTGGGGTCGCGAACTGGTCAGCCCCTGGAGCCGGTTCATGTCGTAGCTCACCCGGACCGCGCCGGAGCCGGCGTCACAGGCGGGCATCAGGTAGTTCCACGACGCCCTGGCCCCGGCCCGCCGGGGCAGCACGGTCGTGTCCGAGTGCAGCTGCGTGGGGTTGCGCGCGTAGCGGATGGCACCCAGGACCTCGCGCTCCGGCTCCGTGGGATCGGCGAGCAGCTGGAGTGCCTGGTCGGGGTGGACGGCGATGACCACGGCGTCGTAGCGCTCCGCGCCGCCGCCCGCGACCGTGATCTCCACCCCGTCGGCGTCACGGCGGACCGCACGCACCGGGCGCCCCGTGCGCACCGTGCCGATCGCTTCGGCCACCCGCTCCACGTACGTCCGTGAGCCGCCCGCGACCGTTCGCCAGACGGGGGACCCGGTCACGGCGAGCATCCCGTGGTGGTCGAGGAAGCGGAACAGGTAGCGGGCCGGGTAGCGCAGGGCCGTGTCCGCGGCACAGGACCACACGGCGGAGACGAGCGGCGTCATGAAGTGCGTGACGAAGTAGCGCGAGAACCGCTCCTGGGTGAGGAACTGGCCGAGCGTCGGCTCGGCCTCCCCCTCGGGCGTGGCCAGGAGTGCGCGAGCCCTCCGGTGGAAGACGGGCACCTCCGCCAGCAACCGCAGGTAGCCGGGACGGACCGCGTGCCGCGGGCTGGCGAACAGGCCGCGCGGCCCCCGCGATCCGGCGTACTCGAGCCCGCATCCCTCGCAGCGCACCGACATGCTCATCTCGGACTCGCGTGTTTCGACGCCGAGTTCGGCGAAGAGGCGCAGCAGGTACGGATAGGTGCGCCGGTTGTGCACGATGAAGCCGGAGTCCACGCGCACCGGCCGGCCCGTGTCGTCGGTGAGGTCGTGCGTGTGGGCGTGGCCGCCGAGGCGGTCGTCGGCCTCGTACAGCGTCACGTCGTGGGCCCGGCTCAGGACGTATCCGGCCGTGAGCCCCGCGACTCCGCCGCCGATCACCGCGGTACGCCGTCGGTCCCGGGACATGCTGTTCTCCTTACGCTCCCCGCACCCGGCACCGTGGACCGGCCGGACACGCGTGGGGGATTCGGGGCAGCCCTCCCGGCGGATTGGTCGACGCGCGGGAAAAGCGCAGGCCGCGGGACCGGTGTCACTCGATCGAAGGACGGACCAATCCGCCGTGTCCCGGGGCCCGAATGCCGGGTGTGACAGCGAAATCCTCAGCACGCCTCGCCCGGGCCGGACTCGGCGCGCTCAGCGGCCTGCTCGCGGCGGCGACGGCGCTGGCCGCGGCCGAGCTGGCCGCGGGGCTGGCCGGTCGCCCGGAAGCGGGCCCGGTGGCGGTCGTCGGCGCCTCGGTCATCGACCTCACGCCGCAGGCCGTCAAGGAGTGGGCGGTCCAGACGCTCGGGCCGGAGAACAAGACCTGGCTCACGCGGGGTGTGCTGGCGCTCAGCGGCCTGTTCGCGATGGCCCTGGGCGTTCTCGCGCTCAGCCGACGCGTTCTCGCCTCGGCCGGGGTGCTGGTGTTCGGCGGGATCGGCGTCCTGGCCGCGCTCGACCGTCCGACCGGCGTGGCCGGGGACGTCGTGCCCCCGCTGGTGGGCGCGGGCCTGGGCGCCCTCGTGCTCTATCTGCTGGCGGGCCGGCTCACCGCGCCGCCCCGCCCCGCGGAGGGCGGCGTCGGGCCGGCCGGCCTGCCGGGGCAGGAACGGCCGGGGCAGGAACAAGCGTCCGGCGGCCCCGGGTTCGACCGGCGGGGGTTCGTCATCGTGGCCTCGGCCGCGGCGGCCGCCTCGGCGGGCGCGGGCGCCCTGGGTCAGCGCCTGGACAGCTCCAGCGGGACCGAGGCGACCGCCTCCCGCGGAGCCGTCAGGCTTCCGGAGCCGGACTCCCCGGCCCAGCCCCAACCCTCGGGCGCTGATCTGCGCCTGCCCGGCCTCACTCCGTTCTTCACGCCCAACGGCGACTTCTACCGCGTCGACACGGCCCTGGTCGTGCCACGCGTGGATGCCACCCGGTGGTCGCTGCGCGTCCACGGCGAGGGGGTGCGCAAGCCGCTCACCCTCACGTTCGACGACCTGCTCGGGCGCGAACTCGTGGAGCGCGACATCACGCTGGCCTGTGTCTCCAACCAGGTCGGCGGCCCCTACGTCGGCAACGCGCGCTGGATCGGGGTGCGGCTGGCCGACGTCCTGCGGGAGGCGGGGGTCCGGGCGCCCTCCTCCGGCGGGCCCGCCGACCAGCTGATCGCGCGCTCGGTGGACGGCATGACGATCGGCACCCCGGTCGAGACCGTCCTCGACGGGCGGGACGCCCTGCTGGCCCTCGGCATGAACGGCGCGCCGCTCCCCTTCCAGCACGGCTTTCCCGTGCGAATGGTCGTGCCCGGTCTGTTCGGTTACGTGTCCGCCTGCAAGTGGCTGCGCGAGCTGGAGCTGACCACCTTCGCCGACTACGACGCGTACTGGGTCAAGCGGGACTGGGCGGCGAAGGCCCCCGTCAAGACCCAGTCCCGTATCGACACCCCGAAGCCGCTGTCCACCGTCCGACGGGGACGGGTGCCGGTGGCCGGAGTGGCGTGGGCCCAGCACCGGGGCATCGCCCGCGTCGAGGTCCGGGTCGACGAGGGGGCGTGGCAGCGGGCCGAGCTCGCCCCCGCCGCCACCGAGGACACCTGGCGCCAGTGGGTCTGGGAGTGGGACGCCACCCCCGGACGGCACCAGGTGGAGGTGCGGGCCACCGACGGTGACGGCCGGACCCAGACCGCCCGGCGCGTGGGGACCATCCCCGACGGCGCCACCGGACGGCACACGGTGGTGGTCAACGTCGACTAGTCCCTGACCTTCCGGTGCCCGGCGCCGCAGGACCGGCTCAACCGTGCCTTCCGGCGCCCGTCATCCACCCATGAAGACCTTTCTCGTCACTGCGTTTCGGGACTCGTTCGAGTCCGCCTACCAAGGAGAATCACTGATGACCACGTTCCACCACGTCCGCCGCTCCGCCGTGGCCGTCGTCGCCGCCGTCGTCCTGCCGCTCGCGCTGACCGCCTGCGGCTCCGACGGGGACACCTCCGACGACTCGACCGCCGCGGCCTCGGAGCAGACCAACGGCGCGAACGAGGAGTCCTCGGAGGAGTCGACCGAGAAGTCCGACAACGCTGGCTCCGAGCCGTTCGGTCCGGGCTGCGCGGCGGTTCCGGAGGACGGCGCCGGCAGCTTCGAGGGCATGGCCAAGGACCCGGTGGCCACGGCGGCCTCGAACAACCCCGCCCTGTCCACCCTCGTGAAGGCGGTGCAGGCGGCCGACCTGGTCGACACGCTCAACAGCGCCGAGAACATCACGGTGTTCGCCCCGACCAACGACGCCTTCGCAAAGATCCCCGAGGAGGACCTGAACGCGCTGCTCAACGACAAGGAGCAGCTCACCAAGGTGCTCACCTACCACGTCGTGGGCGAGCGGCTGCAGCCGTCCGACCTGGAGAACGGCACGTTCAAGTCCCTGAGCGAGGAGGAGCTCAAGACCTCCGGATCCGGTGAGGACTACGAGGTCAACGACGCCTCCACGGTCGTCTGCGGCAACGTGCAGACCGCCAACGCGAACGTGTACATCATCGACACCGTTCTGATGCCCGGCGCCTGATCCGGCCCGCCCGGTGCCGCCGTCCGCAGTGCGGACGGCGGCACCGCCGCGTTCGCCGGACGGTTCCAGGCCGTCTTGCCCCGGCGCGGAGGGGGTCGTAGTTTCCCGGACGGGACGGCTCCGCACGCCGCGGACCGTCACACCCCCCACGATTCGCCGGTCCGCTCACGGCCGCTCCCGGCACCCGGACGGGCCGCGCCGCGAGATGAGGACACATGGACCTGGAGCTACGGCATCTGAAGGTCGTCCGGGCGATAGCCGACGCGGGCAGTCTCACCCGCGCCGCGACCTCGCTGGGACTCGCCCAGTCGGCGCTGAGCGGCCAGCTCAAGCGCATCGAACGCGCCCTCGGAGGCGCCCTGTTCGTCCGGGACCGCAACGGAACCCGGCCCACGCAACTCGGCGAGCTGCTGCTCGACCGGTCGCGGATCGTGCTCCCCGCGATGCGTCAGCTGGAGGAGGACGTCAAGCGGCTGGCCGGCGGTTCGGCGCCCTGCTTCCGGATCGGCGGCACCCACGGGCCGCTGCTGGGCGGCCTGGTGGACCGGCTCACCGCCGCTCACCCGCAGGCCCCGGTGAGCACCGTCACCGCCTGGTCGGTCGCCGAGCTCGCCGGTCAGGTGGCCGACGGACGGCTGGACTTCGCCCTGGCGGGCGTGTGCGGACACGGCACGCCCCCGGCCGCCGGACGGCTGGAGTGGCAGCCGCTGGGCCACGACCCCGTCTTCGTGATGCTGGCCGACGACCATCCGCAGGCCACCGAACCCGAGCTGGAGCTGGGCAAGCTCGCCGGGGAGCGCTGGGTGGCCGTTCCGGGCGACGGCTGCTTCGCCGACTGCTTCACGGCCGCCTGCGCCCAGGATGGTTTCGCCCCCGTATCGTTCTTCAAGACCGACACGGCCGCCTGTGTGCATCTCGTCCAGGTGGGCCGGGCGGTGGGGCTGTGCCGGGCCACGATGCCCCCGACGCCGGGGGTCCGCTGCGTCCCGCTGGCCGGGACGCCGCTGAGCTGGCGGCATGTCATCGGTTTCGACCCCCGCTCGACCGCCGCGGAGCGAGCGGGCGAGGTGGCGCTGCACGCCCGGGCCGCGTACCGGGAGGCGATCGCCCGCAGCCCGGGATACACGCGCTGGCTGGAGGACCATCCGTGGTTCGGCCCGGAGCACTGACGGCACGCGGGAGACCGCCGCGGGGGCCATCGCACCGTAAGAGGGGTTAACTGACAGGTACACGACCTCAGTTCGGGTGGCTAGCTTCGTCTCGGCACCCCCCAACACTGAGGAGAAACCCCATGCTCCACAGGAGACGTGCACTGGCCGGCACCGCCGCGGCGATCGCCGCACTGGGCCTTTCGACGCTTCCCGGAACCGCTACCGCGCAGGAAGTGCCGCAGAGCGAGATCGCGGCCGAACTGCCGGCCGGGATGCTGAAGGCGATGGAGCGCGACCTCGGCCTCACCCGGGCCGAGGCCACGGTCCGCGTGGCCAACGAGGCCGAGGCCAGCAAGGTCGCTCCGCAGCTGGAAGACTCGCTGGGCCGGGAGTTCGGCGGCGCTTGGGTCACCGGCGCCACGGCTGAACTCGTCGTGGCCACGACCGACCGGGACCGTGCCGCCGAGATCGAGCGCGCCGGCGCGACGCCCGTCGTCGTCGAGCACAGCATGGCCGAGCTGGACGCCGTGCGCGCCAAGCTCGACAAGGCCGCCAAGGGCGACCGGAACAACGCGCGGGCCGCCTCGCTCTGGTACGTGGACACCAAGACCAACAGCGTCGTCGTCCACGCCCAGAACACCGCCAAGGCCGAGAAGTTCGTCGACGCCAGCGGTGCGGACACCGACGCCGTCCGCGTCGTCAAGTCGGACGAGCGGCCCGAGCCCCTCTACAGCCTGGTGGGCGGCGACGCGTACTACATGGGCAGCGGCGGCCGCTGCTCCATCGGCTTCTCGGTCTACCGCGGCTCCACCCCGGGCTTCGCGACGGCCGGGCACTGCGGCAATGCCGGCACCAGCACCTACGGCTACAACCAGGTCTACCAGGGCGTCTTCCAGGCGTCCTCGTTCCCCGGCAACGACCGGGCCTGGGTCGCGGTCAACAGCAACTGGACCCCGACGCCGTACGTGCGCGGCAGCAGCTACGGGGTCTCGGGCTCCCAGTCAGCGGCCGTCGGCTCGTCCATCTGCCGCTCGGGTTCCACGACCGGCTGGCACTGCGGCTACGTCCAGCAGTACAACTCGACCGTCTACTACCCGCAGGGCACCGTCTACGGGCTCGTCCGCACCAGCGTCTGCGCCGAGCCCGGTGACTCCGGCGGTTCCTTCATCTCCGGCAGCCAGGCCCAGGGCGTGACCTCCGGTGGCTCGGGCAACTGCAGCTCCGGCGGTACCACGTACCACCAGCCCATCAACGAGATCCTGAACGCCTACGGCCTCAGCCTCGTGACCGGCTGACGGTCGCGCTCCGGTGCCCGTTCCCCCCTGCCATGACGGGGAGCGGGCACCGGGCCGGACGGCCGCAGGCCCGGCCTCCGGCCCGCGCGCTACCGCGCTCCGTGGCCCGCCGCGATCTCCTCGATCCGGCGGGCCAGCGCCGTGTCCAGGGCCGTGATGCGCCCGCCGACACTGTGGGTGTTCACCGAGATCCCCACGGTGTTGTAGCCCAGCGCCACGTTCGCGTGGTGGCCCACCTCCTCGTGGATGGCGGCCACGTGCATGACCATCGCGGCGGCCGGGAGATGGCCCGGGAGGCGGTAGCCGCGAGTGAGCAGATCGCCGTCCCGCTCCCAGCCCGGCAGCTCGGCGAGCGCGGCGGACAGTTCGGCGTCGGTGAGCGGCTCGGGTGCCGGCATGGGCGTCGTCTCCTTCGGTGCGGTGCGGTGTGTTCTCTCGCGATGACGGTGTATCAGACGGCCGGCCGCTCCCGCCGCCTCACGGCAGCGCGCGCGAGCCGCCGACCGGCAGGTCCCACAGGTCCGCCGCGGGACGGCCGTCCCGCTCCCACGCCGCGCGGACCCGCTCCAGCGGCTCCAGCGGCGGCTCGCTCGACAGCAGGAACGTGGCCCAGTGCATCGGCGCCATCCGGGCGGCCCCCACGTCCCGGCAGGCCCGGACCGCCTCGTCCGGGTCGGTGTGCACCGGCCGCAGCAGGGCGCGGGGCGCGTAGGCGCCGATCGGCAGCAGGGCGAGGTCGATGCCCGGGTGGCGGCGGCCGATCTCGGCGAACCAGTGCCCGTATCCGGTGTCCCCGGCGAAGTACACGCGTCTGCCGTCCGGTGCCGTGAGCACCCAGCCGCCCCACAGCGAACGGCAGGTGTCGAGCGCGCCGCGGCGCGACCAGTGGTGGGCGGGCACGAAGTCGAAGCGGACGGCGCCGCCCGGGGCAGGCAGCTCCGCGGCCTCCCACCAGTCCAGCTCCGTCACGGTGGTGAAGCGGCGACGCCGGCACCAGGAGCCGAGCCCCGCCGGGACGAACAGCGGGGTGTCGCGGGGCAGCCGGGCGAGCGTCGGCGCATCGAGGTGGTCGTAGTGGTTGTGCGAGATGACGACGGCGTCGACGCGCGGGAGGTCATCCCAGGCCACGCCCACCGGGGTGAGGCGTGCCGGGGTGCCGAGGATCCGGCGGGACCACACCGGGTCGGCCAGGACCGTGAGCCCCGCGATGCTCACGACCCAGCTGGCGTGCCCGGCCCAGGTGACGGCGACGGTGTCCGGGCCGGCCTGGGGCAGCGGCTCCGGGCGCACCGGCAGCCGGGGGGCCTGGCTGCGGAGCTCCTCGGCGCTCGGCCGGAACCCGCCGCGCCGGCTGGCGCGCAGCATGTCCAGGGCTCTGGGAAGCGGTTCGGTCAGCCGGTCGGCGAAGGTGCGCGGCCAGGTGCGCCGCTCCCCCAGCGGACGGGGCGGGGCGGCCGGCCGGGACGGGCCGGTCTGCTCGTGCTGTTCCGTCATGGTCGACTCTCCGTCGGTGTGCGGGTCAGTTCGGCCAGGGCGGCCTCCACCCGGGCCAACGCCTGGGCTCCGGGCGGGTGTTCCTGGACGCCGTCGTGCGGCGCGGTGACGGGCAGCCGGGCGCGCAGGGCGCCCGGGTCGTCGCCGAAGCGGTGCCCGCCCAGCACGCCGGGACCGAGGCGCAGGACGAGGGCGGCCTCCAGGGTGGCCGCGTCGGTGACCCCGTGCCGGGCGAGCCGGTCGCGCAGCGGCTCCAGGTCGGGGTAGAGGTGACCGCCGGCCCGGGGCGGCCGGCACAGCCCTCCGACCGCGGTCACCGCCCGGCAGACGGCGGCGGCGTGACGGCCGTCGGTGCGGGCCGCGGCCTCGCGCCGGGCCCGGAGCCCGGCCGGCTCGCTCAGCGCCAGGGCCGCGTCCGGGTCGAAACCCGCGGGTCCGGCGAGGGTGCGCAGGATCCGGCGTACGGCGTCGGCGGTGGCCCGGCCCCGCCCGGTCCCGGGGAAGCGGGCGAGCCCGGTGTGCCGGCCACCGGGGACGAGGGCGACGGCGAGGTCGAGGAGCACGACGACGTCCTCGGCGTCCGCGTCCCCGGCGGCGGCCGGGGGCTTCCCGCGGGACCCGGCCCGGCTTCCGGCCGCCCCGCCCTGGGGGTGCAGCATTTCGGCGGGCGAGACGACGACGGTGCCGTGCGGGTCGTGGCAGGTGTCACGCAGGCTCTCGTCGCTGACGATGAGGAGGTCCTGGTCCACCGCCGCCTCGCAGACCTCGTAGAGCAGTTCCGGCGGCGGGACGGTGCCCGTGGGGTCGTCCACGAGGGACAGCAGCAGCACCCCGGGGTCCACGCCGGCCGCGCGGTCCCTGCGGACGGCTTCCAGCAGGGCGAAGGGGTCGGGCACGCCCCCGCACTCGGCGGGCGTCGGCACCGGGTGGACGGGCAGGCCCAGCAGGCGCGCCGGGGCGCCGTGCCAGCGCGGGCCGGGAACGGGCAGGTAGACGCCGCGGGGTCCCCTCGGGCCGCGCGGTCCCCTCGGGCCGACGGCGAGGAGCCCGAGCAGCAGCAGTTCCGCGCCGGAGGCGGGGACGACCTGGGCCGGGACGGTGGGCAGGCCGCGCCGCTCCCAGTAGCCGCAGGCCGCGGCCTTGAGATCCGGGCTCTCCCGGTCACCACGCATCCACGCCTCCGGTGCCTCTCCTGCCCTCCACGATGGCAGGTTCCCGTGCCCGCCGCGCGCCGTCGTCCCGGAGCGGATTACTCCCCCGCGCAGGGCGGTGACCCGGCCCGGTGGATGTTCCGGCTCTCTGGACACGGCGAGCCGTCAGACGGGTTCGGAGCGGTGCTCCGCCGGCCGTCGGAGACGAACCGGACCACGCCGGGCTGGCGGCCCTCCGCACCGTGAGTCCGCTATACGGGACGGAACTTCTCGCATGGCGGACTCTTGGCTACGGTGCGGACATGAGCGAGGAGACCGCCGTGTACACCCACGGCCACCACGAGTCCGTGCTGCGCTCGCACCGTTGGCGCACCGCCGAGAACTCCGCCGGCTACCTGCTGCCACGGCTGCGTCCCGGGACGGCGGTGCTCGACGTGGGCTGCGGCCCCGGCACCATCACCGCCGGTCTGGCCGCACGGGTCGCCCCGGGGCCGGTCACGGGGCTCGACGCCGCGGCCGACGTCCTGGCCACCGCCCGGGAGGCCGTCGCCGAACGGGGCGTGACCAACGTCGCGTTCGTCACCGGCGACGTCGGCGCCCTGGACTTCCCGGACGACTCCTTCGACGTCGTCCACGCCCATCAGGTGCTCCAGCACGTGGGCGACCCCGTCGGCGCCCTGCGGGAGATGCGCCGTGTCTGCCGCCCCGGTGGCGTGGTGGCCGCCCGGGACGCCGACTACGCCGCGATGACCTGGTACCCGGCCTCGCGCGAGCTGAGCGCCTGGCAGGCGCTCTACGGCCGGGTGGCCCGGGCGAACGGCGGTGAGCCGGACGCCGGACGCCGCCTGCTGTCCTGGGCCCGGGCCGCCGGGTTCACCGACGTGACGGCCTCGGCGGACGTGTGGTGCTTCGCCACCGCGGAGGAGCGGGCCTGGTGGAGTTCCTTGTGGGCCGACCGGACCGAGTCCTCGGCCTACGCCCGGCACGCCGTCGAGGGCGGTCATGCCACCCCCGAGCAGCTGGCCGGCATCGTCGACGCGTGGCGGGCCTGGGGCGCGCGCCCGGACGGCTGGTTCACCGTGCTGCACGGCGAGGTGCTCTGCCGCGCCTGACCGGGCCGCGAACCCGTCCCGCCGACCCGGCCGCGAAGCGGCCCTCCACGGCCCCCGCGAGCCGTCGGCCACTGCGGTTGCCGGGCCCCTGTCCCGGGCGGAGGATGGCTGGTGTCGCACGGACGTCCCGTGCGGCGCCAGCACCAGCTCGACGTGGAGGTACCTACATGACCACGGCGAAGGACATCATGCACCCCGGTGCCCAGTGGATTCCCGCCCACGAGACGCTCGACCGGGCCGCTCAGCTCATGCGTGAACTGAACGTGGGCGCCCTGCCCGTGAGCGATGCCGACGAACGCATGTGCGGCATCATCACCGACCGCGACATCGTCGTGGAGTGCGTCGCGGCCGGACACGACCCGGGGAAGGTGACGTGCGAGCAGCTGTGCCACGGTACGCCCCGGTGGGTCGAGTCCTCCGCGGACATCTCCGAGGTCCTGAACGAGATGGAAAGCCGCCAGATCCGGCGGCTGCCCGTGATCGAGAACAAGCGGCTGGTCGGCATGATCTCCGAGGCCGACATCGCCCGCCATCTGGACGAGGGGCAGATCGCCGAGTTCGTCGAACGCATCTACGCCGGAAGCTGACGACCTTCCCCCGCCCCGGGCGCGGGGCGGGGAGGCGGCGCTCCCGCCCACCGCAGCGGACGTAGCGGTGGGCGGGGCCGCTCTGCTGCGGTCGGCGGGGCCGCGCTCTCCTGGGGGTGGCCCCGCCCCGTCTCAGGCAGGCTCGGGCGTCGTCACCGGGGCGCCGAAGACATCCAGGTACAGGTCGAGTTCGGCTTCCACGGCCCGCGCGATGGTGTCGGCCCGCCGGAATCCGTGGGCCTCGCCCTCGAACGTGAGGTAGGTGTGCGGCACCGGCGTTCCGCCGGCGGCGGCCAGCGCGTCGAGGAAGCGTTCGCACTGCGCGGGCGGGCAGATGACGTCGTCGAGCCCCTGCAGGAGCAGGAACGGGGCCGTCATGCGGTGAGCGTTGCGGGCCGGAGAACGCTCGCGGTAGCGCTCGGCGTCCCGCTCGGGGTCACCGATGAGCCCTTCCAGGTAGCGGGACTCGAAGTCGTGCGTGTCGTCGCCGGACCAGCCCTCGGGCTCGAGGATGGGGAAGCTGATGGTCCCGCACGCGTACACCCCCGCGGCCGCCGGTGAGGTGAGCGAGACCGCCGTCGTCCAGCCCCCGGCGCTGCCGCCCCGGATGGCGAGCCGGGCCCGGTCCGCGCTGCCCTCCTCGGCCAGGCCGAGCGCGACCGTCGCGCAGTCCGCCACGTCGACGACGCCCCAGCCACCGCGCAGCCGCTCCCGGTAGGCCCGCCCGTAGCCGGTCGAGCCACCGTAGTTGACCTCCGCGACGCCGATGCCGCGCGAGGTGAAGTAGGCGATCTCCAGGTCCAGGACGAGCGGCACCCGGCTCGTCGGACCGCCGTGGACCCAGATCACGTACGGCGGCGCCTCCCCCTCGGGGCCGCGCGCCCGCGGGTTGGCCGGCGGGTAGACGTGGGCGTGCACCTCGCGGCCGTCGGGCCCGGTGAACGTCCGCTCGACGGGGTGCGGGTAGTAGGCCGGGTCCACCGCGTCGGCGTGCCGCTCGGCGAGGACGCGGCTGTGCCCGGTGGCGGTGTCCAGCTCCACGATCTCGTACCCGCTGCGCGCGCCGGCGCCGACGCCGACGACCCGGGTGCCGTCCACGGCGAGCGTCGGGGCCCACTCCGTCCAGGAGCCGACGGCGTCCACCAGGTCGCCGGTGTGCGGGTCCAGCACCCCGAGCCGCTTGGCTCCGCGCCCGTGCAGCACGGCCACGGTGCCGTCCGCGAGCGGGGCGAACCAGCGCAGCCCCAGCTTCCACAGGCCGTCGCCGAACTCCTCCGCGCGCGGGCAGAGGCCGACCGCGTCACCGCCCCGGGGGTCGACGCGGCAGAGGTTCCACCAGCCGGAGGCGTCGCTCACCGCGAGCAGCGTGCCGTCGGCCGCCCAGTCGGCCTGGACGACGGACTCGGCCCGGCCGCCCAGCACCGTGCGCGCCGCGGTGAGGCACCCGTCCGCGGCCACCTCGGCGCACCGCAGTTCGGTGCCGTCCCAGGGCATGTTCGGGTGGTCCCAGGCGAGCCAGACGGCCTGCCGCCCGTCCGGGGACAGCTTCGGCCCGGTGACGAAGTCGTGTTGGGCGGGGGCCAGTTCACGGACCCGGGAGCGGTCGTCCGCGGCCGAGCCGTCCAGCGGAACGGCCACCGGCACGCGGCGCACGTCGGTGGGCCGCTCTCCGGTGAACTCCTCCAGGACGCACCACACCTCGCCGCGGTCGAGGTGGACCTCGGGGTCGGCCCAGCGCAGCCCCTCGCCCCGGGAGCCCAGCGGGGTGAGCGGGCGCGGCCCGGCGCCGGGGACGTCGGGCTCGTGGGCGTACAGGCGCTGGTCGCCCTGATGGCAGAAGACGAGCAGGGGCCCGCCGGTGGCCCGGGCCGCGGCCGCCCAGGGCAGGCCGCCGTACTCCAGGACGCGGTTGCGCACGTCCCACGGCGGCGGCAGCACGGACCGCGGCGTGCCCGGGTCGTCGCCTCCCGCGGCGTCCGGCGCGGGCAGCCGCAGCAGGGCCCTGCGGCCCCCCTCTTCCGGCCGCGGGGCCGTCCACCACAGCTCGCCGCCGACGGCGCCCAGGAACTCGGGACGTCCGTCGTGGGCGGCGACCGTCCGGGCGTCGAGCGGGGAGGGCCACGTCCCGTAGGGGGCCGTCAGCACAGCGGTCACGGGGGTTTCCTCCTGAGGGTCGGGCGCTACAGGGCCAGCAGGGCACGGTCCAGGACGCGCACGCCGAAGTGCAGGGCGTCGGCGGGGACGCGTTCGTCCACGCCGTGGAACAGCGCGCCGTAGTCGAAGCCCACCGGCAGCCTCAGCGGCGAGTAGCCGTACCCGGCGATGCCGAGGCGGGCGAACTGCTTGGCGTCGGTGCCCCCGGTCAGACACCACGGGACGGCGTGCGCGCCCGGGTCGTGGTGTTCGAGCGCCTCGCACAGCACCTCGAACGTGCTCCCCTCCACCGGGGCCTGGAGCGGGATCTCGCGGTGCCGGAACTCCCAGTCCACGCCGACCCCGGTGAGCTCGTCCAGTGTGCGGACGAACTCCTCCTCGGCACCGGGCAGCATCCGCCCGTCCACGTGGGCGCTCGCGTTGCCGGGGATGACGTTCACCTTGTAGCCGGCGTCCAGCATCGTCGGGTTGGTGCTGTTGCGCAGGACGGGGCGCACGAGGTCGCCCGCGGTGCCCAGGGCGTCCAGCAACGCGTCCAGGTCGACGCCGGGCGCGTCCAGGTCGCCCGGGTCCACGCCGCGCAGGGCGGCCAGCCGGGTGAGCGCCGCGCGCGTGGTGGGTGTGAGCCGCACCGGCCAGCGGTGCTCCCCGATCCGGGTGACGGCGGCGGCGAGCCGGGTGACCGCGTTGTCCGGGTGGATCTTCGAGCCGTGCCCGGCCTTGCCGCGTGCGGACAGCCGCATCCAGGCCGTGCCGCGTTCCCCGGCGCCGACGGGGTACAGCCGCAGCCCGTCGTCGGCGTGGAAGGTGAAGGCGCCCGACTCGCTGATGCCCTCGGTGCAGCCCTCGAACAGGTCCGCGTGCTGCTCGGCGAGGAAGCCCGCGCCGTACTCGGCGGTGTCCTCCTCGTCGGCGGTGAAGGCGAGCACGATGTCCCGCCGGGGGCGCACCCCGGCCCGCGCCCAGGCCCGCGCGACCGTGAGCACCATGGCGTCCATGTTCTTCATGTCGATGGCGCCCCGGCCCCACACGCAGCCGTCCCGCAACTCGCCGGAGAACGGGTGCACCGACCACTCCGCCGGGTCGGCGGGGACGACGTCGAGGTGGCCGTGCACCAGCAGGGCGTCGGCCGAGGGGTCGCTGCCCGCGATGCGGGCGACGACGTTGGTGCGGCCCGGCGCCTTCTCCAGCAGCTTGGCCTCGATGCCGGCGTCGGCCAGCTTCCCGGCGACGTACTCGGCCGCCGGGCGCTCGTGGCCCTCGCCGCCGCCGCGGTTCGTGGTGTCCATGCGGATCAGCTCGGCGGTGCCGGTGACCACTTCGTCCAACGCCCGGGCGTCGATGTGCCGGCTACCGGTCGTCTGCTCAGCCATACTGCTCCTCCACCGCCGCCGAGACGACCGTCGTGACGGCCTTGAAGCAGCGGATGCCCTCGTACATGGTCGGGGAGGTGTACGCGACGCGCCGCTCCCCCGTCTGCCGGACGCCGGGCACCACCGTGGCCGCACCGGCCAGATGCTCGGCGTCGAACTCCAGGACCACCTCGTGCTCGGTGACGACCGGTGGCTGCCGCACGGCGAGCGCCGCCGCCTCCCGGGCCGCCGCGCGGATGGCCGCGGCGCTGCGCGCGGGCGGCAGGCACACGGCCGCGTAGCGCGACACGTACTCCTTGACGGCGGCGGTGCGCGCCCGGGGGGCGTACCCCTTGGCGTCCTCACAGGCCTTGTCGTCCCCGGTGACGAGGACGACGGGCACCCCGAACTCCGCGCACACCAGCGCGTTCAGCAGGCCCTCGCTCGCCCGGGTGCCGTCGACCCACACGCCGGTGACGGAGTTGGCGAGGTAGGTGTGCGCGAGGACGCCCTCGGCCCCGGCCGCCGCGTGGTAGCCGACGAACGCCACGCCGTCGACGTCGCCGCGCTGCACGCCCTCGACCATCGACAACGCCTTGTGTCTCCCGGTGAGCATCCGGGCGCGCTCGTCGAGCTGCTCCAGCAGCAGGTTCCGCATCGTCCAGTGCGCCTCGTTGACGAGGACGTCGTCGGCGCCGCCGTCGAAGAAGCCGGCCACCGCGGCGTTGACGTCACCGGTGAAGACCGGCCGGTGCCGCTCCCACTGGGCGTGGCCGGGCAGCACGTCGTCCGGCCAGGTCACGCCGGTCGCGCCCTCCATGTCGGCGCTGACGAGGATCTTCATGGCGGGCCACGTTACGCGCCCGTCCGCCGGCGGGGAAAGACCGGCGCCGACGGGCCGGGCGCGCCGCGACCGTCCGGCTCCCCGAGAGTGCCGGACTCAGCTCTCCCGGCCGAGGACGAGGTACTGGGCGGGCAGTTCGACCGGCGAGCCGTCGGGTTCGGTCTCGGTGGTGGTGAGCGGAACCGGACCGCTGTCGAGCAGCCCCAGCCCGGCCGCCGCGAACAGCTCGGGCACCTGCTCGTCGGCCATGGCCATCGGGGCGATGCCGTGCTCGAACACCGCGGCCAGGCTGGCCGGCGGGCCGCCGGGCCGCTTCATGAGCCCGAGCAGCGTGTCCTTGGCCGCCGCCGAGGGCTCGACGACGAAGGCCCGGCCGTGGTCGCCCGCCAGCCGGGCGACGGCCGCGGCCATGCGACCGCGGTCCTCGGGAGTGCACTGGTGGATCACGCCGCGTACGTAGACGTGGCTGTCGCCCAGTTCGGCGTGGAGGCGCTCGGCGGCCTTCGGGTCGGTGAGATCCTCGGCCCGGAAGTCCACCGCGGCAGCGCCGGGCAGCCGGCGGGCGAGGGTGACCGCCGCCGGGGATATGTCGATGCCCAGCACGGGCGTGTAGAACCGGGAGAGCGCCACGCTGTGCCGGCCGTTTCCGCAGCCGAGGTCCAGCACCGGCAGCTCTCCGGTGAAGTGCGGGGCGAACAGCGGGCGGTGACGCTCGACGGCCGCCTCGGGCGCGGCGTCCCAGAAGACACCTCCCGGTACCGGTGGAGCCTCCCGCCAGAACTCCTCCCAGGCCCCGCCCTGCTCGGCGTTCGCATGCTCGGATGCCGTCATCTCGCTCCCAGGTTCCGTCGTCAGGGACGCTCCAGCGCCGACTCGCACCACACCGTCTTACCCCGGGCGGTGGGGCTCGTACCCCACCGCCCGGCGAGTTGGCCGACGACGTGCAGGCCGCGACCGGCGTCGGCCTCCGGCTCCGGGCCCAGGAGCCGCGGCGGGGCCGGGTCCTCGTCGGAGACCTCGCACAGCAGCGCGTCGGTGCGCACCAGCCGCAGCTCGACGCGCGCGGTGTGGGCGTGCCGGACCGCGTTGGTGACCAGCTCGCTCACCAGCAGCTCCGCGGTGTCCGTGACGCCCGGAGCTCCCCAGCGCGCCAGCTGCCCGCGGACGAGGGCGCGGGCCCGCCCGGGCGCGCGGTGGTCCGCGGCGAGGTCGTGGACGGCCACGTCCCGGCCGCCGATTCCGTTGAGCCGGGTCATGAGCAGCGCGACGTCGTCACGCCGCCCGCCGCGCTCGGTGGCCGTCGCGGTCGCGAGGGTGCGGATGATCGTGTCGCAGGCGTCGTCCATGGACGCGGCCGGGTGGGCGGCCGACTCGCACAGCGCGGCCAGCCCGGCGCCGATGTCCTGGCCGCGCACCTCGACCAGTCCGTCGGTGCACATGACCAGCCGGTCGCCGGGTTCGACGGCGAACTCGGCGGTCTCGAAGGCGACACCGCCGACCCCGATGGGCGCCCCCGTGGGGAGGGCCAGCAGTTCGCTGCGGCCGTCGGCGGCGCGTACCAGTACGGGCGGGAGATGCCCGGCGTTGGCGATGCGCAGCCGCGAGCCGATCGGGTCGTACACGGCGTACTGGCAGGTCGCCAGGTGGGTGTCGCCGAGCCGCCGGGCGAGGTCGTCGAGGTTGCGCAGGAGCTGGGCGGGCTCCAGGTCCAGCCCGGCCATCGTCTGCACGGCGGTGCGCAACTGGCCCATCATGGCGGCGGAGTTCAGCCCGTGCCCCATGACGTCGCCGACGACGAGGGCGGTGCGCGAGCCGGGCAGCCGGATCGTGTCGAACCAGTCGCCGCCGACGCGGCCGAGCCGGGTGCCGGGCAGATAGCGGGTGGCGGTGTCGCAGCCGGGCATGCGCGGGGCGATGCGCGGCAGCATGCTGTCCTGCAGGGTGTCGGCGACGTTCTCCTGGTGGGTGTACATGCGGGCGTTGTCGAGCACGAGCCCCGCGCGGGCGGCGAGTTCGGCGCCGGTGACCCGGTCCATATCGTTGAACTCGGCGCGTCCGCGGTGGCGCAGGAGGATCATGAAGCCGAGGACGACGCGGCGGGCCATGAGCGGCACGACCAGCATCGAACGGTCCGTGATGAGCGGACGGATGTCCCGCTTCTCGAACTGCGAGGCGATGGCGTGGCCCATCGCCTCGTCGATGTGGGGGACGAGGACGGGCTCGCCGGTCGTCATGCAGCGGAAGAACGGGGTCTCGGCCGGGAACGCCATCGTCTCCCCGACGGGGACGACGTCGTCCCAGCGCCCGGGCGCGTCGGTGTGCTCCAGGGCCACGCGGTGCCACACGGTGCTGGTGTCGGGGACGCCGTCGGGGAAGCCCTCCCCCGCCACGACCTGTTCGCGCAGGTAGGTGCCGGCGACGTCGGTGAAGCGCGGAACGACGGCGGCGCTGACCTCCTCGATGGTGCGGGCCAGGTCGAGGGAGCTGCCGATGCGGCCGCTGACCTCGTTGAGGAACTCCAGCCGCTCGCGGACCGCGACGTGTTCGAGATCGGGAGCCGCCGTGTCAGCCGCCGTGTCCCCCGGCGCGCCGGCGCCGTCCGGCACCGGCGCCGCGGGGGCGGCGTCGGCCGCGGCCCTGGCCCGTAGGCGGCGCCCGGCCCGGCGCGGCACACCCCAGTCGGGGGTGACCGGCACCCGCTCCTGCCGGTTGAGCTCCAGCACCGGATAGCCCAGCTCCAGCACCTGCGCGACGACGCGGGCGCTCTCCTGCGGGCTCATGCTCGGCAGGATCTCGGGCAGCCCGGCGGCGAGCCGCGCGGAGCCGGAGAGCTCGGTGTGCCGTGCGGTCCCGGGCACGACGTGCCGGGCGTCCTCCTCGGTCGCGCCCAAGGCGTCGGTCCCGGTGGCGAGGACGAGGAGCCGGCCGGAGCCCGGGCCGACCAGTGGGTAGGCCCACCACAGCACGTCGCACGCGGCGCCTCCCGGACCGGGGCCGCGGGAGGCGCGGCCGGTGGTCGCGTGGCCCGCCGTGTCGCCCCGGAGCCCCGCCTCCCAGCCGCGGTCCCCGAACGCCCCGAAGACGGGCATGAGTTCGATGGCGGGCCTGCCCACCGCCTCCGCCCGGGCCGAAGAGCCGCCGGGCGCCGGTACTCCAGTGCGAGATCACGCCCCGGTCGTCCACGACCACGACCGCCAGGGGGACGCGCCCCGGCACCTCCGGCTCACCCACGGAGGCCGGGGTGCGTGCTCGCTCGTGCTCCATGGGCTGCGGGTCTCCTTCCCTGCGGGCGCCTCCCACGGTAGGGGCCCGCGGGCCGCCCGCGCCGGTCAACCGGCCGAAAGGACCAGCAGAAACGGTCCGCTGGGGCCCGGGAAGCGACTCAGGGCTTGCGCGCCACGCCGCAGTAGAAGGCGACCTCCTCCGGCTCGCCGCCCGCCGAGGGCTCGGGGCGCCAGCGGGAACACGACACGACGCCGGGCTCCAGCAGCTCCAGTCCCTCGAAGAAGCCGGCGATCTGCTCGGGGGTGCGCTGCTTGAGCTTCGGCGTACCCACGGAGTTCCAGAACTTCACGGCCTCGTCGACGTCGGGGAAGCCGGGGGCGGTGATGGTGTGGGAGAGGAGGAGGTGGCTGCCGGAGGGGACGGCGTCCATGACCCGGCGCACGATGCGGTACGCCTCCTCGGTGTCGTCGACGAACATGGCCACGCCGAGCAGGATGACGGCGGTCGGCCGGCTGAAGTCCAGCGTCTTGGCCGCCTGCTCGAGGATCGACTCGGGCTCGTGCAGATCGGCGTCGATGTAGTCGGTGACGCCCTCGGGACTGCAGGTGAGCAGGGCGCGGGCGTGGGTCAGCACGAGCGGGTCGTTGTCCACGTACACGATGCGGGACTCGGGGGCGACCCGCTGGGCGACCTCGTGAGTGTTGTCGGCGGTGGGCAGCCCGGTGCCGATGTCCAGGAACTGACGGATGCCCACCTCCCCGGCCAGGTGCCGGACGGCGCGGCCGAGCAGCGCCCGGTCCGCCCTGGCGTAGTCGAGGATGCCGGGGTGCAGACGGCGTATCTCGTCGCCCGCGCCGCGGTCCACCTCGTAGTTGTCCTTGCCGCCCAGCCAGTAGTTCCACATCCGGGCGGAGTGGGGCACGGTGCTGTCGATCCGCGGCATTCCGGGCATGGCGGTGGACGCGTCGTCGGTCATGGGAACTCCGCGAAGTGAGCCGGTTGGTTGAGGTCCCAATCTAGACGGGAGGCGGCCCGGGCACGAGAGCCTGGTGGATCTTGCCCCACCGAATCCGACTCCGCTGCTTTTCGCGCCCGTTCGGCGGGCTCGTCGCTCGGGGGCGAACCCGGCGCCGATCGCGTCCGCGCGCCCGTCCGGTGCACGTCCCGCCGCCCACCCGGCACCCGTCCGGCACCGCCCGCGCGCCGCGGCTCCCGCACGCCCTCGCGCGGGGGCCGGGGCGGCGTGGGATCAGCTCACCGCGGAGTCGAGCCGGGCGAGCATGTCGTCGTAGATGCGGCCCAGCCCCTTCGGCGCGAAGGTCCGCTCGAAGAAGCCGCCGATGCCGCCGGCACCCTGCCAGGTCGTCTCGACCGTGACGCGGCTGGCGCCCTCGGCCGAGCCGGGCGTGACGGTCCAGGTGGTGACCATGGAGGAGTTGCGGTCCCGCTCGACGAGGCGGCCCCCGGTGGGCTCGTCGACGTCCAGGAGGCAGTCGCGCACCCGCTTGCTGGTGGCCTGGAGCCTCCAGTGCACGACCGTGCCCTTGCCCGTGCCGCCTTCGCGCACCGCGTACTCGCTGAAGTGGTCGGTGAGGATCCGCTCCCGGGTGCCCGCGTAGTCGGCGAGGGCCGCGAAGACGGCGTTCGGGTCCGCGGCGATCTCGCGCTCCCTGCCGACCTCAACCTGAGCCATGACTCCTCCTGCTGCTTGTCGCGTGGGGGCGGCTGCTGCCGCCGTGACCATCCCACCACCGCGCGGCGGGGGCACCAAATCGCGGTTGACCGGACGGATGGGAACAGGTGTTCTATTCTTGAACCGGGGGCGAGACGAGGAGGCAGCCATGCGCTGGGATCACCTGGGCGAGGACGGCCCGGCCGCCCTGTTCGGCACGGACACGGTCGTCACCCGGACGTTCGACACCCCCGAGTTCCGCGGCATCACGTTCCACGAGGTGCGCGCCCGCTCGATCGTCAACCGGGTGCCGGGCGCCTCCCGGATGCCGTTCGACTGGACGGTGAACCGTTCCTATTCAGTGAGCAGGAGTGAGTCTTGGACCCAGACTTGGTCACTGCGGACATCCCGAACGGTCTTGGGTGTCCTGGTCGCCCGCGTTCGCTCCGCGTCCGGTGGCACGCATCGTGTGCGTGGTCCGGGAATGCGGGGGCGGGTTTCCTCACGCCCTCGGTCACGGTGCCCGGCCTGGGCGGTCCGATGCCCACGCATGATCGCTGCCGCCGGTGCGGGCCTGAGTGAGGGGCACGGTCTGGACTGGCGGGATCGTCCACGACGCGGTCAGGTACCAGCGTCCGCGCTCCACGTCCAGGTGGATGCGGTAGGCGACGGCACGGTTCGCGGCCACGCGGTCAGCCCACTGATCGCCCCGGTGGTGGAAGTGCACGGTGCCGATGAGGACGTACCGGCCGTGCCTGGCGTTGGCCAGGTGCGCGAGCGGCGTCGGCAGCTTGATGCTGACCTGGCCGTCCGGGGTGACGCGGATCGTTTCGTTGCCGAAGCGTTTGCCGGACTCGCCGTCAGCGGCGAGGAACCAGCGTTCGGCTTCCCAGCGCTGCCGCCACGCATCCTCGGTGAGCCGCGCGGCGTCGAGGTTATGCCGGTTGCGGGCCAGCTTCTTCCCGCCGCGTACGACGCGGACACGCCCCGTTTCACGGTCGGCCTGCTCACGTTCCAGCCGGTCTTCCAGCAGGTGCAGGCGCCGTGTCTTGACGAACCACTCCTGTTTCGTGCGGTATCCGCCGGCGCCCGTTTTCGTGCCCTTATCCCCGACCGGCAGTGACAGGCGGTGCGCGACCGTGCGGATACCGGCCTCCAGGCCCTGGATGTGCGCCAGCTGGGCCCTGCGGGACAGCGCCCACTGATCGTGCGTGGCCTTCGT
This sequence comes from Streptomyces sp. WMMC1477, assembly GCF_027460245.1. Taxonomy (NCBI): domain Bacteria; kingdom Bacillati; phylum Actinomycetota; class Actinomycetes; order Kitasatosporales; family Streptomycetaceae; genus Streptomyces; species Streptomyces sp. WMMC1477. The sequence continues at coordinate 5,101,429 of NZ_JAPZBD010000003.1, read as the reverse complement.
GATGCTCCCCGCCCAGCGCGAGGAAGACTCCTCAGTCAGCTCCCGCTTACAGGCCGCCCACGTCTCGGTGGAGTGCTCCAGTCCGTCAGCACACCTGCGCCCCAGATCCTTCGACGCCAGCGAGCCGAGGTGCACGCCCACGGCCCGCAGCACCTTGTCATCGTCGGCAGTCAGGCCCTTGAGCCGGGTGCGGATCGCTACGCCGGACGGGCCGAGAGTGACGAATGGCGCGGCGATCGGGCGGAGGTCAGCCGTGTTCGGCGGCCTCCAGTGCCTTGCGGGCGCGCATCTTCGCTGACCTGCGCCCGTACAGGCGGGCGCAGAACGACGTCAGCACCTCCACCATGTCCCGCACCAGGTCGTCTGCGACCTGGCCGTTGTCCAGCACCAGCAGGCGACGGCCCGTCGCGGACAAGGCGGCCTCGACAAGCTCGACGTTCATCCGGCCGAGCCGGTCCTTGTGCTCCACCACCACGCAGGTCACGTTCGGGTCGGCCAGCAGACGCCGGGCCTTGGAACGGCAGCCGTTCATCCCGGAAGCGGTCTCCGCCTCAACACGAACGACTCGGTGACCGCCCTTCGCTGCCCACGCCGACAGCCGAGCGACCTGGCGTTCCAGATCGGTCTTCTGATCGCGCGAGGACACGCGGGCATACAGGCCCAGACCCCGCCGATGGCCTCGGGCGTGGTGTTCGCCTCGATGTTCACCAGGATCGTGCGTGGCCCGACCCGCTGAGCCGGTACCGGCAACGTCCCCTCACGGAACCAGCGATACGCGGTCTGCGGATGCACGCCCTGCGTCTTCGCCCAAGAGAGCTCACACATGGACGACCACGGGGACGACTTCGGCCCGTGGGGGTGGGAAGAGGGAGGCCATGCCGTTCGTCGGACCGAGGATGAATGGCTGACCATCGCGCGGTACGTCCGGCACGCCGCGAACAAGCTTGGGCCGGATCTCCCGCTGTGCCTCCCCGGCGAACCGAGGGAGTGCGGGCGAACCGCGCAACAGCACGTGATCGCGTGGGCCGCCCACCTCCGGGCGGTTTCCCACCACCTGATCGAACAGGCCACTCCGAGCAAGGCCAGGGGTGAACACGCAATCGGCCCGCTGTACCAACGTCGCCTTGCTGAGCTGCGCGCGCAGACGGCCCCGGTGCCCGCCCCTCGCTGACCGTGGGCGCGACGGCTCGTATCCCGCCCGGGCGTTCCGCCGAAGCGCCGCGACAAGGAGTTACCGACTGGTCGGTAACTCCTCTTCCGCTCCGCCGGGGATTGTGCTGACATCGTGTCTACTCGCACTCCCGGCGAGCCTCCCCCGGCTTACGGGCCGGGGTACCTCAGAGGAGCCTTCATGACCGTCGCCCCCAGCGCCACGCCGCAGTCGTCACCGGGTTCGGTGATCCGGGTCAGCCCGGAGCCCGGGGCCGCTGTCGACGTCGTCTACGAGCGGCGCGGCAGCGGCGAGCCGATGCTCCTGCTGCACGGCATCGGCCACCACTGGCAGGCCTGGGAGCCGGTGCTCGACGCCCTCGCCGCCTCCTACGAGGTCACCGCCATCGACCTGCCGGGCTTCGGCGCCTCGCAGGGTCTTCCCCCCGGTCACCCGTACGGCGTCGCCACGATGGTGCCGGTCCTGGCGGAGATCGCCCGCGCTCTGGGCATGGAGCGGCCACACGTCGTCGGCAACTCGCTCGGCGGACTGCTGGCGCTGGAGCTCGGGCTGCACGGCCACGCCCGCTCGGTGACGGCCCTCTCCCCGGCCGGGTTCTGGAACGAGCCCGAGCGGCGCTGGGCCTTCGGGGTGCTCAAGGCACTCCGGCTGGGCACCGAGAGCATGCCCGAGGGCCTCGTGCGGCGCCTGACGAACTCCGTCGCCGGGCGGGCGGCGCTCGTCGGCTCCATCTACCACCGCCCCGGCCGCCGCGCGCCGGAGGCCGTCCGCGCCGAGGTTGCGGCCCTGCGGGGCGCCGTGGGCTTCGCCGACACCCTCGCTGCGGGCCGCTCTCCCGAGGCCCACTTCACCGGCGACATCACCGATGTTCCGGTCACCGTGGCCTGGGGCGACCGGGACCGGCTGCTGGTGCCCCGGCAGGGGGTGCGGGCCAAGCGGGCGCTTCCCGACGCCCGGCTGGTACGGCTGCCCCGCTGCGGCCACGTCCCGATGAGCGACGACCCCGCGCTCGTCGCCCGCGTCGCGCTGGACACCGCCGCCCGGGCCTGACGGTTTCCGGCGGGGCCGCGCCCCGCCGGAAAACCCGGTTGGCACGGCCACGGTGCGAGGGCATGCTGGCCCCGTGCTGATCAGGGAAGCGACCGAAGAGGACTGGCCCGCCATGTGGGCCTTCATGCGCGGCATCGTCGAGGCGGGCGACACCTACTCCTACGACCGCGATCTGACGGAGGAGGCGTGCCGGGAGCTCTGGCTCGTCCCGGAGCCCGGCCGGGCGTTCGTCGCCGTGGACGAGGACGGCAAGGTGCTGGGCACCTCGAAGGTGGCCCGCAACCAGGGCGGCGGCGGCGCACACGTCGCCAACGGCAGCTACATGGTGGACCCGGCCCACCACGGCCGCGGGGCGGGCCGCGCCCTCGGCGCGCACTCGCTGGAGTGGGCCCGCTCGGCCGGCTTCCGCGCCATGCAGTTCAACGCCGTCGTCTCGACGAACACCCGGGCCGTGGCCCTGTGGCAGGCGCTCGGCTTCGAGATCATCGCGACGCTGCCTGGTGGCTTCGAGCATCCGGAGCAGGGCTTCGTCGACCTCCACATCATGTACCAGCGGCTCTGAGGCCGCGGGCGCCGGCCCGGCCAACGGCGCCGGGTCGCGGTGGGCCGGGCGGCCGTCCGCGCGTCAACGCCCTGCCGGCCCGGCCGGTCGCCGCCGCGCTCGGCGGTCCCGACCTCGCCCTGCCCGCCGGCGAAGCCGTCGCCCGCCGCCGAGCCCCCTGTCGTCCGTGCCCGGCGGCGGACGGAACGGCCACGGCTACAGCGCGCGCAGTGCCTCCGCGGCCGCCGGGCGCAGGGGCGGATGGTCCAGCGCCGCGGTCAGCAGGGGGCGGGCCACCGGGTCACCGAGAGCGGCCAGCCCCTCCACGCACGCCCGCGCCACCGGCCAGTGCCGCTCCGGCCCGGCCAGCAGCCTGCGCAGCACCGCCGCCAGCGTCGGAACGGACTCCGGCGCCCGCAACCGCGCCAGCAGCCGCACGGGATGAACGGCGTACGCGGTCCGCAGCTCGTTCCCGGCCAGCGCGGCGGCGGCGCGGGCGGTGCGCGGGTCGCCGAGCCGGAAGAGGCCCTCGGCCGCCGCCGCGCACCGCTGCGGGTCCCGGTGGTTCAGCAGGAAGACCAGCGTCTCGAAGGCCCGGGGGTCGCGGGCGCCGGCCAGGGCGCAGGCGGCCATCTCCTGTTGCCACAGCGGCCGTCCGGTCTCCGCCAGGACGGCCGCGAGCGCGTCCCGTGCGCACACGTCCCGCCGTCCGGCCTCCGCCTCCCCCCTGCCGTCCGCCGGCGACACCGCGGCGGCCAGCTCCAGCAGCCGGTCCCGCTCCGGCCGGTCGGCCTCCGCCGTCACGCGGTGCGCGATGGCCCGCAGCGTCTCCTCCACGTCCCCGCCCTCTCCCCGGCTCCGCGCCCGGTCTCGTCCCGCCGCTCTCCCACGCCGCCTGCCGGGCGTCCCGGCCCGTGTCGCGTGGGTGTCCGGCACGTGTCACGCACCACACAGGATCGCGCGCCACACCCTCTGGTGTTCTGGTTACCCGCCGGTTAGCCTGCTCATCAGAGCGGGAAGACCGCTCAGGCGGTCTGGTGACGCAGCCGCCGAGAGTGTCAGTCGGTTCAGCATCCGTACCCCGGTACGCAGTGCGGCTCCGGCCCCGGGACAGGGCCGTGCCGACTCCTTCGTTCCGCCACGCCCACACCGTGCGCACCTCTTCCGGGCGGCCCCACCGGCCCTCCCCGGGGCGCCGGTCGTTCCGTGGCGGCCCACACCTCCTTCTCGTCGTCACCCCTGGAGTCCCGTGATGGACCGTCCCTTCCTGAGCACAGTCGCCGTCGTCGGCCTCGGCACGATGGGCACCGGAATCGCCGAAGTCCTGGCCCGCGCGGGCCGGGAGGTCATCGGCATCGACACCAGCGACGAGGCCGCACGCCAGGCCGTGGCCACGCTGGAGGCGTCCACCGCCCGCGCCGTGGCGCGCGAGCGCATCACCGAACAGGAGCGGCAGGACGTCCTGACCCGCTTCCGCACGTTCACCGAGCTGCGGGCCGCGGCCGAGGCCGACCTCGTCATCGAGGTCGTCCCCGAGGACTACGAGCTCAAGCACGCGGTCATCCGGGGACTCGACGAGGTGGTGAAGCCGTCCGCCATCCTCGCCACCGGCACGAACGCGCTGTCCGTCACCCGCCTCGCCGCGGACTCCGCCCACCCCGAACGCGTTCTGGGCCTGCACTTCTTCAACCCCGCCCCGGCGATGAAGCTCGTCGAGGTCGTCTCCTCCGTCCTGACCTCGCCGGAGGCCGTCGACGCGGTGACCCGGCTCGCGCAGGAGCTGGGCAAGGAGCCGATCAAGGTCGGCGACCGCCCCGGCTTCGTCGCTGACGGCCTGCTGTTCGGCTACCTCAACCAGGCCGCCGCCATGTACGAGTCGCAGTACGCGACCCGCGAGGACATCGACGCCGCGATGAAGCTCGGCTGCGGGCTGCCGATGGGGCCGCTGGAGCTGCTCGACCTCATCGGCGTCGACACCGCCCGCACCGTCCTGGAGGCCATGTACGCCGAGTCCCGCGACCGGCTGCACGCCCCCGCGCCCGTCCTCGGCCAGCTCAGCCGGGCCGGGCTCACCGGGCGCAAGGCCGGACGCGGCTTCTACACCTACGACGCCCCGGGCAGCGCCACGGTCGTCCCCGACGCCCTCACCCCCGACGCCGGAGCCCAGCGCGGCACCGCCCGCGCGGTGGAGAAGGTCGGCGTCGCGGGCTCGGGCACCATGGCCAGCGGCATCGCCGAGGTCTTCGCCAAGGCCGGCTACGAGGTCGTCCTGATCGCCCGCAGCCAGGAGAAGGCCGAGAAGGCCACCGCCCGCATCGCCGCCTCCCTGGACCGCTCGGTGAAGAAGGGGCGGATGGGCCAGGAGGACCGGGACGCGACCGTCGCCCGCGTCACCCCGGCCGGCACCCCGGACGCCCTGACCGACGTGGACCTGGCCGTCGAGGCCGTCGCCGAGGACCTGGGCGTCAAGCAGGAGCTGTTCGCCACCCTGGACCGCGTCTGCAAGCCCGGCGCCGTCCTGGCCACCACGACCTCCTCCCTGCCCGTCGTCGCCTGCGCCCGCGCCACCAGCCGCCCGCAGGACGTCATCGGCATGCACTTCTTCAACCCGGCCCCGGCGATGAAGCTCGTCGAGGTCGTCCGCACCGTCCTGACCGACGACGACGTCCACGCCACCGTGCGCGAGGTCACCTCCCGCGTCCGCAAGCACCCCGTGGACTGCGGCGACCGCGCCGGGTTCATCGTCAACGCCCTCCTCTTCCCGTACCTGAACAACGCGGTGAAGATGCTGGAAGAGCACTACGCCTCCCTGGAGGACATCGACGCCGCGATGAAGCTCGGCGGCGGCTACCCGATGGGCCCGTTCGAACTCCTCGACGTCGTCGGCCTCGACGTCTCGCTGGCGATCGAGCAGGTCCTGCACCGCGAGTTCCGCGAGCCCGGGCTGGCCCCGGCCCCGCTCCTGGAGCACCTGGTGGCCGCCGGCTGCCTGGGCCGCAAGTCCGGCCGCGGCTTCCGCGAGTACGCCCGTCGGTGAACGTTCCGAACGGATGGGGCGGGCTGCTGGACCCCGGCTCCGGCGGCCCGCCGCACCCGAACAGCGGCCCGTGTAACGTTCCCCACATGTCGCAGCCTGCCAAGACCGTTCGAACGACCGCACGAAGCTCCGCTTCGTCCCAGCGCCTCAAGATGCGCCGGGAGCTGGCTGCTGCCGCGATGGAGCTCTTCGCCACCAAGGGGTACGCGGAGACCACCGTCGACGAGATCGCCGCCGCGGCCGGTGTGGCCCGGCGCACCTTCTTCCGCCACTTCCGCTCCAAGGAAGAGGCGATCTTCCCCGACCACGACGACACCCTGGAGCGCGCCCGCGCCGTCCTGGACGCCGCACCGCCGCACGAGAACCCCCTCGACACGGTGTGCCGGGGCATCAAGGAGGTCATGCGCATGTACGCGGCCTCCCCCGCCGGCAGTGTGGAGCGCTACAAGCTGACCCGCGAGGTACCCGCGTTGCGGGAGCGCGAGATCGCCTCCGTGGCCCGCTACGAGCGGCTGTTCACGCGCTACCTGCTCGGCCACTTCGACGAGGCCGCGCACCACGACGGCGACGACGACCCGCTGCTGGCCGAGGTCGCCGCGTCGGCCGTCGTCACCGCGCACAACCACGTCCTGCGGCGCTGGCTGCGCTCGGGCGCGCAGGGCGACGTCGAGGCGCAGCTCGACCGGGCGTTCGCCATCGTCCGGGAGACCTTCGGCACCGGGTTCGGCGCGAGCCGGGCCACGGGCCAGCCGGCGCGCGAGGCCGAGTCGGCGGCGGCGACCGCCACGTCCTCCGGGGACGTGCTGGTCACCGTGGCGCGGACGGACGCGCCGCTGGCGGAGATCATGCGGACGATCGAGGCCGCCCTCCGCCCGGAGTAGCCCGGGGCCCGGCCCCGGGGTACTCCGCCCCCGGCTCCCCGCCGGAGGCCCGCCCGACGCGGGCCTCACCGCCCCCCCCGGCGGGCCCGCCCGTGGCCGTTCGGCCGTCCGCCCTCCGCCGCCGGGTGTGCCCCGGTCCCGCCCCTTCCCGAAACCGGGGCCCCAGCCCCGGACCCCGCTCCGCCCGCGTGGGCGGCCCGACGCGGACCGCGTCCGGCGCTTTCCCGAGCCCCCTCACGCCCCCGGCCAGGAGGCTGCGCCCCCGCGTGCCCGTGATGGGCCCGCGGCTCCGCGCCCAGAAGGGTCCGGGCTGCGGCGGCCTCCACCAGAGCCGATGCGCGGCCCGGCGGACGCCCCGGCTGCGGGAAGAGGCGGGACTGGGGAACCCCGTGGCGGGGCCAATGGCGGGCACCGGAAAGAAATGGCACGGGGTGTCTTGCGGGGTGGCACTGCGTGTCATACGGTGGGCGGCACACCGGCACTGTCCCTGCGGCCACACCCCATCCGCGTGCCGGAAACTGCCTGCGTCACCAGGCACAACGCTGAACCGACGGCGTCCCCCTCGCGTTCTCGCACCACACGCTTCGCCGGAGGCATACCGTGACCAACCCCATTCTCGACGCGATCGTCTCGCCGGACAGCACCGCCGAAGACTTCGCCGCACTGGAACTGCCCGAGTCCTACCGCGCGATCACCGTGCACAAGGACGAGCAGGAGATGTTCCACGGCCTCGACAGCCGGGACAAGGACCCTCGCAAGTCGCTGCACCTCGACGACGTGCCCGTCCCGGAACTGGGCCCCGGCGAGGCACTCGTCGCGGTCATGGCCAGCTCGGTCAACTACAACTCGGTGTGGACCTCGATCTTCGAGCCCGTCTCCACGTTCAGCTTCCTGGAGCGCTACGGCCGCGTCTCCCCGCTGACGAAGCGCCACGACCTGCCGTACCACGTCATCGGCTCCGACCTCGCGGGCGTCGTCCTGCGCACCGGCCCGGGCGTCAACGCCTGGACCCCGGGTGACGAGGTCGTCGCGCACTGCCTGTCCGTCGAGCTGGAGTCGGCCGACGGCCACAACGACACGATGCTCGACCCGGAGCAGCGCATCTGGGGCTTCGAGACGAACTTCGGCGGTCTCGCGGAGATCGCCCTCGTCAAGTCCAACCAGCTCATGCCGAAGCCGCAGCACCTGAGCTGGGAGGAGGCCGCGGCTCCGGGCCTGGTGAACTCCACCGCCTACCGCCAGCTGGTCTCGCAGAACGGCGCCGGGATGAAGCAGGGCGACAACGTCCTGATCTGGGGCGCCAGCGGTGGCCTCGGCTCCTACGCCACCCAGTTCGCCCTGGCCGGCGGCGCCAACCCGATCTGCGTCGTCTCCAGCGAGGACAAGGCGGAGATCTGCCGCCGCATGGGCGCCGAGGCGATCATCGACCGCAAGGCCGAGGGCTACACGTTCTGGAAGGACGAGAACACCCAGGACCCGCGCGAGTGGAAGCGGTTCGGCAAGCGCATCCGTGAGCTCACCGGCGGCGAGGACATCGACATCGTCTTCGAGCACCCCGGCCGCGAGACCTTCGGCGCCTCCGTCTACGTCACCCGCAAGGGCGGCACCATCACCACCTGCGCCTCGACCTCGGGCTACATGCACCAGTACGACAACCGGTACCTGTGGATGTCCCTGAAGCGGATCGTCGGCTCGCACTTCGCCAACTACCGCGAGGCATGGGAGGCCAACCGGCTCATCGCGAAGGGCAAGATCCACCCGACGCTCTCCAAGACGTACTCCCTGGAGGACACCGGGCAGGCGGCCTTCGACGTCCACAAGAACCTCCACCAGGGCAAGGTCGGTGTGCTATGCCTGGCCCCCGAGGAGGGCATGGGCGTCAGCGACCCCGAGACGCGGGCGAAGCACGTCGACGCCATCAACCGCTTCCGGAACGTCTGAGAAGAGACGCCACCACCATGACTGAGCGTCAGAACACCAGCGCGCGCCCCCAGCGCGACCGCCCCTGGCTGATGCGCACCTACGCCGGGCACTCGACCGCCGAGGCGTCGAACGAGCTGTACCGGCGCAACCTCGCCAAGGGCCAGACGGGGCTCTCGGTCGCCTTCGATCTGCCGACGCAGACCGGATACGACCCGGACCACGTCCTGGCCCGCGGCGAGGTCGGCCGGGTCGGGGTGCCCGTCGCGCACGTGGGCGACATGCGGAGGCTGTTCCAGGACATCCCCCTGGAGCAGATGAACACCTCGATGACCATCAACGCCACCGCCATGTGGCTGCTGGCGCTCTACCAGGTGGTCGCGGAGGAGCAGGGCGCCGACATCGGCAGGCTCCAGGGGACGACGCAGAACGACATCGTCAAGGAGTACCTCTCGCGCGGGACGCACGTCTTCCCGCCGGGGCCCTCCCTGCGGCTGACCACCGACATGATCACCTACACGGTGGCGAACGTCCCCAAGTGGAACCCGATCAACATCTGCAGCTACCACCTGCAGGAGGCCGGGGCCACACCGGTACAGGAGATCGCGTACGCGATGTCCACGGCGATCGCCGTCCTGGACGCCGTGCGCGACTCCGGCCAGGTGCCGCCGGAGCGGATGGGCGACGTCGTGGCCCGCATCTCCTTCTTCGTCAACGCCGGCGTGCGGTTCGTCGAGGAGATGTGCAAGATGCGGGCCTTCACGCGCATCTGGGACAAGATCACCCTTGAGCGGTACGGCGTCGAGAACCCCAAGCAGCGCCGCTTCCGCTACGGGGTGCAGGTCAACTCGCTCGGGCTGACCGAGGCGCAGCCGGAGAACAACGTCCAGCGCATCGTCCTGGAGATGCTGGCCGTGACGCTGTCGAAGGACGCGCGGGCCCGTGCCGTGCAGCTGCCGGCCTGGAACGAGGCGCTGGGCCTGCCTCGCCCCTGGGACCAGCAGTGGTCGCTGCGCATCCAGCAGGTGCTCGCCCTGGAGAGCGACCTGCTGGAGTACGACGACATCTTCGCCGGCTCGCACGTGATCGAGGCCAAGGTCGACGGCCTGGTCGAGGAGTGCCTGACGGAGATCGACCGCATCCAGGAGATGGGCGGCGCGATGGCCGCCGTCGAGTCCGGCTACCTCAAGTCGCAGCTCGTCTCCTCGCACGCGGAGCGGCGGGCGCGGATCGAGTCGGGCGAGGAGAAGATCGTCGGCGTCAACTGCTACGAGGGCACCGAGCCGAGCCCGCTGACGGCCGACCTCGACACCGCCATCATGACCGTCGACCCGGCGAACGAGGCCCGGGTCATCGAGGCGCTGGGCGCCTGGCGGGACGGCCGGGACGAGCCGCGGGCCCAGGAGGCGCTGGCGGCGCTGAAGAAGGCCGCCGCCGGGGACGTGAACCTGATGCCGGCCACCGTCGAGTGCGCCCGCGCGGGTGTGACGACGGGTGAGTGGGCCTGGGCGCTGCGGGACGTCTTCGGGGAGTTCCGCGCGCCGACGGGCGTGAGCAGCGCCCCGGTCGCCGTCAGCGCCGAGGAGGGCTCCACGCTCGCCGAGGTGCGCCGCAAGGTGGACGTGACGGCCCGGGAGCTGGGCAGCGGACGGCTGCGGCTGCTGGTCGGCAAGCCGGGTCTGGACGGCCACTCCAACGGGGCCGAGCAGATCGCCGTGCGCGCCCGCGACGCCGGTTTCGAGGTCGTCTACCAGGGCATCCGGCTCACCCCGGAGCAGATCGTCTCGGCAGCCGTCGCCGAGGACGTGCACTGCGTGGGCCTGTCCATCCTCTCCGGCTCGCACGCCGAGCTGGTGCCCGACGTCCTGGACCGGCTGCGCCGGGCGGGCGCGGGCGACATGCCGGTCATCGTCGGCGGCATCATCCCCTCCGCCGACGCCACCGCCCTGCGGTCCGCCGGTGTGGCGGCCGTCTTCACGCCGAAGGACTTCGGCATCACGGAGATCATCGGCCGTATCGTCGACGAGATCCGCATCGCGAACCAGCTTGACCCCCTGGAGGTCCCCGCATGAGCACCCCCGTCAACCGTCTGCGTCCGCGCCGGTCCTGCCTGGCGGTGCCGGGCAGCAACCCGCGCTTCCTGGAGAAGGCGCAGGGCCTCCCGGCTGACCAGGTGTTCCTGGACCTGGAGGACGCCTGCGCGCCGCTCGCCAAGGAGGGTGCCCGGCACAACATCGTCGATGTCCTGAACACCGGCGACTGGAGCGGCAAGACCCGTGTGGTGCGCGTCAACGACTGGACGACCCACTGGACCTACCGGGACGTCGTGACCGTCGTCGAGGGCGCGGGCCCCAACCTCGACTGCATCATGCTGCCGAAGGTGCAGGACGCCACCCAGGTGAAGGCGCTGGACCTGCTGCTGACCCAGATCGAGAAGACGATGGGCTTCGAGGTCGGTAAGATCGGCATCGAGGCACAGATCGAGAACGCCAAGGGCCTGGTGAACGTCGACGAGATCGCCGCCGCCTCGGAGCGGCTGGAGACCATCATCTTCGGGCCCGCCGACTTCATGGCCTCGATCAACATGAAGTCGCTGGTCGTGGGCGAGCAGCCGCCGGGCTACCCGGCCGACGCCTACCACTACATCCTCATGCGGATCCTCATGGCCGCCCGCCACCACGACCTGCAGGCCATCGACGGCCCCTACCTGCAGATCAAGAACACCGACGGCTACCGCGAGGTGGCCGGGCGTTCGGCGGCGCTGGGCTTCGACGGCAAGTGGGTACTGCACCCGGGCCAGGTCGAGGCGGCCAACGAGATCTACTCGCCCTCCCAGGAGGACTACGACCACGCCGAGCTCATCCTGGACGCCTACGAGTACCACACCTCCGAGGCGGGCGGGAAGAAGGGCTCGGCCATGCTCGGCGACGAGATGATCGACGAGGCCAGCCGCAAGATGGCGCTCGTCATCGCGGGCAAGGGCCGGGCCGCCGGCATGACCCGTACCAGCAAGTTCGAGGCACCGGAGGCGTAAGCGATGCAGTTCGGCCGTACCTACGAGGAGTTCGAGGTCGGTGCCGTCTACAAGCACTGGCCGGGAAAAACGGTCACGGAGTACGACGACCACCTGTTCTGTCTCCTGACCATGAACCACCACCCGCTGCACATGGACGTCAACTACGCCGAGAAGACGACGGACTTCGGCAGGAACGTCGTGGTGGGCAACTACGTCTACTCGCTGCTGCTCGGCATGTCGGTTCCGGACGTCTCCGGCAAGGCCATCGCCAACCTGGAGATCGAGTCGCTCAAGCACGTGGCCCCGACCTTCCACGGGGACACGATCTACGGCGAGACGACGGTCCTGGACAAGACGCCCTCGAAGTCGAAGTCCGACCGCGGCATCGTCCACGTGGAGACCAAGGGCTACAAGCAGGACGGCACCCTCGTGTGCGTCTTCCGCCGCAAGGTCATGGTGCCCACCGCCGAGTACATCGAGAAGCGGGGCGGTGAGCAGCCGGGCCGCCCGGAGCTCGTCGAGCGCGCGAAGGACGGTAAGTGACATGGGGCGCCTCGCGCAGACCGAGGGTCTGACGGACATCCAGCAGGAGATCGTCTCCACCGTCCGCGGTTTCGTGGACAAGGAGATCATCCCGGTCGCGACCGAGCTGGAGCACAAGGACGAGTACCCCACCGAGATCGTCGAGGGTCTCAAGGAGCTGGGCGTCTTCGGGCTGATGATCCCCGAGGAGTACGGCGGCCTCGGTGAGTCGCTGCTGACCTACGCCCTGTGCGTGGAGGAGATCGCCCGCGGCTGGATGAGCGTGTCGGGCATCATCAACACGCACTTCATCGTGGCCTACATGCTCAAGCAGCACGGCACGCAGGAGCAGAAGGACTACTTCCTGCCGAAGATGGCCGCCGGCGACATCCGCGGCGCCTTCTCCATGTCCGAGCCCGCGCTCGGCTCCGACGTCTCGGCCATCTCCTCCAAGGGCGTGCGGGACGGCGACGACTACGTGCTGACCGGTCAGAAGATGTGGCTGACCAACGGCGGTTCGTCCTCACTCGTGGCGGTGCTGTGCCGCACCGACGAGGGCCACCCCGAGGGCACCGCCCCGCACAAGTCGATGACGACGTTCCTGGTGGAGAAGGAGCCCGGGTTCGGCGAGGTCAAGCCGGGGCTCACCATCCCCGGCAAGATCGACAAGATGGGCTACAAGGGCGTCGACACGACCGAGCTCATCATGGACGGGCTGCGGGTCCCGGCCGACCGCGTCCTGGGCGGGGAGACCGGCCGCGGTTTCTACCACATGATGGACGGCGTCGAGGTCGGCCGCGTGAACGTGGCCGCGCGCGGCTGCGGAGTGGCCCAGCGCGCCTTCGAGTTGGGCATCGACTACGCGCAGCAGCGCAGCACCTTCGGCAAGCCGATCGCCCAGCACCAGGCCATCCAGTTCAAGCTGGCCGAGATGGCCACGAAGGTGGAGGCCGCGCACGCCCTCATGGTCGGCGCCGCCCGCAAGAAGGACTCGGGGCAGCGCAACGACCTCGAAGCGGGCATGGCCAAGTACCTGGCCTCGGAGTACTGCAAGGAGGTCGTCGAGGACGCGTTCCGCATCCACGGGGGCTACGGCTTCTCGAAGGAGTACGAGATCGAGCGCCTCTACCGCGAGGCCCCGATGCTCCTGATCGGTGAAGGTACGGCGGAGATCCAGAAAATGATCGTCGGGCGTCGCCTCCTGGAGGAGTACCGGCTCCAGGGTTGAGTAACGTCTGACCCCGGCTTGGGCGGTTTCCTCCGTGAGGGAGGTCACACGCCCGGGCCGGGGTTTCGCGTTTCCCCCGCAACTCCGGCTTTCCCAGTTGCCGTCACATGCCGATACCATGCCAACAACAGCCGTGGTCCACCGTATCTGCGCGGCGCCCTCCCGCTACGAAGGTCATCCATGCCCCACCGCTCACCCTCTTCTTCCCGTGGCCGTGTCCGCATCGCACGCAGAGCGTCGCCATGGCTCCTCCCGACGGTGGCCACGGCCGCCGTCAGCCTCGCCGGGGCCGGACGCTCCGGCAAGGCCCGGGCCGTGGCCGTACCGGCCACCGCGCTCGCCGCCGGCATGCTGTGGTTCTTCCGGGACCCGGAGCGGGACATCGCACAGGGGCGGATCATCTCGCCGGCCGACGGCGTGGTGCAGAGCATCATGCCGTGGCAGGACGGCCGGACGCGCGTGGCGATCTTCATGAGCCCGCTGAACGTCCACGTGAACCGCGCCCCGGTGGCCGGCACCGTGACCTCGGTCGAGCACGTCCCCGGCGGCTTCGTCCCGGCGTTCAACAAGGAGAGCGAGCACAACGAGCGGGTGGTGTGGCACTTCGACACCGAGCTCGGCGACCTGGAGATGGTGCAGATCGCCGGCACGGTGGCGCGGCGCATCGTCCCCTACGTGCCCGAGGGCACCAAGGTCGAGCAGGGTGAGCGGATCGGGCTGATCCGCTTCGGCTCGCGGGTCGACGTCTACCTGCCCGAGGGCATCGAGGCGGCCGTCGAGGTGGGTCAGACCACGACCGCGGGGGTGACACGTCTTGACCGCGACTGACCAGGACGCCCTGGGCGCACCGGCCGGCTGGGGCCTGGACGAGGACGAAGCCGACGAGATGCCGCTGTCCACCCGGCTGTCCATCGCGGACACCCTCACGCTGGGCAACGCCACCTGCGGCTTCATGGCCGTGTACTTCACCACCACCGGCGTCCTCATCCCGCATCTGACCGGCAACGGAGACGGTGGCATGGCGCGCTCGAGCGCCGCTACAGCCGTGATGCTCATGCTGATGGCGTCGATCTTCGACCTCTTCGACGGCATCGTGGCGCGCAAGCTGCGCGCCTCGGCGATGGGCGCCGAGCTGGACAACCTCTCCGACCTGATCAGCTTCGGCCTGGCCCCGGCGTACTTCGTCCTGGTGTGGGGCATGGTCGCCAGTGACGCACACCAGCACGTGTCGGCACTCGCCGCGATCGTCGTGCTGCTGGCCGTGGTGCTGCGCCTGGCCCGCTTCTCCTGCGTCACCCTGCGTGACGGCATCTTCCAGGGCATGCCGTCCCCGTTCGGCGCCCTGACGGTGGTCTCCATCGTGCTCCTGGAGCTGCCCTTCGTGCCCACGCTCCTCGCGATCATCGGCACCGCCTGGCTCATGGTGAGCCGGGTGGAGTACCCGAAGCCGCGCGGCAAGCTGGCCGTGGGGATGCTGAGCTGGATCGTCCTCGCGATGGGCATGCTGGCCGCCTGGGCGCTGGACTCCCCCGGCGGCGAGCTGCTCCTCCAGACGGGCTGTGCGCTGCAGCTCGTGCTGGGCGCGGTCATCCCGCTGTTCGCGACGGCCCGGCGGGTGAACACCTTCCGCTACAACCGCCGCGAGGCGAGGGCCGGGCTCGGCGCCCGCCCCTGAGCCGGCCGGAACGCGCGGGTGGCCCGTGCCCCTCTGGGGGTACGGGCCACCCGCGCGTCCGGGCCGGGGCGCGGGTGGCAGCCCCACACCCCGGCGCAGACCTCCGAGCGCGGGGCGCCCGCGACGATGCGGCTCCCTTACAGGTGCGCGGCGGCGAGCCGCTCCACGACGCGCTCCAGCAGCGGGCCCGCGTTCGCGATGCACCGCGCGGTGTCCGGCTCGATGGCGGTCAGCGGGTAGACGGCCTGGATACCGGCCTCCCGCACCGCCGCCTCGTCGATCGCGAGCCGGCCGCAGACGGCCACCACCGGCTTGCCCGCGGCCCGGGCCGCGGCCGCCACGCCCGCCGGGGCCTTGCCGTGCAGCGTCTGGGCGTCCATGGAGCCCTCACCGGTGATGACGAGGTCCGCGCGCTGAAGCGCCGGGGCGAAGCCCAGCACGTCGAGCAGGACCTCGATCCCGGGGCGGAAGGTGGCGTCCAGCCCCACCAGGGCGCCGTAGCCGATGCCACCGGCCGCTCCGGCGCCCGGCGCCGCGGCGCACTCGGCGGCCCGTGGACCGATGGCCGTCTCCAGCACCCCGGCGTAGTGGGCGAGGGCGGCGTCCAGGGTGGCGACGTCCTCCTCGGAGGCGCCCTTCTGCGGACCGTAGACGGCCGGAGCGCCCGTGGCCCCGGTGAGCGGGTTGTTCACATCGCTGGCGAGCACGATGTCGACGTCCTTCAGCCGGGGGTCGAGGCCGCTCAGGTCCGCCTCGGCCAGCTCGCGCAGGGGGCCGCCGCCGGGGGCCAGCGGCTCCCCGTCGGCGTCGAGGAAACGGGCGCCGAGCGCGGCGAGCATGCCGGCGCCGCCGTCCGTGGTGGCGGAGCCGCCGACACCGAACACGATCGAGGTGGCCCCGGCCCCGATCGCGGCGAGCAGCAGTTCACCGCTGCCGTAGGTGGTCGCCGTGAGCGGCGCGAAGACGCCCTCGGGCAGCAGCTGCAGCCCGGAGGCCTCGGCCATCTCCACGATCGCCGTGCCGCCGCGCAGGGCGTAGGCGGCGGTGACGGGGGTGCCGAGCGGGCCGGTGACGGTGGCCTCCCGGCGCTCGAAGCCACCGGCGACGGCAGCGGCGACGGTGCCGTCGCCGCCGTCGGCCACCGGGAGGGCTTCGACGTCCAGCCCCGGCCGGGCACGCCGCAGACCGGCCGTCACGTGCTCGGCGACCTCGACGGCCGTCAGCGATCCCTTGAACTTGTCTGCGGCGATCAGCACGCGCCCTGGTTGGCTCATGTGGGTCGTCCCTTGCTTTTCGAACGGGCAGTCGCGCCAGGAAAGACCTTATCGGGCACGATGCGGGGGCGGCCATCGCACACGGCGCGCCAGGCGGACAAAACAGCCCATAGCTCTGGTATTGAGACGCTATGAGTACGGACACGACGCCACCCTCACCACCTCCGCAGGACACCCACATGGGTCCGCCGCACAAGGACCCGACCCCGGACGCGACCGTGGTGGCCATCGGCGTCGTCGCGCTGCTGTGCGTCGTCGGCTGGGCCTGGCTGGCCGAGGACTCCTTCTCCTCGGCGACGTCCACCTCGCTGACGTGGGTGCTCAGGAACTTCGGCTGGCTGTTCATGATCAGCGCCAACGTGTTCCTGGCGCTGTGCGTCTACATCGCCCTGAGCCGCTACGGACGCATCCGCCTGGGCCGGGACGAGGACGAGCCGGAGTTCACCAACCTGGCGTGGATCGCGATGATGTTCAGCGCGGGCATGGGCATCGGGCTGATGTTCTACGGGGTCGGCGAACCGCTCACGCACTACTTCGACCCGCCGCCGTTCGGCGACATCCAGCCGCGCAGCGGGGAGGCCGAGCAGACGGCGCTGGAGTACTCGTTCTTCCACTGGGCGCTGCATCCCTGGGCGATCTACGGCGTCACCGGGCTGGCGCTCGGCTACGCGACCTTCCGCAAGGGCCGGGGCAACCGGATCAGCTCCGTGTTCGTCCCGCTCATCGGCAAGCACCGGGCCGAGGGGGCGCTGGGCCGGGGGATCGACCTGCTCGCCGTGTTCGCCACCGTCTTCGGCACGGCGACGAGTCTCGGGCTCGGGGCTCTCCAGGTCGCCAAGGGGCTGAACATCACCACCGGCGTCGAGGACACCCGGGGCCTGGAGCTGACCGTCATCGCCGTGCTCGGCGCGGCGTTCGTCGTCTCCGCCTTCTCCGGCCTGCACAAGGGGATCAAGTGGCTCAGCAGCATCAACATCGTCATGGCGGGCCTGCTGATGCTGTTCATCTTCGTCGTCGGCCCGACCGTCTACGTGCTGAACGCGATCCCGGCCGGCGTGGGCCCGTATCTGCAGGAGCTGCTCATCACCTCCTCGCGCACCGGGGCCTTCGGCAACGAGAGCTGGCTCGGCGCCTGGACGATCTTCTACTGGGCCTGGTGGATGTCCTGGGCCCCGTTCGTGGGCACCTTCCTCGCCCGCATCTCCCACGGCCGCACCGTGCGGGAGTTCCTCGTCGGCGTTCTGCTCGTGCCCTCCGGCGCCAGCATCGCCTGGTTCTCCGTCATGGGAGGCAGCGCGCTGCGGCTGGACTCCACCGGTCAGGAGGACCTGTCCGCGCCGCTGGAGGAGGGGGTGGAGGCCTCGCTCTTCACCCTGCTGGAGTCCCTGCCGCTGGGCACGATCACCTCGGTCGTCGCGATGCTGCTGGTGATGACGTACTTCGTGACCAGCGCCGACTCCGCCTCGCTGGTCATGGGTTCGCTCACCAGCCGGGGCGCCCTGCACCCGCGGAACTGGCTCGTCGTCACCTGGGGCGTGCTCATGGGCTCCGTGGCCGCGGTGCTGCTGGTGTCCGGCGGCCTGGAGTCGCTCAAGTCGGGCACGATCCTGGTGGCCCTGCCGTTCGCCGTCGTACTGATGGCCATGTGCTGGGCCCTGCTGCGCGAGCTGTACGCCGACCCCGGAGCCGGACCGGCTCGGCACCACCCCCTGCACGGGCTGCGGGACGCCCTGCGGGCCATGGTCGGCGAGGCCGTCGGCGAGCAGACCCGGCCCCGGCACCCGCGGCTGCGCCGCGCGGCGGACCGGATCTCCGCGGACTCCGACACCGGAGAGGGGTACATCGAGCACGAGACGGAGCCCTGAGGGGCGCGTCGGCGCTCCGCCCGCCGGGCGCCGTCTGCCAGGCGCCGGTCTACCGGGCGCGCAGGCGGCGCCAGACGGCCTTGGCCGCGTTGTGGCCGGACATGCCGTGCACGCCCGGGCCCGGCCAGGTGGCCGAGGAGCACAGGAAGACGGCCGGGTGCGGTGTCGCGTAGGGCACCCTGGCGAGCCGGGGACGCAGCAGCGTCTGGAGCCCGGTGAAGGCCCCGCAGGCGATGTCGCCGCCCACGTAGTTGGGGTTGCGGGCGGCCAGTTCGGCCGGGCCGGACACGGCACGGGCCAGCACCAGGTCGCGGAACCCGGGGGCGAAGCGCTCGATCTGCCGCTCGATCGCCCCGGTGAGGTCGCCGTCCCAGCCGTGCGGCACATGACCGTAGGCCCACAGCACGTGCTTGCCTTCCGGCGCCCGGGTCGGGTCGACGGCGGTGGGCTGGGACACGATGAGGAACGGCTCCTCAGGAGCCCGGCCCTGGACGGGCGCCCGCAGGGCCGCGCCGATGTCGCGGCGGTAGGGCCCGAGATGGACCGTCCCGGCGCGGTGGGCCTGTGGAGCCGTCCACGGCACCGGCCCGTCCAGCGCGTAGTCGACCTTGAAGGCGGCGGCCCCGTAGCGGAAGTGCTCGAAGGCGCGGCCGAGCCCCGCGATGCGGGCGAGGGCGGTGGGGGAGGTGTCGAACAGGTACGCCCGCGCGGGCGGCAGCTCGTCCAGCCGCCGGACCTCGAAGTCGGTGTGCACGACGCCGCCGAGCTCGCGCAGGTAGCCGGCCAGGGCGTCGGAGACGGACTGGGAGCCGCCCCGGGCGATCGGCCAGCCGTGTTCGTGCGCGGCGAGGGCGAAGACCAGGGCGACCCCGGCGGTGGCGAGGGTGCCGAGCGGCGCCATGACATGGGCGGCGAGCCCGGAGAGCAGCGCCTTGGCCCCCTCGTCGTGGAAGCGCCGCGTCAGCCACGCGACGGGCTGGAGTCCGAGCGCCCCGAACCGGGCGAGGGTGACGGGATCGCGCGGCGGTCCGTCCCACGGGACCCGCAGGAAGTCCCCCGCCAGGCTGTCCCAGCGGCCCACGAACGGTGCCATGAGCCGCCGGTAGGCACCGGCGTCCCGGGGCCCGAAGGACATCGCCGTCTCCCCCACCGAGTCCGTGAGGGTGGCTGCCGTGCCGTCGGGGAAAGGGTGGGCGAGGGCGATGCCGGGGTGCAGCCACGTGAGGCCGTGCCGCGCCAGCGGCATGTCCCGGAAGGCCGGGGAGCCCGCGCCCATGGGGTGTACGGCTGAGCAGGGGTCGTGCCGGAAGCCGGGGAGTGTCAGCTCTTCCGTGCGGGCACCACCGCCCACGGCGGAGGCCGCCTCGAAGACCTCGACCGAGTGCCCCCTGCGGGCCAGTTCCACGGCGGCGGTCAGCCCGTTGGGCCCCGCCCCCACCACCACGGCGTCACGCATGGACGGCACGTCGGCTCTCCCTCACCCTCGAGGTGGTCAGTCTCCCGCGCGCGGGCCTGCCAGCAAGGAGAGGATACGCCGCAGCGTCTCCCCGTCCCGGGCCGCCGCGAACGGCAGGGCGTTGCCCCCTGCCACCGCGAAGGGCTCCCCGGCGAGGGTGGCCTGCGCGCCGCCCGCCTCCTCCACGAGCAGCAGCCCGGCGGCGTGGTCCCAGGCGTTCTCCCAGGTGAAGGCGATGGCGTCCAACCGGCCCGTGGCCACGTTCAGATACTCCAGGCCGGCCGATCCGCAGGGGCGGGCCTGGATGCCGTCGGTGCGCAGGCCGAGCAGGGAGCGCCGGCGCTCCCCGTCGACGAAGTCGGGGTGGTCCGTGGCCACGCGCAGGTCGGCACCGGGGCGCGGCGAACCGGCCGCCAGCCTGCGGCCGCCCAGAGTGGCCCCGGCCCCGCGCCGGGCGACGGCCAGCTGGTCCCGCGCGGGCGCGTACGTCCACGAGGCCAGCAACTCGCCGCGGTGGGCGAGGGCGACGAGGGTGCAGAAGCCGTCCTCGCCCCGGACGAACTGCCGGGTGCCGTCGACCGGGTCGACGATCCACACGGGGGCGTCACCGCGCAGCGCATCCAGCGAGGCGGCGTCCGCGTGCACGCCCTCCTCGCCGACGAACGCCGAACCGGGCAGCAACGGCGGCAGGGCTTCGGCCAGATGGGCCTCGGCCCGCCGGTCGGCGATGGTCACCAGGTCGTGCGGACCCGCCTTCTGCGTGATCTCGTGGTCGGCGAGCTGCCGCCAGCGCGGCATGATCTCCTCTGCGGCGGCCTTGCGGATGGCCGCCTCTACCCCGGCTGTCAGCACGTCGTCGATCATGTGCCCATACAACCACGCAGCGCGGACAGGGGCCGCTCCTGGCGGCCTCCACGGGCACGGGACGGGACGGTGGTGGCCGCGCGGAGGGAGCACGCGACGGTCAGGGCTCACCCGAACGGCCTAAGCTCACTCCCCATGGACGACTCCCTGCGCGACCTCGTACTCGGACTGGCCGCCACCGGAATCGGCGCGGCGCTCGGCTGGTTCTTCCGCACCTTCCTGTGGCGCCGGACGCTCCGGCGCAGGCAGCGTTTCCTCGGGCTGCCGGACAACGCCGAATGCGCGCTGGTCGTCAACCGGGACGCCGGGAAGGCCGGCGCCGTGGCCCGCGCCGACGCGCTCGCCCTGCTGGAGCTGTCCTCACTGGTCAAGGACTGCAGGGCGGGCATCCAGGTGCTCCCAGCCGACGACGCGCGTCAGGGCTTCGGCGAACGGGCGGAGTTCTGCATCGGCGGGCCCGTGTCCAACCCCCGTATGGAGGCGCACCTTTCGGTCCTGCTCCCCGGAGTCCACGTCAACACCGAGGAGTTCGGCGAGCCGGACCACGGCGTGATCACCGTCGCCGGAAAGCCGTACGGCTGGGAGAAGGGCCGCACGGCACACGTCCTGCTGGCCCGGCTGACGGCCGAGTCCGGGCAGCGGCCGGTGTTCCTGTTCTGCGGGCAGACGGCCGTCGCGAACCAGGCGGCCGCCCGGTACCTGGTCCGGCACCACCTGCGCCTGGCCCGCAAGCACGGCACCGACGGCACGTTCTGCCTGCTGCTCAAGGTCGTCAACGACTCCGCCTACGGGCCGGACGTCGTGGAGCTGGTCGGCGACGTCACGCGTGCGGCCCGGACACCCGCCCCCGCTCCGCAGCGCGACGCTCAGGACTCGGCCGCCTCCGCGTAGCTCTGCGACAGCTCGGGCGTCCCGGCGCTGGCCCAGGCGTGGCCGACGGCGACGACGTCGACCTCGCGCCCCGAGGCGAGCCGTACGACCGGGTGGCCGTTGGGCCACACCTGCCAGCGCGCGCCGGGGACGGTGCGCACGAGCACCGTGCCCAGGTACAGCCCGGCGTCGTTGCCCAGCCAGCTCATCGTCTCCGGGTCGTCGCGCCACCGCGGCAGCAGCTGGTCGAGCGCCTCCAGTGACGCCGGGCTGTCGTCCAGCCGCACCCCGCGATCCGCCGCCTGCCCGCGCAGCAGTTCCGCTTCGGCGAGCAGCCCCGCGATGCCCTCGGAGTCGGGTTCGGGGGAGCCGAACACCGCCACACCGCGCGCCGGAGCGTGTCGCTTGCGCCAGTTGTCCAGGAAGGAGATGTTCATGGGGCAAGGGTCCCACTCGCCCGCTGTGTCGCACCACCGGCACGCGGACCGCGGCGGCTAGCCGGCGCCCAACTCCAGGTCCACCACGACCGGGGCGTGGTCGGAAGGACCCTTGCCCTTGCGTGCCTCGCGGTCCACGTAGGCGTCCCTGACCGCCGCGCGGAAGGGCGCGTTGCCGTAGACGAGGTCGATCCGCATGCCCCGGTTCTTGGGGAAGCAGAGCTGGCGGTAGTCCCAGTACGTGAACGGCACGTCGTACTTGAGCGGCCGCGGGTGGACGTCGTCGAGCCCGGCCGAGCGCAGGGCCGCCAGCGCGGCCCGCTCGGCCTCGGTCACGTGCGTCGCTCCCTCGAACTGGGTGATGTCCCACACGTCCTCGTCGGTGGGGGCGATGTTGAAGTCTCCCAGGACGGCGAACGGCCGCTCGCCGCCCGCCTCCTGCTCGGCGACCTTGCGGAGCGCCTCCAGCCACCGCAGCTTGTAGGCGTAGTGCGGGTGGGAGACCTCGCGGCCGTTGGGCACGTAGACGGACCACACGCGCACGCCCCCGCACAGGGCGGACACCGCGCGCGGCTCCTGCTTGCCCTCGAACTCGGGCCCGCCGGCCAGCCCCGTGACCGGCTCCTCGACGCCGGCTCGGGAGAGGACGGCCACGCCGTTCCACCGGCCGTCCGCGTGCACGGCCGCCTCGTAGCCGAGCTCCCGCAGCGCCTCGGCGGGGAACTGCTCGGCCGTGCACTTGAGCTCCTGCAGACACAGCACGTCCGGCCCGGTGGCCTCCAGCCAGGCCGTGAGCCGCTCGATGCGGGGGTTGATCCCGTTGATGTTCCAGGTGGCGATGCGCGTAGCCATGGTGCCCAACCTACCGGGCGGCACCGACAGCGCTCACACGCGAGCGGACTGCCCGGGAGCCAGCCGCACGTGCTCGGTGTCGCCGATGCCGGGGCCCGCGGGGCCCAGCATGCGCCCGTACACCTGGAAGCCCGGATCCGCGAGCAGCCCGTCGTGCACGTCGTAGGCCCGGCGCGGTGCCACCTCGCGCACGTAGTCGACGACCTCCGAGAGCTTGCTCCACGGCGCCTGCAGCGGCAGGAGCAGCGTCTCGACGGCCCGCCCGGGGACGGTCAGCGCGTCGCCGGGGTGGAAGACGGCGCCCTCGGCGCCGTCCACGAGGAAGCCGACGTTGGTGATGCGCGGGAGGTCCGGGTGGATGACGGCGTGCAGTTCCCCGTGCACTTCGACCGCGAAGCCCGCGGCCTCGAAGGTGTCTCCGTGCCCGACCGTGTGCACCCGGCCGGGGAACGCGGCCGAGAGCTGCTCCGCGACGCTGCGCAGCGTCCAGATCTCGGCGGCCGGGTTGGCCTCCAGCGCGGCACGCAGTTGCCGTTCGTCGAAGTGGTCCGGATGCTCGTGGGTGACGAGGACGGCCTCGGCGCCCACCGCCGCCTCCGGCTCGCTGAAGCCTCCCGGGTCGATGACGAGGGTGCGGCCTCCACGTTCCAGCCGCACGGATGCGTGCCCCTGCTTCGTCAGCTTCATGGTGCCCATTGTCGTACGCGGCGCGGACGGCGTCCTCCACCCCGGCCGGCGGCGCCGTGCCCGTCCGGGCCGCCCGGCGCACGGCGTCGCACGGCGTCACCCGATCGCCCGGCGGACGTCGTCGGGCCCCTCACTCCCGTCCGACGGCAGAGGGCGGGCCTGCTTCCGGGGAAGCGCTGCCGGTTCCGCCGCCGCCTGGATCGCTGCGGCCCTCGCCCGGACCGCCGCTTCCGCGTGCCGCCGCCGCCAGTAGGGGTTGTCGGGCGAGAGCTTGCTGGAGACCCGGCCGTACATGCCGAACGTCGCGATGAGCAGCCCCATGACGAAGCTGAAGATCACGTTGGTCATGCCGAAGTCGAGGACGTTGGCGGAGGTGTCCAGGATGAAGATGTGGGCGAGCCCGCTGAGCACGAAGAGCCCGCCCACGACCATGTTGAGGGTGGAGGCGAAGTTACCGCCGACGGCGGCGCCGACGAGCAGGGCGAATCCGACCACCGTGGAGATGACGCTGAGGGCCACGTTGGTGGTCATGCCCGCGATGGTGTCGCCCGAGGTCTCGAAGGAGCTGAGGGCGTCGGCGAAGCCGAGACCGGCGAAGACGAGCAGGACGAGCCCGCAGAAGGCCGCGCCGTAGCGGTAGACGGTCGCGAGGTGATGGTCTACGGGGAGTTCGTTTTGCAGCTTCATGCCCTGTTTTCGACCGAAAGCGGCTGACCGGATGCAGCCGGGCGCGATCAACGGGCCCCGTGACGGTGGGGACCCGGCCGGGACACGCGCCCCCACCGTGTCCTCACACCGGACATCCCGGGCGAACGCTACGATCTGCGAGCAACCGTGGCACACCGCAGCCGCCGACCGCCCCGCGTGCGCGCACCGCTCCGTACACGCGGCGTGCGGCCCCCGCGGCTCGACGTGCCCGCCTCGTTCGACCCCCGGCGCGTGCCGGCCCCACCGACGGGACCGGCACGCCCGTGGTCGCGACTGGGGAGGAACGCCCCGTGCACCGGCACCTCGGCGACCAGCTCAGCCCCCGCTCCTCCGCTCCGCCGACCACGTCGGCCGCACCCCCGCGCCGGGGCATACGGCGCCGGCCGGGGCATGCGCCGCGCCGGGCGTCCCCGGGCTCCGTGCCCGGGCGTCCCCGGCGACGGGCCGCGCGTCGGCGCGTTGTCAGCGCATCCGCACACGGGCACGCGGCAGAAAGCACAGGTGTGCAGGTGACCGAGAGTGAAAAGGGGTTGTGCATGCTGGTACTGCGGCCCACCGAGGCCGAACCGGTCAGACCGGTCGACGGTCCGCTCACCGCCCGCGACGCCGTCCGGGCCGTCGAGGCGGAGCTCGGCCGCGTCCTCGACGAGCGGCTGAGCGCGGCCCGCGACACGGATCCGGTCTTCGCCCGCGACGTCGCGGAGCGGGTCACCGCCTTCGTCCGGGGCGGAGGCAAGCGGCTGCGGACCGCCTTCGTGTGGTCCGGGTGGCGGGCCGCCGGCGGTTCGGGGGACGCCACGGCGGTGCTGCGTACGGGCGCGGCCCTCGAACTCCTTCAGGCCTGCGCCCTCATCCACGACGACGTGATGGACGGTTCACCGCTGCGCCGGGGCGGACCGGCGATGCACGTCGACCTCGCCCGCATGCACCGGGCCGCGCGGATGTCCGGCCCGGCCGGGGCGTTCGGGACGTCCGCCGCCGTGCTGGCCGGGGACCTCGCCCTGGCCTGGGCGGACGACCTGCTGGCCGAGACGGCGTTGGGGACGCCGCGCGGTCAGCGCCTGCACCGCGAGTGGCAGACGATGCGCAGCGAGATGGTCGCCGGCCAGTACCGGGACGTCCGGGCCCAGGCCACGGGGACCGCGGAGGCCGACGAGGCCATGACCATCGCCACCCTCAAGAGCGCTCTCTACACCGTCGAGCGGCCCCTGGCACTGGGCGCGGTCCTGGCCGGCGCCGACGCGGCGACCCTGGAGGCGCTGCGCCGCGCCGGACGGTGTGCCGGACTGGCCTTCCAGCTCCGCGACGACCTCATCGGCACCTTCGGCGATCCGGCGCTGACGGGAAAGCCGTCCGACGACGACCTGCGGGCGCGCAAACTCACCTGCCTGCTCGCCATCGGCCTCAAGCTGGCCAAGGACTCCGGCGACCACGCGACCGCGGCCGACCTCTCGCCGGGCGAGCCGCCCCTGTCGGACGACGCGGTGCGGCGCATGCGCGGCGCCCTGGAGCGGGGCGGGGCGCGGTCCGCCGTCGAAGCGAAGATCACGCGGCTGGCCACGGAGAGCGTGCGGCACTTCGGCAGGACGGGCGCCGGGCCCGTCGTACGGCGGGAGTTCGCCGCGCTCGTCGAACGGGCCTCGGGCGTGGCACCGGAGCACAGCGGGGAGGCGGCATGAGGACGGTGACGGGTCCGACGGACCACGTGGTGGTGGTGGGCGCGGGGTTGTCCGGGCTCGCCTGCGCCCTGCACCTGCTCGGCGCGGGCCGGGAGGTGACCGTCCTCGAACGGGACGCCGGACCGGGCGGCCGGGCCGGGCACCGGCGTCTGGGCGGCTACGCACTGGACACCGGGCCCACGGTGCTGACCATGCCGCACCTGGCCGACGAGGCCTTCGCGGCCGTGGGCGACAGCCTCGGCCGCCACGTCGAACTGACGGCCCTGCACCCCGCCTACCGGGCCCGGTTCGCGGACGGGAGTTCACTCGACGTCCACACCGACGGCCGGGCGATGGAGGACGAGGTCAGGCGGTTCGCCGGACCCGCGGAGGCCGCGGGCTACCGGGAGCTGCGCGTCTGGCTGGAGAAGCTGTACCGGGCCCAGATGCGCCGGTTCGTCGACACGAACTTCGACTCGCCCCTGCGCCTGCTGCACCCCGACCTGGCCCGGCTGGCGGCCCTGGGCGGTTTCGGGCGGCTCGACCGGTGCATCGGCCGCTTCCTCGCCGATCCCCGGCTGCGCCGCGTCTTCTCCTTCCAGGCCCTGTACGCCGGAGTGGCCCCGGCCAGGGCCCTCGCGGCCTACGCGGTGATCGCGTACATGGACACCGTGGCCGGCGTCTGGTTCCCCAAGGGAGGCGTGCACGCCCTGCCCCGGGGCATGGCGAACGCCGCGGAGGCCGCCGGCGCCCGGTTCCGCTGGTCGTCCGAGGTCACCGAGCTGGAGCGGTCGGGGGGCCGGGTCCGCGCCGTCCGCCTGGCCTCGGGCGAGCGGATCCCCTGCGACGCCGCGGTGCTGACCTGTGAGCTGCCGACGGCCCACCGGCTCCTGGGGCGGGCTCCGAAGCGCCCCGTGCCCCTGCGGTACTCGCCCTCGGCCGTCATCCTGCACGCCGGAACAGATCGCACCTGGCCCGGCCTCGCCCACCACACCCTGTCCTTCGGGGCCGCTTGGGAGCGCACCTTCGAGGAGCTGACCCGCTCGGGGCGGCTCATGAGCGACCCCTCGTTCCTGATCACCCGGCCCACCACGCACGACCCGGGGCTGGCGCCGGCGGGGCGGCACCTCCACTACGTGCTGGCGCCCTGCCCGAACACCGCCGTCGGCCCCTCCGCCGCCGCGTGGCGTGACCTGGGGCCGCGCTACCGCGACAGCCTCGTCGCGGAGCTGGAGCGCCGGGGCCTCGACGGGTTCGCGGACAGCGTCCGGGACGAGCTGCTCGTGACGCCGCTCGACTGGGCGGCGCAGGGACACGCCGCGGGCAGCCCCTTCTCGGTGTCGCACACCTTCGCCCAGACCGGCCCGTTCCGTCCCCGCAACCTCGTACGCGGCGTGGAGAACGTCGTCCTGGCCGGCTGCGGCACCACTCCCGGCGTCGGCGTGCCGCCGGTGCTCATCAGCGGCAAGCTCGCCGCAGCGCGCGTGACCGGCGGGGTGGCGAGCCGTCGTGCCGGGCGCCCCGGTTCGGCACCGCGCAGCGCCCCCACCGCCGCTTCGACCCCGGAAGGCGCGCATGACCCGTCGTGAACTCGACGCCGCCGGCATCACCGACCCCGCCCTGCGCGCGGCCTACGCCCGGTGCAGGCGGCTCAACGCCCGGCACGGCAGGACCTACTTCCTGGCGACCCGGCTGCTTCCGGTGGAGCGGCGCTCCGCCGTGCACGCCCTGTACGGCTTCGCCCGCTGGGCGGACGACATCGTGGACGACCTCGACCGGCGCCGGACGCCGGAAGAGCGCGACCGGCTGTTGCTGCGTCTGGAGAGCGACCTCGCCCACGGGCTGCGCACCGGCGGGGGCGAAGAGCCCGTGGTGCGCGCCGTCGCCGACACCGCGGCCCGCTACGACATCGAGCACGCGCTGTTCGCCGACTTCCTGGCGTCGATGCGCAGCGATCTGAGCGTGACGGACTACCCGACCTACGACGCCCTGCGGTCCTACATGCACGGCTCGGCCGCCGTGATCGGGCTGCAGATGCTGCCGGTGCTCGGCACCGTCGTGCCCCGCCGGGAGGCGGCTCCGCATGCCGCCGATCTCGGCGTCGCCTTCCAGCTCACCAACTTCCTCCGGGATGTGGGCGAGGACCTGGACCGCGGGCGCGTCTACCTGCCGGCGGACCTGCTGGCCGCCCACGGCGTGGACCGGCCGCTGCTGGAGTGGAGCCGCCGCACGGGGCGGACCGACCCCCGCATCCGTGCGGCCCTCGTCGCCGCCGAGGCCATGACGCGAAAGGTGTACCGGGCGGCGGAACCGGGCATCGCCATGCTCGACCCGCTCACCCGACCGTGTATCCGCGCCGCGTTCACCCTCTACGGCGGCATCCTCGACGCGATCGCGGACCAGGGCTACACCGTGCTGCACCGCCGCGCGGTGGTGCCGCGCGGGCGCCGGGCGGCCGTGGCGGCGGCCGGCGTCGTCCGCGTCGCGGCCGCGCGTCGGCGTCGGGTCGGCGACGAGGCCACCCGGTCCACCGGGCGGGCGGCGCGACACCCCAGTGGAAGGGACCGGTGAAGTGAGCAGCCGATCGGATCGTTTCCGCCCCAGGGGCTGGACGCCCCCGCTCCGGCGGCATCGGGGCGCCGGCTGGGCCGCGCAGGAGCCGACATGGCGGGACGCACGCCCGGCGCTGATCGCCGACGCGCTCAAGCGGGCCTCGGCGCGCCCCTCCGGCAACTGGTTCGTCGTCGGTGCCTCCCGGGACGTGCGTCCCGGTGGCCGCCCCCGCGGCCGGACGGTGGGCGGCGTCGAGATCGTGCTGTGGCGGTCGGAGTCCGGTGCCCTGCACGCGGGGCCGGGCGCCTGCCCGCATCTCGGGGCGCCCCTGCGCGAGAGCCGGGTCGTGTGCGGGACGCTGGTGTGCCACTGGCACGGGCTGGCCCTGGACGGCGGTGCGTTCGCCGGGTGGGAGCCGTACCCGGTCCACGACGACGGTGTGCTGGTGTGGGTACGGCTGGACGCGGTCGGCGGCGAGGAGCCGTCGGAGCGGCCCGTGGTGCCCGCGCGGCCGGAGGCGGACCGGGGGGTGGACGCCGTCTTCACGGCGGCCGGCCGCTGCGAGCCCGAGGACGTGGTCGCCAACCGGCTGGACCCGTGGCACGGTGCGTGGTTCCACCCGTACTCGTTCGTGGACCTGACGGTGGCCCGGCCACCGCGGGGCGAGGAGGACGACGTCTTCGTCGTCGACGTCTCCTTCCGGGTGACCGGCCGTCTGGTGGTGCCGGTCCGGGCCGAGTTCACGGCTCCCGGGCCCCGGACCGTCGTCATGCGCATCACGGAGGGCGAGGGGGCCACGTCGGTGGTGGAAACGCACGCCACGCCGCTGACCGGCGACGCCGCCGAGCAGCCGAGGACCGCGGTCGTGGAAGCGGTCGTCGCCGCCTCCGGGCGACGCGGCTTCGCCCTGGCCCGGTCCGCCGCGCCCGCGCTGCGGCCGCTGATGCGGCGGACGGCCGGACGGCTGTGGCGCGACGACCTCGCCTACGCGGAGCGGCGCTGGGCGCTGCGCAGCAGGGGACGGTTCCCGGGCTGAGGCGGCCGGGCCGCCGGGCCGGGCGGTCAGCCCGGCCCGGCTCAGCCCACGGGGTCCGGTACGCCGCGGTCGTCCGGTCTCCGGCGGTCCGCGAGCCTGCCGAGGGCCCGCAGCGCGCGTGAGCGGCCCGTCCTCGGGACCGTCCACAGCGTCTGCCCGCGCACGCCCCAGCGGGAGAGCAGCGCGCCTGCCGCCAGGAACCCGGTGGTGGCGGCGCGTTCCATGAGCGCCACGGGCAGGTCGCAGCGGATCGCGTCGCCGGCCAGCACGACCTGCGGGTCGGGGGTGGCCACGGCCGGCCGGCGGGCGTGGGAGCCGACCGGGAAGAGGGGGCAGTCGGCACGCCACTCGTGCCGGGCGTCCAGGATCCGGGCCCGCCCCGTCTCCGGGTAGATGCGGCGCAGGCCGTCGACGAGGCGCTCCCGCACGGCCTCCCGGGGGCCGGCCGCGGCGTAGCCGTGCAGTTCCACCACCGAACCGCCGGTCCGCGCGGCCCAGCGGGCGGCCTCCCCCTCGTAGCGGTCCAGGACGCTGATGTTGTCGAGGCCGTCGTAGCCGCTGGTGCCGAGGAAGCCCGGGCGGTCGGCGGCGACCGGCCGGTCGAGCCAGAGCCGGGAGACGAGGAAGGCGGGCGCGGTCCGCAGGGCGTCGATGTCCTCGCGCCAGGCCGGGGTGCCGAGGCCGGGTGACACGGCGACGAGCGCCCGCAGCGCCGCGGGGTCGAGGGCGAGCACCACGGCCTCGTGGTGGTCGACACCGCCGTCGGTCAGCACCTCCGCTCCCCCGCCGTCGCCGAGGTGGAGGCCGCGCACCGGGGTGCCGGTGCGCAGGTCGGCGCCGAGACGCCGGAGGTAGGCCCCGAGCGGCTCCCACAGGGCCTGCGGGAAGGGCTCGGTGGGCACGTCGAAGAGCAGCCCCTCGGCGGAGCCGAGGAAGTAGATGTGGAACATCAGCAGCAGTTCCGCGGCGGACAGTTCGCGGGGATCGGCGAAGAAGCTGCGCGAGAACACCTCGAAGGCCAGGTGGTGAGCGGCCTCGGGGAAGCGGACGCGCTCCAGGAACGCCGTCGCGCTCATGCCGTCGAAGCGCTCGTAGACCTCGGGTACGCGCACGTCGAGGAGGGGGAGCGCGGCCCGGGGGTCCATGGCTGCCAGGTCGCGCCAGCCGAAGGTGGGACTCAGGGCGACGAATCCGAGCGCGCTCAGCGGTGGGGTGCGCGGAACGCTCGCGAAGCTGTCGGTGAGCCCGCCGCTGTGCCGGAGCGGGTAGTCGGGCAGCGGCCGGAGCCGGTCGAGCCCGGGGTCGGTCCGCCGCAGCAGGCCGCGCAGGTTGTAGTACTGGCGGAAGAAGGCGTGGAAGCCGCGGCTCATGGTCGCCTCGGAGCCGTCCGCGAGGCGGGTGGGCCATCCCGCGAGACGGCCGCCGAGCGTGCTCTGGCTCTCGTAGAGGGTGACGCGGGCCCCGCGCTCCGCCAGCAGGGTGGCCGCCGCCAGCCCGGCGATGCCCCCGCCGACCACGGCGACGCCCGGGGCGTTCTCGGGGGCGAAGCGGTCCCGGCCGGCGGCGGGCCTGATGATCTCGGCTCGGCGGTCGCGGCCCCGCCGGGCCGCCCGCGGGAAGGCGCTCACCGGTCCGCCCCCGCTTCCGGAGCCCCGTTGCGGGCGAGGAAGGTGTGCACGATGCCGGTCTGCCACCCGGCGACGGGAACGGCGCGCACACCGGTGAACCCCGCCTCCGCCAGCCGCGCGCAGAAGGCGGGCACGGTGTCGAAGTCGAGGACGCTGCGCCACAGGTGGCGGTAGAGCGCGCCGTCGCCGCCGAGCGTGCCCGCGGGGATGATCGCGCCGCGGCAGACGGCCGTCCACAGCGCCCGGTGCGGCGCGGAGCCGCTGAGGCTGTACTCGTGGACGGCGAGTCGGCCGCCCGGCCGCAACAGGCACCGGGCCGTCCGCAGCACGTCGTCGGGGTCGGTGACGTTGCGGAACAGGTACGCGGCGAACACCGCGTCGTACGGTCCGTCACCGCCCGTCGACGCCTCCTCGGCGCGCAGGTGCCGGAAGCGCACCGTGGCCGGCCACGGTTTCTCCAGCGCCCGCCGCAGCATGCCCGGCGAGGCGTCGACGGCCGTGATCCGCGCGCGCGGTGCCGCCCGCAGGAGCGCCCGGGTGGAGGCTCCGGTCCCGCAGCCCAGGTCCAGCACGTGCGCCCCGGCGCCGTCCCGGGGCAGGCGCAGCCGGCGTGCCGAGCGGAGGAGGTCGGAGCGGTAGCCGGGGTTGAGCGCCGTGAGGCGGTCGTAGGTGGGCGCGGCGTGGTCGAAGGCGCGGGCCAGTTCGTGGTCGCGCAGCAGCGTCATCGGTGGTCGTCTCCGGTTCGGGGGGCGGTTCGCGGGGCGGTGTGGCGGCGGTGCGGGAGGAAGGGGAGTTCGACGACGGTCCGGAGCATAGGGCCCACCGGGGTCCGCAGGCCGATACCCCACTCCTCCCACGGGGACGTGTCGCCGTCGAGGAAGCGCAGCAGGCGTTCGGCGGGGACGCGGCGGAACAGGCGGGTGAAGAAGTCGGGGCCGTCGAGGCGACCGGTGTCCAGGGCGCGCAGCAGCACGGCGTCCATGGCCAGTGCGCGCCTGCCGTGGGGCGGGAACGCGCTTGCACGGCCCGCGCGCAGGGCGGTGGCGACGGCCCGGGCCTGCCGCTGCACGGCGGCGAAGGTGTAGCCGGTCGACGGGCGGGTGGCGCCGCCCGCGGTCCCGATCCTGAAGACGGCGGGGCCGGCCCGGCGGGCGAAGCGCGCGTCGGTCATGGGGATGACACCCTGCTCCGCCGACTCCACGGTGACGGCGCCGAGCCCCAGGACGTCGCGGCAGTAGTGGGCCAGCGCCACCTCGTACGCGCTCGTGCTCAGCGGGCTCCGGGAGAACTCCGTGTACTCGACGAGGGCTCGGTTCGGCGCGAGGGGGAGGACGTAGCCGAAGGCGAGTCCGTGGGGCGGCTGCGGAACCCGGAAGTCCATCAGGTCGGCGACCGCGGGGTCGAAGGGCTCGTCCTCGGTGCGCACGAACCAGCCCCGGAAGTGCTGCAGCAGCCGCGTCCGGGCCGGTGGGGGCGTGGGGCGCGGGCGGGAGTCGAAGACGTGGCGGGCGCGGAGTGTCAGCGTCCGGCCGTCCGGCGTCGTGCACCGGACCTCCGCGCCGTCGGCGGTGTTGCGCACCGTGTCCGCGGTCGCGCGCAGGACGCGGGCGCCGGGGGTGCCGGCCACTCGGGCGTGCACCAGCCGTTCGACGTCGGTGGAGCGGAGCATCCGGTAACCCAGCGGCGACGGGTCCACGACGACCGGGCGGCCGTCGGTGCCGTGGACGCGCAGACGGTGCCAGGAGGCGGTGACCGCCTGCTCGAACTGGCCGTTCCCGCGGTCCCAGTAGCACCAGGTCCGCTCGGGGGGACGCCGTGGGCCGTCCGGTGCCTCGACGAGGGTGAAGGTGGGGGAACCGGGTTCCGTCAGCCGGTGGGCGAGACTGAGCCCGGCCGCGCCGCCGCCGACGATGACCACCTCGGACGCGGGGTCGCGGGGGCGGGAGGACCGGCTCACCGGGCGCGCCGTTCGACGACGGGGGTCCCGTCCGCGGCGCTGCGCAGGAGTTCGGCGTCCGCCTCCATCGCGTCGGCCACGGCGGCGACGACCCGCAGCGGGTCGCCCCCGGGAGGCATCGGCGGGGCCGTGCCCGCGACGGCCCGGTCGGCGAAGCCCGTGTCCAGGTGCCCGGGACGGATGTCCAGGACGTGGATGCCGTGCGCTCGGGCCTCGCGGCGCACGGCTCCCAGCCAGGCGCTCAGCGCGGCCTTGGAGGCGCTGTAGTCGGCCATCCTCGGCTGCGGGCGCTCCGCGACCACGCCGGTGAGGGCGGCGATCGTGGAGCCGGGCTCCATGACGGTGAGCGCGGCACGGAAGAAGGCAACGGGGGCCAGGACGTTGACCGCCATCAGGTGCTCCGCGATCTCGTCACCGACCTCGTTCGCCGGGCCGAACGCGACCGCTCCGAAGGCCGTGACGACCGCGTCGAGCCCGCCCATCCCGGCCGCCGCGCCGTGCACGGCGCGGGCACAGGACTCGGGGTCGTAGGCGTCGAAGACGACGGCCGGAGTCCCCGGATACGCACCGGCGGCGCGCACGAGGCGCGCCGGGTCGCGTCCGGCGAGCGTCAGCCGGGCGCCCCGGCCGGCCAGTTCGGCGGCGAGGGCGCCGCCGAGCGTACCGGTCGCGCCGACCACCAGCACGCGCGCGCCGTCGAGTTTCACATCGCACTCCCGAAGGCAGGGGTTGGTCGAGGCCTTTCCTCTCACCCCCTCTTCCGGGTGTCGGCGCCCGCTGGATGCGGCACGCGCCATCAGACCGGCCGTCATGCGCGGGCCAGGTCGGCGAGAACCTCCCGGGCGGCCCGGGTGCCCGAGGCCAGCGCGCCCTGCACGGAACCGGTCGCCCGGTGGTCCCCGCACACGTATCTGGCCGCGGACAGCCGTGTCGTGCGGCTCAGCGGCCAGGGGGGCCGCATCGCCGGCAGGGCGCCCCGGACCGTGCGGACGGCGACCCGACGCCAGCCGCTCGTGTCCGTGCCGTACAGCTCGGCCAGGCGCCGCAGCACGGCCACGGCCGCGCCGGGCCGGTCCTCGCCGAGCACGGACGTGGAGATCAGCGCGGTGCCCGGCGGTGCGTAGGTGGAGGCCGCCTCGGTCAGCACGCAGGTGTTCAGCACCTCTCCGGAGCCGTCCACCACCAGGGTCGGCTCGGCCAGCGGGGTGCGTTCGGCGGCGTGGTAGTAGGTGGTGACCGTCCGGCCGTCCGGCACGGTCAGGCCCGGCAGCAGGCGGGCGGCGGCGGCAGCGTCCGTCGCCACGACGACGGTGGCGGCCGGCAGTTCGGAGCCGTCCTCCAGCAGCACGCCCGCGGCGGTGACGGCGGCGACGGGCGCCTCCAGCCGGAGGACGTCGTCCGGCAGGCCTTGCGCGAGCCGGGTGGGCACGGCGCCGACGCCGTCGGCGGGCAGACAGAGCGTCCCCCGGACCATGCTCCGCCAGACCAGGTGGAAGAACCGGGCGGACGTCTCCAGCCGGTCCTCCAGGAACACCCCCGACAGAAAGGGCCGCAGGATCTCGGTGACCGTCCGCGCCGACACCCCGGCGCGGGCGAGGGCGTCCGCGGTGGACCGGTCCGCGCCCCGCTTGAGGAGGCGGACGGGCGCGAGAGCGTCCCGCGCGGTCAGTGCGGTCATGGCGGCCAGGTCCCGGGCGGGCAGCGCCCGGCCGGGCACCAGCTCCCCCAGCGCCGACGGCCGCCGCGTGGGGTCCGTCAGGCGGACGGGTCCCGCCGAGGTGTGCGCCACGAAGCCCGGGGTGAACGGCCTCAGCCGCAGACCGCGCAGGTTGAGGCGCCGCTGCAGCTGGGGGTACGAGGTGTTCACCACCTGGAACCCGCGGTCCAGCAGGAACCCGTCCCGCCGGTCGGTGCGCATCCGGCCGCCGACCGCGTCGGACGCCTCCAGCAGCGTCACCCGCCGTCCGGCGCGGCACAGGTCCAGGGCGCAGGCCAGGCCCGCGAGGCCCGCTCCGACGACGATCGTGTCCACGGCACCACGGGGATGACGGGTCATGTTCTTCCTCCTCCGGCTCTCTTCGGCACGAGGGCGCCGAACGCGCACGGCGTCCACCCGAGCACGTCGCGTCCGGTGATGCCAGGCGCCACCACGGCCCGGGCCCGAACGGATCGACCGCTCATCGGTTCACGGCCGCCTCCACCGTCCGGACGGCCTCCGCCAGCCCGGCCGGATGCGGCAGACCCGAGGTGGTCTGCCCGGCCCAGCCGGGACCGAGCGTCAGGACGACCGGCCTCCTGCGCGCGCCGCGGACCCCCCACTCGAGGGCCGACACGTGCTGGGCGAGCGGCCGGCTGGCCGTGGTCCGGGACTGCGCCCACAGCCCCACCGCGGCCGGCCCCGTCCTGCGCACGGCGGCCACCAGCGACTCGACGGGCAGGGCGCCGCCGAACATGCGGACCGGGAGGCCCCGTTCGGCCAGGGCGGCGGCCAGCACCTCCAGGGGCAGCGTGTGGTGTTCCGCGGGCACGCAGGCCAGCACCGTGGTCGCGCCGGGCCGGTCGGCGGCCACGGGCGGGGCGTGGCGCCGCAGTGCGCCCGAGACGTGCCAGGACAGGAAGTGCTCGACCTCGACGTACCTCTCCCCGGAGCTCTCCCACTTGCGGCCGACGGCCTGCAGCGCGGGCATGATGACCTCCGTCCAGGCCGCGATCAGGCCGTGCGCCGCGATGGTCTCGCTCAGGAGCGCGTCGAGGGCGGAGGCGTCGAGGCGCAGGGCCGCGCGTGCGACGCCCTTGCACTCGTGGCGGACGTCGCCCAGCCGCATGCCGGAGCCCGCCCGCCCGCGCCGTCGGGCCGCCGGGCGCACCGGGGTGGCGACGGCCTCGCGCGGCGGCCGCACGCCCGTGTCGCTGAGGGCCAGACGCGCGGCCTCGGCCGGCGCCATGCCGGTCGCCGTCAGGGCGCACATCCGCTCCAGGCGCGCGACGTCCCCCGCCGCCCAGCGGCGGTGGCGGCCGCCGGTGTGCTCCTGGGGGCCGAGCCCGTAGCGGCGGTCCCACGAACGGACGGTGGTCGGCGCCACGCCCAGCCGCCGTGCCACCTCCCCGGTGGTCAGCGTGCCCGCGAGACGCTCATCCGCCTCTCCCCCGATATCCCTCTCGCTTCGCATGCATCCATATTACGACGCACAAACGATGCATGTTGTGTGCGTCGTTTGTCTTGGCCAGATTGGGACCGCGTCGCCGGCAACAGCCCGCGCGCCGACCGGACCCACCGCGCGGGTTGCCCCCGTCGACGGGGCTCACGGCAAGAGGAGCAGGTCATGACCACGCACACCCGCCCCCCGCACGCCCGGCCCGGGAGCACCCGCTCCCCGGCCGCACAGGACCCGCGGTCCGACGAGGAACTCGCCCGGGGCCTGCGGGCCTCCGACGAGGATGCCTTCGAGGCCGTGTACCGGCGCTGGGGTGCGCTCGTGCACACCATGGCCACCCGCTCACTCGGAGACTCCCACGAGGCCGAGGACGTCACCCAGCAGGTGTTCCTCGGCGCCTGGCGCGGGCGGCACGGCTACCGCCCGGAGCGCGGCCCACTCGGTGGCTGGCTCGTCGGCATCACACGGCGCAAGATCGTCGATGCACTTGCGGCCCGGACGAAACGGCTTAATCTGGTCGACAAGGTGACGCACGAGGCCGGTGGTCACCCCCAGGACATGGCACCCACGGATGAAAGCCTCGACCGGGTACTCCTCGTCAACGAGCTCTCCCATCTGCCAGAACCCCAGCGCCGGGTCCTCTGCATGGCTTTCTACGAGGACCTCACCCAGGCGCAGATCTCCCGCCGCACAGGCGTGCCGCTGGGCACGGTCAAGAGCCACGCCCGCCGCGGCCTCCTGCGGCTGCGCGAGGGGATCGAACAGGGTCGCGCCGACGGCAACGTCCCGTAGGACGCGACGAAAACAGCCCACCGCCCGCATCCGCGGCGGCGCACTCGAACGAAACAGAGACAAGACAGTCACGAGACGGCACACCGGGCGTCTCGCTACGAAGGGATCACTCTCATGACCTCGCGTATTCCCCTCGTCTTCGGCGCCTCCGCCGGAGCCTGCGTCCTGGCCCTCTCCGTCACCGCACCCGCGATGGCGGCCTCCGACGCCGACGACTCCGCCATGGTCTCCGTCTTCCACGGCGTTCCCGGTCTGACCGTGGACGTGTACGCCAACGGGAACGAACTGCTGGGCGACTTCGAGCCCGGCACGGTGACCGAACCCCAGTCCCTGGACGCCGGTACCTACGACATCCAGGTCTTCGAGGCCGGCCAGGGCCCCGACGGCACTCCGGCCATCGAGAAGGAGATAGAGGTCCCGGCAGGCGCGAACGCCACGATCGCGGCCCACCTCTCCGCCGAGGGCGAGCCCCAGCTCACGGCCTTCGTCAACGACGTCTCCGAGGTCGACGCCGGCAAGGCACGGCTGACCGTGCGCCACGTCGCCGCCGCGCCGGCCGTGGACGTCCGGGCGGACCAGCAGCCCGTGTTCAAGGGGCTGGAGAACCCGAAGGAGGACACGGCCGTGGTCGACGCCGGCACGGTGTCGGCCGACGTGACGCTGGCTGGTACCGACACCGTGGCGATCGGTCCGGCGGACCTGAACCTGGAGGAAGGCGCCAACAACATCGTCTACGCCTGGGGCAGCGCGGAGGACGAGAACCTCGCGCTCGCGACACAGACGCTCAAGGGCATGGAGTCCGCACCCAACGGTGTGGACGCGGGCAGCGGCAGCGGCGCCGCCGCCGGAACGAACTCCTCGGACCAGTGGCTGGCGTGGGCGGCCGCGAGCGGCATGGTCGCGCTGGCCGGCGCCCTGGTGATCCGCCGGACCGCGGGCCGGCGTGGCTGACCGGACCCGACGGCTCATCGTCCTCTCCTCGCTGGCGACCGCCGCTCTCGCGGCGGTCGCCGTGCTGGAGACGGTTTCCTCGGAACCCGCCGGGGCGCCGCCCGACTTCGGCCCCGACGCTCCCGCGCGGGTCGTGGAATCCGCTGCGCCACCGTCGGGCGAGGCGACGAGACCGCCCACCGGTTCGAACGCCCTCCGCCGGAACGCGCCCGACCGGATCGAGGTCCCGGACGTCGACCTGGACGCCCGCATCGAGCCGGTGGGCGTCGACGGGACCGGCGGCGTGGCCGTCCCCGACGATCCGGCCGTCGCGGGCTGGTACCGCTTCGGTCCGGCACCCGGAGGCCCCCACGGCTCGGCCGTACTCGTCGGACACGTGGACAGCGAGACCGGAGACCTCGGCGAGTTCGCCGCGCTCTACGACGTGGAACCCGGCGACGAGATCGAGGTGGGCCGCCAGGGTGCCGAGCCGGCCCGCTACCGCGTCACCGCCCGCTCGACGGTGCCGAAGGACGAACTCCCGGACTCCACGTTCCGCCGGACCGGGCCGCCGGTCCTGACGCTCGTCACGTGTGCGCCTCCGTTCGTCCCCGACCAGGGCGGCTACCAGGCCAACCTGGTGGTCACCGCGGAGCCCCTCGCGGGCTGAACGACCCGGCTCGTCCGTGCCCGAGCACGATCCGGTACCGGTACGGGCAGCGACCGAGCACAGGAGCAGGAGGCAGCGGTGACCCATATCGAGTCCGCGCACCTGGTGGAACTGGCGCTGGGAAACGACGTTCCGCACCACGACGACGGCGCGGCCCTGCGGCACATCGCCTCATGCGAACGCTGCTCGGCGGAGCTGGACCGCATGACCCGGGTGGTCGGCACCGCGCGCCGCGTCGAGGAGCCGGACCTCCCGGTCGCCCCTCCGGAGCGCGTCTGGGAGTACATCGCGGAGGAGATCGCCGGCACCGACACGAAGGCAGCGGCACCGCCCCGGTCCGATCCGAGCAACCGCCCGGGGGGCGACGGCTCCCGGCGCTCCGCCCCCACGCGCAAGAGGGAGCGTCGAAACGTCTTCCTGGTGCTGGTACTCGTCGTCACGCTCGCCTTCACTTGGTGGCGGCGGAGCCGTTCAGCGCGGTCCTCCGCGGGCGGGTGCTGACGGCACCGGGCCGGTGAGAGGACGGGATCGGCACCGGGCCGCGCGGGCGGGGCCGCACTTCTCCCCGCCCGCGCGGCCCGGTGGGGCGGCGGAAAGTCACTTCTCGTAGGTGGACAGGGCCAGCCCCAGCCCGAAGAAGGTCGGCGCCCACTCACCGACGAAGATCCCCCACCGGTCAGCGCGCTCCTCGCCCTTCTTCTCCACGCTCAGCGAGGTGCACCACGTCAGGACGGACAGCCCAATGGAGACGAAGCCCGCGGCGTACGCGTGCTCCGCCCGGATACCGGAATCATGCAGCTTCTTGACGATCACAGATGGCTCGCTTTCCTCGGAATGTACCGGCTTGTCCATCACAGCGCCCGCCGGACGGACCGGCCACTCGAAGCAGCCAACCGGAGCAGGCCGCAGACGGCCCGCGACCGGTAGGCGCGGTGCGTCGGCCGGTTCCGGGGCCGCCTCCCGGCCGGATGCCCGGTCCGCCGCGTTCGAGGGCGCCGGTGACCAGACCGGGAAAGACCTCGGTTTCGTCGCGGAGGCGCGTCCGGGGAATTCCGCCGCAGACGTTGAGCTCCCGCCATGCCCCGGCCGCTGGTCGGCAACACCTTCGGCAGCGGGCCTGCCGGTGCGCGCCGCGGGCGGTGTCCGCCGTCAGAAGGAGGCGGTGGAGACGACGTAGACCTGGGGGCGGTCCGGGCGGGTGCGGTCGACGGTCACGGCCACCTCGGGCCGCAGGCCGGGCAGGTCCACGGTGGTGCCGGCGTATTCGTGGCCCGTGCGGTCCAGCTCCCAGTCGACGACGTCCGACTGGCGCGCCGAGACGGCCTCCGCGCCCGGGCTCAGGCGGGCGCTGCTGGTGCCCAGCTCGCCGAGGAACCACTCCAGGTCCTCCGGCGAGGTGCGGAACTGGACGTAGAGGGTGCTGGTCTCCCAGGCGTTCTGCTCGTAGTAGCCGACGTAGGTCGAGCCGCGGGGAATGGGCACGTCGAAGACACGCCGGGTCACCTTGCGCGGCCAGCGCCACTCCAGCCCGGTCGCGGCGGCGACGGCCTGCTTGTCCTTGCCGCTGTCGCGGCTCTGGTAGGCGGAGAGCGCCATGTAGGCCGTGGAGACGGCGACGAGGAGCACGACCACCAGGCCGGCGAGCCAGCGGCGCGGCCGCCGGGGCGGGGCCGGCCGGCCGGGCGGCCCCGGCTGCCCGGGGTGCTCGGGACGGGTGTCGTCGAGGACGGCGGTCACCGGCTCACCTCCCGACCGCGCGGGGTCAGCCCGAGCTGGGCGGCGGCCCGCTCGTAGCGCTCGTACCGTTCCAGCCGCCGCCGCGTGGCACGGCGGAAGCGCCGGGCGACGAGCCGGGCGAGGTCGGCGGCCCCCACGAGTCCGGCCTCGGGCCCGAGCTCGGCTCGCGCGATCCGGGCCTCGGGGCGGTACCCCCGGCCGGTCAGATGACGGTGGAAGGCCTCGCGGGCCGGGTCGATCAGCAGGTCACCGGCCGCGCTGACGCCGCCGCCGACGACGAAGCAGGACGGGTCGAGGGCCGCGGCCAGGTTGGCGAGCCCGATGCCGAGCCAGCGGCCGATGTCCTGGAAGAGCTCGACGCACATCGGGTCGCCCTCGCGGGCCAGGTCGGTGACGAGCGGCCCGGTGATGTCGGCGGTGCGGCCGTCGACGCGGTCGAGGATGGTCTGGGCGACCGGGGAGTCGGCGGCGGCCAGCTCCCGGGCCTCGCGGACCAGGGCGTTGCCCGAGCTGTACTGCTCCCAGCAGCCGCGGTTGCCGCAGGGGCAGCGGTGACCGGACGGGACGACCTGCATGTGGCCGAACTCGCCGGCGACCCCGTACTTGCCGCGCTTGACCCGGCCGTCCTCCAGTATGGCGCCGCCGATGCCGGTGCCGAGCGTGATCATGACGAGGTGGTCCTCACCCCGGCCCGCGCCGAAGCGCCACTCTCCCCAGGCGGCGGTGTTGGCGTCGTTGTCGACCATGACCGGCACCGCCAGCCGGGCCTGGAGGGCCTCGCGCAGCGGTTCGTCCCGCCACGCCAGGTGCGGGGCGAAGAGCACGCGCGAGCGGTCGGCGTCGACCCAGCCCGCGGCGCCGATGCCGACGGCGTGCACGTCGTGCCGGTCGGAGAGGTCGAGCACCAGCTCGGTGATGACGTCCTCGACGACCTTGGGGCTCTTGGACTTGTCCGGCGTCTCGGTGCGCACCTTCTCCACGATGGTGCCCTCGGCGTCCACCACCCCGGCCATCACCTTGGTGCCGCCGATGTCGATGCCCACCGTGGGCACGCGGGGCGCGGACAGGTGCGAGCGCCGCTCCCGGGCGCCGGACGTGCCGCGGGCGGCGACGGTGCGGAGCACGGTGGCCCGGGCCGAGCCGTGGGAGGACGTGCGGTCACGGTACGTACTCATCAGCTCGATTGTGCCTCACCCCTTCGGTCCTGGCCGGGCGAGCGGCGGAGCCGGTCGAGGTGCGCCGCCGCGGCCGTCCGGGCCGCACCAGTATCGGACAGGGGCCGCGGGGCGGGGCGGGCGGGCCCGCGCGCCGGAGCCGCGCGCGGGCCGTGGTCGTGCCCCCGGTCAGCCGCCGAGCTGGCGGAAGCGGGCCGTGAGGGCCTCGGTGCCCGCCGCCGTCAGGGAGCCGAAGAGACGCAGCCGGGAGATGCCGCCGTCGGGGAAGATGTCCAGTCGGACGTGGGTGGCCGCCGGGGCGTCGGTGAGCAGGAACCGGTGGACGGTGTCCGGCTGCAGCCGGGTGCGCGGGAGCAGCTCGACCCACTCGCCGTCCTCACCGTCCTTGCCGACGAGTGCGGCCCAGCCGGCCGAGTTGCCCTTGAGGTAGGCGGTGTCGATCTCGACGGCACGGATGGTGGCCTGGCCGGCGAGGGCGTAGCTGATCCAGTCGTTGCCCTGGTCGCGGCGGCGGCGGGTCTCCCAGCCGTCGTCCATCTTCTGGGAGCGGCCCGGGTTGATGGTGTTGGTGGCCGGGGAGTAGAAGCGGTCGGACGCGTCCAGCACGGCGCCGCCGTTCTCCAGCGCGACGACGTCGAAGGAGCCGAGGGCCGCGAGCCACGCGGGGTCGGGGACGACCTCGCCGTGTACGCGCAGCCGGGCGATGCCGCCGTCGGGGTGCTGGTTGACGCGCAGGTGCGTGAAGCGCTGCTGGACGTCGACGGCGAAGCCGTTGGCGGCGTGGCCGCCGATGGGGGTGCGCGGGATAAGGGTGGTCCACTTCACGTCGGCGGCCCGGAGGTCAGCGGGGGACGCGGACAGCGGTGCGGAGGTGGCCTCGATGGAGACCGACTGCGGGTAGTTGCCGCGGAAGTGCGCGGTGTCCACGACGATGCCGCGGATCACGCCGGGGGCGCCGAGGCGGATGAGGGCCCAGTCGTGGTCGTCCTCGGCGGGGTGCGGGGTCCCGGCGTCGGTGCCGCGGCGGCGGCGGGTCTCCCAGCCGTCCATGACCTTGCCCTTGTGGCCGAAGTGCTCGGGGTCGAACTCGGCGCGACTGGGTATCAGCAGGTTCTCGCGCTGGGCGAAGAACTCGTCGTTGGCGGCGATGACGCCGGCGCCCAGGCGGCGGTCGGCGAGGTCGGCGTACTGGGTGAAGGGGAAGTCCGCGGTGCGGTAGTCCGCGTACGGGTCGCCGCCGCCGTAGGGGTTCGCGTCACCGGTGAAGCGGGGCAGGGCGGTCATGCGGAGGTCCTCTCGATGAGTCGGCCGGTCTTGGCGATGGTGCGGCCGTGGTCGGTGATCTGCTCGCCGCGCAGCCAGGTGGACCGGACGACGCCGGACAGCGTCCTGCCCGCGTAGGCGGTGACCTGGTTACGGTGGTGGAGTTCGGCCGGGTCCACGGTGAAGGTCTCGTCGGGCGCCAGGACGGCGAAGTCGGCGTCCCGTCCGGGGACGATGCCGCCTTTGGTGCGGTCCAGCCCGGCGAGGGCGGCGGGGGCGCTGGACATCCAGCGGACGACGTCCTCGGCCCGGTGGCCGCGCCTGCGGGCCTCCGTCCACACGGCCGGCAGGCCGAGCTGGAGGGAGGAGATGCCGCCCCAGGCCTGGCCGAAGTCGGCGACCTTGAGGTCGGCGGTGCAGGGCGAGTGGTCGGAGACGACGCAGTCGATCGTGCCGTCGGCCAGACCGGCCCACAGCGCGTCCTGGTTCTCCCGCTCGCGGATGGGCGGGCAGCACTTGAACTCGGTGGCGCCGTCGGGCACCTCCTCGGCGGTGAGGGTGAGGAAGTGCGGGCAGGTCTCGACGGTGACCCGCACGCCGTCCCGCTTGGCGGCGGCGATCATCGGCAGCGCGTCGGAGGACGACAGGTGCAGCACGTGCACCCGTGCGTCGAGCTTGCGGGCGAGGTCGACGAGCAGCGCGATGGCGTCGTTCTCGGCGGCGCGGGGGCGGGAGGCGAGGAAGTCGGCGTAGCGCGGGCCGTGCGGCTGCGGGGCACTGCCGAG
Source organism: Streptomyces sp. WMMC1477 (assembly GCF_027460245.1). NCBI lineage: Bacteria > Bacillati > Actinomycetota > Actinomycetes > Kitasatosporales > Streptomycetaceae > Streptomyces > Streptomyces sp. WMMC1477. The sequence continues at coordinate 5,058,036 of NZ_JAPZBD010000003.1, read as the reverse complement.
GTGGCCCGGGTCCTCGGCGTGCACGATGAGCAGGCCGTCGAAGGCCGCGATCTCGGTGAGGGCGGCCTCCAGCCCGGCGGGGTCGAGCTCGGGGAACTCCTCCACGCCGGAGGGGGACAGGAAGCACTTGAAGCCGAAGACGCCCGCCTCGTGCAGGGGGCGCAGCTCCTTGACGTTGCCGGGGATCGCGCCGCCCCAGAAGCCGGTGTCGACGTGCGCCTTGGGCCGGGCCACGTCCTGCTTGACCGCGAGGTTGGCCGCGGTGGTGGTGGGCGGCAGGCTGTTCAGCGGCATGTCGAGCAGGGTGGTGATGCCGCCGGCCGCGGCGGCCTGGGTGGCCGTCCAGAACCCCTCCCACTCGGTGCGCCCGGGGTCGTTGACGTGGACGTGGGTGTCCACGAGTCCGGGGAGCAGCATGTCGTCGCCGAGGTCGACGACCGTGGCACCGGCCGGTGGCGGTGCGTCGTGCGGGAGCACGGCGGCGATCCGGCCGTCGGCGACGGCGACGGCCGCGGGCCCCGTCGTGCCGGGGGTGACGACGCGCGTCGAGCGCAGGACGAGGTCAGCATGGGGCGGGGTGGCGGCCAACCGGCTCTCCTTCGTGGTTTTTCAACTTTCTGTTGAAGTCTTCACTTCCGGAGGAGTGGAGTCAAGGGCCGTTCGGGTCTCACGGTCACCCCGGAAGGCAACTTGGAGTTTTCCATAAAATGGATAACCATTATCGCATCACGGAACGTACCTCCAGCCAGTGCGGACCCCGCGACGACCGGCCCCGCCCCCGCGCGACACCCGGACAAACCCCTCTTGATCGGCGATAACCGCATGTGGCATGCCCCGCCGCCGCTCGGCGCGGGAGCCACCGCGCCCGGTAGCATGCGCCCCATCCGGCCGAAAGGAAACGCGACGTGCCGCCGTCCGAGCGCAAGACCACTTCCGCCCCCGCGGCCACCGGGGGCGTCCAGTCCCTCGAACGTGCCTTCGACCTGCTGGAGCGGATGGCCGACGCCGGGGGCGAGGTCGGGCTGAGCGAGCTGTCCGGCAGCAGCGGCCTGCCCCTGCCGACCATCCACCGCCTCATGCGGACCCTGGTCGCCTGCGGCTACGTCCGGCAGCAGCCCAACCGCCGCTATGCCCTCGGCCCCCGGCTCATCCGGCTCGGTGAGAGCGCGTCCCGGCTGCTGGGCACCTGGGCCCGGCCCTACCTCGCCCGCCTCGTGGAGGAGACCGGCGAGACGGCGAACATGGCCCTCCTGGACGGCGACGAGGTGGTGTACGTCGCCCAGGTCCCCTCGCGGCACTCCATGCGCATGTTCACCGAGGTCGGCCGCCGCGTCCTGCCGCACTCGACGGGCGTGGGCAAGGCCCTCCTCGTCAGCCACGGGCCCGAGGACGTGCGCGCGCTGCTCGGCCGCACCGGCATGCCCGCCGCCACCGAGCGCACCATCACGACCCCCGAGGATTTCCTCGAGGCCCTGGAGCTGACCCGCAAGCGCGGCTACGCCCTCGACGACAACGAGCAGGAGATCGGCGTCCGCTGCATCGCCGTCCCCGTTCCGGACTCCCCCACCTGCGCCGCGATCTCCATCTCCGGCCCCGCGGGCCGGGTCACCGACACGGCGACCACCACGATCGTGCCGCTGCTCCAGGAGGTGGCCCGGGAGCTCTCGGACGCGCTGGCCAGCACCGCGCCCGTCAACGGCAACGGCGGCTGAGCCTCAGCGCCGCCGCACCGGCTCGCCGAACAGGAGGACGGCCTCGCGCAGCTCCCGGACGGCATCGGCCAGCGCGCTGAGCGAACCGAGCACCCCGACGACCTGGAGCAGTCCCTGCCGCAGCGCGGGCACGTCCACGGCGCCCTCCGCGGCCATGGCCTCCAGCCGGGCCAGCTGCTCGTCGGCCACCTCCCGGTCGGCCAGCCGCCCCGAGTGTGCCGCCAGCGCGCGGCGCGCCCGCACCACGGCTGACCGCAGGGCCGCGGCACGTGGGTCCGCCGCCGCCGCGACGGTCTCGACGGGGTGCTGCTCGCGCTGCCGCACCGCTGCCGGTTCCATCCGATCGCCTCGCAACGTCTGTGCCCCCAGGCGGAAACAGGCTGGACTGGGCCCCCGCGGTGGTGGTACGCGGGAAGCGGGTGACCCAGTAAACGCCACTCTCCGCTCATAAGTCCATACGCAAAGCGAAATCCCGCCAGCGATCGGTGCGTTGGGAGACCGGCCATCGGGGCCGTCTCCCGGGGTCGAGCGGCGCGCGCCGCTCGACCCGGTCAGTCCGGCATCCGGCGCAGGTCGAGCTCGGCGGCGGGCGAGTCGGTGACGTAGGCGCTCCCCCACACGTCCAGCGGCACGTCGTTCGCGCCGTGGGGGCCGGACGCGCCGCCGGGCACCGCGCTCAGGTCGACCCGGTGCCGCACCTTCCCGGTGACGAGGTCGAAGATCCCGAGGCCGGACTGCCGCCCCCGGATCTCCTCGCTGCTCCCGCGTGCCGAGCCCCGGGTCCTGGTAGGCGGTCAGGAGCCGCAGACGCGGCGCGTCGACGGCGACCCCGAACGTGGACACCATCCGGCCGTCGGGCCACCACCCGGCGGCCGGAACCGCGTCGGCGGCTGCCGAGCGGCCTGGCAGGGCGCCCGCCAGCACGGCGGTGCCCAGCGCGGACAGGGCGCCACGCCGCGTCAGGGCGCCGCGTCCTCCGTCCTCGTGAGCCGTCATCTTCGGGCCCTCTCCCTTTCCCGTCGGCGCGTCGGCCGGTGTCAGAGCGCCGGGCGGCGGGCGAAGCAGAACAGGTGGTCCTCGGGGACAGCGTTCTCGGCCGCGGGCCGGAAGGACGTCTCGGCGTGGTGGAGGACCTCCAGTCCCGCGTGCTCCAGCCGCCGCAGGTACTCGTGCGTGGGGTAGCTGGTGACGGAGACCGGGCGGCCCATGAAGACGATGTCGAGGCCTTCGACGTCCCCGGGGACGGTGGCCGTGACGAAGTAGCCGCCGGGGGCCAGCCAGCCGGCGATGCGGGCGAGTGACGCATCGATGTCGGCGCGGGCCATCTGGAGGAAGGGGAAGAAGGCACACACCGCGTCGAGGCTGCCGGGCTCGGCCCGGTGGTCGCGCACGTCCCGCTGCTCGAAGCGGGCCGCGGGCACCTGGGCGCGGGCCAGCTCGACCATCGTCGCGGACACGTCGATGCCGGTGACCCGGCACCCGGCCGCGGCCAGCAGCTCGGCCGCCGGGCGGCCGGTGCCGCTGCCGACGTCCAGCACCGCGGCGCCCCCGGGCAGCCGCTCGACGAGCCACTCCACCGCCGCCCGAAGCTCCGGGAGATGGCCGAAGGCCCGCTCGTACTCGATGCCGATCGCGTCGAACGTGGCCGCCGCCGGACTCACCGCTCGCTCCGTCACCGGTCCTCCTCGTCGTTCCCCGTCGATGTCCCCTCCTGTGTACGCGCGCTCACCGCGCCCTTCAAGGACCGCCGGCCGACGGCGAACGGCAGGGCGCGGACGCGGTTGTCGAAGCTGGAGGGCGCGAGGACGGGCGGCGCGGTGGCCCGGATGTCCGGGGTGCGGGTGAGGAGTTCGCTGAAGAGGGCGGCCATCTCCCGCTTGGCCAGGTGGGCGCCCAGGCAGTAGTGCGGGCCCCCGCCGCCGTAGCCGAGGTGGGGATTGGGGCTGCGGGTGATGTCGAAGGCGTCGGGGTCGTCGAAGACCGCCTCGTCCCGGTTGGCGGAGGCGAAGAAGAGGACGACCTTCTCCCCGGGCCGGAAGTCCCGGCCGCCCAGCCGGCAGGGGGCGGCGACGGTGCGGCGGAACTGGATGATGGGGGTGGAGTGGCGCACGATCTCCTCGACGGCGCCCTCGATCCGGCCGTCGACGTCGGCGGCGAGCAGCGCTCGTTGCTCCGGGTGCTCGGTGAGCAGGGCGAGGCCGTGGGCGAGGGCGTTGCGGGTCGTCTCCACCCCGGCGACCATGAGCAGGGAGAAGAACGCGCCGAGCTGGCGTACGCCGAGGGCCCGCCCGTCGACGTCGGCGTGGACGAGCGCCGTGACGAGGTCGTCGGCGGGGTGGCGGCGCCGGTCCCGGGCCAGGGCGGCGATCATGCGCTGCATGCGGGCGAGCGCGCGCAGCCCCTTTCCGGGAACCCGCAGCCGGGTGCGGGCGACGCCGATGTGCTCCGAGGCGTGGTTGACGCGGGCGAGGATCTCCGGGCGGTAGCGCTCGGGCACGCCCATCATGTTGCAGATGACCTCGAACGGCAGCCGGGAGGCGACGGCGGTGACGAAGTCGTCGGGGCGCTCGGCGATCATGTCGTCGACGATGCGCGCGGACAGGGCGCGGATGTCGGCCTCCGCCGCGGCCAGGACGCGCGGGGTGAAAGCCCGCGAGACGGTGCGGCGCAGCCGGGCGTGCTCGGGGTCGTCCAGGTTGACCATCGACTCGCCGAACAGTGCGCGGACCCAGCGGGCGGGTTCGGGGGTGGTGACGCCGGGGGCGCTGGCGAACAGGCGGGGGCTGCGGCTGGCCTCGACGACGTCCGCGTGCCTGACGAGTGCGTAGAAGCCCCCGCCCGAGGGGCCGGGGCAGTGGACGGGCGCGTCCAGCCGCCGGAGCCGGGCGAACGCCTCGCGCTGCCGGCTCTGCGGAAGCTGCCAGAAGCCCGGGTCTGCGGGGTTGGTGTCCGGGGACGGTGCGGTGGGACTCGGTGCGGTGGGGGTCGCCGTCATGCGTCTCATGGTGCGAGCGGGACGGCGGACGGACGCGCAGACGCTCCGTAGGGTCAGGAGCATGGAGGAGCGAACCGACAGGGAGAGCGGCACGGGCCGCGTCGCCGGGCTGCTGCTGGCGGCGGGCGGTGGGCGGCGGCTCGGCGGCCGGCCGAAGGCGCTGCTGCCCCACCGGGGGCGGCCGCTGGTGGAGCACGCGGTGCGGGTGCTGTGGGAGGGCGGCTGCGCCCCGGTGTACGTGGTCCTGGGCGCCGGCCGGGGCCGGGTGCGGGAGACGGCCCGGCTGGAGGGCTGCGTGGTGCTCGACAACCCGGAGTGGGAGGAGGGCATGGGCTCCTCGCTGCGGGCCGGCCTGCGCGCGCTCGCCGGGGACGCGACCGGGGCGGAGGGCGTCGTCGTCGCGCTGGTTGACCAGCCGGACGTGGGGGCGCGGGCGGTCGCCCGGGTCCGGGAGGCGTGCGCGGGGCCCGCCTCGCTCGCGGCGGCGGCGTACGGGGGGCGGCGGGGCCACCCGGTGCTCCTCGGCTCGGCCCACTGGGCGGGCGTGGCGGCCGACGCGCGGGGCGACCGGGGCGCGCGCGGCTACCTGCGCGAGCACGCGGCGCGGCTCGCCCTGGTCGAGTGCGCCGACGTGGCCGACCAGGCGGACATCGACACCCCCGCAGACCTGCACCGCCTCGCCTGGGGCGGGTTCGGCGGATCAGGCCGACGGACGCGGTGAGCCGCGTGGTCAGGCGGTCCGGAGGTGGGGGGCGGCCAGCTCACCGAGGGCGAGCAGCAGCCGGTCCCGGGGGTCTGGAGGCTGCGGACCGGGCTGCGCTCCACGGCTCTGCTCGCGATCCCCGCCGGATTCCTGCTGGGCTGGGCGGGCAGTCTGCCGGTACCCGACGGCGTCACCGCCTCGGCGACGGTATCTCGACCTCGGTCTTCTCGACGTCGTCCATCTTGATGTCAACAAACTATTGAAGTTCCACCATGAGGAAACTACTCTCCACTTCCGAAGGTGTGTGGCACCCGGTGCCGCATGCGCGTACCACGAGCACGGAAGTCCGGCGGTCCCAGGCACCGGCCCCTTACCGTCCCCAGGGGCAGCGTGGCAGGGTCGTTCGGAGACCCAAGAGGAGTGACAGCCCATGTCCGCACCAGCGCCGTCACCGCTGGCCATCGTCGATGTCGACCCCGACCGGGCCCCGGCCCGGCAGGACGAGGTGCTCACCGAGGCCGCGCTGGCGTTCGTCGCCGAACTGCACGAGCGGTTCACCGCCCGTCGTGACGAGCTGCTGGCCCGCCGGGCCGAGCGCCGGGCGGAGATCGCCCGGACCAGCACCCTGGACTTCCTGCCCGAGACCGCGCACGTCCGGGACGGCGACTGGCAGGTCGCCCCGGCCCCGGCAGCGCTCGAGGACCGCAGGGTCGAGATCACCGGTCCGACCGACCGGAAGATGACCATCAACGCGCTCAACTCCGGCGCCCGGGTCTGGCTCGCCGACTTCGAGGACGCCTCCGCCCCCACCTGGGCCAACGTCGTCGACGGCCAGGCCAACCTGATCGACGCCTACGAGCGCCGCATCGACTTCACCGACGCCCGCGGCAAGTCCTACGCGCTGCGTCCGGCCGAGGAGCTGGCCACCGTCGTCATGCGGCCCCGCGGCTGGCACCTGGACGAGCGCCACCTCCAGGTGCGCGGCCGGGCCGTCCCCGGCGCCCTGGTCGACTTCGGGCTGTACTTCTTCCACAACGCCCAGCGGCTGCTGGACCTCGGCAAGGGGCCCTACTTCTACCTGCCGAAGACCGAGTCGCACCTGGAGGCGCGGCTGTGGAACGACATCTTCGTCTTCGCCCAGAGTTACGTCGGCATCCCGCGGGGCACGGTGCGCGCCACCGTCCTGATCGAGACGATCACCGCGGCCTACGAGATGGAGGAGATCCTCTACGAGCTGCGGGAGCACGCCTCCGGGCTCAACGCGGGCCGCTGGGACTACCTGTTCTCCATCGTCAAGAACTTCCGTGACGGCGGGGAGAAGTTCGTCCTGCCCGACCGCAACGCCGTGACGATGACGGCCCCGTTCATGCGCGCGTACACCGAACTGCTCGTGCGCACCTGCCACAAGCGCGGCGCCCACGCCATCGGCGGCATGGCGGCCTTCATCCCCAACCGCCGGGACCCCGAGGCCAACGAGCGGGCACTGTCGAAGGTGCGCAACGACAAGGAGCGCGAGGCCGGGGACGGCTTCGACGGCTCCTGGGTCGCCCACCCGGACCTGGTGCCCGTCGCGCGGGCCTCGTTCGACGCCGTCCTCGGCGACCGTCCGAACCAGAAGGACCGGATGCGCGAGGACGTCCGGGTCTCGGCCGCCGACCTCATCGCCATCGACTCGCTGGACGCCCGGCCGACGTACCAGGGGCTCGTCGACGCCGTCCAGGTCGGCATCCGCTACATCGAGGCGTGGCTGCGCGGCCTGGGTGCCGTGGCGATCTTCGGCCTGATGGAGGACGCCGCCACGGCGGAGATCTCCCGCTCGCAGATCTGGCAGTGGGTCGACGCGGGCGTCGTCTTCGAGAACGGACAGCGGGCGACGGCCGAGCTGGTGCGCGAGGTCGCCGCCCGGGAGCTGGCCGCCGTCCGGGCGGAGGCCGGCGAGGAGGCCTTCGCCTCCGGCCAGTGGCAGCAGGCCCACGACCTGCTGCTCCGGGTGTCCCTGGACCGGGACTACGCCGACTTCCTCACCCTGCCCGCGTACGAGCTCCTGCGCTGAGCCCCCGACGCTGACGGCGGACGGCCCCCGGCCGGGCCGGGGGCCGTCCGCCGCGCGGGGGCTACGGGGCGATGGGGCGCCCCGAGCGGCGGGAGGCCTCGCAGGCCTCCGCGACCCGCAGGGCGCGCAGGGCCTCGGCGCCCTCGCAGGGGTTGTCCCGCCGCCCCCGCACGACGTCCAGGAACGCGGCCAGCTCGGCCCGGAAGGCGGGAGCGAACCGGTCCAGGAAGCCCTGCCAGAACACCGCCCGGCGCGGCGCGGCGTCCGGCTCCGCCGAGCCGAGCGGGGTCCGCGGGCCGAGCCCGACGGCGATCTGGTCGCGCTCCCCCGCGAGCTCCATCCGCACGTCGTACCCGGCGCCGTTCATCCGCGTGCCGGTGGCCGTCACCAGGGTGCCGTCGTCCAGGGTGAGCAGGGCTGCCGCGGTGTCGACGTCGTCCGCCTGACGGAACATCGGCGGCCCGGCGTCCGAGCCCGTCGCGTACACCGAGACGACCTCACGCCCCGTCACCCAGCGCAGGGCGTCGAAGTCGTGCACGAGGCAGTCCCGGAAGATGCCGCCGGAAAGCGGGAGGTACCCGGCCGGGGGCGGGGCCGGGTCGGCGGTGAGCGTGCGCACGGTGTGCAGCCGGCCGAGCCGCCCCGCGCGCACGGCCTCGCGCGCGGCCGCGTACCCGGCGTCGAAGCGCCGCATGAATCCGATCTGCAGGACGGTTCCCGCCCGCGCCACCTCGGCCAGCGCCGCCCGGGTGCCGGGCAGGTCGGCGGCGACGGGCTTCTCACAGAACGCCGGCACCCCCGCCCGCGCCGCGCGCGTGATCAGCCCGGGGTGGGAGGCCGTGGCCGAGGCGATCACGACGGCGTCCGGCCGCGCGGCGAACAGCTCGGCGGACGAGGGCAGGACCTTCGCTCCGGTCTCCGCCGCGACGGCCGCCGCGCGGCCGTGCTCCGCGTCGACGAGCAGCAGCTCGGTGACGCCGGGCAGTTCGCTGAGGTTGTGGGCGTGGAGGGCACCGATCCGGCCCGTTCCGATGAGTCCGATGCGCATGGCGTCCAGCCTTCCCGGTCGCGGCGGAACGGTCACAGGTGGGGGCGGCGGGCGGCGGCCTCACCGAGGTAGTCGGCCCGCGCGCGCAGCGCCGCCTCCCGGGTGGCGACGGCGGCCACCGGCACGTCCCACCACGCCTGGGCCCCTGGCGCGGTGGAGCGCGGGTCGGTCTCCACGTGGACGCAGGTGGGGCGGGTGGAGGCGCGGGCCTCGGCGAGCGCGGCGCGCAGGTCGGCCACGGTGCCCGCGCGGATCACGTCGAGGCCGAGGGAGGCCGCGTTGGCGGCGAGGTCCACCGGCAGCGGGTCGCCGGTGTAGCCGCCCTCGGCGTCCCGGTAGCGGTAGTCGGTGCCGAACCGCTCGGCACCGGTGGCCTCCGACAGCCCGCCGATGGAGGCGTAACCGTGGTTCTGGACCAGCAGCAGGTTGATGTTCAGCCCCTCCTGGACGGCGGTGACAAGCTCGGTGGGCATCATCAGGTAGGCGCCGTCGCCGACGAGGGCCCACACCGGGGCGCCGGGTGCGGCCAGCCGCACGCCGAGGGCGCCGGGGATCTCGTAGCCCATGCAGGAGTAGCCGTACTCCAGGTGGTACTGGCGGGGCGAGCGGGCCCGCCAGAGCTTGTGCAGGTCGCCGGGGAGCGAGCCCGAGGCGGCCACGATGACGTCGGTGTCGTCGACGACGGCGTCGAGCGCGCCGAGGACCTGGCTCTGGGTGGGGCGCGCGGCGGCGTCGGCGGCGGCGTAGGCGGCGTCGACGCGGCGCTCCCACCGTGCCTTGGCCTCGCGGTACTCGTCGGCGTAGCCCGGCTCGACCCGGTGGCCGGCCAGGGCCTGCCGGAGGGCGTCGAGCCCGGCCCGGGCGTCGGCGACGAGCGCGGTGGCCGCCTGCTTGTGGGCGTCGGACGGGGCGATGTTGAGGCCCACGAAGCGGACCTCGGGATGGGCGAAGAGGGTGCCGGAGGCGGTGGTGAAGTCGGTGAGGCGGGTGCCGACGCCGAGGACGAGATCGGCCGTGCGGGCGAGGTCGTCGGCGGTCGCGGTGCCGGTGTGGCCGATGCCGCCGACGTCGGCGGGGTGGTCGTGGCGCAGCGAGCCCTTGCCGGACTGGGTGCAGGCGACGGGGATGCCGGTGGCGTCCGCGAAGGCCCGCAGGGCGTCCTCGGCCTCGCTGTGGTGGACGCCGCCGCCCGCGACGAGCAGCGGCCGGCGGGCGCGCCGGACGGCGCGGGCTGCCTCGGCCAGCGCCTCCGGCTCCGGCGGCGGGCGGCGCACGGGCCAGACCCGCTCGACGAGGAAGTCCACCGGCCAGTCGAACGCCTCGGCCTGGACGTCCTGCGGGAGGGCGAGCGTGACGGCGCCGGTCTCGACGGGGTCGGCGAGCACCCGCACGGCCTGGAGCGCGGCGGGGATCAGCGCCTCGGGGCGGGCGATCCGGTCGAAGTAGCGGGAGACGGGGCGCAGCGTGTCGTTGACGGACACCTCGCCGGCGTAGGGGACTTCGAGCTGCTGGAGCACCGGGTCGGCGACGCGGGTGGCGAACGTGTCGCCGGGCAGCAGGAGGACGGGCAGCCGGTTGACGGTGGCGAGCGCGGCGCCGGTGACGAGGTTGGTCGCGCCGGGGCCGATGGACGTCGTCACGGCCTGGGTGCGCAGCCGGGCGCTGTGCCGCGCGTGGCCGACGGCGGCGTGCACCATGGCCTGTTCGTTGCGGCCCTGGAGGAACGGCATGGCGCGCCGGTGCTCCAGGAGCGCCTGGCCGATCCCGGCGACGTTGCCGTGGCCGAAGATGCCCCAGGTGGCGCCCACGAGCCGGTGCCGCACGCCGTCCCGCTCGGTGTGCTGGGCGGCGAGGAAGCGGACGAGGGCCTGGGCGACGGTGAGCCTGCGGGTCAGGGTCATCGTGCCTCCCCGTAGAACGGCAGCCGCGCGTCCACCTCGGCGCCGCTCCAGGTGTCGCGGATCCAGGCGTGGTCGGGGTGGTCGCGGATGAGCCAGGCGCGCTCCTCGTCCGGGCCCGCCATGACGTTGAGGTAGTACATGGTGTGGCCGGGGGCGGCGATGGACGGACCGTGCCAGCCGTCCGGGACGAGTACGGCGTCCCCGCTGCGGACCTCGGCCAGGACGTCGGTGCCGCGGCCGTGCCCGGACGGCGACACGCGCTGGTAGCCCAGGCCCGCGGTGCCCTCGTGCGGCGCGATCTCGAAGTAGTAGACCTCCTCCAGCCGCGACTCCCGCCCGGGTTCGTGGACGTCGTGCTTGTGCGGCGGGTAGGAGGACCAGTTGCCGCCCGGGGTGAGGACCTCGACGGCGATGAGCCGGTCGGCCGCGAAGACGTCGGCGGCGGCGAAGTTGTTGACCTGCCGGGAGCACCGGCCGGCGCCGCGCAGTTCGACGGGGACCGCGGCGGCGGGGGTGCGGCGGGCCGGGAGCCGGGCGGCGCAGCGGGCTCCCGGCAGCGCGAACCGTCCGCCGCCGGCGCTGGCCACCGTCACCTCGCTGTCCCTGGGCACGTAGGCGAAGTCGGTGACGCCGTCGAACACGCTAGCGCGGCCGTCGAGTCCGAACGTCAGCCCCTCGGCGCTGACGGTGCAGGAGCCGCTCAGCGGCAGGACGATCCACTCACTGTCGCCGGTGGCGTAGGTGTGCGTGCCGCCCGGGGGCAGCTCGATGACGCGCAGGGAGCTGTGGGCCCAGCCCGCGGTGCGCGGGTCGATGTCGAGCGCGTAGGGGCCGCGTGCGGCGCGGCCCGCGCTCAGGTGCACTCCGATGTCGCTCATGGGCATCAGCCTCCCCGTTTCATTCCGTTCTACCGCGCAGCGCCGCGCGGCGGCCCGGGAGCCGGGGTCACGACGCGAGCAGCTCCTCGACCTCGTCCGGCGTGGGCATGGCTGCGGAGCAGGCCAGCCGGGAGGCGACGAGGGCGCCGGCGGCGTTGGCGTAGCGCAGCACCCGCTTCAGGTCCCAGCCCGCGAGGAGGCCGTGGCACAGGGCGCCGCCGAAGGCGTCCCCGGCGCCGAGGCCGTTGACGACCTCGACGGGGTGGGGCGGGATCTCGGCCTCGGTGCCGTCGCGGTGGACGGCCAGCACACCGTGCGGTCCCTGCTTGACGACGGCGAGTTCGGCGCCCGCGTCCAGCAGTGCCTTGGCGCAGTCGGCGGGTTCGCTCCGCCCGGTGGCGACCTCGCACTCGGCCAGGTTGCCGACGGCCACGGTGGCGAGGGCGAGGGCGTCCCGGTAGCGGGGACGGGCGGCCTCGGCGTCCCCGTCGGGCCAGAACACCGGCCGCCAGTCGAGGTCGAGGACGGTGACGCCGCGCCGGGCGCGGGCCTCCAGCGCGTGCAGGGTCGCGGTGCGGCTCGGTTCGGCGCTCAGGCCGGTGCCGGTCGTCCAGAACACGCGGCTGACGGTGATGGCGTCCAGGTCCAGCTCGTCGGCGTGGATCTCCAGGTCGGGGGCCTTGGGCCAGCGGTAGAAATAGAGGGGGAAGTCGTCGGGCGGGAAGATCTCGCAGAACGTGACGGGGGTCGGGTAGGCGGGCACGGGCCTGACCCACCGGTCGTCGACGCCGAAGTCCCGCAGGGCCTGGTGGCAGTAGTCCCCGAAGGGATCCTGGCCCGTACGGGTGATGACGGCTGCCGAACGGCCCAGCCGGGCGGCGGCCACGGCGACGTTGGTGGCCGAGCCACCGAGGAACTTCCCGAAGGACTCGACGCGGGGCAGGGGGACACCCGTCTGGAGGGGGTACAGGTCGACACCGATACGGCCCATCGTGATGACGTCCAGCGGCCGGGGCATGCGGGGCTCCTTCTCGGGGGTCGGTCGACGCCGCCGGGCGGCGGCACGCACCATGCCGGTATGCGCCGAGACGTCGAGAGCGGAAACAGCGACAGCAGCGATGACCACTACCCCACCACGATGACACCCCGCACCCGCCCCGCCCTGGACCGGCTGCGGATCGGTTCGGCACCCGACTCCTGGGGTGTGTGGTTCCCCGAGGACGAGCACCAGGTGCCCTGGGAGCGGTTTCTGGACGAGGTGGCGGAGGCCGGCTACGACTGGATCGAGCTGGGTCCCTACGGCTACCTGCCCACCGACCCGGCCAGGCTGCGGGCCGAGACGGAGCGGCGGGGGCTGCGGGTCTCGGCGGGCACGGTCTTCACCGCCCTGCACCGCGGCCCCGGCGTGTGGGAGGAGACGTGGGCCCACGTCTCCCGGGTCGCGGCCCTCACGCGCGCGATGGGCGCCCGGCACCTGGTGGCCATCCCGGCGTTCTGGCGGGACGACCGGACGGCGGAGCCGGTCGAGCCGCCCGAGCTGACGCCCGGGCAGTTCCGGGAGCTGACCTCGGGCACCGAGCGGCTGGCCCGGCGGGTGCGCGAGGAGTTCGGGCTCGAGGTCGTCGTCCATCCGCACGCGGACACCCACATCGACTCCGAGGAGAACGTCGCCCGCTTCCTCGACGCGACCGACCCGGCCCTGGTGGGCCTGTGCCTGGACACCGGGCACTACGCCTACTGCGGCGGGGACAGCGTGCGGCTCATCCGGACCTACGGGGAGCGCGTCGGCTATCTGCACCTCAAGCAGGTCGATCCGGTGGTGCTGGCCGACGTGGTGGCCCGGGGCACCCCGTTCGGCCCCGCGGTGCGGCAGGGGGTGATGTGCGAACCGCCGCTGGGCCAACCGCCGCTGGAGCCGGTTCTGCTGGCCGCGCAGCGCCTGGACGTCGATCTGTTCGCCATCGTGGAGCAGGACATGTACCCGTGTCCGCCCGACCGTCCGCTGCCGGTCGCCCGGCGCACCCGCCGGTTCCTGCGCTCCTGCGGCGCGTAGCGCGCCCCGCCCCGGGGGCCTGTGCCGGAGGTGCGGGGCCGGCGAGCACAGCCCTGCGCGCCCTCCGAAGCGCGGGGCGGGGCAGTCCCCGCGGCCCGCCCCGCCCGCACCGACCGGCGTCCCGGAGGGGAGGGGACGCCGGTTCCGGGGTGGGGCGGGCCGGGCACAGCCCGCCCTCTGGAGGGCGTCAGTGCAGCGAGGGGGCCGTGGCCTGCCGCGGCACGGCGGCGCCGTCGTCCACCGGGGGCGCGGGCTGCTTTCGGGCGCCCACGTGGTTGAACAGCAGGTTCAGCAGGACGGCGAGGATGCATCCGGTGCTGATGCCCGAGTCCAGGATGGTCGTGGCGCTGTCGGGGAAGCGCTCGTAGAAGCCGTGCGCCATCTCGGGCGCCAGCCCGACGCCGAGGGTGACGGCGACGATGAGCGCGTTCTCCCCCTTGTCCAGCCCCGCCTGCACGAGGGTCTGGATGCCGCTCACCGCGATGGTGCCGAACAGCACCAGGCCCACGCCGCCGAGCACGGGCAGCGGCACGGCGGAGACGAGCGCCGCGGCCACCGGGCACAGGCCGAGCAGCACGAGGATGCCGCCGCCCACGGCGACGACGTAGCGGCTGCGCACCTTGGACATGGCCACCAGGCCCACGTTCTGGGCGAAGGCGCTGGCGGCGAAGCCGTTGAAGACGGGGGCGACGGCGCTGCCGAGGGCGTCGGCGCGCAGTCCGGCCGCGATGACCCTCTCGTCGACCGGCTTGTCGACGATGCGGCCCAGGGCGATCATGTCGGCCGTCGACTCCATCATGATCACCAGCATCACGACGCACATCGAGACGATGGCCGGGAGTGAGAACTGCGGTGCGCCGAAGTGGAAGGGCGTGGGGAAGCCGACGAGGCCGGCGTCGCCGAGGCCGGAGAAGTCCGCCATGCCGAGCGGGACGGCGATCAGCGTGCCGCTGACCAGGCCGAGGAGGATGGCGATGGACTGGAGGAATCCGCGGGCGTAGCGGCGCACGGCCAGAGTGATGACGAGGGCGACGGCGGCCAGGCCGATGTTGCCCGCGGGGGCGCCGTCCGCGCCGCCGTCGCCGTCGGCTATCCAGCCGAACGCGACCGGCATCAGGGACAGGCCGATCAGGGTGATGACGCTGCCGGTGACGACGGGCGGGAAGAACCGCACGAGTTTGCAGAACCAGCTGCTGACGACGAAGGCGAGCAGCCCGGCGACGATGACCGAGCCGAAGATGACGGGCAGCCCCGACTCCCCGCCCTCGGCGGCGATGATGGCGGTCATCGCCGCGACCCCGCCGAAGGAGACGCCGTTGACGAACGGGAGTCTGGCGCCGATCTTCCAGATGCCGAGGGTCTGGAGAAGTGTGGCGATCCCCGCGGTGAACAGGCTGGCCGCCATGAGCAGCGTGGTGTCGGCGGGGCCGAGCCGGGCGGCGGCGCCGATGACGAGCGGTACGGCGACGACACCGGCGTACATGGCGGCCACGTGCTGGAGCCCGCTGGTGATCATCTTGAGGGGTGGCAGTACCTCGTCGACGGGATGCCTCGCCCCGTCCGCGTTTTCGCTGTCCTTCTCCTGACTGTCGTCGTTCCGAATACCGGTACCGGGCCTAGCGGACACGCGGTCCTCCTGCTGCTTTCTGCGCCGCCGGGGAAGCGGCGCGAGGTTTTCCGGGAGGCGTGGATGGAACTGGGTGTGGGAGGTGGCGACGGAACGTGGCGGGGGTACCGGGGCGGGAGCGCGTACCGTAGGCGCGCTCCCGCCCCGGCCGTTCGTTCAGGGCCCCGCTCGGACCCTGAACCACCGGCCGGGAGCCGTCCCTCCCGGCCGGAGTCGGTGGTGCGTGCCCCTGGACGGGGACGCGGGTGGTGCGTCGGTCAGGACGCGTCGGCCGCGATCCGGGCCAGGCGGCGGGCCTGGTCCCGGGTGCCGCGGGCGATGGCGTCCTCGTCGGCGGTGGTGAGCCGGCCGTCCTCGACGACGGCCCTGCCGTTGATCAGCGACAGCGTGATCGGCGCCGCGGCGCCGAGGACGAGGGCGGCGACGGGGTCGGCGATGGTGGAGTGGCCGAGGCCGTCCAGCTTCCAGAGCACCAGGTCGGCGAGCTTGCCGGCCTCCAGCGAGCCGATCTCGGCCGTGCGGCCGAGTACCCGGGCGCCGCCGTAGGTGCCCAGCCGCAGCGCCTGCCGGGCGTTGAGCGCGCGCTCCCGGTGGGCGCCGAGGCGGTTGATGAGCAGGGCGTTGCGCAGCTCGGTGTGGAGTTCGCCGGACTCGTTGGAGGCCGTGCCGTCCACGCCGAGGCCGACGGGCACCCCGGCCGCCAGCATGTCCGGCACCCGGGCGATGCCGGCGGCCAGCCGGGCGTTGGAGGAGGGGCAGTGGGCCACCCCGGTGCCGGTGCGGGCGAAGGCCGCGATGTCGGAGTCGTTCATGTGGACGCAGTGCGCCATCCACACGTCGTCACCGAGCCAGCCGGTGGACTCGAAGTAGTCGGTGGGGCCCATGCCGAACAGCTCGTGGCAGAACTTCTCCTCCTCCACCGTCTCCGAGCCGTGGGTGTGCAGCCGCACGCCCTTGCGCCGGGCGAGCTCGGCGCCCTCGCGCATGAGCTCGGTGGAGACGGAGAAGGGCGAGCAGGGCGCCACCGCGATGTGGAGCATGGAGCCGAAGGAGCCGTCGTGGTGGGTGTCGACGGCGGCCTCGGTGGCCTCCAGGATGCCGTCGAGGGTCTCGACCGCGAAGTCCGGAGGGAGGCCGCCGTCCGACGCGCCGCGGTCCATGGAGCCGCGGGCGGCGGTGAAGCGGACGCCCAGCTCGGCGGCGGCGCGGATCCCGGCGCCGAGGAGGTCGCCGCTGCCGCGCGGGAAGACGTAGTGGTGGTCCATGGCGGTGGTGACACCGCCGCGGGCCATCATGGCCAGGGAGCCCTGGGCGGCCGAGTGGACCATCTCCTCGTCGATCCGCGCCCAGGTCGGGTAGAGGGCGACGAGCCAGTCGAAGAGGTTGGCGTCCTGGGCGAGGCCGCGGGTGAGCCACTGGTAGAAGTGGTGGTGGGTGTTGACGAGGCCGGGGGTGGCCAGGTGCCCGGAGCCGTCGATCCGGCGGACGACGTTCTCCAGGCCCGCGGGGGCGGCGCCGGCGCCCACCGACTCGATGACGTTGCCGGTGACGACGACGTGTCCGGCCGCGTACTCGGTGTCGTCGGCGTCCACGGTGGCGATGGCGCAGTTCTCGATGACGATGCGCTCTGGTGCGGTCCCAGCCATGGGATGTCCTCGTGCTTCCGTCCGGAGGTCCGGGCCCGGGGGTCGAGCGGGGTGCCGACCGGGTCCGGGGTCTGTCATTCTGCGCAGAATGCCCCCGCTCTCCCCCAGGATCGATGACGCCGGCGCTGCGTCAGGGGGCCCGAGTGGCCGCCCGGGTGGGGCGGCCGGTGCGGGCTGCTTACAGGTTGGTCATGTCGACCGGGATGCGCGGCTCGGCCCCGTCGCGCAGGACGGTGGCCTCGATGAGGCCGTACGGGCGGTCGGCCGCGTAGTAGACCTCGTTGTCGTTCTTGAGGCCGAAGGGCTCCAGGTCCACCAGGAAGTGGTGCTTGTTCGGGAGCGAGAAGCGGATCTCGTCGATCTCGCCGCGGCTGTTCAGGACGCGGGCGCCCATCTGGTACAGCGTCTGCTGCAGCGAGAGGCTGTACGTCTCCACGAAGGCGTCGAGCATGTGCCGCTTGACCTGGGCGTAGCTGCGCTCCCAGTTGGGCATGCGCTGGTCGTCACCGGTCCAGTTGTGCCGCCACCAGCCGGCGACCTCGGTGGCCAGGATCCGGTCGTACGCCTCCTTGAGGGTGGTGTACTTGTCCTTCACATAGCCCCAGAACTCCGAGTTGGTGGAGTTCATGACGGTGAGGTCCTTGAGGCCGGAGAGGACCTCGAAGCGCTCGCCGTCGTAGGTCACCTGCGCGGTGCGGGTCTCCTGGCCCTTGCGGACGAAGGAGTGGCGCACCTCCTCGGCCCCGATGAAGCGCTGGCCGGAGTCGGACGTCTCGATCCGGTCCCAGGCGTACTCCTCGATGCGGATGCGCGCCCGGTGGATGGCCGGCTGCGACTCGACGAAGTGCCGGGCCAGATGGATGCCGAACTGTTCGGCCGACTCGATGCCGTGTTCCTTGGCGAAGGCGAACACCGTGTTCTTGGTGGTGTCCGTCGGCAGGCAGTTGGCGTTGGAGCCGGAGTAGTGGACGTCTTCCATGTCGCCGGAGAGGGCGACGGAGACGTTGAGGTCCTTGATGTGGTGGGTGTCGCCGTCGCGGGTGATCTTGACGACGCGGTTCTCGGCCTTGCCGTACTGGTTCTGGCCGAGCATCACAGGACGCGCGGGGCGGGAATGAGCAGTCATGTCGGGTGTCAGCTCCCTCGGTACACGGAGTAGCCGAACGGGTTGAGCAGCAGCGGTACGTGGTAGTGCTCGCCCGGGGTCACGGCGAAGACGATCGCCACCTCGGGGAAGAAGACACCGCTGTCCCTTACGCGGGGGGCGTCCTGCTGTTCCTCGGCTTGCCTGGTCGAGAAGTACGGCTCGACCTCGAAGTGGAGCCGTACGTGGGTCGTGCCCTCCGGCAGGGCCGGAAGGTCCTTGCAGCGCCCGTCGTCGTCGGTCTTCGACGCGCCGTGCGCGGCCCATACGCCGTCGGCGCCGCTGCGGACGGACAGCTGGACGGCGACTTCGCCGGCTGGCCGTCCGACGCTGGTGTCCAGGATGTGCGTGGACACCGACGCGGTCGTCGTGGTGCTCATGGTCAGCCTCCTTGTGCGAGACGGGTCAGCCGGATGCGGTTGATCTTCACCAGTTCGGTGCGGACGTTCTCCCGCTCCCGTTCCGGCGTGTTGTCGATCCGGGCGCGTACCGCGTCGCGCATCTCCTCACCGGTCAGCCCGGTGGCGCAGATCAGGAAGACGTGGCCGAACTTGTCCTGGTAGGCCAGGTTGAGTTCGAGCATCTCCGCCTTGAGCTCCTCGGAGGCCCCGGACATCCCGCGCTGCTCGCGCGAGGAGGTCGGGTCGCCGGGCTTCGGCCGGCCGATGGGCGGGTGGCCGGCCATCGCCTCGGCCAGGTCCGCCGCGTTCAGCTCGGCCATGGCGGCGTCGCTGGCGGTGAACAGGGCGGCCGCGTCGGCGTACGGGCGCTGGGCGAGCAGCTTGCCGACCCAGGTCGTCGAGGCGCAGACCTCGTGGAGCGCCGCGCGGGCGTCGCCCTCCTCGGCGGTGTTGAACCGGGTCAGCCCCGGTGCCGTACTCGAAGTCACGGGAGCCTCTCTGGCCGTGGTGCGGGTGGGCTGCGCAATAGCTAAGCCGCCGGGAAACCTCCCGTCAACACTTTGTTGAACTTTTTCTGCGGGGTTTCACTCCACACCGCCGACCGGGCCGTGACCTGGGCCTTCCCGGGGTTCCACCCCCGGAGCCCGGGCGCCTGGCGGGTGTGGACAGTGCTCCCCTGCCCCACCCCTTCCCGAAACCGGGAGGCTCCACCCCTGCCCCCTCCGGGCAGGGGCCGCCCGCTCGGCGCGTCACAGCCCGCGACCACGTCGCGTCCGGTCGCGCCGCGCCCCGCACCCCTCGGAGGGACGCGGGGCGCGGGGAACGGGGCTACTTGCCGGCTTCCCGGTTCAGGTAGTTGTAGACCGTGAACCGGCTGACCCCGAGGGCGGTGGCGACGGTCTCCACCCCGTGGCGCACGGAGAACGCGCCGCGCGACTCCAGCAGCCGCACCACGCGCTGCTTCGACTTCCGGTCCAGCTCACTCAGCGGCTTGCCCTGAGCGCGTTCGAGCCCGGCCAGGATGTGGTCGAGGGACTCGGAGAGGTGGGGCAGCCGGACGGCCAGGACGTCCTCACCCTCCCAGGCCAGGACGACGTCGGCCTCGGTGGCGTCGTCGACGCCGATGATCTCGCCGCCCATCGCGTCGACCAGCGGCTTGACCGCCGCGGTGAATGGGTGTTCGCCCAAGCTACTCATGCGTCACCCGGCTCCCGGTCGTCGGATTCGACCAAATTCACCTGCAAGGACACACGGGTCGCCCCGGAGGCGAGGGTTCGGCGTAGCATCTCGTTCACCACGGCGAGCACCTCGTCCGCGGCTCCTTCGGCCGTATTGCCGAACGGGCCGACGTCGACGGCGTCCAGACCGGCGCGCTGCACGATCTCGCGTGCCACCACCGCGTGCTCCGGAGCCTCGTCCAGATCGAACGGCTCTGTCGTGAATTCCACTTTCAATCGCACCGGCTCAACGTACCGCGCCGCCTCGTGGCCACCATCGGCACATTTCGGACGCCCACTTGACAGCGACGCGAAGCCGACTGCAATCTTCCATCAGATAGAAACTGACTTCCGCAATACGGAAGGCACAGGGAAGGAGTCGGGTCACCCCTCATGGGTTACACGGACACACGCTTCACAGTGAACCTGTCGATCCTGTTCACCGAGTTCCCGCTGCTCGAGCGGCCGGCCGCCGCCGCGGCCGCGGGCTTCACCGCGGTGGAGCTGTGGTGGCCGTGGATCGACACGCCGACGCCGGAGCAGGCCGAACTGGACGCCCTGCGCGACGCGCTCAACGACGCGGGAGTGCAGCTCACGGGGCTGAACTTCTACGCCGGGCAGCTCCCCGGCCCCGACCGCGGTGCCCTCTCGGTGCCCGGCGAGGAGTCGGAGAAGTTCCGGGCGAACATCGACGTCGCCGCCGAC
Organism: Streptomyces sp. WMMC1477; assembly: GCF_027460245.1. Lineage (NCBI taxonomy): Bacteria > Bacillati > Actinomycetota > Actinomycetes > Kitasatosporales > Streptomycetaceae > Streptomyces > Streptomyces sp. WMMC1477. Next base: position 5,037,953 of record NZ_JAPZBD010000003.1, on the reverse strand, counting down.
TTCGCGGCCTCCGTCGGCTGCAGGGCGCTCAACGCCCTCTACGGCAACCGGGTGGACGGCGTCGACCCGGCCGCCCAGGACGAGCTGGCCCTGGAGAACCTGACGACCGCCGCCCGCGCGGCCGACCGGGTCGGGGCGGTCCTCCTGGTCGAGGCGCTGAACCAGCCCGAGTCGCCGAAGTACCCGCTGGTGAGCGCACCGGCCGCGGTCGAGGTCGTGGAGAAGGTCAACGCCGCGACGGGGCTGGGGAACGCCACGTTCCTGATGGACCTCTACCACCTGTCGATGAACGGCGAGGACCTGGCCGAGGTGATCGAGAAGTACACCGCCGTCACCGGCCACGTGCAGATCGCCGACAACCCGGGACGCGGCGCCCCCGGCACCGGCGACCTGGACTTCACCGATCTGCTGGACCGCCTGAGGAAGGCCGGGTACAGCGGCTGGGTCGGCCTGGAGTACAAGCCCGGCGACGCGCCGAGCGCCGGCAGTTTCGAGTGGCTGCCCGCCCCGCTGCGCCCCGCCCCCGCGAGCTGAGCACCGCCCTTCCCCCGCTTCCCCTCCCGCACGGCACCGAAAGGCACCGAACACATGAGCAGCAACCTTCCGAAGATCGCCTGGGTCGGCCTGGGCATCATGGGCTCGCCGATGGCCGAGAACCTGATCAAGGCCGGCTACCCCGTCACCGGCTTCACCCTCGAGCAGGAGAAGCTGGACCGGCTCGCGGCCAACGGCGGCACCGCCGCCGGCTCGATCGCCGAGGCCGTCGAGGACGCCGACGTGGTCATCACGATGGTGCCCGCCGACCCGCACGTGAAGGCCGTCGTCCTCGGCGAGGACGGCGTGATCGCGAACGCCAGGCAGGGCGCCACGATCATCGACATGTCCTCCATCACCCCGCAGACCTCCATCGCGGTGGCCGAGGCCGCCGCGGCGGCGGACAAGGGCCTGAAGGTGCTCGACGCCCCCGTCTCCGGCGGTGAGGCGGGCGCCGTCGAGGCCGTCCTGTCCATCATGGTCGGCGGCGAGCAGGACGTCTTCGACGCGGCCAAGCCGATCCTCGAGGCGCTGGGCAAGACCATCATCCTGTGCGGCCCGCACGGCGCCGGCCAGACGGTGAAGGCGGCCAACCAGCTCATCGTCGCCGTCAACATCCAGGCCTGCGCGGAGGCCGTCGTCTTCCTGGAGAAGTCCGGCGTGGACCTGGACGCCGCCCTGGAGGTCCTCAACGGCGGCCTCGCCGGCTCCACGGTGCTGTCGCGCAAGAAGGACAACTTCAAGAACCGCGACTTCAAGCCGGGCTTCCGCATCGACCTCCACCACAAGGACATGGGCATCGTCACGGACGCGGCCCGCAGCGTCGGCGCCGCCCTGCCCGTCGGCGCGGTCGTCGCCCAGCTCGTCGCCTCGCTGCGCGCCCAGGGCGACGGCGGACTGGACCACTCCGCGCTCCTGCGCGCCGTCGAGCGGCTCTCGGGCGGCCAGGCCGCCTGAGTCCCGCCCGAGCGGACCCCCAGCCTCCGGGTGGCGGCGCTGACAACCTGTCCTGTCGCGCCCAGGCGCCGCCACCCGGATTTCAACAAACTGTTGACGTGCTGCCGCAGCCGTCCTTACGCTCCACATCCGCGGAAGTCCCCTTCCGCGCTCACGTACGGAAGGTCACGATGTCCAAGCCCACGCTGACGACCGAGTCCGGCGCCCCGGTCGCCGACAACCAGAACTCCGCCACCGCCGGCGTCGGCGGTCCGATCCTCCTGCAGGACCAGCACCTCCTGGAGAAGCTCGCCCGCTTCAACCGTGAGCGCATCCCGGAGCGGGTCGTGCACGCCCGCGGCTCCGGCGCCTACGGCCACTTCGAGGTCACCGACGACATCACCGGCTTCACGCGGGCCGCGTTCCTGGACACCATCGGCAAGCGCACGGAGGTCTTCCTCCGCTTCTCCACCGTGGCGGACAGCCTCGGCGGCGCCGACGCCGTGCGCGACCCCCGCGGCTTCGCCGTGAAGTTCTACACCGAGGAGGGCAACTACGACCTCGTCGGCAACAACACCCCGGTCTTCTTCATCAAGGACCCGCTGAAGTTCCCCGACTTCATCCACTCGCAGAAGCGCGACCCCTTCACGGGCAAGCAGGAGCCGGACAACGTCTGGGACTTCTGGGCCCACGCCCCCGAGGCCACCCACCAGGTCACCTGGCTCATGGGCGACCGCGGCATCCCGGCCTCCTACCGCCACATGAACGGCTACGGCTCCCACACCTACCAGTGGACCAACGCCGAGGGCGAGGCCTTCTTCGTCAAGTACCACTTCAAGACGAACCAGGGCATCCGCTGCCTGAGCAGTGAGCAGGGCGCCGAGCTGGCCGGGCAGGACCCGAACAGCCACCAGACGGACCTGCTCCAGGCCATCGAGCGGGGCGTGCACCCGTCCTGGACGCTGTACGTGCAGGTGATGCCGGCCGCCGAGGCCACGGAGTACCGGTTCAACCCGTTCGACCTCACCAAGGTGTGGCCGCACTCCGACTACCCGCTGCAGCGGGTGGGCCGGCTCGTCCTGGACCGCAACCCGGACAACGTCTTCGCCGAGGTCGAGCAGTCCGCGTTCTCGCCGAACAACTTCGTGCCCGGCATCGGCCCCTCGCCGGACAAGATGCTGCAGGGCCGGCTGTTCGCCTACGCCGACGCGCACCGGTACCGCCTGGGCGTCAACCACACCCAGCTCCCGGTCAACGCGCCGAAGGCGACGACGGCCGAGAACTACGGGCGGGACGGTTTCATGGCCACCAACGCCCACGGCCGGGACGCGAAGAACTACGAGCCCAACTCCTACGGCGGCCCGGTGGAGACCGGTCAGCCGCTGGCGGCCCCGTTCGCCGTGGTGGGCCACACCGGCACCCACGCCACCCCGCCGCACGCCAAGGACGACGACTTCTTCCAGGCCGGTGAGCTCTACCGGCTGATGTCGGAGGAGGAGAGGGGCCGCCTGGTGGCGAACATCGCCGGCGGTCTGTCCCAGGTGACCCGCGACGACGTCGTGGAGAAGAACCTCGCCCACTTCCACGCCGCCGACCCGGACTACGGCAAGCGCGTCGAGGAAGCCGTGCGCGAGCTGCGCGAAGGCTGATTGGGAGGTCAGCCTGAGCGCAGTCCCGTACCGCCGGCCCGTGGACGAGGGGTGGCCGGCGGTGCGGGACACAACTCGACGCCCGTCGAGTGCCCTTGAAGCCCGCCCGGGAGCGCGAACGTCCTGTCGCGCCCAGCCTCGCGCCCCCGGGCGCTCCACTTCCCCACCGGGCCCCGCGTTCGCCTGCGGGGCCCGGCCGTTTCGGGGACCATGGACCGATGGCGGACATGAGCGAGAACAGGTCGGTACGGTGCCCCGTCTGCCGGCGTGAGCACCGCTACGTTCCGCCCAGCTACCCGTGCCCCTGCGGCGCCGCGGTGGTGCTGTCCCTCGCGCCCGACGGCACCCCGACGCGGATCAGGCGGCGCACCTGGGCGGGTTCCTGGGTGGCCGTTCCCTGCGGCGCCTGCGGGCGCAGCGACGACTGGCCGCAGCCGGAGGTGTGCTGCCCCTGCGGTGCTCTGCTCGTCCTGCCGGTGGACCGGACGGGGTCCACCGACGGGTCGGAGTCGGTCGGTGGACCGGTCGGGGGTCCTCCGGCCGATCAGCCCGTCTTCACCCCCGTGACCATCCGCACCGCACGCGACGCGGTGCTGGCCGCCGCGCAGTACCTGCGCTGGCTCGGCTTCACCGACATCGTGATGGCGCACACGCCTCCCGCGTCCGGCGTGGACCTGCGCGGACGTGGCGTCGTCGCCCACGTCGACCCGTCGACGATGCCGATCGACGCGTCCTCCGTGGAGACGGTGTGGCTGACGGGGATGCACGGCTCCGCGAGGGCCGTCTGCTTCGCCCTCGCCGGGTACGAGCAGGAGGCGTCCACCCGCGCCGACGCGATCGGCGTCCCCCTGTTCGTCCTCGATCTGACGGGCACTCCGCAGCCGGTCAACGACGCGGCGGAGGCGCTGGTCTCCACCCGCGCCTGAGCCCGAGCCCGCACCGCCCGGTCCCCGATCCCGCACTCCGGCGCGGGGCGTGAACCCGAGCCCGTGCACGGCCCCGTGGCCCGCGTAGGCCGCGTCGCGGGACCGTCGGGTCGTCCTGTGCGCACGGCCCGCGCCCCAGCGGCACACCATCGCCGTCCGCCTCTCCCCTCCCCCTCACGCGCTCCCCTGCCGTCGCACCGATCCGGGGTTGACGGTTTGTTGAAGCCCGCCGTACATTGCTTTCCATAATTCAGAACGTGTATTCCGTAATACGGAAAATTCATGCACGGTCGACCCAGGAGCATCAATGCCTCGTATGACCGCCGCCCGCGCGGCCGTTGAAATCCTCAAGCGTGAAGGCATCGACACCGCCTTCGGTGTGCCGGGCGCGGCGATCAACCCGCTCTACGCCGCGCTGCGCGCCAGCGGCGGCATCGAGCACAAGCTCGCCCGGCACGTCGAGGGCGCCTCGCACATGGCCGAGGGCTACACCCGTACGAAGCCCGGGAACATCGGGGTGTGCATCGGCACCTCGGGCCCGGCCGGCACCGACATGATCACCGGCCTGTACTCCGCGATCGGCGACTCGATCCCGATCCTGTGCATCACCGGCCAGGCGCCCACCGCCCGGCTGCACAAGGAGGACTTCCAGGCCGTGGACATCCAGTCCATCGCCAAGCCGGTCACCAAGATGGCGATGACCGTCCTGGAGCCCGCCCAGGTGCCCGGCGCCCTCCAGCAGGCGTTCCACCTCATGCGTTCCGGCCGTCCCGGCCCGGTCCTCGTCGACCTGCCGCTGGACGTGCAGCTCGCGGAGATCGAGTTCGACCCCGAGACCTACGAGCCGCTGCCGGTGCACAAGCCCGCCGCGACCCGCAGGCAGGCCGAGAAGGCGATCCGCATGCTGGGCGAGTCCGAGCGCCCGCTGATCGTCGCGGGCGGCGGCATCATCAACGCCGACGCCTCCGACCTGCTGGTCGAGTTCGCCGAGCTGACCGGCATCCCGGTCATCCCGACCCTCATGGGCTGGGGCACCATCCCCGACGACCACGAGCTCAACGCCGGCATGGTCGGCCTGCAGACCTCGCACCGCTACGGCAACGCGACGTTCCTGGAGTCGGACTTCGTCCTGGGCATCGGCAACCGCTGGGCCAACCGCCACACCGGCGGCCTGGACGTGTACACCAAGGACCGCACCTTCGTCCACGTCGACATCGAGCCGACGCAGATCGGCCGGGTGTTCGCCCCCGACTACGGCATCGTCTCCGACGCCAAGCCCGCGCTGGAGCTGTTCGTCGAGGTCGCCCGCGAGCTGAAGGCGGCCGGGAAGCTGCCGGACCGCAGCGCCTGGGCGGCCTCCGCGCAGGAGAAGAAGGCCACGCTCCAGCGGCGTACGCACTTCGACACCATCCCGATGAAGCCGCAGCGCGTCTACGAGGAGATGAACCGCGCCTTCGGGCCGGACACCCGCTACGTCACGACCATCGGCCTGTCGCAGATCGCCGGTGCCCAGATGCTGCACGTCTACAAGCCGCGGCACTGGATCAACTGCGGCCAGGCCGGCCCGCTGGGCTGGACCGTTCCGGCGGCCCTCGGCGTCGCCACCGCCGACCCGGACGCCCAGGTCGTCGCCCTCTCCGGCGACTACGACTTCCAGTTCATGATCGAGGAGCTGGCGGTCGGCGCCCAGCACAAGATCCCCTACGTCCACGTGCTGGTGAACAACTCCTACCTGGGGCTGATCCGCCAGGCCCAGCGGATGTTCGAGATCGACTTCCAGGTCAACCTGGAGTTCGAGAACATCAACTCGCCGGAGATCGGCGTCTACGGCGTGGACCACGTCAAGGTCGCCGAGGGCCTGGGCTGCAAGGCCATCCGCGTCACCGACCCGGCCGAGCTGGGCGCCGCCCTCGAGCAGGCGAAGAAGCTGGCCGCCGAGCACCGGGTGCCGGTCGTCGTCGAGGCCATCCTGGAGCGGGTCACCAACATCTCCATGAGCGGCAACGACATCGACAAGGTGAACGAGTTCGAGGAGCTCGCCACCGAGCCGGGCCACGCGCCCACCGCGATCTCCCCGCTCACCTGACGGCCGGGGACAGCAGGCCGAGGGGCCCGGGCTCAGCACGAGCCGGGCTCCTCGGTCTTTCCCGAGAGACCTGTAATCAAGTTTGACCAATAGCGTCTCCGGGCTGTACATTCTGGGAAAGTCATCAAATTTGACTACCTTCAGGGGGAGCCAGCATGACGTTCCACTACGACCTCAACGCCCGCCTCACCGGCCACTCCCCCACCGCGGAGGAGCGCGCCAGCCTGGAGGCGTGGTTCGCCGCGTACGACACGGCCAGCGGCGAGGGCGACGTCGCCGCCATGGGCGACGCGGCCGTCTTCCCTCTCAACCTGGTCAGCGACGACTCCTCCGGCAACGCCTGGACCGGCCAGTGGGACCGGGAGCAGTTCACCGCGACGATGACGCGGGTGATGGGCGAGGCGGCCGGCGGCGGCGCACTCACCTTCACCTCCGAACGCACACCCGTCTTCCTCAGCCCCGCGCTCGTCGTCGTGTTCACCCGGTCGACGATGACCGTGGCGGGCGAGGACGAGCCGGGCCAGGAGATGACGTACGCCGACATCCTCGTCCGCAGCGAGGGGACATGGGCCTTCCAGACGATGATCCAGGGAGGGTGGGGCGACATGCTGAACGGCATGCCGGACATGGCACACGGGTGAGTTCCGCCGTCTACCGCCGGTGATGGTGCACGATCGGGGATGTGCGGACACAAGAATATGACCAGCCGACAAACGCCAGGCTGGTTCCCAAGCCCCAACCCATGCCCGCGACCGAGTGCGTGCCGCCGTCCGCTCCCCGGCGCGGACGGCGGCGCCTCCGCCCGGTCGCCGGGCTCGCCGCGCTGCTGTTGCTGCCGCCCAGCGCCGGCCTGGGCGCCCGCGCCCTGGACTGGGACGGGCCCATGCCCCTTCCCCAGCTCCTCGCCTTCCTGCCGTGGTTCCTCGTCCCCGGCTGGATCGCCCTCGCCGTCGCCGTCCTGGCCCGCCGCCCGCTGCTGAGCGGCTGGGCGCTGGCCGTCCTGGGCACGACCGCCTGGTTCCTCCAGCCCTACGGCCCGACGGTCGCGACGCCCCCCGGCGAACCGCGGGCACAGATCCGGGTCCTGAGCGCCAACCTCGAGTTCGGCAACGCCACCGCCGGCCTGCTCGACGTCCTGCGCCGGGAGCGACCGCACCTCGTCTCCGTCCAGGAGTGCGACCGGCGCTGCGCCGAGGCCCTGGACGCCCCCGGGCTGCGGCGGGCCTACCCTCACCGCGTCATCCGCGGGAGCGAACCGGCCGAGGGCTCGGCCCTGCTCAGCGTCTACCCGCTCAGCGAGGTGGGGCAGATCCCCGGCCAGCTGTCGATGCCCAGCGCCGTGGCGGACGTGGCGGGCGTGCCCGTACGGATCCACGTCGTCCACCCCATGCCGCCGCGGCTCGGCTCCATGGACGCCTGGAAGCGGGACCTGGAGGCCGTGCGGCGCGCCGCCGAGCGCCGGGGCACCGCCCGCACCATCGTCGCCGGCGACTTCAACGCCTCGCAGGACCACGCCGCCTTCCGGGCCGTCCTCGACACCGGACTGCGGGACGCCGCCCGGGGCCTCGGCCACTCCCGGACACCGACCTGGCCCGCGGCCACCGCGCCGCTGCTGGGCGTCCAGATCGACCACGTCCTGCTGAGCGAGCGGCTCACCCCGGTCGGGGCGCGGTTCCTCGACCTGCCCGGCACCGACCACCGGGCCGTGCTCACCGACGTCCAGGTGCGCTGAGGCCGCCGCCACCGGACCGCCGCGGCAGACCCCCGCGGCCGTCCGGGAACGGGGCACGGCGGCGAGGCGTTGTACCGGAGGCAGTGGGGCAAGCCCCGGCCCTCGGGGGCGGGCCACGGAGGAGGAGCGCCGATGAACCTGCTCGACGTGGTGCTGCTGCTGGCCGTGGTCTCCTTCGCCGCGGCCGGCTACCGGCGGGGCCTGGTCACGGCCCTGGTGGCGTTGGCCGGCTTCCTGGGCGGCGCCGTCGTGGGCGTGTGGCTGCTCCCCTTCACCCTCGGACTCGTCCAGGAGGGCAGTGGCGCGGCGACGGCGACGGCGGTGCTGACGGTGCTGCTGCCCGCCGGGGCCGGTCACCTGCTCGCGTCCCGGCTCGGCTGGGAACTGCGCGATGTCCTGCACTGGCGTCCGGTGCGCTGGCTGGACGGCGCCGGGGGCGCCCTCGCGAACGCGGTGGCCGTCCTGCTCGTGGGCTGGGTCGCCGCCAGCGCGCTCGTCGCCTCCCCCTCGCCGGACGTCAGCCAGTCCATCCGCGGCTCGGCGGTCCTGCGCGCCGTGGACGACCGGATGCCCCAGCAGGCCCCCACCTGGTTCAGCCGGGCCACCGAAGCGCTCACCACCGCCGGGTTCCCGCAGGTGTTCAACCCCTTCGAGAGCGAGCCGGTCACCGGTGTGCCCGAGCCGACCGGTGACGCCGTCACCGACGCGGCCACCGTCGCCGCGCAGCGCAGCTCGGTCAAGGTGGAGGGCGTGGCCCTCGTGGACGGGCGGCGGCAGGGGCAGGAGGGCAGCGGTTTCGTCTACTCCGAACGCCGGGTGATGACCAACGCGCACGTCGTGGCCGGGGTGGACCGGCCCACCGTGCGGGTCGGCGGGGTGGGCCCGGCCCTGCGGGCCACCGTCGTCCACTTCGACCCCGAGATCGACGTCGCCGTCCTGCGAGTGCCCGAGCTGACGGCGCCCGCGCTGGAGTTCACCGCGGAGGGTTCGCGCGGCGATCCGGCCGTGGTGGCCGGCTACCCGGAGAACGGCGGACTGGACCTGCGCGCGGCCACGGTGGCCGGGGAGGTGACCGCGCGCGGACAGGACATCTACGGCGGCAGCGTCGTCACCCGCGAAGTCTTCCCCCTGCGCGGCACGGTCCGGCCCGGTAACTCCGGGGGCCCGCTCCTCGCTCCGGACGGCCGGGTCTACGGAATGGTGTTCGCGCGGTCCGTCAGCGATCCGGACACCGGCTACGCGCTCACCGCGGACCAGGTGCGCCGGGCGGCCGAGGCGGGCGACGCCTCCACGGCACCCGTGGACACCGGTGACCGCGCCGCCCGGATCGGCTGACCAGCCCGTCCCCGGACCGGGATGACGGACCGGCGGGTGGCCACCCGGCCACCGCCGTCGCCCGCCGGACTCGCGGCCGTCAGCTGTCGAAGCCCAGGCCCATCCGGTCCAGGGCCCGCAGCCACAGGTTCACCGCTGGGGCGGGGTCATCGACACCTGCTCCCGCTTCTCGCCGTTCCTCGGCCCGGCGCACGGCGGCCGCCCGCGGGCCGCCGTGCGCGTCGGCCCTGGCCAGCGACCACTGGATGAGGCCGATGCCCGCCCAGCGCACCGGCTCGGGCGGGAACGGCAGCGGCTGACGGGCCGGGCGGCCTGGTGTCAGCCGGACAGGCCCATGTGCCGGCCGGCGTCGCCGAGGACGTCGGCGAGACCGTCCACGATCCGGTCGAGCAGCGCGCGGTCGCTGACGAGCGGTGGCGCGATCTGCAGCACGCTGTCGCCCCGGTCGTCCGCCCGGGCGATGAGGCCCGCCTCCAGCAGCCGCGGGGGCAAAAAGCCCCGCAGGAGCCGCTCCCGTTCGGCCGCGTCGAAGCGGGCGCCGCCCTCGCCCCTCACGAGCTCGACCGCCCAGAAGAACCCGGCACCGCGCACGTCGCCGACGATCGGCAGGGACAGCAGCCCGCGGAGCCGGTCGTGCAGATGGGGCGCGAGCGCGCGGACGTTGGCGAGCACCCCGTCGCGCTCGAAGATCTCGATGGTGCGCAGCGCGATCGCGGCCGAGAGCGGATGGCCACCGAAGGTGATGCCGTGCCGCAGCGGCCGGCCGCCCTCGATCAGCGGGGCGACGACGCGTTCGGCCGCGACGACGGCGCCCATCGGGGCGTAGGCCGCGGTCAGCCCCTTGGCGAGGCTCACCAGGTCGGGGACGACGCCCTCGCGCGTCACGCCGAACCACTCGCCCAGTCGGCCGCAGCCGGTGATCACCTCGTCGGCCATGAGCAGGGCGCCGTAGCGGTCGGCCAGTTCGCGCAGGCCGCGCCAGTAGCCGGGCGGCGCGGTGAGGCAGCCGCCCGCGTTCTGCACCGGCTCGGCGATGATCAGCGCCACCTCGTCGGGGCCCGCGGCGCGGACGGCCTCCTCCGTCTCGGCCAGCAGCCGGTCGCGGAAGGCGTCGGGGTCGTCGCCGTCGGGGGCGCGGAACGCGTTGGTGTTCGCCACGTGGACGACGTCGATCGGCGCGGGCCCGAAGGGCTCCTTGAACCGTGGCACGCCGGTGAAGGACAGCGCTCCGAGGGTCACCCCGTGGTAGGCGGTGTGGCGGGCGACGGCCTTCGTGCGCCGCGGCTGACCGTTCGCCAGGTGGTACTCGCGTACCAGCTTCCAGGCGGCCTCGACGGACTCCGAGCCGCCACTGGTGAAGAAGGCGCGGGTCAGGCCCTCAGGGGCCAGGCCGGTGAGCCGCTCGGCGAGCTCGATGGCGGCCGGGTGGGCGGTGCCCCAGTTGGTGTTGAAGGCGAGCGTGGTGAGCTGCTTCGTCGCGGCCTCGGCCATCTCCCGGCCGTAGGAGTAGCCGAGCTGGGAGCAGAAGAGGCTGGACAGGGCGTCGATGTAGCGCCTGCCGCGGGTGTCGAAGACGTAGGGCCCCTCGCCGCGTTCCAGGACGAGCAGGTCGTCGAGGCGCTGCGGGGAGAAGTGCAGCATGAGGTGGCGGGCGGCGGTCTGCCGAAGGGTGTCGTGCCGGGTGGTCACGGGGTCTCCCGAGGCTCAGTCGTTGCGCGGAAAGCCGAGGTCGATCCCGCGGCTCTGCGGGTCGGGCCAGCGGCTGGTGACGGTCTTGGTGCGGGTGAAGAAGTGCACGCCGTCGGGTCCGTAGGCGTGCGCGTCGCCGAACAGCGAGGCCTTCCAGCCGCCGAAGGAGTAGAAGGAGACGGGCACCGGGATGGGCACGTTGATCCCGACCATGCCGACCTCGACCTCCTCCTCGAACCGGCGCGCCGCGCCCCCGTCGTTGGTGAACAGGGCGGTGCCGTTGCCGTAGGGGCTGGAGTTGACCAGGTCGAGGGCGGCGTCGTACGAGCCGGCCCGGAGCACGGACAGGACGGGGCCGAAGATCTCGTCGGTGTAGACGCTCATCTCCGGCGTCACCCGGTCGAAGAGGGTGGGCCCGAGCCAGAACCCGGCGGCGTCCCCGTCGACGGGCCGCTCGCGGCCGTCCACGACGAGCTCCGCCCCGGCGTCGAGGCCGGCCGCGACGTAGCCCGCGACGCGGTCCCGGTGGGCGGCGGTGACGAGCGGGCCCATGTCGCAGCCCCGCCGCCCGTCGCCGACCTTGAGCCCGGCGATCCGCTCGGTGATCCTGGCGACCAGCTCGTCCGCGACCGGCTCCACCGCCACCAGGGCGCTGATGGCCATGCACCGTTCGCCCGCCGAGCCGAACCCGGCGTTGACGGCGGCGTCCGCGGCGAGGTCCAGGTCGGCGTCGGGCAGGACGACCATGTGGTTCTTCGCCCCGCCGAGCGCCTGGACCCGCTTGCCGTGGGCCGTCGCCCGCTCGTAGACGTACCGGGCGACGGGGGTGGAGCCGACGAAGGACACGGCCGCCACGTCCGCGTGGGTGAGCAGCGCGTCGACGGCCTCCCGGTCGCCGTGCACGACGTTGAAGACGCCGTCGGGCAGGCCCGCCTCGCGCCACAGCTCGGCCAGCAGGAGCGCCGCCGAGGGAACCTTCTCACTCGGCTTGAGCACCACCGTGTTGCCGCAGGCGATGGAGACGGGGGCGAACCACAGCGGCACCATCGCCGGGAAGTTGAAGGGCGAGACGATCGCCGTCACGCCGACCGGCTGCCGCAGCGAGTGGACGTCGACGCGGGTGGCGGCGCCCATCGTGTGGCCGCCCTTGAGCAGGTGCGGGATGCCGCAGGCGAACTCCACGACCTCCAGCCCGCGCTGCACCTCGCCCGCCGCGTCGTCGAGCACCTTGCCGTGCTCGGCGGTGATCGCCGCGGCCAGCTCTCCGGTCCGCTCGGCCAGCAGCCGGCGGAACTCGAAGAGCACCGCGACCCGCCGGGCCAGGGACGTGCGGCGCCAGGTGGTGAAGGCCGTCCGGGCCGCGGTGACGGCCGCGTCCACGGTCGCGGCGTCGGCGAGGTCCACGTGCCCGCTCACGGCCCCGGTGGCCGGGTCGAAGACCTCCCCCGTGCGGGCCGCGGTCCCCGTCCACGCGGCGCCGCCGAACCAATGGGTGATGCGCTTGTCGGTGTCGTTCATGGGGCCCATTGCACCGGCCCGCCACCGCCCGCGCGTAGCTACGAACCGTCGGATGTGTGATGCTTTTCCGACACCGTGAAGGGATCACGCCGTGCAGGGGGTGACCGCGTGCTGCCGACCGTCGCCGAGGTGCTGACGCTGCCGGAGCTGCGCCAGGGCGATCCGCAGGTGGTCGCCGCCGGGCAGGCGCTTGGACGGACGGTGCGCTGGGTGCACTCGGCCGAGCTGGCGGACATCGCGTCCCTGCTCCGCGGCGGCGAGCTCGTGCTCACGACGGGCATCGCCCTGCCCGCCGACGGCCCCGGGCTGGAGCGCTACGTGCGGGCCCTCAGCGAGGTCGGCGCCGTCGGGCTCGTCGTCGAGCTCGGCCGCCGCTGGTCGTCCCGGCTGCCGCGGGCGCTGGTGGCCGCCTGCGAGCACCTCGGTCTGCCGCTGGTCGCCCTGCGCCGGGAGGTCCGCTTCGTGACAGTCACTCAGGCAGTCGCCGAACGGATCGTGGACGCGCAGGTGGTGGAGCTGCGCGCGGCCGGCCAGATCCACGACGCCTTCACCGCGCTCAGCATCGCCGAGGCCGGGCCGGCCGACATCCTGGCGGAGGCGGCCCGGATCTCGGGTTGCCCCGTCGTGCTGGAGTCGTTCCGGCACCAGGTGCTCGGCTACGCCACCGGCGGCCGCCCCGGCCCCGAGCTCCTGCGCGACTGGGAGCGGCGCTCCCGGCGGGTGCGCCCGGCCGAGCGCACCGGATACGACCAGCGGGCCGGCTGGCTGGTGACGGTCGTCGGCTCGCGCGGCGACGACTGGGGGCGGCTCGTCGTCGTCACCCCGCAGGCGCCGCCGCACCGGCACCTCGTCCTGATCGAGCGGGCCGCGACCGCGCTCGCGCTGCACCGGCTGCACGCGCGGCACCGGGACAGCGTGGAACGGCAGGCCCACCACGTCCTGCTCACGGCGCTGCGGGACCGGCGGGTCGACGAGGAGCTGCTGAGCCGCTGCGCCGAGGCCGGCGTCCCGCTGGCCGGGCGGGCCCTGTCGGGTCTCGCCGCCCGCCCGGTGCTCCAGCGGGAGCGGCGCACCTTCGTCGCCGCCGACGCCCTCACCGCGCTGGCCGCGGCCCTCGCCGCCGCGCTGCGGGAGCGCGGGGTGCCCGCGCTCGTCGGCACGGACCCGGACGACGTGATCGCCCTGCTCGCCGCCCCGGCGGGCACCGACCTCGACGCCCTGCTCACCGGCGTCGCGGCGGACCTCGGGGCGCCGGGCGAGGCGACGCTCGCCGTCGGCGAGACCGTCCACCGTCCGCGGGACGCGGGCCGTTCGCTGGCCGAGGCCCACCACGTGGCCGCCTCGCTGCGCCCCGTGGACCCCGCGCGGCCGTTCCACCGGCTGGCGGACGTCCATCTGCGCGGCCTGCTGCACCTGCTGTCCGACGACGACCGGCTCGCCCGGTTCGTCCAACGGGAGCTGGACCCGCTGCTGCGCCACGACGCGGAGCACGGGACCGCGCTGCTGGAGGTGCTGCGCACCCTGCTGGTCACCGGCGACAAGACGGCGGCGGCCGCGGCCCTGCACGTCTCCCGTCCGGTGCTGTACGACCGCATCGCGCGCATCGAGCGGATCCTCGGGGCCGACCTCGCCGATCCGGAGACGCGCACCTCCCTGCACACCGCCCTGCTGGCCCACGGCCTCGGCGAGACGGGCAACGGCCCGGGAGGCGCGGCGGGGTGAGCCCGGGTCAGGCCCCGGGCGCGGGGGCCGGTACGCGGTGTCCGTGGATGGGTATGCCGCCGCCGGTCAGGGGGGCGCCGGAGGCGCCGTGGCGGGCCGCCACGATCTCGGCCGCGATCGACAGGGCCGTCTCCTCCGGCGTGCGCCCGCCGAGGTCGAGGCCGATCGGGGAGCGCAGCCGGGCGAGCTCCTCCTCCCCCAGCCCCACGTCGCGCAGCTTGGCGAGCCGGGACTCGTGGGTGCGCCGGGAGCCCATCGCCCCGACGTAGGCGACCGGCAGCCGCAGGGCGCGCTCCAGCAGCGGCACGTCGAACTTGGCGTCGTGCGTCAGCACGCACAGCACGGCCCGGCCGTCCAGCCGCTGGGTGTCGAGGTAGCGGTGCGGCCAGTCGACGACGATCTCGTCGGCCTCGGGGAAGCGCCGGGCGGTGGCGAAGACGGGGCGGGCGTCGCACAGCGTGACGTGGTGGCCGAGGAACTTGCCGATCCGCACGAGGGCGGAGGCGAAGTCGATGGCGCCGAAGACCAGCATGCGCGGGGGCGGCACGCTGGACTCCACGAGCAGGGTGACGGGCTCGCCGCAGCGGCTGCCGTCCTCGCCGATCTCCACCGTGGCGGTGCGGCCGATGGCGAGGTGGCCGAGCGCCTCGGCCACGGCGGAACGTTCCAGCGCGGTGGGTTCGGTGACGTCCGCGGGGCGGTTCAGCGCACCCGCGTGGGTGCCGTCCGGGCGGACGTACAGCAGCCGGCCGAGGAGGCCGGCCGGGCCGGCCACCACCCGGACGACCGCCGCCGCGTCTCCACGCGCGGCGGCGGCCAGGGCGGGGGCGACGGCCGGACGGACGGCGGGCTCATCCATGCCGCCGGCCGCCCGGTCCGTCGCCGCCCGGATCGGGGTGACGAGGATGTCGATGACCCCGCCGCAGGTCAGCCCCACTGCGAAGGCGTCCTCGTCGCTGTAGCCGAACCGCTCGACGACGGACTCGCCCGTCGTCAGAGCGGTCTGGCACAGCTCGTACACCGCGCCCTCCACGCACCCTCCGGAGACCGAACCGATCACGGTTCCGCCGCCGTCGACCGCCATGGCGGCACCCGGCTGGCGCGGGGAGCTGCCATGGGTGGCCACGACGGTGGCGACGGCGAAGTCGCGTCCCTGCTCACACCACCGGTTCAGCTCGTCGGCAATGTCCAGCATGGCGGTCTCCTTGTCTGGTCCGGTGCGTGGCGGACGGGTGCCGCGCGGACCGGCCCGTCAGTGCCCCACGAACGCGAAGTTGTAGACGAACACCGCGGCGAGGATCCACATGAACACACCGGGCTCGCGCCACTTGCCCTGAGCGAGCTTGATCGCACAGTAGGCGATGATGCCCGCACCCACGCCATTGACGATGGAGAAGGTGAACGGCATCAGAACGACCGTCAGAAAGACGGGGATGGCGACCGCGCGGTCCTTCCAGTCCACGTGGCGGGCGTTCTGCATCATCATGGCGCCGATGACCACGAGGGCGGCGGCGGCCACCTGGCCGGGGACGATCTCGGCGAGCGGCGTGAACAGCAGCATCAGGCCGAAGATCAGACCGGTGACGGTGGCCGACAGGCCCGTCCTGGCACCCTCGCCGACGCCCGAGGCCGACTCGATGAAGACGGTCTGGCCCGACGCGCTGACCCCGCCACCGATCGCGCCGCCGGCGCCGTCGACGAGCAACGCCTTGTTGAGCCCGGGCATGCGGCCCTTCGCGTCGGCGAGCTTGGCCTCCTGGCCCACGGCGATGATGGTGGCCATCGCGTCGAAGAACGCGGCGAGCACCAGGGTGAAGACGACCGTGGCGACGGTGGCCGCGCCCAGCTCGGCGAAGCCGCCGAACTCGACCTGGCCGAAGAGGCTGAAGTCGGGGCTGGACACGATGGAACCGGTGAGCTCCGGGGTGGCCAGGCCCCACTCCGCGTCACCGAGGTCGAGGACCGCGGTGACCACCAGGGCGAAGACGGTGCCGATGCCGATGCCGATGAGGATGGCTCCGGGGATGTTGCGCGCCATCAGCATGAAGATCGCGATCACCGTGAGGCAGAAGGCGAACACCGGCCAGCCCGACAGGGCGCCGTCGACGCCCAGGGTGACCGGAGGCCCGCCCTCGCCCCCGCGGCCGACGAAGCCGGCCTTCTCCAGCCCGATCATCGCGACGAACATGCCGATGCCGATGGTGATGGCGTGCTTGAGGCCCATCGGGATCGCGTTCATGATCTTTTCCCGGAGCCCCGTGATCACCAACAACATGATCACGACGCCGTAGATCACGCACATGCCCATGGCCTGTGGCCAGGTCATGCCCGGCACGACCTGCGTGGCCAGCACGCCGGAGACGCTGAGCCCGGCGGCCAGGGCGAGGGGCACCTTGCCGATGATGCCCATGAGCAGGGTGGACAACCCCGCCGCGAACGCCGTCGCGGTGACCACCGCGGCCGGGTTCAGGGTGTTGCCGTCGACGTCCGGGACGCTGAGCAGCAACGGGTTGAGCAGGAGGATGTACGCCATCGCCATGAAGGTGGTGATGCCGCCACGCACCTCCCGCCCGATGGTGGAACCACGGGTGGTGATGTGAAAGTACCGGTCGAGCCAGCCTCTGCCCGCGGGGGGACGTGAGCCGTTGCCCGCGTCTTCCGCCGCGGTCATCGGCTCGACTTGCGACTGTGCCATGTGTGCCTACTCCCAAGGTTCATAGGGGCACCCTCCGGCCCTTGCTGCCGGACGGGATTTGGGATGCACGACGCGGGGGACGGCCCGAGACGAACGGGGTGGTGCTCATGTGGGGGGCTTTCTGAGCGGGGGACGCAGGGCCGGTGGTGCTCGGTCCGGCCCTGCGCCTCACTTCCTGCGGTTCCGTCAGGTTCCCGTCAGGTGCTCGGGGCGGACGGGTACCCGCTCCAGCGCCAGGCCGGTGGCCGCACGGATCGCCGACACCACCGCGGGGGTGGACGACAGCGTGGGGGCCTCCCCGACTCCGCGCAGTCCGTACGGCGCGTTCGGGTCGGCCAGCTCCAGGACATCCACCGGGATGGCGGGGGTGTCCAGGATGGTCGGAATGAGGTAATCGGTGAAGGAGGGGTTGCGGACGCGGCCGTCGGTGCCGACGAGAACCTCCTCCATGACGGCCAGGCCCAGACCCTGGACGGTGCCGCCCTGGATCTGGCCCACGACCGACTGCGGGTTGAGCGCCTTGCCGACGTCCTGGGCGCAGGCCAGCTCGACGACCTTGACCAGGCCCAGCTCGGCGTCCACCTCGACCACCGCGCGGTGCGCGGCGAAGGAGTACTGGACGTGGCCCCTGCCCTGGCCGGTCTTCAGGTCGAAGGGCTCGGTGGGCCGGTGACGCCACTCCAGTTCCCGTTCGACGACCTCGTCCTCCAGGACGTCCGCGATGCTCGCGAGCACCTCGCCGCCGTCGGTGACGACCTTGCCGCCCTCCAGGAGCAGCTCCGCGCTCGCCCACGCCGGGTGGTAGGTGCCCAGCTTGGCGCGGCCCAGCTCCAGGACCTCCTCCCGCACGGCCTCGCAGGCGTGCCTGACCGCTCCGCCGGTGACGTACGTCTGCCGGGAGGCGGAGGTGGAGCCCGCGGAGCCGACCCCGGTGTCGGCCGGGTGGATGGTCACCTGGGCGACGCCCAGCTCGGTGCGGGCGATCTGCGCGTGCACGGTGACACCGCCCTGGCCGACCTCGGCCATCGCGGTGCGCACCATGGCGACCGGCTCGCCGCCCACCACGGACAGGCGCACCCGCGCCGTGGAGTAGTCGTCGAAGCCCTCGGAGAAGCCGACGTTCTTGATGCCGACCGCGTAGCCGACGCCCCGCCGGACGCCCTCGCCGTGCGTGGTGTTCGACAGCCCGCCGGGCAGGGCCCGCACGTCGACGCCGGTGCCGTGGGTGCCGCCGCTCTCCCACTGCCGCTCCGGCGGCAGCGGCATGGCCTTGACGCGGCGCAGCAGCTCGGCGACCGGAGCCGGGGAGTCGACCTCCTGGCCGGTGGGCATGAGCGTGCCCTGGCTCATGGCGTTGAGCCGGCGGAACTCCACCGGGTCCATGCCCAGCTCGGCGGCGAGCTTGTCCATCTGGCTCTCGTAGGCGAAGCACGCCTGGACCGCGCCGAAGCCGCGCATCGCGCCGCAGGGCGGGTTGTTGGTGTAGAGCGCGAGGGCCTCGATCTCGACGTCGTCGACCGCGTAAGGGCCGACCGACAGCGAGGAGGCGTTGCCCACGACGGCCGGGGAAGCGGAGGCGTAGGCCCCGCCGTCCAGCACGATGCGGCACGTCATGTGGGTGAGCCGGCCGTCCCGGGTGGCGCCGTGCTCGTAGCGCAGCGTCGCCGGGTGGCGGTGCACATGCCCGAAGAACGACTCGAACCGGTCGTAGACGATCTTGACCGGCCTGCCGGTGCGCAGGGCGAGCAGGCAGCCGTGGATCTGCATGGACAGGTCCTCGCGGCCACCGAAGGCGCCGCCGACGCCGGAGAGCGTCATCCGGACCTTGTCCTCGGGCAGGCCGAGGACCGGGGCGATCTGGCGCAGGTCGGTGTGCAGCCACTGGGTGGCGACGTACAGGTCCACGCCGCCGTCCTCGGCGGGCACCGCGAGGCCGGACTCCGGGCCGAGGAAGGCCTGGTCCTGCATGCCGATCTCGTAGGCGCCGGTGACGACCACGTGGGCGCGGGCCCGCGCCGCCGCGACGTCGCCGCGCACGATGGGCTGGCGGTGGACGATGTTGGGGTGCGGGACGTGCGCGGCGTGCTCGTCGTCGCGGTGGGGGTGCACGAGGGGGGCGTCCTCGGCGAGGGCGGTCGCCTCGTCGTGGACGACCGGCAGCGGGGCGTAGTCCACCCTGATCTTCCCGGCCGCGCGGCGGGCCGTCTCCGGGTGGTCGGCGGCCACGATGGCCACCGGCTCGCCGTGGTGCCGGACCCGGCCGTCGGCGAGTACCGGGGTGTCCCGGTACTCCAGGCCGTACCGCTTCACCTCGGCCGGGAGGTCGTCATAGGTCATGACGGCGTGGACGCCGGGCTGGGCGAGGGCCTCGGAGGTGTCGATCGAGCGGATCTCCGCGTGGGCGTGCGGGCTGCGCAGCGTGTGGCCCCACAGCATGTCCTCGCGCCACAGGTCCGAGGAGTAGGCGAACTCGCCGGTGACCTTCAGCGTGCCGTCGGGACGCAGCGTGGACTCGCCGACGCCGCCCTTGGTGGCGCTGCCCTGGGTCAGGCTCGTCGGGGCGCGGGTCACTCCGGCCATGTCAGCCTCCGGCTCCGGCGGTCTCGGACTCGCCCCGGGCGGCGGCGAGCCGGACGGCGTCGAGGATCTTCTCGTAACCGGTGCAGCGGCACAGGTTGCCGGACAGCGCCTCGCGGATGTCGGCGTCGCTGGGCTGCGGGTTGCGCTCGATCAGCTCGTCGGCGGCGACCAGCAGGCCCGGGGTGCAGAAGCCGCACTGCACGGCCCCGGCGTCGATGAAGGCCTGCTGGATCGTGGACAGCTCGGCGTTCTCGCCGGTCTGGGAGTCGCCCGGGCCCTTCTCGGGACGGGCGCTCCTCCCCCGGACTTCGTCCGGGGGTGCCCCCGGCTTGGCCCGGTCCGGCTCCGTCCCGCCGCAGGCGCCGGTCGCACAGCCCGCGGCGCGGTCCCGGGCGTAGTCCGCCAGGCCCTCGACGGTGACGACGTCCCGGTCCTGGACCTGGCCGGCGGCGACCAGGCAGGCGCACACGGGCACGCCGTCCAGGCGGACGGTGCACGAGCCGCACTCGCCCTGCTCGCAGGCGTTCTTGGAGCCGGGCAGGCCCAGGCGCTCGCGCAGCACGTACAGGAGGCTCTCGCCCTCCCAGACGTCGTCGGCCTCCTGCGGCCGGCCGTTGACTCGGAAGTTCACGCGCACTGTGCGCCTCCTTCGGTGGTACGGGTGCCACGGCCCCCGGAGCGGTACTCGTCCCAGATCCAGCCGAGGGTGCGGCGGGCCATGACGCCCACGGCGTGCCGCCGGTACCTGGCGCTGCCGCGCACGTCGTCGATGGGGTTGCAGGCCCCGGAGGCGAGCTCCGCGAACTCCCGGGCCACGGACGGGGTGATCGTCTTGCCGCTCTCCCAGAAGCCGCCGTCGACCAGGGCCGCGTTCAGGAACTCCTCGGCGGCGGTGGCGCGCAGCGGGGTGGGGGCGGCGGAGCCGATGCCGGTCCGGACGGTGTGCGTGTCGGGGTGGAGGGCGATCCCGAACGCGCACACGGCGATGACCATGGCGTTGCGCGTGCCGACCTTGGAGAACTGCTGCGGTCCTGTGGCCTTCTTGATGTGGATCGTCTTGATCAGCTCGTCGGCGGCGAGCGCGTTGCGCTTGACTCCGGTGTAGAACTCCTCCACCGGGATGAAGCGGGTCCCGCGCACCGACTCGGCCTCGACCTCGGCGCCCGCGGCCAGCAGGGCCGGGTGCGAGTCGCCTGCCGGAGAGGCCGCGCCCAGGTTGCCGCCGACGCTGCCGCGGTTGCGGATCTGCGGTGAGCCGACGGTGCGCCCGGCCAGGGCCAGCCCGGGCAGCTCGGCGCGCAGGTTCTCGATGATCTGACTGTAGGGAACCGACGCCCCCAGGCGCACGTTCTCCTCACCGACCTCCCACGCGTGGAGCTCGGAGACGCGGTTCAGGTCCAGCAGGTACCCGGGTCGACGGTGGTCGAAGTTGATCTCGACCATGACATCGGTGCCGCCCGCGATGGGCACAGCCGTGGGGTGCTCAGCCTTGGCGGCGAGCGCCTCCTCCCAACTGGCGGGGCGCAGGAAGTCCATGAATCGTCTCTTCTCGGATCGCGGCTACTGAGAGCTGAGGGCACCGTGGCCACAGAGGCACCCTTGCCATGGGCTCGTTCATCTGTCGTTCATCAGGTGTGACCCAGTAGACAGCCGCCCCATCGCGGCGGTGCAGTCACCGAATGCATGAAGCGATTAGCCGGTGGACGCCGTGGTCTTGTAGATTCGAACGAATGACGGGGTCGCTCCTGCGACGTGGGCCTTACACCCCGTTCGGACGGTCACATCGGCACCACGCTACGGAACGGTGAGCAACACATGCGGCTGCGCGCACTGCTGGAGACGGCTTCGCTCGGGCTGCGCCTGCTGGGCGGAACCCAGGAGCTGGACCGGCAGGTCCGCGGCGTCATGACGACGGACCTGCGCGATCCGAGCCGCTATCTGTCGGGCGGGGAGCTGGTGCTCACGGGGCTGGCGTGGCGCCGGGGGCCGGAGGACTCCGACGCGTTCGTGCGGATCCTCGCGGCCGCGGGCGTGGCCGGGCTGGCGGCCGGCGAGGCCGAGATGGGGCAGGTGCCCGAGGACCTGGTGGCTGCCTGCGACCGGCACCGGCTGCCCCTGTTCTCCGTGGACGAGGACGTCGCGTTCGCGACGATCACCGAGCACGTGGTCCGGCAGGTCTCGGGGGAACGCGCCGGGGACCTCGCCGCCGTCGTCGAGCGGCACCGGCGGCTGATGTCGCCGGGCCCGGGCGGC
The DNA here is from genome assembly GCF_027460245.1 of Streptomyces sp. WMMC1477. Taxonomy (NCBI): domain Bacteria; kingdom Bacillati; phylum Actinomycetota; class Actinomycetes; order Kitasatosporales; family Streptomycetaceae; genus Streptomyces; species Streptomyces sp. WMMC1477. Next base: position 5,016,298 of record NZ_JAPZBD010000003.1, on the reverse strand, counting down.
GGCGGCCCGGACGTGGTGCTCGACCTGCTGGGCTCGGATCTGGACCTGCGCGCCTGGGTGCTCACGCCCACCGGGCGCCAGATCGCCGGGGCCGGCCCGGGCTCCCAGGCCGCCGCCCTTCCGGCCGCGGTGCGGGCCCAGCTCGCCGGTGAGCACCTCGCGGCCCTGCGCGGCGGGCGCCGCGGTCCCTACCGGACGACGGTCGGGGACACGTCGTACTCCCTGTTCCCCGTGCGCGGCGACGGCCGCGACCTGCGGGCCACGGTGCTCTCGGACTGGCTGCTGGCCGTCGAGGCCGACGCCGGGGAGTGGCCCGAACAGCGGCTCGACCTGCTCCAGGGCGTCACCCAGCTCATCGCCGTCGAGCGGGACCGGCGGGACGCCGCCCGCACGGTGCGCCGTCGGCTCGCCCAGGACGTGCTGGAGCTGGTGCAGTCGGGCGCCCCGCCCGCCGAGATCGCCGCCCGGCTCCGGGTGGCGGCGCCCGTCCTGCTGCCGGGCCTCGGCACCGCCCCCAAGTGGCAGGTCGTGGTCGCCTCCGTGGAGTGGGCGGGCGGCGACGTGCCCGGTGGCCCGGTGGCCCAGGCCCTGCTGGAGGAGGCGCTCGTCGATCCCCGCACCCCCGGCCCCGACCCGGCCGACCGGATCGCCGTCGCCCACACCGGCGAGGAAGCCGTGGCCCTCGTGCCGCTGACCGGCGAGGGCTCGGAGCAGGTCACCGGCGGCGTCACCCACGCCGCCGAGGCCGCCGAGGGCGGGGAGTCCGCCGCGCCCGGTCTGCGGGCGCACACGCTGCTGGCCTCCGTGCGGGAGCCCCTGGAGCGCGGCCTCGCCGACGACGGGCGGCTCACCCTCGGCGTCAGCGCCGCCGTGACCTCCGCCGAAGGCCTGCGCGGGGCACTGGAGGAGGCCCGGCACGCCCGCCGCGTCGCCGCGGCCCGGCCGGGCCGGGTGTGCGCGGCCGGTCACGAGGAACTGGCCTCGCACGTCCTGCTGCTGCCGTTCGTCCCCGACGACGTCCGCCGCGCGTTCACCGCCCGCCTGCTGGACCCGCTGCGCGACTACGACCGCCGGCACCGCGCCGAGCTGGTCGACACCCTGGAGGCGTTCCTGGAGAGCGACGGCTCCTGGACGCGGTGCGCCGCCAAGCTGCATCTGCACGTCAACACCCTGCGCTACCGGGTAGGGCGCATCGAGCAGCTCACCGGCCGCGACCTGTCGCGGCTGGAGGACAAGCTGGACTTCTTCCTGGCGCTGCGGATCAGCTGACGCCACCCCCTGCCGGGCCGGTCAGGGGGCCGCGGTCCAGCAGCCGGCACAGGACTCCGGGGCGGGCGGTCAGCTCGGCCCAGGTGCCCTCCTCCACGATGCGGCCGCCGTCGAGCACCGCGACGCGGTCGGCGCGACGGATCGTGGCCGGACGGTGGGCGATGACCACCGTCGCCCGCTCGGCGGCCCCCTCGGCCAGCGCCTCGGCGAGCCGGGCCTCGCTCGCGGTGTCGAGCTGGGCGGTGGACTCGTCCAGCACCAGCACCCGGGGACGGACCAGCAGGGCCCGGGCCAGGGCCACCCGCGAGCGCTGCCCGCCGGAGAGCGTCGCGCCCCGCTCCCCCACGAGCCCGGCCATGCCGTCGGGCAGCCCGGCCGCGATCCGGTCGACGCCGCACAGCGCGGCGACCCGGGCCAGCTCGGCGTCGTCCGCCTCCGGTGCGGCCAGGCGGAGGTTGTCGGCCAGGGTGCCGTGGAAGAGCGGCGCGTCCTGCCCCACGAGGGCGACGGCGCGGCGCAGTTCGGCGTCCGCCACCGTCCGAAGGTCGGCCGGCGCACCCGTCCGGGGTACGAGCTCCAGCCGTCCGGCGTCCGGGTCCCAGAAACGGGCCAGCAGCTGCGCGCAGGTGGTCTTGCCCGCCCCGGAGGCCCCCACCAGGGCGAGGGTGCGGCCGGGCGGGACCGTCAGGTCGAGCCCGTCCAGCACGAGGGGGCCGCCGTAGCCGAAGCGCACGCCGCGCAGCCGCAGGCCCAGCGGCCCGGGCGGCAGCGGAACCGGGTCCGCCGGGGGCGGGGCCGAGGGCGCGGCCAGCACCGCGGCCCGGACCCGCTGGGCGGCCGGGCGCAGGGCGGCGGCACGGGCCAGCGCCTGGGCGGACTCGGCCACCGGCGCCAGCGCGGCCAGCGCCAGGGCCAGGGTGGCCGGGGCCCAGGGGCCGGAGAGCCGCCCGGCGGTGACGGCGTGCGCGGTCACCGCGACGACGCCGAGCACGGCGGTGACGACGAGGGCGTCCCGGAGCGCGGAGGCCAGCGCCTCCCAGCCGGCCTCCGCGCGCTGCGCCCGCCCGAGCTGCGCGCCCCGGTCGGCGAGCAGGGCGCGGCGCTGGGGCAGCGCGCCGAAGGCCAGCAGTTCGCGGAGCCCGTCGACGGTGTCCACCGCGTCGGCCGAGAGCCGGGCCGCCGCGGCCCTGGTGCGGGCCCCCCGGGCGGCCCGGGCCCGGCCCTCCAGCAGCGCACCGGCCGGGAGGAGGAGCGCCGCGGGCAGCACGATGGCCAGCAGCCAGGGTTCGACGACTGCCAGTACGGCCCCGGCCACGGTGGACACCACTGCGGAGGCCAGCAGTTGGGCGGTGGTGTGGGCGTAGAAGAACTCCAGGGCCTCCACATCGGCCATCGCGGTCGCGGCCAGGTCTCCGCTGCGCCGCCCGGCGACGCGGGCGGGCGCGCTGCGGGCGAGTCCGTCGAAGACCCGCACCCGCAGGACCGCGAGCACCCGGTAGGCGAGATCGTGGGAGAGGTCCATCTCCCGCCAGGTGGCCAGCGCGCGGCCGGCCACGAGCGCGAGCAGCAGGGCGACGGTCCACGGCACGGGCGGGGCCTGCTCGGTCAGCGCGGCCCCGACGGTGTGGGCGGCGAGCGTCACCAGCGCGGCCAGGAAGGCGTGTTCGGCCACGGCCGCGACGGCGGTGCGCACGGCCGTGGCGCGGTGGGCGCGCAGGGCGGGCAGGAGGGCCCGCAGCACCCCCCGGGAGGACTCGGCGTGCGCGGTGTCGGGTGCGGCGGTCGTCATGCGGCGAGTCCCCTCTCCTCGGTGCGTCCGGCCGCGACCAGTCCGGCGTACACCGGAGAGGCGCGCAGGAGCGTGGCGTGGTCGCCGGCGGCCTCCACCCGGCCCGCGTCCAGGACGACGATGCGGTCGGCGTGCCGGACGGAGGCGAGGCGATGGGCGACGACCAGGCAGGTGCGTCCCCGGGCGGCGTCGAGCAGCTCCCGGACGACGTGCGCCTCACGGTGCTCGTCGACGGCGCTGGTCGCCTCGTCCAGCACGAGAACGGGAGCGTCGGCCAGCAACGCCCTTGCCAGGGCCAGGCGTTGGCGCTGCCCGCCGGAGAGGCCCTCGCCGCGCTCGCCGACGAGGGTGGCGTAGCCCTGCGGCAGGGCGGCGAGTTCGTCATAGACCCCGGCGGCGCGGGCCGCCGCGTGCAGGGCGGCGTCGTCGGCCTCGGGGGCGGCCAGCCGGAGGTTCTCGGCGACGGTGGCGTGGAAGAGGTAGGTGTCCTGGGAGACGACGGCGATGCCGCGGCGCAGCGCGTCCAGGGCCAGGCCGGCGACGTCCTGCCCGTCCACCAGCACCCGGCCGCACCCGGGCTCGCGCTGCCGCAGGAGCAGGGCGAGCAGCGTGGTCTTGCCCGCACCGGAGGGGCCGACGACGGCGGTGGTGCGGCCCGCCTCGGCGGTGAAGGTGACGCCGTCGAGCGCGGGCCGGGCGGCACCGGGGTAGCGGAAGCGGACGTCCTCGAAGCGCACGGCGGGCGGCCGCGGCCAGGCGGGGCGGGACGTTCCGGCGTCGGCGACCTCGGGCTCGGCCGTGCGCAGTGCGGCCAGTCCCTCGGCGGCCGAGGCGCCGAGGTAACCGGCGTGCCACTCGCGGGCCAGGTCGCGCACCGGGCGGAAGCACTCACCGGTCAGAAGCAGCAGCAGATAGGTGCCGGTGGCCGTGGTCTGGCCGGTGGCCGCGGACCAGCAGGCCAGCAGGGCGGCGGCGACGGTGCCGCCCTGCACCGCGAGGTCGGTGAGCGCCGTGTCCACGAGCGACACCCGCAGGTGGGCGACGGTGCTGCGGTGCAGGGCGGCCGAGCGGCGCTCGAGCCGGGCGCGGGTCCTGCCGACGGCCCCGGCGGCGCGCAGCGTCGGCATGCCCTGGAGCGCCTCCAGGTAGTCGGCGCCCAACGCCTCGTAGGTGTCCCAGTGTTCGGCGCCGCGGCGGGCGAGCAGCCGGTCCCAGGCCCGGGGCCCGAGGAGCGCGAGGAGCAGCGCGGGGAGGAGGGTGAGCAGCACGGCCGGGTGGACGAGGGCGACGGTGGCGAGCAGCAGCGGCGGGGTGGCGCAGGTGACCAGCAGCTGCGGCAGGTAGCGGGAGACGTAGGCGTCCACGCCCTCCACGCCGTCGACGAGCGTGGTGCGCACGGCCCCGGCCCGGGCTCCGACGAGGTGGGCCGGACCCAGCGCGGCCAGCCGGACGACCAGCGCGTCGCGCAGCCGGACGCGCACCAGCGCCCCGGCGCGGGCGGCGGTGCGCCGCTGCCACCACACGAGCCAGGAGCGGAGGGCCGCGACGCCGCCCACCGCGAGCAGCAGCGGGGGCAGCGCGCCGGTGCGGCCCCGGGCGACGGCGGCGAGCACGAGGGCGAGCAGGCCGGCCTGGGCGAGGTGGGTCGCGGCGACGGCGGCCAGCAGAGCGGTGGCGGCGAGCAGCGGCCCCCGCCCGGTGCGGGCGGCGGCCCGCAGCTCGGGGTGTATCAGCATCGTGGCGGCTCCTGCGGTCGAGGGGGTGGGGCACCACCGGGGGCGGGCCGGGCACCGGGGGCGGCTGACGGGCCGTCGGCGGCCGGGGCGCCGAGGGCGAGGCCGTGGACGACCCACTGGCGGCCCGGCGGGCCGCCGAGTGCGGCGCCGAGGTCGGCGTTCTGCCAGGAGCCGACCGGACGGGCGCCCAGGCCGTGGCTTCCGGCGACGGACTGGGCGAGCCCGACGGCGTACCCGGCCCGCAGATGGGCCCGGCGGATGTGGGCGGCGTCGGCGTCGTCCGGGCAGCCGTACCCGACGAGCACGGCCCCGCTCTCGGCGAGCCAGCCCTGCCGGGCGGCCCAGGCGGCCAGCGTCGGGCGGGCCTCTCCGGTGGCCAGACGGCGCAGCCGCCCGTCGGTGGCGAGGGCGAGGAGGCCCGGCTCGGGGCCGCCGACCGCCGCGCACCAGTCGAGGGCGCCCGCCGCGGCCCGCTCCACGGTGGCCAGCACGGCGGCGAGGGCCGTCTCGACCGGCGCTCCGGTCAGCGGGGGCCGCGGGCTACGCCGCGCCAGCAACTGCCGCGTCCCGGGGACGGGCCGGGGGTACTCGGCGCGCGGTGCGCCCGGGGGCGGCAGCCGGACGACCGCCAGCGGGTCGGGCGCACGCCCGTCGACGTCGAGCTCGGGGGCGGGCGCGCCGAGCGCCTGGCTGGCGAGCCACAGGGCGGCGACGGCGTGGCCGGTGTCGAGGAGAGCGAGCGGCCAGGCGCGGTGCCCGTAGTGGGAGCGGGTGCGCGCGAGCGTCACGCTCAGCTCCAGCCGGACGCCCGGGGGCGCCGGCGTGGGCGGGGCGCCGAGGGGGTGCAGACGGTGTCGCAGCGGGTCGTAGCCGTACCGCCCGGCCGGGAGCGGCGCGTCGGCCCCCACGGTGAGGCGGACGTCGACCGGGTGGCAGCCGCCCGCGGAGGACGCCGGACGCAGCCGGCCGCCCGCGTCGGACGCGGCGAGCGCGAACCGCAGGATCCGGCCGAGGTCCACCTCACCGGGGCGCGCCTCGCCCACGCGCAGCGCCGGCCCCGGCCAGCTCGGCACGGGCGGCCCGGGCGGGGTGTCGGGGCCCGGCTCCTCGGCGCCGCGGGCCCGGGCCAGCTCGGCGGGCAGGTCCGGTTCCCCCGCCGCGTCGTGGGCTTCGGGGCCGTGGGAGCCCGTGGAACGGTCGGGGCCGTGCGGGGCGTCAAGGGCATCGGGGGCATCGGGAGAAGGCGGAGTGGTCATGTCCGGCAGGCTCACATGTGCGGCGGCGGCGCCAGGGTGAAGTCGGCCGGGGCGGCGGGCGCCGTGTCACGCCAGCCCCGCAGGAGCGCGGCCTCGGCGAACCGCGGGCAGCCCAGGTAGGCGAAGGCGGCCGGGGCGTTGGGCACCAGGCCGGAGACGAGGACCCGGGCCACCCGCAGCGGGGTCTCCGCGACGTCCTCGGTGGTGAGGTCGGCGGTGACGACCCGGTGCCCGCCCTCGTGCAGGCGCCGCCACAGCCGTTCCCGGCCGCCGGCCGGCACGGCGTCGACCGGCACCGTGCCGAGCGCGGGCTCCGTGAGGCGCCGGGCCTCGGTGGCCATGCGCGGGTCGAGCCAGACCTGCACGTGGGCGCCGAGGTCGCGTACGGCGGCGAACTGCGGCCCGCAGACGTCGAGATAGCGCGCGTCGGCGCGGTGGTCGAGGTAGAGGCCACGAGCCTGCAACCCGGCGTCCACCGCCCGGAAGACCCAGCCGTCCGGAGTGGTGAGGCCCTGGGTGAACACCCAGGTGTGCACGGCCTCCAGCACGGCCTTGCGGGCCGCCTCCGCCGGGTCGTACCGGCAGGCGAACCCGGCCGCGTACAGGCCGCGTTCCGGGTCGTGGACGAGGGCGGCGACGCAGGGGGCGAACTCGGAGGGCATCTCGGCGAGCCACAGCCGCAGGCCGCAGCCGGCGAGCTGCTCGGTGAGACCGGGCACGCTCGCGGGGTCGATGCCGCGCGTCGGGCCGTCCAGATGCCACCACAGCTCCAGCGCGTCGCGCTCCACGATCTCCAGCAGCCCGCGCTCGACGGCGTCGTCCAGGCCCTGTCCGGTAGCGATGCCCGCGTAGTTGAGGTGGTGGACGCGGGGGTGCGAACGCAGCTCCCCCTGGCGCCAGTTGAGGTGGGTGAGCGAGACCGGCGCCCAGCACTCCAGGGTGTCGCCGTCCGGGGTGTGCTCCCGGGCCCGCGTCCACAGCGCCCGGGTGCCGGCGCGCAGGGGGCGGTAGGGGAAGCCCTCCCGCGCGTACTGCCAGGGGGCGTGGCGGGGCGCGGCGTCGGGCCCGTAGACCCGCAGGCCGGCGGCGGTCAGCTCGGCGGCGGTGGCCGAGCGCGGCGCGCGGGGATGGCCGGGCGGCGGCACCCGGTTGCCGCAGTACCGTTCGACGGCCTCCGCGACGGCCGCGACGCGGGCGCCCTCGGGATCGTCGAACGTCGTGCCGAGCGCGACCCGGTCGGCCGGCCAGGCGCCGAGCCGCCGGGCGTCGCTCACCTCGGCGGTCATGGCGGTGTAGCGCGGCGGGGCGCCGGCGGGCGGTTCGGCCGGCGCCACGGAGCGGACGACCCCGCACACCGGGTCCACCAGGGCGTCGAGCGGCAGTGCGGGCGGCGAAGTGGGCGGGGTCAACGGCAGATCTCCTCGGCGGGGTCGACGGCGTCGGTGAGGTGGCGGGGGCGGCCGACGGGCAGCAGCAGGGCGCTGTGTCCGGCGGTCACGGACCGCCGGGAGGGGAACAGCACGGTCGCCCCGACCGGGTCCTCTCCGGTGTGCGGGTTGCGGGCGTGGGCGGGGAAGTGGTGGCCCGCGATCTCCAGCCGGAGCCGGGTCCCGGCCGCGAGGCGGCGGGCGAGAGGGCCGAGCGGCACGGTGAGGTCGGCGGACCGGTCCGGGGCGTCGGCGCGCCGCACGACGCCGGTGGCGAGGTGCTCGGCGGTGCCGGACGGGTCGAGGGCGACGAGCCGTGCGACCCAGTCGGCGGCCGGGGTGTCGGCGGTGGCCCGCAGCCGGACGGCGGCCTCGCCGAGCAGGTCCAGCGGCCGGGGCAGCGGGGCCCCCACGAGCAGGCAGCGGTCGTGGGGGCGGCCGGGGCAGCGGGGCACGGTCAGCTCGTCGGAGCGCACGGGGCGCGCCGGGTCGGCGGTGAACCGGGTGCCGGTCAGCACACCGAGGCCGCCGGGCCGTCCGAAGGCGAGGACGGCCGCGTCGGGCGCTTCCGCTCCCGGGCCCGGGAGCGCGCCGGCCGGGAGCCACAGCGGGCTGCCGCCCAGCGCGACGGCAGCGCGCGGTGCCGTTCCGAGCCGCCCGTCGAGGGCGCGGCGGGCCCAGCGTGCGTAGAGCGGGCCGAGCGGGACACGGTGGGCCTGGTGGGCGTCGGGGCCCGGGGCCGCGGTGAGCGCGTGCCCCCAGGGGCCGAGCAGCAGCCGCGCCGGTGCTCCGCCCCACCGGCGCCACAGTCTCACCGTGTCGGCGAGGAAGGGGTCGTGGGTGCCGCCGACGGCGAGCAGCGGGACGGTCGCGCACGGCTCCCGTCCCGGGACTAGCTCCCGCCGGGCGGCACGCCACAGGCCGGGCCAGGAGGGCAGCGGGCGGCCGAGCCACCGGGGCAGGTCGGCGACGGGGAGGCGGTCCAGCAGGACGGGGTCGGTGGCCAGCGCGGTGGCGAGGGCGTAGGGGTCGCTGTCCGGCCGGTCCCCGTGGGCCGCCCACCAGCCGGCCCGGGCCGCGAGCCGCTCCGGGCCGGTGGCCTCCCGGGCGGTCTCGGCCGCGCCCAGGGCCGGCACGGCGGCGAGGACGGCGTCCGGCCGGGCCGCGCCCTCGGCGCTCGTCAGGCTCAGGGCGCAGTGAGCGGCGTACGAGGCCCCGGAGGCGAGGACGCGGCCGTCGCTCCAGGGCTGGGCGCGGACCCACCGGACGGTGCCCGCGCCGTCGGCCCGCTCGTGCCGGTACGGCCGCCAGACGCCGCCGGAGCCGTGGCGTCCGCGCACGTCCTGGGCGAGGGCGGCGAAGCCGTGGCGGGCCCAGCCGGCCAACTCCTCCTGGTGGGAACGGCGGTCGTAGGGGGTGCGGATCAGCACCGCGGGGTGCGGGCCGGGCCCGTCGGGCAGGCAGAGGTCGGTGGCGAGGGTGGTGCCGTCCGGGGCGGGTATCCGCACCGGACGTGGGGAGGGGCTCACGGGGTGGCCCGGAGCGGCGGGGCGACCGGCGGTACCGGCAGCACGGCGTGCGGGGTGACGGTCAGATCGCGCAGGTCCACGCGGCGCAGCCGACGGGTGACGGGCAGGGTGCCGAGTGCGGAGGGGGCGCCGGTGGCCCAGGCCGTGAGGTCGGCGGCGAGGAGGGCGGCGGCGAGGGTGGCGGCGGCCGGGGTGAGGGTGACGGGGGCGCCGGTGGTGCGGTGTCCGGCCCAGTAGGCGGCCAGTTCGCGGTGGGCGGGGGTGGCGGCCAGGCGGCGGGCCCTCAGATGGGAGGAGGTCACGTCGGCCGGGCCCGCGGCGAGGGGCTCGACCCAGAGCTGGTACCCCTCGCGGTGGCAGCGCAGCCAGGCGATCCCGTGCGCCGGCAGGGTGTCGGCCGCGTCCCACAGACCCGGGGGCACCGGCTCGTCCAGGCACCAGACGACGGCGACGGGGCGGTCGGCGGCGGAGCGGTCGGCGGTGCCGGGGGCGGGAGCGGCGGTCAACGGCCCGAGGTCCGGGGGCTCGACGGTGCGGGGCCGGGCGCCCGCGGCGGCGAGGCACACGGCGAGCGGGACGGTGAGCGCGGGAGCGCCGAGCAGCCACACCGCGCCGAGGCCCGCGGGCCGGCTGGGTTCCGCCGTGGCGGCGTCGGGGAGTCCGGGGGCGTCGGCCAGGTATCCGGCGTCCGCGAAGGCCCCCAGGAGACGCCCGAGGTGCGGGTCTGCGTCCCCCGGGTCTGCGTCCCCCGGGTCGGCGTCGTCTGAGTCGGCGTCGTCTGAGTCGGCGTCCCCCTGGACCGGGCCCTCCGTGGACGGGGCGGCGTCGTGCCCGCGGCCGGAGAGGCGGGCCAGGAGCCGAAGGGGCTCCGCCTTCCCGGTGCTGACACGCAGGAAGTCGCCGTCCGGGGTGCGCAGCGCCAGCCCGCCGTCCGGTACGGCGACGACCTCCGCTCCGGGGGCGAGTCGGCTGCCGGTCATGGGGTGCTCCTTGGTCGGTGATGTGGGGCGGGCCCGGCCGGAGAGGCCGGGCCCGCCTGGACTAGCGGTCGCTCACTCCTCGTTGTCGTCGAAGGGGTTCTCGACGAGGGCGTTGGAGTGGGTGGCCGAGGCGTGGGCGAGCTGGCCCGGGTCGGCGATGGGGGCGAAGACCTTCTCCTGCTGCTCCATGAACTCCTCCTGGAAGATCGGCGGTTGGAAGCGACGCCCGATGAGCGCCACCACGAGAATAGATGAAAATGATTATCAGATGCTATGCGGTAGAGGGTGATCTGGGTAACACACCGGCCAGCCGCCCTCGGGGTCCCGGCCCACCCGGCCGGAGACGCCCAGCACCTCTGCGAGCAGCCCGGGCGTCACGACGTCCTCCGGTGCCCCGTCCGCGACCACCCGCCCGTCCCGCAGTGCGACGACACGCTGCGCGAACCGGGCCGCGTGGCCCAGGTCGTGGAGCACCATCACCACCGTCAGCCCGCGCTCCGCCCGCAGTCGCACGACGGTCTGCAGCACCTCCAGCTGGTGCCGCAGGTCCAGATAGGTCGTGGGCTCGTCGAGAAGCAGCACCCGGGTGTCCTGGGCGAGCGCCATCGCCAGACGTACGCGCTGCCGTTCACCGCCGGACAGCGCGTCGACGGGCCGCTCGGCCCAGCGCTCGACCCCGGCGTCCGCGAGCGCCCGGCGCACGACGGCGTCCTCGCCCTCGCGCAGCATCCCCAGCGCCCCGCGCTGCGCGTAGCGCCCCTGGCGTACCAACTGCCGCACCGTCATGCCCGGTACGGGCGGCGCGGACTGGTGCAGCAGCGCCACCCTCCGGGCGGCGGCCCGGCGGCCGAGCCGCGCCAGGTCGACGTCGCCGAGCAGCACCCGCCCCCGGTCGGGCCGAGCGAGCCCGGCGGCCAGCCGCAGCAGCGTCGACTTGCCGCAGCCGTTGAGCCCGATGAGCGCCACGAGGTCACCGGGGGCCACCCGCAGGTCGACGCCCCGCAGGACCGGACGCCCCGGATAGCCGAAGGAGACGCCGTCCACGGTGATGCCGGGCGGCTCGGTCACGTCCATCGTCCACGTCCTCGGGGTTCTCGAAGGGGTATCGGAGGGGTCTCGGAGGTTCTGGGGCGGCGGCTCAGAAGGTGCGGCCCGGGGCGCGGCGCACCACCACCAGCAGCAGCACGGCACCCAGACAGGTGGTGAGGGCGCCCACCGGCAGCGTCAGCCGGTCCGCGTCGAGCCCGGAGGCGAGCCACCGGGAGAGGTGCTGCGCGAGCGCGTCCGCGCCGCACACCACCACGGCGCCCAGCAGAGCCGCACCGGGGAGGGCGTGGCGCAGATCGGCGCCGAACACCGCCACGGCCAGGTGGGGCACGAGCAGCCCGACGAAGCCGAGCGCGCCCACCGACGCCACCGCGCCGGCCGTCAGCGCGACCGCGCACAGCAGCGCGAGCGCGCGGGCCCGCCCGGTGGCGAGCCCCGCCGCGGCGGCCGGCTCCTCGCCGAGCCGGAGCAGCGTCAGCGGCGCGGCCAGGAGCCAGGCGGCGACGCCCCAGCACAGGGCCCACGGCCACAGCAGGTGCCAGTGCGCCCACACCCGGCCCTCGGTGCTGCCGACCAGCCACTGGACGACGCTTCCGAGTTCGCCGGGGGCGACGAGCAGCACCATGGCGGTGAGCCCGCCCAGCACGGCCGAGACGAGGACGCCGTAGACGGCCGTCCCGGCCGGGTCGGAGCGCTGCCGCCCGGCCAGGAGCCACAACAGCCCGGCACCGGTGAAACCGCCCGCGGTCGCGGCGGCGCAGACGGCGGCCGGGGACTCCCAGCCGGCGAAGCCGAGCCCGGTCGCCGTGACGGCACCCAGGACGGCGCCGGGAGTCACACCGGTGACCTCGGGACCGGCGAGTGGATTGCGCAGGGCCGACTGGAGGACGAGGCCGGCCACACCGAGCGCCGCCCCGGCGCCGAGCGCGACCAGCAGCCTCGGCAGGCGCAGTCGCAGGACGACATGGCGTGCGGTGGGGTCTCCCCCGCCGCCCAGCACGTCGAGGACGGTCACCGCGTCCAGCGAGCGCCCGGCCAGCAGGTCCGCACCGGCGGCGAGCACCGCCAGCACGGCCAGTGCGGCCAGCCGGCGCGCGTTCCGCGCTCTCACGGCGCCACCTCCCGGCCGACGTCCGGCGAGCGGGCGGCCCGCAGGAGCGCGACGCCCACCGGGACGCCGAGCAGGGCCGTCCAGGCGCCGACGGGCGTCTCCACCGGGGCGAGCGCCAGCCGGGCCGGGACGTCGGCGAGCGCCACGACGGCCGCGCCCCACCCGGCGGACCAGGGCAGCCAGCGGACGGCGTCCCCGCCGGGCAGCAGCCGCCGGGCGAGCTGCGGGGCGAGGAAGCCCACCCACGCGACCGGCCCGCAGACCGCGACGACGGGCGCGATGAGCACGATCGCCACCGCGAGCGCGGCGAGCCGGGCGCGCCGGACGCGGAGGCCGAGCGCCTCGGCGTCGTCGTCCCCCAGCCGCAGGACCGACAGCACCGGTGCGCACAGCACGAGCGCGGGCAGCGCGACGAGCAGCCAGGGCCACAGCCCGGCGACGTCGGCCCAGGTGCGGGCGGACAGCGAGCCGAGCAGGTAGCGGTAGATGAGCTGGAGGTCGAGCTGGTCGGCCATGACCATCAGCACCAGCAGCGCCGCCTGGAACGCCGCCGACACGGCCGCACCGGTGAGCAGCACCGCCGAGGGGCTGCGTCCGAACCCGGCGGCCAGCAGGGTGAGAATCCCGCCGCACACGGCGCCGCCGAGCGCCGGCAGCGGCTCGACGACGGCCGGGAGGCTCAGGGTGAGGACCAGCGGGGCCGCCACCCCGAGCGCAGCCCCGGAGGAGACGCCCAGCATCTCGGGGACCGCGAGCTGGTTGCGCAGGGCCTCCTGGAGGACGAGCCCGGCCGCCCCGAGGCAGGCACCGGCCAGGACCGCCAGCACCAGCCGGGGCAGCCGCAGTTCCGCGACGACGACCCCGGCGAGTCCGGCGTGTTCCCCGCCCCCGAGGCCGGCCAGCGCGCCGGGCAGTTCGCCCGGCGGCACGACGGGGGTGCCCAGGCACAGGGTGGCGAGCGCGGCGGCGGCGAGCAGGCCGGCGAGCGTCAGCGGGAGGCGGAGACGGGGACGGGGACGGGGACGGAGGCTGGTCACCGCAGTGCGGCGGTGGCCTCGTCCAGGACGAGACCGAGGGAGCGGGTTCCGCGGCCCTTGGCCCACACCTCGGAGTCGACCTCGTGCACGTCGCCGTTCCGCACGGCGGGGATCTCGCCCCACAGCGGGTTCCCGGCGAGCGTCTCGGAGAGCTTGCCGGTGTCGTCGCCGGCGGACCCGAAGGACAACGTCTCCACGAAGAGCACGTCCACGTCCTTGGCGAGGATCTCCTCCAGGCTGTAACTGCCCTCCACGCCACGGGACGCGAAGGGGTACCGGGCGATCTTCGGGAAGAGCCCGGCGGCGACGTCGGTACCGGGGGTGGCGACGCCGAAGTTCTCGTCGCTGCCGTAGATGATGAGCGCGGTCTTGTCGCCGGGCGCGCGTTCGGCGGCGGCGAGCTTGGTGCGGAAGGTCTTCTCGGCTCGCTCGCCCTGCGTGGTTCGCCCGGTGAGGGCGGCGAGGTCGCGCAGATAGCCGACGCTGTCCTGCCACGCCTCCGGCTGGACGGGCCAGAAGGTGGTGGCGCCCTCGAGGGCGGGGGCGAGCTTGCCGTGGGTGTCCTCCAGGCCGATGACGAGGTCCGGCTCGTGGGAGAGGATCGCCTCCACCTCGGGGGCGAGGAAGCCCCCGGGTATGACGGGGACGTCGGCGGCCTTCCGCTCGCCGAGGAACTCGGGGTGCGCGAGCAGGGCGTTGTTGGTGGCGACGGGGGTCATGCCCAGCTCGACGAGCATGTCGTCGCACAGGGCCACCAGACAGACCACGCGCCGCGGTTCGGCGTCGGTGGCGACGGTGACGCCCCGGCTGTCGGTGATCTTCCGCGCGGGGGTGATGGGTTCCACGTCGACCGTCGTCGGCGCGGCCTTCTCCTCGCCGCCCGGCGCGGCCTCGTCGGTCTCGGTGGGCGTGCCGCAGCCGGCGAGGAACGCGGTGAGGGCCGCCGCGGCGGCGGCCAGTCGCAGTCTGCGGGTGCGGATCGATGGGCGCGGCATGGGGGCTTCCGTTCTCGTCGTCCGGGGCGTCGGTTTCGGTGCTGGGGATGCGGACGGAGGCCCGCCCCGGGGGTCCTCGCATCCGCAGGATATACATGATTATCGTTTTCAAAAACCAGCACCCGCCCCTGGAGGCCCCATGCCGACGACCGACCCGCTGCTCCTCGTCGCGGACCACGTGGCGGGGCGGGTGAGCGTGTTCGACGTCCCCAACCGCACCGAGCTGGCCGCCCTGACCGGCCGCCATGTGAGCGAGCACGCCGGCTTCCTCCATCTCCCCCGCGGCCGGGTCGCGTTCGTCGACGACCTCGGCGGAGCCCTCGTCGTCCTCGACGCGGCCGCCGCCCGCACCGGCAGAGCCCTGGAGGAGGCGGTCATCCCCGTGGCGACACCGGCCGAGCACCTGGCGTCCGACGTGACGGGCCGACGGCTCGCCGTGACCACGGGCCTCGGATCACACGAGAGGCCGTGGAGCGACCTGTTGACCGTCGTGGACCTGCCGGACGCGCGGTCCACGCGCGTCCGGAGCCGGGTGGGCGAACCCGGAGTCACGCTCGTGGCACGCCGGGACGGCGAAGCGGCCGTCGTGCTGCGTCACCGGGAACCCGGCGCGTTCGCCGTCCACGGCCACACGGACCTCCTGCACGCCGGGCCCGGCTGCCCCCGGATCACCGCCGAGGCGACCCTTCCCCTTCCGGCGGACGCCCACGGCGACGCCCACGACCCCCGCCACGGCCGGGTGTTCACCGCGTCCGGGGAAGGCGTTCACCGGGCGCGGCTCGACGCCCGGGGCCTCACGGCGGAGGAGCCGCTGCCCTGGGGGGCCGAAGGGCGGGGCTGGTTCCTGCGGTTCGACATGACGCACCGCAGGCTGTGGACCTGTCTGCGCGGCGGCCCGGCCGATCCGGCGCACTGGCCGGAGTGGACGAACACGGCCTGGTGCCACGCCGTGGACACCGGCCGCACCGCGCACGTCGAGCTCGGTCCGGGACTGGCCTTCCGCATGGCGCTCTCCCGGACGTCCGCTGCCTTCACCCGCGTCCATCCCGACGGGGACGAGCTGGTCCTCGTCAGCCGCGGCACCGAGCGGCCCAGAGTGACCGCACGGATCCCGCTGCCCGCGATGTCGGGCGCGCCGCGGCGGGGCGGCACACCCTGGGACGGCGTGCAGCGGCGCGCGGTCGCGGCCTCACCCGGCTCCGACCTGGTGGCGGTCAGCCGGGGCGGACACGGCGAGGTGCACCTCTTCGACGGCGTGGACGGCCACCGGAACGGGACCCTGCACCTGCCGACGCCCCTGGACGAAGGAGGCCGGCTGGCCGTCGTCCAGGACGGCGGCACCGGACACGACACCGTCGGCCACTGACGGCACGAGAAGGCCCGCCCGGTGCGACGGGGGATGCACACCGGGCGGGCACAGGACCTTTGTACCGCATCAGCGAAGGATTGCGCAGCACAAGCCTGTTCGGTTCGCGGCCGAACGGCGCCGGGTGAGCGATATCAAGCCACCCCCGGTCCCCCGCATCACCCGACTCCCAGCGACGTGCCCACCCGGAGACGGGAGGTGGGCAGGCAACCCGTCGAAGAGGGCGGCGCCGAACCGGCCTGCCGCTCGGCGCCGCCCTTGTCGCAGGCGGCCCAGACCCCCGTACGGGGCCACCCTGTCCAGGGGAGATCCGCCCTCCCGCCTCACCCCCCGGTCTCGCGGCGGCCGCTTGGGGGGCGGCCGCCGGGCTCCGAGGGTTCCTCCGGCAAATTCATCTGCTGCCGAAACTGGCCGATAATCGCGGTCAGACTGTCCTGCACCTCGGGGGGCAGTCCGACCGCGCGGAGCGCGATCGTCCGCACCCGCCGGTCGCGCATCGCCGCGAGGAAGCGGACCTCTTCCTCCACCCGCCCGCGCTGCGTGTCCGACAGGTCTCCCAGCAGGTAGCCCCCGGGGACGCCGAAGAACTTCGCCAGCGCCCGGAGCACATCCGGGCTGGGGTTGGCGCGACGGCCGTTGCGCAGCATCGACAGATACTGCTCGGTGAGCCGGACTCCGCCGTACTCCTCCGGGTGACCGCTGATGGCCTCCACGACATGGGCGTTGGTGTACGGACACCCCGGCGGATGCATGTTCGCGAACAGGTATCCGAGACGTTCCGCCAGCGAGCCGCCGATCGCGCCTCCCGGCGGCTCCTCTTCCGTGCTCATGCCGCTCATCCCCCCGTGGATCACGCCCAGTTAAGCCGAAGCCCCGACGCGCATCCTGTCACAGTGAGGATGCCCTGCACCAGAGCCGGGACACGAACGGGCTCCATGCGGGGAACTCAACTCTCGGTTACGGACCAGCCGGAGTCCGGCGGGCACCGGGGACGACGTGCGCCGCCGGCCCGGGCGCGGCCGGAGGTGACGTGCGGGCGTGCCCCGGGCGGCGGCCGACGGTCGAGCGGGGCACCAGCCGGACGCGAGGCGCGACCCACCGACGTCCAAGATTGTGAAACGGTTCACACCAGACCCTTGGCTGAGTGCCGCTTCCGTGCTGAGATTCGATCACCGGGCTCACGCGGTACGTCCGGGGTCGACCGCACCATCCGGCTCGATGACGCGCTTGGGGAGGGCACTGTGGCGGACTCCGCCATGTCACGTTCGGTACACGTGGACCACGGCGAGAGCGACGACCCACTGGACCGCGCCGTGTGGCGGCTGCGGTCGCGAGGATGCTGGGAGGACGCGGCGGCCCTCCTCACACCGCACGCCAGGACGAACGCGGCGGCCGCCGTACGCCGCGCCGCTCTCCTGGCGGAGCGGTGCATGTTCACCGCCGCCGGCTGGGCGGAGGCCGAGGAGGCGCTGCGGGCCGCCGAGGCCCTCGCCGTCGAGGACTCGCTGCGCGGCGCCGCCGCCTGCGAGCGCGGCCAGCTGGCCTACGCCGCCACGGTTCTGGGGGTGCGCGACCGGGCCGACGAGGCGCGCTCCGCGCTCGGCCGGGCAGCCGCCCTCCTGCCGCCGACCGCACCGACGCGGGCGCTGCTGGACTTCCGCCGCGGGCTGCTGGCCGAGCACCTGGGCGACACCCCGCAGGCCGCGAAAGCGGCCTACCGGCGCGCCCACGCGGGAGCGACCGCGCACGGCGACACCCTGCTGTGCTCCTTCACCTGGCGCCACCTGGCCGGACTCGCCCTGCGCGGCGGCGAACTGACCGAGGCGCGCCACGGTTTCACCGAATCCCTGCGGCTGCGGGAGCAGCTGGGCTACCTCGTGGGGATGGCGCCCGCGCTGGCGGCACTGGCCGACGTCCACCCGGAGCCCGAGGCGGGGCGACTGCGGGCCGAGGCGCAGCGGCTGTTCCACCTGCTGGGCGGCGTGCCCACCTGGCTGGCGGAACGGCTGGCAGCGGCCTGAGGCGTCTCGCCCGGTCCGGACCCGGCTCCGGCGGCGGGCCGGCCGCCGGGGCGGGTCAGTGGGGCCCGTGGCCGCGCAGCAGCTCCTCGACGGCGACGAGGTCACGAGCGGCGAGGGCGTCGACGAGGGCGACGTGCTCGCCGGCCGCCGTCAGCAGATCACCCGTCGGCCGCGGGGCCCGTCGGCTTCGACGGCGGACCTCCTCGGTCACCCGGACCAGGTGCCGGTTTCCGGTCAGCTCCAGCAGGGCCCGGTGGAAGTCGCGGTCGGCCTCCAGGTAGGCGGCCCGCTCACCCCGGGCGGCGAGCGCGACGGTGGCCTGGGCCAGGGGCCGCAGCGACCGCCAGCGCTCGGCGGGCAGGGTACGGGCGAGGCGCAGCAGTGAGGGGATCTCCAGCAGCGCCCGGACCTCCGAGAGTTCAGCGATGTCCCGGACCGAGCACTCGGCGACCCGGAAGCCGCGGTTGGGGACCGTCTCCACCGCGCCCTCCGCCGCGAGCTGCTGCATGGCCTCACGGACCGGCGTGGGCGAGACGCCGAAGCGCTCCGCCAGCACCGGCGCCGAATAGATCCGCCCCGGTACCAGGTCGCCGTCCAGCAGGGCCTCGCGCAGGGCGGCGAGCACCTGCCCGCGCACGGAGTGCCGGCGCGGGACGCGCGGCACCGGCGGTTCCGCGTGGTCGTGTTCCCCCCGGACGGCGGCCCCCGGCGAGCCGTCTGCCGCGCCACCCCCGCCTTTCGCGCGGACCGGGCCGGGCGGGAACCCGGTGGACGGGGAGGGCTGGGCCGGGACGCCGGACACCGCCGTGCCGCCGGCGCCGGGGGCCCGAGCGGGGCCCGGTCCTCGGGTGGTCGTGGTGTCCGGGGCGGCCGTACCGGCCCACGGCTCCGCGCCGGTGTCCGACTCCGTCCGGGTCCGTGCCATTCGCCCGCTCCTGTCCGCCGCGCTGTCCGAAGAGCACGATAGGCCGAGAGTGGCGGCCATCAAACCTTGCGGAGATCGAGTAAGGTAAGGCTTACCTGCCAACGACCGTGGAATGGGAACCGCCGCATGGCCGCCACCAGCCTCGCTCCAGCGCACTCCGCCACCGTCCCGGAGGCGCCGCTCGCCGCCGCCTACGCCCGTCTCGGCGAGCTGCTGCCGGGGGTGCGGATCACCGAGGTGCCGGACGGGCGCCTCCCGACCGGTGACGGCTGGGCGGGCAGCGCGGAACTGGCCGCGGGAGGCGCCGCTCTGCGCTCGTTCCTGGCGTGGGACGAGGAACAGATCCGCAGGGACTACGGCGGCACCGCCCGGCCCGACGTCGTCGCCTCCTTCGGGCTGCACCGCTACGCGTGGCCCGCCACGCTGCTGATCACGATGCCGTGGTTCCTGCTGCGCCGCGTCCCGCACCTGCCGCCCGGCGGCGTCGCCTTCCACCGGGCGACGGGACGGCTCGCGGTGGCGGCTCCCGCCTTCAGCTGCCTGGCGGACGACCCCGCCGCCGCGCTGCCCACGGCCCGCCCCGTGGCGGACGAGGAAGCGCTGCGGCAGGCCGTGCGCGCGGCCGTGGCTGAGCACCTGGCTCCGGTCCTGGAGGGGTTCCGGCCGCACATGCGCCGCGGCCCCCGGGCCCTGTGGGGGGCCGCGGCGGACGAGATCACCGAGGGTCTGTGGTACACCGGCAAGCTCATGGGCGAGGAGCAGCGCGCCATCGAGGCCGCTGAAACGTTGCTGCCGGGCGCCGCGGCGCCCTACCCGTGCGGCGCCGGGTTCCGCGAGCTGACCGCCCCCGACGGCACCCGGCTGCCCACCCGGGACCGGGCGAGCTGCTGCCTCTTCTACACCCTGCGCCCGCGGGAGACGTGTGTGACCTGCCCCCGCACGTCCGACGCCGAACGAATCGAGCGCCTGACCGCATCCGGCTGATCCGTTCGACCCGATCGTCCGAATCACACCACCGGGGACGCTCGTTGGCGGTCACTTGCCCGAAAAGCCCTTGAGCGCCCCGCCCGCTGGGCCAGGATGCTGCGCGAAAGCGGCACCCGGCGTCCGGGACTCCCGGAGCGCCGCGGCCACGGCCGACGGCCGGATAGGGGCACCGAATGGAACTCACGGACGGATCGCTGAACTGGGCGGTGGCGGGGGCCGTCATGCTCGCCGGCCTGCTGGGGGCCGTCATCCTGATGGCACGCGGCCGCAAACCCGCGGAGGACTCCGCTCAGGGCGACACCTGGGAGCGGACCGAGGAGCGCCGCCGCCGCAAGGAGACCGTCTACGCCACCGCCTCCTACCTGCTCCTCTTCTGCTGCGCGGGAGTGGCCGCCGCCCTCTCGTTCCACGGCCTCGTCGGCTTCGGCCGGCAGAACCTCAACCTGAGCGGCGGCTGGGAGTACCTCGTCCCCTTCGGCCTGGACGGCGCCGCGATGTTCTCGGCCCTCATCGCCGTCCGCGAGGCCAGCCACGGCGACGCGTCCCTCGGCTCCCGGCTGCTGGTGTGGATCTTCGCCGGGGCCGCGGCCTGGTTCAACTGGGTGCACGCCCCGCGCGGCGCGGCCCACGCCGGCGCCCCGCACTTCTTCGCCGGAATGTCCATCTCGGCGGCGATCCTCTTCGACCGGGCGCTCAAGCAGACCCGCAAGGCCGCGCTGCGCGAGCGGGGTCTCGTGCCCCGCCCGCTGCCGCAGATCCGGGCCGTCCGCTGGCTGCGGGCACCCCGCGAGACCTACAAGGCCTGGTCGTTGATGCTGCTGGAGGGCGTGCGCACGCTGGACGAGGCGGTGGACGAGGTCCGCGAGGACCGGCGCGTCAGGGAGCGCGAACGGACTCGCCGCCGGGAGCAGAACAAGCTGGAGCGGGCCAGGCTGAAGGCGATCTCCCGGCGGCCGCGCGGCTGGGTGCCGGGACAGGGCGGCGTGCCCGGGGACGTGGAGGTCGCCGTCGAGGTGGAGCCCCCGGTGCGGGCCCGGCCCGCACTGCAGCCGGTCGCGGAGGCGGGGACGGTCCCGGGCGCCGCGGGTGTTCGAGGGGAGCCGGGCGCCCCGACCGAGGACGACGGCCCCGAGTCGCTCGGCCCGGACAGCGCGGACATCGGCCAGGCCAAGCCGCGTCTGGACTCGCTGGAGGAGAAACTCGCCGCCATCGAGCGCCAGTTCGGCTGACCGGCGCCGAGGCGCGGCCGCCGGAGGCGGTCAGCCCTCCCAGACGGCGACGGCCGTGCGGTCGTCCGCGTGCCCCCTCACCCTGAGCTGGACGTCGCTCAGGAAGGCGGCCAGCCCCGGCGCTGGGCGGGCCGCCCAGCGGGCGGCCAGCTCCCGCCCGAAGTCCGGTTCGCCGTCCAGCGGTTCGGCCATCCCCGGGCTGCACAGCAGCAGGGTGTCCCCGGGTCGGGCGGTATCGGCCCGGAAGCGGAAGAGAGGCACGCCCGAGTCCGGCGTCTCCCCCGCGCCTCCCGACTCCCCGGGATCGATGTCGTCCCAGCGGCCGTCGCGCAGCCGGAACAGCCCGCCCGGACCGGCGCCGAAGAAGACCCGGGTGCGGCAGCGCGGGTCCACCGGCAGCAGGAGGCAGCGCAGCCAGGCCGTGTACTCACCGGGGTCCAGGCCCCGTTCGAGGGCGCGGGAGCCCAGCAGGCCCAGGCTCCGGCCGGTCAGCCGGCCAAGCCCCGGCTTCAGGGCACCGCGCCGCCCCGCCCGGATGTCGTCCACCAGCCGGGCGTGGTTGCGGCCGACCGCGAGGGCGATGCCCTGGCAGGCGTCCCGCGCGGCCTGCGGCCCCGCCTGCGCGGTGCGCCCGCTGCCGGCCACGGCGAGCAGCAGCAACGCGTCATCGCCCGCTCCGAACCGCGCGGTGAGCAGCGCGTCGTGCCGGGCCCGGCCGCGGAACCGGGCGGAGTCGCCGCGCAGGGAGGCGGCGCGGACCGTGAGCGCGCCGTAGCTGGCGCCGTCCAGCTCCGTGTCGGGCACCAGCCCGTCGAGATGCCCGGCGTGGGCCTGCGGCCAGGCCGTCGGCTCCGGGTCGTAGGTCGGCGGGCGGTCCCCGACGTACGCGGCGTACCGGCCCGGCCCGTCCCCGGCCCGTGCCCGGTCGAACGGCCGGGCCCCGGTGGGCTCCGCGTCCGGCTCGTGCCCGGGCTCCCCGGCGCCGGGCGGCGGGACGTCGGAGGGCGGGACGTCGGAGCTCTCGGCGCCCGGGGGTCCGCTTTCCGTGGGCTCGGCGCCCCGGGGCGTCTCGGGAGGCCCGGCGTCCGGGGGCCCGGCTTCGGCGGGCTGTCGGCGGTGGGGCAGTCCGGGGGCGCCCAGGGTGCGGGCGGCCTCGGCGAACCGGTCGTCCAGGCTGTCGGCCACGTCGGTGCCGCCCGCGTCGGGCGTGTCGTCCGCGTAGAGCCGGCTCCACCAGTCGTGCGTCATCCCGCCAGTGTCGCCGCGCCGAGGCCCGCGGCCCACCCCGCCACGGCCGTTCCCCGGCCAACTCGGTTTCTTCGTACCGGCGATACGGGCGACGCTTCACCCCTGCGAGTGATCAGCGGGACCGCGAGGGGCGCGGTCGGGCGTCGCCGGGGCCGCCGAGGGCCGGCCCCGCCCACAGGTGGTGGACGGCGTACGAGCGCCAGGGGCGCCAGGCGGCCGGGTCGACGGCGCCGGCCAGCCGGGCCAGACCGTGCCGCACCCCGGCGTCCCCGGTGAGGAAGACGTCGGGATCGCCGAGGGCCCGCATCCGGATGTAGGACGCCGTCCACGGCCCGATGCCCCGCAACGCGAGGAGGGCCCGCTCGGCGTCCTCCCGGTCGGCGCCCGGGTCGAGCCGCACGGAGCCCTCGGCGAGCGCCGTCATCACCGTGCGCAGGGCGGTGCGCCGGGCTCCCGGCATGCCGAGTTCCGCGAGTTCGGCGCCGGCGAGGGTCTCGGGGCGCGGGAAGAGCCGGGTGAGGGTGCCGTCCGGGGCGGGCAGCGGCTTGCCGTACGTCTCGACGAGCCGTCCGGCCAGCGTGCGTGCCGCCTGGACGGTGACCTGCTGGCCGAGGACGGCGCGTGCGGCCAGCTCGCCGCCGTCCGCCGCGCCCGGGGACCGCAGCCCGGGCCGGGCGGCGGCCCAGCGGCCGAGCAGCGGGTCGGCGCCCAGCCGCTCGGCGACGGCGTAGGGGTCGGCGTCCAGGTCGAACAGCCGCCGCAGCCGCTGGACGGCGGTCGTGAGGTCGCGCAGGTCGGCCAGGTGCAGCCGGCAGGGCAGCCAGTTCGGGCCGCCGCGTTCGCCGACCTCCGCGACGGCGTGTGCGTGCGGCAGGGCGAGGGTGCGGCGGTAGCGGCGGTTTCCGGGCTCGCCGGTCATCTCCTCGACGCCCGGGACGGCGCGCAGGCCGAGGAAGCCGAAGACCCCGGCGGCGTCGTAGGGCCCGCGGAAGGCCAGCCGCAGGCTCACGCCGTCGCCCTCGCGCGCGGCGGGCGGCGTGCCGCGCAGCCCGGTCGGCGTGGTGCCGTAGGCGGCGCGGACCGTGTCGTTGAACTGGCGCACGCTGGCGAAACCCGCGGCGAAGGCGATCTCCGTCACCGGCAGGCCGGTGGTCTGCAGGAGGGTGCGGGCGGCGTGCGCCCGCTGGGCGCGGGCGAGCGCGATCGGCCCGGCGCCGAGCTCCGCGGTGAGCTGCCGCTGGACCTGGCGGCTGCTGTAGCCGAGCCGGGCGGCCAGCCCGCCGACGCCCTCGCGGTCCACGACGCCGTCGGCGATCATGCGCATCGCGCGGCCCACGGCGTCGGCGCGGACGTTCCACTCCGCCGAGCCGGGCACGGTGTCGGGGCGGCACCGGCGGCAGGCCCGGTAGCCCGCGGCCTGCGCCGAGGCGGCGGAGGGGTGGAAGGCGACGTTCCGCCGCTTCGGGGTGACGGCCGGACAGCTCGGCCGGCAGTAGATGCCGGTCGTGCGCACGGCGGTGAAGAACACGCCGTCGAACCGGCCGTCCCTGCTGCGGACGGCCTCGTACCTGCTCTCGTCATCCATCACTCCTCCAGTGTGCGGGCGCGGCGACGGCGCGACTGGCGGAATTCGGACACGGACGCCAGCAGGTACGGCAGGGCGCAGACGGCGAAGACCGGGCCGGGGCCGAGGGCCTGCGCGCCGACGGCGTACCCGGCGAAGACCAGCACAGCGCACAGCTCCGAGCCGAACCCGGCGAGCGAGGTGACCGTCGCCCGGGAGGCGTCCGGGACGGCGGCCTGGAGCCGGGCGTCGGTGAGGGCCGTGGCCCACTCGAAGACGCCGAAGGCGACGGCGACCCCGAGCAGGCCGAGCGGGCTGCCGGCCAGCGAGCCCGCCGCGAGGCAGAGCGCGCCCAGGGCCAGCGGCCCGGCGGCGCCGCGCGGGCCGCGCCCGGCCAGCCAGCCGCCGGCGGCCGCTCCGGCCGTGACCAGACCGACGAGGAGCGGCAGGGCGGCAGGCCCGGCCCCGGTGGCGTCGACGAGCAGCGGAACGTACTCGTCCAGCGCGGCGAACCCGGTGACGACGGCGAAGAGCAGCGCGGCGCGCCGGGCCCGCGGGGTGTGCCGCAGGGCGCGCAGCCCGCCGCGCAGCACGGTCGTGAAGCCGGGCACCTCCTCGCCCTCCTCCGGGGCCGGGGGCCGGGATGCGGGCAGCGTCCGGCCCACGGCGGCGCACAGGAGCATCGCCGCCACGCTGACGGCGCCGAGCGCCCGGTAGCCACCCGCGGCGTGGACGGGTGCGGCGAGCGCGGCGGCGAGGAGCTGCGCCGTGACGCCCGCCGCCCGGCTGCGGCCGATGACGCGCTCGTAAGCGTGGGCGGCGCCGTACCGGGCCAGCTCGGTGTGCGCGAGCGCCTGGTACGTGCCCGAGCGCAGGGCCGCCCCGGCGCCCCACAGCACGAAACCCGCGGCGAAGGCGGGGTAGGAGGGCAGGAACGTCCACAGGGCGAAGCCGACACCGTTCGCCAGCGGCGCCACGACCAGCAGCGCCCGCCGGGGCAGCAGGTCGGCCAGGACGCCCGTGGGGACGTCGAGCACGAAACCGGCCACGGACCAGAGGATGAACAGCGACGAGATCTGCGCCGCCGAGAGCCCCGTGTCGGCGAAGAGCACCGCGTAGAGGGGATACAGCACGACGAAGTCCTCCAGCCCCGCGTAGGCGTAGAGCCGCCGCGCCAGGGAGGACGTGGAGGTGCTGGAGATGCCCGAGGGACCGCGGGAGGATCAATGTCGTCGGAACATGAGGCGATCCTATGCCGCGCTCCGCCGCCCGGCCAGGGACGTGCGCCCCGCTCTTCGCCGCTCTTCCCGGGGCCGGGCCCCGGGAAGAGCGGCGGACGCCTCGTCAGCCGCGGCGTCCGCGCTTGCGCTCAGCCTGGTGCCGGCCGAACGCGGCGCGTTCCTTGAACATCTTCTTCCGCTCGGCGCGCAGCCGGGCGTCCGTTCGGGCCGCCAGCCGCTCGTTCTCCCGGCGCAGCTTCAGATAGCTGTCCCACCGCCGGTGCGGCAGGGAGCCGTCCGCCAGCGCGGCCCGCACCGCGCAGCCGGGCTCGGTGCGGTGCCCGCAGTCGGGGAAGCGGCAGGCGGCGGCGAGCTCCTCGACGTCGGAGAACGCCTGCTGGACCCCGGCGTCGGCCTCCCACAGGCCCACGCCCCGCAGCCCGGGGGTGTCGATGAGGACGCCCCCGTCCGGCAGGGGGAACAGTTCGCGGTGGGTGGTGGTGTGGCGGCCCTTGCCGTCCCGGTCGCGGGCGGCCTGGACGGCGCTCGCCTGGCGCCCGGTCAGGGTGTTGACCAGGGTCGATTTGCCCGCCCCCGACAGGCCGAGCAGCACTCCGGTGCGCCCGTGCAGCCGCCGGGCGAGCTCCTCGATCCCGGCCCCGGTGACGGAGCTGACGGTCAGGACGTCCACGCCGGGGGCCACCGACGCGGCGTCGGCGGACAGCGGGCCCGGCTCGGGCACCACGTCGGCCTTGGTGAGCACGAGCAGCGGCTCGGCACCGCTGGACCAGGCCAGGGAGACGAAGCGCTCCAGGCGTCCGAGGTCGAGTTCGACGGCGAGGGAGACGACGATGGCCGCCACGTCCACGTTGGCGGCCAGCACCTGGCCGTCGGAGCGCTTGGACGAGGTGGAGCGCAGGAAGGCGGAGCGGCGCGGGAGCAGGGCGCGCACCTGCGGCCCGGTGGGGCCCTCGGCGAGGGCCGCCCAGTCGCCGGTGCAGGGCATGGCGGTCGGGTCGGCGCCGGCCACCGGGTGGCTCTCGGCACGCAGCGTGCCGTCGGCCGTCACGGCGACGCAGCGGCCGCCGCGGTCCACCCGGACGATGCGGCCGGGGACGCAGCCGTCCCGGCCGAAGGGGGCGAAGGCGAGGGCGGTGGCCTCGTCCCAGCCGTAGCGGACGAGCGCGGAGCCCGCCTGGGGCACCGGGGCGTCAGAACCGGACCCGGAACCGGCGGAGGTGGTGGTGTTGGTGGTGGAGACGTGAGCAGGCGTGTGCGGCCTCAACGCGGTGAAACCCTTCGAAAGGTGCTCCCCGGCGTGCGGCGCTGTGCGGCGTCAGCCGGAGACCACGGGAACAGGAGTGGTGGTACGGGCGATCTGCGGGCGGTTCCTCCGCACCGCGGCGACGACGACGGTCATCGGCCTCACCTCCTGTCTTCTGCCACGGCGGACGCGGGGGCCCCGGAGCCCGGGCTCGCCCGTGGCCTCGACGGCTCCGTGCCCGGCACCCCGGGCCTCGGCCCGGACGCGGTGGCGGCGTCTCCACACCGGGGTCCCGGCGTGACGGGCAGCAGCCTAGGGAGCGCGGGGCGGCGGTGCCAGTGAATTACCGCGAGGACTCGCAGCCCTCGGGTTCGCCGTAGCGGGTCGGGGCGACGAACTCGGCCCACACCGCCTTGCCGCTCCCCCGCGTCTCCACGCCCCACACGTCGGCGAGGCGGTCGACGAGGAGCATGCCGCGGCCGGTGAGCCCGATGTCCTCGTCCGCGCTCAGCTCGGGCGGGTCGGTGGAGCCGTCCTCGACCTCGACCCGGACCCGCCGGTCGCCGCCGTCCAGCAGCAGGAACGTCACGAGGGCGTCGCCGGTGGTGTGCCGGAGCGCGTTGACGGTCAGTTCCTGGGTGACCAGTTCGACGGCGTCCGCGCAGGAGTCGGCGTTCCAGGAGCGGACGGCGGAGCGGGCCAGACGCCGCAAGCCCGCGACGGCCTTGAGGTCCCCGGCGGCGACCCGCCGGTGCAGGCGGCGGCCGGGCTGCGGCACGGCAGCGGTCTCGCGGCGCAGCAGGACGAGGGCGAGGTCGTCCGCCCCGGAGCGGCCGCCGGGCTGTTCGCACACCCAGTCGGCCAGGAGGCGCAGGTCCTCGGGGCCGCGCCCGACGGCGTCGACGAGCTCGCGGATCCCGTCGTCGAGGTCCACGCGCGGCTGCTCCACCAGCCCGTCGGTGAACATCACCAGCGTCTCCCCCACGGCCAGCTCCAGCGAAGTGACCGGGAAGTCCGACGGGCCCAGGTGGGGCAGGCCGAGCGGGAGGGCACCCGCGACCGGCAGCACCCGGCACCGGCCGTCGGTGCCCAGCAGCAGCGGGTCGAGGTGCCCGGCCCGCACGAGCCGCAGCCAGCCGGTCGCCGGATCCGCCTCGGCGTACAGGCAGGTGGCGAAGCGGTCGGTGTCGAGGTCGTGCAGGAACGTGGAGGCGCGGGCGAGCACCGTCGAGGCCGCGTGCCCCTCGGCGGCGTAGGCCCGCAGCACGATGCGCAGCTGGCCCATGACCGCGGCGGCGTGCGTGTCGTGGCCCTGGACGTCGCCGATGACGGCGGCGATGCGGCCGCCCGGCAGCGGGATGACGTCGTACCAGTCGCCGCCGATGTCCCGCCCCTGGCGGGCCGGGCGGTAGCTGACCTCCGTCCGCAGGCCCGGCACCGAGGGGATGGTGTGCGGCAGCATGAAGCGCTGGAGGCTCTCGGCGAGCTCCATCTCCTGCTCGTAGAGCATCGCCCGCTGCAGGCTCTGCGCGATGGTGCTGGTCAGCGCGGTGAACAGGGTCTCCTCGCCGGGGGTGAAGCTGTACTTGTCCCGGAACAGCAGCCCGATGGCGCCGATCGCGCGCCCCTGGGCGATCAGCGGAAGATACGCGGCGGCGGAGGCGTTGAGCGGGGCGATGTAGGGCCACAGCCTGGGGTAGCGGGCCGCGAACTCCTGCTGGGAGACGAAGAAGCGCGGGGTCATCGTGCGGACGACCTCGCTCATCGGGAAGTCGGCGTCCAGCCGGGTGAACTCCAGCTCCGGCACGAGGCTGGTGGTGCGTCCCTCGGCGATCTGGCGCAGGTGGTTGCCCTCGACGAAACCCATCATCAGGCTCACCGCGCCGAGCCGGCCCACGCCGCGGGCGCTCTCCAGCACGTCGATGACGTCGCGCACGCTGCGGGCGTTGGCGAGGGCGGCGGTCGTCTCCTCGACGACGCTGGCCTCGCGGTGCCGCTCGGTGTCGGGGGCGTCGCCGCCGGTGGCGCCGGTGAGCTCGTCGGTGGCGTCGCGGACGATGCCGATGATCCGGTGGGCCCGGCCCCAGGGGTCGCGCAGGAGGCGGCCCTGGGAGTGCGTCCAGCGCAGGGTGCCGTCCCGGCAGCGGATGCGGAAGTAGAGCCCGAAGCGGGAGCGGCCGTCCTTCATGGCCTGGGTGACCATGGCGTCCAGCCGCGACCACTCGCTGCGCGGCAGCCGGTCGATCAGCTTGGCCGGCCGGCCGTCGAACTCGTCCGGCCGCAGGTCGAACACCGCGAGGCCGCCGTCGTCCAGGTGCAGGCTGCCGGTGTCCAGGTCCCAGTCGAAGGTTCCGGTGAGGTTGAGGGCGAGGGTGGTGCGCGTGTCCGCAGGCCAGCCCTCGGGCCCGGCGGGCGCCCCGGGAGCCGAATCACGCATGTCCATACCGCACCCCCGACCGGAAGGCGATCTCCTTCACTTTGTCACTTTTCGCCCGATTCTTCGAGCGGGCGGGGGCGGCGGGGCGAGACCGTCAGCGCCGGGGGCCCTTGATGCGGGAGCGGACGTCCTCCGGCGGCAGGAAGCGGGCCCAGCGTTCGGGGAACTCGGCCGGCCCCGGGGGCTCCGGCTCGGCGCCGCGCCCCGCGCCGGGTGCGCCGCTCCCGTGAGCGTACGGGTCGTCGTACCCGGCGTCGTCGTCCGTCTCGTCCTCGTCGCTCCCCCCGGCGCCCGCGCGGTTGCGGCGGGCCTCGGCGGCCGCGACCAGGGCGGCGGCCTCCTGCTCCCGCCGCCGGTCCCGGGCCCGGCGGGCGGCGGCGGTGGCGACCGAGGGCCACACCCGGTCGAGGGCGGCGTTGACGGCGGCGCCGACCAGCACGGCGAAGGCCGAGACGAAGATCCACAGCAGCACGGCGACGGGCGCGGCCAGCGAGCCGTAGATCGTCGGCCCCTCGACCGTGCTCGTGAGGTAGATCCGCAGCAGGAAGGAGCCGCCCACCCACATGAGCAGGGCCACGAGCGCCCCGGGAATGTCCTCGCGCCACGGCGAGCGGACCGGGACGGAGACGTGGAAGAGCGTGGTGAGGAAGGCGACGGACAGCAGCAGGACCGTGGGCCAGTAGAAGATCCTCACGACCCACTCGGCCTGGGGCAGCCAGCCGATGGCGGCGTCCGGGCCCACCACCATCAGCGGCAGCGCGACGGCCCCGATGAGCAGGGCGACGAGGAAGAGGAGGAAGGCCAGCAGCCGGGTCTTGACGATCCCCCGGTGGCCGTCGAGCCCGTACATGACCGTGATGGTGTCGATGAAGACGTTCACGGCACGGGAGCCCGACCACAGCGCGAGCGCGAAGCCGACCGAGATGATGTCGGGCCGCCCGCCCCGGATGACGTCGTCGATGAGCGGGGCCGCGATGTCGTTCACGCCCCGGTCGGACAGGACGGTGGCCGAGGCGTCGAGGATGTTGCTGCGGACGCTGTCGATGGTGTCCGTGCCGATCCACGCGTCCAGGTAGCCGAGCAGCCCGATGAGGCCGAGCAGCAGCGGCGGGAGCGACAGCAGCGTGAAGAACGCCGCCTCGGCCGCGAGCCCGAGGATGCGGTACTCCATGCACGAGTTGACGGTGTCCTTCAGCAGCAGCCAGGCGAGCCTCCGCTTGGGGACGTCGCGGTAGAGGCCGCTCATGCGCACGCGCCGGGCGGAGCGCCGTCGGGGGGATGGTTCTGCTGCTCGCACCCGCCCAACGTATCCGGCTACCGGCGGGGAACCCGCACGGGTGACGGGTCCGGCGGGGAGGCCTAAGGTGTCGCCATGCCTGCTGAGACGCCGCACGCCACGCACTCGGTCACCAACCAGCCCCCGCCGCTGGTGGATTACGACGTGTTCGCCGCCGACGCCGCGCTCGCCGAGGCCGTCGACCGGCAGGTCGCCCCCGAGCGCGCCGGGGAGGTCCGGGCGGAGCTGTCCGCGCTGGGCCGGGCCGCGGGCTCGGCCGAGGCCCAGGAGTGGGGGGTGCAGGCGAACGAGTGCGCGCCGCGGCTGCGCACCCACGACCGCTACGGGCACCGGATCGACGAGGTCGACTTCCACCCCGCCTGGCACCACCTGCTGGACCGGGCGGTGTCGGCGGGGCTGACCGACGCCTGGTCCCGGCCCGACGGGCACCTGCGACGGGCGGCCGGCTTCCTGGTGTGGTCCCAGGTCGAGGCCGGCCACGGCTGCCCGGTGTCGATGACGCACGCGGCGGTCCCGGCGCTGCGGGCCGAGCCGCGGCTCGCGGCACAGTGGGAGCCGCTGCTGACCTCGCACGTGTACGAGCCCGGGCTGCGGGCGCCCGCCGCCAAGCGGGGCGCGCTGGCCGGGATGGGCATGACGGAGAAGCAGGGCGGGTCCGACGTCCGGGCCAACACGACCTGGGCCGCGCCCCTGGCCGAGGACGGCACCTACGCGCTGAGGGGCCACAAGTGGTTCTGCTCCGCCCCCATGTCCGACGTGTTCCTGGTGCTGGCCCAGGCGGAGGCGGGACTCACCTGCTTCCTGGTGCCGCGCGTTCTGGCGGACGGCAGCCGCAACACGTTCCGCGTCCAGCGGCTCAAGGACAAGCTCGGCAACCGCTCCAACGCCTCCGGCGAGGTGGAGTTCGACGGCACCACCTGGGCGCACCGCGTGGGCGAGGAGGGCCGGGGGGTGGCCACGATCATCGAGATGGTCGCGGCCACCCGGCTGGACTGCGTGCTCGGCTCGGCCGGGCTGATGCGGCAGGCGGTGGCCCAGGCCGTCCACCACACGGCGCACCGCGAGGCCTTCGGCGGGCTGCTCGTGGACAAGCCGCTGATGCGCAACGTCCTGGCCGACCTCGCGGTGGAGTCCGAGGCGGCGACGGCGCTCGCGCTGCGACTGGCCGCCGCCTGCGACGCCGCTCCGGAGGACGAGGGCGAGCGGCTGCTGCTGCGGCTGGCCGTACCGGCTGCCAAGTACTGGGTGACCAAGCGCTGCACCCCGACCGTCGGGGAGGCCCTGGAGTGTCTCGGCGGCAACGGCTACGTGGAGGAGTCGGGGATGCCGCGGCTGCTGCGGGAGGCCCCGCTCAACTCCATCTGGGAGGGGTCCGGCAACGTCCAGGCGCTCGACGTCCTGCGCGCCCTGCAGCGCGAGCCGGGCGCACTGGACGCCTTCCTCGGCGAGGTGGGCGCGGCCCGGGGCGCCGACCACCGGCTCGACGCGGCCGTCAAGGACCTCCTGGTGGAGCTGGCCGACCTGGAGGGCATCGAAGGCCGCGCCCGTCGCCTGGTCGAGCGCATGGCCCTCGTCCTCCAGGGCGCGCTGCTGGTGCGGCACGCCCCGGCCGAGGTGGCCGACGCGTTCTGCGCCTCCCGGCTGGGCGCGGACTGGGGCCACGCCTTCGGCACCCTCCCCGGCACGCTGGACCTGGCCGCCGTCGTGGAGCGGGCGCGGCCGGTCGCGTAGGGCTCACCTCCGGACGGCTGGGGCTCACCTCCGGTCGGGCGGGGCTCACGCCGGGCCGGTGCGGGGCAGGTCGGCGCCGCGGACCGTGCACACGGCCGCCGCGACCTCGACGCCCCGGGCCAGCGCGGAGCGCACGGCCGCCTCGTCCAGCGCGTCCAGCCGCCCGCCGAGCGCCCCGGCGCCGTACAGGGAGTGCAGGAACCCGGCCATGAACGCGTCCCCGGCCCCGACGGTGTCGACGACGGCGACCGCCGGGGCGGCCACGCGCACGCCCCGGCCGTCGAGTGACGCGTACGCTCCCCGCTCCCCCAGGGTGACGACGACGAGCCGGGCGCCCCAGGTGTGCAGGGTCTCCGCCGCCCCCGGCAGCGGCGTCCCGGGCAGCAGATGCGCCAGGTCCTCGTCGGAGAGCCGCAGCACGTCCGTGACCGCGCACCAGCGGGCCAGCCGTTCCCGGTAGCGCGCGGGCTCCACCAGCAACGGGCGCACGTTGGGGTCGAGGGAGACGGTCGCCCGTGCCCGGACGGCGGCCGCCAGCCGCTCCACCGCGGCGTCCCCGGGCGCGCGGACGAGCGCGAGGGAGCCGGTGTGCAGGCAGGCCAGGGGTGCGCGCACGGCTCGGGCCAGCTCGGCGTCCGTCCACTGCCAGTCGGCGGTGCCCTGGGCGTGGAAGGAGTAGTCGGCCCGGCCCCGGTCGTCCACGTCGGCGACGGCGAGCGTGCTGGGTTGGGCCGCCTCGACGACGGCGTCGAGGTCCACCCCCGCATCGGTCAGCCTGGTGCGGAACAGCCGGCCGAAGACGTCCGCCGACAGTCGGCCGAGGAAGCGGGTGGGGGTGCCGAGCCGGGCCAGGGCGGCCGCGGTGTTGGCCGGTCCGCCGCCGGGCTGCACCCGGAGCCCGAGGCCCTCGGGGTCGGCCGCGGTGACGAAGGCGTCGGCCACGCACTCGCCCAGCACGGCGACGGGAGCGCGGGGCGAGCGCGCGGCGCCCGGCGGCTGCCCGGCGTCGGCACTCCGGATCGGTACGGGCAAAGGAAACGACCTCCGCGGAGCCGGGTCAGAGTGGGCGTGGCCATCCTGCCAGCCGAGCCCCCGTCCAGGTTTCGGACATCGGTCCCGCGATCCGGATAGGGTGCCTGGGGGCCGCAGGCCCGGCACCCGCCCGGCGGGGGCGGCACCTGGGTCGCCCGCGTCCTCGGCCCCGTGCGCCGAGTCCGGGCCAAAGGCGCCCACCGGGAAGATCGACCAGGCCGCAGCCCACCCGGAGCCGCGATGTGACGCCCACCACAGCATTCCATCCAACGAGACACGCATGTCCGCATAATGGATAACGGTGGACTGGGTCCAAGAGCGCGTGCGAGTCTTCCGTCCATGTCCAGAGCTGGAATCGTCTTGGTGAGTCGACGTCACGTCGACCTCGGTCGCATGTCCAGCGCCATCTGTCCGGCGGGCTGACAGTCACAGCACCGAGCGCACTGAAAGCAACGCCGCACCGCACGCCGCCCCCGCCGACGCGGGCACGTGCCACCCCCTGACCTCCCCCTCCCCGACCTCGGGCCGGGGACGCCAGCGCGGGTGCACCGCCGTGTGCCACGGCCACCGCCCGCCCGCACGCGCGGGCGCCGCCCCCTGCCGCATCCACCCCGTCAGCCCGAAGGACCCGCCACCATGGCCGACAAGCCCCAGCAAGCCGCCGCCCCGACGCGCCGCAAGCCCGGCCGCCACCGTGGCGAAGGCCAGTGGGCCAAGGGACACTTCACCCCGCTCAACGCCAACGAGCAGACCAAGAAGGACGACGACGGTCTCAATGTGCGGACACGCATTGAGACGATCTACGCCCACCGCGGCTTCGACTCCATCGACGGTGCCGACCTGCGCGGGCGCATGCGCTGGTGGGGCCTGTACACCCAGCGCAAGCCCGGCATCGACGGCGGCAAGACGGCCGTCCTGGAGCCGGAGGAGCTGGACGACGCGTACTTCATGCTGCGCGTGCGGATCGACGGCGGCCGCCTGAGCACCGAGCAGCTCCGCGTCGTCGGCGGGATCTCCGAGGAGTTCGCGCGCGGCACCGCAGACATCACCGACCGGCAGAACATCCAGTACCACTGGATCCGCATCGAGGACATGCCGGAGATCTGGCGTCGGCTGGAGGCCGTGGGGCTCTCCACGACGGAGGCCTGCGGCGACACCCCGCGCGTGATCCTCGGCTCCCCCGTGGCCGGGATCGCGGCCGACGAGATCATCGACGGCACCCCGGCGATCGACGAGGTCCACCGCCGCGTCGTGGGCAACCCCGCGTACTCCAACCTCCCGCGCAAGTTCAAGTCCGCGATCTCCGGCTCGCCCCTGCTGGACGTCGCGCACGAGATCAACGACGTCGCCTTCGTCGGCGTCGAACACCCCGAGCTCGGCCCCGGCTTCGACGTCTGGGTCGGCGGCGGGCTGTCCACCAACCCCAAGATCGGGGTGCGGCTGGGTGCCTGGACACCGCTGGAGGAGGTCGCCGACGTCTTCGAGGGCATCATCGGCATCTTCCGCGACTACGGGTACCGGCGGCTGCGCACCCGGGCCCGCATCAAGTTCCTCGTCGCCGACTGGGGCCCGGAAAAGTTCCGTCAGATCCTGGAGGACGAGTACCTGAAGCGGAAGCTGGCCGACGGCCCCGCGCCGCAGGCCCCCGTCGAGCGCTGGCGCGACCACGTGGGCGTGCACCGGCAGAAGGACGGCCGCTTCTACGTCGGCTTCGCGCCCCGTGTCGGCCGGGTGGACGGTACGACCCTCACCAAGATCGCCGAACTCGCCGAGGCACACGGCTCCCAGCGCGTCCGCACCACGGCCGAGCAGAAGATGATCATTCTCGACGTGCCCGAGGAGCAGGTGCGGCCGCTCCAGGACGCCCTCGCGGCGCTCGACCTGACGACGAAGCCGTCCCCGTTCCGGCGCGGCACCATGGCCTGCACCGGCATCGAGTTCTGCAAGCTCGCCATCGTCGAGACCAAGGGCCGCGGCCAGAGCCTCATCGAGGAGCTGGAGCGGCGGCTGCCCGACTTCGACGAGCCGCTCACCATCAACATCAACGGCTGCCCCAACTCCTGCGCCCGCATCCAGGTCGCGGACATCGGCCTCAAGGGGCAGCTCGTCCTGGACGAGGACGGCAACCAGGTCGAGGGCTACCAGGTGCACCTGGGCGGCTCGCTGGGCCTGGAGCCCGGCTTCGGCCGCAAGGTGCGCGGCCTGAAGGTCACCGCCGCCGGGCTGCCGGACTACGTCGAGCGGGTCGTGCGGGCCTTCACGGAACAGCGCACCGAGGGCGAGCGGTTCTCCCAGTGGGTGGCCCGCGCTGACGAAGGGTCGCTGAAGTGAGCGAGCGCGCCGCCCCGTTCTACTGCCCGTACTGCGGGGACGAGGACCTGCGGCCGTCCGAGGAGGGGCACGGCGCCTGGGAGTGCGGCGCCTGCAACCGGGCCTTCAGGCTCTCCTTCCTCGGCCTGCTCGCCCGGGGCTTCGCACGCGGTGCCGAGCGCACCGGAGACGACGAAGGGGGAACCGCATGACCACCGCCGCCGAGACCGCCAGCGAGCTGCGGGAGCTGGCCGAACGGGCCGGGCGGGAGCTGGAGGAGGCACCGGCGCGGGAGATCCTGCGCTGGGCCGCCGACACCTTCGGCGAGCGCTTCTGCGTGACGTCCTCCATGGAGGACGCCGTCGTGGCCCACCTCGCCTCGCGGGTGTTCCCGGGCGTCGACGTCGTCTTCCTCGACACCGGCTACCACTTCCCCGAGACCGTCGGCACCCGCGACGCGGTGGAGGCGGTGATGGACGTCAACGTCATCACCCTCACCCCGCGGCAGACGGTCGCCGAGCAGGACGCCGAGTACGGCCCCCGGCTGCACGACCGCGACCCGGACCGGTGCTGCGCCCTGCGCAAGGTGGCCCCGCTCCAGGAGGGGCTGACGGGCTACCAGGCGTGGGCGACGGGCCTGCGCCGGGACGAGTCCCCCACCCGGGCGAACACCCCCGTCGTCGGCTGGGACGAGAAGCGGCGGAAGGTCAAGGTCTCGCCCATCGCCCGCTGGACGCAGGCGGACGTGGACGCCTACGTCGCCGAGCACGGCGTCCTGACCAACCCGCTGCTGAGCGACGGCTACGCCTCCGTCGGCTGCGCCCCCTGCACCCGGCGGGTCGCGGCGGGCGAGGACGCGCGGGCGGGCCGCTGGGCGGGTTCCGGCAAGACCGAGTGCGGGCTGCACGGCTGATGGGGCGGCTGACGGGTGAAGGACGGCAGGAAGCGGAGACGATGAGTGACGCAGGACGCCGCGGCGCCACGGTCTGGCTGACCGGGCTGCCCAGCGCGGGCAAGACGACGATCGCCCGCGCCCTGGCCGCGCGGCTGGAGGAGACCGGGCAGCGTACGGAGGTGCTCGACGGGGACGAGATCCGCGAGTTCCTCTCCGCCGGGCTCGGCTTCTCCCGGGAGGACCGCCACACCAACGTCCAGCGCATCGGCTTCGTCGCCGAGCTGCTGGCCTCGCACGGGGTCACCGTGCTGGTGCCGGTCATCGCGCCGTACGCGGACAGCCGGGAGTCGGTGCGCAAGCGGCACGGGCGCGAGGGCACGCCGTACGTCGAGGTGCACGTGGCCACGCCGGTCGAGGTGTGCTCGGAGCGGGACGTGAAGGGCCTGTACGCCCAGCAGGCGGCCGGACGGCTGACCGGGCTGACCGGCGTCGACGACCCCTACGAGGCCCCGGCCGCGCCGGACCTGCGGATCGAGGCGCACGAGCAGAGCGT
This sequence comes from Streptomyces sp. WMMC1477, assembly GCF_027460245.1. NCBI lineage: Bacteria > Bacillati > Actinomycetota > Actinomycetes > Kitasatosporales > Streptomycetaceae > Streptomyces > Streptomyces sp. WMMC1477. The sequence goes on along the minus strand of NZ_JAPZBD010000003.1, from coordinate 4,980,043 downwards.
CGAGGAGTCCGCCGCCACGCTGCACACGCTGCTGCTTCAGAAGGGACTGGCATGACGACCGCGACCGAGACCGGCGAGGCCACCGACAGCCCCTACGCGCTGTCCCACCTGGACGCGCTGGAGTCCGAGGCCGTGCACATCTTCCGGGAGGTGGCCGGGGAGTTCGAGCGCCCGGTGATCCTGTTCTCCGGGGGCAAGGACTCCATCGTGATGCTGCACCTCGCGCTCAAGGCGTTCACGCCGGCGCCGGTGCCGTTCGCGCTGCTGCACGTGGACACCGGGCACAACTTCCCCGAGGTCATCGACTACCGCGACCGCACCGTCGCCCGGCACGGGCTGCGGCTGCACGTCGCCTCCGTGCAGGAGTTCATCGACCGCGGCGAACTGCGCGAGCGCCCCGACGGCACCCGCAACCCGCTCCAGACGGTGCCGCTGCTGCGCGCCATCGAGGACCACCGCTTCGACGCCGTCTTCGGCGGCGGCCGGCGGGACGAGGAGAAGGCCCGCGCCAAGGAGCGCGTCTTCTCCCTGCGGGACGAGTTCGGCGGCTGGGACCCGCGCCGCCAGCGCCCCGAGCTGTGGCAGCTCTACAACGGCCGGCACGCGCCGGGCGAGCACGTGCGCGTCTTCCCGCTGTCCAACTGGACCGAACTGGACGTGTGGCAGTACATCGCGCGCGAGAACATCGAGCTGCCGCAGATCTACTACGCCCACGAGCGCGAGGTCTTCGCCCGCGGCGGCATGTGGCTGGCCCCCGGCGAGTGGGGCGGCCCCAGGGAGGGCGAGACCGTCGAGAAGCGCCGGGTGCGCTACCGCACGGTCGGCGACATGTCCTGCACCGGCGCCGTCGACTCCGGCGCCGACACGATCGAGAAGGTCATCACCGAGATCGCCGCCTCCCGGCTCACCGAGCGGGGCGCGACGCGGGCCGACGACAAACTGTCCGAGGCCGCGATGGAAGACCGCAAGCGCGAGGGGTACTTCTGATGAGCCAGCCGAGCACGACACCGGCCGCCGAGGTCTCCGAAACGTCGGCCACCTCGCTGCTGCGCTTCGCCACCGCCGGCAGCGTGGACGACGGCAAGTCCACCCTCGTCGGACGGCTGCTGCACGACTCCAAGTCGGTCCTGGCCGACCAGCTGGAGGCCGTCGAGCACGCCTCCCGCAGCCGCGGCCAGGAGGCCCCCGACCTGGCCCTGCTGACCGACGGCCTGCGCGCCGAGCGGGAGCAGGGCATCACGATCGACGTCGCCTACCGCTACTTCGCCACGCCCCGGCGGCGGTTCATCCTCGCCGACACCCCCGGGCACGTGCAGTACACCCGCAACATGGTCACCGGCGCCTCCACCGCCGAGCTGGCCGTGGTGCTGGTGGACGCCCGCAACGGCGTCGTCGAGCAGACCCGCCGGCACGCCGCCGTCGCCGCCCTGCTGCGCGTCCCGCACGTCGTGCTGGCCGTCAACAAGATGGACCTCGTCGGCTACGAGGAGTCGCTCTTCGCCGCCATCGCCGAGGAGTTCACCGCCTACGCGGCCTCCCTCGGCGTCCCGGAGGTCACCGCCATCCCCATCTCCGCCCTGGTCGGCGACAACGTCGTGACGGCCTCCGCGCACATGGACTGGTACGCGGGGCCCACCGTGCTGGAGCACCTGGAGACGGTCCCCGTCACCCACGACCCGTCCGACGACGTCGCCCGCTTCCCCGTCCAGTACGTGATCCGGCCGCAGACCCCCGAGCTGCCCGACTACCGCGGCTACGCCGGGCAGATCGCCTCCGGCGTGCTGCGCGTGGGCCAGCCCGTCACCGTCCTGCCCTCGGGCCGGACGTCGACGATCGAGGGCATCGACGCGCTCGGCGAGCCCGTCGACGTCGCCTGGGCGCCGCAGTCCGTCACCCTGCGGCTCTCCGACGACCTGGACGTCTCGCGCGGCGACCTCATCGCCCCCGCGGACGCGGTCGTCACCCCCGGCCAGGACCTCACCGCGACCGTGTGCCACCTGCACGACACCCCGCTCAGCGCGGGCCAGCGCGTCCTGCTCAAGCACACCACGCGCACCGTCAAGGCCATCGTCAAGCAGATCCCCTCGCGGCTCACGCTCGACGACCTCTCCCAGCACCCCGAACCCGGCACCCTCGCCGCCAACGACATCGGCCGCGTCGTCCTGCGCACCGCCGAGCCGCTGGCCGTGGACGCCTACGCCGACTCCCGGCGCACCGGTTCCTTCCTGCTCGTCGACCCGGCCGACGGCACCACGCTCACCGCCGGCATGGCCGGTGACGCGTTCGCCGAGGCCGCCGCCGACGCCGCTCCGGCCGCCGCCGACGACGAGGGCTGGGACTTCTGACATGACCCCCCTCTCCCTCCGGGCGGCCGGTGCGACGCCGTTCGCGACGTTCGACCGGCGCGGAGTGCGCGTCGGCAGCGGTCCCCTCGGCAGCGGCCAGGGCGGCATGGGGCGATGCCGCCCGTGACGCCCGTCCCGCACCCCGCACGACCGGCATCCGCCGCGCCCGCCCCGTACGTCCGGTCTGACCTGCCGTAGCCGCCCGCCGAAGGTGGCGAACGACGAGAGGACACCCAGTGCCCACGAAACTCGCCACCCCGGCCCCCGCCCAGGCCGCCGAGGCGCACGCCCCCGCGCCCTACGCCGTACGGCTCGACCACGTCTCCAAGGCGTTCGGCCGCCGGGGCGCGCAGCAGCTCGTGCTGGACGACATCCAGCTGGAGGCCGCGCCGGGCGAGTTCGTCTGCCTGCTGGGCGCCTCGGGCTGCGGCAAGTCCACGCTGCTCAACCTCGTCGCCGGGCTCGACCAGCCGACGTCCGGCACCGCCCAGGTGCCCTTCGGGCGGCCCGCCCTGATGTTCCAGGACCACGCGCTGTTCCCGTGGCTGAGCGCCGGGCGCAACATCGAGCTGGCCCTCAGGCTCGCCGGCGTCCCCAAGGGCGAGCGCCGGGAACAGGCCCGGGAGCTGCTGCGGCTCGTACGGCTCCCCGACGCCTACGGCAAGCGCGTGCACCAGCTCTCCGGCGGCATGCGGCAGCGCGTCGCCCTGGCCCGCTCGCTGGCCCAGGGCAGCGAGGTCCTGCTCATGGACGAACCCTTCGCCGCGCTGGACGCCATCACCCGCGACCTGCTCCACGAGGAGCTGACCCGTGTGTGGTCCGAGCGCAAGCTGACCGTCCTGTTCGTCACGCACAACGTCCGCGAGGCCGTGCGGCTCGGACAGCGAGTCGTCCTGCTCTCCTCGCGCCCCGGGCGCGTCGCCCGCTCCTGGGACGTCGACCTGCCCTACCCGCGGCGCATCGAGGACAACGGCGTCACCTCGCTCGCCCGCGAGATCACCTGCCACCTGCACCGGGAGATCGTGCGCCATGCCCGTCACTGACGCGGTGAGTACGCCGCCCTCCGGGCGCGACCCGGGCCCGGAGACGGAGGACGCCGTCGAGATGGCCTCCGGGCTCGACGCCCTGGAGAGCCAGCCCGCCGACACCTCGCGCCGCGTCCTGGCCAAGGCCGCCCCGCCGCTCCTCGCCGTCGCCCTCGTGCTCGGGCTGTGGCAGCTGGTGTACTGGCTCGACTGGTCCGCCGAGCTGCCCGCGCCCGCCGCGGTCGCCGCCTCCCTGGGCGACTCCCTCGCCGACGGCACCCTGCTGCCCTCCCTCGGGCACAGCGTGCTGCGCTGCCTCGTCGGCTTCGCCGCCTCGGCCGCCATCGGGGTGCCCCTCGGCGTCCTGCTCACCCGGTTCACGCCGCTGCGCACGGTGTTCGGCCCCGTCCTCTCGGCCGTCCAGTCGCTGCCGGCCGCCGCCCTGGTCCCCGTCGCGGTCATCGCCCTCGGCCCCTCCGAGGGCGCCGTCTACACCGTCGTCCTGCTCGGCGCGGTGCCCTCCATCGCGGTCGGCGTCGCGGCCGGCATCGACCAGGTGCCGCCTCTGCTCCTGCGGGCCGGGCGGTCCATGGGCGCCCAAGGGCCGCGCGGCGCCCTGCACATCCTCCTGCCCGCCGCCCTGCCCGGCCTCATCGGCGCCCTGCGCCAGGGCTGGACCTTCGGCTGGCGCGCCCTCATGACCGCCGAGCTCATCACCGCCACGCCCCTGCCCGGCATCGGCCGGATGCTCGCCGACGGCAACACCGCGGAGTCCATGAGCGCGGTGCTGGCCGCCGTCACGCTCATCCTCGCCGTCGGTGTCGCCGTCGAGTCCCTGCTCTTCTCCCCGCTCGAACGCCGCGTCCTGCACGCCCGCGGCCTGACCGGCCGCTGACGAAAACCGGCCACCCGACGGAAACGGACCCGCTCATGCCCGCCCCCGCCCTCCTCGTCATCGCCCACGGCAGCCGCGACCCGCGGCACGCCGCCACCGTCGCGGCGCTGTGCGAACGGGTCCGCCGGCAGTGCCCCGGGCTGCGCGTCGACGTCGGCCACCTCGACTTCGACGCCCCCTCGGTGCCCCAGGCCCTGCACCGCCTCGACGCCGACGGGGTGCGGGACGTCGTCGCCCTGCCGCTGCTCCTCACCCGCGCCTTCCACGCCAAGAGCGACATCCCCGCCGTCCTGCGGGAGACCGCGGCCCGGCTGCCGCGGCTGCGCGTCACCCAGGCCGACGTCCTCGGCCCGCACGGCCTGCTGACCACCGCCCTGGAGCGGCGGCTCGGGCAGGCGGGAGTGCACCCGTCCCACGCCGCCACCACCGGCATCGTCCTCGCGTCGGCGGGCTCCTCTGACCCGGAGGCGATCGCAGTGATCGCAGAAATCGCGCGGGAGTGGCGGCGTACCACCGGTTGGTGCGCCGTGCGGCCTGCGTTCGCCTCCGCATCCCTCCCCCGCACCGCGGACGCCGTCCGCGCCCTGCGCGCCGACGGCGTCCGCCGGGTGGCCGTGGCCCCCTACGTCATCGCCCCCGGCTTCCTGCCCGACCGCATCGCCGCGGGCGCCGCCGAGGCGGGCGCCGACGCCGTGGCCCCCGTCCTCGGCGACGCCCCAGAGCTGGCCGACCTCCTGCTGCGCCGCTACCGCGAGGCCCGCGCCAGCCGCCCCGCCCTCGCCGTCGCCTGACCCGCCGTCACCACACGGCCGCGGTTGCGCTCTCGGCGATTCCGCTGACGGAGATCAACGCTTCCGGGTGACGACCGCCCCCTGCACAGTTGCGCCATGACGAACCTTCTCGTGCTGGGCGGCACACACTTCGTGGGACGGGCCGTGGCGGAAGAGGGCGTGGCGCGCGGCTGGGACGTGACGGTCCTCAACCGGGGCAACACCCCCGCCCCCGAGGGCGTGCGCTCCCTCCTCGGCGACCGCACCCGCCCCGACGGGCTGACGGCGCTCGCCGGCGGCACCTGGGACGTCGTCGTCGACACCTGGACCGACGCGCCCCGAGCCGTCCGCGACAGCGCCCGGCTCCTCGCCCCCTCCTGCGGCCACTACGCCTACGTCTCCAGCCGCTCCGTCTACACCTGGCCCGCCCCCGCCGGCGCCGACGAGGACACCCCCGTCGTCGACGCCTCCCCCGACGCCGAGGCCACCGACTACGCCCACAACAAGCGCGGCGGCGAACTCGCCGTCCTCGACGCCTTCGGCGACCGCGCACTCCTGCTGCGCGCCGGGCTGATCCTCGGCCCCCGCGAGGACGTCGGCCGGCTGCCGTGGTGGCTGCGCCGCATCGCCCGCGGCGGCCCCGTCCTCGCCCCCGGCCCGCGCGACCTACCCCTCCAGTACGTCGACGCCCGCGACCTGGCCGTCTTCGCCCTGGACGGCGCCACCTCGGGGCTCGGCGGCGCCTACGACACCGTCGGCCGCTCCGGGGACGCCACGATGGGCACCCTCCTCGACGCCTGCGTCCAGGCCACCGGCTCGGCCGCCGAGCTGCGCTGGACGGCCCCGGAGACCATCCTGGCGGCCGGCATCGAGCCCTGGACCGAGCTCCCCGTCTGGGCCCCGCCGGGCGAGCTGCACGACGCCATGCACCGCTCCGACGTCAGCCGGGCCCTCGCCGCGGGCCTGCGCCCGCGCCCCCTGCTCGACACCGTCGCCGACACCTGGGCCACCCTCGACGCCCCCGCCCACACCCACCCCCGAGCCACCACCGGCCTCAGCCCGGAGAAGGAGGCCGAGGCGCTGGAGAAGGCGGCGAGCTGACCGGTCAGACCCGCTCGGGCCCCGAAGAACCCGAGAGCCGGGCCGGTGGCGAGAGCTTCTCCTCGCCACCGGCCCGGCTCTGTCCTACCGGGGACGCTCGGGCGCCCGGCATCGGTCAGACCCGCTCGGCGGGGGCGAACACCTCGGCGGGGGTGGGTACGTGCCCGCGCTCCTGGAGGGGGACGACCGGCAGGGCGGAGTCGGTGTCCTCGCCGAGGAAGACGCGGCGGACGACGCGCTCGGCCGCCCGGCCGTCGTCGAACTCGCAGAACTGCTCCCGGAACGCGGCGCGCAGCTAGTGAACGCGCGCGGAGTGGCGTGGGGCTCCGCACGCATCACACCATGTCTCCCCATAGGGGACGGCAGATAAGAGGATGTGACTCGGCACGTCACATGTCACGCACAGCATCCGACAGATACGTCCGCCAAACCTCCCGGCCGCCCGAGGTAGACCGGGAGGTGCTCCGAGAGCGTTCGCGTTGCCGTGGCGACGGACGCGAACAAGGCAGTGGGGCGAGATCACTGCCAGCCCTGCCCCATACTCCGAGCACCCCACGGACCGCCGGAGGCTGGCTGTCGCGGGACACGAGGGCGATGTGGGCACATGAAGCCCCGCTGGTCCGCCCCGCCCTCCAAACGTCCGAGACCGGGCGTGGGCGTGCGCACGGCGAAGCCCGCCGGAGTAGCGCGACGGGGCGGTAGCCGACGAGGGCGAATCCGTGTTCATCGCGATGTCGCGGCGGAGCCCCCGGTGGGTGTTCGGGTCCGCCTGGGCAGCCCGAACAGTCGCCCCGGAACCTGATGAACACCCGCAGAGCATCGCGCCCCGGCCACCCGGTCGTGGTTGGCACCGCGCGTCAGGCAGGCAGACACAGACGATCATCGCCAGGCTCGGTCACTGTCGTGACCTGCACGGCGTCGCCCCCTTTCGGGGCCTCGTGCGGCTCACCAGGGACTTCTCAGCCGGGACGTCCTCGCCTGAGGGTACGGCCGGCGCACGCCGAAGCGCAGGCTCAGGCTCTGATCATCCGTGGTCGCCCCGGCCGGGTCGGGGCGACCACGGATGCCTGCGAGGACTTCACCGGCCCGCTGCGGCACCGGCCGAGCTGTCGGCGGCGGCGCGCCCGGACTGGGCGGGAATGCTCACCGGGGCCGGGCCCAGTGCGTCGAGTGTTCGTGCGAAGTCACGCGTCGAGAGCAGGAGCTTGTAGATGATCGCCAGCTCGAACAGCAGCAGCATGGAGCCTGCGGCGACGGTCACCGGGATGACGGCATCCACCAGAGGAGCCACGATGAAGACAGCCATCTGGAACTCGATGCCACTGATCACGTGCGTGCGGATGCGATGCCGCAACAGGAAGTCACGCAGCCGCGCGTACCAGGGGAAACGCCCCTTGAACTCCCGGTGTAGGTCGACGACCTTGGGCTTGTCGGGAGAGGCTTCCTGCCCGACGTCCGCATTGGCCTCGTCGGCCTCCGCGTTGGGATTCTCCCGCAGCAGGTCCTCCATGAACGCCGTGGGCTTGGCGCCGCCGCTCGCGACGGCCCCGCCCTGGGCGTCAGTGGCCTCGACCCGTGCCAGGATCTTCTTCCGCATGTTATGGCGGACCTTGAATATCTGCAGCGCGTCGATGTAACGCAGCATGTCGAGGAAGACCACGACCAGCGCCATCCACACGTAGGCGACCTCGCCGGTACGGGTGTACTGGCCTCCCATGAGACACACCGCGCAGGCAAGCACCCGGACCCGGTCGAACACGTAGTCCAGCCAGCCTCCGAACTCGGTGCCCTGCCCGGTGAGCCGGGCCAGCTTGCCGTCCATGCAGTCGAGGACGAAGCTCAGGTGGTACAGGCCCGCGCCCACGACGAGCCACAGCCAGTCCCCCTGGGCGAAGCAAGCCGCTGCGCCCAGACCGAGAAACAAGGCCGCCCAGGTGATCTGGTTCGGGGTGAACCGCGTCCACATCGCCGTCCACCGCACCAATGGTGTGGCCACAGGGTCTACGAGGAGCACCGTCCACCAGGCGTCGCGCTTCTTCTCCGTGAGGCGCCTGACTTCGGCGAGAGGGGGTATGCCCATGTGATCAGCAAACTCCGTGGGTCGTGGGTCGGATCATGTGAAGCGGTGGGGGCCTGCCCGAACGCGCTCAGGAGGAGGTGCGCTCGAACGTGCTGGGGAAGGGGAAGTACGACTCCAGGAACGCGTGCAGCCGGACCTGGACCCTCTCTCGCGACTCCTCTGGAACGTCCACGTCGTTCAGGCAGAAGAAGTCGAACCCGCGGGTCGTCTCCAGCTCGACGAGGCGCTCCTCGGCGTCCGGTCTGCCGATGTCCACGTATCGGTAGTTGAACTCCCCCGGCACCGCGCGGCCGGTCAGGTAGGCGAAGTGGTGGTGCAAGGTCGCGCCCATGGCGATGTCGTCCGTCGACCGGAAGCGGGAGCGACTGGTGCGGTCGATCTCCTCGGCGAACCGCTCCTCCAGCTCCCGCATGACGGAGCGGCGCTGGGGGTGTGGCGTGTGTTTGAACTTGTTCGTGATGAACCGGCCGTGCGAATCGAGCAGCAGCTTCCGCACGTTCTTCCCCGCGGAGTTCGGGGCGGGGTCCAGAGCGTGCGGGGCTCCGAGGCCGAACTGCGCGGGAGAGAAAGGCAGCCGGGCTATGCCGTTGGAGTGGAAGAACAGTCGCGGGTCGACCGGGCGCCCGAGGAGCACGTCGTCGTTGAAGTAGAGATAGTGCTCCGACAGCCCCTCGATGTGGTGGAGCTGGGTACCGATGGCGTGCGAATTGAAGACCGGCAGGGCGTCCGGATCCGCGAAGATCTCCTTGTGGTCGACAACCGTCACGCCACGGGCGTTGATATCGAGCCAAGAAGGCGTCTGACCGTCGGTGACGATGTAGACGTGACGGACGAACTCTCCGTACATCTGCAGTGAACGCAGTGAGTACTTGAGCTCATCGTGGCTGGTGTAGCGCGAAGCCCCGACCTCTTTGGCGCCGATGTCGACGGCACTGAGCCCGCGGTGGAGATTGCGCTTGGCGCGCATCTCCGGGTCGTCTCCGTCAACCCACGTGTAGACGACGTCGATGGGGAAATCGATCGTGCTGAGCCGCGGCTTGGCGAAGTCCTCGAAGGTTCGCACACGGCGTCCCTGGACGGGCACCGTGGTGGGCCTCTGCGCCTCGGTGGGCAGCACCTCGGACACCTCGTTGCGCCGGGGCGAGACGAGGGAGTCCGCTACGACCTCGGCCGGGAACTGCATCTTGATGCGGTAGCTGCGCCGGGTGACGTTCTCCTGCTCCAGGAACCTGGCGCCGTCCTTCCAGAACTCAACGTCGCAGCCGAACGAGAGGTCGGCGAGGACCTGCCCCCGAGGCCCGAGCAACACCTCCCCGAAGCGGATGGTGCCGGAAGCCTTCAGGTCGGCGGGGAGCGCCCCGTCCAGGTACATCGCGGTGCCCTCGGGCACGCCGACCGCCGTGGCGGGGGCCGCACACAGCGGCGTGTCGCGGTACAGCTCGCGCAGCGCCGCGAGAAGGTCCCTGCGGTCGTCCCGGCGCACGCCCACGATGTGCCGATTCACGGTGGAGCTCGGAACCAGGAAGTACTCGATACCGGCCTTCTCGACGGCGGCGAGTACGAGATTAAGGTTGTGCGCGGCGGCCTCACGTGCCGTGAACCGGTCAACGATGCGACCGAGGTACGTGACGTCGTCGATCGTGACCTCCCGTACCGTCGCATCGGCGGCCAAGAGCTCACGGCGCTGCCCGGCGGCGCGCTCCCTGCGCGCACGTTCCGCCCCGCGGGCCACGAGCCGGTCACGCTGCCGGGCCAGGGCCTTCCGCGTCGGAGCGGGAAGCAACTGCACCGCAGTCCGCTTCAACCGAACACGACTATTCATCTCCATACCTTTCCTGGCTCCGCCGTTGTGAGATGCGGCCACCGCACCCTGCATCAGGGGCACTACCACGCGACACGCCGTCGAACACCCCACCAGCGCCCCGGCTGCACCGGCGGCGTGCGGCAGAGCATGAGCACGCCCGACCCGGGCACGTCACGTCTGTCGGCATCGCTGCTCCTGCTGGTCGACGTCGAGGATTCCAGGAGCCCAAACGGTGACGCTCGTGGAACGAAGACCAATCTTACGAGTGAACAGTTGCGCTCGTTCTCGACCCGTCACGTCACCGAGCGGACTCGGGCGGCCCTCAATCAGGCAAATGGAACAAAAAGGGCAAAACACCCTGGCCATGGCGACGGCGAGGGGAATGTCACACACGGCTCCCACCGCATCGATATCAAGCCGTTATGCCCGGTATGCCGGGGGACGTCACGACACCGGGCGGGCGTCCGTCCAGGTGGACTCGAACTCCTCGCGGTAGGTCGAGAACAGGCCGTCGTCCTCCGGGGAGCCCGGCGAAGGGTCCTGGACCAGGGTGCGGCCGCCCCCGCGGAGGACGAGGACGGGCGACTCCATGCCGCGGGCTCGGCGCAGGTAGGGCTGGACGACGGCGAGGCCGTCCGGCTCGTCGCCGTCGACCAGGTAGGCGGTGAAGCGCGGCGTCTCGTCGAAGACGTGGATCCGGAAGGCCGCGGCGTCCCGTACGCGCGAGCGGACCCGTCGCATGTGCAGGATGTTCATCTCCACCGCGCGGCTCAGCTCGCCGCGCTTGAGCCCGAGCTCCCGCTCACGGCGGCGGACGGCGCTGCTGGCCGGGTTGAGGAACAGGAGCCGGACGCGGCAGCCGGTGTCGGCGAGGCGGACGAGGCGGCGCCCGGAGTAGTTCTGCACCAGCAGGTTGAGGCCGATGCCGATGGCGTCGATGCGCCGGGCGCCGCCGAAGAGGTCCTCGGCGGGCAGGCTGCGCTGGAGGCGGACGCGGTCGGGGTGGACGCCGACGACATCGGCGAAGCGGTCGCCGACGAGCTCCTCGACCGCGTCCACCGGGAGGCGCCCGGCTAAGGCGGCGTCGGCGCCCAGCAGGGTGAGGATGCGCTGCGAGGTGCGTTCCGTCTGGGCCAGCACGGCCGGGGACAGGGCGCGGTTGCGGGAGACGGCGCTGCGGGCGAGCTCCAGCTCGTCCAGGGCCAGCTCCAGCTCGCGGCGCCCGGCGAAGTACGGCTCGTAGCAGGGCCAGTGCTGGACCATCAGCTCCCGCAGCTGCGGCAGGGTGAGGAAGGAGAGCAGGTTGTCGTCGGCCGGGTCGAGCACGTAGCCCTTGCGGCGGCTGACCTCGCGTACCGCGACGGCGCGCTGGACCCACTCCTGCCCGGCCGGGCCGGCCGCGGCGACGACCCATTCCTCGCCGTGCACGGGCTCGTAGACGGGGCGCAGGACGGCGGCGACGACGGCCCGGAGCCGCTGCTCGACCAGGTTGAGCCAGACGTACGCGCGGCCGGCGCGCTGCGCCCGGGTGTGCACGTCGGCCCAGGTGGCCGCGGACCAGGAGAGGCCGGCGCCGATCTCCACCGGCTGGGCCAGGGAGACCGTCCCGGCCCGTGGCTCGGGGATGTCGGCGGCGCTCTCCCCTGGGTTGCCGCCGCCCGGTGGGAGCTCCAGCCCTCCCGAACTCACCTGTGCACCGCCTTCCGCCCCCATGGTTCGATCAGGGGAGCCTACTGCGGATCCGGGACGCGGCAGCACCGTCTCCCGCCAACTTCCTTTGCCTCGCCGCCCCGCCGGGGGAAGATAGTCCCTTGTGTGACGGCTCGTGCACGCGGTGTTCACCACGCGCTGAACGGCGCAGGCCGGGCAGTGCGGCAGAAACGGACAGGGCAGACAGGGAAGAGGGCCCATGCAGATCTGGCCGGGGCAGGCGTATCCGCTGGGTGCCACGTACGACGGTGCGGGGACGAACTTCGCCGTCTACTCGGAGGCGGCCGACCGCGTCGAGCTGTGCCTGCTGCACGAGGACGGCTCGGAGACGGCCGTCGAGCTGCGGGAGTCGGACGCATTCGTGCGGCACGCGTACCTGCCCGGGATCATGCCCGGTCAGCGGTACGGCTTCCGGGTGCACGGGCCGTACGAGCCGGAGCGCGGGCAGCGGTGCAACAGCGCGAAGCTCCTGCTGGACCCGTACGCCAAGGCGATGAGCGGCAGCATCGACTGGGACGAGGCGGTGTACGGGTACCACTTCGGCCAGCCGGAGCGGCGCAACGACCTGGACTCGGCGCCGCACACGATGGCCTCGGTCGTGGTGAACCCCTACTTCGACTGGGGGGACGACCGGCTGCCGCGGACGGAGTACCACCGCACCGTGATCTACGAGGCCCATGCCAAGGGTCTGACGATGCTGCACCCGGACCTGCCGGAGGAGCTGCGGGGGACGTATGCGGCTCTGGGCCACCCGGCGATCGTCGAGCATCTCACCCGCCTGGGTGTCACCGCGCTGGAGCTGATGCCGGTCCACCAGTTCGTGACGGACCACCGGCTGGCGGACGCGGGGCTGACGAACTACTGGGGCTACAACACGATCGGGTTCTTCGCCCCGCACAACGCCTACGCCTCGTGGGGCGACCGGGGCCAGCAGGTGCTGGAGTTCAAGCAGATGGTCCGGGCCCTGCACGCGGCGGGCATCGAGGTCATCCTGGACGTCGTCTACAACCACACCGCCGAGGGAAACCACCTGGGGCCGACGCTGTCCTTCCGCGGCCTGGACAACACGTCCTACTACCGGCTGGCGGACGACCCGCGGTACTACATGGACACCACCGGCACCGGCAACTCGCTGCTCATGCGCAGCCCGCACGTGCTCCAGCTCATCATGGACTCGCTGCGCTACTGGGTGACGGAGATGCACGTCGACGGGTTCCGCTTCGACCTGGCGGCCACCCTGGCCCGGCAGTTCCACGAGGTGGACCGGCTGTCCTCGTTCTTCGACCTGGTGCAGCAGGACCCGGTGGTCAGCCAGGTCAAGCTCATCGCGGAACCGTGGGACGTCGGCGAGGGCGGCTACCAGGTGGGGAACTTCCCGCCGCTGTGGACGGAGTGGAACGGCCGCTACCGCGACACCGTGCGCGATCTGTGGCGGGGCGAGCCGCGCACGCTCGCGGAGTTCGGCTACCGCCTGACGGGTTCCTCCGACCTCTACCAGGACGACGGCCGGCGTCCGCTGGCCTCGATCAACTTCGTCACGTGCCACGACGGCTTCACCCTGCACGACCTCGTCTCGTACAACGAGAAGCACAACGACGCCAACGGCGAGAACAACCGGGACGGCGAGAGCCACAACCGCTCGTGGAACTGCGGTGCCGAGGGCGAGACGCAGGAGCCGGGCGTGCTCGCCCTGCGTCGCCGCCAGATGCGCAACTTCGCGGCGACGCTGATGCTGTCCCAGGGCGTGCCGATGCTCAGCCACGGGGACGAGTTCGCCCGCACGCAGCGCGGCAACAACAACGCGTACTGCCAGGACGGCGAGTTGTCCTGGGTGCACTGGCCCGGGCCGGGCGAGGAGCACCCGATGTGCGAGTTCGTGCGGGCGATGGTGTGGCTGCGGCGGGACCACCCGGTCTTCCGGCGGCGGCGGTTCTTCCACGGCCGCCCGGTGGAGGGCACGCACGACGAGCTGTCGGACATCGCGTGGTTCACCCCCGAAGGTGAGGAGATGGCCCAGCAGGACTGGCAGGAGGCCCACGCCCGGGCGCTGACCGTGTTCCTGGGCGGGCACGCGATCTCCGAGCCGGGTCCGCGCGGCGAGTCGGTGCACGACGACTCGTTCATCATCATGTTCAACGCGCACAACGAGAAGCTGGACTTCACCGTGCCGGCGGATCACGGCCGGCAGTGGCGCACGATCGTCGACACCGCCCGGGAGGAGGGCCACCCGCCGTGGGTCGGTCCGAACGTGGCCGGCGGCGAGGTCGTGACGGTCACCGACCGCAGCCTGGTGGTGCTGCAGCGGCCCGCGTGACGGCCGTCCGGCGGGCCCGGCCGGTCACGTCCCCGGGGCCCGTCACGTCTTCAGGACGACGGCGGCCTCGGGGGGCAGCGTGGTGCCGGTGGCACGCTGAGTGGCCGCCAGCGGCTCGCCCTCGGCGAGCGCGGGCACCTCGGCGGGGACATCGCCGAGGTTGACGGCGACCAGGAGACCACTGTGGCGCAACGTCAGCCAACGGGCGCCGTCCGCCGTCCCGCCCGCCTCGGCGGTGACGTCGCGCAGGCGCAGGCCGGGGTCGAGGTGCGCGCGGCGGACGGCGACGAGCCGGCGGTGCCAGTCGAGCAGCCGGGCGTGCTCCGGCTCGGCGGGCTCCGCCCAGTCCAGGCAGGATCGGTCGCGGGTGGCCGGGTCCTGGGGGTCGGGGACGTCGTCGGCCGCCCAGCCGTGCGCGGCGAACTCCCGGCGCCGGCCCGTGCGGACGGCCTCGGCCAGCTCCGGGTCGGGGTGGTCGGTGAAGTACTGCCAGGGGGTGCGGGCGCCCCACTCCTCCCCCATGAAGAGCATGGGCGTGAAGGGACCGCACAGGACCAGCGCGGCGGCGCAGGCGGCGCGTCCGGGCGAGAGCGTGGCGGAGAGGCGGTCGCCGAGGGCTCGGTTGCCGATCTGGTCGTGGGTCTGGGCGTAGCCGACGAAGCGGTGGGCGGGTGCGGCGGTGTCCACGGGCGCCCCGTGGCCGCGCCCACGGAAGCCGGAGTAGGTGCCGTCGTGGAAGAAGGCACCGGTGAGCGTCTTGACGAGGGCGCTCACCGGGTCGCGGGCGAAGTCGGCGTAGTAGCCCTGGGCCTCGGCGGTGAGCGCGGTGTGCAGGGCGTGGTGGAAGTCGTCGTTCCACTGGGCGTGCAGACCGAGGCCGCCCTCGGGGCGGGGCGACGTGGTGCGCGGGTCGTTGCGGTCGGACTCGGCGATCAGGAAGAGGGGACGGCCGAGTTCGGCGGAGAGGGCGTCCACGGCGGCGGAGAGCTGGGCGAGGAAGTGTTCGGCGCGGGTGTCGGCGAGGGCGTGGACGGCGTCCAGGCGCAGCCCGTCGAGCCGGTAGTCCCGCAGGAAGGCCAGGGCGCTGCCGATGAAGTAGGCGCGGACCTCGTCGGAGCCGGGGGCGTCCAGGTTGACGGCGGCGCCCCAGGGCGTGTGGTGCCGGTCGGTGAAGTACGGCCCGAAGGCGGGCAGCTGGTTGCCGGAGGGTCCGAGGTGGTTGTGGACGACGTCGAGGACGACGCCCAGCCCGTGCCGGTGGGCGGCGGCGACGAAACGGTGCAGGCCCTCGGGGCCGCCGTAGGGCTCGTGGACGGCCCAGGGCGCCACCCCGTCGTACCCCCAGCCGTGCCGGCCGGGGAACGGGCTCAGCGGCATGAGCTGTACGTGGGTGACGCCGAGCCGCGCGAGGTGGTCCAGACGGCCGGCGGCGGCGTCGAGAGTGCCCTCGGGGGTGAAGGTGCCGACGTGCAGCTCGTAGAGCACGGCCCCGTTCAGCTCCCTGCCGGGCCAGGAGTCGGCCGGCTCGGGCCGCTCGGCGCCGAGGACGGCGCTGAGCCCCTCGGGCCCCTCGGGCTGACGGCGCGAGCGCGGATCGGGGCGGACGGGGCCGTCGTCCAGCACGAAGCCGTAACGGGTCCCGGAGGCGGCGGGCGCGGACGTCCGCCACCAGCCGGGGCGGGCCGGGTCCCGCTCCATCGGGCGGTCGGCCGGCGCGGCGGCCCCCGGGCCCGGGGCGAGGCGCAGCCGGACCTGTTCGGCGTGTGGTGCCCATACCTCGAAGAGCATGGACACCATGGTCGCGGCCGGGCGGCCCGCGCGCCATGGGACGGCCCCGGCGCCGGGGCTCGGGCGGGGCCGACCTGGACACGGGCCCGCCCACGACGGACAATCAACGGCTATGACGACGTACGGGTTCGCAGCTCAGCCCCCGCGGCTGACCGACGCGGAACGGGATCAGGCGCTGGCCGTCCTGCGGGAGAGCGCCGCGGACGGACGCGTCTCGCACCGCACGTTCGAGCGCCGCATGGATCTGGTGCTGCATGCCCGGCATCCGGGCGAACTGTACGCCGTCCTGCACGATCTGAATACGCGCCGCCCGCGGGCCGGGCTGCTGGAGCGGCTCCTCGGCTCGATGTCGGCGTTCCCGGCGCGGATGCGGCGGGCGTGGCTCCACGAGCGGCTGCCCGAACTGCTGCTGCCGGGGCCCGGGCCGTATCCGCTGTCGATCGGACGGGCGCCGGGCTCGGTGCTGCGGCTGAACGACCACACCGTCTCCCGCGCCCACGCTCAGCTGCGGCACACGGGGGTCGGCTGGTCGCTGCGGGACCTCGGCTCGTCGAACGGCACGTGGGTCAACGGCCGCCGGGTGACGGGTTCGGTGGTGGTGGGCCCCGGCGACCATGTGCGCTTCGGGCGGGTGGGCTTCCGGCTCACGGCGCCCTGACGCCGCCTCACTCGCCCCGGGCCGCGTGGGCGTCGGCGCCCGGGCGGCCTCGGCCCCGGGCGGCCTCACTCCCGTACGAGCAGCGCCACCGGGGCCTCGGCCAGGAGTGACGCGAGGTCCGCCCGCCCCTCGTCGTACGGGCGCGTGGAGAGCAGGTCGCGCCAGCGCCCCGGAGGCAGCGGGAGCACCGTGCCCCGCCAGCCGCCCGCCTCGGCGAGCCGACGGCTCAGCCGGGTGACGACGGTGACCACGGTGAGGGAGTCGGCGCCCGCGTCGCCGCCGTCACCGGGACCGCGGCCGAAGGCCAGGCAGTGTTCCGCGGCCGGTCCGTGCGCGGTGAGGGGCGCGTAGCGGGCGCCCGCGCCGAACCAGTGCGGGTGGCGTGCGCGCAGCCGCAGAGCGGCCTGGGTGAGCCGGAGCTTCTCGTCGTCCGGCTCGGACTCCGGTGCCGGGAAGACCGGGGGCCTGCGGTTGTCGGGGTCCACCAGAGCGCGGTAGGTGCGTTCGGTGCCCTGGTAGAGGTCCGGGACGCCGGGCATGGTGAGGTGCAACAGGGTCATGCCGAGGGCGGTGACGCGCGCCTGGGGCCGCGTGGCCTCGGCGTAGGCGGCCAGTGCGGCCCGGCCCGCACCGCAGGGGCCGGCGTCGAGGTACCGCTCCACCGCCGCCTCGTAGTCCGCGTCGGGCTCCGTCCAGGTGGTGTGCAGGCCCGCCTCCCGGACGGCCTTGAGCAGCGCGCCGAGCAGCCGCTCGCGGTCGGGTGTGCCGAGCCCGTGGGCCGTCTGCCAGACGAGCCACGCGGTGTGCCGGTCGAGAGCCGCGCCCCCGGTGCCCGCGACCTCCTCCGTGACCTGGCGCAGCAGGACGCCCCAGCCGGCCGGGTCCTCGCTGAGCGTCGCGAGGGCGGCGCGCACGTCGGCGCTGCGCTTGGTGTCGTGGGTGGACAGGACGGTGCCGGTGTCGGGCCGCTCGCGCTGGAGGTACGCGCAGTAGGCGTGGAACGCGGCGGGCGGCAGGGCCGGTTCGCCGGGCTCGCCGCCGACCTCCGCGGCGGAGAGCAGCGGCAGGTAGCGGTAGAACGCGGTGTCCTCGACGGACTTCGCCCGCAGCGCCCCCGAGACCTGCGCGAACCGCGTGGCCAGCTCCTCGTCCCGCAGGATGAGCCGGCTCACGACGTCGACGGTGGCGGCCTCCTCGGGGACGGTGAACGTCGCCCGGGCCTCGGGGGCGATGTCGGTGAGGAACGCGTCGCCGAGCACGGGGTCGTCGTCCGGCGGCCGGTAGAGCCGGTAGACGGGCAGGCGGACGAGCAGCTCGCGGAGCGCCTGGGCGAGCGTCCAGTCGGCGTGGTCGCCGCGGCGCTGCCCGTCGGCGCGGGCCAGGGCTGCGCGGGCGGTGCGGACGAGGCGGCGCACCTCGGCGTCCAGCTCGTGGCCGATCACCTCGTGGGCCGCGCGGCGGACGGTGGCGGCCCAGTCCCCGCCGAGGTCGTCGGCCACCTGGGTGAAATCTCGGTAGAGGTCGGTGAGCCGGGCCGCGCCGTCCGGGTCCACGAAGACGGCGTCGATGTGGCGCAGGGCGTCATAGCCGGTCGTCCCGGCGACGGGCCAGTTGACGGACAGCCGCTCGTCGGGGCCGAGGATCTTCTCCACGACCGTCCACGCCCCACCGGTGCGCGTGTGGAGACGCCGCAGGTAGGCGCCCGGGTCGGCCAGGCCGTCGGGGTGATCCACCCGCAGCCCGTCGACGACCCCCTCCGCCAGCAGGGCCAGGACGCGTTCGTGGGTGGCCTCGAAGACGTCCGGTTCCTCCACCCGGACGCCGATGAGCTCGGAGACCGAGAAGAACCGGCGGTAGTTCAGCTCGGTGCGGGCCAGCCGCCACCAGGCGAGCCGGTAGTGCTGGGCGTCCAGCAGCTCGGGCAGCGGGAGGGACTCGGTGCCGACGCGGACGGGGAAGCGGTGCTCGGCGTAGTGCAGGACTCCGTCCTCGACCCGGAGCGCCGCCAGTTCCTCGCCCAGCCGCCCGCCCAGCACGGGCAGGAGCACGCGGCCGTCGCCCGCCTCCCAGTCGATGTCGAACCAGTGCGCGTAGGGCGAGGAGGGCCCGTCCGCGAGCACGGACCACAGCGGCGCGTTGAGCGCGGCGGGGGCTGGTACGGCCATGTGGTTCGGCACGATGTCGAGGACGAGCCCGAGCCCGTGTTCCCGCGCCGTGCGGGACAGCGCCCGCAGCCCGGCCTCCCCGCCCAGCTCCGCCCGGACGCGGGTGTGGTCGGTGATGTCGTAGCCGTGGGTGGAGCCGGGCACGGCCTCCAGCACGGGGCTCAGGTGGAGGTGGGAGGCGCCCAGCGAGGCGATGGCCGGGACGTCGCGGGCGGCGGCGGCGAAGGGGTAGGCGGGCTGGAGCTGCAAGCGGTACGTCGCGGTGGGCACCGGGGTGCCCAAGCGCGGTGGACGCATCGTCACGTCTCGAATTCTTTTCCGCCCCCCGCGCCCCGTCAAGGCGGCGAAGCCGCCCGGGGCACGTGGCCCGCACGGCCGTACGGTGCCCGGAACGGCCCGCGGTGTCGAACGTGCGTCCCGGCCCGCGGGGCGATGCCCGCCCGTCAGCCCGGCATCGCTCAGGCCTCCTTGGACTCCAGGCGCAGGGAGATGGAGTTGATGCAGTACCGCTGGTCGGTCGGGGTCGGGTAGCCCTCACCGGTGAAGACATGCCCGAGGTGGGACCCGCAGCGGGCACAGCGCACCTCGGTGCGGGTCATGCCGAAGGAGAAGTCGTCGACGAGCTCGACGGCGGAGGACTCGGCCGGGTCGTAGAAGGACGGCCAGCCGCAGTGGGAGGCGAACTTGGTGTCGGAACGGAACAGCTCGGCGCCGCAGGCCCGGCAGGAGTAGACGCCCTCGGTGGTGGTGTCGGTGTACTCGCCCTGGAAGGCGGGCTCGGTGCCGGCCTGCCGCAGGACGCGGTACTCCTCGTCGCTCAGCTCGGCGCGCCACTGCTCGTCCGGCTTCTCGATGTCGTAGCCCATCAGCGCTCTCCTCCGGTCTCCAGGCGGGTGAGGATCTGCGGTCCCAGCTCCGTCACGTCACCGGCACCCATCGTCGTAACGAGATCGCCGGGCTTGGCCATTCCCGCCACGGCCTCCGGGACGGCGGCGCGGCCGGCCTCCCGGCCGGGCAGAGCGGTGACGTCGGCGCGCAGGGCCCGCGCGGCGTCCACGATCAGCTCGCTGGTGACGCCGGGCACCGGATCCTCGCGGGCGGGGTAGATGTCGAGCACCAGGGAGGCGTCGGCGAGGGCGAGGGCGGCGCCCATCTGGGCGCCCAGCTCCCGGGTGCGGCTGAACAGATGCGGCTGGAAGACCACCAGGACCCGGCCGTCGGGCACGGCGGCCCGCAAGGCTTCCAGGTCGGCGGTCATTTCACTGGGGTGGTGCGCGTAGGAGTCGATGACCTGGACGCCCCCGGCCTCACCGAGCCGCTGGAGGCGCCGGCCGACGCCGGTGTAGGAGCCGAGGGCCTCGGCCAGACCGGCGGCCGGGACGCCCGCGGCCACACCGGCGGCCAGCGCGGCGACGGCGTTGTGCGCGTAGTGGCGGCCGGGCACCGAGACGGTGAACGTGAGCCGCTCACCGTCGAGGAGGACGGTGACCTCACTGGCCAGGCCGCGGGCGGTGACGTCGAGGATGCGCACGTCCGCGTCGGGCGACTCACCGTAGGTGGTCACGGCGGGCCCGCGGCCTGCCGCGGCCAGCCGGGCGGTCAGCTCGCGCGCGCCCTCGTGGTCGGCGGAGATCACCAGCGTGCCGCCCTCGCGGACGCGTTCGACGAAGGTCTCGAAGGAGGCGTGGACTTCCTCCATCGAGGCGTAGTTGGCGTGGTGGTCGAGCTCCACGTTGAGGATGATCGCCACGTCCGGGGCGTAGGCGTGGAAACTGCGGTCGCTCTCGTCGGCCTCGGCGACGAAGATCCCCCCGGTGCCGTGGTGGGCGTTGCTGCCGGGCCCGTCGAGATCGCCGCCGATCGCGTAGGAGGGATCGAGACCGAGGCTGCACAGGGAGACGGCGAGCATGGACGTCGTCGTCGTCTTGCCGTGAGTTCCGGCGACAGCGACAGTACGCAGCCCGTCCGTGAGGGAGGCGAGGGCATCGGAACGGTGCAGCACGGGGATGCCGCGCGCCGTCGCGGCGACCAGCTCGGGATTGTCCTTCCGAATGGCGGAGGAGACGACGACGACCGAGGTGTCGGGTGCCAGTTGCTCAGCGGCGTGGCCGAGGTACACCGTGGCGCCGAGGCCGCGCAGAGCCTGCACGGTAGCGCTCTCCTTGGCGTCGCTGCCCGATACCCGCGCTCCGCGCTGGGCTAGGATCTTCGCGATGCCCGACATCCCGGCTCCGCCGATGCCGATGAAGTGCGGCTTGTCCAGGCCGGACGGGGCGCCCGATGCCATGCGGTTCTCCCTCTTTGCGTTGTGCGGGGCGCCGGCTCGCGGGCCCGGCGCCGTCCGACGATTCTCGCACCTCTCGTGACGCTTCGTGCTCCGCGGTAGGGGCCGTCACCGCATGCCACGGCGGCCACCGCCCCTTGGCAGCGGCGGCTCGCGGTCAGCCCGTCACTCCGCGTGGGCGAAGAGCCGGAGGACGGGGACGCCGACCTTGTGCCGGGCGCGGGAGGCCCAGTCGCGGTGGAAGAACTCCTCCACCAGGTGCGGGGCGGTCAGGACGATGACCTCGTCCGCGTTCGACTCGGCGACCACGGAGGTGAGGACGTGGAGGGGATGCTTCTCGATGACCTGGCCACCGGCCTCGGCGCCGCTGTCCCGCAGGGCCTTGAGTGAGTGTTCGAGGGCCAGCCGGGCGGGTGGGGTGGCCTCGCTCCCCTCCGGCTCGTCGGCCTCGTGGACCGCCTGCTCAAGCTCGCCCAGGGCGACGTCGTCCAGGGCGCGCAGCAGCCGGTCCTGCCGCCCGCGCGGCTGCATCAGGACGACGAAGGAGACCTCCTCCTCGCCGTGGAGGGTGGTGACGAGCTCCACGTCGGTCGACACCAGCGGCTTCTCGATCATGAGTACGGTCGTGAACACGGCGGGTGCCCTTCTTCTCCACGGCCCGTGCGGGCCCGTAGGACTAACGATCCTGCACTGGGGAGAGTCTGCCCGGCGAGAGCAAAGCGGAACGCGTCATTCCGACTCGTGTCACCGCCGACGGTAGCGCGTGAAGAGGAACCCGGCCTCCTCCAGCACCGACTCCAGGCCGAAGTCCACCGGTACGGGGAAGACGCCGCCGCGCATGATGCGGGGCGCGTCCCCGGCCGTGATCCGGGGCGAGACCGTGAGGCACAGCTCGTCCAGCACGCCCGCCGCGGCGAACTCGCCCAGGATCCAGGGGCCGCCCTCGGTGAGCAGCCGGGTGTGGCCCTCCTCGGCCAGGACGCCCGGCACGCGCGCCGGGTCGGCGCCGACGCCCTCGCCGGCGAACAGCACCCGCACGCCGGCGTGCTGCGCGGCCTCGACCCGCTCCACGGGGGCACCGGAGCCGGTCACGATCAGCGTCGGCGTCAGCGGCGCGGAGAACAGGGGCGCCTCGAAGTCCAGCTCGAGGCCGGCGCTGAGCACCACGACGGCGGGCGCGGGCGTCTGCCCGGCGGCCTTCCGGCGCTCGGCGAAGGCCTTGCGCGCCCGGGCCGGACGGTAGCCCTCCTTGCGCACCGTCTCGGCGCCCACGACGATCGCGTCGGCCAGCCCGCGCAGCACGCCGAAGATCCGCATGTCCGTGTCGCTGGACAGCGGCTGGGAACGCCCGTCGTGGTGGGCCGCGCCGTCCAGCGAGGCCACCATGTTGCCCCGCAGCCAGCTCGTCCCGGCGGACTCGGGGCCGTGCCGGGGACGGTCGGCGGCCCCGGGGTAGCCGTAGGCGTCGGCCAGCTCGTCCAGCGTCCACGCGCGGTCGGCGGTCGGGTCCGGATCGGAACCGGCCTCGGATGACAGGGGGAACAGGCGTCGCATAGCCGCAGTGTGGCACGGGCCACTGACGTGCGGCGGAGCGCCCTGAGCGCCGTAGAGTGGTATACGTGCCGACCTTCACCGCCTCCTCATCGACCGCGATAGCGCCGCAGACGACCGCCGACGACACGCCGGCCGCGCTGTGCGAGCGGCACCCGAGGGTGCCCGCCGAACAGCTCGTCGCCGAGCTGGTGCCGCCGCCGCGCTTCGACTCGGTGCGCTTCGACACCTACATACCGGACCCCGGCCAGCCCAGCCAGGCCGAGGCCGTCGAGGTGCTGAGCGGCTTCGCCGACTCCCTGGGCGGCGCGACGGCGACGGGCGGGCGAAGCCGGGCGGGCCGTTGGTTCCGCCGGGGGAAGGCCGCGCGGCCCACCGGTCCGCGCGGGGTGTACCTCGACGGCGGCTACGGCGTCGGCAAGACGCACCTTCTGGCCTCGCTGTGGCACGCCACGCCCGCCCCCGCCGAGCGGAAGGCCTTCGGCACCTTCGTGGAGCTGACGAACCTCGTGGGCGCCCTCGGCTTCCAGCAGACGGTGAAGACGCTCTCGTCCCACCGGCTGCTGTGCATCGACGAGTTCGAGCTCGACGACCCGGGCGACACCGTCCTGGTCTCGACACTCCTCAGCCGGCTGGTCGAGGAGGGCGTGGCCCTCGCGGCCACCTCCAACACGCTGCCCGGGAAGCTGGGCGAGGGCCGGTTCGCCGCCGCCGACTTCCTGCGCGAGATCCAGGGGCTCGCCGCGCACTTCCGCCCCCAGCGGATCGACGGCGAGGACTACCGGCACCGCGGGCTGCCCGAGGCCCCCGAGCCGTTCAGCGACGACGAGGTCACCCGGACGGCCTACCGCACGCCCGGCGCGAGCCTGGACGCCTTCCCCACCCTGCTCGGCCACCTCGCCCAGGTCCACCCCAGCCGCTACGGCGCGCTCTGCGACAGCGTGTCGGCCGTGTGCCTGACCGGCGTGACGCCCGTCCCGGACCAGGCCACGGCGCTGCGGCTCGTCGTCCTGGCGGACCGGCTGTACGACCGCGAGGTGCCGGTGATCGCCTCGGGGCTGCCGTTCGACGAGCTGTTCAGCCTGGAGATGCTGGGCGGTGGCTACCGGAAGAAGTACTTCCGTGCCATCTCCCGCCTCACCGCGCTGGCCCGCGACGCCAAACCGCTCGTCTCGGGCTGAGCCGGCCCGGACCGGGGCCGCCCCTCCCCCGTGTCGCGGTCTGCGGTCGCGGTGGCCGACGGCGCAGTGCCCCGCGCCCCTGCGGGCGCGGGGGACTCCGCCCGGCCGGGCTCAGGCCAGCCCGGCCACCAGCTCGACGAGGGGCTTGCGGCGGCCGGTGAAGAAGGGGACCTCCTCGCGCACGTGACGCCGGGCCTCGGAGGCCCGCAGGTGGCGCATGAGGTCCACGATCCGGTGCAGCTCGTCGGCCTCGAAGGCGAGGATCCACTCGTAGTCGCCGAGCGAGAAGGAGGCGACGGTGTTGGCCCGGACGTCCGGGAAGCCGCGCGCCATCTTGCCGTGGTCGGCGAGCATCCGGCGGCGGTCCTCGTCCGGCAGCAGGTACCAGTCGTAGGAGCGCACGAACGGGTACACGCTGACGTAGTCGCGCGCCTCCTCGTCGGCCAGGAAGGCCGGGATGTGCGAGCGGTTGAACTCGGCGGGCCGGTGCAGCGCCATGTTCGACCAGACGGGTTCGAGGGCGCGGCCCAGGCGGGTGCGGCGGAAGCGGTTGTAGGCGTCCTGGAGCGCGTCGGCCGTCTCGGCGTGCCACCAGATCATGACGTCCGCGTCGGCCCGCAGCCCGGAGACGTCGTAGGTGCCGCGCACGGTGACGTCCTTGGCGGCGAGCTGCGCGAACAGCTCCTCGACCTCGTCCGCGTAGCCGGCGCGGTCCTCCGGGAGGACGTCCTTCAGCCTGAAGACGGACCACAGGGTGTAGCGGATGACCTCGTTGAGGTCCTTGGCCTTCTTGCCCGCGTTCGGTGTCTTGTGAGGTGCGTCAGTCATGTCCTCATTCTCGCTCCCGCGCCACGGCGGCCCGCGCCAGGGTCCGGTCGGCGGCCCGGTGGGCGGAGGCGACGCACGCGGGGATGCCGACGCCGTCGTAGACGGCCCCGCACACGGCCAGCCCCGGCAGGGCCTCGACGGCCTCCCGCACCCGGGCCACCCGGTCGACGTGGCCCACCGCGTACTGGGGCAGGCCGTCCGTCCAGCGGGTGACCCGTCCGGCGACGGGGGGCGCCGTCAGCCCGACCGACGCGCGCAGGTCCGCCCGTGAGGCGGCCACCAGCTCCGCGTCGTCCAGGCCGAGGACGGCGTCCTCGCCGAAGCGGCCGAGCGAGGTCCGCAGCACGAACAGCTCCGGGTCCTGCGCGGCGATCCACGACCACTTGTTCGAGGCGAACGTGGCCGCCTTGATCGTGTGCCCGTCCACCGAGGGCACCAGGAAGCCGCTGCCCTCGGGCGGCGGCGTGCCGAGGTCGGAGCGGCGGAAGGCCAGGGTGCACAGGGCGAGGGAGGCGTAGGCGACGCCGGTGAGCGCTTCGGCGGCCTCCGGTGCCTCCCGGCGCAGCAGCCGCGCCGCGACCGGGGCGGGTACCGCGAGCACCACGGCGTCGGCCTGGTGGACACCGTCGTCGGTGGTGACCGTCCATCCCCCGGGGGCGCGGAGCAGCTCCCGGGCGGCCACGCCCGTCGAGATTCGGCCACCCGCGGCGCGCACCGCGTCGGCGACGGCGAGCGGCAGGCGCCCGACTCCTCCCTCGATGCCCATGAAGACGGGCCCGGACGCGGTGGCCTCGGCCGCCGCGGCGGACTGCACGGCGCGGACGGCGGCCAGCAGGGAGCGCTCGTCGCGCGCCGCGTCGAAGAGCTTCGGGAGGGCGGCCCGCAGGGAGATCCGGTAGGCGTCGCCGGCGTAGACGCCGCCGAGCAGCGGAGCCACCAGCCGGTCCACGACCTCCCGGCCCAGCCGGGCGGCGACGTAGCCGCCCACCGTGACGTCCTCCCCGATCTCGGTGCGGGGCAGCTCGGCGTCCTCGGCGACGCGGGCGAGGCCCTCCGGGGAGAGCACCCCCGCGAGCGCGTCGGGGGCCGCGGGCACGCCCATCAGGTGGCCGCGCGGCATGGGGCGCACCGCACCGCGGGTCCACAGGGCGCCGCCCGCCACGGCCGGGGGCTGCAGCCGCGGGCCGAGCCCGACGGCGCGGGCCAGCTCCACGGCCTCGGGCCGACGGGCCAGCATGGACTCGGCGCCCAGGTCCACCTCGACCCCGGCGATCTCGCCGGGGAGCAGCTTTCCGCCGAGCCGCCGCGAGGCCTCCAGCACGGTGACCTCGGGGGCATTGCCGGGCGCGGTGGGCGGGAGGCCCGCCCGGGTGAGCAGCCGGTGGGCCGCGGTGAGCCCGGCGATGCCGCCGCCGATGACGAGGATGCGCATGCCGCCCGGCCCTCCCGTCAGCGCGCGGTGTGCTCGTGCACGTAGGAAACGAGCCGGGTCAGCGCGTCCGGGTCGGTGTCCGGGAGCACGCCGTGGCCGAGGTTGAAGACGTGGCCGGGCAGCTCGCGGGCCGCGTCGAGCACCGCCTGCGCCTGCGTCTCGACGGCTTCGCGCGGGGCGAAGAGCACGGCCGGGTCGAGGTTGCCCTGGACGGCCCTGCCGGGGCCGATCCGGCGCGCGGCCTCGTCCAACGGCACCCGCCAGTCGGCTCCGACGACGTCAGCCCCGGCCTCGCCCATGAGCCCGAGCAGTTCCCCGGTCCCGACGCCGAAGTGGATGCGCGGGACGCCGTAGCCGGAGACGGCGTCGAAGACCTTGGCCGAGGCGGGCATGACCCGGCTGCGGTAGTCGGCCGGGGCCAGGGCACCGGCCCAGGAGTCGAAGAGCTGCACGGCACTCGCGCCCGCGTCGAGCTGGACGCGCAGGAAGGCGGAGGTGATGCCGGCGAGCCGGTCCAGCAGCTCGGCCCACAGCTCGGGGTCGCCGTACATGAGCGCCTTGGTGTGCTCGTGGTTCCGCGAGGGCCCGCCCTCGACGAGGTAGCTGGCCAGCGTGAACGGCGCACCCGCGAAACCGATCAGCGGCGTGGCGCCCAGCTCCTCGGTGAGCATGCCCACGGCCTCGGTGACGTAGGTGACGTCGCCGGGCTCCAGGGGGCGCAGCTGGCCGAGGTCGGCGCGGCTGCGGATCGGGCGGGCGACGACGGGGCCGACGCCGGGCTTGATGTCGAGGTCGACGCCGATCGCCTTGAGCGGCACGACGATGTCGCTGAAGAAGATGGCGGCGTCCACCCGGTGGCGGCGGACCGGCTGGAGGGTGATCTCGGTGACCAGGTCGGGCCGCATGCACGAGTCGAGCATCGCGATGCCCTCACGGACCCTGCGGTACTCGGGCAGCGAGCGCCCCGCCTGCCGCATGAACCACACCGGCGTGTGCGGCACGGGCTCACGGCGGCAGGCCCTGAGGAACGCGGAGTCGTACGTCTTGGTCGGCGGGCCCTGCGGGCGGTCAACGGAACTCACACCGGGCAGTCTCCCACGGGCTACGCCCACGGTCGGACTTGGCCGTAAACCACCGGGTGTCCCTACGCGGCTCCCGGTCACTCTGCGCCTAATCTTCGGGCCATGGCTGCGGCGAGAGAACACCAGGTGGAGGGGCCGGACGACGGCGATTCGGGATCGGCGGTCTTCCAGCGGGTCGCCGCCGCTCTCACGGGGGCCCGCGTTCGGCAGGCCGTGCGGCTCGAACCCCTGCCGGCCCCACGGAGGCTGGCGCCCCACGCGCACGCCCTGGGGGCGTCGGTGATCGTGGACGGCGAGGAGCTGGCGGACGGCCGGTTCGTCCTGCTGCACGATCCGGGCGGGCAGGAGGGGTGGCAGGGCACCTTCCGGGTGGTGACGCTGACGCGGGCCGAGCTGGAGTCGGAGATGGCCGCCGACCCGCTGCTGCCCGAGGTGACGTGGTCCTGGCTGATTGGGGCTCTGGAGGCCCGGGGTCTGCCGGTGCGGCAGCCGGGAGGCACGGTGACGCGCGCCGGCTCGTGCTACTTCGGCGAGCTCGCCGGACGTCCGCCGGAGGCCGAGATCGAACTGCGCGCGTCCTGGACTCCGCTGGCCCCGCTGGGAGTTCCCGACGTGGCGGCCCATCTGCAGGCCTGGTGCGACCTGTTGTGCCAGTGCGCGGGCCTGCCGCCGGAGGAGGCGGAGGACGCGGAGGCGCCCCAGCCACCGGGCGCCCCGGGGGTCGTCTCGCTCCCCCAGCGCCGCGGACCGCGGTCGCGGTAGGGCGCCCCGAGGCCGGGCGGGGGCAGGGCCTCCCCTGACGCGCCCCACCCCGGCTCGACCTGCGAGAACAGGCCGCCGAGCCGCCGTCAGCCACTCGACCCCATGTCCGAATTGAGCGATTTATACTCACTCGTTCGTGATCTTTCCCTCAAGGAGACCGGGCCGACTGCCGAAGCACTTCATGACCCTTCCCCAGGGATCGCCCCCCGGCTTACCGCTTCGAGTCGGCTGCCGTCACACTCCACTCCCCAGGAGGCTCGGTGTCTGTTCTCCTCGACCACCCCACCAGCCTGGTCGCCTACCGCCCGAACAAGCCCACGGCCATGGTCGTCGTGGCCGACCCCCGCGTACGCTCCACCGTCACCCGCCACCTGTGGGCCCTCGGGGTGCGGGACGTGATCGAGGCGTCGTCCGTCGCCGAGGCCCGCCCCCGCGTCAGCAACCCCCGGGACATCTGCGTGGCGGAGGTCCACCTGCCCGACGGCTCCGGCCTGTCCCTGCTCTCCGAGACCCGCGCAGCGGGCTGGCCCAACGGGCTGGCGCTCTCGGCCGCCGACGACATCGGGGCCGTCCGCAACGCGCTCGCCGGCGGCGTGAAGGGCTACGTCGTCACCGGCACGCGCAACAACCTCAACATGCACACCCGGCCCGGCGCCGCCGCCATCGGGGCCGCCGCGGCCCGACTGCACCGGCGCCCGCACGGCACCCCCGGCTCGGGCGGCGGGCAGCGCGAGCTCTCCGGCCGCGAGGTGGAGGTGCTGCGGCTGGTGGCGGAGGGCCAGTCGAACAAGGCCATCGGCGTCTCGATGGGCCTGTCCGCGCTCACCGTGAAGAGCCACCTGGCCCGCATCGCGCGCAAGCTCGGCACCGGCGACCGGGCGGGCATGGTCGCCGTCGCCCTGCGCACGGGCATCATCCACTGACCCGAGCGGGGCGAGCGGACCGCCGCCGCACCGCGACACCCACCCCGCGCCCGCCGGCGGAACGTTCCGCCCGGCGGGCGCGGCGCGTGTGCGTCCGGGCGGGTGAGCCGCAGGGCGCGGCTCGTGCGCCCCGGGCACACGAGCCTGCCGAAGGACCGCCCCGTGCACCTCCGACCAGGCGAGTGAGCCACAGAGCGAGCTCCTGGGGGCACCTCCCAACGTGAACTGGGGCCGTTGGCCGGGGGAGAGCGTCGACACCGGGCGAGAGCGCCCGGAGGCGAACCGAGCCAAGAACGGCGTCACGGATACCCTTGTCACGTGACCGACGCACAGGAGACCGCAGCAGGCAGCGCAGCTCAGCCCCCCTCCCAGGACTCCGCACCGGCCCCGGTGCCGCTACTGGAACCCGGGGACGGCATCCCACCGGTCACCGCGGACGCGGACGCGCTCGCGGTGGTGGTCTCCGCCTTCACGGCGGGCAGCGGGCCCGTCGCCGTCGACGCCGAGCGGGCCTCGGGCTACCGCTACGGGCAGCGCGCCTACCTCATCCAGCTGCGCCGGGCCGGGGCCGGGACGGCACTGGTGGACCCGGTCGCGTGCCCGGACCTGTCGGCCCTGGCCGAGGCACTGGACGGCATCGAGTGGGTGCTGCACGCCGCCACCCAGGATCTGCCCTGCCTGCGGGAAATAGGCATGCTCCCCCGTACCCTCTTCGACACCGAGCTGGCGGGCCGGCTCGCCGGTTTCCCCCGCGTCGGGCTGGGCGCCATGGTCGAGAGCGTCCTCGGCTACACCCTGGAGAAGGGGCACTCCGCCGTCGACTGGTCCACCCGCCCGCTGCCCGAGCCGTGGCTGCGCTACGCGGCGCTCGACGTGGAGCTGCTCGTCGAGCTGCGCGACGCCCTGGAGAAGGAGCTGGACCGGCAGGGCAAGCTGGAGTGGGCCCGCCAGGAGTTCGACGCCATCGCCTCCGCTCCCCCGCCGCCACCCCGCAAGGACCCCTGGCGCCGCACCTCGGGCATGCACAAGGTGCGCAGACGACGCCAGCTCGCCGTCGTCCGGGAGCTGTGGCAGGCGCGGGACCGGGTGGCCCGCCGTCGGGACGTCTCGCCGGGCAAGGTGCTGCCGGACGCGGCCATCGTGGAGGCCGCGCTCGCCGTGCCGGAGACCGTGGAGGCCCTGGCACGGCTTTCGGGGTTCGGGAACCGCACCGGCCGCAAGCAGCTCCAGCACTGGCAGAGCGCCGTGGACCGCGCCCGCGCCCTGCCCGATTCGGCGCTGCCGCAGCCCGGCCAGACCCCGAGCGGTCCGCCTCCGCCGCGGGCCTGGGCCGACAAGGACCCGGCCGCCGCCGCCCGGCTCGCCGCCGCCCGGGCCGCGGTGACCGCCCACGCGGAGCGGCTGAACCTCCCCCAGGAGAACCTGATCACCCCGGACACCGTCCGGCGGCTGTGCTGGGAACCGCCCGCCGACCGGGGACCCGAGGCCATCGCCGCCGCGCTGCGCGGACACGGGGCCCGGCCCTGGCAGATCGAACAGACCCTGCCTCTCCTGACCGCGGCACTGTCGGCCTCCGCCGACGCCTGACCCCCGCACCCCTCCCGCGCGCTGGGGAGATCTGCGCGCCGGCGCGGGGCAGGCCGGCGCAGCTCCGGCACCGGACAGGAGCTGCCCCGGTCCGCACCTCGCGGCCCGCGGGTGCGTCGTTGGTCACACCGGGCACGCTCCCGCGCCCCCACGGGGCGGGCGGCGTGCCCGGTGTGACCGGAACCGCAACGCACGGGCAGGGCACCCCCTTGCCTGCCGGTTACCGACTAGTAGCATGGGGCGCGGGAAGCGCGCCGCGCGGCGGCGGCACCCCCCGGGGTACGACCCCCGGACAACCCCGGCCGCACCCTGCAGGAGGAGAGCCAACGTGCCTCGTACCGCTAGGGACGTCGTCTTCGTCGACGGCGTCCGCACCCCGTTCGGCAAGGCGGGACCGAAGGGCATCTACCACGAGACGCGCGCCGACGACCTGGTCGTCAAGTGCATCCGTGAGCTGCTGCGCCGCAACCCGGACCTGCCCCCGGAGCGCATCGACGAGGTGGCCCTCGCCGCGACCACCCAGATCGGTGACCAGGGCCTGACCCTGGGCCGCACCGCCGGAATCCTCGCGGGCCTCCCGCAGACCGTCCCCGGCTACTCCATCGACCGGATGTGCGCCGGTGCGATGACCGCCGTCACCACCACCGCCGGCTCCGTCGCCTTCGGCGCCTACGACATCGCCGTCGCCGGTGGCGTCGAGCACATGGGCCGCCACCCGATGGGCGAGGGCGTCGACCCGAACCCGCGCTTCGTCTCCGAGAAGCTCGTCGACCAGTCGGCGATGTTCATGGGCATGACGGCGGAGAACCTGCACGACCGCTACCCGCACCTGACCAAGGGCCGCGCGGACGCCTTCGCCGTGGCCAGCCAGGAGAAGGCGGCCAAGGCCTACGCCAACGGCAGCATCCAGTCCGACCTGGTGCCGATCGCCATCCGCCGCACCAGCCCGGAGGGCGGTGAGACGGGCTGGGGCCTGGCCACCGCGGACGAGCCGATGCGCCCGGGCACCACCCTGGAGAGCCTCGCCGGTCTCAAGACCCCCTTCCGCGCCCACGGCCGGGTCACTCCGGGCAACGCCGCCGGCCTCAACGACGGCGCCACCGCCTCGCTGATCGCCGCCGAGGACGTGGCCCGCGAGCTGGGCCTGCCGGTCAAGATGCGCCTGGTCTCCTACTCCTTCGCCGGTGTGGAGCCCGAGGTCATGGGCATCGGCCCGGTGCCGTCCACCGAGCGCGCCCTCGCCCAGGCGGGGCTGTCCATCGGTGACATCGGCCTGTTCGAGGTCAACGAGGCCTTCGCCGTCCAGGTCCTGGCCTTCCTGGACCACTTCGGCATCGCCGACGACGACCCGCGCGTCAACCAGTACGGTGGCGCGATCGCCTTCGGCCACCCGCTGGCCTCCTCCGGCGTCCGGCTGATGACCCAGCTGGCCCGCCAGTTCGAGGAGCAGCCGCACGTCCGCTACGGCCTGACGACCATGTGCGTCGGCTTCGGCATGGGCGGCACCGTGATCTGGGAGAACCCGCACTTCGAAGGGGCTGGCAAGTGACCACCACGCAGGAGCTGCTCAAGGGCGCGGCGGACGTCTTCCCCGACGAGGTCGTGACCCAGGCGCACGTGCGCCACCTGGACCTGCCCGGCGGTGCCGGCCGGTTCGCACTCATCACGCTGGACAACGGCTTCGACCACACCAAGCCGACCACCTTCGGCCCGCAGTCGCTGGCCAACCTGGACGCCGCGATCGACCAGGTGCGGGCGGAGGCCGCCCAGGGCGACATCGTCGGCGTGGGCCTGACCGGCAAGCCGTTCATCTTCGCCGTCGGCGCCGACCTCAAGGGCGTGGAGGTGCTCAAGGAGCGCACCGACGCCGAGGCCATCGGCAGGGGCGGGCACGAGGTCTTCAAGCGGCTGTCCGACCTGGGCGTGCCCTCGTTCGCCTACTACAACGGCGCCGCGATGGGCGGCGGCGTCGAGGTCGGCCTGCACTGCACCTACCGCACGGTCTCGAAGGCCGTCCCCGCGTTCTCGCTGCCCGAGGTCTTCCTCGGCCTCGTCCCCGGCTGGGGCGGCTGCGTCCTGCTGCCGAACCTGATCGGTCCCGAGCGCGCGGTCAAGGTCGTCATCGAGAACTCGCTCAACCAGAACAAGCAGCTGCGCGGCGCCCAGGTGCACGAGCTGGGCATCGCCGACGCCATCTTCGAGGGCGCCGACTTCCTGGAGCAGTCGCTGCACTGGACGGCCGCCGTCCTCTCCGGCGAACTGACCGTCGAGCGGGCCGAGATCGACCGCGGCGAAGCCTGGGACCAGGCCGTGGCCGCCGGCCGCGCGTTCGCCGACTCCAAGGTGCACGGCGCCGCTCCGGCCGCCTACCGGGCGCTGGACATCATCGCCGCCGCCAAGGACGGCGACCGCCAGGCCGGTTTCGACGCCGAGGACGCGGCCCTGGCCGACCTCATCATGGGCGGCGAGCTGCGCAGCGGCATCTACTCCTTCAACCTGGTGCAGAAGCGCGCCAAGCGCCCCGCCGGTGCGCCCGACAAGTCGCTGGCCCGCCCGGTGACCAAGGTCGGCGTCGTGGGCGCGGGTCTGATGGCCTCGCAGCTCGCGCTGCTGTTCGCCCGCCGCCTGGAGGTGCCGGTCGTCCTGACCGACATCGACCAGGAGCGTGTGGACAAGGGCGTCGGTTACGTCCACGAGGAGATCGACAAGCTCCTCCTCAAGGGCCGGGTGAACCAGGACAAGGCCAACCGCCTCAAGGCGCTGGTCACCGGTTCCCTGGACAAGGCGGCCGCCTTCGGCGACGCGGACTTCGTCATCGAGGCCGTCTTCGAGGAGATGGGCGTCAAGCAGAAGGTCTTCGCCGAGGTCGAGGCCGTGGTGCCGGAACACGCCATCCTGGCCACCAACACCTCGTCCCTGTCGGTGACGGAGATGGCCTCCAAGCTCAAGCACCCCGAGCGCGTGGTCGGCTTCCACTTCTTCAACCCCGTCGCGGTCCTCCCGCTGTTGGAGATCGTCCGGGCCGAGCAGACCGACGACGCCTCGCTGGCCACCGCGTTCACCGTGGCCAAGCAGCTCAAGAAGACCGCCGTGCTGGTCAAGGACGCGCCCGCGTTCGTCGTCAACCGCATCCTGACCCGCTTCATGGGCTCGGTGCTCGGCGCGATCGACGAGGGCACGCCGGTGGAGGTCGCCGACCGCGCGCTGGCCCCGCTGGGCCTGCCGATGTCGCCGATCGTCCTGCTGGAGCTGGTCGGCCCCGCCGTGGCGCACCACGTCGCGGGCACCCTGCACGCCGCGTTCCCGGACCGGTTCGCCGTCTCGGAGAACCTGGACCGGATCGTCAAGGCCGGCAAGCGCGGGCTGTACCGGCCCGGCACGACGGACCTCGACCCCGAGGTGGCCGAGCTCTTCGAGACCGGCGACACCGTCCTCACCGAGGAGCAGGTGCGCGACCGGGCGCTGGACGCCATCGCCGAGGAGATCGACATCATGCTCAAGGAGGGCGTGGTGGCCGAGGCCCAGGACGTCGACCTGTGCCTGATCACCGGCGCCGGCTGGCCCTTCCACCTGGGCGGCATCACGCCGTACCTGGACCGGGCCGGCGTCAGCGAGCGTGTGCGCGGCGCGACGTTCCACGCCCCCGGCGTGGCCAGCGTCCCGCAGTGACACCCGGCGGGGCCGTGCGCAGGCCACGGCCCCGCCCCACGGCGCCCGTCCCGCGGTTCCCGCGGGACGGGCGCCGTCCGCGTTCCCGCCGCCGTGCGTCCGGCGCTTCCCGAGCCCTCACGAGGTGCGGCGCCGGTGCGGGCCGCCGCCCGGCCAGGCGTGCGACGGGTGTCCGAACGGGCCTCCCACCGGCCCCGCTCAGGCGTCCGACCGGGCGTCCGACCACCTCAAAGGCCGCTTCCGGGAGCTGCCTAGAATGCCGGGATGACGTATCTCATCACCGGCGGGGCCGGGTACATCGGAGCGCACGTCGTCCACACCATGGCGCAGGCCGGTGAGCGGGTCGTCGTCCTGGACGACCTGTCGACCGGGGTCCGGGAGCGGGTGCCGGAGGGCGTCCCGCTGGTGGTCGGTTCCACCCTCGACCGCACGCTGCTGGACCGGACGATCGCCGAGCACGCCGTCACCGGCATCGTGCACCTCGCGGCGAAGAAGCAGGTCGGCGAGTCCGTCGCCGTGCCGCTGCGCTACTACCGGGAGAACGTGCACGGGCTGCAGGTGCTGCTGGAGGCCGCGGTGGCCGGCGGGGTGGAGCGGTTCGTGTTCTCCTCCTCCGCCGCCGTCTACGGCATGCCCGACGTCGCGCTGGTCACCGAGGACACCCCCTGCGCGCCGATGAGCCCCTACGGCGAGACCAAGCTCGCCGGCGAGTGGCTCGTGCGCGCCACGGGCCGGGCCCACGGGCTGCGCACGGCGTGCCTGCGCTACTTCAACGTCGCCGGGGCGGCCACGCCGCAGCTCGCCGACACCGGGGTGTTCAACCTCGTTCCCATGGTCTTCGAGAAGCTCACCGAGGGCAGCGCGCCGCAGATCTTCGGCGACGACTACCCCACCCCCGACGGCACCTGCGTGCGGGACTACATCCACGTCGCCGACCTCGCCGACGCGCACCTGGCCGCGGCCCGTGCGCTGGCCTCCGGGCAGACGAAGGCGGGCGACGACGTCACCGTCAACATCGGCCGGGGCGAGGGCGCCTCGGTGCGGGAGATGGTCGACCTCATCGCGGAGGTGACCGGCCGCACCTTCACCCCGGAGATCGCCCCGCGGCGCCCGGGCGACCCGCCGCGCATCGTCGCCTCCGCCGACCGCGCCGCCGAACTGCTGGACTGGCGGGCCCGGCACGACGTGCGGGACATGGTCACCTCGGCCTGGGAGGGCTGGTGCCTGCACCACCCCGAGGCGGCCCGATAGGCCGCCGATGGCCTCCCCGATCCCCCTGGTGATCGTCGACGCCGCCAACGTCGTCGGGTCCGTGCCCGACGGCTGGTGGCGCGACCGCCGCGGCGCCGCCGAGCGGCTGCGCGACCGGCTGGCCGCCGCGGTGGCGGACGGCCCGGTCGCGGGGGTGCCGGCTCCGCTGGAGCTGGTGCTCGTCGTCGAGGGCGCGGCCCGCGGCGTGGAGTCCGTGGCCGGGGTCCGCGTCGTCGCGGCGGCGGGCAGCGGGGACGACGCGATGGTCGCGCTCGTCGCCGACGAGGGCGCCGGGCGCCGCTGTGTCGTGGTGACGGCCGACCGCGAGCTGCGCCGCCGCGTCACCGACCGGGGCGCGGAGACCGTCGGCCCCCGGGCGGTGCGCCCCTGACGACCCGCCCGGTGCGGGCTCAGCGCTCCCGTGCCGCTCTGCCGTAGAACACCGCACCGTCCACCTCGGCCACCGGCTCGTAGTGGGCGTCGAGGAACTGCCGCAGGTGCGGCATCCGGGCGGGCCGGTACGGCTTGCCGCGGGAGTCGTCCACGATGAGCGCCGGCGGGTCCTCGTTCAGCTCCCGCATCAGCGTGGGCCAGGAGCCGCTCATCCCGTACTCCTGGCCGACCCGCGGGCCGTTGCGTCCGCCGCTGTAGTTGGTGAGCAGCCCGGCCGTCAGATAGCGGGAGGCGGGCATGCGGTCCGCCATCCAGTACGTCTCCGGGTGCATGCCCCACACCAGCACCTCGTCCTGCGGCACGGTGCGGGCCCGCACCGCGTCCGCCACCCGGCGCACGTGATCGAACTCCGCCCGTCCCGCGTGGCTCCCCCAGGCCACGAAGACGGTGCACAGCATGGCCGAGACGACGGCGGTGAGCCGCAGCCAGTCGGCGGTCAGCAGGCCCAGGGCGCCCGCGGCGAGCACCGCGAGCGGGGGCACGAGCTGGAGGTAGTAGTGGCCGAAGAAGTGGAAGCCGGTGAGGACACCGACGACCGAGGCGGCAAGCCACAGCCACAGGTCGGTGGTGAGCACCTGACGGTGGGCCAGGCGGCGGCGCAGCACAACGGCCACCGGCAGCACCAGCCCGGCCGCCCCGGCGGCGAAGAGCCCGGTGTTGGCCAGGCCGCGCCCCAGGACGTGCAGTTCGGAGCCGGTGAAGCTGGCGTAGGAGCCGGAACCGGTGACCGTCCAGAAGACGGTCCGGTACACCCCGTTGCACAGCGCCACGGTCAACAGCGGCAGCAGCAGGCCCCCGAACGTCCGCACGAGGGCGCCGCGACGGTCCCGGCCGCGGTCCGCCGAGCTCCAGGCGAGATAGAGCACCGGCAGCAGCACCGCCCCGCCCGTCTGTTTGACCAGGACGGCCCCGGCCACGGCCAGCCCGGCCAGAGCCCACCGGCGCCGGTCGGCCGCCCACAGGGCGGCTGCGGTGAACGGCAGCATGAAGACCTCGAAGGTGGCCGCCTGGGTGTCCTCCGGGTTCAGCGCCACCGAGGCGAGGACGCACAGCACCCCGGCCGCCCCGCCCGCGCGCGGCCCCCACCGGCCGCGGGCGAGCCCGGCGACGCAGACGGCGGTCGCCGCGACGGCGAGGATGGCCAGCACCCGCAGCGGCCACAGGGACTCGTCGCCGAACAGCGCGAAGGTGCCCTGGTAGAGCCAGGGAAGCAGCGGCGGCTTGCGGTCCACCACGGTGTCGTAGAGCGTGCCCCCGGCGGCGAGCATGCGGGCCTGGGTCGCCACGAACCCCTCGTCCGGGTTCCACACCGGGCGCTGGAAGGACGGCAGCCGGGTGACCGACGCGAGCACGAGCAGCACGGGCACCAGCGGGAGCCAGAACCGCCGTTCGGGGGCGCGCGCGGACGCCGGTGCGATCGCCGGTGCGGGCGCCAGTCGTGGGGCGGCGGACCGGGTGGCGGCGAGGGGGCCGTCCGGCTCGGGCTGCCGGGGGCGGGGCGCCCGCAGCGCGCCGGGCGGCTCGACGGTACGCGTGCTGCGGGGCGGCCCCGGCGGCTGGGCGGTGGGCATGCGCTACAACCTATCCGGCCCCCCGCCAACGCCCGCAGGCGGTGTGGGGGGCCGGGGACGGCGCGTCGGCCCGGCGTCAGTCCGTGGCGGGCTCGCGTTCGCGGTCGGCCGCGGGCTCGTCGTCCTCGTACCGGCCGTCCAGCGTGGCGACGAGGCCGGTGACCTGACGGGCGATGTCGGGAGCCGTCAGGCCGATGTCGGCGAGCACCTCCTTGCGGGAGGCGTGGTCGAGGAAGCGCGGTGGGATGCCGAAGTCCCGCAGGGGGACGTCCACGCCCGCGTCGCGGAGCGCCTGGGCGACGGCCGAGCCGACGCCGCCCGAGCGGGAGTTGTCCTCGACGGTGACGACGACGCGGTGCCGTGCGGCGAGCGGTGCGAGCGCCTCGTCCACAGGCTTGACCCAGCGGGGGTCGACGACGGTGGCCGAGATGCCCTGACGGTCCAGCAGCCCGGCGGTCTCCAGGCACATGGGGGCAAGCGCGCCGACCGAGACCAGCAGCACGTCGGGGGCGTCGGTGTCCGCCTCGCGCAGCAGGTCCATGCCGCCGACCGTGCCGACCGCGGGGACGGCGGGCCCGACGGCGCCCTTGGAGTAGCGCACGACGGTCGGGGCGTCCTTCACCTCGACGGCCTCGCGCAGCTGGGCGCGCACCTGTTCGGCGTCCCGCGGCGCGGCGATCCGCAGACCGGGCACCACCTGGAGGATGGACATGTCCCACATGCCGTTGTGGGAGGCGCCGTCCGTGCCGGTGACGCCGGCCCGGTCCAGGACGAAGGTGACACCCAGCTTGTGCAGGGCCACGTCCATGAGCACCTGGTCGAACGCCCGGTTGAGGAACGTCGCGTAGACGGCGAAGACGGGGTGCAGCCCGCCGTGGGCCAGCCCGGCGGCGGAGACGGCACCGTGCTGCTCCGCGATGCCGACGTCGAACACCCGGTCGGGGAACGCCTCGGCGAACCGGTGCAGGCCGGTCGGGCGCATCATCGCGGCGGTGATGGCCACGATGTCCGAGCGCTCGTGGCCGAGCTTGACCATCTCGTCGGCGAAGACGGACGTCCAGTCCGCTCCCGAGGCGGATACGGGCAGCCCGGTGTCGGGGTGGATGACGCCGACGGCGTGGAACTGGTCGGCCTCGTCCTGGCGCGCGGGCTGGTAGCCGCGGCCCTTCTCCGTCAGGCAGTGGACGATGACCGGGCCGCCGAACCGTTTGGCCTTCAGCAGCGCCGTCTCCACGGCCTCGAGGTCGTGGCCGTCGATCGGACCGAGGTACTTGAGCCCGAGGTCCTCGAAGAGGCCCTGGGGGGCGATGACGTCCTTCAGGCCCTTCTTCGCTCCGTGCAGCGTCTCGTACAGCGGCTTGCCGACGACGGGGGTGCGGTTGAGCATCTCCTTGCCCCGGGCGAGGAAGCGCTCGTAACCGTCGGTGGTGCGCAGGGTGGCGAGGTGGCTCGCGAGACCGCCGATGGTGGGCGCGTAGGAGCGCTCGTTGTCGTTGACGACGATGACGAGCGGGCGGTCCTTGGCGGCGGCGATGTTGTTGAGCGCCTCCCAGGCCATGCCGCCCGTGAGGGCGCCGTCGCCGATGACGGCGGCCACGTGGTGGCCGGTGCCGCGCAGCTCGTTGGCCTTGGCGATGCCGTCCGCCCAGCCGAGGACGGTGGAGGCGTGACTGTTCTCGATGACATCGTGCGGGGACTCGGCCTGCGAGGGGTAGCCGGAGAGGCCGCCCTTGGCCCGCAGCCGGGAGAAGTCCTGCCGCCCGGTGAGCAGCTTGTGGACGTAGGACTGGTGACCGGTGTCGAAGAGCACCCGGTCGCGGGGGGAGTCGAAGACCCGGTGCAGGGCGATGGTCAGCTCCACCACGCCCAGGTTCGGGCCGAGGTGGCCTCCGGTCTTGGCGACGGACTCGACGAGGAACGTGCGGATCTCGGCGGCGAGCGCGTCCAGCTCCTCCGGGGCGAGTCCGTCGAGGTCACGCGGGCCCCCGATCCTGGGCAGCAGCGGCCCGCCGGTCGGGGGTGTGCTCCCTGGTGCGCCGGGTCGACGCGGTTCGCGCGGCACCTTTGGCACTGAGCCTCCTTGCTGTCAAGCTACGTCGGGCTAGTGGGCCTGAACACCGATCGCCCGATTCTAGTCGGCGCACCGTCGCGCCCCTGCGGCGCGGTGGGGGTGTGGAGAACCACGCGCGCCGAAGCGGGCGTCTGCGGCCGGTGTCCGGCCCACGCCGCGGAGCCCGTCGCGCGCGCCGGGCAGCCACCCTGGAGGACCGCGATCGGTGTGTGCCGCCGCTCCGCGGCATATGCCGGGCACCCCGGAGGGAGCCGTCAAGAAGTGAATCGATCGGGGCGGCCGAAGGCGGATGCGCCTGAACAAGGTGAACGGCGAGCCGGTCGAGACCCCGACGCTCGCGGGGCCCCGGGCGCTCGCGGGCCCTCAGGCGCTGGCCGGCACCGGTTCGTCCAGGGGCCGCAGCAGGGGCGCGTCGCCCATCTCGCCCAGGACGAGGGCGAGGGCGCCCAGGACCTCGGCGCGGCCGCCGAGGGTTCCGGGCACCACCGACAGCCGGCTGGCGGCACTCGGGATCGCGTACCGCGAGACCGAGTCCCGGATGGGATCGAGCACCAGGTCACCGGCGTCGGCCAGGTCGCCGCCGAGCACGACGCGGCTCGGGTTGAGGAGGTTCGTCAGGTTGGCGACGCCGCTGCCGATGTACCGCCCTATGTCGCCGATGACGCGGCGGCAGCCGGGGTCCCCGTCCCGGGCCAGGCTCACCACGCGCGGCATGGTCAGCTCCGGGCCGTGGCTGGGGGTGAGCAGCGGCAGCACGTACCGGGCGGCGGTGAACGTCTCCAGGCAGCCGCGGTTGCCGCAGCGGCACACCGGCCCCGACTCGTCGAGCGTGATGTGCCCGATCTCCCCGGCCGTGCCGCCCGGGCCCCGGTAGACCCGGCCGCCGATGACCAGGCCCGCGCCGACGCCGCTGGCCACCTTGATGTAGGCCAGGTCCGCCACGCCCTGCCCGGCGCCCCAGACCAGCTCGCCCAGCGCGCCGAGGTTGGCGTCGTTGTCCACGTGCACGGGCACGCCGAGCCGCGCGGCCAGGTCGTCCCTGGGATTCGTGCCCGACCAGCCGGGCAGGATCGCCGTCGAGCCGAGCACGCCGGTTTCGACGTCGATCGGCCCGGGCACGCCGAGCCCCACACCGATGACCTTCCCGGTGCTGCTGCCGGCCCGCGCGAGGAGGCGGCCCACCAGGGCCTCCGCGTGGTCGAGCCCCTGGGCCGCGGAGGCGTCCACGTCGATCGGCTCGGAGTCCTCGACGAGCACCTTGTGGGCGAGGTTGCCGATGGCGACCCGCAGGTGGGAGTGACCGAAGTCCACGCCGACGACGATCCCGGCGCTCCCGGACAGGGAGACGCTGCGGGCCCGCCGGCCGCCGGCGGAGGTCGGCGTCACCTCGACGATGCCGCCGTCCTTCAGTTCCCTGACGATGTTGGAGACCGTGGCCGCGGAGAGACCCGTGGTGCGGGCGATCTCGGCCTGGGTCAGGGACCCCGCCATGCGCACGGCGCGGATCACCCGTTCGAGGTTGGCGCGGTGCAGCGAGGACTGCGACCCCGGTGTCTCCACTACTGTTCCACTCCCGCCTGGCCGGGGCCGCCCCCGGCACGCCGCCGCGGCACCCGGTCATGCCGACGCGCCCGTCTCCAACACATGAACTCTAAGGGGATCGTGTGCGGCCGACCCACGTCAACCCCTTGAGCGGGGTGTGCGCTCAGATGTGGCGTGTCCGACAGGAGTGCGGCGGTGACCGGGCGTGACGCGCGGCGGCGGGCAGCGGGCGCTACTTGACCGCGCCCGCCGTCAGTCCCTCCTGCACCTGCCGCTGGAAGACCATGTACACGACGAGAATGGGCAGCATGGCGATCGTCAGTCCGGCGAACAGCGCCCCCCAGTCGCCCTCGTAGCCCTGGCTGACGGAGAGCTCCGCGAGCCCCTGGGTGAGCAGGGCCTCGTCCCGGCTCTCGGAGTTCAGGGCGAGCGGCAGGAAGAACTGGTTCCACTGGCCCAGGAAGTTGAAGATCCCGATGCTGATCAGCCCGGGCTTGGCCATCGGCAGCATGATCTGGAAGAACGTACGGCTGTGCGAGGCGCCGTCGATCATGGCCGCCTCGGCGACACTGCCGGGCAGCGTCCGGAAGAAGGCCGTCATGAAGAACGTCGTGAACGGCAACGAGTAGGCGATGTACACCAGGATCAGGCCGGCCCGGGTGTCCAGCAGCCCCATGGTGTCCATGACGAAGAACAGCGGGACGACGGCGAGAATGATCGGGAACATCATCCCGCCGGCGAAGAGCAGGTAGACGGCCCGGTTGCCGAAGAAGCCGAAGCGGGCGATCACGTAGGCGGCCATGGAGCCCAGCAGCATCGTGCCCGGCAGCGAACCCGCCAGGACGATGACCGAGTTCAGCGTGAACTGGCCGATGTTCGCGTCCGACCAGGCGTTGGCGAAGTTCTCGAAGCTGAGGTCGGTGGGCCAGCCGAAGGGCTGCCCCTGGATCTTCGCCGAGTCCCGCAGCGAGTTGACCATGACCCACAGCAGCGGCCCCGCGGCCATGACGGCCCACAGGACCAGGAAGGCGCCGGAGAAGACGTTCAGCGTCGCCCCGTCCCTCGCCTTCCGGTCGGCGCCGGGCGCCGGACCGCCGGAGGCGGGCGGCGTGTCCGCCGGGGCGTCGTCCCCGGCGGGCCGGTCGGTGCGGATGGCGCTCATCGGTACCTCATCCCCGCTTGTCTCAGTACTCGATCCGCTCACGGCGGCCGAGCAGCATCATGATCCCCGCGAAGGCCATGGTGACCAGCAGCAGGACGACGCCGACGGCGGTGGCGTAGCCGGCCTGCCCGGAGTCGAACGCCTTCTTGTACAGGTACACCGGCGTGACCAGGGTGGAGTTGCCGGGCCCGCCCTTGTTGATCGTCATGATGTGCACGATGGCGAACGCGTCCAGCGCCTGGATGCCCATGTAGATCCACCCGGTCTGCACGCTGTCGCGGATCAGGGGCAGCGTCACGCGGAAGAACGTGACGGTGCGCCCGGCACCGTCCAGCAGCGCCGCCTCGTAGATCTCCCTGGGGATGGAGCCCATCGCGGCGGAGAACAGCACGACGTAGAAGCCGATGAAGCTCCAGCACAGGACGAAGACGACCGACCACAGGGCCAGGTCCGGGTCCGCCAGCCAGTTCTGGGCGAGCCCGTCGAGCCCCACCGCGCGGAAGAACTCGTTCAGCGGCCCGGTGATCGGGTCGTACACCGCGGCCCAGACGACACCGATGATCGCCACCGAGATGACCTGCGGGAAGAAGTAGACGATCTTGTAGAAGCCCGCGCCCCGCACTCCGGAGACGGCCTCGCCGCGGCCCCGCCTGCCCCCGGCCTGCAGCATGTAGGCGAAGAACAGACCGAGTGCGAGCGTGGCCACCGGCGCGACGACCAGCAGGGTCAGGCTGTTGAGCAGCGAGTCCCAGAAGTCGGAGTCGTCCAGCAGCCGTTCGTAGTTCTCCAGGCCGACGAAGGTGAACTCGGCGCTGTAGCCCGTCCAGTCGGTGAGCGAGTAGTAGAACGCCTGGATGAACGGCGAGACGACGAAGACGGTGTAGACCAGCAGCGGCAGCGCGAGGAAACCGCACACGAACCGGTAGCGGTCGATCGTGCGGTAGCGGCGGTCGTGCTTGACCCGGGTCGGCGTGAGCCGGGGCGGCAGGAGGAACGCCGCCACGAACAGCGGCACGTCCGCGGCCCGCAGCCGTTCCGGGCTCCGTCCGGCCCGGAGCGGCTGGGGGCCCTTCGGCCCGTCCGGACCGTCGGGCTCGCGCGGCCCGTCCAGCTCGTCGGGCCCGTCGTCGGGCCCGTCCGGCCCGCCCGGTGTGCCGGGCACACCGGGCGGGCCCGACAGGTCCGTCGCGCCCCTGGCCTCGTTCGGCATGACCCTCCCGCTTCCTGACGCGCCGCCCTCCGGCGTGTCCTCACTCCGTCGGCCGGGGCGCGCCCCGGCGTATCACGCTCGCGTGTACTTCTTGACGGAGTCGTCCTTCGCCGTCTCGTCGGCGGCCTTCTGGCAGCGGTCGACGGCCTCGGCCGGGGTGAGGTCGCCGGCCATCATGGCGGCGATGGCACCGCCGACCTTGTCCTTGTGCAGTTCCAGGTACCAGTCGTGGATGCGCGGCGCGACGACGTTGTCCCCGGCTGCCGCGAGCGCCTGGCTCGCCGAGGCGAGGCCGGACTGGAGGTCCATGCCGTCCGCCGCGCCCTGCACGCAGGTGAGGGCGGAGACCAGCTTGGTGAAGTTGGT
The DNA here is from genome assembly GCF_027460245.1 of Streptomyces sp. WMMC1477. Lineage (NCBI taxonomy): Bacteria > Bacillati > Actinomycetota > Actinomycetes > Kitasatosporales > Streptomycetaceae > Streptomyces > Streptomyces sp. WMMC1477. Next base: position 4,936,463 of record NZ_JAPZBD010000003.1, on the reverse strand, counting down.
GGTGGACTCCTTGCCCAGCATGATCCGCAGCCACTCCATGCCGCCGGGGACGTTCGCGGCCCGGGAGGGGACCATGAACGGCTCGCTGGCCTCGGCCCACAGCGTCTCGAACGGCATGGCGTCGGAGGAGTCGAGCCCGGTGGGCGGGGCGACCTTCATCTCGAAGTCCGCCGGGGTGGTCTTCTTCGCCTCGTTCTCCACCCAGGAGCCGTTGGGGATGAAGAGGGCCTTGCCCTTGTTCCACTGGGTCTGGGACTGGATGTGGTCGATGCCGGGCGTGCCCTCCAGGATGTAGCCCTTGGCGTACAGCTCGTGGTAGGCCTCGAACGCCTTGCGGACGGCGTCGTGCTTCCAGGCGTTCGGCTCCAGGTTGTCGATGCTCTTCAGCACGTCCGCACCGCCGATCTTGGCGATGAACGGGTACATGGTGAAGGCGAAGTAGTAGGGGTGCTTGCCCGCGTACGTCCAGCCGGCTATGCCCTCCTTCTTCGCCTTGGCGCAGACCGCGAGCATCTGGTCCCACGTCTTCGGGTACTCGACCTCCAGCCGGTCGAGCTGCGTCTGCGAGTACCAGGTGCCGTAGACGGTGAAGGAGTAGTTGAGCTGGTACATCTCCTCGCCGCCGAACTGGCCCTTGGTGATGGTGCCGGGCAACAGGACGTCCCGCACCTTCTTGTCCGGGTCGTCGAGCGTGGGCGCGTCGAGCAGCGCGTCCAGCGGCTCGGCCTGGCCCTCGGCGATGAGGCTGGCGATGTCCATCTGCTCCGCGCCGGAGTTGTTGATGACGTCCGGCGGGTCGCCCTTGATGATGCGCGGCTGGAGCTTGGTGCGGATCTTCTGGGTGGCGTCGTGCTTGACCTTGCCGTAGCTGCGCTCGTAGACGGTGTGGGCGTCCTTGGCGTACTGCTCGCCGTAGCCGCCGTTGAAGATGACGACCTCCAGCCCGGCGTCCTTGTTGACACCCAGCGGGTTGTCGGCGGTCTTCTTGCCGTCGGCGACCTTCTCGGTGTCACTGCCCCCACCGGAGGCGCACGAGGTGAGGGCGCCCAGCGCGGGGGTGGCGAGCAGCCCGAGGGCGGTGGCGCGCCTGATGAGGTCTCTGCGATTGACGTCGGTAGGTCCCATGCTCAAGTCCTCGCCTTCCTAAGGACTCAGGCGGTGTACCGGACTCTCGGAAGCGCTACCGGCGAAGTGCCCTACACCGCGGGGTGGTCGAAGCCAGGGTCGTACTACCGGGGCGCGCCGTGAGGTGCTCGGACGTCCGGGTGCCGACAGGTATAGTCCACTCGCCGCCGCCAGGGCAAGATCGAGTGCACAGTTGTCCGCTTCTTTCTCCGGGGCTTGTTCACCCCGAGACCTCCCGGTGACACGACGACGGCGCCGCACCCCGCGCTGGTGCGGGGTGCGGCGCCGGGTGGCCGTCCGGACACGCCGGCGCACCGCCGGGGCGGCCGCCGGACGTGCCCTACGCGCGGATCACTCGCGTCACTTGCGGATCAGCGAGCGCAGCACGTACTGCATGATGCCGCCGTTGCGGTAGTAGTCCGCCTCGCCGGGGGTGTCGATGCGGACCTTGGCGTCGAACTCGACCCCGCTGTCCGTGGTCACCTTGACCGTCTCGGGGATGCCATCGTCGTTGAGCGCGGTGATCCCGGAGATCGAGAAGGCCTCCTCACCGGTCAGGCCCAGGGACTCGGCGCCCTGACCCTCGGGGAACTGGAGCGGCAGGACGCCCATGCCGATGAGGTTCGAGCGGTGGATGCGCTCGTAGGACTCGGCGATGACGGCGCGCACGCCCAGCAGCGCGGTGCCCTTGGCCGCCCAGTCGCGCGAGGAGCCGGAGCCGTACTCCTTGCCCGCCAGGACGACGAGCGGGATGCCCGCGGCCTGGTAGTTCTGGCTGGCGTCGTAGATGAACGACACCGGCGCCCCTCCGTCACCCTCGGCGGCCCGGGTGAAGTCGCGCGTGTAGCCGCCCTCGGTGCCCGGCGCGATCTGGTTGCGCAGGCGGATGTTGGCGAACGTGCCGCGGATCATGACCTCGTGGTTGCCGCGGCGCGAGCCGTAGCTGTTGAAGTCGCGACGCGCCACACCGTGCTCGGTGAGGTACTGCCCGGCCGGGGTGTCGGCCTTGATGGCACCGGCCGGGGAGATGTGGTCGGTGGTGACGGAGTCACCGAGCTTGGCGAGCACCCGGGCGCCGGAGATGTCGGTGACCGGGGCCGGCTCCATGCCCATGCCCTCGAAGTACGGGGGCTTGCGGACGTAGGTGGACTCGGCGTCCCACTCGAAGGTGTCCCCCGTCGGGACGGGCAGCGACTGCCACTGGGAGTCGCCCGCGAAGACGTCGGAGTAGCTGCGGCCGAACATCTCCTGGCCGATCGCGGAGGCGACGACCTCCTCGACCTCCGCCTCGCTGGGCCAGATGTCCTTCAGGAAGACCGGCTTGCCCTCGGCGTCGGTGGCCAGCGGCTCGGTGGTGATGTCGATGTCCATCGAACCGGCGATGGCGTAGGCCACGACCAGCGGGGGCGACGCCAGGTAGTTCATCTTGACGTCGGGGTTGATGCGGCCCTCGAAGTTCCGGTTGCCGGAGAGGACCGAGACGACGGCGAGGTCGTTGTCGTTGACGGCCTGCGAGACCTCCTCGGGCAGCGGGCCCGAGTTGCCGATGCAGGTCGTGCAGCCGTACCCGACGAGGTTGAAGCCCATCTTGTCGAGGTACGGGGTCAGGCCCGCGCGGTCGTAGTAGTCCATGACGACCTTGGAGCCGGGCGCCAGCGTCGTCTTCACCCACGGCTTGCGGGTCAGACCGCGCTCTACCGCCTTCTTCGCCAGCAGCGCCGCGCCGACCATGACGGAGGGGTTGGAGGTGTTGGTGCAGGAGGTGATGGCGGCGACGGTGACGGCGCCGTGGTCCAGCTCGTAGGTGACGCCGTCGGCGCCGGTGACCTGGACGGGCTTGCTGATGCGGCCCGCCGCGTTGCCCGCGGCGGTGTGCTGCGGCTTGCCGGCGCCGTTCTCCCCGCTGCCGTAGGCCGGGGCGTCGCTGGCCGGGAACGACTCGTCGCTCGCCTCGTCCACCGGGGAGGCCGCGGTGGTGCTGGCGACGGGCTCCCCGCTCGCGTACGTCGGCAGGTCGGCGCGGAACTGCTGCTTGGCGCCGGACAGCGCGATGCGGTCCTGCGGGCGCTTGGGGCCGGCGATGGACGGCACGACCGTGGAGAGGTCGAGCTCCAGCTTCTCGGAGAAGTCCGGCTCGGCGGCCGGGTCCAGCCACAGGCCCTGCTCCTTGGCGTAGGCCTCGACGAGGGCGAGCTGCTGCTCGTCCCGGCCGGTCAGGCGCAGGTAGTTGATCGTCTCACCGTCGATCGGGAACATCGCCGCGGTGGAGCCGAACTCGGGCGACATGTTGCCGATGGTGGCGCGGTTGGCGAGCGGGATGGAGGCGACGCCCTCGCCGTAGAACTCGACGAACTTGCCGACGACACCGTGCTCGCGGAGCATCTCGGTGATGGTGAGCACCAGGTCGGTGGCGGTGGTGCCGGTGGGCAGCTCGCCGGTGAGCTTGAAGCCCACCACGCGCGGGATCAGCATCGACACCGGCTGGCCGAGCATGGCGGCCTCCGCCTCGATGCCGCCGACGCCCCAGCCGAGCACGCCCAGGCCGTTGACCATGGTGGTGTGCGAGTCGGTGCCCACCAGCGTGTCGGGGTAGGCCTGGCCGTTGCGCACCATCACGGTGCGGGCCAGGTGCTCGATGTTCACCTGGTGGACGATGCCGGTGCCCGGCGGGACGACCTTGAACTCGTCGAACGCGGTCTGGCCCCAGCGCAGGAACTGGTAGCGCTCCTTGTTGCGGCCGTACTCCAGCTCCACGTTCTGCACGAAGGAGTCGGGGGTGCCGAACTTGTCGGCGATGACCGAGTGGTCGATGACCAGCTCGGCCGGGGCCAGCGGGTTGATGCGCGCCGGGTCGCCGCCCAGCTCCTTGACGGCCTCACGCATCGTGGCGAGGTCCACGACGCAGGGCACGCCGGTGAAGTCCTGCATGATGACGCGGGCCGGGGTGAACTGGATCTCCCGGCTCGGCTGGGCCTGGGAGTCCCAGCCGCCCAGGGCCCGGATGTGGTCGGCGGTGATGTTCGCGCCGTCCTCGGTGCGCAGGAGGTTCTCCAGCAGCACCTTCAGGCTGTAGGGAAGGCGTGCGGAGCCCTCGACCTTGTCCAGCCGGAAGATCTCGTACGACTCGTCGCCCACCTGCAGCGTGCTGCGAGCGTCGAAGGTGTTCGCCGACACGACAGTCTCCTTCAGTGCATGAATTCGCGCGGTACCGCCGCAATGCTGCCGCGCCCGGGCCCTTGCCCGATCGCTGAGGCTCCCCTAACTTAGGTTGACCTAAGCAAGCTGGCGGCAGACTGACGACAACGCATCCCCAGTCAGATATCTCGATGTCGAGATAACTCTAGTACATCGCCCCGCGCCGGGTCATGCCCGACCCGGCGCCGCACGCGTTTCCGTCACCCCGATTCACCGCGCCGGGCGCGGGTACACGAACTCTTGCGACACACGCGGCGCGCCTTTATCTCATATATGAGATAACCTCATACGCATGACCGATGACTACCTCGTCCGGATCGGACGGCTCATCAGGGACGCCCGACAGCACCGCGGCTGGTCCCAGGCGCATCTCGCGGAGGCCCTGCACACCAGCCAGAGCGCGGTCAACCGCATCGAGCGCGGGCACCAGAACATCAGCCTTGATATGATCGCCCGGATCGGTGAGGCACTCGACAGCGAGATCGTGTCGCTCGGCTTCTCCGGCCCCATGCATCTGCGGGTCGTCGGCGGACGCCGCCTGTCCGGGGCGATCGACGTCAAGACCAGCAAGAACGCCTGCGTCGCCCTCCTGTGCGCCTCCCTGCTCAACTCCGGCCGCACCGTCCTGCGGCGGGTCGCGCGCATCGAGGAGGTCTTCCGGCTGCTGGAGGTCCTGGGTTCGATCGGCGTCCGCACCCGGTGGATCAACGAGGGCCTCGACCTGGAGATCGCGCCCCCGGCCGAGCTCGACCTCGACGCCATGGACGAGGAGGCGGGCCGCCGCACCCGCTCGATCATCATGTTCCTCGGCCCCCTGCTGCACCGCGTGGACCGCTTCCGCATCCCCTACGCGGGCGGCTGCGACCTCGGCACCCGCTCCGTCGAGCCGCACATGCAGGCCCTGCGCCGGTTCGGACTCTCCATCACCGCCACCGAGGGCATGTACCACGCCGTCGTCGACCGCTCCGCCGCCCCGCAGCGCCCCATCACCCTGACCGAGCGCGGCGACACCGTGACCGAGAACGCGCTGCTGGCCGCCGCCCGGCACGACGGCACCACGGTCATCCGCAACGCCTCGTCCAACTACATGGTCCAGGACCTGTGCTTCTTCCTGGAACAGCTCGGCGTCACCGTCGAGGGGGTCGGCACCACCACGCTCACCGTGCACGGCGTCCCCGAGATCGACGTCGACGTCGACTACTCCCCCTCCGAGGACCCGGTCGAGGCCATGAGCCTGCTCACCGCCGCCGTCGTCACCGGCTCCGAGCTGACCGTGCGCCGGGTGCCGGCCGAGTTCCTGGACGTCGAGCTGGCCGTGCTGGAGGAGATGGGCCTCGACCACGACCGCGGCCCCGAGTACCGGGCCGACAACGGCCGCACCCGCCTGGTGGACCTCACCGTGCGCCCCTCCAAGCTGGAGGCGCCCATCGACAAGATCCACCCTATGCCGTTCCCCGGCCTCAACATCGACAACGTGCCGTTCTTCGCGGCCATCGCCGCCAGCGCGAACGGCTCGACCCTCATCCACGACTGGGTCTACGACAACCGGGCCATCTACCTCACCGACCTCAGCCGCCTCGGCGGCCGGCTCCAGCTCCTCGACCCCCACCGGCTCCTCGTCGAAGGCCCCACCCGCTGGCGCGCCGCCGAGATGATGTGCCCGCCCGCCCTGCGCCCCGCCGTCGTCGTCCTCCTCGCCATGATGGCCGCCGAGGGCACGTCCGTCCTGCGCAACGTCTACGTCATCAACCGCGGCTACGAGGACCTCGCCGCCCGCCTCAACTCCGTCGGCGCCCAGATCGAGACCTTCCGCGACATCTGACCCCCGTACGCCGCCGGGCCCCTCTCCGACCGCTGCTCCGCGGATCGGGGAGGGGCCCGGCGGCGTCTTTGGACTTCTCCGGCTCCTCGGACCTGCGGGGGGGGCTACGGGCCAGGATCCACGGGCTCCGCTCCAGGGGAAGGCCGGCGCCCGGAGCCGGCCCGACCGGATCACCCGCGACGGGCTCTTCAGCTTCATCGAGACCTTCCGCAACCGGCTTCGCCCGCGCAAGCTCAAGGCCTTCGGCCACCTCACCCCGGCCGAGACCAGACGGGGACACCAACCTGCCCTCGCGGCCTGGCCATCGAGTGTCCGAACTCACGAGGGGGGATTTCAGAAGGCTTCTCGCCCCCCTGCACCGGGGGCAACGCCTCGGGTGGCGAGAACGCAGCTCGGCGGTGGGTGTCGGAGCTGAAGACACCTGGGGCCGGTACGCCGAGGACGTCCTCACGGCTCGACGTACCGGTGGTCCCCGGCCGTGGCACCGTCCTGCGCGGACGGTGCCACGGCCGGGTTCAGGACTTGCCCAACTGGTCACGGATGAAGGCGAACATCTCGTCGTCGCTCGCCGACTCCAGCCGTTCGGCCGCCGACCTGCCCTCCTTCCCGGCCGTACCAGTGCCCTTCCACAGGTCGACCATCTCCTGGAGCCGGGAAGCGACGGTCCTGTCCCGCAGGCCCGCCTCGGCGGCCCGTGCGATCAGCTCCCCGAAGCGGTCCAGCTCGCGCTGCACGACGACGAGGTCCACCTCCTCGTCAGCGAACAGCTCGTGGAGAAGGCGTTCGACCAGGGCTCCCGCGTTCGGGTGGTCGAAGACCAGCGTCGCCGGCAGCTTGAGGCCGGTTGCCGCGCCGAGCCGACCGCGGAACCGCACCCCGGTCAGTGAGTCGAAGCCCAGGTCGCGGAAGGACCTGCCCTGGTCGAGGACCGCCGAGGCGTCCTGTCCCAGTACCGCCGCGACGTGGGTGCCGATCAGGTCGAGCAGCGCCTGCCGGCGCGCGGACTCGGTCAGTTCCGCGAGCCTCTCCCGCAGGGCGTCGGCGGTCTCCGCGTCCGGCTCCTGTTCCGCACCCGCCGCCTCCACCACGCGGCGTGCCTCGGGGAGGTGGTCGAGGAACGCGCTGCGCCGTACGGAGGTGAACACCGGCGCAAAGCGCTCCCAGGCGACGTCCGCGACGGCCAGGCAGGCCTCGTCCTGGTCGAGCAGGTGTCGCAGCACGGTCAGCGCCGAGGCGGGCAGCAGCGGCGGCAGCCCCTGCCGTTCCAGGGCGCCGAGCATGTCGGCCGCCTGATCCGCCTCCTCCCGGCTCACGCCGTCGGCCCGGCCATCGAGGAGGTCCCACACCGCCCAGGCGATCGAGGTGGCGGCCAGCCCCCGTGCGCGGCGCCGGGAAGCGAGTGCGTCGAGGGAGGCGTTGGCCGCCGCGTAGGCGGCGTGGTCGCGGCTGCCCCAGAACGCCGAGATCGAGGAGAACAGCACGAACGCGTGGAGCGGGACGTCGTGGAAGACCTCGTCGAGGTTCTGGGCCCCCAGGACCTTGGTGCGGCCGTTCGCGTCGAGGTGGGCGGCGTCGACCCCGGTCAACGTCCCCAGCTCCAGTTCGGTGGAGGTGTGGACCACCGTCCGGACGGCGGGTCCGGATCGCTCGGCCTCCGCCACCGCGTCGGCCAGGGCCCGTCGGTCGGCGACGTCGCAGGCGGCCACCGTCACGGTGGCCCCGTCCTCCCGCAGCTCTCTCAGGAGGTCCTCCGCACCCGGGGCGGCCGGTCCCTCGGCGCTCAGGAGCAGCAGGTGCCGTACCCCCTCGTCGACCAGCAGACGGGCCACCGCGGCGCCGAACGGCTCGGTCCCACCGGTCACCAGGGCCGTCCCGTCCGGCTGCCAGGTGGCGCCGCCGCTGCGGGCACGGGGCCGGGCGCGTTCCACCCGCCGTCCCCACGTACCGTCGCCGCGCACCGCCACCTGGTCCTCGTCGCGGGCGGCCAGCACGGCGGTCGCCCGCTCCCACGCGCCCTCGTCCAAGGTCTCGGGCAGGTCGATCAACCCGCCCCACAGCCCGGGATGTTCCAGGGCGGCGACCCGTCCCAAGGCCCACAGCGGGGCCTGGGCGGCCGAGGGCGCCCCCGCCCCGCCGTCGGACTCGCCCACGGCGACCGCGCCCCGGGTGAGGGTCCACACGGGCCCGTCCGCGTCGGACTCGTCCAGCGCACGGACCAGCGTCACCGTGCCCATGAGCCCCGTCGTCACGTGTTCCGCCCCGGGGTGCGACCGTTCGTCGAGCCCCAGCAGCGACACGACGCCGGACACCGGGCCGTCGACGGCAGCCCTGAGCTGTTTCGCCCACGCGGCGTGCCCGGGCCCGAACCCGCCGGTCTCCACCTCCACGCGGACCGGCCGGGCACCGCGGGCCCGCAGGCCGTCCTCGCAAGCCGCAACCAGGTCCTCGTCGACGCCCGCGACGGTGCCCGGGTGCGGCGCCACCACCAGCCAGACACCGGACAGCGTGGCCGGCGCGGCGGGCAGGCGGAGCCAGGTCTCCCGGTAGCAGTGGGACTCCACCAGCGCGTCCTCACCACGCCGTCGACGCCAGGCCGACAGAGACGGCAGCACCTCCGCCAGCGCCGAGCGGTCCACCTGGCCCGCCGCGTCGAGTTCGGCGGCCAGCGACTCCAGGTCGCCCGCTTCCACCGCGCGCCAGAAGTCGGCAGCCACCGCGTCCTCGGCTGCGCCCTCGGCACCGGCCGCCACCACCCCGGTCAGGGCACGGCCGGCACCCGGGGCGGCGGGTTCGAGCCAGAAGCGCCGCCGCTGGAAGGCGTAGGTCGGCAGCGTCACCTGACGGCGGGAGGCGCTCCCGAAGACCCGGGCCCAGTCCACCGGCACGCCGGCCGCGTGGGCCTCGGCCACGCTGGTCACGTACCGCCCGACGCCGCCATCGTCACGCCGCAGCGTCCCCAGCGCGACGGGTGCCACGCCGTCCGCCGTCCCGCTACGGGCCGCCAGCACGTCCTCGATCCCGGCGAGCAGCACGGGGTGAGGACTGGCCTCGATGAACACCCCCGCCCCAGAGCGCGCCAGCTCCTCCACCGCCGGGGCGAACCGCACCGGCCGCCGCAGATTCCGCACCCAATACCCCGCGTCCAGCGTCGCGGTGTCCACCACCCCACCCGACACCGTCGAGAAGAACGCCACCGACGACGAGGACACCGGCCTGATCCCCGCAAGCGCCTCCTCAAGACCCGCACCGATCTCCTCCACCTGCGGCGAATGCGAGGCATAGTCCACCCCGATCCGACGCGCCCACACCCCCTCCCCCTCACACCGGGCCAAAACCTCCTCCACCGCACCCACCTCACCGGAGACCACCGTCGACGCCGGACCATTGACCGCCGCCACACCCACCCGGCCCCCCCACGCCGAAACCAGCTCCGACGCCGCCTCCTCACCCAACGCCACCTGCGCCATCGCCCCACCACCCGCAAGCGACACCAACGCCTGCGAACGCAACGCCACCACCCGCACCGCATCCTCCAACGACAACCCACCCGCGATATGGGCAGCAGCGATCTCACCCTGCGAATGCCCCACCACCACATCCGGCACCACACCCACCGACTCCCACAACCGCGCCAACCCCACCATCACTGCGAACAACACCGGCTGGATCACATCCACCCGGCCGAGAAACTCCTCATCGCCCTCACGCAGCACGTGCGTCAGAGACCACTCCACCAACGGCGCCAACGCCTCCTCACACTCCGCCACCACACCCGCAAACACCTCACTGGAAGACAGCAGCTCACGCCCCATCCCCGCCCACTGCGAACCCTGACCCGGGAAGACCATCACCACACGGCAGTCGGAGCGGGCACGACCGCGTACGACGTCGGGCCGCTCCTCTCCGACGGCCAACGCTTCGAGAGCGGCGAGCATGCCCTTCCGGTCGCGGGCGAGCACGACGCCGCGGTGCTCGTGAGCGGCCCGCGTGGTCACCAGTGACCAGCCGACGTCCGTCAGTGGCGTCGTCGTATCACCCGCGACCACGTCGTGCAGGCGCCGCGCCTGCGCGGCCAAGGCCGCAGCGCTGCGGCCCGACAACGCCCAGGGCACAGGGTCACCGGTTGTCAGCAGACCACGCTCCGGCTCGACGGACGAGCCTCCCGCGCCCTCCTGCCCGTCCGGGCGCGCGGCGTCCCCGGTTTCCGGTTCGCCACGCTCACCGGCCACCGGCGCCTCCTCGAGGATCACGTGCACGTTGGTGCCGCTCATGCCGAACGACGAGACGCCGGCTCCGCGCGGCCGACCACCGGTCTGCCACTCGACCGGCTCGGTCAGCAGCCGTACCGCGCCGGAAGACCAGTCGATGTGCGGCGAGGGCTCTTCCACGTGCAGTGTCTTCGGCATGACGCCGTGCCGGATCGCCATCACGGTCTTGATGACTCCGGCCACGCCGGCGGCCGCGGCGGCGTGGCCGATGTTCGACTTGACCGAGCCGAGCCACAACGGGGCGCCCTCCGGGCGCCCTTGACCATAGGTGTCGAGCAGCGCGTGTGCCTCGATCGGATCGCCCAGGGTGGTGCCGGTCCCGTGCGCCTCGACCATGTCGATGTCGGCCACCGTCCGGCCGGCGTGGGCCAGGGCCTGGCGGATGACCCGCTGCTGCGAGGGGCCGTTCGGCGCGGTGAGGCCGTTGGAGGCGCCGTCCTGGTTGACCGCGCTGCCCCGCACCACCGCGAGCACCTGGTGGCCGTTGCGCACGGCGTCGGACAACCGCTCCAGCGCGAGGACGCCCACCCCTTCGGCCCACCCGGTGCCGTCGGCGTCCGCGGAGAACGCCTTGCACCGGCCATCGACCGCCAGACCGCGCTGCCGGCTGAACTCGATGAACCCGGCGGGGCTCGGCATGACCATCACCCCACCCGCCAGCGCGAGCGAGCACTCGCCGCCTCGCAGCGCCTGTGCCGCCAGGTGCAGCGCCACCAGCGAGGAGGAGCAGGCGGTGTCCACCGTGACGGCCGGCCCCTCCAGGCCCAGGGCATAGGACACGCGGCCGGAGACGACACCTCCGGCGGTACCGGCCAGTGCGTGGCCCTCGGTGCTCTCAGCCCCCAGGCCGTAGCCGGACGGTGAAGCGCCGACGAACACCCCGGTCTGGCTGCCTGCCAGCCTCGCAGGACTGATGCGGGCGCGCTCCAGCGCTTCCCAGGCGGTCTCCAGAAGCAGCCGCTGCTGCGGGTCCATCGCCAGCGCCTCGCGGGGGCTGATGCCGAAGAAGTCCGCGTCGAACTCACCCACGTCCGGCAGGAAGCCGCCGTAACGGGTGTAGCTCGTGCCCTCGTGGTCAGGGTCCGGGTCGTAGAGCTCCGCCAGGTCCCAGCCCCGGTCGACGGGGAAGCCCGAGATCGCGTCACCGCCCTCGGACACCAGCCTCCACAGGTCCTCGGGGGAGGTCACGCCGCCGGGGTAGCGGCACGCCATGCCGATGATCGCGACCGGCTCGTCCGCCGGCCTCGGCCCGGAAGCAGCCGCCGCCCGTGCCGGCGCCCGGTCCGTCACGTCGGAGACCTTGCTGAGGAGGAAGCGGGCGAGCGTCTGCGGCGTGGGATGGTCGAACACCAGCGTGGCCGGCAGGGAAAGCCCGGTGGCCGTGGCCAGCGTGGCCCGCAGTTCCATGGCCGTCAGCGAGTCGAAGCCCAGGTCCGTGAAGGCCCGATACGGCTCCACGGCCTCCGGGTCCGCATGGCCGAGGACGGCTGCCGCCTCACCACGCACCACGGCCAGGACATGGCGCTCAGCCTCGCCCCGCGGCAGCCCCGCGATCTGCTGCCGCAGTCGCGCCTCCGCCGCCGCCCCGGAGGCACCCGACGCCCGCGCCGCGGCAGCCTCCCTCACCTCCGGCAGCCCGCTGAACAGCGCGCTCGGCCCGGCCAGCGTGAACAGCTCGTGGAAACGCGGCCAGTCGACGTCGGCGACGGCCATGTACGCCTCGTCCTCGTCGAGCACCTGGCGGAGCACCGTCATGGCCGACTCGGGCGGCAGCGCGCCGAGTCCCTGACCGCGCAGCCGTCGCCGCACGTCGTCGGAGGCCGCCATGCCTCCCTCGGCCCACGGCCCCCAGGCGATCGACGTCCCCGCCAGCCCCCGGGCACGGCGCGCCAGGACCAGGGCGTCGAGCGCGGCGTTGGCCGCCGCGTAGGCCCCCTGACCGCCGCTGCCCCACGTACCCGCCACGGAGGAGAAGACGACGAACGCGTCGAGCGCCTGCTCGCCCGCAGCTCCTGAGGCATCCGGCATGCCCAGCGCGTCGGGCGCGTCGGGCGCGTCGGGCGTGTCGGGCGTGTCGGCGAACAACTCGTCCAAATGGCGCGCGCCCGTCACCTTCGCCGCCACCACCTCGGCGACCTCGTCGAGATCGGTGTCGACGAGGAAGGCCGGCCGCCCCGACCCGGCAGCGTGGAAGACCGAACGGATCGGGGGGCCCGAGACCCGCGCCTCGGCGACAACGTCGCGCAGCGCCCGGCCGTCGGTCACGTCGCACGCCACTACCGTGACCTGAACACCCCGCGTCTCCAGATCGGCCACCAGCTCGTCGCAACCCGGTGCGTCGCTGCCCTGCCTGCTCAGCAACAACAGGCGCGCCGCGCCCTCGTCGGCCGCCCAGCGAGCCACCCGGGCGCCCAGCGCACCCGTGCCCCCGGTGATCAGTACGGTGTCGCGAGGGGACCACGACCGCGTCGGTGCGTCCGGCACGGACGGTGCCCGTTCCAGCCTCCGGGCCCGGACGCCCTGCGCCCGCACCGCGATCTGGTCCTCCCGCACGCTGTCGCGGTCACCTCCGGCGGCGACGGCCGAGACCGCCTGCTGCCAGGCAAGCTCGTCCGCCCGGTCCGCCCGGTCCGGCAGGTCGAGCAGCCCGCCCCAGAACCGGGGGTGCTCCAGCGCTGCGACACGACCGAGCCCCCAGAGCTGTGCCTGCACCTCGTCGAGCGCGGGGTCGTCGTTCCCCGTCAGCACAGCACCCCGGGTGACACACCACAGCGGACCGCCGGGTGCCCGCTTGCCGCCCCCGCTGCCGCTCGCTTCGCCGTTCCCGTCTGCGTCTGCGTCTGCGTCTGCGTCTGCGTCTGCGTCTGCGTCTGCGTCTGCTGCGATCGTGGCCAGGGCCTGGACCAATGTCACGGTGGCCGCGAGACCGTAGGACAACCCATCCGGGTGCGGCCGCTCGTCCATACCCAGCAAGGAAAGAGTGGCCCCCGGCTCCCCTGCCGAAGCGAACTCCGAGGACAGCAGCTCGGCGAACGCCGCTCGGTCCGCAACGACGGTGTCGGGAACGTCCAGACGGTGGAAGCGCCCGCCCGCAGCCGTTACGGCCGCCCGGCAGCCCTCGACCAGCTCCTCGTCGGCGCCGCTAGCAGGGACCAACAGCACCCACGTGGAAGCCAGTTCCGCCGTGCCCGCTTCGCCTACAGGCGTCCACGTCACGCGGTAGCGCCAGCCGTCCAGGAGCGCGTGCTCGCGTCGGCGGCGCCGCCACTCCGAGAGCGCCGGGACGACCTCGGCCAGCGAGGACGGCACATTCTCGGCATCCCACCCCAGCGTCGTGGCCAGTGATGCGACGTCCTGGTCGTCGACGGCGTCCCAGAAGGCGCCTTCCGCAGCGTCGACCGGCGCCTCCGAGAGCGCGCCACGGGCATCACCCTCCAGCCAGTAGCGCTGGTGCTGGAACGCGTACGTCGGCAGATCCGCCGCCGACGCCCGCGGCAGCAAAGCCCCCCAGTCAGGAGTGGTCCCCGTGACATAAACCCGCGCCAACGCCGTCAACACCGACAACACCTCACCCTGCCCCGACCGACAACTCGCCACCACCTCCACCGACGACCCCTCAGACACCACCTCACGCAACAACCCCGACAACACACCCCGCGGCCCCACCTCCACAACCTTCCCCAACCCACACCCACCCACATACTCCGCCACCCGATCAAACCGCACCGCCGCCCGCGCCTGCTCCACCCAATACCCCACACCCCACGCATCACCATCCATCACCTCACCCGACACACCAGAAACCACCGGAACACCCCCACCACAATGCACAACACCCCCAATCGCCTCAGCAAACTCACCCAACATCGGCTCCACCAACGGCGTATGAAACGCCCGCGACACCTCCAAACGCCGACACCGCACCCCACCACCCTCACCCTCCAACCACTCCACCAACCCCTCCACCACACCCGGCACACCCGCCACCACCGTCGACGCCACACCATTCACCCCCGCCACCCACACACCCACATCCCCCAACCCCCCACCACACCAACGCCCAACAGCCTCCTCCACCCACCCCACCGAAGCCCCCACCGACACCATCACACCCGGCTCCAACCCCTGCATCAACCGACCCCGAGCCGCCACCACCCGCACCGCATCCTCCAACGACAACACCCCCGCCACATGCGCCGCCACCACCTCCCCCACCGAATGCCCCGCCACCACCGACGGCACCACACCCCACGACTCCCACAACCGCGCCAACGCCACCTCAAACGCAAACAAACCCGCCTGCGTATACACCGTCTCACCCAACCAACCAGCCTCCACACTCCCCTCCCGCGCCCACACCACATCCCGCACACCAAACGGCACCACACCCCCCAACTCCACATCCAACAACCCACACACCTCACCAAACACCTCCGCAAACACCCCAAACTCCCCCGCCAACTCACGCCCCATACCCAAACGCTGAGCACCCTGACCCGAAAACACCCACCCCACACCACCCGACACCACCACACCCGACACCACACCCACCCCCGACTCACCAGCCGCCACCGCACCCAACCCCGCAACCGCCCCACCACGATCACCAGCCAACACCACCGCCCGATGCTCCAACCCCGCACGCCCCAACGCCAACGAACGACCCACACCCACCAACGACACCCCAACCCCACCACCCGACCCCAACCACTCACCCAAACGACCCGCCTGAGCCACCAACCCCCCAACCGAACGCCCCGACACCACCAACGGCACCACACCACCCAGCCCCACCACACCATCGTCACCGGCACCATCGGCGCCCACACCCTCCTCACCCTCCACAACCTCCTGCCCCCCAGGAGCCTCCTCCAAAATCACATGCGCATTCGTCCCACTGATACCGAACGACGACACACCCGCCCGACGCGGACCACCCTCCACCTCCCACGCCACAGACTCCGACAACAACTCCACCGCACCCGACGACCAGTCAATGTGCTCCGAAGGCTCATTCACATGCAGCGTCCTGGGAAGCCGACCATGACGCATCGCCATCACCATCTTGATCACACCCGCCACACCCGCAGCCGCCTGCGCATGACCAATATTCGACTTCACCGACCCCAACCACAACGGACCCCGACCCTCACCCCGCTCCTGCCCATACGTCGCCAACAACGCCTGCGCCTCAATCGGATCACCCAACGACGTACCCGTCCCATGCGCCTCCACCACATCCACATCCCCAGCCGACAACCCCGCACTCGCCAACGCCTGACGAATCACCCGCTGCTGCGACGGACCATTCGGCGCCGTCAAACCATTCGACGCACCATCCTGATTCGTCGCACTCCCCCGCACCACCGCCAACACCCGATGCCCACGACGCCGCGCATCCGACAACCGCTCCACCAGCAATACACCAGCCCCCTCCGAGGGACCGAAGCCGTCCGCGGACGCCGAGAACGCCTTGCACCGCCCATCCGCGGCCAGTGCCCGCTGGCGACTGAAGCCCACGAAGACGTCGGGTGACGCCATGACGGTGACGCCGCCGGCCAGCGCCATCGAGCACTCACCATTGCGCAACGCCTGCACCGCCAAATGCAGAGAGACGAGCGACGACGAACACGCCGTGTCCACCGACATCGCCGGCCCCTCCAGCCCCAACGCGTAGGCCACCCGACCCGACACGACGCTGGCGGTTTTACCGGTGATCGAGTACCCCTCGACCCCCTCTGGGAGTTCGCCGACTCCGACGGCGTACCCGGAGCCCGCAGTGCCCATGAAGACGCCGGTACGGGTGCCCTTGAGCGAAGTCGGATCGATACCCGCACGCTCCAAGGACTCCCACGCCACCTCCAACAACAACCGCTGCTGCGGATCCATCGCCAACGCCTCACGCGGCGATATCCCGAAGAACCCCGCATCAAACCCCGCAACACCCTCAACAAACCCACCACGCCGCGTATAACTACACCCCTCCCGATCCGGATCAGCATCGAAAAGCCCCTCCAGATCCCACCCCCGATCCAACGGGAAATCACCAATCGCATCCCCACCCTCATCCACCAAACGCCACAAATCCTCCGGCGAACCCACCCCACCAGGAAAACGACACGCCATACCCACAATCACCACCGGATCATCCACCACATCCCCCACCACCGGAACCACAGCATCCTCACCCCGCACCGCCAACCCACCAACAGAACCAACCAACTCCCCCCGCAGATAAGACGCCAACACCAACGGCGTCGGATAGTCGAACACCAACGTCGCCGGCAACCGCAAACCCACCGCAGCACCCAACCGGTTCCGCAACTCCACCGCAGTCAACGAATCAAAACCCGCATCCCGAAACGCCCGATCAGCCTCCACCCCCGCAGCACTCCCATGCCCCAACACCACCGCCGCATGCGAACACACCAACTCCACCAACACATCCAACTGTTGCGTTTCTTCGAGTTGGGTCAGGCGGCTGCGGAGGCTCTCGGTCTCCTGCTGGTCGTCGCTGTGGGCGAGGCGGCGGGTGGTGCGGGAGGTGGTGGAGGGCAGCAGACTGCGCATCGGGGCCGGCAGCGCCCGCAGGTCCGCCTCGGTGGTGTTCGCCGCCCGCAACCGGGCGGTGTCCACTGTCGCGGCCATCACCACCGGCCACCCGGACTCCACCGCTGCGTCGAGGAGTTGGAGTGCGTGGGCGGCGGGCATCGGCGCGAACCCACGCCGCGCCAACCGCGCCCGATCCGCCTCGGCCATACCCCCCGTCAACGCACTATCGTCCTCCCACAAACCCCACGCCACAGAAACAGCCGGCAACCCCCGCCCACGACGGAACTCAGCAAGCGCATCCAAAAACGAATTCGCCGCCGCATAATTCCCCTGCCCCGGACCACCCAACAAACCCGCCATCGAAGAAAACAACACAAACCCAGCCACCCCCGGCAACCCACACGTCGCCTCATGAAGCCGCCACGCACCATCCACCTTCGCCCGCAACACCCCCCGCACACGCTCCTCCGTCAAATCCCCCACCAACCCGTCATCCAACACACCCGCCGCATGCACCACACCCGTCAACGAATGACCAACAGGAACAGCAGCCAAAGCCCGAGCAACCCCCTCAGCCTCAGCAACATCACACGCCACCACCTCCACCCGCGCCCCCATACCCACCAACTCAGCACGCAACTCCCCAGCACCCGGCGCCTCCAACCCCCGCCGCGACACCAACACCACACTCGCCTGCCCATGCACACCCACCAAATGCCGAGCCACCAAAGCACCCAACGTCCCCGTACCACCAGTAATCAACACCGTCCCATTCCGATCCAACCGCCGCGGAACCGACACCACCATCTTCCCCACATGACGCCCCTGACCCATAAACCGCAACGCCTCACGCACCCGCCGCACATCCCACACCCGCAACAGCAACGGCTCCAACACCCCCGCCTCCATCAACCCCACCACCTCAACCAACATCTCCTGAATCCGATCCGGACCCGCCTCCCGCACATCAAACGCCCGATACGAACGCCCCGGAAACTCCGCCGCAACCTCCCCCGCATCACGAACATCCGTCTTACCCATCTCCACAAAACGACCACCCTCAGCCAACAAACGCAACGACGCATCCACAAACGGACCCGTCAAACTATTCAGCACCACATCCACACCACGCCCACCAGACGCCTCCGCAATCACCCCCTCAAACCCCACCTCCCGCGAAGAAGCAATCCGCTCCGCAGCCACACCCTGCCCACGCACCACCGACCACTTCGCCTCACTCGCCGTCGCAAACACCTCCACACCCCAATAACGCGCCAACTGCAACGCCGCCAAACCCACCCCACCCGCAGCCGCATGCACCAACAACGACTCACCCCGCTCCACCCCCGCCAAATCCACCAACCCATACCACGCCGTCAAAAACACCGTCGGCACCGACGCCGCCACCTCAAAAGACCACCCCGACGGCATCCCCACCACCATCCGATAATCCACCACCACCTCAGCCCCAAAACCCCCCTCACACAAACCCATCACCGCATCACCCACCGACACACCCACCACCCCAGCACCCACCTCAACCACCACACCAGCAAACTCCGCACCCATCACCGCCGCACCCGGATACCGCCCCAACGCAATCAACACATCACGAAAATTCACCCCCGCAGCCCGCACCTCCACCCGCACCAACCCCACACCCACCTCAACCACACCCACCTCAACCACACCCACATCCTCCAACGAACCCCGACCACCCACCGGCTCCAACCGCCACACACCACCATCCGGAACCACCACACCACCACCAACCACACCCCCCACCAAACGCGGCACCAACACCCTCCCACCCCGCACCGCCACCAACCACTCCCCCACACCCACCAAACCAGCCACCAAACCCCGCACATCCACCACACCCACAGACCCCACACCCGGATCCACATCAACCAACACCACCCGACCCGGATGCTCCGCCTGCACCGAACGCACCAAACCCACCACCGCAGCCTGACCCGGATCCACCACCCCACCCTCAACCCCAACACCACCACACGTCACCACAACCAAACGCCCCCCACCCCCACCCGACAACCACCCCTGCACCACACCCAAACCCTCCACCACCACACCAGCCACCCCACCCGGCACATCACCCAACCCCCCAAACCCCACACCACCCCCAACACACCACACCACCGACCCAACCCCCACCCCACCCGACACCACACCATCAACCCACTCCCCCACACCCACAACCCGCTCCACACCCACACCCGTCAAACCACACCGCTCCGCCAACACATCCGAACCCACCACCAACCACGAACCCGAAGCCGACTCCGCGTCCACACCATCCCCGGCACACACCTCCACACCCCGCAACTCCTCCCACTCCATCGCGAACAACGAGTCCTCCCCAGCCGGCACCGCCGCACGCAACTGCCCGTCATCCACCAACCGGGCCACCATCGACTCGATCACCGCAACCGGCTCACCCGCCTCATCCACCACCAACACCCCCACCTCATCCCCACCCACACCCCTCAACCGCGCCCGCACACCCACCGCACCCGACGCCAACAACCGCACACCACGGAACGCGAACACCAACCGCGTCCCCTCACCCTCACCCAGTCCCAGGAGCGACGTCTGCAACACCGCGTCCAGCAGTGCAGGGTGCATCCCGAACCGCCCCGCCTCCTCACGCAGCCCCTCAGGCAACACCACCTCGGCAAACACCTCACCCCCCGCACCACGCCACGCCCCACGCAACCCCTGAAACGCCGGACCATACACATACCCCCGCCCCGCAAGACCCTCATAGAACCCCTCCAACCCCACCGACACCCCACCCACCGGAGGCCACACACCCAACCCCTCCACCACGTCACCCACGTCAGCAATACCCAACGCCCCCACCGCGTGGCAGGTCCAGGTGTGGTCGGTGTCGGTGTCGTGGGCCGGACGGGAGTGCACGGTGACTTCACGCCGACCGCCGTCGTCAGCCGCACCCACCCGCACCTGAAGCTGCACCGCACCCTCACCCGACAGCACCAACGGCGCCTGGAGCGTCAACTCCTCCACCACCTCACAGCCCACCTCATCACCCGCACGCACCACCAGATCCACCAACGCCGCCCCCGGCAACAACACCACCCCATGCACCGCATGATCAGCCAACCAAGGCAACGCCCCCAACGACAACCGCCCCGTCAACAACCACTCATCACGACCAGCCACCCCCACCGCCGCACCCAACAACGGATGACCCACCGCCCCCAGACCCACCTCACCCACATCACCCACACCACCCCGCCGCACACCCTCCAACCAGAACCGCCGCCGCTGAAACGCATACGTCGGCAGATCGACATGCTCGCGGACCCCGTCACCAGACCCCGGAAGAACAGCATCCCAGTCCAACCCCACCCCGAAAGCGTGCGCCTGGGCGGCGCTGGTGAGGAACTGCGTCCAACCACCCCGATCCCGGCGCAACGTCTCCACCACCGCTGCCACCTCGGCCCCTCCACCCGCGCCGGACGCCTGGAGCGTGTCGGTGATACCACCGGTGAGCACGGGATGAGGACTGACCTCGATGAACACCCCCGCCCCAGAACGCGCCAACTCCTCCACCGCCGGAGCGAACCGCACCGGCCGCCGCAGATTCCGCACCCAATACCCCGCATCCAACGACGCGGTATCCACCACCCCACCCGACACCGTCGAGAAGAACGCCACCGACGACGAGGACACCGGCCTGACCCCCGCAAGCGCCTCCTCAAGACCCGCACCGATCTCCTCCACCTGCGGCGAATGCGAGGCATAGTCCACCCCGATCCGACGCGCCCACACCCCCTCCTCCTCGCACCGGGCCAAAACCTCCTCCACCGCACCCACCTCACCGGAGACCACCGTCGACGCCGGACCATTGACCGCCGCCACACCCACCCGGCCCTCCCACGCCGAAACCAGCTCCAACACCGCCTCCTCACCCAACGCCACCTGCGCCATCGCCCCACCACCCGCCAACGACACCAACGCCCGCGAACGCAACGCCACCACCCGCACCGCATCCTCCAACGACAACCCACCCGCGATATGAGCAGCAGCGATCTCACCCTGCGAATGCCCCACCACCACATCCGGCACCACACCCACCGACTCCCACAACCGCGCCAACCCCACCATCACCACGAACAACACCGGCTGCACCACATCCACCCGACCCAGAACATCCTCATCACCCTCACGCAACACCTCCGTCAACGACCACTCCACCAACGGCGCCAACACCTCCTCACACTCCGCCACCACACCCGCAAACACCTCACTCTCACGCAACAGCTCACGCCCCATCCCCACCCACTGCGAACCCTGACCCGGAAACACCATCACCACACGACCCGGCACCACCACACCCGACACCACACCCGCCGCCGGCTCACCAGCCGCCACCGCACCCAACCCCGCAACCGCCCCACCACGATCACCAGCCAACACCACCGCCCGATGCTCCAACCCCGCACGCCCCAACGCCAACGAACGACCCACACCCACCAACGACACCCCAACCCCACCACCCGACCCCAACCACTCACCCAAACGACCCGCCTGAGCCACCAACCCCCCAACCGAACGCCCCGACACCACCAACGGCACCACACCACCCGACCCCACCACAGCCCCATCCCCAGACTCCACAGACTCCTCCAGCGGAGCCTCCTCCAAAATCACATGCGCATTCGTCCCACTGATACCGAACGACGACACACCCGCCCGACGCGGACCACCCTCCACCTCCCACGCCACAGACTCCGACAACAACTCCACCGCACCCGACGACCAGTCAATGTGCTGAGAGGGTTCGTCCACATGCAGCGTCCTGGGAAGCCGACCATGACGCATCGCCATCACCATCTTGATCACACCCGCCACACCCGCAGCCGCCTGCGCATGACCAATATTCGACTTCACCGACCCCAACCACAACGGACCCCGACCCTCACCCCGCTCCTGCCCATACGTCGCCAACAACGCCTGCGCCTCAATCGGATCACCCAACGACGTACCCGTCCCATGCGCCTCCACCACATCCACATCCCCAGCCGACAACCGCGCACTCGCCAACGCCTGACGAATCACCCGCTGCTGCGACGGACCATTCGGGACGCTGAAGCCGCTGCTCGCCCCGTCCTGGTTGACGGCGGAGCCGCGGACCACGGCCAGTACCTCGTGACCGTTGCGCACCGCGTCGGACAGCCGCTCCACCAGCAGCATGCCCACGCCTTCCGACCATCCCGCTCCGTCGGCGGCGGCAGAGAACGACTTGCAGCGTCCGTCCGGAGCCAGTCCACGCTGGCGGCTGAAGCCGACGAAGACTCCTGGCGTGGGCATCACCGTCGTGCCGCCGACGAGGGCCATCGGGCATTCGCCGTTGCGCAGCGCCTGCGCCGCCAGGTGCAACGCCACGAGCGACGACGAACACGCCGTGTCGACGGTGACAGCGGGGCCCTCGAGACCGAAGGTGTAGGCCAGTCGGCCCGAGACCACGCTGGCGACAGCACCTGTGCCCAGGAAGCCCTCGAACTTGTTCCCGCCGTCTTCGAGCAGCTTCGCGTAGTCGTGGTACATGGCTCCGGCGAAGACACCGGTGGTGCTGCCGCGCTGTGAGCGGGGGTCGATGCCGGCTCGTTCGAACGCCTCCCAGGCGACCTCCAGCAGCAGCCGCTGCTGGGGGTCCGTGCCGAGGGCCTCCCGCGGCGATATGCCGAAGAACTCGGCGTCGAAGTCGGCGACGTTCTCCAGGAACCCGCCCTTGAGGACGTAGGTCTTGCCCTCCGCGTCGGGGTCCGGGTCGTAGAGGTTCTGCAGGTCCCAGCCACGGTCGTCGGGGAAGTCCGAGATGGCGTCCCCCGCGGACTCGACCAGACGCCACAGGTCCTCCGGGGACGTCACGCCGCCGGGAAAGCGGCATGCCATGCCGACGATCGCGATGGGCTCCTGGCTCTTGGCCTCACGCTCAGCCAGGCGTTGACGCGTGTCCCGCAGATCGACAACGACGCGGTTGAGATATTCCCGGAGCTTCTTTTCCTCGCTGGTCATCGTTGTCTACCCCTCTGGGAAGCCGGAGACCACCCTGCACACGCCTGCGTCAGAGTGATCCCAGCTCCTTGTCGATCAGCTCGAACATTTCCTCGTTCGTCGCAGCGGCCACGTCGTACGCGTCACCGCTGTCCGAACCCCGCCCGCCACTCTTCTCCACCGCGCGCAGCATGTCCCTGAGCATCTGCGCCCACTGCTCCCGCGTGGCGTCGTCCGGGGAGCAGTCCGCGAGTTCCCGTTCCGCGGTCCTCAGGGCCTCGTCGGCCTGACGGCACCCGTCCTCCCCGGAGGCTTCTTTCAGTAGTCCGAGTTCCCCGAGGAGGTGCGCGGCGAGCGCGGAGGACGTGGGACGGTCGAAGGCCAGAGTGGCGGGGAGCCTCAACCCCGTCACGGCGCTGAGGCGGTTGCGAAGCTGGACGGCGGCGAGGGAGTCGATCCCCATGTCCACCAGGCCTCTGCTCGGTTCCACGGCCTCAGGCGAGGCATGGCCGAGTACGGAGGCCACGTGGGTGCGGACCACGCTCAGCATCAGCGACCCGCGTTCCGCTTCCGGCAACGCGGCCAGCTCGGCCGGGAGGGCGGAGCCCGCGGTGTCGCCCGTGGGGGCGCCCGCGGCGCGCCCCCTGCGCACCGGCTGCCGGACCAGATCCCGGAAGAGGGGCGAGAGCACGCCGGCGGCGGCCTCCTCCCTCAGGCCGGGGAGGTTCAGGCGGACCGGTACCAGCAGCTCCTCCGAGGTGCCGTCGCCGTCCTCCTCGCCCCTGATCGCCGCGTCGAAGTGGCGCAGGGCGACCTCGGTGGGCAACGTCAGGAAACCGCGGTGCGCCAGTCGGCTCTCGGTGTCCTCGCCCGCCTTCCTGACCAGCGCGCTTTCCGGCTCCTCCCAGATGCCCCAGCCGAGGGACACCGCGCGGGTTCCCTGCGCCCGCAGGGGACGTACCAGGGCGTCGAGGAAGGCGTTGGCCGCGGCGTAGTTGCTCTGACCGGCGTTCCCGACAACCCCGGCGGCCGACGAGAACAGCACGAACGTCCGCAGGCCCGTACCGCGAGTGAGGTGGTGGAGGTTGAGCGCGGCGTCAACCTTCGGCCGCAGCACGTGCCGCACCCGATCCCCGTCCATCGCGCCGACGAGGCCGTCCTCCACGGCACCGGCCGCGTGCACGACGCCCGTGAGCGGCGCGGACGCGGGGAGGCCACGCAGGACGGCACCCAGCCCATCATGGTCGGCGGCGTCGCACGCCACAATGTCGACGGTGGCCCCGCGCTTCCGCAACCGGTCCCGCAGAGCGGGGGCGCCCGGCGCATCGATGCCGCGTCTGCTGACGAGCAGCAGGTTCCGCACCCCGTGCTCGGCCACCAGGTGGTGCGCGAGGAGGGCGCCGAGGGCGCCCGTGCCTCCGGTGACGAGCACCGTTCCGTCCCCGATCGCGCGGGGAGGGGAGGTGGGCATACCGGGGGGAGCCGAGTCGGTGGGGGCAGCGGCCCGGGCACCGGAGGGGGCCCGCACCAGCCGCGGGACGAACGCCGAGCCGCCCCGCATCGCGACCTGCGACTCACCCGCCGCCCGTGCCGCCGCCACCACCCGGTGCAGCGCGGAGACCACATCGGCGTCCGCGGGTGCGCCGCCGTCCACGGCGGCCCCGGCGTCCAGGTCAACGAGCAGGAAACGTCCCGGGTTCTCGGACACGGCTGACCGGAGCGCACCCAGCCCAGCGGCCTGGGCCGCGTCGGGCAGGACGTCCGCACCGTCGTGGACGATCTGAGCACCGCGGGTCACCACGACGAGCTGCGCGTCGGAGAACCTGTCGTCCGACAGCCACCGGCGCGCCTGGTCGAGGACCTGGCAGACGGTGTCGTGCACCTGTTCCGCGTCCGGGAGCGGCCTCGGCCCCGTGCCCCCGTGCTCCTCCGAGCAGGGCATCAGCCACACCAGCGTGCCGGGCAGCGGTGCCCCGCCGTCGACCGCCTCAGCCAGGCCATCGAGGTCTGCGGGGAAGTCGGCCCCGGTACGTGGCTGCCTCGTGCCAAGCACCGCGAGGGCGGGGGACGCGGCTTCCGGGTCGGCCGGTTCCAGCAGCAAGGGGTTCCACCGCACCGCGAACAGCGAGTCGTCCGCGAGAGCCGTGGCGTCCCGCA
Source organism: Streptomyces sp. WMMC1477 (assembly GCF_027460245.1). NCBI lineage: Bacteria > Bacillati > Actinomycetota > Actinomycetes > Kitasatosporales > Streptomycetaceae > Streptomyces > Streptomyces sp. WMMC1477. The sequence continues at coordinate 4,911,299 of NZ_JAPZBD010000003.1, read as the reverse complement.
GGGCCTCCGGCGCGGCGGGCCGGGACACCAGAGACCGGACCACCGCCACCGGCTGACCGTCGGCGTCTGCCAGCCGAACACAGACCTGTCCCTCACCGGACCGCCTCAGGTGGACGCGCAGGGCGGTGGCCCCCGAAGCGAGCAGGCGTACGCCGTGGAAGGCGAACGGCAACCACACCGCGTCCGCCCGTTGCCCCAGGTCCTCGATCACCACAGCATGCAGCGCGGCGTCCAGCAGAGCGGGGTGGATGCCGAACCCTCCGGCCTCCTGATGCAGTTCGGCGGGGAGGGACACCTCCGCGTAGAGGTCCTGGTCCCCGCCACGCCAGACGGCGGTCAGGCCCTGGAACGCCGGGCCGTACTCGTACCCCGCCCGGGCCATGCGCCCGTAGACGCCGCCGTCGACCGCACCGCTCGGGTCACCGTCGGCGTCGATCCGCCGGGCCCCGGCAGGGGGCCACTCGGCCAGATCGGGCGTCCTCTCGTCGTCGGGCCACACTGTGGCGCCACGGGGGTCGGCGGCGTGCAGGAGGGCAGTCGCGTGGCAGGTCCAGGTGTGGTCGGTGTCGGTGTCGTGGGCCGGACGGGAGTGCACGGTGACTTCACGCCGACCGCCGTCGTCAGCCGCACCCACCCGCACCTGAAGCTGCACCGCACCCTCCCCCGACAGCACCAACGGCGCCTGGAGCGTCAACTCCTCCACCACCTCACAGCCCACCTCATCACCCGCACGCACCACCAGATCCACCAACGCCGCCCCCGGCAACAACACCACCCCATGCACCGCATGATCAGCCAACCAAGGCAACGCCCCCAACGACAACCGCCCCGTCAACAACCACTCATCACGACCAGCCACCCCCACCGCCGCACCCAACAACGGATGACCCACCGCCCCCAGACCCACCTCACCCACATCACCCACACCACCCCGCCGCACACCCTCCAACCAGAACCGCCGCCGCTGAAACGCATACGTCGGCAGATCGACATGCTCGCGGACCCCGTCACCAGACCCCGGAAGAACAGCATCCCAGTCCAACCCCACCCCGAAAGCGTGCGCCTGGGCGGCGCTGGTGAGGAACTGGCGCAGGCCGCCGTGGTCCCGGCGCAGCGTCTCGACGACGGCGGGGCAGCCGGCCGGCGCGTCGGTGCCCGACGCCTGGAGCGTGTCGGTGATACCACCGGTGAGCACGGGATGAGGACTGACCTCGATGAACACCCCCGCCCCAGAGCGCGCCAGCTCCTCCACCGCCGGGGCGAACCGCACCGGCCGCCGCAGATTCCGCACCCAATACCCCGCGTCCAGCGTCGCGGTGTCCACCACCCCACCCGACACCGTCGAGAAGAACGCCACCGACGACGAGGACACCGGCCTGATCCCCGCAAGCGCCTCCTCAAGACCCGCACCGATCTCCTCCACCTGCGGCGAATGCGAGGCATAGTCCACCCCGATCCGACGCGCCCACACCCCCTCCTCCTCGCACCGGGCCAAAACCTCCTCCACCGCACCCACCTCACCGGAGACCACCGTCGACGCCGGACCATTGACCGCCGCCACACCCACCCGGCCCTCCCACGCCGAAACCAGCTCCAACACCGCCTCCTCACCCAACGCCACCTGCGCCATCGCCCCACCACCCGCCAACGACACCAACGCCCGCGAACGCAACGCCACCACCCGCACCGCATCCTCCAACGACAACCCACCCGCGATATGAGCAGCAGCGATCTCACCCTGCGAATGCCCCACCACCACATCCGGCACCACACCCACCGACTCCCACAACCGCGCCAACCCCACCATCACCACGAACAACACCGGCTGCACCACATCCACCCGACCCAGAACATCCTCACCACCCTCACGCAACACCTCCGTCAACGACCACTCCACCAACGGCGCCAACACCTCCTCACACTCCGCCACCACACCCGCAAACACCTCACTGGAAGACAGCAGCTCACGCCCCATCCCCACCCACTGCGAACCCTGACCCGGAAACACCATCACCACACGACCCGGCACCACCACACCCGACACCACACCCGCCGCCGACTCACCAGCCGCCACCGCACCCAACCCCGCAACCGCCCCACCACGATCACCAGCCAACACCACCGCCCGATGCTCCAACCCCGCACGCCCCAACGCCAACGAACGACCCACACCCACCAACGACACCCCAACCCCACCACCCGACCCCAACCACTCACCCAAACGACCCGCCTGAGCCACCAACCCCCCAACCGAACGCCCCGACACCACCAACGGCACCACACCACCCAGCCCCACCACACCATCGTCACCGGCACCATCGGCGCCCACACCCTCCTCACCCTCCACAACCTCCTGCCCCCCAGGAGCCTCCTCCAAAATCACATGCGCATTCGTCCCACTGATACCGAAACCGGAGACGGCCGCCCGACGGGGGCTTTCGTCGCGCTCCCACGTCACCGCCTCCGTGAGGAGTCGCAGCCTCCCCGTCGACCAGTCGATGTGCGGGGAGGGTTCGTCCACGTGCAGGGTCTGGGGAAGCCGGCCGTGGCGCATGGCCATGACCATCTTGATCACACCCGCCACACCCGCGGCCGCCTGCGCATGACCGATGTTCGACTTCACCGACCCCAACCACAACGGCTTCGTCGGGTCCCGGTCTTCGCCGTAGGTCGCCAACAGGGCGTCTGCCTCGATCGGGTCGCCGAGGGGCGTCCCGGTGCCGTGCGCCTCGACCACGTCCACCTCCCCGGCCGACAGCCGGGCGTTCGCCAGCGCCTGCCGGATGACGCGCTGCTGGGACGGGCCGTTCGGCGCGCTCAGCCCACTGCTGGCGCCGTCCTGGTTCACCGCCGAACCGCGCACCACCGCCAGCACCTCGTGACCGTTGCGCACCGCGTCCGACAACCGCTCCACCAGCAGCAGGCCCGCCCCCTCCGCCGGACCGAACCCGTCGGCGGCCGCTGAGAACGCCTTGCACCGCCCGTCCGCGGCCAGTGCCCGCTGACGGCTGAAGTCGATGAACGTCCAGGGATCGGGCAGCACCGTCACGCCCCCGGTCAGTGCCATCGAGCACTCACCGTTGCGCAGCGCCTGGACCGCCAGGTGCAGGGCCACCAGTGATGACGAACACGCCGTGTCCACCGTGACCGCGGGCCCTTCCAGGCCGAAGGTGTAGGCGAGCCGACCAGACACCACGCTGGTGAGGTTCCCGGTGAGGGTGTAGCCCTCGATGCCCTCGGGGAGCGGTGTGGCGCCCGAGATGTACCCGGGGCTTCCGGAGCCGATGAACACCCCGGTGTTGCTTCCGCGCACCGCTGTCGGGTCGAGGCCCGCGCGCTCGAAGGTCTCCCACGCGGTCTCCAGCAGCAGCCGCTGCTGAGGATCCATCGCCACGGCCTCACGCGGTGAGATCCTGAACAACTCGGCGTCGAACGCGGTCGCGTCCTCGACGAACCCGCCCTGCCGCGTGTACGTCGTCCCTTCGACATCCGGGTCGGGGTGGTAGATGCCCTCGACGTCCCACCCGCGGTCTTCCGGGAACGCCGAGACCACGTCGCGGCCTTCGGAGACCACGCGCCACAGCGACTCGGGCGAGTGGGCGCTCCCGGGGAGACGGCAGCCCATGCCCACGATGGCGATGGGCTCGGAACGCCTGGCCTCCATGTGTTTGATCTGCTGCCGCGCCTCACGCAGGTTCCCGGTGACCCGCTTGAGGTACTCGCGAAGCCTCTCTTCGTTGTCAGTCACCTGGCCATGCCTCCCACACGCGTGACGCGAACCAATCAGGGTGTCGATTCATCAGTCGAGACCGAACTCCCTGTCGATCAGGTTGAACATCTCGTCGTCCGAGGCCGCGTCCAGGTCGACCGCTGCGGACTCCTCCTCCTTCACCGGGCTTGCGGACTGGTCGAACTTCCAGAGCATCGCCTGGAGGCGCTCCGCGACCTTGTCCCGTGCCTCATGGTCCGCGTCCAGGGAGACCAGAAAATGCTCGAGGCGGTCCAGCTCGCCCATGATCGGCGGGGTGTCGCTCGAGGTCTCCGGCCGGAGCTGGGCGAGAAGGGCCCCTGCGAGGGCGTGCGCCGTCGGGTAGTCGAACACGAGGCCTGCGGTGAGGCGCAGTTCCGTGGCGGCGTTCAGACGGTTCCGCAGCTCCACCGCCGTCAGGGAGTCGAAGCCCAGTTCCATGAAGCCCCGGTGGACGTCGATGCTCGCGGGGTTCTTGTGCCCGAGCACGAAAGCCACGTGCGAACGCACCACGTCGAGGACGGTTTCCCGCTGTTGCTCGTCGGTGAGGCGGGTCAGGCGGCTGCGGAGGCTCTCGGTCTCCTGCTGGTCGTCGCTGTGGGCGAGGCGGCGGGTGGTGCGGGAGGTGGTGGAGGGCAGCAGACTGCGCATCGGGGCCGGCAGCGCCCGCAGGTCCGCCTCGGTGGTGTTCGCCGCCCGCAACCGGGCGGTGTCCACTGTCGCGGCCATCACCACCGGCCACCCGGACTCCACCGCTGCGTCGAGGAGTTGGAGTGCGTGGGCGGCGGGCATCGGCGCGAACCCACGCCGCGCCAACCGCGCCCGATCCGCCTCGGCCAAGTGTCCGCTGAGGGCGCTGTCCTCTTCCCACAGTCCCCACGCGATGGAGACGGCCGGCAGTCCCTCGGCCCTGCGGTGTTCGGCGAGCGCGTCGAGGAACGTGTTGGCTGCCGCGTAGTTCGCCTGCCCGGCGTTGCCCAGGATGCCGGTCGCGGAGGAGTAGAGGGCGAAGAGGTTCACTCCCGGCAGGTCACGGGTGGCCTGGTGGAGGTGCCAGGCCCCGTCCACCTTCGCGCGCAGCACGCCGCGTACACGTTCTTCCGTGAGGTCCTCGACCAGTCCGTCGTCGGATACGCCGGCGGTGTGGATGACACCGGTCAAGGGGTGGTCGGCGGGGACGGCGTCCAGGGCCCGGGCGACGCCCTCGGGGTCGGCGATGTCGCAGGCGACCACCGTCACCCGCGCCCCCATATCCTCTAGTTCGCAACGGAGTTGGCTGGCGCCGGGTGCCTGCTCCCCACGCCTCGACGCCAGCACCACGCTCGCCTGGCCGTGCACACCCACCAAATGCCGGGCGGCCAGGGCCCCCAGGGTGCCCGTGCCCCCGGTGATCAGGACAGTGCCGTCACGTTCGACCCGCCGCGGAACCGACACCACCATCTTCCCCACATGACGCCCCTGACCCATAAACCGCAACGCCTCACGCACCCGCCGCACATCCCACACCCGCAACGGCAACGGCTCCAACACCCCCGCCTCCATCAACCCCACCACCTCAACCAACATCTCCTGAATCCGATCCGGACCCGCCTCCCGCACATCAAACGCCCGATACGAACGCCCCGGAAACTCCGCCGCAACCTCCCCCGCATCACGAACATCCGTCTTACCCATCTCCACAAAACGACCACCCTCAGCCAACAAACGCAACGACGCATCCACAAACGGACCCGTCAAACTATTCAGCACCACATCCACACCACGCCCACCAGACGCCTCCGCAATCACCCCCTCAAACCCCACCTCCCGCGAAGAAGCAATCCGCTCCGCAGCCACACCCTGCCCACGCACCACCGACCACTTCGCCTCACTCGCCGTCGCAAACGCCTCCACACCCCAATAACGCGCCAACTGCAACGCCGCCAAACCCACCCCACCCGCAGCCGCATGCACCAACAACGACTCACCCCGCTCAACCCCCGCCAAATCCACCAACCCATACCACGCCGTCAAAAACACCGTCGGCACCGACGCCGCCACCTCAAAAGACCACCCCGACGGCATCCCCACCACCATCCGATAATCCACCACCAGCTCGGCCGCGAAGCCGCCCTCACACAGACCCATCACCGCGTCACCCACCGACACACCCACCACCCCGGCACCCACCTCAACCACCACTCCGGCGAACTCCCCGCCCATCACCGCCGCACCCGGATACCGCCCCAACGCAATCAACACATCACGGAAATTCACCCCCGCAGCCCGCACCTCCACCCGCACCAATCCCGCGCCCAACACCTCGCCAGCGTCGTCCCACTCACCGACCCCGACCCACGCGCCGGCGTCGACCGCGGCCACGTCCTCCAACGAACCCCGACCACCCACCGGCTCCAACCGCCACACACCACCATCCGGAACCACCACACCACCACCAACCACACCCCCCACCAAACGCGGCACCAACACCCTCCCACCCCGCACCGCCACCAACCACTCCCCCACACCCACCAAACCAGCCACCAAACCCCGCACATCCACCACACCCACAGACCCCACACCCGGATCCACATCAACCAACACCACCCGACCCGGATGCTCCGCCTGCACCGAACGCACCAAACCCACCACCGCAGCCTGACCCGGATCCACCACCCCACCCTCAACCCCAACACCACCACACGTCACCACAACCAAACGCCCCCCACCCCCACCCGACAACCACCCCTGCACCACACCCAAACCCTCCACCACCACACCAGCCACCCCACCCGGCACATCACCCAACCCCCCAAACCCCACACCACCCCCAACACACCACACCACCGACCCAACCCCCACCCCACCCGACACCACACCATCAACCCACTCCCCCACACCCACAACCCGCTCCACACCCACACCCGTCAAACCACACCGCTCCGCCAACACATCCGAACCCACCACCAACCACGAGCTCTCATCCCCACCACCCTCGGAACCCCCCGCCGCCTCCAGAGCGACGCCGGACAACTCCTCCCACTCCATCGCGAACAACGAGTTGTCCGTCACGTCATGGGCGGGGGAGGGACCTCCGCTCTCTTCCCGCCGTGAGACGAGCGAATCGATGACGGCGACAGGCTGACCCGACGCGTCGGCCATCTCGACGCGCACAGCGCTCCGGCTCTCGCCGGTCAGGCACACCCGCAGGGCCGTCGCCCCGCTCGCCAGCAGGCGGACGTCGCGGTACTCGAACGGCAGCCAGGTCTCCTGCGAGCCGGCGGCCAGTTCCTGGAGGGCGCCCACGTGCAGTGCGGCGTCGAGCAGAGCGGGATGGATGCAGAAGCCTGCGCTCTCCTGGTGCCGTTCCGTCGGGAGCACCACGTCGCCGTACAACTCGCCCTTCTGGCCGCGCCACGCCTTGCGCAGCCCCTGGAACGCCGGGCCGTAGCCGTAGCCCGCGCGGGCGAAGAGATCGTAGACACCGTCGGCGTCCAGCTCCTCGGCCCCGACCGGCGGCCACACCGTCATCTCGCGCACCGAAACGTCGTCGGCCCCCTGCTGTCCTCCGCGTGTGGCCAGGTGACCGGACGCATGACGCTTCCAGGAACGATCGGAGCTCTCATCCGCACACGAGTGGACGGTGACCTCGCGCCGCTCGTCCGGGTCAGCCGCCCCCACCCGCACCTGAAGGCGGACGCCGCCGTCCACCGGCAACACGAGGGGTGCGGACAGGGTCAGCTCCTCGACCACGTCGCAACCGACCTCGTCCCCGGCTCGGATCGCCAGCTCGGCAATGAGGGCCCCGGGCACCACCACGCGGTCCCCCACCGCGTGGTCTGCCAGCCAGGGGTGTGCCGACAGGGACAGCCGTCCGGTCAGGAGCCATTCGTCGCTGTCGGCCACCTCGACGGCGGCCCCGAGCACACCGTGATCGGCACCGTCCAGACCCAGGCCCCGCGCATCGCCACCGCCGACCGACCGGGGAGCCAGCCAGTAGCGCTGGTGCTGGAACGCGTACGTCGGCAGATCCACCGCCGACGCCCGCGGCAGCAAAGCCCCCCAGTCAGGAGTGGTCCCCGTGACATAAACCCGCGCCAACGCCGTCAACACCGACAACACCTCACCCTGCCCCGACCGACAACTCGCCACCACCTCCACCGACGACCCCTCAGACACCACCTCACGCAACAACCCCGACAACACACCCCGCGGCCCCACCTCCACAACCTTCCCCAACCCACACCCACCCACATACTCCGCCACCCGATCAAACCGCACCGCCGCCCGCGCCTGCTCCACCCAATACCCCACACCCCACGCATCACCATCCATCACCTCACCCGACACACCAGAAACCACCGGAACACCCCCACCACAATGCACAACACCCCCAATCGCCTCAGCAAACTCACCCAACATCGGCTCCACCAACGGCGTATGAAACGCCCGCGACACCTCCAAACGCCGACACCGCACCCCACCACCCTCACCCTCCAACCACTCCACCAACCCCTCCACCACACCCGGCACACCCGCCACCACCGTCGACGCCACACCATTCACCCCCGCCACCCACACACCCACATCCCCCAACCCCCCACCACACCAACGCCCAACAGCCTCCTCCACCCACCCCACCGAAGCCCCCACCGACACCATCACACCCGGCTCCAACCCCTGCATCAACCGACCCCGAGCCGCCACCACCCGCACCGCATCCTCCAACGACAACACCCCCGCCACATGCGCCGCCACCACCTCCCCCACCGAATGCCCCGCCACCACCGACGGCACCACACCCCACGACTCCCACAACCGCGCCAACGCCACCTCAAACGCAAACAAACCCGCCTGCGTATACACCGTCTCACCCAACCAACCAGCCTCCACACTCCCCTCCCGCGCCCACACCACATCCCGCACACCAAACGGCACCACACCCCCCAACTCCACATCCAACAACCCACACACCTCACCAAACACCTCCGCAAACACCCCAAACTCCCCCGCCAACTCACGCCCCATACCCAAACGCTGAGCACCCTGACCCGAAAACACCCACCCCACACCACCCGGCACCACCACACCCGACACCACACCCACCCCCGGCTCACCAGCCGCCACCGCACCCAACCCCGCAACCGCCCCACCACGATCACCAGCCAACACCACCGCCCGATGCTCCAACCCCGCACGCCCCAACGCCAACGAACGACCCACACCCACCAACGACACCCCAACCCCACCACCCGACCCCAACCACTCACCCAAACGACCCGCCTGAGCCACCAACCCCCCAACCGAACGCCCCGACACCACCAACGGCACCACACCACCCAGCCCCACCACAGCCCCATCCCCAGACTCCACAGACTCCTCCAGCGGAGCCTCCTCCAAAATCACATGCGCATTCGTCCCACTGATACCGAACGACGACACACCCGCCCGACGCGGACCACCCTCCACCTCCCACGCCACAGACTCCGACAACAACTCCACCGCACCCGACGACCAGTCAATGTGCTCCGAAGGCTCATCCACATGCAGCGTCCTGGGAAGCCGACCATGACGCATCGCCATCACCATCTTGATCACACCCGCCACACCCGCAGCCGCCTGCGCATGACCAATATTCGACTTCACCGACCCCAACCACAACGGACCCCGACCCTCACCCCGCTCCTGCCCATACGTCGCCAACAACGCCTGCGCCTCAATCGGATCACCCAACGACGTACCCGTCCCATGCGCCTCCACCACATCCACATCCCCAGCCGACAACCCCGCACTCGCCAACGCCTGACGAATCACCCGCTGCTGCGACGGACCATTCGGCGCCGTCAAACCATTCGACGCACCATCCTGATTCGTCGCACTCCCCCGCACCACCGCCAACACCCGATGCCCACGACGCCGCGCATCCGACAACCGCTCCACCAACAACATCCCCACACCCTCGGACCACCCGGTCCCGTCCGCGGACGCCGAGAACGCCTTGCACCGCCCATCCGGCGCCAACCCCCGCTGACGACTGAACTCCACGAAGGTGGCGGGGGTAGCCATGACGGTGACGCCGCCGGCCAGCGCCATCGAGCACTCACCATTGCGCAACGCCTGCACCGCCAAATGCAGAGAGACGAGCGACGACGAACACGCCGTGTCCACCGTCACCGCGGGACCCTCCAGCCCGAGCTGGTAGGCGATGCGACCGGACAGGACACTCCCGGTGGTGCCGATCCCCACGTACCCCTCGGCCTCTTCGGGCATCAGGTCCAGGGCCGGCGCGTAGTCGTGGTACATCAGCCCGACGAAGACGCCGGTCGGGGTCCCCTTCAGCGAGGCCGGGTCGATACCCGCACGCTCCAAGGTCTCCCAGGAGGCCTCGAGGATGATGCGCTGCTGGGGGTCCATCGACAGTGCCTCGCGCGGCGAGATGTCGAAGAACTCGGCGTCGAACGCGTCCGCGTCGTGGAGGAACCCGCCCTCGCGGGTGTAGGAGGTCCCGGGACGGTCTGCGTCCGGGCTGTAGAGACGTTCCAGGTCCCAGCCGCGGTTCGTGGGAAACCCGGAGATGCCGTCCCGACCGTCGCGGACCAGGTCCCACAGGTCCTCCGGGGAGCTCACGCCACCCGGGTAGCGGCACGCCATACCCACGATCGCGATGGCGTCGTCGTCGTTCCAGGTCTGAGTGGCGGTGGCCGAGGCGGTGGCCTGAACCTGCTCGCCGAGCGCTTCGGCGAGCAGGTGCTCGGCGAGTGCGGCGGGTGTGGGGTAGTCGAAGACGGCCGTGGCGGAAAGCTTCGTACCCAGGGCGTTGTTCACCTGGTTGCGCAGCTCCACCGCGATGAGTGAGTCGAAGCCGAGGTCCCGGAACGGCTTCTCCACCAAGACCTCGTCGGCGGAGGCATGTCCCAGAACCGCGGCGACGTGCTCGCGGACCGTGCTCAGTGCCGCCTGCCGCTGTTCCTCGGGGGACAGACCGGCGAGTCGCTCCGTGAACGAGGACGTGTCGGCCCCGTGGCCATGCCCCCGCGCCGTGCGGCGGGCGGCCGTGTTCGTCGGTACGAGGCCCCGCATCGGCGGCAGCAGTTCGGACGGTGCCTGCTTGCGCAGTTGGGCACGGTCGATGCGCATCGGCACGAACAGGGCCTCGTCCCGGGCGCGACAGACGTCGAAGAGTTCCAGCCCCTCCGTGGCGGGCAGGGGGCGGATGCCGAGTCTGGAGAGGCGGGCGAGATCGACCTGTCCGAGGTGGTCGCTGATGCCTCCGGCCTGCTCCCACAGGCCCCAGGCCAGGGAGGTGGCCGGGCGGCCGACGGCTCGGCGGCGCTGGGCCAGGGCGTCGAGGACGGAGTTGGCCGCGGCGTAGTTCCCCTGCCCCGCGTTGCCGAGGAGGCCGGAAGCGGAGGAGTACAGGACGAACATCGACAGGTCCGCGTCGCGGGTGAGTTCGTCCAGGTTCAGCGCAGCGTCGACCTTCGCCCTGAGCACACGGTGTGTCTGCTGCGGAGTCAGGGACGCCACCACCCCGTCGTCGACGACACCGGCCACGTGTACCACGCCCGTCAGAGGGGCCGAGTCCGGAATCTGCTCCAGCACAGCCGCCAGCGCGTCCCGGTCTGCGGCGTCGCACGCCACGACAGCCACCGTCGCGCCCGCGGCTTCCAGCTCCGCGCGAAGCTCGGCGGCGCCGGGGGCCTCCGGGCCCCGGCGGCTCGTCAGCACCAGACGGGTGACGCCGTGCTCGGTGACCAGGTGACGCGCGAGCAGGGAGCCGAGATCACCGGTGGCTCCGGTGATCAGCACCGTCCCGTCGCCCGTGGTGCCGGCGGGGCGGGAGACCGGCCGCGCACCGGCGGAGGCGTCCTGGCCGGCGCCGGCACGGGTGAGCCTCGGCGCCTTCAGCACACCGTCGCGGACCATGACCTGCGGTTCGTCCGCCTGTCGCGCCGCGAAGACGGCCGCGGCCAAGTGGGCGGCCTCGTCTGCCTCGCTGCCGCAGTCCACGAGCAGGAAGCGGCCGGGGTTCTCCGCCTGCGCGGAACGGACCAGACCCGACACCGCGGCCTGGGCCAGGTCGACGGGCTCCCCGTGGGCGGAGACAGCTCCGCGGGTGACGACGACGAGCTGCGAGGTTTCCCACCGGACGTCGGACAGCCAGCGCTGCAGGAGGTCCAAGGTCGCGAGCACCGCGTCGTGCACCCCGTGGGCCGTACGGTCGGCATCACCGCCGAGGTCCGCGGGCGGCCGGGCCAGCACCACTCCGGGCACCGGCATACCGTCCTGCACAGCCTGTCCCAGGGCTCCCAGCTCCGCGAAACGCGTGACGTCTGGCAGGGCAACGCCGGGTTCGGCAGGGCCGTCGCCCCCGTCCCCGGGGACTCCGACGCACGCCCAGCCCGCGGTGGCACCCGAGGCAGCCGCGTCGCTGGACGACTCCTGGCCGAGGAGCACCCAGTCGAGCGTCAGGAGCGCGTCGTCGTCCACACGGGACGAGGTTCGAAGTTGCTCCGCGTCGACGGGGCGGGTCGTGAGGGACTCGACCGTGGCGACGGACTGCCCGGCGGCGTCCGCGATCCACACGCGAACGGTGTCCTCGCCCGGGGTGGTGATGCGCACGCGCAGGGCGGTGGCGCCGGTGGCGTGCAGATCGACGTTGCGATAGGCGAAGGGGAGCCGGGTGCTGCCGTCGTCATGCCGACGCAGGAAGTACGCGTGGACCGCGGAGTCCAGCAACGCGGGGTGCACGCCGAAGCGCTCGGCGTCCTGGTGGAACTCCTCCGGCAGAGCGACCTCGGCGAAGAGTTCCCCGTCCGTCCCGCGCCACGCCGCGGTCAGTCCCTGGAACGCCGGGCCGTAGACGTAGCCCGCGCTCTCCAGGTCCGCGTAGAAGTCGTCGAGCGGCACCGGCTCGGCCTGGGCCGGCGGCCAGAGCGCAAGCTCCCCACCGTCCAGGGCCGCGTCCGCCCGTTGTTCCGGCCGGGGCTGCGCCGTGGGCGCCAGCGTCCCCGTGGCGTGGCGCTGCCAGCCACTCCCCGGTCCGCTTCCATCCGGTGCCCCGGCGGCGGTGCGGACCTCCGGCGCGAGGTCGTCGCCGTCGTGCCGCGCGTGAACGGTGAACTCCCGTCGTCCGTCCGGGCCAGCGGCTCCGACGCGCACCTGCACCTTGAGGCCGCCACGCTCCGGTACCGCCAGCGGAGCCGACACCATCAGCTCTTCGACGCGCCCGCAGCCGACCTGGTCCCCGGCACGCACCGCCGCGTCCACCCAGGCGGCTCCCGGAACGAGCCTCACACCGGCCATGACGTGGTCTGCCAGCCAGGGGTGTGCCGACAGGGACAGCCGTCCGGTCAGGAGCCATTCGTCGCTGTCGGCCACCTCGACGGCGGCCCCGAGCACACCGTGATCGGCACCGTCCAGACCCAGGCCCCGCGCATCGCCACCGCCGACCGACCGGGGAGCCAGCCAGTAGCGCTGGTGCTGGAACGCGTACGTCGGCAGATCCACATGCCGGTGACGCCGTTGCCCCTCCCCCACAGGAAACACCTGCCCCCAGTCAGGAGTGGTCCCCGTGACATAAACCCGCGCCAACGCCGTCAACACCGACAACACCTCACCCTGCCCCGACCGACAACTCGCCACCACCTCCACCGACGACCCCTCAGACACCACCTCACGCAACAACCCCGACAACACACCCCGCGGCCCCACCTCCACAACCTTCCCCAACCCACACCCACCCACATACTCCGCCACCCGATCAAACCGCACCGCCGCCCGCGCCTGCTCCACCCAATACCCCACACCCCACGCATCACCATCCATCACCTCACCCGACACACCAGAAACCACCGGAACACCCCCACCACAATGCACAACACCCCCAATCGCCTCAGCAAACTCACCCAACATCGGCTCCACCAACGGCGTATGAAACGCCCGCGACACCTCCAAACGCCGACACCGCACCCCACCACCCTCACCCTCCAACCACTCCACCAACCCCTCCACCACACCCGGCACACCCGCCACCACCGTCGACGCCACACCATTCACCCCCGCCACCCACACACCCACATCCCCCAACCCCCCACCACACCAACGCCCAACAGCCTCCTCCACCCACCCCACCGAAGCCCCCACCGACACCATCACACCCGGCTCCAACCCCTGCATCAACCGACCCCGAGCCGCCACCACCCGCACCGCATCCTCCAACGACAACACCCCCGCCACATGCGCCGCCACCACCTCCCCCACCGAATGCCCCGCCACCACCGACGGCACCACACCCCACGACTCCCACAACCGCGCCAACGCCACCTCAAACGCAAACAAACCCGCCTGCGTATACACCGTCTCACCCAACCAACCAGCCTCCACACTCCCCTCCCGCGCCCACACCACATCCCGCACACCAAACGGCACCACACCCCCCAACTCCACATCCAACAACCCACACACCTCACCAAACACCTCCGCAAACACCCCAAACTCCCCCGCCAACTCACGCCCCATACCCAAACGCTGAGCACCCTGACCCGAAAACACCCACCCCACACCACCCGACACCACCACACCCGACACCACACCCACCCCCGACTCACCAGCCGCCACCGCACCCAACCCCGCAACCGCCCCACCACGATCACCAGCCAACACCACCGCCCGATGCTCCAACCCCGCACGCCCCAACGCCAACGAACGACCCACACCCACCAACGACACCCCAACCCCACCACCCGACCCCAACCACTCACCCAAACGACCCGCCTGAGCCACCAACCCCCCAACCGAACGCCCCGACACCACCAACGGCACCACACCACCCAGCCCCACCACACCATCGTCACCGGCACCATCGGCGCCCACACCCTCCTCACCCTCCACAACCTCCTGCCCCCCAGGAGCCTCCTCCAAAATCACATGCGCATTCGTCCCACTGATACCGAACGACGACACACCCGCCCGACGCGGACCACCCTCCACCTCCCACGCCACAGACTCCGACAACAACTCCACCGCACCCGACGACCAGTCAATGTGCTCCGAAGGCTCATTCACATGCAGCGTCCTGGGAAGCCGACCATGACGCATCGCCATCACCATCTTGATCACACCCGCCACACCCGCAGCCGCCTGCGCATGACCAATATTCGACTTCACCGACCCCAACCACAACGGACCCCGACCCTCACCCCGCTCCTGCCCATACGTCGCCAACAACGCCTGCGCCTCAATCGGATCACCCAACGACGTACCCGTCCCATGCGCCTCCACCACATCCACATCCCCAGCCGACAACCCCGCACTCGCCAACGCCTGACGAATCACCCGCTGCTGCGACGGACCATTCGGCGCCGTCAAACCATTCGACGCACCATCCTGATTCGTCGCACTCCCCCGCACCACCGCCAACACCCGATGCCCACGACGCCGCGCATCCGACAACCGCTCCACCAGCAATACACCAGCCCCCTCCGAGGGACCGAAGCCGTCCGCGGACGCCGAGAACGCCTTGCACCGCCCATCCGCGGCCAGTGCCCGCTGGCGACTGAAGCCGATGAACACCCCGGGGGTCGGCATGACCATCACGCCACCGGCCAGCGCCATCGAGCACTCACCATTGCGCAACGCCTGCACCGCCAAATGCAACGCCACCAACGACGACGAACACGCCGTGTCCACCGACATCGCCGGCCCCTCCAGCCCCAACGCGTAGGCCACCCGACCCGACACGACGCTCGCCGCGTTCCCGGCGCTTACGAAGCCTTCGATACCTCGAGGCAACGCACCGTTCTCGGCTGCGTAGTTCGAATCGATGGTGCCCATGAAGACGCCGGTACGGGTGCCCTTGAGCGAAGTCGGATCGATACCCGCACGTTCCAAGGACTCCCACGCCACCTCCAACAACAACCGCTGCTGCGGATCCATCGCCAACGCCTCACGCGGCGATATCCCGAAGAACCCCGCATCAAACCCCGCAACACCCTCAACAAACCCACCACGCCGCGTATAACTACACCCCTCCCGATCCGGATCAGCATCGAAAAGCCCCTCCAGATCCCACCCCCGATCCAACGGGAAATCACCAATCGCATCCCCACCCTCATCCACCAAACGCCACAAATCCTCCGGCGAACCCACCCCACCAGGAAAACGACACGCCATACCCACAATCACCACCGGATCATCCACCACATCCCCCACCACCGGAACCACAGCATCCTCACCCCGCACCGCCAACCCACCAACAGAACCAACCAACTCCCCCCGCAGATAAGACGCCAACACCAACGGCGTCGGATAGTCGAACACCAACGTCGCCGGCAACCGCAAACCCACCGCAGCACCCAACCGGTTCCGCAACTCCACCGCAGTCAACGAATCAAAACCCGCATCCCGAAACGCCCGATCAGCCTCCACCCCCGCAGCACTCCCATGCCCCAACACCACCGCCGCATGCGAACACACCAACTCCACCAACACATCCAACTGCCGCTCTTCGGGGAGATCGGCCAAGCGCGACGCCCATGACGGGCCGTTGTCGGGAGTTCCGTCCTGGATCTGACGACGAGTGACGCGGCTGGGTGAGGCAACAAGGCCGCGCAACGCCGGCGGCAGTGCACCGGCTTCCGCTTCCGCCGCCAGGCGAGCCGGCACGAGCTTGGCCGCGGCAACGACCGGATGTCCAAGGTCGAACCATGCCCTGTCGAGGAGTTGGAGTGCGTGGGCGGCGGGCATCGGCGCGAACCCACGCCGCGCCAACCGCGCCCGATCCGCCTCGGCCATACCCCCCGTCAACGCACTATCGTCCTCCCACAAACCCCACGCCACAGAAACAGCCGGCAACCCCCGCCCACGACGGAACTCAGCAAGCGCATCCAAAAACGAATTCGCCGCCGCATAATTCCCCTGCCCCGGACCACCCAACAAACCCGCCATCGAAGAAAACAACACAAACCCAGCCACCCCCGGCAACCCACACGTCGCCTCATGAAGCCGCCACGCACCATCCACCTTCGCCCGCAACACCCCCCGCACACGCTCCTCCGTCAAATCCCCCACCAACCCGTCATCCAACACACCCGCCGCATGCACCACACCCGTCAACGAATGACCAACAGGAACAGCAGCCAAAGCCCGAGCAACCCCCTCAGCCTCAGCAACATCACACGCCACCACCTCCACCCGCGCCCCCATACCCACCAACTCAGCACGCAACTCCCCAGCACCCGGCGCCTCCAACCCCCGCCGCGACACCAACACCACACTCGCCTGCCCATGCACACCCACCAAATGCCGAGCCACCAAAGCACCCAACGTCCCCGTACCACCAGTAATCAACACCGTCCCATTCCGATCCAACCGCCGCGGAACCGACACCACCATCTTCCCCACATGACGCCCCTGACCCATAAACCGCAACGCCTCACGCACCCGCCGCACATCCCACACCCGCAACAGCAACGGCTCCAACACCCCCGCCTCCATCAACCCCACCACCTCAACCAACATCTCCTGAATCCGATCCGGACCCGCCTCCCGCACATCAAACGCCCGATACGAACGCCCCGGAAACTCCGCCGCAACCTCCCCCGCATCACGAACATCCGTCTTACCCATCTCCACAAAACGACCACCCTCAGCCAACAAACGCAACGACGCATCCACAAACGGACCCGTCAAACTATTCAGCACCACATCCACACCACGCCCACCAGACGCCTCCGCAATCACCCCCTCAAACCCCACCTCCCGCGAAGAAGCAATCCGCTCCGCAGCCACACCCTGCCCACGCACCACCGACCACTTCGCCTCACTCGCCGTCGCAAACACCTCCACACCCCAATAACGCGCCAACTGCAACGCCGCCAAACCCACCCCACCCGCAGCCGCATGCACCAACAACGACTCACCCCGCTCCACCCCCGCCAAATCCACCAACCCATACCACGCCGTCAAAAACACCGTCGGCACCGACGCCGCCACCTCAAAAGACCACCCCGACGGCATCCCCACCACCATCCGATAATCCACCACCACCTCAGCCCCAAAACCCCCCTCACACAAACCCATCACCGCATCACCCACCGACACACCCACCACCCCAGCACCCACCTCAACCACCACACCAGCAAACTCCGCACCCATCACCGCCGCACCCGGATACCGCCCCAACGCAATCAACACATCACGAAAATTCACCCCCGCAGCCCGCACCTCCACCCGCACCAACCCCACACCCACCTCAACCACACCCACCTCAACCACACCCACATCCTCCAACGAACCCCGACCACCCACCGGCTCCAACCGCCACACACCACCATCCGGAACCACCACACCACCACCAACCACACCCCCCACCAAACGCGGCACCAACACCCTCCCACCCCGCACCGCCACCAACCACTCCCCCACACCCACCAAACCAGCCACCAAACCCCGCACATCCACCACACCCACAGACCCCACACCCGGATCCACATCAACCAACACCACCCGACCCGGATGCTCCGCCTGCACCGAACGCACCAAACCCACCACCGCAGCCTGACCCGGATCCACCACCCCACCCTCAACCCCAACACCACCACACGTCACCACAACCAAACGCCCCCCACCCCCACCCGACAACCACCCCTGCACCACACCCAAACCCTCCACCACCACACCAGCCACCCCACCCGGCACATCACCCAACCCCCCAAACCCCACACCACCCCCAACACACCACACCACCGACCCAACCCCCACCCCACCCGACACCACACCATCAACCCACTCCCCCACACCCACAACCCGCTCCACACCCACACCCGTCAAACCACACCGCTCCGCCAACACATCCGAACCCACCACCAACCACGAGCTCTCATCCCCACCACCCTCGGAACCCCCCGCCGCCTCCAGAGCGACGCCGGACAACTCCTCCCACTCCATCGCGAACAACGAGTCCTCCCCAGCCGGCACCGCCGCACGCAACTGCCCGTCATCCACCAACCGGGCCACCATCGACTCGATCACCGCAACCGGCTCACCCGCCTCATCCACCACCAACACCCCCACCTCATCCCCACCCACACCCCTCAACCGCGCCCGCACACCCACCGCACCCGACGCCAACAACCGCACACCACGGAACGCGAACACCAACCGCGTCCCCTCACCCTCACCCGCGGCCACATCCAGCAACGACGTCTGCATCACCGCGTCCAGCAGTGCAGGGTGCATCCCGAACCGCCCCGCCTCCTCACGCAGCCCCTCAGGCAACACCACCTCGGCAAACACCTCACCCCCCGCACCACGCCACGCCCCACGCAACCCCTGAAACGCCGGACCATACACATACCCCCGCCCCGCAAGACCCTCATAGAACCCCTCCAACCCCACCGACACCCCACCCACCGGAGGCCACACACCCAACCCCTCCACCACCTCACCCACACCGGCAGCACACAGCACCGCCTCGGCATGACACGTCCAACCGTGTTCCATACCGTTGTCACGGTCATCGCGCCGGGAGAAGACCATCGCCTCCCGACGTCCGTCCTCACCCGCGGCGCCGAGTCGGACCTGGAGCTGCACAGCCTCGTCCTCGGGCAGCACCAGAGGCGCCTGGAGCGTCAGCTCTTCCACCGTGTCGGAGCCGACCTCGTCACCTGCACGAATCACCATGTCCAGAAGGGCGGTACCCGGGACGACCACAGTTCCGGCCACGACGTGGTCGCCCAGCCACGCTTGCGTCGCAAGCGACAACCGGCCCGTGAGCAGCCACTCGTCGCTGTCGGCGATGCGCACCGCGGCGCCCAGGAAGGGATGGTTGGCGTCTCGCAGGCCCAGGCCCCGCAGATCCCCTGCACCGCGGTGCCGTCCGGCGTCCAGCCAGTAGCGCTGGTGCTGGAAGGCGTAGGTCGGCAGGTCGACGTGCTCGCGGACCGCGTCACCAGACCCCGGAAGAACAGCATCCCAGTCCAACCCCACCCCGAAAGCGTGCGCCTGGGCGGCGCTGGTGAGGAACTGCGTCCAACCACCCCGATCCCGACGCAACGTCTCCACCACCGCTGCCACCTCGGCCCCTCCACCCGCGCCGGACGCCTGGAGCGTGTCGGTGATACCACCGGTGAGGACCGGGTGAGGACTGACCTCGATGAACACCCCCGCCCCAGAACGCGCCAACTCCTCCACCGCCGGAGCAAACCGCACCGGCCGCCGCAGATTCCGCACCCAATACCCCGCATCCAACGACGCGGTATCCACCACCCCACCCGACACCGTCGAGAAGAACGCCACCGACGACGAGGACACCGGCCTGACCCCCGCAAGCGCCTCCTCAAGACCCGCACCGATCTCCTCCACCTGCGGCGAATGCGAGGCATAGTCCACCCCGATCCGACGCGCCCACACCCCCTCCTCCTCGCACCGGGCCAAAACCTCCTCCACCGCACCCACCTCACCGGAGACCACCGTCGACGCCGGACCATTGACCGCCGCCACACCCACCCGGCCCTCCCACACCGAAACCAGCTCCGACGCCGCCTCCTCACCCAACGCCACCTGCGCCATCGCCCCACCACCCGCAAGCGACACCAACGCCCGCGAACGCAACGCCACCACCCGCACCGCATCCTCCAACGACAACCCACCCGCGATATGGGCAGCAGCGATCTCACCCTGCGAATGCCCCACCACCACATCCGGCACCACACCCACCGACTCCCACAACCGCGCCAACCCCACCATCACCACGAACAACACCGGCTGCACCACATCCACCCGACCCAGAACATCCTCACCACCCTCACGCAACACCTCCGTCAACGACCACTCCACCAACGGCGCCAACACCTCCTCACACTCCGCCACCACACCCGCAAACACCTCACTCTCACGCAACAGCTCACGCCCCATCCCCACCCACTGCGAACCCTGACCCGGAAACACCATCACCACACGGGGCTCTCCCCCCGCTGCCACCACACCCGACACCACACCCGCCGCCGGCTCACCAGCCGCCACCGCACCCAACCCCGCAACCGCCCCACCACGATCACCAGCCAACACCACCGCCCGATGCTCCAACCCCGCACGCCCCAACGCCAACGAACGACCCACACCCACCAACGACACCCCAACCCCACCACCCGACCCCAACCACTCACCCAAACGACCCGCCTGAGCCACCAACCCCCCAACCGAACGCCCCGACACCACCAACGGCACCACACCACCCGACCCCACCACAGCCCCATCCCCAGACTCCACAGACTCCTCCAGCGGAGCCTCCTCCAAAATCACATGCGCATTCGTCCCACTCATGCCGAACGACGACACACCCGCCCGACGCGGACCACCCTCCACCTCCCACGCCACAGACTCCGACAACAACTCCACCGCACCCGACGACCAGTCGATCGCCGGTGACGGCTCATCCACGTGGAGGGTCTTGGGGAGCCAACCGTGGCGCATGGCCATGACCATCTTGATCACACCCGCCACGCCCGCGGCCGCCTGCGCATGACCAATGTTCGACTTCACCGACCCCAACCACAACGGACCCCGACCCTCACCCCGCTCCTGCCCATACGTCGCCAACAACGCCTGCGCCTCAATCGGATCACCCAACGACGTACCCGTCCCATGCGCCTCCACCACATCCACATCCCCAGCCGACAACCCCGCACTCGCCAACGCCTGACGAATCACCCGCTGCTGCGACGGACCATTCGGCGCCGTCAAACCATTCGACGCACCATCCTGATTCGTCGCACTCCCCCGCACCACCGCCAACACCCGATGCCCACGCCGCCGCGCATCCGACAACCGCTCCACCAACAACATCCCCACACCCTCGCCCACCCCGAAGCCATCGGCGGCAGCGGAGAAGGACTTGCACCGTCCGTCCACGGACAGGGCGTTCTGCCGGCAGAACTCCACGAAGGTGCCGGGTGTGGCCATGACGGTGACGCCGCCGGCCAGCGCCATCGAGCACTCACCGTTGCGCAACGCCTGCACCGCCAGGTGCAACGCCACCAACGACGACGAACATGCCGTGTCCACCGTCACCGCGGGGCCTTCCAGGCCGAAGGTGTACGCGACACGGCCGGAGGTGATGCTCGCGGAGTTGCCGGTCAGCAGGAACCCTTCGAACTCCTCGGGTACCTCGTGCAGGCGGGAGCCGTACTCCTGACCAAGTGTGCCGATGAAGACGCCTGTAGAGCTTCCGGACAGTGAATCGGCCGGGATGCCCGCGCGTTCGAACGTCTCCCAGGCGCTCTCCATGATCAACCGCTGCTGCGGGTCCATCGCCAGCGCCTCACGGGGACTGACCCCGAACAATCCGGCGTCGAAGTTCGCCGCGTCGTGGAGGAACGAGCCGTACCGCGTGTAGGAGGTGGCCGGCCGCTCGGACGCCGGATCGTAAAGGGCGCCCAGGTCCCACCCGCGGTCTTCCGGGAACTCGGAGACAGCGTGCTCCTCCCGCACGACCGTCCGCCACAGGTCCTCCGGGGAGCCGATGCCACCGGGGAACCGGCAGGCCATCGAGACGATCGCGATGGGCTCATCGACTGCACCGCTGACCTGGACCCGTCCCGCGTCGGCGGCGTCCGTCAGCCCGAGTGCCTCGCTCCGGAGGTGACGCGCGAGCGTCATCGGAGAAGGGAAGTCGTACAGCAAGGTCTTGGGAAGGTCGAGCCCTGTCCTGTCGACCAGGTTGTTCCGCAGCCTCACCGCCGTCATGGACTCGAAGCCCAGATCCCGGAAGGAGGCCGAGGGGTCGAGGTTGTCGGGTGCGTCGTGCCCGAGAATGGCGGCCGCGTGCGTGCGCACCAGCCTGAGCACGGCACGGAGCTGCTCCTGCTCGGAGTGTCCTTCCAACTCCGCACGCAGGCTTCGCCGAGAGGGCTGGGCTTCCCCCGCCTGAACCACCGCGCCGACCGTCGCCGACCCGACCCGGCTCGGGGAGCGCTGCTGGCGGCGCCACTCCGAGAGCGCGGGGAGTAGGGCCGCCAATGAGGAACTCGCCTCAGGATCATCAAGGTCCAGGGCTGCGGCCGCACTGCCGACGTCATGGCGCTCGACGGCATCCCAGAACTGCCCTTCCAGAGGGCCGGGGCCACCCCGGAGGACCGGTGCGGGCTCCAGCCAGTAGCGCTGATGCTGGAAGGCGTAGGTCGGCAGGTCGACGTGCTCGCGGACCGCGTCACCAGACCCCGGAAGAACAGCATCCCAGTCCAGCTCCACCCCGAAAGCGTGCGCCTGGGCAGCACCGGTGAGGAACTGGCGCAGGCCGCCGTGGCCCCGACGCAGCGTCTCCACCACCGCTGCCACCTCGGCCCCATTCTCCGACAAGGTATCCGCGACACCACCGGTGAGGACCGGGTGAGGACTGACCTCGATGAACACCCCCGCCCCAGAGCGCGCCAGCTCCTCCACCGCCGGGGCGAACCGCACCGGGCGCCGCAGATTCCGCACCCAATACCCCGCGTCCAGCGTCGCGGTGTCCACCACGTCACCCGACACCGTCGAGAAGAACGCCACCGACGACGAAGACACCGGCCTGATCCCCGCAAGCGCCTCCTCAAGTCCCGGCCCGATCTCCTCCACCTGCGGCGAATGCGAGGCATAGTCCACCTCGATCCGACGCGCCCACACCCCCTCCTCCTCGCACCGGGCCAGAACCTCCTCCACCGCACCCACCTCACCGGAGACCACCGTCGACGCCGGACCATTGACCGCCGCCACACCCACCCGGCCCTCCCACGCCGAAACCAGCTCCGACGCCGCCTCCTCACCCAACGCCACCTGCGCCATCGCCCCACCACCCGCAAGCGACACCAACGCCTGCGAACGCAGCGCCACCACCCGCACCGCATCCTTCAGCGACAGCCCACCCGCGATATGGGCAGCAGCGATCTCACCCTGCGAATGCCCCACCACCACATCCGGCACCACACCCACCGACTCCCACAACCGCGCCAACCCCACCATCACCGCGAACAACACCGGCTGGATCACATCCACCCGGCCGAGAAACTCCTCATCACCCTCACGCAGCACGTGCGTCAACGACCACTCCACCAACGGCGCCAACGCCTCCTCACACTCCGCCACCACACCCGCAAACACCTCACTGGAAGACAGCAGCTCACGCCCCATCCCCACCCACTGCGAACCCTGACCCGGAAACACCATCACCACACGACCCGGCACCACCACACCCGACACCACACCCGCCGCCGGCTCACCAGCCGCCACCGCACCCAACCCCGCAACCGCCCCACCACGATCACCAGCCAACACCACCGCCCGATGCTCCAACCCCGCACGCCCCAACGCCAACGAACGACCCACACCCACCAACGACACCCCAACCCCACCACCCGACCCCAACCACTCACCCAAACGACCCGCCTGAGCCACCAACCCCCCAACCGAACGCCCCGACACCACCAACGGCACCACACCACCCGACCCCACCACAGCCCCATCCCCAGACTCCACAGACTCCTCCAGCGGAGCCTCCTCCAAAATCACATGCGCATTCGTCCCACTGATACCGAACGACGACACACCCGCCCGACGCGGACCACCCTCCACCTCCCACGCCACAGACTCCGACAACAACTCCACCGCACCCGACGACCAGTCAATGTGCTCCGAAGGCTCATCCACATGCAGCGTCCTGGGAAGCCGACCATGACGCATCGCCATCACCATCTTGATCACACCCGCCACACCCGCAGCCGCCTGCGCATGACCAATATTCGACTTCACCGACCCCAACCACAACGGACCCCGACCCTCACCCCGCTCCTGCCCATACGTCGCCAACAACGCCTGCGCCTCAATCGGATCACCCAACGACGTACCCGTCCCATGCGCCTCCACCACATCCACATCCCCAGCCGACAACCCCGCACTCGCCAACGCCTGACGAATCACCCGCTGCTGCGACGGACCATTCGGCGCCGTCAAACCATTCGACGCACCATCCTGATTCGTCGCACTCCCCCGCACCACCGCCAACACCCGATGCCCACGACGCCGCGCATCCGACAACCGCTCCACCAACAACATCCCCACACCCTCGGACCACCCGGTCCCGTCCGCGGACGCCGAGAACGCCTTGCACCGCCCATCCGGCGCCAACCCCCGCTGACGACTGAACTCCACGAACATTCCCGGGGTGGCCATGACGGTGACGCCGCCGGCCAGCGCCATCGAGCACTCACCATTGCGCAACGCCTGCACCGCCAGATGCAACGCCACCAACGACGACGAACACGCCGTGTCCACCGTCACCGCGGCACCTTCCAGGCCGAAGGCATAAGCCACGCGACCGGAAGCGACACTGTTCGTGCGGCCCGTGAGGACGAATCCTTCGGACTCCTCCGCCCCCTCGTGCAGCCGGGCACCGTAGTCCTGCTCCACCGATCCGACGAACACGCCTGCGGGCGTGCCCCTCAGCGACGTGGGATCGATTCCGGCACGCTCGAAGGTCTCCCAGGCCGTCTCCAGGAGCAGTCGCTGCTGGGGGTCCATGGCCAGTGCCTCGCGCGGGCTGATGCCGAAGAGCTCGGGGTCGAAAGCGGCGGCGTCGCGGAGGAATCCGCCCTGACGTGTGTAGGTCGTGCCGGAGCTGTCGGGGTCGGCGTCGTACAGGCGGTCCAGTTCCCAGCCACGGTCCTCGGGGAAGGCCGAGACCGCGTCGCCTCCTTCGCTGACGAGCTGCCACAGGTCTTCCGGGGAGCTGATCCCTCCGGGATAGCGGCACGCCATGGAGACGATGGCGATCGGCTCGTCCACCGAGGCGACAGAGGTCTGCGACTCCTTCTGGCGGTCGACGACACCGAGCGTCCGGGACCGCAGGTGCTCGGCCAGGTCCGCCGGGGTCGGGTGGTCGAACAAGAGGGTGGCGGAGAGGGGAAGCCCCGTGAAGGTGGCCAGGCTCGTGCGCAGTTCCACCGACATCAACGAGTCGAAGCCGAGGTCGCGCCAGGTGCGCGAGGGCTCGACGGGATCGGACGTCTGGCTTCCGAGTACGTGTGCGGCGCACGTGGCGACCCAGTCCAGTGCGTGACGGAGTTGTTCGGCCTCCGGAAGGCCCACTAGTTCCTCGCGCCGCCGGGCGGAGTGCTCCGGCTCGGGGGTGCGGGCGTCCTCCGGCTGCGGAGCAGGAGCGTACGTCGTCAGGCTCCTCGGTTCCGCCGCTTCCTCATCCAGCCAGTAGCGCTGGTGCTGGAACGCGTACGTCGGCAGATCCACATGCCGGTGACGCCGTTGCCCCTCCCCCACAGGAAACACCTGCCCCCAGTCAGGAGTGGTCCCCGTGACATAAACCCGCGCCAACGCCGTCAACACCGACAACACCTCACCCTGCCCCGACCGACAACTCGCCACCACCTCCACCGACGACCCCTCAGACACCACCTCACGCAACAACCCCGACAACACACCCCGCGGCCCCACCTCCACAACCTTCCCCAACCCACACCCACCCACATACTCCGCCACCCGATCAAACCGCACCGCCGCCCGCGCCTGCTCCACCCAATACCCCACACCCCACGCATCACCATCCATCACCTCACCCGACACACCAGAAACCACCGGAACACCCCCACCACAATGCACAACACCCCCAATCGCCTCAGCAAACTCACCCAACATCGGCTCCACCAACGGCGTATGAAACGCCCGCGACACCTCCAAACGCCGACACCGCACCCCACCACCCTCACCCTCCAACCACTCCACCAACCCCTCCACCACACCCGGCACACCCGCCACCACCGTCGACGCCACACCATTCACCCCCGCCACCCACACACCCACATCCCCCAACCCCCCACCACACCAACGCCCAACAGCCTCCTCCACCCACCCCACCGAAGCCCCCACCGACACCATCACACCCGGCTCCAACCCCTGCATCAACCGACCCCGAGCCGCCACCACCCGCACCGCATCCTCCAACGACAACACCCCCGCCACATGCGCCGCCACCACCTCCCCCACCGAATGCCCCGCCACCACCGACGGCACCACACCCCACGACTCCCACAACCGCGCCAACGCCACCTCAAACGCAAACAAACCCGCCTGCGTATACACCGTCTCACCCAACCAACCAGCCTCCACACTCCCCTCCCGCGCCCACACCACATCCCGCACACCAAACGGCACCACACCCCCCAACTCCACATCCAACAACCCACACACCTCACCAAACACCTCCGCAAACACCCCAAACTCCCCCGCCAACTCACGCCCCATACCCAAACGCTGAGCACCCTGACCCGAAAACACCCACCCCACACCACCCGGCACCACCACACCCGACACCACACCCGCCGCCGGCTCACCAGCCGCCACCGCACCCAACCCCGCAACCGCCCCACCACGATCACCAGCCAACACCACCGCCCGATGCTCCAACCCCGCACGCCCCAACGCCAACGAACGACCCACACCCACCAACGACACCCCAACCCCACCACCCGACCCCAACCACTCACCCAAACGACCCGCCTGAGCCACCAACCCCCCAACCGAACGCCCCGACACCACCAACGGCACCACACCACCCAGCCCCACCACACCATCGTCACCGGCACCGATGCCCTGCTCGTCCACGTCCGCCTGCTCCGACTCGGGGGCGCTGGCGAGGACCACGTGGCAGTTCGTGCCGCCCATCCCGAAGGAGCTGACACCGGCGACGGACGGCCCCGCCCAGTCGGTGTTCTCCAGCGACATCCGCAGTCGCAGGTCCGTGAGGGGGATCTCGGGGTGAGGGTGCTCGAAGTTGAGGGTGCGGACCAGTTCGCCGTGGCTGAGGCACAGCGCCGTCTTCATGAGTCCGACGACGCCGGCCGCGGCCTCCAGGTGGCCGACGTTGGTCTTGGCGGAGCCGACGACCAGGGGGGTGTCGGCGTCCCGGCCCGCGCCGGTGCCGGCGACCGCGCCGAGGGCGGCGGCCTCGACCGGGTCGCCGACGCGGGTCCCGGTGCCGTGCAGCTCCACGTAGTCCAGGTGGCCGGGCAGGACACCGGCGCGGTCGCACGCGAGGCGGATGACCTCTTCCTGCGCGGTGCCGCTGGGTACCGTCAGGCTTCGGCCACCGCCGTCGTTGTTGACGGCACTGCCGCGGATGACGCAGTACACGCGGTCGCCGTCGGCGAGCGCGCGGCTGAGCGGCTTGAGGACGACGAGGCCGCCGCCTTCGCCGCGGACGTACCCGTTGGCACGTGCGTCGAAGGTGTGGCAGCGGCCGTCCGGGGACAGGGCCCCGAAGCGTGCCACCGCGAGCGTGGTGTCGGGCAGCAGGTTGAGGTTGACGCCGCCGGCGAGTGCCACGGAGGCCTCACCGTGGCGCAGGCTCTCGCAGGCCATGTGCACGGCGACCAGGGAGGAGGACTGGCCGGTGTCGACCGCGAGGCTCGGGCCGTGGAGACCGAGGAAGTAGGAGACGCGGTTGGCGATGATGCTGTGCTGCGTGCCCGCGTTGGCGTGGGAGGTCCGCGCGCCGGGGCCCAGACGGTCCAGCAGCACGGCGTAGTCGCTGGAGGCGGCGCCGACGAACACGCCGGTGCGCCCTTCGGCGAGCGTCTGCGGTGTGGCCCCGGCGTCCTCCAGGGCCTCCCAGGCCAGTTCGAGCATGAGGCGCTGTTGGGGGTCCATGACCGACGCCTCGCGCGGGGATATGCCGAAGAAGGCTGCGTCGAACCCGTCCACGGCGTCGAGGAAGCCGCCGTGGCGGATGCCCCGCCGTTCGGCCTCGTTGAGGTCGGCGTCGGGGAAGGCGTCTTCGGGCCACCGCCCTTCGGGGACCTCGGTGATGGCGTCCCTGCCGTCGCGAAGCAACTGCCAGAGCGCTTCGATCCCCGGCGCCTGGGGGAGACGGCAGGACATGCCCACGATGGCGATTGCTTCCGCTTCCTCGCCGGCAACCGGAAGCTCGTACCGCTGGTCAGCCACTTTTCTCCCATTTCCTCTGAGGATCCGAGGCAAGAAGGGTCTGGTGAACCCTAAGAGGAGGAAGACGCTTGCCGGCACCCCTACCCCACCCCTACCCCACCCCTCGCCACGCGCAAAAATAGGGGGCGACGGGGGAGATTCTGGGGTTACCCCGACGGGGGATACACACATAGCATCGGGCGGCGACTCTCCGTAGTAGTACCCGTCGATGACCGTGCACACGCTTCGACGTGCAGACGTGAACTGGCGTCGCGTCAGACAGAGAGCATGCGGAGAGGGTACCGAGGAGAGGGAAAGGTCCGTGCTCGACGAACTGGAGCGCAAGGCCGTCGCCTTGGAGTACGTCCGGTGCATCAACGCGGGGGACATCGGGAGACTGCTCAAGGTCTTCGCCGACGACGTCCGTTTCGAGGACCCCGTGGGGTCGCCCCCGGTCCAGGGGAAGACCGCGTTGCGAAAGCATCTTTCGGACGCCATCAAGGGAAATGTCCACGAGATTCCCGGTGAGATCACCGCCTCTCAGGACGGTCGGCACATCGCGATTCCCGTGCAGATTCACATCGATAATCCAGAGGATCCCGGCGGAAAGCGCCTGAAGATAAATGCTGTGAGCGTCTGCCGCCTGAACTCCGCCGGGCTGATCGAGGACGTGAAGGCGTTCTGGGGGCAGACCGACGTCGCGTTCGTCGACCGGGACGCACCCATATCGTCAGGGGAAAAGCGATGACCATACCGGCAGATGCGGACAAGCAGACGGCGGCCGGGGAGGATCCTTCCGGGGACTTGTCCTTCATGGCTCCGGAGATCATCAACGACCCGTACGTGGGGTACGGCCGCCTGCGCGAGCAGGCGCCCGTGGTGCGGGTACGGCTTCCCGACGGCAGCCCGCTGTGGCTGGTGACCCGTTACGAGGACGTGCGGGCCTTCCTGCGGGACCCGCGGTTCGTCCACGACACGGACAACGTTCCCGACGGGCTGGCTCCCCCCTCCCTCCAGGAGCTGATGAAGCAGGCGGGGATCAACGAGGACCTCTACCCCTACATCTGCGACATGATGGCCGACCGGGACCCGCCGCGGCACACCCGGCTGCGTAAGGCCGTCTTCCACGCGCTGGCCCCGGCGCGGGTGCGCGCGATGCGGCCGCGCATGGAAGAGATGATCAACGAGTCGCTGGACGCGCTGCCCGGCCATGCCGACGAGGACGGCGTGGTGGACCTGGTCGAGCACTGGGCGCAGCCGATGCCGGTGGGCATGATCTGCGAGCTGGTCGGCGTACCGTTGGAGGACCGGCCGGTCTGGCGGGAGTGGGCGCACGGCCTGATGTCCCACGATCCGAAGGCCCTGCCAGCGGCGGCCTACCCGGCCATCGAGTACCTCCACGGGCTCATCGAGCGGCGCCGCAAGGAGCCGGCCGACGACCTGATCAGCACGATGATCCACGCCCCCAACGAGAACGGGGAGCGGCTGACCGACGTGGAGACGGTCGGCATGGTGATGGCACTGGTCACCGGCAGTCACGAGAACACGGCGCACCTGGTGGCGAACGGCACGGTGGGGCTGCTGACGCACCCGGACCAGATGGCACTGCTGCGTGAGGACCCCTCGTTGATCGCGGACGCCGTCCACGAGTTCCAGCGCTGGTGCAGCCCGCCTCTGCGGACGCGGATGCGGTACGTCTCCGAGGAGCTGGAGTTGGGCGGCCACCGTTTCCAGGTGGGCGACCAGGTCTCCGGGGTGCTGGTGAGTGCGAACCGTGACCCGCGGAAGTTCGCGGACCCCGACCGCCTGGACGTCGCCCGGTTCCGTGGCCAGCAGGCCGAGCACCTGTCCTTCGGTCATGGCGTGCACTACTGCATCGGTGCGGCGCTGGGGCTGAATGAGGCGGAGATCGCCTTCAAGGCGCTGCTGGACCGCTTTCCGGGCCTGAGTCTCGCGGTTCCGGCCGAGGAGCTTCCCTGGATCCCGCACCCGGGTCTGCGGCGTCTGGTCCGCCTGCCGGTCCGGCTCGGCGAACGGGGCTGATCCGAGAGCGCCGGCCCACGACGGAGGCGGGGGGTGGAAGCCGATGCTTCCACCCCCCCGCCTCCTGTCGTCGGACGTCCGGTCAGACGGTCTTGATGGCGCCTCCGTCGATGACGTAGTTGGCGCCGGTTACGTTGCGGGCGACGTCCGAGAGCAGGAAGGCGATCAGGGCGGCCACCTCCTCGGCCTCGGCGAGTCGGCCGGTGGTGATGCCGAACTGCTCGGGCACCTTCGCGAGGAACTCGGCGTGGTCCATGCCCGCCTCGGCAAGCTTCCTGCCGATCGGCCCGTCGGGGTCCTCCCAGATGGAGGTCCGCACGATGCCGGGTGAGACGGTGTTGACGCGCACGCCCTGCGGGCCGAACTCCTCGGCCAGGGACTTGCCCAGGGCGTTGAGGGCGGCCTTGGTGGCGCCATAGGCGACGGGTACCGGGCCGGGGCGCAGGGCGGCGATGGAGGAGACGTTGACGATGGCACCGCCGCGTTCGACGAGGCTGGGCAGGGCCGCGCGGGTGATGCGCACGGTGCTGCGGATGTTGAGGTCGAACAGGCGGGTCCATTCGCTGTCGGGGGTGTCGAGGAAGCCGGCGGGCTGGTCGCTGGAGCCGCCGACGTTGTTCACCAGCAGGTCGACGCCGCCCAGTTCGGCAAGGGCGTTGTCCATGAGGGCGGTGGCGCCCTCCTCGGTGCTGAGGTCGGCCGAGACCGTGTGGGCACCGGTCTCCTTGAGCTCGGGCGTGATGGTGCGGGCGGCGCCGACGACGCGCGCGCCCTCCTCGATCAGCAACCGGGTGGTGGCGAGTCCGATGCCTCGGCTGGCACCGGTGACGACGGCCGTCTTGGCGGCGAGGTTGAGCTGCACGGCGATCCACTTTCTCGGATGGTCGGGTTTTCGGGAGGTGTCCGGTTTCCCGGGGTGTCGGTGGCCCGCTCACCGGGACGTCGCTGTCCGGTTTCCGGGGGGCTCTGTGCGTGTGGGAGGGGCGGTCGGCCGTTCAGGCTCCGCCCGGTCCGGGGGCGGTGCCGTTCTTGGTGTGGGAGGCGAGGAAGGCGCGTTCGGCGTCGGTGAGGGGCGGTCCGGTGAGTACGGGGCGCCGTGCGCCGCGCCGCACGGCGGCGATGACGTGCGGCGCCTGGAGGGTGCTCTGCGGAGCGGAGAGGGTGTGGACGTTGAGCAGGGCGGCGCTGACCACGGGCTGGACGGGTCCGGCGTCCATCATCATCTTGACGAAGGCGCCCATCTGGCTGCGCAGGTGGTTGGCCTCGTCCTCCTCCAGGTCCATGTACTGGATGTCCTGCGCGGTGGCCCACTGCCAGGGTTCGTCGGCGACGGCGCCGACCGCCCGCACGGCCTGGCGGGCGGCGCCGTCGCCGGTGCCGGTGTCGTCCAGGGAGCGGTCCATGGCGACGACGCCGAGTGCGGCGGCGCTCAGTCCGTGCCCGTAGATGGGGTTGAACGCGGCGAGCGCGTCACCGACCACGATGAGCCCCTCGGGCCAGGGGTCGAGCCGTTCGTAGTAGGTGCGGCGGTTGGAGGTGGTACGGGTGGTCTGGGCGTGGGTGAGGGGCTCGGCCAGGTCGATCAGGTCGGCGAGGAGGGGGTGAGCGAGGCGGCGCAGGTGGGCGAGGAAGCCCTCGTCGTCGGTGGGTGGTTCGCCGCCGCGGACACCCGAGGCGGTCAGCATCCAGCGGTCGCCTTCGATGGGGAGCATGACGGCGTTGCTGACGGGGCCCGGCACGGTGGGGTCGGAGAAGAGGTTGAAGACGGCGTGGAACTCCTTCATCGTCCTCGGCGGGGGCGCGAAGACGCGAGTGACGTAGCGGAGTTTGAGATCGAGCACCTCTTCCTCGACCTCGCGTCCCTGGGCGGCGAACCACTGCTTGAGCCGGGAGCCGCGGCCGCGGGCGTCGACGACGACGTCGGCCGCGACGTGTCGTTCGCGGCCTTGTGCGTCGGTGATGACGGCGCCGGTGACGCGGTCGGCGTCGCCGGTCAGTTCGCCGGCGTCGCTGCCCTGCACGACGGTGATGCGGTCGTTACGCAGGGCCTGTTCGCGGATGACCCAGTCCAACAGCTCCCGGCCACAGGTGATCATGAAGTGGCTGGCGGGGAAACGGTGTTGCCATCCGTAGGCGTTGAGTGTGATCGAGTCCTCGGGCAGGCCCATGCGGTGGGCCCCCTCGGCCATCAGCCGCTCGACGGTCCCGGGCAGGAGGGACTCGACGGCCTCCACCCCGCCGGCGACGAAGAGGTGGCCGTGGTGGGCCTGGGGCGCGCCCTTGCGGTGGCCGGGGCCCTCGGGGTAGTGGTCCCGCTCGACGACTGTGACGGTGTCCAGGTGGCGGGCCAGCGCGGTCGCCGCGAGCATACCCGCGTGGCCGCCGCCCAGCACGAGTCCGTGGGTGGGGCTGTTCATCGATCGCACGCTCCTTGGGGCGCTCGGTCCCGGGCGGTG
Organism: Streptomyces sp. WMMC1477; assembly: GCF_027460245.1. Taxonomy (NCBI): domain Bacteria; kingdom Bacillati; phylum Actinomycetota; class Actinomycetes; order Kitasatosporales; family Streptomycetaceae; genus Streptomyces; species Streptomyces sp. WMMC1477. Next base: position 4,878,107 of record NZ_JAPZBD010000003.1, on the reverse strand, counting down.
TCGGCGAGCCAGTTCTCGACGGCCCGGGCGGAGGCTTCGGTGTGGGTGGCGTCGAGCATGGAGAAGTGGTCCCCGGGGACGTCGACGGCGGTGTGGGGCAGCTTCCAGGCGGCGCGCCAGTCGCCGTCTGGCGTGGTTCCGGGCAGCGGCTCGGTGGCTCTGAGCAGCAGCGTGGGTGTGGTGAGCGGGCCGGGCCGGAAGTCGAAGGAGAAGTAGCGGGCGCGTGCGGTGACCCAGGCGTCGCCCCAGTCCTCTTCCAGCGAGGAGACCTGGCCGTCGGTGTCGATGAGGTTGCTGGCGACGGCCAGGAGGGCGTCGTCCGATCCCAGTCCGGTGCGGTCACCCCACCAGTGGGCGTCGAGCAGGACAAGCCCGTCGGGAGGGGTTCCGGCCTCCTCGAGCCGGCGGGTGACGGCGGCGGCGAGGGAGCCGCCCGAGGAGTGCCCCGCCACGACGAAGGGAGCGTCGGCGGCTTGGCGCAGGACGGCTCGCGCCATGACCTCCGTGAGGGCGTCGAGGGAGGAGGGCAGCGGGTCGCCGGAGCGGAAGCCGACGAGGTCGACGGCGGCGACGGCCCGCTGTCCGCGGAAATGGGAGGCCAGGCGGGTGTACTGGTGCGGGCTCGGCTTCCACACGAACGACGGCAGGCAGATGAGCTGGGGCCTGGCCTCCCCCGCGCAGAGCCGCACGCCGCGCGGCAGCCGAACGGCCTCCTCGGACGGGGCGCGCTCGTCTCCGTCTCCGTCTCCGTCTCCGTCTCCGTCTCCGTCTCCGAGGTGGCCGGTGGCGTGGAAGGCGGGCCGGAACGCGGCCAGTCGTTCGGTCAGTTCGTGGATCTCCGCCAGCTGGCCCTCCTCGCAGGCACGCAGGAAAAGGGTGCTCAAGGAATCCGAGGGAGCCGCCGCGGCGGGGGCGGCGGGCGTGGCGGAGCGGATCCGCTCGCCCACGAACTCCGCGAGGAGGGTGGGGGTGGGGTGGTCGAACACGGCGGTGCCCGGCAGAGTCACGCCGGTGAGGGTGCTCAGGCGGTTACGGAACTCCGCGCTGGTCAGGGAATCGAACCCGGCCTCCAGGAAGGGGCGGTCGGGTTCGACGTCGTCGGTCGTGGCGTGGCCGAGGACGTCCGCGGCGTGGGCGCGGACGGCGTCGAGCAGCACTGCGTGAGCTTCGGCGCCCGCCAGGCCCGCCACGCGCTGCCGCAGAGTGGGGGCGGGCGGGGCTGCGTTCTCTTCGATCCCCCCGTTTGCTCCGGTCCCCTCGGCGCCGGGCGGGAGCGGCACCGGGCGTTCCCCGCCGACAGGCGCGGTGCCGTGGTCGAGCCAGTAACGCCGGCGCTGGAACGCGTAGGTGGGCAGGGGGACGCGGCGGGCGCCGGTTCCGCTGAACAGGTTGTGCCAGTGGACGGGCCGGCCACGGGCGTGGATCTGGGCCAGAGCGGTCAGCAGGGCCTGTTCCTCGTCCTGGTTGGTGCGTCCGCACGGCACGAGAGTGGCGGTGGGGTCCCCGATGGCGTCGCGGGCCATGGCGGTGAGGGTGCCGCGGGGCCCGGCCTCGATGTAGAGGCCGAAGCGGTGGGAGTCCAGCCAGGCGAGCGCGTCGGCGAAGCGGACGGTGGAGCGGAGGTTGCGCACCCAGTAGCCGGGGGTGGTCATCTCCTCCGGGCCGACGGGCCGCCCGGTGACGGTGGAGACGACGGTGGTGTGTGGCTCGGTGTAGTCGAGACCGTGGACGGCTTCCTCGAACGCGGCCAGCATCGGCTCGACCAGGGGGGCGTGGGAGGCGTGCGAGACGCGGATGGGGCTGGTCTTCAGGCCGCGGGCGGCGAGGGCGGCGGCGGCACGTTCGACGGGTCCGGCGCTGCCGGAGATGACCGTGACGTCGGGGGTGTTGACGGCCGCGACCGCCACGTGGTCGTCCAGTACGCCGTCCAGGGCGGCCTCGCCGGCCTGGACGGCGACCATGGCTCCGCGCTCGGGCAGTTGCTGCATGAGCCGGCCGCGGGCGGCGGCCATGCGGCAGGCGTCCGGCAGCGAGAGCACCCCGGCCGCGTAGGCGGCGCTGATCTCGCCGCCGGAGTGGCCCACGAAGGCGTCGGGCTCGACGCCCCACCGGCGCAGCAGTTCCAGCAGAGCGGCCTCGAAGGCGAACAGGGCGGGCTGGGTGAACAGCGTCTCGTCCAGCAGGGCCGCCCGCGGATCGCCCGGCTCGGCCAGGATGACGTCCTTGACGCGGTGTTCGGTGTGCCCGGCGTCGTGGAGTTCGGCGTCGAGGAGGGCGCAGGCAGCGTCGAAGGTCCGCGCGAAGGCGGGGTGGCGAGCGTGGAGTTGGGCGCCCATGCGCGGGCGTTGGACTCCGCCGCCGGGGAAGAGGAGCGCGGTCCGGCCCGGCCGGGCGACATCGCGGACCACCTGCGCCGCGGGCTCGCCGGTGGCGAGGGCGTCGAGCCCGGCGAGGGCCTGCTCGGTGTCGCGGGCCAGGACCACGCCGCGGTGCTCGAAGACGGCGCGGGCGGTGGCGAGCGTCCAGCCGACGTCGACTGGACGGGCCTGGGGGTGGGCGCGGAGGTGGTCGCGAAGACGGGCGGCCTGCGCGGCGAGGGCCTGAGGTGAGCGGCCGGAGAGGACCCAGGGCACGGTGACGGGGCCGGGCCCGGCCCCGTTCGGCGGCTGCCTCAGCTCCACCGTCCCGTCGTCGGCGGACGGCGTCGGGGGCCCGGCGAGGGCGGGCCCGGCAGCGGCCTGTTCGAGGATGACGTGCGCGTTGGTGCCGCTGATGCCGAAGGAGGAGACCGCCGCGCGGCGCGGACGGTCCGACTCGGGCCACGGCACCGGCTCGGTGAGCAGTTCCACCGCACCGGCGGACCAGTCCACCGCGGGGGAGGGCTCGGCCACGTGCAGGGTACGGGGCAGCAGGCCGTGGCGCAGCGCCATCACCATCTTGATCACGCCCGCGGCCCCCGCGGCGGCCTGGGTGTGCCCGATGTTGGACTTGACGGACCCCAGCCACAGCGGCCGGTCCTGCGGATGCTCGCGACCGTAGGTGGCCAGCAGCGCCTGCGCCTCGATGGGGTCGCCGAGGCTGGTGCCCGTCCCGTGGGCCTCGACGGCGTCCACGTCCGCAGCCGTCAGGCGGGCGTTGGCCAGGGCCTGGCGGATCACCCGTTGCTGCGCGGGGCCGTTGGGCGCGGCCAGGCCGTTGGAGGCCCCGTCCTGGTTGACGGCCGTGCCTCGAATCACCGCGAGCACCTCGTGGCCGTTGCGCACGGCGTCCGGCAGCCGCTCCAGCAGCAGCGTGCCGGCGCCCTCGCCGAAGCTGAAGCCGTCGGCGTCGGCGGAGAACGCCTTGCAGCGGCCGTCTGGGGCGAGCGCGCCCTGCTGGCTGTAGCCGACGAAGATCCCCGGGTGCAGCGTGGCGACGACGCCCCCGGCCAGCGCGAGGGTGCACTCGCCGTTGCGCAGCGCCCGCACCGCCAGGTGGATCGCCACCAGCGAGGAGGAGCAGGCGGTGTCCAGGGTGAGGGTGGGCCCCTCCAGACCCAGGGAGTAGGCGACCCGCCCGGAGATGACGCTGCCGGCGCTTCCGGTCATGACATGGCTCTCCATGCCTTCGGGCAGTTCGGCACCGAAGCCGTAGCCGGAGCCGAGGGCCCCGACGAAGACGCCGGTGGGGGTGCCCTTGAGGGAGAGCGGGTCGATGCCCGCGTCCTCCAGGGTCTCCCAGCAGGTCTCCAGCAGCATGCGCTGCTGCGGGTCCATGGCCAGGGCCTCGCGGGGGCTGATGCCGAAGACCGCGGGGTCGAAGTCGGCCATGGTCTCGACGAAGCCGCCCTCCTTGACGCAGATCCTGCCGACCCGGCCGGGCTCGGGGTCGTAGAGCGCGTCCAGGTCCCAGCCTCGGTCTGTGGGGAAGGGGGTGATCGCGTCCCGCCCCTCGCGCACCAGGTCCCACAGGCCGGCGGGGGAGGTGGCTCCCCCGGGAAACCGGCACCCCATGCCGACGATCGCGACGCCTCCGTGGAGGACGGCCGCCAGGTTGCTGTTCTCCTGGCGCAGCCGGCGGTTCTCGGCCACCGAGGACCGCAGTGCTTCGACGATCTCGTCCAGTGACTTGGCCATGTGCTCTCCGACGGATGGGGGTGGATCAGGACTGGTTGTCGTCGAGCGCCGCCTGGACGAGGTCGTCCACGCTCATCTCCTCCACCGGAGCCTCCCGCCGGGCGTCCTCCTCCTCGGCGAGCCCGGCCAGCCGCAGCAGCGTGCCGAGGACGCCTGCCTGCCGGAGCTGCTCGACAGGGACGGCGGCGATGGCCTGACGGATCCGGGCCTCCCCCGGCTCCTCACCGTCGCCGGTCTCGCCGGGGGCGGAGTCGGGGGCGAGCAGTTCGCGCAGGTGGACAGCGAGGTCGCCGGGGGTGGGGAAGTCGAAGGTGAGGGTGGCGGGCAGGCGCAGCGCGGTAGCGGCCACGAGCCGGTTGCGCAGGTCGACGGCGATGAGCGAGTCGAAGCCGATGTCCTGGAACGCCTGCCCGGGTTCCACCTGGTCGGCCGACTCGTGTCCCAGCGCGACGGCGGCGTGGCCGCAGACGAGGTCCACCAGCGCTTCGAGTTGCCTCCTCGCGGGCAGGGCGGCCAGGCGCTGCCGCAGCGCGGCGCCCGGTTCCTCGGCGTCCGCGGAGCGGACGCTGCGGCGGTTGGGGCCGCCCACCAGGGCGCGCCAGGGCGGGGGCAGCAGGCCGGAGTCGGCCTCGGCCCGCAGCCGGGCCGTGTCGATGCGCACCGGCACCTGGAGCGCCCGGCCGGCCGTGAGGGCACCGTCCAGGAGCTGCAGTCCGTGGGCGGCGGGGAGCGGGACGAGGCCGCCCCGGGCCATCCTGGCGCGGTCGGCGCGCTCCAAGGCGTCCTCGCGCTCCCACGGGCCCCAGGCGAGCGAGAGGCCGGGCAGGCCGGCCGCGGTCCGGCGCTGGGCGAGGGCGTCGAGGTAGGCGTTGGCCACGGCGGTGTTGCCCTGTGCGGGTCCGCCGAGGACGGCCGAGACGTGCGAGAAGAGGACGAACATCGCCAGCGGCGCGTCCTGGGTCGCCCGGTGGAGGTTGAGCGCCACATCGACCTTGGAGCGCAGCGCGGCGGCGAGCCGGTCGGGGGTCAGCGAGGCGACCATGACCTCGTCGGGCGCGCCCGCGGCGTGCACGACACCGGTCAGCGGCCGGTCGGCCGGGACGGTCTCCAGCGCCCGCGCCAGGTCCTGCGGGTCGGCCGCGTCGCAGGCGACGATCTCCACCTGCGCGCCGCCCCTCTCCAGCTCGGCACGCAACTCCGCCGCGCCCGGGGCGGCGGGGCCGCGGCGGCCGAGCAGCAGCAGGTGCCGGACGCCGTGCGCGGTGACCAGGTGACGGGCCACGTGCGCGCCCATGCGGCCGGTACCGCCGGTGACCAGGACGGTGCCGTGCTCGGCCGGCCGGGACCGCCCGGCGGGCGGGTCGAGGTGGGCCAGGCGCGGTACGAGACCCTTGCCGCCGCGCAGCGCGAGCTGCGTCTCACCCGCCTCGTGGGCGGCGGCTACGAGGGCGGGGAGGGCCGCGTAGGTGGCCGCCTGCCCGTCGGCGTCGGCCAGGAGCAGCCGGTCGCCGCCTTCGGCCTGGACGGCGCGCAGCAGCCCGAGGGCGGCGGCCTGCGCGGGGTCGGTGAGCGGGTCGGTGTCACCGGTGGTGACGGCGTGCTGGGTGAGGGCCACCAGGCGGCGGTCCTGCCAGCGTGCGTCGGCGAGCCAGGTCTGCGCGGTGCCGAGGACGTCGGTCAGGGCGGCGCGCACGGCCCCGGCGTCCTCGGGGTCGGCGGCCGGCGGGCACACCCACACGACGACGTCGCTCGCGGCGTCGGTGCCACGGTCCTGGGTCTCGGTGTCCGCGGTCGCCCTCGTCCACGCCGCGGGGTCGTCGTACCGGTCGGCGGTGACGCCGTCGGCCACGGCGATCGCCTCGTGGACCGCTTCGGCCGTGGGGCCGGTGCCGAGCACCGTCCACCGGGCGGCTCCCGCCGGTCGCGGTGTGCCGGGGGCGCCGGCCTCGCCCGCGAGCGCTCCGGCGGCACCGTCGAGAGGAATCCACCGCGGCACGAGCGGGAGTTCACCGGTCGTGGTGAGCGACGCGACGATCTGGTCGGCGTCCACCGGCCGCGTGGTGAGCGCGGCCACCTCGGCCACCGCGAGCCCTTCGGCGTCGGACAGTTCGAGTCGCACCGCGTCCTCGGGGTGCCCCGGACCGGCCGGGGTGATCCGCACCCGCAGCCGGGTGGCGCCGGTCGCCTCCAGCCGTGCCCCGCCGTAGGCGGCGGGCCAGACCGGCCGGCCTGGCCCGGACGCGTCGCCGGCGGCGGCCGACGCGGCCTGGTGGGCGGCGTCCAGGAGCACGGGGTGGATGCCGAAGCGGTCGGCGTCCCGCTGCCACTCCTCCGGCAGCTCGACCTCGGCCAGGACGTCCGCGCCGTGCCGCCAGACCGCGCGCAGCGCCTGGAAGGCGGGGCCGAGGGTGTGTGCGCGGTCTGCGGAATCGGCGTAGAAGGACGCCAGGGCGACCGGTTCGGCGTCGCGCGGGGGCCACGGGTCCTGCGCGGCGGGCGGGGCGGTGGGCGGGGCGGCGGGGCAGAGCGTGCCGGTGGCGTGGCGGACCCAGCAGCCTCCTGCGCCCGGCTCGTGACCTGTGTCGTTTCCCGAGGTGTGCGGGCCGCGGGAGTGGACGTCCAGCGCCCGGCGGCCGTCGGCGTCGGGTGCGGCGACGCGCACCTGGAGGTCGAGGGCGCCGCGTGGGGGCAGCACCAGGGGCGCCTGCAGGGTCAGCTGCTCGACCAGGCCGCAGCCGCTCTCGTCACCGGCGCGCACGGCCAGCTCCAGCAGGGCGGACGCGGGCACCACCGCGGCGCCGGCCACCGTGTGATCGGCCAGCCACGGCTGGGCCGCGAGGGACAACTGCCCCGTCAGCAGGCACTCATCGCCTCCGGCCAGATGCAGACGAGCGCTCAGCAGCGGGTGGTCGGCGGCGGTCAGGCCGGCGCCGGTGACGCGGCCGTCCCCGGCGGGCGGGGCGCCGTCGAGCCAGTACCGCTGGTGCTGGAACGCGTACGTCGGCAGAGGGGTGCGGCGGGGTGAGGTCCCGGCGAAGACGGCCGCCCAGTCCACGGGGGCGTCGTTGGCCCACGCCTCGGCCAGGCTGGTGAGGAACCGCTCCGGGCCGCCGTCGTCTCGGCGCAGCGTGGAGACCACGGCGGCCGCACCGCGAAGGGCGCCCCGCGATCCCGCCGCCTCGACGCAGTCCTGGAGGGCCGCGGTGAGCACGGCGTGCGGGGCGACCTCGATGAACAGCGCGTCGCCCTGGCCGGCCAGGGCGGTGACGACCGGTGCGAAGCTGACGGTCTCGCGCAGGTTGCGATACCAGTAGCCGGCGTCGAGGGTGGCGGTGTCCACCGCGTCGCCGGTGACCGTGGACCAGAACGCGGTGTTTCCCGTGCGCGGCTCGAGGTCGGCCAGTTCGGTCAGGAGCCGGTCGTGCACACGCTCGACGTGGACGCTGTGGGAGGCGTAGTCGACGGGCACGCGGCGCGCCCAGACGCCTTCCTTCTCGCACAGCGCGGTGAACTCCGCGACGGCTTCCCGCCCGCCGGAGACCAGGGTGGACTGCGGGCTGTTGACGGCGGCCACGGACAGCTGGTCACGCCACGGCGCGATCAGGGCCTCGGTGCGGTCGCGGCCGAGGGCGACGGAGGCCATGGCCCCCAGGCCGGACAGCTCGACCAGGGTCCGGCTGCGCAGGGCCACGATCCGGGCGGCATCGGCCAGCGACAGTCCGCCGGCGACGTGCGCCGCGGCGATCTCGCCCTGGGAGTGGCCCACCACCGCGTCCGGGTGCACGCCGGCCGACTCCCACAGCCGTGCCAGGGCGACCATCACGGCGAACAGCACCGGCTGGACGACGTCCACCCGTTCCATCTCCTCCGCTCCGCCGTGCCGCAGCACCTCGGTCAGCGACCAGTCGACGTGCGGCGCCAGAGCCTCCGCGCAGGCCGACAAGGCCTCCGCGAAGACCTCGGAGGTGTCCAGCAGCTCCCGTGCCATGCCCAGCCACTGAGAGCCCTGGCCGGGGAACACCATGATCACGCGCCGGTCACCGCCGGACGCGGCGAGGCCGGTGACGACGCCCGGCGCCGCCTGGCCCGCGGCCAGCTTCTCCAGCCTCGCGCGGGCCTCCTGCGAGGAGCGGGCCAGGACGACGCCGCGGTGTTCCAGGGCCGCACGCGTGGTGGCCGCCGACCAGCCCACGTCCGCCAGGGGCTCCCTGCCCCCTTCGTTTCCCCCGGCCGTCTCGGCCGTCGCCTGTCGGCCGAGGAAGTCACGCAACCGTGCCGCCTGGCCTGCCAGGGCTCCCGCGGACTTCCCGGAGAGCACCAGCGGCACCACGCCGCAGGCGGCGACCGGCCCGGGCGGGACGTCGGTGTCCCCGGCGCCGTCGGCCGAAGCGCCCCTGGTGTCCTGGAGGGCCGCGCCGGTCGCGTCGCCGGCGGCCGGCTCCGGCGCGCTGTCGGCGTCCTCGGGCGGGGCCTGTTCCAGGATCAGGTGCGCGTTGGTCCCGCTGATGCCGAACGAGGAGACGCCGACGCGGCGCGGCCTGTCGAGCTCGGGCCAGGGCCGGGCCTCGGTCAGCAGCTCGACCGCGCCGGAGGACCAGTCGATGTGCTCCGAGGGCTTCTCGGCGTGCAACGTGCGAGGCAGCAGCCCGTGACGCATCGCCATCACCATCTTGATGACACCCGCGACGCCCGCGGCGGCGGCGGTGTGCCCGATGTTGGACTTGACCGAGCCCAGCCACAGCGGCCGCCCCTCGGGACGGCCTTGTCCGTAGGTGGCCAGCAGGGCCTGCGCCTCGATCGGGTCGCCCAGGGAGGTGCCGGTGCCGTGCGCCTCCACCGCGTCGACGTCGGCCGGGTCCAGACGGGCGTTGGCCAGCGCCTGCCGGGTGACCCGCTGCTGGGACGGTCCGTTGGGCGCCGACAGGCCGTTGGAGGCGCCGTCCTGGTTCATGGCGCTGCCCCGGATGACGGCCAGCACCTCGTGCCCGTTGCGGCGGGCGTCGGACAGCCGCTCCAGCAGGACAAGGCCGACGCCCTCGGACAGGCCCATGCCGTCGGCGTCAGCGGAGAAGGCCTTGCACCGGCCGTCCGCGGCGAGCGCGCCCTGGCTGCTGAAGCTCACGAAGGCGCCGATCTCGATCTGCACGGCGACCCCTCCGGCGACCGCCATCGAGCATTCGCCGTTGCGCAGCCCCTGGGCCGCGAGGTGGAGCGCCACCAGCGACGAGGAACACGCGGTGTCGACGGAGATCGCCGGCCCCTCCAGGCCGAAGGTGTACGCGGCGCGGCCGGAGATCACGCTCGGGGTGCCCCCCGTGACCAGGTATCCCTCGATGCCTTCCTGGGTCCTGTTGCGTTCGCCCGAGCAGTACTCGGACCAGCTGCATCCGATAAACGTGCCGGTCTGCGAGCCCTTGACGGACCTCGGGTCGATGCCGGCCCGCTCGAACAGCTCCCAGACCGACTCCAGGACGAGCCGCTGCTGCGGGTCCATCGTCAGGGCCTCGCGCGGGGAGATACCGAAGAGCGCGGGGTCGAAGTCGGCCATGCCGCGCAGGAAACCGCCGTCGCGCACGTAGCTGGTGCCCTGCTTGCGTTCGGCGTCCCCCTCCTGGGCGACCCGGCGCTCCAGGTCCCAGCCGCGGTCGGTGGGGAAGCCTGATATCGCGTCCGTCCCGGAGGCGATCAGCTCCCACAGCTCGTCCGGCGATTCGGCGCCTCCGGGGTAGCGGCAGGACATGGCCACGATGGCGATCGGCTCGTCCGCCGTGGCGGCGGCCGTGCTCCTGACCTCGTCGGCGGGCGCCGCCCCGCCCGTCAGCTCCTGGGTCAGGAAGTCGGCCAGGCCCCGGGGGGTGGGGTAGTCGAAGACGAGCGTGGCCGGCAGCTGCAGGCCCGTCTCGGCGGTGAGCCGGTTACGCAGGTCGACGCCGGTCAGCGAGTCGAAGCCCATGTCCCGGAACGCCCTGCCGGACTCCACCGCCTCCGCGGTCGCGTGGCCGAGGACGACGGCCACCTGGGCTCGCACCAGGTCCAGGACGAAGCGGCTGCGCTCCTCCCGGGAACTGGCGGACAACTGGCTCCGCAGGGTGTGGGCCTCCTCGTCCTCCTCCGCCGCCGCCCGCTGAGCCTGCTCGTCCTCGGCTGCCAGCGCCGCGCGGGCGTCGGGGAGGTCGGCCAGGAACCAACTGGGGCGGGCGGAGGTGAACAGGGGCGCGAAGCGGTCCCAGTCGATGGCCGAGATCGCGACGAACGTCTCGTCGTGGTCGAGGACCTGACGCAGCCCGGACAAGGCGGTCCCGGCGTCCAGCAGGGGCAGGCCCTGCCGATTGGCGCGGTCGTAGAGCACCGAACGCACCGCGGTCTTGGTGTCGTCCGACTCGTTGAAGGCGTTCCACACCCCCCAGGCGACCGAGGTCGCCGGCAGGCCGCGGCCGCGGCGCCGGGCGGCGAGCGCGTCGAGGTGGGCGTTGGCGGCGGCGTAGGCCGCGTGGTCCCCGCTGCCCCAGAAGGCTGCGATGGAGGAGAACAGCACGAACGCGTCGAGGGAGTCGTCGTCGAACAGTTCGTCGAGGACGTCGGCGCCGACGACCTTCGCGGTGTCGTGCAGTTGGTCCAGTGTGATGTCGGCCAGCGGGTCGAGCCCGGCCTGGGTGACGGAGTGGACGACGGTCCGGATCGGCGGCATGGCGGCGCGCGCACCCTCGACCAGCTCGGCCATGGCCTGCCGGTCGGTGATGTCGCAGGCGGCGAACGTGGTGCGCACGCCCTGCGCGTCGAGTTCGGCCTTGAGGTCCTCCGCGCCGGGCGCCTCGATGCCGCGGCGGCTCACCAGCAGCAGGTTCTCGGCGCCCTCGCGCACGGCCCAGCGCGCCAGTTGCGCGCCGAGCACGCCCGTGGCGCCGATGATCATCAGGGTGTCTCGGGGCTGCCAGTGGCGCGCCGGCACGGCACGGCCCAGCGGTGCGCGCACCATGCGTCGGGCCACCGGACCACCGGCCCGCAGGGCGATCTGGTCCTCCTCGGGGGCGGTCAGCAGCTCGGGGAGGCGCTGCCAGGTGCCGTCCTCGTCGCCGATGTCGTGCGGAAGGTCGATCAGGCCCCGCCACAGCCGGGGCATCTCCAGCGCCGCTACCCGACCGACGCCCCAGATCTGCGCCTGCACCGGGCTGGGGGCGGGGTCGCCCGCGTCCGTGGCGACGGCGCCGCGGGTCAGGGACCACAGCGGTCCCTCCTCGATCCCGGCGTCGGCGAGGCCTTGGAGGAGGGCCACCGTCCCGGACAGTCCCAGGGCGACGCCGCCGGCACGGTCGTCCGACCGCTCGTCGAGGCCGAGGAGCGAGACGATGCCGGCGGCCTCGCCCTGAGCAGCCTCGGCGAGGGGTAGTGCGAGGCGTTCGCGACCGGCGCCCGCCACGGCACGCACCGCGACGACGTCAGCGCCGGCCCCGGCCAGCGCGCGTTCGCAGGCCGACACGAGGGCCTCGTCCACTCCCCCGTCGGGCACGACGAGCAGCCAGCGGCCGGAGAGGGTCCCGCTCCCCCGGCTGGTGGCGGGCGCCCAGGCGACGTCGTAGCGCCAGGACTCCAGCACGGACTCCTCGCGGTGCTTGCGGCGCCAGGAGGACAGGGCGGGCAGGACACTGCCGAGCGACGCCTGCCCGCTCTCGCCCAGTTCCAGGGTGGCGGCGAGCGCGTCCAGGTCCTGCCCCTCGACCGCCTCCCAGAAGACGGCGTCCACCGGATCGCCGTTGACCGAGGCCGGGGAGGGCCCAAAGGTGTCGGTGACCACCGGTTCCAGCCAGTAGCGCTGGTGCTGGAACGCGTAGGTGGGCAGGTCGACGTGCCGGTGCGTGCCGTTGGTCGGGAAGAGCGCGTCCCAGTCCAGCTCCACCCCGAAAGCGTGCGCCTGGGCGGCGCTGGTGAGGAACTGCGTCCAACCACCCCGATCCCGGCGCAACGTCTCCACCACCGCTGCCACCTCGGCCCCTCCACCCGCGCCGGACGCCTGGAGCGTGTCGGTGATACCGCCGGTGAGGACCGGGTGAGGACTGACCTCGATGAACACCCCCGTCCCAGAACGCGCCAGCTCCTCCACCGCCGGGGCGAACCGCACCGGGCGCCGCAGATTCCGCACCCAATACCCCGCGTCCAGCGTCGCGGTGTCCACCACCCCACCCGACACCGTCGAGAAGAACGCCACCGACGACGAGGACACCGGCCTGACCCCCGCAAGCGCCTCCTCAAGACCCGCACCGATCTCCTCCACCTGCGGCGAATGCGAGGCATAGTCCACCCCGATCCGACGCGCCCACACCCCCTCCTCCTCGCACCGGGCCAAAACCTCCTCCACCGCACCCACCTCACCGGACACCACCGTCGACGCCGGACCATTGACCGCCGCCACACCCACCCGGCCCTCCCACGCCGAAACCAGCTCCGACGCCGCCTCCTCACCCAACGCCACCTGCGCCATCGCCCCACCACCCGCCAACGACACCAACGCCCGCGAACGCAACGCCACCACCCGCACCGCATCCTCCAACGACAACCCACCCGCGATATGAGCAGCAGCGATCTCACCCTGCGAATGCCCCACCACCACATCCGGCACCACACCCACCGACTCCCACAACCGCGCCAACCCCACCATCACCGCGAACAACACCGGCTGCACCACATCCACCCGGCCGAGAAACTCCTCACCACCCTCACGCAGCACCTCCGTCAACGACCACTCCACCAACGGCGCCAACGCCTCCTCACACTCCGCCACCACACCCGCAAACACCTCACTGGAAGACAGCAGCTCACGCCCCATCCCCACCCACTGCGAACCCTGACCCGGAAACACCATCACCACACGACCCGGCACCACCACACCCGACACCACACCCGCCGCCGGCTCACCAGCCGCCACCGCACCCAACCCCGCAACCGCCCCACCACGATCACCAGCCAACACCACCGCCCGATGCTCCAACCCCGCACGCCCCAACGCCAACGAACGACCCACACCCACCAACGACACCCCAACCCCACCACCCGACCCCAACCACTCACCCAAACGACCCGCCTGAGCCACCAACCCCCCAACCGAACGCCCCGACACCACCAACGGCACCACACCACCCGACCCCACCACAGCCGCATCCACAGACTCCACAGACTCCTCCAGCGGAGCCTCCTCCACAATCACATGCACGTTGGTGCCGCTGATGCCGAAGCCCGACACTCCCGCCCGGCGCGGGTGCCCGATGCGCTTCCAGGGCATCGGCTCAGTGAGCAGCTCCACCGCACCCGCAGACCAGTCGATGGCCGGGGACGGCTCGTCCACGTGCAGGGTCTGGGGGAGTCGGCCGTGGCGCATGGCCATGACCATCTTGATCACACCCGCCACACCGGCCGACGGGCCCGAGTGGCCGATGTTCGACTTGATGGAGCCCAGCCGCAGCGGTGCGGCCTCCGCACGGTCCCTGCCGTAGGTGGCCAGCAGCGCCTGCGCCTCGATCGGGTCGCCCAGCGTGGTGCCCGTGCCGTGTGCCTCCACCGCGTCGACCTCGCCCGGCGACAGTCGCGCGTTCGCCAACGCCGCCCGTATGACGCGTTGCTGCGAGGGGCCGTTCGGGGCGGAGAGGCCGTTGGAGGCGCCGTCCTGGTTCACCGCGCTGCCCCGCACCACCGCCAGTACCTGGTGACCGTTGCGCACCGCGTCCGACAGGCGCTCCACCAGCACCACGCCCGCGCCCTCGGACCAGCCGATACCGTCGGCCGCCGCGGCGAACGCCTTGCACCGGCCGTCCACGGCGAGCCCGCGCTGGCGGCTGAACTGGATGAACCCGACGGGGCTGGCCATGAGGCTCACCCCGCCGGCCAGCGCCAGGTCGCACTCCCCGCTGCGCACCGAACGCACCGCGAGGTGCAGGGCGACCAGCGAGGAGGAGCAGGCGGTGTCCACGGTCACCGCGGGGCCCTCAAGGCCGAAGGTGTAGGAGACGCGGCCGGACACGACGCTGGTCAGGCTGCCGGCCAGGGAATAGCCCTCGATCCCGGCGGGAAGCTTCTGGGAGGGGTCGTAGTAGCCGGAGAACGTTGAGCCGACGAACACGCCGGTGGAGCTGCCCTTGAGCTGCCGCGGGGTGAGACCGAGTCGTTCGAACGCCTCGTAGGCGGTCTCCAGGACCATGCGTTGCTGGGGGTCCATGGCCAGCGCCTCGCGCGGGCTGATGCCGAACAGGTCCGCGTCGAAGTTGGCGGCGTCGTGTACGAACGCGCCGTGCCGGGTGTAGGACTTGCCCTCCGCGTCGGGGTCCGGGTCGTAGATGCCCTCCACGTCCCAGCCCCGGTCGCGGGGGAACTCCGTGACGGTGTCCCGGCCCTGGGCGACGACGTCCCACAGGGCCTCGGGCGAGTTGGCGCCCCCGGGGTAGCGGCAGGCCATGGCCACGATGGCCACGGGCTCCTGGTCCTTCTCCCGCGCCTCGCGCAACTCCTGCCGAGTGGTGTGCAGTTCGGTCGTGACCCGCTTCAGGTAGTCGACCAGCTTCTCTTCGTTCACCATCTGACGTTCGCCATCCCCGAGTGGTCGTCCGATCGCTGGCCGCGCTTCACAGGCCGAGCTCGCTGTCAATGAAGTCGATGACTTCTTCGGCCGTCGCCGTGCGCATCGTGGTGGCGACGTCGGCCCCGTCGCCCGCCAGGCCCTCGTGGCGCCAGGTGGCGAGGATCGCCTCCAGGCGCTGGGTGATGGCGTCACGACTGTCGGTCCTCGACACGCGCGCCAACGACGACTGGAGTCTGTCCAGCTCCCCGAGGATCGACAGTTCCGTGTCCTCGCGTGGTACCAGTTCCTGCATGAGATGGTCGGCGAGGACCGCGGGGGTCGGGTGGTCGAAGACGAGGGTCGCCGGGAGTCGCAGCCCGGTGGCCGCGTTGAGCCGGTTGCGCAGCTCGACCGAGGTGAGCGAGGTGAACCCGACGTCGCTGAAGGCACGTTCGGGGTTGACCGCCCCCGCAGAACCGTGACCGAGCACCGCCGCCACGTTGCCGCACACCAGCTCGCGCAGGAGCTGGTCGGCCTCGCCCGCGGTCATGCCGGTGAGCCGTTCGACGAGAGCGGTGCGCGCGGCGAGTTCCGCCTCCTGAGCCTGTGCGGCGTCGGCCTCGGCTGCTGTCCGCGCCTCGGGCACCCCGTCGACCAGGGTGCTCGTACGTGCCGCGGTGAACACGGGGACGAACCGCCGCCAGTCGATGTCGGCGATCGCGATCACGGTTTCCCCGTGCTCGACCGCGTCCCGCACGGCGGGCAGGGCCTGGTCCGGGTCGAGCAGGGGGAGCCCCTGGCGGGCGAGGGCCTCGGCAAGCTGCGGGGCCTGCCCGTCCTCGTCCCCACCGTCGTCCGGGGCCACGTCCCACATGCCCCAGGCGATGGCCGTGGCCGACTGTCCGCGCCTCCTGCGGGCCTCGGCTACTGCCTCCACCTGGGCGTTGGCGGCGGCGAAGGCGGCGTGTTCGGCGCTGCCCCACAGGGCGGCGACGGAGGAGAACAGGACGAACGCGTCCAGCTCCCCGCCGTCCGCGCCGTCGAACTCCCGGTCCAGGGCGCGGGCTCCGGCGACCTTCAGACGGGCGTTGAGTCCGAGGTGCTCGGGCACCGCCTCCGAGACGGGGCTCAGCTCGACGTCGGTCGCGGTGTGGACCACGTTGCGGATCTTCCTGCCCCGGGAGCGCAGCAGGCCGGTCAGGTCGGCCAGCGCTCGGGAGTCGGTGATGTCGCAGGCGTGGACGGTGCACTCGGCGCCGCGTGCGGTGAGTTCCCGGACGAGTTCGGCGCTGCCGCGTGCCTCGGGGCCTTCGGCGCTGACCAGGGCCAGGTGTTCGGCACCCTGTTCCGCGAGCCAGCGGGCGGCCCGGGAGCCGAGCGCGCCGGTGCCGTCGGTGACCAGCGTCGTCCCGCGCGGCTGCCACGGGCGGGCGGCACCGGCCGGGGCCAGCGGGGCCCGCGTCATGCGCCGGGTGAGGACGCCGCCGTCCCGCAGCGCCATCTGGTCCTCGCCCGCGGCGGTCAGTGCCGTCGGGAGCAAGGCGATCGCCTCGGTGTCGTGCTCGACCGGGGGGAGGTCGATCAGACCACCCCACAGCCTCGGGTGCTCCAGCGCCGCCACCCGGCCGAGTCCCCAGATCCCCGCCTGGGCGGCGTCGGGGGCCGCGTCGGTGTCGTCCACGCCGACCGCCGCACGGGTGATCGCCCACATCGGGGCCTCGGTGCCGACGTCCAGCAACGCCTGGAAGAGCGCGGTGGTGTCGGCGAGGCCGCGGGTGACCGCCGGGGCCTCGGGGTGGGCGCGTCCGTCGAGCCCGAGCAGGCTCAGCGCGCCGGCCAGGTCGGCCGTCCCGTGCCCGTGCGCGGCCAGCGCCCCGTCGACCGCGTCGGCCAGGGCGCCACGTGCGGGGCCCTGCGGGGTGCGCAGGGGGACGACGTCGGCGCCGGCCTCGGCCAGCACGCGGGCCGCCTGCTCCACGAGGTCGCCGGCCGTTCCGTCCTCGGGCGCCACCAGGAGCCAGACGCCCGGCAGGACGGGGGCGGCCGGTCCGGCGTCGGCCCGCAGCGGCTCCCACGCGACGCGGTAGCGCCAGGAGTCCAGGGCGGTGCGTTCCCTGCGCCGCCTGCGCCAGGCGGCGAGGGCGGGGACGAGCGCCTGGAGGGAGGTGTGGGTCTCCCCGTCGCCGTTCAGCTCCAGAGTCGCCGCGAGCGAGTCCAGGTCGCCGTCCTCGACGGCCTGCCAGAACCGGGCGGACTCGGGGTCGGTGGCGGTGTCCGGCGTGGCCGGGGCCTCCAGCCAGTAGCGGCGCCGCTGGAAGGCGTAGGTGGGCAGGTCCACCCGGCGGCGGCCGGGCGCGGTGAGGACCTCCTCCCAGGCGACGGCGACACCCCCGGTGTGGGCCTCGGCGACGCTGGAGAGGAACCGGTCGGGTCCGCCGTCGTCGCGGCGCAGCGTGCCGACCACGGCGCAGGAGGCGGGCACGGTGTCCTCGATCGCGGCCGTGAGCACCGGGTGGGCGCTGGCCTCGACGAAGGCCCCGAACCCCTGGTCGGCCAGCGCCTCGACGACGGGGCTGAACTCGACGGTGTTCCGCAGGTTGCGGTACCAGTAGTCGGCGTCCAGGCCGGCGGTGTCGATCTCGGTGCCCGTGACGGTGGAGAAGAAGGCCAGCTCGCCGGTGACGGGCTTGATCGGCGCGAGGTCCGCCCGCAGCCGGTCGCGCAGCCGCTCGACGTGGGGGCTGTGGGAGGCGTAGTCCACGGGGACGGCCCGGGCCCACACCCCGTCCGCAGCCAGGCGGCCGAGCAGGTCGTGGACGGCTGCGGGCGCGCCGGACACGACGGTGGAGGCCGGTCCGTTGACGGCGGCCACCGACAGCTCCGCGTCGGCGGAGTCCACCAGGGCCCGGGTCTCCTCGCGGCCGAGGGCGAGCGAGGCCATGGCGCCCTCGCCGGCCAGCTCCACCAGGGCCAGACTGCGCAGCGCGACCACCCGGGCGGCGTCCTCCAGCGACAGGGCCCCGGCGACGTGCGCGGCCGCGATCTCGCCCTGGGAGTGGCCGACGACGGCGTCCGGGCGGACACCGACGGACTCCCACAGCCGGGCCAGCGCCACCATCACCGCGAACAGCACGGGCTGCACCACGTCCACTCGGGCGAGTTTCTCCTCGTCGCCGTCGCGCAGCACCTGGGTGAGGGACCAGTCCACGTGCGGGGCCAGCGCGTCCTCGCAGTCCTCGATCGCGCGGGTGAACACCGCGGAGGTATCCAGGAGTTCCTTGGCCATGCCGGCCCACTGGGAGCCCTGGCCGGGGAAGACCATGACCACCCGCCGGTCACCCGGGGCCGGTCCCGGCCCGGCGACGGCCCGGTCGGACCGCTCGCCCCGGGCGAGGTCGGCCAGTCCGCCGAGCGCCTCGTCGTGGGAGCGGGCGAGGACGACGCCGCGGTGTTCCAGCTCCGCCCGGGTGGTCGCCAGCGACCAGCCGAGGTCGGCGAGGGGTGTCTGCTCGGGTGAACCGGCCAGGAGGAACTGCCGCAGCCGCTCGGCCTGTCCGGCCAGCGCCTCGGCCGAGCGGGCGGAGATCGGCAACGGCACCGCGCCGAAGGCCGTGCGAGCACGCTCCGCGGCACGGTCCTGCCCCTGCTCGTCGGCGGGCTCGGGGCCCTGCTCCTCGTGCTGTGGCTGCTGGAGGGGTGCCTGCTCCAGGATGACGTGGGCGTTGGTGCCGCTGATGCCGAAGGAGGAGACGCCGGCGCGGCGCGGCCGGCCGTCCGCCTTCCACTCCACAGGCTCGTTGAGCAGTTCGACCGAGCCGGAGGACCAGTCGATGTGCGCGGACGGCTCCTCGGCGTGGAGCGTCCTGGGGAGCAGGCCGTGCCTCATCGCCATGACCATCTTGATGACGCCCGCGACACCGGCGGCGGCCGCGGCGTGCCCGATGTTGGACTTGATCGAGCCGAGCCACAGCGGGCTGCCGTGCCCGCGGCCTTGTCCGTAGGTGGCCAGGAGCGCCTGGGCCTCGATCGGGTCGCCCAGCGAGGTGCCGGTTCCGTGCGCTTCGACGGCGTCGACCTCCTGTGGGGCCAGGCGTGCACCGGCCAGCGCCTTGCGGATCACCCGCTGCTGGGAGGGGCCGTTGGGCGCGGACAGGCCGTTGGAGGCACCGTCCTGGTTGACCGCGCTCCCCGGGACGAGGGCGAGGACCTGGTGGCCGTGGCGGACGGCGTCCGACAGGCGCTCCAGCACGAGTACGCCAACGCCCTCGGAGGCGCCGAAGCCGTCCGCTGCCGCCGAGAACGCCTTGCAGCGCCCGTCGACGGAGAGCACGCCCTGCCGGGAGAACTCCACGAACCCGGCGGGGCTGGACATCACGGTGACACCGCCGGCCAGGGCGAGGGAGCACTCGCCGTTGCGCAGCCCCTGGGCCGCCATGTGCAGCGCCACCAGCGAGGAGGAGCACGCCGTGTCGACGGTGACGGCCGGACCCTCCAGGCCGAGGCTGTAGGCCACCCGGCCGGAGACGACGCTGCCGGCCATGCCGGTGCCCATGTACCCCTCCAGCTCCTCGGGGAGCCGGTCCAGGCGGGAGAAGTAGTCGGCGGTCAGCGCCCCGACGTAGACGCCGGTGGCGGTACCGGCCAGGGAGGGCGGCGCGATGCCGGCCCGCTCCAGGGCCTCCCAGGAGGTCTCCAGCATGAGCCGTTGCTGGGGGTCCATGGCCAGGGCCTCGCGCGGGCTGATGCCGAAGAAGTCGGCGTCGAAGTCGGCGACGTCGCGCAGGAAGCCTCCTTGGCGCACGTTGCTGGTGCCCGCACGCTCGGGGTCGGGGTCGTAGAGCGCGGCCAGGTCCCAGCCGCGGTCGGTGGGGAAGCCGCCGACCGCGTCCGTGCCCTCCGCGACGAGCCGCCACAGGTCCTCGGGGGAACGCACGCCGCCGGGGTAGTGGCAGGCCATGCCGACGATCGCGATCGGCTCGTCCGCGGTCGCGCCGGGGCCTTCCGCGGCGCTCACGGACGCGGACTCGCCCTGCGGCGGGCTCTGGAGGATCTCCGTGGCCAGGTGCCGGACGAGGGCCTGCGGCGTGGGGTAGTCGAAGACGAGGGTGGCGGGCAGGCGCAGCCCGGTGGCGGCGGTGAGGGCGTTGCGCAGTTGCACGGCCGTCAGGGAGTCGAAGCCGAGGTCGCGGAAGGCGCGGTCGGCGGCGACCTCGTCGGCGGAGCGGTGGCCGAGGACCTCGGCGGCGTGGGAACGGACGAGGTCGAGCAGCAGCCGGTTGCGTGCCCCTTCGGTGAGTCCTTCGAGGCGCTGCGCGAAGGCGGCGGTGGAGGTGGCGTCCTGGGGTTGGGACGCCTCGGACGCCTCGGCGATCCGGCGGACCTCGGGGAGTTCGGCCAGCAGCGGGCTGGGCCGCACCGAGGTGAAGCTCGGCGCGAAGCGTTCCCAGTCGATGTCGGCGACGGCGACGGTGGTCTCGTCGTGGTCGAGTGCCGTGCGCAGGGCGGCGAGGGCCAGTGCGCTGGGCATGGCCAGCACGCCGCGGCGGCGCAGGTTCTCCTCGGAGTCGTGGGCGTCGAGCATGCCGCCGGCGTCCCACGCGCCCCAGGCGACGGAGGTGGCCGTCAGGCCGCGGGCCCGGCGAGCCCGCGCGAGGGCGTCGAGGTGGGCGTTCGCCGCCGCGTAGGCGCCGTGCCCCGCGTTGCCCCAGACGGCGGCGTTGGAAGAGAACAGCACGAAGGCGTCCAGGTCCGCGTCCTCGCCGAAGAGTTCGTCCAGGACGCGGGCGCCGACCACCTTGGCGTGGGCGTTGGCGTGCAGGTCCTCCGTCGTGAGGTCGGTGAGGAACGCGGGACGGATGGCGCCCGCGGCATGGATGACGGTGCGGACCGGCGGCTGGTCGACGGTGGCGTCCTCGATCGCCGCGGCGCAGGCGGCGGCGTCGGTGATGTCGCAGGCGGCGACGGTCACCCGTGTTCCCGTCGCGGTGAGTTCGGCGCGCAGGTCGTCGGCTCCCGGGGCGTCCACGCCGCTGCGGCTGAGCAGCAGCACGTGGGGGGCGCCGGACTCGGCCGCCCAGCGGGCCAGGTGGCCGCCGATGGCGCCCGTGCCGCCGGTGATCAGCACGGTGCCGGTGGGCTGCCAGCGCCTCGCGGGGGTGCCGTCGAGGGGGGCTCGGCGCATGCGGCGGCCCAGGGCCCCCTGGGCGCGGACGGCGATCTGGTCCTCGCCATGCTCCCGGTCGGCCAGGAGGGCGGCCACCTGACGCCAGGAGCGTTCGTCGGGCCCGGAGGGCAGGTCGATGACGCCGCCCCACAGGCGGAAGTGTTCCAGCGCCGCGACTCGTCCGAGGGCCCACACCTGTGCCTGTTCGGGCGTGGGGGCGTCCTCGTCCGCCCCCGGCACCTCGACGGCTCCGCGGGTCAGGCACCACAGCGGGCCCGCCACCTCGGCCTCCGTCAGCGCCTGGAGCAGCGTGACCGTGCCGTGGACGCCGGAGCTGAGCCCGCCGCCGCCGGGGTGGTGGCGCTCGTCCAGGCCGAGGAGCGAGACCACTCCGGCGACGTGGTCGGGGCAGGTGTCGCGCAGCGCGGTGCGGAGTTCCTCGCGGGAGGCGGCCGGGTCCGTGCGCAGGTGCGCGACGGTGGCCCCGGCCTCGGTCAGGGCGTGGGCGCACGAGGCGCCGAGGCCGCCGTCGGCGTCGTCGTGCTCGGGGCTGACCACGAGCCAGGTGCCGGTCGGCGCGGTGGTGGTTCGCGAAGGGACCGGTGTCCAGGTGATGCGGTAGCGCCAGGAGTCGAGCACGGACAACTCGCGTCGCTGCCGCCACCAGGAGGACAGGGCGGGGACGACCTCGCCCAGGGAGGAGTGCACGCGTGCGTCGCGCACGTCCAGGGCGGCGGCCAGGGAGTCCACGTCGCCGCCTTCGACGGCTTCCCAGAACGCGGAGTCGGCCGGGCCGGTGCCTGCCTCGTCCGGCGTCTCCTCAAGCGGCCGGAGCCAGTACCACTGGTGCTGGAAGGCATAGGTGGGCAGGTCGACGTGGCGCCGGGTGCCGCCCGCGGCGTCGGCCGCGGGGAGGACCGCGTCCCAGTCCAGGCCGACCCCGTGGGTGTGGGCCTGGGCGGCGCTGGTGAGGAACTGGCGCAGGCCGCCGTGGTCCCGGCGCAGCGTCTCGACGACGGCGGGGCAGCCGGCCGGCGCGTCGGTGCCCGATGCCTGGAGCGTGTCGGTGATACCGCCGGTGAGGACCGGGTGAGGACTGGCCTCGATGAACACCCCCGCCCCAGAGCGCGCCAGCTCCTCCACCGCCGGGGCGAACCGCACCGGGCGCCGCAGATTCCGCACCCAATACCCCGCGTCCAGCGTCGCGGTGTCCACCACGTCACCCGACACCGTCGAGAAGAACGCCACCGACGACGAGGACACCGGCCTGACCCCCGCAAGCGCCTCCTCAAGACCCGCACCGATCTCCTCCACCTGCGGCGAATGCGAGGCATAGTCCACCTCGATCCGACGCGCCCACACCCCCTCCTCCTCGCACCGGGCCAAAACCTCCTCCACCGCACCCACCTCACCGGAGACCACCGTCGACGCCGGACCATTGACCGCCGCCACACCCACCCGGCCCTCCCACGCCGAAACCAGCTCCGACGCCGCCTCCTCACCCAACGCCACCTGCGCCATCGCCCCACCACCCGCAAGCGACACCAACGCCTGCGAACGCAACGCCACCACCCGCACCGCATCCTTCAGCGACAGCCCACCCGCGATATGGGCAGCAGCGATCTCACCCTGCGAATGCCCCACCACCACATCCGGCACCACACCCACCGACTCCCACAACCGCGCCAACCCCACCATCACCGCGAACAACACCGGCTGGATCACATCCACCCGGCCGAGAAACTCCTCATCGCCCTCGCGCAGCACGTGCGTCAGGGACCAGTCGGCGAACAGCACCAGTTCCTTGTCGCACGCCGCGAGGGTCTGGGCGAAGACCTCGCTACGGGCCAGCAGTTCGCGCGCCATGCCGAACCACTGGGAACCCTGGCCCGGGAAGACCATCACCACCCGGCCCGGTGACGGCGCGCCGGAGACCACCCCCGGAGCGCCGCGGCCAGCGGCGAGGGCGGCGAGCCCCGCGGTCGCCTGCTCGTGATCGGCGGCCAGCACCACCGCGCGGTGCTCCAGCCCGGCCCGGGTGGCCGCCAGGGACCGGCCCACGTCGGCCAGCGCGGCGGCGGTCCCGGCCTCGCCGTTCAGGAACTCCCTCAGCCGGCCCGCCTGTCCGGCCAGGGCGTCTGCTGAGCGGGCGGACAGCACCAGGGGGACCACGTCCGCGGCGAGGGCGGGCCTGTCGGGTGCCGCCGGCTCGCGGCGCGGGTTCTGTTCGGGGGCTTCCTCCAGAATGACGTGGGCATTGGTGCCGCTGATGCCGAAGCCGGATACGCCGGCCCTGCGCGGGTGGTCGTCCCGATCCCAGGCCACGGGCTCGGTCAGCAGTTCCACCGCGCCGGAGGACCAGTCGATGCGCGGGGAGGGCTCTTCCACGTGCAGCGTCTTCGGGAGGACGCCGTGGCGCATCGCCATGACCATCTTGATCACGCTGGCGATGCCCGCGCCGGTACCGACGTGCCCGATGTTGGACTTGATCGATCCCAGTCGCAGCGGCCGGCCCTCCTCACGGCCCTGGCCGTAGGTGGCCAGCAGAGCGTGGGCCTCGATCGGGTCGCCCAGCGACGTGCCCGTGCCGTGCGCCTCCACCGCGTCGACCTCGCCCGGAGACAGCCGCGCGTTCGCCAACGCCTGCCGGATGACCTTGCGCTGGGCCGGCCCGTTGGGTGCGGCCAGGCCGTTGGACGCCCCGTCCTGGTTGACCGCGGTGCCGCGCACCACCGCGAGCACCTCGTGGCCGTTGCGCACCGCGTCCGAGAGCCGCTCCACCAGGAGCACGCCGGCGCCCTCGCCGACGCCGAACCCGTCCCCGGCGGCGGAGAACGCCTTGCAGCGCCCGTCCGGCGCCAGCGCCCGCTGCCAGCAGAACTCCACGAACCCTTCGATGCTGCCCATGACGAGGGCTCCGCCGACCAGGGCCAGGGAGCACTCGTCGTTGCGCAGCGCCTGCACGGCCAGGTGCAGCGCCACCAGCGACGAGGAGCAGGCCGTGTCGACGGTCAGGGCAGGCCCTTCCAGGCCGAAGGTGTAGGCGAGGCGGCCGGAGATGACGGCGCTGGTGGTGCCGGTCATCTGGAAGCCGCCGATCACCTCGGTGCCGACGCCGTATCCGGGTGAGGAGGCGCCGACGAAGACACCGGTCCTGCTGCCCTTGAGGTCCGCGGGCACGATGTGCGCCCGTTCCATGCTCTCCCAGGCGGTCTCCAGCAGCAGCCGCTGCTGCGGGTCCATCGCCAGTGCCTCCCGCGGGCTGATGCCGAACATCGCCGCGTCGAACTCACCGGCTTCGTAGAGGAATCCGCCCTCGCGGGTGTAGATCTTCCCGCCCACCTCCGGGTCCGGGTCGTAGGTTCCCTCCACGTCCCAGCCGCGGTTGAGGGGGAACTCCCCGACCGCGTCTCGGCCTTCGGCCACGAGTTGCCACAGCTTCTCGGGGCTGTCGCTCCCGCCGGGGTAGCGGCAGGCCATGCCGACGATGACGATGGGATCGTCGGAGACGGCGGTGGACGTCGCGCCGAGCACCACCTCCTGGTCGCCCATGGCCTCGGAGCAGACGAAGCCCGCCAGCGCCTCCGGCGTGGGGTAGTCGAAGATCAGCGTCGCGGGCAGGCGCAGCCCGGTGGCGGCGTTGAGGCGGTTGCGCAGCTCCACCGCGGTCAGCGAGTCGAAGCCCAGGTCCTGGAACGCCCGCTTGGCGTCGATCAGGCCGGGCGAGGAGTGCCCGAGCACGGCCACGATGTGCGTGCGCAGCAGGTTCAGGACCGTCTCCTGCCGCTTCTCCTCCGACAGGGGCGCCAGCGTCCGGGCGAAGGAGGCGCCCTCGCTGCGGCCCTCGGCACCGACGGCCCGCCGGGCCGGGTTGCGCACCAGGCCGCGCAGGGGCGGCAGCAACGTTCCGGCGTCGGCCTGGCTGCGCAGGGCCCCGGGGTCGACGCGCATGGGCGCCAGGAACGGATCATGGGTGAGGCAGGCGGTGTCGAAGAGCTCCAGCGCGTACTCCGCCGGCATGGGCACCATGCCGGCCCGGCCGACACGGACCCGGTCGTGCTCGTCGAGCTTGCCGGTCAGCCCGCTGGTACGTTCCCAGAGGCCCCAGGCCAGCGAGGTGCCCGCCAGCCCGAGCGCGCGGCGGTGCTGGGCCAGCGCGTCCAGGAAGGCGTTCGCGGCGGCGTAGTTGCCCTGTCCCGGACCGCCCAGCACACCGGCCGCCGAGGAGAACATCGCGAACATGCCCAGCGGCAGGTGACGGGTCAGGTCGTGCAGATGCCAGGCACCGTCGGCCTTGGCGCGCAGCACCTCGCTCACCCGCTGGGGGGTGAGGTCACCGATCAGACCGTCGTCGAGGACACCGGCGGTGTGCACGACACCGGTGAGCGGGTGCTCCTCGGGTACTTCCCCGAGCAGGCGCACCACCTGGTCGCGGTCGGCGACGTCGCAGGCGAGGACGCGGACCCGAACGCCGAGCCCCTCCAGCTCCTGCCGCAGCTCCGCGGCGCCGGGTGCCTCGGGCCCCTGGCGGCTGGCCAGGACGAGGCTGCCCACGCCGTGGGCGGTCACCAGGTGGCGGGCGACCAGCGCGCCGAGGGTGCCCGTGCCTCCGGTGACCACGACCGTGCCCGAGGGTTCGACCTCCGGCGGGATGCGCAGGACGATCTTGCCGGTGTGGCGGGCCTGCTTCATGAAGTCGAAGGCTTCGCCGGCCTGCCTGACGTCCCAGACGCGCACCGGCGGCGGCGTGATCGCCCCGCGTGCGATCAGGTCGACGAGCTCCGCCAGGATCTCCCCGATCCGGGCCAGGCCCGCGTCGAAGAGGTCGAACAGGCGGTACGTGACGCCGGGGTGGTCGCGGCCGACGACCTCCGGCTCGCGCATGTCCGCCTTGCCCATCTCCAGGAAGTGGCCGCCGCGGGGCAGCATGCGCAGCGAGGCGTCGACGAAGTCGCCGGTCAGGCAGTTGAGGACGACGTCCACGCCGGCGCCGCCGGTGGCGTCCATGAACTTCTGCTCGAAGTCCAGGTCGCGTGAGGAGCTGACGCGTTCCAGAGGCACCCCGTTGCGCTGCACCGTCTCCCACTTGGCCGGGCTCGCCGTGGCGAAGACCGTCGCGCCGAGGTGCTGGGCGATCTGTGTGGCGGCCATCCCCATGCCGCCGGCCGCCGCGTGGACGAGTACGGACTGCCCCGGCCGCAGACCGACGACGTCCCGGAGCCCGTAGTAGGTGGCGACGAAGACCGTCGTGAGGGACGCCGCACGCTCGAAGGTCCAGCCCTCGGGGATCTTGACGACCATCTTGTGGTGCGTGACGGCCTGCCGGGCGAAGCCGCCCTCGCCCAGGCCCATGACGTGGTCGCCGACGGCCAGGGTCTCCACCCCGGGGCCGACCTCGGTGACGACGCCGGCGATGTCCCCGCCCATGCCGTCGAGCATGGCCTCGCCGGGGTAGAGCCCGAGCGCGATGAAGACGTCGTGGAAGTTGATCCCGGCCGCACGCACCGCCACGCGGATGAGGCCCTCGTCCAGGGGCCGCTCGGAGCGGGGGGCGTGCACGAGGGCGAGGTCGTCGAACGAGCCGCGGTCCCCGACGTTGTCCAGCCGCCAGGCGCGCACGTCCCGCTCGGGCACCATGCGGGTGTCGGCGTGACCCAGCCGGGGCACGAGGGCCGTCTCCGCGCGGACGGCCGCCTGCGGTTCACCGCCGTCGACGGCGGCTGCGACCGTACCGGGGAGCAGCGCGTAGGCGGACTCGTCCGGCTCCAGGTCCACCAGCGTGATGCGGTCCGGGTTCTCCGCCTGGGCCGCGCGCAGCAAACCGAGGGCAGCAGCCTGCGCGAGGTCGCTGACGTCCTGGCCGGGGCTCGTCGCGACCGCTCCGTGGCTGACCACGACCAGCCGGGAGGCGGACAGACGTGGGTCGTCCAGCCAGGCCTGCACGCGGGTCAGCACGGCGCCCACCCGGATGTGGACGTCCTCCGCCGTGGCCCCGACGGCCGGTGCGGGCAGGCACCACACCACGGCGTCCGGGGTGACGGCGGCGTCCTGGCCGAGGAACCGGCCCAGCGCGTCGAGGTCCGCGAAGACGGCGGCCTCGGTCCCGGGCTGCTCGGCGATCGCCGCGAGCAGGGCGGCGGTGGCGGGCTCGTCCTCGTCCCCGAGCAGAGCCCAGGAGCGGTGGGGACGCCCGGCGTACTCGCCCAGCGGCAGCTCGGTCCAGCGCAGCGCCAGCAGCGAGTCGTCGACGGCCTGTTCCTGCGTGGCCTTCAGCCCGCCGTCGTCGATCCGCCGCGAGTCGAGGGAGCCGACGACGGCGACGGGGCGGCCGGTACTGTCGGCGGTCTGGATGCGCATGCCGTCCCGCACGGAGCCGGTCACCCGTACCCGCAGAGTCGTCGCGCCGGAGGCCAGCAACCGCACACCGCGGTAGGAGAAGGGCAGCCAGACCTCACGCGAACCGCGCTCGACGTCGTCGAAGGCGCCGACGTGCAGGGTCGCGTCAAGCAGCGCGGGGTGGATGCCGAAGCGGGTCGCGTCCTCGTGCTCGGACTCCGGCAGGGCGACCTCGGCGAGGTACGCGCCGTCCGCGCCGCGCCAGGCCGCGCGCAGGCCGCGGAAGACCGGGCCGTACTGGTAGTCGGCCTCGGACAGCCGTTCGTAGAAGTCGTCCAGCCCGACGGGCCGCGCGTCCTTGGGCGGCCATGCGGTGGCGTCCCACTCCTCGGCGGACCACACGGTGGTCGTGGCCTCCGAGGGCAGGAGGACGCCGGTCGCGTGGCAGGTCCAGGGGCGTTCGCCGTCCCCGTCGTCGTCCCGGGCATGGATCGTGGCCTCGCGACGCCCACCGTCCCCGGCCGGTCCAACCCGCACCTGAAGCTGCACCCCGTCCTTTCCGGAGAGCACCAGTGGCGCCTGGGTGGTCACCTCCTCGACCAGCGAGCAGCCGACCTCGTCACCGGCACGGATCAGGATTTCCAGGAGGGCGGCGCCCGGGGCCAGCGTGGTGCCGCGCACCGTGTGGTCGGCCAACCACGGGTGCGTGGTCAGCGACAGGCGCCCCGTCATCAGCCACTCGTCACTGGCCGCGATCCCCACCGCCGAGCCCAGCAGCGGATGGTCGGCCGAACGCTGTCCCAGGCCGCGCACGTCACCGGCCACGTGGCCCGGTGCGGGCTCCAGCCAGTAGCGCTGGTGCTGGAACGCGTAGGTGGGCAGGTCGACGTGCCGGTGCGTGCCGTTGGTCGGGAAGAGCGCGTCCCAGTCCAGCTCCACCCCGAAAGCGTGCGCCTGGGCGGCGCTGGTGAGGAACTGCGTCCAACCACCCCGATCCCGGCGCAACGTCTCCACCACCGCTGCCACTTCGGCCCCATTCTCCGACAAGGTATCCGCGACACCACCGGTGAGGACCGGGTGAGGACTGACCTCGATGAACACCCCCGCCCCAGAGCGCGCCAGCTCCTCCACCGCCGGGGCGAACCGCACCGGGCGCCGCAGATTCCGCACCCAATACCCCGCGTCCAGCGTCGCGGTGTCCACCACGTCACCCGACACCGTCGAGAAGAACGCCACCGACGACGAAGACACCGGCCTGATCCCCGCAAGCGCCTCCTCAAGTCCCGGCCCGATCTCCTCCACCTGCGGCGAATGCGAGGCATAGTCCACCTCGATCCGACGCGCCCACACCCCCTCCTCCTCGCACCGGGCCAAAACCTCCTCCACCGCACCCACCTCACCGGAGACCACCGTCGACGCCGGACCATTGACCGCCGCCACACCCACCCGGCCCTCCCACGCCGAAACCAGCTCCGACGCCGCCTCCTCACCCAACGCCACCTGCGCCATCGCCCCACCACCCGCAAGCGACACCAACGCCTGCGAACGCAACGCCACCACCCGCACCGCATCCTTCAGCGACAGCCCACCCGCGATATGGGCAGCAGCGATCTCACCCTGCGAATGCCCCACCACCACATCCGGCACCACACCCACCGACTCCCACAACCGCGCCAACCCCACCATCACCGCGAACAACACCGGCTGGATCACATCCACCCGGCCGAGAAACTCCTCATCACCCTCACGCAGCACGTGCGTCAACGACCACTCCACCAACGGCGCCAACGCCTCCTCACACTCCGCCACCACACCCGCAAACACCTCACTGGAAGACAGCAGCTCACGCCCCATCCCCACCCACTGCGAACCCTGACCCGGAAACACCATCACCACACGACCCGGCACCACCACACCCGACACCACACCCGCCGCCGGCTCACCAGCCGCCACCGCACCCAACCCCGCAACCGCCCCACCACGATCACCAGCCAACACCACCGCCCGATGCTCCAACCCCGCACGCCCCAACGCCAACGAACGACCCACACCCACCAACGACACCCCAACCCCACCACCCGACCCCAACCACTCACCCAAACGACCCGCCTGAGCCACCAACCCCCCAACCGAACGCCCCGACACCACCAACGGCACCACACCACCCGACCCCACCACAGCCCCATCCCCAGACTCCACAGACTCCTCCAGCGGAGCCTCCTCCAAAATCACATGCGCATTCGTCCCACTGATACCGAACGACGACACACCCGCCCGACGCGGACCACCCTCCACCTCCCACGCCACAGACTCCGACAACAACTCCACCGCACCCGACGACCAGTCAATGTGCTCCGAAGGCTCATCCACATGCAGCGTCCTGGGAAGCCGACCATGACGCATCGCCATCACCATCTTGATCACACCCGCCACACCCGCAGCCGCCTGCGCATGACCAATATTCGACTTCACCGACCCCAACCACAACGGACCCCGACCCTCACCCCGCTCCTGCCCATACGTCGCCAACAACGCCTGCGCCTCAATCGGATCACCCAACGACGTACCCGTCCCATGCGCCTCCACCACATCCACATCCCCAGCCGACAACCGCGCACTCGCCAACGCCTGACGAATCACCCGCTGCTGCGACGGACCATTCGGCGCCGTCAAACCATTCGACGCACCATCCTGATTCGTCGCACTCCCCCGCACCACCGCCAACACCCGATGCCCACGCCGCCGCGCATCCGACAACCGCTCCACCAACAACATCCCCACACCCTCGGACATGGCGAGGCCGTCGGCTCCGGCGGAGAACGCCTTGCTCCGGCCGTCGCGCGCGAGCCCACGCTGACGGCTGAAGGTGACGAACTCACCCGGGCTGGACATGATCGTGACCCCGCCGACCAGAGCGAGGGAACAGTCGCCGTTGCGCAGCGCCTGCACCGCCAGATGCAGGGCCACCAGGGAGGAGGAGCAGGCCGTGTCGACGGAGACGGCGGGGCCTTCGAGGCCGAGGGTGTAGGCGATGCGACCGGAGAGCACGCTGGCCGAACTGCCCGTGGAGAAATGGCCTTCGAGCTCGTCGGGGACCTTGGGGAGAGTGGAGCCGTGGTCGACGAGGTTGAACCCCATGAAGGTGCCGGTCTTGCTGCCCTTCAGCCTGCCGGGGTCGATGCCCGCACGTTCGAGGACTTCCCAGGAGAGTTCGAGGACGAGCCGCTGCTGCGGGTCCATGGCGAGCGCCTCGCGCGGCGAGATCTCGAAGAACTCCGCGTCGAACTGGTCGGCGTCGTGGAGGAATCCGCCTTCGTTCACGTACGACGTTCCGGAGCGATCCGGGTCGGTGTCGAAGAGGCCCTCCAGGTCCCAGCCACGATTTTCGGGGAAGGGGGTGATGGCGTCGCGCCCATCCCTGACGAGCTCCCACAGGTCCTCGGGAGAGGTCACGCCGCCCGGGAAGCGGCAGGACATCCCGACGACGGCGATCGGTTCGCGCGCGGAATCCTCGACTTCCTGAAGCCGCTGGCGGGTTTCGTAGAGTTCCGCGGAAGCCCACTTAAGATAATCACGCAGCGTATTCTCGTTGGTACCGGGATCATTCGACATGGCGGCTGGGCTCCTCCGTCGTCACACCCTCTACGGCTGAGGACCCTAGGCGTTGAGCGTCACCCGTGACATGACGTGGACACATTCAGGGGTTACACAGGGGCTCGACAGGTTTTGGAGGCCTGACTCAGGGGGCCGCCCACCCCTCCTAGGGGTTGACTTGACCCTCACTCGAACGTAATGAAGAAATCCGTTGCCTCGTGAGGAGGCCGCATCCCAGATCTCGTTCCGGCTTCGTGCCCGGGACGACGAAACCGCCCCGCCAACGCCCGGCGGGGCGGCGGCGGGGCGGTCCTGTTCCGTCGTCGCGACGGAGCTGGCCGGGCCGTGGCGGGGTTTCCGAGCGGCGACGGGGCCGCCGAGGTGCGGCACGGCGGCGGACTGCCGCCTCGCCGTGAGCCCCGCCCCGTCAGGAGGGCAGGTTACGGCGGCCCATGCCGGCCAGCCCCAACGCGACGAGCGCGGCCGCGAGGAGCGTGAGGGTGCCGAGCGCCAGCGCGCTCGGGGGGCCGTAGAACGGCACCACGTGTGCGAAGGGAGAGAACGCCTTGAACGTCCACTCCGGCATACCCACGTGCTGGCCGAACTCGACGGCCACGGCGACCACGAGCGCGCCCCATCCGACGATCGCACCGGTACGGCCGAGCCAGCCGTAGGCCGCCATGGCGATACCCACCATCACCCACACCGCGGGGATCAGGCTGGTGGTGGTACTCATCATGTCGCCGAGGTCGTCGCTCCCGATGCCGAAGGACAGGCCGACGGCGAGCAGCAGGACAGCGGGCACCACCAGGGCCACGAGCAGGTGCCCGGTAGCCCACCGCGTACGGCTGACCGGGAAGCTCAGCAGCAGTTCGGCGTGACCGCCGGACTCCTCACCGCTGAGCCGCAGCAGCGTCATGAGGGCGTAGATGGTGATGGGGAAGCACATGGTGAAGGCGATGTAGGCGAAGAACGCCTCGCCGGTGTTGTTCGCCGCCATGGCGTCCGCCCACTCGCGGAACTTCTCGCTGTCGGCGTACTCCTCCATGGCGTCCGCGCCGATGAACCCGGTGGGCAGGCTGACGGCGACGATCGCCACCAGCCACACGAGGGCCATGCCCCGGTGCAGCCGCCAGGTCAGCGCGCCGGCGCTGTTCAGCCCGGGGGCGGCGGTCACCGGCCCGGGGCGCACGGCCGTCACACCGCCGCCGAGGTCGCGGCTCGCGGCGAGGCGAACGGCCGTCCACAGCAGGACGGCGACGAGTAGCAGCACCAGCAGGAACGGCCACCAGCGCTCGTCCGCGAAGGGACGCGAGCGCTGGAGCCACGCGTTGGGGACCAGCCAGCCCAGCCCCTCCACGACCCCGTCGCCCATGTCGGAGGCGCCCCGGGCGAAGTGCAGTCCGAAGAAGACGGCGAACCCGCCGATCGAGGCGGCCCGCGCGTTCTCCGTCACCTGCGCCGCGACGGCCGCGATGGCCGCCGCGATCCACACCGCGCCCATGACCACCAGCCCGAAAGCCAGGGAGCCGGCGCCGGGCATGCCGCTGCCCGCCATACCCGCGGCGGAAAAGACGGCCAGGAGGACACCGGAACCGAGCACGACGATGAGGATCGCGGCGAGCGGGGCGTGGCGGCCGACCGCCGTGGAGCCCACCAGTTCGCTGCGGCCCGTCTGCTCCTCGGTCCGGGTGTGCCGCACGATGAAGATCACCGCACCAAGCGCGGCCATCAAGGTGGCGCCGCCGATCGCCTCCTGGGCCACCAGGGCGTTGATGTCCATCGCGTACGCCGGCCCCTGGAAGAGCTTGAACATGGGGACGTCGTGCATGACCTCGTTGTACCGGTCCTGCACAGCCTGGGCGTCGGGGAACGTGGTCTCTCTGGCGTTGGCCCTGCTGGTAACGGTGCCGAGGGTCATCAGCAGCCACAGCGGCAGCCAGACCCGGTCGCGGCGCAGGATGAGGCGGATGAGCTGTGGCACTCCGGACAGGGGGCCGGCCGTCGCCGTCTTCGGCTTCGTCTGCTGCGGCAGGGTGGCGGTCGGGGCGCTCATCGGGCGACCGCCCCGGCCTCGTCCGTCCCGGCGGTGGCGCCGGTCCCGGTGGTCCGGTAGTGCCGGATGAAGAGCTGCTCCAGCGTCGGCGGCTGGGTGGTGATCTCCCGCAGACCGAGGGTGCCGAGGTGCGTGACGACGTCGCCGATGTGCTCGGAGTCGACCTGGAGGCTCACCCGGTCCCCTTCCGTGACGAGATCGTGCACGCCCGGCCGGTCGACCAGGCCGACGGACGGGGAGGCGAGCCGCGCGGTGACCGAGACCCTGGTGAGGTGCCGCAGTTCGGTGAGCGATCCGGACTCGACGACCTTGCCGGCCCGGATGATGCTCACCCGGTCACACAGGGCCTCCACCTCGGAGAGGATGTGGCTGGAGAGAAGGACGGTGCGACCCTTCGCCTTCTCCTCCAGGACGCACTCGCGGAAGGCGGCGTCCATCAGCGGGTCGAGTCCGGTGGTCGGCTCGTCCAGGAGCAGCAGTTCGACATCGGAGGCGAAGGTCGCGATGAGCACGACCTTCTGCCTGTTGCCCTTGGAATACGTGCGGGACTTCTTGCTCGGGTCCAGCTGGAAGCGCTCGATCAGCGCTTCCTTGCGGCGCTGCTGGTCTCCGCTGCCGCGCAGCCGGCCGAGCAGGTCGATGACCTCACCGCCGGTGAGGTTGGGCCACAGGGTGACGTCGCCGGGCACGTACGCCAGGCGGCGGTGCAGCTCGACGGCCTTCTCCCAGGGATCCTCGCCCAGTAGCCGGACGGTTCCGGCTTCCGCCTTCATCAGGCCCAGCATGACCCTCAGGGTCGTCGTCTTCCCGGCACCGTTCGGCCCGAGGAAGCCGTGAACCTCACCGGCTCCCACGCTCATGTCCAGGCCGTCGAGTGCTCGGGTCTTGCCGAAGGCCTTGACGAGACCCTCGATGCGGATCGCCTCACTCATCATCTCTTCCGTCCGTCGTGGGGGGGTATGACTGGTTGGTGCGCCTCTCGTGGCTGTCCACCGCGCTGCGAATGCCGTCTCCCGCGCTCGACGCGGCGAACTCGGCCATGGCCGCGTAGATGTCGAGCATGGCCACGCCGATGCGGTGGGAGTGCTGCGGAGCCAAGACGTCGTCGCCCATCCGGCGTCCCAGGTGGTCGTGCAGCACGATCGTGGCGAAGTGCATCGCGGCCATGACGGCGCCGGCGTCTCCGGCCTCGGCCGACCCGGCGGGGAACCGGTCGGGCGCGATGCCGACGAGGAACTCCTCGGCCACGGCGGCACCGTTGTCGAACAAGGCGGCGGCGAGGGGGGAGCCCTCGACCATGGCCCGGGCGATGTAGCGGATGACCAGTGAACTCTTGGCCAGGAGCTCCTCCACGAAATCGGGCTTGGTGATCTCGCCACCGTTCAGCCCGAACCGGTCCAGCCCGTCGAAGGCCGCCATCACGTAGGCGTCGCACGCTTCCTGGAGTGCCTTCTTGGAGCCGAAGTGGTGCTGGAGCAGTCCCGGGGAGACCCCGGCGGCCGCCGCGATGCTCTTGATCGTCGCGCCCTTGCTGCCATGCTCGGCGAACTGCGCCAAGGCCGCGTCTCTGATTCTGGCGCGGCTGGTCAAATCCTCAACTGGCCGGTCGTGCCAATCGGATCCTTCATGCATGACTTGGATGCTATACATCCGTATCGGAACCTGGAAGGCCGAACAGGGCCGAAATTACGTCAAGTTGACGGCCACTGGGGTGAGCGCCGTCGAGGCGGTCCGAGCGCCGCCTTCCCGGCGCTACACCACGCCACGCCGTACGCGCACGGTCAGTCCAGAGCGCGCGACGACGGGGGCGGGACCTGGCCGGGGCGGGAGAGGGGCGAAACGGCTTCGGCTCCGCAGCCCGTCACGTCGGGACGGGCTGCGGAGCCGAAGAGACGCACAACGGGCGCCGTGGGGCAGCGAGCTCTCAACTCACGGAAGTATCCACCCATCCGTGAGCCACGGCCGATTGACCCAAGGACGTGCGGATGCGCTCGATCTGCGCGGCCGTCAGGGCTTCGTCCGCACCGATGAGGATTTCGGTGACCTCGGCGCGGAACTCGGAGGAGGACAGGACGTCACAGGTCGGCTCGTCCTGAGCGTACTGCGCCGAACCGGACGCGGGTGCCGCCTCCTCGACGTGGCGGCGCACCGAGGGTGCCGACTCGGCCACCGCACCCGGCGTGATGAGTCGGATCTCGGAGGCTTTCGGCCCCTTCTCACCCTCTTCGACGAAGAACTCCACCCGGCCACCCGGCTGATAGAGATACTTCTCGGACAGCAAGTCGTTGGCGTGCATGAACACGTCCTCGTGCCCCTCATCGGGAGCGATGAACCCGTACCCGCGGACCTCGTCGAACCGCAAGATCTTCCCCGTCACAAACACTGTGAAACCCCTATCAACACCACATGCCGTGCACAACCGCTGCACACTTGTTGAGTCTGTTCCCCGCACGGCCCGCAAGTCCTGCCCGACCGTGCCCTCGTTTCCTACCCCCTGAGGGTGAACGACGCAAGGTCCTGGGCGCAACGATACGTGACAGCGGGCGAAGCGTCGCCGCTCGCGGCGACGTGATCCGACGCGGAGTACGCAGGCCAGCGGGCCTCCATCAGCTCCGGACCGCGCCGACACGAACTGGGCGGCATCCTCGGCCGCATGCCGCCGGACGCCACGGGACGTCTGCGGGCCATGGCGCGGAACGTCAGGCGAACTGACCGTACCCGCCGCACCGGGCGCCTCCGGGACCCGGATCTGTTCTTCTTCGACATCGCCTTGAGCCTTCGGTGATCGCATGGCGGGCCGAGCTGAGCAGAGGTGAGGTCTCATGGCATTGCAGGACACCGTCAACGTCCCGGCGGCCGTGACCGGCCGCCGGGGAGCGTCCACCCCCTGCGGGGTGGAGATCACGCGTTCGGCGCGGGACGCGGGCAGCGCCCGGGAGGCGCGCGCCCGGCTGGAGGACCTGCTCGACCGGCGTCGCGGCATGCTGCGCTTCCTCGGCGAAGAGCGGATCGTCGGCTACGTCGACCCGCCGGTCGAAGTGTCGTTGCGCAGCGTGGAGATGACGGTGCGCGCCCTCAACGACCGTGGACGGGTGCTGGTCCCCGCGCTGCACGCGGCCCTGGAACGGGAGCGTGAGCGGGTGACCCGCGCCGATGACGTGCTCACCGTCCGGACGGACGCCGCGTGGGCGGTCTTCGCCGAGGAGGAGCGCACCCGGCACTCCGGGGTCTTCAACGCGCTCCGCGCGATACTGCGCGCCTTGGCGGTCCCCGGCGACTCGCTCCTGGGGCTGTACGGCGCGTTCGGCTACGACCTCATCTTCCAGATGGACCCCGTCGACTGGAGACAGCAGCGCGCGCCGGAGGACCGGGATCTGGTCCTGCACCTCCCCGACACGGTCTGGGAACTCGATCTCACCCGCGACCAGGCGACGGTCCACCACTACGAGTTCGTCTTCCGGGGCGCGGAAACCGCGGGGCTGCCCCGGGAGACCCCCGCGGCCCCCTTCGTCCCCGGCGTCCCGAAGAGCCTGCGTGACCACCTCCCCGGCGAGTACGCGCAGATCGTGGCCAACGCCAAGCCGCTGTTCCGTTCCGGCGACCTCTTCGAGGTGGTGCCCAGCCAGGTCTTCAGACGGGCCTGCACGAGCACGCCGGCGGACGTGTTCCGGCGGCTGCGGGCACACAATCCCGCCCCGCACAGCCTGCTGATGAACCTGGGAGAGCAGGAGTACCTGGTCGGAGCGTCACCGGAGATGTTCGTGCGGGTACGCCGGGAGGAGACTGCGGCAGACGAGCGGCAGGTGGTGGAGTCCGCGCCGATCAGCGGCACCATCACGCGCGGCCGGGACGCCATGGAGGACGCCGCGCGCATCCGGGAACTCCTGGCCTCCGTCAAGGACGAGTCCGAACTGACCATGTGCACGGACGTGGACCGCAACGACAAGTCACGTGTCTGCGTGCCGGGCTCGGTGCGCGTCGTGGAACGGCGGCGCATCGAGAAGTATTCGGCCCTCATCCACACGGTGGACCGGGTGAGAGGCGTCCTGCGCCCGGACCGGGACGCCCTCGACGGCTTTCTGGCGCACCTGTGGGCGGTCACCGTCACCGGCGCGCCGAAACTGGCCGCGGTGGAATTCATCGAGCGGCAGGAGCGCTCGCCCCGGCGCTGGTACGGCGGCGCCGTGGGCCGACTGGGCTTCGACGGCACGGTGGACTCGGTGCTGACACTGCGCACGATGCACATCACACACGGTGTGGCCACGGTCCGGGCCGGTGCGACCCTGCTCCACGACTCCTCGCCGGAGGCCGAGGAGGCCGAGACGGAGCTGAAGGCCGGGGCGCTCCTGGAGGTCCTGGACGAGCCGACGCGGGGAAGGCCGCCGGCGGTCACCGTGCGGGAGCCGGGCCCGGGGGCCGGGCTGCGGGTGCTGATGGTGGACCACCGTGACTCCTTCGCGCACTGTCTGGCCGACCATCTGCGGCAGACGGGCGCTCACGTCACCACCTTCCGGAGCGGCAACCACCTGCCGGTACTGGCCCGACAGCGGCCGGACCTGGTGGTTCTCTCGCCCGGCCCCGGCCACCCCCGGGAGTTCGGGGTCGCGGAGACGATGGCGGAGGCGGAGCGCTGCGGCCTCGCGGTGTTCGGCGTCTGTCTGGGGCTGCAGGGACTCGTCGAGTACCTCGGCGGCACCCTGGCCGTGCTCGCGGAGCCGGTGCACGGGAAGGCGTCGGCGGTCAACGTCACCGCGCCGGACAGCCGGCTGCTGGCCGGGCTGCCCAGCCGGTTCGAGGTCGGCCGCTACCACTCGCTCTACGCACCCGCGGACGCCGTCCCCGAGGCGTTGAGGGTGACGGCGGTCACGGACGACGGGGTCGCGATGGCCGTGGAACACCGCACTCGACCGTGGTCGGCGGTTCAGTTCCACCCGGAGTCGATCATGAGCACCGGGGAGGACGCGGGTCGCCGGATCATCGACAACGCGGTGTCCGCGCTGACTTCGGCGGTGCTCCGCCGACCGTGAACGGTGCGAGGCGCGGGGGCGGCGGGCGCCCGCTCCCCGGGCTCCCCGCCACCCCCGGTGGCCCGGCGCCTCAGGCGCCGACGGTGACGACCTCCGGCGTTCCGCCTCCCCGTTCGTTCTCCCCGGCGATGCGCAGGGCCTCTTCGATGAGCGTCTCCACGATCTTCGACTCGGGGACGGTCTTGATGACCTCGCCCTTCACGAAGATCTGGCCCTTGCCGTTGCCCGACGCGACGCCGAGGTCCGCCTCCCGCGCCTCGCCCGGCCCGTTGACGACGCAGCCCATGACCGCCACCCGCAGCGGTACCTCCATACCCTCAAGGCCGGCGCTGACCTCGGCCGCGAGCTTGTAGACGTCCACCTGGGCACGGCCGCACGAGGGACAGGAGACGATGTCCAGCCGGCGCGGCCGCAGGTTCAGTGCCTGGAGGATCTGGGTACCGACCTTGACCTCTTCCACCGGGGGAGCCGACAGCGACACCCGGATGGTGTCGCCGATGCCCTGCCGCAGCAGGGCGCCGAAGGCCACCGCGGACTTCACGGTGCCCTGGAAGGCGGGCCCTGCCTCGGTGACCCCGAGGTGCAGGGGGTAGTCGCAGGATTCGGCGAGGAGTTCGTAGGCCCGCACCATGACGACGGGGTCGTTGTGCTTGACCGAGATCTTGATGTCGTGGAAGTCGTGCTCGGCGAAGAGACCCGCCTCCCACAGGGCGGACTCGACCAGGGCTTCCGGGGTCGCCTTGCCGTGCTTGGCGAGCAGCCGGGCGTCGAGTGACCCGGCGTTGACGCCGATCCGGATCGG
This sequence comes from Streptomyces sp. WMMC1477, assembly GCF_027460245.1. Classification (NCBI taxonomy): domain Bacteria; kingdom Bacillati; phylum Actinomycetota; class Actinomycetes; order Kitasatosporales; family Streptomycetaceae; genus Streptomyces; species Streptomyces sp. WMMC1477. The sequence goes on along the minus strand of NZ_JAPZBD010000003.1, from coordinate 4,839,471 downwards.
CGTGCCGTGGTCCTTGGCGGCGCGGGCGATGTCCCCGACCTTGTCGTCGAACCTCTTGATGTTGCCGGGGTTCACGCGCACCCCGGCACAGCCCGCCTCGATCGCGGCGAAGACGTAGCGTGGCTGGAAGTGGATGTCAGCGATCACCGGGACGCCCGACTTCCGCGCGATGTCGGGCAGGGCGTCCGCGTCGTCCTGGGACGGGCAGGCCACCCGCACGATGTCGCAGCCTGCCGCGGTCAGTTCGGCGATCTGCTGGAGCGTGGCGTTCACGTCGGCGGTCACCGTGGTGGTCATGGATTGCACGGCGACCGGGGACTGGCTGCCCACGCCGACGGTGCCCACGCGCAACTGGCGGGTGGGACGGCGCGGCGCGAGCACCGGGGCCGGAGCCTGGGGCATTCCGAGAGGGACCGACATGTTTCCTCTTTCTGTGTGTCAGAGGCGCCCTGAGCGTCACGGGGCGCGGTGCGTCACGGGGCGCTGTACGTCACGGGGCGCCGCGACGCGCAGGCCGGGCACGAGCTGGAGCAGCGACAGGGGTACCACATGCCGTTGTGCGACGCACCGTCGCTTTCCGGTCACTCCGGCCTGGTCGAGGACGAAGGTGGCCGTGCACGATGCCCCGGTGCAGGGCGATGGACAGCTCGACGACGCCCAGGTCGGGGCCCAGATGCCCCCGCTGCGGGAGACCTTCTCCACCAGGAGAGCGCGGATCTCGGCGGCGAGGCGCCGCGCCCCGGCCGGGCTCAGTTCCCGGAGGTCCTCGGGCCCGTTCGGTGTTCCGAGGTGTGGCATGGGCACGCCTTCCGTCGTTGCCCACCTGCTGCCGGATCGGGGGGCGGGCGGTCGCGGGCGGGCCCTTCAACGGTCTCGGTAGGCCACCTGATGCGCCATGGAGGCCAGTTCGTCTCTCCAGGCATCCGACAGCGGCGCGTCCCGCAACGCGGACACCGCGCGGGTCACGAGACGGTCGACGCGGTCCTCGACCTCGGCCCGGACCCCGCTCTCGGTCAGCAGTGCGCGCAGTTCGACGGCCTCCGCCCGGCCGACGCCGCCGCCGCGCGGAAGTACCAGGGCGCGGACGCGCTCGTCGCGCTGGACGGCCAGGGCCAGCAACAGGGTCATCTTGTGCTGCTCGAAGTCCAGCCCGGCCGGCTTGCCGGTCACCTCGCCGTCGCCGAAGGCGTCGATGAGGTCGTCGCGCAGCTGGAAAGCCTCGCCCAGCGCGCGCCCGTACTCCTCGAAGGACGCGGAGAGGTCCGACCTGCCCGCGAGGAGCGCGCCGATGCTCAGGGGCCGGTGGATGGAGTAGTGCCCCGACTTGCAGACGGCGATCCGGCGGGACGCCTCCGGGTCGGCGTCGTACTCCGCCGCCAGGGACACGTCGAGGAACTGGCCGACCATCATCTCCGATCGCATGCGGGCCCATTCGTCGAGCACGGGGGGCGGGGCGCCGCCGACGAGCTGGTCGGCGTAGACGAGGGCGAGGTCACCGGCGAGTATCGCGGCGTTCTCCCCGAAGCGTTCCGGTCCTCCCCGCCAGCCCGCCGCACGATGCGCGTCGGCCTGGGCCACGTGCAGCGTGGGCCTGCCACGGCGCCGGTCGGAGGAGTCGAGGACGTCGTCGTGCAGGAGGGCCGACACGTGCAGCAGCTCCAGCCCGGCGGCGAGCCGGGCGAGCGCGGGCTCGTCCGCGTCGCCGCCGGCGGCGAGATACCCCGAGACGCAGAACGCCGGGCGCAGCCGCTTGCCGCCCGCCGCGACCAGGTCGCCGATCCCGTCGATCAGGACGAGCGCCCGTGGTGCGCCGGTCTCCCACCTGTCGCGTTCAGCGGCCAGTAGCGCTTCGATGGCCAGCTCCACCTCGCGCAGCACACCCGTGCGGGTCTCCTGGAGCGATGCGGCCCCCGGCCGGGGGGTGGCGCCCGGCACGACGTCGGCGGATGTGGTCACTGTGCCTCCTCGGCCAGGGGGGTGCTGGGAACGCGGTGGGTCACCGGGTCGGCGAGCCGCGCGGGCAGGGAGAAGACGACGTCCTCGGTGACCCCCCGGTCCACTTCGACGTCGGGGAAGCCCAGCTCGCCGAGCCTCCTCGGCTCCGCCAGAACGACACGCGGCTGCTGAGATCCCATGGAACTCCCTTCCACAAACCCCTCTTCGCTCAGGGACTCCTGAGGTGTTCTGGTGCCGGGGCCCGGAGAAAAGCGTAGGCGACATGCTCGACGCTGCCGATACTGTGCAGGCTCCACCGACATCGCCGACGCGGCACCCGGTTGTGCAACCACGGGAATTCCCCGGTTGTTCACCGGGGTTCACACGCGGGAGCCCCGTATTCTTGGCCGACTGCCGACTCGGCACTCCCCCCACACACAGAACACGGCCGCGGAAACCTCCCGCCGGCCGTAACGACGGGTATGCGGAAAATCCCAGGAGCGTCCATGAATCATTCCGGCATAGCGCGAATACTGCGGGCGGCCACCGTCACCACGGCACTGGCCGTGACCGCCGTGGTGGCCGTGCCCGCCACGGCCGGGGCCGCGGCGGCGCCGGCTTCGACGGTGACGGGCCAGGTCGCGGCTCAGGGTGAGACGGTCGTCGTCGACGGCGTGCTGAACTTTCGCGACGCCGGCGGGCTGCCCACACGCGACGGCAAGCGCCTCCGGCAGGGCGTCCTCTACCGGTCCGGGCAGCTGGACGAGGTCACCGACGACGGGCTGCGGACCCTGTCGGACCTCGGCCTGACGTCGGTCATCGACTTCCGCACCGAGGCGCAGCGCGCCGAGCACCCGGACCGGCTGCCGCCCGCGGTCGCCTACCTCCCGCTCCCCGTCGAGGCGGGCGGCGAACTCCAGTCCTTCGCCGACCTCCTCGCGATGACACCCGAGGAGCAGGAAGCGCTGCTGGGAGACGGCAAGGCCCGACAGATGATGATCGACTCGAGCCGGGACTTCGTGACGGACCCGGGCAAGCGCGCCCAGTTCGCCACGGCCCTGCACGAGATCGCGAACGGTGACGGCGCCACCCTCGTCCACTGCACCGGCGGGAGGGACCGCACCGGGGTGATGACGGCGATCGTCCAGGGACTCCTCGGCGTCTCCCGGGATGACGTCATCGCCGACTATCTGCGCTCCAACACCGAACTCGCGGACTGGAAGGCCTCCGTCCTGGCCCAGCTCGAGGCGGCCGGCATGGAGAACCCGCAGCTCGTCGAGCCGCTTCTGGAGGTGGACGCGGCCTACCTGGAGGCCTCCGCGGACGCCGCGATCGACACCTACGGCTCGCTGTGGGCCTTCGCCCGGGATGGCCTGAACGTGGACTCCGCGACGCTGGGCAAGCTGCGCGACCGGCTGCTGGAGTGAGGCCCCGGCCGCGGGCACGGCCCGGCGGCCGGACCGGACACGGGAGTGCACCCGCCCAAGGACGGCGGGGGCACTCCCGTCGGTGCGGCTACCGCTCGTGGATCTCCACGGAGCCCGTCGTGCCGTCCACGGTCACGAGCATCCCGTCGGTCAGCAGCTCGGTTCCGTTGCCCGTGGCGAGGGCCGCCGGGATGCCGTACTCACGGGCGATGATCGCGGCGTGCGACAGGGCTCCGCCGGTGTCCGTCACCAGGGCGCCGATGCTGGGGAAGACCACCGACCAGACCGGCGAGGTGATGGGGCAGACGAGGACGTCCCCGGCCCGGATCTTGTCGAACTCGTCCTCGCTCAGAACGACCCTGACGACGCCGGTGTACCGGCCGGCCGCACCCGGCACGCCGCCGATCCTCCCGCTGCCGCTCTCGGCCGGAGCCGTCGGGGTGCCCGCCAGGTGCTGCATCGTCCACTGGAAGGCGCCCATCGTCTCGCGGACCTCGGCGGGCAGCTGGTCCATGGGAGGCGGCGGTCCGGGGCGCTCGCCGTAGCTGGCCGGGCCCGGGTTCTCCAGGGCCCAGCGGTGCTCACCGCGTCGCTCGGTCACCCGGTCCCTGACGTCGGTGTCCTGCTCCAGCGCTCGCCGCGCCTCCTCGACCTCCAGGAAGAAGACGTGCTCGGTCGCGTCGAGCAGGCCGCGTGTCACCAGGCGCCGGGCCACCTCCAGCATGGTCCAGCGCAGAAGGGCGTTGGGCGCGCTGACGGTCCAGTACTCGTTGTCCTCGCGCACGGGGTAGGCGAGCTCGGCGCCCTTCAGCAGCTTGCCGAACCGGTCGGCCTCATCGCGTCCGGCCAGTTCGGCCCGGGCCTTGGCCACCGCCTCCCCGCGGGTCTCGGCGGCCGAGGTACCCGTTCGGCCGAGGTCCTTGTCCTGGACGATCTGGTCCCGCAGCAGTGACAGGATCAGCTCGGGCCGCTCGCCGAGCGCCGGGTTGGCCAGCTCGTACTGGAGGGCGCGGCAGCCGTACTCGCTCCGGTAGGACTCGAAGGCCCCGGCGAACTCGGGGTCCTCCTCCAGGAGGGCACGCAGTTCGGTGAGACCGGGCGAGCCCTCCAGCCGCGCCGCCGCCTTCCGGGCGAGTTCCGCCATCGCCAGGCCGGGTCCGGTGGACTCGGTGGACAGGCCGGCCAGCAGCTCGAAGACGCGGCTCTGGTCCCAGCCCAGCCCACCGGTGAGATAGAGGCCGAACCGTCCGAGAGCGATGGACACCGCACCGAGCAGCCGGAAGTGGACCTCGGTTCCGTCCCGGTGCAGGGTGCGCAGCGTGGACACGTGCTCGGCCAGCTCCGCGTCGGACAGCCGCGCCACGTCGACCTCGCGCAGGGCGGCGATCCGCTCGGCGAAACCGGGACGCTCGCTCTCCAGCCAGGTGGTGATCGCCTGCCCGGCGCGGTCGTTGCGCAGGGCTTCGGCGCAGACGCCCATGCGTGCCGGGATCTCGGCGGGGGGCAGCGGGACCGTGCCCGTGTAGCGCCAGCCGCCGATCGTACGGAAGGCCTGCCCCTTGATCAGCAGCCCGAACTCGGCACAGACGTCCTCCAGCACCGCGTTGTTGTAGTCGAGCAGCTCGCGGGTCATGGGCAGCAGCGGCACCGGGGCGTGGGTGGTGTCCTTGGCCCAGAAGCCCTGCGGCGGGTCGACGGTGATGGGCACCGCGGCGGGGACGGCGTCGGCGATGGCGGTGATCGGCCGGGCCTGCAGCAGGTGGAGCCGCTCACCGTCGTGGGCCCACTCGATGTCGGTGGGGCCGCCCATGACCTCGGCCACCCGCTCGGCCAGGTCGGCGACCTCCCGGGCTCCTTCCGCGGTGAGGGCCCCGTGCCTGCCGTCGGTGTTGACGGGCTCGCCGGCGCCGCCCGCCGGGACGACCCATTCGTCCGGCGACACCTCGCCGGAGACGAGCTGCTCACCGATCCCGGGGACGGCGCTGACCAGCACCTCGTCGCGGGCGCCGGTGACCGGGTTCGCGGTGAAGGCCACGCCGGCGGTCCGGGCGGGCACCATGCGCTGGACGAAGACCGCGAGCGGGGACTCGCCCTCGGCACCGCTGGCCGAGCGGTACTCGCGCACGGCCGCGGAGAAGGCGGAGGCCCAGCAGGAGCGCAGGGCCTCGCCGAGCGCCTGCCGCCCCTCGACGTTCAGGACGGTGGTGTACTGGCCGGCGTGCGAGGCGTGGGCGCCGTCCTCGTCGATACCGGACGAGCGCACGGCGAGCGGTCCCTCAAGGCGGGCGGCGACCTCCCGGACCGTGTCGCGGAGCGCGGAGTCGAGTTCACCGTCGCGGACCGCCTGGGCGCCGAGCGTCTCCAGAGTGGCCACCTGACGGGACATGGCGGCCGCGGTGAAGACGCAGCCGTCGGGCACGGGGAAGCCCGCCCGCTTCATCCGCGCCAGGACCGCGGCCTTGGCACCGACCTCGGCCCGGTCCAAGGCCCTGGGGTCGTCGAGCGGAACCATGAGCGGCGCCGCTTGTGACTCGTTACTCACTCGGTCTCCTCATCAGGCATATCAGTCAGGTCGGACATGGCGTCTCCCCCGAAGCGGGCCGGACCGCGCACGGGCCCCGTCCCCGCGCCTCCGAGCGGCACGGACTGCCGCCAGTGGTCAACCCGCCTTCATATCCAGCACATTGACACCACGTCGTGCGTTCACCGTACCGAGATGCGGGCCTGGCCAACCAGCGCTTGCCCGCACAGCCGACGCACAGTCGACGCGCGGGCTCCGCCGCCGGCGGCGCGTGGTCGGTCAGGGGCCGGACCCCTCCGCGTGGCCACCGACGGCACACAGCGCGCGCATGGTGCGCTCCGGCTGATCGACGACGAACAGATGTGCCCCCTCGATCACGTGAGTCGATCGCGGAGCCAGCATGTCCCGCAGAACGGACAGGGAACCGGGCGGGCACGCGGTGTCCTCGCTCCCCCCGAGGAGATGCAGCGGAGCGTCCACCGGCTCCGGCTTCCACCCCTGTCGGCCCAGCACGGACAGGTCTGCCCGGAGGTCGGGAAGAAGGAGCCGCACCGCGAGGTCCTCGGGAACGTCGAGCCGGGGGAGGATGCCGCGGCGCGTCGCCTCGGCCAGCAGCGCGCGGTCGTCCAGCCGCAGCAGTTCGCGCGAGGAGTCCCCGGGGGCCGGCGGCGCCGACAGCACGAACTGCGTGTCGTCGAGGAGATGGCCGGGCGCCAGCGCTGCCAGGCGGTTGGCCACCGCGGCGCCCAGGCTGTGCCCCAGCACCAGGGCGGGACCCCCCAGGTCCTCGGCCAACAGGCCGAGGTAGAAGCGGGCCAGCTCCTCCAGTTCCATCCCGTACGCCCCACGGCGGACCGGCGGTTGCACCCCGACGACCCGCCAGCCCTCGGGGGCGCAGCGGGCCAGCCGGACGAACGACCGTGCGGAACCGCCCGCGAAGGGCAGGCAGACCAGCGCGGGACCGCTTCCCGCCCGCAGAACGACGCGTTCGGGGCCCGACCTCATCGCCGTTCCAGTTCGCGCTGGCGGATGAGGAACCGCGCCGTCTTGCCGGTGGACGTCGTGGGCAGGGCGTCCACCACGCGCAGGACGCGGGGGCGTTTGAAGGGCGGCAGGGTCCGCCGCAACTCCGCGAGGACCGTGCCCTTCAGCGTGTCGTCGGCCTCGGCGTCCGGGACGACGTAGGCGATGATGCGCGTGATGTCGTCGTCGTCGGGGACTCCGACGACCGCGCAGGCGTCCACCCCCGGAACCGCGAGGATCCTGTCCTCCACCTCCGACGGGACGATCTTCATTCCGCCGATGTTGAGGATGCTGTCGGACCGGCCGAGGTAGAGCCAGCCCTGGGCGGGGTCCTCCGCCATCGTGTCGCCGGTGTAGACCCAGCCGTCGCGGAAGGTCCGCGCGCTGAGGTCGGGACGGTTCCAGTAGCGGTCCGCGACGCTGGGCCCGCGCACCCGCAGATGCCCCATACCGCCGGGGGGCAGCCTGCGGCCCTCGTCGTCGCAGACCTCCGCCTCGAAACCGGGCACCGGTAGACCGGTGGCCCCGGGGGTGAACACCGCCGGGTCAGTGGCCATGAAGATGTGCAGGCACTCGGTGGAGCCCAGCCCGTTGACCACGCGCAGACCGAGGGTCTCCAGCAGCCGGTTGGCGAGCTGCGGGCCGAGGTGTTCACCGGCCGACACCGCCATCCGCACCGTGGAGAGCTCCAGCCGCCGGGACGCCTGCGGCATGGACAGCAGCGCCGCGTACAGCGTCGGCACCGCGAACAGCAGCGTGGGCCTGGTGCGGCGCAGGAGGTCGGCGACGGCATGCGGCTCGGCGCGGCCGGCGAAGAGGACCGCGCTCGCTCCGACGGAGAACGGCAGCAGGACGGAGTTGCCGAAGCCGTAGCCGAAGGGAAGCTTGGCGCTGGACAGGACGCGGTCCTCCCGGGTGATGCCCAGGTGCTTCCCCAGGCCCTGCGGGAAGGCGAGCAGCCCCCGGTGCAGGTGGACCACGCCCTTGGGCCGACCGGTGCTGCCCGAGGTGTACTGGATGAGGGCGGGGTCCTCCGGCGCACGGTCGACCACCGCCTCCAGCGGCGCGGCCCGTTCCATCTCCTCGACCAGGCCCTTGACCCGTCCGCCGCCCGGCCCGTGGCTGAACAGCGCGACGTGGGGGGCCCCGTCGGCGAGGCGCAGTGCCACCTCGGTGTCCGGGCGTTCGAGGACGACGGCACGGGCACCGGAGTCCTCGATCACGTACACCTGCTCGTCCGCGGTGAGCAGCGGGCTGACGGGTACGGGGACGGCTCCCGCCCGCATGGCCGCGAGAACGCAGACCACGGCGGTGGCGCTGTCGCGCAGGACGGTCACCACCCGGTCGCCCGGGCCCACGGACGCCTCGGTCAGGACCCGGGCCGCACGGCGGACCCGCTCGGCCAGCCCACGGTAGGTCAGTTCGCCCTCTTCGCTGATCAGGCACAGGGCGTCGGCGGTGTCCTCGTCCACATGCCGGTCGAGATACCACCAGGCAGCGTTGGTCGGCTTGGCGTGCTCGTTCATGCCGTGTCCTCCTCTGGGCTCGGGCCGCCCAGGAGGACGGCGGTGGCCTTGCCTCCACGGTCCACGCCCAGGCAGAGCGCGAGCGGGCCGGCGGCCGGAACCGGGGTGCGCGGCGGGGGCCCGCCGGGCGGGGGCGGGACGACGCCGCGGGCGAGGACCTCCGCCGCGACGACGACGGCCAGCATGCCGTCGGCACCTCCGGTCCGGCCGGTGGTCCACGTGGCGTCGCACACCGGCAGGCGGGCCCCGAAGACAGCGCCGAGACCCGCGTGCTCGGCTGCCCGCTCGGTATCGCCGCCGGAGGTGGTGACCGCCACCCCCACCTCGTCGCGGTGGCGGCCGGCCTGCCCCAGGGCCCGACGGGCCGCCTCCGCCGCGGCCTCGGCGAGCGCTTCCCCCACCGTGGCCTCGGTGTCGGAGTCGGTGAGCGCGGCGGTGGCCTGACCGGTTCCCAGGACCCGGGCCACCGCCCGGTCGGCGGCCTTCGCCGCGGGCTCCAGAACGGCGACGGCCGCCGCTTCGCCGTGCGGCGGTTCCCCCGGCGCCGACGTGGGCGGGACGGCCGCCGACAAGGTGTCCAGGCCCGCGGCCACGACGGCCTCGCAGCCGGACCCGTTCAGCTGCCGGGCACCGGTCACGAGCGCTTCCAGACCGGCTGTGACCCCGCAGGAGAGCGTCAGGTTGGGGCCGCGCGCCCCCAGGTGGACGGACAGCTGAGCCGCGGGTGCGTTGTACGCCGCCTGGGGCCCCCAGACCGGATTGACGGCGCCCGGCCCCGCCCCCGTCCCGTTGTGGATGGCCAGATACTCGTTGCGGCCGGACCCGAGGGTCCCCACGACGACGCCGACCCGGTCGGTGTGGGGAGCGAGACCGCTCCCCGTGGTGTGCGTGGCGTACAGCAGGAGGCGGCTGTCCCGGCCGAGGGTTCGATCGGTCCTGCCGTCCACCACCCCGGCGAGGTCCAGCGGTGCGCTGACATGGGCGGCGCGGACCTCGCGGTCCGTGCTCCCCTCGGCGCGCAGGGCGGCGGGGACCGGGGTGGCGACCAGCGGAATGCGCCGGGTGGTGACCCGCCGCCTCCCACGGTGGAGGTCGTCCATGAGCTCGGCCACCGATGTTCCGGAGGCCGTCACCGCTCCGACGGATGTGACGACGACGCCTGTCGAGTGCTGCGCGGCATTCCGTGAACGCACAATCATTCCTCTGGGCTGTGGGACGGGGCGGTCGCGAGGGCTCGGGTCTCAACCGGGTCTCAACCGGTTCTCAACCGGTGAACGTGGTGAGGACGACCGCGGAGGTACTGCCGCCGAATCCGAAGGCGTTGCTGAGGGTCACGTGGACGGGCATGTCCCGCGCCGGGCCTCTGATCACGTCCAGGCCGGCACAGCTGTCGTCGGGATCGAGCAGCGTGGGGTTCCCGGGCACCCGGCCGTGCCGAAGTGCCAGGACGCAGACGATCGCCTCCAGCGCGCTCGCGCCGCCCTGCGCGTGGCCGAGCATCCCCTTGATCGAGGACACCGCGGGCCTGCCGCGGTCGGAGGCGAAGAAGCGGCCGATGCAGTCGGCTTCGAGCGAGTCGTTGGCGGGAGTGCCGGTACCGTGCGCGCTCACGTAGTCGACGTCGCGTGGTGCGAGCCCCGCCTGGGCGAGACTTGCCTCCATGCAGCGCATCATGCCCACGCCCTGCGGGTGCGGGGCCGTCATGTGGTGTGCGTCCGCGGCCACCGCGTAGCCGGGCAGCTCGGCGAGGATGTCGGCCCCGCGCGCCGTCGCGTGTTCCAGCGACTCCAGCACCAGGCAGCCCGCGGCCTCGGACGGCAGCATGCCACGCCGGTTGCGGTCGAAGGGCCGCACCTGGTCGGGTGCCAGCGCCCGCAGGGTGGTGAAGAGCTGGAAGACCGTCTCCGACAGCTCGTCCACGCCCCCGGCCACCATGGCGTCGGCCTCACCGGAGCGGATGTGGTCGGCGGCCATCGCGATGGCCGTGTTGCCCGCCGCGCACCCGGCCGCGACCACGTGCCGCGGACCGCGGAGGCCGTGGCGGTGTGCCGGCTCCCGGGCCAGCGACTGCGGCGCGTCCCAGGACGGTTCGCCCTCGATCGGTGTGCCCTGACGGCGCAGCTCCTCGAGGTGCGGGCGAGTGCCCATCACCGTCCCCAGCACGATGCCGGTGCGCAGCCGGGCGTCGTGCCCGCACAGTCCGGCGTCCCGCAGCGCCGCGTCCACGGCGTGACGGGTGTAGCGCACGGACCGGGGCACGCGCGTATCGCCGGGTGCGCCCGGTTCCGTCAGCGACGGGTCGGACACCTCGCAGGCGAGGTGGGTGGGGTATCCCTCGGTCCCGAACCGGGTGACCGGACCGGTGGCCACCACCCCCGACGTGACGTCCTTCCAGAAGGAGTCGACGTCCGACCCCAGCGGGGACACCAGACCCAGGCCCGTCACCACGACCCGGTGGTGGCCCCGGGCGTCACGAAGCATGGCGGACCACCTGCAGGGAGAGGGCCTCGACGGTGTCTCCGGCCGCGGCCTCCTCATCGGTGAAGCGGATGTTGAACCGGGCCTCGAGGTGTGCGATCACCTCCAGCTTCTGCATGGAGTCGCCACCGAGGTCGTCGTAGAAGTGGGCCTGCGGTGTCACGCCGTCCCGCGGCAGGGTCAGGACGTCGGCGATGACCTCGCTGACCGCGGCCCGGATCTCGTTCTCGTTCATGAAGGCTCCTTGGCAATCGGGGGTGCGCCGAGCAGGCGGATCCACCGGCGCATGTGCTCGGCGCTCAGGCCACCCGACCAGTGCAGGGACCGAGAGGCCACGGCCCAGTAGGCGGCGCTCGTGACGACCGCGGCGATCGTGGCCGGCGCGGGGTCGGACACCACCAGGACGAGCGCGAGGAAGTAGAAGGTGTACTGGTGCATGACCTCGCGGGCCGCCGCACGGTCCGCCGGCACCGTGGCGCGGGACGCGGCCGAGACCACGAGGGCCGAGAGCACCACGAGGGGGACGATCGTCCACGCGGCGGCGGGCAGGGCGTCCAGCGCGGTGAACAGCGCCAGCAGCAGGAAGGGGGTACCGATCAGCGTGTAGACGGCGGCACCGCGGCGGAACCTGATCAGCAGAAGCCACAGACTGGAGTAGTCGAGCCGCTTGTCCCCCTCCACGTCGGTGATGTCCTTGATCCCGGACAGGCCCAGGCTGAAGGTCACCAGCACCGTGACGGCGGGCAGCACCGGCGAGAGCAGGGTGTCGGTTCCGCCGTGCACGGCCCACCCGGTCAGCAGGGGCAGGAACAGGGGGCAGGTCAGCGCGAGCAGCGAGAGCACCCGGTGCCGCTTGAAGGCGGGCCCGAGGGAGTAGCCGACGGCGACGGCGAAGTTCGCCAGGAGCAGCACCGGGAGCCAGAAGCCCGGCTCCGCCCAGACCATCGCCACGCCCGTCAGCGCATAGAGGGTCCAGGCGCCGACGGCGACCGTGGTGAGCCTGGACCAGCCGAACTCCTCGATCAGCGCCGTGCGTTCCGGCCGGTTGACCACGTCCGCCTCCCGGTCGGCGATCCGGTTGACCGACTCGGTTCCCACGCAGTACGCGAGCCAGACCACCGCCCCGAACAGGCCCCACATGACGTTGAGCCGGTCGTTGACCGCCAGCCCGACGGAGAAGCCCACCCAGTAGTAGGCGGTGAAGCGGATGCTGCAGCTGCGCAGCATGAGCAGGACGGCTCGGCCCGCGGACGGCCTGGGTATGCGCGCCGTGTCGGCGTCGGGCGCGCTCACTGAGGGCCCCGCTTCCGCACGGCCACCGGAAGCGCGGCCGGCCCGCGCAGCCCCATGCCGGGCTTGTAGGTGACGGTCTCCTCCGTCCTCCTCACGGAGGAGAACCGCTTGGTCAGGCCGATGAACGCCTCCTTGGCCATCATCGTGGCCAGTGGAGCGCCCAGACAGTAGTGGATGCCCCTGCCGAAGGACAGGTGCGTGCGGTCCTCACGGTCGATGTCGAACACGTCGGGGTCGGAGATGACCCGTTCGTCGCGGTTCGCCGAGGCGACGAGCAGGATCACGGCGTCACCGGGCTCGATCACCTGCCCGTGAAGTTCGATCCGCTCCAGGGCGATACGGCCGACCTGGTGGGCGGGAGGCTCCAGCCTCAGGATCTCCTCCAGGACGCGGTCCATGACGGCCGGCTCCTCGGCGAGGCGCGAGAAGACCTCCGGATGCCGGGAGAGGAGGATGACGGCGTTGCCCAGCAGATTGGAGAAGGTCTCCTGCGCGGCCACGACGAGGAGGACACAGGTGGCGGCGATCTCCTGGGTGGTCAGGGCGCCCTCCTCGTCCCGGGCGCGGACCAACCGGGAGATCAGGTCGTCGTCCCGGCTGTCCCCGCGCCGCTGCGCGAGCTCGACGAAGTACCCGGTGCACTCGGCGACGGCCGTGCGGCGGGCCTCGGCGGCCTCGGGGGGCAGCGCGACGTCCAGGTCGAGCAGTCCGGCGATCTCAGCCGACCAGGCGGTGAACCGGTGCTCGTCCTCGGCGGGGATGGCCAGCATCGTGCTGAGCACCCGGATGGGCATGGGGGCGGCCAGTCGCTCCATCAGGTCGAACCGGTCGGGCACACCGCTCAGCAGGTCGTCAACGATGCCGGTCACGGCGTCGTTGAGCGCCGTGACCGTGGCCGGGGTGAACGCCTGGGAGACCAGTGCGCGCAGCCGCGTGTGCTCGGGTGGGTCCGTCAGCATGAACAGCTTGGCGTCCCAGTCGTCCAGCCCCAGCCCCAGGAAGGGCGGCGGCTCGTCCCCCGCATCCCCCATGATCTGCTGGAAGAACTTCGAGTTGGCGAAGTCCTTGCCCATGCGGCGGTCGCGGAGCAGCGTCTCGCAGTCCTCGTACCGGCTGACGAGGAACACACCGAGCGGACCACGCATCACCGGGTATCTGTCGCGGAGCGTGCGATAGGCCGGATACGGATCCGCGTGCAGGGCCGGGTCCGCCGGGTTGAAGGAATCGACGGGAGGGGAACCGTCGGCCGCACTCCGAGGGACGGAGGAAACGTCGTCCACCCCCTCGGACGCGGGGGCCGCCTCGTCGAGTTCGGTCACGTTGTCCCTCCCTTCTCTCCACGGGGATTCAAGTCGTCCGCGGAAACGGGACCTGAAGAGATGCGAGGGAAAAGGGAAACAGCCGGGTAACTGTGGGTCAAGTGTGGTCAAGCAGAGTCCGTGCACAGTCGAACAGTCCCCGGGTCGCTGCGGTACCTTCCCGGGGAGGGGGCGACGCACGGTACGGTCAACTCACCCTGTGTGCACCGGGGTTGTAGCTGTGAGGGAGAGTGTGTTGAGCGGCCGTCGAAATCCATGGGCAGCGCTCGGCGCACTGTGCCTGGGCTTCTTCATGATCATGGTCGACACGACGATCGTGAACATCGCCGTACCCGTCCTGATGGACGATCTGGACGCCGGACTCGGCGACGTGCTCTGGGTCGTCAACGCCTACGTCCTGGTCTACGCGGCCCTGCTGGTCGCCTCCGGCCGGCTCGGGGACCTGCTCGGCCAGAAGCGTGTGTACCTCGTGGGCCTGCTCCTGTTCACGGCGGCCTCCGCCTGGTGCGGACTCTCCGACGACGTGGCCTCGCTCGTCGCCGCCCGGTCCGTGCAGGGTCTGGGGGCCGCGCTGCTCACCCCGCAGACGACCGCGTTCATCGCGCTGCTGTTTCCGAGGGAGCGGCGCGGCGCCGCTTACGGGATGTGGAGCGGAGTCGCGGGGCTCGCCACGATCACCGGTCCGCTGCTGGGCGGCTTCGTCGTCACGCGGTACGGCTGGGAGTGGCTGTTCTTCATCAACGTGCCCATCGGCCTGACCTGCATGTGCCTGGTGATCGCCCTGGTGCCCGGACAGCGGGCGGGTCGGCGCACCGGCCTCGACCTGCCCGGCACGGCCCTGGTCTCCGCGGGCCTGTTCGCGCTGGCCTTCGGGCTTCTGGAGGGAGAACGCTACGACTGGGGCACGATCTCCGGCCCGCTCAGCATCCCCGCCGTCCTCGCTCTCGCCGTCGTGCTGCTGCTGGCCTTCGCATGGCAGCAGCGCCGCAGCCGCCATCCGCTGATCCCGGGGGCGCTGCTCGCGCACCGCGACTTCGTGTGGTCGAACGCGGTGGTCGCGCTGGTCACGTTCGCCATGGCCGGGAGCCTGCTCCTGCTGATGCTGTACCTCCAGACGGCCCTGGACCTGTCCCCCCTGCGTGCCGGGCTGACCACCGCACCGCTGTCGGCGGCCTTCGGCGTGGTCGGTGTCCTCGTCGGCAGACGCTCCACCATCGCGAACAGCAAGACCCTGCTGCTGGCCGGGCTGGGGGTGTACGCGACCGGGCTGGCGGCCACCGCGTACACCGCCGATCCGGGGACCTCACCGTGGCTGCTGCTGCTTCCCATGCTGGTCTGCGGTGTCGGGCTGGGCTTCGTGTTCTCCCCCATGTCCAACCTCGCGCTGGGCCAGCTCGACCGGTCGCTGGCGGGCGCGGCGTCCGGCGTCTACAACACGACGCGTCAGGTGGGCAACGTGCTGGGCAGCGCCGTCTTCGGCGTGCTCCTCCAGATGCTGTACGCCGAGCGGGTCGTCGACCACGGGCGGGAGCGGGTCGGGGAGTTGCCCCCCGAGGCCCAGCGGACGTTCACCGAGACGGTCGACGACATGGCCACCGCGGGCCTGGAGGAACTGGGCTCGGGACCGGACGGCGCCGGCACCGGCGGGCTCCCGGACGGGACGGCCCGGGCGTTCGAGCGGCTGGTCGACGACGTCTTCACCCAGGGGCTCGGTGAGGGGCTGCGTCTTGCGATGCTCGGCACCGTCGCCGTGGTGCTGCTGGCGATGCTCTCCTGCCGGGGCCTGCGCCGAAGGGGCGCGCCGTCCAAGGAGGACATCTCCCCGGTTGCACAGCCACGGGAGTCCGACGGGGTGGGCCGGGCCCGCTGAGCTCGGCCACCGCACCACGCCGGTTCAGGTCCGGAGCATCTCCCCCAGGAGGAAGGCGAGTTCCAGAGCCTGCCGCCGGTTCAGACGCGGTGCCCGCGCCACCGCTCCGCGCCGGTCGGGGTCCCCGGCGCGGAGCACGTGGTCCCCACCCGGGCACCCGGCGCTGTCGTCTCCGGTGAACTCCACCCGCACACCGCCCCCACGCGTGCCGAGCTCACGGTGTACGGCGAAGAAGCCGCTCAGCTCGTCGACGAGATCGTCGAACCGGCAGGTCCGGCGGCCGTCGGGGGTCTCGAAGAGGTTGCCGTGCACCGGGTCGCAGACCCAGGCCACCGGCGCGGCGTTCCCCGTCACCTTCTCCACCAGAACCGGCAGCAGGTCGCGGACGCGGTCGGTGCCCATCCCCACCACGAGCGTCAGACGGCCGGGCTCCCCCTCGGGGTTGAGGCGGTCGACGCAGGACAGCGTCTCGTCGGCGGTCACCGAGGGGCCCAGCGTCACCGCCACCGGGTTGCCGAGGCGTGCGCACCGTGCCACGTGCGCACCGTCCAGGTGGCCGGCGCGCTGCCCGACCCACTGGAGGTGACCGCTCGCGGCGTACGCGCGCCCGGTGGCGGGGTGGGCACACGTCGGCACCGCCCCGTCCGGGAGGGGCGGGCCCTCGCCCCCGGTGAAGAACTCCACGGCGCCCGTGCCGCGCGGATCCGCGCCGTAGGCCCGCATGAAGCGCATGGCCCGGTCGATCTCCGCGCCCGTGCGGACGTGGCGACCGCCCGTGGGAGAACGGGCGAGGAACTCCAGGTTCCGCAGGTGGGCCTGGTGCAGCCCGGCCTGGGCGCTGCGGGCGAAGGCGCGGATGAGGTTCAGCGTGGCGGCCGACGTCTCGGGCCGGTGCCCGAGGCCGCCGGTGACGACGACGGGAACCGACGCGGCGTGGGCCAGCACCACGGACATCTGGAGGAGTGTCTCCAGCTTGTCCCGGAGGGGATCGGCGGACCTGCCCGCGGTGGGACCCGTGTAGTCGCCGCACTGGAGGAGGAACGCCCTGCCCCGGGCGACCTCGGACAGACGCGAGACCAGCACGTTGCACTCCTGGGCGGATACGAGTTCGGGCCCGCCGGAGCCCACCGGCGCGGCCGCGGTGGGCTCCGGTGCCGCCGGGGGGAGCCGGGGGTCGTGAGCGTGCGGGACGTGGATCCGCGCCGCGCGGCCACCCGCGCGCATCAGACGACCGAGGGGACGTCGTCGGCCTTGACCCGCGAGGCGAGTCGCTGCCAGCGTTCCGCGCACTGCGTCGCCAGCGCGGAGACGATCTGCGCGCGGTGCGGCGGAACCGACTCGGCGACGCGGTCCCAGAGGTGGGGGTCGAGCACATGCGGCTCCACCATGCGCAGCAGCTGCCGGCCGTGCTCCGACATCCGCAGTGACGGGTCGCGGCACAGGCTGCGGAAGATCTCGGACGGCTCCTGTTCGAGCGGGCCCGCTCCGACGTCGGCGGCCGCCCCGGCGGCCGGCGGGCAGGCCGGCGCGGGGCCGGGGTCCTGGGAGGCCGCCGAGTCTCCCCGGGCCCTCTGCCGGGGCGGTACGACGTCCTCGCCCCGGCTCAGCCGGGCCCGGACGTCGCGCACCGTGCCCGGCGAGATGCCCGCCTGTCTCGCGATGACGCGGAGCGAGGCCTCGGGGGACTCGAGGATCAGCCGGCCGGCGATCCGGCGGCCCTCCGCGCTGCTGACCGGACGCGTCCTGCCGTCTCTGCCGATCCGGCTGGTGGTGTCGGAGCCCGCCCCGCCGAGCCTGCGGCGCTGCGCCCCCACGGTCTTGGCGGACAGGCCGGTGGCCGCGGCGATCGCGCGGTTCGACCACTGCGGGTGCGAGCGGAGTATGCGCCCCGCCGCCGCGGTGCGTTCGGACAACGAGAGCGGCAGGCCGTGCCACACGTTGGCCCGTACCGCGAAGACGAAGGCGTCCTGCGCCGACCCGTCGAAGAACCGCGCGGAGATCTCCTTCTCCCCGCGCAGTTCGGCGGCGCGCAGCCGGTGCATCCCGTCGATGACACGCATCGTGGCCCGGTGGACCACGATGGAGGGTAACTCCGCGTCGGAGCCCGCCAGCAGTCGAACGTGTTCGGCGCTCTCCGCCTCCTCGCGGAGCGCGTCGGCCGGGGGGCGGAGCGAGGCCACCGGCACCCGGCGCACCTCGAACTGCTCCGCCACACCACCCGGGTACGCCACATCCGTCGAGTGGACCTGCGTTGGCCCGTCAGTACCGAGGACCATGTCGTCGAACCCCTCCCCGGGCTCTCACCGTCGAACCAGCCGTGCAACTGGGGACGTTCCCCCGGATGATCGTACGACCGGACGGTCCAGAAGCGCTCGTCCCGGAGTCGAGGGCACCCGGGCCCGACGTGGCGCGACGCCCGGGCGTCGGCCGGCCGGCGGACCCCTGAGAGAGCCTGGGTGACGTCAAGTCGCCCGTCCCCGACCCTGTGAGGCCCCGCGTCGGCGCCGGTACCGCCCAGCCCGAGTTCGCGCGCACCGAGCGGGGCGGAGAAGCGCTGGACGTCGGCCCCGGACCGACCGGGGACGTGGCCCTCGACGGTGCGACTCGGTGGCCGACGGTGGCGGCGGGCGCCGGACGTCGGCGGGCCGCCGCCACCGCGTGGCTCAGCCGGGGAGGTCCGCTCCCGTGGGGAGCGGGGGTTCGGCCTCGGCCCGGGCCAGCTCCCGGTCCGTCAGCAGCCGGGAACGGAGCAGGAACCGGACCCCTTCGGGTGCCTCCAGGGAGAATCCGCTCCCCCGTCCGGGGACGATGTCCACGGTCAGATGGGTGTGCCGCCAGCGGTCGTACTGCTCCGCACTCATCCAGAAGGGCGTGTCGCCCTGAACGCGTCCGAGCAGGACGTCCGCACCGCCCACACGGAACTCGCCGCGCGGATAGCACATGGGCGAACTGCCGTCGCAGCAGCCACCGGACTGGTGGAACATCAGCGGGCCGTGCAGTGACTCGAGCCGGCGCAGGAGGTCGGCCGCGGCGTGGCTCAGCTCCACGCGGCGGACCCGCTCGGTGCCGGGAACGGCAGGCATCAGAAGAATCCGAGCTTCTGCGGGGCGTAGCTGACCAGGAGGTTCTTGGTCTGCTGGTAGTGGTCGAGCATCATCTTGTGGTTCTCGCGGCCGATGCCCGAGCTCTTGTAGCCGCCGAACGCCGCGTGCGCCGGATAGGCGTGGTAGCAGTTGGTCCACACCCGGCCCGCCCTGATCGCCCGGCCGAGCCGGTAGGCGTCGTTCGCATCGCGGCTCCACACCCCGGCGCCGAGCCCGTAGAGGGTGTCATTGGCGATCTTCACGGCCTCGTCCACCGAGTCGAAGGTGGTCACGGAGACCACCGGACCGAAGATCTCCTCCTGGAAGACGCGCATGTCGTTGGTCCCGCGGAAGATGGTCGGCTCGACGTAGAAGCCGCCCTCCAGGCCCGGCACGGTACGCGCGCCGCCGCCGGTGAGGATCTCGGCCCCCTCCTGGGTGCCGATGTCGATGTAGGACAGAATCTTCTCGTACTGGTCGTTGCTGGCCTGGGCACCGATCATGGTCGCCGGGTCCAGGGGATCGCCCGCCGTGATGGCCCGCGTGCGTTCGATGCAGCGCTCCATGAACGCGTCGTAGATCGAGGAGTGGATCAGGGCGCGTGAGGGGCACGTGCACACCTCGCCCTGATTGAGCGCGAACATCACGAAACCCTCGACCGCCTTGTCCAGGAACTCGTCGTCGGCGGCCAGGACGTCCGGCAGGAAGATGTTCGGGCTCTTGCCGCCCAGCTCCAGCGTGACGGGGATGATGTTCTCGCTGGCGTACTGCATGATCAGCCGACCGGTCGTGGTCTCGCCGGTGAAGGCGATCTTGGCGATGCGGGGGCTGGACGCCAGCGGCTTGCCCGCCTCGACCCCGAAGCCGTTGACGACGTTGACGACGCCCGGGGGCAGGAGGTCCGCGATCAGCTCGACGACGAGCAGCAGGCTGACCGGCGTCTGCTCGGCCGGCTTGATCACCACGCAGTTCCCGGCGGCCAGGGCGGGCGCGAGCTTCCACGCGGCCATGAGGATGGGGAAGTTCCACGGGATGATCTGGCCGACGACGCCCAGCGGTTCGTGGAAGTGGTAGGCGACGGTGTCGGCGTCGATCTCGCCGATGCTGCCCTCCTGGGCGCGCACGGCCCCGGCGAAGTAGCGGAAGTGGTCGACGGCCAGCGGCAGGTCCGCGGCGAGCGTCTCCCGGACGGGCTTGCCGTTCTCCCAGGTCTCGGCGACCGCGAGCTTCTCCAGATTCTCCTCGATCCGGTCCGCGATCCGGTTCAGCACACGGGCGCGCTCGGCGGGGGACGTGGTGCCCCAGGCGTCGGCGGCCGCGTGGGCGGCGTCCAGCGCGGCCTCGACGTCGGCGGCGGAGGAGCGGGCCACCTCGCAGAAGTCCTCTCCCGTGACCGGGGAGGGGTTCGCGAAGTAGCGGCCTTCGGCGGGAGCGGCCCAGTCGCCGCCGATGAAGTTGTCATAGCGCGGGGCGAAACTGACGACGCTGCCCTCACGGCCCGGCTGCGCGTACACCATGGCGGCTCTCCTCGGTGAGCGGGGTGGTGGATGGTCTGGTGCCTCGGCGGGCGGACGGCACCGTCACCGTCCGCCCGGGCCCACCCTCCCGGTTCGAGGTTGGCGGGAGGTTGGCGCTCTCCGCCCTCGGGGCCTGTTCGGGTCAGTGCCGCAGGGCGCGGTGGAGGCGGCCGAGGACGAGGCCCCGGCGGACGTCGTCGCGGGCGAGCAGGGCGAGTGCGTGCTCGTGCACGGCCACGTCGTCCGGGGACCGTTCCCCGTGCCGCAGCGCGTGCTCGGCACGGACGCTGGCCAGCACCGCCTCGCGCACGGCGACGTCGAGATGGCTGCGCCACTCCAGGACGCCCGGCGCCTCCGAGCCGGGAAGCAGCGGCCCCCGGTAACGCCGCAGGGCGGTATCGGTGTCGCCGCGCTCCAGGGCACGCAGCACCTCCACCGCGTCGCAGCGCACGGGAACCGTCAGCGCGTAGTGCCGGGTGGCGACCGCGCCGCCGAGTGTGCGGCGCAGGTGGGACATCTCGGCCTTGAAGGTGGAGGCCGTCACCGGACGGTCGCCGTAGAGTGCCGTGCGCAGCCGTTGGGGCGAGAACCCGTCGGGTTCCAGCGCCAGCAGGGTGAGGATCTCCACCTGGCGGGGCGGCAGCGCCAGCCGGCTCCCTCCCCGGTCGGCGTACCCGGCCCCGAGGCAGGTCAGCCGCACCGGGTCCGGCTTCCGGCGGACGTCGGCCTCGTTCACGCCCGCGTCGCGCAGTCCGGCCTCGATGCGGGAAGTGAGGCCGCGGACGGTGGACATGGCCAGCGGATGCGAACGGTCCCAGGTGGTGGAGAGGTCCAGCA
Source organism: Streptomyces sp. WMMC1477 (assembly GCF_027460245.1). Taxonomy (NCBI): domain Bacteria; kingdom Bacillati; phylum Actinomycetota; class Actinomycetes; order Kitasatosporales; family Streptomycetaceae; genus Streptomyces; species Streptomyces sp. WMMC1477. The sequence continues at coordinate 4,818,642 of NZ_JAPZBD010000003.1, read as the reverse complement.
CGCCCAGGACGCGGCCGTCGGGCCCGTGGATGGGCGCGCAATAGCAGACCCAGCCGTGCAGGGCGGTCACCAGGTGCTCGGCGGAGAAGACGCTGCTCGGACGTCCGGTACGCAGGGCCAGGGAGAGCGCGTTGGTGCCCATGGCCGCCTCGTCCCAGCGACCACCGGGCGCGAAGTTGACGCGCTCGGCACGGCGGCGCATGGTCGTGCCGCCGCAGGTCCACAGGATGGTGCCGCTCTCATCGGTGACGGCGCTGACGAAACCGGCATCGTCGGCGACCCCGCGCAGTTCGGCGGCGAGGGCGCGCACCGGGGCGCGCAGCGGCGAGCTCGCCCAGCGGTGGTGCACGGCGCCGTCCTCCGCCACGGGAGCGCTGGTCTGCCGCGGGTCGACACTGCCGAGCGAGCGGGCCCAGGACTCGGTCACCTCCCGGCGCAGCGCCTGGGGGACGTCGGACGGCGGCCCGGCCTCGCCCAGTGCGGGCACGAGCCGCGACCACGCGTGCTCCAAGGTGGCCCTGCGCCGCCTGAGTTCGCCCGTGACCGCCATGCGCTTCCCCCCTGTCCTCGTACGGGGACTGCCGAAGACCGGCCCCCGTGCGCTCGGGACGCGCGGCGGGAGTGCGGCTCCGTCCCGAAGTCTTCGGCGAGGGAGGGCGGAACGCAAGGTGGCGTCGGCGGTCGCGAGCGCGGGCACCACCGCGCGTGGGGTACGGGGCGCCCGCGGTCGACGCCGACCTGGGCGCTTTCGGGCCGCGTCGGCCGGGTGACGGCGGCCGCCCCGGGTCAGTCGCCCTCGTTGGGGACGACGCGGGTGACCTCGCCGTTCGGGTCCGCCTCCAGGAAGCCGACCTGGCGGTAGTCGTTCGACAGGTAGACGGCCATGCCCAGTGGGGTGTCGAACGTCGGGTCGGGGGCGCGCACGACGAGGTAGCGCGAGGTGACGTCCTCGACGTTGAGCTCCTTGTCGGCCCGCCGGAGCAGGGAGGGGAGGGCGTCCCAGTCGAGGTCGTCGATGCTGAACGGGCTCTCCAGCGCGCCGACCGAACCCTGGATGATGCCCTTCTCCGCCCCGCGCTCGGGGCGATAGCTCCAGCTGTCGTACCGGCTGTCGCTGCCGTCGACCATGACGTTGGCCGAGACGTGCGTCTGGTGGACGGTGAAGGAGCTCATGCGGTCCGTGCCCGTTGCCTCCCTGAGCGCCTCCACGGCGGTGCGGATGCCGTCCGGGGTGAGCAGGTCCGTCGGCGGCTCCTCGGCGGGGCGGTCCGGCCCCTCGGTCTCCGGGTTCCGGGCGGGTGTCGCGGTGGGCTCGGGGGTGCGCGGCTCCGCGGCCGTGCGGGACGGCTTCGCCGCCGGGTCGCCGTCACCGTCCCCGTCGCCGTCGCCGCCCCACGGCAGGACGGTGGCCACGAGGACGCCCGTCAGCACGGCCGCGGCGACCGAGGCGGCCAGCGCGATGCGGCGACCCCGGCGTACGGGGCGCTTCGGGACGGCGTCCCGGGGCGGCTCCACCGGTCCGGTCGGAGCGGAGGGCGGGCTGACGCGGTAGGAGGTGACGGCCTCACCGACGGACGGCGGGGCGTCGGCGGGCTCGGACTGCGGGACGGGGTGGCCGCCCTCGACCGCCGCGAGCAGGGCGTCCAGGGCCGCGGCGGAGGGCCGGGCGGCCGGGTCCTTGCGCAGCGCCGCCGTCAGCACGGCCGTGAGCGGACCGGCCTGCGCCGGCGGCGGCAGCTCCTCGTTGAGGACGGCGGCCAGCGTGGCGAGGGTGCTGTCCTTGCGCAGCGGGTGGCGGCCCTCCACAGCCACGTAGAGCATCATCGCCAGCGACCACAGATCCGCCCCCGGGCCGCCGGTCTGGCCCGAGATGCGCTCCGGTGCCATGTAGTCGGGGGTCCCGATGACGGAGCCGGTGGCCGTGAGCGCCGTCGCCTCCCGGACGGCCGCGATGCCGAAGTCGGTGAGGACCGGACGCCCGTCGGGCCGCAGCAGGACGTTCGCGGGCTTGACGTCGCGGTGCTCGATGCCCGCCTCGTGGGCGGCCCGCAGCGCGGCGAGCAGTTCCCGGCCCAGCCGGGCGGCGTCGCGGGGCGCCATCGGGCCGCGCGCGAGCCGGTCGGCCAGCGAACCGCCCGTCACCAGCTCCATGACGAGCCACGGGTAGGGGTGTTCGCCGCCGTCCACGACGTGGTGGATGGTCACCACGCCGGGATGGTCGACGCGGGCCAGCGCCCGTGCCTCCCGCAGCACCCGGGCCCGCAGCGTGGCGGCGGCCTGGGGGTCGAACTCGGCCAGCTCCGGGTCGGGCGGCCGGACCTCCTTCAGTGCCACAGCCCGGTCCAGCACGAGGTCCCGCGCCCGCCACACCATGCCCATGCCGCCACCGCCGAGGCGCGCCTCCAGCGCGAAGCGGCCGTCGATCACCCGTCTGCCGGGCTCCCCCTCCGTCATACGAAGGATGCTACGAGACCCCACCGACGGGCCCACACCGGCCCGGCGACGCCGCGAAGCCGGCGGCGCAGCTGCTCGGCTGACCGCCCGCCGGTGGACTCCCGCCGCCCGACGCACGTCCGCCGTCGGCCACCCACCGCGGGCGGCGTCGGCCACGTAACCGCTCCGTCACGCTCCCGACACCCTCGCCGTCCCCTGTCACCGCGCGGGACTAGGATTTCGCCAGGTTCGTCGGCGTTGCGCGGGAGCGTGCGGAGGCCGGGGCGGGCGGGCCCGGAGTACCTGGGACGTAGGCGGGGAGTTGCGCATGCGGGAAGGCCGGTGGACGACGGTCACCGAGTCCGAGTTCGACCACGAGCGCCGTGGCCTGGAGGCCGTCCGCGAGCAGTTGCCGGACGCCGACCCCTGGCGGGCCTGGTCGAACTTCACGTTCACCGCGAACACCGGGCACGTGCGTGAGGTGGATCTGCTCGTCGTCGCGCCGGCCGGGGTGTGGATGATCGAGCTCAAGCACTGGCACGGCTCGGTCACCAGCGAGAACGGCACCTGGGTGCAGACCAGGCCGGGCGGGCGCCGCGAGCCGCACGGCAACCCGCTGCACCTGGTCAACAAGAAGGCCAAGGAGCTGGCCGCCCTGCTCGGCAGCGCCGGTCGGCGGGTGTGGGTCGCCGAGGCCGTGTGCTTCACCGACGACAGCCTGCGCATCCGCCTGCCCCCGCACGAGCAGCACGGCGTCCACACCGTCGCCCAGCTCGTGCGGATGCTGAAGCAGCCGCCGCGTGACGAGCGTCGCCGCGTGACGGTGACCGTCTCGCGGGAGGTCAAGGGGGCGCTGGAGCGCGTCGGCATCCGCAAGAGCGACGCCGAGTACAAGGTCGGCCCGTACAAGCTGGAGCGGAAGTCGTTCGACTCCGGGCCGACGTGGGCCGACTACCTCGCGCAGCACAGCGAGCTGCCCGAGCCCGCCCGGGTGCGGATCTACCTGCGCGAGCGGGGGGCCGACGCGTCGCTGCGGCAGTCGGTGGACAACGCCGCCCGGCGGGAGGCGGCGGTGCTGCGCCGCTTCCGCCACCCCGGCGTCGTCCAGCTACGGCAGTACGACCCGTCCGGCCACTCGGCGGGCCCGGCGCTGATCTTCGACTACCACCCGCAGACGCTGCGCCTGGACGAGTACCTGCTCCAGTACGGGGACAAGCTGGACATCCTGACCCGGATGGCGCTCGTGCGGCAGCTCGCCGAGACGGTGCGCTCCGCCCACTCCAGCCGTATCCACCACCGGGGCCTGGCCGCCCGCTCGGTGCACGTCATCCCCCGCAACCGGGGCCGCCGGAGCGCGGCGATCGGCGAGGAGGCCGCCTGGCTCGCCCCGCGCCTGCAGATCTCCGACTGGCACATCGCCACCCAGCGCAGCGGCACCGACGGCGGCTCGGCGCCCGGCTCGGCGCGGGGAGGGACGCGGCTGGCGCCGACGGCGCTGTCCGTCACCCACCTCTCCGAGGGCTCCGACCCGTATCTGGCGCCCGAGTTGACGGCGCTCAAGGCCGACCCGGTGTCCCTGGACGTGTACGGGCTCGGCGTCCTCACCTATCTCCTGGCCACCGGCACGGCACCGGCCGCGAGCCAGGCCGAGCTGCTGGCGCGGCTGGAGGCGGGCGAGGGTCTGCGTCCCAGCGCGGTCGTCGACGGCCTGTCCGAGGACATCGACGACCTGGTGCAGGCGGCCACGGCGTACCGCCCCGAGCAGCGGCTCTCCACCGTGGACGAGTTCCTGGACATGCTGGAGTGCGTCGAGGACGGTCTCACCGCACCGGCCTCGACTCCCGCGCCGGAGGCCGGCGAGACCGGCGCCGCAGCGGTCGCGGCCGGCGCCTCGGAGAAGGACCCGCTGGAGGCCGTCGCCGGGGACGTCCTGGCCGGGCGCTGGGAGGTCCGCCGCCGCCTGGGCACGGGATCGACCAGCCGCGCCTTCCTCGTGCGCGATCTCCAGGCCGCGGCGCGCGGCGGCCGGACGCTGGCGGTGCTGAAGGTCGCCCTGTCCGACAGCCGGGGCGAGGTGCTGGCCCGCGAGGCCGGGATGATGAACCGGCTGAGGCCGGACTCGCGGATCATCCGGCTCGTCGAGAGTGAGCCCCTGCGGATCGCGGGTCGCACCGCCCTGGCCCTGGAGTACGTGGGTGACGAGCGCGAGGACGACGTCGCGGGCGAGCGGCCCGCGGCGTCCGGCACCCGCACGCGGCGCCGCGAGGAGACGGTCGCCCGGCAGCTGCGCGAAGGGGGCCGCCTCCGGCTGGACCAGCTCGAAGCCTACGGCGACTACCTGTTCGGCGCGGTCGACTTCCTGGAGGGCGAGAGCGTCTGGCACCGCGACATCAAGCCGGACAACATCGCCGTCCGCATCCGCCCCAACCGCACCCGCGAACTGGTCCTCATCGACTTCTCGCTGGCCGGCTACCCGGCGAAGGACTACGAGGCGGGCACCGAGGGCTATCTCGATCCGTTCATCGGCACCCTGACCCGCACCGCCTACGACTCGCACGCCGAGCGCTACGCCGTCGCCGTGACCCTGCACGAGATGGCCTCGGGCGAACTGCCCCGGTGGGGCGACGGCTCGGTGCCCCCGAGGATGACGGACGCCGAGGAGTTCCCGCACCCGGTCATCGCCGCCGACGCCTTCGAGTCCCCGGTGCGCGACGGGCTGCTCGCCTTCTTCCGCAAGGCCCTGCACCGGGACGCCGCCCAGCGCTTCCCCGAGCTGAAGCCGATGCGGGACGCGTGGAAGCGCGTCTTCCTGGACGCCTCGCAGACGGTGCCCTCCAGCCACCGTTCACGCCGCCCGGAGGCGACGGCCAGCGGGGCAGCCGCGCCGGGGAACACCGCCGGGGCCGGGGCCGCTCCGAGCCCCGCCGGAGCCGCCGACGCCGCCCCGGGAGCCGAGCGGGCGGCCGGGCACCCGGCCGCCATCGCGGACGCCGAGCCGCTCACCGCCGAGCAGGAGCGCGAACGACTCGCCGCCGTCGTCACCCGGGACACGCACCTGTCGGCCTCCGGCCTCTCCCCCGCCGCCGAGTCCTTCCTCTACGGCCTGAACATCACCACCGTCGGCGAGCTCCTCGACTACAGCCGCCGCAAGCTGCTCAACGCACCGGGCCTGGGCGCCAAGACGCGCGGCGAGGTGCAGCGCCGCCAGCGCGAGTGGGGCGAGCGGCTGCGCGAGGCCCCGGTCTCACCGCTGACGCCGCGCGGCCGGGCGGAGGCGCAGGAGGAGCTGGAACAGCTCACCCGGGCGGAGTCCGCCGTCCTCGGATCGGTCGTGACGCGCGAGGGCGCCGGCGGGCTGAGCGGCAAGGCGCTGCGCTCGGTCAGTCTCGACACGCTGGCCACCGTCCTCGTCCCCGCGCTGAACAACAACCGCTCCAACCACAACAAGGTGGAGACGGTCCGCCTCCTGCTGCGGCTGCCCGACGAGCACGGGGAGCTGCCCGGCATCGGCGTCTGGCCCAAGCAGAAGGACGTCGCCGACGCGGTGGGCCTGTCCGCGGGGCGCATCCCGCAGCTCCTCAAGGAGGAGCGCAAGCGCTGGAAGAAGCATCCCGCCGTGCGGGCCCTGCGCGAGGAGATCATCGACCTGCTCGTGGGGATGGGCCGGGTCGCCTCCGCCGTCGAGATCGCGGACGCGCTGGCCGTGCGGCGCGGCACGCAGCTCGCCGAGCGCGGGCAGCGCCGCGCGCTGGCCCTGGCCGCCGTCCGCGCCGTGGTGGAGGTGGAGCAACTGGAGCCCGCAGAGGCGGAGTTCCAGCACCAGGCCAACCGCAGGGCGACGCAGGAGGAGCTCAGCGCGGGCCTGCTCGCGCTGGACGTCCGCGAGGACGACGCCCCCGACACCCCGACGGCCCCCGCGCTGCTGGACTACGCGACGCGGCTGGGCCGGACGGCCGACCGGCTCGCCCGCCTGGACACCCTGCCGACGGCGACGACGGTGCTCGGCGAGCTGGGCGCGCTCACCCCGCCGCCCGGCGCGGTGGAGTGGGACGAACGCCGCTTGGTCGAGCTGGCGGCGGCGGGCTCCGCCAACGCGGCGGCCACCCCCCGGCTGGAGATCTACCCGCGCGACCTGCCGCTGGTGCGCGCCCTGCGCCTCACGCAGGCCGGGTTGGTCCGGCTGAACCCCGGCGTCCCGGAGGAGCGGCAGCCCGGCGTGACCGCGGGCGAGATCCACGAGCGGGTACGGGCCCGCTTCCCCGAGCTCGTCGTCCCCGACCCGCGCGGCGGCACGACCCGCGAGCTGCCGACCGGCGGCCCGCTCACCAAGGCGCTGCGCGAGGCCGGCTTCGACCTGAAACTGGCCACGCGCGAGGGCTTGAACACCTCGCGCTACCTGCCCGCCCGGACGGACGCCGCGTCCAGCTACCTGACGACGGGCGCCTGGCGCCGCTCCACGGGCGTCGGCGCGGTGACGCGGTACGCCGACGACCCGTCGGTGGCGGGCGCGGTGCGCGCGGAGGAACGGCTGACGGCCTCCGCGCGCCGCGACGGCTACCGGGTGCTCACCGTCCACCAGGACAGCTTCCACGCGGCGGCCCGGCAGCTCGCCCGCGCGGACCGGACGAACGCGCAGGCCGTCTCCGTCACCGAGCTGTTCCTCACGGCGCTGCACGGGCTCGTGCCGCCGGGCACCAAGCCGACGTGGGAGACCCTGCTCAAGGCGGACGCCGCCGAGCCCGGCTCGCGCGGCGCGGCGAAGTTCGCCGAGTACGCGCGCACGGCCTGGGGCGCGGTGGAGCCGCAGGTGCGCGCGCTACTGACCGGCGGTGGCGGGAACGCCGGGAGCGCGGCCGGCACCGGCACCGGCCCGGTCCTGCTGACGGAGGCGGCGGCGTTCGCGCGCTACGACGCGATGGGCGTGCTGGACCGGCTGGCGGAGGCGGCCCGGCAGGGCGGTCGCGGGCTGTGGCTGCTGGTGCCGCAGCCCGACCCGGCGCGGGAGCCGAAGCTGGGCCAGGTCGCGGTGGCGTACCAGGCCGGGCTGGGCGAGTGGATCGAACTTCCGGACGCGTGGGTGAACAACGCCCACCGGTCCGGCGAGCAGGGTGTCGAGGCCGAGGGAACCGAGGGAGTGGCCACGTGATCGACCGCAAGGCGTTGCTGGAGGACCTGAAGAAGCAGGTCAAGGCGGTCGAGGCGGATCTCGGGCAGCAGGTGAAGTCGCTTGCCGAGGTGGGTGCGAAGCTTCGTGCGGAGTACGACCAGGCGCGCAAGCTGGGCCGCACGGCGGCGACGTGGAACTCCTGGCTGGACGAGCGCGTCACACAGGTCGCGGTGGCCTGGGTCCTCGGCACGGTCTTCGTCCGCTTCTGCGAGGACAACGAGCTGATCCCGGAGCCGTACCTGACGGCTCCGGAGACGGACCGCCTCGACGTGGCGCTGGCCCGCTTCGAGGACTACGTCGCCACGTCCGACGACCCGACGTACCGGGGCTGGCTGGAGCACGCCTTCGACGAGCTGGGCGCGGGGCAGGCCGGACGTCTCCTCTTCGACCGCCGCCACAACCCGCTCTACCAGATCCCGCTGTCCCACGACGGCGCGCGGGACCTGGTGGACTTCTGGCGCGAGCGCGACGAGTCGGGTGTCCTCGTCCACGACTTCACGGACCGGCTCAACGAGGACGGGACCGAGGGCTGGGACACCCGCTTCCTGGGCGACCTCTACCAGGACCTGAGCGAGGCCGCCCGGAAGACGTACGCGCTGCTCCAGACCCCGGAGTTCGTGGAGGAGTTCATCCTCGACCGGACCATGGACCCGGCGGTCCGCGAGTTCGGCTACGAGGGCCTGAAGATGATCGACCCCACCTGCGGGTCGGGACACTTCGTGCTGGGCGCGTTCCGGCGTCTGCTGCGGCTGTGGGGCGAGGGCCAGCCCGGTCGTGACGTCCACGAGCGCGTGCGGGCGGCGCTGGACTCCGTCCACGGCGTGGACATCAACCCCTTCGCCGTGGCCATCGCGCGCTTCCGGCTGCTGGTGGCCGCGATGGCGGCGAGCGGCGTCCGGACGATGGCGGAGGCCAACCGGTACGAGTGGCCGATGCACGTGGCCGTGGGCGACTCCCTGATCAAGCACCGGCAGGACGCCCTGTTCGCCGAGGCGGACCTCCTCGGCGGAAGCGGGGACGAACTGGCCGACTTCACGTACGCCCCGGAGGACATCCACGAACACCCCGGCATCCTGGAGCCGGGCCGGTACCACGTGGTGGTGGGGAACCCGCCGTACATCACGGTGAAGGACAAGAAGCTCAACGCGCTGTACCGGGAGCTCTACGACGCCTGCGGCGGCACGTACGCGTTGTCGGTCCCGTTCGCACAACGGTTCTTCGAACTCGCCTGCCGAGGCGACGCCGAGGGCAGCGGCTACGGCATGGTAGGCCAGATCACTGCGAACTCCTTCATGAAGCGCGAGTTCGGAACGAAGCTGATCGAGTCTTTCTTCCGGGATGACGTAGCACTGACGGAGGTCATCGACACTTCCGGCGCCTATATTCCAGGACACGGTACGCCTACGGTCATCCTCGTCGGCAACCGCCGCTCTGGTGGTGCCCGACCTACGAGAGTACGCACGGTCCGAAGTATTCAGGGGGAGCCTGAGACGCCGCAAAGCGGCGAAGACGGGTTGGTCTGGCAGTCGATCGTGAAGCAGATCGACAAGCCGGGGTCCGTGAGTCCGTGGGTCTCGGTCGACGACTTGGACCGAACCCGCTACTTCAGTAAGAAGCCATGGATTTTGATCGATGGCGGTTTGGAGCTGATCGAGGCCACATCTTCCCTCAGTGTAAACCGGCTCAAATCCCACACTTTCAGAATCGGCTTCTACGGCGACACTCACGCAGACGATGCCTTCACGATGCCACTTAGAGTACTCAAGAGGCGCGGAGCCGAGAAGAACTACACGAAGCCTATAGGAGCTGGTGATGAGGTTCGCGACTTCAACCTCGCGACCGGAGACTGGGTCATCCACCCATACGATTCGTCACACTCAACGGCGCCACTCGCGAATATGCCGAACATTGGGCGCATCCTTTGGCAGAATCGCACCGAACTGGGAAATCGCTCAACTTTCTCTGGGCGTACCTACTTCGAGGGAAACCGGCCCTGGTGGGAGTGGCACCAGCTACCCAAGGATGACGGTACACACCCGTGGTCCCTCAATTTCGCTTTCGTCGCAACACACAATCATGTCATTTTGGATCGCAATGGAAGTGCGTTCACCCGTACGGCGCCGGTGATCAAGTTGCGGGAGGGAGCAACCGAGGAGGATCATCTGCGGCTACTTGGGCTGCTAAATAGCTCCGCAGCGGGATTCTGGCTCAAAACGGTGAGTCACGACAAGGGTAGCCAAGGAGTCAACGAGGGTTACAAATCGCAACCCTGGGAACGTTTCTATGAATTCACCGGGACTAGGGTTCAGGACTTCCCCCTACCCAAAGAATACCCCACGCGTTTTGCTATTACCCTAGAAAATCTTGCGCAGCAGGTCGCCACCACCAGTCCCACAGAACTTGCTAAACACGCCACGCCTTCAACCAAGACTCTCCATGACTCCAGACCCCTGTGGCACTCTCTGCGTGCGCGGATGATCGCATTGCAGGAGGAATTGGACTGGCAAGTTTATTCTATCTACGACCTGCACTCCGAGGACCTTCGCACCTCCGAAGATCCTGAGTCGCCCGAGATTCCTTCCATCACGCTTGGGGAACGTGCGTTCGAGATCGTACTTGCTCGGCGCGTGGCTGCCGGAGAAGCCAGTGACGAGTGGTTCAAGCGGCATGGTTCTACGCCCATCACTGAGATCCCGCAGCATTGGCCAGCCGCGTATCGCGAGGTGGTGCAAAAGCGGATTGATGCCATCGAGTCGTCACGAGCAATCGGGATGATCGAGCGGCCGGAGTACAAGCGGCGGTGGGCTACTGAAGGGTGGGACTCACTTCAGGAGAAGGCGCTGCGCGCCTGGCTGTTGGACCAGACTGAGGCGCGGGAGCACTGGTTCGATGAGAACGGCATGCCTGCGCTGGTCACGTTGAGTCGGTTGACCGATGCGTTGTCGCGGGACGAGGACTTCGTGTCCGTGGCGAAGATCTACGCACCGCGCAAGGAGCTGCCCGCCGTCGTCGCCGAGTTGATGAGCGACGAGCACGTGCCGTTCCTCGCCGCGTTGCGGTACAAGCCGTCCGGGCTCAAGAAGCGGGCCGACTGGGAGCACGTGTGGGACCTCCAGCGGCAGGAGGACGCCGCCCCGGACGAGCAGGCCAAGCGGAAGATCCGCGACACCATCCCCGTCCCGCCGAAGTACACCTCCGCCGACTTCCTGCGGCCCTCCTACTGGCGGGCGCGCGGCAAGCTGGACGTGCCCAAGGAGCGGTTCATCTCCTACGGGCAGGCCAACGTCGCGACGCCGCAGCTCTACGGCTGGGCCGGGTGGGACCACCAGGAGCAGGCGTACGCCCTCGACACCTACATCGCCACGCACGAAGCGCTCACCACCGAGGAGCTGACCCCCTTCCTCGCCGGACTGCTGGAGCTCCAGCCCTGGCTGGACCAGTGGCACAACGAGTTCGACGCGGCCTTCGGCTCCTCCCCCGCCGCGTTCTTCCGGGGTGACCGGCAGATGGTGCAGGGCGAGCACGGCCTCACCGACGACGACCTGCGCGCCTGGCGTCCTCCCGCCGCGACAAGAGGCCGTCGCGCGGCGAAGAAGTAGCCCCGCACGCAACGTCAACGGCTCCTGCGATCGGCATATCGCAGGAGCCGTTGCGTGCGCGTGGTTCAGGCCGTGAGCCGTCCGCTCTTCACCGCTCCGACGAACGACGTCCAGCCGCCTTCCGGGAAAACGAGCACGGGGCCACGCGGCGTCTTGCTGTCACGCACCGGGACAACGGCGGAGAGATCGTCCGATACCTCGACACACTCGCCTCCATCCTGGTTGCTGTAGCTGCTCTTGCGCCAAGTAATGGTGCTCAGGTCGATGGGTCGCACGGTGCTGCCTCCAACATGGCCAGGACGAACTTCTGCGACTCGACCGGGGACATCGCCAAGTCGCGCATTGCATCGTATGCACGATGCAAGCGCTCGACTGGCCCGTTCGCCTCGATCAAGTCACCGCCGTAGCCGTGCTCGGTGTAGGCCACAGTGCGAGCGTCCATGAGCCGCAGGAACATCACCGTCGCGTTGGTGAGTCCGTGAAGGCCCGACTTCAGTGGCAATACCTGCATCGTCACGTTCGGCCGCTCTGCCACCTGCGCGACGTACTCAAGCTGTTGCCGCCACGCCCCTGGGTCCTCCAACGGCGTCCGCAGGACCGCCTCCGACAGGATCGTGCGGAACGGCGGGGCGTCCTCACCCTCCAGCAGTTCGCGTCGACTCATCCGAGCCTCGACCTGTTGGTCAAGCTCAGGGCCCTTCAAGCCGCCAGCGGACAGCACCTCGCGCGCGTACTCCGGCGTCTGCACCAGCCCCGGCAGGACGCTCACCGCGAAGTGCCACAGGCTGACCGCTTCGGCCTCCAGCGTCATGTACCGCCGGTACTGCTCGCGGAACTGCGTCTTGTCGCCGGCGGCCAGCTCCCACATGGCGAGGAGCAGGCCGGGGGTGCCGTAGAAGTCGTCCAGCGCCTCGGCGACCTCGGGGCTGCCGATGGTGTCGCCCTTCTCCATCTTGCCGAACAGCGACCAGTCCCAGCCCATCCGCTCACCGAGCTGCCGCAGGGTGATGCCCTTCTGCGACCGCAGTCTCCGCAGCTCCTCGGCGAAACGCTGGCGTGGCTCCTGGCTCCGGCCCGTGACGACGCGACGTTGCGGCATCGGTGTTCCCCTCCGTGCTGGCCGTTGGTCCCGCCCGTGGAAGGTGTGGAACAAGCGTGGAACGGCGTGGAACCATCCCGCCCGCTCACGTCCCAGCCCTCCCCTGGCGGCCAAGCTCGTAATGAACCTGTTACGAACCGTAGTTCGCGGCACCGAGTCTTCGCAGGCAAACCATCAGATACCAGCAGAAAGAGTCGCTGCACCTGACCGAGAGTGCACCACCACGCCCGGAGCTGAGGAGACGGCCGCGTCCGGAACCCCGGCCCCACGCGGCATGTAGGTCTGGCAACCGGCCCCCTTGCTTCTGCGCTGCCCGGCTGGGCTGTTGACCGGTTCGGCAGCGGCTTGTCCGCGCATCGGCCCCGACGCTCGAAGAACTGCGGCATCGGGCAGCGGTCCGACGTGTTGGTCCGGACAGCCGTCGGCGACGGTGACGGTTCCTGGACCGCTCGGCGATGGTGTGGCCATAGGTGGGCACGAGCGTCCCGTCCACGATCTCTGCGTGCGGGGTTCGTCCTCGCCGGGGTGTGAGGGCTTCGGCATCGAGCGCCTGGCGCACCGATGAGTTTTCCGCGCTGCGGGGGTCTTATTCGGCAGTAACGCGCACCACAACGGTACGCCCCCAACGTGAACCGGAGAGATCGACATGGCAACAGCGCGAGGGCAGTCGGCCGGAGCCGAGGCCCGTGTCGTCTCCGCAGACGGCACCGAGATCGCATTCGAGCAGTCGGGCCGCGGTCCGGCCGTCGTCCTGGTGGCCTCGGCACTGGCCGACCGCTCGGACACGACCAAACTCGCGGCTCTCCTCGCCGAGCACTTCACGGTGATCAACTACGACCGGCGGGGACGGGGTGCCAGCGGTGACGCCAGTGCTTACGCCCCCGACCGCGAGATCGAGGACATCGCCGCGTTGGTCGAACACGTCGGCGGTTCGGCGTCGCTGTTCGGCTCGTCCTCCGGAGCGGTCCTCGCCCTGCGCGCGGCCGCTGCCGGAGTCGACGTCGACCGCCTGGCTCTGTATGAGCCGCCGTTCGTGGTCGCGGAGGGCGACGACGGGCCGCCCGAGGATCTGGCGCGGCAGATCACCGGGATGCTTGCGGAGGGCCGGCACAGCGACGCGGTCAAGTACTTCATGACCAGGGTGCAGGGCATGCCCGGCATCGCCGTGTTCTTCATGAAACTCATGCCGAAGACGTGGGCGAACCTCACCAGGCTGGCTGGCACCCTGCCCTACGACATCGCGGTCATGGGCGATACCCAGCAGGGCAAGCCGCTCGATACCGAGGAGTGGAAAGGGGTGGCCGTGCCCACCCGCGTGCTGACCGGCGGCAGGAGCCCGGCCGCGTTCCAGCGCGCCGCCCTCGCACTCACCGAGGTGCTGCCGCAGGCCGACCACCGCACTCTGCCCGGACTCAACCATGGCGCCGTCGTCATGGCCCCGAGGAAGATCGCCCCGCAGATCATCGAGTTCATCAGGGGATGAGCTGGTCGTTCGAGCGGTTCGGCGGCGCTTGGGACCCCTCCTGGCACTCGGAGCGGAGCGCGACCCACCTCCAACCGACCGCCGAACCCCGAACGACCACAACCCGGGGTGCGCGCGATCCAGGTGGCGACCGCGTTCCACGGCTTCTGCCGGGTGGCACGGGCGCGGCGGTAGAGGCGTCCCGACCACGCTACCGAGACGCGCACGTCAGCGGCGGGACGCGTTCGAGTGCCGCTCGATCTGAGCGCTTCCCCGCACCCCCCTCACCACGTCGTACTCCAGAGATAGCCAACGCCCCACAACAGCCCGGCGCCCACGATCGCCGCCCCGACGATCAGCCGAGCAGGCCTACGGCGCCGTCGCGTCCCGTCTCTTCGCGGGAGGCTGCCCGAGTGCTCCGGCTCGTCGGGGGCGGTGACGGGTGCGGTGCGAGGGCGGGCCGGCTCGGTTACGACCGCGTGGGATGGTGAGGGCGTCGGGGCCGAGGCGGCATCAAAGGCCACCCGGGTACGCGGGTCTTCGTGTTCGAGGAGTCGTGCCGCGTCCTGCCCCGGCCGGGCCAGGACGGCAGCCGGCCGCCACGGCCCGAGGGAGTGGTACTGCGTCTCTTCCCGGACGCGGAGCGCGTCGAGAGACGGCCGGGCGGACGGGTCCTTGGCCAGACAGGCCTGGATGAGGGGGAGGAGGGTGTCGGGGACGCCGGTGAGCTCTGGTTCCTCGTGCACCACTCCGGCAGGTGCCGTCGCTCTCGCCGCCGTCGTGGCCGCGGCGCCGCTCGTGGAACGTGTGGAACGAGTGCCCTGGCCTGGGGCAGTCACCTCACGGGACGCGGAGTCGGCCGCTCTCGGACGCCATTCTCGTCATGCAGGCGCTACGCAGCGTGTTCTCCGTTGAGAGGCCGGCTCCGGCGCGGCGACGAGACCAGGCAGGGAACAGGAAGAGGCACGGCATGACGACGACACCACGCCCCGACAGCGAGACCGCCGCCCGACGGGCCAAGGTCCAGGAGGCCCTGACCGCACAGTACGCCCTGGCGGACGCCCTCCGGCGCGCGGGCATCCAGCTTCCGGCCATGGAGATCCGCACCCCGTGGGCCGACGAGGCCGAGGGCGGGGCGCGGTACGCGCTCATCCATCTCGGCGTCTGCTCGGCCCCCGTCGCGCACCTGCTGGCCGAGACCATCGCGAGGGGGGCCGAGCGGTGACGGCGACCGAGCCGCCCGACGTGGGCACCGCGGTGCGGGACACCGGATCCGACCGCGTGGGCGTGGTCATGGCGTACGAGGGTCCGTACGTGCAACTGCGCCCGCTGCTGGGCGGGCTGGAATGGGACGCCGAGCCCGACGCCCTCGTCCCCCTGGATTCGGGCGAGCGGCTGCGCGCTCACGTGGCGGAACTGAACGCCCGCAGCCGCCGCCCGTTCCGCTGACCGCCCCGCGACTGCGCACTCTGCCGTCGGGGAGGCGTGGCGAGTCCCCGCGCCCGCGCGTCCCCGACGGGGTGATCCCGCTGGCCGCTCACCTTCGGCGTATCCCTTGTCGGCGGTGGGTGACATGCTGGGCGGGCGTGATCGGGTCGGCGCACCACCGCACGGGGTGGGTCGCGCGTGGCGGAGAATGTCCCGAGCACGGCGGACCGGTACGGCAGCGACGGTCGGCGCGGCGCGGTGGGCGCGTCCGCGTCGAGAGGGAGGGCGAGACCCGGCATGGCACAGCAGCGGCCCCTGCTCCGGGATGTCATCGACATCAGGGAGTCCATCTCCACCTCGGACTTCGTCCTCCGGCTCTCGGAGGCGACGACGGCCGAGGGGGCCGAGCACGCGCTGCGGGACTACGTGGTCACCGAGCGGCTGCTGGAGAACTTCGACGAGGCCCTCGGGCTGATCAAGGCCGCCGTGGACGGACGGACGTCGAAGGCCGCGTACCTGCACGGCTCGTTCGGTTCGGGTAAGTCGCACTTCATGGCCGTGCTGCACGCGTTGCTCAGCGGCGGCCCGGCGGCGCGGTCCCGCACCGCCTTCGACCCGGTGCTGACCAAGCACGAGTGGCTGGGCACCGACGGCAAGCGGTTCCTGCTCGTGCCCTACCACATGCTGGGCGCCAAGGCGCTGGAGCAGCGGGTGCTGGGGGGCTACGTCAGCCACGTGAAGAAGCTGCACCCGGACGCGCCGACCCCGCAGGTGTACCGGACGGACGCGCTGTTCCAGGACATCCGGGGCCTGCGGGCGCGTATGGGCGACGAGGCGGTGATCGCGGGGCTGGCCTCGGCGGACGGATCGGGCGGGGACGAGGACGACGAGTGGGGCGAGTCGTTCGCGTGGACGCCCGAGCTGCTGGACACGGCGCTGGCCGCCGAGGAGGTGCACGACTCCGGCCAGGCGCTCAACCTGGTCAGCCCCGCCACGCCGGCCGAGCTGCGCGCGCGGCTGGTGCAGGACGCGGGCGCCAACCTGCTCACCGGCTTCGCCCGGGGGGCGGCCGAGGACGAGCACGGGTTCGTCTCGCTGGACGCGGGGCTGTCGGTCATCGCGGAGCACGCCGAGTCGCTGGGCTACGACGGGCTGATCCTGTTCCTGGACGAGCTGATCCTGTGGCTGGCCACGCTCATCCACGACCAGAAGTTCGTCGCCCGCGAGGCCAGCAAGATCACGAACTTCGTGGAGGGCGGCGACGCGCGCCGGGCGATCCCGGTGGTGTCGTTCATCGCCCGCCAGCGGGATCTGCGCGAGCTGGTCGGCGAGGAGGTGTCCGGCGCGGCGGAGGCGTCCATCCAGGACACGCTGAACCTGGCCCAGGGCCGGTTCGACAAGATCACGCTGGAGGACCGCAACCTGCCGCAGATCGCGCACGCCCGGCTGCTGCGTGCGAAGGACGCCGAGGCCGCGGCGCTGGTCGAGGCGGAGTTCGCCAAGACCCGCAAGGTCCGCCAGGAGGTGTGGGACACGCTGCTGGGCTCCGGACGCACGGCGGACGGCGTCGGCGCGGACGAGGACAGCTTCCGGTTGACGTACCCGTTCTCACCGGCGTTCATGGACACCCTCGTCCACGTCTCCTCGGCGCTCCAGCGCAACCGCACCGGCATGAAGCTGATGGGCCAGCTCCTGGCCGACCACCGGGACCACCTGCGGCTCGGCGACCTGATCCCGGTCGGGGACCTGTACCCGCTCATCACGGCCGGCGGCGACAAGCCGTTCTCGGACAGTCTGAAGGTCGTCTTCGAGGCCGCCGACAAGCTGTACCGGACCAAACTGCGCCCGTACCTGCTGGCCACGTACAACCTCTCCGAGGAGGACGTGGAGCAGTTCGCGCACCGTCCGGACAGCGTGGCCGACGACGACCTGCGCGGGCGGCTGACGACGTTCACCGGCGACAACCGGATCATCGGCACGCTGTTGCTGTCCGCGCTCGCGCCGAGCGTCCCCGCGCTGTCCGACCTCACCATCCGGCGGCTGTCCGCGCTGAACTACGGCTCGGTCGTGGCCCCCATCCCCGGGCGCGAGTACGGCATCCTGAAGAACAAGGTCGCCGAGTGGGCGGGGCGCTTCCCCGAGATCAAGGAGACCGGCACCGGCTCCAACCCGGGCGTGCGGCTGGAGCTGTCGGGGATCGACGTGGACTCGGTGATCGCCAACGCCAACGTCAACGACAACCCCGCCAACCGCGCCGCGCTCGGCAAGCGGCTGCTCGTGCGGGAACTGGGCGTCGACACGGGCGCCTTGACGGACGAGCTGACCTTCGTGTGGCGCGGCACGCAGCGCACCGTCGAGGTGGTGTTCGGCAACGTCGCGGACCGCGAGGAGCTGGCCGACCACGATCTGATGCCACAGGTCGAGGGCCGTTGGCGGATCGTGGTGGACCTGCCGTTCGAGGAGGGCAACTTCTCACCGGTCGACGACGTTCAGCGGATGCGGACGCTGCGCGAGCGGCAGGGCGAGCCGTCCCAGACCGTCGCCTGGCTGCCCACCCACCTGTCGGCCCAGCGGTACGCGGACTTCCGGCGGCTGGTGGTCATCGACAAGGCCCTCGCCGACGAGCAGCGGTTCGACACCCAGTACGCGGGCCACCTCAACCCCGACAACCGGGCCCGGGCCAAGGGGTTGCTGGAGACGCAGCGGGAGTCGCTGCTGAAGAACGTCAGGGCGGCGTTCAAGCAGGCGTACGGCCTCGCCGACAAGAAGCCGTCGGACGTGGAGCTCGGGTTCGGCGACCACCTGGAGGCGCTGCGCCCGGTGGACGACCTCACCCTGTCCTTCGGGCAGTCGCTCCACGACGGCGTCCGGCACATCGCGGGCAGGCTGCTGGCCGCCCAGTTCCCCGGCCACCCCGAACTGGACCCGGACGGCACGGGGACGACGGTCAAGCCCGCCGACGCCCGCCGGGTGTTCACCCACGTGCGGGACGCCGCCGAGGCCCGGGACCACCGCACCGAGGTCCCGGCGGCCGACCGCAGGCTGATGCAGCGGCTCGCGGGGCCCCTGCGGCTGGGCCAGCAGAAGGAGGCGTACTTCGAGCTGTCGCTCTACTGGGCCGACCACTTCCGGCAGCTCGCCCGCTCCCAGGGCGTCACCGGCGACCTGACGCTCATCACCCTCACCGACTGGACGGACCGCCCCGAGCCCCGTGGCCTGCCGGACTTCCTGGCCCGGCTCGTCGTCGCGTCCTTCGCCGAGATGGACGACCGGGTCTGGGTGCGCGGCGGCATGCCGCTGGACCCGGCCCCCGAACTGGCCCAGATCAAGGACCATGACGCGCTGCGCAGCCAGCCGCTGCCCTCCGAGGAGGACTGGGAGAGCGCACGGGCCCGCTTCGAGACGCTGTTCGGCGTGAAGGCTCCGACGCTGCGGCGCGGACGCATGGTGAACCATCTCGCCCGGCAGATCACCGAACAGGCGCGCGGAGCACAGGAGTCCGCCGACGACCTCGTGCGCATGCTGGAGACGCACGCCGGCTTCCTGCGGCTCGACGAGACGGTGGAGACGGGCCGCCTGGCGATCGCACGACGGTCGGTGGAGCTGCTGAAGGCCCTCAGCCAGGCGTCCGGACAGGGCGCGGCCGGGGCGAAGCGGACGGTCGAGGCCCTGGCGGGCTTCGACTTCGGGCAGGTCGGTCCGGACCGCTTCGGCACGTCCGTGAAACAGGCGCGGGCGGTCGCCCAGGCGCTGGACGCGGCGTCGTGGACGACGCTCGAACTCGCCACCGCCGAGGGCCCGGAGGGAGCGGCGCTCCTGGAGTCGCTGCGCAACCGGGCGCAGAGCGACCAGCGGACCAACGACCTGGGGGCGGCGCTGACGCAGACCCAGCGCGAGGTGCTGGACCTCGTCAAGCGCAACCGGGCGGCGGCCGCTCCGCCCCCCGCACCGCAGCCCTCCGCGCCCCCGGCACCGCCGAGCCGGGCCGAGGAGATTCCGCTCGACACGGCCAGCAGCCACCCGCCGGTCTCCGACACCTCCCCGCCGGGCGAGGGCGCGGCCACCACGGGCCGGGCCCGGCGCTCCGGGGGCGGGCGGACCACCGTGTCCGGCGCCGTCGCCCGGTTGCGGGCCGAGCTGCGGGAGCTGGAGGCCCAGGAGCCGGGCGCCACCGTCGAGATCACCTGGCGCGTGGTCGAATGACGCACTCCACCACCGCGGGCGTCGCCGTGCAGCTCAATCTCGCGACGATCACCCAGTACCTGACGTCCCAGTCGGCGCTCGCCTCCTCCCTCACGGGTGACGACAGGCGCCGCGTGGTCCTGCTGCGCTCCGCGCCGCGGTGGGACGGGCCCGCCCGGCCGACGTGGGGCGAGGGGCGGAGCGCACGGGTCGCGGCCGCCCCCTCCCCGCTGGCCGTCCACGAGCTGGTGCTGGACCACCTCGCGCAGCGGTCGCCGGGGCCGCACGTGCTCGTCGTGCTCACCGACCGCGAACAGAACGAGCTGGACCCGGCGGTCCTGGCCAGGGCCCACAAGCGGCGCGTCGAGGTCGTCGACAGCTGGGACGTCGTGCGCGACGCCTTCGGCGCGACGCACCTGGACCTGCGGCTCAAGGACGCCAACTGGGCCGGTGAGGCGCTGCTGGACGCGGCGCCCCCGGGTGGCTGGCCCACCGTGGCCGGCGGCACGCTCTCGCGCCGGGTCGCGCTGTCCGCGCTGGCGCTGCGCCGGCTGCGCATCGGCCGGTACGCGGAGCGGCCCGGAGAGACGACGGCCGCGGCAGGGCGGCCGGGCCGGGGCTCCGGGGACGACTCGATCGACCCGCACACGCTCCTGGGCTGGTCCCTCACGGCGAGCGGGGCGCAGCGGCTGCGCGAACTGCGCGCACCGGAGCGTGAGGGCCTGGTCGCGTTCCTCGGTGAGGAGGAGCAGGCCGGCCCGGCCGGTCGCGCCCTGCTGGCCGTGATCGAGGCGGAGCACGGCTCCGAGGCCGTCGCCTTCGGGCTGCTGTGCGCGGCCCTGTGGTGCCACGCCGCTCCGGACGCGGCC
The DNA here is from genome assembly GCF_027460245.1 of Streptomyces sp. WMMC1477. NCBI lineage: Bacteria > Bacillati > Actinomycetota > Actinomycetes > Kitasatosporales > Streptomycetaceae > Streptomyces > Streptomyces sp. WMMC1477. Next base: position 4,798,403 of record NZ_JAPZBD010000003.1, on the reverse strand, counting down.
ACCTACACGGCACGCGGCCGGGCCGGGCAGTGGTTCGGCGAGCGGGACGGGAAGCGGCGGACCGACGACGAGGTCGCCGAGCTGGCTTCGGCCCTCGGGCGCGCCGCCGAGGAGTACGTCGGCACCCTGCTGGGGCGGGCGGCGCGCGGCGCGGACGACGCCGAGGGCGGGCTGACGGCCGGAGCGGACGACGCCCGCGAGGCGCGACGCCTCAGCGACATCGTGCTGGACCAGGCGGCGCGGCTCGCCCGGCAGCTCGGCGCGGAGGCGGCGACGGCGGCGAGCCCGCTGCTTCCGGCGGGGCTGGACGCCCGGTTCACCGCCGTCGGGCACGCCCTGGCCGACGGTCGTCCCGAACCGCTGACGGAGGCGGTGCGGGCGCTGGCCGCCCACCGGCGTGCGGGCGGCGAGCAGGCACGGGTGCGCATCGAGCGGGTCCGTATGGCCCAGCGCCTCACCCGGTGGCTGGCCGGTGACCCCGGCGCGGAGTGCGCCACGGTGGCGGACGCGCTGGAACGGCACGTGCGGGAGACCGGCTGGGTGGACCGCGCGCTGGAGCACGTCGAGGCGGGCGGCGACCCGGATCCGGCGCTGCGGGCGGCCTACGACGCCCTCGCCGCGCGGGTGCGGGCCCGGCGTCAGCAGATCGACCGGGAGTTCGCCCGGCGGCTGGCCGCCTGGACGGCTGCCGGTACCCCGCCCGGGTCGATGCTGACCGTGGAGACGTTCCTGGAGCGGGTGGTGCGGCCGGTGGTCCGCTCCGCGCCCCGGCGGAGGGTGCTCCTCGTCGTGCTGGACGGCATGAGCGCGGCCATAGCGAATGAGCTGGGTGAGGAGCTGCGCTCCTCCTGGGCCGAGTACGACCCGGTGGACGAGGGTCCGCCCCGGCGCCGGGCGATGGCGGCTGCCCTGCCGACGCTCACGGCGGTCTCGCGGACGTCGCTGTTCGCCGGGGCGCTGACGCGTGGCGCGCAGGCGGACGAGAAACGGCTGTTCCCCGCGTTGCCGCTGTGGGACGGTGCCCCGGCAGCCGTCTTCCACAAGGACGACCTGCGCGCGGACAGCGCCGGGGAGACGTTCGGGCCCGCCCTGGCCGACGCGCTCGCCGACGGCCGCACCCACGTGGCCGTGGTGCTCAACGCCATCGACGACCGGCTGGCCAAGGAGCAGAAGCTGGGCGACGGCGCGTGGCGCGCCGAGCACGTCCCGGCCCTGCTGGAGCTGCTGGACGTCGCCGCCGCCGAGGGCATGGCGGTGCTGCTCACCAGCGACCACGGACACGTGGTGGACCGGCACGGTGCGAAGGTGGACGCCGCGGAGCCGGGCTCCGCGCGCCACCGCGCTCCCGGCGGTCCGCCCGGAGCCATGGAGGTGGCACTCTCCGGCCCGCGCGTGGTGTGGCCGGAGGCGGGCGGCTCGATCGTCGCCCTGTGGGACGCCGACTCGCGTTACACCGCACGCAAGGCCGGCTACCACGGCGGCGCGTCCCTCTCGGAGTTCTGCATCCCGGTCCTCGCCTTCCTGCCCTTCAACGCCGAGCCGCCCCGGGGATGGCGTGAGCTGGGCGACCCGAGCCCGGTGTGGTGGCCGCGCGACGGCGCGACGCCGGGCGGCGACGTCACGGCGGTGGCGCCGGCCCGGGTCCCGGCGGCACCGAGGCCCACCCGGGAACGGCCGACGCGGGCTCAGGAGGAGCTGGCCCAGACCCACGACTCGCTCTTCGAGGTGGCACCGATCCCGGCGGAGGACGAAGGGCGCGCTCTGTCGGCGCCGGCGCTCACGCCGCCGCACGAGGCACTGGTGGCCGCGCTCTTGGCGTCGGAAGCGTTCGCCGGGCAGGTCGGCCTGCTCGCCCGCAGACCTCCGGTGGACAAGGTGGAGAAGGCCCTGCTGGCCCTGCTCGACGCGGGCGGCACGCTTCCCGCGACGGCCGTGGCGCAGCGCGTCGGCTACCCGCAGGCGCGGGCGGACGGATTCGCCGCGGTCCTGCGGCAGCTCCTCAACCACGACGGCGTGCAGGTGCTGGAGATCCTGCCGGACGGCCGAACGCTGCGGCTGGACACCCGGCTGCTGCGCCTGCAGTTCGACCTGTGAGCCGCCGGTGCGCGCTCCTTCGCGCGGACCGGGCTCGGCTGACGGCACGGGGCGGGCACGGGCGATGGGACACTGGTGCGCGTGCGTACCGCTGATTCCTCCCGCCCGGTCCCGGCCAGCGCGGCGCGGCGCCGCGCGGTGACCGACGCCCTGCGCCGGGGAGCCGTACCCGAACAGGGTCTTGACCTGCTGGCCACCGGCCTGGACCGGTTCACCTCCGCGCTCGACGCGGAGTTGGACGCCGTCGCGTCGGGCGCGTCGGTCTTCAAGGCGGTGCGCGGCGAGTACGGCTCCGGCAAGACGTTCTTCACCCGCTGGCTGGGTGAGCGGGCCAAGCGGCTCGGGTTCGCCGTCGCCGAGATGCAGGTCTCGGAGACCGAGACGCCGCTGCACCGGCTGGAGACCGTCTACCGACGGCTGACCGAACGGCTGACGACGGCCAGCTTCCCGCCCAGCGCGCTGCGGCCCGTCGTCGACGCGTGGTTCTACGCGTTGGAGGAGGACGCCCTGGCGGACGGGGCCGGCGAGGAGGACCTGCCCCGCGAGGTCGACAAGCTGCTGACCGCCCGGCTCACGGAGGTCTCCCGGCACGCCCCCTCGTTCGCGGCGGCCCTGCGCGGCTACCGGACGGCGCTCGCGGAGGGGGACGAGGCGGGCGCGGCGGCCGTGCTGGCGTGGCTCGGCGGTCAGCCGCACGTGGCCGCCGCGGCCCGCCGGGCCGCCGGAGTCCGGGGCGACCTCGACCACTTCGGGGCGTTCGGGTTCCTCCAGGGGCTGCTGACCGTACTGCGCGACTCCGGCCACCGCGGACTGTTCGTCGTCCTCGACGAGGTGGAGACGTTGCAGCGGGTGCGGTCCGACGCCCGGGACAAGGCCCTCAACGCGCTGCGGCAGCTCATCGACGAGGTGCACTCCGGGCGTTTCCCCGGCCTCTACCTGGTGATCACCGGCACCCCGGCGTTCTACGACGGCCAGCAGGGCGCGCAGCGTCTCGCACCGCTCGCACAGCGCCTGGCCACCGACTTCACCACCGACCCGCGCTTCGACAACCCGCGCGCCGTGCAGCTGCGGCTGCCCGGGTTCACGCCGCAGTCCCTCGTCGCGCTCGGCGTGACCATCCGCGACCTGTACGCGGCCGGTGCCGACGCACCGGACCGCGTCGTGGCCCGGGTGGACGACGTCTACGTGGCCGACCTCGCACGGGCGGTCGGCGGCGCCCTGGGCGGCAGGACCGGTGTCGCACCCCGGCTGTTCCTCAAGAAGCTCGTCGGCGACGTCCTCGACCGGGTCGACCAGTTCCCGGACTTCGACCCACGGCAGCACTACCAGCTGACGGTGACGCCCACGGAGCTGACGGACGTCGAGCGGAACCTCGCGGCGCCCACCTCGGCGGACGACGTCGACCTGGACGTGTGATGGCCGCGCCCGACCCGGTGGAACGCCTCGACCCGGTGGTGCTGCACCACGTCGTGAACACCCTGGGCTGGCCCGACCTGCGCCCCCTGCAACGTGCCGCGATCGATCCGCTCCTGGACGGGGAGGACGCGCTGCTCCTCGCGCCGACGGCGGGCGGCAAGACCGAGGCCGCCTGCCTTCCGCTGCTGTCCGCGATGTCCGCGCGGCGCTGGACCGGGACCTCGGTGCTCTACCTCTGCCCGCTCAAGGCGCTGCTCAACAACCTCGCCCCCCGGATCGACGCCTACGCCCAGTGGCTCGGCCGCCGGGCGGCGCTGTGGCACGGCGACACCACGGAGTCGCGGCGACGGCGGCTGCGCGCCGAGCCGGCCGACGTCCTGCTGACCACCCCCGAGTCGCTGGAGGCCATGCTCATCGGGGCCACCACCGACCACGCGCTTCTCCTCGGCTCCGTCCGTGCCGTCGTCGTGGACGAGGTGCACGCGTTCGCCGGAGACGACCGGGGCTGGCACCTGCTGGCCGTGCTGGAGCGTCTGCAGGGCGTGGTGGGACGTCCCGTCCAGCGCGTCGGGCTCTCCGCCACCGTCGGCAATCCGCAGGAGCTGCTCACCTGGTTGCAGGGATCCGGCGCCGGGAAACGGGCGGGCCGCGTCGTCGCGCCCGGCATCCCGGCGGCACCGGGCCCAGGAGACCCGCCTCCGGGGGACGTCGAGCTGGACTACGTCGGCTCGCTGGAGAACGCCGCCAAGGTGATCGCCTCCCTCCACCGGGGCGAGAAGCGCCTCGTGTTCTGCGAGTCGCGCAGCCGGGTGGAGCAGCTCGGCGCGGCGCTGCGGGAACGCGAGGTCACGGTGTTCCTCTCGCACGCCTCCCTCTCGGCCGAGGAGCGGCACCGCTCCGAGCAGGCGTTCGCCGAGGCCCGGGACTGCGTCATCGTCGCCACCTCCACGCTGGAGCTGGGCATCGACGTGGGCGATCTGGACCGCGTCATCCAGATCGACGCGCCGAGCACCGTCTCGGCCTTCCTCCAGCGCATCGGCCGCACCGGCAGGCGCTCGGGCACCACCCGCAACTGCCTCTTCCTCACCACCGACCAGGACGCGCTCCTCCAGGCCGCGGCCCTGCTCGTGCTGTGGGGACGCGGCTGGGTGGAGCCGGTCACCGCGCCGCCCGAGCCGCGCCATCTGGTCGCGCAGCAGCTCATCGCGGTCGCCCTCCAGCAGCACACGCTCGGCGACCGGGTGTGGCCGCAGCAGTGGAACGGGCTGGCCCCCTTCGACCGCTCGGCGGCGCCGATCGTGCGCCACCTGGTGGCTGAGGGCTTCCTCGGCGAGGACGGCGGGCTGCTCTTCGTCGGCCCGGAGGCGGAACGCCGCTTCGGGCAGAGGCACTTCATGGGGCTCACGGCGTCCTTCACCGCGCCGCCCCAGTTCACCGTCGTCTCCGGGCGCCGGGACATCGGGCGCACCGACCCCAGCGTCCTGACCGCCGAGCGGCCCGGCCCGCGGCGCCTGCTGCTCGCCGGGCGGAGCTGGCAGGTGACCTTCGTCGACTGGACCCGCAAACGCGTCTTCGTCGAACCGGTCGACGGCGGCGGCGTCGCCCGGTGGACGGGCGGCGCGGTGCGGGGGCTGTCGTACACCCTGACGCGGGCGATGCGCGAGGTGCTGCTCGGCGCCGATCCGCCGGTGTCCGTGACCCGGCGGGCGGGCGCCGTCCTCACCGAGTGGCGGGAGGAGGACGCCCCGCACCTCGTCCACCCGGGCGGCTCACTCGTCACCCGGCACGGCTCCGACGTCCGCTGGTGGACGTGGGCGGGCCACCGCGCCAACGCGACGCTCTGCGCGACCTTCCCCTCCATCGCCGACCCCGTCCAGCGCCCGACGGACGCCTCCGTACGGCTGCGCGAGGACCTGACCGCCGCCCGCTGGCGGGCCGCCCGCGCCGCCGTCGACGCGGACACCCCCCTCGTCCTGCCGGACGTCGACCCCCGCGCCGTCACGGGGCTGAAGTTCTCCGCGGCCCTCCCCCGCCGCCTGGCCGTGGCCACGCTCGCCGCCCGCCTCGCGGACTTCGCCGGCGCCCGAGCCGCTCTGGCCGAACCGGCCCGCCTGCACAGCCTGTGAGCGGACGCCACGGGTCACCGGGAGGGCCTGCGTGTCCGCGAGGGCTGGGGCCCGGTCGCCCCGGCGTGCGCCTCCCCGGCCGGGCCTTCCGGCTGGCCCGGCCGGGGAGAGGCTGCTGTCGGGTGGGCCCTACGAGAGGTCGGTGGGGGCGTGGAGGGGGACGTGACCGCCCGGTGCGCTGGCCGGCACGGCATCGGCGTACCGTCCGGCGTGCTCCGGGGCCGCGTCGAGCAGCACGGGCACGGGCCGTACCGGCTCAGGACCGAGCGCGTCCGCCGGAAGGCCCGGCTGCGCCGAGGGGTGCCCCGCCGTGTCGCCCACGGCGTCCTGCCCGCTCTCCCACGGGTCGGAGAACAGCTCCTGGTAGGCCACGGCTCCGCCGTACTCCGCGATCATCCGCCGGGAGTTCTCCCTCGCGGAGACCACCGCCTCGTGCCGCACCGACGTCCCCATGGCATCGGCCCGGTTCACGAGGCTCTGGACGAGCGGGCGGATCTGCGCCGACAGACGGCCGCAGGCGCCGGAGGGGCTGACCACCTCGCCGAGGATGACCCACCAGGCTCCCGCGGCGGCACCCGTGTTGGCGACGAAGTCCGGGATCACCGTCACCCCGCGCTCCAGCAGGCGCCGCTCGGCCTCGGGGGTCGTCGGCACGTTCGCCGCCTCCACCACGAGCCGGGCACGGATCTCCTCGCAGTTGTCCGCGGTGATCGTGTAGGAGACGGCCGCCGGGACGAGCACGTCGACGTCCTGGTTCAGCCACGCCTCACCGGGACGCTCCTGATCGTCGTCGCGCAGGACCGAGCGGTCGATGACGCCGCCCGCGCTGCGCGCGGACAGCAGGAGCTCCACGTCGAGACCCCGCGAGGTGTTGAGGACGAGACCGCGCGCGTCGGTGATCCCGACGACCCGGACCCCGGCCCGTGCGAGATAGAGCGCCGTGGAGCCGCCCATGGCGCCGAAGCCCTGCACGACCGCGCTGGCCGTCGCGGCGGGAACGCCCCGCTGTTCCAGGGCCGCCAGGGCCGCCTCCGCGACCCCGAAGCCGCCGACCAGCTCGGAGAGCTTCAGCCCGTCCGTCCGGGCGGCGAACGCTCGCCGGACGCGGTCGCGCACCTCGCCCTCGTCCGGGGCGCGGACGACGGCGGCGTGGAAGGAGGTCTCGCCGAGCCCGACCCGCGCGAAGCTCCGGTCGAGCTCTTCCTGCTGGGTGCCGAGATCGCCCGCGGTGACCCAGAAGCGTTCGAGCAACGGCCGGGCCGCCTGGAGAAACCGCTCCCGCACCTCGGTGGCGCGCGGGTCCGCGGGGTCGAAGTCGATGCCTCCCTTGGCGCCGCCGACGTGGACGCCGAAGGCGCCCATTTTCAGGGTCATCTCCCGGGCGAGCGCCCCCACCTCGCCGGCCGTGCACCCCGGACGCATCCGGAGCCCGCCGGTGGCGATGCCCGTGACCAATTGGTCGATGACGACATAACCGCGTGCCGGGGTCTCGGAGTCACGCCAGGTGACCTGAAGATAGGGTTCATGCTCTTCATGCTCGAATACGTGAAGCGGCGTCTCGATGGCGGTTCGCAGCACTTGGCACTCACCCTTTCCAGGATCTATCGGTTCGACCTCTGCCGTGCGCTCCTTCCAGGCACGCAGTGCTTGCGCGGGTACGGAAAACCACACGTTCACGGGCAGCGAAAAACACTTCGGGGGCCGCGACGGAATCGCGGCACGACAAATGAGCCCGCAAAGACGCGGAAAATGGGTCTGACGAGAAGTGCAGAGAACAGATGAGCAGTCTTGCCCATGTCCGTAGCGCCCACTGTGAGGTCGCGGTTCTGGGGTTGTCAAGAGCCCACTTGGCACCACTCCCCCACTCGAGTTCCACCCCCCGTTCCCCTATTCGACCGGGAAATCGAACAATTCCCGTGCGCGTCTCGACCACGCCTCCACCCCACCGGAGAAAGCGCAGCTCAGAGCGCCATCGCCAGGTCGGCGGCCCGGGCCTGAGCAAAGGGTGGACGACGCCCGCGCACCGAGAGCCGACGCCGGGTCGGACACGTGCGGCGGGGCCAGAGCGGAGACGTGCGGAGCCTCACGGTGATCTCCACGCGATACGCTCGCCCGGAGACGGCTCCGGGAGGATCGCATGGCGGCGCACGAGCGCTGGACGCGCCTGCTCGACGCGCTCGGCGAGCGCGGGCGGCTGGAGGTCGGCGAGGCCGCCGAGCTGCTCGGCGTCTCCCCGGCCACGATCCGCCGGGACATGGAGGAGCTGGCCCGCCAGCAGCTGCTCACCCGCACCCGCGGCGGCGCGGTGCTCAGCGGTGTCGCCTACGACCTGCCGCTGCGCTACAAGACGGCCCGCAAGGCGGACGAGAAGCACCGGATCGCCCGGGCGGCGGCCGGGCTCGTGCTGCCCGGCGCGGTGGTCGGGCTCAACGGCGGGACGACGACCTCGGAGGTGGCCCGCGAGTTCGCCACCCGGGCCGACCTGGCCGACCACGCCCCGGGCGCGGCCCTGACGATCGTCACCAACGCCATCAACATCGCGGGCGAGCTGGCCGTCCGCCCTTATGTGAAGACGGTGGTGACCGGGGGTGTGGCCCGGCCCAACTCCTACGAGCTCACCGGACCGCTGGCCACCGAGGTGCTGAGCGGGCTCTCCCTGGACTACGCCATTCTCGGCGTCGACGCCGTGGACCCGGAGTTCGGTGCGGCCACGCACGACGAGGGCGAGGCCAGCGCCAACCGCGCGATGGCCGAGCGGGCCGGCAAGGTGGTCGTCGTCGCCGACTCGACGAAGCTGGGGCGGCGGGCGTTCGCCCGGGTCTGCTCGGTCGCGGAGATCACGGTGCTGGTCACGGACCGCGCGGCGCCGGGCGAGCTGGTCGAGAAGCTCACCGGGCAGGGCGTCGAGGTCCTGACGGTCTGACGACCTGACGAACCGGCCCTCTGACTGTTCGCTCGTCGCGCCCCGGCACGTCACCTCCAGCCCTGCTACGGCTCCGGCGCCCAGCAGTGGTGTCGACAGGGCGGGGAGCCGTGGTGGCGCGCACGTGCGGGCCACGGCTCCGTTCCGGCCCCGCCGCGCCGTCCCCGGGGCGCGCCGGTCAGTGCCGCTTCGCCCCGGGGAACCGGTGGCCTGCCAGGCGAGCGGCGGGGAGGGCGTGCCGACGCCGCAGCAGCAGCGTGACGGCACCGGCCACCGCGATGCCGGTGAGGTTGACGAGGAGTTGGAGCGCGGCCTGACCGCAGCGCGCCCAGTCTCCCGTGACGACGGCCAGGACGGCGAACCCGGCGGCGGGCACCGTGGTCACGGAGATGAAGACGCCGACGAGAGCACTCGCCTTCTCCGAGGTGAGGGCGAGCATCCCGGCCGCTCCGGCGAGCAGGGCCACGATGCCGGAGTACGGCCCGACGTGGTAGACGAAGGCCACCTGGCCGAGGTTGGAGAGGTCGGTGGGGTCGAACAGGCCCACGCCGCGGGCGAGGAGGGTGAGGGCGGCGGTGATCAGCATCGCGAGGGGATAGCCGAGACCGAGGGCGAGCGCGGCACGGAGTGCGAGCCGTCGCCGCCGTCCGGCAGCCGCGACGGCGAGGGCGGCGAGAGGGCCGAAATCGGGGCTGACGACCATCGCGCCCACCAGGGTGATGGCGGAGTCGGTGATGACGCCGACCGCGGCCAGCAGGCAGGCGATCGTCAGGAACCCGAGGTAGACGCCGTTGAGCCGGCTCTCCTCACCGGTGGTCGCGACGAGCTCCTCCCAGATGACGGCGCTCGCGTCGGCCCCGGGCGCGGCCCGCTCGATCGCGTCGGCCGAGTCCGACAGCGTCATGTGGATGGGCCACAGGCTCACCTCGCCGCGGCGCTGTACCCCCAGCTCCGCCAACCGGTCCAGGAGGCCCTCGACGATCTCGCGGGCGACGACCGCCTCGACGACGTCGCCGACGGGCCGCCTGCCGACGCCCTCGGCGACGGTCAGGTGGGCCACCCCCGGCTCCCGGTCGAGCAGCCCCCGCACCGCGGCGGTCTGAGCAGCCTCGCACACCACCCTCAGACGCATCATGGCCGCCAGTATCGGGGCTCCCGCGGGCAAGTCCCGGGGTGGCGCACCGCCGCGAGACGAACGGCCCGGGCTTCCCGGCCCGCGGCTCACGGCACGCGAGTGGACCATGTGAGCCGCGCAGAAGTGGACCATTCAGGCCCGGCCGGGTGACCTAGCTTCATCGGCAGCCCTGCTTCCCTCTCCCGTGAGGAGCACGTTTTGGCAGCCACCCGAGCCTTGTCGATCGCCGTCGTCGGAGTCGGCCCGCGCGGCCTCGCCGTGCTGGAACGGCTGTGCGCCAACGCCCGCCACACCCCGTCGGTCCAGGGCCTCCACCTCCACCTCGTGGACCCGTGGCCGGCGGGCGCCGGCGCCGTCTGGCGCACCGACCAGTCCCGCGAACTGCTCATGAACACCGTGGCCTCCCAGATCACCGTGTTCACCGATCTGACCGTGACGATGGAGGGCCCGGTCGAGCCCGGCCCCAGCCTGTACGCCTGGGCGGAGGAGCTGCGCGCCCCCGGCGCGACCGGCCTCGGCCCGCAGGACGCGCCGACCCTGGCCGAAGCCGGGTCGCTCGGCCCGGACGACTACCCCACGCGCGCGTTCTTCGGCGCGTACCTGCGGGAGATGTTCAGGCGCGTGTGCCGCGACGCACCGCCTCACGTGGAGATCACCACGCACCGGAGCCGGGCCGTGGCCCTCACCGGCGGGACCGAGGAGGTGCCCGAGCAGAGCATCCGGCTGGAGAACGGACGGCTGCTCCCGGGGCTCGACGCCGTGGTCCTCTCCCAGGGCCACGTCGGAGCCGAACTCGGCTCCGAGGAGCGGGCACTGAGCGCCAGGGCCCACGGGCTCGGCCTCCACTACGTCACCCCGGCCAACCCGGCCGACGTCGAACTCGACGCCGTCACGCCACGGGACACCGTCATCTTGCGCGGCCTGGGGCTGAACTTCTTCGACTACCTGGCGCTCTTCACCAGCGGCCGCGGCGGGACGTTCACGCGGCGGGACGGAAGCCTGGTCTACGAGCCCTCCGGGCTGGAACCGCTGCTGTGTGCCACCTCGCGGCGCGGCATTCCCTACCACGCCAGGGGCGAGAACGAGAAGGGGGCGCACGGGCGCTACTTCCCGAGGCTGCTCACCGCCGAGCGCATCGACGGACTCCGTCGGCGGGCGGAGGACGGCGACCGGATCTACTTCGGCACCGACCTGTGGCCGCTGATATCCCGCGAGGTCGAAAGCGTCTACTACGGGACGCTGCTGGCCCGGCGGGGCCGCGAGGCCGACCGGGCGGCGTTCACCGAGCTGTATCTGGCGGCCGAGCGGCCGGAGCACCGGGCCGAGGTGCTGGACGCCTTCGGCATCCCGGAGGGCAGCCGCTGGGACTGGGAACGGCTCGCCCACCCCTGCGCCGGGACGGCGTTCACCGGCCGGGAGGCGTTCCACACCTGGCTGATCGCCTACCTGGAGCGGGACGTCCGGCAGGCACGCGGCGGAAACGTCAGCGATCCGGTCAAGGCGGCCCTGGACGTCCTGCGCGACCTGCGCAACGAGGTACGGCTCGCCGTCGACCACGGCGGGCTGGACGGGAACTCCCACCGCGACGAACTGGACGGCTGGTACACGCCGCTCAACGCGTTCACGTCGATCGGTCCCCCGGCCTTCCGCATCGAGCAGATGATCGCCCTGATCCGGGCGGGGGTGCTCCAGGTGACCGGCCCCGGAGCGTCGATCCGGGTGGACGCGAGCGACCCGGCCTTCGTCTGCGTCTCGGAGCGGATACCGGCACCGCCGGTCAGGGCCCGCGTGCTGATCGAGGCCCGGCTGCCCGAACCCGACCTGCGGCGCACGGCCGACCCCCTGATGCGCCGGCTGCGGGACGAGGGGCAGGCCGCGCCGTTCCGGGTCGACGGCGGCTGCGGAGTCCGGTATGAGACGGGCGGGATGACGGTGACGCCGCGCCCCAGCCGTCTCGTCGACGCCCACGGCCGGCCCCACCCCAGGCGCTTCGCGCACGGAGTGCCGACCGAGTCGGTGCACTGGGTGACGGCGGCCGCGGCGCGCCCCGGCGTCGACTCCGTCAGCCTGGGTGACGCCGACGCCATCGCCCGTACCGTCCTGACGCTGGGCCCGGCGGTCCGGCAGCCCGAGTCCCCACGTGTGGAGGTGGCTTCATGACCGCGCCCGACGACCGGCAGCCCGACTCCGGTCTCCTCTCCCCGGTACGCGCCGGCACACCGGTCGAGTCGGCCGTCGCCGACGTCGCCTGGCTGCAGGCGATGCTGGACGCCGAGGCCGCCCTGGTCCGGGCGCAGGCCACGCTCGGCACTGTGCCCGCCGCCTGCGCCAAGGCGATCACCGCGGCCGCGCGCGCCGAGCGCTTCGACGTCCGTGCACTGGCCGTGGAGTCGCGGGAGACGGCCAATCCGGTGGTCGCCCTGGTGCGGGCGCTGACGGGTGCCGTGGCGGCGGACGACCCGGCGGCGGCCGAGTACGTCCACCGCGGCTCGACCAGCCAGGACATCTTCGACACCGGAGCGATGCTGGTCGCCAGGAGGGCGCTGGAGCTGATCCGGGCCGATCTGCGCCGGGCGGCCGAGGCGCTCGCGGGGATGGGCCGCGAGCACCGCGACACGGCCATGGCGGGCCGGACCCTGGCCCTCCAGGCGGTTCCGACCACCTTCGGCCTCAAGGCGGCCGGCTGGCGACAACTCCTCCTCGACGCGCACGACCGCGTCGACCGCCTCCTCGACGACGGGCTCCCCCTCTCGCTCGGCGGAGCCGCCGGCACCCTGGCGGGGTATCTGGAGTACGCCCGGGTGGACGCGGAAGAGACGGGCGGCACGGACGCGGTGGCACCCGGGAGCTATGCCGACGCGCTGCTGGACGCCTTCGCCGCGGAGACGGGGCTCGCCCGGCCACCGCTCCCCTGGCACGCTCTGCGCACCCCGGTCGCCGACCTCGCCTCCGCCCTCGCCTTCACCGCGGGGGCCCTCGGCAAGCTGGCCCTGGACGTGCAGACGCTGTCCCGCACCGAGATCGGGGAGGTGGCCGAGCAGGCGCGCGAGGGCCGGGGCGCGTCCTCCGCGATGCCGCACAAGCGGAACCCGGTCCTGGCCACCCTGATCCGGAGCGCGGCACTCCAGGTACCCGCCGTCTGCACGGGGCTGACGCAGTGCCTGATGGCCGAGGACGAGAGGTCCGGCGGGGCGTGGCACGCCGAGTGGCAGCTGCTGCGCGAGGCCCTGCGGCTGACCGGGGGCGCCGCCCACACGGCCGTCGAGCTCACCGAGGGGCTGGCCGTGCACCCGGAGCGCATGGCGGCCAACCTGGAACTGACCGGAAGTCAGCTCGTCTCCGAGCGCGTGACCGCCCATCTGGCACCCCGGCTCGGGAAGGCCGAGGCGAGGAGGCTGCTCACGGAGGCCTCGGCGCGCTCCGCCCGCACGGGGGCGCCGCTGGCCCAAATCCTCGCGGAGATCCCCGCGGTGGCGCGGGCGCTGGGCCGGGAGCGGATCGAGGCCCTGTGCGACCCCGCGGGCTATGTGGGCGCGGCGGGGACCCTGGTCGACCGGGCCCTCCTCCAGCCGGACCCCGGCGGGCGGGACCGACGCTGAGCCGGGCCCACAGGGGCACCCGGGTCAGCCGAAGCAGCGGGCGAGGACCCGGCTCAGCGCGTCCAGGGCTCCGGCGAACGCGTGCCGCGGCGGCGTGGCGTACCCGAGGACGAGCCCGGGAGCGTGCGGGCCGGGAGTGCCCCAGTAGCCACCGAGCCCGACGACGGTGAGGGACTCGCTGCGTGCCGCCCGCACCACATCGCGCTCCGCCGGCCCCTCCGGGGACCAGCGGACGAGGGCGTGCAGCCCGGCGCTCTCGCCCGCCAGCCAGGCCGTCGGGGCGTGCTCGGCCAGCGCCCCGCTGAGCTGGTCCCGCCGCCTGCGGTAGTGGTCGCGGCACTGCCGGATGTGCCGGTCGTAGGCGCCCGACAGCAGCAGGTCCGCCATGACCATCTGGGTGAGGGCCGCGGTGTGCCGGTCGGCGATCCGCTTGGCGCTGGTGATCCGTTCGACCCAGTCCGGAGGGACCGCGAGCCAGGACAGCCGGATGCCGGGGGCCAGCGTCTTGCTGGTGGTCCCCGCGTAGATGACGCGGTCGGGCGCCATGGGCTGCAGCGTGCCCACCCGCTGCTTCCCGTACTGGAACTCGCTGTCGTAGTCGTCCTCCACGATCACCGCGTCGACGTCCTTGGCCCAGCCGACCAGCGCCCTGCGGCGCTCGGTGGCCAGGTTGACGCCCAGGGGGTACTGGTGGATCGGGGTGACGACCGCTGCGCCGCCGGCGAGTCCCGCCGGCAGGAGCCCGTCCCCGTCGACGTCGACGGTGTGGACGTCGAGCCCGGCGAGCTGGATGACGTCGCGGAACAGCGGGTAGCACGGGTTCTCGACGGAGACCGTGTCCACTCCGTGCTCGGCCAGCACGGTCGTGATGAGGCCGAGGGCCTGGGTGAAGCCGTGACAGATGATGATCCGCTCGGGCTGCGTGATCACCCCCCGGCTCCGGGCCAGATAGTCGGCCAGGGCCTGGCGCAGCTCGATGCGGCCCCGGGGGTCGCCGTAGTCCAGGGCCTCGGCCGGAACCGTCGTGAGCACGTGCTGCGTCGACTTGATCCAGGCGTTGCGGGGGAACAGTGTGACGTCGGGCATGCCGGGCTGGAAGCTGTACCGCCGCGCGCCGCGGGCCACGGGTGAGGGAGTGAGAGCAGGCCGGGCGGCCGCCCGGGGGGCCGGGGGTGCGGTGCCGACGACCCGGGTGCCCGAGCCCTGCACGGTCTCCAGGTAGCCCTCGGCGAGGAGGAGTTGGTAGGCGGCGACGACGGTCCCGCGGGCGATGCCGAACTCGGCCGCGACGCTGCGGGTGGAGGGCAGGCGGGCCCCCGGCGGCAGACGGCCGGACTCGACCGCCCGCCGCAGGGCCGCCGCGAGCTGCTCCCGGCGGCCGCGCCGCCGCCGCAGGTCGAGCTCCAGATGCAGGTCGAGGGTGTGAGCCCGCGGTATCGCGCTCACCGGGCGGCCCGCCGACGTCGGCGGGCCGTCGTGCCGGTGAACGGCGCTGGGGGCATCGTCAACTCCTGGGCCGGCGCCCCCGGCCGGTCACCGGATGCGGCACGCGTGGCGCGACGGGGCCCGGCCGGACCCGTCGTCGGAACACCTCAAGCAAGCCTAGCCGGACCACAACGCGGGTGTGGTCCCCGCCCTCATCCGGAGACGAGGCCGTCGAGCGTGCCGTAGTCCAGGCCGCCCGCCAGGGCGGAGTACGTGCCGGTGTCCAGCAGTTCACGCGTGGCCTCGCGGGCCACGGCGTAGGCGGCCTGGGCCACGCCCGTGCCGAGGCTGATCCGGCGGACGCCCACCGCGGCCAGCTCCTTGACGCCCGGCCCACCCGGGACCGCCAAGGCGTTGACGGGCAGAGGCGAGCGCTCGGTGAGGGCGGCCAGCGCGTCGAGGTCCAGCAGCTCGGGCACGAACAACCCGTCGGCCCCGGCCTCGGCGTAGACCTCGGCCCGGGCGAGGACGTCGGCCAGCCGCTCCTCGGCCACGCCCACCCTGAAGAGGTAGACGTCGGTACGGATGTTGACGAGGAGTTCCGGCAACCCGTCCCGCTCGGCCCGCGCCCGGGCCGCCCGGATGCGCTCACCCTGCTCCCGTGCGGTGAACAGCTCCCCGGGCCCGCGGGAGTCCTCCACGTTGACGCCGACGGCCCCGGCGGCGATCACGGCGGAGACGGTCGCGGCGACGTCCTCGGGCGCCGGGCCGTAGCCGCCCTCGACGTCAGCCGTGACCGGCACGTCCACGGCGGCCACGACGCGCCGCACCGCCTCGGCCATCTCCTCCCGGGTCAGCCCGTGCCCGTCGCCACGCCCCAGGGACCACGCCACGCCCCCGCTCGTCGTGGCGACGGCCGCCGCCCCGGCGTCCGCGATCACGGCGGCGCTCGCGGCGTCCCAGGCGTTGGGCAGGAGCAGCGGACCGTCGTCGACCAGCGTGCGCAGCGTGCAGGCTCGGTCTCGCTGGGAGGGGTGCAGGGGCATGGTTGCGCCTTTCTCTCGGACGGCTTCACGCGTCCGTCTCGCCGCGACCGGTTCCGGCCGCCGACGAGAGTCTCGGCCATCGCACCCCCGCACGGCCGGCGGAAACGCGACACGAACGGGTGCGTGTCGCGGGAGCGGCCCGCAGCGTCTCTCCCCCACTGCTCGACGGCGGCTCAGCCGCGCGCGGCGAACTCCACGGACCGAGCCCAGCCGTCACGTCCGACGGCGAAGGACGCGCGGATCGCCTCTGAGGGCCACAGCTCTGGGACCACCACACCGCCGATCGACGGCGGACCCCGGCCGGCACTCCTCGACACGTTGAGTGGGCTGTCCGACAGGCGGGTAGGGCCACTGGGCGGAACCCACGACCGGCCGACGCGTGGCTCGTCGGGGCGGGGATCGGCGCGGCATACCGTACGGGCAGGCTCACCTCGGAGGTGCCCGGTGTACGCCCCTGACCGCGCTGCCCGTCCCGGCGGCCCTGCCCGATTGCTGGTGTGCCGTGTGCGCCGGGCGTCACTGCTCGCGCTCTGCGGCGCCCTGTCCGCTCTGTTCCTGCTCACCCCGGGCGTGGGGCGGGCCGAGCAGATCGACGTGTTCGGCGGCATCGCGGAGCACGAACGCCCCGCGCCCGGCCGGGGGCTGAACGTCCTGCTGGTCGGCAGTGACACCCGCGACGGCCTGTCCAGGGCCGAGAAGAACCGGCTGCATGTGGGCGGCGTGGGCTGTGACTGCGCCGACGTGATGATGCTGGTGCATCTGTCGGACCGCCGCGACCGGGTCAGCGTGGTCAGCATTCCCCGTGACTCCTATCTGCCGTTCGCACCGCACCGGGAGCCAGGCGGGCAGGGCGGCCACGAGGACGCCGGGGTCCGGCACTCGGGGAAGGTCAACGCGGCGCTCAAGCACGGCGGGCCGCCGCTGCTCGTGCGCTCCCTGGAGCGGGCCACGGGGGTGCGGATCGACCATTACGCGGAGCTGGACTTCGGCTCGTTCGAACGTGCCGTGGACGGTTTCGGCGATGCCCCGGTGTGCACCGTCCGGCCGATGCGGGACAGCGGCTCCGGTCTTTCGCTGTCCAGGGGAACGCACACGCTGGACGGGCGCCGCGGACTGCGCTACGTGCGGGCCCGCAAGATCGGCTGGGGCGTGCCGGGCGACATGGGCCGGATGCGCCGTCAGCAGCACTTCGTCGCCGGTCTGGTGGAGGGGCTGGCCGGGCGCGGGGCGTTCTCCGATGCCCGTCGGCTGCGGGAGCTGGCCGGGGTCGCCCACTCCGCGGCCCGGGTCGACCAGGGGCTGAGCCCGGCGCGGATGGTGGAGTTCGGCCGGTGGCTCCACGGCATCCGGCGGGGGGACATGGAGTTCGCCACGGTCCCGATCAGCGACTTCGACCACCGGGTGCCGGGCTGGGGCTCCACCCTGCTGTGGGACGACGCGGCGGCCGTGAAGATGTTCGGCCGGATCCGCGCCGACCTGCCGCTGGTCCGGGCCGAGGAGAAGGCCCCGGACCCGGGACGGGAGCCGGGCCGGGACGACGATGACCCGGCCCCGGTGCTGGTGGACCCGCGCAGCATCCCCGTACAGGTGCACGACGCCAGTGGGCGTGACGGCACCGGGGCCGAGGCCGACCGGGCGTTGCGCGCTACGGGGTTCGCCACCACCGGCACGCCCCTGTCCGCCGGGCCGGCGGAGCGGACCGTGATCGAGCACGGGCCCGCCGCCGAGCGCGCCGCCCGGGCTCTGGCCACGGCGCTGCCCTCCGCCCGTCTGCGGCTCGTCGAGACGGGCGACCCGGCCACGGACTATCCGGCGCGGGGCGAGCCGACCCTGCAGGTGTACCTGGGCGCGGACCATCAGGGCGTGCGTCCGGTGCGGTACGCCCGCAACGAGGCCGAGGGCGGAGCGGTGACGGGCGACGAACTGGCCTGCCTGTAGGCAGGTTCTCTGTCAGGCTCAGAGAAGGCGGCGGATCTCACCACGCACTCGATAGAAGCCGCCGGAGGCGGCGTGCAGGGCGTCCACGACGTAGCGGGCTCCCGGTTCGCGTATGGCGCGGGGGAACTGGACGTTCCAGGACGGGTCGTAGCCTCCGGAGACGACGTGGACGCGGAGGCGGCCGTGGTGCTGGACGCATTCGACGACGATCGCACCGGCGGGTGCCCGGGTGACGGTGGTCACCGCGCCGACGGCGGTGGCGGGGGCGTAGGTGGGAAGGGCGGCCGCGAGCTTGACGTCGCGGGCGACGGGGACCGAGCCCTGCTGGGCGGCGGTGACGGCGGCCTCGCTCGCGTCGATGCAGACGAGGGAGCCGTCGGTGGTGACGAGGTAGAGGCGGTCGTCGCGGTACTGCATGGACAGGGCGGAGCCGCCGCCCGTGCCGAGCTTCCACAGGCGCGTGCCGTCCCGGTCGAAGCAGTAGACGGAGGATGCTGCGTCGCCGGCGAAGACGAACCGGCCGCCGGGCGAGGTGGCGCACGCGTACACGGCGCTGTCGCATGCGTAGGTGGCCTCGATCGTGCCGGTGGTCTTCGACAGTCGCTGGACCACGCGGTGGGCGGTTCCGGCGTACACGGCGTCGGACTCCTGCCAACCGAACAGCACGCCGCCGCGGGTGGGGGTGTGCCAGAGTTCGCCGCCGCCGTCGGGTGCGTAGGCGGTGACGCCGCGGTAGTGGCCGTGGTACACGGCGCGGTCGTCGGCGCGGACCATCCAGGCGTGTTCGCCCTGGCTGCGGCGGGCCCACTGGTGCTCGTCCTCGTGGTCGATGACGGTGAGCCGGCCGTCACGGTCGGAGACGTTGAGAACGCCCTCGTGGATGTCGAGCCAGAAGATGTCGACGTCCGCCGCGATGTCGTACGCGGCGAAGGGCAGCTTCGAGGAAAGGTCGTAGACCTTGCCGTCGTCACAGCCGGCGTAGATCCAGAAGTCGTCGGCGACGAGGCACTTGACGCCGTCCGGCAGGTTGAAGCGGGCGCGCACGGCGCCGTCGTGGTCCAGGGTGTAGACGTCGCCGGACTGGTTGCCGACCCAGCAGTGGTCGTCGTCGACGTGGATGCCGAAGGCGGAGGAGCCGGTCCGGAACCGCCACAGGACGGGGGCGACGGCGCGGGCGGTGGAGGGGGCCGAGGTGACCTCACGGCGGGTCACCGCACGCGGAGCGCGCTGTCCGGGGACGGCCGGAGCGTATCCCTTGCGGACCTTCTCCCCGACCTTCTTCGCGGCGGCGGCCCGTGCCTTCTCCGCCGTGGGGAACGTTGTCCTCTGCGTCTGTCCCACGGCTCCGATCCGTCCGTAGCGGACCGTCACGGTCATCCCGTCGACGGTCACTTCGTAGAACTTGTGCGCGCCGCCGCCGTCCTGCGACAGCTCCAGGTAGGTGGTCGACACGGTGGCAGCAGCAGACATGGAGGTCCCCTCCCCAGGGCGGACCCGCAGCCTTTCCGGCGGGTCCCACTGATCACACCGTAGGGGGCACCACTGACGGAACCGTTCCGGCTTCGGCGGGGATCCTTCACAGCGGCCCGCTCGATCTCGTAGCCGGGCCCGCACCTCGGCGACCCTGCGCGCCGCACGAGGCACGGCTCAAGCGGGTACCGGGCACGACGGCCATGGCTCAGCCCTCTTCGGTGACCGAGTCCCCGCCGTTCCCGGAACGGTTCACTCCAGCATCGCGGTGCCGTCGAGTTCGACGAGGGCCTCCTCGTCCCACAGGCGGGTGACGCCGATGAGGGCCATGGCCGGGTAGTCGCGGCCCGCGTGCTCGCGCCAGAGGCGGCCGAGTTCGGCGGCGTGGGTGCGGTAGGCGGGGACGTCCGTGGTGTAGACGGTGACGCGGGCGAGCTCGGCCGGGGTGCCGCCGGCCGCGTGGAGGGCGGTGAGGAGGTTGGTGAGGGCCTGCTCGAACTGGGCGGGGAGGTCGCCGGGGACGATGCGGCCGTCGGCGTCCAGGGCCGTCTGGCCGGCGAGGAGGACGAGGCGGGAGCCGGTGGCGACGACGGCGTGGCTGAAGCCGGAAGGGCGGGCGAGGGCGTCGGGGTTCAGGCGGTCGAGGGTCATCGGTACAGCTCCTTCGCGATGATCGTGCGCTGGACCTCGGTGGCGCCCTCGTAGATGCGGGGCGCGCGCACCTCACGGTAGAGGTGTTCGAGCAGGTGGCCGCGTTGCAGTGCGACGGCACCGTGGATCTGGACGGCGGCGTCGACGACGTACTGGGCGGTCTCGGTGGCGAGGAGCTTGGCCATGGCGGACCGGGTGGCGACGTCGGGCTCCGCGCGGTCGTAGGCCGCGGCGGCGCTGTAGACGAGGAGCCGGGCGGCCTCGATGCGGGTGGCCATCTCCGCGAGCTGGTGGCTGACGGACTGGAGGGCGCGCAGGGGGCCGCCGAAGGCGTGGCGGGCGTCGGCGTGGTCGAGGGCGGCGTCGAGGGCGGCCTGGGCCATGCCGACGGCGAAGGCGCCGACGCTGGGGCGGAAGAGGTTGAGGGTGCGCATGGCGAGCGCGAAGCCGCCTCCGACGTCGCCGAGCAGGTCCTTGCGGCTGACGGGGACGCCGTCGAAGTCGAGGGTGCCGATGGGGTGCGGGGCGAGCATGTCGAGGGGCGTGACCGTGAGGCCGGGCCGGTCGGCGGGCACGAGGAAGGCGGTGACGCCGCGGGCTCCGGGCTCCTCGCCCGTGCGGGCGAAGACGGTGGCGAAGTCGGCGCCGGGGGCGTTGGAGATCCAGGTCTTGGTGCCGGTGAGCCGCCAGCCGTCGCCGTCGGGACGGGCGGAGAGGGCGAGGGCGGCGGCGTCGGAGCCGGCGCCGGGCTCGGAGAGGGCGAAGGCGGCGACGGCCCGCCCGGCGGTGACCCTGGGGAGCCAGCGGTCGCGCTGGGCGGCGGTCCCGGCGAGCGCGACGGGGCAGGCGCCGAGCCCCTGGAGGGCGAGGGCCGTCTCCGCCTCGGTGCAGCCGTGGGCGAGGGACTCGCGCAGGAGGCACAGGTCGAGGGCCTGGGCCGGGAACAGGTGTTTCAGCAGCCCGAGTTCACCGAGGGCGGCGAGCAGGGGCCGGTTGACGGCACCGGGGGCGCCGCTCTCGGCGAGGGGGCGCAGCTTCTCGGCGGCGAGGGCACGCAACTCGGCACACCAGGCGGTCTGTTCGGGGTTCAGGGCGAACTGCGGCATTCGGCCGGCCTCCGATATGGCGATCTGTTGACTGTCGTCACCATCACGCTACGCTCAACGACACCTCGGCACGCCCGGAACACCAACTTCTTCGGTTGCCGCCCAAGGGGAGAACCCGCCATGGAGCTGAGCCGGTCCGCCCACGTCGACACCTTCGCCCGCGACCATCTGCCGCCCCCGGAGCAGTGGCCCCGGCTGCTGCTGGAGGGCGGCCCCACCGCGCACTACCCCGAACGGCTGAACTGCGGGTTCGAGTTGCTGGACGCGGGCATCGCACGGTTCGGCGCCGACCGCGCAGCCCTGCACGACGCCGACGGCCCGCGCTGGACGTACAGGCAGCTGCGCGCGGAGGTGGACCGCATCGCGCACGTGCTCACCGCCGAGCTCGGCGTGGCGCCGGGCAACCGCGTGCTGCTGCGCGGCTCCAACTCCCCCCGGATGGCTGCCTGCTGGCTGGCGGTGACGAAGGCGGGGGCCGTCGCCGTCACCGTGCTGGCCGCGCAGCGGCGCGGCGAGCTGCGCACGGTGTGCGAGCTCGCGCGGGTGCGGCACGCGCTGTGCGACGTGAGCGCGCTGGACGAGCTGGTCAAGGCCGACGTCCCCGGCCTGCGGGTGACGGCGTTCGGCGGTGACGACGACGAGCTGGGGCGGCTGGCCGCGCGCCACGACGGCCCCTACGGTGCCGTGGACACCGCGGCCGACGACGTCGCGCTCATCGCCTTCACCTCCGGCACGACGGGGCGCCCCAAGGGCTGCGTGCACTTCCACCGCGACGTGCTGGCCGTCGCCGACACCTTCTCCGCGCACGTCCTGCGGCCGGAGCCCGAGGACGTCTTCGCCGGCTCGCCGCCCCTCGGCTTCACCTTCGGCCTGGGCGGGCTGCTCGTCTTCCCGCTGCGGGCGGGCGCGTCGGCGCTGCTGGCGCAGTGGAGCGGCCCCGAGCAGATGCTGGAGGCGGTCGCACGGCACCGCGTCACGGTGCTGTTCACCGCCCCGACCGGCTACCGGGCGATGCTGGAGCGGCTCGACGGACACGACGTCTCGTCGCTGCGCCGCTGCGTGTCCGCCGGGGAGAACCTCCCCGAGGCCACGTGGCGCGCCTGGGAGCGGGCCACCGGGCTGCGGCTCATCAACGGGATCGGCGCCACCGAGCTGCTGCACATCTTCATCTCCGCGGCCGACGACGACGCCCGCCCCGGGCTGACCGGCGTGCCCGTGCCCGGGTTCGAGGCCCGCATCCAGCAGCCGGACGGCCTGCCCCTGCCCGACGGCGAGCCGGGCCTGCTGGCGGTGCGCGGGCCGGTGGGCTGCCGCTACCTCGCCGACGACCGGCAGCGCGGCTACGTCCAGGGCGGCTGGAACCTCACGGGTGACACCTACGTCCGGGAGCCGGACGGCTACTTCCGCTTCGTCGCCCGCGCCGACGACATGATCGTCTCCTCCGGTTACAACATCGCGGGCCCGGAGGTGGAGGACGCGCTGCTGCGGCACCCGGACGTCGCCGAGGCGGCCGTCGTGGGGCGGCCCGACGCCCGGCGCGGCCAGATCGCGGTCGCCCACGTCGTCCTGCGGGACGGGGTCCCCCGCACCCCGGAGACGGCCGAGGAGCTGGGCGCCTTCGCCCGAGCCGAGCTGGCCCCCTACAAGTGCCCCCGGACGTTCGTGTTCACCGCCGCACTCCCGCGGACGCCGACGGGCAAGCTCCAGCGCTTCCGGCTGCGGGAGGCGGGCGCGGGGGACGGCGCGGACGCCGGGGCCGGGGCCGGGGGCGAGGGCGGGGGCGGGGGCGGGGAAACCGGTCGGTAACCACGGCCACCGGCTGGCCCTCTAGAGTGACGGCGTGGCAGAGCAGCGCACCCCCGGTTCCCTGATCCTCACGTTCTACGGCGCCTACGGGCGCGACCTGACCGCGGACGCCCGCGTCCCCGTCGCCGCGCTCATCCGCCTGCTGGCGCCCTTCGGCGTCGACGCCCCGGCCGTGCGGTCCGCCGTCTCCCGGCTGAAGCGGCGCGGGCTGCTCACCGTCGCCGACGCGCGCAGCAAGGCGGCCGGCTACGCGCCGTCGGCCGCCGCCCGGGAGCTGCTGGAGGACGGGGACCGGCGCATCTACCGGCGTCCGGAGCCGGACGGGCGCTGGCTGCTGGCCGTCTTCTCGGTGCCGGAGAGCGAGCGCACCAAGCGCCACCTGCTGCGCTCCCGGCTCGCCCGGCTCGGCTTCGGCAACGCGGCGCCCGGCGTGTGGATAGCTCCGGCCCACCTGCTGGCGGAGACCCGGCACACGGTCGAACGTCTCGGCCTCGACGGCTACGTCGACCTCTTCCTGGGCACGCACGCGGGCTTCAGCCCCACCGAGGAGACCGTCGCGCGCTGGTGGGACCTGGAGGCGCTGGCGGAGCTGCACCGCGCCTTCCTGGACGAGCACGAGTCCGTCCTCGTGGACTGGGCCGCCCGGGCGTACGAGCCCTCGCCCGAGGAGGCGTACCGCGACTACCTGGCGGCCCTGGACTCCTGGCGCCGGCTCCCCTACGCCGACCCGGGCCTGCCGCCCACGCTGCTGCCCGCCGACTGGCCCGGCGAGCGCTCGGCAGCCGTCTTCGCGGAACTGCACGAGCGGCTGCGCGACGTGGGCGCCCGGTTCGTGGCCGAGCAGCTCACGGGGCGTGCGACACCCCCGGCGTGACGACGCGCACGGCCGGTGCCCCGAGCGGGCGCCGGGCGTAGCCTGGAGGCATGGCCGGACGCGCATCCCCGGGCGGGCGCCCCCCGACCGGTTCGCAGCCGAAGCGGGAGCGCCGTTACTTCGCGCTGATGGCGCTGTGCCTCGCGCTGTTCGTCAGCGCGTGGGCGTTCGTGCGGCTGTTCTCCGTCCCCCTGGCCATCGGCATGAGCGTGGTGGCCGCGCTGATCCCGCCGGTGGCCGTGGTGGTGGCCAACCTGCGCGAGGAGTCCGACCACTGGTTCGACGAGGGCGAGGACGAAGACGGGGACGAGGGCGGGGGCGAGGACGAAGACGGGGACGGGGCAGGGGGCCGGTGACGCCCGGCGTGCCCGGCACCGTCCGGCACGTCACGGCAGCAGCCCCGACCGGCGGGCCGCCACCACGGCTTCCAGCCGGCCGTGCGCCCCCAGCTTGCGGGCCGCCGACCGCAGATACGCCTTCACCGTCTCCGGGCGCAGACCCAGCCGCCGGGCCGCGGCCGGGTTCGTCGCGCCCGCGGCGACGCAGCCGAGGACGTCCAGCTCGCGCGGCGTCAGCGAGACCGCCGCCGCCGGGCGTTCACGTCCGGCCGCCGCCAGCCGTCCGCACGCGGCGAGCAGTTCGTCGCGCAGTGCGGGATCGTCGATCCGCGGGGCCAGGGCGCGCAGTTCGCCGTGGATCTCGCGCACCGTCTCCCAGGCCCCGGGACGGCCGGCCACGTCGTCCTGCGGTTCCGGCCGCCCGGCGCGGCCCAGCAGCCGTTCGGCCTCGTCGCGCACGACGAGGGCGTGCTCGACGTCCCGCGCGGCGGCGACGACGGCGTCCACGACCCGGTCGCCCAGCGCGGCCGGGCGGCGCAGCGCGCCGTAGAGCAGGCCGCGCACGCCGCGCCGGACGACGACGGGCACCGCGACGACGGAGCGCAGGCCCTCGGCCGCGACCGCCGCGTCGTACTCGTGGCTGATGTGCCGGGCCGCCGGATAGTCCGTCACCGCGCAGGGCCGGGAGAGCGCCATCGTCTTCCCGCCGAGGCCGTTGCCGGGCGTGATGGCGAGGCCGCGCAGCGCACCGGTCGCCGCGCCGGTGAGCTCCTCGATGCGCAGCCGCGGGGCGTCGCCCAGCAGGCCGCCGAACGCGACGGGCAGGCCCGTGTCCCGGCGCAGCCGCAGCAGCGCCGCCCGCATCGCGCCCGCGTCGTCGGCTCCGCTCACGTCGCACTCCTCCGGCCGGGGACAGTACCCCCGAACGGGGGTGGTGAGACCTGGGTCACCGATTACACGATGGACGCGGCCGGTCCCGCAACGAGGAGGACACATGACGTCAGGCAGCGCCACGGAGGAGTTCCGGGCCGCCCGGGACTTCCTGCTGGAGCACCGGGAGGACTACGGACGGGCCTACAAGGGTTTCGCGTGGCCCAGACCGGAGCACTTCAACTGGGCCCTGGACTGGTTCGACGTCATCGCGGAGGGCAACGACAGGACGGCGCTGCGGATCGTCGAGGAGGACGGGCCGGGGGCGCGGCTGTCGTTCGCCGAGCTGGCGGCCCGCTCGAATCAGGCGGCCAACTGGCTGCGCGCGCGGGGCGTACGGGCCGGAGACCGCGTCCTCGTCATGCTCGGCAACCAGACCGAGCTGTGGGAGACGGCGCTCGCCGCGATGAAGCTGCGGGCCGTCGTCGTCCCGGCGACCCCGCTGCTGGGCCCGGCCGACCTGCGCGACCGGGTCGAGCGCGGCCGGGTACGACACGTCGTCACCCGTCCCGGCGACACGGTCAAGTTCGACGACGTCCCCGGTGACTACACGCGGATCGTGGTCGGCGGCCAGAGCGAGGGCTGGCTGGCCTACGGGGAGGCGTACGACGGCCCGGAGACCTTCGCTCCGGACGGGCCCACCCGGGCCGACGAGACGCTGCTGCTCTACTTCACCTCCGGCACGACCTCGCGGCCCAAGCTCGTCGAGCACACGCACGTCTCCTACCCCGTCGGCCATCTGGCGACGATGTACTGGATCGGGCTGCGGCCCGGTGACGTGCACCTCAACATCTCCTCGCCCGGCTGGGCCAAGCACGCCTGGTCCAACCTCTTCGCACCGTGGAACGCGGAGGCCACCGTCTTCATCCACAACTACGGCCGCTTCGACGCCGGCCGGCTGATGGCCGAGATGGACCGGGAGGGGATCACGAGCTTCTGCGCCCCGCCGACCGTGTGGCGCATGCTGATCCAGGCGGACCTGAGCAGCCTGCGGCGGCCGCCGCGCGAGGTCGTGGCGGCCGGTGAGCCGCTCAACCCCGAGGTCATCGAGACCGTACGCCGCGCGTGGGGCGTGACGATCCGGGACGGCTTCGGCCAGACGGAGACGGCCGTCCAGGTGGCCAACAGCCCCGGCCAGCCGCTCAAGACGGGCTCGATGGGACGTCCCAGCCCCGGTTACCGCATCGAGCTGCTCGATCCCGTGACCGGGGAGCCGGGGGCGGCCGAGGGCGAGATCGCCGTCGACCTCGCCGAGCGGCCCGTGGGGCTGATGACCGGCTACCACGGGGACGAACGGCGCACCGCCGAGGCGATGAGGGACGGCTTCTACCGCACCGGTGACATCGGGGCCCGCGACGAGGACGGCTACCTCACGTACGTGGGCCGCAGCGACGACGTCTTCAAGGCCAGCGACTACAAGATCAGCCCCTTCGAGCTGGAGAGCGCGCTGCTGGAGCACGAGGCGGTCGCGGAGGCCGCCGTCGTCCCCGCGCCGGACCCGCTGCGGCTCGCCGTGCCCAAGGCGTACGTCGTCCTGGCCGAGGGCTGGGAACCGGACGCGGACACGGCCAGGCTGCTGTTCGCGCACTCGCGCGCCGTCCTCGCCCCGTACAAGCGCATCAGACGGCTGGAGTTCGGCGCGCTGCCGAAGACGGTCTCAGGGAAGATCCGCCGGATCGAGCTGCGGGAACGGACGGCCGAGGGGTCGGACGCCGAGTACGCGGAGGAGGAGCTGCGATGACGCTCTCGTACGCACACGGCACCGGCACGGCGCCCCTGCTCGGCGACACCATCGGCCGCAACCTGGACCGGGCCGTGGCCGCCTGGCCGGAGCGGGAGGCGCTGGTCGACGTGCCGGGCGGCTCCCGCTGGACGTACGCGGAGTTCGGCGCCGCCGTCGAGGAACTGGCGCGCGGGCTGATGGGCTTCGGCGTCGCCAAGGGCGACCGGGTCGGCATCTGGGCGGTCAACCGGGCGGAGTGGGTGCTCACGCAGTACGCCACGGGCCGGATCGGCGCGATCCTGGTGAACATCAACCCGGCCTACCGGTCCCGGGAGCTGGAGTACGTCCTCAAGCAGTCCGGGGTCTCGCTCCTGATCGCGTCACAGGCGCACAAGACGAGCGACTACCGCGCCATGGTCGAGGCCGTGCGCGCGTCCTGCCCGCGGCTGCGGTCCGTGCACTACCTCGACGACGTCTCCTGGGACGAGCTGCTCGACGAGGCGGGAGCGGTGAGCGAGGAGCGGCTGCGGGCCCGGGAGGCCGAGCTGTCCTGCGACGACCCCATCAACATCCAGTACACCTCGGGCACGACGGGCTTCCCCAAGGGCGCCACCCTCTCGCACCACAACATCCTCAACAACGGCTACTTCGTCGGCGAGATGATCGGATACACGGAGCGGGACCGGGTCTGCGTCCCGGTGCCGTTCTACCACTGCTTCGGCATGGTCCTGGCCAACCTCGCGGCGACCTCGCACGGGGGCTGTGTGGTGATCCCGGCCCCGTCGTTCGAGCCGGCCGCCACCCTGCGCGCCGTCGAGCAGGAGCGCTGCACCGCGCTGTACGGCGTCCCGACGATGTTCATCGCCGAGCTCGGCCTGCCCGGGTTCGCCTCCTACGACCTCTCCTCGCTGCGCACCGGGATCATGGCGGGCTCGCCGTGCCCGGTGGAGGTGATGAAGCGGGTGGTGACGGAGATGAACATGGCGGAGGTCTCGATCGCCTACGGCATGACGGAGACCTCGCCCGTCTCCACCCAGACGCGCCGCGAGGACGACCTCGAACGCCGCACCGGCACCGTCGGCCGGGTGCTGCCCCACATCGAGGTCAAGGTCGTCGACCCGGGGACGGGCGTGACCCTGCCGCGCGGGACGGCTGGCGAGCTGTGCACGCGCGGGTACAGCGTCATGCTCGGCTACTGGGAGGAGCCGGAGAAGACGGCGGAGGCGGTCGACGCGGGTCGCTGGATGCACACCGGGGACCTCGCGGTGATGCGGGAGGACGGCTACGTCCAGATCGTCGGCCGGATCAAGGACATGATCATCAGGGGCGGGGAGAACGTCTACCCCCGCGAGATCGAGGAGTTCCTCCACACGCACCCCCAGATCGCCGACGTGCAGGTCGTGGGCGTGCCCGACGAGCGGTACGGCGAGGAGATCCTGGCCTGCGTGATCCCCCGGGACCCGGGGGACCCGCCGACGCTGGAGGGGGTCGCGGCGTTCTGCCGGGAACGGCTCGCGCACTACAAGGTGCCGCGCCGGCTGGAGGTGCTGAGCGAGTTCCCGATGACGGTGAGCGGCAAGGTCCGCAAGGTGGAGCTGCGCAGGCGGTACGGCACGAGCTGACGCGCCCGGGAAGGGGCTCGGCGAACCGCGCGGACGGCCACAGCGAACCCGCACCCTGCGGCACACCGCACCGGTCACAGCGCGAGCCGGGGGCGGGGGGCATCGGTGCGGCCCGTCGGCGGCCTGCGGCTGCCCGCGCGGTAGGGCGCGGGCCAGGGCGCGCCGGGGCCGCTGTAGCCCTGCTCGGCGGCGGCGTGCAGCGTCCAGTGCGGGTCGTACAGGTGGGGGCGGGCGAGGGCGCACAGGTCGGCGCGGCCGGCCAGGACGAGGGAGTTGACGTCGTCCCAGGAGGAGATCGAGCCGACGGCGATGACCGGCACGCCGAGGGTGTTGCGGATGCGGTCGGCGTAGGGCACCTGGTAGGAGCGGCCGTAGTCGGGACGCTCGTCGGAGACCACCTGACCCGTGGAGACGTCGATGGCGTCGGCCCCCCGTTTGGCGAAGGCGGCGGCGATGCCGAGGGCGTCGTCGGAGGTGCTGCCGCCGTCGGCCCAGTCGGTGGCGGAGATCCGGACCGTCAGCGCCCGCTCCTCCGGCCACGCCTGCCGGACGGCGTCGAGGACCTCCAGGGGAAAGCGCAGCCGCCCGGTCAGGTCACCGCCGTAGGCGTCGGTGCGGCGGTTGGTGAGCGGCGAGAGGAACCCGGACAGCAGGTAGCCGTGCGCGCAGTGCAGCTCCAGGACGTCGAAGCCCGCACGGGCCGCGCGGCGCGCCGCGGCGGCGAACGCCTCGCGGATCCCGGCGAGATCGGCACGCGTCAGCTCGCGCGGCCGCTGGCTGACGCCGTCGAGGTACGGGATCGGCGAGGGGGCCACGAGGGGCCAGTTGCCCTCGGGAAGCGGCTGGTCGATGCCCTCCCACATCACCCGGGTCGAGCCCTTGCGGCCGGCGTGGCCGAGCTGCACGCCGATGGCGGCCGTCGGCGACTGGGCCCGCACGAACTCGACGACGCGCCGCCATCCGGCCTCCTGGGCCGCGTTCCACAGCCCGGCGCAGCGCGGGGTGATCCGGGCCTCGGGAGCGACGCACACCATCTCGGTCATGACCAGCGCGGCCCCGCCCAGGGCGCGGGCGCCCAGGTGGACGAGGTGGAAGTCGCCGGGGACGCCGTCCTGGGCGGAGTACATGTCCATGGGCGAGACGACGACGCGGTTGCGCAGCCGGACGCCGCCGAGCGTGAAGGGGGTGAACATCGGCGGGGTGTCCGGCGGCACACCGGCCTCGCGGGCGACGCTCTCGGTGAATCCGGCGTCGCGCAGCCG
Source organism: Streptomyces sp. WMMC1477 (assembly GCF_027460245.1). Lineage (NCBI taxonomy): Bacteria > Bacillati > Actinomycetota > Actinomycetes > Kitasatosporales > Streptomycetaceae > Streptomyces > Streptomyces sp. WMMC1477. Next base: position 4,768,919 of record NZ_JAPZBD010000003.1, on the reverse strand, counting down.
GAGGTTGTCGTGGGTGACCCGGCGGCTGCGGGTGAGCAGGTTGAACGCGAACTGCCGGGGCGGCTGGCCGGTGTAGCGGGACAGGTCCTCGAACCACTCCAGGCTGGCGCGGGCCGCCCGCTGCACCGATCGCACGACGGGCCGGCGTTCGGCCTCGTACGCGGCCAGGGCCTGCGGCACACCGGGCTGTTCGCGCAGGCACGCGGCGAGCGCCAGGGCGTCCTCGACGGCGAGCTTGGTACCGGAGCCGATGGAGAAATGCGCGGTGTGGGCGGCGTCGCCGAGCAGAACGGTGTTCCCGTGGTGCCAGCGCTCGTTGACGACGGTGCGGAAGACCGTCCACTGGGAGTTGTTGCCGCGCAGGGGCCGGCCGCCGAGGGCGTCGGCGAAGAGTTCGGCGCAGCGCTCGGCCGAGTCCCGCTCGTCCAGCTCGTCGAACCCGGCCGAACGCCACACCTCCTCGCACATCTCGACGATGACGGTGGACACGTCCGCGGCGTACGGGTAGCCGTGGAGCTGCATGACGCCGTGCGGCGTCTCGTTGATCTCGAAGCGGAAGGCGTCGAAGGCGAAGTCCGCGGCGAGCCATACGTAGCGGCAGCGGTGGGGGGTGAGGTCGGTGCCGAAGGCCGTGCGGTGCGCCTCGCGGGTGGTGCTGTGCACGCCGTCGGCGGCGACCACGAGGTCGTGTTCGTCCGCGAGCCGCGCCGCGGGCGGGGCCTCGGTGCGGAAGCGCAGCTCGACGCCGAGCGCGCGGCAGCGCTCGTGCAGGACGGCGAGCAGGTCGCGGCGGCCGAGCGCCGCGAAGCCGTGCCCGCCGGAGGTGAGGGTGCGGCCGCGGTGGACGATGTCGATGGCGTCCCAGCGCACGAAGCGCTCGCGCAGGGCCGCGTAGACGACGGGGTCGGCGTGCTCGATGCCGCCGAGCGTCTCGTCGGAGAGGACGACGCCGAAGCCGAAGGTGTCCTCGGGGGCGTTGCGTTCGTAGACGGTGATGTGGCGGGCCGCGTCGAGGCGTTTGAGCAGCGCGGCGGCGTAGAGGCCGCCGGGTCCGCCGCCGATGACGGCGACGCGGCGCGCGGGCTGTGCTACCTGCCCTGCCATACGGGGGCCCTCTTCCCGGTGAAGGCGGCGTGGAACTCGGCGTAGTCGTCGCTGTGCATGAGCAGCGCCTGGGTGGCGGCGTCCATCTCGACGGCGGCGGACAGGGGCAGGTCCAGCTCGGCGGTCAGCAGGGCCTTGGTCTGGGCGTGGGCGAGGGCGGGGCCGTCGGCCAGCCGGCGGGCGAGGGCGCGGGCCGCCTCGTCGGCCTCGCCGTCCTTGACCGACCGGCTGACGAGCCCGATGCGTTCGGCCTCGTCGGCGGTGACGGCGTCGCCGAGCATGAGGATGCGGGTGGCGTGGCCGAGCCCGACCACCCGGGGCAGGAGGTAGGCGGCGCCCATGTCCCCGCCGGAGAGGCCGACGCGGGTGAAGAGGAAGGAGAAGCGGGTGCTCGGGTCGGCGACGCGGAAGTCGGCGGCCAGCGCGAGGACGGCACCCGCCCCGGCGGCGGCGCCGTGCAGCGCGGCGACGACGGGGAAGGGCGCCTCGCGGATGGCCCGGACGACCTGACCCGTCATCCGGTTGAAGTCGAGGAGCTCCGCGGTGTCGGAGCTCAGGGTGGCCCCGATGATCTCCTCGACGTCGCCGCCGGAGCAGAAGCTCCGCCCGGTGCCGCCGAGGACGAGGGCGCGGGCGGAGCGCTCCCGGGAGAGCTCCGCCAGCAGGTCGCGGAGGTCGGCGTAGGCCTCGAAGGTGAGGGCGTTGAGCCGCTCGGGGCGGTTCAGGGTCACGGTGACGACGCCGTCGTCCCGTTCTACGCCGATGTGGTGCCAGTCGTCGGTGCTGCGTGCGGAACCGGTGAACGGGCTCATGCGAGCGAAAGTATCACCGGTTTCTTACTCCCGTCACGAGTCCGCGATACGCACTGCGGTCCCCCGAGTGCCCCGCCCCACCGACGGCGCGGCCGTCAGACCCCGGGCACCCCCGCGCGCTCGGGCAGCGTGGCGACGAGAACGGCCTTGATGGTGTGCATCCGGTTCTCGGCCTCGTCGAAGACGAGCGAGTGCTCGGACTCGAACACCTCGTCCGTCACCTCCAGCGAGGCCAGCCCGTGCCGCGCGTGGATCTCCCGGCCGAGGGCGGTGCCCAGGCCGTGGAAGGCGGGCAGGCAGTGCAGGAACCGCACTTCGGGGTTCTCGGTCGCGCGCAGCACCTCCATCGTGACCGCGTAGGGGGTGAGCAGCGCGATGCGCTCGTCCCAGACCTCCCGGGGCTCCCCCATGGAGACCCACACGTCGGTCGCGACGAAGTCGGCGCCGTGCACCGCGTCGGCGACCTCCTCGTCCAGCAGGACCCGGGCCCCGGTCTCGGCCGCCAGCCCACGGGCCCGGTCGACGACCTCCTGCCGCGGCCACAGCGCGCGGGGCGCGGCGATGCGCACGTCCATGCCGAGGAGGGCGGCGGTGACGAGGTAGGAGTTACCCATGTTCGAGCGGGCGTCGCCGAGATAGGCGAAGGCGATCTCGGTCAGCGGCTTGGCGCAGTGCTCGGTCATCGTGAGCACGTCGGCGAGCATCTGGGTCGGGTGCCAGTCGTCGGTGAGCCCGTTGTAGACGGGGACGCCCGCGTACGCGGCCAGCTCCTCGACGGTGTCCTGCGCACTGCCCCGGTACTGGACGGCGTCGAACATCCGGCCGAGCACGCGGGCCGTGTCCCGGACCGACTCCTTGTGGCCCATCTGCGAGACTGAGGGGTCCAGAAACGTCGTCGCGGCACCCTGGTCCGCCGCTGCGACCTCGAAGGCGCAGCGGGTGCGCGTGGAGGTCTTCTCGAAGACCAGCGCGATGTTCCGCCCGCGCAGCCGCTGCACCTCGGTGCCCAGCTTCTTGGCGGCCTTCAGCTCGGCGGCGAGCCGGATCAGGCCACGGAACTCCTCGGGGGTGAAGTCCAGCTCCTTGAGGAAGTGGCGGCCGGCGAGGTCTGTCGCCATGGGAGGGCTCCTGGGTCGCGAACGAGGGATTGGCGAAATTATATACGCATCCCTGCATCCCTATGCAGCCCGCCCCCGAGCCTTCAGCCGACGGGATCGCGCTGCACGGGGCAGCTCATGCAGCGCGGACCGCCACGCCCCCGGCCCAGCTCGCTTCCGGGGATCTCCACCACCTCGATGCCCTGCTTGCGCAGATGGGTGTTGGTCGTGACGTTGCGCTCGTAGGCCATCACCACACCGGGCTCCACGGCGAGCACGTTACAACCGTCGTCCCACTGCTCCCGCTCGGCCGAACGCACGTCCTGCACGGGGGTGAGCACCCGGATTGCGTCCAGCCCCAGGGCCGCCGCGATGGCGTGGTGCATGTGCTCCGGGGGGTGCCCGGTGACCTTCAGCTCGTCCCCGTCCGCCGCCGGTTCGATGGTGTAGGAGGGCAGCATGCCCAGCCCCGCGTACTGGGTGAACGTGTCCCCGTCGATCATCGTCATGACGGTGTCCAGATGCATGAACGAGCGGGCCTTCGGCAGGTCCAGAGCCACGATGGTGCGCGCGGAACCGGCCTCGAAGAGCACCTTGGCCAGCATCTCCACCGCCTGCGGGGTGGTGCGCTCGCTCATGCCGACCAGCACCGCGCCGTTGCCGATCACGAGGACGTCGCCCCCCTCGATCGTGGACGGGTGGGTGCTCTCGCCGCGCGACCAGAAGTGGAAGTCGGACCCGGCGAAGAGCGGGTGGTGCTGGTAGACGGCCTCGAAGTGGGCCGTCTCGCGCTGCCGGGCCCGCCAGCGCATGGCGTTGATGGCCACCCCGTCGTAGATCCAGGCCGAGGTGTCCCGGGCGAAGAGGTGGTTGGGCAGCGGGCTGAGCAGGAAGTCGTCCATGTCCATGACGTGGAAGCGGACGGACATCGGCTCGACGTGCCGCTCCAGGAACTCCCGCTTCGTCTCACCCCCGATCAGCACGCGGGCCAGCTCGGCCGAGGACAACTCGTCGTAGGCGGCCCGCAGGTGGTCGGTGGCGAGCGGACCGAACTCCCGCTCGTCGAAGACCCGGTCCAGGACCAGCCTCCGCGCGGGCGGGAGGTCCAGGCTCTCGGTGAGCAGGTCGGCGAACAGGTGCACCTCGACGCCCCGCTCGCGCAGCACGTCCGCGAACATGTCGTGCTCCTGCCGCGCCCGGCGGACCCACAGCACGTCGTCGAACAGGAGATCGTCCTTGTTGGTCGGGGTGAGCCTTTTGAGCTCGAGCCCGGGGCGGTGCAGGATGACGCGGCGCAGCCGCCCGGCCTCGGAATCGACGTGGAATCCCATGCACTCATCCTTGCCGAGCCGGGGGCGCCCTGCCCAGGAAACGGCCGACCTTTCCTCCCTTCCCCGCGCCGCCGGGGCCGGATCACGCCCCCGGCCTGCCCGACCGCCGGGACGGGCTGGGTGCGCCCTCGCCACGCCGGCCGGGCCGCGGCTACGGGGCGAGCTGCCGGGCGAGTTGGGCGATGTGCCCCGGGCCGACGCGGCAGCAGCCGCCGATCAGCCGGGCCCCCGCCGCCTGCCAGCGCACCGCCTGCCGCGGGTCGTAGGCGACCTCGCCCTGCCACGCCCGGGCCTGCGCACTCCAGCGCTCCCCGCTGTTCGGGTAGACGACGACCGGCTTGCCGGTGGCCTCGGCCGCCGCCGCGACGGCGAAGCCCGCGTCGGAGGGCGCGCAGCAGTTGGCCCCGACGGCGATCACCTGGTCGGCCCCGGCCGCCACGGCGAACGCCTCGGGCAGGAGTTGCCCGCCCCGGGTCCGCTCACCCAGGACCGTGTAGCTGAGCCACACCGGGACTCCGCAGCCCTCCGCTGCCAGGAGCAGGGCCTCCGCCTCCCGCACGTCCGGCACGGTCTCCAGGGCCAGCACGTCCGGACCGGCCGCCGCCAGGGCCTGGATGCGCGGCCGGTGGAAGCGGACCAGCTCCCGGGTACTGAGCCCGTACCGGCCCCGGTACTCGCTGCCGTCGGCGAGCACCGCACCGTACGGCCCGACGGACCCCGCCACCCACACCGCCTGCTCCCCCGCCGCCGCCCGCGCCACCTCGACGCTGCGGGCGAAGAGCCCGGCGGCGGCCGACGGGCCGAGGCCGCGCCGCGCGAAGCCCGCGAAGGACGCCTGGTAGCTGGCCGTGATGAGGACCCGCGCCCCGGCTTCGACATAGGCCGCGTGCGCGGCGCGCACCTGCCCGGGATCGTCCGCCAGCAGCCGCGCCGACCACAGCGCGTCGCCCAGGTCGCAGCCCTGGGCGGCGAGCTGGTTGGACAGACCGCCGTCGAGGACGAGTGTCGTGCGGGCGAGCGCTTCGGCCAGCGGGGCAGGGGGCGGGGTCAAGAGAGCTGCACCTGTACCTGGGAGGAGATCAGCTCAAGGTGTTCCAGGTCGTCGAGGTCGAGCATCTGGAGGTAGATGCGCTGCGAGCCGGTCTCCGCGTATCGCCCGATCTTGTCCACCACCTCGGCGGGGGAGCCGGCGAGCCCGTTCTCCTTGAGCTCGGCCACCTCGCGGCCGATGGCGGCGGCCCGGCGGGAGACCTCCGCGTCGTCCTTGCCCACACACGCGACCAGGGCGTTGGAGTACACGAGCTCCTCGGGAGCGCGCCCCTGCTCGGCAGCCGCCGCGCGGACCCGCCCGAACTGGCGGGCGCTCTCCTCGAGGGAGGCGAAGGGGATGTTGAACTCGTCGGCGTAGCGTGCGGCGATGCGCGGGGTGCGGGTGGCGCCGTGCCCGCCGATCAACACCGGCAGCCGGTCCTGGGCGGGCTTCGGCAGCGCGGGGCAGCCGCTGAGCCGGTAGAACCTCCCGTCGAAGTCGAAGGTCTCGCCGGGCGGGGTCTTCCACATTCCGGTGACGATGGCGAGCTGTTCCTCCAGCCTGCCGAACTTCTCCTTCGGGAACGGAATGCCGTACGCCGTGTGCTCGGCCTCGAACCAGCCGGCCCCGAGCCCGAACTCGACACGACCGCCGGACATGGCGTCCACCTGGGCCACCTGGATCGCCAGAACCCCCGGCAGCCGGAACGTGCCGGCCGTCATCAGGGTGCCCAGGCGGATGCGGTTCGTCTCGCGGGCCAGCCCGGCCAGGGTGATCCAGGCGTCCGTCGGCCCCGGAAGGCCGTCGGCCTCCCCCATCGCCAGGTAGTGGTCCGAACGGAAGAAGGCGTCGAAGCCGAGTTCCTCGCTGGCCTTGGCCATGCGCAGCAGTGTGTCGTAGCTCGCCCCCTGCTGGGGCTCGGTGAAGATGCGAAGGTCCATGCACTCCATCCTGCCTTGGAGTGCAAACACCGCCGGGACGGCGACGCGGCCCCGGCAGCCACCAGCGGTGCGGCCGCCCCGGCCTACGGGGGAACACGGGGAAGGCTGCCGCGCACACAGACCGCGTGATCGGCGGCCTCCCCCGCCGCGTCCAGAGCCTCCAGGCAGTGCCAGTAGAGGGATTCCTCCTCCGCGCCGGCCGCAACTTCGACCAGGACGGTACACAACTCGGCCAGGAATTTGGCCAGTTCCTCCAGGGCGTGATGGGGTTCGCGGACCCCGGTGAGCCGCACCGCCCGGACCTCGGCGGCGCCACCGGGGAGGGAGCGCAGCCGGACCCCCGCCCGGGCCAACGCGTCGGCGGCCGGCCGCGACTGGGGCGGGCCGCTGTCGGCCAGCAGACGCCCCACCGCCTGGGCAAGCGCCTGGGCCTGCCAGGCCTCCGCCACGATCTGCGTACCGTCCCCGCAGCGCGCGAGCGCCGAGCGGCTGATTCCGATGAGCCGTAGCGCATCCATCTACCCTCTCCGTGAGCCGTGTAGAGCCTCTGGGCTTCACTGGGCGAAGCCTCGTACGCACTCACGGTGACGGGTGGTCGTCAGGCGGTCCAGCGCCCCCTGAAAGCGGTGGATTACCGGCGGGTTGGGGACAACTCCATCACCCGTTCAGCGGTGTGCCGGCTGCCCCGTCGGCGCCCGGGGCAGGGAAGCGTTCCTCGTTCCGTTCGATCTTGGCGTCCAGGGCTTCCAGCGCGTCTACGCCCAGCACCTCGCAGAATTGCAGCAAGTACGCCAGCACGTCGGCGACTTCGTCGCGCACCCGCGCCGCCTGCTCCGGCCGGTCCATGACGGCGGCGGACTGCTCGGGCGTGAGCCACTGGAAGATCTCCACGAGCTCCCCCGCCTCGACGCTCAACGCCGCGGCCAGGTTCTTCGGATTGTGGTACTGCCCCCAGTCCCGGGCGGCGGCGAACGCGGCCAACCGCCGCTGCCGCGCCGCGAGACCGCGGTCGTCGTCGGTGCTCATACGTCCATGATCCACCCATCGCGCGGCTTCGCGGTCGCGCCCCGTCCGCACGACGCCCGACCGCCCGCCCCGGCCCCCGGCTCAGCCGTCGTCGACCTCCGTGCCCAGGGGCGTGACGAGGAAGACGTCGCCGTTGATGCGGTTCATCCCGCCTCCGAGCCCGAACACGACACCGCTGGCGAAGTCCAGCACGCGCCGTGCCACGTCCTGTTCCGCGGCAGTGAGGTCGAGCAGCACGGGATCCCCCGCCATCACGTGCTCGGCGACGTCCCGCGCGTCCGCGAAGACCTGGAGCCGGACGACGACGAACTGCCGCCCGCCCACCTCGGCTTCGGCGTCCTCCGCCGGAAGCCGTGCGTCGTCGCCGGCGTCCGCCACGGGCAACTGCGGGACGGTGGCCCAGGAACCCCACTCATAGCCGCCGCGCAGCGGAACGACCTCGGCCAGGCCCTCCCACTCCTCCTCCGGGGCATCACTCGGTATCCGCATTCCGCGAGTGTAGGAAAAACCCGCCCGATCCCGCGGAGATCACTCCCGTGTCGCAGGCCGGGGCACGTGGCGCTCGTCACCGTGCCCTTTCGTCGCGCGGCCGACGGGGCCCCGTGCGCCCGGGCCGTGCGCGGCCTCCGCCTGCCGTCACACCCCCGTCGTCGAGCCGGGCGGACGATCATCCACACGACGACGGCCCACAACACGTTGCAGAAGGGCGACCCCGTAAGTCGCCGTCGCCACGGTCGCCGCCGTCCTGCCCGCGGAGCGCCTCGACGAGCCGCTCTCCGCACGCCCGTCCCAGACCGTCCGCCTGCTGCCCCCGGGCGATCCGTTCCCGCGGCCCCGCAACCGGGCGCTCCTCGTGCCCGACGCCGACCACCGGAAGGAGGTATGGCGCGCGATCGGCTCGCCGGGGGCACCGGAACGGCGCCGAGGTGGCCGGAACCGGGCGGGCCAGGACACGGGGCCGCAGGCTGGACGTGACGGTGCATCCCTTCGCTACGCTCTCCCGCGGCGTGAGGGCGGTCTTGGAGGCCGAGTCGGCGGTCCTCGGCACGGCACGCGGAGCGGCCGACGTCCGACTCGAGCTGGTCTGACCGCCGGTCGCAGCCGGCAACGCGACGGCGAATCCAGACGAGTTCGGCCGGTTCGCCCCGGAGTGTCGCCGTTGGCGGCTACGGTGACCGGCATGAGTGCCGACCAGATCAGGCCCGAGGACGAATGGCCCCTTCCCCCGGCCTGGATGTGGGCCTGCCAGGAGTGCGCGGACCGCTACCGCTTCATGAAGAGAGCCATCGAGACGGTGGAGGAACTGCGCCTCACCGGCCAAGCCCACGTGGACCACGATCCGTTCGACAGCATCGTCTCCTCCCAGATCGCGCTCGCGGAGCACATGGCCGCCGAGCATCTCGGCCAGCTCCCCGAGTGGAGCCCCACGTGCGCCACGTGCGCGAGTCACCGCGAGGCGGTCTCCGGGGCGGCCGGCCGCGACGACGCCCGGGCCGCCACGCTGATCCGCATCGGCGGGGAGCACCGGGCCCGCCACATCGTCGTCCCGCCGTCGATCGTCGAGCTGTACTGACACCGCCGCAGGCGCGGCCGGCGGCCCCGCTCCCACCGACCCGACGGCCTCACCGCCCCCGCTGACCACGCGTCAGCACCGCAGAACCTCGCCCGTCAGACACCCCGGCAAGAAGGTCCATACCAGCCCCTTGTCCTTGGTCTAGGCCAATGCAAAGCTCAGGAGTGGCACCCGACTTGAGCACCGCACTGGAGAAGGGACACCCCCCACATGTCCGCACGCACCACGGCGGGGGTGGCGGCCGTCGCCGCCGCCACCCCCCTGCTGCTCCTCCTGCCCGCGGAACAGGCCTCCGCGCACGGCACCATGTACGACCCGGTCAGCCGCGTGGCGGCCTGCTACGCGGAGGGGCCCGAGCACCCGGACTCCCAGGTGTGCAAGGACCTCATCGCGGAGAGCGGCACGCAGCCCCTCTACGACTGGAACGAGGTCAACCTCGCCAACGTCAACGGGCGGCACCAGGAGGTGATTCCCGACGGCAGGCTCTGCTCGGCGGGCCGGGAGAAGTACAAGGCGCTCGACTGGGCCCGCACCGACTGGGCCGCCACCCCCGTCTCCGCCGGGGCCGCCGACTTCCGGTTCCGCGTCACGGCCCCCCACCTGGGCACGATGACCGTCTACATCACCAAGGAGGGCTACGACCCCACCAAGCCGCTGAAATGGTCGGACCTGGATCCGACGCCGGTGGCCGTGGCCGACGTCACCCGGAGCGCGCCGAGCGGCTACTACGAGTTCGGTGGCACCCTTCCCGAGCGGACGGGCCGTCACCTGCTCTACAAGATCTGGCAGCGCAGTGACAGCCCGGAGGCCTTCTACAGCTGCTCGGACGTGACGTTCTCCGCCGCCTCGGCCGCGTCGGCACCGAAGGCCCCGACGGAGCAGCAGATCGCGGACGGCCTCCCCCACTCCACCGTCAGCCACCACGGCCACGGCGGCACCCCGGCCGGCGAACAGCGCACCGTCCTGCCGCAGACGCTGGCCGGGGTCAGCGCCGTCGGGCTCACGGCCGCCTGCTTCCTGCTCTCCCGCCTCTCGCGTCGCCGCTCCGGAGCCTGAGCCTGAGCCCGGGCCCGGCCGCCCCGCCCCGCCCCCGTCCCCGTCCCCGTCCCAGGCCAACAGCATCCGAGCCGGGCGGGGCGTATGGCGATTTGCCGGACCCTGCGCACAGTGCGGTAATGAGAGTGTCCAGGGAACCCCAGTGACCGCACCCCACGGGAGCAGGTATGACCGGTGGCCCCGAGCCCATGAGTGCCGACGCCCTTCGGGCGTTCCGGCGGGAACTCGACGACCTGCGGGACGAGCGGGCGAAGGTGGCGGCGACGCTGCGCGGCGAGGATCCGGCGGGCGACCGGGCGGACGAGGCCGACCAGTTGCGGCGGGCCTCCGACATCGTCCGGCTGGACCGGCGCATCTTTGAGCTGGAGGGGCGGATCCGCCAAGCGTCCGTGGCGGATCCGCCCCCGGCCGACGTCGTCGCGGTCGGCAGCAGTGTCACGCTGCGCTTCGGGGACGGGGCGGAGGAGACCCTCCAGGTCGGGGACGTCGCCGAAGCGCTGGACCCGGCCGAGGTGACGGTCGACAGCCCCCTCGGGCGTGCGCTGCTGGGCCGGCGGGCCGGCGACGCGGTCCGCTACACGACGCCCGCGGGCCCCGCGACCGCCGTCGTGCTGTCCATCGGGGGCGGTCCCGCACACGGGTGACCGCGCACAACCGTCGCCCGCCGAGGCGGGCGGGCGGCGCACCGGGGCGTGACCGCGGACCTCAGACGGTGGCGAGGTAGCGCAGCGCCGAGGCCACCGCGCCCGCGCCGGACATGCCGTGGGCCCCGGGGCCGGGCGGCGTCGCGGCCGAGCAGAGGAACACGCCGGGCACACCGGTGCCGTACGGGTCCAGGGCGGGCCGGGCGCCGAGGAGGAGCTGGGGGACGGTCTTGGCCCCGGTGAGGATGTCGCCGCCGCCGAAGTTGGCGTTGGCCGCCGCGAAGTCGGCCGGACGCGTGACGCGGAGGCCCACGACGCGGTCCCGGGCGCCGGGGGCGAACCGCTCGATCTGCTGCAGGATCGCCTCGGTGGCGTCCCCGTCGTATCCGTGCGGCACGTGGGCGTACGCCCAGACGGGGTGCACGTCGCCCACGGACCGGGAGGGGTCGGCCAGGTACTGCTGGCCGACGAGGACGAAGGGGCGCTCGGGCATCCGCCCGGCCACCACCTCCCTCTCCGCCCGGGCCACCTCGGCCAGCGGGCCGCCGAGATGGACGGTCCCGGCGCGGCGGGCGTCCTCGGCCGTCCAGGGCACGCCGCCCTCGACGGCGAGGTCGATCTTGAACGCGCCGGGTCCGCGGCGGAAGCGCCGGTACGCGGCGCGCACCCGGCGCGGCAGCCGGTCGCCATAGAGCCGGACGAGCTGTCCGGGGTCCAGGTCAAGGAGGGTGACGTCGGCGGGCGGGAGCTGCGCGGCGTCGGTGACGCGCTCACCGGTGTGAACCACGCCGCCGTGCTCCCGCAACGCGCTCTCCAGACCGCGGGCGATGGCCTGCGACCCGCCCTCGGCCACGGCCCAGCCGGCGGCGTGGCCGGCGGTGAGGATACCGAGGCCGATCGCCGAGCTGAACAGTTCGGACAGCGGCCGGAAGGCGTGGGCGGCCACTCCAGCCCACAGGGCCCGCGCCCGGGGAGTGCGGAAGAGGCGGGCGAGGAGGGCGGCCGGAACGGCGGTCGGCAGGCCGAAACGCGCGACCGGCAGAGGGTGCGAGGGGATGCGCAGCAGCGGGCCCATCACGTCCTCGGCCACGGTGTCCCAGCACCGCACCGAGGGACCGACGAGGGCGCGGTAGCGGCGGCCGTCGGGGCCGAGCCCGGAGGCGGTCTCCTCCACGGAGCGCAGCAGCACTCCGGCCGTCCCGTCGTCCAGCGGGTGGACGCAGTCGACCTCCGGCAGCCGCCAGCGCAGCCCGTGACGCTCCAGGCGGAGGGAGCGGAGCGCCGGGGAGGTGACGGCCAGGGGGTGGATGGCCGAGCAGTGGTCGTGCAGGAGCCCGGGCAGGATCGCCTCGTGGCTGCGGGTGCCGCCGCCGGTCTCGTCCGCGGCCTCCAGCAGGGTGACCCGCAGCCCGGCCTTCGCCAGGAGGGCGGCGGCGGTGAGCCCGTTGGGCCCGCCGCCGACGACGACCGCCGACGTCACGACGCGGCCTCCGCGCCGTGCGCCGGCCGCGGGACGGCCCGCGAACGCCCGGCGGACGCCGACGGGTCGGGATCGTGGATGAGCCTGGTCTGGCGGGTCGGCATGAAGTGCACCTCCGCGGGCCGCGTTCGAGCAGGCCGGGGGACGGCCTCGTGGTATGCGCACGCCCGAGTCCGGCCGGTGTGAGGGGCCGGGCCGTCAAGGCGTCAGCCCGGCCATCGTCTCACCACCGCCCGCACGCGGTGATCGCGGCCGGGTCGCACGGGCGGAGGCGTGACGCGTCGCGTGTCCGTGGCGCCGGACTGCACGGGCCAGGCGAGTGCCGTCCTCTCCAGAACCATCGAGGACCCGTTCGAGGACCCGATCGACACCCGCCGGTGTCCCCGCCCGGCCCCACGGGCGACGGCTCTCGCAATGCTCCCGCGCCCTCTCGCCCAGCCCCGCCGCCGGTCCGGCTGAACGAAGCCGCCGCCGGACGGCCCTGAGCCCGGGCCCCTCGGGGGCCGCTCCCCGGGGCTCGCCTCCGGCCCGCCCCCGGCTTTCCCCGGCTCGCACCCTCGCGCGCGGCACCCGACCGCGGAACTCCGTGCGAGGAGGCGGCACGCGCCCGCGGACCGGCCCCTCACCCGTCGCCACCGCTGCCGACCCCGCCCGACACCCTTCAGGCGCTCCGCAGGACGCGGCCCGACCGGCCGGGCGACTCCGGTGACCGCCCCGGCGGGCGGTCGCCCCCACGCTCAGCGCACCGGCCCGGCGGCAACGCCCCCGCGGCCTCGGAGCCGCGTCACCGCGAAGCCGTGCGACTCCCGGGCCGCACGGCCATGCGGGCGCCCGCCCCGGGACCTCCGCTCCACCCGCACGACGAACACCCGCCACGACCAGAGAGGTTGGCCCGGCCATGCCCACGCCCCGCGTCACACACGGTTGGATTCCGGCGGCCGGCGCCGTCTCCACCGCCGCGTGGGGGGCCAACCAGTTCACCCCGCTCACCAGCGTGTACCGGATGTCGACCCACTGGCACTCCGTCTCGCTGACCGCGATGTTCTCCACGTACCTGCTCGGCCTCGTGCCCGGCCTCCTGCTCGGTGGTCCCGCCTCGGACCGGCACGGACGACGGCGCGTGGTGCGGTGCGCGCTGGCCCTGGGCGCCGCGGCGAGTGCCGCTCTGGCACCTGCCTGCTCGTGCTCGGCGCCGTCGGCCGTGTGCCGGAGACCGCGCCGCCCCGGCGGCCGACCGTCGCCGCCCGCACGCCGCCCGCACGCCGCCCGGCTGCTCCGGACGGCGGTGGGCCACCCCCGGTTCCGGTGGGTGGTCCTTCCGGCTACCCCCGCCGTCTTCGGCGCCGCCACCATGGCCTACGTCGTGCTGCCACCCCTGGTGGCCGGCCACGTCCCCGGCCACGCCCCGCTGTTCAGCGGCCTGGTGGCCGCTGACGTTCGCCGTGGCCGTCGTCCAGCCGTGGGCGGCCCGGCTCGACCACGCGTGCGGCGGGCGGGCCACCCTCGTCGCCATGGCCACGGTGATCGCCGGGCTGCTCGTCGGCGCCCTCGCCGTGCGGCGCGGCTCCGCGGGCCTGGTGGTGACGGCCGCGGTCGTCCTGGGAGCCGGGTACGGGCTCGCCCTCGCCTCGGGGCTGCGGGAGATGGAACGCCTGGCACCGCAGTCCTTCCGGCCCTCGGCGGCGGCCCTCCACCAGATCACGGCCTCCGGCGGCTTCCTCACGCCGCTGCTCCTCGCCATCACCGCGGACGCCGTCTCGTACCCCACGCAGCTGGAGAGTATGGCCACCATAGGAGTGCTGTGCCTGATGGTCACGGCCGCGTACAGCCGACGGCATCCGTCCCACCCGGGAACGCCGCCGGCCGGGTGTTCCCGCGCCCCGGCCGCCGGGGACCGGCAGGCCGGGGGTACCGATGCCCGGAGCGATACCCGTGGCCGCACGGCGGAGCCGCGCGTCAGCGCGCCGAACGACACGACGAGGAGCCGACGATGGGCCGAGTGACCGTACGACGACCGGTGCTGCGCCTGCGCAAAGGGGTTCCCTCGCAGCGCCCCGACACCCTGGCCGCCGAGGAGCCGATGGAGATCCGGGTCGGCGGCCGCCCCCTCACGGTGACCATGCGTACCCCCGGCGACGACTTCGACCTCGCGGCCGGCTTCCTCGTCAGCGAGGGCGTCGTCCACACCGCCGGGGACGTCGCAGCCATCCGCTACTGCGCGGGGGCCACGGCGGACGGCGGCAACACGTACAACGTCGTCGACGTCGCCCTGGCCCCCGGCGTGCCCACGCCGGACGCCTCGCTGGAACGGAACTTCTACACCACCTCCTCCTGCGGGCTGTGCGGCAAGGCCAGCCTGGACGCCGTGCGCACCTCGGCCGCCTGGACGGTCGCGGAGGACCCGCTGCGCGTGTCGCCCGGGGTGCTGGAGGTCCTGCCCGACCGGCTGCGGGCCGCCCAGCGGGTGTTCGACACGACCGGCGGCCTGCACGCGGCCGGGCTCTTCACCGCCCAGGGCGAGCTGCTGTGCCTGCGGGAGGACGTGGGCCGACACAACGCCGTCGACAAGGTCGTCGGGCACGCCGTGCGGGAAGGGCTCCTGCCGCTGCGGCAGACCCTGCTGATGGTGAGCGGCCGGGCCTCCTTCGAGCTCGTCCAGAAGGCCGTGATGGCGGGCGTCCCGCTGCTGGCGGCCGTCTCCGCGCCCTCCTCCCTCGCCGTCGACCTCGCTCAGGAGAGCGGGCTCACCCTCGTCGGTTTCCTGCGCGGCGACTCGATGAACGTCTACACCGGCGCCGACCGCATCGACCTCGGCACCGCGGGCTAGCGATGCTGTTCCGTCAGCTCCGGTCAGCGTGGAGGTGCTGGCGGACCTGCCGGCCGGGGAGGTCCTGCGCCGGCTGCGGAGCTTCGAGCTCGACGCCGGCATCACCTATCTGCGTGAAGATGTGGCGGAGGGCTTCCGGACCCTCCGCCTCTACGAGGAGCGCTACGCACTGCTGACGAGCATGGCCGAGGAGCTGGCCCGGCAGCCGAGCGCGGCCTGGTCCGAGGCGTCCCGGCTGCCGCTGTGCCTGCTCGCCCCGAACCTCCAGGGGCGGCAGCTCGTGGACGAGGTCTTCACGGGCCTCGGCCTGCGCGCGGCGCCGAGGGTCGAGACCGACTCGGTGCCCTCGCTGTTCGCGCACGTCCGGACCGACCGGTGGGCCAGCATCGTGCCCTACGCCGGGCTGCACGTCTTCGGGGTTCCGCCCGGCATGCGGGCCGTCCCGCTGGTGGAGCCGGAGCGGACGGCACCGATCGGGCTCGTGACCGGCGCCCGGGAGCCGGGCCCGGTGATCGCCCGCGCGCTGCTGGAGGCCGCGCGGCACATCGACACTCCCGCAGTCCTGGAGGGCCTGCCGCCCCGCCCCGGCGCGTGAGCCGACGCCCCGGTGGGCTCGTGCGGGGGCGGAGGGCCCTGGCCGCACCCGTTCAGCCCACGCGGAGCGGCGGGCCGGCGGGCGGCGCGAGCCGTGGGCGCCGGGAGGGGACGGAAGGGCCGGGTTCGTGGGCGTCTCCGGCTCGGATCCGGGCAGGCGGCCGCAGGCGCGCACTCCGCTTGCGGCATTCCTCGGACAGGGCTTCAGTGGTAGATATCCCCGCTCACCCCTGGAGCTGAGATGTCGATGGCGCGGTTCGCCCTTCGGTACGCCGGACCCGTTCAGCGACCGACCGCGTCGCCCCGCCGCTCCCTGGCGGGGAGGCCCGAGCATGGCCCGCAGCCCTCCACCGTCCGGCGAGGCAGGGAGAAGCGCGATGGCCCATCACCACAAGTCGAACAAGGACGTCGAAGGCGACCCGAACCACGGACACGGGCGCGGTCTGCCCAGGCGCCCGGACGACGGGAGGCTCGAGCGCCGCGCCGAGGAGGACCGCGAAGCGGCCGGGCTGACCGGTAGCCGAGCGACACGCCGGGCCCGGCGGACCGCCCGCCTCGCGACCCGGGTCAGAGCCCGCCGCGTGGCGTGAGCGCGGCCGACCCGGAACTCCGGTCGACAGATCCACGCATCTCCGGGAAGGCTCCGGGACCCGCCGCGCATCTGTCAGGGTCACTTCCGGGTGCCCCTGAGACGTCGCGCGAGCCTCAGCCGGCGGTGGGCCGCCCCGGTTCGTTCTCCGCCTTCGCGACGTTCTCCTTGACCGCCAGGAAGCTGTCCGGGGTGACCGAGACCGAGTCGATGCCCGCACCCACCAGGATGCGCGCGAAGTCCGGGTCGTCACTTGGCCGCTGGCCGCACAGGCCGGTCTTGCGGTGGTGGGCGTGGGCGGTTTCGACGAGCCGCTCGATGCTGCGGACGACGGCGGGGTCGCGCTCGTCGAACAGCGGGGCCAGCCGCTCGGAGTCGCGGTCGACCCCGAGGGTGAGCTGCGTGAGGTCGTTGCTGCCGACGGAGAAGCCGTCGAAGCGCTCGGAGAAGCCGTCGGCGAGGATGACGTTGGAGGGGATCTCCGCCATGACGTAGACCTCCAGACCCCCGCGGCCCCGTTCCAGGCCGTGTTCCGCCATGGTGGCCAGGACGTCGTCGGCTTCCCCGAGGGTGCGGCAGAAGGGGATCATCACGACGGTGTTGGTCAGGCCCATGACGTCCCTGACGCGGCACAGGGCCCGGCATTCGAGGGCGAACCCGTCCCGGTATCCCTCGCTGTAGTAGCGGCTGGCACCGCGCCAGCCCAGCATCGGATTCTCCTCGGCGGGTTCGAAGGGCTCACCGCCGACGAGCCGGGCGTACTCGTTGGTCTTGAAGTCGCTCATTCGCACGATCACCGGCTTCGGCCACCAGGCGGCCGCGATCCGGGCGATGCCGTACGCCAGCCGTTCCACGAAGTACGCGGCCTTGTCCTCGTATCCACGCGTCAGTTCGGCGATGCGTCGCCTCGCGTCGCCCGGCGGCAGTTCGTCGTAGCGGGCCAGCGCCATGGGGTGGATCTTGATGTGGTTGTTGATGACGAACTCCATGCGGGCGAGCCCGATGCCGTCGGCGGGCAACCGCCACCAGCGGAAGGCCGCGGACGGGTTGGCGATGTTGAGCATGACGTCCGTGCGGGTGGCGGGGATGTCCGACAGGTCGATGTCGCGCTGCGCGTAGTCGAGGAAACCGTCGTAGACGTGGCCCTCCTCACCCTCGGCGCAGGAGACCGTGACCTCCTGGCCGTCCCTCAGCACCCGCCCGGCGTCCCCGGTGCCGACGAGCGCCGCCACCCCCAGCTCGCGGCTCACGATGGCGGCGTGCGAGGTGCGGCCCCCGTGGTCGGTGACGATGGCAGCCGCACGTTTCATGATCGGTTCCCAGTCCGGGTCGGTGACACCGGTGACGAGCACCGCGCCGTCCTCGAAGCGGTCGATCTCGGCGGCACTGCGCAGGTTGCACACCCGGCCGGCCGCGATGGCGTCGCCGATCGCCAGCCCGCTCACGAGCGGGGCACCGCTCTCCTTGAGCCGGTAGGAGCGCAGGGAGGCCGCCTCTTTGCGGGTCTGCACGGTCTCGGGGCGGGCCTGGACGACGGAGAGCTCACCGGTGCGGCCGTCCTTGGCCCACTCGATGTCCATGGGGCGGCCGTAGTGCTTCTCGATGATCACGGCCCACCGGGCGAGGCGGAGGACCTCGTCGTCGGTGAGAACGCGGGCGGCGCGCTCGGCCTCGGGCGTCTCCACCGTGACGGTGGGACGGTCCCCGGCCTCGCTGTAGACGACCTTCGACTGCTTACCGCCCGTCTTCCGGGAGATCACCGGCGAGAGCCGCTCGTCCCCGCTCAGCGGCTTGAAGACGAGGTCCTCGTCAGGGTCGACAGTGCCCGCGACGACGGATTCGCCGAGGCCGAAAGCGGCGTTGACCAGCACGACGCGGGGGAAACCGCTGTCGGTGTCGAGGGAGAACATCACCCCGGCTCCTGCGAGGTCGGAACGGACCATCTCCTGCACCCCGACGGACAGGGCGACCCTGAGGTGGTCGAATCCCTGGTCCTCGCGGTAGCTGATCGCCCGGTCGGTGAACAGCGAGGCGTAGCAGCGGCGACACGCGTCGAGCAGCGCGTCCTGACCCGTGATGTTGAGGAACGTCTCCTGCTGGCCCGCGAAGCTGGCCTCCGGGAGATCCTCCGCCGTCGCGCTGCTGCGCACGGCGACGTCGGGGTCCCGACGGCCGAGCCGACCGGCCAGGCTGCCGTAGGCGTCGCGCACGGCGGCGACCAGGCGACCGGGCAGCTCCGCGTCGAGGATCATCCGGCGGATGGCACCACCGACCTGTGACAGCTCGGCGCCCTCGTGCAGCGCCTCGATCTGCTCCGCGATCCGCTCGCCGAGGTCCCCGGCGGCCAGGAAGGCGCGGTAGGCGGAGGCGGCGGTGGCGAACCCGGCCGGCACCCGGATTCCCTGGCCGCCGAGGCGGGCGGTCATCTCGCCCAGAGAGGCGTTCTTCCCGCCGACGGACGCGACGTCCTCGCCCGAGAGGTCCTCGAACCACCGGATCCAATCGGTGTCGGGCCGCTCTTCGCCCATGGCACGCTCACCTCCACGGAGGTGCTGGGGTCGTCCCGCCCCCTCCTCCAGCGTGGTGGCCCACCGACGTGGCGGCAACACGGCGGCACTCCGGCGTGACCTCGCCCGCGGTGCCCCGGCCCCGGACCCGGCGGACGGAGGCGAGGGCCGGGCTCACCCGACGCACCCCGGCGGCCGGGAGTGGTCTCAGACGACGCCCTGGGCCGCCATGGCCTGCGCCACCCTCAGGAACCCGGCCACGTTGGCGCCGAGCACGTAGTCGTCGGGAGCGCCGCCGTAGGCCTCGGCGGTCGCGCGGCACTGGCCGTGGACCGCCCGCATGACGGTGGCGAGCCGGGACTCCGTCTCCCCGAAGGACCAGCTGTCGCGGGCGGCGTTCTGCTGCATCTCCAGGGCCGAGGTGGCGACGCCGCCCGCGTTGACGGCCTTCCCCGGGCCGAAGAGGACGCCGGCCTCGCGGAACACCTCCACCGCCTCGGGGGTGCAGGGCATGTTCGCCCCCTCGGCGACGGCGAGGATCCCGTTCTTGACCAGGGCCACAGCGTCGGCGCGCCGCAGCTCGTTCTGCGTGGCGCAGGGCAGGGCGACCTCACATGGGACGTCGTACACCGTGCCGCTGGCCGAGAATCGCGCGGTCGGCTTCGCCTCCGCGTACGCGGACAGGCGGGCGCGGCGCACCTCCTTGACGTCCTTCAGGAGCTCCAGGTCGATGCCGTCCTCGTCGACGAGGTACCCGGAGGAGTCGCTGCAGGCCACGACGCGACCGCCCAGGGCGTGCACCTTCTCCACGGCGTACACGGCCACGTTGCCGGACCCGGAGACCACGACGCGGCGGCCGTCGAATCCGCCGCCCCGCGTGGCGAGCATCTCCTGCGCGAAGTAGACCGTGCCGTAGCCCGTGGCCTCGGTCCGGGCGTGCGAGCCGCCCCAGGCCACCGGCTTGCCCGTCAGCACTCCGGCCTCGAAGCGGTTGGTGATCCGCTTGTACTGTCCGAAGAGGTAGCCGATCTCCCGCGCACCCACGCCGATGTCTCCGGCGGGGACGTCGGTGTGCTCGCCCAGGTGGCGGTGGAGTTCGGTCATGAAGGACTGGCAGAACCGCATGATCTCGCCGTCCGAGCGGCCCTTGGGGTCGAAGTCCGCGCCGCCCTTGCCACCGCCGATCGCCATCCCGGTCAGCGCGTTCTTGAAGATCTGCTCGAAGCCGAGGAACTTCACGATGCCGAGGTTGACGCTCGGGTGGAACCGGAGACCGCCCTTGTACGGGCCGAGCGCGCTGTTGAACTCCACCCGGAAGCCCCGGTTGACGCGCACGGCGCCCCGGTCGTCGACCCAGGGAACCCGGAACACGAGCTGCCGCTCGGGCTCGCACAGCCGTTCCAGGATCCCCGCTTCGACGTACTCGGGGTGCCGGTCGAGTGCGGGCGCGAGGGACTCCAGCACCTCGGTCACCGCCTGGTGGAACTCCGGTTCCCCGGGGTTGCGCCGGCCGACCTCCGCCTGCACGGCTTCGACGTGTGCGTTCAGGTTCTTCACGGTGCCTGCTTCCTGGCCGGGAGCTTCTGTCGTCCGTCCGACGCTACCGGCGGCGGAGTTTGCACATCGGGGCGGTCCCCTGCCTCAGAGGTCTCCGTGACCGTGCCGCCACGAGCGCTCGGGGGAGGGCCCGCTTCGCGCCTGTCCCCAGCGCCCTCCCCCGGCACCGGTGTCCGCCGTCCGGACGGTGTGAGCCGGGGCCTGACGTGTCCTCCGCCGCGCCGTCCGGCGGCTGCGCGAGAGTGAGCCGGGCTCCGGGCGTACCCGGGACACCCCAGCCGTCCGGTAGACCCGACACGGAGGTAGGCACATGCGGCGACGGAGACACGGAGCACTGGTGGCGGCGGGCGTGGTGTCCGCGGCGCTGCTGATGGGCGGCTGCGGGGACGACGACGGTGACGGCGGGACGCCGGGCGCCGGGGACGCCACCGGCCCCGCGACCGTCGGGGTGGAGTCCAGCGCCTACGGAGACATCCTGGTGGGCGAGAACGGGTTCACGCTGTACATGTTCGAAGCGGACTCCCCCGGCGAGTCCACCTGCTACGACGCCTGCGCCGAGGCCTGGCCCCCGTTGACCACGGAGGGCGACCCGATCGCCGGCGACCAGGTGGACGCGGACCTCCTGGGGACGCTGGAACGCACCGACGGCACCACCGGCGTCACCTACAACGACCACCCGTTGTACTACTACCAGGCCGACAGCGACGCGGACGACGTCAACGGTCAGGCCATCGACGGCTTCGGCGGCCTGTGGTACGTCCTCGGCCCGGACGGCGAGCCGATCGAGGAGCGGGTGCGCGAGGGCGAGACCGACACTGAGGGCCCGTACTGAGGGCCGCGGTCAGGGAAGGGCGGCACCCGGCCGGTCAGAGCCGATCAGCCGGTCCCCCGGGTGGCTGCGCCGGTACAGGACCTGACGGCCGCTGCGTGCCCGGGTGAGACCGAGGCGTACATGCGGGCTCTGCTCACCATGCGGCGGCCGACCCGGGCCAGGAGACCATCGACCGGCGGGTCGTGGCCCGCCTGGCCCGGCAGGACATCTTCGGCCGCCGCCCGGGGCCGCTCCTGAGCTTCGTGATGGACGAGGCCGTCTTGCGGCACCGCTACGGCGGATTCGCAGTGGTACGGGGACAGCTCGAGCACCTCCTGCTGATCGGTCGGCAGCGCAACGTCGAGATCCAGATCACGCCGCTCGGCTGCGAGGGCAACGCGGGCTTCAACGGGCCGTTCACCGTCGCCACGCGGAAGGACGGAAGGAAGTTCGCTACTCCGAGACGCACGCGACCAGCACGCTCTGTTGTGGCTCCTTCGGATCACAGGGCGCGACCGGGCCCGGAAACCCCGCAACCCGGCGTTGCACCGGGCTCCTGCCGAGGCATCCGGGCAGACCGTCAGGAGCCCTGCTTCACCGGCTCCAGGATCGCCACGCACTCGAAGTGCTGGGTCATCGGGAAGAGGTCGAAGGCGCGGAGGAAGCGGACGCGGTAGCCGGACTCGGCGAAGTACTTGAGGTCGCGGGCGAGGGCGGCGGGGTCGCAGGCGACGTAGGCCATGCGGCGGGGGCCGAGCGCGGTGAGGAGCTTGACCGTCTCGCGGCCGGCGCCGGAGCGGGGCGGGTCGAGGACGACGAGGTCGGCCTCGGTGATGCCGGTGCGGGGCAGGACGCGGTCGACGCGGCCGTGCTCGACGCGGACGCGCTCGAAGTCGGCGAGGTTGTGGCGGGCGTCCTCGACGGCGCGCTTGCCGGACTCGATGCCGAGCACGGCGCCCTCGGGGCCGATGCGGTCGGCCAGGGCGCCCGCGAAGAGGCCGGCGCCGCAGTAGAGGTCGAGGGCGGTCTCGCCCTTGCGCGGGGTGAGGCCGCGCATGACGGCGTCGACGAGGAGGTCGGCGGCGGCGTGGTGGACCTGCCAGAAGCCGCCGGCACCGACCCGCCAGGTGCGGCCGTCGGCCCGTTCCCGGACGAAGGGGCGGCCGTGGACGCGGTGGATGGCGCGGTTGCCGCCGCGGCCGTGGGGCTCCTCGGCGCGCAGGACGGAGACGGGGCGGTCGAGCTCGACGAGGGGCAGCCGGCCGCCGGGCTCGGGGGTGAGGATGACCTGGCGGTCGGTGGAGCCCGCGGCGGCGACGGCGTCGATCGAGGCGATCTGCGGCCAGGTGCGGCGCTCGATGCCGAGCTCGCTCACGCCCTCGGCCGCGATGAGGCAGCGGTCGACGGGCTCGACCTCGTGGGAGCGGTGGCGGCGGAACCCGGCGTGCCCCTCGGCGTCGACGGCGTACTGGACGCGGGTGCGCCAGGCCGGGACCTCGCCCGCGGGGAGCTTGTCGCCGGGGACGGGCTCGACGGTGCCGTCCCACGAGACGTCCTCGGGCGTGAGCCCGGCGAGCCGGGAGAGCTGCTCGGCGAGGACGTCGGCCTTGAGGCGGCGCTGGGCGCCGGGCTTGACGTGCTGCCAGTCGCAGCCGCCGCAGCGCCCGGGGCCGGAGAACGGGCAGGGGGCCTCGACGCGGTCCTTGGACGCCTTGATGACGCGGACGGCGTCGGCGCGCAGGAAGCGGGACTCCTCGTGGCCCTCGGTGACGCGGGCGATCACGCGCTCGCCGGGGAGCGTGTGGCGCACGAACAGCACGCGGCCCTCCTCGGTGCGGGCCACGCAGTGGCCGCCGTGGGCGGCCGGGCCGACCTCGACCTCGTACTCCTGGCCGGTCAGCGGTGCGGGGCTGGTCCCCTGGGAGGCTTCGGTGGGCATGATGGTGGAGGCTCCAGGGGAACGAGAGGGCGAAAGAGGGCCAGCCGTCCAGTCTAGTGCCAGTCGGAAGGCCCTGTTGCGACGTCCCCGGGGGCCGCCCAGCATGAGGGGATGGACGATGATCGCCTGAGCGTGCTGGTGACCGGGGCGAGCGGCTACGTGGGGGGCCGGCTCGTGCCGGAGCTGCTGGCCGCGGGGTACCGCGTGCGCTGCCTCGCCCGCAGCCCGGAGAAGCTGCGCGACCACCCGTGGGCCGGGGACGTCGAGGTGGTCCGCGGGGACGTGACCGACGAGGAGTCGGTGCGGGCGGCCATGGACGGCGTGGACGTGGCGTACTACCTGGTCCACGCTCTCGGCGGTGGCCGGGACTTCGAGCGGACCGACGCGCGGGCGGCCCGGATCTTCGGGCGGGCATGCCGGGAGGCCGGGGTGCGCCGGCTGGTGTACCTGGGCGGGCTGACGCCCTCCGGTGTGCCGGTGGAGCAGCTGTCCCCGCATCTGCGCTCGCGGGCCGAGGTGGGCCGCATCCTGCTCGAGTCGGGGGTGCCGACGGCGGTGCTGCGGGCCGCGGTGATCCTGGGGTCGGGCTCGGCGTCGTTCGAGATGCTGCGGTACCTGACCGAGCGGCTGCCGGCGATGGTGACGCCGCGCTGGGTGGGTACCAGGCTGCAGCCGATCGCCGTGCGGGACGTGCTGCGGTATCTGGTCGGCTGCGCGGAGCTGCCCTCCACGGTGAGCCGGACGTTCGACATCGGCGGCCCGGACGTCCTGACGTACCGGGAGATGATGCAGCGCTACGCGGCCGTGGCCGGGCTGCCGCGCCGGGTGATCGTCCCGGTGCCCGTGCTCACCCCGCGGCTGTCCAGCCACTGGATCGGTCTGGTGACGCCGGTCCCGGCCTCGATCGCGAAACCGCTGACGGAGTCGCTGCGGCACGAGGTGGTGTGCCGGGAGGCGGACATCCAGCGCTACGTGCCGCCGCCCGCCGAGGGGCTGATCGGCGTCGAGGAGTCGCTCAAACTCGCGCTGCGGCGCATCCGGGAGGCCCAGGTGGCCACCCGCTGGTCCTCGGCCTCGGTGCCGGGGGCGCCGAGCGATCCGCTGCCCACCGACCCGGACTGGGCGGGCGGCAGCCTCTACAGCGACCGGCGTGAACGGACGGTGCACGCCTCCCCGGAGGCGCTGTGGCGGGTGATCGAGGGCATCGGCGGGGAGCACGGCTGGTACTCCCTCCCGCTGGCCTGGGGGGCGCGGGGTCTGCTGGACCGGATGGTCGGCGGCGTGGGTCTGCGCCGCGGCCGGCGTGACGCCGGACGGCTGCGGGCGGGCGACGCGCTGGACTTCTGGCGGGTGGAGGAGGTGGCGCGGGGCCGACTGCTGCGGCTGCGCGCCGAGATGAAGCTGCCGGGGCTGGCGTGGCTGGAGCTGGAGGTCGGGCGGGGCGAGGACGGTAGCACGCGGTACCGGCAGCGGGCGGTGTTCCACCCGCACGGTCTGGCGGGGCAGCTCTACTGGTGGGCGGTGAGCCCGTTCCACGCGCTGGTGTTCGGCGGGATGGCGCGCAACATCGCGCGGGCCGCGGAAGGCGGGAAGGGGGCGCCGGGCGCCGAAGCCGACCTGGGTGGCGGAGCCCGGGTGCCCGGCGGGTAGCGTTACGGTGGTCACCCAGGTGATCGCAGTAGGGGAAGGTGCGGGGTAGCGGCCTCATGCACATCGTCATCATGGGGTGCGGCCGAGTGGGTGCCGCGCTCTCCAGGACCCTGGAGGACCAGGGTCACACGGTCGCCGTCATCGACCGCGATCCCACGGCGTTCCGCAGGCTCGGCTCCGGTTTCGGCGGCCGACGGGTCACGGGTGTCGGTTTCGACCAGGACACCCTGCGCGAGGCGGGCATCGAGGACGCGGGCGCGTTCGCCGCCGTCAGCAGCGGGGACAACTCCAACATCATCGCCGCCCGGGTGGCCCGCGAGATGTTCGGCGTGCAGAACGTGGCGGCCCGCATCTACGACCCGCGGCGCGCCGAGGTCTACCAGCGGCTCGGCATTCCGACGGTGGCCACGGTGCGGTGGACGGCCGACCAGATGCTTCGGCGACTGCTGCCCTCCGGTGCCGAACCGCTGTGGATCGACCCGACGGGCGGAGTGCAGCTCGCCGAGGTGCACGTCTCCTCCAGCTGGTTCGGCCATCCGGCGGCGCGGCTGGAGGCCGAGTCGGGGGTGCGGATCGCCTTCGTCACCCGGCTGGGCGAGGCCATGCTGCCCGACCCGCAGGCGGTGCTCCAGGAGGGTGACCTCGTGCACGTGATGATGCGCAGCGACCAGGTCGGTGAGGTGGAGGCGGTCTTCGACCGCGGTCCCGGTGAGTCAGGGGAGCAGCGGTGAGAGTCGCCATTGCGGGAGCGGGCGCGGTGGGCCGGTCCATCGCCGGCGAGCTGCTGGAGAACGGGCACGAGGTGCTCCTCATCGACAAGGCGCCCAGTGCGATCGCCGTGGAGCGGGTTCCGCTCGCGGAGTGGCTACTGGCGGACGCCTGCGAGATCTCCGCGCTGGATGAGGCGGCGCTCCAGCGCTGCAACGTCGTGATCGCCGCGACGGGTGACGACAAGGTCAACCTGGTGGTGTCGCTTCTCAGCAAGACGGAGTACGGCGTGCCGCGCGTGGTGGCGCGGGTGAACAACCCGAAGAACGAATGGCTGTTCAACGAGGCGTGGGGCGTGGACGTCGCCGTCTCCACCCCTCGGCTGATGTCGGCGCTGGTCGAGGAGGCCGTCAGCGTCGGCGACCTGGTGCGGCTGCTGCGCTTCAGCCAGGGTGACGCCAACCTCGTCGAGTTGACGCTCGCTCCCGAGGCAGCGCTGGCCGGTACCCGGGTGGGGGACGTGGCCTGGCCGCAGGACACGACTCTGGTGACGATCATCCGGGGGACGCGGGTGCTCACGCCCCGGCCCGAGGACGCCCTGGAGGCCGGGGACGAGCTGCTGTTCGTGGCCGCGCCCGCGC
Organism: Streptomyces sp. WMMC1477; assembly: GCF_027460245.1. Lineage (NCBI taxonomy): Bacteria > Bacillati > Actinomycetota > Actinomycetes > Kitasatosporales > Streptomycetaceae > Streptomyces > Streptomyces sp. WMMC1477. The sequence goes on along the minus strand of NZ_JAPZBD010000003.1, from coordinate 4,743,002 downwards.
GGGAGCGGGAGCTGGAAGAGCTGCTGTCCGTCCACCGGGACCCGGCGGGCGAAGAGGCCTGAGCGCAGCGCCCGGGCACCGGTACAGGGGGCTGCTTGCGCCCGGGCACGGGCCACGGGTGGTTCAGCGGGGCGTCTCGCCGTCCGCCGCCGCGGCCGCCGCGCGCTCGCGCTCCTCCTCCGCCTCCATCTCGGCGAAGACGTCGATCGGCGCGGGGGCCTTGGCGAGGAAGATCCAGGTCAGGTACACGCAGAGCAGGAACGGCGGGATACCGAGGGCGACGCGCAGCCAGCCGAGCTGGGTGGCGTCCCCCCAGAGGTAAATGGGGAAGGTGATCGCCGACTTGCCCAGCAGCACCAGGCCCCAGGCGTAACTGGCCTTGGTGTAGGCCTTCTTCCGGCCCGGGTTCCGGGTGCGCCAGGACATGTTCTCGCGGAAGAGGGGGCCGAGGATCATGCCCAGGAGCGGCACCCCGGCCGCGGCGGTGACGAGGTAGGCCACCGCGAGGCCCAGCGTGTAGAGCATGCCGGGCAGGTAGAAGTTCTTCGCGTCTCCCGACATCATCGCGAAGACGGCGCCGAACGCGACGCCGAAGACCCCGCCGAACGCGTGCTTGAGCGTGCTCTTGCCGAGCAGCCGCAGGACGGCCATGAGGGCCGACAGGCTCAGGGCGGCGATGGCCGAGACGTGGATGTCCCGGTTGATCGTGTAGCTGAGCACGAAGACCAGGCCGGGCACGGTCGTCTCGACCATGCCCCGGACGCCGCCGAAGGCGTCGAGCATGGCGGCCTTGGTGATGTCCGGATCAGGTGCCGTCGCACCTGCCGTGTGCCGTTCCGCCGCCTCGTGCGCCGCCGGCTTGTCCAGTGGGGTCACCCGCTACTCCTGTCCCAGGGTCGGAGCTCGTACTTCGGGTTGAACAGCACCCGGCGTCCGCGGTTCATCGCGATGCGTCCAGAGGCGATCAACGTACGGCCCGGTTCGATGCCCGCGATGGCCTGGCGACCCAGCCAGACGACGTCCAGCGAGTCGGAGCCGTCGAACAGCTCGGCCTCCAGGGCGGGCACCCCGGCCCGGGGCCGGAGTGTAACGGTACGCAGCGTTCCGGTCACCTTGACGATCTGCCGGTCGCCGCAGTCGCAGATCCTCGTGCAGTCGCGCAGTGCCGCCTGCTCCGCCGCGGAGACGACCCGCTCCTCGGACCGCCGGACCTCCTCGGTGACGGAGCCGAAGCGGTCGAGGAACCGCCGTATCCGACCGTTTCCGCGCTTCTCGGAGTCGTTGACGCCGCTCATGCGGCCAGCCTACCCGCGGCCCCCGGCGGTCCCGAAGGCCCGGTGAGGAGCGTCACCGAGGGGGTGGGCGGACGCCGGGCCCCGCCGTGGCGGCGGGGCCCGGAAGGCGTACCCGCCGGCTCAGCGGATCTCGGTGATCTCCGGACCGCGGGACAGCTTGTCGATGCCGCCGGCGAAGCGGGAGCCCTGGTCGGTGTTCTCCTGCTGGATGCCGTCGGGCACCATCTCGGCGTCCTGGGGCAGCTTGAGGACGATCGGGTCGCGGGGGGCCATGGGGGCCTCACCGCGGACGACGACGGTGTCCCGGAAGATCTGCTCCAGCAGCCCGGCCGCCTGCGGCTGCACGGCGCCCTGGCCGGAGATCACGCCGCGCAGGAACCAGCGGGGGCCGTCGACGCCGATGAAGCGCACGACCTGCACCCCGCCCTTGCCGTCCGGCAGCTTGACCGGCACCTGGGCGCGCAGCTCCCAGCCGAGCGGGCCCTCGACCTCGTCGATGACCCCGCCCTGCTTGGTGATGCCGCCGGCGATCTCCTCGCGGATCTCGTCCCAGATGCCCTCCCGCTTGGGCGCGGCGAACGCCTGGAGCTGGACGGCGCTGTCCCGCAGCACGACCGTCGCGGCGACGATGGCGTCACCAGCGACCTCGACGCGCAGTTCCATGCCCTCGACGCCCGGGACGAACAGCCCTCCGAGGTCCACCCGGCCCTCGCCGGGCTTGCCGACCTCGGAGAGGTCCCAGGGGCCGTCGGGCCGGGGGGCCGGGGGCAGCTTCACGCGGGCGGCACCGCCCGCGTCGTCGTTCCCCGCGTCCTCGGCGTCATCGGTTGCCGCCTCGTCGGCGGCGGCTTCGATGTCGGCCGGGAGCTTCTCCTGCTTCTCGGCGCGCTTGCGACGACCGAACACGTCACTGTCCCTTCAGGTCGGCGGTCTCGGTACCGTCGACCGCAACGTTGGTGTTGAATCCGCCCGTGGAGCCGAAGCCCGCGGCGGACCGCACCGACCCCGGCAGCTCCTCCACTTCGTGGAAGCGCACCTTCTCGACCTGCTGGACGACGAGTTGGGCGATGCGGTCGAACCGCTCGAAGCGCACGGTCTCGCGCGGATCCAGGTTGACCACGATCACCTTGATCTCTCCACGGTACCCGGCGTCGACGGTTCCGGGAGCGTTCACCAGGGAGACGCCGAGCCGGGCGGCGAGTCCGGAACGCGGGTGCACGAAGGCGGCGTACCCGTCGGGCAGGGCCACGGCGAGGCCCGTGGGCAGTACCGCGCGCTCTCCCGGGGCGAGCGCGCACGCCTCGGTGGTGGTCAGGTCGGTGCCCGCGTCGCCGGGGTGGGCGTAGGCCGGCAGCGGGACCTCGGGGTCGAGGCGGCGGATGAGGACGTCCACCGGGGGCCGGACCGCGCTCACGGGTTGACCTCGAAGGCGCGGGCCCGGCGGACCTGGTCCGGGTCGCTCATCGCGGCCTGGATCTCCTCCTCGCGGCCGTTGTCGACGAAGTGCTCGACCTTGACCTCGATGAACAACCCGTCGGCGCGGACGGCCACGGGCCCCTCGGGGCCGCCGATCCGCCCGGTGGCCGTGCAGAAGATCTTGCGCCCGTGGACGGCCGTGACCGCGGCGTCCAGGTGCAGGACGGAGCCGACGGGCACGGGGAGCCGGAAGTCGGTCTCCAGCCGGCCGGTGACGGAGATGGTGTGCATGAGCCAGTTGAGCGAGCCCAGCGTCTCGTCGAGCGCGCTGGCCAGCACGCCGCCGTGGGCGAGGCCGGGGGCGCCCTGGTGCTCGGGCTTGACGGTGAACTCGGCGGTGACGTTCACACCCTCGCCGGCGCGGGCGTCCAGGTGCAGTCCGTGCGGCTGACCGCCGCCGCAGCCGAAGCACTGGTCGTAGTGCGAGCCGAGCGGTTCGCCGGGCGCGGGCGCGTCCGGGTGCCGTACGGGGGCGCGGGCGTCCTCCGGCGGCGTCAGCGAGGTTCTCTGAGCAGTCACGTCAGCAGACCCTACCGCCGCCCGGCACGGGCCGGTGCAGCCGCTCTCCGGTGTCCTCGGTGGCCGTGCCAAGCTGAGGGCATGCAGGCGTACGACGAACGACTGACCGCGCCCCGCTCCTGGTGGCTGACCGTTCCGGCGCTGACCGGGCTCACGCTCGGGCTGGTGCTGCTGCCGCTGGGCACGGTGCCCATGCTGGCGGCACTGGTGAGCGGGGCCGCGCTGGCGGCGGTCGGGCTGAGCACCTACGGCTCGGTGCGGGTGCGGGTCGTGGCCGACTCGCTGGTGGCGGGGAGCGCGCGGATCCCGCTGAGCGCGCTCGGCCGCGCGAGCGCGCTGGGCCCGGAGGAGGCCCGCGCCTGGCGGACCCACCGGGCCGACCCACGGGCGTTCATGGTGCTGCGCGCCTACATCCCGACGGCGGTACGCGTCGAGGTCGTCGACCCGCAGGACCCGACGCCGTACGTGTACGTCTCGACGCGCCGCCCTCAGCGGCTGGTGTCGGCGCTGGGCGGCTCCGGGGCGCCCTCCGGAACGTCTTCCGGGGCGGCCTGAGCCTCGGGCGGGATCCGGCCCCACGAGACCTGCCCGCCGCGCAGGTCCTCCCGGATCCGCTCGGCGAGCTTCCGCGTCTCGCGGTGGTTCATCGCGGCCCCCACGGCCGCTCCGATCATGAACGGGGTGAGGGTGGGGAGGTTGCGCAGGGTGCGCTTCAGCAGCCGCTGGCGCAGCTCGCGGCGGAGCTGGAGACCGAGCGCCGCGTTGAGGGTGGCGGGCTTGAGGGGGTCGATGCCCCGCTCGTGCGTCCACGCCGTGAGGTAGGCCGCGGCACGGCGGCCGGCCCCGCCGGGAGGCCGCTGCCCGTAGACCTCGTGGAGCTCGGCGATCAGCTTGATCTCCACCGAGGCGACTCCGACGATCTCGGTGGCCAGCTCGGTGGGCATGGCCGGGGGCACCGGCAGCATGGCCGCCGCGCCGACTCCGGCGCCGACCGTGGCCGAGCTCTTGGTGGCCCCGGAGATCAGCGCGTCGGCCAGCTCCTCGGGGCCCTTGCCGGGGAACTGGGCACGGAGCGTCGCCAGGCTGCGGACCGGGATACGGGGTGCGGTCTCGATCAGCTTGTCGGCGACGGCTCCGGCGAAGGCGCGCATCCTGCCGCGTTCGTGCGGCAGGGCCGGTTCGGCGCCGGGGCTGTGCTCGGCGCCGGGGTCGGCCTCACCGTCGGGGGTGGACGTGGCGCGCCGGGTGCCCGCGGAGCGTTCCGGCTTCAGGCGCGCCAGACGGCGGCGCACCGGCTGGAGCCGGGCACCGCGGGGTGCGAGCGAGGCTTCGCCTTCTGGGCCGCCTCGCTCGGCATCACGTGCGTCGTCACCGGGCACGGAGGGGTGCTCCGGCTCAGGCCGCGCAGTCGCGGCAGATCGGCTGTCCGTTCTTCTCGGCCGCGAGCTGGGAACGGTGGTGCACCAGGAAGCAGCTCATGCAGGTGAACTCGTCCTGCTGCTTGGGCATGACCCGGACCGCCAGCTCCTCGTTGGAGAGGTCGGCTCCGGGCAGTTCCAGGCCCTCGGCCTGCTCGAACTCGTCGACGTCGACGTTGGACGCCGACTTGTCGTTCCGCCGGGCCTTCAGTTCTTCGATGCTGTCCTCGTTGAGGTCGTCATCGGTCTTACGTGGAGTGTCGTAGTCCGTTGCCATGTCGCTCTCTCCCCCTCTGGGTTCTGTGACGTCTCAGCGCACGTAACGCGTGAGGGGCCGGTCTTGTGCCCGACCCGAGGCGGAGATTTTGCCTCACATCAAGGTCTGTTACTCGATCGACACCCAACCGGCCCCCTAAGAGGTGACCAGGGCGTGCGCCGGAGAAGGGTACAGCGGCGGCCACGGGCCCCGTCACGCGGGCCGTTCCGGGTACTTCCCGCAGTCAAGCCCTGCGGAAACCTTCATTTTGCGGTGTTTTCCACCCGCTCGTCGAACACGCAGCGCGTTGGGCCGAAATCCGACGTGTGTAATCGGCCACAAAGCGCTCCGCGACCGCCCGGAACATCATGAAGCGGGCGATATTGCGCTCACAGCGAACACCCTTCCTCTCGACTTCGCAACCCGGCCTTCGCCCCGGGGACAGCTCGCGGCGGCACGACGTCACACGGGCAGCACGACGCGCATCAGCAGACCCCCGTCCTCGCGGGGTGTGGCGGTGATCGTGCCGCCGTGCGCCCGGGTGACCGAGCGGACGATCGACAGCCCGAGCCCGACCCCCCGGTCGCTGCCGGTGCGCTCGGTGCGCAGTCTGCGGAAAGGCTCGAAGAGGTTGTCGACCTCGTAGGCCGGAACCTGCGGTCCGGTGTTCTCCACCGTCAGCACGGCCTGCCCGGTGCGCGCCTCGGTGCTCACGGCGACCCACCCGTCCTCGGGAAGGTTGTAGCGGACGGCGTTCTGCACCAGGTTCAGCGCGATGCGCTCCAGCAGCACTCCGTTCCCCTGCAGGTAGGCGGGCTGCCGCACACCGCGCAGCTCGACACCCTGGGCCGCCGCCTCCGCGCGCACCTGCTCCACGGCCTGCGAGGCGACCTCCGCCAGGTCCACCGGCTTGCGGTCGACGATCTCGTTCTCGCTGCGCGCGAGCAGGAGCAGCCCCTCCACCAGCTGCTCGCTGCGCTCGTTGGTGGCCAGCAGGGTGCGGCCGAGCTGCTGCACCTCGACCGAAGCCCCCGGGTCGGAGAGCTGGACCTCCAGCAGCGTCCGGTTGATGGCCAGCGGGGTGCGCAGCTCGTGCGAGGCGTTGGCGACGAAGCGCTGCTGTGCGGTGAAGGCGCGGTCGAGCCGGTCGAGCATGTCGTCGAAGGTGTCGGCCAGCTCCTTCAGCTCGTCGTCCGGTCCGTCCAGCTCGATCCGCCGGTGCAGGTCGGAGCCCGCGACCCGGCGTGCGGTGCGGGTGATGCGGCCGAGCGGCGACAGCACGCGCCCGGCCATGACGTAGCCGAGGGCGAAGGCCGCGACGGCGAGCCCCAGCAGGGCCAGCAGCGAGTTCTTGAGCAGGGAGTCCAGGGCCAGTCTGCGCTGCTCCTCCAGGCAGGCCTCCACGGCGTCGTTGAGTTCGCTGCCGAGGCTCTGGCTGGGCAGGTCGCAACCGGCCGTGGTGGCCTCGAACTCGCCGCGGATGATGCGGATGGGCATGGCCGCGCCGTCCTGCAGGGCCTGGGCGGCCAGCAGGTAGATGATCAGCAGCAGGGTCACGCCAGCGATCAGGAACATCCCGCCGTACAGCAGGGTGAGCCGGATGCGGATGGTGGGGCGTAGCCACGGGTAGGGGGCGGGCGCGGCCGGCGGGTCCCAGGTGGGCCGGGGCGGGGTCGCGGGCGGCTGTGCGGGGGGCTGGGTCGGTGTGGTCATGGTGGCTTCAGATGCGGTAGCCGGCGCCGGGCACGGTGACGATGACGGGCGGTTCGCCGAGCTTGCGGCGCAGCGTCATCACGGTGACCCGGACGACGTTGGTGAACGGATCGGTGTTCTCGTCCCAGGCCTTCTCCAGGAGCTGTTCGGCGGATACGACGGCCCCCTCGCCGCGCATCAGCACTTCCAGCACGGCGAACTCCTTGGGGGCGAGCTGGACCTGCCGGCCGTCGCGGGAGACCTCTCGGCGGTTCGGATCGAGCCGGATGCCGGCGCGTTCCAGGACGGGCGGGAGCGCGGCGGTGGTGCGGCGCCCCAGGGCGCGGACGCGGGCGGTGAGCTCACTGAAGGCGAAGGGCTTGGGCAGGTAGTCGTCGGCGCCGAGCTCCAGGCCCTCGACGCGGTCGCTCACGTCCCCGGAGGCGGTGAGCATGAGCACGCGGGTCGGCAGGCCCAGCTCGACGACCTTGCGGCACACGTCGTCCCCGTGGACGAGCGGCAGGTCCCGGTCGAGGACGACGACGTCGTAGTCGTTGAGGTCGATCCGCTCCAGCGCGGCGGCTCCGTCGTAGACGACGTCCACCGCCATGGCCTCTCGTCGCAGCCCGGTGGCCACGGCATCGGCCAGCAGTTGCTCGTCCTCGACGACGAGTACGCGCACGGTGCGGTCCTTTCCTCGACGGGTGGTGGGCGCCGGACGGGCGGCCCGCTGTCCATCGTGCCCCGAACGCCGGTAAACCGGGTGTAAGGGGGCGCCTCCAGCGGATGGCGGAGGATTTTCCCGGGAATCACGGGATCTGAGGTTTCCCTGAGGAACGACACGGGGAGGAAGGATGCACATCCCCGATCACGCCCCGTAGGCGGCATGCCATTGCGGAGGTCCGTACCGGCCCGGCCGGACGGTTCCCGGCTCCGCTCGCCCAGGGACCATCCCGTGATCAAGTCCACCCCCGGCACACCCCCGTGCCGCCGACCCACGACGAGGGGGCGCACCATGGACGCGTTCACCGCAGGGCTGCTGCAGCGCATAAGGAGCACGGAACACGACCTGCACCGCGCTCGCGAGGCCGGCGACGACTACCTGGCGGAGGTCGAGCAGTCGGAGCTGGAGGACCTGCGCCGGCTGGCCAGCGAGCACGGCGTCGAGGTCTCGGTATGACCCGCCGCTGACCCCGCCCGGCATCATCCCCGTGGCCCCGCCCGGCGTCCGAGAACAGCCGGTCGGGGCCACCGGTGTGTGCGCCGGGGTGTCCGGCCCGAGGTCAGCCCCGTCCGGCCCCGAGCTCGGCCAGCAGCGGCTGGAGCACGGGGAAGACCTCCGGGGTCGCCGCCACCAGCAGCTCGCTGCCCGGGGCCCGGCCCGGCAGCCCGCCGGTCAGCGCCCCCGCCTCGCGGGCGATCAGTTCGCCGGCGGCGTAGTCCCAGTGGTTCGTGCCGCGCTCGTAGTACCCGTCCAGCCGGCCGCTCGCCACGTCGCACAGGTCCAGTGCGGCCGAACCGGAGCGGCGGATGTCGCGTACCCGCGGCAGCAGCGCGCGCACGACGGCCGCCTGGGCGTCGCGGGTGGTCTGGACGTAGTTGAAGCCCGTGGCGATCAGCGCCTGGTCCAGCGCGGTGCCCGGACGGCAGCGCACGGGCCGCCCGTCGCGGCGGGCTCCCTGCCCCAGCACCGCGTGGTGGGTCTCGCCGCGCTGCGGGGCGTGGACGACGCCGACGAGGGTCTCCCCTTCCCGTTCGGCGGCCACCGACACAGCCCAGTCGGCCCGGCCGTAGAGGTAGTTGACGGTGCCGTCGATGGGGTCGATGATCCACCGCACCCCGCTGCTGCCCGTCGTGCTGGTGCCCTCCTCGCCCAGGAGGCCGTCGTCGGGGCGCCGCTCGGCCAGGAAGCCGGTGATCAGCTTCTCGGCGGCGAGGTCCATCTCGGTGACGACGTCGACGGGGCTGGTCTTGGTCGCGGCCACGCCGAGGTCGGCGGGGCGGCCGTCGCGCAGGAGGTCCCCGGCTCGGCGGGCGGCCTCGCGTGCGACGTCCAGCAGTTCCGCGTACAGCGCGTGGCCGGTCGGCTCGGTCATCGTGTCTCCCTCGTGGGGTCCGTGGTGCTCGTGCGGCTCGTCGGGCCTGCGGGGTGCCGGGCTCACGCGTAGGGGCTGTCGGCCCCGGCCGCGGCGGGCCGGGGGGCGCGGGCCGGGCAGCAGCCGACGGGGCACACGTCGTGGGAGGGGCCCAGCGCACCGAGGGCGCAGCGCTCGGGGTGCTCACCCCGCTCGGTCGCGGCGCGTTCCAGCACCAGCTCGCGCACGCCGGCCACGAACCGCGGGTCGGCCCCGACGGTGGCCGAGCGCACGACCGGCAGGCCCAGCTCGCGCGCCGCGGCCTTGGCCTCGGTGTCCAGGTCGTAGAGGACCTCCATGTGGTCCGAGACGAAGCCGATGGGCACCATGACCACCGCCGGGGCGCCGGCGGCGTGCCGGGCCTCCAGGTGGTCGCAGATGTCCGGCTCCAGCCACGGGATGTGCGGGGCGCCGCTGCGGGACTGGTAGACGAGCTCCCAGGGCCGTTCCACGCCGGTGTGCTCCCGGACGGCGTCCGCGATCTGCCGTGCGACGTCCAGGTGCTCGGCGACGTAGGCCCCGCCGTCGCCGTGGACCGGGGCGGGCCCGGAGGTGTCGGCCGCGGCGGTGGGGATGGAGTGCGTGGTGAACGCGAGGTGGGCGCCGTCCCGCACAGCGTCCGGCAGTTCGGCGAGCGCCGTCAGCACGCCGTCGGTCATGGGCCGCACGAAGCCGGGGTGGTTGAAGTAGTGGCGCAGCTTGTCCACGCGCGGCAGCGGCAGGCCCTCGGCCTCCAGGGCCGCGAGGGCGTCGGCCAGGTTCTCCCGGTACTGGCGGCAGCCGGAGTAGGAGGCGTAGGCGCTGGTGGTCAGGGTGAGCACCCGGCGGTGCCCGTCGCGGACGAGCTCGCGCAGGGCGTCCGTCGGGTAGGGCGTCCAGTTGCGGTTGCCCCAGTACACCGGGAGGTCGAGCCCGTGCCGGGCGAAGTCCGCGCGCAGGGCGGCGAGCAACTCGCGGTTCTGGGCGTTGATCGGCGAGACGCCGTCGAAGAGGAAGTAGTGCTGACCGACCTCCTCGAGACGCTCTTTCGGGATGCCCCGCCCCCGGGTGACGTTCTCCAGGAACGGGACCACGTCCTCGGTTCCCTCCGGGCCGCCGAAGGAGAGGAGCAGCAGGGCGTCGTAGGGCTGGGGTCGTTCGTCGGGCATGGACCGATCCTGCCATCAGGGACGGGGCGAACGGATCACGGCCCGCCCCGTAAGCTGTGTTGGCGTCAACGTCCCTTACGCGTTCTCAGGTGGAGCCGCCGTGCCGAGTCCGTACCGTGCGATCTTCACCGCCCCCGGCACTCGGACCTTCTCCGCCGCCGGCCTGCTCGGCCGCCTGCCCGTGGCGATGCTCGGCATCGGCATCGTGACCATGGTCTCCGTGCTGACCGGCGCCTACGGCCTGGCCGGCGCGCTGGCCGCGACGGTCGCGCTCTCGGCCGCGGCGATCGGACCCCAGGTGTCCCGGCTGGTGGACCGGCGCGGTCAGCGCCGTGTCCTGCGGCCCGCCGCGCTGATGACCGTCACGGCCGTGGCCGGGCTGACGGCCGGCACGGTCTGGGAGTGGCCGACGTGGACCCTGTTCTGCTGCGCGGCCTTCGCCGGCTGCGTGCCGAGCCTGGGCTCGATGGTGCGCTCGCGCTGGGTCGCCCTGTACCGCGAGCGTCCGCGCGAGCTGCACGCGGCCTACGCCTGGGAGTCGATCGTCGACGAGCTCTGCTTCGTCTTCGGCCCCATCCTGTCCATCGGCCTGTCCACCGCGTGGTTCCCGCAGGCCGGCCCGCTCGCCGCCGCGTGCTTCCTGCTCGCGGGCGTGTTCTGGCTGACCTCCCAGCGGGCCACCGAGCCGCCCGTGGTCCCGGCCGCCGCGGGCGCCGCCGGGGGCTCGGCGCTGCGCGCCCCCGGGCTGCGGGTCCTCGTCGCGACGCTACTGGGCGTGGGCGCGATCTTCGGCGCCATCGACGTCGTCACCATCGCCTTCGCCGAGGAACGGGGCCACAGGGGGGCGGCCAGCCTGCTGCTGGCCGGGTACGCCGCGGGCTCCTGCCTCGCCGGAGCGCTGTTCGGCATGCTGCGGCCGACGGGTGCGGCCGCCCGCCGGTGGCTGCTGGGGGTGTGTGCGGTCGCGCTCAGCATGGTGCCGCTCCAGTTCGTCACCGGCCTGCCGATGCTCGCCGTCACGCTGTTCGCGGCCGGGCTGGCCATCGCCCCGACGCTGGTGACCTCCGTGGCCCTCGTCGACCGGCTCGTCCCGCGCGCCCAGTTGACCGAGGGCATGACCTGGGTGAGCAGCAGCATCGCCGTCGGCATGGCGCTCGGCGCCGCCGTCGCGGGGCGTACGGTGGACACCTACGGCGCCGGACAGGCCTACACCGTCCCCGCGGTGGCGGGCGTCCTGGCGGCACTGACCGCACTGCTGGGTCACCGGCGGCTCGTCCCGCCCCCCGCCCGGCGGGACGGAGCGCGGCCGGCCGCCGAGGACGCCACGGGGGCGGGGCCGGGCACGCCGCCCGCGGTGGAGCGCTCGCCCCGGTGACGGTCCGCCGGGCGTCCCGTCATCCCCCGCCGCACCGGGCGGCGCGGTACCCGGCGGGCGTGAGTATGATCCCTCCACCGCCGCGGCAGGAGGGGAGCACAGTGAGCACCTTGTACAGCACGGCAGGCCCGAGGGGCACCTGGCGGAACTGGGCGGGCTGCGCCTCCGCGCGGCCGCAGCGGACCGTCACGCCCTCGACCGCCGAAGCGCTCGCCGACGCCGTCCGCCGGGCCGCCGAGGAGGGGCTGCCGGTGAAGGCGGTGGGCTCCGGTCACTCGTTCACCGCCGTGGCCGCGACCACCGGCCTGCTCATCCGCCCGGAGCGGCTCAGCGGCGTCCGGGCCATCGACCGCGCGGCCGGCACGGTGCGCGTGGCCGCCGGCACGTCGATACGGCAGCTCAACGAGGTGCTGGCCGGTGAGGGCCTGACGCTGGCCAACATGGGCGACATCATGGCGCAGACGGTCGCGGGTGCGGTGAGCACCGGCACCCACGGCACCGGGCGGGACTCGGCGTCCCTGGCGGCGCAACTGGCCGGGCTGGAGATGGTCCTGGCCGACGGCTCGATCATGCGCTGCTCCGCGGAGGAGAACGCCGACGTCTTCGCCGCCGCGCGGCTGGGACTCGGGGCGCTCGGCGTCATCACGGAACTGACGTTCCGGGTCGAGCCGCTGTTCCTGCTGCACGCCCGCGAGGAACCCATGTCCTTCGAACGGGTGGTGGAGGAGTTCGACCAGCTCGTCGCGGAGAACGAGCACTTCGAGTTCTACTGGTTCCCGCACACGGGGAACTGCAGCACCAAGCGCAACAACCGCTCGGGCGGCCCGGCCCGCCCGCTGCCGCGGGTGCGGGGCTGGGTGGACGACGAGCTGCTGTCCAACGGTGTCTTCCAGGCCGCCTGTTCGCTCGGCAGGGCCGTGCCCGCCACGGTGCCGTTCATCGCCCGCACGGCCAGCCGGGCGTTGTCCGCCCGCAGTTACACCGACATCCCGTACCAGGTCTTCACCAGCCCCCGCCGGGTGCGCTTCGTGGAGATGGAGTACGCGCTCCCCCGGTCGGCGGCGGTCGAGGCGCTGCGGGAACTGCGCGCGTTGGTGGACGGTTCGGATCTGCGGATCAGCTTCCCGGTCGAGGTGCGCACCGCGCCGTCCGACGACATCACCCTCTCCACGAGCGAGGGCCGCGCATCGGTGTACCTGGCGGTGCACATGTACCGCGGCATGCCGCACTCCGCGTACTTCGCCGCCGCCGAGCGGATCATGACGGCACACGGTGGCCGACCGCACTGGGGCAAGCTGCACACCCGGGACGCCGCTTACCTCGCCGACGTCTACCCCCGGTTCGGCGAGTTCCTCGCCCTGCGGGACCGGCTGGACCCGGACCGGCTCTTCGACAACGCCTACCTGCGGCGTGTCCTGGGCGGATGACGGACCGTCGGCTGCGGTCCCCGGCACCCCCTTCGCCGTCCCGGCTCCTCCCGCGGGTGAGTGACGGTGCCACACGGAACAACTGACGTCGTTTCAGTGAAATCCCACAGACCGGGAAGGAACCGAACAGAACGGGGCGCGAGGCGTATCCCGGACCCATTCCACACGATCCGGTCAACTCCCTTACCCCGCCGGAACTTCGGCGGCGCGCCGGTCCTCCCGACATGGCCCTAATGGAGTAGTGTCGTGGCCCTGGCCTCGGCCCTGCCCGGTCGATGTGGCGGAGAGTGAGCGAACAGGTCACTCAGAGTGGCCAACCGGTCACCGTGCCACACCGTTCGATCGAAGCGTGGGCCCGACACGCCGGGCAAGTCGGCAAAGGTTGTGGCAGCCTGCACCCCGGGCAGGCCACACTCGTCTAGCGGGAGCAGCGACGCACGTGACGTCGGCAGGCACCATCCGGGAGGTTCCCATGCCCGAACTGCGTGTCGTGGCCGTCAGCAACGACGGCACACGGCTGGTGCTCAAGGCTGCCGACAACACGGAATACACCCTTCCGATCGACGAGCGGCTGCGGGCCGCCGTCCGCAACGACCGCGCCCGGCTCGGCCAGATCGAGATCGAGGTCGAGAACCATCTGCGTCCCCGCGACATCCAGGCCCGCATACGGGCCGGTGCCACGGCCGAAGAAGTGGCCCAGCTGGCCGGCATCCCCGTGGAGCGGGTGCGCCGGTTCGAGGGCCCGGTGCTGGCGGAGCGCGCCTTCATGGCCGAGCGGGCCCGCAAGACGCCAGTGCGCCGCCCCGGCGAGAACACCGGCCCCCAGCTCGGTGACGCCGTCGCCGAGAGGCTGCTCGTGCGCGGCGCGGACAAGGACACCGTGCGGTGGGACTCCTGGCGGCGGGACGACGGCACCTGGGAGGTGCTGCTCGTCTACCGGGTCGCGGGTGAACTGCACTCGGCGAGCTGGAGCTACGACCCGCCCCGCCGGCTGGTGCAGTGCATGGACGACGAGGCGCGGACGCTCGTGGGCGAGAGCGACGAACCGCCGGAGCCGAGCTTCCCGTTCGTGCCGCGCATCGCCCGGCTCCCCCGGGACCGCTCGGACGACGGCAGGGACGCCGCCCGCCCGGAGCCCGCGACCCGCGGGGAGCGGGAGGACCGGGACTCGCTGACCAGCCTGCTGGAGGCCGTACCCAGCTTCCGGGGCGACATGGTGGTGCCCGAGCAGCCCACCGAGGACGCAGGAGACGAGGCGGCCGAGCCCGCCGCCGAGCTTGAGGAGCCGGTGGAGCCGCCCGCCGCGAGCGCGGGGGCGGCCTACGCCGACGTGCTCATGCCACGCTCGGTGGCCAGCCACCGGGACCGGCTCACCGGAACCACCGACCGGCAGGCCGAGGCGGACGGCGTGCGGCCGGGCCGCCGGGCGGCGGTCCCGAGCTGGGACGAGATCGTCTTCGGCACCCGGCGCAAGAAGCAGGAGTAGCCCGCCCGGCGGCGCCGCCGGGCGGGCTCCCGCTCAGCCCGGCGGATTCCGTCAGCCGGGCTGCGGGCCGGTGGCCACCGGGCGCGCGGGATCGGCGCACCAGTGCGACCAGGAGCCGGCGTACAGCCCGGCGACGACACCGACCGCGTCCAGTGCCAGCACCTGCTGGGCGGCCGAGACCCCGGAGCCGCAGTAGACACCCACCTCGGCGTCCCCGTGCGCCCCGAGCGCGGCGAACCGCTCCTTGAGCTCCTCCACGGGCCGGAACCCGCCCGCGGCCGTGACGTTCTCGGCGGTGGGCGCCGACACCGCGCCGGGGATGTGCCCGGCCACCGGGTCGATCGGCTCCGTCTCCCCGCGATAGCGCTCGCCGGAGCGGGCGTCCAGCAGCAGCCCGCGGCGGGCCACCGCCGCGGCCTCGTCGGCGTCCAGGAGTGGCATCCCTCCCGGCCGCGGAACGAAGTCACCCGGGCTCGGCTCGGGAACCTCCGAAGTCAACGGCCCCTCCCAGGCCGCGAGGCCGCCGTCGAGCACCCGGACGTCGGGGTGCCCGGTGTAGCGCAGCAGCCACCAGGCGCGCGCCGACGCCCAGCCCTGGCCGCCGTCGTAGACCACCACCGGCCGGGTGGCACCGACCCCGGCCCTGCGCATCGCCGCGCCGAACACGGCGGGGTCCGGCAGAGGATGGCGGCCGCCCGCGCCGGGCGGCCCGGCGAGCTCGGTGTCCAGATCGACGTAGACGGCACCGGGCAGATGGCCGGCCTCGTACACCGGGCGGCCGGTCGGCCCGCCCATCGCGTACCGGACGTCGAGCAGCACGGGGGCGTCGTCCGGACCGGCATCGGCCAACGCGCTCGCGAGTTCGGCTGCGGAGATGATGGCTGTCATGGGCGCATTGTCGCGCACGCCCGAGGGGCGGGCGGGCACGCGCCGGTCCCGCGGGGCACCGGGAGACGCGTGTGACGCGGTTCGTCCCGGGGAATCACCGCGCGGACCGGGACACGACCCACCGGAGAGTGCGAGCATGACTACGCACCGCACGCACGACACCGCGCCGTACGCGACGCGCCCGCCGCACACGCACACCGACCCCTGGACGACTACGGCCGCAACGACGACGGCCCGGAGGAGACGACGCCGATGACCGAGGGAGCCGCTCGGTTCACCCCGGGCACGCCCTGCTGGGTGAGCCTGATGGTGCACGACCTGACCGCGAGCGAGAAGTTCTACCACGAGCTGTTCGGCTGGGAGTTCCAGGAGGGCCCGGCCCAGCTCGGCCCCTGTGTCCACGCCAACTTCGGCGACCGCCAGGTCGCGGGGCTGGGCGAGATGCACGACCGGCGCTCCCTGCCGGTGGCCTGGCTGCCGTATCTGGCCACCGACGACGCCGACGCGACCTGCGCCCTCGTACGGGACTGCGGTGGGACGATCGGCGTGGGCCCGCTGGACTCCGGTGACGCGGGGCGCATGGCCATCGCCGCCGATCCGTGCGGCGCCGCCTTCGGCGTCTGGCAGGCAGGCGAGCACACCGGCGTCCCGGCCGACGGCCGGGTCGGCACGCCCGTGTGGAACGAGCTGGTCACGCGCGGCAGCTTCGTCGTGAGCCCCTTCTACTCGAGGGTCTTCGGCTACGACACCGAACCGGTGGTCTCCACGGACATCGACTACCTGACCCTCCATCTGGGCGGGCGGGCCATCGGCGGCATCCGCGGCGTGGGCGGGTCGCTCCCACGCGACCGGGGCCCGCACTGGACGACGTACTTCGCGGTGGCCGACGCCGACGAGGCCACGCAGCGCGTGACGGAGCTGGGCGGCCACATCGTCCGCGAGCCCCGCGACTCCCCCTACGGACGGCTGGCCCACGTGGCCGACCCGGAGGGCGCGCGCTTCGCGGTGGTGAGAATGCTCGACCCGCGGGACGCCGTCACCCGCCACATCCGGGACTGACCCGCTCCGGGGCCCTCCACCGCCCGCCGCCCGCCGTGACCGCCCGGACAGGACGCCACAGAGCGGGCGGTCAGCGGCGCGGTGCGGGCAGGGCGCCCTCGTCGACCGGGAGCACGTCGGGCGAGAGCGCACCGGCGCGGGCCGCCGCCGCGGTGAGGCGGCGGCGGTGGTGCCGTCGGCACAGCACCTCGTAGCCGACGTCGACGGGCTGCGCCTGCGGGGCGCCCCCCGCGACGTCACCGACGACGACCTGCGCCCCCTCGACGACCATGCGACCGCCGACGGTGCGGGCGTTGTGCGTGGCCCGCGCGCCGCACCAGCACAGCGCCTCCACCTGCAGTACCTCCACCCGGTCGGCCAGCTCGATCAGCCGCTGGGAGCCGGGGAAGAGGCGGGTGCGGAAGTCGGTGGTGATCCCGAAGGCGAAGACGTCGATGCCCAGGTCGTCCACGACCCGGGCCAGCTGGTCGATCTGGCCGGGCGTCAGGAACTGGGCCTCGTCGGCGATGACGTAGTCGGCGCGCCCGCCCTCGGTGAGGTGCCGGACGAGGCAGGCGTGGAAGTCGAGGTCCGCGTGCGCCTCGACGGCGTCGGTGACCAGCCCCAGCCGTGAGGAGAGCTGCCCGGCACCGGCGCGGTCGTTGCGGGTGAAGATCAGGCCCTGGAGCCCTCGGGCGGACCTGTTGTGCTGGATCTGCAAAGCGAGGGTGCTCTTGCCGCAGTCCATCGTGCCGCTGAAGAAGACCAGCTCGGGCATGGCGGGTGCGGTACCCCTTCGTCGTTCGGGTCGGGTGGTGGGGGAGACGGTCGAAGATGAGGGCCGAGGGCCGGGTGGGGGCGGCGGCCGAGGTCAGGTACGGACCTCCAGCAGCGGTACGAGCTGCTCGGCGGAGGTGACCGAGCCGTGCATGCCGATGAGCGCCGACTCCTTCGGCTCCGTGCGCGTGGCGACGACGGCGGCGGTACCGCTCATCGCGACGACCACGTCCCCGATCCGGCCGTACACGCGCTCGTCCACGCCCCGGCCCGGCGGGCCGAACCAGCCCAGCTCGATGGCCTCGTCCCGGGTGGCCACCCACGCCTGGTCCGCCAGCACCTCGCGCCAGACGGTGTGGACGTCGGCGGCGGCGCCGGGTACGGCGTACAGGTGCCGGGCGCGGCCCTCGCCGCCGAGCAGGGCGACGCCCGCGCCCAGCTCCCAGTCCTCGTCGAAGTCGAAGCGCGACGCGTCGCCGGGCGGGACGTCCACCATGCCGTGGTCGGCGGTGACGTAGAGGACGCTGCGCGGCGGGAGCTGCTCGGCCAGCCGCTGGGCGAGGCGGTCCACGTAGGCCAGTTGCCCGCGCCACGCGTCGGAGTCGACGCCGTACCGATGGCCGTTGCCGTCCAGGTCGGCGTAGTAGGTGTAGACGAGGGCGCGGTCGGCCGCGGCGAGCCGCTGGGCGGCGAGGTCCATGCGGTCCTCTCCGGAGAGCTTCCCGAGGAAGGTGCCGCCGGACAGCGCGATCTTGGTGAGCGGCGTGTGCTCGAAGTGCGGCGCGGAGACCTGGCTGGTCTCGATGCCCGCGGCGTCGGCGAGCTGGAAGACCGTCGGGTAGGGCTGCCACCGGAAGGGGTCCGTCCACGGCTGCCAGCGCAGCTGGTTCATGAGCTGGCCGGCCTCCGGGTCGAGCACCGTGTAGCCGGGCAGGCCGTGCGCGCCCGGCACCCGTCCGGTGCCCACGGAGGCCAGGGAGGTGGCGGTGGTGGAGGGGAAACCGGAGGTGATGGGTGCTCCGGTGCCGTTCACCGAGCTGGGCAGCAGCGAGGTGAGGAAGGGGGCGTACGCGGGGTGGGCGCGCAGGATGTCCCAGCCCATGCCGTCGACGAGGAACACGCAGACGCGGTCGGCGGGTTCGAGGGCGAGCCGGGTGCGCAGCCCGGGGACGCCGAGCCCCGAGGCGGCGGCGGGCAGGACGTCGGCAAGCGAGGCGGTGCCGTAGCGGGGGACGGGCGCGGTGCGCGGGTCGAGCGGCGCGGGCTCGGCGGAGGCCGGGTCCGTGGTGGTGGGCTGGGCCATCAGCGCGCGGCCACCGTGGCCTCGGACAGGCTCTGGGCGAACGCGAGTGCCTGGCGGACGGTGTCGGGGCCGTCCCCCGCCTCGCTGACGCGCAGCGAGAGGTCGTCCGCGGTGGTGGAGCCGGTGTAGCCGTGGTCGGCCTCGCAGTTGGGGTCGGCGCAGGCGGCGGGTTCCAGGTCGATGCGGCTGACCGCGCCCCAGCCGATGGTCAGCACGACCTCGCGCGGCAGCGTCCCGGGCCGGTAGGACTCCGGGTTCGCCACGACGCGGCTCAGCACGACGGAGGAGATCCGCTCCAGGTGCACCGACTCGGTGGAGGTGGTGGCGTAGGGCACGGGTGAGTTGCCGTCCGCGGCCTGTTCGTCGGTGTGGCTGACGATGAAGCGGGTGCCGGTGAGGACGAGGACCGTGACGTGGCGCCGCACCTCGTTGGCGTCGAACGTCGTCTCCTGGTGGACGAGGAAGGAGGTGACCGGCTCGCCGCCGACGGCGGCCTCCACTGCCTCGGCCACCAGGGCCGGGTAGTAGCCGCTGCGCTCGATGGCCGTCCGCAGTCCCTGCGTCGTCGTTCCGGTCTTCGCCATGCCGCCCATCCTAAGGCCCGCGGGGCCCTGCCCCCGAGCGGCGGACGGTGATCGCCGGTGTCTCACCAGGCCGACAGCCGCCGGGGGCCGAGGTCGGTGGTGACGGGGGGCGGGGCGAGACGGACGGCGGCACCGAGCACCGCCAGTCCGCGCGGCGCGACGACCACGGGCTCCAGCTCCACGGAGACGATCTCCGGGTGGTCGTCGACGAGCCGGGAGACGCGCAGCAGCAGGTCCTCCAGAGCCGCGGTGTCCACCGGGGCCGCTCCGCGCCAGCCGAAGAGCATGGGGGCGGTACGCAGGGAACGGACGAGGTGGGCGGCCTCGCGGTCGGTGACGGGCACCAGGCGGTGGGCCATGTCGCCCAGCAGCTCGGAGGGCGGTCCGGCGAGGCCGAAGGAGAGGACGGTGCCGATGGCGGAGTCGACGGCGGCCCGCACGACGGTGTCCACACCGCGCGGCACCATCGCCTGGACGACGGGCCGCAGCTCGGCGGGGGTTCCGAGGCCCTCGGTGAACTCGGCGTAGACGCGGCGCAACTGGGACTCGGAGACGATGTCGAGCCGGACTCCGCCGAGGTCGGCCCGGTGGCGCAGGTGGGGAGCGGTCGTCTTGAGGGCCACGGGGAAGCCGGTCCGGGCGGCGGCGGCCACGGCCGCGTCGGCGTCGGGGGCCGGATGGGCGGGCAGGACGGTGATGCCGTAGCAGGCCAGCAGCTCGGCGGTGCCGGGGACGTCGAGGGCGACGCTGCGGGGGCCGGCCTCCTGGCCCGGCTCCTGGCCTGTTCCCTGGCATGGCTCGGGCGGCCGGGTGCCGTACAGCGCGCGGGACACGACCGCCGCGGCGCCGGCCTCGTCCAGATCCTCCTCGGGGACCCGGCCCGGCCGCTCGGCGTCGCGCCGCCACTGGGCGTGGTGGACCGCCTCGGCGAGGGCCCGCACGGCCCGTTCCGGGGCGGGGTAGGCGGGGATGCGGCGGGCGCCGAGCGCCGCGTCCAGCCCCTCGATGGCCAGGTGGACGACGGCGATGGGTTTGCCGGTCCCGGCGGCGGCCCGGTGCAGCGCGTCGGCCAGTTCCTCGGCGCGGCGGCCCTCCACCCAGGGGATGGCGGTGACGACGACGGCGTCGGTGCCCGGGTCGGCCAGGGCCTCGCCGAGGGCGCGGTGGAAGTCCTCGGGGGTGGCGGAGGCGGTGAGGTCGACGGGGTCGACGGGGCGCAGGCCCCGGGCGAGGCAGGCGTCGTAGGTGAGCAGGCACAACGACTCGGCGTTACCCAGCACGGCGATCCGCGGCCCCGCGGGAAGCGGCTGGAAGGCCAGCTGGAGGCCGGTGTCCACGAGCTCGGTGACGGTGTCCACGAGCAGCACGCCCGACTGGCGCAGCAGCGTGGACACGGTGCGGTCGGAGGCGCGGATCTCCGGGACGGCGTGCCCGGCCGGGGGCGCGCTGCCGCTGTGCCGCGCGCCGCGGACGACGACGACGGGCTTGTGCGGGGCCACGCGGCGCACCAGCCGGGTGAACTTGCGGGGGTTGCCGAAGGACTCCAGGTACATGAGGACGACGTCGGTGTCCGGGTCGTCCTCCCAGTACTGGAGGACGTCGTTGCCGGAGACGTCGGCGCGGTTGCCGGCCGAGACGAAGGACGACAGCCCGGTGCAGCGCCGGTGCAGTCCCTCGAGCAGGGCGATACCGATGGCGCCGGACTGGGTGAACAGCCCGATCCGGCCGCGTTCCGGAGTGCGCCCCGCGAGCGTGGCGTTGAGCAGGACGTCGGGCGCGGTGTTGATCAGCCCGAGGGCGTTCGGCCCGATGATGCGCATGCCGTAGGAGCGGGCCTTGCGGACGAGTTCGCGCTGCTCGGCCCGGGTGAAGTCGGCGGAGAGGACCACCATGCCCTGGACCCCGTGCTCGCCGCAGGCGGTGACGACGGCGTCCACCTCGGCGGCGGGCACGGCGACGACCGCCAGGTCCACCGGCCCGGGGACGTCCCGCACGGAGCGGTGGGCCGGGACGGCGGGCAGCCCGTCGAGCGCGGCCGGGCGCCCGGAGCCGTCGGCGGTCCCGGGCAACCGCTCGTTGACGGCGTACACCGCACCGGGGAACCCGGCGCTGCGCAGGGAGTCCAGCACGGCGCGCCCGGCGCCCCCGGCCCGTCGGCGCACCCCGATGACGGCCACGGAGGAGGGGGCCAGCAGCCGCTGCACGGAACGCGCCTCGGCCCGGTGCTCCCGGGCGCGCATGACGGCCAGCGACCGTTCGGTGGGCTCCAGGTCGAGGGTGAGGCGGACGGAGCCGTCCTCGAAGGTGCGCTGCTGCGAGTAGCCGGCGTCGGTGAAGACCTTGGCCATCTTGGTGTTGGCCGGCAGGACCTCGGCGGTGAAGCGCCGCACGCCGCGTTCCCGCGCGCAGGCGGCGATGTGCTCCAGGAGAGCGGAGGCGACGCCCCGGCCCTGATGGGCGTCCTGCACCAGGAAGGCGACCTCGGCGCGGTCGGCGGGGGCGGGAGCCGGCAGGCCCGACTCGTCGATGCGGTCGTAGCGCACGGTGGCGATGAACTCACCGCCCACGATGGCCGCGAGGCCCACCCGGTCCACGTAGTCGTGCTGGGTGAAGCGGCGGACGTCCCGCGCCGACAGCCGGGGGTAAGGGGCGAAGAAGCGGTAGTACTTCGACTGGTCCGAGACCTGCTCGTAGAAGCTGACCAGCCGTTCGGCGTCTTCCTCGGTGATCGGGCGAACGCGGGCCGTGCCGCCGTCGCGCAGCACCACATCGGCTTCCCAGTGCGTGGGGTACGCGCGCTCCGTGGGCGTCTGCATGCGCCCCACCCTACGGCGCGGCCACCCCCGTTCGGGGAGGTGCGTGCGGCATGCGTAACACACCGTGCACGATGTTCACCCGCGGGGTACACGCATCCCGCGGGTGAGAAGTGGTCCTGACAGGCAACGACCGGAAGGCAACACCATGGCTGAGCGCCGCGTCACCATCGGCTGGGCTGAGGGCCTGCACGCCCGACCCGCCGCCATCTTCGTCCGGGCGGCGACGGCCGCCGGCGTCCCCGTCACCATCGCCAAGGCCGAGAGCTCACCGGTGAACGCCGCCTCCCTGCTCTCCGTGCTCGGTCTGGGTGCCGAGGGCGGCGAGGAGGTCGTGCTCGCCTCCGCGGCCGAGGACGCCGACGCCGTGCTGGAGCGGCTGGCGAAGCTCGTCTCCGAGGGGCTGGAGGAGCTGCCCGAGACGGTCTGAACGGGCAGGCGGAAAACCTGTCCGCACGCCGTGGAACCGCCCGCCCCATTTTGGCGCCGGAGTCGCACCACCGAAAAGTGGACACCCCTGCGGGCGACTCCGGAATTCCGGCAGCACACACCACGGGAAGCAATTCCCGATTCCTTTGTATACGGGAATTGTTAAACGGGGCCGCGCGCCGTGTTGACGGCAGGTTTCGTTGTCCTCACCATCACCGGGCGCTGGGCCCGGCGTATCGCCCCGGCCCGCTCGACGTGCGCCGCGGCGAGCGCGCGGGCCCGCTCGGCGTCCCGGCGGGCGAGAGCGTCCACGATCGCGCCGTGCTCGCGCCAGACGGCCGAGGCCCGCTCCACCGCGCCGGGGGCGTTCTCCTGCTCGACGGCGTACATCCAGGTGATCTTGCGGCGGAGCTGCACCAGGAGCGTCTCCAACGCGGGGCTGCCGCTGGCCTGCGCCAGCGTCTCGTGGAACCAGTCCCCCAGAGCGCGCAGGTCGGAGAGCTGCCCGCGCTCGGTGCGCTGGCGTCCGAGACGCACCAGGCCGCGCAGGACCTTCAGGTGCGCTCCGGTCCGCCGGTGCGCCGCCCGTGCGGCGCCGAGCGGTTCCAGCAGGGCCCGCATGTCCAGCAGATCGGCCGCCTCCTGCTCGGTCGGCTGGGCGACACAGGCCCCCGCGTGCCGCCGGGTGGTGACGAAGCCCTCCGATTCCAGCGTGCGCAAGGCCTCGCGCACCGGCACCCGGGAAACGCCGTAGCGGCGGGCGAGCAGCTCCTCGGTGAGCCGGGAACCCGGCGGCAGCGCACCGCTGACGATGTCGTCGCGAACCGCTGTGCACACCATGTGCGCGGAAATGCGCATACCCCAACCTCCGCCGTTATCCCCACGTTATGAGCGTCGCTGAACCGAACTGTATTCCACTCTTCCGAGAATTCCGATGCCCGGCTGAGATGCGACGGAAAAACGCCGGACCCCCGGCCGTGAGGCCGGGGGTCCGGGAGTGTGGGGAAGGAGCCGCGTCAGGACAGCGGCACACCCTTGCCGCGCAGGTAGTCGACCGGGTCCATGTCGGAACCGTAGCCCGGGGCGGTACGGGCCTCGAAGTGCAGGTGTGGGCCGGTGGAGTTGCCGGTCGAGCCGACCTTGCCTATCTCCTGGCCGACACCGACCTGCTGGCCGACCGAGACCCCGATGGCCGACAGGTGGCCGTACTGGGTGTAGGTGCCGTCGTTGTGCTTGACGACGATGTTGTTGCCGTAGGCGCCGCCCCAGCCGGCGGTGACGACCGTACCCGCGGCGACCGACTTGACGGGGGTGCCGGTACGGGCGGCGAAGTCGATGCCGCTGTGCTTGCCGGACGACCACATCTGGCCGCCGCTCTTGTAGGGCGTCGTCACGTCGCCGCCCGTGACGGGGGCCACGACGCTCGGGCGGGGCTTGGAGCGGTTGGCGCGCTCGGCGTCCTCGCGCTCGGCCGCGGCCTTCTTCTCCGCCGCCTTCTTCGCGGCGGCCTTCTTCTCGGCCTCGGCCTTCTCCGCCGCGGCGCTCTTCTGCGCGGCGGCCTGGTCGGCCACGTGGCCGGCGAGCGAGGGAGCGATGGCGAGCGCCTCGCTGAAGGTGTTCTTGTGCTCGGCCGCGGCGGCGGGCCCGGCGACGACGCCGGCCACACCGACGGCGACGGCCGCGGCGGCGGTACCGAGACGGATGGAACGGGTGGAACGGTTCAGCTTGCCGGAGGCACGGTTGAACGCCAAGAGTGTGGGTCCTTTCCTTCCTTCTCGCCTACCGGGTTAGCTGACGGGTTCGGAGCAGGAAGGTCTCCTACGGGCACACAGGCCCGATTCACCCCAAGGACATGTGGGTCCCCGGCTCCCCCTCGTCGGGGACTCGGCGATGATGCGCTGCACGTCGGCCGCAGGCCGCGGTCGCTTCTGACGGGCAACGGGGACGACGTTAAACCGGACATCCCGGGCGGGCCAAGAAAATCCGGCACTTTGTCGTACATGCCACATTGCCCAGGTCATCGGGGTGATCCGGGCCACGTGAAAGGGGCTCCGGACAGCCCGCAGCCCCGGAGGGCCGGGCCCTCCGGGGCTGCGGGAGGCGTCCACGGGACCGTGCCGACCGGCCGGACCCGCTCCGCGCGGGGCTATTCGCCGCGCACGACGGTGACCTCCCCGATCCCCAGCTCACGCACCGGGGCCTCGATCTGCTCCGCGTCCCCGACCAGGACGGTGACCAGGCGGTCGACCGGGAACGCGGCCACGGCCGCGGCGGTGGCCTCCACCGTGCCCGTCTCGGCCAGCCGCTCGTACAGCCGCGCCTGGAAGTCGTCCGGGAGGAACTGCTCCACCTGGTCCGCCAGGGTCCCGGCGACGGCGGCCGCCGTCTCGTACCGCAGCGGAGCCACGCCGACCAGGTTCTGCACGGCGGTGTCGCGCTCCTCGTCCGTCAGCCCCTCGGCCGCCACCGTCCGCAGCACGGTCCACAGATCGGCCAGCGCGGGGCCGGTCACGTCGGTGGCCACGGAACCGCTGATCGCGAGCATGGCCGCGCCGCGGCCGTCGGGCGTGGAACGGAGCACCTGGCTGTAGGCGCGGACCCCGTAGGTGTAGCCCTTCTCCTCGCGCAGCACGCGGTCCAGCCGCGAGGTGAGCGTACCGCCCAGGCAGTACACGCCCAGCACCTGCGCGGGCCAGACGGCGTCGTGCCGGTCGGCCCCGGTGCGGCCGATGAGCAGCTGCGTCTGCACGGCCCCCGGCCGGTCGACGATGACCACCCGGCCGGTGTCGTCCGAGGTCACCGGCACCATCGGGGCGGGCGCGGCGGTGGAGCCCGTCCAGGCGCCGAGCGTCTCGGCCAGCGACCCCGCGAGGTCGACCCCGGTGAAGTCGCCGACGACGACGGCCGTGGCGGCGGCCGGGCGCACGTGTGCCTCGTAGAAGGCGCGCACGGCGGCGGCGTCGATGTGCCGGACGGTCTCCTCCGTGCCCTGCCGCGGGCGGGACATCCGCGCGTCGGCCGGGAACAGCTCCCCGGCCATGGCGATCGCGGCGCGACGGGCCGGGTTCGCCAGCTCGTGCGGGATCTCGTCCAGGCGGTTGGCGACGAGCCGGGCCACCTCGCCGTCCGGGAAGGCGGGGGCCCGCAGCGCGTCGGCCAGCAGCCCCAGCGCCTTGGGCAGCCGGGAGGCGGGCACCTCCAGGGACACCCGGATGCCGGGGTGGTCGGCGAAGGCGTCGAGCGTGGCGCCACAGCGCTCCAGCTCGGCGGCGAACTCCTCCGCCGTGTACTTGTCCGTCCCCTCGCTCAGGGCACGCGCCATGATCGTCGCGACGCCGTCCAGCCCCTCGGGCTCGGCGTCCAGCGGAGCGACGAGGTTCACGTCCACCGCCACGACCTGCTGGCCGGGCCGGTGGCAGTGCAGCACGGTCAGCCCGTTGGACAGCGTGGCACGCTCGGGCGCCGGGAAGGCCCAGGGCTTGGCCTCGCCGCCGCGCGGCTGCGGGTGGAACTCCATGGTGGGGGTGGCGTCGCTCACTGCTCGGCCCCTTCCTGCGCGTTGTGGTGCACGTCGGCCACGTCGTCGGCGATGACCTCGGTGGCCTCCTCCGCCTCCTCCGGCTGCGGGCCCGACGTCGGTTCGTAGACCAGCACGGCCCGGTTGTCCGGCACCAGCCGCGCGGCGGCCACCTCCCGCACCTCCTCCGGCGTGACCTCCAGGACCCGCCGCACCGCCGTCAGGGCGAGCTGCGGATCACCGAAGAGGACGGCGTAGCGGCACAGTTCGTCCGCCCGGCCGCTCACCGTCGCCAGGCGGTCCAGCCACTCCCGCTCCAGCTGGGCCTGGGCTCGCTCCATCTCCTCGGGGCTCGGCCCCTCCGAGGCGAACCGGACCAGTTCCTCGTCGACCGCCGCCTCGATCTCCGCGACGGTGGACTCGCCCGACGCCTTGACGTCCAGCCAGCCGAGCGAGGGGGCGCCGGCCAGCCGCAGCATGCCGAAGCCCGCCGTCACCGCCGTCCGGTCCCTGCGCACCAGCCGGTTGTAGAGGCGGGACGACTCGCCGCCGCCCAGCGCCGTCAACGCCAGGTCGATCGCGTCCGCCTCGCGGGTGCCGTCGTGCGGAAGCCGGTAGGCGTGCAGCAGCGCCCGGGAGGGGACGTCCTCGTAGAGCGTGCGCCGCGGCTCCTCCCCCATGACGTCGGGCAGTCGGCCGTCCCGGGGCGGCTGCTTGCCGTCGTGCCCGGGAATGGAGCCGAAGTACTTCTCGACCCAGGCGAGCGTCTGCTCCGGGTCGATGTCCCCGACGACGGACAGCACCGCGTTGTTGGGCGCGTAGTACGTGCGGAAGAACCGGCGGGCGTCCTCCAGTGAGGCCGCGTCCAGGTCCGCCATGGAGCCGATCGGGGTGTGGTGGTACGGGTGGCCCTCGGGGTAGGCCATGGCCACCAGCGTCTCGAAGGCCGTGCCGTAGGGCACGTTGTCGTACCGCTGGCGGCGCTCGTTCTTGACGACGTCCCGCTGGTTCTCCATGGACTCGTCGTCCAGGGCGGCGAGCAGCGAACCCATGCGGTCCGCCTCCAGCCACAGCGCCAGCTCCAGTTGGTGGGCGGGCATCGTCTCGAAGTAGTTGGTGCGCTCGAAGCTCGTCGTGCCGTTCAGCGAGCCGCCGACACCCTGGACCAGTTCGAAGTGCCCGTTGCCCGGCACCTGGGCGGAGCCCTGGAACATCAGGTGCTCGAAGAGGTGGGCCAGCCCGGTGCGGCCCGTGACCTCGTGCCGGGAACCGACGTCGTACCAGAGGCAGACGGCGGCGACGGGGGTCAGGTGGTCCTCCGAGAGCACCACCCGCAGGCCGTTGGCCAACCGGTGTTCGGTTGCTGTGAGCACTCCCTGGGGAGGCGGGGGCGTGGCCGTGTACGCCATGCGCGATGTGTCCCTTCGTCTGCGGGGCGGCGGGTGGACGGGGCGGTTCGGCTGTCGTTTCCGGGCCGGCCGGAGGGGCCGGCCCGGGCTGCCCTGTCACTCTATGCAAGCGCGGCGGGGCCGCGCGAAGTTCCCGGCCGGGCGGGGTGGACGGCGGGTTGTCCGCGGCTGGGTCCACAATGGTCCGCGTCAGTGCCAGCACATCCGCTTCGGCGCCCCGGCCGTACCCAGCCCGTACCCGGTGGCGCGACCGCGCGTATCCGAAGGAGCAGCCGCCGCGATGGCCCGCCGCAGCACGAAGACCCCGCCGCCGGAGGATTTCGAAGAGCGCATCCTCGACATCGATGTCGTCGACGAGATGCAGGGCTCCTTCCTGGAGTACGCCTACTCGGTCATCTACTCGCGGGCCCTGCCCGACGCTCGGGACGGGCTCAAGCCCGTCCACCGGCGCATCCTCTACCAGATGCACGAAATGGGACTGCGCCCCGAGCGGTCCTACGTCAAGTGCGCCCGCGTCGTCGGCGAGGTGATGGGCAAACTCCACCCGCACGGCGACAGCGCCATCTACGACGCGCTCGTCCGCATGGCTCAGCCGTTCTCGATGCGGCTGCCCCTGGTGGACGGCCACGGGAACTTCGGCTCGCTCGGCAACGACGACCCGCCCGCGGCCATGCGGTACACGGAGTGCCGCAGCGCCTCGGCGGCCGGGCTGATGGTCGAGTCGATCGACGAGGAGACGGTCGACTTCGCGCCGAACTACGACGGCAGCGAGCAGGAGCCCGTGGCCCTCCCGGCTGCCTACCCGAACCTGCTCGTCAACGGGGCCTCCGGTATCGCCGTCGGCATGGCCACGAACATGCCGCCGCACAACCTCGGCGAGATCATCGCCGCCGCCCGGCACCTGATCAAGCACCCCGGTGCGGATCTCGAGACCCTGATGAAGCTGGTCCCCGGCCCGGATCTGCCCACCGGAGGGCGGATCGTGGGGCTGGGCGGCGTCAAGGACGCCTACGCCAAGGGGCGCGGGACCTTCAAGATCCGGGCCACGGCCGAGATCGAGCAGGTCACGGCGCGGCGAAAAGGCCTCGTCGTCACCGAACTGCCCTTCACCGTCGGCCCGGAGAAGGTCATCTCCAAGATCAAGGACCTGGTCAACTCCAAGAAGCTCCAGGGCATCGCCGACGTCAAGGACCTCACCGACCGCGAGCACGGGCTGCGGCTCGTCATCGAGGTGAAGAACGGCTTCCACCCGGAGGCCGTGCTCGAGCAGCTCTACAAGCTGACGCCGATGGAGGAGTCCTTCGGCATCAACAACGTGGCCCTCGTCGACGGCCAGCCGCTCACCCTGGGCCTGAGGGAGCTGCTGGAGGTCTACGTCGACCACCGCTTCGAGGTCGTGCGGCGCCGCAGCTCCTACCGGCGCCGCAAGCGGCAGGACCGGCTGCACCTCGTGGAAGGACTGCTCGTCGCGCTCGTCGACATCGACGAGGTCATCGGCATCATCCGGTCCAGCGACAACGCGGCGGCGGCGAAGGAGTCGCTCATGGCGCGCTTCGGCCTCTCCGACGTCCAGACGCAGTACATCCTCGACACCCCGCTGCGCCGCCTGACGCGCTTCGACCGGCTGGAGCTGGAGGACGAACGGGACCGCCTGGGCCGGGAGATCGAGGAGCTGACCCGCATCCTGGAGTCCGACGCGGAGCTGCGCAAGCTCGTCTCCAGCGAGCTCGGCGCCGTCGCGAAGAAGTACGGCACCCCGCGCCGCACCGTGCTGATGGAGTCCACCGGGACGCCCGTGGCCACCGTGCCGCTGGAGATCGCCGACGACCCGTGCCGCGTGCTGCTCTCCTCCACCGGGCTGCTCGCCCGTACCGCCGCCGTGGACGCCGTCTTCGGCCAGGGCGCGAAGCGCGTCAAGCACGACGTGATCGTCTCCGCCGTCCCGGCCACGACGCGCGGGGAGATCGGCGCCGTGACCTCCTCCGGCCGGCTGCTGCGGCTGTCCGTCGTCGACCTGCCGCAGCTCCCGGAGCCGTCCGCCACACCCAGCCTGGCGGGTGGGGCCGAGATCTCCGAGTTCCTGTCCCTGGAGGACGGCGAGTCGCTGCTGTGCCTCACCACGCTGGACGAGTCCTCCCCCGGGATCGCGCTCGGCACCCGGCAGGGCGTGGTCAAGCGCGTCGTGCCCGACTACCCGGCCAACAAGGAGGAGTTGGAGGTCATCTCCCTCCGGGAGGGCGACCGGATCGTCGGCGCCGTCGAACTGCGCACCGGCGAGGAGGACCTCGTCTTCGTCAGCGACGAGGCACAGTTGCTGCGGTATCCGGCGAGCCAGGTCCGGCCCCAGGGGCGGGCCGCGGGCGGCATGACCGGCATCAAGCTGAGCGCGGGAGCGCAGGTCATCTCCTTCACCGCGGTGGACCCGGCAGCCGAGGCCGTCGTCTTCACCGCCGCGGCCGCGCAGGGGACGCTGGACGACACCCTCGCCACCGCCAAGCTCACGCCCTTCGACCAGTACCCGCGCAAGGGCCGTGCCACCGGCGGCGTCCGCTGCCAGCGGTTCCTCAAGGGCGAGGAGCGCCTGGCTCTGGCCTGGGCGGGCCCCTCCCCGGCCAGGGCGGCGACGAGGTCGGGGGCACCCGCGCGGCTTCCCGAGACCGACCCGCGGCGGGACGGCTCGGGCGTGCCGCTCTCCGACGCCGTCGCCGTCATCGGCGGCCCCGTGTGACCGGTGCGCGGCCGGGCCCGGGGCGTCTCCGGGCCCGGCCGCCCCGCACTCCGGCGGACGCCGCCGGGCTCGCTCAGACCCGCGCCCCGTACGGCTCCGGGGCGCCGGGGTCCCCGACACCGTCGACACCGGGGTCCTCGATGTCGGGGTCCTCGTAGGCGTACGGCTCGCCGTGGGTGGCCGCGTCCTCCGCGGACGGTGCGTCCACGTACCGCAGGACGCCCCACAGGGCACTCGGCCCCCTCTCGTCCGGTCCCGGCCCCGCACATCCCTCCAGCCGGCTCCGCAGCGCGTCGACGTCGAGCCCGGCGCCGATCAGCACCAGCCGCGTCGACCGGGGCTCGCCCTGCGGCCACGGCCGCGGGGCGAAGCGCAGGAAGCCGCCCACCACGTGGACCGTCCAGCACCGCTGCCGCTCGTCCCCGCCGAGCAGGACGTGGCCTTTCATCCGGTACAGCCCGGCTGGGCGCTCGTCCAGGAACTCCAGCAGGCGGCGGGGGCTCAGCGGTTCGTCGCAGGTGAACGACAGCGCCTCGTAGGCGTCGTGCAGGTGCTCGTGCCCGTCATGGCCGTCCCCACACCCGTCGGGCCCCTCCTCCTCGTAGAGGTCCTCGAACGAGAGCTGGCGGACGGCGGGCTCCCCGTCCCGGGCGGCGTCCCGGTCGAAGAGCAGCCCGGGGTCGATCCGGCCGTGGGCCGCGGCGACGACGGGGGTGCCCTCGGCCAGCGAGGTCAGCCGCCGCAGCAGCGCGTCACGTTCCCCGGCGGGCACGCGGTCCGTCTTGTTGAGGACGACCAGGTCGGCCACGCGGACGTGCCGCTCCAGCTCCGGATGGCGCCGGCGCACCACGTCGAACTCTGCGGCGTCCACGACCTCGATCAGGCCGCCGTAGACGATGCGCTGGTCGGTGCTGGCCAGCAGCATGCGGATGAGGGTCTGCGGCTCGGCCAGTCCGCTCGCCTCGATGATGATGAGATCGATCCCGGCGGCGGGACGGGCGAGGGCGTCCAGCACCTCGTCCAGGTCCTCGGTGTCGACGGCACAGCACAGGCAGCCGTCGCCGAGCGAGACCATCGAGTCCACCTGCCCGGAGACCGTCATGGCGTCGATCTCGATGGCCCCGAAGTCGTTGACGACCGCCCCGATGCGCACGCCCCTGCGGTTGCGCAGGAGATGGTTCAGCAGCGTCGTCTTGCCGGAGCCGAGGAAACCCGCGAGGACGATGACCGGAATACGGTGTGTGACCACCAGTGCCCCTTCTCCTTCTCACGCAGACGTGCGGCACCGCCGGCGGCGGCCCTCGGGTGAAACGGCAGTCGATCGTAACGGAGGTTAGGCTCACCTCCGTGACCACATGCGCGAGCGCCTCCCGGAACCGGGCCGAGCCCCTCGCGGCCACCGCCGCGACCGCCCGCACCTGGCTGCTGCTCGAACAGCCGGGCCCGTGGGGCACGGACGCCCTCCACGCCAGCCACCTGGACCGCGACACCGCCCGCGCCCTGACCGCCGCCGTCGAAGACACCGACGTGCGCGTGGCGCTGATCCGCCGCCCCGGCCGGCACGCGGACCGGTCTCCCCGGCCGCCGCGCCGCGTCTACCTGGCCCACACCCTGCCGGGCGCGTCCTGGGTCCGCACCTGGGTCACCGACACACCGGAGTCCCTCAGCACCCTCGACTTCGCGGCGCTCGGCCGCGGGGAGCACGGGGGCGTCGGCGAACCGTACCGCGGCGACCCGCTGGCCCTGGTGTGCACCAACGGCCGGCGCGACCGCTGCTGCGCGCTCCTCGGCCGCCCGCTGGCCGAGGAACTGGCCGCCTCCGGGGACGCGAACACCTGGGAGATCACCCACATCGGCGGCCACCGCTTCTCCCCCACCCTGCTGGTGCTGCCGTACGGCTACGCCTACGGCCGGGCGGACGCCACCACGCTCAAGGGCGTCCTGGACGCCGTGCGACACGGCCGGGTGGTCACCGAGCGGTGCCGGGGCCGCTCGGCCTGGGGCCGCGCCGGACAGGCCGCGGAGCTGGCCGTCAGGGATCTGACGGGCGAGGAGGACCCCGACGCACTGACCCTGGACGAGCCGCCCGCCGACGCGCCGCGGTGGTCACTGGTGGTACGCCACCGCGACGGCCGGTCCTGGCGCGTCGACGGCGTGACGGAGCCGGGCCCCGCGGTGCCCGCGAGCTGCGGGGCCGCCCCCGGGCCCCAGCCCCGCGCACAGGTCGTCGCCGTCACCGCCGCGGGCTGAGCCCGGTCCTCAGACGGCACCCGCACCCGTCAGCGCGCGGACCTCGGTCTCGGCGTGCTGGAAGGGGTCGGGACGCTCCCGCCCGCCCAACGTGCCCAGCCAGCCCGCGAGGAAACCCAGCGGGATGGACACGAGTCCGGGATTCTGCAGCGGGAACCAGGCGAAGTCCCGCGCGGGGAACAGCGCGTCCGGGCTGCCCGACACCACCGGCGAGACCACGACCAGGGCGATCGCCGGAATCAGCCCGCCGTACACCGCCCACAGCGCACCGCGCGTGGTGAAGCGCCGCCAGAACAGCGTGTAGAGCAGCACCGGGAGGTTGGCCGAGGCGGCCACGGCGAACGCCAGGCCCACCAGGAACGCCACATTGAGGTTCCGGGCCAGCAGTCCGAGCGCGATGGCGAGCGCGCCGATGCCGATGGCCGCCAGCCGCGCGACCGTCACCTCGCTCGTCCGGCGCCGCCGACGACGGGCCAGCGAACCGTACAGGTCATGGGCGATGGCCGCCGACGAGGCGAGGGTGATCCCGGCGACGACGGCGAGGATCGTGGCGAACGCGATCGCCGCGACGACGGCGAACAGCACCGTGCCACCCGTCGTCCCGGCCCCGCCCCCGAGGAAGCGGGCCAGGAGCGGCACCGCCGTGTTGCCCGCGGCGTTGTCCGCCCGCACCGCGTCCGAGCCGAGCAGCGCGGCGGCGCCGAACCCCAGGACGATCGTCATCAGGTAGAAGCTGCCGATCAGGCCGACGGCCCACAGCACCGAACGGCGCGCCGCGCGGGCCGTGGGAACCGTGTAGAAGCGCGCGAGGATGTGCGGCAGGCCGGCCGTGCCGAGGACGAGCGCGAAGGCGAGACTCACGAAGTCCGCGCGCGAGGTCCAGCTGTCGCCGAAGAGCAGCCCGGGCGCGAGGAACGCGTCGCCGTGCCCGCTGCGCTCGGCGGCTCCGGAAAGGAGGGAAGCCGGATCGCCGCCGAAGCGCAGCAGGACGAGGGCGGTCAGGGTGACGGCACCGCCCATGAGGAGAACGGCCTTCACGATCTGGATCCACGTCGTCCCGCGCATCCCGCCGAACGCCACGTAGACCACCATGAGCGCCCCGACGCCGACGACCGTCCAGGTGCGCACCTGGGAGCCGGTGTCGCCCAGCAGCAGCGCGACCAGCGTGCCGGCCCCGACCATCTGGGCCACCAGATACAGCAGCGACACGGTCACCGAGGCCGTGCCGGACGCCACCCGGACGGGGCGTTCGCGCAGCCGGGAGACGAGGACGTCGGCGAGCGTGAAGCGGCCGCAGTTGCGGACCAGCTCGGCGACGAAGAACAGCACGACCAGCCAGGCCACCAGGAAGCCCACCGAGTAGACCATGCCGTCGTACCCGTACAGGGCGATGAGCCCGGAGATGCCCAGGAACGAGGCGGCCGACATGTAGTCCCCGGCGATGGCGAACCCGTTCTCCAGAGGGGAGAAGAGCCGTCCGCCCGCGTAGAACTCCTCCGGCGACCCCTGGCGCCGACGTCCGGCCCACGTCGTGATGGCGATCGTGACGGCGACGAAGACGCTGAAGAGGACCAGCGCGGGGAGCCGGTCGTCGTGCCAGCTCATCGCACCGCCTCCCGGGTGCGCTGCTGGGTCTCCCACCGCAGGTCGAGCGCCGTACGGTCCCGCCGGAAGTGGGCGTGCCAGGCGTACGCGCCCACCAGCAGGGCGGTGCTCAGGAACTGCCCGAGCCCGGCGAGCAGGCCCACGTTGACCGGGCCGCCGCCCACGGGCGTGGCCATGAGACCGGGCGCGGTGGTGGCGGTGACGATGTACGCGAGATACCAGAGAAGGAACGCGACGGCGGCGGGGAAGACGAACCGGCGGTGCCGGCGCCGCACCTCCTGGAACTTCGCGCTGCGGTGCACGGCGAAGTACACGGCCGCCAGTTCGTCGTCGCGTGGCCGCTCGTCGCGGGCACCTCGGACGACGCCTCGGTCGTCTCTGGCGTCGCGGGCGCCTGGGGAGCCCTGCGGGCCTTCCGGGCCGGCGTCCTGTGGACCCAGGTCGGCCGGGAGGCCGCGCTCGGCCGACGGGTGCGGCCTGCTGGGCGGCAGCGGCTGGGCGTTCCACGGCACGGCCCCACCCGGCGGAGCGTTCCTGCGCCCGGCCCCGCCCCCGGCCCCGGACCGCTCGGCCGCCGAGCCGGGAAGGCCGGAGGCCACCGCGTCGTACCACGGGTCGTCCTCGTACCGCAGCGCGCCGCCGTCGTCGTCCGGACCGTCCTGCTGTGTCACCGCACGTCTCCTCAGATCCCCCGGGGGGCTTCCCGGGGCACCCAGGATGGCGAGACGGACGGCGAGAAAAGCGGGGCTTGCGGTCACCTTCACCTTTTCAGGTGATGTTCGAACGGTCGTGGCACGGGGCCTCGGGGACGCGACCGTTCGGCGCGGAGCCGTCCCGCCCCGGCGGACCGGTGCGGGACGGCGTCCGGCTCAGACGTCGATCCGGGAGCGGTCCAGGGTGGCCGCCGAGGTGGTGATGAACTCCTTGCGCGGCGCGACCTCGTTTCCCATGAGCAGGTCGAAGGCCTTCTCCGCCGCCTCCAGATCGCCGATGTTGATACGGCGCAGCGTCCGGTGCCGCGGGTCCATCGTGGTCTCCGCGAGCTGGTCGGCGTCCATCTCGCCCAGGCCCTTGTAGCGCTGGATGGAATCCTTGAACCGGATGTTCTTGCTCTGAAGCTCCAGCAGCGTCTGGCGCAGCTCGTTGTCCGAGTACGTGTAGCGGTACTTCTCCTGGCCCTTCCTCGGGTTGATCAGCTCGATGCGGTGGAGCGGCGGCACCGCCGAGAAGACCCGGCCCTGCTCGACCATGGGCCGCATGTAGCGCTGGAAGAGCGTCAGCAGCAGACACCGGATGTGCGCCCCGTCGACGTCGGCGTCGGCCAGGAAGATCACCTTGCCGTAGCGCGCCTGGTCGATGTCGAACGTCCGTCCCGACCCGGCCCCTATGACCTGGATGATCGACCCGCACTCCGCGTTCTTGAGCATGTCGGAGACGGAGGACTTCTGGACGTTGAGGATCTTGCCCCGGATGGGCAGCAGGGCCTGGAACTCCGAGTTCCGGGCGAGCTTGGCCGTACCGAGCGCGGAGTCGCCCTCGACGATGAACAGCTCGCTGCGGTCCACGTCGTCGCTGCGGCAGTCCGCGAGCTTGGCGGGCAGGGCCGAGGACTCCAGGGCCGTCTTGCGGCGCTGCGCCTCCTTGTGCTGCCGTGCGGCGATGCGCGTGCGGGCGGCGGCCACGGCCTTCTCCAGCACCGTCCGGGCCTGCTGCTTGGCGTCGCGCTTGGTGGAGGTCAGGAACGCCTTCAGCTCCTTGGCGACGACCTGCCCCACGATCCGGGACGCCGCCGAGGTGCCGAGCACCTCCTTCGTCTGGCCCTCGAACTGCGGCTCGGCCAAGCGGACGGTGACGACCGCGGTGAGCCCCTCCAGGGCGTCGTCCTTGACGATGTCGTCCTCGGCCACGCGCAGCAGCTTCGTCGCACGCAGCACCTCGTTGACCGTGCGGGTGACCGCGCGCTCGAACCCGGCGACGTGTGTCCCGCCCTTGGGCGTCGCGATGATGTTGACGAACGAGCGGACCGTGCTGTCGTAGCCGGTGCCCCAGCGCAGCGCGACGTCCACGCCGAGCTCCCGGGTGACCTCCTTGGGCATCATGTGCCCGCGGTCGTCGAGCACCGGGACCGTCTCCTTGAAGGTGCCCTGGCCCTCCAGGCGGATGACGTCGTTGAGGGGCCTGTCCTGCGCCAGGAACTCGCAGAACTCGCTGATGCCGCCGTCGTAGCGGAAGACCTCCTCGGCGGCGGCCGAGCCGTCCTCCGTGCCCCGCTCGTCCCGGACGGTGATCGTCAGCCCGGGCACGAGGAAGGCCGTCTGGCGGGCGCGGGCGTGCAGCGTATCCAGCGAGAGCTGGGCGTCCTTGAGGAAGATCTGGCGGTCCGCCCAGTACCGCACCCGGGTACCGGTGCGGGTCTTCGGGATCTTCTTGCCCTTGAGCAGCCCGCCGGACGGGTCGAACGGGGCCTCGGGGCCGGACTCGGTGAAGATACCGGGGACGCCGCGGCGGAAGCTGATGGAGTGCGTTTTGCCGCCGCGGTCGACCTCGACGTCCAGACGGGCCGAGAGCGCGTTCACCACCGAGGCGCCGACGCCGTGCAGGCCGCCGGAGGCTGCGTACGAGCCGCCTCCGAACTTGCCTCCGGCGTGCAGCTTCGTCATGACGACCTCGACGCCGGACAGACCCGTCTTCGGCTCCACGTCGACCGGGATCCCGCGGCCGTTGTCCCGGACCTCCACGGAGCCGTCCTCGTGCAGGACCACGTCGATCCGGTCGCAGTGGCCGCCGAGCGCCTCGTCGACCGAGTTGTCGATGATCTCCCACAGACAGTGCATGAGCCCCCGGCTGTCCGTGGAGCCGATATACATACCGGGTCGTTTCCGCACCGCCTCAAGGCCCTCGAGAACGAGGAGGTGCCGCGCGGTGTAGTTGGACCCGTCCCGGTCCGCTCCGGTCAGCAGCGCTGTGGACGACGGCACAGACGTCTCGGCGGTCACGCGGTTCGCTCCTCGCTGAATCCAACTGGGGGTGGCTTGCTTGCCGGACAGAGGGTACCGAGGCATAGGAGCCCTGGTGAGCAGCCACCCACGGATAAACCTATGCTAGAGGAGAGTCGTATGCACGTTCGATAACCCAAGCGGGTGACGTGTACATCACGTTCCCTTTGAGGCATGAACCATCTAGGCTCCGGGCACGTCCTCCGATACGAGCCGGGTGTTTCCCGGAACCGACGTCAGGACGAACGGCATGAGACCCGCAAGCAACCAGTAACCCTTCGCAATACGGCTCTTTCGCCGCCAACCGGTGACAGCCAACCCCTCGGCAGGAGAAATTTCGAGGAGATGCTCCCGGCGGGAACATTCTCGGACTGGTTGGATGTTGACCCTGGTACGACAGCTCGTCGAGCTAGAGAAGAGGCGACGTGACTACTGTTCTGACCCCCGCGAGCCCGCTGACGGCGGCGGACCGCTGCGACCGTTGCGGCGCCCAGGCATACCTGCGCGTCGTGCTCGTGAGCGGTGGCGAGCTGCTGTTCTGCGCGCACCACGGCCGCAAGTTCGAGCCGGAACTCAAGAAGATCGCCGCCGAGATACAGGACGAGACGGAGCGGCTCACCGCCACTCCCGCGAACGCGTCCGACGACGAACGCTGACCTGCGGGTCTGCCGGAGTCGGCCCCGCCCTTTCGGGGCCGGCCCCGCGGACGAGAGCGCTTCACCGGCCGATGAGCCGGGAAACGGCGGGCGGTCCCCCCGAAAGGGGGCGGCCGCCCGCCGTCGCGCGCCCAGGCCTTCCCCCTCGGCCGTACCCCGGCTCGCGCACCCGTCAGCGGTGCTCCTCGATCAGCTCGCGCAGGGCACCCACCCGCGTGTAGACACCGGGCAGCCCTGCGCGGCCGCAGCCGACCCCCCACGACACCAGCCCCACAACGCGCCCGCCGGCCACCAGCGGCCCTCCGCTGTCCCCCTGACAGGCGTCCCGGCCGCCTTCGGGCACCCCGGCACAGACCATCGTCCCGGCCTGGTACGAGCCCGACGCACCCTTCGCATACGCCTCCTCGCACTGCGTGTCCGCAAGGACGCGCACGGATGCCGCCCGCAGCCGACTGGCGTACATCCCGTTCCCGCGCACGTCCCCCCAGCCGAAGACCGTGGCCGCCGTTCCCGGCTCGTAGGCCTCGTCCCCCTTCTCGGCGAGCGGCAGCGCCGCCTCGGCGGGCAGCGGCCGGGCCAGGGTGAGCACGGCCAGGTCACCGGAGTTCGTCCGGCTGTCCCACTCGGGATTGACCCACACCTCGGTGACGCCCACCTCACGGCCCGCACCGGTCCGCAGATCGGTACGCCCGGCGACTACCCGCAGGTCCCCGACCTGCGGGAGCCGCTCCCCCAGCACCTCCTCGCTGAAGCAGTGCGCGGCCGTCACGACCGTGTCCGGGTCGACCACCGCACCCCCGCAGAACTGTCCTGAGCGCCCGTGGCCGAACTGCTGACGGCTCGCCACCGCGACCACCCACGGATGGTCCTCCGAGGTGACGGCGTCGCCGCCGATGACCCGTGGAGCCGCCGAAGCCGAGGGTGGCCCCGACGCGAGGACATGGCCGAGGGGCAGGGCGAGCGTGAAGGCGCCGAGCAGCAGGCGCGGGAAATTCCTCATACGGCTTCCTGACTCTACGCAGCCAGGAAGTCACACAGGGCCTTCCAGCCTCCGGTTTCGCCCGATCGGGAACCCCTCGCACACACGGTCAGCGGACGACGCCCCGCGGCCCACGGGGGCGGCTGGCCATGCACAGCGCCCCCCGGGCCGCGAAGAAGCGGTCCGGGGGGCGCTGCGGGGAGTTCAGGCTCAGTCCAGGTAGTCGCGCAGGACCTGCGAGCGGGACGGGTGCCGGAGCTTGGACATGGTCTTCGACTCGATCTGGCGGATGCGCTCACGCGTCACGCCGTAGACCTTGCCGATCTCGTCCAGGGTCTTCGGCTGCCCGTCGGTGAGGCCGAAGCGCATGGAGACGACGCCCGCCTCACGTTCGCTGAGCGTGTCGAGGACCGAGTGCAGCTGCTCCTGGAGGAGCGTGAAGCTCACCGCGTCGGCCGGGACGACCGCCTCGGAGTCCTCGATCAGGTCACCGAACTCGCTGTCGCCGTCCTCACCCAGCGGCGTGTGCAGGGAGATCGGCTCCCGCCCGTACTTCTGGACCTCGACGACCTTCTCCGGCGTCATGTCCAGTTCCTTGGCCAGCTCCTCCGGAGTGGGCTCGCGGCCCAGGTCCTGGAGCATCTGGCGCTGGACACGGGCCAGCTTGTTGATGACCTCCACCATGTGGACCGGGATACGGATCGTGCGAGCCTGGTCGGCCATGGCACGGGTGATGGCCTGCCTGATCCACCACGTCGCGTACGTGGAGAACTTGTAGCCCTTGGTGTAGTCGAACTTCTCGACCGCGCGGATCAGACCGAGGTTCCCCTCCTGGATCAGGTCCAGGAAGAGCATGCCGCGACCCGTGTAGCGCTTGGCCAGGGAGACCACGAGACGGAGGTTCGCCTCCAGCAGGTGGTTCTTGGCCCGGCGCCCGTCCTCCGCGATGATCTCCAGCTCGCGCTTGAGCTTGGGCGCCAGCTTGTCCGAGTTCGCCAGCTTGTCCTCGGCGAAGAGGCCCGCCTCGATGCGCTTGGCGAGCTCGACCTCCTGCTCCGCGTTGAGCAGCGGGACCTTGCCGATCTGCTTGAGGTAGTCCTTCACCGGGTCGGCCGTGGCACCGGCCGCGGCGACCTGCTGAGCCGGGGCGTCGTCCTCGTCCTCGTCGGACAGGACGAAGCCCTCTCCGGTCTCGCCCTCGGCCTTGCCCTCGGGGGCCGCCTCGTCGCCCTTGCCTCGCTTGGCCGCCGGCTCCTCGACGACCTCGTCGTCGCCCTCGAGCAGCTCGTCGACCACGGACTTCTTCGCGGTCGTCTTCTTGGCGGCGGCCTTCTTGGCCGTCGTCTTCTTCGCCGTCGTCTTCTTGGCAGCGGTCTT
Source organism: Streptomyces sp. WMMC1477 (assembly GCF_027460245.1). Taxonomy (NCBI): domain Bacteria; kingdom Bacillati; phylum Actinomycetota; class Actinomycetes; order Kitasatosporales; family Streptomycetaceae; genus Streptomyces; species Streptomyces sp. WMMC1477. Next base: position 4,703,426 of record NZ_JAPZBD010000003.1, on the reverse strand, counting down.
CTTGGCCACAGCCTTCTTGGCGGGCTTGGCCTCGGCGGCCGGAGCCTCGGCCGCATCCGCCACCGCGGCGGTCGCGGCCTCCGCCGGAACGGGGTCGGCGGCAGGGGCGGCCTTCTTGGCCGCGGTCTTGGCAGCGGCCGGCTTGGCGGCGGCACGCCGGGCCGGTGCCTTCGCCGCGGCACTCTTACGGGTGCGCTTGGGCGCCTCGGCGGCACTCACCATCAGCGTCACACCCTCCTCGTCGAGGATCTGGTTGAGGCTGCGCAGAACGTTCTTCCACTGGGTTGGCGGAATCTGGTCAGCCTCGAAGGCCCGACGCACGTCGTCGCCGGCGATCTGCCCCTCAGTCTTTCCCCGCTCGATGAGCGCCATCACAGACTCGGACTCGGCGATCTCCGCGGGGAGCGTACGGGATGTGCTGGCCGACACGAACAACCTCTCGGAACGATGGGAACGGCTACGACCCCGCCCACAGGGGGCCGAGCCGAGGGGCACCGGCGGGGATGAACCGGCTGCCCGGGCGAGCAGTGCAGGGTGGGAACACAACGCCGATTCGAGCGCACGGTATTCCCGCTGTGGCTACTACCTCTTGAACCATCGCGCTGTCCGCGTGAAGCGTTACGCCCAATCCGCGTGTCGCGAGTCACAGGACATAAGTGTACGTACCAGAGTGTATGACTCATATATCCCAAGTCGTCGGGAGCGGGACGCGGTCGCGGTCAGCGACGGCTCGGGTCCCGTACGGGTGCCGGCGGCACAGAAAGGCGTCGCCGGATTCCACGCAGCGGGAATCCGGCGACGAGGGGACGCGATGGGCGTCGCGGGGGCCTCAGTGCTCGCGCGGCGGAGGGACGATGTGCCCGTCCCCGGCAGCCGCACCCGCCGTCTCGGGGTGGACGGACAGCAGCTGGCGCATCGCGGCCTCGGCCGCGACGGGCTCCCCAGCGTCGAGCGCGTCCACGATCCGCTGGTGCTCGGTGACCGCGGCCTCCGTCGGGCGCTCACAGCCGGTCGCGGGCCCGCCGGAGACGTGCAGGGCTGCGCAGACGATGCCGGAGAGGTGTTCCAGCATCCGGTTGCCCGCGGCCTGCAGCAGCAGGGTGTGGAACTCGGTGTCGGCACGGGAGAACGTCAGCGCGTCGCCCTGGGTGAGCGCCCGGCCCATGATCTCCACCATGTCCGCGAGACGCTGCTGCAGCTCGTCGTGGCCGTGCCCCACCGCGAGCCTGGCGGCCAGCGGTTCGATCGCCCAGCGCAGCTCACGCAGCTCACGCCGCTGGTCGTCCCGCTGGGGCCCGAAGGCCCGCCACTCGATGATGTCGGGATCGAGCAGGTTCCAGTCGCTCACCGGACGGACCCGCGTACCGACGTTGGGCCTGGCGCTCACGAGGCCCTTGGCCTCCAGCACCCGCAGCGACTCCCGGACCACGGTGCGGGAGACCTCGAACCGCTGCCCGATCTCCTCGGGCACGAGCGGGCGGTCCGCACCGAGGTCCCCGGAGACGATCATTTGGCCGAGCTGCTGGACCAGTTGGCCGTGCAGGCCGCGTCCGCGGCTGCCGGACGCTCTCCGCCCGGCCCGGGCGAGGTCGGCGTCGCCGCCGTCCCAGGCCGGAACACTGGTGGTCGCCCGCGGTACGCCGGTGGATTCGGCGTAGGAGTAGCGCCCCAGCTCGCCGCGGGCCGGGTCGGCGGGACGGGAGGACGTCATCGTGGAGTGCGCAAGGGTAGTCACGCATCCTTTGTCGGCGGCCGATCCAACGGGCTTGAGGGCTTTGGTGAAAAGCACACGAAAGGGTGATCGTCGCCTCCTGTGCGATTGACGCCGCGGGGCCACTCCGACGCAGGAGGCGGTCCGTGCAGGTCAGACACGTCGCCGGGAGGTTCTCAGCGGGCCCTTCCGTAGAGGGTGGTGCAGGCGTAGGCGAAGAACAGTGCGGCCAGCGAGACGGCCAGCGCCCCGCTCACCGGCTGGGAGAGCAGCCGGGCCGCAGTGGGCGCCCAGGACTCGGCGCCGCCCGGCCAGCGCAGGAGGATCAGCGGCTCCAGGCGCTGGGAGAGGGCGGTGACGGTGTCGAGGTTCCCGTCGGCGAGGAGACGGCGCACCGCGGGGGCGAGGGCCAGCGGCACCGCGACCACGGCGGCGGTCCCGAGGATCGTCGAGCGGAAGACGGCGGCGGCCAGTACCCCGGCCCAGGCGCAGCCGACCGCGAGGCAGGCCGTGGCCCCGACGTCCAGGGCCCAGTGCGGGGGCAGGGCGAGGAAACCGGTGCCGTAGCACGCCGTCAGCGCCGTGGCGTTGACCAGGACGGCGGCGAGGGTGAACAGCAGGGCGACGGCCGAGGACACGGCGAGCTTGGCGCCGAGCAGTCCCAGCCGGCGCGGCACCGGGGCCTGGGCAGGGGCCAGCGCGGGAAACCGGAACTCCTGGCCGAAGGACAGGGCCCCCAACAGACCCGCCGCGGCTGCCAGCGGTGGCAGGGGCAGGATGTCCGGCCACCCGGTGAGCACCCGACCGCCACTCGCGTCGGCCTGGTGACCGAGCACCAGGGCCGCCATGAGGCCCGCCAGCAGTGTGCCGCCCAGGAGAAGCCACGTACTGCGGATGCCGCTGAGCCGCCGCAACTCGTAGCGCAGCGGCCGGCAGGGGCCGGGCGGGGCCACGGTGGGTACCCGCGGCGAGGCGCCCGCTCCCTGCGTACCCGTGGCCGCACGGCCCCAGACGGCACCGGTGCCTCGGGGCGCGGCGTGACCCCCGTGACCGGGGCGGTGATCGCCCCTCCGGCCGTCGGCGCGTTCGAGGGGCGGTGCGGCCCGGCTGCCGGTGTCGCCCACCTCGTCCGCGAGCTGGTGGACGAGGATGCCGTGGCGGTAGGCGATCTCTCCCACCATGGCGCAGGTGCTGCCGTAGACGGAGATCCTGCCGCCGCTCTCCTCGACGACCTCCACCGGCTGCACCGTCCCGGTGTCCCCGGCGGAGGCGACCGGACGCGGCCGGGCCGCTGGTGCGGGCCGCGGGTGCGCGGTGCCGGAGCGCTGAGCGGTGAGGCCGCCCGCCCATGCCGCGCTCCGTGCCTCCTGGACGAGGACGGCGGCCAGCCGCCGGGCGTGCGGCGAGGTGACGACCACCCGCGGTCGCAACCGGGTACGGGCGAAGTCGTCCGCCTCCTGGTCGGCCAGGAGCCGGCCACCCTCGATGGTGACGACGCGGTCGGCGATCCGGGCGGCCTCCTTGGGGTCTCGTGTCGTGGTCAGGACCAGACCGCCCTGCTCGGCATAGCCCCTCAGGAGGTTGTGGAGCCAGGCGACCTCCCGGGCCGTCAGCCCCTGCGCGGGATCGTCCAGCACCAGCGTGTGGGGGTCGCCCAGGAGTGCCGCCGCGAGCCCCAGCCGGCGGTCCATCCCGAGGGAGAAGGCGGCGAGCCGCTGATCGGCGAGGCCGCTGAGCCCGACGACGTCGAGCAGCTCGTCCGCCCGGTCCGCGGGAACGCCCGCCACCGCCGCGAGCATCCTGAGGTGTCCGCGCGCGGTCCGCCCCGGGTGACCGGGGACGTCACCGAGCAGAACTCCGACCTCGTGGGCCGGCTGCCGCACCTGGTGCAACGGACGCCCGCGGAAGAGCGCCACCCCGCGCCCCCCTTGCAGCTGAAGCATGAGCCGCAGGGCTGTCGACTTGCCCGCACCCGTGGGTCCGAGCAGCGTGGTGATCCGCCCCGGCCTGGCCTCGAAGGTCAGGTCGTCGACGACGGCCGGCCGTCCGCGGCAGGGGTCGCTGGTGAGTCCGATCGCCTGAATCATCGCTTCTCCGCTGAGCGCACGAGCAACGCTCAACACGATAACGCGACATATCCGACTTTCCGGTCAGCATGGCGGGCTACCGGGGTGTCGGGGCCGCTCAGACCTCCGGGCGCAGCATCGGCGGGTTCAGCAGAGTGGCGCCTCCGGCACGGAAGAGCTGGGCGGGACGGCCGCCCTGACGTGTCGTCGTTCCTCCCGTCGGCACGAGGAATCCGGGCGTGCCGGTGACCTTGCGATGGAAGTTCCGTGGGTCGAGGGCGACTCCCCAGACCGCTTCGTAGACACGCCGCAGCTCCCCCACCGTGAACTCCGGTGGGCAGAAGGCGGTGGCGAGCGAGGAGTACTCGATCTTCGAGCGCGCACGCTCCACGCCATCGGCCAGAATCCGGCCGTGGTCGAAGGCCAGCCCACCGCCGGAAGCCACACCGGGGCCCGCGTGGGGGCCCAGCAGTCTGTCGACCGGCGTCCAGCGAGCCGTGTTCGCGTCTCCGCCCGACACGGGCGCCGGCAGGTCAGGAGCCAGGACCAGATGAGCCACACTGACCACGCGCATGCGCGGATCGCGGTCGGGATCGCCGTACGTGGCGAGCTGCTCCAGGTGCGCACTGTGCCCGTCCGGCTCCTCCACGCGGAGCCCGGTCTCCTCCGCCAGCTCTCGCGCGGCGGCGGCTCCCAGGTCCTCGTCAGGCAGCACGAACCCGCCGGGCAGCGCCCACTGCCCCTGGAACGGGGTCTCGCCTCGGCGGACCGCGAGGGCACACAGCGCGTGCTTCCGCACGGTGAGGACGACCAGATCGACGGTGACGGCGAACGGCGGATAGGCCGACGGGTCGTAGGGCATGCCATGATCATAGTCGTCTGCCTGACGATAAACAGAGGCTCGCGGCACGGCTCTTCCGCACCACCGCACACGGTCACCCACCACCCTCTCGGACTCCCCCGCGGGCGGACCGCTGGCCCCGGAGAGTGGCCCGCAGCGGTTCGGGATCCAGACCGTTGTTGCACGCCGAGTGCAGCAGACGAGCGAAGACGCACTCCGGATCCGCTTCCAGGGCCGCGCCGAGCGCCACCCTGGCGTTCGTCTCGTCTCCGAGAGACCAGGCGACCCAGCCGGCGAGGGTGAGCGGCGCCGCCGCGTATTCGGCGTACGCCCCGACGCAGCGGCGGCTCAGCACCCGCCACAACCGCAGCGCCGCTTCGGCGTCCGCTCCCTCCATCCATTCCGCCGCCCGGTCCCGGGTGACCCGGTCCTGCAGACCGACGACGAGCGAGGCCGCCTCCTGCGGACAGATCCGCCCGTCGTCCCTGGTGTCCGCCTCGGCCGCCGTGAGCCGGGCAGGACCCGCGGAGATGGAGAATCGGTCGAGAACGCAGGCGGCGAGCTCCAGGGTCTCCACCCGAACCCCCTCCTGGGCGGAGCCGTCCAGCATGCGGGGAAGCAGGGCCGCGGCGGCGGCGTCCAGCGCTCGCTCCTGAACACCGGCCGGCTCCGCGTCCGGCGGCGTGAACCGCGCGGCCAGTTCCTTGAGCGAGCCCCGAACCTGGATGCCCGCGTAGGCCGCGGCCGCGGCCATGGCGGAGGAGCCCGACGGTGCGAGAACCACACCCTCGGGCGGACAGCAGCGCGCGTCCGGGCAGCAGTAGCTCCAGAAGCGCCCACCGGAGATGCACAGCGCTTCGTAGACGGGCATGTCCAACGCGCCGCACGCGGTGCGCAACTCCTGTACGAGCGGCCGGAGCCGGGCCATCACGGCCGCCGGCTCCTCCTCCTCGGACGGATCCTGGCAGACGTAGAGGACGGCACCGCTCGGCCGTGGGCCGCGGGCCTCACTACCGGCGAGCAGGCAGTCGGCCACCTGACGGGCCGTGCCCGGCCACTCCTCGGGAACCGAGGGGATTCCCAGCCGGATTCGACCGCCGAACCGGCCGCGGTCACCGTGCACGGCCACGACGACGATCGAGTCGTCGGGGTGGTAGCCGAGCAGGTAGGGCAGGGCGTCGGCCAGCTCGGCCGGGCCACGGAGGGTGATCTGCTGTTCGGGCCGCGAACTGGGGGACGACTGGTGAGTGATGTTCCGATCACTGTGTGTCATGTCTCGACTGTGGCGGATCGGCCACGCACGCCGTCCACAGCCAGGGGCCGACCATCAGACTCATATGCTGAACGACACCTTTTCCACAGCACGGATTCGCCGCGGCGGGGCAGTGTCAGGTTGCATGGCGCCATGACCGCCAACGACCTGCGCAGTGCCGCCGACGCCGTCCTAGCCCGCCTGGTGGGTGACGCCACCGGCGCGGCACGCCTGCGCGAAGACCAGTGGAAGGCCGTCGAGGCGCTCGTCGCCGACCACCGGCGGGTGCTCGTCGTCCAGCGCACGGGGTGGGGCAAGTCCGCCGTCTACTTCGTCGCAACGGCGCTCCAGCGCCGACGCGGCGACGGGCCAACGGTGATCGTCTCTCCCCTGCTGGCCCTCATGCGGAACCAGGTCGAGGCCGCCGAACGGGCGGGCATCCGGGCGCACACCATCAACTCGGCCAACGTCGAGGAGTGGGACACGGTCCGTGAGGCCGTGTCGGCCGGGGAGGTCGACGTGCTCCTCGTCAGCCCCGAGCGTCTCAACAATCCGGACTTCCGCGATCAGGTACTCCCCCACCTCGCGGCCACGACGGGGCTGCTCGTCGTCGATGAGGCGCACTGCATCTCGGACTGGGGGCACGACTTCCGTCCCGACTACCGGCGGCTGCGCAGCATGCTCGCCGAACTGCGGCCCGGAGTGCCCGTGCTGGCCACCACGGCGACGGCGAACGCACGGGTCACCGCCGACGTCGCCGACCAGCTCGGGACGGGCTCGGGGGAGGCGGGCGCACTGGTCCTGCGCGGTTCGCTGGACCGCGCCTCCCTCAGCCTGTCGGTGCTGCAGCTCCGGGAGCCGGCGCAGCGGCTGGCCTGGCTCGACGGTCATCTGGCCGAGCTGCCGGGCTCGGGCATCATCTACACGCTGACCGTCGCCGCGGCCGAGGAGGTGGCCGCCTACCTCAGGCAGCGGGGGCACAGCGTGGTCTCGTACACCGGGCGGACGGAGAACGCCGACCGCGAGGCCGCCGAGGCCGACCTGCTCGCCAACCGCGTCAAGGCGCTCGTGGCGACCTCTGCCCTGGGTATGGGGTTCGACAAGCCGGATCTCGGGTTCGTGGTGCACCTCGGGTCACCGTCCTCGCCGATCGCCTACTACCAGCAGGTCGGCAGGGCGGGGCGCGGTGTGGAGCATGCGGAAGTGCTTCTGCTCCCCGGCTCCGAGGACGAGGCGATCTGGAAGTACTTCGCCTCGCTGAGCTTCCCGCCGGAGGACCAGGTCCGCCGCACCCTGGAGGTGCTGGCCGCCGCGGACGGCCCCCTCTCGCTCCCCGCTCTGGAACCCCGGGTGGAACTGCGTCGGTCCCGGCTGGAGATGATGCTCAAGGTGCTCGACGTGGACGGGGCGGTACGGCGGGTTCGCGGTGGCTGGACGGCGACGGGGCAGCCGTGGGCCTACGAGACCGAGCGCTACGCATGGGTGGCCCGGCAGCGCGCGGCCGAACAGCAGGCGATGCGCGAGTACGCCACCACCTACGGGTGTCGGCTGGAGTTCCTGCGGCGCCAGCTCGACGACCCGCAGGCCGAGCCCTGCGGCAGGTGCGACAACTGCGCCGGGCCGCGCTTCAGCGAAGAGACCGCCCCGGAGTCCCTCGCCGCCGCCCGGGGACAACTCGATCGCCCAGGAGTGGAGATCGAACCGCGGCGCATGTGGCCGACGGGGCTCGCGGCCGTGGGCGTGGGCCTGCGGGGGCGTATCCCGGTCGGTGAACAGGCCTCCCCCGGCCGTGCCCTGGCCCGGCTGACGGACCTGGGCTGGGGCAGTCGGCTCCGGCGCCTACTGGAGCCACAGACGCCGGACGGCCCGGTACCCGAGGAGGTGACACGCGCCGTCGTCACGGTGCTGGCCGAGTGGGCCAGGGGCCCCGGCGGCTGGGCTTCGGGCGATCCGAGCGCCCCGATCCGGCCCGCCGCGGTCGTCACGGTGGCATCCCACACCAGGCCGCGGCTCGTGCGCTCCCTCGGTGAACAGATCGCCTCCGTCGGGCGCATACCGCTGCTCGGTGAGGTCGGACTGGCCGAGGGGGCCGCGACGCGCCCTTCGTCCCACGCCAACAGCGCGCAGCGCGTCCGGGCTCTGCACGACACCGTGCACGTTCCCGAGGAACTGGCGCGCTCGGTGGCCGCGGCGCCCGGCCCGGTGCTGCTCGTGGACGACTACACCGAGACCGGCTGGACACTCGCCGTCGTGGCCCGCCTGCTGCGGCAGGCGGGTGCCCCGGGGGTGATGCCACTGGTTCTGGCGGTCCAAGGCTGACCGATCAGATTCCGTCACTGGACGGATTTGTGCGTTGCCGGACGTCAACCCGCCAGCGACAATTGACCCTCACTCCCATAACGGACCGCGAGGTTCCCCGTGCTCGTCGTGGCATGCGCCCCTGCCCGCCGGCACCGTTCCGCCGGGCGCACAGAAGGGAGAGCCGTGACTGTCGCCGCCGCATCGGCACCGACCACCGACCCCACCTCCCGCTTGGCCCGTACCGTGGAGCCGGCCGAGTGGACAGCGTCCGGCATACCTCTGCTGCGCAATCCGCGAGAGATCGTCACCGGGCTCCACGCGCGGCACCGGCCCACGCCTCCCACCGCGGTCGTCGCCGTCCTGGGACCTGGGGAGCGGGTGGCGGCCAGCGCCTCGTTCGGCAGAGGCACCGGCCTGCCGGACGGCTGGGAGTTCCGCAACGCCCTGCTGGACCAGCTGCGTCGCGTCATACCGCACGACCTGCGGCTGCGCCGCCCCATACGCACGGCGGTGTTGCTCTACTGCCGCGCGGGGGACGGCCGCTGGACGGAGGAGGACGGGGCGTGGATGTGGGGACTGCGAGACGCGTGCACCCTGCACGGGCTGCGCTGCGGGGCCTACATCACCCTCACCCCACACGGATGGCGCGTCCACGGGGACGACCGTCAGGGGCGCCGTCCGGCGGCCGTGGGCCTGGGTGGGAGCCCCTGACCCGTGCCCCGCGTGAGGCTCAGAGCAGGCTGCGCAGCCGCTCCGGGTCACCGCAGACGATGAGGTCCGTACCGGCCTTGGCGAGGGCCGCGGGCAGCGTCTCGGCGACGTCCGCGTCCGTGCCCCCGTTGACGGCGACCACGACCACGGGGCGGGAGGTCGTCCGGGTGACCGCGGAGGCGAGCGCGTAGAAGACGTCCTCGCCCTCCGTCTGCTGCCGCCAGTAGGACTCCTCGCCGAACGAGAGCTCGTGTTCGGCCCACGGATGGGGTTCGCCCGTCGTCAGCACCAGGACCTCGGCGGGAGCGCGACCGTCGTCGAGGAGGGCGTCAACGGTGTCGTCCGCGATGGCGACAGCGGTGTCGGGGGTGGCGGCCTCCAGCCGGATCCGCGCGGTGCGGACGGTGGTTGGCGTCGCCGTCGCCGTGCCGGAGGACGGCGACGCGCTGCGCGCGGCCCGCGACGGGCCGGGGCCGGGGCGGCTGCCGGCACCGCGTGGCGGGCCGGGACGGGGTCCGGGGCGCGGCCCCGGTACGGCGGGGCGAGGCGGCTGGGGTACACGGGCGGCGCCCGCAGAGGTGCGGGGGCCGGGAACGCTGGGGCGGATCTGAGGCTCCTCGGAGCTGTGCGGCATGGATGTTGTCTATCAAACGTGGGGCGGTGGTGTGTGGGCGGGGCGCTGCGCCCCTGTGGCAAGCGTCAGAACAGTCCGGCCTGTTCCATCTCGGTGTCCTCGGTGGACGGCCCGGGGACGGAGGCGAGCGGATGGGGTTTCCTGAGGTGCTTCCAGCGGGGCAGCGCGTCCAGGTACGCCCAGGTGAGCCGGTGGTGCGGGGTCGGCCCCAGCTCCTCGAGCGCCGCGCGGTGCACGGGAGCCGGGTAGCCGGCGTTGCCCCCGAAATCGAACGCGGCATGCGCCTCGCCGAGTTCGGCCATCAGCGTGTCCCGCTGGACCTTGGCCAGCACCGAGGCCGCGGCCACCGGGACACAGGAGCGGTCGCCCTTGACCACGGTACGGACCTGCCACGGTGCCCCGAGGTAGTCGTGCGCCCCGTCGAGGATCACCGCGTCCGGGCGCTCCGGGAGCCCTCCCAGTGCGCGCTCGGCGGCGAGCCGCAGGGCGGCCGTCATCCCCAGGGCGTCGATCTCCTCCGGCCAGGCGTGGCCCAGGCCGTGTGCCGTGACCCAGCCGCTCAGTACCCCCGCCAGCTCGGTCCGGCGATCCCGGGTGATCAGCTTGGAGTCGGTGAGGCCCTCGGGCGGGCGGCGCAGCCCCGTCACGGCGGCGCACACGGTGACCGGACCGGCCCAGGCACCCCGTCCCACCTCGTCGACACCGGCGATGATCCGGGCGGACGTCGTCGCCCGGATCGAGCGTTCGACGCGATGGGTAGGTGGGTCGTACGGCACGTCTCCAGCCTACTCGGCCACCCCCGGGGTCCATTCGGGCAGGTCCTCGGTCGCCGCGGCCCAGTCGGCGGGCGGAGGCACCTGCGCGGACGCGGCCAGGATCCCGCCCACGATCGCACACGTCGTGTCGACGTCGCCGCCGGCCTGGGCGGTGGTCCAGATCGCGTCGGTGAAACTTCCGCCGTGCCGGGCCACGGCCCACAGCGCGAAGGGCACGGTGTCGTGGGCGCTCGTCCGCCGTCCGCAGCCCAGGACGGCCGCCACGGTGCTGACGTCCACGTAGTCCAACAGGTCGACGGCGCGCCGCAGCCCGGCGCCGACCGCGCTGCGCGGCACCAGGTCGACGACGGCGCTCAGCAGCTCGGCCCCGCTCCCCCGCTCCCAGGGGTCCGCCCGCGCGCGCAGAGCCGCGGCCGCAGCCACGGCCATCGCCCCGCACACGGCCTCCCGGTGCTGGTGGGTGACGAAGGCGCTCCGCTCGGCTTCCGCCGCCGCCCGGGCAGGGTCCTCGGCGAACCAGGCTCCGATGGGGGCCACACGCATGGCCGCCCCGTTCCCCCACGAGCCCCGGCCGTCGAAGAGGGCGGCGGCCAGCTCACGCCAGCCCGCCCCCTCCTGCCGGATCAGCCGCAGCATCCGGTTCACCGCGGGCCCGTAGCCGCGGTCGAAGTCGTGGTGGACGGCGAACGCGGAGGCCAGCGAATCCTGGTCGACGGTCCCGTGATCGTGCAGGACGGCCACGACGGAGGCGGCCATCTCCGTGTCGTCCGTCCACTGCCACGGGCCCGGGGGCGGCTCCCGGCGAGCGAGCAGCGGATAATTGTCGGGTACGAAGAACTGCGAGCCCAGGGCGTCCCCGACGGACAGGCCGCGCAGGCTCGCCCGGGCACGGCTGAGACGGGCGGAGTCAGCGGTCATGATGGCGAGCACTCTAGCCGTCCGGCTCGCGGCCTCCCCGGGTTCGCGCTGCTGCCGGGCGCGGTGTCACAGCAGCTCGGAGGAGTCGGGTACACACCACCGCTCGAAGGGCCGGTCGAGGTGGTAGCGGTCGTCCCGGCCGAGGATCAGGGCCCGAGTCTCCCCGTTGGCGGGATTCGACAGGGACTCGAACTCGGCGACGCTCCAGTGCATCCAGCGCATGCAGAACAGCCGCATCGTCAGCCCGTGGGTCACCAGGAGCACGTTCGGCGGATGGTCCGCTGCCTCAAAGCTGCGCCACAGGCTCTCCAGGAAGGCGCCCACCCGGTCGTAGACGTCGGCGCCCGACTCGCCCTGCGAGAAGCGGTAGAAGAAGTGGCCGTAGGCGTCCCTGGCCGCCTTCTGGGCACGCACGTCCGCCCAGTCCTGCCAGTTTCCCCAGTCCTGTTCCCGCAGGCGTGGCTCCTCGCGCACCCGCACCCTCGCGGGATCGAGGCGCAGGGCGCGGAAGGTCTCGTGCGTGCGGCGGTAGGGCGAGACATAGGCCGAGACCCGTTCGTCGCCGAACAGCGCGAGCAGCTCCCCGCCGGCCTGCGCGGCCTGCCGCCATCCCTCGTCCGTCAGCCGCAGGGCATGGTCGGGGACACGGGAGTACACCGAGTCGTCGACGTTGCCCTCGGATTCGCCATGCCGGAGGAGAACGATCCGCCGAGGTCGTGCCATAGGGACAGCCTAAGCTCGCGTTCCCCGCCGGGCAGCGCCCCGCCGCGCGGAGCACGGCCCCGGGCGGCGGCGTCGGCCGCACGGGTGAGCGGCGGGTGGAGCGTTCGGGGGCGAGGCTCAGACCGTCCAGGAGGGCTGGAGGTCGATCACGTCCCCGTCGACGGCGGCGATGTCGGCCCCGGTCTGAGCCCGGAGTGACAGCCGCTCGATGCGTTCTTCCCGGTACTTGCCGTGCTCGGCGGCGGAGTCCCACATGGACAGCACCAGGAACTCCTCGGTGTCCGGCGCCTGGGCGAAGACGCCGCGGACCATGCCCGGAGACCCGGCCATGGCCGGGTTCCACACCTTCTCCTGCATCAGCACGTAGTGGTCCACGCGCTCGGCCCGCACGGTGCAGTGCGCCACCCGCAGGAGGTCCGTGTCGGTGAACTCGGGACTGAAGCCCGTCTTCACGTCGAAGCGGTACTCGAACAGCAGCGTGCGCAGGTCCCGGTAGGTGCCGACCTGCGCCGCGTGCAGCCGGTCATGGGATCGGGCCATGAAGGAGTCGTAGAAGGCGCGGCTCTCCCAGAAGCCGAAGAGGTGCACGACCGCGTCCTGCGTACGGCTCCATCCTCCGCCCTGCCCCCGGAACCCCGGTTCCCCGAGGAGGCCTGCCCACTTCCGCTGCCCGCGCTCGAACCCACGACGATCGACCACGGTGCACCGCATCCACTTGACCAGCACCGCGCCATCGTACGGGCATCTCAGCCGCTGATCGTCCGATACCGCTGACGCAGCGTCCCCAACTCCTCCTCGGAGAGGTCGATTCCGAACTCACGCTCCAACAGGGGACCCAGCTCGTCCGGGCTCACCTCACGGTCCTCGGAAGAGCCGTCCGGACCGGCCACCCGGAGGCGGTCCCCCACGAAGGTGATCCGCTGGTGGGCGTCGGGTCGCTGCACGATGGGCCGCTGGGTGAACACGCTGTCGGGATGCGTGGACACGTAGTAGTTGGCGACGAACTGGTCCGGCGGATACGCCGGCTCCTCGGTGAACGCGTACAGGTCGAACCAGCCCTCGGGACGCAGGGTGCGCAGCACCCGGACGCCACCATCCTCCCGGGCCACGGAGAACGTCCAGCCTCCCTGGCGCGTCTCCACGCCCTCCCGCAGCCGGACGGGGGCGTGGGGCCCGTCGCCCCCGAAGCCGACGTCGGCCACCCAGCGTTCCCCCTCGGCCTCGACGGTGAGCAGCATGTGGGTGGCGGGCAGGAGCTTGTCCCGATCGCCCATGCGCACCCGGGCCGCGTGCGCGGTGAACGAGAAACCGACTCGCTCGAGCACGGCGGCGAACAGGGAGTTCTGCTCGTAGCAGTAACCCCCGCGGCGTCGGGCGACCATCTTGTCCTGGAGAGCCGTCATGTCCAGCGGCACCGGACGGCCGAGCATGATCTCCAGGTTCTCGAACGGAATCCATGCCGCGTGGGCGCGATGCAGTTCCCCCAGGGTGTCGGCGTCGGGCCGCGGCGTGGCGCCGGGAAGGTTGATCCGGGAGAGGTACGCGTCCAGGTCGAGCTTCTCTGCTTGCCACATGGTCGTTTCAACGCGCGCCGGGGCACCCTCATTCCCCGGGCGCCCCGCCCTTGGCCCGGCACGCTCGACCGCGCGGTCACGCCCTCGGCCGCGACACGCGTGAGGCGGGGCCCCGGACCGATGCCCGGGGCCCCGCCTCCTCTCCCCGACCGCGGGGCCGGAGTGCGTCGCGTCAGCTGCAGCCGCTGGTGGAGCCGCAGCCCTCGCAGAGGTAGCAGCTGCCCGCGCGGCGCATCTTGGTGCCGCAGGAGAAGCACAGGGGTGCGTCGGCGTTCAGGCCGAGCCGCATCTCCGCCAGCTCCGTGGAGTTGTGCGCCTGGGGCTGGCCGGTCACCTGGACCTCCGGCTCCGGTGTCTGCTGCGGCTGCTCGACGCGGCGGGGAGCGGACTGCGCCAGGCTCTCGACGTCCAGCTCCTCCTCGGGCTCGTAGGATCCCGTCTCCAGGTGCCGCTCACGCTCCGCCGCCGAGTGGATGCCCAGCGCGGACCGCGTCTCGAAGGGCAGGAAGTCCAGCGCCAGGCGGCGGAAGATGTAGTCGACGATGGACTGGGCCATCCGCACGTCCGGGTCGTCGGTCATCCCGGCCGGCTCGAAGCGCATGTTGGTGAACTTCGAGACGTAGGTCTCCAGGGGAACGCCGTACTGGAGGCCGACCGACACGGCGATGGAGAAGGCGTCCATCATGCCCGCGAGGGTCGAGCCCTGCTTGGACATCTTGAGGAAGACCTCGCCCAGGCCGTCGTCCGGGTAGGAGTTCGCCGTCATGTAGCCCTCGGCACCGCCCACGGTGAACGAGGTCGTGATGCCCGGACGGCCCTTGGGAAGCCGACGGCGCACGGGCCGGTACTCGACGATCTTCTCCGGCGCCGCGTCCTGGCCGCCCTCCGCCTTGTCGGCGTCCTTCGTCTTGGCCGACAGGGGCTGACCGACCTTGCTGTTCTCGACGTAGACGGCCAGGGCCTTGGTCCCCAGCTTCCAGCCCTGGAGGTAGATCTCCTCCACGTCCTCGACGGTGCTGCTGCTCGGCATGTTGACCGTCTTGCTGATGGCACCGGACAGGAACGGCTGCGCTGCCGCCATCATCCGCACGTGGCCCATCGGCGAGATGGCCCGCTCGCCCATGGCGCAGTCGAAGACCTCGTAGTGCTCGGGCTTGAGGCCCGGGGCGTCGATCACGTTGCCGTGGTCGGCGATGTGGGTGACGATCGCCTCGACCTGCTCGTCCTGGTAGCCGAGCCGCTTGAGGGCCTTCGGCACGGTGTTGTTGACGATCTGCATGGAGCCGCCGCCGACGAGCTTCTTGAACTTCACCAGCGCCAGGTCCGGCTCGACGCCGGTCGTGTCGCAGTCCATCATCAGGCCGATGGTGCCCGTCGGGGCGAGCACGCTGGCCTGGGCGTTGCGGAATCCGTTCTTCTTGCCCAGGCGCAGGACGTCCTGCCAGGCCTCGGTCGCGGCGGCCCAGACGGGGGTGTCCAGGTCGTCCATGCGCTTGGCCACGTCGTTGGCGTCCGCGTGCTGCTGCATGACGCGGTTGTGCGCGGCGGAGTTGCGGGCGTACCCCTCATACGAGCCGACGATGCCGGCCAGTTCGGCGGAGCGCCGGTAGGAGGTGCCGGTCATCAGGGAGGTGATGGCACCGGCGAGTGCGCGACCGCCGTCCGAGTCGTAGGCGTGACCGGTGGCCATCAGCAGGGCGCCGAGGTTGGCGTAGCCGATGCCCAGCTGGCGGAAGGCGCGGGTGGTCTCGCCGATCTTCTCGGTCGGGAAGTCGGCGAAGCAGATGGAGATGTCCATCGCGGTGATGACCAGCTCGACGACCTTGGCGAAGCGCTCGGCGTCGAAGGCCTGGTTGCCCTCGTCGTCGTCCCGCAGAAACTTCATCAGGTTCAGCGAAGCGAGGTTGCACGAGGAGTTGTCCAGGTGCATGTACTCGCTGCACGGGTTCGAGGCGCTGATGCGGCCCGACTCCGGGGAGGTGTGCCAGTGGTTGATGGTGTCGTCGTACTGGATGCCCGGGTCGGCGCAGACGTGGGCGGCCTCCGCCATCTTGCGGAACAGCTCGCGGGCGTCGACCTCCTCGATGACGTCCCCGGTCATCCGGGCACGGAGGCCGAACTTCGAGCCCGACTCGACGGCCTTCATGAACGCGTCGTTGACCCGGACGGAGTTGTTGGCGTTCTGGTACTGGACGGAGGTGATGTCGTCCCCGCCCAGGTCCATGTCGAAGCCCGCGTCGCGCAGGGCGCGGATCTTCTCCTCCTCCTTCACCTTGGTCTCGATGAAGGCCTCGATGTCCGGGTGGTCCACGTCCAGGACGACCATCTTGGCGGCCCGGCGGGTGGCGCCGCCCGACTTGATGGTGCCGGCGGAGGCGTCGGCGCCCCGCATGAAGGACACCGGGCCCGAGGCGTTGCCACCGGAGGAGAGCAGTTCCTTGGAGGAGCGGATGCGGGAGAGGTTCAGCCCGGCCCCGGAGCCGCCCTTGAAGATCATCCCCTCTTCCTTGTACCAGTCGAGGATCGACTCCATGGAGTCGTCGACGGAGAGGATGAAGCAGGCCGAGACCTGCTGCGGCTGCTTGGTGCCGACGTTGAACCAGACCGGGGAGTTGAACGCGAAGATCTGGTGCAGGACGGCGTAGGCCAGCTCGTGCTCGAAGATCTCGGCGTCGGCGGGCGAGGCGAAGTAGCCGTGCTCCTCGCCGGCCGCGCGGTAGGTCTTCACGACGCGGTCGATGAGCTGCTTGAGGCTCGTCTCGCGCTGCGGGGTGCCCACGGCGCCGCGGAAGTACTTGCTGGTCACGATGTTGGCGGCGTTGACCGACCAGAACTCGGGGAACTCCACGCCCCGCTGTTCGAAGTTGACGGAGCCGTCCCGCCAGTTGGTCATGACGACGTCACGGCGCTCCCAGACCACCTCGTCGTAGGGGTGGATCCCCGGGGTGGTGTGGATGCGCTCGACCCGCAGGCCCCCGGCCGTGCGACCGGACTTCACAGCCTTCTCCGGCTTACCGGCCTTGGCTCGTGAGCCTCGTGCCGGGCCGCTCGTCGTCTCTGTCATTCCCGCCTCCCTGGTAAGGGCATAACGCCCGATGTGCCCGTTTTCTTCCGGGTCACGATGTCTGTCTGCCGCCGGACCCGCATCGACCGGCGCGGATCCGGTGAGGTCCTGGCTGTGAGTGCCGCTCAGTCGGCGGCGACCACCGGCGCCGGTCCGTCCGGCCGGGCTCCGGCACCTGGTGCCGCACCCTCGGCGCCCTGTTCCGGCACGGAGTGCCGGAGCTCGGCGATGGCGGCCTCGAAGTCCTCCAGCGTGTCGAACGCCCGGTAGACGGACGCGAAGCGGAGGTAGGCGACCACGTCGAGTTCCCGCAGGGGCCCGAGTATGGCGAGGCCGACGTCATGGGTGGACAGTTCGGCGCTCCCGGTGGCGCGCGCCGCTTCCTCGACCCGCTGGCCGAGCTGGGCGAGCGCGTCCTCACCGACCGGCCTGCCCTGGCAGGCCTTGCGCACCCCGGCGATCACCTTGTCCCGGCTGAAGGGCTCGGTGACGCCGCTCCGTTTGATCACCATCAGTGACGCGTTCTCCAACGTCGTGAAACGACGAGAGCAGTGCGGGCACTGACGGCGACGGCGGATCGCGGTGCCGTCGTCCGCCGTCCTGCTGTCGACGACCCGGCTGTCGGGGTGCCTGCAGAAGGGGCAGTGCATGGCGAACCACCTTCCTCACCCTCGATACGCGACATGACGATATCGCCCCGAGGGGATCGGATCGGCCCCCTCGGAACGGACACCAGCATAGGCGATGCCGCTCGCCGAAGACGCATCGGGACACAACCTGTTGGGGGTGCGTCTCACACAACCACTAGATGTGGTGCCCAAAGAGAGAGGTGACCGAAGAGGCCGCACCGGCCGGACACGGGTATCCGCCCGCCACGGGGCGGGGGTTGCGGACCGCACAGTGGCACGGAGACGGACGCGGAAGGGCGTCTCGCCTCCGCGCGGAAGCCGTCGGGCTCACCTGCCGACGACTCGGGAACGCCTCCGGGCTCGCGCGAACCCGGATACCGGGGCACCGCCACGAGAGGCACCGGCGAGAGATTACCTCAGCCGGGACCGACGAGCCGCGCCGGTCCACCGCACACGCAGAGTGACGGGCGAGATCCGCCGGAGAGGGACCGAAGCGGCCCGGGCGCCCGCGGCGCGCCGGCCGGGAGACACGAAGGGGCCGACGCGCCGGCACAGGCGGCCAGGACGGACGTCCGAGACAGGCTGCGAGGGCCGGGGGGCCGACGCGGGCCCCCGGGCGCACCGGCCCACCGCGGGGCCGTCAGATGCGGCGCATGACGGCGACGACCTTACCGAGGATCGTCGCCTCGTCGCCGGCGATGGGCTGGTAGGCGGCGTTGTGCGGGAGCAGCCACACGTGGCCGTCCTCCCGCTTGAAGCGCTTGACGGTGGCCTCGCCGTCGAGCATGGCGGCCACGATGTCGCCGTTCTCGGCCACGGGCTGACGGCGCACCGTGACCCAGTCGCCGTCGCAGATCGCCGCCTCGATCATCGAGTCTCCCACGACCTTGAGGACGAACAACTCGCCGTCGCCGACGAGCTGGCGAGGCAGGGGGAACACGTCCTCGACGGACTCCTCCGCGAGGATGGGGCCGCCGGCGGCGATGCGGCCCACGAGGGGGACGTAGGACGCGGCCGGCTTGCCGGTGGTGTCCGTGGTCTGGGTGCTCGGTGTGTCGGAACCGCGGACCTCGTACGCGCGCGGCCGGTGCGGGTCACGCCGCAGGAACCCCTTGCGCTCCAGGGCCATGAGCTGGTGGGCGACGGAGGAGGTGCTGGAGAGCCCCACCGCCTGGCCGATCTCGCGCATGGAGGGTGGGTAGCCGCGGCGCTGGACCGAGTCCCTGATGACCTCGATCACGCGGCGCTGACGGTCGGTGAGGCCCGTGCTGTCCGCCCGGATGCCGGGTGGCCGTCCCGGCAGCGCCCGCGCCGCCGTGGAGGCCGCGCGTCCGGCGGCCGCGGTGGCCCCTGCGGGCCCCTCCGCGTCGCCGCCCGGGCGGGGCTGGTCGACGCCGTCGGTGACGTCGCGAGCGGTGATCATGGCGCTGTCTGCGGTGGTGGTCACGGTGGTCGGCACCCCTTTCGAACTGTTCTCCCTGCTGCACAACGGTAGTTGGTTTCGAAAGGTTGCGCCAAACACACGTTCGAGTGAAATATCGCCGATTGCCTGCCGTGATCACGCTCTGCGGTGTATAGGCCACAGCGTGGGAAGGCACTGCGCGAGCCTTCCGTCGGCCCTCGTCGGCACCTCCCGTCGGCCCCCGTCGACCCTCGCCGGCCTCCTCGCGGCCTCTCGGCGCAGGCGACCGTCAGCCGGGGTCCCCGGCCGCCGCATCGATCGCGGAGAGCGAGCGCCGGACCTGCCCGGGGTCGGCGGTGTACCAGAAGTCCGGCATGGAGGCGCGCAGGAAGCCGCCGTACCGCGCCTTCGCCAGCCTCGGGTCCAGCACCGCGACCACGCCCCGGTCCCCGGTGGCGCGCACCAGGCGGCCGGCGCCCTGGGCCATGAGCAGTGCCGCGTGGGTGGCGGCGACCGCCATGAAGCCGTTGCCGCCGCCCTGCTCGACCGCCCGCTGCCGGGCGCTCATGAGCGGGTCGTCGGGCCGCGGGAAAGGGATGCGGTCCATCACGACGAGCTGGCAGTTCGGGCCCGGCACGTCCACGCCCTGCCAGAGCGACAGCGTGCCGAACAGACAGGTGCGGGCGTCCTCGGCGAACCGTCGGATCAGCTCCCCGAGCGTCTCCTCCCCCTGGAGGAGGATCGGGACGTCGAGCCTGCCGCGCAGGTCCTCGGCCGCCGCCTGCGCGCCCCGCATCGAGGAGAACAGCCCGAGCGTGCGCCCGCCCGCCGCCTCCACCAACTCGGCGAGCTCGTCCAGCATGTCGCTCCGGCTTCCCTCCCGGCCGGGTGGGGAGAGGTGCTGGGCGACGTAGAGGATGCCCTGCTTGCGGTAGTCGAACGGAGAACCCACGTCCAGGCCCCGCCACGCGGGGGCCTCCGCGTCCTGCTCGTGCCGTCCCTCGGGGGCCAGCCCCAGCGAGGCGCCCACACCGTCGAAGTCCCCGCCGAGCTTGAGCGTCGCGGAGGTGAGAACCACCGAGCGGTCCTCGAACAGCTTCTCCCGCAGCAGCCCCGAGACGGACAGCGGAGCCACCCGCAGCGAGGCGCCGTAGCGCTCGTGCCGCTCGTACCAGACGACGTCGTACTCGGAGCCCTGCGCCACCCGCTCCGCGACGGCGTGCACGTTCTCCAGGGAGGCGACGGCCTGCTTGCGCACCGCGTCCTCGTCCTGCACGGAGCGGTCGCGGGTGTTGCCGAGCGCGGTGAGGCAGTTCCGCGCGGCGTCCCGCAGGGCGGCGAGGGCGAAGCCGAGGTCCTCGGGGATCTCCTCCAGCCGTCCGGGCAGGGCCAGCTCCATGAGCCGCTCGAACCCCTCGGAGGCCGTCAGCAGCTGGTCCGCCGCCTTCTCGTCCACGAGCTTCGCCGCCCGGCGCACGGCGCGGGCGACTCCGCCGGGCGTCAGCTCCCCGGAGGCCACGCCGGTGACGCGGGAGACGAGCTCGTGCGCCTCGTCGACGATGAGGACCTCGTGCCCGGGCAGCACCGGGGCGCCCTCGATGGCGTCGATGGCGAGCAGCGCGTGGTTCGTGACGATGACGTCGGCCAGCTTGGCGCGCTCACGGGCCGCCTCGGCGAAGCACTCGGCGCCGTAGGCGCACTTGGCGGCTCCGAGGCACTCCCGTGAGGACACGGAGACCTGGGCCCAGGCCCGGTCGGAGACGCCGGGACGGAGGTCGTCCCGGTCCCCCGACTCGGTCTCGTCCGCCCAGTCCCGCAGGCGGAGCAGGTCCTTGCCGAGTTTGCTGGTGGCGCCGGACGCGCCCGGTGAGGCCTGCGCCGCGGCCTCGAACGGGTCGAAGAGGCCGTCCTCCTCCTCGGCGGGGACGCCCTCGTGCAGCCGGTGCAGGCACACGTAGTTCGACCGGCCCTTGAGCATGGCGTACTCGGGGCGCCGCCGCAGGAGGGGGTGGAGCGCCTCGACCGTGCGCGGCAGGTCGCGCTCGACGAGCTGGCGCTGCAGGGCCAGCGTCGCCGTCGCGACGACCACCCTCCCCCTGCCTCCGGCCGGGGGGACCCCCTCGCCCTGCGCCAGGGCGGGCACGAGGTAGCCCAGGGACTTGCCGGTACCCGTACCCGCCTGGATCAGCAGGTGCGTGCCCTCGCCGACGGCGTCCGCCACCGCCTCGGCCATGGCCACCTGGCCAGGCCGCTCGGTGCCGCCGACCGCGGTGACGGCGGCGTGCAGGAGCTCGGTGAGGGCGGGGCCGCCGGATGCTTCGCTCATAGGGCAGTAACCCTACGTCGTGCCGCTGACACCCCCGAACCGGGCGCGGTCAGGGCGCCCGGTGCCCGGGCCGCTCCCGGACGACGAGGGCCGCGCGCTTGTCCGGCAGGTCCACCTCGGCGGCGAGCCGGAAGCCCGCCCGCAGGAAGGCGGCGACGGAGGCGGCGTTGCGGACGTCGGGCTCGGCGAGCACCCGGCGGCAGGCCGGGCGGCGGCCGAGGACGAGCTCGGCGACCGCCCGCAGGAGCGCGGCGCCGAGCCCTCGCCCCCGGTATTCCGCCGGGCCGATGAGCAGGCGGATGCCCGTGTCGTGGGGGCGGGTGGGGAAGTGCCGGGCGAGCGGGTCGAGATCGGCTCGGTAGAGCTCCCAGTAGCTCATGGGCGTGCCGTCGAGCACGCCCAGGCAGGGGACGCTGCGCCCGTCGCCCTCCAGCTGCGCCCGCAGGTGCCGGGCGGTGGCGTCCGGATCTCCCGCGAGGCCCCAGTAGGCGGCGACGTCCGGATCGTTCATCCAGGCACCGAGGAGCGGCAGGTCGCGCTCCGGGCGGACGGGGACGAGCTGGAAGGTACCGAAGGGCCCGTCGACCGGCGGCCACCGGTCGACGGCACCGATCAGTTCGCCGGGCGCGGTGACGGGCCCCGAGGCGGGCTCCGACGCGGGCTCCGACGCGGACCGGGAGCCCGCGGCGGGCGCCGTGCCGGTCCCGGGTGCCGTGGCGAGGAGCTCGGGCGGCAGTTCGAGGTCGAGGGTGTCGTCGTCACCGCGGTCGCCGGACTCGGTGACGGTGGGTTCGGGGGACGGCACGGCGTCGTTCCTTCCGGCAGGTGGGTCAGGACGGCGGCCGGGCGGTGAGCGGGCGGCCGGCGAGGGCGTGGGCCAGGGGGTTCGGCACGGTGACGTACACGGACTGGGTGTCCACCGGGCCGACGAGCTCGTCCAGGCCGTGCAGCCGGGTGAGCAGGTTGGCCTTGCACCGCAGCGCGGGGGCGTCGAGCAGGAGTCGCGGGAGCGGCGAGCGGGGGGTGCCGGCGTCGCCGGACTCGGCGTGGGCGGCCAGGAAGCGGCGGAAGGCGGTGAGCAGCAGTTCCTCGTCGACGCCCGCCTGGGAGCCGAACGCGCCGATCAGCCCGAGGACGTGGTTGATGCCGAGGTAGTAGGCGAAGCGTTCGTCGGTGACGGCGTCGGGGACGAAGGAGTCGCTGGCCTCCCCCACGTCGGGCAGCCGTTCGTCGAGGGCATCCCGGTGGGAGGCGCGGAAGTAGTAGCCCTGGTTGTCGCGGTACCGGCCGCCGCAGGGCCAGCCCTCGCCGTCGAGCAGGACCACGGTGTTCTGCTGGTGGGCTTCGAGGGCGATCCCGGCGTGGGCGTCGAGCCACAGCACCGGGGCGACGACGGTGTCCAGGTAGCGCAGGAACCACTCGACGGCGACGGCGTACACGGGCCGCCCGGTGCGCGCGGCCAGCCGCCGGACCGTGTCGGCGAGCCGGGAGCGCACGGGATGGCCCTCGATACCGGGCCAGGGCCGTGGGGAGGTGAGGGAGGCCACGCACACGGCGTCGTCCTCAGGGCCGAACGGGTTGTGGCGGAAGACCGTGTCCAGTCCGGGCACGGGCGCGCCGTCCGGGCCGTCGACGGCGAGCCAGGCGGGGTCGCGGACGATGTCGAATCCGGGGTGGGCGGCCCGCCAGCGCTCGCCCAGCCCGCTGCGCAGCAGCCGGTGGACCTCGACTCCGCGGTGCAGCTCCTTCCGGAGGTTTTCGCGGCGGGAGTTGGTGATGCGCAGGGCCAGGGAGAGCTTCAGCATCGTCGCGGAGCCGGGCCGGGCCACGGTGCGCACCGACGATGTCGGGTACCAGGGTTCTCCGGCGGGGCCCAGGTCCGTCAGCAGGCCGGCGTCGAGCAGGGCGGCCACGGCGGGCCGGTGCCGCAGAGCGCGGGCCTGCCAGGGGTGCAGCGGCAGGACGACGGTACCGGCGGGGCGCCGCAGGTCGGGCGCGAGGCGGGCGGCCAGGGCGGCGGCGGGAACCACCCGCCCGCGCTCGGTCCACGCCGAGTCGGCGGCGAGCACGGAGTGGTGGACGGCGAACCAGTGCAGCGGGAACGCGCCGCGCAGCTCCGGCGAATACCGTTCCGTCTCGTCCTCGGCGAGGCCCGCCCGGCTCTTGGGGGCCGGATGTGCCGCGTGGCCGAGAACGAGGTCCTGCTCGGCGGCGAGGAACGGCCCCGTGCCGGGCGCCGGACCGGGGTGCGCGCGGCGGGCGGCGAGGAAGCGCGCGGTGTGCCGGACGGAGTCGGCGACGCGTCCGACGAGTTCGGTGCCCTCCGCCTCCGCTCCGGTCTGGCGGGCGGCCTCGCGGGCGAGGAGGGCGGCCAGGGTCACCGCGTCCAGCGGCGCGGCGTCGGCTGGTGCGTGTTCGAGGACGGGTGGCCCGAAACGGTGCCATCCGGAGGGCGACCAGTAGCGCACCGGTACGCACAGGGCGGTACCGCTCGCACGGAGCGGAACGCGTAGCGTGCGGCCGACGGGCGGCGCGGTCTGCCCCGTCTCCCGTACCCAGCAGCGCAGCAGGTTCTCCACTCCGGCCGCGTCGGCCGCCCGGTGGGGCTCGGGGTGGTCCAGGGGGTCGGCGTCGGGGGGGTCCCGAGGGACGGCGTGGCCCCCGGCGCAGGCGCCGGCCGAGGTCGCGGTCCCGGCCGGCGCGCGTCGCGTCTGACGCGGCACCGGGGGATCGTCGAGCTGTCGTGGGGACGCGCTGCGGGGCGGGCCGCCGTCCCCGTTCGGGAGCTCCTCGGAACCGGCACGTGCCTTCACAAAACCTCCCTGTGCCTGGGGAACCGCTGCGCAGTCCGCAAGGACCAACGACGCGAGGGGCCTTCGATCACGGCCCCGTCCGGGATATCCGCGGGAGCGGGCGGAACCGCGGACCCGACGCGTGCCGTCGTAGGCGGCACCGGCATAGTGGGGGACGCCTCGCTTCAGCGCGGTTCATGACAAGCAACACGCAGATCCATCCAGTTCAGGGGGAGTTCGTCCATGTCGTCCAAGCGAACGTTCGCGCCGCGCCGCTCGGCGCTGGCCGCGGTCGCCGCGGTAGCCGCGCTGTCGGTGACCGCCACAGCCTGTGGTCCCGAAGAGAACCCGGAGAACGACCCGAAGCCGAGCTCTTCGGCCTCCGCCGACAGCGGCTCCCGCGACCTCGGACTCCCCAAGGATCTCCCCTTCACCGTCGACGACCTCAAGCGCTGGAAGGAAGGCGAGTGGGACAACTGGGAGCCCGACGGCTGGCTCGGTGACGCCAAGGACTTCATCAACCCGATCATCGAGGACCTCTGGGACCGGGACCGGATGAACGACGCCGAGGAGCCGGAGCGCGAGGTCGACGAGGACGAGATCGACGGCACGCCGGACGGCGACGGCGAGGGCTCGAGCGAGGACGAGGGCGTCACCGACCCGACGCCGCCGGTCGTCCAGGCCGTCGAGGTGGAGACGCCGTACACCGAGCAGGCGCCGGCCCACGGCAAGGTCTTCATGGACACCCCGAAGGGCCAGATGGTCTGCTCCGCGACGGTGGTGCAGGACCCGGCCAACCCCGGCACGTCCAA
This sequence comes from Streptomyces sp. WMMC1477, assembly GCF_027460245.1. Lineage (NCBI taxonomy): Bacteria > Bacillati > Actinomycetota > Actinomycetes > Kitasatosporales > Streptomycetaceae > Streptomyces > Streptomyces sp. WMMC1477. Next base: position 4,678,894 of record NZ_JAPZBD010000003.1, on the reverse strand, counting down.
CCTGGTCGCCACCGCCGGCCACTGCGTCCACGGCGGCAAGGACAAGGGCTGGTTCCGCAACGTCATCTTCGTGCCCGGCTTCAACCACAACGGGCTGGCCGCCGAGGAACTGGAGTCCGCCCCACGGGAGGACGTCCTGCCGCACGGCATCTGGTGGGCCGCGGAGGCCGCCACGACCGACCACTGGCGCAACACCGGCGCCGAGCGCGGTGGCGCGGGTGCCCAGCAGGACTTCGCCGTGCTGAAGGTGAGCCCGGAGGAGGAGTCGACGACGGCCTCCCTGGAGGAGACCGTCGGTGACGCGGTGAAGGTCAACTTCAGCCTTCCCAAGGTGAGCACGCTGCCGGAGATGACCGTCCGCGGCTACCCGGCCGCGCCGCCGTACGACGGCAGCACGATGTACGGCTGCACGGGTGCGCCCGGCCGGCTCACGATCGACACTGCGCAGCCGACGATGTACCGGGCCGGCTGCACCATGACCGGCGGCTCCTCCGGCGGCGGCTGGCTCGCGCCGGGCCCCGACGGCGAGGACGAGCTGTACTCGGTGACCTCGATCGGCCCGATCACGGCGACCTGGCTCGCCGGCCCGCGCCTCGGCGCCGAGGCCAAGGCCGTCTTCGACTCCCTGAGCAAGTGACCGGCGGCGGGAGGGCCGTGCCGACGGCCCTCCCGCAGGCCAGGTCCTCAGCACGTACGGGCGGGTGCGCGGAACCCCGCGTGCCCGCCCCCGTGCTGTCCACACGCCGCGCACCTTCCGAGTTCCGAGGAGAACTCCGCATGTCAGCTGCACGAACGGCCCGCCGCCGCTCCTTCCTGCCCGCCGCGGCGGCGCTGGCCGCGCTCGCGCTGACCGCCACCGCCTGCGGACCGGAGGAGAACGCCGACGCCAAGCCGAGCGCGTCCGCACCGGCCGAGGGCGGCAACAAGGACCTCGGCCTCGGCCTCCCCGACGAGCTTCCGGACGGGCTCCCCGACTCCCTCAAGGACCTGGAGGGCTGGACGAAGGGCGGCTGGGAGGACTGGGACAAGGAGAACTGGCTCCGCGACGCCGAGGACTTCGTCAACCCCTACATCGAGGGGCTGTGGGACGCGGACCGCATGCGCGAGGCCGAGGACAACCACAAGGAGGTCACCGAGGAGGACCTCGCCTCGTCCTCCGCCACCAGCGGCACGGACCCGGCGCCGCGCGCCGTCGAGGCCCGGAAGGTGGACCTTCCCTACCACCGGCACGCGGCCCCCGTCGGCAAGGTGTTCATGGACACCCCGAACGGGCCGATGGTCTGCTCCGGCACCGTGGTCAAGGACCCGGAGAACCCGGGCGAGTCCAACCTCGTCGCCACCGCCGGCCACTGCGTCCACGGCGGCGGGAACGCGGGCTGGTTCCGCAACATCATGTTCGTGCCGTCCTACAACGACCGGGGCCGCTCCCCCTCGCAGCTGAAGAGCGCGCCCCGGCACGAGGTGGCGCCCTACACGATCTGGTGGGCCGACTGGGCGCAGACCACGAACTACTGGATCCAGCGCGGTGACGCGCTGCGCGGCGACGCGGGCGCCTCCCAGGACTTCGCGGTCCTGCACGTCGAGCCCGAGGACGGTTCGGGCAAGTCCCTGGAAGAGACCGTCGGCAACGCGCTGCGCATCAACTTCGACGCGCCCGCGCCCGACGAGCTGGCCGGCCTCAGCTCCTACGGCTACCCGGCCGCGCCGCCCTACGACGGTGCGCTCATGTACACCTGCACCGACCGTCCCGGACGCCTCCAGGTGGATCCGGGCCAGCCGTCGATGTACCGGATCGGCTGCACCATGACCGGCGGCACCTCCGGGGGCGGCATGTACATCGCCGGCGCCGACGGCACGGCGGAGCTGGTCTCCGTCAACTCCATCGGGCCGCGTCCGGCCACCTGGCTCGCCGGGCCGTACCTCGGCGCCTCCGGCAAGGGCGTGTTCGACGCCATCAGTGGGAAGTTCGCGGACGAGAGCTGAGCGGCTCCCGCGTCGAGACGGGCCGGGCCCGGCACCCTCCGCGGAGTGCCGGGCCCGGCCCGTCCGGCTGGTGCGTCCGTCAGACGTGGGCGAAGGGGCTGCGCACCGTGTCGCTGCCGGGCACCGGAGCCGAGGGGTCGTCCCCCAGCTCGACGATGCGGTTGTCGGCGTCGACGTGCACCACGCGGGGCTGGTAGGCGCGGGCCTCGGCGTCGTCCAGCTGCGCGTAGCTGATCAGGATGACGAGGTCGCCGGGGTGGACGAGGTGCGCCGCCGCTCCGTTGATGCCGATCACACCGGAACCACGCTGCCCCTCGATGATGTACGTCTCCAGGCGGGCGCCGTTGGTGATGTCGACGATGTGAACCAGCTCACCGGGCAGGAGGTCGGCGGCGTCGAGCAGGTCGGCGTCGACCGTGACGGAGCCCACGTAGTGCAGATCCGCCTCCGTGACCGTCGCACGGTGGATCTTGGACTTGAACATGGTACGCATCATCGAGGCACTCCTGGATCTAGGCTCCCTGCCTGCGTTTGAGCAGGTCAAGTGCGGTTTCACTGCCCTACGACGAGTCCCGAGTTCGGGCAGCATTCCCAGGTCGTCCAGGACTCGCGCTGACCACTTGCTGACGGCACCAGCCTACGCAACACCCTCCCCCGCGGAGACCGTGATCACCGTCACTCCGGCCGGGGCCCGAACCCAGGTCAGCCGCGCCGCCACCAGCACCAGCGGCGCGGCGCCCGCAGTGCGCACAGGTCGGTGCGGGCTCCGCCACGTTCCCCGTTCTTGATCGCCTCAGGTCGCGCGTCAGCCGGACGGGGTGTCTCCGCGCTCGCGGCGGGCGATCACGTTGATCATGTCGCTGATGGTGTCGACGCCCTCGGGCGAGAGACCGACGACGCGCAGGGCCACACTGCGCACCCCCGCGTCGCGCAGCGCTCCGAGGAACTCCAGCTCCCGGGCGATCTCGGCGCCCTGGGCGTCGTCGAAGAAGTATCCGACCGGCACCTGGAAGAACTGCGCCAGGGCCTCCAGGTGCCGCTTCGTCGGGTTGTCGCGCCGCCCGGTGCGCAGCTGCCACAGATAGGTGGCGGAGAAGCTCTCCCCGGTGGCCTCCCGGCAGGCGCGGGCGACCTCCTCGTGGCTGTACTGCTCGCGGTTGGGCCTGCAGACGACGCGGAAGAGCGCGTCGATCTTCTCCGCCAGGCTCGTAGCTTCGGTTTCCCCAGCCGCCACGGCCTGCCTCCCTCGTCCCGTCCGCGAAGGGCGGATCAACTCACGTGACTGGACATCACTCCTGACGTTCATAGTAGTTGACCCCTCGGCATACGTCCGGAGGGTGGGCCGGGACGGTCGGGCGTCACGACGCCGGAGCGCCGCTCTCCAGGCAGTCCTTGAGGCTGTGCACCAGGTCGAGGGCGGCGGCGCGGTCCCAACCCGGGTGAGTGACCCCGACTCGGCGCTCCTGCACGACGCGCAGGGCGGTGGCTGCCTGGTGGGCGAAGAGGGCGAGCAGATCGAGCTCGCCCAGGCTGGAGCGCGACTGGGGCACCGGGTCGAGCACTTCCAGCACGCCGAGCACCCGGTCCCCGTGGCACAGTGGCGCGGCCATGATGGTGTCGGGGACGAACTCGGTGGACTCGGCGAGCTCCCGGTCGAACGTCGCGTTGCGGGCCAGGTCGTCGACGACCATGGCCTCGCCGGAGGAGAGCACCCAGCCGGCGATGCCCCGGCCGGTCGGGAAGCGGCGGCCCACCAGGTGGTTCTCGCCCTCCCCGGACACGGCCTGGAACACCAGTGCGTCGTCCTGTTCGTCGTGCAGGAGGAGGGAGCTGGCCTGGGCTCCGAAGATGGCCCGTGCCACCTCCACCACCGACTGGAGGAGTTCACGGGACAGCGGGTCGGCGGTGGCCTCGGGCGGCGTTGCTGCGGTCACGGCGTACCTCCGGTGCCGATGCGCACGTTGGCGGCGGACAGGTACAGGGCGTTCTTGAGCTGGAACGTCGTCATTCTGGGGTGTTTGGAGAGGACCCTGGCACACAGGCCGGTGACGAACGGGGTGGCGAAGCTGTTGCCGGTGGTGCGGATCGTGGTGCTGTTCAGCCAGGCGACCGTGATGTTCTGCCCGGGGGCGAAGAACTCGACCGGCGGTGTGGGGTTGTAGAGGAACAGCTCCGGGTCGTTCTCCTGGTGGCTGCCGACGGAGATCACCGCGGCGAACCGCCAGGGGAAGCTCTCCACGGGCGTGTTGTGCGCGGAGGCGACGATCACCGTCCGGCGGAAGTACGCCTCGTCCGCGAGAGCGTGCAGCTCACCGGCGAACCGCGTACGGGTGGTGGACAGGCTCAGGTTGATCACGTCGAAGCCCTGGCGGATCGCCCAGCGCAGGCCGGCCAGCAGCATGTCCCCGGTGCCGTTGAAACGTTCGCCCAGGACCCGGACGCTGTACAGCTCGCAGCCGGGCGCGGCCCGGCGGATGATCCCGGCGCACGCGGTGCCGTGACCGCAGGCGTCCCCGGCGGCGCTCTCCCGCACCGTGAGCCCGTCCTCGGCGTCCACGACCTCCCAGGAGCCGGCCACCGGCCCGACCAGCGGGTGCCCGGCCTCGACGCCCGAGTCCACCACGCACACCCGCACCCCCTGGCCGCCGGCACCACCGAAGGCCCAGGCAGGCGTCACCGGTTCCCCGTCGGCCGCCACCGCAACCTCGTCGGGACCCTTGCCCCGCAGGTTCCACGTGAGCCGGCTCGCCGGCTTCGCATGTGCCGTGTTCATTGTGCGGCTCACTCCTTCCTCTCGATGTGACGGGAGCGGATCCCGGCGGCGCGCCGGGCGCCCGGCAGGTGCCCCTTGGCGTGGAAGTACCGCCGGGCCAGCTCCGCCGCCCGGGCGGCGTCGTGCTCCCGCCCCCGGGCTGCGTGGACGTGGGCCTGGTCCGTGGCGGCGACCGCCCGCACGACCGGGGAGTCGGTCCGACGGGCGGCGGCGCGGGCCCGGTCGGCGATCCGTGCGGCGTCCCCGGTCCGGCCCTCGGCGGCGGCGAGCCGGGCGCGCAGTCCGTCGAGATCGGCGGCCTCGGCCTGCCCCTGCGGACCGGACGGCTCGGAGCACGCGAGGAGCCCCGCGGCCCCGGTGGGGTCGCCCTCGTCCAGCAGCAGACGCGCCGTCGCACGGGTCGCCGCGTCCAGCAGCGCGCCGGCCCCCAGCCGCCGGGCGGCCCCGGCCGCCTCCGTGAGCAGGGCGTGGGCCTCCTGGGACCGTCCGTCCAGGGACTCGACGGTGGCGGCGAACAGCGGCACGACGACGGCGCTCTCCGCGTACCCCAGGCCGTCCGCGAGCTGCCGGATCTCCGCGAGCTGCGCGCGGGCCGCCGCCCACTCCTCGCCCAGCGCGAGCAGGACCGCCAGCGGGCAGCCCAGGGTCAGCCGGGCGGCGGGGCGTTGACCGCCGTGCTCGTCGAGCAGGTTGCGGCAGTGGGTCACGGCCGCGGGCACCGGCTGCGGGCCGCGCCACAGCGAGACCCCCACCGCGCCCAGCGCGAGGGCCCGTTCGGGCTCCGCCCTCGCGTCCACGGCGTGCGCCAGCGCGCGGGTGAGCTGCTCGGTGGCCCGCGCGTGCCGGCCCTGGAACTGGAGGTCCTGCGCGACGCGGATGAGCGACCTCGCCTGGCCCAGTGCGTTCCCTTCGGCCTCGAAGACGGGCAGCGTCTCCCGGGCCGCCGTGACGACCTCGGCGGGCCGTGCGGCGGTGGCCACGGCCAGCCCGAGGCGGGCGTGGGCGGCGTCGACCGGGTCGTCGGGGTCGTCGAGCACCGCGCGCAGCAGGTCGATGCCCTCCCCGGAGCGACCGGTGGCCAGCCGTACCTCGGCGAGCCGCAGCGCCGCCCCGGCCCAGCCCGCCTCGCCCCGGGTGAGGAGGTCGAGCCCGCGCTTCAGCAGCACCTCGGCGCGGGCGAGGTCGGCCCGGGCCCGGGCCCTGCCCCCGGCCTGGACAAGCAGTTCGGCCGCGCGTCGGCGCAGGGCCTCGGTGTGCGGGCCACGGGTGCCCAGTTCGGCGTGGTACAGGTAGGCGCGTCGCAGGTGGTCGGCCACGCGGGCGTCGCCGGCCCGGTGGGCGGCCAGCAACTCGGCGGCTCGCTCATGACGTTCGGCCCGGGCCCGCTTGGCCATCGACCGGTAGGTGACTTCCTGGACGAGTTCGCTGCTGAAGCGGAACGGCCTCCCCGCCGGGCCCGCGGACCGGACGGGGCGGACCAGCCGCCGCCGGCTGAGTGCGGGCAGGGCGCTCGCGGGGGCCGGCCGGCCGCCCTCCGGCTGGAGGGCCGTGGCCAGGCCGTCGAGTTCCTCGGCGGTGAACTCCCGGCCGAGTACCGCGGCGAGGTCGAGTGTCGACCGCTCGCCGGGCTCCAGGGTGTCGATGCGGGCGCCGAGCAGGGCTTGGAGGGAGGGCGGCAGCGACGCCCCGTCGTCCGTGCGCAGGGCGGGCAGGTCGATGCCCGCGAGCAGCTGCTCCAGGAAGAAGGGGTTGCCGCCGGCGGCATCGAGGATCCGGGCCAGCACGCCCGAGCGGTGGGCGCTGACCTCGGTCAGCGCGGTGGCCAGCGTCGCGGACTCCGTGGGCGAGAGCCCGGTGAGCATGACCGCGCGGGACCGGGGCCGGCCACTGCCCCAGCCGGGGCGCTGGTCCAGCAGGTCCAGGCGGGCGACGCACAGGAACAGCACGGCGGACAGGTCCAGTTCCTCCACCAGCCGGTCCAGCACGTCGAGCAGCAGCTCACCGGCCCAGTGGCAGTCGTCCACCGCCAGGACGACGGGGCGGTCACGGGCCAGCGCCTCCAGCAGGCCGACGAGGGCGGCGCAGGTCTCCTCCACCGACGGGCTCGGCGTGCCGTCGCGGAGCAGGCCGGGGGCGAGCACGGCGGTCGCGGCGTCGAGTTCGGCCCGGGCGGGGCTGCCCGGGGGCGGCAGGGGGCCGTCCAGGAGCTGGCGGACCGCCTCGGCCAGCGGGGCGAGACTGCCGTGGTCGCCGTAGGGGCGGCAGCGGCCGGCGCCGAACGCGACGGGGGTCGCCAGCCGGGTGCGCCACTCGTGCACCAGCCGGGTCTTGCCGACCCCCGCCTCCCCGTAGACGGTGACCAGTTGGGCGCCCTCGTCCGCGGCCACGCCGTCCAGCGCGAGACGGAGCTCGGCGAACTCGCGGGTGCGGCCGACGTAGGGCACGTCGAAGCGGCGCACCAGCTCGGGATCGTCCTCCTCGACCGACAGCAACCGGTAGGCCGTGACCGGCTCGTCCTTGCCCTTGACCCGCAGCGGGCCCACGGGCTCGACGCGGGTCGCGGGGCCCGCGGCCAGCCGGGTCAGCTCGCCGATGAGGATCTGCCCCTCGGGCGCGTGCTGCTCCAGCCGTGCCGCGACGTTGACGGTCTCGCCCGAGACGAGCTTCTGCCGCGTGGAGATCTCCGAGGTGGCCACCACCGGGCCCGTGTTCACGCCGATGCGGACCACCAGGCACACGCCGAGGGTGGCCCGGAGCCGGGTGTTCAGCTCCTCGACGGCGGCCAGCATGGCGAGGGTCGCGGCCAGCGCGCGGCGCGCGTCGTCCTCGTGGATCACCGGCACGCCGAACACGGCCATGACGGCGTCGCCGACGAACTTCTCGACCGTGCCGCCGCGTTCCTCGACGCAGCGGCGCATCGCCTCGAAGTAGTCCAGGACGACCGTGCGCAGGGTCTCCGGGTCGAGGGCTCCGGACAGGGCGGTCGAGCCGACCAGGTCGCAGAAGACGACCGTGACCGTCTTGCGCTCCTCCAGCGGCGCGGAAGGGGCGCAGGAGCTCCCGCAGTGCGGACAGAACCGCGCGCCGTCCGGAAGGGTTTGCTCGCACGAGCCACATCGCATGACTGCTGTTCCCCGTTCCGTCAGAAGAGGGCCCCGCCCGCGACCTCGCAGTGCGCCTGGACCTCGTCGTCGGCGCCCTCCAGGCTGGCCTTGGCGTCCAGCAGCACGGCGAGCTCGTCGAGGCTGAGGTCGCGGAGCAGTTGCCGCTGCTCGGCGGTGAGGCCGGCGGCGTCGAAGCCCCGGGCCCGGAGCTCGGTGAGCACGTCGGGAGCGGGCTGGTCGCTGTGCGCTGTCATGGTGTACCTCCTGAGAGTCCTTCGAACCCGGGACGTTCTGCGGAGCGGGGACGTAGGGCGCCGGGGCCGGGCGTCCCGGTGAGCGTGTCGAAGAGCCGGACCAGCGCCTCGGCCGTGTACAGGCCGCTCATGACGACGGCGTCCGACTGGTCGCCGGTCAGGTCCAGGCGGTCGAGCAGGGCGTACAGGGCCTCCGTGTGGCCGCCGTCCAGCTCGGCGTGGGCGCGGACGGTGCGCAGTGCGGCGGTGGGTGCTCCGGTGGCCTCGATCACGTGGTCGGCGAGCAGGGGGCTCGGTGCGTTGCCCTCCAGGACGGCGATGTAGCCGAGCAGGGTCACCGGATGGTGGTGTTCGATCCAGTAGTACTGGGCCCCGGCGAGTGCGGCCACCGCCGGGTGCGGTGGCCGGGCCGCGGCCGTCGCCGGATCGACGCCCAGCGCCGCCAGATCGCCGAGCAGCCAGTCGTCGTGGCCGCGCTCCTCCTCGATGTGGGCGGCGAGGTAGCGGGCGAGAGGGGCGGCGACGGGGTCCGGGCCGAGGGCCGAGCAGCGTTCGGCGGCACGGCTCATCAGCGGCAGCGACGCCCGGACGACCCCGTGCATCAGCCGCAGGTACTCGGGGTAGCGGCGGGCCAGCCCGGGGCCGTGCCACAGCCTGCCGGTCGCCGCGTGCAGCGCCGGTTCGGTGAGCCGCAGCCGGGAGCGCAGCGTCCGGCCGACGGCCGGCGGCCGGGCCGCCGGGGCCGTCACGAGCCCGTCCCGGGCAGCGCCACCAGGTCCGCGTAGGGCGCGCAGCCGTGGCGGCGCACGTAGGCCACCGGCCCCGCCTCCCGTTGCCGCCGCGCGGCCCGCTGGTCGAGCAGGGCCCCGGCGGGCCCTGAGGCGAGGCGCTCGGCACCCGCGACGGCCTCGGGGTGCTCGCCGAGGGCCCGGCAGCCGGCGCAGTAGCCCGCGTGCCGGGTGGCCTGCGCCGCGGGGCCGCCGTGACGGGCGAGGAGCCGGGTCGGCCCCACGGTCCGCACCGCACGCAGGACGGGGGAGCTCGTCGTGCGCCGCCGCACGGTGGGCCAGTCGTCCTCCCCCGCGTGGCCGAGCAGCAGGTGTGCGGGGACCGGCCGGCGGTCCACGGTGTCCTGGTTGCAGCAGGCGACCACGGCGCCGTCGTCGGCGACCACGGGCCAGGCGGCCATCGAGCAGGGCAGCGCGCGCAGGGGGTCGTGCGCCACGCCGACGGCCGGACGGGCGTCGGCGGCCGCGCGGCCCACCGCGCGGACGGTGTTGACGAGCATGGGGACGCGGTCGCCGAACTCCTCTCGCACGGCGGTGGTCACGTCCGCGAGGTAGGGGTCCTCGGGACCGGTGCCGAGGAGGTGGAAGCTGGCGGCGGTCCCGGCGTCGAGCACCTCCCGCACCACCCGGAAGACACCCGCTCTGGGCACCTCCCGTTCGTGGAAGGCGTCCAGACTCACGGAGAAGTGGTCGACCGCGTCGACCGCCCGCCGGATGCGGTCCGGCAGCACACCCCGCGCCCCGGGCTCCCCGGACGTCCGTCCGACGTCGCGGGCGAAGAAGGCCCCGGTCAGCAGTGCGGTGCGGGTGCCGGCCGCGCGGGCCAGTCCGGCCAGCTCGGTGGCCAGTTCCGGCAGGAGCAGGGGTTCACCGCCGGTCAGCAGTAACGTCTCGGGGTGGTCGGCGGCGGTGAAGGAGCCGGTGAACCGCAGCAGGTTCGCCGCGTCCGGCTCGGCGGCGGTCATGGTCGAGCCGGACGAACAGTGGGCGCACCGCAGGGGGCAGCGCCGCGTGAGCATCATCAGCAGCCCGGCCGCGGGCTGCGGGCGCAGGTCCATGAGCTCGGCGAGTTCCACGGTGGTCCCTCCCTCGGTGCCCTCCCGCCGATCGTGGCCCGCGCGGGTTCAGCCGGGGGCGGCCGACGGTTCGGAAGTGGTATGTGCGCAGCTCGTGGCCGCGTACACATGGGTCAGACGCGGCAGTTCGTACAGGGCCGCGTGCGAGGTGACCTCGTGGTCGGGCGCGCTGAGCACCCCGGCGTCGATCAGGGACTCCAGCCTCCGGCGGGCCGTCGCGCCGTCGCACTCCAGCGCCGTGGTGGCCTGGTGGAGGGTGAACACGGGCTCGGGCAGGCTGCCGAGGCGACGCAGCACCGCGCCGTCGGCGTCGGACAGATCGCGCCAGCTCTGGGCCACCCTGCTGCGGACGCCCACGTCGCCGGCGGTCAGTTCGTCGAGCAGCGAGCCGGGGTCGGTCAGCCGGCCGGCGAACTCGCGCAGCGGCAGGTGCCGCAGGACGGCGAGCTTCAGGCCGGCGGCACGGACCGCCAGCGGCACCCGGCCGGCCGTGGCCAGGATGTGTTCGGCGGACGCCGGGTCCGCCGCGACCCTGCCCGGGCCGATGAGGCGGCCGAGCAGTTCCAGCGCCTCGTCGCGGCTGAACGGCGGCACGTCGACGCGGTGCGCTCCGGCCAGGCCGGCGAGCCGGGAGCGCGCCGTCACCAGCACGGCGGCGGCCCCGCCGTCCGGCACCAGGGGCCGGACGGCGGCTTCCCGGGGCGCGTCGTCGAGCACCAGCAGGACGCGGCGGTGGGTGAGCCACTCACGCCACGCCGCCGCGGCCTCCTGCGCTCGGTCCGGCGCGGGCGCGGGCAGTCCGGCGAGCCGGGTCAGCTCGGCGAGCACGTCCTCGGCCGGGCGCGGGCACCCTTCCTCGTCGCGCAGGCGCACGAGCAGCCGGCCGTCGGGGAAGTGCGCGGCGAGGCGGTGGGCGGCGCGGACGGCCAGCGTGGTCTTGCCGATGCCGACCGGCCCGGTCAGCGCGACCAGCCGGTTCCGGCCTCCGGCCAGCAGCACGCTCAGCTCGGCCGCCTGCCGTTCGCGGCCGGTGAAGTCGGGCAGGTCTCCCGGGAGCAGACAGCGGGCCCTGCCGCGTACGACGGTGTCCGTGGCCGGACCGGGCCGGTCGCCGGCCAGGATGGAGCGGTAGAGAGCGGCCAGCGGGGGGCTGGGTTCCAGGCCGAGTTCGGCGGCGAGACGCTGCCGCAGCGCGTCGTAGACCGCCAGCGCCTCACTCTGCCGGCCGCTCGCGTACAGGGCGTTCATCTGCGCGGCGATCAGGCGCTCCCGCAGCGGGTGGCGCTCGGCCAGCTCGGTGACGGAGCCGGCCACCTCGGCGGCGTTGCCGAGCCGCAGCTCCGCCTCGGCCCAGTCCTCGTACGTCTGCAGGTGACGGGCGCCCAGCCGCTCGGCTTCCGCGGCGAGGACCGGGGAGCAGGAGAGCTCCGCCAGCGGCGGGCTCTGCCAGAGGTCGAGAGCGCCGCGCAGGAGGCGGGCGGCGGTGGCGAAGGAGCCCTGGCCCGCGGCCTCCCGGCCGGCCCGGGCCAGCTCCGTGAAACGCAGCGTGTCCAGCTCGTCGGCTCCGACGCGGAGGTGGTAGCCGCCGTTCCGGTGGCTCAGCCGGTCGTCCGCCCCGGCCTCGGCCAGGATGCTCCGCAGGGTCGAGACGTAGACCTGGAGGTTCTTGCGGGCGGTGCGGGGCGGGGCGGCGTCCCAGAGGGCCTCGGTCAGCGTGCCGACGGACACGGGGTGGTTGGCTCGGCAGAGCAGCATCGCCAGGACCTGGCGCTGCTTGAGCGGTCCGAGCGGAAGTGCCCTCCCGTCGTGGTCGGCGGTCAGTGGTCCGAGGATGCTGAACCACAGTCCGGCGGGGTGCTGGGTGTGCGGACCTTCCATCAGGGCCTCCCCCTTGCGCGGGCTGGTCTCCCTGCTGAAGCGTATGACCCTCACAAGATCATTCATCTCAGCTCATATACCCACAGTGAGCCTAGGACATTGACTGGCTCCGCGCCAGTCATCAACCAGCAGTCGCCTCAACGGACTTGACGCGATATCAGCAGCGCGGCCCGTCAAGGGCCCTCCGCACGCTCCTGGCCTGGCGTGGATACCGGGGCCATACCGTCGCCAAGCCGCTGTCGAATCCCCCCGCCCTAGCTTCGGAGCACGGACGGAAGCCGGGCACGGCCTCCGTCACCCCCGATGGAAGGGAGATCCGGTATGCCGGACGTCAACGAGCCGAAGCCCGAGGAGCCGCAGGCCGCCGCGCCGCAGGAGGAAGAGGCCGAGGTGGAGGCCCACTCGGTCCGCAACCTCCAGGGCATGGAGGGCGAGAAGATCGAGGACCCCGCGGCCGACAGCAACGTCAGCCTGCTCCTCTGCTGAAGCGCTCAGGATGCCGGTGTGGCCGCCGCGGCGGCCACACCGGCCCCGAGAACACGCGCGCACCTCCGGCCGGCCGCGCCGGCCGGTGATCTCTCTTCAGGACGGGTGGATCGAGGATGAGGAAGAACCCCTCCGGGTACATCGTCGCGGACCCGGAGTTCTACGCGCCGCTGGAAACCTGCACGGACCAGGGCGAGCCGTTCCGGCCCGCCCGGATACCCGACGGGTGGCGCAGCCGATCGTCCGGGCTGTGGACCGTCTGGCACCGCGACGGGCTCGGGGGCGTCGAGGACGGCTGGAAGGTGCACGTGTCGGCCCGGCCCGACCGCCTCGCCGAGGTGCTCGACGCGACGGCCCGGGTGTGCTTCGCCCAGGGGGTCCCCTTCAAGCACCTCGCCAGCCGGCTGTTCCACCTGTGTACCCACTACCCTCACGGTTCCCGCGCCCAGAACGGGAAGTTCATCGCCGCCTACCCGCCCGACGTGCCGACGGCCCGCGGGCTGATGGAGCGACTGAGCGAAGAGCTGGACGGTGAGGAAGGCCCCTTCATCCTCACCGACCGGCGCTTCGGAACGTCCCGCACCGTGCACTACCGGTACGGGGCCTTCGTCCACCGCCCCCGGACGCGGGGGGACGGCACGTCCTTCTCCCTGGTCCGGGACGGGCACGGCCGACTGGTCGAAGACCGCCGCGGAGTGGAGTTCCACCTTCCCGAAGGCATCACCGACCCGTTCGTGACGCACCGAGGCAACGGTTCAGGCCGGCAGGCCGCGGCGGCCGATGCGGGAAGCGCGCGGACGGCAGCCCCCGACGACGCGGGCGCCGACGGGCCTCCGGTCTTCAACGGCTTCGCCTTCGAGGGGGCGATCCGCTTCAGTAACGCCGGGGGCACCTACCGGGGCCGGGAGACGTCCACGGGACGGACGGTGTTCGTCAAGGAGGCCCGGGCCCACTGCGGAGTCCTGGACGACGGCAGTACCGCGCCGGAGAACCTGCGGCGCGAGTGGGAGACCCTGCGCCGCCTCCACGCGCTCGCCCCGGGGCTGGCCCCCGAGCCCCGGGGCCACTTCCAGGTCTGGGAGCACCACTTCATGGTGACCGAGCTGGTTCCGGGTGTCCCTCTGTCGCGCTGGCTCAACACCGCCCACCCGATGCTGTCACCCCCCGTCCGCCGGGAGGAACTGCGCCGCTACTACCAGCGGTGCCTGCGGATCATCTCGGCGGTCGAGCGGGCGATCGAGCGTCTGCACGCGGTCGGTTACCTCTTCGGTGACGTCAGCCCCGGGAACGTTCTCGTGGACGAGGACGACCAGGCCCGCCTCGTCGACTTCGGGGCCGCCCGTTCCGTCGACGAGCCGCCGTCCTCGGTGGGCACCCCCGGATACACACCACCGCCCGGCATGGCCGTGGACGACCCCGCGGTCAAGGACGACTACGGCGTCTCCGCCCTGGCCCACCTCCTGCTCGGGCCCCTGCGGCACGAGGCCCGGCGCAACCCGCACATCCTCGCCCACCAGCACCACGAACTGTCCCGCTACGCCCCGGTGCCGAAGCCGCTGTGGGACCGCGCCACCCGCTACGACCGGCCGCGGGGCACCGCCGAGCTGCCCGGCCCCGAGGAGGTAGCGACCGAACCCGAGCGGCACCTCGCCGGCCTGCGGGACGGCGTCGCGGACGCACTCGTCGCCATGGCCGACGCCGACCACGTGACCCGTATGTTCCCCACCATCATGGAGGGTTACGCGCTCAACACCCTGTGCGTCGCCTACGGCGCGGCCGGCGTGCTCCACGCGCTGCGCCGCGCCGGCCGGCCCGCGCCCGACGGCGTGCTGGAACGGTTGCGCAAGGACGCCCTGGCCGCCGAGGACCTGCCCCCCGGCCTGTACGCCGGGACCGCCGGCATCGCCCGCGTACTCGCCGACCACGGCCTGCTCACCGAGGCCGTCGACCTACTCGGCCGTGCCGACCGCCACCCCCTCACCCGCGAGTGCGCCACGCTGTTCGGCGGCGCCGCCGGTGTGGCCATGGCCCACCTGGCCGTCCACGGCCACACCGGTGACCCCCGCCATCTCGACCGGGCGCTCGGGATCGCCGCCGGCCTGCCGCCGGACGACCTCCTGCGCCCGCACCTCGGACCAGACGACGCCACGGGCCTCCTGCACGGCCGCTGCGGCATCGCGCTGATGCTCCAGCAGCTGGCCGCCGTCACGGGGGACACGAGCCATCTCGCGCGCGGGGTGCGGCTGCTGCACGCCGAACTCGACCGTGCCTGCGACCCCGACGCGCCGACGTTGACCTTCCCCGTCTCGGCGTCCGACAGCCGCAGGATGGCCTACCTCTCCTGCGGCTCGGCCGGCATGGTGCACACCGTCACCCGATACCTGGGCGTGCTGGACGACGACCGGCTCGCCGAGGCACTGCCCAGGCTGCTCGCCCCGCTGCGGCTCACGTTCACCGTCATGCCGGGCCTGTACCAGGGGCTGGCGGGCAGGGGCTTCGCGCTGGCCGAGCACGCTGCGCTGACCGGGGACCAGGAGAGCCGTCGCGCCGCCGTACGCGTCGGGCGCGCCCTGTTCAAGTACGTGATCCCGCATCCCACCGGTGTCCGGGTGCTGGGTGACCAGTCGCTGCGCTACAGCGCGGAGCTGTTCAGCGGCTCGGCCGGGGTGCTGCTGTTCCTGTCCGATCTGCTCGACCCCGAGCCCGACGCCCTGTTCACCGTGGACGCGCTCGCCGCCCGGCCCGCGCCCACACCGGCATGACCGGTACGACACGTCCTGGAGTGACCGCCGTGCGGCGTGATGTCAGCTTGTACTGGTGGGGCCAGACGACCTCCGCCTTCGGTTCCTACTTCACCGCGGTCGCCTTCCCCCTCATCGCCGTCGTCCAGTTGAACGTGTCGGCGGCCGAGGCAGGCCTGCTCACCGCCGCCGGAATCCTGCCCGTGCTGCTCTTCGGCCTGCCCCTGGGCACGTTCGCGGACCGGATCGCCCGCCCCCGCCGCGCGCTGGTCATCATGGACCTGCTCTCCGCGGCGGCGGTGGGCGTCGTCGCCCTGGGCCTGGTGGTGGACGCCGTCTCCCTCCTGTGGCTCGCCGCGCTGAGCGCGGTGCGCGCGCTCCTCGGCACGGTGTCGGGTGCCCTGTTCTTCGTGCACCTGCGCGAGCTGGTCGACCGGGACCAGATCGGTCCGGCCCGGGCCCGGTTGCAGTCCGGCAAGTTCGGCGCCTCCCTGGTCGGCCGGTCGCTGGCGGGCCCGGCGGTGGCCGTGTTCGGCGGCGAGGCGGCCCTGGCCGTGGACACCGTCAGCTATCTGCTCAGCGCCCTGGCCCTGGTGTCGATGCGGGCGCCGGACGCCGCCCGGGCCAGGCCCGCGGCCCGGGAGCGGGGCCGGGAGCGGAGAGCGGCGGGGGTGAGGTTCTTCCTCGGCGACGCCTACCAACGGTCGCTGGCGGTCTTCCTGGTCTCCACCGCTTTGTGCAGCTCGGGCTTCACGGCGCTCACCGGTCTCTTCCTCCTGCGGGAGGTCGGGCTTCCCACGTCGGCCTACGGGCTGGTCTTCGCCCTGTCCGGGCTCACCGGGCTGGGGGGCTCGGTTCTCGCGGGCCGCCTCCTGGGCCCCGGCAGCGACGCACGCCGGATCACCGTGGTCACCTTCAGCCTCGCGGCGGGCTCCACCCTGCTGCTCCCGCTGGCCTTCGGCCCGTTGCCGCTGGCCGCCGCCATCGCCGCACTGGGTGTCTCGTTGCCGGTCTTCTTCGGTGCCATCGCCAACGTGGGCATGGGCACGGCCCTCACGCTCGACGCCGCCGAGGACGAGCTGGGGCGGGTGATGACGGCGATCCAGGTGTTCGTCGCGGGCGCCAACGCCCTGGGAGCGCTGGCCGGCGGAATGCTGGGCCAGTGGGCGGGGGTGCGGGAGGCCCTGCTCCTCCTGGGCCTGGGCCAGCTGACCGTCAGCGCGCTCGCCGTACCCCCCGCGCTGCGGGCGGCGCGGCGCCTGCGGGCCGCCGAGACGGTGGAGGAGAAGGCGCGGGCCACGGGCCGGGCCGGGGAGGACGAGGAGGGGACCGGCCGCGCCGCGAAGCCGGCGCGGGGACGAGCGCGGGCCGCGGAGAGGCCGTAGCGCGAGGGCCGGGCGGAGACGCGACGCGGGTGGAGACGCCGGTGCCAGGAGGACGGCCTGCCCGGCCGCATCGGGGCCAACTCGCCCCGGGCGGGCGGGTGAACGGCCCGTGGTGATCACTCGTCACCCGTGCGGGCTGACGGTATACTTTCACTTCTCGACACGGTCTGATCACCGCGTGGTCACAGCTTCTCCCTATCGTTCCGCGTTCATCCTCGCACCGCCGCGGAGAGGAACTCCGCGCTGAGAGGAGCATCGAGTGCGCGTCGTTCGGCAGCACAGGCGCTTATGGCGACGGGCCGGCCGGATCGCGGACAGCCTGCCTCTGCCCAGCCCCTTCGACGCCACCGCGTTCATCGCGTCCGTGGCCGAGCGGCGCGGACGGCCCATCGA
Organism: Streptomyces sp. WMMC1477; assembly: GCF_027460245.1. NCBI lineage: Bacteria > Bacillati > Actinomycetota > Actinomycetes > Kitasatosporales > Streptomycetaceae > Streptomyces > Streptomyces sp. WMMC1477. Next base: position 4,662,033 of record NZ_JAPZBD010000003.1, on the reverse strand, counting down.
GATCCTGCCCGTCCCGCTCCCGCACACCGGTCCCTGCGGGCTGCTGGCGACCACCAGCGGCACCGACTACATCCTCTGCACGCGGGACACCACCGCGCTGCACCGCGAACACATCCTGCTCCACGAGGCGGCACACCTGCTCTTCGGCCACGACCGCCAGACCGACGCCGACGCCGGGACCCTCGGCGTCCTGATCCCGCACCTGCCGCCGACGCTCGTGCGGCAGGTGCTCGGACGCACCTGCTACGGCGAGCCGCACGAGCAGGAGGCCGAGGTCCTCGCCTCGCTGCTGCGCTACCGGGCGCTGCGCAACGACGCCGTGTCCCCGCCGCCCGGCCAGGGGCGCTCCCGGGCGGCGGCCCTGATCGGAGAACCCGTCCGCCGGCCGGACGGGAACTGACCCTCGTGGGGCCGGGCGAGGCGCTGCCCTACCTGCCGGCACTCCTCGCCGTCGGGGTGAGCGGCTACGAGCTCCGGCAGATCCGCAGGGGCAGGACGGGGCCGGCCGCGCGGCTGCTCTGCTGCTTCGGGTTCGCCATGGGAGCGGCCGTGGTGATCCTCGCCCCGCCCACCGGCGAGGCCCTGGCCCGGCTCGCCGACCCCTTCCCCTCGCTGACCGCCCCGGCCCATCTGCTGGGCCGCGAGCTCAAGATGGTGGCGCTGTACTTCCTGGTTCTGACCGTCTTCAAGCTGCGGCTGTCCGGGCCGACGGTCACCCGGGAGGAGCGGTGGACGGGACGCGGGCACGGCCGGTTCACCGTCACCGCGCTGGTGGTGTGTGCGGTGTGCTTCCTGGCCGCCCGCCCGCGGGCGGCGGACGGCCACGTGTACGCGCACGGCTCCGGACGGTACGCAGTGGCGGCCGCCAACACCGTGTTCACCCTGTACAGCCTGTGGTGCGTGTGCGTCTTCGTCCTCGTCGTCGTGCAGCACGCGCGCGGCCTGTCGTCCGGTCCGTTGCGCACGGGGCTGCGGTTGCTCGTCGCCAGCGGGGTGGTCGGGCTGCTGTGGGCCGTCTGGGGGGTGACCGCGATCGTCGACATGCTGGGCACGGGGTCCCAGCCGGTCGGGCACAGCACCGTTTCGGTGCTGCTCAGCGGGTGTTGCCTCCTACTCGCCGGGTTGGGCGCGACGGCCGCGCGCTGGGGGCCGCTGACCGAACGTCCGGCACGCTGGCTGCGCGCCTACCGCGACCACCGGGCCCTTCGGCCGCTGTGGTCGGCCCTGTGGACCGTGCTGCCGGAGAGCGCGGTGCTGGTACCCCGGCGGCGGGGCGTGGAGTTCGCCCGGTACCGCCGGGTGATCGAGATCCGGGACGGCTATCTGGCGCTGCGCCCCTACGTCCACCCCGACACCGCCGAGTGGACCGCGGAGGCCCTCCGCCGGCATCCGGTGCCCGAGGAGCGCCGGGCCGCCGCCACCGAGGCGGCGGCCCTCGCCGTCGCCCTGGCGTGCGCGGGAACGGGACGGCGGAGGCACCGCACCGCCGAGCGGGTGGGGGACACCACCGCCCCGGCGATACCGGCGCGGCGCGACCGCGTCGACGCCGAGGCCGCCTGGCTCGCCGACGTGGCCTGGGAGTTCGTCCACTCCCCCGCCGTCGCCCACGCGCGGGCCCGGGCCGGCCGGCAGCTGGCGGAGCCCGGCTGACGCTCCCCCGGGGCGGTCCGGACGGCCCCGGCGTCCCGGGCCGCCGGGATCGGGCACGCGCCGCCGTTGACGGGCTACCGCGCGAGTTGACAACGTTGTCGGTCGTCAGAGGCGGACCGGGCACCGGAGGTGGCGGAGCGGCCATGGCTGAGCCACCCGAGAGGAGCGCGGCCGGCGGGCTGTGCGCCGCCGTGGACATCGGCGGCACGAAGATCGCCGGGGCGCTGGTGGACGGGGACGGGGCGCTCCTCCTCCGCACCCAGCGGCCCACTCCCGCGACGGCGCCCGCGGACGCGGTGCTGGCCACGGTCGCGGGGGTGCTGGACGAGCTGGCGGCGGCGCCCGACTGGGGCGCGGTGCGGCGGGTAGGGATCGGCAGCGCGGGGCCGGTGGACGCCGCCGCCGGGACCGTCAGCCCCGTCAACATGCCCGGCTGGCGGGACTTCCCGCTCGTCGACCGGGTCCGGCGTCATCCCGCGGTGGCCGGGCTGCCGGTGACGCTCGTCGGGGACGGCGTGGCCATCGCCGCCGCCGAGCACCGGCACGGCGCCGCCCGAGGCCATGCCAACGCGCTGTGCATGGTGGTCTCCACGGGCGTCGGCGGCGGGCTGGTGCTGGACGGTGCCCCGTACGCGGGGCCGACGGGCAACGCCGGGCACGTCGGCCATCTCAGCGTGGAACTCGACGGCGAGCCCTGTGCCTGCGGCGGCCGCGGCTGCGTGGAGTCACTCGCCAGCGGGACGGCGATCACCCGGCGCGCCCTACGGGCGGGCTGGAGCCCCGCCGGGGGTGCGGCGTCGACGGCCGCGGTGGCGACCGCGGCGCGGGCGGGGGACCCGGTCGCGCTCGCGGTGTTCGAGCGAGCGGGGCAGGCGCTCGCCGCCGCCGTCGCGGCGACCGCGGCGCTGGTGGAGCTGAACGTCGTCGTGGTCGGCGGCGGGGTGGCGCGCTCCGGAGAGCTGCTGTTCGGGCCGCTGCGGGCTTCGCTGGACCGGTACGCCACCCTGTCGTTCCAGCGCGGCATCGCGGTGGTGCCGGCACGGCTGGGGACGGACGCCGGTCTGGTCGGTGCCGCGGCCGCGGCGCTGCCGGCCCGGGGTCCGTGACGGATGCGGGCGGCCGAACGGTGTGAGCCGGGCCGCAGCCGAAACGGACGCCCGGATCCCGAGGGGCTCGTAGAGCCGGGCGACGACGCCACCACTGCCGTCCTCGGCGAGCTTGACGGTCTCGACGACGCCCTCGTCGCTCACCGACACCGGCGGCTCGACGGGTTCGCCGGAGCCGGTGACCGTGCGCTCGGGGAGTGATGATCGCATGGCCCTCCCGGACGGCGTCGCCGATGCCCGCCCCGGGACGAGCGCGCAGCGCAGCCGGTGGGTGCCGTGGTCGGTCTCGGGGTCGGGGTGGCGCGGGGCGCGCAGGAGCGGGAGCCGCACGGTGGTGGTCCGGCCGCCATCTCGAAACGCATGTCACGGGTAACGAGCTTGGTGACCGTCTGTCCGTCGGACGCCGCCCGGGCGGCACGCGGCACCCGCCGCGGGGCTCCGCGGCGGGCGCGCTGCGTGGCGTGGGGTCAGCGGCCGGTGGGCACGAAGGGGCGCAGGGCGGCGGCAAGCTCCTCGTAGACGCGCGCGGTCACCAGCGTGCCGGACTCCGTGTGCTCTTCCGACAGCAGCTCGCCCTCGGTGTGGATCCGGGAGACGAGCGCGCCCTCGGTGTAGGGCACCAGGGCCTCCAGCTCGACCGACGGGCGGGGCAGCTCCTCGTCGATCAGCTCGAGCAGCTCGGCCACGCCCTCGCCGGAGTGCGCGGAGACGACGATGGCGTGCTGCTCGGCGCGCAGGAGCCGCTGGACGACGAGCGGGTCGGCCACGTCCGCCTTGTTGATCACCACGATCTCGGGGACGTCGACAGCCCCGACGTCGCGGAAGACCTCGCGCACCGCCGCGAGCTGCTCCTCGGGGGTGGGATGCGCGCCGTCGACCACGTGGAGGATCAGGTCGGAGTCGCCGACCTCCTCCATCGTGGAGCGGAAGGCCTCGACGAGATGGTGCGGGAGGTGCCGGACGAAGCCGACGGTGTCCGAGAGGGTGTACTGCCGGCCGCTGGGCGTCTCCGCCCGCCGGACCGTCGGGTCCAGGGTCGCGAACAGGGCGTTCTCCACCAGCACACCCGCCCCGGTGAGGCGGTTGAGCAGGGAGGACTTGCCCGCGTTGGTGTACCCGGCGATCGCCACCGAGGGCACCTGGTTGCGACGGCGCTCCTGGCGCTTGACGTCGCGGCCGGTCTTCATCTCGGCGATCTCGCGGCGCAGCTTGGCCATCTTCTCGCGGATGCGGCGGCGGTCCGTCTCGATCTTCGTCTCACCCGGACCACGGGTGGCCATGCCGCCGCCGGACGAGCCGGAGCCGCCACCACCCATCTGCCGGGACAGCGACTGACCCCAGCCGCGCAGCCGCGGCAGCATGTACTGCATCTGCGCGAGCGAGACCTGCGCCTTGCCCTCACGGGACTTGGCGTGCTGGGCGAAGATGTCGAGGATCAGGGCGGTGCGGTCGACCACCTTGACCTTGACGACGTCCTCCAGGTGGATGAGCTGGCCGGGGCTGAGCTCACCGTCGCACACGACGGTGTCCGCGCCCGACTCCAGCACGATGTCGCGCAGCTCCTCGGCCTTGCCGGAGCCGATGTAGGTGGCCGGGTCCGGCTTGTCGCGGCGCTGGACGACACCGTCGAGCACCTGGGCTCCGGCCGTCTCGGCGAGCGCGGCCAGCTCAGCGAGGGAGTTCTCCGCGTCCTGGGCGGTGCCGGAGGTCCACACGCCGACGAGTACGACCCGCTCCAGGCGGAGCTGCCGGTACTCGACCTCCGTGACGTCCTGGAGCTCGGTCGACAGACCGGCCACGCGGCGCAGGGCCGCGCGCTCGGAGCGGTCGAGCTGATGCCCGTCACGCTCCTCGTCGTTCTCGTGGCTCCATGCGACGTCCTCCTCCATCAGGGCGTCAGCACGGCGCGTGTTCGAGTCGTTGCGCTGGCCGAGGTGCGGAAGAGAAGAAGAGAAGGTCAAGGGTGTCCTCACGTCGATGGAACGGACTCGCCAGGCACAACGCGCACCGGGTGGCGTTCATTCCCCGCGGTCCGGCTCCCGGCGCCTGGCCGGGGCTCGGTGACGATGGTGACACGCCCGGCCCCCGGCGTCACGCGCATATCCGGTCCCGGGGCCGGAGGGGCGGGCCGGGCGCCGGGGCCCGGCCCGGACGTGGCGCGGGCCGGGCCCCGGCCGGGGCCCGGCCGGGGCCCGGCCCGCGTCAGCCCTGACGCGGCTTGGTGCGCCAGTCCGGGTGGCCGGGCATGGCCGGTGTGCGCTCCCCGTACAGCCAGTCCCGCAGGAACGCGCTCAGGTCCTCGCCCGCGACCTCGCTCGCGAGCCGCACGAAGTCCTCGGTGGAGGCGACGCCGTGGGCGTGGCGGCTCACCCAGGCGCGCTGGAGTTCGCCGAACTTCTCCGCTCCGATCTCCTGCCGCAGCGCGTACAGCGCCACGGCCCCGCCCTCGTAGACGACGGGACGGAAGATGCCCAGCTTGTCGTCGTCCTCCGGTACGTCGATCCGGGCGGGCGGTCCGTAGTCCCGGCGCCAGGCGTCGGAGGCCTGGTAGGCCCGCTTCGCCAGCGCTTCCAGGGAGGGGCCGCCGTGCTCGGCTGCGTAGAGCCACTCGTACCAGGTCGCGTGGCCCTCGTTGAGCCACAGGTCGCTCCACCGGCGTGGGCTGACGCTGTTCCCGAACCAGTGGTGGGCCAGTTCGTGGATCATGACGGCCTCGCGGTGCCAGTCGGGGCGGCGGGGGTCGGTGAAGAAGTCCACGGAGAACAGCGACAGGGTCTGCGTCTCCAGCGCGAAGCCGAGATCGGCCTCGGCGACGAGGAGCCCGTAGGTCGCGAAGGGGTAGTCGCCGACGCGCTCGCGCATCCAGCGCAGATGGCCGGAGGTCTTGCGCAGCCAGGGTTCGAGCTCCGCGCGGTGCCCGACGGGGATCACGTCGCGCAGGGGTAGCCCGTCCGGCCCCTCGCGCCGCAGGACGAGGGAGCGCCCGATGGCGACCTGGGCGAGCTCCGTGGCCATGGGCCGGGCGGTGCGGAAGGTGCGGGTGACGGTGGCCTCGTCCGCCCGCCGCGCGGTGCGGCGCCCGCTGGCGACGGCGGTGAACCCGGCGGGCGTGGTGACGCGGAAGGTGAACCCGGCCTTGTCCGAGGGGTGGTCGTTGGACGGGAAGACGCGGTGCGCCGCGTCCGCCTGGTTGGCCATGACCAGGCCGTCGCGCTCGGTCCTGATCCAGCCGCTGGGCCTGGCGCCGCGCGTGGGACTGGTGTGGCGGATGTCGATGTCGACGACCTTCCCCTCGGGCAGCGGACGCTCGGGGCTGAGGACGATGTCCTCGGCGGCCGCCAGCCAGGGGACCTCGGCGCCGTCGACGCGGGCCTCGCGGACGGTGCCGTTGGCGAAGTCGAGGTTCAGCCGCTCGAGCGGCTCGCCGGTGACGCGTGCGGCGATGCGCGTCCGGGCCTCCAGGGGCCGGGTGTTGTCCCCGGTGTAGCGCAGGGTGATGTCGTAGCGGAGGACGTCGTAGCCGGGGTTGCCGAGGGCGGGGAACAGGCGGTCGCCGATGCCGAGCGGTTCGGGGGCCGGAGCGGCGGCGAGGAGGGCGAGGGAGACGGCGGCGCCGGCGACGGCCAGGGCCGGGCGGGGGGCGGAACGGGCGCGGGCGGTGGTCATGGTCCACCAGGTACCAGCGGGGCGGGAGACGTCCGCGAGGGCGCATCGGCGACCCACCCGATGGGATGGTCATACCGCGACGGACGGGCCTGCCCGCATGCGCCCGCCGCCGTTCACAGCATCGGGCGAGTGGCCCGGGCGACGTCGTACACCCCCGGCACCCCGCGCATCGCCCGCATGAGGGCGGGCAGCGTGCTCGCGTCCGCGAGCCGCAGGGTGTACCGGTGCCGCACCCGCTGCTCCCTGGGCGGCTCGACGCTGGCGGAGACGACGGCGGCGCCCTGCACGGCGATGGCCTCCGTGAGGTCGGCCAGCAGCCGGGGCCGCCCGAAGGCCTCCGCCTGGAGCGTGACCCGGTAGCCCCCGCTGCCGCTCTGCCACCGGACGTCCACGGGGTCGCGGCCGGCGGCCGTCATGCGCCCCACCGCGGAGCAGGTGTCGCGATGGACCGTCACCGCGCCGCCGCGGACGGTGAAGCCGGTGACGCGGTCCGGCGGGACCGGGGTGCAGCATCGGGCCAGCCGCACCGGCCGGTCGGGCAGGTCCACGGCAACGGCCGCGCGCGCTCCCCCGGATGCCGGGGCCGGGCGTACGGCCGTGCCGGGAGCCCCCGCGGCGTCGTCAGCGCCGTCGTCCGTCGCGGCGGGAGAGGCCTCCGCCGGAACGGACGAGGGCTCCGGCTGGGCGTCGAGCCAGCGGCGGACGGCGATCCGCGCGGCGGGCGTCCTGACGTGGTCGAGCCAGTCGGAGGAGGGGCCGGAGGTACCCTCCGGAGCCAGCAGGAGCTGGAGGGCGTCGCCGTCGCGCAGCACGGTGCCGAGCGTGGTGAGCCGCCCGTCCACCCGGGCCCCCACGCAGTGGTGGGCGCGCTCGCCGTGGCGCGCGTAGGCGGCGTCGAGACAGGTGGCCCCCGCGGGGAGGTGCAACGTTCCCCCACTGCAGAACACGGTGATCTCGCGGTCCTGGGCGAGGTCCTGGCGCAGGTGGGCCCAGAAGGTGTCGGGGTCCGGCGCGTTGCTCTGCCACTCCAGCAGCCGCGAGAGCCAGCCCGGGCGCGTCGGGTCCGCCCGCTCGCCGTCGCCCGGGCCCGGGGCCGCCGCGCCGGCCGGCTGCGTGCCGCTCTCCGGCCCGGGGGGCACCGACCGCGGATGCGGGTCACCGAGCGCGATGACGCCGGCCTCGGCGACCCGGTGCATCCGGTGGGTGCGGATGAGGACTTCGGCGACCCGCCCCTCCGCGTCCGCGAACGCCGTGTGCAGCGACTGGTAGAGGTTGAACTTGGGTACCGCGATGAAGTCCTTGAACTCCGAGATCACCGGGGTGAAGCAGGTGTGCAGCTCACCGAGGACGGCATAGCAGTCGGCCTCGTCCGCGACGAGGATCAGCAGCCGGCCGAAGTCACACGGGCCCAGCGGCCCGCGCTTCTTCCCCGCCCGGTGGACGGACAGCGCGTGCCGCGGCCGGATCCGCACCTCGGCCGAGACCTGCGCCTCGCGGAGCACGGCCCGCACGGACTCGGCGACGGCGGCCAGCGGATCGGGCCCCGCGCCGTGCGCCCGGATGACCTCCTGGGTCCGCACGTACTCCCCGGGGTGCAGGATCTGGAAGACGAGGTCCTCCAGCTCGGTCTTGAGCGCCTGCACGCCCAGCCGCTCGGCCAGCGGGATCAACACGTCCCGCGTGACCCTGGCGATGCGTGCCTGCTTCTCCGGCCGCATGACGGCGAGCGTGCGCATGTTGTGCAGCCGGTCCGCGAGTTTGACGGCCATGACCCGCACGTCGTCGCCGGTGGCCACGAGCATCTTCCGGAACGTCTCCGGCTCGGCCGCGGCGCCGTAGTCGACCTTCTCCAGCTTGGTGACGCCGTCCACGAGGTAGGCCACCTCGGACCCGAACTCGGCACGCACCTGGTCGAGGGTGACGTCGGTGTCCTCGACGGTGTCGTGCAGGAGGGAGGCCGTCAGCGTCGTCGTCCCGGCGCCGAGCTGGGCGAGGATGAGCGTCACGGCGAGCGGGTGCGTGATGTACGGCTCGCCGCTCTTGCGCATCTGGCCCCGGTGCGAGGACTCGGCCAGCAGGTACGCGCGGCGCAGCGCGTCCAGCTCGGCCCCGGGGTGGTGGGAGCGGTGCGTCTGGGCGACGTGCTCCAGCGCGTCCGGCAGGCGGCCTCGCGGGGCCGAACCGCTCATCGCGGCCCGGCTGAGCTTTCTGAGGCCCCGTACCGCACTCACCACAGCTCCCTGCAAGGTGTCGCACCGTCAGTTGCTCGATGCTACCGACCCCATCACGGCGCGCCGTCCGGGTGGTGCCCACCCGGTGCCTGATCACCCCATCGGGCGATCTGCGCTGGCTCCGTGGGGAGTTGCGGCCCGGGCGCCGACCACCGGTAGCCCGCGCCCGGGCGTCCGGCTTCGGACAGCCCGAGCCCGCGGTCCGGCCTTCGGCCGCCGGAGCTCCGAGCCCGGAGCTCAGCCCGTGGCGAGCCAGCCGGGCTCGACGATGCCCTCGGCGACGATGGCGGCGGGCCCCGTCATCTCGATCGCGCCGTCCGCCTCCTCGGTGATCTCCAGCCGCCCGCCGGGCACATCCACGGTGTAGGTGACCGGACGGCCGTCCACGGCCGGGTCCGCGCCGTCCCGCCGGGCCGCCGCGACCATGACGGCGCAGGCGCCGGTGCCGCACGAGCGGGTCTCCCCGGAGCCGCGCTCGTGCACCCGCATCGCCACGTGCCGCGGCCCGCGGTCGACGACGAACTCGACGTTGGTGCCCTGCGGGTAGGCGGCGGCCGGGGCGACGAGCGGGGCGTCGAGGAGGTTCCCGGCCTCCGCGAGCGCGTCGACGAAGACGACGGCGTGCGGGTTGCCCAAGTTGACGTTGCGCGCGGGCCAGCTCCGCGCCCCCACCGTCACGGTGACGGGCCCGCCCTCGTCGGCGGGCAGCGCGGCCCGGCCCATGCCGACCGTGACCCGGCCGTCCCCGGCCACCCGGACCCTCCGCAGGCCCGCCCGCGTGGCCACGGCGAAGGCATCCTCCCCGACCAGTCCGGCACGGCGGAGGTAGGCCGCGAAGACCCGCACGCCGTTGCCGCACATCTCCGCGATGCTGCCGTCGCTGTTGCGGTAGTCCATGAACCACTCGGCCTCGGCCGCCAGCTCCGCGGCCTCGGGGTGCGCGGCGGAACGGACCACGTGGAGGACGCCGTCCCCGCCGATCCCGGCCCGCCGGTCGCACAGCCGGGCGACGGTGCCGGAGGAGAGCTCGACGAGCCCCTCGGGGTCGGGGATGATCACGAAGTCGTTCTCGGTGCCGTGCCCCTTGAGGAAGACCAGCGGGGTGGCGGGCTGCGCTGTGGTGCTCACGGGGCGATCGTACGGGAGGTGCCGCCGTGTTTCGCGGCCGCTCCCCGCGGCGCCGACGATGTCCCGGGTCCCGCGGCGGTCCCGTGCCGTGCTGTGCGGTCAGCCGCGCAGCCGGGCCACCCGCCACACGGCCAGGCCGGTCAGGGTGAGGCAGACGAGCGCGTACAGGGCGACCACCCGCCAGTCCGGGCGCTCGCCCGAGCCGCGCGGCGGCATGCCCGGCAGGGTGGCGCCGACGCGGCGGGCGGCCATCAGGCCCCAGCCCGCGGCGCACCCGGTGATCAGCAGCCCCAGCATGGCCACGACGGCGCCGCCGTCACCGAACTCGAAGGCCAGGGGGAAGGAGAACATCAGCGAGCCGAGGACCGCGAGGCCCACGATCGGGGCAAGCTGCCACAGGCGCAGCCGAGGCGGCGGACGGAGCTCGCCGTACGACTCCTCCGGGGCCGTGCCGTCCTCGGCCGTCTCCCCGTCGACGGGGTCCACGGTGCTCGCGGGGTCGGCCGGGTACTCGGGGGACGCGGCGCCGAGCGAGGGCTCGACGCCCGCGAAGGCGGGCTCGTCCGCCTCTGGGAACCCGTCGTGGACCTGCGTCGTACGACCGGACTCCCGGGCCGGGTCGTCACCGCCGCGAGGGCCCGCATCCATCGCCACGTGCCCTCCCAACGACAACGGCGTAGCGGCCTGAGCGTCGATGATGGCACGTCGGAACCGCCGCTCCGGACGCTTGGAACGTCCCGATGCCAGGACGTGATCAGGCTGTGACCGCTCGTTCGACCAGCGACAGCGCGTGTCCGGTCAGCCGGTCGCGGTGCCCGGCCGCCCCGCTCAGCCAGTGCACCCGCGCGTCCCGCCGGAACCAGGAGTCCTGCCGCCTGGCGAAGCGTTTCGTGGCCCGGACGGTCTGCTCCCGGGCCTCCTCCTCCGTGCACTCGCCGGCGAAGGCCGCCAGGAGCTGCTGGTAGCCGAGAGCCCGGGAGGCCGTGCGCCCCTCGCGCAGCCCCGCGGCCTCCAGAGCGCGGACCTCCTCGGCCAGTCCCCGGTCCCACATGACGTCCACCCGGCGTGCGATCCGTTCGTCGAGCTCGGGCCGCGGGACGTCGACGCCGACGTAGAACGTGTCGTAGACGTCCAGCCGGGCGCCGGGCTCCGGCAACTGTGCGGTGAAGGGCCGGCCGGTGATCTCGATGACCTCCAGGGCCCGCACGATCCGGCGGCCGTTGCCGGGCAGGATGGCCGCGGCCGCGGGCGGGTCGGCGGCGGCGAGCCGGCGGTGCAGTTCCCCCGGCCCCCGCTCGGCCAGCTCCGCCTCCAGCCGGGCGCGCACCCCCGGGTCGGTGCCGGGGAACTCCAGCGCGTCCAGCGCCCCGCGCACGTACAGTCCGGAGCCGCCGACGAGGACCGGGACGCGGCCGCGGGCGAGCAGCCGCTCGATCTCGGCGCGCGCGAGCCGCTGGTACTCGGCGACGCTGGCGGTGACGGTGACGTCCCAGATGTCGAGGAGGTGGTGGGGAACGCCGCGCCGTTCCTCGGTCGTCAGCTTGGCCGTACCGATGTCCATGCCGCGGTAGAGCTGCATGGAGTCGGCGTTGACGACCTCGCCGCCCAACTCACGGGCGAGTGCCACGCCCAGATCGGACTTGCCCGCCGCGGTGGGACCGACGACGGCGATGACCCGGGGTGACGATGGGGGGTTCGCGGGGCTGTTCACACCCGTCAGTCTCGCAAACCGGACGGTGCGCGCGGGCGGTGGGCGCTCCGCGGCGCCCCGCCCGGCGGCTCCCCGGGCCGTGCCCGGAACACGAGCGCGCGGCGGTTCGTTACCGTCCGCAAGGAGTGACCGCACGTGGAAGGTGGATTGCGTGAGCATGCTGAACAAGCTCAAGGGAATGCTCGTCAAGCACGAGAGCAAGGTGGGGCAGGCCGTCGACAGAGCTGCCCAGATGGCCGACAAGAAGACCAAGGGCAAGTACAGCACCCAGCTGAGGACGGGCAGCCAGAAGGCCAGGCAGGCCGTGGACCGGCTGGCCGAGGAGGAGCGGCGGCGCGGCCAGGGCGGGCCGGGAGGACGACCCGGCTCCGGCACCTGAGGGCCGCCGTCCGTCCGCCCCGGACCCTCGGCACGCCCCGGCTCGGCCCGGGCCGACGCGGCACGGGCCGCGGCTCCGGGGCGTGAGTCCGGGGTGTGGGCCCGGGGCGGGCGGACCGAGCCCGACGGCCCGGGGCGGGCGGGTCAGGACCAGCGGGCGACGAGGTAGCCGACGCCGTAGGGCGCACGGTCGTACAGCAGCTTCCCCGAGAGCCGGTTCCGGCCCGCGGCAGCGGCCAGGACCTGCCAGCCGGCCCGGCCCGACACCTGGAGCTCGTAGCCGAGTTCGGCGTCCAGGCCCGCCAGCGCGTCGACGTCCCCGGTACCCAGGGCACGGGCGGCCTCGGCGTCGAACGCGGCGGCCCGCTCGTCGAAGTAGCCGGGCGCCTTCACCGTGCGGCAGGCGCTTCCGTCGCCCATCACGAGCAGGGCCACGCGCACCCCCTCCGGTGCCAGCGTGCGGCCGGCCTCGGCGCAGCGCTCGGGCGTGAGGGTCTCGGCCACCCCTCGGCCGGTCACCGGCGCGGCCCGCCAGCCGTAGCGGTCCAGCAGCCAGGCGGCGACGGCGAGGGAGGGCGGCAGGGCGCGTTCGCCGCCCGGGCCCCGACCGAGGGTGACGTCGAGATCCACCCCGAAGCCGCGGAAGGAGCCACGGCTGCCCGCGGGGTACTCGCCCCGGGCCGCGGGCTGGGCGGGGCCGACGACGACGAGGCGTTCGGGCCGGGCGGCGGCGAGGGCCTCCACGGCCTCGGCGCAGGCGGCCCTCGCGTCGTCCATCTCGGGGGCCGCGCCCCCGGCGACCTCGGGCACGAGCAGCGGCGGACAGGGGCAGACGGCGGCAGCGGCAAGCATGGGCGGCAGCCTAGCGCCGACCGCCCGGTTCACCCCGCTGCCCGACACGGAGCGGCTCGTCGTGGCGAACCGTGCGGAACCCGGAGCGGACCGGCGTGCGTTCGGCGGACGTCGAGCAGGCGTTCAGCAGACGCCGCAGCCGTCGCCCTGCGCGGGCAGCGGAGCGGGGGCGCCCACCTTCGGCAGGCCGAGCATGACGCCGCCCGTGGGCGCGGCGGCACCGGTGCGGGCCTCCCAGGCGTTCCCGGCCCGGGTGCGGCGCACGGCGAGGGCGGGGCCCTCGGCCAGCAGGTGGTGCGGGGCGGCGTAGGTGACCTCGACGCTCACCATGTCGCCGGGGCGCACCGGCTCCTCGGGGCGGGTGAAGTGCACGAGCCGGTTGTCGGGCGCCCGGCCGGACAGCCGCCGCGTCACGTCGTCCTTGCGACCCTCTCCCTCGGCGACGAGCACCTCCAGCCTGCGACCGACCTGGGCCTTGTTCTCGGCCCAGGAGATCTCCTCCTGAAGGGCCACGAGCCGCTCGTAGCGCTCCTGGACGACCTCCTTGGGAATCTGGCCGTCCATCTCGGCGGCGGGGGTTCCCGGGCGCTTGGAGTACTGGAAGGTGAAGGCCTGGGCGAAGCGGGCCTCGCGCACGACGTGCAGGGTCTCCTGGAAGTCCTCCTCCGTCTCACCGGGGAAGCCCACGATGATGTCGGTGGACAGGGCCGCGTCCGGCATGGCGGCGCGCACGTTCTCGATGATCTTCAGGAAGCGCTCCTGCCGGTAGGAGCGGCGCATGTCCTTCAGCACCTTGGACGAGCCGGACTGCAGCGGCATGTGGAGCTGCGGCATGACGTTGGGCGTCTCGGCCATGGCGGCGATGACGTCGTCCGTGAAGTCCCTCGGGTGCGGGGAGGTGAACCGGACCCGCTCCAGCCCCTCGATGCCGCCGCAGACGCGCAGCAGCTTGGAGAACGCCTCCCGGTCGCCGATGTCGCTGCCGTAGGCGTTGACGTTCTGGCCGAGCAGGGTGATCTCGATGACCCCCTCGGCGACCAGCGCCTCGATCTCGGCCAGGATGTCGCCCGTCCTGCGGTCCTTCTCCTTGCCCCGCAGCTGCGGGACAATGCAGAAGGTGCAGGTGTTGTTGCAGCCGACGGAGACCGAGACCCAGGCCGCGTAGGCGGACTCGCGGCGCGTGGGGAGTGTGGAGGGGAACGCCTCCAGCGACTCGGCGATCTCGATCTGCGCCTCCCGCTGGACGCGGGCGCGCTCCAGCAGCACGGGCAGCTTGCCGACGTTGTGGGTGCCGAAGACGACGTCCACCCAGGGCGCCTTCTTCACGATGGTGTCCCGGTCCTTCTGGGCCAGGCAGCCGCCCACGGCGATCTGCATGCCGGGCCGGGCCGCCTTCTTCGGCGCGAGCTGGCCGAGGTTCCCGTACAGCCGGTTGTCGGCGTTCTCCCGCACCGCACAGGTGTTGAAGACGACGACATCGGCGCCGTCCCCGCCCTCGGGGGCCCGTTCGTATCCGGCGTCCTCCAGCAGACCGGCCATCCGCTCGGAGTCGTGGACGTTCATCTGGCAGCCGAAGGTGCGCAGCTCATAAGTCTTCGCAGTCATCTCAGTCGACCAGGGTACGCGTTCCGGCCCGGCCCGCGCTCCCCCGGTGCCCGGCCCCTCCCGGAGGTGCGGGACGGATGGCAGGATCGCCCCCATGGTCACCGTGCGCGGGGGCGGCTCCGGCCGCCGCAGGACGCTGGGAGCCGCCGCGGCGGCCCTGGTCGCCCTGAGCCTGCTCGCCTGGTGGCTGCTGCCGGGCGGCGGCGCGGAGCCCGCGGGCCGGGTCACCTTCGCCACCGGCGTGCCCACCGGCGTCTACGAGCGCTACGGCTCGCTGCTCCGGCAGCGCGTGCGCACGGAGCTGCCGGAGCTGGAGATGGAGCTGCGCCCCAGCCAGGGGTCGGTGGAGAACATCCGGCGCGTGGTCGCGGGCGAGGCCGACTTCACCATCGCGCAGGCCGACGCGGTGGCCGCCCACCTGGCCGCCGACGGCGAGGGCGCGGACGGGCTGCGGGCCTGCGCCCGGCTGTACGACGACTACGTGCAGCTCGTCGTCCGCGCCGACTCACCCGTGCGCGGGGCGGACGACCTCGCCGGGCTCAGGGTCGGCGTCGGGGAGCTGGAGTCCGGGGTACGGCCCATCGCCCGCCGGATGCTGCGCGCCGCGGGGCTCGACCCGGACCACGACGTCACGCCCGTCCACGAGGGCATCGACACCATGCCTCGGCTGCTGGAGGAGCGCCGGCTGGACGCGTTCTTCTGGAGCGGCGGGCTGCCCACCGCGGCCGTCCAGGACCTCGCGGCCCGCGCCGACATCCGGCTCGTCCCGCTCGGCGAGCTGGTGCCCGCGCTGCACGAGCAGGACCCGCTCGCCCGGCACTACCGCGCGGCCGTCATGCCCGCCGACGCCTACCCGGCCGTGCAGCGCGGGCAGGGCGTGGAGACGGTGGCCGTGGCCAACCTGCTGGTGACGGCCCGGCGGGTGGATCCCGCGGTCGCCGCCGGAGTGACGCGTGTGCTCATCAACAGCCGCGACCGCATCGGCAGCCAGGTGCACGCCGCACAGCGGGTCGATCTGCGCACGGCCATCTACACGGACCCGCTGCCGCTGCACGAGGGCGCCGAGCGCTACTACCGCGCCGTCAAGCCCTGACCGGCACCGCCCGGGCCCTGAACCCTGAGCCCTACGGAACGGCACCGCTCAGCGCGGCGGTGCAGGTGTGGAGCGCTCCGGGGTCGACGCCCGGCAGCGCGGCGGCCAGATGGCCGTCGGGACGGACGAGCAGGACGGTGTGGGGGTCGGCGCCCGGATAGGCCTCGGCCACCAGCAGCTCCGCGCGCAGCGGGAGTCCCCGCACCGCCGCCGCGAGAGCGGGCATGACGCCGGCGTTCATCCAGTGCCGGCTCTCCCACACGGCGGAGCCGGGCGCGACGAGCACCACGAGCAGGCCGCGGCCGAGCCGTTGCCGCAGGGGCTGGCGCTCTCCGCCCGGCGGGGTGACGGGGACGTCGGCCGCCACCTCACCCACGGCCTCCCCCGCGCCGAGGCCGGGCAGCGGGGCGGAGGTCAGCGGCGAGCCGGCGTAGTCGGCCGGGGCGCCCAGCGCGCCCCGGCCCACATGCCCGTCCGTGAGGAGTGCCAGCGGGCCCCGGCCGCCCGGCAGCAGCGCGCGCAGGCCGCTCACGCCGTGCACCAGGGGCACCGCCTGGTCCAGCGCCCGGAGCCGGGCGACGGAAGCACGGCGCCGCTCCCCCTCATAGCTGTCCAACAGCAGCTCCAGCGCCGTGTCCGCAGAGCCCTCACCGGACGCGCCCCCGGCACCGGCGCCCGTTCCGTGCCAGGCCACGGCCAGCTTCCAGGCGAGGTTGTCGGCGTCGCGCAGGCCCTCGTCCACGCTCTGGGTGCCGAGCGCCCCCAGGAGCCGCGCCGCGTCCCCCGCCAGGAAGACGCGGCCGGAGCGCCAGTGGCGCGCCAGCCGCTGATGGGCCGTGTGGACGCCGGTGTCCAGCAGCTCGTAGGCCGGCTCGGCCCCGTCCGACCAGCCGGCCAGCGTCGCGTCGACGCGCCCCAGCAGGTCCTGCGGGGTGATCAGGTCGCCCCGCGGCGGGAGCTGCCAGTCCAGCCGCCACAGGCCGCCGGGCAGGGAACGCGCGCACACCTCCTCGCCCCCCGGCTGCTCGCGGTGGACCAGCGCCTCGTCCGGCCAGGGCAGGGGGGTGCGCAGGGCCGCGACGGCCCGCCGCTCGACGGACGTCCGGCCGGGGAAACGGACGCCGAGGAGCTTGCGGACCGTGGACCGGGCGCCGTCGCAGCCGACCAGATAGCTGCCCGACCAGGTGACGCCGAGGCCGCCCGCGGTGCGGGCCCGGACCCCGTGGGCGTGCTGTTCGAGTTCGGTGAGCCGCCGCCCGGGCGCGAAGTCCACCAGCTCGCTGCGCCGCACGGCGGCCACCAGCGCCCCGGTGAGCGTGTGCTGATGGAGGTGGAAGGGCGCACTGCCGGGCGCGAAGTCCTCCTGGTGGACGCACTGGCGGCGGCGTATCGTCCGCCACACCCGCCAGTGCGTGCCGGGCAGTTCCGCGGCACCGGCCAGCCGCTGGGCCAGCGCGGCGGTGTCCGGACGCAGGACGCAGGTGCGGGCGGGCCGGGCGACGATCTCGCCGTCCCCCGACTCCAGCAACACCGACGGCACGTCGTGCCGCGCGAGTGCCAGGGCCAGCGCGAGCCCCACGGGCCCGGCGCCGACCACGATCACCGGCTCCACCGCACCTCGCTTCGTCGCCCCGACGGACGGTGAGAACCCTTGGGGGACAGGGAAGTTGGCGTAGGGAGCCGGAGGTCGTGCGTGATCACAACGGTATGCAACCGACTGCCCGTGCAGCCGTCAAGTGACGGCCGCACGGCGGCCGGGCGTACGGGAGGTGCCTCGCGGGCCCGCGAGGCACCGGCGTCCTGTGCGGTGCGGACGTCCCGCGCGGTGCGGGGGCCGACCGGCCCGGGCGGCGGCGCCGTCCGGGCCGGTGGTCAGCTCCCGTCCTTGAGGGGCTCGCCGGTCTCGACCGCTTCGGCGTGCGCCATCTTCACCCCGGTCGGCGCCCGTCGGCCGCGCTTCTCGATCCAGGTGGCCAGGGCGGACAGCGCCATGCACAGGCCGATGTACAGGGAACCCATGACGATGATCACGGTGACGTACGGGTTGTCGCCGTTGATGAGCGTGTTGCTGGCGATGAGCCGGCCGGCGTAGAGCAGCTCCTCGTAGACGATGATGTAGCCGAGCGAGGTGTCCTTGAGGGTCACCACGAGCTGGCTGATCACCGCCGGGAGCATGGCCCGCACGGCCTGGGGGATCTGCACCGTCAGCATGACCTGCGTCTTGCGCATGCCGAGCGCGTACGCGGCCTCGACCTGGCCCTTGGGCACGGCCAGGATGCCGGCGCGCAGCACCTCGGCCTGCACCGCCCCGTTGTACAGCGTGAGGCCGAGGACGAGGGCCCACATGGGCTGGTCCGTCAGGAAGCCCGCCCAGATCACGAAGATGGTGATCAGGAGCGGCACGGCGCGGAACAGCTCGATGAAACCGATGGCGAACCACCGCACCGGGAGGTGGTCCGAGAGCCGGGCGACGGCCAGGACGGCGGCGAGGACGAGGGAGAGCACCCCGGCCAGGACGAACGCCTGCAGCGTGCTCACCAGGCCGTCGACGAGGCCGTCGATGATGCCCGAGTACTGGAAGATCTCCCACATCTCGGGGGCCAGCTGGCCGGAGTCGGCGATGCGCACCAGGCTGAAGACGAGCAGGCCGAGGATGGCTCCGCCGCCGACGACGGACAGGATCGCGTTGCGGCGCCTCGCCCGTGGCCCCGGGGTGTCGTACAGGACCGAACTCATCGGGCGACCCCCATCCTGCTCTCCAGAGCGCGGAAGACGCCGCTGATCGAGAACGTGATGATCAGATAGGCGGCGGCGACCCAGAAGAACACGGTCATGATGTTGTATCCCATGTCGCTCAGGTCCTTCTGGACACCGAACAGTTCGGTGTTGCTGAAGGCGCCGGCGATGGCGGAGTTCTTGGTGAGCGCGATGAGGATGCTGCTCATGGGCGGCAGCACGGTCCGCGTGGCCTGCGGGAGTACGACGAGGCTCAGCGTCTGCAGGAACGTCAGTCCGAGACTGCGCGCGGCCTCCGCCTGACCGACCGCCACCGTGTTGATGCCGGAGCGGACCGCCTCGCACACGAAGGACGAGGTGTAGAAGCCCAGGGCCAGGATGGCGAGGACGTACGGGCTCATCCCGGGGAAGAGGACCTCCGGGAGGATGAAGAAGGCGACGAGGAACAGCAGCAGCAGCGGCGTGTTGCGCAGCACCGTCACCCAGGCGGCGCCGAACGCCCGCAGCGGTGGCACGGGGGACACCCGGCAACCCGCGATGACGATGCCCAGGACCAGCGCTATCAGCGCGCTGGTGACGGTCAGCGACACCGTTCCGAGGAACCCTTCGCGGAACAAGGCGAAGTGGTCGAGCAGTACATTCATGAATTCTCCGCGTGTGTCCGCGCAGGCAGTCGGGCGGTACGGGTGACGGGTGCGTCCGGACCGCACCCCGCGGCGCTCAGCGACCGCCGCGGGGTGCGGTCCGGTGTGTCAGTACCGGTCCAGCGCCGGCGGCTCCACGTAGGCGGAGCCGGACTGGCCGAGCGTCGCCTCGTACGCCTTCTTGTAGTCCCCGTTGTCGATGTGCGCCTGGATGGCGTCGTTGACGGCCGCGCGCAGCTCGTCCTCGCCCTTCTTCAGGCCCACGCCGTAGGGCTCGTCGCTGAAGGTCTCGCCCACGACCTTCAGGTCGTCGGGCCGCTGGGCGGCGTAGCCCTTGAGGATGGCGTCGTCGGTCGTGATGGCGTCGACCTGGCCGTCGATCAGCTGCTTGACGCAGTCCGTGTACTTGCCGAGCTCGACCGTGTCGGCCCCGTACTCGTCCTTGTTCTCGGTGATGTTCCGCAGCGGGGTCGAGCCCTTGATGGAGCAGACCGTCTTGCCCTTGATGCTGTCCGGGCCCTTGATCTCCTCCTCGTCCTTGCGCACGAGGAGGTCCTGGCCGGCCAGGTAGTAGGGGCCCGCGAAGTCGATCTGCTTCTTGCGCTCGTCGTTGATCGTGTAGGTGCCGATCATCAGGTCTACCTGGCCCTTGGAGACGGCCGTCTCCCGGATCGAGGAGTCGATCGTCTTGAACTCGACTTCCTTCTCGGGGTCGAAGCCCAGGTCCGCCGCGATCATCTTGGCGATCTCGACGTCGAAGCCCTCGTACTCCTTGGTGGCCGGGTCCTGGAAGCCGAGGAAGGGCTGGTCGGCCTTGGAGCCGATGATCAGCTTGCCGCGGTCCTGGGCGGCCTTGAGCACCGCGGAGTCGACATCGACGTTCTCGGCGACGGTGTAGGTGGGCAGCTCGGGCGCGTCCGCACCGTTGTCGTCGCTCGGGTCGCCTTCCTTGCCGCAGGCCGTGGCGGCGGCGGTGAGGGCGAAGACGACGGCGGTGGCGGCTGCGGTCCTGCGAAGTCTCATGATGCGTCCTTGAGGGGTCTTGGCTGGTTGACTCGGTACAACAGCTCGATACAACAGCTCGATACGGCGGCTCGGTGCCGGGGCTCGGTACGGGGGCTCGGTACGGCGGCGGGCGGGTGCGAGGACGCGGGGAGGCGGGGAGGCGGGGTGCGGGGCCGCCCCCGTGGCCGCGCCCGGTCCCTCGCGGCTCCCGGTCAGTGCGCCAGGATCTTCGAGAGGAAGTCCTTGGCGCGGTCACTGCGCGGGTTGCTGAAGAACTGGTCGGGCGTCGCCTCCTCGACGATCCGCCCGTCGGCCATGAAGACCACCCGGTTCGCCGCGGACCGGGCGAAGCCCATCTCGTGGGTGACGACGACCATCGTCATCCCATCCCGGGCCAGTTGCTGCATGACCTCGAGCACCTCGTTGATCATCTCGGGGTCCAGCGCGGAGGTCGGCTCGTCGAAGAGCATGACCTTCGGCTCCATCGCCAGCGCCCGGGCGATGGCCACCCGCTGCTGCTGTCCGCCGGAGAGCTGCGCGGGGAACTTGTCCGCCTGGTTGCCCACCCCCACGCGGTCCAGCAGGGCGCGGGCCCGCTTCTCGGCCTCGGCCTTCGGCGTACGCCGCACCTTGAGCTGGCCCAGCGTGACGTTCTGCAGGACCGTCATGTGCGCGAAGAGGTTGAAGGACTGGAAGACCATGCCCACGTCCGAGCGCAGCCTCGCCAGCTCCCTGCCCTCGTCCGGCAGCGGCCTGCCGTCGATGGTGATCGACCCGGAGTCGATCGTCTCCAGCCGGTTGACGGTGCGGCACAGGGTGGACTTGCCGGATCCCGAGGGACCGATCACGACGACCACTTCGCCCCGGGCGATGGTCAGATCGATGTCCTGGAGCACATGCAGCGCACCGAAATACTTGTTGACGTTGTCCAGTACGACCAGAGGTTCCGCCGGCTCCGCCGTGCCTCCGGCGTCCTGCGTCACCGATACTGCGCTCATCGGCGTCACTCGCTCCGTCCTCATCGGTTGCTGGGACCTTAATGACCATCACGAAGCGCCGTCATCACATCTGAGCGGAAATTGAGCATAACGATACGGCCACCTCCGGCCACGCTGGGTGAAGATCACGAGGTCGTGGCGTACCGGCTGGATAACGGAAGGCCGGGACGGCGGGGAACCGCCTTGACGTCCCCCACCGGCGTCGGCATGGATGCTGCGCAGGGCCCTCGTCGCCGGACCCCTCTCCCGGAAAGACGTCCCGCACGGGGACGGCGGGCGAAGGAACGACGGACGCGGGACGAACGACGGAACGGACGGGAGGCGCCATGCGGGTGCTGCTGGTGGAGGACGACGAACACGTCGCCGCCGCGCTGTCCGCCGTCCTCGCCCGGCACGGCATCCACACCGCCCACGCGCGCTGCGGAGCCGAGGCGCTGGAACGGCTCCTCCCCGGCGAGGACTCCGCCCCCTTCGACGTCGTCCTGCTGGACCTCGGCCTGCCGGACCAGGACGGCTTCGAGGTGTGCGGGCGCATCCGGCACCGGGCCGACATCCCCGTGATCATGGTGACGGCGCGGGCCGACGTGCGCTCCCGTATCCACGGGCTGAACCTCGGAGCCGACGACTACGTCGTCAAGCCGTACGACACCGGGGAGCTGCTCGCCCGCATCCACGCCGTCAGCCGCCGCACGGCGGGGGGCGAGAGCGCGGCCGGCGCCCCCGCCTCCGGGGCCGGAGGCGGGGGCGGGGAACCGGACGCGCCTCCGCAGCTGCGGTTCGGGCCGGTGCTGATCGAACCCGCCGGCCGCCGCGTCACCGTCGACGGCGAGGTCGTGGCCCTCACCCGCAAGGAGTTCGATCTGCTGGCGCTGCTGGCCCAGCGGCCCGGCGTCGTCTACCGGCGGGAGCAGATCATCAGCGAGGTGTGGCGCACGAGCTGGGAGGGCACCGGGCGCACGCTGGAGGTCCACGTCGCCTCGCTGCGCTCGAAGCTGGGGCTGTCGACCCTGATCGAGACGGTT
This sequence comes from Streptomyces sp. WMMC1477, assembly GCF_027460245.1. Classification (NCBI taxonomy): domain Bacteria; kingdom Bacillati; phylum Actinomycetota; class Actinomycetes; order Kitasatosporales; family Streptomycetaceae; genus Streptomyces; species Streptomyces sp. WMMC1477. The sequence continues at coordinate 4,640,208 of NZ_JAPZBD010000003.1, read as the reverse complement.
CGCGGCGTCGGCTACCGGCTGTCCGCACCGGTCGGCTGACGCGGGGAGCCTTCCGCCGGTGCGCGCCCGACTGCTGCCCCTGCTCATCGTCCTGATGGCCGGTGTGCTCCTGGCCCTGGGGTTCCCCCTGGCCGCCAGCATGGCCGCCGCCGAACAGCAGCGGCTGGTCGTCGACCGCATCGACGACACCGCGCGCTTCGCCTCCCTGGCCCAGTTCGTCACCGCTCGCCCCGAGCGGGTGTCGCAGCCGACGGCCGAGGCCCGCATCGCCGACGGCCTCCGCGACGAACGGCTGTCCACCCTCACCAGCGAACTCACCCGCTACCACGAGCTGTACGGCATCGACGCCGGCGTCTTCTACCGGGACGGGCAGGCGATGGCGGCCTCCCCCGCGGGCTGGCGGGTACCGGAGCACGGCGAGGGCGCCGACGCCTTCGCCGAGGCGCTCGCGGGGCGCCGCAGTCACGACCCCCCGCAGGTGTGGCCCTGGCAGCGGAACCGGATCGCCGTCGCCTCGCCCGTCGTCCGGGACGGTGACGTGGTCGCCGTCGTCCTCACCGACTCCCCCACCGGCCCGCTGCGTTCACGCATCCTGCGCGACTGGATCCCGCTCGCCGCCGGGGAGGCGGCGGCGATGCTGCTGGCGCTCGGGGCTGCCGTGCGGCTGGCCGGGTGGGTGCTGCGGCCCGTGCGGGACCTGGACAAGGCGACGCACGACATCGCCACCGGGCGGCTCACCTCCCGGGTCGCCGCCGCGGGCGGGCCGCCGGAGCTGCGGCGGCTGGCGCACGCGTTCAACGAGATGGCCGACCACGTCGAGGACGTGCTGGAGCAGCAGCGGGCGTTCGTGGCCGACGCCTCGCACCAGCTGCGCAACCCGCTGTCGGCCCTGCTGCTGAGGATCGAGGTCCTGGGGCTGGAGCTGCCGGAGGGCAGCGCGGACTTCGCCTCGGTGCAGACGGAGGGGAAGCGGCTGGCGCGGGTGCTGGACGATCTGCTGGGGCTGGCCACGGCGGAGCACAGCCGGGCCGATCTGCGGCTGACGGACGTCGCCGCGCTCACCGCCGAACGCGTGGCCGCCTGGCGTCCCGTCGCGGAGCGGGCGGGGGTGGCCCTGCGGACGGCCGGGGCAGGCGCGGTGACGGCGTGGGCCGATCCGCTCACCCTTTCCAGCGCCCTGGACGCCGTGGTGGACAACGCGGTGAAGTTCACGCCGGAGGGGAAGGCGGTCACCGTCACGGTGGCCGCCTCGGGGGAACGCGTCACCGTGGAGGTGGCCGACGAGGGGCCCGGGCTCACGGAGGACGAGCTCGCCCGCATCGGGGACCGGTTCTGGCGCAGCGGCCGCCACCAGAACGTCTCCGGCTCCGGGCTGGGGCTCTCGATCGCGCGGGCCCTGCTGGCGGCGGGCGACGCGTCGATCGCGTACTCCCCGGGCGACCCCACGGGCCTGCGGGTGACCGTGACGCTGCCGCGGACGGCGCCGTGACCGCGCGTACCGTCGCGGTGGGTCAGACGTCGGGAAGGTGTTCCTCCCAGGCGGCCTCGCTCTCCTCGCCCTCCTCGGCCAGGGCCTGCCGCACCACGCGGAGCGCCAGCCCCTCGGCGTACCCCTTGCGGGCGAGCATGCCCGCGAGCCGGCGTATCCGCTTCTCCAGGGCGAGGCCGCGCGTCGTGCGGAGCTTGCGCTCCACGAGGGCACGTGCCGTCTCCGCCTCCTGATCGGCGTCGAGCCGGCCCAGCGCGCCGTCGATGACCGAGGAGTCCACACCGCGGGTGCGCAGCTCGCGGGCGAGGGCCCGGCGCGCGAGGCCGCGGCTGTGGTGGCGGGACTCCACCCAGGCGTCGGCGAAACTCGCGTCGTCGATGAGGCCCACCTCCTCGAAGCGGGCGAGCGCCTCCTCGGCAGCCTCCTCGGGGATGCCCCGCCGGTGCAGGGCGTCCGCGAGCTGGCTGCGGGTGCGGGGCGCACCGGTGAGCAGGCGCAGGCAGATCGCCCTCGCCCGCTCCACCGGATCACGGGGCTCGGACGGTGCTGCCCCCTCGGCCCTCGACGAGGAGGCAGCACCGCCGTTCTGGGGTGCCGGAGCTTGCTCCGGCCATTCCGTCCGCCGTGTCATCGCGCGGCCGGGCTAGCTCTTGGCCGCGCTGCCGGCCGCCTTCGCGGCCTTCCCCTTGGCCGCCGTCACCGGGGCGGCCTTGGCGGCAGGCTCGGCCGCGGCGGCGCCGCCGGCCGCGGCGTCCTCGCCGGGTTCGCCCGTGGCCTCCTGCGTGCGCGGGCCGATGCCCAGCTTCTCCTTGATCTTCTTCTCGATCTCGTTGGCCAGGTCCGGGTTGTCCCGCAGGAAGTTGCGGGCGTTCTCCTTGCCCTGGCCGAGCTGGTCGCCCTCGTAGGTGTACCAGGCACCGGACTTGCGGATGAAGCCGTGCTCCACGCCCATGTCGATCAGGCCGCCCTCACGGCTGATGCCCACGCCGTAGAGGATGTCGAACTCGGCCTGCTTGAAGGGCGGTGCGACCTTGTTCTTCACGACCTTGACCCGGGTGCGGTTGCCGACGGCGTCGGTGCCGTCCTTCAGGGTCTCGATCCGCCGGATGTCGAGCCGCACCGACGAGTAGAACTTCAGCGCCCGGCCACCGGTCGTCGTCTCGGGCGAGCCGAACATGACGCCGACCTTCTCCCGGAGCTGGTTGATGAAGATGGCCGTCGTCTTGGACTGGCTCAGCGCACCGGTGATCTTGCGGAGCGCCTGGCTCATGAGCCGGGCCTGGAGGCCGACGTGGGAGTCGCCCATCTCGCCCTCGATCTCGGCGCGGGGCACGAGCGCGGCCACGGAGTCCACCACGATCAGGTCCAGCGCGCCGGACCTGATGAGCATGTCGGTGATCTCCAGCGCCTGCTCACCGTTGTCCGGCTGGGAGAGGATCAGCTGATCCACGTCCACCCCGAGCTTCTTGGCGTACTCCGGGTCGAGCGCGTGCTCGGCGTCGACGAAGGCGACGGTACCGCCCGCCTTCTGCGCGTTGGCCACCGCGTGCAGCGTGAGCGTCGTCTTACCGCTGGACTCCGGGCCGTAGACCTCCACGACGCGGCCTCGCGGCAGACCGCCGACCCCGAGCGCGACGTCCAGCGCCGTCGATCCGGTGGGGATGACCTCCACGGGCTCGTCCGGCCGCTCACCGAGCCGCATCACGGCGCCCTTGCCGAATTGCCGTTCAATCTGCGCGAGCGCGGCGTCGAGCGCCTTCTCGCGGTCGGTTCCTGCCATGGGTGCCACCGGTTTCTGGTTCGATCGCTTCACATCCGACGACGCTAGCGGCTGCCACTGACAACCGGCCCGGACCGGGCCGGAGCCGTGCCTGAACCGCCTCTGCCACCACCATGGGAATCGATGTTCGATTTTTGTGTCAAGTGACCCCGTCATGGCTGTGGATAACGACAAACCCGCAGGCCAGGGCAGGCATGAAGTCTGCTGTGACCGCATTCGTCCAGCCCCGGAGCGGCCCCGGAGCGGCCCGGGAAGCGGGGCGCGCCGCCCTCAGCGCAGCTCGGCCGGGACGTCCATGGCCGCGCACACCCCGCGCCAGACGTCCTTCGCGGCCCACCCCGCGTCCAGCGCCTCGCGGACCGTGCGTCCGCCCAGCTCCGACATCACGTGGTCCCGCGCGAAGGAGTCCGCGTAGGCCGACCCGAAGTGCGCCGCCATCCGCTCCCAGAAGTCCGTCAGCCGCATGCCCCCATTATCGCGCAGCGCTCGCCGCACCCGGAACGCCGGCGTGCGCGCGGGCGGCGCCCCCGCGTCCCGGCCGCGGCGCCCGGCGTCAGCCGAGCGCCCGCACCCCGGCCGTGCGGGGCCGCTGTCGGTGCCCGGGTGCACGATGGGGTCATGGGTGACTCCCCGGCCGTGCCCGGCCCCGATGCCCTGGACGGCTTCTCCCCCGCGACGCGCGCGTGGTTCGCGGGGGCGTTCCGCGCGCCCACGGCCGTTCAGGAGGGCGCGTGGCAGGCCCTGGCAGAGGGCTCGGACGCCCTGGTCGTCGCCCCGACGGGCTCGGGGAAGACGCTGGCCGCCTTCCTCGCCTCGCTGGACCGGCTGGCGGCCCAGCCCCCGCCCGCCGAGCCGCTGAAGCGCTGCCGCGTGCTGTACGTGTCGCCGCTCAAGGCGCTGGCGGTCGACGTCGAGCGGAACCTGCGCAGCCCACTGACGGGCATCCGGCAGGAGGCGCTGCGGCTCGGGCTGCCCGAGCCGGAGGTGCGGGTGGCGATCCGTTCCGGGGACACCCCCGCGGCCGAGCGGCGCGCCCTCGCCCGGAGGCCGCCGGACATCCTCATCACGACGCCGGAGTCGCTGTTCCTCATGCTCACCTCGCAGACGCGCGAGGCGCTGAGCGGCGTGGAGACGGTGATCCTGGACGAGGTGCACGCGGTGGCGGGCACCAAGCGCGGCGCCCATCTCGCACTCTCGCTGGAGCGGCTGGACGCCCTGCTGGAGCGGCCCGCCCGCCGCATCGGGCTGTCCGCGACGGTACGCCCCGTGGAGGAGGTCGCCCGGTTCCTCTCCCCGCAGCGCCCGGTGAAGATCGTCCAGCCGCCGGCGGAGAAGGAGTTCGCCCTGCGCGTCGTCGTCCCGGTGGAGGACATGGGCGAGCTGGGCGGCTCGCCGGTCTCCGAGCCGGACGCCCCCGGCACCAAGCCCTCCATCTGGCCCTCGGTGGAGGAGCGGATCTGCGATCTGGTGCAGGAGCACCGCTCCACGATCGTGTTCGTCAACTCCCGCAGGCTCGCCGAGCGGCTGTGCAACCGGCTGAACGAGATCGCGTACGAGCGGGTGACGGGCGAGCCGCTACCCGAGCACCACGCGCCGGCGGAGCTGATGGGCGGTTCCGGTGCCGCCGAGGGCGCGCCGCCGGTGCTGGCGCGGGCCCACCACGGTTCGGTGTCCAAGGAGCAGCGGGCGCAGGTCGAGGAGGATCTGAAGGCCGGGCGGCTGCAGGCCGTCGTGGCCACCTCCAGTCTGGAGCTGGGGATCGATATGGGGGCGGTGGATCTGGTCGTCCAGGTCGAGTCGCCGCCCTCGGTGGCCTCCGGGCTGCAACGGGTGGGCCGGGCCGGGCACCAGGTGGGCGCGGTCTCGGCGGGCGTCTTCTTCCCCAAGTACCGCGGCGATCTCGTGCAGTCGGCGGTGGTGACGGAGCGGATGCGGCAGGGGGCCATCGAGGCGCTGCGCGTCCCGGCGAACCCGCTGGACGTCCTGGCCCAGCAGCTCGTGTCCGTCACCGCGATGGACACCTGGGACGTGGGCGAGCTGCTGGCGCTCGTGCGCCGGGCCGCGCCCTTCTCGGCGCTGCCGGAGTCGGCGTTCGACGGCGTGCTGGACATGCTGGCGGGCCGCTACCCCTCGGACGCCTTCGCGGAGCTGCGCCCCCGCTTCGTGTGGGACCGGGTCGCGCAGACGGTCGCCGCCCGGCCCGGCGCGCAGCGGCTCGCCGTCACCTCGGGCGGCACCATTCCGGACCGCGGGCTGTTCGGCGTCTTCCTGGCCGGGGCCGATCCGAAGCGCGGCGGTGGCCGGGTCGGCGAGCTGGACGAGGAGATGGTGTACGAGTCCCGGGTGGGGGACGTCTTCACGCTGGGCACGACGTCCTGGCGCATCGAGGACATCACGCGGGACCGGGTGCTGGTCTCCCCCGCCCCGGGGGTGCCGGGGCGGCTGCCGTTCTGGAAGGGCGACCAGCTCGGCCGCCCGCTGGAGCTGGGGCGGGCGCTCGGGGCGTTCCTCCGGGAGATCGGGGCGCTGGAGGAGGACGCGGCACGCGAGCGGCTGGCGTCGGCGGGGCTGGACGAACTGGCGGTGGGCAACCTCCTGGCCTATCTGGCGGAGCAGCGGGCCGCCTGCGGCCATGTTCCGGACGACCGCACGATCGTGGTGGAGCGCTTCCGGGACGAGCTGGGGGACTGGCGGGTCGTCGTGCACTCTCCGTTCGGGGCGCAGGTGCACGCGCCCTGGGCCCTGGCGCTGGGATCCCGGCTGACCGAGCGGTACGGGCTGGACGCCCAGGTGATGCACGCGGACGACGGGATCGTGCTGCGGCTCCCGGACGCCGACCTGCTGGGGCTGGACGCGCTGGACGGCCCGCTGGAGCCGGATCGCGCGTTCGACGCCGAGCAGGCGCCCGTCGGTGCGCAGGACGTGCTGTTCGGGCAGGGTGAGGTCGAGGAGACCGTCACGGCCGAGGTGGGCGGTTCGGCGCTGTTCGCCGCCCGGTTCCGCGAGTGCGCGGCGCGGGCGCTGCTCCTGCCGCGCCGCGATCCGGGCCGGCGCACCCCGCTGTGGCAGCAGCGGCGCCGGGCCTCGCAGCTCCTGCAGGTGGCGAGCGAGTTCGGTTCGTTCCCGATCGTGCTGGAGGCCGTCCGGGAGTGCCTGCAGGACGTGTTCGACGTGCCGGGTCTGGCGGAACTCATGGGGGACGTGGCGGCCCGCCGCGTGCGGCTGGTGGAGGTCACGACGCCGGAGCCCTCGCCGTTCGCGCGGTCGCTGCTGTTCGGCTACGTGGCGCAGTTCCTCTACGAGGGTGACACCCCGCTGGCCGAGCGGCGGGCCGCGGCCCTCTCGCTGGACTCCCGGCTGCTCGCGGAGCTGCTCGGGCGGGCCGAGCTGCGGGAGCTGCTGGACGCGGAGGTGGTGGCCGAGCTGGAGTCCGAACTCCAGTGGCGCACCGAGGACCGGAGGATCAAGGACGTCGAGGCGGTGGCCGACGCGCTGCGGCTGCTGGGGCCGCTCGCGGAGGCGGAGCTGGCCGAGCGCGGCGCCGAGCCCGGCTGGGCGGCGGAGCTGGCGGCGGCGCGGCGGGCGATCCCGGTGCGGATCGCGGGCCGCGAGCGCTGGGCCGCGATCGAGGACGCGGGCCGGCTGCGGGACGCCCTGGGCGTGGCCCTGCCGGTGGGGGTGCCGGAGGCGTTCACCGAGCCGGTGCCCGACCCCCTGGGCGATCTGCTGGCCCGGTTCGCCCGCACCCACGGCCCGTTCACGACGGCGCGGGCTGCCACGCGCTTCGGCCTCGGTCAGGCGGTGGCCGACGGCGCGCTGCACCGGATGGCCGCCGAGGGCCGGCTGCTGCAGGGCGAGTTCCATCCGGCGGGAGCCGGTCAGGAGTGGTGTGATCCCACGGTGCTGCGGCGGCTGCGGCGGCGTTCGCTGGCGGCGCTTCGGCAGGAGCTGGAGCCGGTCCCGGGCCCGGCTCTGGCGGCGTTCCTGCCCCGGTGGCAGCACGTCGGGGCCGGAGGGCTGCGCGGTGTCGACGGGCTGGCGCGGGCGGTGGAGCAGTTGCAGGGCGCCGCCGTGCCGGCCTCGGCGCTGGAGCGGCTGGTGCTGCCGAGCAGGGTGGCCGGCTACACCCCGGCGATGCTGGACGAGTTGACGACGACGGGCGAGGTGCTGTGGGCCGGGGCGGGGGCGCTGCCCGGCAAGGACGGCTGGGTCGCGCTGTACCCGGCGGACGCGGCGCCGCTGCTCCTGCCGGAGCCGCATCCGCTGGAGCTGACGCCGCACCACCGGGCGGTGCTGGAGGCTCTGTCGGGCGGGTACGGCCTGTTCTTCCGGCAGATCGCCGAGCAGGTGCGGGCCGTCGACCCGGAGGTGACGGATCTGCTGCTGGCCGAGACGGTGTGGGAGCTGGCCTGGTCGGGTCGGCTCACGAACGACGGCCTGGCCCCGCTTCGCGCGCTGCTGGGTTCGGGGCGCACGGCCGGCTCCACGGCGCACCGGGCGCGGCGGCCGGTGCCGCGCGGCCGGTACGGCTCAGTGGGGGTGCGGACGGCCTCCAGGAACGGGCCGCCCACGGTGGCCGGGCGATGGTCGCTGCTGCCGCCCCGGGAGGAGGAGGCCACGCTGCGCGCCCACGCCATGGCGGGCACCCTGCTGGACCGGCACGGGGTCGTCACCCGGGGCGCGGTCGCCGCGGAGGGCGTGCCGGGCGGCTTCGCGGCGGCCTACCGGGTGCTGTCCGCGTTCGAGGAGAGCGGGCAGGCGCGGCGCGGCTATGTCGTCGAGCATCTCGGGGCCGCGCAGTTCGCGATGGACGGCGCGGTGGACCGGCTGCGGGCGGTGCACACCGCGCGGGAGCGGGAGCGGGAGGGACGAGCCGTGGTGCTGGCGGCGGCCGATCCGGCGAACGCCTACGGGGCGGCGTTGCCGTGGCCCGAGTCGCCGGAGGGCGCGGGCCACAAGCCGGGCCGCAAGGCGGGCGCGCTGGTCGTCCTGGTGGACGGGGAACTCGTGCTGTACCTGGAGCGCGGCGGGCGGTCGATGCTGGCCTGGGGCGAGGGGCAGGCGCTGGAGGAGGCCACGTCGGCCCTGGCGGAGGCGGCCCGTTCGGGGATGCTGGGTTCGCTGACCGTCGAACGGGCCAACGGTGCCGCGGTGCTGACGTCTCCGCTGGGCCGCGTCCTGGAGGCCGCGGGTTTCCACGCGACCCCGCGCGGGCTGCGGCTGCGGCCGTAGGGCGTCACCGGAAGGGGCAGGGCATGCCGGAAGGAGACACGGTCTGGCGCACGGCGCGGAGGCTGCACGAGGCGCTCTCCGGCTCCCGGCTGAGCCGGGGCGAGCTGCGGGTCCCGGCGTTCGCGACGGCTGACCTGGCGGGCCGTGAGGTGCTGGAGACGGTGGCGTGCGGCAAGCATCTGCTGACGCGGTTCGGCGGGGGTCTGACGCTGCACTCGCATATGCGGATGGACGGCTCCTGGCGGGTGTTCGGTGCGGGGGAACGCTGGAGCGGCGGCCCGGGCCACCAGATCCGGGCGGTGCTGGGCGTTCCGGAGGCCGTGGCGGTCGGCTACCGGCTGCCGGTGCTGGCGCTGCTGCCGACGCGGGCCGAGGGTGAGGTCGTCGGGCATCTCGGGCCGGATCTGCTGGGGCCGGGCTGGGACGGCGCGGAGGCGCTGCGCCGGCTGCGCGCCGAGCCGGGGCGGGAGATCGGGGAGGCACTGCTGGATCAGCGCAATCTGGCCGGTATCGGCAACGTGTACCGCTCGGAGCTGTGCTTCCTGGCCCGGGTGCCGCCGTGGGCGCCGGTGGGCGAGGTGCCCTCGCTGGAGCGGTTGGTCGCGCTGGCCCGGCGGCTGCTGGAGCTGAACAAGGCACGGCCGGAGCGGGTGACGACGGGGGACGCACGGCGGGGCCGGCAGCTGTGGGTGTACGGGCGGCGGCATCGCCCGTGTCTGCGCTGCGGGACGCCGGTGCGGCGCGTGGAGTCCGCCGGGCGGGACGGCGCGAGCCGCCCCGTCTACTGGTGTCCTCGGTGCCAGCCCGGCCACGGGGACGCGCCTTTGTGGGCCTGAGCCGGGAGGGCCGGGCCGCGGGTCAGAGAGCGTCCGGGCCGGTGAGCAGGGAGCGGGTGCGGGCGGGCGCGGCCGGAGGCAGGTCCGCGAGGACGTCGGCGAGGGTGACGCCGGCGAGGCTGCTGCGCCAGGCCCGGTGGGCGTCGGCCATCCTCGCGGCGAGGAGGCAGGCGTGGCCGCACTCCTCCGGTGGCAGGCCCCCGCGGCCTCGTCGGCGGATCTCACGGCACTCGAACGGGGATGACGCCCCGTCCACGGCTTCGACGATCTCCAGCAGGGTGATCTGGGCGGCGGGCCGGGCGAGCCGGAAGCCTCCGCGCGGGCCGGTGGTCGCGCTGAGCACACCGGCCTTGACCAGCGCCTTGAGCTGTTTGGCCAACGAGGGCGCAGGCAGGTCGTAGTACTGCGCGAGCTGGGTGGTCGACGCGCTGGCGCCCGGATCGAGCTGCGCCAGGGAGGTGGCGCAGTGCAGAACCCATTCGGTGCTCACAGGCAGCTTCACACCTTCGAGTCTAATCGTAGATATTACAGACCCGCGTTGTCCGTGATAGTTTCTCGCCGACGCCAGAGAAAGGGAGATCATCATGCGGATCGCAGTCGCCGGTGCCACGGGCAACATCGGGGCGCGCACGGTCGCTCTGCTGCAACAGCGCGGCCACGAGGTCGTGCGCGTCAGCCGCTCGATCGGCGTCGACCTGACGAGCGGCGAGGGTCTGGACGAGGCGCTGGCCGGGGTCGAGGTGGTCCTCGACGTCACCAACGCACCGGCCGGTGAGCGGAAGGAGACCGTCGACTACTTCGGCACCACCACCCGCAACCTGCTGGCCGCCGCCGAACGGGCGGGCGTGCGGCACCACGTACTGCTGTCCATCGTCGGCATCCAGCGGAACGAGAGCGAGAACGCGCACTACGCGGGCAAGCGCGAGCAGGAGCGCCTCCTGTCCGAGGGCCCGGTGCCGTGGACGATCGTCCCCGTCACGCAGTTCCACGACTTCGCCGAGATGGTGGCGGGCTGGACGGAGCAGGACGGCGTCGCCACCATCCCGCCCCTGCTCGTGCAGCCGATCGCGCCCGGCGACGTCGCCGAGGTGCTGATCGAGGTCGCCGTGGGACCGCCGCAGGGCCGCTACCCCGATGTCGCGGGGCCGGAGGCGCAGGACCTGGTGGACATGGCCCGGCGCACCCTGCGGGCCCGGGGCCGCGACGTGCGCCTCGTGCCGACGTGGGAAGGCGTTTTCGACACCGCCAACGCCGGCAACGCGCTGCTGCCCGGGAAGGGCGCCCGCATCGCGCCCACCACGTTCGACGAGTGGCTCGCCGAGCAGCACTGAGAACCGTCCCGCCGCACACGAAGACCCCGGGTGGGCTGCCGAGGCAGCCCACCCGGGGTCTTTGGCGTCAGTGCCGTGCGGCAGGAGGTCTGCCTACCGCACGGGTCGAGCGCTACGCGGCGACGACGTCCACGGCCTCCTGGGGCCGCTTGATCGTCACCCGTTCGTCGGGGCGACCGGTGACGGAGGTGACCGACACCGGGTTGAGCACGGGCCGCATCGGCGCCGGCACCGCATCGCCGGCGGCCGACTGGGCCAGCTCGGCCAGAGCCAGCTCGTCGCTGACCTCACGCATCAGTTCGGACATCGGTACGTCCAGTGCATCGCAGATGGACGACAGCAGCTCGGAGGAAGCCTCCTTCTGCCCTCGCTCCACCTCGGACAGGTAGCCGAGTGAGACGCGCGCGGATGCGGAGACTTCGCGCAGGGTACGGCCCTGACGCTGGCGCTGCCGACGCAGCACGTCACCCAGCAGGCGACGGAGCAGAATCATCGGTGGCTCCCTCCTCGGACCGTGGACCTGAATCCTTCATGCCCCACCGTACCGCCTACAACCGCGGGCGTGCGGGGAGCGATGTCGTGTTCACTCAGGGCTGCAAACATCCCTGACCCCCGCTCTGTTCCGTATCCTGTCCCCCGCCATTCTCCAGTAGTTCTCCGCAGAGCAGATGGAGAACGGCTCGGACGCTCTCCTCCCGGATACGCGTCCGGTCTCCGGTGAGAGCCAGGCGACGGGCGGTGACCGGGCCCGTGGGTCCGGCGACGGCGACGTACACCGTCCCGACCGGTTGTCCGTCCTGCGGCTCCGGTCCGGCGACGCCAGTGGTGGCCACGCCCCAGCGGGTACCCAGCAACGCCCGAACCCCACCTGCCATCTGCCGGGCGACCTCCGGGTGGACGGCTCCCCGGGCGGAGAGCAGTTCGCCGTCGACGCCCAGCAGCCGCTGCTTGACGTCCGTCGCATACGCCGTGAGCGAGCCGCGGACACTCCGGGAGGCACCGGGGACGGCGGTGAGCGCGGCGGCCACCAGCCCACCGGTCAGCGACTCGGCGACCCCGACCGTCTCCCCGCGGCCGCGGAGCAGCCTCAGTGCCTCGGCGGCGAGAAAGCCGCTGTCCGCGCCACTCGCCGCGGGGCTCATCGGGCCCGCTCCTCCGCGAGCCCCGCCCGACGCAGCCGGGCGGCCTGCAGCACGTACTCCACGGCGCTGCCGACGGTCAGGACGACGGCGGCAGCCATGATCCACCAGCGCAGGCTGGCCAGCGGACCGGTCAGGACGAGGATGTACATGCCGACCGCGACGCCCTGGGCGAGCGTCTTGAGCTTGCCGCCCCGGCTGGCGGGGATGACGCCGTAGCGGATCACCCAGAAGCGCAGGAGCGTGATGCCCAGCTCCCTGCCGATGATCACGAGGGTGACCCACCAGGGCAGGTCGCCGAGCGCCGAGAGGCAGACCAGCGCGGCGCCCATGATCGCCTTGTCGGCGATGGGGTCGGCGATCTTGCCGAAGTCGGTGACGAGGTCGTACCGGCGGGCCAGCTCGCCGTCGAACAGATCCGTGATCATGGCGACGGTGAAGGCCGCCCAGGCCAGCGAGCGCCAACCCGGGTCATGACCGCCGTCCACCAGCATCAGCACCACGAAGCCGGGCACGAGGGCCAGGCGGATCATGGTCAGGACGTTGGCGATGTTCCACACGCCCGCCTGCCGCGCCGACGCCGGACGGGGCTGCGCCAGCCGTCCGCCGTCGGCCGCGGAGGCCGGGACGCCTGTCATGGGGCCTCCTCGACCGTCTCCGGCTCGGCGACCAGGTCCACACCCTCGGCCGCCACAGCCTTCGCTTCGACCATACGTCCGGGGGTGAGACCGGCGCAGCCGGGCCCGACGAGCCGCACCTGGCCGTCGGTCTCGGGGGCTTGGTGGGCGGCTCGGCCGAGGACGCCGTCCTCCCCGTCGACGCTCTCCACGAGCACGTGCAGCCTCTGCCCGAGCCGCTCCTCGGCGCGCTGCGCGGTCAGCTCCTCCGCCAGCGGCGTCAGGTGCGCGAGCCGCTCCGCGACGACGTCGGGGTCGAGCTTGTCCGCGTAGCCGGCGGCCTCGGTGCCGTCCTCGTCCGAGTAGCCGAAGACGCCGATCGCGTCCAGCCGGGCGCCGGAGAGGAAGCGTTCCAGCTCGGCGAAGTCGGCCTCGCTCTCGCCGGGGAAGCCGACGATGAAGTTCGACCGCACCCCGGCCTCGGGCGCCTTGGCCCGGATCGTCTCCAGCAGCTCCCAGAAGCGCTCGGTGTCGCCGAAGCGGCGCATCGCACGCAGCACCGAGGGCGAAGCGTGCTGGAACGAGAGGTCGAAGTACGGCGCCACCTTGTCGGTGCCGGCGAGCACGTCGATGAGACCGGGGCGCAGCTCGGCGGGCTGCAGATAGCTGACGCGGACGCGCTCGATGCCGTCGACGGCGGCCAGCTCGGGCAGCAGGGTCTCCAGGAGGCGGATGTCCCCGAGGTCCTTGCCGTAGGAGGTGTTGTTCTCGGAGACGAGCATGATCTCCCTGACCCCCTGCTCCGCCAGCCAGCGGGTCTCGCCGAGGACGTCGGCGGGGCGCCGGGAGACGAAGGAGCCTCGGAAGGAGGGGATCGCGCAGAACGAGCAGCGGCGGTCGCAGCCGGAGGCGAGCTTCACCGAGGCGACGGGGCTGGTGTCGAGCCGACGGCGCAGCGGCGCGCGCGGACCGGAGGCCGGGGCGAGCCCGTCCGGGAGATCGGCGGGCGCGGACGCGAGAGCGTCCCCGTGACCGGGCAGCGCGACCCGGCTGTCCTGCCGCTCGGCGGGCGTGACGGGCAGCAGCTTGCGCCGGTCCCGGGGCGTGTGCGGGGCGTGGACGCCTCCGGAGAGGATGGTCTGCAGGCGGTCTGAGATGTCGGCGTAGTCGTCGAAGCCGAGCACACCGTCGGCCTCGGGCAGCGCGTCGGCGAGTTCGGCGCCGTAGCGCTCGGCCATGCAGCCCACGGCGACGACGGCCTGGGTGCGTCCCCGGCCCTTCAGGTCGCCGGCTTCGAGCAGGGCGTCGACGGAGTCCTTCTTGGCGGCCTCGACGAACCCACAGGTGTTGACGACGGCGACATCGGCCTGCTCCGCGTCGTGGACGAGGTCCCAGCCGTCGGCCGCCAGACGGCCTGCGAGCTCCTCCGAGTCCACCTCGTTACGGGCGCAGCCAAGTGTGACCAGGGCGACGGTACGGCGTTCGGGCATGGGCTCAAGCCTACTTCGTCCCGGCCGTGGTCCCGGTCGTGCCCTGCGCGAGCGCGGGACACGACCGGGGCCGCGGCGGGGTCGGGCCGCCCCGGGCGCCGGGAGGCCGGTGCGGCTCAGCCCTGCGCCGGGTCGCCCTTGGTGTAGCTGACGCGCTGCACCTGGCCGACCTCGCCCACCTGCTCGACCTTCTTGCCGTTGACGTACAGCTCGACGGCTCCGGCGTTGCCGAGGACGAGGTCGATCTGCTCGTCGTCGGTGAAGGTCTTGCTGTCGCCGTCCGTGAGCACGCCCTCGTGCAGGAGGCGCCCGGTGTGGTCCTCCGCGGAGATCCAGCTGTCGCCGTCCTTGGCGACGAGCCGCACGGTGACCTTGTCGGCCGGGGCCGCGGCGATGGCGCTGTCGGACGGTTTCGGTTCCGGTTCGGCCGTCGCGGAGGGACTGGGTTCCGCTTCGGCGGACTGCTGATCACTGGATTCGGCGACGGGGGTGCCCTTGTCCTCACCCCCGACGAGAGTGAAGCCGACGAACCCGATGACCACGACGATCGCCGCGACCATCGCCGCCGTCCAGTTCGGACGGCGGCGCTCAGGCCGGATGCGTTCGGCTTCGAACAGCGGTGCGGCGGGTGTGGCCGCGGGACGTCCGCCGTGCTCTGCGTCGTACTGCTCGACGACGGGCCGTGGATCGAGACCCACGGCCCTGGCGAGCGAGCGGATGTGCCCGCGCGCGTACACGTCGCCGCCACAGCGGGTGAAGTCGTCCTGTTCGATCGCCTGCACGATGGGAACGCGCACGCGGGTGGCGGCACTGACCTCCTCGACGGTCAGTCCCGCTTCGACTCGGGCTTGCTGGAGGACCCGGCCGACGGGCGGCCGGTCCTCGTGCGGAGCGGCCGAAGGCCGGTCCTCTTCGGGGGAGTTGCCGATGGACACGGGGGCGCCTTTCGAGCGTGTAGCCACCTGCTGGAGATTCAGTCTAAGGGGGTCGTGACAGGTTCGGACAACGGGGCGGACGGACGTCTTCCGCCCCCAGGATGGCCGAACATCCCGGGGGCGGAGACGCGCAGCGCCGCAGCGGTACGGGTGATGTTCCGCTTACCCGCCTAACTGGACGTATGCCCAGAGGAAACGGTTGTCCGCGTGTTCGTTACGAGACCTAGTCTTAATGAGTTACCTATCAGTGTCCCCGCGAATGAGTGCCAGCACTCCATCGAGTTCATCCGGTTTGACGAGCACGTCCCGTGCCTTGGAGCCCTCGCTCGGGCCGACGATGTCGCGGCTCTCCATCAGGTCCATCAGCCGGCCCGCCTTCGCGAAGCCGACCCGCAGCTTGCGCTGGAGCATCGAGGTGGAGCCGAACTGCGTGGAGACCACCAGCTCCGCGGCCTGGCACAGCAGGTCCAGGTCGTCGCCGATCTCCTCGTCGATCTCCTTCTTCTTCCCCTGGCCGACGAGCACGTCGTCCCGGAAGACCGGCCTCATCTGCTCCTTGCAGTGCGCGACGACCGCGCGGACCTCGTCCTCCGTGACGAAGGCCCCCTGCATTCGGGTGGGTTTGCCCTGCCCCATGGGGAGGTACAGCGCGTCGCCCTTGCCGATGAGCTTCTCCGCACCCGCCTGGTCGAGGATGACCCGGCTGTCGGCCAGCGAGGAGGTGGCGAACGCGAGCCGGGAGGGCACGTTGGCCTTGATGAGCCCGGTGACGACGTCGACGGACGGGCGCTGGGTCGCCAGCACGAGGTGGATGCCCGCCGCCCGGGCCAGCTGGGTGATCCGCACGATGGCGTCCTCGACGTCCCGCGGCGCCACCATCATCAGGTCGGCCAGCTCGTCGACGATGACCAGCAGGTAGGGGTAGGCCGCCAGTTCCCGTTCGCTGCCCTCGGGCGCCGTCACCGAACCGGCGCGCACGGCCGTGTTGAAGTCGTCGATGTGGCGGAACCCGTAGGCGGCCAGGTCGTCGTAGCGCAGGTCCATCTCGCGCACCACCCACTGCAGGGCCTCCGCGGCCTTCTTGGGGTTGGTGATGATGGGGGTGATCAGGTGGGGGATGCCCTCATAGGCCGTCAGCTCCACGCGCTTGGGGTCCACCAGGACCATCCTCACGTCCTCCGGCGTCGCCCGCGCCATGACCGAGGTGATCAGGCAGTTGATGCACGACGACTTGCCGGAACCGGTGGCGCCCGCGATCAGGATGTGCGGCATCTTCGCGAGGTTCGCGTTGACGTATCCGCCCTCCACGTCCTTGCCGAGCGCCACGACCATGGGGTGGTCATCACCCTGGGCCTCGGCCGAGCGCAGCACGTCGCCGCAGTTCACCATCTCCCGGTCGCTGTTGGGGATCTCGATGCCCACGGCGGACTTGCCGGGGATCGGGGAGATGATCCGCACGTCCGGACTGGCCACCGCGTAGGCGATGTTCTTCGTCAGTGCGGTGATCTTCTCCACCTTCACCGCCGGGCCGAGCTCGACCTCGTAGCGGGTGACGGTGGGCCCGCGCGTGAAGCCCGTGACGGCGGCGTCGACCTTGAACTCGGAGAACACCTTCGTCAGCGACTCGACGACGGCGTCGTTGGCCGCGCTGCGCGTGCGGCCGGGGCCCCCGCGCTCCAGCAGGTCCAGCGAGGGCAGGGCATAAGTGATGTCCCCGGCGAGCTGCAGCTGCTCGGCCCGCGGCGGCAGGTCGCCGGTGCGCTCGGGGGCCGGCTTCGTCAGGTCCGGCACGCCGCCGGGCGGCTCCGGCCGGGTCTGCCCGGCCGCCCTCCCCCGCCCGGGAGCGCCCGCCCCCGGGGCGTCCTCGGCGGCGGCCGCCCGCGCCTCGTCCCGCTCGGCGGCCACCGTGCTGCTGATGTCGGCCAGCAGCCGCGACGGCTGAACCCCGTGCAGCAGCGCGCCGTCCAGGTCCGCAGCGGCCGCCGCGGCGAGATCGACCGCGTCCAGCGACCGCCCGTCGCGACGGGTGGGCATCGCCGGAGGCCGGTCCACCGAACCCGAGCCCGTACCCGCGCCGCCGCCGTCCGCCGCGCCCCCGTCCAGCGCGCCGACGCCGCGACGCGGCCGGCGCGCGGCACGGCGGCGGTCCAGAGCCTCCTTCTCGGCCTCCAGCGGACCGGCGTCCTTGCGCAGGTCCGCGCGGCGCCGGCGCGGTGCCACCCCCGCGTCCTCGTCCTCCGCCGCGTCGAAGCCGTCCTCGGCCTCCTCCGGGGCGGCCACGATGCCCAGCCGCACGCCCGCCTGACGCAGCCGCTGCGGAACGGCGTTGACCGGGGTGGCGGTGACCACGAGCAGACCGAACACCAGCAGCAGCACGAGCAGCGGAACGGCCAGCACCTCGGTGACGCTGAGGATCAGCGGCTGCGCCGCCGCCCAGCCGATCAGCCCTCCGGCGTCCCGCAACGCCTCCTCGCCCGCATCCCGGCCTGGGGCGCCACAGGCGATGTGCACCAGTCCCAGGACGGCGGCGACGAGCGCGGAGAGCCCGATGACGACGCGACCGTTGGCGTCCTGCTCCTCGGGATGCCGGATGAGCCGGACCGCCATGGCACCGAGCAGGACGGGCAGCAGCAGGTCGAGCCGACCGAACGCGCCGGTGACCAGCATGGTGATGAGATCCCCCACGGGCCCCCGCAGGTTCGACCACGTCCCCGCGGCGACGACGATGGCCAGCCCCAGCAGCAGCAGCGCCAGCCCGTCCTTGCGGTGCGCCGGATCGAGTCCCTTCGCCCCGCGCCCTATGCCCCGCAGGAGCGCGCCGACGGCGTGGGCGACGCCCAGCCAGACCGCGCGCACCAGGCGGAAGATACCGCCGGTGGGGGACGGCGCGGGCTTCGGCGGCGGCTTCTTGGCCGCGGCCTTCTTCGCCGGCGCCTTCTTCCCCGTGGCCATGTTCGCCGACGGTCTGGCCGGCGGCTTCGCCGCTGACTTCTTCGCGGGCGCCTTGCCGGCTGCTGCCCGGCTGCCGGACGTACGTGAGGCCATGATGGCGAGGTTACCGCCGCACGCCGGGTGAGGCACGGATGGACCAGGGGTTCGCGCGGGAGCGGGGGTGCCTCGGCTCCGTCCGCCGCCCGCGCCTCCCGGCTGACGCGCGGTCAGCGTCCGTGGCGAGCCCGCCCACGTCCCCTCCCTCGTCCCCGACGGCGCCCGCCCGGCGCCGGACGCGGCGCGCCGACGCGGCCGGTGTCCGCGCACCGGCCGGGACGCGCGCGGCCCCGTCGCGCCGAACGCGACCGGGCCGGGATCAACGGCGCCGGAAGGAGAACGCTGTGCTCACTGCTGGGTGGGCACGGAGGCGGGATGGCCCTCCGAGCCCGGCTCCAGCGCGTCAAGTGCCCTGCGCAGCCCGGACAGTTTGCGCTCCAGGTGGGCCGCCGTGGCGACGGCTCCGGCGTCCGCGTGGTCACCCAGCTGCTTGGAGAGCGCCTCCGCCTGCTCCTCGACGGCGGCCAGCCGCGCCGAGAGCTCGGCGAGGACGCCCGCCGCCGTCTCCTTGGCGTTCTCCGGCCCCTGGCCGTTCTCCAACTGGAGCCGCAGCAGCGCGGCCTGCTCCCGCAGCTGCACGTTCTTCATGTACAGCTCGACGAACACCGAGACCTTGGCCCGCAGCACCCACGGGTCGAAGGGCTTGGAGATGTAGTCGACGGCGCCGGCGGCGTAGCCGCGGAAGGTGTGGTGCGGGCCGTGGTTGATGGCCGTGAGGAAGATGATCGGGATGTCGCGCGTGCGCTCTCGCCGCTTGATGTGGGCTGCCGTCTCGAAGCCGTCCATGCCCGGCATCTGGACATCCAGCAGGATCACGGCGAAATCGTCCGTGAGCAATGCCTTGAGCGCTTCCTCCCCTGACGATGCCCGGACCAGCGTCTGATCGAGCGCGGAGAGGATCGCCTCCAACGCCAGCAGATTCTCCGGCCGGTCATCGACCAGGAGGATCTTGGCCTTCTGCACCATGGCCCGTCCTCCTCGCCCCGGTAGCGCCGAGGGCGCCACTCCTGGGGACGACTCCTTTGCGCCGCCCGTCCTTGTGCCGGTCATGGTAGCCAAACCCCGCGGTCCGCCACACCCTGTCACCGAGATGTCACTGTGCACACAGCGGGAACGCCCCAGGAGACCAGGAGGTTCCCGAATGCCGCAGTTCCCTCCGGAACCGGCCACAGCCAGTCAACATACACGGCCGCTCCGAAGAGCCGCATATCAGCCTGCCCGCATCCACTCGTCCATGACGGAGAGCAGGTGGTCCGGGTCGACCGGCTTGGTCACGTGGTCGGACGCGCCCGCCCCGATGCTCTTCTCCCGGTCGCCCTTCATCGCCTTCGCGGTGAGCGCGATGATCGGCAGCCCGGCGAACTGCGGCATCCGGCGGATCGCCTGCGTCGTGGCGTAGCCGTCCATCTCCGGCATCATGATGTCCATCAGGACCAGTGCGACGTCGTCGTGCTGCTCCAGCACCTCGATGCCCTCGCGGCCGTTCTCCGCGTACAGCACCTGCAGCCCGTTCTGCTCCAGCACGCTGGTGAGGGCGAACACGTTCCGCACGTCGTCGTCGACGATGAGCACCTTGCGCCCCTCGAAGCGGCTCGGGTCCACCGGCTGGGGGCTCGCGCCGCGGCGCATGCCGTAGCGCGGCGGCTCCGGCTCGGCCAGGCCCTCGCCCACCGGCTCGGCGGGCGCCGGACCGGCGGCCCGCACGGGCGCCTCCGGAGCGGCCCTCTCCCCGGCCGACTCCGCCTCGTCGGCGAAGCGCCCGCCCAGCAGCTCGTCCGCCCGGCCGTCCGCCCAGCCGTTCGCCGGCCCGGGCAGGGCCGGGGGCACCAGCCGCGGCGAGACGGGCTCGGGCGCGGGCGCGGCCTCCACGGGCCCGGGCTCCGGCAGCCCGGGCAGGGCCAGCGGCGCGCCGTCGGGCTGCTCGAACCGCGGCGGCGGCAGCTCGGTGGGGTGCAGCGGCAGGTACAACGTGAACGTCGAACCGCGGCCCGGCTCACTGACGGCGTCGATCTCGCCGCCGAGCAGCCGTGCGATCTCCCGGCTGATCGACAGCCCGAGCCCGGTGCCGCCGTACTTGCGGCTCGTCGTGCCGTCCGCCTGCTTGAAGGCCTCGAAGATCACCCGCATCTTGCTCTGGGCGATCCCGATGCCGGTGTCGGTGACCGAGAAGGCGATCAGCTCGGCGTCGGCGTCCCGCAGCGCGCCCTGCTCCAGCATCTGCTGGCGGATGGCGACGGGCACGTCGTGGCGCGCGGGGCGGATCATCAGCTGCACCGCGCCCGTGTCGGTGAACTTCACCGCGTTCGACAGCAGGTTCCGCAGCACCTGCAGCAGCCGCTGCTCGTCGGTGTGCAGGGTGGGCGGCAGCTCCGGCGAGACGCGCACGGAGAAGTCGAGGCTCTTCTCGGCGGTCAGCGGCCGGAAGTGCGCCTCGACGTAGTCGACGAGCTGCACCAGCGCGATGCGCGTCGGGCTGACGTCCATCTTGCCGGCCTCGACCTTCGACAGGTCGAGGATGTCGTTGATCAGCTGCAGCAGGTCCGAACCGGCGCTGTGGATCGTCTCGGCGAACTCGACCTGCTTCGGGTTGAGGTTGCCCTCCCCGTTGTCCGCGAGCAGCTTGGCGAGGATCAGCAGCGAGTTCAGCGGCGTGCGCAGTTCGTGCGACATGTTCGCCAGGAACTCCGACTTGTAGCGCATCGAGACGGCGAGCTGCTCGGCCCGCTCTTCCAGCACCTGCCGCGCCTGCTCGATCTCGGAGTTCTTGATCTCCACGGCCCGGTTGGTCTGCGCGAGCTGCTCGGCCTTCTCCTCCAGCTGGGCGTTGGACTTCTCCAGCGCCTTCTGGCGGCTCTCCAGCTCACCGGAACGCTCCTGGAGCTGCTCCGCGAGCTCCTGGGACTGCTTGAGCAGGACCTCCGTCTTGGTGTTGACGCTGATCGTGTTGACGCTCGTGGCGATCATCTCGACGATCTGGCTGAGGAAGTCCTTCTGGATCTGGGTGAAGGGCTGGAACGCCGCCAGCTCCACCACGCCGAGGACCTGTCCCTCGAAGACCACCGGCATGATGATCACGTCCGCGGCCGGCGCCTCGCCCAGCCCCGAGGTGATCTTCAGATAGCCGGGCGGCACGTTCTCCATGATGATCGTGCGCTTCTCGGCGGCCGCCGTCCCCACCAGCGACTCCCCCGGCGCGAAGGACATCGGCATCGAGCCGGGCGCGTAGCCGTAGGCACCGAGGAGCCGCAGTTCGTACTCGCCGTCGCCCTCGCCGACACCCGCCTTCTCCGTCGCCGGACCCGTGGGCACCGCGAGGAAGAACGCCCCGTGCTGGGCCGAGACGGCCGGGGCCAGCTCGCTCATGATCAGCTGCGCGACGTCGTCCAGATCGCGGCGGCCCTGCATGAGCCCGGAGATCCGGGCCAGGTTCCCCTTCAGCCAGTCCTGCTCGCGGTTGGCCAGCGTGGTCTCGCGCAGGTTGCGGATCATCTCGTTCAGGTAGCCCTGGAGCTCCATGATCTCGCCGGCGGCGTCCACGTCGATCCGCACCCCGTGGTCGCCCCGGGTCACGGCGGTGGCGACCTCGGCGATGGCGCGGATCTGACGCGTCAGGTTCCCGGCCATCTCGTTCACGGACTCCGTGAGGTCCTTCCACGTGCCGGCGACGTCCCGGACCCGGGCCTGACCACCGAGGATGCCCTCGGTGCCCACCTCGCGGGCCACCCGCGTCACCTGCTCCGCGAACAGCGAGAGCTGGTCGACCATCGTGTTGATCGTCGTCTTGAGGGCGAGGATCTCGCCCCGCGCCTCGATGTCGATCTTCTTGGTGAGGTCGCCCTTGGCGATGGCCGTCGTGACCTGGGCGATGTTGCGCACCTGGCCGGTGAGGTTGTTCGCCATCGAGTTCACGGACTCGGTGAGGTCCTTCCAGGTGCCCGAGACGCCGGGCACCCGGGCCTGGCCACCCAGGATGCCGTCGGTGCCCACCTCACGGGCCACGCGCGTCACCTCGGCTGCGAACGAGGACAGCGTCGTCACCATCGTGTTGACCGTGTCGGCGAGCCGCGCGACCTCGCCGCTCGCCTCCACCGTGACCTTCTTCGTCAGATCGCCGTTGGCGACGGAGGTGGCCACCTCGGAGATGTTCCGCACCTGGCCGGTGAGGTTGTTCGCCATCAGGTTCACGTTGTCGGTGAGGTTCTTCCAGATCCCGGAGACCCCCCGCACCTGCGCCTGGCCGCCGAGCTTGCCCTCGGTGCCCACCTCGCGGGCCACCCGCGTCACCTGCTCGGCGAACGAGGACAGCTGGTCCACCATCGTGTTCACGGTGGTGACCAGCTCCAGGATCTCGCCCTTCGCGTCGACGGTGATCTTCTTCGAGAGGTCGCCCTGGGCCACTGCCGTGGACACCTCGGCGATGTTGCGGACCTGGGAGGTGAGGTTGTTCGCCATCCCGTTCACCGACTGAGTGAGGTCCTTCCAGGTGCCGGAGAGCCCCTTGACCTCGGCCTGGCCGCCGAGGATGCCCTCGGTACCCACCTCGCGCGCGACGCGCGTCACCTGCTCGGCGAACGAGGACAGCTGGTCCACCATCGTGTTGATCGTGGTCTTCAGCTCCAGGATCTCGCCCCGGGCGTCGACGGTGATCTTCTGCGAGAGATCACCGCGCGCGACGGCTGTGGCGACCTGCGAGATGTTGCGCACCTGCGAGGTGAGGTTCCCGGCCATGCCGTTCACCGAGTCGGTCAGGTCCCGCCACACGCCCGCGACGCCGGGCACCTGCGCCTGACCGCCCAGCCGGCCCTCGGTGCCCACCTCCAGGGCGACCCGGGTCACCTGGTCGGCGAAGGCCGAGAGCTGGTCCACCATGGTGTTGATGGTGTTCTTCAGCTCCAGGATCTCCCCGCGGGCGTCCACCTGGATCTTCTGCGAGAGGTCACCCCGCGCTACGGCGGTCGTGACCTGCGCGATCTGGCGCACCTGGTCGGTCAGGTTCCCGGCCATCGAGTTGACGGAGTCCGTCAGGTCCTTCCAGGTGCCCGAGACGCCGTCCACCCGGGCCTGGCCGCCGAGCCGGCCCTCGGTGCCCACGTCCCGGGACATGCGGGTGACCTGGTCGGCGAAGGAGGAGAGCTGGTCGACCATCGTGTTGACGGTGTTCTTCAGCTCCAGCATCTCGCCGGACACGTCCACGGTGACCTTCTGCGACAGGTCACCGTTCGCCACCGCCGTCGTCACCTGCGCGATGTTGCGCACCTGGCCGGTGAGGTTGCGGAACGCGGTGTTGACCGAGTCCGTCAGATCCTTCCACGTCCCCGCCGCACCCGGCACCTGCGCCTGACCACCCAGGGAGCCCTCCACGCCGATCTCCCGCGCCACGCGGGTCACCTCGGCGCCGAAGGAGGAGAGCTGGTCGACCATCGTGTTGACGGTGTTCTTCAGCTCCAGCATCTCGCCGGACACGTCCACGGTGACCTTCTGCGACAGGTCACCGTTCGCCACCGCCGTCGTCACCTGCGCGATGTCCCGCACCTGCGCGGTGAGGTTGCGGAACGCGGTGTTGACCGAGTCCGTCAGATCCTTCCACGTCCCCGCCGCACCCGGCACCTGGCCCTGACCACCCAGGATGCCCTCGGTGCCCACCTCGACGGCGGCCCGCGTCACCTCGTCGGCGAACGTCCGCAGCGTCTCCGTCATCGTGTTGATCGTGTCGGCGAGCTGCGCGACCTCACCCCGCGCGTTCACGGTGACCTTCTGCGAGAGGTCGCCGTTGGCCACCGCCGTCGTCACCCGGGCGATCTCCCGCACCTGCGAGGTCAGATTGCCCGCCATGAGGTTCACGGAGTCCGTCAGGTCCTGCCAGACGCCGCCGACGCCCTCGACCCGGGCCTGGCCGCCCAGCTCGCCCTCGGTGCCCACCTCGCGGGCCACCCGCGTCACCTCGGACTGGAACGAGGAGAGCTGGTCCACCATCGTGTTGACGGTGTTCTTCAGCTCCAGCATCTCGCCCGCGACGTGCACCGTCACCTTGCGGGACAGGTCACCCTTCGCGACCGCCGTCGTCACCAGCGCGATGTCGCGCACCTGCGCCGTCAGCCGCGAGGCCATCGTGTTGACGGAGTCCGTCAGGTCCTTCCAGGACCCGGACATGCCCCGCACCTTGGCCTGACCGCCGAGCTTGCCCTCGGTGCCCACCTCGCTGGCCACCCGCGTCACCTCGTCGGTGAACACCGAGAGCTGGTCCACCAGCCCGTTCACCGTGCGGGCGACCTTCAGGAACTCCCCGCGCAGCGCCCGCGGCGGCGAACCGTCGGGCCCCTGCACCCGCAGGTCCATGCGCTGGCCGAGATCGCCCTCCGCGACGGCGGTGAGCACCCGCCCGACCTCGGAGACCGGTCGCACCAGGTCCTCCACGAGCGCGTTCGAGGCGTCCACGGCCGTCAGCCAGGACCCTTCGCAGGCCCCCGCCTCCAGCCGCTCGGTGAGACGCCCCTCCCGTCCGACGACGCGGCGCACCCGTGAGATCTCGTTCGCCAGGTGCAGGTTCCGGTCCGCGACCTCGTTGAAGATGGCCGAGATCTCCGCCATCGGCCCGTCACCCGCGACGGTGAGGCGCTTGCGGAAGTTGCCGTCCCGCATCGCCACGAGCGCCGTGCGCAGCCGGTCCAGCGAAGCCCTGTCGACTTCGACGGTTCCGCTCCTGCGGGCCCGTCCGCCCTTCGGTCGCGTGCTGGCGCCGCTGTGCGCCGCTCCGCTGGAGTCCACCGCGTCCCTCCTGCAGGGTCGACCATTCCGCCTGGCTGACTCAACCAATCGTCCCAGTGTTTCACCTCGGCAGAAGGAGGCGATAACAGTTCGGCAGCATCGCACACGCCGGTGACATGACCGGCAGGGGGGAAACACCTGCGACCGGCGCCCGCGGGCCCGGTCGACGTCAGTACCCTGGCTCAGGCGACGGGACGGCCCGCCGCCGCAGCGAGACGGGCAGCAAAAGGGCAAGGAGAGGGCGCCGGGGTGGACAAGCAGAGCGCCGGTCTGGGGCGAACCGGTCGCGTGGGCGCCCAGCGGACTCCCGAGAAGCGCGCAGAGCCGACGAGCCGGACCGAGAAACCCATGGGGAGCGCAGTGATCACCGCACGGGCCGCAGCCACCTTCGAACCGGTGGGCCGCTCCGTCGCGGCCGCCCGCGGCTTCGTGCGCGACACCCTCCAGGGCTGGGGCCTGGCCGACATCGTGGACGACGCCGTGGTCCTCACCAGCGAGCTGGTCACCAACGCCGTCGTCCACGCCGGCACCTCCGCCGAGGTCGTCTGCCTCCGGGAGGACGACGGCGTCCGGATCGAGGTCGTGGACCGCTACCCGGAGCGCGAGGTGCCCATCCGCGACGCCACCCAGGCCCTGCCCGGGCCCGACCGCGAAGGCGGCCGCGGCCTCCTGCTGTGCGCCGCCCTCGCCACCCGCTGGGGCGTCGACTACACCGCCTCCGACAAGCGCGTCTGGTTCCGCCTCGCCCTCCCCGAACGCCCCGTGGGCACCCGCACCGCGGGCCCCGCGATTCCCGACGAGGCACTGCCCGTCACCGACACCCGGGTCCGCGTGGCCGTCGTCCAGATCGACCGCGCGGGGCTCGTCACCGTGTGGAACGAGGACGCGGAGGAACTGTCCGGCTACCCCGCCGAGCAGGTCGTCGGCAAGCACCTGACCGACTACGCCGCCTGGCCGCACACCCCCGGCACCGGCACCGGCATCGCCGAGGCCCTGTTGCTCTCCCGCTGGGAGGGCACCTACGGGCTACGCTGCGCGGACGGCCGCACCGTACCCGTCTACGCCTCGCACCTGCGCATCCGGGACGCCGAGGGCGAGCCGTCCACCGTCTGCCTCCTCGTACGCGACCACGAGCGCGCCGTCCTCCAGAGCCCGGCGCGCTCCGCGTCCTCCTCCGACGCCGGCGGCGGCGGCGAGAGCCGGGAGCGCGCCACGGACCCGTTCGAGGTCTTCATCGGCTCGCCCGCTCCCGAAGATCTCGACGGCCTCCTCCAGCGCACCGTCGAGCGCGCCCGCGACATGCTCGACGGCGACGCCGCCTACCTGCTGCTCGCCACCGACGACGAGACCGAGCTGGAGGTCCGCGCCTCCACGGGTCTCGCCTCGGCCCGGCACCGCTTCGCCCGGGTCCCCGTCGAGGCCGGCAGCGGGCGCTACGGCAGCGCCCGCATGCCCTCCGTCCACGAGGACCTCACCTCCGTCCCCGGGGCGGTACCGCTGCTCACCGGCACCGGCATGCGCTCCGTCGTCACCGTCCCGCTGAAGGTCGAGGGGCGGCTGACCGGCTCGCTCGGCGTCGCCGCCGAGACCCCCGGCCGCTACACCAACGAGGAGGCCCTGCGTCTCCAGTTCGCCGCCGACCGCATCGCACTCGCCGTCGAGTCCGCCCGGCTCACCGAGCTGGAGCGCCTGCGCCGCGGCTCCCTCTCCTTCCTGGTCGAGGCCTCCGACCTGCTGGCCGGCACCCTCGACCGCGACCAGACGCTGGCGCTCATGGCGCAGATGACCGTGCCCACCCTCGCCGCCTGGTGCGCCGTCTACACCATCGCGGAGCCCGCCTCCGACCCCGAGCTCGCCTACGTCCTCCACGAGGACGAGGACCTCATCGACGGGCTCAAGGCCCTGCTGTCCAAGGTCGAACCGCCCGAACCCGTCCTCTCCCCCGGCGCCCGCGGCTGGAGCGCCCCCGGCGAGGCGGCCCACTCCACCGCGCTGCGCACCTCTCTGCGCAGCCTGCTCCTCGGCGACGAGCAGATGCCGGCGCCCGGTGCCGGTCTCGCCACCGCCTCGGCCGTCGGCGGCGAGACCGTGGTGATGCCGCTCGTCGCCCGCAACCGGGTCATCGGCATGCTCACCCTCGGCAAGCCCACCGACGAGCGGTTCCGCCAGGAGATCCTCGAACTGGCCGAGGACCTCTCCCGCCGGGCGGCCCTGGCGCTCGACAACGCCCGGCTCTACTCCGAGCGCACCGCCATCAGCCAGTCGTTGCAGCGCAGCCTCCTCCCGCCGGAGCTGCCGCAGGTCCCCGGCGTCGAGGTGGAGGTCATCTACCGCGCGGCCGGCGAGGGCAACGAGGTCGGGGGCGACTTCTACGACCTCTTCCCCATCCGCGACGGCGCCTACGGCTTCGCCATCGGCGACGTGTGCGGCACCGGTCCACAGGCCGCCGCCGTCACCGGGCTGGCCCGGCACGCCCTGCGGCTGCTCGCCCGCGAGGGCTTCACCGGTCCGGCCGTCCTGGAGCGCCTCAACGCCGCGATCCTCGACGAGGGTTCCCGCAGCCGCTTCCTCACCCTGCTCTACGGCGAGGTGTGGCCGCAGGAGGAGGGCGGCGCCCTCCTGAAGGTCGTCTGCGCCGGGCACCCCCTTCCGCTGCGGCTGCGCCAGGACGGCAGCGTCGAGCCCGCCGCCGAACCGCAGCCGCTGCTCGGCGTCATGGACGACCTCGAGCTGTACGAGCAGACACTGACGCTCGACCCGGGCGACGTCCTCGTCTGCGTCACCGACGGCGTCACGGAACGCCGCGAGGGCACGCGCATGCTGGGTGACGAGGGGCTGGCCGAATGCCTCACCACCTGCACGGGCCTGACCGCCGGAGCCGTCGCCGCACGCGTCATGCGGGCCGTCGAGCGCTTCGCCTCCGACGCCCCGTCAGACGACATGGCCATTCTGGCGATGCGCGTTCCCGAATAGCCGGTCCCGGACCGCCCTGTGCCACAACGGCGAAAGGCCCCCGCCTCAAGGACGGGGGCCTTTCCTTCGTGGAGCCCCAAAACGGAATCGAACCGTTGACCTTCTCCTTACCATGGAGACGCTCTGCCGACTGAGCTATTGGGGCCTGTCGACGGGTTAGATCATACCCGACGGTGAAGCCTGCTCCGGACCGCCCCCGTGACTCCCCGACACGAGGGCAAGAGCCTCACCGCGAGGACACCAGCCGGATCAGGCCGACGGTATTCAGCACACCGGCTCCGGCAGCAGGCCGCCGAGGGCGTTGCAGGCCGACACCATCTTGTGCAATTGCCGTCGTGTGAGGCCCTCGTGCACGGGCAGCGCCAGCGACTCCGCGGCGGCCCGTTCCGTCTCCGGAAGCCGCGCCTCACTCCGGGAGCCCGCGATACGGTGCGCCGGGGTCAGTATCGGCACCTCGCCCAGGATGCCCCGTGACCGCAGCGCGAGCCGGAAGGCGTCGCGGTCCGGACGCCCGTTGCCCTGTACCCGCACCACGTACCGGGTGAACAGATGCTCGCGCCCGGGGGACGCCGTCGGCGTCACCACCCCGGTGAGCCGCGCGTTCAGATACTCGGCGAGCTGACGACGCCGGGAGGCGCCGGCCGAGAGACCAGCCTCGTCCCGCAGTTCGCGCGGGTCGATGACGGCGATGTCATGACGCCGCGCCAGCTCTTCCAGCCCTTCCAGATCGGGCGTCTGCCCGAACAGGGCGACCGGCAGTATCGCCGTCGTCCGTTCGGAGAGCACGTCCGCGACGGCCGCGGGATCGAGGCAGAAGCTGGCGGCGTCGATATCCGCGAAGACCGGGACCGCGCCCTGCGAACGCACCAGTGCGGCTGCCCACTCCCCACCGTAGGAGGGCAGCACCACCTCGTCGCCCGCTCTGACTCCGGCCGCAGCCACCACTGAGGTACCCATGTGCTGATGGTCACCACGAGACATGAACGGCCGGTGACGGACAACAAAAAGCCCGGGGTCCTGGACGATAAATCCAGAACCCCGGGCTCTCACGATTTGTTCGGCGGCGTCCTACTCTCCCACACGCTCCCGCATGCAGTACCATCGGCGCTGAAAGGCTTAGCTTCCGGGTTCGGAATGTGACCGGGCGTTCCCCTAACGCTATAACCACCGAAACACCATGAAACAAACAAACCGGCCAACACACGGTTGTTGTCTCAGAACCTACACAGTGGACGCAAGCAACTATGGACAAGCCCTCGGCCTATTAGTACCGGTCAACTCCACCCATCACTGGGCTTCCATATCCGGCCTATCAACCCGGTCGTCTACCGGGAGCCTTACCCTCTCAAAGGAGGAGGGAGCCCTCATCTCGAAGCAGGCTTCCCGCTTAGATGCTTTCAGCGGTTATCCTTTCCGAACGTAGCCAACCAGCCATGCCCTTGGCAGAACAACTGGCACACCAGAGGTCCGTCCGTCCCGGTCCTCTCGTACTAGGGACAGCCCTTCTCAAGACTCCTACGCGCACAGCGGATAGGGACCGAACTGTCTCACGACGTTCTAAACCCAGCTCGCGTACCGCTTTAATGGGCGAACAGCCCAACCCTTGGGACCGACTCCAGCCCCAGGATGCGACGAGCCGACATCGAGGTGCCAAACCATCCCGTCGATATGGACTCTTGGGGAAGATCAGCCTGTTATCCCCGGGGTACCTTTTATCCGTTGAGCGACGGCGCTTCCACAAGCCACCGCCGGATCACTAGTCCCGACTTTCGTCCCTGCTCGACCCGTCAGTCTCACAGTCAAGCTCCCTTGTGCACTTACACTCACCACCTGATGACCAACCAGGCTGAGGGAACCTTTGGGCGCCTCCGTTACTCTTTAGGAGGCAACCGCCCCAGTTAAACTACCCACCAGACACTGTCCCTGATCCGGATCACGGACCCAGGTTAGACATCCAGCACGACCAGAGTGGTATTTCAACAACGACTCCACCACCACTAGCGTGATGACTTCACAGTCTCCCACCTATCCTACACAAGCCGAACCGAACACCAATATCAAGCTATAGTAAAGGTCCCGGGGTCTTTCCGTCCTGCTGCGCGAAACGAGCATCTTTACTCGTACTGCAATTTCACCGGGCCTATGGTTGAGACAGTCAAGAAGTCGTTACGCCATTCGTGCAGGTCGGAACTTACCCGACAAGGAATTTCGCTACCTTAGGATGGTTATAGTTACCACCGCCGTTTACTGGCGCTTAAGTTCTCAGCTTCGCCACGCCGAAACGCAGCTAACCGGTCCCCTTAACGTTCCAGCACCGGGCAGGCGTCAGTCCGTATACATCGCCTTACGGCTTCGCACGGACCTGTGTTTTTAGTAAACAGTCGCTTCTCGCTGGTCTCTGCGGCCACCCCCAGCTCACCCAGCACGTGGGATCACCAGAAGAGGCCCCCCTTCTCCCGAAGTTACGGGGGCATTTTGCCGAGTTCCTTAACCATAGTTCACCCGAACGCCTCGGTATTCTCTACCAGACCACCTGAGTCGGTTTAGGGTACGGGCCGCCATGAAACTCGCTA
>NZ_JAPZBD010000003.1:3020000-4605000 GCF_027460245.1 Streptomyces sp. WMMC1477 | reverse complement strand
ACCATCGAGCGGCCGACGAAGGCCACTTTGCGGCCGTGCTCGTGGGCGGCGTCGAGGATCTGCTGGATGCGGTGCACGTGGCTGGCGAAGCTCGCCACGATGATGCGCCGCTTGGCCCGGCTGAACACCTGGTGCAGGACCTGAGAGATGTCCCGCTCGGGCGGGACGAAGCCCGGGACCTCGGCGTTGGTCGAGTCGCTGAGCAGCAGGTCGATGCCCTCTTCGCCCAGCCGGGCGAAGGCCCGCAGGTCCGTCAGACGGCCGTCCAGCGGAAGCTGGTCCATCTTGAAGTCGCCCGTGTGCACGGCGAGGCCGGCCGGGGTGCGGATCGCGACGGCCAGGGCGTCGGGAATCGAGTGGTTGACCGAGATGAACTCGCAGTCGAAGGGGCCGACGCGCTCCGTGTCCCCCTCCCGCACCTCGAGGGTGTAGGGGCGGATGCGGTGCTCCTGAAGCTTGGCCTCGATGAGGGCGAGGGTCAGCTTGGAGCCGATCAGCGGAATGTCGGGCTTCTCGCGCAGCAGGTACGGGACGCCCCCGATGTGGTCCTCGTGCCCGTGCGTGAGGATGATCCCGTCGATGTCGTCCAGACGGTTCCGGATCGAGCTGAAGTCCGGCAGGATCAGGTCGATGCCGGGCTGCTCCTCCTCCGGGAAGAGGACGCCGCAGTCGACGATGAGCAGACGGCCGCCGTACTCGAAGACGGTCATGTTGCGGCCGATCTCGCCCAGGCCGCCGAGCGGGGTGACCCTGAGGCCGCCCTTCGGGAGCTTCGGCGGGGGGCCGAGCTCTGGATGTGGATGGCTCAAGAAAGCTCCTCACCACGCACGCCACGCACCCTGCCGGGCACGTGGCGCGCGCGTTTCGTTGTGCAGGTTCAGTTGTGTCGCTATGTGGTTGTGAAGTCCTTGGTGCCTACAGCGTTACCCCGCCGGCGGCGAGATCGCGCCTCAGCTGCTCGGTCTCTTCCTCCGTCAGTTCCACCAGCGGGAGCCGCAGCGGGCCACCCGGCAGGCCCTGGCGGGCGAGGGCGGCCTTGGTGGTGATCACGCCCTGGGTGCGGAACATACCGGTGAAGACGGGCAGGAGCTTCTGGTGGATCTCCGTCGCCTTGGCGACGTCGCCGCTGGTGTAGGCCTCGAGCATCGCGCGCAGCTCGGGCGAGACGACGTGGCCGACGACCGAGACGAAACCGACGGCACCCACCGAGAGCAGCGGAAGGTTCAGCATGTCGTCACCGGAGTACCAGGCGAGGCCGGAGGCGGCGATGGCCCAGCTCGCCCGCCCGAGGTCGCCCTTGGCGTCCTTGTTGGCGACGATCCGCGGGTGCTCGGCCAGCCGGACGATCGTCTCCGTGTTGATCGGGACCCCGGAACGGCCGGGGATGTCGTACAGCATCACGGGCAGCTCGGTGGCGTCCGCGATGGCCGTGAAGTGACGGTAGAGGCCCTCCTGCGGCGGCTTGCTGTAGTAGGGCGTCACCGCGAGGAGGCCGTGCGCGCCCGCCTTCGCGGCGGCGCGGGCGAGCTCCAGGCTGTGGGCCGTGTTGTTGGTGCTGGCTCCGGCCACGACGTGCGCCCGGTCCCCGACGGCCTCCACGACCGCCCGAACGAGCTGCGCTTTCTCCGCATCGCTGGTCGTGGGCGACTCGCCGGTGGTGCCGTTGACGACGATGCCGTCGTTCCCGGCGTCCACGAGGTGAGCGGCAAGGCGCTGGGCACCGTCGAGGTCGAGCGCGCCGTCCGCGGTGAACGGCGTGACCATGGCGGTGAGGACCCGCCCGAAGGGCGTCTGCGGTGTGGAGGTCGGAGCCATGGGGTCCACGCTACTCGCAGGTGCATGCCGAACGCCCCCTCGGGGCTCACACATGGGGATCCCGGCACTGCCTGCTCGGGGGTTCAAGCAGTGCCGGGTCCGTGCCTTCAGCGTAGATGAACCCCGTGAAATACCGCAATCCGGACACAACCGACGGGTTAGGGGGCGACCCTGCCGTTCGCGTTGAAGGCGGCATGGGTCAGCGGCATGAGCCGGGCCCACTCCGCCTCCATCCGCTCGGCGACCATCTCGATCTCCCGCTGCGGGAACGAGGGCACCTTGGCCAGCTCGTGCTTGGTGCGCAGGCCGAGGAAGTGCATGAGCGAGCGCGCGTTGCACGTGGCGTACATGGAGGAGTACAGCCCCACGGGCAGGGTCGCCCGCGCGACCTCGCGCGCCACCCCGGCCTCCAGCATCTCCTGGTAGGCCGCGTAGGACTGCTCGTACGAGGCGGTCATGGCTCCCTCGACCAGCTTCAGCTGCTCCGGGGCGCCCTCGACGAACTCGTACTTGCCCGGCCGTCCCTGCTGCACGAGCTTCCGCGAGGCGTCGGGCACGTAGAAGACCGGCTCCAGCTCCCGGTACCTCCCGCTCTCCTCGTTGTAACTCCAGCCCACGCGGTGACGGTGGAACTCGCGGAAGACGAAGAGCGGGGCGCTGACGAAGAACGTCATCGAGTTGTGCTCGAAGGGGCTGCCGTGCCGGTCCCGCATGAGGT
The DNA here is from genome assembly GCF_027460245.1 of Streptomyces sp. WMMC1477. NCBI lineage: Bacteria > Bacillati > Actinomycetota > Actinomycetes > Kitasatosporales > Streptomycetaceae > Streptomyces > Streptomyces sp. WMMC1477. The sequence goes on along the minus strand of NZ_JAPZBD010000003.1, from coordinate 4,602,467 downwards.
AGTTGATCAGACCCTTGGACCGCTCCGGGTCCTTGCTGAGCTCGTCCAGCGACTGCTCCCCGGCCGTGGAGACCCGGGCCGCCCACAGCACGTCGGTGTCGGCCGCGCTGTGTTTGACCAGCTCCACGGTCATGTCGCTGCGGAAGCGGGGTTCGTCGGTCACCAAGGGTCCTTCCGGATCACGTCCATCGTCGGCGACGCCCAGCCTACGGCCCGGCTCGGACGGCCCCGGCACCACCCGGCTCGGGGCAAGCAACCGCAGACCTGTCCTTGTCGTCCATATGTTTGAGGAAGTCCCCGAAATCGGGCACGCGGGCGAAACGCCGGACGTTCACCGCGTAGCCGTCGATCATGAAGAGAAGGAGCCCGGAGCCCATGTTCCGCCGAGGAGAACCCGAGCCGTTCGCCCCCGACGTGGAGGCCCAGCGGTTCCGCAGCAACGTCACGCCGCCGCCGCGGGAGCGGCCGGGCGCCGGCGTGCTGGCGGGGCGCGTGCTGTTGACGCTCGTCGTCGTGGCCGGGCTCATCGGCTCGATGCTGCTGGCCGCGCCCGCGCTGGACGTGCGGCTGGAGGAGCCCCGCGGACAGCAGCAGGAGGCGACGGAGGACCGCTGACCGGGGGCGCCCGGGTACGCCGGGCGCGCCGTGTTGTGCGCCCTGGGGTGACCGGGCGCGGACGGTCCCGATACCCTCACCGGTCACAGGGCGGGCATCCCGCCCTCCCGCACAGCCCGGATCGCGAGCGAGGACCCGTCGTGCCCCTGACCATCCTGTCGGCCGACCACGAACTGAGCGCGGGCGCCGAGATCTCCGAAGAGCCGCTGCCCTACGCGGACCGGGGCCGGTGGCGCCGCCCCTACCGTCCGGGGCCGTGGCGGGTCGGGAGCGCGGCCGTACTGCTCCTGCTGGCCGCCTACCTGCTGATCTCCGCCGTCGTCATCACCCTGGCCGGCACGCTGTCGGGCGCCGCCGTGTGCCTGGGCTCCGCGGTGGCGCTGCTGCTGGTGGCCTTGCGGGTGCTGCGGGTGGGCGTGTGGGTGAGCTCGCACGGCGTGCGGCAGGTCAGCCTGACGCACACGGTCACCGTGAAGTGGCCGAAGATCGCGGCCGTGCGCACGGTGCAGCAGCCGGTGCGCTGGCTCGGCCTTCCGCGCACCGTGCAGGGGCAGGCCGTGCTGATCGAGCGGCGTTCGGGCGAGCCGTTGCGCACGCTCGTCACCGACAGGAGCGGGGACTTCCTCGGTAAGCCGGAGAGCTTCGAGCGGGCCGCGGACGTGCTGGAGGCCTGGGCCGCCGACTACGGGCCCGGCCGGCGGGGCTGAACGGCGGGGTTCCCGGCTACCGGGTCTGCGGCGTGCCCTCGCCCTCGGCCTCCCGGCGTTCCGAGGCCGCCTGGACCGCGGAGGTCTCCCGGGCGCCGGTGGCCGGTTCCGCGGCCGCGCGTTCGGCCCGCGACGTCTCCTCGCGTCGGTGCAGCGTGATGGCGTGCCGCATGGCCTTGCGAGCCCTCGGGGTGTCGCGGGCGTCGTGGTAGGCGACGGCCAGCCGGAACCAGCTTCGCCAGTCCTCCGGTCGCTCCTCCGTCTCGGCCTGCCGACGGGCGAAGACGGCGTCGGCGGAGGCACGGTCGATGCGCCCGGAGGGGGTGCGCTCGAGCTCGTCCCGCGGCAGCCCGCCCTCGGCGTCCAGCTCCCGGGTGAGCCGTCCGGCGCTCAGGGCGAAGCGGGTGTTCTGCCACAGGAACCAGACGCCGATGAGCGGCAGCACGAGCACGGCGACGCCGAAGGTGACGGTGATCGCCGTGCCCTGCTGGATCAGCAGCACGCCCCGGCTGCCGACCAGCGCGAAGTAGACGACGAGCACCGCCGCCAGCACGAAGTACGTGATCTTGGCCCGCATGGGTGGGCCCTCCTAGTCGTCCAGGTCGAGGAAGTGTTCCAGACCGAAGGTGAGGCCGGGGGTCGAGGGCACGCGGCGGACGCCGAGGAGCACGCCGGGCATGAACGACGAGCGGTGCAGCGAGTCGTGCCGGATGGTGAGCATCTCGCCCTCCCCACCGAGGAGGACCTCCTGGTGGGCGACGAGGCCGCGCAGCCGGACCGCGTGCACGGGCACGCCGTCCACGTCGGCACCGCGGGCGCCCTCCAGCGCCGTGGCGGTGGCGTCCGGCTGCGGGGCGCAACCGGCCTCCCGGCGGGCCTCGGCGATGAGCTGGGCGGTGCGCACGGCCGTACCGCTGGGCGCGTCGGCCTTGCCGGGGTGGTGCAGTTCGACGACCTCGACGGAGTCGAAGAACCTGGCCGCCTGGCGGGCGAAGCGCATGGTGAGCACGGCGCCGATGCCGAAGTTGGGGGCGATGAGGACGCCGGTGTCCGGGGAGTCGGCCAGCTGGGCGCGCAGGGTGGCGAGGCGCTCGTCGGTCCAGCCGGTGGTGCCGACGACGGCGTGGACGCCGTTGCGGACGCAGAACTCGACGTTGGCCATCACGGAGTCCGGGTGCGTCAGCTCGACGGCCACCTGGGCCCCGGCCTCGGTCAGTGTCTCCAGCCGGTCGCCGCGGCCCAGGGCGGCGACGAGTTCGAGGTCCTCGGCGGCCTCCACGGCCTGGACGGCCTCTGCGCCCATCCGGCCCTTGGCGCCGATCACGGCCACACGCAGCTTGCTCATCGTTGGGTGTTCCTTCGGGTCGAGGCGGTACGGGAGGACGTCAGGCGACGGCGGTGTCCAGCCTGGCGGACTGCTTCTCGGTCAGCGGGCCGATGACCGACAGCGAGGGCCTCCGGCCCAGCACGTCGGCCGCGACGGAGCGCACGTCGTCCGGCGTGACGGCACCGATGCGGGCCAGCATCGTGTCGACGGACATCTGCTCGCCCCAGCACAGCTCGCTCTTGCCGAGACGGTGCATGAGGGCGCCGGTGTCCTCCAGACCGAGGACGGTGGCCCCGGAGAGCTGGCCGATCGCCCGCTGCAGCTCCTCCTCGGGCAGCCCGTTCTCGGCGACGTCGGCGAGCTGCTCGCGGCAGATCCGCAGGACGTCGTGCACCTGGCCGGGCCGGCAGCCCGCGTAGACGCCGAACAGCCCGCAGTCGGCGTAGCCGGAGGTGTGCGAGTAGACGGAGTAGGCCAGGCCGCGCTTCTCGCGGATCTCCTGGAAGAGCCGGCTGCTCATGCCGCCGCCCAGAGCGGCGTTGAGGACGCCGAGGGCCCAGCGCCGTTCGTCGGTGCGGGCTACGCCGGGCATGCCGAGGACGAGGTGGGCCTGCTCGGTACGGCGGCGCACGACGTCGAGCCGGCCGGCCGCCGTGACCCGGCGGTTGCCCGAGCGCGGGGCCAGCGGCGTGGCGTCGGTGCGGTCCAGTGCTCCGGCCCGCTCGAAGGCGGCCCGGACCCGGCGGACGACGGCCCGGTGGTCGAGGTTGCCGGCGGCGGCCACGACGAGGCGGGTCGGGTCGTAGTGCTTGCGGTAGAAGCGGGCGACCCGGTCCCGTGTGAGGCCCTCGACCGTCTCGACCGTGCCGAGGACGGGGCGGCCGAGCGGGGTGTCGCCGAAGAGGGTCCGGGCGAACAGGTCGTGCACGCAGTCGCCCGGGTCGTCCTCGGTCATCGCGATCTCCTCGAGGATGACGCCGCGCTCGGCGTCCAGGTCCTCGGGGCGGATGAGCGAGCCGGTGAGCATGTCGGAGACGACGTCGATGGCCAGCGGCAGGTCGCTGTCGAGTACCCGGGCGTAGTAGCAGGTGTACTCCTTGGCGGTGAAGGCGTTCATCTCGCCGCCGACGGCGTCCAGAGCCGCGGAGATCTCCAGGGCGCTGCGCCGCCCGGTGCCCTTGAAGAGCAGGTGCTCCAGGTAGTGGGTGGCGCCGTTGAGCGCGGGCGTCTCGTCCCGGGAGCCGACGTGGGCCCAGATGCCGAAGGTGGCCGAGCGGACGGTCGGCAGGGTCTCGGTGACGACGCGCAGCCCGCCGGGAAGCACCGTGCGGCGGACGGTTCCGGCGCCGTCCTCGCCGGGGAGCAGGGTCGTGGTACGGGCGACGGCCCGCCGCTCCATTCGGGAGGGGCGGGCCGTCGAACGGCTCGTACGCGTCACTTGGCGTCCGTGGCCTCGGCGCTCTCGCCGTCGCCGCTCTCCTCGTCCTCCAGGACGGGGACGAGGGACAGCTTGCCGCGCTGGTCGATCTCGGCGATCTCGACCTGGACCTTCTGGCCCACGCCGAGGACGTCCTCGACGTTCTCCACGCGCTTGCCGCCGGCGAGCTTGCGGATCTGCGAGATGTGCAGGAGGCCGTCCTTGCCGGGGAGCAGCGAGACGAAGGCGCCGAAGGTCGTCGTCTTCACCACCGTGCCGAGGTAGCGCTCGCCGACCTCGGGCATCGTCGGGTTGGCGATGCCGTTGATCGTGGTGCGGGCGGCCTCGGCGGCCGGGCCGTCGGCGGCACCGATGTAGATCGTGCCGTCGTCCTCGATCGTGATGTCGGCGCCGGTGTCCTCCTGGATCTGGTTGATCATCTTGCCCTTCGGGCCGATGACCTCGCCGATCTTGTCCACGGGGATCTTCACGGTGATGATCCGCGGGGCGTTGGGGGACATCTCGTCCGGGACGTCGATGGCCTCGCCCATGACGTCGAGGATGTGCAGGCGGGCATCGCGGGCCTGCTTCAGCGCGGCGGCCAGCACGGAGGCGGGGATGCCGTCGAGCTTGGTGTCGAGCTGGAGCGCGGTGACGAACTCGCGGGTGCCGGCGACCTTGAAGTCCATGTCACCGAAGGCGTCCTCGGCACCGAGGATGTCGGTCAGGGTGACGTAGTGCGTCTCGCCCTCGATCTCCTGCGAGATCAGGCCCATCGCGATACCGGCGACGGGCGCCTTGAGCGGCACACCGGCGTTCAGCATCGACATGGTGGAGGCGCACACCGAGCCCATGGACGTCGAGCCGTTGGAGCCCAGCGCCTCGGAGACCTGGCGGATGGCGTAGGGGAACTCCTCGCGGGTGGGCAGCACCGGCACGAGGGCGCGCTCGGCGAGTGCGCCGTGGCCGATCTCGCGGCGCTTCGGGGAGCCGACGCGGCCCGTCTCACCGGTGGAGTAGGGCGGGAAGTTGTAGTTGTGCATGTAGCGCTTGCGCGTCACCGGGGAGAGGGTGTCGAGCTGCTGCTCCATCCGGAGCATGTTCAGCGTGGTGACGCCCAGGATCTGGGTCTCGCCGCGCTCGAACAGAGCCGATCCGTGCACCCGCGGGATGGCCTCGACCTCGGCGGCCAGGGTGCGGATCTCGGTGACCCCGCGGCCGTCGATGCGCTTCTTCTCCTTGATCACGCGCTCGCGCACGAGCTCCTTGGTCAGGGAGCGGTAGGCCGCGGAGATCTCCTTCTCCCGGCCCTCGAACTGCGGCAGCAGCTTCTCGGCGGCGACGGCCTTGACGCGGTCCAGCTCCGTCTCGCGCTCCTGCTTGCCCGCGATCGTGAGCGCCTGGGCCAGCTCGTCGCGCACGGCGGCGGTCAGGGCCTCCAGGACGTCGTCCTGGTAGTCGAGGAAGATCGGGAACTCGCCGGTCGGCTTGGCGGCCTTGGCGGCCAGGTCCGACTGGGCCTTGCACAGCACCTTGATGAAGGGCTTCGCGGCGTCCAGGCCGGCGGCGACGACCTCCTCGGTCGGCGCCGTGACGCCGCCGCGGACCAGCTCGACGGTCTTCTCGGTGGCCTCGGCCTCCACCATCATGATCGCGACGTCACCGTCGGGCAGCACCCGGCCGGCCACGACCATGTCGAAGACGGCGTCCTCCAGCTCGGTGTGCGTCGGGAACGCCACCCACTGGCCCTTGATCAGGGCGACGCGGGTGGCGCCGATGGGGCCGGAGAACGGCAGGCCGGCCAGCTGCGTGGAGCACGAGGCGGCGTTGATGGCGACCACGTCGTACAGGTGGTCGGGGTTGAGCGCCATGACCGTCTCGACGATCTGGATCTCGTTGCGCAGGCCCTTCTTGAAGGACGGGCGCAGCGGACGGTCGATGAGGCGGCAGGTGAGGATCGCGTCCTCGGAGGGCCGGCCCTCGCGGCGGAAGAAGGACCCCGGGATCTTGCCCGCGGCGTACATGCGCTCCTCGACGTCCACCGTCAGGGGGAAGAAGTCGAGCTGGTCCTTCGGGTTCTTCGAGGCGGTGGTGGCCGACAGCACCATGGTGTCGTCGTCCAGGTAGGCCACGGCCGAGCCGGCGGCCTGACGCGCCAGACGGCCCGTCTCGAAGCGGATGGTGCGGGTGCCGAACGCGCCGTTGTCGATCACGGCCTCGGCGTAGTGGGTCTCGTTCTCCACCAGGAAAATCTCCTCGTACATTCGTCCACCGCGCGTGTCGCGGCGGACCGCGGCGGGTGGAGCGCTCCCTGTTCGGGCCGGTCTTCGATCGAAGCTCCCGGACTGTCGTACGTCCTGGTCCGTCCGGGGGCCACTACCGAGGACCGGCGTCGTGCGGGTGCGCTCCGCCTCATTCGGTTGTGGGTCGTCTCCCGTGAGCCAGCCTACAAAGATCAGGCGTCTCGCGGGGTACGACGAAGGGAGCGGTCCCGGTGACGGGAACCGCTCCCTCCATCATGACTCAGCGCGCGCCGCCGGCGGCGCCACGGCGGATGCCGAGGCGGTCGACCAGGGTACGGAAGCGCGCGATGTCCTTCTTGGCCAGGTACTGCAGCAGCCGACGGCGCTGACCGACCAGGAGGAGCAGACCACGACGCGAGTGGTGGTCGTGCTTGTGCGTCTTCAGGTGCTCGGTGAGGTCCTTGATGCGCTGGGTGAGCAGAGCCACCTGGACCTCGGGGGAGCCGGTGTCGCCCTCCTTGGTGGCGTACTCGGACATGATCTTCTTCTTCGTCGCGGCGTCGAGAGAGGACACACGCACTCCTTAGGGGTTTCTCTCCTGCCCTCGGGCAGGGCCACCGAGTGCCCCTGGTCCACTGCACAGGGGAGCTTCCGGAACTCGGGAGGCTTCTTCCGGTCCGTCGGGCGCCTACGGGAGCGCCGGCGCCGGAGCACCGTGCTGGAACAGCACCGGAGCACCGCGCACACGAACGGCCACCCGTAGCCTACACCGTCCGTGACCCCGGGCCCGCGCGGGGCCGGGGTCACCAGTGTCAGCTCGTCATGGAGCGAGCGGCGTCGTAGACGTCCAGCACGGCGAGGCACAGCGGGGTGAGGGACAGCAGGACGAGCGCGTCGAAGAGGTCGAGGAACCGGCCCCAGAACGGGGTGAGCCCCGTCCGCGGGACGATGAGCCCGATGCCGGTGACGAGGGCCGCCCCCGCCGCGAGCGCCGCGGCGAGCCACAGCGTGCGCAGGTCTCCCCCGTCCTGGGTGACCGGCGAGTTCAGCGCGAGCGCCGTGACGAGCAGCGCGACGGCGAGGATGCCCGCGGCCAGGGTGCAGGCGATCTGCGACGTGTAGCGGAAGAGGCGGGCGCGCAGCAGCAGGGCCACACCCGAGGCGAGCGCGAGGACCTGGGCCCAGACGTTGTCCGAGAAGCCGAGCGTCGTGGCGGCGCCGGCGACGACCAGGGCACAGCCGCCGACGAGTCCGAGCAGCATCTCGTGGCCGCGCCGCACCTGGCCGGAGATCCGCTCCGGGTCCACCGGGCCGGGGTCGGCCGGGGCGAACGGGTCCCCGCCGGTCATGGCCGCCGTCTCCTGGCTGGGCCGCGGCGGGGCGTACCCGATGGGGAGGCGGGCGAAGCGCGCCGAGAGTCCGGGGAGGAAGGCCATGACGCCGATGGCGAAGGGGGCGCAGACGGCCGCCCCCGTGAGGGCGTCCGCGTCGAACAGGATCATGCCGAACACGGCGAGTGTGCCGACGGCGCTCGCGAAGGCGGCGGCGACGAAGGGGGCGTCGCCTCCCGGCATGACGGCGATCAGCAGCGTGGAGGCGAGGAGCACGGCCACGCAGCCGAGGAGGAACTGCAGTCGGCCGATGCCGTGCCCGTCCATCAACGGCAGCACGCCCGAGCCGGCGACCATGGCGTGCGGCAGCGCGGCCAGACCGAGCGCCCTTCCCGCGGCCCGGTCGTCGTACACCCGGGCCCGGACGGCCGCCAGGGCCAGCAGCAGCACGGCCGTGACGCCGGCGATGATCCCGGCCAGGCTGTGCATGTCGTGACCCACCGGGTCCGCGAACCAGACGATGCCGGCCATCAGTGTCAGCAGCACGACACCGCCGACGAGCCCGGCCAGGCGCATCAGCCGGTCGTTCCACAGGGTGCGGTCGCGGGTGACGGCCGAGGCCACGGCGTCGGACACGTCGTCGAAGACGGCGGGCGGCAGCGACTCCGCGAACGGACGCAGGTTCAGCACCTCGCCGTCGAGTACGCGTTGGGCCAGGAGCGAGCGGGCGCTGTCCAGGACCGTCCCGTCCCGGCGGACCAGGCTGTACCCCACCGGAGCGCCCTCGGCCGGCGTCTGCGCGCTCAGCCTCAGGATCTCCGCGTACAGGTCCGCCACCGGAAGGTCCTCGGGCAGCGCGACGTCGATCCGACTGTCCGGCCCGACGATCGTCACCCGGCAGAACCCCGTGGTGGCGGCGGTCGGCGCCGGAGCCGACGCGCTCGCTGACGTACTCACCTAACGGCCCCCTCATCACAGTTGCGCACGCGGCGAGCGACACCCTATCCGGATGCCGGGGCCCACCCGCCGAGTAGGATCGCCCAGCGCGGAGGGAGACCGCTGCCACGGGGGCGACGGCCACCGATTAACCTCCGGTCCGTTGTGAGGGATTGATGCACTCGTGAGTCAGATCGTCGTCAAGCGCCCGCCACGGGTGCTGCCGCCCGAAGTGCCTGGCGACGACGTGCGTCTCGAACCCCCGCCGGAGCTGCCGCGGGGGCCTCAGGAAGGCGTCCTCATGCAGGTCGTGCCCATGCTCGGCATGGGCGGCTCCGTGGTGTTCTTCTTCATGTCGCCGATGCCCTTCATGCGGATCATGGGCGCGGTCATGGCCGTCTCGACGGTCGCCATGGTCGTCTTCACCGTCATCCGTTTCCGCAGGGGCACCCAGGGGCAGATGGCGCAGCTGCGCCGCGACTACCTCAAGTACCTCGCCCAGACCAGGCGCACGGTGCACCACAACGCCGCGAAACAACGCGACGCGCAGTTCTACCTGCACCCGGCACCCGAGCAGCTGTGGGCGCTCGTCGCCGAGGGCAGCCGCGTCTGGGAACGCCGTGTCGGCGACGCGGACTTCGGCCAGGTCCGCGTCGGCCTGGGGGCGCAGCAGCTCGCCTCACCGCTCGTGGCGCCCGACACGGCACCGGTGGACGAGCTGGAGCCGCTGACCGCCGGCGCCATGCAGCGGTTCATCGCCACGCACAGCACCGTCGACAGCCTGCCCATGGCGCTGTCGCTGCGGGCCTTCTACCACCTGACCGTCTCCGGCCGTCCGGACAGCGTCCACGGCTCCGTGCGGGCGCTCGTCGCCCAGATGACCGCACTGCACTCGCCCGACGACCTGGTGGTCGCCGTCGCGGCCGGGGGCCCGGAGGCGGCCGGCCGGTGGGAGTGGGCCAAGTGGCTGCCGCACCTCCAGATCCCGGGCTCGATCGACGGCGCCGGCACCCGCCGGCTGATCGGCGAGGACCTGATCGAGCTGGAGGAGATGCTGCGGCCCCGGCTGGACGGCCGGACGCGGTTCCACCCGCAGGCCCAGCCCGTCCTGGACCAGCCCCACGTCGTCCTCGTGCTGGACGGTTCGACGGTGCCGCCCACCTCGGTGTTCGCGTCGCCCGAAGGACTGCAGGGCGTGACGGTCATCGAGGTGGTGCCGGGCGAGCTGCGGGAACCGCGCGGCGGGCTGTCCGTCGTGGTGCGGCCGCGGGAGCTGCGCATGGAGGCCGCGAACGGCCTCGTCTACGAGGGCGAGCCCGACACGCTGGCGGTGGAGGCCGCCGAGGCCCTCGCCCGTCAGCTGGCGCCGCTGCGGGTCTCCGCCGGTGGGGACGACGACGAACCGCTCCTGGCCAACCTTGAGTTCACCGACCTGCTCGCGCTGGGCGACGCCGCCTCGGTCGACGTCGCCCGCACCTGGCGGCCCCGCTCGCAGGGCGACCGGTTGCGCGTACCGATCGGCGTCGGGGAGGACGGCCAGCCCGTCATGCTCGACATCAAGGAGGCCGCGCAGGACGGCATGGGCCCGCACGGCCTGTGCGTCGGCGCGACCGGTTCCGGCAAGTCGGAGCTGCTGCGGACGCTCGTGCTCGGCCTCGCCGTCACCCACTCGTCGGAGACGCTGAACTTCGTCCTCGCGGACTTCAAGGGCGGCGCGACGTTCGCGGGCATGTCCAACATGCCGCACGTCGCCGCGGTGATCACCAACCTCGCCGACGACCTCACGCTGGTCGACCGCATGGGCGACTCGATCCGCGGCGAGCTCAACCGCCGCCAGGAGATGCTCCGCGACGCCGGCAACTACGCCAACATCCACGACTACGAGAAGGCCCGCGCCGCCGGTGCCCCACTGGACCCGATCGCCTCGCTGGTCATCGTCATCGACGAGTTCAGCGAGCTGCTCACCGCCAAGCCCGACTTCATCGACATGTTCATCCAGATCGGCCGCATCGGCCGGTCGCTGGGCGTCCACCTGCTCCTCGCCTCGCAACGGCTGGAGGAAGGCCGGCTGCGCGGCCTGGAGACCTATCTGTCGTACCGCATCGGCCTGCGCACCTTCTCCGCCGCCGAGTCCCGCACCGCCATCGGTGTCCCCGACGCCTACCATCTTCCCTCGGTGCCCGGCTCCGGCTATCTGAAGTTCGGCACGGACGAGATGACGCGCTTCAAGGCCGCCTACGTCTCCGGCGTCTACCGGACCGCCGGTTCGAACCGGGTGAGCTCCGGCACCGGCCCGACCGTCGAGCGCCGGCCCGCCCTGTTCACGGCCGCGCCCGTGCCCGTCCGGTACGCGGCCGCGGAGCCGCAGGCCGAGCGCCCCGACGCCGGTGACACGGCGGAGGACGAGGCACTGGCCGACACCGTGCTCGACGTCATCGTCCGCCGCCTCGACGGGCAGGGGCCCCCGGCCCACCAGGTGTGGCTGCCGCCCCTGGACAAGGCATCCCCGCTGGACGAGCTGCTGCAGGGCCTGACGACGGTGGAGGACCGCGGACTCAGCGTCCCCGGCCACCCGCAGCTCGGCCGTCTCGTCGTCCCGCTGGGGCTCGTCGACAAGCCGTTCGAGCAGCGCCGCGAGGTCCTCTACGTCGACTTCTCCGGAGCGGCGGGCAACATGCTCGTCATCGGCGGACCGCAGTCGGGCAAGTCGACGCTGCTGCGCACGATCATCTCGTCGTTCGCACTCACGCACACACCGCGGGAGGTGCAGTTCTACGGGCTGGACTTCGGCGGCGGCGGCATGACGGCCGTGTCCGGACTCCCGCACGTCGGCGGCGTCGCCTCGCGGCTGGACCCGGAACGCGTACGCCGCACCGTCGCCGAGGTCGCCGGCATCCTCGCCCGCCGCGAGGAGTACTTCCGCGCGCACTCCATCGACTCCGTCGCCACCTACCGGCGACGCCGCGCCCGTGGGCAGATCACCGACCAGCCCTTCGGCGACGTCTTCCTGGTCATCGACGGCTGGGCGAGCTTCAAGCAGGAGTACGACCTGCTGACCGAGGTCGTGACGGACATCGCGGGGCGCGGCCTGGGCTACGGCGTCCACGTCATCGCCACGTCGTCGCGCAGCATGGAGATGCGGCCGGCGCTGAAGGACCAGCTCGGGAACCGGCTGGAGCTGCGCCTCGGCGACACCATGGACTCGGAGTTCGACCGGAAGGTCGCCGCGAACGTGCCCGCGGGCGTGCCCGGCCGCGGGCAGACCCCGCAGAAGCTGCACTTCATGGCCGCGATGCCGCGCATCGACGGCAGCAACGACGCCGACACCCTCTCCGAGGGCACTGAGGAGATGGTCGCCCGGGTGCGGGAGGCGTGGACGGCGGACCCCGCGCCCGCCGTACGGCTGCTGCCGCGCGAGGTGCCCGCGCAGCAGCTTCCCAAGGGCAACGAGCGTCCCGAGCGCGGCATCGCGTTCGGGATCGACGAGACCAACCTCGAACCGGTCTACGTCGACTTCGAGACCGACCCCTTCTTCCTCGTCTTCGGCGAGAGCGAATCCGGCAAGACGGCGCTCATCCGGCTGCTGGCCAAGCAGATCACCGAGCGCTACACGCCCGACGAGGCCAGGATCGTCGTCGCCGACTACCGGCGTGGCCTCCTGAGCAGCATCCCGGACTCCCACCTCATCGTGTACGCGGCGATGTCCAACGGGCTGGACACCCATGTGGCGGCGCTGCGCGACCTCATGGAGAAGCGCACTCCCCCGGACGACGTCACGCCGCAGCAGCTGCGGGACCGGAGCTGGTGGTCGGGGCCGCGCATCTTCATCGTCGTCGACGACTGGGAGCTGGTCGCCAACTCCACCGGCAACCCCTTCGCCGCTCTCACCGAACACCTGCCGTTCGCGCGGGACATCGGCGTCCGGTTCATCATCGCCCGCAACGCCTCGGGCGCGTCCCGGTCGTTCTACGAGGCGTTCATGCAGCGCATCAAGGAGCTCGGCGCCCAGGGCGTCGTCCTGTCAGGTGACCCGATGGAGGGCGACATCCTCGGCAACGTCCGGGCCCGGCCGATGCCGCCCGGGCGGGGCGTGTTCGCTTCCCGAAAGCGGGGCGCGCCGCTCGTCCAGGTGGGCTGGCTGCCGAACAACCAGGTCTGACGCCTGTCCGGAAACCGTTGGCCCACCTCGTTCGCAAACCCCGTATGACAAAATTGTTGTTCGATTCTCGGGGTGAACTGGCTTGGTGGGGGGCGGGGTTCGATGGCAGTGGTGTTGCCGTCCGAGGCGGACATGGTGCTGGATCTCATCGGCGTTCCGTGGCCGAACGTCGACGAGGACGCCTACCGCGACATGGCGGACAACCTGCGGGACTTCGCCGACGACGTCGAGGACGACGCCCACTCGGCCCGCCAGGGCGTCAAGCGGCTCATCTCCTCCGGTGAGAGTGAGGCGCTCACGGCGCTGAACGGCCACTGGGAGAAGGTGGACAACACCCACCTCAAGGACCTGGCCTCCGCGGCACGGATCATGGCGACCGCGCTGGACGGCGCCGCGGGCATCATCGAGGCGCAGAAGGTCGTAGCGGTCGGACACCTCGTCGCCTGCGCGGCCACGGCGACGACCAGCGCCGTCGGCGCCTTCTTCACCTTCGGCGCGTCCACGGTGATCGGCGCGGCGGCCGTCGCCACCTGCCGGAAGCTGGTCAAGGAGGCCATCCAGACGGCGATGGACGAGGCCGTCAAGCACATCATCGCCGCGATGGCCGAACCGGCCGTCGTCGCCCTGGAGAGCATGGCCACCGAGCTCGTCGTCCAGATCGCCGCCAACGGCCTGGGCCTCCAGGACGGCGTCGACATGGACAAGATCGGTGAGGCCGGCAAGGAGGGGATCCAGGACGGGGTGCAGAGCGGGCAGGAGTCCCTCGGCCTCGCGTCCGCCGACGGCGTGCCGACCATGCGCGGGCTGCTGAAGAAGCTCAGCGTCGACCCGGGCGAGCACGACCGCGCCGTCACGTCCCTCGACGGCGTCGGCATCACCATGAACGGCCGTACGAAGAGCAGGCTGACCCTCGCCCGCAGCAACCACAACCGCACTCGGGGCAAGGACGACATCGCCGGGGTCATCGACCCCGTCGCCGACCGCATGATGGAGGCGCTCGACAAGGCGCACAAGACGCTCACCGACCACGTCGGCGGCAACATCCCCAAGCGCGTGCGCACCACCTCCAACCTCCACGACACCAACGAACGGGACACCCGCGACCGGATCAACAGCATCAAGACCGGCCAGGGCGGCGACCCGGGCCCCGGACCCCGAGGCGGCCCCGTCACCCCCGGCAAGCCCCTCGACTTCTCGTTCCAGCGCACGAAGACGCAGCCGAACTCGCTGCGGAACTCCCTGTCCAACCCGCAGCTGGAAAGCCGCCCGGTCGACCTCTACAAGTGCGTGGGCGACCCCATCGACGTCGCCACCGGGCAGATGGTCCTCGCTCAGACGGACCTCCAGTTGCCGGGCGTGCTCCCGCTGGTCCTGTCGCGCACCCACCTCTCCAACTACCGCTACGGCCACTCCTTCGGCCGCTCCTGGGCGTGCACGCTGGACGAGCGCCTCCACATGGACGGCGACGGCTCCGTGTTCTTCGCCCGGCAGGACGGCTCCACTCTCATCTACCCCCGCGCCCCGGAGCCGGACGGCGAGCCGGTGCTGCCGGTGGAAGGCCCGCGGCTGCCTCTGGTCCGCGCCGACGACGACGCCGGTGCGGCCGTCTTCACGGTCACCGACCCGCACACGGGCCACACCCGGCGCTTCCCGGCCAGCGGAGAGCTTCCCGGCGGAGTCTTCGACGACCCGGCGCTGTGCTGGCTGACCGACATCGAGGACCGCAACGGCAACCGTGTCGACGTCCACCGCGACGCCGACGGCGTCCCCATCGCCGTGACCCATACCGGGGGCTACCACGTCGAGATCAGCACGGCGGCGCTGCCCGACGGCGGTCCCCGCCGCGTGACCAGCATCGCCCTGCGCACGCCGCAAGGCCCGCAGCGCGTCATGGCCTACGGCTACGACGACAGCGGCAACCTCGACGCCGTCACCAACCCCTCCGGCCTTCCGCTGCGGTTCACCTACGACGCCGAAGGCCGGATCACGTCATGGACCGACCGCAACGACTCCACGTTCACGTACGTCTACGACGCCTCCGGCCGCGTCATCGAGACCGTCGGCCCCGAGGGACACCTTTCCTCGACCCTCTCCTACGACCTCGAGAACCGGATCACCCGGCACACGGACTCCACCGGCGCCACCACCACGTTCCAGCTCAACCACCTGGCCCAGGTCGTCGCCGAGACGGACCCGCTCGGCCACACCACCCGCCAGGAATGGGACCGCCGCGACCATCTGCTCTCCCGCACCGACCCCCTGGGCCACACCACCACCTACACCTACGACGACCACGGCAACCTGACCGCCGTCCACCTGCCCGACGGCTCCACGTCCACCGCCACCTACGACGCGCTGAACCTGCCCGTCGAGATCACCGGCCCCGACGGCGCAACGTGGCGGCAGACATACGACGAGCGCGGCAACCGCACGGCCCTCACCACCCCCGAGCGCCTCACCACCCGGTTCACTCACGACGACCGTGGGGCGACCGCCACCGTCACCGACCCGGCGGGCAACACCCAGCGCCTCCACAACGACCCCGCCGGTCTCGTCGTGGCCACCGCGGACGCCGAGAGCAACACCGCCACCCTCGTCCGGGACGCGTTCGGCCGACCGGTGGCCGTCACCGGTCCGCTCGGCGGCACGACCCGCCTCGAGTGGACGGTCGAGGGCAAGCCGTCCCGTCGCATCGCGGCCGACGGCACGAGCGAGACGTGGACGTGGGACGGCGAGGGCAACTGTCTTTCCCACACGGACCCGGGCGGCGGCCTGACCGCCATGGAGTACGGGCACTTCGACAAGCTCACCGCCCGCACCGGCCCCGACGGCGTGCGCTACGAGTTCCGCTACGACACCGAGCTGCGCCTCACCCAGGTCCTCAACCCGCAGGGCCTCACCTGGGACTACGGCTACAACGCCCGCGGCCTCCTCACCTCCGAGACCGACTTCGACGACCGCACCATCGCCTACGCCCACGACGCCGCGGGCCGCCTGGCCTCCCGCACCACGCCGCTGGGTCAGCAGATCAGCTACACCCACGACAGCCTCGGCCGTCCCGTCACGAAGGACGTCGAGGGAACCGTCACCGCATACGTCTACGACGCCTCAGGCCACCTCATACGCGCGGCCAACCCGGAATCGACGCTCGTCCTCGAACGCGACGTGATGGGCCGCGTCCTGGCGGAAAGTGTCGACGGCCGCACGACGCGCTACGGCTACGACGCCCTCGGCCGGCGCACGTCACGCACCACCCCGACGGGGGTCGTGACGGAGCTGACCTACGACCAGTCCGGCAACCGCACCGGCCTCACCGTCAACGGCCACGCACTGGCGTTCGCTTTCGACGCCCTCGGCCGCGAACAGCAACGTTCCTTCGGTACCCCGGACAGCCCGATCACCCTGGCGACCACCTTCGACACGTTGGGCCGTCCCGCCAGCCAGACGCTCACCGGCCAGGCCCGCACCCTGCGCTCCCGCGCCTACACGTACCGCCCGGACCATCACCTCACCGCCGTCACCGACCGGCTCACCGGCGACACGGAGCACTACGCGCTCGACCCCACCGGCCGCCCCCTCAGCGTCACGGCCGACGGCTGGTCCGAGACCTACGCCTACGACAGCGCCGGCAACCAGACCGCCGCCCAGTGGCCCGACCACGCCCCTCACTCCGAGGCGCGCGGTGAGCGCACATACTCCGGCACCCGTCTCCTCACCGCCGGCCGCATCCGCTACGCGTACGACGCCGCCGGCCGCACCACGCTCCGCCAGCAGACCCGGCTGTCCCGCAAGCCCGACACCTGGCGCTACACCTGGGACGCCGAGGACCGCCTCACCGGCTGCACCACCCCCGACGGCACCGTCTGGCGCTACCACTACGACCCCCTCGGCCGCCGCACCGCAAAGCAGCGCCTGGCCGCAGACGGCCACACCGTCGCCGAGGAGATCCGCTTCACCTGGGACGACACCCGGCTCGCCGAAGAGGTCAACTCCACCACGCACACGGCCCTCACCTGGGACCACGACGGCTACCGCCCCCTCACCCAGACCGAGCGCCGCCTCAACCCCATTGACCAGTCCGAGGTCGACGCCCGCTTCTTCGCCATCGTCACCGACCTCGTCGGCACCCCCACCGAACTCGTCGACGAGGCCGGGCACATCGCCTGGCACACCCGGGCAACCCTCTGGGGACGCACGACATGGAACCGCGACGCCACCGCCTACACCCCGCTCCGGTTCCCCGGCCAATACGCTGACCCCGAGACCGAGCTCCACTACAACTACTTCCGCCACTACGACCCCGACACCGCCCGCTACACCACCCCCGACCCCCTCGGCCTCGCCCCGGCCCCGAATCCCGTCGCGTATGTCGACAGTCCTGGTTCACTGGTCGATCCGCTCGGCCTCGCCCCCTGCGACGAGAACGACGTCACCTGGGGAGGCCGCGTCCACTACGGCGCGCCCGGGCCCGGTGGTCGTGCCACTGGGATGCATGCGACGATCGAACCGGATATGACCGGCGGAAAGACCAATCCCCCCGCCAACGGAGTCGCCGGTTATCAGAAGTACAAGAAGTTGAACAAGACACACCTGCTTGGCGCCCAGATTGGTGGATCAAACAAAGATCTGCGGAATTTCGTCACCATGCACCGCAACGCTAACTCTCCTGTCATGAAGATGATCGAAGACCAGATCAGGGCAGCCGTCGACAACGGAGAGACGGTCGAGTACACCGTCACACCCGTTTACCGAACCAACGACCCCACCGACGTGACGCCGCTGGGACTCACACTCGAGGCACATGGAGACCGCGGCTTCAGCTTCACCCCCTACGGCAGTAGCAGCAATACGAACACGATAACGATACTGAACGTCCCCAAACCATAATCTCGCACACAAGGAGACACACCGTCATGCATGTCGCCGTGGCACGCCTCACCGAACTCGTCCCGCCCGGAAGGCCACGCCAAGTGCGCGACTGGGCCTCCGTCGAGCGGACACTCGGCACCGCACTCCCCGAGGACTACAAAGAACTCGTGGAGCTGTACGGAGGGGGGGCATTCGATGAGACGATCTGGCTCCTAGACCCGGAGTGCCCTGACAAGGATTACAACCTCACCGACCAGGCAACGGAACGACTCGAGGAACTCACGACGCTTTGGCAGACAGAGCCCAAACCAGCGGAACTTCACGGCAAAGGCTCGAAAATCCTCCCATGGGCCTACATCGAAGGCAGCGGGGCGATGCTCTACTGGCTGGTCCGGCCTGACCAGAAACCCGCAGAATGGACCGTGATGCTCCATGAGGGCCGGGGCCCCGAGTGGGAGCGCCACTCCACCCAGTGCGCTCCGTTCCTCCTGTCAGTCCTAACAGGAGATGCAGACACCGAGTACTTTCCCGCGCTACCCCTTGATAATCACCTATTTGACTCCAACGACGACATCCTTCAATAGGAATACACTCAAGGTGACGCCTTCACCGGAATAGAGATAAGAAGAACCACCAAGAACGATAATGTCACCGACCGGCAGGTATGACCTCTACGCCAAATGCTCAAAGCGTACTCCTCCCACAAGCTCGACCAAAGCTCGCCTCACGCGGCGTGAGATCAATGAGGCATGATGCCTCCCATGGGCGTCGATCTGTCACAACGGTTACTTCCTGACGAACACTGTTCGCTGGTCGCTCCGTTGACCCCTTCGTTCGCTTCGCGGTCGCAGGGAGGAGGGACGGCTCCGTCAGATGAGCGGTGCAATTTGCTGCCCTTCTTGCCCCGGTCGACCGGATCGCGCCCAGTCAGCGATCGCCCCTTCCAGCACGGACCGAGGCAGCATCGACGATCGCCGAGGTCCGGCGCAGCTCACCGCGAGCACCGATCTCGTCCAAGACGGCACGGCGCAGCCGTCTCCACAGCCCGGTCTCCGTCCACGCGGAGAACCGACTGTGCGCGGTGGTGGGTGAGACGCCGAACGTCTCGGGAAGATGCCCCCCCACGCGCATCCGCTCATCAGCACGTACACCACGGCAGTGAGCACGGCCCGTCTCCGACGCCCAGGGCCTACCGCTCGTACTCGGTGTGTCCGGCGCGAACGTCCATGACAGCCAAGCCCTGCCGCCGCTGATCCTGGGCATACCCGCCATCAGGCCGCGGCGAGGTCCGTGCCGACGCTGCCCCGCCAAGCTCCGTGTGGACAAGGCCTACCACGCGGCCGGGCACTTGGGATCGCCGCGCAGCCGCAGCCTCGTCCCGCGCATCGCCCGGCCGGGCATCGAATCCAGGGAACACCTCGGCCGGCGCCGTTGGAAGAGCGAACGGTCGGCTTTCTGGCTCATCGACTACCGTCGCCCCACCGTCCGATACGAGCGCAGAGGCACGCACTTCCCGGCCTTCCTCGGACTCGCAGCAGCTCTGACCTGCTACGAGAAGCTGATCAGGAACGCCACGTGAGAGAAGCTCTCCTACCTCCCACTCCGCAGTTCGGCAACCTGTCTCGCACGTGAGGGGGCGGACGCCATGCAGGCGTCCGCCCCCTCACGTGCAGTGCACGCAACTCAGAAGTCGAAGAGCGTGGCGGTCTTCTTGTCGGTGCCCTGGTAGCCGGCGGTCGAGTTGTCGAGCGCGGTGGCGATGGCGTCAAGGGTGTCCTTGAGCCCCTGGACCTCCTGGTCCCAACCGCGCTGCTTCAGGTGGAAGGCCTCCCTGGCCTCACCATCCCAGCCGGCGACGACCTTCGCCACGCGACCCTGCAGGCTGGAGAGCTGGGTGCCGATCTCGCCCGCCGCCTTGCGGATGTCGCTGGCGGCCGTGGTGACCGTCCCGTACGTGACCTCGATGGTCATGGTTCCCCCTTCTCGTTACTTGACGGTCGCCGAGGAGTCGACGAAGTCGCTGATCGGGCTCTGCCCGTGAATCTTCTTGAAGTTCTCCAGCTGCTCCAGCTCGTTCGCGGTGAAGCCGTCCTTGCTCATCTGGAGGGCCTCCTCCATGAAGCGGAGCTTGTCGTAGAGCTTCCGGGCGTACTCGTTCGCCTGACGCTGGAGGTGGTTGTAGGCCCCCGCGGCCGAACCCTTCCAACCGGTCTCGATCGTGTCCACCGCAGCGTTCAGAGCGGAGATCCTGCCCTGCAGCGTGCTCTGCATCGCGTCGACGTCCTTGATGAGCTGCGCAAGGTCTCCGTCTTCTGACCTGAAACCGGTGCCCGGGTTGTTTCCCTCGGCCATGTGCTCCTCCTCCAGAGCGAGTGGTTGCTTGAGTGGTCTTTCGCTGCGGCTGCTCGACGGCGGGCTATCTGCGGCGCAGTACCAGGAACCCGACTCCGGCAGCCACGACGAGCACGGCCGCGACGGCACCGCCGATCAGCAGGCCCGTTGACGGCCCGTCGTCGCCATCGTCTTCCTCGGCGACCTCCACCCAGTCCGACTTCGAGTCGTCGTTGTCAGCCGGCTTCTCCTCGGGCGGCGCTGAGGTGGGTGCCGAAGGGGAAGGTGACGCTTCTTCCTTGAGCAGCGGATGCTGGTTCGGGTCCCCCGGATCGCCCTCCCCGTCTAGGAGGACTTTCCTGGGCCGTACGGTTCCGTACCCCAGCTTGGTGCTGTAGTCACTCCCGTCGGCGGGCTTGCTAGCCGTCTCCATCATGACCCGGAGAACCTGATTGGCTGTCCAGTCCGGGTGTTCCGCCCAAATGAGTGCTGCAGAACCGGAAGCAACAGCTGTTGCGATACTTGTTCCGTCACCCATGCAGTAACTGGTAAAGTCTTTGTCACACCAAACCGGAATATCAGAACCCGGCGCCGTAAGATCAGTTTGACCGTACTGCGAGTACTCCGCAACCCTATTGTTTTTGTTGACCGCGCCAACGGCTACCACATTGGCGTAAGATGCTGGAAATATCGGCTGATTACCCTCATCTCCATTATTGCCAGTGCTCGCAAAAATCAGCTTCCCCTTGCTAACGGCGTAGTCGACAGCTGATTCCAGTGCCTGCGTGGGGACAGATCCGATCGACATATTAAGAATTCGAGCATCACTATCAGCCGCTACGCGTATCGCATCCTCGAGAGAGGTTTCACCACTGTCTTCCCAGCCGTCATCTTCGTCGGTCGCCAGTTTCACTCGAAGCGGCAGAATTTTGACCCCAGGCGCGATTCCTTGCACCCCGCCGTTCTTGCCCGTTCCGGCAATTACTTCGGCCACGCTCGTGCCATGGGGGAGATAGTCGTCCGTAGCATCACCAGGGAGATCAGTGAGGTCTTCACCGGGCAGCAGCCTGCCATTGAGCGTTGCGCTCGATTTCACTCCCGAATCAATGACAGCTACCGTAACCCCTTCACCTGTGCTGACTTCCCACATCTCCTCGGCTTTCATGGGTCCGAGGTACCATTGTTCCTCGCTGATGTCACGAGCAGTCGCTGCGGGCGCCAGCCAGATCGATGATCCCAGGAGAGATGCCAAAATTGTCAGCAAGGAGACCCGTCGAAACAATGTCACTGACAAGGTGACCCCTCCTTGGTGCGCAGTATCGCCATTACTTGCACTGCCCCATCTGCTTACTCAACCACAGGGGGAACGATGCTTCGCCGCCCCTTCCACGTCTCCTCGTCCTCGGTGAGGTATTCCGGTCGGGCGTCGCCTCGACTCTCCTCACGATTCCGAGACTCGGCTGTGACCGGTCGCTGGACGAGTCCCATCCCTCCGGGCGTATAGAAGCCGGCCCGCTGGGAGCGATTCGTGGTTGCCGAGCGCGGGTCGCTGGCGCCCGCACCACCAGTGGAGAGGCGACGGTCCGAGCCAATGGGCCCTTTGCCCCCGACCGGTCCAGCTGTTCCGGGGTGACCGATCATGGGCGTTCGTCCCACTGGTCCGCGTTCGGTTCCAGCGACCGTTCCCTGCGGAATGGGTCCGGGGCCCGCAGGGCCAGGTCGGTACGGCATTCCGCCGACGATGGCGTCCGGCCGTCCAGTTCTGGGCGGAACATTCACCTGCGGTGGACGACCCAAGGGAGCGGGGTTCCCCACATTTAGTCCGGGTGGACGCCCGACAGGAGGCGACGTCCCGTTGGTGCGTGCGTCAGGACGGGGTCCCGTGCCTGACTGGTACGGCGGGAGAGTACGTTTATGCGGATTTCGCCCATCGGAGAATTGGCCGGTCCTTTGTTCCGGTACCCGCTGTGTTCCAGAGGTAGGTGGTACTACGGGAAAAGTGTTCGGCGCAGAAGGCGGGCTACTGGTCGCGGGACCAGGGCGAGTTATTGACTTTTCCGTGGGCGGCGTCGGCAGAGTCGTGTTATTAATCTCTGTTCCAACGGGGCGCGTCGAGTTGGTCTCCCCTGTCGGACGAAGATTGGTGAGCGTCGACGCCTCAAAGTCTGAGCTTCGCACGTCGACAGGTGCAGGTCGCTCTGCCGTGCTCCCAGAAGGCACAGACCCTACACCGTTCCCTCTCTCATACTCACCCCCTTTATCCGGCTCCGGCACGCCGAAGTCCGGGGGTGGGGCGAAGGTGGGCTCCTCCTGGGTGGCCATGTTGTCGTGGGACACCTTGTAGAAGGAAGACAGCCGGTTCATCTGATTGATGGCTTCCTGGCGGTTCCTCTCCCGCGGATCATCCGCGGCGCTGGCTTCCTGGATGTCCACCGGCAGGTAGGGACCGTACTCACGCGGGGGCATGCCGCTCTTGACGGAGGCAAGGCCGATGGATGCTGCGCGCATCTGGATCCCGGCCTGGCCGGTGTACGAGGCCAGTTTCAGCGTGTTCTTGCCGAGGTTGTCCGCCCACGTACGGAAGGCGTCCCCGGACTCGCCCTCCCAGTCGACGTTGGCCGCGTACTTCTTGATGTCCTCACCGACGCCCTCGATCGCGTCCGACGCGTTCGAGAGGGCGTCCGCGGCGGCTTCCAGATCGCTGGGCTTCGCGCTCTCGACCATGTCCAGCATGCTGTTGAGCTGGTAGCCCTCGAAGTCCGTCTCCCCGAGGGAGACGTCGCCACCGCCCCACGTGAGCATGGACCGCTGCCGCCGGCTGATGTCGGTCAGGTTGACCTGCAGATGCGCCTGTGCCTCGTCGAGCGAGGGTTCCTCGTCACTCATCGATGCCTGCCCTCACTGCTACAGACCCTGGTTCACGTCGGAGTTGGACTTGTCGCCGGTGTCCTTGGCGCCCTGGCTGGCCTCGTGGTGGATCTTGGTGCGGCCGAGAATCTCCCAGAAGCGGCGCTTCAGGTCCTCTTCCAGGTTGTCGAAGCCGATGTCGGCGCCGAGGACGGCGATACCCATGGCGTCGATCTGGTCGCTGAACGTCTGGGACAGCGTGGTCAGATGCTCGTGAATCCGGTCGTACTGGCGGGACAGGTCCTCCGCCTCGCTGAATCCCGTGCCGTATGAAGCCTTCGGTACGACGGCGTTGGTGCTGAGGTTGGTCTTGGACGCGGCCGACTTCTCGAGGTTCTCGATGATGGCGTCGACGCGTTTCTTGAAGTCCTTCAGCGACTCCGCAGCACGTCTGAAATCGCCCGAAGTCCCCCCGCCGCCCTGATGGGCGTCAACCATGGCAAGCCCCCCTGGCCAACCTATCCCCGTTAACGTGTAGTGGTCACTCTATCCCGATGTGCAGTCGGTTCCAACTGCAAGGTAGAGCGGTGAAAGTCATAGTGCCAGCGGTTAGTTGACGCCTCGCGGGGCTGTGTCACAACTGCAACATCATCCGGTCGCCGGTCATCCCCTGAGCGGGCGTCGGCGGCGGTCGCGGAGGACGACCGAGGTGCCGGCGACGACGCCGACGAGGACGGCTGCGGTCAGGAACACGTAGGTGCCCAGGCGCTCGTTGCGCTCGGCGTAGGACTCACCGAGCTGGAGCGGCGCCGGTTCCGGGGCCGGTGCGGGCTGGACGCCGTCGCGGGCCACGGGCTTCTCGATGGGCCGGTCGTCCTGGGTGAGCGCGCGGACCGGGTCGATGACGCCCCAGCCCACGTGGTGGTCGGCGCCGCTGATCGCCCGTTCGGCGGTCTGCTGGATCTGCGCGACGACCTGGTGGGGCTCCCAGTCGGGGTGCTCGGCGAGGATGAGTGCGGCGACGCCGGCGACGAAGGGGGCGGCGAAGCTCGTGCCGTTGTCCGCGCAGTGTCCGCCCCCGGGAACCGTCGAGACGATGTCGACGCCCGGTGCCGCTATGCCGACGAACTCACCGCGCTGGGAGAAGAGGGCCCGCTCGTTGTTCCGGTCGGAGGCGGCCACAGCGAGGACGCCGGGCAGGGAGGCCGGGAAGGTCTTCTTGAGCTTGCCGTCCGCCCCGTCGTTGCCTGCGGAGGCGATGACGACGATTTCGGCGTCCAGGGCCTCCTGGATGGCCTCCCTGAGCGGGTGGTCGTCGGACAGCGGGTCGACGGTGTCCTGGGAGATGTTGATGACGTCGGCCTCCTCCGCGATCGCGTGGCGGATGCCCTGGGCGAGGGTTTCGGTGGTTCCCACGCCCTCGGCGTCGTTCTGGCGGATCGGGATGACGGTGGCCTCGGGAGCGATGCCGACGAATCCGGTGCCTTCGGCGGGACGTGCGGCGATGATGCCGGCAACCTTGGTGCCGTGGCCGACGAGGTCGGCGGTCGGACCCTTGGGGGCGCCCTCGCGCTGCTTGTCCTCGGGGATGAGGTCGGCGCCGCTGTCGATGTCGACGGCGCCCTTGAGCTGGGCGTGCTTGGCGTCGACGCCGGTGTCGATGACGGCGACGCGCACGCCCTCGCCCTTGGTCTGGTCCCAGAGTTCGTCCAGGAGTACGCGCTGGAGGTACCAGGGGCGGCCCTTGAAGGTCTTGGCGGGGTAGGTGCACTGGCCGCCCGCCGCGAGTTCCGTGCGGGAGCCGGGACCGGGGCCAGGGCCGGGGTCGGCGGCGTGAGCGGGTGGGCCCAGGAGCGTGCCCAGGCCGAGGGCCAGGACGGCGGGAAGGGTTGCGGGGCGCTTCATCATGCCCCCTGCGGCTGCCGCGCGCTGGTGGTGTCGAGCCGCGGGCCCTTGGGCAGGAACTCGGACCAGTGGGCGGGCACGGGGACGGGCTCGACGTCCTTGTAGCCGAGCCGGAGCTGGGCCTGGTTGTTGTCGTTGGCCGCGTCCGTCTCCTCACCCTCGTCCGCGTCCCGGGCGCTGCTGTCGGTGTTGGACTGGACGGCGTAGCGCAGGCCCGTGTCGGTGACGAGGAAGGTGCCGCCCGTGGAGGTGTCGGTTCCCTGGAACTGGCGGTACAGCAGCCCGGAGCCGGGGGTGACGTAGGCGCTGGTGGTGCCGTCGGAGATGGGGACGGGGTAGGCGTCGCCGGCCCACGTGGACAGCGTGACGGAGCCGTCGTCATCGACCTTGCGCAGGACGCTGCACACGGTGTCGCGGGAGGCGGAGTTGGACTGGTCGGGTTCCAGCTCCGGCCAGTCGTACTCGACGGTGGGCCCGTCGGACGCGTCGGCGGCGGTGAAGGACTGCGCCGCGACCTCCATGGCCTTGCCCTTCTGCCCCAGTTCGAGGGAGCCGGGGTGGTCGAGGAGGAGCCGGGCGGTGAAGTCGGTGATGGGGACGACCTTGTTCGACAGGACGACGTAGTGCTGCGGCCCGGAGCCGGTGGGGGCGATGAGCACCATGCCGACCTGGTTCGCGGAGTCGTCGAGCCCGTCTATGCCGGCCGGGGTGCCGACGCCCTCGGGGAGTTCCGGGAAGTGGATGGGGCTGCCGTCGCGGAAGGTGGCGAGCCATGCGTCGCTGACCTGCTGGGGACGGCCTTCTCCGACGAGTGAGCGGAGGAGGAGTTCGCTGTTCTCCGTGCCGATCTCGTACTTGGTGCCGCGTGCGTCGACGAGGAACCGCTTCTCGTCGCCGCTCTGCACGTACATGACGTCGTCTCCGGAGAGCCGGTGCTCGCCCTCCACCTCGCCGACGTCGCGGTCGGCGAGCACGAAGGTGGCGCTCTGGACGGACTGCTCGGACACGCCCGGCTGTTCGCACACCGCCCACCGCTTGGACTTGCCCGCTTCGCCTCGTGCGGGCAGCCGGTCGGGCGCGTAGGGGATGCCGACGGTGGGCCCGATCGGGATGTCCCCGCTGTCCAGCACGGCTTCGTCGACCTCGACGATGTCCGCCCCTTCCCCGTCCAGCAGGAGCTTGGCCGAGGCGAAGTTGAGCACGGGGTGCAGCTGCTTCTGCCCGTCCGTCTCCAGGACGACGTACCGGGTCGTGGACTTGCTGGCGACGATGACGTGCTTCCCCGGATCGTCCCAGCCCTTGGGGACCTTGGGCTTGAACATGCCCCACGCGCCGAAGCCCGCCATGATGACGGCGCCGATGACGATGCCCGGCAGGAAGGCGCGCATGGGTTTCGGCGCCCCTTCCTCGGTGCCGGTGGGCGATGGTTGCAGGAAGGACGCGACCGTACGCTTCTTCGCAAAGGTGTAGGCGTTGAGTTCGTCGCGCCTGGATGCCATGTCCGATCGCTCCTCCTCGCCGACCGGTTCCCTGCGGTCGGCGGGTCCCAGGGTATGACCTTGGCCGCGTGGCTTATTCGTTCAGGTTCTACCATGCTTGCGGTCAGGCTGCGGAGGCCGCTCGGGTAGGGTGAGGCCCGGTCAGCCGCCTCCGCTTTGCGGGCGAATACGGACACAAGGGGGCGTAGGGGCATGGGGCGGACCGCCACCCGGACCCGTAGCACCGAACACGGCAGCCGCACCGGCGGAAGGGGGACCCACAGCTCCCCTTCGCGACGAGCGCGGCCCGAGCAGCGGCCCCTGAGGGGTCCTGGCACTCTGGGGCAGGAGTCGACGCCCGGGCGTTTCGGGCCTGTTCACCTTCTCCAGGTGGTTCTCGTCCAGGTCGCGGCGTGCCTCGTACTCACGGCCTGGGTGGTCAGTGACCTGCTCCTCGTTCCCGCCGCCGTGGTCGCCGTCGCCCTGGTCGCGCTCGGAGCGCGATGGGGGCGGCGCTCCCTGCCGGAGCGGATCGGGGACTCCCTGGCCTTCCGGCGGCGCGCGAAGTCCGGTGGCCCGGTGCTGGACCGGGAGATTCCCGCGGGGCTCGTGCCGTTGGTGGAGTGCGCCCCGGGCCTGCGCACCCGCTCGTACACGCACCGGGACGGTCGTTCCATCGGTGTGATCGGGGACGAGACGTTCTCGACGGTGCTCGTCCGCGTGGAGCGGCGGCCGAGGGCACTGAACCGGCAGCGTGACGAACGTCCCCTGCCGCTGGGGCTGTTGCGGGACGCGCTGGAGGTGGACGGCATCCGGCTGGAGTCCGTCCAGGTGGTGCAGCACACGCAGCCGGCGCCGGCTCCGGCGCTTCCGCCGCGTTCGGTGGCCGCGCTGAGCTATGGGCCGCTCCAGGCCGAGTCCGGGGCGCCGGCGGTGCGCGTGACGTGGGTGGCGCTCAAACTGGACCCGGAGCTGTGCGCGGAGGCCGTGGCGGCCCGCGGCGGTGGCTTCGAGGGCGCGCAGCGTGCGCTGGTGCGGGTGGCGGACCACCTGGCCAGCCGCCTGGTCGGCGCCGGGTTCCGCGCGACGGTGCTGTCGGAGGACGAGTGCGTGACGGCGATGGCCACGTCGGTGGTCGCCGACCCGATGGTGACGGCGCAGGCGAGTCACCCGGGCACCACACCGGTGCGGCGCACGGCCGAGTCGGTGCGCAACTGGCGGTGCGACGACCGGTGGCACACGGTCTACGGCATCGGCCGCTGGCCCGCGTTGGGCACCGGTGGCCCCTCGCTGGTGGACGTGGCCGGCGCCCTGTCCGCCCTTCCGGCACTGGCGACGACGCTGAGCATCACGTTGGCCCCGCGGGGGACGGAGTCGGTGGCGTTGACCAGCCACGTCAGGATCACCGGGCGCGGTGCGGAGGAACTTTCCCCGCTGTGCCGACAGCTTGAGGAGGCGGCCCGTCGGCTACGGGTCGGCCTGGTCCGGCTGGACCGTGAGCAGGCTCCCGGCGTGCTGGCCTCGATCCCGCTCGGGGGTCTGTGATGACGTTGCGTCTGCGGGGGCCGCGGTTGACGCGGCACGTTCTGTCGAGTGAGCAACTCGACGCCCTGTCCCTGCCGATCGGTGACGACGGGGTCGCTGTCGGCGTCGACGCGCGCGGCGGACCCGCCGTGATGGGCTTTCACCATCCGCGCCCGTTCGAGGTGCTGTTGATCGGGGGGCTGTGGACCGCTCAGGTGCTCGCCCTGCGACTGGCGGCCACCGGTGCGCGGATCGCCGTGGAGACGGGGCGTCCGCAGGTGTGGACGACGTTGTTGCACGCTGTGGGCGGTGAAGGCGGCGTGCAGGGTGCGATGACTGTGTACGACGTCGGGCGGGTCCCCGCCCTGGGCGCGACGGTGGGCAGCCCCGTCGTCGTGATCCGGGACTGCGGCATGAAGCCGCCGCGCGGGCGTGTCTCCTCCGCCCCGTGGCAGTCGGTGCTGACGCTGCTTCCCTACCTGAGCCCGGTTGCGCCCCGGCTGCTGCGGGGCGCGGCGCTCACCGGCGTCCAGCGCGTCTCGCCGCAGGAGGCGCGGCAGCTCGGCCGCATGCTGACGCTGTCGGATCCGGAGGTCCAGGCCCTGCCCTCGCTCGGTGACGGCGTCACGCTGTGGTGTGCGCCGAAGGACCGCCAGTTCGCGAAGATCCAGCCCACGGACGCCGAGACGGGGCTGCTCGGCGTCGCACGGCGCCTGGACTGACCGCGGGCTCGTGCGCCGTGGGGTGGGACGCTGTCCGGAGCCTGCCGGGGTGCCGGTCCGTTTCCGGGCCGGGCGGAGGTCAGGGCTGGAGGTCGAACTCGCCGTCGCGGGCGCCGAGGACGAAGGCCTTCCACTCGGCGGCGGTGTAGCGCAGGACGGTGTCCGGGTCCTTGGAGTTGCGCATCGCCACGCCCCCGCCGGGGAGGTAGGCGATCTCGACGCGCTCGTCGGCAGGGCTGTCGGGCGCGCTCAGCCACTCGACGCCCGAGATGTCCATGGCGTACAGCTCGTCCTTCTCCTGCTCGGTCGCCATCGTCGGACCGTCCCTTCTCTCATGGCTGTGACGTGCCGCCACTTTACGGGGAACAGCTGCGGTTTCGCAGGGTGATGGCCGCGTCACGCGGACCGTGGTGATGTGGCGGTCCGTGGTTCCGGCGACGGGGGCACCGGCGGGCGGAGGGGGTTCTCACCCCGGTCTCGGACGGGGCACCCGTAGGCGGCGCCTGCGTCGCGGGCGTGGTGACGTCGGCCGGCTGACCGGTCGCACGTGCGGGTGATGTCGGAGGGGGCCGGCCGTCGGCGCGAGGAGGCGCCGGCGGCCGGGCACGGTCCGGGGTCGCTCCCGGTCACTCGGCGGGCGGCGCGGAGGGCATCGCCTGCTTCTGGAACTCCTCCAGGGCGACCAGCTTGGAGTCCGGCGGCATGGTGACGTCGGTGGGCTCGCCGAACGCCTCGAACGTGGTGGAGCTCTTGCTCTCGCCCCGGACGGCGTCGAGGCGGAGGATGTAGGGCGTGCCCGAGGCGGCGACGTGGTAGACGTCCGAGCCGCCGTTGCCCTCGACCGTGATGGCCCGCGTGGCCTTGCCGTTGACCTCGCCGTTCTTCTCCGGGGTCAGTCGGCCCGACTCGGCGATGGTGAACAGCAGGGTGCACTCCTGCTCGGTGTCGGTGTAGACGAAGCTGTCGGAGAGGGACGCCGGGACGTCGGCCTTCTGGCCGGAGCGCTTGAAGGACTCGGCGACGAGGTCCGCTTCGAGGTAGTTCACACCCTCCTTGCAGTACATCTCGCCCGACACGTCCCCGGATACCACCGTGCGCAGGCCCTTCGCCGGGTCCCAGGTGGTCTCCTGAGTGCCGTCGGCGAAGGCGGTGGTGGTGCCCGAGGAGTGGAAACTCGTCGTCGTCATCGCTTCGTTGACCTGCTTGATGAGCTCCCGCGAGGCAGCGTCAGAGCCCGAGGACGCCTTGTCGGACGTGTCCTCGCCGGAGCCGCCGCACCCGGAGAGGCCGAGGGCGAGGGCGGTGGCGAGGGCGAGGGCGGTGGGGGCTCGGCGGATGTGAAGAGTCACGGTGCGGTACTCCGGGGGTCGGGACGAAGCGCGGCCCGTCACAGGGGCGGACCGCGTACCAATATGCCCGGTTCAACGCGCGGCCTGACCCCGGGGTAACGAGGTGGGACCGGCCTGCCGCGGGACCGCCCGTGGCGTTTAGGCTGGGGGACGTGTGTGTGCCGCCGGTCTTGGCGGGCGCACGGCCCGGGGGCACCGGGAAACCGGGGTGAGTGACCAGATCAGCAGGAGGCACTGTGAACAGCGACCGGGACGAGATCCGCGTCGACGGGATCGCCCCCGGCGACGACCCCGAAACGGATCTGGAGACCACGGGCGAGTTCACCATCGACTACACGCCGCCTGCCTGGTACACGCAGAACAGCGGTGCCGAGGCTCCCCAGGCGTCGACCGGGCCGGGGCAGGTGCCGCCTCCCCCGGCGCCCCATGCGCAGGACGCGCCGCCGACGGCTCCGCCCGCTCCCGCTCCGGCTCCCCCTCCTGCCCCGGCTCCTGAGCCCGCGCCCGCTCCGGTGACGCCCGCTCCGGCCGCGGACGCCGAGCCGCAGGACTCCGTGCCGAGCGAGCGGGCCGCGGAGCAGCCGCCCGCGGCGGGTGCTCCGCCGGTAGCGCCCCCTCCCCCGCCCGCGCCCGGGAAGCCCGCCGCGGAGGCGGAGCCGCACCGGCCCGCGGAAGAGCCCGTCGAGGAGCCCGAGGAGGAGCTCAGCGGACGGACGATGCGGATCTCGGCCTCCGCCCTGCGGCGCGAGTTCGCCCAGCGCGACGCCGAGAAGGCCCGGCTCGCCGCCGAAGAGAAGAAGGACGAGGAGAGCGAGCGGGACGACGACGGGGATGCCGCGGCCGAAGACGCCCCCGTGGCCCCGGAACAGCCCGCGGAAGCGCGGGAATCGGAGGACGCACCCCAGGACGCCACGCCCGCGGCGCCCGCCCCGCCCGCCCCGCCCGCGTCCCAGTGGGGCCAGGGGCCCGGGAGCACGCCGGCGGGCGGGACGGCGGCGCCGTTGCCCCCGCTGCCCCCGCAGTTCCAGCCCGCCGAGCCGCCGCAGGCGGGTCCCCCGGCACCCGCGTCGGCTCCGCAGCCCCCCGCGCCGCAACAGCCCGGCCCCCACACCGGTGGGCCGCAGGGTGGGTACGGCTTCCCGCAGCCGGCGGCTCCGCAGGCCCCGGCCCCGGCTCCGCAGCCCCCCGCACCGCAGCACGTTGCCCCGCAACCGGCACCCCAGCCCCAGCCCGCCCCACCGCAGCCGGGGCCCGGCGCAGCGCAGCCCGGCTCCAACGCCGGTGCGCAGCCGCAGGGTTACGGGTACCCGACCGGCCCGCAGGGTGGGTACGGCTTCCCGCAACCCGGGGCGCCGCAACCGCCCGCCGCGCAACACCTGCCCCCGCAGCAGCCCGCGCCGCAGACTCCCGCACCCCCGCCGCCGGCGCAGCCCCGGCAGCCCGCGGCTCCCCAGCAGCCCGCGGCTCCGCAGCCGCCGGCCGGGGCCCAGCCTCCCGCCACGCAGCAGCCGATGCCGCCCGGCCACCCGGGGAAGCCCGGCCACCCGGGGCAGCAGCACGCCGCCGCGCACCCGGGACAACAGCCCGGGCCGGGGCAGGCGCAGGGGGATCCGCGGGCCGGGCACGTGTGGCCGGACCCGCGACAGGCGCAGGCGCAGCCGGGCTCGCTGGGCTACACGGCGTCCGTCGAGCTGAGCTCCGAGCGGCTGCTGAACCAGAAGAAGAAGCCGCGGCCGCAGAGCAGCCGGGGCGG
The DNA here is from genome assembly GCF_027460245.1 of Streptomyces sp. WMMC1477. NCBI lineage: Bacteria > Bacillati > Actinomycetota > Actinomycetes > Kitasatosporales > Streptomycetaceae > Streptomyces > Streptomyces sp. WMMC1477. Next base: position 4,570,954 of record NZ_JAPZBD010000003.1, on the reverse strand, counting down.
CGGCTCGCGGTTCCGGCTCGGCGCGCGGAAGGAAGAGGCCGAGCGGCAGCGGAAGTTGGCGCTCATCCGGACGCCGGTGCTGTCGTGTTACCGGATCGCCGTCATCAGCCTCAAGGGCGGTGTCGGCAAGACGACGACCACGACGGCGCTGGGCGCCACGCTGGCCAGCGAGCGGCAGGACAAGGTCATCGCGATCGACGCGAACCCGGACGCCGGGACGCTGGGTCGGCGCGTGCGGCGCGAGACGGGCGCGACGATCCGCGACCTGGTGACGGCGATCCCGCACCTGCACAGCTACATGGACATCCGGCGCTTCACCTCGCAGGCCCCCTCGGGGCTGGAGATCCTGGCGAACGACGTGGACCCGGCCGTGTCGACGACGTTCAACGACGAGGACTACCGGCGCGTGATCGACGTCCTCGGCAAGCAGTACCCGATCATCCTCACCGACTCCGGCACCGGGCTGCTGTACTCGGCGATGCGCGGCGTGCTGGACCTGGCCGACCAGCTCATCGTCATCTCCACGCCCTCGGTGGACGGCGCGAGCAGCGCCAGCACCACGCTGGACTGGCTGGCGGCGCACGGGTACGGAGAGCTGGTGCAGCGCAGTCTGACCGTGATCTCCGGGGTGCGGGAGACGGGGAAGATGATCCGGGTCGAGGACATCGTGGCGCACTTCAAGACGCGTTGCCGTGAGGTCGTCGTCGTGCCGTTCGACGAGCATCTCGCGGCGGGCGCGGAGCTGGACCTCGACATGATGCGGCCGAGGACGCGGGAGGCGTACTTCAACCTGTCCGCGCTGATCGCGGAGGACATGACGCGCCACCAGCAGTCGCAGGGGCTGTGGACGCAGAACGACTCGGCGATGCCGCCGCAGGTGGCGCCGCCGATGCCGGGGCACGGGGGGCCGTACGCGGCTCCGCCGCAGGCCGGGCCCCCGCAGGGGGCCGCTCCCCAGGCGCCGCCGGCGGGCTACGGGTACCCGGGTCAGCCTGGGCAGCCGGGCCCCGGGCAGGGCTGGCAGCCGCAGTAGGAGTTCCGCGAGCGAGGGCCCGCACGAGCCTCTCCCCCACGCTCCTCGGGGCGTCGGCGGGGAACGAGAGGGGGTGCGGGCCTTCGGCGTCCGCGGGGCACGCGCCGGGCTGTGCGGGCCGCACCCGGCCCGCACAGGCGGCAGACGCGCGGAGGAGGACAGCCCAGGGCCGGTCAGGCCGTAGGAAAGGCCGCGGGAGAGGCCGGTCAGGCGGTGGCGGGCTGCGCCTCGGCGACGAGGGTGCGGCTGGTGTCGACGTCGCGGGCCATCTGGGCCAGGAACGCCTCCAGGGACGGGTAGGTCTCCTGGGGGCGGAGGTAGGCCAGGAAGTCGACGCCGACGTGCAGTCCGTAGAGGTCGAGGCCGACGCGGTCGATGGCGTACGCCTCGACGGTGCGCTCGGTGCCGTGGAACTGCGGGTTGGTGCCGACGGAGATGGCGGCGGGCATGTGCTCCCCGGCCACGACGAGCCAGCCCGCGTAGACGCCGTCGGCGGGGATGGCGGTGTAGGGCAGGGTCTCCACGTTGGCCGTGGGGTAGCCGAGGTCGCGCCCGCGCTGCGCCCCGCGGACGACGACGCCCTCGACACGGTGCGGGCGGCCCAGGACCTCGGCGGCGCCCGCGACGTCGCCCTCGGCGACGAGGCGGCGGGTCAGGGAGGAGGAGAACGGCACGCCGCCGCCCGCCTCGCCCTGCACGAAGAGGTCGACGAGCATGACGTCGTAGTCGTAGGTCGCGCCCAGCTCCGTCAGGAGGGCGGTGTCCCCCGCGGCGCGGTGCCCGAAGCGGAAGTTCGGGCCCTCGACGACGGTGCGGGCGTGCAGCCGGTCCACCAGGACCTTGACCACGAACTCGGCGGGCGGCAGCTTGCTGAACTCCGTGGTGAAGGGCAGCACCAGGACGGCGTCGACGCCGAGTTCGGCCATGAGGTCGGCCCTGCGGTCGTGCGGGGCGAGCATCGGCGGGTGGCTGCCGGGCCTGACCACCTCGCGGGGGTGCGGGTCGAAGGTGACGACGACGGCCGGCAGGCCGAGCTCACGGGCGCGGGCCACCGTCCTGCCGATGATCACCTGGTGTCCGCGGTGGACTCCGTCGTACGAGCCGATGGTGACGACGCTGCGTCCCCAGTCCTCGGGGATGTCCGCCAAGCCACGCCAGCGCTGCACAGTGCCCGCTCCTCGGGTGGTGCCGATGTTTCCGTCGCGTCCAAGGGTGCCATGCGGCCCTCGTGGGCCGCTGCCCGGCACGGTCGGACAATGATCACAGCCGCTTCAGGCGAAGACGGCGAGACTCTTCGCCTTGCCGCGGCGCTCCTCGACGAGGGCGAGGAAGCGGTCGCCCGGGCCGAAGACGGCGACAGGCCCGGCCGGGAGCTGGGGCATGTCGAGCTGGACGCCGTTGCAGATGAGCCGGGCCTGCCGTTCCCCGACGTTCCAGCGCGGAAACGCCTGGGCCACGGCCTCTCCGATGGGCAGGATGGTGAGCGCCTCCTGGAGGGCGTCGAGGGTGTGCGCCTCGGCGACGGTGTAAGGGCCGACGCGGGTGCGGCGCAGGGCCGTGAGGTGGCCGCCCACGCTGAGCTCGGCTCCGATGTCGCGGGCGAGGGCCCGGACGTAGGTGCCGGAGGAGCAGATGATGGAGACCAGCAGGTCGAGGACGGGGGTGCCGTCCTCGGCCGTCTCCGGGCGGACGTCGTGGACGACGAACGAGGAGACGGTGACGGGCCGGGCGGCGAGCTGGACGTCCTCGCCCTCGCGCACGCGGGCGTAGGAGCGCTTGCCGTCCACCTTCACGGCGCTGACCTTGGACGGGACCTGCTGGATGTCGCCGGTCTGGCGGGCGACGGCGGCGTCGACGGCCTCACGGGCGAGGCCGTCGGCCGGGGCGGAGCCGGTGAGCTCGCCCTCGGCGTCGTCGGTGACCGTGGTCTGGCCGAGGCGGATGGTGGCGACGTACTCCTTCTCCGTCAGCGCCAGGTGGCCGAGGAGCCGGGTGGCCTTGCCGAGGCCGAGGACGAGGACGCCGGTGGCCATCGGGTCGAGCGTGCCGGCGTGCCCGACGCGCCGGGTGCGGGCGATGCCGCGCATCTTGGCGACGACGTCGTGGGAGGTGAACCCGGCCGGCTTGTCGACGACGACGAGCCCGTCCGGTGGTGCGGGGCGGGCGGTGCGTCCGGGCTGTGCGGGTGCGGGGGTGTCGGCCACGGTTCAGGCGTCCTCGCCGTCCCGCGAGCCGTCCTGCGCGGGACCGGCCCCGGTGCCGGACCCGGACCCGGTACCGGTCCCGGTGCCGGCCTCGGCGTCGGCCCCCTCCTCGCCCTCCTCCGCGGGCTTGCGGTAGGGGTCCGCGTCACCGGCGTACCGGGCGCCGGTGGCCGCGGCGCGCACCTGGGCGTCGGACTCCTTGGCCCGGGCGAGCAGGTCGTCGATGGTGCGGGCGTTCTCCGGAAGGGCGTCGGGGACGAAGGTGAGGGTGGGCGTGAAGCGGACGCCGGTCTGCCGGCCGACCTCGGAGCGCAGCACCCCCTTGGCCGACTCCAGGGCGGCCGCGGAGGCGGCGCGCTCGGTGTCGTCGCCGTAGACGGTGTAGAAGACGGTGGCTTCCCGCAGGTCGCCGGTGACCCGGGTGTCGGTGATCGTGACGTAGCCGAGCCGCGGGTCCTTGATGCGTCGCTGCAGTGTCTCGGCGACGACGACCCGGATGCGGTCAGCCAGCTTGCGTGCCCGCGCGGTGTCGGTCATGTGATCACTCTTTCCGTTCGGTCAGTTCGGGGTGGTGCTGTGGCGAGGGGCGGGAGCGGCGGCCGGCCGGTCCCGCCGGGGCGGCTCGGGCGTCTACTCGTCATCTTCGCCGTGGAAGCGCCGTCGCACGGACAGCAGCTCGATCTCGGGCCGGGCGGCCACGAGGCGCTCGCAGTCGTCCATGATCTCGCTCGCGTGCGCGGCGTCCCCGGAGACGACCGCGAGACCGATGCGGGCGCGCCGCAGCAGGTCCTGGTCGCCGACCTCGGCGACGCTCACGGCGTGTTTGCGGTGCAGCTCCGCCACGATCGGGCGAACGGCGGAGCGCTTCTGCTTCAGCGAGCGAACGTCGCCGAGCAGCAGGTCGAAGGACAGCGTCCCTACATACATGCGGTGCGGGTCAAGCCGACCCGTGGGGCCTCATCCGTCTGGTCAACGGTCGGTGTCGAACAACAGAAACCGTACACGCACCCGGGGCGCGACTTCGACGCATATATGACGCCTCCGGCGGGCACGGCGAGACGTGCGGGGGGGTGGGCAGCGGCGAGCCCGGGGCCGTCCGCCGACGGTGAGTCGGCGAACGGCCCCGGGCCGGTGGGCCGCGTGTGCGGACGCCTGGGGCGTCAGACGCGCTGTGTCACACGCTGTGTCACACGCGCGGCTTCTCCCGCATCTCGTAGGTGGCGATGACGTCGTCCACCTTGATGTCGTTGTAGCTGCCGAGGTTGATACCGCCCTCGAAGCCCTCGCGGATCTCGGTGACATCGTCCTTGAACCGGCGCAGGCCCTCGATGTTGAGGTTCTCCGCGACGACCTTGCCGTCGCGCAGGAGGCGGGCCTTGGTGTTGCGCCGCACCTCGCCGGACCGGATGAGGACACCCGCGATGTTGCCCAGCTTGGAGCTGCGGAAGATCTCGCGGATCTCCGCCGTGCCCAGCTCGACCTCTTCGTACTCGGGCTTGAGCATGCCCTTCAGGGCCGCCTCGATCTCCTCGATCGCCTGGTAGATGACCGAGTAGTACCGGACGTCGACTCCCTCGCGCTCGGCCATCTGCGTCGCGCGGCCTTCGGCGCGGACGTTGAAGCCGATGACGATGGCGTCGGAGCCGGAGGCGAGGTTGATGTCCGACTCGGTCACCGCACCGACGCCGCGGTGCAGCACCCGGATGTCGACCTCCTCGCCGACGTCGAGCTGGAGCAGCGAGGACTCCAGGGCCTCGACGGAACCGGACGCGTCGCCCTTGATGATGAGGTTGAGCTGCTGGACCTCGCCGGCCTTGAGCACCTTGTCCAGGTCCTCCAGAGAGACCCGGCGGGTGCGCTTGGCGAAGGCCGCGTTGCGCTCGCGGGCGGCGCGCTTCTCGGCGATCTGACGGGCCGTGCGGTCCTCGTCGACCACCAGGAAGTTGTCACCCGCGCCGGGCACGTTGGTGAGGCCCAGCACCAGGGCCGGCGTCGAGGGGCCGGCTTCCTGGATGTTGTTGCCCTTGTCGTCGAGCATGGCGCGCACACGGCCGTAGGCGTCGCCCACGACCATCGTCTCGCCGACCCGCAGGGTGCCGCGCTGGACCAGCACCGTGGCCACGGCGCCGCGGCCGCGGTCGAGGTGGGCCTCGATGGCGATGCCCTGTGCGTACTGCTCCGGGTTGGCCCGCAGGTCGAGGGAGGCGTCGGCGGTGAGGACGACGGCCTCCAGCAGGTCGTCGATGTGCAGCCCCTGCTTGGCGGAGATGTCGACGAACATGGTGTCGCCGCCGTACTCCTCCGCGATCAGGCCGTACTCGGTGAGCTGGCCGCGCACCTTCGTCGGGTCGGCGCCCTCGACGTCGATCTTGTTGACCGCGACGACGATCGGGACCTCGGCCGCCTTGGCGTGGTTGAGCGCCTCGATCGTCTGCGGCATCACGCCGTCGTTGGCGGCGACCACCAGGATCGCGATGTCCGTGGACTTCGCACCGCGGGCACGCATGGCGGTGAACGCCTCGTGACCGGGGGTGTCGATGAAGGTGATGCGGCGGTCCTCGCCGTTGACCTCCGTCGCCGCCTGGTAGGCGCCGATGTGCTGGGTGATGCCGCCAGCCTCACCCTCGATGACGTTCGTCTTGCGGATGGCGTCCAGCAGGCGGGTCTTGCCGTGGTCGACGTGACCCATGACGGTCACCACCGGCGGACGGGAGACCAGCGCCTCTTCGCCGCCCTCGTCCTCACCGAACTCGATGTCGAAGGACTCGAGCAGCTCGCGGTCCTCCTCCTCCGGGCTGACGATCTGGACGACGTAGTTCATCTCCTCGCCGAGCAGCGCCAGCGTCTCGTCGGAGACGGACTGCGTCGCGGTGACCATCTCGCCCAGGTTGAACATCACCTGGACCAGCGACGCCGGGTTGGCGTTGATCTTCTCCGCGAAGTCGGTGAGGGAGGCGCCGCGGGAGAGACGGACCGTCTCGCCCTTGCCGCGCGGCAGCATCACGCCGCCGATCGAGGGCGCCTGCATCTGCTCGTACTCCTGGCGCCTCTGCCGCTTCGACTTGCGGCCACGACGCGCCGGACCGCCGGGACGGCCGAACGCGCCCTGGGTGCCACCGCGGCCGCCGGGACCGCCGGGACGGCCACCGAAGCCGGGACGACCGCCGCCACCGGGACGGCCGGCGAAACCGCCGCCGCCACCGCCGGGACGGCCGGCGAAACCGCCGCCACCGGGACGACCGCCGCCGCCCGGACGACCGCCGGGACCGCCGGGTCGACCGCCGCCGGGACCGCCGCGACCGGGGCCGGGGCGCGGACCCGCGGCGGGACGCTGCGGCATCATGCCCGGGTTCGGACGCGGGCCGCCGGGACGGGGACCGCCCTGGCCGGCGCCCTGCGGACGCGGCATGTTGCCCGGGGTGGCGCGGCCGCCGCCGGGAGCCTGCGGGCGCGGGCCCGCCTGGCCGCCGGGGCCGCCGGGACGGCCACCGGGCTTGGGCGCGCCGCCCGGGCGCGGGGCCTGCGGGCGGGCCATACCGGTGTTGCCACCGGAGGTGAAGGGGTTGTTGCCGGGACGCGGGCCGGAGGACCGGCCACCCGGCTTCGGACCGGCGGCACCGGGCTTGGGGGCACCGGGCTTGGGAGCGCCGGGGCGCGCCGCGCCGGGCTTCGGCGGCGTCTGACCGGCCGGGGGCGCGGTGAACTCCGGACGCGAGGGCGCCGGCTTCGGGGCACCCGGACGCGCGGCGCCGGGCTTGGGGGCCGCGCCGGGCTTGGGCGCGGCGGGACGGCCGCCGTCCGCGGCGGCCGGGCGGGGCGCCTCGGCGGCGGGACGGGGACCCGGTGCGGCCGGCTTGGCCGCGTCGGGACGGGCCGCGCCGGGCTTGGGCGCACCCGGCTTGGGGGCAGCCGCCTGCGGCGCACCCGGCTTGGGGGCGCCCGGACGGGCCGCGGGCTTGGGCGCACCCGGCTTGGGTGCGGCGGACTTGGGGGCAGCCGGCTTCGCGGCGGGCTTCCCCGACTTCTTGGCGCCGCCGGACGCGTCCAACGCGTCGGTCAGCTTGCGCACTACCGGCGCCTCGATCGTCGAGGACGCCGAACGGACGAATTCACCGAGTTCTTGGAGCTTGGCCATGACGACCTTGCTTTCGACTCCAAGCTCCTTGGCGAGCTCGTATACCCGGACCTTAGCCACTTCGCTCCTTAGACGGTCCGGGGTGGGCGCCGCCGGACCTTCGCTACTTATGCATGGGCGTACTCATCGCGTACTCATCGAGTGCTCATCGCAATCTCGACCTACTTCCGACTCGCGAGGTACCTCGTCCGCACGACCGTCCGTGCGGACCTTCTTACGGTGTTGCGTTGTGCTGGTGGTCCCCGGTTTCCCGGGACGCCTGTCGCACGTGTCGACCCAGCTCCTCCGTGCCGAGCGGCCGACGGCCCACCGTCGCCCGGAAGGCCCGTGGAAACGCCCGGCGGCGGACCGCCAGATCGAGACAGGCGAGGCTGGGGTGCAGATACGCACCCCGGCCGGGCAGCGTACCGCGAAGATCGGGGACGCATTCACCCTCGATCAACACCACACGCAGCAGATCGGCCTTGACCGAACGCCCTCGGCACCCCACGCAGGTGCGCTCGGGGCATGCTCGGGCTCGTGTCCGGCCAGACACCGTTTAGTCTACCTCCCCGTGCGCGGTTCCCCCTGGCGGGGGGTGACGGCACGATAACGGATACGGATAGTCGTCCATTCCCCGTGGTCGGGGCCGTTCCGAGCGGTCAGCCCGCGGCGGTCCCGGCCTCGGCGGCCTCGGCGCCCGGCGTCTCGTCGGGGCGGATGTCGATGCGCCAGCCGGTCAGCCGGGCGGCGAGCCGCGCGTTCTGGCCCTCCTTGCCGATGGCCAGCGACAGCTGGTAGTCCGGCACGGTGACACGGGCCGAACGGGCGACCTCGTCGATGATGTCGACCCGGCTCACCCGTGCGGGGGACAGCGCGTTGGCGACCAGCTCCGCCGGGTCGTCCGACCAGTCGACGATGTCGATCTTCTCGCCGTGCAGCTCGGCCATCACGTTCCGCACCCGGCCGCCCATGGGCCCGATGCAGGCGCCCTTCGCGTTGAGCCCGGAGCGGGTGGAGTGAACGGCGATCTTGGTGCGGTGGCCGGCCTCCCGGGCGACGGCCGCGATCTCCACGGAGCCGTCGGCGATCTCCGGCACCTCCAGCGCGAAGAGCTTCCGCACGAGGTTGGGATGGGTGCGCGACAGGGTGACGGAGGCACCGCGCACCCCCTTGGCGACCCGTACGACGTACGAGCGCAGCCGGGTGCCGTGGCTGTAGTCCTCCCCCGGCACCTGCTCCTGGGGCGGCAGGATGGCCTCCATCTTGCCGATGTCCACCAGGACGCTCTTCGGGTCGCTGCCCTGCTGCACGACACCGGTGACGATGTCGCCCTCGCGCCCCGCGTACTCGCCGAAGGTGACCTCCTCCTCGGCGTCCCGCAGGCGCTGGAGGATGACCTGCTTGGCGGTCGTCGCGGCGATCCGCCCGAAACCGGTGGGGGTGTCGTCGAACTCGCGGGGCTCCTGGCCCTCGGCGAGGTCGGCGGCGTCCTCGGTGGCCCACACCGTCACGTGGCCGGTGTCCCGGTCCAGCTTGACGCGGGCGTGCCGGCGGCTGCCCTCGGTTCGGTGGTAGGCGATGAGGAGCGCGGCCTCGATCGCCTCCACGAGCAGATCGAAGGAGATCTCCTTCTCCCGGACCAAACCCCGCAGGGCGCTCATGTCGATATCCACGGCTACTCCTCCCCGTCCATCTCGTTGTCGTCCTTCACGTCTGCCTTGTCGTTCTCGCGTGCGGCGGGGCGGTTGAACTCGATCTCGACCCGGGCCCGGGCGATCTCGGCGAACTCCACGCGTCGCTTGGTCGGCTTGCGGCCCTTGACCCCCGGAACCTCCAGGTCGAGGCCGCCCTCGTCGACGGCCTCGATCCGGGCCGTCAGGTCGCCGCCCTCGTGCAGCCGCGCGATGATCAGCCGGCCGACGGCGCGGCGGTAGTGCCGCGGCTCGGTCAGCGGGCGGTCGGCGCCCGGCGAGGTCACTTCGAGGACGTAGGGGGCCGAGCCCATCGGGTCGTCCTCGTCCAGCGCGGCGGAGGCGGCGCGGCTCAGCTCGGCACAGGCGTCGAGCTGCACGCCCTCGTCGGAGTCGACGACGATGCGCAGGACCCGGCGCTTGCCGGCGGGGGTGACGGTGAGTTCCTCGAGATCCAGCCCGCGCTCGGTCACGAGCGGTTCCAGCAGCCCGCGCAGCCGGTCGATCTGGGTGGTGCTCATCCGGGTGACTCCTCGGCCGCGTGTGCTGTTGTCATCTCAAAGGGGGTCGGGGGGTGTCTGAGGGGGGACGCCTGGACGGCAGGCGGAGGCGGCACGCCACCGCGCGTCCCTGGACAGCCTAGCGCGTTGCGCCGACCGTGCCGGAACCGCGGCGCCGCTCGGGTACTCGGGGCGCCGCCGCTCGGGTGCCAGGCAGGGGCACACCGGGGACGCGGCGAGGGCGCCGGGTACCCTCACCGCGACGGTGATCACCTGTTCTGGTCCCGTTCTACCTGCCGACCGTCTGCCTGTGGGGTGTCACGTGGTGTCCAATCCGCCCGGACGGCCGAGCAGACGCGGTTTGCTGGGTGCCGGAACGGCGGGGCTCGCGGCGCTCGGCACGCTGGGGGCGTCCGTCGCCCTCAGCGGCTGCTCCGGCGGCCGGGAGCGTGAGCTGGAGCAGCGGCGGGCCGACGAGCGGGACGCGCGTCTGCGCGGGGCGGCGGCGCGGGACAGCGCCGCCCTGCTGCGGCGCTACGACGCGACGGCCGGAGCCCACCCGGCCCTGGCGGGACGGCTGGCGCCGCTGCGGGCCGACGTGGCCCTGCACCTGACGGCGTTCGGTGCGGCCGGGGGAACTGATGGCGCGTCGGCCTCCCGCTCCCCCGACGCCGCCGCCACCGGGCCGGGCTCCGGCGCATCCGGCGCATCCGGCGCATCCGGCGCATCCGGCGCATCCGGCGCATCCGGCGACGCGACGGTGCCCGAGGGGGCGCGGGAGGCGCTCGCCGAGCTGGCGGCGGCGGAGCGGAGCATCGCCCGGGCCCGCGTCGGCGCGCTGGCCGACGCCCGGCCCGAACTGGCCCGGCTGCTGGCCTCCGTCGCGGCGGCCGGTGAGGTGCACGCGTATCTGCTGGGCGAACGGTCGGCGGGGGGTTCCTGACATGGCGGACGAGCAGCGGCGCGCGGCGGAGCTGACGGCCGTGCAGGCGGCCCTGGCGGCCGAGCACGCGGCCGTGTACGGCTACGGCGTCGTGGGCGCGCGCACCGACGGGCAGGAGCGCCGGGCCGCGCGGGAGGCGCACACCGCGCACCGGGCACGGCGGGACCGGCTGGTGCGGACGGTGCGCGAGCTGGGCGGTGCCCCGCAGCCCGCGCGGGCTGGCTACGTCCTGCCGTACCCGGTGCCGGACGCCGAGGCGGCGATCCGGCTCGCCGCCGAGCTGGAGGACCGTGTGGCGGGGGTGTACGCGGACCTGGTGCGGGCCTCCGAGGGGGCGCGACGACGGGCCGCGGCGGACGCGCTGCGGGAAGCGGCGGTCCGGTCGGCGCGCTGGCGGGGCGGCGGCGTAGCCTTCCCTGGGCTCGCCGAACGGGCCGCCGACGCGCAGCGGGCCGAGCAGGCCGGATCGCGCTGAGGCGCTCGCGGACGGCCGCCGCCCTCGCGGTGGCCGGACGAACCGGCGGGTGCCCGCGCACGACCGGTCGGCCGACCACCGATCCGGCGACCACCGACGGAAAGGCACCCCGCAGCAGATGGTTTCCGCTCTTCCCCCGGAACCGCCGCGACGGCTGGTCCGCGCCCTCGGCCCGGAACATCCCTGGCTCGCCGGACTCCCGGAGCTGACCAGGCGGCTGCTGGAGCGGTGGGAGCTGACGGCGGAGCGCACCGTGCTGCCGGGCGGGCGGTCCAGCGTGGTGCTGCTGGTGCGTCAGGCGGACGGCTCCCCCGCGGCGCTGAAGCTGTGCGCGCCGGCCGGGGCGGGGGCCGGGCCCGAGGCCGCGGCGCTGGCCGCCTGGGACGGGCTCGGCGCCGTCCGGCTGCTGCGGGCCGGCCTCGACGCGGGGGCGCTGCTCCTGGAACGGCTGCACGGCGAGGTCTCGCTCCGGTCGCTCCCGGAGGACAAGGCCATGCTGGAGGCCTGTTCGGCGGTGCGACGGCTGTGGGTGCCGCCGGAGCGGGACGGCTTCGCGTTCACGACGGTGGCCGAGCACACCGGGGCCGAGGTGGAGCGGGTGCTGGAGCGGGCGCCCGAGGACCTCCGGGCCCTCGCGGACACCGCGCTGGCGACCCGCGCGGAGCTGCTGACGGACGCCCCCGCGGGGGTGCTGCTGCACGGCGACTTCCGGCAGGGCGCCGTGCTGGCCTCGGACTCCGGACGAGCGCCGTGGCTCGCGGTCGGTCCGGAGCCGCTGGTGGGCGAGCCGGCGTTCGACCTGGCCCGGCTCGCCCGGGACCGGCTGCACGACCTGGTGGCCTCGCCGGGTGCGGCGGCGGCCACGCGGCGCCGCGTGCACCGGCTCGCCGACTCGCTGGACGTGGACCGGGAGCGGCTGCGCGGCTGGGCGCTGTACCGGGCGGTCGAGTCGGGGGTGCGGCACGTGCTGGCCGGGGACCGGGAAGACGGCGAGCTGCTGCTGGAGTTCGCGGCCTGGCTGTAGCCGGTCCACGCCGTCGGCCGCGGCGCGCTCAGGCTCCCAGGCGGCGCAGCGGCAGCGGGGCGCCCATGACGGCGTAGGGGTGCGGGGCGCTCGGGAAGACGACGCCGCGGGCGAGATCGCGGTAGCCGAGGCGGCGGTAGAGCGACCGGGCGGGGCTCTCCCGGTCGACGGCCGAGAGGATGGAGCGCGGTTCGGCGGCGACGTCCGTGATCGTGGTGATGAGCCGCACGCCGATACCGCGCCGCTGGTAGCCGGGGTGGACGTGCAGCTCGGTGATGGTGAAGGCGTCGTCCAGCCAGCTCTGGGTGCCGGCCCGGCGCAGATAGGGCTCGACGACGGTGGACCACCACTGGGCACGGTCGTTGGGCATGCCGTAGACGAAGCCGACGAGCCGCCCGTTCTCCGTGGTGGCGCCCAGGGCGCGGGCGCCGGGTGCGGTGAGGTGGCGCAGCACGATCGGGCGGCGGATCGCGATCTCGTCGTCGGTCAGCCCGAAGGCGAGTGCCTGGACGGCGAGCGCCTCGTCCACCCGTCCGGCCAGGTCGAGCGCCGCGACCTCCACGTCTGCCATGGGGTGAGCCTACTCACCGGCCGGGGGCAGCCTCGAGCCCGGGAGCGGGCGCGGGTGGGTTCGAGGGCGGGCGTGCAGCAGCGGTCCACCGGCCTTCAAGCGTGTTCGCCCAAGCTGCTCGCACCAGGGGCCCCTCCGGCGCGTCACGGTGTCCGACCGTCCGCCGCGTGCGTGCCCGACCCGCCACTTCTCACGACGGGGGGACGCGTGAGCGACGCACGTGCGGCCACCACGCCGCAGCCCAGAACACAGCCTGCACCCGAGCCGCACGGGCGGAGAAGCGAACCGGAGAACACGAGCGACGCACGTGCGGCCACCACGCCGCAGCCCAGAACACAGCCACGGCGGCCGTGCCGCGGACCGGGGACGGACGGGGTGGTGTGGTGAGCAGTCCGGAACACGCGGAGTGGATCGTCACCACGACGCTGGGCGGAATCGCGCTCGCGCTGGCGGCGGGCGCGGCCTTCGCCGCGCTGGCCCGCCGCTTCGGGCAGCCCGCCGTCATCGGCGAGATCACCGCGGGGGTCTGTCTGGGCCCCAGTGTGCTGGGCCTGTTGCCCGGTGATCTGCCGGGGATGCTCTTCCCGATGGACGTGCGGCCGTATCTGGGGATCGTCGCCCAGGTCGGGCTGCTGCTGTTCATGTTCAGCATCGGCTGGGACTTCGACTACGCCTCCCTGCGCGGCCGCCGCCGGACCACCGGAACGGTGTGGCTGGGCGGCGCGCTGGTGCCGATGGCTCTCGGTCTGGGGCTCGCCGCCGTGCTGTTCGGCGCGCACGACACGGTTGACGGGCAGCAGATCCGGTTCCTGGACTTCGCCCTGTTCCTGGGGACGGCGATGTCCATCGCGGCGTTCCCGGTGCTCGCGCGGATCATCACCGACAAGCGGCTCCATCTGAGCCGGGTGGGCAACCTGGCGCTGGCTCTGGCGGCGCTGGACGACGTGCTCGCCTGGTGCCTGCTGGCCACCGTGGTCGCCCTCGTCACCGCGGGCGGTGCGGGTGGCTTCCTCGGCGTGCTGGGGTGGGGCACGGTCTACGTCATCGTGATGCTGGCCGTCGTCCGGCCGGTGCTGGCGGCGCTGGCGGCCCGGGCCACCGCCGCGGCGGCCCCGTGGCTGGCCATGCTGGCCGCGGCGGGGGCGCTGGGCTCGGCGTACGTCACCTCGCACATCGGCCTGCACGCCATCTTCGGCGCGTTCTTCTTCGGGCTGGTCATGCCGCGCAAGGACCCGCAGCAACTGCTGCGCCGTACCGCGCTGCTGCCGCTGGAGCACCTGAGCAAGCTGCTGCTGCCGCTGTTCTTCGTGGTGACCGGCCTGTCGGTGGACGTGACGGCGATGACGGCGCAGGGCGCGGTGCAGATGCTGCTGATCATTCTGGTGGCCTGCGTCGGCAAGCTCGGCGGCGTGCTGTTCTCGGCCCGGATGACCGGCATGGGCTGGCACGAGGCGACGGTGCTGGGCCTGCTCATGAACACCCGCGGCCTGACCAACTGGGTGATCCTCAACGTCGGGCTCGGACTGGGCCTGCTGAGCACCGAACTCTTCACGGCCTTGGTGATGATGGCGCTGGTCACCACGGCCATGACCGCCCCGTTGCTGTCGTGGCTGCTGCGTCGCGGCGGGACCGACGGCACGGACGGGGAGCGCGCCCCCGCCTCGCGGCCGGCGGACGCTCCCGTGGGCCCGGCCTCGCTCGTCGGCGGCACCACGCCCGATCCCCAGCGCACCCACTGATCGCAGCGGAGGAGACTGACCGTGGAGTTCGACTGGACCGAGCGGCAACGCGCCCGGTATCAAGACACGCTGACCGCCGTGCGGGAGGCATTCGCCGACGACGCGGACGAGACCTCCGCGGAGGTGACGGCCGGCTACTACGACCGCAAGGACTGGCTACTGCTGGGGCAGCTCGGGCTGCTCGGCCTCTCGGTGCCCGAGGGCTACGGCGGCGGGGGCTTCGGGGCCCTGGACACGGCGCTCCAGGTGGAGGCGCTGGGCCGGGGATGCGCGCGGACCGGGCTCGTCTTCGGGGCCAGCGCGCATCTGTTCGCCTGTGCGATGCCCATCGTCGACTTCGGCTCCGAGGAGCTGAAGCGGCGGGTGCTGCCGGGCATGTGCCGGGGCGAGCTGATCGCGGGCAACGCGATGACCGAGGACGAGGCCGGCTCGGACGTCTCCCGGCTGGCCGTCACGGCCCGGCGGGTCGAGGGCGGTTGGGTGCTGGACGGGGAGAAGAGCTTCGTCAGCAACGGTCCGGCCGCCGACGTGTACGTCACCTACGCGACGACGGACCCGAAGGCCGGGCACCTGGGCGTGACGGGCTTCGTGGTGGACCGCACGGCCGCGGGGGTGACGGCGGGCGAGCCGATGGCCAAGATGGGCCTGTCCCAGTGCCCGGCCGGCACCGTGCGGTTCGACGGCTGCTTCGTGCCGGACTCCGACGTGCTGGGCGAGCCGGGCCAGGGCGGGTTCATCTTCCAGCACTCGATGGGCTGGGAGCGGGCGTGCCTGTTCGCCGGGTACGTCGGGCTGGCGGACCGGCTGATCGACCTGTCCGTGGCCCATGTGCGCTCCCGCCGCCAGTTCGGCAGGCGGATCTCCGAGTTCCAGGCCGTCTCGCACCGGATCGCCGACATGAAACTGCGCGTCGAGTCGGCCCGGCTGCTGCTGTACCGGGCCTGCTGGGAGATGGACGAGCGGCGCCCGGCGACGCTGGCGATCGCCCTGTCGAAGCTGGCCGTGTCCGAGGGCGTGGTCACGGCCGCGCTGGACGCGGTGCGGCTCTTCGGCGGGCGCGGCTATCTGCGGGCCGGACGCATCGAGGCGGCGCTGCGGGACGCGGTGCCCGCGGTCATCTTCTCCGGAACCTCCGACATCCAGCGGGAACTGATAGCGAGGGAGCTGGGCATATGAGACTGCACGAACTCCTCACGGCCTCGGCGCGGCGGCACCCGCGGGCGGTGGCGGTGCACGGGCCGGAGGGCCCGGTGAGCTACGCCGAGCTGGACGCGCTCGCCGACCGGTACGCCGCCGCGCTGACGGCGCGGGGCGTGCGTCCGGGGGACCGGGTGGTGATCTGGAGCCACAAGGGGGTGCGGACGGTCGCCGTCATGCAGGCGGCCCTGCGCACCGGGGCGATCTACGTTCCGGTGACCGGGTCCAATCCGCCGGCGCGGCTGGCCCGGATCACCTCCAGTGCGGCACCCGCCCTCGTCGTCGCCGATCCGGAGGCCGCCGAGCGGGCCCGTCCGGACTGGGCAGGGGCGCCGCTGGTGACGTTCGGGGAGCTGCTGGAGGCTGCTCCGGAGGGCGCGTCGGCGTCCCCGCACGAGAGCGCACCCGACGATCCTGCCTACATCCTCTACACCTCCGGCTCCACCGGCGAGCCGAAAGGCGTGTGCATCAGCCACCGCAACGCGCTCGCGTTCGTGGAGTGGGCGGTGGCGGAGCTGGACGTCGGGCCGGACGACCGGCTCTCCAACCACGCGCCGTTCAACTTCGACCTTTCGGTCTTCGACCTGTACGCGGCGTTCGCCGCCGGGGCCGCCGTCCACCTGGTGCCGCAGGAGATGGCCTACGCGCCCGCCCAGCTCGCGCAGTTCATGCGGGAGCGGGAGATCACCGTCTGGTACTCGGTGCCCTCGGCGCTCAGCCTGATGATCCGCGAGGGTGACCTGCTGGACGAGGAGCCGCCGCCGGCCCTGCGCGCCTGCGTCTTCGCCGGGGAGCCGTTCGCGATCCACCACGTCCAGGCACTGCGGACGCGGTGGCCGAAGGTGCGGCTGCTGAACTGGTACGGGCCCACGGAGACCAACGTCTGCACCTCCTACGAGGTCACCGACGCCGACCTGGAGCGGACCGGCGCGCTGCCCATCGGCGTCGCCTGCTCCGGGGACGAGGTGACGCTCGATCCGCCCGGGGCCGAGGAGGGCGAGGTCGTGGTCGCGGGCCCGACCGTGATGCTCGGCTACTGGGGCAGGGAGCCGCACACCGGCCCGTACCGCACGGGTGACCTGGCCCGCCGGGACGAGGAGGGACGGCTCCACTACGTCGGCCGCCGGGACCACATGGTGAAGATCCGCGGTCACCGGATCGAGCTCGGCGAGATCGAGTCGGCCATCGGTTCCCTGGACACCGTGGCGGACGTCGCGGTGCTGGTGGCCGGTTCGGGGCTGGAGGCCACGCTGCACGCGGTCGTGGTTCCCGCGCCCGAGGGGCGCCCGTCCCTGCTCAACGTCAAGCGCTGCTGCGCGGAAAGGTTGCCGACCTACATGATCATCGACAAGTTGCACGTGCAGGACGACCTCCCGAGGACCGCGAACGGAAAGCTCGACCGGCCGCTGCTGGCCGCCAAGATAGAGGCAGGGGAACTGTGATGAGCACTCAGGACCTGATGTCGGACGCGCTGTCCTCGGTCGACCTCCAGACGTTCCGGCAGGTCATGGCCTCCTTCGCCAGCGGCATCACCGTGGTCACGACCACGGACGCCGAGGACGTGCCGCGCGGGCTGACGTGCTCGGCCTTCTGCAGCGTCTCCGTGGACCCGCCGCTGCTGCTCAACAGCGTGGCGAGCCGCAGCGGTTCGCTGAAGGCGATCCTGGAGCGCGGCCGGTTCGCGGTGAACATCCTGTCCTCGGACGACGAGAAGGCCTCCAACGTGTTCGCCTCCGGCGCCCCGGACAAGTTCGACCAGGTGGCCTGGGAACCGGGCCCGACGACGGGCATGCCGCTGCTGCGCGGCACGGTGGCGCACGCGGAGTGCGAGCTGGACAACTCGGTCGTGGCCGGTGACCACACCCTGCTGCTGGGCCGGGTCGTGGCGGGTGCCGCGGGCCTGGACAAGCTGCCGCTGACGTACTGGCGCAGCGACTACGCCAAGCTGGCGCCGGGGGCCCATGCGGTGCACCCGATGCCGAGCGCCGCGTGAGGCGCTGAGCGGGGCACGCGAAGGGGGGCCGCCGGTGGGCGGCCCCCCTTTCCGCGTCCGCGGGCGAGACGTCGGCGGGTGCGGGTCAGACCAGCAGCCAGGCCGGCGTCCGCGGGTGGTGGCGCTCCGACTCCAGGTAGGCGGTCAGGGCGCGCAGGGTGTCGCAGTGGCGCAGCGCCTCCAGGGTGAGTTCGCTGCCGCACTCGCGCTCCAGGTCGTGGGCGATCTGCCGGGCGTCCAGCGAGTCGAGGTTCAGGTCGGCGACGGGTGCGTCGACGTCCACCGCGTCGGGCGTGACGTCCAGTTGCCGTGCGATGCGGCGGACCAGCCAGTCCTGGAGGGGTGGTGCGGAACCGGCCGGTCCCGGCCGCTGTCCTGTCCGATCCCCTGTGCGCTGTCCTGCTGCTGTGTGCATGTGTGCCTCCGGTACGTCGGCAGGCGGCCCCGGGCGGGGCCGCCTGCGTGGGTGGGGTGGGCGGGGGTCAGCGGCTCGACTCGGAGGTGACCGCCGTGACGTTGTCGCGGGTCAGGAGCCGGCGGAAGTCGGCCGGCGCCTTCGTCTTGGTCCACAGCAGCATGCGCAGCCGCTTGGGGAAGGTGAAGTGGTACGTCCGCGCCGAGGGGTCGCCGAAGGCGTACAGCGGCGGGACGAAGGAGGCCCGGCGGAGTCCGGCGAAGATCTCCTTGGCGGCGGCTCCGGCGTCCTTGCGTCCGGCCCGGACGGCGTCGCACAGGTCGAGCGCGTGGTCGACGGTCTCGCGCAGCCCGGCGGGGACCCGGAACCAGATGCCGCCCAGCTCGAAGGTCTCGACGGGCGCCCAGCTCCGCTCGGGCCCGGCCTCGCAGTCCAGCCGGGCGCGCTTGAGGGAGAGGTCGGCGAGGATCTGCCACAGCAGCCACACCCGGGAGAACGCGTTCCACAGCCGGAAGTCGCGGCAGGCGGTACGTGCGGCGTGCAGCAGGCGGTCGTTGTACCCGGCGAGGGTCTCCTGGAACCGGGCGACGCGGGCGAACGGCTCGGTGGACCAGTCGTCCTCACGGACGGCGTGCAGCAGCGTCGCGGCCAGGGCGTGCACGAGCTCGGCGCCCATCGTCACGTCCCGGGAGAGGAACATGTCGTTGCGGGAGGCCGAGCGCTCCAGCAGGAACCAGCCGTCGCCGACGGTCTGCTCGGCGGTGCGCTGGCACAGGGGCTGCTCGGTCCAGGAGCCCTCGACGGTGGCGCCCTCGAACTGGCGGCGCAGGTCGGGATAGCGCTCGACGACCTGGGCGAAGGCCTTCCCCGGGTCGCCGGGGAGGTCCTCGGCGGCCTCGGGGTCCAGGCTGAGGGTGACGCTGGTGAGGTCGTTGGCGCCGCCCTCGTGGTTGCCGAAGTCGACGAGCTGGATCCAGCCGCCGTCGAAGAGGTGGTGCACGGTGCCGTGCGACCAGGGCGTGGCCTTGCGGTACCGGGACAGCGGCGCGACGTCCTCAAAGGGGGTGACGCCGCGCAGGTGGGCGGCGTAGACGCGGGAGCGGTGACGCAGCCGCGGCCGCTCGGAGTCGCCGGGGTGCCCGGTGAACGGGGAGCCGGGGCCCGCGCAGTCGACGAGGTAGCGGGCGCGGTAGGTGTGGCCGTCGTCGGTGCGCAGCGTGCAGCCGCCGCCCTCGGCGGTGGCCTCGGTGACCCGGGCGTCCGGCGCCAGGACGCGGGCGCCGTGCCGGGTGGCGATCTCCAGCCCGTAGGCGTCCACGGCCGGGCGGTACAGGTGCCACTCGGCGTGCTCGCCGGGCACGTTGAACTGGACGGACTCCTCCGGCCGCTGGGGGCTGCCGGGCCGGTGGTAGAGGAAGCCGAGGCTCTTCTTGACGCCGCTGGTCCGGCGTACCGACTCGGGCAGGTCGGGGAAGAGGCCGAAGGCGGCGATCTCGGGGACGTCGAACCGCTTGGCCAGGAGCAGGAAGACCTCGGCGGTGTAGGGGACGGTGGTCTCGCCGGAGGGTTCGTCGGCGTCGCCGGGTGCCCGTGCGATGAGCACCCTCACTCCCTGGCGGGCGAGGACGGCGCCGAGCAGGCCGGCGGAGAGGGTGCCGCCCAGGATGGCCACGTCGTACGGCGCGGACGCGTCGGCGTCCGGGGGATTCTGTTCGGTGTCGGGTCGGAGCGTCACGGATCTGGTCCTCTCGGCATCCGGGGCACGGGCGGTGGGGACGTCCCCGGTGCTGCCGGGGACCTGTCCGCACGCTAGGCGCACGCGCTGGAAGGGACCTTGAGGAGGCGTCGGCCCGGCCGCTCGGGCGCCGTGGGGGCGGCGCGCGCGACGCTCAGCGCCGGGAGGCGCCGCCGTCGGCCTCGGGGCTCGTCCGGGCGGCGAACCGGTCGACCGCCCAGTAGGTGGCGATGACGACGGCGGTCAGCAGGAGGCCGAGCAGCGGATGGGTGAGGAAGAGGCCGAGCATCGCGCAGACGATCAGGGAGAGCAGGACGACTGCGTTCATGACGACTGTCCAGGGGGGTGAGCGGACAAGACGGTACCGCCCCACTGTCCCGCAGGGTCCTCGACGCCCACTCCAGGCGTGCTCGCGACGGGCTCGACCACGCGGCTGTCCCAGGACACATCCACCGCTGTTCAAGACGCGCGGCGTAGAAGTCGTCGGCAGGAGTGGCGGCTCACGTGTACTCGGCACTCGGTCCTGTGCACTCAGCGCCACCAGCTCGGGGGGTCCGTCCAGCCGCACGGACACAGCTCAGCGAAACGTCGCGACGCGAACAGACCAGGAGGAACAGGTGAACGACCAGAATCAGCATTCTCACGACGTCGCCATTCTCGGCACCGGACTGGCGGGGTCCGTACTGGGTGCCATCCTCGCGAAGGCCGGCTACCGCGTGCTCCTGTTCGATGCCGGCACGCATCCGCGCTTCGCCATCGGGGAGTCCACCGTCGGGTACACGCTCGTGCACCTGCGGATGCTCGCCAACCGGTACGGCGTGCCGGAGGTGGGGCATCTCGGCAGTCTGGACGAGTGCATCAAGTACATCGGCAGTTCATCCGGCGTGAAGAAGCACTTCGGCTTCATGATCCACCGCGACGGCGAGGAGCCCGACCCGCGGGAGATCAACCAGTTCCGGCTGCCGAAGGTGCTGCACACGGCGAGCCACTACTTCCGCCAGGACGTGGACGCGTACCTGTTCAACACGGCGGTCAAGTACGGCTGTGAGGCGAAGCAGAACTGCCGGGTCGAGAAGGTCGACATCGACGACGACGGCGTCACGCTCCAGACCACCCGGGGCGAGACGCACCGCGTGCGCTACATCGTCGACGGCTCCGGCTTCCGCTCCCCGCTGGCCAGCCAGTTCGGGCTGCGTGCGGAGCCCAACCTGCTCAAGCACCACGCGCGTTCCATCTTCACCCACATGACCGGCGTGAAGCGGGTGGACGACCTCACCCGCGGGCTCGACACCCCGCCGCTGCCCTGGCACGAGGGCACGATGCACCACATGTTCGACCGCGGCTGGTTCTGGATCATCCCCTTCGACAACCACCCGCGGTCCACCAACCCGCTGTGCAGCGTCGGGGTGCAACTCGACCCGCGGCGGTACCCGAAGCCCACGGACATGACGCCGGAGCAGGAGTTCTGGCACCACGTGGACCGCTTCCCGCTGGTCAAGCGCCAGCTCGGTCAGGCCCGCAGCGTGCGCGAGTGGGTGGGCACCGACCGGCTGCAGTACACGTCGACGCAGACCGTCGGCTACCGCTACGCGCTGCTGTCCCACGCCGCCGGGTTCATCGACCCGCTGTTCTCCCGCGGCATGTCCAACACGGCCGAGGTCATCAACGTCCTCGCCTGGCGGCTGCTGCGGGCGCTGCGCAACGACGACTTCGACCCCGGGCAGTTCGAGTACGTCGAGCGGCTCCAGCAGGGGCTGATCCACCACAACGACCGGCTGGTGAACTCCGCCTTCATCTCCTTCCAGAACTACGACCTCTGGAACGCGGTGTTCCGCATCTGGAGCTACGGTTCGCTGCCGGGCGCCTTCCGCGTCATCCACGAGGACGAGAAGGCCCGGGCCACCGGTGACCACGGCTACTGGAAGGGGCTGGAGGACGTACCGAACCCCGGCCTGTGGTGGCCGGACAAGCCGGAGTACAAGGAGATCTTCGAGGTGATGGCGGACTACTGCGAGGCCGTCGACGCCGGGGAGATGAAGGCGCAGGACGCCGCAGACAGGCTGTTCGCCAGACTGCGCCGGGCGGACTGGATCCCCCCCTCCCTCGGGATCGCCAACGAGAACGTGAAGTTCATCGACCCGAACCCCAAGGCGCTGATCAAGATGCTGAGGTGGTCGGCCAGGCAGGCGCCGGCGGACATGCGCGACTACATGGTCGGCACGTCGGTCTCCGCCATCAAGCACTTCGTGCGGGGCAAGCGGATCTTCTGACGCCCCGAGGGCCGGCGTGACCGGCCGGGGGCCGGGGCCGTGGCCGTGGCCGTGTGGAGGTCCCCACCACCGGGCCACGGCCTCCGGCGTGCCCGCGCGGCGCCGAGGCTCGCGCGAGACGGCCGCGGGACCCGGGCTCAGCGCTGGTGGGGTGCGCCCGGGCCCCGCTCGGCGGTCGGCCGGGACGGGCTAGTCGGCCGGGACGGTGTTCGCCGCCGCGGCCCGGGGCGCGGGCACCGGCACGCCCTCGCCGCCCTTGCGGCGCGTGACCAGCCGACCCAGGGCGACGACGGTGACGGAGCCCAGCAACCAGCAGGTGAGCACGGCCAGCGGGACGCCGACGGCCGCACCGTCCAGGTAGGCGACGCTGCGGATGCCCGTCACCACCGCGTTCGAGGGCACGAACTCGGCGAAGGAGTGGTATGGCTCGCCGAGGAAGTACCGGTCCACGGCGCCGCCGCTGTTGGCCACGCCGAACGGCACCAGCAGCAGGACGGCCAGTGGGATGCCGGGGATGCCGATGACCTGGAAGGCCGCGACGATCGACACGGCCGTGAAGGTGTACAGCGCGATCACGCCGGTGACGGACCAGAACTCGCCCGGGTAGGCGTTGAAGGCCCAGTCGCACAGACCGGCGCCGATGAGCCCGGCCAGCAGCGAGAACGCGGCGGAGAGGCCGAACCAGGCGCCGAGTCCGGCTCCGCGGGCCCGGAAGTAGAACACGACCTGGAACACCAGCGAGGCCAGCGTGGCGCTCAGCAGCGCGAAGAACGCGACGTTGGCGAGCGGGTCGCCGGAGGGCAGCGGGGCCACGTCGTCCACGGTGAGCTGGGAGCCCTGCTGCTGGGCCACGCCGCCGAAGGCCTGGGTGACGAAGTTCTTGGGCACGGGGCCGGCACCGGAGGCGACGATGAGCGTCGACTCCTGCGGCCCGGGGGCGAACGCGCCGTAGACCTCCAGGTCCTCGACGGCCGCGCGGGCGGTCTCGACGTCCGGGTAGGCGGTGATGTCGAGGGCGTCGGGCGCCTTCTTGTCGAGCTGCGCCTCCATCTGCTCCACGGCCTGGGGCGGGCCGACGAGTCCGAAGGGCAGGTCCCTGGGTTCCGGCCGGTGCATCGCCGTGCCGACGATCCACAGGAACAGGGTGAGCACGGTCAGGCCGATCAGGAGCGGCGGGACCAGTGTCTTCGCGGCTTCCCGCCCGGCCGGAGGGTGCTGTTCCGCGGGGCGCGCCATGCTGTCGTCACCTTGGTCTGTCGTCATTGGTTCTCCCTACCCACGGCCGCGTCCCCGAAGCCGCGTCTTCATCACTATCAGGGGTCAACACCATTTCGTGACCGACGAGTTGACATGACCGATGGCGGCTCGGCACCGATGAACCCGTTCATCGGTGCCGGCCGCCACGTCGCGCGGACCGGCTCACGAGGGTGCTCGCGGGCATCCTCTGGCGATCCGCTGGAGTCCGGGCCGAGCCTGACTCGAATCCGCCGTTCCGTTTGGTTCCCCGGCCCGGCGGCCAGTCCGGCCCGCTCAGCCGGCCGGGCTGGGGAGGTAGCCCGTGCGGACCATCCAGTCGAAGTAGATGCGCAGCAGGTCGGCGTCCAGGACGGGGCAGCTGATGGACGTCTCCTCCAGGGCGCCGTCGGTGTTGGCGGCCCGGTAGTCGATGGCCTCCTCACCGCCGACGACGAACTCCTCGACCACGCCCATGACCGGGTGCAGTTCGTTCTCCCGCACCGCGTAGGCGTCCTGGAGGGACTGCCACCAGGTCTCCACCGGGACCACGTCGAACTTCCAGCCGTAGCCGGCCATGGCGTCCAGCAGGGCGCCGAAGCCCAGCTTGGCGCGGTTGACGAGGTGGTAGGTGTGCCCGAAGGTGTGCGGCTCCCGGGAGATCCGCACGAGCGCCCCGGCCACGTAGTCGACCGGCGTCATCTCCACTTCCAGGTCGAGTTCCGGCGCCTGGCCGAGCTGGAGGCAGCCCTTGATGACCCGGGTGGTGAAGTGGGTGGTCAGGCAGGCGCCGCTGCGCGAGTCGCCCAGCACGCGGCCGGGCCGGTGGACGTCCACCGGGATGCCGCGCTCCCGGGCCAGCTCCATCAGCCGCTCGGCGGCCCACTTGGTCTGGACGTAGCCGGTGACCAGCTTGCCCGCGCCGCTGATGTCGTCGTCCTCGCCGATGACGGTGCGCCCGTCGGCCGGCAGTCCCCAGATGCCGTAGGTGGACACGTGGCTGACCGGTGTCAGCGGCCCGTGGCAGGCGAGGCGCAGGATCTCCTCGCAGCCGGTCAGGTTCGCGGCGCGCAACTGTTCGTAGGTGTAGGAGAAGTTGACCCAGGCGCCGTTGTGGTAGATGGCGTCGAGCTGCTCGCCGAGCGCCTCGAAACGCTCCCGGTCGAGGCCCAGCAGCGGCTTGCCGAGGTCGCCGGGGACGACGGCGATGCGCACGTCGGCGTCCTCGCGCCAGGGCAGGTACTGCTCGACGTTGGCACGGACGCGGGCGAGCCCCTCCGCCTCGTTGGCGCAGCGCACCAGGCAGTGCACGGTGGCCCGGGTCGTCGCGAGCAGCTCGTCCAGCAGGTAGGCGCCGACGAACCCGGTGGCGCCGGTGAGGAAGACCTGCTCGGGGTCGGTGTAACCGGTGCGCAGCTGCCCGCCCGGCCGGATGTCGTCGGCCAGGGTGACGTCCTCGGCGATGCGGGCCGGGTCGCACATCGGCGACTCGGCGGCCTCCGCGGGCTCCTCGCCGCCGTCACCCGTGGCGAGCTCGCCGTCCAGCAGCTCCGCCCAGTCCTCCAGCGTGGAGCGCTCGAAGAGCTGGTTGGGGCGCAGGCTGATGCGCAGCTCCTGCTTGCAGCGCTTGACGACGTCCATGACCATGAGCGAGTCCAGCCCGTGCGACATGACGTCGGCCTCGGGGTCGATGCGCTCGGGCGCGACGGCGACGATCTCGCCCAGGATCTCCCGCAGCAGGGCGGTGAGCCGGGCCCGGCGCTCGGCGGGGGCCGCGGCGGCCAGCTCCGCCAGCAGCGGGGACTCCTCGCCGCCGAAGTCCTCGGCCGCCTCCAGCTCGCGCAGCGCCGGCCGCTCCAGCCTGGCCTCCATGACGGGCTTGTAGACGGACCAGTCGGCCGCGCAGACGACGGCCTGCGGCGCGTCGCCGGCGAGCAGGGCCCCGAGGAGCTTGAGGCACTGCGGGGAGGAGAGCGTGCGCAGCCCGGTGGAGGTCAGGAACTCCAGGACGTCCTCGCCGAAGAGGGCCGAGGGCAGCTCCCACGGGCCCCAGCTCACGGTGAGCGCCGCGGCGCCGCGGGCCGTGCGGTACTCGGCGAGCCCGTCCAGGAAGGCGTTGGCGGCCGAGTAGCTCGTCAGGTGCTGGGAGCCCCAGGTGGCGGCGATGGAGGAGAAGCCGAGGAAGAAGTCGAGGTCGAACTGCTTAGTGTAGCGGTGGAGCAGCCATCCGCCGACGACCTTGGGCCGCCAGACAGCGTCGTAGTCCGCCGGCTCGGCCACGGGGATGTCCCGCAGGAACTGCGGCTCGGATACGCCCGCCGCGTGGACGACGCCGGCGAGCGGCTGTTCGGCACCGACGAGGCGGTCCAGGACGGTGTGCAGCTGCTCGGGGTCGCACACGTCGGCGGCGGCCACCTCGACCTGGACGCCGGTCTCCTCCAGCGCGCGGACGACGGCGACGCGTTCGCGCACGGCGGGCCGCAGGCCGGGCAGGTCCCAGTTGTCGCGGGGCGGCAGCGGGGTGCGGCCGAGCAGGATGAGCCGCCCGGCCCCGTGATCGGCCAGCCAACGGGAGACGGCCTGGCCGATGCCGCCGAACGCGCCGGTGACGAGATAGGTGCCGTCGGAGCGGACGGGCGGGGTGCGGCGCAGTTCCTCCGGGGTGATCGCCCGGCGGCGGACCCGGGCGATGTGGCGCCCGTTGCCGCGCAGGGCCTGCTGGTCCTCGGTGCGGCCGTCCCACAGGGCGGCGAGCAGCGCGGCGGCCTCCTCCGCGGTCCCCGTGGCGGCGCCGTGCGGGTCCAGGTCCACCGCGCCGCCCCAGTGGTCGGGGTGTTCCAGCGCGATGACGCGGCCCAGGCCCCACAGGGTGTGGGCGAACGGGCTGGTGACGCCCGGGGAGTCGGCCGAGTCGCCGCCGGCCGGGACGGTGCCGCGGGAGACGAGGGCGAGGAGCGTGCGGGCGCACTCGGGCCGCTCCAGCAGTTCCTGCACGAGGGCGACGGCGGTCAGCTCGGTGCGGTCGCGGAACTCGGTCAGGGAGCGGGGCCCGGCGTCCTCGGGCTCGGGTGCGTCCAGGCCGGTGAGCAGGACGACGCGCCCGGGCGTGACCTCGTCCTCGCACGCCTCCCGCTCGGCGCGCCAGCGGTCCAGCAGCGCGCCGACGACCGCGCGGTCGGGGCGGGCCTCCGCCGGGTCCGCGACGAGGCAGTGGGCGCCGCGGTCGCGCAGCGCGGCGGCCAGGGGCCCGGCCACCGTGCCCGGCCCGTCCGGCAGCAGCAGGACCGACTCCCCGCTCAGGTCCTCGGGGAGCGGCGGGAGTCCGGTGCGGTCCCAGGCGGTCTCCAGCAGCAGCTCGTCCGGGTGCCGCCAGGGGGCGGGCGGCGCGGACTGCTCCGCGAGGTCGACGATCTGCAGTTCCCGGATGCCGCCGATCACGGATCCGTCCTCCGCGAAGAACTCCACCTCGCCGGTGACCGTCCCGGCGCCCGCCGCCGTGCCCGGGCGCTGGTGGGCGGTGGCGCGGACGTAGCGGATCCGGTCGGGGCTCGTGCAGGAGGCGTCGGACAGCCGCAGTCCGAAGCCGACCCCGCGGTCGGCGCGGTCGGGGGCCAGGCCGTCCCAGGAGAGGGCGGCCACGGCGGCGTCCAGGGGGTGGCTGTCCGCGGCGTCGCTGTCGTGGCTCAGGGCCACGAGCACACCGCCGCCCCCGCGGTGGGCGCCCGTCACGGCGCCGACCAGAGCCGCGGACAGGGAGGACGACTCGTAGCGCACGGGTTCGCCGTAGTGGTCGGTCTGGAGCCAGGACATCGTTCCGGGACCGTGCCGCCGGCCGGCCGCGCGGCGGCGCAGGATGCCCTGGGCGTGGCAGCGCCAGGGCGCGCCGGCGGCCTCCTCGGTGGGCGAGATGCTGTGCCAGGCGAAGGCCACGTGGCTGTCGGCGGCCTGCGGGGAGAACACGATGTGCAGGATGCGCCCGTCGCCGTCCATCGGGATCATGTCGCTGATCGTCAGGTCCTCCAGACAGGACCAGTGCCCGCCCGCGGCGTCGATGGCCGCGGCCTTGGTGACCCCGGCGACGGCGCCCAGCGGCAGGTAGCGGCGGCCGTCGGGGGCGGTGCGGGCGTGCGGTTCCCACCGGGGGTCGGCGAGGTCGACCTCGTAGGTCGGCGCGGCACCGGGGAGCCGGATGCCGACACCGGGGACCTCGACGCCGGTGTGCCCGGCGGAGAGCCGGCCGCCGCCGGGCGCGGCCGCCTCGGCGGACCGCTCGGGGAACCAGTACGGCCGGCCGCGCCACACGGTCGGTGGCAGCGGCACCCGGCGGGGCGTACGGGCCGCGTGCAGCGCCTTCCACTCGACCTTGGCCCCGCGCAGGTGCAGGGCGCCGAGGGCCTGGCGGACCGTCAGCCGGTCGCCGGGGCCCTTGCCCGGACGCAGCAGGGAGGGCAGCCAGGCGCAGTCGGCGTCGTCGAGCGCGGCCTGGCCGAGGCCGAGCAGCACGGGCGCGGGCCCGACCTCCAGGAAGGTGCGGACGCCGGCCGCGTGCAGGGCGCTGAGCCCGTCGTGGAAGCGGACGGCCCCGGCGGCGTGGCGCACCCAGTACTCAGGGCCGAGCTCGTCGGCCGTCCACAGCGCGCCGGTGACGTTGGAGTACAGCGGCAGGGCGGGCGGCTGGTAGGTGAGGGACTCGGCGACCTCGCGGAAGGCGCCGAGCATCGGGGCCAGCAGCGGCGAGTGGAAGGCGTGCGAGACGGTCAGCGGCTTGGTGCGCACGCCCGCCGCCGCCAACTGCTCCCGAACGGCGGCCAAATCGGCCTCGGCTCCGGAGAGCGTGACGCTCGCCGGCCCGTTGACGGCGGCGAGGGACAGCGTCTGCGGGTGGTCGGCGATGGCGGCGCGGGCGGTGGCCTCGTCGCAGAAGGCGGCGGCCATCGCCCCGCCGGCCGGGAGGCCGGCCATCAGCGCGGCCCGCGCCGCGACCAGGCGGACGGCGTCGGGCAGCGAGAACACCCCGGCCAGGCAGGCGGCGGTGATCTCGCCGATGCTGTGCCCGAGCAGCCCGGCGGGCCGGACCCCCCAGGACTCCCACAGTTTGGCAAGCGCGTATTCGACGGTGAACAGGGCCGGCTGGGTCCACCGGGTGTCGTCGAGGTCGCCCTCGGCGCCCTCACCGTCCGTCTCGGGCCAGATCACCGAGCGCAGGCCACGGCCGTCCCCGATGCCCTGGGCGTCGAAGAGCGCGACGCACTCGTCGAAGGCCGCGCGGAAAGCGGGCTCGGCCGCCAGATCGCGGGCCATGCCCGCGTACTGGGCGCCCTGCCCGGTGAACAGCCATGCCGTCTTGCGGTACTTGTGCACGGGCAGCGTGGTGGCGGTGACGCGGCCGTCGCGCTCACCGCGGGCGTGCGCGTCGAGCGCGTCGGCCAGGGCGTCCGCCGAATCCCCGGCGACGGCCACGGCGCTGGCCTGCCGGGAGCGGCCGACCTGGGTGGTCCAGGAGACGTCGGCCACGGACAGGCCGGGGGTGCGGCGCAGGTGCCGGGCGTAGTCCCCGGCCACCTCGGCGAGGGCCTCCTCGGTGTGCGCGGACAGCACGACGACACCCGGCTCGCCGTCCTCGGCGGCCTCGGGGCCCGGGGAGGGGGCGGGGGCCGGATCGGGCGGGGAGCTGATGACCGCGTGCGCGTTGGTGCCGCTGGCGCCGAAACTGCTGACGGCGCCGATGCGGGGGCGCGCGGCCTCGGGCCAGGGCCGGCCGTCGGCGGTGACCTCGATGTGCAGCCGGTCCCAGCCCGCCTCGGGGTTGGGCTCGTTGAAGTGCAGGTGCGGCGGGATCTCGGCGTTCTGCACGGCGAGCACGAGCTTGAGCAGCCCGGCCACGCCCGCCGCGGACTCCAGGTGCCCGATGTTCGTCTTGACCGAGCCGACGAGCAGCGGCGAGCCCTCCGGACGGTGGCGGCCGATGACGGCCTCCAGGGCGCGCAGCTCGATGGGGTCGCCGAGCGCGGTGCCCGTGCCGTGCGCCTCGACGTAGTCGACGTCGCCGGGGGCGATGCCCGCCTGCTCCAGCGCGGCCCGGATGACCTGCTGCTGCGCGGCCGGGTTGGGCACGGTGAGGCCGCTGCTGCGCCCGTCGTGGTTGACGGCCGAGCCGCGGACGACGGCGGCGATGGGGTCGCCGTCGCGCAGCGCGTCGGAGTAGCGCTTGAGGACGACCATGACGGCGCCCTCGCCGCGGGCGTACCCGTTGGCGGCGGCGTCGAACGTGGCGCAGCGGCCGTCCGGGGACAGCCCCCGGAACTTGCTCATCATCACGAAGCCGTACGGGGACAGCATCAGGTTGACGCCCCCGGCGAGCGCGAGGTCGCACTCCCCCAGCCGCAGCGCCTGAGCCGCCTCGTGCAGCGCGACGAGGGAGGAGGAGCAGGTGGTGTCGATGACCTTGCAGGGCCCCTGGAGGCCGAGCGTGTAGGAGATGCGGCCCGCGGCGAAGCTGGGCTCGCCGACGAGCTGGTAGGCGTCGACGTCGTTGATGTCGCCCTCGGACTGCCGCATGCGCGCGTAGTCGGTAGTGCTCAGGCCCGCGTAGACGCCGGTGGCCGTGCCGCCGAGGGAGTCCGGGGCGTACCCGGCCCGCTCCAGGGCCTGCCAGGCGACCTCCAGCAGGATGCGCTGCTGCGGGTCCATGCCGTGGGCCTCGCGCGGCGTGATGCCGAAGGCCTCCGGCTCGAAGCGGTCCACCTTGCCGTCCAGGAAGCCGCCGCGGATGACGTAGGCGTGGCCCGGGGTGTCCGGGTCAGGGTCGTACAGGGCGGAGGCGTCGCCCCGGTCGGCGGGGAACTCGGACATCGTGTCCGTTCCCGCCCGCAGCATCTGCCAGAACTCCTCGGGGCTGTCGGCGCCGCCGGGCAGCCGGCAGCCGAGGCCGATGACGGCGACGGGCTCGTCCAGCGGCTTGCGCTGCTCCGCCTGGCGTTCGGCGTCCTTCACCCGGCCCTGGAGCCGTTCGATCGTGCGCAGGGCGTCGACGAGACGCGCCCGGTAGTCCTCCTGGGCGGGTTGGCTTGCCTGCGTCGTCATGCGGACTCCTTGCGTCGGTGCGCGTGCTGACGGAAGAGAGGGCGGGCGGGGAGGGGGCCGCGGGGTCGGTTCACGGCCGCTCCCCTCCCTCGGTGAGCATGGCCTCCGAGCTGTCGAGCAGGGACAGGGCGCGGGCCATGAGCGCCTCGTCGCTGAGGTCGTCCAGCTCCTGGGCGTCGGACCGCTGTCCGGCGGACGGCCCGTCGCCGGACGGCCGTTCGGCGGAGGGCTCCGGCGCGGCCGGTGCGTCCTCGGCTGCCGCCCGCGGCCCGGGCCCCGGCTGCGGCATCGAGTCGAGTTCGGCACCGATGAACCGGGCGAACGACAGCGCGTTGGGGCACTCGAACATCACGGTGCCGGGCAGTTCGAAGCCCAGCTCCGCCTCGGCCCGGCGCTTGAGCTCCTGGGACAGGACGGAGTCCATGCCCAGGTCGAAGAAGCCCTGTTCGGGCGCGACGTCGTCGGCGCCCCCCAGGACCTCGCAGGCCCAGTCGACGACGGCGTCCAGCAGCCGCTCCTCGCGGCGGTCGGCCGGGAGCGCGGACACCTCGGCCACGAGGGCCGTCCCCCGCTCCTCGCCCGTCCCGCCGGCGGAAGGGGCGGAGGCGGAGACGGCGGAGCTCGCCGAAGCGGCGGACGCCGCCGGGGAGGACGCGGCGGCCGGGGTGACGTCGAGCGGGCCGATCCAGTGGCTGCGGCGCTGCCAGGCGTACCCGGGCAGCGGCACGACCCGGCGGCGGCCTCCGGTCACCCGGTCGAAGTCCACCGCGCAGCCCAGCACATGGAGGTGCGCGACGAGGTCGAGCAGGTCGGTGGCGTCGGGTGCGGACCACTGGCCGCCGCCCGCGGAGCGGCGCACCGGGGTGCTCAGCACCGCCGCTCCCCCGCCCCGGCCCTCCAGTGCGGCGGACAGCAGCCGGGCGGAGGAGCTGCCGGTGCCGAGGTCGAGGACGGTCTCGACGCCGTCGGCGGCCAGTTCTCCGGCGAGGGCGGGCCAGCCGGAGGCGGCCGAGTAGCGGGTCATGGTGCCGCCGCGCCCGGTGGGCGGGGTCTGCTGCCCGGCGGCGAGCAGGCCGGCGGCCTCGTCGACGCTCAGCTCGCCGGCCGCGCAGGCGGCGCTCAGCTCGCCGACCCCGGCGCCCACGACGGCCTGCGGGGCCACGCCCAGGGAGACCCACAGGGCGCCCAGGGCCAGCTGACCGGCCCAGGTGAGCGCGGTGTCCTCGACCGTGCCGGGGTCGGGCGGCGGTGCGGCGCCCTCCCACACCCGCGCGGCGGAGAAGCCGAGACTGCGGCGCAGGGCTCCGTCGGCCTCGGCCACGACGGCCCGGAAGGCGCGGCGGGCCTCCGGATCGCCGAGCAGCGCTGCGGCGAGCGGGGTGTCGGCGGCGGGGGCGAGCAGCTCGGCCCACGGGAGCTCCGGTGCGGCCGTGCCGTAGAGGAAGGCGAGGGTGCGCTCCTCGTCGGGGCGCGCGGCCCCGCTGCGGACGCCGCCGCCCTGCTCGCCGCGTTCGACGGCGTTGAGGCGCCGGATCAGCTCGGTGCGGGTCTGTCCGACCACCGCGAGCCGGTGCTCGTGGTGGGTGCGGCGGGCGCCCGACGTCCAGCACAGGTCGGCCAGTTCTCCGTCGGTGGCCTGGGCGAGCCGGGCCCGCAGCCGGGCGGCGGTCTCGGTGAGTGCGGCCGGGGTGGTCGCGGAGGCGGCCAGCACGTAGGGCCGGGCGGTGGCGGCGGGCTCCCGCCGCGCCGTCTCGGGGGCCTCCTCCAGCAGGACGTGTGCGTTGGTGCCGGTGAAGCCGAAGGCGCTGACGCCGGCCACCCGGGCCCCTCCGCCCCGCCGCCAGACGACGTCGTCGTCCGTCACCCGCACCGGCAGCCTGTCCCAGGCGAGCTGTTTGGTGGGCGTGTGGACGTGCAGGTGGGCGGGGATGCGCTCGTGGCCGAGCGCGAGGGCGACCTTGATGAGCCCGGTGATGCCCGCGGCGGCCTCCAGGTGGCCGACGTTGGTCTTCACGGAGCCGACGAGGAGCGGCCGGTCGGCCGGCCGGCCCTCGCCGAGCGCGGCCGCCAGGGCGCGGACCTCGATGGCGTCGCCGAGCCGGGTGCCGGTGCCGTGCGCCTCGACGTAGTCGACGTCGCCGGGGCTGAGCCGGGCCTGGTCGAGGGCGGCGCGGATGACCTCCTGCTGGGCCTCGCCGCTGGGCACGGTCAGGCCGCCGCTGGCCCCGTCCTGGTTGACGGCGCTGCCCCGGATGACCGCGTAGACCCGGTCACCGTCGGCCAGGGCCCTGGAGAGGGGTTTGAGGATGACGGCTCCGGCGCCCTCGCCGCGGCCGTAGCCGTCGGCGGAGTCGTCGAAGGTCTTGCAGCGGCCGTCGGGGGCGAGCGCTCCGGCCGCCGACATGGCGAGGAACACCGTGGGCGTCGACATGACGTTGGCGCCGGCCGCGATCGCGATGTCGCTCTCCCCGGCGCGCAGGCTCTGGCAGGCGAGGTGCACGGCGGTGAGCGAGGAGGAGCAGGCGGTGTCCACCGCCATGCTCGGGCCGCGGGTGCCGAGGAAGTAGGAGAGCCGTCCGGCGGCTCCGCTGAAGGAGTTCCCGGTGCCGTAGTAGAGGTCGATGTCCGTCTGCTGCCGGGTCACCAGCTGCTGGTAGTCGGTGGTGTTGAGGCCGACGAAGACGCCGGTGCGGCCGCCGCGCAGGCCGGGGACGGGAACGCCGGCGTCCTCCAGCGCCTCCCAGGCCACCTCCATCAGGACGCGCTGCTGCGGGTCCATGCTGCGGGCCTCGCGCGGCGAGACCCGGAAGAAGGTGTGGTCGAAGCCGTCGACGGCGTCCAGGAAGGCACCCCGGGTCGTGACGACGGTGCCGGGCGCGTTCTCACCGTGCAGGGCGTCGGCGTCCCAGCGGTCGGCCGGTATCTCGCCCGTGGCGTCGGTGCGTCCGTCGAGCAGCTTCCAGAAGCCGCCCGGGTCGTCGACGCCGCCGGGCAGCCGGCAGCCGATGCCGACGACGGCGACGGGCTCGGGGCCGCCCGTCGCACCGGCCGGTGCGGGGCCGGGGGCCACCGCGGGCGCGGGGGTGCCGGCGGCGGGTTCGGCCGGGCCGGGCGGGGCGGGGGCGGGCAGCAGCGGCCGGACGTGGGCGGTGAGCGCGTCGATGCTGGCGTGCTCCAGCACGTCGGCGGCGTCCAGCTCGCTGCCCAGCTCGGCGCCCAGGCGGCGGGCGAGCTCGGCGACGGTGACCGAGTCCAGGCCCAGTTCGAAGAAGCCGCGGTTGCGGGGCAGCTTCCTGCCGGGGTCGTGGCCGAGCACCTCGGCCACGACGCGCTGGACGACGGTGGCGACGTCCTGGTCCGCCGCGGGCGGCGCGGGAGAGCCGGGCGCGGCCACGGCGGCGGGAGCCGGGGAGGCGACGGGGACGGCCTCCGGCTGCCGGGCCGCGCCGACGGCCGACGCGGAGGCCGCCGGCGCGGCCGCCGGTCCGGGGACGCCGCTGACCTCGCCGATGAACCGGCCCGCGGCGTCGTAGAGCCGGACCTCGGCCCGCAGTCCGGCCGCGTCCAGGCCCGCGCCGCCCTGGCGGCCGCGCTCGACGCCCTCCAGCCAGTGCCGCTCGTCGGCCCAGCGGTGCGGCGGCAGGGTGACGGAGGGGACGGGGCCGGGGTGGACGGCCGTCCAGTCGACGGGGGCGCCGTGGGTGTGCAGCCGGGCCCGGCTCAGGTTCAGTTCGTGCGCTGCGTTCTTGCCGCGGGCGAGAGTGCCCGTCACGAGGCCGCTGGCGCCGCGGTGGGCCAGGGCGGCGCGCAGCGGCCGGCTGAGCACGGGGTGGGCGCCGATCTCCAGGAACGCCACCTCGCCGGGGCCGCGTTCGGCCAGCTCGCGGTCGACGGCGGGCCACAGCAGCACAGGCTCGCGCACGTTCGCGGCCCAGTAGGCCGCGTCCGGGACCGGCTGCTCGTCGGGGGTGACGGTGGACCGGAACGGCACGGTGGGCTCGGTGGGCGCCAGCTCCGCGAGGACGTCGGCCAGTTCGTCCGCGTAGGGCTCCATGAGCGGGCTGTGGAAGGCGTAGGTGACCGGCAGCGGGGTCGTGGTGGCGCCCAGCTCGCGCAGGGCGGCGACCGCCCGGTCGACGGGCTCGGGCGGGCCGGCGACGACGGCCGAGGCCGGGCCGTTGACGGTGGCGACGCACACCTCGGGGTGGTCGATCAGCAGGTCGCGCAGCTCGTCGGCGTTCATCTCGACGTTGACCATGCGGCCGGTGCCGGTGGCCCGCTGCATGATCCGGCCGCGGTGGACGATGAGCCGCGCCGCGTCCGGGAGGGTGAGCGCACCGGCCACGTGGGCGGCGGCCACCTCGCCCATGCTGTGCCCGATGACGGCGTCGGGGCGCACGCCCCAGGAGCGGAGCTGGGCGGCCAGGGCGACCTGGACCGCGAAGACGGCGGGCTGGGCCACCTCCGTGGCGCGCAGCCGGGCCGGGTCCGGGTCGCGCAGCGCGTCCAGCAGCTCCCAGTCGGTGTGTTCGCCGATGAGTTCGGCGCACTCGTCCAGGGCGGAGCGGAAGACGGGTTCGGTCTCGTAGAGGTCGGTGCCGACCCCGGCCCACTGGGAGCCCTGCCCGGAGAAGACGAACACGACGGGCGGCGGGTCGTCGGGGGCGGTGCCGGTGAGCGCGTTCGGGTGCGGCTCGCCGGCGCGGTGGGCGGCGAGGGCCTCGGTCAGCTCCTCGGCGTCCGCGCCGACGACGGCGAGCCGGTGCCGCAGTGCGGTGCGGCGGACGGCGGCGGCCGCGGCCACGGCGTCCAGTTCGCCCCCCTCGGCATGGCGCAGGGCGGTGGCGTAGTCCCCGGCGAGGGTGCGCAGCCCGGCCTCGGTGGAGGCGGAGAGCACGAGGGTGCGCTCGCCGCCGGGCGGGGGTGCGGGCTCCGGCGCGGGCCGGGCGGGCGCGGCCGAGAGCAGGACGTGCGCGTTGGTGCCGGAGAGGCCGAAGGCGCTGACCCCGGCGACGGGCAGGGCGCCGTCCTCGACCGGCAGCGGCGTGGGGCCGGTCGGGATGACGATGCCGGAGCTGTCCCAGTCGATGAACGGGGAGGCCGTCTCGTGGTGGATCTGCCCGGGGACGGTGCGGTGGCGCAGCACGAGCAGCGTCTTGAGGAGTCCGGCGATGCCCGCCGCGGAGTCCATGTGCCCGAAGTTGGCCTTGTGGGAGCCGACGACGAGGCGTCGCCCCGCCGGGCGGTCGCGGCTGATGACGTCGGTGAGCGCGGAGATCTCCAGCGGGTCGCCGAGCGGCGTTCCGGTGCCGTGCGCCTCGACGTAGGAGACGGCGTCCGGGGTGAGGCCGGCGTTGTCCAGCGCGCTGCGCAGGAGGTTCTGCTGGGCGACGGCGTTGGGGGCCATGAGCCCCGCGCTGTAGCCGTCCTGGTTGACGGCGCTGCCCCGGATGACGCCGTGGATGCGGTCGCCGTCGCGCAGGGCGTCGGCGTAGCGCTTGAGGACGACGACACCGCAGCCCTCGCCGCGCACGATGCCGTCGGCCCGGGAGTCGAAGGGCTTGCAGCGGCCGGTGGGCGAGAGCGCCTGCACCTTGCCCATGAAGACGGTGAGTTCGGGCGTCAGGATGGCGTTGACGCCGCCGGCGAGCGCGGTGTCGGCCTCGCCGGTGCGCAGGGCCTGGCAGGCCAGGTGGACGGCCACCAGCGAGGAGGAGCAGGCGGTGTTCACGGACATCGCGGGGCCGTGCAGGCCGAAGAGGTAGGCGATGCGCCCGGCGGCGAAGCTGAACTCCTTGCCCGCGGCGAAGTAGGGGCCGATGCCCGCGACTCCGTTCGTCTTGGCGTGCAGGAGCATGTAGTCGGAGCCGAGGATGCCCATGTGGACGCTGGTCCGGGTGCCGGACCAGCGTTCGCGGGGCCCGCCCGCGTCCTCCAGGGCCTCGGCGCTGACCTCCAGCAGCAGCCGTTGCTGCGGGTCCATCTCCCGGGCGTCGCGCGGGGAGATGCCGAAGTGCTCGGCGTCGAACCGGTCGATGTCGGTGAGGAACCCGCCCTCCCGGCAGTACGTGGTGCCCGGTGACTTGGGGTCCGGGTCGTGGAAGGAGTCGTCCCAGCGGTCGGACGGCACCTCGCCGACGACGTCCACACCGTCGGCCAGCACGCGCCAGAGGCTGTCCAGGTCGCGCACGCCTCCGGGGAAGCGGCAGCCGGCCCCGACGACGGCGATGGCGCTGGCGTCATCGGGCCGGGGCTCGGGGCTGGTGAACGGTTTGGACATGCGTTCTCCCGTTGAATTCATCATCAGATGACTTGCGGTAGGGTGCCCACGTACTCGGCCAAAGGTCGTTCAGGAACCTCGCGCCCGGCTTGAGAACGGACCTGAACGCCGTGGGGCGTGCGGCGAACACGCCCCGCCGTCGACGAGGGAGGGTTCGCATGACGTCATCGCACGCACTGCCCACGAGCCGCCCGGCCGCCGCCCCCGGCGGACCGGTGCGCGTGCTGTACTGCCTGGCCCACGCGGGCGGCAGCGCCATGCCCTACGGACGCTGGGCGGAGTCGTTCGCCCCGGCCGTCCGCGTCGAGCCGCTGGAGCTGCCGGGGCACGGCGTGCGGCTGCGCGAGCCGCTCGTCACCGACCTGGACACGCTCGTGGCGGAGGTGACGGACCGCGTCCGGCCCGGGGACGCGCCCTTCGCGATCTTCGGCCACAGCTTCGGCGCCCTGCTGGGCTACGAGGTCTCCCGGCGGCTCGCCGCCCGGGGCACCCCGCCCGCCGCGCTGCTCGTCGCCGGGCGCAACGGCCCCGCCGAGCCGCTGTCCCACCGCCCGCTGCACACCCTCCCGGACGACCGGTTCACGCAGGCCCTGCACCGGCTCGGCGGCCTCCCCGACGCACTGCTGGAGCAGCCCGCCCTGCTGCGCATGTACCTTCCGGCCCTGCGAGGCGACCTACGGCTCGTGGAGACCTACACCCGCCGCCCGGGGCCCGGACTCACCCTGCCGCTCGCCGCGTTCGCCGGCCGCCGCGACGTCCTGACCGACCCGCGCGGCGTCCTGGCCTGGGAGCGGGAGACCACGGAGAGGTTCCAGCTCGCGCTGCTGCCGGGCGGTCACTTCTTCGTCGCCGACCCCGGGTTCCCGGGGGCGCTGGCCGGCGCGCTCTCCGCCCTCACCGCTCCCGCCGTCCCGCCGCCCGGCGGCGGTTCCGCGGCCGAGGCCCCCGCGGAAGCTCCTATAGATCGTCAAGCGGTCTGCGGGAGCTGTTCGCGGTTTCGGGCCGTGTGGGGTAGATGGCGGTAGACCTCGCGGGCGACGAACCGTTTCAAGCAGCGGACGATGTCCTTCTTGGTCATGCCTTCGGCGGTGCGGCGGGCGACGTACTCCTGGGTGCGCTGGTCGTACTTCATGCGGACCAGGACGATGGTGTGCAGCGCGTTGTTGGCCGCGCGGTCGCCGCCGCGGTTGAGGCGGTGGCGGTTGGTGCGGCCGGAGGAGGCCGGGACCGGAGCGGCCCCGCAGAGGTGGGCGAAAGCGGCTTCGGAGCGAAGTCGGTCGGGGTTATCGCCCGCGCTGGCCAGCAGCTGGCCAGCGGTTTCCGGGCCGACGCCGGGCAGGGCGATGAGCCTGGGAGCGGCCTGGGTGACCAGCGGACCGATCTCCCGGTCGGCCTCCTTGATCTCCTCGTCGAGTGCCTGGTAGCGGCGGGCGAGCCTGCGTAGTGCGGTCTTCACCGCGCAGGCCGGGTCGGCGAGTTCGCCCGTGGGGCGGGAGCGGGCCAGGGTATCGATCAGCTCCTTCGGGGACAGCCCGCGCAGCTTGTCCCGGACGCTGGAGGGCGCGGTGACGATGAGGGTGCGGACCTGGTTGATGGTCTGGGTGCGGGCCTTGACGGCGCTCTTGCGGACCACCCGTAGGGCCCGGATCGCCTCTACGATCCCGTTACGGGCCTTGGGCGTGCCCGCGGCCCGCCCCGACAGGACCGCGGTCGCGGCCGCGTAGGCGTCGATGGCGTCGGACTTGCCGTTGTCACGCCTGGCCTTGCGGTCGGGCCGGTCCACCTCGACCACGGTGATCTCGTTCGCGGTGAGGAACCGGGCGATCTCGGCACCGTAGGCGCCTGTCCCCTCGATCCCGACGGCCAGGACCTCGCCGTGCGAGCGCAGCCAGTCCAGCAGCCTGCGGTAGCCGGTTGGGGTGGTCTCGAACTGCTCGGTGGCCAGGTGCCGGCCGATGCTGTCGATGACCGCGGCCTGGTGGAGGTCGGTGTGGGTGTCGATCCCGCCGACCACCGCTATGTCCTGTGCTGCCATGCTGTTGTGTGCTGCCCTTCCAACGCGCGCCGATGGGAGGGCGCGGGCCGGTCGGGCAGACGGACAAGACAGTGATGGGACCTTTGGCCGGGCTCCTATGAAGTCACAGAAGCCCGACCGGCCACACGCCAGGTGGCACCGCCCGGCAGGCCGACGATTCCGCAGAAGGACAGCCGAAGCGCCAGTCAGTCGAAGAGTCAGACCCCCGAGCGGTGCCATGGCCAATCCTCACTGTCAGTCGTCGTAGGGAGCCGGCAGCGCGCCGGTGAGATACCGCTGCAGGGTGGGGGCGACGGAGGCGACCAGTTCGTCCTCCGACATCGAGGCCACCGGCTCTATCGCCACGATGTAGCGCGTCAGGGCCAGCCCGACGAGCTGCGCGGCCGCCAGGGAGGCGCGCACCCGCGCGTGCGTCCCCCCGGTGGCCACGGCGACCGGGACCAGCACCTCCTCGGTGACGAACTGGCGCAGCATCCGCGCCGCCGCCTCGTGGGTCACCGCCGACCGCAGGATGCTGAGCATCTGCCGGGACGTCTCCTCGCCCTCCCACAGGGCGAGGAACGCCCGCAGCAGCCGCTCCCCCGTACCTCGCACCCCCTTGGTGCCCAGCACGGCCTCCACCAGCTCCTTCGGGTGCAGCGCGTCGTGTATCGACGCGGTGAACAGGCCCTCCTTGGACAGGAAGAAGTGGTGCACGAGCGCGGCGTCCACGCCCGCGTCCTGGGCGATGCCGCGGATGGACGCGCCTCCGTAGCCGTGCTCGGCGAACCGCGACTGCGCGGCGTGCAGGATCGCCTGTCTGCTGAGGGTGACTCCGGGCCGGCGGCCGGTGCGCTTGCGCCCGCGCGCCGCCTCACCAGCGCCGTCCGCCGCGCTCTCCACTCCCCGACGAGCCGACACCGGCCCACCTCCCGCACAGCCGCCTCACCCGATGCGGCCACACTCTATGCCCGTTGATCGCCGACGGGGAAAGCCCGCGGCGCCGGTCTCCACAGAGCCGCCTGAGTGAGAGGCGAGCGGCCTTCCAGGAACGCCGCCCATCGTGGGCCCAACGGCCGGGCAGCCCGCTCGGCGACCAACTCGGCCCGCACGGAGGCACCCAGTGACGGCACTCGACCGAGACGCGATCTACGCCAAGATCAGCGAGTACATCCAGGAGCAGTTCCTCGGCGACAGCGGCGTGTCGGAACTGAAGCCCGACACGCCGCTTCTGGAGTGGGGCGTTCTCACCTCGATGAACACCTCCCTGCTGCTCAGCTTCATCCGCAACGACCTGGGCGTGACCGTGCCGCCGACGCACATCACGGGCAAGCACTTCCAGACGTTGACGACGATCACGGACATGGTCCACGGACTGGCGCCGCAGCCCGCCTCCTGAGGGGCGGCCCCCGTACGTCGGCGTACCTCAGCTTCACACCCAGCACACCCTGCTCAGCCTGAGCACAGTCCTCATCAGCAGAACGGCAGAACGGAGTGCGTCGTGGACGCAGAGTTCGACATCGGCATCATCGGCGGCGGCCCTGCGGGATCGACGGCTGCCTCCTACCTCGCCAAGGCGGGTCTGAAGGTCGCCGTCTTCGAGGCAGACAACTTCCCGCGCGAGCACGTCGGCGAGTCGCTGGTGCCGGCCACCACCCCGGTACTCCTCGACATCGGCGCCATGGACAAGGTGGAGGCGGCCGGCTTCCCCAAGAAGTACGGCGCGGCGTGGACGTCCGCCGAGGACCGCGCCATCGATCACAACGGCTTCCGCGGCCTGGAGCACGACTTCCGCGCCGCCGAGGTCCTGTTCAGTGAGCGGGACCAGGCCGGCGTGGACCGGGACTACACGTTCCACGTGGACCGCGCCAAGTTCGACCAGATCCTTCTCAAGCACGCCGAGGAGCTGGGCGCCAAGGTGTTCCAGGGCGTCCACGTCGGCAAGGTCGACTTCGACGGGGAACACCCCGTCATCGAGGCCAAGATCGGCCGCAGCAAGACGCACGTCCCGGTCAAGATGGTCGTCGACGCGAGCGGGCGCCGCACCCACCTGGGCAGCCAGCTCAAGTTCAAGGTGCCGGACCCGGTGTTCAACCAGTACGCCGTCCACACCTGGTTCGACAACCTGGACCGCAAGGCGCTCGCCGTCAACAAGGACCAGGCCGACTACATCTTCATCCACTTCCTGCCGGTCTCGGACACCTGGGTGTGGCAGATCCCGATCACGGACACCATCACCTCGATCGGCGTCGTCAGCCAGAAGGCCCGGTTCAAGGAGTACGACGGCGACCGGGAGAAGTACTTCTGGGACACCGTCGCGAGCCGTCCCGAGCTGCTGGACGTGCTGAAGAACGCGGACCAGGTCAAGCCGTTCAAGACCGAGGGCGACTACAGCTACGGCATGAAGCAGGTCGCCGGCGACAAGTTCGTGCTCATCGGCGACGCCGCCCGGTTCGTCGACCCGATCTTCTCCAGCGGCGTCAGCGTCGCGCTCAACAGTGCCCGCATCGCCTGCAAGGACATCATCGCGGCGGCCGAGGCCGGCGACTTCTCCAAGGCCCGCTTCGCGGACTACGAGGAGAAGCTGCGGCGGGGCGTGAAGAACTGGTACGAGTTCATCACGATCTACTACCGCCTGAACATCCTGTTCACGGCGTTCGTCCAGGACGACCGCTACCGCCTCGACGTCCTCAAGCTCCTCCAGGGCGACGTGTACGACGACGAGGAGCCGAAGGCGCTCGCGGCGATGCGCGAGATCGTCAAGGCCGTCGAGGAGGACCCGACCCACCTGTGGCACCCGTTCCTGGGGCAGCTCAAGGCCCCGTCGGCGGCTCCGAGCTTCTGACCCGCCCCCGCGGCCGGACAGCCGACGGCCGGGCCCGCCCCGAGGGACCTCGTGTCCCCGGGGCGGGCCCGGGCGCGTCCGGTGCGGCGGGAGTCAGCGTGGGGTCCGGCGGTCAGAACAGGACGGACATGAACGAACCGACCTCGCGGAAGCCCACGCGGCGGTACGCCGCCCGCGCCGGGGCGTTGAAGTCGTTCACGTACAGGCTCACCACCGGCGCGAACTCCGCGAGCGCGAAGCGCAGCACCGCCGCCATGCCGGTCACGGACAGCCCCTGGCCACGGCGCTCCGGGTGCACCCACACACCCTGGATCTGGCACGCGTGCGGGGTGACGGCGCCGATCTCGGCCTTGAAGACGACACGGCCGTCCTCGAACCGGGCGAAGGCCCGGCCCGCGCCGACGAGCTCGGCCACCCTGGCCTGGTAGACGAGGCCGCCGTCACCGGCCAGCGGGGAGACGCCGACCTCCTCGGTGAACATCGCCACGGACGCCGGCATCACCGCGTCCAGCTCCTCCTTGCGGACCCGGCGCACCAGCGGATCGGGCGCGACGTCGGGCGCGGGCACACGGGTGACCATGAGCGGCTGCCGGGGCCGCACCTCCCGGGCCGGGCCCCAGTGCGGCTCCAGCCGGGCCCACAGGGCGGCCGTGGGCTCCGCGGGCCCCACGAGCGACGAGCAGCGCCGCCCCTGCCTCCGGGCCCGCTCGGCGAAGGCCGCCACCGCCTCCGGGCCGGCGCAGACCGGCACGAGGTTCGCGCCCGCGTAGCAGAGCGAGATGAGCCGGCCGCCCGCGTACCAGCCCCACATCTCCCCGCCCAGCCGCCAGGGGTCCAGCCCCGAGGCCCGGACCCGGGCGGCGACGAAGGCGTTGGCGACGGGCTCCCGGTCCAGTACGGCCAGCGCCTCGTCGAGGTCGTCGGGCGCGAGGGGCCGGGTGGAAGTCGTCGTCAACACGTGCGCAATGGTGCCTCACCGTGCGGGGCCCCCGAGGGGCCGGAGCGGTCCTGGGGAAACGATCCCTCTTGGAGCGATTCTCCGCACTGTACTCCTGGTCGGCGGCTCGTGCCTGCCCCGCGCCCCGGCGGGGCGTCCCCCGGCGTCAGCCGGGCCGGACCGGGTGACGCCGGGGGACGCCCCGCCTCTCGTCGCGGCCTGCCGGCGCGCTGGGGGCGGGCGCGCGGTGCTCCGCGCGCCCTGCCGGGGCACCACACCGAACCGGGGCGTCCGGGCGGCGGGGAGGGCCTAGCTGACCGTCACCTCGGGTTCGCCGGAGGGGGTGCCCTCGCTCTCCATCTGCTGGGCGATCTTCATCGCCTCCTC
Organism: Streptomyces sp. WMMC1477; assembly: GCF_027460245.1. Classification (NCBI taxonomy): domain Bacteria; kingdom Bacillati; phylum Actinomycetota; class Actinomycetes; order Kitasatosporales; family Streptomycetaceae; genus Streptomyces; species Streptomyces sp. WMMC1477. The sequence goes on along the minus strand of NZ_JAPZBD010000003.1, from coordinate 4,528,268 downwards.
GATGAGGGTCTCCACGATCTTCGACTCCGGCACGGTCTTGATGACCTCGCCCTTCACGAAGATCTGCCCCTTCCCGTTGCCCGAGGCCACCCCCAGATCCGCCTCCCGCGCCTCACCGGGGCCGTTGACCACACACCCCATCACCGCGACACGCAACGGCACGTCCATCCCCGTCAGCCCCGCCGTGACCTCCTCGGCCAGCTTGTACACATCCACCTGCGCCCGCCCGCACGACGGACACGACACGATCTCCAGCCCCCGCTCCCGCAACCCCAGCGACTCCAGGATCTGGATACCGACCTTCACCTCCTCGGCCGGCGGCGCCGACAACGACACCCGGATCGTGTCCCCGATCCCCTCACTGAGCAACGCACCGAACGCCACCGCCGACTTGACCGTCCCCTGGAACGCCGGACCCGCCTCCGTCACCCCCAGATGCAGCGGATAGTCACACCGCTGCGCCAGCAGCCGGTAGGCGTTCACCATCACCACCGGATCGTTGTGCTTCACCGAGATCTTGATATCCCCGAACCCGTGCTCCTCGAACAGCGAGCACTCCCACAACGCCGACTCCACCAACGCCTCCGGCGTCGCCTTGCCGTACTTGCGCAGCAACCGCTGGTCCAGCGACCCCGCGTTCACCCCGATCCGGATCGGCGTCCCCGCCGCGGAGGCCGCCCTCGCGATCTCCTTCACCTTGTCGTCGAACTGCTTGATGTTCCCCGGATTCACCCGCACCGCCGCACAGCCCGCGTCGATCGCCGCGAACACGTACTTCGGCTGGAAATGAATATCGGCGATCACCGGGATCTGCGACTTCCGCGCGATCGTGGCCAACGCGTCCGCGTCGTCCTGCGTCGGACACGCCACCCGCACGATCTGACACCCCGAAGCCGTCAGCTCCGCGATCTGCTGCAGCGTCGCCCCCACGTCCGAGGTACGCGTCGTCGTCATCGACTGCACGGACACCGGGGCGTCCCCGCCCACGGCCACCGAGCCCACCTGGATCTTCCGGCTGACCCGGCGCTCGGCGAGCTTGATCGGTACGGACGGCATTCCCAGCGCAATCGCTGTCATGTGGCGCAACCCCAAGGTCTGGTACTCGGTGCCGTGATCGGCGGGCTCCGGTCCCGAGATTACGGCACACCACCCGACCGGAGCACACCGAGCCCGGCACGGCCCCCCACAGGGAGACAGCGTCGGGCTCGGCCTGTTCGTTCGAGACCCTGGTCAGCCCGTCAGACGCACGGGATTGACCACATCCGCGACCAGCACCAGCAGGGTGAAGCAGATGAAGATGCTCGCCACCACGTACGCGACGGGCATGAGCTTGGCCACATCGAAGGGGCCCGGGTCCGGACGCCGCAGCACCCTGGCGAGGAAGCGGCGCACCGACTCCCACAGCGCCCCGGCGATGTGGCCGCCGTCCAGCGGCAGCAGCGGCAGCATGTTGAACAGGAACAGCGACAGGTTGAACGCGGCCACGACGAAGAGGAACACCGCCACCCGCTGACTGGCCGGGATGTCGAGCGCGACGATCTCACCGCTCACCCGGGCCGCGCCGATCACGCCGACCGGGGAGTCCTGGGCGCGCTCACCGCCGTTGAACGCGGCGTCCCACAGCCCGGGCACCTTCGACGGCACGGCGACCAGCGCCTCGGCGCCGTCCTCCATCATCTGGCCCATGCGGTCGACGGCCTGCGGGAAGCTCTGCTGCACCACGCCCCTGGCCGGGGTGAAGCCGAGGAAGTTGGCCGTGACGTACTCGCCGGGGACGTACTGGCCGTCGTCGTCGATCTTCGTGACCTTGTTCCGGATCGGCTCGGCCGTCAGCGTCTGCCGTTCGCCGTCCCGCTCCACGGTGATCGTGACCTCGCCGGAGGCGTCCCGGATGAGCCGCTGGAGCTCCTGCCACCCGGCGACCTCCTGCCCGTCGTAGCCGACGATCTCGTCACCGGGGCGGAGCCCCGCTGCGTTGGCCGGGGTGGCCGGGGCGTCCTTCGGACAGGTGTCGTCCTTCGCGTCCGCCGCGACGACGCACTGGGAAACGCTGGACACCGTCGTCGTGGTGGTGTTGATGCCGAACGTCAGCAGGACGCCGAGGAAGATCGCCACGGCGAGGACGAGGTTCATGAACGGCCCGGCGAACATGACGATGACGCGTTTCCACGGCTTGCGCGTGTAGAAGAGCCGCTTCTCGTCGCCGGGGCGCAGCTCCTCGTACGCCGCCGAGCGGGCGTCCTCGATCATGCTCCGGAAGGGGGAGGTGGAGCGCTGCTGCACCTTCCCGTCCTCGCCGGGCGGGAACATGCCGATCATGCGGATGTAGCCGCCGAGCGGGATCGCCTTGATGCCGTACTCGGTCTCGCCCTTGCGCCGCGAGAAGATCGTCGGACCGAAGCCCACCATGTACTGCGGCACCCGGATGCCGAACAGCTTCGCCGTCGACAGGTGGCCCAGCTCGTGCCAGGCGATCGAGAACAGCAGGCCCAGGACGAAGACGACGATCCCGAGGACCGTCATGAGAGCCGTCATCACGTCCGGGCCTCCGCTGTCGTGGTCATGGCGCGTTGCGCCCGTTCGTGGGCGCGCTTTCGCGCCCACGCGTCCGCGTCGAGAACGGCCTCCAGCGTCAGGTGCTCACCCGACGGCCGGCCGTGTTCCTCGACCACGGCGGCCACCGTATCCATGATTGCCAGGAACGGCAGCCTGCCCGCGAGGAACGCCTCGACACAGACCTCGTTCGCGGCGTTGTACACGGCGGGCGCGGTGCCGCCCAGCCCACCCACGTGGGCGGCGAGCGGCACGGCGGGGAAGGCCTCCTCGTCCAGCGGGTAGAAGTCCCAGCTCATCGCCTCCGTCCAGGGGTAGACGGGCCCGGCGTCCGGCACCCGGCGCGGCCAGCCCATCCCGAGCGCGATGGGCAGCCGCATGTCGGGCGGGCCGCACTGCGCGAGCGTCGAGCCGTCGACGAACTCCACCATCGAGTGGATCGCGGACTGCGGATGGACGACGACCTGGATGCGGTCGAAGGGGATGTCGTAGAGGAGGTGCGCCTCGATCACCTCGAGCCCTTTGTTGACGAGGGTCGCGGAGTTGACGGTGATGACCGGTCCCATCGCCCACGTCGGGTGCGCCAGGGCCTCCTTCGGCGTGACGTCGGCCAGCTCCGCCCGGCTCCGGCCGCGGAACGGGCCGCCCGAGGCGGTGACGAGCAGCTTGCGTACCTCCGGCCGCGCACCCCCCATCAGTGCCTGGAACAGCGCCATGTGCTCGGAGTCCACCGGCACGATCTGCCCCGGCCTGGCCACGGCCTTCACCAGCGGCCCGCCCACGATCAGCGACTCCTTGTTCGCCAGCGCCAGCACCCGGCCCGCCTCCAGCGCGGCCAGCGTCGGGCGCAGGCCGATGGAGCCGGTGATGCCGTTGAGCACCGTGTGACACGGCGAGGCGGCCAGCTCCGTCGCCGCGTCGGGGCCCGCCAGCACCTCGGGGACCGGCACGCCCGGGCCGTACTCCGCCCGCAGCGCCTCCCGCAGCTCCGGCGCCTTGTCCGCCCGCGCGATGGCGACCGTGCGCACCTGGAGCCGGTGCGCCTGCCCGGCCAGCAGCCCGACCCGCCCCCCGGCGGCCGACAGACCCGTCACCCGGAACCGCTCCGGGTTGTTCAGCACCACGTCGACGGCCTGCGTGCCGATCGACCCCGTCGACCCCAGGATGACGACATCCCGCGGTCCTTCTTCCGTACCGTCCCCCACCGGGTAGCTGACATGCGGGTCAGCGAGCATCTCCGTCATGGCCCTATTGTGTCCGCTCGCCGAGACGCCGGGGACGGCCCCCCGGGACGGGGACCACCACGGACCGGGGGTGCGCGGAAGCGGGAGGCTACGGGACGGGGCGGTGGAGGTTGTCCGTGGTGGCGGGGCCGGGCGTGGTGTCGGCGATCCAGGGGCCCTCACTGCTGGGATCGAGGATGCCCTCCTCCAGCCACGCGTAGGCGCCGTCGAGGACTCGCGCGACCACCCGGCGGTCGGCCTCGTCGGTGTTGTGCCACAGCCGGGCGAAGAGCTCGTCGACACGGATGCGGGCCTGCCGGCAGAAGACGTCGGCGAGCTGGGTGGCCTCGCGCCCGTGGACGCCCTCGCGGCGCAGCCGGTCGGCGCGTACGCAGGCGGCGCTCATCGCGAACAGTTCGGCGCCGATGTCGACGACGCGGCCGAGGAAGGGCTGCTTCGTCTCCATCCTCCCCTGCCAGCGGGACATCGCGTAGAACGTCGAGCGGGCGAGCTTGCGGGCGTGCCGCTCGACGTAGCGCAGGTGGGGCGCCAGCGCACCGAACTCCTGGTAGGAGCGGGGGAGCTGCCCGGGCCCGGCGACGAGCTGGGGCAGCCAGCGGGCGTAGAAGCCGCTGGCCCGCATCCCGGCCCTGGCCTTCTGGGAGACGTCCTTGCCCGGGTCGATCAGGTCACCGGCGACCTTGAGGTGCGCGTCCACGGCCTCGCGGGCGATGAGGAGGTGCATGATCTCCGTGGAACCCTCGAAGATCCGGTTGATGCGCAGGTCGCGCAGCAGCTGTTCGGCGGGGACGCCGCGTTCGCCGCGGGCGGCCAGGGAGGCGGCCGTCTCGTAGCCGCGGCCGCCGCGGATCTGGACGAGCTCGTCGGCCATGCGCCAGGCCATCTCGGACCCGAAGAGCTTGGCCAGGGCGGCCTCGATGCGGATGTCGTTGCGCTCCTCGTCGGCCAGCTGGGAGGCGAGGTCGAGGACGGCCTCCAGGGCGAAGGTCGTCGCGGCGATGAAGGAGATCTTCGCGCCGACGGCCTCGTGCCGGGCTACGGGCCTGCCCCACTGGACGCGGGCGGCCGACCACTCCCGGGCGACTTTCAGGCACCACTTGCCGGCGCCGGCGCAGACCGCGGGCAGGGACAGCCGTCCGGTGTTGAGGGTGGTGAGGGCGATCTTCAGCCCGGCGCCCTCCGCGCCGATCAGGTTGGCCGCCGGAACCCGGACCCGGTGGAAGCGGGTGACGCCGTTCTCGATGCCGCGCAGCCCCATGAACGCGTTGCGGTGCTCGACGGTGATGCCCGGGGAGTCGGCCTCGACGACGAAGGCGCTGATGCCGCCCGGGTGCCCTTCCGAGCGGGGCACCCGCGCCATGACGACCAGCAGGTCCGCGATGACGCCGTTGGTCGTCCAGAGCTTGACGCCGTCCAGGACGTAGTGGTCGCCGTCGTCGGGCACGGCGGTCGTGGCGAGCCGGGCCGGGTCGGAGCCGACGTCCGGCTCGGTCAGCAGGAAGGCGGAGATGTCGTGCGCGGCGCAGCGGGGCAGGTAGCGGTCGCGCTGCTCCTGGCTGCCGAAGAGCTTGAGCGGCTGCGGGACGCCGATCGACTGGTGCGCGGACAGCAGCGCGCCCACGGCCGGGCTGACGGAGCCGACGAGGGCCAGCGCCTTGCTGTAGTAGAGCTGGCTGAGCCCGAGCCCGCCGTATCGCGGGGCGATCTTCATCCCCAGGGCGCCGAGCTCGCGCAGCCCGTCCACCACGTCGTCGGGGATCCGGGCCTCCCGCTCGATGAGCGCGCCGTCCACCTTCGTCTCGCAGAACCTGCGCAGCCGGGCGAGGAACTCCTCACCGCGGGCCACGGACTGCGCGTCGGGCTCGGGGTGGGGGTGGATGAGGTCGAGCCGGAACCGTCCGAGGAAGAGTTCCCTGGCGAAGCTCGGCCGTCGCCACTCCTGATCGCGGGCGGCCTCGGCCACGTCGCGCGACTCGCGCTCGGAGACTGTGCGCGGACCGGCGCTGGCCTGGGGGCTGGTGGTGGGGCTGGAGGGTTCGGCGGACATCGGCTCACCTCGTCGCATCGGGCGGTCCAGGCCCTGTCGCCTACGGGCAGGCGCTACTGAGCCGTATGTACCCGAAGGGGAGGATTCATACCAGATGGCGTGTCAGCGGTTCCGCCGCCGGAGTCGCCCTGTGGCCCCGCGGCGATGCGCCGGTGGCCTCCGACCAGGGGCGCGGAGCCCGGTCGGAGGCCACCGGCGGCCGGGGTCGTGCGTCGTGTCAGAGCGCAAGACCGGTGAGGACGAGGACGCGCTCGTAGGTGTAGTCCTCCATCGCGAAGCGCACGCCCTCGCGGCCGACGCCGGACTGCTTCGCGCCGCCGTAGGGCATCTGGTCCGCGCGGTAGGAGGGCACGTCGCCGACGATGACGCCGCCGACCTCCAGCTCGCGGTGGGCCCGGAACGCGGCCTGGAGGTCGTGGGTGAACACCCCCGCCTGGAGGCCGTACTTGGAGTTGTTGACGGCGGCGAAGGCCTCCGCCTCGCCCTCGACCCGGGTGAAGCTCATGACCGGGCCGAAGACCTCCTCGCAGCCGAGCTGGGTGTCGGCGGGGACGTTCTCCAGGGCGGTGGGCGCGTAGGTGGCGCCGTCCCGCTTGCCGCCCGTGAGCAGCCGGGCCCCGGCGTCCACGGCCTCCTGCACCCAGGACTCCACGCGCTGGGCCGCCGCCTCGCTGACCAGCGGGCCGACGTCGGTGGCCGGATCGGAAGGGTCACCGGTGCTGAGGGCCTCGATGGCGGCGACCACGCGCGGCACGAGGCGGTCGTAGACGGCGGCGTCGGCGATGACCCGCTGCACGGAGATGCAGGACTGGCCGCCCTGGTAGTTGGAGAAGGTGGCGATGCGCTGGGCCGCGAAGTCCAGGTCGGCGTCGGAGGCGTAGTCGCCCAGGACGACGGCCGCGCCGTTGCCGCCGAGCTCCAGCGTCACGCGCTTGCGCGGCACGGAGTCCAGGATGGCGAAGCCGACGGGCTCGGAGCCGGTGAAGGAGATGATGGGCAGCCGCGGGTCCTGGACGAGGACGGGCATCTTCTCGTTGGCGACGGGCAGGACGGACCACGAGCCGGCCGGGAGGTCGGTCTCGGCCAGCAGCTCGCCGAGGACCAGCCCGGACAGCGGGGTGGCGGGGGCGGGCTTGAGGATGATCGGCGTGCCGACCGCGATGGCGGGGGCGACCTTGTGCGCGCACAGGTTCAGCGGGAAGTTGAACGGGGCGATGCCGAGGACGGGGCCGTGCGGGAAGCGCCGGGTGAGCGCGAGGCGGCCGGTGCCGCCGGCGTCGGAGTCCAGGCGCTGCGCCTCGCCGCCGTTGAAGCGGCGGGCCTCGTCGGCCGCCCAGCGGAAGACGGAGACGCAGCGGGCGACCTCGCCGCGGGCCCACTTGATGGGCTTGCCGTTCTCGGCGCTGATCAGCTCGGCGATCTCTTCGGCGCGCTCGCCGAGGCGGCGCACGACGTGGTCGAGCGCGGCGGCCCGGACGTGGGCCGGGGCGGCGGAGAACTCCGGGGCGACAGCGGTGGCGGCGGCCACCGCCTCCTCGACCTGGGCGTCGGTGGGCACGCTGACCCGGCCGACGGTCCGGCCGTCCCAGGGGGAGGTCACCTCGAAGGTGTCGTCGCCGGTCGCCTTTCGGCCGGCGAGCCAGAACGGGTGCGTGGAAGTCGCGTCAGTCACTGCGATTACCGGCCTTCCGGATCGTGGTCGCTTGGGGTCGCTCGGGTGCTTCATGGCCACGTTAGGGGCAGTGTGCCGGGGTGTGTCTTGTCCGCCGCGTAGCAGTGGCGCCTCGTGTCGCTACGAATCGTCAGAGGCGTCCGGCACGGGGCGGGCGGGGCCGGGCGGAACGGCGCTGGGCGCGCGCCGGACGCGGTCGGCCGGGGCTGGACGCGGTCGACCGGGCCGGGCGGAAGCTCCTATAGATCGTCAAGCGGTCTGCGGGAGCTGTTCGCGGTTTCGGGCCGTGTGGGGTAGATGGCGGTAGACCTCGCGGGCGACGAACCGTTTCAAGCAGCGGACGATGTCCTTCTTGGTCATGCCTTCGGCGGTGCGGCGGGCGACGTACTCCTGGGTGCGCTGGTCGTACTTCATGCGGACCAGGACGATGGTGTGCAGCGCGTTGTTGGCCGCGCGGTCGCCGCCGCGGTTGAGGCGGTGGCGGTTGGTGCGGCCGGAGGAGGCCGGGACCGGAGCGGCCCCGCAGAGGTGGGCGAAAGCGGCTTCGGAGCGAAGTCGGTCGGGGTTATCGCCCGCGCTGGCCAGCAGCTGGCCAGCGGTTTCCGGGCCGACGCCGGGCAGGGCGATGAGCCTGGGAGCGGCCTGGGTGACCAGCGGACCGATCTCCCGGTCGGCCTCCTTGATCTCCTCGTCGAGTGCCTGGTAGCGGCGGGCGAGCCTGCGTAGTGCGGTCTTCACCGCGCAGGCCGGGTCGGCGAGTTCGCCCGTGGGGCGGGAGCGGGCCAGGGTATCGATCAGCTCCTTCGGGGACAGCCCGCGCAGCTTGTCCCGGACGCTGGAGGGCGCGGTGACGATGAGGGTGCGGACCTGGTTGATGGTCTGGGTGCGGGCCTTGACGGCGCTCTTGCGGACCACCCGTAGGGCCCGGATCGCCTCTACGATCCCGTTACGGGCCTTGGGCGTGCCCGCGGCCCGCCCCGACAGGACCGCGGTCGCGGCCGCGTAGGCGTCGATGGCGTCGGACTTGCCGTTGTCACGCCTGGCCTTGCGGTCGGGCCGGTCCACCTCGACCACGGTGATCTCGTTCGCGGTGAGGAACCGGGCGATCTCGGCACCGTAGGCGCCTGTCCCCTCGATCCCGACGGCCAGGACCTCGCCGTGCGAGCGCAGCCAGTCCAGCAGCCTGCGGTAGCCGGTTGGGGTGGTCTCGAACTGCTCGGTGGCCAGGTGCCGGCCGATGCTGTCGATGACCGCGGCCTGGTGGAGGTCGGTGTGGGTGTCGATCCCGCCGACCACCGCTATGTCCTGTGCTGCCATGCTGTTGTGTGCTGCCCTTCCAACGCGCGCCGATGGGAGGGCGCGGGCCGGTCGGGCAGACGGACAAGACAGTGATGGGACCTTTGGCCGGGCTCCTATGAAGTCACAGAAGCCCGACCGGCCACACGCCAGGTGGCACCGCCCGGCAGGCCGACGATTCCGCAGAAGGACAGCCGAAGCGCCAGTCAGTCGAAGAGTCAGACCCCCGAGCGGTGCCATGGCCAATCCTCACTGTCAGTCGGGGCGGGTGTCGCTCGCCTTCAGCGCGAGCCACAGCTCCATGCGGGCGTCCGGGTCGTCCAGGGAGCGGCCGAGGATTTCCTCGACGCGCCGCATCCGGTAGCGCAGGGTGTGCCGGTGGACGCCGAGGTCGGCGGCGGCCGCGTCCCACTGGCCGTGCCGGGAGAGCCACGCCCGCAGCGAGGCCACGAGGTCACCGCGCCCGCTCGCGTCGTGGCTGCGCAGCGGACGCAGCACGCCGTCGGCGAAGGCGCGCACGGCGTCGTCGGCGAGCAGCGGCAGCACGGAACCGGCGGCCATCTCCTCGTGCTCGACGAGTGGCACGCCGCGCCGCCGGGCGACGGACAGGGCCTGCTCGGCCTGCCGGCCGGCGTTCGGGGCGCCGTCGAGGTCGGTCGCGGCCGACACCCCGGCGGTGAGGGCGGACTCCCCCACCGCCGCGAGGTGCTCGCGGAAGGCGTCGAGGGCCGCGCCGCCGTCGGCCGCCAGCAGCAGGAGCCGGCCGTCCTCGGGCACGGCGAGGACGGTCTCCCCCCGGCGGGCGGCGGCCGACTCGACGGTCTCGGCGAGAATCTCCAGCGCCCCGAACTCCGCCGGCCGGCCGCGCCCCGTGCCGGAGGGCGCCTCCGGGCGCGCCGCGGAGCTCTCCTGGGCGACGGCGAACCGCAGCGGGACGTCGAACAGCCCGCCGTAGAGCGTCCCGGCCACCGCGCGGGCGTGCTCCGCCTCACCGGAGGCGAGCATCCGCAGCACCGCGCCCCCGAGCCGCTGCTCGGCCTCGCGCAGCGCCCGGGAGCGTTCCGTGGTGAGGGTGAGGAGGGCGACGGCGGAGTTGACGGCGTAGCGCTCGGCGGTGCCGGGGGGTGCGTCGGTGCCGACGGCGAGGACGGCCCGGGTGCGCCGCGCGCCGCCGACGGACTGGAGCTCGACGCGGTCGTCGCCGTCGGCGCTCACCACGGCGCTGGCGGGGGCCGGCCGCTCCCGGAGCCGCTCGACGTCGGCGGTGAGCCGCGCGGCGCGGCGCGCGGCCCAGGACGGGGCGGCGGCCACCAGCGTCCCGGAGACGTCGAAGAGCGCGGCCCAGCCGCCGACGTGCGCGGCGAGGCGGGAGAGCAGGGCGGTGGGGCCCTCGGCCGACAGCGCGGCCCGGGTCAGCTCGCGCTGGGCCTCGAAGCCCGCCGTCACCGAGCGGTACTGGTCGGCGGCGATGGCGGCCGACACGGCTTTGGTGATCGCGATGAACGGGGTGCGCCGCGGGACCTCCAGCAGCGGGAAGTCCGCGGCCCGGGCGGCCTCCACGAGGGCCTCGGGCACGTGCTCGTAGTTGACGCCGGCGGCGAAGCCGAGGCCCACGACGCCCGCGTCGACGAGCCGCCGCACGTAGGACCGCATCGCGGCGGGGTTCTCGGCGTCCAGCTTCATCGCCGTGACGAGCAGCAGCTCACCGCCGTCCAGGTAGGGCACCGGGTCCGTCAGTTCGCTGACCTGGGCCCAGCGCACCGGGACGTCCAGCCGGCCGGCGCCGGCGAGCACCTTCAGCTTGAGGGCGGAGTGCTGGACGAGCGAGGCGAGCGTGGGCTGCATGGCGCGGAACCGATCGGGCTGGAGCTGGGGACTTGGCCGCACGGTAGTACGGCACCATCCGACTCTGCCTCAGCGTACAGCCGACCCCGGCCCGCCGCCCCCGCCCAGCCGGGCCAGCAGCGGGGGGCTCGCCTCCCCGGAGACGCTGGTCAACGACAGCACCGCGTGGCCGGGGGGCACCTGGTGGGCGAGGTCGGAGGCGGACCAGCGCTCGCGCCGCACCTTGCGGACGGTGACCGAGGTGGTGGTGGCCCGGACCCCGGTGAAGGCGGTCCGCACCGCGCGCAGGGCGCGCTTGAGGGTGCCGCCGGAGAAGTCCGGGTTGCGGGTGACGTCCTCGGTCTCCACCCAGTCCTGGCCCCAGGCGCGGGCGAAGACCTCGCCGTCCCAGGTGGTGACGCCGGACAGGGCGACCTTGCAGCCGACGGTGCCGATGAGGGCGGCCCGCAGCGCCTCGGGCACGTCGTCCAGGGTGCGCAGGGCGAGCACGGCGCCGGCGCCCGCCGAGCGCAGTTGGCGCAGGCCGCGGACGGCCTCGGCGGTGATGGTGTGCTCGGCGTCGTCGAGCACCAGGCAGGCGAACAGCGAGCGGTCGGTGCGGTCGGTGACGCCGGCGGTGAACTGGGCCAGCACCAGGCGGGAGAGGATGCGGGACGCCTCGGCGTGGCCGCGCTCGGGCAGGTCGATCCGGACCCGCAGCGGGTGCTGGAGGGTGCGCAGGGAGAAGGGGCGCGGGCCGCGGGCGGTGTCCGCGCCGCCGAAGAAGCCGTCGAAGGCCGGGCGCAGCAGGACGGCGAGCCGGTCGGCCAGCAGGGTGCCGACGTCGCCGGGGCGGCCCGCCTGGCGGGCCCGGGCGTCCAGCTCGCGCTGCTGACCGAACTCCGCCGCGGAGTCGAGCGCTTTGCGCAGCGCGGCGACGGCGACGGCGTCCCCGTCCAGCAGGTCGCGCAGCTCGCGCAGGGCGGGGAAGCGCCCGTGGGCGGCCTGGTAGGGGCCGAGGAGCTGGGCGAGGGCGGCGGTGGCGGCACGCCGGTCGGCGGTGTCGGGGCCGAGCAGGGCCTCGGTGAGCAGGGCGGCGGCCTCGTCCGGGTCGGTGGTGCCGCCGTAGGGGTCGAGGTCGTGGGTGGAGCGCGGGTCGCCGAGGCGGACGATGACGTCGAAGGCGTCGTCCGGCCCGAGCGCGGCGCGGGCGGTGCCGACGGCGACGACGGCTGCCTGCCCGGAGAGCGCCTGCAGGCACAGGGCCTCCACGGCGGGGCGCACGATCCGGCCCGTCTTGCCGGAGCCCGGGGGGCCCACGGCCAGGAGCGAGGTGCCCAGCAGGTCCGGGCTGAGGGCGAGCGCGCAGGCGCGGTGGCGGTAGGGGTTGCGGCGGTCGTCGAGGGCGGCGCCGATGCGGACCTGACCGGTGAGCAGATCGTGGGCGGCGGTGCGCACCGACAGGTCGCGGGCGCCGGAGGGGTGGAGGAAGGCCGCCGCCCCGTGCTCCAGCACGGCCTCGGCGAAGGCGGGCAGGGCCTCGGGGCGGGAGCGGACACCGCGCCAGACGCGCTCGACGCGGACGAAGTCCAGGTCGCTCGCCCGGCCCGCGCGGATCTCGGCGGTGAGCCGCTCGGCGGGCTCGGCCAGCCCGGCGGTGCGCAGCTCGGGCCACTCCTCCAGGGCGGCGTGCGGGTCGCGTTCGGGCGTCGGCTCCCAGGGGCGCGCACTCTCCTCGTCCAGCCGCCGCCGCCACAGCCGCCGCCAGCCGCCGGCCCGGGCGGCGAGCAGGAGCAGCAGCAGGGTGTAGAGGACGTAGTAGACGTTGTAGGAGACGACGTAGGCCGTGGTCTGCGCCGGCTCCTGCCAGCTCTGCGGCGTGAGCCAGTCCAGCGGGGCGAGCCAGAACGTCCAGCCGCCCTCGCTGAAGGAGAGCACCCACACGGCGACCGCGGCCGCCAGGGCCCACAGGGCGCGGCGGTGGGGGCGCAGGGCTCCGCAGACCCGGGCGAGGGCCTCGCCGCGGCGCCGCCAGGGTTCGCCGGCGTACCGCCGCCAGACCGCGGGCCAGCGGCCGTAGCGTCCGGCGAGCCAGACGACGGGGATGAGCACCAGGGCGTGGACGGCGTAGAAGAGCAGCGTGATCTGGAACTGCCCGTAGCCGCCGTGCAGGACCCAGGAGTCGGGCAGCACGGCGTAGACCCAGGAGACGAACGGCAGGTACTCGTTGATGCTGAGCGAGCCGACGAGGAGCGCGCACAGCAGCGCGAGCAGCGCGCCGCCGAGGAGCTGGCGCTCGGGTAGCTCCTCCGGTTCCTCGGCGGGACGGGGCGTGTGGCCGTACCGCCAGATGCCGGGGCCGGCCTCGGGGCGGGGGGCGCGCAGCCAGGCCACCAGGGGGGCGAGGGCCGGTGGCGCCTGGCGGGGCACGGGGGGCGCGGCCGGGCGCCGGGGCACCGCCATGTGCCCGGCACCGGGCCCGGGGGAACCCTGGCCCGGGGGGTTCTGGCCCGGAGAGCCCGGACCCCCGGACGCGCCGCGCCCCGGGGGTCCGGCGTCCTTGCCGCCCGGTACCGCGCCCGTGCCGCCGTACAGCCCGCCGCCCGCGCTCATCTGCCTTTCCGCCCCCTGCCGGCCCGCCGTCGTGTAAGTGTCGCGGCCCCAATCTAGTCCCATCGCCGCCCACTTCGGGCCGGGTCCCGGGCGCCCGGGCGGCCCGCGGCCCGTCCTCCGGGACGGGCCGGCCACCTGTCCGCGACGGCCAACACGCCCCGCCGACTTTTACTCGGCGGTGCATGTCTCGGCGTCACGGCTGCCCCTAGCCTGCGAGAAGCGACCACACACTTTCTTCCGTTTTCTTCCCCGTCACCCCCAAGGAGAGTGCGATGAGCTCCACCTCTTCGACGCCCGCGCAGGAGCGCCGCGTCGTCACCGCGATCCCCGGCCCGAAGTCCCAGGAGCTGCACGCCCGCAAGCAGGCCGCGGTGGCCGACGGTGTCGGCAACGTGCTGCCGGTGTACGTGCGCCGGGCGGGCGGCGGCGTCATCGAGGACGTCGACGGCAACTCGCTCATCGACTTCGGCTCGGGCATCGCCGTGACCTCGGTGGGCGCCAGCGCGGAGGCCGTGGTGCGGGAGGCGACGGCCCAGCTCGCCGACTTCACCCACACCTGCTTCATGGTGACCCCGTACGAGGGCTACGTGAGGGTGGCCGAGGAGCTGGCGGCCCTCACGCCCGGCGACCACGCCAAGAAGACGGCGCTGTTCAACTCCGGCGCGGAGGCGGTGGAGAACGCCGTCAAGATCGCGCGGGCCCACACCAAGCGCCAGGCCGTCGTCGTCTTCGACCACGGTTACCACGGCCGCACCAACCTCACCATGGCGCTGACGTCGAAGAGCATGCCGTACAAGCACAGCTTCGGCCCGTTCGCGCCCGAGGTGTACCGGGTTCCGGTGGCCTACCCCTTCCGCTGGCTGACCGGCCCGGAGAACTGCGCCGAGGAGGCCGCGGCCCAGGCCATCGACCAGATCTCCAAGCAGGTCGGCGCGGAGAACGTCGCCGCGATCATCATCGAGCCGGTGCTCGGCGAGGGCGGCTTCATCGAGCCGGCCAAGGGCTTCCTGCCGCGCATCGCCGAGTTCGCCAAGGCGAACGGCATCGTGTTCGTGGCGGACGAGATCCAGTCCGGATTCTGCCGTACCGGACAGTGGTTCGCCTGCGAGGACGAGGACATCGTCCCGGACCTGATCACCACCGCGAAGGGCATCGCCGGCGGCCTGCCGCTGGCGGCGGTCACCGGCCGCGCCGAGATCATGGACTCCGCCCACCCCGGCGGCCTGGGGGGCACCTACGGCGGCAACCCGGTGGCCTGCGCCGGCGCGCTGGGCGCCATCGAGACGATGCGCGAGCTGGACCTCAACGCGAAGGCCAGGCGCATCGAGGAGATCATGAAGCCCCGGCTGGCCAAGATCGCCGAGAACCACCCGGCCATCGGCGACATCCGGGGACGCGGCGCCATGCTCGCGATCGAGCTGGTCAAGCCGGGCACCAAGGAGCCGGACGCCGAGCTGACCGGCAAGCTCGCCAAGGCCTGCCACCAGGCCGGTCTGGTCATCCTCACCACCGGCACCTACGGGAACGTGGTCCGCTTCCTGCCCCCGCTGGTCATCGGCGAGGACCTGCTCAACGAGGGCCTGGACGTGCTGGAGAGCGCGTTCGCCGAGCTGGCCTGAGCCGGCACGCCGCCCCCGCCCTCGGCGTCGGACCCGGTGAAGGAGATCCGGCGCGGTGAAGGAGATGTGGGAGGCCGATGGCCGTTCGGTCACCGGCCTCCCGGGACCGCACAGCGGTGCCGTACCTTCGAGGGCGGATGTACGGAACACCCCGCCCGCACGGGACTGCGGGCTCCACCGGAGCGACGGCCCCCGGGCCGCGTCCGGGCTGCGCCTCGGCGCAGACAGCACTCCGATCGGACCGCCGCCCGCCCCAAACCCCCCGGGGCGTGCGGTGACCGGTCGGCAACACGGCCGCCTGGGAATACTCCCCCCTGTTCCCGGGCGGCCGTTCGGCGTTCCGGGGCGCCGGCGGCCGGCCGCCCGCCTCCTGGCCGTGGCCTGCGGCACGCTGTTCGCCGTCATCGGCGCCCAGGTGGCGCTGGGCGGCCCGGTGCGCGAGGCCGAGGAGCGGCTGGCCGAGCGGTGGCGGCAGCCCCACCCGGGCGCCCCTGCGGCGGACGACGGGCTCGCCGAGTTCGCCGCGGACCTGGGGCACTGGTACGTCGCCGGGCCCGTGCTGCTGCTGACCCTGGCGGGCGTCTACGCGGCGGGCCGCGCACCGCGTCCGCCACTGGCCGCCCTCGCGGCTACGGCGGCGGTCCCGCTGCTGGTCGGCCCGCTGAAGGCACTCTTCGACCGTCCGGGCCCGCTGGGCGGCGAGGGCTACTTCCCCTCGGGGCACGCGGCCATGGCGCTGGTCGCCTACGGGGGCGCGGCGCTCGTCGTCCTCCCCGGGCTGTCCCGGCCGCGCTTTCGAGGGGCGCTGGTGGCCGTGGCGGCCGTAGTGGTCGCGGCCGCCGGAGCCGGGCTGGTGCGCCGCGGCTACCACTGGCCGCTGGACGTCCTGGCGAGCTGGTGCCTCGGCGGGCTCCTGCTCGCGTGCGTGGCCCTGGCGGTGGGCGGCCGTTCCGCCCCCCGCGAGGGGTGAGGATTTGCGAGGCCTCCCCGACCTCCTTCGCCAAGGTTCACCCGAGGTTCGAGACCCCGGGCCGGGCCACGGTGGCCGCCGGTGTGGCGACGGGGGTGTTCTACGCGGTCATGACGCTGGTCAGCGAGAACGTGCTCATCGACACGATCTACGCCCTCGGCCTGATGATCTGCTTCTACTACGCACTGACGGCGTTCGCCTGCGTGTGGCACTTCCGCCGCGCGTTCACGCGCGGCGTGCGGGACGCGGTCACCAAGGGCGTCCTGCCCCTGCTCGGCGGCGTGCTGCTGACCACCGTGTTCGTCAAGACGATGGCGGACATGTGGGATCCGGCCTACGGCAGCGGCAGCTCCATCGCCGGAGTCGGCAGCGTCTTCGTCATCGGCGTCGGCCTGCTGCTCGTGGGCGTCGTGCTCATGCTCGTCATGCAGCGCCGCAGCCCGGCGTTCTTCCGGGGCGAGGTGCTCACCCACTCCACCCCGGCGCTGGTGGCGAAGGACTGACGGCACCGCTCCGACGGGCGACGGTGGCGCCCCGCACGGCTTCGTGCGGGGCGCCACCGTCGCCCGTCTCAGGCCCCGGTCTCTTCGGCGACCGGGTCGCCACGCCGCTCGTCCGGCCCGTCGCGGCGCTCCGTCCCACCGTCCCGCCCGGCCTCGTCCACCGGCTCGGGCAGCCGCGGCAGCCTGCGGACCCCGGGAACGAGCAGGACCCAGACGGTGAGCAGCACGATCAGGAGGGCGCCCGTGACCAGAGCCGGTTCCTGCGCCTCCGTCCCGGCGATCGGGGCGGCGACGATGGTCCCCAGCGGGATCAGGGCGAAGGAGCCCAGAGCGTCGTAGGAGCTGACCCTCGACAGCTGCTCGGGAGGCACGCGGCGCTGGAGGGCGGTCTCCCACAGCACAGTGAAGACGTCGATGCACACGCCCGCGCAGAACAGCGCCACCGCGACCGTCCACAGCGGCGACCCCAGGCCGAGCAGCAGCAGCGGAGGGGCGAACCCGCCGATGCAGTACGCCGCGGTCCGCAACGGCCACCTGGGGTTGAGCCGCAGCGCGAACGCCCCGCCGACGAGCAGCCCGGCGGACTGGGCGGCGAGAGCGAAGGCCCACTGCGAGGGGCCGGACGGCGTCTCCTCCGCGACGACGGGGCCCAGCACCCGGATCGCGCCGTGGAACAGCGCGTTGACGATGGCGCACTGCGCGACGATGACCCACACCCAGGTGCGGCTCCGCACCGCCTGCCACCCCTCGACCAGTTCGCGGAGCATGCTGGCGCCGACCGCCGCGGTCTTCCTGCCCCGGCGGGGTATGCCGATGAGGGCGAACGCCGACAGCAGGTACATGACGCCGTTCACGGCGACCGCGCCCCCGGCGCCGATCCACACGATGAGCCCACCCACCAGGGAGGCGCCGCCGATGCTGGCAGCGTTCTGCGACACCCGCAGCAGCGCGTTCGCCGACTGCACGCCTTCCGACCTCACCAGCTCGGGCAGTACCCCCGTCGAGGCGGGGAGGAAGGCCCCGTTCGCGGCGCCGGACAGCGCGGCCAGCGCGATCAGCACAGCCTCCGGATTCCGCTCCGTGAGGAACAGGAACGCCATCCCGGCGTGCGCCGCACCGGCCGTAGCGTCCGAGACGAGCATGACGCCCACCTTGGAGTAGCGATCGGCCAGCACACCGCCGAACAGCAGCATCGCGATCTGAGCGACGGCCCGGGCGAAGAGGAGGAAGCTCAACTCGCGGCCGTCGCCGCCGGGCAGCGCCAACACCGCGAAGGCGAGGCCGACCGGCCCCATCCCGTTGCCGAACAGGACCGAGGTGCGGGCCAGGAGGAGCCGTCGGAACGGCCGGTTGCGCAGGACGTCCCGCTCACTGGCGGTGAGGACCTTCCGCTTCATACCGGCTGCCCCGCTATCTCGGAGCGTTCACCGGCGGCGCGGATGTCCTTCTCGACCTCCACCGTGTTCACACCGGAGACGCGGAACCGCCCAGCCACCTGCTCGCAGTGGGTACCGACCGCGGGGACGACGTGCCCGACGCCGGGCCCGGACTTGGCGTAGAGGGTGTCCGCCTCGCCCAGCAGCGAGACCGCCCGTGTGATGATGCGCGGACGCGGTACAGAGGTCGGAACGAGCAGCCGGCCGGTCCAGGGCAGCCCCATGGGCAGCTCCGGCGGCGCGGCCTCCAGCCCGAGCTGAGGGGCCGCGACCAGCAAACCCCGCTCCTGAAGGCCGAGCAGGCCGGTGAGCGGACCGTGCGCAGCGATCAGCCCCGCCACGGCAGCGACAACCTGGTCCAGGTTGTCGGGGGCGCGCACGACCGCGAACCCGGCGGCGCTCCCGGGCGCCCGGGCGGCGGCCTCCGCCGTGGTCGCACAGGTGACCACGGCCCGGCGGCGGTCGCGGAAGCTCTCGTACTCGGCGAACCGCTCCGTCCACCGGTTGGGGACCAGGACGTGGTCGTGTGCCGCGGGCGGGCCGGTCACGCCCCGTCTCCCCTCGGGCCCGGGTCGGGCTCGTAGAGGTCTCCGGAAGCCTCCACGGCACGGATCGCGTCCGCCGTCTCCTCCACCTCCCGCCAGGTGTCGGCCAGGAGGTAGACCAGCCCTGGACAGGTGAGCAGGTCCCGGGTGCGCTGGACCGGCGTTCCCGGCTCCAGCGCACCACCGCGGATCCCGGCGAAGGCCGGCAGCGCCAGCAACTTCTCCAGAGCCGGACCCGACCGGATGCGACCGTCCACCGGCGACCTGAGCGCGAGGATGCCCAGCTCCCGGTGCAGCGTGTAGCGCGGTGGCCTTCGCAGCAGGCGTTCGGGCGTCAGATAGGCCTCGGCGGTCAGCGAGATGTGGTGGTGCCCCACGGCGGCGTTCAGCGCCCGCTGTTCGATCAGCCCGGTAGTCCGGGCCGCCGTCTCGATGAGCAGCAGCCCGCGCTCGGTCAGCATGACCTCGGTGTGGGCCGCCCCGTACCGGATGTCCAGCGCATCCAGGACGTCGTGGGTGTAGGACACGATGCGGTCCTGCAGCGGTCCCTCGGCCGGCAGCAGCCGCTGCCGGTCGTAGATCTGGTGCCCGTCGCTGTAGAACGAGTCGAACTTCCAGATCTCGCCGACACGGTGGCTACCGTCAACGCTGACCGAGTTCACCAGGTACTGTTGCCCGTCGAGGAACTCCTGGCACAGGACACTTTCGTTGACGAGGCCGAGCCGGTTGAGCGTCCCGACCGTCGCCTGGACAGCGGCCCGCACCTGCCCGGCGTCCTCGCACACCGCGACGCCGTCGGAGCCCGCACTGTCCCGCGGCTTGACCACGACGGGCCACCGGCCGCGCCGTTCGGCCCACGTGGCCATCACGTCCGGATCGGACCCCACGACGTGGTCAGGGGCGGGCACCCCGCACGCCCGCAACCGGTCGGCCATGGCGGCCTTGTCCCGGCGGGCGCCACTGAACTCCGTGGAGTTGCCCGGCACCCCGAAGAACTCGGCCAGCTCGTCGGCCAGTTCCACACCAGTCTCGGTACCTGGCAGCACGGCAACGACGGGCAGTCCGCGCAGCCGCTCCGCGACGGAGGGCCCGTCCCGCTCGACGCGCACGACCTCGCGGAAGTGCTCGGGGCGGAAGCTGCGCAGGAAGGACTCGGGCGTCGTCGACGAGCTGAACACCGCCACCGAGTCCCATCCCCCGTCGTCGAAGAAGGGCGCGAGGTGGGAGCCGCTGCCGAACGGGTCGACGATGACCGCTGCGGGCCGCGTCATCGGAGCCCGCAGCTTCGCGCCTGGGGCATCAGACCCGCTTCGTTCTGCGGCGACAGCCGCGAGTTGAGTTCTGCCTTGAGGTAGTGCTCAAGGCTGTGCGGCGTACCTCCCCGCCGCCGGACCTCGTCGGCGAGGTACTCCGTCCAGGAGAAGACCCCGAGATCGAGGCGGTTGGGCACGTCACGGGCACCGTCCGGCCGGGTCGCGACGAACCACCGGTGGTCCAGTGTGTGCGGGGCGTCGACGAATGTCAGCCGGAGGCCGGCCTCCTCGGCGGTGGCGGCCAGCGTGGCGGGCCGGTACCGCTGGATCTCCGGATACGTCCAGCCCTCCTCCTCGCTGTCTTTCTCGCCGGGCAGGTAGGCGCCCACGAACACGCCGTCCTCCGCAAGCACGTGCGCGACCTGCTGGAAACACTGGGAGACCTGTCCGGGCGCGGCGTGCATGAAGATGCCGCTCGCCATCACGTAGTCGAAGGTGCGGCCGAAGCCCCGGGCGTCGAAGTCGGGGTTGTACCGGAACGATGGGCGCTTGAGCTCGACGAGCTCATGGCCCAGTTCGGCGGCGATGCCCTCTTCGACACTCCAGCGGGCCGGGTCGATGCCGTGGTAGCGCCCGGGGCCGAGGTACACGAGGGAGAACCGGCCGCCGCGCAGGGAACCGCAGCCGAGGTCGAGCAGAGTGTCGTTCTCCCGCATGCCCAGCAGCAGGAGGACGACGAACTGCAGGGCGCCGAGCCGGTCGTAGTAGTCGGGCGGGCCGACCCACGCGCGGTGCTGGCGGTCCCCCATCACCGCGTCGCGGCCGTCCGCGGAGATCTCGAAGGGGTTGGTCGATGGCTCGGGATTCATCGCTTCTCCACTCAATAAACGACGCGGTCCTGCGAGCTGACCCGGAGCGCCCGGGTCTTGCGCAGGTCCCGGACGATGAAGGAGCGCTTGAGCCAGCGGTCCGTGCCGTCGAAGCGACCGGGGATCTCGCGCCGCCCATGGACGGCCTTGAAGTTATCGATGAAGAAGAGGTCTCCGGGGGCCAGGACGATGTCGCGCAACGCGTTGTTCACGGCGTCCTTGAGCCGGTCGAAGGCCTTGGCCGCCGCGACATCGTCCCCGAAGTCGGCGATGTAGTGGGGGTGGACGCGGATGTAGGGGCTGTCTTCCGAGCCGAAGAGCGCAGGGACGAGTTCGGGCTCGTGGTACATGCGCTGGACCTGCGCGTGCCCGCGAGCGGCCAGGTCGAGTGCGAGCCCCGAGGCCTCCGCTGACATCTCCCGCTCGGCCCGGTTGCCCTCGTCCGGCAGGAACGGGTAGGCGGGACGGAACAGCTCGAACCTGGTCTCCGCGTCAAGGTCGAGGTCGTCGACGGAGGCGTAGGTCGTCGCCACGCGGTCGTGGTTGCGCAGGCACAGGAGCGCCACGTAGTCCATGCGCTCGGGGTGGAAGGCGTCCTCGGTGTGCCAGTACAGCTGGTCGGTGCTGGTGCCCAGCTGCCCGCCCTCGTTGCCGGCGATCGGCAGCACCTCGTGCACCATGTGGGCCCCCTGCTCGGTCGCCCACGCGACGGTCTCGCCCAGGAGGTGAGAGGCGAGCTGGAGGTAGAAGTCCTGCCGCCTGGTGCGGGCCACGGCCTCCCGGTCGTTCCAGTGACCCGGCGTGCGGCCGATCGAAGCGTCGTCGAACCGCCAGCCGCTCACCCGGCACACCGGCGCGTGCTCCCGGAGTTTGAACCGGGCGAGCCCGCTGCGCAGCGTGCCGGGGAGTTCGTGGGCCCGCACGACCGCCTCGTCGAGGAAGTCCGGGTCCTCGACGCTGTCGTACCGCGCGTCGAGATCGTTCACGATCTGGTCGATGATCTGTGCGTCGTCAGGACTGAGATCGATCTGGAACATCGTCATCCCCCTGGAGCTACCTGAAAGCAGTTCACTACGGTGCGTTCAGACCGCCGCAGAGGACGCTGTGGTGAGGAGCGTGGGGAGCGACTGCGAACACTGTCCGCCGCGACGGTCTGTGCCTGGTACCGCGCTGGTGCAACTCGCAGAGCAAGGCTCCAACTACGTTTTTTCGCTGGCAAGTTCGCGATGACGTCATCATGACGCCAGTC
This sequence comes from Streptomyces sp. WMMC1477, assembly GCF_027460245.1. Taxonomy (NCBI): domain Bacteria; kingdom Bacillati; phylum Actinomycetota; class Actinomycetes; order Kitasatosporales; family Streptomycetaceae; genus Streptomyces; species Streptomyces sp. WMMC1477. The sequence continues at coordinate 4,506,575 of NZ_JAPZBD010000003.1, read as the reverse complement.
GCGAAGATGACAGGGCAAGACTCCGACGCGTAAGTCCACCCCCGGTCAGCCGCCCGTGCCGGGTTCCGGAGCGCTGCCGCCACGCACGTCCTCGGGCCCCAGGACCTTGCGGGTGACCCGCTCGGCCAGGGCCGCGACCAGGGCGCGCGGACGCCGCGGCGAGAGGTGGGCGCCCAGCGCGTTGCCGAGCCCCGGCGTGACGTAGGCACGGTCCCGGTCGAGCGCGCGCAGCGCCGCGCGGACGACGGGTTCCGGCTGCGCGAACCCGCCGGCGACCGCGGCCCTGCGGGTGCCGATCGCCTCGAAGAAGCCCGTCTCGACCGGGCCGGGACACAGGGCCGTGACCCGGACTCCGCGGCCGCGGCACTCCTGACGCAGCGCCAGCGAGAAGGTGAGGACGAAAGACTTTGCGGCGCCGTAGACCGCGAAGTACGGGCTCGGCTGGTAGCCCGCCGTGGAGCCGACGTTGAGGACGGCGCCGCCGCCGCGGGCCAGCATGCCGGGCAGCAGGGCGTGGGTGAGGCCGACCAGTGCCACGACGTTGACCATCAGCTGGTCGTGGTCGCGCCGCGGCTCGATCTCCTCGAACCGCCCGCAGGTGCCGAACCCGGCGTTGTTCACCAGCACGCCGATGTCCAGGCCGCGTTCGGCGAGGCCTTCGGCGATACGCCGGGCGGCGTCCGGCTCCGCGAGGTCCTGGACGAGGACGTGGGCCGCCACGCCGTACGTCGTGCGCAGCCGCTCGGCGAGCGCGTGGAGACGCTCCGCGGACCGCGCCGTCAGCACCACGTCGTGTCCGCGGGCCGCGAGTTGGGCGGCGAACTCGGTGCCGAGGCCGGAGGACGCTCCGGTGACCAGGGCGGTGGGCCGGGTCTGCGCCACTGAACGGGACATCGCTCTCCCCTTGATCGACATCACACGATACAGAACGAGAGAGTAGCCACTTGAGCGATAACTGCAACATGCTTGTCTCAGATAAGGCCGATCAGCGGTTCCGCTGGACGTCCCCGCCCGCCGCGTCGAAGAATTCGGGCAGCCATCCGCCCCAGCCGCGAAGGAACTCCCCTCCGAGAACCGGGGTTCTCCCGCTGGGAGTCAGGGCAGCCATCAGTCACTTCGGGAGGGAGGCCGGCCATGCAGGAGGACACGTCCGCTCATGTGGTCGCGGTCGCGGACGAGCTGTTCTACACCCACGGCGTCCATGCGGTGACCATGCAGCGCATCCGGGACGCCAGCGGAGTACCGCTCAAGACCCTCTACCGGCTCTTCCCCTCCAAGAACGTCCTGTTGGCCGCCTGTCTGGCACGGCGGGACCGGATCGCCCGGAGCGCGATCCGGGACTACGTCGGCGCCGCCGAGGACCCGGTGGAGCGGGCCCTGGGCCTCTTCGACTTCCTGCACGACTGGTTCCGGCAACCCGGCTTCCACGGGTGCGTGTTCGCCGGCGCGTTCGGCGAGGCCGGAGCGGCGGCCCCGGAGGTCGTGGCCGCCGTCCAGGCCCACAAGCAGGCGCTGCGCGACCTGGCGACCGAACTGGCCGCGCAGGCGCGGGCGAAGGACCCACGGTCCGTCGGCGCACAGCTGGCGGTGCTGTTCGACGGTGCGATGGCCCTGGCCACGTTCACCGGCGACCTCGACGCCGCCCAGCACGCCCGGCGCACGGCACGGACGGTGCTGGACACCGCGGTCTGACCGCACGGGCGCGCGCCCGCGGGCCTGCGCGTATCGTGTCCGCTGACGCGATATCCGGGAGGCCGGGGTTCCGATGGCGAAGAGCGGTGGGCGGGCGCTCCGGGCGGACGCCGAGCGCAGCGTCCGCGTGATCCTGGAGGCGGCCGAGCGCGTCCTCGCCGCCGACCCCGGTGCGTCCGTCGAGCAGATCGCCGAGGCCGCGGGCGTCGCCCGCACGACGGTGCACCGGCGGTTCGCCAACCGGCAGGCGCTGATCGAGGCGCTCACCGAGTCCGCCGTGGCGCAGCTGGCCGAGGCGGTGGAGGACGGCCGCCCCGACACCGCCCCGCCGCTCGTCGCCCTGCATCGCATCACCGCCAACGTGCTGCGCGTCAAGGGCGCGTGGGGCTTCGCCCTGGGCCGCCCCGCCGAGCCGGACAGCGCGGCCTCCGCGGGCTGGGACGCGGTGGGCGCCCGCTGTCTCGAACTCCTGGCCCGCGCGCGGGAGGAGGGGCTCCTCGCCCCCTCCGCCGACCTGGCGTGGGTGCGGCGCGTGTACTACGCGCTGATCGGCGAGGCCTTCCACCACGACGGCCGCGACCCGAACCCGGACGCCCGCGCCGCCCTCGTCGTCGACACGCTGCTCCACGGAGTGGGCCGACGGCCCGCCGGTTAGTGCCGGTCCGTAGGCGGCGGCCGGGGCGGCCACCGCCTACGGGCCTCAGTTCCCCGGCGCGCGCGGGGCCGTCGTGAACGCGTCGTAGCCCCGGTACGGGTCGTCGTAGTAGTCGGGCTCCTCGTCGAAACCACCCGTCATCCCGATGACGAGCAGGACGACGAAGAGGGCCGAGAGCACGGTCGTGATGATGCCGAGCACGAGGCCGGCCGTGGCCTGTCCGGAACCGTGCACGTCACCGCGCCGGATGCCGCGCCGGGCGGCGACGGCCAGGCAGAGGGCGATCGGGCCGCAGATGATGCCGACGAGTGCGCCGAAGAACGTGAGTGTCAGTGTGAGACCGACGATGCCGAGCACCATGGCCGCCGTGCAGATCCCGCTCGTCTCCGGGGTGGGCGGCAACTGCTGCCACGGCGCCCCGTAGGGGTAGGCGGCGCCGGGACCGTAGGCGGGCCCGCCGCCGAAGCCGTACCCGTAGCCCTGCACCGGCCCGGCCGCCGCGGGCGGACCCGGCTGCGGCGGAATTCCGGGGCCGTACGGCGGGCCCGCGGACTGCTGGACGGCCGCGGGGGGCGGCATGGGCGCCGGCGGCACGGGCGGCACCCGGGAGCCCCCGCCGGGGTGCACGGAGAAGTCGGTCACGGTCTGCTGCTCCGCCACCGGCGGTACCGGCGGCCCGGGCGGGGCCGGCTGGGCGTCCCCCTTCTCCAGGGAGCCGCGCTGCCCGGGCGGGGCCCAGGGGTTCGGCTGCTCCGGGCCCGGCCCGGGGTGACCGCCGCCCCGTGCCCCGTCGTCCTGCGTCATCGCGCCCCTCCCCATCCGGTGTCCCGCCATCGTATGCCGGGCGCCGCGAGGGGCGGCATACGATGGACGGCGGCCTCACGGCCATGTCCCCCGGAGGTGTTCTAGCGGAGGTGCACCCTTGTCAGAACCGACCGACCTGACGGTCCCGGACGAGCTGGCCGGATTCATCGCGGGCCTACCCAAGGCCGAACTGCACGTACACCACGTGGGTTCGGCGTCGCCGCGGATCGTGGCCGAACTCGCGGCCCGCCACCCGGACGCCAGGGTCCCGGCCGACGAGAAGGCGCTGGCCGAGTTCTTCGTCTTCCGGGACTTCGCGCACTTCATCGAGATCTACCTCTCCGTCGTCGACCTCATCCGCGACGCCGAGGACGTGCGGTTGCTCACGTTCGAGATCGCCCGCGAGATGGCCGGGCAGAACATCCGGTACGCGGAGCTGACGGTCACCCCGTTCAGCTCCACCCGGCGCGGCATTCCCGACGTGGCGTTCATGGAGGCCATAGAAGACGCGCGGAAGGCCGCGGGCAGCGAGCTGGGCGTCACCCTGCGCTGGTGCTTCGACATTCCCGGCGAGGCCGGGCTGGAGGCCGCGGAGGAGACCGTACGGCAGGCCTGCGAGCTGCGGCCGGACGGCCTGGTCTCCTTCGGGCTCGGCGGTCCCGAGATCGGCGTGCCCCGCCCGCAGTTCAAGCCGTACTTCGACCGGGCCGTCGCCGAGGGGCTGCGCAGCGTGCCGCACGCGGGCGAGACCACCGGGCCCGGCACCGTCTGGGACGCCCTGACCCATCTGCGCGCCGAGCGCATCGGGCACGGCACGAGCGCCCCGCGGGACCCGAGGCTGCTGGAGCACCTGGCCGAGCGGCGCATCCCGCTGGAGGTCTGCCCGACGTCCAACATCGCCACGCGCGCGGTGGAGAACCTGGCGGAGCACCCGGTGCGCGAGATGGTGGCGGCGGGCGCGCTGGTGACCATCAACAGCGACGACCCGCCGATGTTCGGCACCGATCTGAACACCGAGTACGGCATCGCCGCCCGCCTGCTCGACCTGGACGAGGCGGGGCTCGCCGGGCTGGCGAAGAACGCGGTGGAGGCGTCCTTCCTGGAGACCCCGGCGAAGGCGGCGCTCACGGCGGAGATCGACGCCTACCTCACGGCGTACCTGGCCCGGCGCTCCGAGGCCCTCCGCCGGCCCTGACCCGCCCCGCCGGGGGCGGACCGAGGCCGGGCCGGGCGAGGCCAAGGGCCCCGGGACGACGCCCCGGGGCCCTTCCGCCGCCAGGGTGAGCGACGGCGGGGGTCCGGCGGTCTGACGGACCCCCGGACCCCCGCGTACGGACACCCCTTACAGCGCGGTCATCACGTGCTTGACGCGGGTGTAGTCGTCGAAGCCGTAGGCCGAGAGGTCCTTGCCGTAGCCGGACTTCTTGAAGCCGCCGTGCGGCATCTCCGCGACCAGCGGGATGTGGGTGTTGATCCACACACAGCCGAAGTCCAGCGCCCTCGACAGCCGCATGGCGCGACCGTGGTCGGAGGTCCACACCGAGGAGGCGAGGGCGTACTCGACACCGTTGGCCCACTCGACGGCCTGCTCGTCGTCGCTGAAGCGCTGGACGGTGATGACCGGGCCGAAGACCTCGTTCTGGACGATCTCGTCGTCCTGCTTGAGGCCGGAGACGACGGTCGGGGCGAAGAAGTAGCCCGTGTCGCCGACCCGTTCGCCGCCCGTCTCGACCTTGGCGTGGGCAGGGAGCCGCTCGATGAAGCCCTCCACCTTCTCCAGGTGGACGGAGTTGTTGAGCGGGCCGTAGAAGCAGTCCTCGTCGCCCAGATCGCCCGTCTTGACCTCGGCGGCGGCCTTGGCCAGGGCGGAGACGAACTCGTCGTGGACGCTGTCGTGGACGAGGACGCGGGTGGCGGCCGTGCAGTCCTGCCCGGCGTTGAAGAACCCGGCGTCGCGGATGCCCTCGACGGCGGCGGGGATGTCGGCGTCACCGAAGACGACGACGGGCGCCTTGCCGCCCAGCTCCAGGTGGACGCGCTTGACGTCCTTGGCCGCGCTGGCGGCGACCTCCATGCCGGCCCGTACGGAACCGGTGATCGAGGCCATGGCCGGCGTCCTGTGCTCGACCATCGAACGGCCCGTGTCCCGGTCGCCGCAGACGACGTTGAAGACGCCCTTGGGCAGGATCGAGCCCAGCACCTCGGCGAGGAAGACGGCCGAGGCCGGCGTCGTGTCCGAGGGCTTGAGGACGACCGTGTTGCCCGCGGCGATGGCCGGGGCGAACTTCCACACGGCCATCATCATCGGGTAGTTCCACGGCGCGACCTGGGCGCACACACCCACGGGCTCGCGCCGGACGAAGGACGTCATGCCCTCCATGTACTCGCCCGCGGACTTGCCCTCCAGCATGCGGGCGGCACCGGCGAAGAACCGGATCTGGTCGAGCATCATCGGCAGTTCCTCCTGCCGGGTCAGCTCCAGGGGCTTGCCGGTGTCCTTGCACTCGACGGCCAGCAGTTCGTCGGCCCGTGCCTCCAGGGCGTCGGCGATCTTCAGCAGGGCCAGCTGCCGGGCGCCCGGCGTGGTGTCGCGCCAGGCCGGGAAGGCGGCCTCGGCCGCGGCCATCGCCGCGTCCACGTCCGCCGGGGACGAGAGGGCGGCCAAGGCGTAGGTCTCGCCGGTAGCCGGGTCGACCACCTCGGTGGTCCGCCCGTCGGAGGCGTCCCGGAATTCCCCGTCGATGTAGTTGCGCAGCCGACGCAGCTCGGTGGTCACGTCAACACCCTCCTGCTCCGTTGTCCAATGGGTGAGACATACACCTTAACCGCCAGACCCACGTTTTCAACAGGGCGACTCCCCCGTAACTGCGAAATCAGTCGTGGAAACAGCGACACACAACGAAAAACATCGCTCACGGCTTGCATGACGGAGCAGACCTCATGCACAGTGGGGTCGTGGCTCGTGATGAGAAGAAACCGAACGGCACCGGATCGATCGACGCCGTCTCCCTGGCCATCATCGAACAGCTCCAGGAAGACGGGCGGCGACCGTACGCCGCCATCGGCAAGGCCGTGGGCCTGTCCGAGGCGGCGGTGCGCCAACGCGTGCAGAAGCTGCAGGACCAGGGCGTCATGCAGATCGTCGCCGTGACGGATCCGCTGACCGTCGGGCTGCTGCGGCAGGCCATGGTCGGCATCAACGTCGACGGCGATCTCGAGCCCGTGGCCGAAGCCCTCGCGGAGCTGGAGGAGGTGGCCTATGTCGTCATGACGGCCGGGTCGTTCGACCTCCTCGTCGAGATCGTCTGCGAGGACGACGAGCACTTGCTCGAAATGATCAGCAAGCGCATCCGCACGCTGCCCGGCGTCCGGTCCACCGAGAGCTTCGTCTACCTCAAGCTGCGCAAGCAGACCTACACCTGGGGAACCCGATAACCGTGAGCAAGGACCTCTCCCGTACCGCGTACGACCACCTGTGGATGCACTTCACCCGCATGTCGTCGTACGAGAACGCCCCCGTACCGACCATCGTGCGCGGCGAGGGCACCTACATCTACGACGACAAGGGCAAGCGCTACCTCGACGGACTCGCGGGGCTGTTCGTCGTCCAGGCAGGGCACGGCCGCTCCGAGCTGGCCGAGGCCGCCGCGAAGCAGGCCCAGGAGCTGGCCTTCTTCCCGGTGTGGTCCTATGCCCACCCCAAGGCCGTCGAGCTGGCCGAGCGGCTGGCCCAGCACGCCCCCGGTGACCTGAACAAGGTCTTCTTCACCACCGGTGGCGGTGAGGCCGTCGAGACCGCGTGGAAGCTGGCCAAGCAGTACCACAAGCTCACCGGGAACCCCACCAAGTACAAGGTGATCTCGCGGGCCGTCGCCTACCACGGCACCCCGCAGGGCGCCCTGTCCATCACCGGCCTGCCCGCGCTCAAGGCCCCCTTCGAGCCGCTGGTCCCCGGCGCGCACAAGGTGCCCAACACCAACATCTACCGCGCCCCGATCCACGGTGACGACCCGGAGGCCTTCGGCCGCTGGGCCGCCGACCAGATCGAGCAGCAGATCCTCTTCGAGGGCCCGGAGACGGTGGCCGCCGTCTTCCTGGAGCCGGTGCAGAACGCCGGCGGCTGCTTCCCGCCGCCGCCCGGCTACTTCCAGCGCGTGCGCGAGATCTGCGACCAGTACGACGTGCTGCTCGTCTCCGACGAGGTCATCTGCGCCTTCGGCCGCCTCGGCACGGTCTTCGCCTGTGACAAGTTCGGCTACGTGCCGGACATCATCACCTGCGCCAAGGGCATGACGTCGGGCTACTCCCCGATCGGCGCCGCGATCGTCTCCGACCGCCTCGCCGAGCCGTTCTACCAGGGGGACAACACCTTCCTGCACGGCTACACCTTCGGCGGCCACCCCGTCTCGGCCGCCGTGGCGCTGGCGAACCTCGACATCTTCGAGCGCGAGGGCCTCAACCAGCACGTGCTGGACAACGAGAGCGCCTTCCACGGAACGCTGAGCAAGCTGCTCGACCTGCCGATCGTCGGCGACGTCCGCGGCAACGGCTACTTCTACGGCATCGAGCTCGTGAAGGACAAGGCCACCAAGGAGACGTTCAACGAGGAGGAGACCGAGCGCGTCCTGTACGGCTTCCTCTCCAAGGCGCTCTTCGACAACGGCCTCTACTGCCGCGCCGACGACCGGGGCGACCCGGTCGTGCAGCTCGCGCCGCCGCTCATCTCGGACCAGAGCACCTTCGACGAGATCGAGCAGACCCTCCGCGCGGTGCTGACGGAGGCGTGGACCAGGCTCTGATCCACACACGCCGGGCCACGTGCCCGGATCCGCGCGCTCCGGGCACCGGCCCGGCACGTGGCTGCGGCCACCGGCCAGGCCCGCACCACCCCGGTCATCCCAGACCGCCGTACCGGGGCGCTCTCCCTCATCCGCCCCGGCACGGCACCGGGCGCGACGCGTCCGCCGCGTCGCGCCCGGCGGGATGCCCGCCCGCCCCCGGCCCGTCCGTCCCCGGGTTCGTCCGTCCCCGGTTCGGACCGGCCGTCGCGGACCGGCCGTCTGCGGACCCGCGTCACCCGGGTGGAGCAACCTGCGCCGCGCCCCGCGCCCGGCGGCCCCGAGCGGCCGCCTCGCCTCCTTACCGTGCAGGAATGGCGTCCCCCGAGAACCCTCCCTCCGGCCCGCGCACCGGTGAGGCACTCCTCAGCGCCCGCGGGCTGCACTGCTCCTACGGCCCCTCCCCCGCGCTCCTCGGCGTCTCGCTCGACATCGCCGAGGGCGAGATCGTCGCCGTCACCGGGCCGCGCGGCAGCGGCAGGAGCACCCTGCTGCACTGCCTGAGCGGCCGGCTGCTCCCCCACCAGGGCAAGGTGCTCTTCGACGGACTCGCCGTCCACACCCTCCCCCCGGCCGACCGCGAGCGGCTGTGCCGCGACCGCTTCGGCTGGATCGGGGACGAGCCCGCCCTCGTCCCCGAGCTCACCGTCTGGGAGAACACCGCCCTCCCGCTGATGCTCGTGGGCGCCGGCCGCCGCGCGGCCCGCCGCGGCGCGCAGGAGTGGCTGGAGCGCCTGGACGTCGCCGACTGCGCGCGCAAGCGCCCGGCCGAGCTTCCCCAGGCCCGGCGGCAGCGCGTCGCCGTCGCGCGGGCCCTCGTCCACGGCCCGCAGGTCCTCTTCGCCGACGAGCCCACCGCGCCCCTGCACACGGCCGACCGGGCCCAGGTGCTGCGCACCCTCACCACCGCCGTCCGCTCCCACGGCATCACCCTCGTCCTGACCGGCCCGGACAGCGGCGCCCCGGACGGAGCCCCCGGCACGCCCCCGGCGCCCCGCGAGGCCCTCATCGACCGGACCGTGCGGCTGCGCGACGGCCGCACCGCCACCCGGCCCACCCCGGGGGCCACCACCGCCACCAGCGCAGAGGATCAGGAATCGTGCTCCCTCTCCGTCTGATCCGCGGCTCGCGGGCTCTCACCCAGCTCCCCCGGCTCACCGTCGCCGCCGCCGCGGCCGGCGTCGGCTTCCTTCTGCTGTCCGCCCTCAGCTACGCCCTCGCCCACCCCGGGGACGCCGGCGTCGCCGTCCCCCGGCTGCTGTGGTGCCTTGTCCCGCTGGCCGCCACCGTCCACCTCGCCCTCGTCGTCGCGCGCACCGACCCCGGGCCCCGGTCCCGGGCCGCGCTCGACGCCCTCGGGCTCCGCACGGCCGGGCTGCCGCTGCTGTCCGCCGTCCAGATCGCGGCGTGCTGTCTGCTCGGCAGCGGGCTCGCCCTGCTCGTCTTCCTCTACCTGCGCGGAGACGTCGTCGGGCTGCCCTTCGACGGCGCCGCGGGCGAGCTGCTCGCCGCCGGCCGCCCCGTCCCCCTCGTGGCCACCGTCACCCTGCTGCTGACGGTGCCGCTCGCCGCCGCCGGGGCCAGCGCGCTGAGCCTGCGGGCCGCCGCCGCCCGCAGGCCGGCGTCACCGCAGCCCGTCCTCGACCGGCCCGGGCCCCGGCCCCCGCTGCCCGCCGGCCTGCCCTACGGCGTCGGGCTGGTCGGGCTCGGCCTCGCCCTGGAGGCCTTCGCGGCCCGGGACGCCGCGGGGGTACCGCCCGGTGTCATCGTCGGCTGGCTGCTGACCGCGCTCGGCCTGGCCCTGGCGGGCCCGGGCCTCACCCGCCTCACCGGCCGCCTCCTCGCCGCCTTCCGGCCCGGGGCGACCCGGCTGCTCGCGGGCCGTTTCCTCCAGGAGGAGGCCACGCTGATCGGCGCCCCGATCGGCGTCCTGTGCGCGGCGGGCTGCGGGGGCGTAGCCGCCCTCTACGTCTACGGCCCCGACGACTCGCCCGGGCCGCTGGCCGTCCTCGGGGGCGCCGTCGTCGTGCTCTGCGCGCTGACGGGCGTGCTCACCGCGGCCGCCGGAGCCCGCACGGCACTGGCTCCGGCCCGCGCCGCGCTCGCCCAGCTCGGCGCCAGCCGGGAACTGCTCCGGCGGGCCGCCGCCCTGCGCGCGGCGTCGGTGCTCGTCGTGCTCGTTCCGGTCACCTGGGGAGTGGCGCGGCTGGCCGCGCTGCCCCTGTCCTAGTCGGCCCGCCGTCAGCCGCGACGGGCGGCAGGCGGACGATCTCCGCCGCGTCGAAGCGCGGACGCACGGCCTCCCCGACGGCGGGCGCGTCCCGCAGGGCGCAGGACGCCTCCAGCCGGGGCGCCCCCTCGACGTCGAGCAGCACGGCGAGGTGGTCGCCCCGGAAGGTGCGGGCCAGCACCCGCGCCCGCGGCCCGTCGCCCGGGCCGTCCTCGGAGCCCTTCCCGGGGCCCTTCCCCGCGCCGACCAGCCGCACCCCGGCCGGGCGCACCAGCAGCGTGCACTCCCCCTCCGGCGTGCCAGGCGGAACCGGCAGCGGCCCCCAGGCGGTGTGCGCGGTCTCGGCGCCGGGCTCCTTCACGGTGGCGGCGATCAGGTTGTCGAAGCCGAGGAAACGCGCCACGAAGGCGGAGGCGGGCCGCTGCCACACCTCCATGGGCGTACCGCTCTGCGCCACCCGGCCCTCCGCCATGATCACGACGCGGTGGGCCAGCGCGAACGCCTCCCCCTGGTCGTGGGTGACGGCGAGGACGGTGGTGCCCAGCCGGTCGAAGAGCTGCCGCAACTCGACGACGAGCCGCTCCCGCAGGCCGCGGTCGAGCTGGCCGAGCGGTTCGTCGAGCATGAGCAGCCGCGGCTCGGGTGCCAGCGCCCGCGCCAGCGCCACCCGCTGCTGCTCCCCGCCGGACAGCGAGGCGACGGCACGCCCGCCGGAGCCCGGCAGACCGACGAGGTCGAGCAGCTCCGCGACGCGGGCGGCGGCCCGGTCCCGGCGCACGCCCTGCATGCGCAGCCCGAAGGCCACGTTCCCGGCGACGTCGCGTTGCGGGAAGAGCTGGTGGTCCTGGAACATCAGCCCGAGCCCGCGCCGGTGGGCGGGGATGCCGGCCTGGTCGCGTCCGGCGAGCCGGACGCGGCCGGCGTCGGTCTCCTGCAGGCCCGCGACGGCCCGCAGCAGCGTGGACTTCCCGCTGCCGCTGGGGCCCAGCACGCACACCGTCTCCCGCTCGTCCACCGCCAGCCCGACGGCGTCGAGCACCGCCCGCTCACCGAAGCGGACGGTCAGGGCCTCCACGTCGAGCGACGCCATGTCAGAACTCCCCCGAGGTGTTGGTGCGGGCGCGCTCCAGGGCGAGCAGCCCGGCCGCGCAGACGAGCATGAGAACGGTGCTGAGGGCCATCGCCTGCCCGTAGTTGAGCTCGCCCGCCCGGCCGAGGAGCCGGGAGACGGCCACCGGGAGGGTGGGCGAGTCGGCGCGCGCGATGAAGACCGTCGCCCCGAACTCGCCGAGCGAGACGGCGAAGGCGAACCCGGCGGCGACGGCGAGCGCCCGCCGCACCAGGGGCAGGTCCACCTCGCGCCAGGCCCGCAGCGGGGTGGCCCCCAGCACGGCGGCGGCCTCGCGCAGCCGCTCGTCGACGGCCCGCAGCACCGGCAGCATCGTGCGGACGACGAACGGCACGCCCACCAGCGCCTGCGCGAGCGGCACGAGGAGCCAGGAGGACCGCAGGTCGAGGGGAGGCTCGTCCAGGGCGATGAGGAACCCGAAGCCGACGGTGACGGCCGAGGTGCCCAGCGGCAGCATGAGCAGGGCGTCGAAGCCGCGGACGAACCGTCCGGCCCTACGGGTGAGGGCGGCGGCGGCCAGCCCGCCGACGAGGACGGCGATGAGCGTGGCCACCGCCGCGTAGGCGAGGGAGTTGCCCACGGCCTCGATGGCCGGGACGACGAAGGTGCTGGTCGCGTCGGCCGGCGCCGCCAGCTCCCGGTAGAACAGCAGCCCGTACCCGTCCGGGGTGGCCAGCGAGCGTTCCACGAGGACGGCCAGCGGGGCGAGCAGCAGGACGACGATGACGGCCAGTTGCGAGGCCATCAGCGTCCACTGCCCCGCGCCGCGCGGCGCCCGCGCGGTGTGCGCGGCGTCGACGAGACGCAGCGCCGACTCGCGGCGCCGCACCGTCCAGGCGTGGACGGCCAGCAGCGCACCCACGGCGGCGAACTGCAGGAGGCTCAGCACGGCGGCGGTCGGCAGGTCCAGGAACTGGGCGGTCTGCCGGTAGATCTCCACCTCCAGCGTGGCGTAGCGGGCGCCGCCGAGGATCTGGACGACGCCGAAGGAGGTGAAGGTGAACAGGAAGACCATGAGGGCGGCGGCGGCCACCGCGGGGGCCAGCGCGGGCAGCGTGACGCGGCGCCAGGCCGCGAAGGGGGAGGCGCCGAGCAGCCGGGCGGCCTCCTCCTGGCGCGGGTCGAGCTGCGCCCACAGCCCGCCCACCGTCCGGACGACGACGGCGTAGTTGAAGAAGACGTGGGCGAGGAGGATGGCCCACAGGGAGGTGTCCAGGCGCACGCCCCATGCCCCGTCCAGCAGTCCGCCGCGCCCGAGGAGCGCGAGGAAGGCCGAGCCGACGACGACGGTGGGCAGCACGAACGGCACGGTGACCACCGCGCGCAACAGCCGCTTGCCGGGGAAGTCGAGGCGGGCGAAGACGTAGGCGCCGGGGAGGGCGACGGCCAGGGTCAGCGCGGTGGACGCGGCGGCCTGGCCGACGGTGAAGCCGACGACGTCCAGCGTCACCGGGTCCGTCAGCACCTCCCAGGCGCGCCTGAAGCGCCAGCGCCCGCCCTCGCGCAGCCCGCGCGCCACGATCGCGGTGACGGGATAGCCGAAGAGGACGGCGAAGAACGCCACGGGCACGGCCATGAGCCCGAGCCGTACCGCGAGTCCGCGTCGCCCGCCCCCCGCGCGGGCGACGCGGACGGTTCCGGTTCGCCCCTCGGTCACCGCATCAGCGCGGACCACTGCTTGACCCACTGCTCCCGGCTGGCGTCGATCTTCTCCGGGCTGACGGTGTGCGGGTCCTCGACGTCGGCGCCGTACCGCTCGAAGATCTCGGGCAGCTCGGCGTCCCCGTGCGCCGGGGCGACGAACATGTTCAGCGGGATGTCCTCCTGGAAGGAGGTGCCCAGCATGAAGTCGAGAAGAGCCTTGCCGCCCTCGGGGTTGTCCGCGCCCCTGAGCAGTCCGGCGAACTCCGTCTGCTGGAAGCAGGTTCCGGTGGCGACGCCGGTCGGCGCCTGCTCGGGGTTCTCCTCGGTGCCGTAGAGCACCTCGGCGACCGGGCTGGAGGCGTAGGAGACGACGAGCGGGCGGTCCCCGTCCCGGCCCCCGGAGGAGCCGCTGAAGAGGTCGTTGTAGGACTGCTCCCAGCCCTCGGACTGGATGACGCCGTTGGCCTTCAGGTCCTTCCAGTAGTCCTGCCAGCCCTCCTCCCCGTAGGCGCCGACGGTGGCCAGGAGGAAGGCCAGACCGGGTGAGGACGTCGCCGGGTTCTGCACGACGAGGAGGTCCTCGTACGCCGGGTCGGTGAGGTCGTCGAGGGTCTGGGGCGGCTCGACGCCCTGGTCGGCGAAGTACGCCCGGTCGTAGTTGACGCAGACGGCGCCGGTGTCCACGGGCGTCACGCGGTGCTGCTCCGCGTCGAGCTGGAGCTTGTCGTCGACGCCGTCGAGCCCCGCCGCCTCGTAGGGGGTGAACACCCCGGCGTCCAGGGCCCGGGAGAGCAGGGTGTTGTCCACCCCGAACAGGACGTCGCCCTCGGGGTTGCCGGCGCTGAGGACGGCCTTGTTGACCATGACCCCGGCGTCCCCGCTCTGGAGCACCTCCACGCGGTAGCCGGTCTCCTGGGTGAACTGCTTCAGGACGTCCTCGGAGACGACGAAGGAGCCATGCGTGACGAGGGTGACCGTCTCGTCCTTCTTTCCGGACGAGCCGGAGTCGTCGGAGTCGTCGGAGGCCCCGCAGCCCACCAGCAGGGCAGTGCCCAGCGTCGCGGCGAGGGCTCCCTTGAGCGTCGTGCTGAACACGGTCGTACTGCGCTTCATCGTGCTGCCTTCGGGTACGGGCGCATGCGGGCAGCACGAGAGGTTCCGAACTTCCTACCCAGCATGACCTGGGCGAGGTTCGAGGGTCTGCGGTTCCTTGTTCGAGGCCTACCGCACTCTCAGCGCTGCGCGCTCCCCTGTCGGATGGTTATACGTATGTTCGGACGATACCAGCGCCCGGCCGTGCCCCAGCCGCGGTCTCAGCGCTCGGACGCGGCGAGCTGGCCGCAGGCGCCGTCGATCTCCTGGCCCCGGGTGTCCCGGACCGTCACCGGAACACCGTGCCGTTCCAGGGCGCGGACGAACTCCCGCTCGTCCTCCGGACGGGACGCCGTCCACTTCGAACCCGGCGTCGGGTTCAGCGGGATCAGGTTGACGTGCACCCGCTTGCCCTTGAGCAGCCGGCCCAGCAGGTCCGCCCGCCACGCCTGGTCGTTGATGTCCCGGATCAGCGCGTACTCGATCGACACCCGCCGACCGGAGACCTCGGCGTACTCCCACGCCGCGTCCAGCACCTCGCGCACCTTCCACCGCGTGTTGACCGGCACGAGGGTGTCGCGCAGCTCGTCGTCGGGCGCGTGCAGCGAGACGGCGAGCCGGCACTTGAAGCCCTCGTCCGTGAAGCGCCGCATCGCCGGAACCAGACCGACGGTCGAAACCGTGATGCCGCGCTGGGAGAGCCCCACCCCGTCCGGGGCCGGGTCCGTCAGCCGCCGGATGGCACCCACGAGCCGCTTGTAGTTGGCCAGCGGCTCGCCCATGCCCATGAAGACGATGTTGGACAGCCGCGCGGGCCCGCCGGTCACCTCGCCGTCGCGCAGGGCCCGCATGCCCTCCACGATCTGGTGCACGATCTCCGCCGTCGACAGGTTCCGGTCGAGACCGGCCTGCCCCGTCGCACAGAACGGGCAGTTCATCCCGCAGCCGGCCTGCGAGGAGACGCACATCGTGACGCGGTCCGGGTAGCGCATGAGCACCGACTCGACCAGCGTTCCGTCGTGCAGCCGCCACAGCGTCTTGCGGGTGTCCCCGTCGTCGCAGCTGATGTGCCGGACGACCGTCATCAGCTCCGGCAGCAGCTCCGCCGCCAGCTTCTCCCGCGCCGCGGCCGGGATGTCCGTCCACTGCCCGGGGTCGTGCGCGTACCGGCCGAAGTAGTGCTGGGAGAGCTGCCTGGCCCGGAACGGCTTCTCCCCGATCCCGGCCACCGCCTCCTTGCGCTCGACGGGTGCGAGGTCGGCGAGGTGCCGCGGCGGCTTGGCAGCCCCCCGCGGCGCGACAAAGGTCAGTTCTCCAGGCGCAGGCATAACCCGTCCAGTGTCGCAGATCGTCCGGCGTCACCCGACCGGCCGCCCACGCCCCGGCGGACGGCTCCGGTGATACCGCACCTCCGCCACCTCTCGGCCCTCGTAGCTCTCCGCCTGCACGGCGCCGTCCGGCCGGTATCCGGCCGCCTCGTAGAAGCGCCTGGCCCGCGCGTTGTCCCGCAGCACCCACAGGGCGCATCCCGCCCAGCCCTCGTCCCGCCACAACCCGGTGTGCACGGCCTCGACGAGGGCACGCCCCACACCCGTGCCCACCAGCTCCGGGCGGACGTACAGGGCGTACAGCTCGCCCGTGTCCGGCTCGGGCGGCGTGCCGCGGTAGGGCCCGTAGGCGGCCCAGCCCACCGCGCCCGTCCCGTCGTCGGCCACCAGCTGCACGGCTCGTGAGCGGGGACCGGCGAAGGCCTCACGACGGCGTCGGGCGTCCTCCTCGACGCTCATCGCGTCCAGGTGCGGCTGCGGCAGGATCCCGGCGTACGCCGTCTGCCAGCCGCGCACGCGCAGGTCGGCGACGGCGTCGACGTCGTCCCGGCACATCTCGCGTATCCGAAGCACCCCGGCACGCTAACGCGGGGAGAGCGGACGCGGCGCGGGGTATTCGGCTCAGCCGGTGCCGACGAAGACGACGAGGAGGAGCCAGACGACGGGGGCGGTCGGGAGGAGGGAGTCGAGGCGGTCCATGATGCCGCCGTGGCCGGGCAGGAGCCTGCCCATGTCCTTGATGCCCAGGTCCCGTTTGATCATGGACTCGCCCAGGTCGCCGAGGGTGGCGCTGGCGGCCACGGCGAGGCCCAGCAGCAGGCCCTGCCACCAGGTGCCGTCCGTGATGAGGAACTGCAGGCACAGGGCACCGGCGATCATGGCGAAGGCGACGGCGCCCAGCAGCCCTTCCCGGGTCTTGCCGGGGCTGATGCGCGGGGCGAGCTTGCGCTTGCCGAAGCGCCAGCCGACCGCGTAGGCGCCGGTGTCGCTCACCACGGTCAGCAGGAGGAACGTCAGCACCCGCTGCGCACCGTCGTCGGCGGCGAGCATGAGCGCGACGAACGTGGCGAGGAAGGGCACGTAGAAGGCCGTGAAGACCCCGGCCGTGACGTCCTTGAGGTAGCCGTGCGGCGTCTGCGCCATCCGCCACACCAGGACGGCGAGGCAGGTCAGGGCCATCGCCACCCAGGCCGCCTCGGCGCCGCCCACGTATCCGGCGACGACCATCGCCGGCCCGCCGAGGGCCAGCGGCACCAGCGGCGCGTGGATGCCCTTGCGCTCGGCCAGCCGGGACGTCAGCTCCCACAGGCCGACGACGACGGCGAGCGCGATCACCGCGACGAAGACGTCCTTGACGAGGAACAGCGACGCCAGGATGACGGCGCCGAGCCCCACGCCGACCCCTATGGCAGCGCGCAGGTCACGGCCTGCCCGCTTCGCGCGGCCGGGCGGCGAAGCGGGCACGGAGGTCGCCGGGGACGCTCCGGGCCCCGGGTCTCCTGGCGGGAGGGGCGGGCTGCCGCCGGTGGCAGCCCCGTCCGGCGCGGGGCCGGTGGGGCCGCCGTGCTCCCCCTGGTTTCCGTCGGCGTCGGGCACGATGGGCATGGGCCGAGTCTGCGCCGGATCGCGGACGTCGTGTACGGGACCCGCCGACGGGACGTTCCCGGAGCCGGGACGGAACCCGTGCCCGGTGGGCGGCGGCGCACCCCAGGGTGAGTCGTTCACTGATTGCAGCCCTTATACCTTGAAGAACCGTCAGACCTCGAGCAGCTCGGCTTCCTTGTGCTTGAGCAGCTCGTCGATCTGGCCGACGTACTTCGAGGTGGTGTCGTCCAGTTCCTTCTCGGCGCGGCGGCCCTCGTCCTCGCCGACCTCGCCGTCCTTGATGGCCTTGTCGATGGTCTCCTTGGCCTTGCGGCGGACGCTGCGGATGGACACCTTCGCGTCCTCGCCCTTGCCCTTGGCGACCTTGATGTACTGCTTGCGCCGTTCCTCGGTCAGCTCCGGGAAGACCACCCGGATGATGGTGCCGTCGTTCGACGGGTTGACCCCGAGGTCGGAGTCGCGGATGGCCTGCTCGATGTTGCGGAGCGCGCTCTTGTCGAACGGGGTCACGACGGCCATGCGCGGCTCGGGGACCGAGAAGGACGCCAACTGGTTGATCGGGGTCGCCGCCCCGTAGTAGTCGGCCACGATCTTGTTGAACATGGCCGGGTGCGCGCGTCCGGTACGGATCGCGGCGAAGTCCTCCTTGGCGACGACGACCGCCTTCTCCATCTTCTCCTCGGCTTCGAGGAGGGTCTCTTCGATCACCACGTGCTCCTGGTTCGATGACTGGGCGGATTGAGCGGGTTCGGACGGTGCCCCCGGCCTCCCGGCCTCCGCGGAGTACCGGGTGTCGCGGGCAGAGCCCAGGTGCCTGCACGGTGTCCGACCGGCAGGCCCGTGTCCACCGGGGCGGAGGTCAGCCCCTGTTGCTCTGGCTGCTGACCAGCGTGCCGATCTTCTCACCCTGGACCGCCCGCGCGATATTCCCCTCGGCGAGCAGCTCGAAGACGAGGATCGGCAGCTTGTTGTCGCGGCACAGGGTGATCGCGGTCATGTCCGCCACCTTGAGGTCCCGGGTGATGACCTCGTCGTAGCTGAGGGCGTCGAACTTGACCGCTTCCGTGTTCTTGGCCGGGTCGGAGTCGTAGACGCCGTCGACGCCGTTCTTCCCCATGAGCATCGCCTCGGCGTGGATCTCCAGAGCGCGCTGGGCCGCGGTGGTGTCCGTGGAGAAGTAGGGCATGCCCATGCCCGCGCCGAAGATGACGACCCGGCCCTTCTCCAGGTGCCGGATCGCACGCAGCGGGATGTACGGCTCGGCGACCTGCCCCATGGTGATGGCGGTCTGCACGCGCGAGTCGATGCCCTCCTTTTCCAGGAAGTCCTGGAGGGCGAGGCAGTTCATGACCGTGCCGAGCATCCCCATGTAGTCGGAACGGGCCCGGTCCATGCCGCGGACCTGCAGCTCGGCTCCGCGGAAGAAGTTGCCACCGCCGATGACGACGGCGATCTGCGCACCGTCCCGCACGACGGCCGAGATCTCCCGGGCGATCTTGTGCACGATGTCGGGGTCGACGCCCAGACCGCCGCCGCCAGAGAACGCCTCGCCGGAGAGCTTCAGCAGAAAACGGCGGGGAACGTCGGGGTCGGTTTCGGTCCTGCTCATGGGAATCTCCTCGTGCACATACGAGGAAGGCCATTGCCGGTGCGGAACTGGCGGGTTCCTGTGGCAATGGCCTCCTCGTAGCGGCTTGTCCGGGCTGCCGTGTGCCCGACCCTACAGCGGCCGGGCCCGGGGGTCGCTCAGGCTCCGACGCGGATCCGCGCGAAGCGGCTCAGCGAGACGCCGGCCTCGTCCAGGACCTTCTGGACGGTCTTCTTGTTGTCCTTCGCGAAGGGCTGGTCAAGGAGGCAGTTCTCCTTGAAGAAGCCGTTGACACGCCCCTCGACGATCTTCGGCAGGGCGGCCTCGGGCTTGCCCTCCTCCTTCGCGGTGGCCTCGGCGACACGGCGCTCGTTCTCCACCGTCTCGGCCGGAACCTCGTCGCGGGAGACGTACTTCGGCGCGAAGGCCGCGATGTGCTGCGCGACGTCCTTGGCGACCTCGGCGTTCTCCTTGTCGAGCTGCACGAGCACGCCCACCTGCGGCGGCAGGTCCGGGTTGGTGCGGTGCAGGTAGGTGGCGACGTAGCCGCCGGAGAACTGGGCGAAGCGGTCCAGGACGATCTTCTCGCCGAGCTCGGCGTTCTTCTCGTCCACGAAGGCCTGGACGGTCTTGCCGCTCTCGATCTCGGAGGCGAGCAGGGCGGCGGTGTCGGCCGGCGAGGTGGCGGCGATGTGCGCGGCGACGGTGCTCACGGCGGCCTGGAACTTGTCACCCTTGGCGACGAAGTCCGTCTCGCACTTCAGCTCGACCAGCACGCCGGAGGCCTTGTCGTCGGCGATGAGCGCGGCGACGGCGCCGTTCTCGGCGGTGCGGGACTCGCGCTTGGCCACGCCCTTCTGGCCCTTGACGCGCAGGATCTCGACGGCCTTGTCGACGTTGCCGTCGCCCTCGTCGAGCGCCTTCTTGCAGTCCATCATGCCGGCGCCGGTGAGCTCCCGGAGCTTCTTGACGTCAGCGGCGGTGTAGTTCGCCATGGGGTGAATCTCTTCCCGAAAAGTCGATGAAGGAAATCGAGTGGTCTGTGTCGAGCCCGGGTGCGACGGGATCGACCCGATTCAGGTGCGGGCGCACGGCGGGGCGGGCGCGTTCGCGCCCCGCTCCCGCCGTGCTCCTGACATACACGGTGTGCCCGGGTGTCAGCCCTGCTGCTCGGTCGGGGCCTCGGAGGGCTTCTCCTCGGCCTTCTCCTCGGCCGGCTTCTCCTCGGCGGGCTTGGCCTCGGTGGCCTCCGCCGCCTTCTCGCCCTCCAGCAGGTTCCGCTCCCACTCCGGCAGCGGCTCGGCCACGGCCTGCTCGCCGCCGCCCTTGCCCTCGGCGGCGCCGGAACGGGCGATGAGGCCCTCGGCGACCGCGTCGGCGATCACGCGGGTGAGCAGGGTGACGGAGCGGATCGCGTCGTCGTTGCCCGGGATCTTGTAGTCGACCTCGTCCGGGTCGCAGTTGGTGTCCAGGATCGCGACGACCGGGATGTTCAGCTTCCGGGCCTCGCCGACGGCGATGTGCTCCTTCTTGGTGTCCACGATCCAGACGGCGCTGGGCACCTTCTGCATGTCGCGGATACCGCCGAGCGTCTTCTCCAGCTTCGCCTTCTCGCGGGAGAGGACCAGCAGCTCCTTCTTGGTGAGGCCGGAGGCGGCCACGTCCTCGAAGTCGATCTGCTCCAGCTCCTTGAGGCGCTGCAGCCGCTTGTGCACGGTCGAGAAGTTGGTCAGCATGCCGCCGAGCCAGCGCTGGTTGACGAACGGCATGCCCACGCGCGTCGCCTGCTCGGCGATCGCCTCCTGGGCCTGCTTCTTGGTGCCGACGAACATGACGGTGCCGCCGTGGGCGACCGTCTCCTTGACGAACTCGTAGGCGCGGTCGATGTACGACAGCGACTGGAGCAGGTCGATGATGTAGATGCCGTTGCGCTCGGTGAAGATGAAGCGCTTCATCTTCGGGTTCCAGCGGCGGGTCTGGTGCCCGAAGTGGACGCCGCTCTCCAGCAGCTCCCGCATCGTGACGACGGCCATGGCCGTTCTCCTTGTTGTGTCCTCGGTTGTCGGCGACGGCCGGTGGCCGTGCCCCTGACGCCCCGGACGCGTCGTGCCCGACGAGCGGCCCCGTCCACACGGTGGGGCGGCTTGTCAGGACCGGGATACGCGGCCACCCGACGGTAGAGCCGACGAGGTGGCGGGGCGTGCGAAGTCGACCCGGTGACCCGGGTCGCCAGCAGAAGTGTACGGGAACCGCCGCACGCCAAGCGACACGCTCGGTTGTTCGCCGGTTTGTCCACAACCGGCGAGTAGTCCACAGCTTCCGCGCGGGTGCGACGCCCGGCCGCCGAAGCTGCCACGCTGCACCCATGAGGCAGTCACCTTGCGTCGCAAGATCGTCACCTACTGTCTTTCCGGGTGCCCGGCCGGGCGCGCGGCCGACCGGCCTGCCGGGCGCCCTCGCGGGCGTGCTCGCGCTCGCCCTGGCCCTCGTCCCGTTCACCCTGCCACCGGGCGCGCTGCTCGGCGGCCGGACGGCGGTGGCTTCCGCGGCTCCGCCGCCCTCCGCCGGCGCTCCGGCCTCCCCCGGCGCTCCGGCTCCCGGCGGCGGGCGGCCCACGTGGCCCTTGCCGCGCGCCGAAGTCGTGCGGGACGTCGAACTCCCGGCCGCGCCCTGGCGCCCGGGGCACCGCGGGGTCGACCTGGCGGGCCGGGCGGGGCAGCCGGTCCGCGCGGCCTGGGGCGGGCGCGTCGTCTTCGCCGGCCGGGTGGCGGGGCGGGACGTGGTCTCCGTCGAGCTGACGGGGCGGGGCGGGCCGGTGCTGCGCGCGACCTACGAACCGCTGCGGCCCTCCGTCACCGCGGGTGAGCGGGTGGCTGTCGGCGCCACCCTCGGCGCCTTGGCGGACGGGCCCTCGCACTGTGCGCCGCGGGCCTGTCTGCACTGGGGCCTGCGCCGGGGCGACACCTATCTGGACCCGCTCGCCGCGCTGCGCGGGCCCTCGGTCCTGCTGCCGGTCTTCGGGGTGCCGCTGCCGGGGCACGGCTCGCCCCCGGAGGGGCGTGGAGCGGGCACGGGGCCGGTCCGCCCGGGGGCGCCCGGCTGGCTGCCGACCGGCGTCCGTGTGCCTCCCGGCTCGACGGCCCCGCTGGGCGTGGCCGCCGGGCTGGCCGGCGCCGCTGCCCTGGCCCGCCGCGCCCTGCGCCGCCAGGCCGCGCGGACGCCGCGGGTCAGGAGCCGCCCGCCACCC
Source organism: Streptomyces sp. WMMC1477 (assembly GCF_027460245.1). NCBI lineage: Bacteria > Bacillati > Actinomycetota > Actinomycetes > Kitasatosporales > Streptomycetaceae > Streptomyces > Streptomyces sp. WMMC1477. The sequence goes on along the minus strand of NZ_JAPZBD010000003.1, from coordinate 4,484,723 downwards.
CGCGCAGGGCCATGGTGACGGCTGCCTCCGTCACGGCTTCCGGGTCCTCCACAGCCAGCTCGATACGGCGGACGGCACCGTCGACCACGCCCTGGAGCAGCACCGCCGCGAGCCGGGGCTGCTCGTGGCCGAGCGCTTCGAGTGCCTCGACCGTCATCGCGACGAGCCCGCCGTGGGCCGCACGGATGCGCTCGCGGGCGCCCTGGTCCAGCTCGCTGGCGGAGATCGCCACGACCGCCCGGTGCCGCCGGTCCCCGACGAGGACGAGCTGCCGCCGGACGTAGGCCTCGATCTGCCCCTCCGGAGTGCTCGCGGCGGCCATCGCCGCCTCGACCTCGGCGGCCCAGACGGGGAAGTCGACCGCGCACAGCTCCTCGACGACGGCCGCGCGGGAGCGGAAGTACTCGTAGACGGACGAGCGGGCCAGCCCCGTTCGCTCGGCCAGCGCGGGGAAGGTCAGCGCCTCGGTGCCTCCCTCGGACAGCAGCGTCCGGGCCGCCTCCAGCAGGGCGTGGCGTTGCATGGTGCGATGCTCGGCCACTGTGGCCGCTCGGATCCTGGGCACGTGTTCCAGCCTACGACCTCCCGACGGACCGGTCAGGAGGGGCGCACACGTCCGGAAAGACGATTCAGCGGCCCACCTCCGCGAGCTTGGCGCGGAGTTGGAGCACGGACTTCGTGTGGATCTGACTCACCCGGCTCTCGGTCACGCCCAGCACCTCGCCGATCTCGGCGAGGGTCAGCCCCTCGTAGTAGTAGAGCGTGACCACCGTCTTCTCCCGCTCCGGCAGGGTGTTCACCGCCCGGGCCAGCAGGCGGCGCAGCTCCCGGTCCTCCGCGACCTCGACCGGATCGTCGGCCGCCGTGTCCTCCAGAGTGTCCATGAGGCTGAGCCGGTCGCCGCCCTCGCCGCCGGCGTGGAGCAGCTCCTCCAGCGCGACGACGTTGGCCAGCGAGAGCTGGCTGAAGACGGCGTGCAGGTCCTCGACCGGGATGCCCATCTCCGCCGCGACCTCGGTCTCGCTGGGCGTCCGGCGCAGCTTCGCCTCCAGCGAGGCGTACGAGCGCTCGACGGCGCGGGCCTTCTGGCGCACCGACCGGGGAATCCAGTCGAGCGCGCGCAGCTCGTCGATCATCGCCCCGCGGATGCGGGTGATGGCGTACGTCTCGAACTTGATGGACCGCTGCGGTTCGAACTTCTCGATCGCGTCGATGAGCCCGAAGACACCGGACGAGACGAAGTCGGCCTGCTCCACATTGGCCGGCAGCCCCACGCTGACGCGCCCGGCGACGTATTTCACCAGTGGCGAGTAGTGCAGGATGAGCTGCTCCCGCAGCCGTTCGTCGCCCGTGTCCTTGTACGCCCGCCACAACTGCTCCAGCGAGCTGGGGGCGACGGGTGGCGCCTCCGTACCGGTCGCGGCCGGCGGCGCCGGGGCCGGCCGGGGTGACGCGGACATGTGGTGGGGCATGCGTTACCTGGAGCCGTTCTGCGGGGTCGGTGCGGACGGGGAAGTCGTGGACGGACGGCGGTCGTCGTGGCGACACGGACCGTGTCTCTCGCGACGGAGACGGAGAACCTCGTGAGCGTAGCGTGATCAGCGTGTCGCGCCGGGCGATGAGGGGGCGATGCGGGATGCGCAGATACGTTCTTCGGCCCGCACCCTGGTGGGACAAGGCACCCCCGCGGCGCCGCGCACGGGCCGCCGGTATCTGCCGTTCCGGGCTCATATGCTCACCCTTCCACGCGGTTGTTCCAGGTCAAGGACCGTTTCGTCACCCGTTGGGGTGTCGCCCGGCCGGGCGCGTCAATTGCCAGCGGTCTCGTGAGCACTCGACGAAGCCGAGCGAGCGCAGCTCGGTCAGCCGCACCCGGGTCTCCTCCGCCGCGGTCGCCGCGGCGCGCGCCAGCCACGGCACCGTGACGGCACGCCCCGCGGGCAGGGCCTCGAGCACCCGTGCCGTGGCCGCGGGGAGCAGGTCGCGCGGGAGCAGCGGGCTCCGCGGCTCGGGGGCCAGCTCTCCGATGCTCCCGACCAGCTCGACGACCTCGTCGGCACAGGTCACCAGCCGCCCCTCGGTACGCAGGAGCCGGTGGACTCCGGCCGACAGCCCGGAGGTGACGGGGCCGGGCACGCCCATCGTCTGCCGCCCGAGCCGCTCGGCCCACCGAGCGGTGACCAGCGAGCCGCTGCGGAGCTGCGCTTCCACCACGACGGTGCCCCGGGTGAGCGCGGCGATGACGCGGTTGCGCAGGACGAAGCGGGGGCGGGTGGGATGCTCCCCGGGAGCGAGTTCGGCGAGGAGCCAGCCCTGCTCCCCGAGCCGGGCGAGCAGTTCCCGGTTGCCCGGCGGATAGGCGACGTCCACCCCGCAGGCCAGCACGCCCACGGTGGCGCCGCCCACGGCGAGCGCTCCCCGGTGCGCGGCGCCGTCCACTCCGTAGGCGGCGCCCGAGACGACCGTCCAGCCGCGCCGGGCGAGGCCGGAGCCCAGCACGGAGGCGACGTGGGCGCCGTACTCGGTGCAGGCCCGGGCGCCGACCAGGGCGACGGACCGCAGCGCGGCGAAGCGCAGGGAGGACGCACCGCGTACCCACAGCCCCAGCGGACGGACGGCTCCGAGGTCGTCGAGCTGCCCGGGCCACTCGGCGTCACCGGGGCACAGGAACCGGCCCCCGAGCGCGGTGACCGCGGCCAGATCGGCGGCCGGGGCCACGGCGGCGGCCCGCAGCCGCAGGCCCGCCCAGCGGCGGGCACCCGCCCCGGGCAGCGGGCGCTCACCGGCGAGCGCCCGCGCCGTCTCGACCGGCCCGTACCGGGCGACCCAGCCGCCCGCGAGCTCGTCCCCCGGCTCCAGGATCCGGCTGAGCGCCACCCGGGCCAGCCGGTCCTCCTCCGCGACTTCGCCCTGCCCCGCGGGCTTGGCCCCGCCGCCCTCCGCCCGGCCACCGTTCACCGCCCGGCCCCGAGGAGCGCGGTGCCACGGCTGACGCCGGTGCGGAGCTGCAGGGCGCAGTCGACGTCCTCGGCCCGTGGGCGGTCGTGCCCGGCCAGATCGGCCACCGTCCACGCCACGCGCAGGACGCGGTCCAGCCCGCGAGCCGTCAGCAGCCCGCGCTCCAGGTCGGCCTCGGCCGAGCTCAGGGCGCCGGGCGCGACCCGCCAGCGCGTGCGCAGCTGGTGCCCGGGCACCTCGCTGTTCGTCCGCCACGGCGTGCCCGTGTAGCGCTGGGCGGCGCGTTCCCGGGCGGCCAGCACCCGTGCGGCGACGGTCGCGGTGTTCTCGGCGCAGCCGTCGGGAGCGAGGAGCTCGGCCCGGGCCACCGGCTCGACGGTGACGCGCAGATCCACGCGGTCGAGGAGGGGGCCCGAGAGCCGCGCACGGTAGCGGCGGATGGCGGAGGGGCGGCACTCGCAGGGCTCTCCGGTGGCGCCGTGGCGCCCGCAGGGACAGGGATTGGCCGCCAGGACGAGCAGCAGTCTGGCGGGCATCCGCAGCATGCCCTGAGCCCGCGCGACGACGACGCTGCCCGACTCCAGCGGCTGCCGCAGGGCATCCAGCACCCGGGCGCTCGCCTCGGCGGCCTCGTCGATGAACAGCACGCCGTGGTGGGCCAGGGTGACGGCCCCGGGGCGGGGCAGGCCGGTCCCGCCCCCGATGAGCGAGGCCATGCTCGCCGAGTGGTGCGGGGCGCAGTACGGCGGCCGGGAGATCAGCGGCTCCCCCGGCGGCAGGACCCCGGCGACGGAGTGCACGGCGGTGGCCTCCAGCGACTCATCACGGCTGAGCGGCGGCAGCAGGCCGGGCAGCCGCTCCGCCAACATCGTCTTGCCGGCACCCGGCGGCCCCTTCAGGAGAAGGTGGTGCCGGCCCGCGGCGGCGATCTCCAGGGCCCGCCGAGCCGCGAGCTGCCCGGCGACCTCCGCGAGGTCCACGGGCCGGGCTTCCGCCTGCCCGGTGCCGCCGGCGACCGTGCCGGCGAGGCCGGAGCCGCCGAGCACCGGCTCCGGACCGATCTCCTCGGCCGCGTCCTCCTCCGGGACCGGCTCGTCGGCCAGCACCGCGATGACCTGGCGCAGGCTGCGGACGCCGAGGACGGCCACGCCGGGCACGAGCCGGGCCTCGCAGGCCGCCTGCTCGGGCACCACGACCTGTCGGTACCCGGCGTCGGCGGCGGCCAGCACCGCGGGCAGGACCCCGCGTACGGGGCGGACCCGGCCGTCCAGGCCGAGCTCGCCGATCATCATCGTGTCGGCCAGCCGCCGCAGGTCGACCCGCTCGGCCGCGCCGAGGACGGCGCTGGCCACAGCGAGGTCGAAGCCGCTGCCGCCCTTGGGCACCGAGGCGGGGCTCAGCCCTACGGTGAGCTTGCGTTGCGGCCACTCGACGCCGGAGTTCACCACGGCGGCCCTGACCCGGTCCTTGCTCTCCATCAGGGACTTGTCCGGCAGGCCGATCAGCGTGAAGTTGGCGACGCCGGGCTCCAGGTCCGCCTGGACCTCGACGACCACGCCCTCCACTCCGACGAGGGCCACCGAGCAGGTGCGTGCGAAGGCCATGTCACGCCGCCCCTCGGACGTGCTGGACGACCGGGGCGCCGCGCCGGGGCAGCTGCACACCGATCACGTCGATCCGCACTCCGCCGGTCGGTGGCCTGCCGTAACGGACCAGCCACCGTTCGGCGAGCCAGCGTGACGCGAGCCGCCGCAGCCGGGCGGCCTTCCGCGGCGTGACGGACTCCATCGGATGCTGGCCCGCGCCCGCGCTGCGCGTCTTGACCTCGCAGATCACCAGCGCGTCCCCGTCCCGCGCCACGATGTCGATCTCGCCGTCCGTCGAGCGCCAGTTGCGTTCCAGGACGGCCATGCCCGCTTCCCGCAGCCTGCGGGCCGCCAGATCCTCGCCGTACCGGCCCAGGGCTCCCTGTCGGTTCATGTCACCCACCTCCAGCGCCGACTGTGGCGGGGGCGCGGGAGCCGCGGGGATCTTGCCCCGTTTCTGTGGACAGCCGGCCGACTGTGGACAACTGGATCACCCGGTCGAGTGATCGACGGGAGGTTTGGGGCGACGTCAGCCGCTGAAGCCGGAGTCCTCCGGAAGGTTGAGGTCGCTCTTGTTGAGCTCCTCGATGTTCACGTCCTTGAAGGTCAGCACCCGGACCTGCTTGACGAAGCGGGCGGGACGGTACATGTCCCACACCCAGGCGTCGGCCATGGAGACCTCGAAGAACACCTCGCCCTGCACCGAGTGCACCTGCATCTCGTAGTCGTTCGTGAGGTAGAAACGGCGTTCGGTCTCGATGACGTACTTGAACAGGCCGACGACGTCCCGGTACTCCCGGTAGAGCTTCAGCTCCATCTCGGTCTCGTACTTCTCGAGGTCCTCGGCGCTCATGGCATGTTCCCCTTCAGCCTGCGTCCCCCCATTGTGCGTCAGTGCCGCCCGCGCCGTCCGGCCCGCCGCGCGATCGGTCCCTGCGCGGCTCCGCCCAGGATCAGCACGGCACCCGTCGCTCCCGCCCAGAAGAGCGTGGGCAGAGGGCCCGGCTCGGAGATCCCGCCGGGCAGCTCCGCGAAGCCCTCGGGACGCTCCACCACCCCGGCCGTCCCCAACGGCCAGGCGGTGACGTCGACGCGCGCCACGACGGCGTCCCGCGGCACCGCGCCGTCGGCCGTGGCGCCCCCGGCGAGCCGGCTGCGGGAGTCCACGGAGTCCCGCCGGTGGTCGCCCAGCAGGAACAGCCTGCCCTCCGGCACCGTGGCGGAGAACTCGGTCGCGGAGGCCCGGCCGGGGGTGTCTAGGTAGGGCTCGGAGACGGGTTCGCCGTTGATCGTCAGACGGCCCTCGGCGTCGCAGCAGACCACGGTGTCGCCCCCGACGCCGACCACCCGCTTGATCATCGGGAGGTCGCCCCACGTCGTGTCCCGGAAGACGACGACGTCCCCGCGGCGCACCTCGGTGCCCTCGACGCGCTCGGCGAGCACCCGCTCCCCCGCGTTGATCGTCGGCGCCATCGAGTCCGTCGGCACCGCGTAGGGGCGGTAGAGGAGGGCGGCCCAGACGAAGGCACCGAGGAAGAGAACGGCGCCCAGGCCCGTGGCGACGTTGGCCAGGATGGCTGCGGTGCTGCTGCGGCGCCGTCCGGGCGTTCGGGACGGCGTTGCTGCCGTGGTCATGCGGGGCTCACCTCCGGTGCGGATGTGCTGGCCGCACCTTACCCGCGGTAGGTGGACACCGGCCGAGCCCGGGCGGGCTCCACCCGGGAAGGACGGTCAGGCCGCGGGGCGCCTGCGTCGGAGCCAGAGCGCCACGGGCAGGGTCCCGACGACGGCGAGGGCGGCGGGGGCCGCAGCGGAGAGCCGGTCGTAGGAGTCGGGCACGGACAGGAAGTCCCAGCGGCCGACCGGCCAGGCGATGACGACGGCCCTGCCGACGACCTTGTCCTCGGGCACGGCGCCGCCGCTCCCCGGGTCCTCCATGTGGTAACGGGAGTCCTGCGACTCCTGCCGGTGGTCCCCGAGCACCCAGACGTGGTCCTCGGGCACCGTCAGCGGGCCGAACGGACGGTCGCCGCAGGGGGTGTTGCCGGGATAGAGGTAGGCGGACTCGTCCAGCGGTTCACCGTTGACCATGACCTGGCCGCCCCTGCGGCACTCCACGCGGTCGCCCTCGACCGCGACGACGCGCTTGATCAGGTTCTGCTGGTCGGCGGAGGGCATCAGGCCGATGAAGCTCAGCACCTGCTGCACGGGGTTCGGCTCGGGCGGCGGCGTGTCGAGCCAGCCGCCCGGGTCCTCGAAGACGACGACCTCGCCGCGTTCCGGCTCCGAGCCGAACCACGGCGTCAGCTTGTCCACCAGCACCCGGTCGCCGCGCTGCAGGGTGTTCTGCATGGAGTCCGAGGGGATGGAGAAGGCCTGGAGCAGGAAGGACTTGATCACCAGCGCGAGGACGAGCGCGATGCCCACCAGGAGGGGCAGCTCCTTCCAGAAGGAGCGGTGCTGCCTGCCGCCGCGGCGGCCCTGCCCGCCGCTCTCCCCGGTGCCCGGGGTGCCGTCCTCCGGCCCCCGCGGGCCCTCACCGTCCACGGCGCCGGACTCGCCGGACTCGCCAATCGCGCCGGGAGCGCCGGCCGTGTCGTCGGCCGGCGAGCCGTCCGCCCCGGGACGTCCGCCGCGCTGCTCCTCGGGCCGGTCCTCCGGATCGTCTCCACCGGACCCGGCCCGGGGGCCGACCGCCACGTTCCCCACGATCTCTCCTTACGCTGTGCCACCGCCTACCCGTCCAACGGCGCAGGCCCGCCACTCCGATAACGAGCGCGAGTTCCCCAGGCATCGGGATGGGCGTGATTTCCTGTGCTTCCCCGTCCCGTCGAGCGGCCGCCGCCGTGGGCGCCCGGCCTGACGGGTCCGGCACCGAAGCGTACGTCTCCCGCTCTCCGAGACCGGTCCAGTGCGAGAGCGGCCAGGCGATCACGAAGGCCCGGCCGACGACGAGTTCGGTGGGGATGGTGCCCTCGCCCGGGTCCTCCAGATGGAAACGGGAGTCGGCGGAGTTGCTCCGGTGATCGCCCATGACGAAGAGCCGGTCCTCGGGCACGGTGACGTCGAAGGGAATCTCGGAGGGGCGGTTGCCGGGGTGGAGGTAGGGCTCGTCGAGCGGCGTCCCGTTGACGGTGACGCGGCCGTCCTCGTCGCAGCAGACCACCCGGTCGCCGCCCACCGCGATGACGCGCTTGATGAGGTCCTGCTCGTCGTCGGAGGGCAGCAGGCCGATGAAGGTCAGGAACGACTTGGCCTGCGCGATGCCGACGGGGTCGTCCTGGGGTTCGGGCTGCTGCTGGCCCTCCAGCCAGCCGCCCGGGTCCTCGAAGACGACGACGTCGCCGCGCTCGGGCTCCGAGCCGAACCACGGCGTCAGCTTGTCCACCAGCACCCGGTCGTCGATGCGGATCGTCTGCTCCATAGAGCCGGAGGGGATGACGAAGGCCTGTACGAGGAACGTCTTCAGCAGGAGCGCGATGAGCACGGCGACGCCGAGCAGGATGGGGATCTCCTTGGTGGCCGACAGCCGACGGCGGCGCCGCATCCGTCGGGCGGCCTTGCGCCGGGCCGCGCGACCCTCGCCGGGGAAGGGCGCCTCCTCGGCGACGGGCGCGGACGGCTCCGCGGGCTCCGGCCCGGCCGACGCGTCCGGCGCCCCCGCGGGGCCCGGCACCCCGGCCGGGCTCCGCGCCTCCGCGGCACCGGAGCCGGCGTCGTCGGCGGTCCGGGCCCCGCGGGCGAGCGCGGGTGCGGCGGGGCGGGGCCGCCCGCGCCTACCCATGTGCCGTCCGCAGCCAGGCCCAACGGCCGGCCGGCCACCCGACCCACTCGACGCGGCCGATGACGTCCTCGACGGGCACGGTGCCCCCGCCGGGGCGGCCGAGGTGGTCGCGGGAGTCGCGGGAGTCGGCGCGGTGGTCCCCCATCACCCACAGGCGTCCCGGGGGCACGACGATGTCGAAGTCGACCGCTGAGGCGCGTGCGTCGCCGCCCTCGGGATGGAGGTAGTCCTCTGTCAACGGCTCCCCGTTCACCTTGATCCTCCCCTGCTCGTCGCAGCAGGTGACCCTGTCCCCGCCGACGCCGACGACCCGCTTCACGTAGTCGTTGCCCGGCGGCTCGGCGAGGCCCGCCAGTGCGCCGGCCGTGCGCAGGACGTGGGAGACGGTGTTGCCGTCCGTCTCCTCCACGGCGAACGTACCCGTCCCGTCGAAGACGACAACGTCCCCGCGCCCCGGAGTGTCGCCGAACCGGTAGGCGAGCTTGTTCACCAGGACCCGGTCGTCGACCTGGAGCGTGTTCTCCATCGAGCCGCTCGTGATCCGGTAGGGCTGCACGGCGAAGACGTTCACGAGCAGCAGGAGGACGAGGACGGCCGCCGCCCACACGGCCGCCCGCCGCAGGCGCGACCGACGCGCGCGCACCCCTGCCGGGGCCTCCGGGGTGGCCGGAACCGCCGGAGGTGCCTCCTCCTCCGGTCCAGAGGTGTCGGTCATGGAGTCCGCTTCCGTCGTCGCCCGCCCGGCTCGTCGGGTGGGCGGTGTGTCACCGGAGGGAGAGCCTAAGCGGTGTCCAGTGGATCACGCGAACGTTCGGGCAGGCCGGGACGGTGCGGCCGGCCCCCACGACGAAGCGGCGGCCGGGCCACATCCGTCGATGGGGCCCGGCCGCCGGGTGTGCTTCGGTGCGCGCATCAGCCGAAGGGCGCGCCGGTGTCGAGGGTGAGGAGAGCGAGGTAGCCCCCCAGCGCTGGCCTGGGAAGAGACGAAGGAGCGAGCCGCGTCCCGACGAGCGTCGACACCGGGCCAGAGTGCCCGGAGGCAGACCGAGCGAGAAGGCTCAGCGCTCGCGCTTCTCCTTGATCTTCGCGGCCTTGCCGCGCAGCTCACGCAGGTAGTAGAGCTTGGCGCGACGGACCTGGCCGCGGGTGACCACGTCGATCTTCTCCACGATCGGCGTGTGCACCGGGAAGGTGCGCTCGACGCCGACGCCGTAGCTCACCTTGCGAACCGTGAAGGTCTCCCGCAGGCCGGAGCCCTGCCGGCGGATGACGACGCCCTTGAACTGCTGCACACGGGAGCGGTTGCCCTCGATGACGCGGACGTGGACGTCGACGGTGTCGCCGGGGCGGAACGCGGGGATGTCGCTGCGGAGCGACGCCGCGTCGACGCTGTCGAGAAGGTGAGACATGCTCGTCTGCTTTCCTCGCCACTGCCACAGGTCAGCAGCGGAATGGTCGTTGATGGTTCGGGTGGCCGCGCCACGGCGGCGTTGATCCCCCTGTGGCAGGGTCGCACGCGCGGGCTGAGGCCGACGGCCTATTCTTCCACGGTCTCCCCGGCCTGCCCAAATCGGCCCTCGGGCAGGAGGCTCCAGCCCAGTTCCGCCAGGAGTTCCCGGTCGTGGGCGTCGAGCGCGGCGGGGTCACAGCGCCGGATGAGGTCGGGCCGGTGCGCGGCGGTGCGGGTGATGGCCTGGTCCCGGCGCCAGCGGGCGATGCGACCGTGGTGGCCGCTGACGAGGATCTCGGGGATCTCCCGGCCGCGCCAGCTGGGGGGCTTGGTGTAGACGGGTCCTTCGAGCAGGTCGGCCATGGCACCGGCGGCGAAGGAGTCGTCGCGGTGGGAGTCCGCGTTGCCGAGGACGCCGGGCAGCAGCCGGGCCACCGCCTCGACCATGACGAGGACGGGCGCCTCACCCCCGGCCAGGACGTAGTCGCCGATGGAGACCTCGCGGACATCGCAGCGCTCGCCGTACTCGTCGATGACCCGGCGGTCGATGCCCTCGTAGCGGGCCGGGGTGAAGATCAGCCAGTCCCGCCCGGCCAGCTCGGCGGCCAGCTCCTGGGTGAAGGGCCGACCGCTCGGTGTGGGGACGACGAGGACGGGCTCGCCCTCGCCCGATCCGAGGACCTCGTCCAGCGCCTCGCCCCACGGCTCGGGCTTCATGACCATGCCCGGGCCGCCGCCGTAGGGCGTGTCGTCCACGGTGTGGTGGCGGTCGTGGGTCCAGGAGCGCAGGTCGTGGACGCGCACGTCGAGCTGCCCCCGGGCGCGGGCCTTGCCGACGAGTGAGACGTTCAGCGGCTCGAGGTACTCGGGGAAGATCGTGACGACGTCGAGCCTCACCGCGGCCGACCCTCGCCTTCCAGTCCGTCCCGGCCGTCTTCGCCCTCTTCACCGGCGCCGCGGGTGGAGGCTTGCGCGGAGGCGTCCACGGGCGGCTCCGCGTTCGGCTCCGGCCGCCCGTCCGTCTCCGCGGCCTCGCCGAGCAGTCCGGGCGGCGGATCGATGACGGCCCGCTGCTCCTCCAGGTCGATCTCGGGAACGATCTCGGCGACGAACGGGATGAGCACCTCGCCGCCGTCCGGACGCTTGACGACGAACAGGTCCTGGGCGGGCAGGTGCGCGATCTCGGCGATGCGGCCGACCTCCTCGCCGTCCCGGGTAACGACGTCCAGGTCGATGAGCTGATGGTCGTAGAACTCCTCCGGGTCGTCGGGGAGTTCGTCCGGGTCCACCTCGGCGATCAGCAGGGTGTTGCGCAGGGCCTCGGCGGCGGAGCGGTCGGCCACCCCGGCGAAGCGCAGCAGCAGCCGGCCGCTGTGGACACGGCCGTGCTCGATGGTCAACGGGCCGACCCCGGCCGGGTCGGTGGCGAGTACCGCGCCGGGAGCGAGCCGCAGCTCGGGCTCGTCCGTGCGCACCTCGACGGTGACCTCGCCCTTGATGCCGTGGGCGCGGCCGATCCGCGCGACTACGAGCTGCACGTGTGTTCCTTCTTCTCCAGCTCTGCTTCCGGACTGCTTCGGGCCGGGCGCCCGGGCCCGGGCCGGGCGCCGGCCTCGGGGCGGCCCTCCAGCGCACACGGGCCGGGAACGGCTGAGCCGTTCCCGGCCCGTGCCGGTGCTGTGGGTGAGGCCGCGCCGGGTAACGGCGTCAGTGGACGGCGTCCACGTCGACCAGGTCGACACGGATGCCACGGCCCCCGAGTGCCCCCACGACGGTGCGCAGGGACCGGGCGGTGCGGCCGTTGCGGCCGATCACCTTGCCGAGGTCGTCGGGATGGACCCGGACCTCCAGCACACGCCCGCGGCGCAGGTTGCGGGACGCGACCTGCACCTCCTCCGGATGCTCGACGATGCCCTTGACGAGATGTTCGAGGGCCTCCTCCAGCATGCTCAGGCCTCGGTGGTCTCGGAGGAGGCCGCGGCCTCGGCACCCTTGTCGGCCTTCTCGGCCTTGTCCGCCTTCTTGGCCTTGGGGGTGATCGCCTCACCCTTCGGCTCGTCGGCGGACTCCTTGGCGGCGGCCTCGAAGAGGGCCTTCTTGTCGGCCTTCGGCTCCGCGACCTTCATCGGCGGCGGCGCGGGCAGACCCTTGAACTTCTGCCAGTCGCCGGTGACCTTGAGGATGGCCATGACCGGCTCGGTCGGCTGCGCGCCGACACCCAGCCAGTACTGGACGCGCTCGCTGTCGACCTCGATGCGGGAGGGGTTCTGCACCGGGTGGTACAGGCCGATCTCCTCGATGGCACGCCCGTCACGGCGGGTGCGCGAGTCGGCGACGATGATGCGGTAGTGAGGCGAACGGATCTTGCCCAGACGCTTCAGCTTGATCTTGACTGCCACGGGTGTGGTGTCTCCTGGTCTTGACGTGGGTGGGCATCGGGGAGAACCACGTGGGGTTGTGGCGCCCGGGTACCCGGTGGACGCGTCAGCCGATGGAGAGAGGGTCCGGACGGCTGTCGAGTACAGCCGTCCATTCTGCCACACGGGCGGGCAACCGCCCGACGGGGGTCTGGGGGCACCCCAGTCGGCACGGCACGGTGCGGATCACGGTCGCGGCGCTACGGCAGTCGAGGGGGGCCAGCCGTTGGCGCCGTCCGTCCTGGCGAGGGTTCGCCGGGGCGAGGCGACGTCGTGTCGCTTCGGAATCGACTCGTCGGATCGTCGGATCGTCGGATTCACGGCTCAGCCCACGGCCATCACCTCGGGGATGCGGAACTGCTTGCCGCAGGCCCCGCACATGATGGGCGCCTGCTCCAGCACGGAGGGGACGACGCGCACGTTGCGCCCGCAGTCGCAGACAGCCTTCACCCGCACACCGCCCCCGGAGGAGCCGTGACGGGCGGCGGGGCCGCGGAAGGACCGGGCGGTGTCGGTACGGGTGGCGGCCGTGTGCGCCCGGAGCGCACGCTGCAGCCGCTCGGCCGTGCTCCGGTACCGCCGACGCGCCTCCGGCGTCAGCGTGACGAGCGAGAAACCGCTGCTCGGGTGCGGTTCCTCGGTGTGTGCCATGCCCATCTCCTCGGCGATGGCCAGGAAACGACGGTTGTGGTATCGGCCCGCGCGTGAGGTGTCCCGGACACCGCGCGCGGCGGCGACCCCGTGGACGGCCTCATGCAGCAGGCGCTCGAAGGAGAGCTCCGCGCCACAGGCGGACGAGGACTCTCCGATCAGGGACTCGGGTGCGGCCAGGTCGGGCAGCTCCGGGTGACGACGCTGGATGTCGGACCACGCGGAAGCCAGCTCGGCGGCGAGAACAGGTGGTGTCGTGCTCACGTCGTGTACAACGAGCCGGAACCACCGAGTGTTCCGATTACGGGGCCTTTCCCAATAATTTGCACGTACCAGTCAGTTTTGCGCCCGATCGACGACGGCGGATGTACGGTTTCCGGTCGAATCCGTACATCCGCCGATCATCATCCGGCCGTGCAGACCGTGCAGGCCGCCCCGCCGGAACAGACGGGGCGCCGGGCCGTGACGTCAGGCCCCACGCCGGGACGTCACGGCGGCACGTGCGGGGCGCCGCCCGCGTGGGCGCGGGTCAGTTACGCGCGGGTCAGTACGCGCGCGCGACGACCGCGAGCGCACCCGGCGTATCGTCGCTGTCCGGGACCGAGCCGTCCTCGAGGTGCAGGCAGCGCACCGTCACGGCCTGCTCGGCGAGGCGGGCTTCGCCCTCCGGGCCGAGCCGGTCCCACGGGATCCGGGCCCAGCCGCCGCCGACGGCGACCTCCGCCGCCTCCGCCTCGGTGGCCACGTCGGTCGTGTTCGCCTCCCGGCGCTCCCGCGACTCCCGCAGCAGCTGGGACTGGTCCTCCTCCAGGACCTTCGGCAGCAGCTCGGGGAGGGCCTCGAGCCGGACGGGCTCCTTGCCGCCGGCGATCCGCCGCACCAGCATCGCGGTGCCGTTCTCCAGGTCGCGCGGGCCGATCTCGATGCGGACGGGGACGCCCTTGAGCTCCCAGTCCACCGCACGGCGGCCGAAGGGGGTGTCGGTGCGGTCGTCGACGTGCACCCGCACCCCGGCGTCGGCGAGCCGCTCGCCCACCTCGCGCACGGCGGCCAGCACCGCGTCGTCGCCCTTGATGGCGAGCACGACGGCCTGGACGTGGGCGAGCCGCGGCGGCACCCGGAGCCCGTTGTCGTCGCCGTGCGACATGATCAGCCCACCGACCATGCGCGTCGAGACACCCCAGGACGTCTGCCAGACGAGCTGCTGGTCGCCGTCCTTGGACAGGTATCTGGTGTCGAAGGCCTTCGCGAAGTTCTGGCCCAGCTCGTGGCTGGTGCCCATCTGCAGGGCCTTGCCGTCCCGCATCATGCCCTCGAGGGTCAGCGTGTTGATCGCCCCCGCGAAGCGCTCGCGGGCCGTCTTCCGTCCGATGACGACGTCGATGCCGAGGACGCCCTTGATGAAGTCCTCGTACACGTCCCGGTGGATGCGGGCCGCGTAGGCGCGGGCGTCCTCGTAGGTGGCGTGGGCGGTGTGGCCCTCCTGCCACAGGAACTCACTCGTTCGGAGGAACACCCGGGGACGCATTTCCCAGCGGACCACGTTGGCCCACTGGTTGATGAGAAGCGGCAGGTCGCGATAGCTCTGGACCCACTTCGAGAAGTACTCGTTGATGATCGTCTCTGACGTGGGCCGGACGACGACCGGCTCGTCCAGCTCCTTGCCGCCCCCGTGCGTGACCACGGCCAGCTCCGGCGCGAAGCCCTCGACGTGCTCGGCCTCGCGGGTCAGGTACGACTGGGGGATGAACATCGGGAAGTAGGCGTTCTCGGCGCCCGCGGCCTTGATCCGCAGGTCGAGCTCCCGCTGCATACGCTCCCAGAGCCCGTACCCGTACGGTCGGATCACCATGGTGCCGCGTACCGGCCCGTTGTCGGCCAGCTCGGCCTTGTTGATCAGGTCCTGGTACCAGCGCGGGAAATCGTCCGCCTGGGGTGTGAGTACGGGAGCCTTTGCCATGGCGCGCATGTTACGGCGACGCGGCGGCAAAGCGTGAATCGGTGGGCCTCCGCCCCGACCGCCGCGGCAGGCGCCACGCGCGGCCCCGGCCCCTCGAAACGCCACGCGTCCATCCGGCCCGTCCACTGGACGCCGGGACCGATCGGCAGTTCCCTGGCATAGGGCGCGGCTCCTCTCGGAACCGGACGCGTCCACACCTCGGGGGAGACCGACAGCAGCCGCGCGGCACAGCTCCGGCGGACAGACGGACACGCGGACCGGATAGGGGCGCCTGTGATGACAGCCACGTTCACGGCTCAGCAGCTTCCACGCGCCGCCCGCGACTGGGCGGAGATCCAGGAGCGGATGCTCGTGCCGCTCTACGAGGCCGTATACGACCGCCTTGAGATCGGCCCCCATACCCGCCTGCTCGGTCTCGGCTGCGGCTCGGGGCTCGCCCTGCTGCTGGCCGCGAGCCGGGGCGCGGACGTCACGGGCATGGACACCGACGAGCACCGCCTTGCACTCGCCCGGGCCCGGCTCTGCGCCGAGCCCCAGTGGGGGGCGCGGCCCTACCGGGTACGGCTCGCCCACGGCTCCCCCACGCACCACTCGCCCCCGGAGGGCCCGGCGCCCAACCTGGTGACGGCCTTCGACGCCCGCCCCGGCGCGGAGACCCTCGCCGCCGCCGCGCGCCACGCCCAACGGGGCAGCGCCGTCGTGGTCGCCGACTGGGGCCCCGCCGAACGCTGTGCCGCCACCCCGGCGCTGCGGATCGCCACCCGGCTGGCGCAGCCGCCGCACCACGCGGCCTGCTGGCAGCCGCGCGGCCGGGACGACCTGGAGGACCTGGCCCGGCAGGCGGGTCTGCGCCCGGACGGCTCGGGGCGGGTCTCCTGCCCGTTCGGCTACGCGGATCTCGACAGCGCGGTGCGCGGGCTGCTGTCCACCGGCTTCTACGCGGCGGCGGTGCGGGCGACCGACGAGGTGCAGGTCAGCAAGGAGCTGGCGGAGGCCCTGCACCCGCACGTCCGCTCCGACGGCACGGTGTGGCTGCCCAACCTGTTCCGTTACGTGATCGCCCGGGTGTGAGACGGCGGTGGCGCCGGGCCGGGCCCGGCGCCACCGCGTCACCTCCGGCGAAGGGCCGCCCTCACTTCGGGGGCAGCAGGTCGCGGAACTCCTTGGGCAGCTCGAAGTCCTCCGGGCCCTGGCCGGCGCCGGGGAGACCGAAGGCGCCGCCGCCGCTCTCCGAGCGGCGCGCCGCGGCGGCCTGCTCCTCCTCGCGGCGCTTCATCGGGTTGCCCGACTGGCGCTTGCCCTTGCCCTTCTTCTGCTGCTTGCCCTTCTTCTTGGCGCCGCCGCCCCCCATGCCCGGCATCCCCGGCATCCCGGGCATCCCCGGCATGCCGCCGCCCTGGGCCATGCGGGACATCATCTTGCGGGCCTCGAAGAAGCGCTCCACGAGGTTCTTCACCGCGCTGACGTCCACGCCCGAACCCCGGGCGATGCGCGCGCGGCGGGAGCCGTTGATGATCGTGGGGTCGTGGCGCTCACCGGGCGTCATGGACTTGATGATCGCGGCGGTGCGGTCGACGTCCCGCTCGTCGAGGTTGTTGATCTGGTCCTTGATCTGACCCATGCCCGGCATCATGCCGAGCAGTTTGGAGATGGAGCCCATCTTCCTGACCTGCTCCATCTGGGACAGGAAGTCGTCGAGGGTGAACTCCTTGGGCCCCTTCGCCAGCTTGGCGGCCATCTTCTCGGCCTCTTGCTGGCTGAAGGTCTGCTCGGCCTTCTCGATGAGGCTGAGCACGTCGCCCATGCCCAGGATGCGCGACGCCATCCGGTCCGGGTGGAAGGCGTCGAAGTCGTCCAGCTTCTCGCCGTTGGAGGCGAACATGATCTGGCGCCCGGTGACGTGGGCGATGGACAGGGCCGCGCCACCGCGGGCGTCGCCGTCGAGCTTGGAGAGCACGACGCCGTCGAACCCGACGCCGTCCCGGAAGGCCTCGGCCGTGTGGACGGCGTCCTGACCGATCATCGCGTCGACGACGAACAGCGTCTCGTCCGGCCGCACGGCGTCCCGGA
The DNA here is from genome assembly GCF_027460245.1 of Streptomyces sp. WMMC1477. Taxonomy (NCBI): domain Bacteria; kingdom Bacillati; phylum Actinomycetota; class Actinomycetes; order Kitasatosporales; family Streptomycetaceae; genus Streptomyces; species Streptomyces sp. WMMC1477. Next base: position 4,467,847 of record NZ_JAPZBD010000003.1, on the reverse strand, counting down.
TGTCGGCGGCCTGCCGCATCATCTCCTCGTCGATACCGAGGCGGCCCGCGGTGTCCACGACGACGACGTCGAACTGCTTGGTGCGCGCGTACTCGATGGAGTCCCGTGCGACCTCCACCGGATCACCGACGCCGTTGCCGGGCTCGGGGGCGTAGACGCCCACCCCGGCCCGCTCCGCCACGACGGAGAGCTGGCCGACGGCGTTCGGCCGCTGGAGGTCACAGGCGACGAGCAGCGGTGCGTGTCCCTTGCCCTTGAGCCACTTGCCCAGCTTTCCGGCCAGCGTCGTCTTACCGGCGCCCTGCAGACCGGCGAGCATGATGACGGTCGGCGGCTGCTTGGCGAACCGCACCTGGCGGCTCTCGCCGCCGAGGATGCCGATCAGCTCCTCGTTGACGATCTTGATGACCTGCTGGGCGGGGTTGAGGGCCTTGGAGACCTCCGCACCCAGCGCCCGGTCCTTGATCTGCTTGATGAACGCGCGCACCACGGGCAGGGCGACGTCCGCCTCCAGCAGAGCGATGCGGATCTCGCGCGCCGTGGCGTCGATGTCCGCCTCGCTCAGGCGGCCCTTGCCCCTGAGGTTCTTGAAGGTTGCTGCGAGGCGATCGGAAAGAGTGTCGAACACGGCGGTCGCGAATCCTCACGTTCATCGGTGCCGGCGGTCAGTCGTGCCGCGGTGTCCCGGCCGGCCCTGAGCCGGGCGGGGCAGGGCATCACGGCACGCACCGACCAAGGGTATCCGTTCCGCCCATGGACGGTACGTGCCGCTCGTGCAGGAAACGTTGGGCTAGCCGCCCAGGGAGGTCTGCAGTGCGCGGGCGAGCTCCTCGGCGGCGGGCCGCACCAGCGGCGCCCCCGTGGCGTCGGTCACGTAGAAGGCGTCGACGGCGTTGGCGCCGAGCGTGCTGACGTGGGCGCTGCGCACTGTGACGCCCGCCTCCTCCAGGCCGCGCCCGATGCGGTGCAGCAGCCCGGAGGCGTCCTGCGCCCGCACCTCGATGACCGTGGCCCGCCGCGAGCCCTCCGGTGGGACGGAGACGCGCGGCGGCGGCGCCTGCAGCCCGCGCCGCCTGCCCCGGTACGCCTTCTCGCGCTCGGCGAGCCGGGCGGCCACGTCCAGGGTGCCCTCCAGCGCCCGCCGGAGGTCGGCGCGCAGCCGCCCGGCCTCCGGGAGGGAGCCGTACTCGGCGGCCACCCGCCAGGTGAGCAGCAGCACCGGCCCCGCGCCGACCGGGTCCGTGCGGGTCAGGTCGGCCGCCCGCACCGTCAGCCGGTGCAGCGCCAGCACCCCGGCCACGGCCGACAGGGCGCGGGGGTGTCCCGGCAGCGCGACCACCAGCTCGACGCCGACGGGCGCGTCCGGGGCCTCCCCGTCGGGCGCCCCGGCGTCCTGCCCGACGGCGTCCTCCGCACGTCCGGCGGGACCCTCCGGACGCGGGCGCAGGGCGAGTACCGGGCCGCCGGTGCGGGCGGCCTCGACGGCGAGGCGCTCGGCCTCGGCGCTCAGCGCGGCGGGCTCGGCGTCCTCCTGCCCGGCCGGGGCCTCGCCGGCCAGCAGGGCGGCGGTGCGGCGGGCGAGCTCGGTGACGAGGCTGTTCCGCCACGCGGACCAGGCGGCGGGGCCGGTGGCGCGCGCGTCCGCCTCGGTCAGGGCGTGCAGCAGCTCCAGGGTTCCGGTGTCGCCGACGGCCGTGGCCACGGCGCCGACGGTCGCGGGGTCGGCCAGGTCCCGGCGGGTGGCCGTCTCGACGAGCAGCAAGTGGTGCCGGACGAGGCGGGCGAGGACGGCGGTGTCCTCGGGCGGGAAGCCGATGCGGGCGGCCATGTCGCGGGCGATGGTCTCCCCCGCCACGGAGTGGTCCCCGGGCCAGCCCTTGCCGATGTCGTGCAGGAGCGCGCCGACGAGGAGGAGGTCGGGGCGGTGCACGCGGCGGGTGAGGGCGGAGGCCTGTACGGCGGTCTCGACCAGGTGGCGGTCGACGGTCCAGCGGTGCACGGGGTTGCGCTGGGGGCGGCAGCGCACCCGCTCCCAGTCGGGCAGGAGGGCGGTAACGAGGCCCTCGGCCTCGAGCGCCTCCCACACGGGCACGGTGTCGGCGCCCGCGCCCAGCAGGGTGACGAGGAGTTCGCGGGCCTCGGCCGGCCAGGGGACGGGCAGCGGGGCCGCGTCCTTCGCCAGCCGGCGTGCGGTGGCCAGGGCGAGGGGCAGCCCGGCCTGGGCCGCCGCGGCGGCCGCCCGCAGCACGAGGCAGGGGTCGCGCTCGGGGCGCGCGGTCCGGGCGAGGACGACCTCGCCGTCCTGCTCGACGACGCCCTCGGCCAACGGGGTGCGCTCGGGCGCTCCGCGCCGGGCGTCACCGCGGCCGACGAGCGAGCGCAGGCCGCGCTTGGTGCTGCGGGCCCGCAGCACCCGGTCGACCTCGCGCCAGGTGACGTCCTGGGCGTAGGTGAGGGTGCGGGCGGCCTCGTAGACCTGGCGCAGGAGTGCGTCGGCGCCGTGCACGCCGAGGCTCACGGCCACCTGATCCTGGTCCTGGAGGGCGAGCCGGTCGCCGCCGCGCCCGGTGGTCAGGTGCAGGGCGTCGCGGACGTCGAGCAGGGTGGCGCGGGCCGCGGCCAGCCCCTCGCGCGGGGCGTCGGCGAGCCAGGACGCGGCGACGGCGCGCAGGGCGGTGGCGTCGCGCAGTCCGCCGCGCGCCTCCTTGAGGTCGGGTTCGAGCAGGTACTGCAGTTCGCCGTGGCGCTCGGCGCGCTCCTGGCCCAGCTCCCGCAGCTCGGGGAGGCGGCGCGGGGCGTGGGCGCGCCACTGGGCGAACTGCTCGGTGCGCAGGACGGCCGTCAGTCCGGCGTCGCCGGCGATGTGCCGGGCGTCCAGGAGGCCGAGCTGCGCCTTGAGGTCCTCGGCCGCGGTCCTGCGGGCCTCGGCCGGGGTGCGGACGGCGTGGTCGAGGGCGAGGCCCTGGTCCCAGACCGGGTACCAGAGGTGGTCGGCCAGCGCGGCCAGCTCGCCGGGGTCCATCGTGCCGTCGTGCAGCAGGAGGACGTCGAGGTCGCTGCGCGGGGACAGCTCGCGCCGCCCGTAGCCGCCGACGGCCACCAGGGCGACCCCGGACGGCGGCGCCCCCGCCCCGGCCCCCGCCAGCAGCCGGCCGAGCCAGGCGTCGGTGAGGGACGCGAGCGCGGCACGGCGCGGCGGCCCGGACTCCGCCCCCGTCAGGAGGCGCAGCCGGGCCGCCGCGTAGCCGTCGTCGGGTTCCGTCTTTCCGGTCGTTTCCGTGGTCTCGGCCGTCATCCGGTCACCCAACTCCCGTGGTGTTCGCTGTTCGGTTCCGTACGTCCAGCGGGGCCCCGCGCGTCAGAGCGCGTCGGGGCCACGTTCCCCGGTCCGCACCCGGACCGCCTCGTCGACGGGGACGCTCCACACCTTCCCGTCACCGATCTTCCCGGTGCGCGAGGCCTTCACGATCACCTCGATGAGCTGCTCGGTGTCGTCGTCCTCCACCAGCACCTCGATGCGGATCTTCGGCACCAGGTCGACGGTGTACTCCGCGCCGCGGTAGACCTCGGTGTGGCCGCGCTGCCGCCCGTAGCCGCTGGCCTCGGTGACGGTCAGCCCGTGCACGCCGAACGCCTGGAGCGCGTCCTTCACCTCGTCGAGACGGTGCGGCTTGATGACTGCGGTGATCAGCTTCATGCGTCGACCTTCTTGCCCTCGTCGGTGGTGGTGGCGCCGGCGGCATCGGCCTCGCCCGCGGCGGGCTTCGCGGCCGGGGTGACGGTTGCCCGGGCCGAGGAGGTGCCGACCTGGCTGAAGTCGTAGGCGGTCTCCGCGTGGAACGCCTGGTCCACGCCGGCCACCTCGTCGTCCTCGCTGGCGCGCAGGCCCATCGTGACATCGACCAGCTTGGCCAGGACCCAGGTGACGACGAAGGTGAAGGCCATGACCGAGAAGGCGCCGAGTGCCTGCTTGCCGAACTGCGTGAGACCCGCGCCCTCGGTGGCCAGGAAGCCGACCATGAGGGTGCCGATCAGACCGCCGACCAGGTGGACGCCGACGACGTCCAGCGAGTCGTCGTAGTTGAGCTTGAACTTCCAGCTGACGGCCCAGGAGCAGGCCACACCGGCGACGAGGCCGATGGCGATCGCGCCGAGGGCGTTGACCGAGGCACCGGCCGGGGTGATGGCGACCAGACCGGCGATGGCACCGGAGGCGGCGCCCAGCGTGGTGAACGCGCCGTGCCTGATGCGCTCGTACAGCAGCCAGCCGAGGACGGCCGTGGCCGTGGCGACCTGCGTGTTCAGGGCCATGTTGGCGGCGGTGCCGTCGGCGGCGAGGGCCGAGCCGGCGTTGAAGCCGAACCAGCCGAACCACAGCAGCGCGGCGCCCAGCAGCACGAGCGGCAGGCTGTGCGGGCGCATGGGCTCCTTCTTGAAGCCGATGCGCTTGCCGACGACGAGGACGGCCGCGAGGCCGCCGATGCCGGCGTTGATGTGGACGGCGGTGCCGCCGGCGAAGTCGATGACACCGAGGTCGAACAGCCAGCCGCCCTCAGCCCACACCCAGTGCGCGACCGGGAAGTAGACGATGCTGACCCACAGGGTGATGAACACCGCCCAAGCGCTGAACTTCACCCGGTCGGCGAGCGCACCGCTCATCAGGGCCGGGGTGATGACGGCGAACAGCATCTGGAAGAGGACGAAGGCGAAGACGGGGATGCCCTCGTCGCCGCCGGTCAGCGTGTCGGGGTCGATGCCGTCGAGCCCGACGAACTCCAGGCTGCCGATGATCCCCCCGGTGTCGGCGCCGAACGAGAGCGAGTAGCCGAAGAGGACATAGAGCACACTGACGATGCCGAGCGCGATGAAACTCATCATCAGCATGTTGAGTGCGCTCTTCACCCGGACCATGCCGCCGTAGAAGAAGGCCAGGCCTGGGGTCATCAGCATGACCAGCGCTGCGCTGATCAGGACGAAAGCGGTATCCGCGCCGTTCAAAGTGGACGTCTCCTCATGTCACGACCCGTGGGGGCGGATCTGGGGCTGGGGATGTCCATCAGCGTGGGGTCGGCCGGTTTCCTGTGATGCGCCCCGCTGTTTCGGTGCCGTGACGAAGGCGGCCGTCGTGTTACGACCGCATGAACGACGGCGTCGGCCCGCAGCCCCGCGCGCGCCGGGGCGCGCGACCGCGCGGGAGAGCACGGCGGGGCGGTGGGGCGGATGACGGGCCGACCGCGCCCCCGCCCGGTGTGACCTGGCGTGGAGGAGCCGTGTCGGGTGCTCGGGGCGGGGTGCGCGGTCGGCGGTCCGGTGGTGTGCGCGGGGCACGGGTGGCGGGGTGGACGCCCGCGGGGCCGGAGGGTCAGACGGCGGTCGCGGCCTCCGCCGTCTGCAACTCCCCGGACAGCCGGTCACCGAGAGCGATGACGTCGGCGACGTGCTCGTACTCGCGGCGGGCGTTGGCCGCCGTCTTCCGGATGCGGGTGTTCACCCGTTCCGAGCGCAGCCCCTTGGCGACGTCGAGGGCCTGGCCGGCGCGGGCGGCGCACTGCTCCGGCTCCTTGCGCAGCAGGTGCACGGTGGCGAGCCCGACGAGGTTGAGCGCGTAGGAGCGGGGGTGGCCGCCGCCCTTCCCCTCGCACTCCTCGCCGAACAACCGCACCGCCGTCTCCATGTGCGGCTGGGCGAGCCGGGCGTAGGTGTGGCTGAGCCCGGCGACGTAGGCGAGGTCGCGGTAGGAGTGGGCGTTCTCCGCGTTCAGCTCGGCCTCGGAGAAGAAGCCCATCCAGTCCGGCTCGGGCTCCCGGGCTGCGTCGACGTCGCGGAACGTCTCCTCGGCCATCCGCACCGCGCGGTGGCACTGCTTGGGCTGGCCGATGTTGGCGTGGGCGCGGGCCTCCAGCGTGAACAGCATCGACTGGGTGCCGGCGGTGGCACCGTCCCGGCTGCCGTACTGGGCGAGGTGGATGAGTTCCAGCGCGTCGTCGGCCCGGCCCAGGTGGATCATCTGCCGGGCCATCTTGGACAGCACGAACGCGCCGAACGGCCGGTCCCCCGCCTCCTTGGCCGCGTGCAGGGCCAGAACGAAGTACTTCTGCGCCGTGGGCTGGATGCCGACGTCGTAGCTCATCCAGCCGGCCAGTTCGGCGAGCTGGGCCGTGACGGAGAAGAGCCGGCGCCGCACCGGTTCCGGGTGGCTCTCCTGGAGCAGGTCGGTGACCTCGTGCAGCTGGCCGACGACGGCCTTGCGCCGCAGCCCGCCGCCGCACTGCGCGTCCCAGCCGCGGAACATGCGGGTCGTCTCCTCCAGCAGCTCCAGCTCGGGGCCGGAGAGCCGGTGACCGCGACGGGGGCCGCCCTGGGCAGGCACCGGCACGAGCCCCGCGGTGTCGCCGGGCGCGCTCGGCGTGGGCACCAGCCAGCGCTGCATCGGCTCGATGAGCGCCGGGCCCGCCGACATGGCCAGCGAGGTGCCGAGGTATCCGCGGCGGCCGAGCATGAGGTCGCTGCGGGAGAACTCGTTGATCAACGAGGCCGTCTGCGGGCCCGTCCAGGGCAGGTCGATGCCCGAGCCCGCGGCCGTCTGCCGGGGCTGGCGCAGGCCCAGGTCCTCCACCGGGACGACGCAGCCGAAACGCTCGGAGAACAGCTCGGACAGGAGGCGCGGGATCGGCTCCCGCGGCTGCTCGCCGTCGAGCCACCGGCGCACCCGCGAGGTGTCCGTGCTGATGTGATGGGCGCCGATCTCACGGGCCCGGCGGTTCACCTGCCGGGCCAGCTCGCCCTTGGACCAGCCGCTGCGCACGAACCACGAACGGAGCTGTTCGTTCGGGCGCTTGTCGGCCGAGGCGCCGTTACTGCCGTTGCCGCCCACTGGAGGCCCCCACTTCTCCGGGAGAAAGCGCGTTCGGGTGGTGCCCCCGTCATACCCGGAACGCCGCTGCCTGGTCACTGCCTGCACCGAATGTAGTCCGGCGCTTACCCGGTGGCGAGGGCGGATCGAGGAAACGCCACCATTCGCCACCCCTCCCGGAGACGCTAACGACGAGCGGGCTGGCTAACACTTGGCCTACGGCAACGACCACTCGGTCGGGTGACGCGTGCGGCAGGACCCGCCGAACGCGCGGAACGGTGGGACGGCGGGCCCGGCGTGCGGCACGCGGCGTAACCATCGGCCCGGGAGACCCGTTGGAGGGAGCATGGGCTTCACGATCGGCGGCATCCGCGAGCTCCGGGAGCTGCGGCTGGCCGCACGGCGCGGGCGACGGCCGGGGCGGCCCCGGGGTTCGGATCCGATGAGCACCGCGGTGGCGGAGTACACCGGGCTGTGGGGCTGGGACGTCGCCCCCGGCGCGCGGGCGGTGCGCGGCGTCGACGGCCCGGAGTGCTCCTGCGGCTCGCGGGCCTGCCCGGCGCCCGGCGCCCACCCTCTGGACGCCGGGCTGGAGGTGCCGGCGGGCGCGACGCTCGACGAGGCGGGCCGGGCGTGGGCCGGCGTGCCCGGCGCGGCGCTGCTGCTGCCGACGGGGCGTGCCTTCGACGTCGTCGAGGTGCCCGAGGAGGCCGGGCGGCGAGCGCTCGTCCGGCTCGAACGCATGGGGGCGCCGCTCGGGCCCGTCGCCCTCGCCCCGCACGGCCGCGCCTGGTTTCTGGTGGCCCCCGGCGCGGCGGTGGAGCTGCCCGAGCTGCTGCGGCGGACGGGGGGCGGCCGCGAGGGGCTGGGCCTGAGCTGTCTCGGGCCCGGCGGGTACATCACCGCACCGCCCTCGGTCGTGGGCGGGCTGGGGCCTGTGCGCTGGCTGCGCCCGCCGACGCCGGAGTCCGCGGGGCGTCCACCGGAGGCGCGGCTGCTGCTGAGCACGCTGCTGCGGCTGAGCCGCCGCGTCGGCGCGGCCTCCGCGGGATGGCTGCCGACGACGGCCTGACAAGGCGGGGACCGAGAGGCGACGGGCCGACGTCGTGACGCAGCGACGGGCCCGGGGTGTCCCCCGGACCCGTCGGTGCGCTCGGGGCGCGGGCTCAGTCGCCCAGGAGGGCGTCCACGAAGGCCTCGGGCTCGAAGAGGGCCAGGTCGTCCGGGCCCTCGCCGAGACCGACGAGCTTGACCGGGACGCCCAGCTCCCGCTGCACCGCGACGACGATGCCGCCCTTGGCGGTGCCGTCGAGCTTGGTCAGCACGATGCCGGTGATGTCGACGACCTCCGCGAACACCCGGGCCTGCACCAGCCCGTTCTGTCCGGTGGTGGCGTCCAGCACGAGGAGGACCTCGTCCACCGGCCCCTGCTTCTCCACGACGCGCTTGACCTTGCCCAGCTCGTCCATGAGGCCGGTCTTGGTGTGCAGCCGCCCCGCGGTGTCGATGAGCACGACGTCGGCGCCCTCGTCGACGCCCTCCTTGACGGCGTCGAACGCGACGGACGCCGGGTCGCCGGCCTCCGGGCCGCGCACGGTGCGGGCACCCACGCGCTCGCCCCAGGTCTGGAGCTGGTCGGCGGCGGCGGCGCGGAAGGTGTCGGCCGCGCCGAGGACGACGGACCTGCCGTCGGCGACGAGGACGCGGGCGAGCTTGCCGGTGGTCGTCGTCTTGCCGGTGCCGTTGACGCCGACGACGAGGATCACGCCCGGGCGGTCCTCGGCACCCGAGGTCTCGGTGTGCACGGTGCGGTCGGCCTCGGTGCCCACGAGGTTCAGCAGCTCCTCGCGGAGCAGTGCGCGCAGCTCGTCCGGGGTACGGGTGCCGAGGACCCGGACGCGCTCGCGCAGCCGGTCGACGAGCTCCTGGGTGGGGGCGACACCGACGTCGGCGGTCAGCAGCGTGTCCTCGATCTCCTCCCAGGTGTCCTCGTCGAGCCGGTCGCGCGAGAGGAGCGTCAGCAGCCCCTTGCCGAGGCTGGTCTGCGAGCGGGACAGGCGGGAGCGCAGCCGCACGAGGCGGCCGGCGCTCGGCGGCGGGACCTCGACGGCCGGTGCCTCGGGAAGCTCCTCGACGACCTCCTCGGTGACCGGCGGGGCCTCGGTGGTGCCGGGCAGCCCCACCTCGTCCACGGTGCGTCCGGGGGCTTCGGGCGCGCCCTCGGCCTCCTCACCGACATGCGGTTCGGCGGGGGGCGCGGTGATCGTCGGGGCACCCCCCTGCGGGGGCCGCACCTCCTTCTTCCTGCGGCGCCCGCTGATGAGGAGCCCGCTGATGGCGCCGAGGGCGACCACGGCGATGACGACGAGGAGGATGACGATTTCCATGGATTCCCTGGGTTCCTAGCTGTTGCCTGATCTTCCGCTGGGCGGCCGGCCGCTTGGCGGGCGGCCCGACCAGTATCGGCCATGGGTCCCTCGGCGTCCGCAAGCAGCGCTGCCCCGGCTCGGTGAGCCGGGGCAGCGCTGAGGAGTGGGCGGCGGGGTCGGGTTAGCCCATCTCCTCCAACGCCTTGCCCTTCGTCTCCGGCACCCATTTGAGGATGAACGGGATGGAGAGCACGGCGAAGGCCGTGTAGATCATGTACGAGCCGGAGAGGTTCCACTCGGCGAGCGAGGGGAAGCTCGCGGTGATCAGCCAGTTGGTGACCCACTGGGCGCCGGCGGCCACGCCCAGCGCGGCGGCGCGCATGCGGTTGGGGAACATCTCGCCGAGCATCACCCAGACGACGACGCCCCAGGAGAGCGCGAAGAAGAGCACGAACGCGTGGGCGGCCACCAGCGCCACGGCGCCCTGGGTGTCCGGCAGCGTGACGTCGTCCCCCACGCCGGACTTGAAGGAGAAGGCCCAGGCGGCCAGTCCGAGCGACAGCGCCATGCCGGCCGAGCCGACGAGGGCGAGCGGCTTGCGCCCCACCCGGTCGACGAGCAGCATCGCGATGACGGTGCCGACGATGTTGATGATGGACGTCGTGAAGGAGTAGAAGAACGAGTCGGCCGGGTCGATGCCGACGGACTGCCACAGCGAGGAGCTGTAGTAGAAGATCACGTTGATGCCGACGAGCTGCTGGAACATCGACAGTCCGATGCCGACCCAGACGATGGGCAGCAGCCCGAAGCGCCCGCCGGTGAGGTCCTTCAGGCTCGGCTTGTGCTCCCGGCGCATCTGCTGGGCGATCCGCGAGACCTCGGCCTCCAGGTCGGTGCGTTCCGGCTCGACCTGGGCCAGCACCGCCTGGGCCTCGGTGGTCCGGCCCTGGGCGACGAGGTAGCGGGGCGACTCGGGGATGCGCAGGGCGAGCAGGCCGTAGAGGACGGCCGGGAGCACCTCGACGCCGAGCATGACCTGCCAGGCCTCCAGCCCGAGGAGGTCCCCGCGCTGCTCGCCGTCGGCCGCGGTGAGCAGCCCGTAGTTGACCAGCTGGGAGAAGGCGATGCCCAGGACGATGGCGGCCTGCTGGAAGGAGGCCAGCCGGCCACGGTAGGCGGCCGGGGCGACCTCGGCGATGTAGGCGGGGGCGATGACGGAGGCCATGCCGATGGCCACACCGCCGAGCGTGCGCCAGAAGGCCAGGTCCCACAGGGAGAACGGGAGCATGGAACCGATGGCGCTGGCGGTGAAGAGGACCGCGGCGAGCTGCATGACGCGCGGTCGGCCGAGGCGGTCGGCGAGGCGTCCGGCGACCATCGCGCCCAGCGCGGCGCCGAGCAGGGCGATGGCGATGACGGCGCCGAGGGTGGCGTCGCCGACGTCGAACTTGCCGCGGATGCCTTCCACGGCACCGTTGATCACGGCGCTGTCGTATCCGAAGAGGAAGCCGCCCATGGCGGCCGAGGCGGCGATGAAGACGACGAACGTGAGCTGCCGGGGCCGTCTCGCGGCGTCCGGGCCCACCGGCTCGGTTCTGGTCACGGTGCACTCCTGCGGCCCGGCCTCGGAGCCGGGATGGGGGGCGTGTCGCTGTCGCGGTGGCGCACGCCTGACCGTGCGCCCGCCGGCCGAAGCCAGCAGCGACGTGGAGAGACTATGCGTTCATGTTTCGAAGTCAATACCGCGTGATGAACCAGATCTACGCGCTTCCCCCGACAAGAGTTCACAACATGAGTTCAAGGGATGAAGAATGCGCCGAAACGGTGCACGGACGGTGGCAACTCAGTGCAGCCGCTGGCTGATCACCTTGGAGACGCCGTCGCCCTGCATGGACACCCCGTAGAGCGCGTCGGCGACCTCCATCGTCCGCTTCTGATGAGTGATCACGATGAGCTGCGAACTCTCCTGGAGCTCCTTCATGATCCGGATCAGCCGCTGGAGGTTGGTGTCGTCCAGCGCGGCCTCCACCTCGTCCATGACGTAGAACGGACTGGGCCGCGCCTTGAAGATCGACACCAGCAGCGCGACGGCGGTCAGCGAGCGCTCGCCGCCGGACAGCAGGGACAGCCGCTTGACCTTCTTGCCCGGCGGCCGGGCCTCGACGTCGACCCCGGTGGCGAGCATGTCGTCCGGGTTGGTCAGCACGAGCCGTCCGTCGCCCCCCGGGAACAGCCGGGCGAAGACCCCCTCGAACTCGCGCGCGGTGTCGTGGAACGCCTCGGTGAAGACCTGCCGCACCCGCTCGTCCACGTCCCGCACGACCTGCAGCAGGTCGCTGCGCGTCTTCTTCAGGTCCTCAAGCTGCTCGCTCAGGAACTGGTGCCGCTCCTCCAGCGCCGCGAACTCCTCCAGCGCCAGTGGGTTGATCTTGCCCAGCTTCTGGTACGCCCGCTCGGCGGCCGCCAGCCGCTTCTCCTGCTCCGCCCGGTCGAAGGGCACCGGCCGGTTGCGCGGGTCGTCCGGGTCCTCCGGTAGCTCCTCACCCGCCGCCGGCGGGGAGGGCGGCACGGGCTGGTCCGGCCCGTACTCCGCGACCAGGACCTCCGGCTCGACCCCCAGCTCCTCCAGCGCCCGGGTGCGCAGCTGCTCGATGCGCATACGCTTCTCCGCGCCCAGCACCTCGCCCCGGTGCACCGAGTCGGTGAGCTTGTCCAACTCCGCCTTGAGTTCCCGGCCCCGCCCCCGCTCCACCGTCAGCTCCCGGTCCCGCTCGGCCCGGGCCGCCTCGGCCGCGGCCCGCTCCTGCTCCGCCCGGGCCACCGACACCTCGACGTGGGCGAGCAGCTGCCGGGCACCGGAGGCGACCGCCGCCGCCACCTCGGCCTCGTACCGCAGCCGCTCCCGGCGCCGCTCGGCCCGCGCCCGCGCCTCCCGCTCGGTGCGGGCGGCGCGGTCCAGCCCGTCCGCCCGGCCCGCGAGCGCCCGGACCCGCTCTTCGTGGGTGCGCACCTGGAGGCGGGCCTCCATCTCCGTCTGCCGCGCGTTCGCGCTGTCCGCGGCCAAGCGGTCCCGCACCGAGGCGTCGGGCTCCTCCAGGGCGTCGGCCGCCTCCTCCGCCACGGCCAGCCGCTCCGCCAGCTCGGCGGCCGAAGCGGTGACCTGGACGAGGGCGTCCTCGGCCTTGGCCACCGCCGCCTCGCAGCGCTCCGCCTCCTCCGAGGCCCCCTTGGCCTGGCCCGCCAGCCGGCCCAGCCGGGCGGCCACGGCGGACTTCTCCCGGTCGGCGGTGCTGCGCTGCCGTCCCAGCTCCTCGGCCGCCGCCGAGCACTCCCGGAGCCGCCGCGCGGCCCGCTCCCGTTCCTCGGTCAGCTCCGCGCACCGGGCGTCCAGCCGCTCCACGGCGGCACTCGCCTCGTCCACCGCCGCCTGTGTCTCCAGCAGGCTCGGCGCGCCGGCCGAGCCGCCCTGCGCGAAGTGGGCGCCGAGCAGATCGCCGTCCGCCGTGACCGCGGTGAGCCCCGGGCGGGCACGCAGCAGCTCCTCGGCGTGGTCCAGGGTGTCGACGACGACGATGTGCCGCAACAGCAGCCGCACGGCCGGCAGCAGCTCCTCCGGGCCGCCGACCAGCCCGGCCGCGTACCGGGGGCTCTCGGGGCCCGGATCGTGCGCAGCCTCGGGCCCCGGCGGCTCGGCGCCCCCGACCAGCAGGACCGCCCGCCCCTCGTCCTGTTTGCGCAGCCGCCGCAGCGCCTCGGCCGCGGCGCCCGGGGTCGTCACGGCGACGGCGTCAGCGGCGGCGCCCAGCGCGGCGGCGACCGGCACCTCGTACCCCGGCTCCACGGTGAGCAGTTCGGCGGCCGGCCCGAGGACGCCGACGAGCTCGTGCCGGGCCTGCAGCAGGGCCCCGGTGCCGTCCTTGCGGCGCAGACCGAGGGCCAGGGCGTCCCGGCGGGCGGCGGTGGCCGCGCGCTCCCGGTCGGCGGCGGCCAGTTCGTCGCGCACGGCGCTCAGCGCGGCCTCCGCGGCCGCGAGCTCCTCGCGGGCGGCCTCGTGGCGGGCCGCCAGTTCGGCGTCCCCCTCGTCCAGCCCGTCCACCTCGGCCCGGAGCGCCTCGTACTCCTCCCGGGCGCCCGCCCGGCGCCGGACGGCGTCGTCCCGTGCCGCGGTGAGGCGATCGATCTCCGCCTGCGCGGAGGCCGTCTTGCTGCGGGCCGCGCTCACCTGACCGCCGAGCCGGGCGAGCTGCTCCCGGCGCTGGGCGATCTCCCGGGCGGCGTCCTTGAGCCGGCGCTCCTCCTCGCTCAGCCGCGACTCCAGCTCGGCGCGGTGCTCGGCGGTGTCCTCCAGCGCGCGGCTCGCCGCGTCCAGCGCGGCCTCCAGCTCCGCCTCCTGCTCGCGGATGCGCTCGGCCTCGCGCTCCAGGTCCTCCGGGTCCCGGCCGCGCCGCTCGTCGGACGGAGCCGAGCGGGCGCTGGTGACCCGGGCGTCGGCGAGGCTGACGGTCCCGCGGACGCGTTCGGCGAGCTGCGAGAGGGCGTACCAGGTCTGCTGCGCCTGTTCCAGACGCGGCGTCAGACGGCGAACCCGTTCCTCCAGTTCGGCCTCGTGCTGCTGTGCGGTGCGCAGGGCGGCCTCGGCCGCCTCCTTGCGCTCCTTCAGCGCGGCCTCGTCGGCGACCTCGGCCCGCAGCGCGTTCTGCAGCGCCACCAGGTCGTCGGCCAGCAGCCGCAGCCGGGCGTCGCGCAGGTCGGCCTGGATGACGGCGGCCTTGCGGGCGGCGGCGGCCTGGCGGCCGAGCGGCTTGAGCTGGCGGCGGAGTTCGTCCGTGAGGTCCTGTACGCGGGCGAGGTTGGCCTGCATCGCGTCGAGCTTGCGCAGCGCCTTCTCCTTGCGCTTGCGGTGCTTGAGGACACCGGCGGCCTCCTCGATGAAGGCCCGGCGGCCGGTCGGGTCGGCGTGCAGGACGCCGTCGAGCTGCCCCTGCCCGACGATCACGTGCATCTCCCGGCCGATGCCGGAGTCCGACAGGAGCTCCTGGATGTCCAGCAGCCGGCAGGTGTCGCCGTTGATCTGGTACTCGCTGCCGCCGTTGCGGAACATGATCCGGGTGATCGTGACCTCGGCGTAGTCGATCGGCAGCGCGCCGTCGGCGTTGTCGATGGTCAGCGAGACCTCGGCGCGGCCCAGCGGCGCCCGGCCCGTGGGGCCGGACGTCCCGGCGAAGATGACGTCCTCCATCTTGCCGCCGCGCAGGGACTTCGCCCCCTGCTCCCCCATCACCCAGGACAGGGCGTCCACCACGTTCGACTTGCCCGAGCCGTTCGGCCCGACCACACAGGTGATGCCGGGCTCGAAGCGCAGCGTGGTGGCCGAGGCGAAGGACTTGAACCCGCGCAGGGTCAGGCTCTTGAGGTGCACGCCGGGTGACTTTACCTCCGGGGCGCGGTTTCACCGCAGAAGGTGCAGGGCACATCACACGGTAACGAGTAGCCGACAGCCAGGGGGCGCCCCGGGGGGACGGATCACCACACGGCCACGACGGACAGCGCGAGACATGACGAAGGGACGCCGAAGCGTCCCTCGCGGTTCTGCAACAGGATGAGCGCCGTAAGCGCACCTGCCCCGGGTCTCGGGTCAGGTGAGTGCCGGCTCGCCCTTGGAAACGTCGATGCTGTCAAGCAGCGAGTCGCCGTGACGTGCGGCGGCCGACAGCGCGTCGTTCTCGGCCTGCATCCGGATCAGTTCGGATTCCAGGTCCTGGACGCGCTGCTGAAGCCGTCGCATCTCGGCGAGGACTCGGGGGTCGGAGCCGCCGACGTAACCGAGAAGCGCCTTTGCCATGATGGATGGTCCTCCACAATGAGTGACCGACCGCAGTGGTGGTCGTCTGGGTCGTGAGGGATAGGGCACCCGCAACGTCCGCTCTGCACAGAGGTTCTCAGGGCTGAAGTAGCAAGGTGCGCGGGGCTTCCAGCGTCTCACCAAAAGTTACGACGGTCAACACGGTCACACGCCGCGTGCACGGACGGCCCGGCTCGACGGCTGCTTCGGCCGGAGCTGCGAACCCCGTGGCGGGTGGCGCACTGTCGATCACTCGTGCCGCAGCCTTGCACGTCACGCCCGGATTGGCAACCAGTTCACGTCGAGGACACCGACCCGTTTCGGCTCAGCGGATCTCGAAAACCGGGTAGCCGCCCCGCGGCGCGTCCCAGATCTCCGTGACGCCCGTCACGTCTCCCGGCGTGTCCGCACTGGTCAGCCACTCCAGCAGCGCGGCGCAGTTCGCCCGCGGGCCCTCGGCCACGACCTGCACCCGGCCGTCCGACAGGTTCACCACGAAACCGGTCAGCTCGCCGATCCGCAGGGCGTTCGCCCGTGTGTACCAACGGAAACCGACGCCCTGCACGCGTCCGCGCACCCAGGCGGTCAGCCGGACGTCGGCCGCCGCGTCGTCACGGGCCTCCGCCCTCGTCCCCGCCGACACCCCGGGTGCCTCACCCGTCTCGGTGACCGCCCTGTTTCGCCCTGTTTCGCCCTGTGCTCATGTGACGCACGCTATCGGTCGGATTCCCCCCTCCGCACCTCCGTGCGAAGAGCGATGGCGTACTGTCCCCGGACACGAGTCTCACTCCATCGAGTGACACGATCGCCGTCGAGTACGTGAGGACTGCAGCAGATGGGCCGCCACCGACATCGCAAACGCAGGGTGACGCCGCTCAGAGCCGGCCTGCTGGCGGTCTCCGCCACGGCCGTGCTGGGCACCGTGGCCGTGGGAGCCGGAGTGGTCCCGGGGCTCGGCGAGGGGTTCGGTCTCCTCGACGGCGAGCCGGGAACGGCCCGGACCGACAGCGCCTCCTCCCGCACACCCGGCGCGTCGGAGGGCGCCGGGGGCCGGGACGACACCGCCGCCTCGCGCGGTGAGGAGCGCCGCTCGCCCTCGCCCACGCCCACTCCCGAGCCGTCCACGACGCCCGAGGACGAGCCGACGCCGTCCGCCGAGCCCACCGAGGAGAAGCCGCGGGAAGAGGAGGAGCGGTCCGCGAAGCCCGCGCCCGAGACCTCCGCGCCCGCGAAGCCCACCCCCGCCCCGAAGCCGCCCGCGCCGACCGCCGACCCGCCATCGCCCCCCGGGGACTCCGGCGCACACTCGGCCGCCGAGGCCCGGGTGCTGACCCTGGTCAACCAGGAACGCTCCCGGGCGGGGTGCAGCCCGCTGCGGGCCGACGCGTCGCTGGCCCGGCTGGCCGGCGACCACAGCGCGGACATGGCGCGCCGCGGCTACTTCTCCCACACCGACCCGGACGGCCGCGACCCCTGGGACCGCGCCGAGGAGGACGGCGTCACCCACCTGGGCGGTGAGAACATAGCCCGCGGCCAGGCCGACGCCGAGGCCGTCATGCGGGCCTGGATGGACAGTCCGGGCCACCGGAAGAACATCCTGAACTGCGGCTTCACCAGCCTGGGCGTCGGTGCGCACTTCGCCGGCGGCGGCCCCTGGTGGACCCAGTCCTTCGGCTACTGACCCGAGCGGACCCCGCGGCCCGGTCAGCGCGCCGCGGCCGTGGCGCCCGTCGACCGCGGGCGGTACGGCCGCTGGCAACGCGGGCAGTAGTAGCTGGAACGGTTCATCCAGGGGCGGCGGCGTATCGGGGTGCCGCAGCGACGGCAGGGCTCCTCCTCGCGGCCGTAGGCGTCCAGCGACCGCTCGAAGTAGCCGGACTCGCCGTTGACGTTCACGTAGAGGCTGTCGAAGCTCGTACCGCCCACGGCGAGGGCCGCGGACATGACCTCGCGTACGTGTCCGAGCAGTTCGGCGACGCGCGGCCGGGTGAGCGTGGCCGTGGGCCGGTCGTAGTGCAGCCGGGAGCGCCACAGCGCCTCGTCGGCGTAGATGTTGCCGACGCCGCTGACCAGGGACTGGTCCAGCAGCGCCCGCTTGACCGTGGTGCGCTTGGCCCGGAGGGCGGCGTCGAAGGCGGCCTCGTCGAACGCCGGGTCGAGCGGGTCGCGGGCGATGTGCGCGATGGCGTCGGGCAGCCCGTCCTCCGTGACGGAGTGCAGGGAGAGTCCGCCGAAGGTGCGCTGGTCGACGAAGCGCAGCTCGCCCTCGCCGCGGTCGGTGAAGGTGATGCGCACCCGCAGATGCCGCTCGTCCGGTGCCGTGGCGGGCTGGACGAGGAGCTGCCCGCTCATTCCCAGATGCGCCAGGACGGCGAACGGCTGCCGCTCGGCGTCCTCCGGACCCGCGTCCGGAGGGCCGAGCGGCAGCCACAGGTACTTGCCCCGGCGCTGGACGGCGCCGAAGCGGTGGCCCGAGAGCCGGGCGGCGAAGTCCGCCGAGCCCGCCACATGGCGGCGCACGGCGCGCGGGTGCAGCACCGTGACCGCCTCGACGGTCCGGCCGGCGACCCAGCGGTCCAGTCCGCGCCGGACGACCTCCACCTCGGGCAGCTCGGGCACGGCGCCCTCAGCCCGCCGGGTCGGCGGTGCCGCCGGCCGTGGTGTCCTGGGCGCCCTCGGCGGGGGTTCCGCCGGCGGCCGCCGCGTCCGCCGCGGCCCGGATCTCCCGCCAGGCCGTCTCGGCGGCCTGCTGTTCGGCTTCCTTCTTGCTGCGGCCGGTGCCGGTGCCGTACGCGACACCACCGACGCGGGCAGCAGCCGTGAAGGTCTTCTCGTGGTCGGGGCCGGTCTCGGTGACCACGTACTCGGGCACCCCGAGCCCCTCGGCCGCCGTGAGCTCCTGGAGGCTGGTCTTCCAGTCCAGGCCGGCACCGAGGAGTGCGGACTTCTCGATCAGCGGGTCGAAGAGCCGGTGCACCAGCTCCTCCGCCGCCGTCAACCCCTGGTCGAGGTAGACGGCGCCGATCACCGCCTCCAGCGTGTCCGCGAGGATCGATGCCTTGTTGCGGCCCCCGGTGCCCTCCTCGCCGCGGCCGAGCCGGACGAAGGCACCCAGGTCCAGCCCCCGGGCGACCTCGGCGAGGGCGCGGGAGTTGACCACCGCGGCGCGCAGCTTGGCGAGCTGGCCCTCCGGCAGTTCCGGGTGGGCACGGTAGAGCGTGTCGGTCACCACGAGGCCCAGGACCGAGTCGCCGAGGAACTCCAGGCGCTCGTTCGTGGGCAGCCCGCCGTTCTCGTACGCGAAACTGCGGTGCGTCAGCGCACGCGTCAGAAGGGCGGACTCAAGGTGATACCCGAGCCGCCCTTCCAGAAGCGTGTGGGACGAGGCCGCATCCACCAGACTCGCCGCTGCCCGCTTGGGCGTACTGGCGTCTGACATGGAGCCTGTCACCCGCCGATCAGACGTCGAGAACCTGACGCTTGTTGTAGGTACCGCAACTGGGGCACGCGATGTGCTGCTGCTTGGGCTCCGAGCAGCGCTCGCACGCCACCAGGGTGGGGACCGCAGCCTTCCACTGCGACCGGCGGTGGCGCGTGTTGCTGCGCGACATCTTCCGCTTGGGAACGGCCACGGCTACTTCTCCTGCTTCTCGTCGGCACCCGGTCGGGTGCCGTTCACGTTGTCCTTCTCGCCGTGGCGGATGCTCTCGGCGAGTCCCTCCAGGGCCGCCCACCGGATGTCGGCGGCCTCGTTGTGCTGGTGGTCCGGCTCATCCGCGAGCCGGGCGCCGCACCGCGGGCAGAGCCCCGGGCAGTCCTCCTGGCACACGGGCTGCATGGGCAGCGACAGCACCACCGCGTCCCGCAGCACGGGTTCGAGGTCGAACAGGTCGGCCTCGAGGAAGAGCGTGTCCTCCTCGTCCTCGGCGCCTTCGGCGTCGTCACCGGCGGCCACGGCGCGGCCGCGGTCATCGGTCTCGGGGTAGGAGTACAGCTCCTGGAAGTCCGCCTCGCACTCCTGCTCCAGCGGCTCCAGACACCTTACGCACTCGCCGGTCAGCGGTGCGCGGGCGGTCCCCGTGACGAGCACGCCCTCCATGACCGCCTCAAGCCGCAGCTCCAGCTCGACCGACGCGCCCTCGGGCACCCCGATGACCTCGGTGCCGAGGTCGCGGGGCGCCTCGACGGTGCGGGAGAGCCGCTTGAGCGCACCGGGACGACGACCCAGCTCGCGTGTGTCGAACACGAGCGGGGCACGGTGGTCGAGGGGGGCGTTCAGGGCTTCCTGCTTTCATCGGTGTGACTGCGGCCCGGCCCGGCATCGCCGGGCAGCCGAAAGCCGCGGGCGTACGCGCGACCGATGAGCCAGGATACTTCACCGGCTCCGATCGGCCCAATCGCCACCGACCGGCCGGGACGGACGGCCCGGCCGACCCGGAACACGCGGTTCCGTGGCCGGTCAGCGCCCCTGCTCGTAGCGGCGCAGCTCCTCCATGTCGATCATGCTGGTGTCGAAGAAGCTGGTCTCGTCCAGGGCCGGGGCCTGGTGCTGGGCGTGGGCCTGGTGCTGGGCGTGCTGCTGCGGGTAGCCGTCGCCCGCCGCCTGCTGCGGGTATCCCGCCTCGGTGCCGTACGCCGGGACCTGGCCGTAGCCGTCCGGGTAGGCCTGCTGCGGGTAACCGTAAGGGTCGGTCTCGGCGTAGCCCCCGGGGTGCCCCTGCTGCCGGGCCTCGGGCACCGGCTGCGGGGGGTAACCCTGCTGGGCGTAGCCGGGCTGGGGCGGGTAGGCGTAGCCGCCCTGCTGGTACGGGTCGGCCTCCTGGCCGTAGGCGGTCTGGAAGCCGCCCTGGTCGTAGACAGCGGCCGGGGCGTAGGGATCGGCGGGCGGCGGGGCCGGCTGCGGCGCGGCGAGGGGCTCGGGCACGCCCCCGGTGGGAGCGGGCTCCGCGACGGGCTGCCGCGCCTGGGCGGGGATGTCAGCCTGCGGCTCCGCGAGCCCGGCCAGATACTCCGCGTCGGAGACGTGGACGTGGTGGTGCCCCTCCGCTCCGGCCTCCTCCTGGGCCGCCAGATGGGCTCCCAGCTCGTCCATCGGACGGTGCCCGGTGAGCTTCTTGCGGCCCCGACCGACGGCGCCGAGCGTCTTCGTCAGCACCGACTCGAACGCCTGGAACTGCGCCTCCACGTACGTGTCCGCACGCTCCCGCAGTTCGTCCGGGTCCGCGGACCGCTCCGGGGCCGCGAGGCCCTCGTGGCCCTGATCCGGATCGTGACCGAAGGCGGCGTCCGCGTCGGTGGCGCGGCCCAGCAGCTTGTCCTTGCCACGGCCGACCGAGTCGATGGTCTTGCTGAGGACGACCTCGAAGTTGGCCAGCTTGCTGTCGACGTAGTCGTCCGCCTCGGCCCGGATGGTCTCCGCCTCCCGGCGCGCCTCGGCCAGGATGCGGTCGGCCTCCGCCTGGGAGCGGCGGGCGATCTCGGTGTCGGAGACCATCGAGCCGCGCTCGGTGCGGGCGGCCTCGATGATGCGCCGGGCCTCCTCATGGGCCTCGGCGACCATCTGCTCCCGGCCACCGAGCAGTTCCTGCGCCTGCGCGAGGGAGCCCGGGAGGGCGTCGCGCACCTCTTCCAGCAGGCCGAGCAGTTCCGCCCGGTTCACCACGCAGGAGGCGGACATGGGCATGGCTCGGGCGTTACGGACCGCCGCGACGATGTCGTCGAGTCTTGACTGTACGTCCACGGGAGCGACTGTACGGGCAGGGACGGCCGGGGGAACAGCGCGAGGGACGCCCGGGCGGCCGCGGCGCACCGTCAGGGACGCGTGAGCCGCTGGGCGAGCGCCGCGGAGACCTGCGGCGGCACCAGGTGGGAGACGTCGCCGCCCCAGGTGGCGACCTCCTTGACCAGGCTGGAGGAGAGGAAGCTGTAGGTGGGGTTGGTCGGCACGAAGAGCGTCTCCACGCCCGAGAGGCCGATGTTCATCTGCGCCATCTGGAGTTCGTAGTCGAAGTCGCTGACGGCGCGCAGGCCCTTGACGATGGCCGGGATGTCGCGCTGCTTGCAGAAGTCGACCAGGAGCCCGTGGAAGGACTCGACGACGACGTTGCCGAACTCCGAGGTGACCGTCTCGATCAGCTCGATGCGCTCCTCGACCGTGAACAGCCCCTGCTTGCTCTTGTTGATCATCACGGCGACGTGCACGACGTCGTACAGCCTGGCCGCGCGGGCGATGATGTCGAGGTGGCCGTTGGTGATGGGGTCGAAGGACCCCGGACAGACTGCGCGGCGCACTGGCTTTCCCTCGCTCTCCGGGCTGTTCATGACGCGGCGGTGACTTCCGTTCGGGCGGCGCGACCGTACCAGAGCGTCCCCTCGCCGTAGCGCCGGGAGCGCAGCGCCGTGAAGCCCTCGGGCCAACGGAACTCCCCGCCCCTGGTGCTCCGCTCCACGGTGACCAGTGCGCCGTCCGCAAACCAGTCCTGACCGGCGAGTGTGAGGAGGATCTCGCGAAGATCGTCGTCCGGGACCACGTACGGCGGGTCCAGGAAGACGACATCGAAGGAAACGCCCGGTGCACCCGCGACGACCTGCTCGGCTCTGCCGACCCGCACCTCCGCGCCGGGCAGCCCGAGAGCCGCGACGTTCTGCCTGATGGTGCGGGCCGCCCGGGCGTTCGACTCGACGAGCAGGACGTGTTCGGCGCCCCGGGAGAGCGCCTCCAGACCGACGGCTCCCGAGCCCCCGAAGAGGTCCAGGACGCGCAGCCCCTCCCAGCCGCCGCCGAGTTGGGCCTCCCAGCTGGAGAACAACCCCTCCCGGGCCCGGTCGGAGGTGGGCCGGGTGGACTGCCCCGGCGGCACGGCCAGCCGCCGCCCCCCTGCGGCTCCGGCGATCACGCGGGTCATGGCGAGGCTTCCTTAGCTGCTGACGTGGGCACGTGCGACGTGCCGGCCTGATCGGTCGCGACGGCCACCGGCCGCCTCGCCCCCACGATATGCCCCGGGCCGCACTCCGGCCGGGCCCACGGGCCGTCCGGCCGCCCGCCCGGCTCCCGGACCGGCTCGCCGGGCGGTTCAGCCCTTGTCGAGGTAGCTCTCGCGCTCCTCGTCGAGCAGGGCCGCCAGGGCCGTGCGCAACTCCGGATGGTCGTCGAGACCCGGGTCGGCCGCGACGACGGCCGTGGCCTCGGCCCGGGCCTCGGCGATGACGTCCTCGTCCTCGACGACCGTGAGCATCCGCAGGCTGGAGCGCACCCCCGACTGGGCCTGCCCCAGGACGTCTCCCTCCCGCCGCTGTTCCAGGTCGATCCGGGAGAGTTCGAAGCCGTCCAGCGTGCCCGCCACGGCGTCCAGCCGCGTGCGGGCCGCGCTCTCCTCGGGCATCTCGCTCACCAGCAGGCACAGCCCGGGCGCGGAACCGCGCCCGACCCGGCCGCGGAGCTGGTGCAGTTGGGAGACGCCGAAGCGGTCGGCGTCCATGATCACCATGACCGTGGCGTTGGGGACGTTGACGCCGACCTCGATGACCGTCGTCGCCACGAGCACGTCGACCTCGCCCGCCGCGAAGCGGCGCATCACGTCGTCCTTCGCCTCCGGGGCCATGCGGCCGTGCAGCACCTCGACCCGCAGCCCGGCGAGCGGTCCCCCGGTGAGCTGCGCGGCCAGGTCCAGCACGGCGAGGGGTTGCCGCCGCTCGCCGCCCTCGGCACCGCCACTCCCGGCCTCCTCGTCCTCCTCGGCCCCGTAGCCCGCCGCGTCCTCCTCCGCCGCCCCGCCGGCTGTCTCCTCGTCCCCGATGCGCGGGCAGACGACGTAGGCCTGGTGCCCGCCCTCGGCCTCCTCGCGCACCCGCTCCCAGGCGCGGGCCAGGAAGTGCGGCTTGTCGGCCGCGGGAACGACATGGCTGGCGATGGGCGACCGCCCCGCGGGCAACTGGTCCAGCACGGACGTCTCCAGGTCGCCGAAGACCGTCATGGCCACGGTGCGCGGAATCGGCGTCGCCGTCATCACCAGCAGGTGCGGCGGCTGCTCGCCCTTGGCGCGCAGCGCGTCCCGCTGCTCGACGCCGAACCGGTGCTGCTCGTCCACGACGACGAGCCCGAGGTCGTGGAAGCGCACCTTGTCCTCGATGAGCGCGTGCGTGCCGATGACGATCCCGGCCTCGCCCGTGGTCAGCTCCAGCAGCGCCCGACGGCGCGCGGCGGCGCCCATCGAGCCGGTGAGGAGAACCACCCGGGTGCCGTGCTCGGCGCCGCCGAGCAGGCCCCCCTCGGCCAGCTCGCCCAGCATCTCCACGATGGACCGGTGGTGCTGCTGCGCCAGCACCTCGGTCGGGGCGAGCAGGGCCGCCTGGCCGCCGGCGTCCACCACGGTGAGCATCGCCCGCAGCGCCACCATCGTCTTACCGCTGCCCACCTCGCCCTGGAGCAGCCGGTGCATGGGGTGGGCGGCGGCCAGATCGGTGAAGATCTCCTCGCTGACGCGGCGTTGGCCCTCCGTCAGGGTGAACGGCAGCCGGGCGTCGAAGGCCGCGAGGATGCCGTCGTCCCGCGCGGCGCGGGGCACGGCCGGCAGCTGCGCCTCCGCCGAGCGGCGGCGGGCCAGCGCGACCTGCAGGACGAACGCCTCGTCCCACTTCAGCCGCCGCCGTGCCGCCCCCACCTCCGCCCACGACCGCGGGCGGTGGACGGACCGCAGGGCCTCGGGCAGCGGCAGGAGGTCCCGGCCCTCCCGCAGGGAGGCGGGCAGCGGATCGCCCAGGCCCTTCCACCCGATGGCCTCCATCGAGGTCAAGACCGTTTCCACGGCCTGCTCGATCTTCCACGAGTTGAGCTGTCTGACGGCCGGGTAGAGCGGCAGCAGTGCCCGGGCGAAGCGCTCCACCGCCGCGGCGTCGCCGTCCTCGTCCAGCAGTTTGTAGTCGGGGTGGGCCAGTTGCAGCTTGCGGTTGAAGACGGAGACCTTGCCCGCGAACATGCCCCGCCGCCCGGGGACGAGTTTCTTCTCGTGCGCGTAGGCCGCCCGGCCGAAGAAGACGAGCTGGAGCCGCCCGCTGCCGTCCGTCAGCGTCACCTCCAGCCGCTGGCCCCGGCCGCGGTTGAACGACAGCAGCCGGGCGTCGGCCACCCGCGCGACCACCGTGACGTGCTCGTCCAACGGCAGGTCGGCCAGGCGCGTCAGCTCACCGCGCTCCGCGTACCGGCGCGGATAGTGGTGCAGCAGGTCGCCGACGGTGTGCAGGTCGAGGTGGTCGGCGAGCACCTTCGCGGTGGTGCCGCCGACCGTCTTCTTCAGCGGCTCGGCCAGTGGACTCTCCATCGTGCGGCCCATCTTCCCCCACGACGCCGACAACGGCGGGGAGCACCGCGTCCCACGCCGGTGCCGCCCTCGCCGCCGGGCCCGCTACTCCACGCCGATCAGCAGCGGCGAGGGCTGGCGGCCCTCGTAGACGACGGTGTCCACCCCGAGGTGCGAACGGCGCACCCGGTCGGTGAGGACGCGGACGAGCCCCTCGGGCGCCCCGCCGCCGAGGACGAGCGTGACGAGTTCGCCGCCCGCGGCGAGCATCCGGTCCAGGACCTCGGCCGCGCAGTCCGTCAGGTCCCCGCCGATCACGGCGACGTCGCCGTCGATGAGCCCGAGCACGTCCCCGGCCTGGCACACCCCCCGCGTCGTCCACGAGCGCCGCTCGGCGACGGTCAGCTCCGCGTAGCGGGTCGCTCCGGCCGCGGCGGTCATCGCCACGACGTCCTCGTCGAAGCGCCGCTCCGCCTCGTGCACGGCGAGCGCCGCCAGGGACTGCACCGGGGAGCGGGCCGGGATGATCGCCACCCGGACGCCCTCCGATCGCGCCTGTTCGGCCGCGGCGGCCGCGGTGTGCCGCAGCTCCGGCCCGCCGAGCAGCAGAACGACCTCGCGGGCGTGCGCCCGCCGCACAGCGGCGGCCAGTTCGCCGCTGCCCGGCGGCTCCTCGGGGCGCACGGTGACGGCGAGGGCGCCCGCCTCGTCGCACAGCCGGGCCAGCCCCTCACCCGGGACGACGGCGACCACCGCGCGCTCCGCCGGCTCCGGGGCGGCGTGCCGTCCGGCCAGGTGGCTGATGCGCACCCGGTGCGGACGCCCCGCCTCGATGCCCGCCTCGACGGCGGCACCCGCGTCGTCGACGTGCACGTGGACGTGCCACAGCTCGTCCCCGCCCACGACGACGAGGGAGTCCCCGAGCCCGTCGAGCCGCTCCCGGAGCCGGTCGACGGCGGGCTCGGCGGCGTCGAGGAGGTAGATCACCTCGAACTCCGGCCCCTCCGTCTCCGCGCCTGCCTCCGGGCCGGCCGCGCAGCCGCCGAACGCAGACGGCGGGCTTCCGGCGGGGCGGACGCGCTCGGGGGGCGGCGCCGCCGGCTGCTCACCGGTGAGCGCGGTGAGCAGCGCTTCGAGCACGGTGACGAGGCCGTAGCCGCCGGCGTCCACCACTCCGGCGCCCGCCAGCACCGTCAGACGTGCGGGAGTGGCGGCCAGCGCCGCCCGCGCGCCCTCGCACGCGGCCCGGACCACCTCGGCGTCCCCGCCCCCGGCGCACTCGGCGGACTCCGCGGCGGCCGTCGCGACGGTGAGGATGGTCCCCTCCACGGGGTGGGCCACCGCGGCCCGGGCCAGCCGGGCCGCGCCGTGCAGCGCGGAGCGCAGGTCACGGCCCGCCGCGATCTCCCCGGCCAGACCGCGCAGGAGCTGGGCGAGGATGGTGCCGGAGTTGCCGCGGGCGCCCAGCAGCGCACCGTGGGCCATGGCGGCCGTGGCCTCGGCGAGCGTGGGCTCGCCCGCTCCCGCGGCTTCCACGGCCTGCGCGGCGGCCTCCACGGTGAGGTACAGGTTGGTGCCGGTGTCGGCGTCGGCGACGGGATAGACGTTGATCGCGTCGATCGTCTCCCGGGCGCTGCCCAGGGCGTCCAGTGCGCGGGCACACCAGGTGCGGACCGTGGCGGCGTCCAGCGTGTGCGGCACCGGGCGACGCACCTCCTCAGCTCGTGTCCGGCCCCGCCCTTCCCGTGACCGGCGCGGTGCGCCCGGCCCACGGGGCCCAGCCGGGAAGGGTAGTCGCACGCCGCGGCGGCCGTCCGGGGCGGAGTGCCGATCGGGACGGGAGTGCCGTCCGTGCCGGGAGCAGGGATGCGTCGGCGGGTGGGCGGGCTGCGGGGAAGGGCGCCGGGCGGGAGCGAGGCGACCCGTGGTAATTTCAGGGTCTGTAAGCAGTCGTTGTATGCTGCTTCGGTTGCCTGACGCGATGCGTTGAGTCAGGTGACCATCTCCCTGGCAAAGCCGGTCAGTCCTGTGAGCGTTCGGTCCGATCCCGTCGGATCGGGACTTCGCTCCGAAGCGTTCGGTCTGATCTCCGCGAGGCCAGGACCCACCGTACGTGTATCTGAAGTCTTTGGAGTGACCCGTGGCTGCCAACTGCGACGTCTGCGGCAAGGGGCCGGGCTTCGGCAACAGCATCTCCCACTCGCACCGCCGCACCCCGCGTCGCTGGAACCCCAACATCCAGCGCGTGCGTGCCACGGTCGGTGGGACGCCGAAGCGCCTCAACGTCTGCACCTCGTGCATCAAGGCCGGCAAGGTCTCGCGCTGACGCCCTAGTCGCAGCGCAGCCTCCCGGTTGCCGCAAGCCGGTCCGTCTCGGGCGGACCGGCTTTGTGCTGCCCGGCCGTCGTCACCGGGTGTCGCGACGGGAACGCCAGCCGTGGTCGACGGGGCCGATGCCGGAGCCGAGGGCGAAGCCGGCCGCGATGGCCCCGGTGACGTACTCCTTGGCCGCCGCCACCGCCGCGGGAACGTCCGCGCCCTTGGCCAGCTCGGCGGCGACGGCGCTGGCGAGCGTGCAGCCGGTGCCGTGGGTGTGGCGGTTCAGGTGGCGGGGTGCGCGCAGCCAGTGCTCCCGGTCGCCGTCGGTGAGGAGGTCGGTGGCCTCCCCGCGCAGGTGGCCGCCCTTGATCAGCGCCCAGCGCGGGCCGAAACCGAGGACCGCCGACGCCGCCTTGCGCAGCTCGCCCTCCGTGGTGACGGTGATGCCGGTGAGCTGAGCCACCTCGTCCAGGTTCGGGGTGGCCACCGTGGCCGTCGGCAGCAGCTCCGTGCGCACCGCCTCCAGCGCCTCGGCGGCCAGCAGCGGGTCTCCGTGCTTGGAGACGCCGACCGGGTCGACGACGACGGGCACCTCCAGCCGCCGCAGGAGCCCGGCCACGGTGAGGACCAGCTCGGCGGAGGACAGCATGCCGGTCTTCACGGCCTCGACGCCGATGTCCTCCACCACGCTGCGGAACTGGGCCCGCACGGCCTGGGCCGGGAGCTCCCAGGCGCCCTGCACGCCGAGCGAGTTCTGTGCGGTGACGGCGGTCAGGACGCTCATGCCGTGGGTGCCCAGGGCCAGCATGGCCTTCAGGTCCGCCTGGATGCCCGCCCCGCCCCCGGAGTCGGAGCCGGCGATGGTGAGAACCCTTGGGGGTATGCGCATGGGCGGAAGCCTACGCAACGCCCGTGGCCGCCCTCGGCGTCCGGGTCGGGGGCCGTCCGGGGCCGGGGTCAGGCGCCGAAGTGGTCCCAGCCGCCGCCGTCGTGCCAGGGCGCGCCGTTGACGGTGACGCGGGAGGAGGCCGAGGGGTGCAGCACCTCGCCGACGACGCGCCAGCGCGCGGGCAGCTTCCGTCCGGGCGGGAACGTGGCGACGATCGCGTGGTCCTCTCCCCCGGTCAGGACCCAGCGCAGCGGGTCGACGCCGACGGCCTGTCCGATGTCGTGCATCTGCGCGGGGATGTCGAACGCCTCGGTGCTCAGGTCGATGCGGACCTTGCTGGCCTCCGCGATGTGCCCGAGGTCGGCGACGAGGCCGTCGCTGACGTCCGTCATGGCGGTGGCGCCGAGCCCCGCGGCGGCCGGGCCCGCGTGGTAGGGCGGCTCGGGCCGGCGGTGGGCCTCGACGAACGCCCGCGGGGACCGGAAGCCGCGCTTGAGTATCGCGTACCCGGCGGCCGACCAGCCCAGCCAGCCGGTGACGGCGACGACGTCTCCGGGCCGGGCCCCGGCGCGCGTGACCGCCTCCCGCCCCCTCAGGTCGCCCAGGGCCGTGATGGCGATGGTGATCGTCTCACCGCGCACCACGTCCCCGCCGACCACGGCGGCTCCGGCGACGTCGCACTCGTCCCGCAGCCCGTCCATCAGCTCCACCGGCCAGTTGGCGTTCAGGTCGGCGGGCAGGACGAGGCCGAGCAGGAGCGCGGTGGGCGCCGCGCCCATGGCGGCGATGTCGGCGAGGTTCTGGGCGGCGGACTTCCGCCCGACGTCGTAGGCGGTGGACCAGTCCCGCCGGAAGTGCCGCCCCTCCAGCAGCACGTCGGTGCTGGCGACGACACGGCGGTCCGGGGCGACGACGACGGCGGCGTCGTCGCCCGGGCCCAGCTTGACGGCCGGCGTGGCCGTCAGCCGGGCGGTCAGCTCCCGGATCAGGCCGAACTCCCCGAGATCGCCGACGGTCCCAGGAGTCGGGGGACGGCCCCCGGGGAAACTCAGCATCCGTCTGCCCTTTCACAAAGCTCGCCGCTGGTGGTGACGACGCGATACCGTAGCGTCCCTCCCACTCCCATGATCCTCGAAGCCGCCCTGGAGGTCCCGTGGTACAGGCCTACATCCTGATCCAGACCGAGGTCGGCAAGGCGTCGACCGTCGCGCAGGTGATCGGGGAGATCACGGGTGTCGTCCAGGCCGAGGACGTGACCGGACCCTACGACGTGATCGTCCGAGCCCAGGCCGACACCGTGGACGAACTGGGCAAGCTCGTGGTCGCCCGCATCCAGCAGGTGGACGGCATCACCCGGACGCTGACCTGCCCGGTCGTCCATCTGTAGCTCCCCCGCAGTCGCGGCGGGAGCCCTGGCTCCCGCCGTCGTTCCACCCTGCCCGCGCGCCTTCCGCGCGGCCTCCTCGCGGCCTCTGCGCGCGTTGCGCGCACCCTTTCCGTCCGGCCCGGGCACGCTTCCGCGTCCGCATTCCGGAGCCCGGGCCCCGCCCCCGGGAGCGAACCCTACAACCCGGGGGCGGACGCCGCCGGGGTCAGCGCAGACCCGTGGAGCGGTGCAGCGCGGCCTGGATCAGCCGGTCCACGAGCTCGGCGTAGCCCACGCCCGACTCCTGCCACATCCGCGGGTACATGCTGATCGGCGTGAAGCCGGGCATCGTGTTGATCTCGTTGATGACGAACCGGCCGTCCTCCAGAAGAAAGAAGTCCGCCCGGACCAGGCCCTCGCAGGAGACGGCGTCGAAGGCCCGGACGGCGAGTGCGCGGACCTCGGCGGTCTGCTCGTCGGTGAGCGGCGCGGGCACGATGCCGGTGGCCGAGTCGATGTACTTGGCCTCGAAGTCGTAGAAGTCGTGGCTGGTGACGGGCGGGATCTCGGCCGGGACGCTGGCCTGGGGGCCGTCGCCGAACTCCAGCACGCCGCACTCGATCTCCCGGCCGCGCAGCAGCGACTCGACGAGGATCTTGGGGTCGTGTGCCCGGGCCTCCTCGATCGCCTCGTCGATCCCGGTGAGGTCGTCCACCTTGGTGATGCCCATGGAGGAGCCGGCCCGGGCGGGCTTCACGAACACCGGCCAGCCGTGCTCGGCGGCGAAGTCGACGATCTTCTTGCGCGCGGCGGCCTGGTCCTGCTCCCACTCGCGGGGCCGGATCACGGTGAACGGGCCGACCGGCAGGCCGTAGGAGAGGAAGACCCGCTTCATGTACTCCTTGTCCATGCCGACCGCCGAGGCCAGCACGCCGGAGCCGACGTAGGGGACGCCGGAGAGCTCCAGCAGGCCCTGGAGGGTGCCGTCCTCGCCGTAGGGGCCGTGCAGGACGGGGAAGACGACGTCGACGTCGCCCAGCGCCTCGGGCACGCGGCCGGGCTCGCTGTAGACCACCTCGCGGCTGGCCGGGTCCACGGGCATGACCACACTGCCGGTTCGGGACTCGGTCAGCTCCGGCACGCTGGGCAGTCGGCGGTCGGTGATCGCCATGCGCTCGGGCGCGTCACTGGTGAGCGCCCAGCCCCCGTCGGGTGTGATGCCGATCGGCAGCACGTCGTACTTCTCGCGGTCGATCGCGCGGAGCACGGCTCCCGCGGTCAGGACGGAGATGCCGTGCTCGGAGCTGCGCCCACCGAAGACGACGGCGACGCGCGGCTTGCGCGACGGACGGGGGGAGGTGCTGGAGGTGTCTGACGTGCTCATCGCGCTGAGATTACCGGCTGATCGGCTTCCGGCGCAGGCACGGCACGGGCGGTGGCCCCCACGCTACGCACCGCGCACGACCGGGCCTGTGCGGCCGCCGCCCCGCGGCTCCTGAGGGCGCGCGGAGCCCCGGACGGAACCGTCAGCGGCCCTCTGCCTTGGCACTGCGTCCCATCAGCTCCTTGAGTGCCACCAGGGGCGCCTTGCCCTCGTGCACGATCTCCACGACCGTCTCGGTGATGGGCATCTCGACGCCGTGCCGGGTGGCCAGGTCCAGCACGGACCGGCAGGACTTCACGCCCTCGGCCGTCTGCCGGGTGACGGCGATGGTCTCCTCCAGCGTCATGCCCCGGCCGAGGTTGGCGCCGAAGGTGTGGTTGCGGGAGAGCGGGGAGGAGCAGGTCGCCGCCAGGTCGCCGAGGCCCGCCAGACCGGCGAAGGTCGCGGGGTCGGCGCCGAGACGGACGCCGAGGCGGGCGGTCTCCGCCAGGCCGCGGGTGATGAGCGAGGCCTTGGCGTTGTCGCCGAGCCCCATGCCGTCGGCGATGCCCACGGCGAGCCCGATGACGTTCTTCACGGCGCCGCCCAGCTCGCAGCCGACGACGTCGGTGTTGGTGTAGGGCCGGAAGTAGGGGGTGTGGCAGACCTTCTGGAGCCGCCGCGCGACCTCCTCGTCCCGGCAGGCGACGACCGAGGCCGCAGGCTGCCGGGCCGCGATCTCCTTGGCCAGGTTCGGCCCGGTGAGGACGGCGATGCGCTCCGGCGGGGCGCCCGCGACCTCCTGGATGACCTCGCTCATGCGCTTGGTGCTGCCCAGCTCCACGCCCTTCATGAGCGACACGAGGACGGTGTCCGTGGGCAGCAACGGCGCCCAGGCGGCCAGGTTGCCGCGCAGCGACTGGGAAGGTACGGCCAGGACGGTGAACTCGGCGCCCGCGGCGGCCTCCGCGGCGTCCGTCGTGGCCCGCAGCGACGCGGGCAGTACCACGCCGGGGAGATAGTCGGGGTTCGTGTGCCGCATGTTGACCGCCTCGGCCAGCTCGGGCCTGCGCCCCCACAGCGTCACCTCGCAGCCGGCGTCCGCGAGCACCATGCCGAAGGCGGTGCCCCAGGAGCCGGTGCCGAACACGGCTGCCTTCGTCACGCGGGGTCCTCCCCTGCGGCCGAGGTGCGCGGGCGGTCCTGCGCGGGCGGGGCGGCCTGTTCTTCCCGGCCGGCCTGCCCCTCCTGGCCGGCCTCCGCGCCCGGGGCGGCCTCCGCTGCCGCCGGGCGGCGGGTGCGGCGACGTTCCGCCACGGCCTTGCGGTGGTCGTAGCGCTCCCGCGGCGCGGGCTCACCGCGCAGGTCGGCCAGCTCGGCGGTGACGGCGTCCATGAGGGCGTCGGTGGTGGCGCGCAGCAACTCGGCGGTCGGCTCCCGGCCGAGGAACGCGGAGAGGTCGACCGGCTTCCCGGCCTGGACGCGCAGCGTCTTGCGCGGGAACAGCCGCACGCGCTTGCGCTTCGCGTACGGCGGCACGACCTCGTGAGCGCCCCACTGGGCGACGGGGATGACGGGTGCCCCGGTCAGCAGGGCGACCCGGGCGGCCCCCGTCTTGCCCTCCATCGGCCACAGCTCCGGATCGCGGGTGAGGGTGCCCTCCGGGTAGAAGACCACACACTCTCCCTTGTTGACTGCCTCCACGGCCGCCCGGAAGGCGCCGATGGCGTCGGCGGACTCGCGGTACACGGGGATCTGACCGGTGCCCCGCATCACGGCGCCCACGAAGCCGCGGCCGAAAAGGCTCACCTTCGCGAGAAAGCGGGGAACCCGTCCGGTGTTGTACTGGAAGTGCGCGTAGGACAGCGGGTCCAGATACGAGTTGTGATTCACCACGACGATGAATCCGCCCGATGCCGGAATGTTCTGCATTCCGCGCCAATCCCTCTTGAAGAGGAGGAGCAACAGGGGTTTGGCGATGACCGCCGCCAAGCGATACCAGAACCCGATCTTTCGGCGGGACACCGGGACACCATCTCCTCTTGCTCTTCTCACCGGGCGGTCGCACCGGACCGGCCGGCTCGCGCTGTGCGCCGGGGACAACCGCACAAGTGTGGCCCTCGGCCACCACCCTGTCGAGGACACCGTAACCCCAGGGTTCACAGCCGGGTGAGAATGGGCCCGATGCAGCAGGAGACGCGAGGGGTGGCCGGAGCGCGCTGGTCGGTCGTCGTTCCCCTCAAGACCCTGGGGCTGGCCAAGAGCAGACTGGCTCCCACCTTCGACGACGCCCTGCGCCCGCGGCTCGCGCTGGCCTTCGCCCTGGACACCGTGACGGCGGCGCTGGCCTGCCCGGAGGTGCGCGGTGTGGTGGTCGTCACCGACGACCCGCTGGCGAGCCGCGAGCTGGCGTCGCTGGGGGCGCGGGTCCTGCCGGACACACCGGGGGCCGGCCTGAACCCGGCCCTGCGCCACGGCGCCGAGCGGGTGCGGGCCGAGGCCCCGCACACGCATCTGGCGGCCCTCAACGCGGATCTGCCGGCGCTGCGCCCGGCGGAACTGGGCCGGGCCCTCGCCGTCGCGGCGCGATTCCCCCGCGCCTTTCTGGCGGACGCCGCCGGAGTGGGGACGACGCTCCTGACCGCACGCCCGGGAGTGGCCCTCTCACCGGCCTTCGGCGGAACGTCCCGGCGGCGGCACCGGGCGTCCGGCGCGGTGGAGCTCTGCGTCACCGGGGTGGACAGCGTGCGCCGGGACGTGGACACCGGCGCGGATCTCGGTGCGGCGCTGACCCTGGGCGTCGGGCGTCACACCCTCACAGCGTCTGCAACGTCACCAGGGTGATGCGGCGCTCCGCCCTGGCGCCCTCGGTCTCGTCCCCCTTGGGCTCACCGCCTTCGGCCTCGCCGCCCTCGGTCTCGATGCGGACCCGTTGGCCGGGGCGCAGGAGGAGCAGGCCGCCCGCGTCGAAGGCGGCGGCGTCGAAGGGCACGGGAGTACCGTCGTCCAACAGGACGCTGCCCGTGCGGGTCTGCGGATCGTAGGTGTACGCGGTGGCCTGCATACCCAGAGCCTAAGGCCTGTCCGGCGGACGGGCCTTAAGGGAGGGAGCGCTCCTCGCCGCCTCGCGCCGGGGAAGGCCGCCCGAAGACGCGCGGCCGGCAGGCCCAGGGCCCAGGCCTCCAGGCCCGGCCCGCACGGGAACTGCCCCTTCACCCACGGCGCGCCCCGAGAGAGGCCGAAGCCCTTCGCGCGGCCCCCCGCGCCCCGTCGGGGCGCCACCGGGGCCGGACATGCCGCGGGCCGGACCCAGGGGGCCCGGCCCGGCTGCCCGAGCGGTGCTCAGCGGCTGCGCGCGGTCTTCTTCGCGGTGGTCTTGCGCGCGGTGGTCTTGCGCGCGGGCGCCTTCTTGGCGTTGCTCTTCCTCGCGGGCGCCTTCTTGGCGGTCGTCTTCTTCGCCGCGCCGGCCTTCTTGGCGGTCGTCTTCTTCGCCGTGGTCTTCTTCGCCGCGGGCGCCTTCTTGGCCGTCGTCTTCTTCGCCATGGTCTTCTTCGCCACGGGCGCCTTCTTGGCCGTCGTCTTCTTCGCCGCCGCCTTCTTGGCTGCCGCCTTCTTGGTGGCGGCCTTCTTGGTGGTGGTACCCCCGGAGAGGCTGCCCTTGGGCGCCTTCTTCACCGCGACGTCGTTCTTGGGGAGCTTCTTCTCGCCGCTCACCAGGTCCTTGAAGCCCTGACCGGCGCGGAAGCGGGGCACGGCCGTCTTCTTGACCCGAACCCGCTCACCCGTCTGCGGGTTGCGAGCGTAGCGGGCGGGCCGCTGGACCTTCTCGAACGAGCCGAAGCCGGTGACCGAGACGCGCTCACCCGCGCACACCGTGCGGACGATCGCGTCCAGCACGTGATCGACCGCGTCGGCGGCCTGCTGGCGACCGCCCAACTTGTCTTGGATCGCTTCAACGAGCTGCGCCTTGTTCACGTCTTCCCCTTCGGAGGCATTCCGTAACGAATGGTGTTCAAGCTTTTTCGCACGGTAGGCAGATATATACCGCAAATCAAACACGAAACGGGCTAATCACCCTTGTGCCGCAACGAACTCCGTCGGTCACGCAGAAGGGAAGCGGCGGCCGTCGATCTCCTCCATCAGCCGTTCGAGCCGCTGCGCCGCCGAGGCCAGGTCGTGCTTCGCCGCGGCCGTGACAACGAGCAGCTTCCGGATGAGCGCCTCCCGTTCACTCTCCGGGACTTGCAGTGCGCGCACCTTGCGGTGTGCTTCCTTGAGCCGGTCGGCGACGAGACCGTACAGAGCCAGTTCGTCGTCGCCTTCCATGCACCGATTGTGCCATCTGGGGGGAGTTGTCGCCTCAGGGGGCGTCAACGCTCCACCCCGCCAGACCCGTGCGGTTCCAGCCACCCAGGGTACCTATCCAG
The DNA here is from genome assembly GCF_027460245.1 of Streptomyces sp. WMMC1477. Lineage (NCBI taxonomy): Bacteria > Bacillati > Actinomycetota > Actinomycetes > Kitasatosporales > Streptomycetaceae > Streptomyces > Streptomyces sp. WMMC1477. The sequence continues at coordinate 4,433,123 of NZ_JAPZBD010000003.1, read as the reverse complement.
CCAACTGCACGATAACCCCCCCGACTTCAGCGCTCCCGTACCCGCCCAGAGCGGACAAAAACGCGGTGCCCCCGTTCCGGAGAACGGGGGCACCGCGTTGCTGCGAACGGGGGTCTGCCGCAGGGAGTTCAGGCCGCCTGCGTGCGCGGCTTGAAGGCGGGGCGCCGACCCTCGTACGTCGCGATGTCGGCTTCGCTCTTCAGCGTGATGCTGATGTCGTCCAGCCCCTCCAGGAGGCGCCAGCGGGCGTTCTCGTCCAGTTCGAAGTCCGCCTCGACGCCCGGGGCGACGACCTTGCGGGTTACGAGGTCGACGGTGACCTCGACCGCGGGGTCGGACTCGGTCAGCTTCCACAGGGCGTCCACCGTCTCCTGCGGCAGAACGACCGTGAGCAGGCCGTTCTTGAGCGAGTTGCCCCGGAAGATGTCGGCGAAGCGGGAGGAGATGACCGCCTTGAAGCCGTAGTTCTGCAGGGCCCAGACAGCGTGCTCACGCGAGGAACCGGTGCCGAAGTCCGGCCCGGCCACCAGGACGGTCGCGCCCTGGCGCTCGGGCTGGTTCAGGACGAACGCGTCGTCTTTGCGCCACGCCTCGAAGAGTCCGTCCTCGAACCCGTCGCGGGTGACCTTCTTCAGCCAGTGCGCCGGAATGATCTGGTCGGTGTCGACGTTGCTGCGGCGCAGCGGAACGGCCCGGCCGGTGTGGGTCGTGAAGGCTTCCATCGTGATCAGACTCCCGCGGGCACGGCGTTGTCGGACAGGTCGGCGGGCGAGGCGAGGTGGCCCAGCACCGCGGTCGCGGCGGCCACCGGCGGCGAGACCAGATGGGTGCGTCCACCCTTGCCCTGCCGGCCCTCGAAGTTGCGGTTGGAGGTGGAAGCCGAGCGCTCCCCCGGGGCGAGCTGGTCGGGATTCATACCCAGGCACATCGAGCAACCCGCGTGCCGCCATTCGGCCCCGGCGGCAGTGAACACCTTGTCCAGGCCCTCTTCCACGGCCTGCAGGGCGACCCGCACGGAACCGGGCACGATCAGCATGCGGACGCCGTCGGCGACCCTGCGACCCTCGATGACGGCGGCGGCCGAGCGCAGGTCCTCGATGCGGCCGTTGGTGCACGAGCCGACGAAGACGGTGTCCACCGCGATGTCCCGCAGCGGTTGGCCCGCGGACAGGCCCATGTACTCCAGAGCCTTCTCGGCCGCCAGCTTCTCGCTCTCGTCGCTGAAGAACGCCGGGTCCGGGACGCTGGCCGACAGCGGCGCGCCCTGGCCGGGATTGGTGCCCCAGGTCACGAACGGGGCCAGCTCGGCGGCCTCGATGACGACCTCACGGTCGAACGCCGCGTCCTCGTCGGTCCGCAGCGTGCGCCAGTACTCGACGGCCGCGTCCCAGTCGGCGCCCTCGGGGGCGTGGGGACGGCCCTTGACGTACGCGAACGTCGTCTCGTCCGGGGCGATCATGCCCGCGCGGGCACCGGCCTCGATCGACATGTTGCAGATGGTCATGCGCGCTTCCATCGAGAGCTTCTCGATGGCCTCGCCCCGGTACTCCAGCACGTAGCCCTGGCCGCCGCCGGTGCCGATCTTCGCGATGACCGCGAGGATCAGGTCCTTGGCGGTGACGTCGGCCGGCAGCTCGCCGTTGACGGTGATCGCCATCGTCTTGAACGGCGCCAGCGGCAGCGTCTGGGTGGCCAGAACGTGTTCGACCTGGCTGGTGCCGATACCGAAGGCCAGCGCGCCGAAGGCGCCGTGCGTGGAGGTGTGGCTGTCACCGCACACCACGGTCATACCCGGCTGCGTGAGGCCGAGCTGCGGTCCCACGACGTGGACGACGCCCTGCTCGACGTCGCCCAGCGGGTGCAGGCGCACACCGAAGTCCGCGCAGTTCTTCCGCAGGGTCTCCAGCTGCGTACGGGAGACGGGATCGGCGATCGGCTTGTCGATGTCGAGGGTCGGGGTGTTGTGATCCTCGGTGGCGATGGTGAGATCGGTGCGACGCACGGCACGCCCGCTCTTGCGCAGACCGTCGAAGGCCTGCGGGCTGGTCACCTCGTGCAGCAGGTGAAGATCGATGTAGAGCAGGTCAGGCTCGCCTTCCACACGCCGGACGACGTGGTCGTCCCAGACCTTCTCCGCGAGTGTCCGTCCCATCGCTGTCCCTCCGGCCGGCCGCGCCGCCGACCACACATAGAGATCCTCGCCCCACCCACTGGTGTGCCCAGGTGGTAGCCGTCACCCCAGACTGGCGGGTTCTCCGGGATATTGAACTTGCGTTTCGTAATGTGAGACGCAAGTATCGACGCATGGACAACTCTAGCGGCGCCTCAAGTGGTGTGGGCGTTCTCGACAAGGCAGCTCTGGTACTGAGCGCTCTGGAGTCCGGTCCGGCCACGCTCGCCGGACTGGTGAGCGCGACCGGCCTGGCGCGCCCCACGGCGCACCGGCTCGCGGTGGCTCTCGAGCACCACCGCTTCGTGGCACGGGACATGCAGGGCCGGTTCATACTCGGCCCCCGGCTCTCCGAGCTGGCCGCCGCGGCCGGGGAGGACCGGCTCCTGGCCTCCGCCGGCCCGGTGCTCACGCACCTGCGCGACGTCACCGGAGAGAGCGCGCAGCTCTACCGGCGTCAGGGCGACATGCGCATCTGCGTGGCTGCGGCCGAGCGGCTCTCCGGCCTGCGCGACACCGTGCCCGTGGGCTCGACGCTGCCGATGAAGGCCGGCTCCGCCGCCCAGATCCTCATGGCCTGGGAGGAGCCGGAGCGGCTACACCGGGGACTCCAGGGCGCCCGGTTCACCGCGACAGCGCTCTCTGGCGTGCGACGGCGGGGCTGGGCCCAGTCCGTCGGCGAACGCGAGCCGGGGGTGGCTTCCGTATCCGCCCCGGTGCGCGGCCCGTCCAACCGCGTCGTCGCCGCCGTCTCGGTATCCGGACCGATCGAGCGCCTGACACGACACCCGGGCCGGATGCACGCCCAAGCCATCGTGGACGCCGCCAACCGGCTCTCCGAGGCCCTGCGCCGCGGTTGAGGCTGCCCGAGGTGAAACCAGCCCGGACCAGGAGGCTCCCCCACTCCGCGCATCACCCCTCCCCCGGCCCAGGGCTGGACGCACGCCCCCGCGCTGGGGAAGTCTGCGCGAAGGCACAGGGCTGGCAAGCGCAGCCACCGGCCCCAGGCGCTGCGCGGGGCAGGACGCTGCCCCCTCCCACGCAGCGCGGACTGCGGGCGCACTGTGACTATTCGCGCAGCTCCCCGCACCCCTGGGGGCGCGCGGCGTCAGCCCAGCGGACTGCGGCCCAGCCGCAGCCGCTGAGCGGCACGCTCGCCTCGGTGCCCCACCGGCTCGACGCCAGTGGCCGCAGCCAGCCCGAAGGGCGGCATCGAGACGTAGACGCTCTCGTAAGCCCCGTCCGGGACCACGTACGTCTCGTGCCAGATCCCCACCGCGCCTCTGGACCCCCTCGCCCGCCGGTTGAAGGCCGCCCACGCCGGGCGATGCTCGGCACCCCGGGCCGAGGCGTAGGCGATCAGCTTCTCGTGCGAGGACCAGTACTGGACGACGTAGACCAGCTGCGGGCCCCCGATCAGCGTCTGGAAACCGAGCAGCCCGCTTTCGTCGTCCCGGCTCAGCTCCCGCAGCATGCGCGGCATGGCCCGCAGCACCGGCCACCACGTGCGCACCGCCAGCATCCGGTTGACGCGCATCCCGATGAGGAACACGGTCAGCTCCCCTTGCGCGGCCGCGGTCATCCGTCCCTCGCGCACCTGCTCGGCCATGACGAATCCACCCCTCGAACCACGGGAGCGCCGCTCACTCCCCACTTGGATAGTGCCACTCTCCAATGAAGATCGCAAGCAGGCTCCCGGCCGACGACGCGGGCATGACGCGGGCCGCCTCGGGCGAGAATGGCCGGTATGCGACTGGCCGAACTGAGCGAACGCAGCGGCATCCCCACCGCGACGATCAAGTACTACCTGCGGGAGAGGCTGCTGCCGCCCGGCGAGCGGGTGAGCGCGACGCAGGCCGAGTACGGCGAGGAACACCTGCGGCGACTCGGCCTGGCACGGGCCCTGATCCAGGTCGGCCGGGTACCGGTCGCGACGGCGCGGGACGTGCTGAGCGCCATCGAGGACGAGGGGCTGGACCAGGGCTCGCGGCTCAGTACGGCCGTGGAGGCGGTGCCGGGCGGACGGCCGTCCACGGCCGGGCCGAAGGAGCGGGAAGCAGCCCGGAGCCGGGTCGCCGAGCTGCGGGAGCGGCTCGGCTGGCAGCAGGTCACCACGTCCTGCGGCCAGGAGGCGCTCGTCGAGGCGGTAGCCACCCTGATGCAGCTCGGCTACCCCTGCGCCCTGGAGGACCTCCTGCCGTACGCCCGCCTGACCGGGGAGCTCGCCGTGCACGACGTGGACATGATTGAGCGCTTCGCCGCGCCGACCACTCAGCTCGAGGCCGCGGTGGCCCTGACGGTGCTGTACGAGCCGGTACTGCTGGGCCTGCGGCGCATGGCGCACGCCGAGGAGTCGACGCGACGCTACTCGGGCGCGCCGGACGGGGCCTGAGCACGCCGCCGGGAGGGGGACGCCCGACGGGCGGCCCCCTCGGCACGGAAGGCCGAGAACGAAAAACCCCGCACCACGAGGTGCGGGGTCTTCCTGATCGAGTACCCCCGACCGGATTCGAACCGGCGCTACCGCCTTGAGAGGGCGGCGTGCTAGGCCGCTACACAACGGGGGCCCCAGCTCGGCTCTCCGAAGAGAGCCAGTACCCCCGACCGGATTCGAACCGGCGCTACCGCCTTGAGAGGGCGGCGTGCTAGGCCGCTACACAACGGGGGCATTCGATCTTGCTGGGCGAAGATCGCGCTGGGGTACCAGGACTCGAACCTAGACTAACTGAACCAGAATCAGTCGTGCTGCCAATTACACCATACCCCACCAAAACTCAACCCCCTGAGGGGGTTTCATTCAGGTGAGCCGCTTCCCGGTGTTCCGGCCTTTCGGCCTGCCCCGTTCGGCGACAGGAAGAACATTACCTGATCGCGTGCGGTGCTCCAAAACGGGTTACGCCCCGGCCACCGGCGGGTAGGCCGACCCGTCGTCCACCGGAACGGGAACGGGACACGAACGCCCGCGCCCCCGGTGCCAGCGGGTACCGGGGGCGCGGGGAGCGGGAGCGCGGGGCCGCGGGGCGCCGGGAGCGGGCTCCGGGCCCGGGCTCAGGCCGTCAGGCGTTTCAGGGCGGTGTCGACGCGGGCGAGCGTGCGCTCCCGCCCGAGCACCTCCAGGGACTCGAACAGCGGCAGACCGACCGTCCGGCCGGTGACCGCCACCCGCACCGGCGCCTGGGCCTTGCCGAGCTTGAGGCCGTGCTCCTCGCCGGCCGACAGCACGGCCGCCTTGAGGGCCTCGGCGTTCCAGTCGGCCGCCGCCAGCTTCTCCCGGGCCGTCGCGAGCAGGGCCTCGGCTCCGGGCTTCATCGCCTTCTTCCACGACGCCTCGTCCTCGGCCGGCTCGTCGAGGAAGAGGAAGTCCACGTTGGCGGTGATGTCCGACAGCACGGTCAGCCGGGTCTGGGCCAGTGGGGCGAGCGCGTCGAACTCGGCGCGGTCGAAGGCCTCGGGACGCCACGGTGCGTGGGGCGCCCGCAGCCACGGCTCGCACGCGGTGACGAAGTCCGCCACCGGCATCTCGCGCAGGTGCGTGGCGTTGATCGCCTCGCACTTCTTGAGGTCGAAGCGGGCCGGGTTGGCGTTCACCGAGGTGATCTCGAAGGCCGCGACCATCTCGTCCATGGAGAAGATGTCCCGGTCCTCGGCGATCGACCAGCCCAGCAGGGACAGGTAGTTGAGCAGCCCCGCCGGCAGGAAGCCACGCTCCCGGTAGAGGTTGAGGGACGACTCCGGGTCCCGCTTGGAGAGCTTCTTGTTGCCCTCCCCCATGACGTACGGCAGATGGCCGAACTCGGGCGTCCGGCCGCTGCCGACGCCGATCTCCGCCAAGGCGCGGTAGAGCGCGATCTGGCGCGGCGTCGAGGAGAGCAGGTCCTCGCCTCGCAGCACGTGGGTGATCTCCATCAGCGCGTCGTCCACCGGGTTGACCAGGGTGTACAGCGGCGCGCCGTTCGCCCGGACGATGCCGAAGTCCGGCACGTTCTCGGGCTGGAAAGTCAGCTCACCGCGGACGAGGTCGGTGAAGGTGATCGGCTCGTCCGGCATCCGGAAGCGCACGATGGACGTGCGGCCTTCGGCCTCGTGCGCGGCGATCTGCTCGGGGGTGAGCTCGCGGCACAGGCCGTCGTAGCCCGAGGGCCGCCCCGCCTTGCGGGCGGCCTCGCGGCGGGCGTCGAGCTCCTCGGCCGTGCAGTAGCAGCGGTAGGCGTGGCCGGACTCCAGCAGCTTCCGGGCGACGTCCGCGTAGATGTCCATGCGCTGCGACTGGCGGTACGGGGCGTGCGGACCGCCGATCTCGGGGCCCTCGTCCCAGTCGAACCCGAGCCAGCGCATGGAGTCCAGGAGTTGCTCGTAGGACTCCTCGGAGTCCCGCGCGGCGTCGGTGTCCTCGATGCGGAAGACCAGGGTGCCGCCGTGGTGGCGGGCGAACGCCCAGTTGAACAGGGCGGTGCGGACCAGTCCCACGTGCGGGTTGCCGGTCGGGGACGGACAGAAACGGACCCGGACGGGTGCCGGGGTGGTTGCGCTAGCCACGCTTGATCACCTTGTTGGTGAGAGTGCCGATGCCTTCGATGGTGACGGCGACCTCGTCGCCGACGTTGAGGGGGCCGACGCCCGCGGGGGTGCCGGTGAGGATGACGTCGCCCGGCAGGAGGGTCATCGCCTCGCTGATGTGCACGACCAGGTCCGCCACGGAGTGGGCCATCTCGGCGCTGCGGCCGAGCTGCCGCTGCTCCCCGTTGACGGTGCACCCGACGGTGAGGTCGGAGGGATCCAGGTCGGTCTCGACCCAGGGGCCGAGCGGGCAGGCGCCGTCGAAGCCCTTGGCCCGGGCCCACTGCTCCTCGCGGCGCTGGACGTCCCGGGCTGTGAGGTCGTTGGCGCAGGTGTAGCCGAGGATCACCTCGGACACGCGCTCCCTGGGCACCTGGTGGCACATGCGGCCGATGACGACGGCGAGCTCCGCCTCGTGGTGCACCTCCGCGGAGAATCCGGGGTAGGCCACCGGGTCGCCGGGGCCCACGACGGACGTGGACGGTTTGAAGAAGACGACCGGGGTCTCGGGGACGGTCCGGCCCAGTTCCCTCGCGTGCTCCGCGTAGTTCCGCCCGACGGCGACGACCTTGCTGGGAAGCACCGGGGCGAGCAGCCGGACCTGGCTGACCGGCACCTTCTGGCCGGAGCGCTCGAACTCGCCGAAGGGGTGACCCTTGATGAGATCGAGCACCAGGCCGGGCTCGGTGTCGGCGTCGCCCTCCACGACGCCGAATCCGACGTTGCCGTCGATGGAGAATCTGGCGATGCGCACGGTGAACGGTGCCCTTTCGGGTGGCCTCGGACGAACGGTGGGGTTTCAGCGTATCCGCTGCCGTTCACCGGCCGCGCGGGGGAGGCCGCGGCCCCCGGGCCGGGCACCGGGGGCGGTCCGGGCCCAGGTCAGCGCAGGCGGGCCATGAGGGCGTGCTCGACCAGGGTGATCAGTGCGCTCTTGGCGTCGGCGCGGTGCCGGGCGTCGGTGGTGATGATCGGCGTGTCCGGGCCGATCTGCAGCGCCTCCCGCACCTCCTCCGGGTTGTACGGCTGGTGACCGTCGAACCCGTTGAGCGCGATCACGAACGGCAGACCGCTGTTCTCGAAGTAGTCCACCGCCGGGAAGCAGTCCGCCAGCCGCCGCGTGTCGACCAGCACCACCGCACCGATCGCACCCCGCACCAGGTCGTCCCACATGAACCAGAACCGGTCCTGTCCCGGCGTACCGAACAGGTACAGGATCAGGTCCTGGTCGAGGGTGATGCGGCCGAAGTCCATGGCGACGGTCGTCGTCGTCTTGTCGCCGGTGTGGGTGAGGTCGTCGATCCCCGCGGAGGCGGAGGTCATGACGGCTTCGGTGCGCAGGGGATTGATCTCCGACACGGCGCCCACGAAGGTCGTCTTGCCCACGCCGAATCCACCGGCCACCACGATCTTCGCGGAGGTGGTGGAACGGGCGGCACCGCTAGAGCTTGCGAAGTCCACTGAGCACCCTTTCGAGCAGTGTCACGTCTGGCTGACCACCGGCGGTCTCGTCGCCGCCGGGCTGATGGATGGCGACGAGTCCGGCCTCGGCGAGGTCGGCGACGAGGATCCGGGCGACGCCAAGAGGAATGGAGAGGAGTGCGGAGACCTCGGCGACCGACTTGATCTCGTAGCACAGGCGGCAGATCCGCTGGTGCTCCGGGAGCTGGCCCTGCAGCCGGGCCGGGTCCGCCGTGGTGCTGACCAGCGCCTCGATGGCGAGCTGGTACCGCGGGCGGGTGCGACCGCCCGTCATGGCGTACGGGCGCACCAGAGGGTGGGGCTGACCGCCACCGGATCCGGCTCCGCCGTCCGCTCCCCCGCCGCGTGCCGAACGCTGCGGGGACCGGTTCTGCTGCGGCACCTGCTGCTGGGAGTCCTGTCCCGCCTGCGGCTGCTGCCGGCTCGGCGTCGAGGGGAAGTTGTAGCGCGAATAGCCGAAATCGCCCTGCTGCTCGCTGCCGTACGGACCGCCTTGGGGCGTTGTCACGTTTCCTCCTCCAACTGCCGGCTTGCGGGGAACCGCCGCACTCCCGAAGTGCTGCAACGGCGTCCGCGTTCCCGCACCCTATGGCGCGGACAACGCGACACGCACACGTGTCTGTTAGTTGAGAAGACTGCCTTGCAGTTCCGCGCGGAGGTCCGGCGTCAGTACGGTACCGGCCCGGTCGACCAGAAGGGCCATCTCGTACCCCACCAGACCGATATCCGCGTCGGGATGCGCGAGCACCGCCAAGGACGAACCGTCGGAGATCGCCATGATGAAGAGGAAACCACGCTCCATCTCCACCACCGTCTGATTGACACCGCCGCCCTCGAAGATCCGCGACGCCCCCTGGGTCAACGACGCCAACCCAGAAGCCACCGCCGCCAACTGGTCGGCACGATCCCGCGGAAAACCCTCGGACATCGCCAGAAGAAGACCGTCGGCGGAGACCACCACCGTGTGCGACACCCCCGGGGTGTTCTCCACGAAGTTAGTGATCAACCAGTTCAGGTTCTGCGCCGCCTGGCTCATCGGGCTCACACTAACGCTCCTGCTCGTAGGTGCTGCCGGGGTTGTCGCCCGGTCGCTCGTTCTGCGGGTTCTGGGGCGCGGACCCGCGCCCCCGGCGGACACCGCGGTGCAGGTTGCTCAGCCTGCCCCGCACGTCCTCCGGGTTCCTGGAGACCTGCGGGCCTCCGGGGTCCGTCTGTTCGGCGGTGCCCTCGATGAGGTTGGCCCCGGCCACGCGTCGGGGCAGCCCGGAGGAGGTGATACCACCGGCCCTGGGGTCGCGCAGGCCTTCCGCGCGCTCCCAGCGGTCGTCGTTGGCCGAACGCCAGTCGGACGACTCCGGCTCCTCGCGGGGGGCCGGAACGTCCTGCCGGGGCGGTGGCTGCTGAACCGCACCGGCGCCGTCGGACGGCTTGGACCGCTTCTCCCGGCGCGGCAGACCGGCTTCGGTGACGGAGCCGACGGCCGAGCCGGTCGGAGGCTCGAAGCCTACGCGCTCATCCGCCGCCGCGGGAGTGCCGGGGCGTGGTTCCTGCACGCCGAAGACCGACTGCCGCTGCTGGCCGCCGTCCTGGACCTGCGGAATCTGGGCCGTCGCCTCGAACCCGCTCTCCTCGTAGGAGGGGCCGGTGGCCGACTGCTCCTCGAACGCGGCGCGGTCACCGTAGCCGCCGTCGTGGCCCGGACCGCCCTGCCCCTGCTGACGGACGTCCTGGGGATAGCCGGAGCCGTAGCCGCCCGGCGCGAAAGCGTCCTGACCGTACTGGTCATAGCCGCCCGCGTCGTACCCCTGACCGGTGTCATAGTCCTGACCGGCGTCGTAGACCTGCCCCGCGTCGTAGCCCCCGCCCGTGTCGTACTCCCGGGCGGGTCCGGCCTGCTCCGCGAACGGCTGCGCCGGTGCGGCGTGGCTGTCCCGGCCGCCGAACGCGTCCTGCGGGGCGTCGAAGGCGTTCCCGCCCGCGACCGGCCGCTCGGGCGAGGAACGGTGATCGTCACGGTGCGGAGCACGGCCGCCCGGCTCCAGGGCGGAGAGGTCGTCCGGCACGGACACCTCGCCGCCGTAGCGGCTGTCGTCGAAGCCGAGCGCGGCCGCGGTGGCCCCGCCCTGGAGGGGGCTGGGCGTGGCCTGGGTCGTCTCCGTGGCCTCGGGCATGATCCGCGAGACGGTGAAGTCCTCCTCCATCAGCTCCTCGCCGCCGCCACCGTGGGTGATGGCGTCCGGAAGCATGACCAGCGACGTCGTACCGGCCTGCTCGCCCGAGGGGCGGAGCTGGACGCGGATGCCGTGCCGGTCGGAGAGGCGGCCGACCACGAACAGGCCCATGCGCTGGGAGATCGCCGCGTCCACGGTGGGCGGGTTGGCGAGCTTGTGGTTGATGTCCGCGAAGTCCTCGGCGGTGAGGCCGATGCCCTTGTCGTGGATCTCGATCATGACGCGGCCGTCGGGCAGCCGGGTCGCGGTCACCTTGACCTTGGTCTGCGGCGAGGAGAACGAGGTGGCGTTCTCCAGCAGCTCGGCGAGCAGGTGCACGAGGTCGGTGACGACGGAGCCGTGGATGTCGCTCTCGGGGACTCCGGTGATCTCGATCCGCTCGTACTGCTCCACCTCGGAGGAGGCCGCGCGGATGACGTCCACCAGGGGAACCGGCTGGTTCCAGCGGCGGCCCGGCTCCTCGCCCGCGAGGACGAGGAGGTTCTCGCCGTTCCGGCGCATACGGGTGGCCAGGTGGTCCAGCTTGAAGAGGCTTTCCAGCTGGTCCGGGTCGGCCTCGTTGTTCTCCAGGTCGGTGATCAGGCCGAGCTGGCGCTCGATGAGGCCCTGGTTGCGGCTGGAGAGGTTGGTGAAGATCGCGTTGACGTTGCCCCGGAGGAGGGCCTGCTCGGCCGCCAGCCGGACGGCCTCGCGGTGCACCTGGTCGAAGGCCCGGGCGACCTCGCCGATCTCGTCCTTGGTGTCGATGTCGATCGGTTTGACCTGGGTGTCGACACGGCCGGGGTCGGTGCGCGAGAGCTGGTCGACCAGCATCGGCAGCCGCTGCTCGGCGACGTCGAACGCGGCGGTGCGCAGCCGGATCATCGACTTGCTCATCGAACGGGCCATCAGCCCGGCCACGATGAAGGCCAAGAGCAGGGCCACGAGCACGATCGCGGAGTTGATGACGGCTTCGGTCTTGGCGTCCGAGGCGATCTGCTGTGACTCGGCCACGGCGCGGTTGGCGAGGTCCTGCTCGATGCCCCGGTAGACGTCGAACTTCGCGGTGGTGGCCTGGTACCAGACCTCCTCGGTCACGCCCTTCTTCGCCAGGTCCTCGGGCTCGGCGCCCGAGGCGATGAGGGTGACCATCTCCTCGAAGGGCGGCGGCGTGACGAAGGGCCGGTCGGCGGCCTCGGCGGCCGCCCTGGCCTCCGCGGCGTTCTCGTTGGCCTGCTTCTGCAGCGCGGCCAGCTCCGAGCGGAGCCGCTTAACGTCCTCCTCGGTACCGGCGTTCGTGTACTCGGTGAGGGCGATCCTCTCCAGGTAGGCGTAGGAGGAGAGGTTCACGACCTGCTCCTGCTTGTCCTCCTTGGAGGGCCCGGGGGCGACCAGGAGGTGCGTGCCGATCGAACGCGTCAGCGACTCGGCAGCCTTGGCGAGGGAGATGGCATAGACGGTGCGGCCGTAGGAGGTGACGTTGCCCGTGCCCAGACCCAGCTCGTTGGAGAGGTTCATCAGCGGGTGCTGGACCTCGACGTAGCCGAGCTCGGTCTCCACGCCGCTGAGCTCTTCGCTGTAGGCGGCCTCCCGCAGTGGACCGAGCCTGGCCTCGACGTCGCGGATGGCGTTCAGCCGGCGTTCGAGGCCGGCCGTCCTCGGCGCGGCCTCGGCGGCCTCGTCGAAGGCGGCCTTGGCCGCGTCGGTGGCGCGGCGGGCCTCCGACACCTCGGGGGCGTCCCGCTCCCCGCGCAGCAGCGGCGCGGCGGTGCGGTCACGCTCGTCGAGCAGCGCGTGGCCGTAGGCCGACGCGGCACGGACGAGCTCGGCGGTGGCCTCGGCGTCCTGCGCCTCGGTCAGCGTCTCGATGGAGCTCTGCACCCGGAAGCCACCGAAGATCAGGGCCACGATCACGGGGATGAGCAGGATCGCGTTCAGCCGCGTGGCCACGCGCCAGTTGCGCACCGCCAGCTTGCTGGAGTTCCCGCCGCCTCCGGCCGGTTCGGTGTCCCCGGTGGGCACGGCCGCGGCATGCGGGGTGAAGTTGCCCCGCGACTCCGGCGGCGGGGGCGCCGTCTTGCTTCGCCTCACTCGACCAAACCTCTCGGCGTCGGCACCTCGGATTCGGGGTGCCGCGACTACTGCTGAGTTCAGCGAATTCCAGCACGCCGGAGGGTGCTTTCCAAATATTTGAAGGAGTGACGAACTGACCCGGTTTCACTGAACCTTCAATCAACAAAACAGACACAAGGTGCATTCGTCGGCAAATGACGAGAGAAACGTACGCAGACCGAAGCGATCTCGTAGCCGCGCGTGGTCGGCGACCGGGGATTCTCTGTCGAAACGTTATGAATGTCCGCGAGTACGGCGACAAGGCCGTGTGGTCAACCACACAGCCTTGTCGCAGCCGTTGCCCGGTCCGACGGGAAGGTGTATGCGGCTCGTCAGCGCAGGCGAGCCAGCAGCGCGTGTTCCACCAGGGTGATCAGTGCGCTCTTGGCGTCGGCGCGGTGCCGGGCGTCGGTGGTGATGATCGGCGTGTCCGGGCCGATCTGCAGCGCCTCCCGCACCTCCTCCGGGTTGTACGGCTGGTAACCGTCGAACCCGTTGAGCGCGATCACGAACGGCAGACCGCTGTTCTCGAAGTAGTCCACCGCCGGGAAGCAGTCCGCCAGCCGCCGCGTGTCGACCAGCACCACCGCACCGATCGCACCCCGCACCAGGTCGTCCCACATGAACCAGAACCGGTCCTGTCCCGGCGTACCGAACAGGTACAGGATCAGGTCGTCGTCCAGCGTGATGCGGCCGAAGTCCATCGCGACGGTCGTCGTCGTCTTGCCGCCGGTGTGGGTGAGGTCGTCGATCCCCGCGGACGCCGACGTCATCACCGCCTCCGTGCGCAGCGGGTTGATCTCCGACACGGCGCCCACGAAGGTCGTCTTGCCCACGCCGAATCCACCGGCCACCACGATCTTCGCGGAGGTGGTGGCGCGCGCCGCGCCGCTAGAGCTTGCGAAGTCCACTGAGCACCCTTTCGAGCAGTGTCACGTCCGGAGAGCCGCCGGGCTCGTCGCTGCCGCCGGGCTGGTGGATGGCCACCATCCCGGCCTCGGCGAGGTCGGCGACAAGAATGCGGGCCACACCGAGCGGAATCCCGAGCAGCGCCGATATCTCTGCCACCGACTTCACCTCGCGGCACAGGTGGCAGATGCGCTGGTGCTCCGGGAGCAGTCCGTCCATGAGCCCGGGGTCGGCGGTGTTGCTGACCAGTGCCTCGATGGCGAGCTGGTAGCGTGGCCGGGTACGACCCCCCGTCATGGCGTACGGGCGCACCAGTGGCTGATCGCCCTCGTCGTCGTACGGCACGTGATGGTCCATGCCGTAGGGATCAGACGAGGCGGGCGGCGGGGTCATGGCTCCTCCGGGCGAGGCATGAGGCGTCTAAGCGGACTGTGGTGCTCATGTGGGGGGAGCTTTCCGTCAGTTGAGAATAGTGCTTTGGAGTTCGGCCCGAACTTCGGGAGTCAGTACGGTACCGGCCCGGTCGACCAGAAGGGCCATCTCGTACCCCACCAGACCGATATCCGCGTCGGGATGCGCGAGCACCGCCAAGGACGAACCGTCGGAGATCGCCATGATGAAGAGGAAACCACGCTCCATCTCCACCACCGTCTGATTGACACCGCCGCCCTCGAAGATCCGCGACGCCCCCTGGGTCAACGACGCCAACCCAGAAGCCACCGCCGCCAACTGGTCGGCACGATCCCGCGGAAAACCCTCGGACATCGCCAGAAGAAGACCGTCGGCGGAGACCACCACCGTGTGCGACACCCCCGGGGTGTTCTCCACGAAGTTAGTGATCAACCAGTTCAGATTGTGCGCCGCCTGGCTCATCGGACTCAACTAACGCTCCTGCCGGTACGTGGGGCCGGAGCCCCGGTTGGTGCTGTCCGAGGCACCGCCGGCCTCGCGGCCCTGCTGGATGCCTCGACGGAGGTTGGTCAGCCGGCCGCGCACGTCGTCGGGAGCGCGGGAGACCTGCGGACCCGAGCGGGTCTCGTTCTGCTGTTGCGCGGTACCCGCGACGAGGTTCGCACGGGGTACGCGGCGCGGCAGGCCGGAGGTGGTGATACCCCCGGCGGCGGGCTCGCGGACCTGTTCCGCGCGGCGCCACCGCTCGTCGTTGGGCGAGGCCTGCCAGGAGGCCTCGGCGGGAGCCGGACCGCCGGCGTGCCCGTTGACCCGCTCCTGCGGGCCGGGGGCGGAGCCGGGGGGCGACTGCCCGTGGTCCGGCTCGGCCTCCCGGCTCGCGCGCCGGGAGGAGAACCAGTTGGACTCCATCTCCTCGAATATCGGCGTCCGGGCGGACGCCGCGGCCGTCGGGGCGATGGGCAGGTCCAGTTCGCTGGTGTCGTCCGGCCTGGCGGACGGGGCCTCCGCCCGGCCCGCGGGCAAGGGCGGCAGCGGGTGCCCTCCCGTGGACTCGGCGTCCCCATGGCCGCGCGAGGCCTCCCGGCCGGAGCCCCGGCCGTCGGGTATCTGCTCCGCCGTGTCCCGTGCCCAGCTCGGACGCTGCCCGCCCGCACGGTCGCCCGGTGTCTGCTGCTGGCCGTGGGCCGGGGCCTGGCCCTGGGCTTGCCGGTCGCGCGTGGGCAGCTCGGCGACGGGGCGCGGCGCGGACGGCGGCGGCGTACCGGGGACGCCCTGGGGGGCGGCCGGTCGGTTGCCCGCGCCGTGAGAGCCGGGGCCGCCGAGGGAACCGGGGCCGCCCCCGGCACCGGGCCGGCCCCCGGGACCGGGCCGGCCGGCAGGACCGGGCCGGCCGCCTGCCGCGGGCGCACCCGGGCCGGGACGGGCCGCGGGGCTGCCCGCGCGGGAGTTCCCCATTCCGGGGTTGCCCGGCGCGGGGCCGGGGCTGCCCGGCGCACCGCCGAAGTTGCCGCCCCCGGGGCCACCGGGCCCGGAGCCGGGGTTGGCCGGGAGCGCGGGTCGCGAGCCGCCCGGGCCCTTACCGCGGGTGTGCAGGGCGGCGAGCTTGCTGCCGCCGGGGCCGGGGGCACCCGAGCCGCCCCGGGGTTCACGCTGGAGCGAGGCGCTCGCCATGCCGGCGTTGCCGCCGGGGGCACCGCTGCCGCCGGGAGCGCCGGGACCACCCGGTGCTCCGGTCCCGCCGGGGGCGGCCGGCTTGGCCTTGGCCCCGTGGCTGACCTCGACGGGGAGCATGACGAGGGCCGTCGTGCCGCCCGACTCGGAGGGGCGGAGCTGGATGCGGATGTTGTGCCGCAGGGAGAGCCGGCCGACCACGAAGAGACCCATGCGGCGGGAGACGGACACGTCCACCGTCGGCGGGTTGGCGAGCCGGTCGTTGATCGCCGCGAGGTCCTCGGGGGACAGGCCGATACCGGTGTCGTGGATCTCGACCAGCACCCGGCCGTCGGGCAGGGCGTGGCCGGTGACCTTGACCTTGGTCTGCGGCGAGGAGAACGAGGTGGCGTTCTCCAGCAGCTCGGCGAGCAGGTGCACGAGGTCGTTGACGACGCGTCCGGCGACCTGGGTGGCGGGCACGGCGCTCAGCTCGATGCGCTCGTACTGCTCCACCTCGGAGGCCGCGGCGCGGAGCACGTCGACGAGCGGGACGGGGCGCGTCCAGCGGCGGCCCGGCTCCTCACCGGCGAGGACGAGGAGGTTCTCGCCGTTCCGGCGCATGCGGGTGGCGAGGTGGTCGAGCTTGAACAGCGAGGAGAGCTGGTCCGGGTCGGCCTCGCGGGACTCCAGCTCGGAGATGAGCGAGAGCTGACGCTGGATAAGGCCCTGGCTGCGCCGCGAGAGGTTGGTGAACATCGCGTTGACGTTGCCCCGCAGCATGGCCTGGTCACCGGCGAGCCGGACGGCCTCGCGGTGCACGTCGTCGAAGGCCGCGGCCACCTGGCCGATCTCGTCGCGGCTGTGCACACCGACGGACTCGACGGTGGTGTCGACGTCCTGCGGGTCGGCTTCGGAGAGTTCCCGGACGAGTTCGGGCAGCCGCTTGCGGGCGACGTCCTGGGCCGTGTCCTGGAGCCGGCGCAGGGAGCGGACCATGGAGCGGGCGACGACGAACGCACCGACCAGCGAGATGCCGAGCACGAGCAGGATCACGGCGCCGTTGATGAGGGCGTCCTGCTGTGCCTCGGCGCGCAGTTCGCGGGCCTGGTCGTCCATCTCGTCGAGCAGGGTCTGCTCGATGCGCTTCATCGCGTCGATCTTCGTCCGGTCCTGGTCGTACCAGTCCATGTACGAGCGCGTCTCGGACGTGATGCCGTGGGGCCGCTTGAAGACGCGGTCCGCGTACTCGTTGGCCGAGGTGATGTTGTGGTCGCCGCCGTTCAGCGGCGTCATCAGCTCGGCGGCCCCCTCCGGGCCGTAGATGACGTTGAAGCGGTTGAGGAACGCCGTCTCGTTCTCGTTGGCCGAGCGGCCGTAGCGGCGGTCGTTCTCGGACAGCTGCGGCCCGTCGGGGTGGGCGAGCCCGGCGCTGATGACCGCACGCTGGATGGAGGCGTACTCCTTGGCCGTGGAGAAGGCGGCCAGCGCGCGGGTGCTCTGGATCATCTCCGGGTTGCTCGTGGCCTGGGCCATGTCCCGCGAGAGGGCGAGCAGGGAGTCGATCAGGCCGTTGTACTCGCTGACCGTGTCACCGACGGCCTTCGGGTCGTCGTAGGCCCGATCCCGGATGTTCTTGATCGTGTTGAGCTGGCGGCCGATGTCGATGATCGTCGCCTGGACACCGGTGAGGTGGTTGTCCTTGTCCTCGGTGAGGGCCTCGGCGGCGTCGTTGAACGCCTTCCGGGCCCGGTCGGTGGCCTCCCGCGGGCCGACGACGGTGTCGTCCTTGGCGTTGCCGTGCGCGGTCAGCGGACCGGCCGAGCGGTCGCGCTCCTCCTGGAGGGCGATGGCGAGCTGGGTCGCCTGCTCGGTCATCTCGGTGAGCAGCCGCATGTTCTCCAGCTGCTCGACCTCGCTGGTGGCGTCCGCGATGCGGATGCCACCGAGGACGGTCGCCGCGGCGACGGGGAGAGCGAGGAGCGAGACCAGACGGGTGCTGATGCGCCAGTTCTTCAGGGCCAGGCGGGAGCCGGCGCCCTTGGGCGCCTTGGGCGCGGAGCCGGACGGCTCGCCACCCTCCGCGGCACCCGACGCCGGTGTGGCTGCCGAGGGTTTGACCGGCGACCGGCCGTCCATGCCGTCCGGTGCGACGGTGCCGGAACCGCCGTCCTGTGCGCGCTGAGGGGCGGAGCCGCGGTCACCTGCACCGCGCAGCTCCGGGTCCCCCGCAGCGCTGCCATCCCTCTTGAAACGTCCCTGCACTAGCGTCGCAACCTCTGGACCAGGCGTCTCCCCGGGTCCGGGGAGACGGTATCGAGTCGGTGGACCGCATGGTCCGTCCGACGGTCGTGAGCGACCGACGCGAGTCCGCAACCCGCCGCGCGGCGCTGAGCGCCCCCTGCGCGCCGGCTGAAGCCCTACGGCGGTCCGTGAGATTCCAGCACAGTGCCCGATCTCCCAACAAGGGCCACGGATCACCCCGGGTACGCAATGACCGTGTGCAGCAATTCCGTCACTGATTGCAGAATTCGCGACACGTAATTTCGGACTTTTCCCCACGAGATGGTCAGAGGTGCCGACCGCCCCGCTCGTCGCAGCCCGAAGTGGAACGTAACGGTCTATCCACTTTCGCCGCTTTCACCACCCCTATCCCCTGGAATCCTTTGCCCGTTTTGTCGCTCAATGGGTGAGCAAAATCACAAGCCTCGGAGTGACTGTGACGACCATCCGACGGGCAGATCGTTTTACTCTCGTGATTTGCACACTGATCAGTAACCGCGTCCGGACGACGAAGAGGCATAGTCACCGTGAAGACGACCCTGAGCATGCGTAGCGTTGCCAACCCCCAGCGCACCACGCTGGCACACCTCACGGATACCGAAGAGCTCCTGCCGGAAGGCCACGACCACGGCACCGAGCTGCCCGAGGCGACGGCCAACCCCCGGCGCACGACGCTGATGGACGCGCCCCAGCGCTGAACTCGGGCGGCGGATCGTGGCGCTGGACGGGAGCGGCCGGACGGGAGCGAAGCCCCCGGGCGGCGCACCGGAGCCACAGGCCCCCGCCTCCGCAGGCCGTCACACGCGATGAGGCCCGCACCGGTGCGGGCCTCATCGCGTGTGACGGCGTCTCAGAGCTGCCAGCTGTGCGGGGCACGGAACCCCGGCGTGCGCTCCAGCCGCCGCCAGCGGGCGGCCGTACGCGTCGGCCGGTGTCCGGCGGCAGGGTGGGCCGTACCGCTCCCGGCGGCCCGGGCCAGCAGGATCGCGGTGACGGCGGCCACTTCCTCGTCGCTCGCGCGCCCCTTCTCGACGCGGACCAGACTGGCGGCTTCGGTGGTGCTCACAGGGCTTCTCCGTTCGCTTCTCCGCCCGCGCGGCGCAGAGGTGCGGGCATCATCGTCATCCGCGGCCGAACGGCCGCGCGTGCGTCGCTCACAGGGCTTCTCCGTTCGCTTCTCCGCCCGCGCGGCGCAGAAGTGCGGGCATCATCGTCATCCGCGGCCGAACGGCCGCGCGTGCGTCGCTCACAGAGCTTCTCCCTTTCACTGCGGCAGGGTCACTGCGGCGGATTGCCGTGCTTGCGGGACGGCAGGTCGGCGTGCTTCGTGCGGAGCATGGCGAGCGAACGGACCAGGACCTCCCGGGTCTCGGCCGGGTCGATGACGTCGTCGACCAGTCCGCGCTCCGCGGCGTAGTACGGGTGCATGAGCTCGGTCTTGTACTCCTTGACCATGCGGCTGCGCATGGCCTCGGGGTCGTCGGCCTCGGCGATCTGCCGACGGAAGATCACTCCGGCGGCCCCCTCGGCGCCCATGACGGCGATCTCGTTCGTCGGCCAGGCGAAGGTGAGGTCGGCTCCGATGGACTGGCTGTCCATGACGATGTAGGCACCGCCGTAGGCCTTGCGCAGGACGACCGAGACCCGGGGGACGGTGGCGTTGCAGTAGGCGTACAGGAGCTTGGCGCCGTGGCGGATGATGCCGCCGTGCTCCTGGTCGACGCCGGGCAGGAAGCCGGGCACGTCCAGCAGGGTGACGATCGGGATGTTGAAGGCGTCGCACATCTGCACGAACCGCGCGGCCTTCTCCGAGGAGTGGATGTCCAGCACCCCGGCCAGGTTCTGCGGCTGGTTCGCCACGATGCCCACGACCTGCCCGTCGAGGCGGGTCAGGGCGCAGATGATGTTCTCGGCCCAGCGCTCGTGGACCTCCAGGTACTCGCCGTCGTCGACGAGCTCCTCGATCACCTTCCGCATGTCGTAGGGCCGGTTGCCGTCCGCGGGGACGAGGTCCAGAAGAGACTCGCACCGCCGGTCCGCCGGGTCCTCGGTGACGACGCCGGGCGGGTTCTCGCGGTTGTTCTGGGGGAGGAGGGAGAGCAGGTAGCGGACTTCCTCCAGGCAGGTCTCCTCGTCGTCGTAGGCGAACTGCGAGACCCCCGAGGTGCCCGCGTGGACGTCCGCACCGCCCAGCCCGTTCTGCGTGATGTCCTCGCCCGTGACCGCCTTGACCACGTCCGGACCCGTGATGAACATCTGCGAGGTGTCCCGCACCATGAACACGAAGTCCGTCAACGCCGGCGAGTAGGCCGCACCCCCCGCACACGGACCCAGCATCACCGAGATCTGCGGAATCACCCCCGACGCCCGCGTGTTGCGCTGGAAGATCCCCCCGTACCCCGCCAGCGCCGTCACCCCCTCCTGGATCCGCGCCCCCGCACCGTCGTTCAACGACACCAGCGGCGCACCCGCCGCGATCGCCATGTCCATGATCTTGTGGATCTTCGTCGCATGCGCCTCACCCAACGCCCCGCCGAAGATCCGGAAGTCGTGCGCGTAGACGAACACCGTCCGCCCGTGCACCGTCCCCCACCCCGTCACCACACCATCGGTGTACGGACGCCTCGCCTCCAGCCCGAACCCCGAAGCACGATGCCGCCGCAGCGGCTCCACCTCACGGAACGACCCCTCGTCCAGCAACAGCGCGATCCGCTCCCGCGCCGTCAGCTTCCCCTTCCCGTGCTGCGCCTCGGTCGCCCGCTCGCTGGGGCCGCGGTGGGCCTGCTCACGGAGGGCATGCAGTTCGGCGGTGCGGCCACGCGCGTCCGTCGCGTTCACGGCGGCGGCCTCCGGGGCCTGGGAGAGATCGGTCATGTATAGACCCTACGAAACCGGGGGCGCTATCCCTGTCGTTGGATTCGTACAGTCTCCGCCGGAATTTCATGGCCGCGCTGGACAGAACCCCCCTGTCACGGGGGAGCTCCAGCGGTGATGCCACAGAAGCGAGTGGCGCCGCGCTGTAGGGGTTCCACAGTGCGGCGCCACTCGCTGGTTACCCGCGGTTCGCCGGGCGTTGTCCGGACGGCACCATCGCAGGTCAGGACGCGACGCGAGGCGGGGCGCAGGGTCAGGCTGCGACGGCCGGCTCCGGGTCGGGGGCGGGGGCGGGCACCGGCGCGGCGGGCCGGGAGAACGGCCAGAACAGGACGGCGGCGACGGCGGCCGACAGCAGGAAGCTGAAGTCCAGTCCGCCGAGGGTGTCCACCAGCGGGCCGGTGTAGAGCGGGGTGTCCACGGCGAACAGCCCCACCACGGAACCGGCCGCCCAGGCACCGGTGGCCAGCGGGTTCCAGCCGCTCCGATACCAGTAGGCGCCACCGTGCGCCCGCCGGTTGAGGACCTGCAGCGCTTCGCTGTCGTACGCGCCCCGGCAGCGCACGTACCCGATCAGCACGATGACGGCCCAGGGCGTGCCCACCGCCGTCAGCAGCAGGACGAACGAGGTCATGGCGTCCTGCGCGGCCCAGGCGAAGTGGCCGAGGTACACGAGCGCGGTCGAGCCCACAGCCACGGCGTAGGTGGCGCGCCGCCGGGTGGTGCGCGGGACGATGGCGTCCAGGTCCAGGCCCATGGAGTAGAGCATCAGCCCGGCGTTGCCGACCGAACCGGCCGAGGCGGCCAGCAGCAGCGGAGCCAGGAACCAGACGGGGGCGCCGGCGACCAGCGGGCCCGCGTAGTCGGCGCCCGCTCCCACGGCCAGGGCGGTGAAGGTGCCGAAGAGCTGCGGGATCAGCAGGCCGGCGACCAGGCCGAGGCAGGTGGCCAGCCACACGCCGCGGGAGGAGTGGCGCTTCGGGGAGATGTAGCGGGTGTAGTCGCCCAGCAGCAGGATGAAGGCGACCGGGCCGCTCAGTCCGGCGGCGACGACGGCGAGCACCCAGGTGGGCCAGAAGCCGTCCAGCAGGTAGGGGGTGTCGGCGACCGGCGCGGTCGTGAAGTCGGGGGCGTAGGCGAACAGCCCGAGCACCAGCAGGGCGGTCATGCCGATGGCCAGGATCTTGCTCACCCGCAGCAGCAGCTTGTAGCCGTACAGCGCGCCGCAGGCCGTACAGGCGGCGAGCAGCGCGTAGACGACCGCGTAGCCGGTCGAGCTCTCCGGCAGCCCGAACATCCGGTGCAGGCAGGCGACCATCGCTTCACCGCCGACCCACAGGGTCAGCGCCGAGTACCCGAGGGAGAGCAGCAGCCCGATCGTCGACCCGACGAGCCGGCCGCGCACGCCGAACTGGGCGCCGCTGGACGTGGACAGGTTGGTGGCCGTGCGCAGGGAGACGAGGGCGAGCGGTGCGATCAGCAGCGTGCCGACGACCGTCCCCAGCACGAGAGCGGAGACGGAGGGCCAGAAGCCGAGGCCGAAGGAGACCGGCAGCCAGCCGAAGATGACCACGCCGAGTGCCAGGTTCGAGCCGATGAGGAAGCTGACCAGGTCGCGCGGGCGACTGGTGCGGTCCTTCTCGGGAATGGTGTCGACGCCGTACTGCTCGATCTCCATGCGCGGATCTCCTGGGGACGTGGCGGTTACTACTCAGTTCATTTACTTAGAGCACTGCTCTAACCAGACATGCGTTTCAATGTGAGGCGCCACAGCACCCAGGTCAAGACTTTCCACGAAACTCGCGATAACGTTTAGAGTGACGCTCAAACACCGGGGCCCGTCGTAGGCCCCGCCCCGGCCCGGGACCCGTCGAGCGGGCCCGCGGATCGGGACCGACACGCCACGACGAGCAGGAGGTGCCGGGTGCGGCTCACCCCGACGGAACGCGACCGGCTGCTGTTGTTCAGCGCCGCCGAGCTGGCCAGGGCACGCCGCTCCCGCGGCCTGCGGCTGAACGTCCCCGAGGCGACGGCGCTCATCGCCGACACCGTCTGCGAGGCCGCCCGCGACGGCGCCCGCCTCGCGGAAGCGATCTCCGCCGCCCAGACGGTGCTCGGCCCCGACGACGTGCTGCCCGGCGTGGCCGAGGTGATCACCGAGGTCAACGTCGAGGCGGTGTTCGAGGACGGCTCACGGCTCGCAGTGGTACCCGAGCCGATCGGTGCCGCGACGGTGGACGGACCGGGCGCGGTACTGCCAGGGCCCGCATCCGCGGAGCCCGAGCCGGAGGTGACGCTGACGGTGCGGAACACCGCGTCCGTCCCCGTCAGCGTCACCTCTCACTTCCACTTCTTCGAGGCCAACCCCCGGCTCGACTTCGACCGCGCCGCCGCCTACGGCATGCGCCTCGCCGTCCCGGCCGGCTCCTCCCGGCGCTTCGGCCCCGGAGAGAGCGTGCGCGCCCCGCTCGTGCCGATCGGCGGCGAACGCGTCGCGATCGGCTTCGCCGGGCTGGTCGACGGCCCGCTGGACGCCCCCGGCGCCCGCGAAGAGGCCCTGCGCCGCGCCGCCGCCTGCGGCTACCTGGGCGCGCCCGCGCCACAGGAGGGGTCCCAGGACGGCCCCCACACCACGCCCTCCGGTCCGCGGACGACACCGGGCACGACCACCGACGGGAGCGAAGGATGACGATCGACCCGCACGAGTACGCCTCGGTCCACGGCCCCCGGGCGGGCGACCGGGTCCGCCTCGGCGACTCGGGCCTCGTCGTCCGCGTCGAGTCCGACTCCCAGAAGCCGGGCGACGAGTTCCTGGCCGGGTTCGGCAAGACCGCGCGCGACGGCCTGCATCTGAAGGCCGCCGCCGTCCGCGAGACCTGCGACGTCGTCATCAGCAACGTGCTGGTCATCGACGCCGTGCAGGGCATCCGGAAGGTGTCCGTCGGCATTCGCGAGGGCCGCATCCACGCGATCGGCCGCGCCGGCAACCCGGACACGCTCGACGGCGTCGACGTCGTCGTCGGCACCGGGACGACCATCGTCTCCGGCGAGGGCATGATCGCCACCGCGGGCGCCGTGGACACCCACGTCCACCTGCTCGCCCCCCGCGTCATGGAGGCCTCCCTCGCCTCCGGCGTCACCACGATCATCGGCCAGGAGTTCGGCCCGGTGTGGGGCGTCGGCGTCAACTCCCCCTGGGCGCTGGGCCACGCGTTCAGCGCCTTCGACGCCTGGCCGGTCAACATCGGATTCCTCGGCCGCGGCTCCTCCTCCCACCCCGCCCCGCTCGTCGAGGCCCTCGCCGAGGGCGGGGCCTGCGGGTTCAAGGTGCACGAGGACATGGGCGCCCACCGGCGCGCCCTGGACACCGCGCTGCGCGTCGCCGAGGAACACGACGTGCAGGTCGCCCTGCACAGCGACGGACTCAACGAGTGCCTCGCCGTCGAGGACACCCTCGCGGTGCTCGACGGCCGCACGATCCACGCCTTCCACATCGAGGGCTGCGGCGGCGGACACGTCCCCAACGTGCTCAAGATGGCCGGGGTCCCCCACGTCATCGGCTCCTCCACCAACCCGACCCTCCCCTTCGGACGGGATGCCGTCGGCGAGCACTACGGCATGATCGTCTCCGTCCACGACCTGAAGACGGACCTCCCGGGCGACGCCGCCATGGCCCGCGACCGCATCCGGGCCGGGACCATGGGCGCGGAGGACGTCCTCCACGACCTCGGCGCCATCGGCATCACCTCCTCCGACGCCCTCGGCATGGGCCGCGCCGGCGAGACCATCCGCCGCACCTTCCAGATGGCCGCCAAGCTCAAGCACGAACTGGGCCCCATGGAGGGCGACGGCGAGGGCGACGACAACGCCCGCGTGCTGCGCTACATCGCCAAGCTCACCCTCAACCCCGCCATCGCCCACGGCCTCTCCCACGAGATCGGCTCCATCGAGGTGGGCAAGATGGCCGACATCGTGCTCTGGCACCCCGCCTACTTCGGCGCCAAGCCGCAGCTCGTCCTCAAGTCCGGCTTCCCCGCCTACGGCGTCACCGGCGACCCGAACGCCGCCACCGACACCTGCGAACCGCTCGTGCTCGGCCCGCAGTTCGGATCCCACGGGGCCACACCCGCGGAGATCTCCGTCGCCTTCGTCGCCCAGGCCGCCCTCGCCGAGGGGCGCGACACCCTGCCCACGCGCCGCCGCCGCGTCGCCGTCCGCGGCACCCGCGGCATCGGCCCGGCCGACCTCGTCCACAACGCCCGCATCGGGCACGTGAACGTCAACGAGCGGACCGGTCTCGTCACCCTCGACGGGGAACCGCTGAGCTCCGAGCCGGCCGAGAGCGTGTCGCTCAACCGCCTCTACTTCCTCTGAGCACGCTCAACACCCCTCCGCCGAGTCTCCCCGACTCCCCCTCGCCTCCCGCCAACCGAGCCGATTCCGCGGCCCGCAGTCCGGGCCGCCGCTTCCCGCGAAGGACACCCACCATGCCGACCCCTGCCGCGCACGGTTTCCACATGCCGCCCGAATGGGCGCCCCACGACCGCACCTGGATGGCCTGGCCCGGCCCGAACCCGACCTTCGACACCGAGGAGTCGCTGGCCGAGGCACGCACCGCCTGGGCCGACGTGGCCCGGGCCATCAGCCGCTTCGAGCCCGTGACCGTCGTCGCCTCCCCCGACCAGGCCGCCGCGGCCGCCCTTCAGCTCGGCCCGGAGATCACCGTCGTCGAACAGCAGGTCGACGACGCGTGGATGCGCGACATCGGCCCCACGTTCGTCACCGACGGCCGCCGACTCGCCGCCGTGGACTGGATCTTCAACGGCTGGGGCGCCCAGCCCTGGGCCCGCTGGGAACACGACGCGAAGGCCGGGGCCCACGTCGCCTCGCTCGCCGACGCCCGGACCTACGCCTCCCTCCTCGTCAACGAGGGCGGCGGCATCCACGTCGACGGCGAGGGCACCGTCCTGCTCACCGAGACCGTCCAGCTCGACCCCGGCCGCAACCCCGGCTGGACCGCCGAGCAGGTCGAGCGGGAGGTCCACGACCACCTGGGCACCACCAAGGCCATCTGGCTGCCGCGCGGACTCACGGCCGACTACGGCCAGTTCGGCACCCGCGGCCACGTGGACCTGGCGGCCGCGTTCGTCGCCCCCGGCGTCGTCGTCGCCCACGTGCAGCCCGACCCGGCCCACCCCGACCACGCCCTCTGCCAGGAGACCGTCAAGCTGCTGCGCGCCTCCACCGACGCCGGGGGCCGCCCGCTGGAGGTCGTCGAGCTCCCCGCGCCGACGGTCACCGAGGTGGACGGCGAGCTGGCCGACTACTCCTACGTGAACCACTACCTGTGCAACGACGGCGTCGTCCTGTGCGGCTTCGACGACCCGATGGACGAGCACAACGCGGACATCTTCCGCCGCCTCTTCCCCGACCGTACGGTCACCCTCGTCGACGCACGTACGATTTTCGCAGCGGGCGGCGGCATCCACTGCATCACGCAGCAGCAGCCGCGCGTCGCGGCCCAGGGACCAGGGGTCACGACGAGCCGGTAGAGCACCGCCCGCGGCCCCGGACGGCCGGGGCCCGCGGCACACAGGCGCACAGGCGCACAGGGAGTGGGAACGTGGCAGGTCGGGCGGACGCCGGCAAAGGGACGACGACACGCGAGAGCCGTTCCCGCAGGCCCGCCCAGCCACGCGAACGACTGCTGGCGGCGGCCATGGACACCATCGCCGAGCTCGGGCTCGAACGGCTCACCATGGCCGGGCTCGGCCGCCAGGTCGGCATGAGCAGCGGCCACCTCCTGTACTACTTCAAGACCAAGGACGAGCTGCTGCTCCAGACCCTGCAGTGGAGCGAGGAGCGGCTCGGCGTCGAACGCCGCGCCGCCCTCGCCCGCCAGGTCCCCGCACGGCAGCGCCTCGACCACCTCGTCGACCTCTACCTCCCCGACGGGCCTCGCGACCCGGCCTGGGCGCTGTGGCTGGAGGTGTGGAACCGCTCCCAGAACGCCGACGACGAGGTGCGCACCCGCCAGCTCGAACTGGAGCTGGCCTGGCACCGCGACCTCGTCGCCCTGCTCGTCGAGGGCATGGCCCGCGGCGAGTTCCGGACCGTGGACGCGGACCGCTTCGCCACCCGCTCCCGCGCCCTCTTCGACGGCCTCGCCGTCCACCTCGTCGTCGGCCTGCCCGGCATGGACCGGCGGACGGTGCTCGGCCACATCCGCGACTACTTCGACGACTCGCTCATGGCCGAGCCCGCGTCCGGGCCTCCGTCCGGGGCACCGTCCGGGGCACCCTCCGCCGGCGGCTGAGCTACTCCGCCGGCTCGACGCCGGCCCGCAGCAGCCCGTAGGTGTAGGCGTCGTCCAGGGCCTGCCAGGACGCGGCGATGACGTTGTCCGCCACCCCCACCGTGGACCACTCACCGGTTCCGTCCGTCGTGGAGATCAGCACCCGCGTCGTCGACTCCGTGCCGTGCGTGCCCGCCAGGATGCGCACCTTGTAGTCCACCAGTTCCAGCCGGGCCAGTTCCGGGTAGACGCTCTCCAGCGCCACCCGCAGCGCCCGGTCCAGCGCGTTGACGGGCCCGTTGCCCTCGCCCGTCGCCACGGCCCGCTCCCCCTTGGCCCACAGCCGCACCGTCGCCTCGTTGGCGTGGGTGCCGTCCGGGCGGTCCTCGACGATGGCCCGCCACGACTCCACCCGGAAGAACCGCGGCGCGCCGCGCCCCTCCGCGTCGTCCCGCGCCGCACGGTGCACCTCGTCGCGCAGCAGCAGCTCGAAGCTCGCGTCCGCGGCCTCGTAGGTGTAGCCCCGCAGCTCCTGCTCCTTGACCCGCGCCACCACCCGGCCCACCAGGTCCCGGTCACCGGCCAGGTCGTAGCCCAGCTCCTTGCCCTTGAGCTCGACGGAGGCCCGCCCGGCCATGTCCGAGACGAGCATGCGCATGGAGTTGCCCACGGCGTCCGGGTCGATGTGCTGGTACAGGTCCGGATCGACCTTGATCGCGGACGCGTGCAGCCCGGCCTTGTGCGCGAACGCCGACACCCCCACGTACGGCTCGTGTGTCGACGGCGTCAGGTTCACCACCTCGGCGATGGCGTGCGAGATGCGGGTCATCTCCGGCAGCGCCTCGGGCGGGACGACCGTCCTGCCGTACTTGAGCTGCAGCGCGGCGACGACCGGGAAGAGGTTGGCGTTGCCCACCCGCTCCCCGTACCCGTTGGCCGTGCACTGGACGTGTGTCGCCCCGCCGTCCACCGCCGCCAGCGTGTTGGCCACCGCGCACCCGGTGTCGTCCTGCGCGTGGATGCCCAGCCGCGCGCCCGTGTCCGCCGCGACGGTCCGCACCACGGCCTGCACCTGCGCGGGCAGCATGCCGCCGTTCGTGTCACACAGCACGACGACGTCCGCCCCGGCCTCGTGCGCGGCCCGCACGACCCGCTTCGCGTACTGCGGGTTCGCCTGGTAGCCGTCGAAGAAGTGCTCGCAGTCCACGAACACCCGGCAGCCGCGCTCCCGCAGGTAGGCCACGGTGTCCGCGACCATCTCCAGGTTCTCCTCCAGCGTGGTGCGCAGCGCCAGCTCCACGTGGCGGTCGTGGGACTTGGCGACGATCGTCACCACCGGTGCGCCGGAGTCGGCCAGCGCCCGCACCTGCGGATCGTCGGCCGCCGCCACCCCCGCCCTGCGGGTCGCCCCGAACGCGACGAGCCGCGCGTTGCGGAGATCGAGCTCGGTGCGGGCCCGCTCGAAGAACTCGGTGTCCCGCGGGTTCGCCCCCGGCCACCCGCCCTCGATGAACCCCACGCCGAACTCGTCCAGGTGCCGGGCGATGGTCAGCTTGTCGGATACGGAGAGGTTGATGCCCTCACGCTGGGCACCGTCCCGCAACGTCGTGTCGAAGACGTGGAACGAATCGTCGGGGGCTGCCGTGGTCATGGTGGGTTCGACTCCTACGCGAAACGAGTGGGACCGGTAGTTCTGTCTGACACAGCTCCACTTGTCCCCATCATCCCCCGCGCCCCGGATTCCTCCGGTGCGGGTGGACCGGAAGGTGCCGGATAACGAAAAAACCCCTCGCGGGTGCGAGAGGTCGGCGCGCGGGTCTGGGACACGGTGTCCACTGCCGCCATCGGGTTACCTGCGGTTCAGCGGTCACTGCGGACCGGCGCGCTGTCACCAATCATCATGGCGAACGAGAGCACGACGGAAGTCAACCACACCGACGTCCGGCGGTGGCCGCCGTCTCAGCATCCGGGACTCCGTGTCCACTCCGGGCTCTCCCTCCCCTGATCTGAGTATCCGTACTCAGGCGTGCTCTCACCCTCCGTATGCAGAATGTCTCCGACCGCGACGAACACAGACCGGCGCGCGGCTGTCCCGGCCGCGCGGGGAGGGGACCACTCACCGTGCGAGAGCACAGTTCAGCCATCTGGACCCTGATCCAGGGGAGCGAGCCTCGGGACGCGGGGGCCGAGGTACACCTGTCGCTGGCATCAGCAGACGGCCCCGGGAACGACACCTCCGGCCCGGCCGGCGGGCCGCCCAGCCTCAAGTCCGGCACGAAGCTGTGGAACACCGCGTCAGAAGGCGTCGGCGCCCTGCGCGGCAACCTCGGCACGGCCATCACCCGGCTCGACGAGAGCCAGAACGGCATGAGCACCGGCGACAAGGCCGCGACGGGCTTCCTCACCGGCTCCGCCCAGTCGACCGTCCACCACTCATGGGACCGCTACCTGGACCTGATCCGGCGCGAGGCCGACGAACTCGGCGACAAGCTCACCAAGGCGGGCAATGACCACTACAAGAACGAGGAGGCCACCGCCGCGGCCTTCCGGCAGCAGCAGACACGGCCGGTCGAGTCCGGCCCGGGCAGCGCCCCTCCCCCGCTCGCGGACCTGCCCTCCTGGAGCGATGCGCTGCCATGGTGACGCTCGCAACGCTCCGCGCCGTGAACCCGGACGAGTTCGAGGAAGCGGCGGACGGCTACCACGCGGTGAGCACCGCGGCCAGCACCGCAAAGGACCGCCTGTCCAACGAGATCATCGCCAAGACCATGCCCGCACCCGCCGAAGGCGGGTCGGACGGCCTCGTCGGCGAAGCCGCCTCCGCGGCCCGCCGACGCCTGGAACGCCTCGGCGAGAACCTCCACTACACCCAGGTCGAGTGCGGGCTGGTCCGCGCCACCCTCAACGGCTTCGCGGCGGACCTCAGGGCGGCGAGAAAGAAGCTCGACGCTGCCCTCGACGACGCCGCGGCCTCGGGCCTCACGGTGAACGGCGACGGCTCCGTCAGCTACCCGGCCGCGGGTGAGAAGGCCGACGGCAAGACTCCCGAGGGCGGCACCGCGGTGTCCTACGAGGACGCGGCGGCGAACGGACTCGCCGACCAGGCCGCCCACCTCGACCCCAACCCCAAGCACGCCGTGGCCAAGGACTGTGCCGACCGCATCGCCCAGGCCCTCAAGGAGGCGACCGAGGCCGACCAGACCTGGGCCCCCAAGCTCCGCGAGCTGAAGGCCCAGAACGACCTCACCGTCAGCTCCAAGGACTGGGCGGACGTCCACGGCGACCGGGAAGCCGTCCAGGAGGTCGCCGGGGTCTACCTCGACGAGAAGTACATCCCCGAGGGCAGGCCCCCCAAGGAGAACGCCGCCTGGTGGAACGGCCTCACCCCGGAGGAGCAGGCCGACTACACGGCCCTCTACCCCGCCTCCATCGGCGCCCTCGACGGCATCCCTTCCGACGTCCGCGACGAGGCTAACCGCGCCGTCCTCGCCCAGACCAAGGGCGATTACGAGACCCGACTCACGGCCATCCCGCCAACGCCCGCGCTCTATGCCCAGCCTGGACAGTCCGAGCAGACGGACTGGCGGGAGCGAGCGGCCAAGGTCCAGGAGTGGAAGGACAAGTACGGCGATGAGCACGAAAGGCTGACCAAAGCCCTGAAGGGCATGGAAGCAATTGAGGACCGCTTCGACTCCACCGGAGTCCAGGGGCTCCCTGAAGCGTATCTTCTCAAGTTCATCCCTGAAGCAGACGGCCGTGTCGTCATCGCCAACGGCAACCCGGATACAGCCGATCACACCGCCGTTTACGTTCCAGGAACAGGGTCCGAACTGAGCAAAGTGGAAGGCGACATCAAGCGCGTCAACAGCCTTTGGGGTGCCTCAGCACCAATGGCTTCCGGAGAAAACGTCTCCACCATCGTGTGGATGGACTACGATGCGCCAGACTCCGTAGTGAAGGACGCCCCATTCTCGCATTACGCTCACGACGGGTCCGAGGGGTTCGCGAAATTCATGAACGGCGTACACGAGTCAAACACAACGAACTCAGGTGGACATTACACGACGGTCGGGCACTCCTACGGCACTACGCTCATCGGAGCGACAGCACGTCTACACGATCTACAGGCAGACGACATCGTCTTGGCGGGGAGCCCCGGCGTCGAAGTGGGCAAGGCTTCCGAAATGGACGTACCGAAGGGTCACGTATGGAACCAGGAGGCGGAGGGTGACGCCGTCCCTGACATCGGCCGGTGGAGTCATGGCGGTGAGCAGTGGGAATACGAGGGTGGCGTCCGCATCGTCCCAAGTGACGAGATCTTCGGCTCCAACCAAATGTCCACCGACACCCACGGGCACAGCGATTACTGGAAAGAGGACTCTGAGAGCCTACTGAACCAGGCAGCCGTTGTGACCGGAAATTATGACAGGGTCACCCTTGAAGAATAGCCAGAACCTCCGCACCCCCCTGTGGGTACCCTTGCTCGCGATAGTTCTCACGGGATGTGGCTTCATGGAAAAGGAATCTGCAAGCGAACCGGCCGAAATCCGCGCCGTATCAGAGGTACGGTCCGATACACAAGACGTGTCCAGTGAAATCCTGAACATCATCGCGTTGATAGGTGAGGTCTCGGAGCCAGGCCCGGGCGTAGGTGCCTGCCCGGGGGATGATACGGATTCGGATCAACACTTCATGATGCGGCACACGTGGAGCATTTCCAGCAACGACGAGGGCGGTCTCGCCACGTCCATGGAGTCCCTACGTGACGTACTCCCCGAAAAAGGGTGGGAGATTGTGAGTTACGGCCCGAACAAAAGCCGTGCCCGCACCCTGACGTTGGTCGCAGACCACCCTGCGCGCCAATTCGGCATCAATATCCAGCTCTGGGATAAGCGCAAGGAAGATGCCACACCGATGATTCTCGTCAGCGTGGCATCTGCGTGTTACCAGGTGCCAGCCGGCCAGACAGTCGAGCACTACTGATGCGAGCGGCACGTTGGGGAGCTCGCGGCGCGAGCCCCCCAACGAAGTAGCCGTCAGGCCAGGCGGTGCATCCAGGCGTGGGGGTCGGGGCGGCGGCCCGACTGGAGGGCCAGGAGCGACTCACGCAGCTTCATCGTGATCGGCCCGGGCTCGCCGTCGCCGACGGTCCAGTTCCCGCGGGCCGACTTCACGGACCCGACCGGCGTGATGACGGCCGCCGTGCCGCAGGCGAACACCTCGGTGATCGTGCCGCTCGCGTTGCCCTCGTGCCACTCCTCGGTGGAGATGCGGCGCTCCTCGGTGGCGTGGCCCATGTCGGCGGCGATGGTCAGCAGGGAGTCGCGGGTGATGCCGGGCAGCAGGGTGCCGGTGAGCTCGGGGGTGACGACCTTGGCGTCGTCACCGCTGCCGAGCACGAAGTACAGGTTCATGCCGCCCATCTCCTCGATGTAGCGGCGCTCGATGGCGTCGAGCCACACGACCTGGTCGCAGCCCTGGGCCGCGGCCTCGGCCTGGGCGACCAGGGAGGCGGCGTAGTTGCCGCCCGTCTTGGCCTCGCCCATGCCACCGGGGGCCGCGCGCACGTACTCCTCCGAGAGCCAGACGGAGACGGGCTTGACGCCCTGCGGGAAGTACGGGCCGGCCGGGGAGGCGATGACGACGAAGAGGTACTCGCCCGCGGGCCGGACGCCGAGACCGACCTCGCTGGCGAACATGAACGGCCGCAGGTAGAGGGACTCCTCGCCGACGCCCGGCACCCAGTCGACGTCCTGCTGGACCAGCAGGTCGCAGGCCTCGATGAACGTCTCGACCGGCAGTTCCGGCATGGCCAGGCGGCGGGCGGAACGCTGGAAGCGCCGCGCGTTGGCCTCGGGACGGAAGGTGGCGACCGTGCCGTCGGCCTGGCGGTAGGCCTTGAGCCCTTCGAAGATCGTCTGCGCGTAGTGCAGCGTCATGTTCGCCGGGTCGATCTGGAACGGCGCGTACGGCTCCAGCCGGGCGTCGTGCCAGCCGCGGCCCTCGGTCCACCGGATGGTGACCATGTGGTCGGTGAAGTGTCGACCGAAGCCCGGGGCTGCCAGCACCTTGTCACGCTCCGCGGCCGACAGCGGGTGGGCGGAGGGCTTGAGGCCGAATGCGATTCGGGGCGTCGTCATGAGCGCGTCCTTCACTGTGGTGGTGTGGCGGACCGCGCGCACATACGTGGACGTCCTAGCTTCTCCTGACGCGGCGGCCCCACGTCCGATTATCGCGCGTGGGGTGCCGCGTCAAGGAGACGGGTGTGCGGCGGCCCTGGGTGAGATGGTCGCACCCGGCCGCCGCGAGGCACAGCGACCGGACGCGGAGTCCGGCACGCTGGGCAGCGGAAGCCGGACTCAGCCGGCTACGCGTGCGGCGAGCACGTCGCCGATCTCGTCGGTGGAGCGCGCCGCGGCACCCTCGCGCTCGGCGAGGTCCGCGGTGACGGCGTCCTCGACGCGGGCGGCCTCGGCCTCGTAGCCGAGGTGGCGCAGCAGCAGAGCCGCGGAGAGGACCGTGGCGGTGGGGTCGGCCTTGCCGCTGCCGGCGATGTCCGGGGCGGAACCGTGCACCGGCTCGAACATCGAGGGGAAGGCGCCCGTCGGGTTGACGTTGCCCGAGGCGGCCAGGCCGATACCGCCGGTGACGGCGGCGGCGAGGTCGGTGATGATGTCGCCGAAGAGGTTGTCGGTGACGATGACGTCGAACCGCGCGGGGTCGTTGACCAGGAAGATCGTCGCCGCGTCGACGTGCAGGTAGTCGGTGGTGACGTCCGGGTACTCCTGGCCGACGCGCTCGAAGACGCGCGTCCACAGGGAGCCGGCGTGCACGAGGACGTTGTTCTTGTGCACGAGGGTCAGCTTCTGGCGCGGACGCGCCTGGGCGCGCGCGTAGGCGTCCCGCACGACGCGCTCGACGCCGTAGGCGGTGTTGACGCTCGCCTCGGTGGCGACCTCGGCGGGCGTGCCCGCGCGCAGACTGCCGCCGTTGCCCGTGTAGGGGCCCTCGGTGCCCTCGCGGACGACGACGAAGTCGATGTCGGGGCTGCCGACCAGCGGCGTGGCAGTGCCGGGGAACAGCTTCGAGGGGCGCAGGTTCACGAAGTGGTCGAACGCGAAGCGCAGCTTGAGCAGCAGCCCCCGCTCCAGCACACCGGACGGCACGCTCGGGTCGCCGACGGCGCCGAGCAGGATCGCGTCGTGCTGCCCCAGCTGTTCCAGCTCGTCGTCCGGGAGCGTCTCCCCCGTCGCGTGCCAGCGGGCCGCGCCGAGGTCGTACTCCCTGCTCTCCAGCTTGACGTCCTGCGGGAGGACGGCGGTGAGGACCTTCAGACCCTGGGCCACGACCTCCGGGCCGATGCCGTCACCGGGAATCACTGCGAGATTGATGCTTCGCGCCATGCGCCGGACCCTACTCCCGTCCCATGCCTCGACCAGACTTCGTCCACCATACGGACGACGTGGTGGCGGTAGGGGCCCTACCGCCACCCGGAGCCGCCCTGCGGGACTCAGTGGCCGGTGGCTCCGCCGTTGTCACGACGGTCCAGCGCACGCTGGAGCGCGGCGGCGGCGTTCTTGCGGGCGGGGTCGGTGGTGCGGGCAACACGGCGGGTGCGGCGGCGGGTGTTGGCGTCCATGATCAAGGCTCCTTCAGGCAGGCGGACCCCGAGAAGAGAAATACGGAAACGCCGGAGAGGGGGCGGGGGCCTCCGCGCGGCAGGGGTGACCTGCGTCGGGCACGGTGCCTCATCCGCCGTTCGCTGATAGAGCGAGACGTTCGGCTCCTCCTAAGGTACGAGCGATCGGCTGTGATGTCTCGCCAAATAGTTGGCCTTCCTACTATCTGAGACGAACACCACTCCCCTGCGGTATCACGGCAGGTCAGCAGGGGTTACTGAGCATTCTGGGGCGGGTGGGACAGGAGTGCCTGCCGGAGCTCGTCCAGCCCCCTGATGCACAAGATCCCGTCCGGGGCCTCCCGGCCGAGCCGGTCGAGCCACACCCCGGCGAGCCCCGCGTCCAGGGCACCCAGCGCGTCCGTCGTCAACTGGTCTCCCACGTAGACCACTTCGTGTGGCGGCAGCCCGAGGGCGGCGCAGGCCGCCCGGAACGCCCCGGGGTCCGGCTTGGCGCAGCCGATGTCGTCGGCGCAGACCAGCACCTCGAACCGGTCCCGGATGCCGAGCCTGCGCAGCTTGCGATCCTGGTTGCGGGTGGAGGAGTTCGACAGCACTCCGTGCCGGTAGCCGTCCCTGAGCGCGTCCAGGGCGGGCAGGACGTCCGGGAACAGGCACCAGGCGGCCTCGTAGTGCACGACGTAGCGGTTGAACCAGGCGTCGGCCTCCGCGTCGGACAGCCCGGCGTTCCCGAGGAAGCCCCTCGCCCGCCCCCGGCGGTGCTCGTGGAACTCCAGCTCCCCGGCGAGGAACAGCGCGAACTGCTCCTCCATCACCTCCCGCCACCGCTCCAGCGCGGCCTCGGGCGTGGGGTAGGCGCCCAGGAGCCCCTCCTCGGCGAGGTGCCGCAGCGCACCGGCCCGATCGGCCCCGGTGTAGTCGAAGAGGGTGTCGTCGACGTCCCACAGAATCGCCCGAATCGCCATGTGCCCACCTTAGGAGTGACGGTCCGACCGCAGTATCGGTTCCTCGTATACCCGGCTGCTTGGCGTGACCGCGTCGCTTGTGCGACGTGTACCCACACGCCCAGACCTGAGGAGGAGGTGTCCCATGACCACTGTCGCCCCGGAGGCGCCGATGACCAGCTCCGTCCCCGCTGCCGCCGAGTCACCGTTCTCACCGACCCGGCGCCGGACGAGGCCGTCTACGCCGCCGAGACCCGCGTGCCCTACGGGAAGGACGTGACGATCCCGGAGGGGCCGGCGAAGGGCTTCACGATCACCGAGGAGATCACCGGCCCCGTCCTGCGTACCGCGTAGGGGCGCCTTACCGGGGTGCGTCCGGCCGGGAAACGTGGTCGGATGCCTGCTTGTGGATGCCATCGACTATGGACTCAGCGACCGGCGGGGACGGACGGTCTCACTCGAAACGGTGACCGAGGACAACTGGCGGGCGGTCGCCGACGTCGCCCCGCGCGACGAGCAGCGCGCCTTCGTCGCGGCGCTGGGTGCCCGCTACCTGCTGCTGTCGATGCGCGAGGAGGCGTGGAACTCGGTGGCCGTCCGCGCGGACGGCCACGTCGTCGGGCACGTGATGTGGGGCTTCGACCCGGCGGACGGTGCGCACTGGCTGGGCGGCCTGCTGATCGACGCGGACCACCAGGGGCAGGGCATCGGACGGGCGGCGCTCCGGACGCTCATGCGGTGGCTGTCCGAGCAGCCCGACTGCCGCGAACTGCGCCTCTCCTACCATCCGGCCAACCACGCCTCGGCCCGGCTGTACGAGTCGCTCGGCTTCACCCCGACCGGAGAGGTGGAGGACGACGAGATCGTCACCGCCCTCCCCGTGCGCACCGACCGCTGACGCCCCCGGTCGACCGCCGGCGTGGCCCGAGTGTGCTCCTCAGCGCTTGGTCGGTGACCGGAGGTCGGACAGGAGATCGGGGAGCACCGCCTCCTCCTCGACCCGGACCCCGTGCTCGGCCAGGGCCACGGCCAGGCCCTCGTCCCAGGGCGACTCGGCCGCCGGGCCGCTGAGGCGCGACCAGCCGCGCACCAAGCCGACACCGGCACCTACAACGGCACGGTAGTCGGACGCCGTGTAGCGCCACGGTTCCCAGGGCACCCGCCGGCGCAGCGCGCCGGCGATGCGCAGCCCGCCCCAGTCGAAGTCTCCGTGGTAGCGCAGAGTCGCCCCACCGGCTACCAGGCGGCGCAGCAGCAGAACGGCGGCGGTCGAGGGATGTCCGGCCAGGCAGACCACCGGCGGGCAGTGCGGGCCGTAGGCGTCAGCCGCGGACGACAGCACGGTCGGGTTCTCGCAGACGTAGACCGCTCCGGCGGGGCTTCCGCCCCGCGCCGGGTACTGGCGGGCGACCTGACGCAGGGTGAGGACGGCGGGCTCTCCCGCGTCGGCCAGCGCGTCCAGTGCCAGGGTGCCGCGGAGGTTCAGGACGAGAACCGTCGAGGAGAGGTCGTCCTTCAGCAGCCCGGCCGATGCCCACGCCTCGCGGCGCCACTCGGCACCCGAGCCGTCGGGGAAGCCGGTGAGCGCGCGAGCGCCGGACAGGGTCAGCGTGGCCAGGGGTGTTCCGGCGTCCAGTGCGTGGGAGCGCCCCAGCGTGCGGGCGGCGAAGGCGGCGAGCGACGTGGCGGGCTCGACCGGCAGTGCGCGCAGCACCGTCACCGCGTCGGCCAGCAGGGGCCGGGCCGTCTCCGGGGTGCGGGCAAGCCGTCGGAGGAGACCCTCGCCGCGGATGCGCTCGGCCCAGCCGGCGAGCTCGGGGCCGAGCGTGCTCAACGGGGCGCAGGCCTCATCCCATGCCCGGGTCTCCCGGTCGCGCAGCTCGCTTCGAGGAGTCACCGGGCCATCGAGGAACGCCACGGCCACCGCCAGCCCGTGCGGGCTGACGCCGGAACGGCGCAGCGTCGCGTCGACCGTGTCAAGGCGCACGGTCAGCGAGCCGCCAGAGCTCGGCGCGCGGCCCAGCAGCCGTTCGACCGCCGCCCGCTGGGCGTCGTCCGGCGCCTTGAGCGAGACGGCGCCGGTCAGCGGCCGGCCGCGTACCAGCCGGTCCCGGACCCGGGCCACCAGCCAGGACATGGCCGGAACACCGAGCAGGCGCTCCAGCCGCTCGGCGTCCACGTTCTCACTGCCGTCGGTGTCGGCCTCAAACGGCGACAGTATGCCCTCCCTCGGGCTCCGTGCCCCCGGGTCCGGCGCGTGATTCAGCTCCACCGTCACTCCCGGGGGGTCGTCGGTCGGAGCGTCGTGCCCGACTCGCTCGTCCGGCTCTGCGGCGGCACCGCCGCTGTGGGCACCCGGAGGTCGGGCTCCGGGCCGCGCAGCCGCTGTGCGCCGTCCCACTGCCAGCGGGTCACCAGAACGGCCGGGATGCCGTCGACGCGGGAGAGCTGGGCGATGGCGATGCCGGGCACCTGGGGATAGCAGGCCCACTCGCGTTCGCTGGTCATCACCACGTCCAGGTCGAAGGCGTGCAGCAGCCCCAGACACTTCGCCCGGGAGTCGTCGTCCACGCCAGCGAAAGCCTCGTCGAGAGTGACCAGTCGGGGCGCGTGGGGCACCGCGGCGCTGGCGTAGTGGGAGGACGCCGCCGCGAACAGCGGTACGGAGACGGCGAGCACCCGCTCACCCCCGGAGGCGGGTCCTGTCGCCGCAACCCACGTGCCGTTCTGGTGGCGCTCGACGCCGAACTCGTGCCAGGCCCGGTAGTCGAGAGCCGCCGTGAGATCCTCCAGCCAGCTCCCCGAACTGTCGGCGGCCTGTTGCCGCGCGATCTGCTCCTGGAGGAACTCCCCGACCGCCGCACGGTCCTGCGCCGACCACGCGTCGACGCTCTGCCGAAGCCGTTCCCGGGCCTGGGCCAGCCCCGGGGGCGCCTTGCGCGAAGGGCGCCAGGCCAGCCGCAGCCGCATCCCCGTGGACGTGGGGCGCTGCTCCAGCTCGGCGTTCATGGCCCGCACCTGCCGCTCGGCCGCGCCGATCAGTTCGTGCAGCGTACCCGCCACCTCGGTGATCAGGTGGGTCTCCAGGATCTCCCGCTCGTGGGCGGACAGGATGCGCTCCAGCTCCGTCACCTCCTCGCCGAGCGCGCGGGCGAGTTCGGGCACGGAGCGGCTACGGCCCTGGTAGACGATCTCGACCCGCATGCCGTCGTCGCCGGGATAGGCGGAGGCCGTGTGGCCGTGCCGGGAGAGAGCGTCCTGAAGCTTGGTGAACTCCTCGCTCAGTCGCTTCTGCACGCGCTCCCAGGCGCTGTCGGACTCGTCTGTGGCGGCCAGTTCGGCCTCGATCGTCCGGGCCAGGGCGATGGCCGGGGTGGCGGCCCAAGGCTCCCCGTCCGCGTCGGGCACCGCGAGTTCCGCAAGAGCGACGGCGAGCAGTCCCGTCCGGGCGAACCGCTGGAGGGCGGTGATGGCTTCCTCCCGGGCCGCAGTCACCGTGGTGATCTCCTGCTCCAGGCGCTCGATGCGTCCCTCGACGCGGCTGGCCAGACGGTCGGCCTCGCCGTGGGCGGCGCGAGTGCGTCGTCGCTGCCCCTCGCACTCCCGCGCCGCGGCGGCCGTCTCCTCCAGACGCCGCTGGAGCTCGGCCACGGCCGAGCCGACGGTGGCGGCGAGGGTGGTGCGGCGTTCGTCCGCGGCGGCGGCCGAACGGGCTGCCTCGTCGGCGCGTTCGGCGAGCTCCGCGACCTGCCGCGCGGCGCGAGTCGCGTCCTCCCGCTCCTCGCCCAGCGCGCGCCCGGCGTCGTTGGCCTCGCGCAGCGCGGGCCACAGCCCGGCCAGGAGGAGCGCGTGCTCGGTGAGCGCCTCGCGGGCGCCGGCCAGCCCGGCGGGGTCGGAGGGCAGCCGCATGTCCGTGGCGGTGGTGGTGAGCTCCTCCGCCGCCGCGACGGCCAGCCGCGTCGCCCGCGCCAGTTCCGCCGACCGTTCCTCGTGGCGCTCGCGGGCCCGGGTGAGGGCCTCCAGGGCGGCGGCGGTTCCGGCGTGACCGCGGCGCACGGCGTCGTCGTCGGGCAGCGCCGCCAGCTCGGCGTCGAGCGTGCCCTGCCGTGCGACGAGCTCCCGCAGCGCGGCGCCGATCCGATCCCGCTCAGCCGTCAGCGCCCCGTGCTCCTGGCGCAGCCTGGTGATCCGGGCACGGCGCGCCTCCTCCCGGGCGCCCTCTCCGACGTACTCCGCCTGCGCCTTGGTCCAGCTCCCGTTCAGCGCGCCGACGCGGAACCCGCCGTCCTCCGCGATCCACGTGCCGGTCTCCGGCGAGGGTCGTGCGGGCGTGCCGGCGCGGACGAGTCCGACCGACGCGAGCAGGCGGTCGACGGTCGCCTCACCCACCGCGGCGGCGCGGGGGTCACCCTGGTCGATCGCGGGCCGCAGCACCTCGGCGAGACAGGCTCCTGCAGCCTTCCCATCGGCCGTCAGCAGCACGTCGTGCTCGTCGGCGCCAACTGCGGTGCCGTCGGGGCACACCCAGGCGTCGAGCAGCCCGGACGCCTGCAAGGCCGCTTCCAGTCCGGCGCGTTCGGCTGCCGTGACGTACGGCCGGAAGTCGACCAGCCGCCAGAAGGGGGAGCCGGCCTTGTGGTCGCGGGCTCCGGGTGCCCGGGTGCCCGGTGGGCGAGGAGCGCGCTGCCCGCCCGCTTCGAGTCCGGCCAGTTCCTCGGCCAGCCGGCCGCGGTGTTCCTCCGTCTCCGCCGAGCGGTGCTCCCAGCGGGCCGACTCCTCGGCCAGCCGCGCGGTGGCCTCACGGTGCGCTCCGGTGGCGGCCTGCCGCGCGGGGTTCGCCCCGTCCAGCCGGCCGGTCCACTCCTGCGTGGCGTCCAGCACCCCCGGCAGGCCGGGCACGCGCAACTCGGTGCTCGCGGTCAGGTGGTCGCGCACGCGCTCCACCAGGGCGCGCCCGTCCTCCGCCGCCCGGGCCTCCGTCCCGGCGAGGTGTTCCGCGCTGTGCGTGACGTCCGCTTCGGCCTCCTCGGCGCGCAGGAGAGCGGCACGCCGCTCCCGTTCCGCGCGCCCGGCCCGCGCCGCCAGCCCCTCAACGTGTTCCACAGCGCGCAGACGGCGGGCCCGCGTCTCTTCGGCCGCCCGCCGCAGCTCGGCCTCGGACGCGCCGTCGGTGCGCACGGCTCCGTCCAGCCCGGCGATGTTCCCACTCTCGTCCAGGCGCTTGCGCAGCCCGTCCAACGCTTCCTGGGCGAGGGCGAGGCGGTTCTCGGCGGTCCGGGTGCGGCCCTGCGCCCGGGTGTGCGTCTGGGAGGCCTGCTCCCGGTCCTGCCGGGCCCGGCTCAGCTCGGCGGCGGTACGGGCGGCGTCCTCTGTGGCCCGCTCCAGCGCCCGGGCGTCGCGCATCTCGGGGCCTGCGCGCAGCGCAGCGTCCTGGGCGGCGAACCGGGTGGCCCGCTCCTCCAGCTGGACGAGACGTTCCTCGGCCTCCGCCCGCTCGGCGACAGCCTGTTCCCGCTCTGCCTGCGCCCTGCTCAGATCACGCTGCACGCTCTCGTAGCGGGCGTGTTCGGTGCGCGGGAGGCGAGCCCTGCGCCGGGACGCCATCCGGGCGTAGCGGCGGTAATGCTCCAGGAAGGTGGATGAGGCCGCCGACGCATCCTGCGCGGCGCGCAGCTCGTCCTTCTCCTCGTCGAGGGACCGGAACGCCTCGGCGACGTCGGCGATCACCGCCTGGTCCATCGGCGGCAGCGCCTCGGTCAGCGCCCGGGACAGGGCGGCCTCGTTGGGGCGCTTGGAGAGCTGCGGCTGGCGCAGTTGGATGAGCAGGTCGACCAGGGCCGCGTAGCGGCGTTCACCCAGGCCGAAGAGGGACTCGTCGACGGCCCTGCGGTAGGACGTCGCCGTGTCGTAGACCATGCCGTGTTCTGCGATGGCCTCCGCCAGGCGGTCCCGGGACAGGGCGGTGCCCGTAGCATCGAGCAGGTGCAGCCCGGCCCCGATCCGCTGTTCGGTGACGGCGAACCAGTGACGGGCGATGCCGCGCCCGCTGACCGCCTTCAGGCCGCACAGCAGGGTGCGGAACCGCTCCTGGCCCGTCGTCTCCTCCACGCGGCCGAACTCGATCCAGGCGTAGCCCAGCCGTTCGGGGTGCGGATGCTCACCGCCGAGCAGCAGGTTCCACTCCATCCGCTTGCCGGGATCGCCGTCGGGTTCGACACGGCGGGCCGAGAGGTCGCCGTCCAGGAGGAAGGGCAGGGTGAGCGCCAGCACCTTGGACTTGCCGGTGCCGTTGTTGCCCCGCAGCAGGAGCCGTCCGTCGTGGAACCAGAACTCCTCGGCGTCGTAGTGGAACATGTCGACGAGGCCGATGCGCAGCGGGCGCCACCGGCCGGCGGCGGGGATGGGCAGAGCGGTCAACGCGGCGGGCCGCCTTTCGCGGAGGGGCTGGAGGGGCGTCATGGGCTTCTGTCGGCCGAGCGGCGTGATGTCCGTGGGCTCCCCGACGGGCGCCGGGCACGTGTGGCCCCGGGCTCTCGCACCTCGGGTTCGCCGACGGCGTACCGGGCGAGCGCGGGCAGCGGGACGACGCCTTCCGGCGTTCGCCGCACGAGGCCGAGAGCCACGAGCTTGCTCAGTGCCTGCTCAACCAGTTCGGGCTCCGCTCCCGGCTCCCGGGCGGTCTTGGACCAGAAGCCGCCGTGCTCCACGGCCAGCTCCCGTACCCGGCCCTCCAGTTCAGCGGGCCGCACCGCGCTGTCGGCTGCCGCCAGGTGCCCGGCGAGCAGCAGCGTGACATGGCCATGGGTGCCCTGCTCCGGCATCCGCACGTCGGTCAGGTCGTCCAGCGGGTCCACCATGGCGATGCCCTCAGCCCGCACCTCCGGGACGAGCCCGGTGAGTTCGGTGATCCGCACGGTCATGAAACCGCGCTGCCGGGTGAGGTAGGCCAGCTCCTCGTCGCTCAGCGTCTCGTAGTAGAGGACCGGGTCGTCCAGCAGGCAGCGGGTGAGCTTCCAGCGGATGGCGCGGAAGCGGAGTTCGTCGCTTTCCAGCGCGCTCTGGGCCGTCAGCTCGGCCAGTCGGTCGTCGAACTCCTCGGCGGTGACCAGGGAGGCGCCACGGCTCGTCGCCGTCATCCCGGCCAGGACGCGGCGGCGCACATCGTAGAGCGCGTCACCTGAGCCGCTGACGTAGGCGTCCTCGTCCCCGGCGACCCGGCGCAGCACGCCCAGGCTCAGCAGCACCCGGACGACCGCGGCCAGATCGCTCCGCTCCTCGCGGCGTTCCAGGGTGAACGTGATGCCGGACTCGCTCAGCCGTGGGTCGGCCGCGGCCAGCACGACCTGTTCGGCCAGCCGGCCGAGGGCGACCTGTGCCTCGCCCCGCTCCAGCGCGGCCAGGGCCAGGCAGAGGAGCACGTAGCGTCGGCGGGTGAAGGGCAGCGGGGTGCGGCGGGCCTCCCGGGCGGGGTGCGTGGCGTCGGACAGGGTGCCGGGCGTCTTGCGCAGCCGCGCGGCCTCCGCGTCCACGCGCAGGCTCCAGCCGGTGTTGCGCTCGAACCACTCCCGCAGCTCGGCCTGGTGCTGGCGCACCAGGCGGAAGGCGTCTGCGGACGGGCCCTCGGAGGTCAGCAGCGGCTCCTTGAGCAGAGCCCGTGCGGCCCGTCGGACGTCGGCGGCGCGCTGGCCTTCGAGCACGTCGGCGAGGTGGGTGCTCATCCCCTCGGCCTCCCTTCCGCCCGCAGTGCCGGCCGGTCCGAGGAGAGGTCGGTGATCTCCACGAGGTGGTCCGGGCCCCGGAACATCCCCGCCGGGGTGTGGATCTCGGCTGTCGAGCCGTCGTCCAGGGCGGTGAGCCGGATGTCCAGCGAGCCGTCGCCGCTGGTGGCGTACGTCGTCGTCATGCCCGGCCGCCAGGTGGCCAGGGCGTCGCCGAGCAGCCGCAGGAACAGCTCGAAGGCACGGGGGTCGAACTCGCTCAGCTGTGACAGCCGCAGCTCGCCCTGTGTGACCAGACGTCTGCGCGCCTGCGCGGTCTGCTCGGCCTCACGGGCGGCGATCTCCGCCAACCGGGCCCGGGCCGCGCCGCGATCGGCGACCCGGCGCGGTTTGCCGCGCCGTTCGTAGCTTCCGGTGCGGCGCAGTTGCGGGCTGATCCGCAGCGGCTCGGCCGCCGCCCAGGGCGTCGCCGCCGGTACGGGCTCGGCAGTGCGCTGGGCGAGGGTGTCGGCGTCCACGGTCAGATGCCGCGAGGAGTACAGGCCGAACGCGACCCGCCACAGCCGGTGCCGCGCCGCGTCATCCGGGGCCTCGGCGAACCAGCGGGCGAGGGTGCGGAAGTCGGCCGAGCGGTCCGAGCGACCGGAGCGCCGCTCGTTGAGCTGCCGGACGACCGCCAGGAGCTGCCGGATTCC
Organism: Streptomyces sp. WMMC1477; assembly: GCF_027460245.1. Lineage (NCBI taxonomy): Bacteria > Bacillati > Actinomycetota > Actinomycetes > Kitasatosporales > Streptomycetaceae > Streptomyces > Streptomyces sp. WMMC1477. Next base: position 4,389,174 of record NZ_JAPZBD010000003.1, on the reverse strand, counting down.
GCCCAGGGCACGGCCGCGCAGCAGCCGGGCCTGGGACTCGCGTCCCTCCCCCGAGACGAACCACCGCGTCAGCCCTGACCAGCGCGCCGACCAGCGCTCGTGGGCCGCCGCCTCCGCGAGCTCCGCTTCCTCCGGTACCGCGTCGGTCGCCTCACGGGCGGCGGCCAGCCGCAGCAGCGGCTGCACCCGGCCCTGGGACTCCAGCTCGCCGATGAGCGCGGCGATCCGGCCGCCCAGGGTGATCAGATCCTGGATGAACCGCTCCAGGTACTGGATCAACCGGTCCTTGTAGGCGAGAAACGCGTCGACCTCGACATCGTGCAGGTCGATGGTGCGCTGGAGCGACCCCATGAAGACGCGGGCGTTCTCGGCGAGTGCGCTGAACCGTCCGGTGAGCGCGTCCAGTGCGAGGTGGGCCTTACTCGGATCTGGATCGCCCTCGGAGGCGATCACCAGCAGCGCCCGAAGCTGGGTGACGATGTCGTGCAGGGCGACGGCCTGTAGCTCGCCCCGTCGCCCCAGCGCCTCGTCAAAGGTGCCGAGCGCCGCCTCTGCCGCCTCGCCCTCCCGCGTGAGCTGATAGATGAACCGCTTGCGGTAGAAGTCCTCGACCGCCGTCACCCGGGCGGTGTCCGGGTCGGACCGCAGGTTGCCCCACTCCACGAGCCGGTCGAGGGCCTGGACGAGCGCCTCCGCCTCCGGACGCTGGTCAGCGGGCAGCGCGGCGTGGACGTCCTCGGGGCGCAGATGGACGGCGAACCTGTCCTTCGCGGCCAGGAAGGCGCCCGTGACCTGCCGGTACAAGGGGGCGTTCGGCGCCGTCAGGTGGGCGAACGGGCTGTACTCGGCCCGCGTGGGCCGCTCTGCGGGATCAGTCATACCGGCGCCATCATCCCGCATCGGGCGATCCCGGCGCAGGGAAGTGGCGTATCCTCCCCGCGCCTCGGAAACCTGCTCAGCACGGCCGCCGGACGCGGTGGTGCGCAGGGCCACGAGCCGGTGTGCCAGTGCGTCCAGCCTGGCTTCCGGTTCCCTTGGCGGAAGATCCAGGCCGACCAGGCCTCCCGAGGCTCGGAGGTCGAACAGACCACCCTAAGGGGTGTTCGGAGGGCGACGTTGCGTAGTTCCGCGGGTGGAGGACAGTGACGGCGGAGCCGTCACACGGCGACCAGGTCGATGACGTTGATCACGACGTGGCGGTTGGAGACGACGTAGACGGTCATTCCGCCGGTGAAGAACGCCGTCCAGCTGTTGTCCTGGTTGCTCCGCGCGCCGTTCCCGAAGGGATTGGCGCTGAGCTGTTTCTCCAGCCGTTCCAGTGCACTGCGCTGAGGTGCCGGTAACGCCGCCTTGCGGCGAGCCGCGCGCTCGGCGTACCGGATCGCGTACGTGCTCATCGTTCACCCGCGCAGAGGGACAGGGGCGTTCCCTGGGCGTCGTAGGCGTTCCCCTCCGCGTCCCGGAAGATCATGCCCTCGGTGTCGCCCTGCTGTACCCGGCGGACGTCGTTCTCGACCTGATCCAGGTAGCCGGGCGTCGCGCAGGCGCAGGCCGCGGGGAACCAGCGGTCCACGGCGGTGTCCAGCGCCGCCTGGTCGAACTCCGCCGCCGCGCTGAGGAAGTCCTGCTCGAAGCCGCGTAGCCAGTCGGGGCGGCGCTCCAGCGCCGCGCGGATCGCGGCAGGTGTCTTCTCGCACGCTGTCGTGTCGACTTCGCGGGCCACGGCGGCTCCTCGTACGGGGACTGACGGTGCTGCCGATGCTACGCAGGCGCGGAGCGGCGCCGGCAGGGGCGCACGGGGCGCGGCAGCGAACCCCGGCGGGAAAGGGGCGGGCCCGGCGCCCGCGGTGCGGGGGCCGGGCCCGGTGGGGCTGGGGGTCAGCCCATGTGCGGGTAGCGGTAGTCGGTCGGGGCGACCTGCGTCTCCTTGATGGAGCGCGGCGACATCCAGCGGAGCAGGTTGAACTTCGAGCCCGCCTTGTCGTTCGTGCCGGAGGCACGGGCGCCGCCGAAGGGCTGCTGGCCGACGATGGAGCCGGTGGGACGGTCGTTGAGGTAGAAGTTGCCGGCCGCGAAGCGCAGCTTGTCCGAGGCCTTGGCGAGGACGGCCCGGTCCTTGGCGAGGACGGCGCCGGTCAGCGCGTAGGCGGAGACGGACTCCATCTGCTCCAGCATGGCGTCGAACTTCTCGTCCTCGTAGACGTGGACGGCGATGATGGGCCCGAAGTACTCGGTCTTGAAGACGTCGTTCTCGGGGTCGGAGCAGGCGATGACGGTCGGGCGGACGAAATAGCCGACCGAGTCGTCGTAGGTGCCGCCCGCGATGATCTCGCAGGACGGGTCGGCCTTGGCGGCGTCGATGGCGGCCTTGTTCTTGGCGAAGGCACGGTCGTCGATGACGGCGCCGATGAAGTTGGACAGGTCGGTGACGTCGCCCATCGTCAGGCCCTCGGCCTCCGCGGCCAGCTCGTCGCGCAGGCCGCCCTCCCACAGGGTGCGCGGGACGTAGGCGCGGGAGGCGGCGGAGCACTTCTGGCCCTGGTACTCGAAGGCGCCGCGGGTGATGGCGGTCTTCAGGATCGCCGGGTCGGCGGTGGGGTGGGCGACGATGAAGTCCTTGCCGCCGGTCTCGCCGACGATACGCGGGTAGGAGCGGTAGCCGGCGATGTTGTTGCCGACCTCGCGCCACAGGTGCTGGAAGGTGCCGGTGGAGCCGGTGAAGTGGATGCCGGCCAGCTCCGGGTGCGGCAGGGCGACCTCGGAGACGTCCTTGCCGTCACCGGTGACCAGGTTGATGACGCCGGGGGGCATCCCGGCCTCCTCCAGGAGCTCCATGAGCAGCACGGCGGAGTGGGTCTGGGTGGGCGAGGGCTTCCAGACGACGACGTTGCCCATCAGCGCGGGGGCGGTGGGCAGGTTGCCCGCGATGGCCGTGAAGTTGAACGGCGTGATCGCGTAGACGAAGCCCTCCAGCGGACGGTGGTCCAGCCGGTTCCACACGCCCTTGGGCTGGATGGGGGGCTGCTCGGTGAGCAGCTCGCGGGCGAAGTGCACGTTGAAGCGCCAGAAGTCGACCAGCTCGCAGGGCGCGTCGATCTCGGCCTGCTGGGCGGTCTTGGACTGGCCCAGCATGGTGGAGGCGGCGATCGTCTCGCGCCAGGGGCCGGCCAGCAGCTCGGCGGCCTTGAGGATGATGGCGGCGCGGTCGTCGAAGGACAGGGCGCGCCAGGCCGGGGCGGCGGCCAGGGCGGCGTCGACGGCGTCCTTGGCGTCCTGCCGGGTGGCGTTCGCATAGGTGCCCAGCCGCTTGGCGTGGGCGTGCGGCTGGACGACGTCGAAGCGCTCGCCGCCGCCCATGCGCTTCTCCCCGTTGATCGTCATGGGGAGGTCGATCGGGTTCTCGGCCAGCTCCTTCAGCCTGCGCTCCAGGCGGGCCCGCTCAGGGCTGCCGGGGGCGTAGCCGTGCACCGGCTCGTTGTACGGGGCGGGGACCTGGGTCACAGCATCCATGGCTGGCATGTCTCCTTCGGGGTCGGGGAGAGGGACGGCAGTGGCGGTGGGCCGCCGGGTGGGCCCGCGCTCAGCCGCGGGTGGCGAGCGAGCGCAGGAAGAACGCGAGGTTGGCCGGGCGCTCGGCGAGGCGGCGCATGAAGTAGCCGTACCAGTCGGTGCCGTACGGCACGTACACGCGCATCCGGTGACCGGCGGCGACCAGGCGCTCCTGTTCAGCCTCGCGGATGCCGTAGAGCATCTGGAACTCGTACTCGTCCGGCTTGCGGCCGAAGCGGCGGGCGAGCTCCTGGGTGATGGCGACCATCCGCGGGTCGTGCGAGCCGATCATGGGGTAGCCCTGACCGGCCATGAGGATCTTCAAACAGCGTACATACGCCCGGTCGACGTCGTGCTTGTTCTGATAGGCGACCTCGGCGGGTTCCTTGTAGGCGCCCTTCACCAGGCGCACCCGGGAGCCTTCCCCGGCCAGCGCGCGGCAGTCCTCCTCGGTGCGGAAGAGGTAGGACTGGACGACGGCTCCGGTCTGCGGGAAGTCCTTGCGCAGCTCGGCGAGGATGGCGAGCGTGGAGTCCACGGTGGTGTGGTCCTCCATGTCCAGGGTCACCGTGGTCCCGGCCGCCGCCGCGGCCTCGACGACGGGGCGCACGTTCGCGTAGGCGATGTCGTGGCCGCCGGGCAGTGCCTGGCCGAACGCGGACAGCTTCACCGACATCTCGGCGCGCCCGTCGAGGTCCTCCTCCCCGAGGACGTCGGCGAGGGCGAGGTAGGCGTCGCGGGCGCGGAGGGCCTCGCTGGGGTCGGTGACGTCCTCGCCGAGGTGGTCGAGGGTCACCTCCAGCCCGCGACCGGTCAGGTCGCGCACGGCCCACGCGGCGTGCTCCAGGCGCTCTCCGGCCACGAAACGGTCCACGACGGGCCGGGTGAACGGGGCGGCCGAGACGAGGCGGCGGATGCCGTCACTGCGCGCGGCGGCGAGAAGCACAGGACCCAGCAACGGGCACCTCCAACAGGACATTCTTTCAACGGCGGGGTGAGCCGCCGCAAAATCTAAGGATCGCGCCGGCGACCGGCCATCGACACCTGTCACGCTCGCGTGGCACGAATCTCAGACAGTTGTATGAGAATGGGGTGGGCGGGACGCGTCGGCGCCGGGGCCGGCGCCACAGGCTGCGACGAGAGGGGCGGACCGGCGATGCGCGAGGACTACCAGGGCCTGATCGACGAGGTGTCGGCGCTGCTGGGCGCCCCCGCCACCCTGGAGGACCGCGACTTCACGCTGATCGCCTTCGGCGCCCACAGCACCGAGAGCGACGACGACCTCGTGCTCGACCCCGTCCGCACGCGGTCGATCATGCAGCGCCGCTCCTCGGCCGCCGTCCGGGCCTGGTTCGAGCGGTTCGGGATCACCCGGGCGCGTGGCCCGGTCCGGATCCCGCCCGACCCGGCCGCCGGGGTCGTCAAGGGCCGGATCTGCCTGCCCGTGCGGCACGGCGGCGTGGCGCACGGCTACATCTGGCTCCTGGACGACGGCACCCTGGAGCTCGACGACCCCCGGCTCACCGAGGCTCTCGCCACGGCCGACCGCATCGGGGCGCTCCTGGCGGCCGAGGCCCATTCCGGTGCCCGCCTGGGCGAGCTGCTGCACACCGCGCTCACCGGTCCGGCCGGTGAGCGCCTGACCGCCGCGGAGGAGCTGCGCTCGGCGCTCGGCCCGGCGGCCGGGCGCCCGCTGGCCGTCGTCGCCGTCACCCCGTGGCGCGCCGAGGGCGCCGGGCCCCCGGCCACCCGCCTCCCCCAGGTGCCGGTGACGTGCCCGGTACGGCCCGGGGACGCCGCCGCCCCAGCCGAGGGGGCCCTGGCGGCCCTGGTCCGGCTGCACACGCCCGAGGGGCTCGACCCCGCCCGCAGCGCCGGTGAGCGGCTCCTGCGCTCGCCCCGCAGCGGCGCCCCGGACGGCACCGGCTCCGCCACGAGCGCCGGGGCGGGCCCGGGGCCGGTCGTCGTGCCCGGCGCCGGGCCGGTCGCCACGGCCGGGGTCAGCGCCGGGCTGCCCGGGCTCGCCGAGCCCGCCGAGGCCTGGCGGCAGGCCCTCGCCGCCGCCCGCGCGGCCCGGGCGGAGCCACGGCTGGGGCCCGTCGCCCTGTGGCCGGAGCTGGGCCCGTACCGTCTCCTGACGGCCCTGCCGGACACCGTCAGGGCCGACCCGGTCCTCAGACGGCTGCTGGACCCGGCCCACCGGGAGATGGCGCGCACCGCCGAGGTCTACCTCGACTGCGCCGGGCAGGCCGGACGGGCCGCCGCGGCCCTCGGCGTCCACCGGCAGACCCTCTACTACCGGCTCTCCCGCGTCGAGCAGCTCACCGGGCTCGATCTGGGCGACGGCGAGTCCCGGCTCCTCCTCCACATGGCCCTCAAGGCCACCCGCCTGTGACGCGGGGGGCGGGACGGTCAGCGGGCGGCTCGCGTGTCGCCGATCGCCGTGTCCAGGATCTCCAGACCGAGGGCCAGCTCGTCCTGCGTCGCGGTCAGCGGCGGCGCGATCCGGAACACGCCACCCATGCCGGGGAGCTGCACGATGTTCATGTGCAGGCCGAGTTCGAGGCAGCGGCGAGTGACCCCCGCGCCCAGCTCGTCGACGCCGGGGCCGTCGGCGTCCTCGGCGACGAGTTCGAGCGCCGCGAGCAGGCCCCGGCCGCGGGTGTCGCCGACGCACGCGTGACGCGTGGCGATGTCCTCCAGCCCCCGGCGCAGGAAGGCACCGAGCGACCGGGCCCGTTCGTCGAGCCGTTCGGCGGTCAGGACGTCGAGGACCGTGTTGCCGACCGCCGCCGCCAGCGGATCGGAGACGTGGGTGGTGAAGAACAGGAACCCGCGCTCGTACGCCTCCTGCTCGATGTCGGCGCTGGTGACCACGGCCGCGACCGGCAGTCCGGCACCGAGCGTCTTGGACAGGGTGAGGATGTCGGGCACGACCCGGTCGCGCTCGAACGCGTACCAGGTCCCGGTGCGGCACAGGCCCGTCTGTGCCTCGTCGAGGATCAGGAGCATGCCGCGCTCCCGGCACTTCTCCCGCAGGGCGGCGAAGTACCCGGGCGGCGGCTCGATGATGCCGCCCGCGCTGAGGATCGGCTCCACCAGGCAGGCGGCCAGGCTGCCGGTCGACTGGGCGTCGATCAGTTCGAAGGCGAGGTCGAGCTGGCGGCGCCAGTCGAAGGAGCCGTCGGGCGTGGTGAAGTCGGGCCGGTACGCGTTCGGCACCGGGAGCGCGAAGTTGCCGGGCGAGGACGGGCCGTACCCCTTGCGGCCCGCGCTGTAGGTGGCGGAGGCGGCGGCCTGCGTCATGCCGTGCCAGGACCGTGCGAACGAGACGATCTCGTGCTTGCCGGTGACGAGCTTGGCCATCCGGATCGCGGCCTCGTTCGACTCGGCGCCGGTGGTCAGGATCTGCACCTTCGACAGCGGTGCGGGCAGGGTGTCGGACAGGCGCCGGGCGAGGTCGACGACCGGGCGGCTGAGCATGCCGCTGTACAGATGGTCCAGGTGCGCGACCTGCCGCTGGACGGTCTCGACGATCGCCGGGTGCGAGTGGCCGAGGATCGCGCTCATCTGGCCGGAGGTGAAGTCGAGGATCTTCCGGCCCGCCGCGGTGTACACGAAGCTCCCTGCGGCGCGATCGATGATCTCCGGGGTGAACGCGCCGCCGTAGCGGACGAGATGCCGTTCGGCATCGGCCCAGAAGGCGTCGCCGGACGCGGGCGCGGTGGGATCGGTCGTCGTGGGAACGGTCGTCGTGAAAACGGGGGACGTCGGGTCCGTGGACGGAGCAACCATGCCCCGACGGTAGGGAGACGGCGAGCGGCACGTCCATCTCACATTTCCGGCTCTGCTGTTCGGTGAAACCGCACAACAATGGGCGCATGATGAACCCCTGGAGGCTCCGCCTCCTCACGCAGATGGACACCCTCGGCACCGTCCGGGCCGTCGCCCAGGCCGCCAGCATGAGTCCGTCGAGTGTCTCGCAGCAGTTGGCCGTGCTCGAGGCCGAGACCCGCACCCAGCTCTTCGAGCGGACGGGCCGCCGGGTACGACTGACCTCGGCCGGGGTGATCCTCGCGCGGCGTGCGCGAGCGCTCCTCGACCACATGGAGAGCATCGAGGCGGAGCTGCGCGGGTTCGGCGAGGAGCCGTCGGGGCTGGTGCGGCTCGGCGCGTTCCAGAGCGCGATCCACTCCGTGGCAGTGCCGGCGGTGACCCGTCTCGCCCGCGCACACCCGCACCTGGACGTCGAGTTGCTGGAGCTCGAACCGCACGCGAGCATCCCCGCCCTGCGCGCCGGTGACGCGGACCTCGTCATCACGACCACGGACTTCGACGAGCTGCCGCTCGGCCCGGACCTCGACCTCGTGCCGCTGGCCACGGACCCCGTCCTGCTGGTCCTCCCGCCGGGCCACCCCGCGGCCGGCCGAGGCCCCGTGGACCTCACGGCCGTCGCGGACGAGCCGTGGGCGTTCGACGTGCCGCAGTCCTACATGGCCAACCTCGCAGTGCGGCTGTGCCGTCATTCGGGGTTCGAGCCGCGCGTGGTCTGCCGGTTCAGCAACTACCTGATGTCCCTGCAGCACGTCGAGGCCGGCCTGTCGATCGCCCTGCTTCCCGGGCTGGCGGTCGATCGCCGGTATCACGTCGTCACCAGGGAACTCACGACTCCGGTGACCCGCACGATCACCGCGGCACTCCGCCGCGGCCCGCCCCGCCGCGCGGCGGTACGCGCCCTGCTGGAGACGCTCCGTCACGGTCCGGACGTCCTGCCCGCCGGCTCCGCCGACGAAGAATTCTCCGGCCGTGACATAGATCCCGGCACGGCGTGACGTCTGAGAGGTGACAGGCAACCAGGCGGGCCGCGCACGGGCCCGCCGCCACCTTCGGGAGTCACACCATGAACGAGAACCGCACCCGCCACGGCCGGGCCACGCGTCGTCGGCTGGCCGCCACCACCGGCGCGATGGCGACGCTGCTGCTGGCCGGGGCCGGCATCGCGACAGCGGACCAGCCCGAGCCCGCGCCGACGCGGGCCCAGGCCGCCGCCCCGGAGGCCGCGGTGCCCGGAGAGGCCCCCGCGTCGGAGAGCGCGCGTTCCGGCCTGGAGACGTTCGGCGGCCTGGAGGTGAAGGTCGTCGAGCCGTACGAGCCCGTGGCCATCGGCGAGGACTGGCGGATGGGTCTGCTGCCCACGGGCAAGCAGAACTACGTGGTCAGCCCGAACGAGCGCTTCGCGGAGGACATCGAGTCCGCCAAGGGCTACGTCGGCTCCGACATCCGCCCCGACAGCATCAGCGTCGGCGTCTACTCCGAGTCGGGCGAGGTCCAGATCATCGACGGTGCGTGGCGGCTGGACGAGACGCCGCGCGAGATCATCGTCTCCTTCGGAGACAACGTCGACTACGCGGCGCAGATCGTGCGGCTCCCGGGCGAGCCCGGCTGGGGCACCTACTACCTCGACCTCCGGGGCCAGGAGCTGCCGGACAGCTTCACGGTGATCGCCAAGGACGCCGACGGCGACGTCTTCGACACCATGGACGTCGAGCCCTGGCCGGCCGGCTGACCCTCGACCGACCGCCGCGCCGGGTGATGGGGGCCCCGGCGCGGCCCGGAGACCGACGACCGGACACAGGAGCCAGGTGAACAAGAGCGCGGAGGACGACTTCCGTTCGTTCGTCGAGGGCCGCTGGCCGCGCCTGCTGCGTACGGCCTATCTGCTGACCGGCCATCACCAGGACGCGGAGGACCTGGTGCAGGCCGCACTGGCGCGGGCGTACACGCGCTGGGAGCGGGTGCGGAACGCCCGTGACCCGGAGGCGTACGTGTGGCGCATTCTGATCAACACCAACGCGGACCGGATACGCCGCCGCAGGCTCGGCGAGTGGCTCACCCAATGGCTGCCGGAGCGGGCGGCACCGGACCGCACCGACCAACTCGTCGAACGCAGCCTCCTGTTGGACGCCCTGCGCCGCCTGCCCGCCCGGCAGCGCGCCACCGTGGTGCTGCGGTACCTGGAGGACCGGAGCGAGACGGAGGTGGCCGAGCTGCTGGGCACCGGCGTGGGTACCGTGCGCAGCCACACGGCCCGGGCGCTGGCCAGGCTGCGCGCCGAACTGCCCCGACTCACAACGAGCGAGACGGTATGAGAGACGAGCGAGAGTTCCCGGCCGCGCCGGAGCGGGCGGAGGCCGAACTGAGCGCCGCCCTGCGCCGGGAGGCCGACGCGCTGCCGACCGGCCCGGCGCCGGTGGACGCCGTGGTACGGGCGGGCCGGTCCCGACGGCGGACCCGGCGGGCCGTCGTCCTGGGCTCGGCGGCGGCCGTGGCCGTGCTGGCCGCACTACCCCTGCTGCCCGGCGCCGCCGACCCGGGACGCGTGGAGCCCGCCGTGCCCTCACCCGCACCCGCCGACCCGTCCGGCACCGGGCCGCGGACGGTCGAGCCCTACGCCCCGGTCACCGTCGCGCCGGGACTGCGGCTCGGGCTGCTGCCCGGGGGGCGGCAGACCTACGTCCTCGCCGAGCCGGAGGGGTTCCGGGAGGCCGTGGAACACGCCCGCGAGCAGGGGCTGGGGGAGAACATCCGTCCCCGCAGCATCAGTGCCGGGTACCTGGCCATGGCGGGCACGGGCGTCGAGCGGGTCGAGGGTGCCTGGCGGCTGCCGGAGCCGCCGCGGCGAATCGTGGTGACCGTGGCGGGAAAGGAGTACCCGGCTGAGCTGTTCACGCTGCCCGGTGACCCCGGCTGGGGCGTGTACTTCCTCGACACCACCGCGCTGCCCCGCTTCGACACCTTCACGGTCACGGCGTACGACGCGGAGGGGGAAGTCTTCGACAGGGTCGACGTCGGCCGATGGTCTGACGGCGCCTGAGGCGGGTCAGAGCTCGCCGCAGAGCCGCCGCGCCTCGTCCAGGTGACGCTTCGCCGCATCGGTGAACTCGTACTGCTGATTGACCTGCAACCGCACCTCGTCGATGTTCTCGGCCAGGGGCAGGTACCGGGAGTCTGCCTCACCGGCGGCCCGGGACAGTGTGTGCGCGCCGCTCCAGCGGTGGAGGTGGACGATACCGTCCTGTCCCTCGTCGTAGTACTTCTCGTGGTCGAAGCGCTCCAGCGCCCCGCAGGCCGCCAGCGCGTCGGCGCGCGCGCCGGACGCGTCGTCGTCACCCGCGAGCGCGACGGCTGCGGCGCCTCCCACTGCGCCGAGGAGCGCCCCGGCCAGCAGAGCGGCGAAGAGGAGGCCGACAGGCCTGCGCGGGGGCACGGGCGGCGGGGGCGGGCCTATCGGCGGGGGCGGCTGTTGCGGAAACGGCTGTTGGGGATGCATGCACGCAGAGTAGCGGGCCGAGCAGCAGGGCGGGGACGGGGCTGGAACGCCGATGGCGGGTCACCGGAGCCCGGTGACCCGCCATCAGCTCGATCCGCGTGCCGTCAGCCGTCAGCCGTCGAGGAGGTTGACCGCGCGGGCGGAGGTGGCGCCGATCTCCTCGGCGATCTCCGCGAGGACGGACGGCGGGATGGTGTCGTCCACGGTGAGGGCGACGAGCGCCTCACCGCCCTCCTCGGCGCGGGAGACCTGCATGCCGGCGATGTTGATGCCGGCCTCGCCGAGGATGCGGCCCAGGGTGCCGACGACACCGGGGCGGTCGCCGTAGCGGAGGAAGGCCATGTGCTCCGCGAGGGACAGCTCGATCTCGTGGTCGCCGACGCCGACGATCTTCTGCACGTGCTTGGGCCCGGCCAGCGTGCCGGAGACGGCGATCTCCTCGCCGTTGCTCAGGGTGCCGCGCACGGTGACGAGGTTGCGGTGGTCCGGCGAGTCGCTGGAGGTGGTGAGGCGGACCTCGACGCCGCGCTCCTGGGCGAACAGCGGCGCGTTGACGTAGGAGACGGTCTCGTCGACGACGTCCTCGAAGACGCCCTTGAGCGCGGACAGCTCCAGCACCTTGACGTCGTACTGGGTGATCTCGCCGTAGACCTCGACGTCGAGCCGGACGGCGACCTCGCCGGCCAGCGCCGTGAAGATCCGGCCGAGCCGCTCGGCCAGCGGCAGCCCGGGGCGGACGTCCTCGGCGATCACGCCGCCCTGGACGTTGACCGCGTCCGGCACGAGCTCACCGGCGAGGGCGAGCCGCACGGAACGGGCCACGGCAACGCCCGCCTTCTCCTGGGCCTCGCCGGTGGAGGCGCCCAGGTGCGGGGTGCACACGACCTGGTCGAAGGCGAAGAGCGGGGAGTCGGTGCAGGGCTCGGAGGCGTAGACGTCGAGCCCGGCGCCGGCGACGCGGCCCTCCTTGAGGGCGGCGTAGAGCGCGTCCTCGTCCACGATGCCGCCGCGGGCTGCGTTGACGATGCGCACGCTCGGCTTGACCTTGTGCAGGGCCTCGTCGCCGATGAGGCCGAGCGTCTCCGGCGTCTTGGGGAGGTGGACGGTGATGAAGTCCGAGACCTCGAGCAGCTCGTCGAGCGTCAGCAGCTTGACGCCCATCTGCGCGGCGCGGGCGGGCTGCACGTAGGGGTCGTAGGCGACGACCTTCATGCCGAAGGCGGACATCCGCTGGGCGACGAGCACGCCGATGCGGCCGAGGCCGACGACGCCGAGCGTCTTCTCGGACAGCTCGACGCCCGTGTACTTGCTGCGCTTCCACTCGCCCTGCTTGAGGGCGGAGTTCGCCTGCGGGATGTTGCGGGCGGTGGCGACGAGGAGGCCGCAGGCCAGCTCGGCCGCGGTGACGATGTTGGAGGTCGGTGCGTTGACGACCATCACGCCGGCCTTGGTGGCGGCGGCGACGTCCACGTTGTCCAGGCCGACGCCGGCGCGCGCCACGACCTTGAGCTTGCGGGCGGCGCCGATGGCCTCGGCGTCCAGCTTGGTCGCGCTGCGGATCAGGATGGCGTCGACGTCGGCGATCGCGGCCAGCAGCTCGCCACGGTCGGCCCCGCTGCAGTGCCGGACGTCGAAGTCCGGGCCGAGGGCGTCGATGGTGGCCGGGGAGAGCTCCTCGGCGATGAGTACTACGGGCTTGCTCACTTCGGTCTCAGTCCTCACTAGTCCTGGGAGTACCGCCCGCGCCCGCCTGGGCGAGGGGGAGGACGGCCGCGTCTCGACGGCCGAAGGCGGTGGAGGTTGGCAGCCGCGTGGAGACGCACGACGCTGTGAGCCTGTGACGCGAATCTGCTGCGCAGTCTAGCCGTGATCCGGGGCCGATTCCGCGCAGACGCCGATCATCCCCCGTACGGATGGCCTGCCCGGCGCGGGCAGGGAGGCGGGGCGCCGCGACGGCCTCGGCCGCCGCGGCGCCCGGCGGCTCAGGCCTCGTCGTCGACCCAGCTCATGAGCTTGCGCAGCTCCTTGCCCGTGGTCTCCAGGAGGTGGTCCGAGTCGGCCTTCTTGTACTCGTTGTACTTGGGCAGGCCCGCCTTGTACTCGGCCATCCAGTTGTTGGCGAAGGTACCGTCCTTGATGTCGTCGAGGACCTTCTTCATCTCGGCCTTGGTCTGGTCGGTGATGACCCGCGGGCCGGTGACGTAGTCGCCCCACTCGGCGGTCTCGGAGACGGACCAGCGCATCTTGCTCAGGCCGCCCTCGTACATCAGGTCGACGATGAGCTTCAGCTCGTGCAGGCACTCGAAGTAGGCGATCTCCGGCTGGTAGCCCGCCTCGACGAGGGTCTCGAAACCGGCCTTGACCAGAGCGGAGGCGCCACCGCAGAGGACGGCCTGCTCGCCGAAGAGGTCGGTCTCGGTCTCCTCGGTGAAGGTCGTCTTGATGACGCCCGCGCGGGTGCCGCCGATGCCCTTGGCGTAGGAGAGGGCCAGCTCGAAGGCCTTGCCGGTGGCGTCCTGCTCGACGGCCGCGATGCACGGCACGCCGCGGCCCTCCTCGAACTGACGGCGGACGAGGTGGCCGGGGCCCTTCGGGGCGACCATGCACACGTCGACGTTGGCCGGGGGCTTGATGAAGCCGAAGCGGATGTTGAAGCCGTGGCCGAAGAACAGGGCGTCGCCGTCCTTCAGGTTGTCCTTGACGGACTCCTCGTAGACCTGGGCCTGGATCGGGTCCGGGACGAGGATCATGATGACGTCGGCCTCGGCCGCGGCCTCGGCCGGGGTGACGACGCGCAGGCCCTGCTCCTCGGCCTTCGCCTTGGACGTGGAGCCCTCGTGCAGGCCGACGCGCACGTCGACGCCCGAGTCGCGCAGCGACAGCGCGTGGGCGTGGCCCTGGCTGCCGTAGCCGAGCACGGCCACCTTGCGGCCCTGGATGATGGACAGGTCGGCGTCGTCGTCGTAGAAGAGCTCGGCCACTTCGGACATCTCCTTGTTGTGTTTCTTTCGCGGACCCGGCACGGGAGCCCCGCGTCGGGTCCAACCGTATGGTGATCGGCCGGTGCGTACCGCCGGGTCTCGCGATGCGGTCCACGGTGTTGACACCGGTCAGGGTGGTGGGTGCGGCGGAGCGGCCGGTGCCGGGAGCGAGGCGACGCCCGTGAGGGGCCCCCGCTCCCGGCCGGCCGCTACGCGCTGCGGTCCAGGGCGCGCAGCGAGCGGTCGGTGATGGAGCGCGCGCCGCGTCCGATCGCGATGGTGCCGGACTGCACGAGCTCCTTGATGCCGTACTGCTCCAGCATCCTGAGCATGGCCTCCAGTTTGTCGCTGCTGCCGGTCGCCTCGATGGTGACGGCCTCCGGGGAGACGTCGACGGTCTTGGCCCGGAACAGCTGGACGATCTCCACGATCTGGGAGCGCGTCTCGTTGTCGGCGCGGACCTTCACCAGAACGAGTTCGCGCTGCACGGCCGCGCCCGGCTCCAGCTCGACGATCTTCAGCACGTTGACGAGCTTGTTGAGCTGCTTGGTGACCTGCTCCAGCGGGAGGTCCTCGACGTTCACCACGATGGTGATGCGGGAGATCTCCGGGTGCTCGGTGGTGCCGACCGCCAGGGAGTCGATGTTGAAGCCGCGCCGGGAGAACAGGGCGGTGATCCGGGCCAGGACGCCGGGCTTGTTCTCCACCAGGACGGAGAGGGTGTGCTTGGACATGGGTTGGGGTCTCTCTCGCTACTCGCGCCGGTGGTCTCAGTCGTCGCTGTCGCCGAAGTCCGGGCGGACCCCGCGGGCCGCCATGACCTCGTCGTTGGAGGTGCCGGCCGCGACCATGGGCCAGACCATGGCGTCCTCGTGGACGATGAAGTCCACGACCACGGGCCGGTCGTTGATGGCGTTGGCCTTCTCGATCACCGCGTCCAGGTCGGCCGGGTCCTCGCAGCGCAGGCCGACGCAGCCCATGGCTTCGGCGAGCTTCACGAAGTCGGGGCAGCGGGTGCCCAGGGCCGGCTGCCCGGCCCCTGCCTCCCCGGCCTCCTCGGCCTCGGAACCGGGGCCGGAGTGAAGGACGGTGTTGGAGTAGCGCTGGTTGTAGAACAGCGTCTGCCACTGCCGGACCATGCCCAGGGCGCCGTTGTTGATGACGGCGACCTTGATGGGGATGTTGTTGAGAGCGGCGGTGACCAGCTCCTGGTTGGTCATCTGGAAGCATCCGTCGCCGTCGATCGCCCACACCGGACGGTCGGGAGCGCCGGCCTTGGCGCCGAGGGCGGCGGGGACGGCGTAGCCCATGGTGCCCAGGCCGCCGGAGTTCAGCCAGGTGGCGGGCTGCTCGTAGCCGATGAAGTGGGCCGCCCACATCTGGTGCTGGCCGACGCCGGCCGCGTAGATGGTGTCCGCCGGGGCGAGCCGGCCGATCCGCTCGATGACCTGCTGCGGGGAGAGCGAACCGTCCTCCGGCAGGTCGTAGCCGAGCGGGTAGGCGTCGCGCCAGCGGGTCAGCATCTGCCACCAGGCCGTGTAGTCGCCCCGGCGCCCGGCCTCGTACTCGGCCTGGACGGCGACGACCAGGTCGGCGATGACCTCGCGGGCGTCGCCGACGATCGGCACGTCGGCGGCGCGGTTCTTGCCGATCTCGGCCGGGTCGATGTCGGCGTGGACGATCTTGGCGTGCGGGGCGAAGGAGTCCAGCTTGCCGGTGACCCGGTCGTCGAAGCGGGCGCCGAGCGCGATGATCAGGTCGGACTTCTGCAGGGCGGTGACGGCCGCCACCGAGCCGTGCATGCCCGGCATGCCCAGGTGCTGCGGGTGGCTGTCGGGGAAGGCACCCAGCGCCATCAGCGTGGTGACGACGGGGGCGCCGGTCAGCTCCGCCAGGACCTTGAGCTCCGCCGTGGCCCCGGCCTTGAGCACGCCGCCGCCGACGTACAGCACGGGGCGCCGGGCCTCGCCGATCAGCTTGGCCGCCTCGCGGATCTGCTTGGCGTGCGGCTTGGTGACCGGGCGGTAGCCGGGCAGGTCGTGGACCGGGGGCCAGGAGAAGACCGTCCTGGCCTGGAGGGCGTCCTTGGAGATGTCGACCAGCACCGGACCCGGGCGGCCGGTGCTCGCGATGTGGAAGGCCTCGGCGATGGTGCGGGGGATGTCGGCCGCGTCCGTGACCAGGAAGTTGTGCTTGGTGACCGGCATGGTGATACCGCAGATGTCCGCTTCCTGGAAGGCGTCCGTGCCGATGGCCTTGGAGGCGACCTGGCCGGTGATCGCCACGATCGGGACGGAGTCCATGTGGGCGTCGGCGATCGGGGTGACCAGGTTGGTGGCGCCCGGCCCGGAGGTGGCCATGCACACGCCGACCTTGCCGGTGGCCTGCGCGTAGCCGGTGGCCGCGTGCCCGGCGCCCTGCTCGTGACGCACGAGGATGTGCCGCACCCGGCCGGAGTCCATCATCGGGTCGTACGCGGGAAGGATCGCCCCGCCCGGAATGCCGAAGACGGTGTCGGCTCCCACCTCCTCCAGCGCACGGATGAGGGACTGCGCGCCCGTGACGTGCTCGACGGTGGCGGGCTGCGGCGCTCCGCCGTTACGGGCCCTCGGCGTGGGTCGGGGTGTCCCGGTGGCGTGCTCGGTCATCGGCTTTCTCTTCTCGGCGAGGTGAGGGTGGTGGTGCCGCCCTGTGGAGCGTGACGCTGGAGGGGCGCGGGCGGTTTCGGGCGGGTCGTGCGGTGTGACGTCCGGTGACGGTTGTCACGTTTGGCAGGGGATTGTTCAGGGTGCTGGTGCAACAAAAAACCCCCCGTGCCGAGGTGGCAAGCGAGGGGAGCGCGTCGCTGGGTTCACGGGGCGGTGGGGGCCCGGGTCAGCCGACGCGCTGTCCAAGTACGAGAATTCGGGTGCGCATGCCATTGACCTTCCTCCGGCGGTACGGAAGGTGTCAAGTGGGTGGGACAGACGTCTCACTATTTGGTCTCAATGGGGGATGCGTGACGGCGTCGGGACCGAGCGCGCCGCTCCGCCGCACCGGCAGTGCGCCGGCCACGACGACGGAGCGTTCCGCGCCGCGGGCCGCCGGGACCGTCGCGGGGTGCCGCGGCACCGGGAGGCTGCGCTGCCGCAGCGCGTGCCGGAGCCGGTGCTCGTCCAGCGGCCCGCACAGGGCCGCGCCCTGCCCGTGGGTGCAGCCCAGCCTGCGCAACACGCTGGCCTGCTCCGCCGTGTCCACCCCGGCCGCCAGCGAGTCCAGGCCGAGGTCGACGGCGATCCGCAGCAGCCCGGCGGCGGCGGTGTGCAGCCGGGGCGCGTCCACGACACCCGCGACCAGCGCGGCCTCCAGCCGCATCCAGCCCGCCGGGACGCCGTGCAGGGTGGCCAGCCCGCCCGGCCCGCCGCCGAACCCGTCCAGCACGACGGAGACGCCGAGCCCGCGGAGCACGGCGAGCCGGTCGGTCACCTCGGCCAGCTCCCGCCGGTTCAGCGGCGGACCGGGGAACCCGACGGGCTCCAGGACGAGGGCCTCGCCGGGCAGCGCGTGGCGCTCCAGCAGCCGCTCGACGCGGCTGCGGCGCCCCGCACCCCCGCACAGGGCGCGGGCGTGCACCCGGACGACGACCGGGATGGTGAATCCCGACCGCTGCCGCCGGGCCGCCTGGACCACGGCCTCCCGCAGCAGGGGCCACTCGTGGCGGCTGTCGGCCACCAGACCGTGCGGGGAACGGCGGCGCGGCAGGGCTGCGACCGCGGTGATCTCGCCGGTGGCCAGCGCGACGACGGGCTGGTGCACGAGCACGACGGGTTCCTCCCCCGCGCCCGCCCGGCCCGGGCCGCTCGCCCCGGGGCGGCGGCCACCGTGGGTCCGGGAGCTTTGGGGCGCGCGGCCGGACGGCACGGACGGCGCCGTCGGCTGCCGGGTGCCCGCGACGAGCGGGGGCGGCGGCTGCGGGTCGCTGAGCAGCTCGGGTGCGTACAGCTCGACGCGCCCCTTGCCGAGCCGCTTGGCCCGGTACATCGCCAGGTCTGCGTTGCGCATCAGGGCCGCCGGAGTGATGCCGGGCTCGGCGAACGCGACGCCGATGGAGGCCGCGACGCGCGCCTCGGGCTCGGCCGCCGAGCCGTCGAGCGGATACGGCTGGGAGAGGCGGGCGCGCAGCCGGTCGGCTATCTCCAGCACCCGGACCTCACGCTCGGCTTGGCCGCCGGAGCCGTCACCGAGGATGAAGGCGGCGAACTCGTCCCCGCCGAGCCGCGCCGCGGTGTCGCCCGCCCGCACCGACTCCAGGAGCCGCCGCCCGGCCTGGACGAGCAGCTCGTCCCCGGCCTGATGGCCCAGGCGGTCGTTGACGGCCTTGAAGCCGTCGAGGTCGATGAAGAGGACCGCCGCGTCCCGGTCGGGGCCGTCTCCCTCGCGGCGGCCGGTGAGGGCCTGGCGCACCCGGTCGGTGAACAGGGCGCGGTTGGGCAGGTCGGTGAGCGGGTCATGGGAGGCGTTGTGCTGCAACTGGGCCTGGAGACGGACGCGTTCGGTCACGTCCCGGCTGTTGAAGATGAGCCCGCCCTGGTAGCGGCTGACCGTGGACTCGACGTTGAGCCAGTCGCCGCCGGAGTGCCGGAAGCGGCACTCGATGCGGGTGGCCGCCCCCTCCTCCGGGGCGGTGGCCAGATAGCGGCGCACCTCGTGGTGGAGGCGGCCCAGGTCGTCGGGGTGTACGAGGCGGTCCAGCTCGGCGCCGACCAGGGCGTCCGCCCGCCGCCCGAAGACGCCGACCGCCGCCGGGCTGACGTACCGCAGCAGCCCCGAGGAGGAGGTGATCATGATGACGTCGCTGGACCCCTGCACGAGGGAGCGGAAGTGTTTCTCCTTGTGGGCCAGTTCGCGGGCGAGGCGGATGTTGTCCAGCAGCATGACACCCTGCCGCACGACCAGGGCCAGCACGACGGTGCAGGCCGTCCACAGGACGACCGGGTCCACGGGGCTGCCGTCCCGGACGTTGTAGAGGACGCCCAGGGTGCACACCGCGCCCGCGAGGTAGGGCGTCAGCGCGGCGAGGGAGCCCGTGACCGGCCGCCCGGCCCCGGGGACGGTGGGGGGCTCCGGCGCCGGGCGGGCCCCGCTGGCCCAGGGCGCGTAGGCCAGGAGCAGCGATCCGGCGAACCACCCGGCGTCGAGCAGCTGCCCGGAGCGGTAGTGGGCCTGGAGCAGCGGGGAGGTGAACAGGGCGTCGCACAGCACCGTCAGCGCGAGGGCCCCCACCGCCGTGTTGATCGCCGACCGCTGGGCCGAGCCGCGCCGCAGGTGCAGCACGAGCACCATGGTCACCAGCACGATGTCGAGTAACGGGTAGGCGAGGCTCAGCGCCAGGTGGGCCACGGAACCGCGCTGCCAGTCGTCGGTGTGCGAGAGGGCCAGGCTCCAGGACAGGGTGAGCAGGGAACCGCCGACCAGCCAGGCGTCCAGCCCGAGGCAGGCCCAGCCCGCCCGGGTGACCGGGCGCTTGGCGAGGACGAGCAGGCCGACCACCGCGGGCGGGGCGAAGAGCAGGAAGGTGAAGTCCGCCGGGGAGGGCGAGGGCACGGGGCGCCCGAGGACGACCTCGTAGTAGCCCCAGACGGCGTTGCCGACGCCGGCCATGGCGGAGGAGAACGCGAAGAGGTACCAGGCGGGCCGGAAGGCCCCGGAGCGGGAGCGGGCGTACCAGTAGCAGGAGCCGGTGGCCAGGAAGGCGGCCGCGCTCAGCCCGAAGTCCCCCATGAACAGTGCGGCGCCACGCGAGCCCCAGCCGAGCGCGGCGCCGACGGCGTAGCCCAGGCAGATGGCGGCGAGGGCCAGTTGGGGCAGCAGGGGCTGCCGGGCCGGGGCCGACGGCGGCCGGGGGTGCGGCGCGGCTGCCGCCGGGTCCGCGCCCAGCCGCGCCACGCCCGGCGGCGCGGCTCCCGGCGGCGCCGGTTCCGGGGGTGCGGGTTCCTGCGACGCCCGTTCCGGGGGGACGCGTTCAGGGTGTACGCGTTCCAGCGGCGCCGGTTCCAGCGGTGCCGACGCCGGTTCGGCCCCCGACGCCGGGCCCGCCGCCGCCCCCGGACGAGCGTCCCTTCGACGGCCGGCTTGCGGCGTCCGGGCGGCCCGCGGGGGCGGGGCGGCCGGACCGGCGTTCGCCAGGGTCGTTCCGTCAGTGGTCACGGCACCACCTCCCGCCCGCCGGGAGCGGCTTCCAGCCAACCGGCCCGCGCGGGCGCGTCGCACCGGCGACCGTCCCCGTTCAGGCAGTTCGTCCTTTGGCCACGCATTCGCCCGTCGCCCCCCCTGGGTGTCCTGGTATCTCCCCGTCCGGACGATACACCAGTTCCGTCACACACGGGTATAGGGCCTCTACGGAACGTGACGACTTGGGGATTTACCGATACACTCCGCACCCGAGCGCCTCCGGCGCGTTGCCAAGGGGGCGCGGGAGGTGCCGGTTTCGACGGGTTCGGCGACGGGCGCGCGGCGGCCCGGCCGCGCCGTCAGGCGGCCCGGTGGACGACGTGCCCGGGGGGCTCGCCGGCCGCGAGCCGGTCGAGCTGAGCCCGCACCAGGGCGCGCGCCCGGGGCCGGAACGCGGTCGAGGGGCCGCCGACGTGCGGCGTGATCAGGACACCCGGCGCACGCCACAACGGGTGGTCCTCGGGCAGCGGTTCGGGGTCGGTCACGTCCAGGGCGGCCCGCAGCCGGCCGGACTCCAGCTCCGGCAGCAGCGCCTTGGTGTCCACCACGCCGCCGCGGGCGACGTTCACCAGCAGCGCACCGTCCGGCATCCGGGCCAGGAAGCCGGCGTCGACCAGGTGCCGCGTGCCCTCGGTCAACGGCACTGCCACGACGACGACATCGGCCTCGGGCAGCAGCGTGGGCAGGGCGTCGAGGCTCTGGACCGGGCCGTGCCGCTCGGCGCGCGCGGTACGGGCCACCCGGTCGACGCGGGCCACCTCGAAGGGCAGCAGCCGTTCCTCGACGGCGCGCCCGATCCCGCCGTAGCCGACGATCAGCACCCGGCGGTCGGCGAGCGCGGGCCGGAACCCCCCGCGCCAGCGGCCCGCGTCCTGCTGCCGGACGAAGTCGGGTACGCCGCGCAGGGAGGCGAGGATCAGGGTCAGGGCGAGCTCGGCGGTGCTGGCGTCGTGCACCCCGACGGCGTTGCAGAGCACGGCTCCGGGCGGCAGGGCGGCCAGCCCGGGGAGCATGTGCTCGGTGCCCGCGGTGAGGGTCTGGACGAGCCGCACGGAGCGCATCCGTTCCAGCGGGGCCAGCACGTCAGCAGGCGGCCTGAGGTAGGGGACGACGTAGGCGAGGCAGTCGGCCGGGTCCGCCGGGTGGGGGCCGTCGGCGTTCCAGTACCGGTAGGTGAAGGCGCCGGGAAGGTCGTCGAACTCGTCCGGAGGCAGCGGAAGCCACACGTCTGTTGCGCTCATGGCGGTCCAGGTTATGCCGTCGGCTCGGAACCGCCGTGACCTCGGGCGAGCGGGGTCGCGCCGACCCGTTAGTTTGGGGGCTTCGACGGTGAAAGGGGGAGCGGAGCCGGTGGAGGGCAGGACACTCGGCGCTGCGGCGCTGCGCGTGGGGGCGATCGGCCTCGGCTGCATGCCGATGAGCTGGGCCTACACGACGTCCCAGCAGGGGGGCGAGGGCGCGCTGCGGGCCCTGCACGCCGCCCTCGACGAGGGGACGACGCTGCTGGACACCGCCGACATGTACGGGCCGTTCACCAACGAACTGCTGGTGGGACGGGTACTCAGGCAGCGCCGGGCGGAGACCTTCGTGTCCACCAAGGCCGGGCTGCTCGTGGGCGACCAGCACATCGTGGCCAACGGCCGCCCCGGCTACATCCGCCGCGCCTGCGACGCCTCGCTGCGGCGGCTGCAGACCGACGTCATCGACCTCTACCAACTGCACCGTCCGGACCCCGAGGTGCCCGTCGAGGAGACCTGGGGCGCCATGGCCGAGCTGGTGACGGCGGGGAAGGTGCGCGCTCTCGGGCTGTGCGCGGTCGACGCCCGCGCACACCGGCGCGGCCCCGGCACGGACCTGCACGCGCCGACGCTGGCCCAACTGCGCCGGCTCCAGCAGGTGTTCCCGGTCAGCGCGGTACAGGCGGAGCTGTCCGTGTGGTCGCGGGAGGCGCTGGGCGCGCTGCTGCCGTGGTGCGCGGAGCGCGGCGTCGGCCTGTTGGCGGCGATGCCGCTCGGACACGGTTTCCTCAGCGGCACCCTGACCCCGGGCAGCGGCTTCGAGCCCGACGACATCCGCGCCCGGCACCCGCGCTTCACCGCCGAGATGATGGCCGCGAACCAGCCGGTCGTGGCCGGGCTGCGGCGCGTCGCGGCCCGGCACCCGCAGGCCACCCCGGCCCAGGTGGCGCTGGCCTGGCTGCTCGCCCAGGGCCCGCACGTCATCCCCGTCCCCGGCACCAAGAAGGCCCGCTGGGCGGTGGAGAACGCCCGCGCCGCGCGGCTGCGGCTGACCGCCGAGGACCTGGCCGAGATCCGCGGCCTGCCGCCCGCCCAGGGCTCCTGGGACTGACGGCCGGGCGACGCCCGTCCGTCCTGACGATCACCCCGCATCCGTCGGCCCGATGTGGTGTCCTGAGAGGGACAGGCCGAAGAGAGGAATCCACCGTGCGACGCCCCGCTTGCGCAGCCGCGCTGGCCATCACCGCACTGCTGCTCACCGCCGCCTGCGCGGGCGGCCCGGCGGACGACGGCACCGCGGGGCGGACGGCCCCGCGCCCCTCGGCGCAGGAGCAGCGGACTCCGCCATCGGAGGCTCCCTCAGCCAGCGAACCCCGCCCGACGCGTCCCGTCGAGCCGCCTCCGGCCGAGGGCTCGGTCGAGGTGCTGAACACGGTCGCCACCGGGCTGGACTCCCCCTGGGGCCTGGCACCGCTCCCCGGCGGGGACCTGCTGGTCTCCTCCCGCGACACGGGGACGATCCTGCGGGTGAGCGGGGAGGACGGCAGCGTCACCGAGGTCGGCGAGGTGACGGGCGTGGAGCCGGGGGGCGAGGGCGGGCTGCTGGGCATCGCGCTCGGCGGCGGCGCGGCGGGCGGCCACCTCTACGCGTACTACACCACCAACTCCGACAACCGCGTGGTGCGCATGGCCTACGACGCCGACGACCCCGAATCCGATCTGGGCCAGCCGGACATCCTGGTCCGGGGCATCCCCAAGGGACCGCGGCACAACGGCGGACGGATGGCCTTCGGCCCCGACGGCATGCTCTACGTCGGCACCGGGGACGCGGACCGGCGCGGCGCGGCCCAGGACCTGGACTCGCTGGCCGGGAAGATCCTGCGCGTCGAGCCGGACGGCAGCGCGCCGGCCGAGGGCAACGCCGAGCCGGGCTCGCGGGTGTTCTCGCTGGGCCACCGCAACGTGCAGGGGCTCGCCTTCGACGGCCAGGGGCGGCTGTGGGCCTCGGAGTTCGGGCAGGACGAGTGGGACGAGGTCAACCTGATCGAGTCCGGGGGCAACTACGGCTGGCCCGAGGCCGAGGGCGCCGCGGGCGAGGAGGGCTTCGTCGACCCCGTCGCGCAGTGGCGCCCGGCCGAGGCCTCGCCGTCCGGGCTGGCCTGGGCCGAGGGCTCACTGTGGATGGCGGGGCTGGGCGGCGAACGGCTGTGGCGCGTCCCGCTGGACGGCGAGGAGACCGTGGCCGAGCCCGAGGCGTTCCTGGAGGGCGAGTACGGGCGGCTGCGTACCGTCGTCGCGGACCGGGGCGGAGAGCTGTGGCTGGTGACGAACGAGACGGATGGCCGGGGCAGTCCGGAGGGGGACGACGACCGCGTCCTGAAGCTGGAGGTGCGGTGACCGCGCGGCGTCCCGTCGGACCCGCGGCGACCGGGGCGGCGGTGAGACGCGGGCGGGCCGGGGTGCTCCGGCCCGCCCGCCGCCGCTCAGCGTGCCGTGGCGGGCTGCGGGGAGACCATGCCCATCCGGTGCGCCAGCGCGGCGGCCTGCCCCCGGTTGCCGACGTCCAGCTTGGACAGGATGTTCGAGACGTGGACGCTCGCCGTCTTCGGTGAGATGTACAGCTCCTCCGCGATCTGGCGGTTGCTGCGGCCCGCCGCCACCAGCGTCAGCACGTCCCGCTCGCGCCGCGTGAGGCCGAAGGACTCCCCCGCGGTGTCCGGCGGCGGGGCCAGCGCCGCCGGCCCGTCCGGCTCCGGCCGCAGGGCGAGCCGGGCCCGGGCGGCCAGCAGTTCGGCCGCGTCCCGCAACGGGGTGGCGTCCAGCCCGTCGGCCACCGCGTGGGCCTGGCGCAGGAGGCCGGCGGCCCGCTCGCGCCCCGCGCGGTCGGTTCCCGCGTCCAGCAGGGCCTCGGCCAGCCGGCACCGGGCGAAGGCCAGCAGGTAGGGCATGTCGAGCCGGCCGAGCCCGGCGATGGCCTCCTCCCAGCGCGTGACGTCGCTGCGTCCCTCCGCCCGCAGCACCTCGGCGTCGATCAGCAGCCCGTAGACCGTCGGGGCCGGGTAGAGCCGGGGCAACCGCCGTGCCGTGCGGCGGATGACGGCCAGGACCTCGGCACGGCCCGGCTCCGCCGAGGGCAGCCCCCGGGCCTCGGACTCGGCCGTGGCCGCCGAGAACAGCAGCGGCCAGGCGTAGCGCTCGCTGCCCATGGGGAAGCCGATCTCGACGGCCTTGGCGAACAGCTCCCGGGCGGCGTCCAGCCGGCCCCGGGCCGCCTCGATGTCCATCTCCAGGGCGAACATCGGGATCATGTGCTGCGGCTGCGGGTCGTGGGTGCCGCACAGCCGGCGCACCTCCTCCAGCGCTTCGGCGGCGGCGCCGGGGCGGCCGCGGGCCACCGCGAGCTGCCCGGCCACCAGCGAGGAGGTGATGAGCGACCAGGGGCTGTCGGCGTTCTGCCGGGAGTCGAAGAAGGCCCGCTCGGCCTCGTTCCAGCGGCCCAGGGCGTAGAGCGTCTCCCCCCGGTTGCCGTGCAGCCAGCCCCGGAAGCTCGGCTGGCCGAAGCGCTTGAGCAGGCGCAGCCCCTCCTCCAGCACCTCCAGCGCCTCGGCGAAGCGCCCCAGGCTGTGCAGCACGTCCCCGAGGTTGGTGTAGGCCCGCCCGACGACGGCCACCATGCCCTGCTCGCCGCTGCGGCGGGCGGCGGCGCGCATCTCGGTGACGCCCGCCTCCGCGTTCCCGGACTCGACGAGGAGGTAGCCGAGCGTGACGCGGGCGTGGAGCTCGATGGCCTCGGCGCCCACGACCCCGGCCAGGTCGACGGCGCGCTGGGCGGTGGTGATGGTGTCCGGGCCGTGCGGGTGCAGGGCTGCGTAGGCGGCGACGTTGGCCAGCGCCTCGGCGTGCACCGGCGAGGGCGGCAGCCCCCGGACGAGGTCCTGGGCCCTGGCCAGCTCGTCCCAGCCGTCGCCCTGCCGGTTGAGCCCCTTCAGCTTGCTCTTCTGCGTCCAGAACCAGGCGGCGCGCAGCGGGTCGCCGAGGTGGCCGCCCTCGGCCTCCTCCAGGATCCGCAGCGCCTGCTTGATGGAGGTCTGGGCACGCTTGCGCTCGCCGGCCAGCAGCGCGGTGGATACCGTCTCGGCGAGGAGGTCGATGTAGCGCACGGCGTCGTCCTCACAGCCGCAGGCCGGGTAGGCGTCGGCGTGGTCGAAGGGCCGCAGGGAGCGGCGGGTCTCGGGGGTGGCGCTCTCCCACAGCTCCAGGGCCCGGTTCAGCAGCCGCAGCTGCTCGGAGTGGGCGTAGCGGCGGCGGGCCTCGACGGCCGCCTCCAGCACGGCGGGCAGCGCCTTCGCGGTGTCGTGCGCGTGGTACCAGTAGCTGGCCAGCCGGGCGGCGCAGTGCTCGGCCCGGACGAGCTCCGGGTTCGCCTCGACGGCTTCGGCGTAGCGGCGGTTGAGCGCGGCGCGCTCACCGGGCAGCAGGTCGTCGCTGACCGCCTCGCGGACGAGCGCGTGCCGGAAACGGTAGCCGTCCCCGTCCTCCGTGGGGGCGAGGACGTGGGCGCCTACGGCGGCACGGAGAGCGGCGAGCAACTCGTCCTGCGGAGCCCCGACGACGGCGGCCAGCAGGCCGAACTCGACCGTCGTGCCTCCCTCGGCGGCGATCTGGACGACGCGCTGGGCGGCCTCGGGGAGCGCCTCGACGCGGACGAGCAGCAGGTCGCGCAGGGATTCGCTGATGTCGCAGGTGGCGCAGTGGGCGACCAGCTCCTCGACGAAGAACGGATTGCCCTCGGAGCGCTGGAAGACGTCCTCCACCAGCTCGCCCGCCGGTTCGGGGACGCCCTGGATGCCGGCTATCTGGCCGCGTACCTCCTCCTTGCCCAGCCGGGGCAGCTCGACCCGCTGGACCGTTCTCAGGCGGTCCAGCTCGGCCAGGAAGGGCCGCAGCGGGTGGCGGCGGTGGATGTCGTCCGACCGGTAGCTGGCGATGAGGACCAGGCGGGCGTGGTGGACGGAGCGGATGAGGTAGGCGAGCAGCTCGCGGGTGGAGCGGTCCGCCCAGTGCAGGTCCTCCACGACCAGGACGAGGGTCCACTCCTTGGAGAGGGACTCCAGCAGGCGGGCCGTGAGCTCGAAGAGCCGTGCGCGGCCGACCTCGTCGTCGAACTGGTGGGTGGGCTCTCCCAGCTCCGGCAGCAGCCGGGCCAGCTCTCCCTCCTGGCCCGCCACGGCGGCGGACAGCTCGGCCTCGAACTGGCGGTAGAGCGAGCGGAGCAGCGTGGAGACGGGGGCGAAGGGCAGCCCGTCGGCGCCGATCTCGATGCAGCCGCCGACGGCCGTCACCGCGGCGGCGCGGCGGGCGGCGGTGAGGAACTCCTCCAGCAGGCGCGTCTTGCCCACGCCGGCCTCTCCGCCCACCACCACGACCTGGGGCTCACCCACGGCCGCGCGGGCGAGCGCATCGGTCAGCTCGGACAGCTCGGCGCCGCGGCCGACGAACACGGGACTGATGCTGGAGGCTTGCACGCCGTCGAGCATCGCACAGGGGATGGACATGGTGGCAGAGCTTTTTCCGCCCGCGCCTCAGGCGGCCTTCACCCAGCGGCCCCGGTGCCAGGGCCCCTCCCTCCGTCGTCCGTCGTCCGAGGCGTCCCGCCGGACCACGTCGGCCAGCCGCTGCTGCGCGGCCTCGGCGCGGAGCCGGTCGATGCGGGTGCGGGCCTCGTGCGCCAGGAAGTCCTCGTACATGGTGGTCTCCTCGGGAGCCGACAGGAGCCCCACCGTTCGGTGAGGCTCCTTCAGCTTCCGCTCTGAGGAGGCCGGTGCGCATCGGACGACTTCCCGATCTCCGGGGCGCCGCGGGCTTAGGCCCCGGCGCCCCGGCGGCCTCAGTCCCCTGGCGTCGGGGCCTTAGGCCGAAGCCCGGACGCCTTAGTCCGGACTTCGGACGCGCCGTCCACCGGACCCCGGGGCCGGGGTCCGGCGGGCGGTCCGGCCGGGTGTCAGCCCTCGACGCCGAGCTTCTCCAGGATCAGCTCGCGGACCCGGGCGGCGTCGGCCTGGCCGCGGGTCGCCTTCATGACGGCACCCACGAGAGCACCGGCCGCCGCGACCTTGCCGCCGCGGATCTTGTCGGCGATGGCCGCGTTGCCCGCGATGGCCTCGTCCACGGCCGCGCCGAGCGCGCCCTCGTCCGAGACGACCTTCAGCCCGCGCTTCTCGACGACCTCGTCCGGGCCGCCCTCGCCGTCGAGGACGCCCTCGATGGTCTGCCGGGCCAGCTTGTCGTTGAGCGAGCCCTCGGCGACGAGCGCGCACACCCGGGCGACCTGCTCCGGGGTGATGGTCAGCGCCGCCAGTTCGGTGCCGGTCTCGTTGGCCCGCCGGGCCAGCTCGCCCATCCACCACTTGCGCGCCTGGTCCGCGGGGGCCCCGGCGTCGATCGTGGCGATGATGAGGTCGAGGGCGCCCGCGTTGAGCACGGACTCCATCTCGTGCTGCGAGATGCCCCACTCCTCGCGGAGCCGGTTGCGGCGCAGCCGCGGCAGCTCGGGCAGGCCGGCCCGCAGCTCCTCGACCCACTCCCGTGCCGGGGCGACGGGCACGAGGTCCGGCTCGGGGAAGTAGCGGTAGTCCTCCGCCTCCTCCTTGACCCGGCCGGAGGTGGTGCTGCCGTCGTCCTCGTGGAAGTGGCGGGTCTCCTGGACGATGACGCCGCCGCCGTCCAGGACCGCGGCGTGCCGCTGGACCTCGAAGCGCACGGCGCGCTCCACGCTGCGCAGCGAGTTGACGTTCTTGGTCTCGCTGCGGGTGCCGAAGGTCTCGGAACCCTTCGGCATGAGCGAGAGGTTGACGTCGCAGCGCATCTGGCCCATCTCCATGCGGGCCTCGGAGACGCCGAGGGCGCGGATCAGCTCGCGCAGCTCGGCGACGTAGGCGCGGGCGATCTCCGGGGCGCGGTCACCGGCGCCGGTGATCGGCCTGGTGACGATCTCGATGAGCGGGATGCCGGCCCGGTTGTAGTCCAGCAGCGAGTGGGAGGCGCCGTGGATGCGGCCCGTCGCGCCGCCGATATGCGTCGACTTGCCGGTGTCCTCCTCCATGTGGGCGCGCTCGATGCCGACGCGGAAGATCTCCCCGTCCTCCAGCTGGACGTCCAGATAACCGTCGAAGGCGATCGGTTCGTCGTACTGGGAGGTCTGGAAGTTCTTCGGCATGTCCGGATAGAAGTAGTTCTTCCGGGCGAAGCGGCACCACTCGGCGATGGAGCAGTTGAGCGCGAGGCCGATCTTCACCGCCGACTCGACGGCCGTCGCGTTGACGACGGGCAGGGAGCCGGGCAGGCCGAGGCAGGTCGGGCAGGTCTGTGCGTTGGCGGGTGCGCCCGGTTCGGTGGCGCAGCCGCAGAACATCTTGGTCTCGGTGCCGAGTTCGACATGGACCTCCAGGCCCATGACGGGGTCGTAGGTCGCGAGGGCGTCCTCGTACGACACCAGGTCGAGCAGAGTCACGGAAGTACAGCCTCTCGATCAGTCACCGGCGAGGACGTCGTCGCTGCCCCAGCTGCGCAGCTCTCGCACGAGGAGGAGGACGCCGGTGGTGATGGCGGCGGCCGAGACGACGGCGTCCACGAGCCGCAGCCCGTCGCTCTCCTCGCGCGCCTGCCGCGCCTGCCGGACCACGCTGACGGCGCCGAACAGCGAGCTGCCGATGGACAGGTAGGTGCCGGCCTTGGTCTTCTTGAACCGCGTGGCCTTCTTGATCTTGCTCACAGTACGGGTGCCTCCTCCAGCAGCGGGTGTCCCCACCGGGACTGGAACGCGGCCTCGACGGCGGCGCCCACCCGGTAGAGCCGGTCGTCGGCCATGGCGGGGGCGATGATCTGCAGCCCCACGGGGAGCCCGTCCTCCGGCGCCAGGCCGCAGGGCAGCGACATGGCGGCGTTGCCGGCCAGGTTGGACGGGATGGTGCACAGGTCGGCCAGGTACATCGCCATCGGGTCGTCGGCGCGCTCGCCGATGGGGAACGCGGTCGTCGGCGTCGTCGGGGAGACCAGGACGTCCACCGACTCGAAGGCCCGCTGGAAGTCCCGGGTGATGAGGGTGCGGACCTTCTGCGCCGAGCCGTAGTAGGCGTCGTAGTAGCCGGAGCTGAGCGCGTAGGTGCCGAGCATGACGCGGCGCTTGACCTCGGCACCGAAGCCGGCCTCGCGGGTGAGCGCCGTGACGTCCTCCGCCGAGCGGCTCCCGTCGTCCCCGACGCGCAGGCCGTAGCGCATCGCGTCGAAGCGGGCCAGGTTGGAGGAGCACTCGCTGGGGGCGATCAGGTAGTAGGCGGCGAGCGCCTTGGTGAACGACGGGCAGGAGATCTCCACGATCTCGGCGCCCAGTTCGCGCAGCAGCTCGACCGACTCGGTGAACCGCTGCATGACGCCGGTCTGGTAGCCCTCGCCGGAGAACTCCCGGACGACGCCGACGCGCAGTCCCCTGACGTCACCGTTGCGCGCGGCCTCGACGACGGCGGGCACGGGGGCGTCGATGGAGGTCGAGTCCATCGGGTCGTGGCCCGCGATGGCCTCGTGCAGCAGCGCCGCGTCCAGCACGGTACGGGCGCAGGGGCCGCCCTGGTCCAGCGAGGAGGAGAACGCCACCATGCCGTAGCGCGAGACGCCGCCGTAGGTCGGCTTGACGCCCACGGTGCCGGTGACGGCGGCGGGCTGGCGGATGGAGCCGCCGGTGTCGGTGCCGATGGCCAGCGGGGCCTGGAAGGAGGCGAGCGCGGCCGAGGAGCCGCCGCCGGAACCGCCGGGGATGCGGGTGAGGTCCCACGGGTTGGCGGTGGGGCCGTAGGCGCTGTTCTCGGTGGAGGACCCCATGGCGAACTCGTCCATGTTGGTCTTGCCGAGGACGACGACGCCGGCCTCCTTCAGCCGGCGCGTCACCGTCGCGTCGTAGGGCGGCACCCAGCCCTCGAGGATCTTCGAGCCGACGGTGGTCGGCACGCCCTCGGTGGTGAAGATGTCCTTGAGCGCGAGCGGGACGCCCGCGAGCGGGCCGAGCGGCTCGCCGGCCGCGCGCTTGTCGTCCACCCGGCGGGCGGCGGCGAGCGCGCCCTCCCGGTCGACGTGCAGGAAGGCGTGCACCTTCTCATCCACGGCTTCGATGCGGGCGAGGTGCGCCTCGGCCACCTCGACCGCGGAGTTCTCGCCACGCGCGATGCGCTCGGCCGTCCGCGCGGCGGTGAGCTTCGTCAGGTCGGTCATACCGGTCACTCCTCACCCAGGATCTGCGGCACCTTGAAACGCTGCTGCTCCTGGGCCGGGGCGCCGGAGAGCGCCTGCTCGGGCGTCAGGCTCGGACGGACTTCGTCCGGGCGCATGACATTGGTCAGCGGCAGCGGGTGGGAGGTCGGCGGCACGTCCTCGGTGGCCACCTCGGAGACGGCGGCGACCGCTCCGAGGATCTGGTCGAGCTGTCCGGCGAAGTGGTCGAGCTCTTCGTCCTTCAGCTCCAGGCGTGCCAGCTTGGCGAGGTGCGCGACCTCCTCGCGCGTGATGCCAGGCATGCGGCGGTCCTTACGGGTCTGGGCATGGGATGTTCCGGTTGCCGCCCAATCCTATGCGCTTCGCCTCCCGCGCCCGACAGCCGACGACGAGGGGACACGGCACCGGCGCGGGCGGGCGGCACGGAGAGGCGCGCTCAGTCCGCCGAGGGGAGCGAGGGATGGGCCATGCCCGGCGGGAGCGCGGGCGCGACCGTGGGGACGGGGGCGGGCAGGGCGGGGCCGACGCCCCGGGCGCGCAGCCAGGCCGTCGTCTCGGCGGCCGGCATCGCGGCGGATACCAGCCAGCCCTGCACGGCGTCGCAGCCGAGATCACGCAGCCGCTCCCAGGTCTCGTCGTCCTCCACGCCCTCGGCCACGACGAGCAGGCCGAGGGAGTGCGCCAGGTCGACGGTGCAGCGCACGATCTCGGCGTCCTGGGTGTCCACTGCGAGCCGGGCCACGAAGGAGCGGTCGATCTTCAACTCGCTGACCGGCAGCCTGCGCAGGTGGACGAGGGAGGAGTAGCCGGTGCCGAAGTCGTCGAGGGACATCTTGACGCCGTGTCCGGTGAGCCCGGCGAGGGTGTCGGCGGCCTGCTGAGGGTCCTCCAGGAGGACGTGCTCGGTGATCTCGAGCTGAAGGGCGCCAGCCGGGACGCCGTGCCGGGCGAGCCGGGCGGCGACGGCACCGGCGAAGCCGGGCGTGTGCACGTCGCGCGGCGAGACGTTGACGGCGACGGGCACGGCCAGCCCCGCGGCGCGCCAGCGGGCGACCTGGCTGAGCGCCGTCTCCAGCACGTACTCGGTGAGCCGGGGCATCAGCCCGGAGGTCTCGGCGATGGCTATGAAGGTGTCGGGCGGGACCCGGCCGCGCTCGGGGTGGACCCAGCGGACCAGCGCCTCCAGGCCCGTCACCTGGCCGTCGAAGCGGACCTTGGGCTGGTAGTGCAGCTCCACCTCACCGGCGTCCAGGGCGCGCCGCAGATCGCCGAGGAGGCCGAGGCGGTCGGGGGTGTTGCCGTCGCGGGCGGCGTCGTAGACCTCGACGCCGCTGCGGTCGCGCTTGGCCGCGTACATCGCCACGTCGGCGCGGCGCAGCAGCCCCTCGGCCTCCAGCGCGTGGTCGGGGAAGACGGCGACGCCCGCGCTGGCCTCCAGCACGAGGCTGAGGCCGTCGAGGTGGAGGGGGGAGCTGAGCGCGGAGACGAGGTTGCGGGCGACGCGCTGCGCGCTGGTGGCGGAGGCGGCGAGCGGCAGCAGCACGGCGAACTCGTCACCA
Organism: Streptomyces sp. WMMC1477; assembly: GCF_027460245.1. Lineage (NCBI taxonomy): Bacteria > Bacillati > Actinomycetota > Actinomycetes > Kitasatosporales > Streptomycetaceae > Streptomyces > Streptomyces sp. WMMC1477. The sequence goes on along the minus strand of NZ_JAPZBD010000003.1, from coordinate 4,357,046 downwards.
CCGAGCCGGGCGGCCTCGGCGCCGCGGGGCAGAGCGAGCCGCAGCCGGTCGGCGATCTGCAGGAGGAGCCGGTCGCCGGCGAGGTGGCCGAGGGTGTCGTTGACGGAGCGGAAGCGGTCGAGGTCGATGAGGACGAGGGCCGAACGGGCCTTCTGCCGGTCGGCGTCGTCGAGGGCCGTCCAGGTGCGCTCCATCAGCCACAGCCGGTTGGGCAGCCCGGTGAGGGGGTCGCGCAGCTGCTCCTCGGCGCGCACACGGGCGATCCAGAGGGTGGAGTCGAGGGCGATGAGCGGGACGGCGAACAGCGGCAGGACGAGCGGTCTGGCCTCGGCGACGACGACGATGAGCGGGGAGATGCCGACGAGAGCGACGCACATCAGCCCCTGGCGGATCAGCGCGGTGCGGGCGGCGGTCGGCACGGCGGGGGCGGGCAGGGTGGTGCGGCGGCTGCGGCAGTACCACTCCAGGACCCGGGTCACGAACAGGTACACGCAGGCGACGGCGAGCATCTCGGGGACGGCGGCCCACGTCCAGCTGACGGGCCCCCAGGGGTCCTCGACGGTAGGCCGGGTACCGAAGGCCGCGAGGGCGAGGGTGGCGCTGACAATGCCCAGGATGTCCACGGCGCCGTGCACGACGGACTGGCGCCAGCTGCGGTGCCGGGCGGCCCCGACGAAGACGACGACGGCGATGCTGACGAGGCTGGCCGGGGCGCAGCCGTAGAGGAACAGGATGGCGAGGGTGAGGGCGGAGCCGGAGCCGGTGCCGCCCCACCAGCGGTCCCGGCCGAGGGCGACGAGGTGGATGACGACGATGCCGGTCAGGGCCGCGAAGGCCCAGCCGGCGGTACCGCCGGGGAACAGGGCCCGGCCCGCGCGAGCCGACAGGAACAGGCAGACCAGCAGCGCCGCCGCGCCCAGGGTGACGACGAACCCGCGCAGCCACGGGACGGAGGCCATGACGGCGCGGCGCACGGCGGAGACGGGGGCCGAGGCGCCCTCGGGGCCGCAGACGGGCTGGCTGAGGGTGCCGGGGCGGACGAAGGCGGCGGCCGAGAGCCGGCGCTCGCCGCCACGCGGGGTCCGCGGCCCGCCGCGCGGCGCCCGCGAGCCGGCGCCCCCGACGGCCGTGTGGGCGCGGCCGCGCCCACCGCTCGCGGAGGCGGCGTCGCGCTCTTCGGGTGTCTGCTGCATGCGCGTCCCTCTCACGGCCGTCGGTGCACCGCGCCACGGCAGGCGCACGATTCCCACAGTAGGTGCCGAGCTGGCGTCGGAGGCACCGATCGGGCCGTGGTTATCCGCGCGGGTCGGCTAATTCTCCGTCATCTGACCCGGAAATCAAGGGTGTTACCAGAGGGGCGGCGGTGACGCCTGGTGCATGACAGCACGTCAGGAGCCCTCTTCCGCCGTGGTCAGGGCCGCTTCCCGCGCGGCGTCGGGCCCGTGTTCGAGCAAGAGCGTGAGCCCTGAATCGTCAAGAATCGGCAACTTGAGCTGGACCGCCTTGTCGTATTTCGATCCGGGATTGTCGCCGACGACGACGAACGAGGTCTTCTTCGACACCGAACCCGTGACCTTGGCACCCCGGCTCTGCAGCGCCTCCTTGGCGCCGTCCCGGGTGTAGGTCTCCAGGGTGCCGGTGACGACGATGGTCAGGCCCTCCAGCGGACGGGGGCCGCTCTCCTCGCCGCCCTCCTCGACCATCCGCACGCCCGCCGCCCGCCAGCGTTCGACGATGTCGCGGTGCCAGTCCACCGCGAACCAGGCCTTGAGGGAGGCGGCGATGGTGGGACCGACGCCCTCGGTGGCGGACAGCTCCTCCTCGCTCGCCTCGGCGATGCGGTCGATGGAGCGGAACTCCCGGGCCAGCGCCTCGGCGGCGACGGGCCCGACGTGCCGGATGGACAGACCGGTGATGATCCGGGCCAGCGGGCGCTCCCGGGCCGCCCCGATGTTCTCCAGCATCGCGACGGTGTTCTTGCGCGGCTCGCCCTTCTGGTTGGCGAAGAGGGTGACGACCTTCTTCTCCCCCGTCTTCGGGTCCCGCTTGGGCAGGCCGCTGTCCGGGTCGAGCACGTACGACCGGATGGGGAGGAGCTCCTCGACCGCCAGGTCGAACAGTCCGCCCTCGTCCTTCAGGACCGGTTCGGCGGGCTCCAGCGGCTGGGTGAGCGCGGAGGCGACGACGTAGCCGAAGTGCTCGATGTCCAGGCACTTGCGGCCCGCGAGGTAGAAGAGGCGCTCGCGCAGCTGGGCGGGGCAGGAGCGGGCGTTGGGGCAGCGCAGGTCGATGTCGCCCTCCTTCATGGGCTGCAGCGCCGTGCCGCACTCCGGGCACTCCGCGGGCATGACGAACTCGCGCTCGCCACCGTCCCGCAGGTCCACCACGGGGCCGAGGATCTCCGGGATGACGTCACCGGCCTTGCGCAGCACGACCGTGTCCCCGATGAGAACGCCCTTGGCCTTGACGACGTCCTGGTTGTGCAGCGTCGCGAACTCGACCTCGCTGCCGGCCACGGTGACCGGCTCCACGACGGCGTACGGGGTGACGCGCCCGGTGCGGCCGACGCCCACCCGGATGTCCACCAGCTTGGTGTTGACCTCCTCGGGGGCGAACTTCCAGGCGATGGCCCAGCGCGGCGCTCGCGAGGTGGAGCCCAGCCGGCCCTGCAGGGGGATCTCGTCCAGCTTGACGACGGCGCCGTCGATCTCGTGGCCGAGGTCGTGCCGGCGTCTGCCGGAGTCGGCGATGAACTGCCGCACGCCCTCCAACGAGTCGACCACGCGGTTGTGCTCGGACGTGGGCAGGCCCCAGCCGCGCAGCAGCGCGTAGGCCTGGGAGAGGCTGGCCACGCTCATCCCCTCCAGCGCGCCGATGCCGTGGACGAGCATGCGCAGCGAGCGGCTCGCCGTGACCCGCGGGTCCTTCTGCCGCAGCGAACCGGCCGCGGCGTTGCGCGGGTTGGCGAAGGGCGGCTTGCCGGCCTCGACGAGCCCGGCGTTGAGCTCCTGGAAGCGCTCCATCGGGAAGTAGACCTCGCCGCGGATCTCCACCAGCTCCGGGACGCCCTCGCCGGCGAGCCGCTCGGGGATGCCGGCGATGGTGCGGACGTTGGGCGTGATGTCCTCGCCGGTGCGGCCGTCGCCACGGGTCGCGGCCCGGGTGAGCCGCCCGTGCTCGTAGGTGAGGTTGACGGCCAGGCCGTCGATCTTCAGCTCGCACAGGAAGTGGTAGGGCACGTCCCCCAGTTCCCGGGCGACGCGCTCGGCCCAGCCGGCCAGCTCCTCGTCGTCGAACGCGTTGTCCAGGGAGAGCATCCGTTGGCGGTGGGCGACCTCGGTGAACTCCGTCTCGTACCGCCCCGCGACGCGCTGCGTGGGCGACTCGGGCGTGCGCAGCGCGCTGTAGCGCTCCTCCAGGGCCTCCAGCTCGCGCAGCAGCCGGTCGAACGCGGCGTCGGAGATGACGGGCGCGTCCTTCACGTAGTAACGGAAGCGGTGTTCCTCGACCTCCTCCGCCAGACGCTTGTGCTCCTCCCGCGCCTCGGCGGGCACGGCCCCGTGCTCGATCGAGCGCTCCTCGGCAGCCACCGTCTCGTCCTCCCGTTGCTCGGGCCGTCACTCCGGGTTGTCGGCCAGTGATCGTGCCGCCCGGACGCAGTGGGCCAGCGCGCCGCGGGCATAGCCCGGTGCGGCACCGGCGAGACCGCAGGCGGGAGTGACCACCACGGACTCCGGGAGGAGCCCGGGCGACAGCCCCAGCCTGCGCCACAGCGACCTGACACCCATGACGCTACCGGCCGGGTCTGACAATGCCTCGGGGGCCGTGCCCGTGCCCGGCACGACACCCGCGAAGAGCGCGAAGCCCGCCTCGGCCGCCTCGCCGATCGCCTCGTCGTCACGCTCGGTGAGCAGCGCCGCGTCGAACGAGACCCCGGCCGCGCCGGCCTGGCGCAGCAGCGCGAACGGCACCCGGGGGGCGCAGGAGTGGACGACGACGGGCACCTCGACCGCCGCGCGCACCAGTTCGGCCAGCGCGTCCCGGACGACGGCGCGGTCGACCGCGGCATGCCTGCGGTACCCGCTGGCCGTGGGGACGGAGCCGTCGAGGACGGAGGTGAGCGCGGGCTCGTCGAGCTGGACTACCGGACGGGCACCGGGGATCCGGCGCCGGACGTCGGCGAGGTGGGCCCGCAGTCCCTCGGCGAGGGACGCCGTCAGGTCGCGGCAGGCCCCGGCGTCGCCGAGCATGGCCTCGCCGGACCGCCGCTCCACGGTGGCGGCCAGCGTCCAGGGGCCGGTGACGGCGAGCTTGAGCCCGCCGGTGTACCCCTGGGTGAACTCCTCCAGCGCGTCCAGGTCCTCGCCGAGCCAGGCCCGGGCCCTGCGGGTGTCGCGCCCGGGCCGGTCGCTGATCCGCCAGCCGCTCGGCTCGACGTGGGCGAACATCTCCACCAGCAGCCCGACCGTCCGCCCGGTCATGTCGGCGCCGGGGCCGCGGGCGGGCAGCTCCGGCAGAAAGGGCAGGTGGCGTGGGCCCTCCAGCGTTCCCACGACGGTGCGGACGGCCTCCCGCACATCCTCGCCGGGCATCGAACCGATGCCGCTCGCCGCGCCCGGACCCCAGCTGAACCTCGACTCGCTCTCACTCACAGCCGCAGCCTACGGTGCGCGCCGTGGCGGTCCGGAAGGCGAGGAGGCCACGGGCCGGGGACGAAGCCGGGGCCCGCGGCCCGGGGCCCGGGCCCCGGAGCCGGAGCGAGTCGGGGATGAGCCGGGCCCGGGCGCGACGGGTCAGCCGGTGGGACGGACGCTGAGGTCGGTGATCTCGGTGCCGCGCGGCAGGTCGAGGGCGGTGAGCACGGTGCGGGCCACGGACTCGGGCGTCATCCAGTCCTCCGCGCGGTAGGTCCGGCCCTCCTGGCGGTGCACCTTCTCCTGCATCGGCGTCGCCGTGCGCCCGGGGTAGACGCTGCTGACCCGCACCCCGTTCCCGGTCTCCTCGCCGCGCAGGGAGTCGGCGAGCGCCTTCAGCCCGTGCTTGCTCGCGGCGTACGCGCTCCACCGCGGGTTGGCGCGCAGCCCGGCGCCGGAGTTCACGAAGACGACGTGCCCGCGGGCGAGCCGGAGCTGCGGCAGCAGGAGCCGGGTCAGCTCCGCGGGGGCGACGAGGTTGGCGGCGAGGGTTGCCTGCCACACCTTGGGGGTCAGCTCGCCGACCTCGCCCAGGTCGCACACCCCGGCGCTGTGGACGAGCGAGTCCAGCTCCCCGGGCAGGGTCTGGTGCCCGAACGCCCAGGACAGCCGCTCGGGTTCGGCGAGGTCGCCGACGAGCGTGTGCACGGTGCCCTTGCCGTCGCCGAACTCCTCCGCGAGCTCACGGGCCCGTCCGGCGTTCCGGGCCAGCAGCCACAGCGTGTCCCCTCGCGCGAGGAGTTCGCGGGCGAGCGCCGCGCCGATGCCCGAACCCGCCCCGGTGATCAGATGCGTAGCCATGCGGCCACCCTATGGCCGCCGCCGCCCGGACGGGCCGGTGACCCGATTGCCACAGCCGGTCCGGCGCCCGGTGGCAGCCCCCGCGAAAACCACGACAATCACATACAAGACCCGTGAACCACCACGAAAGCGAAAGTCACGTCCATGGCCAACATGACGTCGTTCAGCACCCGTGACCTCGGCATAGACCTCGGCACCGCCAACACCCTCGTGTACGCCCGCGGGCGCGGCGTCGTACTCGACGAACCCTCCGTGGTGGCCATCGACTCCCGCAACGGGAACGTGCTCGCCGTCGGAGACGAGGCCCGCCAGGCGGTGGGCCGGACCCCCGGCACCATCGTCGCGACCCGCCCCCTCAAGGGCGGCGTCGTCTCCGACTACGAGGCCGCGGAAGGCATGCTGCGGCACTTCATCGCCAAGGCGCGCCGCAGCCGCAGCCGCGCGCCACGGATCGTCGTCTGCACACCGAGCGGCGTCACCGGGGTGGAGCGGCGGGCGGTGCTGGAGGCCACCTCTCGCGCCGGGGCCCGCTCGGTGCACCTGATCGAGCAGCCGATGGCCGCCGCGATCGGCGCCGGGCTCCCGGTCTACGAGCCGTGCGGCTCGATGATCGTCGACATCGGCGCGGGCTCCACCGAGGTGGCCATCATCTCCCTCGGCGGCGTGGTGGCGGCGCGGCACTCCCGGGTGGCGGGCGACTCGCTGGACGCGGCGATCTCCACCTACGTGGAGAAGCAGCACACCATCGCCGTCGGCGAGCGCACGGCCGAGCAGATCAAGGTGGCGCTGGGCCGGGACGGCCAGATCGTCGTCCGCGGCCGGGACAAGGTCACCGGGATGCCGAAGTCGGTCCAGCTCAGTTCGGACGCGGTGCTGGAGGCGCTGGAGGCCCCGGTCCAGTCGATCGTCGACGTCGTCTGCGGGACGTTCGACGCGTGCCCCGCCGAGCTGTACGGCGACATCATGGAGCGCGGCATCGTCCTGACCGGCGGCGGCGCCCTGCTGCACGGGCTGGACGAGCGCCTCTCCCGGGAGACCGGCATGCCGGTCACGGTCGCGGACGAGCCGATGAACTGCGTGGCGGTGGGCACGGGCCGCTGCCTGGAGGACTTCGCCCGGCTGGAGACGAGTTTCGCCGCACCCGCCACCGTCGCGGTGGCGTGATCCGCCCGCGACCCGGGTACCCGCCTCGGACAACTCCCCACAACTCGTACCCCCGACACGCAAGGAGCGAGGTCAACGGATGTACGCCGTCAAGAGCACTCTCCCCGAGCAGGACCTCAAGGTGGTCGGTGAGGCGCTGCAGGGCGCCCTCGTCGACCTCGTCGACCTGTCGCTGGTGGCCAAGCAGATCCACTGGACCGTCATCGGCCCGCGGTTCCGCACCATCCACCTCCAGCTCGACGACGTCGTCGACACCGCGCGCCAGTACTCGGACACCGTGGCCGAGCGCGCGTCCGCCCTCGGGCTGCCGCCGGACGGCCGGGTCGGCACCGTCGCCTCGGACAGCGGCATCGAGCACGTGGTCGACGGCTGGCAGCAGGACGTCGACGCCGTCGCCACCATGACGGCCGCGCTGGGCACCGTGGTGGCCCGCATGCGCGAGCGCATGGGCGCCGTCGGCAAGGTCGACCCGGTCACGGAGGACGTCTTCATCGGCCTGACCGGGGACCTCGAGAAGCACCACTGGATGTTCCAGGCCGAGCACAAGCAGTAAGGCCGGGTAGCCCTCCCCTCCGCCCGCACCAGAGGCGCTGGCGGACGGGAGGCGGTCGGGGTCAGCCCACTGTGGACTGACCGGAGCCCGGGACGAGGAGGAGGGCGTGCCAGCCCTCGTCGACGACCCGGGACGGCGCGAGTCCGATGCCGGGGTTCTTGGCGCAGGCGACAACGAACTTGAGCGCCTCGTCGACGATGCGGGAGGCCATGGCCTCGCTCATGCCGGGGTTGCCGTCGAGGACCGTGGAACGGACGGAGGTGAACTCCGGCTCGGTGAGCAGGTTGCGGGCTGCCGTGGTCATGCTGCTGCCTCCGGCGTGGAGCCGGGCGTCCGCCGCCTCGGCGGACGCGGCGTAGGGGCCGCGGGGCGGGCGGTCCCAGATGTTGTAGGGCAGGTTGGCGTAGGGCCGCACTCGGGCCGCGGATGCGCGGGGGACGCGGCGGGTGTCAGGCTGGGGCTGTGATCAGGTTGATGACGTACGGCGGCACGGCGGCCGAGGACGTGGCGGTGACGCGGACGGGCGGGCTGCCGCTCGTGCCCACAGGGTTCACGTGGCCGCGCTGTTCGACCTGCGACGGCGCCCTGCAGTTCCTCGCGCAGGTGCGGATGGACGACCTCGGGGGCACGGGCCGGGGGCTGTTCGCCGTCTTCATGTGCGACAACGACCGCGGCAACTGCGCGGCCTGGGCTCCGCACTCCGGCGGCAACCGGGCGCTGCTCCTGCCCGCCGAAGGGGTGAGCCCGGCGCAGGCACCGCCGTCGGGGCGCACTCGTCTGGGTGAGGTCTGCGCCGTGCGGTACGCGGACGTCGACGCCGCCACCTACTACGACGCGTCCACGGGCTGGGCCAAGACGCGGGACCGGCCGCTGGGCGACGTCCTGGGACAGCTCGGCGGCGAGCCCTCGTGGCTCCAGGGCGACGAGACGCCGACGTGTGCGCGCTGCGGCCGGCGGACGGCCTTCGTGGCCCAGTGGGAGGAGGGCCACGACCACCGGACGGCGGCCTACTTCGGGGGCGGGGGCTGCGGCTACGGCTTCGCCTGCGAGCCGTGCCGGGAGTCCCTCTTCCTGTGGCAGGCCTGAGCCCGCCTCCCGTGGCGGGCCTCCTGAGCCCCGCGCGGCGCTCAGGAGGCCCGCTTGCGCGTGGTCTTCCTGGCGGCCGTCTTCTTCGCGGGCTGCTTCTTCGCCGCCTTGCGCGGGGGCGTCTCACCGGAGGCGGTCTGCCTCTCGGCGCGCTTCCGGGGCGGTGGCTTCTTCGCGGCGGCCTTCTTCGCCGCCCGCTTGCGGGGCTTCTCCTCCTCGCGCCGCAGCTCGGTGACGGTGCCGGCGCCCTCCGGTTCACCGCCGCGCGCCTCCCGGGCCGCGGCCACGCTGCTCTCGAGCGCGGCCATCAGGTCGATGACGCGGCCGCGCGGCTCGGGGACCACCTCGGCCGGCTCCCGCCCCTCCTGCTTGGCCTCGACGAGCTCCTCGACGGCGGCGCGGTAGTCGTCGTGCAGCTCGCCCCAGTCCAGCTCGCCCAGGGAGTCCATCAGCGTCTCGGCCATGTCCAGTTCGGCGTCCCGGACGGTGACGTCGGCGGCGGGCGCGAGGCCGCCGGAGGAGCGCACCTCGTCGGGCCAGAGCATGGAGTGCAGCACGAGGGTGTCGTCCACGGACCGCAGCAGGCCGAGCGACTCCCGCCCGCGGAGGGCGAACTTGGCCACGGCTGCCTTGCCGCTGCGCTTCAGCGCCTCCCGCAGCAGGACGTAGGGCTTGCCCGCCGCGGCCGTCTCGGCGCTGAGGTAGTAGGCGCGGTCGAGCTGGATCGGGTCGATGTCGTCCAGCGGCACGAAGGAGAGGATGTCGATGGTCCGGGCGGTCGGCAGGGGCAGGGAGGCCAGGTCCTCGTCGGTGAGGAGGACGGTGTCGCCGTCGGCCGTCCTGTACCCCTTGCCGATCTCCTCGGGCGGCACCTCGACCTCCTCCAGCTCGCAGAACTTGCGGTAGCGGATGCGCCCACCGCAGCCCTCGGCCGTGTGGACCTGGTGAAAGGCGACCGTGTGGCTCTGCGTCGCGCCGTAGAGCTGGATGGGGATGCTGACCAGGCCGAACGAGATCGAGCCCTTCCAGATGGACCGCACGTCATCACTCCTCGCCGGAGTCGTCCACTACGCCCTGTTTGTGAGCATTCCATGGGATTATCAGGTTATGCCGCCGATGACGAACGTGGCGGGCCGACGGCTGGCCCTCAGCAATCTGGACAAGGTCCTGTACCCCGACGGCACCACCAAGGGCGAGCTGCTCCACTACTACGCGACCTGCGCCGACGCCCTCCTCCCCCACCTCACCGGGCGGCCGGTCAGCTTCCTGCGCTACCCCGACGGCTCGACGGGCGAGGCGTTCTTCAGCAAGAACGTGCCCCCGGGCACCCCCGAGTGGGTGACGGTCGCCGACGTGCCCCGCTCCAGCCGCTCGACCGGCCGACAGGTCGTCATCGACGACCTGCCCGCCCTCGTCTGGGCGGCCAACCTCGTCACGGAGCTGCACGTGCCGCAGTGGCGGCACGAGACCCCGGCCCGGGCCGACCGGCTGGTCCTCGACCTCGACCCCGGCGCGCCGGCCAGCGTCGCCGAGTGCTGCGCCGTCGCGGAGTGGCTGCGCGAGCGGCTCGCCGAGGACGGACTGGAGGCGTGGCCGAAGACCTCGGGTGGCAAGGGCCTCCACCTCATGGCCGCCCTGCGCCCGACGCCGTCCGACGAGGTGAGCCGCTACGCCAAACGGCTCGCCGCCCGCGCCGAACGCGAGCTGGACGGCCTCGCCGTCCACCGGATGGACCGCAGCCTGCGCCCGGGCCGGGTCTTCATCGACCACAGCCAGAACAACGCGGCCAAGACCACCGCCGCGCCCTACACCGCGCGGGCGGCCCCGACGCCGACCGTATCCACGCCGCTGACCTGGGAAGAAGTCGCCGCAGGCCGCGCCGGCCGCCCCCTGAGCTTCGACATCCACGCCCTGCCCGGCCGCATCGCGGAGCACGGCGACCTCCTCGCCCCGCTGCTCGACGCCGCCCGGGCCCGCCGGCTGCCCGGCCACTGACGCCCGGGCCCGGCGCACGGCGCGTTCCCCCCGCACGATCGGGCCGCCACCGGCGTCCCGGCGGCAGTCGACCGGTAGGTGCCTCCGGACGGGTGACGGGGGCTCGTAGAATTGCCGCACCATGGCCTACCTCGATCACGCCGCCACCACGCCCATGTTGCCGGAGGCGGTCCGGGAGCTGACCGCCCAGCTCGCCGTCACCGGAAACGCCTCCTCCCTGCACGCGGCGGGGCGCCGGGCCCGGCGCACGGTCGAAGAGGCCAGAGAACGCCTGGCCGCCGCGCTGGGGGCCCGCCCCAGCGAGATCGTCTTCACCTCCGGCGGCACCGAGGCCGACAACCTGGCCGTCAAGGGCCTGTTCTGGTCGCGCCGGGACGCCGACCCGCGCCGCACCCGGGTGCTCGCGAGTCCCGTCGAGCACCACGCCGTGCTGGACGCCGTGCACTGGCTGGCCGACCACGAGGGCGCCCGGGTGGAGTGGCTGCCCGTCGACGGCGTGGGCCGGGTGCACCCCGAGGCGCTGCGCGAGGCGATCGAGCGCGACCCGGCGGACGTGGCCCTGGCCACCGTCATGTGGGCCAACAACGAGATCGGCACCCTCCAGCCGGTGGCGGAGCTGGCCGAGGTGGCCCGCGCGGCCGAGGTGCCCCTGCATTCGGACGCCGTCCAGGCGCTGGGCCAGACCGAGGTGGATTTCGGCGCCTCACGGCTCGCGTCGATGGCCGTCAGCGGGCACAAGACCGGCGGCCCCTACGGCATCGGCGCGCTCGTCCTCGGCCGGGACCAGGCGCCCGAGCCCCTCCTGCACGGCGGCGGCCAGGAGCGCGACGTGCGCTCGGGCACCCTGGACGTACCGGCCATCGCCGCCTTCTCGGTGGCCGCCGAGCGCGCGGCGGAGCAGCACGCCGATTTCGCCCGCGAAGTCGGCGCCCTGCGGGACGCCTTGGTCGACGCCGTCCGCACCGCCGTCCCCGACGCCGTACTCGGCGGCGACCCGGACCCGGGCGGCCGGCTGCCCGCCAACGCCCACTTCGCCTTCCCCGGCTGTGAGGGCGACTCCCTCCTGCTCCTGCTGGACGCCCAGGGCATCGAGTGCTCGACGGGGTCCGCCTGCACGGCCGGCATCGCCCAGCCCAGCCACGTCGTCCTCGCCACCGGCGCCGACCCGGAGCTGGCGCGCGGCACCCTGCGCTTCTCGCTCGGCCACACCTCCACCCGGGCCGACGTGGACGCCCTGGCCGCGGCCATCGGCCCGGCCGTCGCGCGAGCCCGTACGGCCGGGCTGAGCTGACCCGCGCGGCATCCGCACTCCCCCGAACGGACGAGGGTCCGTTACAGCCGGCCGGATCCGGGTAACCGGCACGGGTCGGCACCTCACCGCCGAGGTGTTCCATGCTCCGGCCCCGTCCGAAGGGATTGCGCCATGACGTCGAACCCCCCGCCTCCGCCAGGTCGCGGCCCCGAGGAACCGCAGGGCGGGCACGGGGAGCCTCCCCGGGACCCGTACGGCCCGTCACCCGGCACGGGCGGAACCGGCGGCGGGGGCGAGCCCCCCGGCTGGAGCGGGCCGCCGGGGCCGGGCGGGCCCGGCGGCGCGGGCGGATACGGCGGACCACCCGGCGGGTACGGCGGCCCACCTGGCGGGTACGGCGGCCCACCCGGCGGGTACGGCGGACCGGGCGGCTACGGCGGCCCCTACGGCGCGCCACCGCGCCCCCCGCGCAACGGCTTCGGCATCACGGCACTGGTGCTCGGCATCATCGCCGCACTGCTGTTCTGGACGGTGCTCGGCGGGCTGCTGCTCGGGCTGCTCGCGGTGATCTTCGGCATCCTGCACGTGCGGCGCAAGAACCGCGGCGAGGCGACGAGCCCGGCCCTCGGCGTCGTCGGACTCGTGCTCGGCGCCCTGGCCCTGATCGGCTCGACCATCGCCCTCGCGGTGGGCATCGCGTTCTGGAACACCGAGGAGTTCGACACCTACCGGGAGTGCATCGAGAACGCGGGCACCGACCAGTCGAAGATCGACGAGTGCAACCGGGAGTTCGAGGAGGACCTCAACCGCTGACCGGGGTGGCCGAGGGCCGCGGCACCGGCCGGGCGTCGCGCACCATGCGCAGGTAGCGCTCCCAGTCCCAGTGGGGACCCGGGTCGGTGTGGTCGGCGCCCGGCACCTCGTTGTGCCCCACGATGTGCTCGCGGTCCTTGGGCAGGGAGTAGCGGTCGCATATGTCGGCGGTCAGCCGCGCGGAGGCGCGGTACATGCCGTCCGTGAAGTCCTCGGGGCGGTCGACGAAGCCCTCGTGCTCGATGCCGACGCTGCGTTCGTTGTAGCTCCGGTTGCCCGCGTGGTAGGCGACGTCCAGCTCGCGCACCATCTGCGCGACCCGGCCGTCGGAGGTGCGCACGACGTAGTGCGTGGCCGCGCCGTGCCCCGCGTCCTGGAAGACCCGCAGCGCGGTGGCGTAGCTGCCCTGGATGACGTGGATCACCACCCGGTCGACGGTGAAGTCGTGGGGGCGGCTGGCCAGGCGCCAGTTGGCGCCCGATGCCGCGACCCAGCGGGCCTCGGGGAAGTCCACCTCGCCCTCGATGCGGGGCGCGGCGTTGCCCGGGATGCGGTACCACAGGCCGCGCAGGTCCTCCCGCATGCCGTAGCCGACGCCGCCGAGCACCGCGGCCGTCCCGCCGCCGACGAGCAGGGTCCTCCTGCTGACGCCCCGGCGGCCCCGGCTCCGGCCGCCGCCGGCCGGGCTCGTCCCGCGTTCCGCCGCCATGGCTCCCCCTGGTCTCGCTCGCGCTCGCCCGCCCACCGGGCCGGGCCGCGCCTCCGTCCTTCCGAAGCCATAACGCCGTGGGGCTCCGCGCGGTTCCGGGCCGCGCCCCGCTCCGGCGGGACCGTACCCTGGGAGGCGCTATGACTGACTCCACCGCTGACCTCCCCGCCGTTCCCGGCCCGCACCGTCGGCTGCGGGTGCTCGCCGCCATGTCCGGCGGTGTGGACTCCGCCGTGGCCGCCGCCCGCGCGGTGGAGGCGGGCCACGACGTGACGGGAGTGCACCTGGCCCTCTCGGCGAACCCGCAGTCCTTCCGCACCGGAGCCCGGGGCTGCTGCACCCTGGAGGACTCCCGGGACGCGCGGCGGGCCGCCGACGTCATCGGCATCCCCTTCTACGTGTGGGACCTGGCCGACCGCTTCCGGGCGGACGTGGTGGACGACTTCGTCGCCGAGTACCAGGCCGGGCGCACCCCGAACCCGTGCCTGCGCTGCAACGAGAAGATCAAGTTCGCGGCCCTGCTCGACAAGGCGCTGGCGCTCGGCTTCGACGCCGTGTGCACCGGGCACTACGCGACGGTCGTGACGCGGCCGGACGGCGGCCGGGAGCTGCACCGGGCGAGCGACGCAGCCAAGGACCAGTCCTACGTCCTCGGCGTGCTGGACGAGCGGCAGCTGGCGCACGCCATGTTCCCGCTCGGCGACACCCGGGCCACGAAGGAGGAGATCCGGGAAGAGGCCGGGCGCCGGGATCTGGCCGTGGCCAAGAAGCCGGACAGCCACGACATCTGCTTCATCGCCGACGGCGACACCCAGGGCTTCCTGGCCCGCCGGCTGGGGACGTCCGAGGGCGACATCGTCGACGAGGACGGGGAGCGGCTCGGCACGCACACCGGCGCGTACGGCTACACCGTCGGGCAGCGCAAGGGCCTGCGGCTGGGCCGCCCGGCGCCGGACGGCAAGCCCCGCTACGTGCTCGACATCTCCCCGGTGACGAACACGGTCACCGTCGGCCCGGCCGAGGCGCTGGACGTCACCGCGCTCACGGCGATCCGGCCGCGCTGGTGCGGCACCCCGCCCACCGGTCCCGGGGCGTACACCGCGCAGCTGCGGGCGCACGGGGACGAGACGCCGGTGACGGCCGAGCTGGCCGGCGGGGAGCTGCGGGTCGCCTTCGCCTCCCCGGTCCGCGGGGTGGCCCCGGGCCAGGCGGTGGTGCTGTACGACGGAACGCGCGTCGTGGGCTCCGCCACGATCGCCACGACGACCCGGGCCGCCCGCGTCGGCGGCTGAACCTCACGTTCCCCTCCGCCGTTCCCCCGGGCCCCGTGGTCCCGGGGGAACGGCGGCGTCAGTCCTGGGGGAGCTGGAGGTCCGCGGTGTCCGGGCGGTGGTCGGGCAGCCGGGCGTGGGCGATCGCCTCGCGGTGCAGCCGCAGGAACTCCAGGTGGCGCTCGTACTGGTCGAGGATGTCGCCGAGGAGCTGCTCCCTGCTGTAGCCCATCACGTCGTAGCCCTGACTGCCGTCGGCGAGGTGCACCTCGAAGCGCACGTAGGTGTCGTGCTCGCCGATCGTCCTGGTGGCGAAGGCCGGCGTGGGCCGCTCGATCGGCCAGAGCTGGTACACGAACTCCTCCGTGCGGCCCATCGGCGCCCGCAGCTCCAGGGCCGGGACGCCGTTCTCCTCGTCGGCGATCTCGCTGACGGTGGCCTCCTCGCCCTGGTCCCGCAGCTCCCCCGCGACCTCGTGGAAGGCCGGGCGGCAGACCTCGTCGACGAACCGCAGGGCCGTGCGCCGGCTGGGGAAGCTCATGGCGCGGGCGAGCCGCAGCCGCCAGTTGCGCTCGGCCGCCGGCCCGGCGCTCGACGTCCGTCCGGAGAGGGAGGACGGCAGGGTGGTGGTCAGCGCGTCCTCCCGCATCCGTTCGACCCGTAGCGCCTTGTAGAGGCCCGCGATGATCAGGAACATCACCAGCGAGAACGGCAGGCCCATGATGATGGTGGCGTTGGTCAGCGCGTCCACGCCGTCGACGATCAGCATGGCGAGTGTGAGCAGGCCGATGGTGCACGCCCAGAAGACCCGCAGCCACGGCGGGGAGTCGGTGATCGGGCTCGGCAGGTGGGAGCTGAGGTTGCCCAGCACGAGCGAGCCCGAGTCGGCCGAGGTGACGTAGAGGAACAGCCCCACCAGGGTCGCGAGGCCCGCGCTGAACCCCACGCCCGGGTACTGGTCCAGCAGCCCGTAGAAGCCCTGCTCGGGGAGGTTCATGGCGGTCTCGCCGAACGCGGTGTTGCCGCCGCGCACGATGAACAGCGCGCTGTTGCCGAAGATGGACAGGAAGGTGAGCGTGAAGAAGAAGGGGATCACCAGCGTGGCGGCGACGAACTGCCGGATGGAGCGGCCTCGCGAGATCCGGGCGAGGAACATCCCGACGAAGGGCGCCCAGGCCACCCACCAGGCCCAGAAGAACAGGGTCCAGGCGTTGAGCCAGTCGGTCGGCTGGTCGTAGGCGAAGGTGTTGAGCGTCATCGACGGGAAGCGGCTGACGTAGTCGCCGATGTTCAGGACGAGGGCGTTGAGCAGCCGGGTCGGGCTCTCGGCGATCAGCACATAGAGCATCAGACCGATGGCGAGCACCACGTTGAGCTCGGACAGGCGGCGGATGCCCCGGTCCACGCCCGCGACGGCGGAGACCGTGGTGAGGACGACGGCGACCACGATGAGGCCGATCTGCGCGGAGAGTCCCTCGGGGACGTCGAAGAGGAAGTTGAGCCCGTAGTTGAGCTGGACGACACCGATACCCAGCGAGACCGAGATGCCGAAGACGGTGCCGAGGACGGCCGCGAGGTCGACGCCGTCGCCGATCCTGCCGTGGATGCGCCGGCCGATGATCGGGTACAGGGCCGAGCGGATCGCCAGCGGCAGCCGGTAGCGGAAGGAGAAGTAGCCCAGCGCCATGCCCATGAGGGCGTACATCGCCCAGCCGGTGATGCCGTAGTGGAACAGCGTCCACACGACCGCCTGCCGGGCCGCCTCGACGGTCTCCGGATCGCCCTCGGGCGGGGCCAGGTAGTGGCTGACCGGCCCGGCGACGGAGAAGAACATCAGGTCGATGCCGATGCCCGCGGCGAAGAGCATGGCCGCCCAGGCGAACAGCCCGTAGTCCGGGCGGGAGTGCTGCGGGCCCAGCTTGATGCGCCCGTACCGGGACACCGCGACGAACACCACGAAGAGCAGGTACAGGGTCGCGGCGACGAAGTAGTACCAGCCGAGTCCGTCGGAGACCCAGCCGACGACGTGGCCGATCGCCTCCTCTGCTCCCTCCGGTGTGATGATCGCCCAGATCGACACCGCGAGGATCAGCGTGGCGGAACCGGCGAAGACGAGGGTCTTCACCTGGTGCGGCGGCGGAGTGACGGCCGTGGCGCCGCTGGTGGGTTCGGTCACGGACGTCAGTCCTCCTGTGCGCGGTGGCGGTAGAACGGTGCGTCGGAGGGCGGCAGGGGGGTGTTGCCGAGAATCAGGTCGGCGGCCTTCTCGGCGAGCATCATCACGGGCGCGTAGATGTTGCCGTTCGTCAGATAGGGCATGGCCGAGGCGTCGACCACCCGCAGCCCCTCGAGTCCGTGGACGCGCATGGAGGCCGGGTCCACGACGGACATCTCGTCGACGCCCATCCGGGCGGTGCAGGACGGGTGGTAGGCCGTCTCCGCGTCGCGGGCGACCCACTCCAGGACGGACTCGTCGTCGGCGACCTCGGGGCCGGGGGAGATCTCGCCCGCGTCGTATTCGGCGAAGGCGGGCTGCTTCAGGATGTCCCGCGCCACCCGGATCGCCTCCACCCACTCCTTGCGGTCGTTGGGGGTGGAGAGGTAGTTGAACCGCAGCGCCGGGTGCTCGTCGGGGTGTCCCGACGTGATCTTCACTGAGCCGCGCACGTCGGAGTACATCGGGCCGATGTGCACTTGGTAGCCATGCTCGGCGTCCACCGGAGTGCCGTCGTAGCGCACCGCGATGGGCAGGAAGTGGAACATGAGGTTGGGGTATTCCACTTCGTCGTTGCCGCGCACGAAACCGCCGGCCTCGAAGTGGTTGGTGGCCGCGGGCCCGGTGTGGGACGTCATCCAGCGCAGCCCGACGCCGGGCCGGTTACGCCATTTGATGAGCGGGTTGAAGGAGACGGGCTGCTTGGCGGCGTGCTGGACGTAGACCTCCAGGTGGTCCTGGAGGTTTTCCCCGACGCCGGGCAGTTCGTGCACCATCTCCACGCCCACCCGGGTCAGCTCGCCCGGGTTTCCGACGCCGGAGAGCTGCAGCAGCTGGGGGGTGTTGATGGCGCCGCCGCACAGGATCACCTCGCCGCCGTACACCTCGCGGCGGTCCCGGCCGAAACGGCGGTAGGCGACGCCCACCGCCCGCTTTCCCTGGAACAGCACCGTGTCGGCCTGGGAGAAGCACTGGACGGTGAGGTTGCGCCGCTTCATGACGGGGTGCAGATACGCCTGGGCGGCCGACCACCGGCGGCCGTCCTTGATGTTGCGGTCGAAGCGGGCGAAGCCTTCCTGCTTGTAGCCGTTGACGTCCGAGGTCAGCGAGTGGCCGGCCTGCTGGGCCGCCTCCAGGAAGGCGGAGAACAGGGGGTTGGCGGCCTCCCCGCGCTCCAGCCACAGGGGCCCGCCCTGCCCCCGCCACTCGTCGGCCCCGGCCGCGCAGTGCTCCATCCGCTTGAAGTAGGGCAGGCAGTGGGCGTAGTCCCAGGTCTCCATTCCCGGGTCGGAGGCCCAGCGTTCCAGGTCCATCGGATTGCCGCGCTGGAAAATCATCCCATTGATGGAACTCGATCCGCCAAGCAGCTTACCCCGGCCATGGCTGACCCGACGGCCGTTCATATACGGCTCCGGCTCGGATTCGTAGCACCAATCGTAGAGCGGATTTCCGATGATCATCGTGAGGGCGGCGGGCATATGGGTGAGGACATCCCACTTGTAATCCGGACGCCCGGCCTCCAGCACCAGAACACGTTGGGCCGGGTCCGCACTCAGCCGGTTCGCCAGCGCGCATCCCGCGGAGCCGCCGCCGACAATGATGTAGTCGTACTCTGCCTGACCCATGCCGCTCCCTGGGCTATTCGTTGCACTCCGCTGCATTACGCGCCTAACGTAATGCGTAGCGAATTCCGACGCACAACGGTAAGGCCGCACTCGGCGCAACCGGGAAAGGACTTCCCACGTCCAGTCTGTATATCGACGGAGAGTGGGTGGCGGCGGCCGGTGGCGCCACACGCGAAGTCATCAACCCCTACGACCAGTCCGTGGTCCGCACCGTGGACGAGGGCGGTCCGGCCGACGCCCGGGCCGCGGTCGCCGCGGCGCGCTCCGCGTTCGACGGCGGTGAGTGGCCCTCCTGGGCGCCCCGGGAACGCGCCGCGCTGCTGCGCCGGATGGCCGAGTACCTCCAGCGGGACAAGGCGGAGATCGCCCGGCTGGAGACACTCGACACCGGCAAGACGCTGGTGGAGAGCGGCATCGACGTCGACGACGTCACCCGGGTCTTCGAGTACTACGCCGGGCAGGCCGAGGCGGACGCCGGCCGGGTGGTGGACGCGGGCGACCCCCGTGTGCGCAGCCGGGTCGTGTACGAGCCGGTCGGCGTCTGCGCCCTCATCGCCCCCTGGAACTACCCGCTGCTGCAGGCCTCCTGGAAGGTGGCCCCGGCACTGGCGGCGGGCAACACCATGGTCGTCAAGCCCAGTGAGATCACCCCGCTGTCCACCATCAGGATGGTGGAGCTGCTGGCGGAGGCGGGCGCCCCGCGCGGCGTCGTCAACCTGGTGCTCGGCGACGGCGCGGCCACCGGCGCACCGCTCGTGGAGAGCCCGGCGGTCGATCTCGTGTCCTTCACCGGCGGGCTGGAGACCGGGCGCCGGATCATGCGCTCGGCCGCGGACACCGTCAAGGACATCGCGCTGGAGCTCGGCGGCAAGAACCCCAACATCGTCTTCGCCGACGCCGACTTCGACGCGGCGATCGACTACGCCCTCATGGCGGTGTTCTTCCACGCCGGGCAGGTCTGCTCGGCCGGCACCCGGCTCATCGTCGAGGAGTCGCTGCACGAGGAGTTCGTCGCCCATCTGGTGGAGCGCACCGAGCGCATCCGGCTGGGCAACGGCATGGACGAGGCCACCGAGAGCGGGCCCCTGGTCTCGGCCGCGCACCTGGCCAAGGTGGAGGCGTACGTGGAACTGGGCCGCAAGGAGGGGGCCCGGCTCGTCGCGGGCGGCTCCCGACCGGAGGACCCCGAGCTGCTGGGCGGCTTCTTCTTCCGGCCCACGGTGTTCGACGACTGCAGCCGGGACATGCGCATCGTCCAGGAGGAGACCTTCGGGCCGATCCTGACGGTGGAGCGGTTCAGCGACGAGGCGACGGCCGTCGAGCTGGGCAACCACACCGAGTACGGGCTGGCCGGGGCCGTGTGGACCAGGGACGCCGGCCGGGCCGAGCGGGTGGCGCGGAGGCTGCGGCACGGCACGGTCTGGATCAACGACTTCGGACCGTATCTGCCACAGGCCGAGTGGGGCGGGTTCAAGCGCTCCGGCATCGGCCGGGAGCTCGGCCACGACGGGCTCGCCGAGTACCGGCAGGCCAAGCACATCTACGAGAACACCGCACCGGAGCCGCAACGCTGGTTCGCCCGCTGACACCAGTGCGCGAAGGCGCGGGGCCCCGCTCGCCGTCCCCGCGCCTTCGCGCAGACGTCTCCCCCGGGGCGGGAAGGGCTCTCCCGCTGGAGGCCCGACAGCGCAAGAATGCCGCCATGTCGTATCTGAGTCCGTCGGAACTCGCCGTCAAGATGATCGACGCCGGCGAGTCCAAAGTGTTCATGTCCACCCGCGACACCGTCATCCGCGCCTTCATGGCCGGTGCCATCCTGGCGCTGGCTGCGGCGTTCGCGATCACCGTCACCGTGCAGACGGGCGAGCCGCTGATCGGGGCGCTGCTGTTCCCGGTCGGGTTCTGCATGCTCTACCTGCTCGGCTTCGACCTGCTGACCGGCGTGTTCACCCTGGTCCCCCTCGCCCTGATCGACCGTCGGCCCGGCGTCACCACGCGCTCGGTGCTGCGCAACTGGACGCTCGTCTTCTTCGGCAACTTCGCCGGGGCGTTCACCGTCGCGGTCATGATGGCGGTGATCTTCACCTACGCCTTCACCACGGATCCCAACGAGGTCGCCCAGAAGATCGCCGTCATCGGCGAGGGCCGTACCGTCGGCTACGCCGAGCACGGGGCCGCCGGCATGCTGACCCTCTTCATACGCGGCGTGCTGTGCAACTGGATGGTCTCCACCGGCGTCGTCGCCGCGATGATGTCCGACTCGGTCTCCGGGAAGGTCATCGGCATGTGGATGCCGATCCTCGTCTTCTTCTACATGGGATTCGAGCACTCGATCGTCAACATGTTCCTCTTCCCCTCCGGCCTGATGCTCGGGGGCGAGTTCTCCCTCTCCGACTACCTGCTCTGGAACGAGATCCCCACCGTCGTCGGCAACCTGGTCGGCGGCATCACCTTCGTCGGCCTCACCCTCTACGCGACCCACGCCCGGACCGGGACGCAGCGCGGCCGTCCGCCGGCCCCGCGGGCCGCTGAGGCGGCACCGGACGAGGAGAAGCCCGCGGACGCTCCCGTGTCCTGACGCCGCGGACGACGGAAGGCGGCTCTCCCCGGGCGGGAGGGCCGCCTTCGCGCGTTCCCGGGCCGTCCTCGCGCGGGCCCCGGGCGTCAGAGCCGGACGCGGGCGAGCTGGCGGGACTGGGCGACGAGCCGGTCCGCACCGTCCCAGACCTCGGCGTCCTCTTCCAGGAAGCCGCCGGCCAGGTTGCGGGTGGTGAGCGCGATCCGCACCGGCCCGGGGGCCGGGCGGCAGCGGACGTGGACCGTCAGCTCCACGGTCGGGACCCAGCCGGTCAGGCCGAGCTCGAAGGCGGTGGGCGGCAGGGCGTCGACCGCCAGGAGCAGGGCGAGCGGGTCGAGCTCGCGGCCGTCGGCCAGGGCGAACCAGGCCCGTATCTCCCCGCGCCCGCTCGGGGCGCCGGCGGCCCAGCCCACCGTGGCCGGGTCCAGCCGCAGGTCGAGCCGGCCGGCGATGGGGGGCGCGGTGGCCGGGTCGTGGTTCGGGTCGTCCCGGGCGCCCAGGCACGTCCCGGGGGGCGGCATCGGGGGCGGCTCGGCGCTGGTGCGCACGTCGTCGGGCAGCGCCGCCAGGTCACCGTAGGAGGCCAGCACCCGGAGGCGCTCGACCTCCGTGCCGTACGCGTCCCGCTGGACGAGGGAGGCCGAGCCCGCGGCGAGCGTGCGCCCGGCCTGGGCCCGGTCGGTGCGGATGACCGCGGGGCCGGGCTGGGCGGCGGTGAGGTAGTGGGCGGTGATCGTGAACGGGTCGGGGTACGGCAGGGCGTCCGCGAGGGCCCGGCCCATGACGGCCAGGAGGTAGCCGCCGTTGACAGCGCCCCCGACGGACCAGCCCGCGGAGAGGTCCACGGCGTACTGTCCGGGCTCCTGCCGCTCCACCCGGGTGTCACGGTCGAACTCGCTGTTTCCGATCGTGGCGGGCCTGGCGCGGGGAACCGGCCCGTCGTGCAGTGCCTGGGTCATGGCATGCACAGTACATCGATTTTATTACTTTTCAGTAAGTTGAGAGGTGGGATCATCGGGTCATGCTCCACGTGCTCTACCTCGTCGGCGTCGCCGCCTTCGCCGCCAGCGGAGTCCTCGCGGCGCACCGCGCCAACATGGACCCCTTCGGCGGTCTCGTCCTCGCCTTCGCCGCCGGAGTCTCCGGCGGCACCCTGCGCGACCTCATCCTCGACCGCGACCCCCTGTACTGGACGCAGGACTGGGTGCTGCTCACCGTCATCGCCTCCGTCGGGGTGAGCACCATGGTCTACCTGCGCTTCCGCAGGCTGCCGCACCGCACCCTCCTGCTCGTGGACGCCGTCGGGCTCGCCGTCGTCACGGTGATCGGCGCCCGCGCGGCCCTGGAGTCCGGGGTGACCCCGCTGGCCGTGCTCATCCTGGCGGTGCTGACCGGCGTCACCGGCGAGGTCGTCCGCGACATCCTGTGCGGAGAGCTGCCGCCGCTGCTGCTGCGCGAGGAGGTCTACGCGACGGCAGCCTTCGCCGGAGCGCTGTGCTACCTCGTGCTGCACTGGCTGGAGGTCGCCCAGACCCCGGCGACCATCGTCTCCGCCGCGGTCGTCTTCGCCCTGCGCATCGCCGCCATGTACTTCGGCCTCAGCCTGCCCCGCTCGCGCTCCCACGAACAGCAGGAGGCGGGCTGAGCGGGACCCCTGCCCGCCGGGGAGGTCCGCGCCGAAGGCGCGAGGCCGCTCACGCCGTTCCCCGCGCCCGTGCGGGGCGCGGGGAACGGCGGTGATCAGGCCGGGGCCTCCGCCGGGGCCTTCCGCTCGCCGGCGGGCGTGATCGTGCCGTCGGCGATCTCTGCGGCGTAGTGGCAGGCCACCCGGTGACCGTCGCCGACGTCCGTCAGCTCGGGCCGGTCCGTGGCGCACAGCCTCTCCTGCTTCCACGGGCAGCGGGTGTGGAACCGGCAGCCGGTCGGCGGGTTGGCCGGGGAGGGCAGGTCGCCGGTGAGGAGGATGCGCTCGCGGGCGTCCTCCACCTCCGGGTCGGGCACCGGCACGGCCGACATCAGTGCCCGGGTGTAGGGGTGGCGCGGCTGGGCGTACAGCAGGTCGCTGGGCGCCTCCTCCACCAGCGAGCCCAGGTACATGACGCCGATGACGTCGGAGATGTGCCGCACCACCGCCAGGTCGTGGGCGATGACGAGGTACGTCAGGCCCATCGACTCCTGGAGCTCCTCCAGCAGGTTGAGCACCTGCGCCTGGATGGACACGTCCAGCGCGGAGACCGGCTCGTCGCAGATGACGACGTCCGGCTCCAGCACCAGCGCGCGGGCGATGCCGATGCGCTGGCGCTGGCCACCGGAGAACTCGTGCGGGTAGCGGGAGAGCGAGTTGGCCGGGAGCCCGACCTTGGCCAGGATGTCGAGGATGCGCTCGCGGCGCTCCTCGGCGCTCGCGCCGATGCCGTGCGCGGCCATGCCCTCGGCGAGGATGGACTCGATGTTCTGCCGCGGGTTGAGGCTGCCCAGCGGGTCCTGGAAGACCATCTGGAGCCGCTGCCGCCGCTGCCGCATCTCCTCGTTCGGGAGCTGGGCGAGGTCCGTGCCGTCGAAGACGACACCGCCCGAGGTGATGTCCACCAGCCGGAGCACGGCGCGGCCGAGCGTCGTCTTCCCGCAGCCCGACTCGCCCACCAGTCCGTAGGTCTGCCCGGCCTCCACCCTCAGGGACACCCCGTCGACGGCGTAGACGTGACCGACGGTCCGGTCGAAGAAGAGGCCCTTCTTGACCGGGAAGTGCACCTTGACGTCGTCGAGTTCGAGCAGGCTCATGATCCGGCCTCCGTCTTCTCCAGGTCGGACTTCTGCGCACCGGACCGCTGCGCGCCCGGCTTGTTCGGGCCCGGCCGCTCCGGACCGGCCGCCTCCCGTCCGGGGGCGCCCTCCTGCGCGACCGGGTTCACGCACCGGGCCTGGTGACCGGGCGTGAACGGCTCGCGCAGCTCCGGCGTACCGCTCAGGCACTCCAGGGTGTAGTGGTCGCAGCGCGGGGCGAAGGCACAGCCGTCGGCCCAGTCGATGCGGTCGTTGATGGAGCCGCGGATGGGCTGGAGCGGCTCCCCGCGCGGGGCGTCCAGCCGGGGGATGGAGCCGAGCAGGCCGTGCGCGTAGGGGTGGGTCGGCGCGTCGAAGAGCGGGCGCCGCTCGGCCGACTCGACGACCTTGCCCGCGTAGAGCACGTTGACCTGGTCGCACAGCCCGGCGACGACACCCAGGTCGTGGGTGATCATCAGCAGGGCGGTTCCCTCCTGGTCCACCAGCTCCTTGAGCAGCTCCAGGATCTGCGCCTGGATGGTGACGTCGAGCGCGGTGGTCGGCTCGTCCGCGATGAGCAGCTTGGGCGCGCAGGCCACGGCCATGGCGATGAGCGCGCGCTGCCGCATACCGCCCGAGAGCTGGTGCGGGTACTCCTTGAGCCGCCGGTCCGGGTCGGGGATGCCGACCCGGTCGAGCAGGTGGGCGGCCTCCTTGCGGGCGGCCTCCCCCTTCATCCCCCGGTGCCGCTGCAGGATCTCCGTCACCTGGACGCCGATGGGGACGACCGGGTTCAGGGAGGACAGCGGGTCCTGGAAGATCATGGCGAGCTGGGAGCCGCGCATGTCCCGCATGCGCGCCCTGGATAGCTTCAGCAGGTCGGTGCCGTCGTACTCGGCCCGGCCGCCGATCTGCACGCCGCGTCCGGGCAGCAGGCCCATGAGCGCCAGCGAGGTGACGGACTTGCCGCAGCCCGACTCCCCCACGAGCCCCACGACCTGACCCTGGTCGACGTCGAAGGAGACCCCGTCCACGGCCCGGACGTCGCGGCTGCCGCGCCCGCTGAAGGTGATGGTCAGTTCGTCCACGGAAAGCAACGGCATGTCATCAGCTCCGCAGTTTCGGGTCGAGGGCTTCGCGCATCGCCTCGCCCAGCAGGGTGAAGCCGAGGGCGGTGATGATGATGCCGAGCGCCGGGTAGACGGCCAGCATCGGCGCGGCGTCGAGGTAGTCCTGGGCCTGGGCCAGCATGACGCCCCACTCCGGCTGGGAGGCGTCGGGGTTGCCGAGCCCCAGGAAGGACAGCGCGGCGGCCTCGATGATGGCGGTGGCCAGGCTCAGCGTCGCCTGCACGATGACGGGGCTGAGCGAGTTGGGCAGGACGTGGCCGAGGGCGATCCGCCGCTTGCGCACTCCGAGCGACTGGGCCGCCAGCACGTAGTCGGAGCCGCCCTGGGCCAGCATCGCGCCGCGCAGCAGGCGGGCGAAGATGGGGATCTGCACCACACCCACCGCGATCATGACGGCCAGCAGCGACTGGCCCATCACGGCGGCGATGGAGACGGCCAGCAGCAGCGAGGGCAACGCGAGCATCATGTCGATGAAGCGCATGACCACGGTGTCGACGCGCTTGCCGACGGCGCCGCCGAGGGTGAGGGCCGCGCCGGAGGCGCCGCCGATGAGGGCGCCGACGGAGAGGCCGAGCAGGGTGGCGACGATGCCGACGAGCAGGGTCTGCCGCGCGCCCACCAGCATCCGGGAGAGTTCGTCCCGGGCGAGGTGGTCGAGCCCCAGCCAGTTCTCGCCGCGCGGGCCCACGAAGATGTTGCGGTTGGTGAAGACCTCACCGCGCCAGAGCTGCGCGGTCGGGTCGTAGGGCGCGATCCACGGGCCGATGACGGCCAGGACCAGGAACACGCTGATCACGGCGGCGCCGATGAGCGCCATCTTGCTGCGCCGCAGCCGGCGCATGGCCTCGACCCACAGGCTCTGCCCCGTGGTGGCCTCGCTGCTCGCGGTCAGCTCCGCGAGCCGGTCGATCTTGTCGGTCTTGGTGCTCATCAGTGCACCCGCACTCTCGGGTCGATGAGGCTGTACGCCAGATCGACCAGCAGGTTGATGATGACGTAGGCCAGGGCGATGAACATGATGAAGCCGACGAGCACGGGGTAGTCGCGCTGGTCGATGCCCGTCTTGATGAAGGAGCCGATGCCGCCGAACGCGAACACCGACTCGGTGAGCACGGCCCCGGAGAGCAGGCCGCCCGTCAGCAGGCCGATCGCGGTGACGACGGGGAGCAGGGCGTTGCGCATGACGTGCCGGCCGCGGACCACGCTCTGCTTGAGGCCCTTGGACTCGGCGGTGCGGACGTAGTCCTCGCCCAGGACCTCCAGCACGCTGGCCCGCGTCATGCGGGTGATGATCGCCAGCGGGATCGAGGCGAGGGCCAGGGCGGGCAGCACGAGGTGCCGCAGGGCGTCCCAGGAGGCGTCGAACTCACCGGTGAGCAGGCCGTCGAGGACGTAGAAACCGGTGACCTCGGTGGCGTCGATGCCGGTGGTCTGGCGGCCGTAGCTGGGGAACCAGCCCAGCTCGACGGCGAAGACCGCCTTGAGGATGTAGGCGAGGAAGAACACCGGGATGCAGATACCGACGAGGGAGCCGGAGACGGCGGTGACGTCCAGCCAGCCGCCGCGCCGCCGGGCGGCGAAGTAGCCGAGGGGGATGCCGGCCGCGACGGCGATCACCATGGCCGTGATGCCCAGTTCCACGGTGGCGGGGAAGGCGCGGGTGAACTCGTCCCACACCGGCTGTCCGGTCTGGGTCGACGTACCGAGGTCGAGCTGGCCGAGCCGCTCCAGGAAGCGCCAGTACTGCACCCACAACGGCTGGTCGAGACCGAGGGCCTTCTCGATCTGGGCCTTGTCGGCCGCCGTGGCTCTCTCGCCGAGGATGGCGGCGGCCGGTCCGCCCGGCAGCAGGCGGACCCAGACGAAGAGGAGGACCGACAGGCCCAACAGGGTGGGTATGAGCTGCAGCAGTCTGCGTACGACGAGACGCAACACCCCGCACTACCCCCTTTCTTGGGGTTCGAACTAGGGCTTGAGACGTGGTCCGCCCGGCCACGGGATGGGGTGGCCGGGCGGACCGCACGTGCTGGTGTGCTTACTTGAAGCTGACCTCGGCGAAGTTCTCCTGGGTCAGCGGGGAGGTCGTCGGCGGGTTCACGTTCTTGGCGAACGCGATCGACGGGGGCGAGGACGAGATCGGCACGCCCGGGATGTACTCCATGATCGCCTCGTTGGCCTTCTTGTAGAGCTCGACGCGCTTGGCGACGTCGGGCTCCGATCCGGCGGTCTTCACCGCGTCGAAGATGGCCGGCTCACGGAAGCCCCACTGCTCGTCGAAGCCGTTGAACCAGGTGCCGATGAAGTTGAAGCCATCGTTGAAGTCACCGGTCCAGCCGAGGATGTGCAGGGCGCAGGAACCCTTCTCGGTGGCGTCCAGGTAGTCGGGGGCCCAGGTCATGGGCTTCGGGTTGACCGTGATGCCCGCCTTCTCCAGGTCGGCCTTCATCAGCTCGAACATGTCGGCCGGGGCCGGCATGTACGGGCGGGTGACCTCGGTCGGGTAGCAGAAGTCGATCGTCAGATCCGACTCGCCCGCGTCGGCCAGCAGCTTCTTGGCCTTGTCGGTGCTGTGCTCGTAGGTCGCGACGTTCTCCGAGTAGCCGTCCACCGTGTCCGGCATGAACTGGGTGGCCGCGACACCGCCCTCGGGGAGCTGGGTGCTGACGATGTTCTCCCGGTCGATGGCGTGGGTGATCGCCTGCCGGACTTCCTTCTTCTTCAGGGCGTCGTTCCCGCCCTGCGACATCCCGAGGTAGAAGATGTTGAAGACGCCGCGGACCGGGACCTGGAAGCCCTTCTCCTCAAGACCGGAGACGTCCGAGGGCGCGACCAGGTCGTAGCCGTGGATGCCCTCGGCCTCCAGCGCCTGGCGGCGGGCGTTCTCCTCGGAGATGGTGCGGAAGACGAGCTTCTCGACACCGGCCTGCTCGCCCCAGTACTTGTCGAAGCGCTCCAGGGTGACTTCCTTGTTGCCCTTGTCCCACTCCTTGATGCGGAACGGGCCGGTGCCGGCGACGGTGCCGGCCTCCTGGCTGTACTTCGGGTACTTGATGGCGTCACCCTCGCCGCTGGCGGCCTCCTTCTCGTAGGCCTCGATGGCCTTCGGCGAGTGGATGGCCAGCGCCTGGAGGGAGAAGCCGCCCGGGAGGTTGGCGGAGGCCTCGTGCACCGAGATGACGGCGGTGAGCTCGTCCTCGGCGGTGCAGCCCTTGTAGTTGGGCTCGGCGGTGTCCTCGCTCTCGTTCTTCGCGAAGCCGCCCATGATGGTCTGCCAGTAGTAGGAGACCGCCTTGTTCTGGTACGTACCGGTCCAGTTGAACCAGTGGTCGTAGTTGGCGCAGACGGCCTCGGCCGTCAGCTTCTCGCCGTCGTGGAACTCGACGCCGTCGCGGAGGTTGAACGTCCACTCGGTGCCGGCGTCGTTGCTCTCCCACGACTCCGCCAGGCCGCCGACGAGCTTGGAACCGCCCGGCTCGTGCTCGATCAGCGCCTCGAAGGCCTGCCGGGTGACGCGGAACGTCTCACCGTCGCTGGCCAGTGCCGGGTCCAGGGACGAGGGGTCGCCCGGGGCGCCGAAGACGAACGTTCCGCCGCCCTCGCCGTTGCCGCCGTCGTCGTCCCGCTCGCTGGCACATCCGGCCGTTATCAGTCCGACCGCTAGGGTGGCCGCGATCGCCTTGACGACCCTGGATCTGGTTTTACGCATCGTCCACCTCAGGGGTCTGGTGGTGCAACAGATTCTGGTCGCCCGCACATTACTGTGCATCCATAGAGGTGTGAACCGTCCGCATGCCGGTGATACCGAGCTGAGACCAGCCCTCGGGGGCGGGGCACGGCGGCGTATGGGGCGATACGCCGCACCGCGTCGACAGCCGCTCGAAAGGCGCCCCACGGGCGCAAATGCGTACAGGTCCAGCGGCTTGTCAGCGAGCGTGCGGGTAGCCGTACCCGCGGGCGGAAGGGCCCGCCGCCACCGCGGCGTCGCGGTCGAAGAACGGGCGGGAGTTGGCGTGCAGCCACATCGCCACGGGCTCGTGCGCGTCGGACATGGTGACGACGGAGACGGGCAGCCCGGGCGGCAGCGCACCGGCGGCCTGACGGACCACCGCGAGCCCGGTGTGCGCGGCGCCGGGGCCCGGCTCGTACACGTCGACGCCGATGGCCAGGAAGGCCGCGCCGACCGCCGGGCGGACCCAGGCGCGGCGCAGGCTGCGCACGGCGGGGGTGCGCTGGGCGTGGTGGGTGAGCTGGGCGTAGAACTGCGGGGCGCGCACGGTGGGCTCGCTGATGTGGAGCGGCCCCGCGGCCAGCCGGTCCAGCCCGCCCGCGACGCGGCGCAGGTCCGGCCAGGGGACGCCGAGCCCGCCGCCGGGGGCGTGCGGGTCGAGCCACAGGCCGATGCGGTGCGGGTAGAGGGCCGCGGCGACGTCCCGTCCGGTGGCCGAGGTGTGGCCGCGGGCCCAGCCGCTGGCGTGCAGTTCCTGGGGCGAGGTCACACAGGGGACGTAGGGGTGGCCCGCCACGTCCATGCGCGCGTAGTGCGCTTCCGGGTCGTCCGCCGCGCCGTCCCACAGCAGCGGCCACACCGGGGCGTCGGCGAGGGCGTGCAGCAGTGCCTCGTAGCGGTCGTACCTGTCGTCCCGGCCGGGCGACACCTGGCGCAGCAGCCCCTTGACGCTCTCACCCGCGCTCACGTCCGCCGCCCTTCTCCGCTCTCGTCCGTGCTCCGGGCACCGGCGAGCGCCCCCTTGAGGTATCCAATCACCTTACGAGCCAGAGGTGGCAGGTCCGGGACTACTCAGCCGTGCCGTGCCGCGCCCGGCCCGGCGGGACCGCCCCTCCTCAGGCCGACGGGGCAGTCTACTCAGGGGCGCGTGAGTAGAAGGGACGCACGCACTCGCGGAGCCAGCCCACGACCGGGTCCTGCGGGGCTGCGTCGAGGAAGACGAGCTGCACGGGCCAGCGCACCGCGTGCACGCCCAGGACCCCGGCCACGGCGTCGTGGGTGGCCTGCCGGGCCTCGGGCTCCAGCAGGTCCAGCTCGACGCCGACGAACAGCGCGGGCGGGTCGCCCTCGGCGCTGGCCAGCCCGCGGCGGGCGCTGTGGATCTGGGGCAGAGCGGCGAACTGGGCGGCGACGGCGGAGAGGAAGTCGACCGGATCGTCCTGCCAGTCCGGCTCGAAGAGGCGCACCCGGGCGCCGCTCGGCGTGCCGGGGACGCCTTCGGTTCCGCCCTCGCGGCACAGCAGCGCCACGGCCTCGGGCGGCAGGGGGGCGCCGACGACGCCCTCGGGGTTGATCGCGACGCCGACGTGCGGGGGCAGGCCGCGGGCGAACTCCCGGGCCGGGACGACGGCGAAGTTCATCGGCACCCGCACGCACTGGTGGAACTGCTGCTCGGAGCTGTAGACGGGCACGAAGACCGCGCCGCCGTCCAGCTCGATCGTCGGCAGGTCCACGTCACGGCTGTCCGGGCCGCCGCCCTCCGGCAGCGGCACCCACAGGCTGCTGCGCCCCAGGACCTCCATCAGCCGGGCCCCGGCGCCGGGGCTGCCCACGGCGGCCGCGAGCGTCTCCTCCAGTTCGTTGCCGGGCCAGCCGCCGCCGTGCCCGGGCCCGGAGTGCGGGGGTGGCGCTGGAGCGTGCGGCGTCCCCGGCCGGGGCTGCCCTGACTGCGGCGGAACGGTCATGGCTGCACCTTACTGTCGGCGTCCCGCGGCCCCGGCGGCAGGCGGGTGATCTTCGGCCTCCGGGTGCGCGGCCCGGCCACCGGGGCTCCCCGGTGCCCCGGAATCAGTCGCGAGGGCCGTGCAGGGCGTCGGTGTAGGAACGGTCGACGATGAGCGCCGCGTCGCAGGCCACGGGCAGGCGGCCCGCCTCCAGCTCGGCCAGCAGCCTGCCCGTGGCACGCCGGTGCCGTGCGAAGGCGTAGGGGGAGACCGTCCGGCCGCGTTCGGCCTGTCCGTCCAGCGCGGTGCCGGGGGACACGTCGAGGACGACCAGGTGCAGCCGCACGCCGCGCCGCCGTGCGTCGCGGGCGAGCCAGCGCCGCACCCAGGGGAGGTTGCCGCAGTCGTGGACGACCACCCCCGAGCCGCCGGCGAGCGCGCGGCGCAGCCGCCGGTAGTGGTCGATCCGCACCGCGGGGCGGTACAGGGCGTACGGCAGCCAGCGCGGCACGCGGCGCTCCCACAGCTCGCGGACCTCCTGCGAGTCCACCGCGACGGCGTCCTCGGAGCGCGCCGTCAGGGCGCGGATGAGGGTGGACTTGCCGCTGCCGGGCAGCCCGGAGACGACCACCCGGTCGCCGCCGGGGAAGGTCACGGGGAGCGCGCGGGCCGGGGCCCGCAGATCCCGGACGGTGGCGGGGACGCGCTCACGCGGGGGCGCGGCAGGCTGCCGCGGCACCCCGACCACGGCGGGGCAGGGCTGGGCTGGGCCGAACCCGGGTTCGTTCCGGATCATGCCGCTTCTCCCTCCCGGGGCCCCGCGCTCGGCGCGGCGCTCCTGTGCGGCCCTTCCTGTACAGCCTTCCCTACGCAGCATCTCCTATGATGACCGCCCGCCACGCTGCGGTTCCCTCCGGCTACGGTGCGACCCGAACGCGGACCTTTTCCCGCGGGCCTCACGGGTGGCTGGTTCGGGCACGATTTCGCGTGCAATGATGTGCCCGCGAACTTCATACCGGCCGTTCGAGCACGCGCGGGAGAGTCTCCGCATTCTGGTCACCGGGGCAC
This sequence comes from Streptomyces sp. WMMC1477, assembly GCF_027460245.1. Lineage (NCBI taxonomy): Bacteria > Bacillati > Actinomycetota > Actinomycetes > Kitasatosporales > Streptomycetaceae > Streptomyces > Streptomyces sp. WMMC1477. The sequence continues at coordinate 4,325,659 of NZ_JAPZBD010000003.1, read as the reverse complement.
CGGTCGCCGGATGGGGGGCGCCGAAGGAGCAAGTCCTCCCTTGAATCTCTCAGGCCCCGATACCGCGCGAGCGAGGCAGATCTGAAAAGCGGGCGGGCTCCGGATCTCCGGGCCGTCCCACCGAAGGTGCAAGCCGTGGCCCGAATGGGCCTGCGGCGAACCTCTCAGGTTCCGATGACAGATGGGGAGGACGTGTCCGCCCTGCCTGGGAGCCCTGAATGTCTGACGCCCTGCCTGAGAACGCCCAGCCCCGACGAACCGCCCTCGACGCCGTCCACCGCGCGCTGGGGGCGACGATGACCGACTTCGCCGGCTGGGACATGCCGCTGCGCTACGGCAGCGAGCGTGACGAGCACCACGCCGTCCGCACCCGCGCCGGTCTCTTCGACCTCTCCCACATGGGCGAGATCACCGTCACCGGCCCGCAGGCCGGTGAACTGCTGGACCACGCCCTCGTCGGCTTCCTCTCGGCGCTGAAACCGGGCCGCGCCCGCTACACCATGATCTGCGACGAGAACGGCGGCATCCTGGACGACCTGATCGTCTACCGGCTGGCCGAGGACGCCTTCATGGTCGTGGCCAACGCCTCGAACGCCCAGGTCGTGCTGGACGCGCTGACCGAGCGGCAGGCCGGGTTCGACGCCGCCGTGCGGGACGACCGGGACGCCTACGCGCTGCTGGCCGTCCAGGGCCCGAAGGCCCACGGCATCCTCGCCTCGCTCACCGACGCCGACCTGGAGGGCCTGAAGTACTACGCCGGGCTGCCCGGGACCGTCGCCGGGGCGTCCGCGCTCATCGCCCGCACCGGCTACACCGGCGAGGACGGCTTCGAGCTGTTCGTCGCCCCCGAGCACGCGGAGAAGCTGTGGCAGGCCCTGCTGGGGGCCGGGGAGGGCGAGGGCCTGGTGCCCTGCGGCCTGTCCTGCCGCGACACCCTGCGTCTGGAGGCGGGCATGCCGCTGTACGGGAACGAGCTGACCCGCGCCACCACGCCCTTCGACGCCGGTCAGGGCCGGGTGGTGAAGTTCGAGAAGACGACGAACGGGGGCCGCTTCGTCGGCCGCGAGGCCCTGGAGGCCGCCGCTTCGAGGGCCGCCGCCGCCCCGCCGCGGGTGCTGGTCGGGCTGGTGGCCGAGGGCCGGCGCGTGCCCCGCACGGGCTTCACCGTGGTCGCCGCCGACGGCACGCCGATCGGCGAGGTCACCTCCGGCGCACCCTCCCCCACCCTGGGCAAGCCGATCGCCATGGCCTACGTGGACGCCGCGCACGCGGCGCCGGGCACGACGGGCGTGTCCGTCGACATCCGCGGCAAGCAGGAGCCGTACGCCGTCGTGGCGCTGCCCTTCTACAAGCGGGAACGCTGAGCGTCGCACCGCTCACCGCTTTTTCCCCCTTCCCCCGTCCCCCTTTCCCCCCTCGGCCTGTGCCACCTTTCCCCTGTGCCACCCGCCCCACCGTCATCCGGGAGAATCCACACCATGAGCAACAATCCTGAGCAGCTCCGTTACAGCAAGGAGCACGAGTGGCTGTCGGCCGCCGAGAACGGCGTCGCCACGGTGGGCATCACCGAACACGCGTCCAGCGCCCTCGGTGACGTCGTCTACGTCGACCTGCCCGAGGTGGGTGACACCGTGACCGCCGGCGAGACCTGCGGTGAGCTGGAGTCCACGAAGTCGGTCAGTGACCTGTACTCGCCGGTCAGTGGCGAGGTCGTGGAGGCCAACCAGGACGTCGTGGACGACCCGAGCCTCGTCAACAGCGCGCCCTTCGAGGGCGGCTGGCTCTTCAAGGTGCGCGTCACCGGCGAGCAGGACGACCTGCTCTCGGCGGACGAGTACACCGCGTACACCGCCGGCTGATCCCCTCCCGACCCGGACGGACACATTTCCATGTCGCTTCTGAACAGTTCCCTCCACGAGGTGGACCCGGACGTCGCCGCCGCCGTCGACGCCGAGCTCCACCGCCAGCAGTCCACCCTGGAGATGATCGCCTCCGAGAACTTCGCTCCGGTGGCGGCCCTCGAAGCCCAGGGCTCGGTCCTGACCAACAAGTACGCGGAGGGCTACCCGGGCCGCCGCTACTACGGCGGCTGCGAGCACGTCGACGTCGTCGAGGACATCGCCCGGGAGCGGATCAAGGCGCTGTTCGGCGCCGAGGCCGCGAACGTCCAGCCGCACTCCGGCGCCTCCGCCAACGCGGCGGCGATGTTCGCCCTGCTCAAGCCCGGCGACACCATCATGGGCCTGGACCTGGCCCACGGTGGCCACCTCACGCACGGGATGCGGATCAACTTCTCCGGCAAGCTCTACAACGTCGTCGCGTACCACGTGGACGCTGAGACGGGGCTCGTCGACATGGAGGAGGTCGAGCGCCTCGCGCAGGAGCACAAGCCCAAGCTGATCATCGCGGGCTGGTCCGCCTACCCGCGGCAGCTGGACTTCGCCGCCTTCCGCCGGATCGCGGACGCCACCGAGGCGCTGCTCATGGTGGACATGGCGCATTTCGCGGGCCTGGTCGCGGCCGGGCTGCACCCCAATCCGGTGCCCTACGCCGACGTCGTCACCACCACGACGCACAAGACGCTCGGCGGCCCGCGCGGTGGCGTGATCCTGTCCAGGCAGGAGCACGCCAAGAAGATCAACTCCGCGGTCTTCCCCGGTCAGCAGGGCGGTCCGCTGGAGCACGTCATCGCGGCCAAGGCGGTCTCGTTCAAGATCGCGGCGAGCGAGGAGTTCAAGGAGCGCCAGGAGCGTACGCTGGCGGGGGCGAAGCTGCTCGCCGAGCGGCTGACCCGGCCGGACGCCGTCGAGGCGGGCGTCGCGGTGCTCTCCGGGGGCACCGACGTGCACCTCGTGCTGGTCGATCTGCGCGACAGCGAGCTCGACGGCCAGCAGGCGGAGGACCGGCTGCACGAGATCGGCATCACCGTCAACCGCAACGCGGTGCCCAACGACCCGCGTCCGCCGATGGTCACGTCGGGGCTGCGCATCGGCACCCCGGCGCTGGCCACCCGCGGCTTCGGCGAGGACGACTTCCGCGAGGTCGCCGACGTCATCGCCGAGGCGCTGCTGCCGGACTTCGACGAGGCCAAGGCCAAGGCGCTCGCCGCCCGGGTGACGGCGCTCGCCGAGAAGCACCCGCTGTACCCGGGTCTGGGCAGGTAACCCGGACCCGCCGGGACGCCGCACGGCACCCCGTGCGGCGTCCCGGCGCCACCGTCCGCACAACGCTCCACCCACGAGCGTGGGGCACCGCCCGAGCTCCCCGGCACCGCCGAACACCTCCCGGCGCCGTCCGGGGAGCCGGGAAGATCCCCCGTACCGGGAAAGGGAGTCCGCCCCATGGCCATCTCCGTCTTCGACCTGTTCTCCATCGGCATCGGCCCGTCCTCCTCGCACACCGTCGGCCCGATGCGCGCGGCACGCATGTTCGCCGGCCGGCTGAAGAACGACGGGGTGCTGGCGCAGACCGCCTCCGTCCGCGCCGAGCTCTTCGGCTCGCTCGGCGCGACCGGGCACGGCCACGGCACGCCGAAGGCCGTCCTGCTCGGCCTGGAGGGCCACTCCCCCCGCACCGTGGACGTGGCCCGGGCCGACGCCTGGGTGGAGCGGGTGCGCAGCGAGCGCGCCCTGCGGCTGCTCGGCACCGAGATAGGCGACGCGCACGAGATCGCCTTCGACGCCGACACCGATCTGATCCTGCACCGTCGGCGCTCCCTCCCCTACCACGCCAACGGCATGACCCTCTTCGCCTACGACGCCGAGGGCCGGCCTCTGCTGGAGAAGACCTACTACTCGGTCGGCGGCGGCTTCGTCGTCGACGAGGACGCGGTCGGCGAGGACCGCATCAAGCTGGACGACACCGTCCTGCGCTACCCGTTCCGAACCGGCGACGAGCTGCTGCGGCTCACCCGCGAGACGGGTCTGTCGATCTCCGCGCTGATGCTGGAGAACGAGAAGGCGTGGCGCACCGAGGAGGAGATCCGGGCCGGGCTGCTGGAGATCTGGCAGGTCATGCGGGAGTGCGTGGCGCGCGGCAGCACGCAGGAGGGCATCCTGCCCGGCGGGCTGAAGGTGCGCCGCCGGGCCGCGACGACGGCCCGCCAGCTCCGTGCCGAGGGCGACGCCCAGGCGCACGCCATGGAGTGGGTGACCCTCTACGCGATGGCGGTCAACGAGGAGAACGCGGCCGGCGGGCGCGTCGTGACCGCCCCGACCAACGGCGCCGCCGGGATCATCCCGGCCGTGCTGCACTACTACGTGAACTTCGTCCCGGGCGCGGACGACGAGGGCGTGGTCCGCTTCCTGCTCGCCGCCGGCGCGATCGGCATGCTGTTCAAGGAGAACGCCTCGATCTCCGGCGCCGAGGTCGGCTGCCAGGGCGAGGTGGGCTCCGCCTGCTCGATGGCGGCCGGCGGCCTCGCGGAGGTGCTGGGCGCCAGCCCCGAGCAGATGGAGAACGCCGCCGAGATCGGCATCGAGCACAACCTGGGCCTGACCTGCGACCCGGTCGGCGGCCTGGTGCAGATCCCCTGCATCGAGCGCAACGGCATGGCGGCCGTCAAGGCCGTGACCGCCGCGCGGATGTCCCTGCGCGGCGACGGCCGCCACCACGTCTCGCTGGACAAGGCCATCAAGACGATGAAGGACACCGGCGCCGACATGAGCGTCAAGTACAAGGAGACCGCCCGCGGCGGCCTCGCGGTGAACATCATCGAGTGCTGAGCGGATGGCCCCTGACCAGCGCGTTCGCATCTTTCAGCGCTGTCAGGGCCACCTCTGCCCCTGCGAGCGGAAGGTCCCTGGAACCTTCCAGTCCTCGACACGGAAGGTCATCGCGTGGGAGACCCTCGCCGGATCGGACGGCGGGGCGAAGAACACACCCGGCTTGTCCGGCGTCGGCCCGCCGCCGGTGACCAGCAGCAGCCACGTCCCCGCCAGCCGCAGCACGACACTGGTGCCGCCTTACTCCCGGACGGACTCGGCGCCGACGACGTCCCGGTAGAAGGCGTGGGAACGGTCCAGGTCCCCGACGACCAGGATATGGGTCAGCTCCACACCGGAGGGGAACGCCATCCCTCAGCCCTCGGCGCGCAGTGTCACGGGGGCGTCGGAGCGGTCGCCGGGGAACTCGTACCAGCGGTGCCGGAGTGCGGGGTAGCGCACGTCGGCCTCGACGAGTTCGAGAAAGCAGTCCACCGTGGACGTGAGCCGCTCCTGCAGCCCCTGGTCGTGGAGGTCGCCGCTCTCCGCGAAGGCCTGATGCGCCTCGGCCAGGCTGAACATGTCCGGGTAGACACGCGCACCGAGATGCTCCAGTGGGACACGCAGCGCCCACAGGCCCCGGTTGCCCCCGACCAGCGAGGGAGAGGCGGAGACCAGGAGGGTCTGCTTGTCCTTGAACGGCTGTGGGCGGAACCGGGAGACCCAGTCCACGGCGTTCTTCACCACGCCGGGCACCGACGCGTTGTACTCGGGGGAGGCGATGACCATCGCGTCCGCCTGCCGGATCCGGTCGCGGAGCACCGCCGCCGGCTCCGGGGGCCCGTGGGCGGCCTCGTCGTCGCCGTCGTAGACCGGCAGGACGGTGTCACGGACGGTCGCGAACTCCGTTTCGACACCCCTCCGGGCGACGAGACGCGCCGTCAGACGGGCAAGGCGGGAGTTCACCGAAGCCTCGCGGGAGGACCCGGACAGCACGAAAACCCGCAGGGGCTCGTGGGACGAGCCGTCCGCGCCGTCGGGCGGAGCGGACGGTGACGTCATGCCGGCCCGCCCCTCCTGCGGGGCAACGGGGGTGTCTGGGCTCTCCACCTGCCGCAGCGTAGTGCTGGGCCGGGTGTCGCGGACACCCGCCACGCCGGACAGCGGCGCGGCTCCAGCAGGCCGTCAACTGCTCGCACACGACGCTCATCCGTCCTCCGTCAGGAGAGCGCGGGCGACGGCCCGGGCTGCCTCGCGGTCCTCGGGGACCAGGGCGATGCGGGTGCGGCGTTCGAGGAGGTCGGCCTCGTCGAGGGCGCCCTCGTGGCGGACGGCGAAGCGCAGCTCGGCCCCGGTGACCCCGGCGGCGACGGGGTTGAGGAGTTCGGGCCGGCCCGCCGCCTCGGCGAGGACGGCCGGGGCCTCTGTGCCGTAGCGCGCCACCAGGCGGGCGGGCACGCCCGCCGGCCCGGCGGGCGTGCCCGCGCCGACGAGCGGAAGGTTGCGGGTACGGCAGGGCCGCACCGGGAGGGCGGCATTGGCGGCGGCGGTGTCGACGGCGTCCTCGGCCATGCGCCGGTAGGTGGTGAGCTTGCCGCCGACGACGGTGATCACCCCGTCCGCCGAGGTGAGGACGGCGTGCCGGCGGGAGAGATCGGCGGTGTCACCGCCGCGGGCCCGGAGCAGGGGGCGCAGCCCGGCGAAGGTCCCCAGGACGTCGGCGCGGGTCAGCGGGCGGGCCAGGACGGTGTTGACGGCGTCGAGGAGGAAAGTGACGTCGTCCTCGGGCGCGCGGGGCACGTCCGGGACCGGGCCGTCCTGGGGCTCGTCGGTCAGCCCGGCGTAGACGCGGCCGTCCGGCTGCGGGAGGACGAGGGCGAAGCGGCCCCGGCCCCGGGGGACGGGGATGGTGAGGGCGCTGCGGAGGCCTCCGAAGGCCTCCCCGGGCAGGACGAGGTGGCTGCCGCGGCTGGGGCTCAGCCGCACGTCGGGCACGAGCTGCCCGGCCCAGACGCCGGTGGCGTTGACGACGGCGCTGGCCCGGAGCTCCAGCCGCTCTCCGGTCAGCTCGTCGCGCAGGACGGCGCCGTCGCCGCGCAGCTGCTCGGCGCCGCAGCGGGTGAGGACGCGGGCGCCGTGCCCGGCGGCGGTCCGGGCGAGGGCCACGACGAGCCGCGCGTCGTCGACGAGCTGGCCGTCGTGGGCGAGGTGACCGCCGCGCAGCCCCTCGGGGCGCAGTCCGGGGGCGAGGTCGAGGGCGCGGCGGCGGGAGACGCGGCGGGCGGCGGGGAGGGTGCGCCCGGGGGTGCCCGCGCTGAGCCGCAGCGCGTCGCCGAGGAGGAAGCCGGCGCGCAGGACGGCCGAGTCGAGGCGGCCGACGGCGTCGTGGAGCGGCAGCAGCATGGGCAGGGCGCGGACGAGGTGCGGCGCGGTGCGGGTGATGAGGAGGTGCCGTTCGCGGGCGCTCTCGTGGGCGATGCCGAGCTGGCCGGTGGCGAGGTAGCGCAGGCCGCCGTGGACGAGCTTGGAGCTCCAGCGGCTGGTGCCGAAGGCCAGGTCGTGCTTCTCGGCGAGGACGACGCTCAGGCCGCGGGACGCGGCGTCGAGGGCGATGCCGGCGCCGGTGACGCCGCCGCCGACGACGAGGAGGTCGACGTGCGGGCGCTCGCCGAGTGCGTGGAGTTCGCGGGTGCGCCGGGCGGCGTTGAGGGAGGTGCGGGGATCGGGCGTGTTCACGGGGTGCCCTCCTCGGGGCGGAGGTAGGCGTCGAGCATGTGGCGCAGTTCGGCGGCGAGCCGCGCCTCCGGCAGGACGTCGTCGACCAGTCGCCAGGACTGGACGGTGCTCTGGACGACGAGCATGACCATGCGGGCCAGCTCGGCCGGTTCTCCGGCGCGGATGGAGCCGTCCGCCTGCCCGGCGCGCACCTGCTCGCCGACGAACTCCAGGGCGTGGCGCTGGCTGGAGCCGAGGCGCTGGAAGGTGTAGGTGACCAGCAGCTCCGGCTCGGTGTCGAGGATGCGGGCGAGCAGGGCGTGGTGGCGCAGCGCGCGGACGATGTGGGCGGCTCCGGCGACGAGCCGGGTGCGGCCGTCGTGTCCCTCGGCGGTGGCGTGCGGGACGGCGGCGAGCAGGACGGTGCGCATCTCCCGGGTCAGGAGGTCGCCGACGAGGGTGTCGACGTCCCGCCAGCGGCGGTAGATGGTCGGCCGGCTCACTCCGGCACGCCGGGCGATGTCGGTGAGGGTGAGGCGGCGCAGCCCGAACGTGGCGATGGACTCGCGCGCCGCGTCCAGCAGCGTGTCCGCCAGCGGGTCGGCCGCCGGCTCGCCGTTCTGCTCGTCCACCCCGTCAGCCGAGTTACTGATTGACATCATGTGCAACACTGTAACGCATGACGGAACCCACCCACCGCGTCGGCGCGAACACCGACATGTCATGGAACGCCTGGGGCGACCCCGCGCAGGCCACCTCCCTGCCCGAGTCCGTGCGCGGACTCGTCGGCGAGGTGCTCGGCGCCCCGCTGCGCCCGAGCCCGGGCGTCGAGGCGGAGGAGCTCGTCCTGCGGCCCTGCGCCCTGCCCGACGCGGCCCGCGCCGCGCTGGAGTCCGTGCTCGGCGCCGAGCACGTCCGCACCGACGACGACGCCCGCGTCCTGCACACCGGCGGCAAGAGCACACCCGACCTGCTACGCCGCCGGGCCGGGGACGTCGAGGCCGCGCCCGACGCCGTCCTGCTCCCCGCCGACCACGCCGAGGTCGAGTCCGTGCTGCGGGCCTGCGCCGAGCACGCCGTCGCCGTCGTGCCCTTCGGCGGCGGCACCAGCGTCGTCGGCGGAGTGGAGCCCCTGCGCGGGCGGTTCGGCTCCGTCGTCGCGCTCGACCTGCGCCGCCTGGACCGGCTCGTGGACGTGGACGACGTCGCCCGCACCGCGACCCTCCAGGCGGGCCTGCGCACCCCGCGGGCCGAGGAACTGCTCGCCGCGCACGGCCTCACCCTCGGCCACCAGCCGCAGAGCTACGCGTACGCCACCATCGGCGGCTACGCGGCCACCCGCTCCTCCGGCCAGTCCTCGGCCGGGTACGGCCGCTTCGAGGCGATGGTGCTCAGCCTGCGGGTGGCCACGCCCAGCGGCACCCTCGACCTGGGCCGCTCCCCCGGCAGCGCCGCGGGCCCCGACCTGCGCCAGCTCCTCCTCGGTTCCGAGGGCACCCTCGGCGTCATCACGGAGGTGACGCTCCGTGTGCGCCCCCGCCCCGCCGAACAGCTCGACGAGGCCTGGTCCTTCCCCGACTTCGCCACCGGCACCGCGGCCCTGCGGGCCGTGGCCCAGAGCGGCGTGCGGCCCACGCTCGTGCGGCTGTCCGACGAGACGGAGACGTTCGTCAACTCCGCGCTCTCCGGTGAGGAGGCCGTGCCCGGCTGCCTCGCCGTGATCGCCCACGAGGGGGAGGCCGGGCAGGTGGCCGCCCTGCGGGAGCTGACCGCCGCCACCCTGCGGGCCGCGGGCGGCACCGAGCTGGGCACCGGCCCCGTCGCGCACTGGCGGCACAGCCGCTACTCGGGCCCCTACCTGCGCGACGCCCTGCTGCGTGCGGGCGTCCTGGCCGAGACGCTGGAGACGGCCACCACCTGGTCCAGGCTGCCGAGGCTGCGGCAGGCCGTCACCGAGGCCCTCACCGGCACGCTCACCACCGACGGCAAGCCGCCCGTCGTGAACTGCCACATCTCGCACGTCTACCCCGAGGGCGCCTCGCTGTACTTCACCGTCGTCGCGGCGGCCGGGGACGACCCGCTGGCCCGGTGGCTGCGGGCCAAGCGCTCGGCGGGGGACGCGATCGCCGCCTGCGGCGCTACCATCAGCCACCACCACGCCGTCGGCGCCGACCACCTGCCGTGGATGGAGGCCGAGATCGGCGGACTCGGACTGGAGGTGCTGCGAGCCGTGAAGGGCGTCCTGGACCCGACGGGCATGCTCAACCCCGGCAAACTGATCCCGGAGCGGCCGTGAGCGCGCCCGGGCCCGGCGGGCGCGTCCCGGGACGGGTCACGGTCCTGGTCAACCCGGCCTCCGGCGGGCGCACGGGCGAGCAGATCGCCGCAGCGGCGGGCCGCCGGGTCCTGCGTGCCGGGGTCGAGGTCGACGTCGTCGCCGGACGGAACGCGGAGGAGGCCAGGGCCAGGGCCAGGGCGTGCGTCGAGGCCGGGGCCGACGTGCTGGCCGTCGCCGGCGGGGACGGCATGGTCCACCTCGCCCTCCAGGAGGTGGCGGGCACCCGCACCGCCCTGGCCGTCCTGCCCGCCGGCACCGGCAACGACTTCGCCCGCGTCCTCGGCATACCCCGCAAGGACCCGCTCGCGGCGGCCGAGGCGCTGCTCGGCGGCGTCCGCCGCACGATCGACCTGGGCCGCGTCACCGGGCCCGGCGGCGCGGACGGCCCGGGCCACTGGTTCGGCACCGTGATGACCAGCGGCTTCGACTCGCTGGTGCTGGAGCGCGCCAACCGCATGCGCTGGCCGCGCGGCCAGGCCCGCTACCGGCTGGCCATCCTCGCCGAACTGGGCGTCCTGCGGCCCCGCCCCTTCGTCCTGGAGATGGACGGCCGGCGCGAGGAGGTGGAGGCCACGCTGATTGCCGTGGGCAACACGACGACATACGGCGGCGGCATGCCGATTTGCCCGCACGCGGTACCCGACGACGGGCGGCTGTCCGTCACCGTCGTCCCCGCCCTGAGCCGGGCCAAGCTCGTGCGCTACTTCCCGCTGATGCAGAGCGGCGGCCATGTCGAGCGGCCGGACGTGCGCACCTTCCACACCCGCGGTCTCACACTGGAGACGGCCGACATGCTCGCCACGGCCGACGGCGAACCGCTCACACGGCTGCCGGTGCGGGTGGAGGCGGTACCCGGCGCCGTCGACGTCATCGTGCCCGCGTCCGGCGCGAGACGGGATGTCGGTGCGGGCGGCTAGCCTCCACTGATATGAGCAACGCAGAGGTACGGGAGCTGCAGAACGCGCTGAGCACCGCGGGCGACATCGTGTTCAACCTGGAGGCGCAGCCACCCGCGGACCAGCTCGCCGAGGTGGCGGACGCCCTGCAGCGCGCGCTCGGCGCCGTGCGCGCGCTGCAGTCCGCCCACGGCGGCACGACGGGTTGCCGGGAGCACCCGATGGGCGCGGTCGACCCGCTGTACGGGGACAAGGAGGACCCGCTGCCGCCGGGCTGGGGCAAGTGTCTGCTGTGCAACGACCGGCGCCGCCGTGCCATGACCGACCGCCGCCGCTACCACCGCTGAGCGGCGGGGCACCGGGGCGGTTCAGAAGACCGACCAGTCGGAGCGGGTGGTGAAGTCCTCCAGGGCCGCCATCGCCCCCACGGAGTTCCCCACCGCGTCCAGCCCCGGGCTCCACGCGCACACCGCGCCGCGTCCCGGTACGACGGCGAGGATGCCGCCGCCCACGCCGCTCTTGCCCGGCAGCCCGACGCGGTAGGCGAAGTCCCCGGCGGCGTCGTACGTGCCGCAGGTCAGCAGGACGGCGTTGATCCGCTTCGCGTCGCTGCGGCCGAGCAGCCGGGTGCCGTCGGCCCGCACCCCGTGCCGGGCGAGGAAGCAGCCCGCCAGGGCCAGGTCGCGGCAGTCCGCGGCGATGGAGCAGTGCGCGAAGTAGTGCGAGAGCACCTCGTCCACCGGGTTGTGCAGATTGCCGAACGAGGCCATGAAGTGCGCCAGGGCGGCGTTGCGGCTCCCGTGCGCGGCCTCGGAGGCGGCCACCGACGCGTCCACGGCGAGGTCCGGGTTGCCGGACTCGGCCCGCAGCAGGTCGACCACCGCCCCGCCGGCGTCCCCGGTCAGACTCAGCAGCGCGTCGGTGACGACGAGGGCGCCCGCGTTGATGAACGGGTTGCGCGGCACGCCGTGCTCGCTCTCCAGCTGGACGAGCGAGTTGAACGGGTTCCCCGACGGCTCGCGCCCCACCCGCCGCCACAGCGCGGTGCCGCCGTGGGCGAGGGCGAGGGCCAGCACGAACAGCTTGGACACGCTCTGCACCGAGAACGGCTTGCGCCACTCCCCCACGCCGTGGACCTCACCGTCCACCGTGGCCAGGGCCATGCCGAAGTCGCGCGTGTCGGCGCAGGCGAGCGCGGGGATGTAGTCGGCCGGGGCGCCCTGCCCCAGCACCGGCAGCGCGGCCTCCCGGGCCCGGGCGAGCAACTCGTCGTAGATCACCGGCCCATTGTCACCGTCGAAGGGCGCGGCGGGCGGCAGGGGTGCGTCAACGGTCCGCGGTGCGGATCTCGAACCAGGTGGTCTTGCCGCGCGGCAGCAGGTCCACCCCCCAGCGCTGGGAGCGGCGCTGCACGTGGGTCAGCCCGCGTCCGCTGATGTCCAGGTCGCGCACCGGCAGCAGACAGGGCAGCCCGCGCGAGGGATCGCGGACCTCCACCCGGATCCAGCCGCGCCGGCGGTGCATCCGCAGGGTGAAGTGCTCCGCCCCGGTGTGCCGCACGGCGTTCCCGACCAGCTCGGACACGAGCAGCACCGCGTCGTCGGTCACGGCGGCGGAGAGCCGCCACCGGCCCTGGAGCACGGAGGCCGCCAGCCGGCGGGCGAGCCAGGCCGACTCCGGCTGGTTGCGGAAGGGCACCTCGTCCTCGGTCGGATCACCCAGCAGTTCCAGCGCGTTGTCCTGGTCCGCACGCACGACGGCAGGCTCCACACACGGGGCCGCCCTCTCCTCCAGTCCCGCCATGGCCCCATCATGACGGCGATCGGCGCTCCGCGTGGCCGACTCGGTGGAATCCGCAACCACACGAGGCGCAGCGGACGCTACCGGCGCACGTCGTCGACGACCGACGCGTCCAGCGCGGCGCGCACGAGGGCCGCCGCGAAGCGCGCGACGTCCTCGTCGGCCACCAGGCCCGCCAGCCTGCGCGGGTCCTGGGGCAGCCCGAGGCGTTCCGCGCCCTGGCGCACCTTGGCGTCCAGGCAGGGCACCAGCTCCGGCCACACGGCCTGGGCCTCGCGCAGGAAGATGTCCGCCCCGGCCGGGCCAACGCCCGGGATCTTGCGCAGGCCGTTGCGCAGCGCGTGCGGGTCGCCGTCCGCCTCCTCCCGCAGGCGGCGCAGGTCGCCGCCGCAGGAGTCGCGCAGGAGCTCGGCGCCGTCCCCGAGCTGGGTCGCCGTGCGCTCGTCGTAGCGCCGGTAGCCGCCCTCCCCCAGGCAGTCCACCCGCTGCTGCCAGCTCGCCTCGGCCATGGCCCGGGGGCTGCGCAGCCCGGCCGCGAACAGGGCACGGGCCGCGGCCACCGCGACGGAGGCCCGGATGCGGGCGCTGAGCAGTGTGGAGAGCACGAGGAGCTGGTAGAGCGGCTGCGGCGTGTCGCGCAGCCGGATCCCGGCCTCGGCGGCGTACGTCCGCCCGTGGGCGCGCAGCAGCGCCTCGGCCGTCTCCCGCTGCCCGCCGCTCACCGCTCGGCCCTCCCGGGGCGGCCGGTGCTCCGGCGGGCCTGACGGCGTTCGGTCGGCGGCATGCTGCTCCCCTTGCGGACGGGATCGAGGCTGCGCGCGGCCGGGTGCCCCACGGGTCCCGGGCCAAACGACGCCGTCCCGGTGGGACGGCGAAGGGCCCGGCCCCGGGGGGCGCGCGGAGCCGGGCCCTCGCGGACGCACCGGCGTCCGGCGGAACGCGGACGGGCGGCGCCCCGCAGCACGCGGAAGGCCGACGGCCGGTGGCTCAGCGGAACGTGGCCTTGCCCGGGCCGTCCTCGACGAAGCTGCGCATCCCGATCTCGCGGTCCTCGGTGGCGAACAGTCCGGCGAACCAGTTGCGTTCGATGGCCAGCCCGGTGTCGATGTCGGCCTCCAGACCGAAGTCCACGGACTCCTTCGCGGCCCGGAGGGCGATCGCGGGGCCCTGGGCGAGCTTCGCGGCCCAGGCGTGCGCCTCCTGGTAGACCTCGGCGGCCGGGACGACCCGGTCGACGAGGCCGATGGCGAGCGCCTCGTCGGCCCTGACCTGACGGCCGGTGAAGATGAGGTCCTTGGCCTTGGACGGACCGACCAGCCGGGACAGCCGCTGGGTGCCGCCCGCGCCGGGGATGAGGCCGAGCAGGATCTCCGGCTGGCCGAGCTTGGCGTTGTCGCCGGCGATCCGGATGTCGGCGCACAGCGCCAGCTCGCAGCCGCCGCCCAGGGCGTAGCCGGTGACGGCGGCGACGACGGGCTTGGGGATGCGGGCGACGGCGGTGAAGGCGTCCTGGAGGCCCCGGGAGCGCGCGATCATGGCCGCGTGGTCCATCTCGCGCATCTCCTTGATGTCCGCGCCGGCCGCGAACACCTTCTCGCCGCCGTAGAGCACGACGGCGCGCACGTCGTCCCGCCGCGTGGCCTCCGCGGCCAGCTCCAGCAGCCGGTCCTGGGTGGCGATGTCGAGCGCGTTCATCGGCGGCCGGTCGAGGCGGATGGTGCCGACGCCGTCGGCGACTTCGAGATTCACAGTCATGGCGGCAGGGTAACGCCCGTTAACCCGGGTGTCCCCCGCCGCCCGTCGTGAGCCCGCCTACGCCGGCCGCCGAGACACCGGGCCTACCGGCCCCACGTACCCCAGTCCAGGTTCCAGCCGTTGAGGCCGTTGTCCGGGGCGATCGTCTTCTCCTTGCTGTTCTTCACGACGACGACGTCCCCGACGATCGAGTTCTCGTAGAACCAGGAGCCGGCCGTGGAGGTGTCGCCGCCGCCGCGGCGGTCGAAGAGGCCCACGCAGCCGTGGCTGGTGTTGACGGAGCCGAACGTGGGCTTGCCCGCCCAGTAGTTGCCGTGGATGAACGTGCCCGAGGTGGACAGCCGCATGGCGTGCGGCACGTCCTTGATGTCGTACTCGCCCTCGAAGTCGACGGTGTCGCCGTTCATCCGGGTCACCTTGTGCTTCTCGCTGATGACCATCTGCCCGTTCCAGGTGGGCGTGGCCGGCTCGCCCGCGGTGATCGGGATCGTCCTGACGACCTTGCCGTCCCGCTTCACGGTCATCGTCTTCTTCTCCGCGTCCACCGTGGAGACCATGGAGCGGCCGATCGTGAACGTCACGTCCTTGTGCTGGACGCCGTAGACGCCGTCGGCGGCCTCGACGCCGTTCAGCCTGAGGCTCAGCGTCACCTCCGTGCCGGGCTTCCAGTACTCCTTCGGCCGGAAGTCCAGCCGCTGGTCGCCGAACCAGTGGCCGCGGATCTCGACCCCCGGGTCCGCGGTGACCTCGACGCCGCCCTCGACGGCCTTCCTGTCCTCCACCGGCCGGCTGAACCGCAGCGACACCGGCATGCCGACGCCGACGGTGGTGCCGTCCTCGGGGGTGAAGTAGCCGATGAAGGTGTCCCGGGCGACGACGGTGGTGAAGGTGGCGTTCTTCGCCGCCTTGCGGCCGTGCCGGTCCTCGGCCACCGCCTCGACGTGGTACTCCGTGCCGGTCGCGAGCGCGTGGTCGGGCCGCCAGCCGGAGCCGTCCTCGGTGATCTCCCCCTCGACCGCGCTGCCCTCGGAGTTCTTCACGGTGACGTCGACGAGCCGTCCGCCCTTCGCCGTCACCTTCAGCGCGCCCGTCGTCGCGACGCCGTCGGCGCCGTGCTCGGGCGCGATGGCCACCGTCGCCGTCGAGGGGCCGTCCGGCACCTGTGTCGACTTGCCCGGCTTCTCCGGGCCGCTCTTCGGCTCGTCCTCGCCGCAGCCCGTCGCCAGCAGCGTCAGTCCCAGCAGGACGGCGACCAGCCCGCGCCCCCCACGGCTTCCGCGTATCCCTATGCCCCGCACCTAGACCCTCCGGTGTGCATTCGCTCCCCGACCGCCCCTCACGGCCTGCCGCGCTTCACCACGCGAGCACGACATCGAGTGAAGCCCACGAAGATCACGGTGACCCCACGCGATCTGTCACCGTTCCGTCGCAGAATCCCCGCAGTCCTGTAAACCCCGCGATCCGTTCGGCGCAATCGCACGCCGCCCGGGGTGAGCGAAGTCCTCCGGGCGGGAAGAATCGCCCGGAGACCACCCGCCGCGGGGGAGGCCAGCCGATGACGCAGGAGCCGGGCAGCACGGCGATCGGAGAGCGCGACCGCGAGCCGGAACGCCGCCGCGGCCCCGCCGCCAACGGGCATCCCGTCCGGCACGGGCCATCGCCGGAGGTCTGGCCCGGCAGCCCGCAGCCGCTCGGTGCCCGCTACCGCAACGGCCCCGGCGGCGTCCCGGGCACCAACTTCGCCCTCTGGGCGGGCGGCGCCGAACGCGTCGAGCTGTGCCTCTTCGACGACGCCGGCCGCGAGACCCGCCACGGGCTGACCGAGCTCACCCACGAGATCTGGCACGGCTTCCTCCCGGGCGTCCACCCCGGCCAGCGCTACGGCTACCGGGTGCACGGCCGCTGGGACCCGTGGTCCGGCGCACGGTGGAATCCGGCCAAGCTGCTCCTCGACCCCTACGCCCGGGCGGTCGACGGCGAGTTCACGCTGCCCTCCGAGGTCTACGGTCACGTCCGGGACTGGCCGCACCAGCACCTCGCCGACACCGTGCGCGACGAACGCGACTCCGCCGCCTTCGTCCCCAAAGGCGTCGTCGTGCACGACGGCGCGCCCGCCGGGCCGCCCGGCAGCCCGCCCGACGACGACTGGCGCGACGACCGCCGCCCGAAGACGCCCTGGGCCGACACCGTCCTGTACGAGCTGCACGTGCGCGGCTTCACCATGCGCCACCCCGAGATCCCCGAACACCTGCGCGGCACCTACGCGGGCCTCGCCCACCCGGCCGCCGTCGGCCACCTCGTACGGCTCGGTGTCACCGCCGTCGAGCTCCTGCCCGTCCACCAGTTCGCCCACGAGGACCACCTGCTGCGCCGCGGCCTGCGCAACTACTGGGGCTACAACTCGATCGGCTACTTCGCCCCGCACGCCGCCTACGCCGCCTCCGGCACCCGCGGCCAGCAGGTCGGCGAGTTCAAGCGCATGGTGCGCGCCCTGCACGCCGCGGGCATCGAGGTCATCCTCGACGTCGTCTACAACCACACCGCCGAGGCCGGTGAGCTGGGCCCCATGCTCAGCCTGCGGGGCATCGACAACCGCGGCTACTACCGCCTCGCCGGCGACCCCCGCCGCTACGCCGACTACACCGGCTGCGGCAACACCCTGCACGTCGTCCAGCCCCAGGTGCTGCGCCTCATCACCGACTCCCTGCGGTACTGGGTGCAGGAGATGGGCGTCGACGGCTTCCGCTTCGACCTCGCCGCCGCGCTCGCCCGCTCCATGCACGACGTCGACATGCTCTCCCCGTTCCTCGCCGTCATCGCCCAGGACCCGGTGCTGCGTCGCGTCAAGCTCATCGCCGAGCCCTGGGACGTCGGCAACGGCGGCTACCAGGTCGGCGCCTTCCCGCCGCTGTGGACGGAGTGGAACGACCGCTACCGCGACGCCGCCCGCGACTTCTGGCGCGGCGCCCTGCCCGACGTCCGCGACCTCGGCTACCGGCTCTCCGGCTCCAGTGACCTCTACGCGTGGGGCGGGCGGCGGCCCTACGCCTCCGTCAACTTCATCACCGCACACGACGGTTTCACCCTGCGGGACCTCGTCAGCTACCACCACAAGCGCAACCTGGCCAACGGCGAGGACAACCGCGACGGCACCGACGACAACCGCTCCTGGAACTGCGGCGCCGAGGGCGAGACGGACGATGCGGACGTGACCGCGCTGCGCCGCCGCCAGCTGCGCAACCTCATCACCACGCTGCTGCTGTCCACCGGCGTGCCCATGCTCGTCGCCGGGGACGAGATGGGCCGCACCCAGGGCGGCAACAACAACGCCTACTGCCAGGACAACGAGACGAGCTGGGTCGACTGGACCCTGCTGGACGACCCCGGCTGGCGCTCCCTGTACGAGCTCACCGCCCGCCTCATCCGGCTCCGCCGCGCCCACCCCGTCCTGCGCCGCCGCGCCTTCTTCTCCGGCCGTCCGCACGGCCCCGACGGCCTGCGCGACCTCGCCTGGTTCACCCCGCGCGGCACCGAGATGGCCGAGTCCGACTGGTACGCCCCCGGCTCCACCCTCGCCCTGTACCTCTCGGGCAACGACATCCCCAGCCGGGACGAACGGGGGCGCCCCGTCACCGACGCCAGCTTCCTCGCCGTCCTGCACGCCTCCTTCGAGCCGCTCTCCTTCCCCCTGCCGGGCCGGCCCTGGGCCACGTCCTACGAGCTGCTCGTGGACACGGGCCACGAGGCCCAGGCCCGGCCGCCCGGCACCGTCCGCCCCGCCGGGACGGCCGTCCCCGTGAGCCCCCGCTCGATACACCTCTACCGCGCCCTGCCCTGAGGGGTCGAAACCAGGGGCGGGGAGCGGGATGTAGGGCGGGAGGAGGGCTGCGGGTGGGCGAAAATGCCGATGCGGGCGTCAGGACTCATCCGTACGCTCGGTCCTTATGACTGCCGTGGGAGACGTTTCGGGGGCCGACGCGGGCAAGCGGTCGGTGGTGCGGTCGCTGCTACGGCTGTGGCCGTACGTCCGGCCGGTGAGAGCCCGGCTGGGAACGGCGGCCATCGTGGCGATCGTCGCGTCGTGCACCGGGCTCGCCATCCCCCTTGTCCTGAAGTGGATCATCGACGGCCCGGTGGCCGACCGGGACACCGCCGGGGTGTGGCTGGGCGGCGCGCTGCTGCTCGGCGTCGGGGTGGCGGAGGCCGCGCTCTTCGGGCTCCGGCGCTGGCTGGTGGCCCGGCCGCTGGCCGGGGTCGAGGCCGCTATGCGCGCCGATCTGTACGGCCACCTCCAGCGGCTGCCGGTGTCCTTCCACGACCGCTGGGCGAGCGGGCAGCTGCTCTCCCGGGGGACGACCGACCTCAACCTGCTGCGGCTGTTCCTCGCCTTCCCCCTGACCTTCCTGCTGGTCAACAGCGTCACGATCCTGGTCGGCTGCGGGATTCTGCTGGCCCAGGAGTGGACGCTGGGGCTGATCCTGCTGGCCCCCGTGCCGCCGCTGATCTGGCTGTGCTGGCTGTTCGAGCAGAAGTACTCGCGCGCGTCCCGGCAGGCCCAGGACCAGGTCGGCGACCTGACCACCGTCGTCGAGGAGGCGGTGCTCGGCATCCGGATCATCAAGGGGTTCGGGCGGCACCGCAGCCAGGCGCGGGCGTTCCGCGCCCTGTCGGGCCAACTGCTGGGCACGGAACTGCACAAGGCCCGGCTGCTCGCACAGGTGTGGGCGCTGATCCTCATCCTGCCGGAGCTGGCACTCGGCCTCGCGCTGGTGCTGGGCACCGTGCAGGTGGCGGACGGCGGACTGTCGGCGGGCACGCTGGTGGCGTTCCTGTCGACGGCACTGGCGCTGCGCTGGCCGGTGGAGGCGATGGGCTTCCTGCTGGCCATGAGCAACGAGTCGGCGACGGCGGCCGACCGGTTCTTCGAGGTCATGGACGAACCGGTCCCGGCCGAACCCGCCGGGGAGCGCGACCCCGAGCCCGGCGACGGCATGCGGTTCGCGGGAGTGCGGTTCCGCTACCCCGACGCCGACCCGGCCACGCCACCCGTCCTGGACGGCGTGGACCTGCACGTCCGCTCGGGCGAGACGGTGGCGCTGGTGGGCGCGACCGGCTGCGGCAAGACGACGCTGACGGCGCTCGTGCCCCGGCTGCACGAGGTCACCGAGGGCCGGATCACGCTGGACGGCGTCGACGTCGGCACGCTGGCGCGCCACCGGGTGCGGGAACTGGTCGCCGTCGCCTTCGAGGAGCCGACGCTCTTCTCGGCCTCGGTCAGGGAGAACGTGGCGATGGGTGCGCCGGACGCGGACGACGAGGAGCTGTGGCGGGCGCTGCGCGTGGCACAGGCCGCGGAGTTCGTCTCCGCACTGCCCGCGGGGGCCCAGACCGAGGTGGGCGAGCAGGGGCTGAGCCTGTCGGGCGGACAGCGGCAGCGGCTCGCCCTGGCGCGCGCCGTGGCCGGGCGGCCCCGGTTCCTGGTGCTGGACGACCCGCTCTCCGCACTGGACGTCCACACGGAGGCGAAGGTGGAGGCGGCGCTGCGCGAGGTGCTGGCGACGACGACGGCCCTGGTGGTGGCCCACCGGCCCTCCACGGTGCTGCTGGCCGACCGGGTGGCCCTGCTGTCCGGGGGCCGCGTCACCGAAGTGGGTACGCATGACGAACTGTTCGCGCGCAGCGCGGAGTACCGGCGCCTGATGTCCGGGTCCGAAGCCCGCGCAGCCGAGGGTGAACCGGGCCACGCATCTCGGGAAGGGGCACTGTGACCACCGTTTCGACGACGAGCCCGGCCGCCCCCGGCTCCGCGGAGCCGGGGGCCCGGAAGAGCTACGGCGGGGGCGCGCCGGAGCCCGATCCCTTCGACCGGGACGTGCTGCCCGCGCCGAAGGACGCGCCCCGCGCGCTGCTGCGCTCGCTGCTGAGTCCGCACCGCGCCCGGGTCGCCTTCGCCTTCCTGCTGCTGCTCGCCCAGCAGGCGGCGGTGCAGGGCGGCCCGCTGCTCGTGGCGTTCGCGATCGACGACGCGGTGCCGGCGCTGCGGGACGGGAACAACGGGCCGCTGTTCGCGCTGGCGGCGGCCTACGCGCTGTGCGCCCTCGCCTCGGGTGGTCTGCAGCACGCGTTCGTCTTCGCCGCGGCCCGGATCAACCAGGCCATCCTGCTGGAGCTGCGCAGCCGGATCTACCGGCACGCGCAGGCCCTCAGCGTGGACTTCCACGACCGCTACACCTCGGGGCGGCTCATCTCCCGCGCGACGACGGACGTCGAGGCGCTGCGCGAGCTGCTCGACGAGGGGCTCCAGGAGCTGCTGGGCGTCGCGGTGTCCGTGGCCTACATCGCACTGCTCCTGCTCTACCTGGACCTGGGGCTCGGCGGAGCGGCGTTGGCTTCCTTCGTCCCGCTGTACCTGCTGGTGCGCAGTTTCCAGAAGCGGTCCATGCGGGTGTTCCGCAAGCGGTCGACGGCCATGGCCGCCGTGATCGTGAAGTTCGCGGAGACACTCAACGGCATCCGCCCGGTCCAGTCCTTCCGGCGGGAGCGGGCGAACGACGAGGCGTTCGCCCGGCTCAACCACACGCACCTGCGGAGCAACGGGGACGCGATCCTGGAGATGGCCCGCTACGTCGTCTCCTCCCGGCTGACGGCGAACATCGTCGTCGCCGCGATCGTGCTGTGGGGCGCCTACCGGGTGGCGGACGGGACGCTGGCGCTCGGCGCGCTGGCCGCGGCGGCGCTGTACGTGCGGCGGCTGTACGACCCGATCGACCGGCTGGCGATGTTCCTGAACTCCTACCAGTCGGCCGCGGCCTCGCTGGAGAAGATCGCCGGGCTGCTGGCGCAGGAGCCCGGAATCCCCGAGCCCGCCCGGCCGCGGGAGCTGCCCGCCGCCCGGGGCGCGGGCCCGGGCCGCCCGGTCGTCTTCGAGCGGGTCAGCTTCGGCTACCGCACGGGCGGCGAGGTGCTGCCGCCCTTCGACCTGACGATCCCGGCCGGGCAGACGGTGGCCGTCGTCGGCGCCACGGGTGCGGGCAAGTCCACGCTGGCGAAGCTGCTGGCCCGGTTCTACGACCCGACGGCCGGACGCGTCCTGCTGGACGGCACGGACCTGCGGGACCTGTCGACGCCGGAGCTGCGGCGCGGCGTCGTCATGGTGACGCAGGAGTCGTTCCTGTTCTCCGGCACGGTGGCGGAGAACATCGCGCTGGGCCGCCCGGAGGCGACCCGCGCGGAGATCGAGCAGGCGGCGAAGGCGATCGGGGCGCACGACTTCATCGCCGCCCTGCCCGACGGCTACGACACGGACGTGCGCAAGCGCGGCAGCCGCATCTCCGCGGGCCAGCGCCAGCTCGTGTCCTTCGCCCGGGCGCTGCTGGCCGACCCGGCGGTGCTGATCCTGGACGAGGCGACCTCGTCGCTGGACGTGCCGGGGGAACAGGCCGTGCAGCGGGCGATGCACACGGTCCTGGGGGACCGCACCGCCGTCGTCATCGCGCACCGGCTGTCGACGGTGGAGGTCGCGGACCGGGTGCTCGTGATGGCGGACGGCCGCGTCGTGGAGGACGGCACCCCGGCCGAGCTGATCGCGGGCGAGGGCCGGTTCGCCCAGCTCCACCACGCCTGGCGGGAGAGCCTCGCGTAGGGGCCACCGCCCGCGGCGGGCACGTGCCTGCCGCGGGCGGTGCGCTCAGCGCATCAGGACACCGGACTCGGTCACGGCGGCGCCGTCCGTCGGCATGGCCGCGAGGCCCAGTTCGGCCGGCCCGGCGAGCAGGCGGTGCATGGGCAGGACGCGCACGGTGTAGCCGAAGGGCCCGGTGCGGTCGAGGGCGAGCTCGCCCTCGTAGAGCCGGCGGCCGTCGAGGTCGGGGCGGCCGGCGGGCTTGAGCAGGACGGTCTCCGGGTCGGTGATGGTGTCGTTGTGGTCCACCCGTCCGGTGACGGCCTGGACCTCCACCTCGGCGGGTTCCAGCTCCCCGAGGGTGACCCGGACGCGGAGGGTGAGGCAGCCGCCGAGTTCGAGCGAGTCGGAGGCGGGGCCCGCGGCCTCCACGTGGTCGACGCGGACCCGGGGCCACGCGGAGCGCACCCGGGCCTTCCAGGCGGCGAGCTCGCCGGGGGCCTGGGGGGCGACGGCGGGGTCGAGCACGCGGTGCGCCTGCGCGGCGGGCGCGTAGAGCCCCTGCACGTAGTCGCGGACCATCCGGCCGGCCAGCACCTTCGGGCCGAGCCGGGTGAGCGTCTGACGGACCATCTCCAGCCAGCGTTCCGGCCGGTCGTAGAAGCAGGGGGCGACCTGCTCCTCCAGGGCCGAGTACAGGGCGGCGGCCTCGATGGCGTCCCGGCGCTCGGCGTCGGGCCCGTCGTCGCTGGGACCGTCGGCGGTGGGACCGTCGGCGGTGGGGATGGCCCAGCCGAAGTCGCTCTCGTACCACTCGTCCCACCAGCCGTCGAGCACCGAGAGGTTGAGGCCGCCGTTGAGGGCGGACTTCATGCCGCTGGTGCCGCAGGCCTCCAGGGGGCGCAGCGGGTTGTTCAGCCAGACGTCGCAGCCGGGGTAGAGCTTCTGCGCCATCGCCATGCCGTAGTCGGGGAGGAAGACGATGCGGTGCCGCACCCGGGGGTCGTCGGCGAAGTGGACGAGGTCCTGGATGAGGCGCTTGCCGCCGTCGTCGGCCGGGTGCGCCTTGCCCGCGACGACGAGCTGGATGGGCCGTTCGGGGTGGAGCAGCAGCCGCCGCAGCCGGTCCGGGTCGCTCAGCATGAGGGTGAGCCGCTTGTAGGAGGGGACGCGGCGGGCGAAGCCGACGGTCAGCACGTCGGGGTCGAGGACGTGGTCGATCCAGCCCAGCTCCGCGTCGGCGGCACCGCGTTCCCGCCAGGCGGCGCGCAGCCGCCGCCGCACCTCCTCGACGAGCTGTTCGCGCAGATCGCGGCGGAGGTCCCAGAGCTCGCCGTCGGCGAGCCGGGGCGTGCGGTCGGTGATCTCGGGGGCGACCCAGGTGGGGGCGTGGACGCCGTTGGTGATGGAGGTGATGGGCACCTCGGCGGCGTCGAACCCGGGCCACAGCCCGGCGAACATCCGGCGGCTGACGGCGCCGTGCAGGGTGGAGACACCGTTGGCGCGCTGGGCCAGGCGCAGCCCCATGACGGCCATGTTGAACAGGGCCGGGTCTCCCTCGGGCGCGGTCTCGACGCCGAGGGCCAGGACGTCGGCGGCGTCCACACCCGCCAGCTCGCCGTCGTCGCCGAAGTAGCGGCTGATCAGGGAGCGGTCGAAGCGGTCGATCCCGGCCGGGACGGGCGTGTGGGTGGTGAAGACGGTGCCCGCGCGCACGGCCTCCAGAGCGGCGTCGAAGGGCAGGCCGTCGGCGCGCAGCTCGCGGATGCGTTCGAGGCCGAGGAAGCCGGCGTGGCCCTCGTTGGTGTGGAACACCTCGGGGGCCCGGTGGCCGGAGAGGCGGCAGTAGGCGCGGACGGCGCGCACCCCGCCGATGCCGAGGAGCATCTCCTGGAGGAGGCGCTGCTCGCGGCCCCCGCCGTAGAGGCGGTCGGTGACGCCGCGTTCGCCGGGGGCGTTCTCCTCGACGTCGGAGTCGAGCAGGAGCAGCGGGACGCGGCCGACCCGGGCGAGCCAGACGTGGGCGTGCAGCGTGCGTCCGCCGGGGAGGGTCAGGGCGATGTCGACGGGGGTGCCGTCCGGCTCGCGGACGAGTTCGAGCGGCAGCTCGTCCGGGTCCAGCACGGGGTAGCTCTCCTGCTGCCAGCCGTCCCGGGAGAGGGACTGGCGGAAGTAGCCGTGGCGGTAGAGGAGCCCGACGCCGACGAGCGGGACGCCGAGGTCGCTGGCGGCCTTGAGGTGGTCGCCGGCGAGGATGCCGAGGCCGCCGGAGTACTGGGGCAGGGCTGAGGTGATGCCGAACTCGGGCGAGAAGTAGGCGATGGCGGCCGGGAGGTCGGCGGCGGCGTTCTGGTACCAGCGCGGCTCGGTCAGGTAGTCGCCCAGGTCTCCGGCGCCCAGTTTGAGGCGCCGGAGGAAGCGGCGGTCGTGGGCGAGTTCGGCGAGCCGTCCGGCCGAGACGGAGCCGAGCAGCCGCAGCGGGTCGCCGCCGGTCGCGTGCCAGCCGTCCGGGTCGGCGTAGCGGAACAGCTCACGGGTTTCGTGGTGCCAGGACCAGCGCAGGTTGCGCGCGAGGTCGCTGAGGGGTCGGAGGGGCTCGGGAAGAACGGGGCGTACGGAGAAGCGACGGATGGCCTTCACGTCTCGAAGGTATCCGGGCAAGGGCGGGCATCGCGCTGCATTGCGGCGCTTTCCTCCCGTTTTTCTCCTGAATCCACCCGGATCGCGCCTCTCTGCGCCGGGTGCGCACCCCTCATACCGGGCCGCCACCCGAGGGCCGCGGACCGCCGTGGAGGACCCGGCACCCGACATGATCACTCTGGGTTTCGGACTACCTACGAGTAGTTCACACGTCCGTGGCATCCAGGGAGTGCGGCATGGGCAGGTAATCCACCTGCGCGACGAGACGCCCGGCCGAGTGAACGCGGGCAGGGGCGGCCATGGCCGCACGCCCTCCGGCCGCCGTAAAGCGGATACAAAGTACAAAATCCCTTCCCTCGACCATAGGTGAGAGCCCATGATCGGTCGCATTCCCGTCCTGGATGTCCAGCCACTCGTCGAGTGCGGGCGCCGCCCCGCCAAGGCGGTGGTGGGCGAGACGTTCCAGGTGTCCGCCACCGTCTTCCGGGAAGGGCATGACGCGGTGGCCGCCAACGTCGTCCTGCGCGATCCGAGCGGACGCAGCGGCCCGTGGACCCCGATGCGGGAACTGGCCCCCGGCACCGACCGCTGGGGTGCGGAGGTGACCCCGGACGCCGAGGGCCGCTGGACGTTCGTGGTGGAGGCGTGGAGCGACCCGGTGGGCACCTGGCTGCACAAGGCGGGCCTCAAGGTGCCGGCGAACGTCGACGTCGAGCTGGTGTTCGCCGAGGGGGCGCAGCTGCTGGAGAAGGCGGCGGGCGAGGTGCCCAAGAGCGAGGGCCGCGCCGTCGTCCTGGACGTCGTGGACGCCCTGCGCAACACCGCGATGCCCGACGCCGAGCGGCTGGCGGCGGCCCAGGACGAGGAGCTGGCCGGGGTGCTGCGGCGGCATCCGCTGCGCGAGCTGGTCACGGCCTCCCGGGCGATGCCGGTGCAGGTGGAACGGCGGCGGGCGCTCGTCGGCTCCTGGTACGAGATGTTCCCGCGCTCGGAGGGCGCCGTCGTCGCGAAGGACGGCGAGCCGCGGCGCTCGGGCACGCTGCGGACGGCGGCCGAGCGGCTGCCCGCCATCGCGGCGATGGGCTTCGACGTCGTCTATCTGCCGCCCGTTCACCCGATCGGCTCGGCCTACCGCAAGGGCCGGAACAACGCCCTGACGGCCGGGCCGAAGGACGTCGGCTCACCGTGGGCGATCGGCTCCGCGGACGGCGGACACGACGCCATCCACCCGGACCTGGGCACCTTCGCCGACTTCGCGCACTTCGTCGAGACCGCCCGCGACCTGCGCATGGAGGTGGCCCTGGACTTCGCGCTCCAGGCCTCCCCCGACCACCCGTGGGTCACCGAGCACCCGGAGTGGTTCCGCCGGCAGGCCGACGGCACGATCGCCTTCGCCGAGAACCCGCCGAAGAAGTACCAGGACATCTACCCGATCCACTTCGACAACGGCCTCAAGGCCTACCGCGGCCTGGTCGCCGAGACGCTGCGGGTGCTGCGCTTCTGGATGGAGCAGGGCGTGCGCATCTTCCGCGTCGACAACCCGCACACCAAGCCCGTCCGCTTCTGGGAGAAGGTGATCACCGAGATCAACCGCACCGACCCGGACGTCATCTTCCTGGCCGAGGCCTTCACCCGGCCCGCGATGATGCGGGCACTCGCCCAGATCGGGTTCCAGCAGTCGTACACCTACTTCACCTGGCGCAACGACAAGCGCGAGCTGACGGAGTATCTGACCGAGCTCTCCCAGGAGACCGCCGCCTACATGCGGCCGAACCTCTTCGTCAACACGCCCGACATCCTGCACGCCTACCTCCAGCACGGCGGACGGGCGGCCTTCGAGGTGCGGGCCGTGCTCGCGGCCACGCTCTCCCCCACCTGGGGCGTGTACTCCGGCTACGAGCTGTGCGAGAGCGCGGCCGTGCGGGAGGGCAGCGAGGAGTACCTGAACTCGGAGAAGTACGAGCTGCGCCCGCGCGACTGGGCGGCGGCCGAGCGCGCGGGACGCTCGATCGCCCCGCTGCTCACGACGCTGAACCGGCTGCGCCGCCGGCACCCCGCGCTGCAGCAGCTCCGCTCGCTCCACTTCCACCACACGAACAACGAGCAGATCATCGCGTACTCCAAGCGCAGCATCGAACCCTACGCCGACTCAGTGTTGGTCGTGGTGAACCTCGATCCGTACCACACCCACGAGGCCACGGTGTCGTTGGATACGGGACAGCTCGGACTGACCGCGGCGCAAGAGAGCGGCGCCGAGCCGTTCCCGGTGCGCGACGAGCTCACCGGCGAGACCTACCACTGGGGCAGGGACAACTACGTGCGACTGGAACCCGGGCGGCCCGGCTCCCCGGCCCCGGCCCACGTTCTGACCCTGCGACCGTCCTCACCGACCGGAGGGTCACCCAACGATGAGCGTCAATGAGCCCGTCCCCGACACGTTCGAGGACACTCCTGCCAAGGACCGCGACCCCGAGTGGTTCAAACGTGCCGTCTTCTACGAGGTCCTGGTCCGCTCCTTCCAGGACAGCAACGGCGACGGCATCGGCGATCTGAAGGGCCTCACCGCCAAGCTCGACTACCTGCAATGGCTGGGGGTCGACTGCCTGTGGCTGCCGCCGTTCTTCAAATCGCCGCTGCGCGACGGGGGCTACGACGTCTCGGACTACACCTCCGTCCTTCCCGAGTTCGGTGACCTGGCCGACTTCGTGGAGTTCGTCGACGCCGCCCACCAGCGCGGCATCCGCGTCATCATCGACATGGTGATGAACCACACCAGCGACCAGCACGAGTGGTTCCAGCAGTCCCGCACGGACCCCGAGGGCCCCTACGGCGACTACTACGTCTGGGCGGACGACGACAAGCGGTACGCCGACGCGCGCATCATCTTCGTCGACACCGAGGCGTCCAACTGGACCTTCGACCCGGTCCGCAAGCAGTACTACTTCCACCGGTTCTTCTCGCACCAGCCGGACCTCAACTACGAGAACCCGATCGTGCAGGAGGAGATGATCTCCGCCCTGCGGTTCTGGCTGGACCTCGGCATCGACGGGTTCCGGCTGGACGCCGTGCCGTACCTGTACGCCGAGGAGGGCACCAACTGCGAGAACCTCCCCGCCTCGCACAACTTCCTCAAGCGGGTGCGGGCCGAGATCGACGCCCACTACCCCGACACGGTGCTGCTGGCCGAGGCCAACCAGTGGCCGGAGGACGTCGTCGACTACTTCGGGGACTACGCCAAGGGCGGCGACGAGTGCCACATGGCGTTCCACTTCCCCGTCATGCCGCGCATCTTCATGGCGGTGCGGCGCGAATCCCGGTACCCGGTCTCGGAGATCCTGGCCAAGACGCCCGCGATCCCGTCCGGCTGCCAGTGGGGCATCTTCCTGCGCAACCACGACGAGCTGACGCTCGAAATGGTGACGGACGAGGAACGCGACTACATGTACGCCGAGTACGCCAAGGACCCGCGTATGCGGGCCAACATCGGCATCCGGCGCCGGCTCGCCCCGCTGCTGGACAACGACCGCAACCAGATCGAGCTGTTCACCGCCCTGCTGCTGTCCCTGCCCGGCTCGCCGATCCTGTACTACGGCGACGAGATCGGCATGGGCGACAACATCTGGCTCGGTGACCGGGACGCGGTCCGCACCCCGATGCAGTGGACGCCCGACCGCAACGCCGGGTTCTCCTCCAGCGACCCGGGACGGCTGTACCTGCCCGCGATCATGGACCCGGTCTACGGGTACCAGGTCACCAACGTCGAGGCGTCGATGAGCTCCCCGTCGTCGCTGCTGCACTGGACGCGCCGCATGGTGGAGATCCGCAAGCAGAACCCGGCGTTCGGCCTCGGCGAGTACACCGAGCTGCCCTCCAGCAACCCGGCCGTCCTCGCGTTCCTGCGTCACGTGCGGCTGGAGAGCGGCGAGGAGGACCTCGTCATGTGCGTCAACAACTTCTCCCGCTTCCCGCAGCCCACCGAGCTGGACCTGGGGCCGTGGCGCGGCCTGCACCCGGTGGAACTCATCGGCGGCGTGCGCTTCCCGGCCATCGGCGACCTGCCGTACCTGCTCACCCTCGGCGGGCACGGCTTCTACTGGTTCCGGCTGCGCCGCCGGCCCACCCACGCGACGGCGCCCGAGCTGACCCGGTCCGCCGAGTCGGTTCCGCCCGCCGCACCGGTGGGCCCCGACACCCCCGGCGTCCCCGTCCGGCCCACCTCGCCGATGCGCTGACGCCCCCTCGGGTCCGTCCCTCCCGACCGGGGAGGGACGGACCCGCCCCGGCGAAGGCCCCGGACCGGGGCGAATCCGCAATACCAGGACTGGACCGGTTACGTCCCCATCGCCGCAGGCACATGTAGAGACACCCGTGCGGCCCAGTGAGCGCATCCTCCGCACGGTCGATCTCCCGCAACACGTCCCGCACAGCCGGACAGCCGATGCCGCATTCCGGGACACTCTGCCTACGTTTCGTGTGCCCGGGGGAAGGAATCCATTGACCGCGACGCCGGACGGCGCCTCGCTCCGCACCACCCTGCTCACCGGCAGCGGGGCGGGACCCGAGCTGCTGCGCTCGCTCAGCCCCATACTGACCCACTGGCTGCCCCGGCAGCGCTGGTTCGCCGGGAAGGGACGGGCGCTGGACGGCCTGACCCTCACCGCCGCCACCGAGCTGCTCCCCTGTCCGGGCACCGGAAGCGGCAGCGGCACCGGGCGGAGGCCGGGGCTGCTGCACCTCCTGCTCACCGCGCACCAGGGCGAGAGCGCCGACTGCTACCAACTGCTGCTCGGCGTCCGCGACGTGCTGCCGCCGGCGCTGTCCCCCGCCCTCATCGGACGGCCCGCCTCCGGCCCGCTCGCCGGACGCGCCGTCTACGACGCCGTCCCCGACGCCCGGCTCACGGCCGTCCTGCTGGAACGGCTGCGCACCCCCGGCAGGCTCGGCTCGCTGCGCTTCGTCCGCGAGGAGGGCACCGTCATCCCCGGGCAGCTGCCCGCCCGCCCGCTGCGCGCCGAGCAGTCCAACTCCTCGCTCGTCTACGGCGACCGGCTCATCCTCAAGCTGTTCCGGCGGGTCAGCCCCGGGCTCAACCCCGACCTGGAGCTGCCCCTCGCCCTCGCCCGCACCGGGTGCGCCCGCGTGCCCGCCCCGGTGGCCTGGATCGAGGCCGAGGCGGACGACCCCGTCACCCTCGCCGTCCTCCAGCCCTACCTGCCCGGCTCCAGCGACGGCTGGCGGCTCGCCCTGCACGCCCTCCACCGGCAGGCCGACTTCACCGGCGCCGCCCGCACCCTGGGGCGGGCCACCGCCGAGGTCCACACCGCCCTGGCCACCGCCCTGCCCACCACCGAGCTGCGCGGCGCCCCGCTGGCCTCGCTGGCCGGGGACATGGCGGCCCGGCTCAAGGTCGCCTGCGACGCCGTACCCCAGCTCCGCCCTTACCGCGCCGGGCTGCGGGAGGCGTTCGCCGCCGTGGACGACCTCGCGCACTCCGGCCGCGGCTGCCCGGTGCAGCGCATCCACGGCGACCTGCACCTCGGCCAGGTGCTGCGCACCGCGGGGGACACCGAGGGCCGGTGGTCCCTGATCGACTTCGAGGGGGAACCCGCCAAGCGGCTCTCCGAGCGCCGCCGCCCGCAGCCCGTCCTCCAGGACGTCGCGGGGATGCTGCGCTCCTTCGACTACGCCGCCTGCCAGCGCGGCGCCACCCCCTTCGCCCGCGACTGGGCGGAGGCCACCCGGGACGCCTTCTGCGTCGGCTACGCCGAGGGCAGCGGCACCGACCCCCGTGAGCACACCGCCCTGCTGCGCGCCTACGAGACGGACAAGGCCGTCTACGAGGTGCTCTACGAAGCCCACCACCGCCCCGACTGGCTCCCCATCCCGCTCGCCGCGGTCCGTCGCCTCGCACAGACCCCGCGTTCCCCCAGGAGGACACTCTCGTGACCCCCCGCCCCGAGGTTCCCGACACCTTCCGCTCCGCACCCCCCTCGGCGTCGTCGGCGTCCAGGGCGGCGAAGACCCCCCGGACCGGCACGGGCGGCGAGGCCGCCACGGACGGCAAACCGGCCACGGACGGCCAGGCCGCCCCCCGGCCCCGCACCCCGGCTGCCGAGGAGGTGCCCGCCACGCCGCTGGCCGTGCGCGTCGCCCCCGCGCTGGACGAGGGCGAGCGCGCCCGGCTCCTCGCCGGAGCCCACCACGACCCGCACGGACTGCTGGGCCTGCACCCGGCCGCCGACGGCCACGTGGTACGCGTGCTGCGCCCCTTCGCCCGCAGCGTAACGGTCGTGACACCGGACGGCTCGGCCCAGCTCCCGCACGAGGCGGACGGGCTCTTCGCCGGGCTGCTGCCCGGCGCGCGGCCCTCCGGATACCGGCTGCGGGTCGCCTACGAGGGCGGCGCGGTCGTGGAGTCCGAGGACGCCTACCGCTTCCTGCCCACCCTCGGCGAGCTGGACCTGCACCTCATCGCCGAGGGCCGCCACGAACAGCTCTGGCAGGCGCTCGGCGCCCACCCGATGACGGTCGACGGCGTCGCGGGCACCCGCTTCACCGTCTGGGCACCGGGCGCGCTCGGCGTGCGGCTCGCCAGCGACTTCAACTACTGGGACGGCACCGGCTGCCCCCTGCGCTCCCTGGGCTCCAGCGGGGTGTGGGAGCTGTTCCTCCCCGGCGTCGGCGAGGGCACCCGCTACAAGTTCGACGTCCACGGCCCCGACGGCGTCCGCAGCCTGCGGGCCGACCCCATGGCCCGGCGCACCGAGTGCCCGCCGGACACGGCCTCCGTCGTCACGTCCTCGACGTACGCGTGGCAGGACGCCGAGTGGCTCGCCCGCCGGGCCGCCCGCCCCGTCCACACGTCCCCGTTCTCGGTCTACGAGGTGCACCTGCCCTCCTGGCGCCCCGGGCTCGGCTACCGGGAGCTGGCGGAACAGCTCCCGCGCTACGTCAAGGACCTCGGCTTCACCCACGTGGAGCTCATGCCGGTGTGCGAGCACCCGTTCGGCGGATCCTGGGGGTACCAGGTCACCGGCTACTACGCCCCCACCGCGCGGCTCGGCGGCCCCGACGACTTCCGGTACCTCGTCGACGCCCTGCACCGCGAGGGCATCGGCGTCCTCATGGACTGGGTGCCCGCCCACTTCCCCAAGGACGACTGGGCCCTCGCCCGCTTCGACGGCACCCCCCTCTACGAGCACCCCGACCCCCGGCGCGCCGAACACCCCGACTGGGGCACCCTGGAGTTCGACTACGGCCGCACCGAGGTCCGCAACTTCCTCGTCGCCAACGCCGTGTACTGGTGCGAGGAGTTCCACATCGACGGGCTCCGCGTCGACGCCGTCGCCTCCATGCTCTACCTCGACTACTCGCGCGAGTACGGCGACTGGGCG
Source organism: Streptomyces sp. WMMC1477 (assembly GCF_027460245.1). Taxonomy (NCBI): domain Bacteria; kingdom Bacillati; phylum Actinomycetota; class Actinomycetes; order Kitasatosporales; family Streptomycetaceae; genus Streptomyces; species Streptomyces sp. WMMC1477. Next base: position 4,293,797 of record NZ_JAPZBD010000003.1, on the reverse strand, counting down.
CCCAACGAGCACGGCGGCCGGGAGAACCTGGACGCCGTCCGGTTCCTCCAGGAGATGAACGCGACCGTCTACCGGCGCTGCCCCGGCGTCGTCACGGTCGCCGAGGAGTCCACCGCCTGGGACGGCGTCACCCGGCCCACCCACGAGACCGGCCCGCACGGCGTCGGCGGCCTTGGCTTCGGGCTGAAGTGGAACATGGGCTGGATGCACGACTCCCTCGTCTACGCCTCCAAGGAGCCCGTCCACCGCAAGTACCACCACAACGAGATGACGTTCTCCATGGTGTACGCCTACAGCGAGAACTACGTGCTGCCCATCTCGCACGACGAGGTCGTCCACGGCAAGGGCGCGCTCGTCGCCAAGATGCCCGGCGACTGGTGGCAGCAGCGCGCCAACCACCGCGCCTACCTCGGCTACATGTGGGCCCACCCCGGCAAGCAGCTCCTCTTCATGGGGCAGGAGTTCGCCCAGGGGGGCGAGTGGCGCGAGGACCAGGGCCCCGACTGGTGGCTCCTCGACCCCGCCTACTCCGCCCGCGGCGACCACGCCGGCGTGCAGGACCTCGTCCGCGACCTCAACACCGTCTACGCGGCCACCCCCGCCCTGTGGGAGCGCGACACCCAGCCGGCCGGCTTCGCCTGGATCGAGGCCGACGCCGCCGACGACAACGTCTTCGCGTTCCTCCGGTACGCCGCCGACGGCAGCCCCCTGCTGGCCGTCAGCAACTTCTCCCCCGTCGTCCGCCACGACTACCGGCTCGGCGTGCCCGACGGCGTCCCCGCCTGGCGGGAGGCCCTCAACACCGACGCCGCCCGCTACGGCGGCTCCGGCGTGGAGGTGCCCGAGCTGGTCAGGAGCGAGCCCGTGACGTCCCAGGGCCGCCCCGCCAGCATCGCCCTCACCCTCCCGCCCCTCGCCACCGTCTGGCTCCGCCCGGCCTGAGCTCCGCTCGCGGGTCGTCCTCCCCTGGGGCACCGTGGATGGGAGCCACGGAATACGGAGGACGACCCATGAGCGAGCACACCTACCGGGTGACGGAGATCGTCGGCACTTCGCACGAGGGCGTCGACGCGGCCATCCGCAACGGCGTCGACCGCGCCGCCCAGACCCTCCACGGCCTCGACTGGTTCGAGGTCACCGAGGTGCGCGGCAACATCGCGGACGGCCGCGTGGAGCACTTCCAGGTCGGCCTCAAGGTCGGCTTCCGCCTCGACGAGTCCTGACCCGCGCCACAGCTCGGCCGGGGTTTCCCGACCGCGGTCGGCGAGCAGCCTGGGTGCATGGAAACGCGGGCGGGAGTGGGGAGCGATACGTGGGAGCCCGGGGACGCCGGGGTGCTCCGGCTGCCCTCGGGGCTGCTCGTCCGCGGGCGCGGGCTGCGCAAGCCGGCGCCACCGGGGCCGGAGCCCCGGTTCGGCGTGTATCTGCTCGGCAGGGAACCGCCGCCGACCACGTGGGAGGCCCGCTGGGTGCCGTGGCCGGACTTCCGGCTGCCGAGGGACCCGTTGCAGGCCCGGATCCTCTTCGAGGAGGTGTTGGCGCGGGCCGCCACCGAGCGGGTGGAGGTGGCCTGCGGAGGCGGAATCGGGCGGACGGGCACGGCGCTGGCCTGCGTGGCCGTGCTCGACGGCGTCCCGCCCGGTGAGGCCGTCGACTACGTCCGCCGCCACTACCACCCCCGCGCGGTGGAGACCCCCTGGCAGCGCCGGTTCGTGCGCCGCTTCGGCCCGGAGGAGGAGCGTTGACGGGGAGGGATTCGGCGGTCCGGCCGTCGCGCCGCAGGGTGCTGGCGCTCGGCACGGGCACGGCGCTCGCCGCCGCGCTCGCCCCGGCCCCGGCGGGGGTCGCTGAGGCGTCGTCACCGCCCGAAGGGTCCGCCCTCGGCAGGCGGCTGCGGGCGCTGGAGCGGGAGCACTCCGCCCGGCTGGGCGTCTTCGCGCGCGATCTGGCCACCGGCAGGACCGTCGTCCACCGGGCGAACGAGCGCTTCCCGATGTGCTCGGTGTTCAAGACCCTCGCAGCGGCCGCCGTCCTGCGGGACCTCGACCGGGACGGCGCGTTCCTCGCCCGGCGCGTCCGGTACACCCGGGAGTGCGTCGAGCGGGCGGGCTACGCGCCCGTCACCGGCGAGGAGGAGAACCTCGCCCACGGCATGACGGTCGCCGAGCTGTGCGCCGCCGCCGTCAGCGAGAGCGACAACGCCGCCGCGAACCTCCTGCTGCGCGAGCTGGGCGGGCCCACGGCCGTCACCCGGTTCGCCCGGTCCGTCGGGGACCGCCGGACACGGCTCGACCGTTGGGAGTCGGAGCTGAACTCCGCCGAGCCGTGGCGGGTCACCGACACCACCACGCCGAGGGCCGTCGGCGGGTCGTACGCGCGCCTCGTCCTCGGTGACGCGCTCCGGCGCCCGGACCGGGACCTGCTCACCGGCTGGTTGAAGGCCAACACGACGAACCGTCAGCGCTTTCGCGCGGGGCTCCCCGCGGACTGGGTCCTGGCCGACAAGACGGGCGGCGGCTCCGACTACGGGGTGGCCAACGACGTCGGCGTCGTCTGGCCGCCGGGCGCCCCGCCGATCGTCATGGCCGTGCTGACGACCAGGCCCACCCTGCCCGAGGGCCCGAACGACAGCGCGCTGGTCGCCGCGACGGCCGCGCTCCTGGCCGACGCCCTCGCCTGAGCCTCCCCCGGCTCAGTCCCGGGGGAAGCGGTCCGTTTGGAGGACCAGGCCCAAGACCGTGTCCGTGAGGTCGAGCGGCTCGCCGAAGTCGGCGGTGATCTGCGTGCCGTACGCGCCGTCCTTGGGGTGGACGTACACGTGGCAGCGGCCCACGTACGGGTCCGCGATGAGGTACACCGGCACCTTCGCGGCGGCGTACGTCCGCAGCTTGGGGCCATAGTCGTTGGCGGCCGTCGCCTCCGAGACGACCTCCAGCACACCTTCGAGGTCGTCCGGCGACAGGCGCTCCTTGGCGTCGGCCTCCGCCCCCGCCCGCACCTTCGTGAGGTCGGGGGCGAAGCCGTTGAAGCCGGGGAAGTCGACCCGAACACCGGAGTCGATGTCCTCGTTGCGGCCGTGGTGCTTTGCGAGCTGGAGCGCCACACCGAGGATGATCCGCTGGTGCGCTCGCGTCTTCGGCGCCATGTGGATGGCCCCGTCGACGATGTCGAGCGTGTACCCCTCGGGAGTCGGCATGCGTTCCAGGCGCGCGAAGAGATCGTCCAGAATCTGTTCATCGACGGTGTCGTCCGCCATGCCGCCCCTTCCAGGACCGCTGGATCGCACTGTCGCGTGGCTCAACGGGGAGCGTCGTGCACGGGTCACGCCGCTCCCTCGGGAGCCGTGCCGGTCACGACGGTGGCGTAGAGGTCGGGGCAGGTGTGGACGCGGGGCGTCAGGCCGTGCCCGGTGAGGAGGGCGACGGCGGCCGGGGTCTGGTGGTCCGTGGTCTCGGCCAGGAGGACGCCGCCGGGGGCCAGCCAGGCGGGGGCTTCGGCCGCGAGGCGGCGCAGGACGTCGAGGCCGTCGGAGCCGCCGTCGAGCGCGGTGCGCGGCTCGTGGAGGCGGGCCTCCGGCGGGAGCAGGGCGACCTCGTCCGTGGGGACGTAGGGGACGTTGGCCGTCAGGAGCTCCACGCGGCCGCGGAGGCCGGGCGGCAGGGGGGTGAAGAGGTCGCCCGTGTGGGCGTGGCCGCCGTAGGGGTCGAGGTTGCGCCGGGCGCAGCGGACGGCGGCGGGGTCGAGGTCGGCCGCGTGCAGCTCGGTGGGGGCGACGGCCGCTCCGAGCGCGGCGCCGACGGCTCCGGAGCCGCAGCACAGGTCGAGGACGACGGCGGGGCGCCCGGCTGCGGCGAGCGCCTGCCGGACGAGGAACTCGGTGCGGCGGCGCGGGACGAAGACGCCCTCGTCGACGGCGATCCGCAGACCGCGGAACTCGGCCCAGCCGAGCACGTGTTCGAGCGGGAGCCCGGAGGCGCGCCGGTCCACCAGGGCGGTGAGGTGGGCGGGGTTACGGGCTGCGGTGGCCAGCAGCGCGGCCTCGTCCTCGGCGAAGACGCAGCCGGCGGCCCGGAGGCGGGTGACGATCTCGGGCGACGGGAAGGGCGGTGGGGAGTACGCGTACGCGGGGCGCATGGTGACTGCCTTTCGGGGTACCGAAGGGCGCTCTCGCGGTCGCGCTCCTCACACGCGGAGAGGTGGCGAGAGCACCCGGCCTGCAACGGCGGTAATGGGTCCCACCTCCTCGTTCCGTGCTTGATCCGGTCAGCGTACCGGCCGCGTGTGTCGCAGGGGTGCGGGGGCTCGGCGTGGTTAGCGTCGGGCGGGGCCATTGCCGCCGGAGGGTGCCATGCAGCAGGACGAGGGGCGACGAGACGACGAGCCGTCAGGGCACGGGACGACGAGGGAGGAGTCCGGACGAGGGAGGCACCGGGGGCCGCGGCGGGCGCCGCCGGGGCCGACGCGGCCGGGGTTCTGGCGGTCCCCGGTGCGCGGGGTGCGGTTCACCTCGGTGCTGGGTGTGGTGCTGCTGGTCGGCGTTCCGGTGCTGTTCCTGACGGGGTTGCTGTCGTACGCGGCGTACAACCCCGATCTGCGGGGCAACGACACGACGCCGGACCGGGGCTGGCTGGGCTTCTACCTGTTCGCCTGGCCCACCGACCCGCACTGGCTGTACCGGCTGACCCAAGGGGTGCACGTGACGCTGGGCATCGTGCTGATCCCGGTGCTGCTGGCGAAGCTGTGGTCGGTGATCCCGAGGCTGTTCGTGTGGCCGCCGCTGCGGTCGCTCTCCCACGCCCTGGAACGGCTGTCGCTGCTGCTGCTCGTCGGCGGTGCGCTGTTCGTCTTCGCGACCGGCGTGCTCAACGTGCAGCTGGACTACGTCTTCCCGGGCTCGTTCTACCCGCTGCACTTCTACGGTTCGTGGGTGTTCGCCGCGGCGTTCGTCGTCCATGTGGCCTTTCGGATTCCGGTGGTGGTGCGGGCGCTGCGGGGAGGGCGGCGGGCGGAGTACGCGGAGGAGAGCGCGGGGCTGGCGACGCCGCGTCCTGCGGCCGCGACGGTCTCGCGGCGGGGTGCGCTGGGGCTGGTGGGGGCGGGGTCGGTGCTGCTGTTCGCGGTGACGGCGGGCCAGTCGCTGGGTGGGTCGCTGCGCAGGACGGCGCTCCTCGCACCGCACGGGCAGGACACCGGGCCGGGGCCGAACGGCTTCCAGGTCAACAAGACGCCGGCGGCGGTGGGCATCCGGGCCGAGGAACTCGGTGACGGCTGGCGGCTGGTCGTGCGGGGCCGGGGGCGGGAGGAGGTGTTCACGCGGGCGCGGCTGCTGGAGCTGCCACAGGACGAGGCGTCGCTGCCGATCGCCTGCGTGGAGGGCTGGTCGACGGTGGACCAGCGGTGGGGCGGGGTGCGGCTGACGCGGCTGGCAGCGCTGGTGGGGTACGAGGAGGCGGAGGCGGCGCCCGGGGTGTTCGTGGAGTCGGTGCAGCGGCGGGGGGCGTTCCGTTCGGCGTCGCTGCGGGACAACCAGGTGCGCGATCCGCGCTCGCTGCTGGCGCTGCGGGTCAACGGCGCCGAGCTGTCGCCGGATCACGGGTATCCGGCGCGGGTCATCGTTCCGGCGGCTCCAGGTGTGCACAACACCAAGTGGGTGACGCGGCTGACGTTCGGGGAGGTCTGATGCGCGGGCTGTTCCGGCGCCGGTACGGGGCCTCGCCGCTGCATCTGCTCGTGGTGCTGGCCTCGTTCGCGCTGACGATGTACGCGGGAGTGCGGCTGCTGGACGGGGACACGGTCGGCGTCCTGGTGTGGTTCGTGGGCGCGGCGCTCCTGCACGACCTGGTCTTCCTGCCGCTGTACGGAACCGTCGACCGGGTGGGGCGCGGCGTGCTGCGGGTCCCGCCGCGCGGGGTGGTCAACTTCGTCCGGGTTCCGGCGTTCCTGTCCGGGCTGCTGCTGCTCACCTGGTATCCGCTGATCCTGGGCCGGGTGGACCACTTCACCCGCTACACGGCGCTGCCGGACGACGTCTTCCTCGGGCGGTGGCTGCTGATCAGCGCCGTCCTGTTCGGCGCCTCGGCGCTGGCGCTGGTGCTGCGCACCTGGTGGCGCGCGCTGTTCAGCGGCGCGCCACCGCGAGGTTGACGAGGTAGCGCTCCTCGACGTGGCCGTCGGGGAAGAGGCGGGCGAGCCGGGCGCGCTCCTCGGCGAGGAAGGCGTGGGCGGCCTCGGCGCCGCGGACCAGGAACGCCGAGTGGCTGCCGAGGTTGGCCAGGTGGCGGTCGAGCGTGACGCGGCGGGCCCAGCGGAGCCGGCGGGTGGCCCAGGGCAGGGTGTCCGGGAGGTCGCGCAGCGGTGCCCCCGCGTCGTGACCGGCGCTGTCGTCCTCGCCGAGGAACCGGGCGATGCGGGCGTGCTGGTCGGCGAGCCAGCCGTCGGCGGCGTCGAAGTGGTTCCACCACAGGGCGAGGGCTCGCGGGGCGGCGGTCGCGGTGCCGTGCCGCCGCGTCCCGCCCGCCCCGCGCACCGGCGTGCCGGGTGCCTCAGCCGGCAACGGGCGCCTCGTCGTGCGGCCGCTCCTCGCGGGTGGCGACCACGAAGGCGAAGGTGTCGGAGAACTCCAGCTCGCCGGCCGGGTACCGCTCTTCGATCTCCTGGACGCCGGCGGCGAGCTCGGCGTCGGGGAAGGAGGAGAGGACGGACATCCAGCGGCCCTGGACCAGCCGCGTCCACTCGTCGCGGTCCAGCCGCACCGGGTAGGCGCCGTGGTCGACGGTGGTGGTCAGGCCCGCGTCCTGCAGGATGCCGGCCAGGGCGGCCGGCTCCGGCTGGCGCTCGGCGAAGCGGTCGAGGGCGGACTGGAACAGCGGGTAGCCGATCTTCGGCGGCAGCGTGACGATGACGATGCGCCCGCCGGGGGCGAGCAGCTCGGCGAGGCCGGTGAGGGTGCGGCCGAGGTCGGCGAAGTGGTGCACGGCCTCCTTGATGAGCAGCCCTCCCAGGGGAGCGTCGCCGGGCAGCCGGACGGCACCGGAGGCCAGCTCCTCGGCGGTGGCCCGCAGGGGGCGCAGCCGGGGGTCGTCGGGGAGCCGGTCGAGCATCGCCTGGGACGGGTCTACGCAGGTGATGGGGCGGTCGGGGGCGGCGTAACGTTCCATCAGGCGCTGCAGGAACAGTCCTGTTCCCGCGCCGATGTCGGCGAGGGGGCGGCCAGGCGCGAGGCTCAGCCGCCGGTGGATCTGCTCCTCCATCCAGTCCACGTACTCCTGGCGTCTCGCCCAGTTGGCGTCGTAGGCGGCGGCCAGATGCTCGTAGTGGTGCTCCAGATCCTTGTCCACGTGGTCGCGGTCCTTCCCGCGCGCGGGCTTCGCCCCCGCGCTGGTGGTGGCTGCGGCTCGTCCGTGGCCGCTTCTACCCCCGATGCGACCCCGCACAACCGGGGGCGCGGCGAGAGTGGCCGAAATGCATGGGCACCGGGCCGGCCCTCGGACGGGTCCACCGGCCGTCTCCCACTTTGCCCGCTGCGGAGGGCTGCCGCCGACGGCCGGACGTGGATACGGTGATCTTGGAAGGCGCGGGGAGTGCACCGCCGGGTGATGAGCCGGTCCGGGGCCCGCCGCCGGCCCCGGCTAGAGCTTTCTACAATTTGTTGATTCAGGGGTTCACACTGTTGGTTACTCGCAGTTACTGGTCTTAACGTTGCGGGAATGCACGCACGACCGCCCTTCGATGCCGCGAAAGCCCGCCGGCTGCGGGAATCCCTCGGCATGACCCCGGCCCACGTCTCCTACGGCATGTGGGCCGCCTTCGGGCTACGGATCACCCCTGAGACGATCGCCGCCTGGGAGCTCCAGGAGGAGACACCGAACGAGACGGAGCTGGCAGCGCTGGCCGGAGCGCTGTGGTGCTCCCCCGCCGACCTGCTGGGCACACCCCGCACCCTGCACGAATACCGCCTGGTCAAGGGCGTCGCCCTGTCCGACGTGGCGCTCCAGGTCGGCATGCCGACCGCCCAGTACGCGGAGGTGGAGCGCACCGGCACCTGGACCGGCAACGAGCAGCAGGCCGCCACGCTCGCGGCGATTCTCGGCCTGTCCGTGCGCACCCACACCGAGCTGACCGGCAAGGACCGCAAGCTGCGCGAGCACCTGCGCAGCGCCGCCGGCTCCCGCTGGCAGGCGTACGTACGGCCGGTGCACAAGCTGCTGCCCGCACTGGACCGCCCGACGGTCGAACGGGTACTCGAGCGCCTCAACGACGAGTTCCACAAGCGGAGCTTCTCCTCGCTGAGCTGGATCGACACCTCCACGGAGACGGGCAGCAACTCGGTGGACGCCGGCCGGCAGTTCCTCGACGAGGTCGGCGAGCACTTCTGGGCCCACCTCGAAGCCCTGCACCCGGGCCGCTGAGCCGGGCGCGGGGCCCGGTGGCGGGCCGGGCCCCGAAGGCGCCGAACGGGTTACCGTGGGGGTACGCAGGCCCCGACGACGGCCGTGTGGACGCCGCGGGGCGGTCGCCCCGAGGAGTTGCGCCATGACCTCCGCCCCGTCAGCCCCGTCGACGCTCCGCGCCCGCCCCGGCCGTGTCCGGGCGCCCGCGCCGTCCCCGCTTCCGGCCCTGCGGGCCCCCTCACCCCCGGCGGCCCTGACCGGCCTGTTCGCCGTACTGGCCGTGCTGGCCGTCCTCGTCACCGCGGTGGGGGCGGCACCGGCCGCCGCGGCACCGGCCGCGCCCGCGCAGGGCGTCGGCACGGTGGCCGAGGAGCTGCGGCAGGACCCCGTCTACGTCCACCCCGAGGCCCGCGACGAGCTGTCCCGCGGTGACGAGTCCGCGCTGGAGGAGCGGATCGAGCGCGCGGACAAGCCGGTCTTCGTCGCCGTGCTTCCGCAGTCCGAGGAGTTCCCGCCGGACACCGTGCTGGCGGACCTGCGGGCGCTCACCGGCGTCACCGGGCTGTACGCCGTCCAGCTCGGCGACCGGTTCAGCGCCGGGGCGGACGACCAGGTGATGTCCCGCGACGCCGTGCGCAACCTGGAGGGCGCCGTCGAGCGGGACCAGGACGACGCCACCGCGCAGCTCACCGCGTTCGTCGACCAGGCGCTGCCGCAGGTCAGCGGGCAGGCGCCCGCGTCCTGGGACGAGGGCGGGCCAGGCGACGCGGGCTCCGGCGCGGCGGGGCTGCTGACGCTCGGCGGGCTGCTGCTGGTCGGCGGCGCGGGCTTCGTCGCCCTGCGGCGCCGCGCCGACCGGCAGCGCGAGCGGCGCGAGCGCGCGGACCTGGAGAAGCTGCGCGTCGTCGTCGACGAGGACATCACCGCGTTCGGCGAGGAGCTGAACCGGCTCGACTTCCACCCCGGCGAGGCGGGCGCCACGGACGCCATGAGCACGGACTACACCCGGGCGCTGGACGCCTACGACGCCGCGAAGGACCGCATGGAGCTGGCGCGTGGCCCCCGGGACGTCCAGCCGGTGACGGAGAAGCTGGCCGAGGGCCGCCTCGCCCTGGCCACCCTGGACGCGCGGCGCACCGGCGAGCCGCTGCCGGAGGAGGAGCGCAGGCCGTGCTTCTTCGACCCCCGGCACGGCCCGTCCGTCACCGATGTGGAGTGGGCCCCGCACGGCGGCGCCCGTCGGCCGGTGCCGGCCTGCGCGGCGGACGCGGCGCGGCTCGCGGAGGGCGAGGAGCCGGCCGCCCGCATGGTGGAGACGGACGGCGGCCGGCAGCCGTACTGGAACGCCGGTCCCGTCTACGGGCCGTGGGCGGGCGGCTACTTCGGCGGCGGGCTGCTGCCGGGCATGCTCATGGGCACGATGCTCGGCAGCATGATGACGGCACCCGGCGCCTACGGCTACGGCTACGGCGACGGCACGGGCCCGGCGGGCGGCGACGTCTCGGGCTCCGACTTCGACTCCGGCGACTTCGGCGGCGACTGGGGCGGCGGTGGCGACGTCGGCGGCTTCGGCGGCGGGTTCGGCGGGGACTTCGGCGGCTTCTGACCCGCGGCCCCCGGTGCGGTGCCGGGCGTCCCCACCCGCGTCGGGGGCCGCCGGCCCGGCCGCGCACGGGTCGGTGCACGGCCGGGCGGGTGCGTCACTGCGCGGTCCAGCCCCCGTCGACGGCGAGCGCCTGGCCGGTGACGTAGGCGGCCTCGTCGGAGGACAGCCACAGGATCGGCCCCGCGACCTCCTCGGGCTGGCACAGCCGGCCGAGGGGGATGTTGCGCAGGTAGAACGTGTCGGCCGACGGCCCCCGGTCGCGGCGCGCCTGTTCGAGCATCGGGGTGAGCACCGGGCCCGGGCAGACGGCGTTGACCCGGATGTTCTGCGGGCCGTAGTCGACCGCCGCGTTCCGGGTGAGGCCGACGACGCCGTGTTTGGCCGCCGTGTAGGGGGCGGCGTTGAGGTAGCCGATCACCCCGGCGATGGAGGAGACGTTGACGATGGCGCCGCCGCCCCGCTCCAGCATGGCGGGCACCTGGTACTTCATCGACAGCCACACGCCCTGGAGGTTGGTGTCGACGACGCGCCGCCAGTCCTCCGCCCCGAACTCGTGCAGCTTGCGCCCCGACCCGGGGGCGCCGGCGTTGTTGCAGGCCACGTGCAGGGCGCCGTGCCGGTCGAGGACGGTGTCCACGAGGTCGGACATCTGCTTCTCGTCGGTGACGTCGGCCGGGCAGGCGTCCGCGCTGCCGCCCTCCGCCTCGATGAGCGCGACCGTCTCCTTGAGCGGCTCGGGCCGACGGCCGCTCAGCACGACCCGCGCCCCCTCCCGGGCGTAGGCGAGGGCCGCCGCCCGGCCGATGCCGGTGCCACCTCCGGTGACCAGCACGACCCGGTCCTGAAACCGCATGACTACTCCTTGATCAGTTGTTCGACGGACTGCTGGATGGATGCCGCGTCGGGCAGCACCCTGGGCTCCAGCGCGGGGCTGGCCGGGTAGGGCACGCCCAGCGAGCCCAGACGGACGACGGGGGCGCGGAGTTCGGCGAAGACCGACTCGGTCACCGCGGCGGCGATCTCCGCGGTGGGGCCGTAGCGCACCCAGGACTCGGTCACCACGACGGCCCGCCCGGTCCGGCGCACCGAGTCGGTGAGCGTGCCCAGGTCGAGCGGGCGCAGCGAGCGCACGTCGACGACCTCGGCCTCCACGCCCTGCTCGGCCAGCCGCTCGGCGGCGGTCAGCGCCTCCCCCACCATGCGGGACAGGGCCAGCACGCTGACGTCCCGGCCGGGCCGGACGACCCGGGCGGTGCCCAGGGGCACCACGTGCTCACCGGAGGGCACCGGGCCCTCGGTGCCGTACAGCAGCTTGTGCTCGACGAGCACCACCGGGTCGTCGCCGCGCAGGGCGGCGGTCAGCAGGCCCTTGGCGTCGGCGGGCGTGCTCGGCATGACGGTGTGGATGCCGGGGAGGTGCGCCGTCCACGCCTCCAGCGACTTGGAGTGCTGCGGACCGGCGTTGACGCCCGCGCCGCCCTGCGTGCGGATCACCAGGGGCACGCGCACCTGGCCGCCGTAGGCGAACGGGAACACCGAGGCGGCGTTGGCGATGCTGTCCAGGGCGAGCGTCATGAAGTCCGTGTACATCATCTCGACGACGGGCCGCAGACCGCTCATGGCCATGCCGACCGCCGCACCGACGATGCCGTTCTCGGAGATCGGGGTGTCCATGACGCGCTCGGCGCCGAACTCCTCCAGCAGGCCGCGCGTCACGGAGAAGACACCGCCGTAGACGCCGATGTCCTCGCCCAGCAGCACCACGCTCTCGTCGCGCCGCATCTCCTCGCGCAGGGCGGCGTTCAGGGCTCCGCTGTACGTCATGCGCGTCATCGCGCACCTCCCTCGTCCCAGGCCGCCGCGTAGGCGAGCAGTTCCTCCGGGTCCGGCCAGGGGCTCGCCCGGGCGAAGTCGACGGCGTCGGCGATCCGCCGTGCCGCGTCGGCCGCGGCCCCGGCGAGAGCCTCGGCGGGGACGCCGCGCTCGCGCAGCCGGGCCGCGGCGCGTTCCAGCGGGTCGACGTAGCCTTCCCACTCCTCGTCCGGCCGGTAGCCGCCGCGGTCGGAGCCGGAGAAGGCGCTGTCCCGGAAGGTGACGGCCTCGACCAGCGTCGGTCCGTCGCCCGCGCGGGCGCGCTCGGCCGCCTCCGCGACGGCGTCCCGCACCGCCTCCGGGTCGCCGCCGTCGACCTGGCGGCCGGGCATGCCGAACCCGGCGGCCCTGCGGTGCAGTTCGGTCTCGCGAACGTGCCGGTCGAGCCGGACGCTGAGTCCGTAGCCGTTGTTCTCGACGAGCACCACGACGGGGAGCCGCCACAAGGCCATCATGTTCAACGCCTCGTTGAACGCACCGGAGTTGACGGAGCCGTCGCCCGTCATGCACAGGGTCACGCGCGCGTCCCCGGCCCGGCGCTGGGCGGTGCCGTGGCCGACCGCGAGCAGCAGCGAGTGGCCCACGATGCCCGAGGGGCCGAGGAGCCCGTGCTCCCGGTCGCCCACGAGCATGTGGCCGCCGCGGCCCCGGCACTGGCCGTCGGCCCGGCCCATCATCTCGGCGAAGGTGCGGCCCAGGGGGAGCCCGAGTCCGACGTAGAGCGAGTGGGGGCGGTGGGTTCCGGTCACGATGTCGCCCCGCTGGAGCGCGGCGGTGGCGCCGATGCCGACGGCCTCCTGGCCGACGCCGAGGTGCATCGGGCCGCGGACGAGGCCCTCGGCCACCAGGCGGGGCAGGGTCTCGTCCATGTGTCGGGACAGGCACATCCGGCGGTAGAGCTCCAGGAGCGGGACGGTAGGCGGGTGGAGGGACGGTTCGGGGCTGGGTGTCTGCGGGTTCACAACGCCTTCTGCAGGGTGAGGGGCTTGGTGTCCGGACGCAGCCTGCGGCGCACCGGACGGGTCAGGGCCAGCCCGCCGGCCAGCCCGGCGACGCCGAGGGCGGCACACGTCCACCAGAGGGCGTCCGGCCCCACGGAGACGTACAGCTGTGCTCCCAGGGGCGGTCCGAGAAACTGGGCGGCGGCGAACGACCAGCCGAACGCGGCCTGGTAACGCCCCTGGGCGTGGTCGGGGGCCAGGTCGGCGACGAGCGAGCCGACGAAGCTCGCCGCGCCGATCTCGCCGAGCGTCCAGACGACGACGGTGATCAGGTATTCGGGTACCGAGTCGGCCAGCCCGGTGCAGGCGATGCCGACGCCGAACACCAGCCAGGAGACGGACAGGACGGTGAGCCGGTCGTAGCGTTCCAGCCAGGCGCTCAGCAGGGGCTGGCTGACGCCGATGATCACCCCGCTGGCCAGGAACACCGAGCCGTAGACGGTGCTGCTGAGGCCGTCGTCCTTGATGGCCAGGGGCAGGCCGACGGTGATCTGCGCGGCGACCACGCCGTTGACGAGGTTGAGACAGATGAGGGCGAGCAACAGCCGGTCGCGCAGCACGCCGGACCGGGAGCCGTCCCCGCCGGGGCCTTCCCGGCCCCCGACCTCCTCGCCGGCGGGGTTCCGGCCCTCGGCGTCCCGCGGTCCCCCGGCCGGCGCGTGCGGACCGACGCGGCGGCCGAAGAGGCGGCCGAGGGGGCGGCGGCGTACCGTTGCGCCCGCCGGCCGGTCGTCCGGCAGGAGGGTGGCGGCGACCACCGCGAACGCGGCCGTCGTGACGGCCTGGACGACGAACAGGAGCCAGTAGCCGTGCCGGGCGAGCAGCCCGGCGACGAGTCCGCCCAGGGCCACACCGAGGTTGACGGCCCAGTAGACGAGACTGTAGGCACGGGTCCGGTCGCCGGCCGCGACGACCATCGCCACCAGGGCCGCGGCGGCGGGACGGTAGATGTCCACGACGAGGCCGACGAGCAGGCCGGCCGCGAGGGTCGCGGGGAGCCCGGTGGCCATGCCGAGCAGGGCGATGGCGACGGCGCTCGTGGCCAGGCCGGTCACCAGCGCGAACCGCGGCCCCCACCGGTCGGCCAGGACGCCGCCGAGGGGCTGCGAGAAAAGCCCCCCGAGACCGACGGCGCCGAGCACGAGTCCGGCGTCCCCCGATGACAGTCCGCGATCTCCGAGATAGAGGACCAGAAAGGGGACGACCATGCTGCCGATGCGATTGATGAACTGCCCGGCGAAAACGACCCAGAAACTTCGTGGCATTCCGCCGAAGCGGGCTGCGCCCACAGCGGATAACCGGCGCATGCCGGATCTCATGGATTCCCCCAACATAGCTGGTCAGAGGCCGAACTCACCCCGGTCGAGAGACCGTCTCCCCGTACCCGACCCTACAAGGAGGAATCAGCAAAACGGACCACGCGGTTGACGCATGTGACCTTCCTCACCGAAATAGCCGTGAAGTCAACTACCTTACACAACAAGGAAGTTGACATTTCATTCACTATCGGGTCTGATCGGGAATCCCCGCGGACCCGCCGTCGGCCCCTGTTCGCGGAGCTCGATCCGACAGAACGGACCTGACCGGAATGACTTCTCGCCATATCGCCCTGGTCGATACGTACGCGCTGTCCCAGCGGCTGGCCGCGGGATTCGCGTCCGCGGGGTTCACGCCCATCCGGGTGCAGAGCACTCCGGAGGTCCCGGCGCTGTACGAGGGAAAGCCGGACCCGCACCCCTACGCGGCGGAGATCGTGCACCACGGCGATGTGGCCGGGACGGCCGAGCAGGTGGCCGCGTTCCGTCCGCTGGCGGTCGTGGCCGGGGGTGAGATCGGCGTGGAACTGGCCGACGCGCTCAGCGAGCACCTCGCCGAGGAGCTCGGCCTCCCGACCAACGGCACCGCCCTGAGCCGGGCGCGGCGGGACAAGTTCGCGATGATCGAGACCGTCAAGTCCCACGGGCTGCACGGCGCGGAGCAGATCCGCGTCTCCGACGAGGACGAACTGGCCGAGTGGCACCGGAAGCTGGGCCGCCGGGTGGTGCTCAAGCCACTGCGCAGCGCCGCCAACGACGGGGTGCAGTGGTGTGACACGCCGGAGGAGTCGGTCCGCGCCTTCCGCCGGCTCTCCGGCCGCCGCAACATCTTCTCCGAGCCCGGCGACGGCGTGGTCGCGCAGGAGTACCTGGTGGGCGCCGAGTACCTCCTCAACACCGTGAGCCGGAACGGCAGGCACCACGTCTGCGACATCTGGAAGACCTACCGGATCAGCGCCAACGGCATCCGCGACCTGGCCGTCGCCGTCCACCTGCTCCCCCGCCGGGGCGCGGTGCAGGAGCAGGTCGTCGACTACGGCTTCCGGGCGCTGGACGCCCTGGGCATCGAGCACGGCCCCGCCCACGTCGAGGTCAAGATGACGCCGGAGGGCCCGTGCCTGGTGGAGCTGGGGGCCCGGGTCTCCGGCCTGGACCTGCCCGGCTACACGGCCCGGGCCACCGGTGAGTCACAGATCAACTGGACGGTGGACGCGTACACCGACCCCGAGCGGTTCCTCGCGCGCTGCGACGAGGACTACGTGATGCGCCGCAGCGTGGCCTGGGCGGGCATGGTCTCCCCCGTGGGCGGCAGGCTGCTCGGCTACCGGGGCCTGGAGGAGCTGCGCGGCCTGGAGAGCGTCGAGGACGTGCGGGTGCTGGTCGCGCCGGGCGACACGCTGCACCCCACGGTGGACGACTCCACGTACCCGATGTCGATCTCGATGGCCCACGACGTGGACGAGGTCCTGCTGCGCGATCTCGGCACCGTCCGCTACCTGGACGGCCGCGGCTTCTACGACGTCGAGGCCGTGCCCGCCGGGTGACGGTCCACCGGGCACGGGGTCCCGTGTCACCGGGACCCCGTGCCCGGTCAGGCGGCCGCCTGGGCCTCGCCGATCGCCCGGGCGATGCCGCTCACCGTCAGGTCGTCCAGGATGTCCTCGGCCTCCAGGTAGACGTCGAACTCGCCCTCGATCTCGGTGAGCATGGCGATCAGGAGCAGGGAGTCGCCGCCGAGTTCGGGGAAGGAGACGTCGTGCGGCACGTCGTCGCGTTTGAGCAGCTTCCGCCACAGCTCGGCGACCTGGGCCACCGGGGTGTCGAGGTCCGCGGTGCGGTGTTCCGTCATGCCTGACTGCCTTTCGTGCGGGAATCGGGCCGGGGGAGGGTTTCCAGCCGGTCGGCGGTGGCCTGGCGCACCGCCTCACGGTTGACCTTGAGGTTGCGGTTGAGCAGCGGGCTGTCGGGGGCGAGCGGCCCGGGCAGGAGGCCGATCCCGCGCACGGCCTGGGCCGCGCCGAGTTTCGCGTTGAGCTGCTCGACGCGCGGCCGCAGCGAGCTCCGGACGGCGTCCTCGTCGCCCTCGTACCAGAGCACGGCCGCCATGCCGCCCCCGTCCCCCAGGGGGTACAGGCAGGCCTGCGTCACGCCGCGGGCGCGGGCGAGCTCGTCCTCCAGGTCCTCCGTCTGGAGCTTCTGTCCGCCCGTGGTGATGATGAGGTTCTTCCTGCGGCCGCGCAGGAAGAGGTAGCCGTCCTCGTCGAAGGCGCCGAGGTCGCCGGTGGCGATGGTGTCGTCGCCGCGGAGCACGGCGCGCACGCCGTCGGCGGGCTCTCCCTCGTAGCCGACGCACAGGTGCCGGTCGTGCCGGACGACGACCTCGCCGTCGTCGGTGATCGCGACCGTGCCCGGGAAGACGGGGCGCCCCACGGAGCCGATCCGGTTGGCGCCGCGCCGGTTCCAGGTCAGGTAGCCGATCTCCGTCATCCCGTAGATCTGGTAGAGCTCGAAGCCGGTCCTGGAGAAGAACTCCAGCATGCCGTCGCGGACCGGGGCCGAGCCGACCAGCATGAGCCGCATCGCCCCGCCGTACATGCGGTGCAGCTCGCGGAAGACGAGCCGCCGCCAGCGGCGGCGCAGCCCGGGCGAGGGCAGCAGGTACGCCAGGGAGGCCGCCGCGTCGAGCGCGGCCCGCCGGCGCGGCGGCATGTTCCGGTAGCGGTTCTCGACGAACTCGTAGAAGTTCGGGGGGCCGAGAAGGATCGTGGGCCGGGTCTCCGGCAGCGCGGGCAGGAACCGGCCGACCGTCGTCAGGACGATGTCGCAGTCGTTGCGCATGGCCAGGTAGCACAGGTAGCGCTGCTGGAAGGTGGAGAGCGGCAGCGCGATCATGAGGCGGTCGTCGGGCCGGAACGGGTAGGCCGCCGTGTGGGCCTCGATCAGTTCGCGCACGCCCGGCCAGGCGATGTGCAGGCACTTGACCCGCCCCGCGGTGCCGGAGGAGAAGGCGAGAGTGAAGGGCTCCGGCCCGTCGGCGGGGACGCGCTCTCCCGCCGGGCTCGGGGCCGGGTCGCGCGGGGTGACGGCGAGGGGCTGGTCGAGGACGGTCTCGAGCGGTGCCACGGCGGCGTCCTCGGAGCGGCCGCGGGCCTCCTTGCCCGCGAACACGGCAGCGAGCCCGTAGGTCTCGACGACCTCCCCGTTGTCCCGCCCCTTGAAGTCGGGGACGGGGATGGCTACGGGGGTCGCCCCGAGCTCCAGCAGGGCCAGGTCCAGCACGAGCCACGGGTAGGAGTTGTGGCCGCGGATGCCGACGCGCATGCCCGCACGGAAGCCGTGGGCCTCCAGGCTCTTCGCGAGGGCCGTCACGTCGTCCAGCACCGCGCGCCAGGAGACGAACCGCGCCCCGTCGCGGTCGAAGACGCGGACACCGCCCGAGGTGCTGCGGCGCAGCCACTCGAGGACGACCCGGGGGCCGTCGGAGTGGTCGTGGCGCGGGAGACCGGCGCCTGCCGGGGCCTGCTGTTCACGCATTGCCTTCTCCAAGCTGGGGGTGCCGACGTGCACGGGCCGGGGGTGCGCCGTCCGTCAGCCCGGGCTGCGGGCCCAGCGGCTGACGCCGAGGAAGCCGAAGCAGGCCAGCAGGCCCACCACGGAACAGCTCAGCCACAGCAGCCCGGTGCCGATGCCGTAGAGGTACGTGCCGACGGCCGGTCCGAGGCCGAAGGCCACGGCCTGGACGGTGGCGAGATAGCCCTGGTAGAGCCCGACCCGGTCGGGCGGGGAGAGCGCGGCCGTGGCGCTGCTGACGACGGGCGAGAACAGCATCTCGCCCACGGTCCAGACGCCGACCGCCACGGCGATCAGCCAGTACGGGCCTGCCACGCCCGTGAGCACGATGCCGAAGGTCATCAGCAGGGTGCCGATCGCCGCGGGAATCCACCAGGGCACCCGGCGGGTGAGCCCGCTGAGGGGCATCTCGAAGAGGATCACCAGCCCGCTGTTGAGCGTCAGCAGGAGGGCGTAGGCGCTGGCGCTGTGGCCCTCCTCGACGGCCAGCGCGACCGTGGAGGTGTACTGCACGTACACGGCCGTGATGGCGATGATCGAACCGTAGAAGAGGATCAGGCGCAGCGGCGGGAGGCCGCCGCCCGCGGCCCGCCGCGCGTCGGCCGTACGCGCCCGGGACGGGACGGTCGGCAGACCCAGCCAGAGCAGCAGGCTGAACGCGGCGTAGGTGCAACTGCTGATGACGAAGAGCGTCTTGAGGTTGTCGTTCGCCACGGTGGCGGCGATGAGCGGCCCGAGGGTCGAGCCGAGGTTCAGCGCGAGCCGGAAGAAGGCGAAGATCGGGACCCGGTCTTCCTCCTTCGTGTGGTCGACGAGCAGCGCCGAGGCGGCCGGCAGGTAGGCCTGCGCGAACAGCGCGGTCGCGAACACGCCGCACAGGGCCACCGGCCGGTTCGGGGACATGCCGATGACCGCGAGTCCGCCGGAGGCGAGCACGGTCGAGCCGACCAGGGACGCCTTCCGGGACAGCCGGTCCGAGGCCCAGCCGCCCAGCAGCGAGCCCATCGGGGTGGCGATGCCGACCGCGAGCAGGATGAGCGGCATCTCCTGCGTGGTGAAGCCGAGTTGCTTGAGGAAGAGCACCAGGAAGGTGGCGAAGAACGAGCCCGCCCGGTTCAGGAAGACACCGGCCACCAGGACCCAGACGGGCCGCGGGGCGTCGCGGACGACCCGGAGCACCGAGCGCCGCTGCTGTGGCCGGTCGGTGCCGACCGCCTCGTCGGTACTCATCGAGCGCTCAGCGGCTCGCCTTCGATCACGACACCCGCCTCCACCGCCCGGCGGCGTCGCAGGCACTCGTCCCGGTCGGTTCCGCTGACGACGGCGAACCCCATCCGGGAGAGGAAGCCCTCGGGCGGCAGCCGTACCTCGGTGCCGGGCGGGAGGAAGGCGACGAAGCGGTCGAGACCGGGGTAGGCGTCGGGGGCCTCGGCCAGCCGCACGTCGCCGAGCCGCATGGCCTGCGGGGGGTAGATCATGGTGATGGCGGCGGTGCCGTCGCCGGGCGCGGACAGGTCGGGCTCCCGGCCCACCGCGATGTCGGCCGCGGCCCCGGCGAGGTCCACGCCGTGGGCGAGCGCGCCGAGGTGCGGGATGAGGTCGCCGCCGAGCCGGACGTTGATCTCCACGATCCGGGGGCCGCGGCTGGTGAGCCGGAACTCCGCGTGGGTGACGAGGTTGTCCAGGCCGGCCGCCTTGTGCGCGGCCGCGACCAGCTCCAGGGCCGCGTCCAGATCGGGGTGCGGCCTGGCCGGCACCACGTGCCCGAGCTCCTCGAAGTACGGCGCGAAGCCGATCTCCTTCTCCGCCACGACCAGCGGAACGGCCGTCCCCTGCCAGACGGCGCAGTCGGCGCTGTACTCGGGGCCGTCGAGGTACTCCTCGACGAGCACCCCGTCGAGCCGGGAGACGGTGCCGTCTCCGGCCCGGGCGGTGTCCGCCGTGCCGAAGGCGTCCAGCAGGTCCGCCTCGGTGTCGGCGCGGACGACGCCGATGCTGCCCCCGAGGGCGCGGGGCTTGAGGACCACGGGGTAGCCGATGTCCGCCGCCGCCCGGCGGGCCGTCTCCACGTCGTGGGCGACGGCGAAGCGGACGGGGCCCAGGCCGGCCTCCGTGAGGCAGGTGCGCAGGGCGCCCTTGTCCTTGCACCGGCGGACCGCCTCCGGGTCCGTGTGCGGGACGCCCAGCTCCCGGGCGAGCCGGGCCGCCGGCTCGACCAGCGCCTCGTCGTAGGTCAGCACGCCGTCCGGGGACTCCTCCCGCGCGACGGCGAGCAGCCGCTCGGAATCCTCGGCGTCTATTCGGTGGAATCCCTTGACGTAAGGCTCCTGCCAGGACAGGTCCCTGCCCTCGACAAGAATGACGTCGACGCGCTCACTGATCGCTTTGAGCGCGTAGTCGCGAAACGGCTGACCGCCGCTGCCGATCAGTAGCAGCTTCTTCCTGCTCATACAGCGTACCCCACCACAGGCCTCGATTGACTGTCAATCATTCTTATACACCAGGGAGTTGCGTATATCAGCGCCCCGGAAACGGGCTTCTCGGGGCCATCTCGGGAGCCGGGGAATTCCAGCCGTTTCCCCGGCCGCCCCGACGTGGAATCCCCGCGCCGCAAAAGCCCGGCCGACACCGTCCCGCACTCCCGAGGGGGAGGGCGTGGCCGCGGGGACGGTGACCGGCCCGGCCTCACCCGAGGGCCGGGTCGAGCGGCCGGGCGCCCGTGGCCCGCACGAGCACGGCGCACTGCTCGTCGAGCGCCCGCCGGGTGACCGTCGCCTCGGCCGCCGCCGCGTCGAACCCGTGGAACGTGCCGGGAAAGTGATGGATCTCGACGGGAACGCGCGCGGCCAGCAGTCGCCGCGCGTAGACGAGCCCCTCGTCCCGCAGCGGGTCGAACTCCGCCGTCATGACATAGGCGGGCGGAAGTCCGCTCAAGTCCTCCGCCATGGCCGGGGCGGCATAGGGGGACACGGTTTCCGGCGTACCGGAACCCAGGTAATGGCGCCACATGTGGACGTTGTTGCGCTGGTGCCATCCCGGGGTGGAGTCGAATTCCTTCATCGAATCCGTGGTCATGCGGTGGTCCGTGACCGGATAGAGCATGAGCTGGTGGACGACGCGTGGCCCGTCGAGGTCGCGGGCCGCCAGCGAGACGGCCGCCGCGAGGGCACCGCCCGCGCTGGTGCCGCCCACGGCGACGCGCTCGCGGTCGATGCCGAGTTCGGCGGCGTTGCCCGCGGCCCACACCAGGACGTCGTAGCAGTCCTCGAAGGCGGCCGGGAACGGGTGCTCGGGAGCGAGCCGGTAGTCGACCGAGATCACCACGATGCCCGTGCGCCGGGCGATCTCCCGGCAGCGGGCGTCCTCCGTCTCCAGGTCCCCCGTCACGAAGCCGCCGCCGTGGAAGAAGAGGAGGGCCGGTGCCGGCTCCCCGGGCCCGGGCGCGGCGTAGACGCGGACCGGTATGCCGGCTCCTGCCTTGCGTGCCGGCGCGGTGCGGTCGGTGACCGCCACCTCGTCCCGTGGCGCCGCTCTGCCGCGCATCGCCTTGGAGATCCGGTAGGCCCGGGCGAGCGCCGCGCGCGCCTCCCGGGGGAGGGCGTAGTCGAGGTCGGGCTGCAGCCCGGCGGAGCGGGCGAGTTCCGGGTCGATGCCCTCGGGCACGGTCAGGGTCACGGGCGGTTCCTCAGCGGCTGCGACGGAGCGGGCGGGACAGGACGGGACGGAGGCGGGCCACCGGCGCTCTCCGGCCGGTGCGCGGACGGGGCCGGGCCGTCCCCCGGGACGGGGGCGGGGCCGGGGCCCGCGCCGGGGACGGGACGCCGGTCGTGGAAGGCGGGGAACTCGGCCCGGGTCCGGCCCACCTCGGCCGGGTCGAGGTCCAGGGTGAGCGTCCCGGCCTCGTCTCCGGCCTCCGCGAGGACGGTCCCCCAGGGGTCGACGACCATGCTGGTGCCGCCCACCGCGACGCCCTCCTGCCGCCCGGCGGCGTTACAGGCGAGCAGGAACGCCTGGTTCTCCAGGGCTCGGGCCCGCACCAGCAGGCGCCAGTGCCCGATCCGGGACGCCGGCCAGGCGGCGGGCACGATCAGCAGCTCGGCGCCGTCGTCGGCGAGGGCCCGGAACAGCTCGGGGAAGCGCAGGTCGTAGCAGGTCGCCAGGCCCGCCCGGCCGAGCGCGGTGTCCCGCGCCCGCACGCTGTCCCCCGGGGCGAGCAGCTCCGCCTCCCGCGAGCGGTATCCCAGCAGGTGGAACTTGCGGTAGGCGTGCAGGAGTCCGCCGTCCGGCCCGAACAGCAGGCTCGTGTTGTGGAGCCGGCCGTCCGGGCTCCGCTCCACCACGCTGCCCGCGTGCAGATGGACCGAGGCCGTCCGGGCGGCCTCGCCCAGCGCCCGGACGGTCGGGCCGGTCAGGGGCTCAGCCGTCTCCTCGTAGGCGTCGAAGGCGAAGTAGCCGGTGGCCCACAGCTCGGGCAGGACGACGAGGTCCGCGCCGCGGTGGGCGACCACCCGGTCGCACACCGCCGCGACCCGCCGGGGGAAGGGCTCCCGGCGGTCCACGTCGAGTTGGAGCAGAACAGCGCGCACCACTGTCTCCCGTCGCGGTCGCTCAGCGGATCCTGCTGATGATGAGGAAGGCGTCGAGCGGGCCGAGGGTGCCGCGGAACATGGCGTCCAGCTCCGGGTCCCCGGTCGTCGGCAGCTCACCGTACAGCTCGTCCAGCGCGTCGTAGGCGTTGCGCAGGGTGAGCGTGGACGGCTCCAGGATGTGCCGCTGGCCCAGCCAGGTCGCCAGGCTGACGCCGCAGGCCGCGACGTCCGCCGGCAGCGGGGTGCTCGGGTGCGGGAAGACGGTGCCGCCGTCGACGAGGCCGCGCATGAGCCGGTAGAAGATCGGGCTCTCGGTGCGCGCCGTCAGATAGACGGGCAGCTCGCCCGGGCAGCTCGGCAGCACCGCCTCGGCGACCCGCTCCCCCATCAGCTTGCGCATGGTGCCCTTGGACTGGCGCCGGGGCACCATGCCGGTGGAGTCGAGGTAGACGATGACGCGTTCGTCGAACCGGAGCAGATGGTGCCCGGTCCAGCCGACGATGGCGCCCTCCTCGTCGGCGACGAGCACGAACTCCGCCAGCCGCTCCAGGTAGCCCTCCTTGCTCCGCTGCGCCCAGTAGGGCGTCATGTCGGCCTCGAAGGACTGGGTGGTCACCGGGACCAGGGCGTCGTAGACGCGGTGGTGCGCCGAGACGCTGAGGTTCTGCCGGGGGTTGTCCACGACGTAGGCGGTCAGACCGCCGTCGAGGGCGGTCGTCCGGCAGCGCTCCAGGGCCTCCCCGAGCACCTCGGTGATCAGGGGAAGGCCGTGGGCGACGGCCGCGGTCGAGGTCATGATGGCTTCCTTTTGGTTCTGACCTGTCAGGCGAACATGGTTCCGTGGGCCGACGCCGTACCGCCGGCCAGTTCGCCGCCGTCGACGACGAGCTGCTGGCCTGTGACGAACCTGGCTCCGTCGGAGGCCAGGAAGAAGAAGGTCTCGGCGATCTCGGCCGGGTCGGCGTGGCGGTTGGCCGGGATCTTGGCATTGACCTCGGCGAACATCGCGTCCGTGTACTCGGCGCGCTGCATCGGCGTCATCACGTAGCCGGGGCTGACACAGGCCGTGCGCACGTGGGGGGCCAGCTCCAGGGCCAGGCTGCGGGTCAGGGCCAGCACGGCGGCCTTGGAGGCGTTGTAGTCGGCGTAGTAGGGGTAGCCCGCGGAGGCGTTGGTGGACGCCGTGGCCAGCAGCACACCGCTGCGCGCCTCGATCATGTGACGCGCAGCGGCCTGCCACAGTGCCATGACGCCCATGACGTTGATGTCCATCAGCTGCCTGATGTCCTTCTCGGTCATCTCCACGAAGGGGCGGCGCAGGCTGATGCCCGCGTTGGCGATGACGACGTCGACGGAGCCGTGCTCCGCGACGACGCCGTCCACCGTCTGTCGTACACCGGCCCAGTCGGTGACGTCCGCGTGGAGCCACTGCCCCACCGCGTCGCCGGGAGCGGGTTCGCTGAGGTCGAGGTTGACGACGTGGTCACCCGCTTCGGCGAAGCGGCGCGCGGTCGCGAGGCCGATTCCGGACGAGGCTCCGGAGATGACGACAGTTCGAGCGGTCATATGTCCTTATCCGAAGGTGTAGGAGAGGTCGGTGGGAGTGGAGCCGAAGTGCTCGGCCAGGGTGTCGTAGTAGTACGCCGCACCCTTGGCCAAGGCCGAGCGTAGCCGGGCGAGTTGTGCCCCGTCGGCGTCCCAGAGCACCTCGTGCAGGGTGCGCACCAGATCCTCCAGGGTGGGACGCGACTTCTGCAAGAAGCACCGCTTGGCGGGGAAGTCCGCGGCCTTGGCGTGCTGTTGGATCCAGCCGAGGGTGAGCATGGCCGCCGCGCTGTCGGCGAAGTGGTGGTGTCGCCGGGACAGATAGCGGATCAGCTCGGCGGCGAAGGCCGTGTCGAGCGCCTCGCCCGCCCCGCCGAGGGCCTCGGCCGTGAGCAGTCCGAGCGTGTCGGCGTAGGCCTCCTCCAGGGCCATCCGCTCGAAGTGCTCGAGCCCCTCGGCGGACCGGCCCTCGTCCGGTACCGAGGCGCGGCGCCAGAAGTGCCCGAGGTCGTGGCAGCGGAACCAGCGCAGCGACATGCGCAGCGCCTCGTCCAGCCGCGCCTCGTCCGGCGCGTCCGTCACCCCCCGCAGCAGCTCCAGCGAACACCGCCGGAGCCGTTCGCGGTGGACGTTGGCGAAGACCACGGTGAACTCGGGTCCGAGCACCGTGGACCCCGCCGCCTCCAGCGGGAAGAAGTGGGCGAAGTTCTTGTGCCCGGACACCGACTCGCCCCCGGCCAGCAGCAGGTCGGTGATCTGCATGGTGGGGTGGACCTCCTGGACGGAGCGCACCGGCCCGCCCAGGACGCGCGCCGCCTCCGCGCGGACCGCGTCGACCCGCGAGCTGACCTCGTCCACCTCCGCCTGGAGGCCGGCGTCGGGCACGGCCACCAGCAGGGCGACCGGGGAAGCCACGTCCCGGGTCGCCCAGGTGTTGATGGGGCCGCAGTACAACCACGGTTCGCCCGGCCGCGGCTCGTAGAGGGTGACGGGCTTCCACTCCCGCGTGACCACGTGGTCGGCCAGCCGCTGGGCTGCGGTGCGGGCGTGCTCCACGACGGCGCGGGTGGCCGGGCCCCGCTCCGCGTCGGCGAAGCGCAGCAGCGTGTCCGCGGCCGTCGTGAGCAGGGCGTCGATCCGCTCGGCGTACTGCGGGTCGTCGCCCGAGAGGGACGGCGCGTCCAGCGCGCTGACGCTGTCGAACAGCTTCTTCACCCGGACGAGGTGCCGCCAGCCGTCGGGGAAGTTCCGGCGCAGTTCCGCGTACTCGGGATCCATCCGGGACACGGCGACGACGGGTTCGTCGCGGTGCCAGTAGGGGTACCCGTGGATGGTCTGGCGCAGGGGTATGTCCAGGGTCGCGCTGTGCGTGGGGTGTTGCTCCGCGGTCGTACTCACCCGCGGCCTCCGGCCTGTTCCACCGCGAGGGCGCTCCCGACGGGGGTCCGCGGGTTCGGCTGCGCGGCGGGCTGGGCAGCGGGGGCCTCGTCGACGGGCACGAGCGAGACGGACCACTTCTTGCGGTCGGCCAGGAAGGCGAAGACGTGGCCGAGGTACTGGACGGTGAACCACAGCGGCAGGAAGGCGGCGAAGGGCGGGGCCTGGCCGGTCTGGATCCAGCCGATGACGGCCCAGGTGACCACGCCGGTCGCGGCGTTGAGGGCGACCGTGGTCGACAGGTCGGTCTGCTGCTGGCCCCAGTCCGAGGCCCGCGGCTTCAGCCACGCGCCCAGGATCAGGCCGGTGACGACGGCGCCGAGGAGGCCCGCGCCACCGGCCTTGAGCATGTCCGTACCGGTGACGGCGTGCGCGCCGATGAGGAAGTGGTACATGACGCCGAGGCCGATGCCGACGACGAGGCCGGGCAGGTGCATGGACGGCTTGCGCCAGTGCTGCGGTGCCGCCATCTCCAGGTCGGCCGCGCCCTTGGCGTTGCGGTAGACCGGCGGGAGGATCAGGCCGGTGCGGTCCAGGTACGGGCGGTAGGCGTCACCGGCCACGGCGAGGAGGCGCTTGTCGTACAGGATGCTGCCGATGATGTTGTAGATGTTGATCACCACGGCCAGCACGAGCAGATCGGTGGTCATGGTCGGCAGGAGGAAGAACATGCCGAAGAAGGCGGTGTGCACCGGGAAGCGGATCCAGCGGCGCGTCCCGACCTTCCAGTTGATCAGCTTGGGGCCCTGGGCGCCGGCGGTCTGCGCCACGAGGGTGGTGGAGCCGAAGGCCAGGCCGCAGTCGTACTCGAACAGGTGGAGCTGCCAGTACCAGAGCCACGAGGCCGCGACGAGGGCGTACATGGCGACCATCGCCGCGCCGGACAGTTCCCACACCACATCACCGGTGTGCTGCCACAGCGAGGCCGCGACGAGGATGTACACGACGTTGGCCAGGGACTCGACGGAGCGCCAGGCCAGCGCCTCCATGCCGGTCCTGGCCTTGACGACGCGCTTGACGCGCAGCGTGGCGAGGACGGAGTGCTGCACTCCGAACCCCACGACCAGCAGCGCGTCCACGAGGAGTTTCACGGACGATTCCACGGAACACTCACCCCTCCGGGCAAACGAGTGACAGATTGTGTCTGCGTTCCATTTGGACGTTGCGCGAATTACGACTCCACCGAACAGCTGCGGAGTGTGCGACGGAGAGTAGCCTTCAAGGGTCGTCAAAAAGGTTGACTCGACGTCGCACCCCTGGAAGCTACCCAGCGTGTGATCAGTGGTCAATGGATTTGGCTGGAATCCGCTGCCCCACCGGAACGCGTCGCTCGGCTTTCGGGCGGCGGCCAGCGGAAATATGACCGGAGTTCATGAGTGCGACATATGCCGCAGAGGACGCAAACCTCGCGGAACAACCGGGACGGCCTGACTACGGTTCGTCACGGCGCCCGCGCTACAGTCCGGCCCATGACGTCAACAGAAGACATTTCAGAGCTACTTGACAACGACCTGCGGGATGCCGAGCGGCGGCAGCCCTTCGTGTCCTTCGATGATCCGCTGAAGGCCCGCCGCAATTTCCGGCGGGCGGTCGCCCTCTCCAGGGCTCTGCGCGGCCCGGCCCCGGAACAGGACGACGTGACGATCAGGAATACCGTTGTCGCGGCCGCGGACGGTGGCAGGGAAATCCCGGTCCGCATTTACGAACCGAAAAACAGAAACAGCACCGCACCGCTTCCGGTGCTGGTTTACCTTCATGGCGGGGCGTTTGTCGCGGGTGATCTGGAGACGGAACACGACCGCTGTGTTCGCTACGTGCGGGAGGTGGATTGCGCCTTGGTTTCCGTGGAATACCGGCGCCCGCCCGAGCATCCCTTCCCGGCACCGGCCGAGGACGGCTACGCCGTCGTGTCCGAGGTCGTGCGGACGGCGGACACGCGCGGCTGGGACGGCACGCGCGTCGCCGTGGGGGGCAGCAGCGCGGGGGGCAACCTCGCCGCGGCGGTCGCCCTCATGGCCCGGGACCGCGGGGGCCCCGCCCTGGTGCTCCAGCTGCTCCTGTACCCGGCCCTGGACGACCGGCTGGAGAGCGGTTCCGTCCAGCGCTTCCGCCGCGCCTCGGGCTGGGACGTCGAGGACAGCCCGCACATGTGGCGCCACTACCTCGGGGGCGAGCCGGAGGCCGAACCGCCCCCGCACGCGGTGCCGGCCCGGTGCGACGACTTCCACGGCGTCGCTCCCGCCTACCTGCTGGTGGCCGAGGTCGACGCACTGCGCGACGAGGGAATCGACTATGCCTGCCGCCTGATGCGCGATGGCGTCCACGTCGAACTCCACTGCTATGCGGGGGCATTTCACGGGTTCGAACTCGCCGCCCCGAACGCCGCGGCCAGTCGCCGCGCGCACGCGGACCAGGCGGCCGCCCTGAGAGCGGCTTTCACCGTGCGCGCCGGGTGAGTCACGGAATTCCCACAACTCCTCCACCTTTCCGGCGGGGAACGCGCGGCCGCACCCGTGCGCGCTCCGCCCGGCGCGCGGGTGCCACCGCGTGGCGCCACCCACCCGGCGCCGTCCCGGCCCCGGCGCGGACCGGCCTGCGCCCCCGCCGAGGCTCAGAAGACGGCTTCGGTCTCGTCCATCCGGGCCTGGGGCACGGTCTTCAGCACCCGGGTGGCGTCGGCGAGCGGCGCCATGACGATGTCGGTGCCGCGCAGGGCCGTCATCATGCCGAAGTCGCCGCGGTGCGCCGCCTCCACGGCGTGCCAGCCGAAACGGGTGGCGAGCACGCGGTCGTAGGCGGTCGGGGTGCCGCCGCGCTGGACGTGGCCGAGGATGACGGGACGTGCCTCCGTGCCGAGGCGGTCCTCCAGCTCGCGGGCGAGGCGGTTGCCGATGCCGGTGAACCGCTCGTGCCCGTACTGGTCGATCACGCCCTTCTCGTAGGGCATCGTGCCCTCGGCCGGGCGAGCGCCCTCCGCGACGCACAGGACGGCGAACTTCTTACCCCGGGAGAAACGCTCCTCGATCATCTTGCACAGCGCGTCGATCTGGAACGGCCGCTCGGGCAGGCAGATGCCGTGGGCGCCGCCCGCCATGCCCGCCTCCAGCGCGATCCACCCGGCGTGCCGGCCCATGACCTCGACGACCATCACCCGCTGGTGGGACTCGGCGGTGGTCTTGAGCCGGTCCATCGCCTCGGTGGCCACCCCGACCGCGGTGTCGAAGCCGAAGGTGCGGTCGGTGGCGGAGATGTCGTTGTCGATGGTCTTGGGAACTCCGACGACGGGCAGGCCCGCCTCGGAGAGCATGCTCGCGGCAGTCAGGGTGCCCTCGCCGCCGATCGGGATCAGCGCGTCGACGCCCAGGCGCGCGAGGAGTTCCTCACCGTTCGCGCAGGCCTCGGCCAGCCGGCCGCGTTCCAGCCGGGCGGAGCCGAGGATCGTGCCGCCCCGGGCCAGGATGCCCGCGACGGAGTTGAGGTCGAGCTCGCGGTAACGGCCGTCCAGCAGCCCCTTGTAACCGTCTTCGAAACCGATGACCGTGTCGCCGCGGTCGGCCACGGCCCGGTGCACGACCGACCGGATGACGGCGTTCAGGCCGGGGCAGTCGCCGCCGGCGGTGAGGACTCCGATACGCATGTGATCGCTACTCCTGATCGGGTGACGGTCCGATGGAGGGGGGATTGTTTCATGTTCTGAACACGGCCCACGGGGCTGTCCTCATGCTGGCCTTCACCGCGCGATATGTCGCCCTTCGCGCGTATCGTCTGCAGCGTATCCGGTTCCACCCGGGCGGAACCGGGTATCCGTGCGGTCGGTCACCGCCGGAACACGCGGTCGACCCCGTCGGCGAAGGGAAGGGCCCGGCATGACCGCCAGCCACGTCCTCGTCCTCAACAGTGGCTCCTCGTCCGTGAAGTACCAACTCTTGAACATGACCGACCGCACCCGGCTCGCGGTGGGGCTGGTGGAACGGATCGGTGAGGACGCCTCCCGGCTGGTGCACACACCGCGCGGCGGGGACGGGCGGGAGACCACGCCGCGCGTCCCCGATCACGAGACGGCGCTGCGCGCCCTGGCGAAGGAGCTGGAGCGGGACGGCCTCGGCTTCGGCTCCCCCCAGCTGGCCGCCGTCGGGCACCGGGTCGTCCACGGCGGGTCGCGGTTCACCCGGCCCACGGTGCTGGACGACGCCGTGCTCGCCGAGATCGAGCGGCTCACCCCGATGGCGCCGCTGCACAACCCGGCCAACCTCGGCGGCATCCGCGTCGCCCGCGCGCTGAACCCCCGGCTGCCGCAGGTCGCGGTCTTCGACACGGCCTTCCACGCGACGCTCCCGGAGCACGCCGCGCGGTACGCGGTCGACGTGGAGACGGCGGACGCCCACGGCATCCGGCGCTACGGATTCCACGGCACCTCGCACGCCCACGTCTCGCGCCGCACCGCCGAGCTGCTGGGCAGGGAGCCCGCGGAGGTGAACGTCATCGTGCTGCACCTGGGCAACGGCGCCTCGGCCGCCGCCGTCGCCGCCGGGCGCTGCGTGGACACCTCGATGGGCTTCACCCCTCTGGAGGGGCTGGTGATGGGCAGCCGCTCCGGGGACCTCGACCCCGCGGTGGTCACGTATCTGACCCGGACGGCCGGTCTGGACGCTGAGGCGGTGGACGAGCTGCTGAACCGGCGCAGCGGGCTCCTCGGCCTGTGCGGGGACAACGACATGCGGGAGGTCGTCCGCCGGATGGACGAGGGCGACGCCGCCGCCGAGCTGGCCTTCGGGATCTACGTCCACCGGCTGCGGAAGTACATCGGGGCGTACTGCGCGGTCCTCGGCCGGGTGGACGCGGTGGCCTTCACGGCGGGCGTCGGGGAGAACATGCCGCGCGTGCGGCGGGCCGCCGTGGCCGGGCTCGCGGAGCTGGGGCTCGCCGTGGACGAGCGGCTGAACCGCGAGCAGTCGTCCACGGCGCGCGTCATCTCGCCGCAGTACGCTCGGGTCGCCGTCGCCGTGGTGCCCACCGACGAGGAGCTGGAGATCGCCACGCAGACATATGCCCTGGTCAAGGATGCGGGGTGAGGCAGATCACCCCCAGTACGTTTGGCGTCTAAACAAAACGATAGGATCGACACCATGCGCCGTTCCAAAATCGTCTGCACCCTGGGCCCAGCCGTTGACTCCTTCGAACAGCTGAAGACGCTGATCGAGGCAGGCATGAACGTGGCCCGCTTCAACATGAGCCATGGCACCCAGCGGGAGCACGAGGAGCGCTACGCCCGGCTCCGCAAGGCCTGCGAGGAGACGGGCCGCGCCGTGGGCGTGCTCGCCGACCTCCAGGGGCCCAAGATCCGGCTGGGCACCTTCGCCGAGGGCCCGGTCGAGCTGGTCCGCGGTGAGGAGTTCACGATCACCGTGGAGGACGTCCCCGGCGACAAGACCATCTGCGGGACGACCTACAAGGGCCTCAACGGCGACGTCTCCAAGGGCGACCCCATCCTCATCAACGACGGCAACGTGGCCCTGCAGGTCACCGAGGTCGACGGGCCGCGGGTCCACACGATCGTCATCGAGGGCGGCGTCGTCTCCGACCACAAGGGCATCAACCTGCCCGGCGCGGCGGTCAACGTCCCGGCGCTCAGCGAGAAGGACGTCGACGACCTGAGGTTCGCCCTGCGGATGGGCGCCGACATGGTCGCCCTCTCCTTCGTGCGGGACGCCTCGGACGTGCGCGACGTGCACCGGGTGATGGACGAGGTCGGGCGCCGGGTGCCCGTCATCGCCAAGGTCGAGAAGCCGCAGGCCGTCGAGAACATGGAGCACGTCGTCCTCGCGTTCGACGGCGTCATGGTGGCCCGTGGCGATCTGGCGGTCGAGTATCCGCTGGAGCGGGTGCCGATGGTGCAGAAGCGCCTGGTGGAGCTGTGCCGCCGCAACGCCAAGCCGGTCATCGTGGCGACCCAGATGATGGAGTCCATGATCACCAACTCGCGGCCGACGCGCGCCGAGGCGTCCGATGTCGCGAACGCGATCCTGGACGGGGCCGACGCGGTGATGCTGTCGGCCGAGTCCTCGGTCGGCCAGTTCCCCATCGAGACCGTCAAGACGATGTCCAAGATCGTCATCGCGGCGGAGCAGGAGCTGCTCTCCAAGGGCCTCCAGCCGCTGGTGCCGGGGAAGAAGCCGCGCACCCAGGGCGGCTCGGTGGCCCGGGCCGCCTGCGAGATGGCCGACTTCCTCGGCGCGAAGGCGCTCGTCGCCTTCACCAAGTCGGGCGACACGGCGCGGCGGCTCTCGCGCTACCGGGCCGAGCAGCCGATCCTCGCCTTCAGCGAGGACCCCGGCACCCGCAACCAGCTCACGCTGAGCTGGGGCGTCGAGACGTTCGTCGTACCGCACGCGGAGAACACCGACGCCATGGTCGACCTGGTGGACCGGGAGCTGCTGAAGCTCCAGCGGTACAGCGAGAGCGACGTGATGATCATGACCGCCGGCACGCCGCCGGGCGTCCCCGGCACGACCAACATGGTCCGCGTCCTGCACCTGGGCCAGGGCAGTCACTGACCCGGCTCCTCCCGGGACGAAGGAGGCCGGGCCCGCCGCGCTGTGCGGCGGGCCCGGCCTTTCCCACGCCGTGGGGCATGCCCCGGCCGCGGGCCTCAGTCCGAGTACAGGCGCATGCCCGGGATGGTGAGGGTGCCGCCGAACTGGGCCGCCTGCGTCACGTGCACGTCGGTGAAGACGGCGTAGGGCACGTTCAGCGGCGGCGGCGTCTCGGGGCTGAACGTCACCGGGATCAGCCCGAACAGGTTGCCCTTCAGCTCCTCGGTGTACATCGTCACCGTGCCGCCCCGGAAGGTGGACGTCGAGCCCGGCTCCGCCTGCACGTGCGACGTCGTGCCCTGGGGGCCCACCACCAGCTGGTGCAGATTCCCGATGTCCACGGTGTCCGCCGTGAACTTCAGCGCCTTCTTGACCTTGCCGCCGGCCGTCCTGACCTCGACGATGCCGTGGTAGTCGAGCCCGCGCAGCACCAGCTTGGAGGACTCCAGCCGCCACGGCTCGTCGGGCAGCAGCGGGATGCCCTGCTCCAGCTCGGCGTTGGCCAGCGCCTCCGGGTCGTGGGTGGGGCAGGGGAAGGGCTGCTTGCCGTCGGCGTCCGGCTGGGGCTGCTGCTCCCGCGTCACCCCGTCCGTGACGTCCTCGGGCAGCTCCTCGACGTCGGCACCGGCCTGCTCGGCGGCGTCGCGGATCGCCCGCTCCGTCTCGTCCACCGCGTCGTCGGCACGCTCCACCGTGTCGTCGACCGTCCGGGTCACCGCGTCGGTGCCCTCCGGCTCGGCCGCGGGCTGCGCCACCGTCTCCTGCTGCGGCTCGACCACGGCCTCCGAACCGCCCTGCGGCGCGGTGGACCGCTCGTCGCCGCCGGTGAAGAGATCCTCCAGCGCGTCGCCCAGGCCCAGCGGGTCCCAGGGGTTGTCCGGCTCCGGCTCCGGCTGCGGCTCGGGCTCCGGTTCCGGCTCGGGCGCCGTCTCGGTGGGCTCCGGGGCCGGCTCCGGCTCCGCCGGCTGCTCTGGGGCCTCGGACTCCCCGGCACCGCCGTCCTCGCCGTCCCCTTCGCCGTCGCTCCCGTCCTGGCCCTCGCCGGTCTCCCGCTCCGGCCGCTCCGGCTCGGGCTGGCTCCCCTCGTCCGGCTGGGTGACGCAGGGTCCCGGCGCGAAGGGGTTCACCGGCTCGTCGGCCAGCGCCAGCTTGGGCGTCAGTCCCATGCCGAACAGCAGGGCGCTCGGCATGGCCGCGAGCGCGATGGCCCGTCCCGCGGGGAGCTGCACCCTCATCAGCAGCGACCTGCGCGGCGCCGCGTGGCGCGGGCCCGTGGCGCGGCCGCGGAGGGCCTCCTGCCCGGCCTCGGGCCCGGGCTTGTCGTCACGCTGCACTGATCTTCCCCCCGCTCGGTTCGGCCCCGGCGACGGCCGGCTCACGGGCCGTCTCCTCGCGTGCCTCCTCCCCGGACGCCTCGGCCTGCCCGGCCTCCGGCCGCGCGGACTTCGACGGCTCCGGCTCCGGCCGCTCGGTCGCCGCCGGTTCGGGCGCCTGGTCCTCGGCGTCCCCGGCCGGGGTCGCCGACGTCCGCGCGGGGTCCTCGCCGTCGTCCTCGCCGCTCTCGTCGGCCGGCTCGTGCGGCGCCCACGACACGGACAGGGCCCCGCCGACGAGGGCGAGCAGGAAGCCCATGAAGAACCCGCCCAGGTTGGAGATGGGTATGGATATGAGGGCAAGCAGGATGGCGGCCACGCCCGCGAAGACCCGGACCACCTGCTGGAACCACATCGTCAGGCCGAGCGTCACCAGCAGCACGCCGATGATCAGTGAGCCCGCTCCCGCGGTGGTGGCCATCGTCAGCGTCATGTGGCCGAGGTTGAGGTTGGCGTAGGGGAAGTAGGCGATCGGCAGACCGCCCAGCAGGGTCAGCAGACCCGCCCAGAAGGGCCGGCTGCGCCGCCAGGCGCGGAACCGCAGCCGCCAGTCGGTGAGTCGGCCGCGGAGACCCGGAGACTCGGCGCTCATGGAAAACAGCTCCCTGGAACCGGCAATGCCGTGGTGAAGGTGGAGAGAGGTGCGGGAGACGCGGGTGGGGGCCGCAGCCGGCCCCCACCCGCGTCAAGGGGTGCTCAGTAGCATTCCTTGACGCCCTTGTGCAGGCGCAGGCTCAGGTTGCTGAGCTCGAAGGTGCCCGCGGTGGTCGCCCACGCACGCTGCTCGACGTCAGTCAGCAGGACCTCCTCGGCCTGCTGCGCGAAGCCGAACGGGTTGACGCGGTCCTCGGTGCCCGGCTGGATGCCCGGCCCCTTCTTCGCGTCCTTCGTCGCCACACCGATGTCGATGTTGGTGAAGGTCGCGTCGGCGTCCAGGTCGGCCACGTCCAGGTAGAGGTTCTTGGCCTTCACCGGTGTGTCGCCGGTGCCCGCGGTCAGGTTGAGGCTGACGGAGCCGATGAACGGCACGTCGGGCGTGACGACGGACTGGCACATGTTCGTGATCTCGGCGCGCTTGAAGCCGGAGACCGCGACCGGGTGGTTGGCCTTGTTGCCCTTGAGGTCGTATCCCTCGGTGTAGCTGCCGTACTGAACGAAGTCGTAGCCGACGAGCTTGTCAGCGCTCACCTTGAACGACTGGCCGGAGACGCTGAACGACGCGGCGAGCGCACCCTGGGCCAGACCGATGCCGACCGCCGCCGTGGCCGCCAGGCTCGGCACCATGACGACGGCGAACCGCTTCCATCTGGTCCCGCCACGAACTTGGGACTTCATGACTTTCCTCCTTCTCGGACGTACATCCCGTCAGCCGGCCCGCGACCGGTACTGGGATGGGAGAAGTGCTACGCCCTCGGGAAGGAGCGCCGACGGGGTGACGACGTGAGACGTGCGTCGGACTGCCGGCGATCACCCCCGAGCGACAACCACAGGCCGTGCTCGCGCACGGCCGGGGGACAGGCTCCGCCGCCGAGGCGGAGACCCCCCTGTCCACACTCCACCGGGGCGGGAAAGGCCCCGGTCGCTCGGTGGGGACTCCGTTCACGCCGGGCTCCGGATGGCTGCCGGGCTGCGTTCACGAACCGAGCGTGGCGATCGTCGTCCATCAACGGGGGACGGCACAAGGGGCTCGTTACTTATGAGTAACGGAGAGATGAAGGAAACGGCGCGGGAACGTCTCGCCGGGCACCGTCCGTAGCCAGCGGTATGCGCTGCTATGAGGTGATTTCTCGGCGCGCACTCGGACGTAGGGAAGTGGCCGACTTACCAGAAGTAACAGCGACCGCGTTCACCAAATTTTGGCAAAGCGCGGTCGCTGTTTGTCGCTATGTCGCGAGGTCGAGACGGACTCGACGCGAGCGGCCTCCGGCGTCAGAAGAGCACGCGGGCGAGCGCGCCGCGGGCGGCGACCACCCGCGGGTCCTCACCGCCGATGACCTCGAACAGCTCCAGGAGCCGGACCCGCACGGCCTCCCGCTCGTCCCCCGCGGTGCGGCGGACCGTCTCCACCAGGCGGCCGAAGGCGTCCTCGACGTGGCCGCCCACCAGGTCCAGGTCGGCGGCGCGGAGCTGCGCCTCGACGTCGCCCGGACGGTCGGCGGCGTCCTTGCGGACCTGGGCTGCGTCCAGCCCCTGCACCCGGCCCAGCAGCTCGGCCTGGGCGAGTCCGAGCTTCGCCTCCAGGTTGCCCGGATCGTCGGAGAGCACGTTCCTGTAGGCCTGGACCGCGCCGCCCAGGTCACCGGCGTCCAGCGCGGAGTGCGCCGCCGCCAGCGCCGGGTTCGCGGGCGGCTCCGGGGCCGCCGGGACCGCCTGCTCCTCCGCGCCCGGCTCGACGGGGGCGCCCTCGATCCCGAACTGCTGCCGGGCCGCCTCGACGAGCTGGTCCAGCACCTGCCGGACCTGCTGCTCGGGCGCGGCGCCCTGGAACAGCGGCAGGGCCTGGCCCGCGATCACGGCGAAGACCGCCGGAATCCCCTGCACACCGAACTGCTGGAAGAGCATCTGGTTCTGGTCGACGTCGACCTTGGCGAGGACGAACTTCCCGGCGTACTCGTGGGCGAGCTTCTCCAGGACGGGCCCGAGCTGCTTGCACGGCTCACACCACTCGGCCCAGAAGTCGATGACGACGGGCACCTCGGCCGAGCGCTGGAGGATCTCGCTCTCGAAGGTCGCCTCGTCGACGTCGATGACGACGCGGCCGCCGCCGGCCGGGACGCCGCCGCCCTCATCGGCGGACGCGGCACGCTGGGCGCGGGCCTCCTCCGCCTTCTGCCTGGCCTCACCGGCCGCCTTCACCGCGGCGAGGTCGACCACTCCGCTCATGGACATGTTGCGTGGCTGCATGGGAACAGTCTCCCCCCTTCGCGCGGTGTTGTGTGCCGGGTCCCCACCCGGCGTCGTGGTCGTCGCGAGGATGCCGTCGCTGACACGGCACGTCATTTCGCTACGGGTCGTAGCGTAACGCAGGACGGCGGATAGGGTCACGCCATGGCACGTCCCCGCAGCACCGCCGCCGACCAGGCGATCCTCCTCGCCACCCGGGCCGCACTGGTGGAAATGGGCTGGTCACGGCTGACGATGGCGGACATCGCCGTCCGGGCGGGTGTGGCGAAGACCACGCTGTACCGGCGCTGGCCGGGCAAGAGCGAACTCGTCGTCGACGCCGTCGCCGTCCTCTTCGACGAGCTGGCCCTCCCCGACCGCGGCAGCCTCGCCGCCGACATCGAGGGCACGGTCCTCCAGTTCGCGGCCCTGCTGGCCCGCCCGGAGACGCGGACGTCGCTGATGGCCGTGGTCGCCGAGTCCACCCACGACCCGGCGCTGCGGGAGCGGCTCAAGGCGGCCGTCGTCGACCGGCAGAAGCGGCTCGTCGTCCAGGGCCGCCTGCGCGCCCAGGAGCGCGGCGAGCTGCCGCCCGACGAGGACCCGCGGCAGACCGCCACGCACGTGGACCTCGTCTTCGACGTCGTCGCGGGCGCCGTGGTGCACCGGGCCCTGGTGAGCGCGGAGTCGGTCGACGCCGCCTGGGCCCGCCGCTTCACCGCCCTCCTCGTCGGCGGGCTGACGGCCCTGGAGACGTGAAACGGGCCCCCGGCCGAAGCCGGGGGAGCCCGCTGCCCGTCCGCTCCCGGTACCGCCTCCCGGTCAGAAGCCGGCGGGCTCCGTGTAGACGCCCCACTCGTCGCGCAGGGCGTTGCAGATCTCGCCGAGCGTGGCCTCCGCCCGGACGGCGTCCAGCATCGGCTCGATCATGTTCGAGCCGTCCCGCGCCGCCGCCAGCATCGCGTCCAGCGCGGTGCGCACGGCCGCGTCGTCCCGCGAGCCCTTCCGCTCCGCCAGCACGCGCACCTGCTCGCGCTCGACCTCGTGGCTGACCCGGAGGATCTCCAGGTCACCGGTGACCGATCCGGTGTGGCAGTTGACGCCGACGACCCTCTTGTCGTCCTTCTCCAGCGCCCGCTGGTACTGGAAGGCGGCCTCGGCGATCTCGCCGGTGAACCAGCCGTCCTCGATGCCCCGCAGGATGCCGGAGGTGACCGGGCCGATGGGGTGCTGGCCGTCGGGGTGGGCGCGCAGACCGCGCTCCTTGATCTGCTCGAAGATCTTCTCGGCGTCCGCCTCGATCCGGTCGGTGAGCTGTTCGACGAACCAGGAGCCGCCCAGCGGGTCGGCCACGTTGGTGACGCCCGTCTCCTCCATGATCACCTGCTGGGTGCGCAGCGCGATCTCGGCGGCCTGCTCCGAGGGCAGCGCCAGCGTCTCGTCCAGCGCGTTGGTGTGCAGCGAGTTGGTGCCGCCGAGCACCGCGGAGAGCGCCTCCAGCGCCGTGCGGACCACGTTGTTGTACGGCTGCTGCGCGGTGAGCGAGACCCCGGCCGTCTGGGTGTGGAACCGCAGCCACTGGGCCTTCTCGCTCGTCGCCCCGTAGACGTCGCGCATCCAGCGGGCCCAGATGCGGCGGGCCGCGCGGAACTTGGCGATCTCCTCGAAGAAGTCCAGGTGGGCGTCGAAGAAGAAGGACAGCCCCGGGGCGAACCGGTTGACGTCCAGCCCGCGGCTGAGGCCCAGCTCGACGTAGCCGAAGCCGTCCGCCAGGGTGTACGCGAGCTCCTGCGCGGCCGTGGCCCCGGCCTCCCGGATGTGGTATCCGGAGACGGACAGCGGCTTGTACGCCGGGATGCCGCGCGCGCAGTGCTCCATCAGGTCACCGATGAGGCGCAGGTGCGGCTCGGGCTGGAAGAGCCACTCCTTCTGGGCGATGTACTCCTTGAAGATGTCCGTCTGGAGGGTGCCGTTCAGCACCGACGGGTCCACGCCCTGCCGCTCGGCGGCCACCAGGTACATGCAGAAGACGGGGACGGCGGGGCCGCTGATCGTCATCGAGGTGGTGACGTCGCCGAGGGGGATGTCCTTGAACAGGACCTCCATGTCGGCCGCGGAGTCGATCGCCACGCCGCAGTGCCCGACCTCGCCCAGCGAGCGCGGGTCGTCGGAGTCACGGCCCATCAGCGTCGGCATGTCGAAGGCCACGGACAGCCCGCCGCCGCCCGCCTCCAGGATCATCTTGTAGCGCTCGTTCGTCTGCTCGGCGTTGCCGAAGCCCGCGAACTGCCGGATCGTCCAGGTGCGCCCCCGGTAGCCGGTGGGGTGGAGACCGCGGGTGAACGGGAACTCCCCCGGCCAGCCGATGCGCTCGAAGCCCTCGTAGCTGTCCCCGGGGCGCGGCCCGTAGACCGGGTCGACCTCGTCACCGCTCAGGGTGGTGAAGTCGGCGTCCCGCTTGCGTGCGGCGTCGTACCGGGCCTGCCACCGAAGGCGGCCCTCTGCGATGGCGTCAGCGTCCATACCCACGAATTTACTAGGACGTCCAAGTATTTGGCCAGCGTCGCAGGTGGGGTACTACGCCGACCCGGGACGGGAGCGGCCCGACACCGCCGTGCGCCGACCGCGGGCCCCTCCGGCATCCGGCGCGCCCCGGATCGTCCACCCGGAGCGCGGGGAGCGTCAGACGCCGGCCGGGGCCTCGGCGGGCTCGGCCTCCACCAGCGGGGCGACGTCACGCGTCACCTGCTTCTCCACGAAGAACGCGGCGAACGGGATGCACCCGGCGACCAGCACCCACAGCAGCCGCCCGAAGGGCCACCGCGCCTTCGAGCCCAGGTCGAAGGCGAAGATCACGTACACGATGAAGAGCACACCGTGGATCTGGGAGACCAGCATGGTGTCGCCGGTGTCGAAGCCGTACTTCGCCACGATGAAGCCCGTGAACACGAGCAGCCAGACGGCGGTCACGTAGGCCATCACCCGGTAGCGGGTCAGCACCTTCTGCTTCACAGAGCCCATTCCTCGCGTCAGGCAGCCCGCACGGCCGGGGTGCGGGGGTGGCCCCGGGCAGGCTGCGGCGTCCCGTCGAGCGTAACCGGGCACCCGACGCCGCCGTGCGGCAGCCCGCGGCTCCCGCGACACACGCCGGGGCGGACCGGGACAGGGGCCGGGGCGCAGCCCCCGGTCCGGGTCAGGACTCGTCGAAGTCCTTGGCCGCTATGCGCAGGGGCCGCAGCAGCGCGAAGATCTCCGCGCACTCCTCGTCGTCGTACGCCGCCAGCCCGAAGTCCATCTCCATGAGGTCGCGGGTGGCCGCCTCGCACACCTCGCGCCCCTTGTCGGTGATCGACGCCAGCGTGCCCCGGCCGTCGTTCGGGTTGGGCCGCTTGGCCACCAGCCCGACGCGCTGCAGCCGGTCCACGGTGTTGGTGACGGACGTGGGGTGCACCATGAGCCGTTCGCCGATCTTCGACATCGGCAGCTCACCGTTGCGGGAGAAGGTGAGCAGCACCAGCGCCTCGTAGCGGGCGAACGTGAGGCCGTACGGCTTGACCACCGCGTCCACCTCGGCCAGGAGGATCTGCTGGGCGCGCATGATCGAGGTGATCGCCCCCATCGCCGGGACGGAACCCCAGTGCTGCTTCCACAGCTCGTCGGCGCGGGCGATCGGGTCGAAGGAGAGACTGAGCGGCTTGGGCACGCCTCCGACCCTACCCGCGCGGCCACATGGTGATCAGCCGCATCTCACACCTCGGCCACCGGCCGCCACCCGCCGTGTCCCTCCGGCCGACCTTCCGTCCGTTATGCCAGGGTTATCCGCGCTGCGTTCCCCCGGTCTCCTGAGGAGAGTCGATGTCCGGCCGCCGTCTGCGGGCGCTCGCCGCCCTCACCCTGCTCGCCACGGCCCTGGGCTGCTCGGGCCAGGGCGCCGCCGCCCCCGCCGACCGGCCGGGCTCGGACGGCGCCGGCGTCGCCTCCGGCTCCTCCCCGTTCTGGGTCGACCCGGACAGCGACGCCGCGCGGCAGGTCGAGGAGTGGGAACGCGCGGGCCGCGGGAAGGACGCCGAGATGCTGCGCCGGATCGCCGAGCGGCCCGCGGCGGTCTGGCCCACCCCCGAGGACCCGGCCGCCCGCATCGGCCCGGCCGTGGCGGGTGCCGAGGCGACCGGCACGACGGCGGTGCTCGTCGCCTACAACATCCCCCACCGCGACTGCGGCCAGTACTCGGGCGGCGGCGCCCCGGACGCCGCCGCCTACCGGGCCTACCTGGAGAAGTTCGCCGAGGCCGTGGGCGAGCACGAGGCCGTCGTCGTCCTGGAGCCGGACGCGGTCGCGCACATCGTGGACGGCTGCACCCCCGCCGTCCACCACGAGGAGCGCTACACCCTCCTCGCCGAGGCCGTGGCCCGGCTCGGGCAGCTGCCCGGGACGACTGTCTACCTGGACGCCGGCAACCCGGGCTGGATCACCGACCCGGAGAAGCTGGTCCGCCCGCTGCGCCGCGCCGGCATCGAGGCGGCCGACGGCTTCGCCCTCAACGTGGCCAACTTTCACCGGGACGAAGCCGTGGCCTCCTACGGGCGCGCGCTCTCCGCCGCGCTCGGCGGCCAGCACTTCGTGATCGACTCCAGCCGCAACGGCAACGGCCCGTACACCGGCGGGGAGGAGCCCTGGTGCAACCCGCCCGGGCGGGCCCTCGGCACCCCGCCCACACGGGACACGGACGAGCCGCTGCTCGACGCCTACCTGTGGGTCAAGCGCCCCGGCGAGTCGGACGGCGAGTGCCGGGGCGGCCCGCAGGCCGGGCGGTGGTGGCCCGAGTACGCCCTGGGCCTGGCCCGCAACGCGCGCGGGTGACCCGGCCGGCGGGCTGCCGCGACCCGCGTCGCGGGGTGCGTGCCCCGCGGCCGCTCACGGCAGGTGGACCCACTTCGCGACCGACGGGGTGCCCTCCTCGTCGGTGAGGAAGAGCATGTACCAGCCCGGCGGGATCAGTGAGCCGTCGTCCGGCACCGAGACCGTCACGCCGTCCGGGGCCCGGTCGACACCGAGCGCGATCGAGCGCTGCTCGACGTCGGTGACGTGGGTGACGGCGCTCGGCCGCATCAGCCGGGCCGTGGCGATGCGGTCGGCGTCCGGCGTCGCATACGTGGCCTCGCCGCCGCGCTCCAGCTTCACCGGGCCGTCGCCGATCACCGGCCGGTTCTCGCCGCGCTCCCCGTGCAGGTACGGCGGCGTGTACACCTCGATCCGCTTCTCGAAGGTGCCCAGGCGGGTGTTGTCCTCGTCCGCGTACAGGGGGTCGGAGCCGAACGTCGCGACCCGGCCGTCGGGCAGGAGCAGCGCCTCGGAGTGGTAGTTGCGGCCCACCTCGGGCGCCGCGGCCTCGGTGAACGCACCGCTTCGCGGGTCGTAGATCTGCGCGGCGAGGATGTCGCTGTCGCTCCGGCCCCGGTAGTCGCGCGATCCTCCGGTGGTGAAGACCGTGTCGTCGGGCAGGATCACGCTGTTGAGGTAGCGGGTCGGTTCCGGCAGATCGGGACCGTCGCGGTAGACG
Source organism: Streptomyces sp. WMMC1477 (assembly GCF_027460245.1). Taxonomy (NCBI): domain Bacteria; kingdom Bacillati; phylum Actinomycetota; class Actinomycetes; order Kitasatosporales; family Streptomycetaceae; genus Streptomyces; species Streptomyces sp. WMMC1477. Next base: position 4,252,062 of record NZ_JAPZBD010000003.1, on the reverse strand, counting down.
GGGTTCTCCGCGGTCAGGTCCACGATCGCGGTGCGCTCCGTGGACTTCTCCGACTCGCCCACTCCCCCGCCGCCGAGCACCATGACCTTGCGGTCCTGGGCCGGGGGCAGCAGCAGGGAGCTCGAGGTCTCCAGCTGGTCGGGGTCCTTGAGCCCGCCGACCTTCTCGAAGGTGTTGGCCGACAGGTCCCAGATCCCGGGGACGCGGCCCTCGTCGGCGGGCCCGTACCCGGCGTTCGACCCGGAGTAGAAGAGCTTGTCCCCCTCGAAGAGGAACAGTGCCGGGTAGGTCGGGAAGTAGCGCTTGGGGCCGGTGGACCAGCTCTGCGTCTCCGGGTCGTAGATCTCGTTGTCGCCCTGGAGGATCTCGCCGACCTCGTCCAGCCCCGAGACGGACAGCACCCGGCCGTCGGGCAGGGTGACGAGGGTCGGATACCAGCGGGCCTCGTCCATGGGGTCGACGCGCACGTACTTCTCGGCCACGGGGTCGAACTCGAAGGAGTCCTTGATCCCCTGGAAGTCCTGCTTGTCGAGATTGAGCTGCTCGGCGAGGCCGTAGAGGTTGTCGGCCTCCTTGCCGCGAAGGCCGACGATCTCGTACTGCGCCGGGTCGTCGGTGACGTACTCCTCGCCCTCCTCGACGGCCTCCACGAAGACGACGGCCTCGCTGGCGGTGACGGTGACTTCGCCGGTCTCGTCGTCCGCCTCCTTCTCCGCCCGCGGGACGAGCACCGAGGCGGTGCTCGCGTACTCCTTGCCGGAGGGGGAGCGGAAGCGGGTGCCCTCGGGGAGGGTGCGGGGCTCGTCCGGGTTCTCGTTCTTGACCCTCATGGCGCCCCCCGCGCGCTTCACCTTCCCGTCGAGGACCTCGTAGCGCGCGGTGCCCCCGGCGACCAGCATGCTGCCGTCGGCGAGCTGGGCGTGTCCGGCGCAGAACAGGTCCTCGGGAGTGGGGACGCGCTCGAAGGTGTGGTCCGCCGGGTCCCACAGGATCGTGGCGAAGGTGCCGGCGTCGAACTGCTCCTGGTTGTTGCCGGAGCCCGCGATGAGCAGCACCTTGCCGGTGTGCAGCAGGGCGGCGTGGATGGCGTTGGTCTGGTACTGCGAGGGGACGTCCATGATCTGCCAGGACCCGTAGCGCGCCTTGTAGGCGGGCCGGGATATGCGGTACTCGTGCAGCCGTTCCTGGGCGAAGCCCAGGGCGGCCGGGGCGTTGAGCCCGGCGAGGACGACGGTGACGCCGGTGCCTATGAGGGTCTTTCGGAACTGCTTGCTCGGGCGGTAGGGCATGGGTCAGCTCCCGCTGGACGTGGCGACGAGGGCGGGCTCGCGCTCGTCGCGCGGTGCGCGGCGAACGCGTTTCGTGCGGTACTCGGACAGGCTCCACAGCGCCACCGGGGCGAGTGCGACGACGAGCGCCAGCACCGTCCAGGTGCGCATGGCGGCGTGGGTGTGGCCGAGGGCGAAGGACGCCACGAGCCCCGAGCCGAGCACGGCGATCCACATGAGGTGGACGCGGAAGGTGCTGAGGCGGTCGGGGCTGGCGGTGCCTCCCTTGGGCGTGACGACGAACCGGCAGTCGCGGCGCAGGACCGCGGCCATGGCGGAGCGCGCGTAGACCGGGGCGCAGATCGCGGACATGGCCATGCCCGCCAGGCCGCCGGAGCCCTCCGGTTCGTGGGGCGAGACGTTGTGCCGCCGGTTCCACACGTACAGGCCGATCTGGAGGGCGGCGACGTCGCTGTAGAGCATCATCCACACGGCGGCGGTGACCTGCGTCCCGGAGGCGCCGAGCCAGAGGAAGAGCGTGCAGCTCAGGGCGCCCAGCAGCCAGGTGACGGCGCTCATGGGGTAGTAGGCCAGCATGAGCGAGTAGTTGAGGAGACGGCCCGGGGGGAAGCGGTGGGGGCCGCGCCAGAACTGCCGCAAAATCGTCTCGTACGTGCCGCGCGACCAGCGGGTCTGCTGGGTGAAGAAGTCGGTCCAGCACGCCGGCCCCTCCCCGACGGCCAGCACGTCGGGGGTGTAGACGGAACGCCAGCACCGGCCCGTGGCGGGGTTGCGGGTGCGGTGGAGCTCGAAGCCGGTGGCCATGTCCTCGGTGATCGAGTCCCGCAGGCCGCCGATCTGCAGCACGGCCGAGACGCGCACGGCGTTGTTGGTGCCGACGAACATGGGGGCCCCGTAGCGGTTCCCGGCCCGCTGGATGAGGGCGTGGAACAGGAACTGCTGGCTCTCGGCGAGCTTGGTGACGGTCCGCGTGTAGTTGCCGTACACCTGCGGGCCGACGACGAAGGCCACGTCGGGGTCGCGGAAGTAGCCCAGCATCCGTTCGAGGTAGTTGGGCAGCGGCACGTGGTCCGTGTCGACGGAGGCGAAGTAGTGGTAGTCGGGGCCGTGCAGGGCCAGCCAGGCGTTGTAGTTGCCGTGCTTGGTGCGGGCCCGGTGGACGCCGTCGTCCTGGTTCCACTCCTCGACGCCCCGGCGGGTGAAGTGGTGGACACCCAGCTCCGCGCAGAGGGCGCGGGCCACCTCGTCGTCGCCCTCGTCCAGCAGCCAGACGTCCAGCACGCCGTCGTGGCGGAGGGCGACGGCGCCCTCCAGCGTCGCCCGCACCATCTCGATGGGCTCCTTGCCCGGCACGTACGTCGTCAGGAAGGCGACCCGCGTGCCGGGCTCGGGCGTGACGGGGACAGGATCGCGGGCGACCATCGTGGCGTGCGCGATGGAGAGCACGTTCACGAAGCGGAACAGCTCGATGCAGCCGATGCAGCCGAGCATCACCCAGTCGGCGGCCACCAGCCAGCCGGCGGCTCCGGGCCGGTCCGTCCAGTGGTCCGGCCACACGAGCCACAGGAGGAGCACGGCCGACAGCGCGGGGGCCGCCGTCATCAGCAGGATCGCGCGCACCCGGTGCGGCTCCTGCGACAGCAGGCTGCGGTAGCGCACCCGGTAGGGCGACGCGTCAGGCTCGGTGAGAGGCCCCGCGAGTCGGCTGTAGCTCTCGTAGTCGTAGCCCTGCTGGCGCACGGTCCCTCCACGACTCACTCGAACGAAACCGACACGTCCCAGCAGAAGGGACGTGCGGTTTCGTGTCGAACGGAGTGCGGAGGGTGTCCGCCGCCGCCTTGCGGCCCCGGAGGGCTTCTGCTCTCCGGCCCGCCGGGGCGGTGGTACAGCGCGACCGCCCGGTGCGGGGGCGCTGGGGAGGGGGTCGGTCAGCGCAGGTGGCGCTCGACCGTTTCCACCTTCCGGGTTAGTCCATCGGTGACCCCGGGGCGGACGTCCGCCTTGAGGACCAGGGAGACGCGCGGCGCTCGCGCTTCGACGGCGGCCACCGCGCGGCGGACGACGTCCATGCACTCCTCCCACTCGCCCTCGATCGACGTGAACATCGCGTCGGTCCGGTTCGGGAGGCCGGATTCGCGGACCACTCGGACGGCATCGGCGACGTACTCCCCCACGTCCTCGCCGACCCCGAGCGGCGTCACCGAGAAGGCGACGATCACGCGCCCGCCACGCCCTCGCGCTGCGGCTCGCCCGCGTCCTGCCCGGCGGCCACGGCCTCCTCGCACTCGCGGCGCAGCATCGTGTCGGCGTAGAAGCCGCCGAACGGCACGAGCGAGAGCACGAAGTAGACCAGCGGACGGCCGAGCTGCCACCGGGTGCGGTTCCAGGCGTCGGCCAGGAAGACGAGGAAGAGCACGACGAGGGCGCCGTGCACCGCACCCATCACCGGGACGGCGTTGAAGTCCGTCGTCCGCTTGAGCACGGAGCACAGCAGGAGGACGAGGTAGGACACCGCCTCGACGACGGAGACGAGGCGGAGACGGCGGAGGGCGGAGACGGTCTTCATGTCCACGGGGAGTCCTCGGGAAAAGCTGGGAGGGGCTTGTGAAGGAAAGCACAAGGCTTCCGGACATTGTGGCACCCTCCCGGAGCGTCACCCGCACGGGGTAGGTTCGGGCCCGTGGCTCAGTTCCGACTCCAGGGCGGCAAGGTCCTCGCCGTCGACCTCAGCGGTGACAGCGTGCGGGCGAAGAACGGATCGATGATCGCCTACGAGGGCGAGATGGCGTTCAAACGGCTCACTGGTGGGGGTGACGGCCTGCGCGGCATGGTCACCCGCAGGCTCACCGGGGAGCAGATGGAGGTCATGGAGGTCAAGGGGAAGGGCACCTGCTACTTCGCCGACGCCGCCGGTGACGTCTCCCTCGTCACACTCCGGCAGGACACCCTGCACGTGGAGTCGAGCAACCTGCTGTGCACCGAGGGCGGGCTGCGCACCGGGACGACGTTCACCGGGCTGCGCGGCGCCTCCCAGGGCAACGGGCTGTTCACCACCACGGTCGAGGGCACCGGGCAGGCGGCCCTGACGTCCCAGGGGCCGGCGATCGTCCTCCGGGTGACTCCGCAGACGCCCCTGCGCGTCGATCCGGGCGCCTACCTCGCCCACTCAGGCCGGCTCCGCCAGGAGCTGCAGAGCGGAGTGACCTTCCGCACCTTCCTCGGCGAGGGCTCCGGCGAGGCGTTCCAGATCCACTTCGAGGGCGAGGGCCTGGTCTACGTCCAGCCCAGCGAGCGCACCACCCTGGGAGGACAGCTCTGATGGGGTTCACCAAGATCAGCAGCCAGATGGTCGAGGCGCACCTCCGCGGCGGCGAGCGGCTCTACAGCCAGCGCGGCGCGATGCTCGCCTACCGCGGCGACGTCTCCTTCACGCCCAACCTGACCAGCGGGCAGGGCGGGGTGATGTCCGCCATCGGGCGCCGGGTGCGGGGCGAGGCCGCGCCGCTGATGACCGTCGAGGGGCGGGGCAGCGTCCTGTTCGGGCACGGCGGCCACCACGTGCACGTCGTCGAGCTGGCCGGCTCCCTGCTGCACGTCGAGGCCGACCGGCTGCTGGCCTTCGAGGGCACGCTCCGCCAGGGCACCGTCTTCCTCGGCTCCCAGGGCGGCGTCATGGGCATGGTGCGGGGCCAGGCCACGGGCCAGGGGCTGTTCACCACCACCCTGGAAGGCCACGGCAGCGTCGCCGTCCTCGCCCACGGCGGGGTGCTGGAGCTGCCGGTGACGCCGCGGCGTCCGGTCCACGTGGACCCGCAGGCCTACGTCGGCCACCAGGGCGACCTGCGCAACAAGCTGTCGTCCGCCCTCGGCTGGCGGGACATGGTGGGCCGCGGCTCGGGGGAGGCCTTCCAGCTCGAACTGTCCGGCCAGGGAACCGTCTACGTCCAGGCGAGCGAGGAGAAGCTGTGAACGGTCCGGTGGTCTACGACGCGCACACGCTGCCGGTCGACGACAACGTCAACCCCTACGCCTTCAGCGTGGACCTGAACGGCCAGTGGTTCCTCCAGAAGGGCAAGATGATCGCCTACTTCGGCGACATCCGCTTCGACGGCATCGGCCACGGCCCGCTCGACCAGCTGGTGGCCCGCAGCTTCCACTCCCCGCTGCACGCGGCCGACTGGGTCGTGGCCCAGGGCCGGGGGAGGCTGCTGCTCGCCGACCGCGCCTTCGACGTCAACTCCTACGACCTGGACGAGGGCAACCTGACGATCCGTTCGGGCAACCTGCTCGCGTTCCAGGAGACGCTCTCGCTCAAGCAGTCCATCATCCCGGGCTTCGTGACGCTCATCGGCACCGGGAAGTTCGTCGCCGCGTCCAACGGCCCGGTGCACTTCGTCGAGCCCCCGGTTCGGGTGGACCCGCAGGCGCTGGTCGGCTGGGCCGACTGTCCGTCGCCGTGCCACCACTACGACCACGGCTACCTGCGCGGATTCCTCGGCGGGGTCCGCGCGCTGACGGGGCTGGGCGGCGCCTCGGGCGAGGAGCACCAGTTCGAGTTCACCGGCGCGGGCACGGTGCTGCTGCAGTCGTCCGAGACGCTCATGGCCGAACGGGCCGTCGGCGGGGTGCCGGGACAGCCGGGCGTTCCCGGTGCTCACGGCGGCTGAGCCGGGCGGGCTGGGTAAAGTCGCCGCATGGACACCGAAAACGGTCCGCAGTGGCTCACGGACGACGAGCAGCGGGCCTGGCGCACGCACCTCGACGTCAGCCGCCTGCTGATGTACCAGCTCGAACGGGACCTCCAGCCGTTCGGCCTCACCATGCACGACTACGAGATCCTGGTGAATCTCTCGGAGTCCGGGGACCGGCGGATGCGCATGAGCGATCTGGCGCAGGCGACGCTGCAGTCCAAGAGCCGGCTCTCCCACCAGATCACCCGGATGGAGAGCGCGGGGCTGGTGCGGCGCGAGCACTGCGACACGGACAAGCGAGGGCTGTTCGCCTGCCTCACCGACCACGGCTGGAACACCATGCGGGAGGTCGCCCCGCACCACGTGGAGTCGGTGCGGAGGCACTTCATCGACCTGCTCGCCCCGGAGAGCCTGAGCGCCCTCCAGACCACCCTGGCGCCCGTCGCGGAGCATCTGCGCTCCCGTCGCGGCCGGGTCTGAGGGGCCTGGGCGGCTACCCGGCGGTCAGGCCCGCGACGAGCTCGTCGGCCGCCGCGTAGGGGTCGAGCGTGCCGGCGGCGATGCGGTCGGCCAGGGCGCCGAGGCGGCGGTCGCCGTGCAGGTCGGCGATGCGTTCCCGCAGGGCGGTCACGGCGATGGTCTCGACCTCGTGGGCCGCCCTGCGCGTGCGGCGTTCGGCGAGGACGCCGCGCTCCTCCATCCAGGCGCGGTGCTTCTCCAGCGCCTCCACGACCTCGTCCACGCCCTCGCCCCGTGCGGCGACGGTCTTGACGATGGGGGGACGCCAGTCCCCCGGCGCCCGGGACTCCCCGAGGCCGAGCATGTGGTTGAGCTCGCGCGCGGTGGCGTCGGCACCGTCCCGGTCGGCCTTGTTGACGACGTAGACGTCGCCGATCTCCAGGATGCCCGCCTTGGCCGCCTGGATGCCGTCGCCCATGCCCGGGGCGAGCAGGACGACGGAGGTGTCGGCCTGGCCCGCGATCTCGACCTCGGACTGGCCGACCCCGACGGTCTCGACCAGGACGACGTCGCACCCGGCCGCGTCCAGGACGCGGATGGCCTGCGGGGCGGCCCAAGCCAGCCCGCCCAGGTGGCCGCGCGTGGCCATGGAGCGGATGTAGACGCCCGGGTCGGAGGCGTGGTCCGACATCCGGACGCGGTCCCCGAGCAGGGCGCCGCCGGAGAAGGGCGAGGACGGGTCGACGGCGAGGACACCGACCCGCTTGCCGATCCTGCGGTAGGCGCTGACCAGCGCCGACGTCGAGGTGGACTTACCGACGCCCGGGGAGCCGGTGAGCCCGACGACGTAGGCGTTGCCGGTCAGCGGGGCGAGGGCCGCCATCACCTCACGCAGATGCGGGGACGCCCCCTCCACCAGTGAGATCAGCCGCGCCACTGCCCGCGGCCTGCCCTCGCGGGCCTGCTCCACCAGTCCGGGGACGTCCACCGTCATCTGTGCTGCGCTCCTCGCTCCGTTGCGTGTACGCGTTGCCGGGTCCTGCGCCGGGTTACTTGCCGGGCACCTTGACGATCAGGGCGTCGCCCTGGCCGCCGCCGCCGCACAGGGCCGCCGCACCGGTACCGCCGCCGCGCCGCTTCAGCTCCAGGGCGAGGTGGAGGACGATGCGGGCGCCGGACATGCCGATCGGGTGGCCGAGGGCGATGGCGCCACCGTTGACGTTCACCTTGTCGGCGGTCACGCCCAGGTCCTTCATGGACTGGTGGGAGACGGCGGCGAAGGCCTCGTTGATCTCGATGAGGTCGAGGTCGGCGACGTCGAGGCCCTCCTTGCCGAGGGCGTGCTTGATCGCGTTGGACGGCTGCGACTGGAGCGAGTTGTCCGGCCCTGCCACGTTGCCGTGGGCACCGATCTCGGCGATCCACTCCAGGCCCAGCTCCTCGGCCTTGGCCTTGCTCATGACGACGACCGCGGCGGCGCCGTCCGAGATCTGCGAGGCGGAGCCCGCGGTGATGGTGCCGTCCTTGGCGAAGGCGGGGCGCAGCTTGCCCAGGGACTCGGCCGTCGTCTCCGCCCGGATGCCCTCGTCCTTGCTGAAGACGACCGGCTCGCCCTTGCGCTGGGGGATCTCGACAGGGGTGATCTCGGCCTCGAACAGCCCGTTCTTCTGCGCGGCGGCGGCCCGCTGGTGCGAGGCGGCGGCGATCTCGTCCTGCACGTCGCGCGGGATGCCCAGGCGGGTGTTGTGCTTCTCGGTCGACTCGCCCATCGCGACGCCCTCGAAGGAGTCCGTCAGGCCGTCGTGGGCCATGGCGTCGAGCATCTCCACCGCGCCGTACTTGTGGCCCTCGCGGGATCCCGGCAGCAGGTGCGGGGCGTTGGTCATCGACTCCTGACCGCCGGCGACGACGACGTCGAACTCGCCGGCGCGGACGAGCTGGTCCGCGAGCGCGATGGCGTCGAGGCCGGAGAGGCAGACCTTGTTGATCGTGAGGGCGGGGACGTTCATGGGGATGCCGGCCTTGACGGCGGCCTGGCGGGCCGGGATCTGCCCCGCGCCGGCCTGGAGCACCTGCCCCATGATCACGTACTGGACCTGGTCGCCGCCGATCCCCGCACGGTCGAGGGCGGCCTTGATCGCGAAGCCGCCGAGGTCGGCGCCGGAGAAGGACTTGAGCGAGCCGAGCAGTCGGCCCATGGGCGTACGGGCGCCCGCGACGATCACTGAGGTGGTGCCGGTCGTGCCAGTCATGCTGCGGCCCCTTCGGAGAAGGAAGTGAACGAGGGTTAATCGTCAATGTACTGAGCGGTATGCGGCCAGGTCACCGGTCGGAAGGTGTGACCGTGCGCACGTTGCGTAACCACCTCCGAAGCGGTGTCCTGGTTCCATGTTGACGCGTATCGACCACATCGGGATCGCCTGCTTCGACCTGGACCGGACGGTGGAGTTCTACCGTGCCACGTACGGCTTCGAGGTGTTCCACACCGAGGTCAACGAGGAGCAGGGCGTCCGCGAGGCCATGCTGAAGATCAACGAGACGAGCGACGGCGGCGCCTCCTACCTGCAGCTCCTGGAGCCGACGCGGGAGGACTCGGCCGTCGGGAAGTGGCTGGCGAAGAACGGCGAGGGGGTGCACCACATCGCCTTCGGCACGGCCGACGTGGACGGGGACGCGGCCGCGATCCGCGACAAGGGCGTGCGCGTCCTCTACGACGAGCCGCGCATCGGCTCCATGGGCTCGAGGATCACGTTCCTGCACCCGAAGGACTGCCACGGCGTCCTGACCGAGCTCGTGACCTCGGCCGAGGACCCGCACTGACCCGCTGAGGCGAGGACGAAGGGCGGCGCCGCGGGTGCCGCCCGTCGCCCGGGTCGACGCACGAGAACACCGAGATCGCCGAACTCGGTAGAGTACGCGGCACGGCGAACCGCCGTGGGCCCGTTCCGCACACCCCCGATGATCTGACACCATTTCCTCGGAGGCTCTACGGAAGCACTCCGTGGAGTGATCCGCGGACGCCCGCCGGAACAGCCTGCACACCTTACCGACCAGGGGACGGATGGGACCGCGCAGTGCGGGGCTACGACCGCTACGAGGCTGACGATCACCTGTCGCGCTTCGAGGCCGAGATGGAACGGCTGAAGAAGGAACGGGACAAGGCGGTCGACCACGCCGACGACCTCGGCTATCAGGTCGAGGTGTTGCGCGCCAAGCTCCACGAGGCGCGCCGCAGTCTCGCCTCCCGGCCCGCGGGCTACGACAACCTGGCCGGGCAGGCCGAACAGCTCCTGCGCAACGCCCAGATGCAGGCCGAGCAGCTGCGGGCCGACGCCGACCGCGAGCTGCGCGAGGCGCGCGCCCAGGTCCAGCGCATCCAGCAGGAGCACGCCGAGGCGCAGGCCCGCATGGAGTCCGAGCTGCACACGGAGGCCGTCCGCCGCCGGCAGCAGCTCGACCAGGAGCTGGCGGAGCGCCGCGCCACCGTCGAGTCGCACGTCAACGAGAACGTGGCGTGGGCGGAGCAGGTGCGGGCGCGCAGCGAGTCCCAGGCGCGCAGGCTCACCGAGGAGGCCCGCGCCGAGGCCGAGCAGGCGCTCCGGGCCGCCCGGGCCGAGGCCCAGCGGCTGACGGAGCAGTCCCGGCACCGGCTGAACGAGGAGGCCGAGAGCGCTCGGGCCGAGGCCGAGGCGCTGCTGCGCCGGGCCCGCACGGACGCGGAGCGGCTGCTGACGGCCGCGTCCGCCCAGGCCCAGGAGGCCACCGAGCACGCCGACCGGCTGCGGACCACCTCCGCCGCCGAGGCGGACTCGGCGCGGCGCGAGGCCACCGAGCAGGCGCGCCGGGCCGAGGAGCGGGTGCGGGAGGCCGACGAGGCGCTGCGCGCGGCCCGCGCGGAGGCCGACAAGCTGCTGGAGAGCGCCCGGGAGGACGCGGAGAAGCGGCTCGCCGACGCGGAGGCCACGAACGAGCAGCGCACCCGCACCGCGAAGGCGCAGGTCGCCCGCCTGGTCAGCGAGGCCACCGGCGAGGCGGAGGCGGTCAAGGCGGAGGCCGAGCAGCTGCGCGCCGACGCGAAGGCGGAGGCGGAACGGCTGCTGGCCGAGGCCAAGGAGGACGCGAAGGCTTCGGCGGCGGAGGAGTCGGCGGTCCAGCTGGCCGAGGCGGCCCGCGGCGCCGAGGAGATCCTGAGCAAGGCGGCGGAGGAAGCCCGCTCCACCAAGAAGTCGGCCGCCGAGGAGGCCGAGCGGCTGCGCCGGAAGGCCGAGGATGAGGCCGACCGGCTGCGGGCCGAAGCGCACGACACGGCCGAGCAGTTGAAGGGCGCGGCGCAGGCCGACACCAAGGACTACCGGGCGAAGACCGTCGAACTCCAGGAGGAGGCGCGGCGGCTGCGCGGCGAGGCCGAGCAACTGCGGGCGGACGCCGTCGAGGAGGGCGAGCGCATTCGGGCCGAGGCCCGCAAGGACGCCGTCCAGCAGATCGAGGAGGCGGCGTCCAAGGCCGAGGGGCTGCTGAGCCAGGCCAAGGCGGACGCCGAGGAGACGCGCGGCTCGGCGAGCGCCGAGGCGGAGCGGCTGCGCGGCGAGGCCATCGAGCGGGCCACGGGCCTGCGGCGGCAGGCGGACGAGCTGCTGGAGCGGGCCCGGGGCGAGGCCGAGGACCTGCGCCGGGACGCCGAGGAGCAGGCGGAGCGGGCGCGGGCGGAGGCCGAGCAGGCCGGGCGCCGCGCCCGTGAGGAGGCCGAGCAGCAGGCGGCGCAGACGACGGCCGAGGCGGAGGAGGCGGCCGCGCGGCGGCGGGACGAGGCGGAGCAGCAGCTCTCGGCCGCGCAGGAGGAGCTGACCGCCGCCCGCGCGGAGGCCGAGCGGCTGCGCGAGGAGGCGCGGGCCGAGACGGAGCGGCTCCGGTCCGAGGCCGCCGAGCGGGTCCGGACCCTGCGCGAGCAGGCCGAGGAGGAGGCCGACCGGCTGCGGTCGGAGGCCGCGTCGGACGCCGCGCAGGCGCGGGTGGAGGGCGAGGCCGTCGCCGTCCGGCTGCGCACCGAGGCGGCGACCGAGGGGGAGCGGCTGCGGGCGGACGCCCAGGAGGCGGCCGACCGGGTGCGGTCGGAGGCGGACACGGCGGCCGAACGGCTGGGCGCCGAGGCCGCCGAGGCGCTGTCGGCGGCGCAGGAGGAGGCGTCCCGGCGCCGGCGGGAGGCCGAGGAGCTGCTGGCCGACGCCCGCGAGGAGGCCCACCGCGAGCGCACCCAGGCGCGCGAGCAGAGCGAGGAGTTGCTCGCCTCGGCCCGCCGCCGGGTGGAGGAGGCGCAGGCGGAGGCCACCCGGCTGGTGGCCGAGGCGGAGGAGCGGGCCGCGGGGCTCGTGGCTTCCGCCGAGGAGCAGGCCCAGCAGGTCCGGGACGCGGTCTCGGGGCTGCGGGAGGAGGCCGAGGAGGAGATCACCGGGCTGCGTACGGCGGCCGAGCACGCTGCGGCGACCCTGCGCCGGGAGGCCGGCGAGGAGTCGGAGGCGGCCAAGGCCCTGGCGGAGCGCACGGTCGCGGACGCCATCGCGGAGGCCGAGCGGCTGCGTTCGACCGCGGAGCGGGAGTCCGAGCAGGCGCGCGCCGACGGGGACCGGGTCCGGGACGAGGCCCGGGCGGAGGCGTCCCGCAAGGTCACCGAAGCCGCCGAGCAGGCGGACGAGTTGCTGGCGGAGGCCCGCAAGGAGGCACTGCGCACGGCGACGGCGTCCGAGGAGCAGGCCGACACGATGATCGGGGTGGCGCGCGCCGAGGCCGATCGGCTGGTCGCGGAGGCCCGCGCGGAGAGCCACGAGCTGGTCGAGCAGGCCCGCGGGGACTCCAACACGATGCTGGAGGAGGCCCGCAGGGACGCGGCCGCCATCCGGGAGCGCACCGAGGAGCGGCGCAGCCGGGTGGAGAGCGAGGTCGAGGAGCTGCACGACCGGGCCCGCCGGGAGGCGGCCGAGGCGATGAAGTCGGCCGGTGAGCGGACGGACAAGCTGGTCCGGGCGGCCGAGGAGCAGCTCAGCGAGGCGAAGGAGAAGGCCGCCGAGCTGGTCTCGGACGCGAAGTCCGAGGCGAGCAGCGTGCGGATCTCGGCGGTGAAGAAGGCCGAATCGCTGCTGAAGGAGGCCGAGCAGAAGAAGGCCGCCGTCCTGCGGGAGGCGGAGGAGACGCGCAGCGAGGCCCGGGCGGAGGCCCAGCGCATCGTGGACGAGGGCCGGAGCGAGCTGGAGGCCCTGGTGCGGCGTCAGGAGGACATCAACGCCGAGATCTCCCGGGTACAGGACGTGCTGGAGGCACTGGAGTCCTTCGAGATGCCGGGCGGTGGCGGCGGGCGCGGCCGGGACGAGGACGGGGGCAAGTCGGGCCGGTCGGGCAAGAGCGCCAAGGAGGGCAAAGACGGCAAGGGCGGCCGGGAGGCGGAGGACGCCGGCGAGGGCGGTGCGGCCGGGAAGGACGACGGCGTCAAGGCCGGAGCGGGGGCGGGCGGTCAGCGCGGCAACGGCAAGGCGTGAGCCGGCCGTGGCCGGTGGCGCCCACCGTCAGGTCCGGGCCGTCAGGGTCCAGCCGTCCGAGTCCTGGGCGTTGGGGGGCCGGGCCGTCGGGCGTTCGGGACGCCCGCCCGAAAGCCACCCGAAAGAGCGCACATTGTCCTCAGCAAACCCCATGAATCGGCCATCCGCTCGATGACACGCCGCTTGGGCCCCTAGGATTCCGCTTAACACCTCACCGGTCTCTTTCGACAGGAACCCCATGAGCGACACTTCCTCCCCCTTCGGCTTCGAGCTCGTGCGGCGTGGTTACGACCGCGGACAGGTGGACGACCGCATCACGAAGCTCGTCGCCGACCGTGACAGCGCCCTGGCCCGCATCACCTCGCTGGAAAAGCGCATCGAGGAGCTGCACCTCGAGACACAGAACGCCCAGGCCCAGGTCAATGACTCCGAACCGTCCTATGCCGGGCTCGGCGCCCGGGTCGAGAAGATCCTGCGCCTGGCCGAAGAAGAGGCCAAGGACCTGCGTGAGGAGGCCCGTCGGGCTGCCGAGCAGCACCGGGATCTCGCGGAGAGCGCCGCCCAGCAGGTGCGGGACGACGCCGAGGCGTTCGCGGCCGACCGGAAGCAGAAGGCCGAGGAAGACGGCGTCCGCATCGTCGACAAGGCCAAGGGCGAGGCCGAGGTGCTGCGCTCCGACGCCGAGAAGGACGCGCAGTCCAAGCGGGAGGAGGCGGACGCCCTCTTCGAGGACACCCGGGCGAAGGCCGCTCAGGCCGCCGCCGACTTCGAGACGAACCTGGCCAAGCGCCGCGAGCAGTCCGAGCGCGACCTGGCCTCCCGCCAGGCGAAGGCGGAGAAGCGGCTGGCGGAGATCGAGCACCGCGCCGAGCAGCTCCGGCTGGAGGCCGAGAAGCTGCGCACCGACGCCGAGCGCCGGGCCCGCCAGACGGTGGAGACGGCCCAGCGCCAGGCCGAGGACATCGTGGCCGACGCCAACGCCAAGGCCGACCGCGTCCGCAGCGAGTCCGAGCGCGAGCTGGCCGCGCTGACCAACCGCCGCGACAGCATCAACGCCCAGCTCACGAACGTGCGCGAGATGCTGGCCACCCTCACGGGTGCGGCCGTCGCCGCCTCCGGGCAGCCGGTCGACGAGGACGAGGTGGCCAAGAACGTCCCGGCGCAGCAGTCCCGCTGACGCCCTGCCGACGCGTCGGCGGCCCCGGCTGAGGCCCGCCGGGGCCTCGGACGCATCCTCGGACGGCCTCCGTGGCCGGCACCGCTCCGGGCGGCGCACGCAAGTTGGCGTGCGCCGCCCGGACCGTTTAGGTTCGGACCATGATCGAGCTTGACGGGCTCACGAAGCACTATGGCACCACCGTCGCGGTGGACCGGCTCACCTGCACGGTCCAGCCCGGCGTCGTGACCGGCTTCCTGGGTCCAAACGGGGCAGGCAAGTCGACCACGATGCGCATGATGCTCGGCCTGGACCGGCCGACGGCGGGCGACGTCCGCATCGACGGCGAACACTACGACAGGCTTCGCGATCCGTTGAAGCGCATCGGAGCGCTGCTGGAGGCGAAGGCCGTCCATCCGGGGAGGACGGCGTACAACCATCTGAAGGTCCTCGCCCAGTCCAACGGCATTCCCGAGCGCCGGGTGCCCGAGGTGCTGGACCTCGTCGGGCTGACCTCGGTGGCGAAGAAGCGGCCCAAGGCGTTCTCGCTGGGCATGGGCCAGCGGCTCGGCATCGCCACGGCGCTGCTGGGCGACCCGAAGATCCTGATGTTCGACGAGCCGGTCAACGGACTGGACCCGGAGGGCATCCACTGGATCCGCAACCTGATGAAGTACCTGGCCTCCGAGGGCAAGACGGTCTTCGTCTCCAGCCATCTGATGAGCGAGATGGCCCTCACCGCCGATCACCTCATCGTCATCGGCCAGGGGCGGCTGCTCGCCGACACCTCCATGCGCCAGTTCATCCGGGAGAACTCCCGCTCGTACGTGCGGGTGCGCACGCCCGAGCCCGAGCGGCTGCGCGACGCCCTGGCGGGCGCCGGGCTGACGGCCGCGGACTCCGGGGACGGCGCGCTGGAGGTGGACGGCGCCGAATCCGACCGGGTGGGTGAGCTGGCCGCGGGCGAGGGGCTCGTGCTCCACGAGCTGAGCCCGCAGCAGGCCTCGCTGGAGGAGGCCTTCATGCGGCTGACGGCCGGTTCGGTGCAGTACCACGCGCACGGGGCCGCCCCCGCGGCGGCGCCGGGCGGCCCCGCCACGCCGGGCGCGCCCGGTGGTCCCGGCGGATCCGGGGTGCCCGCGGCTCCGGGCGGGCCGGGCACCGCGGGCGGGCCCGCAGCCACGACGGCGCCCGGCGGGCCGGAGGGGCCCGCGGCGGCCGACGGTCACGGAAAGGGGGCCTGACCATGGCTCACACGACTCGGGTCCTCCGTTCGGAGTGGACCAAGGCCATCACCGTCCGGGCCACGATGTGGACGCTCGGCATCGCGTTCCTCGTCACGGTCGCGATCGGCGTCCTGATCAGCCTGGTGATCAACAGCAGCTTCGAGGACCTCCCCGAGCGGGACCGGCTCACCTTCGACCCGGTGCTGACCAGCTTCGCCGGGATGTCGCTCGGGCAGCTCGCGATGATCGCCTTCGGCATCCTGCTGGTCTCCAACGAGTACAGCACCGGGATGATCCGGGCCTCGCTGGCCGCGGTTCCGCAGCGCGGGACGTTCATGACGGCGAAGCTGGTCGTCGGCACGGGGCTGGTCCTCGTCGTCGGCATGATCACCAGCTTCGTGTCGTTCTTCCTCGGTCAGGCGATGCTCGGCGACCTCTCGGTCTCGCTCGGCGACGAGAACGTGCTGCGCGCCGTCATCGGCGGCGGTCTCTACATGACGCTCATCGCGCTGTTCGCCATGGGGGTCACCTGGATCCTGCGCAGCGCGCTGCTGGCGTTCTCCATCCTCGTCCCGCTGTTCTTCCTGGTCACGCCGATCCTGGCCAACATCGAGGCCACCCGCGACGTCGGGTACTGGTTCCCGGACCAGGCCGGCGGCTGGATCATGAGCGTCGTGGACACCGGTGACCGGCCCTACGGCCCGTGGGGCGGGCTGCTCATCATGGTGGGCTGGACGGCGGTGGCCCTCGTCGCCGGCTATCTGACGCTGAGGAAGCGGGACGCCTGAGTTCGTCCCGGACCGCCCCTGGCCCACCCGTCCGACGGGAACCGTTCAAGCGACGGTAGCCTCCTTGCCTACGGGGGCGCTGACCGAGGCCCCGCACGCACGTACGGCCAGGGGCGAACTGCATGATCGAGGCTTTCGGGCTGACCAAGCACTACGGTGCCAAGACAGCCGTGTACAACCTGTCCTTCCAGGTACGTCCAGGTGTCGTCACCGGCTTCCTCGGGCCCAACGGCTCGGGAAAGTCCACGACGATGCGGATGATCCTGGGGCTGGACGAGCCGAGCAGCGGGACCGTGTCCATCGGCGGGCGGTCGTTCCGCCAGCACGGCAACGCGGCCCGCCAGGTGGGGGCGCTGCTCGACGCGAAGGCCCTGCACGGTGGCCGCACCGCGCGCAACCACCTGGTGTGCCTGGCGCAGTTGTCGGGCATCCCGAAGCGGCGCGTGGACGAGGTGCTGGACATCGTCGGCCTGCGGTCCGTCGCGGGCAAGCGGGCCAAGGACTTCTCCCTCGGCATGGGCCAGCGGCTCGGCATCGCCGCCGCGCTGCTCGGCGACCCGCGGGTGCTCCTGTTCGACGAGCCCGTCAACGGCCTCGACCCGGAGGGCATCCGCTGGGTGCGGCAGCTCATGAAGCAGCTGGCCGCCGAGGGCCGCACCGTGTTCGTGTCCAGCCACCTCATGAGCGAGATGGCCCTCACCGCCGACCACCTCATCGTCATCGGCCGGGGCCAGCTCCTGGCCGACCAGTCGGTGAAGGAGTTCATCGCCGCCAACTCCGCGGAGTTCGCCCGCGTCCGCACCCCGGACGACTTGCCACAGCACCGGGAGAAGCTCTCCGCCGCGCTCGCCGAGGCGGGCGGCCGCGTCGAGCCCGAGCAGGACGGCGCGCTGAAGGTCACCGGGCTGCCGCTCCCCCGGATCAGCGACGTCGCGCACTCCGCCGACGTCCGGCTGTGGGAACTCTCCCCGCACCACGCCTCCCTGGAGGAGGCCTACATGCTCATGACGCAGGGCGCCGTCGACTACGCCGCGGCGGCCGCCGGTACCGGGCACCCGGGCCTGCCGCCGCAGGGTGCCCCGCACGGCGCTTCCCACGGCGGCCAGACCGCCTGGGGCTGGGGCGGCGGAGCACCTTCCGCGCCCGGACAGCAGCCGGGGCAGCCGGGGCCGTGGCAGGGCGCCGCGCCCGCCGGGGCTCCCGTGCCCCAGGCTCCCGGCGGTCCCTACGCCCCGCCCCCGCAGGCGCCGCCCGCCGGTCCCCCGGCCCCCGCGCCCGCGCCCGCGCCCGCCCAGCAGCCCACGTCCGACCGCGAGGACGCCCGATGAGCACGCCCTACGCCCCGCAGCAGCCCGCAGCGCCCCAGCAGCCCGCTCCGCAGGGGGCGCACGGCCGCGCCCCCGAGGGCTACCCGCAGCCCGCCCAGGGCGGCGACAAGAAGACGCACCTCGGCCACGCCATCGCCTCGGAGTGGACGAAGATCCGCTCGGTCCGGTCGACGATCTGGACGCTCGCGGTCATGTTCGTCCTCGTCGTCGGCATCGGCCTGCTCGTCGGCCTCGCCTTCGGCAGCGCCGACTACGCCGAGATCCCCGTCCTCGCCCCCGGCCTCTTCGGCCTGATGCTGGGACAGCTGGCGATCATCACGCTCGGCGTGCTCGTCGTCACCTCCGAGTACAGCACCGGCATGATCCGCACGACGCTGGCCGTCTCGCCCAAGCGCACCCGGGTGCTGACCGCCAAGGCCCTCGTGTTCTTCGTCCTGTCGTTCGTCATGACGTTCGCGGCCTGCGGCCTGACCGCCCTCATCCACTCGGCCATGATCGAGGGCAAGCCGCTCTCGCCCTACCCGGACCCGGCCATCTGGAACGAGGACGCGCTGGCGGCGGGCGAGGCGACGGCCACGTCGACGCAGTGGCTCGACGCGACGCTGGGGGCCTCCCTCTACGTCTCGCTGCTCGGCCTGCTCTCCCTCGCCGTCGGCACGCTGCTGCGCAGCACGCCCGGCACCGTCACCACGATGCTCGGCCTCGTCCTGCTGCCGTTCATCGCCTCGCTGTTCATGGTCACGGAGAGCACCCGCGAGCTCGGGGACACGATCCGCGAGTACTCCACGCTCAACGGGCTGGCGACGCTCTACCACATCCCGTTCCGGTTCGACTTCGACCCGGGCCAGGAGATCAACGGCTGGCCGCTGCTCGGTCTGCTCGCGGCCGTCACCGGCGCCGTCCTCATCGCCGCCTACGCCCGCATCGCCACCCGGGACGTCTGAGGCCCGCCCCCGCTCCCGCCGCTCCCTCAGTACCGGGGGGCGTTGCGGGAGCGCTGGACCCGGGTCGTCCGCCGGTCTCTGGCCGACCAGCAGGGGGCGTGCCAGTGCCGGCGGTCGTCCACGTCCCCGAACTGCGGCCAGGTGACGACGTGCGGCACCCCGGGCGGGATCTGCTGGTCGCAGCCGGGGCAGCGGTAGTGCTTGGCCGCGGCGGCTCCGCTGACGCGGCGCACGACCCACTCCTGCCCCCGCCAGTCCTCGGTGTGCTCCACGCCGATGCCCCGACCACCGCCGGTGGCGGGGCCGTTGCCGTTCCTGGCTCCGCCACGTGGGCGGTTTCGACGCGGAGACACGTTTCACCTCACGGTGTGCGGGGGCGGGCCTGCCCCGAGTGGTGCGGTCCGTTCCAGCCTAGCCGCCGGGGCTGGGCCGTTCGGGCCGCTTCCGTCCGGTCGCGGGCCCGCGCGCACTCGCACCGGCGGGCGCCGTGTCACTCGTTCTGCTGATGATCGGAAGAACTCGCGGGGCGGCCGTGCCCATGGCACGTGTCACGCGTTAGTGCGGTGGAGTGACCCCGCGTCGGCCACCAGGAGGCGATGGACATGCGCGTCGGCACGTTCGTACTGGCCGCCCAGTTCCCCGGGCAGGGACAGGGTGAGGCGCTGCACCGCGCGGTGCGCTCGGCGACGGCCGCCGAGGAGGCCGGCCTCGACGCCGTCTGGCTGGCCGAGCACCACTTCGTGCCCTACGGCACCTGCCCCTCCGCCGTGACGCTGGCGGCCTACCTGCTCGGGCGCACCCGGCGCGTCGGCGTCGGCACCGCCGTCAGCGTCCTGCCCACCACCCACCCGGTGGCCCTCGGCGAGCAGGCGGCCCTGCTGCACCACACCGCCGCCGGGCGGTTCACCCTCGGCGTCGGGCGGGGCGGACCCTGGGTCGACCTGCAGGTGTTCGGCGCGGGGGTCGAGGCGTACGAGGAGGGCTTCCCCGAATCCCTCGACCTGCTGCTGCGCTGGCTCCGCGAGGGCCGGGTGGGCGCGGACGGGCCGCGCTACCGCTTCCGCGAGGTCGCCGTCGTACCGCGCCCGGCGGAGGCTCTCGCCGCGGCGGCGGACGGGCCACCCGTCGTCGTCGCCTGCACCTCCGAGGGCTCGGTGCGGCTCGCCGCCCGGCGCGGGCTGCCCATGCTGCTCGGCATGCACTGCGGGGACGACGAGAAGGCGCGGCTGACCGCACTGTGGCGGCGCGAGGCGCTGGCCGCCGGGTGGCCCGCGGCCACCGTCGAAGCGCGGGCGGCCGAGCACGTGTCCGCCGGCGTGGTGCAGGTCGGCCCGAGCCGCGCCGAGGCCGCCGAGGTGCTCCTCAAGGCCATGCCGGGCTGGCTGCGGCAGGGGCTGGCCGCACACGTCACCGTGGACGGCCGTGAGCGCGCCATGCGCGACCCCGTCGCCTACACGGAGCTGCTGTGCGGCCTGCACCCCGTCGGCCCGCCCGAGCTGTGCGCCGAGCGCCTGGCCCGGACGTCGGAGCGCACCGGCATCCAGCGCTTCGCGCTGCTCGCCGAGGGCTCCGGCGACCTGGCGGCCACCGAGGCGAACGTCCACCGCCTCGGCGCCGAGGTGCTGCCGCTCCTCGGCGCCGGGGCGGGCGAGGGCGCGTCCACGGCCTGCGCGAGCGGCGACAGCCCGTGCTGAAACGACTCAGCAGTCGCGCAGCAGAGGCGACTGGTTGAGCAGTTGGCCACGGACCGAGGTGAAGCGCTCCAGCCGTTCGTCCGCCGTGGAGTCGAGCGGGAAGACCGCGACCCGGTGGCAGTTCTGGAAGGCGAGCCGCACCCCGAAGTGCCGCTCCAGCGCCCCCCGGATCGCGTCGCTGGCCAGCGCCCGGAGGAGCTGACCGCGCGCCTGCTCGTCCGGCGGCGGTGTCTGGTTGTCGGCGAAATCCCCACCGTCGACCTGGAGTCGGGCGACGAGGGAGCTGACCATCTCCCATGCGTAGGGGAGGGAGTTCTTGACGCAGTCGACGAAAGCCGCTTCGTCGACCTCGCCTCGCTCGGCCTGTGCCAGAAGGGCCGGTGAGACGTCGAGCGACATGGGGTTCTCCTCTCGCGGCCCCGGACGAACCCGGGGCCGTACGGACGGGACGAGGGGCCCCGCTCGTGGTGCGCTCACCGAGCAGCGACACCCCCATCACCTACGGTAAGGCCGTAACGAGTCCGCCACCATAGGGTTGCGCACACAACAGGCCATGTATGAACGGGGAGAACCAGGGGCGAATCGCTCCGCGTCGTCCCGGTCGAGTAGCGTGCCGCCATGCGTCTCGTCATCGCCCGCTGCTCCGTGGACTACGCCGGCCGGCTCACCGCCCACCTCCCCCTGGCGCCCCGCCTGATTCTGGTGAAAGCCGACGGATCGGTGTCCGTCCACGCCGACGACCGGGCCTACAAACCCCTCAACTGGATGTCTCCGCCGTGCACGCTCAAGGAGGCCGAGGACGGGGTCTGGACGGTCATCAACAAGGCGGGCGAAAAACTGATCATCACGATGGCAGAAATCCTCCACGACTCAAGCCACGAGCTGGGGACGGACCCGGGGCTCATCAAGGACGGTGTCGAGGCGCACCTCCAGGAACTCCTCGCCGACCGCATGGAGACCCTCGGCAACGGCTGGACCCTCATCCGCCGCGAATACCCCACCGCCATCGGTCCGGTGGACATCCTGGGCCGCGACGGCGACGGTGCGACGGTGGCCGTCGAGATCAAGCGCCGCGGCGAGATCGACGGCGTCGAGCAGCTCACCCGCTACCTGGAGCTGCTGAACCGCGACCCCCGTCTGTCCCCGGTCAAGGGTGTGTTCGCGGCCCAGGAGATCAAGCCGCAGGCCCGCGTCCTGGCCACGGACCGCGGCATCGACTGCGTGACGCTCGACTACGACGCCCTGCGCGGCGTCGACGACGACAAGCTCCGCCTCTTCTGACCCCTCGGCGCCTCCGCCGCACGGACCGCCGCCCCGGCACCGGTGACACACCGGGGCCGGGGCGGCTGCGTGAGGTCAGACGATCTCCGGGTCGTTCCCGCCGGAGGTACTCGTCTCGCCGCCGGTCGTCGTGGGCCCGGGGCCGGTGGCGGTGGTGGTGCCGCCGGTCGTGTCGCTGCCGTCGGTGGTGCTGCCGCCGCCGGTCGTGTCGCTGCCGTCGGTGGTGTTGCCACCGTCGGCCGTGTTCCCGCCGTCCGCCGTGTTGCCACCGTCCGCCGTGTTCCCGCCGTCCGCCGTGCTCCCGCCGTCGGCCGTGTTGCCACCGTCCGCCGTGTTCCCGCCGTCCGCCGTGTTGCCACCGTCGGCCGTGTTGCCACCGTCCGCCGTGTTCCCGCCGTCCGCCGTGCTCCCGCCGTCGGCCGTGTTGCCACCGTCCGCCGTGCTCCCGCCGTCCGACGAACCGCCGCCGGCCGGGTCCGAGGGCTCGTCCTCGGGGGACGAGGACTCCTCCGACGGCGTGCTCGAGGACTCGGACTCCGACGGCGAGCCGCTCGGCGTGTCGGCGGAGTCGCTGGGGTCGCCGCTCGGGCCGGGCGTCAAGGCGTCCTCGGACTCGGACTCGGAGGGCGAGGCGCTGCCCTCCGAGGGGTAACGCGTGTCGGTGACGTCGTACGTGGCGGAACGATCCGGCTGCACAGAGTCACCGGCGTCGCCGCCGTCGCCACCGATGTTGGCGAGGGTGACGGCCGTGCCCAGCAGGATCGCGAGCACCGCTCCTGCCGCCGCGGCGAAGACGTTGCGGCGGCGTCCGGTGAGCAGGCCCCGGGGCTCCTCGTCGGCCCCGAACGGCACGGGGTCGACGGCCGGCAGGGCGGCCGTGCCCGCCAGCGCGGCGGGGACCGGCGGGGTGAGGGACGGGACGACGGCCGTCTCGTCCTCGGAGCCCGTGGGCGGTGCCCCGCCCGGGCCGAGGGCGGGCCGCTTCGCGGCGGCGGCGTCGGCGACGAGCGCCAGCGCACGGCGGCTGGCGAACGAGCCGCTGCGGTCGGCGAGCTCGCCGCGCAGCCGCATCGCGGTCTCCAGCTCCGCGCGGGCGCGGTCCAGGTCACCGACGCACAGGGCGTGGATGCCCAGTTCGTGGTGGAAGTACGTTTCCTCGGCCAGCTCACCGGCCTGGGCGGCGACGCCGCCTCCCTCGGTGAGGATCCGCCGCCAGGGCGACCAGCGGCCCGCAGCCGCGAAGACGGGGGCCGCGGTGTGGGCCAGGAGCACGACGACGGAGTCGTGCCCGGCGGCACGGGCGGCGGCGACGGCCGCCAGCAGGGTGCCGGCCTCCTGCGCCACCCGTTCCGGGGTGACGGAGGGGTGGCCGGCCCACCAGGCGTAGTGCCGTGCCGCGGTCCGGGCGCGGGCGCCCGCACCCTCGTCGTAGCCCGCCCGGGCGAGCTGCTCGGTGACGCCGGCCGCGAGCCGGTAGTGGGGTCCGTCCGCGGTGGCGAGGCCGGCGGCGACGAGCTCGGCCAGGGCGGCGTCGGCGCGCTCGTCGTCGAGCAGGGCGGGCAGGTGCGCGGCCTGCGGCACGGCGCCGTCGAGGGCGACGGCGAACCGCAGCACCTCGCGGCCCTGCTCGCTCAGCGTCTCGGCGAGGCGCTCGGCGACGACGGAGGCGACGGACAGCGGCGGCGGGCTCTTCTCCTCGTCCGTCTCGATGACCACCGGGGCCGTCGGGTCGGCGGAGGATGGAACGGCCCGCTGACGCAGCAGGGCCGCGCCCTGGACGAAGCGCAGGGGCAGCCCCTCGGACTCGAACCACAGGTCGCCGGCCCAGTCGGCCTCGTACTCCAGGAGGGTCCGGCCGGTGGCGTGCTCCAGGAGGTCCACGCAGGCGGTGCGGCTGATGCCGCGGAGGAAGACCTCCTCGATCCCGGAGTGGGCGGCGGGGGCGGGGACGTCGGGGGTGACGGAGACGAGGTACGCGCACTCGGGGGTCGCCTCGAGCAGTTCCTCCAGCGTCTCGCCGCCGAACTCCAGGTCGTCCAGGACGACGACGGCGCCGATGTCGGCGAGAAGATCGAGGAGCTGCTCGTCGCGCGGCCGGTGCCGGGCGGTCTTGTAGACGGCGGCGTAGAGCTCGTAGAGCAGGTCGGCGGGGCCGCGCCCGCGCCCGTGCAGCCGGACGACGCCGTCGGGGGCCAGCTCCGCGCAGTCGGCCGCGACGGCGTCGAGCAGGGCGGTGCGGCCGGAGCCGGAGGGGCCGCTGAGGCGTACCGAGCGGCCGCGGGAGAGGAGCCGGACGAGCCGGTCGCGCTCCTCCTCGCGCTCCAGCAGCGGCAGGTCCAGGGCGGCCTCGCCGACGAGGGCGGGCGGCACGGCCGCACGGCCGCGCTCCGCCCGCTGCTCGGGACCGCGCCGGCGCGGGGTCTCCGGCCGGCGGTCCGGCGGGCATGGCTCGATCTCGCTGCCGTCGACGGGGTTGACGGTCAGCAGGTAGTCACCGGCGACCAGCTGGACCGTGCGCGCGAGTGCCCCGCTGTCATGGCTCTCGTGGCCGTCGTGGTCCTCCGGTCCGCGGTGGGACGGGTGCATGGTGAAAGCCCCCCAGTGGCGGTGCGTGCGGTACTCCCTGGGCCCTTCCCGGCAGTGAAGGGAACAGTAGACGGCCGCCGGGCCCGGACGAACCCCACCCCCCGGGGGCGGGTGGAATCGTCACGGCTTCGTGAGCGTTTCGCCCTCGATCGCGAGGATGCGGTGCAGCCGGGTGGCGACGAGGAGTCGCTGCATCTGCGGCGGGACGTCGCGCAGGACGAGGCGGCGGCCGCAGCGGCCCGCGCGGCGGTGGGCGCCCATGATGACGCCGAGGCCGGTGGCGTCCCAGGAGTCGAGCTGGGCGAGGCTGAGGACGAGGTCGCCGTCGCCGCTCTCGAGGGCGGTCTGCAGAGCCGACCGGGCGTCCGCTGCGCTGCGCACGTCGAGGCGGCCCCCGACGTACAGCTCGGCGTGATCGCCCTTGATCTGCATAACGCGCTCCCGGTGCTCCGTTATTACGCTGCGTGAACCTTCGTATCCGAATGTCCCACCACACCTGACGGCCGGCCGGTGGGCGGGGTTGCTGTCCGTGTGGGAATCGACACGGAAGTTCACCCTGGCGGATGACGGGGCGCGGCCCGTTCGGCCGCGCCCCGACCGTTCAGTAGCGGTAGTAGCCCTCCCCGGACTTGCGGCCCAGGTCGCCCGCGTCGACCATGCGGCGCATCTGCTCGGGGGCGGCGAACTTCTCGTCCTGCGACTCGGTGTAGATGTTGTCGGCCGCGTTGAGCAGGATGTCGATGCCGGTGAGGTCGGCGGTGGCCAGCGGGCCCATGGCGTGCCCGAAACCGAGCTTGCAGGCGATGTCGATGTCCTCGGCGGTGGCCACGCCGGACTCGCGGAGCTTGGCGGCCTCGACGACGAGGGCGGCGATCAGGCGGGTGGTGACGAACCCGGCCACGTCCCGGTTGACGACGATGCAGGTCTTGCCGATGCCCTCGGCGAACGCCCGGGCGGTGGCGAGGGTTTCGTCGCTGGTCTTCAGACCGCGCACCAGCTCGCACAGCTGCATCATCGGCACCGGCGAGAAGAAGTGCGTGCCGACGACGCGGTCCGGGCGCTTCGTGGCCGCGGCGATCTTGGTGATCGGGATGGCGGAGGTGTTCGAGGCCAGGATGGTCTCGTCCTTCGCCACGCCGTCCAGCGCGCGGAAGATCTCCTGCTTGACGTCGAGCTTCTCGAACACGGCCTCGACGACGATGTCGGCGTCGGCGGCCGCGTCCAGGTCGGTCGTGGTGGTGATGCGGCCGAGCGCCGCCTGCGCGTCCTCGGCGGAGAGCTTGCCCTTGCCGACGAACTTCTCGTAGGAGGCCTCGATGCCGCCCTTACCGCGGGCCAGGGCCTCGTCGGTGACGTCGCGCAGCACCACGTCCCAGCCCGCCTGGGCGGAGACCTGCGCGATGCCGGAGCCCATGAGTCCGGCTCCGATGACGGCGAGCTTCTTGGCTTCCAACGTGATGTCCCCTCTGGAAAACAGTCACCAGTGCGTGCTCTCAGGCGGACCATAGCGTCCGTGAGCGGAGCGTGGGCGGCGAAGAGATGCGCATCACGTCTCAGCTGACGGACATCACATCCGATCGTTATCCCGCTGCGGCGCCCCGCCAGTTGACGTTCGCGCAGCCGGACCGGGAGCCCTCGCCGGGGCTACGCTCACACCATGGTCAACCTGACACGTATCTACACCCGCACCGGCGACGACGGCACGACGGCCCTGGGCGACATGAGCCGCACGGCCAAGACCGATACCCGCATTTCGGCGTATGCCGACGCGAACGAGGCGAACGCGGCGCTCGGCGTGGCGATCGCCCTGGGCGGCCTCCCGGAAGAGGTCGTGACCGTCCTCACCCGGGTGCAGAACGACCTCTTCGACGTGGGCGCCGACCTGTCCACGCCGGTGGTGGAGGACCCGAAGTTCCCCCCGCTGCGGGTGCTGCAGTCCTACGTCGACCGGCTGGAAAGCGACTGCGACACCTTCCTCGCCGACCTGGAGAAGCTGCGCAGCTTCATCCTGCCCGGCGGCACCCCCGGCGCGGCCCTGCTGCACCAGGCGTGCACGGTGGTCCGGCGCGCCGAGCGGTCCACGTGGGCGGCGCTGGCCGAGCACGGCGACACGATGAACCCGCTCACCGCCACCTACCTCAACCGCCTGTCGGACCTGCTGTTCATCCTGGCCCGCACGGCGAACAAGGCCCAGGGCGACGTCCTCTGGGTGCCCGGCGAGAACCGCTGAGGGCAGGCCGCTCCCCCAGGACCCGGGGCCGGCAGCCTGCTCGGCGGCGTCAGTGCGCGATGCCGTCGATCAGGTCGCGGGCGCCCTGCCGCAGGAGGGCGACGGCGACGGAGGTGCCCAGCGTCGCCGGGTCGAGCCGCCCGGCCCACTCGTGCGCGTTGAGCACCGTCTTGCCGTCGGGCGTGAAGACGCACGCGCGCAGCGACAGATCGTCGCGCCGGGCGCGGGCGTAGCCGGCGATCGGGCTGTTGCAGTGGCCCTGGAGCACGTGGAGGAACATCCGCTCGGCCGTGGCCTCCCGATGGGTGTCCGGGTCCCCGAGGAGGCTGACGGCGTCGATCAGCTCGGCGTCGTCCTCCCGGCACTGGAGCGCGAGGATGCCGGCGCCGACGGGCGGGCACATGGTCTCGGTGGACAGGACGTCGGTGACGACGTCCATGCGGTCGATGCGCTCCAGGCCCGAGACGGCGAGCAGCAGGGCGTCGGCGTCCCCCGCGGCCAGCTTCTCCATCCGGCGCCCGGCGTTGCCCCGCATGGGCACGCACTCCAGATGCGGGTGGGAGGCGGCGAGTTGGGCCCGGCGTCGCACCGAGGAGGTGCCGATCCGAGTGCCCGGCGGCAGTTCGTCGAGGGGGAGGCCTCCGGGGTGGATGAGGGCGTCGCGGACGTCGTCGCGCTTGAGGAACGCCGCGAACGTCGTCCCGGCCGGCAGCGGGCGGTCCGCGGGGACGTCCTTCACACAGTGCACCGCCAGGTCCGCCTCGCCGGCCAGCAGCGTGGCGTCGACCTCCTTGGTGAACGCGCCCTTCCCGCCGAGACGTGCCAGGTCGCCCATCCACCGGTCGCCCGCGGTGGTGACGGGGACGACCTCCGTGCGCACGCCCGGGTGACGGGCCGCCAGCTCGGCGCGTACCCGCTCCACCTGCGCCAGGGCCATCGGTGACGAACGCGAAACGATACGGATCAGCTCAGGTACGGCCATCCTCACACGATAGCCCGTCAGATTCCCCCGGTTACGGCCGCGGCGGGTGGCGGCGGAACCGCGAGGTCTCCACGGAGAACCCGAACGGCTCGGGCAGCTTCACGGGTTCCCCGAACTCCGAGTGGCGCACGGCGCGGTAGGACGGTGAGACGGGCTCGGTGCACAGCTCACAGACGCCGACGTTCGGGTCGATGAGCAGGTAGACGGGAATGCCGCTGCGGGCGTACCAGAGCTGCTTCTTGTGGTGATAGCTGTTCCGGTCGGTCGAGACGATCTCGACCGCCAGCTCGACCCGGTCGGCCGGAATGCGCCTCCATCGTATCCACGGCGCTGTCATCGGCACGGCCTCAGCGCTGACCGATCAGCGGGGCATATTCACCCGGGCTACCGCCGAACGGGTGAGCGCGCGGCGTCGGCGGACCGGGCAGAATGGCACGTGCGGAGACGTCGGAGGCGTGGAGAGCAGGGTGTTGCGGGTGGAGCGGCGGGAGCTGGGGCTGTACGCGGAGTGCGGAAGCTGTTTCGGGCTGTGCTGTGTGGCCTTGCCCTTCGCCGCGTCGGCGGGCTTCCCCGCGGACAAGGCGGCCGGCGAGCCGTGTCGCAACCTGCGGGCGGACTTCCGCTGCGCAGTGCACGCGGAGTTGCGGGAGCGCGGGTTCTCCGGCTGCACGGTCTACGACTGCTTCGGCGCGGGCCAGAAGGTCTCGCAGCACACGTTCGGCGGGAAGGACTGGCGCTCGGCGCCGGAGACGGCCCGGGGCATGTTCGGCGTCTTCCCCATCATGCGGCACCTGCACGAGCTGCTGTGGTACCTGACGGAGGCGCTGGAGCGGCCCGAGGCGGCGCCCGTCCACGGTGAGCTGCGCCGCAGCCTGGAGCGGGTCGACGGGCTGAGCCGGGGCGCTGCGGCGCAGGTGGCGGCGCTGGACGTCGACGCGCTGCGGCAGGAGGTGGGCGCGCTGCTGTGGCGGACGAGCGAGCTGGTGCGGGCCGGTGTGCCGGGGCGGCGGGACCGCCGGGGCGCGGACCTGGCGGGTGCCCGGCTGCGCGGGGCCGGTCTGCGCGGGGCAGCGCTGCGGGGAACCTGCCTGATCGCCGCCGACCTGACCCGCGCGGACCTGCGCCACGCCGACCTGCTGGGCGCCGACCTGCGGGACGCCCGGCTCGCGGGGGCGGATCTCACCGGGGCCCTGTTCCTCGGTCAGGCGCAGGTCGACGGCGCGCACGGGGACGGCGCCACGAGGCTGCCGCGGGGTCTCACCCGGCCTACCCACTGGTAACGATCGGGGTCGCACCTCTAGCCCCCGGCGCGGCGGTGATCTGTAATGGCCCGGACCCGCACGGGGTCAGGCGCCGCTCTCCGGGCGGCGGCCGCTCGTCCTCGCCCCCGGAAGGTACGCCGCCGTGAACCTCAGTCTGTCCCTGGCCGGACTCCGCCGCCCGCGGGGTGTGTGGACCGCCGTGGGCGCCCTCGCCCTCGTGGGGGTGCTCACCGGTACGACGCTGCTGCTCTCCGGCGACGACGGGGTCACGGACGACGGGCCGCACCTGCTGCTGCCTCCGGAGGCAGCGGGCCCCTTCTACCGGACGGGGGACGCCGTCCTGCCCGAAGGCTCGGAGGGGACGGTGGCGGCCTTCGGCGTCGAGGACGCGACGACGGTGAACGCCAACTACGCCACCGTCGACCCCTTGGAGCCGGACGTCCTGGAGGACCCGGAGGCGCGGTTCGCGATCTTCGCCGGGGCCTGGGGACGGGTGGCGGACCCCGAGGCCGCCGTCGACGCCGCCTTCCGGCAGCTCGCCGAGGACGTGGCGGACTCCCCCGGGTCCCGGACGACGCTCAAGGGCGCCCCGGAGCGGGTCACCCCGCAGGGGGCGGAGAACGCGGTCGTCAAGTGCCGGCTCGCGGTCGGCGCGAACGTGGTGACCGGCGAGCGCCAGGAGACGCAGTTCTGCATGTGGGCCGACCACAGCACCGCGGGCATGGTGGTCGTGTCCCGGGCGAGCGGGCGGACGAGCACCGAGGAGGGCGCCCGGTTCGCCGCCGACCTGCGCCGTTCCGCCCGGCTGGCCGTGGGCTGAGCACCCGCGGGGCCTTCCCGTAGGGTGGGGCCGGACCAGGCGGGAGGACACGCGGTGCGGGACGACAGGGAACCAACGGCGGATCGGGCCCCGGTGACGGGCGACGGCTTCCCCGGCAGCGGCCGACGGGTGCTGGTGACCGGCGCGGCGGGCGGCCTCGGCCGGGCTCTGGTCCGGGCGTTCGCGGCCAACGGGGACCGGGTGGCCCTGCACTACGGCAGCCGCCGCGCCGAGGCCGAGGAGACGGCGGCGGGCCTGCCGGGCACCGGACACACCGTGCTGGGCGCGGATCTGACGGACGCCGCCCGGGCCGGTGCCCTGGTGGAGGCGGCGGCCGACGCGCTCGGCGGGATCGACGTGCTGGTGAACAACGCCGCGGCGCGCACCGCGGCGCACCCGCCCGCCGGCACCCCGGCCGCCGACTGGATCGCGGCCTGGGAGCGCCACGTGGCCGTCAACCTGCTCGCGCCGGCCCATCTGAGCCATGCCGCCGCGCAGCGCATGATCGCCCAGGGCGGGGGCGGACGGATCGTCAACGTCGGTTCGCGCGGGGCGTTCCGCGGCGAGCCCGACCATCCGGCCTACGGGGCGACGAAGGCCGGGCTGCACGCGCTGGGCCAGTCCCTGGCGGTGGCGCTCGGCCCGCACGGCATCGCGGTGGCCTCGGTGGCACCCGGCTTCATCGACACCGACCGGGTGGCGCACCGGCTGAGCGGCGCCGAGGGGGAGGCGATCCGTTCGCAGAGCCCGTTCGGCCGGGTCGCCGTCCCGGAGGACGTCGCCGCGGCCGTGCTGTGGCTGGCGTCCCCGCAGGCGCAGTGGAGCTCCGGCACGGTCCTGGACGTCAACGGCGCTTCCTACCTGCGCACCTGAGCCTCGCGCCGCCCGCGAGCTCGGGCGCGAGCCCGCACGGTGGGCCCGGACGGCGCGGCGGGTGTGCGCGCGCGCCGGGGCGTGGCACCGTGGCCGGAGCGTGGCACCGTGGCCGGAGCGCCGCACGGTGGCGGGCGCGTTCAGGAGGTGGTGCGGACATGACGCAGACGAGTCGGCCGGTGTTCTCGCGGTTCTACGCGCGGCTGGCCGGGCCGGGGCTGGAGCGCGCCGGGGCGGGCGAGCAGCGCGACCGCATGCTGGCCGGGCTCCGGGGCGAGGTGATCGAGCTCGGGGCCGGGAACGGCCTCAACTTCCCCCACTACCCGGCCGACGTGACGCGTGTGGTGGCCGTGGAGCCGGAGCGGCACCTGCGGGAGATGGCCGAGCGGGCGGCCGGGGCGGTTTCGGCCCCGATCGAGGTCGTGGCCGGTTCTGCCGAGGCGCTGCCGTACCCGGACGGATCGTTCGACGCGGCCGTGGCCTCGCTGGTGCTGTGTTCCGTGCCGGAACCGTGGGCAGCGCTGCGCGAGTTGCGCCGCGTCCTGCGCCCGGGCGGGGAACTGCGCTTCTTCGAGCACGTGCGGGCGGCGTCGGCCGGGGAGCGGCGGCTTCAGGACGTGCTGGACTCGACGTTCTGGCCGCGGCTGATGGGCGGCTGCCACACCGGACGGGACACGGCCGGGGCGATCGAGGCGGCCGGCTTCACCGTCACCGAGCTGCACCGCTTCCGCTTCCCCGAGACGGGAGTCCTGTTCCCGACCGCCGACCACGTCCGGGGGACGGCGGTCGCCTGAACGCGGCGTCCCCCGCCGCCGGGACTCCGGCGGCGGGGGACGGTGTTCCGGGGCGCCCGGTCAGGGCTCCGGCGGACGGTCCTCGCCACGTCCCCTCGGCTGCTCGCCGCCGAGCTGCTCGTCGAGTCGCTCCTGGGCGGTGTCGACGTGCTTCTCGTACCGGCCGCCGGTGCGCTTGTCGACGTGGTCGCCGCCCTTCTCCACGCCCTGGCGGGCCTGGTCCTCATGGCCCTTGAGCATGCCCTTCAGCTTATCCATGATGGACATGGCTGTCCTTTCCGCCGATGTGCGGTGTCCTCGTCCAGGATCACCCCGAATGCCGCGTTCCTGCATCCGGAGCAGCCGGGAGCAGCCGGAGCCCCCGGAGGCCTCCGGAAGGGCGAGGACGGCCGGAGCGCGGCCGGGACGCACCCCCGTGGCTTCCCGGCCGCGCTCCCCTCGGTCAGCGCCGCAGGCGCTCCCGCGCCGCCGCGCCGGAGTCCGGCCGCGCGCTCCGGGGCGGCTGCTTGGGCCAGATCGTGTAGCTCGCCGCGATGATGAGGGCGATGACCACGACCCAGGCCATCCGCGTCTGCCACATCCGCAGCGGGTCGACGTCGCCGCCGTCTCCGACGAACCAGATCGCGCCCTGGAGCAGGGCGGCGGCGATGGCGGCGGCCCCGACGGCGCGGGCGCTCATCTTCCACTCGTGGAGGGCGCGGGCCCTTCCGTAGCGCGGCGGCTTGACCGGCGGCGGGCCGCCCGCGAACCGGTGGGCGAACCGGGCGTCGCCCCAGCGGACCAGGTAGTGACCGTGGGTGAGCGTGAACCCGATGTAGACGGCGGCCAGCCCGTGCCGCCACCCGGGCTCACCACCGTCGCGCAGGTCGAGGGCGCTCGCGACGAGGAGCACGAGTTCGAGCAGCGGCTCGCACAGGAGGACGGCGAGCCCGGCCCGGGGCATGCGGGCCAGGTAGCGCAGGGACAGGCCGAGGGCGAGCAGGATCCAGAATCCGATCTCGGCGGCGATGATGAGGGCGACCAGCACGGCGAGCTCCTTGTCTCTCCCCTCCAGGGTCTCCGCCACGACCGGCCCGTTCGTCGTCGTGGGTGACGATCCGCCCCTGCATCCTTCGATGTACTTCCGGCATCCGCCGGGTGGCGGAGGTACCGAGGCCCGCCCCGTGCTGAGATGGGGTCATGCCCCGCGCCACCTCGCTCCGCCCGCACCGCTCGGACGTCGTGATCGCCGTCGTCGGCCTGCTGGGCGGGCTGCTCCTCTGGGCGCTGGACCTGTTCACCATCCACCAGGGGCTGGGTGAGGCGTACGGGGACTGGGCACTGCTGCCGCTGCTCGTCATGTGCCTGGCCGCGCTGGGACGACGCAGCCGCGGGCCGTGGACGCTGGTCGTCGCCGCACTGGCGTTCGTCGGCGACGCGTTGACCGGCGGCCTGCTGGCGACGCTGATCGTCTTCACCGACATCGTCTACGCCGCGGTGCTCTACGGCGGCCCGCGCCGGGCGCGGCTGCTGCCGCCGTGGACGATGGCGATGAGCGTGGCGTTCACCCTGGCCATGCTGGCCGCGCTGCGGGAGGCGGAGGCGCTGCTCGTCGGGGCGCTGTTCGCCGGGGTCACGGCCGTGCCCGCCTACACGGGGCTGCTGGTGCGCACACATCGCGACACGGCCACGGCCATGCGGCTGCGGGCCGAGCAGACGGCACGGCTGGCCGAGATGGACCGCCGTCAGGCCGTGGGCGCGGAACGGGCGAGGATGGCACGGGAGTTGCACGACCTGGTCGCCAATCACCTGTCGGCCATCGCCCTGCACGCGACGGCCGCGCAGTCGCTCGACGACACGTCGGCCACCGCGCGGGCGCTCGGGGTGATCCGGGAGAACAGCGTGCAGGGACTCACGGAGATGCGCCGGCTGATCGGCATCCTGCGCGACGAGGCCGGGGACGGCGACGCCCCCGCCGCCCGCCCTACGCTGGACGGTCTGCCCGCGCTGGTCGACCAGGCCCGCTCCGGGGGCGCACCGGACGGGCTCCGGTTCACGCTGTGCGGCACGTACACGGAGCCCGGCGCCGCCGGGGCGGCCGACGGTCTGCCCGCGCCGGTCGAACTGGCCGCGTACCGCGTCGTCCAGGAGGCGCTGACCAACGCGTTGAAGCATGCCGCGCCCGGCGAGGTGACCGTCCGGGTGGACCGGGCCGCGGACCTGACGGTGAGCGTCCAGTCGCCGCTGGGCCGCGGTGGCCCCCGGCTGCCGGGGTCCGGCGCGGGCCTCGTCGGCATGCGGGAACGCGTCGAACTGCTCGGAGGGGCGTTCTCCGCCGGGCCGGACGCCGACGGCTGGCGGGTGTGGGCCAGGCTGCCGCTGAGCGAAGGAGCCGATGCCGCGTGACGATCCGGGTACTGGTCGCCGAGGACCAGGCCGCCGTGCGGTCCGGGCTGGTCCTCATCCTGGGGAGCGCCCCGGACGTCGAGGTCGTCGGGGAGGCCGGGGACGGCGAGGAGGCAGTGCGGCTGGCGCGCGAACTGGGCCCCGACGTCGTGCTGATGGACGTCCAGATGCCGCGGCTGGACGGCGTCTCGGCCACCCGGCGGATCACGGCCGAGGCCCTGGCGGACGTGCTGGTGCTGACGACGTTCGACCTGGACGCCTACGTCTTCGGCGCGCTGCGCGCGGGGGCGGCGGGTTTCCTGCTGAAGGACACCGACGCGGCAGGGCTGGTGGACGCCGTCCGCACCGTGGCCCGGGGCGAGGGGCTGATCGCGCCCGCCGTCACCCGTCGGCTGATCGCGGAGTTCGCGGAGCCGGGCCCCGAGATCGCGCCGCCGGCCGAGTTGGAGTCCCTGACGGCGCGGGAGCGCGAGGTGCTGGCGCTGCTGGGCGAGGGGCGGTCCAACGCGGAGATCGCGGCCTCGCTGTCGATGGCCGAGGCCACGGTGAAGACCCACGTCAGCCGGGTCCTGCGCAAGCTGGGCCTGCGCAGCCGTACCCAGGCGGCGGTCCGCGCCCGGGAGTGGGGTGTGAGCGCGGGCTGAGGTCCGGCGTGGGGTGCGCGGCCCAACTCCCCTCCTCCGCTGGGGATCTCACCACCGGAGGCAATTTGGTCCAGACCTATTGACCAGTGGTCCAGACCTCTCTACTCTCCGTGGACAACTGCGAGGAGCGGGACAGGCACCGGAACGCTCCACGGGCGGCGCAGCGACCCCCATCGGACCGGCCCCCACCGGCCCCAGCTCTATGGAGCGCTGTTGAACACACGAAGCAGACCACGACGATTCACTCCCCGCCGGGCCCTCGCGGTCGTGGCGGCCCTGCTCATACCCGCAGGCGGCCTCGTCGCCCTCGCCTCACCGGCCCAGGCCGCCGAAGAGGTGACCGCCACCTTCGCCAAGACCCAGGACTGGGGCACCGGCTTCGAGGGCAAATGGACGATCAAGAACTCGGGCACCACGACGCTGGACGGCTGGAAGCTGGAGTGGGACTACCCCTCCGACACCACCGTGAACAGCCACTGGGAAGCCACCATCACCCGGGACGGCAACCACTACACCGCCGTCGACGCGGGCTGGAACGGCACCATCGCCCCCGGCGCCAGCGTGAGCTTCGGCTACAACGGCAGCGGTCCCGGCGCGCCCAGCGGGTGTCTCATCAACGGCCAGCCCTGCGACGGCTCCGGCACGCCCGACCCGGACCCGACCGACCCGCCGCCGGACCCCGACCCGACCGACCCCCCGCCGCAGCCGCCCGGTGAGTACGTCAACCTCGGCTACTTCACCGAGTGGGGCGTCTACGGCCGCGACTACCACGTCAAGGACCTGGTCACCTCGGGCTCGGCCGAGAAGCTCACGCACATCAACTACGCCTTCGGCAACGTCCAGGGCGGCAAGTGCACCATGGGCGACAGCTACGCGGCCACCGACAAGGCCTACACAGCCGCGGAGTCCGTGGACGGCGTCGCCGACACCTGGGACCAGCCCCTGCGTGGCAACTTCAACCAGCTCCTGAAGCTGAAGGAGATGTACCCGCACATCAAGATCCTGTGGTCCTTCGGCGGCTGGACCTGGTCCGGCGGCTTCGGGGACGCCATGCAGAACCCGGCGGCGTTCGCCCAGTCCTGCCACGACCTGGTGCACGACCCGCGCTGGGCCGGTCTGTTCGACGGCATCGACCTCGACTGGGAGTACCCCAACGCCTGCGGGCTCAGCTGCGACAACAGCGGCCCGGACGTCATGCGCGAGATGATGCAGGCCTTCCGCACGAAGTTCGGCCCGGACCAGCTCGTGACGGCCGCCATCACCGCCGACGCCTCCAGCGGCGGCAAGATCGACAAGGCGGACTACGCCGGGGCCGCGCAGTACACCGACTGGTACAACGTCATGACGTACGACTTCTTCGGCGGCTTCGACAAGGACGGCCCGACCGCCCCGCACTCGCCGCTGAACTCGTACCCCGGCATCCCGCAGGACGGCTTCAACTCCGCGGACGCCATCGCGAAGCTCAAGGCCAAGGGCGTACCCGCGGACAAGCTGCTCCTCGGCATCGGCTTCTACGGCCGCGGCTGGACGGGCGTCACCCAGGCCGAGCCGGGCGGCACGGCCACAGGTCCCGCCCCGGGCACCTACGAGGCGGGCATCGACGACTACAAGGTGCTGAAGAACAGCTGCCCGGCCACCGGAACCATCGCCGGCACCGCCTACGCGTACTGCGGCAACAACTGGTGGAGCTACGACACGCCCGCCACCATCACGGGCAAGATGGACTGGGCCAAGCAGCAGGGCCTGGGCGGTGCGTTCTTCTGGGAGACCAGCGGGGACACCGCGGACGGTGAGCTGATCACCGCGATCCACCAGGGGCTCAACGGCTGAGCCGACGCCCCTTCACCCCGTGACAGGGGCCCCGATGCGCCGGGGGACGGCCCGCCCGCCGTTCCCCGGCTTTCCCCGTGCCGGGGAACGGCCGCGTCGCGGCCGTTCCCGCGCAGTTCCCCGCGCCCGTGCGGGGTTACGCCACGTTCACGCGTTGGCCCGGGGGCGCGGCCTCCAGCCAGGCCAGGAAGCCGGTCAGCGCGTCCTCGCTCATCGCCAGCTCCACCGGCGTGCCGGCGTGCAGACAGCTCAGGACGATCGCGTCGGAGAGCAGGGCCAGCTCCTCCTCCCCCTGCGGGGTTCGCCGCTGGAGGACCTCCACCGACTCCCGCTCCAGCAGCCGCCGCGGGCGGGGAGCGTAGGAGAAGACGCGGAACCACTCGACGCGATCACCCCGGTAGCGGGCGATGCCGTAGCTCCAGCCCTTACCGGTGGGCTCCTCCGTCTCCTCCTTGGGCACGTTCCAGCGCAGACTGCAGTCGAACGTGCCGCCCGACCGCTGGATCAGCCGACGGCGCAGCCCGAAGACGAACAGCGCCAGCAGCACCAGCGCGACGAACATCCCGCACAGCACCAGGGCGAGGGTCACGCGTCACCGACCTCCTCGCATCTCCCTGCGTGCCGCGCCCCGTGCGCGGATACGCCTTCCATGATGACTCAGCCGCGGATGGTCCCGGAGCAGGACTCCGGGACCATCCGCGGCTGAGCGACGTGTACCCGCGGGTTCAGTGTGCGACCGCCACTGCCCGCAGCCGGACGTGGGCGCGGCGTTCGGCCGCCGCGTCCTGGTCCGCCTTCGCCAGGTCGAGCGCGCGCTCGGCCCGCTCGACGTCGATCTCGTAACTCAGTTCGGCGATCTCGGCCAGCAGCGACAGCTTGTCGTCGGCGAACGAGATGAAACCGCCGTGCACCGCGGCGATCACGGTGCCGTCGCCGCTCTCACCGGTGGTGCGGATGGTGACCGGGCCGGACTCCAGCACGCCCAGCAGCGGCTGGTGGCCGGGCATGACGCCGATCTCACCCGAAGAGGTGCGCGCGACGACCAGCCTGGCCTCGCCCGACCAGACCTTGCGGTCGGCGGCGACCAACTCGACGTGCAGCTCAGCCACTGTGGCTCCTCAAACTGGGATTTCTCAAGAATAGGGGGTGCGCCGGGTGAGGACCGGACCGGGGTCCGGTCCTCACCCGTACGCCGGGCCCGGCGTCAGGAGACGCCCAGCTCCTTGGCCTTGGCCTTCAGGTCGTCCAGGCCACCGCACATGAAGAACGCCTGCTCGGGGAAGTGGTCGTACTCACCGTCGGCGATCGCGTTGAACGCGGCGATCGACTCGTCCAGCGGAACGTCCGATCCGTCGAGACCGGTGAACTGCTTCGCCGCGTGGGTGTTCTGCGACAGGAAGCGCTCGATACGGCGGGCGCGGTGGACGGTGAGCTTGTCCTCCTCGCCGAGCTCGTCGATACCGAGAATGGCGATGATGTCCTGGAGGTCCTTGTACTTCTGCAGGATCCCCTTGACGCGCGAGGCGCACTCGTAGTGCTCCTGCGAGATGTAGCGCGGGTCAAGGATGCGGGACGTGGAGTCCAGCGGGTCCACCGCCGGGTAGATGCCCTTCTCCGAGATCGGACGGGAGAGCACCGTGGTGGCGTCCAGGTGGGCGAACGTGGTCGCCGGGGCCGGGTCGGTCAGGTCGTCCGCGGGGACGTAGATCGCCTGCATCGAGGTGATCGAGTGACCACGGGTCGAGGTGATGCGCTCCTGGAGGATGCCCATCTCGTCCGCGAGGTTCGGCTGGTAACCCACCGCGGAGGGCATGCGGCCCAGCAGCGTGGAGACCTCGGAGCCGGCCTGGGTGAAGCGGAAGATGTTGTCGATGAAGAACAGCACGTCCTGCTTCTGCACATCGCGGAAGTACTCCGCCATGGTCAGACCGGCCAGGGCCACGCGCAGACGGGTGCCCGGGGGCTCGTCCATCTGGCCGAAGACGAGGGCCGTCTGCGGGAGCACGCCGGACTCGGCCATCTCCTCGATCAGGTCGTTGCCCTCACGGGTGCGCTCACCCACACCGGCGAACACGGAAACGCCCTCGTGCAGCTTGGCCACACGCATGATCATTTCCTGGATGAGCACGGTCTTGCCGACGCCGGCGCCGCCGAACAGACCGATCTTGCCGCCCTTGACGTACGGGGTCAGCAGGTCGACGACCTTCAGGCCGGTCTCGAACATCTCGGTCTTGGACTCGAGCTGGTCGAAGGCCGGGGCCTGGCGGTGGATCGCCCAGCGCTCGGTGACCTCGGACTCGGCCTCCGGCTCGTTGAGGATCTCGCCGAGGGTGTTGAAGACGCGGCCCTTGGTGACGTCACCGACGGGGACGGTGATGCCGTCGCCGGTGTCGGTCACCGAGGCCTGGCGGACCAGGCCGTCGGTGGGCTGCATGGAGATGGCCCGCACCAGGCCCTCGCCGAGGTGCTGCGCGACCTCCAGGGTCAGCGTCTTGGTGGCGCCTTCGGCGGCCGGGTCGGCGACCTCGACCGTGAGGGCGTTGTAGATGTCCGGCATCGCGTCGACGGGGAACTCCACGTCGACGACCGGGCCGATGACCCGCGCGACGCGGCCCGTCGCGGCGGCCGTCTGAGCAGTGGTGGTCATAGTTATCGGTCACTCCCCGAAGAAGCGTCGGCCAGCGCGCTGGCACCACCGACGATCTCGCTGATTTCCTGGGTGATGTCGGCCTGGCGGGCCGCGTTGGCAAGCCGCGTGAGCGACTTGATGAGCTCTTCCGCGTTGTCGGTCGCCGACTTCATCGCCCGGCGGCGGGCCGCGTGCTCGGAAGCGGCGGCCTGGAGCAGAGCGTTGTAGATGCGGCTCTCGACGTAGCGCGGCAGCAGCGCGTCGAGCACTTCCTCCGCCGACGGCTCGAAGTCGTACAGCGGCTGGACGCCCTTGTCGGCGGCCTTGGCACCGGCTTCGGCGTCCGAGGGCTCCAGCGTGAGCGGGAGCATCCGGCGCTGGACCGGCGTCTGCGTCATCATCGAGACGAACTCGGTGAAGACGATGTGGAGCTCGTCCACGCCGCCCTCGGCGGTGTCCCGCCCGATGGCCTCGATGAGGGGCGCGGCGACCGCCTTCGCGTCGGCGTACGAGGGGCTGTCGGTGAAGCCCGTCCAGGACTCCTCGACCGCCTTCTCGCGGAAGCCGTAGTACGCGACACCCTTGCGGCCGACGACGTAGGTCACGACGGACTTGCCCTCGTCCGAGAGCTGCTCCGTCAGCGCCTCCGCCGCCTTGATCGCGTTGGAGGAGTAACCGCCGGCCAGTCCGCGGTCGCTCGTGACGAGCAGGACCGCGGCCCGCTTCGGGGCCTCCGCCTCGGTGGTCAGCGGGTGCTTGACGTCGGCACCGTCCGCCACCGCGGTGACCGCGGCGGTGAGCTCGTCGGCGTACGGGGTGGAGGCCGCCACCTGGCGCTGCGCCTTGACGATGCGCGAGGCGGCGATCATCTCCATCGCCTTGGTGATCTTCTTGGTGGCCTTGACGGATTTGATCCGTCGCTTGTAGACGCGGAGCTGGGCACCCATGCTCAGCCCTCGCCCAGAAGCTTGCCGTCCGCGGTCTCGAACTGCTTCTTGAAGGTCTCGACGACCTCACGCAGCTTGCCGAGGGTGTCGTCCGACAGCTTGCCGCCCTCGCGGATGCCGGTCATCAGGTCCTTGTGCTCGCGGTGCAGGTAGTCCAGCAGCTCCTTCTCGAAGCGCCGGATGTCCGCGACCGGGACCTCGTCCATCAGACCGTTGGTGCCGGCCCAGATG
Source organism: Streptomyces sp. WMMC1477 (assembly GCF_027460245.1). Taxonomy (NCBI): domain Bacteria; kingdom Bacillati; phylum Actinomycetota; class Actinomycetes; order Kitasatosporales; family Streptomycetaceae; genus Streptomyces; species Streptomyces sp. WMMC1477. The sequence goes on along the minus strand of NZ_JAPZBD010000003.1, from coordinate 4,212,466 downwards.
GAGACGACCTGGTCCTCCGTGGGGTAGGGCGCGTACTGCCCTTGCTTGAGCAGCTCCACCATGCGCTGACCGCGCTCCAGCGAGGCCTTGGACGCGGCGTCCAGGTCCGAACCGAAGGCGGCGAACGCCTCCAGCTCACGGAACTGGGCCAGGTCCACCCGGAGGCGACCCGACACCTGCTTCATGGCCTTGTGCTGCGCGGAGCCACCGACGCGGGAGACGGAGATACCGACGTTCAGCGCCGGGCGCTGGCCCGCGTTGAACAGGTCCGACTCCAGGAAGCACTGGCCGTCGGTGATGGAGATGACGTTGGTCGGGATGAACGCCGACACGTCGTTGGCCTTGGTCTCGACGATCGGCAGACCGGTCATCGAACCGGAACCCATGTCCTCGGAGAGCTTGGCGCAGCGCTCCAGCAGCCGGGAGTGCAGGTAGAAGACGTCGCCCGGGTAGGCCTCACGGCCCGGCGGACGGCGCAGCAGCAGGGAGACGGCACGGTAGGCGTCGGCCTGCTTGGACAGGTCGTCGAAGATGATCAGGACGTGCTTGCCCTCGTACATCCAGTGCTGACCGATGGCCGAGCCGGTGTAGGGCGCCAGGTACTTGAAGCCCGCCGGGTCGGACGCCGGGGCGGCGACGATGGTCGTGTACTCCAGGGCACCGGCCTCCTCCAGCGCACCGCGCACGCCCGCGATGGTGGAGCCCTTCTGACCCACGGCGACGTAGATGCAGCGGACCTGCTTGTTCGGGTCGCCGGTGGCCCAGTTGGCCTTCTGGTTGATGATCGTGTCGACCGCGAGGGCCGTCTTGCCGGTCTGCCGGTCACCGATGATCAGCTGACGCTGACCGCGGCCGACCGGGGTCATGGCGTCGACGGCCTTGTAGCCGGTCTCCATGGGCTCGTGCACCGACTTGCGCTGCATGACCGTGGGGGCCTGCAACTCCAGGGCGCGGCGGCCCTCGGTCTCGATCTCGCCGAGGCCGTCGATGGCGTTGCCCAGCGGGTCGACGACCCGGCCGAGGTAGCCCTCGCCGACGCCCACCGAGAGGACCTCGCCGGTGCGGCGCACCGTCTGGCCCTCCTCGATACCGCTGAACTCGCCGAGGACCACCGCACCGACCTCGCGCTCCTCGAGGTTCAGGGCGAGGCCGAGCGTGCCGTCCTCGAACTTCAGCAGCTCGTTCGCCATGGCCGAGGGGAGACCCTCGACCTTCGCGATGCCGTCACCGGCAACGCTGACCGTCCCGACCTCTTCGCGCGAGGCCGCGTCCGGCGTGTACGACTGGACAAAGTTCTCCAGCGCGTCCCGGATCTCATCCGGCCGGATCGTGAGCTCCGCCATCTGGGTTCCCTGCTCTCCTTGTTGGGCCCGTATGTATCTGCTACGGCCCAACTCGGGCCGCTACGTACTGCTTGTTGAGTTGGTGTGACGGCCGGCTCAGCCGGCCATCCGCCGCTCGACCTCTTCGAGGCGCGCGGCCACGCTGCCGTTGATGACGTCGTCACCGATGCGCACCGTGATCCCGCCGAGGACCTCCGGGTCCACGTCCAGGTTCAGGTGCACCTCACGCCCGTAGAGCCGGGTCAGCGCGGCGCCCAGGCGCTCCCGCTGCCCGTCACTGAGCGGAACCGCGGAGGTGACGACGGCGACCGACCGGTTGCGGCGCTCGGCGGCCAGCTTGGACAGGGCCTCCAGGCCACTTTCCAGGCTACGGCCTCGCGGATGTGCGACCAGGCGGACCACCAGCCGCTCGGTGGCGGGCTTGGCCCGGCCCCCCAGCAGACGGTGGAGCAGCGCGGTCTGCGCGTCCTTGAACGCGGCGTCCCCGGCCTTGCCGCTGAGCACGGCGCGCAGCTCGGTGGAGGAGGCGACGATCCGGCCGAACCGGAACAGCTCGTCCTCGACGTCACCGAGGTTGCCGTCGCGGTAGGCGGCGATCAGGTCGGCGCTGTCCGCGAGCTCCTCGACGGCGTCCACCAGGTCGCGCGGGCGCGACCAGCGGGAGCGGACCATGCCGGAGACGAGGTCGGTGACCTCGCCGCCGACCCGGCCGCCCAGCAGCCCGCCGATCAGCTCGGCCTTGGCCTCGCCGGACCGCGCCGGGTCGGTGAGGATCCGGCGCAGTCGCACCTCACGGTCGAGCAGCGCGGTGACGGCTGCCAGCTCCTCGGCGAGCCGCGCCGCGTCGACGGACGTGTTGTCCGTCAGCGCGTCCAGCTGCTGCCGGGCGGTGGCCAGTGCCTCGCGGCTCGCTCCGTTCATCGGGCGGCCCCGGTCTCGGCCTTGGCCTCCAGCTCGTCCAGGAAGCGGTCGATGGTGCGGCTCTGCCGGGCGTGGTCCTCAAGGGACTCGCCGACCAGCTTGCCGGCCAGGTCGGTGGCGAGCTTGCCCACGTCCTGGCGCAGCACCTGCGCGGCCTGCTTGCGGTCGGCCTCGATCTGGGTGTGACCGGCGGCGATGATCTCCTCACGCTGCCGCTGGCCCTCCGCGCGCATCTCGGCGATGAGCGCGGCACCCTGCTCCTGCGCCTCCTGGCGCAGACGGGCGGCCTCATGCCGGGCCTCGCTCAGCTGAGCCCGGTACTCCTCCAGCGTCTGCTGCGCCTCGGCCTGAGCAGCCTCGGCCTTCTCAATGCCCCCCTCGATCGACTCGCGACGCTCGTCCAGGGCCTTGTTGATGGCCGGAAGGAGCTTCTTGGCGAAGACGAAGAAGACGATGCCGAAGGCGAGCAGGCCGATGACGACCTCGGGCCAGACCGGGAGCAGCGGGTTCTGCGGATCCTCGGCTGCCAGGTACATCATGGTGGACCTTTCGTCGATATAAGGCTGCGGTCCGGGTCCGTCAGATGATGAACGGGACGACGAAGCCGATCAGGGCCAGGGCCTCGACGACGGCGAAGCCGAGCAGCATGTTCTGGCGGATGAGGCCGGCGGCCTCGGGCTGGCGGGCGATGGCCTGCACACCGTTACCGAAGATGATGCCGATGCCGACGCCGGGGCCGATGGCGGCGAGGCCGTAACCGATGGTGCCGACGTTGCCTTCAACAGCCGCGAGGGTCTCGAGAGCAGCAGACATTCCGTTGGTTCCTTCTCTTGGTGGGCCGGTGGGTGGTTGGTCCACCGGACGACTGGGGGTTGGGCGAGTGGCTTGGGGCTTGCGCCTCTGCCTCAGTGCGCCTCTTCGAGGGCCTGGGAGAGGTAGGTGGCGGTCAGCACCGTGAAGACGTAGGCCTGCAGCGCCTGGATGAACAGCTCGAAGACCGTGAGGACGAGCGTCATGGCGAACGAGGCGGTGGCGTAGATGCTGCCGAGGAAGGTGCCGAGCATGTACCACGTGGCGATCGTGAAGATCAGGATGAGCACGTGGCCCGCGAACATGTTCGCGAAGAGTCGCACGGCGAGCGTGAAGGGCCGCACGAAGATGTTCGACAGGAACTCGATCGGCGTCAGGATGACGTAGATCGGCTTCGGCAGACCGCTGGGCACGCACAGGTTGCGCATGCCGCCCACGAAGCCGTTCGACCGGAAGGTCACCGTCATGTAGGTGACCCACACGACGAGCGCGAGCCCGGCCGGGTACGCGATCACGGAGGTGACCGGGAACTGGGCGACGGGGATGAGCGCCCAGAGGTTCATCATCCAGACGAAGAAGAACAACGAGACCAGCAGCGGGATGAACGGCTCGCCCTTCCTGCCGATCACCTCGCGGGCGATGCCCTTGCGCACGAACTCGTAGCCGGCCTCGGCGATCATCTGGAGCTTGCCGGGAACGACCTTCGGGTTCGAGAACGCCATCCAGAAGAAGGTCAGGATGATGCCGGTGCCGATGAAAGCCAGCAGCATCGGCTTGTTGAACTCGATCCCGCCGACCGTGAACATCGGGTCGAAGATGAACGACCACACGCTCGGGGCCTCGAAGCCACAGCCTTTGAACAGGTGGCAGTCGGTCTCGAAGGCGAGCAACTGGTCACTACTCACCGCGAGCTCCTTCGGTCGGACGCATAGGTACGGCTACCTCGATGTGTCGGCGTGGCGCAGGCCACGGAGCGGCACTGGACTGGGTATCGCGGGAGGCAGGACCGGCCGGCGCGACGGCAGGGCGGCCCGAGGGAAGGCGGGGAGCACGCGGCGCTGTCCCGCACAGCGCACGCTCCATCGCTCGCCACACTCTCGGCGTCGGACCATAGCAGTCCGCCGAGGGGGCTTTTATATCGCCCCTACCTTCGGCGCAGTCGCGGGCCACCCTCATGCGCGGGGCTCCGCGTCCGCGGACTCGCCGGCCCCGGAGGGCTCGACATAGAGCTGCTTCACCCGGGTCTGCGTCCACGCCTGCGCCGCCAGCCACACCAGCAGGCAGGCGAGGACGGTGAGGCCGAAGACCGGCCCGTCCATCCAGGTCACGTCCCGCAGGAGCAGCAGGAGGACGAGCATGACGCCGACCTGCGTGGTGTAGACGAGGAATCCGGCACCCAGCAGAAGGTGGGGCCAGGCCTCACCGATGCGGCTGACCGCGGTCAGGCCGAGGCCGAAGAAGGTGATGACCACCGCGGTGGCGAGCCCGGCGCCGATGGCACCCTCGGCACCGGCGGCGAGTACGCCGACGATGACGCCGACGAGACCGGCGCATGCCGAGGGAATCGCGGCGCCACGGAGAATCCGGGCGTCGTTCGACTGCATACGAGCTGCTCCAGCGGAGGAGAGTGGGTACGACGTGGCCGTCGGGGGGCGAGCGTAACCGGCGGTGCAGAGTGCAGCGGAGCGGGCCCCTGGGGCGGGACGCCGGGCTCCTTACCGGCTCTCGTGAACGGTATCACAAACTATTTGATGAGGTCTTTACCAAGTTGGTGTGCCAGCCGTCACACTTGAGAGTGCATCGCATCATCCGTGCACTGACCGGGAGTTCACGCGCGCGGGTCGAGCCGGCGGCCCTGCCCGGTCCGTCGACGGCCCAGTGCCGTAGCCCCGTTCGGCCCCGGCGCACTCACCCGGGTGGCGGCAACGGGCTCCGGATCGGCGTCGTCCAATACCCCGGGCCCGCCGGGGCCCTCGTCTCCGTCACGGCCGCCTCCGGCGTCCGTCTCCCCCGGCTCGCCCTGGGCCTTTATCCCCTCCTCGTCCTCCGCGCGGTCGCGGCGGTAGCGGGGCGGCACCAGGCGTTCGGCCCAGGCCGGGACGCGCGGCGTGAAGCGCGGCAGCAGCAGCACGACCAGACCGACGGCGGACAGCGCGACGACGGTGAGCACGATCACCAGGCTGCGGGACTTGACCGAGAACGCCACGGCGCCGAACGCGATCAGCCCGGACCAGAAGTACATGGTGAGGACGGCCCGGCTGTGCGAGTGGCCGATCTCCAGCAGCCGGTGGTGCAGGTGGCCCCGGTCGGCGGCGAAGGGTGACTGGCCCCGCCAGGTGCGGCGGACGATGGCGAGCGCCAGGTCGGCGACGGGCACCGCGAGGATGGTCAGCGGCAGCAGCAATGGCATGTAGACGGGCACCGTGGCCTTCACCGCCGACTTCTCCGAGCCCTCGAACAGCCGCAGCGCGTCCGGGTCGACCTGGCCGGTGATGGACACCGCGCCCGCGGCGAGCACGAGTCCGATGAGCATCGAGCCCGAGTCGCCCATGAAGATCCGGGCGGGGTGCATGTTGTGCGGCAGGAACCCCAGGCACATGCCCATGAGGACGGCCGCGAAGAGCGTGGCCGGGGCCGCGGCCTCGATCCCGTAGCTGTACCAGATGCGGTACGCGTACAGGAAGAACGCGAGGGCGGCGATGCACACCATGCCGGAGGCCAGGCCGTCCAGCCCGTCCACGAAGTTGACGGCGTTGATCGTGATGACGACGAGGGCGACCGTCAGCAGCGTGCCCTGGAGCGGGGTGACGCCGACCATGCCGACGGTCGGGATCGGCAGCCACAGGATGGTGAGGCCCTGCCACACCATCACGCCGGCGGCGATCATCTGCCCGCCCAGCTTGACGAGCGCGTCCACGCCCCACTTGTCGTCCAGCACCCCGAGCAGCCAGATGATCCCGGCGCCGGCCAGCAGGGCCCGCGGCTCGTCGGACAGGGTGAAGACGTCACCGGTGTTGCTGAGTTGCGAGGCCACCAGGAGCCCTGCGCACAGGCCGCCGAACATGGCGATGCCGCCGAGCCGCGGAGTGGGCTCGCGGTGCACGTCCCGGGCCCGGATCTCCGGCATCGCCCCGGCGGCGATGGCGAACTTCCGCACCGGTCCGGTCAGCAGGTAGGTGACCGCGGCCGTGACGCACAACGTCAGCAGATACTCCCGCACGGGCTCCCCAGAGGATCTCGGGCATCTCGGCCCACAGGTTAGGACACGGCGACGCCGCTGGATGGTTCCGACCGGACCGCTCCCCGCCTAGGCGGGGGCGGGCACCCCTGTCAGCGCGGTGACGACGGGGTCGAGGGCGAGGCTGATCTCCTCCCCCACGCTGCGGAAGTAGGTGATCGGAGCGCCGTAGGGATCGTAGACCTCGTCCGCCTCGGCGCTGGGCGCCTGCAGCCAGCCGCGCAGCGCCGCCGCGGCCTGCACCAGCGCGCGGGCGCGCTCGGCGACCCCGCCCGGCGAGGCGGCGTCCGGCAGGCTCGCCGCGTCGATGGCCCGCACCAGACGGGTGAACTCCTTGAGTGTGAACGTGCGCAACCCCGCGGAGTGGCCCATGGAGATCACCTGCGCCCGGTGGTCGCGGGTGGCGGTCAGCACCAGGTCGGCCCGGATGACGTGCTCGTCCAGCAACTCGCGCCCGGTGAAGCCGGCCGGGTCGGCGCCGTAGTCGGCCAGGACCGTCGCGGCGTGCTCCTCCATCGGGGCGCCCTCGTGCCCCCAGGTGCCGGCGCTCTCGACGAGCAGACCGCCGACCCGCTCGCCGTCGAGCCGCAGCGCGAGGGCATGGCGGGTCAGCCGCTCGGTGATGGGCGAGCGGCACACGTTGCCGGTGGAGACGTGGAGGATCCGGAAAGGCCGTCCCGCGGACGGGGCCTCCGGGGACGAAGTCGGTATTCCACGCCCTTCAGGCGCGGTCAACTGCCCTCCTTCAGGTCCGGCGCCACCGTGCGCAGCTCCTCCGCGCCGATGGCCCCGGCCCGCAGCAGGACCGGCACCTTCCCGGTGACGTCCACGATCGAGGACGGCACGTTGTCGGGGGTGGGGCCGCCGTCCAGGTAGACGGCCACCGCGTCGCCCAGCATCTCCTGCGCGCTGTCGCAGTCCTGCGGGGCCGGGTGGCCCGTCAGGTTGGCCGAGGAGACGGCCATGGGCCCGACCTCGGTCAGCAGCTCGATGGCCACGGGGTGCAGCGGCATGCGGACGGCGACGGTGCCGCCGGTCTCGCCGAGATCCCAGGTCAGCGAGGGCTGGTGGCGGGCGACGAGGGTGAGCGCGCCCGGCCAGAAGGCGTCCACGAGCTCCCAGGCCTGCTCGGAGAAGTCGGTGACGAGACCGTGCAGCGTGTTCGGCGAGCCGACGAGCACCGGAGTCGGCATGCCGCGGCCGCGGCCCTTGGCCTCCAGCAGATCGGCGACGGCCTCCGGGGTGAAGGCGTCCGCGCCGATCCCGTACACCGTGTCGGTGGGCAGCACGACCAGCTCACCGCGGCGGATCGCGGAGGCGGCCTCCCGCAGCCCGGTCTTCCGGTCGGTTGCTTCGGTGCAGTCGTAGCGCCGTGCCATTACGGCACCTCCCTGCGGGCTGTGGCGAATCGGGGTCGGTTGTTGAGGTCGGGGTGGTCGGCGGCGTCGGCCCAGCCGCGGTCCTCGGCGAAGATCCACGGCACCTGGCCGCCCTGGGTGTCGGCGTGCTCGACGACGACGAGCCCGCCCGGCCGCAGCAGCCGGTGGGCGGTGCGCTCCAGCCCGCGGATCAGGTCGAGCCCGTCCTCGCCGGAGAACAGCGCGAGCTGGGGGTCGTGGTCCCGGGCCTCGGGCGCGACGTACTCCCACTCGGTGAGGGGGATGTAGGGCGGGTTGGAGATGACGAGGTCCACCCGGCCGTCCAGCTCGGGCAGCGCCGTCAGGGCGTCGCCGTGGTGGAGCCGCACCCGGGAGCCCTCGGTGTTCCGGCGGGCCCAGTGCAGGGCGTCCTCGTCCAGCTCGACGGCGTGCACGCGGGAGCGCGGCACCTCCTGGGCGAGGGCCAGCGCGATGGCCCCGGAGCCGGTGCACAGGTCGACGATCAGCGGCTCGGCGACGTCCATCGCCCGGACCGCGTCTATCGCCCAGCCGACCACCGACTCCGTCTCCGGGCGCGGCACGAACACCCCGCGTCCTACCTGGAGTTCGAGGTAGCGGAAGAAGGCCCGGCCGGTGATGTGCTGGAGGGGTTCGCGCGCCTCGCGGCGGGCGACAGCCTCCCAGTAGCGGGCGTCGAAGTCGGCGTCGGCGACGCGGTGCAGCTCGCCCCGCTTGACGCCGTGCACGAATCCGGCCAGCTCCTCGGCGTCGAACCGCGGCGAGGGCACGCCGGCGTCGGCGAGCCGCTGCGTCGCCTGCGCCACCTCGGTGAGCAGCACGCTGCGTGCCGACGACTGCTGGGGGCCGCGCCCCCCGGGAGACTGCTGCATCGCGTGTACCTCACCCGTCCCCTGTGCGCTCAGCCCGCCGCGGCCAGCTTGGCGGCGGAGTCGGCGTCGACGCACGCCTGGATGACGGCGTCCAGCTCGCCGTCGAGGACCTGGTCCAGGTTGTACGCCTTGAAACCGACGCGGTGGTCGGAGATCCGGTTCTCCGGGAAGTTGTAGGTGCGCACGCGCTCCGAGCGGTCCACGGTGCGGACCTGGCTACGGCGGGCGTCGGACGCCTCGCGCTCGGCTTCCTCCTGGGCGGCGGCCAGCAGCCGGGCGCGCAGGATGCGCAGGGCCTGCTCCTTGTTCTGGAGCTGGCTCTTCTCGTTCTGGCAGGAGACCACGATGCCGGTGGGGAGGTGGGTGATGCGGACGGCGGAGTCGGTCGTGTTGACGGACTGGCCCCCGGGGCCGGAGGAGCGGTACACGTCCACGCGCAGGTCGTTCGCGTTGATCTCGACGTCGACCTCCTCGGCCTCCGGGAGGACGAGGACCCCGGCGGCCGAGGTGTGGATGCGGCCCTGGGACTCCGTGGCGGGTACGCGCTGCACCCGGTGGACGCCGCCCTCGTACTTCAGGCGCGCCCACACGCCCTGGCCGGGCTCGGTGCCGCCCTTGGCCTTGACCGCCACCTGGACGTCCTTGTAGCCGCCGAGGTCGGACTCGGTGGCCTCGATGACCTCCGTCTTCCAGCCCTGGCGCTCGGCGTAGCGCAGGTACATGCGCAGCAGGTCGCCGGCGAAGAGCGCGGACTCGTCGCCGCCCTCGCCGGCCTTGACCTCCAGGATGACGTCCTTGTCGTCGCTCGGGTCGCGCGGGACGAGGAGCAGCCGCAGCCGGTCCGTCAGCTCCTCGCGGCGCCCCTCCAGCTCCTTGACCTCGCCGGCGAACTCGGGGTCGTCGGCGGCCAGCTCCCGGGCGGTCTCGATGTCCTCGCCGGTGCTCTTCCAGCTCCGGTACGCGGCGACGATGGGCGTCAGCTCGGCGTAGCGCTTGCCCAGCCGGCGGGCACGCGGCTGGTCCGCGTGGACCGAGGGGTCGGCGAGCTGCTCCTCGAGCTGCGCGTGCTCACCGATCAGTTCCTCGACGGCCTCGAACATCGGGCTTCCTTAACTGGGCGAAGGGCTCACTGGGCGAAGGGGGCGGGCGGGCGACGACAAAGCGCCGGTCCCGGCGCCGCCGTCGGGCGGGCGCGGGAACCGGCGCTGAGGGTCGCTACTTGGCCCCGGCCTTCTTGCCGAACCGAGCCTCGAAGCGGGCCACGCGGCCACCGGTGTCGAGGATCTTCTGCTTGCCGGTGTAGAAGGGGTGGCACTCGGAGCACACGTCGGCACGGATGGTGCCTTCCTTGACGGTGCTGCGGGTGGTGAACGACGCGCCACAGGTGCAGCTCACCTGCGTCTCGACGTACTCCGGGTGGATGTCGCGCTTCACGGTCTTCTCCTATGGATCGGGAGGGCGCCGGGTCGCCGTCGCGGACGCGGGGCGTGAACCGGGGCCGACGGTCCAGTCTGCCATTACTGGCCGCACCGACAAAAACGAGGGCACCCCCTCGGTTATTCCGTCGTGCCCGGGTTTCTCCCTCCGGAGCGCCCCGCGCGGTCAGGGCCGGGGGCGGAGGACGTCCCCGACCTGGAAGCCCTCGGCCGCGGAGCCCCGGGTGGCCGACGCCGGAACGGGCTCGTCGGCGGCCAGGGCGCGCCACACCTCGGCCGACTGCCCGCTCAGCGGCACGAGCCGTCCCGGGGCCTCGGGGGCGGGGACGACGGGCAGGGTGAGGAGGTCCAGGTCCTCGGGGCCGAGCGAGGCGAGGCCGCTGCCGAGCCGGGCCAGCTCGCGGGGCGAGTCGAGCCCGTCGTCGGTGATCAGCGCCTCGTCGGCGGCGTCGGCGAGCCGGAGCGCGCGGGCCGGGTCCGCCAGCGGGTCCTCGGCGTGGAGCTGGGCGACGAGGGCCGTCAGGAAGGCCTGCTGGAGCTGGATGCGCCCGAGGTCGCTGCCGCCCGCCACGGAACCCCGGGTACGGACGAGGGCGAGCGCCTGCTCGCCGTCGAGGGTCTGCGCTCCGGCGGCCAGGTCGAGGTGGCTGTTGGGGTCGTTGAGCGGACGCTCGACGGTGACGTCGACGCCGCCGAGCGCGTCGACGAGATCCGCGAAGCCGGAGAAGTCCACGGCGAGGAAGTGGTCGACGCGGAGGTCGGTCAGCTCCTCGACCGTGGCCACGGCACAGTCCGGTCCGCCCACCGCGTAGGCCGAGTTGATCATGGCCCGGGAGGCGGGCTCGGTACCGCCGTCGGGACGGTCGCACGCGGGCCGCTCCACCAGCGTGTCCCGGGGGAGGGAGACGACGGTGGCGCCGCGCTCACCGGCGTGGAGGTGGACGAGCATCATGACGTCGGACCGCGCGCTCCCGGTATCCCGCCCCCAGCGGGCGTTGTCTCCGGCGCGGGAGTCCGAGCCCAGGACGAGCACGTCCAGCGAGCCGTTCCGGGCGTCCGGGGGCCGCTCGTGGCCGGGGGCGTTCCCCAGGCCGGAGCCGTCCTCGTCGTCGCCGCCGAAGAGCCGCACCGCGCCGATCACCGCGGCGACGGCGAGGGCAAGCACGAGGATGCCGCCGACGACGGCCGCCGCCCGCTCGGACCACAGCAGGCCCCGACCGTTCCTACCGCCTTTTCGTCCCATGTCCGTACCTCGGTTCCGGGATTCCATGGTGGGCCCGCTCGCGAGCGGCGGCAACGCGCGCGCTCCGGGCCCGCGCGTGGCGGGCCCGGGCGGGCACAGGCAGGCACGGCGAAGGGGCCGCACCGTCCGGTGCGGCCCCTTCGCCGTGCTGTGGCCGTGCGGGCCGCGCAGCAGGCGGCCCGGCGCGGATCTCAGTCGCCGTTGCCGGGGGTCGGCGTCGTCTTCTGGATCTGCATGAGGAACTCGGCGTTGGACTTGGTCTGCTTCATCTTGTCCAGCAGGAGCTCGATGGCCTGCTGCTGGTCCAGCGCGTGCAGGACACGGCGGAGCTTCCAGACGATGCTCAGCTCCTCGCTGCCCATGAGGATCTCCTCCTTGCGGGTGCCGGACGCGTCGACGTCCACCGCGGGGAAGATGCGCTTGTCGGCCAGCTTCCGGTCGAGCTTGAGCTCCATGTTGCCGGTGCCCTTGAACTCCTCGAAGATGACCTCGTCCATCCGGGAGCCGGTCTCGACCAGCGCGGTGGCGAGGATCGTCAGGGAGCCGCCGTCCTCGATGTTGCGGGCGGCACCGAAGAACTTCTTCGGCGGGTACAGCGCCGTGGAGTCCACACCACCGGAGAGGATGCGCCCGGAGGCCGGGGCGGCCAGGTTGTAGGCACGGCCCAGACGGGTGATGGAGTCCAGCAGGACGACGACGTCGTGGCCCAGCTCGACCAGCCGCTTGGCCCGCTCGATGGCCAGCTCGGCGACCGTGGTGTGGTCCTCGGCCGGACGGTCGAAGGTCGAGGAGATGACCTCGCCCTTCACCGACCGCTGCATGTCGGTGACCTCTTCCGGACGCTCGTCGACGAGGACGACCATCAGGTGGCACTCGGGGTTGTTGCGGGTGATGGCGTTGGCCACCGCCTGCATGATCATGGTCTTGCCGGTCTTCGGCGGGGCCACGATCAGACCGCGCTGGCCCTTGCCGATGGGCGAGACGAGGTCGATGATCCGGGTCGTCAGCGCGCCCGGGTCGTTCTCCAGGCGCAGCCGCTCCTGCGGGTACAGGGGGGTGAGCTTGGTGAAGTCCGGGCGTCCGCGGCCGGTTTCGGGCGACATGCCGTTGACCGAGTCGAGGCGGACGAGCGCGTTGAACTTCTCGCGCCGCTCGCCCTCGCGGGGCTGGCGGACCGCGCCGGTGACGTGGTCGCCCTTGCGCAGACCGTTCTTGCGGACCTGGGCGAGGGAGACGTACACGTCGTTCGGCCCCGGCAGGTAGCCGGAGGTGCGCACGAACGCGTAGTTGTCGAGGATGTCGAGGATGCCCGCGACCGGGATCAGGACGTCGTCCTCGGCGATCTGCGGCTCGAACTGCTCGTCGCGGTTACGGCGGCCCCGGCGGTCCCGGTACCGGCCGCGACGCCCGCGGCGCCCGCCGTCGAAGTCGTCGTCGTCGCGGCCGTCGCGCTGACGGCCGCCACCGCCCTGCTGCTGGCCGCCGCCGTCGCCCTTGCGGCGGTCGCGCTGGCGGTCGCGCTTGCTCTGGCGCTCCTGCTGGCCGCCCTGACCGCCCTGCTTGCCGTCGCCGCCGCGGCCGGAGTCGCTCTTGCCGCCCTCGGACCTGCCCGAGTCGGCCTTCTGCGTCTCCTGCTTGGCTGCGTCGGTCCTGCCCTCGGCGGTGTCGGCGGCCTTCTCGCTCTTGGCCGGCTTGTCCGCCTTCTCGGCCTTCTCGGCCTTGCCGCCCTTCGCGGGCTGCTCGGCGGGCTGCTCGCCCTTGCCCCGGCGTCCGGTCTCGTCGCTGGCGGGCTGGCCGGGAATGTCGATCTGCTGCTGGGCGGCGCCCTGGCCGGCCTCGGCACCCTCGGCCTGGGCGGCCTCCCTGGTGCGGGCCCGGGAGGTGGAGCGGCGCTTGGGCTTGCTCTCGGCGGGCTGGTCGGCCCCGCCCTCGCCGGCCGAACCCCGGGCACCGGAGTTCTCGGCCTGCTTCTCCCTGATGACCTCGATGAGCTGGCTCTTGCGCATCCGTGCGGTGCCCCGGATACCGAGGCCGGAAGCGACCTGCTGCAGCTCCGCCAGGACCATGCCCTCAAGGCCGGTGCCGGAGCGGCGCCGCCGTCCGGCGGTGCCGGAGGAAGCACCGGTGGCAGGCGCGGCAGAGGCGTCCGTGGCAGGCGCGTCGGCGTTCACGCCCATCAGATCGGTGGTGTCGCTCACGAAGGGTCCTTCCCTGGAGCGGACGTCGGCCTGTCTGGCTCGGCGACCGGTTGTGCTGTCCGGCTGCGGCCCTGTTCGGGTGGACCGTGCCGGGGCGGTGGTCCCGCCTGTGCGTACGGCGGAAAGATCAATTCATCACAAAAGTGTGTGACGCCTGGCGCGGCAGGCTGACCTGCGTCGTTGGCGCCGGTTCCGGGGCAGGCTCGGCACTGCTCGGCATGCTGCTCGGACAGTGTGGGTGGCTCCCGGAAGAGAGGGTGGCCCCGTGACGGGACGCTGTGCACCGCACCATTTTCGGCTGCGGATGCAGACTTGAGGTTAACACTACCGGCTCTTTCAAACATTCCCCCTCTCCCAGACCGGCAATCGTGTCACTGCCCCTGACCGCTGCGGTGATGCGCCTGCTCGGCGCGGGTGTGCGGGTCGGGGTCGGAGCCGTTGCCGCCGAGCGGCAGCACCACGGCACCGGACAGGTCGAGGGCGAGTCGGTTCGCCGCCCAGCCCGCTCCGGCGGCCTGGGCGATCCGTTCGGCCTTCGCCACCGAGCCGTCCTCGGTCAGGGCCAGGACGGTGGGCCCGGCCCCGGAGATGACCGCGGGGACGCCTTCGGCGCGCAGCCGGGCGACGAGCTCCACGCTGTCGGCCATCGCGGAGGCCCGGTACTCCTGGTGGAGCCGGTCCTCGGTGGCGGGCAGGAGCAGTTCGGGGCGGCGGGTGAGCGCCTCGACCAGCAGCGCGGCCCGGCCCGCGTTGGTGGCGGCGTCCACGTGCGGCACGGTGCGCGGGAGCAGCCCGCGCGCGGCCTCGGTCAGGACCGGCTTGCCGGGCACGAAGACGACGGGGACGAGTCCGGGGGCGGGCTCCATGCGGATGGCACGGGCGGCGCCCGTCTCCGTCCAGGCCAGGGTGAACCCGCCGAACAGGCAGGCGGCGACGTTGTCGGGATGGCCCTCGATCTCGGTGGCCAGCTCCAGCAGCGCCGCGTCGTCGAGCCGCTCGGGCCCGCCGGTGGCCACGGCGCGGGCGGCGACGATCCCGGCGCAGATGGCCGCGGAGGACGAGCCGAGGCCGCGGCCGTGCGGAATGCGGTTGGCGCACACGATCTCCAGGCCGCGCGGCTGCCCGCCGAGGGCGTCGAAGGCGGTGCGCAGCGAGCGGACGAGGAGGTGGCTCTCGTCCCGGGGAAGGGTGTCGGCCCCCTCGCCGGCGATGTCGATGTGCAGCCCCGATTCGGCGACGCGGACCACGACGTCGTCGTACAGGCCCAGGGACAGGCCGAGGGCGTCGAAGCCCGGCCCGAGGTTGGCGCTGGTGGCGGGCACCCGTACCCGGACGGCGGCGGCTCGGAAGGCTGGACCGGCCATCGCTCGATGACTCTCCTTGGTCGGTGGATGTGCTCGGTGAGTAGGGACCTGCCCCGGGGCGGCCGACGTGGGGTTCGGCTCCCTGGGTGGCCGCGACGGCGCGCGGCAGTGGCCCTTGGCACATGCGTGCACGAAGGGCGGGGATGACAACAGCCTATCGAAGGAAGGTTCAGCGGCTCCACAGGGCGCACGGGAGGCGCACGATGCGTGTCGTCGCCGCGCCCGTGCACCCGTCACTGTGAGCACTGCGCGTATCCGGGAATAGGCGCTGGTCAGGCGGTGAACGGCAGGGCTCAGGCCAGACCGAGCCGGGCGGCGGCGGCCGCCGCGTCGACCGGGACGGTGACCGGCTGCGGGGCGCCGGCGACGGCCCAGTCGGGGTCCTTGAGCCCGTTGCCCGTCACGGTGCACACGATGCGCTGGCCCGTGTCCACGAGGCCCTGCTCGGCGGCCTTGAGCAGGCCGGCGACGGAGGCGGCGGAGGCGGGCTCGACGAACACGCCCTCCTGCGCGGACAGCAGCCGGTAGGCGGCGAGGATCTGACGGTCGGTCACCTCGTCGATGAGGCCGCCCGAGGCGTCCCGCGCGGCCTCGGCGAACTCCCAGGAGGCGGGGTTGCCGATGCGAATCGCGGTGGCGATCGTCTGCGGGTCCTTGACGGGCTCGCCACGGACGATGGGGGCGGATCCGGCGGCCTGGAACCCCCACATCCGGGGGGTGCGGGAGGCCATCCCGTCGGCGGCGTACTCCTGGTACCCCTTCCAGTACGCGGTGATGTTGCCCGCGTTGCCCACCGGCAGAACGTGCACGTCAGGGGCGTCACCCAGGCGGTCGACGACCTCGAAGGCGGCCGTCTTCTGCCCCTCGATGCGAACTGGGTTCACCGAATTGACCAGCGAGACCGGGTAGTTGTCGCTCAGCCCGCGGGCGAGGCTGAGGCAGTCGTCGAAGTTGCCCTCGACCTGGAGGATCTTCGCCCCGTGGACGAGGGCCTGACCCATCTTCCCGAGTGCGATCTTGCCCTGCGGCACGAGTACCGCGCAGACCATGCGCGCGCGCACCGCGTAGGCGGCGGCGGACGCGGAGGTGTTGCCGGTGGAGGCGCAGATGACGGCCTTGGCGCCCTCCTCCTTGGCCCGGGAGATGGCCATCGTCATCCCCCGGTCCTTGAAGGAGCCGGTCGGGTTGGCGCCCTCGACCTTGAGATACACATCACACCCGGTGCGCTCGGAGAGCACCTGGGCGTGCACGAGCGGCGTGCCGCCCTCCCCCAGGGTGACCACCGGCGTGGAGTCGCTCACCGGCAGCCGGTCGCGGTACTCCTCGATGATGCCCCGCCACTGGTGGGTGGCGGCGCGGTGGGCGCCTACGGTTGCGGACATCTCTCTCATTCCCCTTCGACCCGCATGATGCTGGCCACGCCGCGGACGGTGTCCAGTCGGCGCAGTGCCTCGACGGTCGCGCCCAGCGCGGCGTCGGTTGCCCGGTGGGTGACGACGACGAGGGAGGCCTCGCCGTCGACGCCGTCCTTGCCCTGCTGGCGGACGGTGTCGATCGACACCCCGTGCTCCGCGAAGACGAGGGCGCACTGGGCGAGGACGCCGGACTTGTCGGCGACGTCCAGGCTGATGTGGTACCGCGTGACGACCTCGCCCATCGGGCTGACCGGCAGCCGGCTGTAGGCCGACTCCCCCGGACCGCGCGCGCCGCTCAGCTTGTTGCGGCAGGCGGCGACGAGGTCGCCCAGCACGGCCGAGGCGGTGGGCGAGCCACCCGCGCCCGGGCCGTAGAACATGAGCTGCCCGGCTGCCTCGGCCTCCACGAAGACCGCGTTGTACGCCTCGTGGACGGAGGCCAGCGGGTGGCTGAGCGGGATCATCGCCGGGTGGACGCGGGCGGTGACGCTGCGCCCGTCCGCGGCGCGCTCGCAGATGGCCAGCAGCTTGACGGTGCAGCCCATGCGGCGGGCGGAGGCCATGTCGGCGGCGGTGACCTCGGTGATGCCCTCGCGGTGCACGTCGTCCAGGCCCACCCGGGTGTGGAAGGCGATGCCCGCGAGGATGGCCGCCTTGGCCGCGGCGTCGAAACCCTCGATGTCGGCGGTCGGGTCGGCCTCGGCGTAGCCGAGCGCGGTGGCCTCGTCCAGAGCCTCGGAGTAGCCCGAGCCCTGGGTGTCCATCCGGTCGAGGATGAAGTTCGTGGTGCCGTTGACGATGCCGAGCACGCGGTTGACGGTGTCCCCGGCCAGCGACTCGCGCAGCGGCCGCACCAGCGGGATGGCGCCCGCCACGGCGGCCTCGAAGTAGAGGTCGGCACCGTGCTTCTCGGCCGCCTTGTGCAGCGTCGGGCCGTCCTCGGCGAGCAGCGCCTTGTTGGCCGACACCACGCTGGCGCCGCTCTCGAACGCCGCGGTGATCAGCGCGCGGGCCGGTTCCAGCCCGCCGATCACCTCCACGACGACGTCGACGTCCTCCCGGGTGACCAGGGCCCGGGCGTCCGTGGTGATCAGGTGCTCGGGCACGCCCGCCCGCACCCGGTCGGGCCGCCGCACGGCGATCCCGGCCAGCTCGGCCGGGGCGCCGATGCGGGCCGCGAGGTCGTCCGCGTGCGTCGTCATCAGGCGCGCCACCTCGGAGCCCACGACTCCACATCCGAGCAGCGCTACCCTCAGCGGACGCGTACGCATCATCTGACCTCGTCTCTCGTCGATGTCGGTGCTACAAGTCTCACCCACCGGACCGGGGATTCCCGCCGGGGTCCAGCATGTGAAACGTCGTTCTCACGGTGTGTCCCGCTCCTCCGCGCGGGCTCTCCTCAGCCCACGTCGAGACGCAGCAGATCCTCCTCCGTCTCCCTGCGGACGATGACCCGGGCGGCACCGTCCGCCACCGCGACGACGGGCGGGCGCGGCACGTGGTTGTAGTTGCTGGCCATCGACCGGCAGTAGGCCCCGGTGGCCGGTACGGCCAGCAGGTCACCCGGGGCGAGGTCGGCGGGGAGGAAGGCGTCACGCACGACGATATCGCCGCTTTCGCAGTGCTTGCCCACCACCCGGGCGAGCATCGGCTCCGCTGTGGAGGTGCGGGAGGCGAGGGCGACGGTGTACTCGGCGTCGTAGAGCGCGGTGCGGATGTTGTCCGACATGCCGCCGTCCACGCTCACGTAGGTGCGCAGGTGCGGCAGCGGCTTGACCGTGCCCACCTCGTAGAGGGTGAACGTCGTCGGACCGGAGATGGCGCGGCCCGGCTCGACGGACAGCCGCGGCACCGCGAGCCCGGCCAGCTCGCACTCGCGGCGCACGATCGCGTTGAGCGAGGCCGCGATGTCCGCCGGCTCGCTCGGGTCGTCCTCGGCCGTGTAGGCGATGCCGAGCCCGCCGCCGAGGTCGATCTCCGGCAGCTCCACGCCGTGCTCGTCGCGCACGTCCCGCAGCAGTGAGACGACGCGGTGCGCGGCCACCTCGAAGCCGGAGGTGTCGAAGATCTGGGAGCCGATGTGGGAGTGGATGCCCACGAGCTCCAGCGCGTCCAGCTTGAGCGCCCGGCGCACGGCCTCCGCCGCCTGCCCCTCGGCCAGCGGGATGCCGAACTTCTGGTCCTCGTGCGCGGTGGCGATGAACTCGTGGGTGTGCGCCTCGACGCCGACCGTCACCCGGATCTGGACGCGCTGGCGGCGGCCCAGCTCCCCGGCCAGGTGGGCGACGCGGGCGATCTCCTGGAAGGAGTCGACGACGATGCGGCCCACCCCGGCCTCGACGGCGCGGCGCAGCTCGGCGGTGGACTTGTTGTTGCCGTGCAGCGCGATGCGCTCGGGCGGCATCCCGGCGGCCAGGGCGGTGGCCAGCTCGCCGCCCGAGCAGACGTCGAGGTTCAGGCCCTCCTCGCGCAGCCAGCGCACGACGGCCCGGCACAGGAACGCCTTGCCCGCGTAGAAGACGTCGGCGTCCTCTCCGAAGGCGTCGCGCCAGGCCCGGCAGCGGGCCCGGAAGTCGGCCTCGTCGAGGAAGAAGGCCGGGGTGCCGAACTCGGCGGCCAGGTCGAGGACGCTCGTCCCGCCGACGGTGAGCACTCCACGCTCGTCGCGGGTGGTCGTCCGGGACCAGATGTGCGCGTCGAGGGCGTTGAGGTCGGCGGGCGGCGGCATGTAGTGGCCCTCGGGCAGCACGTCGGCGTGACGGGGCCCGGCGGGGTGGGCGGAACGGCTCATGGCGTGCTCTGATTCCCCTCAGAGGTGGTCGGGTGCGCTGATGCCGAGCTGGGTCAGGCCGCCGGCCAGCACCGTCCCGGCGGCCTCGGCGAGGGCCAGCTGGGCACGGTGGGCGGCCCCGGGTTTCTCGTCTCCCGGGGGAAGCACGGCCCGGGGCCCGTACAGCACGTCCAGGAAGGCGTCGGCGACGCGGAGCAGGTGCCGGGCCAGGGCCTCGCCGTCCCCGGTGGCCGTGACCCGGTCGGCGTCCGCCAGCAGCGCGCCCAGGGCCGCCTCGGGCGCGCCGGGGGCGGGGCCGGGCTCGGCGCCGAAGCCGAGCGCGTGGGCGCCCGCGCGGAGCGCACGGGCGCGGGAGTGCGCGTACTGCACCCGGAAGAGCGGGTTCGCGGCACGCCGCTCGTGGGTCACGGGGGCGCCGGTGAGTTCGGCCCAGCGCCGGGCGTCGCACGCCGGGTCCTCCGGCGGCCCCGAGGGCCGGGGCCGGGCCAGCAGCTCGGCGAGGACGTCGGCGTGCCCGTCGCGCACCGTGATGTTGAGGAAGCCGGGCCCCGCGACCTCGACCCGGGCGATGCCGGGTTCGGCCGCCAGCCGCTCGCGCAGCACGGCGGCGACGTCGGCCGCGCTGCGGCCGGTGCCGGGGGCGAGGCGCAGGGCGAGGTTGGAGGCGTAGTCGGCATCGCCGTGCGGCGGGCGGCGCAGGGTGACCCGGTCGGGCAGCGCGCCGCGTGCGGGCAGCGCCCCGTCGGCGACGGCACGGCACCACGCGTGCCGCACGGTGCGGGAGAGCTGCGCGGGGGTCACGAGGTCAGCGTAAGGAGGGGAGGGCTGGGCGAGCCAATCCGTTTCAGCCTCAGGGACGCCGGACCACGGATTCCGCATCCCCCGCCACGGACGGTGACGGAGGAAGCTGGACCGACACCCCGGGCGGCAGGGGCGGGCCGGGGGCCGGGCCGCTCTGGCGCAGCCGGCGCACGAGCCGCACCAGCTCCGCCGGCTCGAAGGGCTTGGCCAGGAACGCGTCCACGCCCCGGCCGGCCCCGAGCTGACTGCAGGCGCTGACGATGGCGACGGGGATGCTCCGGGTCCGGGGGTCGGCGTGCAGCCGCTCGGCGGTGCGCAGACCGTCCAGCCGCGGCATCGTCACGTCGAGGGTGATCACGTCGGGGCACACGTGGTGGACGACGTCGAGGCACTCGGCTCCGTCGGCAGCGGTCAGCACCTCGAACCCGTCCAGTTCGAGGTTCACCCTGATCAGCTGCCGGATCACCGTGCTGTCGTCGACCACCAGCACCCGGCCGGATGCTCCTGCCACGCACTCAGCGTAGGACTGCCTGAGTCGCCGCGTCCGGCTTTTCCGCTTTTCCGCCCGGCGAGCGGGCGCCCGTGCTCGGTGTCCGTGATCCTCCGCCCGCGGGCGGACCGCCGCGGGCGCCACGGCTCCGGCCACCGGCTCCGGCCACCGGCGGGGAACTGCCGTCGGCGGCCCTTCGTTTGGGCTCGGGGGAACCCCACCCCGCCTCGGTGGCCACCCCGGTCGCGGGCGCCACGGCGCGCCCCGTAGGTTCGGGCACGGTAAAGGCCCGACCTCGACTCGTAAAGGCTGTACATGCACTCCGTGAACCTGGCTCTGGAAGGCGAGCCCACCGGTGGCATCGCGGGTTGGGCCACCGGCCTGGTGGAAACCATGGGCGGCCCCGGGGCCGGTCTGGCCATCGCGCTGGAGAACCTCTTCCCGCCGCTGCCGAGCGAGGTCATCCTCCCGCTGACCGGCTTCGCCGCGGGCCAGGGCGTCCTGTCGCTGCCCTCGGCCCTGTTCTGGACGACGCTCGGCTCGGTCGTCGGCGCGGTCGCCCTGTACTGGATCGGAGCGCTGCTGGGACGGGAGCGCATGTACGCGGTGTGGGAGCGCCTTCCCCTGGTGAAGACCTCCGACCTGGAGAAGACGGAGGCGTGGTTCGTCAAGCACGGCCGGAAGGCCGTCTTCCTGGGCCGGATGGTGCCCGTCTTCCGCAGCCTCATCTCCGTTCCGGCGGGCGTGGAACGCATGCCGGTGCTCACGTTCCTGATCCTGACGAGCCTGGGCAGCGCGATCTGGAACACGGTGCTCGTCATGGCCGGTTACTGGCTCGGCGACCAGTGGCACGTCGTCGAGAACTACGTGGGCGTGCTCTCCAAGGTGGTGCTCGCGCTGGCCGTGCTGGCCGTCGCCGTCTTCCTGGCCAAGCGCATGAAGCCCGCCTCCGGCCGGCACCGGCGCTCGTGAGCCGTCCGCCGCCCTGACGTGAAAGGGGCGCGCCCGGGAGTCCCGGGCGCGCCCCTTTCACGTCGCGGGAACGGTCACTGGCCGAAGCAGAAGGCGCTGGTGCCGAAGCCCCAGCACTGGATCTGCCGGGTGGCGGTGTCGCTGTTGCCCGCCGCGTCGGTCACCGTCAGCTGCGCGGTGTAGTTCTGCTGCGCGACCGGGTACGCGTGCGAGACCGTCACCCCGCCGCCCGTCCCGCCGTCACCGAACGACCAGGCGTAGGAGGCGACGTCACCGTCGGCGTCCGTGGAGCCCGAGGCGTCGAACGCGCACGCCGGCTCCGTCTGCGAACAGTCCGCCGCGCACTCCGCCGACGGCTGCCCCGGCTCCGGAGCGTCCCCCAGCCCGGTGACGTTCAGCAGCAGGTTCGGCGAACCACTGCCCGGGTTCCCGACCACACCCTGCTCGGCCGCACCCACGACCGCGTCCCGCACCTCACCGGCGCGGCGGCCCCGGAGGGGGCCTCGCCGCGCCGGAGCGGGGACGGCACGCTCACCCGTCGGCCCGCCGCATGACGCGGCGGCAGCGCCGCTCCAGCATGCGGGTGGCGAGCCACAGGTGCCGGAAGGCCGGGTTGGTGGTCTGCCGGTGGTGGTAGCGGTAGTAGATCTGCTGGCAGATGACGGCGAGCCGGAAGATGCCGAAGACCTCGTAGAACGCCCACTCCCGCTCGGTGAGTTCCAGCCCCGTGCGGGAGGTGTAGTAGGCGACGGCCTCCGCGCGGGTCAGCATCCCGGGCAGGTGCGTGGGCTGACGGCGGAAGCGGCGGAAGGCGGGGCCGTCCCCGGCCTCGACCCAGTACGCCAGGGCTCCCCCGAGGTCCATCAGCGGGTCGCCGAGGGTGGCCATCTCCCAGTCGAGCAGCCCGACGGGGCGGGTCGGGTCGTCGGCGTCCAGGACGACGTTGTCGAGGCGGAAGTCGTTGTGGATGAGGCGGATGCCGCGGTCGGGAGGCTGGTGGGCGTCCAGCCACTCCATCACCGCCTCGGCGGAGCCCACGTTCCACGTCCTGGCCCCGCGGTAGCGCCTCGACCAGCCGGCGACCTGCCGCCCGACGTAGCCCTCGCCCTTGCCGAGGTCGGTCAGCCCGGCGGCGGCCGGGTCCACGCCGTGCAGGTCGATGAGCAGGTCGAGGACGTTGGTGCACAGCTCGCGGGTCTGCCCGGGCGTCAGCTCGACGCCGCGCGGCAGCTCCTTGCGGGGGATGTGCCCCGTGAGGCGCTCCATGACGTAGAAGGGCGAGCCGAGCAGCGAGGAGTCCTCGCAGAACGCCACCATGGCGGGCACGAACGGGAAGACGGGGGCCAGTTGCCGCTGGATGCGGTACTCCCGGCCCATGTCGTGCGCGCCGCCCGCCTTCTGCCCGTGCGGCGGGCGGCGCAGGATGAGATCGCGGCCGGGGTAGCGCAGCAGGTAGGTGAGGTTCGAGGCGCCGCCGGAGAACTGCCGCACCCGGGGGGTGCCGTCGAGCCCGGACGCGTCCCCCGCGTGCTCGCGCAGCCAGCGGGCGACGGCTCCGGCGTCGAAGGCGTCCTCGTCGCGGACGTCGCGGACGTCGGGGACCCCGGCGGCTCCGGGGGTTCCGGGGACGTGTTCGGTGTCGCTCACACCGGCCTCCTGACGACGGGCGGGATCGTGGCACTGCCCCACATGCTTACCGCTCCCCCTCGTGCTTCCGCTCGTGATCTGCGTCCCGCCGCCGGTCCGGCCCGCGCCCGGCGCCGTCCTCGGCGTCCCGGTGGATGCGCCGCCCGAACGCGTGCATCTGCCGGTCGTAGAGGGGTCGCAGGAGCCGCTTGCTCCAGTACGCCCGCCGCCCGGGGCGGTCGGTGAGGACGACGCCCCTGCCCTTGCGCACGCCCTCCAGGACGATCGCGGCGACGGTGTCCGCGTCGAGCCGGGAGCGGGTGATGAGCCGGCTCGCCACCTGCTCCATCAGCGGGTCGCTGCCGGGCAGGGACTCGGCGAGGTTGGTGCGGAAGTAGGAGGGGCACACGACGGACGTGGTGATGCCGTAGGGCGTCAGCTCGTGGCGCAGGGTCTCGCTCAGCGCGACGACGGCGGCCTTGACGGCGTTGTAGGAGGCGCTGCCCGGCGGATGCACGAGCCCGGCCATCGAGGCGATGTTGACGATGTGGCCGGAGCGCTGGCCCTTCAGCAGGGGGGTGAAGGTACGGCAGCCGCGGACGACGCCGAAGAGGTTGATGTCGGTGATCCAGCGCCAGTCGTCCAGGGTGAGCACGTCGATGCGGCCCCCGGCGGCGACGCCCGCGTTGTTGACGAGGACGTCGAGGCCGCCCCACTCCTCCTCGACCCGGGCGCGGGCGGCGGCCCAGTCGGCGTCGGAGGTGACGTCGAGCCGCTGGTAGGCGGCGGTGGCGGGGAGCGGGCCATGCTCCCCGGCCCGGTCGGTGACGAGGACGCGGTCGCCCTGCCGGGCGAAGCCCGCGGCGAGCGCGGCGCCGAGCCCGGAGGCGCCGCCGGTGACCAGGACGCGGCGGCTCATGGGCGTACCCTGTCCGCCCGGTACCTGGCCAGTTCCAGGCGGGCGACGAGTGCGCGGTGCACCTCGTCGGGTCCGTCGGCCAGCCGCAGGGCGCGGGCCGCCGTCCAGGCCGCGGCGAGCGGGAGGTCGTCCGAGAGGCCGGCGCCGCCGTGGACCTGCATGGCGAAGTCGATGACGTGCTGGGCGGTGTTGGGCGCGGCCACCTTGATCTGGCTGACCTCGCTCAAGGCGCCCAGCGGCCCGGCGGTGTCCAGCTTCCAGGCGGTGTACAGGACGAGGAGGCGGGTGGAGTCGATGGCGATGCGGGCGTCGGCGACGCGCTCGCGGTTGCCGCCGAGGTTCATCAGCGGCTTGCCGAAGCCGGTGCGGGCCAGCCCGCGGTCGCAGGCGAGCCGGAGGGCGTGCTCGGCCAGGCCGACGAGGCGCATGCAGTGGTGGACGCGCCCGGGGCCCAGGCGGCCCTGGGCTATCTCGAAGGCCCGGCCGGGGCCGACGAGGAGGTTGGCGGCGGGCACCCGCACGTCGGTGAAGGACACCTCGCCGTGGCCGTGGGGCTCGTCGTGGACGCCCATGGCGGGCAGCATCCGCTCGACCTTCACCCCCGGCGTGTCGCGGGGTACGAGGACCATGGAGTGGCGGTGGTGGCGGTCCGCTCCGGGATCGCTGAGGCCCATGACGACCAGGAGTTCGCAGTCGGGGTGGCCGATGCCCGTGGCCCACCACTTGCGCCCGTTGACGACGACCTCGTCGCCCTCGACGACGGCGCGCAGCTCCATGTTCGTCGCGTCGGAGGAGGCCACGTCGGGCTCGGTCATGCAGAACGCGCTGCGGATGCGGCCGTCGAGGAGGGGTTCGAGCCACCGGGCGCGCTGCTCCTCGGTGCCGTACCGCAGCAGCACCTCCATGTTCCCGGTGTCGGGCGCGTTGCAGTTGAACACGTGCGGGGCGAGGAAGGAGCGGCCGGTCAGCTCGGCGATGGGCGCGTAGTCGACGTTGCTGAGCCCGGCGCCGCCGTCGGTGCCGTACCGCTCGGCGTAGGGACCCTCGTGCCCGGCGGGCAGGAAGAGGTTCCACAGGCCCTGGGCACGGGCCCGGGCGCGCAGTTCGCCGATGAGCGGCAGCGGTTCCCAGGGGTCGCCCGCACCGTGCCGGCGGGCGGCAACCTCGCGGTGGTAGCCGGCCTCGGCCGGCTCGATCTCGTCGCGGATGAAGGCGTCCACCCGCGCGGTCAGATCGGCGGCGCGGGGCGAGGGCGTGAAGTCCATGGGCCGACAGTAGGGCCTTGTTAAGCATTGCTCAATAGTGTGGCGCCGGGCGAGTGCCGGATCAGGGGCGCGGGTGGACGCGTCCTGGTGTGCCGCGGGCGGGGAATGGGTAGCACCGGACAGGCGTTGACCTTGACGTGTTTCCCACCCATCCCGACGTCGGAATCGCTTCCCATCCGCGGGGTCCGGCGGCGCCGGCGGATCGGCTCTGAGCAGCCGGGGCCGCTGTCGCGTCCGCACGCGGTCCCGCAGAGCGAGGAGACCGCAGTGCCCCCTGTTCCCCCTGTGCCGGGTGTCACCGACCGGACGCGGACCCCCGACCCGCGCCCGAACCACGACTGGTGGCGCCAGGCCGTCGTGTACCAGATCTACCCCCGCAGCTTCGCCGACTCCGACGGCGACGGCGTCGGCGACCTCCGGGGCATCACGTCGCGCATCCCCTATCTCGTGTCGCTCGGCGTCGACGCCGTGTGGGTGTGCCCCTTCTACCCCTCGGCACTGGCCGACGGCGG
The DNA here is from genome assembly GCF_027460245.1 of Streptomyces sp. WMMC1477. NCBI lineage: Bacteria > Bacillati > Actinomycetota > Actinomycetes > Kitasatosporales > Streptomycetaceae > Streptomyces > Streptomyces sp. WMMC1477. Next base: position 4,186,853 of record NZ_JAPZBD010000003.1, on the reverse strand, counting down.
CTACGACGTCGACGACTACCGCGACGTCGACCCCCGGCTGGGCACCCTGGCCGACTTCGACGCCCTCGTCGCCGGCCTGCACGCCGCCGGGCTCAAGATCGTCGTCGACATCGTCCCCAACCACACCTCGAACCGGCACGCGTGGTTCCGCGAGGCGCTGACCGCCCCGAAGGGCTCGGCCGCCCGCGCCCGCTACATCTTCCGCGACGGCACCGGCCCGGACGGCGCGCTGCCGCCCTCGGACTGGGAGTCGGTCTTCGGCGGCCCGGCGTGGGAGCGGGTGCCGGACGGCCAGTGGTACCTGCACCTGTTCGCCCCCGAGCAGCCCGACCTGAACTGGGAGAACCGGGAGGTGCGCAACGACTTCCTGACCACGTTGCGCTTCTGGGCCGACCGCGGCGTCGACGGCTTCCGCGTCGACGTCGCCCACGGCCTCGCCAAGTCCCTGGCCGGGCCGCTCCCGCCGCAGGCCGAGCTGCCCGCCCCGCACCTGGCCGAGGGCAGCCACCCCTTCTGGGACCGGGACGAGGTCACCGACATCTACGCCGAGTGGCGCCAGGTCTTCGACGACTACGACCCGCCGCGCACCGCCGTCGCCGAGGCGTGGGTGCACCCGCGGCGGCTCGCCCGCTACGCCAGCGCCACCGGGCTCGGCCAGGCGTTCAACTTCGACCTCCTGCGGGCCGGCTGGGACAGGACCGCCTTCCACCGGACGATCGACGAGAGCCTGGCCCGCACGTCCGGCTCGGCCACCTCCTGCACCTGGGTCCTGTCCAACCACGACGTCGTCCGCCACGCCACCCGCTACGGGCTGCCCCAGGTGCCCGGGCCGCTGGGGCAGGACGGCCGCGCCTGGCTGCGGGGCGACGGCACGCGGCCGCCGCTCGACACCGCGCTCGGGCTGCGCCGGGCCCGCGCCGCGACGCTGCTGATGCTCGCCCTGCCCGGCTCCGCCTATCTGTTCCAGGGCGAGGAGCTGGGGCTGCACGAGGTGGGCGACCTGCCCCGGGACGTCCTCCAGGACCCGACGTACCTCCGCTCGCAGGGCCGGGACAAGGGCCGCGACGGCTGCCGGGTACCGCTGCCCTGGTCGGTGGACGGGCCCTCCTACGGCTTCGGCCCGGCGGGCGCCCATCTGCCGCAGCCGCCCTGGTTCGGCCCCGCCTCGGCGGAGGCGCAGGACGGCACCGAGGGGTCGACGCTGGAGCTGTACCGGCAGGCGCTGGCCCTGCGCCGGAAGCTGCAGAGCACCGAGGAACTGCGGTGGGAGGAGGACGCCGCCACCGGACCGGTCCTCGCCTTCCGGCGGCCGGGCGGCTGGATCTCGGCGACGAACTTCGGAGACGCCCCGGCGCCTCTGCCCGGGGGCGACGTCGTCCTCAGCAGCGCCCCGCTGGAGGACGGGATGCTGCCGTCCGACTGCACGGCCTGGGTCGTCGCCCGCTGACGCCGAAGGGCCGCCCGGGCCGTCACCGCCACCGGGGTTCCGGTCACGGCGGCGGTGACGGCGCGGCCCGGCGGTGACGGCCCGGCGCGGCGGTGACGGCCCGGCGCGGCGGTGCCCGGCCCCCATGCCCTCCGGGCACCGCCGGTCTCAGGACGGGGTGCGCGCCCGGCGCCGCAGCGGCGCCAGCGGACCGCCGCGGGCGGTGGCCACCAACTCCTCCACCGTGGCCAGCTTGACGCGGGGACGCCCGTCGCGCCGGCCCCGGGAGGCCTCGGCCCGCTCGATCGCGGCCTGACCGCGGGCGTCGACGAGGTGAGGGCTGCGCCGCCGCACGAGCCGCTGGAACGCCCTGGCCCCGCCGGCCGGTGGGGGCAGCGCCCCGGCGGCGGCGTCCGCGAGCAGGGTGCCGACCGTCTCGGCGGCACACGTCCGGTTGGCCCCGATGCCGCCCGAGGGCCCGCGCTTGATCCAGCCGACGACGTAGGTGCCCGGATGACCCGTCACCCGGCCGCGCTCGTGCGGGACGGTGCCGTCCGCCTCGTCGAACGGCAGCCCGGCGACGCCCACGCCCCGGTAGCCGACGGCGCGCAGCAGCAGCCCGGCCGGAATCTCCCGCTCCCCCGCGCCGTCCGTGGTGCGCACCGCCCGCAGCCCGTCCTCGCCGAGCGCCGCCAGCGGGGCCGAGTGGAAGCGGAAGACGATGCGCCGCCCCGGCCCCGGCGGAGCCGACCAGTCCACCCGCTCCCGTTCGACGTCGCGCAGCACCGCGGCCCTGTCCCGCGCGCCCGACGCGTCGAGGGCCGCACCGACCCGCTCGTCGTGGTCGTCCACGACGAGCCGCACCCCCGGCAGATGCCGCAGGGCCAGCAGCTCGGGCCGGGTGCAGGCCACGTCCTCGGGCCCGCGCCGCCCGAGCAGCACCACCTCGCGCACCCGGCTGCCGCGCAGGGCGGCCAGGGCGTGGTCGGCGATGTCGGTGGCGGCCAGGGTCTCGGGGTCGGAGACCAGGATGCGCGCGACGTCGAGCGCGACGTTCCCGTTGCCGACGAGCACCACGCGCTCGGCGGACAGGTCGACGGCGTCGGGGGCGACGTCGGGGTGGGCGTTGTACCAGGCGACGAAGGTGGTGGCCGAGACGCTGCCCGGCCCGTCCTCGCCCGGGATGTCCAGGCGGCGGTCGGTGGAGGCGCCCACGGCGTAGACGACGGCGTCGTGGTGGGCGGCCAGTTCCGCGGGGGTGATGTCCCGGCCGACCTCGACGCCGAGATGCATCCGGACCCTGGGATGGCGGTGGAAGCGGGCGAAGGTCTCCCCCACCTTCTTCGTCCCCGGGTGGTCCGGCGCCACGCCGTACCGGACGAGGCCGCCCGCGACGGGCAGCCGGTCCACGAGCGTCACCTCGGCGCCGGTGTGCAGGAGGAGGTCCTCCGCCGCGTACATCCCGGCCGGGCCGGTGCCCACGACGGCGACGCGGAGGGGCGGGAAGTCGGACGGCAGGACCCGGTCGAAGACCGGCTTGCCCCAGGCGTGGAAGTTCGGGCGGTGCTCCTCCGCACCCGACGACGGCGCGTCCGGCGTCCCGGCGGCCCCCGGCGCCTCCGAACCGGCGGAGAAGTACGCGGCGTTGATGTCAGCGTACTCCTTCTGCGCGGGGCTCAGCCGGTCCACGGGGAAGACGGCGTCCACCGGGCAGGCGTCCGCGCAGGCCCCGCAGTCGATGCACGCCCTGGGGTCGATGTACAGCATCTCGGTGCTGCCGAAGGCCCGTTCCTCGGGCGTGGGGTGGATGCAGTTGACCGGGCACACGGACACGCAGGTGGCGTCGTTGCAGCAGGTCTGGGTGATGGCGAAGGCCATGGGACTCGTCAGCTCGCTCGGTCAGATCAGGTTGGCGCGCTTGTAGAAGGCGAGCGCGGGCTTGGTGAGCAGGCGGGCGGAGGCCAGGAATTCCATGAGGCCGGAGCAGCTCGACCGCATCATCGCCTTGTGGTGCTCGTTGGCGCGGGCCTCGGCGATCGCCCGCTCCGAGTCGAGCCCGGCGTTCGCGTAGACCTTCTTGTTCACCATGCTGGTGACGATGAAGTAGGAGGCGACGGCGACGACGAACGCGTTGATCTGCCGCCGCACCCAGCCGGCGCGGCGCAGCCGCTTGCGCGTCTCGTCGCGGGCGAACTTCATGTGCCGCGACTCCTCCACCACGTGGATGTTGTTGATGGTCCGCACGAACGGTACGACCCGCTCGTCGCGCATCCAGTCGCGCTGCATGACGTCGAGGACCTCCTCGGCCACGAGGATCGCCGCGTAGGCGGCCTCGCCGAAGGCGAGCGTCTTGAACGCCCGCCCCAGCTCCAGCACGGCCCGGTGGGGCCGGTAGGGCGGGGCCTCCAGCTTGGCGGCGCCCCGGGCGAACATGATCGAGTGCCGGCACTCCTCGGCGATTTCGGTCAGCGCCCACTGGAACTCGGCACCGGTCGGGTCCTTGGCGTAGATGTCGCGCAGCACCATCTGCTGGAGGATCATTTCGAACCAGATGCCGGTGCTGGCCACGGAGGCCGCCTCGTGGCGGGTGAGTTCCCTGCGCTGCGCCTCGCTCAGCTCGTTCCAGTACGCCGTGCCGTAGAGGGTGCTCCACTCGGGGCTCGCGCCGTGGAAGTCCTTGTCGAGCGGCGTGTCCCAGTCCACCTCGGTGGCCGGGTCGTACGCCAGCGTCGCCGCGGAGTCGAGCAGGCGGCGTGCGACGTCCTGTTCGTCGGGGCGGCCCTCGTGCGCGGAGGCGTCCGGGCGAACGGTGCTGCTGGCCATGGCTGTGCTCCTCGGATCGAGAGTGAGGTCCTTGTCCGTCGGTGCCGGTGGGTCGTCCGTGCCGGCCGGCACGCCCACTCGACGCGGAAGGCGGGGCGGTGCTCACCGCACGACGGGGCGACCTGGGACCGTCGGCGGGCGGGGTGGGGACGCGGCGCGGCGTCAGCCGGTGGCGGTCGTCGCCATGGTCGACACCTCCGGTGGGTCACAGGAGGGCAGCCGGGCGGCCACCCCTTGTTAGACAGAACGTATAGCAAGAGCCGCCCGGAGCCTACCCCTCGGTAAGAACAAGTTCCGCCGACCCCGCCACCACCCTCCGACGCCACGCCGTCACCTGCGGCGCCACGCCGGTGCGCTCGCCCCGGAGCCCGGCAACACCCGGTGAACTTCCCCTGAACAGCACCGGCTCGCCGGACCGGGTGCCCGGACGCCGACCTACCGTGGCCGCCCGGCTGTTCGAGGAGCCGGTGTCCGGATCGTCAAGGGGGAACGACGTGGACTCCCTTCCGTGGGAACTCCTGCTCACACTGCCGGGCCTGCTCGTGCCCGTCGTCGCGGCGCTCTACGAGTTTGTGCTCACCGCCCTCCAGCCCCGCGCAGTGCGGCAGTTGGGGATCGCGGCTAGGATCTGCGCGGCCGGCCGGGACGAGCGACCGCCGGCCCGACGACGAGACGGGAGGGCGGAATGCGGGGAGGCAGCGTCGCCGTGGTCGGCGGGAGCATCGCCGGCTGCGCCGCGGCCCTGGCGGTGGCGCGCGGCGGGGCCGGACAGGTCACCGTCTTCGAGCGCACCGCCGGGGCGCTGCGGGACCGGGGTGTGGGCATCACTCTGCAACGGGAGCGGTACACCGAACTCCGGGACGCGGGCTATGTGGACGACGGAGTGCCGTGGCTGCCGATGTCCCGCCGGGTGTGGAGCGTGCGCGACGGGGACGCGCCGCTGGGACGGACGATCGCCATCCGGCCCTTCCACTTCCGCGCCTACAACTGGGGCACGCTGTGGAGCGGGCTGCGGCGCCGGGTGCCCGAGGGCGCACGCTACCGCTCGGGCACGACCGTCACCGCCGTCGAGCCCGGCGCCGAGGGCGCCACGCTCCGCCTGGCCGACGGGAGCACCGAGCGGTTCGACGCGGTCGTCGGCGCCGACGGCTACCGCTCGGCGGTCCGCGCCGCACTCTTCCCGGATTCCGAGGGCGCCCCCCGGTACGCCGGCTACCTCGCCTGGCGTGGCACCTCTCCCCCGGTGGACACGGCCCTCTGGGCCGAGGGCGACTGCCACACCGTGGTCTTCCCCGGCGGCCACTGCATGATCTACCGCATCCCCGACCCCGTCGAAGGGCACCGCGTCAACTGGGTGCTCTACGCGGCCCCGCCCGAGCCTCCCGGCGGCCCGGACGCCGCCACCTGGACAGCGGCCTCCCTCCCGCCCGGCAGGCTCGGCCCGGCGCTGACGGCGTATCTGCGCGACCTCGTCACGCGGCGGTTCGCCCCGTTCTGGGCCGAGTGCCTGCTGCGCTCCCCGGCCGAGTCGATGTTCGCCCAGCCCATCCACGACGTCGAGGTCCCCGCCTACGCCGCCGGACGCGTCCTGCTCACCGGGGACGCCGCCACCGTCGCGCGGCCGCACACCGGCGGCGGCAGCGTCAAGGCGCTCCAGGACGCCACCGCCCTGGAGGCGGCCTGGCGGGCCGGGGACGGCTGGCCGGCGGTCACCGGCGCCTACGACGCGGACCGCACCGCGGTCGGCCGGGCCATGGTGGCCCTCGGCCGCCGGCTGGGCCGGGCCCAGGTGGAGGAGACGCCCGACTGGTCCACGATGGGCGAAGCCGAGCTGGACGCCTGGTGGCGCGAACTGACGGGCGCGGGAGCGGGCGGCACCCTCGGCGGGGTGGCACTGGACCGTCGCTGAGCGGTCCCCTTTCCGGGTGCCGGGCTTCCGGGCGCCGGGCCTCCCGGGGACGCGGGGGCCTCTCCCGGCCCCGAACCGCGCGGGCGGCGGGGCCCGTTCAGCTCCCGGCGGGCAGGGGCGCCGGGGCGAGGGCCTCGTGCAGGGCAGCCTGGTCCGCGCGCACCTCGGCGCCGTCGAACCGGGCGGTCACCCGGCCCGAGGCGAGGACCGTCACCGTGTCCGCGCAGGCCGCGGCCGACTCCGGGCTCGGGGAGACCAGCAGCACCGCGAGTCCCTCCGCGGCGAGGGTTCCGACGAGGGCGTGCACCTGCCGGGTCAGGCCCGGGGCGAGCCCCTCGGTCGGCTCGTCCAGCAGCAGCACCCGCGGGGAGCCGAGGAGGGCCCGGGCGAGGGCGAGCATCTGCTGCTCGCCGCCGGAGAGTTCGGCGCCGCGGTGGCCGCGCCGCTCGCCGAGCCGGGGCAGCAGGTCGAGCACCCGCCCGACGCTCCACTCGCCACCCGGCGCGCTCACCCGGCGCCGGGGGCGGTGGGCCAGGAGCAGATGCTCGGCGACCGTCAGCGAGCCGAAGACGCGGCGCCCCTGGGGCACGAGGCCGATGCCGGCACGGGCCACGCGGTGCGGCGGCCAGCCGGTGACGTCCGTGCCGTCCAGCCGGACCGTTCCCGAGCCGGGCCGCAACAGGCCCGCCACGGCGTGGACGAGGGTGGTCTTGCCCGCGCCGTTGTGGCCCACGACGGCGTGCACGGCCCCGGCCGGGACCTCGGCGTCCAGGCCGTGCAGGACGGTACCGCCGTGGTATCCGGCGGTCAGCGCGCTCAGTTCGAGCATCGGTCGTGCTCCTCGGCTCGCGGTGCGGCGCCGGGCGTGCCGAGGTAGGCGCCGCGCACCTCGGGGTGGGCCAGGGCCTCCCGCGTGGGCCCGCTGGCCAGGACCCGCCCGGCGGACAGGACGGTCACGGTGTCCGCGAACTCGGCGACGACGCCCGTGTGGTGCTCGACCAGGAGGACCGCGACGTCGTCGGGCAGGGCGGCGAGGACGTCGAGCAGCCGTGGGAGGTCCGCGTCGGTGAGCCCGGCGGCGGGCTCGTCGAGCAGCAGCAGCCGGGGCGCGCCCATGAGCGCGGCGGCGAGGTCGAGCAGACGGCACTGGCCGTGGGAGAGGTCCGCGGCGGGCCGCTCGGCGTGCGGGCCGAGCCCGACGGCGTCGAGCCGGCCGCGGGCGTCCTGCGCGAGGCGGCGATGGGCCGCCGGCCGACGCCACAGGGCGGACCCGTGTGCGTGGTGCCGCCAGCCCGCCAGCACCACGTTCTCCAGCACCGTCAACTCGCCGATGGCGCTGGGCTGCTGGAAGCTGCGGGCGATGCCGAGACGGCTGCGCCGGGCGGGCCCGGACCGGGTGATGTCGCGGCCGTCGAGGGTGACCGTTCCACGTCCGGGCCGGTCGGTTCCGGCGATCAGGTTGAGCAGGGTGGTCTTCCCGGCGCCGTTGGGGCCGACGAGGGCGTGGCGGGCACCCGCGGGCAGCCTGAGGCCGACCCCGTCGACGGCGGCCAGGCTGCCGAACCGGCGTGTGAGACCGTTGAGTTCGAGGACCGGTGGCGTCATGACACCGCCTTCCCCACCGGCCGTGCCGCCGCCCGCGCCCGGAGCGGGCCGCGCGGCGAGCCCAGCCCCGCGAGCCCGCGCGGCAGCAGGTAGACGACGGCGACGAAGAGCACGCCGAGCACCAGCGGCCCGTGCCCGGGCCAGGCCCCGGCGAGCCAGTCGCGGGTCATGACGATCAGCCCGGCGCCCAGGAGCGCGCCCGGCACCGAGCTGGTGCCCCCGATGACGGCGGCGAGCAGTGCGAAGGCGGCGATCTCGAAGCCGACGTCGGCCGGGGAGACGTAGGAGCGCACGGTGACCATGAGGGAGCCGCCGACCCCGGCGAGCGCGCCCGCTCCGACATAGGCCGTCAGGAGGTAGCGCCCCACGGGGTGCCCGGAGGCCCGCATCCTGGCCTCGGCGGCGCGGACGCCGGTGAGCAGCCGGCCGGCCGGGGAGTGCAGGACGAGCAGGGTCAGGGCGACGGCCACGGCGGCGACGGTGAGGGCGTACCCGTAGACGGCGAACTCGTCCGTCAGCGGCTCGGTGAACCAGAGCCAGCGCACCGGCGCGAAGCCGACGAAGCCGTCGGTGCCGCCCGTGAGCCAGCGCATCTGGTCGATCGCGATGACCGTGAGCTCGCCGATGGCCAGCGTGATCATCAGGACGGTCGTGCCGCGGGCCCGGATGACGGCGGGGCCGGTCAGCAGGGAGAAGAGCGCACCGCCGGCCGCCGCGACGAGCACCAGCAGCGGGCCCGTCGTCCAGCCGGCGTCGGCCAGGAGCGCGGTGGCGTAGGCCCCCACGGCGAACGGCGCGGTCTGGCCGAGGGTCGGCAGCCCCGCGTAGCCGGTCAGGACGGTGACGCTGACGGCGAGCAGCCCCAGCGCGAGGGCGTAGCCGACGAGGGAGACGGCGTAGGCGTCCAGCGTCAGCGGCAGGACGGCGAGGACGCCGAGGAGCCCCAGGGAGGGCAGCGCGCGGCGCAGGGGCGCCGGGGCGGAGAGGGCGAGCGGGGTCGTCGGGCGGGCGGGGGACGGCCCCGTCCCGCTCCGGCCACCGTCGGCCGCCTTCCTCCGCCCGGGCCACAGCCGCCCGGCCCCGAGCCGCTCCGTCATCAGGCCCTCGGGCAGGTGCCGCCGCCACCGGGCGAGGAGGCCGGGGCCGCCGCGTTCCGGGCCGGACGGGGGCGCCGACCGCGGCTCCAGGGTCAGCCGGGAGCGCAGGATCAGCACCGCCGCCATCGCGGCGAACAGCAGGTAGGGCGCCCAGTCCGGGGCGAGTGACACCCCGAGCGTCTGCACCTCGCCGACGGCGAGGGCGGCCAGGAGCGTGGCCCACAGCGAGCGCAGCCCGCCCAGCACCACGACGACGAGCGAGAGCATGAGCACCGTCTCGGCGGCGCCCGGCCCGGGACCGATGATCGGCGCGCCGAGCACCCCCGCGGCACCGGCGAGCGCGCCGGCCACGGCGAGCACGCCGGTATGGACGGCCCGGGGGCTGAAGCCGGTGGCCGCGAGCATCTGCGGGTCGTCCGCCGCGGCCCGGACGGCCGCACCGGCCCGAGTGCGGGTCAGTGCCCAGGTCCCGGCCCCGGCGAGCACGACGGCCATGACGATGAACCCGAGCCGGTAGGCCGGGTAGCGGTGGCCGAGGAGGGAGACGGAGGCGTCCAGGGCCTCGGGAACGCGTACCGGCATCTCGTCCGCGCCGAAGAACTCGACGAGCAGGTTGCCGCCGATCAGCGCGAGGCCGAACGTCAGCAGCGCCTCGGCGAGGTGGCCGCGCCGGGCGAGCGGAGCGGTGGCCGCCGACAACAGGGCTCCCGCCAGGCAGGCGGCGGTCGTCCCGGCGGCGAGGCCGAGGAGGAAGCCGCCCCAGGTGCCGTCGCCGAAGTGGGCGCCGGTGTAGGCGCCGACCGCGTACAGCGTCCCGTGGGCGAGGTTCAGCACCCCGGCCGTGCCGAAGGCCAGGCTCAGGCCGGCGGCGACGACGAACAGCAGGAGCCCGTAGGCCACGCCGTCCACCGCCGGCACGAGCTGGGCGTCCAGGACGTCCACGTCAGCCGCCGAGCGTCGCCAGGTCCTGGACCATGACGTTGGCCAGCTGCTCGCCGTCCGGCCGGACCTCGCGCAGGTACCACTTCTGCACCGGGGCGTGGGTGTCCTGGTTGAACTCCCACGGGCCGCGGGGGCTGTCGATCTGCCCGAGCGCTCCGATGGCCTTGTTGATGGTCTCGGGGGTGACGTCGCCGTCCTTGTCGGCCTTGGCGATGGCCTTGTCGAGCACGGCGGCGGCGTCGTAGGAGGCCATGGCGAAGGTGGTGGGCGGCGCGTCGTGCTGGGCGGTCCAGTCGGCGACGAACTTCCGGTTGGCGTCGTTGTCCAGGTCGGCCGCGTAGTTGAGGACGGAGTAGATGCCCTCGGCCGCCTTGCCCTGGGCGGGCAGGACGCTGCCCTCGGTCAGGAACCCGGCGGCGTAGAGCGGCACGTCGGCGATGTCCGACGTGGCGTACTGCTTGACGAAGTCGATGGCGGCCTTGCCGGCGTAGAAGCAGTAGACGGCCTCGGCGTCCGACGCGGCGATGTCGGCGAAGTAGGGGGTGAAGTTGGTGGTGGTCGGGAAGGGGGTCCAGGTGGTCTTCCCGTCGGAGTTGGCCAGTTCACCCCCGGCCTTGTCGAACGCGTCGGTGAAGCCGCGCAGTTCGTCGTGGCCGCCCTGGTAGTCGGGGCCGATGGCGTAGACGGGCCCGTCGGTCTCGCTCGCCACGTACTCCGCGATGGCCTTGCCCGGCTCGTCGGAGAAGTAGCTCGTGTGCCAGACGTAGTCGACGTTCTCGACGGTGGGCCGGGCGTTGGAGCCGATGAAGGGTATGCGCGCCTGGTCCACCAGCGGCAGGACGGCGTTCACCGAGCCGCCGCCGACGACGCCGGTGAGGACGTCGACCTTGTCCTTCTTGACCAGCTTGGTGGCGGCGGGGAGCGCGGTGGGCGGTCCGTCACCCTCGTCGGCCACCACGAGGTCGATCGCGTGGCCGCCCAGCTTGCCGCCGTGGGTGTCCAGGTACAGCTGGAAGCCGTCCCGCATGTCGGTGCCGACGGTCTTGTAGGTGCCGGAGAGGGAGACCAGCAGCCCGACCTTGACCGTGTCGCCGCCGGTGTCGCCGCTGTCGCTGCTGCATCCGGTGGCGGCGGTCAGGGCGAGGACCAGCGCCGCCGCCGCGGCGGTGCGGGTTCTGGCGCGGTGGGCTGTGCGGGCGGTCGAGGACATGGGGAGGCTCCAGGTGCGTGTTCGGGGGATCATTTCCGCTGGGGCTGCTGGGGGGTGGCGGGCTGACGCGGGGAGGGTCAGGAGGCGGGCTGCCGGCCTCCGTTCCGGATCGCGGGGGACAGGGCGTCGCCGACCTGGTTGATCAGTTCCGCCATCCGGTAGCTGACCTCGCCGATGTCCGCGTCGCGGGTGGTGGTCACGAGGAGGGAGGCCCCGCTGGAGACGGCCATGGAGAACATGTAGCCGCCCTCCATCGCGGTCAGACTGTGCTCCACCGGGTCGGTGCGCATGACCTGGGCGGCTCCCGAGAGCAGGTTGACGAGGCCGGACGCGATGGCGGCGAGCCGGTCGGCGTCGTCGCGCTCGACACCGGTGAACGCCAGGGCCAGGCCGTCGACGGACACGGCGATCGCCTGGGTGACCTCCGGGAGGTGCCGGGCGAAGTCACCCAGGATCCAGTTCAGGTCGGCGGTGGACGTGGTCATCTGGGAGCTCCGTTGGAGTGGTCGTCGGTGCCGGAACGGATGGACTCCGCGCCGGTGGGTCGCTGGCGGCGGCTGGTGCTGCGGTTGATCCCCTGGGTGTAGGCCGCCAGGACGTCGGAGATCTGGCGCGAGTCGCGCTGCCGCGGAGCCGGTTTGGCCGGGCGTGGGGCAGCGGCGGGGCGCAGGGGGGTGTCGTCGCCCCGGCGGCCCGGTCCGGGCCGGTCCGGCGCGCCGCGCCGCTGTCGCACGGGCAGTCCGGCGGCGCTGTAGCGGGCCACGCGCTGCGCCTCGGGTTCGGGTCCGGGGCTGCGCCGGGCCCCGCCGGGCCCGTGCCCGGTGGCCGGGGTGTCCGTGCCGCCGGTGGTGCGCCCCGCGGGCTCGCCCCGCAGCCCCGCGCCGGGCACCTCGCCCGTCGTCCCCGCGCGGGGATCGTCACGCGTCGTCCCCCTGCCGGACGCGTCCCCGGCGCCGACCGCGGCCACCGCCACGGCGGCCCGCTCGTCGGTCGTCTCCCGGCGGGCGCTGGCGGTGAACGGCTGCAGGGCCGCGTCGCCGAGCGCCGCCTCCTTCGCGGAGACGTCGGCGAGCACCCCGGGCGGCAGGGTGACCTCGGCGATCGTGCCCGGCCCGGCGGAGTCCCGCAGTTCGACGGAGATACCGTGGCGGGCCGCCAGCCGGGCGACGACGTGCAGGCCCATGGACCGGACGTCGCCGAGATCGCTCGGCGGCTCGGTCAGGACCGCGTTGAGCCGGGCGCGCCGGTCGGCGTTGATGCCCACGCCCTCGTCGACGACCTGCAGGACGGCCCGGTCCCACAGCCGCCAGACCGCCACGCCGACCCGCTTGTCCGGCGGGGAGTACCGGGTGGCGTTGTCCAGCAGCTCCGCGAGGATGTGGGCGACGTCGTGCACGACGCGGGCGGCGATACCGATGCCGGGTTCGACGATGCCCAGTTCGACGCGGTCGAAGCGCTCGATCTGCTGCGCGGCGGCGACGACCACGGTGGAGCAGGGCACGTCGTCGACGCGGACCCGTCCGTGGCCGTAACCGCCGAGCACCAGCAGGTTGTTGGTGTTGCGCTCCATGCGCACGGCGAGGTGGTCGAGGGCGAAGAGCGCCTTCATCCGCTCGGGGTCGGCCTCGTCGCGCTGGACGGCGTCCAGTTCGCCGACCATGACGCTGGTGAGCTGGGCGCCCCGGCGGGCGACGCCGACGAGCGTCTCGGCGAACTTCTCGTGGAACAGCGCCTGTCGGGCCGCCAGCCGCACCGCCTCGTAGTGGACGGCGTTGAAGGCCTCGCCCACCTCGCCGATCTCGTCCCTGCCGGTCGTGGTGACGGGACGGCCGGAGGCCATCGCCATCTCCTCGGGGCTCGCCCCGCTGAGGGCCCCCGGCTGGGAGAGCTCGGTCACCACCTTCGGCAGGCGCACGTGGGCGACGTCGTGGGCGGCGTTGCGCAGGTCCCGCAGCCGGCGGATCATCAGGCGTCCCGACCGGACGGCGATGAGCACGACCGCAACGAGCGTGAGCAGCACCAGGCCGACCTGTGCGACGGCCCACCAGGCGAGCACGTCCCGGGAGTCGACGACGTCCTGGTGGACGTCGAACCCCACCCGCTGCTCGATGGAGCGCAGCAGCTCGATCCGCTCGGCGGTGGCCGTCCGCCAGGCGTCGCCGGGGATGTCGACCCCCTGCCCCGGCTCGGCCCGTCCGGCCCGGTCCTCCAGGCCGCGGGCGGCCAGCGTTTCGGGGCCGGAGAGGGTGGACTCGAACCAGGTGCGCCACTCCTGCTTGCCGATGTCGAACAGCACGCGGACGGAGTCGGCGTAGCCGAGCCGGGTGGCCTCGAAGGACCGCTTGGACGCCGGGGTGAAGCCGCCGCTGGACATCGCCCGTAGAACGACGACCTGCTGCCGGGCCAGGTGTTCTCCCGCGCGGGAGAGGGATGCGGCGGCCCTGATGTGGTCGGCGGTGGTCGCGGACACACCGTCGGACAGGGCGATGCCGTCCCGGAAGTCGATGAGGTCGGCGACGGCGATCCGGTAGCCGAAGGCGAGGGAGGAGAGCGCGCTGTTCCCGGAGCGGGCCTGGGCCCGCAGCGAGGCGAGGTGCCCCAGGGAGCTCTCGACCCGCCGGAGCGCGCTCTGGGCCTTCCCCGGCACGGAGGACAGGTCGGCGCTGCGGGCGCGGAAGTCGCGGACGGCGGCGTCGGTCTCGCCGGCGTGCTCGGCGAAGTCGCTGGCCTCGCTCTCGCCGGCCACCAGTGCCGTCGCGGCGGTGCGTTCGTCCTGCAGCCGGTGCGTCAGTCTGGCCGCGGAACCGGCGACCTCGGCCATCGTGGTGAGCCGGTGCGCCTGGATGGTCTGGTTGGTCGCCGGCACCAGGCCGAGCACGGCGAAGGCCAGTGCCACGGCCAGTGGGATGGAGACGAGGAGTACGAGGCGGCGGCTGATCGTCACGTCGCGGCCCCCTCGCGAGGAGCCCGGGTCCTGGTCAGTAACACGCGTGAACGCCTAGCTGTGTTGGGGGATGGAGGGTGGAGTGGCACAGCGTTGCGGGGGCAGTCGGCACCTCGGGTAGCGGTACGTGACTTTGCGCCACAACACTTTGCAACAAACCGCTGGTGAATGTCCAAACTGAGGCTGTGAACGAAACTTCTCAGACCCGTTGGAGCAGCTCTGGTCAGTGCGCGGGGACGGAAACCGACGGGGCGCCATAACCGCAGGGGTCGGGAATTCTCAGTCGCCATGGACGCGTTCACCCGGCCGCCGGACCTTCACAGCACCCACACACACGTCCGCGGTCCCGTATGCCATTCACGTGTTGCAGTTCTCCTCACTGGAGGTGCGGTGAAACGCACCGCGCGAACACCAGGGGCCGGTACCGGGCGGGGAAGTGCGCGAGCACGGGCCGGTGATCCCGGCGGTGGTCCGCGCGGAACGCTCCGCACGTGGACGGTCCCCGTCACCGGCCGAGGCCGGCGCGCCGTCGAAAACAACCGCACCTTAACGCCCGTGCGAACTCGCACGCCATGCCGCCCCGGGCGACGGGGGTGTGCCAGTGGTGTATGCCTCTGGCGTGACGGACGTCCGGCCGGTGCCGCGTCCCGCGAACCGGCCGGACGACGGGGCGGGGGTCAGGCCTGTGCCGGCGGTCTCGGCCCGGCGAGCGCGGCGGACAGCGCGGCGAGCTCCTCGGCCGTCCGCGGTCCCGCGTCGGCCTCGCTCAACAGCCCCCGTTCGCGCAGCAGTCGGGTCGTCGCGATCCCCCACGGCAGCCGTAGCCCCGCCTCCGTCAGCAGCTCGGTGCGGCCCAGCGTCCCGGGTGCGGGTCCGGTGCGCACCCCGGACGGGGTGAGCAGCGCGGCGTCGTCGGCCCAGCGCAGGGCGAGGTCGACGTCGTGGGTGGCCATCACGACCGTGGTGCCGCCCGAGCGGAGCCCGTCCAGCGTGGCCAGCAGCCGCTCCTGGCCGTCCGGGTCGAGCCCCGCCGTCGGCTCGTCCAGGATGAGGACGCGGGGCCGCATGGCGACGGCACCGGCGATCGCGGTTCGCTTGCGCTGGCCGTAGGAGAGCAGGTGGGTGGGCCGGTCGGCCAGGCCCGCGATGTCCAGCGCCGCCAGGGCCTCGTCGACCCGCGCGCGCACCTCCGCGTCGGGCAGGCCCAGGTTGAGCGGGCCGAAGGACACGTCCTGGGCGACGGAGGCGGCGAAGAGCTGGTCGTCCGGATCCTGGACGACCAGCTGGACGGTCGTGCGCAGCCGCAGCAGCCCCTTGCGGTCGTACGTCACCGCCCGCCCCTGGAGGGTCAGTTCGCCGTCGCGCGGGCGGAGCCCGCCGCTGAGCAGCCGCATCAGCGTGGTCTTCCCGCTGCCGTTGCGGCCGAGCAGCGCGAGCGCCCGCCCCTCCCGCACCGCGAAGTCGAGCCCGCTGAGGACGGTCGGGCCGTCCTCGTAGGCGAAGGACGCGCCCCGCAGGGCGACGAGGACGGCCTCGGTCATGGCAGGAACCCTTTCAGGACGAGCGTGACGGCGACGACCCCGGCGAGCAGCAGCACGCTCGCGGCGACGAACGGGACGGAGACACGGGCCTCGGGCACCAGCACGCGCAGCGTGCCGTCGTACCCGCGTCCGGCGAGCCCGCTCTGGAGCCGCGCCGCCCGGTCGAAGGCGCGGACGAACGCGGTGGCGCCGAGCCCGGCCAGCGACCGCCACTCGGCCGCCCGGGTGGTGTGCCCGAGCCGCGCGGCCTGCGCCTGCCGGATCCGGCGCACCGCGTCCAGCAGCAGGAAACTCATGCGGTACGTCACCAGGGCGACGTCGACGACCGGCGTGGGCACCCCGGCCCGCACCAGCCGGGGCAGCAGGTCCGACATGGGCGTGGTGAACGCCACCAGCAGCACCCCGAGCGAGGCGGCCGAGGTCCGCAGCAGCAGCTCGCCCGCCCGTACCGCGCCGCCCTCGGCGGGGGCGAGGAACCCGCCGGGCCCTCCGACCTCGACGAGGAGCGTGAGCGCGCCCGTGACGCAGAAGCCCAGCGGCACCCGGTAGGCCCGCCACAGCCGCCCGCCCGGCACCCCCGCCGGCCCGAGCAGCACGGCCAGGGCCGTCAGCAGCACCAGGGCGGCGCCGGGCCAGGGCGGCAGGGAGACGGCCGTGGCGGTCAGCCCCAGCCCGAGCACGGCCTTGTCGACCGGGTGGCGGCGGCGCCAGCGGCTGCTGTGCGCCGCCGCGTCGATCGGCAGCACGCCGGTCAGCCCTGCCCGGCGGCAGGCTCGCCGGTACCGGCCGTACGGGCTGCAGCGGCGGTGCGTTCCCGTTCGGCGCCCTGACGGCGCCCGCGCCGCAGGCCGAAGTAGTAGGCGAGGAAGCCCGCGCCCAGCGCCGCCTGGAGGGAGAACAGCGCCGACTCGACCTCACCGGAGGGGGGCTCGTACAGCGGGGAGAACCAGGGCTCGTAGTCCGGGTCGATCTCGGTGATCGTCGTCTCGGCCTCGCCGTCGGCGCCGGTGAACGGCTCCTCCTTGTGGTCGCCCAGGCCGAGGGCCAGCGGCAGCACCGCGAGGGCCACGACGACGAGCAGCAGCAGGCTGTTGGTCTTCGCGTTCCGGCTCATCGGGCCACCGTCCCCTGCTCGGCGTCGTCGGCGTTCCCCGGCTTCGCGCGGCCGCCGGACAGCAGCACACCGAGCCGGGTCAGTTCGCCCTTGCTCGACTGCACCAGCAGCCGCATGACGAGCACCGTGAGGAGCCCCTCGCTGACGGCCAGCGGAAGCTGGGTGACGGCGAAGATGCCGCCGAACTTGCCGAGCGCGCCCAGGAAGCCGCTGCCCGGGTCGGGGAACGCGAGCGCGAGCTGCACGCTGGTGACGCAGTAGGTCGAGAGGTCGGCGACGAACGCTCCGCAGAACACGGCGCCCATCAACGGCACGTCGTAGCGCCGCAGCAGCCGGTACGCGGCGTACCCCGTCCACGGCCCGACGACGGCCATCGAGAAGACGTTCGCGCCGAGCGTGGTCAGGCCGCCGTGGGCCAGCAGGAGCGCCTGGAAGAGCAGCGTGATGGTGCCCAGGACCGCCATGACGGGCGGCCGGAACAGGATGGCGCCCAGCCCCGTGCCGGTGGGGTGGGAGCAGCTCCCCGTCACCGAGGGGAGCTTGAGCGCGGACAGGACGAACGTGAAGGCCCCGGAGGCCCCCAGGAGCAGGGTGCTCTCCGGATGCTCCCTGACCTCACGGGTCAGTGCCCGGACTCCGTGGACGACGAACGGCGCGGCCGCGACACTCCAGGCGACGGCGTGCACCGGAGGAAGAAAACCCTCGGCTATGTGCATGGCTCGGCAGACCCTCTCCAGCACCTCGTGGATGGACGACGTGCCTCGGCCGGTCTCCTGGCTCACGGGTCTTACCGCCCGCACTCCGCCTTCCCGGGTCCGAGGACCCAGTGGCTGCCCGCAGGGGGCCGGAGCCGGACTTCCCGATCACAGTGGCGAGGGCCGCACCGGTTTCGCACCGGATTTCCCGTTCACCAAGGCGTGGTGACAGTAGTCGGCTGGAACAGGCCGTGACAAGCCATGCCCGGGGGCGCGCGGGCGCTCGCCCCGGGCGCACGCCACACCCGGTCACCTGCGCCATCGTGTTCCCCGTGGCCACCGCGGCCCCCTCGTCCTCCCGAACGGCCGGGCCTTTTCGGTCATGTGGCGCTCACCACGTGACCGCCCCGTCCGCCGGAACCGTCCTCGGCCTTGAGCGAACCGGTCTGGAGGTCCGCGGCGCGCGGTGCTTGGGTGGCGGTATGGAGATCCTGGTGCTGGGCGGAACGGCGTGGCTGGGCCGGGACGTCGCACGAGAGGCGCTGGCCCGCGGCCACCGGGTGACGTGCCTGGCACGCGGTGAGAGCGGGGAGGTCGCGCGGGGCGCGACGCTGGTGCCCGCCGACCGCCGCGACCCCTCGGCGTACGCGCCGCTCCTCGACCGCACCTGGGACGCCGTCGTCGAGGTGTCCTGGCAGCCGCTGTTCGTCCGCCGGGCGCTCGCCGCCCTGGGGGCACGGGCCCGGCACTGGACGTACGTCTCCTCCGTCAACGCCTACGCCTCCCACGCGCGGCCGGACGCCGACGAGTCGGCGCCCCTCCTGCCGCCGACCGACCGGGACGCGGCCGACCGTTCGGTGTACGGCCAGGCGAAGGTGGCCTGCGAACGGGCCTGCCGCGCGGCCGTGGGCGAGCGCCTCCTGATCGCCCGCGCCGGGCTCATCGGCGGCCCCGGCGACGGCAGCGGACGCAGCGGCTACTGGGTGGCCCGGGCGGCCCGCGACCCCCGGGGTCCGCTGCTGGTCCCCGACGAACCGGGGCTGCCGACCCAGGTGGTGGACGTCCGCGACCTCACCGCGTGGCTGCTCGACTCCGCGGAGCGGGGCGGCGTGGGCGTCTTCGACGCCGTCGGCCCGGTCGTGCCGCTGGAGGAGTGGATCCGGCTCTCCCGCGCCGTCGGCGGACACACCGGGCCGGTGGCCGCCGTCGAGTCCGCGCGCCTGCTCGCGCACGGCGTGGCCGAGTACCTGGGCCCGGGGTCGCTGCCGATGTGGCTCGTCAAGCCGGGCTGGGAGGGCTGGTCCGCCCGCAGCGGCGCCGCCGCCCGGGCCGCGGGCCTGCGGCACCGCCCCCGCGCGGAGCTGCTGGCCGACACCCTGCGCTGGGAACGCGCGCAGGGCCTGGACCGGCCCCGGCGTGCGGGGTTGAGCGCGGAGCGCGAGCGCGAGCTCCTCGCCGCCCTCGCCTGAGGGCGGGCTCGCACGGCCGCGTGCGCGCGGGCTCAGCGGACGAGCGTGTCGGAGAGCGCGGAGAGCACCGGGCCCGCTCCCGCCCCCAGGATCACGGACCCGGCGGCCGCCGCGACGGCGGTGCCCGCCGCCCCGCGGTCCGGCCGCACACCGGCCGCCGTCACGCCGTCCGCGTCACCGTCCGTGCCACCGTCCGCGGCGCCGTCCGCGTTTCCGGCTCCTTCCCGGTCGGCGTCCGCGCCCGGGGACAGCGCCGGTGCGATCCAGCGCAGGTAGTAGAAGAGGCTGGCGAGCGTGTTGACGGCGGCGGCGACGACGAGCCAGCCCAGGCCGCCGTCCCAGGTGGCGGAGAAGACGGTCAGCTTGCCCGTGAACACGGCGGTCGGCGGGGTGCCGACCAGCCCCAGGAGGCACATGGTGAGGGCGGCGGCGAGCCAGGGCCGGCGGTGCCCGAGGCCGCGGTAGGCGGCGAGGGTCCGCAGGCGGGGCAGCGCGGCGGCCACGGCGAAGGCCCCCAGGTTGGTGACGGCGTACGCGGCGAGGTAGAGCAGGAGCGCGCGCAGGGCGCCGGGGCGTGCGGCGACGGCGACGGCCATGAGCAGGTAACCGGCCTGGGCGACGGTGGAGTAGCCGAGCAGCCGCAGCGGGTCGGTCTGGGGGAAGGCCGCGAGATTGCCCAGGGTCATGGTCGCCACCGCCAGCACGGCGAGCAGCGGCCGCCAGTCCAGGGTGTGTTCGGGCAGGAGGGTCACGACCCGGTACAGGGCGAGCAGGCCGCCGACCTTGGGCACGGTGGTGAGGAACGCGGCGGCCGGGACCGTGGCCCCCGCCGCCGCGTCCGGGACCCAGAAGTGGACGGGGACGGCGCCGGCCTTGAACAGCGGTCCGGACAGCAGCGCCACCGTCCCCACCGCCAGAGCGGCCGTGGGGGCGTCGGCGAGCCCCTCGGCCAGCGCCGCGTAGTCGGTGGCTCCGCCGAGCCCGTAGAGGAGGGCTGCGCCCAACATCATGGTGATGCCCAGCAGGACGCCGAGGAGGTAGAGCTTCAGGGCGGCCTCGGCCCCGCGCGGGTCCCGGGCCCAGCCGGCGAGCGCGTAGAGGGGGAGGGAGGCGAGCAGGTAGGCGACGGCGAGGAGCAGCAGGTCGGAGGCGCCCGCGAGGAGGACGGCGCCGAGCGAGCCGAGCAGGACGAGGGCGCCGAACTCGGCCTCGCGCCGGTCGCCGCGCACCCGGCCGCCGGCCAGCGCGAGGACGGCGAGCGCGGCCGCGGGGACGATGACGCGGGCGGCGTCGGTGGCGCCGTCGAGGGCGTAGGTGCCGGCGTAGACGGTGCGGTCGTCCCCGGGCGCCAGGACGACGGCGGCGGTCAGGGACGCGGCGAGCGCGGCGGCGGCGAGGGCGCTGGCGATCCACTGCCGGCGGCGGGGCAGGAACGAGCCGGTGAGGAGCGTGGCGACGGCTCCGGCCAGCAGGAGGATCTCGGGGGCGAGGGCGAGGGGGTCCTTGTGCATCGCGGCGTCACCGGGCGAGGAGGTCGACGGCCGTGCGGGCGGCGGGCTCGACGGTGTCCAGCAGTGCGCGCGGCAGGACGCCGACGAGCAGGGACAGGCCGAGCAGCGGTGCGACGGCGGACAGTTCGGCCGGGCGCAGGTCGGCGTCGACGGGCCGGGGCTCGCGTCGCGGCCCGAGGAACACCCGGTGCAGGGCCCACAGGAGCAGGCCGGCGGTGACGAGGATGCCCAGGAGGGCGAGCGCGGTGGCCACGGGGGCGGGGCCGAGGCTCCCGGCGAAGATCTGGAACTCGGCGACGAATCCGCTGAAGCCCGGCAGGCCCAGGCTTGCGAAGGCGGCGACGGCGGTGAGCGCGGCGAAGCGGGGCATGGCTCCGGCCAGTCCGCCCCAGGCGCCCATGTCGTAGGTGCCGCCGCGGTCCCACAGCACCCCGGACAGCAGGAACAGCGCCCCGGTGACGAGCCCGTGGCTGACCATCAGGACGACGGCCCCCGTGACGGCGGTGGTGCGGGCCTGCTCGTCCGCCCCGGAGAGCAGTCCGGCGGCGCCGAGGGCGAGCAGGATGTACCCCATGTGGTTGACGCTGGTGTAGGCGACCATCCGTTTGAAACCGCTCTGGGCCAGGGCGACCAGGGCGCCGTAGAGGGCGGACACGACGCCGGCGACGACGAGGACGAGGGCCCAGTCCCGCCAGGGGCCCGGCAGGATCGGCATGGCGATCCGCACGAAGCCGTAGGTCCCCATCTTCAGCAGGACGGCGGCCAGGACGGCCGAGCCGGCGGCGGGGGCGTCGGTGTGGGCCGGGGGCAGCCAGGTGTGGAAGGGGAAGACGGGGGTCTTGACGGCCAGGCCCACCACGATCGCGGCCAGGACGAGCGTGCCGGCGGCCCCGCTCTCCAGCGGCGGGGCCGCGGTCAGTTCGGCGATGTCGAAGGTGTGCGGGTCGGAGGCGGCGTACAGACCGATGAAGCCGAGCAGCAGGGCGAGCGAGCCGAGGAAGGTGTAGAGGAAGAAGACGAGTGCCGAGCGGGCGGCCCGGCTGCCGTGTCCCCAGCCCGCGATGACGAGGTACATGCCGACGATGGACAGGTCGAAGAAGAGGAAGAATAGGATCAGGTCGAGCGCGGCGAACAGGCCCAGGCAGGTCGTCTCCAGGGCGAGGAAGAGCGCGGCGAAGCGGCGGAGGGCGCGCTGCCCGGACAGCGAGTGGACGGCGCAGGCGAGGAAGACGACGGTGGTGAGCGCGAGGAGCGGCAGGGACAGTCCGTCCACGCCGACGTGGTAGCCCGCGCCCGCGCTGGGCATCCAGGGCCGGTCGGTCTCGTGGTCGGGGCCGGGGCCGTCGTACGTCACCCACAGGGCCGCGACCAGCGCCAGCTCGATCGCCGAGACCGCGACCCACACCGCCCGCACGGCCGCCTCGGGCAGCGCACGCCAGGCCAGCAGGAGCGCGGCGGCGGCCAGCGGGAGGAAGACGGTCAGCGAGAGCATGCTCACCTCAGCAGCAGGAGCAGGAGGACGGCGGCGGCCAGCAGGGTGAGGGCCTGGGCGTAGTAGTGGTGGAGCTGCCCGGTCTGCGGGCGGCGGGCCAGTTCACCCAGCCGCCGGGTGCCGTCGGCCACGCCCTGGACGAGCCGGTCCACCCCGGACCGGTCGACGGCCCAGGCCCAGGCGGCCAGGCGCCGCACGGCCCCTGCGGCTCCCAGGGCGGCTCGGTGCAGCACGGCGTCGTCGAAGCGGGCGAGGGCGTGGGCCGCGGTGAGCGTGGGCCGCACGGCGAGCGCGTGGGCCGCCGTCCCCAGGTGCAGCCAGGCCCGCGCCCACCCGGGCTCCGGCAGCCGGGCCGCGAACACGGCGGCGAGCAGGGCCGCGACCAGGGCGAGCACGGCCGTGCCCAGCACGAGGGCGGGGCCGGCGGAGGGCTCGCCGGACACTCCGAGGGACCGCTTCAGCTCCCCGGCCAGCGGTGGCAGGGCAAGGGCCCCGAGCACGGCGGCGCCGAGGGCGAGGAGCGCCAGGGGCGCGCCCCGCGTGAGACCTGGTCCGGGCTCGCGGGCGGGGGCGCCGGTCGGGGCGGGCCGCAGCAGCAGCCCGAGTGCCTTGCCCGCGTAGAGCGCGGACAGCGTGACGGCCGCCAGCGTCACCCCGTACAGGGCGGGCGCGTCGACGGCGGCGAGGATCTCGTCCTTGGTGGCCCACAGCGACAGCGGCGGCACACCGGCCAGGGCGAGCGCCCCCACGACGAAGGGGAGGCCGGCCGGCCACGGGCGCCGGGCGGCGCCGCGCAGGGCGCTGAGGGTGTCGGTCCCCCGGGTGGCCAGCCAGTGGCCGGCGGCCAGGAACAGCAGCGCCTTGACGGCGGCGTGGGCGGCGAAGTGGGCGGTGCCGCCGGCGAGGCCCCCGGCGCCGGCGGCCAGGACGACGAAGCCCAGCTGGGCGGCGGTGGAGGCGGCCAGCAGCTGCTTGAGCTCCGGCTGGGCGAGCGCGACCGCGCCCAGGGCCAGCGCGGTGAGCGCGCCGCCCCAGGCGGCGGCCGTCGTCGCCCAGCCCGCGGCCTCCAGCAGCGGGCGCAGGCGCAGCAGGAGGTAGCCGCCCATCGCCACCATGGCCGCCGAGTGCAGCAGCGCGCTGACCGGGCTTGGGCCGAGCATCGCCTTCGACAGCCAGAAGGAGAAGGGGAGCTGGGCGGCCTTGCCGAAGGCGGCCGCGAGCACCCCCACGGCCGCCAGGTGCAGCCACGGGCGGTCCAGGGCGGCCAGGGCGTCGAGGGAGAGCGGCTCGGGTGCTCCGGCCGCCGCGGCGAGGGCGGCGCCGGCCGCCAGGTACAGCCCGAGGTCCCCGGCGCGGGTGGTGAGGAAGGCGGTCGTCCCGGCCGCGACGGCCTCGTTCGCGCGCCAGCGGAAGGCGATCAGGGCGTAGGAGGTGGCGCCCATGACCTCCCAGGCCAGCAGGAGCGCGGTGAGGGTCGTGGCCGTGGCGGTGACCAGGACGGCGGCGACGAACAGCAGCATCAGCCCGAAGAAGCGCGGCCGTTCGGCGCGGACGTCGGCCGCGGCGAAGACGAGCACGAGCAGGCCGACCGCCGCCACGGTCACGATCACCACCGCCGAGAGACCGTCGACGGCCAGGGCCAGCGGCCCGCCCGCCACGAAGCCCGTCCGCGCCGTGGGGCGGGTGAGGGCGGCGGCGACCGCCAGCGCGAGCGTGACCGCAGCGACGGCCACGGCGAGCGCGGGCGCGGTACGGCCCGTGCCGCCGGGGCGTTCGTACGTTCCGGCCGGACGGCGTCCGCCCCCGGACAGGGTGAGGACGCCCCCGGCCACGGCGGGCAGCAGGACGAGGGCCCACAGCAGGGCGCCTTCCCAGCCCACCGCCGGGCTCAGGGCCCCGCTCACCGCCGGAGCTCCGCGGCGCTGTCGGTCGTGTCCACGTCCTTGGCCCGGAACAGCAGCGTCACGACGGCGAATCCGAGGGCCATGTCCACGGTCATGGCCGCGATGACCACCAGGACGAGGACCTGGCCTTCCGGTGCCGCGGGGGCGAGGAAGTACCAGAAGGCCGCGGCCGCCACGATCACGCCGTTGATCATCAGCTCCAGGCCCATCATCACCATGACGACGGACTGCTGGCTCAGGGCCCCGTACAGCCCGACGGCGAACAGGGCCGCGGCCAGCAGCAGGAACGGTTCCAGCGTCACGCGCCACCGCCTCCGGCCCGCTCGTCGTCGTACCGGTTGCGTGCGGAGGCGAGAACGAGCGCGGCCACGATGGTGGTGAACAGCACCGCGCTGACGCCGATCATCACGAGCATCTTCGAGCCCATGACCGCCTCACCCGCCGCCCGGGTCGGATCGGCCGGCACGGCGCCGCGCCGCTCGGGCCAGGGGGTGAGCAGCGCCAGGGCCGCCAGGGCCGCGAAGACCCCGCCGGCGATGACCGGGGCGCCGCGCTTGTTGTGGAGCATCGACATCGGCATGAGACCGGCCGGGTTCATCATGAACATGATCATGAAGACGGCCATGACCGCCATCTCCATGACCATCATCAGCACCGTCACCACGCCCAGATAGGCCAGGTCCAACAGGAGCAGCTCGGCGCCCACCGCGACGAACGACAGCGCGAGCGCATAGGTCGCCCGGGCCATCGAGTCCACCGTGAACACCGCCACGCCCGCCGCGACGGCCACCACCGCCAGCCCCCAGAACAGCACCGTCTCCACCGTGCTCACCCCTTCCACACCACGACGACCGCCACCACGAGCACCTGCAGCAGCACGGCAGGCAGCGCCACCAGCCACCCGAGCAGGGCCAGGCGTTCGGGATGCAGCAGTGGCAGCCGCCGCAGCGCGACCAGCACCGCGAGGACGGCCAGCGTCTTCAGCAGCGACCACGCCCAGCCGGGCAGCCACGGCCCCGCGCCCCCGCCCAGGAAGAGGGCCACCGCCATGCCCGCCCCGGCCGCCAGCAACGCGTACCGGCCGGCCAGCACCAGCAGCCGGTCCACCCCCGCCGCCTCCGCGAGCACACCCCCCGCCGCGTCCCGCCCCACCGGGGAGGCGAAGGGCCCCCACATGCTGAAGGCCGCCACCGACGCCAGGAACACGAGGAAGGCCACCGGCATCCACACCGCGAACCACAGCGGCTGCTGGGCCCGCACCACCTCCCCCACCCGCAGACTCTCCGCCGCCACGGCGGGCGCGGTCAGCGCGAACATCAGCGGCAGCTCGTAGCCGAGCGCCTGGGCCACGAAGCGGTAGCCGCCGACCAGCGGATACACGCTGTTCGGACCCCAGCCGGCCAGCCACACCGCCGCCCACAGGGTGACGTCCACCGCGTTGAACCAGACGATGCCCACCGGCAGATCCGCCACCACCGTGCCCCCGACGGGCACCACCGCCGCCATCAGCAGGGCCGCGACCAGCGGGCCCGCCGTCCCGACGCGCCACAGCAGCCGGTCCGGAGCCACCGTCGTACGGCCACCCTGCCGCATCAGCCGCGTCGCCTCGGCCAGCGGCCGGGCCCACGCCCGGCCCCCGGATCCGGGCGCCGATGCACGGCCGAGCCCGTACCCACGGCCGGGACCGCGCCGCGGGCCCGGGACGCTCGGCCCGGCGTCCAGCACGGCGTCGAGCACGGCCGCGGCCCACGCCAGGGCCAGCAGGACGGCGGCGGCCGGCACCACCGCCCACACCGGCGCTCCGCTCACCGTCACCGGACGCCCACCCCCCGGGTGCCACCGGGCGCCCGTCCCGCGGCCAGCTCGTCCGGATCCGGGTCGAGGGAGGCCAGCAGCAGCCGCGCGGCGGACAGCTCCCGACCGGGCATCCGCTCGACGGCCGCCGCCAACAGCCCCCGCGAGGGCGGCACCCCCTCCACCGTCGCGCTGCCCCGAGGCCCGCCGTCCCGCACCGGGCCGCCCGCGAGCAGCCCGTCCGCCTCCTCCAGCCAGCGCCGCCAGCGCGCCGTCGCGTCATGCGGCGCCCGGGCCCGCGCCGCCGGGCCGCTCACGCCCAGCCCCGCCGCGTCCGCGGGGGTGAGCACGCCCAGCCCGTCCGTCGCCCACCGCAGCGTGCGGGACCGCTCCACCCGGCGCCGCCACGCCCCGACGTCCGCACGCACCCCGCGCTCGGGCTCGCCGTCCAGGAGCCGGTCCCGCAGCCGCCGCGCCTCGCGGGCGGCGGCCTCCCACCCGGCCACGGCCAACAGCCTTCCCAGCGAGTCCAGATGAGCGGCGGCCGTACGACGCCGACGGGCGTCCGGGCTCTTCCCCGCGTGCCAGAACGGCGGGCGACGCGGCCCGGCGAAGGGCAGCACCCGGCCCCCGGCGCGCTGGACGACGTCGCCCTGCACGACGGTGTCCACGACCAGGCCGGCGGGCCAGTCCGGCAGCACCGGGCCCAGCGGTACGCGCAGCACGTCCAGCCTCAGCCCGTCGCGGTCCTCGCCCCGGCCGGCCATCACCGGCTCGCCGAGCCGCGCCGTCTCCCCGTCCCCGCCGGACGGCGCCCACGGCGCCGATCGCGCTGCCCGGCCCCCGTCGCCGCGCCCGGGCAGCAGCGCCTCCAGCACGGCCCCGACGTCCCGCGCCCGAGCCGCCTGCCCGAGCCGCCGGGGTCCCGGCATCTGCCCCCACAGCACGTCCACGGCCGAGCGCAGCTCCGCGGCCGGCTCCCCCGCGACCAGCAGGACATCCGCCTCGGCCGGGGTCAGCGCCAGCCGTCCGCCACGCTCCCCGACGGCCGCCTCAGCGGCCAGCCGCACCGCCGTGCCGCCGGGGCATGCCACCAGCAGCACGCGGGGACCACCGGCCAGGCCCCGCATGACGGCGCTCCGCAGGACGACGTTCAGGCCCATCGCAAGGCGCCCTCCCGCCATGCGTAGAGCACACCGCACATCAGCAGGCCGAGGAAGACGAACATCTCCACCACGGCCGACGCCCCCATCCGCGCCACGACGACCGCCCACGGGTACATGAACAGCATCTCGACGTCGAAGGCCAGGAACACCAGCGTCAGCGCGTACCAGCGGGCGTGGAAGCGGGAGACCGCGTGCTCGCCCGGCACGTTGCCCGAGAGGAAGGGCGCGGCGAGCAGCGGATCCGCGCGGACGGCCGTCAGCCGGTGCAGCCCGCGCAGCCCGGCGACCAGGCCGACCGCCAGCACCAGCATGGCGCCCACGTCGAGAAAGTCCCGCATGCTCTCCTCAGGCGTCCGGAGCCGCGCTCCGCGGGCAGGTTCGGTCCGCCGTCCGGTACCCGGCCCGCAGCCGCCCATTCCGTACCTCACCCGTCCGGCGCACGGCGGCCCCGCCGCGCCCGCCGGGAGGCCCCGAGGACCGGTCCGGGGACGCCGAAGGCGCGGCACCCCGCCTCCTCCCGAGAGGCGGGCCCGGGGCCGACACCCTGTGTGCCGTTGCCGCGCCGGGCCGCCGCCGAGTGGGAACCTGGTCGCTCGGCCCCGTCCGCAGGCCGGCCTGGGCCGGGAAGAGAACGGCGGGACGGACACGGCACGGAGGAACGGTGGACATCAGCGCACTCACCTGGGCCGTCACCATCGGGCTGGTCCTCGCCCTGCTGGCCGTCGACCTGATCGTGGCCGCCGTGCGCCCCCACCGCGTCGGCTTCGGCGAGGCAACCGCCTGGTCGGTGTTCTACATCCTCGTCGCGGTGGCCTTCGGCCTCTGGTTCGCCGCACGGTACGGTGGGGAGCTCGGCACCGAGTACTTCGCCGGCTACATCGTCGAGAAGAGCCTGTCGGTCGACAACCTGTTCGTCTTCGTCATCATCATGACCACCTTCGCCGTACCGGCGGAGCACCAGCACAAGGTGCTCACGTTCGGCATCGTGCTCGCCCTGGCCATGCGCGCGGTCTTCATCGTGCTCGGCGCCACCCTGCTGGCGCTGTTCTCGTTCATGTTCCTGCTCTTCGGCCTGCTGCTCATCTACACGGCCGTGCAGTTGTTCCGGCACCGCGACGAGGACCCGGACATCGAGGACAACCCCATGGTCAAGGGGGCCCGCCGGCTGCTGCCGGTCACCGACGACTACGTCGGCGGCAGGCTCCTCACCCGCGTCGACGGGCGCCGGATGGTCACCCCGCTGTTCGTCGTCCTGCTCGCCATCGGCAGCATCGACCTGCTCTTCGCGCTGGACTCCATCCCCGCGGTCTTCGGCGTCACCCAGGAGCCCTACATCGTCTTCGCGGCCAACGCCTTCGCCCTGCTCGGTCTGCGCGCCCTGTTCTTCCTCGTCAAGGGGCTGCTGGACCGGCTGGTGTACCTGTCCGCCGGGCTCGCGCTGATCCTCGCGTTCATCGGCGTCAAGCTCATCCTGCACTGGGCGCACGTCGACGTGAACGACAGCGTCCCCGAGATTCCCACGCC
Organism: Streptomyces sp. WMMC1477; assembly: GCF_027460245.1. Classification (NCBI taxonomy): domain Bacteria; kingdom Bacillati; phylum Actinomycetota; class Actinomycetes; order Kitasatosporales; family Streptomycetaceae; genus Streptomyces; species Streptomyces sp. WMMC1477. The sequence goes on along the minus strand of NZ_JAPZBD010000003.1, from coordinate 4,158,687 downwards.
GCTCAGCCTCGCCGTCATCGCCGTCGTCCTGGCCGTCGTCACCGTGGCGAGCCTCGTCAAGACCAGGCAGGACCCGACGGCCAAGGCCCACCCCGGCTCCCTGCGCGCCCACCCCTCCCAGCCCGGGGACGCCGAGCGCGAGGCCGACCGCCGCTGAGCGGCCCGGGGTCAGCGCGGCAGGCCGGGCGCCCGGCGAGGCACCGCGCCGCTCACCCGCACCGCGGGACGGGCGCCCGTCGGCGAGGTCGAGGCCGACGGTCGGCACTCCGCAGGCCCGCCCCGATCCGCCGGGCAGGACGGGGAGGTCGGCGCGGACCAGCGGGCCGCCACGGCCGACGACGCCCTCGGCTGCGTCCTGCTGGCCGCCGACCGCACACCGGGAAACGCGCGGCGGGGGCACACGCCGGGCGCACGCGAGGCACGGTATGGGCGGGGCGGGCCCTCCTGCGCCGCTTCCGCACCCCCACAGCACCGTGATAATCGTACTGCGACTGTGTGTGACGGAGTCGACACGATGCGGGACCGCCGCGTGTCTGTTTCCACACTCCGTGTCACGGGAGATCCGCAGGAAGCAGGGGGTTGGAGACCGCGATGGTTCATGTTGTGGTGGTGCATGAGCACAATCTGCTCAAGGCGTCGCTCGCAGCGTTACTGCGCTCGGACGACTCGCTGGAGGTCTCGGAAGCCTCCTGGGAGGAGGCCGAGCGCGACGCCGCGGTCCGGGGGCCGGTGGACGTCTGGATCACCGACGCCGCGTCGCTGCGCCCGGGGATCGGCCTGCGGGGCGGAGGAGCCCTGCTGGTGCTCGTGTCGCCCGACCAGGCCGGTGCGCTGCGCCGGGCCTACGAGGCCGGGGCGTCCGGGTACGTGGACAAGGACGGCCCCCGGGGCCGACTCGTCGAGGCGGTCCACCGCGTGGCGAAGGGCGGGGAGTTCATCGACGGCTCGCTCGCACCCAGCCTCCTGCAGGCGGCCGAGATGCCGCTGACCCGGCGCGAGCGCGGCGTGCTGGGCCTGGCGGCGGAAGGGGCGTCGACCGCCGACATCGCGGCGACGCTGCACCTGTCCCTGGGCACGGTGCGCAACTACATCGCGTCCGCCACCCGGAAGGCGGGGGCTCGCAACCGGCTGGACGCCGTCCGCATCGGCCGGCAGTCGGGCTGGATCTGAGCGTTCGCGGGGGAGGTCAGCGGCCGCCCGGGGGGACCGGCAGGGCGCTCACGGCCGCTGGGCCCGCGGCTCCGGGTTCGGCGTGGCCGAGGAGGCGGCGGTACGCGGGAGAGCTCCGGAGCAGGTGGCCGTGGGTTCCGCACACCGCCTCCGTGTCGTCCAGCAGCAGCACCCGATGGGCGCGGCGCGCGGACGACAGCCGGTGGGCGACCACCAGCAGCGTGCCGCTCCGCCTCGCCAGGAACCGTTCCGCGTGCGCCTCCGCGCCCGGGTCGAGGTGACAGGTCGCCTCGTCCAGGATCAGCAGGGGTGCCTGGGCAAGGTGGGCCCGTGCCAGACAGATCAGTTGCCGTTCGCCCTCGGACAGCGTGCCGGGCCGGACCGCTCCGTCCAGCCCGCCGAGCCGGCGCAGCAGTTCGTCCGGAAGCAGCGCCTCCGCGGCGGCCCGGACGTCGGCGGAGTGCGCGTCCGGGCGCAGCAGCCGCAGGTTGTCCTGCAGCGAACCGGTGAACACGTACGCCTGCTGCGGCAGAACGGCCCGCAGGCGGGCCAGCTCCGCGCGTGTCCGCCCGGCGACCGGCTGCCCGGCCAGGCGCACGCTGCCGCGGTCGGGGGTCATCAGCCCGGACAGCACATGGGTGAGGGTCGACTTGCCGATCCCGCTCGGCCCCAGCACGGCGAGGTGCTCGCCCTCCTCCACCACCAGGTCCAGACCGTCCACGACGGGACGCGAGCCGGGGCCGTAGGACACGGTGACGCCGCGGCACTCCACCGCCGGGGCACGGCGTCCGGGTCCGGGCGGTCCCGGAGCCGGTGCGGCGTCCGGACGTGGCCGGGCCGGCGGCGGCGTACCGGCGAGTCGGTCCAGCACGACCAGCAGACGCGTTCCGGCCGCCCCCACCGCCGTCATCAGGGTCCGCAGGGCGGGCAGCAGCGCCTGGACGAGGTAGGCGAAGGCGCCCAGCAGCGCCCCCGGGGTCACTCCCTGGCGCAGCAGCCAGGGGGTGGCCACCAGGAGCAGGGCGACGGGGAGCTGACCCGCAACACCGAGCGCCACCGTACGCGCGGCGGCCCAGCGGGCCAGGGCGCGCGCCGACGACGCGGCCGCCTCGACCAGCGGGGCCGCCTCCGCTTCGGCCTGCTGCCGGCTGCCGCACGCGGCGATGTCGCGCAGCCCGCCGCGCAGCGCCCCGGCCCGGTCGGCGAACGCCTCGTCCCGGTCCAGGAACCGCCGTTGGGCCGCGGCCATCGGCGTCAGGGTGCACAGGAAAAGCAGCAGACCGGCAGCCAGCGGAGGCAGCACCACCAGCAGGAACTGCGGGGCGAGGGAGGCCAGGCCCACCAGGGCGCCGAGCGCGGTGAAGACGAACGAGCGGGTGGTCAGGACGAGGCCCGCGAAACTGTCGCGGGCGATCTCGGTCTGCTGGGTCAGCCGGGACACCACCGCGCTGTCCGCACCCGCCGCGGACCCGCCGCCCGCGCGTGCGGGGTCGGCCGTCGCCCGGTGCAGCGCGCGCGTCACCGCCCGCCGGACGAGCCCGTCCCGCAGCGGCTCCGTCAGTTCCGCCAGCGCGCCGAACACGGCCCGCACCACGGGGCCACTCACCAGGACGGCGAGGGCACCGGCGCCCAGCCAGAGCAAACCGACTCCGGGGTGGCCGGCCAGGAACCCGTCGTCCAGCGCCCGCGCCAGGGCGTAGCCGCTGAGGAACGTCCCCCCGGACTCCAGCAGGGACAGCAGCGCCAGGCGGACGAGCACCCGGGTGCGGTGGCGCAGGAACCGGCGGGCCTGCGGCAGCAGCCGACGCAGTGCGCCCCGGCCCGGTCGCGGCGGCCGGCTCATGCCCCGCTCCGTCCGTCGGCGGTGGCGGCGCCCGCCTCGGCGCCGGACTCGGCATCGGACTCGGCATCGGGCCCTGCGTCGGCTTCGGCGAACACCGCCCGGTAGTGCGGGTCGTGGCGGAGCTCGGCGTGCGGGGCGACGGCACGGACCCGGCCGCCGTCCAGCCAGACCACCAGATCCGCGCGGGCGGCCGTGGCCTGGCGGCGAGCGACGATCAGCCGGGTCCCGGGACGTACCTCCCGCGCCAGCGCCCGGTCCACCTCCCGCTCGGTCGCGGTGTCCAGGCTGGAGGTGGCGTCGTCCAGGATCAGCAGCCTGCCGGCGTGCGCGAAGGCCCGGGCCAGGCCGAGCCGTTGGGACTCCCCTCCGGACACCGGAGCCAGCGCGAGTGGGGTGGCGTACGCGTGCGGGAGCCGCCGGACGAAGCCGTCGGCCCCGGCCGCACGGGCCGCCGCGACCACGCGGGCCGGCGGCGCCGTCTCCGCGCCCCAGGCCAGGGCGTCCTGGACCGTGTCGCCGAAGAGAACGGGCCTGCTGAAGGCGTAGCCGACCTCCCGGCGCAGCGCGGCGCGGGGCACGGAGGCCAGCTCGACGCCGTCGAGCAGCACCCGGCCCCCGTCGGGGTCGGCGAGCCGTCCGGCGATCGCTGCGAGGGTGGACTTCCCGGCTCCGGAGTGCCCGACGACCGCCGCGGTCACTCCACCCGGAACGGTCAGATCGACGTCGTCCAGCAGCGTCCGGCCCTCGCGCGACACCCGGACACGGCGCAGTTCCAGTCTGCCCGGTCCGGCGGCCGGGAGCGGGGTCGTGCCGTAGGTGACGGGCGGGACGGCCAGCAGCTCGGCGAGCCGGACCGCCGCGACCCGGCCCTGGACCAGCGCCTGGAGAGGACCGGCGACGGCCCCGGCGCCGGCCGCGAGCGCCGCGTATCGCGCGGCCGCCAGCAGTTCCCCGACGCTCAGGCGGCCCTCGGTGAGACCGAGGCCGCCGACCGCCAGTACCGCGGTCACGAGCAGCGGCATGAGGACGCCGCCCCGGGCGACCGCCCGGCCGTACGCACTCCACATCCGCCGGCCCTGGAGGCCGAGTTCCGCCAGGGGAGCCAGCACACGCCGCCGTTCCTGGTCCTCCGTCCCCGCCGCGGCGATGGTGTGTGCTCCGGCCAGGGCGTCCAGCAGCCGCGACGCGATGTCCGACTGGACCCGTTGATAGTGCGTCACGCTCTCGGCGGAACGGCGGGCGAAGGCCCGCAGCAGCAACACCAGCGCCGGAAGTCCGACGGCGAAGGCCAGGCCGGTGCGGACGTCGATCAGGAACAGGGCGATCAGGCCCCCGGCCGGTGTCAGCAGCGAGGCGACGAGCCGCGCCCCGGCGGCCGGCCCGGCGCCCGCCTCGGCGGTGCGGGCCGAGAGCAGCGTGGCGGCGTCACCGGGGGTGACCCGGGAGAGCCGGTGCGGGGCGGCGGCCAGCAGGGCCTGGAGGCCCCGGGTACGCAGCCAGGCGGTCGAGCGGCCCCCCACGGCCCCGGCCAGGTAGGCGAGCACGGCCTCCAGCAGCACGTCGGCGGCCATCAGCGTGACGCAGAGAGCCAGCCATCGGCCGGCGCCGGGCCGACCCTCCATCAGCAGGTCGAGGGTGTGCCCCAGCACGGCCGGCAGGGCCAGGGCGGTCGCGGCGGAGAGCGTGGCGCACAGCAGGACTCCCGCGGTGCCGAACCGGGCGTGCCAGGCGGTCCGCAGGAGCAGTCGCCGTCCGGAGGTGCCACTCCCGGCGGGCCGGGGAGGAGCGGGCGCCATAGGCGGTGTCTCCTTGCTTCGGGACGGACGGCGGTGCCACGGCCGCGGCCCCGGGGCGCGGCGGCGCGGGCAGGGCCCGGACCGCCACGGGCCGTCGGCGATGCGACGGCGGCCGTGGGCGGTCCGGGCCCTGTGGAGCCCGTGTCAGCAGGTGGTGAGGCTCAGGGAGCTGTCACCGCAGAGCAGCAGGCTGGCCTCGCTGCCGTGGGCGGTGTCGCCCATGGCCTCGTCCTTCACGGTCTCCATCGTCTGCAGGTCGAGCAGGGTCATGATGATTCCTCTCCACTCGGGATGGTGTTGCGTGTTTCCTGCATCGGTCCCCTGGTGGGAACCGGTCCGTGGGGCCGCCCCGGGGGCGGCAGGAAGGGCAGCGCGGCCGGGTGTCCCGGCTGTGCCGCGGCCAGCGCCAGCAGCACACCGGCGGAGCCCGTGGCGAGGTCCGTGGACAGCCGCATCATCTGCTCTCCGGGAAAGGCCAGATGGCCTTGGAAGCTCATGGCGTGCCAGGCCAGCGCCCCGGTCTGGCGCCGGAGGTCGGCGGCGCTGGCGCCGGGCGCGGTGGTGCGGCCGAGGTAGAGCACCATGCCCGCCAGGCCGCGGAACAGCCCCGGCTGGGCGTAGAACCCGGCCCGCGCGGCGCGGACGATCCCGGCCCGGGCCCGCTCGAACCGCTCGTCCGGGCGGTGGGCCAGGTAGTCGTCCAGGACCATGCCGACGCCGACGCTGCCCGCCCCGACGTAGGGCAGGGTGCGCCAGCCCTCGTCGGTGTGCAGGGCGCCGCCGGGGCGGGTGACGCACCGGTCGAGGTCCTGGCGCAGCGCGTCGGCGGCCAGGTCGAGGAGGGACGTGTCGCCGGTGTGCTCGTACAGCCGGACGCCCAGGAGCGCGGGCCCGCTGGCGCCTCGTAGCAGGCCGGTGTGCGCAGAGCCGTCCTGGCCGGCCGGCTGCTGCCGGGTCCGGATGATCTCGGCGCAGCGCAGAGCCGCCGTGCGCAGCTGCTGCTCACCGGTGGTGGCGGCGAGCGAGTCCAGGGCCAGGCCGAATCCGGCGAGGCCGCCGTGCAGGCCGGACGGCAGCGACTCCCAGGGCTGGTCGAGGGCGAGCTCCACCAGCGAGAGGGCCTGGTCGCGGTGGCCGAGGTGGTCCAGCGTCCAGGCGAGGCCGGCCAGTCCGTCGTAGAAGCCCAGCGGGGTCCCGGACGGGGGCTGCTTGGCGTGGGCCAGCAGCCATTCCTCGGCTTCCGGGCACCTCGGCGCGCCGCTGGCGGAGAGCGCGTACAGGACTCCGGCCGCACCGTGGGCGAACGACAGGCCGCCGCCGGTGGCGGTGAACTGGGCGATGTCGCCGGGGAAGCAGCGGTCCTCCCGGTCGGGCGTCACGGAAGCCGCGATGCCGCGTGCCAGGGAGTCCCCGCTGTTCGGCCAGTCGCCGGGGTCGACCGGGGGTAGGCGCCGGCCGGTCTCCCCCTGGGCCGGGGTGCGGAGGATCTCCGCGACGCCGCGCCGCAGAAACGCTTCAGCTTCCGGGAACCGCTCCGCCGCCACCTCGGCCAGATGGGCGGCCTTGGCCCGGTCGATGGCGAGCAGGCTGGTCAGCGGCAGGAACAGGGCGAGGCGCAGACAGGCGAGCGCGTACCGGTCGATGTCGAAGCCGCGGAGTCCCGGCGGGGCCACGAAGGCGGGGTGGGCCACCGTCTGGCGCCCGGCGTCCGCGACGTCCTGGGCGACCTCGAAGTCCAGCAGCACCACGGAGGATTCGTCCTCGGAGACCATCACGTTGAAGAGGTGCAGGTCGTGGAAGACGATGCCGCGCGCGTGCACGGCCTCGACGGCCTGTTCCACCAGCGCGTGCATCCGCATCGCCCACCGCGCGTACTCGGCCAGCCGCTCCGGCTCGGGGTCGGGGTCGATGAGCGGGTGGCGCCGGGCGAAGAACGAGTTGAGCGGCTTGCCCTCGACGTACTCCAGCACCAGGAAGTGGTGGTCCCCCAGCACGAAGGAGTCCTTCACCTCCGGCGCGCAGCTCAGGCCCGACAGCCGCTCCAGGGCCCGGCGCTCCCGGTGCAGGCGTTCGACCGCGTCGGCGCCGTCCGCCGCCAGCCCCGCGTGCGGCCGGGCCTCCTTGAGCACCACGCGTTCCCCGGTGCGGGTGTCGCGGGCCTGGTACACCCCGCCGCCGTTGGAGAAGTGCAGCGCCCGCTCGATCGCGTACGGCAGACCGGTGACGTCCACCGCCGAGCGCGCCTCGACGTGCGGCCGGAGGAAGGCGGGCAGCTCGACCCACTCGGGCACCTGGAAAGCGGTGCCGCGCAGGTCCGGCACGAGCACGCCCTCCGGGGTCTCGACCGCCGGGACCGCCTCGCCGCTCTCGTCGTACGCGTGGCGCCGGGTGAAGCTGCCGTAGCGCAGGTACACCGGGCCCTGGTTCCAGCGCACGTCGCTGAGGATGTAGGGGCCCGGCTCGCCGGCCAGCAGGCCGTCCAGCTCGCGTGCCGTGGTCTCGCACGCCGCCTCGTCCGGCGGGTAGACGGTGATGAACTTCCCGCTCGCGCCGCGGTTGGCGTACTTGGCGTTCCGCAGTCGCAGCAGGTGCGGACCGGGGACGAACTTGAAGGCGAGGCCGTGGTCGACGCAGTACTCCCACACCCGGTCGAGCACCGACTCCGCGTTCCGCAGGGTGGCCGAGACGTGGATCTTCCAGCCCTGGTCGGGGAGTTCACCGTCCTCAGGGCGCAGCGCCAGCCAGTCACCGGCCCGGTGCGTGCGCCAGCCGTCCGGCACAGGGCGTGCGGCCGCCCGGTACTCGGCGGTCGACCGGCCGTCGTCGGAGGCGGTGAGGGGGCGCCGAGGGGTGTCGTAGAAGTACTGGTCGGTGCCGCAGAACGCCGCGTACCCCTGGTTCACGCGCACTCCCTTCGGACGGTTGCCTCCGCAGAGCGTCACTCACCGTGTCGCCGCGACCACGTTTTCACGGCGCGGCGGCGCACCAGTAGTCACAAGTGTCACCGTCCGGCCGTGCGCTACTCATGCGTACGCTCCGCCCGGGGCGGCTCCGTTGACGGACGCGGCAGGGGCACACCGGTTCATGAGGGCGACCTTGCCGGGCCACGCCAACACCACCGGGGCTGCATGCCGTTGCCGCGCACCCGGGGACGGGGAGTGCGCGCGCCCGCAGACGCGATCCCCGGCGCACGGGCACATGGAGGCGAGGGGAGATGACGCGAGGCGATGTATACGCGTCGACCTACACAAGAAAGGCTCTGACCGGCATTGCTGCTGGTCAGAGCCTTGATTCCGAAGTACCCCCGGCAGGATTCGAACCTGCGCACACGGCTCCGGAGGCCGTTGCTCTATCCCCTGAGCTACGGGGGCTTGCCGCGTGTTGCGGCGACGGGTGAAACCTTACCAGCTCGGCGGGGATGGTCAGGAACCCGTTTCGGCTGGCGGGGTCAGGTGCCGGGGTGGGTGGTGTGGAGGAGGGTGCTGAGCTGGGTGCGGGAGCGGATGCCAAGCTTGCGGTAGATGCGGGTCAGGGAGGCCTCGATCGTCTTGACGCTGAGGAACATGCGGGCGGCGACCTCCTGGTTGGTGGCGCCCCCGACGACGAGGGCGGCGATGCGTTCCTCGCTGACGGTGAGGACGGTGCCGTCGTCGGGGTGGGTGAGGTGGCGGTCGGCCTGGGCGCGCCAGGGGCGGGCGGCGTGGCGGGTGAAGAGGGCGAGGGCCTCGGCGGTGGCGGCGCGGGCGGCGGCGTGGCGTCGCCGGCGGCGTTCGAGGCGGGCGCGTTCGAGGAGGCAGTGGCCGTGTTCGAGCGGTTGGCCGAGGGCGGCGAAGCGGGCGGTGGCGGCGTCGAGGAGGGCCAGGGCGGTGTCGGGGTCGCCGTGGGCGGCGTGGAGGGCGGCTTCGGCGCGGTCGAGGCGGGCCTCGACGCCGCCGGGGTTGCCGGGGGCGGTGAGGGCGGTGCGGGTGGCGTGGATGAGCTCGGCGGCGGCGGTGAGGTCGCCGAGGGCGACGAGGCCGGAGGCGAGGTCGGCGTGCCAGCGCAGGGTGTGGGGTGAGTCGATGCCCTGGGCCTGGTGCAGGTCCCGGAGGCGGTGGAGGGCTGCGACGCCGCCGCGGAGGTCGCCGGTGCGCAGGCGTGCCTGGCCGAGGGCGTGCAGGTGGCGGGCGAGGTGGGGGATGTCGCGTTCCTGCTCGGAGGCGAGGACGCCGCGGTCGGCGTAGGCGGCGGCGCGGGTGAGGTCGCCGCCGGCGAGCTCGGCGACGGCGGCGCCGTACCAGGCGGGGCCGGGGCTGTACCCGGCTTCGCGGGTGAGGTGGACGGCGCGGTCGGCGTAGTCGAGGGCTTCGCGGCAGTGGCCGAGGGCGGCGCAGGTCTCGGCGAGGGCGGACAGGACGGCGACGGTCTCCTCGCCGGTGCCGTGGCCGACCTCGGCGAGCATGCGCAGCAGGGCTTCGCGGGCCTCGTGGAGGCGGTCGTCGGCGGCGGCGAAGCGGGCGGAGAGGAAGCGCGGCGTCATGTGCAGCCAGCCGTCGGGGGCGCGGTGGGGCAGGTGCAGGGCGTGGTCGAGGTGGGCCTGGTGGTCGCTGCGTCCGGTGGCCCGGGCGACGGCGGCCTTGACGGCGAGGGCCATGGCCTCGGTGGCGGGGTCGACGGCGGCGCGGGCGTGGCGGACGGTGCGGTCGGCCTCGGTCTCGGCGCGCAGGGGCTTGCCGTCCAGGAGGGCGGCCCAGGCCAGGCGCAGGCGGACGCGGGCCAGGTGGGCGGGGTGGTCCGCGGCGTCGAGGAGGGCGGCGGCGAAGGTCTCGTCCATGTCGCCGAGTCCCCGGCCGGCGAGGTCGAGGAGGGCGAGCCGGACGGCGACGCGGGCGGCGGGTGGGGCGTCGGTGCGCAGGACGGCGTCGGCGGCGCGGTGGACGACGGCGCCGTGGGCGGCGGTGGCGCCGGAGCGGGCGGCGGCGAGGAGGCGGTCGAGGCGGTCGGCTTCGCGGGCCGGGGGCGCCGCGGGGGTGCGTTCGGCGGCGAGGAGGTACAGCTCGGCGGCGGTGCGGTGGGCACCCTTGCGGCGGGCGGCGTCGGCGGCCCGGGTGAGGCGGTGGGCGAGGCCGGGGTCGGGGTCGGTGACGGCGAGGGCCTGGTGCCGGGCGCGGGCGGCGGGGTCGGTGGTGGCGGCGGCGAGGGTGATGTGGAGGGCGGCGCGGCGGGCGGCACCGGCCTGGGCGGCGATGACGTCGGCGGCGTCGGGCGGGGTGAAGCGGATGATGTCGCCGTCGGTGAGGAGGAGCCCGGCGGTGGCGGCGCGGGCGATGTGGTCGCCGGCTGCGGGGCGGCCGGTGCGGAGGAGGAGCGGGACGGTGGGCGGGTCGGAGAGGGCCGCGGCGAGGAGGGTGTCGCGGACGGCGTCGGGCAGGGTGGCGAGGCGTTCCGCGAGGAGGGCGGTGACCTCGGCCGGAAGGGGCGCGGGGCGGCCGGGGCGGGGGACGCGGTCCGCGTAGGCGGCGGCGAGGGCGAGGGCGAGGCGGGGATTGCCGCCGGAGTCGGCGTGGAGCTTGTTGGTGAGCCGGGCGGGCAGGCCGTGCGGGTCGAGGAGTTCGGCGACGCCCTCGGGCCCGAGCGGGGGCACGGGGAGCTCGACGGCGTCCGGGGCGGGCCGCCAGGGTGCGGCGTCGGGCGCGACGTCGGCGGGGAGGCGGGGTGTCCAGCGGCCGGCGACGACGGCGCGGACGGGGGCCGGCCGCAGGCGGCTGGAAGCGCGCGCCAGGGTGCGCCGCACGGCCTCGACGGCCCGGGGGTGGAGCCACTGGGCGTCGTCGACGAGGAGGAGGGTGGGGGTGTCGGGGGGCGGTTGCGGGGTGCGGGGCGGGGGCCTGCGGGGGACGGTGACGCGCAGGACGTTCTCGCCCCGGGCGCGGGCGGTGGTGGCGAGGGTGGTGAGGAGCGCGGTCTTGCCGATGCCCGCGGGGCCGGTGAGGACGACGCTGCCGCCGGCGGCGAGGCGGGTCTCGACGGCGCGGAGCAGGGCGGAGCGCCCCACCAGCGGTGGCGCTGATGGGGTGAGGTCATCGGCCGGTCTTCCGGCGTGGTCGTCGATGGCTCCCCCGGGCGCGTGCACGGTCGCACCGACCTTAGCGACGTGGCGCGCCGGGGCTCAACGGCGCGGGTGTGACGGCTTTGGACGGCGGCACCGGGGCTGCCGTACCGGGACGGCGGCACCGGGACGGCGACGGTGCCGCCCGGCCGGGTGGGGCCCGGCCGGGCGGCGGGGTGGTGCGGTGACGTCGGCCGCTCGGCAGTCGGGGCGCGTTCAGGGGCTCAAGGCGTGCTCAGGGCCAGCTCAGGTGCGCCTCAGGGCGTGTCGTAGCCCAGGGTGTAGGAGCCGCTGCCGGAGTAGGCGTAGACCCGGTAGCGGTAGTAGCCGGAGGTGCCGGAGTAGGAGATCGACTCGTCGGGCCCGGAGCTGGTGCCGCTGTCGACGTTGGACCAGCCGTAGCCGTTCCACTTCTGCAGGTAGAGGTCGAAGTCGACGCCGTCGGGGCCGTCGAGGCAGGCGCTGTGCGTGCCCGAGGTGGGGGTGTGGAAGTAGCTTCCGTCGGGCTGGTAGTCGGCGTCGCCCTGGCCGGAGAGGGTTCCGGTGCGGGTGTTGCCGTGGCCGCCGCAGGACGAGGTGCCGTTGACCGTCAGGGTGTAGGTCGCGGTGTCGGAGGTCTGCGTCCCGGTGCCGGTCACGGTGACGGCGTGGGTGCCGGACGGCGCCGACTCCGCGGCCGTGAGGGTCAGTGTGGCGGACTCGCCGGAGGTGACGGCGGCGGGGCTGAACGTGGCGGTGACGCCTTCCGGCAGCCCGGAGGCGGCGAGTTGGACCTGCTGGGCGGTGCCGCGCGTCGTCTGGGTGGCGACGGTGGCCGTCGCCGAGGCGCCGGCGTCCACGGTGCCCGAGGCCGGCGAGACGCTCACCGAGAAGTCGTCGGCCGTCTGCTCGCCGGCGACCGTCCACACGGCGTAGGCGATGGCGTCGGCGTTGCGGTTGAGGGCGCCGTCGTCGAGGTTGGCGAGGCCGTCGCAGGAGGAGTGGTAGCAGGGGTCGTAGGCGCGCCCGGCGGTGCCGCCCCACAGCTGCGCCTCGGCCTGGGTCTTGCGGCCCTCGGCACCGGTGAAGGTGCCGCCGGCCGCGATGCCGACCTCGATGAACGGGCCGTAGTCGCTGCGGCCGCTGAAGTCGGTGCCGCGGGTGGGCCAGTCGATGGAGGTGAAGTAGTCCTCCAGGACGGTCTCCAGGTGGGCGGAGCCGTCGGGCCCGGGTCCGGCCCCGACGCCGTCGGAGTCGTCGCCGTCGTAGATGAAGTAGCCGGGGTTGGGCGAGCCGACCATGTCGAAGTTGTAGTAGCCGCTGATCCGCGCCTGGTCGGCGGCGGAGAGGCTGTCGACGTAGTGGCTGGAGCCGATCAGACCGAGCTCCTCGGCGCCCCACCAGGCGAACCGGAGGTGCTTGTCGGGCTGGTAGTCGTTGCGGGCGACCTCCAGCGCGACTTCGAGGATGGCGGCCGAGCCGGAGCCGTTGTCGTTGATGCCGGCGCCGGAGCTGACGCCGTCGAGGTGGCCGCCGACCATGAGGATGTCGTCCGGGTCGCCGCCGGGCCAGTCGGCGATGAGGTTGTAGCCGGTCTTGCCGTAGTAGGTGAACGACTGCACCTGGGTCTCGAAGCCGGCGGCGTCCAGTTCGGCCTGGACGTAGTCGACGGAGGCCTGGTAGCCGGGGGTGCCGTGGGCCCGGTTGCCGCCGTGCTGGTCGGCGATGTCCTGGAACGCGGAGAGGTGATCCCTGACTCCGTCGAGCGAGATGTCGGGAGCGGCCGCCGTCGTCGCGGTGGTGGGGGCCTGCCGCGGTGCCGCGCTCGCGCTTCCGGTGGTGACCAGGCCGGATATCGGCAGAGCCGCGGCAAGGGCCAGGGTGACGACCGGGGCCGTCAAGCGTCTCAGCATCTCGTCCTCCTTTCCGATGGTCTCGCTCCTGCCGCCTGCGGGCAGGGCGTCGGCCGGGGGGTGGCCGTGGCCAGCGAGCGTAGGGAGGGAAGCGGGCGGCGGAATCGGGGAGAACCCTTGTCGTCCCGCGGAACGGGCGGAGTCGCGCAAAGAGTCGGGTCCGGGGGATTGACGCACTTGCTGACAGGCAGTCTCATAAAAGGGTCGCCGATGTGACCGGTGGTAACGACCCGCCGTGTCCAGACCCGCAGTGAGGTGCAGCCATGACCACAGCCTCCGAACCCGGTACCGACCACACCCTCCTGCGCGACGCACTCGGTCGGCTCAAGGACCGCGAGGAGGTGGCCGAACGCCTGCTGGAGGCGTCCCGGAAGCACTCCTTCGACCCGGACGTGGAGCTGGACTGGGACGCGCCCTACGAGGAGGGCAAGTGGTTCTGGCCGCCCGAGCTGGTGTCCCTCTACGACACGCCCCTGTGGCACCGGATGCCCGAGGAGCAGCGGATGGACCTGGCCCGGCACGAGGCGGCCTCGCTGGCCTCGCTGGGCATCTGGTTCGAGATCATCCTCATGCAGCTCCTCGTCCGGCACATCTACGACAAGCCGCTCACCAGCAGCCACGTGCGCTATGCGCTGACGGAGATCGCCGACGAGTGCCGGCACTCGCTGATGTTCGGACGGCTGATCAACCTGGGCGGCTCGAACCCGTACCCGGTCAGCCGGCTCAACCACAACCTGGCCCGCGTTCTGAAGACGGTCTCGACCACGCCCGGCTCGTTCGCCTGCACCCTCCTGGGCGAGGAGATCCTGGACTGGATGCAGCGCCTCACCTTCCCCGACGAGCGGGTGCAGCCGCTCGTGCGCGGCATCACGCGCATCCACGTCGTGGAGGAGGCCCGGCACGTGCGCTACGCGCGGGAGGAGCTGCGGCGGCAGATGGTGTCCGCGCCGCGCTGGGAACGGGCGCTCACCCGGCTCAGCGCCGGCGAGGCGGCCCGCGTCTTCTCCGTCGCCTTCGTCAATCCGCAGGTCTACACGGACGTCGGACTCGACCGGCGGGAGGCCCTCGCCCAGGTACGGGCGAGCGCGCACCGGCGCGAGGTCATGCAGACGGGCGCCAGGCGGCTGACGGACTTCCTGGACGAGATCGGCGTGCTGCGCGGTGTGGGCCGCCGACTCTGGATCAGCTCCGGCCTGCTCGCTGCCTGACCCGTCCGCGCCGCCGGGCAGGGTGTTCCGGCCGGCTCCGCGTCCCCTCTCCCCCACGTCGCCGAGCGGCCGGGCGCGGTCCGCTCCCGCGCCCGGTGCGCACCTGCCCGGAGCGGTTCGTCCGGCCCCCCGCTACCCTGCTGGGCATGACCGCCCCCGCGTACCGACGACTCAGCGTGGAACAGCGGCGGGCCCAGCTCATCTCGACGGCGCTCGGCCTGTTCGCACACCGCCCGCCCGAAGAGATCACCCTGGACGACGTGGCCGCCGCGGCGGGCGTGTCGAGGCCGCTCGTCTACCGCTACTTTCCCGGCGGGAAGCAGCAGTTGTACGAGGCGGCGCTGCGCCAGGCCGCCGACGCCCTGGAGGCCTGCTTCGACGAGCCGACGGCCGGGCCCATGACCGAGCGGCTGCTGCGCGTGCTGGACCGTTACCTGGCCTTCGTCGAGCAGCACGACGCCGGGTTCGCGGCACTGCTGGCGGGCGGCAGCGTGGCGGAGACCTCGCGGACGAACGCCATCGTGGACGAGGTTCGCAGGGCCGCGGCCGAGGAGATCCTGAGGCATCTGGAGGTCTCGGAGCCCGGGACCCGGCTGCGGATGGCGGTGCGGACGTGGATCGCGGCCGTGGAGGCGGCCTCGCTGATCTGGCTGGACGAGGGCCGGGTGCCGCCCCGCGCGGAGCTGACGGCCTGGATGGTCGAGCAGTTCGTCGCCCAGCTCCTGGTGACGGCGAGCCGGGACGAGGAGTCCGCGGAGGTGGTCGCGACGGCGGTGGCGACGGAGGAGCGCGAGGGCCCGGCCGGGGAGCTGTTCCGGCGGCTGGCGCCCGTCCTGAGCGTCGGCGAGTCGCTGCTGTGACACTGGCCGGGTGAGAAGCGAGAAGACGGTGTTCGTGGGCGGCCCGATGGACGGCCGGGTTCTGGACGTCCTGCTGGGCCCGACGGGCCGGCCGCCCAGGTGGTACGAGATCCCGGTGCCCGACGCGGAGGGCGGCCCGCCGGTCGTCCACGTCTACCGGCTGGAGCCGGCCGGGACGTCGCGGCTGGGCATGCCGCGCGGCTGGCGCTATGTGTACGCGCCGGAGGGGCGTCCCCCGCGGAACTGGCCCTGGCGCGGCAAGCGGGCCTGAGGGCGGCGGCGCCCGGGAGCACGCCGGGCGCCGCCACGGCGGACGGCCCGGGCTCACCAGGGGGTGATTTCTGGTGGGCCGGTTGACCTAGCCGTCGGCGACGATATGACCGTACGACCTCCGTATCGCCTCTGCTGGGCGCGGAGGTGATGAGGTGTCAGCCAATCGACGCGCCGCCCGCCGGGCCGGAACACGTCGGGCCGGAACACGTCGGGCCGGAGGGCTGGGCGCCGCCACGGCCGTGGTGCTCGCCCTCACCGCGCCGCTCGGCCCGGCCGCCTTCCCCGCCGTCGCGGGGCTCCTCCCCGCCCCGCCCGGCGGATCGGCCGCGGGGACGTCGGAGGAGGCGCCGGCACCGGCGTGGCGAGGGTGGCTGACGGGCCCGCCTCGGCACCCCGACGCGCCCCGGCTCCCGCACCCGGGCAGCCCGCAGGAACCGGGCCCGGAGGAGCCGGGTCCGCACGAGGCGCCCGCCGACACGCCCGAGGCCCCGACCCCCGGGGCCGCGGAGAGCGCCGGAGGGGCCGCCGGGCGGTCGGTGGGCGAGCTGCTGGGCCGGTTGCGCACCCTGTACCGCGAGGCGGGCTCGGCGACCGAGCAGTACAACGCGGCCGAGGAGGCCCTGCGCGAGCAGCGGGAGAAGGTGGAGCGGCTGCGGAAGCGGCTGACCGGGGCCCGGGCGGACCTGGACGCGCAGCGGCGGGCGGCCGGGCGGCTGGCCCGCGAGCAGTACCGGGGCGGCAGTGCGGCGCTGGACCCGTATCTGGGGATGCTGCTCAGCCGCACCCCGCAAGACGCCTTCCACCGGGGCCACGTCCTGGACGAGGCCGCGCAGAGCCAGGCCGCCACGGTACGCAGGCTGGCGGCGGGCGAGCGACGGCTGCGGCGTACGGCGGAGCGGGCCCGGCGCGCGCTGGAACGGCGCGAGCGGCTGGCCGCGGACGAGGCCGAGCGGCGGGACGCGGTCCTCGTCCGGCTGGACGACATCTCCCGCCTGCTGGCCTCGCTGAGCGACAGCCAGCTGGCCGCCGTCAGGGAGCGCGAGCGCACCGAGGTGCGGCGGGCCCAGCGCGAGCTGCTGGACGACGGAAAGCTGGGCTCGGAGACGGAGGCCGCGGCCCGGGCTCCGTCGGCGGCGGGGGCGGCCGCGGTGCGGAACGCGCTCGCGCAGGTCGGCAAGCCGTACCGGTGGGGCGCGGAGGGCCCGGCCTCGTTCGACTGCTCGGGCCTGACCTCCTGGGCCTGGGCCGGAGCAGCGCGACCCATTCCGCGCACGAGTCAGGAGCAGTGGCGCCGCCTGCCCCGGGTCGGGCTGGACCAGCTGCGTCCCGGGGACCTGGTGGTGTACTTCGCCGAGGCGACCCACGTCGCCCTGTACATCGGCGACGGCCGGGTGGTGCAGGCGCCCCGCCCGGGAGCCACCGTCAAGGTCTCCCCCGTGGCGGCGAACCCGCTGCTGGGCGCCGTGCGCCCGGACCCCGAAGGACGCCCCCTGCCGCGGTACGCGCCGCCGCCGCTGCCGCCGGGGGCGAGCGAGGGGACCGACACGGGCCACGGCTCGGCGCGGGCGCCCTCGTCGTCGCCCGCCCCGCCCCCGGGCGCCGCGACCACGCCGCGGCCCGGCGCCACGTCCAGGCCGCCCTCCGGCGCCACGTCCACGCCGCGGCCCGGTACGTCGGCCGTCCCGCGGCCCGGTGCCGCGGTCAGCCGGTGACCGAGGTGAGGTAGGCCTCCGCCCTGGCGGGTTCGAAGAACCACTCCTCGAAGTCCGCCGGGTCGTTGAAGCCGTTCGCGAACCGGTCGGCGACGGGCTGGAGCTGTCCCGCCGCGCCCAGCAGGTTGACCACGTGCTCGGGCGGCGGGGCGAGCATGGCGTTCGTCCACTTGGTGACGTGCTGGGCCGTCTCCCAGTAGCGGTCGAAGGCGGCCTGCATCCACTCCTCGTCGAACGGGCGCTCACCGTGCTCGACGATCGAGGCGAGGTAGGAGGCGGCGCACTTGGAGGCGGAGTTGGAGCCCTGCCCGGTGATCGGGTCGTTGGCGACGACGACGTCGGCGACGCCCAGCACGGCACCGCCGCCGGGCAGCCGCCCGACGGGCTTGCGCACGGTGGGGGCGTAGCGGCCGGCGAGCGTGCCGCCCGCGTCCGTCAGCTCGACGTCCGTGGCCCGCGCGTACTCCCAGGGGAGGAACTTCTCCATCAGTGCGAGCGTGGTCGCCAGGTGCTCGGCCGGGTCCTTGACGTCCTGGAAGACGTCGAGCGGGCCTCCGGGCACGCCCTCCCAGAACAGGATGTCGCAGCGCCCGGACGTCGTCAGGCAGGGCATGACGAACAGCTCGCCGACGCCGGGGACGAGGTTGCAGCGCACGGCCTCGGTCTCCGGGTGCTCCGGGCGCGGGCCGAGGCCGTGGACGTAGGAGACGGCCAGGGCGCGCTGCGGGGCGTCGTAGGGCGAACGGGCGGCGTCCCGGGCGAACATCGACACGAGCTCGCCCTTGCCCGCGGCGACGAGGACGAGGTCGTAGGTCCGGGCGAAGAAGTCCAGGTCGGACACGGCGGCGCCGTGGACGACGAGCTGGCCGCCGCGCTGGGCGAAGGTTTCCAGCCAGCCGGCCATCTTGAGCCGCTGGTCCACGGACTGCGCGTAGCCGTCGAGACGGCCGAGCCAGTCGACGGCACGGGAGGCGTCGGGCGCGGCGATCGACACACCGAGGCCCTCGATGCGGGGAGCCTGGCTCTCCCAGAAGTTGATCTGGGTGTCCCGCTCGTGCTGGAGCGCGCGGTCGAACATGCACTGGGTGGACATGACCCGGCCGCCCCGGATCTCGTCCGGGGTCCGGTTGGACATGACGGTGACGTCGTACCCCTGCGCCTGCAGGCCGAGCGCGAGCTGGAGACCGGCCTGCCCGGCTCCCACGATGAGTATCCTGCGCATGGTCGAAGCTCCTCGTAAGTCTTGCGCGCGTCGCACCGCCGGGGGGACCGGCGTGCTGGCTGGTGGACGGGACGGATGGACGGGCCCCGCGGTGCCGGGGAGGACCCCGGCGGCGGGTCAGGCCGGGGTGAGGTCCACCGCGTGGCCGACCAGAGCGGACAGGGACTCGACGACGCTGTCCGTGCGCCGCGCGTCCATGATCACCACGGGGACGTCCTCGGACACGGACAGCGCGTCGCGCACGTCGGCGACGTCGTAGCGGTGCGTGCCCTCGAAGTGGTTGACGGCCACGATGTAGGGCAGTCCGCAGCTCTCGAAGTAGTCCAGCGCCGGGAAGCAGTCGTCCAGGCGGCGGGTGTCGGCCAGGACGATCGCGCCGATCGCGCCGCGCACGATGTCGTCCCACATGAACCAGAACCGCTGCTGGCCCGGCGTGCCGAAGAGGTAGAGCACCAGGTCGGCGTCGAGCGTGATGCGCCCGAAGTCCATGGCGACGGTCGTCGTCGTCTTCTCCGGGGTGGCCTCCAGGTCGTCGGTCGACTCGCTGGCCCGCGTCATCACCGCCTCGGTGGTGAGCGGCTCGATCTCGGAGACGGAGCCGACGAACGTCGTCTTGCCGACGCCGAACCCACCGGCCACGACGATCTTCGTCGCTATGGGCGCGCGCGAGGTGTCCCGCTGCCAGTCCTGGAGCTCCTCGGCGGGCTCCACCGGGGGCAGCGGCGCGGGGCCGGTCAGCACACCGGCCCCGGCCGGGGACGCCGCGTCCGTCGCCGGGGCGGTTCGAGCGGTCGGTGCGGTCGGTGCGGTGTCAGAGCCTGCGAAGTCCACCCAACACCCTTTCCAGTAGTGCACGGTCGGGGCGCCCTGCCGTCTCCCGGCCGGTTCCGTAGACCCGGATACGGCCCTGGTCGGCCAGGTCGCTCAGCAGGACGCGGACGACGCCGAGCGGCATCCGGAGCACGGCGGCGATCTCGGCGACGGTACGCATGCGCCGGCAGAGCTCGACGATCGCCCGCATCTCCGGCATCACCCGGTCACGCAGGCCCTCGCGGCTCAGCCCCGGCAGCTCGCGCAGCGGCTCGGGGGCCGCGATGGCCGCGACGAAGGTCTCCACCAGGAGGACGTGCCCGAACCGGGTCCGGCCGCCGGTGAGCGAGTAGGGACGGACCCGGGCGGGCTTGCGGTCGACGACCGCGCCCCGCACGGGCAGGGGATGATGGGAGGTCACTGGTCCAGCTCCATCGACTTGCGCAGTTCGGTGCGGAGTTCGGGCGTGAGCACGTGCCCGGCACGCCCCACGAAGAGGGCCATGTGGTAGCCGACGACGTCCATGTCGCAGTCGGGGGTCGCGTACGCGCCCAGCAGGGAACCGTCACTGATGGACATGACGAACAGCGCGCCCGCGTCCATGGACACCATCGTCTGGGTGACCGTCCCGCCCTCCATGAGCTTCGCGGCACCCGTGGTCAGCGAGCCGACGCCGGAGACGATCGTGGCCAGGTCGGCGCTCGAACCCTTCGGCCCGGTGCCCGGCCCCTCCGGGTCCTTCCCCGCGGTGGCCAGCCCCGGGTCGGAGGACAGCAGGAGCAGCCCGTCGGAGGAGACCACGGCGACCGAGCGGATGCCTGGCACCTCCTCGACCAGGTTGGCCAGTAGCCAGCGCAGGTTGTCCGCCTCGCTGCGGCGCGTGTGCGCGGTGGTCGACGCGTTCACTGACGTGCCTCCTCGGTGCCACCCATGTCGTCCGCCCCCGCGCGGTCGCTGGAAGATTCCTGTCCGCTGCCCGCGGCCCGCTCGGACGGGGCGTCGGACGGTGGGTCGGCGGCGAGCTGAGCCGCCGCCTCGCGCAGGCCCGCACGGGCGCCGCGCTGGAAGCCGCCGAGCCGTCTGCGCAGCTCCTCGGCGTTCACCCCGCTGCGGGCCGCACCGCCGGCGGCGGGCCCGGCCGTCGGGGCGCTGACGTGCGGGGTGCGCTTGGGCAGCCCCTTGTCCGTGAGCCGCCGTGCCGTCGGCGGTTCCTCCTCGGCCCTGGCGTGCTCGTCCGGCTCGGCCGTCTGCCCGGGCAGGCGTACGCCCCCGGGCGCGGACGGCTCGGACCCGGACGGCTGCGGCGCGGGCGTCGGCTCCGGTTCCGGCGCGGGCGTCGGCTCCGGCTCCGGCTCCGGCACGGGCGTCGACTCCGGCGCGGAGACGGCAGACGGCTCGTCCTCCGTGCCGGGCGCGGGCTCGGGCGTCGGCTCCGGCTGCGCCTTGCGGAGGGCGAAGCGGCGGCTGGCACGGGTGGGCAGCGCGTTGGAGTTGGCCTCCGCGACGGAGCCGGGCATGCCCGTCGCCGTCGCCGTGCCCGGCTCGACGGTCCCGGTCGTGCCGGGGGCCGGGCGGTCGGGCAGCAGGGCGCTGGGCAGGACCGCGACGGCCGTGATGCCGCCCTCCCGCTGGGCGCGCAGCTGCACCCGGACGCCGTGCCGGGCGGCGAGCCGGGCGACGACGTGGAGCCCGAGGCCCAGCCCGTCGCGCCCCTCCGGAACCCGGGGACGCCGGTCGGCGGGCTCGCCGAGCAGTTCGTTGAGCTCCACGAGGCGGTCGGCGGCCATGCCGATGCCCGTGTCCTGGACGGAGAGCATGACCTCACCGTTCTCCAGCAGCCAACCGGAGAGCTCGACGTCGGCGTCGGGCGGCGAGAAGGAGGTGGCGTTGTCCAGCAGTTCGGCGACGAGGTGGCTGACGTCGTCGGCCGCGTGCCCGGCTACCTGGGCGTGCGGCGGGAGGGACGTCAGCTCGACCCGCTCATAGCGCTCGATCTCGCTCACGGCGGCGCGGAGGACGTCCAGCAGCGAGACCGGCTGCGGGTGGTGGCCCGAGGCCGTGTGCTCGGCGCCCGCCATGAGGAGCAGGTTCTCCCCGTGGCGACGCATGCGGGTGGCCATGTGGTCGAGCCTGAAGAGGGTGGACAGCCGGCCGGGCTCGTCCTCCTTCTCCTCCATGGACTCGATCAGCGCGAGCTGCCGTTCGACGAGGCCGAGGCTGCGCAGGGCGAGCCGGACGAACGTGCCGTGCACGGCGCTGGACAGCCCGTCCAGCTCCTCGCGGAGGGCCTCCCGCTCGGTGGTCAGCCGCCGGCGTTCCGCGGCGAGGCGGTCCCGGGCCGCGGACTGCTCGGCGGCGTCGGCCTCCGCGGCCCCGGCCCGCTCCGCCAGCGCCACCGCCGCCTCGCGCAGGGCGTTGACGGCGCGTACGACGTCGGCGAACTCGTCGTTGCTCCCGGTGTACCGCACCGGTTCCTCGGCGACGGGGTCGGCGGCCACCCGCTGGGAGCCGCGCCGCACGGCGGCCAGGGGACGGGCCATGGAGCGCGCGGTGCTGATGCTGACCCCGGCGGCCAGCAGCACGGCTGCGCCGAGCAGGGCGAACCGCAGCTGGAGAGCGGTGACGTCGTCGTCGCGGAGCTGTTCGAGACGGGCGACCTCGGCGCCCGCCAGCGAGGAGTGCAGGCCGCGCATACGGTCGACGCGGGCCGTCAGCGTGGAGGCCACCCGCTCCTGGTCGACGTCGAGTTCGGCGTCGTCCAGCCGGGGCCGGTCGGCCAGGCGGCCGAGGTAGGTCTCCGCCGTCGTCACGTCGGTGCCGTTGACGGTGCTGGAGAACCGCTCGCGGGCGGCGTCGGGCGCATGGCGCTCGAAGTCGGCGAGGGCCGTCCGCTCGCGGACGCGGGCCTCCTGGGCGGTGGCGACGAGGCGGCTGTCGCCGTCCTGCGCGGTGAGGACGCCGAGGAGCAGTCCGCGGGTACCGGAGGCCTCGGCGACGGCCCGGCCGAGGTACGGAAGCGCGACGGCCGTCCCGGCGCCGGCGGCGTCCCGGGCCCGGGCGGGCAGCGCGCCGGCGGCGTCCCCGGAGACGGAGCCGAGGGCGAGCACGATGGCGGTGTAACCGGAGTAGGCGGCCTGCGCGTCCTCCGCCCCGCCCTTCGCCGCCTCGGTCTGCTGGCGCAGCTCGGGCAGACGGTCGACCAGGGCCCTGACGTCCCCGGGCAGTTCGGAGCGCAGCTCGGCGACCTTGCGGTCCACACGGGAGCGCTGGGCGGCGTCGGGGCCGTTCTCCGAGCGGTCGCCGGTGGCGGTGTGGGCGGCCGGGTGCGCGACGGTGGCGGCCGAACCGGTTCCGCCCGTCGTCCCGGGGGTTGCGGTCGCGCCGACGGTTCCGGGGACGCCGGTTCCGGGCACCGTGGAGCCCGGGAGGGCGGGGTCCTGGACGCCGGAGCCGGGAAGGCCGGGGTCCTGGACGCCGGAGCCGGGAAGGCCGGGGTCCTGGACGCCCGGGTCCGGAACGCCGGGCTCCGGCACGTCGGCCTCGGGCACCTCGGGAGCGCTGTCAGCGCCGCGCTCGGCGAGGGTGCGGACGGCGCCGTCCCGCTCGTCGGCGACGGCGTGGGCCAGGGAGACGGCGCGGCGCGCCACGTCGGCCTGGTCGACCAGCTCCTGGGACTCGGCCACGTCCGAGCTTCCCGCGACGACGCTGGGCACCCCGGCGGCGAGCACGGCCACGGTGCACAGGGCCACCGAGGCGAGCAGTCGGTTGCGCACGCGGGCCCGGCGTCCGGGAACGTCCTGGGCGTCGGCCTGCCGGCCGCGGCGGCCGACTCGAAGTCGCTGCATCCCCACCCGTGCTCGCATTCTCCTTCCGCCGCCCGGACGGCTCCGGTCGGCGACTCCTACGGCGCGGCAGGGCAACGCCACACCGCATGACGGCATCTGACCCTGCATGGGTCCTTCGGACGCGGGTGGGACTTCGTCTTCCCGGCCACTCGAAAAAGTGAACCTCACCGATGTGACGTGGAACAACTCCGAGCGCCTCCGCCCGGGTGGCGGGCGGGGTTCCGGGGCTTGGAACATGTGCCGGGGCGTGACAGGATGCGCACCCGCAGTTTCACGGACCGCTTGATTCCGGTAGATCCGGGGGGAAAGGCCCACGAACGGCGAGCGACCCACCGTGGTATCGCCCTGATCCCGCCCCTCGCGGGGATGACGCCGCGGCCCGCCTCGGCGCCACGGCACCGCCACCGGGCGCGACTTCGGCACACTGGCACCATGCGCGTGGAGATGACCACCCGGCCGGGAAGCGGTGAAGTCCCCAACGAGGACCTCGTTTCGGCGGTCCTGCCGGGGGACGGCCGGGGCGGCGCCGTCGTCGTCCTGGACGGGGTGACGCCGCCCGACGGCCCCGACGGCTGCCACCACGGCGTCCCGTGGTTCACCGCGCGACTGGGCGGTGGTTTGCTGGAACTGTCCGCTTCGCGCCGGGATATGACGCTGACCCAGTGCCTGGCCGCAGCAGTGCTGCGTACCTCTTCCGAGCACCGTTCAACCTGTGATCTTTCTCACAGGCGCACCCCCCAGGCGACGGTGATCGCCGTGCGGTGGGACGAGGACGTCGTCGAGCATCTGGTCCTCTCCGACTCCGTGCTGCTGCTCGGGTCAGCCGACGGGACGGTGGTGCCCGTCCTGGACGACCGGCTGGACCGGGTGCGGGCCCTGGCACGCACCGCGCCGCCGGGCCGCCGGGCCGCCCGGATCGAGTCGCTGCGCAACGTTGCGGGCGGTTTCTTCACCGCCGCCGCCGACCCCGCCGTCGCCGAACGGGCCGTCACCGGGACGACGCCGCGCGCCCGGCTCCGCTCGCTGGCCGCCCTGACGGACGGTGCCGCCCGCTGGACCGAGACCTTCGCCCTGGGCGACTGGACGGCGCTGAGCACCGCACTGCGCGAACACGGCCCGGAGGCGGTGGTCTCCCAGGTGCGGGAGGCCGAGGCGGCCGACCCGGACGGCGTCACCCACCCCCGGGGCAAGGCGCGGGACGACGCGACCGCCGCCCTCGTCGTGTTCTGAGGGCCGGGACGGGCCGGGGCCCTGCGGCCGCCGGGCCGGGGGCCGGGGTGCCACCGGCGCTCAGGGCTGGCCCTCGGCGTCCTCCGGGGTGTTGAGGCGGTGGAGGAGTCGGGCCAGCTCGGCGATGTCGGAGCGTTCCCAGTCCGCGAGCTTGCGCAGATAGCGCTCGCGCCGGGCCTGCCGCACGCGGGCGAAGCGTTCCCGGCCCTCGGTCGTGAGATCGACGAGAAAGGCCCGGCCGTCGGCGGGATCGGGGGTGCGCACGAGCAGCCCGAGTGCCTCCAGTGCGCTGAGCTGACGGCTCATCGTGCCCTTGCCGACGCCGATGTAGCCGGCCAGTTCGGTGGCGCGCAGGGCCCCGGCCTCGTCCAGCCGCACCATGATCCCGTAGGCGGACGGCTCCAGGTCGGGGTGGACCGCACGGGCCATCTCACCCGAGGACGCGCGGGCCCGCCGGAGCAGGACCGACAGCTCGCGTTCGAGGTCGAGCACCTCGGGGGCGGACCCGTGGTTCATGTCGGCTTTCTCCTTCCCGGCTTCCGGGCTTCGGGCTTCGGGCTTCGGGCTTCGGGCTTCGGGCTTCGGGCTTCGGGCTTCGGGCTTCGGGCTTCGGGCTTCGGGCTTCGGGCTTCGGGCTTCGGGCTTCGGGCTTCTGCGGGCTTCTCGGACGTCACGCCAGTATTACGCAGGGCTTCGCGGGCGGCTCCGCCGTCGCGCCGCGCCCCGGGGGCCCGCGCCCCCGCCGGGGAGGACGCGGGCCCCGGGGCGCCGCGGGTCACGCCGCCAGCGGGACGCGGTGCCCGTCGGACGTCGCCGGTGCCAACGCCAGCTCCAGCACCCGGCGGACGTCCGAGACGGGGTGGACGGTGAGATCGGCGAGGATGTCCTCGGGGACGTCGTCCAGGTCCGGCTCGTTGCGCTGCGGAATGATCACTTCCGTGATCCCGGCCCGGTGTGCCGCGAGCAGCTTCTGCTTGAGGCCCCCGATGGGCAGGACCCGGCCGGTCAGCGAGACCTCGCCGGTCATCGCCACGTCAGGGCGCACCTGACGGCCGCTGAGCAGCGAGGCGAGCGCGGTGATCATGGTGATGCCCGCGCTCGGCCCGTCCTTGGGCACGGCCCCGGCCGGGACGTGCAGATGGACGCCGCGCTCCTTCAGGTCCCCGACGGGCAGCTCCAGTTCGGCGCCGCGCGAGCGCAGGTAGGACAGGGCGAGCTGCCCGGACTCCTTCATGACGTCGCCGAGCTGGCCGGTCAGCGTGAGTCCGGCGCCGCCCGTCTCCGGATCGGCGAGCGAGGCCTCGACATGGAGGACGTCGCCTCCGGTACCGGTGACGGCGAGCCCGGTCGCCACGCCCGGCACGGCCGTGCGGCGGCGCTCCGGGTCCTGGGCGGACTCGGGAGTGTGGTGCGGGCGGCCCAGCAGCTCCCGCAGTTCCCCGGGGCCCACCGTGGCGGGCAGGTGCTGCTCCCCCAGTTCGCCGCGCGCCACGATCTTGCGCAGCAGCCGGGCCAGGTGGCGCTCCAGCGAGCGGACGCCGGCCTCCCGCGTGTACTCGCCGGCGAGCCGTCGCAGTGCCTCCTCGGTGACGGTCACCTCGTCGGCGTCCAGCCCGGCCAGGCCGAGCTGGCGGGGCAGCAGGTGGTCGCGGGCGATGGTGACCTTCTCCTCCTCCGTGTAGCCGTCCAGGCGGACGAGGTCCATCCGGTCCAGCAGCGGCTGCGGGATGGCCTCCGGGACGTTGGCCGTCGCGAGGAAGACGACGTCGCTCAGGTCGAGTTCGACCTCCAGGTAGTGATCGCGGAAGGTGTGGTTCTGTGCCGGGTCGAGCACCTCCAGGAGGGCGGCCGCGGGGTCGCCGCGGAAGTCGGAGCCGAGCTTGTCGACCTCGTCGAGCAGCACGACCGGATTCATCGTCCCCGCCTCCTTGACGGCCCGCACGATGCGGCCGGGCAGGGCGCCGACGTAGGTGCGCCGGTGACCGCGGATCTCCGCCTCGTCCCGGACGCCGCCGAGTGCGACGCGGACGAAGCTGCGGCCCATGGCCCGGGCGACCGAGGCCCCCAGCGACGTCTTGCCGACCCCCGGAGGGCCGAGGAGCGCGAGTACGGCTCCGCCGGAGTGCCGGGGGGCCGCGGCGCGGTCCGTGTCGTCGGTCCCGCACCGCCCGGCCCGGCGCTTACGGACGGCCAGGTACTCGGTGATGCGCTCCTTGACGTCGTCCAGCCCGGCGTGGTCGGCGTCGAGCACGGCCCGGGCGCCGGGGATGTCGTAGGCGTCCTCGGTGCGCTCGTTCCACGGCAGTTCGAGGACGGTGTCGAGCCAGGTGCGGATCCAGCCGCTCTCCGGGCTCTGGTCCGAGGCGCGCTCCAGCCGGTCGGCCTCCTTCAGGGCGGCCTTGCGCACGTCCTCGGGGAGGTGCGCCGCCTCGATGCGGGCCCGGTAGTCCTCGCCCGGGTCCTCGTCGTCCCCGGTGAGCCCGGCCAGCTCCTTGCGGACGGCCTCCAGCTGGCGCCGCAGGAGGAACTCCCGCTGCTGGCGGTCCACGCCGTCCTGCACGTCCTTGGCGATGGACTCGGCGACCTCCTCCTCGGCGAGGTGCTCGCTCAGCCAGGTGACGGCGAGCTTCAGCCGGGCGGCCGGGTCCGTGGTCTGCAGCAGTTCGACGCGCTGCTCCACGCTGAGGAACGGCGAGTAGCCCGCGTTGTCGGCGAGGGCGGCGACGTCCTCGATCTGCTGCACCCGGTCCACGACCTGCCAGGCGCCGCGCTTGCGCAGCCAGGAGGTGGTGAGGGCCCTGTACTTCTCGGCCAGCTCCGCGACGGCCCCCGGCAGCGGGTCCGGCACGTGCTCGTCGATCCGGGTGCCGTCCACCCACAGGGCGGCGCCGGGGCCGCTGGTGCCGGCGCCGATGCGGACGCGGCGCAGGCCGCGGATCAGGGCGCCGGGGTCGCCGTCGGCGAGCCGTCCGACCTGTTCGACCCGGCCGAGGACGCCGACCGCCGCGTACGTCCCGTCCATCCGCGGGACGAGCAGCACGCGGGGCTTCTCCCCCGCCGGTGCCGCCGCCCGGGCGGCCTCGACGGCCGCGCGGACCTCGGGCTCCGTCAGGTCCAGCGGGACGACCATGCCGGGCAGGACCACGTCGTCGTCGAGCGGCACCACGGGCAGGGTGAGGGTCTCCTGTGACACAGCCATGACCTTTCCCTCGGCAAGCAAGTTGAGCCTTGACGGCTCACGTGTGCCGGGGTCAATGCCGCGGGCGCCCGAAGTGTTCCCCGGCCCGGACGACGTTCGCCAGGAGCGGACGGGGAGGTCTCGCCCCGAAGCGGCGCGGGGAACCGCGCGACCGGCCCCAGGGCACCCGTGGCCGGCGACGCGCCCGCGGGGGCACCCCGGGGTGCGCACCGACTCCGGTGCCGGGGGCTGGCCCTGCCGGCCCTGCGCCTCCGGCGCGGGACCTCCGAGGCGCGGCGGGGCCGCTACGCGGCCGAGCCGCCGCCGGACCGGCGCGCGGCCGATCCCTGGCGCTGGTAGCGGCGCAGGAGGGGCCACAGCGCGATGCCGGTCAGGAGCGCCAGCAGATGGCTCCAGTCGGTGACCGGGTCCGTCAGGGTGACGAGGTCGGCGATGACGACGGTGGTGAGCCCGGCGAGCAGCAGCCAGCGCAGCCAGGTGACGTAGAGCACGCCCGCGAGGGCGCCCGCGCAGGCCAGGACACCGCAGCTGATGCCGTAGTCCAGCCGGGTGAGGGAGGAGCGCGGCAGGTGGTCGAGCGCGACGGCCACCGCGACGGTGAGCTGGGTGGCCAGCGTGGCCAGGACGTGCCCGGCGATGAAGACGGCCGCCGTCCGCCAGCCGCCGACACGGCGCTCCAGCCCCGTCAGGGCGAAGACGAAGCCGAAGGCGATCGGCGCCAGCAGCGGCCCGTTGTAGAACAGCGCGCTCGCGAAGAGCACGAACAGCGGCTCCTTGGCCAGGTGCTCGACGTCGGTGCTGGAGCCGGCCAGCCAGCGGCCGACGACCTCCGGGTCGCCGAACTCCGTGAGCAGCGTCGTCCCGATCAGGAGCAGCAGGTAGCAGAACGTGAACGGGGTGCCCTTGGGGTCCGGCAGGAGCCGGGCCAGGTGGCGGTGCGGGGGCAGGTGCGGCGGCCTCGGCGGGGTGCCCGCCCGGTCCGCACCGGACGGCCCGGGGGCGCCCGTGGGGCGGCCCGCCCGCCCGGCCGAGGGGGGCTGCGGGGCGGGGGCACCCTCGCCGGCCGCGGCCCGGACGCGTGACGCCGCCCGTACTGTGGTCCGCATCGACCGGGCTCCTTCCCTCTGCGGGCACGTGCTCAAGCGGCCGGGCCCGCCCAACGTCCCGGTCCTCGGTCAATGTCAGTGGTCGGCGCCACACCTGTCAACCGGCCGTGAGCGCATGTCATGGCCGGGAACCGGGCGGGTGGGCCCGGCATGGCCCGGTGCGGCGCGGCACCCGTACGCTTCTGCCACACACCTCGGTATGGCACAGGCAGGCGGGGCAGATGGAGCACACGAACACGGGGCACGGCCAGGCCGGTGCGGGAGCGGCGGCCACGCCCGGCGCGCAGCGCCGCATCCTGGTGGTCGAGGACGATCCGACCATCGTGGAGGCGGTCGCCGCCCGGCTGCGCGCGGAGGGGTTCGCCGTGCAGACGGCGGCCGACGGGCCGGCCGCGGTGGCGGCGGCCGAGAGCTGGGGCCCGGAGCTGCTGGTCCTGGACGTCATGCTGCCCGGCTACGACGGCCTCGAGGTGTGCCGTCGGGTCCAGGCCAGACGACCGGTGCCGGTGCTCATGCTGACCGCGCGGGACGACGAGACGGACATGCTCGTGGGCCTCGGCGTGGGCGCCGACGACTACATGACGAAGCCGTTCTCGATGCGGGAGCTGGCGGCGCGGGTGCACGTGCTGCTGCGCCGCGTGGAGCGGGCCGCCCAGGCCGCCTCGGTGCCGCCCGCGGGCTCGCTGCGGCTGGGCGAACTGGAGATCGACCACGCCCAGCGCCGGGTCCGCGTGACCGGCGAGGACGTGCACCTCACGCCGACGGAGTTCGACCTGCTGGTGTGCCTGGCGAACTCGCCGCGCGCCGTCCTCTCCCGGGAGCAGCTCCTCGCGGAGGTCTGGGACTGGACGGACGCCTCCGGCACCCGCACCGTCGACTCGCACATCAAGGCGCTGCGCCGGAAGATCGGCGCCGAGCGCATCAGGACGGTCCACGGCGTGGGCTACGCCCTGGAGTCCCCGGCGCCCGCCGCCGACGGTGTCTGACCCGGGCGTGCACGGCTTCCGGCCGGCGGCCGCGCGGCGACGGCGCGGGCCGGCCGCGCGGGCCCGCCGGGCCGAGCGGGCCGAGCCTTCGCTGCGGGCCAGGGTCTGGCTGGCCCTGCGCCACGTGGACCCGTTCCGCTCGGTCAAGGGCGCTCTCGGCTGGCTGGTCAGCACCTCGGTGGGGATCACCACGTTCCTGATCCTCGTCGCCCTCAACGTGGCGATCGAGCTGCGCATGATCGTCATCCTGGCGGTCATCGCCTCGCTGCTGATCACGCAGTTCGTGGCCCAGCGGCTGGCCGCCCCGCTGGACGAGCTGACGGACGCCGCCCGGGCCATGGCGCTCGGGGACTACGCGCGCCGGGTGTGCTTCGACCGCCGGGACGAGCTGGGCGAGCTGGGGGCGACGTTCAACCGGATGGCCGCCGACCTGGAGGCCGCCGACCAGCACCGGAAGGAGCTGGTGGCCAACGTCTCGCACGAACTGCGCACCCCGATCGCCGCCCTGCGCGCGGTGCTGGAGAACGTGGTGGACGGCGTCTCGCAGGCCGATCCGGAGACGATGCGCACCGCCCTGCGGCAGACGGAGCGGCTGGGCGGGCTGGTGGAGCAGCTGCTCGACCTCTCGCGGCTGGACCACGGCGTGGTGCCCCTGCACGTCCGCCGCTTCGAGGTGTGGCCCTATCTGGCCAACGTGCTCAAGGAGGCGAACATGAGCAAGGGCCAGGGCCACGCGCGCACCGACGTGCACCTGCACCTGGACGTCTCGCCGCCGGAGCTGACCGCGCACGCCGACACCGCCCGGCTCCACCAGGTCGTGGCCAATCTCATCGACAACGCCGTCAAGCACAGTCCGCCGCACGGCCGGGTGAGCGTCGCGGCCCGGCCGGGGCGGCAGCCGCAGAGCCTGGTGCTGGAGGTGCAGGACGAGGGGCCCGGCATCCCCGAGCCGGACCGGGAGCGGGTCTTCGAGCGGTTCGGGCGGACGGCGAGCGCCCAGGCGGGCGACGGCGGGACGGGGCTCGGCCTGGCCATCGCCCGGTGGGCGGTGGATCTGCACGGGGGCCGGATCAGGGTCGCCGAGTCGTCCCGGGGCTGCCGGATGGTCGTCATCCTTCCGGGTCTCGGCCGGGTGCGGGGTTGACGTAGGCTCGACGCCGACGTCCGCCGGCGGGCCGCCGTCGGGCGCCGGAGCGTCCACGGCGTGAAGTCCGCGTGAACCGGCGACACCTTCGAAAGGCTGTGGCAGTCTCGCGCCACAGCCCCGGGTTCGCGTACCCGGACGGCTGAAATCAATTGTCTTTCCCACCTCACCGTGCCCTGAAACACACGCTGAGATGTGACGTACACGACGACTGGCCGGTCCGGACTGCACCGAAGCGCATCAGAGGCGTAGCCTTTATTTCCGCTGTCCACCACCATGTGAAGCGGAAGAGGGCGGTTGCCGCCGTGTCGTCACAGTCCCCGAACACCTCGAGCATCTCGACCGACCAGGACGGGCAAAGCAAGAGCCCGGCCACCGGTTTCGGTCCCAACGAGTGGCTCGTCGACGAGATCTACCAGCAGTACCTCCAGGACCCGCACTCGGTTGACCGGGCCTGGTGGGATTTCTTCGCCGACTACAAGCCGGGCAAGACGACGAGCGGAGAGCCGCAGGCTCCCGCAGCCGCCGCCCCCACGCAGGCCCGGCCCGCACCGGCCGCCGACGTGCGGCCTGCCACGCCCCCGCAGCCCGCTGCGGCTCCGGCCGCTCCGGCTCCGGCCGCCCAGACCCCGGCCGCCCAGACCCCGGCGGCCCAGGCCCCCGCGGCACCGGCACGGCCGGCGGAGCCCGCGCCCGCGGCGCCCAGGGCGGCCACCGAGGCCACCCCGAAGGCGGAGCCGCAGGCCGCCCCGAAGACGCGGGCCGCCACCCCGAAGGAGCAGCCGAAGCCCAAGCCGGCTCCCGCCGAGGAGAGCACGGGGCCCGAGTACGTCACGCTGCGCGGGCCCGGCGCCGCCGTCGCGAAGAACATGAACGCCTCGCTGGAGCTGCCCACGGCCACGTCCGTGCGCGCCGTCCCGGTGAAGCTGCTCTTCGACAACCGCATCGTCATCAACAACCACCTCAAGCGCGCCCGCGGCGGCAAGGTGTCCTTCACGCACCTCATCGGCTACGCCATGGTGCAGGCGCTGAAGGCGATGCCCTCGATGAACCACTCGTTCACCGAGAAGGACGGCAAGCCCACGCTGGTCAAGCCGGAGCACGTGAACCTGGGCCTGGCCATCGACCTGGTGAAGCCGAACGGCGACCGCCAGCTCGTCGTCGCCGCGATCAAGCGGGCCGAGACGCTCACCTTCTTCGAGTTCTGGCAGGCCTACGAGGACATCGTCCGCCGCGCCCGCGACGGCAAGCTGACGATGGACGACTTCACCGGCGTCACCGCCTCCCTCACCAACCCGGGCGGCATCGGCACCGTGCACTCCGTGCCGCGGCTGATGCCCGGGCAGGGCCTGATCGTCGGTGTCGGCGCGATGGAGTACCCGGCCGAGTTCCAGGGCGCCTCCCAGGACACCCTGAACAAGCTGGGCGTCTCCAAGGTGATGACGCTCACCTCGACCTACGACCACCGGGTCATCCAGGGCGCGGCCTCCGGCGAGTTCCTGCGCCAGATGCACCAGCTCCTGCTGGGGCAGAACGACTTCTACGACGAGATCTTCGAGTCCCTGCGCATCCCGTACGAGCCCGTGCGCTGGAACCAGGACATCGACGTCTCCCACGACGACGAGGTCACCAAGGCCGCCCGCGTCTTCGACCTGATCCACTCCTACCGGGTGCGCGGCCACGTCATGGCCGACACCGACCCGCTGGAGTACAAGCAGCGCAAGCACCCCGACCTGGACATCGCCTCCCACGGGCTGACCCTGTGGGACCTGGAGCGAGAGTTCGCCGTCGGCGGCTTCGCCGGCAAGTCGATGCTCAAGCTGCGCGACATCCTCGGCGTCCTGCGCGACTCGTACTGCCGCACCACCGGCATCGAGTACATGCACATCCAGGACCCGAAGCAGCGCAAGTGGATCCAGGACCGGGTCGAGCGCCCGCACACCTCGCCCGAGCGCGAGGAGCAGCTGCGCATCCTGCGGCGGCTGAACGCCGCCGAGGCGTTCGAGACGTTCCTGCAGACGAAGTACGTCGGCCAGAAGCGGTTCTCGCTGGAGGGCGGCGAGTCCGTCATCCCGCTGCTCGACGCCGTCATCGACTCCGCTGCCGAGTCCCGGCTGGACGAGGTCGTCATCGGCATGCCGCACCGCGGCCGGCTGAACGTGCTCGCCAACATCGTCGGCAAGTCCTACGCCCAGATCTTCCGCGAGTTCGAGGGCAACCTCGACCCGAAGTCGATGCACGGCTCCGGCGACGTGAAGTACCACCTCGGCGCCGAGGGCGAGTTCACGGGCCTGGACGGCGAGAAGATCAACGTCTCGCTCACCGCGAACCCCTCCCACCTGGAGGCCGTGGACCCGGTCGTCGAGGGCGTGGCCCGCGCCAAGCAGGACATCATCGGCAAGGGCGGCACGGACTTCACCGTCCTCCCGGTCCAGCTCCACGGCGACGCGGCCTTCGCCGGCCAGGGCGTCGTGGCCGAGACGCTGAACATGTCCCAGCTGCGCGGTTACCGCACCGGCGGCACGGTGCACATCGTCATCAACAACCAGGTCGGCTTCACCGCCGCGCCCGAGGCGGCCCGCTCGTCGATGTACTGCACCGACGTGGCGCGGATGATCGAGGCCCCGATCTTCCACGTCAACGGGGACGACCCGGAGGCCGTGGTCCGCGTGGGCCGGCTCGCCTTCGAGTTCCGCCAGGCGTTCAACAAGGACGTCGTCATCGACCTCGTCTGCTACCGCCGCCGCGGTCACAACGAGACCGACAACCCGCAGTTCACCCAGCCGCGGATGTACAACCTGATCGACAAGAAGCGCTCGGTACGCAAGCTGTACACCGAGTCGCTGATCGGCCGGGGCGACATCACGATGGAGGAGGCGGAGCAGGCGCTCCAGGACTTCCAGGGGCAGCTGGAGAAGGTGTTCACGGAGGTCCGCGAGGCCGCTGCCGTGACGCCGGGCGAGGCCGCCGGGGCACCGGCGGTCAAGCCGGAGTTCCCGGTCGCGCTGGACACCGCCGTCAGCGAGGAGGTCGTCAAGCGGATCGCCGAGTCCCAGGTCAACATCCCCGACCGGATCGCCGTCCACCCGAGGCTGCTGCCGCAGCTCCAGCGCCGCATGGCGATGGTCGAGGACGGCACGATCGACTGGGGCATGGGCGAGACGCTGGCCATCGGCTCGCTGCTGATGGAGGGCACCCCGGTGCGGCTGGCGGGCCAGGACTCGCGCCGCGGCACCTTCGGCCAGCGGCACGCGGTGCTCATCGACCAGAACACCGGCGACGACTACACGCCGCTGCTGTACCTGGGCAAGGACCAGGCGCGGTTCAACGTCTACGACTCGCTGCTGAGCGAGTTCGCGGCGATGGGCTTCGAGTACGGCTACTCGCTGGCCCGCCCCGAGGCGCTGGTGATGTGGGAGGCGCAGTTCGGCGACTTCGTCAACGGCGCCCAGACGATCGTCGACGAGTTCATCTCCTCGGCCGAGCAGAAGTGGGCCCAGACCTCCGGCGTCACCCTGCTGCTGCCGCACGGCTACGAGGGCCAGGGGCCGGACCACTCCTCGGCCCGCATCGAACGGTTCCTGCAGCTCTGCGCGCAGAACAGCATGACCGTCGCGATGCCGACGCTGCCGTCGAACTACTTCCACCTGCTGCGCTGGCAGGTCCACAACCCGCACCACAAGCCGCTGGTCGTCTTCACCCCGAAGTCGATGCTCCGGCTCAAGGCCGCGGCCTCCAGGACGGAGGAGTTCCTCAGCGGCGGCTTCCGCCCGGTCATCGGCGACACGCTCGTCGACTCCGGCGAGGTGAGCGCCGAGGCGATCCGCAAGGTCGTCTTCTGCTCCGGCAAGGTCTACTACGACCTGGACGCCGAGCGGCGCAAGCGGGGCGCGACGGACACGGCGCTCATCCGCATCGAGCGGCTCTACCCACTGCCCGCCAAGGAGATCCAGGAGGCGCTGGCCCCCTTCACCAAGGCCCAGAAGTACGTGTGGGCCCAGGAGGAGCCGGCCAACCAGGGTGCGTGGCCGTTCATCGCGCTGAACCTGGTGGACCACCTGGACCTGATCATCGGCGCGGCGCCGGACAACGCGGACCGGCTGCGCCGGGTCTCCCGTCCGTCGTCCTCCTCGCCGGCGGTCGGCTCGCCGAAGCGGCACGCACAGGAGCAGTCGGAGCTGGTGTCGGAGGTCTTCGACATCTGACGCCGACGCACCCGCGGCCGGAACCCGCCCGGGGCCGGGCCTCTCCTGGGAGAGGCCCGGCCCCGGGCCGTTTCCCCGGGCGTCCCGTGGGACGGCGCCGGCTGGGCGTGGCGCTCAGCCCATGGTGGCCTCCAGGTCCCAGTAGGGCCGCACCCGGCGCTGGGCGGAGAGCGTGTGCGGGTGCTGGGCGCCGAGGGTGCGGGTGAGCCGCTGGAGGGCGTCGTCCTCCTGCTTGTCGGCCTCGGTCCGCTCGCGCAGCGAGCGCAGGTCGGCCACGAGCCCGGTCTGCGCGGAGAGCGTCATGGGGTGGTCCTCCCCCAGGGACCGCCGCGAGCGGCGCAGGGTGTCCCGGCTGAGCTCGGCGGCGTCCTCCAGCCGGTCGTTGAAGTTGCGGCCGCGCGCGGCGTTGAGCGCGCAGCCCAGGACCCACGGGTGGTCGTAGCCGAGCGTGGCGGCCAGCCCGGCGTAGGCGGACTCGAAGACGGCCATGGCCTCGGCCCGCTCGCCCGCGGCCTGGAGGACGAGCCCCGCGTTGGACAGCATGCCGGTGGTGATCGGGTGGGCGGGCCCCAGGACGTCGCGGAAGACGGCGGCGGCCTGCTCCAGGTACTCCCGGGCGAGGTCGAGGTCGCCGTGCTCGCGCAGGTAGTTGGCGTAGTCCGTGCGGAAGACGGCCGTCTGGTGGTGACGGGCACCGTAGACCTGCTCGTACTGCTCCAGCAGGCTCGCCATGACCCGGCCGACCTCCTGGTGCGGGCCGCCGGCCCGCCGTTCGCACAGCACCAGGTTGGCGCGGGCCGCCAGCGTCTGCGGGTGCTGGGCCCCGAGCACCTGGAGGTGCAGCCGGACGACGAGCTCCTGGCGGGCCAGCGCGTCCCGGTAGCGGCCCATCAGCCGCAGGTCGCGGGCGCAGGCGGTGCCGGAGAAGAGGGTCGCCGCGTGCCGGGGGCGCAGCAGGGACTCGCGCAGCCGCAGCGTCTCGACGTCCATCTCGTACGCCTCGGCGTAGCGGCCGAGCATGCGCAGGGCGAGCGCCACGTTGTGGCGGTTGGTCAGGGTGGTGTAGTTCTCCGGGCCGCGCACCCGCAGGGCCGTCTCCAGCACCTCGCGCTGGAGCTGCAGCGACTCCTCGTACTGGCCGAGGTAGTGCAGGTCCTGGGCGTAGCTGTTCCGTGCCGTCAGCAGGGAGTTCTCGTCGGGCTGCCCGGCGGCCCGCAGCCGTTCCAGCATGCTGCGGTCGAGCTCGTAGGCGGTGCGGAAGTGCCCCATGTTGCGCAGGATGTTGCCCTGCTGTGTGGTGAGTTCGAGCATGCGGCGGGAGCCGGGCTCCAGGAACTCGGACCAGCGCAGTCGGACGCGTTCGGCGAGCTGGTTGCCGAGGACGTACTCACCGGCGCGCAGACAGTAGCTGAGGCAGTTGAGCACGGTGGCCTGGACGCGGGCGTGGGTGCTGCTCAACGCCCCGGAGGGCTCCAGGTGCGGCAGCAGCTCGGCGTAGCGGGGCCACTGGGCGGCCTCCAAGGGCTGTCCGGGGTCGGCCTCGGCGAGCAGCCTGCGCACGACCCTGCGGTAGGTCTCGCGGTCCTCGGCGGTGGTCAGCCGTCCCATCACCTCGTGGACGAGCCGGTGCATGTGGATCGTCTCGTGCCGGGGGCTGGGCTCGCCCCCGCTGGACGCGGCGGCCGCGCCGCGGCTGTCGCGGGTGATGACGGAGTAGTTGACGAGGGCGTCCAGGGCGCGGGACCAGCCCGTCGGGTCGTCGGCGATCCAGGACAGCCGGTCGGGGAGGTCGCCCTGCGGGACCCCGTGAACGAGGCCGATCGGAATGCGCCCCGGGGCGAAGCAGGTGGCCAGGGTCAGCAGCTCGACGGCGCGCGGCTGGGCCGCCCGCAGCCGGTTGATCATGATGGACCAGGAGGTGAGGGAGGAGTCGGAGTAGCCCTCCAGCTCCGCCCGCCCCCGCAGCGGCGTGACGGTGTCCCGGACCATGCGCAGGTACTCGGAGACGGGCATCTGGGTCTCGTCCAGCAGTGCCGCGGCCTGGTCCAGCGACAGAGGGACGTCCCAGTGCTCCTCGGCGACGCGTTCGGCGTCGCCCACCGTGACGTGGGCCGCCCGGCGCATCAGATAGGCGGCCGACTCGTAGCGCTGGAAGCCGGGTACCTCCAGGACGTCGACCGTGCGGCCCCAGTTCCGGTTGCGCGAGGTGATCAGGGCGTGCCCGCTGTAGCCCTGCGGGAGCAGGACGTCGGCGGCCTCGACGTCGTCCCAGCCGTCGAAGACGAGCAGCCAGCGCCCGTACGGGTCGCCCCGGCGCAGCGCCTCCCGCACGACGCGGATGCGCTCACCGGTCTCGGTGCCGACGGACAGCCCGAGCTCGGGGGCGAGCTCGCCGTACCGTTCACGCAGGGTGCCGCGCAGGTCCGAGGGGATCCACCAGACGACGTCGTAGTCCGGCGTGAAGCGATGCGCGTACTCGGCGGCGAGCTGCGACTTCCCGATGCCGGGCATCCCGACGAGAGCGCAGGCCGACATGCCGTGCTGGGCGTCGGTCAGCCGCTGCTGGAGCTCCATCAACAGGTCCTCGCGGCCGGTGAAGCGGGGGTTGCGCAGCGGCACCTCGCCCCAGACGACGGGCGGGTCGTTGGGGTAGCGGGAGCCGCCGCCCAGCGTGCGCTCCGGCGCGTTGGTCGGAAGCCCGAGCCGCGTCAGCAGCCGCCACTCGGCCTCCTCCGCACCGACGGACCACAGGTCGACGGGCTGGAGGACGGTGGTGGCCGGGAGCAGGGTGCGGTTGGTGAGGCTGACGGCGGCGAACCGGTCGGCGTTCTCCCGCAGATAGCCGCGCAGCACCTCGTTCCACTCGCCCTCGCGGCGCGGGCCGAGCTGGAAGAACCAGTCGCTCAGGACGAGGATCACCCGGCTGCCCGACAGCAGGAGGTCCGCGAACGCGGACTCCAGCGGCTCGTCGCGGGGCGGGTCCCAGCGGTGCAGCGTGGTGGTGTGGCGGTAGGCCTCCAGCCGCCGGGCGATCCAGGACGCCCAGGGCCGGTTGTAGCCGGGGAAGGCGATGACGAAATGTTCGCTGCGGTGCGCTACCGCCCCGCTGCCTGCCGAATGCCGCTGTGCGGCCATGCGCACGCTCCCTCGTTGCGTAGGACCGCGCCGCCCCGCCGACCGACGCGAGAGAGCAGCACTCTACGTCACGGTTACGTCGCTCTCCGGTCATCGGTGGCGCGGTCGGACCCGTTTCCCCAGATTCTGGTGGTACTCACTCATGCCTATCGCGAACTGCCTGCCAGCGTAGGTGAGTTCGGACGAATTGAGGAGGATCGGCAGCGCCTCGCGCACCTGCTCCCAGCACTGCTCGTGCCGGTCCCGGGCCGCCCGCCGGAACCGCTCGGGCACTGTCCCGGCGCCCGCCAACCGGGCCCACAGGTCCGCGAGCGCCAGGTGCGCGTACGTGCCGTGCAGCACCCCCCGCACCGGGCGCGGATCGGGGCGCCACCCCACCCGGTGGGCCGCGCCGCCCGCCGCTCCCTCCCGCTCCCCGGCTTCGGACCCGTGCAGGGGAGCCAGCTCGTGGACGAGGTCCAGCTTGGTGTGGTGCGTCTCGTGGACGAGGACGGCCGCCAGCTGAGCCGCGGAACCCGGCCACGTGGTCAGCAGCGCGCCCGGCACGGCCCGCGTCGTCGCGCTCACCCGGCCCCCTCCGCCGCCGGACGGCGCCGCGCCCAGCGGCACGACCGCCCGGACCAGCGCCCCGATCTCGGCCGCCCGGACAGGATCGGCCGTCAGCAGCAGGGCCAGCGCACGGTCCCAGCGCGCCGCCCACGGGTACGCCGCCGTCTCGTCCCGCTCCGCGGCGGGCCTCGGCTCCAGCCCGGGCAGGCCCACCCCGCCGGGCGGGACACGGAAAGGGTCGATGTCCTCCAGACGGGCCGCCGAGCCGGGCAGCCGGGCGGGCTGCCGCCAGCCCACCCCCACCGCCGTCCACCGCGGACGGGACCCGGCTCCGGCCCCGGTTCCGGGGAGCCGCAGCACCGCCGCCCCGGCCCGGCGGTGACCCAGCGGCCGCACCCAGGCCCCGCCCGCACGCACGCTCACCCGCGCCCCCGGGGCAAAGGCCCGGAGGACACCCACCCCGGGAAGCGCCAGCACGCCCTCTGGCGCGGCGAGGTCGGCCGTGCAGGCGGTGCCGGTGAGCAGGGCGACGGCCACCGCGGCGGCGCCGAAGGCGGCCAGCGCCCATTCCAGCTCGGCACCGTCGGCGGCCCGGACCACCGCCACCAGCCGGGCCCCCACGGCCGGGTAACCCAGCGCGAAGCGGGCGACCGCGGGCCGCCGCGCCTCGGCCCGGGCCAGGAGCGCCCAGTGCGCCTCGAAGGCACGGTGCGCCTCGGGGCCGACGGCCTCGGGGCGGCGCCGCAGCCGGGTGTGCACGGCCCTGAGGAGAACCAGGGCGCGGTCCTCCTGGGCCCGGCGCAGCAGGGCGAGATCGCCGCGGAGGAGCCGGGTGGCCGCCATGCGGGCGAGCGCGGAGGCGGGCAGGCGCGTTCCGCCCACGGTGTCCACCGTGCCGACCGGGTACGCCGTCACCTCCGGCAGGCCCCGGCGCCGTCGTCATACGGCTGCCCGGATGCGGGATGTGACCGGAAACCGATCCCTGGGGGCGGGGGCGGCGGGGGCGGCTGGGGCGGCGCCGGCTCCGGGTCGGGCGTCCCCGCCCAGGTCTCGTCGAGCGTCTCCGGGTGGCGCAGGAGCGCCTCGACGCGCTTCGCCAGCCGGGGGTCGGGGTGGTCGGCCAGCGTGGCCAACAGGACTTCGCCGAGGTCGGGGAGGGGGCAGACGTCGGCCACGGGGCCGGGCGGCGCCGTCTGCTCGTCGGTGGACACCCTGGGCTCTCCTCCCCGCCGACTGCTGCCGTACGCCGCTCGAACGGCTGCACGGTTCTTCCCGCAGGCCCGGTTTTGGAAACCCGCCCGGCTTCGCTTCGGCCACCGTCAGGCGGGCCAGCGCTGGGGACGTCCGGCCCGGCCCGGTCAGCGTCCGGTCGGAGGCGCGAGGCGCCGTCGTGTCTCGTCCACCTCGTCCCACGGCACCGGCTCCAGATGCGCGACCAGCCGCCGCCACTCCGACGACGCCTCCGCGAAGGCCTCCCGGGCCGCACCGGCGTGTCCCTCGGAGGCCAGCAGCGCGCCCTGGGCGTGCAGGACGCGGGCCACCGCGACGGACGGCGCGCCCGCGGCGGCGGCACGCGCCTCGCGGAGCGCGTTCCGGAAGGCGACCCCCGCCTCCGTCGCGTCCCGGCCCCCGCCCGCCGGGAGTTCGGCCGCGTGCACCCGGCCCAGCTCCAGCCAGGCGGCGGCGCGCAGCTCCGCGTCGGCACCGCGCCGTGCCGCCCCCTGGAGCAGGTGCACGGCCTCGTACCGGTCGGGCGGGAAGCCGCCCCGGCGGTAGCGCACCAGCAGCGCCCGGGCCAGGGCGAGTTGCAGCCGGGAGAAGAGCGCTGCGCGGCCCGGAACGGTGGCGAACGCCTCCCGCAGCACCCCCTCGGCCCGGGCGACGGTGGCGTCGCTCGCGGCGGGGACGGCAGCCCGGTCGAGCAACCGCTCGCCCCACTCCGCGAGGATCTCGCACCGGCGCATACTGTCGCGCGGGGCCGCGTCGGCGACCTGCGCGTAGGCCGCGTCGGTCTCCTCGGCCCGCCCGGCGTCGGCCAGCGTGCGGGCGCGCACGAGCAGCGCCCGCTCGCCGAGCGCCGGGGCCTGTGCCGTCAGTTCCTGCGCCCGGCGCACGGCCTCCAGCGCCTCCTCGGCGCGGCCGTGCAGCCGCAGCGCTGCGGCGAAGTCCAGCAGCGCTCCCGCCCGCAGGTCGTCCGGCACGTCCGCCGCCTCCGACTGCTCGCAGGCCGCCCGCAGTTCCCGCACGGACTCCGCGGCCAGCCCCGCCCTCAGCCGCGGCGCGAGCTCGGCCTCGGCACGGGCCAGCAGCACCCGGCCGAGCCGCAGATGCCGGGTGCGCCGCTCCTCGGGCGGGAGGGACGCCGCGTCCAGCCCCCGCAGCACCCGCTCGGCCGCGGCGAGCTGCTCGGCGTCACCGGCCGCGTGCCAGGTGCCGTAGTGGACGGCTGCCAGCTCCAGCGCTGCCTGGGCCCGCCAGGGGTGCCCGGGCTCCGCCCGGCGCAGGGCCTCCGTCAGATACGTCTGGGCCTGGCCGAGCACATCGCGGCGGACCGCATCGTCCCGCCGGACGGCCGGGGTGCCCGACTGGGCCAGCAGCACCCTGCCGAGGGCCAGCAGCGCCCGCACCCCGTCGGCGTCCTCCCCCGCGTCCCCCTCCTGCCCGAGCAGGGCGTCCTCGGCGTAGTGCCCGGCCTGGGCGAGCAGGGCCGGGTCGCGCTGCTGCCGCCACTCGCGCAGCAGCGCCTCGGCCTTGCCGAGGGGCCCGGCCCCGTCCTCGCTGGAGGGGGCGGGCTGGAACCAGCGCACGACACGGGCGGGCACCTCGGCGAACAGGGACGTCTGCGAGGTGACTCCGCCGTCGTCCTCCTCCTCTGCCGACGGGGGCGGGGCCACACCCCCCTGCGCCCGCGTGCGCTCGTCCGGAGCCGACGGCGCCGGCTCGGCCCGCGGCGCGGGTGAGGCGTCCGTGAGCCGGGCGACCGCGAGGGCCGGGAAGTTGCGGGCGCCCTTGCCGAAATGCCGGGCCACCAGCCGCGAGCAGTGTCCCAGCACGTTGGCGGCCGCGTCCTGGCCGAGCGAGTCCAGCAGCATCTCCCGCACCCCGCGGGCGAAGCGGTAGTGCGGCCCCGCGCCGATGCCGTGGCCCGGGCCCTCGGCCTGGCCCGGCACCTGCCACAGCAGGCCGCCGAGCAGCACCTCGGCCAGCTCCATCGGGCCCGTGTCCGGCAGCAGGGCCCGCTGGACGAGCTGCATGACCGGCAGCGTCGTCGGGGCAGCGGCGAGATGGGTGGCCAGCCGGCGTGCGCCGGGCGAGGCCGCGGCGGTGAACGCGCGCAGCACCTCCTCCGGGCTGCGGGCGGCCTGGCGCCGCGGGCCGGGCGCCGGCGCGGGCGGGTGGTCGGCGCGCAGCCAGGCGGCGGCGCCCCGCGCGGAGGCGTCGCCCGTCCCGGACAGCAGCCGGGCCCAGGCGCCCAGGGCGTCGACGGTGGGCAGGAGCACCGGAACCGGCCGCGCCCCGGGGACCGGCCGGGCCCCGGGGCCGTAGCCGTCGGACCGGAAGCCCAGCGGCCCGCCCGCGGGCCTGCGCACCAGCCGGCCGGGGACGGCGGGCAGAGCGGTGCGCGACCACAGCCGGGGCGGCAGCGGCTGGACGACGGCGACGGGCGAGGCCGCGGCCCACGCGTGCAGCATCCGCTGGGCGGCGCCGGAGCGCCACAGCGGCCCCACGCAGTCGCTGACGACGACGGTCAGCCGACGCCCCGTCGGATCGCGGAACTGGCCGGAGGACCGCAGCCGGGGCACGCCGCCGCCGGCCGTGGTGCCGATCACCGCGCTGCCGTCCTCGGCGCGGTGCAGGTAGTGCGCCTGCACGTCGCGGAAGACGCCGATCTGCTCGCAGACCTGCCGCAACTCCTCGAACATCCGCTCCCACACCACCATCGAGGGTGAGGTGTCCAGCAGGAGCTGCATGTCGGTTCCCCAGCGTTCGACCGGGCGGAACACGGGCCGCACGACTCCGGCCCGCGCGCTGAGGTCGGCGGTGGCCTCCTCGTCGAGACCATAGCGGCCGCTGGCCGCCCGGGGCCGGTAGCCGCGCAGGGGGCGCAGTGCGCGTTGCAGGCCGAGCAGCCCGGGCAGCGCGGCGGCCACCGGAACCCGGACGGGGAAGGCCGCCTGCCGCTCCTCGGCCGAGCCGTCCGCCGATCCGTCGGCCACCCCGTCCGCCACCGGATGGTCGGCACCGGACACGGTGGGGCCCGCGGAGCCCCCGGCCTCGGGCGCCGGAGTGAACAGCGAGACGGGCGGGAACGGCCGGGGCTCCGGCCGGGACGTGCTGGAAGGTGAGGCCGACGGCGCCGCGGACGGTTCCGCGACGGCGCCACCCGGCCGGGAGCGCCCCTCGGCGGGGCGCCCGTCCGGGCCGGAGACGGCGCCCCCGGAACGGGGTTCCGCGCCCCTGGTCCCCTCCGGGGCCGTGACCCGGGCGAGCCACAGCGCGTCGGCGACGTCCTCGGCGCTCGGGTCGAGCCCGGCCGCCCGCAGCCGGGTGAAGACGTCCCGCAGCCGCCCCTCCTCCGTCATCGCGGCCTCACCGCGGCCGGTCGAGCGGCTGCATCAGGATCTCGGCGAGTCGGTCCCGGGTCACCCGCTCGGCCTGCGGGGTGTGCTGGGTGAGGTAGAGGGCGTTGAGGAGTTGGTCGGCGGCGATGACGGAGCCCGGGTCGCGGCTGAGGAAGCGGGCGATCAGGTCCTCCCCCGCCGTGACGGCGTCCGCGCC
Organism: Streptomyces sp. WMMC1477; assembly: GCF_027460245.1. NCBI lineage: Bacteria > Bacillati > Actinomycetota > Actinomycetes > Kitasatosporales > Streptomycetaceae > Streptomyces > Streptomyces sp. WMMC1477. The sequence continues at coordinate 4,115,635 of NZ_JAPZBD010000003.1, read as the reverse complement.
CAGATGGGCCGTCACCATCGCGGCGAGCTGTTCTTCCCCCGGCGGCGCGAGCTCCAGTTGGATGCACCGGCGCAGCAGGGCGGGCGGGAAGTCCCGCTCGCCGTTGGAGGTGAGGACGATGAACGGGAACGTCGTGCACCGGACGCGCCCGCTCGTCACCTCCACCCGGCGGCCGTCGTCCGTCAGCACCTCGGCCGTCGGCTCCCGGTCCGCCACCCGCTCCAGCTCGGGGATGGTGAACTCGCCCTCTTCCAGTGCGTTGAGCAGATCGTTGGGGAGGTCGAGGTCGCTCTTGTCCAGCTCGTCCACGAGCAGGACCCGGGGGCGGGATGCGGGCAGCAGGGCGGTGCCCAGCGGGCCGAGCCGGACGTACGAACCGATGGGCCGGGGCGTCGTCGCCTCCCCGCCGCTCGCCGCGCGCTCCAGCTGGACGTCCTGGAGCCGCCCGATGGCGTCATAGCGGTACAGCCCGTCCTGCAGGGTCGTGCGGCTGACGATCGGCCAGCGCAGCACCCGTCCGAGGCCCAGCTCGTAGGCCACGGCGTGGGCCAGGGTCGACTTGCCCGTGCCCGGGTTGCCCGTCACGATGAGCGGCCGCCGCAGGTAGAGGGCGGCGTTGACCGCCTCCACCTCCTCCGGTCGCGGGTGGTGGTGCTCCACGAGGCGCCGGCGCACGCCGAGACGGCGCGCGGCGCTCGGGTCCGCCTCGGCCGCGGTGGCCGCCCCGGCCCCGGCCGGACCGGCCGCGTCCGCTGCGGCCTCTGCCGTGCTCGTCTCGCCCGGACGGTCGGTCCCTCCCGTCTGCGGGGCCGCGTCGGGTTCCGGCCCGCCGTCCCCGTCCGGGCCCGCGGCGGCGAAGTCCCGCCACGGCGGCGGGGGCGGCAGCCGCAGGATGCCGTCGTGCGGGAGCCCCGCACCGCGGTAGATGCGCCAGTCGTTCACGACACGGCCTCCTCACGGCCTCGATGCTCGACGGTACTGCGCACGGAACGGCCTGCGGAGACCTCCGGCCGTCCGAAGCAGGGCACTTGACGCGTTCTCGACCAGGTGCTCACCACGGCACCTCCGGGGTCGGATACGGCTCGTGGACGGGTCCGACGGCGCCCGAACCGGATTCCGGCGGGTCGTAGAGCAGGGCGACCGAGCGGCCCCAGGCGGAGTCCGGGTCGCTCCCGCCGGGATCGCAGGTGCGGATGCGCAGACTGCGCAGCGGGCCGTGCAGGCCCTCGGCGGTACGGACCTCGGCCACGAAGTCCTCGGCCTGACGGTGGAAATCGGCGCAATCCGTGTGCCCGCCGGCCTGCGAGCGCCAGACCACCACCGGGTGGCCCGCGGTCAGCGCCGCGTCCATCGCCTCCGCGCCGTCCCCGTCGCCGACACCGCCGCAGAAGACCGGCACGCTCCCCGGCTCGGCGCTGGAGAGCCGGTCGTAGACGGCGCCCCAGCGCTCGGCGCGGGGCCCGCCGTCGTGCCCGTGCACCTCCGCCCCCGAGCGCAGCGGAACCGCCGTCAGCGGACCGCTCTGCGCGGCCGCCCAGCGCCGCCGCCACTCCTGGGTGGGCTCGACGACCGTGCGCAGCAGATCCCGGACGGCGACCACCCGACGCTGCCCGAGCGGCAGCCCGTGCGGGTTGGTCGCCCCCTCCGGCGTGCGCCGCGGAGCCAGCTCCCAGGAGTCGAAGGGGAGGTCGAACAGGTCGCGCGGGACCACGAACTCGACGGCCGCCAGCTGGCCGCCCACGTCGCACTGGTTCAGCGCGGCGGCCAGCGGCCCCCGCAGCGCTTCCCGCAGTTCGCCGCGGCGGTGCCCGGTGTCGTCACCGTCGAAACCCGTGACACCGCTCGGATCGTCGGCGCCCAGGGGGTCGAAGACGAGCTTGACCTCCCACGGGTAGCGGTCGCCGTAGCTGCGCGGATGGATGACCACCCGGACAGCGGCGCGGGGCCGGGAACGGTGCTTGGGGGTGCCCGGGTCGGCGCCGTCCAGGATCTCCTGGACCTCCTGGCGGATGTCGATCAACGGCTCCGCGGTGGCCCGCACCCACGCGCTCAACTCCGCCAGGGGGCCCGCGTCCTGAGTGTGGCCGCGGGCGCGCACGAGGCTCACGACCTCCGCCGCGTACAGCACGATGCCCATCAGCTCGCGCAACTCGTCCCGCCCGTAGAGGAGCCCGACGCCCTCCCGCCAGGTGCGGGGCGTCGGCTCGTCCACACCCTGCCGGAAGCGGCCCTGGAGCGTGCGCCGGCGGACCGCGTCCACGAGCGAGGCCACCTCGCCGGAGGTGTCGGGCGGGGTCAGGGCGGCCAGACAGCCGAGCAGATGGGTGCGCAGCCCCGGGGTGAAGCGCCGCAGCCGCTCGCCGCACAGCTCGTACTGCGCGTCCGCCCACGAGGGGTCGGGGGCGTTCGCCCGGAACCGGCCGAGGTGGTACCGGTCGTGCGCGGCCAGCACCTGCGCCAGCAGCCCGCCACCGGGCAGGTCGTGGAGGGCGTGCAGGGCGGTGACGGGGACGGCCACGCCCGCCGTCGGATCGCTCTCGTCCCGGGCCTTGCAGACGCCGATCACCTCGCCGCGCACCGTGTCCACCAGCGGGCCGCCGGAGGTGCCCTCGACGGGCCGCTCACCGCGCAACAGGAGGAGCGGCCCGTCCAGCCCGCTGACCTCTCCGGCCGCCGGGCGGTAGGCCCGGGTGCCGGTGACCAGCGACCAGCCGTGCAGGGAGACCCGGCTGCCCTCGAAGACCGCCCGGTCGCTGAGCCACACGCACTCGATGTCGGTGGCCTCCGGCACCTCCACGAGGGCGAGGTCGGGCGCGGGCCAGCCGCTTAACGTGCGGCCGCCGCCCGGCTCCGGCACCGGCAGCGCGAGGCGCACAGTGCCGGCCGCCCGGCCGCCGGCCCACGTCACGCCGACGGCCTCCGGCCTGGTCCACACCTCGCCACCTCCTTGATCCAGGACATGCGCGCAGGTCAGCAAGTACGTGGGCGCGACGAAGAAGCCGCTCCCCCAGAAGGTGTCGCTGGGCCCGTCATACCCCTCGCCGGGCGCGGCAATGCGCGCGACCGCACCGCGCACGAGCGCGTCGAGGGCGCTCACGGGGTCGAAGGGGTGGCGGCGGACCGGGGCACGGGGGGCGCGCTCCGCGGCTCCTGCGCGGGCGCGGCCGCCTCCCCCTCGGGGACGGCCTCGGCCTCCGGGGCGCGACCGCGCCCGCCGCCGCGCTCCGTCCAGGTGAGGGTGACGTTGATCGACGCCGTCCCCTGGGCGTTGGCCAGCAGGCTGACCAGCTTCCCCTCCTGGGCCGCGAGTTCCAGCCCGAACTCGACGGTCACCTCGTCCGGCGCCGCCGCGGCCATGCCCATGCGCACGGAGCGCACGACACCGCGCACGGTGTCGGCCAGGCCCGAGGCCAGCTCGGTGACCCGGCCGCCCAGGGCCGAGTCCTGGTATCCGCCGCGCGGGCGCAGCTCCTGTGCCCCGCTGACGCGCGCCCACACCACCGTCCCGTCGTCCAGGCGCAGTTGCGTAATGCCGTCACCCACGACCCGACACCCCCGTCTCCCCCCACTCGTCGACCCCCGGTCGGTTCGCAGGTTAACGGCGCCACCCGGCGGGCGCGAGGGGCCCGGCCTCGCCCGGCATATCCTGCGGAGGTAGATCCCATCGGCGACGGAGAGCACGTTGTATTTCACCGACCGCGGCATCGAGGAGCTGGAGAACCGGCGCGGCGAGGAGGAGATCACCCTCGGCGAGCTGGCCGAGCTGCTGCGCACGTTCGTCGACCTCAACCCCGACTTCGAGGTCCCCGTGGAGCGGCTGGCCACCTGGCTCGCCCGACTGGACGACGAGGACGACGAGTGACGGGCACGAGCTGACGACGCACCGGGCGGGCCGGGCCGCCGCAGGGCCCGGCCGGCCGGCGCCCGTGCCCGCCCGCTGAGCGGCTCCCCTCATCCGGGCCTCGGAGCACCGCTCCGAGGCCCGTGGCATGTCCGGTTCCAGCAGGATGTCCGGTTCCGGTGGAGCTTGACGCCACGAGAACGCGATGTATCGTGAATGTCGTGACGCGATATATTGCGTGATGGCTGATGTCCACCACCGGACCGAGGAGGCACCGTGGCCAGCGAGTCGGACCAGTCGCCGGAGCAGTCGTCGGACCAGTCGTCCGGGCAGTGGGGCCGACGGGGCCCGGGCGGGCATCCCGGCCGTCCCGAGTGGCTGATCGACAGCCCGCGGCGGCTCGCCCTGGAGGAGCCGGTGGAGAGCCTGCAGGTCCGGGTCGTCGGCGGCACCGTCAACGTCGTCGGTCTCGCCCCCGGGGCCGGTGGCGAGGGGGCGGCCGGTTCGGGGGCCCGGCTGGAGGTGGCCGCGATCGACGGACCCCCGCTGCGCGTCACCCTGGAGGGCGGCGTGCTCACCGTCGCCTACGACGACGTGCCGTGGCAGGGTTTTCTCAAGCTGCTGGACCGCAGGGGCCGGCGCCGCAGTGCCGACATCACGCTGGCCGTCCCCGCGCACGCCGAGGTCCGGCTCGCGGCCGTGAGCGCCGCCACGGTCGTCTCCGGCCTCACCGGTCCCACCGAGACGCGCAGCATCACGGGCGACACGACGCTCGTCGGGCTGCGAGGCCCGGTCACCGCGCACACCGTCTCCGGTGCGGTGGAGGTCCAGGCCCTGCGCGGACAGCTCGCGTTCCACTCGGTCTCCGGCACCCTCACGGTCCTCGACGGCGGTGCGGGCGCCGTCAAGGCGGACTCCGTCACGGGAGACCTCATCGTCGACGTCACGGAAGGGCAGGGCGCCGAAGGCCCGGGCTGCCTCCCGCCCGGTCACGCCACGCCCACGGAGCTGGCCATGGCGACCGTCTCCGGGGACATCGCCGTCCGGCTCCCCCCGCGTCCCGACGCCGTTGTGGAGGCCCACACCACCGGCGGCTCGCTCTCCTGCGGCTTCGAGGACCTCCGGATGGACGGACACTGGGGAGCCAGACGCATCACCGGAACGCTCGGTTCCGGGCGCGGCAGGCTGAAGGCCACCACGGTCTCCGGCCGCATCGCCCTCCTGCGCAGAGCGCCCGCCCCCGCCGACGCCGCCCCCTCGTTCGTGAAGGACGCCTGACATGCCCCCCGTCTTCGCCCACGGCCGACTGCGCCTGTACTTGCTGAAGCTGCTGGCGGAAGCCCCCCGGCACGGCTACGAGGTGATCCGGCTGCTGGAAGAGCGCTTCCGCGGCCTGTACGCCCCCTCGGCCGGCACCGTCTACCCCCGGCTCGCCAAGCTGGAAGCCGAGGGGCTGGTCACCCACACCACCGAAGGAGGCCGCAAGGTCTACTCGCTGACCCCGCGGGGGCGGGCGGAGCTCGCCGGAAGGCAGGGCGAGCTGACGGAGCTGGAGCGGGAGATCCACGATTCACTGACGGCGCTCGCCGCCGAGATCCGGGAGGATGTGCGCGGCTCCGCGGACGACCTGCGCCGGGAGATGCGCGAGGCAGCCGAGGGCGGCGGCACCACGGCCGGCGGCGAGCGGGCGGCCTCCGGGCATGCGGGGCGCGGCTGGAAGGAGGAGGCGCGCCGCGGCAGGGCGGACCACCGCCAGATCCGCCAGGAGAAGATCCAGGCCGCTCAGGAGGAGGGCCGGAAGGCCCGGCAGGAGGCCCAGCGGGCCGCGCAGGAGGAGGTGCGGCGCATCGCCCGCCAGGTACAGGACCGCGTCTCCCCGCACGCCCAGAGCGGGGACTGGCAGCGGGCTGTCCGCGAGGGCATGGCCCAGCTGGCCAAGGAGATGGGCGGCCTCGGCCGTACGACGGGCCAGGGCACGGCCTGGCCGCCTCCGTTCGGGACACCGCCGGGCGAGCCCGGCGTACCGCACCGGCCCCAGGAGCCGCGCGAGTCCCCCGCCGCGGCGGAACCCCCCGAGCCCGAGTGGCCCGGCGAGGCCGCCGAGCCCGGCACCGACCCGGCGCGCGCGCTGGAACGGCTGCTGGACCGCTTCCGGGACGAGGTCCGGGACGCCTCCCGCGACCACGGCGTCACGCCCGAGCAGTTGCGCGAGGTGAGACGCCATCTGTCCACCGCGGCAGCGCAGATCGCCGCCGCGCTCCGAGCCCCCCGCTGAACCGGTCCCTGTCCCGGCACGGCTGAGCCGTGGAGGGTGGGAGGGTGCCGAACGGCGGGTGGGAGCCGCTGATCGCGAGGGCCGGGGCCGGGGGCCGGGTACCACCGTCCGGCCCCCGGGATCAGCGGAGTGTCTTCTCGAAGAAGTGGTCGGCGTACGGGCCGTCGTGGTAGGCCGGGATCTCCTGATAGCCATGCGCGGCGTAGAGCGCCCGCGCCTCCACCAAATCCGCCCGCGTGTCCAGGCGCAGCACCGTGGCGCCCAGCTCCCGGGCGGCGGCCTCCGCGGCCCCGAGCAGCGCGGCCCCGCCGCCGGTGCCCCGCAGCTCCGGCCGCACGTACACGCGCGCCAACTCCCCCATGCCGGGCTCCAGCAGGCGTACACCGACGCAGCCGGCGACTTCGCCGTCGTACCGGCCCAGCAGGAACCTGCCCTCGGGCGGGGTGAGCCCGGCGCTGGGCTCTGCCGCCATCGCGGCCCGCACCTCGTCCCGGGTGGCGGCCCGGCGGTAGTAGCGGCCCACGATGTCGGCGTAGTAGGCGAGGAGGATGCCTTCGGCCTCGGCGCCGCCCACGGGCGCCGAGGCCACGGCCCAGGTCATCGGTCGGCGCCGACGGTGAGCACGATCTTGCCGAACAGGTCGCCGGAGGCCATCTTCTCGAAGCCCTCGCGTGCGCGCTCCAGCGGCAGCGTCGAGTCGATGACGGGGCGCAGCCCCTTGGCCGCGCAGAAGTTCAGCAGCCCCGCCAGCTCCTCCTTGGTGCCCATCGTGGAGCCGACGACCTTCAGCTCCAGGAAGAAGATGCGGTTCAGCTCCGCCTTGGGCGGGTTGTAGCCGCTCGTGGCACCGGAGATGACGAGCGCGCCACCCGGCTTGAGGGACTTCACCGAGTGGGACCAGGTCGCCGCGCCGACGGTCTCCATCACCGCGTCCACCCGGTGCGGCAGCCGCGCTCCGGGCTCGAACACCGCCTCGGCGCCGAGTTCGAGCGCCTTCTTCCGCTTGCCCTCGTCCCGGCTGGTGGCGAAGACCCGCAGCCCCGCCGCCGCGCCGAGCGCGATGGCCGCCGTCGCCACGCCGCCGCCGGCGCCCTGGACCAGCACGCTGTCCCCGGGCCGGACCCCGGCCTTGGTGAACAGCATGCGGTAGGCGGTCAGCCACGCGGTGGGCATGCAGGCAGCCTCCTCGAAGGAGAGCTGCGGAGGCTTGGGCAGCACGTTCCACTGCGGCACGGCCACCCGCTCCGCGAAGGTGCCCTGGTACTTCTCGGTGAGGATGGTGCGCGGCTCGCGCGGGCCGACTCCGTGGCCGGTCAGCCCGATCACCGGGTAGACGACGACCTCGTTGCCGTCCGCGTCGATCCCGGCGGCGTCGCAGCCGAGGATCATCGGCAGCGCCTCCTCGCCGAGCCCGACCCCGCGCAGCGTCCACAGGTCGTGGTGGTTGAGGGAGGCCGCCCTGACGTCGACGGTCGTCCAGCCCGGCGGCACGTCCGGCTCCGGACGCTCTCCGAGTTCGAGTCCGGTGAGCGGCTGTTCCCGGTCCATCCGGGCGGCATACGCAGCAAACATGATCCGCACGCTACGCCGCGTCGGGGCCGTGTGGAATGGCCTGCCGCTGTGACACGCGCCGCGCACGCGCGTGGGGCGGTACCGGCCGGTACCGCCCCACGGTGTGTCTCGTTCCGGAGCTGTGCGCTCAGAGCACCTTGGAGAGGAAACCCTGCGTGCGCTCGTGCTGCGGGTTGGTGAGCACGTCCCGCGGATGGCCGGACTCGACGACCACGCCCTCGTCCATGAAGACCAGGGAGTCGCCGACCTCGCGGGCGAAGCCCATCTCATGAGTGACGACGATCATGGTCATGCCGTCCTCGGCCAGGCCCCGCATGACGTCCAGCACCTCGCCGACGAGCTCCGGGTCGAGCGCGGAGGTCGGCTCGTCGAAGAGCATCAGCTTGGGCTCCATCGCCAGCGCCCGGGCGATGGCGACGCGCTGCTGCTGACCGCCGGAGAGCTGCGCGGGGTAGTTCTTCATCCGGTCCGCCAGCCCCACGCGCTCCAGGAGCCGCTCCGCCCGCTCCCGCGCGACGGACTTGGACTCGCGCTTGACCTGGACGGGCGCCTCCATGACGTTCTCCAGCGCCGTCATGTGCGGGAAGAGGTTGAAGCGCTGGAACACCATGCCGATGTCCTTGCGCTGCTCGGCGACCTCGCGCTCACGCAGTTCGTAGAGCTTGTCGCCCTTCTCCCGGTAGCCGACGAGCTGTCCGTCGACGGAGAGCCGCCCGGCGTTGATCTTCTCCAGGTGGTTGATGCACCGCAGGAAGGTCGACTTGCCGGAACCGGAGGGGCCGACGAGGCAGAAGACCTCCTGCGGCGCGACCTCCAGGTCGATGCCCTTGAGCACCTCCACGTGCCCGAAGGACTTGTGGACCTGCTCGGCCTTCACCATCGGCTGGACGGTGTCCGTCGTGTTCTCGCTGCTCATACGGTGGTCCCTCCCACCTTGCTCGGCGTGCGGAAGGAGGAGAGCTGGCCGCGGATCCGCTGTAGCGGGGTGGGCGGCAGCGAGCGGTTGGCGCCCTTGGCGTAGTGCCGCTCCAGGTAGTACTGGCCGATGCTGAAGACCGTGGTCAGGAGCAGGTACCAGACGGAGACGACGAGGTACATCTCCATGACGGCGTAGTCGGTCGCACCGATGTTCTTCGCCACGTAGAAGAGCTCGCCGAAGCCGATGATGTAGGCCAGGGATGAGGTCTTGAGCATGTTGATGAACTCGTTGCCCGACGGCGGGATGATGACGCGCATCGCCTGCGGGAGGACGATGCGGCGCATCGTCTTGGCACCGCTCATGCCGAGGGCGTGCGCCGCCTCGGTCTGACCGTGGTCGACGGACTGGATGCCCGCGCGGCTGATCTCCGCCATGTACGCGGCCTCGTTGAGGCCGAGGGCCAGGAGGGCGGCGACGAACGGCGTCATGACGTCGTTCATCTCGTTCTTGTAGATCGGCCCCAGGTCCAGGGTGGTGAAGACCGCGGACAGGTTGAACCAGAGCAGGAGCTGGACGATCACCGGAGTGCCGCGGAAGAACCAGATGTAGGCCCAGGACACGGCGGACAGCACCGGGTTGGCGGACAGCCGCATCACCGCGAGCAGGGTGCCCAGCACCACGCCGATGAGCATGGCGTAGACGCTGATCTTCAGCGTCTCCCAGGCCGGGCCGACGAACGTGCCGTCCGTCAGCCGCTCGCCGACGACGGCCCAGGCGATGTCGCCGTTGGCGAAGGCGAGGCCGATCAGGCCGAGGGCCGCGATGACGAGGGCGGCCCCGATCCAGCGGCCGTAGTGACGCACCGGAATGGCCTTGACGGCGGCCGACGGAACGCTCTCGTCGTCGGCCGGCTCCCCGGGTCCTGCGGTCTTGGTCAGCTCCGCCGGGTCCGCGGTGGTCGACACGGCGGTGTCGGTCTTGGTCGGCTTCGTGTCGCCGACCGTCTTCTCGCCCTGGGCGGGCTGCGCGGCCTGGTCGGCCTTGCGCAGCCCGTCGGGCGTCTCGTGTGGTTCGCTCACGGGAGAGTCGCTTCAGTCGGGAGTGGTCGTGCGGCCGGTGCGGGTCACTTGCCCGCGTTGACGGTGGCCTGCTCCAGGGCGCCCGCCTCGGCGCCCCACTCCTTCAGCACCTTGGCGTACTCGCCGTTGTCCATGATCGCCTGGAGGGCCTTCTGGATGGCGTCGCGGAGCTGGGTGTTGTCCTTGTGGACGGCGATGCCGTAGGGCGCCGCGTCGATCTGGTCGCCGACGACCTCGAAGCGGTCGCCGCCACCGGCGGTCTCCGCGCTGTAGATGGCCACCGGGTAGTCGGTGACGACGACCTGGACGCGGCCGTTCTGGAGCTGGGTGACCGAGTCCGTGTCCTTGTCGGCGATGAAGAAGTCGATCTTGTCGTCGCCGCACTTCTTGTTCTGCTCGTTGACCAGGGTCTCGTTGGCGGTGCCGCGCTGGGCGGCGACGCCGAGGCCGCACAGGTCGTCGAGGCTCTCGATCTTCTTCGGGTTGCCCTTCTCCACGAGGAGGGCGGAACCGGCCTTGAAGTAGTCGACGAAGTCCACGCCGCCGGCCTCGTCCTCGGCAGCGCCGTCCTGGCGCTCCTTGGTGTCGGTCATCGCGGACATCACGATGTCGTACTTGCCGGACTTGTTGAGGCCGATGATGAGCTGGTCGAAGCCGGCGTCCTTGAACTCCAGCTTGACGCCGAGCTGCTCGCTCAGGGCCTCCGCGATGCCCGGGTCGACGCCCTTGAGCTCCTTGTCGTCGAAGAACTCGATGGGCGGGTAGGCGATGTCGGAGCCGACCCTGATGACGCCGGCGTCCTGGATTTCCTTGGGCAGCTCCGAGAAGAGCGGGGCCTCAGAGCTCTTGGTGCCCTTGGCGCCCTCCTTGCCGCCGTCACCGGAGCCGCCGTCGGCGTCGTCGGTCTGGTCGCCGCAGCCGGTCAGCAGCAGAGCCCCGGTGACCGCGATGGCTCCGGCCGCGGCGAGACGACGACGCGCGGACGGACGGCGGGTGAAGCGTGCGGTCATGACGAGGTCCTCCTGCGAGGGGTGAGGGGGTCTTCGGCGGGCCGCGTCCCACCCTCGAGTGTGACGGCGACCCTGCGTAGTGGGAGGAATCTTGCCATCCGGACATGCCTTGGGGAGAGGTCAGCGATATCAAAATCGGATAACGGAGATCGGTGACCGAACATGGTTTGGTCAGGAGACGCACCGGACTGAGCAGGACCGGAGCTTTGTGAGAGGTTCCTCACGCCGGGGTCCGGCGACGGTGAGGAAACCCCTCATCGGTGGGCGTTGGTCATCCGTTTTCCGGTCGTTCGCCGGATACATCCCTTGCAGTCGATCACGAGGCGTACTCATGGCGCGGCAGTGACGGGGGAAGTGGCTCGTGGCAGTCATCGTCATCCGGTACAAAGGGCTGTTACACCCCTCACCTGGGGACCCGGGGCGCGTGTGCGGCGCGCCCGGCGTCCAACACCTCCCCCCTGAACGGTGTCGATCACCGGACGGGGCCTGGACGCGGTTCCGCCCGCGCCTCAACCAGGCAGCGGTACCCTCGGCAGTTATTCGGAATAAGGGGTCAAAGTGGCAGCGGAGATCGTCAATCCGCAGGGAGAGCTGGCCGAAGACGCGATCGATCCGGCCTTCGCCCTGCATCGAGGCGGCAAGATGGCAGTGCAGGCGACCGTCCCCGTGCGGGACACCGCCGACCTGTCCCTCGCCTACACGCCCGGCGTGGCCAAGGTCTGCACGGCGATCGCCGAGCAGCCGGAGCTGGTCGACGACTACACCTGGAAGTCCCAGGTCGTCGCGGTCGTGACGGACGGCAGCGCGGTGCTCGGGCTGGGTGACATCGGCCCGGAGGCCTCGCTTCCGGTCATGGAGGGCAAGGCCATCCTGTTCAAGCAGTTCGGCGGCGTGGACGCGGTGCCGATCGCGCTGGACACCAAGGACACGGACGAGATCGTCGAGACGGTCGTGCGCCTCGCCCCCTCCTTCGGCGGCGTCAACCTGGAGGACATCTCCGCGCCCCGCTGCTTCGAGATCGAGCAGCGCCTGAAGGAGCGGCTGGACATCCCCGTCTTCCACGACGACCAGCACGGCACCGCCATCGTGACGCTGGCGGCGCTGCGCAACGCTGCCCGGCTGACCGACCGCGCGCTGGGCGAGCTGCGGGCCGTCATCTCCGGTGCCGGCGCGGCCGGCGTGGCGATCGCCAAGATCCTCATCGAGGCGGGCATCGGCGACGTGGCCGTCTGCGACCGCAAGGGCGTCGTCTCCCAGGACCGCGAGGACCTGAACGCCGTCAAGCGCGAGGTCGCCGGCTTCACGAACAAGGCCGGGCTGTCCGGCTCGCTGGAGAAGGCCCTGGACGGCGCCGACGTCTTCATCGGCGTCAGCGGAGGCACCGTGCCCGAGCCGGCCGTCGCCACGATGGCCGAGGGCGCGTTCGTCTTCGCCATGGCCAACCCCAACCCGGAGATCCACCCCGACGTCGCGCACAAGTACGCGGCCGTCGTCGCCACCGGGCGCAGCGACTACCCGAACCAGATCAACAACGTGCTGGCCTTCCCCGGCGTGTTCGCCGGCGCCCTGCAGGTGCGGGCGACGAGCATCACCGAGGGCATGAAGCTGGCCGCGGCCGAGGCGCTGGCCGCCGTGGTGGCGGACGAGCTGAGCGCGGACAAGGTCATCCCCTCGCCGTTCGACGAGCGGGTGGGCCCCGCGGTGACCGCGGCCGTGGCCGCGGCCGCCCGCGCGGAGGGCGTCGCCCGCCGCTGACCGTGAGCGGCGCGGGGGCGGTACGGGTCGTGTCCCGTACCGCCCCCGCGTGCTGTCCGCCCGCCCCCGGGGCCCGTCACCTGAGGGCGAGGACCATCGCGTCGTGCGGCGAGGCCCACACCGTGCGCGCCTCGGCGAAGCCGCCGTCCCGCAGGGCGCGGGCGTGCCACGCCGGGGATTGGAGCTGACCGTCGCTGTGGTCGTCGGCGGGGCGGCCGAAGAGGCGGTTGCGCTCGGCGACCGCACCGGCGAGCGCCGGGTGCGCTGCGGCCTCCTCCCACCAGCCACTCCAGTCCTGGGCTCCGCCCGCCTTCGCGCGCTCCCGGCGGGCCTTGTCGAAGGCGTGCACCGCCTCGTTGATCCGCGGCGTCTCCGGGTCGGGCATGTGGTCGGCGTTGAGGAACACGCCACCGCCGCGCACGACCCCGGCCACCTGCCCGTAGAGGGTGGCCAGCTCGTCCGTGCGCAGCCAGTGCAGCGCGGTGGCCGTCAGGACGGCGTCGAACTCCCGGTGGGGCAGCTTCTCCGCCCAGGCCGCGTCCCGCAGATCCGCGCTGACGAACTCGATCCGCTCATCGCCCGCGAAGTGGCCGCGCGCGATGGTCAGCAGCGCCGGGTCGAGGTCGACGCCGACGCTGCGTGCCTCGGGCAGCCGGGCGAACAGCCGGTCGGAGATGCTGCCGGTGCCGCAGGCCAGGTCCAGCACCCGGGGCCGGGGGCCGACCAGCGCCTCGACGGCGTCGAGCATGACGCCGAAGCGCTGCTCGCGGTCGGGCAGGTACCACTCCTGCTGCCGGTCCCACGAGCTCTGCCAGCTCCGCCAGTCGACGTGTGCGCTTTCGGTCATCGCTTCCCCTCCGCAGGTAATAGGCTGTTTCCATAGCCAGCCCTTACGTTCCTGTCCGCCACCCTAGACTTCGCCCGTAAGGACCACAAGTGGAATTGACCTATTACGCCGACTTCGCCGTGCGCCTCGTCAACACCGAGGAGCCGCTGCGCGGGGAGGACCGGCTCACATCCGTGGACACGGTGCGGGAGCTGCTCGGCGTGAACCAGCAGACGGCACGGCGCGCCTCGGACGCCGACGTCACCCGGCTGCGGGGCGTCCGCACCCGGCTGCGCGCCGTCTTCACCGCGGCGGCCGAGCACGACGAGGTCCGCGCGGTGGACCTGCTGAACGCCCTCCTCATGGAGTACCCGTGCAGCCCGCAGGTGGCCGGACACGAGTACCGGGACGAGCAGGGCAGCCCGAAGTGGCACATGCACCTGGCCGAGAACGCCGCGAGCGCGGGCGCGGGCTACACCGCCATGGCGGCCATCGGCCTCGCCTTCAGCCTCACCGACCTCGGCGTCGACCGGCTCGGCATCTGCCAGGCCGACCCCTGCCGCAACGCCTACCTGGACACCTCCACCAACCGCTCCCGGCGCTACTGCTCCGACCGCTGCGCCACCCGGGCCAACGTCGCCGCCTACCGCGCCCGCAAGCGCCTGGAGAGTGGCCGGACGGCCGACAGCGCCCAGCCCGCCACGGAGGCCACCGAGCGCTGAAGTTCCCGGGGCGGCCGCAGCCGCACCGCAGCCCGGGCCACCACCAGTTCGTCCGGAACCGCGCCGAACTCCCGGCTGTCGTTGTGCACATACGGGTTGTCGCCCTGCACCCACCAGCCCCCGGCCCGCCGGCCCACGATCCGCTTGACGATCAGCAGGTCGTGCTGGAGCGGGTGCCGGATCACCACCACGTGCCCCGGCCGCACCGGCACCCCGTACCGCAGCACGAGCCGGTCCCCCGGCCGCAGCGTCGGCACCATCGACGGGTTGAAGACCTCCGCCAGCCCGATCCGCCCCACCGCCACCAGCCGTCCCTCCGGTCACATCATCCGAGAACCCCGCGGCCGGTATCGGACTTTCGCCCTAATCCCGCGGGCCCCCGCGCGAAAAGCATTCCCTCAGGGAGTAATCTCGCACGCGAGAAGACGATCACGAGGAGGCCCAGCTCTCATGCTTTCCCGCCTGTTCGCCCCGACGGTGAAGGTCAGCGCCCACTGCGACCTGCCCTGCGGCGTCTACGACCCGGCCCAGGCCCGCATCGAGGCCGAGTCCGTGAAGGCCGTCCAGGAGAAGTACCAGGCCAACGAGGACCCCCACTTCCGCGCCCGCGCCACCGACATCAAGGAGCAGCGCGCGGAGCTCGCGAAGCACCACATCTCGGTGCTGTGGAGCGACTACTTCAAGCCCCCGCACTTCGAGAAGTACCCCGAGCTGCACCAGCTCGTGAACGACACCCTCAAGGCGCTGTCCGCCGCCAAGGGTTCCACCGACCCGGCCACCGGCCAGAAGGCCCTGGACTACATCGCCCAGATCGACAAGATCTTCTGGGAGACCAAGAAGGCCTGACCCGGCCTCGCACCTCCGCGGCCGGCGGCGTCCCCGGACGTCGCCCGGTCACCGCGACCGCACCCGGTCCGCGGCGCGCCTGCACGGCGTGCCATGCGGGCCGGGTGCGGTCGTCCGCGTCCGACGTCAGGCGCTGCTGCCCGTGGCCGCGGCGGGCTCCCCGGCCGCGCGCGTACGGCGGCGTCCGTACCAGATGAGGGCGAAGGCCGAGACGTTCATGAGCAGCCCGTACACCCCCGAGGGCACGGCCATCTCCGGCTGCCCCATGACGGTGACGGCGATGAGGATGCCGATGGTGGCGTTCTTGACGCCGAGTTCTACGGCGCCGGTCATCCGGTCCGCCCACGGGAGCCCGGCCAGCGCCATGACGCCGAAGCCGACGCCGAGCCCGCCCAGGTTGAGCAGGAGGGCCGGGGCGCCCGCCGTGCGCAGGTACTCCCAGGAATCCTCGCCCAGCGAGACGGCGATGACCGCGACCAGCGCCGCGAGGACGAGCCCGCCGAAGACGGACACGGCCCGTTCCATGGCGTCGGCCAGCCGGGGCCGTCCCGTGCGGATGGCCATCCCGAGCAGCAGCGGGAGCAGGACCAGCACGAGCAGGAGGGCGATGGTGCGCGGCACGGGGACGCGGACCTCGCCACCGCCGCTGACGGGCCAGATGTCGAGCGCCAGGTTGGCGAAGACCGGCAGCGTCACGATGGTGGCGGCGCTGGCGATGATGGTCAGCACGATCGACAGGGCCACGTTGCCCCGGGCCAGGTAGGCGATCAGGTTCGACGTCGTCCCGCCGGGGCAGGCCGCGATGATCACCAGGCCCACCGCGACGACGGCGGGCAACGCGAGGGCCCAGGCGAGGGCGACCCCGAGCAGGGGCATCAGCAGGAGCTGGGCCACGGTTCCGGCGAGGGCGCCGCGTGGGGCGCGGAGCTCGCGGCCGAAGTCCCGGCGGGTCAGGCTCAGCCCGATGCCGATCATGATGACGAACAGGGCGATGGGCAGCCCGGTGTCGATCAGCGCGTTGTCGAGCAGGGGGTGGTCCTCGCTCACCTCCACCCGCTGGCCGAGCGCGGTCATGCCAGTTCCTTCGCGAGCGCCCGGCCCGCCGCCCGGCCGGAGAAGATGCAGCCGCCCAGGAAGGTGCCTTCGAGGGCGTTGTACCCGTGCACGCCGCCACCGCCGAAGCCGGCGACCTCCCCCGCCGCGTAGAGCCCGGGGAAGGGCGTCTCGTCGGCGCGCATCACCTGCGAGTCCAGGTTGGTCTGCACGCCGCCGAGTGTCTTGCGGGTCAGGATGTTCAGCCGCACGGCGATGAGCGGGCCGTGCGCCGGGTCGAGGACGCGGTGCGGCCTGGCCACGCGGGTCAGCCGGTCGCCCCGGTACCGCCGCGCGTTGCCGATCGCCATGAGCTGCAGGTCCTTGGAGTAGGAGTTGCCGACCTCGGCGTCCCGGGCCAGGATCTGCCGCTCCAGCGCCGCGTGGTCCAGCTGCGGTCCGCGGGCGATCGCGTTCATGCCGTCGACCAGTTCGCGGAGCGTGTCGGCGACGACGAAGTCCGCGCCGTGCCGCTTGAACGCCTCGACCGGGCCGGGCGCCCCACCGCTGAGCCGGCTGGCGAGGGTCTGCCTGATGCTCTTGCCGGTGACATCCGGATTCTGCTCCGATCCGGACAACGCGAACTCCTTCTCGATGATCGTCTGGGTGAGGACGAACCACGAGTAGTCGTAGCCGGTGTCGAGGACGGCTTTCAGGGTGCGGTTGGTGTCGAAACCGGGAAAGTTCGGTGCAGGCAGCCGCTTCCCCGTGGCGTCGAACCACAGCGATGACGGTCCGGGGATGATCCGGATGGCGTGGTCGGGCCAGATCGGGTCCCAGTTGTGCAGCCCCTCGGTGTAGTGCCACATCCGGTCGGAGTTGACGACGGCACCGCCCGCCCTCTCGGTGATCTCCAGCATGCGCCCGTCCACATGGGCGGGGACACCCGCGATCATCGTCTGCGGGCAGGGGCCGAGCCGGTCCGCCGGCCAGTTCCGGCGGACGAGGCCGAGGTTGTGCCCGATGCCGCCGGAGGTGACGACCACGGCCCGCGCCCGGAACCCGAAATCCCCCACCGGGGTGCGGGAGGAGGCCCTTCCGCGTTCCAGGTCGGTGGGCTCCAGCACCTCGCCCCGGACGCCGACGACGGCGCCGTCCTCGACGACGAGTTCGTCGACACGGTGCCGGAAGGCGAACCGGACCAGCCCGCGCCGCTCGCCGTCGAGCACCGGTTCGGCGAACACCCGGACGACCTCCGGGCCGGTACCCCAGGTGAGGTGAAAGCGCGGTACCGAGTTGCCGTGGCCGTCCGCGGTTCCGTCACCACGCTCGGCCCAGCCGACGACCGGCGTCAGCCGCAGCCCGAGGTCGTGCAGGTAGCGGCGTTTGTCGTGGGCGGCGAACTCCACGTAGGCGCGCGCCCACTGACGCGCCCAGTGGTCCTCCCGGTCGCGGTCGAACCCGGCCGAGCCCTGCCAGTCCTGCCAGGCCAGCTCGACGGAGTCGGAGATGCCCATGCGGCGCTGCTCGGGGCTGTCCACGAGGAACAGCCCGCCCAGCGACCAGAAGGCCTGGCCCCCGAGGTTGTCGCGGTTCTCCTGCTCCACGACGAGCACGCTGCGGCCCGCCTTGACGAGCTCGTGGGTCGCGACGAGCCCGGCCAGGCCGGCACCGACGACGATCACATCGGGTTCGAATGCCATGGTCTTCCTTCGCTGTCTGAGGGCGCGCAGGGCGGGGTGTCCGGCCGGGTGGCCCGGCGGGCCCGGCCACCTGGCCGGACGGCTCCCGCCGCTGGAGGGGGCCGACGCATGCGGCCGCCCGGTGCACCGGACCGCGCGCGGTGGCGCGGTGCTCGACGGCCGGTCCAGGACGTTCGCGGGGCGGCACCGACCGCTCGGCGACGCGGCCGTCAGCGCACCGGCCGAGGCCGGCGAACACCGGATGGTCTTCCCTATCCGATAGGATTTCCTATTGACGAGGGCATCATGGCCGGTGGTCCGACGCCCGTCAAGGAGGAGAACCCGTGCCGAAAGGTCCGACGAAGCGGCGCCCGCAGACCCGGGCACGGCTGCTCGACGCCGCGATGGAGGCGTTCGCCGAACTGGGTTTCCACGGCGCGACGATCGACGAGATCTGCCGCAGGGCCGGGTACACGACCGGTGCCTACTACTCGAACTTCGCCAGCAAGGACGAGCTGTTCTACGCGCTCTTCGACGAGCAGGCCGCGAAGGCGGTGGACCGGCTCTCCGAGCGGCTGTCCCGGCTCGACGACCCGACATCGCCCGAGCAGCTCGTCGCCCTGGCCGGGGAGATCGGCCCGGACGAGCGACAGTGGTTCCTCGTGAGCACGGAGTTCACCCTCTACGCCATGCGCAACCCGGAGGCGGCCCGGACCCTGGCCGACCACGACGCCCGGGTCCGGGCCAAGCTCGTCCGCGTCCTGTCCCGTCTGCTGGACGAGATGGGCAGGTCGCCCTCGGTCGACCTGGAGCAGTTCGCCCGGCTCGTCATCGCCGTCCGGGAGGGCGGTCTGATGCAGAGCCTCGTCGAGCCGGAGCAGCTGCCCCCGAACACCCTGGAGCGGGCCTTCCTGCCGGTCCTGCTGCGCGCGGCCAGCGAGGAACGGGAGGGTGGTCCGCGCGGAACGTGAGCGAGCCCGGCGGTCCGTGCCGGAGCACGGACCGCCGGGCTCGTCACCGTCGCCGGGGCCGGGGCCGGGGCCGGGGCCGGGCGACGTCAGGCGTGGAGCTGGGTGAAGCGGATGGCGTTGCCGAAGGGGTCGCGCAGGCCGCAGTCGATCCCGTAAGGCCGCTCGGTGGGTTCCTCGGTGAACTCCACGCCCCGGCCCAGCAGGGTTTCGTAGGTCTTGCGGCAGTCCTCCGTGGTGAGGATGAGCGGTCCGCCGAGGACGCCCTTGGTCAGCAGCTCGCGGACCTGCTCCGCCGTATCCTCGGTCATCGCGGGCGGGCCGGGGCGCTCCAGCAGGACGTGTCGGTCCGGGCTGCCGGGGACGCCGACGGTCAGCCAGCGCATGAAGCCCATGTCGATGTCCGCGGTCACCTCCAGGCCGAGCTTGCCGACGTAGAAGTCGAGGGCCTCGTCCTGGTCGAGGACGTAGAGCTGTGAATGGCTGATGGCTGTGAACATGCCCATCACGCTATGGGGTGTACCGGGCGGAATACTTGTCCGAAACTGCTCCGTCAGAGGCGGTCAGGAGCGGGGCCGCGTCCAGGTCTTCGTGAAGCAGGTGGGCACGGCCGTGGCCGCCGCGTGCGTGCGGTACTCCCGCGGGGAGCGTCCGACGATGGCGCGGAACGTGCGGCTGAAGGTCCCCAGGCTGCCGAAGCCGACGTCGTGGCAGATGTCCGTCACGCTGCGCTCGGTCTCCCGCAGCAGGCACATGGCGCGCTCGACGCGGCGGCGTTGGAGGTAGCGGTGCGGCGTCTCGCCGAAGGTGGCCCGGAAGGTACGGACGAAGTGGGCCTCGGAGACGTGGGCGACGCGGGCCAGGGCCGGGATGTCCAGGGGATGCGCGTACCGGCGGTCCATGGTGTCGCGGGCCCGGAGCATCCGGCGGTTGCTGTCCTCCGTCGCACGGCTCACGGCCCCATCACATCACGGGCACGGAGGCAGGGAGGCACGTCCGCCCGTGGACGGGCCCGGGGCGGCCCGGCGCACTCCTCGGCCCGGCGCACGCACCGTGCGCCGGGCCGAGGGGGCTCGGGGCGGAGGGGTCACAGACCGCCGGTGTACAGCAGGCGGTTGGGGGAACCGGCGTCGAGCGATCCGACCTTGCCCGTGCTGGAGGTGTCGGTCAGCCAGCGGGCGAGCACGGCGGAGGGGACGTCGCCGTGCTCGTCCTTGGCGAGCGCGGCCACCCCGGCGACGTGCGGCGAGGCCATGGAGGTGCCGTTCAGCGCCTCGCTCCCGCCGCCCAGCCGGGCGGAGACGATCCCCTGGCCGGGCGCGTACAGGTCCAGGCAGCGGCCGTGGTTGCTGAAGCCCGCCTCGGCGTCGTCCCGGCGGGTCGCGCCGACGGTGACCGCGGAGGGGGCGCTGGCCGGGGAGACGCGGCAGGCGTCCTGGTCCGAGTTGCCCGCTGCCACGACGGGTAGCACGCCGGAGGCGGCGAGGTTCTCGGTGGCCATGTTGGTGGCCAGGGAGTACGAGCCGCCCAGGGAGCCGTTGAGCACGGCGGGCCCCTCGGCGTTGCGGGCCGTCCAGTCGAGCCCGGCGACGATGCCGCCCATGCTGCCCTTGCCCTCGCAGTCGAGCACGCGGACGCTGACGAGCTTCGCCGCGGGGGCGACGCCGAACGTCGAGCCGGCCACCGTACCGGCGACGTGGGTGCCGTGGCCCGCGCAGTCGGCGCCGTCGCGGCCGTCGCCGACGGCGTCGAAGCCAGGGACGGCCCGGCCGCCGAACTCCTGGTGCCGGTAGTCGATGCCGGTGTCGAGGATGAAGACGGTGACGCCGGACCCGTCGTTGCGGGTGGTGAAGTCGGAGTCGAGCGGCAGGTCCCGCTGGTCGATGCGGTCCAGGCCCCAGACCGCGGGCGGGGCCGCCGCCGCGGCGGCGGGCTGCGTGTCGGCCCGCACGACGGCGTCCTGCTCGACGGCGGCGACGCCGGGCAGCCTGCGCACGGCCGCCACCTGCTCCTCGGTGAGCGAGGCGGCGAAGCCGAGCATCGCCGAGCGGTACACGAAGTCGGGGTCCACCCCCAGGCCCTCGGCGATCGCCGTCGGGTCGAAACCGGTGTCGAGGGTGACGAGGTACCGGCCCGGGATGGCGTCGGGGCTGCGGTGGAGCGGTGCCAGTGTCTCGGGGTTCGGTTCGGGCGCCTCGTCGGCGGTGCCGGCGGCGAAGGCGAGCGGCGCGGGCAGGAGTGCCGCGGCGGTCAGCAGGGCCAGACGGTGCGTCAGGGAACGGGACATCGGTGGCGCCTCTCAGACGTGGGGAGCATGGGCCGCCGCACGCGCCTGGTCGCTGACGTGTTCGACGGCCGTCTCCCTGCCCATCGTCCGCGGCACACCACGGGCTTGAGGATCGTCACCCGTCCGAGGGGTGCGGGTGTGGCGTTCGCCCGTCCGGTCCGCCGCCCGGGGAGGGCGTCCCGTCACACGTCCGCGCCCTGCTCCGTCCGGAGGAGGGCAGGGTCGGCGTTGCGGCACAGCCACCGGTGGTACACCGCGCACTGCCGCGCGATCTCGAGGTAGGCCGCGCGCAGGTCGTCGAACACGGCGTCCAGGTCGGTGCCGGCCGTGGCGGCCGGCCGGGAGACCAGCAGCAGGCGCACGGTGAGCGGATCACCGGTGAGGGGGCGCACGACGAGCCCCGAGCGTTCCGGGGAGGTCGGCTGACACGGCATGACGACCTCCCCGGCTGCGGTCAGCACCCAGGCGGTGGCGTAGTCGCCGAGCACGACCTTGGGGTTCACCCCGGCCGCCGCGAAGACGCGGCGCAGGCCGTCCCACTCGCCGTCCGCACTCGGGTCGACCATCCAGCGGTCCCCGGCGAGGTCCTCGAGGGTCAGCTCGCGGCGCCGGGCGGCCGGATGGGAGTCGGGGACGGCGACGAACTGCGGCTCCCGCTCGATGAGGACCCGCTGCCGCAGGTCCGAGGGCAGACTGAGCGGACTGCCCCCCACCTCGTGCACGAAGGCCGCGTCGAGCTGCCCGCTGGCGACCATCCGCAGCAGCAGGTTGGCCGAGACCTCGAAGTGGATGGTGGTGTCGACGTCCGGATACCGCTCGTGCAGACGCCGGAGCCAGCCCACGACGGTACTGCTGCCCGTGCCGCCGGTGCTGCCGATGCGCAGCCGCGCCCCGTCGGAGCGCAGCACGGCCTCCCGCGCCTCGTTGATGAGCGCCGCCATCTCCGTGACGATGGGGCGGGCCCGGCTGAGGACGGTGCGGCCGAGCGGGGTGGGGCGGCTGCCGGTGCGCTCCCGGACGAAGAGCCGGCCGCCCAATGCCTTTTCGATGCGCCGTAACTGCGTCGTCAGGGAGGGCTGCGTCATGCTCAGCCGGCGCGCGGCGGCCCGGACGCTGCCCGCGTCGGCGATGGCACACAGCGCCCGCAGATGCCTGACCTCCAGCTCCACGAGCGGAGGATAACGGGGGCGCGAGCGGGGCCACCAGGGGTCGGATGCCCCGAACACCCGGAAAGGCGCGGGGGTATAGCTCCGGGCTATCGCCTGCTGACATCCTCCGCCCGCCGTGCCATGTACCCGACACTCGCTGGGACCGCGATTCGGTCCGGACGCCCGGTCGGCCGCAACCCCCCACGCGCAGGCGGCCGGCCGGCGTCCGGCGATGAAGGGAACCCCCCATGAAGTACCTCAGAAACGTACTGACGGCCGCCCTGGGGCTGGGTCTGGCGACGGGACTCGCCGCCGTGCCCGCCACGACCACCACGGCGTCGCCCGCCAACCCGGCCGAGACCCAGAGCGAGCGGGACTTCGTGACCGCCGCCTTCACCGGCCCCCGCACCCCGGACACGAGCGTGTCCGACCAGGAGGCCACCCGGGCGTTCTTCGAGGCCGTGCGCGCCTCCGCGCTGAAGAAGCACGCCGAGAACCCGAGCGCCCAGGTCGTCACCGTCACCTACGACGCCAGCCAGGCACCGTCGTTCGCCGGTGAGATCGCCAGCTCGACCTCCATATGGAACTCCTCGGTGAGCAGCGTGCAGCTCCGCGAGGGGTACCCCGCGGACTTCCGCTACTACGAGGGGAACAGCTCGCGCGGCTCGTACGCGTACACGGACGGGCGCGGCAACGGCTACATCTTCCTCGACTACCAGCAGAACCAGGTCTACGACTCCACCCGGGTGACGTCGCACGAGACCGGGCACGTCCTCGGGCTGCCGGACCACTACTCGGGTCCCTGCAGCGAGTTGATGTCGGGGGGCGGGCCGGGGCCCTCGTGCACCAACGCCTACCCGAACAGCGACGAGATCAGCCGCGTCGACTCGATGTGGAGCTACGCCCTCTCGGCGTTCGACAAGGAGCTCGCGCTGAAGTAGCCCGCCTGCGCAGCGGAGCCTTGCCCGGGTGCCCGCACCGCGCCCGGGTTCTGGGGGCCGGCCCGAACGGCTCCCGGCACGGCGCCCGTCCGGCCGTCCGGCCGGACGGGCGTCCGCGTTGTCGGACCCCGGTGAGAGGGTGGAGCCCTCCGGTCGGCTCCGCCGTGGCAGAACGGTACGTGCCGGGGCTGGAACGCAACGAGAGGGGACGTCCCATGCTGCCGCCCGCCGTCGACTCGCTGTGCCTGCTGGCCGCCGCCGTGATCGTGCACGACGCCGAGCGGGACCGGGTGCTGCTGGTCCAGCGCGGCCCCGACGCGAAGTTCGCCAGAGGGCGGTGGGACCTGCCGGTCGGCAAGGCCGAACCGGGCGAGCCGGTCACCGAGGCCGCGGTGCGCGAACTGCGGGAGGAGACGGGGCTCGTGGTCCCGCCCGAGGAGCTGAGGCTGGTCCACGTGGTGCACGGGTCCCGCAGCGTCGAGGCGGCGGGCGGCTTTCTGACGGTCGTGTTCGCCGCCCGGACGTGGTCCGGGGAGCCGGTCAACGCGGAGCCGGAGAAGCACGCGCGGGTGAGCTGGGTGTCCGCGGCCGAGGTGCCGGCCGACGCCGTGGAGCCCACCGCGGAGGCGGTGGCCCGCTACCGGGCCGGTGAGCACCGGGTGCTGCTCACCGGCTGGGGGTCAGCCGCCACAGCGAGGTGACCTCGGCGGCGCGGGCCGCGTGCAGCGGGTCGGCGGCGTCGCCGGAGCGCGGGTGGGTGGGCCGGGCGTCCAGCCGGCCGACGACGGCGAGCCCGGCGGCGTCGACGTGGCCGAGGAGTTCCTCGCGGCTGCGCAGGCCGAGGTGCTCGGCGAGGTCGGAGAGGATCAGCCACCCCTCACCCTGCGGCGTCAGAGCGCCGGGCAGCCCGGCGAGGAACGCGCGCAGCATGCGGCTGCCGGGGTCGTACACGGCGTGCTCGACGGCCGAGGTGGGCTTCGCGGGCAGCCACGGCGGGTTGCACACGATCAGCGGCGCCCTCCCCGGCGGGACGTCGGACGGGAAGAGGTCCGCCTTGACGACGTCGATCCGGCCCGCCAGGCCCAGGCGCTCGGCGTTCTCCCGGGCGCAGGCGAGGGCGCGGGGGTCCTGGTCCGTGCCGACGACGCGGGCCACCCCGCGCCGGGCCAGCACCGCGGCCAGGACGCCCGTGCCGGTGCCGATGTCGTAGGCGAGCTCGTGGTCGCGGGGCAGCGGCGCGCGGGCCACCAGGTCCACGTACTCGCCCCGCACCGGGGAGAAGACGCCGTAGTGCGGGTGGACGCGGTCGCCGCCGAGTGCCGGCACCGGGACGCCCTTGCGCCGCCACTCGTGGGCGCCGACGAGACCGAGGAGCTCGCGCAGGGAGACGGCGAAGGGCTCGTCCCCGGGCGGCCCGTAGGCCTCGGCGCAGGCGGCCCGCACGTCGGGGGCGCGGCGCAGCGGTACGACGTAGCCGGGTTCGACGGGGACGAGCAGCATGCCGAGCACGCGTGCCCGTCTGCCCTGCTCCTGGCGGTGCCGGTGGAAGGCGTCGTACGGCGTCGCGGGCTCCGGCCTCGCCGACCGGCGGGGCCCGCGGTCGACGCGTCGGCCGAGCGCGGCCAGCAGCTGCCTGGCGCCCTGGAAGTCGCCGCGCCACAGCACGGCCGTGCCCTCGCAGGCCAGCCGGTACGCCTCGGCGGCGCGCAGGCTGTCGTCCGCCTCCCGGACCCGCCGGGGCGCGGGGGCGCCCGACTCGGAGCGCCAGCGCAGCGCCGGCTCCGGGTCGGGGAGGGGGAGGACGTCCATGTCAGGCATGTCTGGACTCTAGCCCGACCGTGCGCCGGCCCCCGAGCCGGTCCGCGCGGCGGCAGGCCCGGGCGCGGGAGAATCGTGGGGTGACACCACTGTCCGACGATCACCGCGGCGGCGCGCTGGACGGCCTGCCCGAGGCGCTGCGCGCCGCGCTGCCGTCCCCGCTGACTCCCGTCGCGGACGAGCGCTTCGCCGCGCGCGGCCTGGAACTGCTGCTGAAGCGGGACGACCTCCTGCACCCGGCCCTGCCCGGCAACAAATGGCGCAAACTCGTCCCCAACCTCCTGGCGGCCCGGCGGCGGGGGGACGAGGCGCTGCTGACCTTCGGCGGCGCGTACTCCAACCACCTGCGGGCCACCGCGGCGGCCGGACGGCTGCTGGGCCTGGCCACCGTCGGCGTCGTACGGGGCGAGGAGCTGGCCGGCCGTCCTCTCAACGACGCGCTGACCCGCTGCGCCGCCGACGGCATGCGGCTCCACTTCGTCTCCCGGAGCGAGTACCGCGAGCGCGCCGACCCGGCGTACCGGGCCGGGCTGTGCGAACGGCTCGGCCTGCCGCCCGGAACGCTCGTCGTCCCCGAGGGCGGGAGCAACGACCGGGCGGTCCACGGCTGCGTCGCGCTGGGCCGGGAGCTGCGGGGCGCCGCCGACGTCGCGGCCGTCGCCTGCGGCACCGGGGGCACGCTGGCGGGACTGGCGGCCGAGGGACCGCCGGCCATCGGCGTGCCCGTCCTGGCGGGCGGCTTCCTGGGCGGGGAGGTGAGCCGGCTGCAGCGCGAGGCGTTCGGCGGCCCGCGCGGCACCTGGCGGCTGGAGGAACGCTTCCACTGCGGCGGCTACGCCCGCGGCACCCCGGCCCTGGAGGCGTTCGCCCGGGACTTCGAGGCGCGGCACGGGCTCGCCGTGGAGCGGGTCTACGTGGCGAAGGCCCTGTACGCCGTGACGACGCTGGCCGCCGAGGGGGCCTTCGCGGCGGGCAGCCGGATCGCCGTCGTCGTCACCGGCTAATCTCTCCCCATGTCCCCCATGATCCGAGACGCCACGTCCGGCGACGTCCCCGTCATCCTGGACATGATCCGGGAACTCGCCGCGTACGAGCGGGCCGCGGAGCAGGCCCGGGTCACCGAGCGGCAGCTGCGCGACGCGCTGTTCGGGCCGCACCCGGCCGTCTTCGCGCTGATCGCGCAGGACGGGGCCGGCTCCCCCGTGGGCTTCGCTCTCTGGTTCCGGAACTTCTCCACCTGGACGGGCACCCACGGCGTCTATCTGGAGGACCTGTACGTGCGGCCCGAGGCCCGGGGCGCCGGGCACGGCAAGGCGCTGCTCGCGGAACTCGCGCGGATCTGCGTGGAGCGCGGCTACGAGCGTTTCGAGTGGTGGGTACTGGACTGGAACGAGCCGTCGATCGGCTTCTACCGTTCGCTCGGCGCCGAGGCCATGGACGAGTGGACGGTGTTCCGGATGAGCGGCGAGCCGCTGCGGGCCCTGGCGGCAACCGGTTCGGCACCCGGCGCCGGGGTCGGCTCCGGTACGGGAAGCAACGCAGCGTAATCTGCTTGGAATTGATAGTGCCACACCCCTAGCCACGGACAGTGCCCATGTGTTTACGATGGGTGACAGTTCATGGTGTGGGAAGGCGTGACGGCTTCCGTGGGACAGCGTGCCACGGATCGCGGTAGCGTCGCAGGCGGACCATCTGCTTCGCGCCGGCCCGGCCCTCCGGTAGCCCGGGGAGTCGGCGGGTGTTCGCGGCAGCCCAACCAGTTTGTGTCACCTTGGAGGTGAGGGTGTCCCAGATCGTAGGTGCGGACAAGGACTTCGTCGAGGTCCGGCTGCCCGCGGCGGGTGCCTATCTGTCGGTGCTGCGGACGGCCACGGCCGGCCTTGCCGCCCGCTTGGACTTCACCCTCGACGAGATCGAGGACCTGCGCATCGCCGTCGACGAGGCCTGCGCGATCCTCCTCCAGCAAGCGGTGGCGGGTTCCGTCCTCAGCTGTGTCTTCACCCTGGTGGGAGATTCACTGAGAGTGACGGTCTCGGCGCCGACGACGGACGGTCGCGCCCCCGAGCGCGACACCTTCGCCTGGACGGTGCTCTCGGCGCTGGCGGGCGAAGTGGACTCGGCCGTGGCCGAGGACCGCACGGTCAGCATCAGCCTGCACAAAAAGCGCGGCGCCGGCCCAGGGGCATCGTGACCGATACCGAGGGGCCGTCCCGCAACGAGGGGGCCGGTATGAACGACCTGGAGCGCAACGCGCCGGTCGGCCGCCACGACATGGCGGCGGATACGGCGATCCCGGAGCAGCAGGCCCGACCGCATCCGGCCGACGTCGGCCAGCGGGCGGAACCGGTGAAGCGGGCGGAGGCCATGGAGCAGCAGCCGGAGCAGCATCGCGCGGGCGGCGGCGCGAACGACGGATCGGCGGGTGACGGGGCCGTCCGGCAGCAGTCCGGGCCGGACCGCTCCGGAGCCCGGGAGCTGTTCATCGAGCTGCGCGGCCTCGACGCGGGCTCCCCCGAGCGGGCCGAGCTGCGCGACCGGCTCGTCCGCATGCATCTGCCGCTGGTGGAGCATCTGGCCCGCCGCTTCCGCAACCGCGGCGAGCCGCTGGACGACCTGACGCAGGTGGCCACGATCGGCCTGATCAAGTCGGTGGACCGGTTCGATCCCGATCGCGGTGTGGAGTTCTCCACCTATGCCACGCCCACCGTCGTGGGCGAGATCAAACGCCACTTCCGGGACAAGGGCTGGGCGGTACGGGTCCCGCGGCGGCTGCAGGAGCTGCGGCTCTCACTTTCCTCGGCGACGGCGGAGCTGTCGCAGCAGCACGGCCGGGCGCCCACGGTGCACGAGCTGGCGCAGCGGCTGTCGATCTCCGAGGAGGACGTCCTGGAGGGGCTGGAGTCGGCCAACGCCTACAGCACCCTGTCGCTGGACGTGCCGGACACGGACGACGAGTCCCCGGCCGTGGCCGACACCCTCGGCGCCGAGGACGACGCACTGGAGGGCGTGGAGTACCGGGAGTCGCTCAAGCCCCTGCTGGAGCAGCTCCCGCCGCGGGAGAAGAAGATCCTCCTGCTGCGCTTCTTCGGCAACATGACGCAGTCGCAGATCGCCCAGGAAGTCGGCATCTCGCAGATGCACGTGTCCCGCCTGCTGGCCAGAACCCTGGCCCAGCTCCGGGACAAGCTCCTCGTGGAGGAGTGAGGCTCTCCGCGCTCCCCCGGTCCGCCGGGGGTGCGGCGGCTCAGGCGTCGGCGTCCCGCACCCGGCCCGTCTCGACACCGAGTGCGGCGGCGGCCCGGGAGTGGAACAGGCACACCAGCACGGCGATCGACGTGGCGGCCAGGGCGAGGCCGCAGGCGACCCACCAGCCGGTACCCGAGCCCATCTGCCAGCCGACCGGCAGCGCCAGAAGCTGGGTGAAGATCGCGGGCCCGCGGCTCCACCGGCGCAGGCGCCACAGCCCGCGTGCGGTGAGCAGCGGCAGCAGCGCGAGAGCCAGCACGGTGACGGCTCCCGTCACGGCCTGGACGGTACCGTCGGTGCGCCCTCCGGTGAACGGCAGCGCGAGCATGACCACGCCGACGGTGAGGACGACGAGGCCCTCCAGCGCGACCAGCCCCGCGGCCACCACGACGCGGGTGGGCCGCTCGGCCGCCGTCACGCCGCTCTCGGCCTCGGGCACCTCGGGCTTGGGCCGGGTGCCACCCCCGGTCTTCTTTCCGCCGGACACCGCCGGCCCCGGTCGCTTGCCTGCTCGGTTTCTGCTCACCCCGCCAGCGTAGCCCGCACGGCCGAGCGCGCCCGGAGGCCGTCGGGGGCGGGCGGGGGTGCGCTGGGGAGCGGTCCGGGTGAGCGTGCCGACCGCCAGTCGGTAACCTGCACACCATGCGCGCACTCCTCGTGGTCAACCCGAAGGCAACCACCACCAGTGCGCGCACGCGGGACGTTCTCGTCCACGCGCTGGCGAGCGACCTCGAGCTCAGAGTCGTCGAGACCGGGCACCGGGGCCACGCGCGCGAGCTGGCGCGGCAGGCGGCGGAGGACGGCGAGACGGAGCTGGTGATCTCCCTCGGCGGCGACGGCACCGTCAACGAGGTCGCCAACGGGCTGCTGGAGCCGCACGGTCCCGACCCGGACGGGCTGCCGAGGCTGGCGGTCGTGCCGGGCGGCTCGACGAACGTGTTCGCCCGCGCCCTGGGCCTGCCCAACGACGTCGTCGAGGCGACCGGCGCGCTGTTGAACGCGCTGGAGAACGGCAGCAGCCGGACGGTGGGGCTGGGCCTCGCCTCGGGCACCCCGGACACGGACGACGCCGGGGTCCCGCCGCGCTGGTTCACCTTCTGCGCCGGGTTCGGCTTCGACGCCGGCGTCGTCGGCCGCGTCGAGCAGCAGCGGGAGCGCGGGAAGCGTTCCACCCACGCCCTGTACATGCGGCAGGTTCTGCGGCAGTTCTTCGGTGATCCGCATCGCCGGCGCGGCACGATCAAGTTGGCCGAGCCGGAGCGGGAACCGGTCGAGGGTCTCGTGGCGTCCATAGTCTGTAACACCGCTCCCTGGACCTTCCTGGGGAACCGGCCGGTGTACGCGGCGCCGGAGGCGTCGTTCGACACGGCGCTCGACGTCCTGGGGCTGACCAGGCTGTCCTCGGCCGCGGTGACGCGGTACGGCACGCAGCTCCTGACGTCGTCGCCGGAGCGTGGCCCGCATGGCAAGCACGCGGTGTCACGGCATGACCTCCCGGCCTTCACCTTGCATTCGCAGGTGCCGCTGCCGTTTCAGATGGACGGTGACCACCTGGGGCTGCGTACGAGCATCAGCTTCACAGGTGTTCGGCGTGCACTGCGTGTGATTGCGTAAGTAGAAGGGCCGAAAGTCCTTCCACTCGAACGTTTAGGCCAGTCTCCACCCACTAGAAGTACGGCTGTGAGGCAAGCGACACCAAGGAATCAAAAAAAACTTGCCGGAAGGGGTTGTATCCGCCGCCGAGGTTTGCGAGTCTCTTCGTGGCGATCGGGACAGCGCCTTCCGGCAGCTCCCGAATCAGCCCGAACTCCCTCCACGAAGCCGTGGGACCCGCATCACATCCACTGATCGGACCTTCCTTTGTCGAGGGATTCGTGAAAGCGTTCACATTCACAAGCCACGTACCAACCGCGTAGGAGATGGAGCAGCCATGGACTGGCGTCACAACGCCGTTTGCCGCGAGGAAGACCCCGAGCTCTTCTTCCCCATCGGCAACACCGGTCCTGCGCTGCTGCAGATCGAGGAAGCCAAGGCCGTCTGCCGCCGCTGCCCCGTCCAGGAGCAGTGCCTGCAGTGGGCCCTGGAGTCCGGTCAGGACTCCGGCGTCTGGGGTGGCCTCAGCGAGGACGAGCGTCGTGCGATGAAGCGCCGCGCCGCCCGCAACCGCGCGCGTAAGGCGACCGCCTGACGCCCGGCGTGGCCACCCGCTGCCCCGAGCCGCAGCACGCAGTGCCGGCAAGCCACCGCTAGCACGCAGCACGACAGCCCGAGCCCCGGCGTCGTCCGATCTCCCGGACGGCCCGGGGCTCAGTGCTGTGCGGAAGCACACCAGCCCGCCCGGTCCAGCGGGTTCAGGACTTCTCCGGGGCGACCGGGAGGTCGAAGACGACGCGGGTGCCGCGCTCCTCCCCCGGCACCATGTCGAACGTCCCGCCCAACTCGCCCTCCACCAGGGTGCGGACGATCTGGAGCCCCAGGTTCCCGGCCGTACGGACGTCGAACTCCTCGGGCAGGCCGCGTCCGTCGTCCTGAACGGTCACCAGCAGCCGGGACGCCCCGGTGCCCGGTGCCCCGCCGCGCACCGCGCCGATCTCCAGGGTCCCGTGCTCGTCGGGTCCGTAGCCGTGCTCCAGGGCGTTCTGGAGCACCTCGGTGAGCACCATCGACAGCGGCGTGGCCACCTCCGCCGAGAGGATGCCGAACCGCCCGGTGCGCCGCCCCACGATCTTCCCCGGTGCGATCTCGGCCACCATCGCGAGGACGCGGTCCGCGATCTCGTCGAAGTCCACGCGCTCGTCGAGGTTCTGGGACAGCGTCTCGTGGACGATGGCGATCGAGCCCACCCGGCGCACGGCCTCCTCCAGCGCCGCCCGCGCGCTGTCGTCACCCGTGGCGCCGATGCGCCGGGCCTGCAGGCGCAGCAGCGCTGCCACCGTCTGCAGGTTGTTCTTCACCCGGTGGTGGATCTCCCGGATCGTCGCGTCCTTGGTGATCAGCTCACGCTCCCGGCGCCGCAGCTCGGTGACGTCGCGCAGCAGGACGAGGGAGCCGATGCGGGTGCCCTTGGGCCGGAGCGGGATCGCGCGGAGCTGCACCACGCAGTCGTCGCCCTCGATCTCGGCCTCCCGGTGCGCCCAGCCGCTGGCCAGCTTCACCAGCGACTCGTCCACCGGCCCCTTGGCGGGGGCGAGTTCGGCGGTCGTCTCACCGAGCTGCAGCCCGACGAGGTCGGCGGCGAGCCCGAGCCGGTGGTACGCGGACAGGGCGTTGGGGCTCGCGTACTGGACGTGCCCTTCGGCGTCCAGCCGGATCAGCCCGTCCCCGACGCGGGGCGAGGCGTCCATGTCCACCTGCTGGCCGGGGAAGGGGAACTCCCCGGCGGCGATCATCTGCGCCAGGTCGGACGCGCTCTGCAGATAGGTCAGCTCCAGCCGGCTCGGCGTGCGCACCGTGAGCAGGTTCGTGTTACGGGCGATGACCCCGAGCACCCGGCCGTCCCGCCGGACCGGGATGGACTCGACCCGTACGGGCACCTCCTCGCGCCACTCCGGATCGCCCTCCCGGACGATGCGGCCCTCGTCCAGCGCGGAGTCCAGCAGCGGACGGCGCCCCCGCGGCACGAGGTGGCCCACCATGTCGTCCTGGTAGGACGTCGGCCCGGTGTTGGGGCGCATCTGCGCGATGGAGACGTACCGGGTGCCGTCGCGGGTGGGCACCCACAGCACGAGGTCGGCGAAGGAGAGGTCGGAGAGGAGCTGCCACTCGGAGACGAGCAGGTGCAGCCACTCGAGGTCGGATTCGCCGAGAGCGGTGTGCTGGCGTACGAGGTCGTTCATGGAGGGCACGGTGCCGAGCCTAAGGCCTGATCGGCGGATCAGCCGCGCGCAGGCGGCGCCCGCGCGCTGGGGAGGTCTGCGTGAAAGCGCGGGTTCCCCGCGCTCGTCCAGGGCGCGAACGCACTTCGGGCCGCGGCGCCTGGACGGGACCCTCAACCCGTCCGGCACCGCAGCCCGGAGCGACCGGAGACCCGGGGCGCAGTCAGGGCAGAAGGCGCCCGTGGGTCTCGCTCTGCCCTCCTGTGCGGGGAGGACAGAAGCCCTGCCGTCGATTGTGGACTAGACCACTCGGTCTGTCCATGCCGTGAACGGACCGGGGCCCGTCTCAGGCTCGACAGCGTCGATTCTTGCGCACAACGGCGCCGGGCGACAGGCCCCGGGCTCCCCTCTTCACGCCCGTCGAGCGATCGTCGAGGCGGTCACTGCTCGGGACGCCGGAGACGGGCGACGAACTTGTAGCGGTCCCCGCGGTAGACCGAGCGCACCCACTCCACGGGCTCACCCCCGAGGTCGAAGGAGTGCCGGGAGAGCATGAGCATCGGCAGCCCGACGTCCGTGCCGAGGAGCCCGGCCTCGCGGGGCGAGGCCAGCGACGTCTCGATCGTCTCCTCGGCCTCGGCGAGGTGGACGCCGTAGACCTCGGAGAGGGCCGCGTAGAGCGAGGCGTACTTCATCAGGCTTCCGCGCAGCGCCGGGAAACGCTTCTGCGACAGGTGCGTGGTCTCGATGGCCATGGGCTCGCCGCTGGCCAGCCGGAGCCGCTCGATGCGCAGCACCCGGCCGCCGGGCGGGATGTCGAGGAGCGCGGCCAGGCGGTCCTCGGCGGTGACGTAGCCGATGTCCAGGAGCTGCGAGGTGGGCTCGAGCCCCTGGGCGCGCATGTCCTCCGTGTAGGAGGTGAGCTGGAGCGCCTGGGAGACCTTGGGCTTGGCCACGAAGGTGCCCTTGCCCTGGATGCGCTCCAGGCGGCCCTCGACGACCAGCTCCTGGAGGGCCTGGCGCACCGTCGTGCGGGAGGTGTCGAACTCGGTCGCCAGGGTGCGCTCGGGCGGGACGGGGGTGCCGGGGGGCATGGTTTCGGTCATCTCCAGGAGATGCCGTTTGAGACGGTAGTACTTGGGCACGCGGGCGACCCGCGAGCCGCCCTGGGCCGACGTACCCGGCTCACCACCAGGCTCTTCCACGCTCGTCGCGGCGGGCATGCCGCCGCCCTGGGGCCGCTGCCCCGCCTCCTGCCGTCCTGTTACCGTCACCGGCTTCCTCCGACTCCGTGCGTAACGGCCTCACATCCTGGCATGGCGGCACCGCTCGGCCACCGCCCGGCACAGATGTCGGTCCGGTAACGGACCGGACGGGCCTTCTGATCCACTCTTGACACCCCTATAGGTCTAGGCCAAGCTGCGGGAACTGGTCTAAACCATTAAAGACCAATCCCAGTCCCACGGGCACTACCTCGTCGTATGTCATCTCGGTGGGCGGGAGGTTCTGCATCCTGGGAGGGTGACGTGAAGCGCAAGCTCATAGCAGCCATCGGCGTCGCGGCGATGCTGGGTGTGTCGGCGTGTGGCTCCGACGACGGCTCCGGTTCCGGTTCCGGCGACAAGACCCTGACCGTGTGGGTCATGGACGGCTCCGCGCCCGAGGAGTGGGTCACGGAACTGAACAAGGAGTTCGAGGCCGCCCACGAGGGGGTGACCGTCAAGATCGAGACACAGCAGTGGAACGGGATCCAGGAGAAGGTGACCACCGCGCTGTCCGAGGACTCGCCGCCGGACGTCCTCGAGCTGGGCAACACCCAGACCGCCGGCTACGCGGTCACCGGCGGTCTCGCCGACCTCACCGACAAGAAGGGTGAGCTCGGCTACGACTCCTGGAACGAGGGGATGGTCAGCTCGGCCGAACTGGACGGCAAGCTGTACGCGGCCCCCTGGTACGCCGCCAACCGCGTCGTCATCTACGACAAGAGCATCTTCGCCGACGCCGGCGTCAAGCCGCCCACCACCCGCGAGGAGTGGCTGGCCGGGCTGCAGAAGATCGAGGACGAGACCGACGCGCAGCCCATCTACCTGCCGGGTCAGAGCTGGTACGTCTACGCCGGCTTCCTGTGGGACGAGGGCGGCGACCTCGCCGTGCAGGACGGCGACCAGTGGAAGGGCGCCCTGGCCACGCCCGAGGGCGAGGCCGCCATGAACTTCTACCAGGAGCTGGCCGCCTTCTCCACCGCGCCGAAGGACACCGACGAGGCCACCCCGCAGCAGTCCACCGACGTGGTGCCCAAGGGCGACGTCGCCTCATGGATCGGACTCGGCTGGGAGGCCGGCGGCGCCACCGCCGCCATCGAGGAGGCCGGCGGCGAGGCCGACTTCGGCTACTTCCCGATCCCGGGCAAGACGGCCGACCAGCCCGGCCACGTCTTCTTCGGCGGCTCCAACCTCGCCGTCCCGGAGCGCTCCCAGAACAAGGAGCTCGCCCAGGAGTGGCTGAAGCTCGCCACCTCCGAGAAGTGGATGAAGAAGTACGCCGAGGTCACCGGCGGCGGTCTGCTGCCGAACTCCGAGGCCGCGCAGATCACCCCGGAGCCGGGGTCCTTCGCCGAGGCCATGGTGGCCTCCGCGGACGTCGGCCGGATCACCCCCGTGACCCCCGGCTGGGCCAACGTGGAGACCGACCCCAACCCGATCAAGCAGTACATGTCCAACGTGCTGCAGGGGACGGACCCCCAGAAGGCCGGTCAGGACGCCGACAAGATCATCACCGAGCGCGTCAACCAGGACTGACGCCCCCGACGGGGTGCCCCGGCCGCGTACCGGCCGGGGCACCCCGGGCCCCGTCCCACACCCCTCCGCAGCCCGCAGGCGAGGAAGTAGACCATGACCGTGCAGACCGAGGGCGTCACTCCCGTGGCCGAGGAACCGCCCCCGCGCGAACCGGCCCCGGGGCCGGCCACCCCCGCACCACGCCCCAGGCCGAGCTTGCCCTCGGGCTGGCTGCCCTATCTGCTGATCGCCCCCGCCGTCCTGGCCCTCGCCGTCTTCCTGGGCTACCCGCTCGTGCGCAACGTGCTGGTCTCGCTCCAGCAGCTCGGGCGGGTCGAGATGATCTCCCGGGCGACCGTGTGGACGGGCTTCGACAACTACACGGAGCTGCTCGGGGACAGCGCCTTCTGGACGGTCGTGGCGCGCACGTTCGCCTTCATGACCGTCAACGTCGTGCTCATCATGACCTGCGGCACGCTCATCGGGCTCCTGCTCAACCGGCTCGGCAAGACGATGCGGCTCGTGCTGTCCCTGTCCCTCGTGCTGGCCTGGGCCATGCCGATCGTCGCCTCCGCCACCGTCTTCCGCTGGCTCTTCGACACCCAGTTCGGCGTCATGAACTGGGTCATGCGCAGCCTCGGCTTCGAAGGCTACGAGCAGCACAACTGGTTCGAGACCGGCTTCTCGACCCTCGCGATCGTCACCCTGCTCGTCGTCTGGGCCTCGATCCCCTTCGTGGCCCTCAACATGTACGCCGGACTCACCACCATCAGCGGGGAGCTCTACGAGGCGGCCCGCGTGGACGGCGCCTCCGCCTGGCGGATCTTCCGCTCGGTCGTCTTCCCCATGCTCCGGCCGTTCTTCCTGATCACCACGTTCCTGGAGATCATCTGGGTCTTCAAGGCGTTCGCGCAGATCGTCGCCCTCAACTCCGGCGGCCCCAACCGCGAGTCCGAGACGCTGCCCGTCTTCGCCTACGTCGAGGGCATGAGCCAGATGAACTTCGGCGTCGCCGCCGCGGCCTCCGTGCTGACCATCCTCATCCTGCTGGTCGCGATGTCGTTCTACTTCCGCCTGATCCTCAAGCAGGAGGACGAGCAGTGAGCCACTCCACCACCCTCGCCGGACCGGCCGGCGCGCCCGACGCCGTCACCCCCCGAGCGGCGGGCCCCGACCGCGCGGCCGTCCGCGCCCGGCGCCGCAAGAGCCTCGGACGGATCTGGCCCAACGCCCTGGCGCTCGTCCTGGCGGCGTTCTTCGTCTTCCCCGTCTACTGGATGTTCTCCACCTCCTTCAAGCCGGCCGCCGAGGTGCTGACGAAGACGCCGACGTTCGTCTTCACGCCCACCTTCGAGCACTACGGCACGGCCACCGACGTGGAGCTGTTCTGGACCTTCGTCCGCAACAGCGTCACCGTCACGGTGGGCGCCGTCCTGCTCGCCCTCGTGGTCGCGCTGGCCGCCAGCTTCGCCATCGTCCGGATGAGGTTCAGGGGCCGCAAGGGGCTCGTCCTGGCCGTGATGATGGCTCAGCTCGCGCCCTGGGAAGTCATGGTCATCGTGATGTACCTCATCGCCCGGGACGCCCACGTCCTGAACAGCATCGGCTTCCTGACGCTCGTCTACTTCGTCATGGTCCTGCCCTTCACCATCTGGACGCTGAAGGGCTTCATCGCCGCCGTGCCGAAGGAGCTGGAGGAGGCGGCCATGATCGACGGCTGCAGCCGCACCCAGGCCTTCGTCCGGGTGATCTTCCCGCTGCTGGCCCCCGGGCTGATGTCCACGTCCCTGTTCGGCTTCATCACCGCCTGGAACGAGTTCGCCATGGTCCTGGTCGTCAACAAGGACCCCGAGGCCTACACCCTGCCGCTGTGGCTCACCCAGTTCCAGTCCGCGTTCGGCAACGACTGGGGCGCCACCATGGCGGCGTCCTCCCTGTTCGCCGTCCCCGTCCTGCTCCTGTTCCTCTTCCTCCAGCGTCGTGCCGTCGGCGGGCTCAGCGCCGGCGCGGTGAAGGGATAACGCATGACCGTCCTCGCGACCGCCTCCCCGACCCTGCTGCGGGACGCACTCGCCGTCCTCCAGCCCGGCTTCGTCGGCACGGACGCCCCCGAGTGGCTGCTGCGCCGCCTCGACGACGGACTCGCCTCCGTCGGCCTGTTCGGGCGCAACATCGCCTCCGCCGACCAGCTCACCGAGCTCACCGCCCAGCTGCGGGCCGTCCGGCCCGACGTCCTCGTCGCCATCGACGAGGAGGGCGGCGACGTCACCCGGCTGGAGGCCCGCACCGGCTCCTCCTTCCCCGGCAACCTCGCCCTCGGGCACATCGACGACCCGGAGCTCACCCGCGCCGTCGCCCGCGAGCTGGGCCGCCGCCTCCTCGGGTGCGGAGTCAACCTCAACTGGGCGCCCTCCGCCGACGTGAACTCCAACCCCGACAACCCGGTCATCGGCGTGCGCTCCTTCGGCGCCGAGCCCGGCCTCGTCGCCCGGCACACCGCCGCCTACGTCGAGGGCATGCAGGCCGCGGGAGTGGCCGCCTGCACCAAGCACTTCCCCGGGCACGGCGACACCAACGTCGACTCCCACCACGCCCTGCCCCGCATCGACGTCGGCCTCAAGACCCTCGGCGAGCGCGAACTCGTCCCGTTCCGCGCCGCCGTGGCCGCCGGTACCAAGGTCGTGATGAGCGCCCACATCCTGCTGCCCGCGCTCGACCGGGACCGTCCCGCCACGCTCAGCCCCGCCGCCCTCACCGGCCTGCTGCGCGCCCCGGCCGACCGCGGCGGGCTCGGCTTCGACGGGCTCGTCGTCACCGACGCCGTCGAGATGAAGGCCATCGCCGACACCCACGGCATCGAACGCGGCGCCGTGCTGGCCCTGGCCGCCGGGGCCGACGCCATCTGCGTCGGCGGCGGCCTGGCCGACGAGGACACCGTCCTGCGGCTGCGCGACGCCCTCGTGCGTGCCGTCCGCGACGGCGAGCTGGCCGAGGAACGGCTCGCCGTTGCCGCCGCCCGGGTACGCGACCTCGCCCGCTGGACGCGCGAACGCGCCGCCGCCACCGGGCCGGACGCCGCGCGCCAGCCCTCCGACATCGGCCTCACCGCAGCCCGCCGCGCCCTGCGCGTCACCCGCCGCTTCGAGGACAAGCCCTCGGACGCGCCCGTCTTCGTCGCCGCTCTCACCCCCGTCGCGAACATCGCCGTCGGCGACGAGACGCCCTGGGGCCTGGCCGCCGAGCTGACCCGGCTGCTGCCGGGCAGCGGGACCGGCTCGTGGGGCCGCGCGGACGCCGAGGCCGACGGCGTCGCCGCCCTCGCCGCACGGGTGTTGGCCGCGGCGGAGGACCGTAGGATCGTCGCCGTGGTCCGCGACGTCCACCGTCACCCCTGGATGGCCGCCGCCCTCGACGCCGTGCTCGCCGCCCGGCCGGACTCCGCCGTGGTCGAGATGGGCGTCCCGCAGGCACCGCCCGTGGGAGCCCTGCACATCGCGACCCACGGCGCCGCCCGCGTCTGCGCCCGAGCCGCCGCCGAGGTCGTCGCCGGCCGCCGGAGCGACACCGCCGGACAGGCCTGAGCGGTGACGTCCGACGCGCGCAGCCGCCCGGCGCGCCGACCGCCCGGCGCCCAGGGGAGAAACCGCACCACAGCCGACTGGAGGCACCCAGCATGACCGTCACGACCGGTCGCATCATGTCCGGCGAGATGGCCGAACAGCCCGCCGTCCTGCGCCGCATCCTCGCCGAGGGCGCACCGAGGATCCGCGAGGTCGCCGAGCGGATCGCCGCCCGGGCACCGCGCTTCGTCCTCCTGACCGCGCGCGGCACCTCCGACAACGCGGCGCTCTACGCCAAGTACCTGCTGGAGGTCCTGCTGGGCAAGCCCTGCGGGCTGACCTCCATGTCGACGACCACGGCCTACGGCGCCCGCCCCGACCTCACCGACTGCCTCGTCGTCACCGTCAGCCAGTCCGGCGGCTCCCCCGACCTCGTGGCCTCCACCCGGGCCGCACGCGAGGCGGGGGCGATCACCCTGGCCGTCACCAACAACGCGGACTCCCCGCTGGCCGAGGTCAGCGAGTTCCACATCGACGTCCTGGCCGGACCGGAGGAGGCCCTGCCCGCCACCAAGACGTACACCGCCGAGCTGCTGGCCCTCTACCTCTTCGTCGAGGGGCTGCGCGGCGGCGACGGCGCGGCGCGGGCCGCGGCCCTGCCGGAGCTGGCCGAGCAGATCCTCGCCCGCAGGGACGAGGTCAGGGCCCTCGCCGGGCGGTACCGGTTCGCCGAGCGGATGGTCCTCACCTCGCGCGGCTACGGCTATCCGACGGCCAAGGAGGCGGCCCTCAAGCTCATGGAGACGAGCTACATCCCCGCTCTCTCCTACTCCGGCGCGGACCTCCTGCACGGCCCGCTCGCCATGGTGGACAACGTCTCCCCCGTCATCGCCATCGTTACGGACGGCAAGGGCGGCGAAGCCCTCCAGCCCGTCCTGGACCGGCTGCGCGACCGCGGCGCGGACCTCGTCGTCATCGGTCCCAAGCCGCAGGTGGACGCCGCCTCGGCCGGCTTCGTCCTGCCGGTGGACGGGGTGCCGGAGGAGCTGCAGCCCGTGCTGGAGATCCTGCCGCTCCAGATGCTGGCCTACGAGGTGACCATCGCCCGCGGCCAGGACCCGGACGCGCCCCGCGCCCTGGCGAAGGTCACCGAGACGCGGTAAGCCCCTCCCGGCACGTGCCCTGCCGGCACAGCTCCCCGCGCCGCGCTGGGGAGGTCTGCGCGACGACGCGGGGCAGCAAGCGCGGCCACGCCGCCGGGACCCGCCCGGGCAGGGAGCGCCTGCGCGTCGCGGCCCGCGGGCGCGTCGCGGCCGTTCGCACAGTTCCCCGCGCCTCTTCGGGGCGCGGGGACACCGGTCGCCGACCGCTCGGCGCGCATCGCGACCGTCGGCCTACCCCCGCCGGACGCACCCGTGACGCCCCGGTCACCCACGGCTAGGGTTCCCGCGCACCTTGACGAAGATCACGGGGGCAGCGGGAACGGAGGCTGAGCAGCATGAGCGGACCCGAGACGTCGGCACCGACCGGCGAACGCGGCGCGGCGGGAGGCGGCAGCCCGTCGCCGGGGAAGATCGCGGTGTGGACGACGGTGGCGCTGGTCGGCGCCGCCGGCTGGGCCATGCTCGCGCTCTCCCGCGGCGAGGAGGTCTCGGCCGCCTGGATGGTCGCCGCGGCCCTCGGCTCGTACGCCATCGGCTACCGCTTCTACGCCCGCTTCATCGCGCACCGCGTGCTGCGGGTCGACAAGACCCGCGCGACCCCGGCCGAACGGCTGGACAACGGCGTCGACTTCCACCCGACCGACCGCCGGGTCCTCTTCGGCCACCACTTCGCGGCCGTGGCCGGGGCCGGTCCGCTCGTCGGCCCCGTCCTCGCCGCCCAGATGGGCTATCTCCCGGGCACCATCTGGATCATCGTCGGCGTCATCTTCGCCGGCGCCGTGCAGGACATGGTGACCCTGTTCTTCTCCACCCGTCGCGACGGCCGCTCCCTGGGCCAGATGGCCAGGGACGAGATCGGCCCGTTCGGCGGCGCCGCCGCGCTGGTCGCCGTCTTCGCCATCATGATCATCCTGCTGGCGGTACTGGCCCTGGTCATCGTCAACGCGCTCGCGCACTCGCCCTGGGGCGTGTTCTCCATCGCGATGACGATCCCGATCGCCCTCTTGATGGGCTTCTACCTGCGGGTCCTGCGCCCCGGACGGGTCACCGAGGTCTCCGTCATCGGCGTCTCGCTGCTCCTGCTGTCGATCGTGGCGGGCGGCTGGGTCGCGGAGTCCTCGCTCGCCGACACCTTCACGCTCACCCCCGGCACGCTCGTCGTGTGGATGGTGGTCTACGGCTTCGTCGCCTCCGTGCTGCCGGTGTGGATGC
Organism: Streptomyces sp. WMMC1477; assembly: GCF_027460245.1. NCBI lineage: Bacteria > Bacillati > Actinomycetota > Actinomycetes > Kitasatosporales > Streptomycetaceae > Streptomyces > Streptomyces sp. WMMC1477. The sequence continues at coordinate 4,075,141 of NZ_JAPZBD010000003.1, read as the reverse complement.
TGCTGGCCCCGCGCGACTACCTGTCCACGTTCATGAAGGTGGGCACCATCGCCCTGCTGGCGCTCGGCGTCGTCGTGACGCTGCCGACGCTGGAGATGCCCGCCGTCACGGACTTCGCCTCCCGCGGGGACGGCCCCGTCTTCGCCGGGTCGATGTTCCCGTTCGTCTTCATCACCGTGGCCTGCGGCGCGCTCTCCGGGTTCCACGCCCTGGTCTCCTCGGGCACGACCCCGAAAATGATCCAGAAGGAGACCCAGGTCCGCATGGTCGGGTACGGCGCCATGCTGACCGAGTCGTTCGTCGCCGTGATGGCGATGATCACCGCCTGCATCATCGACCCCGGTCTCTTCTTCGCCGTCAACTCCCCCGCCGGGGTGGTCGGTGACACCGTGCAGTCCGCCTCCGAGGCGGTCGCCGGGCTCGGCTTCAGCATCTCCCCCGAGGCGCTGGCGGCGGCCGCCGAGTCCGTCGAGGAGGATTCGCTGCTCTCCCGGACGGGCGGTGCGCCGACCTTCGCGCTCGGCATGTCGGAGATCTTCTCCGCGGTGATCGGCGGGGCGTCGCTCAAGGCGTTCTGGTACCACTTCGCGATCATGTTCGAGGCGCTGTTCATCCTCACCACCGTGGACGCGGGCACCCGCGTCGGCCGGTTCATGCTCCAGGACACCCTGGGCAACGTCTGGAAGCCCCTGCGGGACGTGAGCTGGAAGCCCGGCGTGTGGCTGACGAGCGCGGCGGTCGTGGGCGGCTGGGGGTACTTCCTGTGGGTCGGCGTCCACGACCCGCTCGGCGGTATCAACCAGCTCTTCCCGCTCTTCGGCATCGCCAACCAGCTCCTGGCCGCCGTCGCCCTCGCCGTGTGCACGACGCTCCTGGTGAAGTCGGGACGGCTCAGGTGGGCCTGGGTGACGGGCGTTCCGCTCGCCTGGGACGTCTCCGTCACGCTGACCGCGAGCTGGCAGAAGATCTTCTCCGACGACCCGCGGGTGGGCTTCTTCACCCAGCGGCGGATCTACCAGGAGGGCATCGACAACGGGGAGGTCCTCGCCCCGGCGAAGAACATGGACGACATGCACACCATCGTCACCAACTCCACGGTCGACGGCGTCCTGTGCGCGCTCTTCGCCCTGCTGATCATCGTGGTGATCGTGGACGCCGGACGGGTGTGCTGGAAGGCGGCCACCGCGCCGGAGACCGTGAAGCTCCACGAGGCGCCCTACCGGCGCTCCGCGCTCGTGGCCCCCGCCGGGCTGTTCGCCACCCGCGAGGAGAAGGCGGAGATGGCCGCGGCCCGCTCGGCCGACGCGGCCGAGCCGGAGAGCCCGGCGGAGGTGCGCTCGTGAGGGTGCCGGCGAGGCTCCGGGCGGCGGCCGCCCGGGCGCGCCGGTCCTGGTGCGAGCTGACCGGCGAGGCCGCCTACGAGCGTTACGTGGCCCACGCACGCGCCCACGATCCCGGGGCGCGGGTGCTCAGCCGCCGGGCCTTCGAGCGGCGTCGCACCGACGCCCGGGAGGCCGATCCGCGCGAGGGCTTCCGCTGCTGCTGAGTCTCCGGGGACGGCCGGGGAAAAGTCCGGCGCGATGTCCGAGCGGTGCAGCACACTGGTCGGCATGAACGCCACCATGAACCTCACCGTGCGCGCAGCCCGCCCCGAAGAGCTGGACGAGATCGGGGAGCTGACCGCCGCGGCGTATCTGGGCGACGGGCTGCTGGACTTCGGCGAGGCGGATCCGTACCTCGCCGAGCTCCGGGACGCCCGCCGCCGCTCCCAGCTGGCCGAGGTGCTCGTCGCGGTGGACGATCGCGGCGGGGACGTCCTCGGGGCGGTCGCCTTCGTCGGGGAGGGCGGGGAGTACGCCGACATCGCGCGGGCGGGTGAGGCCGAGTTCCGCATGCTGGCGGTGCGGCGTGAGGGCCGGGGGCGCGGCGCCGGCGAGGCGCTCGTGCGGGCCTGCATAGACCGGGCCCGGGAGCGGGGGCTGGCGAGGCTGGTGCTGTCCAGCCAGGCGAGCATGGAGCCCGCCCACCGGCTCTACCGGCGGCTGGGCTTCGTCCGCACCCCCGAGCGGGACTGGGAGCCGCTGCCGGACTTCGGGGCGCTGTGGACGTTCGCGCTGGAACTGTCCGGCTGACGCTAGCTCACGGTGTCCGGCGTGTCCTCCCGTAGCTGCCCCCCGCACAGCGCGAAACTCCCCGTGATCACGGGAGCGTTCGATCGCGGAGAACCGTTCGGGGTGGTCCGGAGCTTCCGTGGCCCTGAAACATGGTGAAGACGGCACGGGGCTGGCGTGACCTCGTACGCCGGTGTGTCCGGCGGCCCCCGGAGAGGTGCCGTCGACGGCTCTGTTCCTCGCCCTCGCCGACGGGGACGAGCAGGTCTCAGGCGGTGGAAGGCCGCTCGCCCCGGTGCGACGACCGAGCCGCCCCACCCGCGGTGCCGCTCGCCGCTGGCCTCCCCAGCTGGCAGCAGCGCCTCCTCGCGGCCGGGACGGGCCGGTACCCGGCCGGCTGCCGTTGTTCTCACTGAGCGCTTGCCCTTGGGCAGAGGGAAAGCGGGCCGCACGAGCCCGCCCGCCTCGTCACCGGCCACGGGGGTCCGGGCGCGAGTCCTCCGGGAGGTGCGGGGACCGCCGCACTCCATCACAACTGCCGGGGACCGTGGTCGAACGATGTCGCGGCGGAGGTGTCAGACTGAGCGGCGGCGATGACATCGTCCAGCGTTGCGCCGCGCAGGAGCGAGACGAGAGGGATCTGGATGCCCGTCTCGCGGCGTATGCGCGCGGCTGCCTCGTTGGCCATGAGGGAGTCCAGACCGATGCGGTTCAGGGGACGGCGCCGGGGCAGGCGAGCAGCGGGTATGCGCATCACGTCGGCCAGAACTTGTGCGACCTTGTCAGTGAGGGAGTCCCTCGCGTCGGTGCCGTCCGAGTCCGCGTTGTCACGTCGGCCGGCCGCCGGCGGCGCGGCTTCGCGCGGCGTTGGCACAGCGGCCACGCCGTCACCGTGCCCGGGAGTCTCTGGGAGGGACCGGGGCGAGGCGGGGGCTGGGGCGGCGGTACGAACCGTTCGCTGAGCGTCGTCGTGGCTGGGTTCCACCGTCTTCCGACCGGCCGGCGGCTCGGGCTTCGCTTGCCGCACCGGCCGGAGCAGAGGGGTCCGCTGATTCTCCGGTTCTCCGGGCATCGCGGAGCCGAGTCCTGACATCAGCGGGACGGCGGCTGCTTGTGGATACGTCTCAGCCCAGGTCTGCCAGTCGGCGGGCATCACCATGACCTGCCCGCTGGTCCGGTGGGTGAGGATCTCGCCGAGCACCGAGACACCCTGCGCGGGTGTGAACCCCCTGACCCCCGCCGGCTTGCGAGTCCGGCCGCTGCGGCTCTCCTGGCGGGCGTCCATGCCGACCTCGTTCCAGAATCCCCACTGGATGCTCACCGCCGGAAGGCCGCGGGCGTTGCGGTAGTGGGCGAGTGCGTCCAGGGCGGCGTTGGCTGCGGCGTAGCCGCCGAGCATCGGCGAGCTGATCATGGAAGCGGCGGACGAGTAGAGAGCGAAGAAGTCGAGCGGTTCTTGTCCGATCGTGTGGTGCAGGGCCCAACCCCCTTGGAGTTTGGCGTGCAGCAGAGCATCGAGCTCGCCCCTGCTGAGGTCGGCGAGTGAGCTCTCGGTGGCGATCCCCGCCGTATGCAGGACTCCCCGGATACGGGGGCGCCCGGCTTCCCGCCAGTGGTGAAGCAGGTCGGCCAGGGCTACTCGGTCAGCCACGTCGACCGAGTGGTACTCGACGTGAAGTCCTTGGTTCATCCCATCACGCAGAGTGTGGAGGGCCTCGGCCAGAGGGTGACCGTCGGGGACGGCGGGTTCGTCCGGGGACGGGAGGGGGGTGCGACCGGTCAGCAGGATGTTGCGCGCCCCGTGGTCGATGAGCCACTGCGCGGCCAGGCGGCCAAGTGCACCAAGACCACCGGTGATGAGGTATCCCGCGTCTGGCCGGATGAGGAGGTCGGGGTGGGCAGGCTGAGTGGTGGCGGGAAGCGCCGTCGGCTGGAGCCGGGCGACGAGGCGTCGTCCCCGCCGCAGGGCGATCTGGTCTTCACCGGAGTCGCCCAAGAATTCCCGGGAGAGCTGCCACCAGTCGCCGTCCTCAGGCTGTTCGGGCAAGTCGATGAGCGTGCAGCCGAGTTCCGGGAGTTCCAGGGCCGCTGTGCGGGCCATGCCCCAGAGCGGGGCGGCCGCGGGCTGCGATACGGAGTCGCCTGGAACAGCCGCCTGGACATCCTGGGTTACGACCCACAGCTGGGCAGAAGCGGGAAACGCAGCCAGCACACGGAGCAGTCGAGCCAGCTGATGGGAAGGGTTGTTCGCGGGACGTTCCCATCGCCGGGAGTGGTCAGGGGCGGGTACGAACACCACGCCCAGCCGGACGGGAGCAACCTGTTGACGCTCTCGGAGCAACTCGTCGAAACCCGTCCGGTCCCCGACATCAGAGGAGTACGGGGCAACGGTGACATCGCCGGGGAGGCACCGAGGCAAGTGCCGTGCCGCAGCGTCGTCGTCCGTGACCAGCAACCAGTGTGCAGGCGGGTTCGTGCTGGGAGGAGAGGCTGGCGTCTCGCGCCAGTCCACGCTCAACAGCCAGTCTGACACGTCGCGGGGAGTGGGCCTCTCCGTGGTTGATGCAGGAAGCTGTTCGACGAAGGCGGAGGTGACTCCCAGCAGATCTGCGACGGGTGCTCCGCCCGTGGTGAGCAGATGAATGTCGCCGCGCAGTGTGCCGTCGGCTTCGCGATGCAGAACGGCGTGACTGAGGAGCTTCGGCTCCGGGGAACGGTGGAGGCGAACGGTCTCGATCAGGATACCGAGGAAGGCTCCCCGTGCACGGGAGGAGCCAAGCTGTTCCGTCAGGGCGGCCAGGACATGGCAGCCGGCGTCGAGAAGTGCCGGGTCGAAGTGGTACGCGGAGTCGTCCTGCGTGGGCCTCGGAGGAGTCCGCAGGACGGCGAGGAGCTCGCCGGGACCAGTCCACAGCCGTGTAAGGCAACGGAAATCGCCCTGCCAGTCGTTCCCCCGAGCAGCGTTGAGGGCGTAGAACTCAGCGCCAGGGACCACGGTGGTGCAGCGGTCGAGCACCGCATCGAGATCGACGGTGGCAGGGGGAGCGCTCGCCGGGGCCAGGGTCCCGGTGGCGTGCACCAGCCAGTCGCCCTCGGGCTGCGCGCTGCTGACGCTGAAGGTCCACGGCACCTGAGAGGTGTCGACGTCCGTGCGCAGGGTGGGCGGCTCGGGCTGAAGGTACAAGCCGCTCCGGAAACGGACGTCCTGCAGCTCCAGGGAAACGCTTTCGCCGGACAGCCTGCGGTGGGCGGCCTGGGCCAGTTCCAGGTAGGCGGTCGCCGGGAAAACTGCAGCGCCCTGGACCTGGTGCGCTCTGAGACGATCGTGGGCGGCGGGGTCCGGTGTGCCCTCCCAGCGGTGGACCGGGCCCTGCTGTTCATGGCGGCCCAGCAGCGGGTGGTGGTGCGGCGCGGGTGTGGGGCCTGAGGTGTCCTGTGCGTGTGTGGAGGGAGACTGGTCGGTGGCGGGGGACACCCAGAACTCCTCGCGCTCCCACGGATAGCGCGGCAGGCCGACGTGCGGGACGGGGCCAGGGTAGAAGCCCGACCAGTCGATCTCCACTCCCGCCTGATACAGCTCCGCGACCCGGTCGGAGACACCGGAGTCCTCAGGCTCGTCGCGACTGACGCTGGCCAGCGCGCCACTCTGGGAATCCTGGGAGCCGAGGCAGGCGTTCAGCGAGGCAAGCAGGACGGGGTGAGGGCTGACCTCAAGGAAGAGCGTGGGTGATTCGGCTGCGAGTGCGGCGATCCCCTCCGCGAAGTGGACCGGCTGCCGCAAGTTGTCGGCCCAGTACCGGGCGTCCAGACGACTGCCGTCGACATCCCTGCCGTGCACGGTGGAGTGCATCCTGATGCGGGTGGGGCCTGGAGAGAGGTCGTCGAGTTGCCTCAGCAGGCCCTCCCGCAGTGGGTCCATGTGAGGGCTGTGCGAGGCGAAGTCAACGCGGATGAGACGGCCACCCGTTCCACTGCCCGTGGCCTGTCCGACCACGGCTGCCACCGCTTCGGCATCGCCCGACACAACGGTGCTGTACGGGCTGTTGTGGGCGGCGACGCACACCGTCCCGCTCTCCGTGTTCTCCGCCAGCAGGCGCTCGACATCGTCGGCGGAGGCGTCGATGACGGCCATGGCACCCATGCCACGGCCCTCGGACGCAAGCCGACTGCGGCGGCAGATGACCCGCGCGCTGTCGGTGAGGCTCAGTGCGCCGCTGACGTGAGCGGCGGCGACCTCCCCCATGCTGTGGCCGATCACCGCACGCGGTGTGACACCGAAGGACTCCCACAACCTCGCGAGTGCCACCTCCATCGCCCACAGCAACGGCTGCACCACCTCGATGCGCTCCAAGTCCTCACTGGTGCCCCGCGCGAGCACGTCGAGTACGGACCAGCCGGTCTCATCGTGGATGGCCTTGTCGCACGCGCGCAGCGCGCTACGGAAGACCGGCCAGCAGCGCATCAGATCGCGCCCCATACCGATCCACTGGGACCCCTGGCCGGGGAAGACGAACACGATGCCGGGGGCGGCGTCCGGCTCGGCGTGGTAGCCGGGGTCATCGCGTTCGGCCGCCTCGGTGAGAGCGGCGGCCAGGGCCTCGGGGTCCGGGGCGGTGACGGCGACCCGGTGGGCGTAGTGGTCGCTGCGGCGCGCGGCAGCCACGCAGAGACGCCGGACATCGGCGCGGCGCCTCTGTTCGGCCATCCGCGCGTATTCCCCCGCCAGGGTGCGGCACGCGGCGCCGCTGGCGGCGGATACCGGGAGCAGCAGGGTGCCGGGTCCGGTGCGCCGGCCACGGGACGCGGGCGCGGGGTCCGGGCGGCGCAGGACGACGTGGGCGTTGGTACCGCTGATGCCGAAGGCGCTGACACCCGCCGTGGTTGCGCCGCCAGGCCGCTGGGGCCAGGCAGTGGCCTCGGTGGGTACCCGCAAAGGTGCGGTCTCCCAGTCGAGAGCGGGATTCGGATTCTCCAGGTGCAGGCTGGCGGGTATACGGGCATGGTGGACGCTGAGAGCGGCCTTGATGAGCCCTGCGACCCCAGCGGCTGCCTCGGCGTGCCCGATGTTGGTCTTGATGGAACCGACCAGACAGGGGTCGGCCTCGGTACGGTGGCCTGCCAGCACCTGAGAGAGCGCACGCAGCTCGACGGCGTCCCCGACCGAGGTGCCCGTGCCGTGCGCCTCGACGTAGTCCAGCTCGCTCGGCTCCACACCACTGTCATGCAGCGCGGTGGACAGCAGTTCGACCTGTCCGGATTCCGCCGGGGTGAGCAGGTAGCCACTACCCTGGCCGTCGTTGTTGCAGGCACTACCCGCGATCACGGCGTAGACACGGTCCCTGTCCTTCAGGGCCTGCGAAAGCCGCTTCAAGATCACGATGCCCACACCGTCGCTGCGGACGAATCCGTTGCCGTCGGTGTCGGCGAACTTGCAGCGGCCGTGCGTGGACAGCATGCCCGCCGAAGAATAGGCGACGCCCTCATCGGGCAGGAGGACTGCGTTGACCCCGCCGGCGATGGCGAGTTCGGATTCTCCGTGACGAAGGCTCTGGCAAGCCAGATGCACGGCCACCAGAGACGACGAGCAGGCGGTGTCGAGGGTCAGGCTAGGCCCGCGGAGGTCGAGTTGGTAGGAGAGCCGCCCGGACAAGACCGCGTAGGAGGTACCCGTGACCGAATACACGTTGAGGTCGGTGCGGTCCTGCAGCTCCCAGTAGTTGCTGGCGATCATCCCCATGTAGACACCCGTGCGACTTCCGGCGAGGTTTCGCGGCGCCAGCCCCGCGTCCCTCAGTCCGTCCCATGCCGTCTCCAACAGCATGCGCTGCTGGGGGTCCATCCGTTCGGCCTCGCGCGGTGAGATGCCGAAGAACTTGGCATCGAAACCGCGCAGGTCGCTCACGAACCCGCCCCATCGGCTATGGGTGCGTCCAGGCGTGGACGGCCTCGGATCGAAATACGCATCGACGTCGAAGCGATCGGCGGGGACGGTGGTGATCTCGTCCCGTCCCTCAAGGAGGAGTGTCCACAGGGCGTCAGGATGATCCGCGCCGGGGAAGCGGCAGCCGATGCCGACGATGGCGATGGGCTCAGCCGCACGGCGTGAGTCCCTCCCCATTCCCGTGCTTGAGCTACGCATGATCGCTCCTCTCGCGTGAGGCTGAGCGGTTGCGGATGACGGTTCGGTCCTGCTTGCGCTCTGTCTGGTTGGGGAACCGGGCCGGTTCGCCGTCGACGGTGCGCCGGAACGAGCGCCCTTGAGGGCCTGCCACCCATCGAGGACACGCTGAAGGTTCTGCCTGATCAGTGTCAGGAGCTCGACCTGGCTTCGGCGGAGAAAGAAGTGGTCACCACTGACCAAGTGACAGCGCGGATCCGCTGCGGTCACTTCGGACCACAAGGGAGCCACATGAGGGGGAGCCACCTTGTCCTCAGACCCGCTGACCACGACGACCGGGCAGGACAATCGGTGACCGGGGCGGAATTGGTACGTCTCGATCACGGCGGCGTCGGCCCGCAGCAACGGAAGGACGGCGGTGAGCAACGCACGCCGTCCTCGTAGTTCCTCGGGAAGAACCCCGGACCGCATCAAGTACTCCGCCAAGTCCTCGTCGCCGAGGACATGCGCCTGGCTGGTGACCACCGACAATTGCGGCGGCGGGTGGGCAGCGACAATCAGCAGGAGAGGCGTCCGGCGGTGATCCCGCTCCAAGACGACAGCGGATTCGTAGGCCACGAGAGCGCCCATGCTGTACCCGAACAGAGCGAACGGCTCATCAGGACAGGCAAGGACCTGAGCAACGGTGGCGCGGACCAGCACATCCATCCTCGACGGTGGCTCCCGGGTGTCTCCCGGTTCTCGGCCAGGCAATCGAACCGGCCGCACCGACACCCCGTCGGGGAGATTCTCGTGCCAAGCATCGAAAGCCGCTGCGGAACCGCCTGCGTAGGGAAGGCAGAAGAGACGCAACGCGCTCCCGCGATGAGTCAGATGTCCGTCTGCCCTCACGTCTCACCCCCGCTGAACGAGACCCGGCGCCGCGGAGCCCCGGGGTGCCCGCCGTCGGCAGGACGGGCGGAGACGGACACCTGCCCCGAACCGAACTCGCGCCCTGCTTGGCACTTCACCATCTGCGTTCCACACTCCTACTCGGCGATCGCCGTACTGTGGGTGAACCGAAATACCGGCACCTGCTCGCCGTCGAAATCCACCGGAGCGGCGGTACCGCTTCGCTCGAAGTGCTGGTGACGGCCGCAGTAGGTGACAGTCCAGCGCTCCGGAAGAACTTCCGCCCTGACGCGCCGGACCCCTTCCAACTCATCAGGTCCGCCCGTAAGAAATATGACTATCACTTGACCATGCCCCTCTCCGCACATCATCTATCAGCCACATCAGAAAGAGCCGATATACGCAGGAACGAATCTGCACCACCACGCGCTAGCCGAAGGGGAATATGCCTGGCGTCTGAGGGCGGTACGAACCCCAGCGGTCGGGCAGCTCACACCTGTGCGCGTTCTCACGGTGAACTGTCGATCTCACCGGGTACGTTCCAGTTGACCGCAGGAACCCACGCGTTCACAGACGCCCGGAGCTGTGAGAATCGGGCCCGGCGTGCAACTTTGTGCACTTGTGAATCGATGAAAGGTTCGCGGATACCGGAAGGGGAAGGCGATGACGCGTACGCCGAATGCCCGACTGCAGAGCCTGCTTGAGGCCGCCGACTGGAACCGGACTCAACTCGCCCGTGCCGTTCGTCGCGTCGCTGCCGAGAACGGGAGAAGGCTGAGCTGTGATCACTCCACCGTTTCCCGCTGGCTGGCGGGAACCCGGCCCCGGCCACCTGCAGACGAGTTGCTCTTGGAGGCCCTGACGCGAAGGCTCGGTTATCCCGTCAGCGGGCGGGATGCCGGGCTCACGCCCTGTTCACCCGCCACGGGAATAGACGTGTTCAGGGAACCTGATCCGTTGCGTGCCCTGGTCCGCCTCGCCGCAACCGAACTCGTTTCTCCTCGTCGCAGCGAACTGGGTGAGGGCGTCTTCAGTATCTCGGCGCTCTCCCAGCCCCCCGCGCCCCCGCTGCCTCGCCGCGCGGCCGTCTCCCCGCCGGAGTCCGGTGGGTGGCGCGCCGGCGGCGCGGAGGCCGCGCAGATGCGGGCCATGACCGCGGCCTTCGCCCAGGCGATCGAGTCGGGCGGCGGACGATCCGTGCGCACCGCCTTGACCGCCTACCTCGCTCGCGATGTCACCGGCTGGCTCCACCACCCCGCCTCACAGGCAGCCCACCGTGAGCTTCTGACAGCAGCCGCCCAGCTCACTCTGCTGCTCGGCAACGCGTGCGCCGACTGCGGTGATGACGCGGTGGCCCAGCGGTACCACCACACCGCCGCTCGCCTCGCCCTCGAAGCCCGGCATGCGGCTACTTCGGCCATCGCGCTGCGCACCATGGCCACCCATGCCCATGATCTGGGGCATCGCCACCCCCCAGTCGTCAACCTGGCTCGACAGGCGACGGACCACGCCCGTTCCTCTCCACCCGCCGTGCAAGCGTATAGCCAGGCACAACTGGCTGTGCTAGAGGCGCAGGACGACCGACACGCCGCTCTGAAGGCCCTGTCCCACGCCGAACGCCTCTACGAGAAGAGCGACGCCGCTTCCGGCGTGTTCACCACCTACCCACCCGGTGCCCTGCACTACCAGCGCGCCCAGACCCTGGCTACGCTCGGAGACCACTCAGGAGCCGCCGATGCTCTGACGCTCTCCCTACGCCTACGCGCCGCGGGTGAGCGCCGCGCCAAGATCCTGAGCCACGCCCGCCTCGCGGAAACGCTCCTGCGCCTTGGCTTCCTGGAAGAAGCCATATCTCAGTGGCATGCGTTCCTGGAGGGCTACCCACGCCTGCGCTCCGCCACCGCACAGCGCCGAATCGTCGGCATGCGGCAACTTCTCACTCCACATCAGCGCCATGGTCAAGCATCAGCCCTCATGAAACGGGCAGCCTCACTTCCGTCTCATCGTCACAACGACAACGCTCGTGCGATGCGCTCAAACAGCTCAGACGCCAACGGTTCCACGGAACTTTAGACACCCCGCGTGTGCGAGTCACGAGCATTTCGAATGACAAGCCGCTTGACTGAGCACATGCAAGATCCATTCACGCGCGCCTGCGTTCAAGCAGTCACGTCGTTCGCCGCAACGCCGAAGGCGGCGAAAGGTCCTGACACAAGCGCAGGTAAGGCCACCGCGACCGGCTCGGACAAGCCGCTCATTCCGGTTTCCGCCTGCCTTCCCATGTTCTCCTCGACGACATCGACGGACGGGAGGCCCACCGTCTCCCACGCGCACCCTCCGAAAGCCGCGAGTCCTGAAGTCTGCAGCAAGGAGCCCGCTATCGAGCCGTTGCCGTCGTGACCTCGGACATGGGGCAAGGCGGAGCTCCCCTTGCGTCAGTACTTCGTCTCTCGTCCCCTCAGGCGCAGGTCCGCCGAGCACAGGCCTCTGTGGCCGACGTGTCTGCTGTCAGGGAACCCGCCGAACGGCCGACGAGAGCCGTTGAGATGGGCCCAGTGCCGGGCAGGGCGCTGGCGCCCTGCCCGGCACTGGGCCGTCGGTGGAGTGCGGGTCAGATGCCGCAGCTCGACGCGGACCAGTAGCGGCTGGAGCGGTGGTCGAGGTGGGTGTGGTCGTTGTGCCCGGGGAAGCCGGGGCCGAGGATGCCCCGGAAGCCGTGGTAGCGGGCCTGGCGGGCCAGCGTGCACAGCGAGTGGGAGCCGGAGCCGAGGTCGGCGGCGTCCCCGTAGAGGTGTCGGCTGCTCGGGGAGCCGCCGACGGCGTTGTTGCAGGAGTAGGAGCGGAAGCCGCTGGTGACGCGGATGGGCGCGTCACCGAGGGCGTGCCGCATGGCCTCCAGCTTCCACATGGTGCGCTTGGCGTTCTCCCGTGCGGTGGCGGCGCTCACGGCACCGCCGCTCCAGGTCGAGTTGCACCGGTTGAGCTCGCTGAAGTCGAAGTGGGCCGGTGAGCAGTCGGCTTCCTGGAGCGCGTAGATCTTGTTGTACGTCTGCGATCCGGCGACGCCGTCGGAGGAAAGGCCGTAGGCGCTCTGGAAGCGCTTGACCGCCGCCTCAGTGGCGGGGCCGAACTCGCCGTCGATGGCGAGGACGTTGCCGTATCCGGGGTAGCCCGCGACGCGGATCTGGAGCTGCTTGACGTCCGAGCCGGAGTCACCGCGGTTGAGGGTGCGGCCCCAGGTGTAGCAGCTGTCGGCTTGCGCGGTACCCGCTGTGGCGATCGTGCCCGTAAGGGCCGCAGCCGCGAACATGACAAGTGCGAGGAACGTTCTGACCAGTCGTCTGCGCATGGCTGAAGAGCGTGGCGGAGCCGGTTGTACACGTCAACAACGCGGGTGCAATGCCAATGGACGGGCCTTTGACGAAAACGCCGCGCCCCGCGCGCACGACCCCGCCGTCGGACGTCCGGGCACCGACGGCTCCGCCGGCCCCGGGCAGCGGTGACCAGGGACGACGGGGGGGGCCGGCGCTGACGGGTGGCCGGGTTCGACGGGTGGCCGGCGCGGGCGGAGTGGCCCGGGGCCGGCGGGCGGGTCAGTCGTTCGGGACCGTCTCGTAGCGGGGCGTCGCCTCGGCCATCTGACGCAGCACGTCCTTGCGCTCCCGCTTGGAGAGCCGGTCGATGTAGAGCCGCCCGTACAGGTGGTCCGTCTCGTGCTGGAGGCAGCGCGCGAAATAGCCGGTGCCGCGCACCTTGACCGGCTTGCCGTCGAGGTCCTGGCCGCTGACCTCCGCGTAGTCCGGCCGGGCCAGCTCGCTGTAGGCGCCGGGAACCGACAGGCAGCCCTCGCCGCTGTCGTCCAGCCGCCGCCGCTCGGCCGGCAGCTCCGCCAGCACCGGGTTGCAGACGACGCCGACGTGCCGCACGCCCTCGTCGTCCGGGCAGTCGTAGACGAAGACCTTCAGATCGACCCCGATCTGGTTCGCGGCCAGCCCGACCCCCTCCGCGGCCCGCTGCGAGGCGAACATGTCGTCCACGAGCCGGGCCAGCTCGTCGTCGAACTCCGTCACGTCCCGGCACTCGCGGTGCAGCACCGGATTGCCGACGACCGTGATCGGACGGGCGGTGCCCCGCTCGCGGTAGGCCCGCTCCCGCGCCTCGCAGTCCTCGGTGTCGATCACGAACTCCGAGGCCGCCGCGTCCTCCCGGCCCTCCCCGGCCGCATCCGGCCGGGTCTCCTGCTGCTGGGTCATGCCGCCGTACGCCTTCCTGACAACCTGCTGTTCCGCCCTACAGGGTACGGGGAGACGGCACGGTGGCGGCCGCCAGCGGCCATTTCCGGCTACGGCTCAGCAGACCTCTTCCAGATCCCGCCACTCGCGGGTGTCCGGGCTGTCGGCCACCCAGCCGTCCAGGAGACCGCGGACGAGGGCGGCGGGCGCCGCCAGACCGCACTCGCGCTCCGGCATCCAGACCTGGCCGGGCCCCCCGGCCGTCATGTGGCCCAGCGGGCCGGGGTGGCCCGGCTCGCTGTGGTCGTGCGGGTCGTGCCGGGGCGCGGTGCCGTCGCCCTCGTCGCTCGGCATCCGCGACTCCGAGCAGGAGCGGCACAGCAGCCGCACCGAGGACGACCAGTCCTCGGCCGCGAAACCGGCGTCGGCGGCCAGTTGCTCCAGGGCCTCGCGGTCCGCCTCGGTGGCCGCCTCGAGCAGCACCACCCAGGTGGGCACCGGCGAGGGCGCCCACAGCTCTATCTCGTCGAAGACGGGGTACGCCGCGGGCCGTCCGCCCCCGCTCACCGTGCGCTCGCCGTTCGGCACGCCGTCGTGCAGCACCACCTCGCCCCAGCGGCGCCCGGAGGAGGGCAGCGGGATCGACTGCACGGCGGTCCGGGCCGGGTCCAGCCGGCGCCCCCACACGACCTCCGACTCCCCCTCGGGGGACAGCCGCACGGCCGCGCTGCCCAGCTCCATGCCCGTCGGTTCGCCCAGGGCCGCGGCGTCGGCCGCGTCTGTCGGCACCTTCAGCCCGTAGGCCTGCCAGGCGCGGCGGGCCAGCGGCCAGTCCTGCAGGGCGGTCGCGGCGATGCCCACGTTCCACCAGTCGGGGGCGCCCGTCGCCCGGTCCAGCAGCGCCACGGCGCGCAGACCGGCGGTGCGGGCCTGCTCCCAGTCGTGCCGGAACTTGTGCAGCAGGGCGAGGTTGAACCAGGACTCGGAGAGCCAGGGCTCCAGGTCGGCAGCGCGCGTCAACAGCTCGCCCGCGTCCTCGTACCGGCCGTCACCGATGAGGGTGAACGCGCGGTCGGTGGCGAGCCGCCAGTCGGTGGACGGCCGGTGCCGTGCCCTGCCGAAGATCTTCACGATGATCCCGCCTGATTCCCGCCTGTCGATGATGGCGTCTGCCGTCTCCCTGTCGAGGGCGCCGCGTGCAGTGGCGTGTCGGGTCGTTACGGAGCACTACCCCCGCATCCAACCATGCCCGCTCCGGCCCGCGCTCATTACCGCAAGGGGCGAACCGTTCCGCGGCGTTCCGGTCGCTACAGGGTCAGCTTGCTTCAGCCGACAGCAGGGCGCGACATGACGGGGGTCGGCCGGGTACGTGCCCGGTGAACGGCCCCCTCGGGGCGGCGGCGGGAGCACTCGGACGGAGCCGCGCGAACACGGCGTGGAGACGCCCGGACGCGAGGGGTGACGCCGGAGCCCGAACCGGCCGAACGGGTGCCCGGCGGGGGCTCAGTTCAGCTTGGGGCGTACCGGGGACGAGGCTTCGTCGACGCCCGCGCCGAGGCTCTCCTCGGCGGCCGGACCGGGGTTTGAAGCGCCGTGGGAGTAGCGGGCGGTGTCCAGGACGGCCTGATCCGGCACGGCGCCGCCGGAACGGATGAGGTCGATCCGGCCCATCACCTTCGACCGCAGGTCCGTGGGGACGTCGTCGTGGCCGCAGCATCGCTTGACAAGCTTCTTCACGGCCTGCTCCAGCCCGTACTTCTCCAGGCAGGGCGAGCACTCGTCGAAGTGCTCGGCCAGCTTCTCCCGGTCAGCGTCGGGCATTTCCTGGTCCAGGTACTCGTACAGGTGGTCCAGGACCTCTGAGCAGTCCGTCTCGTGCGGATCTCCGCAGCTCATGAGTCCGAGCCTTTCCGGTCGTGCGCTTCGTCGAACCCCCCGGAACCGCCCGCACCCGCAGCCGCCCCCGCGGGGACGAGGCCGCGCTCGCGCGCGTAGTCCTCCAGCATTCCGCGGAGCTGGCGGCGGCCTCGGTGCAGACGGGACATCACGGTGCCGATCGGCGTACCCATGATGTCGGCGATCTCCTTGTAGGCAAAGCCCTCGACGTCCGCGAGGTACACCGCGATGCGGAATTCCTCGGGAACGGCCTGGAGGGCCTCCTTCACATCCGAGTCGGGCAGGTGATCCAACGCCTCCGACTCGGCCGAACGCAGCCCCGTCGACATGTGCGACTCGGCCCGGGCCAGCTGCCAGTCCTCGATCTCCTCCGCGGCACTGCGCTGTGGCTCCCGCTGCTTCTTGCGGTAGGAGTTGATGAACGTGTTCGTGAGGATGCGGTACAGCCACGCCTTGAGGTTGGTGCCCTCGCGGAACTGGTGGAACGAGCCGTAGGCCTTGGCGTACGTCTCCTGGACCAGATCCTCCGCGTCCGCCGGGTTGCGCGTCATGCGCAGGGCGGCGGAGTACATCTGGTCGAGAAAGCCGAGAGCGTCCCGCTCGAACCGGGCGTTGCGCTCGGCGTCCGTCTCCCGCGGCAGATGCTGCGTGCCGTCCTCGGTGCCCGTGACCGGACCCACCTCCTCCGTATCGGCGGCGAACCCCTCACCGGGCCCGCTGGAACCGGAGAATAGACGACGTTCCACACCATTCGCCGCCTGAATCTCCCCCGCACCGGCCAGCGCGAGGGTGGCCCAGTCCATCGCGACGGCCTGGGGACGCTGCGGGCAAGCGACTGAACCCATGGGGGCGGCTCCCTCTCCTGGTGCCTCGTGACGCCGTGTGGTCCGTGCCGGACTCCCGCCCGGCAATCGGTCACAACACCGGCGCCGGGCGGATCATTCCCGGGTCAGCCACCCGGCCACGGCATCCGTGATCAGCGTCACAGCCGCGTCCTGGGAGAGCTCCGCCCGCCGCGGGACGGCGAAGCCGTGGTCGGCCTCCGGCACCTCGACGATCGCCGTTCCGGCCGGGAACTCCCCGGGCCGCCCGAACGGGTCACGCCCGCCCTGGACGACGATCACGGGCACCCCGGCGCCGAGGAGCTCCTCCGCCCGGGACTTCTCGGGCCGGCCCGGCGGGTGCAGCGGGAAGGAGAGCGCAACGACCCCGGCGGCGCCCAGGTCCGCGGCCGTGCGGCACGCGACCCGGGCCCCGGCGCTGCGGCCGCCGGCCACGACGGGCAGCCCCTCGGCCGCCAGCCGGGGCCACAGCGCCCGCCAGGCCGTGTCCAGCGTCCTCGGCGCGGGCGCCACCTTCTTGCCCGCCACCCGCCAGGGCTGCTCGACGAGCGCGACCGTGACGCCGTGCCCGGGCAGCACCGCGGCCACAGCGGCCAGGTCGCGCGCCTCGATGCCGCCGCCGGCCCCGTGCCCGAGGGCCAGGACGGTGTGCGCCCCGGAAGCGCGGTGCCAGGTGACGCGGGCCGGTCCGGCCGGGGTCCCGACGTCCTCGGCCTTCGGCTTCTCGGTGCTCATGGGGGCCATTAGACCCCAGAGCGCGGGCGGCTCAGAACAGCGTGCCGACCTCGGGGGCGTCGAGCTCCTCCACCAGCTCCGGGGAGTTGTTGCGCACGTTGCTGACCTGGGTGCTCACCGGGTAGGCGCGCAGCAGCCCGGTGGGCAGCCCGCCCAGCAGCTCCCGCAGCTCGCCCTCGTCGTCCCGCGCCGGGTCCAGCCAGGCGTCCCAGCGGTCCGCGGGCAGGGCGACCGGCATGCGCGGGTGGATGTCGGCCAGCGACCGGGGGCCGCCCTCCCCGCCGCCGGGCAGCGGCACCGTCTCGGCCTCGGTCGTGATGACCGTGCACGTCACCCACCAGGCCCGGGGGTCGTCCGGAGCCCTGGTGACGTCCTTCCAGAACTCGTACAGCCCCGCCAGCGCCATCACCGAGCCGTCGACGGGCGTGACGAAGTACGGCTGCTTGCGGGGGCGCTTCCGCCGACCCCGCTGCTCCAGGTCCAGCTCCTCCGTCCCCGTCACCCACTCGAAGTAGCCGTCGGCCGGCAGCAGGCAGCGGCGGGAGGTGAAGGCGCGGCGGAACGCCGCCTTCTCGTGCACCGTCTCCGCCCGGGCGTTGATCATCTTGGCTCCGAGCTCCGGGGACTTCGCCCAGGAGGGCACCAGGCCCCAGCGCAGCACCCGCAGCTGCCGCACGGGGTCCGGATCGCCGGACCCCTTCACCGGACGGTCGAGCACCGCGAACACGTCCTTGGTCGGCGCCACGTTCCAGTCCGGGGCCAGCGTCTCCGTCGGCTCCCACTTGCTCACGTCGAAGAGCCCGACCAGGTCCTCCGGGCTCCGGCTCGCCGCGTACCTTCCGCACATGTGTGCAAGCCTGCCACGCGGCCCGGACAACCGGGCGCCCAAGGCGGGTATTCAGGCGTCGCCGGGCGGCTCGATGTCGCGGGCGCTGAGGGCCAGTTCGTTGCGGAAGGTGATGTAGGGCCGAATCCGCGTCGTCCCGCGTTCCGGGTGCGGCAGTTCCACGGCGGGGTAGACGTCGGTCTTCCGGCGGTCGGCCGAGTCGCCTCCGATCCGCCCGATCGGCACCGGCTCCGCCCCGGGTGCGGGCAGCAGGCGCAGGTCCCACAGGTCGTGTCCGGCGCTCCGCCGGGCCAGCGCCCCGGCGTACGGCAGCGCGACGGTGAACCGGGAGCCGGCCAGCGGGCGGGCCGCGACGGCGAAGTCCCGGTCGGCGTCCTCGCGGGAGGCGGCCAGCACCGCCGCGTCCGGGCCCGGGACGGCCCCGTGCGCGACGGCGGTGACGACGACCGCCTCCTCCCCCACCTCGACGTGCTCCACCTCGGCGTGGGCCGGACGCAGCCAGGTGCGCACGCTGAGGTTGCCCTCGGAGGTGGTGTAGGGCACCCAGGCGGAGACGCCGTTCTCGTCCACCCTGGGCTCCAGGGTGACCAGCGCGGCCTGCTCCACCAGCTCCGCCCGCACCCGGCGGCGCCGGTCCGTGCCCCGCGGTGCCGTGTGGAGGTCCCAGCGGCCCTCGGGAAGCCGGTGCTCGCTCCGCCGCAGGACGACCTCGAGCCAGCCGTCCGTGGCGTCCCGCCCGGGCGGCAGCGGGAGGACGACCTGCCGCTCCCCGGGGTCCCTGCGCAGGCGCAGCACCAAGTCGAGCGGCGTGTCGGGCAGGTCCGCGGCGGCGAGGCGGACGGCGACGCCCCCGTCCGCGGTGGCGGCGGCGCGGGCCCGGGGCGCGGGCACGCCGGTCTCGCCGGGCCCGTGGCCGCCGGGGGCGGCCGCGCGCCGCGCGCGGTAGCCGGCGAGGGCGCCGCGCAGCCGGTGGGCGGGGCCGCGGCGGGACGCGCCGAGCTCCTCCATCAGCCGGATGTAGCGGGCCGCGATCCGCTCGGGGTCGTAGGTCCGGGCGGTCTCGCGGGCGGCGCGGCCCATGGCCCGCCGTCGCTCGTCGTCGTCGATGAGCTGGAGCAGGGCCTCGGCGAACGCGTCCTCGCCGCCGTCCAGCGGCACCAGCAGCCCGTCGCGCCCGTGGGTGATGATCTCCCCGGGGCCGAGCGGGCAGTCCGTGGAGACCACCGGGACACCGCAGTGCATGGCCTCCACGATGGTCATGCCGAAGGACTCGCCGTCGGAGGAGACGGCCGCGACGGCTCCCTTGGCCCACTCGGTCTCGATCGGCGTGACGGCTCCCATCAGGCGGACCCGGTTGTACAGGCCGAGCTCGTCGACCAGGCTCCGCAGGGACGCGGCGCGCGGCCCGCGGCCGTAGAGCCGCAGGGTCCAGTCGGGGCGTTGGGCGGCCACCTTGGCGAAGGCGCGCACGAGCCGGTCGTACCGCTTGACCGGGATGAGCCGTCCGGCGGCGACGATCGTCTTCGAGTCGCCTGCGGAGGGGGTCACGGGAACGGCGGGCACGCCGTTGGGGATGCACAGGACGCGGGTGTCGGCTCCGGGCAGCATCTCGCGGTAGCGGACGGCGTCGGCCTCGGAGACGGTGACGAGGGCGTCGAGCCCCGCGAAGGCGGCCTTCTGGTCCTCGCGGAGCTGCGGGTTGTGGAAGTCGTGGGTCAGGTGCTCCTGCCCGATGCGCAGGTAGCGCGAGCGGCCGTAGCGGTCCAGGTAGCCGTTGATGACGGGTCTGGTGCCGATGACGACGTCCGCCTCCGTCCGGCGCAGGTACTCCGCGACCCGTTCGTCGGTCAGCCGGGTGGGGGCGAGCGGGCCGCTGCTGACGCCGCTGTCCTCCCACATGCCGGTCGGCTCCGCCGTGCGCGGGTGCCCGCCGTCGTAGCCGGGGGCGTCCCGGCGGCACTCGATGAGCGCCCGGGTGCGCACCCCGGGGCGCAGTTCCAGCCGCAGGTCGTCCCTGGTCCGGTGGACGGAGACGATCTCGACCGTGTGCCCGGCCGCGGCGAGGGCGCCGCTGAGGTTCACCGTGGAGCGGATCGTGCCGCCGATTCCGTACGCGTTGTAGAGGAGGAACGCGATGTGCACCTCGCACCTTCCTGTTCCGGCCTGTCCCGGCCCGTCGACGTGGACGCCCGGCCGCGTGGGACCGGGCTATCTACCGCAACGATTCGGGCGCCCGGAGGCGTCGCAGGGGGTGGGGGTCCGCCCGAGCGGTACGGCCGCGCGGGAGCGGGGCCGTACCGCTCGGGCGGACGGGGACGGCCGCCCCGCCGGCCCGCGGAGGACGGCGTGGCAGGGTGGACGGCGAGCGGAACGGGAAGAGGAGCACATGGGGATCGACGACTTCACCGACGTGTGGGGCCGGGTGACCGGCGTCCAGTCGGCGCCCGCGCTGTGGCTCGTCGTCGCCACCGGCCTGCTCGCGCTGGCGGTGGTGGGGGTACGGGCGCCGTGGCGGCTCGCACGGAACGCCGTGACGATCGCCCATGAGGGTGGCCACGCCCTCATGGCCCTGTTGACGGGACGTCAACTCCAGGGCATCAGGCTGCACTCGGACACCTCCGGGCTGACGGTCTCCCGCGGCAGGCCGACCGGGCTCGGCATGGTGCTCACCGCGGCGGCCGGCTACACCGCCCCGCCGCTCCTGGGCCTGGGCGGGGCGGCGCTGCTGGCCTCCGGGCGCATCACCGCGCTGCTGTGGGGGGCCACGGCACTCCTCCTGGCCCTGCTCGTGATGGTGCGCAACGCCTACGGCGTGCTGACCGTGGTGTCCGCGGGCTCGCTGTTCGTGCTGGTGTCCTGGCTGACGTCCGCCGAGGTGCAGGCCCTCTTCGCCTACGCGGCGGTGTGGTTCCTGCTCCTGGGCGGGGTGCGCCCGGTGTTCGAGCTCCAGCGCGAGCGGCGCCGGACCCGCAGGATGCCGCAGCCCGTGTACGGGTGGCCCCAGGGCGTCCCCGAGGGGTCGTCCGGCCTGCCCGACAGCGACGCCGACCAGCTCCACCGGCTGACCAACGTCCCCGCCGTGGGCTGGCTGCTGTTCTTCCACGCGGTCGCGCTCTGCTCGCTCGTGGGCGGCGGCACCTGGCTGCTGGGCGGGTAGGCGTTCGTCCCCCGCGCCGCCCACGGCCTAAAGTGAAGGTCATGACCGCCACCGCAGCCCACTGGCCCGCCCCCTGCGCGGCCGGCCCCGTCGACGCGACCGTCACCGTGCCCGGTTCCAAGTCGGTGACCAACCGCGCGCTGGTACTGGCCGCCCTGGCCTCCGAGCCCGGCTGGGTCCGGCGCCCCCTGCGCTCCCGGGACACCGTGCTGATGGCCGAGGCGCTGCGCACGATGGGCGTGGGCATCGAGGAGGGCGTCGGCCCCGACGGCACGGGCGAGGCGTGGCGCGTCATCCCGGCGGGCCTGCACGGCCCGGCCCGGGTGGACGTGGGCAACGCGGGCACCGTCATGCGCTTCCTGCCCCCCGTGGCGGCCCTGGCGGACGGGCCCGTCCACTTCGACGGCGACCCGCGCTCGTACGAGCGTCCGCTGCACGGCGTGATCGACGCTCTGCGCTCCCTGGGCGCCCGCATCGACGACGAGGGCCGGGGCGCCCTGCCGCTCACCGTGCACGGCGCGGGCTCGCTGGCCGGCGGCCCGGTGGAGGTCGACGCCTCGTCCTCCAGCCAGTTCGTGAGCGCCCTGCTGCTGTCGGCCCCCCGGTTCAACCAGGGCGTCGAGGTGCGGCACACCGGGCCGACGCTGCCCTCGCTTCCGCACATCCGGATGACGGTCGAGATGCTGCGGGCCGTCGGCGCCAAGGTGGACACCCCGGAGTCGGGCGGCGAGGCGAACGTCTGGCGGGTGACGCCGGGCGCGCTGCTCGGTCGGGACCTGACGGTGGAGCCGGACCTCTCCAACGCCCAGCCGTTCCTGGCCGCCGCCCTGGTGACCGGCGGCCGGGTCACCATTCCGGACTGGCCGCGGCACACCACCCAGCCGGGTGACGCGCTGCGGGAGATCTTCACCGCGATGGGTGGCCGCTGCGAGCTGGACGAGCGCGGGCTGACGTTCACCGGAACCGGCGCCGTGCACGGCATCGACGTCGACCTGTCGGACGTCGGCGAGCTCACCCCGGGCATCGCGGCGGTCGCGGCGCTCGCGGACTCCGAGTCGGTGCTGCGCGGCGTCGCGCATCTGCGGCTGCACGAGACGGACCGGCTGGCTGCGCTCACCAAGGAGATCAACGGCCTGGGCGGCGCCGTGACCGAGACGGCCGACGGCCTGCGCATCCGGCCGCGGCCGCTGCACGGAGGGGTCTTCCACACCTACGACGACCACCGACTGGCGACGGCGGGAGCGCTGCTCGGCCTGCTGGTGCCCGGCGTGGAGGTGGAGAACGTGGCGACGACCGCAAAGACGCTGCCGGAGTTCCCGGAGCTGTGGCAGGCCATGCTCGGCGTGGCCGCGTAGGGACGGCGCGGGCATGCGCCGCTACGGCAAGCACACCGACGAGGACGACATCCGGGTCCGCCCGGGGCGCCGGGGCAGCCGTCCGCGCACCCGCATCCGGCCCAAGCACGAGGACGCGACCGAGGGCTTCGTCCTGACCGTGGACCGCGGACGCATCACGACCCTGGTCGACGGCCGGACCGTCACCGCCATGAAGGCCCGCGAACTGGGCCGCAAGGGCGTGGTGGTGGGCGACCGGGTCGCCGTCGTGGGAGATCTCTCGGGTGAGAAGGACACCCTCGCGCGGATCGTGCGCGTCGAGGAGCGCTCGTCGGTGCTGCGCCGCACGGCCGACGACGACGACCCGTACGAGCGCGTCGTCGTCGCCAACGCCGACCAGCTGGCCATCGTCACCGCGCTCGCCGACCCCGAACCGCGGCCGCGGCTGATCGACCGCTGCCTCGTGGCCGCCTACGACGCGGGGCTCGAACCGCTGCTCGTCCTCACCAAGGCGGACCTGGCCCCCGCCGAGGAACTGCTGTCCGCGTACGCGCCGCTGGGGGTGCGGGCGGTGGCGACCCGGCACGACGAACCGGCGACCCTGGTGCGCGAGCTGCTGGAGGGGCGGGTCACGGCCTTCGTCGGGCACTCGGGCGTCGGCAAGACGACGCTGGTCAACGCCCTGGTGCCGGAGCGCAGCCGGGCGACGGGCGTCGTCAACGCCGTCACCGGGCGGGGCCGCCACACGACGACCTCGGCGCTGGCGCTGCCGCTGCCGGACGACGAGGGCTGGGTCATCGACACCCCGGGCGTGCGGTCGTTCGGACTGCACCACGTGGACCCGTCCCGCGTGATCCACGCCTTCCCCGACCTGGAGCCGGGCACGGCGGAGTGCCCGCGGGCGTGCAGCCACGACGAGCCGGACTGCGCGCTGGACGCGTGGGTGGCCGGGGGGCACGCGGAACCGGCCCGGCTGGACTCCCTGCGCCGGCTCCTGGCCACCCGGGAGCGCCGCGAGGGCGACTGAGCCCGTCCGTCCGCGACCCTCCACCGGGCTCCGCCGCCGGTCGATGCCCGCCGCAGCCCGTCGATGCCGTCAGTCGACGGACTGCGCCCCGGCGGGTGTCCCGCGCAGGAGGGCCGCGACGACGGCCGCCACCCCGGCCGGGGCCTCCGGGTCGGCCGGGGGCACCACGACGTAGGAGAGGGCGAGCCGCAGACCCACCTCGCAGGCCCGGCGCAACTCGGCCTCCCCGGTGCCGCACAGGGCGTCCAGGGTGGTCGCGCACAGCCGGGCGACGACCTGCTCGGGTCGGTACTCGGGCAGCGGCAGCCGGGAGTCCCAGAAGCCGGTCAGCGCGGCGCGCAGGAGCGGTTCCTCCCGCGCCCGGTCGAGCATCCAGACGGCCGCCGCGGCGCAGCACGCGGCCGGATCGCCGCCGCGGCGGCGGGCGGCGGTCACCGCGTCGGCCGCGCCGGTGACGAGCCCGTCGATCTGCCGGTCCACGAGAGCGGCCCCGAGCCCCTCCTTCGTGCGGAACTCGTTGTACAGGGTCTGCCGGGAGACTCCGGCCGCCGCGGCGACCTCCACCATGCGCACGGTCGCCCAGGGCCGGTCCGCCAGCGCCGTCTGAGCGGCGATCAGCAGGGCCTCGCGCGCGCTGGGCATGCTCCCCTCCCCCCTCGGCCACGGTCGATTGCGGCACAGGATCAACGGACGGACCAGGCATGTCAATACGTGGGAGGCCAGAACCCGGGAGGCGCGCGGACGGCGGTGTCGGGAGGCGTGAGGGACGGCGGCGTTCGGACGAGCGTGCCGAGCGTGCCGCGCCCGGACGGACCGCCCGTGTGGCCGGGGCACGCTCCGCTCGATACTGTTCGATCATGCCGGACTATCACGATGATCTGCGTCTCGCCCACGTGCTGGCCGATGCGGCCGACGCCACCACGATGGAGCGGTTCAAGGCGCTCGACCTCAAGGTCGAGACGAAACCTGACATGACGCCGGTCAGCGAGGCCGACAAGGCCGCCGAGGAGCTGGTCCGGGCGTCACTGCAACGGGCCAGACCGCGCGACGCCGTGCTCGGCGAGGAGTTCGGCACCGAGGGCACGGGCCCCCGGCGCTGGGTGATCGACCCGATCGACGGCACCAAGAACTACGTCCGCGGCGTCCCGGTGTGGGCCACGCTGATCGCCCTCATGGAGCGGGGCGAGGAGGGCGACCGTCCGGTCGTCGGCGTCGTCTCCGCCCCGGCGCTCAACCGCCGCTGGTGGGCGGCCGAGGGCGGCGGCGCCTACACGGGACGGAGCCTGTCGGCGGCGACGCGGATGCAGGTGTCCCGGGTGTCCCGGCTGCGGGACGCCTCGTTCGCGTACTCCTCGCTGTCCGGGTGGGAGGAGCGCGGCCGGCTCGGCGGCTTCCTCGACCTCACCCGCTCCGTGTGGCGTACCCGGGCCTACGGCGACTTCTGGCCCTACATGATGGTCGCCGAGGGCTCGGTGGACCTGTGCGCGGAGCCGGAGCTGTCGCTGTGGGACATGGCGGCCAACGTGGTCATCGTCCAGGAGGCGGGCGGCACGTTCACCGGGCTCGACGGCCGTCCCGGACCGCACAGTGGGGACGCCGCCGCGTCCAACGGCCTGCTGCACCCGGAGCTGCTGGAGTACCTGGGCGGCTGACGGGCCGCGCCCGGCGCCCGTCGGGGGCGTGCGGGGGTGTGGGCGGCAGCGGGCCGCGTACGACCTCTTGTTGGGGTTCGACGTCCGTGTGACGATGAACACTCCCCCGCTTGTGAGCTTGTGAATCCGTTCCCGTAGACGCGACCGGACTCCGGGCTCCGCCAAGGAGGTGGCACGTCGACCATGCCCGACCTCGTCCGCGACGCCATGACGACCACGGTCCTCACCATCGGCCCCACCCACACTCTCCGTCAGGCCGCCTGCCTGATGGCGGGGCGCCGGGTCGGGGCCGCGGTGGTGTTCGACACCGACACCAGCGGGCTCGGCATCCTGACCGAGCGCGACATCCTCAACTCCGTGGGCTGCGGGCAGGACCCCGACCGGGAGACCGCGCACGCCCACACCACGACGTCCGTCGTCTTCGCCGCGCCGGAATGGACCCTGGAGGAGGCCGCCGGAACGATGACGCGCGGCGGCTTCCGCCATCTGATCGTGCTCGACGACCGCGAACCGGTCGGCATCGTGTCCGTGCGCGACATCGTCCGCTGCTGGACGGCCTCGGGCGGACCGCCCCGCGCGGCGTCCCGGCGGGGCACCGTCGCCGTCTGATCCCACGGCCCGAGAAGGCCGGAGGGGCCGGAGCCCATCGGCATCGGCGTCCGGCCCCTCCGGGGTGGGCGGCAGGCGGTCGGCCCCACCGCGCAGGGCCTTGACCACGGTGGAGGACCGCCTGCCGCGGTCATGGCGCGGCTCAGCCGCGCAGCGCCCGCACGGCTTCCTCCAGCCGCTTGCCGTAGTCGGTGTCGGCCCGGCGGAAGTTCTCGACGGCGCGCTCCGCGATGTCCTCGCGCGAGACCTTGGCGATGAAGCCCGCCAGGTTGTCGATCAGGCGCCGCTTCTCGTCCTCCGACATCAGCCGGTAGAGGTTGCCCGCCTGGACGAAGTCGTCGTCCTCGACGTGGCGCGGCGCCGCGTGGTCCCCGGTGGCACCGGAGACGGGCACGGGCCCCCAGAGCGGACGGCCGGTCTCCGCCGGGCCGCCGAAGCTGTTGGGCTCGTAGTTGCGCGCCCGGCCGTGGCGGCCGTCGTACAGGACGCCGTCCCGGCCGTGGGTGCGGGCCTCGCCGGCCTTCGGACGGTTGACCGGCAGGTGGTCGGCGTTGACGCCGACGCGGTAACGGTGCGCGTCGCCGTAGGCGAAGAGGCGCCCCTGCAGCATCTTGTCCGGCGAGGGGCCGATGCCCGGGACGAAGTGGTGCGGACTGAAGACCGACTGCTCGACCTCGGCGAAGATGTTCTCCGGGTTGCGGTTGAGCTCCAGCCTGCCGATCTCGAACGGCGGGTAGTCCTCGTGCGGCCAGACCTTGGTGAGGTCGAACGGGTTGAAGCGGTACTCCGCCGCCTCGGCCGCCGGCATGATCTGCACCTGCACGGTCCAGCCGGGGAACGCGCCGCGCTCGATGGACTCGCGCAGGTCCCGCTGGTGGCTGTCCGGGTCCCGGCCCGCCAGGACGTCGGCCTCCTCCTGGGTGAGGTTCCGGACGCCCTGGTCGGTCTTGAAGTGGTACTTGACCCAGAAGACCTCGCCGGCCTCGTTGCTCCACTGGAAGGTGTGCGAGCCGTAGCCGTTCATGTGGCGGTAGGAGGCCGGGATCCCGCGGTCGCCGAAGAGCCAGGTCACCTGGTGCGTGGACTCCGGCGAGAGACTCCAGAAGTCCCAGACGTTGTCCGCCTCCTGGGAGCCGGTGTACGGGTCGCGCTTCTGGGTGTGGATGAAGTCGGGGAACTTGAGGGCGTCCTTGATGAAGAACACCGGGGTGTTGTTGCCGACGAGGTCGTAGTTGCCCTCCTCGGTGTAGAACTTCACCGCGAAGCCGCGGGGGTCGCGCACCGCGTCGGCCGCACCCAGGTTGCCCGCCACGGTGGAGAAGCGGAGGAATACCTCGGTCCGCTTGCCGATCTCCGAGAGGAAGTTCGCACGCGTGTACTTCGTCACATCGGCGGTCACCGTGAAGGTGCCGTAGGCACCCGCACCCCGCGCGTGAACGACCCGCTCGGGGATGCGCTCGCGGTTGAAGTGGGCGAGCTTCTCCAGCAGAAGCTGGTCCTGGACCAGGACGGGGCCGCCGGCTCCGGCCGTCTGGCTGTTCTGGTTGTCCGCGACGGGAGCGCCCGCCTCCGTGGTCAGAGGACCGTTCTCACTCTGGGCAGTCACTCGTTCGCCTCCCGCACTTGTCCTGTCCTGCACTGTCGCCGAGACCAGAGCCTACATTGGACTGTGTCTAAGTCAAGATGACTATGAAGTCCGTACACAGTCCGACCAGGTGGCAGCCCACTGTTAAGCTGGCCCCACCTGAACGATGGATGGGATCGATGAGTGACCTTCTGGAACGGCTGCGCAACCGCGGCTGGCGGCTGACCGCACAGCGTCGCGTCGTCGCCGAGGTCCTCGACGGGGACCACGTGCACTTCACCGCCGACGAAGTGCACGCCCGGGCGGCCGAACGGCTTCCCGAGATCGCTCGTGCAACCGTGTACAACACGCTGAGCGAGCTCGTCGCACTCGGCGAGATCATCGAGGTCAGCACGGACGGCCGCGCCAAGCGATACGACCCGAACGCCCACCACACGCACCAGCACCTGGTGTGCTCGCACTGCGGCACGATCCGGGACGTCCACCCGGCCGCCGACCCGCTCGGCGCCCTGCCCGAGAGCGAGCGGTTCGGATTCGCCGTCTCCGAGGCCTCCGTCATCTACCGGGGCGTGTGCCCCTCCTGCGCCGCCGCCTGACCGGCCGCGCCCGCCCGGACGGACGGACGCCACGACGCAAGTGAAAGGCCCGCCCCGAGGGGCGGGCCTTTCACTTGCCCGGACGGGCGGACGGATTCCCGGACGGACAGACGGGCGGACACGAAAAGACCGGTGGCCCGGAACCATGGGTTCCGGGCCACCGTTTTCAGTAGCGGGGACAGGATTTGAACCTGCGACCTCTGGGTTATGAGCCCAGCGAGCTACCGAGCTGCTCCACCCCGCGCCGTTGTGTCCCCTACTTTAGCCACAGGGTTACGACCAGCGCAAATCCATGGGTCGCCCGCCAGGCTCAGGCCGACAGCTCGGAGTGCAGCGCCTCGCTGAGCCGGGCCGCCCGCTCCGCCACGGCCGCCGGCCCCAGCTCCACGGCCAGGGCGCACCAGCGCCGTCCCTCGGCCAGCTCGTTGCGGCGCGCGGCCAGCAGGCCGAGGCGCAGCGCCGCCCGGCCGTGGCCCGCCTCGGCGGCACGGGCCCACCACAGGGCCGCCTCCGGCTCCGCCCCCTCCCGGGCCAGCAGCAGGCCGAGGTTGAACGCGCCGTTCGGGCTCCCCGCCTCCGCGGCCGTGCGGTACCAGTGGGCCGCCTCGACGACCTCCCCCCGGGCCGCCGCGCACATGCCCACCCGCACCTGCGCCCGTCGGTGGCCGCCCCGGGCCGCCGCGGCGTACCAGCGTTCGTACTCCGGCGGATCCTCGCCGTCCCGGTCGTCCCCGCCGCCTGCCGACGTCCCGGCCGGTGCACCAGCCCCGGCACGCTCGGAAGAGCCCGCGGACATCCGGGCCGGTCCCGGCCGCCCGGACGGGACCGAAGCCTCCGTCGCCCCGGACGCCCCGGCCGTGCGGCGCTCCAGCAGGGAGGCCAGCCGGAAGGCACCCTCCACGCTGCCGCCCTCCGCGGCGCGGCGCAGGACGCGCTCGGCGGCGTCCTCCTCGCCGTCCCGCAGGAGCGAGCCGCCGACCTGCAGGGCCGCCCCCGCGTGGCCGGCCTCGGCGGCCTGCCGGTACCAGTGCAGCGCCTCGCGCTCCGCCCCGCGCCCGGCGTTCAGGATGCCGAGGTTGAAGGCCGCGTCCACACTCCCGCCCTCGGCGGCCTTGGAGAACCACGGCTCCGCGCCCTCGGTGTCCCCTCGCTGGAGCAGCAGCACGGCCAGCGCGTTGGCCGCCTCGGTGTGACCGGCGTAGGCCGCCTTGCGGTACCACTGCTCGGCCTGGGCCTCGCGGCCCTGCCCCGCGCAGAGCAGGCCGAGGTTGAACGCGCCGTTGATGTCCCCCGCGTCCAGGGCCGCCAGGTACCAGCGCTCCGCCTCCTGGCGACGGCCGCGCTCGGCGTGCAGCGCGCCCAGGGCGTTGGCGGCGTTCCCGTCGCCCTCCCGCGCGGCCCGCAGCCACCACTCCTCGGCAGCCTCCTCGTTCCCGCCGTCGCGCAGCAGGAAGCCGAGCGCACAGGCGGCACCGGGCTCTCCCTCGCCAGCGGCGATCAGGTACCAGCGGCCGGCCTCCCGCGCTTCTCCGCGTTCCTCCAGGATCACGCCGAGGCGCAGAGCGGCTCCGCGGTGGCCACGGGACGCGGCCTGCCGGAACCAGGACTCCGCGGCCGTGGAGGCGCCGCCCGCGCTACTGGCGGCCGGGAGGCTGAGCAGGCCCATCCGGTAGGCGGCCTCACGGTGCCCGCCCTCGGCGGCGGCCCGGAACCACGCCTGGGCCCCCTCCTCGCCGCGATGGTCGAGTAGATCGGCCAGGGCGTAGGCACCCAGGGTGTGCCCCGCCTCGGCCGACTGCCGCAGCCAGTAGTCGGCCGCCACCTCGTCACCGCGTTCCCGGTGGTGCCGGCCGAGCGCGTGGGCGGCCGCGGCCGAACCGGCCACGGCCGCGGCCCGCCACCACTCGGCAGCCTCGTCGGCACGGCCGCGCTGGTGCAGCAGCACTCCGAGGTTGTTGACGGCGGCCCGGTCCCCGGCCGCGGCGGCGGCCCGCAGGTGCGGCTCTGCCTCGTCCAGCTCGCCCCGGCGCAGGAGGGCGGCACCGAGTGCGCTCAGGCCGCCGGCCCCTGCCGGGGACGGCACGAGCGGTTCGTCGGGCCCTGCGGTGCGGACGTCACGCACAACTCCGGCATTCCGGCGCTCTGTGTAGCCAAGCCCTGTCATCTCCCCCATAACGTCCATCGTCGCACCACCTGCAACCCGGGTACACCCGGTATACCCCAACCCACTAGGTCACTTCAGCGTTTTGTCGACTTCCCGATATAACGAGGGCTCAAACCCAGTTGTTGGAAGGAGAGTTGACAACGGGCGCGATCGACGGCCGACACCGGACAAGCGGAAGGGCCCGGAGTGAATACTCCGGGCCCTTCCGTTCAGTAGCGGGGACAGGATTTGAACCTGCGACCTCTGGGTTATGAGCCCAGCGAGCTACCGAGCTGCTCCACCCCGCGCCGTTGTGTTCACAACTCTAGCACGGCGCGGAGCGTGCTCGTTTCACCCCCCGTCGCCCTCGCCGTCCTGGCCGCCGCCCTCGCCGCCGCCTGCGCCGCCACCGTCGCCGCCCTGGGCGTCCTCGGCACGGCGCAGCGCGTCCTGAAGGTCGTCCTGTGCGCGCCCGTAGGCCTCCCAGTCGCCCTCGCGCAGCGCACGCTCACCGGCCTCGTAGGCGTCCTGGGCGTCCGACAGGGCCTCGGACAGCTCCGTCGGGCTTCCCGGCTCGGCGGGCTGCTCCGGCTGGTCGGGCTGCTCCGGCTGGTCGGCCGGGGGCTCCTCGGGCTGGTCGCCCGGTGGCTGCTCGCTCTCGCCGCTGACGGAGAACACCCCGTTGAGGGCTTCCTCCAGCGTGTCCTCGTAGGCGATCTCACCGCCGTAGGCCGCCAGCACCTTACGCATGCGGGGGTAGTTGGTGTTGGCGCCCTGGACGTAGAGCGGCTCGATGTAGAGCATGCCGTCGTCCATCGGGATCGTCAGCAGGTTGCCGTACTCGACCTCCGAGTCACCTCTCTCGAGGATGTTGATCGACTCGGCGATCTGCGGATCGGAGTTGAAGCGGCTCTGCACCTGCTGTGGGCCGGAGACCTCCAGGGACGTCGGCACCTTGAGGATGCGGATCGTGCCGTAGTCGTCCTTGGCCGCGTCCGACTCCACCGCCATGAACGCGCTCAGCGTCTCGCGGTTGTTGGGGTTGAACGTGGTCGTCAGCGAGAAACTCTTCGCGTCCTCCCCCGGCATCTTCATGCTGAGGTAGTACGGCGGCACCGGCTCGTCGTCCCGCGTCCGGTCGATCGGGATCTGCCAGCGCTCGCTGCCGCTGTAGAACTGGCCGGCCGTGTCGACGTGGTAGCGCGTCAGCAGCTCCCGCTGGACCTTGAAGAGGTCCTGCGGGTAGCGCAGGTGCCGCATCAGGTCCTCGCTGATCTCCTCACGCGGCTCCACGGTGCCCGGGAACGCCTTCATCCAGGTCTTGAGCACCGGGTCCTTCGTGTCCCACTCGTAGAGCTTCACGTCGCCGCTGTAGGCGTCCACGGTGGCCTTGACCGAGTTGCGGATGTAGTTGACCCGGTCCTGCTGGGCGATCACGGTGCGCTGGCCGTCGGTCAGCGCGTCCTGCGTGGTGTCCCCGAGGGTCGTCCGCGACGAGTACGGGTAGCCGTTGGACGTCGTGTAGGCGTCGACGATCCACTGGATCTTGCCGTCGACCACGGCCGGGTACGGGTCACCGTCGATCGTCAGCCAGGGCGCGACGGCCTCGACCCGCTCCTTGGGCGTGCGGTTGTACAGGATCCGCGAGCCGTCGCCGATGGCGCCGGAGTACAGGATCTTCGGTTCCCCGAAGGTCAGCGCGTACGCGGCGCGGTTGAAGGTGTTGGAAATGTCGACGCCGCTGTCGCCCTCGTAGGTGTACAGCTTCTCCTGGTCGTCCGCGACGTAGTCCAGCTCCTGCTGGGGGCCGCCGACGATGGAGTACATCGTCGTCTTCTCGCCGTAGTAGACGCGCGGCTGGTAGTCGGGGAGCTGCCCCTGCGGCGGCAGGTCGCTCTCGGTGAAGACCGGGGTGCCGCCGCCCTCCTCGTAGTCCACCTCGGTGCCCTTGGCCGCGACGACGCCGTAGCCGTGGGTGAACTTGAAGTGGTCGTTGATCCAGTTGCGCTCGGTGACCCCGCCGATGTTGATCTCACGCAGACCGACGACGGTGTCCTGCTCGCCGCCCTCCGCCGTGGCATAGCGGTCCACGTCGAGGTCGTCGGGGAACGTGTAGTAGCCGCGCACCTGCTGCTGCTGGCGGAAGGCCGGCGAGACGACGCTCGGGTCGAGGAGGCGGATGCTGGCCGTGTCCCCCACCGAGTCCCGCGCCTCCTGGTTGCGCTGGGCGTCGTCCGTGTCGGCCTGGTCCTCCGGCGGCCCCTCGAAGTTCGAGAACTGGACGTCGTCGATGCCGTAGGCCTTGCGGGTGGCCTCCATGTTCTTCTGGATGTACGGCGTCTCCTTGGCCTGCTGGTTCGGCTGGACCTGGAAACGCTCGACGATCGCCGGGTACAGCCCGCCGATGAGGATCGCGGAGAGCACCAGCAGACCGAGGCCGATGACCGGGAGCTGCCAGGTGCGCCGCCAGAGCGCGCCGAAGAACAGCAGGGCGCAGATCGCGGCGATGAAGAACAGGATCGTCTTCGCCGGGAGGTAGGCGTTCGCGTCGGTGTAGCGCAGCCCCGTCCAGTCGCTCGTGCCCCGGATGTCACTGGACTTCACCGCGAGCCCGTAGCGGTCCAGCCAGTACGCCACCGCCTTGAGGGCGACGAAGAGGCCGAGGAGCACCGACAGGTGGCCGGTGGCCTGGGTCGTGGCCCGGGCCCCGGGCGTCGTGACGCGCAGACCGCCGTAGAGGTAGTGCACGATCGCCGCGGCGATCAGGGAGAGCACGACGACGGCGAAGCCGAAGCTCAGCAGGAAGCGGTAGAAGGGGAGGTCGAAGGCGAAGAACGAGATGTCCTTGTTGAACTGGGCGTCCCGTTCTCCGAACGACGTGCCGTTCACCCACATCAGCCAGGTGCGCCACTCCCCCGAGGCGGAGGCGCCGGCGATCAGCCCGACCAGGGCGGCGACGCCGAGCAGGATCCACTTCTTGAACGGCGCGATGGCCATCCGGTAGCGGTCCAGGCTCTGCTGCTCCAGCGACATCGCGCTCAGTGGCGGGCGCAGCCGGTGCGCGAGCCAGACGTTGAGCCCGACGGCGACGGCCATGAGGACGCCGAACACGGCGAACAGGCCGATCTTGGTCCACAGCGTGGTGGTGAAGACCGTCGTGTAATTGAGCGACCGGTACCAGAGCCAGTCGGTCCAGAACCCGGCGAACATGACGAAGAGCATGGCCAGCACGGCCAGCACGCCTGCTGTCAGCAACAGCGTCTTGGCACGCCGGGATGGCTGGCCGACTCTGATCCGTGGCCCGGAGGGGCCCCCTGAGCCCCGGTCCGGCATCTGGAAAGCCAAGGTGCGCACCTCGAAGATCGCGATGGATGATGCGGGCCCCGTACCACAGGGCTCGTCTGGTCAACTTAACGAAGCTTTACTCGGTTCCCGTTCCCGGGGCTTCAGAAGGCACGATATGGGCATGAGCAACCTCCCCCTTGACGGAACCCCGCCCGCCGCGTCCCCGCTGACCCGTGCCGTACTGGAGATCGACGAGTACGCCGCCGGGCTCGGCTGGGACCAGCCCGCCCGACTCTTCGCCCTCGTCGACACCGCGCAGCTGCGGGAAGAGGAGCCCGAGCTGGCCGAACGCCTCGGCCTGGACGACGGCGACACCGGACCGGCCGTCGGCCTCACGCCCATCGAGCAGGACGAACTGCCCCCCGGCGTGCCGCTGGACGAGTTCCTCGGCACCATCGCCTGGCCGGACGCCGTCACCGGCTGTGCCCTGAGCATCGAGCGGCTGATGCTGCCCCCCACCGCCGAGACCTCCCTGCCGAAGGACCTGGACGAGGAAGCGCTCACCGCCTGGGTGGCCGAGCACCCCGAGCGCCAGGAAGTGCGGATGACGGTCGGCGTCCTGCGCGACGGAGGCCGCGAGGCGGCGCTGCGGCTGCGCGAGAAGGACGCCACGACGGAGGTGCTGACCGGGGAGAACCTGGTCCCCGGGCTGGCCGAGGCGCTGACGGCCACCCTCTCCGGCTGAGCCGCACGCCGAGCCGGACGGGGGGGGGCTCGGTCGGCGGTGGTGCCGCGGGCCCGGCTACGGGCCGCGGCGTCGGAGGGCCGCCGGATCGGCGGTGGGCCGTCGTCGGCGCGGGGCCGGTGGGCCCGCCCGGTCAGCTCGCGGTGCAGCGGGGCAGGGCGTCCGTGTCGTCCTCGCGGATGCTCTCCAGGGCGTCCAGCGCGTCGTCGATCGTGGCGACCTTCACCAGGGTGAGGCCGTCCGGGCGGTCCCCCGCCGCCGTCGGACAGTTGGCCTCGGGGGTCAGGAAGTAGCGCGCCCCCGCGTTCCGGGCGGCCCGGGTCTTCATCGTCACGCCGCCGATCGGGCCGACCTCCCCGTCCGGGTTGATCGTTCCGGTACCGGCCACGAAGGTGCCGCCGGTGAGGTCCTCGGGGGTGAGCTTGTCGGTGATGCCGAGGGCGAACATCAGCCCGGCGCTGGGGCCGCCGACGTCGGCGAGCTTGATGTCGATCTCGAACGGGAAGGTGTGGGCCGTTCCGGCCTCGATGCCCACGATGGCGCGCCCGTCGCCCTCGGCCGCCGTGGTGGTGATGGTGACGTCGCGGGTCTCTCCCGCGGCCGGGTCCTCGCCCGCCTCCTCCGCGTCCGTCGCCTGCTGGACCGGGACGACGGTGAAGACGACCTCCTCCCCCGCCTCGTGCTCCGTGACCAGCTCGGCGACGTCGGACGGCTCGTCGACGGGGCTGCCGTCCACCGCCTTGATGACGTCACCGGCGCGCAGCACGCCTTCGGAGGGGCTGTCCCTGACCACGGCCTTCACCACCGTGCGGGTCGCCACCGGGATGTCCAGCTCCCGCAGGGCCGCGACCTTGGCGCTCTCCTGCGACCGGGTGAACTCCTCGGCGTTCTCCTGCTCCGCCTCCTCGACGGTCGTGCCCTCCGGGTACAGCGTCTCGTGCGGGACGACGGCCGAGTCGTCGGCGAACCAGCCGTAGAGGGCCTCGCCGAGGGTCATCCGGTAGTCCGCGCTGGTGACGCGGACGGTGGTCATGTTGAGGTTGCCGGACGTGTCGTAGGAGCGGCGGCCGTCGATGCTGAGGACCGGTTCGTCGCCGTACTCGCCGAGCGTGTTGACCGTCGGCCCGGGTGAGAGCTCCGCGTAGGGGACCCGCACCAGGGCCACCGCGCAGAGCATCGCTATCAGGAGGAGCGCGGAGGCGAGCATCGAGGCGTGGCGGCGAGGCATGCCCCGACACTACGGGACCCTCCGCTCAACCGCCCGCTCGGGACGGGCCGTCCGGGGAGGAGGGCGCGTCCGGGACGGTGGGCGCCTCCGGGGAGGGGGCGGGCGGCGCCTGCGGCGTTCCCGGGGCGGCCGCGGAGCGCGCGGGTATCCGGTAGCGGTCCGCCGCGGCGCTCTCCATGGCGCTGCGGAAGGCGTCGTACCCGGCCACCCCGGCGGCGTCGCCCGAGCCGTTCTCCGGGGACTGCCGGGCGGCCCAGGAAGCCCAGAAGGCCGCCGCTATCACGCCCGCCAGGGGTATGAGCAACCAGACCAGCGACGCCATGCGAACCTCCTTCGCGGACCGGCCCGCCGAACCGCCGCGGACGGCGGAGGCGGGCACGGCGGACGGATCGGGAGATTCCACTCTTGGGCCGGGCGCCGGGCCACGCAACCGGAACCCGGCGCGCCGGTCAGCAGGCGCCGACCCACTCCTCGGTGCCGTCGGCGAAGATCTGCTGCTTCCAGATGGGAACCTCGTGCTTGAGGTCGTCGATCAGCTTGCGGCAGGCGCTGAACGCCTCTCCCCGGTGCGGGCAGGAGACGGCGACGACGACGGCCAGGTCCCCCACGGCCAGGTCCCCCACGCGGTGCACCGCGGCGAGCCCCCGCACCGGGAACTCGGCGGCGACCCGCTCGGCGATCCGGCGCATCTCCGCCTCCACCGTGGGGTGGGCCGAGTAGCCCAGCCGGGAGACGTCCGCGCCGCCGTCGTGGTCGCGGACGGTGCCGACGAACAGCGCCGTGCCCCCGGCCGCGCTGTCCCCCACCGCGCGGAAGACCTCGTCGAGCGAGAGAGGCGTCTCGCGGATCGCCAGCAGCCGGATCGGGGCGGCCGCACCCTGTTCGCCGGGGTGCTGGGCCGCGTCGTGCGTGTGTGCCATGGGCTCATGCTGCCGCACGGGGACGGGATTCGGAAACACGCTTCCGTCCTCCGGTCACCTCCGGTCGCGGTCGCCCCGGCGTCCCGGGGCACGGATGGGCGTTCCGCGTCACCGGCCGCGGCGCCTGCGGGCGCGGCGGACCAGGGCGGCCGTGCCCACCAGGGCGACCGTCGCGCCGGCGGCCCCCAGCGTCGTCGCGGCGTCCTTACGGCCGAGCCGGCGCCCGGCCACGGCGTGCCGGCCCTCCGCCTCCTCCAGCAGCTCGGCCAGCACCTCCTCGTTCGTCCACTTCGGCCGCCAGCCCGCGTCGTGCAGCCGCGAGCCGCTCACCACCCACGGGTACATCGTGTACGCCAGGTCACCGGCCGGGGACGGGGTGAGCCCGAGGCGGTGCAGCCGCGCGGCGGCGCCGAAGGCGACGGCCGAGGGCAGCTCCATCCGGCGGATGCCGGACAGCTCCTCGACCTCCTCCTGCTCCAGCCAGCCGTCGCAGCCCACCGCCAGCTCGCCGTCCACCTTCTCCAGCGCGGCGAACTCCAGCGCGCTCACCAGGTCCTCCACGTGGCAGAACTGCCAGCACGGGCGGGAGCCGGCCACCACGAGCAGCCGCGGGGACTCGAAGTAGCGGGTCAGCGCGGTGTCCATGCCCCCGACCATGACGGCGGGGCGCAGTACGGTCACGTCGAGCCCCGGGTGGGCCCGGGGCGCCCGCTGAGCGAGCCGCTCGATCTCCAGCAGGTCGCCCACGCCCGTCGCCTCCGCGGTCGCCCGCAGCTCGGCGTCCTCGGCGAGGGGGATCTCGTTCTCCGGCAGGGCTCCGTAGACCATGGCGGAGGTACACAGCACGACACGGCGCACCCCGGCCGCCGCGGCCGCCGTGAGCACCGTCTGGGTGCCGCGCACGTTGAAGGCCGTACGGGCCTCCGGGTCCGACTCCAGGTCCAGGTCGAGGGCCAGGTGCACGACGACGTCGGCCGGCTCCCCTCCGTCGTCACCGGTGCGCAGCCGGTCGGCGAGGGCGGGATCGCGCACGTCGAGGGTGTGCCACTCCACTCCCTCCGTCTCGCCGCGCCGCTCGTCCAGCGCGATGACCTGCCGGATCTCCGGCGAGGCGGCCAGCCGCTCGGTGAGCAGCGCGCCGATGCCGTCGGCGGCGCCGGTGACGGCGACGACGGGGCCGGAAGTGCCGTTTCGCGCTGCGCGAACGTGGTGCTCAGGGGAACTCACCGGGCTGCTCCAGTGGTTGTCTCTGGTACGGGTGCGCAGGACCCATCCTGCCTGACAGGTGTCTAGGCTGGAGGGAGTGCCCGCGAAACGGGCGGTCCCGCTCGGTATGGACGCTTCATACGGACGCAGCCGCCCGACGCCGCGGTTCGGCGTGGCGCCGATGCGTTTGCGCGTGGACGCCGCCGCACCGCGCACCGACCCGATCCGACCTACCGACAGAGCCGAGGACTTTCCGTGAGTGACACCCCATTCGGATTCGGCCTTCCGCCGGAGGAGCCGGAGGACGGCGACGACGGCAGGAAGAAGGGCGGCGAGGGCGGTAACCCGTTCGGCTTCGGCGGCATGCCCGGCGGCACGGGGGACCCGAACAACCCGCTCGCCGCGATGTTCGG
The DNA here is from genome assembly GCF_027460245.1 of Streptomyces sp. WMMC1477. Classification (NCBI taxonomy): domain Bacteria; kingdom Bacillati; phylum Actinomycetota; class Actinomycetes; order Kitasatosporales; family Streptomycetaceae; genus Streptomyces; species Streptomyces sp. WMMC1477. Next base: position 4,037,569 of record NZ_JAPZBD010000003.1, on the reverse strand, counting down.
CTCGCTCGGCGGCCCCGGCGGGATGAACCCGGGCGACCTGGGCGCGGCCTTCCAGCGCCTCGGCCAGATGCTCAGCTACGAGGGCGGCCCGGTCAACTGGGACATGGCCAAGGACATCGCCCGGCAGACGGTCGCCCAGGGCGCCGCCGACGGCTCGAAGGACGCCAGCGTCGGCCCGCAGGAGCGCGCCCAGGCCGAGGAGGCCCTCCGGCTGGCCGACCTGTGGCTGGACGGCGTCACCTCGCTCCCCTCCGGAGCCGCCGCCACCGTGGCGTGGAGCCGGGCGGAGTGGGTCGAGGCCACGCTGCCCGTGTGGAAGGAACTGGTCGACCCGGTGGCCGAGCGGGTGGGCGCCGCCATGGGCGACGTCCTGCCCGAGGAGATGCAGGCCATGGCCGGGCCGCTGCTCGGCATGATGCGCTCGATGGGCGGCGCGATGTTCGGCACCCAGATCGGGCAGGCCCTCGGCGTGCTCGCCGGCGAGGTCGTGGGCTCGACCGACGTCGGGCTGCCTCTCGGCCCGGCCGGCAAGGCCGCGCTGCTGCCGCGCAACGTGGCGGCGTTCGGCGAGGGCCTCGGCGTCCCGCAGGAGGAGGTGCGGCTCTACCTCGCACTGCGTGAGGCCGCCCACCAGCGGCTCTTCGCCCACGTGCCGTGGCTGCGCTCGCACCTGTTCGGCGCCGTAGAGGGCTACGCCCGGGGCATCGCGGTGGACACGGCCAAGCTGGAGGACGTCGTCGGACAGCTCGATCCGAGCCGCCCCGAGGAGCTGCAGGAGAAGCTCCAGCAGGGCATGTTCCAGCCGGAGGACACGCCCGAGCAGAAGGCGGCGCTGGCCCGGCTGGAGACGGCGCTGGCTCTGGTGGAGGGCTGGGTGGACGCCGTCGTGCACGCCGCCGCGCAGCCGCACCTGCCCGCGGCCGACGCCCTGCGCGAGACGCTGCGCCGCCGACGGGCGACGGGCGGCCCCGCCGAGCAGACCTTCGCCACCCTGATCGGGCTGGAGCTGCGGCCCCGCAGGCTGCGCGACGCCGCACGGCTGTGGGCCTCCCTGGCCGACGCCCGGGGCCCCGAGGGGCGCGACGGGCTGTGGGCGCACCCCGACATGCTGCCCACCGCGGCCGACCTCGACGACCCGGACGGCTTCGTCCACCACGAGCAGCCCGACTTCTCCGAGCTGGACAAGATGCTCGGCGTGGCGGCCGAGGGCACCTCGGACACCGGCGAGCCGGGCGAGGAGCCGGGCCGGGAGGGCGAGTCCGGCGAGGAGGGCCAGGGCGGCAGAGGGGACGACGCGCGGTGAGCCTGCGGGACGACGCGGTGCGGGTGCTGAAGGAGTGGCCCGCTCCGGACGCCGGGCAGGAGACGCTGCGCGGCGCCTACCTCGACCACCTGGCCGCGCGGCACGACGCGATGTGGCGCTCCTGCGACACCGGCCACCTCACCGCGAGCGCCCTGGTGGTGGACGCCGAGGCCGGCCGGGCGCTGCTCACCCTGCACGGGAAGCTGCGCATGTGGCTGCAGATGGGCGGCCACTGCGAGCCGCGGGACACCACGCTGGCCGGTGCCGCGCTGCGGGAGGCGACGGAGGAGTCCGGCATTCCGGGGCTCAGGCTGCTGCCGGGCGGCCCGGCGCGCCTGGACCGGCATCACACGCCGTGTGCCTGGCACCTGGACGTGCAGTACGTGGCCCTCGCCCCGGCCGGGGCCGTGGAGGCCGTCAGCGAGGAGTCGCTCGAGCTGCGCTGGTTCCCGTTCGACGAGGTGGGGCGGGCGGCCGACGCCTCCGTCGTCCGTCTCACCGAGCGGGCCCGCGCACTGCTGTGACGCCGCCGGGCCGGATCCCCGCCGTGATGCGGGGATCCCGGCCCGGCGCCCGTCTGCCGGTCGGTCGTCGGCCGGTCGCTCGGCCGTTGTTCGGTCGCTCGGCCGCTCGGCCGTTGTTCGGTCGCTCGGCCCGCCGGTGAAGAGCGTCAGTTGGTGAAGATGCTGCCTCCGGTGGGCCGGTCCATGCCGAACTGGCCCCTGACCCCGCCGCCGATCTGCGCGTTCTGCGGCGGCAGCAGCTCGCTGGGCTGAACGAGGGCGAAGCCCTCGCCCATGAAGTTCAGCTCCCAGCCCTCGCCGGTGCTGCCCCGGCGACGCCAGACACCCGAGGAGCTGGTCTGCGCCTGCATCTGGACCGTGAGCGCGGTCGACCAGGCGACGACGGCGTCCGAGTCCACACTGACGTATCGATCGGGGGTGACCGGCATCATCAGCGGCTTCCCCGACGTCATCAGGGCCACCTGACCGTGCCCGGTGATCAGCAGGTTGTACTTGCCGGTTCCGGCGATGCCGTACTGGCTGTCGACGCTGATGACCTCCCAGTGCAGCCCCGTGTCGAGCGCGAGTACATAGGAACTGTCCACCGTCAGGCCGTCCCGGCCGACGTCGACGATGTGGACGTCCTGGGCGAGGTTGGCGAAGAAGACCGTCCCGTTGCCCGAGCAGCGCATCAGGTCCAGGTGTTCGCGGCCCATGCGGCGGCGGCCGTGCTGGTGCGGCTCCCCGTCGAACTCGACCTGCCCCTGGTAGGCGACCATGCTGCCCTTGCGGGCCAGCACGTCCCGGTGCCCGTCGATGACGACGCGCAGGAGCTTGTCGTTCTGCAGCCCGAACGGCGGTGCGTCCTGCACCTCGACGTGGGCGAAAAGCGGACTCTGCATCGTGTGTTCCTCCCCCTCAGCCGCGCACGCGCAGGCGGTCGGCGCTGTCCTCGCTGGGCTGGACGACGACGAAGCCCTCGCCGGAGAAGCCGAGCTGGAAGGCCTCGCCGCTGCCGCGTCCGATCAGAGACGACGCCTTGAAGCTGCGCTTGCCCTTCACCTTCAGCCTGGTGGACCAGGCCACCAGCGCGTCCGGGTCCACGTACGTCTCGTCCTCGCCCCGGCCGCAGTCGACGACGACGGGTGTGCCGCGCGAGGTCAGCGCCACCCATCCGGTACCCGCGATGGTGACGTTGAACAGGCCCTGGCCCGCGAGCTTGGCCAGCCCCTTGACCCGCTCGACACCCCACTGGAGCTGGGCGTCGAAGGCCAGGACGTTGGTGCCGTTGACGGACAGGGAGTCGTCCGCGAGGTGCAGGACGACGACCTCGGCGCCGTAGTCGGCGAGGTAGAGCAGGCCGTCGCCGTGGCAGCGCATCAGGGGCGCGCCCTCGCCGGTGAGCCACTGGGCGGCTTGCTGCCGGACGGCGGGCGGGTTGGGCTCGTACTGCACGAAGCCCTCGTAGGAGATCATCGATCCGGTGCGGGCGTAGACGTCCCGGCCGGAGGCCATGGCCACCTTGAGGATGTGGCTGCCGTGGTTCTCCATCCGCGCGGCCGGCGGAGTCGGGGCGAAGCCCGCGAGCTGGTTCTGGGTCATGACGGGCTCCCTCAGACCTCGTAGGGCTGGACGACGATGAAGTTGCCGGGCGCGCCGCGGAACTGGAGGTTCACGCTCTCCCCGCTGTGGCCCGGGTAGGCGCTGCGGCGCAGCCGCACCTGGCTGGAGACGATGACCTGGGCCGCGGACGACCAGGCGACGACGGCCTGTGCGTCGGCGTACGTCATCGGCGTGACGGGCAGCACCACGGGGGTGCCGTGCGTCTTGACCACGACGGTTCCGGTGCCCTGGAACTGCATGGTGAACAGCACGCCACCGGGGATGCCGTGCCCCTCGATGCGGCGGACCTCGTAGTGGAGCGTCTCGTCGAAGGCCAGCACGTTCTCCGCGGAGACGCAGATGCCGTCACCCTGGAGCTCGATCGGGTGGAGATAGCTGCTCTCGTCGGCGAAGAAGACCTGCCCGCGCCCGGCGCAGCGCATGAGCTGCATCTCCTGCCCGGTGGCGTGCCCGACGACCCGGCCCATGAAGCCGGCGCCCTTGTGGCTGAAGTCCACGTCGCCCTGGTAGAGCACCATGCTGCCCTGGCGGGCGAGGACGGGCTGCGGGTCGCTGCCGAGGTCCACCCGGACGAGCTGGCTGTTCTGCGCCGTCCACCGCTGACCGACGGGCGCTTCCCGGTATTTCTCCAGGCTGACCCGCAGCCCGCCGCCGCCCTGCTGCGGCACGGTGTAGCCGCCTGCGGCGCCGGGAACGGCGGCCCCGGGCGGGCCGGGCGGCTGCTGCCCGAAGCCCGGCGGGGTGTGGACGCCCGGCGGGGGCTGCGGCGGCCCCGGGGGCTGCGGCATCGAGGGGGCGCCCGGCGGGGACAGCGGCGCGGCGATCGTCGGCGCGGCGTGCTGCGGCACGGCGGCGGCCGGCTGCGGGGGCTGGACGGGGGCGGGCGCCGGTGCCTGAGCGGGGACGGGCGCCGACGGCGCCCGGGCCGCGGGAGGCCGGGCCACCGACTGCTGGCCGCCCGGCGGCGGGGCGAAGCCGGGTGCGGGGGCCGGAGCCGGGGCCTCGGGGCCGGGCGGCGGGGCGAAGCCCGGGGCCGCGGCGGGGGCGGAGGGCGCCGCGGGCTGCTCCTGCTCGTCCGCGACCTCACCACCGAAGTGCTGGAGCAGGGCCGCCAGTCCGCCGTCGAACCCCTGGCCGACGGCGGCGAACCGCCAGAGGTCCTTGAAGTAGATGTCACCGAGCATGACGGCCCGCTCGGTGCTGAACTCCGTGCCGTCGAAGGAGTAGCGGGCGACTTCCTCGCCCCCCGCCACGATCCGCAGATAGCCCGGGGAGACGTTCGACAGCTGGCCCTCGCCGTCGAGGGTGGCGGTGAACGACAGGCGGCGTACCGCGTCCGGGATCTTGTCGAGCGTCACCCGGAAGGACTCGGTGTCCCCGGCCTGGGGCCCGAGCTGCTGGATGGCCTCCTCGGGGGATTTCGGCTGGTTGTAGAAGACGAAGTAGCGGTCGTCCGAGAGCTGTTCATCGCCGTCGAGGCCGAAGCAGCTGATGTCGAACGTCAGCCCGGGGCCGCCGATCTGCACGCCGACGTACAGATCGGTCCCCGCCGTCAGGTCACTGAGTTTGGCCTTGTGGCCCCGCTGGAATTGCCTCGCCATGCGTAACGACCGTCCCCCATCCGTGCCGGAAACTGCTGCGCGCCAGGCTAACCGGTCGCCCACGGAGCGCGACCCCCGCGGGGCCGGGACTCGCGGGGCCGGGACTCGCGGGGTTCACGGGCGTGCGGGAGCCGCCCGGCCGACGCCACGCCCTCCAGGTAGCCACGGGCCCGCTCGGTGCGGGGGTAGGCCTCCAGCAGCCGCCAGAAGCCGGGCCCGTGCCCGGGAACGAGCAGGTGGGCGAGCTCGTGGAGCAGGACGTAGTCGAGCACGTACTCCGGCATGCCCTGCAGCCGGTGCGAGAGCCGGATCGTCCCCTCCGCCGGGGTGCAGGAGCCCCAGCGGGTGTTCTGGTTGGTGACCCAGCGCACCGACGTGGGGCGGGCCCGGCCGTCCAGGTACTGCTCGGAGAGCCGCGCGGCGCGCTCGGCCAGCTCCCCGGCCGCCGGAGTCCGCCGGCTCTCCTGCGCGGCCAGCTTGTCCAGCATGACGCCGACCCAGCGCCGCTCGTCGGCCGCGGACATGCGGGCGGGGATGAGCACGACGGTGCGCCCGTCCTCCCGGTAGGCCGACACGGTGCGTCTCCGGCGGGCGCTGCGCCGGACCTCGACCGGGCCGTGCTCGGTCACCACGAGCGCGCCCTCCCGGGACGGCGCGCTCTCGTGGGGGTGCGCGGCATGCGCGGGCGGGCGGCCGTCGAGAGGTGCGGCGCTGTCCAGCGGTTCGGCGGTCACCCCTCGACGGTACCGGGCCGGAGGCCGGCTGCCGAGGTCACATGACTCCTGCGCAGGACTAGTACGACTGTCACCCACCCCCTGTGGACAACGCGACGCACGATCCGGCCGGAGGGTCCATGCTGTCGGAAGTTGTCGTGAGTTGAGCCGTTTCCCGCGGTTCACGCGGTACGTCCGCCGTGGGCGGGCGCCTTGAAGGGGGTCACCGATGCATCCGATGATCAAACCGGCGCTGAGGCGCTGCTGGCGGGACCGGCAGACGGTCCAGTACGGGGTCACGCCCGCGCACGCGGTCGTGCTGGGACCGGTCGACACGGCCACGGGCAGCTTCCTCGACCTGTTGGACGGCACTCGGAGCATGGCCCGGCTGCGGGAGGCCGCGGCCGGGATGGGGCTCGCCCGCGGGACGGCGGAGCGGGTGGTGGACCGGCTGACGGGCGCGGGGCTGCTGGAGGACGCGGCGGCGGTCCGGGGTGCAGCCGTTCCCGGAGCCGCGGGCGAGCGGCTGCGCCCGGACCTGGCCTCGCTGTCGGTCCTGCACCCGTGTCCGGGCACGGCGCCCCGGCTGCTGGCCGCGCGGCGGTCCGCGCAGGTGCAGGTGCGCGGTGGCGGCAGGGTGGGCGGAACCCTGGCCGCGCTCCTGGCCGCCGCCGGGGTGGGGCGGGTGGAGGTGGCGGACGGTGGCTGTGTCACGGCCGGGGACACCGCCCCGGGCGGGGTCGGCCCCGAGCAGGAGGGGCGGCGCAGATCGGCGGCCCTGCGGCGGGTGGTGACGCGGGCGGCGCCCTGGTCCCGGCGGCCCCGGGGCGAGCCCGGCCGCGCGGGGAGCGGCCTGGATCTGGTGGTCTTCGCTCCCCGGGACGGGCTCGCGGCCTACGCGCCGGATCCCGAGCCGGCGCGGGAGCTGCTCGCGGCCGGCCACCCGCACCTGTACACGGGAGTGTTGGAGGCGACCGGCTTCGTCGGCCCGCTCGTCCTGCCCGGGGAGTCGGCCTGTGCCCGGTGCATGTGGGAACGGCGGGCGGCCCGGGAGCCGGCCTGGCCGCTCATGGTCGGCCAGTGGCGGCAGGCCCGGCGCACCACGGTCCCGGCCTGCGACGTGGCGCTGGCCGCGGTGACGGCGGGCGCGGCCGCCTCCTTCGTCCTGAGCTTCCTGGACGGGGACGGCGCGGCCCCGCCCGGGGTACGCGGCTCGTTCGTCCTGCCCGGGCTGCGGCGCGAGGAGGAGGCTGTGCGACCGTATAGCGAGTGCCCGTGCGGTGCAGCCGAACAGGAGCCCGAGGGGCTCGGCGAGGCGGCCCCCGCCTCGGGCATGCCACAGGTGACCATGGCGACCGGGCCGGGCGGCGCGGGAGCTCCTGGAGCCAGTCCGCGAGTTGGAGGGGCGTCGCATGTCAGATCTTCCCCGTAAGGCCGTGACCCGGACCGCCAAGCTGGCGGCGCTGCCACTCGGATTCGCGGGCCGTACGGCACTCGGTATCGGCAAGCGCCTCGGCGGCCGTCCGGCCGAAGCCATCGCCGCGGAGCTTCAACAGCGCACCGCCGAACAGCTCTTCTCGACGCTGGGATCGCTGAAGGGAGGGGCGATGAAGTTCGGCCAGGCGCTCTCGGTCTTCGAGTCTGCGCTTCCCGAGGAGGTGGCCGGCCCGTACCGGGCCGCCCTGACGAAGCTTCAGGACGCCGCCCCTCCGATGCCGGCGGCGACGGTGCACTCGGTACTCGCCCAGCGCCTCGGGCCGGGCTGGCGGGAGCTTTTCGACGAGTTCACCGACAAGCCGGCGGCCGCGGCCTCCATCGGCCAGGTACACCGAGCGGTCTGGCACGACGGCCGGGAGGTCGCCGTCAAGGTGCAGTACCCGGGCGCCGGCGAGGCCCTGCTCTCCGATCTGTCCCAGCTGAGCCGGTTCGCCCGGCTGCTGGGCCCGCTCATACCGGGCATGGAGGTCAAGCCGCTGATCTCGGAGCTGCGGGAGCGGATCGCCGAGGAGCTGGACTACGGGCTGGAGGCGGAGGCGCAGCGCGCCTACGCCGCGGAGTTCGCCGAGGACCCGGACGTGCGGGTGCCCGACGTGGTCCACCAGTGCGAACAGGTTCTGGTCACCGAGTGGATGGACGGCACCCCGCTCGCCGCGGTGATCCGCGAGGGCAGCCAGGAGGAGCGGGACCGGGTCGGCCAGCTGCTCGCCCGCTTCCTGTTCAGCGGCACCGCGCGGACCGGTCTGCTGCACGCCGACCCGCACCCGGGCAACTTCCGGCTGCTGGATGACGGGCGGCTCGGCGTCATGGACTTCGGCACGGTCAACCGGCTGCCGGAGGGGCTGCCCGGGCCCATCGGCGTCACGCTGCGGATGACGCTGGAGGGGCGGACCGAGGAGGTCTACGCGCTGCTACGGGGCGAGGGGTTCATCAAGCCGGACATCGAGCTGGACCCGGAGGCGGTCTACGCGTACCTGCGCCCCATCATCGAGCCCGCCGCGGCCGGGGAGTTCCCCTTCACCCGCGACTGGATGCGTGACCAGGGAGCACGCATAGCCGACCCCCGCTCCCCGGCACACCAGTTGGGCAAGCAGCTCAACCTCCCCCCGTCCTACCTGCTGATCCACCGGGTGTCCCTGAGCACGATCGGGGTGCTGTGCCAGCTCGGCGCCCGGGTGCGGCTGCGCGACGAGCTGGAGGACTGGCTGCCCGGCTTCTGCCCGCAGGAGGCGGACGAGGAGCTCACCGGGGAAGCCGCTGACGGGAGCGGCGAGGAGTGCGCGGAGGTGCGCGCCGAGAAGCCCGCCGGGGAGGACGCCGAGGAAGGCCCCGGAGAGGACCCGGCGGCGGCCGGAGGCCGGGCCGCCCCAGGCGGCGTCTCGGGGGTGGCCCTGGAGAAGCACGCGCAGGAGCCCGACCCGGAGGGTCCGACCGCCGTGGCCGGGACGGTGGCCTGAGGCCACCGGGCTCCCGGGCCCCGATGGCCGGAGCCGGGGCGCTGGTTCGCGCCCCGGCTCCGGGCTACTGCCGACGACCGCGGCCGGCCCCACGGGAGCTGCGGTCGGTTCAGGTGGTGTGGTGATCGTTGTTGCCACGGTGCCGGATCACGGACGTCGCCTCCCTGGCGTCACCGCCGCGTCCGGGAGCCGGCCGAGACGGGCTGCGGCCGGCTCCCGGACGCGGCCCGCCGGCGTTCCGGCGGTGCGCTCGGGAGCCATGCCGAGCCGGTCGGCTGGTACCGCCGGACGGGCTCTAGTACATGACGGTCCGGGCGAGAGCCCGGCGGGCCTTCAGCGAGGCGCGTTCCGCCTTGCGCTGCATCCGCCGGGCCAGCACGATCTGGCACGCGAGCTGCTCTTCGCGCGCCTCGCTCCGGTACTGCTGTATTCGTGCTCGGCTCAGTGTTTCGGGCATGAGTTGCATCTTGCGGGTCCTGTTCTGCGTGATGGCGGGCCACTCGTCGCGGCTTCGCCCACGTGCGGTGAAGTCGGTGTCGTTCATCGGGTCCTGCTGCGTCGGCCCGTACGCGGCCGGGCTGTCGATCGTGCCGGGGGCGTTCATGCCGCGACCGGGTTCTTGCGCGGGCGGCCACGCGGCCGCTTCCGGGGCACCACGACGCCCTGGACGAACAGTTCGCCGCCCCAGACGCCCCAGGGCTCGCGACGGTCCTTGGCTCCGGCGAGGCAGGCCTCGCGCAGCGGGCAGGTCCTGCACAGCGACTTGGCGTACTCCACGTCGGCGGGAGCCTCGGCGAAGAAGACCTCGGGGTCGTAGCTGCGGCAGGGAACGGCCACGCCGAGCCGGTCGATGGCGTCGTCCAGCTCGGTGAGCGTGGTCAGGGGGGTCAAGGAGTCCTCCGTGGGATCAGGCGGGTTCAGGTCGGTTTGCGGTGACGGTGCGTGCGTCTGCGTCTGCACTGGTGACTTCCTCGTCTGTCGTTGTCGGTCCGGTGGGTGAACCGGGCTGCTCGGGCAAACAGAAGGGCCGCGGTACCCGATGTGGGTTCCGCGGCCCTGGAAGGTGCCGACCTGATCGCCGATCAGGCTGGATCTCTCCAGGGTTCAGGCCCACGGAAGGCCCACATCGTGTGGTGCTTGATGTACAGCGTCTTCTGGCGACGTTCGCCGGCACCCGCCACCGCTGCGGTGAAGGCGTGGGCCGTGGCCCGCGCCCCCGACACTGCGGCGGATGCCTTCGCCGGTCGCTCATCGCCCACCCGGACACCGGAGAGACCGGTGGCCAGGAGGCTGCCGCCGAGCGAGCAGGTGGCAACGACCGAGCGAGCGGTCGTCAGGGCGTTGGTGTTGCCCGGGGTGATCTCGAAGATGCCGTTCACTGGTCTCGCCTCCTCTCGGCGTCTCGGCGGGAACCGGCCGAAGCCGGACCCGAACGTGTTCAGGGATAAGTACAGCGTGGAAGGGAAGAAGCCGGAAAGCCTGCCGCCCTCTCCACATCCGGAAGGCTATGGGGCCGGTGGCGGCCCGCGCAAACTATTTTCCCCACGGTTTTTTCCCAGGTCGGCGGCGCCCCCTCGCGAAGAGCGCGGAACCTGATGTTCCGTTCAGCCCCCGGCGTCCTCCGGAGCGGGCTCCTCTCCCGCGCACAGCGCCAGGACCGCGGCGCCGAAGGAGCGCGCCTTGCGTGCCGTGACGCCGGCGATGGAGCGCAGCTCGGACTCGTCGTCCGGCACGCGCTCGGCGATGGCCATGAGCGTCTTGTCCGTGAAGACGCAGAAGTCGGGCTGGCCGATCCTGCTCGCCTGCCCGGCCCGCCATGCGCGCAGCCGCTCGTACAGCTCCTCGTCGAGCTCCGAGGGGCACTCCTCGCAGCGCATGAGCTTGACCTCGCCGGCGCCGGTCAGGGTGCGACCGCAGACGCGGCAGCGCACCAGCGCCCGCCGCCGTGCGGGGCGGGCGGGGCCGCGGCCGGCCTCGGCACCGCCTCCCGGCGCCGCCGGCGCCCGGCCCGGTGACGTGGCCGCGGAGCCGCCGCCGGAGCCCGGGCGCAGGCCGTCGAGAAAGCGGGTCGGCCGACGGGACGGGCGCCCCCCGGGCGTCCGGGACAGCGACCAGGAAAGCCGCAGATGCCGCCTGGCCCGCGTCACCCCGACGTAGAGCAGCCGGCGCTCCTCCTCCAGCTGCTCGGGGGTGCGGGCGTAGCTGATCGGCAGGACGCCCTCGCAGAGGCCGACCAGGAAGACGGCGTCCCACTCCAGGCCCTTGGCCGCGTGCAGCGAGGCCAACGTCACACCCTCCACCGTGGGAGCGTGCTGGGCGCTGGCCCGCTGGGCGAGCTCCTCGACGAAGGCCGAGAGGGTGACCTCGGGCCGGGCCCGCTCCAGATCCTCGGCGAGGCGCACGAGGGCGGCGAGGGACTCCCAGCGCTCCCGTACGGCGCCCGATCCGGCGGGCGGCTCCGCCGGCCAGCCCCCGGCCCGGAGCACGGCCCGCACCCGGGCGCTCAGCCCGCGGACGCCGGCGAGGACGGGATCGTTGTCCCCGGCGCGCGCGGCTCCGCGCAGGGAGATGCCCGCCTCGCGCACCTCGGGGCGGTCGAAGAAACGCTCGGCGCCGCGCAGCCGGTAGGGCACCCCGGCGTCCGCCAGGGCCTGCTCGTAGACCTCCGACTGCGCGTTGATCCGGTACAGCACGGCGATCTCGCTGGCGGGCACCCCCGACGCGATGAGATCCCGGACGCGGCGCGCGGTGTCCGCGGCCTCCGCCGGTTCGTCGGCGTGCTCGGCGTAGCCGGGCTCCGGGCCGGCCTCGCGCTGCGAGCGCAGCTCCAGCCGGTGCCGGGCAGCCCGTCCGGCGGCCTGCGCCAGCAACCCGTTGGCCAGGTGGACGACCTGTGGTGTCGAGCGGTAGTCCCGCACGAGGCGGACCACGGTCGCCGAGGGGTGGCGGGCCCGGAAGTCCAGCAGGTGGTCGGGGGTCGCGCCGGTGAAGGAGTAGATCGTCTGTGAGGCGTCCCCGACGACGCACAGGTCGTTCCGCTCGCCGAGCCACAGCTCCAGCAGGCGCTGCTGGAGCGGGCTGACGTCCTGGTACTCGTCCACGACGAAGTGCTGGTACTGGCGGCGGACCTGCTCGGCGATGTCCGCCCGGTCCTGCAGGATGGCCACGGTCAGCAGCAGGACGTCCTCGAAGTCGATGACTCCGCGCTCCCGCTTGAGCTCCTCGTAGGCGGTGAAGAGGGCGGCGATCTCCGCCGCGTCCCGCGGGACGGCGCGCCCGGCGCGGGCGGCGGCCCCCGGGTAGTCGTCGGGGACGGTCTGGGTGACCTTGGCCCACTCGATCTCGCTCGTCACGTCCCGCAGCTCCGTGCGGTCCAGCCGCAGCCGGGTACGGACGCCCGCCTCCCCGACGAGCGCGGCCTTGCGGTCGAGCAGGTGGGGCAGCTCGCCGCCGACGGCACGCGGCCAGAAGTACTGGAGCTGTCGAAGGGCCGCCGAGTGGAAGGTGCGCGCCTGGACTCCCTCCGCGCCGAGCTGGCGCAGCCGGCCGCGCAGCTCCCCGGCGGCGCGGTTGGTGAAGGTGACGGCGAGCACTCCGGCAGGCGGCAGCACACCCGCGCGTACGCCGTAGGCGATCCGGTGGGTGATGGCACGCGTCTTGCCCGTACCGGCCCCGGCCAGCACGCACACCGGACCGTGCAGTGCTGTCGCGACCTCGCGCTGCTCCGGGTCGAGCCCGGCGAGCACCGCGTCGGCCGACTCCGGTACGCGCGGGAAGGCTGAGGTCTGCGCTGCTGCTGTCACCCCGCCATGCTGCCAGCTCCGCGCCGGGGCCCGTGCCGGTCGTCCACAGGAGCGAGCGATTCGTCGTACCGACGCGACCCGCCCCGCCGGACCACGCCGACCCGCCCCGAGCCGGAGGGCGTCCCCACGTCACCGCACAAGGGTACGAGGGGCCATCCCCGGGCCTCAGCGGCCCGGGGCCCCACACTCGGCCGGCACCGGATCAGGCGGGGTTCAGGCGCCGACCTTCTCCTTGACCTGCGCCAGCGACGGGTTGGTCAGCGTCGAGCCATCCGCGAAGAGCAGCGTGGGCACCGTCTGGTTGCCGCCGTTGGCCTTCTCCACGAACGCCGCCGAATCCGGGTCCAGCTCGATGTTGACCTCGGTGTACGGGATGCCTTCGCGGTCCATCTGGCCCTTCAGGCGGCGGCAGTAGCCGCACCAGGTGGTGCTGTACATCGTCACGGTTCCCTGCATGGGGCTCGTGCTCCTTCGCGTCGTTGGGGGTCGTGCGCTTGGCACAGGGGGAACGCGGACCGGCCCGCCGGGATTCCCGGGGCGCGGGAACGGCGGAAAGCGGCCCGGCCCGGGCCCGGCCGGGCGGGCGGGGTGCGTCAGGCCGCGGAGACGGTGGGCAGCGGGCCCCCGTACCAGTGCTCCACCAGCCGGGCGGCGATCGAGATGCCCGAGGGCGACTTCACCTCGCCGGCCAGGATCGCGGCGCGCAGCTCGTCCCGGGAGAACCAGCGGGCCTCCTCGATCTCCTCGCCGTCCACCGTGATCGCCGGGTCCACGGCACGGGCCATGAAACCCAGCATGAGGCTGGTGGGAAACGGCCACGGCTGGCTGGCGACGTACTCCACGGAGCCGACGGTGACCCCGGCCTCCTCCGCGACCTCCCGGATCACCGCGTTCTCCAGCGACTCCCCGGGCTCGACGAAGCCCGCCAGGGTGGAGAAGCGGCCCTCGGGCCAGTGCACCTGGCGGCCGAGGAGCGCCCGGTCCTTCTCGTCGGTGACGAGCATGATCACGGCCGGGTCGGTGCGCGGGTAGTGCTCGGCGCCGCAGGCCGGGCAGCGGCGCACGTGCCCGGCCGCGGCGATGACGGTGCGCTCGCCGCAGCGGGAGCAGAAGCGGTGGAGGCGCTGCCAGTTCTCCAGGGCCACCGCGTGCACGAGCAGGGCCGTGTCGCGCTCGCCGAGCAGGGCACCCGCCTCCCGCAGCCCGGCCGGGCGGGCCAGGTCGTCCATGCGGCCGGGCAGCGCGTCCTTCTGCAGGGCGAAGTAGCGCACCCCCTCGGCGTCCACCCCCAGGAAGTAGCGGTGCGACTCGGTGAACGGCGCGTCGAAGGACGGCATGGTCACCAGTTCGGTGCCGCCGTCCTCGGTGTCCACGACCAGGGCCTGGCCGCCGGAGACCACGAAGCAGCGGGTGGTGGGGTGACTCCAGGCCGCCGCCAGCCACGCCTCGTCGAGCCGGTGTCCGGCCGCCCGGTCTATGCCTCCGGTGCCGGCCAGCGTGAGCGGGCGCTCGGTGTACTCCTCGGTCCAGGTCGTCACGGCGGTTCGGTGCTCCTTGTCGACGTCGACAGGTTCGGGCGCTCGGGCGTGCCTGCGAGCTTATCGGTGCCGTCGTGGGGCTGTGTCCCCCGTGCGGGGTCCTGCGCCCCCGGCGGGGTGCCCTCCAGGAGCAGCCGCTCCAGCTCGGCCCGCCCCGGCAGGGCGGCGGGCCGGACCACACGGCCGCTGCGCACGTGCAGGAACGCCGCCCGCACCGCCTGGGGGTCCAGGCCGTGCTGCTCGGCCCAGGCCAGCCGGTAGAGGGCCAGCTGCAGCGGGTCGGCGGCCTGCCCGCGGCCGGTCTTCCAGTCGATGATCTCGAAGCCGTCCTCGTCCCGGTAGACGGCGTCGATGCGGCCCCGCACGATGCGCCCGCCCAGTTCCAGCTGGAAGGGCGCTTCGACGCGATAGGGGGTGCGCTCGGCGTAGGGGGTGCGGGAGAAGGCGGCCTTGAGGGCCTCCAGCTCCCGTTCGTCGGCGCGCTCGGCCGCGCCGTCCAGCCGCCCCTCCGGCCCGCCGAGCGGGCCCTCCTCGTCCTCGGCACCGGGCAGCTCGTCCGGGCCGAGCATGGGCAGGGCCAGCTCCTCGAAACGCGACTCGACCCAGGCGTGGAAGAGCGTGCCCCTGCGGGCCGCGGCCGGGCGGGGCGGGCGCGGCATCGGGCGGGCGAGGTCACGGGCGAACTGCTCCGGGTCCGCGGCGAGCCGCATCAGCTCGGAGGCCGTGAGGCTGGCGGGCAGCGTCACCTCGCGCCGGGTGCGGCGGGCCCGGCGCAGCTCGCCGGCCAGAGCCGTCAGGTCCCGGTCCCAGGAGGCGGCCAGCCGCTCCTCCTCGGGGGTGAGCAGGGACTCCTCCTCCGGCGCCGGCTGCTGGGCGGGGACGGCTGCCTCGGGCCCGCCCAGGACGCTCAGGTGGGCCTGGACGGCATCGGCGGCGGCGCGGCGCCGGGCGAGGGCCTCCTCGTCGAGCGGGAGCGGCCAGGCCCGCTCCTCCTCGGGCGCGGCCAGCGCCGGGTTCTCGGCCCCCTCGGGCGGCGCCTCGGCCCAGACCTCCACCTCGCCGTGGGCCGGGTCCTCCTCGACGTGGCCGCGGACGGCGTCCAGGAAGAGCGAGGGGCCGCGGGGCTTCTTCTGGCTGGGCCCCCACCAGTGCCCGGAGGCGAGGAGCAGGCCGCGGGGGCGGGTGAAGGTGACGTAGCCGAGCCGCAGCTCCTCGGTGGCCTGGTGCTCTTTGGCGGCGGCCTCGTAGGCGGTGCGCGCCTTGGCCGTCCAGCCGCCCAGTTCGGGCAGGGTGGCGGCGTCACCGCGCAGGGGGTGCGGGAGGACCCTGGGCTGGGTGAGCCAGGAGTCCTGACCGCGCTCGCTGGGGAACTGGCCGGCGACGAGCCCGGGGACGGCGACGACGTCCCACTCCAGGCCCTTCGACTTGTGGGCCGTCAGCACCTTCACGGTGTTCTCGCCGCCCGGCAGCGAGCTGTCCAGCCCCTTCTCGTAACGGACGGCGGTGCGCAGGAAGCCGAGGAAGGCGAGCAGCGTCGTCTCGCCGTCGAGCGAGGCGAAGCCCGCGGCCAGGTCGAGGAAGGTGCCCAGCGTCTCCCGGCGGCGGGCGGCCAGTGCCTCGGGGGACGCGGCCAGTTCCACCTCGAGCCCGGTGACGGCGAGGACCCGGTGCAGCACGTCCATCAGCGGGTCCGCCAGGGAGCGGCGCAGCTCCCGGACCTCGGCCGCCAGCCGGGCGAACCGCACCCGCGCCGCGGCGGAGAACGGCAGCTCGTCCTCGTGTCCGCCGGATTCCAGGAAGGTGTCCAGGGCGTCGGCCAGCGAGACGACCTCGGCCGGGTCGGTGCCTTCGACTGCGGCGGCGAGCCGGGCGTCGGCGTCGGCCTGGTCGAGGGGCGGGGGCCCGGCCAGCAGCCGGGCGCGGCGGCCGAGCAGCGCAAGGTCGCGGGGGCCGATGCGCCAGCGGGGCCCCGTCAGCAGCCGGACGAGGGCCGCGTTGGCCGTCGGGTCCTGGAGGACCTCGCAGGTGGCGACGAGGTCGGCGATCTCCGGCAGGTGCAGGAGCCCGGACAGTCCCACGACCTCGACGGGCAGCTCGCGGGCGACGAGGGCGGCGTGGATCTCGGCGAAGTCGGCCGCGCCCCGGCACAGCACCGCGGTCTCGCCCGGCGGGGTGCCGGTGCGGACGAGGTGGGCGAGGGAGTCGGCGAGCCACTCCAGCTCCTGGGCGTGCGTCTCCAGCAGCGCGCACCGCACCCGCCCGGCCCGTTCCTCGCCCGGTGCGGCGCGCAGGGCCTCCACCCCGGCGTGCCGGGCGCGCAGCGGGGAGGCGAGGGTGTTCGCGAGAGCCAGGAGACGGCCGCCGCTGCGCCGGTTCTCGCCGAGCGCGTACCGGGCGGCGGGCGTGCCGTCGGGGCCGGCGAAGTGCCGCGGGAACTCGTCCAGGTTGGCCACCGAGGCGCCGCGCCAGCCGTAGATGGCCTGGCAGGGGTCGCCCACGGCGGTCACGGGATGGCCGGTGCCGGCGCCGAACAGCCCGGCGAGCAGCACCCGCTGGGCGACGGAGGTGTCCTGGTACTCGTCCAGCAGGACGACGGCGTACTGCTCCCGCAGCAGCCGCCCGACCTCCGGGACGTCCCGGGCCAGCCGGGCGGCGAGCGCGATCTGGTCGCCGAAGTCGACGAGGTCGCGCTCGCGCTTGCGGGCCCGGTACTCCTCGACGAGGCCGAGCAGCTCCAGCCGCCCCCGGGCCGTCTGCGGCACCTTGCGCAGAGCGGCGTTGGTCAGCTTGACGGCGCCGCCCTCCAGGTGGGCCGTCAGCTCGGTGTCGTACGCCCGCAGCCGCTCCGGCTCCACCAGGTGCTCGGCCAGCTCACCGTCCAGCGCCAGCAGGTCCTCGACGAGCGCCCCGAGGTTCTTGGTCAACGCGGTGAAGGGTCCCGGCGCCGCCCGCAGCACCGAGGCCGCCAGCTGGAACCGGGTGGCGTCCGCCAGCAGCCGCACGGTGGGCTCGACCCCCAGCCGCAGCCCGTGCTCCGTCAACAACCGCCCGGCGAAGGCGTGATAGGTGGAGATGTCCGGCTCACCCGGTTCCTCCTCGGGGTCGGCCGGGGCGGTGTCCAGCACCCCGGCGGCCACCAGCGCCCGACGCACCCGCTCGGCCAGCTCCCCGGCCGCCTTGTTGGTGAACGTGAGCCCCAGCACCCGGTCGGGCGCGACCTGCCCGGTGCCGACCAGCCACACCACCCGGGCTGCCATCACCGTCGTCTTGCCCGAGCCGGCGCCCGCGACGATGACCTGCGGGGCGGGCGGCGCCGTGATGCACGCCAGCTGCTCCCCGGTGAAGGGGATGCCGAGCAGCTCCTTGAGTTGCTCCGGGTCGCTGAGCCGTGCCGTCACGGGGCAAGACGCTAACGCGCCCCACCGACACCGGCCGACGCCCCCACCCACGAGGCCTGCGTCACACCCCGGCCGCGAGCAGCTCCGCCAGCCCGTCGACGTCACCCGGGTCCAGAGCGTCCGGCGGCGCCACGACCTCGACGGGTCCGTTGAAATCGGACATCGCCACCCTGTGCGTCACGTGATCGCCGCTGATCCGCTTCACTTCGAGAAGGTACGGGGCGTCGTCGTCATTGGCGATCAACGCCTCCACGGACCGCATAGAGCCGAGACTGACGATCGGAATGGCCTCTACGCCGACGTGCGTGAGCGGCTCACCGTTGGTGAGCCACCGTTCCGAGTCGAGGGATTCCCGCGAGATCTCGTCGAACACGTCGAGTGCACAGAAGTCGCCCGGGTCCTCGATGCCGCTCACGTCGATCCACCGCTCGGTGAGCAGGTCGACCAGGCGGTCAGGCCTGTCCTCCGGCAGGTCGTAGCGCGTGCGCCAGAAGCCCTCGTCCCCCTTCAGGTAGAGGTCCTGCCCGTCAACGCTCCGAACATCGACGCTGCCCACCGTCGGCTGGGACAGGCTGCCCCGGCAGGAGCCGTCCCCCGCCACGAGGACGTCGGACTCCAGCGTGCCCAGGGTGATTCTCACGCGCGCGCTGTCCAACTGCCGCACGGCCTCAAGGCCGGCGGCCATGATCTCGTTCGGGGACCTGCGCTCCAGCGCGGTGCCGGGCCGCTCCTCGGCAGTCGCCTTCGGGCTCGGCGTCCCCTCGTTCGCGGCGCCCGCGTCCTCGTTCTCCGAGCACCCGACGAGGCCCAGCACCAGCGCCGCGGCTGCCACCGCGGCGCGTCTCCCTCCGGCTCTTCCGGTCGTCATCCGTGACCCCCTCCGGTACCGCTTCGTGCCGGGTCCGGCACGAAGCGGTATCCCATCACGGGCCCGTCGGTCCGGGAGAGCCCGGGGGTTACGCCTCGGCGCCTCCGGCCAGGTCGTTCAGGTCGACGGCGTCGGCGGGGGCGGTGACCTCGATCGGCTTGTCGAAGTCGGAGAAGGTCATCTTCTCGACCGTGCCGTCCTCGGTCTCGTTGGTCATCTCGAGGATGTAGGGCGCGTCGTCGTCGTTGGCGACCAGGCCCGTGGTCGTCCCGCCCTCCTCCTTCGTGGTGACCGGGATGACCTCGACGCCGTCGTGCTGCTTCTTCTCGCCCTTGGTCGCCGACGGGTCGGAGCCGGCGTCCGAGGTGTCGCCCATCAGCTCGCCGAGGTCGCAGAACCCGGAGATGTCCTCGTCCTCGCCCATGTCCACCCAGCGGTCGGCGAAGAGGTCGACCATGATGTCCTCGACCTCCTGCGACTCCTCGGAGTTGGCGCGCCAGAACTTCTCGTCGGCCTTCATGTAGCCGTGCCCCTCGACGCCGATGAACTCGAAGCCGCCGGTGGGCTGGGACATCCTGCCCTCGCAGGAGCCGCCCTTGTCCAGGGCGATCTCCATCTCCGTCTCCACACCGTCGAGGTCGACGGTGCCCTTGACCCGCATGCTCTCCGCCTGCGTCATGGCCTCTTCGGAGAGTCTCATGACCTCCTGGGCGTCCTTACGCTCCAGCTCCGTGCCGACGGACTTCTCAACGGTCGGATCCGGCTGCGGCGACGACGCGGGCGTCTGCTCGCCCCCGGCGCTGGTGTCGTAGTCGCCCGACCCGCAGCCGGTGATACCCAGCACGAGTGCGGCGACGGCCGCCGTGGCACGGATAGCGGTCTTCACGTGTTCGTTCCCCTCCCTGGTTGCCGCGCCTGGACGGCGCGAAGCGGTATCCCATCACAGCGAGGTGAACGCCCGGCGAGCGGGCCACCGCCGGCCGCGCGGCCTCACTCCACGACGTGCCGGCCCTCGGGGAGGGCGCTGCAGGAGGAGCGGAAGGAGCAGTTGGCGCACTGACGGCCGGGGCTGGGCGTGAAGCGCTCGTCGAGGACGCGCCCGGCGGCGGTGGCGAGGAGCTCGCCGACCCACTCGCCCTCCGGCCGCGGGGACAGGGGCTCCTGGCGCTGGACGGCCGGGAGCGCGTCGCCGCCGTCCCGCTTGGCCGCGGGGAGGCGGAGGTGGACGAGTTCGGCGCCGCCCGCCTCCAGCGCCGGGTCGCCCTCCCGGACGGCGAGCTGGTAGACGGCGAGCTGGGGGTGACGCTCGACGTCGGCGGCCGTGGGCTTGGCCTGGCCGGTCTTGAAGTCGACGACGTAGACACGGCCTTCGGCGTCCTGCTCCAGCCGGTCGACGCTGCCCCGGACCCGGACGCGGACCTCCCCGGCGGTGAGGGTCACGTCGAAGGGGTGCTCGGTGCCGAGGGTCCGGCGGCCGGAGCGGTCCAGCACGTGCCAGCGCAGGAAGCGCTCCAGGGCCGCGCGGGCGTTCTCCTTCTCCTGGCGGGACTTCCAGGGCGCTTCGAAGGCGAGGGCGTCCCACACGGAGTCGAGACGTTCGAGCAGCACGCCCAGGTCCGCCGGTGTGGTGCCGGAGGCGACCTCGTCGGCCAGGACGTGCAGCACGTTCCCGAAGCCCTGGGCCGTGGAAGGCGGGGCGTCGGCCCTCACCTCCCGTCCCAGGAACCACTGGAGGGAACACTGCGAGGTGAGTTGGCCGAGCGCGCTGCCGGACAGGGCGACGGGCAGGTCCGGGTCGCGCAGCGGTACGGCGGAGCGGGTGGGTTCGGCCAGGCCCCACCAGCGCTGGGGGTGGGCCGCCGGAACCAGGGCGTGGCCGTCGTCGTCGCGGAGGGCGGCCAGCCGGGCGAGCCGTCGGGCGGCCGCCTCGCGCAGGGCCGGGCTCGCGGCGGGATCGACGGTGGTGGCGCGCAGTTCGGCGACGAGTCCGGCCACGGACAGCGGGCGCGGTGGCCGCCCGCCGACGTCCCGGGGTTCGACGCCCAGCTCGGCGAGGAGCCGGGAGGGCTGGTCGGCCTCGTCGCTGGCGCTCTTGACGGCGGTGACGACGAGACGGTCCTTCGCCCGGGTCGCGGCGACGTAGAAGAGCCGCCTCTCCTCGGCCAGGAGGGCGCCGGGCGGGAGGGGTTCGGCCAGGCCGTCCCGGCCGATGCGGTCGGCCTCCAGCAGGGAGCCGCGCCGGCGCAGGTCGGGCCAGAGCCCTTCCTGGACGCCGGCGACGACGACGAGCCGCCACTCCAGCCCCTTGCTGCGGTGGGCGGTCATGAGGCTGACGGCGTCGGGGCGGGCCGCCCGGCCGGCGAGGGTGTCGGCGGCGATGTCCTGGGCATCCAGTTCGGCGAGGAAGTTGAGCGCGCCGCGGCCACCGGTGCGCTCCTCGGCGCGGGCGGCGGCGGCGAACAGGGCGCACACGGCGTCGAGGTCGCGGTCGGCGTTACGGCCCGCGGCACCGCCGCGGCGGGCGGCGCGTTCGAGCCGTGCGGGCCAGGTGGTGCCGTTCCAGAGCTCCCACAGGGCTTCTTCGGCGGTGCCGCCTCCGGCCAGCAGCTCACGCGCCTTGCGGAGCAGCAGGCCGAGGTTCTGGGCGCCGGACGCGTAGGCGGGATCGTGGGCGACGAGGCGTTCGGGCTCGGCTAGGGCCAGGGCGAGGAGTGCGTCGGAAGGGCGGGGGACGGTACGTCCCGCTGCGCGTTCCTCCTCGCGCAGAGCTCGGCCGAGGCGGCGCAGGTCGGCGCTGTCCAGTCCGCCGAGCGGGGAGGCGAGGAGAGTCAGGGCGGTCTCGGTGTCCAGCCAGGCGGAGGCGGCGGATTCCGCAGCGTCTTCGGGCAGGGACCCCCCGGCGCCGTCGGGCGCGGCGTCCGCCGTGACGGCCTCCGCGTCCGCCGTGACGGCCTCCGCGTCCGGCGCGGCGGTGTCCGCGGGCGCCTCGGCCGCGCTGCCCGCGACCGCGCGCAGGGCGGCGAGCAGGGGCGTCACGGCCGGTTCGCGGCGCAGCGGCAGGTCGTCGCCGGAGACGTCGACGGGGACCCCGGCCGAGGTGAGGGCGCGGCGCAGCACGGGCAGCGAGGCGCCCGCGCGGACGAGGACCGCCATCTCCGCCCAGGGCACGCCGTCCTCCAGATGGGCGCGGCGCAGCAGGTCGGCGATGTTGTCGGTCTCGGCCCCGGCCGTGGGGTAGGTGTACGCCTCGACGCGCCCTCCGGGACGCTCGGCCGTCGGTTCGCGGTGGGCCCGGACGGCGTCCGCGGGCAGCTTGGGCAGCGGCATCCGGCGGGTCAGCAGGCGGGTGGCGGTAAGCAGGGCGGCGCCGGACCGGCGGTTGGCGCGCAGGACGGCGGTGCGGGCGCCGGGGAAGATCTCGGGGAAGTCGAGGATGCCGTTCACGTCGGCGCCCCGGAAGGCGTAGATGGACTGGTCGGGGTCGCCGAAGGCCACCAGGGTCCGCCGGGTGGCGGGCGGCCCGGCGAGGGCCCGCAGGAGGCGCACCTGGGCCGGGTCGGTGTCCTGGTACTCGTCGATGTAGACGGCGTCGTAGGCCCCGGCCAGGAACTCGGCGGCGCCCTCGGGTCCGGTGCGCTCGGCGAGGAGGACGGCGCGGTGGACGAGCTCCGCGTAGTCGAGCACGCCCTGGAGGTCCAGGACGTCGAGGTACTCGGCGAGGAACGCGGCGGCGGCCGACCAGTCGGGGCGCCCGGTGCGGGCGGCGAAGGCGGCCAGCTCCTCGGGGGCGAGCCCGAGCTCCCGGGCGCGGGCGAGCACGGCGCGCAGCTCGTCGGCGAAGCCGCGGGTGGTGAGGCAGGCGCGCAGCTCGTGGGGCCAGTCGAGGTTCGGAGCGGCGCCTTCCGCATGTCCCCGCAGGAGGTCACGGATGTGAAGGTCCTGTTCGGGACCGGAGAGCAGCCGGATGGGCCGGGCGAAGAGTTCGGCATCCTGGTGGGCGCGCACGAGTGCGTAGCAGTACGAGTGGAACGTGGTCGCCTGGGGTGCGGCTCCGCCCATTCTGGCGGCCATGCGGTCCCGCAGCTCGACGGCCGCCTTGCGGCTGAAGGTCAGGACGAGGACGCGCTCCGGGTCCGCGCCCCGGCGCACCCGCTCGGCGACGGCTTCGACCAGCGTCGTCGTCTTTCCGGTGCCGGGCCCGGCGAGGACGAGCAGGGGGCCCCGGTCATGGTCAACCACAGCCCGCTGCCCTGCGTCCAAGGCAGGGAGACTCGCCCGATCCGGCGGGGTGCGCACCAACCGGTAGCCATCGGACATCTGGGGGGAACTCACGTGGATCGCCGGTCCTGGGGTCTGTGCTGGGTGGTGCAGACGGTACGCGACGGGCCTGCCGGGCCGCAGGACGTCTCGGCGGTACTCCGGACGGCGCGCTCGCCTCTGGGGACGGCGAACGATGACGGAAGCTGGTAAGTGTGAACGGCCTGGAGCACCGCAGCCGCGGAACGGCTTGGTACGGCGTCCGCAGCGCCCCGCTAGAGGGAAGCGCCCGGATGCGTGACGCGGGCGGGCTCCCCGGGGCCCTCCGGGTGGACGCCCTCAATGCCGTGCCCGGTGCCGTGCCCGGCTTCGGCTCCCGGGACGTCGCCTCCCGTGCCGTCCCAGCGGGCGCGGGACAGGTCCAGCCGGGGCCGCGCGCCGGTGGCGGGCTCCCGCAGCGGGGTGCCCTCCGCCCGGTAGTGCGCGAGGGCGCGCTGCTCGTGGCCCGGCAGCAGGGCGCCGTCCGCCCGCACGACACGCCACCACGGGACGCCGCCGCCGTACAGGGCCATCACGCGGCCGACCTGGCGGGGCCCGCCCGTGCCCCGGGAGCGGGCGGGGCGGGATATCGCGGGACCCCGGAAGCCGGGGTCCGCGGAACCGTCGCGCTGCTCGGCCGCCGGGCCGGCGCTCGCCGCGGCCGGCTCCTCGGCGTCGAGCTCGGCGTCCTCCTCGCGCAGCCACCGCGCCACGTCCCCGTAGGTCAGGACGCGCCCGGGCGGGATCAGCTCGGCGACCTCCAGCACCCGTTCCGCGTATTCAGGCAGCTCTCCCATGAGGGTCATGGTGCCGTACTCCTCGGACACTGCCCGGGTCCCGGATGTCGGGAAGCTCACAGGTCTGCCCGCACTTGCGCCCTGATGCGCGCGGCCGAGGCCCGCGCATGCCACCATCATCCGGGCGGTGACGCGTGATACGGGACAGAGACCAGCAGTCGGAGCAGCAGCAGCCGGGTGGGCCCTCCACAGAGAAGGAGGGCCGCCGGGCGGACGTCGCACACCCGCCGGCGGCACCCGCGCCCGCGCGGGACGGCGGCGACGACGGCGTGGCCGAGGCTCCCGCCCCGCCGCGGCCTCCCGACCTTCCGACCACCCGCACGACCGGCACCGGCAGCACGAGCAGCACCGGTACAACCACCGGCGCCGGCACAGCCACCGGGACCGGCCACGTCAACGGCACCGCCCGGGCGGCGCAGTCCGGCCCCGCGGCCGGGCTGCGACATCTGCTGCGGCGGGCGGCGGGCTGGCCCCCGCACCCCGAGGGTGACGGCTCCGACCAGCTCGAGAGCGACGAACCGCTGCTGTCGGCGCGGGTGCACCGCCCCTCGGACCTGATGCGGCTGCTGCTCGGCACGGTCGGCATCGCCGTCGTCCTGGCCATCGCCTACTTCGCCCATGCGACGACGGCGGGGATCGAGCAGGACATCGACAAGGGCGCGGGCCAGGCTCCGCCCCTGGTCATCAGCATCCTGGGGGTGGTCTCCAGCATCGCGGTGCTGATCGTTCCGGTGGCCTTCGCCATCGAACGGCTGATCAAACGCGACGGGCTGCGGATCGCCGACGGCGTGCTGGCGGCCGTGCTCGCGCACGGCGTCTCACTCACTGCCGCGTTGTGGATCGCCGAGGCGGCGCCCCTCCCGATCCAGGAGGCCTTCACCAAGCCGGCGCCCGGCGGCGGGATGACCGATCCCGTGCACAACTACCTGGGGCCGGTCATCGCCTACATGACGGCGGTCGGGATGGCCCGCAGGCCGCGCTGGCGGGTGCTGCTGTGGGTGGTGCTGCTGGCCGACGCGCTGTCGGTGCTGATCAGCGGCTACACCACGTCGATGGCGATCGTGCTGACGGTGCTGATCGGCTGGAGCGTCGCCTACGGAACCGTGTACGCCGTCGGCTCCCCCAACGTGCGTCCGACCGGGCAGAACCTGCTGGCGGGCCTGCGTCGGGTCGGGTTCACCCCGGTCACGGCGCTGCGCGCGGAGGACGGGTACGGCGACCACGACCGGGGCCGCCGCTACGTCGTCACGATGGAGGAGGGCCCGCCCCTCGACGTCACCATCGTGGACCGCGAGCAGCAGGCCCACGGCTACTTCTACCGTGCCTGGCGGCGGCTGGTCCTGCGCGGCATCGGCCAGCGCCGCAGTCTGCAGTCGCTGCGGCAGGCGCTGGAGCAGGAGGCGCTGCTGGCGTACGCCGCGATCGCGGCCGGGGCCAACGCGCCGAAGCTCATCGCCACCTCGGAGCTGGGGCCGGACGCCGTCATGCTCGTGTACGAGCACATCGGCGGCCGTCCCCTCGACGCGCTGCCGGAGGACGAGGTCACCGACGCCCTCATGGAGGCGTCCTGGCGGCAGGTGCGGGCGCTGCAGTCCCGGCGCATCGCCCACCGCAGGCTCAGCGGGGACGCCCTGCTGGTGGATCGTTCCGGCGCCGTCTTCCTGACCGACCTGCGGGTCGGCGAGATCGCGGCGGGCGACATCAGCCTCCGGATGGACGTCTCCCAGCTGCTGACCACCTTCGGCCTGCGGGTGGGGGCCCAGCGGGCCGTCCGCGCCGCCGTGAACGTCCTCGGGCCGGACACGGTGGCCGACAGCCTGCCGCTGCTCCAGCCGCTGGCCCTGAGCCGCAGCACCCGGCACACCCTGCGCAAGCTCGCCAAGGAGCGGGCCGAGCGGGAGCGGGAGCGGGTGCTGGAGGTCGCGAAGGCGCACCGCGAGGCCCGGGAGGCGCGGTCGAAGGAGTCGGGCGAGCCGCAGCTTCCCGAGGGAGCGGCCCGGTCGGAGGCCGCCGAGCACGAGCGAGCGGAGGCGGAGGCCGTCGACCGGGTGGTGGAGGAGACCCGGGAGGAGGACCTCCTCTCCCAGATCCGGCAGGAGGTCCTGCGCATAAGGCCGCAGGCCCCGGTCGTCCCGGTCCAGCTCGAACGCATCCGGCCGCGCACCCTGGTGAGCTTCATCGCGGGCGCGCTGGCGGTCTACTTCCTGCTCACGCAGCTCACCGGGGACAGCTTCACGGATCTGGTCTCCGACGCCCACTGGGGCTGGGTGGCGTTCGCCGTCGCCGCCTCGGCCATGAGCTACGTGGGCGCGGCGCTGAGCCTGCTCGGCTTCGTGCCGGAGAAGGTGCCGTTCCCGCGCACGGTGGCCGCGCAGGTCGCGGGTTCGTTCGTGAAGCTGGTGGCCCCCGCGGCGATCGGCGGTGTCGCGCTCAACACCCGCTTCCTCCAGCGGGCGGGCGTGCGCCCGGGGTACGCGGTGGCGAGCGTCGGCGCGTCCCAGCTCTTCGCGCTCAGCGTGCACGTCCTGCTGCTGCTGAGCTTCGGCTACATCACCGGCAAGGAGCAGGCGCCGTCCATCCCGCCGTCCCGTACGGTGATCGCCGGTCTGCTGACGGTGGCGGTCCTGGTGCTGGTCGTCTCGGCGATTCCGCCGCTGCGCCGTTTCGTCGTCACCCGGCTGCGGGTGCTGTTCGCGGGCGTGGTGCCGCGCATGCTCGACGTCGTCCAGCGGCCCACGAAGCTGGCGAGCGGCATCGGCGGCATGCTCCTGCTGACCGTGGCCTTCGTCCTGTGCCTGGACGCCTCGGTGCGGGCCTTCGGCGGTGAGGTGAGCTTCGCGATGGTCGCCGTGGTGTTCCTCGCGGGGAACGCGCTCGGCTCGGCCGCGCCCACCCCCGGCGGCCTGGGCGCGGTGGAGACGGCGCTCATCTTCGGCCTCACCACGCTCGGCGGCCTGGGCGAGGGGACCGCGGTCTCCGCGGTGCTCCTCTTCCGGCTGCTGACGTTCTGGCTGCCCGTCCTGCCCGGCTGGCTGGCGTTCACCCGGTTGACGGCCCGCAAGGCGCTGTGACGTCCGTGGGTGCGGCGGCGTGTCCGCTCACCCGGACGGTCCCGTACAGCGGGCGAGAGCTGCGGTGACGCGCTGACGATGGCATCCCCGACCGAGGGAGCCGCCATGACAGAACGCGTCCGCCGGGGATCGACCGTCGCCGCCGCCATCCTCCTCACCGCCGGCCTGGCCGGCACGTCCGGCTGCGGGGGCGGCTCCGGGGCGCCCGACGGGCGTTCGACACCGCAGGCCGCCGGGCAGTCGCCGAGTCCGCCGCCGGCACCGGAGCTGCCGTCCTCCCTGACCGGACAGCACCTGGACTGGCGGGCGTGCCCGCCCGCCCCGGCGTACGGCGGCGGTGCCGAACCGCGGGAGCCCGAGCCGCTGCCGGACGGCACGGAGTGGCGGTGCGCATCGATGAAGGCGCCGCTGGACTACGACGACCCCGACGGGGAGACGATCGAGGTCGCCCTGGTCAGGGCCGCCTCCGCGGCCGAGGGGGAGGACCGGATCGGCTCGCTGATCTTCAACTTCGGAGGCCCGGGCGGCTCCGGCGTGGCCACGCTGCCCGTCTCCGGAGCCGAGTTCGCACAGTTCCACGAGCGCTACGACCTGGTGAGCTTCGACCCGCGCGGCGTCGCCCGCACCGCCGGGGTGCGCTGCCTGTCGGACGCGGAGCTGGACGCCTACCACCAGGAGGCCACGCTCCCCACCGGCCCGTCCGAGGAGGAGACGTACCTCGACCAGCAGGCGGACTACGCGCGGGCCTGCGCGAAGAGCTCCGGGCCGATCCTGGACCACCTGCGCACGACGGACACCGCCCGTGACCTGGATCTGATGCGGCAGGTCCTCGGGGACGACCGGCTGTACTACTTCGGCATCTCCTACGGCACCGAACTGGGCGGCGTCTACGCGCACCTGTACCCGCGGCGCGTGGGCCGTGCCGTCTTCGACTCCGTCGTGGACCCGACGCTGGACCCGGCCGAGTCCGCGCTGAACCAGACGAAGGGCTTCCAGCTGGCCCTGACCAACTACCTCAAGGCGTGCGACCAGACCGGCGAGTGCCCGGTCGGCGAGACCCCCGCGCAGGGCGAGCAGGAGATCGTGGACCTGCTGGACCAGCTGGAGAAGGACCCGCTGCCGACGAACGACCCCGACGGGCGCGAGCTGAACAGCTCCCTCGCCGCGGCCGGGATCGCGCTCTCCCTGTACTCACAGGAGTTCTGGCCCGTCCTCACCGAAGGGCTGGAGGACGCCCTCAACGACGGCGACGGCACCCTGCTGCTGCGGCTGAGCGATCTGCTGAACGGTCGCCGCGAGGACGGCACGTACGACAACAGCCAGGCGGCGCTGACGGCCATCAGCTGCGCCGACACCAAGCCGCGCTACACGCTGGAGGACGTGCGCGAGCGGCTGCCGGACTTCACGGAGGCCTCGCCGGTGTTCGGGGCGTACTCGGCCTGGGGGCTGGTCTCCTGCCACGAGTGGCCGGTGGACGGCGCGTGGGAGCGCCCGACGGTGAGTGCCCCGGAGGCGGCGCCCATCGTGCTGGTCGGCATCACCGGTGACCCGGCGACCCCGTACGAGGGCGCGGCGCGGATGGCCGACCAGCTGGGCGGGGACGCGGTCGTCCTGACCTACCGGGGCGAGGGGCACGGCGCCTACAACAGCGGTGACCCGTGCGTGCAGCGGCAGGTGAACGAGTACCTGCTGAAGGGCAAGGTCCCGGAGGACGGCGCCGAGTGCGGCGGGGAGTAGGCGCGACGTGACGGCCGCCCGCCGGCCCGGCGGTCAGCGGGCGCGACCACGGGCGGACCGCACGGTCCGGACGCGCCCGGGCCGGGTGGTCCGGCCCGGGCGTCGTGCTCAGTAGACGGGCTTCTCCGGCTCGATCTGGTTCACCCAGCCGATGACGCCGCTGCCGACGTGGACGGCGTCGGAGAACCCGGCGTTCTTCAGCACCGCGAGGACTTCCGCGGACCGGACACCCGTCTTGCAGTGCAAGACGATCTTCTTGTCCTGCGGAAGGCCCTGGAGGGCGTTGCCCATCAGGAAGTCGTTCTTCGGGACGAGCCGGGCGCCCGGGATCGAGACGATCTCGTACTCGTTCGGCTCGCGCACATCGATGATGTCGATGCTCTCGCCCTCGTCGATCCAGGCCTTGAGCTGCTTCGGCGTGATCGTCGAACCGGCCGCGGCCTCCTGGGCCTCGTCGGAGACGACACCGCAGAACGCCTCGTAGTCGATCAGCTCGGTGACGGTCGGGTTCTCACCGCACACCGCGCAGTCCGGGTCCTTGCGGACCTTGACCTGGCGGTAGGTCATCTCCAGGGCGTCGTAGATCATCAGCCGGCCGAGCAGCGGGTCGCCGATGCCCGCGAGCAGCTTGATGGCCTCGTTGACCTGGATCGAACCGATGGAGGCGCACAGCACGCCCAGCACGCCGCCCTCGGCGCAGGAGGGGACCATGCCCGGCGGCGGGGGCTCGGGGTAGAGGCAGCGGTAGCACGGACCGTGCTCGCTCCAGAACACCGACGCCTGGCCGTCGAAGCGGTAGATCGAGCCCCACACGTACGGCTTGTTCAGCAGCACGCAGGCGTCGTTGACCAGGTAGCGGGTGGCGAAGTTGTCGGTGCCGTCGACGATCAGGTCGTACTGGGCGAACAGCTCCATCACGTTCGTCGAGTCGAGGCGCTCCTTGTGCAGGTTGACCTGCACGTAGGGGTTGATCCCGAGCACCGTGTCCTTGGCGGACTCGGCCTTGGAGCGGCCGATGTCGGCCTGGCTGTGGATGATCTGGCGCTGGAGGTTCGACTCGTCGACCTCGTCGAACTCCACGATGCCCAGCGTGCCCACGCCCGCGGCGGCGAGGTACATGAGGGCGGGCGAGCCGAGACCGCCGGCGCCCACGCACAGCACCTTGGCGTTCTTCAGCCGCTTCTGCCCCTCCATCCCGACGTCCGGGATGATCAGATGGCGGGAGTACCGGCGGACCTCGTCGACGGTGAGCTCGGCAGCCGGCTCGACCAGCGGTGGCAGCGACACGGAGACCTCAGCTTGGGTGGTCGGAACGTACGGTTGTTCTGTCCGTAACACTGCCACGCGCGATCTCATTCCGAGATGGCCGTTCCGGTCCGCGAGATGATGTCGTCCCAGTAGCCGGGCAGCGTCTCGAACGGGTCAGTGCCGGAGCTCCTGGATCCGGACGATACGCCGAGAATCGGCCGCCGTGGCCGATCCGTGGCATCCGTCACGTAGACGGTCCCGGCGCCCTGCCAGCGCGCGATCCGCAGCGCCTCCTCCAGATGCCCGCGCGGCACCCCGTGGACGAGGTGGCAGAAGCGCGACGGCGGGTGGTCCGCCGTCCACGCCGCCGCCTCGGACCAGCGGTAGTCGGTCCAGCTGCCCCGGAAGGCGACGAGCTGCTCGACGAGGTCCAGATAGCCGGGGTGCGGATAGGCGTCCGTGCCCAGGACCACGTGGAGCGGCGGGTGGCCGTGCTCGGCGGCGACCGAGCGCAGCGCGCCGACGGCGGTGGCGGTCGCCGGGAGCGCGGCGAGGGCGGCCGGGGCGCGGTCGAGGTAGAAACCGGCGACCCCGTACCAGTCCAGGAACCGGCCCGCCTCGGTCAGCAGCTCCGCGCCCGGCCGACTGCCGCGCCGGAAGTCGAGATGGCCGAGGAGCGGCACGCCCGCCGAGCGCAGCCGCGACGCCGCCGTCAGGCAGTACGGGTCGGGACGCGCCCCGGCGCCGCCGGTCACCGGCACCTTGAGGACAGCCCAGTGCACCGGCGCGTCCGGCCGGACGAGCTCCGCCCACTCCACCGGGGCCAGCATCGGGTGCGCGTAGCCCGGCGCCCCGACACCGAGCCGGCCCGCGCGGCGGCCCGGGGGCGCCGGAACCCGTCTCAGATCCGACACGCCGCCTCCATCCAGATGTCCGCCAGCGACTCCTCCAGCCCGATGCGGGGACGCCAGCCGAGCCGGTCCCGCGCGGTGCGCACGTCGGCCTGCTGCCAGGCGCCGCAGCCGTCGGGGTAGGGCGGCTGCGCGTGCCCGGGGCCGAGGTGGGGCTCGTCCAGCTCCAGGACGGAGCCGGTGTAGCCGGCCACCCGCACGAGCGTCCCGGCGGCCTCCCGCAGCCGTACCGCCCGCCCGGTGCCGATGTTGACGACGCCCTGGGCGGCCGACAGCGAGGCCGCGTGCACGGCCCGGGCGACGTCCCGGACGTCCACGAAGTCCCGCTGGACGCCGAGCCCCGCCAGCTTGAGCTCGTGGTCGCCGTGCTGCATGGCCCGGCGCATCGCCTCGGCCAGGCGGCCGAGCGGCGAGCCCGCCGGGGTGCCCGGCCCGGCCGGGGAGAAGACGCGCAGCACGATGGCGTCCAGGCCCGAGCCGAGGACCAGTTCCGTGGCGGCGAGCTTGCTGACGCCGTAGTGGCCCCCCGGCCGCGGCACGGCGTCCTCGGCCGTGGACGAGCCGGACGGGGACGGCCCGTACTCGGCTGCGCAGCCCACGTGCACCAGCCGGGCCGTGCAGCCGCTGCGCCGCAGCGCCTCGCACACGGTGGCGGTGCCGACGGTGTTGTGGCGCAGCAGGTCGCGGGCGGTGCCCCGGATGGCTCCGGCGCAGTTGATGACGACGCCGGGATGGACGGCGTCCAGGAAGCGGGTGAGCGCGCCCGGGCTGCCGTTGGACAGGTCGAAGCGGACGTCGGAGTCGTCCCGGCGGCCGAGCGCCGTGAGCTGCACGGCCGGGTCGGCGAGGAGTCGGTCGGCCACGAAACGGCCGAGGAAGCCGTTGGCCCCGAGCAGCAGCACCCTCATCGTGCTTCCTCCCCTGGGAGGCGGAAGACGCCGGCGACGTACGACACGGTCATCGGTTGAGCTCCTTGCTGGTGCTGGTGGTGAGCGGATGGTGGGCGGGAGCGGGCGGACGGTGGCCCGGGGCCGGCGCCCGGCCGGCGGCGGGCCGTCCGTGGCCCGGTGCCCCGGGGACGACGAAGCCGGGCGCGCCCCCCGCCGAGGCGGGCCGGTGGGCGGAGGCGCCGGTCAGAGCGGTGGCTGCGTAGCCGAGCAGGGCCAGGCAGGCCAGGGCGCAGGCGAGCGCCGGGATCGCGGCGGGCCCGGGCCCGGCGACGGCCCACCGCAGCGGTTCCGCCACCGCGTCGAGGCCGGGCAGCCGGGCCGCGGCGGCGACGCCGAGGGTCAGGCACTCGGCGGCGCAGGCGGCGCCGAGCCCCAGCGCCGCGGCGCGCGGGAAACCGTGCGCGGCCAGCAGCAGCACGGCGAGGAAGAGCAGCCCGAGCGCGGTGACGGCCGCGGTCCGCGCGTCCACCGCGCCCGGGCCCACGGGGGCGCCGGTGAGGGCGGACCGGGCTCCGGCCTGGACGGCGAGGAGGGCGAGGGCGCACAGGGCGACGGAGGCGGCCAGGGCGGGGCGGACGCGGGCCGCGAAGTCGCCCAGGCTGCGGCTGACGGCGAGCCGGCGCCGGGCCGAGGCGGCGAACCGCTGGGCGCACCCGGCCGCCGGGGCGACGGCGCAGGCCAGGGACAGCGCGACCCAGGCCGGGGCCGGGCCCGGCGCGGTGCCGGGTTCGAGGAGGGCGCGCAGGAGCCCGTCGCCGAAGAGGGCGTAGCCGGTGAGCCAGCAGCCGGCCAGCACGGTGGGCGCCCCGAGCGGGACCCCGCGCAGGCACAGCCGCAGGGCGCCGGCGCAGAGCAGCGCCCCGGCGAGGAGGACGAGCCAGCGCAGGGCCGCGGGCACGGGCACGGTGAGGACGAGGGCGGCCAGGAGGCCGGGCAGCAGCCAGGGCAGTCCGCGCACGGCCGCGCGGGTCCGGTCGGGCGGGGAGCCGGCCGGACGTCGGCCGCCCGCCGCCCGGTCCGTGTCCCCGTCCGCGCCGACGGCCCCGCCCGGACCCGCGGCCCGCTCCGCGCCCAGGCCCCCGTCCGGGCGGGCCGATGCACCGGGGGCGCGGGCGAACATCTCCTCGGCGAGCGCGAAGACGTCCCGGTGCCGGTAGCGGGCGGCCGCGCGGTCGTTGATGCCGTGGGCCTCCAGCGCGGCGGCGATCTCCAGGGGGTGGACGGCCCGTTCGCACAGCTTCCGGTGCTGGTGGAGCAGGGCTCGCACGGGGTCGGCGGGGCCGTGCCGGGCCGGCGCCGGTCTGCTCCTGTCCCGCTGCGGCGCTGCGGCCGCGGTGCCGCGCAGGGCGGCCGACGAGCGGTCGTCCCAGGCTCCGGGGCTGCGGGGGGCACGCGGTTCGTACTCCACGGCGCTCACCCCCGGTTCTCCGGCTCGGCGGCACCGGCCACGGCGGGCACCGGGGCACACGCCGGCACCGGTTCGCGCTCCGGCACCGGCTCGCGGCCCGGAACCGGCTCGCCCGCGGCGCGGGCCCAGCTCGGGACCTGGGCCTGGCCCTGAGGCTGGGCCTGGGCATGGGCCGGGGCGTGGGCGGGGGACGTCGGGGAGGCCGTGGGCGCGGGACGCACCGGGGCTCGGCGCGCCGCCGCCCAGCGGCCCGGCACCTGCCCCTCCGCCGTCCGCCCGAAGGGGTGGGCCGAGGGGGCGGCGAGCGGTTCCCCGGCGCGGCGGCCGGCGATCAGCTCCAGGTACATGCCGTGGAAGGCCTGGAGGTTCTGTTCGACGGTGAACAGCTCCAGTGCCCGGGCCCGGGCCGCCGCGCCGAGCCGGGCCCGGCGGGCGGGGTCGCGCAGGAGCTGCAGGCACGCCTCGGCCAGGGCCCGCGGGTTGCGCGGCGGGACGACGAGACCGGTGCCGCCGATGACCTCGCAGACGGCGCCCGCGTCCGTGGAGACGGTGGCCCGGCCGCTGAACATCGCCTCGACGAGCGAGACCGGGAAGCCCTCGACCACGCTGGACAGGACGACGACGGTGGCCCCCGCGTAGGCGTCGGCAGGCCGGGGCACGGCGGGGCTGCCCACCTCCGTGAAGGTGACGGGGTTCGTGCCGACACTGCGCGGGTCGGCGGCCTCGTCGGGGAAGAGCTGGGCGGCCAGGGCCCGGCAGTGTGCGGCGTAGCCCTCGTCGGCCCGCCCGCCGGTCTCCACGAGGAGCAGCCGGGCGCGCGGTTCGGCGCGGCGGACCTCCGCGAACGCGTGCAGCAGGGCCACGAGGTCCTTCGCCGGCGCGAGGGGCCCGGTCCACACGAGCGTCGGGTCCGGGTCGGGCGCGCCGTCGTCCTCGTCGACGGCGGCGAAGGGGTGGGCGTCCATGCCCGGGTAGACGGTGCGCTGACGGTCGCGGTCGGCGCCGCAGCGCTCCTGCCAGCGCCGGGCGTGGGCGTTGCCGGGGGTGATGATCTCGGCGCACCGGTAGGCCTCGCCGGCCAGCCGGGTCTGGAAGGAGGCGAGCAGGGCCCGCACGGGTGCCGCCGCGGCGGCGGGCGCCACGGCGCGCGCGGCTCCGCCGAGGTACTGCTCGCGCACCCGGACGCCGTACTCGGTCAGCAGGAGCGGCACGCCGAAGCGGCGCCGGGCGAGGAGCCCGGGCAGCACGCCGGGACCGCCGCCGACGGCGTGGCACAGGTCGGCGGTGGACAGGCCGGGGTCGCTCTCGTCGGCGTCGGCCGGCGCGGCGTACCAGTCGAGCGACAGCGGCCGCAGAGCGCGTTCGAGGCGCTCCATGACGGCGAGCAGGTCGGCGACGGTCGCCGAGCGGACGGCCCGCAGTGCTTCCGGCGCCCGGCAGGCGGCCTCCAGGACGCGGAGGGCCCGCTCGGAGCACAGGGCGGCGGAAAGCCGTCCCGGCTCGGTCCCGGCGAGGTCGGCGAGGCCGTGGAGCCCGTTGGCGAAACGGTCCGCCTGTGGCGCCTCGGCGCAGACGGCGCCCGTCAGCTCGGCGAGGTGCTCCTCGAACTGCGCCCGGACCCGGCGTCCGTAGCCACGGCGTTCGCCCGGTCCGCCGCCGTCCGGCGGCCCCCACAGCCGGGCGGTGCGCACACCGCGCACCTGCGGGGGCAGCGCGAGGCGCTCTCCCTCGGCCTGCCGACGGCTGCGGCTGAGCGCGTACACGGTGAACTCGTGACCGGCCAGCCCGTGAACCAGCTGTTCGCACCAGTGGACGGACTCGCCCCGGACGTACGGGAAACCGCCCTCGGTGAGGAGTGCGATCCGCACGGCGTCACCCCCGATCTTCTCCTGTTCCGGCGCAACGGGATGACGCTATGCGGGCGACACGGGGGGATGATGGACGGTTGTCCGCTCTACCACCGGAAGGGGTGAACTACCGTGACCTTCCGCCCCCTTCGGCGTTCCGCCCGGGTAGGGCACGGGCAGGAGCGGCGGCGGGGCGGCGGACGCCCGGCTCACGCCCCCGGATGCGGCCAGGCGTTGGGGCGGCAGGTGCGGTCACCCGTGGTGAGGGTCTTCGTCTGCTGCATCATGACCGGGGCGAGCGCGCCGTCTTCCGGGCAGAACTCGTGCCCGAGCCCGATGCGGTGCCCGACCTCGTGGTTGATCAGCATTTCCCGGTACGGGCGGATCAGATCGGGCCCGAAGGTCGGGGAGCCGTGGCCCCAACGGTAGGCGTTGATCATGATGCGCTCGGTCGCCGCCGAGTCGCACGAGACGTTGTCGACCGTCGTGTCCAGGCCGGACTTGGCGCACCACTCCGCCGTGGTCGCCGGGCTGGCCAGCGTCAGCACGAAGTCGACGGGCCCGGAGTCGACCCGCTCGAAGCTGTACGCGCTGTCACGGCTCCAGCTGCGTGCGTCGCTCAGGGTGGTGTGGACGGCCCGCGCGAACTTCGCGGCGTCCACGCCGACCTCGTCCTCGACCTCGACCCGGTAGGTCAGGCTGGTGGCGCCCTCGCCCCCTCCGCCCTGCTGACCGGGGACGACGGTGAAGGTGCCGGGCCCGTCCAGCTCCGGGTCGACGTCCTGGGTGGCCGCCAGCCACTCCTCGTAGGTCGGTTCCCGCTCCTCCGGAGGATTCTCCGGCAGCTCATCCCCGGCCGGGGCCCCGCCGCCGGGCTGCTCGTCGGCCCCGGCCAGCTCCTCGGCGCCACCGCCGACCGTGGCGTCCTGGCCGACGACCAGCAGCGTCAGTCCGGCCGTGACGGCCGCCGCGCAGAGCCCGGTGAAGAGGCGCAGCCGCCCGCCCGGCCCCCCGCCCGGCACGGCCTCGGGATCCGGGGCGCCGGGGGCGTCGCCTCCGCCCGGGCCCGAGTCCGGCGCCGCCTGGGGCGTTTCCCCGGGCGGCGTGGCCGGCGGATCCGACGGGCCGTCGAAGGCGCTCAGGTACTCGGGGTGCGGCGCGGCGGGCGCGTCGGGGGTGCGGGGCCGCGGTATGGCCGCCGGGGGCACCGGGCCCGAAGATCCGGGCCGCGGCGTTCCCTGGCCGGACCCCGGCGGTCGACCGTGGCCGGGCGGCGGGGGCTGGCCGTGACCGGGCCACGGGCGTGGGCCCTGACCGGGCCGCGAGGGCTGCCCCTGCCCGGGGACCGGGCGCGCCCCCTGGACGGGACCGCGTGGCGCCTGCCCCGGAGCGGGCGCGGCAGTCTGGGCACGGCCCGCCGACGGGCCCTGGGCACGGCCCGGCGGCGGGCCCTGGACGGAACCCGGTGCCGGGCCGTCGGCTCCGCCCCGGGACGGCAGGCCCTCGGCACCGGCCGGAGACTGGTCAGCGGAGGGGCGCGACCACGGGTCGTCCGGCCGGGGGCGCGGCGGGGTGGACGTCGCCCCGTCGCGGGGGGTGCGGCGGGGCCGGCTGTGACGTCCCACGTTCCCCTCAGCTCCCGTTCGGCTCGACTGCGTTCTCCCCGGCGTCTCCGCCGGCGCTCCGGGCGCGCTCCCCGCTCTCGGCCAGCAGCCGGCGGAAGGCCGCCGCCACCTCCCGCGGATACTCCATCATGGCCACGTGCCCGGCCTCGGGCAGGGTCACCAGGCGGGAGTCGCGGAAGGCTCGGCTCGCCTTGCGTGACATGCGGTAGGAGACGAGCTGGTCACGACGGCCGTAGATCAGCAGGGTCGGTGCGAGGACGCGTTCGGCCTGCCGCCACAGCGAGTACTGCCCGCCGAGCGTGTAGGCGTCGACGACCCCGCGCGCGGATCGGGCGAGGCTATCCCAGAAATACGGCAGCCGCAGCCGCCGCTCGAATTCCAGGGCCGCCTCGGCCAGGCTCTCCTCGGTGGCCCGGCCCGGGTCGCCGTAGCAGAGCTTGAGCAGTGCGCGGGTGTGCTGCTCCCCCGTCATACCCCGGGCGAGCCTGCGGTACGCCTGGACGACGCCGGGAACCGCGAGCAGGGCCGTCGGCAGCGCCGTGCGCTGCGGGAGCAGTTCCGGCAGGGCCGGGGAGACGAGCGTCAGGGTGCGCACGAGGTCGGGCCGGGCGGCGGCCACCCGGGTGGTGACCGCACCGCCGAGGGAGTTACCGAAGAGGTGCACCGGACCGCGCCGGGCGGAGTCGAGGTGCCGGATGACGGCATGGGCGTGCGCGGCGACCGTGTACCGCCCGTCCTCGGGGGGAGGCGACCAGCCGAAGCCCGGGAGGTCGAGCGCCACGCCGTCCACCGCCCCGGACAGCTCCTCCATCAGGGCCGTCCAGTTCAGCGAGGAGCCGCCCAGGCCGTGGACGAAGAGCGCGGGCGGCACACCGTCCGGTACCCGCCCCGGCATGTCGCGGACGGCCAGGGTGAGACCGGGCAGGGACACCGTGCGCGGGGGGTGCCGCAGGGGGCCGCCACCGGCCGCGGGCGCGGGTTCCGACGGCCCACGGCGCTGTGCTGCGGTCCGCGCGTGGGGAGGGTCGGTAGAAGCCATGCCTGGCATGTTACGGCTTGATCACGCGGGCGATCACGGGAGCGCTCGCGTGTTCGGGGTCACACACCACCTCGCGCGCCGATGCGGCGGCCCATAGGCTCGTGTGAGGAGGCGGGCGTCTGGGTAAGGGGTGGCGTCACGCCCGTCATGCCAGGAGATCAGACCGATCCGGACACCTTCGAGGAGATCGTGAACGACGACAAGCGGCGCCGTGCCGCCGAGGAACCGGGAACCGAGACGCCGGAGGCCCCCGAGGCCGACGTGGCGGAACAGCACACCGAGCTCGTGGAACCCCAGGAGGAGGCCCTGCCCGGCCCGACCCGGGACGACGTCGACCCCGCCGACGCGGCGGACCAGGCGCGCGTCGTGGAGATGAACGAGGACGAGTACCGGTGACGACCGGAGGTGCGCCCGGCATACCCGCCGCGCACCCGGCACCAGGTTCGGACAGACCGTCACGAGCCGGTCATTTCGCTGTCCGGAAAGTGAAAAACTGCGGCCGGAGCGCGCGGGTACCGGTTACCCGAAAGTACGATGACGGGTGCGGCGCACCTTCGCGCCCGGAACGAACCAGGGAGGCGGCGTGACAGCCATCGAGCAGACCGAGGCACGTCCGCGGGGCACCCGCCTGCCGCGGCGGGCACGGCGCAACCAGTTGCTGGGAGCCGCGCAGGAGGTCTTCGTAGCCCAGGGCTACCACGCGGCGGCGATGGACGACATCGCCGACCGGGCAGGCGTCAGCAAGCCGGTGCTCTACCAGCACTTCCCGGGGAAGCTCGACCTCTACATGGCCCTGCTCGACCAGCACTGCGAGGCGCTCCTCCAGGCCGTGCACACGGCCCTGGAGACGACGACCGACAACAAGCAGCGCGTGGCGGCCACGATGGACGCCTACTTCCGGTTCGTGGAGAACGAGGGCGGCGCCTTCCGGCTCGTCTTCGAGTCGGACCTGACGAACGAGCCAGCCGTCCGCGAGCGGGTGGACAAGGTGAGCCTGGAGTGCGCGGAGGCGGTCAGCGCCGTCATCGCCGAGGACACCAAGCAGCCGCAGGAGCAGTCGATGCTGCTGGCCGTCGGGCTGTGCGGCCTGGCCCAGATCACCGCGCGCTACTGGCTGGGAGCGGGCCAGCCCATTCCCAAGGACGCGGCCGCCTCCCTGATCTCCTCCCTCGCCTGGCGCGGGATCGCCGGCTTCCCGCTGCACGACTGACGAGACGGTACGCCGCTTGGTACGCCGCTCCCCCGGGGTCGGGGGCGCCGACCGCGCCCGCCACGCGGTCCGCCTGTTCGCCACGGGCGTGGCGGGCGGGCGGATGGGGGCGCTGCGGCCGGGCTAGGGTGAGGACACAGTGCGCGGTCGACCGCGCAGTCAGTGAGCGTGTCGGAAGGGTCGAAGGGACATAGCGTGGAGGTCAGGATCGGCGTGCTGCACACGCCTCGCGAGATCACCCTGGAGAGCCGGCAGAGCGCGGAGGAGATCGAGAGCACCGTGGCGGACGCGCTGGCCGGCAAGTCGGGGCTGCTGAGCCTGGAGGACGAGCACGGCCGCAAGGTGCTGGTGCCGTCCGACCGGCTCGCGTACGTGGACATCGGCGACCCGTCGGCCCGTCGCGTGGGCTTCGGCGCCGTCTGAGCCACCGCGGAGCGCCGTTCGGGTCGTCCCCGAGCACGGCGCCCACGGGCGCAGGACGTATACGACGGCGGTCGGGGGAGTTCCTCCCGGCCGCCGTTTGACGTGTGCCACCCCCGGGGTAGGAAGCGGACGGTCCCGTTCGCCGCCGGCTCGGAGGTTCTCATGCTCGGGGAAGCGCTCGGCTCCGCTCTGCTCGGTCTCGCCGTCGCCTGTGCGGCTCTGTGGTCGTTCCCCCGTCGGTTCGGGAACCCACCGCTCGTCCTGGCGACGGGCACGATCGCCGCCGCCCTGGGCGGCCTCGTCACCCGCGCCGTCCTCGGCCCGGGTCATCTGGGCGTCTCACTCCTGCTGGCGGTCGCGGTCGCCGCGGCGCTGGTGTCCCTGCTGCTCGACGGCCGCCGCGCCTACTCCCGGCCCTCCTGGGGCCACCACCGCTAGGCCCTGTCCGCCGGAGCACACCGAACGGTGACGGGAGCCGCGCCGCCATGCGGCCGGACCCTGCTGCGTGGTGGTGCTCGCCCGTGGCGGCCGGACCAGAGCGGCGACGGCGCACCGCGCCGGGGAACCTCCCGGCGGCCACACGGAAGAGGCGGGACTCCGGCCTCGACGGCGCGGGACCGCGGCGGTGAGAGTCCGGTCGCAGCGCCGACCAGCCCGGCCGCGCGTGCGTCTGACCGGCCGGAAGAGGTCTAGGCGGCCAGGCCGAGAGCGGCCATACGCTTCGTGTGCGCCTCCGTGATGCGGGAGAACATCCGGCCGACCTCCGCCAGGTCGAAGCCCTCGGCGACCCCGCCGACCAGCATGGTCGAGAGCGAGTCGCGCTCGGCCACGACCCGCTGGGCCTGCGAGAGCGCCTCGCCCATCAGCCGCCGCGCCCACAGGGCCAGCCGCCCGCTCACCCGCTGGTCGGCCTCGATGGCGGCGCGCACCCGCTCCACCGCGAAGCTGGAGTGGCCGGTGTCGTCCAGCACGCGGAGGACGAGGGCCCGGGTGTCGGAGTCCAGCCGGACGGCGACCTCCCGGTAGAAGTCCGAGGCGATGGAGTCTCCGACGTACGCCTTGATCAGGCCCTCCAGCCAGTCCGAGGGCGCGGTGAGGCGGTGGAACTCGTCCAGGGAGGAGACGAACGGAGCCATGGCCTCCGTCGGGTCCGCGTCGATGTGGGTCAGCCGCTCGCGGAGGGTGTCGAAGTGGTGGAACTCGGCCGCGGCCATGGCGGCCAGCCTGCCCTTGTCCTCAAGGGTGGGCGCCAGCTTGGCGTCCTCGGCGAGCCGCTCGAAGGCGGCCAGCTCGCCGTAGGCCAGCGCCCCCAGCAGGTCGACGACGGCCGCCCGGTAGTGGGGATCGGCGGATGCCTGCGCCCAGTCCTGCGCGGCGATGCCGGTCTCGGGGTGCGGAGAGGTGGCAGAGGTCTCAGACGTTCCCATGCGGGGCACAATAGCCCTCCCGACCTGCTGCGCAGGCGGCCAGGGCACATCGCGTCCGAGGTCCGGACGGCCGCCCCCGGAGATCGGGCCGGTGCGGATGCGCGCTTTGGCTGTACAGTGATACGGAGCCCGCCGAGTATTCGACGGGCGCATGCATGAGCGCACACGAGCCCGACGGTGGGCCACGGCCTCTGAGACGGTCCGTGTGAGAGCTCGTGTGAACGTTTATGTGTGAACAACGCATGATCCGGGAAGCTCCCGGAAAGCGGATGCCCGGTCGGTAGCACGATCGGCTCCGACCAGACCGCCCTCCGCACAGTGAGGGGCCGCTCGCGCGAGACGAGCGCTTGAGCGAGAGCTCGTGGTCCCGCGCCGCGCGCGATCAACGACGTGGACGCGGTACGACCCGCCTCGCCGCCTTGTGTCGCGTCTCATGGAAGAGGCACACCCTGTCCACCACGACTTTCCGCGAACTCGGCATCCTGACCGAGACGGCCGAGGC
This sequence comes from Streptomyces sp. WMMC1477, assembly GCF_027460245.1. NCBI lineage: Bacteria > Bacillati > Actinomycetota > Actinomycetes > Kitasatosporales > Streptomycetaceae > Streptomyces > Streptomyces sp. WMMC1477. The sequence goes on along the minus strand of NZ_JAPZBD010000003.1, from coordinate 3,996,774 downwards.
CCTGGAGGCCGTCGGCATCGTCAACCCCTTCCCCATCCAGGAGATGACCCTTCCCGTCGCCCTCTCCGGCGGTGACGTCATCGGCCAGGCCAAGACCGGCACCGGCAAGACCCTGGGCTTTGGTCTGCCGCTCCTGGAGACCGTCACCGTCCCCGCCGACGTCGAGGCGGGCCGGGCCACGGCCGAGCAGCTCACCGACGCGCCGCAGGCGCTCGTGGTCGTCCCCACCCGCGAGCTCTGCCAGCAGGTGACCAACGACCTGCTCACCGCCGGCAAGGTGCGCAACGTGCGCGTCCTGTCCATCTACGGCGGCCGGGCCTACGAGCCGCAGGTCGAGGCGCTGCGCAAGGGCGTCGACATCGTCGTCGGCACCCCCGGGCGCCTGCTGGACCTGGCCGGGCAGCGCAAGCTCGACCTGAAGCAGGTGCGGGCCCTCGTCCTGGACGAGGCCGACGAGATGCTGGACCTGGGCTTCCTGCCCGACGTCGAGAAGATCATCCAGCAGCTCCCGGTGAAGCGGCAGACCATGCTCTTCTCCGCCACGATGCCGGGGCAGGTCATCTCGCTGGCCCGCCGCTACATGTCGCAGCCCACGCACATCCGCGCCACCGCGCCGGACGACGAGGGCGCCACCGTGGCGAACACCACACAGCACGTCTTCCGGGCCCACTCCATGGACAAGGTGGAGATGGTCGCCCGCATCCTCCAGGCCGAGGGCCGCGGACTGGTGATGATCTTCACCCGGACGAAGCGCACCGCGGCCGACGTCGCCGAGCAGCTCACCCGACGCGGCTTCGCCGCCGGAGCCGTCCACGGCGACCTCGGCCAGGGCGCCCGCGAGCAGGCGCTGCGCGCCTTCCGAAACGGCAAGGTGGACGTCCTCGTCTGCACCGACGTGGCCGCACGCGGCATCGACGTCGAGGGTGTGACCCACGTCATCAACTACCAGACGCCCGAGGACGAGAAGACCTACCTGCACCGCATCGGCCGCACCGGCCGGGCCGGGGCCTCCGGTACGGCCGTCACGCTCGTCGACTGGGACGACATCCCGCGCTGGCAGCTGATCAACAAGGCTCTGGAACTGAGCTTCCCCGACCCGCCGGAGACGTACTCCACCTCGCCGCACCTCTACGAGCTGCTGGGCATCCCGGACGGCACGAAGGGTGTCCTGCCGCGGGCCGAGCGCACGCGCGCGGGGCTGGCCGCCGAGGAGGTCGAGGACCTGGGCGAGCCGGGCGGACGCCGCGGTCGCGGGGCGAAGGCCGCCGCTCCCGCGGAGGAGCGCCCCCGCCGGGCCCGCAACACCCGCACCCGTCGCCGCACGCGCGGCGGCGTCTCCGTGGAGGGCTCCTCCGCGGACGCGGCCTCCGGCTCCGACGCCCGTCCGGCCGCCGGACGGCCGGAGTCGGGTGACGCGGCGGCCCCTGCCGCCCAGGAGGGCACGGCGGCCCGCAAGCCGCGCCGTCGTCGCCGTCGCACGCGCTCGTCCTCGGCGGAGTCGAAGGCGGAGTGACGCGCGGGGGCCCGCCCCCGTCCCCAGGAGCCGCGGACCACGGCACCGGAGCCTCGGGCTCCGCTGTCGCGGTCCGCGGCTCCTGCCGTATGCCCCGGTCGCCGCGCCCGCGGCGGCGGACGCTAGCGTCGGCGCATGAGCAAGCCGCCGTTCCTGAAGCTGCCGCCCGGAGGCCGCGCGTACCGGCTCCACACCTCCCGGGGCGCGTTCGCCGTCCACGACGCGGGGACGCCCCGGCTGGGCACCGCCCTGCTGCTGCCCGGCTTCACCGGGAGCAAGGAGGACTTCGTCGCACTGCTCGGCCCGCTCGCCGACGCCGGCTTCCGGGTCGTCGCGGTGGACGGCCTGGGCCAGTACGAGTCCGACGGCCCGGCCGACGAGGACGCCTACGCCCTGCCGGAGCTCGCCGCGGACGTCCTGGCCCAGGCCGAGGCGCTCGGCGCCGGCCCCCTGCATCTGCTCGGCCACTCGCTCGGCGGCCTCATCGCCCGGGCCGCCGTGCTGCGCGACGCCGCGCCCTTCCGCTCGCTCACGCTCATGAGCAGCGGCCCCGAGGCCACCTCGCCCCTCCAGCAGGACCGGGTCAGGATGCTGACCGAGGCGCTGCGGACGTTCACGATGGCGGAGGTGTGGGAACACATGCGCGCCCTGGACCCACCGGAGGCCGCCGACGCCGCCACCCCGCCGGAGGTGGAGGAGTTCCTGCGCGACCGCTGGCTCACCACCGCCCCCGCCCAGCTCGTCGCCACCGGCCGCATCCTGACCGGCGAGCCCGACCGCGTCGCGGAGCTGGCGGCCGTCCCGCTGCCCCGGCACGTCGTGTCCGGCGCCACCGACTACGCCTGGCCGGTCCCGCTGCTGGCCGACATGGCCCGCCGGCTCGACGCCCCGCACACCGTCATCGACGGCGCCGACCACTCCCCCAACGCCGACCGGCCCACGGAGACGGCCGCCGCCCTCGCGAGATTCTGGGCGGCCCACTGACGCCCCACCGCCGGGCCTCCTCACCCCCGGGACTTCGCGGCGGACCTCTCCGCCTTCCTGGACGGTCTGAAGCTCGAACACGCCGTGCTCATCGGCGGCTCCAGCGGCGGCGTCCAGGCCCGGATGGCGGCGGCGCGGCTCTCCCACCGGGTGGCCGGACCGGTGCCGCCCGGCGCCGCGGCCGCTCTCGCGGACCAGCCGGAGGCCGAGGAGCGGTGGGCGAGGGTGACGGGCTGCGGGACCCGATCGACCCGGACGTCGCCGGGCGGGTCGCCTCCTCCCGCGCCGCGCGAGAGGAGGGAACGCGCTCCCGCCCGAGTGGTGGGCCGGGCCGCGCCGCAGGACCATGAGCCCATGGGGCGACGGCTTACGGACATCAGCACCCCGGCGCGGCTGGCGGACGCGGACGAGGGGATCAGCCGCGCGGAACTCGGGCTGGCCACGCGCAACCACGGGCTGCCGCTGGAGGCCCTGCGCTACGACGTCACCCCGCCCGGACTGCACTACGTGCTCGTCCACTACGACATCCCCGCTGCGGACGAGGCGGGGTGGGAGGTGACGGTCGGCGGCCTGGTGCACCGCCCACTGCGGCTCACCCTCGCCGACCTGCGCTCCCGTCCCGCCGTCACCCGGCGCGTGACGATGGAGTGCGCGGGCAACGGGCGGGCGCTGCTGACCCCGCGACCGGTCAGCCAGCCCTGGCTCGTCGAGGCCGTCGGGACCGCGGACTGGACGGGCGTCCCGCTGCGGACGCTGCTCGCCGAGGCGGGCGTGGAACCCGGTGCCGTGGACGTCGTGTTCACCGGCGCGGACCACGGCGTCGAGCGCGGGGTCGAGCAGGACTACCAGCGCGGCCTGCCCCTGGCGGTGGCCCGGGGCGAGGACCCCGAGGTGCTGGTGGCCTACGCGATGAACGGCGGTCCGCTGCCACCTCAGCACGGCCACCCGGTGCGGCTGGTCGTGCCCGGCTGGTACGGGATGGCCCAGGTGAAGTGGCTGCGCGACATCACCGTCGTCGACGCCGCGTTCACCGGGTTCCAGCAGACGGTCGCCTACCGCCTGCGGCAGGACGCGGAGGAGGAGGGCGAGCCCGTCACCCGGATCGCTCCGCGGGCCCTGCTGATCCCGCCCGGCTTCCCGGACTTCCTGTCCCGCACGCGGGTCGTCCGCCCTGGCCCGGTGCGGCTGGAGGGCCGCGCCTGGTCGGGGCGGGCACCGGTGCGGGGCGTCGAGGTCAGCACGGACGACGGGGCGACCTGGGGCCGGGCCGAGCTGGACCCCGCACCCGGCGACGCGGCGGACCGCTGGGCCTGGCGGCACTGGCGGTGCAAGTGGCACGCCGAGCCCGGCGGCCATGTGCTCGGCGCGCGGGCGAGCGACGCGGAGGGTGGCGCGCAGCCGCTGCACCAGCCGTGGAACCTCGGCGGCTTCGCGAACAACGTGGTGCAGCGGGTGCCGGTCCTGTGCACGGACGAGGCGGGCGGGCCGGGTCCGCTCAGCCCTGGATCACCTGGCGGACGCCGTTGATGATCTGCTGGACGGCGATGGCGGAGAGCAGCATGCCGGACAACCGGGTCACCAGGACGACGCCGCTCTCCCGGATCAGCCGGACGATCCCCAGGGAGTAGCGCATCGTCAGCCAGAGCACCACGTGCATGGCCACGATCGCGCTCCACACCGACACCTGGCCCCCGAGCCCGTCCGCGCGCTGGACGGCGATGATCACGGCGACGATGGCGCCGGGCCCGGCGAGCAGCGGCATCCCGAGCGGCACGAGGGCGACGTTGACCTCCTTCGTCTGCTTCGGCTCGTCCGTCTTGCCGGTGAGCAGATCGAGCGCGACGAGGAGCAGCAGCAGCCCTCCCGCGATCATCAGCGCGGGCGTGGAGACGTGCAGGTAGTCGAGGATCTGCCGGCCGCAGAGGCCGAAGACGGTGATGACCGCGAGGGCGACGGCCGCGGCCTGCCAGGCCATCCTGCGCTGGACCTTGACCGGGCGCCCGGAGGTGAGCGCGAGGAAGATCGGCGTGATGCCGGGCGGGTCCATGATGACGAAGAGGGTGAGGAAGAGGGAGCCGAAGACTGCGGCGTCGAACATGGGGGTGCCTCGGAGCGGGTCGTACGGGAGGGAGGGGGAGGGTCGGGGAAGCGGAGAGGAGCGAGTCCGCCGACGGGGAGCCCGGGAGCGGGCTCGACCGGGCTGGGCGCGTCTCCCCGCCCGGCGGCCGCCGGAAGGTCAGGCCGTGACCGGCCGGGCTCCGGAGCCGCGGTCGGCGATCTCGGCGTAGACGTCGGGGGCCGTCAGGTGCTCACCGAGGCGGCACGTCTTGCGGCTGCCGTGGTAGTCGCTGGAGCCGGTGGCGAGCAGACCGAGATCGGCGGCGAGGCCGTGCAGGCGGGCCCGGGTGGCCGGGTCGTGGTCCATGTGGTCGGCCTCGATGCCGTCGAGACCGGCGGCGGCGAGCTGGGCGATGGCGCTCTCCGGGACGCACTGGCCGCGTTTGAGGGCGAGCGGGTGGGCGAAGACGGTCACGCCGCCCGCTCCCTTGACGAGGCGGATCGCCTCGAAGGGGTCCAGCTCGTGCTTCTCCACGTAGGCCCGGCCGTCGTTCGCGAGCCACTCGGAGGTGAAGGCCGCCGACACGTCGGGGACGACGCCGAGCTCCACGAGGGCCGACGCGATGTGCGGACGGCCGACGGCGCCGTCGCCCGCGATCCGGGCGACCTGCTCCCAGGTGACGGGGACGCCCAGCTCCTGGAGCTTCGCGACCATGGCCCGGGCCCGCGGCACCCGGTCGTCGCGGACCAGCTCGCGCTGCCGGGCCAACTCGGGTTCGCGGGGGTCGAAGAGATAGGCCAGCATGTGCAGGCTCACACCGTCGAGGCGGCAGGACAGCTCGGCCCCGGTGACCAGGGTCAGCCCGGCGGGCAGGGCCGCGGTGGCCTCCGCGTAACCGGCGACCGTGTCGTGGTCGGTGAGGGCGACGACGTCGAGCCCGGCCCTGGCGGCGTTGCGTACCAGCTCGGCCGGGGTGTCCGTGCCGTCGGAGGCGGTGGAGTGGGTGTGCAGGTCGATCCGCACAGGCACGCTCCAACGCTCGACGGGACGGGGTCGGCACCAGTCTAGCGGCGAGCCGCGGACGCCCGGGCCGCCGCGTCGGCCGAGCGCGGTCGGTCCAGCGCGGAAGCTCCTATAGATCGTCAAGCGGTCTGCGGGAGCTGTTCGCGGTTTCGGGCCGTGTGGGGTAGATGGCGGTAGACCTCGCGGGCGACGAACCGTTTCAAGCAGCGGACGATGTCCTTCTTGGTCATGCCTTCGGCGGTGCGGCGGGCGACGTACTCCTGGGTGCGCTGGTCGTACTTCATGCGGACCAGGACGATGGTGTGCAGCGCGTTGTTGGCCGCGCGGTCGCCGCCGCGGTTGAGGCGGTGGCGGTTGGTGCGGCCGGAGGAGGCCGGGACCGGAGCGGCCCCGCAGAGGTGGGCGAAAGCGGCTTCGGAGCGAAGTCGGTCGGGGTTATCGCCCGCGCTGGCCAGCAGCTGGCCAGCGGTTTCCGGGCCGACGCCGGGCAGGGCGATGAGCCTGGGAGCGGCCTGGGTGACCAGCGGACCGATCTCCCGGTCGGCCTCCTTGATCTCCTCGTCGAGTGCCTGGTAGCGGCGGGCGAGCCTGCGTAGTGCGGTCTTCACCGCGCAGGCCGGGTCGGCGAGTTCGCCCGTGGGGCGGGAGCGGGCCAGGGTATCGATCAGCTCCTTCGGGGACAGCCCGCGCAGCTTGTCCCGGACGCTGGAGGGCGCGGTGACGATGAGGGTGCGGACCTGGTTGATGGTCTGGGTGCGGGCCTTGACGGCGCTCTTGCGGACCACCCGTAGGGCCCGGATCGCCTCTACGATCCCGTTACGGGCCTTGGGCGTGCCCGCGGCCCGCCCCGACAGGACCGCGGTCGCGGCCGCGTAGGCGTCGATGGCGTCGGACTTGCCGTTGTCACGCCTGGCCTTGCGGTCGGGCCGGTCCACCTCGACCACGGTGATCTCGTTCGCGGTGAGGAACCGGGCGATCTCGGCACCGTAGGCGCCTGTCCCCTCGATCCCGACGGCCAGGACCTCGCCGTGCGAGCGCAGCCAGTCCAGCAGCCTGCGGTAGCCGGTTGGGGTGGTCTCGAACTGCTCGGTGGCCAGGTGCCGGCCGATGCTGTCGATGACCGCGGCCTGGTGGAGGTCGGTGTGGGTGTCGATCCCGCCGACCACCGCTATGTCCTGTGCTGCCATGCTGTTGTGTGCTGCCCTTCCAACGCGCGCCGATGGGAGGGCGCGGGCCGGTCGGGCAGACGGACAAGACAGTGATGGGACCTTTGGCCGGGCTCCTATGAAGTCACAGAAGCCCGACCGGCCACACGCCAGGTGGCACCGCCCGGCAGGCCGACGATTCCGCAGAAGGACAGCCGAAGCGCCAGTCAGTCGAAGAGTCAGACCCCCGAGCGGTGCCATGGCCAATCCTCACTGTCAGTCGAGGAGGCGCGGGGAGAGCGCCCCGCAGGGCACCATCTCCACCTCGGCTCCGACCTCCCGCATGTCGGCGAGGACGAGGTCGTCGTAGAGGAGCATGCCCGCCTGTTCCGGCCAGCCGACGACCCACAGCCACAGTCCCCGGGCCTCACCCGCGAACACCGCGCGGTCGTCCGGGGTCTGGGCGACGTGCCACAGCGGGGTGGGCCGCCCGGCGGCCACGACCTTGGCCTGCGGGGGCCCGGAGACGTCGAGCCCCGGGTCGAGACCGGGGACTCCGGCGTAGCGGGCGCCGAGGCCGAGCCCCAGATCCTCGGCGACGAGGACGATCTCGCCGACCCCGCCCACGGGACCGGGGCCCGTGCAGGCGACGGCGGTGGCCCGCCCGCCGCTGCGGTCGTCACCGGCGCTGGCGACCCCGGTGAACAGCCAGCCGAGCGGCAGCGGCCAGGGCATCCACACCGGGACCTGGGCCCGTTTGATCGCGACGGTGAGCGCCTCGACGCTGGGCGGGACCACGGGCTGGACCGGCTGTACGGCGCCGTGCACGGCGCACTGCCAGGAGTCGGAGAAGAGACCGGGTGCCCTCACGCGGCCACCACACTTCGGGCAACTGGGTTCGCCCCTCATGGGCATCCACGGTGCTCCCCCCGACGGGCTTCGTCAAGGACGATCACCCGGTCAGGGGTACCGCGCGGCGGAGCGGGTCGCGCAGGTCCGTGCCGTGCTCGAGCCAGCGTTCCCGGAGGGCCTGGGCACCGTGCACGCGCTTCCAGGCCGCTTCGGTCGGCGTCATGGGCAGCAGCGGCAGGAAGCGGACGGGCTCGCGCGGCGCATCGAGCTCCAGGTCCTCGACGAGGCCGCCCGGCTCGGCCACCAGCACGGAGCTGAAGGGCGCCCCGGGCCACAGCGGCTCGCCGACGTCGAGCGAGGCGCCGGGCGCCACGACGACGCCCTCGACCTGCGGGGACGCGGCGAGCACGGCGAGCGGGCGCAGCACCTTGTCGGTGTCGACGATCCCGGCCCTGACCGAGAGCAGCAGCTCGGCGCGCGGCCCGCGCTCGGGGTCGGCGAGGGCGGCGGTCGGGTCGCTCATGGGCGCCGCCGACATGCCGAGCGTCGCGTAGCGGACCACCGGAGCCCGGGTGTCACCGGCGGCCGGGCCGTCGTCCGGGGTGGGTCCGCCGGTCGGATCGACGAAGCGCAGGACCGCCATCCGGTCGGTTCCGAGGAAGGTGATCGCCGCGCGGGCGTCCGGTTCGCCGAGCGCCGAGCGCAGCCGTGCCTCGACCAGTTCGAGAAGATCGGTCATGCGGCGAGTTTAGGGCGCGTGTTGGTTGGGAAAAGAAGAGGCGCTTTTCGGCCTCCCGAACCGGGGAAGTGGCCCACCGGATGCTACCGTTATGCCGCCCGCCGCCGCCTGTTTCCGCCCTTCGGGGCCCAGCGGCCGGGGCATCCAGCGATTCCCCCCAGGGGGCCGACCGGAGGAGGTGGGCGGACGTGGATCCCAGTCGACCGTGCAGTTGCAGCCCGTCTCCCCTCCGCCAGCGGCCCTGCTGACGCTCACTCCAGGCACTCCACGGCTCCGGGAACGCCCTCCCGCCTTCCCCGCTCCGCCGTGCCCGCTGCCCGGCCCTCCCGGCCGGACCGTCGTGCCCGTGGTGGCCAGCCCCGGCGACAGCGCCGCTGACGGCTCGTTGCGCGTGACACCCGCGAAGGAGCCCAGCATGTCGATGATCCGTGACCTGCGTGCCGCCGTACGGCCCGCCCGCCGTCCCTTCCGCCGCGGCCTGGCGGTCGGCCCCTACAAGCCGGGCCCGGGGCCCGCGCCGTCCAGCGCCGTGATCGACTGCGCCGTCTACCAGGACGGCCGCCGCCGCGCCGACAGCCTGACGCCCGCCGAGGCGCTCGCGGCCGTCCGCGGCGGGGTCAGGCCCGACGGCACCCGCGGCTTCGTGTGGATCGGGCTGCACGAGCCGACGGAGGAGGAGTTCGCCGGGCTCGCGCAGGTCTTCGGGCTGCACCCGCTCGCGGTGGAGGACGCCGTCCACGCCCACCAGCGCCCCAAGCTGGAGCGCTACGACGACTCGCTGTTCACCGTCATCAAGACGATCCACTACCGCCCGCGTGCCGAGCGCTCCGCCGGCAGCCAGGTCGTGGAGACGGGCGAGGTCATGTGCTTCACCGGGGCCGACTACATCATCACCGTCCGGCACGGCGCCGAGGGCTCGCTGCGCTCCCTGCGGCACCGGCTGGAGGACGACCCGGAGCTGCTGGCCAGGGGGCCGTCGGCCGTCCTGCACGCCATCGCCGACCAGGCGGTCGACGGCTATCTGGCCGTCTCGGACGCGGTGCAGGTCGAGATCGACGACGTGGAGATCGACGTCTTCTCGCAGCAGACCGGCGGCAACCGCGCCCAGCAGCGGGCCGGGGGCGAGGCGGGACGCATCTACCAGCTCAAGCGGGAGGTGCTGGGCCTCAAGCGGGCGGTGTCCCCGCTGCTGCGCCCCATGCAGCAGCTCAGCGAGCGGCCGATGCGCGTCATCGACCCGGACATCCAGAAGTACTTCCGGGACGTCGCCGACCACCTCGCCCGGGTGAGCGAGCAGGTGCTCGCCTTCGACGACCTCCTCAACTCGATCCTTCAGGCCAATCTGGCGCAGGCCACCGTGGCGCAGAACGAGGACATGCGCAAGATCACCTCCTGGGCGGCGATCTTCGCGGTGCCGACGATGATCGCCGGTGTCTACGGCATGAACTTCTCCTATATGCCCGAGACCGACTGGAAGTACGGCTATCCGGCCGTCATGCTCCTGATCACCGGCATCTGCTTCGCCATGCACCGCGGGTTCAAGCGAAACGGCTGGTTGTAGCCGTGCACCGGGTGTCCTCGCCCCGCGTGGGGCCCGTTCTCGCGCCCTCCCGGCGGCGCCACGTCGCCCGCCGCACGCACGGTAGGGTCGGGGCATGACCGAGACCACAGCCCCCGACGGTGCTGGGGCCCTGTTCGGACGCGCCCTCGTCGAGGAAGCCGCGAAGAAGTCCGCCCTCGTGTGGGTGCGCGGTCCGCAGGGCGGCCCGGCGCGGGCGCTGTGGCACGTGTGGCACGAGGGCGCGGTCTGCGTCGTCGGCGACGGACCTGGCGAACAGCCTCTGGCGGGCCTCGGGCTGACGGACGGCGCCACCACGACGGTCAGCGTCCGCAGCAAGGACAAGGGCGGCCGGCTCGTCGTCTGGCCCGCCCGGGTCGTCACGCTGCGGCCGGACGGCGAGGCGTGGTCGGCCACGGCCGAGGAGCTCAAGGGCAAGCGCCTGAACGCCCCCGACGCAGACACCCTCCTGGACCGCTGGGCGCGTGAGTGCCGGGTGCTGCGGCTGGAGCCCGCGGGAGAGCCGGTGGAGCAGCCGGGCGCGATGCCCTCGGGCACGACCGCCGCGCCCCCGGTGGCGTCCCCGGCCACGACGCGGCAGCCCGTCCCGGCCGGTCTGCCCCGGCTGATGTTCCGCAGGCGCCGCGAGGGCTGAGGCCCCGGCACCGGACGGGCCACGGGCCCCACCGCGCCGGGCGTTTTGCCCCGGCCCCGGCGTCCACGCCGCGGAGGCGGAGCCGGCGTCACCCTTCGGAGCCGGAGTCCGACCCGGTCTCCTGCTCGGCGAAGATGTCCTTGCCGTAGTCCAGGACCTGCTCCTCCTTGGGGGCGCGCAGCGAGAACTGCTTGTCCCAGTCGGACATCGTGATCACGCCCGCGTCCCCGGCCCGCTCCAGCCGCAGCGGATACGGGGTGTCGATGAGGGAGACGTCCATCACACCCCCCGCGCCGCCCGCCGCGGTGACCCGGATCGTGCGGACGCCGTCCACCTCGCCGCGCTCTCCGGTGGCCCGCTTCCCGTCCATGGCGAGGACGCCGTCCAGCAGGACGTCCATGGTCGTGAAGCCGCTGAGCTGGTCGTAGGCCGGGTCCTCGGCCGGGACCTTCACGTACTTGCCGTCGAGCTTCCCCGCGGCCTCGCGGTCGGCCTCGGTCGGCTCCTCACCGCCGTGCTCCTGGTGGACCCAGAACTCCGCGTCGGCCTTCAGGAAGAGCTGCTCGCCGACGCGCAGCAGCTCGAAGCGGTTGCCGCCCTGCGCGGAGACCTCGCCGATCCCGCCGTCGTCCTTCAGCCGCATGTCGAGCCGGTAGGTGCGGCCCCTGGTCACGAGCGTGCCGGTCAGCCGGACGGCGTCCGCCGCGTCCGCCGCGTCCCTGGCCTTCTTCTCGATGCGCTCGGCGGTGAGCTTGCCGACGCCGTTGGTGCCCGCGTCCGGGTCCTTCTTCTCCTCCGAGCAGCCCGTGAGCCCGGTGGCGAGCCCCGCCGCGAGGCCGATCGCGAGCACCGCCCGCAGCCCGGGACCGGCGGCCCCCCGCGGCGTCCTCCTGCCGATGCGGAACCATGCGGGACGTACTGCGGACACTGCGGCTCTTCCTCCGGTGACGTCGGCGTGGGGAACCGCACACTACCCGCATCGGCGCCACCTGGCGGTGACGGTCCGGCGGAGGGCGCCGTACCATCGGGCGTATGGCTACCGACACGTACGGAGCGGCTCCCACCGACGAGGCGGTGCGCGCCGCCCTCGCCACGGTGAACGACCCGGAGATCAACCGTCCGATCACCGACCTGGGCATGGTCAAGTCCGTCGACATCGCCGCTGACGGCTCGGTGGCCGTCGCCGTCTATCTCACCGTCTCAGGCTGTCCGATGCGCGAGACGATCATCGCGCGGGTGACCGACGCGGTGCGCGGCGTCGCGGGCGTCACGGACGTCCAGGTCGAGCTGGACGTGATGAGCGACGAGCAGCGCCGCGAGCTGGCGGAGAACCTACGCGGCGGAAAGGCGGAGCGCGAGGTGCCGTTCGCCCAGCCGAACTCGCTGACCCGCGTGTACTGCGTGGCCTCCGGCAAGGGCGGCGTCGGCAAGTCCTCGGTGACGGTGAACCTCGCCGCCGCCATGGCCGCGGACGGGCTGAAGGTCGGCGTCGTGGACGCGGACATCTACGGCCACTCGGTGCCACGCATGCTGGGCGCCGAGGGACGTCCCACCCAGGTCGAGGACATGATCATGCCGCCCTCGGCGCATGGCGTGAAGGTCATCTCGATCGGCATGTTCACCCCGGGCAACGCCCCCGTCGTCTGGCGCGGACCGATGCTGCACCGCGCGCTGCAGCAGTTCCTCGCCGACGTCTACTGGGGCGACCTGGACGTGCTGCTCCTGGACCTGCCCCCGGGCACCGGCGACATCGCCATCTCGGTCGCGCAGCTCGTCCCGAACGCGGAGATCCTCGTCGTCACCACCCCGCAGCAGGCCGCCGCCGAGGTGGCCGAGCGGGCGGGGTCGATCGCGGTCCAGACGCACCAGAAGATCGTCGGCGTGGTGGAGAACATGTCCGGGCTGCCCTGCCCGCACTGCGACGAGATGGTGGACGTCTTCGGCACCGGCGGCGGCGAGCGGGTCGCCGAGGGCCTGTCGCGGACGACGGGCACGACGGTGCCGGTGCTCGGCTCCATCCCCATCGACGTGCGGCTGCGCGAGGGCGGGGACGAGGGCAGGCCCGTGGTGCTGAGCGACCCGGACTCCCCCGCCGGGGCGGCGATCCGCTCCGTGGCGGGCAAGCTGGGCGGCCGGCAGCGGGGCCTGGCCGGGATGTCGCTGGGCATCACGCCGCGCAACAAGTTCTGAGACGCGCCGCTCCGCGCCGGGCGCGCGGAGCGGCGCGCACGCACCGACACACAGGGGCGGGTCCGGCTGTCGGGCCCGCCCTGTGCGTTGCCGCGCGCGGCGCTCAGGAGCCGTCGGAGGCGGCCCGGTAGCCGGTGATGTCCTGGATCACGCTGAAGCCGAGGCCGTAGGCGCTCATGCCGCGGCCGTAGGCGCCGATGTGGACGTCGTTGCCCGCGGTTCCGGCCAGCACCCAGCCGTACTCGGAGTCCCGGTAGTGGAACGGCGTGGGCACGCCGTCGACCGGGAGGCTGAGCGTGGCCCAGCCCTCGCCGCCGAGGTGGTCGGCCAGGTCCCAGGCGATGGCGGTCTGCTGGTCCAGCCAGTCCTGCCGCAGCGCCCGCTCCATGTGCGTGGGCCAGGTGCACGACAGCAGCCCCGAACCGGCCAGCCAGGCGGCCGAGGACACGGAGGTGGCCTCCAGCATCCCCGTACCGTCAGCGCTGCGCCGCAGCGGACGGCTCGCCACGGTGACGACGACGGCGAACCGCTGCTCGTCCGGGCTGGTCTCCACCCGCAGCGACGGCTCGTCGCCGTGGCCGGTGGACCCGTGCTCGACGGTGCCGTCGGCCGCCGCTCCGACCTGCATCAGCCAGCGCGGGCCGGTGAACGCCTCGTCCAGCCCGTACCAGGGGAACGCGGCCATCAGGTATCCGTCCACGCTGCGGTGCGCGGCCCGAGCCGGGGCGAACACGGATGACTGGACCGCCCGTCTGGTGCTCTCCATCTGCGCGAAGCCTCCTCGCCGGTGACACCCGGGCTTACTGCCCCGGACACAGGGAGGATAACGACCGGGACGCGCCGTGTCCGATCAGGGGATCAGTTGATCAGGTGATGAATCCGACGTGTACGGCATTCACGTGGCGTCCGCGTCGAAGGGCGTCGGCGTCCCTCCGGAGCCCACGTCCTTCTTCCGCAGCAGGTCAGGGACGGTGGAGACGGACTCGGAACCCGCCGCTCCGGCCGCCGGGGCGGCGCCCCCCGCGTCCGTCGGCCGGACCGGGCCCGGCGTGCCGCGGCCGTTGATCAGGTCCGTCGTCTCGGTGAGTTCCTTGCGGACGTCCAGGGCACGCAGGTCCTCCCGCACGTCCAGGCTCTCGCGCAGCTCCTTCAGGCCCAAGGCGTCGTCGTCACTCATCAGGTGCTTCTGGGCGAAGCGCTTGGGATGCAGGTCCTGGAACTCGAAGTCCTGGTACTCGGGGCCCAGTTCCTTGCGGATGTCGTCTCTGGCGCTGTCGGAGAACTGCCGGACCTTGCGGATGAAACCGGCTGCGTCCTGGATGAGCCTGGGCAGCTTGTCCGGGCCGAAGATCAGCACCGCGAGGATGAACAGCACCGCGAACTCGAGGGCCCCTATGTCCATGAACACTGTGCCACTCCTCCAAGGCTGCGACGGTCCGGGCTTCCGGTCCCTCGGTCACGGTACCCGCCCGGGGGTACGCGACGGGAGTCGGTCGACGCCGACACGTCACGTTGAGGGGTTGCCCGCCGCCCGCCGCCCGTGCCGTGCGCCGCCGCGGCCGCTCCCCGGCTCACGGCCGCGTCCCGCCCGTGCCGCCGGACGGGCCTCAGTCACCGCGGGCCGTGTCCAGGGTCACGACGACGGTGTCCTCCTCGCCGTCCCGTCGGACCGTCAGCTCCAACGCGTCGCCCGGGCGGTGGCTGCGGATCTTCACGATCAGCTCCTCGCCGGTGCGGACGACGTCACCGTCGACGGCGGTGATGACGTCGCCCTCCTGGATGCCCGCCCGGTCGGCCGGGCCGTCCTCGACGACCGCCGGGCGGCCCTCCTCGGTCACCCCGACCAGGGCGCCGTCACCGCTGTAGGACATGTCCACCCGCACCCCGATCACCGGGTGCGTGGCGTGGCCGGTGTTGATCAGCTCCTCGGCGACTCGCTTCGCCTGGTTGATCGGTATGGCGAAACCGAGGCCGATCGAGCCGCCCTGGCTCTCCCCTACCGCGCCCTCGGCGGAGCGGATGGCGCTGTTGACGCCGATGACCCGGCCCTCGACGTCCACGAGCGGGCCACCGGAGTTGCCCGGGTTGATGGGCGCGTCGGTCTGGAGGGCGTCGACGTAGCTGATGTCGCTCGCGTCCTCGCCGCCGGCCGTGATGGGCCGCTCCTTGGCGCTGATGATGCCCGACGTGACCGTCCCGGCCAGGTCGAACGGGGCGCCGATCGCCACGACCGGGTCACCCACCTGCACCGAGTCGGAGTTGCCGAGCGGCAGCGGCCTGAGGTTCTGGACGCCGTCGACCTTCACCACGGCCAGGTCGTAGCCGCCGTCCCCGCCGACGAGCCGGGCCCTGGCCGTGTGACCGCTGCTGAACGTCACCTGTATCCGGCCGTCCTCCCCCGCGGGGCTGACCACGTGGTGGTTGGTGAGGATGTGCCCGCGGTCGTCGAGGACGAAGCCGGTGCCGGTGCCCTGGGCCCCGCCGCCGCGGACGTGGATGGTCACCACCCCGGGCAGCGTGGCCGCGGCGATCCCCGCGACGCTGTCCGCCGGACGCTCGGGGCCGCCCGGGGCGGACTGCGGCAGCGTCACCGAGCCGAAGTCCCCGTTGCGCTCCAGGTACGCGCCCGCGAAGCCGCCCGCCACCGCGGCGACCAGCACACAGGCGAGGACGGCGGCGAGAAGCCGGCCGCGTCGCCGGCCCCCGGGCTCCGGCCGCTCGGGCTGTGCGGGGCCGCCCGAGGAGGGCTGCGACCACGGGTCGTAGCCGCGCCAGCCGACCTGCGGAGCGGCGCCGGTGGCCGGTGCGGCCGAACCGGGTACGGGTGCGGCCGACCCGGTGGCCGGACCGGGGGCGTGCCCGCCGGTCTCGGCGTAGGCGTCGGTCGGGGCGGGAGCCCCCGGTGCCGACGGCACCGGGGTTCCGGCGGCCGGAGTGCCGCCCGTGACGGTCCGGGCGGTGGGGGTCCCGGCCGCGGGGGTGCCGTGCACGGCAGTGCCCGCGGCGGGGGTGGCGCCCGCCGGGGCGGTGCCCACGGCCGTGCCGGCGGGCGGGGTGGCCGTCGAGGGCGCGGTGGGGTGCGGCGGCGGGAGCGGGGTGCCGCCGGAGGGTGTGGCGCCCGGGTGCTGGACGAGCGGGGCGGGGGACCACGGGCCGGGATCGCCGTAGGGCGGGGTGGAGTACGGGTCCTCACCGTGCCGCGGCACCGGTGCGGCCTCCTTGGCCGTACCCCGGCCGCCCTGCCGCCCGGCCCCCTCCGCGCGGCGGGCCTGCGGAGCGGGCACCGGGATCGGGCGGCTCCACCACTGCGGCGTCGCCCGGGATTCCCTCGCCTCGTCCATCTGATCCCCACTCACCTCGTCCCGCCCGGCGGGACCGACTCCGGCGGTCACCCTACGTCGTCACACCGACGCTCGACCCCGACGGGCCGGAAATCCTACAAGATCAGACGCCCCCGGCCGGGCGCGCCCACGCGAGCGTGCCCGGCCGGGGACCGCCGTCAACGCCCGGAGACCGCCAGGGGCGCCGTACCGGGTACGGGCACGGGCACGGGACGCTCCAGGTGCGGTGCGCGCAACGACGGCGGCGGCATGGCGACGTAGGGGACGCCGGGCGCGTGCACCCACGGCGACTCCGGCTCCGGGGAGCGGGCGGGCAGGCCGCTGCTGCGCACGGTGGGCGCGGGCCGCGGTGCCGCCGCCGCGGCGGAGGGCTCGCTGGAGGCCGCCAGGCCCCGGAAGCCCTGCCGGATGGGCGTGACGGCCTGGCCCGCCTCCTCGTTGCGGCGTTCCGCCGGGCGCTCCACGGCGGACGTCGGCCGCGGCGGCGCCGTTCCGGTGCCATTGGACGAGGCGGTGGGCCCGCCGGAGGGCCCGGACGAGGCGAAGACGCCGCTCAGGGCCACAGCTGCCAGCGAGAAGGCCCCCGCGGCGGCGAA
Organism: Streptomyces sp. WMMC1477; assembly: GCF_027460245.1. Lineage (NCBI taxonomy): Bacteria > Bacillati > Actinomycetota > Actinomycetes > Kitasatosporales > Streptomycetaceae > Streptomyces > Streptomyces sp. WMMC1477. The sequence goes on along the minus strand of NZ_JAPZBD010000003.1, from coordinate 3,980,119 downwards.
CGCGAACCGGCGACGCCCACGGCCGGCCGAGCCCCGAGCGGGCTGGACGGGCCGGTGCACGGGGAAGCCGCCCCGCGGGTCGAGCAGCGAGGCGGCGTTGCTCCCTCCGGGCAGGAGGGAGAGGGAGGGGGAGGCCCCCCGCGCCCCGCCGGGGGGCGGGGGGTCGTCGTCGGCTTCGCTCTCCACGCTGACGGGCAGCCCCTGGAGACGGGCCAGCAGCCCGGCGGAGGGCGGCGGCGGAGCCGTCTCCGCGAACACGCTCTTCAGCTGCCGCTGGGCGTCGGCCTCGGACTTGCAGCCGTGGCACGTGGCCAGGTGCGCGAGGACCCGCTCCCGGGCGTCGTGCCCCAGCTCGCCGTCGACGAGCGCCGCCAAGCTGTCCCCGAGGTGCTGTTCGGCCCGCGTGGGCCCGGGGGTTTCGCTCATCCGGCGCCCCCCTCCGCCCCGACGGGGACCGCGGCCACGCGGCGGGCGCCACGCCGCGTGGGCGAGCGGTGGTTCAGGGCCTTGCGCAGGTGGGAGCGGCCCCGGTGGATGCGGCTGCGTACGGTGCCGAGCTTCACACCGAGCGTCGCGGCGATCTCCTCGTAGGACAGCCCCTCGATGTCGCACAGGACGACGGCGGCGCGGAACTCGGGTGCCAGCGTGTCGAGCGCGTGCTGCACGTCCGCGTCGAAGTGGGTGTCGTTGAAGTGCTGCTGGGGTGAGGGCTCCCGGCTGGGGAGGCGCTCGGCGGCGTCGTCCGCCAGGGCGTCGAAGCGGATGCGCTGCTTGCGCCGCACCATGTCCAGGAACAGGTTGGTCGTGATGCGGTGCAGCCAGCCCTCGAAGGTGCCCGGGGTGTACGTCGACAGCGAGCGGAAGACGCGGACGAAGACCTCCTGCGTCAGGTCCTCCGCGTCGTGCTGGTTGCCGGTGAGGCGGTAGGCGAGGCGGTACACCCGTGCACTGTGGGTGCTGACGATCTCCTCCCAGGAAGGGGGAGCCCATGCCTGGCTGTCCGCGTCGGTGGCGAACGTGGCCCGGGCGGCGGGCGCCGCGGCCGGTGCGGAGTCGGGAGCCTGGCGGTGGTCAGCGGTGTCGGTCACGGATGGTGGCTCGGCGGCGGACCGTCGGAAGTACCGCAGCACCCCGCGGTCACCGCGATGAGCCGCACCTCCCCTTGTGGCTCTGGTGGTGTCCAGTGGAGCCCCTACCATAGCCACCTCGCCCGTTAGCTCCGGATAAACATCGTCGCCCGGCCCATCGCGCCGGCGCTCCCTGTCATCCCCCTCAACGAGTGGTCCCATCAGCGGGTTCCCGGAGCAACGGATACAGTCGCCGTTGGGTGATTCACGGGGACAGGAGACGGCAATTACCGGCAACCGGCTGATGAGCTGGGCGTTCGCCGATGCGTATGGCGGTGAGCCCGCCGACAGCACGGTGCACGTCGCGCTGTCCTGGGCCCGGGACCGGGCCGAGGACGCCGGGCTGCGGCCGGTATCCGACGGTACGGGCGCGGCGCTGCGGCTGCTGGCGGCCGCGACCGACGCCAAGGCGGTCGCGGAGATCGGTACCGGAACCGGCGTCTCCGGCATCCACCTGCTGCACGGCATGCGGCCCGACGGCGTGCTGACGACGGTCGACATCGAGCCGGAGCGACAGCAGTTCGCGCGCGAGGCGTTCCGCGCGGCGGGCTTCGCGGGGAACCGGGCGCGCTTCATCCCCGGGCGGGCCCTGGACGTCCTGCCCCGGCTGGCGGACGGCGGCTACGACCTCGTCTTCTGCGACGGCGACCGCACCGAGTACCCCCGGTATCTGGACGAATCGTTGCGGCTACTGCGGCACGGCGGGCTGATCTGCTTCGAGGGCGTCTTCGCCGACGGCCGCACCGTCGACTCCGGCGCTCAGCCGCGGGAGGTGCTGGCCGTGCGGGAGCTGCTCCGCGACGTGCGGGACAGCGGTGCCCTGCTGCCCTCGCTGCTTCCGGTGGGCGACGGCCTCCTGTGCGCCGTGCGCCGCTGAGCCGCCGCACCCGCGACGGCCGGGCCCCAGGCGAAGGCCACACGAAGGCCGCCGCCCCCTGCCACGCGGCGGCGCGGCAGGGGGCGGCGGAAGATCAAGCGGTGCCGGAGCCGAGGTCAGTCGCAGACCTTCTTCAGTTCCTCGCCGAGAGCGACCGCTTCGTCCGGGGTCAGTTCGACGACGAGTCGCCCACCGCCCTCGAGCGGAACGCGCATGATGATGCCCCGCCCCTCCTTGGTCACCTCGAGCGGGCCATCGCCCGTCCGCGGCTTCATGGCCGCCATGCTCGTTCCCCTTCCTGAAACCAGCTCATCGTCAGCCGACGGCCCGGCATAGGCACGTGTCACCGGCATCGAACACATTGCTTCCCAGCCATTATCCCGCATCTCAGGACCCGATGACCAACATCGGTGAACAACTCCTCGGCATCGCCGCAGCGCAAAACCCCCCAATGTGGCCATCACTCCGCAATCCCGCGTGCATGACCCCGGTGGCCGGTTTGACGCAGGTCACACCCGAGTCCGTATATCGGAGCCGGATGATCTCCGCCATGCTGTGCGCATGGCCGACACCGTGCTCTATGACATGTCCGAGGGTCTCGCGACGATCACCCTGAACCGCCCCGACGCGATGAACGCCCTCGATACCGAACTGAAGAACGCCCTGCGGGACGCCCTGCGCCAGGCCGCGGACGACGCCGGCGTACGGGCGGTCCTGCTCACCGGCGAGGGCCGGGCCTTCTGCGTGGGCCAGGACCTCAAGGAGCACGTGAGCGCGCTCGACGAGCACGGCGGCGAGGCGCTCACCACCGTCGAGGAGCACTACAACCCGATCACCCTGGCGATCGCGTCCATGCCGAAGCCGGTGGTCGTGGCCGTCAACGGCGTGGCCGCGGGCGCCGGAGCCGGATTCGCCTTCGCCGGCGACTACCGGATGCTCGCCGACACCGCGGCCTTCAACACCTCCTTCGCCGGGGTCGCGCTCTCCACCGACTCGGGCATGGCCTGGACGCTGCCCCGACTCGTGGGCCCCGGCCGCGCGACCGAGCTGCTCCTCTTCCCCCGGACCGTGAAGGCCGACGAGGCGCTGGAGCTGGGTCTCGCCCACCGCGTCGTCCCGGCGGACGAGCTCGCCGCCGAGGCCACGTCCGTCGCCCGCCGGCTGGCGGACGGCCCCACCCTCGCCTACGCGGCGATGAAGGAGGCCATGGCCTTCGGGGCGGCGCACTCGCTGGCCGACACCCTCGACAAGGAGGCGGAGCTCCAGCTCCGGGCCGGGGGCTCCGCGGACCACCGCATCGCCGTCGACGCGTTCGTGAACAAGGAGCGGCCGCGCTTCACGGGCCGCTGATCTCCCCGTCCGGGCGAGCCGGGTGACGGCCCCGCCCGAACGCCGGCTGGCGGCCCCGCCCGAGCCGCCCCGTCGGGCTGCCTCAGCCCTCCCGGCGGAAGGCGCAGTCCCGAAGGTGGTCGTCGACGAGGCCGCAGGCCTGCATGGCCGCGTACGCCGTCGTCGGGCCGACGAAGCGCAGGCCGCGCCGCTTGAGCTCCCTGGCCAGCGCCGTGGACTCCGACGTGCTGGCCGGGACGTCGGCGAGCGTGGCCGGGGCGGGGCGGGGCGCGGGGGCGAAGGACCACAGGAGCGTGTCCAGCTCACCGGGCGCCCAGCCGGCCAGCACCCGGGCGTTGGCCAGCGTGGCGTCGATCTTGGCGCGGTTGCGGATGATGCCGGCGTCGGCGAGCAGCCGCTCCCGGTCGGCCTCGGTGAACCGGGCCACCTCGGCGATCCGGAACCCGGCGAAGGCCTTGCGGAAGCCCTCCCGGCGGCGCAGGATCGTCAGCCAGGAAAGCCCTGACTGGAAGGCCTCCAGACACAGCCGCTCGAACAGGGCGTCGTCCCCGCGCACCGGGCGGCCCCACTCCTCGTCGTGGTAGGCCGTGTAGTCCTCCGGCCTCGCGCCCCACGGGCAGCGCGGCCGGCCGTCCGGCCCGGCGATCGCGTCCGTCATCGGCCCTCCCCCTCGTCCCTCTCGTCGCCCGGGGCCCCCGCCTCCCGGCCGAGGCCCGCCTCCGATTCCGCATCCGGCCCGCCGAGCCCGTCCGGCCCGCCGGGGCCGCCGGGGCCGCCGAACAGCTCCGGGCCGCTGAGCGCGGTGGCGTGGGAGCCGGCCAGCGCGGACTCCAGCTCGGCGATCCGCGCGTCCCGCTCGGCCAGCTCGGCCCCGAGGCGGTCCAGGACGTCGTCCACCTCGGCCATGCGATAACCGCGCACCGCGAGTGGCAGCCGCAGCCCCGTCACGTCCGCCCGGGCCAGCGGGCGGTCGTGGGGCAGCAGCACGGGCGGCCGGTCCGGGGCCGGGTCCGTGAGCCCGCCGCGGACCGTGTGCCCCGTGCCGTCCGCGCCGCCGACGACGGCGAGGGTGACCGAACCGACGACCACGAGCATGGCGAGCAGCAGAAACCAGAACACGCGATCTCCCGGACCGTCGGAAAGCCTTCGGGACCGATCGTGCCATGCCGGTGTGACAGCCCGGGCCCGGCCGGGAGGTCCCGGCCGGGAGGTCCCGGCCGGGCGCTTCCCCGCGTGACCTGCCCCCAGCGGTCGGCCGGAGGCGGCGTCGGGCCGCGCCGCCGTGGCCTAGGGTCTGGGTGGACGTCGGTGATCGGGGAAGCCCCGCTGGTCGGGAGAGTTCGGAAAGGGGAGGCCGGATGCTGCGGCTGGGACGGCGGGAGTTCGGGGAGCACGAACCGGTGATCATGGCGATCGTCAACCGGACGCCCGACTCGTTCTACGACCAGGGGGCCACCTTCCGCGACGAACCGGCCCTGGCCCGCGTGGAACAGGCCGTGGCCGAGGGTGCCGCCATCGTGGACATCGGCGGGGTCAAGGCCGGGCCGGGCGAGGAGGTCGGGGTCGAGGAGGAGATCCGGCGCACGGCCTCCTTCGTCGCCGAGGTCCGCAGGCGGTATCCGGACGTGGTGATCAGCGTGGACACCTGGCGCCACGAGGTGGGCGAGGCCGTGTGCGAGGCGGGGGCCGACCTCCTGAACGACGCCTGGGGCGGCGTGGACCCGGCTCTGGCCGAGGTCGCCGCCCGCCACGGCGCGGGGCTGGTGTGCACGCACGCGGGCGGGGCCCGGCCGCGGACCCGGCCGCACCGGGTCGCCTACGGGGACGTGATGGCCGACATCCTCCGCACCACGGTGGGCCTCGCCGAGCGGGCCGTCTCGCTCGGCGTCCCCCGGGAGGGCGTCCTCATCGACCCGGGCCACGACTTCGGGAAGAACACCCGGCACTCGCTGGAGGCCACCCGGCGGCTGGACGAGATGACGGCGACGGGCTGGCCGGTCCTGGTGTCGCTGTCCAACAAGGACTTCGTGGGCGAGACGCTGGACCGGCCGGTGAAGGAGCGGCTCCTCGGCACGCTGGCCACGACGGCGGTCTCAGCGTGGCTCGGCGCCCGGGTGTACCGCGTGCACGAGGTGGCGGAGACGCGGCAGGTGCTGGACATGGTGGCCGCCATCGCCGGACACCGTCAGCCCGCCGTGGCCCGCCGCGGCCTGGCGTGACGTCCCCGGGCCCGACGGCCCGCCCCGGCGCGGCCGGCTCCCCCGTGGCTACTGGGTGACGAGGGTGACGACTTCCTCGACGTCGTCCGTCAGGTGGATCAGGTCGAGGTCACCGGCCGAGACCTTGCCCTCGCCGACGACGCGCTCACGCAGCCAGCCGAGCAGGCCCTCCCAGTAGGCCGAGCCGTACAGCACGATCGGGAAGCGCGTCACCTTGCGCGTCTGCACGAGGGTGAGGGCCTCGAACAGCTCGTCCAGCGTGCCCATGCCGCCGGGCAGGACGACGAAGCCCTGGGAGTACTTGACGAAGCAGGTCTTGCGGACGAAGAAGTACCGGAAGTTGACACCGAGGTCCACGTACGGGTTGAGGCCCTGCTCGAAGGGCAGCTCGATGCCGAGGCCGACGGAGGTGCCGCCCGCCTCGGAGGCGCCGCGGTTGGCCGCCTCCATCGCACCCGGGCCGCCGCCGGTGATCACCGCGTAGCCGGCCTGGGCCAGGGCCCGGCCGATGGCATGACCGGCGGCGTACTCGGGCGAGCCCTCGTGCGTGCGGGCGGAGCCGAAGACGCTGATGCCGGGACCGATCTCGGCCAACGCGCCGAAGCCCTCCACGAACTCCGACTGGATCCGCAGGACCCGCCAGGAGTCGCGGTGGATGAAGTCGGTGGGCCCGGCCGATTCCAGGAGCCGCTGGTCCGTCGTCCCGGTGAGCGTCTGCCCACGCCGGCGCACCACGGCGCCGAGGTGCTGCTCGCGGGCTTCGGGGCGCCCGTTCAACCGTCGCTGCCCCTGTTCGCCGGGCTGCGGGCCGCGCTCCTCCGCCGCTTCAGTCATGTCGTGCTCCCTCCGGGTGTGCTCGGAAACGTCAGAGTAGGCAGGCGCAGATGACGTGCGCCGGAATACCGGGCATACGGGTCCCCACGCGCGGGCGCTCAGGCGAGCCAGGCGCGCAGCCGCTCCTCGCAGCGCAGGATCAGGGCCTCCTCGACCCGTTCGTCGACCTTGTGGGCCAGATTGGGCTCGCCCGGGCCGTAGTTGACGGCCGGGACGCCCAGTGCGCTGAAGCGCGAGACGTCCGTCCAGCCGAACTTGGGGCGCGGGGCGCCGCCCACGGCCGCGACGAAGGCCGCGGCGGCGGGGTGGGAGAGCCCGGGGAGGGCGCCGCCGGAGTGGTCGTCGACGAGGAGTTCGGCGATGTCGCAGCCCGCGAACACCTCGCGGACGTGGGCGAGGGCCTCGTCCTCCGTGAGGTCGGGCGCGTAGCGGTAGTTGACGGTGACGGTGCACGCGTCGGGGATCACGTTGCCCGCGACCCCGCCCTCGACGGCGACGGCGTTGAGCCCCTCGCGGTACTCCAGTCCGTCGATCTCCACACGCCGCGGCTCGTAGGCGGCGAGCCGGGCGAGGATCGGGGCGGCGCGGTGGATCGCGTTGTCGCCGAGCCAGCCGCGGGCCGAGTGCGCCCGGGTGCCGGCGGTGCGCAGCTTCACCCGCAGCGTGCCCTGGCAGCCGCCCTCGACCTGGCCGCCGGACGGTTCGAGGAGGACGGCGAAGTCCCCCGCGAGCCAGCCGGGATGGGCCTCGGCGACGTGTCCGAGGCCGTTGAGGTGGGCGGCGACCTCCTCGTTGTCGTAGAAGACGAAGGTGAGGTCCCGGTTGGGTTCGGGCACGGTCGCGGCGATCCTGAGCTGGACGGCCACGCCGGACTTCATGTCGGAGGTGCCGCAGCCCCACAGGAAGCCGTCCTCGTCCCTGCGGGAGGGCAGGTTGTCCGCGACGGGCACGGTGTCGATGTGCCCGGCCAGCACGACGCGTTCGGGACGGCCGAGGTGCGTGCGCGCCACGACGTTGTTGCCGTGGCGGTCGACCGTGAGGTGGCCGAGGCCGGACAGGGCCTGCTCGATCGCGTCGGCGAGCGCCTTCTCGTCCCCGCTCACGGAGGGGAAGTCGACGAGTTGCGCGGTCAGCCGCGCCGCGTCCTGGTGCAGGTCCAGCTTCGATACGGCCATGGCCCGACCCTACCGCTGCCCGGGAGCGGCGCGGATACGCCCGTTAGGCTGACGCCCATGGGCGAGGCCGGAGGGGTTCGACGACGTGAGGGCAGGCGGTGGCCGCGGACGGCCGCCGCCGCTCTGGTGCTGCTCGCCTTGGCGGGGTACGCGATCGTGCAGTACGTGTCGACGGGCGGGGGCGCGCCCCGCTGCGTCGTACGCGGCGCGGAGGGCGAGGAGTCCTTCGAGCTGGACCCGGAGATGGCGCGCAACGCGGCGACGATCTCCGCGGTGGCCACGGCCCGCGGGCTGCCCGAGCGGGCGGTGACGATAGGGCTGGCCACGGCCATGCAGGAGTCCGGGCTGCGCAACATCGACTACGGCGACCGGGATTCGGTGGGCCTCTTCCAGCAGCGGCCCTCGCAGGGCTGGGGCGACGCGGAGCAGATCATGGACCCGGTCTACGCGGCCGGGAAGTTCTACGACCACCTGGTCGAGGTGCCCGGCTACACCGAGCTGCCGCTCACGGTGGCCGCGCAGCGGGTGCAGCGCAGCGCCTACCCGGACGCGTACGCCAAGCACGAGCCGCGGGCCGGGCGGCTCACGGAGGCGCTGACCGGGAAGCGCGCGGCGGCCCTGTACTGCACGGGCATCGCCGCGACGAAGGCGGGGGACGCGGGCGCGATGCGGAGCAGGCTCCTGAAGGAGTTCGGCCCCGACGTGGCGGTCCCGGCGGACACCGGCGGTGGCCGCAGCGCCCCGGCCGGGCAGGTCGTGCTGCAGGTGCCGGAGGGTTCGCGGCGCGGCTGGGAGCTGGCGCACTGGGCGCTCGCGAACGCCGCGGAGCTCGGCGTGGAGCGGGTGGCCCACGGGGGCCGGGTGTGGGACGTGTCGGCGTCCGGTGAGGGCTGGCGGAGCTCCGACGCCTCCGGCGTCCACACGGACGAGGTCCGTATCACACTCGTCCCCGGCGCCGCCGACGCGGGCTGAGCGCCCGACGGACTCACCCGGACGGGTCAGTGACGGAGTACGAAGGCTGACGGCCGGGCGGGCTCGGCCGGGAGACGGCGTGCCGTGGGCGCGGCCCCGGCGTCAGGCGGTGATCTCCGTGGGTCGGCCGTGCCAACGGGTCGGCGCGGCAGGGGGATTGCCCGGTTTGCCCCACCCATATGATGCGACGCATTGCCAATCCTTTACCCGGGCCGACCGCAACCAAAAGCGCGGCGGAGGCGATAGGCACAGCGTCCACCGGGGCAGCCCGGCGGACCACTGAGCACGAGCCCGAAGACCATCACCTCCGTCAAAGGAGCATCATGTCCATCACGCGCCGGATCGCCCAGAGCGCACTGCTGACGGCCGCGGGCGCGGCCTCCGTCGTCGGTGCCGCCGCCGGCTCGGCCCAGGCCGTCTCGCTGCCCGGCACGCCCGACCTCGGGACGCTGAGCAACCTCGACAGCCTGGATGGCCAGGACCTCGGCGGCGGAGTCGACGGGGCGGCGCGCAACGTCACCGAGCTGGCGGGCGCGGCCGGCGGCGAGGCCGTCGAGGAGGGTGTCCCGGCCGCCGGGCGCACCGTCGGCTCTCTCGGCAGGTCGGTGCTGCCGGCCGCCGACGAGATGGCCACCGAGGGCCCGGTCGGCCGCTCCGTCACCTCCGTCGCCGAGGGCGGGCTGCCGACCGACGGCCTGCCGACCGACCAGCTCACCAGCGGGCTTCCGCTCGGCAAGGGCTCCCTGGCGGGCCTCCCCCTCTGAGCCTCCTCAAGGCTCCTGCCACATCCCGGCGAAAGGCCCGGGGGCCACGGACCTCTCCCGAGGTTCACGTGGCCCCCGGGCCTTGCCGCGTCCGGCCCGCGGCGCGGCGCGCGGGTGTCAGGGGGCGAGACGGCGGACGGCCTCGGCGACCCGCTCGTCGGTGGCGGTGAACGCCACCCGCACGAACCGTTCTCCGGCCGGCCCGTAGAACACGCCGGGGGCGACGAGGACGCCGCGCTCGGCCAGCGCCGCGACCGTGTCCCAGCAGGGCTCGTCGCGGGTTGCCCACAGGTACAGCGACGCCTCGCTGTGCTCGATACGGAAGCCGGACCGCTCCAGGGCTCCGCGCAGGGCGGCCCGGCGGGCGGCGTACCGCTCCCGCTGCTCGGCCACGTGCGCGTCGTCGCCGAGCGCCGCCACGGTGGCGGCCTGCACCGGAGCGGGCACCATCATGCCGCCGTGCTTGCGGATCTGGAGCAGCTCGCCCAGCACCGCCGCGTCCCCGGCGAGGAACGCGGCCCGGTACCCGGCGAGGTTGGAACGCTTGGAGAGCGAGTGCACGGCGACCACGCCCGCGTGCGTGTCACCGCAGACGTCGGGACGCAGGACCGAGACGGGCTCGGCCTCCCAGCCCAGCTCCAGGTAGCACTCGTCGCTCAGCACCAGCACGCCGTGTTCCCGGGCCCAGGCGACGGTCACGCGCAGCTCCTCGGCGTCCAGCACCCGTCCGGTGGGGTTGGACGGCGAGTTCAGCCACAGCAGCCGGAGCCCCTCGGGGTCGAGCTCGCGGGGGTCGTCGTAGGCGACCGGGTCGGCGCCCGCCATCCGGGCGCCGACCTCGTAGGTCGGGTAGGCGAGCCGCGGAAACGCCACCCGGTCCCCGGGCCCGAGGCCGAGCTGGACGGGCAGCCAGGCCACCAGCTCCTTGGAGCCGACGACCGGCAGCACGCCCTCGTGGCCGAGCCCGCGCGCCCCGAGCCGGCGCTCGCACCAGCCGGTGATGGCGTCCCGCAGCGCGGCCGTCCCCCACACCGTCGGGTAGCCGGGGCGGTCGCTCGCGTCGGCGAGGGCCCGCTGGATCACCCTGGGCACGGGGTCGACGGGGGTTCCGACCGACAGGTCGACGATGCCCCCGGGGTGGGCGGCGGCGGTGGCCTTGTAGGGCTCCAGGCGGTCCCAGGGGAAGACCGGCAGCCGGGACGACAGGGTGGGCACGTGCGGGTCTCTCTTTCTACGGGCGGGTACGGCACGTACCGGGGCGCCGTGCGGGCGCCCCGGTACGACGAACGCCGCGGTCCCGTACGGCGGGGCCGTACGGGACCGCGGCGTGCGGGGCGCGCCCGGGCGCGCTGGGGCACCCGTCACGCGGAGCGGGCGCCCGGGGCACCCCGTCGTGTCACTCGTCGTGTTCCTGCGGCGGCAGGGCTGCGATGACCGGGTGGTCCCGGTCGATCAGGCCGAGCTTGCTGGCGCCGCCGGGCGAACCGAGCTCGTCGAAGAACTCGACGTTCGCCTTGTAGAAGTCCTGCCACTCTTCCGGGGTGTCGTCCTCGTAGAAGATCGCCTCCACCGGGCAGACCGGCTCACAGGCCCCGCAGTCGACGCATTCGTCCGGGTGGATGTACAAGGCTCGCTTGCCCTCGTAGATGCAGTCGACGGGGCACTCCTCGATGCACGCCTTGTCCTTCAGGTCGACACAAGGCTGCGCGATGACGTAGGTCACGCTGTCGTTCCTCCTCGATAGGGCCATATCGCGCGGGAGCGCGGCGTCGTCGATGCCCGCATCTAGTATCGCCGTTCCCGGGCAGGAGACGAACAAGAGGGTCTGAGAGAGCAGTGGAATTCACCATGAGCGGACGTCTCGAAGTGCGCATTACACCAGATGACGTGGGAAAACGCGTCTCGGTGCGCAGCGTGGCGGACCCCGGGGAACGGGCGGGAACCCTGACCGACACCGTCGGTGTTCTCACTTCCTGGACAGCTGAAGTGGTACACATCACACGGCGCGACGGCGAAACCGTCCGCATTCCGGAGGGGCGGATCGTGGCGGCGAAGGTCGTGCCGGCCGCCCCCGCACGCCGTCGCGGGCTTCCGGCCGCCGGTTTCACCGAGCTGGCGCGGGCCGCCGCGCGGGGGTGGCCGCCGGTGGAGCGCACCCGGCTGGGCGACTGGGAGCTGCGCGCGTCGGGCGGCTTCACCCGCCGCGCCAACTCCGTCCTGCCCCTCGGTGACCCCGGGCTGCCACTCGACGCCGCCCTGGAGCACGTCGTCGACTGGTACGCGCGCCGCGGGCTGCCCCCCTTCATCCAGGTGTCCACGGGCGCCGAAGGCGCCGACGAGCAGCTCGCCGCCGCCCTGGACGAGCGGGGCTGGCACCGGGAGCTGTCGGCCGACGTGTGGATCGCCGGGCTCGCTCCCGCCGCCGACGCGGCGGGGCAGGCGGCCGGACCGGCCGGGGTGACGCTCGACCGCACGCCGGGCCCGGCGTGGCTGCGCCGCTACGGGCGGGCCGGGGACCCGGGGCCGGACGCCGCCAGGGTGCTGGCCGGCGGGCCCTCGGTGTGGTTCGCGACGGTTCCGGGCGAGGACGACGTCCCCGCCGCCATCGGCCGCTGCGCTGTCGACGGCCGCTGGGCCGGTTTCACCTGCGTGGAGGTGGCCCCGGAGCGCCGCCGCGAGGGCCTGGCCACCGCCGTCATGGCCGCCCTCGCGCAGCGTGCGCTCGACGAGGGCGCCTCGGCGGCCTACCTCCAGGTCGAGAGCGGCAACGCCGCCGCCCTCGCGCTCTACGACCGGCTGGGCTTCACCCGGCACCACAGCTACCACCACTACCGGGCCCCCAGGGGCTGAGGGGAGGGCCACGATGGACCCGATCGTGCGGGAGCGGTTCGCCGAGGCGGCCCGCTCCGGGCGCCCCGACCTCGCGACGCTGTGCCTCCTCGTCGACGCGGCGGCCGAGCCGGAGGCCACCGCCGCCTCCCCCGAGGCGCGCGAGAGCCTGCTGCTCTCCACGCCCGAGGGCCGGGTGGACGCCGTCGTCGACGGCGGGCAGATCGAGCTCGACCGGCTGGCCGGCGCGCTGCCCTACGTCCCCCGGCGCACGCCCGGGCAGTGGGCCCGGGACCTGGCGGAGCTGCTGGGGGCGCGGGAGGGCTTCCACGGCACCGACCGCGACTACGAGCGGCTGGAGTCCTCCCTCCTGGGCCACGTCCTGCGGCGCCGGCGGGGGCTCCCGATCCTGCTGTCGGTGGTGTGGCTGGAGGTGGCCCGCCGCGCCGGGGCACCGGTGCACGGGGTGGCGCTGCCGGGCCACTTCGTCGTCGGCTTCGGCGCCCCGGACAGCACGGAGCAGGTCCTCGCCGACCCGTTCGCCGGAGGCGAGCCACTGTCCCTCGACGACGCGGGAGCGCTGGTCGCCGGGGCGACCGGCGGGCCGCTGTCGCCGTCCATGCTGAGCCCGGCCGACCCGTTGGACATCGTGCTGCGGATCCTGGGCAACATCCGGGTCTGGGCGGCCGCCCGGCCCGAGCGCAGCGAAGTGCGGCTGTGGGCTGTGGAGTTGTCCCTCCTGCTGCCCCACCACCCGGCCCGGCTGCGGCACGAGCGGGCCCGGCTGCTGGTCGAACGCGGCGACTTCCCCGGCGGCGCCGCCGCGCTGGAGGAGTACGCCGCGCTGGTCTCCGAGGTCGAACCGGAGCGGGCGCAGGAGGTGCTCCGCGAGGCGCACGCGGCCCGGGCCAGGCTCAACTGAGCCCGCCCGGGCGCGTCGCCCCTTCCGGCACGCCCGGCGGCCGGACTACTGCGCGTTCAGCTCGATGACGCCGACCCGCTTGGCCGGGTCCGTCTCCAGCAGCGCGGTCCGCAGCGCCCCTGCCACGTCCTGCGGCGTCACCGGCGTCCGGCTGCCGTCGCCCCGGGCGACGAGGACGCCGTCGAAGAAGCCGCCGTACAGCTCCTCCAGTGCCTCCAGGTCGTAGTGGTCGACGAGCTTGCCGCTCGGGTTGGCCCGCATCGACAGGAACTTGGGCAGCGAACGCTCCGGGCTGAAGCTGATCTCCTTCGCACCCGCCCGTACCGTCACGAGCCCGGACATCGCGGGCTCGGCGAACTCCTTCAGCGCCCGGTCGAACTCGGCGTCCGTGACCTGGGGAGGCTGCTCCCCGACCGGCAGGCTGATCACCGGGTTCGTCCCGCTGGCCGCCCGCTCGCGGTAGGCCGCCTCGACGGTCTGGGCCGCCGAGGCCGCGTCCACGGCCTGCCGCGGCTCACCCTTGACGACGACGGGCTTGCCGTTCTCGAAGGTGATCATGCCGTCCTGGGACGAGCCGCCCTCGCCGCCGAGGTCCGCGAGCACGGCCCGCAGCTTCTCCTCGTCCACGGTGAACACCGGCTCCGCCGGGTGCTCGCCCCCGAAGAGGGAGCCGATGACGGACACCGGGTTGTACTCCCGCCCGGAGGCGTTGCCCACCGTCGTCTCGGTGTCGAACGAGAGCCCCGCGACGCTCGGCTTCAACTCGTGCTCGGTGCCGCCGATCTCCACGGTCAGCGGTGCCGTGGCCCGGTCGCCGATCTCCTTCTCCAGCGCGGCGACGGCCTCCTCCCGGGTCGCGCCGCCGATGTCGACGCCGAGCACCGTGGTGCCGTTGGGGATGTCGGCGTGGTTCATCAGCAGCCCGGCTCCGTAGGCGACGCCGATGACGCCCACGGCGGCGACGCCGAGCAGGGTGAGCTTCGAGCGCCCCTTCTTCGCGGGCGCCTTGGGCGCGGTCTTCGGCGCCGGCGCCTCCGCCTGCGGGGCGGGCGGCTCCAGGTCGCCGAAGGGCTCGTCCGGGGAGCCCGGCCGCTGCGGTACGGCGGGGATGCCGCCGGGCACGGTGTCGCCGGCTCCGGAGCGCGCGGCGCCGCCGGGCGGCGGAGCGCCGGGACCGGGCCGCTCGGGCTCGGGTTGTCCTCCGTACTGGGCGCCGGGCGGCGGGGCCAGCACGGAGGGCGGGCCGGGCGGCTGCGCCGACTCGTGGTCCATCCGGAACTCGGGCGGCAGCAGCGGCATCTCGCCGGTGGCGCCGGTCGTGGGCCCGGCCGGCTGACCGGGCGGGCCACCGGCCGGAGGCCGCGCCGGACCGCCCTGCGGCGCCGGACCGCCCTGCGGAGCCGGGCCGCCCGGTGCCGCCGGGGCCGCGCCGCGCGGAGGCGGGCCGCCGGGAACGCCGGTGCCGCCGGGGGGCGTCTGCGCCCCGGCCGGGCCGCGCGGGGCGGCTGAGGGGTCGTCGAGCGGTGGCGGACCCGAGGGCGGCTTGCGCGGGGCGAACCAGGAACTCGTCCCCTGGGCGCCGCCGGGCGGGCCCGCGGGGTCCCCGGCGCCCGGGCCACCGGGGCCGGGCGACGCGCCGGGAGTGCGCCGAGCGGCGTCACCCTGCTCCGGCTGCGGCTCGTCCTCGTTCACCGGCGTGCGCATGACCACCGGCGGAATGGGCCGGGACCCGGGGATGTTGATGCGGATACGCGTGGTCAGCGTGGTTTCGGTCTTCGGTTCGTCCGGTTCGTTGCCCGCCGGATACGAACTGTCAGTTTCACGACTCAAAACAGGATCTCCCGGTTGGGTGCGCCGCACTCATCGGTGGGGAAGGTGGAGCGAGTACGGCTCGCCGGCGGCACTACCTTACTGGGGGCGGCCCACGGGGTCTCCCTGACCGGTGAATCGGGATCCTCCCGGCGGCGCCACGGTGGCGCAGATCACAGCGAGGATCATCCCCCCGTAGAGGAAGACGTACGAGCCGAGCGCCGTTCCGAAGAGGAAGTCGCCCTCGGGGCGCGTCCACAGCAACAGCACCAGGACGGTGAGCGTCCAGGCGACGGCGGGCACGGCCGCGCCCGCCCGGATGCGCAGCAGCAGCGAACCGCCGACGCAGGCGGCGGCGGTCCCCCCGAGCGCGAGCAACAGCCCACCGGGGAAGAAGGCGGTGTGGACGAGGGCTCCGGCCACCGCCACGACGATCCCCAGGACGGCGAGCGCGCCGAGGGTGAGGAGGCGCCCGGCGTTCATCCGAACACCCCCGCGAACAGGTCGTCGTGGGGCTCGGCCGGAGGGTCCTGGCCGTCGGGGAGGCGGTAACACTCGACGGTGTGCAGCGGCTGGCCGAGGTGGTTGGAGAGTGCGAACCAGGTGCCGTCCACGGTGACCTGGGTGGCGTGCGCCGCCATGGCCGCCGCCTTGGCCGCCACGTACCGGGGTCCGCCGTCGATGCGGACGGCCACCTCGGCGTCGTCCACCACCCCGGGGACGTCGGCGGGGTCGGCCGTCAGCGGGAACGGGTTGCCCGCGAACGCCTGGGGGCGGACGTCCGAGCGGGGCACGCAGTTCCAGTACGTGCGCGTGACGCGGTGCGGCCGGCCGGCCTCGGGCCGGAAGGCCGGGTCGGCGGCCAGCTCCGCGGCGCGCACGGCAACGCGGTGGGCCTGGATGTGGTCGGGGTGCCCGTAGCCTCCGTCGGGCCCGTAGGTGACGAGCACCTGCGGCCGGGTCTCCCGGATGACGTCGACGAGCAGGGCCGCCGCCTCGTCCACGGGCGCCCGCCAGAAGCACTCGGGGCGGTCGTTCTGCGGGGCGCCCATCATGCCCGAGTCCCGGTACCGTCCCGCACCGCCGAGGAACCGGTGGTCGGCGACGCCGAGTTCCCGCATGGCCACGCGCAGCTCACCGATGCGGTGCGGACCCAGCGCGTCATCCCGGTCCGGCGCCAGGTGGGCCAGCGCGGGCGGGATCACCTCGCCCTCCTCGCCCAGTGTGCACGTCACCAGCGTGACCCGGGCCCCCTCGGCCGCGTACTTGGCCATGGTGGCGCCGTTGTTGATGGACTCGTCGTCCGGGTGAGCGTGCACCAGCAGCAGCCGGCGGTCACGGGAAGGAGCGGGCTCGGTCATGTGCCGAGCCTACGTGGCCCGGCTCAGAAGTCGACGCTGCCCAGCATGTCCGCCACGCTGGTGGTGAAGTCACTGATGGTGGGGGCGATGGACGAGCTGGCCAGGTAGAAACCCAGCAGCATGCAGACCACCGCGTGGGCCGCCTTCAGCCCTGACTTCTTGATCAACAAGAAGACGATGATCGCCAGCAGCACCACCGCCGAAATCGAGAGTGCCACGGCGGTTCACCTCCAAGACTGCGTCGTTGCGCGGGTCGGACGGTCGGACTGTCATACGGTCGAACACGGTGCGACGGCTGCGAGCGCAGGGCATACCAACGGCATACCCACGCGTCCACGCCGCGCAACTGATCATAACTACCGGTGAGTCGACATGGCTCGGAGCACGGGAGCAGACGGGGGCGCACGCCCCCCACGGACGGCTTCGACGAGGACCCCGGCGCCGGACCGGGAACGCGCTCGGCACGGGCAGCGCGCGCAGCCCGCGACGTGCGCCCGTGGCACACCCTCGGCTCGGCGCCACGGCCCCTAAGCACGCCACCCTCGGCCCCCGTTCCGCCCTCACGGGCATCGTCGCGTCGTCACCGCCCGAACTACCCCGAACCCCGGGCCCGGCAAACGCCGCCGTTCCCTCAGCGGTGTACGTCACACGTAGGCTCGGATCATGCCTGCCAACACCAGCGGCCCGGCCACCGACGCCCCGGGCACCACCCGTGCGGAGAGCTTTCCGCGTCAGCACGCCAGGACCCAGCGCTTCACCCTCGGAGCGCCCCGGGCCTTCACCGTCGCACCCGACGGTTCGCGTGTCGCCTTCCTCCGTTCGGCCGACGGCGCCGAACGCGCCCAGGCGCTGTGGGTCCACGAGACGGCGGCCGACGGGACGTCGCGCGAGTACCCGGCGGCCGATCCGGCCGCGCTGCTGGGCGGCGCCGCCGAGGAGCTGTCCACCGAGGAGCGAGCGCGGCGCGAGCGCAGCCGCGAGGGCTCGGCCGGCATCGTCGGCTACGCGACGGACTCCGCCGTCGAACTGGCCGCGTTCGCGCTCTCGGGCCGGCTCTTCGTGGCCGAACTGCGCGCCGGCACCGCCCGCGAACTCCCCTCCCAGAGCCCGGTCGTGGACCCGCGCCCGTCGCCCGACGGCCGGCGCGTCGCCTACGCGTCCCGGGGCGCACTGCGCGTCGTCGGCGCCGACGGAAGCGGCGACCGGGCCCTGGCCGAGCCGGAGGCCGAGACGGTCACCTACGGCCTGGCCGAGTTCATCGCGGCCGAGGAGATGCAGCGCAGCCGCGGCTTCTGGTGGTCCCCGGACAGCCGCCGGCTGCTGGTCGCCCGGGTGGACGACGCGCCGGTGCGGCGCTGGTGGATCGCGGACCCGGCCCACCCCGGGAGCCGCCCCGCCGAGGTCGCCTACCCGGCCGCGGGCACCCCGAACGCCGACGTCACGCTGCGGCTGCTGGACGTCGAGCCGGACGCGCCCCGGCCCCTGGACGTCGACTGGGACCGGGCCGCCTTCCCGTACCTGGTCAGCGTGCACTGGTCGGCCGGCGGCCCGCCGCTGCTGCTCGTCCAGTCGCGGGACCAGCGCACCCAGCGGTACCTCACCGTGGACGTGACGAGTGGCAAGACGACGGTCCTGCGCACCGAGCAGGACCCGGCGTGGCTGGAAATCATCCCCGGCACGCCGGTGTGGGCTCCGGACGGACGGCTGGTACGGGTCGGCGACGAGACCGGCGCGCGGGCGCTGTCCGTGGGCGACACGGTCGTCAGCGACCCCGCGTTGCACGTCCGCGCCGTCCTGGACGTGGGCGAACACGACGTCCTGTTCAGCGCCTCGGCCGACACGGTCGGCCAGGTGGCGGTGTACCGGGCGGCGTCGGACGGCTCGTCCTGCGAGCGCGTGTCGGGCACGGGCGCGGCCGACACGCCGCACTTCGCCTCGGCGGTGCGCGGCGGTGACACCCTGGTCCTCGTCACCGCGGACCTGACCCGCCCCGGAGCCCGCGCCGAAGTGAACGGCCGGCTCATCCCCTCGTACGCCGAGACCCCGGTCATCGCCGCCGCGCCCACGCTGCTCCGCGCCGGCGCACGCGCCATCCCCACCGCCCTGCTGCTGCCCACCGGCCACCGGGAGGAGGACGGTCCGCTCCCCGTGCTCCTCGATCCGTACGGTGGTCCGCACGGCCAGCGGGTCGCGGCGGCCCACAACGCCCACCTGACCTCGCAGTGGTTCGCCGACCAGGGCTTCGCCGTCCTCGTCGCCGACGGCCGCGGCACCCCGGGCCACTCCCCCGCCTGGGAGAAGGCCATCTCCGGGAACATCGCCGACGTCGTCCTCCAGGACCAGGTCGACGCCCTGCACGCGCTGGCCGCCGACCACCCCCTGGACCTCACCCGGGTGGCCATCCGCGGCTGGTCCTTCGGCGGCTACCTCGCCGGGCTCGCCGCCCTGCGCCGTCCGGACGTCTTCCACGCCGCCGTCGTCGGCGCGCCGGTCACCGACCTCCGCCTGTACGACACGCACTACCAGGAGCGCTACCTCGGGCTGCCGCACGAGCGGCCCGAGGTCTACCGCGCCAACTCGCTCGTGGCCGACGACGGCCTCGTCGGAGCGCGGGAGCCGCAGCGGCCCATGATGATCGTCCACGGCCTCGCCGACGACAACGTCGTCGTCGCGCACACGCTGCGGCTCTCCTCGGCCCTGCTGGCCGCCGGCCACCCGCACGAGGTCCTGCCGCTGTCCGGCGTCACCCATATGACACCGCAGGAGGAGGTCGCCGAGAACCTCCTCCTGCTCCAGGTCGCCTTCCTCAAGCGCTCGCTGGGCATCGGCCTGGACTAGGGGGTGTCGGTACCGGCGAAACGACGACGGTGCCGCCCGACCCCCCGAGGGTCCGGCGGCACCGTCGTCGCGGTACGTCAGTGAGCCGTGCTCACTTCTCCAGTCGGGCCGGGGCCTCGTCCATGACGACGTCCTTACCGGCGGGAGGAGGCGTCCCCGGCCTCCGGGAAGTGGCAGGCCGTCAGGTGGCCTTCCTTGTTGCCGGAGATCTGGACCAGCGGCGGCTCCTCGGTCGCGCACTTGTCCTGCGCCTTCCAGCACCGGGTGCGGAACCGGCAGCCCGAGGGCGGGTTGATCGGCGAGGGGACGTCACCTTCGAGCCGGATGCGCTCGGGCCTGGTGTCGTCATCCTCGTCGTGCAGCGTCGCCTCCGGCACCGCGGAGAGCAGCGCGTGCGTGTAGGGGTGGCGCGGCGCGTTGTAGATCGAGTCGCGGTCGCCCACCTCCACGACCTTGCCGAGGTACATCACGGCCAGGCGCTCAGAGAAATGCCGGACGACGGCCAGGTCGTGGGCGATGAACACGAAGGCGATGCCCAGTTCCTTCTGGACGTCCTGGAGCAGGTTGACGACCTGCGCCTGGATGGAGACGTCCAGGGCGGAGACGGGCTCGTCGGCCACGATCAGCTTCGGCTGCAGGGCCAGGGCCCGGGCGACGCCGATGCGCTGCCGCTGACCGCCGGAGAACTCGTGCGGGAAGCGGTTGAAGTGCTCCGGGTTGAGGCCGACGATCTCCAGCAGCTCCCGCACCCGGGCCTCGCGGCCGCCGGGCGGGTTGACGCCGTTGACCTCCATCGGGCTGCTGATGATCTTGCCGACCGTCTGCCGCGGGTTCAGCGACGAGTACGGGTCCTGGAAGATCATCTGGATCTCGGACCGGACGGGCGCCAGCTGCTTGCGCCCGGCCCGGGTGATGTCCTGCCCACGGTAGGTGATCTTGCCGTCGGTCGGCTCCAGCAGGCGGGTCAGCATCCGGCCCATCGTGGACTTGCCACAGCCGGACTCGCCGACCACGCCGAAGCTCTCCCCGGGGAAGACCTCGAGGTCGACGCCGTCGACCGCCTTGACCGCACCCACCTTCCGCTTGAACGGAAAGCCCCCGTAGACGGGGAAGTGCATCTTCAGGTTCTCGGCGGTCAGCAGCGGCTCGCCCTTGGCCGATGGGGTGTCCTTCGGCTCGGTCAGGGTGAGTTCGTCACTCATGATTCGTTCTCCCTAGCCCAGCCGGGGCTTGATCTGCTCGACGAAGATGGTCTGCTTCTGCTCGGCCGTCAGGTGACACGCGGCCGCGCGCCCTTCGCCCAGGTCGGGTCGGTCGGTGGTGCAGGTGTCGCCACCCACCTCGGCGCGGAACTCACAGCGCGGGTGGAAGGCGCAGCCGGACGGCGGGTTGAGCAGCGAGGGCGGGTTGCCGGGGATCGGCGTGAGCTTCTCGTGCACGTTGCCCGACAGGCTGGGCATGGACGACAGCAGGCCCCAGGTGTAGGGGTGCCGGGGCGCCCGCAGCACCTCGGCGGCCGTACCCCGCTCCACCGCCCGGCCGCCGTACATGACCATGATGTCGTCGGCCATCTCGGCGATGACACCGAGGTCGTGGGTGATGAAGATGATGGAGGAGCCGAACTCCTGCTGCAGGTCCTTCAGGAGGTCGAGGATCTGCGCCTGGACGGTCACGTCCAGGGCCGTCGTCGGCTCGTCCGCGATGATCAGGTCCGGGTCGCAGACCAGGGCCATGGCGATCATCGCGCGCTGCCGCATACCGCCGGAGAACTGGTGCGGGTAGTCGTCCACGCGGGTCTGCGGGTGCGGGATGCCGACCTTGGTCAGCATCTCGATGGCCCTCTCCCGCGCCTCCTTCTTGCTCGCCCCCGTGTGCTTGCGGAACGGCTCCATGATCTGGCGGCCGACCGTGTAGAACGGCGACAGCGCGGTCAGCGGGTCCTGGAAGATCATGGCCATCTTGTTGCCGCGGAGGTTCTCCAGGGTCTTCTCCCTGGCTCCGGTCAGCTCCTGGCCGTCCAGGACGATCTCACCGGTGATCGTCGTGGTCTTGGGGTTGTGCAGGCCGAGGATCGTCAGGTTGGTCACCGACTTGCCGGAGCCCGACTCGCCGACGATGCCGAGGGTCTTGCCCCGCTCGACGTCGAACGAGAGACCGTCGACGGCCTTGACGATGCCGTCCTCGGTGGAGAACTGCACCCGCAGGTCGTTGACCGAGAGAAAGGCGTCCCGGCCGGTCGGGGCCGCGGCGTCCTCGGTCGTGGTCAGTGTGGTCATCGGGAAGTACTCCTAGCCCAGCCGCACGCGGGGGTCGATGTAGGCGTAAGCGGCGTCGACGACGACGTTGCACGCGAGGATGAACACCGCGCCGAGCAGCATGACGCCCATGGTCAGCGGGAGGTCGATGTTGACCACCGAGTCGACGGCGAGGCGTCCGAGGCCGGCCAGACCGAAGGTCATCTCGGTGACGACGGCTCCGCCGAGCAGCGCCGCGATGTCCATGCCCAGGATGGTCACGATCGGGACGAGGGAGCCCCGCCAGGCGTACCGGAAGAAGACGTACCCCCGGGACATGCCCTTGGCGCGCGCCGTCCGGACGTGCTCTTCCTGGAGCTGCTCGATCATGGTGGACCGCGACATACGGGTGTACTGGGCGGTGAAGATCAGCGCCATGACGACCCAGGGGATCAGCAGACCCATGAACCACCCGGTGGGATCCTCGGTGAGCGGCACGTAGCGTGGCGATTCCAGCCAGCCGGTGCTGTAGACCAACGCTCCGAGGACGATCGGGCCCAGGAAGTAGATCTGCATCGAGCTGAAGACCAGCGACAGGGAACTGAGCGACTTGTCCGTCACCGTCCCCTTCTTGGCGGCGGCAAGGAGACCGGCGCCGAGGCCGAGGGTCAGGAAGACCACGATGCCGCCGATGGTGAGGGACAGGGTCAGGGGCAGACGGTCGACCATCATGTCCCAGACCATCAGGTCCTCGGCGAAGGAGACGCCGAAGCACGGTGCGTCACAACGGCCCACGGGGAAGTCCCGGCCCATCACGATCCCACGCATGAACTCCCAGTACTGACTGGTGATGGGATCGTTGAGCCCCAGGTTCGCCCGGATGATCTCCTTGGCCTCCGTGGTGCAGTTCTTTCCACACATCAGGACCGCGGGGTCACGCGGGGCGACGAAGAAGATGAGGAAGGTGAACATGCTGATCAGGATCAGGATCACAAACGCACTGATCAGCCGTCGTGTAAGGAATCGAAGCATGGAAGTCCGCTGCTCTCGGGGTGGCGGCAGGGGGATGGGAAGGGTGGTGATCCGCGAACGGTCCCCGGGAACCCGCGCTCCGCCGCGCGCGCGTTCCCGGGGACCCGTTCAACGGGGTGTTACGACTTCAGGAAGACCCGGGTGATGTCGATGTAGCTCTTCTCGGAGCTGTAGCGGACACCGCCGACGTTCGAGCCGTGGATCTGCAGGAGCTTGGTGAAGTACAGCGGGGCGGCCGGGTTGACCTCCTCGACGATGTACTGGTGCAGCTTCTGCCACTCGGGCGTCGCCTTCTGCGGGTCGGTGATGTCGTTGATCCGCTTGATCTCGGAGTTGACGTGCTCGTCGTCGATGCGCGCGTAGTTCGACGCACCGTCGGCGATCTGGGTGCCGTCGTACAGCGGCGGGATGACGGTGGAGATGGACGGCCAGTCCTGGCCCCAGCCGGTCATGTAGATGTCGAGGCCGTTCTCGACCTTGCCGACCCG
This sequence comes from Streptomyces sp. WMMC1477, assembly GCF_027460245.1. Taxonomy (NCBI): domain Bacteria; kingdom Bacillati; phylum Actinomycetota; class Actinomycetes; order Kitasatosporales; family Streptomycetaceae; genus Streptomyces; species Streptomyces sp. WMMC1477. The sequence goes on along the minus strand of NZ_JAPZBD010000003.1, from coordinate 3,957,288 downwards.
CTCGTAGTACGTGGCGCCCTCGATCTCCTTCTTCTCCACCTTGAAGCCGGCCTTCTCGAGAGCCTTCTCGATGATGATGGCCTGCTTCTGGCGGTGCGGGGAGTTCGCGTAGCCGTAGACCAGGGTCCTGCCCTCGGCGCCGGCCTCCTTCAGGAGCTGCTTGGCCTTCTCGATGTCGCCGTGCGGCTTGTCGATCTTGCCGTAGGGGTCGTAGCCCTTCTCGTAGCCGGGCAGCGTCGGGGCCAGCAGACCACCGGCCGGCTCACCGCCGTAGGTGCCGCCGTCGGGACGCAGGATGTCGCCGTTCGGCAGGGCGTGGGTGATGGCATCGCGGATCTTCTTGTCCTTGATGCGCATCATGTTCATGTTGAGCTGCCAGACGTAGGGCTGGTAGCCCTTGACCGTCCGGGCGTTGGTCTCCTCGTTGGTGATGACGCTCTTCACCTGCGAGGTGTCGACCGTGCCCGAGAACTGGATGGCGTTCTTGGCGTCACCGCGGTCGGCCGCGATCCGCTTCGACTGGTCCACCCGGTCGTGGTTGAAGGTGATGTCCCAGGCGTCGACGAACGCGTGGCGCTTCGGGTCCGTGTTCGGGTCCCAGTTCTCGTTGCGCTCGAGCTTCATGCTCTTGCCGGGGCTGAACTCGGCGATCTTGTACGGGCCGAGCGCCTTGGGGGCCTTGTCGTATTTCTCCTTCGTGTCGTCCTCGTCGGGCACGATGGAGTAGCCGGCCATGGTCAGGGCCTGGGGGAGGTCCGCACGGGGCTTGTCGAACTTGAAGATGATGGTCTTCTCGTCCGGCGTCTCCAGGACGCTGTCCGGCAGGTGCTTGCCGTCGTACGGGCCCTCGTAGGCGTCCCGGTAGGCCGTGCCGTCACCCGACAGCCACTGCTGCAGGTAGGTCGGGCCGTCGGTGATGTGCTTCGAGTAGAGGCGCTCGATCGAGTGGCGGATGTCCGCCGAGTCGATCGGGTCGCCGTCCTCGTCCTTGATGCCGTCCTTGAGCGTGAAGGTCCAGACCTTACCGCCCTCGGAGGGGGTGCCCGAGTCGGTGGCGAGGTCGCCCACGACGGAGAGCTTGCCCTCGTCGTCCTGGACGAAGGTGGTCAGGCCGCGGTGGATGAGCACCGCGAGCTGGCCCGCGTCGCTGACGTAGATCTGACCCGGGTCCAGGTGGGAGAAGTCGCTCTCCTGGAAGATCCGCATCGTCCCGCCCTCGCGGGAGCCCTCGACCGGGGCGGCCGGACCCTTGGAGGCCTCGACGTCACCGTAGGCGACCGCCTCGGACTGCGACTTGGCGTCGTCCTGGGTCTTGGACTGGTCCTTGGTCTCGGTGTCGCTGCCGCTGCTGCCGCAGCCGGTCAGGGCGAGAGAGCCCACCGCGACGGCTATCACCGCGGTCCGCGCTCTGCGCGTGGAAAAGAGCCTCATGGAGTTTCTCCACCTGCCTGGTTGTCGTGTTCGGTTGCGCTGCCTGACGGGCCCGGTCGCCCGGCGCAGGGGTGGCAGCCCCCCTGCTATCGGACGGCTCAGCGTCCAGCCTTGGGGTCGATGGCGTCCCGCACGGAGTCACCGAAGAGGTTGAAGGCCACAACGAAGATGACCATCGCGATGCCCGGGAAGAGCATGTACGTCGGGTTGTCCTGGTAGACCTTGCCGGCCGTCTGGAACATCCGGCCCCAGTCCGGGGTGGGTTCCGTGTAGCCGATACCGACGAAGGAGAGGAACGCGACGCTCAGGATCGCCATGGGCAGCATCAGCGTGCCCTGCACCAGGATCGGCGTGTAGAGGTTGGGCAGGACCTCCTTGCGGAGGATGCGCCAGCGCGAGGCACCGGAGACCCTGGCGGCCTCCACGAACTCCCGCTCCCGCAGGGAGAGGGTCTGGCTGCGCACCAGCCGCGCCATGCCCATCCAGCCGAGGAGCGACAGGATGATCAGCATCGCGGAGAAGCGCACGTAGACGGGGGTCTCCTTCTGCGGGTCCACGAAGAGGGCCACGACCACCGGCATCGTCGAGATCAGGAACAGCTGGCTGGGCAGCGCCATGAAGAAGTCGGTGACGCGGCCGACCCAGCGGTCGGTCGAGCCCCCGAAGAAGCCGCCCACCAGGCCCATGAGGACGCCGATCAGAACGGCCACGATCGTGATCGGCACGGCGGTGTACAGCGACGTCCGCATGCCGTAGAGGAGCTGCATCATGACGTCGCGGCCGAGGTCCTGCTCGATCCCGAACCAGTGCTCGCCCGATATGCCGCCCGGGCCACCCGTCGGGTAGCCGAACGGGCCCAGCAGGGAGGGGTCGTTCTGGCCGTAGAACGTGTACGGGTCCTTGCCGTACAGCATGCCGATCACCGGCGCCAGCGCGGCGATGGCGAAGAAGAAGAGGACGACGCAGGCGGCGACCACGCCGGTGCGGTCGCGCTTGAAGCGCATCCACATGAGCTGGCCGGGCGACCGGCCGGTGTGTTCACCGGAGGACTTGCCGGACTTCTCCTTGTCGAGGGAAGTCGGTTCCCCGGTGGTGGTGGTGTCGTTCCCGGCTGTCGCAGCCTGGGGAGGACTGGTCATCGCGTTGTGCCCCCGCGCTCTGTTTTTGGCGGAACCCGGTCATTCGGTGGCACTGGTGTGCCGTTGGGATGAGCGGACTCTTGCAACCCGCGGATAGCGGCGTCAAGAGTTTCCGGCGGGCCGGGGAGGCAGGGCCCGATTCTTGAGCAAAGGTTATGCAGATCGAGGTCCAGGCGTGCTTGACAACGATCGTTAACAACGGACATAAAGGCGCATAAACCGCATCGAGCGCGGTAATCCGTCCGCAACGGAAATGAGTCGGCACCGATATACGAACTGAGTTGTACGAAGACCCGAACAGCGGCTCACACGTGCAACGAGCGCACGACGCGCGTAGTGCCCCGCCGGGCTGCGTGATCGTCCTTTGTTACCCACGAGGATCACGCGTCACACCCGCGTGCGGAAGACCCGGACGCGGGGCCTCCCGCGAAGCCCCGCGGCGCTCAGTTCTCCGGAGGTGCCGAGCCCGTCTCACCCTCCGGGCCGCCCGTCTCGTTCCCGGCGCCGTCCGTCTCGTTCTCCGGGCGCCCGGTGTGGGGGCCGCCGGCCGCCTCGTCCGGGTGGGTCAGGTCCGGGCGGTCCTCGGCGAAGAAGCAGGCGGAGTCGTGGTGGGCCGGGCCCGCGGCGTACCGGTACTCGGCCGGTACGGCCAGCGGCGGGATCTCCAGGGCGCACCGTTCCCGCGCCTTCCAGCAACGGGTGCGGAAGCGGCAGCCGGAGGGCGGGTTGGCCGGGGAGGGCACGTCGCCGGTGAGGATGATGCGTTCGCGCTCCTCGGCCAGCTCCGGGTCCGGCACGGGCACGGCGGACAGCAGGGCCTGGGTGTAGGGGTGCGTGGGGTGCTCGTAGATCTCGTGGTCGGTCCCCAGCTCGACGATCTTGCCCAGGTACATCACGCCCACCCGGTCGGAGATGTGCCGGACGACGGACAGGTCGTGGGCGATGACGATGTAGGCGAGCCCGAACTCCTGCTGGAGCCGCGCCATCAGGTTGACCACCTGGGCCTGCACCGACACGTCCAGGGCCGAGACCGGCTCGTCGGCGACGATGATCTCCGGGTTGAGCGCCAGGCCCCGGGCGATCCCGATGCGCTGCCGTTGCCCGCCGGAGAACTGGTGCGGATAGCGGTTGACGTAGTCGGGGTCGAGGCCGACGACGTCCAGCAGCTCCTGCACCCGGCGGCGCCGGCCGCCCTTGGGGACGACCTCGGGGTGGATGTCGAAGGGCTCTCCGACGATGTCGCCGACCGTCATCCTCGGGTTGAGCGAGGTGTAGGGGTCCTGGAAGACCATCTGGATGTTGCGGCGCACCGCCTTGAGCGCCTTGCCCGACAGCCCCGCGATGTCCTCGCCCTTGTAGCGGATGTGCCCGGAGGTGGGCCGTTCCAGGCTGACGAGGAGCTTGGCCACGGTGGACTTGCCGCACCCGGACTCGCCGACGATGCCGAGCGTCTCGCCGCGGTGCAGGTCGAAGGACACGCCGTCGACGGCGCGCACCGCCCCGATCTGCTTCTTGAAGATGACGCCCTGCGTGAGCGGGAAGTGCTTGACGAGGTCGCGGACTTCGAGGATCACCTCGCCGCGCTCGGCCGCCCCGCCCGGCGAGGACTCCGCCACCGGGGCGGAGGCCGTTCCGGCCGCGCCCTGCGGGAGCGCCCCGGTCATGCCGTCAGCCATCGGCTCGCCCGCCCCGTTCCCCGTTCCCGGCTTCGTCCCCGGCGGCGTCCCCGGCTTCGTCCCCGGTGACGTCCCCGGCGGCGTCCGCTCCGGCGGCTCCGAGGTCCCCGCGGCGAGCCGCCGCGCCGTCCCGGCCATACATGGTCTCCTTCCAGAAGTGACAGCCACTCGTCCGGTCCGGCACCGGCGTGCCGTCCCGCTCGGTCAGCTCGTACAGCGGCGGGTCCTCGACGGTGCAGACGTCCCGGGCCTGCGGGCAGCGCGGGTGGAAGGGGCAGCCGGAGGGGATGCGCAGGAGGTTGGGCGGCAGGCCCTTGATCGCGTAGAGCTCCCGCCCCTTGTGGTCGAGGCGGGGGATGGAGTCCAGCAGGCCGCGGGTGTAGGGGTGGGCCGGGCGCTTGTACAGGTCGTGGACCGGGGCCGTCTCCACGATCCGGCCCGCGTACATGACGGCGATCTTGTCCGCGACGTCGGCGACGACCCCGAGGTCATGGGTGATCAGGATGAGTCCCATGTGGTACTCGCGCTGAAGCTCCGCGAGCAGTTCCATGACCTGCGCCTGTACGGTGACGTCCAGCGCCGTCGTCGGCTCGTCGGCGATGATCAGCTCGGGCTCCAGGGCCATCGCCATCGCGATCATGATGCGCTGGCGCATGCCGCCGGAGAACTGGTGCGGGAAGTCGCCGACACGCTGGGCGGCCGCCGGGATGCGCACGCGGTCCATCAGCTCGATGGCCTTCGCCCTGGCCTCCTTGCGGGAGTCCCCGCGGTGGACGCGGAACATCTCGGCGAGCTGGTAGCCGACGCTCAGCACGGGGTTCAGCGAGGACAGGGCGTCCTGGAAGATCATCGCCATCCGGGCCCCGCGCACCTGGCGGCGGGCCTCGGCCGACAGCTTCAGCAGGTCCTGGCCCTGGAAGAGGATGCGCCCGCTCGGGATGCGTCCGGGGGGCGTGTCGAGGATGCCCATGATGGCCTGGGCGGTGACCGACTTGCCGGAGCCCGACTCGCCGAGCACCGCGAGTGTCTGCCCGGCGTCCACCGAGTAGTTGACGCCGTTGACGGCCTTGACCACGCCGTCGCGGGTCTTGAACTCCACATACAGGTCACGCACGTCCAGCAGCGGTGGCACGCGGCGTCAACTCCTCAGCGCAGCTTGGGGTCCAGGGCGTCGCGCACCGCGTCGCCGAGCATGATGAAGGCCAGCACCGTCAGGCTCAGCGCGGCGGCCGGGTAGAGCAGGATGTGCGGCGCGTTGCGGAACTGCATGCCGTCGGAGGCGTTGGAGATGTCCACCCCCCAGGAGACGGTGGGCGGGCGCAGGCCGACGCCGAGGAAGCTCAGCGTGGCCTCCAGCGCGATGAAGGTGCCCAGCGCGATCGTGGCGACGACGATGACCGGGGCGACGGCGTTCGGCGTGATGTGCCGCAGCAGGATGCGCGGGTGGCCGGCGCCGAGGGCCTGGGCGGCGTGCACGTAGTCGTTCTGCTTGGCCGTGATGACGGCGCCGCGGGCGATACGGGCGATCTGCGGCCAGGCCAGGGCCGTGATGACGCCGACGACGGGCCAGACGCCGGTGACGGTGATCATGGCCAGGAACACCAGCGCGCCCAGGATGATGGGGATGCCGAAGAAGACGTCGGTGAGCCGGGAGAGCAGGGTGTCGGCGGCGCCGCCGAAGTACCCGGCGAGGCCGCCGAAGAGGGCCCCGAGGACGGCGACGCCGAGGGTGGCGAAGATGCCGACGGTGACCGAGGCGCGGGCCCCGTAGACGGTGCGGGTGTAGACGTCGCAGCCCTGGGTGTCGAAGCCGAACCAGTGACCGGCGGTGGCGCCGTCGAGCGAGCGGCTGATGCGGCAGTCCAGGGGGTCGCCGGAGGCGATGAGCTGCGGCCAGACGGAGATCAGGACGAGGAAGACGATCACCAGGGCCGAGACGATGAAGACGGGCCGGCGTCGCAGGTCGTGCCAGGCGTCCGACCACAGGCTGCGGGCGGGCCCCTGCTCGGCGCCGCCGTCGCGGGGTCCGGTTCCGCGTCCGCTCTCCAGCGTCTCCCCCTCGGCGTAGGCCGTGTCGGCCGAGACTCCGGCGCCGCCGATCGCGTTGGCGGGTTCGGGGGCGCCGGGCGTCTCGTAGGTGTGCGGCTCCCGCTCAGGCATAGCGAATCCTCGGGTCGAGCACGGCGTACAGGATGTCCACGAGCAGGTTGGCCAGGAGGAAGATCAGCACCAGGATCGTCACGAAGCCGACGACCGTGGGCGAGTTCTGCCGGAGGACGCCCTGGTAGAGCTGGTAACCGACCCCCTGAATGTTGAAGATCCGCTCGGTGACGAGGGCGCCCGCCATCAGGCTGCCGACGTCCGTGCCGAGGTAGGTCACCACGGGGATGAGGGAGTTGCGCAGGAGGTGCCGGGTCGTGATGCGGCGGCGGCGCAGCCCCTTGGCGACGGCGGTGCGGACGTAGTCGGCGCGGGCGTTCTCGGCCACCGAGGTGCGGGTGAGCCGGGTGACGTAGGCCAGGGAGACCAGGGCCAGGATCAGCCCGGGCAGCAGCAGCTCGTCGAGCGGAGCCTCGGGGCTGACGGCCGGGGAGGTCCAGCCGAGCCGCACACCGAACAGGAACTGGGCGAGGACGCCGGTGACGAAGGTGGGGATGGCGATGACGACGAGCGTGAGGACGAGGACCGAGGAGTCGACGCCCCCGCCGCGGCGCAGACCCGAGATCACGCCGAGGACGATGCCGATGGTCAGCTCGAAGACGATGGCCACGATCATCAGGCGGAAGGAGATGGGGAACGCCGAGGACAGCAGGTCGACGACCGGGCGCCCGTTGAAGGCGGTACCGAAGTCCCCGGTGAAGATGTCGCGCATGTAGAACAGGTATTGCTGCCAGACGGGCTTGTCGAGGTTGAACTCGGCGCGCAGCCGCGCGGCGGTGGCGGGGTCGGGGGTGCGGTCGCCGAACAGCGCGGCCACCGGGTCGCCGAGGGCGTGCACCATGATGAAGATGAGGAGCGTCGTCCCGATGAACACCGGGATCATCTGGAGCAGGCGCCGGATGACGTAGTGCCCCACGGGCCAGCCTCCCTTCTCGGGGCCGGTTCCGGGGCCGGTCGCCGCCCACTGCGCGCGACCGGCCCCGGAGGCGGGCTCAGTTGACCGTGATCTCGGTGAAGACGGGGACGGAGAAGGGGTTGAGGCGGACGTTGTCCACCCGGTCCGAGTAGCCGGCGGTGCCGTTCTGGTACCACAGCGGGATGGCCGGGAGGTCCTCGGCGAGGAGCCGCTCGGCGTCCTGGAACAGGCCGACGGCCTCGCCCTGGTCGGCGGCGGCGTTGGCCTCGTCGACGAGCCGGTCGAACTCGGGGTTGCTGTAGCCGGCGTCGTTGGAGGAGGCGTCGGTGTAGTAGAGCGGCTGGAGGAAGTTCTGGATGAGCGGGTAGTCCATCTGCCAGCCGGCGCGGAACATGCCGGTCATCTCGTCGGCGCTGATCCGCTCGCGGAACTCGGCGAAGGTGGCCACCGGGTTGACGCGGCAGGCGCTGTTGTCGTCCATGACGTTGTTGATGCTGTTGCAGACGGCGTCCATCCACTGCCGGTGCGAGCCGGTGTCCACGTTCGAGGTGAGCGTGATGCCGCCGCCGGGGAGGCCGCCGCCCTCCTCGATCAGCTCCCTGGCCCGCTCGGGGTCGTAGGTGCAGGTGTCCCCGCACAGCCCCTCCTCGTAGCCGCCGTCCTCACCGATCACCGGTGAGGTCCAGTCGGTGGCCGGGGTGCGGGTGTCGGCGTAGATCTGGCTGGTGATCTCGTCGCGGTTGATCGCCATCGAGATGCCGCGCCGCACGGTGGCCGCGTCCTCGCCCTCCCAGTCGTCCTGGTAGAGGGGGAAGGTGACGGTCTGGATGATGCCGGCGGGCTGGTTGATGTAGCGGCCGTCGAGGTCCTCCTCGGCGTTGCGCACCTGGGAGGCGGGAATGTCGTCGCTGATGTCCAGGTTGCCCGCCTGGAGGTCGGTGTAGGCGGTGTTGTTGGAGGTGTAGACGATCAGCTCGACGCCCTCGTTCTGAGCCTCGTTCTCACCGCTGTAGTCCTCGTACTTCGACAGCCGCATCGACTGGCCGCGGTTGTAGGACTCCACCTGGTAGGGGCCGTTGCCGACGGGCTTCTGGAGCCAGGCCTCGTGGTCGTCGAAGAAGGACTGCGGCAGCGGCGCGTAGGCCGTGTAGCCGAGCGTCTCGGGCCACAGGGAGAACTTCTGGCTGAGCCTCACGCGGAAGGTCTGGTCGTCGACGACCTCCAGGCCCGACATCTCCTCGGCGGTGGGCTCCGCGCCCTCCTCGGAGGGGTGGACGTCCTCGTATCCCTCGATGAACTGGAAGAAGTAGGAACCCACCTGGTTGTTCTCCAGGTTGGCGCCGTAGTTCCAGGCGTCGACGAAGGAATCGGCGGTGACCTCGGTGCCGTCGGAGAACGTCCAGCCGTCCTTGATCTTCACGGTGAACGTCTGCTGGTCGTCGGTCTCGATGGACTCGGCCATGGCGTCCCGGGCCTCGCCCGTCTCCGGGTCGTACTCCTTGAGGCCGGTGAAGATCATGTCCAGGACCTTCCCGCCCTGCACCTCGTTCGTGTTGGCCGGCTCCAGCGGGTTCTGCGGGTCGCCCCACGACGCGCGGACGACGCCCTCCCCGCCGCTGCCTCCTCCATCGCCGCCGCAGGCTCCGGCGGCCAGGGCGATCGCCGTCACGGTAGCGACGGCTGCGCCGACACGCCTGGCTCCGCGCATGGGTGCCTCCTCATCGAGTGCTCACTTTCCGCCCATACCATCTGCTTCCGGTACGAACCGCACGTGTGCCACTCGCGTGGACGGCAAAACCGAGGCCGAGAACCCCCCGTATGGGGGCGTTCTCGGCCTCGGTGTGGTGATGCCGTGCCGGGCTCCGGCCCGGCCGGGCGTCAGCGCTTGGCGCGGGAGGCGGCGCGGGCGCGCTCCCGGGCGTCGAGGTTCACCTTGCGGATGCGCACGGTGTCGGGGGTCACCTCGATGCACTCGTCCTCGCGGCAGAACTCCAGCGACTGCTCCAGCGACAGCTTCCGCGGCGGCACCAGGTTCTCCGTGGTGTCGGCGGAGGCGGCGCGCATGTTGGTGAGCTTCTTCTCCTTGGTGATGTTGACGTCCATGTCGTCGGCGCGGGAGTTCTCACCGACGATCATGCCCTCGTACACCTCGGTACCGGGCTCGACGAAGATCGTGCCGCGCTCCTGGAGGTTGAGCATGGCGTAGGCCGTCGCGGCGCCCGCGCGGTCGGCGACGAGCGAGCCGCTGTTGCGGGTGCGCAGCTCGCCGAACCACGGCTCGTGGCCCTCGGAGATGGAGTGGGCGATGCCGGTGCCGCGGGTCTCGGTCAGGAACTCGGTGCGGAAGCCGATGAGGCCGCGCGAGGGGACGACGAACTCCATGCGCACCCAGCCGGAGCCGTGGTTGGTCATGGTCTCCATACGGCCCTTGCGGCTGGCCATGAGCTGGGTGATGCCGCCGAGGTGCTCCTCGGGGGCGTCGATCGTCATGCGTTCGACGGGCTCGTGGACCTTGCCGTCGACCTCCTTGGTGACCACCTGCGGCTTGCCGACGGTCAGCTCGAAGCCCTCCCGGCGCATCGTCTCGACCAGGATGGCCAGCGCCAGCTCGCCGCGGCCCTGCACCTCCCAGGCGTCGGGACGGTCCGTGGGCAGGACGCGCAGCGAGACGTTGCCGACGAGCTCCTTGTCGAGGCGGTCCTTCACCAGCCGGGCGGTGACCTTGTGCCCCTTGCCGCCCTTGCCGACGAGCGGGGAGTTGTTGGTGCCGATGGTCATGGAGATCGCCGGCTCGTCGACCTGGATGAGCGGCAGTGCGACCGGGTTCTCGGCGTCGGCGAGGGTCTCACCGATCATGATGTCCGCGATGCCCGCGACGGCGCAGATGTCGCCGGGGCCCGCCTGCTCGGCCGGCTTGCGGGTGAGCGCGTCCGTCATGAGCAGCTCGGTGATGCGGACGTTCTGCACGGAGCCGTCGCGCTTCATCCAGGCGACGGTCTGGCCCTTCTTCAGGGTGCCCTGCTGCACGCGGCACAGCGCGATGCGGCCGAGGAAGTTGTCGGCGTCGAGGTTGGTGACGTGGGCCTGGAGGGGCGCACTCTCCTCGTACGTCGGAGCCGGGACCGTCTCCAGCAGGGTGGTGAAGAACGGCTCCAGGCTCTCGCTGTCGGAGGGCACGGTGCCGTCGTCGGGCTGCGTGAGGGAGGCGATGCCGTCGCGGGCGCAGGCGTAGACGATGGGGAACTCGATCTGGTCCTCGGTGGCGTCGAGGTCGAGGAAGAGGTCGTAGGCCTCGTCGACGACGGCGGCGATCCGGGCGTCGGAGCGGTCGGTCTTGTTGATGCACAGGATGACCGGCAGCTTGGCCTGGAGCGCCTTGCGCAGCACGAAGCGGGTCTGCGGGAGCGGGCCCTCGGAGGCGTCGACGAGGAGGACGACGGCGTCGACCATGGACAGGCCGCGCTCCACCTCGCCGCCGAAGTCGGCGTGGCCCGGGGTGTCGATGATGTTGATGGTGACCGGCTCGCCCCCGTCCTTGGGGTGGTACCGGACGGCGGTGTTCTTGGCGAGAATGGTGATGCCCTTCTCGCGCTCCAGGTCGCCGGAGTCCATGACCCGTTCGTCGACGTGCTGGTGGGCGGCGAAGGCGCCGGCCTGCTTGAGCATGGCGTCGACGAGAGTGGTCTTGCCATGGTCGACGTGGGCGACGATGGCGACGTTGCGGATGTCGTTGCGCGTGGGCATGCTGGCGGCGCTTCTCCCGGGTTCGTGGATGGCAGCGCGGGCGCTGTCGCCCGACTGCCCGCCGGGCTCGTTCTCCTCGACGCCGCGGCCTGGTCCTTCCATGGTACGGGTCCCGGCCCGGCCGCTCCGCGCCCGTCCAGGGGTCGGGCCGCGGAGGGAGGGCCCGACGCCCCTGGCGGCATAGGCTGCGGGCGGGCGTTCGAGCCGGAGAACGCCCAGGTCGGGGCGGACAGCGAGGAGGCGGCATGGCGCGGGTGTCGGCGGACGTACGACGCGAGCTGCTGGTGGAGGCGGCGATCCGGGTGATGATCCGGGACGGCGTCGCCGGGGCGACGACGCGGGCCGTGGTGGCCGAGGCGGGCATGCCGCTGGGCGCGTTCCACTACTGCTTCCGCTCGAAGGAGGAGCTGCTGGAGAACGTCATCGCCGCGATCACCGGGCACACCCTGGACCGCATGCTGGAGGAGCTGAAGGGGCCGGGCGGGCTGGAGGACAAGCTGCGGGCGGGGCTGGGGGCCTACTGGCAGCACGTGCTCGACCACCCCGACGAGCACCGGGTGACGTACGAGCTGACCCAGTACGCGGTACGGCGCCCCGGCCTCGCGGAGCTGGCGAAGCGGCAGTACGAGAGCTACCTGGAGGCGGGTACCCGGGTACTGGAGGCGCTGGCGGAGAGCTGCGACGCGACGTGGACGGCGCCGCTGCCGGTGCTGGCCCGGTACACGGCGTCGCTGATCGACGGGCTGACGCTCCTCTACCTCACCGAGGGCGACGCCGAGGCGGCCGGGGCGGCGCTGGATCTCGCGGCGACCCAGGTGCTCGGGCTGGCCCGGCCGGCGGACTGACCCCGGCCGGCCCGGCGAGCGGCGCGACCGCGCGCCCGGCGAACGCAGAGAGGCCTGAAAGCGTGCTTCCCGGACTATTGACCTGGTCATGTGACCAAATTATGGTGCGACCCACGTCACACGACCCCGGGAGCGGATGTGGGACATCCCCGTCGTATCGCCCTGACCGCCACCGTCCTGTCGACCCTCCTCCTCGCCCTCGTCGCGGGCTTCGCCGCGCCGCCGGGCGCCGCAGCCCCGCCCCGCGCCGCCGGCCCCTCGGACGCGGCGGCCGGGGACACCCCCTGGTGGGAGCCCGTCGCCCGGCCGTCCCCCGACTCCGAGATCAACGTCACCGGTGAGCCCTTCACGGGAACCGACGAGAACGGCGACGTGCGCGGCTTCGTCGACGCGCACAACCACGTGATGTCGAACGAGGGCTTCGGCGGACGGCTCATCTGCGGCAAGCCGTTCTCCGAGAACGGCGTCGCCGACGCGCTCAAGGACTGCCCCGAGCACCACCCGGACGGCAAGGGCGCGATCTTCGAGAACCTCACCGCCGACCCCGACTGGCACCACGACCCCGTCGGCTGGCCGACGTTCGCCGACTGGCCGACGCACAAGTCCCTCACCCACCAGCAGAACTACTACGCGTGGATCGAGCGCTCCTGGCGCGCCGGGCAGCGGGTGATGGTGACCGACATGGTCTCCAACGGGGTCCTGTGCTCGATCTACTTCTTCAAGGACCGCGGCTGCGACGAGATGGAGTCCATCCGGCTCCAGATCCGGCGGACGTACGCGATGCAGCGGTACGTCGACGCCATGTACGGCGGTCCCGGCAAGGGCTGGTTCCGCATCGTCACGGACGCCGGGCAGGCTCGGCGGGTGATCGAGGACGGCAAGCTCGCCGTCGTGCTCGGCGTCGAGACGTCCGAACCGTTCGGCTGCAAGCAGATCCTCGACGTCGCCCAGTGCTCCCGGGAGGACATCGACCGCGGACTGGACGAGCTGTACGACCTGGGCGTCCGCAGCATGTTCCTGTGCCACAAGTTCGACAACGCCCTGTGCGGCGTCCGGTTCGACTCGGGCACCCAGGGCACGATCATCAACGTCGGCCAGTTCCTGTCCACCGGCACCTGGTGGACGAGGGAGGAGTGCCGCGGCCCGCAGCAGGACAACCCGATCGGCACGGCGGAGGTGCCGGAGTTCGAGAAGATGCTGCCGCCCGGGGTGAGCGTGCCGACGTACGCGGAGGACGGCGCGCGGTGCAACACGCGCGGGCTGACGCGGCTCGGCGAGTACGCGCTGCGCGGGCTGATGGAGCGCGGCATGATGGCCGAGATCGACCACATGAGCGTCAAGGCGGCCGGCCGCGCGCTGGACGTCCTGGAGTCCGCCGACTACCCGGGCGTGCTGTCGACGCACAGTTGGATGGACCGCGGCTGGTCGGAGCGCGTCTACCGGCTCGGAGGCTTCATCGCCCAGTACCCGCACGGCAGCGAGCAGTTCGTCGAGGCCGCCCGGGCCGGAGCCGACCTGCGCGACGCCCACGGCAAGGGGCTGGGCGTCGGGGCCGACATGAACGGCGTCGGGGGCTGGCCGGCCCCGCGCGGAGCCGACGCGCCCGACAAGGTGACGTACCCCTACCGCAGCGTCGACGGCGGTTCGCTGATCGACCGCCAGGTCACTGGCGAGCGCACCTGGGACGTCAACCTCGACGGCGCGGCCCACTACGGGCTGCTGCCGGACTGGATCGAGGACATGCGCAGGATCGGCGGGGCCGACGTCGTCGACGACCTCTTCGACGGCGCACAGTCCTACCTCGACACCTGGACCGCCACACAGGGCCACGCACTGCCCGCGAACCTCGCCGAGGACACCGCCGTGAGCGCGAGCTCGACGCAGTGGACCCTCTTCGGGCGCTACGCCCCCGGGCGTGCCGTGGACGGCGACACGGGGACCCGCTGGGCGAGCCGGTGGAGCGACGGGCAGTGGCTCACCGTCGACCTCGGCGCGCCCCGCACGGTGGCCCGGGTGGTCCTGGACTGGGAGGCCGCGTACGCGCGCGGCTACCGGGTCGAGGTGTCGTCGGACGGGAGCACGTGGCGTCGGGTGTGGTCCACCGACGCCGGTACGGGCGGCATCGCGACCGCCCGCTTCGAGCCGGTCGAGGCCCGGTACGTGCGCGTACACGGAACCGAGCGCGCGACGCGGTACGGCTACTCGCTGTACGAGGTCGGGGTCTACGACCGCTGAACGCCCGTGGGGGTGCCGGGCGGTGGGGGGCGGCCGGGTGACCGGCCGCCCCCGGCAGCCGTCAGTGCGTTCCCCGGGCGGCGAGGAGCCGCCGGAACCAGGCGTAGGAGCCCTCCGGGGTGCGGCGCTGCGTCGCCGAGTCGACGTGCACGAGCCCGAAGCGTTCGGTGCAGCCCGTCGGCCCGGGCCAGGCCGAAGCGCCAGGCCCAGGAGCGGTCGACGCGGTCGAACGGTTCCCCCCGTGCTGAGCGCCGTGGCCGTCAGAGGAAGGCGTGGCCTTCGCCCCGGTAGGTCGGGACGGCCCGGACGGTGCCGTCCTCCTCGACGAGGTGCAGGGCGTCCACGTGCTCGCACAGCTCCCCGGCCTTGGGGTGCCGGAACCAGACCCGGTCGCCGATGCGCATCCCGGCCGCGGCAGCCCCCGTCAGGGGCGTCTGCACCTCCCCCGCGCCCTCGGTGGGCAGCAGGGACAGCCCCCGGGGCCAGACGGGCACGGGGAGCCGGTCGGCGCCGGGCGGGCCGGACGCCGTCCAGCCGCCGCCGAGGACGGTGACGTGCCGCGGCGAGGGGCGGCGGACCACGGACAGCGCGAAGTACGCGGCCGGGCGGGGGGTGAAGCGGGTGTAGTGGTCGAAGAGCGCGGGCGCGAACAGCCCGGACCCGGCGGCCAGCTCCGTCACGGCGGGCTCGGCGGCCGTCACTTCGAGGCTGCCGGTGCCGCCGCCGTTGACGAACTCCAGGGGGGCGACGGCACGGACGGCGGCCACGGCCGCGGCCCGGCGCACCGCCAGCTCCCGGGCGGAGGCGTACTGCGCTGCCCGTACGGCGTACCGGGCCACGCCCGGCCGGTTGTCGCCGACGCCGGCGATCTGACCCTCGTAGGCCATCACACCCACCAGCCTGAAGCGCGGCCGCGCCACCACCGCCCGGGCGAGCCGGGCCGCTGCCTCCGGGGTGTGGACCGGCGAGCGGCGGGCGCCGAAGTGGACCCGGCCGCCGGCCAGCCTCAGCGAGGCGTCGAGTTCGAGGCACACACGCAGCGGCGGCCCGTCGGGGCCGACGGCCGCGGCGGTGAACTCCAGATGCTCCGCGCTGTCGACCATGAGCGTGACGCGGGAGGCCAGCCGCTCGTCGGCGGCCAGCCGGCGCAGGGCGGTGCGGTCGGCCGTCGGATAGCCCAGGAGCACGTCCTCGACCTCCTCGGCCAGCCACAGCGCCTCGGGAAGCGTGTAGGCGAGGACGCCGTGCACACCGGGCAGGCTGAGCGCCGTCCGCAGCACCTCGCGGCACCGTACGGACTTGCTGGCCAGCCGGATCGGCCTGCCGCCGGAGCGCCGCAGCAGATCCTCGGCGTTGAGGCGGAGGGCGGCGGCGTCCACCACCGCGTACGGGGTCTCCAGGGCCTCCGTGGCCGCGCGCAGGCGCTCCAGCCCGCCGGGGGCGGTCCGGGCGGGCGGCGTGGTGCGGGTGCGGGCCCGGGAGCGGAGGGTGCGCGTCAGGTCGGCCACACGTCGAGCATGTCCCAGAGCCCGCAATGGGTCAAGCGTCCAAGACTTTCGTCCGGCCTACGCGCCGCCCCGCTCCCGGTCCGCGCGCAGATAGCCGATGTCCTGGTAGCGCGGGCTCCGCAGGCCGAACGCCCCGGCGTTGGCCAGCGTCCGCCGCACGGCCACGAACTGCGGCGGCTGGTACAGGGGGATCGAGCCCGCCGCCGCCCAGATGCGGGTGTCGATCTTCCGCAGCAGCTCGCCCCGCTCCTCACCGTCCAGCTCCGCCACCGCCTGCTCGAAGAGCCGGTCGATCTGGTCGGTGCCCACCCGGGTGTAGTTCTGCTCGATGAGCAGCGAGCCGTCCGGCGCGGGAACCGGCTTGGCGTAGATCGACCGGGCGTCCGTGGCCGGATACGCCGTCGCGGGCCACGCGTACAGCGCGAGGTCGAAGTCGCCCGACGCGATGTGGTCCAGGAAGAAGTCGTCACCCGGCACCCGCGTCAGCTCCACCCCGACGCCGACCCGCGCCAGCATGCGGGCGATCCGCTGGCCCGTCGCGCGCACGCCCTCCGTCCCCTCCCCCGTCGGCAGCACCATGCGCAGCTCGAGCTTCTCGCCCTCCTTCACCCGCAGCCGGCTCGTCTCGGCCCGCAGCAACGTGTCGAGCAGCTCGGTGGCCTGCTTCGCCGTCGCCATCGACGCCTGGGCCTCCTTCGCGAGCCGCTCGGCCTCCTCCCCGTCCTTCTTCTTCGCGCCCTTGGCCGCCTTCACCGCCCGGGCGTCGGCACGGGCCACCTGCATCAGCACGGCGGCGTGGCCGCGTACGGAACTGCTCGACACGCCGGTGAACGCCGACAACGCGCCACCGGCCGCCCCCGGCCGGGCGTCGTCCCCGGCCCCGGAGCCCGCCGCGACGGGGCCGCCCTTCCATCCCGCCGCGGCCAGCAGGGCCGCGGCCGACGCACCGGTGGCCTCGCCGAGCGCCGGGCTGTTGTCCCGGTACCCCTCCTGGCCGTACATGCGCAGGTGGCTGCCCAGGGCCCGCGCGGGCAGGCCCGCCTCGCCGTGCACCTCCTCCGCCAGCGCGGCACGGTCCAGGGCCCGCCCGACCGCCCGGCGCACCCGCTCGTCCCGCAGCGGCCCCGACGTCCCGTTCAGCGCCAGCTGCGTGTACGAGGGCGCGTAGGCCCGGCGCACGGTGTACTCGCGGAGGTTGGCCCGCTTTCTGGCCGCCTCCTCGGCCGCCTTCCGCCGCTTCTCCGCCGCCTTCGCCTTCTCCTCGGCCTTCTTGTCCTCTTCCTTCTCGTCTTCCTTCTCAGCGTCCTCGGCTCTCTCCGCGTCCTCGGCCTTCTCGGCTTCCTTCTTCTCGGCCTTCTTGTCCTCTTCCTTCTGCTCCGCCTCCTGCTTCTCCTTCTGCTTCTCCTTCTCCTCGGCCTTCTCGTCCTTTTCCTTGTCCTGCTCGGCCTCCTCCTTCGCCTCTTCCTTCTTCTCCTCGTCCTCGTTCTTCCCGTCCGCCTTGCCCGGGGCCGGGCTCGTGGCGACCTCGGCCGTCGCGTTGCCGGGGGCCTCCTCCGGGCGGGCGGCTTCCGCGATGTGCCGGACGACCGGGGCCCGGACCTCCGCGAGGTCGAGCGCTCCGTCCGCGAGGGCGGCGTCGCGCTCGCCGAACGGGACCTCGGTGAGCACGATGCTGTCGAGCTTCGCCCGGTCGCCCCACCAGCGCGGGTTGCGCTCCAGGGTGAGGGTGTCGGCCTTGGGATCGAGGGCGCCGTCCGCGAGCTTGAAGGGGCCGGCCGACAGGGCCAGCTTCCGCCGCGAGGTGGTGTTGAAGTCCTTCGCCTCGGCCGTGACCGCCCGGGGGTACAGGGGCGTGAAGAGGGCACGCCAGTCGGCGTAGGGGCGGGCGAAGACGACCTTGACCTCGTGTGGTCCGGGGCCGGGGGTCACCTTGTGGATCTGCTCGTAACCGGCGTGGTGGGCGGTCCAGTAGCCGCCGTCGGAGCCGCTCAGCGCGTTCCACTGGGCGGTGAAGTCGGCGGCGGAGATCCGGGTGCCGTCGCTCCAGCGGGCCTTGGGCCGCAAGGTGTACACGACGACCTGCTGCGGCTCCTCGTCGACGACCTCGGCCGAGGCCAGGTAGTCCTCGTTGAGCTGTGGTCGTCCCTGGGCGTCCACGGTGAACAGCGCGGGGAGAGTGGCTCCGGCGACCCGGTCGGTGGCGGCGTTGGCCTCGGCGTGGAAGGTGTTCAGGGTGCTGGGCAGGGCCTCGACGGCCCAGCGCAGGGTGCCACCGCTGCGGATCTGCGCCCGTTCGACGGCGGAGACGTCCACGGTGGAGCCGCTCTTGCCCTCGTTGAGGTCTCCTCCCCCGGTGCAGCCGGCGGCCAGGGGTACCAGCAGCAGGGCCGCGCAGAGGGCCGCGGCCCTGCGCCGGGGAGCGGACTCGGGGAGTTGCACGGATGGCATGGCGAACTGACCTCCGGGGACTGAGCCCGACACCCCAGCCATAGGGATGGACGGTTCATCACATCTTCGCCACCCATCGAAGGGCGCACCGGCGCGCGGGCCGTGCAGACACGGCGTCACCTCACGCCAAGCTCACCCGGTTAGGGGTCCGCGTGCCCGAGCCCGGCCGGACGGGCTCAGAGGGCGGGAAAGGCGTCCAGCCAGGCGTCGAGGGGGTCCGGCGGCTTCGGTCCGCCGTCGTTGGGCAGCGGCAGCTCGAACCAGACGGCCTTGCCGCCCGGGGTGCGGCGGCTGCCCCACCCCGCGGAGAGCAGCTCGACGAGCTGGAGGCCGCGGCCGCCCTCGTCCGTGTCCCGGGCCCGGCGGCGGCGCGGCTGCACGGGGCTGGTGTCCCACACCTCGCAGACCAGCGTGCGCTCGTGCAGCAGCCGCAGCCGGATTTCCCCGGCCCCGTGGCGCAGCGCGTTGGTGACGAGTTCACTGACGAGCAGTTCGGCGGTGTCGGTGAGCCCGTCGAGGTGCCACTCGGCGAGCTGGGCACAGGCCAGGTCGCGGGCGCGGGCGACGGAGCGGGCGTCGGACAGCAGCCGCCAGTCCCCGACGGCGGAGGGCGGCAGGCCCTGGACCCGGGCCAGCAGCAGGGCCACGTCGTCGTCTCCGTGCTGGTCCTCGATGCCGGCCAGCACCCGGTCGCAGATGTCCTCCAGCGGGCGGTCGGCGTCGGTGAGGGTGCGCCGCAGCCGCAGCAGGCCGACGTCCAGGGAGTGGTCGCGGGACTCCACGAGCCCGTCGGTGTAGAGGGCGAGCAGCGCGCCGTCGGGCAGTTCGACGTCGGTCTGCTCGAACGGCTCGCCGCCCACGCCGAGCGGCAGCCCGCCGGGCACCTCCAGGAGGAGCGGCGGCTTCCCCCGGCTCTTCCGGCCCCCCGGCGGCTCGACCAGGACGGGCGGCACATGGCCCGCGTTGGCGAAGGTGCAACGGCGCGAGACGGGATCGTAGACGGCGTAGACGCAGGTGGCGAGGTAGAGCTCGGCCATGTGGTCCAGGCTGTCGGAGCCCTCGCCGCCGCGCCGCCGGTAGGACGCTCCGCCCAGGCCGCGGGCGATCTCGTCCAGCCGTTCCAGGACCTCGGCGGGTTCGAGGTCGAGCAGGGCGAGGGTACGGACGGCGGTGCGCAGCTCGCCCATCGTGACGGCGGCCCTGAGCCCGCGGCCCATGACGTCGCCGACGACGAGTGCCGTGCGGTGCCCGGGCAGCTCGATGACGTCGAACCAGTCGCCGCCGACCTCGGTGGCGGCGGTGCCCGGCCGGTAGCGGCAGGCGATGTCGAGCCCGGCCGCCTCGGGGTCGCCCGGGGGGAGCAGGCTGCGTTGCAGTATCAGGGCCCGCTCGTGCTCGCGCCGGTACAGGCGCGCGTTGTCGATGCAGACCGCCGCCCGTGCGGCGAGTTCGGCGGCCAGGGCGGCGTCCCGCTCGCCGAAGGGCTCGCTCCCCTTGGCCCGGGCGAACTGGACCACGCCCAGCACCCGGTCGCGGGCGACCATGGGCACGGCCAGCGTGGAGTGCACGGCCAGGCCGAACGGGCCGGGAACGGGAGGGTGTTCGCCGGCTCCGACGCCGTGCTCCCCGGGCGCCACCGGGCGCACCCGCGCGGTGCGCAGCGCCAGGGCGCAGGGCGACTCGAAGGCGAACCGGTGGGTCGCTCCGAGGGGGATGCCGTCGAGGTGCGGCCCTCCGCCGACCGTGCCGACGGCGCTGGCCAGGGCGACGCGGCGCAGTGGCGCACTGCCCTCCCCGCCGCTGCCGGGCCGCGCCTCCTCACCGGCCAGCACCGCCTCGTACAGGTCGACGGCGGCGAGGTCGCAGAACTGCGGCACGGCGACGTCGAGGAGTTCGCGCGCCGTGCGTTCCAGGTCCAGCGAGTTGCCGATGCGTGCTCCGGCGGCGTTGAGGAGGGCCAGGGCACGGCGTACGTCGTCAGGCTTCCCCGTCTCGACCGGCATCTCGCTCAACGCCGCCCCTTCCGTTGTTCCCGTGCGGCGCGTCACACCGCCCCGCGGTCCTGCTGTTCGGCCGCAGGCGCGCGGCACAGACAGAAGTGTGGCATTCCGTCAGCCGCCGGGGGAGCTGGTCGGCCGTGGTCACCGGGGTAGGTGACCTGGGCCGGACTCCCGGCGCCGTCGCGCCGTCGCCTGCTGCATGTCTCCTAACCAGGCAAGGGCAGCTCGAACCACACCGTCTTGCCGATCGGACCGTGCCGGGTGCCCCAGCGACGGGCCGACTGGGCGACGAGTTGCACGCCGCGGCCGCCCTCGTCGTCGTCCGCGGGGGTGCGGATCTCCGGCGGGTCGGGCAGCGGGTCGGAGACCTCCACGAGCAGCGAGCCGCCGCGCACCATCCGTACCCCGATGGGTCCGTGGGCGTAGCGCAGCGAGTTGGTGACGAGTTCGCTGACGAGGAGCATGGCCTCGTCGGTGAGCGCCTCCAGTCCCCACTCGTGCAACGTGGTGCGCACGACGCCCCGGGCCCGCCGGACGGCGGTGCGCTCGGCCGGGAACGTCCAGCTCGCCGCGCTGTCCCCGGGCAGTCCGCCGAGTTGGGCGACGAGCAGGGCCACGTCGTCGGGGCCGCCGGGGCCACCGTGGGTGCCGTGCCCGCCGCCGGGCGCGCCGTGCGGCAGCAGCGCGATGACGTCGTCGCACAGGGACTCGATGTCCAGCTCCCCCTCGCCCTCGGCGAGGCGCTCGCGCAAGCGCCCCAGCCCCTCGGAGATGTCCTCGTGCCGGGACTCGATCAGCCCGTCGGTGTAGAGGACGAGCGCGGTGCCCTCCTCCACGGCGAACTCGACGGCCTCGAAGGCCACGTCGCCGACGCCGAGCGGCGCGCCCGACGGCAGCTCCACGGCCTCGGTGCGCCGCCGGCCCGTGGCGGCGTCCACGGTGAGCAGCAGCGGCGGGACGTGGCCGGCCTTGGCGAGAGTGCAGCACCGCGTCGAGGGGTCGTAGACGGCGTAGACGCAGGTGGTCATGAGGGGTTCCTCGGGGTCCGGCGCGAGGTCGTCGGCGAGCTCGTTGACGCGGCGCAGCAGGTCGTCCGGGCTCAGGTCGGAGGCGGCCAGGGTCCGCACGGCCGTCCGCAACCGTCCCATCGTGGCGGCGGCGCGCAGGCCGTGCCCCATCACGTCGCCGACGACGAGCGCGACGCGCCCGCCGGCCAGCGGGATGACGTCGAACCAGTCGCCGCCCACCTCGGCCGCACTGCTGCCGGGCACGTACCGGTAGCCGATGTGCAGGCCGGGCGGTGAGGGCACCCGCTGGGGCAGCAGGCTGCGCTGGAGCATCAGCGCGCCCTCCCGCTCCCGGGCGTAGAGGCGGGCGTTGTCCAGGGACACCCCGGCCCGCCGGGCCAGCTCCATGGCGAGTGCCACGTCGTCCTCGTCGAACGCCTCCCGCTCGTCGGCCCGGCTGATGACCAGCAGGCCCAGCACGATGCCCCGGGCGCTCAGCGGAACGGCCATGAGCGAGTGGATGCCGAGGTCCATCGCCGCCTGCACCTTGGGGTCGCCGGGGTAGGTGGTGGCGAGCAGGTCCTCCCGCGAGCCGGCCAGGTGGGGGCGGCCGGTCGCCAGGGTGGTGGCGAAGAACGAGCGGGGGGCGAAGGCGATGTCCTGTCCGACGCGCAGCATGCGGTCCACCTCGGGCCCGCTGCGCTTGCCCGCGACGCCGAGCTGGAGGAGCGGCACGCCGACGATGGGCAGCCGCGCGGGGAGTTCGTCACCGGTGGCGATGGCGCCGTGCAGCATCACCCCGGCGTAGTCGCAGAAGCGGGGGACGATGGCCTCGGCGAGCGCGCCGGAGATCTTGCGGACGTCCAGCAGGTCGCCCAGGGCGAGCCCCACGTCGTCGAGCAGGGCCAGCCGCTGCCGCGCCCGCTCCACGTTCTCCAGCGCCTCCCGGCGCTCGGTGATGTCCATGACGGTGCAGCTCGTGCCGAGGACCTGACCGGAGCGGTCCGTGAGGCGCGAGTACGACATCGAGCGGTGGCCGTGCCCGTTCGGCGCGCGGATCACCCGGTCCACGAGGGTCCGCCCGGTGGACAGCACGGTCGACTGCGCCTCCTCGATCTCCCGGGCGGTCGCGGCCGGCAGGACCTCGGCGACGGTCCGGCCGACCATCCGCTCCAGGGGCGTGTCGTAGAGCTCCTCCATCGCCCGGTTGGCCCGGACGAACCGTTGCTGCTCGTCGAAGAGGGCGATGCCGAGCGGCGACGAGTCGAACAGGGCGTCCAGTGCGGCCAGGTCGTGCTCGATCGCCCGCAGCCTGCTGATCTCGATGACATTGGCCAGAATGAACGGCTCCCCGTTCGCGTCTTCCAGCAGGGAGGCGTAGCCCTCGACCTCGACGACGTGGCCGGCCTGGTGGCGGGCGCGCAGCACGCCGCGCCACAGCCGTCCGCGGCGCAGCTCGGCGTAGACGCGGGGCGAGGGCTCGCGGAGGAGTTCGTCCTCGGCGAGGAACTCGGCGAACGGACGGCCCGTCGCCTCCTCCCCCCGCCAGCCCAGCAGCTCCTCGGTGGTGGGGCTCCACAGCAGGACGTGGCCCCTGGCGTCGAGGATCACGACCCCCAGCCGGAGGGTGTCGAGCAGCGAGTCCACCGAGGCGGCGCCCCGTGAGCCGGACGTGGGCGGGCGCGCCCCGGGCGCGGACGCGCCCGGCGCGAGGGGGTCGGACGCCGCTGCGCCGGATGCGGCTGCGTCGGGTGCCTCGCTCACTCCGCCCACGTCCCCGCTCGGCTGGCCTCAGCCGGGCAGCAGGGTCTCCGCACCGACGAGGGCGGACCCGATGCCCGCTCCCACGATTGTGCCCGCGGTCAGGCCTGACCACCGCTCGGCTGCTCCAAACGCTCGACCAGGTAGCGCGTCGGCGGCCCGGGGCGCGCGCCGGAGCGCGTCGCGTCCAGCCGGTCGGCGAGGCGCTCCGCCTCGACGCGTGTCGCGCACCGGCCCACGCGGTACCGACCGCCGTCCTCGTCCTGGCGTATCACCAGCCAGGGCAACGTGGCCGCCTCGCTCATCGCCCCTCCCCACCCGTACACACGACTGCAATCCGCATATGCCGGAGCGTACGCCTGACCTTAACGGAGCGCATTCACTCTGCCACAACGAGACATGATTCCGGCCACCGGGGGACCCGGCGCCGGCCGGCGCGCGCCGGCGGACCGCGCCGGGGCGTGACGGCCGGGCATTCAGCGAACGGGCAGGTGGTACACCGCGTGGAAGCGGTCCGCGGGGATGACCACGTCCGCCGTCTCCACGGCCAGGCCACTCGCGCAGAACGTCCGGGCGATCACCAGGACGCAGTGCCCGGCGACCCCGCCCAGCACCGCCATCTCGTCCGCCCGGCCCGGCCGCGCCGCGACCTCCTCCAGCACGTTGTCCACGACGACGTCGATCGCGGCCATCCGCTCCACGACGCCCTGCCCGGCCAGCGGACCCTCCTCCGGCAGCATCACCGGCGTCCGGCCCGTCAGGGTCAAGGGCTCCCAGGAGGTGGAGAGCATCGCCGGCTCGCCGTCCATCCGGTACACGTACCGGGTGCACATGACCCGCCCGCCCGGCTCGATCCGCAGGCGCGCGGCGACCGCCGGGGCGGCCTCCTGCTGCTCGCTGCACGACTCCCAGGAGCCCTTGACCTGTTCGTCGGCCTGCTCCTGACGGAACGGCCCGCCGACGCCGAGCACCCGGTTCCCGGCCCGCAGGACGCGGGCGGGCTCCGGCATCTCCCGCACGTACGTGCCGGAGCCGGAGCGGCCCTCGACCAGGCCCTCGGCCATGAGGATCTTCCTGGCCTCCAGCGCCACCGTGTCGGAGACGCCGTACTGAGCCCGGATCTTCGCCTGGGAGGGCAGCCGGGAGTGCGGGGGCAGCACGCCGTCGAAGATCTTCTGCCGGAGGTCCCCGGCCACCCGCAGATAGGCGGGCTGCTCGCCGAAAGCCACGCGTCCTCCCCAGCTTGACGGTATGCAACAGCTTGGCAACGCTGGGTGTCCGCATGCAATATCCGGTCTAGCAATCACCCGATGTGATGACACCGGCCGCGTGCCCCTCGCGGCCCGCCGCACACGCGCTCGGCCCCCACGGCGAGGCCGTGGGGGCCGAGTGGGTGGGTCACCCCGGTGTTCAACCGGTCAGGGGAGTCCGTCGTGCCCGGGGCAGGCGATCAGAACTGGAGGCTCCAGGCGTCGATGTAGCCCTGGTCCCACGAGTAGTTGTCGGTCACCCGGAGCTTCCAGGTGCCGTCCGCGGCCGAGGACGAGGCGTCCACGGTGTAGGTGGTGTTGATGTCGTTGCTGCTGCCACCCTCGCCGTGGTCCTTCAGGACGACGGCGGAGCCGTTCGGGGCGACGAGCTCGACCTTCAGGTCACCGATGTAGGTGTGCTTGATGTCCACGGCCACCTTCAGGTCGGCCGGGGCGTTGCCGCCGACACCGCTGACGGAGATCGGCGACTCGACCGTGCTGTGGTCGTTGATGTCGTAGTTGTTCGTGTTCTCGAAGCTGTCGCCCGGGTCACCGGGGTCGCCCGGGTCGCCCTCGCCGACCTGGAGCAGCAGGTTCGGGGTGCCCGACGGCACGCCGCTGAGCTTGTTCTGCGCGGCGGCGGACTCCAGCGCGGAGTCGACCTGCGTCGGGGTGTAGCCCGGGTTGTCACCGAGCAGCAGGGCGGCGGCACCGGCCACGTGCGGGGAGGCCATCGAGGTGCCGGAGATGGTGTTGGTGGCCGAGTCGCTGCCGATCCACGCCGAGGTGATGTTCGAGCCCGGGGCGAAGATGTCCAGGACCGACCCGTAGTTGGAGAACGAGGAGCGGGCGTCGCTGCTGGTCGACGAACCGACCGTCAGCGCCTCCGTCGTCCGCGCCGGGGAGTAGTTGGCGGCGTCGGCGTTGCTGTTGCCCGCCGCCACCGCGTAGGTCACACCCGCGGCGATCGAGTTGCGCACCGCGTTGTCCAGGCTGGAGTTGGCGCCGCCACCGAGGCTCATGTTGGCCACGGCCGGAAGCTGCGCGTTCTGCGTCACCCAGTCCACACCGGCGACGACGCCCGAGTAGGAGCCCGAGCCGCCGTCGTCGAGGACGCGGACGGAGACGAGGTCGACGTTCTTGGCCACGCCCCACTCGGAGCCGCCGACGGTGCCGGCGACGTGGGTGCCGTGACCGTTGCCGTCCTCACCGTCCTCGCCGAAGGCGTCGAAGCCGAAGCTGGCGCGGCCGCCGAAGTCGTTGTGGCTGTGGTTGATGCCGGTGTCGATGATGTACGCCGTCACGCCGGAGCCGGCGGTGTTGGAGTACGTGTAGCTGTTGTCCAGCGGCAGGTCGGGCTGGTCGATGCGGTCCAGGCCCCAGGTGGGGTTGGTCTGGGTGTCCGCGAGCTGGACCTTGGCGTCCTGCTCGACCTTCGCGACGTGCGGGTTGGCCGCGAGCTTCTTCGCCTGCTTCTCGTTCAGCTCGATCGCGAAGCCGTTGAGGGCCTCTTCGTAGGTGATCTCGATCTCCGCGCCGTACTTCCTGACCAGGTCCTTGCCGGCCTTGGTCTCGGCGTCCGGCGCACCCGCCTTGAGGGTGACGATGTACTGGCCCTTGATCGCGCCCGGGGCACCGGCGTTGACGATCTGGCCTTCCGGCTCGTCGGCCGCCGCGGGGAGCGCGGCTCCGACACTCATCGCGACCGCCGCGGCACCCGCCACGGCCACGGCCGACCATCTGCGCTTGGGGGAACGCATCGCTGCCATTGAGAGATCCTTCTCGTTGGTGGTGCGCTGATGAGAGATCAGTCGGACGCGGACATGTCATCCGTGCCGACAGCCGAAAGGTTTGCGGAACCATAGGAATCGCACAAGGGGTGTGCCGCTACTTCATGCATCTGTCACACCTGAGTCACCTCATATGCCCGTGAAGACCGGCAATTCAGGCTCTTCTCCCTCATCACGGACCGCCATGAAGCCTGCCGAAAGGGACCCTTCGGTATGCGGCGCGGAGGGCCGCACAGGGCGCCCGAGCAGGCCCGCACACGCGACGCGCCCGGGCGCGGGGGCGGTTGGCGGAGGGCTCCGCCAACCGCACCGCGCCCGGGCGTCGTTCGCCGCGGCGCTGCGGTCAGGACACGCGCGGCGCCTCCACCCGCTCGTCCGGCTCCTCGTCGGGCAGGTGCACGTCTCCGACGGCGATGTTGACCTCGACGACCTCCAGCCCCGTCATCCGCTCGACGGCCGCGATCACGTTCTCCCGCACGTCGTGCGCCACGTCGGGGATCGGCACCCCGTACTCCACGACGATGTCCAGATCCAGCGCCGTCTGCCGCTCGCCGACCTCGACCTTCACGCCGCGAGCCACGTTCGGACGGCCACCGGGCACGCGGTCGCGCACCGCGCCCAGGGTCCGGGCCAGACCGCCGCCGAGCGCGTACACCCCCGGAACCTCGCGTGCCGCCATGCCGGCGATCTTCTCCACGACGCCGTCGGCGATGGACGTCCTGCCCCGAGGGCCGACGAGCTCGGTCCCCGAAACGGTCCTCCCCACCCTCGTGGTGGTGACGGTGGGGGCCGCACCCTCGGCGCCCGGCTCGCCGTCGCCCCGCTCGTCCACCTGCTCGGGCGAGGACTGCGGGGCGCTGACGGTGGAAGTCTTGGCAGCCATGCGGTAACTCCTCTGCGTCGTTCGTTGCCTGGGGACCATGCTTCCCCTCCTCGGCCCCCGCGCACGGCCGATCGGCCCGCGAAATCCATGAATTTTCCGCAGACTTGCCGACAAGCCGGGGCGCGAGGGCATGGTGCGGGGCGGGTGGGGGAAGCCGCGAGAGCGGCAAACGGGACGGGCCCGGGGCCGGGGAACCCGGGGCCGGGCGTCAACGTCCGCCGGCGGGCGAGCCGCTAGATCCAGCCGCGGCGCGCCGCCTGCACGCCCGCCTGGAAGCGCGTCTCCACCCCGAGCTCGGCCATCAGCTCGGTGAGCCGGCGGCCCACGGTCCGCTCGGTGACGCCCAGGGCCCGGGCGATGGTGCGGTCCTTCAGCCCCGAGGCGAGCAGGGACAGCAGCTCGCGGTCCCGCCCCGTCGGGCCGCACTCGGCCTGCCGGGCGTCCACCGGCGTGGCCCGCGCCCACAACTGCTCGAAGCAGCACACCAGCACGTCGACGAGGGCGGACCCGTGGACGAGCAGCCGCATGCCCGGGTCCGGCTCGGTGTAGGAGACGGGCAGCATCGCCGTCGAACGATCGGCCACGACCATCTTCAGCGTGACCCCGGGGAGGATCCGGGCCTGCTCGCCCGCCTCGGTGCAGCGCCGCATGGCCTCCAGCGTCTCCGGCGAGTCCAGCGCCTCACGTGAGTAGACGCACCGGTAGGCCACGCCCGCCGCCAGCCGGTTGAGTTCGAGGTCGTTCGGGTTGCCGGGTCCGCCACCGATGTACGGCGGCGCGTCGACGGCGATGACCTCCTCCCGCGCCTGCAGCTGGATGCGGGCCACCGCAGCCAGCACGGCGTCCTCACCGTCGAGCAGCTCCACCACGGGCTGGTCCCGCCCGGCACGCCGCGAGCCGGCGCGCAGCCGGTCCGCCAGCTCCTCGACGTGCGAGCGCATCCGGGCCAGCTCGCCGCGCCGGTGGTCGATGAGCGCCGCCAGCGACTCGTCCGGCGGGACGGCGGCGTAGACGGCCGGGGTGAAGCCCAGCTGCTGGACGAGCCCGGCCTCCAGGAGCCGCTGGAGGGAAGGCAGCAGCCCGGCCGCCGGGACACCGAGGTGCTCGCCCAGCTCCTCCGCGGTCGCCCGCTTCAGGTCGAGCAGCCCGAGGTACGCGTCGTTCTCGGTGCGGCCGAAGCCGACCGGCTCCAACAGGAACACGTGTACCTCCCGGCGCCGACGGGGCCGCCGGGCGCGACCGGACTTTAGGACCGCTCTCAAGTCACCGTCAAGAGTGCGTTTCGCGCTGTTTTTCCGGGTTGTTCGGTACCGGAACCGGACAATGTCCGGGATCGGAAGCGCACGCGCATTCACAGAACCGCTACGGCTGGCCAATCCTGGCCCCTGGCCCTTGCGGTCATCAGGCACCTCGTCGTCGTACGGCGGTTCCCAACCCGCCGTCCCCCACGTTGAATGAGGTTTACGTGCGTAAGAAAACGACCCTCTGGCTGGTCGCGGCCGCCACGACGGCCGCGCTCGCGGCCGGCACCGGCTACGGCGTCGCCGCCCCGCCGCCCGACAGACCCGCCGCGGCCGAGGACGACCGCGCCTACGTCTACCGCGTCCACGACGGCGCCCACGCGGCGGAGAGCGCGCTCGCCGGCTTCGACCTGATCGAAGACCGCGACGCGGACGACCTGTTCGTCCTCGGCGACGCCGGCACCGCGAAGGACCTGAAGGCGGCCGGGCTGAAGGCCACCGTCGAGCAGAAGCTGACCCCGGCCCCCTGGGAGCCGCCCAAGCGCAGTGGGCAGGCCCCGCGCATGACCGCCGAGATGGCCGAGGAGACCTACTACGGCGGCTACCGCACGGTGAACGCCCAGTACGCCCACCTCGACCAGGTCGCCGCGGACCACTCCTCCCTGGCCACCGTCTTCGACGTCGGGGACTCCTGGCGCAAGGCCACCGGCCGCTCCGGCGGCTACGACCTCAAGGCCATCTGCATCACCAAGAAGCAGTCCGGCGACTGCCAGTTGAGCCCGAACTCCACCAAGCCGCGGCTGTTCGTCCAGGCCCAGGTCCACGCCCGTGAGCTGACCACCGGCGAGATGGCCTACCGCTGGATCGACTACCTGACCGACGGCTACGGCAGCGACGCGACGGCCACCGAGATCCTGGACACCCGCGAGGTCTGGGTCGTGCCGATCGGCAACCCCGACGGCGTCGACATGGTCCAGCAGGGCTTCATGGGCGGCCCCAGCGGGCAGCAGTGGCACCGCAAGAACGCCAACCACACCCACAGCAACGGCTGCTACGAGGGCTCCTACGGCGGCGAGGGCATCGACCTCAACCGCAACAACGGCAGCCACTGGGGCGGAGCGGGCACCAGCTCCGACCCCTGCTCCAAGGTCTACAAGGGCCCCTCCGCGGACTCCGAGGTCGAGACGCAGGCCCTGCACGCGCTCTACCGCGACCTGTTCCCGGACACCCGCTCCACCGGTGACGGCACCGCCGCCGACCCCGACACCCAGGGCATGTTCATCACCATGCACAGCTACTCCAACATGGTGCTGTTCCCCTGGGGCTTCGACTCCTCCGTCGAAACCGGCAACGACGCCGCGATGCGCGCCATGGCCCAGGACATGGCGAGCCTGGCCGGCGGCTGGCAGTACGGCCAGCCCGGCGAGATCCTCTACAACGCCAGCGGCAGCCACGACGACTGGGCCTACGACGACCTCGGCGTCCCCAGCTTCACCTGGGAAGTCGGCCCCTCCGGCGGCTCCTGCGGCGGCTTCCACCCGGACTACTCCTGCCAGAACACGTTCTGGAACCAGGTCAAGCCCATGCTGGTCTACGCGGCCGAGAACGCCGAGAACCCCTACGGCGGCGGCAGCACGCCCCCGCCCTCGGACTGCAGCGTCACCAACGGCACGAACCTCAGCATCCCCGACAACGGTTCGGCCGTCACCAGCAGCATCCAGGTCTCGGGCTGCGGCGGCACCGCGTCCAGCACCAGCACCGTCGAGGTCCACGTCGAGCACACGTGGCGCGGTGACCTCGTCGTCGACCTGATCGCCCCCGACGGCAGCACCTACCCGCTCAAGAGCGCCAGCGGCAGCGACAGCGCCGACGACATCCACCAGACCTACACCGTCGACCTGTCCGGCGAGGCCCGCGACGGTACCTGGAAGCTGCGCCTCCAGGACACCGCCCGGTACGACACGGGCTACCTCGACACCTGGACCCTCTCGCTCTGATTCCCGCCCACCCCCCACCCGCCCGGGCCCGGCACACACTGCCGGGCCCGGGCCCTTCTCCGCTCCCCCGGGTTCCCGGGCCGGCGCGCGACGGCCGCGGCGACGGCACGGACGACGCTGACGCCGACGCGGCCGCCCGCCCCGACGGCTGAGACCGACCGCCGGGTGGGGACGCCCGGCGGTGCGCGTGTGCGGCGCCGGGGTCGCCTCAGAGGGTCACGACTCCGCCCGCTCGGTCCCGAGAGAGGCCAGGAACTCCCGCTGGTCGGCCAGGAAGCCATCGGCGAACAGCCCGCGGGGGGCGAACAGTCCGGTGAGGGTGAGGCGGGTCGACGAGTCCTCGACGTCGTGCCGCAGCAGGCTGTGGGAGGCGTCGGGGTAGCGGGCGACGCGCAGTTCGGGGCCGGGGAGCAGCCGCCGGTAGACGGCCTCCGTCTCGGTGGTGTCGACGTTCAGGTCGTGCCCGGCGAGCACCAGCAGCACGGGGACGCCGCGCAGCGCCGGCAGGTCCGCGGTGGCGTCCGCGGTGTGGTTCCTGGACACGAACCGCCAGCGGGCGGCCGTCATGCGGTCGGGGCCGTCCACCGCGCGGACGTACGCCTCGTGGGACGCGTCGCGCCGGAGCAGGTCCAGCACGGTCTGGCGCCGGCGCAGGGCGGCGGCCGTCTCGACGGCGGAGGCGCCGTCCTCGCGCAGTTCGGCGAGAAGGTTGTAGCGGCCCTGCCGGTGCCAGTTGACGGCGGGTGAGACCGCGATGACGAACCGCAGGCCCGGTTCCCGGGCCGCGACCCTGGGAAGGACCCAGCCCGCCTGGCTCACGCCCCACAGCCCGATGCGACCGCGGTCGACGTCCGGATGGTCGCGGGCCCAGGCGATGGCGGCGGCGGCCTCGTCGGCCCGGTCGTCCATGGTCTGGTCGAGCCAGTCTCCCGGAGCACCGCCCACGCCGGGCTTGTTCCACGACAGCGAGGCGTACCCGGCACGGGCGAGGGATTCCCAGATCGGCCGGTAGAAGGTGTCGTGCGTCGCGTCGACCGGCCCGTCCCCGTGGACGAAGACCACCAGGGGATACGGCCCCTCCCCCTGCGGAGGCAGGGCCAGCACCCCGTCGAGGACCCGGCCGCCGTGGCGGATGGTCACCGCCCGCTCCCGCAGGTCGTAGCTGTGCTGCCAGACCACGATGCCGCCCAGGCCCGCGGCCAGGACCGCCAGTGCGGCCGCCGTCGCCAGCAGGACCCGCACCACCTTCCGGCCCCGCGTCGACGTCCCGCGCTTCGGCCTCGTCCGCATCTCCGCCCCCATAACTATCGCTATATGAACGCTCGTTCTCAAGACGAGCGTATGATGATAGTACAGTCAGTGCGAGGAGGAAGCGTGGACACAGCAGTCGACATCCGGCGCGGCGTACCGCACGGAGCCGAGGAACGCGCCGCGGAGTTGTACTGGGAGGCCTTCGGCCGCAAGCTCGGCGCCGCCTTGGGCCCCGCCGAACGCGGCCGCGCCTTCATCGCCGCCCACCTCCACCACGACCGCGGCGCCGTCGCCCTCGCCCCGGACGGCCGGGTCGTCGCCGTGGCCGGGTACCAGCTCGACGGACGCGCCCTGACCGGCGGCGGCACGGGCGATGTCCTCTCCGCCTACGGGCTCCTCCGAGGCCTGCCCCGGCTCGCCCTCCTGGCCCTGCTCGAACGCACCCCGGAACCCGGCGAGCTGGTCATGGACGGCATCGCCGTCGACCCCGCACACCGGGGCACCGGCATCGGCGGCCTCCTGCTGACGGAGATGGCCACCCTCGCCGCCGAACACGGCTGCGCCCGCGTCCGCCTGGACGTCATCGACGTCAACCCACGCGCCCGCGCCCTCTACGAGCGGCACGGCTTCGTCGCCGTGCACACCGAGCGGACGCCGTATCTCAGGCGCCTGATGGGCTTCGGCGCCGTGACGACGATGCACCGCCCCGTCCCGGCACACCCGGCCGGCGACGCGTCCGACAGCACCGAGGAGCAGCGACGATGACCGACGGCACGACGAGCAACGCGGCAGAGCCCACCCCGCCCCAGATCAGCACCCGGACCCTGGTGTTCGCGCTCCTGCGCGAGGACGGCACCGTCGACGCCGGCGAGCTCTACACCGTCGCCGGCGCCCTCGCCATGACCGACCAGCAGGTCAGGCTCTGCGTCAAACGCCTCGTCGCCGAGGGCCGGTTCACCCAGGAAGGCCGCGGCCGCAAGGCGGTGCTCCACGCCACCGCCGACCCCACCGGCGTCATCGCACCGGAGGTCGAGTACGTCCGCCACGCCTACGTGCAGGACCGGGGACTCGCCCCCTGGGACGGCACCTGGCACCTGTACGCCTTCGCCGTCCCCGAAACCGCCCGGCAGGCCCGCGACGCCCTGCGCGACACCCTCCTCCACCTGGGCGCGGCCCCGCTCCAGGGCGGCCTCTACGTCACCGCCAACGCGATCGGGCCCGTCGTCGAGGCGCACGCCCGGCACCTCGACGTCCTCCCCTCCCTCACCCGTCTCACCACCCGGGACCTGCGGGTGGGCGACGAGGACGACCCCGTTCGGCTCGCCGCCCTGCTCTGGCCGCTCCAGGCCGTCGCGGACCGCCACGAGGACCTCGCCGCCCTCGCCACCGCCCGCCTGGCCCGGCTGACCGGGCCGGTCCGGCCCACCCCGACCGAGCGGCTGACGTACGCGATCGAACTGGCCACGGCCTTCACAGCCGCCATGCGCCCCGACCCCCTGCTGCCCCCCGAACTGCTGCCCCGCCCCTGGGCCGGCACCCGGGCCCGCGCACTGACCGCCGAGTGCTGGCACGCCCTCCGCGAGGAGGACGACCACACCCGCGGTGGCCTCCGCCTCTTCCGCCTCTACGACGACTCCGCGGGCTAGGCTTCTGAGTCTGGATCCCGTTCAGACAATCCGCTCCATCGCGCCCACTCGGGTCCATGGCCAAGACATCTTCGTACAGGCCCGAGAGGGCTCGACCAGTCGGGGCGTCGGCTTCGGCTGACTCCATGACGAGCCAGCCGACATCGATACCCGATAGGGAGCCGCTGAGCGAAAGGAAGCTGATCGACGGCTTCCACATCGGCCCGCCCGCCGATCGGACCGCGCCACGGACTGCGCAGCAGCATGAACCGCGCGAGGTGTGGAAGGTCCTCACAGATCGTGCCGTTGAACACGGCCCGATGCCCCCGCCAGGACGCGTGGGAGGTCATCCGACTGGTGTCAGCGGCGCCGGTTGAGCTCTTCGGGCTTCCTGGTCACCGGTGTGGGCCAGAGGGTGGGGCGTGGCGAACGTGGACGTCGTTCCGCTGAGGGCGCTTGGGCTGCGAACCGCTTGCGTCCGCCGGTTCGGCTGAGCGGTGACTCGCCAGGTGAGGACCTCGGCGGTGTGCTCGGCGCTGTCGAGCTCTCGTTGGGTGCTCACTTCCGCGACCGCCAGCCGCCCAACCCGCTCCGCCGCAGGTCAGACGGCCTTTCGCCGGACGTATCAGACGTTGAAGCGGAACTCGACGACGTCACCGTCCTGCATGACGTAGTCCTTGCCCTCCATGCGGGCCTTGCCGCGGGAGCGGGCCTCGGCGACGGAGCCGGCGTCGACGAGGGCGTCGAAGGAGATGACCTCCGCCTTGATGAAGCCCTTCTGGAAGTCGGTGTGGATGACTCCGGCGGCCTCGGGGGCGGTGGCGCCCTGCTTGATCGTCCAGGCGCGGGACTCCTTGGGGCCCGCGGTCAGGTAGGTCTGCAGGCCCAGGGTGCGGAAGCCGACGTGGGCGAGGGTGGCGAGGCCGGGCTCCTCCTGGCCGACGGACTGGAGGAGCTCCAGCGCCTCGTCCTCCTCCAGCTCGGCGAGGTCGGCCTCCAGCTTGGCGTTGAGGAAGATCGCCTCGGCCGGTGCGACGAGGGCGCGCTGCTCGGCCTTGAAGTCCTCGTCGGTCAGCTCCTCCTCATCGACGTTGAAGACGTAGAGGAAGGGCTTGGTGGTGAGGAGGTGCAGCTCGTGCAGGGCCTCGGCTGCCTCGGTGCCCTGGGCGACGCCCGCGGAGAAGAGGGTACGGCCCTCCTCCAGGATCGCCTTCGCCTCCTGGACGGCCTTGACCTGGGGCTGCTTGTCCTTCTTGATCCGGGCTTCCTTCTCCAGCCGCGGCAGGACCTTCTCGACGGTCTGGAGGTCGGCGAGGATCAGCTCGGTGTTGATCGTCTCGATGTCGCTCTTGGGCGAGACCTCCCCGTCGACGTGGACGACGTTCTCGTCCTGGAAGGCGCGGATGACCTGGCAGATCGCGTCGGACTCGCGGATGTTGTGGAGGAACTTGTTGCCCAGGCCCTCGCCCTCGCTGGCGCCGCGCACGATGCCGGCGATGTCGACGAAGTCGACAGTGGCCGGCAGGACACGCTCGGAGCTGAAGATCTCGGCGAGCTTGCCCAGCCGCGGGTCGGGCACACCGACGACGCCGACGTTCGGCTCGATGGTGGCGAACGGGTAGTTGGCCGCCAGCACGTCGTTCTTGGTCAGGGCGTTGAACAGGGTCGACTTGCCGACATTCGGCAGGCCGACGATTCCGATCGTGAGCGACACGTGGCGACTTCCCGTAGCGAGATGATCTGGGCCGGTGGCCCGGTGCGTGCGGGCCGGTCCCCCAGTCTACGGGCGCGGCCGTCCCTCCAACGACGGGAACCGGGAGCCCGTGGGCGACCTCGCGCAGGCTGTCGGCCACGGTGACCTACGGAAGCGTCGCGGTCATATGAACACCTCCTCCCCTGGCGTAACGATGTCATGCCTGGGGGGGGGTCACGAGGGCGAGGGAGGCGGCGTGTCAGGGGGGTGGGCACGGGGTGGATGCGGCCTACGTTGGTCCCGTGGAGCAGATGAAGGGCGGGCGTGAGCGGGTTCCGGTGCCCCGGGGTGGCCGGGGCCGACGGCCGGTGCGTCCCCGGCGGCCGGTGCGGGCGCCGGTGCGGCGGGACCGGGAGGCGCGGCGGGAGGCGCGGCCCGGGGTGGTGCGACGGCCGCCCGCGGTCGTCGCGAAGCTGTCGGCGATGCGGCTGACGGCTCTGGGCAGCGGGCTGCTGACGATCACGGCCATGGTGGTGCTGGGCGGCCTCGTGCGGTGGCTGCTGGACGCGTCGACGACGGCGTACGGGTGCTGTTTCGTGCTGGTGGGACTGGCCTCGGCCCTGTGGGTGCGGCCCGCCGACGCGTTCACCGCACCGGTGGTGGCCCCCATCGCGTACGCGACCGGGCTGGTGCTGCTCACCGGCGGGGCGGAGGACGGCGGCTTCGGGGCGCGCGTGATGACGTTCGTGACGGCCCTGGCCGTGGAGGCGGGCTGGGTCTACGGCGGGACGCTGGCGACGGGAGCGGCGGCGGTGGTGCGGCGGGCGGTGCTGGCGGCGGCGCGGCGCGGCGCGGCCCGGGAGGCCGCGGCCGGGCGGCGGCCGGGGCCTTTGAGGGAGCCCGGGGCTCCGGCGCGGCCCGAGCCGGGCCCGGGCCGGGCGGGGCCGCCGCGGTCCCGGCGCCCCTCGGGCTGACGGCGGTCCCGCGCCGGGGGCGGCCCGGCGCGGGGGCGAGGTCCGGCGACGGGCGGTGGCTCAGTCGGAGACCTTCTGGGCGGCCTCGGCGCGCAGGTCGCGGCGCAGCTCCTTGGGCAGGGAGAACTCGATGTGCTCCCGCACCGGCTGGACGACCTCGACGTCGGCGAATCCGCGTTCGGCCAGCCAGTCGAGGACGCCCTCGACCAGGACGTCGGGCACGGAGGCGCCGGAGGAGAGGCCGACGGTGGTGACACCGTCCAGCCAGGACGCGTCGATCTCACCGGCGTTGTCGACGAGGTGGCCGGCCGCGGCGCCGTGGGCGAGGGCGGTCTCGACGAGGCGGACGGAGTTGGAGGAGTTCTTGGAGCCGACGACGAGGACGAGGTCGGACTCGGCGGCGACCTGCTTGATCGCGGTCTGCCGGTTCTGGGTGGCGTAGCAGATGTCGTCGCTGGGCGGGCTGATGAGCGCGGGGAACTTCTGCTGGAGCGCGTCGACGGTCTCCATGGTCTCGTCGACGGAGAGCGTGGTCTGGGAGAGCCACACCACCTTCTCCGGGTCCCTGACCTCGACGTTCTCGACGTCCTTGGGCCCGTCGACCAGGGTGATGTGCTCGGGTGCCTCGCCGGTGGTGCCGATGACCTCCTCGTGGCCCTCGTGGCCGATGAGGAGGATGTCGTAGTCGTCCTTGGCGAACCGGACGGCTTCCTTGTGCACCTTGGTGACCAGCGGGCAGGTGGCGTCGACGGTGGCGAGCTTGCCGCGCTCGGCCTCGCGGTGGACCTCGGGGGCCACGCCGTGGGCGGAGAAGATGACGATCTCGCCCGGCGGTACCTCGGAGGTCTCCTCGACGAAGATGGCGCCCTTCTTCTCGAGCGTCTTCACCACGTACTTGTTGTGGACGATCTCGTGTCGGACGTAGACGGGTGCGCCGTACTGCTTCAGGGCCTGCTCGACGGCGATGACGGCTCGGTCCACGCCCGCGCAGTACCCGCGGGGGGCGGCGAGGAGGACGCGGCGGGCGGTCTCAGCACTCATGCGCCCATCGTACGGGCGCACGCGTGGCCGGCTGAGGGCGCATGGGGGTGCGGAGCCGCCGGGCCCCGGCGCGGGTGTCGCCGGGCCCGGGGGTTGTCGGCGGCGGCCGGTAGGGTCGCGCGCATGGCTCTCAACACGTCGCCCGAGGCGCCCATCCCGGTGGCGCAGGTGTCGCGGATGATCGGCGGGTGGATCGACCGGCTGGGGGCGGTCTGGGTGGAGGGGCAGATCACCCAGCTCAGCCGCCGTCCGGGAGCCGGGGTGGTCTTCCTGACGCTGCGCGACCCCTCGCACGAGATGTCCCTGAGCGTGACGTGCTTCCGCCAGGTGTTCGACCGGGTGGCGGACGTCGTCGGCGAGGGCGCCCGGGTCGTCGTGCACGCGAAGCCGGAGTGGTACGCGCCGCGCGGGCAGCTCTCGCTGCGGGCGGCGGAGATCCGCCCGGTGGGGATGGGCGAGCTGCTGGTGCGGCTGGAACAGCTCAGGAAGGCGCTGACGGCGGAGGGCTTGTTCGCGGCCGGGCGCAAGAGGCCGCTGCCGTTCCTGCCCCGGGTGGTGGGGCTGGTGACGGGGCGGGCCTCGGCGGCGGAGCGAGACGTGCTGGAGACGGCGCGGCAGCGCTGGCCCGCGGTGCGGTTCGCGGTGCGCAACGTGGCCGTGCAGGGGGTCCACGCGGTGCCGCAGGTGATCTCGGCCGTCCGGGAGCTGGACGCGGCGCCGGAGGTGGAGGTGGTGATCGTCGCACGGGGCGGCGGCAGCGTGGAGGATCTGCTGCCGTTCTCGGACGAGCGGCTGGTGCGGGCGGTCGCGGAGTGCTCGACGCCGGTCGTCTCGGCGATCGGGCACGAGCCGGACACTCCGCTGCTGGACCTGGTGGCGGATCTGCGCTCGCGGACGCCGACGCACGCGGCGAAGGACGTCGTGCCGGACGTGGGCGAGGAGCACGAGCGCATAGAGCGCCTGCGGGAGCGGGCGCGGCGCTGCCTCGATGCGTATCTGGAGGCGCAGGAGCGCGGCCTGGCGGACTGCGTGAGCCGCCCGGTGCTGGCGCGTCCGCACCGGATGGTCGAGGAGCGGGCGGGCCGGGTGGAGGAGCTGCTGCTGCGCGGCCGCCGCACACTGGGCCACGTGCTGGACCGGGCGGGGGCCGAGCTGGAGCACACCCGCGCCCGGGTTGTGGCGCTGTCCCCGGCGGCGACGCTGCGGCGCGGGTACGCGGTGCTGCAGCGGGAGGACGGCGCGGTGGTACGGGACGCCGAGGAGGTCGCCGCAGGCGAGGCACTGCGGGCGCGGGTGGCCGAGGGCGAGTTCACGGTGACGGTCACGCCCGGGAGGTAGCGCCTCCGCGGGTGCCGGATGTGGTCTTCGGGTGTCGGAGTGCGCTCTTAGGCTGGGGGCATGGCGAACACGGAGACGGGCGCGGGCACCGGCGGGGACGCGGCGCTGGGCTACGAGCAGGCGCGGGACGAGCTGATCGACGTCGTGCGGCGGCTGGAGGCGGGCGGCGCCACGCTGGAGGAGTCGCTGGCCCTGTGGGAGCGCGGCGAGGAGCTGGCGGGCATCTGCCGGGGCTGGCTGGCGGGGGCGCGGGCCAGGCTGGACGCGGCACTGGCGGGGGACGCCGAGGAGGGGGCGGAGTCCGCCGGGGCGGGCGGCGGCCCCGGGAACGGGGAGGAGACCGCGAGCGAGGACCGCGAGTAGTCCGGGCGAGTAGTCCGGCGTGGTGGGGCACACGGAATAATCGTTGAATGTTCACCCTTATGCTCGGGAGAGTCCCGTACGACCCCGAACCCGAGGACGGACATGTCATTCGCTCTGGATGCCGCGGCCCAGGACCTGCTGTTCCGTGAGGCGCACACCGCGAACACCTTCACCGACGAGCCGGTGAGCGAGGAACAGATCGAGGCCGTCTACGACCTCGTGAAGCTGGCGCCGACGGCTTTCAACCAGTCCCCGCTGCGGATCACGCTCATACGCTCGGCCGAGGCCCGCGAGCGGCTCGTGCGCCGACTGGCCGAGGGGAACCAGGCCAAGACGCGCAGCGCGCCGCTGACGGCGATCCTCTCCGTCGACCTGGAGTTCCACGAGCGGCTGCCCGAGCTGTTCCCCGCCGTGCCGGGGCTCAAGGACGCCGTCTTCGCCGAGCGTGCGGCACGGGAGCAGGCGGGCACGCTGAACGCCACGCTCCAGGCCGGCTACTTCATCCTCGGCGTCCGCGCGGCCGGGCTCGCCGCGGGCCCGATGACCGGGTTCGACGCCGCGGGCGTCGACAAGGAGTTCTTCGGCGACGGCAGGCAGAAGGCGCTCATGGTCGTCAACATCGGGCGCCCCGGCCCGGACGCCTACCGGCCGCGCGCTCCCCGGCTGTCCGCGCGGGACGCCGTCACCACGCTCTGACGTCCGCGCCGAGACGTCCACCACCTCGGACGCCTCGGTTCCGCCTCCGGGACTCCGGACCCGCCGGGCTCGCCGGGATGCCCCGGCGGGCTTGGCCCGGGGTGACTACTCCGGCGAGCCCGAGGGCGCCGGCTCCGGCTCGTGGGGCTCCAGCGCGGCGGCCAGCTCCGCCAGCCGCGCGAAGTCCGCCGTCCCCGTGACGACGGTGGTGAACTCACCCTCGCGCAGCACCAGGGCGTCGTACTTGTCGCCCTCGTAGCGCGCCCACTCCTCGCCCTCCACCTCGGTCGTGGCACCGGTGTCGACCGCCTCGTGGGTGACCTTGGCCACGAAGAGGCGCGGATCGCCGTCGCTCTGCTCGACGGCCGCGTACTCGACGTCGGCGTCGTGGAAGCCCAGGTGCCACACGGCGCCGTAGTCGCTGTTCCGGTCGAAGCTCACCGAGGTGGCCCGCCAGCCCTCGTCCAGCCCCACCGGGGCGAGCACGGGGTAGGAGGCCGTCCGCCCGGCCGTGATCAACTCGGCCCGGTAGCTGCGGAGCGGCTTCACCGGGTCCTGCTGCTCGTCGTGCGGGACGAACAGGTACAGGAACCAGGCTCCCAGGCCGATCAGGGCCATCGAGAGCACCATGTCCTTGACGGTCTTCAAGCCACGCGTTGCTGCCACGCCCTCCATCGTCCCCCATGGGCGCCGATGCCCGGACCCGGGGCCCCGCTGCACGGTGCGCCGCTCATACGTGGGGCCCTCTGCTCATCCTGGCGCTCTCCGGATAAGGTCGTACGTACCCTCACCCGTCTTGACTGCCTGCGGCTCCTCCCGGCCGACCAGGTGGAAAGGTGCGTTCCGATGCCGGAAAACCATCTCCCGTCCCCGCTCGAGGTGAGCCCTGAGGCGCCTGACCGCAACCTGGCCCTGGAGCTCGTCCGGGTCACCGAGGCCGGGGCGATGGCCTCGGGCCGCTGGGTGGGCCGCGGTGACAAGAACGGCGCGGACGGTGCGGCCGTGAAGGCCATGCGCACCCTGGTGTCGACGGTATCGATGAACGGCGTCGTGGTCATCGGCGAGGGGGAGAAGGACGAGGCCCCGATGCTGTTCAACGGGGAGCGCGTCGGCGACGGCACCGGCCCCGAGTGCGACGTCGCCGTCGACCCGGTGGACGGCACCACGCTGACGGCGAAGGGCATGGCCAACGCGGTGTCGGTGCTCGCCGTCGCCGAGCGGGGCGCGATGTTCGACCCGTCCGCGGTGTTCTACATGGACAAGCTGGCCACCGGCCCCGAGGCCGCCGAGTACGTGGACATCAACGCCCCGGCCTCGGTGAACGTGCGGCGGGTCGCCAAGGCCAAGGGCTGTGCGCCCGAGGACGTCACCGTCGTCATCCTGGACCGGCCGCGGCACGAGGGCATCGTCAAGGAGGTGCGGGAGGCCGGGGCCCGCATCAAGTTCATCTCGGACGGCGACGTGGCCGGCGCCATCATGGCCGTGCGGGAGGGCACCGGCGTCGACCTGCTGCTGGGCATCGGCGGCACACCGGAGGGCATCATCGCGGCCTGTGCGATCAAGTGCCTGGGCGGCACGATCCAGGGCAAGCTGTGGCCGAAGGACGACACCGAGCGGCAGCGGGCGCTGGACGCGGGCCACGACCTCGACCGCGTCCTGCACACGGACGACCTGGTGAACGGCGAGAACGTCTTCTTCGTGGCCACCGGCATCACCGACGGCGACCTGCTGCGCGGCGTGCGCTACCGGGCGGAGACGGCCTACACCCAGTCCCTGGTGATGCGGTCGAAGTCCGGCACGATCCGGCAGATCGACTCCACACACCGGCTGGCCAAGCTGCGCGCGTACAGCGCGATCGACTTCGACCGCGCGATCTGACCGCTCCGGGCCTCCCCCGCTCCGGCGCGCCCTCGCCGCTCAGGCGATGCGGCGGACCTGGGCGGGGACGGCGTCGGGCTGCCCGGCGGCATCCCGGCGGCGCCGCCGGGCGAGGACGACCCGGCGCTCGGCCGCCGTCAGCCCGCCCCATACGCCGTAGGGCTCGGGCTGGACCAGGGCGTGCTCGCGGCATTCGACGAGGACCGGACAGCGTGCGCACACGGACTTGGCCGCC
The DNA here is from genome assembly GCF_027460245.1 of Streptomyces sp. WMMC1477. Lineage (NCBI taxonomy): Bacteria > Bacillati > Actinomycetota > Actinomycetes > Kitasatosporales > Streptomycetaceae > Streptomyces > Streptomyces sp. WMMC1477. The sequence goes on along the minus strand of NZ_JAPZBD010000003.1, from coordinate 3,916,163 downwards.
TGCTCGCGAGCCAGCCGCTCGGCCGTCGGCTCCTTCGACGGGGCGAAGAAGAGCCCGGCCTCGTCTCTGCGGCAGACCGCCTCCGAGTGCCACGGGCCGGCTTGCTCGCGTTCCGGTCCGCGACCTTGCTGGGGGAGGACGGCTGCCTGCGGAGACTGATGCTGCGTTCGCGGCACTGTCTACTCCTGACGACGGCGATGGGAGCACCCTGATCAGCCCTCTGGCGCACGGGAGTTCACTGGGAGCCGTGCGAGAGGCGATGCCCGGACCTCTACCCGCTGTGCGCGCGCTTATGCGCTCAGTCGCCACTCGAGCGCAAGTCGCGTATGCGTCGGCCCCGCTTCGCGGCCGCCTGGACCGCTCCGCACACGGCGAGCCCGCGCACGACGACCACCGGCGCCCGGGGGTCCTCCGCCACGAGGGGCTCGATCTCGAAGGCACCCATGACGCCCGAACCGGCGTCCCGCACGGTGATGTTCTCCGGGACGGTGATCTCCACGCTGCCGAAGAGGGCGAACGCCGCCACGACGACCTCCTGGCGCTCGAAGACCGCCTCCGTCAGGTCGAGCTCCACGCTGCCGAAGACGGCGTAGGCGTGCAGGCCGCGGCCGACCCGCCAGCGCCCCCGGCGCACGACGGCGCTGAAGACGGCGACCAGCGCGCGGCCGAGCGCGCTGTGCGGCGGGCCCGGAAGGCCGCGTGCCCAGCGCGTGACGTGCGGCACGTGCGGCATGTGCGACGGGGGCACTGGGCGCGCCGGATACGACACGTGTGCCGCATGCGGGCGCCCGGCGGGCAGATCCGCGAGCAGGCGCCGGAGTGCCTCCCGGGTGCGGGCCTCGTACGCCTCCCCCACCCGCTCCGCGTGCTCCTCGGCGGTGATCCGCCCCTCGGCCAGGGCCTCCCCGAGAAGGGCCGCGGTGCGGTCCCGCTCGGCGTCCGAGGCACGGACCGGGGATTCGGGTGCGGGCCGGGCCGGGGCGGCGGGCGCGGCCCCCGCCGTGGCCCGCTTGCTGAGCGCTGCGTCGTCCACATCCCGCAGCGTAACGAGTATCGCGATAGATCGCGAGAGCCCGATCGGGTGATGGCTCGTGATCCCGGCTGCTGGCCCCGGGCGGCTGGTCCCAGGCCGCTGACCCCCGGCCCCGGGGCCCGGGGCCCGGGGCCTGAGCCCAACCTCACAGGATCGGAGCGCCCCGCGCGTTCTACCCTGTGAGACGCGCTTGCCGAAGCCGTCGAGTCGCCGCGTCGTCGAGAGAGGAACCCGTCCACATGGCTCCCCGTCCCCGTCCGGAGACCGAAGAGTTCTCCTACACGGACCTCCTGCCCACGGGTGAGGACCCCACCGAGTACCGCCTGGTCACCACGGAGGGGGTCTCGACCTTCGAGGCGGGCGGCCGCACCTTCCTGAAGGTCGAGCCGGAGACGCTGCGCACGCTCGCGGCCGAGGCCATGAAGGACATCGCGCACTTCCTGCGCGCCGATCACCTGGCCCAGCTCCGGAAGATCCTCGACGACCCCGAGGCCAGCCCGAACGACCGCTTCGTCGCGCTGGACCTGCTGAAGAACGCGAACATCGCGGCGGCGGGCGTGCTGCCGATGTGCCAGGACACCGGCACCGCGATCGTCATGGGCAAGCGCGGGCAGAACGTGCTCACCGAGGGCGACGACGAGCGGGCGCTGTCCGGCGGCGTCTTCGACGCCTACGACCAGCTCAACCTGCGCTACTCCCAGATGGCCCCGCTGACCATGTGGGACGAGAAGAACACCGGCACCAACCTGCCCGCGCAGATCGAGCTGTACGCGACCGACGGCGATGCGTACAAGTTCCTGTTCATGGCCAAGGGCGGCGGCAGCGCCAACAAGTCCTTCCTCTACCAGGAGACGAAGGCGGTGCTCAACGAGGGCGCGATGATGCGCTTCCTGGAGGAGAAGATCCGCTCGCTCGGCACGGCCGCCTGCCCGCCCTACCACCTGGCGGTCGTCGTGGGCGGCACGAGCGCCGAGTACGCGCTGAAGACGGCCAAGTACGCCTCCGCGCACTACCTGGACGAGCTGCCCACCGAGGGCTCCCCCGCGGGCCACGGCTTCCGCGACGTGGAGCTGGAGAAGAAGGTCTTCGAGCTGACCCGCGAGATCGGCATCGGGGCGCAGTTCGGCGGCAAGTACTTCTGCCACGACGTGCGCGTGGTGCGGCTGCCCCGGCACGGCGCGTCCTGCCCGGTGGCGATCGCCGTCTCCTGCTCCGCCGACCGGCAGGCCAAGGCCAAGATCACTGCCGAGGGCGTCTTCCTGGAGAAGCTGGAGCGGGACCCGGCGCGCTTCCTGCCGGAGACGACGGGCGAGGAGCTGGCCGGCGCCGGGTCCGCTGACGACGACGTCGTCCGCATCGACCTCAACCGGCCCATGGACGAGATCCGCGCGGAGCTGACCAGGCACCCGGTCAAGACACGGCTGTCGCTGACGGGTCCGCTGGTCGTCGCGCGCGACATCGCGCACGCCAGGATCAAGGAGCGGCTGGACGCGGGCGAGGAGATGCCCCGGTACCTGCGCGACCACGCCGTGTACTACGCGGGCCCGGCCAAGACACCCGAGGGCTACGCGTCCGGCTCCTTCGGCCCGACGACGGCCGGGCGCATGGACGCCTACGTCGAGCAGTTCCAGGCGGCCGGCGGCTCGTTCGTCATGCTGGCCAAGGGCAACCGCAGCAAGCAGGTCACCGACGCCTGCGCCGCGCACGGCGGTTTCTACCTGGGCTCCATCGGCGGCCCGGCGGCCCGGCTGGCCCAGGACTGCATCAAGAAGGTGGAGGTCCTGGAGTACGAGGAGCTGGGCATGGAGGCGGTCTGGAAGATCGAGGTCGAGGACTTCCCGGCGTTCGTCGTCGTGGACGACAAGGGCAACGACTTCTTCACCGACCCCGGCCCCTCCCAGCCGTTCGTCACGTCCATCCCCGTCCGGAACTGATCCGCCGCCGCCTGTCGGAGGGTTCGTCTCCTCCGGCAGGCGGCCGGAACGCGTCGCGCGGTGGCCGGTGGCGTCCCTCCCGCCGGTGGTCCGAAGCCCACCACCGGGGTGGCCGGAAGCGCGCCCAGCGCGCGATCGGCGGCATACGCTCGGCCCATGAACGACTACCGCATCGAGCACGACTCCATGGGCGAGGTCAAGGTACCGGCCCACGCCAAGTGGCGCGCCCAGACCCAGCGCGCGGTGGAGAACTTCCCCGTCTCGGGTCAGCGGCTGGAACGGGCGCACATCCAGGCGCTGGCACGGATCAAGGCCGCCGCGGCAACGGTCAACGCCGAGCTCGGCGTCGTCGACAAGGAGATGGCGGCGGCGATCGTCGCGGCCGCGGGCGAGGTCGCCGACGGCCGCTGGGACGACCACTTCCCCGTGGACGTCTTCCAGACGGGCTCGGGCACCTCGTCGAACATGAACATGAACGAGGTTCTGGCCACCCTCGCCGGGGAGCGGCTCGGCGCACCGGTGCACCCCAACGACGATGTGAACGCCAGCCAGTCGTCCAACGACGTCTTCCCCTCCTCCATCCACGTCGCCGCGACGGCCGCCGTCACCGAGGACCTGATCCCCGCCCTCGAGCACCTGGCGGACGCGCTGGAGCGCAAGGCCGCGGAGTTCGCCTCCGTGGTGAAGTCGGGGCGCACACACCTCATGGACGCGACCCCGGTGACACTGGGCCAGGAGTTCGCCGGATACGCGGCACAGATGCGGCACGGGGTGGAGCGGCTGCACGCCTCGCTGCCCCGCCTCGCCGAACTGCCCCTCGGCGGGACGGCGGTGGGCACCGGCATCAACACGCCTCCGGGCTTCTCGGCGGCCGTCATCGCCGAGGTGGCCCGGATGACCGGGCTGCCCCTCACCGAGGCGCGGGACCACTTCGAAGCGCAGGGCGCGCGGGACGGCCTGGTGGAGACCTCGGGGCAGCTCCGCACGGTCGCGGTGGGCCTGACGAAGATCGCCAACGACCTGCGCTGGATGGCCTCGGGCCCGCGGACCGGGCTGGCCGAGATCAACCTGCCCGACCTCCAGCCGGGCTCCTCGATCATGCCGGGCAAGGTGAACCCGGTGATCCCCGAGGCGGTGCTGATGGTGGCCGCGCAGGTGGTGGGCAACGACGTCACGGTGACGACCGCGGGCGCCTCGGGGGCCTTCGAGCTGAACGTCATGCTGCCGGTGCTGGCGCGCAACGTCCTGGAGTCCGTGCGGCTGCTGGCGGGCGCGAGCCGGCTGCTGGCGGACCGGACGGTGGACGGCATCACCGCCAACGTCGAACGGGCCCGGGAGTACGCGGAGTCCTCGCCCTCCGTCGTCACCCCGCTGAACCGGTACCTGGGCTACGAGGAGGCCGCGAAGGTGGCGAAGCGGGCGCTGGCCGAGCGCGTCACCATCCGGCAGGCGGTGCTGGACGGCGGCTACGTGGAGCGCGGGCTGCTGACGGTGGAGCAGTTGGACGCGGCGCTGGACGTGCTGCGCATGACGCGGCCCTGAGGGACGCTCCAGGGGTGCTCGCGGCCGGGGCCACGGTCCCGGCCGCGCTGCGACCGTACGGGTACCATCCGTGAATGACAGCGGACACGGAGCGAACGGCGCAGGGAGAGACCGGTCGGAACCCGGACGGCCACTGGAACCCGGGGCAGCAGATCCTGTGGCGGTACCGGGCGAACGGCGAGGACTACCCGCACATCTGCCGTCCGGTGACCGTCGTCCAGGACACGCCGGAGCTGCTGGCGGTCTGGATGGCGCCCGGCACTCCGTGCGTCAAGCCGCAGCTCGCCGACGGCACGCCGGTGCACCGGGAGCCGCTGGCGACGCGGTACACCAAGCCGCGCACCGTCACGCGCTGCCGCTGGTTCGGGGCGGGCGTGCTCAAGCTGGCCCGGCCCGGGGACCCGTGGTCCGTGTGGCTGTTCTGGGAGCCGGGCTGGCGGTTCAAGAACTGGTACGTGAACCTGGAGGAGCCGCGTCACCGCTGGTCCCACGGGGTGGACTCGGAGGACCACTTCCTGGACATCGAGGTGCACCCCAACCGCAGCTGGCGCTGGCGGGACGAGGACGAGTTCGCCCAGGCGCAGCGGGCCGGGCTCATGGACGCCGCCCAGGCCGAGCGGGTGCGCGCGGCCGGCCGGGCGGCGGCGGACGCGGTACGCGCCTGGGGCCCGCCGTTCACCGACGGCTGGGAGCACTGGCGGCCGGACCCGTCCTGGCCGGTTCCCCACCTGCCGCACGACTGGGACCGCCCGGCGCACGGCGGAGAGCGCACGGCGCGCCACCGACCGTAGGCGCCGGGGGCGCGCGATCCCGCGCGGGCGGCGGGCGGTCCCGCGCGTGGCCGCGCCCCGGCGCCGTGGCGCGGGTCCGGCGTTGTTCACCCACATGTCTCATGACGTCGGTGTGAACCGAGCCCCGACCGCGTGACGTCCCCGACTCCGGGACCCCTTGATACGCTCCGGGCTCGCAACCGTAGGATCTTCCTCCGGACGCACCGCAGAGCATCACGCACCGCAGCAACTCCCCTGTGCTCGGAATGACTTGGTGGGCACCCTCGAGAGGAGCCAACGCACGTGAGCAGTATCGGACCGGCGCCCGGCAGACTCGTCCGGGCCCGCCCCCGGTACCGGAGGCCGATCTTCCGCTTCCGTTCCCCGGCCGCATGATCCGGGTATCGGGGTAACGGAGAAACGGGGTGACCGGTTCGCCGTCGACGTCGTCGACGCACCCGGCGCACCGAACACCGGCCCGCCGAGAGAACCGAGCAGCACAGCCGAAATCAGCCTCACCCGGCCGCCAGCCGGGCGGTGTCCCCCAGGACGGATGGAAACCCGACGCGTGACGGAGCACCCGACCACCCCCCGCCGGTCGCAGGCCGGATCGCCCACGCACCGGCCCGCCGAGTCGGCGATCCCGCACGCGCGGGCCACCGCCGACACGGCGGGCGAGGACAGCCCCGTGCGCGAGCCCGCGCATCCCTCACCGGAGACGCCCGTGGAGACCGCCGCGGGAGGGGTCACCGGGTCGGCTCCCGTGCCCGTCCCCGCCCCGACGGGCCCCGGGGACGCCGCCGTCGAGGCCGAGGACAGCGAGCACGCCCGGCGCGGCGGCGACCGGCTGCGCTTCGTCGGCGCGGCGACGCGCCGTATCGCCCGCGGCATGGACCTGGACGAGACGGTGCTCGGCCTGTGCCGGGCTTCGGTGCCCGCCTTCGCCGACGCCATCCTGGTGTACCTGCGCGACCCGCTGCCCGTCGGCGAGGAGCGGCCCGTCGGCCCGGTCCGGCTCCGGCTGCGGCGCACCGACCGGCTGCCGGACTACGCCGACCGCCCGGGCGCCCCGGCCGCCGTCCCGGCCGACGACCGCACCGCCGTCGAAAGCCACGGCGCTGCCGAGGGCCAGGGCGCCGGGGAGGACCGCGCCGCGGAGGCCCCCGGCCCCGGAGAGGCTCTGCCGCTGCTGGCCGGGCTGGTGGAGCAGCCGGCCGCCGGGGCGGCGGAGGTCACGGAGGTCCGCGCGGGCGGGGCCCTGGCCGAGGTGCTGCGCGGCGTACGCCCGCTGTTCGGCGACTCCCCGGCCGCCGGGGCCGCCCTCCAGGAACTGCTGGGCCGCGAACGGGACCTGCCCTCGGGCGACCGGGCCGTGCTCGCCCCGCTGCGCGGACGCCGCCGGGTGATCGGGGCGGCCGTCTTCCTGCGCCGCCCGGAGCGCGCCGCGTTCGAGGGCGACGACCTGCTCGTCGCCGCGCAGCTCGCCACCCACACCGCCCTGGGCGTGGACAAGGCCGTGCTCTACGGGCGGGAGGCCTACATCGCCGACGAGCTCCAGCGCACGATGCTGCCCGACCGGCTGCCGCAGCCGACCGGCGTCCAGCTCGCCAGCCGCTACCTCCCGGCCGCCGAGTCGGCCCGGGTCGGCGGCGACTGGTACGACGCGATCCCGCTGCCCGGCAGCCGGGTCGCGCTCGTCGTCGGCGACGTCATGGGCCACTCCACGACGTCCGCCGCGATCATGGGCCAGCTCCGCACGACGGCGCAGACGCTGGCCCAGCTCGACCTGCCGCCGCAGGAGGTCCTGCACCACTTGGACGAACAGGCGCAGCGGCTGGGCGAGGACCGGATGGCGACGTGCATCTACGTCGTCTACGACCCGGTGGCACACCGCATGATCGTGGCCAACGCGGGCCATCCGCCGCCGGTGATGCTGCACCAGGACGGCCGGGCGGAGACGCTGCACATACCGCCCGGCGCCCCGATCGGCGTCGGCGGCGTGGACTTCCGCGCCGTCGAGCTGGACGCCCCGGCCGGGGCGACGCTGCTGCTCTACACCGACGGGCTGGTGGAGTCGCGGCACCGGGACGTGTGGTCGGGCATCGAGACGCTGCGGGAGAAGCTGGCCGAGACGGGCCGGCTCATCCGTCCGGGCAGCGCGGCGCCGCTGGAGCCGCTGTGTGACGAGGTCCTCGACATCGTCGGGCCCGGGGACCGGGACGACGACATCGCCCTGCTGGCCGCCCGCTTCGACGGCATCGCCCCGAGCGACGTCGCCCTGTGGGAGCTGGAGCCGCGCCCGGAGACGGCCGGGCAGGCCCGCAGGCTGGCCCGGCGGGCGCTGGAGGCCTGGGGCATGGAGGAGCTGACCGACTCGGTCGAGCTGCTGGTGAGCGAGGTCGTCACCAACGCCGTGCGCTACGCCGAGCGTCCGGTGACGCTGCGGCTGCTGCGCACCGACGCGCTGCGCTGCGAGGTGGGCGACGACGTGCCGGAGCTGCCGCGGCTGCGGCAGGCGCGGGCGACGGACGAGGGCGGGCGCGGGCTCTACCTGGTCAACCGCATCGCCCGGCGCTGGGGCGCGACCCGGCTGTCGACGGGCAAGCTCGTCTGGTTCGAGGTGCCGGTTCCCTGACCGCCACGCCCTGACGCACGGATGCCCCGGACCCTGTGGTCCGGGGCATCCGTGCGTCAGGGGCTCAGGGCGGGCCTCACGCCTGGGCGATGACCGCCTCGGCGTCGAGCGTCGCGCCGACGGCCTGGAGGACGGAGGCGATCTTGACGGCCTCCTGGACCGTCTCGCGGTCCACGTCCGCCTTCCGCAGCACCTGCTCGTGCGAGTCCAGGCACATGCCGCAGCCGTTGACGGCGGAGACCGCCAGCGACCACAGCTCGAAGTCGGCCTTGTCCACGCCGGGGTTGCCGATGACGTTCATCCGCAGACCGGCACGCAGGTTCCCGTACTCCGGGTCGGAGAGCAGGTGGCGCGTGCGGTAGAAGACGTTGTTCATCGCCATGACGGCCGCCGCGGCCTTGGCCGCCGTGTACGCCTCGGGCGAGAGGTTCTCCCGCGCCTCGGGCTCCAGTTCCGCCAGCACCTTCGGCGAACGGGAGGCGATGGCGCAGGCCAGCACCGTTCCCCACAGCCGCTGCTGGGGCAGGTCGGAGTTGCCGATGACCGAGCCGAGGTTCAGCTTCAGGTCCTTGGCGTAGTCGGGCAGCGCCGACTTCAGGTCGTTCAGTGCCATGTGCTCAGGGCCTCACTCAGTCGCCGTGGATCGCGGTCACTCGCCGGCCAGCAGCTTGCCGGCGTCGAGGGTGTCCTCGCCCTTGGTCCAGTTGCAGGGGCACAGCTCGTCGGTCTGCAAGGCGTCCAGCACCCGCAGGACCTCCTTCGGGTTACGGCCGACGGAGCCGGCGGTCACCATCGTGAACTGGATCTCGTTGTTCTGGTCCACGATGAAGACGGCGCGCTGGGCGAAGCCGTCCTCACCCTCGACGCCGCAGTCCCGCATCAGCTCGTGCTTGGAGTCCGCGAGCATCGGGAAGGGCAGGTCCCGCAGGTCCTCGTGGTCCCGGCGCCAGGCGTGGTGGACGAACTCGGAGTCGCCGGAGACGCCGAGGATCTGACAGTCACGGTCGGCGAACTCCTCGTTCAGCTTGCCGAAGGCCGCGATCTCGGTCGGACACACGAAGGTGAAGTCCTTGGGCCAGAAGAAGACGCACTTCCAGGAACCTTCGTAGGTCTTGTGGTCGATCTGCTGGAACTCCTTGCCCTTCTCCAGCGAGACACAAGCCGTCAGGTCGAACGTGGGGAACTGGTCACCGACAGTGAGCACAGACTCTCCTTGATGCGGGAGGACGCACCCCGGATCGCGGGGGTCCTCTTGAGGGTTGGACGGATCTCACACCCTGCCACAGGGCGTATTGATCGCGGAAATAGCTACACTCGGCGGCGTTGATCGGATCGGGCTATCAGTCGCCCGGTCACCCTCCCCGTCAACCCCTCAGCGAGCACGTCACATGAGCAAAGCCCGTCAGCCCAGTCTGTCCCAGCTCCGGGCGTTCACCGCCGTCGCGGAGCAGCTGCACTTCCGCGAGGCCGCGGCCGAGATCGGCATGAGCCAGCCCGCGCTGTCCGGCGCCGTCGCGGCGCTGGAGGAGACCCTCGGCGTCCAGCTCCTGGAGCGCACCACGCGCCGGGTGCTGCTCTCCCCCGCCGGAGAGCGGCTCGCCGTCCGCGCCCGCGCCGTGCTGGACGCCGTCGGGGCGCTGCTGGAGGAGGCCGAGGCCACCCGGACGCCGTTCACCGGGACGCTGCGACTCGGCGTCATCCCCACCTGCGCGCCGTATCTGCTGCCCACCGTGCTCGACCTCGTCCACGCGCGGTATCCCCGGCTGGACCTGCGCGTCCACGAGGAGCAGACGACCTCCCTGCTGGACGGCCTGGCCGCCGGGCGGCTGGACCTGCTGCTCCTCGCCGTCCCGCTGGGCGTGCCGGGCGTGCGGGAGCTGCCGCTGTTCGACGAGGACTTCGTCCTGGTCATGGAGCGCGGACACGAGCTCGCCGACGGCGCGGGCATCCCCCGCGAGCGGCTGCGCGACCTGCCGCTGCTGCTGCTCGACGAGGGCCACTGCCTGCGCGACCAGGCGCTGGAGGTGTGCCGCGAGGCGGGCCGCCCGCAGAGCCGGGCGACCGGGGGCGAGGTGACGACGACGGCCGCCGGGCTGTCCACGCTCGTGCAGCTCGTGGCGGGCGGGCTCGGGGTGACCCTGCTGCCGCGCACCGCCCTGCGGCTGGAGACGGCCCGCAACGAGCACCTGGCCACCGGGCACTTCGCCGACCCGGCCCCGGGGCGCCGCATCGCGCTGGCCATGCGGACGGGAACGGCCCGCGAGCAGGAGTTCACGGCGCTCGCCGACGCCTTGCGCGAGGCGATGCGGCCGCTGCCGGTCCGCCCGCTGGAGGTCTCGGCCGCCGCGTAGCCGCACCGCGCCGTGCGGGACTCGCCGGCCCCCTCCACCGGCGAGTCCCGCACGCTGCCCGGGGCGGGGGCGCGGCGCCCGCGCCCCCGCCCCGGCGTCACTCCGTGCGCAGCCCGTCCGGCCGCATGGCCCGCCACAGCACCGGCAGGCTGGCCAGCGTCACCAGCGCGACCATGACGAGCCCCGCGCCGACGAGCGGCAGGAAGGCCAGCCAGTCGGCGGCGGAGGCGTCCGCCATCCACAGGAGCGTCCGGCCGAGCGCCAGGCCGCCGGCCGAGGCCAGCAGCAGCCCGAGGACGACGGGGACGGCCGTCTGCCACAGCACGGACGCCCCGAGCGTGGCCCGCCGCGTCCCGAACGCCACCAGGACGGACAGCTGCCGCTTGCGCTCCCGCAGCTGCTCCATCGTCTGGACGACCATGGCGACGCCGATCATCAGCATGACCAGCACCGCGCCGACGAACAGCCCGGTCCGGATCAGCGCGAACTCCGGAGCGGTCTGCTCGTCCCGGGTGTCCCACACGAACGTCTGCGCCGTGGCGAGGCCCGCGGCGTTCCGCACGTGCTCGACGGCGTCCGCCGCACCGGGCTCCGGGTCGCTGATCACACTCAGCGCGGCCGAGTTCAGGCTGCCGACGTCCAGCGCCCCCGGGGTCGCGAGCACCTGCGGGTGCCCGGTCCACATCAGCGTCCCGCCGTCGACCGGGACGGGGCGGGCGTCGGCCGGTACCGCCCACCACAGCGGCTCCGGGCCGCCCTTGACGAAGGGGCCTCCCGCCTGGAGGTCCAGGCGGTCGCCGGGCCGGACCGCCGTGCGCCCGGCGGGCTCAGTTCCGGGATCGGGCTCCGCCTCGGTTCCCGCCGCGAGGAAGACGTCGCCGTCCGCGCAGCTCTCGGCCGCGGTGATCAGCCGCAGCGTGGCACAGTCCGCGACGGCCAGGGAGAGCGTCGGCCGCCAGCCCTGCTCGTCGGGCTCCGGCGCCCCCTCCTCCGTGACCTCCGCCTGCACGAAGCCGAACTGCGAGCGGATGCCCTCCATGCTCTCGAAGCGGCGCATCACCGCCGCGGCGTGGCCGGCGTCCCGCACCCCGACCGACGCCACGATCGACTCCCGTTCGCCGGGCTCCCCCGCGAAGGACGTGTACCGCTCCTCCAGCGGGCTGAACAGCATCTGGAGGGCCACGGCACCGGCGACGGCGACCGTGACGCCGCTGACCGCACGGGCGGCGGGGCCGCTGCTGAGCTGGAGCCTGCGGAGGGCGAGCTGCCAGGAGAGTGTCCCGCCCCCCGCGCGGGACACCAGCCACTCGACCACCCACGGCAGCAGCGCGGTGATGCCGAGGAGCACCAGCACGACGCCGGTGACGATCCCGACCTCGAAGCCGCCCGAGGAGCCCCGCACCTTGGGGCCGAACACCAGCAGCGCGAGGCCGCCGAGGACGAGGAGGGCGATGCGCCACCACAGCCGACGTCCGCTGTCCGAGCCCTCCCGGAAGACGCCGAGCGGCCCGATCGACACGCGGCGCAGCGCGAACAGCGTGACGAGGACGGCGCACACGGGCACGGCGAGCAGGATCACGGCCGTGAGCGCGCCGGAGGGCTGGATGTCGGACGGGAAGAGGCTGTGGCCGAGGATGGAGAACCGGTCGGCGTTGGCCCGGGCGAGAAGGAACGTTCCACCGCCCAGGAGCAGCCCGAGGACCGCGCCGAACAGGGCCTCCCCCGCGGCGATGCGCCGGGTCATGGCGATGTCCGAGCCGACGAGCCGCAGGGCGGCCAGCCGCCGGTCCCGGGCCTCGCCGCCCAGGCGGACGGCGGTGGCGATGAACATGGCCACCGGCAGGAGCAGCACGACGAGCACGACGAGGGCGAGGAGGACGAGCTCGGCGGGCAGTTCCTCCTCCGGGGCGGGCCGCTGCGGCCCGAAGGAGTCGACGCGGACGACCTGCCACGTCGCCTCGGGGTCCAGGAACATGTCGGCGCCTCGGTAGAAGGCGAGATCATCCGGGCCGGTCAGCCCCGCCTCACCGATCGTGCCGACGACGCGCGCGCCGTCGAACCGCTCCGCGAGCAGTTCCCCCTCCCCGCTCGCCAGCAGCTCCTTCAGCCCGGGCGAGACGACCATCTCACCGGGCCCCGGCAGCTCCCGCACCCCGGGCGGGCGGACGGCCTGCGAGGGCTCGCCGTCCGGCTGGACGAGCCGGCCGTACACGTTCAGCCCGCGGAACTCCGTGTCGACGCGCGCCACCTTCAGCGTGTCCGCGGCCTTCGGCACCGCGTGCTCACTTCCGGGGTGGGCGTGCTCCCTGGCGTCGGACCGGCCTTCGACCGCGGTGGCGACGTGGGGCACGCAGGCCGCGACGAGCAGGACGGTCACCCCGATGCCGACGCCCGTCGCCGTCAGCACCGCCCGGGCCCAGCCGGCCCGCCCGCCGGTCGCGGCGAACCGGACGCCCAGGGCGAGTTCGCGGAGCCAGCAGGCGATCACGCGGCTCCCGCCAGACCGGCCGAGCCCATGGGGTCCCTGGCCTGGCCGTCCCGGACGACGACCTCGCGGTCGGAGTAGGCCGCGACCCGGGACTCGTGGGTGACGAGGACGACCGCGGCGCCGGTGTCCCGGGCGGCCTCCGTCAGCAGCTCCATGACACGCTCGCCGTTGAGCGAGTCGAGCGCCCCGGTGGGCTCGTCGGCGAAGACGACCCGCGGGTCGCCGACCAGCGCCCGGGCGACGGCCACCCGCTGACCCTGGCCGCCGGAGATCTGGCCGGGCCGGTGGTGGCGGACGTCCTCCACCTCCAGGCGTTCCAGCCACGCGCGGGCCCGCGCCTCGGCCTGCCGGCGGCCGATGCCGGCCAGCCGCAGGGGCAGGGCCACGTTCTCCGTGCAGGTCAGCTCGGGCACGAGCTGGCCGAACTGGAAGATGAAGCCGAAGTCCCCGCGGCGCAGGGCGCTGCGCTCGGCGTCGGACAGAGCCGACAGCTCGCGTCCCCGGTAGTGCACCGTGCCCGCGTCCGGCACGACGATCCCGGCCAGGCAGTGCAGCAGCGTGGACTTGCCGGAGCCCGAGGGCCCCATGACGGCGACGACCTCGCCCGCGTGCACGCTGAAGCCCGCGCCGGAGAGCGCGGGGGTGGAGCCGTACGTCTTGTGCAGCCCTTCGGCCGTCAGAAGCGGCCCGCTGAGGCGTTCGCCGGTCATGACGTCACCTCCTGGGCGAGCCGGTCCAGGCGGGCGGCGGTGAGTTCGAGCCAGCGCAGGTCGGCTTCGAGGTGGAAGAGCGCGTGGTCGCAGATGAGCTGGTCGGCGAGGTCACCCTCGCGCTTGCGCCGGGTCAGCTCGCGCATGAGCCGCAGGTGCTCGGCCCGCTGGGTGTCCAGCAGGCCGGCGGCGTCGCGACCGGTCAGCAAGGCCAGGACCACCTTCGTGTAGAGCGTCGACTGCAGGTACGGCTCCGGCTTCTCCGGGTGCTCCAGCCAGTTCCCGACGTCGCTGACGCCCGCGTCGGTGATCGCGTAGCGCTTGCGCTCCGGTCCCTCGCCCGCCTCGACGGCGTCGACCTCGACCAGTCCGTTCTTCAGGAGCCGGGACATCGTGGCGTAGACCTGGCCGTAGTGCAGCGGCTTGTCGTGCCCGAAGCGCGCGTCGAAGGCGCGCTTCAGGTCGTAGCCGTGCCGGGGCCCCGCTTCCAGGAGCCCCAGGAGGGTGTGACTGATTGACATGGGACGGACTCTACATCAGGTGTATACATGCGATGTATACACCCCTGAACGACGCCTCCGGCCCGTGGGCACCCAGAAGGGCAAAACCGCGTGCCCGGCGACGACACGCGCGGCAGACTGGGAAACAGACCGACGGGACGATCACTGGGGTGGGGACCCGCAGGGGTGGCCCCCACTCACCCCTGATTCCGGTGGCACGTCCGTGGATCGCACCGGGCGATCACATAACGTGTCGCTTACCTCAGGGATTGACAGCCGGGAGAGACCTCGATGCTCGACACCGCGGGGGAGCGGGTACCTTTCCCTGGTCAGGACCGCCCAGAGCCGGCGTGGAAACGCGCGGGCCGGCACACGCTGGAGGCCGCGCGCAGACCGTACTGGGACCGGCACGACGAGGCGTGGCTGGTGCGCCGCTGGCCGGACCTGACGGCCACGACCGTGGCCACCCTGTTCTTCTGGCTGTCCCTGACCCCCTCGCTGGTGCCCCGCCCCTGGGCCCTCCAGGGGGTGATCGGCGGCATCACCGCGGCCATCGGCTACGGAATCGGCGCGCTGCTGAGCTGGATCGTGCCCGCCGTCGTGCGCTGGCGGCCGAGCGCGGAGGCGCAGCTGCGGGTACGGGCCCACGCCTGGCAGGCGTACTGGGTCCTCAGCCTCAGCCTCACGGTCCTCCTGCTGGGCGAGAGCGCCGACATGCAGCGGGAGCTGCGCAAGCTCCAGGAGCTGCCGCCCACCCTGACCTGGCACTCGATGATGATCGCCCTGCTGGCCGTGGCCCTGTGCTGGCTCCTGCTCCTGGTGGCCCGGCTCATCCGGCTCGGCACCCGCAAGCTCATCGACCTCCTGCTGCGCTTCGTGCCCCGGCCCGTCGCCGTCACCGCCGGGCTGCTCATCAGCGCCATGGTCGTGACGTTCGGCGCCAAGGACGTCGTCTTCGAGCGCGGCGTCGTGGACATCGCCTCGAACATCGCGGCCAACACGGACCGGAGCACCCACCAGGGCATCGTCCAGTCCGACTCGCCGTTCGTCTCCGGCAGCCCGCAGTCGCTGATCCGCTGGGAGGACCTGGGGTACCAGGGACGCAACTTCACCGGCAGCGTGCTCTCCCGACAGCAGATCAGCTCCTTCACCGAGCGCCCGTCGGTGGACCCGATCCGGGTGTACGTCGGCCGGGCGGCGGCCGACGGCTACACCGAGCAGACGACGCTGGCCATGGCCGAGTTGGAGCGCACGGGCGCGTTCGAGCGCGAGGTCCTGGCGATCGCCGGGACGACCGGGAGCGGCTGGATCGACGCCCGTACCGCCGAGCCGCTGGAGTACCTCTACAACGGCGACACCGCCATCGTCGCCATCCAGTACTCCTACCTGCCCAGCTGGGTGTCCTTCCTGGTGGACCGGGAGGAGGCCGGCCGGGCCACCCGCGAGCTCGTCACGGCCGTGCGGGAGCGGCTCGACGCCATGCCCGAGGCCGAGCGGCCCAAGTTCGTCGTCTTCGGCGAGTCCATGGGCGCGACGGCCGTCGAGGACTCCTTCGACGGCCTCGACGACCTGCTGGCCACGACCGACGGCGCGCTGCTGGTGGGCCCGCCCAACTACTCCCCCGTGTGGTCGGAGATCACCGGGAACCGGGACCCGGGGAGCCCGGTGTGGCGCCCGGAGTACGAGGACGGCCGGCATGTGCGGTTCGCCCAGTACCCGCAGCGCGACCTGCGGCGCCCGGAGGGCGCGTGGGCCTTCCCGCGCGTCGTCTACCTGCAGAACGCCTCGGACCCGATCGTGTGGTGGTCGCCCGACCTCGCCCTCCAGCCGCCGGAGTGGCTGGAGGAGCCGCTGGGCCCGGACGTCACCGAGGAGCTGAACTGGTTCCCGTTCGTCACCTTCTGGCAGACGGCCGTGGACATGAGCATGTCGTACGGCGTGGAGGCGCCGCACGGCCACCGCTACGGTACGAACGCCGTGGAGGGCTGGGCCGCCGTGCTCCCGCCCGAGGGCTGGACCGAAGCGGACACCCTGCGGCTCAAGGCCTTCGCCGAGGCCCACGAATCCCCGTACTGATCCGCGGGCGGGCGGGGGCCTCCCCGGAGGCCGCTCCCGCCCCGACGGAGGTCACTCGGAGCGGCGCTCGTCCTCGGAGCGGCGCCCGTCCTCCGGCCGCGCGCCCTCCGGCCCCAGCTCCGTCTCGGCCAGCTCGTGGACCGTCTCCTGACCGGGGTCCAGCGTGCCCATGGGCTGGAGCTCGCCCCGGACGCCCCCCGGCGGCACGGCCGACGACATGTCGGAGGCGGTCGAGCCGTACAGCCGGTGCGCCTCCGGATGTCGCTGCGCCGCGTACGAGCGCAGATAGCCGACGACCGTGTTGGTCACCGCCACCAGCGGCACCGAGAGGACGGCGCCGGGGATGCCCGCCAGCAGCGAACCGCTGGTCACGGTCAGCACGACGGCCAGCGGGTGCACCTGCACCATGCGGCCCAGGATGAACGGCTGGAGGACGTTGCCCTCGATCTGCTGCACCAGCAGGACGACGCCCAGGGCCAGCAGCGCCGTGACGAGCCCGTTGGTGACGAACGCGACGACCACCGCCAGCGCGCCCGAGACCACGGCGCCGACCAGCGGCACGAAGGCGAAGAGGAAGACGATGACCGCCAGCGGCACCGCCATCGGCACCCCGAGAATCCAGATGCCCACGCCGATGCCGATGGCGTCGATCATCGCGACGATGACCGTGCCGCGCACATAGCCGGTCAGGGTGACCCACGCCCGCGGACCGGCCCCCGCCACGCCCTCCCGGGCGCTCAGCGGCACGAACTTCAGGCACCACATCCACACCCGGCGGCCGTCGTAGAGGAGGAAGAGGCAGACGAAGGCGGCCAAAGCCGCGCCGCTGAAGAACTGGACCAGGAAGGACGCGCCCTCCAGCCCCGCGCTGGTGAGGTCCTGGCTGTGCTCGCCGATCCACTGATTGAGGTTGTCCACGAAGTCGTTGAGCTGTTCCTCGGTCACCTGGAAGGGACTGTCGAGGATGGCGTGCCGCAGCTCGTTGAGGCCGTCCTGCACCTGGCGGGTCAGGTCCTCCTGGTTCTCGATGACCTGCCAGACCACGAACCAGCCGATGAGCCCCATCACGGCGAAACCGCTGACGAAGGTCGCGGCCGTGGCCAGCCCGCGCCCCAGGCCGATGCGCCGCAGCCGGGCGACGGTGGGCTGGAGCAAGGCGGTGATGAGCAGCCCGGCGGAGAACGCGATGACCACCAGGCTGAGCGCGCCGACCACCTGGATCAGCACCCACACGACCCCGGCCAGGACGAGGATCCGCCAGCCCGCCTCGGACGCGACCCGGATACCCCACGGGATGACCGTCTCGGGCGCGGGCTGCCTGGGCGGCGCGGGCGGGGGCGGCGGCACATCCTCGACCGGTTCCGGCTGGACACGCCGGCCGCGCTCCCGGTCCCTGGCCTCGCGCTCCTGTTCGGCACGGTGGCGGTACTCCGCAACCCGCGAGGCGAACCGGGACGCTCCCGATCTCAGCCGCTCAAGTCCTGACATTGGTGTTTCCTTCGCCCCCGTACCCGGCCCGTCCTGTCCCACCGGGGGACGACGTTACCGGACCGAAAGGTTGCGTCCGGGCGGCAGCGCGGGCGGCGTCCCCTCCGACGCTCCCCGTGCCGGCCGTGCGGCGCCGGAAACGGGCGATGCCCTCCCCCACCGAAGAGGGGAAGGGCATCGCCGGATGTCGCTCGCCGTGCCGGAGCCGGGGCTGCCGTCTGACGGGGGCGTCCCGCCGGAACGGGGAGTTCCTCAGTACCAGTGGTTGGCCTGCCAGAACTCCCAGGCGCCACACGGGCTGCCGTAGCGCTCGTTCATGTAGTTCAGGCCCCACTTGATCTGCGTGGCGGGGTTGGTGCGCCAGTCCGCACCGGCCGAGGCCATCTTGTACCCGGGCAGCGCCTGCACCAGGCCGTAGGCGCCCGAGGACGGGTTCTGCGCCTGGTAGTTCCAGCCGCTCTCCCGCTCCACGATGCTGGAGAAGCACTGGTACTGGCCGCCGCCCACGATCTGCTGCGCCATCGCCTTGACCTCGGCGATCGTGTACGAGGACTGCTGCGGGAAGTCGGTCCGCTCGGTGCTGCGGCTGGCGGCCTGCCGGGCCTCCTCGCGCTCCTTCGCGGCCCGCTCGGCGGCCTCCTTGACCTTCCGCGCTTCCTCGGCGGCCTGCTTCTTGGCCTCGGCCTCCTTGGCGGCGGCCTTCCGCGCGCTCTCCGCCGCCGACTTCTTGGCGGCGTCGTTGGCGGCGTCCGTCTGCGCGTCCACCTGCTGCGTCAGGGAGGCGGTCTGCACCTGGGTGGTGCCGTCGACGGGGATGTCGGCGAGCAGCGTCGCGTCGGAGGCGGCGAGCTCGACCGGCTCCGCGCCGATCTGCTGGTTCCCGGAGGCCACACCGACGACGGCGCCGACGGTGGTGACCGCGGTGGCGGACGCCACGGCGAATCCCCGGACCGAAATCCGAGCAGTCACACAGTTTCCTTCCACAGTGACCGCGGTGGTGACCCCGCGGGCAGAATCGTGCCCCTGGCGCTGACCTCCGTCAGTACATGTTCGTACATGGCCACAGGAGGTACGGGCCCGGATGGGGTCTCCCTGCGGGAGCCCGCGTGGTACTTCGGGCGGCATACGGCGGTGATGTCTGTTGAGTTGTGTGGTGCGGCACCCCTGGAGGTGCGGTTGGCCGTATGCGGGGCCTGACAGGAAACACACCCTGCCGGAAGCGCGGCCCGGATGGCAATTCCGAGTGACGTGGCAAAGCTCACATCCCGTTTGCGCCAGGGGCTTTGTGGAAACGCGAGCGTAGCCGGGCGTGACCCGGCTACGCTGCTCCACCCTTTGACGGCGCGTCATCCCCCTTGCTCGCAAACACGCCTCTTCGCGCCGTTTATCTTCTCTGTCCGGAATGGCCCCGGCACGTCCGCATCCACTCCGCGGCCGTACCCGGGAGCACGGGCATCCGATACCAGGTCAGATGCGTCCTTCCTCCAGCATTTCGGTCACCAGCGCGGCGATCGGCGAACGCTCGGAACGTGTCAGGGTGATGTGGGCGAACAGCGGGTGCCCCTTCAGCTTCTCCACCACCGCGACCACGCCGTCGTGGCGCCCCACCCGGAGGTTGTCGCGCTGGGCGACATCGTGGGTCAGCACGACCCGCGAGTCCTGACCGATGCGGGAGAGCACCGTCAACAGCACGTTCCGCTCCAGCGACTGGGCCTCGTCCACGATCACGAACGCGTCGTGCAGCGAGCGCCCCCGGATGTGGGTGAGGGGCAGCACCTCCAGCATCCCGCGCGCGACGATCTCCTCGATCACCTCGCGCGTCGTCACCGCGGACAGCGTGTCGAAGACGGCCTGCGCCCAGGGGTTCATCTTCTCGTCGGCCGTGCCCGGGAGGTACCCCAGATCCTGGCCGCCGACCGCGTACAGCGGGCGGAACACCATCACCTTGCCGTGCTGCCGCCGTTCCAGCACCGCTTCCAGCCCCGCGCACAGCGCCAGCGCCGACTTGCCGGTCCCGGCCCGGCCGCCCATCGAGACGATCCCGACCTCGGGGTCGAGCAGCAGGTCGAGCGCGATGCGCTGCTCCGCCGAGCGGCCGTGGATGCCGAACGCCTCGCGGTCGCCGCGCACCAGGCGCACCCGGCCGTCCGGCGTGACCCGGCCGAGCGCCCTGCCCTTCTCCGACTGCAGCACCAGTCCCGTGTGCACGGGCAGGCCCGCCGCCTGCGGCACCGAGACGGTGTCCGCGCAGTCCGGGTCGAAGAGTTCGTCGATGGCCTGGCCGGGCAGCGTCAGCTCGCTCATGCCCGTCCAGCCCGAGTCGGTGATCGCCAGCTCGGCCCGGTACTCCTCGGCGAGCAGCCCGACCGAGGACGCCTTGATCCGCAGCGGCAGATCCTTGGAGACGACGGTGACGTCGAACCCCTCGGCCTGCAGGTTCCGGGCCACGGCCAGGATGCGCGAGTCGTTGTCCCCCAGCCGGAAGCCGGCGGGCAGCACCCCTGTGTCCGAGTGGTTCAGCTCCACCCGCAGGGTGCCGCCGAGTTCACCGATCGGGATGGGTGCGTCCAACCTCCCGTACCGCACCCGGTACCCGTCCAGCCGCCGGAGTGCCTCGCGGGCGAAATAGCCCAGCTCGGGGTGGTGGCGCTTGGCCTCCAGCTCCGTGACCACGACGACGGGCAGCACGACTTCGTGCTCGTCGAAGCGGGCCATGGCCCCGGGGTCGGCGAGCAGGACGCTGGTGTCGATGACATAGGTGCGCCGGTCGTTCTCGCGGCGCTTCTTGCTGGTCACCACGGATGGACGAACCCCCTCGGCAGAGGTTGGTGCGCGAGCCCGCCGGTTCGCGGGTCGCTGCGGAACGAGGCCGGGCCGCCCGCTGCCTGTGCGGGCCGGACACCGGCCCTCCGCGTCCCCGCACCCGCGGTGCGACGTCCGTGGCTGGCAAGGGGCCTCCCGGGGCCGACCTCCCCGTCTGGGTGCCGGCCTGCCAGGGGTATTCCCCCGCACGGCCGCCCGCATGCCTTGGCATATGCGGGCGGCGAGACGAACTCCCGCTCACCCGCGGGTGAACGGGGAGGTCAGCCGCGCGGGCCCGCCCCGTCCGGCGCACTCCGGCGCCGCGTCGGGCCGGGGTGTCAGCGGCCGAAGCGGCGGTGCCGGGCGGCGTAGTCGCGCAGGGCGCGCAGGAAGTCGACCTTCCGGAAGGCCGGCCAGAACACGTCGCAGAAGTAGTACTCCGAGTTGGCGCTCTGCCAGAGCATGAAGCCCGAGAGGCGCTGCTCGCCGCTGGTGCGGATCACCAGGTCCGGGTCGGGCTGGCCGCGCGTGTAGAGGTGCTCGGCGATGTCGTCGATGGTGAGCGTGTCGGCCAGGTGCGGCAGCGCCTCACCGCGGTCGGCCCGGTCCGCCAGCAGGGAGCGGACGGCGTCGGTGATCTCCTGCCGTCCGCCGTAGCCGACGGCCACGTTGACGAGGATGCCCGTGTTCCGCGACGTCGACTCCGCGGCCTCCTTGAGCACCCGCTGGGTGTGGTCGGGCAGCAGGTCCGGGTTGCCGACGTGGTGGACACGCCACCGCCCGTCGCCCGCCAGCCGCCGCACGGTGTCCTCGATGATGCCGAGCAGCGGGGTCAGCTCGTTGGCCGGCCGGTCCAGGTTGTCCGTCGACAGCAGCCAGAGGGTGACGACCTTGACGTCCGTCTCGTCGCACCAGCTCAGCAACTCGCGGATCTTCTCCGCGCCCGCCCGGTGGCCCTCGACCGTCGTACCGCCCGAGGCCCGCGCCCAGCGCCGGTTCCCGTCGAGGATGACGCCGATGTGCTTGGGGACCTGCGCCAGATCGAGATGGCCCTCCACCCGGCGGGAGTAGAGGCGGACCACCAGATTGCGCAGCTTCTCCTTCATCCGAGCCCGTCGCCCCTTCCACTGCCCACGTCGCACGCCGCGAGAAGCCTACTGCCAGTCAGCCGCGCCGGACGCCCCGGGCGGCTCCGGGGCGATGTCGGCGGCCCGTGATAGTCAGAGGAGCATGACCGGCACGACCAGCACCACGACCAGTACCGAGCACTACGCGGCGGCGGACTCCCGCTACGACACGATGGAGTACCGCCGCAGCGGCCGGAGCGGGCTCAAGCTCCCCGCCGTCTCCCTGGGCCTGTGGCACAACTTCGGTGACGACCGCGCGCTGGCCACGCAACGCGCCATCCTCCGCCGCGCCTTCGACCTCGGCGTCACCCACTTCGACCTGGCCAACAACTACGGCCCGCCGCCCGGCTCCGCCGAGCTGAACTTCGGCAAGATCCTCGGCCAGGACTTCCGCCCCTACCGCGATGAGCTGGTCATCTCCACCAAGGCGGGCTACCTCATGTACCCCGGCCCGTACGGCGAGTGGGGCTCGCGCAAGTACCTGCTGTCCTCTCTGGACGCCTCGCTGCGCCGGATGGGGCTGGACTACGTCGACATCTTCTACTCGCACCGCTTCGACCCCGACACCCCGCTCGAGGAGACGATGGGCGCCCTGGCCTCCGCCGTCCAGCAGGGCAAGGCGCTCTACGTCGGGCTGTCCTCGTACAACACCCAGCGCACCCGGGAGGCGGTGGGCCTCCTGCGCGAGATGGGGGTACGCCCGCTCATCCACCAGCCCTCCTACTCCATGATCAACCGCTGGACGGAGGAGGACGGCCTGCTCGACACCCTGGAGGACGCGGAGATGGGCTGCATCGCCTTCGCCCCGCTCGCCCAGGGCCTGCTCACGGACAAATACCTCCACGGCATCCCCGAGGGCTCACGGGCCAGCCGCGGCACCTCCCTCGACCCCGGCCTGCTGACGGACAAGGTGGTCGGCCGCCTGCGCGCGCTCAACGGGATCGCCGAGCGGCGCGGCCAGAGCCTCGCCCAGCTCGCGCTGGGCTGGGTCCTGCGCGACCCCCGGATGACCTCGGCCCTCATCGGCGCGAGCAGCGTGGCCCAGCTGGAGGCCAACGTCGCGGCGCTGGGCGGCCCGCCGCTGAGCGCGGAGGAACTGGCGGAGATCGACGCCCACGCGGTCTCGGCACCGGGCACGAACCTGTGGGCCCGCAGCAGCGAGAACTGAGCCGGAACGAGAAGGGGGCCGGTCCGTGGGGGGCTGCGCCACCCCGGGGGACACCCCCCGGGCCCCGGTCGCACGGGCACCCCACCCGGAACGAAAAGCGGGCCGGTCCGTGGGGGGGATACGGACCGGCCCGAGGGGGGGTTTCCACCATAGCCCCTTCCCGGCCGTGATCCGCGCATCGTTGCCGTTTCTTCATAGGGCGAGTCCACCTCCGGCCACCCCCGCGAAGGCCCCGACGATCATGAAAGGCCCGAACGGCACAGGGGTCTTCCGCCCTGCTCGGCCCGCCAGGACCAGGGCCGTCCCATAGGCCGCACCCAGCACGAACGCCGTGAAGGTGCCCATCAGCACGGCCTGCGCGCCGTACCACCCAAGAGCGACACCGCAGGGGATCGCCAGCTTGACGTCGCCCAGGCCCATGCCCCGGGGATTTATGAGAAACAGCACAAAATAGCCAGCCCCCAGGGCGAGACCGCCGAGCAGCGCACCGGGCCACGTCCCGCCGGCGCCGGGCAGGGGGGCGGCGAGGCCGAGCAGAGCGGCCGAGGCCGTGGCCAGCGGCAGCGTGAGCGGGTCCGGCAGCCGGTGCACGCGCAGGTCGACAGCGCAGAGCAGGGCGGCCACCGGGGTCAGGGCCAGCCAGACGACGAGTTCCGGCCGCGGGCCGACGGCGGCGGCGAGCCCGCCGCACGCGACGGCCGTGGGCAGCACGAGCCACAGGGGTGCCGGGCCGTAGGCGGCGGCGCCGCGGCAGCCGGTGCACCGGCCGCCGCCCAGCCACCCCACGACGGGGTGGCCGTCCGGGCAGCGGTCGCGCCACGGCTCCCCCGCCGGGACGGCGAACCGGTAGGCGGGACGGACGAGGAGCCGCCCGGCCACGGCGCCGTACGCGACGGCGAGGAGCACCACGATCAGTTCGGCCACGGCCCGAGCCTACGGACGCGGCGGCCCACGGAAGGCCGGATCCGCCAGCCGACTCGGCGGCCCGAGTCGGCGGACGGGCTCGGCGGAGGGGCTCGGAGGGCGGGGTCGGAGGGCAGAGTCGGCGGGCGGGGTCGGCGGGCAGGGTCGGCGGGCGGGGTCGGCGGCCCGGTGTGCGGAGCGAAGTGGTCGGGGCGGGTGCGGCGCGGGGGCCGTTCGGCTTCCGTCCAGCTTCGTCGCCGATCCCCTCCCGGAAGAACTCGGCCGCCACAGCGGCTAGTCTGACCGGCCGTGAGCCTGCCCCCCGCGGCGGCGGCCGACGGCCCCGCTCTCCTGCACGTAGGCGAGGTGACCATCCGGCTGGAGGTCGCCGCGACGCTGCGCGCCCGCAGCCGCGGGCTGCTCGGCCGGGACGGCGTCGAGGGTGCTCTGCTCCTCACCCCGGCGGGCGGCGTCCACACCCTCGGCATGCGGTTCCCCATCGACGTCGCCTATCTGGGCCGTGACCTGCGGGTGCTCGCCGTGCGCACGATGCGGCCCGGGCGGGTCGGGCTGCCCCGGCCGCGGGCCCGGCACGTCCTGGAGTCCGCGGCGGGCTCGATGGCGGGCTGGGGGCTCGTGGCGGGCGCCGTCGTGCGGGTGGAGTCCCTCCCGGCCGGTCCATGAACCGGGCGGCCCGGCTTCCCCGCCCCGCCTGCCCCCCGCCTGGCCTGCGATGAATCGTTCCGTTTCGGCCCCGCTGTCCGAGCGGCCGCCTATCCTCGGTCAAGTGATCACCACCGAACGGCTCTTCCTGCGCCCGCTGACCCTCGATGACGCCGACCGCATCGTGGAGATGCAGTCCGACCCCGAGGTCGGCCGCTACCTGCCCGCGTTCGACGCGGAGCGCACGCGAGAGCGCGTCGGTCACTTCGTGGCGCAGTGGGCCGAGCGCGGTTACGGCCTGTTCGCCGTCGAGCGGAAGGGCACCGGGGAGTTCCTCGGCCGGGTGGGTCTGATCCACTGGGAGCAGTTCGACGAGGTCGAGGTCGGCTGGACGCTCCGCCGCGACGCCTGGGGCCACGGCTACGCGACGGAGGCGGCCCGCGCCTGTGTGGACTTCGGGTTCGCGCGCTGCGGCAAGCCCTACCTCACCTGCAACATCCACCCGGACAACGCGCCGTCCTTCCGTGTCGCCGAGCGGCTCGGCTACCGCCGCTTCCGGGAGGACACGCTCCTCGGGATGCCCGTCGTCGTCAACCGGCTGGACCGGTCGGCGCACTCCGCGTAGGGCGGGCCGTGCAGCGTTGTGTGCGGAGTCCGCGGGCGGCCGCGTTCGGCGTCCCGCCCGCGGCCCGGTGTGTCGAAGGCCGCCGGTGCTCAGGCGGGTGAGGGCTGTGGCTCCGGCTCCGGTGCGGGCGGCTCGGGCGTGGGCCCCGGGTCGGGCGTCGGAGGTTCCGGAACCGGCGGCTCCGGCGGGATGGGGACGGGCCCGGGAGGAGGAGCGGGGATCGGTCCCGGTTCCGGCCCGCCCGGCCCCGGCCCGGGAGTCGGTACGGGCGGCACCGGCTCGGGGTGCCTCGGGACGGCTGCCGTCGGCGTCCGGGGAACGGCTGTCGCGGCGTTCACTGCTACCTCCAGTCGCCCGGCCGCACCGGCCGGGCCTCGGGGGGCTGGCTGCCTTCCGTCGTCTCGGGTGCCCGTCGGGCCGCGAGCTCACGCATCCCCGGCTCCGGGCGTGCCAACGGGTGTGCCTGCGGCGCGGCGCCGAGGACGTGCACGGCCCCGGCCCGGCCGCCGTGGTGCGGACGGCCGGGCCGGGGCTCACGAGCGGCTCGGCGCGCGGGCTGGGCCGCCGGTCAGCGGCCCAGCGCGCTGCGCAGCTGGTCCTTGCTCATCGAGGAGCGGCCCTTGATGTCCCGCCGCCTGGCCTCCTCGTACAGCTCGTCCTTCGTCCGCTCCGAGGCGCCCTGTCGCGAGCGCTGGCCGCCTCGGGAGGATCCGCGGGTCTCCCCCGCCTGAGCCCGCTCCTTGTTCACCGTCCGCGCGGCGATCTCCTCCGCCCGTCGGGCGGAGCGCCCGCCGCGCTGTTTCGCGCTCTCCTTGATGTGCTCGTACTGCCGTTCCCGCTTGGGTGTCTTGGCCACCGTGGTCTTCCTCCGTGTGCGTGGGCCGGTCCCGGTTCCACAGCAACGCCGTCGAATCCGGGCATACGGGCACAAAATATCCCCGCATCGCTCCGTCCGCACGGCGGCACCCCAACGCCTCGCACTCCCAGCCAACGGAGGCGGCATATTCACAGAGCAAAGTCATTGGACGCAGCGCGCAACCCTTGCCAATCTGGCCTAAAGCAGCCATCAGTAATCCCTTGATGTCGCGCGCGCAAACGCTCTAACTTTTTAACTCGCAACAATAAAGAATGAACGTTCTACCGGGGTGGGGAACTTGAACGCACATGACGGACGGGGCAGTCGGGACCGATCGGGCTTAGGCCGGGCGCAGGACGCGGCCAACCGGTTCGCGGAGTACCTTCGCGAGGGCCCCCCGGAGGGGGAGGGACAGTCGCCTCCGCAGCTCCTCGACGGCGACTGGCCCATGCCGCCGGGCACCCGCTCGGTGTACGCGGTCGGCCAGGCGCTCGTCCTGCGCGGCACCTTCACCCAGGCCGACTCCTTCGCCCTCAAACGGGCCTTTCCCGGCCAACTCGTCACCGTGGACGACCCGGACCTGACCCGGCAGGGTCAGGCGACCCTCGTCGTCTGGCCTCCGGCCTTCAGCGGCGACGAGCACGCGGACCCGGTCGACCAGGCCGTCGGCCCCGAGGACTGACCGACCCGTCACCCTGATCGCGCCGACGCCCACCGGCGTCGGCGCGCACCGGCCGGCCGGGAGGGGACGGCCGGTGCCGGGCCCGGGCCGACCCGAACCCCGGGTCGGCCCGGGCGGGCCGACCCCGCGGGCCCACACCGGACAACTCCGGGGTGTACAGCAGGCGATAACCGGCATAACCTGACATACGCCACTCACGTGATCTTGCCCATGTGATCTTGGGGGTCGAGATGCTCGCAACCCGCCTGCGTACCGCCGTCGTCGCCGGGCCCGCGTGCGCGCTCGTCCTCGCACTCGGAGCCTGCTCCGCGACGGACGGTTCCGCGGAGGCGCCCGCCGGGGCCGCCGCACGGCCGGCGTCCTGGAGCCCGGGCCAGGCGGACACCGCGAGCGCCCTGCTCGCCCAGGCGAACGCCCTGCGCGAGAGCGCTCCGCCCGCCCCCGCCGCACCCGACGCCGCCACCTCCGGCCAGTGCACGACGGATCCGGCGGACCGCCCCCGCTGCACCATGCCGCCCGGGGCCGAGATCACCCCGGACGGCGGCGATCTGGACGGTGACGGAGTGTTCGAGCCACACGAGCCCGTCGGCCCCGGGCACCGGGACCCGCGCGCCTACGACGGCGGCCCCACGAGCGGCGAGACCCAGTGCGACTGGCTGCGTCGGCAGGGCCACCCCTGCTGAGCCGCGCCCCGACACCGCCCGCGAGGGTGCTCAGCAGCCGCAGGAGACGTCGTCGGCCGGTGCGGTGAGGGGGTCGGGGGCGGCACTCCGCGTCCCCGTCGCCGTCTCGACGGCGAAGCCCTCCCGCGTCCAGTACTCGAAGCCGCCGAACATCTCCTTGACCGGGTACCCGAGCCGGGCCAGGGCGAGGGCCGCCCGGGTGGCGCCGTCGCAGCCGGGGCCCCAGCAGTGGGCGATCACCGGGACCGCGGGGTCAAGGACGTCGGCCGCAGCCACCTCCGACCGCGCCACGGGCCGGGACGGGCGGAGGTGCGTCGGCGTAACCCGATTGCCGGGCCGTCGGAGCGGGTGCGAAGATCACCGGCATGACCGCCTCCGCCGCGCACTTCTCCGCGCACGACGGCACCCGGCTCGCCTACCACGTCCACGGTGAGGGCCGGCCGCTCGTGTGCCTGCCGGGAGGACCCATGCGGGACGCCGCCTACTTCGGCTCCCTGGGCGGCCTGGCCGCCGCGGCCGGACGGCGGCTGGTCTTCCTGGACCTGCGCGGCACCGGCGCGTCCGCCCGGCCCGAGGACCCCTCGACCTACCGCTGCGACCGGCAGGCCCACGACATCGAGGCCCTCCGCGAGCACCTCGGCCTGGAACGGCTGGACCTCCTCGCCCACTCCGCCGGTGCCAACCTCGCCGCACGCTACGCGGAACGCCACCCGAAGCGGATCGGGCGGCTCGTCCTGGTGACGCCCAACGGGGCGGCCGTCGGGATCGACGCGGGTGCCGAGGAGCGCCGGCAGATCGCTCTCCTCCGCGAGGACGAGCCCTGGTTCGCCGACGCCTGGGCCGGCCTGCAGGCGGTCGCCACCGGGCAGGCCGCTTTCGAGGACTGGCAGCGCATCACTCCGTTCAAGTACGGGCGCTGGGACGACGCTGCCCGGGCCCACGAAGCGGCGGGAGAACACCAGCGGCACGAGGAGGCCGCCGGGGTGTTCATGAGCGACAACTCCTTCGCACCGGAAGCCACCCGCCACGCGCTGGCTGCCCTGCCCGGACCCGTGCTCCTCCTCGCCGGGGAGTTCGACGTGGCCAGCCCGCCCGCCGCCGTCGAGCGCCTCGCGGATCTACTGCCCGACGCCCGTGTCGTCGTCCAGCCCGGCGCCGGTCACTTCCCCTGGCTGGACGACCCGGCACCGTTCGCGTCGACCGTGGCCGCGTTCCTCAGCTGACGTCGGCCGAAGGGCCGCCGAACACGGCCGTCCCGGGCTCGATCGTCCAGTGGTTGCTGTGCAGCACGCGATCCCCGAACGTGCCCTCCGTCTGGTGCACGTCCGCCGCCGCGTCCTCGGCGTCCCGACTCACGGCCTCGTCGCCGCAGGAGAAGCCTGATCCCGGCTCACCCGCGCCGATGGGCGGCCAGGAACTCCTCGAACGTCACCTTGCCGACGGCCCGGTCGGGCGCGGTGTGACGTCCCTGCGCGAACGCCCGGAACGTCTTCCCCGGCAATCGCAGTTGCACGATGCGGCGGCGCCGCGGCCACGTCGCCATCGTCGCCCGCGCCAGCTCGTACCAGGAACGCACCTCGGGCCCGGCGACGTCCGGCACGCGACCGGAGGGCTCCCCTTGCGCCAGCTCCGCCAGCCGGGCCGCGACCTCCCGCACCTCCACGGGCTGACACGGGACGCCCTTGCCGACGCACACGCACGGCAGCCTGCACTGAGCCGACGTCACCGCCGCGACCAGGTCGTGGAACTGCGTCGCCCGCAGCACGGTCCACGGCAGTCCGGAGGACTCGACCAGCCGCTCCGTCTCGACCTTCCTCCGGTAGTAGGAGAACGGGACGCGGTCGACGCCGACGATGGAGATGTAGACGACGTGCGGACGCCGCCCCGCCGCCTTCACGGCGTCCAGCAGCCTCCGCGTGTGTACCGCCTCCTTGCGCTGGTGCCTGGCGCAGTGCACGACGACGTCGACGCCGGCCACCGCCGCGTCCAGCCCCTCCCCCGTCTCCAGGTCGGCCACCCGCCACTCACACCGCCGCCCGTCCCCCGCCGGACGCGCGCGCCGGCTCATCACCCGCACCGCGGCTCCGTCCGCCAACAGCCGCTCCACCAGCGGCCGCCCCAGCACGCCCGTCGCCCCCGTCACCAGAATCCTGCTGCCGCTCACCCGTGCCGCCCTCCGCGCACCGACGCCGTCCTCATCCCAGGGTGACGACGCGCCCCCGCGAACGGTGACACCGACACAGCGTCGCCCGTCACCCTTCTCGGGGGAGGCCACCGGCGAACCGAGGGGCGGCACGGCGTGTGGCGACGGCGAAGCCGTCACCACACGCGGCCGGGTCAGCCGGCGACCGCCGTGAAAGCCACGTCCGCGGTGCCGGCGGACACGGCCTGGCGGCCGGGTGCGGACTGGAACTGCCAGTACAGGTTGGTGTGCGCGATCACCTGGTCCGGCGCGGGCGCGCCGTACTCGCGGAAGTCCTGCGTGGTGTGCGCGTCGCTGACCAGCGTCACGTCGTACCCGCGGACGAAGGCACCGTGGATCGTCGCGCGGATGCACCCGTCGGTCACCGCCCCCGTCACGACCAGCCAGCCCACCCCGCGCTCGGCGAGCACCGCCTCCAGCGTCGTGTCCTCGAACGCGTCACCGTAGGACTTGTGCACGAGCGGCTCCGCCGCGTCGCGGTCCAGCTCCGGCACCCACTGCCAGGGCTCACTGCCCCGTTCGAGCTCGTCGTCCGCGTGCTGGATCCACACCACGGGGACGCCGTCCGCGCGGGCCTTGCCCACCAGCGTGTTGATGTTCGCGACCACCCCGTCACGGTCGTGGGCCTCCGCCACCACACCGTTCTGGACGTCGATGACGAGCAACGCGGTGTTCGGCCGATCGGTCAGGGTCGTCATGGAAGGCTCCTGTTCATGATCACGGGACGTCGCCCGCGGCCCGGCCGGTTCGCCCCCCTACGAACGGCGGACCCGCCCCCACCCGAGCGTCGAATGGACTTTCACCGTACGCGGGCGGACTGACAGCCGAACCCGGCCGGCCTGTCAGCCAAGGGCACGTAGGCAAGGAGCCGCGGAGCCCCGTGCACCCGTTCGTGAGGATCTCCACTGGCCACCAGGTGGAGGCGAGGGGCTGTGAGCACAGAGCAACGACTCGAAGCGGAGAAGCTGCGAGCCGGAAGCCGCACCCTCATACTCTGGGGACTCACGTCCGTGCTGTGGGTGGGGTTCGCCTGGCTGCTGCTCGTGCCCTACACGCCGAGCGATGAGGCACGCAGCGCCACTTGCGACGCCCCACTCGTCGAGGCCTTCGCCCGCGAACCGGCCGGATGGCGAAACCCCGGCGCCTGCGCGGCCTACCGCACCTGGCCGGAGCTCTCGGGGTACTCGCTCTCGCCACCACGTCCACCACCGCGACCATGGGCGGCTCAGGTGCACAGGTCGTTCGTGGTTCGCTCTGGTGCGCGCCGCGCGGCGGAGTGAGAGCAGGCCTACAGCCGCCAGGCGAATGGCCTGGTCACCGGCAGAGGTTCATCAGCGTCTCGTCGAAGTCCGGGTATGCGCGGGCAGCACTCCGGATGATCTCCGCGCCCGCGCGGCGGCCGTGCGGCGCGAAGCGCTCGGCGACGGCGGTCAGCCTCTCGTTGGGGCGCGCGGTCCACTCCGGCTCGTAGCCGGTGAACGCCGAGATGGCTTCGAACGGGCCGTAGCCCTCGGCCAGCAGCCACAGGAAGTCGCCGAGGTCGCGCGCGATGACGCCGGTCTCCCCCTCGGAGCCCAGGAGCACGACGGGCTGGTCCTCCAGGGGGCGCCCCTGACGGACCAGCCAGAACGCCGCGTAGCCGCCGGCGCCGTTCATGCCGAACACACGGAACGCGTCCCCGGTGAGCTCGCCGTTACCAGTCCAGGCGCGGAACCAATCGGTCGTGTCGGCGGCGGAGAGAAGGCCCTCGAAGGGCTCGAAGTCCACGCCGTCGCCGCCGTCGTAGTCGAAGGGCTCCGCCAGGGCAGCGGCAAGCGCGGCGGGGAACACGCGATCGTCAACGTCCGTCACCCGGCCAGGGTAACGGCGCGCCCGCACCTCCCTACTCGGGCAGCTTGTCCGAACGCACACCGGCGAGCAGGGCGGCCAGGCGCCGGGGCGTAGTCGAGATCACCGTCCGCGGCTCGTCCGACTCCCGGATGCCCACCTCTCCCGGGAACATCGTCGCGACCTCGACGCAGTTGGCGCCTTCGCTGCTGAACGACGACTTCTGCCACTCCACCATGGGCTTCCTCTCACAAGGCGCTGGCCAGGGAACGGATGAACTCGGTTGACGGCTCCGGATCCAGGGCCATCGCTTCCATGCGGTCCAGAACCATCCGGTACTTTTCCAAAGCTACTTCCGCATGGACGAGTTCGAAACCGTGTGCGACGTCGAGCTGCACTGTGTCCAACTGCGGAACAGGCCCCTCGGCCAGGACGATGGTCTGGCCCGATCCGGGAAAGATTCCTGCCTCGAAGGGGATCACTCGGACGGCGATTTCGGGCCGTTCACTCATGTCCGCTACATGCTCGAGCTGCTCCCTGGTCACGGCGACTCCGCCGAACTTCATCCGCAACGCCGCCTCATGAATGACGGCGGTGAACGGGGTCGGCACATCGCGATAGAGGATGCCCTGACGCTTGACGCGGTGCGACACCCGGAACTCGACCTCCGGAGGCGGCAGTGCGGGGATGCTCTGCCGGAAGACCAGCCGTGCGTAGTCGACGGTCTGGAGCACTCCCGGGATATGCGTCACCTGCGCAGTCCGGATGCGTGTGGCATGGTGCTCCATCTCCGCGAGGTCCAACAGCCCCGCAGGCAGCGTCTCCCGGTACTCGTCCCACCAGTTCCGCGCCCGTCCGGACGGCATGCCGGCAAGGGCCTCGATGAGATCCGCATCCGGACACTGGTAGGCGTGTGCGAACGTGCGGACTCGCTCGGGGCTGATGGGGATGCGCCCAGCTTCCGTGTTGCTGATCCGCGACTGCTGCACGCCCAGCAACTGGCCGGCTTCAGTAGCAGACAGACCCGCCCGCTCCCGAAGTCGGCGCAGCTCGTAGCCCAGCCGCCGCTGACGAGCCGTTGGAGCACTCCTTTGAGGCATACAGTCCTTCCCTCGGTCTGGGCCTCAACCTATCGAAGTTTCATTCATTAACCTGACATGGTGGACCATTAGCATCCTAATGCCCTACCGTGTGTTTCAGGTCACTCACGGACCGTGGCACCGTGAAGGAAGTGCACCGTCCTGCCTGCGCGCGGTGGGGCGGCGGGCCACCGGAACGGGTAGCCATCTCGCCGTCTCCGAGAGGAAGTGCTCCGCATGACGCTCTACTCTGCCTCCGATCACCTCAAGCCGACGACGGAACCGCCGGACCAGTGGGCCTTGGGCCTCCAGCTCACGAACGATCCGCGCGCACCCGGCATCGCGCGCAGCACCCTGAAGGCCGCCATGGTGAACTTCGGCCTCGGCAGTGATGTCACCCAGACCGCACTGCTGCTCGCGAGTGAGCTGGTAACCAACGGGGTGAAGCACTCCGACGGCCCGGTGTTCATCCGGGCCACCGCCCGCAAGGGGGATCTACGGGTCAGCGTGTGGGACAGCGACCCGGAGTTGCCGGAGCCGTTGACCGTGGGCACCGAGGAGCCTTTCGGTCGGGGGCTTTTGCTCGTGGAGCTGCTGTCGCGAGCTTGGGGGCGCTATTCCTTCGGCTCGGAGTCGCGGGGCGGGGCCGCCCCCGGGAAGGTCGTATGGTTCGAGCTGGGAGCTTGACAACCGTTCACGCCGAGGTCGAGGTAGGCCTGAGCCGGTCCGCCACGGGGGAGAGGTAAACGAACCGGCTCAGAGTAACCACACTACTACGCTCAGCTTATTCGTTGCGGGGGAACGAGACCTCCACCCGGCGATTCTTCGTCCGGCCCTCCTCCGTGGCGTTGGACGCGACGGGGTAGTCCTCGCTGTACCCACGGATGTTGAACGTGATCCCCGGGTTGTCGAGATGCTTGGCCAACGCACGGTGCACAGCCTCGGCCCGATCCTGGGAAAGCGTGACGCCGTGATCATAGGAGCCGAGGTTGTCCGTGAAGCCGTAGATGTTGACCTCGGTCGAGCCCTGCTCGTTGATCTCGTCCGCGATGTCCTTGATACGGGCGCTGGCCTCGCTGTTGAGTTCGGCACTGTCCATACCGAAGAGAACTTCCGCCTGGAGGGTGAACTTCGTCTTCTCGTTCGAGTCCTCGCGCCGCTCCTCGCCCGAGCCGTCCTCGACGACCTGGACGATGTCGATGACTCGCGGGTCCGCGAGCGTCGCACCGTCACGCATCCGCAGTTGCGGTGAGTTGGCGTCGATGCGTACGGGCGGCTTGTCGTTGGCCGAACCGTAGGGCCCGTCAGCGCTCGCGCCAGGAGCCAACGTGAGGGTGAGCGCGGCGGCGGTGAGCGTCGCCACCGCTGCGGATGTCACTGGGCCGCGCCGGACGGTCATATGCTCACCCCTCGGTCAGTTCAAGCGTGGCCGGAGTCATCGTGGGAAGCTGGAACTCGACCTCCACCACACCATTCGGGGGCGCAGGAAACTGGGCGAACAGGGGACGTGACTCCCCCGACCCCGTCAACGAGATGCTGGTTGTGCACAGGCACTGGCCATCTGTATCGCGGAGAACCAGATACCTTTTTTTTGCATCCTTGTCCACCAACGTGGCACCGGATATATCGGACTTCGACTTGATGCTGTTCTCAAGGGACCGCAGACGAACAGGGTCGAATGCCTTTGACCCTTCATTCTTCAGCGTTGCCTCAACGGTAACGAATCCGCCGGGGTCCCGCACAGCAGAGTGGACTTGAACAAGAACGCCGTTCGGGCCACGTAGCTCACCAATTACGCTAGCGGTGTCAACCTCTTTACTCTTACCATCAGGACCCTGGGTTCCTTCGCTCTTCCGAGCGTCGGATGGCTGGTCCTTCCGCCCCTCCTCGGCGCTCTCTTCACCACCGCCGCACGCAGCGAGCGTGCACGCCAAAGCAACCGCGGAACATCCGTAACCCAGCCCCCTGATCAGACCCTTTACACGCTTCACCATCATCCAATACATCCTTAGTCCATGCATTTCAGTCACTCCGACAACCGGACCACAAAGAGCTGATCAAAATCGGGCACCGAATCAGGTTGATCGGTATCCACGATGAACTCTTCGCCGTTGCAGTGCAACTCAACTGGGGGTGACTCTTCACCACTCCCCTTCGTCTCATCACCCATCTCCACACGACACCGGGGCTCAATCACCGCACTGGCAACAGCCTGGGCATACAAACCTGTTGTCCCAGGAATAACCGTATCGCCAATCGATTCCTGATTCTTCACCGAGACAGTGAACTCAGGAAGAGGAGTATTTTTAGCCTCACACGACAGCGAATCGGCCCCGTTTTTAGCAGCGAACTCTCGGGCTGAATCGCACGCTCGGTGCACTAGGAAACCATGCCCTCGTAGCAAAGATTCCCACTCATCCGGGGTGGATATGTCCTCAATCAACCCCTCACCTAGTTGCTGCCGCACATCGTTGGCCGCAGCCAGGGCCGCAGCATCGGCTGCACCTTGGGCATCGCTTCGTGAGGTAGAGGCTTGCCCGAAAGCAAAATAGGCGAGCGCTAGGAACAACAGGCCTGCAATGACCGTGATATAAGCAGGGAAGGTCTGACCGGACTCACTGCCCCACGAAGAACGAATTACTCCCCACCGGTCACCTTGGCGATCTGCTGGTTGATGGCCTCGACGATTGACGAGCCAAAGTCTGTTGCCAACAGCACGACGATGATCGCGGCTACGACGGCGAGGATGCCGAGGTACTCGATCGCGGTCTGGCCGCGGTCGTCGGGGCGGGGCTTGAAGAGCGGAAGGCGCGGCATGGGGTTCTCCCTCTCCGGGGTCGGGCGCGGGGGTGTGGGGTCGGGCTGTGGAGCGGGACGGGGGCGGGGCGGGGCCCAGACCGTCGCGGGGGGCCGCTGTCACATGGTTCGGCATGGGACATGGCCTCCTCGCGGTCCGTCAGCGGTACGCGGCGACGTGGTCAGGGTTCGCTCCAGAGAGTGACTCTGCCACAACGGGTTGCGCACGCGAAGGGGGTGCGGTGAATTGTGTGGGAATTCGTAATGTGTCAAGGCCACTTCACTCACCCCTCACTCCCCCGTGATGCGGCTGAACTCGGTTTCGGTGCCGAGGAAGAGACCGGCGACCAGCAGGATCAGCGTGGCCGGAACCATGACGGTGGTGATGACGAGGGTCGCCTTGGGGACGGCGCGGGCGGCTCGGCGGCGGGCCAGTTGGGCGTCGGTGCGCCGCATGTCGGCGGCGATGGCGATGAGGGTGTCGACGATGGGCGCGCCGAGGTCCTCGCCCTGCTGGAGGGCGGTGACGAACAGAGCGACCTGTTCGGAGTCGTTGCGGCGGCGGAGGTCCTCGAAGGCCTGGCGGCGGCTGACGCCCATGTCCATCTGGCGCAGGGTGATGCGGAGTTCGTCGGCCCACGGGCCCTCGTACCGCTCGGCGACGCGGTCGAGGGCCTGGCGGAAGCCGAGGCCGGCGGAGACGACGACGGCGAGCACGTCGAGGAAGTCCGGGAGGGTGCGCTCGATCTCGGCGCGGCGGATGCGGATGGACGCCGCGATGCCGACCTCGACCCAGAACAGGGCGAAGGCGACCATGAGGGCCGCGAGGAGCCACTGGCCGCGGGCGAGCATGGCGAGAGCGCCGAAGGCGCCGAGGAAGCCGTAGACGGCGCGGCGGGCGGCGTAGCGGTCGAGGGTGAGGCCGCCGGGGTTGCCGGCGCGGTCGATGCGGCGCCGGACGGAGTCGACGCGCCGGGGGCCCATGAGCCGGAGGACGAGGGGCGCCCAGCGCATGCCGAGGCGGTCGAGGGCGGAGCCGACGGGCGTGGTGCGGGACGCGCCGACTTCCAGCGCCAACGCCAGGTCTGCCGGGAGCTTGGCGTTGGCGCGGTAGAGACGGATGCCGGAGGCGAGCCCGGTGAGGGAGAGCGCGGCGAGGGCGGCGAGGAGGAGGGTCATGGGTGGTGGGCCTCAGACGTCGATCCGGGACATGCGGCGGATGACGAGGAACCCGGCCGCGTAGAGGGAGAAGGCGAGGACGACGGCGGCCTGGCCGACGAAAGTGCTGGTCATGCGGTCGAGGACGCCGGAGCCCGCGCGGTCCATCATGAGCAGGACGGTGAGGCCGATGAGGGGGACGGCGTAGGCGGTCATCATGACCTGGGAGAGCTGGGTCCGGACCTCGCGCCGGGTCTCCTTGCGCTGTTCCAGCGTCTCGGTGAGGTTGCGCAGCGAGCTGACGACCTGGCCGCCGGCCCGGTTGGAGAGCACCAGGGTGGTGACGAGGACGACGAGTTCGCGGGAGGGGAGGCGGGCCGCGAGCTCGCCGAGGGCGTCGTCGAGGGAGTGGCCGACGCCGAGGGCGTGGGAGACCTTGGTGAGCTCCTCCCCCGCCGGTGCGTCCATCTCCTCGGCGGCCATGGTGATGGCGGTGCGCAGGGCGAGTCCGGCCTGGGTGCCGTTGGCGAGGAGGCGGGCGAGTTCGGGGAGCTGGTTGATGAACTTGTCGATGCGCTTCTGGCGCTGCCAGTTGAGGAAGGCGTTGGCCGCGCCGAGCCCCAGTACCGCGGCGAGGGGGCCGAAGAAGGGGGAGAGGAGGGACTGGGCGGCGAGCCACAGGGCGGCGACGGCGGAGGCCACGTAGACCGTGTACTCGCCGGGGGTGAGGTCGAGCCCGGTGGCGGCGAGGCGGAGTTCGAGGCGGCGGCCGGGGGCGGTGCGGCGCAGCCGGCGGTCGAGGGCGGCGAAGCGGCGGTCGCCGCCGGCCACGGGGGGCGTCTGGCTGAGCCGTTCGACGAGGGTCCGGTGCTGGGCGCGCCCCGCGGCGTAGGTGCGTAGCCCGGCGACGGCGAGGGCGCAGGCGACGAGGGTGGCGCCGAGGGTGAGCAGGATGAGCTGGTCGAGAGTCACGGCGGAGTCCTCAGCGGGCGGCGCGGGTGGCGAGTTCGAGTGCGGAGTCGCCGACGCCGAAGCTGGGCGGGAGGGCCTCGCCGCTGAGGTAGAGGCGTTCGGCGACGCGGCGTGGGACGGGGTGGTAGCTGAAGTGGCCGCGGACGACGCCGTCGGCTTCGATCGGCCGGTGCTGGAAGCGGGCGACGGTGGTGATGCGGTAGTCCTCGCGGCCCGCGGAGTCGAGGAGGGCGAGTTCGGTGACGCGGCGGGAGCCGTCGGGGTGCCGGGTGAGCTGGACGAGGACGTCGACGGCGCTGTTGATCTGGTCCCGCAGGGCCTCGAAGGGGATCTTGACCTCGGACATGGAGGCGAGGGTCTGGAGCCGCATGAGGGCGTCCTCGGCGCTGTTGGCGTGGACGGTGGCGAGGGAGCCGTCGTGGCCGGTGGACATGGCTTGCAGCATGTCGAGGGTCTCGCCGCCGCGCACCTCGCCGACGATGATGCGGTCGGGCCGCATGCGCAGGGAGTTGCGGACGAGGTCGCGGATGGTGATCTGGCCGTTGCCCTCGACGTTGGGCGGGCGGGATTCGAGGGAGATGACGTGCTGCTGCTGGAGCTGGAGTTCGGCGGCGTCCTCGACGGTGATGATGCGTTCGCCGTCGGGGATGAGCCCGGAGAGCGCGTTGAGGAGCGTCGTCTTCCCCGAGCCGGTGGCGCCGGAGACGATGATGTTGAACTTCGCCCGGACGAGTGAGGCGAGGAAGACGGTCATCGGTTCGTCGAGCGTGCCGAGGCCGATGAGTTCGTGGAGGGTGTAGGAGCGGGGGAAGCGGCGGATGGTGAGCGTCGGGCCGGTGAGGGCGAGCGGCGGGATGACGACGTTGACGCGTTCGCCGGTGGGGAGGCGGGCGTCCACCATGGGGTTGGACTCGTCGACGCGGCGGTTGACGGTCGAGACGATGCGCTCGATGGTCTGCATGAGCTGGTCGCCGGAGGCGAAGCGCAGCGGGAGGCGTTCGACGCGGC
The DNA here is from genome assembly GCF_027460245.1 of Streptomyces sp. WMMC1477. Classification (NCBI taxonomy): domain Bacteria; kingdom Bacillati; phylum Actinomycetota; class Actinomycetes; order Kitasatosporales; family Streptomycetaceae; genus Streptomyces; species Streptomyces sp. WMMC1477. The sequence goes on along the minus strand of NZ_JAPZBD010000003.1, from coordinate 3,878,084 downwards.
CGGCGCGTTCGACGTAGACGTGGTCGGGCCCGTTGACCATGATCTCGGTGATGGAGGGGTCCTCCAGAAGCGGTTCGAGGATGCCCAGCCCGAGCGCCTCGTCCACGACGCGCCGGATGAGCAGGGCGCGTTCGGAGGTGGAGAGGACGGGGCCCTCGCGGCTGATGATGTGGCCGAGGACGCGTTCCAGGCGGGTGCGGCGTTCCGCGGCGGTCAGCGAGGACATCTCGGCGAGGTCGATCTCCTCCAGCAGCTTGGCCCGGAACGTGCCGACGAGGTGGCTCTCCTCGGGCCGGTCGGCGGTGGCTTCGGGCGCTGCGATGCGGGCCTTGAGGCTCACGGCGGGGTTCTCCTTCCGGCTCGTGCGGTGGGTCGGTCAGTCGCGGACGCGGGGCATGGTGGCCGACTTCGTGGCGCTGCCGAAGTCTACGAAGGGGATGACGGAGGGGATGTCGACGGTGGCCGTCACCGTGACCTCCCCGGGGGCGCGGGCCTCGGCGAAGGACGCGCCGTCGGCGAGCCAGCTGCTGAGGGCGGCCTCGCCGGCGTCGGCGGCGGCCCGCTCGTCGTCCTGGGAGACGTAGCGGGCCGCGGTCCGGGCGGCGGTGCCGGCCTGCTGGGCGGTGTAGGCGGCGAGGCCGAGCTGGACGGCGGCGAGGGCGATGAGGAGCAACAGGGGCAGGAAGCCGAGGTACTCGATGGCCGCCTGGCCTCGGTCCCGGGCACGCACAGAGCCACTCGCGCCCCCGGAGCCCGGTGGTCGGCTCATTCCGCCTCCTCCACCACGTGGGCGGCCTTGCCCGTGACGTCGAAGGGGAAGGCGACGCTGCCGGGGAAGAGCACGGGCACTCGCAGCCGGACGGTGGCGGTGACGAGCCCACCGGACTCGGCGCAGCCCACGGAGGCCGAGGAGCTCCAGGCGCTGGGCAGGTCGGAGGTGCCCGCGGCGGCGCAGTCGGCACCGACGGCCGCGGCACGGGCGGCCTCGTCGGCGGCGTTCCCCGCAAGGCTGTAGGTGTAGCCGACGAGCGCGAACTGCCAGACGAGCACCAGGGTGAGCAGGATCAGCGGCAGCATGCCGAGGAACTCGACCGTCACCTGCCCCCGGTCCCGGAAACGCCCCTCCCGGGAGCGCCGCTCCCCGGGCCACCATGTGCGCGGGACCGGCCCCGCCCCGCCGGGCACGGCTCACCGCTCCCCGGCCGCGCCGCCCCGGCGGCGTCGGCGGGTGCTGAGGGCGCCCCGGGTGCGGGCGGCCGGGACGAGCGCCTGGCCGGGGGCGGCCGGGGCGGGGAGGAGCGCGGAACGGCCGGAGGCGGCGGCCGGGGTGCCGCCGCGCCGTTCGCCGCCGACGAGGCCGACCTCCCCGGCCAGGGCCCACAGGGCCTGGCGGACGCTGCCGCGGCTGTCGAGTTCGTGCATGCGGGAGGAGTCCAGGCAGCTCTGGAGCTCCTTGAAGGCGGCGGGGACGGTGGTGCGGGCGACGCGGGTGCCGGAGATCTGCGCGATGAGCGGGGGCTGGATCTCGGTGCCGCGGGTGTGCCGGTTGACGAGGGTGACGGTGTCCTCGGCCTTGCGGATCTGAAGCCGGTCCCACAGCCGCACCTGCCGTTTGACGCCGCGTACGGCGACGACGTCGGGGGTGGTGACGAGCAGGGCGGTGTCGGCGGTCTCGACGGCGGCGGCGCCGGCGGCGTCGAGGTGGGCGCCGCAGTCGACGACGACGGCGTCGTAGCGGGCGCGCAGGGCGTGGAGGAGCTGGCGGGCCGCGGAGTCGGTGACCTCTTCGGCGCGCTCGCCCTCGGCGGGTGCGAGCAGCAGGGCGAGGCCGCTCTCGTGGGCGAAGACGGCGTCCTGGAGGACGCGGGGGGTGAGGTCGCTGATGCCGGCGAGGTCGGCCACGGAGCGGCGGAACTGGACGTCGAGGAAGGAGGCGACGTCGCCGGTCTGGAGGTCGAGGTCGACGAGGACGGTCTCGCGGCCGGAGGCCTGGGCGGCGAGGGCGAGCTGCACGGCGGTGAGGGTGGTGCCGACGCCGCCCTTGGCCCCGGCGACGGTGACGAGGGTGCCGCCGGGCCCGGGGCCGAACGGGTCCTCGCCGGGGCCGAGGTGGCGGCGCACCCCGGTGGACCACCCGGCGACGGCCTGGACCCGGGCGGCGAGGTCCTCGTAGCCGATGGGCAGGGCGAGGACACCGCGGGCCCCGCTGTCCATGGCGGCGGAGTAGACGGCGGGGCTGGGGTCGCTGGTGATGAGGACGGTGCCGACGGCCGGGAAGCGCACCGCGATCTCGCGGATGACGTCGAGGGCGGGCCGGGGGCCGACCCGCTCGTGGACGAGGACGACCTCGGGGAGCCCGGCGACGGACTCGGAGCCCAGCGCGGCCAGCAGGTCGAGCAGGGACGTCGAGTTGCCGATGGGCGGCTGGGGTTCGGCCGCGGGGAGGCGCCCGAGGAGCTCGGCGAGGGCGTGGGCGAGGTCGGCGTCGCCCACGGCGGGGAGGATGCGCGTGGCGGGCTGGTGCATGGGCTGCCTCACTTGTCCTCGCCGAGCGTGTAGGTGCGTTCGTCCTGGGGAATGCCGCTCTGCTCCCCGGGAGCGACGAGGGCGAGCCGGACGTGGGTGGCGAACGACTCGGCGTAGGCGATGCGCTGGGCGCCGCGGGTGTCGAGGGCGAAGGTGATGGGCACGGCCTCGGAGGTGCCGCCGGCGCGGCGGGAGTCGGTGTCGGCGTCGTCCTCGATGCTGGTGAGCTCGCCGACGTCGATGACGCGGGCCGACTCGACGATGAGCTGGGAGACGTCGGGGTCGTCGCCCTCGCCGCGGAAGGTGGCGTAGACGTTGACCCGGGCGCCGGGGGTGATCTTCCCGGCGACTCCGGTGGCGGAGTCGATCATGATGGCGATCTCCTGCTGCCCGGCGCCGAGGGCCGGACGGTCGGCGATCATGTCGCGCTGCAGGAGGGAACCGGACTTCAGCGGGTTGACGGCGATCTTGCCCTTGATCGCCGCGAGGTCGGTGACGGCCGTCTCGGGCAGCCACCGCTCGGGCATGCTGATCTCGGTGAACTGCTCGGCCCGCAGCTCCTGGTAGGGCTCGATGTCCTTCGTCACCTCGTAAGCCCGCACCTCGGGCCCGACCTTGGACTCCACGTCGTTGACGACGGCGAGGACGCCGACGAACGCGACGAGCGCGCCGAGTACGGACAGGAGCATCAGGAGGATGCCGCGGCGCTGGCGGGAGTTCATATCGGGGCGCTACCTCTGCTGCGTGGTCGAGTCCGGGCGGGGGCTGTTCGGCGGGGCTGCCGGCCGGAGGCCGGGTGGCCGGGGGCCGGGGGCTGTTCGGCGGGGGCTGGGGGCCAGGGGCCGGGGAGTCGGTCCGGGCCGGTCCGGGGTGCTATGGGGTTGTACCAGCATGGTGCGGTCTACGGGCCCGTCATGTCTGCCCATGGGACGGGTCCGTAGGGGACGACGTCCGACACCGCGTCCTCGTGCGGTATGACGACGCCGGGGCTGGTGTCCTCGTGCGGGTCGAGACCGGTGCCGTAGTCCGTCGGCGCGCGGCGGCTCGGCTGCCGCTGTTCGGCGGGGGGCACCGGGGCGGCGCAGAAGGCGCAGCGGTCACCGATGAGTTCGAGTCCGCACCAGTGGCACACGGTGCGCCGCACGGAGCCGATGAGCTGGTAGAGGACGGAGATGTCGGGAATGGCCGCGGCGAACTCGACCAGCTTGCCCGTGCCCCACCAGCGCGCCGAGTCGGGTGGCAGCGTGGCCTGTTCGACGCCGGTGACCTGCCACTGCCCGGCCAGGGTGCCGGCGGGCCAGGCGGAGGTGAGCTGCCCGGCGGCGGTGGTGAGGCGGGTGACGTAGTCGGGGCCCTTGAGCGGTGCGGCGTGCGGTCCGAGCCGGACGAGCTGCGGCTCGGGAGCCGTGACGACGGCGAACTGGCTCCCCGGCACCCAGGACCTGGCGTGCGTGGTGAGCGAGACCGGCACCCGGTCCAGCTTGGCGACCGAGGTGAGGACGGCACCGGCGTGGACGTAGTGCGCCAGCAGGCGGACGGCGGCCGCCAGCACGCCGGGGCCGAGGTCGGTCGCCGACAGCTGCCGCAGCTGCCGCACCAGGACGGCCAGCGCGAGCGGCGGCAGCTCGGACTCCACAAGCGCGATCCGGTCGGACTCCAGGACGGAGCGGACGGTGTGCAGCCGCCGCCGCACGGCGGCGGGGACCGAGGCGGGGTAGAGGACGACGAGGTAGCCGTGCTGGTCGAGCAGGTGACGGGTGTGGTCGAGCGCGGCGTCGAGCGGCGTGCGGTCGGGCGGCGGGAGGACGACGGCGGGCGGCGTCTGCCGGTCCGGTGGCGGCAACACCAGCTCCGGGCTGGTCACGGCTATCGCGGTCGTCACATCTGCCTGCCCGTCGTCGGTCGGGTTCCGCAGGCCCCGCGCGGCGCTCTCGGATACCGGCCGCGGCGGCCGTTCCTCACCATATGTGCTCCTCGTGCCACGGCAGTAGCCCTACCAGGGAAGTGTGCGGATCTGTTCGACGCACAGGACGACGAACAGCGCGGCGGCCAGGACGAGCATGGTGTTGCTGAGCGGGCCGCTGCGCCAGGGCGCGGGCATGTCGCGCCGGTTGAGCAGCACGAGCAGCGTTCCGGCGAGGAACGGCAGGAACAGCGCCCCGAGGACGCCGTATCCGATGACGAGGGCGAAGGGGCGGTCGAGGAAGAGCAGCACGATCGGCGGGAACGTGAGCCAGAGCAGGTAGAAGCGGAAGGCGGGCGAGCGCTCCCGGGCTCCGGAGGCCACCGCGCGGGCACCGCCCACGTCACCGCCCGCGCCACCAGCCCCGTCACCGCCCGTGCGGCCGCCCGCCCACCGTCCCGGAACGCCGCGCAGGTGGGCCGTGTAGTCGGAGAACAGCAGGCTCACGCCGTGCCAGACGCCGACGAGCGAGGAGAACGAGGTCGCGAAGAAGCCGACGAGGAACAGGTCGGCGGTGAGCGGGTCGAAGCGCCGCTCCAGCTCCGTGCCGACGTCCAGCAGGCCCCTGCTGCCGTCCAGCGTGGCCTGGGTGGCGTGCAGCAGTTCGGCGCCGACGACGATCATGGCGATCGTGAAGACGGCCGTGGTGACGTAGGCCGTCGCGTTGTCCAGCCGCATCATCCGCATCCAGCCCGGGGTGTCCCAGCCCTTGGCGTTCACCCAGTAGCCGTAGGCGGCCATCGTGATGGTGCCGCCCACGCCGCCGACGACGCCGAGCGTGTAGACGACGGAGCCCTCGGGAACGGAGGGCCACAGCCCGGCGAACGCCGCGCCCGCGTCGGGCACGACCCGGACGGCCAGCACCACCACGACGACGAACATGGCGCCGATGAGCACCGTCATGACGCGCTCGACGACCCGGTACCGGTTGAACCACACGAAGACGAGGCCGAGGAGAGCCGTCCCGATCCCCCACACCGTGAAGTCCACGGTGTCGGGGAAGAGCGCAGCCAGGGGCAGGGCGGCGGCGGACATCGCCGTCGCCCCGTAGACGAAGCCCCACAGCAGGGCGTAGCCGCCGAAGTAGTAGAGGGTCCAGGAGCCGAGGGAGCGCCAGCCGTCGAAGAGCGTGCGGCCGGTGGCCAGGTGCCAGCGGGCCGCGCCCTCGGCGAAGGCGATGCGGATGACGCAGCCGACGACGACGGCCCACAGCAGCGTGTACCCGAAGCGGCTGCCGGCGACGAGCGTGGCGACGAGGTCCCCGGCGCCGATGCCGGTGGCGGCGACGACGAGACCGGGGCCGACGGACCGCCAGCGGACCCGGCCCTCCGCCTCGTCCGACGCGGGGGCGGAACCGGGGCCGGACACGGCGCCGGGGCCAGGGCCGGACACGGCGCCGGGGCCGTCAGCCGAAGCTGGGTGGGTGGACACGGAAGGTCTCCATCGCGAAGCGGTGTACCCACGCCACCTCGATGCGGTCGCCGACGGGCCCGGAGGTGACGAGGCTGTAGGGCACGCCGTTGTCGGCGGTGAAGCGCTCGTCGAAGCTGATCCGGGGGCCGAACTCCTCGTGCTCGTACCGGTAGGCGTGCAGCACGCTGTCGGCACGGCTGGGCGTCACGAGCCCGGACTCATCCCGCTCGTAGCCCTCGAACCGCTCGGCGATGGCGCGGGCCTGGTCCATCGAGTCCTGCGGCGCGTCCCTCCCCAGAGTGAACACCTGGATGCGACGGCGCTCACCGGGGGTGCCGATGAAGGTGCTGACCCCGTTCCGCCGCAGCCGCCACGCCTCGGGGGCGGCCACGTCGAAGCGGACGTCGCGGAACCACTCCCAGCCCTCGGGGAGCGGGGCCGAGGCCTCGGAGGGCGGCGGCGAGGACGCGGGCGGAGTCGTCGGTGGGTCGGGGTCGAACGAGTCGGAGGGGGAGGGGGAGTTCGTGGACGGGCGCGGGGGCCGGGCGTCGTCCCGCTCGTTCTCCTCGCCCCCGGTGGCCAGCGCGAGCCACACGGCCGCGCCGACGGCGAGCAGCACGGCGAGGACGACGACCCCGGCCACGACCGGTGCTCGCCGCCCCCGTGCGGGCCGCGAACCGACGGCCTCGGCCTCACCGAGCCCGACCGGCGGCCCGTCGGGCGGCTGGACCGAACGCTCGTCCCGGGCCGTCGGCGCCTCGGAACGCTGTTCCGGTGCCGCGGGTTCCGCGGGCCGGCCGGGCTGCCGCGAAGGGGGCACCGCGGGCGGCGCGGACGGCATCGGCGGCGGCTGCCCGCCGGAAGGCCGGGGCTCGGTCCCGGGCCAGGCCCCGGCCCCCGGCGCAGGTTCGGGCTCGGTCCCGGGCCAGGCCCCGGCCCCCGGCGCAGGTTCGGGCCCGGGCTCGGTGACCCAGGTTCCGCGTTCCTCGTCCCAGTACGCCACGGCCGCCCGCTCAGCCCAGCAGGGCCTGGACGGCCTGGACGACGGGGGCCGCGGCGGCGAGGGCGGCCACCGCACTGCCGCCGGAACGCAGCAGCTCGCGGAGGCGGCCGAGCCGTTCGCGTTCGGCCTGGCCGGTGCGCTCCAGCTCCGCGAGGCTCTCCCCCACCTCGGCCACGCCCTCGGCCCCGGGGGCGAGCATGGGCAGGCCCCGGCGCAGCTCGCGGACGGCGGCCAGGAGTTCGGGGCTGGCGGTGAGGACCTGATGACCCGCCTGGTTCCGGGCGTGCTCGCCGGAGGAGACGACGGCTCCGGGCGAGTCGTTGACGGCCTGGGCGCCTTCTCCCGCGGCGACGGCGCCGCCGCTCATGTTCCGGACGTAGACGCCCCCCGAGACCCGGACGTTCCGCGTTTCCGGTGTCGGCTCCTGCTCGGCTTCCCCGTTCATTCGCTGCTCTCCCGTGCCGCTGGTTCGGTGGACTTCTGCGTGGCGGTGGACGTGGTGGCGCGGGCCTTGGCGCCCGTGCCCGAGGCGACGGCACCGCCGCTCATCTCCCCGATGTAGACGCCTCCCTGGGAGACCTGGACGATCTGCTGCTGGAACTCGTCCGTCTGGAAGCCGGAGGTGCGCAGGGCGTCCCGCACCCCGCTGGCGATCCGGTCCTGCACGGTCTTGATGTAGCGGCTGACGTCCATCTCCTGGAAGAGGGAGAGCTTCGGGGTGCTGCCGAGCTCGCGGATGGACGTCTTCGGGCCGTCGGAGACGGACAGGTGCGGCTTGCGCATCCACAGCCGGAACGCGCCCGCGACGGCGGAGCCGAGGGTGCGCAGGCTGTCGTAGAGGGCGGTCGGGGTGTCGCCCAGAGCCCGTACGGCGGACCGGCGGTTGTCGTTGCGCGCCGGGTCGGCCAGTTCGTCGATGCGTGTGAAGGACCTGCGCACCGGGGTCAGCACGTGCGGGACGACCTCCAGCACCAGCATGCCGCCCTGGGTGTGGACGCGGACGAGGACGGAGACGACGACCTGCTCGTGCCAGGCGCCGATGCGCACGCGGAGGAAGTATCTGCGGCCCTCGCCGCCCTCGTCGACGGCGACGTCGAGGTGTTCGCGGATGTGCTCGGCCCGCCGGGAGACCGCCGGGCGGGCCACGCCGCCGGGCAGGTAGACGAACTCCTCCATCTCCAGCGAGCGCAGCCGGTCCATGCTGTGCCGGGCACCGGCGGCATCCCGCAGGGCGGTCAGCCGCGGGGTGATGAGGTCGACGACCTGACGCGGGGTGAGCGACTCCTTGGACGTGCTGCCGGGCTGCCGCTTGAGCTCCAGGGCGAGGGACCACGGGTTGTGCGGGAGTCCGGCGCCGAGGAAGGGTTCGAAGGGGTCGTAGACGGTCAGCGGTGAGTGCTGTTCCTCGGTGATGGCCGCCTCGATGCGCCGGTACCGGTCGCTCGCCGGAAGCCGGGGCGGCGGCGCGGTGCGGAACCCCTCGCCGGTCAGCTCGCGGCGCAGGAGCGACATGAGGTCGACCTGCTGGGCCCACAGCGGCAGGGCCAGGGCGAAGGGCATCAGCAGGCCGGCCCAGGCCGTCGGGTCCCCGCTGATCGCGGCCAGGAACACCGTGACGACGTACAGGGCCATCAACAGCCAGCCGAGCAGCCGCCCGATCCGCGCCCTGGACGTCTGCGGCTGCCGGGTGAGGAGCAGCAGCAGCCCGATGAGGGCGAAGAACAGCGGCCAGACGGTGAAGAAGCCCAGCGGTGAGGCCCCGAGGGCGGCCGCTGTGCCGGAGGCGGTGCGGCCGAGGCCGATCGTCAGGGCGAAGAACAGCACCCAGACGACGAGCACCCCGACGGCCTTGCCGATCTCCTGGGACCGGGCGCGCAGGGCGTGGTGGAGCACCGAGACGACGTCCACGCCGAGTGAGGGCGGCACGGGGCGGTCCTCGTGGGCGACGAGCTCGTCGATCACCTTGGTGCGGAACGCGTGGTCGAGGTAGACACCGCCGGAGAGCAGCCGGGTGGCTTCGGTGTGGACGTAGCGGCGTGGAGTGGCGGCGGGCTGGGCGCCGTCACCGGTGTCCTGGGCAGGAATCGTCATGCGCGTCCCCCGACTCGTCCGGCGAGTTGGCTGCGTATGACCTTAGTCACAGAGGGTCAGGTGTGCAGGGGCGCACAAGGGTGTCAAAGGGGCGTGCGGAGAAGCAGACGCGCCCCGCTCGCCGGAGCAGGCCTACGGCCGGGGCAGTGAGCAGCCGGGGGCGTCGAGGTCGAGGGTGCCGCCGGGGCGGAAGCAGCGGGTGAGGACGCTGGTCTGCTGGCCGTAGTTGGTGCCCTGCCGCACGGTGACGGTGCCGTCGGCGCCGACCTCGCAGGGATTGTGCACCGTGCAGCGACCGCCCTCGTCGTTGCCGGTGCTGTTGACGCCGACGACCCGGCCGGTGGCGCGGTCGACGACGGGGGCGCCGGAGGTCCCGCCGACGGTGGCGCACTCGGGGGTGTAGCGGAGGGAGTCCGCCATGGTCCAGCGGCCCTCGCGCAGCAGCGGGACGACGCCGTCGATCGCGCAGCGGTAGACGTGCTTCCAGTACCCGGCCGGGATCTCGATGGCGGTTCCGGCGGCGGGACGGCGGGCGGCCAGGGTGCGCGGGACGGCGCCGTGGCGGGCTCGGATCGCGGCGTAGGTGGAGGTGAGCCGGTAGACGGCGACGTCGGTGCCGGTGACGGTGGCGTAGAGGAGGCGGTCGGCGCGCAGGGTGCCCAGGGCGTCCCCGTCGACGTCCAGCAGGGTGAGCGTGCGGTGGGCGGGCTCGTCGGCGCGCGCCTCGCCGGGCTGGGGCACCCGCCCCGGCAGGCAGTGGCCGTTGGTGAGGGCGAGGGCGGGGTCGGCGGGACGGGAGCGGGGCAGGCGGACGACGGCGCCCGAGCAGTTGCTGAGGGCGACGGTTCCGGCGAGCCCGCCCGGCGAGTCGGGGGCCGGTGGGGGCGGCCCGGAGAACCCGGGGCCGGCCGGGGCGTACCCGGGGCCGATCGCGGCGGGGACGGGGGCGGCGCCGAGGGCGGTGGCGGCGACGCACAGGAGCGCGGCGCCCGCGGTGCCGAGGCGCCCGGGCCGCCGCCTCGGCTTCCGGGAACACCAGGCCCGTGCGCAGGGCCAGGCCCGCGCGGAACGCCGTGGCTGTGCGGAACGCGTCATCGCCCGTCTCCCGTGCCGGCCTGCTCCCTGTACGGGGAACTGGGCCGCCGCCGACGGGTTACGCACCGGCGGGCCCCACTGGGCCGAACCGGTGACGGGCGCCACGAGTAGGCTTCCCGAATGGTGGATTTCGGCTTGAAGGCGCTGCGGGACGATGTCGTCGACCATCGGTTCAAGGGCTTGCCGCCGGACGCCGAGGGGCTGACGGTCGGGGCGTTGGCCGAGGAGCGGAGGAACCTCTTCCACGGCGGCTTCACCACCCCCGTGCTGGCGCTGTCGGCCGAGGCGCTGGAACACAACCTGGCGGCCCTCCAGCGCTACACCGAGCGCCACGGGCTGGCCTTCGCGCCGCACGGCAAGACGTCGATGGCGCCGCAGCTGTTCGCGCGGCAGCTGGAGCGCGGGGCGTGGGGCATCACGGTGGCGACGGTCGCGCAGGCCCGCGTGTGCCGGGCGTTCGGGGTGCGGCGGGTGTTCCTGGCCAACCAGCTCGTGGACGCGGCCGGGCTGCGCTGGGTCGCGCGGGAGCTCGCGGCGGACCCCGAGTTCCGGCTCGTCTGCTACGTGGACGCGGTGCGGGGCGTGGAGCTGATGGAGGCCGCGCTGCGCGAGGCCGGCGCCGGACGGCGGCTCGACGTCGTCGTCGAGCTGGGCGCGGCGGACGGTGCGCGCACCGGCGTGCGCCGGGAGGCCGAGGGCGTGGAGGTGGCGCGGGCGGCCGCGGCGTCCGCCGCTCTGCGGCTCGTCGGTGTCGCCGGGTACGAGGGCGAGGTGCCGGAGCCGGACGTGGCGTCGGTGACGGCGTGGATGCGGCGGTTGACGGCGCTCGCGCAGTACCTCGACGGGCTCGGCCTCTTCGAGGGCGTGGACGAGGTCCTGGTCAGCGCCGGCGGCAGCGCCTGGTTCGACGCGGTGGCCGACGTCCTGGAGGAGTTCGGGCAGCCGCTGTCGGTCCCGGTGGTGAAGCTGCTGCGCTCGGGCGCGTACGTGTCGCACGACGACGAGCACTACCGCGCCCTGACCCCGTTCAACCGGGTGCCGGACGAGGGCGGGCTGCGGGCGGCCTTCACCCTGTGGACCCAGGTCCTCTCGCGCCCGGAGCCGGGGCAGGCGTTCGTCAACGCCGGCAAGCGGGACGCGGCGCACGACCTGCACCTCCCCCGGCCGATGCTGGTACGCGACGGGGACACCGGAGCGGTGCGTCCGGCGCACGGGCTGACGGTGACGGCCCTGTCGGACCAGCACGCCTGGCTGCGGGTGGCGGAGGGCACCGAGCTGGCCGTGGGCGACTGGGTGGGGCTCGGCATGTCCCACCCGTGCACGATCTTCGACAAGTGGCAGCTCATCCCGCTCGCCACGGCGGACGGCACCGTCACCGACTACGTGCGCACCTTCTTCTGAGCGGGCGCGGGCGCCGCAGGGCGGGGCCGGGGGCGAGCGCGTTCGCTCGCCCCGCCCGGGGAGGTCAGCGTCAGCCGTGTTGGTAGGCGACGATCGAGATGCCGACGTAGTGGACGACGAAGGCGGCCAGCGTGAGGGAGTGGAACACCTCGTGGAAACCGAACCAGCGCGGTGAGGGGTTCGGGCGCTTGATGCCGTAGATGATGCCGCCCGCGCTGTAGAGGAGCCCGCCGACGATCACGAGGACGAGGACGGCGATGCCTCCGGCGCGCAGGAAGTCGGGGAGGAAGAAGACGGCGGCCCATCCCATGGCGATGTAGCAGGGGGTGTAGAGCCAGCGCGGGGCCCCGACCCACAGCACCCGGAACGCGATGCCGAGGGCGGCGGCCGCCCAGATGCCCCACAGCAGGAGGTCGCCGCGGGCGCCGTCGAGCAGCAGGATCGTCAGCGGCGTGTAGGTGCCGGCGATGATCAGGAAGATGTTGGCGTGGTCGAGGCGGCGCAGGACGGCGCCGGCCCGCGGGCTCCAGTCGCCCCGGTGGTAGAGGGCGCTGACGCCGAAGAGAAGGCAGGCCGTGAGGGTGTAGACGGCGCAGGCGACCCGGCCCCGGGTGGAGTCGGCGAGGGCGGTGAGGAATATCCCCGACGCCATGACCGCGGGGAACATGCCCGCGTGCAGCCAGCCCCGCAGCCGGGGCTTGAGGGGCATGGCCTCCGACGGGTACCCGGCGGGGTCACCGGACGCGGGGGCACCGGACGCGGAGGTCGTCGCCGAAGGCGCTTCCGCCGCGGTTGCGGGATGCTCGGACACGTGCTCGGGAGCGGGCTGGGGCCCGGACTCGGAGGCGGCGACAGTCATGGCCGTCAGCGTACCTACGCCCCCGTAGGTGAAGGAGTGGGGTTTACCCCCTGGACTGCGGGTGTACTCAGCACTACTCAACGAGTGGCGATGCTCACCTGTCGGCCCTCTGGACACATACGAGCGGAGAGAGTCATGATCAGATGAGCGTGGTCGACACCGGATGAGCATCGCCGCAGCGTCCGGGTCGCAGCCCCCACGGGGCCGAAGCACAACCCAGGAACAACACCGCCCTGGGCGGTCAAAAAACCCTCTCACCCTCTGGAGCGATTGTGGCGCGCAGTACTGCGGCTCCCACCCAAGCCCCCACCCAGCACCGTGAACTGGTGTCCTGGGTCGACGAGATCGCCGCCCTCACCCAGCCCGACCGCGTCGTGTGGTGCGACGGGTCGGAGGCCGAGTACGAGCGCCTGTGCGAGGAGCTCGTCGAGAAGGGCACGTTCACCAAACTGGACCCGGTCAAGCGCCCCAACTCCTACTACGCCGCCTCCGACCCGCGCGACGTCGCCCGTGTGGAGTCCCGGACGTTCATCTGCTCCGCCAAGGAGGAGGACGCGGGCCCCACGAACAACTGGATGGCCCCGGGCGAGATGCGCGAGATCTTCGCCGGTGAGCAGGGCATCTTCCGGGGCTCCATGCGGGGCCGCACCCTGTACGTCGTCCCGTTCTGCATGGGCCCGGTCGGCTCCCCGCTGTCCGCCATCGGCGTGGAGATCACCGACTCGGCCTACGTCGCCGTCTCCATGCGCACCATGACGCGCATGGGCCAGGCCGTGCTGGACGAGCTGGGCACCGACGGTTTCTTCGTGAAGGCCGTGCACACCCTCGGCGCCCCGCTCGCCGAGGGCGAGGCGGACGTCCCGTGGCCGTGCAACGACGACAAGTGGATCTCCCACTTCCCCGAGGACCGCGAGATCTGGTCCTTCGGCTCCGGCTACGGCGGCAACGCGCTGCTGGGCAAGAAGTGCTACGCGCTGCGCATCGCCTCCGTGATGGCCCGCGACGAGGGCTGGCTGGCCGAGCACATGCTCGTCCTCAAGCTCACTCCGCCGAAGGGCGAGGCCAAGTACATCGCCGCCGCCTTCCCCTCCGCCTGCGGCAAGACGAACCTGGCCATGCTGGAGCCGACGCTCCCGGGCTGGACGGTGGAGACCATCGGCGACGACATCGCCTGGATGCGGTTCGGCGAGGACGGCCGCCTCTACGCGATCAACCCGGAGGCCGGCTTCTTCGGCGTCGCACCGGGCACCGGTGAGCACACCAACGCCAACGCGATGAAGACGCTGTGGGGCAACACCGTCTTCACCAACGTCGCGCTCACCGACGACGGCGACGTCTGGTGGGAGGGCATGACGGAGGAGGCCCCGGCCCACCTGACGGACTGGAAGGGCAACGACTGGACGCCCGAGTCCGGCGTCCCGGCCGCCCACCCCAACGCCCGCTTCGCCGTCCCGGCCGCGCAGTGCCCGACGATCGCGCCCGAGTGGGAGAACCCGAAGGGCGTGCCGATCTCGGCGATCCTCTTCGGCGGCCGCCGCGCCTCGGCGGTGCCGCTGGTGACGGAGTCGCGCGACTGGCAGCACGGCGTCTTCCTGGGCGCGAACGTCGCCTCCGAGAAGACGGCGGCCGCCGAGGGCAAGGTCGGCGAGCTGCGCCGCGACCCGTTCGCGATGCTGCCGTTCTGCGGCTACAACATGGGCGACTACATGGCCCACTGGATCAAGGTCGGCAAGAACGCCGCCGACCCGGCGAAGCTGCCGACGATCTACTACGTCAACTGGTTCCGCAAGAACGACGAGGGCCAGTTCGTCTGGCCGGGCTTCGGCGAGAACAGCCGCGTCCTGAAGTGGATCGTGGGCCGGCTGAACGGCGAGGCCGAGGGCGTCGAGACGCCGATCGGCACGGTGCCGGCGAAGGGCTCGATCGACACCGCGGGGCTCGACCTCTCCGAGGCCGACCTCGACTTCCTCCTGACGGTGGACAAGGAGGTCTGGCGTGAGGAGGCCGCGCTCGTGCCGGAGCACCTGAACACCTTCGGCGACCACACGCCCAAGGAGCTGTGGGACGAGTACCGGGCGCTCGTCGAGCGTCTGGGCTAGCCGTACCCGGCGGGTCCGCCGCGCAGAGGGGGTGCCCCTTCCCGCGCGTCGTCCTCTGCCGGTCCACCGTGCTCGCCCGTGCGGTTCCCCGCGCCCGTTCGGGGCGCGGGGAACGTCCGTGCCGAGCGTCAGTCGGCGAATGCGCAATGCATCGGCTACAACTTTAGACAAGGTCCAAGCTAGGATGGTCTCCCGAAGCACGCAGGAGGCCTCCATGTACGAACCGAGTCGAGCGCACCGCGGAACGTCCGTCCACTCCGTCACCGAGCAGGACGCGGCGGCCGACGGCTACCCCCACCGCTCCCGCGAGGAGGAGCTGGACATCCGGCTGGCCGGCCATCTCACCGCCCTGCTGACGGTCACGGACGAGCTGCGCGTCCTGGCGCCGAGCCCGGAGCTGGACACCGCCGCGCACCGGCTGGCCACCCAGGTGGCCCGGCTCCGCGGCGCTCCCCCGCAGCGGGCCGATCCGACGTCGAAGCGCGCGGAGGCCGAGCACGTCGAGGCGCTGCACCGGCGGGCGCACACCCTGGCCGGGAACGCGCTCGTCGTCGCCACCGCGCGGGAGGACGTGCCCGGTGAGGCCCTCGCCGCCGCCCGGATGGAGGCCCACGCCGAGGCACTGGGCCTCTGAGCCGCCCGGACGGCGCCGGCCGCCCGGACGGCGCCGGCGGCGGCGCCGAGCCGGAACGCGGGGAGGGTTACGGCTGGCTGTAGCCGTCCAGGAAGGAACCGATGCGCTGCACCGCGTCCGCCAGCTGGCGGGCCGGGGGCAGCGTCACGACGCGGAAGTGGTCGGGCTCGGGCCAGTTGAAGCCGGTGCCGTGCACGATCATGATCTTCTCGGCACGCAGCAGGTCCAGCACCATCTGCCGGTCGTCCTTGATCGGGTAGACCTTCGGGTCGAGCCGCGGGAACGCGTACAGCGCGCCCTTCGGCTTGACGCAGGTGACGCCGGGGATCGAGGTCAGCATCTCGTGGGCGACGTCCCGCTGCTCGCGCAGCCGCCCCCCGGGCAGCACCAGGTCGTTGACCGACTGGTGTCCGCCGAGCGCCGTGGCCACCGCGTGCTGGGCGGGCATGTTGGCGCACAGCCGCATGTTGGCGAGGATCGTCAGACCCTCGATGTAGTTCGACGCGTGCGCCTTGGGCCCGCACACCGCCAGCCAGCCGCTGCGGTAACCGGCCACCCGGTAGGACTTCGAGAGCCCGTTGAACGTGAGCGTCAGCAGGTCGGGGGCGACGGTCGCCGTCGAGGTGTGCACGGCACCGTCGTAGAGGATCTTGTCGTAGATCTCGTCCGAGCAGACGACCAGGCGGTGGCGGCGGGCGATCTCGGTCAGGGACCGCAGCATCTCCTCGCTGTAGACCGCGCCGGTCGGGTTGTTCGGGTTGATGATGACGAGCGCCTTGGTGCGGTCGGTGATCTTGCGCTCGATGTCCGCGAGGTCCGGCATCCACTCCGACTGCTCGTCGCAGCGGTAGTGCACGGCCGTTCCGCCCGAGAGCGAGACGGCCGCCGTCCACAGCGGGTAGTCCGGCGCCGGGACGAGGACCTCGTCCCCGTCGTCCAGGAGCGCCTGCATCGCCATCTGGATGAGCTCCGAGACGCCGTTGCCCAGGTAGACGTCCTCGACGGAGAGCTGGATGCCCTTGGTCTGGTAGTGCTGCATCACCGCGCGCCGGGCGGCGAGGAGCCCCTTGGCGTCCCCGTAGCCGTGGGCGCTGCCCACGTTGCGGAGCATGTCCTCCAGGATCTCCGGCGGGCACTCGAAACCGAAGGCCGCGGGGTTCCCGGTGTTCAGCTTGAGGATGCGGTGACCTGCGGCCTCAAGCCGCATCGCCTCCTCGAGCACCGGGCCCCGGATCTCGTAGCAGACGTTGGCGAGCTTCGTGGACTGGATCACCTGCATGCGGTCACGATACGGGGGACGGCGCTCCGCCGCGTTATGTTTTTCACCACCTTGGCCCAGTCACCCCCTCCCACCTGCGCCGCCGCCCCGGCCGAGCGCCCGGGGCGGCAGCGCACCGACGGTCGCGGGCACGGGCCTCCGGGTCCGGGGCCCGCCCGTCACCCGGGGCCCGGGTGACGCCGCCGTCAGGGCAGCGGGACGGACTGGGGGAAGCGGAAGAACCCGTGCGGGTCGTAGGAGCGCTTGACGTCACGCAGCCGCGGAAGGTTGGAGCCGTAGTAGGCCGAGGCCCAGTCGGTCAGCGCGGTGTCGGGGAAGTTCACGTAGGACCGCCCGTTGGAGTGCGGGTCGATCGCCCCGAAGATCCCGTCGAGCCAGTGCTGCGCCGCCTCCCGCTCCTCGGCGGGCGGCGAGGCCTCGGCGAGGGAGACGGTGCAGGTGATGCTGTAGAGCGCGTCGCGGTGTACCCAGGCGGTGTCCCCGGTCGCGGGCTGGTTGGCGTTGGCGCCGAGCCCGAGGAGGCTGACGATCCGGGTCTGCCCCGCGCGGCGCTCGGCGTCGAAGGCGGTGAGCAGGTCCTCCACGCCCTGGTGGGAGAGGTTCGCGTCGAACATCCGGCCGCGGTTCTTCACGTACGCCTGGCGCGGCAGCGCCGCCTCCGGGTTGCTGCCGGTCAGGTGACAGGCGTCGACCGTGCGGTCCTCGCAGCCGAAGACCCTCATCATCGCCCGCCGGTACGACAGCTCCTCCACCGCGCGGGTCGCCGGGGGCGCGCCCACCGCCGAGACCAGCTCGGAGAGCTCCCGTTCCAGCTCCGCGACCCCGCCGAAGTGGACGCCGGTGACGATCACCGTGGGAGGGTTCCCCTCCCGGGCGTCCGGCAGCCGCAGGAGCGCGCCGCAGGCCAGGTCGCCGGAGGCCCGGGACGCCCAGCGCAGATAGGCGTGGACGGCCGCGGGCGCGTCGTCCCACGTCCAGGTCAGGGCGTAGTGGCCGACGTGGGTGATCGGGTTGGCGACGACCTCGAACTCGGTGACGACGCCGAAGTTGCCCCCGCCACCGCCGCGCAGCGCCCAGTACAGGTCCGGGTGGGAGTGCCGGGAGGCGGTGACGATCCGCCCGTCGGCCAGCACCACGCGGGCCGAGACGAGCTGGTCGCTGGCCGGGCCGTACTTGCGGTACTGCCAGCCGGTGCCGCCGCCGCTGATGAAGCCGCCGGGGCTCACCGAGGGGCAGAAGCCTCCGGCCACGGCGACCCCGTGCGGCGCGAGCCGCTCGACGGCGTCCACCGACTGCACGCCCGAGCCCATCCGGGCCGTGCGGCCGCAGGCGTGGACGCCGTTCATGCGGGTCATGTTGACGACGAGCCCCTCGGAGGTGGACCAGCCGCCGTAGTTGTGGCCGCCGCTGCGGACCGCGGTGTGCAGCCCGTGGTCCTGGGCGAAGCGCAGGGTGAGGCTGACGTCCCAGGGGTTCTCCACGAGGACGACGGCCTGGGGGCGTATGTCGTCGAACATGGCGGTCGCGAGCCGGCGCGCCTGGTCGTAGGCGGCGTCGTCCGGCAGCACGACGTCGCCCGTGAGCCACCGGTCGAGCCGGTCCCAGGGGACGGAGGAGCGGCGGGGGCGGGCGGCGGCGCTCTGGACGGCCCCCAGCGTGCCCGTGACGGAGGCGAGTCCGGCACCCGCGCCCAGGAGCGCCCTACGGCTGATCATGCGTTCTCCTACCTTTCCGGGGTTCCGCGGTCGGTCGGAACCGGTGGTTCGACGTGCGTTCGGTGGTGGTCTTCGGAGCGGGCCGGGTCGGAGCCCGCCGGTCGGGGCGGGCCGGGTCAGGGCCCGCCGGTCGGGGCGCCCGTCCCGGCAGAGGGCCAGGGCCAGGGCCGGGCGCGGCGGTCACGGGGCGGGGGCCAGGGGGGCGCGGTCACGGGAGGGGCTCCTCCAGGGCGTCGAGGAGCCCCCGCCAGTGCCGCGCCCGCTCCGCGGGGACCGTGCGGTGGCCGGTGCCGACCCACGCGGTCACCGGCCGGATGCCGTGCAGCGCGTTGACGAGCCAGACCTCGCGTCCGGCCAGGTCCTCGGGGCCGACGGGGACGGTGCGCACCGGCACCCCCCGCCCGGCCGCCAGCTCGGTGATCAACGTCTGGGTGACGCCGTCCAGTTGCCGCTTCCCCGCGTCGGCGGCGCACAGGGTCGCGCCGTCCCACCACAGCAGGCTGGCGGTGGTGGACTCGCTGACGGCGCCGGACGGGAGGGCCAGCAGGAGGTCGTCGGCACCCTCCCGCTGCGCCGCCCGCCTCAGCTCGGCCAGCACCGGCAGGTCGGGCCCCTTCCTGGCCGGGGCCAGCCGGGGGTCGGGCCGCGGCGGCAGGAGCACCCGGATGTCGGGCCGGAGCGGCGGGGACGGGCGGACGCGCAGCCCGAGCACCCCGTCGGCGTGCAGCTCCGCGCGGGGGAACCAGGAGCCGCGCCGGGGCAGGGCGGCCAGGGCGGCGTCCCAGAACCGCGCGACGTGCTCCTCCCCGAGGCCCTCCTCCCGGCAGGCGGTCGTGAACCGGGCGCGGTGCCGGCTGCGGCCCCGCATCCGGCCCTCCCGCACGAGCCAGGAGTCCGCCGCGAGGAGCTCGGGGCCGGGGCCCTCCGCCTTCGGCGTCCCCGGCTCCCGCGGACCGGGGACCAGGCAGCCGCCGGCGTCGTCCCAGATCCACCAGCGCGGTTGCGCCTCGTGGCGCCGCACGGTTCAGTACCGCCCGCGCGGGTTGGTGCGGGCGCCGTTCCGCGGCCCGTAGGGCGCCCGTTCCAGCCACTCCCCGCAGGAGGGCAGGACGGGGGCGAGGGCGGCCCCGGCCGCCTGCTTGAGCCGGGTGAGCCGCCGCTTCGGCCGGAGGTGGTCGAGGGCGGTGCGGGCGGCGTCGCTGTTGAAGAGGGCGGCCTCCCGGCGGAGCAGGGCGAACTCGTCCACCGCGCGCAGCCGTCGCCCCGGGGCGTCCAGGGCCTCGGCCACCGAGTCGGCGGCGGCCACCGAGTCGGCGATGCCGCTGTTCATGCCGCGGGCCCCGAAGGGCGGGAAGAGGTGGGAGGCCTCCCCCACGAGCAGGACGCGGCGGTGGGCGTCGGCGAAGCGGTCGGCCACCAGGTGCAGGAAGTGGTAGCGCGAGACCCACAGGACGCGCTCGGCGTACTTGGCGGGGACGACGCGGGGCACCCAGCGCCGCACCGCCGCCTCGTCCGCCCACTCCTCCGGGGTGTCGTCGTCCTTGCACTGGACGTCGAGCTGGAAGCCGCCGGCGAACGGCACCCGCATGACGCTGCGCCCGCCCAGCCCGGGGTGTTCGTAGGTGAAGACGCGCTCCAGCGGCATGGGGTCGTCGGCGTCCTCCTGGATGTCGACGACGACGTGGAAGGCCTCGGAACGGTCGCCCTCCATGGTGATCTCCTGGGAGCGCCGGACGCTGGAGCGCGCCCCGTCGGCCCCGATCACGTACCGGGCGCGCAGCGGGCCGCGTCCGGTGTCGACCTCCACGGCGTCCTCGAAGGCCCGCACGCCCCGCACGGGGGTGCCCCACCGGAAGCTGACGCCGGCCCGGCGGCACGCGGCGAGCAGGTGCCGCTCCGTCTCCACCTGGCGCAGGCTGGTGAAGGGCGGGACGAAGTCCGCGGAGGGGGTGCGCGGCGGGTAGGTCCGCGCGAACACCTCGCGGCCCCGGTAGACGGTCCGTCGGGTCGGCCACACGACGCCGTGGTCGACCAGGGTGCGGTCCAGCCCTGGGCTGATCCGGCCCAGGAGCTGCAGCGACTCCCGGTGCACGAACAGCGCCCGGCTGCCGGGCCGCACCCGGTCCTCGGGCTCGGCCTCCAGCAGCACGACGGGCAGTCCGTGGCTGCGCAGGGCCAGCGCCGCCGTCAGCCCCACCGGTCCAGCGCCGACGACCAGCACCGGCAGCACGTCCTGGGGTGCCTCGGTTTCGGACATGGGTTCCTCGGTCTCCTTCGGCGCGTTCGGGTCAGTCGGAGTCGGCGTTGAGGGCGGGCACGCGGTTCTCGCGCAGCATCTGGGTGATCTCCACGCGGCGCACCTTCCAGGTGGAGGTGCGGGGCACCTCGCCGAACGGCCAGTGGAGCGGCGGGGCGAGCGGGGGCAGCCCGGCGGTGGCCCGCGCCCAGCGCTCCGGGTCCAGCGGGGCGTCGCGGCGGGTGCAGACGATGGGGACGGGCTCGCCGTCGGCGCCGATCACGATGATGGCCTCGAGCAGCTCGGGCAGCCGGGACATCAGGACGTCCTCGACCTCCAGGTTGCTGTCGATGTCGTCGATCTGGTCGATCTCGCGGTCGATGAGGTGCAGCTTTCCGAAACGGCCGAGGTAGCCCATGTCGCCCAGCCGCCACCAGCCCTGGTTCTTGTTCCGCAGGTAGCGCTCGTGCTCGCCGAGGTAGGTCATCACCGTGCTGCGCCCGCGCAGTTCGAGGTGGCCTGGGCGCCCCTTGGGCAGGGGGCGGCCCGCGTCGTCCACGACCCTCAGGCGGATGAAGCCGGGCAGCACGTACCCGACGTCCCGGCCGTCCATCGCGGCCGCGCCCTTCTCCGTGTAGACGGCGCCGGAGATCGGTCCCGTCTCGCTCTGCCCGTAGAGCTGGACGAGCATCGGGCGGCGCCGGGTGGAGGCGGCCAGCAGCCGCTGGATGGTGCGCGGGTGGATGGCGTCGAAGGTGCTGCTGTAGTAGCGCACGCTGGAGAGCGGGGCGCCCTCGGCGTCGGCCAGTTCCTCCCACTGGATGAAGTTGTTGGGGTGGGTCTCGACGAGGCCGGGCCGGTGGCGGACGAACGTGGGCCCGATCTTGTCCGGGTCGGGGTCGTGGAGGACGACGAGCGGGTTGCCGTAGCCGAGGAAGACGCCGAGCGAGTGGAAGAAGCGCGAGTGCACGAAGGACATGCACAGCGCGACGGTCTCCTTCCCGCGGACCGGCCAGGCGATGACCTGCTGCGGCAGCAGCCGGTGGAACAGCCCCCGTGCGTTGTGCACCATGAGCTTGGAGACGCCGGTCGTCCCGGAGGTGTGGGTGATCAGCGTCGGGTGGGTGGGGTGCAGTTTCACCGCCGGGCGGCGCGGGACGTCGTCGAGGTCGGCGATCATCCGCAGCCCGTCGAACCCGGCGGTGCCCGCGAGCACGGTCTCGTGCGTCAACTCCCGCACCGGGACGCCGTCGAGCGGGCCGGCCAGCTTCGCGGCGTCGGTGATCAGCCACGGGCGGTCCAGCCGCTGGAGCAGCTTGCCGACGATCTCGCCGGGGAGCGCGGCCGAGACCATCACCGGGACGGCGCCGATCCGGGAGACGGCACTGGCCAGCAGGGATATGTCGAAGTTGTCGTTCTTGTGGACCGCCACGTGCTCGCTCGGCCGGATGCCCAGGTGCCACAGCCGCGAGGCGAGGTCGGCCACGACGTCGGCGACGGAGGCGTAGGTGAAGCGGGTGCCAAGACCGGGCAGGGTCGCCAGCGGCTCGTCCAGGGTCACGGGCGTGGCGGGGAACTTCCGTGCCGCCTTCTCCCACATGAGGCCGACGTAGAAGGCGCTTTCCGGCAGGCGATCAAGGAACATCTCAGGCTGCTTTCTCTTCTGACGGACGAAAAGGGGCGGGCGGAGACTCCTGGGGGCGGTCGGGTCCGGGCGCGCGGAGGGACGTCACCAGGCGCCGCGGCGCAGCAGGTAGCGCTGGATCTTCCCGGTGGCGGTGCGGGGAAGGGCGCCGACGACCTCCACGCTCCGGGGCACCTTGAACGGCGCCAGTCCGGCGCGGGCGGCGGCGAGCAGTTCCGCGCTCACCGCGTCGGCCCCGGCGGACGCCGGCCGCAGGACCACGAAGGCGCGCAGCTTGGTGGCGCCCCGGTCGTCGGGGACACCGGCCACCGCCACGTCCAGGACGGCGGGGTGCCGGGCCAGGAGACGTTCGATCTCCACCGGCGAGACGGTGATGCCGCCGACCATCTCCAGGTCGTCGGTGCGGCCGTGGTGGACGAGGGTGCCGTCGGGGTTGCGCACCGCCCGGTCGCGGGTGTTGAGCCAGCCGTCGACGATCGTCCGCGCGGTGGCGTCGGGGCGCCGGTGGTAGCCGGGGGTGACGGTCGGTCCGCGCACCCACAGCTCACCGGCCTCGCCGTCGGGGAGCGGGGTGCCGTGCCGGTCGCGGATCTCGGCCTCGAAGCCGGGGACGGGCCTGCCGATCGTGCCGGGCACGTGGTGCGCGGGCCCTCCCGTGGCGATCGCGTGACCGGCCTCGGTGGAGCCGAGCTGGTCGTAGACGGGGGCGCCGAGGAACGCGGTCACCCGCTCGGCCAGTTCGGGGGTGAGCCGCTCCCCCGCCGAGACGGCAGCGCGGACGCTGGAGAACGCGTCGGGCGCCGTCTCGGCGAGCAGGTTGGCGTACGCGGAGGGCACCGCGAAGAGGTAGGTGACCCGGTGCCGGGCCACCAGCTCGGCGATCCGCGCGGGCTTGGGCGGGCCCGGCTCCAGGACGGCCGCGCCGCCCGAACACAGCGGGAAGGCGAGGGCGTTGCCGAGCCCGTAGGCGAAGAAGAGCTTGGACACCGACAGCAGGACGTCGTCGGGCCCGATCTCCAGCACCTGGGCGCCGGCTCCGCCGTGGTACCGCTCCAGGTCTCCGTGCCGGTGCACGACGCCCTTGGGCGCGCCGGTCGTGCCGGAGGTGTACTGGAGGTAGAGGGGGTGGTCGCCGGAGACCGGCGCCGCGGGGGCGGGGGGCCGGTCCGCCGCGTCCCCGAGCAGCTCCTCGGGGGTCGGGCACGGCAGGCCGGGGAAGTGGCCGGCGGTCTCCTCACCGGTGACGGCGAGGACGGGCCCGCTGTCCTCGACCAGCCGGGCGTGGTCGGCCGCCGTGAGCGCCGGGTTGGTGACGACGGCGACGGCCCCGAGCCGGGCGGTGGCGAGGAACGTGGCCACCCAGGCGATCCCGTCGGGGAGGGCGAGGCAGACGCGGTCGCCCTCGGTGACGCCCCGGTCCGCGAGGACGGAGGCCACCCGCGCCGCCAGGGCGTGGATCTCCCCGTGGGTGACGGTCGTGTCGTTCTCGTGGAAGGCGGGGCGGGTGGTCCATCCGCGGTGGGCGCAGGTGGCGGCCAGCGCCGCCGCCGCGTTCCCCGCCGTCTTCGCGTCCATGCTCGGGCTCCTGTCTCGTGTCTGCTCGCGGCTCGGGGTGGGACGCTCGTCAGCCCGGCAGCGGGACCTGGGGCTCGGTGTCGGACGGCTGCCGGGCGGCGTGGGCGCGCAGCGGGGCCGCGGCCTTGAGCAGCACCTCGTCGAACTCGGCGTCGGCGTCGGAGTCGAGGACGATGGCCCCGCCCGCGCCGACCCGCCAGCGTCCGCCGCTGCGCACCGCGGTGCGGATGACGATGTTCAGGTCGGCCGTGCCGTTGGTCGACAGGAAGCCGATGGTGCCCGAGTAGACGCCCCGGGCCTCGTCCTCCAGGGAGTCGATGATCTCCATCGTCCGCAGCTTCGGGGCGCCGGTCATCGAACCGCCCGGGAAGCAGGCCCGGACGACGTCGATCGCGTCGTGCTCCGGACGCATCCGCCCGCGCACGGTGGAGACGAGCTGATGGACCGTCGTGTAGGTCTCGGCGGCCATCAGGCGCGGCACGTGGACGCTGCCGATCTCGCACACGCGCCCGAGATCGTTGCGCAGCAGGTCCACGATCATCAGGTTCTCCGCCCGGGTCTTCGGGTCGGCGGCGAGCGAGTCGCGCAGCCGGGCGTCCTCCTCGGGGTCGGCGCCGCGGTGGACGGTGCCCTTGATCGGCTTCGTCTCCACCGTCCCCGACCGGTCGATCGTCAGGAACCGCTCGGGCGAGGAGCTGGCCACCTCGACGTCGCCCAGCCGCAGGTAGGCCGCGTAGGGGGCGGGGTTGAGACGGCGCAGCGCCCGGTAGTAGGGGTAGCCGTCGCCCTCGGCCGCGGGCAGCCAGGCCGAGGTGGTCAGGCACACCTCGTAGCTCTCCCCCGCGTGCAGGGCGCGCTGGATCTCCTCGATGCGGGCGCGGTACTGCTCGCGGTCGTGCAGCAGCCAGGACTCGGCGTCGGCGCCGGCGGCCACCGGCACGGGCGGAGCCGGGGGCAGGGACAGCAGGGACGCGACGGCGGTGTCGATCCAGCGGGCAGCCGCCACCTCGGTGTCGGGGTCGGACAGCGCGACGACGTAGGTGCACTCCGCGAAGTGGTCGACGACGACGAAACGGTCCACGAAGAGCCACGTCGCGTCGGGGACGGGGGACGTGTGCCGGTTGACCGACCCGAGGTCGCCCTTGAGCTCGTAGCCGAAGTAGCCGACGTAGCCGCCGGAGAAGTCGAACGGGACGTCCGTGAGGTCGGTGCGACGCCTGCGCAGCTGCCGCTGGAGGTAGTCGAAGACGTCGCCGGGGACCCGGCGGGCGGGGTGCCCGGCCCGCTCGACGACGACGCCGTCCTCACCGGTGCGGTAGCGCACCAGCTCCGCCAGGGGCCCGGAGGCGTCGCCCAGGAAGGAGAACCGGGCCCGTCCCGGCTCCACATGGGCGCTGTCCAGCCAGAACGCCGGGGCCGGGGAGTCGCTGTACAGGTGGGTGAAGGCGGCCTCGGCGTCCACGGCCGTCTCGATGGTGCGCAGGTGCACGCGCAGCCCGGCGGACGGCTCCTCGGGGTGGACGAGCCCGGCCTCCGCGCGGGGCGGCGAGGCGTCGGAGGTACCGGTGGACGCCCCGGCGGGGGCGGCCTCGGGGCCCGCGCCGACGGCGTCGGGGACGTCGGCCGACGGGACGGCCGGGCGGGGGCGGAGCCCGTGCCGGACGGTGAGGTCGCGGAAGTTGGCCAGGAGCTGCCGGCCGTACTCGGTGCACACCGACTCGGGGTGGAACTGCACGCCCCACAGCGGGCGGTGACGGTGCCGCAGGCCCATGATGACGCCGTCCTCCGACCAGGCCGTGGCCTCCAGGGCCTCGGGCACCGGCTCGGCCACGCTGAGGGAGTGGTAGCGCACGGCGGTGAAGCCCTGCGGCAGCCCCGCGAACAGGTCCTCGCCGTGGTGCTCGACCGTGCTGAGGAAGCCGTGCCGCGGTGCGGGCGCGGGCCCGACCTCGGCGCCCTCGTTCAGCCCGATGCCCTGGTGCCCCAGGCAGACCCCGAGCACGGGGAGGTCGGCGCGCCTGAGCACGTCGGTGACGATGCCGAAGTCGCGTTCCCGGCCGGGGTGTCCGGGGCCGGGCGAGATGACCACGTTGTCGTACCCGGACAGGTCCAGGGCGGCGGCGGACGGGGCGTCGTTCGTGATGACCTCGGGCTCGGCACCGTTGACCTCGGCGATCAGCTGGAAGAGGTTGTAGGTGTACGAGTCGTAGTTGTCGATCAGCAGAGTGCGCATGGTCGTCGCTTTCTGCCGAAGTCGCGTGCCTCCGGCTTCTGAAGGAGAAGGGCTCACAGACCGCTCAGCAGATCGGCCACGGCGTCGGTGACGAGGTAGGCCTGGGCGTTGCTGAGCCGCGGGTCGCACAGGGTCCGGTAGGCGCGGGTCAGCCCCTCCTCGGAGGAGCAGCCGCCGGCCCCCAGGCACTCGGTCACCTCCTCGCCGGCGATCTCGAGGTGGACGCCGCCGGGCCACACGCCCGCCCGTCCCAGCACCTCGAAGAAGCCGGTGAGCTCGGCGAGGACGTCGCTGACCCTGCGGGTCTTGAGGCCGTTGCCGAGGGTGATGGTGTTGCCGTGCATGGGGTCGCACATCCACACCACGTCGTGCCCGGCCCGGCGGACCGCCCGGACGACCTCGGGCAGCCGCTCGCGGACGTGTCCGACGCCCAGGCGGCTGATGAGCGTGAGCCGGCCGGGGGTGCGGTGGGGGTCGATCCGGCCGCAGATCTCGATGAGGTCGTCCTCCCGCATGCCGGGGCCGACCTTGCACGCGACGGGGTTGGCGATCCCGGCGAGGAACGCCACGTGGGCGCCGCCCACCTGGCGCGTCCGGTCGCCGATCCACGGGAAGTGGGTGGAGAGCAGGTACTGCTGTCCGGTGTGCGAGTCCCGCCGGACGAGTGCCTGTTCGTAGTCGAGGAGGAGGGCCTCGTGGCTGGTCCACAGCCCGGTCCTGGTCCAGCCCTTCCGACCGGGGACCGTCTGGCCGTAGCCGCGCAGCACGGAGCGCAGGCTGCCGTCCCAGGGGCGCACCGGGTAGTCCGTCACGGTCTCGGTGCCGCTCAGCTCGCGCAGCGCCCGCTCGCCGGCCGTCTCGTGGGCCAGGAGCTGGAGTTCGTTCATCACCGCGCGGGCGGTCGCGTAGGCGCGGTGCATGCGCTCGGGGTCCGGGGTCCGGGACGCCTCGTCGGGGGCGTGGCCGTTCACCATGTCCCCGCGGTAGACGGGCAGCGACCGGCCCTCGACCCATTCGGAGGGCTTGGAACGGGGCTTGGCGTGCTGGCCGCCGAGGCGCCCGACGGTGACCGTCGGCAGGTCCAGCCGGTCGCTGACGAGCTCGGCCATGGTGCCGATGGCCTTGTGCTTGGCGCGGGCCGCCGGGAGGGCGGCGGGGCCGACGGGTTCGGCGCAGTCACCGGCCTGGAGGAGGAACGCTTCTCCGGCCCGGACCTGAGCCAGGGCGGAAGCGAGCCGCCGGACGTCGGCCGGTGCCGTCAGCGCGGGCCACAGGGCGAGCCGGTCCTGCACCCGGGCCGCCCGGGAGCTGTCGGGCCACTCGGGCTGCTGCTCGGCGGGCAGGTGCCGCCAGTGCAGGCTGGGGAACGGGTGGGCCGGGGCTCCGGGACGGGCTGCCGCAGCCGCGGCGGGCGTCTCGGAGGGGGCCTGGGTGGGGGATTCAGTCGTCGTCACCGCTCATCACTTCCGTAGACGTGGCAGGGGACTACACGTACTGGTGGCGGTTCAGCTCTCCGCCGGCGCGGAGACCAGCCCCTTGGGTTCCAGCAGGAACTGGGCGAGGCTGCCGTCGTGCGGGGTCTCGGGCACCGAGGCCCAGGGCCGTACCCGTCCGGTCACCACCTTGCGCACGCTGGGCTCGCGCAGGACACGCCCGGCCAGCCCCGCGTGCTCGTCGGGCAGGCTGACCACGAGGGACTCGCGCAGCGGGGCGGTGCCGTCCTGGGGCCGCCAGGGCGCCACGACGACGAAGGGGAAGCCGAGTTCGGTGCCGACGAGCGGGTCGGTGGCGGTCGGCACCGAGACGACGAGGGGCCGCAGCACCGCGCTGCCGTCGCCGGGGTCGGCGCAGAGCCCGTCCGCGTACCGGTGGGTGCTGTGGTCGACGGCGTGCGCGGTCATCCCGGCGAGGTGCTCGGCCAGCACGGCGCCCGCCTCCCCCGTCATGGCGGGCAGTGCCGCGTCCGGGTCGGTCACGGGGCGCACCGGCAACGTCGCGAGCCGGGCGGCCAGCGCGTCCGCCAGGGGCGCGACGGGGCCGCTGGTGAGGACGAGGGAGATGTTGTTGCAGCGCACTCCGCCGTCGTCGGCGATCCACTCGACGAGGTCGTCGAGCAGCCCCTCGTCCTGCGCGGCGCCCGGACCGACCAGCGCCTTGCTGCGGCCGGGGCCGCGCACGAGCACGTCGCGGCGGGAGCCGAACCGCTCGGCGGCGGCCGGTCCGCCGTACACCAGGCCGAGGTCCGCCTCGGCGAGCAGGTGCTCGCCCACCTCGTGGCCGCCGGGCAGCAGGGCCGCGCGGTCCGGGTCGAGCCCCGCGGCCGAGAGGGCGGCGACGAGCCGGCGCGGGGTGAAGGGGTCCTTGCTGCCGGGACGCACGAGCACGGAGACGCCCATCGCCAGTGCGCGCACCCAGGTGACGTTGGGCTCGGGGTGGTTGTTGGGGACGACGGCCGCCAGCAGGTCGCCGCGCGGCACCCAGTGCGTGGCGAAGCCGGGGGCGGCGAACGGGGCGGGCAGCTCGGCCTGGTTGAGCCGCTCGACCAGGGAGAGCTGGTTGCGGATGCCCTCGCGGGCCCCGGTGACGGCGCCCAGCGGGGTACCGGTGGCCAGGGCGACGCGGCGGCAGTACTCCTGCGGGCTCTCGCCGTCCAGCTCGGCGGTGGCGAAGAGCTCACCGGCCTTGGCGAAGAGTGCGGCGTCGGGGGCGGGCTCGGCGTCGGCGGAGCGGAGCCGGTTGAGGGCGGCCTGGGCCATGAGCCGAGGGGCGAGGCCGACCGAGGCCAGCGGGGAGCCGTCGACGGCCGTGAGGGTGGAGCGGTCGCGGCTGTCCACCTCCCGGCCGGCGATGACCGGGTTCACCACGGGCAGCGCGCTCATCAGTAGACCCCCTCGACGACGGCCGGGGCGTCCTTGGCGCGCAGCGGGGCGATGTCGGCCAGCCCGTCGACGGTGTCCCCGGTGGCGGGCCGGACCCGGATCGCGGTGTCCCGCTCCAGGACGTTCGGCAGGAACATGTCGTGGCTCATCTGGTGCATGAGCACCTGGCCGCGCTGCCCGTACTCCACCTCCTCGCCGGTCTCGGGGTCGAGGACCTCGACCACGGACTGCGGGAAGTAGGGCCGGAACACGCAGGGGTGCTCGTCGCCCTCCTCGCGCGGGCGCTGCGGGGCGATGCCCATGATGGTGTTGCCGTAGATGGCGGCCACCTTCGCCCGGGGGAAGAAGAACTCCTCGACCTGCCGCAGCGATTCCGGGCTCATGCTCGTGCCGGCCCAGAGGATGCCCTCCACGGTGGCGGCGAGCCGCTCGTGGAGTGCGCCGCGCGCGCAGACCGCCTCCAGCACGGGAGGAGTGATGAACAGCACCCGCACTTCCTGGGTACGGGCGATGAGCTCCATCTGGTCGAGCAGGTACTCGCGGTACTCGGCGGCCAGTTCGGTGCGGCCGGAGCCGATGAGCCGCTTCACCCAGCGCGGGTCGAAGTCGAGGGTGAAGCACACGCCTCCGCGCGACTGGGCGAGGTGGCGCACCGTCCGCCCGACGACGTGCGGGCCCGTGGGGCCGACGTGCAGCCAGTGCCCGCTGGCGGGAAAGCCGTGCTGCGCCAGCACCTCGCTGACCCAGTCCACGTTCCGGGTCCGGGCGGTGCTGTCGACGATGCGCTTGGGCGCGCCGACGGTGCCGCCGGACTCGAAGACGTCGAACGCGCTGGACGCCGCTCCCTTGGGGAAGAGCTCCTCGACCGGGACGGTGCGCAGTTCGTCGCTGACGTCCGGGAACCGGCGCAGGTCGGCCGGCTCCTTGACGTCGGTCAGCGGGTCGAAGTCCAGGTCCCCCACCCTGCTCAGCCAGAACGGGGAACCGGTGGCGGGTTCGAAGTGCCAGCGCAGCATCTCGCTCAGGTGCTGGCTGAGGGCGGCCTCGCCCTCGGGCCGTGACGTGCCGTGGGTCAGCTCAGACATATCTTTCCAGCCGTTCATCGGTCGGTCCCGGATGACCGTCGGAGCGCGCGGGACGGGTCTCCGGGCGTTGGAACATGGCGAACTGCGGAACATGGCGGGTGCGTGACGCACGAAGGCGCGCGGGGACGTCCGGCGCGGCGCCACCCGCGGCGTCGAGCACGACGGTGCTGTGGTGCGGATCGGTCCGAGAAGAAGGGGGTGGTCGTTGCTCGAACCGGAGCAGGGGGTCATTACTCCGACGAGCACAGTTATCTTTCTCGCGAGCTAGTTCCTCTGTCAAGGAAGAGCCGAGCGAGACCCGAGTGAACCGTCGGCCACCAGGCGACTTCCCTGGCGAGGAGCCGTCTGGGGTGTTCAACTGCCTTGTCCGTGACGGGTGTCGGGGCAACTGCGGGTCACATATGGTCAGCGCATGGCTACCGGAAAGAACGAGCGCCTCAACCTCCGCGAACTGTCCTCCTCCACCTACGCGGTGATGAACCGCCTGGCCGGCCAGGCCGACACGGCGGCCGAGGAAGCCGGCCTGGAGAGCGAGCTGCTCCACCTCGTGCGCATCCGCGCCTCCCAGATCAACGGCTGCGCCTTCTGCATCGACATGCACACCATCGACGCCCGCCGGGCGGACCTGGCCGAGCAGCGCATCTTCGCGCTCAACGCCTGGCGGGAGACCCCGTTCTACAGCGACCGCGAGCGGGCGGCCCTGGAGGTCACCGAGGCCGTCACCCTCATCCACGACGGTCAGCTCCCGGACGAGGTCTTCGAGCTGGGCCGCGAGGCGTTCGGCGAGGAGCAGCTCGCCCAGCTCGTGTGGGTCATCGTCGCCATCAACAGCTACAACCGCCTGGCCATCACCGCCCGGCTGGCGCCCGGGAACTACAACCCCGGCGCCTGACCTCCGCGCCGACCGCTGTGGCCGCGGCCCGGCCACAGCGGCTCCGCACGCCTCCACGCCCTCCAGCACGCCTCCACCCGTCGAGCCGGGAGTGTGCCGCCATGCGGACGCTTGGGACCGCCCGTACCGGAACACCGCCACCGCCCGCGACGAGCGCAGCGCCGCCGCCCGCCGCGCACGAGGAGCGCTTCGCCGACCCGTTCACCCGGCACCTGCTCGGCCACACCGGCTCCACCACGGAGCAGCTCCGCAGGCGCACCGGGGCTCCCCTGCGCCTGCGGCTCGTCAGCCAGCACACGGTGCCCCCGGCCGACGGCGACGCCCCGCGCCCGGGATCTCCCACGGTGCGCCGCCCCGCGGACACGCCCTGTCTCGTACGGGTCACCGAACTCCTCACCCCGGACGGCATCACCGTCTCCCGCAACCTCGTGACGGGGCCCCTGCCCGCCGCACCCGCCGTCGCCGACGCCGTCACCCGCGCCGACACCCCGCTCGGCCCGGCGCTCGCCCGCGCCGGCGTCCGCCAGCGCCGCACCCTGCTCGGCGTCGGCCTGGCCCCGTGGCCGCAGGCCCCCACCGGGCCGCCCGCGGTACGCCGCGCCTACCTGCTGTACCTGGCCGACGAGCCGCCCCTGCGCGTCGTCGAGCGGTTCAACCCGGCCGTCGTGCCCAGCGGGACGCATCCCGGGAGCCCCGCGCGCCCGTGGCCGGTGCGCGCGTGACCGCGTCCGTCATCGTCGTCGGGGCGGGCCCGGTGGGACTCAGCGCCGCACTCGCCGCGGCCTCCCTCGGCCTCACGCCACTGGTGCTGGAGGCCCGGCGCCGGGACGACGAGCGCCCCGGCAGCCGGGCCCTGTTCGTGCACCGCGCCACGCTGCGGCACCTGGACGCCGTCAGCCCGGGGCTCGGCGCGCGGGTCGCGCGCGACGGGCTCACCTGGGGCACCCACCGCACCCTGTGGGCGGGACGCGAGGTGCACCACCGCTCCTTCCCCCCGGGCGAGGGACCGCCGCCCTTCACCAGCCTGCCCCAGACCGCCCTGGAGGACCTCCTGCGCGAGGCCTGCGAGAGCTCGGGCATCCCCGTGCTGTGGGGCGAGGCCGTCGTGCGGGCGGCCGGCCGGCCCGGCGGGGCGCTGGTGCGCACCGCCTCGGGCGCCGAGCACCGGGCCGGACACGTCATCGCCTGCGACGGCCCCCGCTCCGCCGTGCGGGCGGGGCTGGGGGTGGCGATGGAAGGGGCCACCACCTCCGCCGAGTTCCTCGTCGTCGACGTCGACGAGGGCGCCGTCCCCGCCGCGCCGGAGCGGGTGTTCCACTACCGGCACCCGGCGCTGCGGCGCAACGTCCTCCTCGTGCCCTTCCGCGGGGGCTGGCGGATCGACGTGCAGTGCCGCCCGGACGAGGACGCCGCCCGCCTCACCGGGCGGATCGGCGACTGGCTCCCCCTGGCCGTCCCCCACCTGCGGGCCCCCCGCGTCACCTGGACCTCCGCCTACCGGTTCCAGCAGCGCGTCGCGAGCGCCTTCACCGACCCGTACGGCCGCGTCCTGCTCGCGGGCGAAGCGGCCCATCTGCTGCCCCCGTTCGGCGCCCGGGGCATGAACTCCGGGATCGCGGACGCCGTGGCCGCGGCCCACGCCGTCCGGGACGACGCCGTCCGCCGGTACGCGCACGAGCGGCGCCGGGCCGCGCACCGCAACGTGACGGCGGCCGCGAGCGCGCTGGGCCACCTCCTCGCGCCCCGCCTCCGGCAGCGGGTCGCGCAGCGGACGGCGGCCCTCGCCGCTCCCCTGTGGCCCGCCGCCGGACGCTGGCTCGACGCCGCCCCGTACGGCCCCCGGCTGCGCGCCGTCCGCTACTGACCGCGCCTTCGGGGCGCGCGCTCGGCGGTACCCATCGCTTCGGCCAGCGACTCCCACAACCGAACGCAGGCCAGGGCCATTTCGGCCACGTCTTCCCGGCGGTGGCCCGGAACGGCGTCGGCCATGGCACCCCACTCCTCCGCCGTGATCTTCCACTGCCCCAGCAGCCGCAGCAGCGCGCGGCCGGACTCGCTGTGCCGGAGGGCGGGGTCGCCGCACAGGCTGCCGTACAGTTCCCCGAACTCCTTGACGGCGCCGCCGCCGCGCTGGCCGTCCGCGGGCCGTCCGGACTGCCGGCGGGGGGACGGTCCCGGCGGTGCCGGGACAGCGGCGGGGCGGCGCAGCCGCTTGGGGACCGGGTCCTCCCCCCGGCTGACCCGGTCCCGGACGTCCCGCACGGTGGCGGGTGAGAGCCCGGTGAGGCGGGCTACCTGCCGCAGCGAGAGCTCGGGGGCTTCGGCCAGCAGGCGGCGCGCCTCCCGGCGTTCGGCCGCCGTGCTGAGCGGCCTGACCCTGCCGTCCCGGCCGACCCGGGCGTCCGCCGCGGGGATGGCGTTGCGGCGCCGCAGCGCGGCCACCGCGTGGGCCGAGAGGCCGGTGACGGCGCCGATGGACCGGTCGGACCAGTGCGGGTGCGAGGCGACGATGCGCGCGGCCGCCGCCGAGCGCTCGGCGGGGGTGAGCGGCAGGCCGTGGCCGGCGTTGGCGGTGACGGCGAGCACGAACGCGTCCTCGGGGCTGCCGTCGAAGAAGCGGGCGGCGACCCGGGTGGCGCCGCGCAGCACGGCCACGCGGAGGCGGTAGGTCCCGTCGATCACGCGCATGGAGGGCCGGTGGACGATGATCGGCGGCAGCTCCCCGGGCCACGCGGCCAGCGCGCGGAGGTGGTCCGGGTCCCCGACCGGCACCCGTGGCGAGTCGGCCGGACGGAGGTCGGCCACCGCCACGCTCACCGTGGCCGAGAGGTGTTCGGGGCCGGGGGCGTCGGAGGGCGTGGGTAAGGAGACGGTGCGTCGCGCGACTTCGCCGTGGCTCGTCATGGGTGACCCTTTGTGTGCGTCGGCTTGTGTGCGTCGGCGCCGGGTGGCCAACCGGGCGATTCACTCGGTTGCCCACCACGGGGACTTGACGACCGGTGAGTGGGATTCGGGATTCCGCCGAGCCGCGAAACACCCCGGCCAAAACCCGCTTTAAAGCTTTCCGGAAAGGTATATTCCTATGTTAGTATCCCCCGCCCCACGGAATCAACCGGCAATATCGCCAGGACACTCCGTGGGCGAAGGTTGCCTTCTACACTTGCTTCAGCAAGGCGCCGGGGGCCGTCTTCGCCATGGAGTGGGAGCACGAACAGCCCCCCCTCTGCGGCTTTGCACCCCCGTCAGGAAGCCTTCGCTACCGCTGCGCGGACCGGCCCGGGGAGCAGGAGCTACAGAAGCAGAAGGAGAACGTTGGGGATGGCGCCTTCCGACGAGTTCAGGGTCGATTCCAACGTGCTGGCCCAACAGGTCTACCGCCTCGGCCGGCTCCTCGACTCCGCCACCGCCTCGGCCGCGGCCCGCGTGGGACTGACCCGGGCCGAAGCCGACGTCCTGAGGGCCCTCCTGAGCGCCTCGGGCCACCGGCTGCGGCCGACCGCCCTGGCCACCGCGTGCGGGCTCTCCTCCGGGGGCACCAGCAACATCATCCAGCGCCTCGCGCGCTCGGGCTTCGTCAACCGCGAGGCGAACGACCGGGACGGGCGCAGCAACTGGGTCCAGCTGACGCCCGAGGGAGCGGAGCTGACCCGCGTCGTCGCCGAGGCCGTCACGGACCGCCACACCCGGCTCCTCGCCCCGCTGCCCGGCGACACCGCGGCCTGCCTGCTGGATGCGCTCAACACGACACTGGAACACATCGACGAGCCCGGAGCGCGCACCGCGGCCGGGGGCGGCCGCTGAGGCCCTCACACGGAGCTCCCGCCCGCCGCTCAGGCCCGCAGCGGCGCCGCGCCCGCCGTCAGCCGCTCGATCTGAGCCACCGTGGGAACACCCTCGATCCGGTGCCCCCCGCAGGCCAGTGTCGGCACGACGGTGACGTTCCGGCCCTCCCTGAGCGCCGCGCGGTGGCGCTGCGCGTAGTGCTGCGAAGTGACGGCTCTTCGGAACGCCTCGGGTTCCAGCCCCGCCAGCCCGGCGACCCGCACGAGCGGACCCAGCTGCCCTATGTCGTGCTTCTCCAGGAAGTAGGCCGCGTAGACGTGCTCGCTGTACTCCTCCCCCAGGCCCTGGTCACAGGCGTACTGGTAGCCGCGCAGGGCGAGCCGCCCACCCGTCGGCGGCGGCGCGGACCGGCCGATCTCCAGCCCCAGCCGCCACGCGAGCCGCCGCACCCCGAACTCCCAGACGAGGGCCGAGGGCGGCGGAGCACCGAGCCGCTGACCTCCGCCCTCGTGGGGTAACCAGCGCACCTCGACGGCCGGATCGGCCAACGCGCTCCCGAGCAGGCGCCGGGTCAACATGCTGAACGGGGACACGTAGTTGAACCATATGCGGATGACCATGGACCGGCCCACACCTCCCACTTCGCCGAGCCCCCGCACCGGGATTCCGGACCGAACCCCGATCGCACCTTCGGTAGCGGCGGGCCCCTAGGAATATACGCGCGTCATTACCCCACGAACTCGGACACTACCCCTGCGCGACCGTGCCGACCGGCCCCGCACACACCCGCCGCCCGGCCACCAGCGCCCCCGCGGGACCCACCGCACGCCCCCGCCCCGAACCGGCGAAATCCGGCCCCCCATCCCCCGTTCCCGCGGACCGGCCGGCCTCCGCCGGGGGGCGCCTTGCGTCAGGACGGCCACGCCCGCGACGGGCCCACCGGCCGGACTTCGCCGCGTTTGCTCCAGCACGCGAGCCGTGGGCTACCGCTACGGTCCTGGGCATGTCGAAGCGGCGGTACGTACCCGGCGGACGGCCGGGTACGTACCGCGAACCGCGCACCGTGAGGTTCTTCCTGACGTCGGTGTAGACGAGGTGGCGGCCCTGGACCACGGCCTGCACGCCGTTCTGCTCGGTGCCGACGTCCCGCTGCTCTCCCGAGGCCGGGTCGTACCCGCCGACGGTGCCGTCGTACGTGCCGCTGGCCAGGTACACGGTGCCGGCGCCGAGCAGGAGCGGCGCACCGGGCACCGCGCCGTCCTCCAGCGACCACCGCTCCTCACCCGTCGCCGTGTCGAGGGCCGCGAGCGGGCGGCCGCTGGCGATCACCACGCCCGCCGCTACCACGAGTTCGTCGTCGTCCCCGTACGTCTGCGCTGAGGTCGGCTTCGTCCACAGCGGCTCGGGAGCCTGTCCGTCCTTCGCGGACCCGCGGTCGGGTACGTTGACCGCCGCCGGGCGGTCGCGGCGACGCCGGGACGCGACGGGGACGACGCCGTGAACCCATCGGTACGTTGATCGCCGGACGCGCGAGGACGAGGGGGACGGGCGGGCACGCCGATGTATCGCAAAGGGGGCATCGCCCCCTGGCAGTTGGTGCTCTTGGGGTTGTTCCTGGTCACGCCGGGTGTCGGGGTGCCGGCCGCCATGCTGCCGTCGGCGCTGGCGGACGAGCGCGCCTACGCCGCCGCCGCGCCGTGCCCCGAGGGCGCGGCACCGGCGGACACGGCGGCGGACTGCCTGCTGACGCGACGGGCCACCGTGACCGGCAAGGACGTCACCGGCCTGGGTGACAACAAGAGGTACTACCTCGTCCTCGGCTTCCCGGACGGCACGCGCCAGCGGGCCCAGCTCGGCAAGAACAGCCAGCGGAAGGTCGAGACGGGCGAGACGGTCACCACCGTGTCGTGGCGCCACGAGGTCCACGAGATCACCACCCGCGACGACGAGCGTCTGACCACCCGCGCCTATCCGGTCGGTTCCTACCTCCCGCTGCTGCTCCTGGCCGTGCTCATGACGCCGCTGGGCGGATCGGTGCTGTGGATGGCCCACTGGCTGCGGCGGCTCCGGCGCACCGGCCGCAGCCTCGCGTCCACCGGCCGCTGGCACACGTCGGTCCCGTTCGTGACGGCCGCGCTGTACGGGATCGCCGCGATGATCGCGGTCGCGGTCTCGCCCAGCGCCCTGGCCGCGGCGGCCGCCGCGGGCGCGGTGGCCGCCGTCGCCGTCCCGCTCGGCGCTCTGGCCTGGCGCGGGCAGCGGAACCAGGCGGAGCGGAGGTCCGCCGGGCTGCTGGCCGCCACCGGAGCCCGGGCCCCGGTGGCGGAGACGGTCGTCCCCGCGCGGGTGTCCGGTGAAGTCCCGTACAGCCGCACCGACTGCGACCACCTCGTCGTCGGCCCGGCCGGTCTGGCCGTCACCCCCGACGCCCGGGGCATGAGCTGGCGCCTGTCCCTGCCCGCGTCCCTCACGTTCGTCCGCCTGCACCGCGGGGACGCCGTCGGCCGCGTCGCGGGAGTACGCCGCCCGCTGGTGGTGGAGTGCCGCGACGGCGACCGCGAGGTCCTGATCGCGGCGGACCGCGACCAGGTGCCGTGGATCCTGGGCGCGTTGTGGCCGCAGCCCCAGTACGCCGCCTACGGCCCGCCGGGAGCGTGACGCACCGAGCGGCGCGCACGGGCCCGCCCGCGCACGCCGGTCGCGCGGGGCGGCCCCACGGCCGGGAGCAGGCAGCGGAGGTCCCGGTCAGGGCGGGCCGGGTACCCGGGGTGATCTCCCGGGTGCCGAGCCGCGGGTTGACCCTCCCCTGCGCGAACCGCACCGGCAGACGGGCCACGCCGGTCTCCGTCCAGGCCCTGCCGAGCGTCACGAACTGCTCGGTACGGCCCACGGCGTCCCGCCGGTCGACGCCGACGTGTCCTTCGCCGCGCCGCTGTCGGACCGGTCCGCCGGTCCGCGGTGAAGGCGACCGCTCCTTTGCGGACGTGGCGGGTTCCGCGGAATTCCGGGCGGCCTCCGACGGGGCTTCCGCATTCCCCGCGCAACGACGAATAGTCCGACCGGTCAGAAGATCGGCGGAATCTCGTCGCCCGTTTCCGGACGGACCCGGGAACGTCGTTGACCACCTCACTCGACTTTCAGCCAGAAAGCCTCTCTCAGCGACCGAATCCGGCCCTCGCCGTCGTAGTCGACGGCGAACACCCACTGCGGCCCGGCGCTGAGCCGGCTCACCAGTTCGCCCAGCCGCATGTCCCCCGGCGTCCCGCCGGCCACCTGCCTGACCTCCACCGGCGTCTCAGCCGACAGAGTCACCGTGTGCACCACACCGGTGTGAAGCTGCTCCACGGTGATCCGGACCGTACCCCCCTGCACGGGCACCGCGTCGTACACGTAGCCGAATTCGCTCGCGTACTCCTCGCCCGGTGCGGGCGTCGGGGGGACGAACCGCGGCGTGCTGGGCGCCGTCGGCTCCGAGGCGGCCGGTGCGGGCCCCGGGCCAAGCGGAACCAGCGTGAGGACACCGGCGGCCAGCGCGGCGGTCAGCACCACCCCGCCCGATGCCAGGGCCGCACGCCTGCGGCGCCGCCGCCGGTCGCCACGTTCCCGGACCCGCTCAGCGTCCGGCGGCACGGCGAACCGCTGCCCGGAGGCGGCCAGATCGGCGAGTCGGTCCCCCAAGCCGGTCTCGTCAGCCACGCTCACCCTCCTCCGCGGTATCGGCGGGGCTCGCGCACCGGCGGCTCACGGCGTGTACAGGGACTGCAGCCTGACGACCCGGCCCGCTCCGTCGAAGCTCAGGTCGTACCCGATGCCCGCGGAGAGCCGGGGATCGAGCTGCCCGAAGAGGGTGACGAACTCGGCCTGCGAGAAGGGCAGGGGCTCGGCCTGGCTGGCGCCGGGCGCACCGTCGCCGCGGACCGGGGCCGTCAGCAGAGCCCGGGCGTCCTCGGCCAGGGCCACCGTGGTGAACGGGCCGGTGCCCGGGGTGATCTCCCAGGTGTCGAACCGCGTGTTGACCTTCTTCTGGGCGACCCGCACCGACAGCCGGGTCACTCCGCCCTCGGTCCACGCCTTGTCGATCGTCACGAACTGCTTCGTACCGGCCCACGGCGACGTCCCGGCCGACGCCGGCGTGTCCCGCGACCCCTCACCGCCCGCCGGTGCGGTGTCCGTCGCGGCGACCGGGCCGGGGTCCGTGGGTTGCCTGCCCTCGCCGCATCCGGTCAGGGCGAGAGCGCCGACGGCGACGGCGGTGAGCAGGCGCACGGTGGCCCGGCGGGGTGAGGCGGACATGGTCAACGTTCTCCTGGAGGCCGGTGGGGTGGGTTCCACGCCTTCTACGCCCCACACCCCCAGCGGGTTGCATCCCGGCGGGACTTTTCTCGGCCGCCGCCGGAGCCTGCTCCCCGCTCGGCGAGGCCGCGCGACGCGCTGCGGGGCCCGGCGGACCACCGCCTGCTGGGGCGCGGGCTCCGGGGCGGGCGACGATGCGGCTCTAGCCGAGCCGTGGCACCGTACTCGGCGGCCGCGTCCGCGATGGTGCAGGCGGCAAGGTCGTCGTCAGGGTGACGGGCATGAAGCGGGGGCGGCTCCCCACGCGGCTCGTCCCCGGCGAGAGCATGCAGGTCGGCACCTGGTTGAAGCTCTGCATCTTCCCTCCGGGCCGCCTACGACGGGTCCGGGCCGCGCTGGGGGCCACTGCCCAGAGGCCCCCGGTTGCGGACATGTCTCACCCCGCAGGACGTCGGAGGCGCGGGGGGCGCGGGCGATTCCTCGTTGCTCACAGGGCCCCGAGGTCGACCGTGACGGGGAACGGCGCGGTGGCCTTCACGGTGCCGGTGAACACCTCGCCGTCCCGGTAGGCCCTGGCGGCGGGGTCGAGGACACAGGTGTAGACGATCGGAACGCCGGTGGCGGCCTGCTCGATGCGCCAGTAGAAGGGGATGCCGGCTTTGGCGTACTGGTCCACCTTCACGATCCGGTCGGTGGTCTCCGAACCGGGCGACACGACCTCGACGACCAGGAGCACGTGCTCGGGGCGGGTGGGCGTGAGGTCGATGGTCTCCGCCCGGTAGACGGTGACGTCCGGTCGGCGGTTGGTGAGCGGCACGTCCTGCAGGCGGACGTCGAAGTCCGTGTCGGCGTTCCAGTCCGGGCCCGCGGCGGCGTCCAGGGCGTTGGCCAGGAGCCGAGCCAGCCGGTTGTGCCGCTTGGAGGCGCTCGGGCTCACGACGACCATCCCGTCCACGACCTCGATGCCGGCGCACTGCTCCTCGGACCAGGAGTCGTACTGTTCCGCGCTGATCTGCGAATGCATCCACGCGGGCGCCACCATCTCGGCGGTCATGAAGTACCTCCTTCGAGGATGCGGTGCTGCTCGACTCAGCGTACTGCCCGCTTCCAGCCGGGCACCGGCTTTGGGCACGGGCAGAACCTCCAGCGCTCGCAGGGCGGCCTGGGCACCAAGGGGGCGATCCGCATTCACCACGTGATGGCACATGAGTGCACGTCGACCAGGCAGGGCGGGGGCCTGCGGGCCGAACCGGCAGGACCGTGGTGACGTGAGAGGCTGGATCGCATGAACCGGTTGGCTGGCGTGACTTCGCCTTATCTGCTTCAGCACGCTGATAACCCGGTCGGCTGGTGGCCGTGGGGACCCGAAGCGTTCGAGGAAGCGAAACGGCGCGATGCACCCGTTCTGCTGTCAGTTGGATACTCTGCGTGTCATTGGCGCCATGTGACCACACAGGCACAGGAGCCCGCATCCGTTCCGGGTAAGTGGCTGGCCAGAGCAGTGCAGCCCTGCGGGGCAGCCGCCCACTCGGTATAGCGATAGCTATACTAGTCCTGTAGATGGCGAGTGGGAGATCTTCCTCGTTGATGAGGTTCGTGAGTGGATCGACGGCTTGGACGGGTCCGCGTTCGCCCGGGTGGTGCAGGCGCTGGACGCACTGGCCGAAGGGGGGCCCGGGCTGGGGCGTCCGCTCGTCGACACCATTCACGGCTCGTCGATGGCGAACCTGAAGGAGCTGCGACCGGGGACGGTTCGGATCCTGTTCGCCTTCGATCCGTGGCGCTGCAGCATCCTTCTGGTCGCAGGAGACAAGTCGGGTCGGTGGAACGAGTGGTACCGGGAAGCAATCCCTCTGGCCGAGCAGCGCTACGAGACGTATGTGAAGAAACGAGCCGGGGAAGAAGGTGGACGATCGTGAGCGGCTACACCCGTTGGCAGGACATCCGCGCTGAGTACGTCGCCCGTGCTGGTGGCGAGGAGGCTGTACGGGAAGGCAAGGAGGAACTCCTCGCGGAGATGACCGGGCGCCGTCTGGCGGAGCTGCGGCGGGCCCGTGGGCTGACGCAGCAGGATGTGGCCGATCGCATGGGGGTCACCAAGGGCCGCGTGTCGCAGATCGAGCGTGGGCACATCTCCGGGCAGGACGTTCTTGCGCGGTTCGCCGCTGCACTCGGTGGGCGTCTGCACCAGGCCATCTACTTCGATGATGGTGACATCGCCGCCATCGCCTGAGGCGGGAGCGCGTCCGGCTCGGGCGATGTACACCCTGCCGTTCCTGCCACCGCGCTGCCTCAAGCCGGAAACCCGTTCCTCCGTTCCCCAGCCTGACCGGGCGACTCTGCAGAAGGCCGCGTTCTGGCCATCAGAGCGCCGGGCATGGAGCAGACGAGTGCCTCGACCCTCCCGCGAGTACCGGCCTCATCACAACAAGTGAGTACCACCTCGCTGATCGACATGGGCGGCCGCAACCGGCTCCTCAACTTCCGCCACACCCAGAAAGCAACGGTCGAGCTGACCTTGCCTCCGGCCACGGAACTACTGAAGGGCCTCACACGTGGCTGGGGCTTCGCCCCGATCGCCGAGGACGACGAGACCGACGGCGAAGCACACCGCGACGTACACCCTTCCAAGGAGCTCACCGGGCGCGGACTGGTGACGCAGAAGACCACACAGCGGGCGCTCGACAGCTCCCTCTACGAGGCCTGGGGCGTGGCGCGGGCGGGTAGCCGCATCCGGGACAACGTCCGGGCCGTGGCCGACGCCCTTGCCCGCTCGGGCACGGTCTCGCTCGACGGCACGTTCCACGAGATGGCCGAGCGGACCGAGTTGAAGGCTCGCCGCCCGGAGGCCGGCGAGAAGCCCCGGACGGTGATCCAGATCGCTCCGGCTGAGCGACGGCTGGCGCTCTATGCGCTGGCTGCGGAATGCCCCGGTATGTCGGAAGAGGAGCTGATCAAGCAGACCTGCCAGTTCTTCGGCTGCAAGAGGATGGGCCGGGACATCCGCGACTGCCTGGAGGCAGACATCGCCGAGCTGCACCGGAGAGGCGCGCTACGCGGCAGACCGCCGCACATCAGCGCGGTGCCGGCTCAGGCAGGGGTGCGGGATCCCGCCTGAGCTGTCAGGGCGGACGGTAGGTGGGTACGGATCAGTTCCGGATTACACAGGGAAATCAGGCCGCACGTGACCTGGGGATCAATGCGGAGACCTTGCGGACCTGGGTCCGCGCCGACCCGCGCCCGCGGTGATATCAGCACCGCCAGCAGGGTTGCTGCGTAGCAGATTTCTGGTACGTCTCACTGTCGTTCCATCCGCGCGAGCTCGCCGCATCCCGCGGCCCGGCCGTGCCAGGCTTGGGTCTGAGCCCCCACAGTGCGACGATGTCGGTATGAACCGACTGGC
Source organism: Streptomyces sp. WMMC1477 (assembly GCF_027460245.1). NCBI lineage: Bacteria > Bacillati > Actinomycetota > Actinomycetes > Kitasatosporales > Streptomycetaceae > Streptomyces > Streptomyces sp. WMMC1477. The sequence continues at coordinate 3,835,982 of NZ_JAPZBD010000003.1, read as the reverse complement.
CAACTCCCAGTCGCCCTACCTACTCCAGCACGCTTCCAATCCGGTGGATTGGTGGCCATGGGGAGAGGAGGCGATGCAAGAGGCCAAGCGGCGCGACGTTCCCATCCTTCTCTCGGTGGGCTATTCGTCGTGCCACTTAGCCCGATGATCACTGGTGCCAGTGCATGTGAACAACCAGGTAGTGCTGACCTGTGGTGTTTCCAAGGAGTGGCCCGTATGGACACGTTCGGTGAGCGGCTAGATGGAGACATAGGCGCTGGGTCGAAGATCAGTTAGCGGCCTCTCCCAAGTGGACACCCGAGCAGTACGTCAGCATCCGCCAGCACCTGGAGGGAGGCACTCTCGCTGCCGACGAGTAGAGATGGCTTGAGTCCGGAAACGCCTCGCGCGTGACGTCGGTGCTGACCGCAAAGCATGTGCCGTACGCGCCAGCGAAGCGACACAAGGAGTCGGGTCTGCGTAAGGTGCCCAGTTTCCAACACACGTCCTATCGGTCGATCCGCGGCAGCCTCGGCATCCCCCGGGAACGCTTCATTTCCTATCCCGACGCTGTTGTCGCGCGCCAGGACCTACTGCTCGGCTGGTCCGCGAGCCCGAGTCGGACGCCTGCTGACTCTACGGCGGAGTTCGACTCGCGCCCCGCGGCAGGGGGTGCCGTACGCATTCCTGTCGAGGCCTGTGGTGCTACCGCTCCGTACGGCGCAGGAACTGCAAGCCCAGTACGGCCAGGGCGAGCGTCTGTCCGAGAGACGCGAGCAGGAGCAGCGGCTGAACGACGGGAGAGCACCAGAACGCGGTCGTGCAGACCATGGGCAGGACCAGGTACGTGAACAGGTCCACTGCGCTCTGAAGCCGCTTGCGCACGGTGTGGCCCGCGATGTCGCGATGGTAGACCTCCCAGCCGAACACCGCGCCGTCGGCGGAGGTGAGCTCCCCCAGGCGGGGTCCCAGCCGGTCGCGGACGTAGTCGCCGATCGCCGAGACCTTCTCGTCGTTGGCCAGGTAGGTCCAGCCCAGGATCAGACAGATCGCCGGAACGAAGAGCAGCAGCCGGGACTGTCCGCTCTGGGTGGTGATCGCCACGACCGCGGTGGCTGCGGCGAGCGTGAAGTAGAGCAGGTTGTCGCGAAACCCTATGCGGGTCTTCTGTTCCTCCTTGAGACGGTCGTACTCGGCCAGCAGGACCTTACTCTCGGTGACGTCGTCCGTGCAGGTCACAGGTGCTCCTCGGCTCGAGTTCAGGATCAGCCGGCGATCTGGAAGGGCGCCAGGCTGTCGGGGCCGTGCCGTTCGATCCAGCTCTTCCCGTCCGCCGCTATCCCCTCCAGGAGGCGGAAGGTGTGGGTGGAGCCGGCCGCGCTGAGGCTGATCTCGGAGATTTCCTGGGGATTCTCGGTCGGCGCCAGCTGACGGGCCTCAGCGTCCTTGACGCGGATCTTCCTGGCTGGTCCGTTGGCGAGGAGAAGCTCCAGGTCGTAGCCGACGTCGGCGTTCTCCGTCACCTGCACGGAGGCCAGCGCGTCGAACCGGTAGTTGTTCCGCTGCTCGTTCCTGCGCGTCGCGTCGGAGAAGTCGAACTCGGAGCTGATCTCGCGGATGCCGTCCTGGGTGAACAGGAACAGTCGGAAGACGTAGTGCGAGTACCGCCATGGGCCGCCGCGGACCCGGCCCCGTTTGTAGGAGGGAGCCGGGGCCACCAGGATGGTGTGAGTGATCAGGTCGCGCCAGGTGAGCCGGTGGTGCTGGAGCGCCTCGTCGACGAACGACGTCTTGTCGCAGGCGAGCCAAGTCTCCATCTCCTGTTCGCTGGGCCGCTTGTCGTCCAGGAAGGACTGCCAGCGCTGGTAGGCGCTCTGCCGTGCGGCCAGTTGTTCCAGGTACTCCCGATTCTCCCGGTCCAGTCGGTGCTCCTCGCGCCGGACCTCCAGCCAACGGGAAGCGGCTGCGTGCCCGGACCAGGCCGCACCGAGCACAGCCAGGAACGCCCACAGAACCTGCTGCTGGGCGGCATCGGTGACCGCCGTGGCGAACGCGGCCAGAGCCGCCGTGCCGAGAACGGCGAGGGCTGCCACGGTCAGGGCCTTCGTCCTGCCCGGAGTCCGGTCCTGGTGGTGCTGATCGAACAGGGTGCCGTTGTTGTAGCGATTCCGGGCATCCTCGGCGAGGTACCGGATCAGCCATTCGACCCGCTCCACACCGATCCGGCTCTCCCGGTAGAGATCCGCGATCTCGGCGGCGAGGCCGCTGCGGATCTGATCCGTGTGGGCGAGCCAGGCGTCCGAGGTGAACCCGTGGGGCCTGCGCCTGCTGAAGTAGTGATCGAACGAATGGCGGACGCGCTTGGTGAACTTACCCTCGGCGGAGTCCGGGCCGGAGTCGGGTCCGGAGTTTGGGCCGGGTGCTGAGTCGGAGGCAGGATCGCGTGGGTGGGGTACGCCCCGGCCGTGAGGCCCCGGCCCGGGCCACCGGCCCCACCACCGGACGCCGAAGCGGGCCGCGGTCAGGCCCGCGCCGAGTGCCACCGGTAACTCGACGATCGCCTGGGCCGGATCCGTGATCAGTGCCAGGGCCCAGAGGAGTGCACTGCTGACGACGAACAGGATCGCGCGGAGGGGGAGGGCCGCCTTGGCGGCGGCAGCGGTGCTCGGGCGGGGCGGAACGGCCCGTGCCCCGATGGGGGTGGGTGCGAAGTAGGTCCAGACCCGCTGGCCCCGGTCGTTGGCGAAGCGTTCCGCCTTGGCCCGTTCAAGGGTTTCCGCCCACAGGTAGTCCTTCAGGCCTCCGGTGAGCATGAGGTCGAGGTGGCGGAGGATCGCGTCGTGCTGGCGGTGCGGCAGGTCCTGCAACTGCTTCAGCACGGGTCCGGTCTCGCTGCCGGCAGTGCTGAGCGCCGCCAACAGGTCGAAGGTGACGCGTAGGGCTTCCGTCCACTCGTCCTCGGCGTAGTTCCGCACGCGCACGGCGGTGTAGCGCAGCCGCTGGACCTCTTCGTCGCTCAGGTCGTGGTGGGTACGTGCGCTGAGCATGGCCAGCACCCAATGGAAGCGCACCTCCGTGCCGTCGTGGCCGTGGGCGATGGCATCAGTGATCATTTCCCGGGCGCGACTGGGGACGCCGTCCTCCAGGAGCCGCACGCCGACCCGGTACTTCTCCTGCGGCGAGGCGTCCGGGTGGACGATGTAGACGTGGGAGTCGTGGACGGTCTCGGCCTGAATCCCGACGGTGGAGTATGCGGCCGAGTTGTACGAATCCGAGCTGTACGCGGCACTGTCGTCGCGGCTCATGCCAGGCCACCGGCCGTGGCGACCAGGGGTGCCAACGCGGCTACCAGCGCGGGGCATTCCGCGACCAGTCCACGCAGCCTCTTGAGCGCAAGGACGGTCTGCTTCGACGACCCAGGGGCGCGCTCTCCGGCCGACCGGAGGGAGGATTCCAGATCGGTCAGGGCCGCCTGGTAACTGTCCTCGTCGAGCACGCCCTCGGCGCGGTGCCACCTCAGCTGGTCGCGGAACCCGTTCAGCTCCGTGACCAGGTCCGTCGGACCGGATGCCTTCGGGGCCGTGCCCATGTGGACACTGCTGCCCGTGACCGAGCCGGCCATGATGCCGACGGTGCTGTTGTGAGCGGTGTTGATGACCCCCCGGTCTAATCGCTCGACCGAACGGTCCCTGTCGTCCTGGGCCCTTGCGGACTGCATGGCGGACTCCCTCTGCCCGTTCACCAGTTCCACTGCCAGGCGGACGGCGAAAGCCGCCGCGTTCGCCGCGGCCCGAGGCTGCCAGTTGCGGTCGTCCGAACTGTTCTTCGTGCCGTCCGCCCGATCGCTGATTCCCCGGACGATGGCCACGGGAGCTCCGCTGAGATGGCCGGCCTGGGCCACACCGGCGGCCTCCATCTCGATGGCGAGCGCATCGTTGTAGTGCTGCCGGATCCACTTCGCCTCGGCCGAGATCCTCGAGTTCTGGACGATCTCGCCGGCGGCGACAGCCCCGAAACGCACCTGCGGTCGGTCCTCGTGACCAGGCGTGGTATCCGCCCACTCGTCCAGACGGGCCAGGTGCGAGGCGAGCTGGCTGATGCCGTGCGGCGCTTCCCACACCCGAGGGCGGGCTTTGAGCCCATCGTCCTCGCTGGTGCCGCCGTGGTAGGCGTACACATGCGACGCCACCACCACGTCACCCAGCCTCGTGGCGTCCCACAGGGCACCGGCGACCCCGACGAACAGCACGGCCACGGGCGAGAACTCCTGGATCGCGCGTTCCGCGATCACCGCGGAGGATTGGTTTCCCTTGCTCGTCAGCCCGAGCGCCACACGGCACGACGTGCCCTTCACGACGCCCACTTCGAACCGGGTACCACTCTTGTGGAGATGTGATCGAAGATCCGCCAGCCTCTCGCGCACGGACTGATACTCAAGATTGAGGGCGGTGAGAATCACCACCAGGTCTTTCGACATCTACTCCTCTTCCCCTCTCGTGTGGGGTCGGATCAGCGGTGGGAACAGCACGGTGTTCGGCCCGGCTCGGTACAGCCGCGCGGGCCGTCCCCCTGTGGCCTTGCGGTACGCGCCGGTGGGAACGATGAATCCCTTCGCGGCCTGGACCTTCCGGTAGAAGTTGCGGGTGTCGAGCGGAGTGCCCCAGACGGCCTCGTACACCTGCTGGAGCTCCGCGATGGTGAAGGTCTCCCCGCAGAACGCGGTGGCCAGCGCCGAGAACTCGATCTTGGCTCGCGCGCGTTCGATCCCGTCCTCAGCGATGCGGCGGTGGTCGAAGGCGAGAGCGGTTTCGCCGGACAGGACGGCGCCCGCAGGAATCCAGGTGGCATCGGTGGCATCGGTCCCCGCGACAGGATCGGGCAGCCCTGGTGCGATCGCCAGGTGAGCCACGGAGACGACTCGTCCCCGCGGGTCGCGGCCCGGACTTCCGTACACGGCCAGCTGCTCAAGGTGCACCCAGCCGGAGGTCAGCGCCGTTTCCTCACGCAGCTCGCGATGGGCGGCGTCGAGGATCTCCTCGCCATCGTGGTTCAGAAACCCTCCCGGCAGCGCGAGCGCGCCCCGGAAGGGTTCTTCGCCCCGTTCCACCAAGAGCACGTGCAGACGACTCTCCCGCAGCGTCAGGATCACGAGGTCGACTGTCAGCAGGACGGAAGGCGGTGACCATGCGTCATCTGGCATGCTTTGCAAGGTACTTCAGATACTGTCACTTGCACAAGAAGTCGGACGGCGCGATCGACGCACCACTCGTTCCCAAGGACCCTGGCGTGACTGAATGGCCAGCGGTCCAGCCGGCGGTTCCGGGGCAGTGGGACCCCGACCCGGCCGAGCGTGGCGAGCTCGGGCGGGTTTCGGTGCTCGCGTCAGACCCTGTGGGAGGTTGACCCGCATGAACTGGTTGGCTGGTGCGGCCTCGCCATATCTGCTTCAGCACGCTGACAACCCGGTCGACTGGTGGCCGTGGGGACCCGAGGCGTTCGAGGAAGCGAAACGGCACGATGTTCCCGTTTTGCTGCCAGTTGGATACCCTGCGTGTCACTGGCGGTAGCGCATGTGAGTGGCCAGGCAGTCATGGCCTGGGGTGTTGTCAGGGGTGGGAGTCGCGTGGATACGTACGGTGAGGATCTGAACGCAAGTATCGACGCCTGGGTGGAGGCCGAACTGGCCGCTTCGCCCGAGTGGGGGCCTGAGAAGATAGCCAGTATCCGCCAGTGCTTGGAGGGCAGCGCACCCGCTGTCGCCGCTGAGGAGTAGGGGGCACGGAGCCGCAGTCTGCGGCCCACGCCACAGTCAGGATTACGTGGCGGAGTGGCAGGGGTGGGCCGCCACGGGGCCGCGACAGGTCTCCCGATCCGGTCGCAGCCCCGTGGGGTCAGAGTGGCGGTGGGGGGAGCGGTCAGCACCCGCCGCCCGTGGTCGAGTGTGAGGACTGCAGGGCGGGTGCGCCGAGGGTGATCAGCTACGGCGCGGCAGGGGTAGACCCAGGCACCGGGGTGGCCGACCGCATCTGGGTGCACTGCGGCTTCATCGGCACTGGCATGTGCATCCCGCCCAAACTCGGTACCTGGGCCCTCTTGCTGACCAACAAGCTCTACTGCACCCGCGACTGCGAGTCGCTGACCAGCATCCGCAAACGGCTTCCTCGCACTCGTCTTCAACTGGCCACGCACACAGAGGGAATGGGGACGGACTTGGGCGAGCCGCGCGTGTTGATCTGCGGAAGCCGCAGCTGGCCGTAGAGGCCGTCCCGACCGCCTGGTGGCCACCGGCGGCGTCTCGGCGGTCTCATCCGGCTGACCCGCTACTGGTCCGGTCCATAACGTAGCCCCGACCCCAGCAGCACGAAGTGGGCGTGCCTGGAGTTGCGGCATGTGAGGTCGCGCGAAGTGTCGGACCAGGGGCGTACCGTTCTCTCACGGCGCAGGATTCCCTGCCCCTGCAACCGACTTGGCGTCCTGCGAGGTTCAGTTGGCGGCAAAGAAGAGCGGCTACAAGCGGAAGGCCCTGCCCCAGCCGGTCAGGTTCGAGGTCTGGGTCCGCAGCGGGGGCCGATGCGCGATCTGCAACCGCTACCTTCTCGATGGGGCCCTGGCCAACAAGACCATCCGCCTCGGCGAGCTCGCCCACATCGTCGGCCAGCAGAAAACAGCGGGCTCTCCACGGGGGCAGAACGATCTCGTCGAGCGCGACACCGCAGACAACGTGATGCTGGTCTGCGCCGACGAGCACGACGAGATCGACGCGCCGGAGAACCTCGACGTCTTCACCGTCGAGAAACTGCTCGCTCTCAAGCACACCCACGAAGACCGGATCAAGCACGTCACCGGCATCGCACCAGACCGTACGACCACCGTGCTGCGGATGATCGGTCAGGTTCGGGGGCAGCAAGTCGAACTGACCCGCCAGACAGCCTCGTCCGCCGTGCTCATCTCGGGCGATCGAGTCCCCCTCTTCCTTGAGTCCTACTCCCGCCATGGAATTGAGATCGAGCTCCGCCATGTACTCGGCGAAGCCACGATCGACCTCCGCGACGTCTCCGGGGAGGATGGGACCAACGGCGAGTACTACAGCCAGGCGAAGGCCGTGATCGACAACGTGGTCGACAACAAGCTCAATGAGGGCATCTCCCGCGACCAGGTGGCCCATCTCAGTGTCTTCGGATTCGCCCGCATCCCGCTCCTCGTCTACCTGGGATCGCGTCTGGATGACACCGTGCCCACCGATATCTACCAGCGCCACCGCCACGATGAGACCTGGACATGGAGCGAGGACGGACCGGTCGTCGCCTTCGCGACACACCTCGACCTGGACGTGCCGCCCGCTGACGAGGCCGTCCTGGTGCTCAACATCTCCGGCACCATCCAGCCCGGGGAACTGCCCCCTCAACTGGCCGGGCTGCGGCGCTACCGGATCAGCCCGGCGGACGTGGCGGCTGCCCCGGACATCATGCGCCACCGCGACAGCCTCGCCCGCTTTCAAGAGAACCTTCGCGCCCTGTTCGCCGACATCGAGGCGAACGCGAAGACCATCCGCCGGCTGCACATCCTGCCCGCTGTACCGCTGTCCGCCGCAGTGAGTCTGGGCCGTGTCCACGACCGCCAGGTCCATCTCAGTCTGACGATCTACGACCGCACCGACGGCGGCTACCGCCCCGCGCTGGAGATCAAGTGAAACTGAACGGGCACTTCAACACCTTGCTCAAGGAGACGGTCAACCTCAACCAGACCAGGCTGGATCAGCTGGACACCCGGGTGACGGCCATCTTGAACTTCCTGACCATCGACTCGGCTATCGGCCCGCTGATCCTCGGCACCACCAGACAGGGCTCCTGGGCCCATCGCACCATCATCAAGCCAGTGGCCGGCAAGAACGACGAGTTCGACGCCGACTTCCTGCTCAACCTGACCGTCGTCGAGGCATGGGAAACGACGCCGTCGGAGTACCTGAACGCCCTGTTCGCCGCGCTCAAGCGCAGCAACACTTACAAGTCGATGGTAGTGAAGAAGAACCGCTGCGTGCGGATCGACTACGCGGGCGACTGCCACGTCGACATCGTCCCCCACCTCATCCTGCCCGACGGTCGGCAGGGGATCGTCAACTCGGAGGTAGAGGAGTTAGAGGAGACCAACCCCGAGGGCTACACCGCGTGGATGAAGGAGAAGGACTCGCTGACCGGCGGCAACCTACGCAAGGTGATTCGCCTGGTGAAGTACCTGCGGGACTCCAAGGACACTTTTCGCATCCCCTCGGTGATCCTGACCGCCTTGCTCGGCGAACGGGTCCAGGTCTACGACACGGGCAACCGCTACAGCGGCGTGCCCACCACTCTGGTCCACCTCATCGAGGACCTCGCCGCGTGGCTGGCCCTCAACCCGCTAATGCCCGTGATCGCCGACCCGAGTTGCCCGCAGACCAGCTTCAACCATCGCTGGAACCAGGACCGGTACGCCAACTTCGCCAAGCACATTCAGTCGTATGCGACCCGGATGCGTGCGGCCCTGGACGAGCAGGACAGGGACAAGAGCGTCAAGCTCTGGCAGGAGCTCTTCGGCGACGGGTTCAGGGCACCGGCCACGACGGCGCCGGCCTCCCTCGCCAAGGCCGGGCAGCCGGCCTCGACGGAAGGGGCCACCCGGGCACCGTCGGAGAGGTTCATTGAGGAGATGGGCGTGCAGTGGGCGGGTGGATGCTGGGCTCGGATCGAGGCCCGTGTCGCGAACCCCATCGGCACCGGGTCCGTGGACCTGCGCCGTACCGGCTTCGCCCCCGTCGGCCGGGACATCTACTTCACGGTGAGCACCGACGCCCCGCAGCCGTACGACATCTGGTGGAAGGTCCGCAACTACGGACCGGACGCCGAGAATGCCCACGGCCTACGTGGTCAGATCACGCCAGGGCGCGGACCACGGATCCATGAGCGCACAAGGTATCGGGGTCGGCATTACGTGGAGGTATGGATCGTCAAGGACGGCAAGGTCATCGCCAGTGATCACCACGACGTAGTGATCCGCTGACGACGCCACGCCATCAGGGTGACGGGCATGAAGCGGGGGTGGCTCCGCACGCGGCTCGTCCCCAGCGAGAACGTACAGGTCGGCACCTGGTTGAAGCTCTCCAGCTTCCCTCCGGACCGCCTACGACGGGTCCGGGCCGAGCTGGGGGCCGATGCCCAGAGGTCCCCGGTTGCGGACATGTCTCGGCCCACAGGGCGTCGGAGGCGCTGAGGGCGCGGGCGATTCCTCGTTGCTCACAGGGCCCCAAGGTCGACCGCGACAGGGAAAGGCGCGGTGGCCTTCACGGTGCCGGTGAACATCTCGCCGTCCCTGTAAGCCTTGGTGGCGGGGTCGAGGACGTAGGTGTAGACGATCGGGATGCCGGTGGCGGCCTGTTCGACCCGCCAGTAGAAGGCGATGCCGGCCTTGGCGTACTGGTCCACCTTCACGATCCGGTCAGTGGTCTCCGAGCCAGGCGACACGACCTCGACGACCAGCAGTACGTGCTCGGGGCGGGTGGGCGTGAGGTCGATGGTCTCCGCCCGGTAGACGATGACGTCAGGACGGCGGTTGGTGAGCGGAACGTCCTGCAAGCGGACGTCGAAGTCCGTGTCCGCGTTCCAGTCCGGGCCCGCAGCGGCGTCCAGGGCATTGGCCAGGAGCCGAGCCAGCCGGTTGTGCCGCTTGGAGGCGCTCGGGCTCACGACGACCATTCCGTCCACGATCTCGATGCCGGCGCACTGCTCCTCGGACCAGGAGTCGTACTCCTCCGCGCTGATCTGCGAATGCATCCACGCGGGCGCCACCATCTCGGCGGTCATGGTGTACCTCCTTCGAGGAGCCTCGGCAGGTCCGGCACTGCTGCGCCCAGCCTACTGTTCCGAGGTGCCGGGCTGCCCGAGTCGAAGGAACGCCGGGAGGAGTTCGCCCCCGACTCCGAGGGCAAGGAGCCGCCCACCACGTGATGGCCCATAAGTGTAATTCGGCCAAGCGAGGCGGGTCCGTGAGGGTTTCGCCAGTCGTGCCAGGCGTTGTGAGAGGCTGGGTCGCATGAACCGGTTGGCTGGTGTGACCTCGCCTTATCTGCTTCAGCACGCTGACAATCCGGTCGACTGGTGGCCCTGGTCGCCGGAGGCGTTCGAGGAAGCGCGACGGCGCAATGTACCCGTTCTGTTGTCAGTCGGCTACTCTGCGTGTCACTGGTGCCAGTTGTAGATGTGTAGAACCAGGTAGTTACTTGGGGGGCTCATCGAGACCCGGGCTCGTGACGGGCAAGCCGTAGCGCACGGAAGCTGCCTGGCAGTGCAGGAGCACCATGGACGTCGCCCTGGCGGTCGCACTGGGCGGGGACTGCCTCGCGGACGTCGCGATGCTGCAGTGTGAGCCGGCCGTCTTCGGCCCGGTCGCCTCCGACCCGACCATCTCCCGCCTGATCGACACCCTCGCCGCCTCCGGCGAGAAAGCCCTGCAGGCCATCCGGTCCACACGCTCCGAAGCCCGCCATCGTGCCTGGTCGTTGGCCGGCAAGAACGCCCCGGACGCCGACGGCCAGGTCGTCATCGATCTCGACGGAGTCCTCGTGATCGCCCACTCCGACAAGCAGGACGCGGCCCCGACCTGGAAGAAGACCTACGGCCATCACCCCCTGACGGCCTTCCTCGACCACGGCCAGGGCGGAACCGGAGAGCCCCTCGCCGCCCTCCTCAGACCGGGAAACGCGGGCTCCAACACGGCCGCCGACCACATCACCACCGCCCAACTCGCCCTGGCTCAACTGCCGAAGCACTCCCGACGAGGGCGGCAGACCCTGATCCGCACCGACTCCGCAGGCGGCACCCACGACTTCGTGTCCTGGCTCGCCAGGCGAGGCCGAGGGCTGTCCTACTCGGTCGGCATGGTGATCACCGAAGCAATCCACGAACACGTGCTGAAGGTCCCCGCCTCAGCCTGGACCCCAGCCGTCGAGACCGGCGGTGAGGCCCGTGACGGGGCCTGGGGCGCCGAGCTCACCGGCAAGCTCCTGGACGGCTGGCCCAACGGCATGCGACTGATCGTCCGCAAAGAACGGCCCCACTCTGGCGCCCAGTTGAGGATCACGGACGCGGACGGCATGCGGATCACATGCTTCGCGACCAACACACCTGACCGGCCGATCGCTGCCCTCGAGCTCCGTCACCGGCTGCGGGCCCGGGCCGAGGACGGGTCCGGGCCGCCCGCGCCACCGGCCTGCGCAACCTGCCCCTCCACACCACCGCCCAGAACAAGGTCTGGCTCGAAATCGTCCAGATCGCCCTCGACCTCCTGGCCTGGATGCCCATGCTCGCCCTCACCGGCAAGGCCCGGCTCTGGGAACCCCGCCGCCTGCGATTCCGCCTGTTCTCCGCGGCCGCCCAGCTCGTCACCACCGGCCACCGCAAGATCCTCCGCCTCACCCAGCACTGGTCCTGGACCGGCGAGATCACCGCCGCCCTCGAACGACTCGCGCTCCTGCCAAACCCCGGCTGACCAGCAACGTCCACCGTCTCGACGACAACATCACCCGCCCCGGGCAGTGGAGCCCGGCGCCCACCCGACGCGACAGCCGGGCCACCATCAGCTCCGGAAAGCGAAAGGGTCCACCGACTCCGTCGGCGGACCCTCATGCAAGATCGAGGCTAGTGTCCTGAGTCGTTAGTTCGTGTGCAGTATGCGGCGAGGGTTTCGAGGATTTCGTCGGCGGTCTTGGTCCACAGGAACGGCTTGGGGTTCTTGTTCCACTCGTTGATCCAGCCGCGGATGTCGCGTTCCAGTTCGACGACGCTGCGGTGGGCCGAGTGGCGGATTTTGCGGCAGGTCAGCTCGGCGAACCAGCGCTCGACGAGGTTGAGCCAGGAGGCGAAGGTGGGGGTGAAGTGCAAGTGGAAGCGGAGGTGCCGCAGCAGCCACTTCTTGACCGCTTCGGTCTTGTGGGTGGTGTAGTTGTCCAGGACCAGGTGCAGGTCCAGGTTCTTGCGTACAGCGGCGTCGATGGTCTTCAGGAAACGGAGGAACTCCTGGTGGCGGTGGCGTCGGTAGTGCTGGGCTATGACCGAGCCGGAGGCGATGTCCAGGGCGGCGAACAGGCTGGTGGTGCCGTGCCGGACGTAGTCGTGCGTCATCCGCGCCGGCGTCGTCGGCGCCAGCGGCAGGACCGGCTGGGTGCGGTCCAGGGCCCGGATCTGCGACTTCTCGTCCACCGCCAGGACCAGGGCGTTCTCCGGCGGGGACAGGTAGATGCCGACCATGTCACGGACCTTGGTCACGAACTGCGGGTCGGTGGACAGCTTCCACGTCTGCACGACGTGTGGCTTGAGACCGAACGCCCGCCAGATCCGGGAGACAGTCGACTGCGACATACCCGCAGCCTGGGCCATCGACCGCGTCGACCAGTGCGAATCCCCCGAAGGGGGCGCCTGGCCCAGGGTCCGGGCAACCAGGGACTCGACCTGCTCGTCCGTGATCCTGCGCGGGGCACAGGAACGCGGAGCATCGACCAGCCCCTCAAGACGGTCGGCCACGAACCAGGACCGCCACTTGCGCACCGTCTCCCGCGAGACGCCGAGCTCCTATGCGACCTGCGCGTTCGGGTGGCCCTCGGCGCACGCCAGCACGATCCTCGCGCGCAGTACCAGAGCCTGCCCCGCGGTCCGCTTACGCAACCAGCCTCGCAATACGCGGCGTTCGCGCTCCGACAACTCCAATGACAACGGCTTCGACCCCGGCATCCCCCAACTCTACAACCGCCAATGAACTACCGACTCAGGATGCTAGTGCACGGCGGCGGCCACAACGTCGTATCGACGAAGGGTGGACCGATTTTCCATTTTTTCACTGCGGGCGCCTCGCACAGCTTCGGCCGAGGCGCTGCAGGGGGTGTCGGCACTTCGGAGTTCCGCCGTCAAACTTCTTCGCCGTACCTCGTAAACCGACGCTCGCGTGACCGCTTATCGACGAAATGAGTCCAAATGGGTTGACGCGCACGGTACTGAGCGTGTCAGGGGTGAGGCTTTCCCGGAGCAGCCGTCGCCGGTTGAGAGGATGGGTGTCTCCTGATCCGGGCAAAGGAGATCGATGGACCCCGTCTACGACGTGATGACCCTGCACCTCACCGACCACTTCGGCGTTCCGCATGACCTGATCCGCCCCGACGCGACTTTCAAGGACATGGAATTGGACTCCCTGGCCCTGGTGGAGTTCGCCACGCTCATGGAGGACACCCTCGGGGTGAGTCTGCCGGAGGAACACATCGGCAGCACTCTCGGCGAGGTGGCGGCATATCTGACCGAGGCGAGGGCCGCTGCTGCGGCAACCGGGGCGGAGGCCAGCGCGTGACCGGCCGAAGCAGCCGAAACGGTGGTGACAGGCAGGACATCGCGGTCACTGGGCTCGGCCTGGTCACGCCTGCGGGAATCGGCCTTGAGGCGTCCTGGGACGGTTTGTGCGCCGGTGTGGGGTTGGCTGCCAAGGACCCGGAACTTGACGGACTGCCGGTGGACTTCGCCTGCCGCGTGCCCGGGTTCGACGGGGTAGGGCTGTTGGGGCGGCGGCTGACGTGGCGTATCGACCGGTTCATCCAGCTGGCGCTGGTGGCCGCCCGGGAGGCCGTCGCGGACGCCGGTTTCGACGCGGCCGCTCCGGACTGGGACGGGCCGAGGGTCGCCACCGTGCTCGGCGTCGCGTCCAACGGTTGCGACCGCTGGCCGACCGAGTACCGGAACCTTGCCGAGGGTCGGGTCGAGTCCATCTCCCCCACCACCCTCACGCGGTCGCTGCCCAACATGGCCGCCGGTGAGGTCTCGATGGATCTGCGCTCCAAGGGCCCGTGTCTGACCACCTCCTCTGCCTGCGCGTCCGGCGCCACCGCGATCGGGGTGGCCCGTGATCTTCTGCGTGCCGGGGCCTGCGACATCGCTATCACCGGTGGCGCCGAGTGCGCTCGGGTACCGATGGGATCCGCAGCGTTCTACCGCATGCGGGCACTGTCCACCCGTCGCCACGATCCGGCGAGCGCCTCTCGCCCGTTCGACGCCGAGCGGGACGGCTTCGTGCTCGGCGAAGGCGCCGGGGTTCTCATCCTGGAACGGCAGGACCACGCCCGCGCCCGCAATGCCCGCATCCGCGGATACCTGTCCGGATACGGCGCCACCTGCGACGGACACCACTACGCCACACCGGACCCGGACGGCGACGGGGCCCGGCGCGCTATCCTCACGGCTCTCCAGGACGCCGGAGCCGAGCTGACCGATGTGGACCACGTCAACGCGCACGGGACTTCGACCCCGCAGGGCGACCGGATCGAGGCCGCTGTGCTGGCCGACCTGTTCGGAGGGGCTCCGCCGCCGGTGACCTCGGTCAAGGGCGTGCTGGGCCACACGCTGGGTGCCGCGGGGGCGGTGGAGGCTGCCGTCACTGTACTGACGTTGCAGCGCGGGCTGATCCCGCCGACCGCCAACCTGGACCGGCTTGACGAGGGGTGTGACATCGACGTGGTCACCAAGGTGCCGCGCCGGCGGCGCATGTCCGCCGCGCTCAGCAACGCCTTCGGCTTCGGCGGCCAGAACGCCGTGTTGTTCTTCCGTGCCGCATGAGCCGCCGGTGTGGGGCCGCCCCGAGCCGCCCGTGAGTCGGCCGCTGTGACCGCGCGTCCCCGACTGGTCCTGCTGTGCGCCGCCGTACTCACCGTCCTGCTGGCAGCGTTCGGTGCGGACACCCAGGACCGGTTGGCCAACGGCGGTTACACGGCACGGGGCACGGAAGCCGCTCACGCGGCCGACCTGCTGGCGGACCGCTTCGGTACCGGTACGGCCGACCTGGTGCTGCTCGTACGGGCGGCCCGGCATGGCGTCGACTCCGCCGTCGCCCGTAACGAGGGCATCCGCCTGGCCGATCGGATCGCCCGCGCGGACGGAGTCACCTCCGTACGGGCGTACTGGACCGCCGAGAGGGGGGCCGGGCGTGGCGCCCTACGCTCGGCGGACGGCACGGCGGCCCTGATCGCCGTGGACCTCGCGGGGGCCGACCGGGAGGCCGCGTCGACCGCCCGGGAGTTGGTGCCGACCGTGACCGGGCGGCACGGGGCACTGACGGTCTCGGCCACCGGGCCCGCCCAGATCACCGTCGAGGCGGCCGAGACCAGCCGCCGCGACCTCCTGACCGCCGAACTGATCGCGGCGCCGCTCGTTCTGCTGATCTTGGTGGTGGCCCTGCGGTCCTGGCTGGCCGCGCTTCTCCCCGTGGTCATCGGGCTGGTCGCGGTGGTCGGCACCATCGCGCTGCTGCGGCTGCTCACCTACGCCACGCCGGTGTCCGTCTTCGCCCTGAACCTCGCCAGCGCGCTGGGGTTCGGGCTCGCCGTGGACTACGGACTGTTCCTCGTCACCCGCTTCAGGGAAGAGCTGAGCGGCGGCGCCGGGGTTCAGGAGGCGGTTGCCCGTACGAGCCGCACGGCGGGCCGGACTGTCGTGGTGTCCGCGTGTACCGTCGCGCTGTCCATGGCGGCGCTGCTGGTGCTCCCGCTGCCCTTCCTGCGATCCATGGCCTGGGCCGGGGTGTCCGTCGCGCTGCTCGCGGCCGGGGCCGCCACCACGCTCGTACCGCCGCTGCTGGTCCTGCTGGGTGAGCGCATCGGCCGCCACGGGCGCGCTGACAGCCCGCGCTGGCGGACGCTGGCCCGCTCGGTGACCCGCCATCCGGCCGCCTTCGGAGCAGGATGCGCAATGCTGCTCGTCCTGCTCGCGGTGCCGTTCGGGCATGCCCGCTTCGGCCTGACCGACGAGCGGACCCTCCCCGCCGACGCTCAGGCACACGCCACCGCCCAGCAGATCCGGGACCGTTTCCCCGCCCCGGCCGAGCGCAACCTCACCGTCATCGTCCCTCCGTCGGTGACCGGGGAGTCTCTGGCCCGGTACGAACGGAGGATTCGGGGACTGCCGTCGGTCAGTAGGGTCACCCGAACTCCGACCGCCGTCCCAGGACAGCACGCTTCCGAACGGGGTACTTTGCTGACGGTCACCGGCCCTCCCGATCCGCAGTCCGATGCGGCACAGCGGTTGGTCGGGGAGTTGCGGTCGTTGGAAGCCCCTGGCCGGGCGCTGGTCACCGGGCGTGCCGCGCAATTGGCGGACACCAAGGAGGCGGTCGCCGACCGGCTGCCGCTGGCCGTGGGCGTCGCGGTCGTCACCACCTGGGTGATGCTGTTTCTGCTGACCGGCAGCGTTCTGCTGCCCGTCAAGGCACTGCTTGTCGGCGCACTCAGCCTCACCGCGAGCTTCGGGGTGCTGGTGTACGTGTTCCAGGACGGCCATCTGAGCGACGCGCTGGGTGGCTTCACGGTGACCGGCACGCTGGACCTGACGATGCCGCCTCTGATGGCGGCCATCGCCTTCGGGCTTGCCGTCGACTACGAGATCTTCTTGCTCTCCCGGGTACGTGAACACTGGCTCCGTGGCTACAGCAACCGGGCCGCCGTCGTCGAGGGCGTCGCCAGGACCGGACGGTTGATCTCCACCGCCGCGCTGACCGTCGCTGTGGTCACTGGCGTGCTGGCTACGTCCGGCTTGACGGTACTCAAGCTGCTCGGCACCGGGCTCGCGGTCGCTGTCCTGATCGATGCCACGCTCGTGCGCGGCGTCCTGGTGCCGGCCTGCCTCACTCTTACCGACCGAGCCAACTGGTGGGCGCCGGGGCCGCTGGCCCGGTTGCATCGGCGTATCGGGGTCGCGGAGTGCGGGGGGAGGACACCGGAACCGGGCATGCTCGGCGTCCCGCCAGTTCGCAGCAACCCCACCGGCCCCGCTTCGGCCGACCCCCTGGTGCCCCGGGCCGAGCCCGGCCACTCCGAAACGACGTCAGCGAACCGTCCGCCGCGAGGGGACCCGCGTCGCCGAACGACGGTCGAGGGTTGAAGCGGGGGTCACGGTCCCACGTGGGACGGGCCGGACCGGAAGGGGGCGCCTGGACCTGACTTCGGACTGAGGTTCGCGGGCTTCACAATCAGTTGACGCTGCCTACGAATGGGGGGACTCCGCAGTGGAGGTCGCCGCGTGTCCGTAGCCAGAACGTAGGCGCTGGGACTGGTGGAGCCAGGCGAAGTGAGGTTCTGTGATCCACTTTGTCCTGCCCGGACCGCGGCCGTGGGCGGTGCCCTTGCCCGTGATCCTCGGCGTAACACCGCGAGCGTGAAAGAGCCGACGGTACTTGCCATGGTTGTAGCCGCGGTGTACCGGCGACACCTGCACGTGCAGAGGCCGCTGGTCGGCTGCTTCCTGCAGTGAGCCTTTGCCAACCTCACTTTGAGCTGGCCAGATGTAGGGCGAGGACGGCCTGCACGAGGCCGGTGGTGCGGATGGTCGAGCAGCGGAGCCTGCGGAGGAGCCGCCAGGCCTTGAGAGTGGCGACGGCCTGCTCGACGAGGGCCCGGATCTTCGCTTGGGACCGGTTCACGGCTTTCTGACCTGCGGAGAGGGTCTCCCACCGTCCCCAGCACGGGGTGCGGACTGTGCCGCCGGCGCCCCGGTAGCCCTTATCCGCCCAGCACGTGACGCCGACCTCGGTGAGGGCTTCGACGATGCCGTGTTCGCGGGCCGCGCGGACGTCGTGGACCGCGCCGGGCAGGGCCGGTGAGGCCCACAGCAGACGGCCGAAGGGGTCGGCGAGGACCTGCACATTCATCCCGTGTTTCCTGTGCTTGCCGGAGAAGAAGGGCCGGTCGGCTGCGATCCGGTCGATCGGCAGGAGCGTCCCGTCGAGCAGGACGTAGGCCTTCCCCGAAGCGGTCCGAACCGCCTCGGCGAGGGTCGGTGCGAGTGCGGCCAGCAGCTCGACGGCCTCGTTGATGTACCGGTAGACCGTACTCGTGCCGATCTCGAAACCCGCCGCGAGCTGGGCATATGTGGTCCCGTTGCGTAGATGCGCCAGCACCAGCAGGGCCTGACGGCCGACGGTGAGCCGACGCCAGCGGCTTCCGATCCGACGACGGTGCTCGCGCAGACGAGCGGCGAGGAAGGTCAGGGACCGACTGGACACGTCCAGCCCGCACGGGTAGACAAGCACGTGAAGCCTCTGGTGGGTATCGGGCGATCTTGGTCGTGAACCCGTCTACCAGGGGCTTCACCCCTGTGTCGAGCCAACTGGACAGCTCAAAGCCCAGGTTGGCAAAGGCTCATGGACGCCTACAACGAGGAGGACTCCCGCGCATCCAGTGTCCCGCAGCTGACCCCGGATGAGTCCATCGCCTTGGAGCTCCTGGACGCCGTTCTCCCTGACGGCTGGAAGGAGGCCGATCCCTCGGAGCTGATTAACTACGTCCAGAGCAAGGACAGTCCCTACAGCGAGGACGAACAGAATTCCATCATCAGCGCGTTGTCCACCCTGTGGGGACTGCCAGGATCTGAAGCTTCCCCTTGATCGTGGACACCTGGAGACGGAGCGTTTTTCATCCTCGTTCTGAGCTGGCCTGATGCAGGGTCAGGATGGCCTGCACGAGGGGGGTGATGCGGGTGGTCGAGCACCGCAGTTTCCGCGGCAGCCGCCAGTTCTTGAGGGTGGCCATGGCCTGCTCGCCGACGGCGCGAGTCCGGGCGGGGGCGACGTTCACCGCCCGCTGGCCGGCCGAGAGGAGCTCCCACCGGCCGCGGAAGGGCACACGAACCACAGGGCCGGCACCCTGATAGCCCTTGTCCGCGAAGCACGTCACGTCCGCCTCGGTCAGGGCGGCGAGGAGGCCGTGAGTGCGGGCTGCGCGGATGTCGTGCACCGCCCCGGGCAGCGCGGGCGAGGCCCACAGCAGGCGGCCGAAGGGGTCGGTGAGGACCTGGATGTTCATCCCGTGCTTCTTGTGCTTGCCGCTGTAGAAGGGCCGGTCGGCGGCGATCCGGTCGATCGGCAGCAGCGTCCCGTCGAGGATCACGTACGCCTTCGCTCGGACCGCCCGCATCACCTGCTCCAGGGTGGGCGCGAGGGCGGCCAGGACCTGTACGGCCTCGTTGATGTAGCGGTAGACCGTGGCGGTCCCGACACCGAATCCGTCGGCGAGCTGGGCGTAGGTGTCTCCGCGGCGCGGATGGGCCAGGACGAGGAGGGCCTGCCGTCCAGCCGGGAGCCGGCGCCAGCGGGTGCCCTGCTCGCGCCGCCGAGCGGCCAACTGGTCGGCGAGGAAGCGCAGGGTGGAGCTGGACAGATCGAGCCCGGATGGGTAGACAAGCACGCGGAAGCTCCTGGGCGGACAGGTGGTCTTGGTCGACAACCCGTCTACCAGGAGCTTCTCTACGTTCGGACACCGCCCCCGGCCCTCAAGCACCGTCCTCTACAGGCAGGTTGAGAACGGCTCAGTGAGCGTTTGCCGACCTCACGTTGAGCTGGCGAGATGTACGGCGAGGCCTGGACGAGGCCGGTGGTGCGGATGGTCGAGCAGCGGAGCCTGCGGAGGAGCCGCCAGGACGTGAGCGTGGCGACGGCCTGCTCGACGAGGGCGCGGATCTTCGCTTGGGACCGGTTCACGGCCTTCTGACCTGCGGAGAGTGTCTCCCACCGTCCCCAGCACGGGGTGCGGACTGTGCCGCCGGCGCCCCGGTAGCCCTTATCCGCCCAGCACGTGACGCCGACCTCCGTGAGAGCTTCGACGATGCCGTGTGCGCGGGCCGCGCGGATGTCGTGCACAGCGCCGGGCAGGGCCGGTGAGACCCATAGCAATCGGCCGAAGGGGTCGGCGAGGACCTGCACATTCATCCCGTGTTTCTTGTGCTTGCCGGAGAAGAAGGGCCGGTCGGCTGCGATCCGGTCGATCGGCAGGAGCGTCCCGTCGAGCAGGACGTAGGCCTTCCCCGAAGCGGTCCGAAGTGCCTCGGCGAGGGTCGGTGCGAGTGCGGCCAGCAGTTCGACGGCCTCGTTGATGTACCGGTAGACCGTGCTCGTGCCGATCTCGAAACCCGCCGCGAGCTGGGCGTAGGTGGTTCCGTTGCGTAGATGCGCCAGCACCAGCAGGGCCTGACGGCCGACGGGGAGCCGGCGCCAGCGGCTTCCGATCCGACGACGGTGCTCGCGCGGACGAGCGGCGAGGAAGGTCAGGGACCGACTGGACACGTCCAGCCCGCACGGGTAGACAAGCACGTGAAGCCTCTGGTGGGTATCGGGCGATCTTGGTCGTGAACCCGTCTACCAGGGGCTTCACCCATGTGTCGAGCCAACCGGACAGCTCAAAGCCCAGGTTGGCAAAGGCTCAATGCCCTCATCGCCCTCCTATCCACCACAGAGGCTCGGCTCCCGGTTACCGGGAGCCGAGCCTCTGCGTGACGTGTTACCCCGGCGCGCACTCGCTGGCGGACTTCTCGGCGAGGTACTGATCGTCGGTGGTCAGGTCCTCGACCGTCGTCTTGGCCAGCTTGTCAGGGTCGGTGGGGCTGTACGTCAGGTGGTACTGGATCGAGTCGCCAGGCTGCTCGAAGGCGGGTGCCGTGGGGCCGGCGTCCACCTTGAATGCCGTGGTGACCTGGTAGCAGTGGTAGTTATTCAGGCGGCCGTTGAGCGCGTCCGGGGGCAGTGAGCGTGACGCGAAGGAGGTGCCGGCGGGGCTGATGAAGCGCCCGCTGGGGCCTCCGAAGCGGTCCACGTACGTGCCGACGGTGAGGGTCTGTGGAGCACGCAGCGGATACTTCTTGCCGTTGTGCGTCACGGTGAGGAAACCGTCGTAGTCGGGGTAATTCCAGCGGAACTTGCCCTGCTGGTTGATGAACGAGTGCCTGCGCAGGAACTCCGTGCTGTGGAGTTCTTTACCGAACGGCGTGTACTCCTTCACCAGCGTGGCGACCGGTTCGTCGACGGGTCGGTAGCGCGGGCCGAGGTGTTCGTTACCGCACAGGTACACCTCGGTGAGCGGGACCGACCCGTCGCACTTGTAGCTCCAGTCCTCCCCGGGGACGGATGTCGCGGCTGGCGAGGAGTGGGGGGCCGGTGCGGCCGTGGCCGTGGCCGCGGCCGGGGAGAGTGCGGCGAGGGCCACGAGGGGGGCGGTGAGGGCGGTGGCGGCAAGCGTGCGCAGTCGCATGAGCACCCTTTCCTGGGCGATCGGAGGGGAATCGGTGGCGTACTGCCACTGAGAGATTGCTCCCTTTCCGGTCCGGTCATGCGGGGCGCGCTCGTCACGTTCGGATGAAAGCGGATGCGCGCGGTCCGGGCTTAACCCACATTGGTGAATATTTCAGGAGGATGGGTGTCCGCAAGTGAGCAAGGAAAAACGTTTCCCTTCAGGGCGCGGACCATGCAGAGACGTTTTGGCCGATTGATCACCGGTCATTCACGGGCGTTGCCGGGGCGATTGCCGGGCGCGCAGAATCCTTCCGCAAGCAACTGCGGCTTCGCTGATGGGAAGGTACGCCCATGTCAGATTCGGATTCCGATCCGCCGCTCTTGAACGCGGACGGGACGACCCTGCTCGACGTCGTTGACGCACCGCGCGCCGTGGCCCCGCCCGTGCCGGCCGACAGAGACCCGGTCGCCACGTACTACTGCAAGACGCTGAAGCAGGTCCACGATGTCGCGTACGACATCGTGATCGTCCGGGGCGGCGCGGCCGGCGCGGCCGTCCTCGACCGGCTGATGAAGCGGGACGACAAGAGTGCGGCCCCGCGGGTGCTCGTGTTCGAACAGGGGAGCTTCCTGCTTCCGGAACACGTGCAGAACCTTCGTCCCCGATATCAGCGGCTGATAAAGGACGCCGTCGCCCGGTCCTGGCGCCGCTCGATCGGCCCGACCTTCGATCTCGCGCCGCAGATCCCCTATCTCGGCGGCCGTGCGCAATTCTGGAGCACCTGGATTCCCCGGCCGACCGATGCGCGGATGCCGAACTGGCCGAAATCAGTGAAGGAATCACTGGGGCGTTACTGGGATTCCGCCGACGCGTTCCTGGGGGCCGTCCGGGGGAAGTACGTGGTCACAGGCACCAATATCTCCGGCACGGCCGTGCCCGCGTACGCCACCAGCGTGCCGGGAGTCTTTGCCACCGGAGACGTGCGGTACCGCGGCGTGCGCCGTATCGCGATGGCCGCGGGTGAAGGAGCGGCGGCCGCGCTCGCCGTCCCCGACTACTTCACCGGCCGATCTCAAGTGCTACAGACCGACGGCGGCACCGCAAACGCGGCGCTGAGCGCCTACTACGCCTGCCCAGGCCCGGATTCCCGTCGGACGCGGTACGGCACGGCTGAAGCCCTGGCGCATCCTCCGCAGGTCACGCATCAGCCCCGATCGCAGGACCGTCAACGCCATGGCCGCCCTCACCCTGGAGAGGTGACGCGGAAAGGGCGCACTGATTACGCCCGAACGGTGGATTCACCGACAAGATCCCGCTGCGATAGAGAGAAATGACAGCGTCATATGCGAGCCTCGTGCTGAGGCCCTTCCCGCGATCCACAGTGGATCAGCGAGCGGCGCCAGATGTGTCCATCCCAAAACGGAGGGTGATCCTCGTATGCAACGTACGCGGACGATCCGACAACGCGGCGAGCGCCCGGAGTTGGCGCTGACACCCGCTGGGATTACGGGAAGCCCTTAGCGGTTCATCGGTGGGCACCGCGATGCTTGCTTGCCTTAGTTCTCCAGCTTGAACTCAAAGTCCGAGCTGGTTCTCTTTGCCAGTGACAGGGGTGGCCTTCGCAGTTAGTCGATCACCATCCGTTCTGACGGCTGGCGGGATCTGTCATCGGGCTGTACTGCCCATAACCGGGGTGAGGTCACCCCCAGACGCGACAAGGGGCATCAGTGATGTCTAACGACGATACAGACCCGGTGATCTTCCCGGCTGGGGCCGCGACGCAGACCAGTGCCGCAGAGGCCGCGCAAGACGAGTGGGACGCCGTTGTCGTCGGCGGCGGCATGGCAGGTTCCATCGTCGCCGAGCAGTTGGGCCAGGCAGGCTACAAGGTGCTGATCCTCGAAGCCGGCCCGGGTAAGGACATGGACACCGCGGAGTACGAGTCGTACCTGTCGCGGTTCTACGGCGCGGTCGTCAAGGACAACCAGTCTCCGTACCCGTTCAACCCCAATGCCCGGATGCCCAGGAGCACCGACACCATGCCGGTGAATCCGGAAACGCCCCGGGATAACTTTTACCTCGTGCAAGAGGACAAGTACTGCACGGACACCACCTTCACCCGGGTCCTCGGCGGCACCTCCATGCATTGGGAGGGAAAAGCGCTGCGCATGCTTCCCGAGGACTTCGACCTGCGGACCAGGTACGGCCAGGGCCTGAACTGGCCGCTCAGCTACGACGACTTGGAGCCCTACTACCGGAAGGCCGAGGCCGAACTGGGCGTAGCCGCCGAAGTCGAGGACCAGGCGTACCTGGGAATGCATTTCCCGAAGGGATACGTGTTCCCGATGCACCGCATGCCGCCGTCCTACCTCGACCAGACGGTCGCCCGGGGCGTGGACGGCATGCAGGTCACCCTGGCCGACGACGAATACACACTCCGGGTGCGGAGCTTTCCGCAGGCCCGTAACGGCGTGCCGAACGCCGCGTACGACGGCGGCAAGGGCTTCGTCCCGGTCGGCGCGGTCAGCACGACCCAGGTGGAAGAGGGCGAGCG
Source organism: Streptomyces sp. WMMC1477 (assembly GCF_027460245.1). Taxonomy (NCBI): domain Bacteria; kingdom Bacillati; phylum Actinomycetota; class Actinomycetes; order Kitasatosporales; family Streptomycetaceae; genus Streptomyces; species Streptomyces sp. WMMC1477. The sequence goes on along the minus strand of NZ_JAPZBD010000003.1, from coordinate 3,812,397 downwards.
CTGTCAGGGCAACACCAACTGCGTGCCGCTCTGTCCAGTGCAGGCGAAATACCACGCGGGAAAGACGCTGGCCAAGGCGCTCGGCAGGGGCAACGTCGAGATCGTGACGCAAGCCGTCGCGTCCAAGGTCGAGATCGACGAGTACACCCAGAGGGTTACCGGGATCACCGTCAAGAACTACGAGTCGCTCCACTCCGGGAAGTACGAGGAGTACACGGTGAAGGGCACCGTGTACATCCTCTGCGCGCACGCCATCGAGAACGCCCGGCTCATGCTGGCCTCCGGCATGCAGGACATGAGCCGCAGCAAGCTGATCGGCCGCAACCTGATGGACCACGCGTACCTGCTGACCTGGGGCCTGCTGCCCAAGCCCGCCGGCACGATGCGAGGCACAACCTGCACTGGCGGGATCACCGACCTGCGCGGCGGGCGATTCCGCCAAACCCAGGCGGGATTCGGTGTGGACATCCACAACGACGGCTGGGGGTGGGCGACCGGCTCGCCCTACACGGACCTGGTCGAACTCGTGGACAAGCGGGGCCTGCGCGGACGGGAGCTGCGCAGGACACTCGGGAACCAGATCTCCCGGCAGCTTCTGCTGGCCTTCATGATCGATCTGCTGCCCGACAGGAATAACACGGTCACCGTGGACGAGCGATACAAGGACGCCCTCGGCAACTTGAAGCCGGTCGTGTCGCTCAAGATTCCGCCCTACACGATGCGGGGCGCCGCGTTCGCCCGCAAGCTCGCGACCGACATCTTCGAGAAGCTCGGTGCCGAGGACAGGACCACGTACGACAAGGACAGTCACAGCGCCGTCGAGCACGAGGGCCAGTGGTACAACATCGTGGGCGGCAACCACCTGGCGGGCACTCACATCATGGGAACCGACCCGGAGACCTCCGTGGTCGACCACACCCAGCACTCGTGGGACCACGACAACCTCTACCTTGTCGGGCCCGGCAGCCTGCCCTCGATCGGGACGTCCAACATCAGCCTGACCATGGCGGCGCTCGCCTTCCGCAGTGCGACCCACATCGTCAGGCATCTGCGTGCCGCGAAGGCGCCGCTCACCGTCCGCAGCTAGACGGCTTTCAGGCAGGCGGGTCGAACGCGACGCCGCCGACCGTCCACCGCCCAGGATTGGGGGAACATGTCCGTTCCAGAATCGCAGCCCGCTCCGGACCCGGAGATCAAGACCATCGAGGAGCTGTACGACTACCTCTACGCGGGACTCCAGCTGGAGCATGCGACGCTCCCGCCCTACCTGACCGCGCTCTACTCGCTCCGTCCGGGGACAAACTCGGATGCCCGGCACGTCATCAGGGTCGTGGCCGTCGAGGAGATGCTGCACCTCACCCTGGTCGCGAACGTCCTGAACGCCGTGGGCGGGACGCCGGACCTCACCAAGCCGGGATTCGTACCGGATTACCCGACGCGTCTGCCGTGTGGTCCCACTTACTTCGATGTCCATCTCCGGCCGTTCTCGCGCGAGGCTCTCGACACGTTCCTGAAGATCGAGAAGCCCCCAGAGGCAGTCAGCGAGGAAGACAGGATCGTACCGATGGACTGGGCGGCCCTTGAACTGACGTCCGACGGCGCGCCGCCGCCACCGGAGAAACTGGCGGAACTCGCGGAGTCCGGGTCGATCTTGGGCCTCGTCCCCGGAGACCCCACCAAGCGTTTCTCGAGCATCGGCGAGTTCTACGAGGAGATCATCCGGGGCATCAACCACCTGGAGGACCAGGCCCGCAAGGCGGGGAAGACGATTTTCACCGGTGATCCCGCCCGCCAGGTGACTCCCGAGTACTTCTACTCCGGTGGCGGCGATGTGATCAAGGTGACCAGCCGCGACACCGCGGTCGCGGCGCTCACCCTCGTCGCGGAGCAGGGCGAAGGGCTGTACGGCGGCATCTACGACAGCCAGGGCGAGCTCGCCCACTACTACAGGTTCCAGCAGCTGGAAAAGCTGAAGTACTACCAGAAGGACGACGATCCGGGCGCTCCTTCCGGCCCGGATCTGCACGTCGACTGGGATGCCGTCTACCCGGTGAAGCCGGACATCAAGCTGGCGGACCTCGCGAGAGACCCAGAAATTCTGGCGGCGGCCGCGGAATTCAACCAGTTCTACGCCACCTTCCTGACCAACATCAATCTGGCCTACAACGGTCAGCCCGACCTTCTGCTCAAGGCGGTCTGGGAGATGTTCCGCATGCGCGACAGCATGAACCGACTCGTCCGTAACCCGCTCACAGGGCATGCAGGGAAGAACGCCGGCCCGACATTCGAGATCTAAGACCGTCGACGGAGGCGGGATCATGACGAAAAGCACGGACGCAGTGAATCAGCTGCACGAATTCGTGAAATTCTCTTCCGCTGTGACCGGGTTCAGCGAGTTCGACCTGTGGGGAACCGGTCAGGCGGAGGCCTACTACGAGGCGGTCCTGAATCAAGAAGGACCGGACGCGCTCCGGAAGGTGATGGATTCCGATCCCCACGCTGTCCCCGCCGATCCAGTGGTGAACAGCGTCATCAAGCTCTGGTACGTCGGCGTCTGGTACGGCCCGGAACTGGTGGGACGCATGGACGTCGCGGCCTGGACGGCGCCCGGGCGGAGCGGAGGGAAGCCCGCCGTCCCGGATGGCAGCCGGCCCGAGGGAACTCGCTCTTCGGCCGTGTCCGGACAGCACCAGGCCGGGGAGGATCCCGCGCACGGCGGACCGGAGCGCAAGCCCCTGTTCGTCGTCTCCCCCGACGCGTACACCGAGGGCCTGTTGTGGCGGGCCATCGGCGCCCACCCGTCCGGCGCGAAGGCGCCGGGCTACGGATCGTGGGTCAATCCGCCCGTATTCGAGATCTGACAAGAGGAGAAAGTGCCATGACCAGCACGGTCCCGAACCTGGGTCCCGACAAGGTGTCATTCGGCGTGACGCCGACCCTGTGGTGGAACGACGACTTTCCGCTGATCGACATCGGGATCCCGTTCGAGCAATGCGTGAGCGAGATGGCGCTCGCGGGATTCCAGGGCTGCAGCATCGGTCACAAGTACCCGAACGACCCCGCCGCACTGAAGAAGGCACTCGACCTGCGCGGCCTGAAGGTGTCCGAGCCCTGGGTGAGCACCTACTTCACCATCGGCGAAGAAGAACGGACCGTTGAGAACTTCAAGAGGCAACTGGAGTTCCTCGAGAAGGTGGGCGGCAGGGACATCGTGGTCGCGGAATTCGGGCTGTCGTCGCACCTGCAGCCCATCCCGGTCTTCGGCCACCGCCCCGAGTTCACCGACGAAGAATGGTACCTCCTCACCAGCGGGCTCAACGAAATCGGTAAGCTGGCCGCGGACAAGGAAATGCGGCTCTGCTACCACCATCACATGGGCACTGGCGTGCAGACGGCCGACGACATCGACAGGTTGCTGACGGACACCGACCCGGACCACGTGCATCTGCTGTTCGACAGCGGGCACCTCCAGTTCGCGGGCGACGACCCGCTCCCGACCGTCGAAAGGCACAAGCAACGGATCAAGCACGTTCACCTCAAGAACGTACGCCAGTCCGTAGTTGAAAAGGTGCAGAGCAACCGTCTGTCCTTCCAGGAGGGAATCCTGGAAGGCGTCTTCACCGTTCCCGGAGACCCGGAAGGCGCGGTCGACTTCCAGTCCATCCTCGCGACGCTGGGGGAAGCCGGCTACGAGGGATGGCTGGTCGTCGAAGCCGAACAGAACCCGGCGACGGCACACCCGCTGACGTACGCCAAGATGGCCCGTGGTTACCTCACCAAAGTCCTGGGGTGGTAACGATGAGGGCACGCGACATCTACCTCAGCTTCTTCATGTTCACCGTCGACCTGCACCCGGATGATCCCCAGTACACCGAGGTCATCGTCAGGCACATGAAGGAACTGCAGGAAATCGGGTACGCGGGCTTCGACATGCCCGTCTTCCCGAACAGCGGGGGCGACCCCCAAGCGGACGTACCCCGCTACGAAAAGCTCAGGAAGGCTCTCGACGCAGCCGGTCTGGAGAAGGTAGGTCTGACCACCAACGTGGCCACGACCCCGGCCTACAATCCCACATCGCTGAAATCCGAGGAACGCGAGGCGGCCCTGGCCTACCTCAAGTCCCGGGTGGACATCACAGCGGCCCTGCGCGGCACCATCATGGCGGGCCCCGTCCTGTTCCCGTACAACCTGTTTCCCACCCACAACGGCGAACCCCTGTGGAGTGACGCGCTGCAGGACTGGCTGCAGCCCCGGTACGAGCTCGCGCAGCCGCTCTTCGAACAGCTCGGCGAGTACGCGGCGGACAAGGGCGTCCAGGTCGCCATCGAACCCGTCGACCACTGGGAGACACCAGCCCCGAACATGGTGCGCGACGTGCTCGACTTCCTCGTCGGCGTGCGCACTCCGCATATCGGCGTGGCCGTGGACAGCTCCCACGTCGTCCTCGGCAGCAGCGGCCCGGAGGCGTACCGCCGCGACATCACGGACGCCGACGCCCAGCACCGCCTGCACTACGTGCAGGTGTCCCCGCCGGACCGCGGCGAGGTCGCGGACAGCTGGATCCCCTGGCGCACGTTCCTCGAGCCCATCCTCCCCGTGTACGACGGACCGCTGCTCATCGAAGTCTTCAACGCCATCCCGGCATTCCTGAATTCGTTGCGGCTGACAAGGCGGAAGTTCTGGATCCCCGGTGAGGACGAGCCGGTGCGGGACGTGCCGAGCGCCTACGAGGTCGCCGAGGAAGGGATCAAGAAACTGCAGTCGGAGCTGGCCACACTGCACACGACATGATCCGGTCCGCCCCTCGGTCAAGACTCCGTGGACGTGTCAGGAACCTTGAACAAGTCCACGGGGCTTCAAATGGGTTGAGCCTGCTCGCCGAGAGGGCGGCACCGGAGGCCTCGGCGCGGTCATCAGCCGCTGAACGACGTCGTCCCCCGTGCGTCCTCGACGGGCTCGACGGCCGGGCTTTCCTTTTCCGTCGTGGTTCGTCCGCCCCGACTGGCTGGCCAAGGCCCTGCAACCGGGCCCCGGTCAGCCTGCCACACCGCGAACTTCCGCGACCGTTCGAACCCACTCGGCGCCGTGAGGGGTGAAGGCGTGCCGCGGGGCAAGCCATGCGTGAGCGCACGGTCCGACCCGCGGCGAGCGATCGTCCACGGGCGGCGGAGCCGTCATCCGCCGAGGGCCCGGCGGAGGGTGTCGTGACAGCCGATGACGGTGCGATATCGACGAGTTGCAGGGTTCGCAGCACCGGCCACCAGACTGACGACCGCGAGGCGGCCCCGGGCCGACCCGCACCACGGCGAGTCCGGGCGCGGGCCACTGCCGGAAGGGCTGCAGGGCGGCGGGGTGGCTAGCAGACCGCTCAGCAGGCGTTCCAGCGCGGTCTGGCAGCCCTCACCCAGTTGATCGAACGGGAAGGCCATCGGCCTGTACCGCGCGGCCACAGGGAAGAGATCGCCGTCGACGACGAGACGGATTCTGTGGTCGTGAAACTGAGCGTATGGGTCTCCAACACCCGCGCGTGACGCGACAAACTCACCCCAGGCCAGCTGGCCGCACTCCGAGAACTGGGCGTGCAATGGGCGTGATCGAGCACGCGGGTGCGATGTGAGAAGTGCCGGTCCCAAGACAGTGGAGCGGAGCGAGGTGTACCGCCCCAAGACAGCCACACCCGCTACAGAAGCCGCCCCACAATAGTGACCACTCCCTTCCTCAACGCCCGACCAGCGAAAACACTCCGGCCTGACTACCCGTCATTGTCCGCGAGCCGACACCAAGCCGGCAGATCGCAGCAGGGACCCCGGCGACATCCGGATGCGAAGATTCCGCCCCCAGGGGCCGGTTACCGGTATGTTTGCGGCGGTATCCGCCCACGCCCCGGAGGCTCGCATGCGCACCGCATACCGTACTGCCGTGGCCGGTGTCGTCACTGTCGCCGCCCTCCTGACCTGCGGCTCCGCCGGGGCCACCCCGCCGGGGCCCGGCATCACGTCCCGGCTTCTCGCCCAGACCACCATCGACGGCACCGATTACATCCTGCGGGAGGCCACGATCCCGCCCGGTCAGGCCACCGGCTGGCACTACCACGACGGCCCGGTGCACGGCGTGGTGCGGCAGGGCACCCTCAGCCACTTCGATGCCACGTGCCGGTCGGACGGCGTGTACGGCCCCGGCGGGACGTTCCGGGAAGCGGTCGGCCCCGGCTACGTCCACATCGGCCGCAATCTGGGCGACACCCCGGTGGTCCTGGAGGTGCTGTACGTGCTGCCGCACGGCTCCCCGCTCTCCGAGGATGCCCCGAACCCGGGCTGCCCGTTCCAGTGAGCGCTTTCAGAGCGGCCACCGATGGGGTGACGGCGGCGAGGCCGCAACGCACGAGGCACCCGCGCCGTTGAGGGAGATATTCGAAGTCTCAACTCATCAGCGCAGGTGCCTCGTTGGCTCCCTATCCTGCCGCACTCGACCTGCCTCATGCGCTGGTCGAGTGGGTCACCATGCTCATCGTCACCCGCGAGGGTGAACGCCGCTGCAAGCTCCCGCCGCACCAACGCGCGCTCGTCGCTCTGGTGTACCTGCGCAAGCACGACACCCTGGTCAGATCGCTGCGGCCTTCGGCATATCGGTCGGCACCGCCCACGCCTACACCGCCCAGGTCATCGATCTCCTGGCCGACCGGTCACCGGGCCTATTGAAGATCCTGCGTGAGACCGACCCGGAGTACGTACTGCTCGACGGGACGCTCGCCGAGTGCGACCGCGTGGGCGACGGCCGACTACTCGCACAAGCACCGCCGCCACGGCGTGAACGTGCAGGTCGTGGCCGACTCGACCGGCCAGATTCTGTGGATCTCCCCGGCCCTGCCCGGCAGACGTCACGACCTGACCGCGGCCCGCACCCACCGGATCATCCGGATCTGCGAGCGCCAGGGCGTCCCCATTTGGCCGACCGCGCCTACACGAGCGCCGGCCCCTGGGTCACCACCGGACGCAGACGCCCACCCAACGGCCAGCTGACCCCGACAGAACGGACGGTCAACCGGGCACTGGCCACGTCCCGAGCTCCTGTCGAACGCGGTATAGCACGACTCAAGTCCTGGCGAATCCTCCGAAGATCGCGGTGCAGCCCGCACCGCATGACGTCAATCGCCAAAGCCGTCCTCACCCTCGAGAGGCAACGGTGCTCGGAAACGGGCACGCCGGGTGCGGGAAGCGGTCCGGGGAATCGGACCGGTCGACAAGACCGGAACCGCGCTCCGGATCGACTTCACCGTCCACAAAGCTTCCGGTCTACGGGAGTTCGCCACGTCGCGGGACTGGCTGACCATCTACTACCTGCCGCCCTACGCCCCCGACCTCAACCCGGTCGAAGGCATCTGGTCCCTGCGAGTGGCTGGCTCTCCAACGTCGCCTTCAGCACGCCAGAGCACCTCATCCAGCGCATCCGCCGCAGCCTACGCCACATCCAGTACCGCCCCGGCTCATCGACGGCTGCCTCGCCGAGACCGGCCTGGCAATCAACCCCTGACCCCAGGCGGCACACGAGTGCAACCTCAGTAATCGGGACAGCACAGCCGCAGGTTCCGATGCCAACCGGACCTCCTGCGACAGGATCGTGAAGGTCTGCTGTGCGTTGCCGAGGGCAGGTCGGCACCCTTGCGGTATCTCAGCCGATGCCGTCGCTGCCACCTCTTCCTCTTCGGCCTCCTCGTCCCGCTGAGCGCACGCGGTTGCCAGGCCCCCCGTTCGGGGGAGTGATGTGGCGGGCGAGGAGGGGGGCACCGAGGGTGGGAGGGAAGGCACGGTCGGCGATGTGGACGTGCACCGCTCTCGCCGGTCCGCAGCTGTCGGCACGTGGTGCACGAGACGTCCGACTCGATCCGCTCCACAGCAGCAGAAAGGGTACCTGTGAACGCACTGCATCCCGTCCCCGGGATCGACTCCTGCGAACGTGTCGAGGACGTCGTCGCCAAGGTGATCCAGGAATGCCAGAACGGACTTCCGAGCCGTGTTCTGCACCTGAGTACCGCAGTGCCGTGGGAGGCGCTGACCGACCGACTGGCCCACTACGCACGGTACATCGACGGGGCGTGGGCCCGCCGGGACACCGGGGTCGACCTGCGGGTGCCGCGGGCCGCCGTCACGGTGGAGCTGCTGGCCGGATCGGTCCTGGTCTGCGGCCACCGGACGGACTCCTCAGGCGCGCCTGACGGCACCGGGCTGCTGCCGCGCCCGCCCCGGGCCGACGAGGTCTGGCGGCAGGCCGACACCCTCATGGACATGCTCGGCGGGGAGCGGCCGGTGATGGCGCCCGCCGAGCTCGAAGGGCTCCTGAAGCACGACAGCTGGCTGGTCGCCACCTTGGCGTCCGACCTGCTCAACCGCCTGGGCACGGCGACCGTCCCGCACTTCGTGCGTGACCACGATCCGCAGATCGTCGCGGACTTTGGCGGAGCCCGCCCCGCAGACGGCCGGTTCACCGAGAGCTGGGAGTCCCGGATCAGCGTCGACGAGTACGCCCTGTACGAGGCCACCCACCCCGCCTACGCGGTGCAGATGGTGGAACTGGGCCGTACCGTGCGGGCCCACGCGCCCGCCGTTCCGGAGACGATTCTGGACGTCGGGAGCGGGCCCGGCCTGCCGACGGTCATGCTGGCCGAAATGTTCCCGGACGCGCGCATCGAGGCGGTGGAGCCCAGCGCGGCGGCCTTCCCGCACCTGGTGCGCAACACCGCCCGGCACCGCATCACCGCACACCACACCGGAATCTGCGAGTACGCCGGCCCCACCGACCACCCCCTCACCGTGTCCGTCGGCGCCTCGCACCACCTGGACACCAGGGTGTTCCTCAAAGGCATGAAGCGGCACACCGCCCCCGGTGGACTCATCGTGGTCGCCGACGAGATGATCTCGCCGTTCAGCTCCGAGGAGCAGCGGTCCCGCATCATCGCCGACCACCACCTGGCCTACATCGAGGAGGCCCTCGCGCATGTCCGGGCGGCGGAGCTGCCGCCGGAGGAGCAGCGGAGGCTGGAGGCCCTCCGCGGGGTGGACCGGCGCACACCGGGGGCGCTGCACCGGCTCCTGGAACAGGTGCGCCGCGAACGGCACTGCCACCACGATGACGACAGCCCCTGGCAGCGGGTGCGCTTCACCGTTCTGGAGCTCGAGGCGCTGGTGGCCGGGCTCGACTACGACGTCGAACGGAAGACCTACCCGGAGAACTTCATGGCCCTGGCAGAGGACGAGGGGCTCGAGATCCTCGACCACACGCGCGTGCACGCGACACTGGGCCCCTCGGACCGCGAAGCTGGTACGCATGTGTTCACACTGCGCACCCCACGGTCCCGATGACCGCCAAAGCCCCGGGGCGGGACGGGCGGGGACGCACCGGCGTCCGGCCCGGATCTGTGTCCAGAGCCGGGAGTGCTCCCCGCAACTGCTGGAACGGCTGACCGGCGCCACGCTCTTCCCCGAACGGCCGGTGGGGGCTGCCATCGTCAACACGGTCCAGCGGTCGGGCGGGCGGCTGCTGTACGTGACATCACCTGCCATGATCGAGGCCGACCAGCAGGTCGACTACTACCTCGGCCTCCTCACGGCGGGCACGGGCCCCGGGCGGGGCACGGACCGTGCCCGGGTTCGCGTCGTGAGCCTCGACGACTCCTCCCCGCGCTGGCTCAGCGAGAAGCTCCTCGACCCGGACAGCCCGAAGGCGGCCGAGGTGCGGGCCGCGCTCCGATCGTTCGCCCAACGGGAGGCGGACGAGGGCGCCGAGGTGTCCCTGAACTACTTCGAACCCTCGGAGCCGCTGGAGCACCTGGCCCAGGAGCTGGGGGTGCCCGGCGACCAGATCCACTCCTCGTACATCCCCCTGGGCACCAAGGACGCCGGACGCCGCCTCCTCCTCGCGGCCGGGGTCGCCGTTCCCGCGGGCAGCCCGCTGTGCCACAGCACCGCCGACCTGGCGCGGGAGACGGCCCGGCTGGTGCGCGGCGGGTACCGGAGGTTCGTCCTCAAGCTGAACAGCACCGCCTACGGGGGCGGGCTGGGCAACGCGCTGCTCGACCTCGGCGACCTGGACCCCTCCAGGGGGCCGGACGGCGTCGACGCGCTGACGGAGCGTGTGCTCGCGCGGCTGCCGCACGCCGCCCTGGTGGACGCCAAGCTCTCCTGGCCGGAGTACGCCGAGGCGGTCGCGCGGTCCGGCGCCGTCGCGGAGGAGCTGGTCGAGGGCGACGAGGTCCGCAGCCCGAGTTTCCAGGGGAGAATCACCGGCGAGGGCGCGGTGGAGGTGGCGTCGACCCACGACCAGGTGCTCAGCGAAGCCGCCCAGACCTACACCGGGTGCTCGTTCCCGGCCGACGACGCCTACCGCCGGACGATCCTGGAGCACGGGGTCCACGTCGGGCGGGTCCTGGCGCAGCGCGGGGCGCACGGCGGCGACTACGGGGTGGACTTCCTCGTCCGGCGCACTGCGGCCGGATGGCAGGTCCTCGGCTGCGAGCTGAACCTCCGCGCCACCGCGACCAAACACGCCTTCGCCATGGTCACCGGGCTGCTCGGCACCTGGCCGACGGAGGACGGGCGGCTGTTCACCGAGGGCGAGGAGCGGGTCTACGAGGCCTCGGACAGCATCGTGGACCCCCGCTACCGGGGGCTGCGGCCCACTCAGCTGATCGCAGCGGTCGCCGACTCCCCCCTGCGCTACGACGCCGCCCGCCGGACCGGGGTCGTGCTGCACATGATGAGCGCCGTCCTCACGTACGGGAAATTCGGTGCGGTGTGCGTCGGGCGTGACCGGGCGGAGGCCCGGCGCCTGATGCGTCAGCTGCGCGAACTCGCCGACGGGCTCGTGGCCACGGCACCGGGAGCCGCGGCGGGGGGCCGCGCACAGGAGCGGTGAGGCCGATCCCGTGGCCCTGACGGGTCGGCGGTTTCGTTCGGCTGCGCGGTCGGGGGTACTGCGGTGGGTGTCCGTGACGGGAGGTGGTCGCGGGTGGGGGTCGGAAGCCTGAGGTTTCCGGTGGGCGGGGCGGTGCCGGACGGGGCGCCGTGCGTGGTGGTGTTCGCGCACGGGCGCGGCGGTTCGCGGCGCAGCCCGCGCACCCGGGCAGCCGCGGAAGTGGTGCGGCGGGCGAGGCTGGGCAGGCTGCTCGTCGACCTGCTGACCGTGGAGAAGGAGCGGCTGGACGCGGAACCGACGACGACGCTCGGGCAGCGGTTCGGCCTACCGCCGCTGGAACGGCGGCTCGTCGGCCTCGTGGACGCGGTCGGCCAGATGACCGTGGTGAAGGGCAGTGCGGGTCGAGGTCGACCTGCAGTCCCCGCGCCCTGCCGGATCCCGCTGGTGCCGGCACCATGACCGCTGTCTCGTTGGACGAAGGACCCACAACAGCCAACCCGGCTTACCCCCTCAGTGTGATCACGCGGGCTGTACACCACCCCCCTTCACCTGTAAGAGCGAAACCTGACACATCACGACATCGGAGGTGGGTGGGCGGGAACTCTCGACAGCAGGGCCCGGAGGGGCGCGAGAGGAGCGAAGACCGAGGACCTCAACAAGACTCAAGTCCCTGACGTGTGTCGACCACACGCTGCGCTCGTCCTGCAACCCCGCAAACGGCCCCCATCCCGCCACCTGAGCGAAGCTCAGGAGCGGTGCCCCGCCGCACAAGAACCGCAAACGCCCGAGAGCCGCCCCCCGCGGCCGGGCTCACCCAAGGAAGGTGCACGAAATGGTGAACATCGGAGAAGACGGCGAGCACACCTTCTCGGTCAACGACCAGTCCGCCATCAACAAGGCAGTGTCCGAAGCGACGGGCGGCCGCCTCGACGACAAGGCCCTCCGCAGCCCAGACATGCTTGGACGAAACCTGTCCGACATCCTGTCCCCAGAGGAACTCCTCAAGCTGGCGGGACTTCTCGAAGCTGGCCGCCGGTCCGGAAGCATTGCCACAACCCCCAACGGTATTGAAGGGATTCTGAGCCTCGAAGACATGGTCGAGCGCATGAACGAGATGACGCTCGGTGACCTCATCTGGCGTCCCATGCCCGGCCGAATGGAGAAGTCCGCCAACAACCCCGACGGCATCGCGGAGGCCTCACAGAAGGTCAAGAACATGGTGATCAATCGCCCTGTTTAAGCCTCGATCTTGCGTGAGAGTCCTCGTGAGCCCGTGCTGGCGAGGACTTCTTGCTTTTCGGGTCGGCTTTGGTGTTGGGGCAGGCTGATCGCCCGGCTGTCGTACCGCGTGATCGCGGGGTTCCACTGCTCCGGGGGTTCTTCTGCTCGTGCTGACAGGGCTTCTCTGCTGGTCAGCCGGGGTTTGGGAGGAGTGCGAGCCGGTTGTGGGCGGCGAGGAGGACGTGGGGCCCAGGGCCAGCTCGTCGGCCTCGTGGACGCGGTCGGCCGGCCGCCCGTGCCCACGCAAGCAAGGGCCATCACGTCCGGCGGACGCACTGGCCCCAACGTCATCACGATGGCACAACCACGAAGACATGACGCTGGCGACCGGGACAGTCCGGGAGGCTGCATCCTCCGGTGCCCGGTTCGCGGGAACGGACCGCACAGGGCAGCAAACGCGGTGGGCCGGCCAGCACGGCCGGCCCACCGCGTTCGGCTTTGCGTGTCCTACGGGTGCCTCAGGTCCTGGGCCCGCCTGCGAGGGGGACTCCGGTGCGCTGGCTCTGGGCGACCGACGCGGGGGAGTTGATGCTTCGCGCCGCCTCGGTCGGGATCCGGGGCTCACGGGTCGGCACGTGAGGTGCGTCGCCGCCCTCCAGCTCCGCGCGCCCCCACACGTACGGGTCGGCCTGCGCGCTCCCGAACGGGGACCAAGCGAGCCGGGTCTGGCCGGTCTTGTCCTGGGTGTCCGAGTCGTATGCCATGACATTCATGGTCAGCCGCTTCGGGTCCGCAGTGCTGGGCAAGGCCCGGAGCGGGATCTTCACCTCAACCGTGTAGCCGGTGTACGGCTCCTGTGTAACTGCGGACGCCACCTGCATGCCGGCGGCGGTCTGCGCGACCGGCCCTTGCCAGTGGTCGGCGTCACGCCCGGCACACGGGCCGCCAGCCTCGGTGAAGGGCAGCACACCGACCTTGAACACCGTGGAGGTGTCGTCGGACGCGCCACCCGGGTCGAGCCCGACCTCGACGGAGTCCGTGCGCCAGTGCCGTTTGCAGTCGTCTCCCGACAGGGCCGTGCCCCGTACGTCGTCCCTGACCCGCACCAGTGCGTACAGCGCATCGCCGAACCGGGACAGCTTCGCTTCGGCGGCGCAGTCGGCGCTGTTCTTGCACCCCTTCCCTTCCCAGTGCGTCAGGCGCAGCGTCCCGCCCGGGTACTCGCCGTCCCGGGCCTTCCCGTCCACGACCGGTGCGACGGACGCCTCGGGTACGCGGGCCCGGGGTGGTTCCGGATAGTTCGGCTGGGCCGCATTGGCCAGCCACGGCATGCCGACATCGCGCGCCCAGCGGGCGAACTTCGCGTAGAGCGGACGCAGTCCTGACTGCGGCTCGACGGGAGCCCGGACCGGCTTGCCGTGCTGCGCCAGCACGGTGAACCAGTCGCAACCCAGCTCTCCGCGCGGCGTCTCTACATCCGGGGGCACCGCCCCGAAGCCCTGCGAGAGGTACTTGCGCTGCGCGTCGCGCTCTACCTGAGCCCAGGTGGAGCCGTGCCGTGAGGACCAGGCGCCGCTCCACCAGCCGCGCACGGGCAGCCCTGTGGCCGGATCGCGCTGCGGCGACTTGGCGCACGCGCGGCCCACCGGGCCCTGAAACCCCCAGTTCTGGGCCAGAAGCCGGGAAGGCTGATGAGGGGCGTACTTCTCCTCCGTGATCTGCGCCGGGAACGCGTTCCGGTCACCTGCCAGCTGGAAGGCCTGGATCGCCAACTGGCCCGAGAGCTGGTGCCCACCGTGCTGATTGAACGGGCGCGGGTCCATGGCCACCACGATCTCGGGGGTGGTGGCCCTGATCAGCCGCACCAGCCGCGACAGGGTGTCCCTCGCCGGCGTCTGGCCGTCCCACACCCGGGCCGTCAGCGGAGCCGACAGCGAATACCAGAAGTCTGGTTTGTCGAGATAGTAGACATTCTGGATCCCGGCCAGGGCGACGGCCTCCCGCTCCTCCCGCTCACGGAGCATGCCCAGCTCCGCCCCCTCCTCTGGGCCGACAGCGTTACCACCGCCCTCGCCGCGTGTGATCGTCACCACGCCGGTGCTCAGACCACGTCGCTCGGCCCACTGCCCGAAGGTGGAGAGTGACTGGTACTCATCGTCGGGATGTGCGCCGACGAACAGCACCTCGGTGTGCGCGGGGTCGTGGCCGGCATCGGCGGTGCCAGCCACGACAGACGCGGGCCACGCCGCCGCCAGCGTGGCCGCCGCAAGACAGCCGAGCAGCGCTGGCCGGACTCTTCTCAAGGGGTGCCGCATAAGGGAGCAGACTCCTTCACAGGTGTGAGCCTCATGTGCGCGGGCGGGAGGCAACTCCCCGCCCCGACCTCGACACTGCTCCGTCCAGGCCCACCGGGAAGAACGATTCTCCGTCGCCGCGCACCACGACCACCCGAACGGCGGCACAGCATCGCTCCTCACCGCCGGCCTCCTGGTCGCCGCAGCGGGACGCGTCGTTCCTGGACTCGGCTGGCTCCCATGCCGACCCCGATGGCTGGTGTCAACGAGCATGGCGCAGCTCCGCGCGGATCGAGCGTTCCGTCCACGAGGGGGGCCGCTCTGACTGGGGACACCAGTCCCGAACATGGTGCGCGACGTGCTCGACTTCCTCACGAACGTGGTCAGGTCGAACGTGGCGCACGCGTGGAAGTTCCCACGTCGTCCTCGGCAGGAGCGGCCCCGAGGCGTACTGCCGCGACACTGAGCCTTTGCCAACCTGGGCTTTGAGCTGTCCAGTTGGCTCGACACAGGGGTGAAGCCCCTGGTAGACGGGTTCACGACCAAGATCGCCCGATACCCACCAGAGGCTTCACGTGCTTGTCTACCCGTGCGGGCTGGACGTGTCCAGTCGGTCCCTGACCTTCCTCGCCGCTCGTCTGCGCGAGCACCGTCGTCGGATCGGAAGCCGCTGGCGTCGGCTCACCGTCGGCCGTCAGGCCCTGCTGGTGCTGGCGCATCTACGCAACGGGACCACATATGCCCAGCTCGCGGCGGGTTTCGAGATCGGCACGAGTACGGTCTACCGGTACATCAACGAGGCCGTCGAGCTGCTGGCCGCACTCGCACCGACCCTCGCCGAGGCGGTTCGGACCGCTTCGGGGAAGGCCTACGTCCTGCTCGACGGGACGCTCCTGCCGATCGACCGGATCGCAGCCGACCGGCCCTTCTTCTCCGGCAAGCACAAGAAACACGGGATGAATGTGCAGGTCCTCGCCGACCCCTTCGGCCGTCTGCTGTGGGCCTCACCGGCCCTGCCCGGCGCGGTCCACGACGTCCGCGCGGCCCGCGAACACGGCATCGTCGAAGCCCTCACCGAGGTCGGCGTCACGTGCTGGGCGGATAAGGGCTACCGGGGCGCCGGCGGCACAGTCCGCACCCCGTGCTGGGGACGGTGGGAGACCCTCTCCGCAGGTCAGAAAGCCGTGAACCGGTCCCAAGCGAAGATCCGGGCCCTCGTCGAGCAGGCCGTCGCCACTCTCAAGGCCTGGCGGCTCCTCCGCAGGCTCCGCTGCTCGACCATCCGCACCACCGGCCTCGTGCAGGCCGTCCTCGCCCTACATCTGGCCAGCTCAAAGTGAGGTTGGCAAAGGCTCACTCTTCAGAGGATCCATTTCACTCCCTTGCTACCGATGTGCTTCCTGACGCGAAATGCGTCCGTCACACCCTTCCCGATCGCTCAGGTGCTTTCGCCTACCAATGGCATATTTGAACGGCATGTTCACTCGTATAGCCGATACGCTGCTATAGGGCGAGTACTGAGGTTTTCTGGGTCTTCGAAGTTGTGCGGTGCGGAGGTGTCCGCGGGCTCGGCGGATGGTGACGCAGCGTGTCCGTAGACGCCACCCGGGCGTCGACGCGGTTGCGCGGCACGTCGCCGAGCGAGACCCCGCCGCACGTCGCCAGAACCGGTAGCGAGTGCGGCTCTACCTTGCACCGTGGGTCAGAGATAGGACGCCGGGGCCTTGGAGCGGTACGCCCGACCCGGCGTCGACGCCGTCGCCCGTCATGCCTCCGAGCGTGACCCCGCCGCACGTCACCGGACGTGACACCCCTCGTTTGCGGCTGGTGACAGCGTTCTTACCGGCACCCAGAGTTCACCACGGTTCGCGCGATAGCCGCACACTCGTGGGGCGGCCATCATCTGTCTTGATGATCTCGCTTTCCTCGGTGAGATCCATCGGACCCGACGGGGTGTAGAAGCGCCGGCTTGGGTCGAGCGTGATCGCCTCGACAAAGTCCTCCCAGTCCCGGTCCGTGCGCTGCACGCGGTCCTGGTCCACGCAGATGACCCCGTGGACCGGGTAGCCCTCTGGGGTGTGCCCGCGGCGGAGGTCCCGGAGCATCGCCTGGATGAAGTCCGGACGTACCACGTCACGCTTCGAGGCTGACAGGTCGTTGTCGGTGTACCGGTGGACGATCACGGCGTTGTGGCGAGCCGCGTTCCTGTCGTTGCGGCGGTGCTGGTTGGCCACGCCCTTACCCGCCGACCACGCGGAGGTGGCGGCCTTCTTCTTGTTGTGCTTGCGCCAGTCGTCCGAGATGCGGGAGTACGCGATCAAGAAGGGGGTGTCGGGGTGGAGCCGGGCAAGCTCCTCCGGCGGAGCGAGCCCGGCGGGCCTGCCGCGCAGCTCAAGATCGTCCGGCCCGGCTTCGTCGGGCGGAGCGCTGGACATGGCGTGTTGGTTACTGATTGTGCTCAAGGACTTACTCCTGACCCGGCCGCCCGAAACCTACGCGGGGCGGTTCGGATCATGCGACGATGCCGGTATGAACCGACTGGCTAACGAGCAGTCGCCCTACCTACTCCAGCACGCTTCCAATCCGGTGGATTGGTGGCCATGGGGAGAGGAGGCGATGAATGAAGCTAAGCGGCGGGACGTACCCATCCTTCTTTCGGTGGGCTATGCGTCCTGTCACTTATGCTTCTGTAAGTTTACTGGTGCCATGTCATGGCGCACGAGTCCTTCGAGGACGAGGCCACCGCCGCCTACCTCAACGAGCACTTCGTGAGCGTCAAGGTGGACCGGGAGGAGCGGCCGGATGTGGACGCCGTCTACATGGAGGCGGTGCAGGCGGCGACGGGCCAGGGCGGTTGGCCGATGACGGTGTTCCTCACCCCCGAGGCCGAGCCCTTCTACTTCGGCACCTACTTCCCGCCCACCCCCCGGGGCGGGATGCCCTCCTTCGGCCAGGTGCTGGAGGGCGTGAAGGACGCCTGGTCCGGGCGGCGCGACGAGGTGGCGGAGGTGGCCGGGCGCATCACGTCCCAGCTCGCCGGACGCACGATCGGCTACGGCGAGAAGGCGCCCGAGCAGCCCGGCGCGGCCGATCTGGCGGACGCGCTCCTCGGGCTGACCCGGGACTTCGACACCCGGCACGGCGGCTTCGGCGGGGCGCCGAAGTTCCCGCCGTCGATGGTGCTGGAGTTCCTGCTGCGGCACCACGCCCGCACCGGAGCCGAGGGCGCGCTGGAGATGGTGTCGACCACCTGCGAGGCGATGGCCCGGGGCGGGATCTACGACCAGCTCGGCGGCGGGTTCGCCCGCTACAGCGTGGACGCCGGGTGGGTCGTGCCGCACTTCGAGAAGATGCTCTACGACAACGCGCTCCTGTGCCGTGTCTACGCGCACCTGTGGCGTTCCACGGGCTCGGAGCGGGCCCGCCGGGTGGCGTTGGAGACGGCGGACTTCATGGTCCGCGAACTGGGCACCCGGCACGGCGGGTTCGCCTCCGCCCTGGACGCCGACAGCGCCGACCCCGCCGATCCGGACGGCCCGCACCGCGAGGGTGCCTACTACGTCTGGACGCCGGAGGAGCTGCGCACCGTGCTCGGCGAGGAGGACGCCGCCCTGGCCGCGCGCTACTACGGCGTCACCGAGGAGGGGACGTTCGAGGAGGGCGCCTCCGTCCTCCGGCTCCCCGACACCGGCGAGCCGGTGGACGCCGAGCGGGTCGCCTCCCTGCGGGACCGGCTGCTCGCGGCGCGCGCCTCCCGGCCCCGCCCGGGCCGGGACGACAAGGTCGTGGCGGCCTGGAACGGGCTGGCCGTCGCCGCGCTCGCGGAGGCCGGGGCGTACTTCGAGCGACCCGATCTGGTCGAGGCCGCGGCGGCGGCCGCGGACCTGCTCGTCAGCGTCCACACCACGCAGCGCGGCGGCGAGCTGCGGCTCGCCCGCACCTCGATCGACGGGACGGTGGGCGCCAGCGCGGGCGTGCTGGAGGACTACGCGTGCTGCGCCGAGGGCCTGCACGCGCTCTACGCGGTCACGGGTGACGACGCGTGGCTGGAGCTGGCCGGGCTGCTGCTGGACACCGTGCTGACGCGGTTCACCGCCGAGGACGGGGCCCTGTTCGACACCGCGGACGACGCCGAGACCCTCATCCGCCGCCCCCAGGACCCGACGGACGGCGCCACGCCCTCGGGGTGGACGTCCGCGGCCGGCGTCCTGCTGACGCACGCGGCCTACACCGGCGCCGCCCGGTACCGGGAGGCCGCGGAGCGGGCGCTCGGCGTGGTGAGGGCGCTGGGCAGCCGGGCGCCGCGCTTCATCGGCTGGGGGCTGGCCGTGGCGGAGGCGGCGCTCGACGGCCCCCGGGAGGTCGCGGTCGTGGGCGGGGAGGCCGACCCGGCGGCCCTCGCCCTGCACCGGGCCGCCCTCGTCGCCCCGGCGCCGGGAGCGGCCGTGGCCTTCGGCCCGCCAAACGCCGGGAGCCCGGCCCTGCTGGGCGGGCGCGGCCTGGTCGAGGGGCGGCCCGCGGCGTACGTGTGCCGTCACTTCGTGTGCGGCCTGCCCGCCACGGACCCGGAGGTGCTCGGCGAGCAGCTCCGCGCCTGAGCGAGCGGGGCGGCCCGCGCCCGGACACCGACCGTCCGGGCGCGGGCCGCCCCTCGTCAACCGGTGTGCTTTCCTCAGGAGATGAGGGCGCGGACCATCCGGCAGGTGGTGGTGGACGGGGCGTGCACGCCGATGCGCGCGGCGAGCGCGCGGATGCGGCGGTTGTCGGCCGCGGCCGGGTGGTAGACGCCCGTGTCGAGCAGGGCGATGGCCAGGCGCATGGCCTTCAGCCGTCGGTTGTGCGCGATGTACCACTCGCGCGGCTGCCCGGCCGGCAGCGGCTTCTTCCGGTAGGGGCTCGGGGACTTCCTCGTCAGCGTGGCAGCGGCCATCGGCACCCTCCTGGCGCGGGAACGGACCCTGTCGAACTGGTATCCATTCTAGTCGCGCCCACCGACAATCCTCCCTGGCCAGAGGCCCTTTGACGATGCCCGAGCGGTACGTGCCGGGCCGCCGGCGGGCGCCCTCCGCCACCCCTCGCGGGGCCTTCGGGGTGTCGAATCAGCCACCGAGCGGGGAGACTTGGCCACGAGACCACAACGGAGAGGCACACATGTCGGAGGCAGTGACGGAACTGAGTGCGGGTCACCGCGCCGAGGTGGAACGCGTGCTGGCCCGTGCCGTCGAGGAGGAGGTGCGCCGCACCGGCGGCACGGCCGACGGCGACGTGCTGCTGACGCGGGCGCGCGCGGCGCTGGACGACATCGCCGGGCGGGCGAGCGAGGAGTACGCGGCCTTCGCCCGCGCGCTCGACGCCGCCGGTCCGGGGCGGCTCGCCGAGCGCTTCTCCGGCCGGACGCTCGGTCCCGTCCTCGGGGCGGTCCTGGTCGCGGCGGTGGCCATCATGCTGTGGGACCGGGAGTACGGCTCGGGGGAGGCGATGGGCGCCGCCCTGGTGGTGGGGATCGCCGGGTTCGGTGGCGCCCTCGCCCAGATTCTCACCGCCCACCTGTGGGCCGCCCAGTCCGGGGCGGGCGCGCGGCACCAGCCCGGCGGCGTCGAGCAGTTGCGGCTGGCCTGGCTGACGGCGCTGGAGGTGCGGGGCATCCGCCCGTACCTGGAGCAGCAGCGGGTCAGCGTCCCGCGGACCCGGGCGGCCCGGTCCGCGCGCCGCGCCGGCGAGGGCCAGCCGCGGCTGCGCGGCACCGACCGCAGCGCGGCGGCGCGGCGGCGCACCGTCCTCGCCCAGTCCTTCGCCCAGCTCCCCGATCCGGTGCGGCCGTTCGCGGGACGGAAGGGGGAGCTGGAGCGGGTCGGCCAGTGGGTGCGCCAGGCGCGGGCGGCCACCGAGACACGGCCGACCGTCGTCGTCCTGCACGGGCCGCCGGGGTCGGGGCGCACCGCGCTCGCGCTGCGGGCCGCCCACGAGCTGAACGACCAGTTCCGCGGCGCCTGCCTGGTGGACCTGCGCGGCGACGGGGCCGGGGAGACGCCGCTGGGCACCCGGGACGCGCTGCTGCACCTGCTCAACCGGCTCGGCGCGCCCCGCGAGCAGCTCCTGTTCCGCGGGGCGTCGGGGCGCGAGCGCCCTGCGCAGGACCAGCAGTTGCGGCGGCTCGCGGAGCTGTACCACCAGCACCTGGCCGGGCAGCCCGTCGTCGTCGTGCTGGACGACGCGACGGACGCGGACCAGGTCGCCACGCTGGTGCCCGAGCGCTCCGACAGCCTGGTCCTCGTCACCGCCACGGCGCCGCTGGAGCTGCCGGAGGAGCTGGGCGCGTGGGTGCACCACCTGGAGCTGGGCCCGCTGGACGCGGCCGGGGCCGAGGAGCTGCTGCGCGCGGCCGCCGGCGGTGAGGCCGAGGGCCCGGCCCCCTACGACGCCACCGGCTACGACGAGCTGGCCGCCCTGTGCGGCGGGCTGCCCCTCGCCCTGCGGCTCACCGGTTCCGCGCTCGCCGGGGAGCGGGCCGCGGGCGCCCTCGCCGAGCAGTTCGCCGTCCACGGTCCGGCCGGCGCGCCGGAACCGGTGCAGCGGGCGCTGGCGCTGCGCTACGCCGACCAGTCCGGGGCCGCCCGCCGGCTGCTGCGCCGTCTCGCCCTCGCCGGGCGGGCCAGCCTCGGCGCCGCGGCCGGCGCCGCGCTCCTGGGCAGCGACGAGCAGACCGCGGCGCGGGAGCTGACGGCCCTGGCCGGTGCCGGGCTCGTCCAGCCCGTGCGCGGCGACCGGTACCGGCTGCACGGGCTCGTGCGGTGCTTCGCACTCGCCCGGCTGCTGGACGAGGAGGAGGCGGGCGAGCGCGCCGCCGCCCAGGAGCGGCTGATCCGCTCCTACGCGGAGCTGGCCGACACCGTCATCCGCATGGTGGACGGCAAGACCTCGACCCGCGCGGCCGGGCACTTCGGCGGCCACGGCTTCCCCTCCCTGGACGCCGCCCTGCGCTGGCTGGACGAGGAGTCGAGCTTCATCACCGCCGCGCTGCGGCACGCGGACGCCGCCGTCGACCGCTCGGCGGTCCTGCACCTGCTGGGCGCACTGTGCGACTACTGCCTGCTGCGCGGCGACCTGTACCGGCTCGGCGAGCTGAGCGAGGTCGCCGAGGCCGTCGACCAGGGGCTGCTGACGCGTTCCGTGCAGTGGCGCACGGGTGTCGCCGCCCGCCAGCTCGGCGAGCTGGACCGCTCGCACACGACGCTGACCTCCGTCGTCGGCCTGTACCTGGAGGCCGACCACACCGCCGGCGCCGCCCGCACGCTGCGGGAGCTGGGCATCACCCTGCACCACCAGGGGCGGCTGGGCGAGGCAGCCGAGAAGCTGCGCGAGGGGCTGGAGCTCCAGACCGCGGAGGCCCTGCGCGGCGACCGGGCCTGGACGCTGCACGCCCTGGCCGCCGTCGAGCGGGACCTGGGCCGGGTCGGCGAGGCGCTGGAACTGCTCCGGGAGTCGCTGGAGGGGCACCGGCACAGCGAGAGCGTGCACGGCCAGGCGTGGGCGCACTTCCAGCTCGGCCAGACCCTGCTGCGCACCGGTGACGTGGCGGCCGCGGAGGCCGAGCTGCACCGCGCGCTGGAGGAGTACCGGCGCAGCCAGGACGGGCGCGGCGAGGCCTGGGCGCTGACGGAGCTGGCCCGGGCCCGGCTGTACGCCGGGGAGGCGGGCAGCACCGCCGAGGCCGTCGAGGAGCTGCACGGCGCGCTGGTGCGGCACCGGCAGGGCGAGGACCCGCGCGGCACCGCCTGGACCCGCTACTACCTGGGCCTGGCGCTGGAGGAGAGCGGCAACCGGGACGGCGCCGTCCAGGAGCTGGAGCGGGCCCGCGCCGAGTTCAGCCGCATGCGGGACGTCTACGGGCTCGCCTGCGCCCGGCACCACCTGGGCCGGGTCACCCGCGACCAGCGCGCGGCGGCGGCCTCCGGTTCCCTGCGCAACAGCGGCTTCGCCCGCCAGCTCCTCCAGGACGCCCGCAGCGACTTCCAGCGCATCGGCGTGGGCCACGGGGAAGCGTGGTCCGCGCTGGAGCTGGCCGTCATCGACGCGGGCAACGGCAAGCCCGCCCAGGCCCTGAAGCTGACGGACGAGGCGCTGGCCCGGTTCTCGGCCGGATACGGCGGCCCGGGCACGGACGCCGCGCCCGACCGGCGCGGCGCCGACTGGGCCCGCTTCCTGCGCTGCACCCTGCTGCCGTTCGCCTCGCCCGGCGGGTCCGTGGTGGGCACGGCGGTGGCGCAGCAGGAGCTGGCCGAGCTGGCGGCCGAGGAGCACCCCGACCGCGACCCCCGTCCTGGCGGACTGCGCACAGGCCTACGCGCTGATGCTGGAGCGGGGCGTGGAGCTGGAGGAGGGCTGGCGCGTCTGGCAGCTCGGCATGGTGCCCTCCCGGGCGTCCCGCGACACGATGGGCGTCGGGGCGCACCGCTGAGCCTGCACCGGGGAGGTCCGCGCGAGGGCCGTCGCCGTTCGCGCGTTCCCCGCGCCCCTGGCGGGCGCGGGGAACGGCGTCAGCCGGAGATCACTTGTCCGCTTCGGGCTCTTCCTCGAAGTCGACCTTCGCCATGCGCCGGCTCAGCGACTTCATCAGGAACCAGACCGCCAGGCCCATCACGGCGAAGACGAGGAACCCGAGGACGCCGGGCGTCACCTTGTTCTCGTCCAGCTCCTTGGCCAGGGCCGCCAGCTCGGTGGCGCGGGGGGACGTCAGCAGGGCCTGCGTAGCGCTCATGCGCTCAATTGTCCCGGATGCCCGCGAAGAGGTCGTCCTCGGGGAGGGTGGTGTCCACGTGCGACCTGGCCAGCTCGTACTCCTCCGTCGGCCAGACCTCCCGCTGGACCTCCATCGGAACGCGGAACCAGCCGCCGTCCGGGTCGATCTGGGTGGCGTGGGCGATCAGCGCCTTGTCGCGGATCTCGAAGAACTCCCCGCACGGGACGAAGGTCGTCAGCTCGCGCTCGACCCGCTGGATCTCGTCCCAGCGCTTGAGCCACTCCCCGTAGGGGGACTCCAGGCCGCGCTCCAGCATCGCCTCGTGCAGCGCCGTGGTGCGGGGGCGGTTGAAGCCCTGGTTGTAGTAGAGCTTCAGCGGCTGCCAGGCCGGGCCGGCCTCCGGATAGCGGTCGGGGTCCCCGGCGGCGTCGAAGGCCACCATGGAGATCTTGTGGGTCATGATGTGGTCGGGGTGCGGGTAGCCGCCGTTCTCGTCGTACGTGGTGACCACGTGCGGGCGGAACGCGCGGATGAGCTCGACCAGGGCGCCGGCGGCCTCGTCGACGTCCAGGAGGGCGAAGCAGCCCTCGGGCAGGGGCGGCAGCGGGTCGCCCTCGGGGAGCCCCGAGTCGACGAAGCCCAGCCAGGCCTGCTTGACGCCCAGGATCTCCCGGGCCTCGTCCATCTCCTTGCGGCGGACCTCGTGGATGTTCGCCTCGATGTAGGCGTCTCCCTGGAGCTTGGGGTTGAGGATGGAGCCTCGCTCGCCGCCGGTGCAGGTCGCGACCAGCACGTCCACCCCCTCGGACACGTACTTCGCCATGGTCGCCGCGCCCTTGCTCGACTCGTCGTCGGGGTGGGCGTGCACGGCCATCAGTCGGAGCTGCTCACTCAAGGCTTCGATCCTCGTTCACTGGTGTCGGAACACGGCTCTTATAGTGACTGACACAGCAACCCGATGTATTCCCCCGGACGTGACATGACGCAGCCCCCCGCCGGACGCTACGGCCGGTCCGTGAGCGACGACGCCCGCAAGGACCGCCAGTTGCGCGTCGCCGGAGCCGTGCTCGGCGTGGGCTTCGTCGCGCTGCTGTGCTGGTTCGGATTCTCCTACGTCTCTGAGGCGAGCACGGTCAGCGGGGAGTTGATCAAGTCCAGGCCGGTGTCGGACACCGAGGTGGAGGCCCATCTCGAGGTCCGCAAGGAGAGCGACGTCACCGGCGTGTGCTCGCTGCGGGCGCTCGACCACGACCGGGTGGAGGTCGGCCGGGCCGACTTCACGTTCGAGGCCGGTGAAGCCCGCGTCGACCGGGTGGTGAGCCTGGAGACCACCCGGCGCGCGCACGCCGCCCAGCTGGTCGGCTGCCACCCGTCGGAGGGTTGACGGGCCGGGCCGCGCGGCCCTGACCAGGGCACATCCCCACGCCCCGGCCGGCAGCGAGGCACGGCCCCCCGACCGCACGTGATCGGCGCGCCGCGGTGTTCGCCCAGAGCGAGGGCTCCGCCACCGTGAGCCAGCGCATCTTCCGTTTTCCGTGGAAATTGTTATGGTCGATGTTTCGCCCACCCAGTCAGGCACCATTGTTCTGGGTAGGGCGTTGCTTGTTTTCCGAGTTCCCCCGAGTACCTGCAAGGAGCACCTGTGACCCAGACCAGCGACAACGTCACCTGGCTCACCCAGGAGGCGTACGACCAGCTCAAGGCCGAGCTGGAGCACCTGTCGGGTCCGGCACGCACCGAGATCGCCAAGAAGATCGAGGCGGCCCGCGAAGAGGGTGACCTGCGCGAGAACGGCGGCTATCACGCGGCCAAGGAGGAGCAGGGCAAGCAGGAACTGCGCATTCGCCAGCTCACCCAGTTGCTGGAGAACGCCAAGGTCGGCGAGGCTCCGGCGGACACCGGCGTGGTGGCTCCGGGCATGGTCGTCACGATCGCCTTCGACGGCGACGAGGACGACACGCTGTCCTTCCTTCTCGCCTCGCGCGAGTACGCCAGCACCGACGTCGAGACGTACTCGCCGCAGTCGCCGCTCGGCCAGGGCGTGAACGGCAAGAAGGTCGGCCAGGACGCCGAGTACGAGCTGCCCAACGGCAAGATGGCCATGGTGCGCATCCTGGAGGCGAAGCCCTATCAGGGCTGAGCCGCGCCCGGGTGCGCCCCGGGCGCGAGCGGACGTGACGCGGCCCCTGGCCGCCCCTCGAAGGAAGGGGCGGCCAGGGGCCGCGGTCGTACCCGGGGCCGGGCGGGGCCTCAGGCGGTGGCCGAGCGGTACTTGCGCACCGCCAGCGTGCGGAACAGCACGATGATGGCGAGCGACCACAGGGCCGACGCGATCACCGGGTGCTCCATGGGCCAGGCGTCCGGCGCCACGTACCCCGGCGGCAGGTTGCCGAAGAGGTCCCGCGCGGCCATGACGGTGGCGCTGAACGGGTTCCACTCGGCGACGGGCTGGAGCCAGCCGGGCATGTTCTCCGAGGGGACGAAGGCGATCGAGACGAACGTCAGCGGGAACAGCCACACCAGGCCGCCCGAGGTCGCCGCCTCCGGGGAGCGGACGGACAGGCCGATGAGGGCACCGACCCAGGTGAAGGCATAGCCCAGCAGGAGCAGCAGGCCGAAGCCCGCGAGCGCGTTGAGTACGCCGTCGTGGGCCCGCCAGCCGACGAGCAGCGCCACGACGGCCAGCACGATCAGCGTGAGCGCCGTCTGGACGGCGTCGGCGATCGTCCGCCCGGTGAGCACCGCGCCCCGGCTCATGGGCAGCGAGCGGAAGCGGTCGATGAGGCCCTTGTGCATGTCCTCGGCGATGCCCGCGCCGGCTCCCGCAGTGGCGAAGGTGACCGTCTGGGCGAAGATGCCGGCCATGAGGAAGGACCGGTAGGCGTCCGGGTCCAGCCCGGCTCCGGGGACGTTGATCGAGCCGCCGAAGACGTAGCTGAACAGGACGACGAACATGATGGGCTGGACGAGCCCGAAGATGATGACCTCGGGGATGCGGGCCATCCGGATGAGGTTGCGCTTGGCGACGATCATCGAGTCCGACAGGGACTGGGCGACGCCGCCGCGCATCCTGGGTGCCGCGGGCTGCCGGGTGGTCCCGGCCTGGTCGGCGACGGTGCTCACTGCTGCTGCTCCTTCGGGCTTTCGTCGGCGTCGGTGCCGCCCTGCTCGGCCGCGTGGCCGGTCAGGGAGATGAACACGTCGTCCAGGGTGGGCCGGCGCAGACCGATGTCGTCGATCTCGATGCCCTCGGCGTCGAGGTCCCGGATGACCTCGGCCAGCAGCTTGGCACCGCCGCTGACCGGGACGGTCAGCTTGCGGGTGTGCTGCTCGACCTTGACCTCCGCCGCGGTGGCGCCGTGGCCGCCGAGGATGCCGCGGGCGTCGTCGATGCGGCCGCGCTCCTGCACGACGACCTCGATGCGCTCCCCGCCCGTGCGCTGCTTGAGCTGGTCAGAGGTACCGCGGGCGATCACCTTGCCGTTGTCGACGACGGCGATGTCGTCGGCGAGGCGGTCGGCCTCCTCCAGGTACTGGGTGGTCAGCAGCAGCGTGGTGCCGCCGGCGACGAGCTCCTGAATGACGTCCCACAGGGCCTGCCGGTTGCGGGGGTCGAGGCCGGTCGTCGGCTCGTCCATGAACATCACCGGCGGGCTGACGACGAGCGCGGCGGCGAGGTCGAGCCTGCGGCGCATGCCGCCGGAGTAGGTCTTCGCGGTGCGGTCGGCCGCCTCGGTGAGGTTGAAGCGCTCCAGCAGCTCGTCGGCCCGCTGCCGCGCGACCTTCGCGGGCATCTGGTAGAGCTGCCCGACCATGGTGAGGTTCTCCCGCCCGGTCAGATACTCGTCGACGGCGGCGAACTGGCCGGAGAGGCCGATGGAGCGGCGCACCTCGTTGGGCTGCTTGAGGACGTCCAGGCCGGCGACGACCGCCCGGCCGCTGTCCGGCCGGAGAAGGGTGGTGAGCACACGGACGGTCGTCGTCTTCCCCGCCCCGTTCGGGCCCAGCAGACCGAGGACGGTGCCTTCGGGTACGTCGAGGTCGACGCCGTCCAGTGCCTTGACGTCGCCGAACGTCTTCACGAGACCCTCGGCGTAAATAGCGCCTGGCATGTTGTGTTTCTCCCAAGGTATGGGGGCTTGTACGGATGGTTCGTCGGTGCACCGGCTCCTGCTCCGGCGGGCTACCGGTGTGGCTCCGGTCGTGGCTCCGGTCGTGGTTCCGGCCTGGAGGGGCGGGCGGGTGTGGTCGAGCCTGCGCGTCACGGCCAGGCGGGGGCCCGCCCGGGGACGGGACTCCTCGGGACTCCCCCACGACCACGCTAGCGCAACGCGATGTAACGCGTCACTATCGCGTCCATGGATGTCGGTCTGTCTCCACTCCGATGAAGCGGTACGGTCCGCGGACCGACGTCTCCCCCCTCCCCCGGTTCAGCCACGAACCGTGTAACCGGCCTCCCGCAGCGCCCGGGTCACGTCGGCGCAGTGCTCGGGGCCCTTCGTCTCCAGATGCAACTCCACCTCTGCCTCCGTGAGCCCGAGCCGCGGATCGGTTCGGACGTGACTCACATCGAGGACGTTAGCGTCAGCCACTGACAACTCTGCCAGGAGCGCCGCCAGGGCCCCGGGGCGGTCGGTCAGCCGCAGCCGGAGCGAGAGGTACCGGCCCGCCGCCGCCATGCCGTGCCGCAGCGTGCGCTGGAGCACCAGCGGGTCGACGTTCCCGCCCGACAGCACGGACACCACCGGGCCGTCGAACGCCTCCGGCTCGCTGAGCAGCGCGGCGACGGGGCTCGCCCCGGCCGGTTCCACGACGAGCTTCGCCCGCTCCAGACACAGCAGCAGCGCGCTGGAGAGCGCGTCCTCGGAAACCGTACGGATCTCGTCCACCAGATCGCCAACGATTTTGAAGGGCACGTCCCCCGGCCGGCCGACCTTGATCCCGTCGGCCATCGTGGACACCGAGTCCAGCACCACCGGGCGGCCGGCTGCCAGCGAGGGCGGATAGGCCGCGGCCCCCTCCGCCTGCACGCCCACGATCCGCACGTCCGGCCGCAGCGCCTTCACCGCCAGCGCGACTCCCGCGATCAGCCCGCCGCCGCCGACGCCCACGACGATCGTGCGCACCTCGGGACACTGCTCCAGGATCTCCAGCCCCACCGTGCCCTGCCCGGCCACGACGTCCCGGTGGTCGAACGGGTGGATGAAGACGGCACCCGTCTCGGCCGCGTACTCCTTCGCCGCCGCCAGGGACTCGTCCACGACCTGCCCGTGCAGCCGCACCTCCGCGCCGTACTCGCGGGTGGCGGCCAGCTTGGGCAGCGGGGCGCCCACCGGCATGAACACCGTCGAGCGCACCCCCAGCAGAGAGGCGGCCAGCGCCACGCCCTGTGCGTGGTTCCCCGCGCTCGCGGCGACCACCCCGTTGGCCCGCTCGGCCGGGGAGAGCCCGGCGATGCGGACGTAGGCGCCGCGGATCTTGAACGAGCCCGTGCGCTGGAGGTTCTCGCACTTGAGATGGACCGGGGAGCCGACCAGACCGGTCAGGTGGCGGCTTCCCTCCATCGCCGTGACCCGGGCGACCCCGGAGAGCGCCTTGTGGGCGGCATGCACGTCATCGACGGTGAGGGAACGGGAGCTGTGAACCATGCCGTCAGTCTCGCAGCGGGCCCCGCGCGGCGCGCCCCGTGGTACCCCCCTACTCCCGGCGCCCCCGCCCCCTGCCCCAGGGGACCCGCCCCGTACCCCACCGACCGCGCGGAGGCGATGCGTGGTGTGTGCAAGGTCGTTACCGCAGCACCGGTACGGGATCGGCCCAACGCGCGTACCCTGTGGCCACCCTCACACAGCACGACCGCCGTAAGCCTGTACGTCCACAGAAGCGAGCACCCCGGCCATGCCGACGCACCCGGACCTGACCGACCCCCACCCGGACGGCGCCCCCGGCGCCCCTGCCGCCGTCCCCGCGCAGTCCCCCGACGGCGAACCCACCTTCGAGACCATGCAGCACCAGGTGGCCCTGTTCGCCCGCCGGGCCGAGCAGACCCGCCTCGGCGGCGTCGGCCACGCCCGCAACTCCATGGACCGCGCCGCCTACCTCCTCCTCAACCGGCTCGACCAGGAGGGCCCGACCGGGGTCAAGGCGCTGGCCTCCGGCATGGGCATCGACTCCTCGACCGTGACCCGGCAGGTGGCGCCGCTCGTGGAGTCCGGTCTGGTCAGCCG
Organism: Streptomyces sp. WMMC1477; assembly: GCF_027460245.1. Taxonomy (NCBI): domain Bacteria; kingdom Bacillati; phylum Actinomycetota; class Actinomycetes; order Kitasatosporales; family Streptomycetaceae; genus Streptomyces; species Streptomyces sp. WMMC1477. Next base: position 3,783,010 of record NZ_JAPZBD010000003.1, on the reverse strand, counting down.
TGCCTCGCACCCCGCGGACGGCCGGGCCGTCGTCCTCCAGCTCTCCCCGCGCGGCGCCTCCCGGCTGGCCGAGGTGCGCCAGTCCCGGCGGGCGCTCATGGCGCTGCTGACGGAGGGCTGGACCGACGCGGAGCGCGAGACGTTCTGCGCCCTGCTCACCCGCTTCAACACGGCCCTGTCGGAGCTGCACTCGCCGCTCGACGGCTCCTGAACACCTGCCCCGCGCAGGGGTATTGACGCCGGACTCGGCCAGCCGTCCCATGGGAGCATGGGAACGCGGCGAGAGACAGCCGATCGCCGCCGCGCCCAGGAGTTCGAGTCCTTCACGGTGGGCGCGGCCGGCCGGCTCCTGCATGTCGCCGCCCTGTTGACGGGCGAGGCACGTGGCTCCTGCCCCGCCGCCGAGCGGTTGCTGGTCGCCGCCCTCGCCCACACCTACGCCGCGTGGGACGGGCTCCGCGGCGAGGACCCGTACGACCACGCCCGCACCGAGCTGACGGCCCGCTTCGCCCGGAGCGCCTGGCGGTACCGGCGTGCGCGCGGCGGGGTCCTGGGGAGGCTCGGCCCGAGGGAGCGCCTCGTCCTCGTCCTGCGGCTGCACGAGGACGTCGACGAGGAGCGCGCGGCCGCGACGCTGGGGCTGCCCCCGGAACTCGTCCGGGAGGTCTACACGCACGCCCTGTCCGAGATGCGCAGCCGGACGGCCGAGCCGCACGGCTCCGCCGGCCCCCTCCGCCTGGTGCCGCGATGATCCGCGTCTTCGGCCCCACGCTCGACGACGGGGAGCCGCCCGACCCGCGGGTGCGCCCCGTCCTCGCCCTGCTGGACACCGCGTACCCGCCCGTCCCACCGGATCTGGCCGAGCGGGCGGCCGTACGCGGCGACCGGCTGCTGCGGCGCCGGCACACCGCCCTCGCGCTCACGTGGACGGTGCTGTCCGTCGCCGTCGTGCTGTTCCTGGTCTGGGCGGCCGCCACCCGGCCCTGGCAGCTCCCGCCGGACACGCTGTCCCCGCCGGACCTGGACTGGTGACCGGCGACCGGCGGCCGGCGGCCGGCCACCCGAGCCGCACCGGCGCGGCGGGCGCCGCCGCCCGCGGCCTCAGCGCAGCGCCTCGGTGAGATCCGCGAGGAGGTCCTCCACGGACTCGATGCCCACCGAGAGCCGTACCAGGTCCCCCGGCACCTCCAGCAGCGAGCCGGCGGCCGAGGCGTGGGTCATCCGTCCCGGGTGCTCGATCAGCGACTCCACGCCGCCCAGCGACTCGCCCAGCGTGAACAGCTTGGTGCGGTCGCACACCGCGACCGCCTCCTCCTCGCCGCCGGCGACCCGGAACGACACCATGCCGCCGAACGAGCGCATCTGCTTGGCCGCCACCTCGTGTCCGGGGTGCCCGGGCAGCCCGGGGTAGAGGACCTCGGTGACCTTCGGGTGCGCCTCCAGCATCTCGGCCACGCGGGTGGCGTTCGCGCTGTGCCGGTCCATGCGGACGGCCAGCGTCTTGACGCCCCGCATGACCAGCCAGGCGTCGAACGGACCGGCCACCGCGCCCATCGCGTTCTGGTGGAAGGCCAGCTCCTCGCCGAGGGTGGCGTCCGAGGTGACCAGGGCGCCCCCGACGACGTCGGAGTGGCCGCCCATGTACTTGGTGGTGGAGTGCACGACGACGTCGGCGCCCAGCGCCAGCGGCTGCTGGAGGTAGGGGCTGGCGAAGGTGTTGTCGACGACCAGGCGGGCCCCGGCCGAGCGGGCGACGTCGGCGATCCGCGCGATGTCCGTGATGCCCAGCAGCGGGTTCGTGGGCGTCTCCACCCAGATGATCTTCGTCCGGTCGGTGAGGGCGGCACGCACGGCGTCGGCGTCCCCGGTGTCGGCGACCGACCAGCGCACGCCCCAGCGCTCGGCGACCTTGGAGAACAGCCGGAACGTGCCGCCGTAGGCGTCGTTCGGGATCACCACGTGGTCGCCCGGCGTGAGGAGGGTGCGCAGCAGGCAGTCCTCGGCGGCCAGGCCGGAGGCGAAGGCCAGCCCCCGGCTGCCGCCCTCCAGGGCTGCGAGGTTCTCCTCCAGGGCGGTCCGCGTGGGGTTGGCGGACCGGCTGTACTCGTAGCCGCCGCGCAGCCCGCCCACACCGTCCTGCTTGTAGGTGGAGACCTGGTAGATCGGCGGAACGACGGCGCCCGTCGCGGCGTCCGGCTCCTGGCCGGCGTGGATGGCAAGCGTCTCGAAGTGCTCGTGGCTCATGACGCCGAGCCTAAGCGCTCCCGGGTGCCGAGCGGGCCCGTTCCGAACGCCGTCCGGCGCGGCCGCCGCCGAGGCGGACGGCGGGGGATTCCGGGCGGTCCCCACCGCCTCCCGACGCGGGCGCCGTACGGTGGACCCATGGAGTTCCTGCTCTTCCTCTTGGTCCTCGCCGTCCTCGCCGGGTTCCTGGTGCCCCGTCTGCTGCACCGGCGGCGCGCCGTGCGGGAGGTCGTGAGCGGTATGGCCCGGTCGAACGACCCCGCCGCGTACGGGTTCGTGCCCGCCGAGCAGCTGGACGTCCGGCTTCCGGGGCCCGACCCCGAGCTCGTCGAGGCGCTCGGCGAGACGCAGCGCACGCAGGACTGGGGCCCCGTCGCCCGCCTGCTGGCGCTGACCGGCGACGACTGGGAGCTGCGCTGGCAGCGCGTGCAGTCCGTGGCGGGCGCCGCCGCGATGGAGCTGCGCGCCGCCCGCGAGTCCGGCACCGGGCAGGCGCCCTCGCCGCAGGCCCCGCCGGGCCTCTCCTTCAGCAAGGACGCCCCCAGCGAGGCCCGCCAGCAGGACGCCCGCTGGCTGCGCAACTGGCGCGCGGAGCGCCCCGGGGACGAGGGCGCCGCCCAGGTCTACGCCCAGTTCCTCGTCTGGCAGGCCATGGCCGACCCGGCCTCGGCCGACCACCGGATCGTCCTGGAGGAGGCGCGCAACGTCGCCCGCGAGGCGGCCGCCATGGCGGAGCAGGACCCGACGCCGTACCTCACCGAACTGTTCGTCGCCCGGCAGCTCAGCTACCGCCGCGCCGACTTCGAGGCCCTGTGGCACGAGGTCGTGCGCCGCGCCCCGCACCACATGGGTGCCCATCTGGCCGCCCTGCCGTACTGGTCGGAGAAGTGGCACGGCTCCCGCGAGGACGCCTACGCCTTCGCCGAGGGCGCCGCCTCCCGCGCCCCCGAGGGCAGCCTCCTGCCCGCCCTGCCGCTGTTCGCCGTCTGGGCGCACCTGCCGGAGGCCCAGATGGTGAGGGGCATGTACCAGAGCCAGGTGGTCGAGAACGCCATCGAGGCGGCCGAGTTCGCCGTGGACGACGCCGACGACGACCACCCCGTACGCGCCCACGTCCTGCACCTGCTCGTGTGCATGCTGGTGCGGGCCGAGCGGTACGAGGAGGCCATGGAGGCTCTGAGCGTCGTCGACGGCTACGTCGGCGCGCTGCCGTGGATCGAGTCGGCCAACCCGGTCGGCGAGTACGCCGCCTACCGCGCGCTGGCCGTCGCCGGCTACGAGAGCCAGGGCGGCAGCACCACCACCGCGCCGCCACCCCCGCTGCACTGACGCCCCGCCCGCCCGACGTCACGAGGAGCCCCGCAATGTTCACCCATCGCAAGACGCACCTCCCCACCCCCGAACAGGCCCTGCCCGGGCGGTCCGAGCCCGCCTTCACCCTGACCGAGCCGCACACCGTCCTCGGCACCCCGCTGCTGGGCCCTTACCCCGAGCACCTGGCGACGGCCGACTTCGGCCTGGGCTGCTTCTGGGGAGCCGAGCGGGTGTTCTGGCAGCAGGACGGCGTGTGGACGACCCTCGTCGGCTACCAGGGCGGACACACCGCGCACCCCACCTACGAGGAGGTCTGCTCCGGGCTGACGGGGCACACCGAGGCCGTCCGCGTCGTCTACGACCCGCAGAAGGTGGCCTACGGCAAGCTGTTGAAGCTGTTCTGGGAGGCTCACGACCCCACCCAGGGCTTCCGCCAGGGCAACGACGTGGGCACCCAGTACCGCTCGGCGGTCTACACCCACTCCCCCGCCGGCCAGAAGGAGGCCGAGGCCTCCCGGGACGCCTACCAGCGCCTGTTGACCGCGTCCGGCCACGGCGACATCACCACCGAGGTCCTGCCCGCCGAAGGCCGCCCCTTCTACCCCGCCGAGCCCTACCACCAGCAGTACCTGGACAAGAACCCCACCGGCTACTGCGGCATCGGCGGCACCGGGGTCTCCTGCCCCGTGGGCGTCCTCCGGGCCGAGGGCTGAGTACCCCCCCATCCACCCGGCCGAGTCCTGGCGCCGGACGCGCCGGCCCGGGCCGTTCAGGCACCGAACGGCCCGGGCCCCTCCCTCACGCGTTCGAGCGGTGAGAGCCCGTTCCCGCCCCCCGGCCGCCAGGGTGATGAGGGGGTTGAGGTGGGCCCCGGAGACGGGGGCGAGGAGGGCGGCGCCCAGTGCCTCGGCGGCGACGCGGCGCCGCAGGGAGGCGGGTCGGGTCATGCGCCCACCTCACCGACTGCAACATTTTGTTGAATTGACATGGCTCGACGGTGCCATCCGGTCATCGGGCGTCCATGGCGGGGCCGGGCTTGCGGGGCAGGGCGGCCAGGACGAAGAGCGCGTTGAGCGCGAGTACGACGGCGCCGACCCGGAAGGCGAGCGCGTAGCCGGGGGCCAGGTCGGCGGGGGCGTCACCGGTCACCCGGGCGGCGGCGAGGGTGGCGAGGACGGCGAGCCCGAGGGAACCGCCCATCGTGCGGGACATGTTGACCAGGCCCGAGGCGATGCCGGCGTCGGCGGCCGGGGCGCCCGACGTCGCGGCCGAGGCGAGCGGGGTCGCGGCGAGCCCGGCGCCCAGCATCATCATGATCCCCGGCCCCAGGACGGTGCCCAGGTAGCTGCCGTCGGCGTGCAGCGTGCTCTGCCACAGGTAGCCGCCGCAGGCCAGCACGAATCCCGCGACGGCGACGTTGCGCGCGCCCGCCCAGGCCATCAGCCGGGGGGCGAGTTTGGCGGCGGCGACGATCGTCAGCGAGTGCGGGACACAGCTCAGGCCCGCCTGGATGGGCGAGTAGTCGAGCACGTTCTGCAGGTAGAGGGTGATGAAGTACCAGGAGCAGATCATGGTGGCGCCGGAGACGAACATCGCCGCGTTGGCCGCCGCGACCGAGGGCAGCCGGAACAGCCGCAGGGGCATCAGCGGCTCCGCCGTGCGGGCCTCGACGGCGAGGAAGGCCGCGAGCAGGACGAGCCCGGCCAGCAGCGGGACGAGCGCGGCGGGCTCGGTCCAGCCCGCGGACTCGGTCGCCACGATGCCGTAGGCGAGGGTGCCGAGGCCGGCGGTGACGAGGACGGCTCCGGGGGCGTCGAGCCGGCGCCGTCCGCCCGCCCGGGTCTCGACCAGCCACCACGCGGCGGCGGCCAGGACGACGGCGCCGATCGGCACGTTGACGAGCAGGACCCAGCGCCACGACAGCCCCTCCGTGAGGACGCCGCCGACGAGCCCGCCCGCGGCCCCGCCGCCCGCGCCGACCGCCGTCCAGGTGCCGATGGCGCGGTTGCGGGCGGGGCCCTCGGGCACGGAGACGGTGAGGAGGGTCAGCGTGGCGGGGGCCAGGACGGCCGCGCCGACGCCTTGCACGGCCCGGGCGAGGAGCAGGTGCCACGCCTCCTGGGCGAGCCCTCCCGCGAGGCTGGCGAGGGTGAAGAGGGCGAGCCCGAGGAGGAAGACGCGCTTGCGGCCGAAGAGGTCTCCGGCCCGGCCGCCCAGCAGCAGGAACCCGGCGAAGGTGATGGTGTAGGCGTTCACGACCCACTGCAGCCCCGAAGCGCTCATCCCCAGTTCGTCGCGGATGGAGGGCAGGGCCACGTTGACGACGGAGATGTCGAGGACGATGAGGAACTGGCCGGCGCAGACCGCGAAGACCACGGCCCACAGCGGCGGGGTCCTGCGACGCTCGGTGACTGTCCGTTGACCGGTGGGTATGTGGACCATTCGGCCATGTTATGGCGCGGGCCCCGCGTCTCAGGCCGCCTTTTCGCACTTCCGCACACCGCGTCCGAAGCGGCGCGGCTCAGGCGTCCAGATGCTCGGCGGCGATGGCGGCCGCGCAGCGGTGGACGCCGCAAGACGTACCGATCGGTGACTCAGCTTCGCGGCAGGCTTTCCCGCACCTTCGCCGCCGTCGTGGCGGGGTCGTAGCCGGGGGCTACGCCGCCGACGAGGATCACGTCGCCCTTGATGTGCTCGGTGCGCAGCGGCAGCAGCTCACGGTAGGCCGGGGAGTCGTACCAGGCCCGGGCGGCGGCCGTGTCGGGGAACTCGATGACGACGACGTCGCCGGGCCAGGCGCCCTCCAGCACCTCGACCTCGGCGCCGTGGACGAGGAAGCGGCCGGAGAACGGGTCCAGGGTGGCCTGGATGCGCTCGATGTACTCGGGGATGTCGGGGTGCGGGGTGAGCTCGGTCAGGTGGGCGATGGCGTAGCCGGGCATCGGGGTCCCCTCCACGTGGGCGGTGATCAAGGTGCGTTCACTGTGCCACCGGCCGGGTCATGACGTCGATGACCTCCGAGGTCATGACCGGGCCCCCGAGGCCGTCGTCCCCGGGGGCCCGCCGTGCGCCCACGGCTCACATGCGCTTCATCTTCAGGTACCGCACGGCCTCGGGGCCTTCCGCGGCGACGACGGCGACCGTCGCCAGGGCCAGCATCCCCACCGCCAGGCGCACGACGGCGCCCGGCACGACGACGCCGTTCCTCATCGCGTGCGTCAGCGCGCTCCGCATCACGGGCTCACCTCCTCTCCCACTCCGGCAGCCGCCCCGCCGGGGTCTGCCCCGCCGGGGCCCGCGGCGGCGCCACGCTGCTCCGGCCGCGCCAGCAACTCCGCGACCAGGGACGTGATCAGGGGGACGGCGGCGGTGACCGCGTCGCGTACCGGCGGGCTGAGCCCCACGCTGACGTCGGGCTCCTCCCCCGTCATGCGCACCAGCGGTTCGCAGCCGACGACGAGCACGCGTGGCAGCGGCCGGTCGCCGGTGAGCCGCCGGGCCAGGGCCAGGACCTTGACCGGGTCCATGGCGTGGCCCTCCGGCATCGCGTCCTCGAAGGTGTCGAGCGGCGGCTCGACGACGGCGAGGGTGCCGGGTGCCTCCCCACGCGGCGCCGCGTCCACCAGGACGGCCGTGGTGTAGCCCTCGGTGAGCCGGTAGGCCAGGTCCATGCCGCGGATGCCGAAGTCGGCCACGTGCACCTCGGGCGGCAGCTCCACCCCGCGCAGTTCCTCGGCGACGGCGGGGCCGAAGCCGTCGTCGGCCATGAAGATGTTGCCGATGCCCGCGACCAGGACGCGGCCCGTGCGCCGGGGCGTGTCCTCGGGCGGCGCGGGGCACAGCTCCTCGGGGGTGAAGAAGAAGCGGTGGCCGATCTGCGCGGCCGGGCCGAAGTCCCGCCCCGGGTCGTCCTCCAGGACGACGGCGACGTGCACCTGCCCCTCGAAGTCCTCCTCGACGCTGACGACCTCGGCGGCGCGTCCGGCCAGGGCGAGGTCGAGGACGTCGCCGCGGCGCAGCGGGGCGAGGCTGACCCGGCTGCCGCGCGCGACGCGGACGCCGTCGACGGTCACCGCGCGCTCCCCGGTGGGCTCGGGCGCCTCCCAGGGCGTGCTCGTGTCTGCGCTCATGTCTGCTCCAGGGGGCGGAACTCGCGGATGGTGCCGTGCAGGGCGGCCAGCTCGGCGGGGCTGAGCCGGGAGCAGCGGTCGAGGATCTCCCGGGCCCGGGGGTCGGCGGCGCGGGCCTCGGCCTGCTCCTCCTCGGTGAGGCTGAGCACGCACCGCACGAGGAGCTGGTCGATCTCCGTCCCGTCGAAGAGGTCGCCCGGGCTCTCGGGGGCGACGGCGGGGAAGTCGTAGAGGGTCACGGGCGAGGCCAGCACGGTGTGGGCGCCCGCGGTGCGCTCGGCACGCCCGGCGCCCAGCCCCCCGGGGCCGCCGTCCACCAGCACCGGCCACACCCCCTCGTTGCGGCAGCCCGCGGCGGCCTCGGCCAGGTGCGGGGGCGGGTCGAGCAGGGAGACGAACCGGGCGCCCTCGCAGTGCAGGACGGTGTGGGTGGAGATGAGGGCGTGGGCCGCGGCCTTCTCCCGGGCCGCGCGGTCCCCGGGCTGTGGGGCGGGGCAGCGGGTGGTGTTCTCGACGCGGACCTCGACGCGGTGTACGCCGCCGTCCAGGGCCTCCGCGCGGAGGGCGACGGTGCCGGTGAGCGCCTGCCAGCCGCGGACGAGGGTGGCCGCGTGGGTGCCGTCCTCCGCGTACAGGGGCTCGTGCTCGGTGCCGGCGGGGATGTCGAGGGGCAGGAGGCGGGGCCCGTCGCGCAGCTCGTCGAGGTCGAGGGTGGCGGAGACCTCGCGCTCGGTGGCCTCCTGCCAGGCGACGTACCGCTCACCGGCCACGGTGACGGCGTCGACGGGTTCGGGCCCCGCGGGGCCCTCGCGCAGGACGGCGCGGTCGACGACGTGCAGGAACGGCACCCGTACCGTCAGCCGCGGCCGCAGCTCGGCGGGCTCGGCCGGGCCGGGGTACAGCAGGACCTGGGTGCGCTGGGTGGCGGGCTCGCCGAGGGCGTCGGCGACGCCCGCGGGGAAGACGCCGCCGAAGGTCCACCGCTTGGTGTTCTTCAGCGCCGATCGGCGGTAGGGCCACAGGAGGTAACCCTCGTACAGGCAGGTGCGGACGATCTTCTCGACGGCCTCGGCGGCGTCCATGGCGCTCCGTCGTGCTGGGGGGTCGGTCGGGGGCTCGTGCGGGGTGCGGTGCGGCGGGGGTCTGGCGGCGGGCGTCGGAGGGCTCAGCGGGTGGCGGCTCCGTCGCCGGGGGCCGGGACGCCGGGGGCCGGGGCGGCGCCGGCCTGGTCGAGCAGGCCGCGGACGGTCTCGTCCCAGCCGGTGAGCACGTGCCGCTCCCGGTAGGCGGCGAGCCGCCCCCAGGTCTCGCGGGAGAGCCGCAGCCAGGGGCTCTGCGGGTAGTAGCGGTCGATCAGCTCGTGCCACAGCTCGGCCGGGAGCCCGAAGGTGGCGTCCTTGGACCAGGAGACGCGGGCCGTCAGCAGCCTGCCGTCGGCGTCGGTGTAGAACACGGTGCCGCTGAAGAGGAAGTCCAGCGGCACCTCCCCGTCGCGGACGGCGGAGAGGTACTTGGTGACGGCGATCTCGCTGTCGTAGCCGCAGGGGAGGACGAGGTCGACGTGGGTGCCGTCGGTGAACCCGGGCACCTGGACCGTGAACTGGGTCCAGGTCAGCGGGTGGAGCGTGGTGCCCCAGCGCTCGGCGACGCCGAAGAGTTCGGCGAGCGCGCGCTGCTCGGCCGGGTCGTACCGGCGCCGGACGACGTCGATGCGGACGGCGACGGTGAGGCTGACGGAGCGGACGGGGACGCCGTCGCTGCCGACGTCCAGGCCGAAGCGCAGGGTGGGCACCGCGGCGAACCGCTCCTGGGCGACGCCGGTGACGGCGAAGCTCAGGTCGGGGATGTCGGGCGTGGCGGCCGTCGTCCGCTCCGGAGCCGTCATGCCGGGGACAGGTTGGGCATGTCGGGCTGGACGGGTTCGTGGTGCCGGGCGGAGATGCCGGTGGAGCGGCGGGCGGTGCTGCGCTCGTCGTCCCGGTGTCCCCTCTGGTGCTTGTAGCCGCCCGTCGCGTTGCCCCGCCGGATGCCGCCCACGTGGGCGGCGGCGTCCACGCTGACGTCCGGTCGGCCTACGGAGATACCCATGTCGCCTCCTGTGCTGTGCTGCTGGTGTCGGGGCCGCTGTGCTCCGGGAGTACCCGCAGTTCGTCGAAGAACGCGCCGACGTGGCGCCACACCTCGGCGCCGCCGCCCAGCCCCGTCCAGTGGGCGCGGACGAGGGCCGCGAGGCGGTAGCAGTCGTCCAGCGGCAGCAGCCAGTGCTCGGGCCGCTCTCCGGCGCGGTGGACGAGCAGCGCCTCGACGTCGTCCTCGAGGGTGGCGAGGTCGGGGTGGGCGCCCGTGACGCGCGCCCAGACGCCCGGGTCGGTCGGGGCCCGCAGCGTGCCGAGGGGGCTCGGGTAGCGGGCGGTGACGTCGCCGGAACTCCCGGCGCGGGTGAAGAAGGCCAGCTCGACGGGGACGCCGAGGGCGGCCCACAGGGCGTCGTCGATGGGGTGGCCGCTGAGGCGGAGCCGGCGCTGCGGCAGCAGCCGGTAGTGGGCGCCCCCGGCCTCCTGGTGGTCGAAGAGGAGCGAGCAGGGGCGGCAGGCGCAGGAGACCGCGTCCGAGAGCAGGTCGAGGAGGTGCCGGTGCTCGGGGTCGAGGGGTTCGGCGCACAGGTCGCAGCGCTCGGACGCCGGGCCCTGGCCGGGGGCGCGGGGGTCCCGGCCCGTCGCTCGGCGGGCCACCGTGCGCAGCTTCGAGGTGCCGGGGGCGGTCGCGCCGCTCATGCGTGGGACACCTCGTCGGCCGCCGCGCCGCGGGCGGGTTCCGGGCGGCGGAAGAGGGAGTCCACCGGGATCACGGCCGGTTCGGCGGCCGGGGCGGGTTCCGTCTCGACCTCGACGCGGACGAGGTCGGGGGCGGCGCCGGCCAGGGCGTCCCGGACGGTCTGCTCGGGCGGTTCGGCGGGGGCGGAGCAGCCGCGCGGGGTTCCGGTGAGGCGCACCCGCGCGCTCTCGTCGGTGAGCTCCGTCGTCTCCAGGCCGACGCCGTGCCCGGCGAGGTGCTCGCGGACGGCGTCGAGCGCGCGGCGGGCGCGCGCGGCGGGCGGGTCGGGGTGCAGGTCGTGGACGAGGAGGAGGTGGCCGACGAGTTCGTCGTCGGCCAGCTTCCGTGCGCTCGCCGCGTCCTGGCCGAGGTGGGCCAGGACGCGGGCGAGGGCCTCGCCGTAGAGGGCGACGAGGGTCTCCACCGTCTCGCGGGCGCCGGCGGCGGCCCGGTTGTCGGGGAGGGCGTCGAGGCCGGACAGCAGTTCCTCGGCGCGGCCGACGGTCTCCCGCGCCCGCGCGTCGTCCCAGGTCATCAGGGCTCCTAGAGGTGCTGGCCGAAGGTGGGCGAGTGCGTCTGGCTGAGGGTGCGTCCGCCGCCCAGGTACATGTGGACGCCACAGGGCAGGCAGGGGTCGAAGCTGCGCACGGTGCGCATGATGTCGATGCCCTTGAAGTTCTCGGGGCCGTTCTCCTCGAAGATGGGGCAGCCCTGGACGGCGTCCTCGTAGGGGCCCGGCGTCCCGTACATGTCCCGGGGGCTCGCGTTCCACGGGGTCGGCGGGTACGGGTGGTAGTTGGCGATCTTCTTGTCGCGGATCACCAGGTGGTGGGAGAGGACGCCGCGCACGGCCTCGTGGAAGCCGACGCCGATGGCCTCGTCGGGCACGGTGAAGTCCTCGAAGACCTTGGTGCGTCCGGCCCGTACCTCCGCGAGGGCCTGGTCGACGAAGTGCAGGGCCATGCCGGCTGCGTAGGCCACGAAGTACATCCGGGCCCGGTTGCGCTCGATGGTGTTGGGGAAGGGCGGCGGGGTCCAGCGGAGGTTGCTCTCGGGCATGCCGGGCGTCTTCGGCAGGTCGATCTCGACGCCGCCGCCGCGGGCCCGCACGTAGGGGGTGTCCACGCGGCCGGCCAGCGCGGTGGCCCACAGCCGGGCGATGGGGCCGCCGCCAGTGTCGAGGGAGAGCAGGTCGCCGGTGCGCCGGTCGAGCCAGCGGGGGCTCATGACCCAGCTGTACTTGCCGCCCTCGGTCAGCTCCCGCTTCTGCGGCGCGGGCAGCGTCGTCTGGTTCCACGGGTGGCGCTTGTCGACGGGGTTGCCCAGCGGGTCGCGCTCGACGTACGTCTCCTCGTTCGTCCAGTCCTCGTAGTAGGAGCTGCCGAGCATGATGCGCATGCCGAGGTTGATGTCGACGAGGTCGGTGGTGACGAGCTCGTTGTCGACGACGACGCCGGGGGTGACGAACATGGCGTTCCCCCAGGTGTTCATCGACTGGTAGCGGTAGTCGACGACGCCGGGGTCCTGGAAGGCGCCCCAGCAGCCGAGCAGGGTGCGGCGGCGGCCGACCTCCTCGTATCCGGGCAGGGCCTCGTAGAAGAAGTCGAAGACGTCGTCGTTCATGGCGACGGCGCGCTTGACGAAGTCCAGGCAGCGGGTGAGCCGGACGAGGTAGTCGGTGAAGAGCTGGGGGGTGGCCACCGTGCCGACGCCGCCGGGGTAGAGCGTGGAGGGGTGGACGTGCCGGCCCTCCATCAGGCAGCACATCTCGCGGGTGAGGCGGCTGAAGACGAGGGCCTCCTTGTAGGTGCTGCCCTCGAACGGGTTGAAGGAGCGCATGATGTCGGCGACGGTCCGGAACCCGTGGACGTCGCCGCGCGGCGAGGGGGTGCGCTCGGCCCGCTCCAGGACGCCGGGGTTGGTCTCCTTGACCATGCGTTCGCTGTAGTCGACGAAGACCAGGTTGTCCTGGAAGATCGTGTGGTCGAACATGTACTCGGCGGCCTCGCCGAGGTTGATGATCCAGTCGGCGAGCGGCGGCGGCTTCACGCCGTAGGCCATGTTCTGGGCGTAGACGGAGCACGTGGCGTGGTTGTCCCCGCAGATCCCGCAGATGCGGCTGGTGATGAAGTGCGAGTCCCGGGGGTCCTTGCCCTTCATGAAGACGCTGTAGCCGCGGAAGACGGAGGACGTGCTGCGGCACTCGACGACCTCCCGGGCGGAGAAGTCGATCTTCGTGTAGATGCCCAGGTTCCCCACGATCCGGGTGATGGGGTCGAACGCCACCTCGGTCAGGGTGCGCTGTTCGGTCGTCGGGCTGGCCTGCGTCGTCGTCACGGGATGCGGGTCCTTTCGCGCGGTGTCGGCGGGGTGTTCAGCGGCCCGTCCACCGCGGGGCGTAGCCGGAGGTCAGCTCGGCCCGGTTGTGGCGCCACTTGGGTTCGTGGTTCACGGTGCGGTTGGTGATGGAGCGCAGCGAGCGGACGAGCGGGCCGTAGGTGCTGCTGAGCAGGCCGGACGAGACGCTGCCGCCGGGGGGCTCGTCCATGAACGGCATGAACTTGTCCGGGAAGCCGGGCATGGTGCAGCCGATGCAGATGCCGCCGACGTTGGGGCAGCCGCCGACGCCGTCCATCCAGCCGCGCTTGGTGACGTTGCAGTTGACGACCGGGCCCCAGCACCCGACCTTCACCTGGCACTTGGGCGAGTTGTAGTCCCTGGCGAAGTCGCCCTGCTCGTAGTAGGCGGCCCGGTCGCAGCCCTCGTGGACGGTCTTGCCGAACAGCCAGGTGGGGCGAAGCTGTTCGTCCAGCGGGATCGTGGGGGCGCTGCCCGCGGCCTGGTAGAGCAGCCAGGTCAGCGTCTCCATGAAGTTGTCCGGCTGGACGGGGCAGCCGGGCACGTTGACCACGGGCAGCCCTGCGGCCGAACGGAAGTCCCAGCCGAGGTAGTCGGCCAGGCCCATGCACCCGGTCGGGTTGCCGGCCATGGCGTGGATGCCGCCGTAGGTGGCGCAGGTGCCGACGGCGACGACGGCGAAGGCCTTGGGCGCGAGCAGGTCGAGCCAGGTGTTGAGCGGGCGCGGCTCCCCGGTCGCCGGGTCGTTGCCCATCGACGTCCAGTAGCCCTCGCCGTTGATGTTCTCGTTGGGGATGGAGCCCTCGACGACGAGGACGAACGGGTGCTCCAGTTCGCCGCGGGCCGCCTCGTGGAAGACCCGCATGAAGTCGTCGCCCGTCTCGTAGGCGAGCACCTTGTTGTGCAGGTGCACCTTGGGCAGGCCGGGGATGGCGCCGAGGACGACGTCCTCCAGGCTGGGAAGGGAGGCGGCGGTGACGGAGACGGTGTCGCCGTCGCAGCTCAGCCCCTCGGACGTCCACAGGATGTGGACCTCCTCCACTCCGGTGGCGACCTCGGCGGCCGGTTCGGTGGTCGTCATGGCGCCTTCCTCTCGACCTGGGCCTGATGGCCTGGTGGCGGCCCGGCGCGGGCCGTTGCCCGGTCTGCGGGAGAGCCGGGCGCGGCACGGCCCGGCTCGGCCGGGGCGGCCACGCAAGCAGGCTGACATGATGTGCAATTCCTCACAAACCGGACACGCGTGACGCTGCGTGTCCGGCGGAGGTCCAGCGCGCGAGGTGTTCCGGCGTCCGCGCGGGGCGGGCCTTGCGCACGAAGTCCGAGCGCAGCGCGTGGTAGGGCGCACGGGGGTCGAGGAACGTCCGCCGCATGGCGGTCAGCTCATCGGCCCGATAGCGCCCGAGCGGCCGGAGCGCCTCGTCCCGCTCCCGCAGCGCCTTCTTCTCCGCCACCCGCGCCGAGAGCTGCGCCGACCGGGTGAGACGGCCGGCCAGCCGGGCCACCTCCCCCGCGAACTCCCCCGGCCCGGTCGGCAGCACCCGGTCCACCAGCCCGGCCGCCAGCGCCGTCCGCGCGCTCACCGGCAGGGCGGACTCGGTGAACCGGCGCGCCGCCTCGGCTCCCACCCGGCGCGGCAGCAGGTACGTCCACAGCTCCGAGCCGCTCAGCCCCATCAGCCGGTAGTGCGGGTTGAGCACCGCCCCGTCCCGGCACCACACCTCGTCCGCCGCCAGGGCCGCCATCACCCCGCCCGCGGCCGCGTTCCCGGGCAGCGCGGCGACCACCAGCCGGTCGGTCGTCGTCACGACCGCCTCCACCAGGTCGTCGATGGCCTGGATGTTCGCCCAGGACTCCGCCGCCGGATCGCCCGCGGCCTCGATCACGCCCAGATGGATGCCGTTGGAGAAGAAGTCCCGCTCGGGGCCGAGGACCAGCACGTCCGTCGGCCGGGAGCAGGCGAACCGGTAGGCCGCCAGCAGCCGCCGGCACTGGCCGGTGCTCATGGCCCCACCGGGGAAGCCGAAGCGCAGGAAACCGGCCGGGCCGTCCTCGGCGTAGCGGATGTCGCTCCACGTCCGTCCGCCGCCGCGCCCCTCGCTCCCCTCGCCCTCGGGGGCGGACCACAGGGGCGCGGGCACCTCGGGCACGTTCGCGGGCAGCCGCTCGCCGAGCGCCAGCGTCGCCGGCAGCCGCCAGGACGGCGGACGGCGCCGGGCCCGCAGCTCCGGGATCCACACGGCGCCGTCCACCGTCGCCCGGCACACCGCACCGTCCCGCGTCGCGACGAGCTCCCCCGGACGGCCGCGCAGCCCGTCCTCCGGGTGGCCGCCGTGCAGGTACCACGCGCCGCCGCAGAACGCGTCCAGCACGCCCGGCCGCGAGTCGGCGGCCCGCAGCCGCCGCAGGACCGCCTCCGTCGGGTCGCGCTCCCAGTCGATGCGACGGCCCTCCTGCCGCAGCACCGGGCGCCACCCGGTGCCGGGCCGGGCGGGCGTGCGCCGCGGCCCCTCCCCCGCGGCGAACCGCCCGACCGCCTCCAGCACGGCCCCGACCGCCGCGTCCGCCAGCTCGCCCCGGTACAGCTCGCTCTTGCCCACGCCCGGCGGCACCGGGAAGGCCGCGGACGCCCACACCGGCCCGGCGTCCAGCTCCGCCTCCGCCTGGAGCACCGTGACCCCCCACTCCCGCACGCCGTCCGTCAGCGCCCGGTCCAGCGACGAGGGGCCGCGGTCGCCCGGAGGACCGGGATGCACGATCAGGCACGGCACGGCCGACCACGCCTCGGGCGGCAGGACGCTCGTCAGCATCGGCGCGACGACCAGGTCGGGCCCGTGCCGCCGCACCGCCTCGGCGGGCCCGCCGCCGGGCTCCGTCACCGAGGCCAGCTCCACCGCGACGGCGTGGCCGCGGTCCACGAGCTCGGTGAAGACCCGTTGCGTCAGGCTGTTGAAGGCGCTGGCGAGAAGCAGGATGCGCATCGAAGCTCCCGGGTTGGGCGGTTCCGCGGAACCGGCGGGCCGCGCGGTTCCCGCCCGATGGTGGCCCAGCGCGCGACGGCCGCCCGGCGGACGCGCCCGGTACGGCCGCGCGGGGGGCGCTCGCGTGGGCTAGCCGGGCGAAAACGGAGCCCCCCGCCGCTCGCGTCCCCGGAGCGGTCGGCGAGCGGTCCCTAGCGTGACGTTCCATGCACGAACTCTCGATCGCGACGGCCGTCGTCGAGAGCGCCGACGAGGCGGCCCGGCGGCACGGGGCGACGGCGGTCGAGTCGGTGCGTCTGCGCGTGGGCGAGTTGGCCGGCGTGGTGCCCGACGCCCTCCGCTTCTCCTTCGAACTGGCCGCCGAGGGCACGGCCCTGGCGGGCGCGCGGCTGCTGATCGAGGACGTCCCGGCCCGGGCCCGCTGCGCGCGCTGCCCGGACGCGTTCGCCGTGGGCTCCCCGCCGCGGCTGGAGTGCCCGGACTGCGGCGGCCCGGCGGCCGAGCTGCTGACCGGACGGGAGCTGGAGATCGCCGCCGTCACCCTGCCGGAACCGGCCGCCGCGGCCACGGGCGGCACCCCACCACCACCCCGAGGAGGCCTCCCCTGATGTGCCGGACAGTAGACCTGCGCCACGCGGTGCTGGCGAAGAACGACGACCTGGCGGCGGAGCTGCGCGCCGAGCTGGCCGCCCGCGACGTCACCGCGGTGAACCTCATGTCCAGCCCGGGCAGCGGCAAGACGGCCCTGTTGGAGCGGGTGCTGACCAGGGCCGGTGAGCGGCACGTCCACGCCGCCGCGCTGACCGCCGACCTGGCCACCGAGAACGACGCCCGGCGGCTGGCCCGCTCCGGGGCGCCCGTCAGGCAGGTGCTCACCGGCGGCCTGTGCCATCTGGAGGCCGAGCAGGTGCGCGGGCACCTCACCGGCTGGCTGCCCCGCGACACCCGGGTGCTGTTCGTCGAGAACGTCGGCAACCTGGTCTGCCCCGCCGGCTACGACCTCGGGGAGTCCCTGCGGGTCGTCCTCATGTCCGTCACCGAGGGCGAGGACAAGCCCGTCAAGTATCCGACGGCGTTCGGGCTCGCCCAGCTCGTCGTCCTCACCAAGACCGACCTCGCACAGGCCGTCGAGTTCGACGAGGACGCCTTCGCGGCCCACGTCCAGCAGATCAACCCCGGCGTGGAGGTCCTGCGCACCTCGGCCCGCACCGGGCAGGGCGTCGAGGAGCTGCTCGACCGGGCGCTGGCCACCTGCGCCGGAGTGCGGCCCCACCAGCCCGTCCTGGCCCGGCGGCACGCCCGCGGACACGGCCACGAGCACGGGCCCGAGCACGCCCACGAGCCCGTTCCTGAGCACAGCCACGAACCGGGGCCCCAGCACGCCCACGCACACGCCGCCGCGGACGAGCCGGGGCACGCGCACTCCGACGGGCCCGTGCCCGCCGAGGCCGCGTTCCAGACCGTCTCCGAGGGCTCCTGAGCGCCGGGAGGCCGCCGTATGACCGAGGGCATCACCACAGCACCCGGCCGGGCACCGGCCGACCCCCCGGGACCGGCTCCGGAGCCGGTCCCGGACTCGGCGCCTGCCGCGGCCCCGGAGCCGCTGCCGGCTCCCGGGGACCGTCCCGGGCAGGAACCGCCGCTGCGGCGGCGCGTCACCGTCCGCGGTGTGGTGCAGGGCGTGGGCTTCCGTCCGTTCGTGTACCGGCTGGCCACGGAGCTCGCCCTGTCCGGCCACGTCGGCAACACCTCCGGCGGCGTCACCGCCGAGGTGGAGGGCACGCCGGAGGCCGTCGAGGAGTTCTGCCGGCTGCTGCGGAGGCAGGCTCCGCCGCTCGCGCAGGTCACCGACGTCACCCACGAGCCGCTGGCCGCGCTCGGCGGGTGCGGGTTCGCCATCCGCCCGTCCGAGCCGGGCGAGGGCCGCACCCGCATCCCGCCGGACACCGCCACCTGCGAGGACTGCCTGCGCGAGCTCGCCGACCCGGACGACCGCCGCCACCGGCACCCGTTCATCGCCTGCACGCACTGCGGCCCCCGCTACACCATCGCCACCGCGCTGCCCTACGACCGGGCGACGACGACGATGGCCTCCTTCCCGCTGTGCCCGGCCTGCCAGGCCGAGTACGACGACCCCCTGGACCGCCGCTTCCACACCCAGCCCGTCGCCTGCCGGGTGTGCGGCCCGCGGCTGCGGTTCGTGCCGGCCGCCGGGACCGCCGCCCGGCCGGCCGAGGGCGGACGGGCCCTCGTCCTCGCGCGGCGGCTGCTGGCCGCGGGGGCGATCGTCGCCGTCAAGGGGCTGGGCGGCTACCACCTGGCCTGCGACGCGGCCGACGAGGCCGCCGTCGCCCGGCTGCGGGAGCGCAAGGCGCGCGGCGGCAAGCCCTTCGCCGTCATGTGCGCCGACGTCGAGACGGCCGCCGCGCTGGCGCCGCTGCGCCCCGCCGAGCGGGCGGTGCTGACCGGGCCTCAGCGCCCCGTGGTGCTGCTGCGCCGCGGGTCCGGCGCGGCCCCGGGGCTCGCCGACGGGGTGTGCGGCGGCAGCCCCGACATCGGCGCGCTGCTGCCCTACACCCCGCTGCACCACCTGCTGTTCGGGCTGCCCGACGACCCGCCGGGGCCCCGCGTCCTCGTCATGACCAGCGGCAACCGCTCCGGTGAGCCCATCGTCACCGACGACACCGAGGCGCTGGAGCGGCTGGCCGGGATCGCCGACGCCTGGCTCTCCCACGACCGCCGCATCGACGTGCCCTGCGACGACTCCGTCGTGCGGGTCCGGTCCGACGGCTCCGAGCTCGTCCTGCGCCGTTCGCGCGGCCACGCCCCCACGCCGCTGGCCCTGCCCGTGCCGGTGCGCCCGGCCCTGGCCGTCGGCGGGGACCTGAAGAACACCCTGTGTCTCGGCCGGGAGGCCGAGGCCTGGTTCTCCCCGCACCTGGGCGAGCTGGGCGACCTCGGGGCGACGGCCGCCTTCGAGCGGGTCGAACGGCGGCTGCGGGACCTGACCGGCGTCGAGCCCGAGCTGCTCGCCGCCGACCCGCACCCGCGCTATCACTCCTCGCGCTGGGCGCGCGGCCGTGCCGGGACGCGCGCCCTGCGGTTCGTCCAGCACCACCACGCGCACATCGCCTCCGCCATGGCCGAGCACGGCCTCGACGGCACCGCGCCCGTGCTCGGCGTCGCCTTCGACGGCACGGGCTACGGCGCGGACGGCGCCGTCTGGGGCGGCGAGGTGATGCTCGCCGACTACGGCGGCTACCGCCGGCTGGCCCACCTGGCCTACGCCCCGCTGCCGGGCGGGGACGCCGCCGTGGCCAACCCCTGCCGCACCGCGCTGGCCCGCCTGCGCGCGGCGGGCGTCCGCTGGGACCCGGACCTGCCCTGCGTCACGGCCTGCTCGGGGGACGAGCTGCGGCTGCTGGCCCGCCAGCTGGAGCGCGGCGTCGCGCTCGCCCCGACGTCGAGCATGGGCCGGCTGTTCGACGCGGTGTCCTCCCTGACCGGCGTCTGCCACCGCTCGGGCTACGAGGCGCAGGCCGCCATCGAGCTGGAGGCCGCCGCAGCCCGGGCCTGGGACGGCGGCGCGGGGCCGGGGCCGCACGGCACGGCGCCCGCGTACGCCTTCGCCCTGCGCGGCCCGGCGGCCCACGAGCCCGCCGGCGCCACGGTGTTCGACCCGGCCCCGGTGCTGGCGGACCTCGTCGCGGACCTGCGGCGCGGCACCCCCGCCGAGGTCATGGCGGCCCGCTTCCACCGGGCGCTGGCGGACGCGGTGGTCACCGTCTGCCGCCGGGCGCGGCACGAGACGGGCGTGCGGACGGTGGCCCTCACGGGCGGGGTCTTCGCCAACGCGCTGCTGGACGAGGCCTGCCACCGGGGCCTGACGGAGAGCGGCTTCACGGTGCTGCGGCACCACGGCGTACCGCCCGGGGACGGCGGGCTGGCGCTGGGCCAGCTCGTGGCCGCCGCCCGGGAACGGCCGGGACACCCGGCGGCGACGACAGGATGAGGAGGGCGCGATGTGTCTGGCGGTGCCAGGACGGGTCGTGGAGACCGGTGACCGGGACGGGACGCGCATGGCGCGGGTCGACTTCGGCGGTGTGACGAAGGACGTGTGTCTGGCCTACGTGCCGGACGCCCGGGTGGGCGAGTACGTGATCGTCCACGTGGGCTTCGCGCTCCAGCGGCTGGACGAGGAGTCGGCGCGGGCCTCGCTGCGGCTCTTCGAGGAGCTGGGGCTGCTGGAGGAGGAGTTCGGCGACGCCTGGGGACGGGCGGCGGCCGAGGCGGGCACGGAACGACCCGATCAGGAGGCGACGCGGTGAAGTACATCGAGGAGTTCCACGATCCGGCGCTGGCGCGCAGGCTGCTGGACGACATCGCGGCCACGGTGACCCGGCCCTGGGCGCTGATGGAGGTCTGCGGCGGCCAGACCCACTCGATCGTCCGCCACGGTCTCGACCAGCTCCTCCCCGACTCCCTGGAGCTGATCCACGGGCCGGGCTGCCCGGTGTGCGTGACGCCGCTGGAGACCATCGACCGGGCGCTGGAGATCGCGTCCCGCCCGGGGGTCGTCTTCTGCTCGTTCGGCGACATGCTGCGGGTGCCCGGAACCGACCGCGACCTGTTCCGGGTCCGGAGCGAGGGCGGCGACGTCCGCGTCGTCTACTCCCCGCTGGACGCGCTCGACGTCGCCCGCCGCAACCCGGACCGGGAGGTCGTCTTCTTCGGCATCGGCTTCGAGACGACGGCCCCGGCCAACGCCATGACCGTGCACGAGGCCCGGCGGCTGGGCGTGCGCAACTTCAGCATGCTCGTCTCCCACGTGCGGGTGCCCCCGGCCATCGAGGCCATCATGCGGGCCCCGCGCTGCCGGGTGCAGGCGTTCCTCGCCGCCGGGCACGTGTGCAGCGTCATGGGCACCGAGGAGTACCCCGCGCTGGCCGAGCGGCACCGGGTGCCCCTCGTCGTCACCGGCTTCGAGCCGCTGGACATCCTGGAGGGCGTGCGGCGCGCCGTGCGCCAGCTGGAGCGCGGCGAGCACCGGGTGGAGAACGCCTACCCGAGGGCCGTGCGCGACGCGGGGAACGCGGCCGCGCTGGCCCGCATCGAGGAGGTCTTCGAGGTCACCGACCGCACCTGGCGGGGCATCGGGACCATCCCGGACAGCGGCTGGCGGCTCACCGGGGCCTACCGCGACTTCGACGCCGAGCACCGCTTCGACGTGACCGGCCTGCGCACGACCGAGCCGGCCGCCTGCCGCAGCGGCGAGGTGCTGCAGGGGCTGATCAAGCCGCACGAGTGCGAGGCCTTCGGCACGCGGTGCACGCCCCGCACCCCGCTGGGCGCCACGATGGTCTCCAGTGAGGGCGCGTGCGCCGCGTACTACCTCTACCGCCGCCTGTCCCCCGCCCCCTCACCGGATCCCGCTCCCGCTCCCGCTCCCGCGAAGGAGGCGACTCCCCTTGGCTGAGACGACCACCGCGACGGAGACGGCGGCCGGGGTGGTGGACCCGGCCGCGTGGTCCTGCCCGGCGCCCCTGCGCGACCACCCGCGGGTGGTCATGGGGCACGGCGGCGGCGGGGCGCTGTCCGCGGAGCTGATGCGCCACCTCTTCGTCCCGGCCTACGGCAACGAGACGCTGGAAGGGCTCCCGGACGCCGCTACCCTCTCCCTGGGCGGGGCCAGGCTGGCCTTCTCCACCGACTCCTACGTCGTCCGCCCGCTGTTCTTCCCCGGCGGCTCCATCGGCGACCTCGCCGTCAACGGCACCGTCAACGACCTGGCCATGAGCGGGGCGCGGGCGGCGTACCTGTCCTGCGGGTTCATCCTGGAGGAGGGCACCGAGCTGTCCGTCGTGGGGCGGATCGCCCAGGCGCTGGGGGCCGCTGCCGAGGCCGCCGGGGTCACCGTGGCCACCGGGGACACGAAGGTGGTCGAGGCCGGGCACGGCGACGGCGTGTACCTCAACACCGCCGGGATCGGGCTCGTCCCCGAGGGCGTCGACATCCGGCCGCAGCGCGCACGGCCCGGCGACGCGGTCCTCGTCAGCGGGCCGATCGGGCTGCACGGGGTGACGATCCTGAGCGTGCGCGAGGGGCTGGAGTTCGGCGGCCCGGAGCTGGTCAGCGACACGGCGCCGCTGGGCGGCCTGGTAGCGGCGATGCTGGAGGCCTGCCGGGACGTGCACGTCCTGCGCGACCCGACCCGCGGCGGGGTCGCGGCCACGCTCAACGAGATCGCCACCGCCTCCGGCACCGGGATCGTCCTGAGCGAGCAGGCCGTCCCCGTCCCCGAGGCCGTGGCCAACGCCTGCGGCTTCCTCGGGCTCGACCCGCTCTACGTGGCCAACGAGGGCCGGCTCGTCGCCGTCGTCCCCCGGGCGGAGGCCGACGCGGTGCTGGCCGCGATGCGCGCCCACCCGCAGGGGGCCGGTGCGGCGCTGATCGGGGAATGCGTGGCCGAGCACCCGGGCATGGTCGTCGCCCGGACGGCGTTCGGCGGCACCCGCGTGGTCGATCTGCCCCTCGGCGAGCAGCTGCCCCGCATCTGCTGAGACCGTCCGCCGGGGCCGGGCATAGCCGCCCGGTCCCGGGGCACTCGGATGGCGTTGTCGGACAGTGCGCCCCGGAAGGCAGGGGCGGCGAAGAAAGGACGTGGACGACGTGCGGGTCGCTTTTCTCGTGGCGCCGGAGGGCGTGGAGCAGGTCGAGCTGACCGAACCGTGGAAGGCGGTGCGGGACGCGGGCGGCACGCCGCACCTGCTGTCCACCGGGAGCGGCAGCATCCAGGCCTTCGACCACCTCGACAAGGCGGACACCTTCCCCGTCGACCAGGAGGTCGGCCGGGCGGACGTGGAGGACTACGACGGCCTGGTGCTCCCCGGCGGCGTCGCCAACCCGGACCTCCTGCGGACGGATGCGCGGGCCGTCGCGTTCGTGCGCGAGTTCTTCGAGACGGGCAAGCCCGTCGCCGTGATCTGCCACGGCCCGTGGACCCTGGTCGAGGCGGACGTCGTGCGCGACCGCCGGATCACCTCGTGGCCCAGCGTCCGCACGGACCTGCGCAACGCCGGGGCCCGCTGGGAGGACGCGTCGGTGGTCCGCTGCGAGGACGGCCCGAACGTGCTGGTCAGCAGCCGCAAGCCGGCCGACCTCAAGGACTTCTGCGCGGCCTTCGTCCCCGAGTTCCAGAAGGTCTCCGCCTAGGAGAAGGTCCCCGTCCGGGAAAGGGCTCCGCACAGGAGCCGCCACGACCGCCCCGCCGGGCCGAGCGCTCGGCGGGGCGGTCGTGCTCGGACGCGCCTCCTCCCGTCCGCACCCCACCCGTCCGCACCGGTCCGCACCCGTGCGGCCCGGTGTCGCGCCGTGCCGACACGTGCCCGAACCGCTCGCAGCGGGTGTGAGCCGGGGTGTCCACAGCACGCACGTGAGGCGCAACTCCCCTAGTAATACGGGCACTTGTCATGCGGTCATGCAAATGGCTACGCTCATCCCCGTTCGAGCCGCTCCCCGCCGTGAACGCGCACCGTGGGCTGGCTTCGCGGGGCCTGCCGACGGCGCGAGGGCACAGCGTTGAGCACGCACGTCCCCGAAACCGCGTACGTCCCCGCCCGCTTCCGCGACGGGGTCGGCTTCCGCACGTGAGCGTCGTACCGCGTCCCGGCCGACGGGACGGTTTCCCGTGACGTCGGTCAACCCGAACTCCCGTCGGCACTCCCCGGCCCCTCCGGCTCCACCTCGCCCGTCGACGCCGGCCCCACGGGCCCCGTGACAGGCGGCCGCGGCCGGTCCCGGGCCACGGAGAGCCGGCCGGGGGCTGCACCGTCCGCGTGTCCCGGCGCCGCCCCGGCCGGGTGCGGCGTCCCCCCCGTCCATCGTGAAAGGACCGACATGCGGCAGCGCTTCGAGATCGGACAGCACGGCGGCGGGGACGGTGCTCTCGTCACCGCCGCGGAGAACCGGCCCCTGGACGCCGTGGAACGCGACTGGCTGCTGGAGCAGCTCGCGGCCTCGGGCTATCTGGTGCTCCGCGGCTTCGATCCCTCGATCGAGCAGTTCTCCTCCCTGGTGCGGTCGGTGTGCACCCGCACCACCCTCGACCCGGCACGGGAGTTCAGCGAAGGGAGAACCGTCCAGAAGGTCGACCTCGGCACGGACGCGGTGGGGCTGCACGTCGAGCACGGCACCAACCCGCTGACGCCGGACCTCACCTGGTTTCTGTGCGAGCGCGCGGCCCGCGTCGGCTCCCAGACCACGGTCTGCGACGGCTACCGGGTCTGGGAACACCTCTCGGAGGAGACCCGGCGGCTGTTTCTGGCCCAGGACGTCGTCTACGCCCGGAACATCGGTGAGGAGACCTGGCGGCCCCTGACCGCCAGTCTGCTGGCCGGGGCCAAGCCGGACGACGAGATCACCGTCGACGACCTCGTCGGGCTCGCCGCGCTCTTCGGCGAGGACCAGCTCGCGGTCCGCGCCAACGACGACGGGTCGATCCACTACGTCTACCGGGTGGCGGCGGCGCATCCGACGCTCTTCGGCGAGCGGCTCGCCTTCGCCAACAGCATCCTCGGGCCCTCCTACCACTACGAGAAGCCCCGCATCGCCTTCGCGGACGGCGAGGAGATCCCGAAGGAGGTCATCGAGGAGATCGAGCGGGTGACGGCCGAGCTCACGGAGGACCTCGACTGGCAGGACGGCGACGTCGCGATCGTCGACAACACCCGGGTCATGCACGGGCGCCGGGCCATCGAGGACGCCGACCGCCGCAACATCTACGTCGCCCTCGGCTACGTGGACGACCGGCGTTGAACGGTTCCACCCGGGTGTGGTGACGACGGCCTCCCGCCCGCCGCGAGCGACGCGGCCGGCGGGCCCCGGCCCTCGCCCGTCCGGTGCCCCCACCACCGAAAGGAGCCCGACGTGTCCTCGCCCGTGACCTCCCTTGACGCGCTGCGCGACGCGGCGGCGTCCCCGCTGTCGCGGCGTCCTCTCAAGGACGGCTGGTCCTACGTCTCCTGGCACGACACCGCCCGCTTCTCCGAGCGCTTCCAGGACACCGTCTACTCCCTGCTCGTGGAGATCTCCACCAAGGCGTTCGGCGCCGACATGACCCCGTACTGGCGCGACCGCAGGAAGGGGCGCTTCTTCGAGAAGGTCTCCAGGTTCTGCCTGCTCGTGGACCCGCTCGGCGCCGTCTGCGGCTGGACCGGGTACCACCGGCGCATCTTCGGCAACGCCCACTGCCTCTACCTGGACTCCAGCGGCGTGCTGCCCGAGTCGCAGGGCGGGGGCCTCATGGGGCACGTCCACGCGCGGATGATCGGCCGGGAGTGCCTCGCCTACGCCCCGCGCCCGGTCTACCTGGTGGCCCGGACCGAGAGCCCCGTCGTGTACCGCCTCCTGCGGAACGGCTGCGGCCCCGGCAACATCTGGCCCGCCCCCGGCACCCCCGTCGACCCCCGGGTCTCGCTGATCGCCACCGATGTCGCGGAATGGCTGGGCCAGGGCGACAAGTTCGACCGCGCCAGCCTGCGCGTCCTCGGGGCCTACGACAACCTCGACGCCCTCTACGGCGACCTGCCCAGCTGCGGCGACCGCGCCGTCGACGCCTTCTTCCGCGAGACGCTGCGCCCGGTCGACGCCTACATCGTGGTCGCCCGCGCCGGCCTGCCCCGGCTCGTCCGGCAGTGGGGCGCGCGGGAGCTCGGCGCGATGCGGGCGGCCCGGTCCCGGCGGCCGTCGTGGCGCGTCTCGGCCCCGGCGGGGCGGTGACGGGCCCATGACCGCCCCGCACACCCCGGACGAGACCGGAGCCGCCCAGCGCGCCCGGCACGTCCTGGCCCCCCTGGAGGGCGGGCCGCTGGACGAGGCGGAGAGCCTCTACCTGGACCTGCACCGCCACCCCGAGCTCTCCCACCAGGAGGAGCGCACCGCCGCCGTGGCCGCCGAGCGGCTGGAGAAGGCCGGGTTCGACGTCGTCACCGGGATCGGCGGCCACGGCGTGGCGGGCGTCCTGCGCAACGGGGACGGGCCCGCCGTGATGCTGCGCGCGGACATGGACGCCCTGCCGGTGCGGGAGAGCACGGGGCTGCCGTACGCGAGCACCCGGCGCGCCGTCGACGACGAGGGCAGGGAGGTGCCCGTGGCCCACGCGTGCGGCCACGACGCCCACACCAGCGCCCTGCTCACGGCCGCCGCCCTGCTGTCCCGGGGCCGCACGGCCTGGCGCGGCACGCTCCTCGCCGTCGCCCAGCCGGCCGAGGAGACCGGCGACGGGGCGCGGGCCATGCTGGGGGACGGGCTCTACCGCCGCCTCCTCAAGCCCGACGTGGCGCTCGCCCAGCACGTCGTGCCGCTGCCGGCGGGCGTCGTCGGCCACCGTTCGGGGCCCATGATGGCCGCCTCCGCGGCGCTGCGGGTGACCGTCTTCGGCCGCGGCGGGCACGCCTCCGCGCCGCAGGCGGCGATCGATCCCGTCGTCATCGCAGCCCACGTGGTCACCCGGCTCCAGACCATCGTCGCCCGCGAGACGGACCCGGCCGACTGCGCCGTGGTGAGCGTCGGAAGCCTGCACGCCGGCACGAAGGCCAACGTCATCCCGGAGACGGCGGAGCTGGGCGTCAGCATCCGCTGTTACGACGACGCCCTCCACGAGCGGCTGCTCGGCGCCGTCCGGCGCGTCGTGGACGCGGAGGCCGCCGCCTCCGGAGCCCCCCGCCCGCCCGAGGTCGAGGTGCTCGACCACGTCCCCGTCAACGCCAACTCCCCGGCCGCCACGGACGCGGTCCGCGCCGCCCACCAGGCCTACTTCGGGGAGGGCCGGGTCATCGAGATGCCGATGCTCGCGGCCAGCGAGGACTTCCCCCACTTCGGCGCCGCGGGCGCGGGCGTGCACTACGAGGGCGCGCCGGTCCCCACCGTGTACTGGGTCGTCGGCGCGACGCCGGCCGAGGCGTGGGAGTCGGCTCCCGGCGCCACACCGCAGGAGAAGGCCGCCCGCCTCCCCACCAACCACTCCCCGCAGTTCGCGCCCGACCCCCGGCCCACGCTCCGCACGGCGTCCGAAGCCATGGTGACGGCCGCGCTCTCCGCTCTGGCCAGCCCAGCAAGGTGAAGGAACCAGGTTGTCGACGAAACCCAGTCAGAAAATCGGATACCGGGAAGCCACGGCTCTCGGAGTCGGCGGCATCGTCGGCGCCGGCATCTTCGTTCTCAGCGGCACCGCCAGCGGACTCGCCGGGCCCGCGGTGGTCCTGGCCTTCGGGATCGCCTTCGGGGCCTCCCTCATCCTCAGCCTGTGCTACGCCGAACTCAGCTCCATGCACGACGACTCGGGCGGGCCGTACGCCTACGCCAAGCGCCACCTGCCGCCGTCCGTGGCGACCGTCGTGGGCTGGTCCAACTGGGGCGCCTGGATGTGCGCGAGCTCCTACGTCGGCATCGGCGTCGGCAGCTATCTCCACCTGCTCGTCCCCGCCCTGAGCCAACCCGTCGCCTCCGCGCTGGTGATCGCCGTCTTCACCGGCCTCAACCTGCTCGGCATCCGCTTCTCCGGCACCGTGCAGTTCGTCGCGCTCATCCTCACCGTGATCGTCCTGCTGAGCTTCATCGCCGTGGGCGCCGCGCACGTGGACACCGCCAACTACACGCCGTTCATGCCCCACGGGATGAGCGGCGTCATGCAGGCGGCACTCATCGGCTTCCTCGCCCTGACCGGCTGGGACGCGATCGTGGTATCGGCCGAGGAGATCGAGCGCCCGCGCCGGACCATCCCGCTGTCCGTCCTGACGAGCCTCGGGATCTCGTTCATCCTCTACGCCGGGCTCCTGCTGATCGAGAACGGGATCATCCCGTGGGACGAGCTCGGCGCCTCGCAGACGCCCGTGGTGGACGTCAGCCGCGCCTTCTTCGGCTCCCAGGGCCCGTTCATCGTGAACTGCATCGTCCTGATCGCCCTGCTGGCCGCCGTCAACGCGAACCTGATCGTCATCTCGCGCGCCTCGATGGTGCTGGCCCGGGACCGGCTGGCTCCCGTCCTGCTCAACCGGACCGTCTCCAGCAAGCAGGTCCCGGTCATCGCCATCGTGTGCGCCGGGCTCGCCCAGACGCTGATGTCGGTCGCGGGCAACCTGCGGTTCGCGGTCTCCGCCACCGGGTTCCTCTACACGCTCACCTTCATCACGTCGATCCTGGCCCTCTTCCGGGCGCGGCGGCGCGGGGTCCTCGCCTCGTTCAAGGTCCCCTTCTACCCGCTGACCCCGGCCCTGGCGCTGCTGCTGTGCCTCGTCTTCATCACCTCGGCCGGCGTCGCGGGCGTCGTCACCGGCGTCGGCTGGATCGCCGTCGCCCTGTGCTACACGCGGTGGCGCGGGCGCCGCGAACTCGACGAGCAGATGCGCCTGCTGGGGTCCGAGCCCGGCCCCGGTCCGGCCGCGCCCACCGACGTCCTGAGCCGCTCGGCGGGGGACGAGAAGAGCGTCTGACGCCGGGAGCGAACCGCGCGGGAACGCACGAGAACGCCGCCGCGGGCCCGGGTGAGCACCCGGGCCCGCGGCGGCGTCGTGTATCGGTGCGGGACGGCGTCAGACCGCCGAGCCGGCCACCCACTCGGACCAGGACATGTTCCAGCCGTTCAGACCGTTGTCCGGCTTGATCTCCTTGTCCGGGGAATTCACGACGGTCACGACGTCACCGATCAGCGAGTTCTCGAAGAACCAGTAGCCGTCGGTCGTCGGGTCCTCGGCGCCCTGCACGTCCTGGAGACCGACGCAGCCGTGGCTGGTGTTGCCCTCGCCGAAGGGCGCGCCCCAGTAGTTGCCGTGGATGAAGGTGCCCGAGGTCGACAGGCGCATCGCGTGCGGCACGTCGGGGATGTCGTACTCCCCCTCGCCGTCGTCGTCGGTGAAGCCGACCGTCGCGCCGTTCATCCGGGTCTCCCGGAACTTCTCGGAGATCACCATCTGACCGTTGTAGGTCGGGGTCTCCTCGGAGCCCGCGGAGATCGGGACCGTCTTGATCTCCTTGCCGTCCCGGACCACGGTCATCGTGTGGGCCTCGACGTCCACCGTGCTGACCTGGGAACGCCCGACGGTGAAGCTGAAGCTCTTGTCCTGGACACCCGTGACGCCGTTGGACGCCTCCACGCCGTCCAGCGCGAGCTTGACGTCCACCTGCGTGCCGGGCTTCCAGTACTCGCGGGGCCGGAAGTCGAGCCGCTTGTCACCGAACCAGTGGCCGACGATCTCCTGGCCGCTCGTCGAGGAGACCTCGATCGCGGACTGCACCTCGGCCTTGTTCTCGATCGCCTTGTCGAAGTTGAACGAGACGGGCATGCCCACGCCGACCGTGTCCCCGTTCTCCGGGGTGAAGTAGCCGATGAAGCTGCTGTTCGGGGAGACGGTGGTGAACGTCGAGTTCTCCGTCGTCTCCGCGCCCTTGCCGTCCTCCGCCACGGCCTCGACGCGGTACTCGGTCGCCCGCTCCAGTTGGCCGGTGGGCTGCCAGGTGGTGCCGTCCGCGGAGATCTCACCCTCGACGCCGCTGCCGTCGGCCACCGCGGTCATGGTGACCTCGGTGAGCTTGCCGCCCTTGACGGTGACCCGCGCGTCGTTGTTGATCCCGGCGTTCTGCGAGCCGTTCTCCGGGGTGATGGATATGTGCGCGGCGGAATCCGGCTTCTCCCCGTTCTTCGAGGCCGCGTCCGTGCGCTCGCTCTTGCCGGGGCCCTCCTGCCCGCCGTCGTCCTCGCTGCACGCGCTGAGCACGAGGACGCCACTGAGCAGGGCAGCCGTCACGGCTATGCCCTTGCGGCGCTTGCCGACCGTCTTCACACGCTTCTCCATCGCTTCCAGGCCCTGGACTCCCCGACCACGGGACGGATCGCCACCCCACATGTCGGGTATGTGCCCTCACATTCGTACTTGGGAGACGCGAGGGAGTCTGTGGCGCGTTCCACCCCGACAGAAACTGTGGCCCAGAACACCCGCTCCGGTCCAGCCCGCACCGCGCGCCAGGGCGTCCGCCGGCCACATCCCGTGTGCCAGGCCGGATCCGGTGGCCGGACCTACGCGGAGGGCGCGCGGGATGCCGCGGCCTCTTCCGAGCCCTCCTCCGAGTCCTCGGCCGGTTCGGGGGTGTCGAACAGCCAGAGGTCGGGGTCGTCGACATCGTCGACGCGCTCGCTGCTCCAGGACGCCTGCGCGAGCTCGACGCCGGGGACGGCGCTGACGAGGTCGATCGGGTCCACGAGGTACGCCAGGGCCTCGGCCGTGTCCTCCGCGACGGCGGCCACGGCGTGCCGGCGCTCCTCGTCCGGCATGAACTCGTCGGCCTCGACGTGCTGGGCCGCCGCGGCCGAGAGGGCCTCGGGATCGGCCACCTCCAGCACGACCTCGACCTGGAGCCGGACATAGCGGGGGATGTCGTGTTCGCTCATGTTCGGAGAGTAGGCGGCCCCCCTGGCCGGACTTCCCCGCGACCCGCCGCCATGGCTAACATCAACTTCCGCACGTCCGCACGGGTGTTCCGCCCGTACTCCCCCCACGCACGCAGCACTTGCACGACCGAAGGAGGCCCCCGTGGCCGCAACCCGCCGCACGCTGGTGACCTCGGCCGTGGCGGGCGGCCTGCTCTGCGCCGTGTGGTTCATCCCCTCGGCGAACGCCTCGGGCAGCCACCCCGCAGACGCCCGGCCCGCGGGCCCGGCACAGACCGCCTCCGCCGGGACGAGCACGGCGACGGCCGGCGAGGAGGGCTCGGGCCCCCGCCTGGCCGAGACGGGGACCGTCGACACCACGCCCTACGTCGTCGGAGGCGTCGCCTTCCTCGCGGCGGGCGCGGGCCTGGTGGCCCACGCGGCGCGCCGCTCCCCCGTCGGCGTCTGAGCGCGCCGGCCCCGCGTCCGGCTGCCTGCCCCGCGGCGCCTCATCCGGCCCCGCGTCCGGTACCTCGTCCGGCCCGCGTCCGGCTCCGGCGGCGGCTCAGGCCAGCGGACCGGTGACCGTCTCGGCCGCCCGGACCAGCCCGCCGTCGCGGACGAACGCCTCCGCCGCCGCGATGTCCGGGGACAGGAAGCGGTCCGGCCCGGCGCCGCCGACCCCGGCACCGCGGGCCGCCTCCAGCACCGCACGGCTCGCGGGTGCGGGCGACCCGCCCTCGGCCGCCCGCAGCTCCAGCGCCCGGGCGGCGGCGTAGAGCTCGATCGCGACGACGCGGTTCAGGTTGTCCACGGCGATGCGCAGCTTCCGCGCAGCCGACCAGCCCATCGAGACGTGGTCCTCCTGCATCGCGGAGGAGGGGATGGAGTCCGTCGAGGCCGGGACGGCGAGCCGCTTCAGCTCGCTGACCAGCGCCGCCTGCGTGTACTGCGCGATCATGAGCCCGGAGTCGACGCCCGGGTCGTCGGCCAGGAAGGCGGGCAGGCCGTGGGAGCGGTTCTTGTCCAGCAGCCGGTCGGTGCGGCGCTCGGCGATGGAGGCCAGGTCGGCGCAGGCGATGGCCAGGAAGTCGAGCACGTACGCGACGGGCGCCCCGTGGAAGTTGCCGTTGGACTCCACCCGGCCGTCGGACAGGACGACGGGGTTGTCGACGGCGGCCGCCAGCTCGCGGTCGGCCACCAGGCGGGCGTGGGCGAGGGTGTCGCGGCCCGCGCCGGCGACCTGCGGGGCGCAGCGCACCGAGTAGGCGTCCTGCACGCGGGGGGCGTCGTCCTGGTGGTGGCCGGTGAGCTTGGAGCCGTCGAGCACCTTGAGCATGTTGGCGGCGCTGGCCGCCTGCCCCGGGTGCGGGCGGATGGCGTGCAGCTCGGGGGCGAGGACCCTGTCCGTACCGAGGAGGGCTTCGAGGCTGAGGGCGGCGGTGATGTCGGCGCTGGTGAACAGCCGGGCGAGGTCGGCGGCGGCCATGACGAGCATGCCCAGCATGCCGTCGGTGCCGTTGAGGAGGGCCAGCCCCTCCTTCTCGCGCAGCTCGACGGGGGCGATGCCGTGCTCGGCCAGCAGCTCGCCGGCCGGGCGGACGGTGCCGTCGGGGCCTTCGGCGTCGCCCTCGCCGAGGAGGGTGAGGGCGCAGTGCGAGAGGGGGGCGAGGTCGCCGGAGCAGCCCAGCGAGCCGTACTCGTGGACGACGGGCGTGATGCCCGCGTTGAGCACGTCGGCCATGGTCCGGACGACCTCGGGGCGGACGCCGGTGTGGCCGGAGGCGATGGTCTTCAGACGCAGGAACATCAGGGCGCGGACGACCTCGCGCTCGACCCGGGGCCCGGTGCCCGCGGCGTGCGAGCGGACGATGTTGCGCTGGAGCTGGGCGCGCAGGTCGGGGCTGATGTGCCGGACGGCGAGGGCGCCGAAGCCGGTGGAGACGCCGTAGACCGGGTCGGGCTTGGCGGCGAGGTCGTCGATGAAGCGGCGGGCCCCGGCGACCTTGGCCAGCGCGTCCCGGCCCAGCTCGACGCGGGCCTCGCCGCGGGCCACGGCCAGGACGTCGGCCGCGGTGACCCCCGCGGAGTCCACCACCACACTGCTCTGCATATCCATATTCACGCACCCTAAGCACTGAATGCGTCCGTGTCACCCCCTGGCCGGGGCTCCCGGGACCGGCGGCGACCCGGGGCCGGTCACCGGCCGCGGAAGCGGCGCCGCTCGCCCGTGGGCGGCTCGGCCTCGTCGGCGAGGTGGACGATCTCGCGCCCGGCCACCACGGGTTTCCCCGAGCGCGCGGCCTTGGCGCGGTACTGCGCGGCGTCCGCGAGCCGCAGCAGCCGGCGGGCGGAGTGCACCGGCCCCACCGGGTCGCCCGTGGAGGCCACGCCGCAGGCGACCCCCTGCCCGCCTTCCAGCTCGTCCGCCCGGCGGCACAGCTCCTCGGCGACGGCGACCACCTCGTCCGCGGGTGCCCCCTCGGCCAGGAGGCAGAACTCGTCGCCGCCGAGCCGGGCCACGAGGGCGCCGGGCAGCCGGGCGGCACACCGGGACAGCAGTCCGCCGAAACGTTCCAGCAGACGGTCGCCCGCCGCGTGCCCCAGGGTGTCGTTGACCTCCTTCAGGCCGTTGAGGTCGCAGACGACCAGACTCACGACGTCCCCGTCCGCCCGGTGGCGCTCCAGCGCCCGTTCCAGCCGGACGTCCACAGACCGCCGGTTGCCCACCCCGGTGAGCGGGTCGGTGAACGCCAGCCGTCGCACCTCCTCCAGCCGCTCGTACTGGACGAGCCCGGCCGCGACGACGGCGGCCAGCACCGTCGCGAACTCCGCGTCCCCCGGGCCGAATCCGGGCACGCCCGGCGGCCGGGCCACGTACAGCTCGCCCCAGGCCCGGCCGTGCAACACGATCGGCGCGACGACGCAGCTCCCCCGCCCCCGGCGCCTGAGCGTGGCCGACCGGTGGCGCCGGTAGGCCCCGGCCCCGGCACCCGCCGCCGAGGACGGATCCGACGTCTCCACCCACGCCTGCGGCCCCTCGCCGCCCGCCCAGCGCTCGTGCAGGAACTCGGCGATCTCGGGGAAGTCGTGGACGGGGTACGACTCGTCCCGGGGAAAGGTTTCTTCACCGGGTGCCAGCTCACCCTCGTTCACCAGCACCCGCAGCCGTCCCCGGGCCCGCTCCCACACCGAGACGGCGGCGAAGGAGCCGTCCATCGCCGCCCGCGCCCCGGCCGCCGCGGCCCGGGCGGCCTCCTCGGAGGCCGGGGCCGCGGCCATGGCCTGCGCCACCCGTACCACGGCACGCAGCCTCGCATCGTCACCCATACGACCCAGATTAGGACCCTACGCCCCACTCTGCGCTGCGGACCGTGTGCCGCTCGTTACTCCCCGGGCCACTCCGGCGTGCGCTTCTCGTTGAACGCCGCGACGCCCTCGGCCCGGTCGCCGGAGAACGCCACCGTCCGCCAGGCCGCGTCCTCCACCTCCAGGCCGGCCGACAGCCCCATGCCCCATCCGGTGCGCAGGGCCCGCTTGGCCGCCCGCAGCCCGACCGGCGAGTTCGCGGCGATCCGGGCGGCCAGCGCCAGCGCCTCCGCGGTGTCCGTGCCCTCGGCCACCAGCTCGTCCACCAGCCCCAGCGCCCTGGCCTCCTCCGCTGCCACCCGGCGGGCCGTGAAGATCAGCTCGGCCGCCCGGGCCGCACCCACCCGGCGGGGCAGCAGCTGCGTGCCGCCGCCCCCGGGGATGACGCCGACGGACACCTCCGGCAGGCCCACGACGGCCGTCGCGTCCGCCACGATGAGGTCGCAGGAGAGGGCGAGCTCGAACCCGCCCCCGAGCGCGAAACCGTGCACGGCCGCGACCGACGGCACCGGCAGCTCCAGCACACCCGTGTAGGCGGCCCGGGCGTGCGGACGCTGCCGCCCCAGCTCGGCGTCGGTGAACCGGTTGCGCTCCTTGAGGTCCGCGCCGACGCAGAAGGCCCGCTCGTTGCTCGACGTCAGCACGACGGCGCGCACGTCGCGGTCGTCCGACAGGGCGGCGCAGGCCGCGGCGATGGAGGCGGCCATCTCGGTCGAGACCGCGTTCATGGCCTTCGGCCGGTCCAGGACCAGCTCCGCCACATGCGTCCCGGTGTCCTTGCGAACCTCGACGAACTCGCCGTACCGCGTCATCGCGATGCCCTCCCAGCGCTTGGTTAACGACCGCTCACACCCTAGCCCCCGCCGCCGGGCACCGGGCTACCCCCGGCGCCCTCAACACCCCCGGAGCCCGCGTATCCCAGAACGGGGCACCACCCCGGCCCGGCGGCGGGGAACGGACGGTCTCTGTCACACGATCCAGACCAGCACGGCGTGTCCGTCGCGGGCGGCTGCCTGGAAGAACGGGACCAGAACGCGGTAATGGCTGGTCACGACGTCCAATGACTCCCCGCGTTCCCAGACGAGGCTGGGGTAGACGCCAGCCTGTGCGAGGTCTGCGGGGCTGACGTTCTCAATCAGCCTCTCGGGGGGTGTTCTGCCGAGGGCGGTCGCGGCGACGCGCACCCGCTGCGGCGTGAGGTAACGCGGTGGCACGTAGCCCCAGTCGCCCGCACCTGGGATCTCCTCCTCGCCGTGGACGACGTCGACGGGGAAGTCGATGCGGCGCAGGAGGAAGTCGAGGGCGTTCCACAGCTTGTCGGTCTCGTGGCAGCGTGCCGCCGAGGGCTCGGGCCTCTGGTCGAGTTCCGCATCGTCCAGTTGGCAGACGAATTCGAGGGCCCAGTCCGGCTCGCGGATCGCGCGGTCGAGTTCCGCCGGAGTGAGGCGGGCGAGTTTTCCGATCATGCTCATGGCGGAACCGTAGGGCGGGGTACCGACAGTGCCGCCGTGCTCCGTGCGGCTCGTGCCTTGCGGGACGCGGCGGATGGCGAGCGTCGGGGCCGCCGCGCCGGGCGGGGTTCCGCGCGGGGCCGCGTCAGCCGCGGCGGCCCAGGAGCCAGGGCTCGACGACGCCGAGGCCGCGCACCGGCCGCTGGTAGAGGGGCTGGAGGGCGAAGCGGTACCCCGCTCCGGCCCCGGAGTCCTTCTCCGAATGCGGGGCGTCGCCCACGGCCGTGAGCTCCTCCTTCAGCGCGCCGTCGATCAGCACGGTGTCCTTGGGCGCTATGGACGTCAGCCGGCTCGCGAGGTTCACGGTGTTGCCGAAGACGTCGCCCATCCGGGTCGTCACCGTGCCGAAGGCCAGGCCGACGCGCAGCTCGGGCATCGTCTCGTCGCCGGACAGGGTCTCGATCATCCGCAGGCCGATCTCGGCGGCCGTCCCCGCCTCGTCGGCGACGTAGAGGACCTCGTCGCCGAGCGTCTTGATGAGCCGGCCGCCGTGCGCGGCCACCAGGTCGGCGGCCGTCGTCTCGAACGCCTCGACCAGCTCGCCGAGTTCCTCCTCCTCCAGGCGGCGGGTGAGGCGGGTGAAGCCCACCAGGTCGGCGAAGCCGACGGCCAGGCGGCGGTCGACCATCTCCTCGTCGTCCTGCGCCTGCACGACGCGCCCCGTGGCGGCGGCCAGCTGCCGCCGCCAGACGTAGATGAGGAACTCCTCCAGCTCCGGCAGCAGCAGCTCGACGAGGGGGTAGGTGACCTCCATGCGGCTCATGCCCGGCTCGGGCGAGACGGTGAGCCCGGCGATGAACGAGTCCACCTGCCACTCGGCCAGGCGGGCCGTGGTCTGCCCGGTGGAGCGGGCGACCTGGATGGCCATGGCCTCGGTCAGCAGCCCGGCCTCGACGAGACCCGCGAGGCGGCGCAGGGCCAGCACGTCGGCCTCGGTGAGCGCCCGGGCCTGGCCGATGTCGGCGAAGCCCATGGCGCGCCAGAACCGGGCGGCGAGGTCCATGGGCACGTCGGCGGCTCGGGCGGCCTGGAAGGGGGTGTAGGTGCGGGCGGCGCCGAGGATCAGCTCCTCGACCTTGAGGGCGAGCGGGTTCTCCTTGCCGCGTTCCTCCGCGCCCTCGCGCTCCTCGCCGTACGCGGCCTCGCCGCCGCGCACGGAGAAGGCGTGGTCGGAGGCGGAACCGGCGGAGGAGGACGACGACGCGGAGCCGGGCGTGGAACCGGCGGAGGGGTCGGCGGCACCGGAGGCCGCGCCGGCGGCGGCGTCGGCCGCCGCGTCACCGCCTGCGCCGCCGCCCGCGTCGGCGGGCGGCACGGCCGGATCGTTCGCGGTCACTGCCCGCCCCTTGCCAGGTTCTCGCGCATGACGTGCCTGCGCTCTGCCCTTCCGTTCTCTACACCGCGCCCACCGCGCCGCGCTACCGCCACCACGATACGGCAGGTGTGCCGTAGCTCACGCGACGCGGACCGGACGGATGCGTCCGCACCTGCGGCGACGCGTCCGGTGGGGCCTCCCGGGGGACGCCCCACCGGGGATCGGGCGGGCACCCGCCGGGTGCCGGCGACCCCTCAGTCGTGGGGCCGCAGGTGGACGATGTCGCCCGCGCCGACGGCCTGCTCCACGCCGCTGCCGGTGGCGAGCACCAGCTGCCCGTCGCCGTCGACCGCGACGGCCTCGCCCACGAGCTCCTTGCCGCCGG
This sequence comes from Streptomyces sp. WMMC1477, assembly GCF_027460245.1. NCBI lineage: Bacteria > Bacillati > Actinomycetota > Actinomycetes > Kitasatosporales > Streptomycetaceae > Streptomyces > Streptomyces sp. WMMC1477. The sequence goes on along the minus strand of NZ_JAPZBD010000003.1, from coordinate 3,746,173 downwards.
GCAGCTCGGCGCGCACCGTCCGGCCGAGCGTCGCGCACCCGGCGGCGTAGGTCTCCTGGAGGCCGCAGGCTGCCGCGTCCCCGCCGGCGTCCCGCCACTCGCGGTACCAGCCCTCGACGGAGCGCAGGATGGCCCGCAGCAGCGGGTCGCGGTCGGTGCCCCGGGCACCGGCGAGGAGCAGCGAGCCCGCCTCGGGGACGGGCAGCTCGTCGGCGTGCAGCGACACGTTGACGCCGATGCCGACGACGACGGCGTGGTGGACGGCGTCGCCCACCCGCTCGGCGAGGATGCCGCCGATCTTGCGCTCCTCGCCGTCCACCTCGGCCAGCAGGTCGTTGGGCCATTTGAGCATCGTGTCCACCCCGGCCGTGCGGGCGAGCGCGGTCGCGGTGGCGACTCCGGCGAGCAGCGGCAGCCAGCTCCAGGCCCGCTGCGGGATCTCGGGGGCCGGGTGGAGGACGAAGGAGAAGAAGAGTCCGCTGCGGGGCGGGGCGTCCCAGTGCCGGTCGAGCCGGCCGCGGCCCGAGGTCTGCTCCTCGGCGACCAGGATCGTGCCCTCCTCCACCGGGCCCCGGTTCACCCGGTGGACGAGGTCGGTGTTGGTGGAACCGGTCCGCTCGACGACGTCCAGCTCGTTCCACAGGCTCTCAGGCGTCAGGAGCGCGCGCCGGAGCGCGGGGGCGCTGAGCGGCGGGCGTTCGAGATCGCTCCACGGGCCCGGCGAGCCGCCCGCACCCTGAGGGCCTGCCGAGCCCCCACCCGAACCTGGCACATTTGAGGACATCTGCGGTGTCATGGCGACACTGTAGGGGGCTGCGGGTGTGGCCAACGACGCACCGCCGACACGGGCCGTCGCCGCTACGCTACGAGTCGGTAGCCCCGAGGACGACTAGGAGCCGCTCCCCGTGTCCGAGCAGGAAAGCACTCCCGACATCCACACCACGGCGGGCAAGATCGCCGATTTCCAGCGGCGTGCCGCTGAGGCGACGCACGCCGGTTCCGCTCGCGCGGTGGAGAAGCAGCATGCCAAGGGCAAGCTGACCGCCCGCGAGCGCGTGGAACTGCTGTTGGACGAGGGTTCGTTCACCGAACTCGACGAGTTCGCGCGGCATCGTTCGACGAACTTCGGGCTGGAGAAGAACCGCCCGTACGGCGACGGCGTCGTCACCGGCTACGGCACGGTCGACGGCCGTCCGGTCGCCGTCTACTCGCAGGACTTCACGATCTTCGGCGGTTCGCTGGGCGAGGTCTACGGCGAGAAGATCGTCAAGGTGATGGACTTCGCACTGAAGACCGGCTGCCCGGTCATCGGCATCAACGACGGCGGCGGCGCCCGCATCCAGGAGGGTGTGGCCGCGCTCGGCCTGTTCGCCGAGATCTTCCGGCGCAACGTCCACGCCTCCGGCGTCATCCCGCAGATCTCGCTGATCATGGGCCCGTGCGCGGGCGGCGCGGTGTACTCGCCGGCGATCACCGACTTCACCGTGATGGTCGACAAGACGTCGCACATGTTCATCACCGGGCCCGACGTCATCAAGACGGTCACCGGTGAGGACGTCGGCTTCGAGGAGCTGGGCGGCGCCCGCACCCACAACTCGACCTCCGGCGTGGCCCACCACATGGCCGGGGACGAGAAGGACGCCGTCGAGTACGTGAAGGCGCTCCTGTCCTACCTCCCGTCCAACAACCTCTCCGACGCCCCCGTCTACCCCGAGGACGTCGACCTGGAGACCTCCGACCGGGACCGGGAGCTGGACACGCTCGTCCCCGACTCGGCGAACCAGCCCTACGACATGCACGGCGTCATCGAGCACGTGCTGGACGACGGCGAGTTCCTGGAGACGCAGGCCCTCTTCGCGCCCAACATGATCACCGGCTTCGGCCGGGTCGAGGGCCACGCGGTCGGCGTCGTCGCCAACCAGCCCCTCCAGTTCGCGGGCTGCCTGGACATCGACGCGAGCGAGAAGGCCGCGCGCTTCGTGCGCACCTGCGACACGTTCAACGTCCCGGTGCTGACCTTCGTCGACGTCCCGGGCTTCCTGCCCGGCACCGAGCAGGAGTTCAACGGCATCATCCGGCGCGGTGCCAAGCTGATCTACGCCTACGCGGAGGCGACGGTGCCGCTGATCACCGTCATCACCCGCAAGGCCTTCGGCGGCGCCTACGACGTCATGGGCTCCAAGCACCTCGGCGCCGACCTCAACTTCGCCTGGCCCACCGCCCAGATCGCCGTCATGGGCGCCCAGGGCGCGGTCAACATCCTGCACCGCCGCCGGCTCGCCGGCGTCGAGGACGAGACCGAGCGCGAGGAGCTGCGCGCCGAACTCACCGCGGAGTACGAGGACACGCTGCTCAACCCGTACGTGGCCGCCGAGCGCGGCTACGTCGACGCCGTCGTGCTGCCCTCCGAGACGCGCCGCCACATCGTGCGCGGCCTGCGCTCGCTCCGCAACAAGCGGGAGCAGCTGCCGCCCAAGAAGCACGGCAACATCCCGCTGTGACGCCCGCTGTGATGGAGGGCGCTGTGATGGAGGTCAGCGCATGATCAAGGTCCTACGCGGCAATCCGACCCCCGAGGAGCTGGCCGCCGCACTAGCGGTGGTCCAGGCCCGGGCCACGGCGGCGGCGTCCGCGGACTCCGGCGGTCCGCGCGACGTCTCCGAGTGGTCCGACCCCGCCCGGACGGTCCCGCGCCGCACCCCGCACCCGGGCCCGCTGGCCTGGCGCACGTCCTACTGGCCGGTCTGACGGCCGCCCGGCCCGGCCCGGCACCGACCTCGCGCGGTGCCGGGCCGGGCCGGAGCGAACCGGGGCGGACTGGGGGCCGGAACAGGGCGGCTTCGGGCCGGAACCCCGCTTGAACCGGGCTCGAATCAGGGTCGAAGTGAGTACGCGTACTCAGGCGCCCCCGCCGCCGCGGACGGACTCTGGACCCATGCTGTGGTCCGACCCCCCGAACCGGCCCCCCGAGGCACTGCGCGCCGCCCAGGTGCAGTTGCGACGGGCCGGCTGGCTGCTGGCCGCGACCGTCCTCGTCGTCGTCCTCGTCATCGGTCTGCGCTGACGGACATCGCCCGCCCGGGAGCCTTCTACGATGGCCGCATGACCGCATCCGCCACGCCCTCCCGCCGTCTCGTGCTCGCCTCCCAGTCGCCCGCCCGGCTCGGGCTGCTCCGGCAGGCGGGACTGGCCCCCGAGGTGATCGTCAGCGGCGTCGACGAGGACGCGCTGAGCGCCCCGACCCCCGGCGAGCTGGCCCTCGTCCTGGCCGAGGCGAAGGCGGACGCCGTCGCCGTCCGCCCCGAGGCCGCCGAGGCCCTCGTCGTCGGCTGTGACTCCGTCCTGGAGCTGGACGGGCACGCCCTGGGCAAGCCCGAGGACGCCGAGGACGCCATCGCCCGCTGGAAGTCCATGCGCGGCCGCTCCGGCGTCCTGCTCACCGGGCACTGCGTCATCGACACCGCCACCGGGCGCCGCGCCTCCGCCACCGCGGGAACGACGGTGCGCTTCGCCGACCCGTCCGACGCGGAGATCGCCGCCTACGTCGCCTCCGGCGAACCCCTCCACGTCGCCGGGGCGTTCACGCTCGACGGCCGCTCGGCACCGTTCGTCGACGGCATCGACGGCGACCCCGGCAACGTCATCGGGCTCTCCCTGCCGCTCCTGCGCCGGCTCCTGGCCCGGCTGGACGTCGCCATCACGTCCCTGTGGGCCCGCTGAACGTCCCGGCGGGGCTCAGGCAGCGGCGGGCTCCGGCCCCTCCTGGCCCCGCGACTCGGGCTCGTGGCTCTGCTCCGGGTAGCCGAGCAGGGTGAGGACGATCAGCCCGAGCACCACCATGAGGGCGACGAAGGCCACCCAGCCCACCAGCCCCACGACGACGGCGCCCAGCACCCCGTGCGTCACCGCGCAGCCGATCAGCACCAGCCGCGCGGCCCGCCCCGGGGCCCGGTCGCGTCCGGCGACGAGGAGCGCGGCCACCCCGCACAGGACGACGAAGGCGCCGAGCGCCAGCCCCGCGATCCGCGTCCCCCACACCATGTGGTCGGGGTCGAGGCCGTCCAGGGACATCGACTGGCGGCGCACGACGAGGCTCAACACCCAGTGCACGGCGGCCAGGCCGAGCCCTTCGAGGATCAGTACCGCCGCCGTCGTCGCCGCCACCGCTCGCCGGAGTCCCACCGCACGCCCCCTCCTGCCCGCACGCTACTGTCGAGCGCGCACGCTACTAACGGGTAATGACGGCGGCAAGAGGTCGCTCACCGGCTGCCCCTCCGTCACCGACGCGTCGCAAAGAAACCCCTATTCATTAGTAGGGGTTCCACAAAGGACCACCGCGACAGATCCCCTGTCCGGCAGGAGACGTCGATCACGCTCCTGATGCTCCAGTCAGCCTCGTGTTCCCGGCGTACCGTGGGACGACAAGGAAAACGGGAAGGGGCGCGCGAGCCCGGCTACGGATCGTGTGGGCAAGCTCACCCCCCTGGAAGACTGCGCGTGTGGTGTCGCAGGTACCTAAACTCAGGTTGTTTCAAGGAGGGAGCCATCGTGCGCAAGGTGCTCATCGCCAACCGCGGTGAAATCGCTGTCCGCGTAGCCCGGGCCTGCCGGGACGCCGGGATCGCGAGCGTAGCCGTCTACGCCGACCCGGACCGGGACGCGCTGCATGTCCGGGCCGCTGACGAGGCATTCGCCCTGGGCGGTGACACTCCGGCCACGAGCTACCTGGATGTCGCCAAGGTGCTGAAAGCCGCGGCCGACTCCGGTGCCGACGCCGTCCACCCTGGTTACGGCTTCCTCTCGGAGAACGCCGACTTCGCCCAGGCCGTGCTCGACGCCGGACTCACCTGGATCGGCCCGCCGCCGCAGGCCATCCAGGACCTCGGCGACAAGGTCGCCGCCCGGCACATCGCCCAGCGTGCCGGCGCGCCGCTGGTCGCCGGCACCAAGGACCCGGTCAGCGGCGCCGACGAGGTCGTCGAGTTCGCCAAGGAGAACGGCCTGCCGATCGCGATCAAGGCCGCCTTCGGCGGCGGCGGTCGCGGCCTCAAGGTCGCCCGGACCCTCGAAGAGGTGCCGGAGCTGTACGACTCCGCGGTGCGCGAGGCCGTCGCCGCGTTCGGCCGCGGCGAGTGCTTCGTCGAGCGCTACCTCGACCGCCCCCGGCACGTCGAGACCCAGTGCCTCGCCGACCAGCACGGCAACGTGGTCGTCGTCTCCACCCGTGACTGCTCGCTCCAGCGGCGCCACCAGAAGCTCGTCGAGGAGGCCCCCGCGCCCTTCCTCACCGACGAGCAGAACGCCGAGCTGTACCGGGCGTCCAAGGCCATCCTGAAGGAGGCCGGCTACGTCGGCGCCGGGACCTGCGAGTTCCTCGTCGGCCAGGACGGCACGATCTCCTTCCTGGAGGTCAACACCCGCCTCCAGGTCGAGCACCCGGTGACCGAGGAGGTCACCGGCATCGACCTCGTCCGCGAGATGTTCCGCATCGCCGACGGCGAGGAGCTCGGCTACGACGACCCGCCGCTGCGCGGCCACTCCTTCGAGTTCCGCATCAACGGCGAGGACCCGGGCCGCAACTTCCTGCCCGCTCCCGGCACGGTGACCAAGTTCGTCGCCCCGACCGGCCCGGGCGTGCGCCTGGACGCGGGCGTGGAGTCCGGCTCCGTCATCGGCCCCGCCTGGGACTCCCTGCTCGCCAAGCTCATCGTCACCGGCGCCACCCGGCAACAGGCCCTTCAGCGCGCCGCCCGCGCGCTCGCGGAGTTCGACGTGGAGGGCATGGCCACCGCCATCCCGTTCCACCGCGTCGTCGTCGCCGACCCGGCCTTCGCGCCCGAGGTCGACGGCCGCGAGGGCGAGCCCTTCGACGTCCACACCCGGTGGATCGAGACGGAGTTCGTCAACGAGATCAAGCCCTTCGCCGGGGCCGGTGTCGCCGAGGACGAGGACGAGTCCTCCCGCGAGACCGTCGTCGTCGAGGTCGGCGGCAAGCGCCTGGAGGTCTCCCTGCCCGCCTCGCTCGGCATGCCGCTGGCCCGCGCCGCCGTCGCGGGCGGCGCCAAGCCCGCGCGTCGCCGGGCGGCCAAGAAGTCCGGCTCCGCCGCCTCCGGCGACGCCCTCGCGTCCCCGATGCAGGGCACCATCGTCAAGGTGGCCGTGGAGGAGGGCCAGCAGGTCGAGGAGGGCGAGCTCATCGTCGTCCTGGAGGCCATGAAGATGGAGCAGCCCCTCAACGCCCACCGCGCCGGCACCGTCAAGGACCTGGCCGCGGAGGTCGGTGCCTCCATCTCCTCCGGCACCGTCATCTGCGAGATCAAGGACTGACCCCGCGTCCGTCCCACGCCTGAGCCCCGCCGAGCCTCACCGCCCGGCGGGGCTCACGCGTTCCCCGACCGTGCCGCCCGCGCCCCGGGCTCGCACCGGCGCCACCGGATGGCGGCCGTAGGGTGAGCAGGCATGAGCATCGGCACGAACCGACCCGGCCCCTGGACCATCGGTGAAGTCCTGGCCCTCCCGGAGGACCGCAGCACCCGCTACGAACTGCTCGGCGAGTCCCTCGTCATGACCCCCGCGCGCTGCATCCGCCACCAGCGAGCCTCCTTCCGGCTCGCCACGGCCCTGCACGCCGCCGCCCACGCCGCCCACGCGCCGGTCGAGGTGCTGGAGGCCGTCAACGTCATCCTGCCCTCGGGGCTGGTCGTGCCCGACCTCGTGGTGGCCGACGCCGGAGCCACCGCCGAGGACGGCGTCAGCATCGACGCCGAAGGCGTTCAGCTCGTGGTCGAACTGGTCTCCCCGGGCAACCGCACGGTGGACCGCAAGTTCAAGCCGATGCTGTACGCCGAGGCCGCCATCCCGCACTTCTGGCGGCTCGAGTTCGACCCGGCGCCCATGCTCATCATCCACGAGCTCGAAAGTGGCCGGTACGTGGAGCGCACCACCGCCCTCGCGGGTGCCGTCACGCACGTGGACACCCCGATGCCCCTCGACATCGACCCAGCCGGCCTCTCCCGGCAGTAGCCTCAACTGCACAGAATCGGCGCAGCGCCGCTCTCCGGCATCGACCGGCTTCCCGGACTCCTGCCAACAGGAAAGGCACATGACGAGCGACCCCCTGCCGATCCACCTTGACCAGCTCCGCCGCGCCTTCGAGCTGACGCTGCAACACATCGAAGCCTCAGCCGGGAGCACCATCGAAGTCGAGCACGACTACTTCTGGTCCGTTCCGGGGGACGAGCTCTACGAGATCGCCAAAGAGCCGGCGACACTCACCATCGGGCAGCTCTCCGAATCGTGGCAACACCTTGAATGCCTTCTCGCCGAGCCGGACCGGGCCCTGGGCTACCACTTGGTCTGGCTTGCCGACGTCCTCCGCGCGATCGGCCAAGAAGTCGTCTGACAGACACCGCGCCCACCCCGCCATGACGTGCGTGGCGGGGCCTTGGCTTCCGGGTGGGGGGCGGGGGCACGGCAAGATACCTCCAGGCCCGAGCTGGCGCCGGGGCCTGTACGACCCGCCCCCCCATGGCCGCGAATCCCTCACGATCTCCGTCCGGCCCATCACCCCGCAACCTATCCCGAGGCACTGACATCCCGGCCAGTCCACGGGGAACGAGCTGTCGGCCCGCGTTCGAGGGTGGCACAGAGGACGTAGTGGGCGGCGTCGTCGCGGGCAGTGAGGGTGAACACGGCGCCGTCGGCCAGGTGGGCGAGCGCGGTGTCCTGCTGGGCGGTGCCGTCGCGCCAGGCGCGGAGCGTCTCGGCGGCCTCGGTCGCGTCCCCGGTGGCACAGCTCAGGGCTCCCGGCGGGCACCAGGGCAGGCCCGGAGCCGGGTCCAGCGCGTCCGCGATGCGCGTCGCCCGGTCGCGCAGCCAGCGCAGGGCGAGCCGCGCCGTTCGCGTCCGGTACACGCCGAGCCGCCACGTCCGCGCGTGGTCCAGCGCGTACGCCGTCGCCTCGCACCGGAACACGGCGGCGGCCCCGGGCGCGCTCACAGCACGTCACCGCGGCTGCGGGCGTTCGCACGGGCGTTGCGGGCGGCGAGCCGTTCCCTCGCATCCGGCTGGCGGACGTGCCCGGCATCCCACTGCGGTCCCCGCCCGGCGACGGGACGCAGCCGGTACCGTTCACCGGCGTCCGCGGCGACGTACCCCGGCCGACCGGTCGCGACGTCCACGACGAGCGCGCCCGGCAGGAGCCCGGCACCCGCCCGAACCGCGGTTGCGAGCCGCCGCACGGCCGCTGGCCGTGCCCTGCCCAACGTCACCAGGACGCCGCGTCCTTCGCCGTACGGTGCGTCAACCGCCAGCGAAGGCAGCGTGACTCCCGCCGACCACAGCGCCCGGCGCATCGCGGCCACCGCGTCCTCGGCCTCCTCCCACGGGTCGTCCACGGCCGGGAGGACGGGCGCGGGCGGCGCGAGGGTGTCGATCAGCCGGACCGCGACGTCCGCCCGAATCGGCTCCACCTCGATGTAGCCTCGCCCGCCGAGCGGAGGCGCCGCGCGCATCGGGAGATAGAACCCCCTTCCCAGCAAGGTGATATGCAGCTCCTCCGCGAGCCGCGTCGCGATGCGACGCGCTTCGCGCTGCGTGTCCGCAGGCGTCTCGACCATGGGCATCCCTGTACGTTTTCGCCCCGCTTGTCGGACGAGGCGGCTACCATCCGTGAGTACAGCGTTGCCCTAGGCCATGGCGTGTTCAACGCGTTCCGCGTGCCATGGACCTTCTGTCACAAGGGGGGAACCTTGGCACACCGACGCAACGGTACGAAGAACCCGGCCGCGACCTCGGCCGCCGTCTTCGGGGAACTCCTGCGCGACCTGCGGGAGTCAGCACGCCTGACACAGGAGGAGCTGGCCACCAAGATCCCGTGCGACCGCTCACTGGTCGCCCGCGTCGAGGCCGGTACCCGCGTCCCGCAGCACACGTTCGCCGTGGCCGCCGACCACGTCCTGGGCACCGGCGGCATGCTCGAACGCCTGTGGAAGCGCATCGACTGGTACCCCGAAGTCGCCCACCCCGACTGGTTCAAGCGCCGGGCACAGATGGATGCCGAGGCCGTCGCTTTGCGGATCTACGGGACTTTGGTCGTCCCCGGGCTACTTCAGACGAAGGGCTACGCACGGGCTGTTCTCCGTCGCCTGGCCCAGGGCGCGGAATTGGAGGAGTTGATCCGGGCCAGGATGAGCCGCCAACAGCGCTTTCTCACAGCTGACAAGAAAGGCCCACTGCTCGTAGCAGTACTCGACGAGAGCGCGCTGCACAACGTAGTCGGTGGAGCGGCTGTCATGCGTGAGCAGTGCGCGCACCTCCTCACCGTAGGGAAGCTGAGTTCTGTCCGCGTCCAGGTCGCACCCGCGTCAGACTCCACCCTCAACCCCCCGGACAGCCCGATGTCGCTGATCCACCTGCCGGACGGGCAGCAGTGGGTCTACTCGGAGTCGCTGGATCGAGGCCACTTCAGCAATAATCCAGCGGCCTTCGCCGCACAGTCCCAGATCTATGATGTGCTCCGAGCCGATGCACTGTCCGCTCGGGAGTCCGCCGCACTGATCAGCGACATCATGGAAGGGTACGGCCGACATGAAGCAGCACGATCTTGCCAACGCACAGTGGACCAAGAGCAGCTACAGCGGAGCAAACGGCGGCGACTGCGTGGAAACCGCCCTCGGCATCCACGACAGCGTCCCCGTCCGGGACAGCAAGGCCGTTGACGGCCCGGTGCTCGTCTTCCCCAACGCTGCCTGGACTGCGTTCCTCAGGGCCGCGTGCTCCGACGAACTGCACTGAGAAGGGCGGCCCTCAATGAATCAGCACGAACTCGCCAGCGCGCAGTGGACGAAGAGCAGCTACAGCGGCGGCAACGGCGGCAACTGCGTGGAAACCGCCCTCGGTACCCACGACAGCGTCCCCGTCCGGGACAGCAAGACCGCTAACGGCCCGGTGCTGGTGTTTCCCCGCGCTGCCTGGGCCGCCTTCGTCACCGCCACCTGCACGGGAGCTCTGCTCTAGCCTCAAGGGCACGCGCACGCAGGTGCTGAGTCCGGAACGGCGTGACGTGATCCCGGCGTTCACCTGGTGTTGCTGGAAGCGACCCGCCGCGCTGCGGGCGGTGACCCGTGACCACCGGGCGATGCATGGCCGATCATGGCCGGGTGACGACGAATGAGTATGAGCTGGCGAGGCACTTCGACGGCCGGGCACGTGTCGAGGTGGACGTCCACCGGCGTGTCGGTGTCGTCTTCAGCGGCAGGGAATCGGACCGGTTTCAGCCGGTAGCCCACGCTCTCGGCTACCGGCTGCTCAAGTGCGTGAATCTCGGCAAGGGCGGACCCGACCGGTACGTCTTCCTACGGGACGACGACCCGCGGGCGCGGCGTCGTGCCGAATTGAGCCTCGCCAGGATACGCGCGGGCGGGCCGCTGCTGCCTGCGGTGGAGCCGCCTCCACCTCCGCCTCCGCCACTCGTGCCACCGCGCTGAACCGGCCCCGAACGTTGTCTCGTAGGGGTCAGTGGTGGGCGACGTGGTGCATGTGGGCGATACCGGTGGCGGCCCAGGGGAAGCCGTCGCCGCGGCGGCGGCAGTCGCGGAGGATCTTCCGGGTTCTCATCCGGGCGAAGACGTGCTCGACGCGGGCTCGCCTCCGGCAATGGGAAGCGTTGTGCTTCTCTTTCCAGTCCGGAAGACGACCTGTCCCGCCGACGGCGGTGCGGGATGATCGCGCCGGTGCCCTGGTGGCCGCCATCGGCCACCACCGTCGCCCGCCCGCAGGCCGCTTCGGCCCCGAGGGGCCGAGGGGCCGAGGGGCCGAGGGGCCGAGGGGCCGAGGGCGGTGCAGTCGTTGCGGTTGGCCGGCAGAGGGTAACCGCCTGGATGACGTCTCAAACTCCCTTGCCCCACGGAGGCCCGCCCCGGAGACTCGACGCCGGACACGACGAAGGGGGCGTCATGAGCGCACGCTTGCGCGGGATCGCGAAGGAGACCGAGAAGATCGTCGCGCGCGGGGGTTACGCGGCGCCCGGAGGGCGGGACGTGTCCATCGCGGAGGCCGTCACCGCGGCGGCCGACGGAACGAGGATGTTCGGCCCCGGGCCGGTGGCGGTGCCCGCCGCGGAGGAGACGTTCACGCCGGTGTTCGAGGTGACGGAGGAGGGCAGCACCGAGGCCGCCCGTCGGCTCGTGGCCAACGGGTTGGGGCCCGTGGCCGTGCTCAACTTCGCCTCCGCGCGCAACCCGGGCGGCGGCTATCTGAACGGTGCGCAGGCTCAGGAGGAGGCCGTGTGCAGGGCTTCCGCCCTCTACACCTGTCTCCTGCGCGCCCCGGAGTACTACGCCCACCACAGGTCGGAGCGCAGCCCCTTCTACAGCGACCGCGTCATCCATTCCCCCGGAGTCCCGGTGTTCCGCGACGGCCGCGAGCGGCTGCTGGACGAACCGTTCGAGGCCGGCTTCCTGACCTCCCCCGCCCCCAATGCCGGGGTCATCGCCCGCCAGACGCCCGCCGAGGCCCGTCGGGTACCGGCCGCCGTCCGACAACGCGCCGAACGGGTGCTGGAGGTCGCCGCAGCCCACGGCTACCGCGCGCTCGTGCTCGGCGCCTGGGGGTGCGGCGTCTTCCGGAACGACCCGGCGGTCGTCGCCGACGTGTTCCGCGCGCATCTGACGGGCGAGGGCCGCTTCGCCGGCTGGTTCGCGCACGTCGTCTTCGCCGTTCTCGACCGGACGCCCGACTCCCCCACCCGCGCCGCGTTCCGCCGGGCGTTCCCTTCCCCGGCGGCGCCGTAGGCGGGCAGTCCGCTACAGCGTCCCCGCCGCCACGGTGAGGATGGCGCGGATCTGGGCGGTGATGTCGGTGCGGTTGCGCTCGTAGGCCGGGTCCGTGACGGCGTCGGTGTTGCCCTCGCCGAAGCGGAGGACCGGGGTGTGGACGTGGCCCCCGGGCAGGTCGAGGCCGAGGGCGTCCCGGAGCAGGGTGGCGCGGTAGGCGATCTCGTTGGACAGGTAGTTGCCGCCGCCGCCCTGGCGGGCCCGCGAGCCGGGGGTCGGGCCGTCGTCCCGGGTGACGGGGTCGGTCGCGCCGAGGGGGATCTCGGTGACGCGGGTGTTGTCCAGGACGGGGAACCGGCCGGTGTCGGCGTTGACGATGTCGGTGGAGGGCAGTGAGGTGGCGGTCCACTGGGGCTGCGGGGTGACGGAGGGAACGGCGGCGGGGATGGGCACGAGACCGGTGTCCGAGGCGTTCTCGTTGTCGGGGTAGCCGCCGCGCCAGGCACCGTTGAAGCGCTCGATGTCGAACTGCCCGGGGCGTCCCTGGCTGACGGTGGCGAACATGTCGACCTGGCCCGGGCCCTCGGTGAGGTGCGGGAGCAGGGTGTGTTCGACGGTGCCGTCGGCGAAGTCCCGCCAGCGGACGGGGAACACGACGGCCTCGATGCGGGCGGGGCCGGAGGCGGTCTGGACGGTGGTGCCGTCGAGGGCGAGGGCGGCGGCGCCGGAGGGGTTGCCGATGCGGATGTCCCGGTCGAGGGTGAACGGGTCGAAGCCGGTGACCAGGATGCGCTTGACGCCGTCGCCCTGGGGGAAGGTGACGGCGTCCTGGCCGCGGGACGAGGTCTCCAGGCGGTGGATCAGCCCGGCGCGCTCCGCGCCCGTGAGCGGGAAGCCGGGCTGCCACTGGCGCAGGGCCGTGGCGAGGCCGAGCCTGGCCCAGTACAGGGGGCGGTCGTCCTCGCCGCTCAGTTCGCCGCTCCGGGCCGGGGACTGCGCGCGGTGGACGGCGGTCGTCCACAGCTTGCGGGCGTGCTTGCCGACGACGCGCTCGGCCGCCGTGAGGGAGTCGGCACGGCACAGCTCCCGGAGGAAGGCGGGCAGGGCGCGGTCGAAGCCGCTGCGCCGCAGGATCTCCTGGGGCACGGCCCGCTTCAGCCGTTCGTCCTCGACGGTCAGGGGTGCGGCGTCGTCGAGACACCCGGTGCCCGCCCCGTTGGCGGTGGCCTGAGGGACGGCGAGCGTGGCGCACGCGAGGGTGGTGGTGGCTGCGATGACGGACAGGCGCCTGAACGTGCTTCCCATGCGGTCCTCTTCCCTCGGCCCGGAGGCGATGCGTCGACGTGTTCGGTTTCCGAACGAGCGCACCCTAGAAAGGGCGTTGAGCGGACGGCAAGGGTGCCGTCCGCTCAGGCCCTACCGCTCCCCGACCGCCTCCAGCGCGGCCGGGGAGTCGGCGGGGGCGAGGGGACGGCAGAAGGTCTCGCGGGAGGCGCGGGCGGCGAGGAGGCCGAGGGCGGAGGTGCCGGCCATGAGGGCGAGGGCCCAGTCCCAGCCGTGCCCGGCGTCGAGGACGAGGCCGAAGAGGGGTTGCAGGGCGGCCGAGACGCCGAAGCAGCCCGCGTTGAGGATGGCGAGGGCGGTGGCGGCGATGTGGGCCGGGACGGCTTCCTTGAGCGCGGCGAAGGAGACGGTGACCTGGGAGGCGGCGGCGCCGACGAGGGCGTAGAGGGCGAGCCCCTGCCAGCCGGCGTCCCAGGGGAGCAGGGCGAGGCAGGCCCAGCCGGTGAGGGCCATGGCGCTGGTGCCCAGGACGAAGGGCTTGCGGCGGCCCGCGCGGTCGGACCAGACGCCGATGGCCAGGCAGCCGATGCCGTAGACGGTGAGCGCTGCGGTGGTGTACCAGGCGGCGGCGGTGTTGGACAGGCCGCGGGTGTCGGTCAGGAGCGGGACGCCCCACAGGCCGGAGAAGGCGTAGAAGGTGCCGTTGGTTCCGGCGGTGGCGAGCAACAGGGGCCACAGGGCGCGGCTGCGGAAGGCGTCCCGCAGGCCGCCGCGCGCACCTCCACGGTCGGCGGGTGCCTCGGCGGGCGCGGCGTCGGACGGGTGGTTGCGGACGAGCGCGGCGACGGCGAGGGAGAGGGCGAGCCCGGCCGCCGCCGCGACGGCGAAGAGGGCGCGCCAGTGGAAGTGCTCCAGCAGCCAGGCCGTGGGCGAACCGGCGGCGACGGCGCCGCAGGTGGCCAGGAGCATGGTGACGCCGGTGACGAGGCCGTAGCGTTCGGGGCTGAACCAGGCGGCGTTGAACTTCATGATGCCGACGAAGACGACGGAGAGCCCGGCGCCGGTCAGCAGGGGCCCGGCCGAGGCGGTGACGAGGTTCTGGGCGACGGCGAGCAGGAGGGCGCCGAGGGCGGTGACGGTGGAGCCGACGGCGACGCAGCGCCGGGTGCCGTAGCGGTCGACGAGGAGCCCGGCGGGTATCTGGGCGGCGGTGTAGGTCCAGAAGTGCCAGGAGGCGAGGGCGCCGAGCTGGGCGTCGGTGACGTCGAGGTCGGTGGAGAGGGCGTCGGCGAAGGTGGCGGGGGCGAAGCGGTGGAAGAAGCCGAGCAGGAAGCAGCCCGCGAGGACGGACCAGGCGAGGAGGCGGCGGGCCCGGGCACGGCGGTCGGCCCGGGCACGGCGGTCGGCCCGGGCACGGCGGCGGGCGGTGTCAGTCATGGGAGACGTCACGGCCGCCGAGAACCTGGTCCAGGATCCAGTTGTCGAGGCGGTGCACGACGTGTTCTTCGGGGACGTAGCAGCCGGGCGGGGAGGCGTTGAGGCCCTTCTGCTGGTACTCGGTGATCCAGTCGTCCTCCTCGACGACCTGGTCGAGCCGCTTGGCGTAGCGCGGGTAGACGTCGTCGAAGTCGGGGCGGTCGACGGTGGAGGCGGGGAAGGAGTAGCCGACACGGACGCGGGTGCGGGTGGCGGAGTCGGGGATCTTGTGGATCCACCACATGACGTCCTGGGCGGTGACGAGGAAGAAGCCGGGCAGCAGGATGGAGAAGTGGGCGCCGTGTTCGGCGGCTCCGGTGAGGCCCTTGGTGTGGGGGAAGCCGGTGTGGCGCTCTCCGGGGTGGAGGGCGGGGGTGTGCTCGGACGCGTGGTAGACGCCGATCCAGTGGCCCTCGGAGTGCGGCACGGTGACGGGCTGCTCGCCGATGGAGCCGCGGTGGATGTGCTTGGTGTGGAGGGTCTCCATGTCGACTTCGACGTAGAGCTTCCAGTTGGAGTCGAGGACGTACTCGCGTTCGTGGACGGCGACCATCTGCGCGGTCTGGTGCGGGACGGCGACGGCGGAGAGGTAGTTGCCGAGGTAGGCGTCGAGGGTGGGGGCGGTGGCGGGGTCGCCGAGGTGGACGAAGATGAGCCCTTCGCGGATGCCGCTGGGCACCTGGACGAGGTTCCGGCCGAGCCCGGCGAGTTCCTCGCGCCGGTGGCCGTCGAGGCCGGGAGCGTGCTTGAGGACGCCCTCCAGGCTGTAGGTCCAGGAGTGGTAGGGGCAGCGCAGGCCGCGGCAGTTACCGGAGGGCTCCTCGACGACGAGGGAGCCGCGGTGGCGGCAGGAGTTGCGGAAGACGCGGACCCGGTCGTCGTCCCCGCGCACGACGAGCAGCGGCTCGTCGAGCAGGCGCAGGGTGCGGAAGTCCCCCGGCTGCGGGACGGACGAGGCGAGCCCGGCGAAGTGCCACGCGGGGCGGAAGAGGTTCGTCATCTCGCGTTCGAACCAGGTCTGGTCGGTGTAGACCCAGTGCGGGAGGGTGGTGGCCTCCGCGCGGGGCCGCCGGGTGCCGGCGTAGAGCGCCGGGTCGAAGATGTCCTTGCCGTCGGGCAGGTTACGCATCGTGAAGCTCCCCCTACTCATCCACGGTGGTCGCCACGAGGAGAACACGACGGCCATGCCGCGGGCAACTGACATCGGGGTGAGGGCGATCAACGGCAACGGCCCTTCCCCTCGTACTCAACTCACCTTGCGCACAGCCCGCTTGAGAATCCCCCGACCGACGGGCACGCACGCCAGGAGCGGGGTCGGCGGGACGCCTCGGACCCCGCCCCGGCGGGCTCACCGCCCCACCGGCCCGGACCCCGGTCCGGGCGCCCCCGAACGAGGGTGGTGGCTGATGGTCGCCCCGCCCGCACCGGATGCGGCCACCGCGATTTGTGGAGGCTCTGTGGGGGCCTCGGGAATGACGTCATGACGCCATTGACGTGATTGCGCCGCCGAGGTCACGATTCGGACATGCTTGAGGCGTTGGATCTGGACGCCGTCCAGCAGCAGGTGTACGAGGCGCTGGTGGACGGGGCCGTCACCACGGCCGAGCTGCGGGACGGCCTGGGGCTGTCGGTCACCCGGGTGCGGGGCGCCCTCGGCTCCCTGGAGGAGCTGGGGCTGGTCCAGCGCGTCGCCGGCCGACGGCGGGGGCCGGACCGGTTCCTGCCCGTCGAGCCGGACGTGGCGCTCGCCGCGCTCCTGGCCGCGCGCGAGGAGGAGTTGCAGCGTGCCCGTCGCCATGTGCACCACCTGGCGGCCCGGTTCCGGGCGACGGCGGAGGCCCGCGACCCGCTCGACGTGGTGGAGGTCGTCGTCGGCCGCGCAGCCGTCATGCAGCGGGTGGACCAGCTGCAACGCGGCGCCCGGCACCTGATCCGCGGCGTGGACCGGCCGCCGTACGTCAACAGCGACCCCGACCGGCACGACGCGCGCACCGGCATGATGCCGCTCCAGGGCGAGACGATGCGGCGCGGCGTCGCCTACCGCGTCCTGTACGACGCGGAGGGGCTGGCCACCTTCCACAGCACCCACACCGACATCCTGGCCTGCGCCGATCTCGGCGAGGAAGCCCGAGTGCTGACCACCGCGCCGACGAAGATGCTGCTGGCCGACGAGCAGACCGGCATCCTGCCCCTCCGCACCACGCACTACGAGGTGGCCAGTTGCGTCGTCGTCCACGCCTCGGGCCTGCTGGACGCGCTGAGTTCGTTCTTCGAGGTCCTGTGGGAGCGGGCGCTGCCGCTCTCCGAATTCCTCGCGGACGACGAGGGGGAAGGCGACGGGCCGGGCCTCCCCTGCGACGACACGCGACTGCTGGCGATGCTGGCCACCGGGTTGACGGACCAGGTCATGGCGCGGCAGCTCGGCGTGAGCCACCGCACCTTCCAGCGGCGGCTGCGGGCGACGATGGAACGGCTCGGTGTCACGACCCGCTTCCAGCTCGGCATGGTGGCGGCACGACTGGACATCGGGGGCGGAGTTGTCCAGCCGGAGGCCGGCCGAGTCGCCCCCTGATGCCGGAATCGCCCCTGAATGGCGCTCTCTTTGCATCCCTTGATGCTGTCGTGTACATGAGCTTGGCTGCTGTTCGCGCCCCCACGGCGCATCCCCCACGACACGGCAGTGAAGGACATTCACATGGCAGTGACGCGCAGGAAGCTCACCCTCGGCATCTCCGCGGCCGTCGCCGCGGCGACCGTCGGTACCGGACTCATCGCCCTCCCGGCCAACGCCGGCCCCGCCGAAGGGACGGTCGTCGGGGCGAACTCCGCCCTCGCCGTCGAGGGCAGCTACATCGTGACCCTGAAGGACACCGGCGTCTCGGCGGCCTCGCAGGGCGGCGAGGACGTCGTCGAGAAGCACGGCGGCAAGGTCGAGGAGACCTTCACCCACGCACTCAACGGCTACTCCGCCACCTCGCTGTCGGCGCAGGAGGCGCGCCGGCTCGCCGCCGACCCCGCCGTCGACAAGGTGTACGCCAACCAGACGCACACCATCTCCGCCGAGCAGCCCGACCCGCCCAACTGGGGGCTGGACCGCATCGACCAGCCCGGACTCCCCCTCGACCAGAGCTACACCTACCCGGACGGCGGCGGCGAGGGCGTCACCGCGTACGTCATCGACACCGGCGTCATGGTGGAGCACGAGGACTTCGGCGGCCGCGCCGAGGACGGCTACGACGCCGTCGAGGAGGACGACGTCGCCCAGGACGGCAACGGCCACGGCACCCACGTCGCCAGCACCATCGCCGGTGAGGCGCACGGCGTGGCGAAGAACGCCAAGGTCGTCGGCGTCCGCGTGCTGGACGACAACGGCTCCGGTACGACCGCCCAGGTCGTCGCGGGGATCGAGTGGGTCGCCGAGAACGCCTCCGGCCCCTCGGTGGCCAACATGTCGCTCGGCGGCGGCGTCGACCCGGTCCTCGACGAGGCCGTCAGGAACGCCATAGCCGCCGGCGTGACCTTCGCCGTCGCGGCCGGGAACGAGAGCCAGGACGCGACCAACGTGTCCCCGGCCCGCGTGGAGGAGGCCATCACCGTCGGCGCCACCGACGAAGCCGACGGCATGGCGAGCTTCTCCAACTACGGCACCCCGCTCGACGTCTTCGCCCCCGGCGTGGACATCACCGCCGCCTGGAACGACGGCTCGACCAAGACCATCTCCGGTACCTCGATGGCCACCCCGCACGTCGCGGGCGTCGCCGCCCTGTACCTGGCGGACAACGGCGAGGCCACCCCGGAGCAGGTCTCCCAGGCACTCACGGACGCGGCCTCCCCCGACGTCGTCGGCAACCCGGGCGAGGGCTCCCCGAACCTCCTGCTGAACCTCGTCAAGTAGGCCCCGCACTCTCGCACGGCCACGACGGCCGGTCCGGCGCCTCCCCAGGCCGGGCCGGCCGTCCCGGCGGTTCCGGGGCTGTACGACATGGAGGGGACGCCCCGGCAGGAAGCGGTGGCACAGTTGCCGACACGACATACGAGGAGGCAGCTGTGCCCATCCCTGTCCACGAGGCCCACGAGGCCCACGAGGCCCACGAGGCCCACGACAACCTGCACGCACTGATCCAACAGGTCAACGACGACCGCTCACCGGTGCTTATCACGTCCCGCAACGGAAATGCCGTCCTCATCTCGGAGGAGGACTACGCATCCTGGCAGGAGACGATGTACCTGATGCGATCACCCGCGAACGCCCGTCGCCTGGTCGAGTCCATCGCCGAGGCCGAGGGCCGCGTTTGAGCCGAGCCGAGGCCGACGAGGCCAGCGCCCTCGCGCTCAGGGAGCGTCGGCCCCGCCCCGGCCGCGGGTGAGCTGGTCGAGGGCGTCGGTGAGCCAGACGATCCAGAACGTCTCCAGCCCGATGCCGCCCTTGAGGACGACGTGCCGCAGCCGGTCCGGCTCGGTGTCCCGCTCCGGCGGGAAGTCGCGCTTCTCGATCTCCAGGTACTCGGCCAACTGCCGCTCGTGCAGCTCCAGATGACGGCGCAGCTCGGCCTCCAGGCCCGCGCTCCCGACGACGGCCGCCGCCCGCATCCGCAACAGCAGCGGGTCCCGGACGGTCTTCGGGTCCTCGACGCGGGCCACCCACTCCGCCAGCTCCTCCCGCCCCGTCGGCAGGACCTCCCACTCCTTGCGCTGCCCGCGCGTCGGCACCTCCGCCGGCAGTGCCCGGATGAACCCGGCCTTCTCCAGCTTGCCCAGCTCGCGGTAGATCTGCTGATGCGTCGCGGACCAGAAGTAGCCGATCGACTTGTCGAAGCGCCGCGTCAGCTCCAGCCCCGACGACGGCTTCTCCAGCAGGGCGGTGAGGATCGCGTGGGGCAGGGACATGTCGGCATCCTAAGGAACGGCCCGGCCCCGGACCGCCGTGGTCCGGGGCCGGGCGTCGTCGTGCTGGGGGGCGCTGTCGGTCCAGCCGGGGTCGGCTCAGAGGGCCGCCGCCAGCTCGGTGCCCTGCCGGATCGCCCGCTTGGCGTCCAGCTCGGCGGCCACGTCCGCGCCGCCGATCAGGTGCACGGTGTGCCCGGCCGCCGCCAGCTCCTCGTGCAGCTCGCGCCGCGGCTCCTGCCCGGTGCACAGGACGACGGTGTCCACCGGGATGACGTCGGCGTTGCCGTCCACGGTGACGTGCAGCCCCTCGTCGTCGATCCGCTCGTACGTCGCGCCCTTGACCATCGTCACGCCGCGGTGCTTGAGCTCGGTGCGGTGGATCCAGCCCGTCGTCTTGCCCAGCCCGGCGCCGACCTTGCTCGTCTTGCGCTGGAGCAGGTGCACGGTGCGCGGCGGCTTCGCGCGCTCCGGCGCGCGCAGCCCGCCTCGCTCGGCGTACTCCATGTCCACACCCCACGTGCGGGCGAACGTCTCCGGGTCGACGCTCGCGCCCTCGCCGCCGTCCGTCAGGAACTCGGCGACGTCGAACCCGATGCCGCCCGCGCCGACGATCGCCACGCGCTCGCCCACCGGCGCCCCGTCGCGCAGCACGTCCAGGTAGCTGACGACGCTCGGGTGGTCCACGCCCGGGATCTCGGGGGTGCGCGGGGTGACGCCGGTCGCGACGACGACCTCGTCGAACCCGGCCGCGTCCGCCGCCGTGAACGGCGTCTTCAGCCGGACGTCGACACCGCGCAGGTCGAGCTGGGTGCGGAAGTAGCGCAGCGTCTCGCCGAACTCCTCCTTGCCCGGGATGCGCTTGGCGATGTTGAGCTGGCCGCCGATCTCCTCCGACGCCTCGAACAGCGTGACGGCGTGCCCGCGCTCCGCCGCCGAGACGGCGAACGCCAGCCCGGCCGGCCCGGCCCCGACCACGGCGAGGCTCTTGCGCCGCCGCGTCGGCTCCAGCACCAGCTCCGTCTCGTGGCAGGCCCGCGGGTTCACCAGGCAGGAGGTGATCTGGAGGCTGAACACGTGGTCCAGGCAGGCCTGGTTGCAGCCGATGCAGGTGTTGATCGTCTCCGGGCGGCCCTCGGCGGCCTTGGCCACGAACTCGGCGTCGGCGAGGAACGGGCGCGCCATGGACACCATGTCGGCGAACCCGTCGGCCAGCACCTCCTCCGCCGTCTCCGGGGTGTTGATGCGGTTCACCGCCACCAGCGGGACGGACACCTCGCCCATCAGCTTCTTCGTCACCCACGCGTAGGCGGCGCGCGGCACCGAGGTGACGATCGTCGGGATGCGGGCCTCGTGCCAGCCGATGCCGGTGTTGATGATCGTCGCCCCGGCCGCCTCGATCTCCTTGGCCAGCGCCACGACCTCCTCCAGCGTCGAGCCGCCGGGCACGAGGTCGAGCATGGAGAGCCGGTAGATCAGGATGAACTCCGGACCGACCCGCTCCCGGACCCGGCGCACGATCTCCACCGGGAAGCGCATGCGGTTCTCCGGCGAGCCGCCCCAGCGGTCGGTGCGCTGGTTCGTCGCCGGGGCGATGAACTCGTTGATCAGGTAGCCCTCGGAGCCCATGATCTCGACCCCGTCGTAGCCCGCCCGCCGGGCCAGCTCGGCGGCGCGGGCGAAGTCGTCGATCGTCTGCTCGATCTCGTCGTCCGTCATGGCGTGCGGGACGTGGAAGCTGATCGGCGCCTGGAGCGCGCTCGGCGCCACCAGGTTCTCGTGGTGCGCGTACCGGCCGAAGTGCAGGATCTGCATCGCGATCCTGCCGCCCTCACGGTGCACGGCGTCCGTGACCACCCGGTGCCGCTCGGCCTCCGCCTCCGTGGTGAGCGCGGCCCCGCCGTCCCACGGCCGCCCGGCCTCGTTCGGCGCGATGCCACCGGTGACGATCAGCCCGACCCCGCCCCGGGCGCGCTCGGCGTAGAACGCCGCCATGCGCTCGAACCCGTTCTCGGCCTCCTCCAGGCCGACGTGCATGGAGCCCATGAGCACGCGGTTGGGCAGGCTGGTGAACCCCAGGTCCAGCGGTTTGAGCAGATGCGGATACCGACTCACGGCACACTCCCTCACCTCGACGGAGCCCCGATTATGCAACAAGGTGCACAACGCGCTGCACCCCTGCCCGGCATGACCTGGGCCACAGCCCGCCCGGCGGGTCGCCGCCGTCAAGCCCCCGACCGGGACGGCAGGCCAGTCGGAGCCTTTCGGAGACCTGATCCGCGAGGCACCGGGCCGTACACTGGCCGGTATGACCGTTCGCGAGGAAGCGCACCGCCTGCTGGACGTGCTGCCGGAGGAGCGGCTGCTGGACGCCATAGAGCTGCTGCGCGAGTGGGCCGAGGTGGAGCGAGGTGACCGCCCGCGTCGGCGCTTCCGCACGGCAGCTTCCTTCGACGGCGACCCAGACCTCGGCGTGCGCGCCAAGGACATCGTGCGTGAGTCGTGGGACGGGCAGGAGCGGCCCGACGCGTGATCGTGATCGACACCGGCCCCGTAGTTGCCGCGGCCAACCGCAAGGACGACCACCACGCCGACTGCCTGCACCTGCTCGAGAACCACCCCGGTCCGCTACTGCTGCCATCGCCACTCGTGGCGGAGATCGGCTACATGCTCTCCAGCCGTGCCGGAGCGAAGGCTGAGGCCGACTTCCTGCGCGATGTCGCCGACGGTGCGTACGACCTGGTCCCCGTCACCTCTACCGAAGCCTCGCGGGCCGCCGAGCTGGTGGAACAGTACGCGAATCTCCCCCTGGGCACGGCCGACGCCTTCGTGGTGGCAGTCGCCGAAAAGTTCCGGGCGGTCAACATCGCGACGTTGGACCGCCGCCACTTCAGCATCGTGCGGCCCACCCACGTACCGGCCTTCACCTTGTTGCCGTAGCCATCGTCACTCACGGCCGCCAGGACCGTAGGCCCCCTGCAGCAGTGGCGTGCGTCGAGCCACAAGCCCGCCGCCGCCCATGAGATCTACGGGAAATGACTCTCCGGCGCAGCGCTTCACGCCGGCACTCCTCTCTGGCGGTGTGTCTTCAGGTGGCGCGCGAAGTGGTCGGCCACGACGGGGAGCCAGTCGGCCCGCGCGTTACCGAGCAGGTGATCTCCGTGCGGGACGGACAGAAAGGACCCGTGCGGCGCCAGACGCGCCAAGGGCTCGCCGTTCGTCACACCGGGGATGACGTCCGCTCCCCCGTCCACGACCAGCAGCGGGGCCGCGATGCGCGGCGCGAGGGCGCTGAGGTCCACCTCGCGGGCGAAGGCGCGGGCCGCGTCCGCCCCCTTGGCCCGCCGGGCCATGAGCTCCCTGACCGGAGGCGGCAGTTGCTCCCAGTCGACGCGGAAGAGACCGCTGACGACGGCCGCCACGTCCACCCGGGGCTCCACCGCCGCGGCACGGGCGGCGAAGTACCCGCCCAGGCTGAGCCCGACGAGCCCGAGCGGCCCGGTGCGCTCGGGCCCGAGGGCGTCGATCACCCGGCCCACGACCCGCTCGTACCGCGGCGTGAGCGCCGTCTCGGCCGCGAGCGAGCCCTGCCCGGGGCCGTCCATCGCGAAGACCGCCAGGCCCCGGCTCAGCAGCGCGGACGCCAGGTCGAGGAACTCCTCCTTGGCCGAGTCCAGCCCGGGCACGATGATCACGGTGGCCGGAGCGTCGGCGGGGCCGCGCAGCCAGCCCGTGAACCCGTCACCGCTCACCCGCCGCGCGCCCGGCTCCAGGACGTCCAGCGCCCTGCCCAGGGCCCGGTCCGCCTCGGCCGCGCCCTGGGGCGTCTCGGCGTCCGGCGCGAGCGTGGAGAGGTGGAACCACCGCGCCGCCATCAGCAGGTGCTCCCCCGCCGACACGGCCGACCCCGCCCGTTCCGCACGCTCCAGATACTCCCGCCCGGTGCGCCGCAAAGACGGCCCCCAGTCGCCGACGGAACCCACGCCGTCGGTGACGCGCCGGTACTCGTGCGGATCGACTCCCGCCCCGGTGGAGCGCGTCCACTGCGCGGCGACGAACTCGGTGACGCTCATGGTGAACCTCCAGTCAGGAGAACGGCCTTCCCACGGATGCGGCGCTCCCGCAGGTCGACGAGCGTTTCGGCGGTCTGCGACCAGTCGGCGACCCGGCCGATCTCCGGATGCAGGCGCCCCCGCTCCACGAGCCGCACCAACGCCGCCAGATCCGCCGCGTACGGTGCGCCCGCGTAGTGGAAGTGCCGGATCGTGACGCCCTCGGGGCCGCCCAGGAGCCGGAAGAAGTCCAGGCTCACCGGCGTCCGGCTGGCCTGCCCGAACCAGACGAGCAGGCCGCCGGGGCGCACCTGCGTCAGGGCGGTCGCCAGGTCGGGGCCGCCCGTGGACTCCAGCACGACGTCGAACGGCCCCCGGGCCTCCGCGACCTCGTGGACGACCGTGGCCCCCAGCTCCGCGAGCCGCTCACCGCGCTCCGGAGTCGCCGTCACGGCGGTCAGCTCGGCCCCGCCCGCCACCGCCAGCTCGGTGACGTAGTGGCCGACGCCGCCCGAAGCGCCCGTGAGCAGCACCCGCACGCCGGCCGTCGAACCGGCCGCGCGCAGCAGCCGCAGCGCGGTGATCCCGGCCAGCGGAAGCGCCGCCGCCCGCACGCTGTCGACGCCGTCCGGAAGCACGGCGAGCGAGTGCGTCGGCACGGCCACGTACTCAGCCCAGCCGCCCCGCGCCGGATGCCCGACCACCCGGGTGCCGATGCCGGGCCCGGAGCCGTCGGCCGCCGCCTGCACCACGAGCCCCGCCACGTCCTTGCCCGGCAGCAGCCCCGGCTCCGGGCGCTCCAGCAGGAACGTCTCGCCCCGGTTCAGCGCGAACGCCTCGACCTTGACCAGCGCCTCACCCTCCTCGGGCACGGGCTGGGGTACCTCCGCGAAGGCGACGGGCCGCGCCGCGTCCCCGGTGGGAATCAGTCTGTGCATACCGAGGATGCAACCGCCGACACCGCACCAAGATCCAACAACTCCCACACTCCATCGACAACTTCCGGTTGTCGCCTACGGTGAGGGCCATGGATCTCGACATGGCGCAGGTCCGTGCCTTCGTCCACACCGCCGACGAACTGCACTTCGGCCGGGCCGCGAGCTCGCTCGCCATCTCCCAGCAGGCCCTGTCCAAGCGCATCGCCCGCCTCGAAACCCTGCTCGGCACCGCGCTCTTCGAGCGTGGCCGCAACGGCGCCCGCCTCACCGAAGCCGGACATCGCTTCCTCGCCCCAGCCCGCCAGACCCTCACCGCCGCCGACGCGGCCGTGGCCGCGGCCCTCGGCAAGGACCGCCCCCTCCGCGTCGACGTCTGGGGCCACCTCTACGGCCCCATGCGGACGATGGCCCAGCTCGCCGGGCCAACCGGAGACCTGGTCCTGGGGCACGGCCGCGACCTGCCCTCCGTGACGGCGGCCCTCCTGAACGGCGAGATCGACGCGGCCTTCGGCCGCGTCCACCCACCCCTGCCGTCCGGGCTGACACACCGTCTCGTCCGCCTCGAACCGGTCGACGCCGTACTCAACGCCGGACACCCGCTCGCGGACGAACCGTCCCTCACCCCCCACCAGCTCGCCGACAGCGTCCTGCTCACCCCCGGCGCCCTCGACCGCCTCGACTTCCTCCGCCAGTTCACCGACCACTTCGGCATCCGGAACCGGGCCACCAGCGTCAACCTCGGTCTCACCCACTTCCTCGAAGCCCTCGCCGACACCCCCGACGGCTTCACCCTCCTCCCCGCCGACCTCCACCTGCCGACCCTCCCGAACGCCCCCACCCCGCGCTCCGTCCCCCTCCTCAACCCGACACCCCTGTACGCCTGGTCACTGCTCTGGCGCACTGGTGACGGCCACCCCGGCCTGACCACCCTCACCGCCGCCTGCGCCGCCCAAGCCGCCCGCAACCGCTGGCTCGAGTACACCCCCTCCCACGACTGGCTCCCAGGCGACGCCTTCGACGGGCAGGAGTAGGCGAACGTCCTCCCCACCCGGCACGACAGAACCACGACGTGAACATCCAAACCGGTTACTCGGAAGACCGGCTCTGCGATGCTGGGGACTGGTCGAGAGGGGCATCAGCGATGCAGTGGAAGGTCCACGGGGAACGTCCGATCTATGAGAACCGCTGGGTCAATCTGTGGTTGACCGACGTGGAGCAGCCAGACGGGCGCCGGTGGGAGTACCACGTCGTCAAACTCCGGCACTTGGCGGTGGCCACCGTGATCAACGACCGCCAGGAGGTCTTGATGATGTGGCGCCACCGCTTCATCACGGACGCCTGGGCCTGGGAACTTCCCATGGGCCTCGTCGAGGACGGCGAATCGCCGGCAGATGCCGCTGCCCGCGAGGTTCTGGAGGAGACCGGCTGGCGACCCGGGCCGATGAAGCCGCTGGTCTACGCCGAGCCGGCGAACGGGATCACGGACTCCCAGCATCACCTGTTCCGCGCGGACGAGGCGACCTACGTCGGGCCGCCGACGGAGAAGAACGAGTCCGACCGCATCGAGTGGATTCCGCTGGCAGAGATCCGGAGCATGATCGACCGTCGCGAGATCGTGAGCAGTGGAACCCTCGTCGGCCTCCTGTACGCACTCATGGACGAGGGGATCCGCTGACCTGACCGGGGAGGAGATCCCGTAGCCGCGACTCGAAAGACAGGACGACAGGTTCCCGTCGGTACGGTGCCAGCTCCTCGAAGAACTCCCGAAGGTGGCTCGTTACGCGTAATGAGGCCACCGACGAAGCAGGCTGCAACGCATCCGTCGCCGTGAGACATGCCTGTTCCAGCTCGCCGAGGCGGAGCTGCGTACGGGCGAGCCAGAAGGCGTGGAACGCGCGGCCCCGCTGGTTCGAGTGGCTCTCCCGCTGCAAAGCCACGGCGATGAGCGGTTCGGCCTTCGCTGCTTCACCCAGCCGACTGTGGGCGATGCCGGTATCGACGAGGAGCTTGGTCTCATCGAAGTAGGTCACCCATGCCGGATCACGATCGCCGCTGTGCACCCGTCCGAACTGTCGACGAGCGCCGGGAACGGCTGTTCTGGTCCGGCCGTACCGACCGCATCACCGAATTCAGCCCCAAGCTGCCGCTGCTGCTCGTGGTGATCGACGAGGTGGCGAACTACACCCGGCACCCCGACCGCAAGGCCCGCGAACGCTTCGAGGCCGAGTTGCTGGCCATCGCCAGCCAGGGCGCCAAGTTCGGCATCCGGCTGTGGCTCCTCACCCAGAAACCCTCCGCCGACGTGCTCACCACCGCCGTACGCAACAACCTGTCCGCCCGGATCTGCCACCGCGTCGACACCGTCGAGGACTTCCTGCACCTCTTCCCCGACGGCCGGGAACTGGACATCACAGCCGCCGACCGCACCATGCCCCAAGGCGTGTCCATCGCCTCCGTCGGCGACATGCGCACCCCCGTCCGGCTGCGCTCGGTCTACCTGCCCACCGAAGCCTGCTGGCAGATCAACGACCTGATGTGCGCCGAAGGGCTCAAGGTGCGCGACCTGCCCAACCACATCGACCTGGACAAGGCCGCGTGACCGCCGCCTCCTGGTCCTACTTCGCAGTGATCCCCGGCAAGGGCGTGTAGTCGCCAAACCCTCGCCCCTGCCGGGGCCTCCCTCCCCATCCATCCACGGCACACGCGTGTGCCGCAGCGCAGAGAGGTCCCGCCAGCATGCCACCGCACCACCCCACCACCACAATCCCCCACCCCGAACCGGCCGCACCCGCGCTACCCACGTTCACCGGGTACCGCGACCTGCTCGGCCTGGTACGGCAACTGTCCTCGCTCGGCGGCTGCGCCCAGCCGATCCGGCTCGAAGGCCAGCGCACCGAGATCGACGCCTTCACCGGCGAGATCCTGCGCGAGCTGAAGTCCAAGGAGCTACCCGCCGGGCACCTCCTGGTGCGCTGCGGCAACCGCCGCACTACCCGCTGCCCCTCCTGCGCCGAGCTCTACCGCCAGGACACCTACCACCTCATCGCCGTCGGCCTGCGCGGCGGCAAGAACATCCCCGACCAGGTCTCCACCCACCCCCGCGTCTTCGCCACCCTCACCGCACCCTCATACGGGCCGGTCCACGGCCGACGCGTGGGCGGCTCCGCCCGCTGCCGCTGCGGACGCACCCACGCCCAGGGCGACCCGCTCCTCGGCACCGCGCTTGACCCGGAGCGGTACGACTACACCGGCGCCGTGCTGTGGAACGCCCACGCCCCCGCTCTGTGGGCCCGCTTCATGCTCCACCTGCGCCGCACCATCGCCGCAGCGGCCGGACTCCCGCAGCGTCTGCTCTCCAAGGTCGTCCGGGTCTCGTACGCCAAGGTCGCCGAGTACCAGCAGCGCGGACTGATCCACTTCCACGCCGTGATCCGCCTCGACGGCCCCGCAGGCCCCCACACCCCGCCACCCGCCTGGGCCACCCCCGAACTCCTCGCCGATGCCATCCGGATCGCGGCCACGTGCGCGCACATCGACGGACCGGAGGTCAACGGCCGCGCCCGCTCCTTCGGCTTCGGTGAGCAGATCGACATCAGGATCATCCGGTCCTCCGCCTTCCGGGCCGGGACCACGATCACCGAGGGCAAGGTCGCCGGATACGTCGCCAAGTACGCCACCAAGGGCACCGAAGCCGCGACCGGCACCCTCGACCACCGGCTGAAGAGGATCACCGACCTCTGGTTCGAGTCCGTGCCCGAGCACGCCGCCCGGATGATCCGCACCGCCTGGGCCCTCGGCGCCCGCGACGACCTCAAGCACCTGAACCTGCGCAAGTGGGCCCACATGCTCGGCTTCCGCGGCCACTTCTCCACCAAGACCCGCGCCTACTCCACCACCCTCGGCGCCCTCCGAGCCACCCGCGCTGCATGGCACCGACGCCACACCCCTCCAATCTCCCCGACCACCCTCGTCCTCGCCCACTGGGCCTACGACGGCACCGGTCTCACCCCCGACCTCGAACGCCTCGCCGCACTCATCGGCGGCGGCCCGACACGCGAACAGGTGGTGGCGACTCGTGCGTGACGACGAACTCCTCACCGTCCCCGAGGCGATGGCCCGCCTCAAGATCGGCCGCTCCGCCCTCTACGACCTCCTGCGCACCCGCCGCCTGGCCTCGCTGACCATCGGTCGCGCCCGCCGCATCCCCGCCCACGCCCTGGACGACTACGTCCAGCGCCATCTGGAAGAAGTCGCCCGATGACCGTCCCCAAGCGCAGGAAGGCCCGCGCCAACGGCGAAGGCACCATCTATCAGCGCAAGGACGGCCGCTGGGAAGCCGCCGGCTACGTCCTCGCCGCCGACGGCAGACGAAAGCGTGTCCGTGTCTACGGCACCACCCGGAGGAACGCGGCTGACAAGCTCGCCGAGAAGATCGCCGATAGCAACCGCGGGCTGCCGGTCGCCACCGCTGACAGCACGCTTGGTGACTACCTGACGTACTGGCTCGGCAGTGTCGCGGTCCACCGGCTCCGCGAGAACACCCACACCCGATACGCCGCCTGCGTCCGCCTCCACCTCATCCCCGGCCTCGGCACCAAGAAGATCGCAAGGCTCACCGCCAAGGACGTCCGCACCTTCCTCGACCGGCTCCGCACCACCTGCCAGTGCTGTGCCCAGGGGCTGGACGTCGAACGGAAGAAGTGCTGTGCGGTCGGCGAGTGCTGCCAGAAGCAGTTGTCCGCTTTGACCGTGACGTACGTGCACTCGGTGCTCAAGTCGGCACTGGAACACGCCGTTCGCGAGGACGAGCTGCCCCGAAACGTCGCCCGCAACGTCAAGACCACCACGCACCAGCCCAGGCGCTTCCGTCCGCTCACCGCGGCAGAGGCCCGTCAGTTCCTCGACGCAGCCCGCGCCGACCGGCTTCATGGGCTGTACGAACTCGCACTACGTACTGGACTCCGGAAAGGTGAACTCCTCGGCCTCCGGTGGGAGGACCTCGACCTCAACGCCGGAACGGCCAGCATCCGACGCTCACTCCAGCGCACCCGCACCAGCGGCCTCACCCATCTGCCCACCAAGACCCGGGCATCTGAACGCCGCATCGCCCTCCCCACCGAATGCCTCCACTCCCTCAAGGAGCACAAGGAGCGGCAGGACAAGGAGCGCGAGACCGCAGGGTCAGCCTGGCAGGACAGCGGCCTCGCCTTCACCACGCCGACCGGCGGGCCTCTCGACCCGGCCAACCTCACCCGCCGCTTCCGCAGCTTCCTCGACCGGGCCGGACTCCGCCGCATCCGCTTCCACGACCTCCGCCACTCGACCGCCACCCTGCTCCTGGAACAGGGTGTCGACCTCGTCGTCATCAAGGAGCTGCTGGGCCACGCCCACATCGGCGTCACCGCCGGCGTCTACGCCCACGTCCGACTCCGCCTCCAACGCCAAGCCATCGACACCCTGGGCGACGCACTCGGCCTTACCGACAACGACCCCGACGATCCGCCCGCCGCAGCCGTCGTCCGCTGACGTTGCCGTCAGCGTTGCCGTCAAACACCCCAGAAGCCCCGCCGGATCCCGGCGGGGCTTCCCATTCGCGCCCGGAAGTAGATCCGATCAGACTCTATGACATGACTATTCGATCCACCTCTGGGAGCGAAGTCGGGGGTTCATCGCCATACCAGGCGTATTCAAGGCCGGACAACATGCCCGTTTCAGTCCAGAGAATGATTTCGCCAATAAGCTCACCCCCTTCGTCAATAACCGTGCAAGTTACCGGCACAACCCCATCCGAGATAGGAGCAGGAGGCGCGTCATTCGTGACTCGCAAGTCAACACTTGCAGAATTGGATCCCCACAGGGCCACCACCCGAACCCAATCAAGCTGATGGCGGAGCTCTGCCGCTCCAGGGAAGTCCAGTTGCAGAATCTGCTCCGCTACTGCCCGCTCCTTACTGGTCAGCGGGCGCGGTTCAACGGGAACCTGCATCTACTTGCCTCCAGGGAACTTATCGGGGTTGAACGCCGTGCCGATTCTCGGAACGCCGTTTACAACAGCTCCTCGAATAGTCACGTTCTCACCATCAATGACTCGACCCACTTCAAATCGCCCCGCTGTCGGAAGGTCGCTTACATCTCCCAGACTGTCCACGATACGTCGCATTGCCTGCTCGCGGCCGCCAGAACGAGCGACTAGGTCAGCGAAGCCATGCTTCTCCGGGTCGATAACATGCTCCAGCTTTGCTGGCGTACTCGCCGACTTGTAGGTCTCGTCCAGGATTTTCGGACAGAGTCCACCCGAATTGTGCACGAGGACCGGAGTCTGTCCCGCCAGCACATAGTACGTGTGCTACGCAGCACCCCTCTACCTGCTTTTTCGCTGGTCAGCGTGGGTTTTGCGTTCCGCTGGCATCCGTGGTTGTGCGTGGAAATCCGTGGGTGTTGCCGTCGCTACTGCCGTCAGGGGCGCGGGCGGCGGGCCCTTCACTGCCATGTGCCGGGTTCGGCGCGGAGGGTGGCGCGGGTGGTGCGGTGGTAGAAGTCGTGGCCGGTCTGGGCGCAGTGCTCGGCGATCCAGCGCGTCAGCTCCTCCTCGGCGTGAAGTTCGCCGGAGGTGGCGCCGCAGTCGTGGTCTTCTCCGGTGACGCAGATGGCCTCGAAGGTGGGCAGGGTCATCGGGTCCACCACGGCGGTCACGTGGTACTCGCGGAAGCGGTAGCGCCTACGGACCGGGGTGCCGGTGGTTGCGGAGTCAGACATGCTCGGCCGCTTCCTCCTGCGGGTCCGGGATGCGCTGTCCTCGCGATTCGGCCACCCGGAGCGCGTCCGTCAGGGCCTCGGCCAGTCGGCTGGCCAGCCAGCGGTACTCGGTGGCCGACAGTGCCCGCGCGCCGCGGGCCAGAGCTTCGCGGGCGTGCTCAAGCAGTTCCTCGCCCATGCCGAGTTGGACGGCTTCGATGCTGTCAGCGAGTGTGGACAGGTAGCCCCTGCCGTCGGTGCTGAGGTAGCAGGGGTTCCCGTCGGGGGTGGTCCAGGGAAGTAAGCGGGGGCCGGCCACGCCCGTCGCAGCGTCGTACAACTCCCTGCGTCGCATACGGTCCGCGTCGCTCCTGGAACTGCTCACCGTGCACTCCTGGCTTGGGTCGCTGATAGGGCACGGCGACCGTAGCCGTCTGAGTAATCGTCACTCCACGCAAGCAGCACGACAGTTCGCGACGCCGAGTCTGCGAACTACCACGCAGCGTGGCGGCTATCCGACAACGTCGAGGTAGGCGGCCATGTCCCGCATCTCCGTCGTCAGGGTGCGCTTCCGCTTGCTCAAGATCTCCTGCATGGTCTCGGCGGCCGAGTTCTGGTGCCTGAGCCACTCGGGGGCGGCTTCCCGGACCCGGGTCAGTTCGTCCATCGCCGCCGACAGGTCTCCGGTGCGGGTGTGGGCTCGCGCGACGTCGAGGGTGAAGCGGTTCCCGTCGTTGGTACTGGGCCTGCCCAGGCGCTTCCACGCCCTGGGCGATAGCGCCTCTTCCTCGTCTGCTTTCCGTACGACCGCGCGGGCGTCCCCGATGACCATGGAGTCTTCGAGTGCCTTCAGGGCGGCGGTGACGGGGCCGAAGACGGACCAGTGCCGGGAGAGGTTGCGGTGCGCGGTGCCGACGGCGGTTGCCGCCACCCGCGCCGCCTTGCGGTACTCCTTGGCTTCGTCCGGGCGGTTGTTGCGGGCGGCTGCGGCTGCGGCCTCCATGGCAAGCCCGCCCCATACCGCGTAGTGGTCCGGCTCGGCCCCGGTGATCTTCGGCTCGACCGCGTCCATGCTCTCGGCGGCGATCCGCTCCGCCTCGTCCAGTCGGCCCTGACGTACCAGCAGCCAGCACATGCCGCCGACGCCGGAGCCTGCCGCGAGCATGTCCCCGCTCTGCTTGGCGTCCGCGATGGCTCCGCTCAGGGCCGCGTACGCGATGTCGTACTGCCTCACCTGAGTGAGGTAGGTGCCGGCCAGGCGCAGCGCCTCGGCACGGGCCATGAGGGCTTGCCGGTGCTCGTCTCCGCTGTCGTAGTAGGCCACGGCCAGGGAGGCATCGCGTAGCAGGCCGGGAAGTTGGGCGGCGACGCTCTTGTAGCTGTCGGAGAAGTACAGTTCTCGCGCGTCTCGTACGGTACGGCTGAAGGTGCGGAGGTTCGGTTCCTCGCCTGCGACTTCGACGGCCTGGTCCACAAGCCCGACGGCTGGGGTGAGGACGGCGCGAAGCTGGATCAGGTTGAGCCGGTTCGGCTCCTCGGCCCGCCCTATGGGCTCCGGCGCGTCCGGCGCCATCAGCGCGGCGGTGGTCACCCCCAGGGCGCGGGCAAGGGTGTGCAGCGTCTCCATGCGGACCGTCCCGCCCTGTTCGACCTTGCGGACCGTGCCCGGTGACACGCCTGCGGCGTGGGCCAGTTCCTCCTGGCTCATCCCGGCGCGACGCCGGTACTTGCGGACGTTGTCGGCCAGTTCCGTAGTCATCCCGTTCACCACCTCCAGCGCCACGGTACGCCGGACGGGCGCATCAACCGGTGGCTATCCGGCAGATACCCGCCAGGGAGCGATCACCACCCCCGCACGGGGCCGGGCTCCGGCAGAACCGCCGCCTGAGCGGGTGGGGTCCCTCGTCGGTCGGGCAGCTTCGCCGTGCCAGGGTTCTCCGGGGGCCGCCAAGGCTCACATCGTGACGCGTGCGCTCGGCCTTGGCGGCCCCCGGGGGTTCCTGGTACGCCTCCGGTGATCGGGCGACGAGGGACCCCACCCGCGACCCGCGACCACTCACCACGACGAAGCCGCACCCCACATTCGGCCCCCTGCCCCCTCGGAGTGAGGGCCGGGGTCTGGGGCAGCGCCCCAGGTCGTTCGCTGTCTGGGCTGTTGCGCGCCCGGACCGGCGGGGCCGACGGCAAGCGGGGCGGAGACAGGAGCGGGCGGCGGCCCCGCAGGGCCGGAGCGCGCGCGGGCCGCGTCAGCGGGCCGCCTTGATCAAGTAAAGAAACTCTGAACAGCTCACTCATCTGCTGGCATGCCCGACCCTGGGAGCTGTTCGGTGCTGCTTCGCTTGGAGCGCTTCAGATCTGGAAGCCGCGTTCGGCCAGTCGGTCGCGCAAGCGTTGGGCGCTGGCCGCTTGCTCCTCGGGCGTGTAGTTGCCGCTGAGGCGCTTGCGTTGCTCCATGACGGCGCGCATGGCGTCGCGATGGGTGGTGGCGGCTTCGAACTCGGCGCTGGCCTTGGTGAACCGTTCCTCGGCGGCGGCGAGTTCGGCGGCTACCTCGTCGTCGCTCTTGCCGCTGAGCCGCACCGCTTCCTCGTCGGCCCGGCGCTGCGCCGCCATCTCCTCCAGCCCCTCGTTGTAGCGCTTAAGGAACTGATCGCGCGGGCTGAGCTCACGAACGAAGACGCCTCGACCCTGCACGGAGTAGATCAGCCCCTCCTCCTTGAGGACCCGCAGGGCGTTCTGTGCGGTGGAGTTGGCGATGCTGAACTGTTCTTGCAGTTCGCGGGCGGACGGCAGCTTGGCCCCTGGTGCGAGCTGGCCGTCCTGGATCTGCTTGCGGAGTGTGTCTGCGGTCCGTACGTACGGGGGGCGGGGATCGTCAGCGGGGCTGGTGGCGGTCTGCCATCCGCGCTGGAGATCACCGAGTCCGGTGTACGCGGGATCGGACTCGCCGGGATCCGTCCCGTCGTTTTCCGCTGCGGCCTCCGGCTCCCCTTCGGCCGGCATCTCCTGCGTGCGGACGTAGCTGCCCCTGCCGAGGACGGAGTAGATCAGCCCATCGCGCTTGAGGAGCCGCAGAGCGTTTTGGACGGTGGAGCTGGCGATGCCGAAGCGTCGTTGCAGCTCGCGCGCGGCGGGGAGGCGCTCGCCTGGACGTAGCTCGCCGTCGTGGATGGCGGCGCGCAGGACGTCGGCGGCCTGGACGTACGGCGGCCGGGGGTCCTCTCCCAGGGGCAGCTTCATGGCATGAGGGTAGCGGCGTCGGCGCTCGCGGCACACCCGGGCGTCCTCGGCGTTCCAGACGTATCGGCGTAGCGATACGAATCGACCGTTGCGCGTGTAGCGGGCGTAGCGCTATGGTCATGGCGAGTCGATCAAGCGGCTCCACCGAACAAGGGGTGTGATGGCATGGCCATGACTCGAATCCGTGTTGCCCTGCTGCCGTCGGCGGTGTGCATCGCGGGCACCGACCCGGCATTGAAGATCAAGGACCAGCAGACCGGGGAGGTCGCCACCGACCGGGAGACCGGCGCGTCGCTGTACACGGTGACCGTGATGCTCATGGAGGACGGCCGCGCCGAAGTCCTGAAGATCACCGTCCCGGAGACTGGCCTGGCGGCCGGGCTGAAGCCGGGGGCGATGGTGCGGCCGGTGGAGCTGTTCGCGACCCCGTGGGCGCGGCTCTTCAACGGTCAGCTCTCCGACGGCGTCGCCTACCGGGCTTCCCGCCTGGAACTGGTGACGGTGGAGGCGAACCAGTGACCCGCTTCGAACACCACTCGTCGGAGCGGGGGTTGACCTTGCTGCGGCCCCTGACTGGTACGGAAGGCAAGGCCACCTTCGCCGTCTCGGCTGCCGTGCTCGATGTCCTCGGCCTGGCCCCGGAACAGGCGACCCGCCTCGACCTGGGCGACGTGTTCCGCCTGATACGCGAAGAGGGGGCCTGACATGGAAGCCATCACGGGATACGCCTCGTACGCGCTGCCGATCACTACGGCGCTCATCGGTGTGTGGCTGGTGTGGACGGTGGTGCGCTACGTGCGGGCCGACAAGGGCACGCGGGTCAGCATGCGGCAGGCCGTCCGGGTCCGCTGGGGCTGGGTACGCCTCGCGCGGATGGCGGGGCTGACGGTCACCGACAAGACCCCGAGCCTGCTCACGCAGATCACCGCCCAGAAGGACAGTCCCCCGCCCGCTCCCCGGGTCCTGACGCCGAAGATCAAGGTCAAGCCCGACCAGTACGGCGTGATCGTGCAGGCTCGGACGCTGCCGCAGGTCGGGCTGGAGGAGTACCAGAAGTCGGCGCGGTTCCTGGCCGATGCCTGGCGGTGCACGCGGGTATCCGTGCTGCCCGACGGCCCCGGCAAGGTCGTGATCCGGGGCGTGCGCTCCGACCCGCTCACCATGCCCACCCGCCATCGGCCCACCGGCCGCCTGCTCGCGGACCTGACGCGCTGGGAGCTGGGCGTGGACGAGTACGCCTCCCGGGTGTGCGTGTCCCTGGCCAACGTGCCCGGAGTGACGGTGGCCGGCGTCCCGGGTGCGGGCAAGACCTCGGGGGTCAACAAGTTCGTCTGCGACTTCGCACCGTCCCCGGCCGTGCAGATCGCGGGCGCGGACGGAAAGGTGTCACGGGCCTCGGAGGGGGACTACGCCGACCTGGTCAAGCGGATGTTCGCGTTCTGCGGGGATGACCTGGACGAGGCGAACGCGCTGTTCAAGCGTCTGGTGGAGCTGCGCAAGCGGCGCTCGGCGACCATCCGGGACGTGCTGGGCGTGAAGAACATGTGGCACGTCGGCCCCTCTCCGGAGTGGCCGCTCACGGTCCTGATCATCGATGAGGCGCACACGTATTTCCGTGAGTACAAGGGCAGCGACGCCGAGACGAAACGTTTGGCCGCGTTGACGGCGGAGAACGCCCGGCTGGTGGAGGACCTGGTCAAGAAGGGGCGCAGCGTCGGCATCCTGGTGATGCTGATCAGCCAGAAGACCACCGGCGACGCCATCCCCACGTTCATCCGAGACGTGTGCCCCATTGGGCTGTCCTTCGCGCAGAAGACGGTGGAGGCAGCGGTGGCCGCGCTGGGTGAGGACATCCGTAACTGGCCCGATGCCAGCCCGGTGACCTTGCAGGACCCCGCCTACGTCGGCGTTGCGGTGATGGCGATGCAGGGCCGCCCCGGCTACACCCGCATCCGCACCCCCTACGTCTCCGACACCGACGCAGCCCGCGTCGCGGACGCCACTTCGCACCTGACCGCCGACCCGGACCTGTGCCTGGACGCCCTCCTGCACTCGACCGGCCGGACGGCAAGGCTCGCACCCTCACTCACCAAGTGACCCCGAAACGCCCACACCAGAAGGGAGGTTGAGAACATGGCGGAGGAACGGTTCACCCGACGCACCGTGACCGTGGTCATGGCGGTCATCACGGCCCTGGCCTTCGTCTTCTCCTTCGGTAACGTCTGGGCGCTCGCCCTGCGGCTCGGCGTGCCCCGTCCGATCGCGCCGCTGATCGCCCCCATGGTGGACCTGTCCGTCGTCGGGCTCCTGGTCGCCCTGCGGTTCCTGGCCCTGCGCGGGGTGCCCAAGGCGGAGTTGCGGGCCGGTACGCGGCTGCTGCACCTGTGCGGGCTGCTCACTCTCGCGCTGAACACCGCCGAACCGCTGCTGACCGGACGTTACGGACGGGCCTGCCTGGACACCGTCGCCCCGCTCCTGCTCCTCGGCTGGGGCCACGTCGGCCCCGCCCTCCTCACCCAGTTCCACACCTATGCCCGCCCCACTCCGCACCTGGAGGCCACTGCCGCCACGCTTGCCGCCGAGCCGGTGCCCGACGAAGCACCCGCCCCTGAATCGGCACCTCCGACGTCCGTCCCGGCCGTTGTCGTCTCTCCGGCCGAGGAACTGGAGCCCGCTCCGACTCCGGCCGCCGTTCCGCCGGTCACCGTCGCCAAGACGCCCCGTCCTGCCTCCGGCCCGGCCCTACCGGCCGCCCTGCTGGACGCGGCCCGGCACATCGCCGACGCCCACCGCGCCGAGCACGGAACACCGATCACGGCCGCCCGCCTGGGAACGCGCATGGGCATCGCCCTGCCGGTGGCCACCGCCGCGCTCGCGCAGCTCTGACCCCCCGCGCCCTCGCCGGCCGCATCACACCTTCCTGAATCCACGCCCGCTCATGGGCCTGGTTCGCCATGCCCTGAGCAACGCCAACACGCCTCCCTGCCTGGCTGGTTGCTGCTCGGGGCCATCCACCCCGACAGAAGGGACACGCCCCGAATGGTCACCCTGGACCTGCGCCACGTGGCAAGCCCCGCCGTGCGGGACCTGCTCCACCTGGTCAACCACCCCGACTTCGATCGCGTACAGCAGCAGATCGAACGCCTCGGCGGCTGCACCGAACCCGTCCGCCTGACCGGCCACACCACCACCGTCGACACCACGACCGGTGAGGTACTGCGCGCCTACACGTCCTCCGCCGAGCCCACGGGCAGTCTGCTCACCGCGTGCGGCAACCGCCGCTCCTCCCGCTGCCCGGCCTGCTCCCGCCTCTACGCCGCCGACACCTACCACCTCATCCGCGCCGGCCTGACCGGCGGCAAGACCGTGCCCGACACCGTCCGCACCCACCCCCGCGTCTTCGCCACCCTCACCGCCCCCTCCTTCGGCCCCGTCCACAACTGCCCCGACACCCGGCGCTGCCGCTGCGGCACCCGCCACGAACCCACAGACCCCCTGCTGGGCACGCCTCTCAACCCGGCGACGTACGACTACGCGGGCGCGGTCCTCTTCAACGCCCACGCCGGAGCCCTGTGGGCCCGCTTCACCACCTACCTGCGCCGCGAACTCGCCGTCCGGCTCGGCCTCACCCAGAAGGCCGCCCGCGCCGTCCTGCGGGTCTCCTTCGCCAAGGTCGCCGAGTACCAGAAGCGCGGACTGGTCCACTTCCACGCCGTGATCCGACTCGACGGCCCCGACGGCAACACCCAGCCCCCACCCGCCCACGCCACTGTCGCCGTGCTCTCTGACGCCATCCGCGCCGCCGCACCGCGCGCCCGCATCTCCGTCGACTCCGACGCGGTCGGGGAACGCGAACTCGGCTGGGGCCAGCAGCTCGACGTGCGCGAGATCGCCGCCTTCGGCACCGACGCCGAACTCAGCGACCAGGCCGTAGCCGCCTACGTCGCGAAGTACGCCACCAAGTCCGCCGACGCCTCCGGCACCCTCGACCGCGCCCTGCACTGCCGCCCCTGCCAGGGACGCGGCGCCACCCTCCTGCCCCACGGAGCCCCGCTCCCCTGCACCACCTGCGACGGCACCGGACAGACCCGGCCAGTGCCCCGCCTCGCCGTCGCCCGCCACGTCCGCCAGATGATCCGCACCTGCTGGGAACTGGGTCGCCTGCCGGAGTTCGCCGACCTCAAGCTCTGGAAGTGGGCGCACATGCTCGGCTTCCGCGGCCACTTCTCCACCAAGTCCCGCAGCTACTCCACCACCCTGAGCGCGCTGCGCGCCGCCCGCCGCACCTGGCGCAACGAACAGTCCCACGCCCATGCCGGCCTGCCCAAGCACGACCCGGCCACCACGCTCGTCGTCGGCCAGTGGGACTACCTCGGCTCGGGCTACAGCCCCGGCGCAGCCCTCCTCGCCGCCCACGTCTGGCACCGCAGTGAACTGGAACGGCAGTTCACGGCCGAAGGGGGCTGCTGATGACCTCGCCCCCATCCGCTGTCCGTCACGCCGAGGCGGCACCGGCACTGGATCTGCTCACGGTCCCCCAGGTCATGGCCCGCCTCCAGCTCGGTCGCTCCGCCGTCTACGACCTGCTCCGCACCGGACAGCTCGCCTCGATCACCCTCGGCCGAGCCCGCCGCATCCCCACCCACGCGCTGACCGACTTCATCCGCACCCGCCTCGAACAGGATGCCGCCTGATGACCACACCCCGCGACACCCCCGCCCCCTCGCGCCGCGTCCGCGCCAACGGCGACGGAACCGTCTACCAGCGCAAGGACAGCCGCTGGGAAGCCGCCGGATACGTGCTCGCCCCCGGCAACACCCGCAAGCGCATCCGCGTCTACGGCACCACCCGCAAGGAAGCGCTGGCCAAACTCACCGAGAAGATCGCCGCCAGCAACCGCGGCGTCCCCGCGCCCTCCGCGCAGGGCAGCCTGGCCGCATACCTGACGTACTGGCTGGAGAACGTCGCCGTCCACCAGCTCCGCGAGAACACTCACACCCGCTACACCGCCGTCGCCCAGCTCTACGTGATCCCCGGCCTCGGACGGAAGAAGCTCGCCAAGCTCACCGCCAAGGACGTCCGCACTTGGCTCAACCAGCTCCGCACCACCTGCCAGTGCTGCACACGCGGCCTCGACGCGACCCGCGACCAACCCCGCTGCTGCGCTGCCGGAAAGTGCTGCTCCAGACGGCTCTCGCCGCTGACCCTCGCCTACGTACACTCCGTCCTCAAGTCCGCCCTGGAGCATGCGGTGCGCGAGGAGGAGATCCCGCGCAACGTTGCCCGCAACGTCCGCACTGGCACACCCCGACCCCGCCGCTTCGAACCCCTCACCGCCGACGAAGCCCGCACGTTCCTGGTCGCCACCAACGGTCACCGGTTGCAGCCGCTGTTCGAACTCGCTCTGCACACCGGGCTCCGCAAGGGCGAACTCCTCGGCCTGCGCTGGGAGGACCTCGACTTGGCCGGCGGAACCGCCAGCATCCGACGCACCCTCCAACGCACCAACTCCGGCGGCCTGACCGCCCTCCCGACCAAGACCCAGAGCTCCGAACGACGCATCGCCCTACCGACACCGTGCCTACGCTCTCTCGAACAGCACCGTGACCGACAACTCCAGGAACGCGACGCAGCAGGGACGGGATGGAAGGACAGCGGCTACGTCTTCACCCGCACCGACGGCGCTCCGATCGAAGGGTCCACCCTCACCCGGCACTTCAACACCCTGCTCCACCAGGCAAGGCTCCGCCGCATCCGCTTCCATGACCTCCGCCACTCGACCGCCACCCTCCTCCTGGAACAGGGCGTCGAACTCGTCGTGATCAAGGAGCTGTTGGGGCACGCCCACATCGGCGTCACCGCCACCGTCTACGCCCACGTCAGGCTCCGCCTCCAACGCGACGCCATCGACCTCCTTGGCTACGCCCTCCGCAACCCCAGCGAGATCACCGGCAAGCCCGACGACGGCGACGAACCACCGCTCTGCGCGGCGCCCGTCCGCTGACGTTGCCGTCAACTACTGCCGTCAAGAGCCCCAGAGGCCCCGCCGGATTCAAAAACTTCCGGCGGGGCCTCTGGCTTGTTCAAACTGACAGCTCCTGCTGCGCCTCGGCGTACGAATTAGCCGGGACAAGCTCGGACATCTTCCTGAAGAAGATCATCCCAGCTGCCTTGACAGCTTCCAGGAAATCCGCGGATGAAGCATTTACCGTCTTCGTTTCTTCGCCAATCTTGGCGGCCACCAAGACGCGAGACCCTGCGGCCCGAAAAGAGAGCTTGATCGGCTGATCCGGGAAATACGTCTCCGCATATCCCGACGACTGCATTTTCGTCACCATCTCGGCGATATAACACCAGAGCTGGTCAACGTAGTCCCACTCGTCAGTGCCGATGATTTCCAATCCATCAACAGACAGCCGAATGGCACCTTCGATGTAGTCAAGGTCAGGCGGTGGGGTACGGCAGGCTTCCACCTGCACGAACCCGCCATCCGCGACCTTCAGGAACGTCTCAATCTCAACCACGTCTCAGGTCCTTCGATGATGGTTATTGCGGATAGAACTGACCCACTCGACCCCTATTCATGCCGAGTACGTAATCGACGCCGTTGACATTCCCGCGGATCTGATACATGCCTTGACTGCCTCGCTGAACCAACGTATCGCGATTTTGCCGCATTACTTGACCGATAGCACCTTGGACGTCATCAACGCTCATGCCCGAATCGAAGAAGGACTGTGTTTTCTTCACCGAACCATCCCAATACTTCGGGTGATGACGAGTGAGGATGTGCTCCATTCCCTTCTTATCGAGCAAGAAGGACTGATTCCCGAACTGGAACCGCTGACTGCTCCAGTCTCGGAGAGCAGGAAGGCACCCTCCGCTGTTATGCACCAGGACCGGCGTCTGACCAGCGAGTACATAGTACGTGTGGAGACCTTCGACCGTCAGGTCGTACGTATCTTGATCAGCGTTATACGTACGGGTCGCAACGAGGGGCACTGCCTCGCCAGTATCCATAGTGAGCGTCATGCCCGGGTTCAGCTCAACGGCATCAATCCATTGCCGCTCAGACTCCGACCAGAACGGATGGTGACCGGTGGCCTCGATCACTCGAACGCCATCGGCAGTCCGGATGCTGAGATCGACGAACCGCTTGTCGTTCTTGGTGAAGATCTCCGAAGTTACAGTCTTGCTGGTCGTCTCACCCGTTTGGGGGTCTGCTGCAAGTACCTTGTCGCCAATTTCTATTTCCTCGATTGGCTTAGACTCGCCGTTGGCGAGCAGCACTGAAGTGCCCTCGACGAAACTGTGCCGGCCGACGAGGCACTCCACCGGAAACGACTTGCCTCGCTTGAACCCGTTTACTAGTCCCTTGAACAGGGCTCCCAATGCCTTGGAGCCACCCTTTGTCGCATAGGAGACTCCAATATCGAGCAGGGCGGATTTACAAGCCCCACCATCTCCGGCTGCGACACAGTCGTAATGATCACGTACGCCAATTTCTTCGAGGATATCAACGTCAGGAGAATTGCCGAACCATCCCAACGCGTGAACAGTTCTACAGAACTCATCACTTTCACCAAAGCATTGCGAGCGAGCCCACATCTCCACGTGCCATTGATAGTCCATATTTTCGCGATAAAGCAAAGTCCCCTTTAGTTCCTCAAAGGTGGGAATTTTGCGCCCTGCAATAGATATGGACTCAGGCTTCGCAGCGACGTCGCCCTTCTGCGCGACGCTATGAGTGGTGAGGGAAGTTCCGCCGCTGATTACGCCGCCGCCTGTGGGGTTTCCTCCGCTGGAGAGGCTGCCGTCTCCTCGCGTGGCGACGCCGGAGCCGCATCCCATGCCGAACTGGGGGCCGCAGGCGAGCATCAGGCCCGACGGGTCGCTGTACGTGACCGGGTTGTTGTTGGCGTAGGCGTAGCCGTTCATCTGCATCGGGTCGGTGATGTCGATGAGCGGGTCGACGGAGATGAAGCGGCCCAGGGTGGGGTCGTACTCGCGGGCGCCGATGTGGGTGAGGCCGGTGGCGGGGTCGTCGATGCCGGTGCCGAGGAAGGAGTCGCGGCCGGGCCAGGCGGTGGGCTCGGTACCTCGGGGATTGCCGAAGGGGTCGAACTTGCGGCGCTGGACGGCCATGGTGGCGTCGAGGGTGACGGCGGTGGTGGCCGTGTTGTGGTGGTCGGCCAGCAGGACGGTGAGCTCGTGCTCGTCCCGGTTGGCGCTGCCTCCGGTGGAGCGGACGGTGGTGGGCGCGCCGGGGTGGCTGTAGTAGCGGCGGGCCTCGGTGGCCTGGCCGAAGGTGTCGACGGTGATCTGGGCGTCGCCGAGGAAGAGGGTCGCGCCGGTTGAGGTGTTCTCGATCAGGCGGTTGCCGTCGGCGTCGTAGATGTAGGTGACGTCGTTCGTGCCGTCGCCCGTGGTGTCGACGCCGGTGACCTTGTTCTGGCTGTTCCACGTGAGCTTTTGTGTGTCACCTCCTATCTGGCGCTCCGTGGTGTTGCCGGCCGCGTCGTAGGCGTAGGTCTGGAGGGATTCCACCGTGCCCGTCGGGGACTTCTCGGTGGAGTTGACCTGGGTGAGGGTGTGGGGCTGGGCGGAGTCGTAGGTGTAGGTGTGGCTGTCGGTGTAGGCGCTGTCGGTGAGGTCGTGGTCGGTGAAGGTGGTGCGGTTGCCGATGGCGTCGTAGGTGAAGGTGTGCCAGTAGCCGTCGGAGTCCGGGCCGAGGGTCAGGTCGGCCGGGTCGGGGGCGGCGTCGACGGCGGTGCCGTTGCGCGGGCAGGAGGCGGTCAGGGCCGTCCAGGCGTGGCGGAGCTGGCCGAGGTTGTCGTAGCTGAAGCACTGCCGGTCGGGCAGCATTTCGGTCGTCGCGTCGGTGACGGAGGTGACGTTGCCGGTGACGTCGTAGGTGTAGCCGGTGTCCGTGAGCCGGTGGGGGCCCGCCTTCTCGCGGTCGGTGATGGTGCGGTCGAGGCGCCGGGTGTGGACGTCGTACTCGGCGGTCGACCAGACGCGGTGGGGGGCTTCGCCGGAGACGGTGCGCAGGACCTCGCCGAAGGGGCTGTAGGTGGCGTCGGCGGTGTACCAGTCGTGGCCGGACGTGGTGATCGGCATGCCCTCGCCGTTGTAGCGGGTGATCACCTTCTCGGCGGGCAGGCCGCCGGGGGTGGCCGGGAGGGTGGTGGTCTGGGGCTGGCCGGTCGGGGTGTAGGTCTGGCCGTACTCGTAGACGCCGGAGAGGCCGGTGGTGTCCGGGGTCATGGGGATGGTGACGCGGGTGCCGGTGGGCCGGTACTCGACGTCGTACCCGGTGACCTCGGTGGTGTAGGCGTCGCCGTCGGTGTAGCGGGTGGAGGCGACGGGGAGGCCCTTGGCCTGGTAGAGGCTGTCGTAGGTCCAGGACGCGAGGAGGGTGCCGGTGGCGGAGTCCTCGCGGAGTTCGGTCTTGCGGCCGAGGACGTCGTACGTCGTGTGCTGGGTCTGGCCGCGGGAGTTGGTGGAGGTGACCTGGCGGTCGAGGGCGTCGTAGGTGAAGCTTCCGGCACCCATGTCGGGGTCGGTGGTGCGGGTGAGGCGGCCCCGGGCGTCGTACTCGTAGGTCCACTCGTTGCCCTCGGCGTCGGT
The DNA here is from genome assembly GCF_027460245.1 of Streptomyces sp. WMMC1477. NCBI lineage: Bacteria > Bacillati > Actinomycetota > Actinomycetes > Kitasatosporales > Streptomycetaceae > Streptomyces > Streptomyces sp. WMMC1477. Next base: position 3,702,160 of record NZ_JAPZBD010000003.1, on the reverse strand, counting down.
CACCTTGGTGTGGTTGCCGCGGGCGTCGTAGGTGTAGCGGGTGTCGTTCCAGGTGGACAGGTCGGTCGCCGTCGCGTGCTGGACGAGGGTGGTGCGGCCGAGGGCGTCGGTCCAGGTCCTGACGGCGCGGCTGCCCCGCCGCGGGGTGGTGCCGTCGGCGGCCATGCCGGAGCGGGCGAGGGTCCAGTCGCCGCCGTAGGAGGTCACGGAGGTGTGGTCGACCTCGCCGGCGTGCAGGACGGTGGTCTTGACCGGGCGGCCCATGCCGTCGTAGGCGGTCTCCGAGGAGTGCGGGACGACGAAGACGCTCTCGGGGACGAAGAGTTCGGCCTTCGGCTCGCCCGTGGCGAGGTAGCCGTTGTCGGTGGCGGCGACGGAGCCGAGCGTGTTGTGACGGGTGTCGGTGATGATCCGGCCGCCGCCGAGGGCCTCGGTCTGGGTCTGGCGGGGGCGGAGGAGGCCGTCGAGGAGGGTGACGGAGTCCGCGTAGGTGCCGTTGTCGCGCAGGGTGCGGGAGGTGATGGCGGGCGGGGCGTCCTCGTCGATCTGGTACGCGAAGGTCTGCGCGGCCTTGTCGGTGGCGGGGTCCTGCGACGGGGTCCACACGGCCGTGCTGCGGCCGAGGTTGTCGTAGGCCAGAGTCGTCGTGCGCGCGTTGGTGTCGGTGGTCGTGAGCGGGGTGCCGCGGCCGGGGTCGACGGTGGTGGTCGTGGTGTGGCCGAGGGGGTTGGTCGTCGTCGTGGAGAACGCGGGGCCGGTGGCGGGCGAGAAGCTCGTCCGGGTGACGTTGTCCTCGGCGTCGGTGACGGAGAGGGCGCGGCCGAGGGCGTCGAACGTGGTGCGCGCGGAGGTGATCCAGCCGGTGCCCGCGGCGTCGACGGTGTCGACCTGGAAGGGCAGGCCCCGGGTGGGGGTCTGGCCGAAGGCGTCGAGGGCGTCGTAGGAGGTGCGGGTGTCGGAGACGACGTCGTCGCCGGTGGCCGTGGCGGCCTGGGCGCAGTCGCCGGTGGTGACGCGCTGCCGGGACGTGAGCCCGATGAGGTGCTTGCTCGTGTTGTGGACGTAGGTGTTGGTGGTGCACACCTGGTTGCCCGTGGTGTGGCCGCCGCTGCCGTCGGGCGTGAGGGTGTAGGCGTAGGACGTCTCGGGGAGGTCGTAGACGGCGTCGAAGGTGTTGACGGTGCGGACCGTGCGCTCGCCGTCGCTGACCTTGCGGATGCTGTCGGTGCGCTCGACGCCGGTGCGGTACGCCTCCTGTGGCGGGAGGCCGTCGCCGCGGGTGCGGGAGGCCGTCAGCTTCGACCAGGGCCAGCTCACCGTGCGGGCCTCGACGGTGCCGCCGGCCTGGTCGTAGGTGAGGGTCTCGGCGGCCATGCCCTGGTAGGGCAGCAGGTCCTCGGCGATCGTGACGCCGGTGGAGTCCTTGATCGTGACGGTGGCCCGTCCCGCGTCCTCGGACATGCCGCGGAAGTAGCGGGTGCGGGTCTGGGTCTGAACGGTGGCGTCGTGGTCGCCGGTGTTCTGCGTCAGGCCCTGCTTGACGACGACGGAGCCGTAGCCGCGCCACTGGTTGTACGTGCGCAGCTCGGGCTTGGAGAAGACGTCGCTGTCCTTGGCCCAGGCGGCGTCGCCCTCGTAGGTGTAGGTGGTGACGACGTCGGGCTGGCGGGCGACGCGGTCCTTCTGCACGACCTTGGTGACGACGTACTTGTTGAACCACTCGATCTTCGGCGTCTCCAGCTCCGGGTCCGGGGACCAGTGCACGGGGAAGCAGCGGGAGCCGTTGGTCAGCGGGTCGGGTGAGGCGCCGATGGCGCAGGGCGCGGAGTAGGTGACCTGGATCTCGCCGCCGGTCTCGGTGCGGATCGTCTCGACGCGGAGGCGGTCGAAGTCGGGGGTGGGGTCGGTGGACGAGCGGGCGACGCGGTTGGGCATGTCGACGACGTTCGGCAGGAACGTCACCGGGGGCAGCATCGTGCTGTCGCCGTCCGGGCCGTAGCCGGTGCGGGTGATGGACTCCAGCCACAGCGGCGGGTGGGTGTCGGTGCGCTGCCGGGGGAAGGAGTGCTCCAGCGCCCAGACGTCGACCTTGGACAGGGCCGTCGAGCCGGGGGTGCGCTGGGCGTACGTCGTGACGGCGGAGAGCCGCTTGCGGGTCCAGAAGGTGGGCGAGGAGACGTAGCAGTTCTCGGCGTCGGCCTTGCAGTGCAGGGTGGACGGGGTGTCCCACCAGGGCTGCTTGTCCGCGTAGTTGGTGGAGTCGAAGTCGGCGTCCGAGCAGTCGACCGTGCCTTCCTTGATGCAGCGCTCCGCGACGGAGAAGCTCACGCGGGCGGCCGGGGGGCCGTCGAGGTCGGCGGCGCGCAGGCCGTACTCGATCTTCTTCGGGTAGCCGCCGCGGACGTAGGAGACGTGCTCCTTGAACTTGCCGTTCTTGGCGTAGTGGTTGGTCTCCCTGGCCCAGTCGATGACCATGGCGTTGCCGTGGACGTCCTCGACGTAGTCCAGGTTCCAGCGCCACGCCTGCGTGCAGGAGGAGTCCTTGAAGGCGGTGGCGTGGCAGGGCTCGCCCGCGTGGTTGCCGAAGACGGGCGCGGTGAAGACGGAGTTGGTGTCGGGGCGGCCGCCACCGACGGCGTGCTTGCCGAACCAGTGCCGGGTGCCGTCGCGGGTCGTCACGACCCAGTACTCGCCGTCGTCGTCCCCGTTAGCGAGGGCGATGTCCTTCTTCAACTCGACCTTGGCGCCGCTGTCGGAGGCGGGCGTCCACACGCCGTCGTCGAGGACGAGTTCCGTCGTCGCGCCGCCCAGGGACATGACGACGTGGTCGCCTGCCCAGCACAGGTCCGACTTCTTCTTGTCCGTCGCGTTGTCGTTGTTGGGCGTGCCGTCGCGGTCCTCGGAGCAGGAGCGGTAGCGGCGCTCGACGAAGCCGGGGTGGTAGTTCCAGCCGTCACCGACCCAGGACGCCTGGCCGTTGGCCACCGACGTCTTGCCGTCCACCGCCTGCGAGGAGTAGTGGAAGCCGACGCTCGGCCCCGGACCGGCCGGGGCCGCCGGGAGGTTCAGCGGGTACGACCAGGAGAAACCGCCGCCCGAGCCGCCGGCCGTCCACGAGCCCGTCGGGGACAGGTCGGTGGCCTTGTACGTGCCGCCCGCGCCGGACGCGGAGTCCGTCGCCGCCAGCACCATGGGGCCGCCGCCGGACTGCGTCGTCAGCCCCGAGGCCTGCGCCATCGCCGGGTCGACCGTCGCCCGCACCGTGTCCGAGCCGGCGTCGTTCTGCGAGGGCACCTCGACCGGCACCGTGCACTCCGGCAGCTCCGGCGTCGTCAGAAAGCACTCGGGGAGCTGCTCCAGCTTCAGCCGCGAGGCCCACTCGGTGCCGTACAGGTCCTCGAAGGCGGAGTAGTCCAGCTCGACGTCGACGGGGGTGGCCTCCGTCGAGGGCGGCGTCACGGTGATGAGCGCGCCGTCCACGCCGACGCCCTCCACCGTCGTGCGCGGCTCGACCTCCACGCCCCAGGTGCCCGACGGCTCCGGGGGCGTCGGGTTGGTCTCGGTCGGGCTCGCCTTGCCGAGGCTGACGGGCAGGTCACCGGCCTGCACCAGCTCCTCGCCCGCCGCGTCCAACGGCACGTCCGCGGTGCCGCCCGGGGGAACGGCGACATCGGTCGGCTCGTACTCGACCGGGGGCGTCAGGTCCCCGGCCCACTCGGCGAGTTCGGCGGCCTTGACCTCGTCCAGCGGAGCGACGGCCTCCTGCTGGAGGTCAGTCAGGTCCGGGCCGTTGCGGTCGTCACCCGGGGGGATCGCCAGGGCCGCCTGAGCGGGCAGCAGCGTCACCACCATCAGCGCCGACAGCGAGACCCCGAGGCCCCGCCGCACGCGGCTGCCGCCACCGGTCAGTCCCCGCCGTCCTCGCCACCCGGAACGCCGGAACCAATTCCGCGTGGCGTGCGTAGACACAGTGGAGACCCCCAGGGAATTGCCGCGCAGGACAGCGAGCGCGACCCACACAGAAGTGACACAGAACCGCGAGAACTATGCGCATTTCATGAGCATGAGTCCACCGTTCCCGGGGTTATGTGACATGCCTCACCGGACCATTTCGTGCGGGTATTCACGAAGCAGCAAATTTACAGCGCTTCTTGATGTCATGTTCAATATGACAACTTCTCAGATATAAGGCCACGCAGCCTGCCAGGAGTGTAGAAATGTCGACATGACGACCATGCGTGGCGGCCTGTTTGCACCACTGTGCCGGATTTGACACTGCCGGTCCGGCGTTCATGCCGGATGCATCCCCGGATTTCTCACTGCACTCCTTCGGCCGGGAACTTCCCCACCGCACGGAACCGACAGGTGACGAAACCGTGGAGATGGGTCATGCTCTGCTCGCATTAACTGCGCGCGGACACGGTCCCGCGCGCGAATCCGGATCTCAGTGGGGGAAGCAACGCATGACCGCCGTGGAAGGCTCCGAGGAAGCATCAGATGCGGCCGGGAAGGCCGCGGTTTCCTCACGACCTTCCCGCCGTCTCCCCTTCATGTCCCGCCGAAGTGCCGGTGGCCTGGCGGCTCTCCTCGCCACGGCATTGGCCGTACCGCTGCTCATACTCGGGTCTGGTGATGAGGACGAGGCGGCCCCGCAGGCACGAGACGGTCAGACACGGGCCGAGCCGCCCCTGGACGCACCCGGGGCGATGAAACGGGCCAGAGAGACGGGCAAGGACGTCGAGGTCAAGGCGGAGCGCACCGCCGAATCCACCACGTGGGCCCAGCCGGACGGGCACTTCCGCACCCGCATCCACAGCGACACCATCCGCGCCCGCACCGACGACGGCTGGCAGAAGATCGACACCGACCTGGAAAAGGCCAAGGGCGGCTACGCGCCCAAGGCCGTCAACGACCCACTCCTCTTCAGCGCAGGGAGCACGGGCGGACATCGGGCCCAGGGCCGTAGGACCGGTGAGGACTCCGGCGGCTGGACCCCGCTCGTCACCATGGCCGTCGGCGACCACGAGATGACCGTGCAGTGGCCGGGGCCACTGCCCGAGCCGCTCGTGAGCGGCCCGCGGGCCCTCTACGAGGACATCCGCCCCGGTATCGACCTTCTCCTCACCGCCCGTGACAGCGGCTACTCACACCTCCTCATCATCCATGACAACAAGGCCGCCCAGGACCCGCTCCTGAAGCAGCTGCGCTACCGGCTCGACTCCCCCACCCTCGACTTCCACCTGGACCAGGCCTCCGGCACTGTTCAGGCACTCACACCCGAGGGTGAGGAGATGGCCGCCTCCCCCACTCAGTTCGCCTGGGATTCCGCCGGCAAGCCGGCCACCACCATGGGCGAGACACCGACCGCGCCCCAAGAGAACAACGACACTCTGAACCTTGCCGGACTCGCCGGGCCTCAGCCGGGCACGCACGACGCACGCCTCAAGACCGCTCTCACCGACGGCGCCCTCACCATCACCCCGGACGCCGGACTGCTGACCGGCGAGGACACCGTCTACCCCGTCTTCATCGACCCCTCCTTCAAGGGGCACAAGACGAACTGGACCCTGCTCTACGCCAAGTACGCGGACTCCAGCTTCTGGAACGGCCAGAACTACAACGACGGCACCAACGAAGCCCGCGTCGGCTATGAGGAAGACACCGGTGGGCTCTCCCGGTCCGTCTTCACCTTCGAGCACGACAGCACGCTGAACGGCGCCGAGGTCCAAAGCGCCTACCTCCGGGCCCTGCAGACCTATTCATGGGGGTGCGCTGCCCGCGAGTACCGGGTCTGGCAGACCGGAAAGATCAGCAGCACCAGTACCTGGAGCAACCAGCCGACGTGGAAGCGCGTGATCTCGGAGAACACCAACGGTCACGGCTACGACAGTTCCTGCCCGGACAAGTGGGTCGCCCATGACATCACCTCACTGGCCCGGGACGCCGCCGCCGGCGGATGGTCGACCATCACCCTCGGGCTCAGGGCCACGAACGAGTCGGACACGAACGCCTGGAAGAAGTTCCGCGCCAACGGGGAAAACTCGCCCTACATCGACATCACCTACAACCACAGGCCCGACGACCCCACCGGACTGACCATGTCCCCGGGCCCGGGCTGCGACCGGGAGAGCCCGTACGGCTCCGTCGGCAAGTCGGACCTCACGTTCCGCGCCCGTGGCTCCGACCCGGACGGCGACCTCAGCACGCTGCACTTCCGGATCTGGCCGACCGGGAACTTCGAGAACCTGCTGTACGACGGTGAGCGCGCCACCGACAGCAACGGCTACGCGAGCGTCACCCTGCCCTGGGAGACGTTCGACCACGACGTCGAGTACACGTGGGCCGTGCGAGCCGTGGACGAGGAGGGCCGGGCATCGCGCTTCTCGCCCTTCCCCAAGCCCTACTGCGCCTTCGTGGTCGATCACGTGCGGCCGCCGTCCCCGTCGGTGACCTCCGCGGCCTTCCCGCCCCCGGGCGAGGACGGATCGACCTGGTCCACCATCCCGTTCGGCAACCCGGGCGACTTCACCTTCAGCGTCACCAGCGCGGCCGAAGACGTCGCCGCGTACGAGTACAGCCTGAACGAGGGGTCCTACGACCAGCCCGTGGCAGCCGAAGAGGACGGTACGGCCACGGTCTCCCTCAAGCCCTCCTACGCGGGGCCGAATCACCTGTACGTGAGAGCGGTCGACTCCTCGGGCAACCGGTCCGCCCGTACGCGCTACCGGTTCCACGTGACCCCGCCTTCCGGCCTCGACGCCCCCGGTGACCTGAACGGTGACGGACACCCCGACCTCGTCGCGATCGACGACGACGGCAATCTCCGCACCTATCCCGCTGACGACCGCGGCGATCCGCACATCCACGGCACCGGGGCGCACGACGCAGGGCAGGCTCTCCCGGACGGCTACTGGGCGGACGCGACCGACGAGCCAGCCCTGATCAGCCACACCGGCGACTGGTTCCCCGGCGACGGCATCACCGACCTCCTCGCCCGCATGCCCGACGGCAAGCTGTACCTCTACCCCGGAGACGGCTACGGCAGCTTCGACGTCAGCCAGCGCCTACCCGTACTGCTTCCGGACGGCGCACCCGACTCGGCCGAACTCACCGAGGTCGTCACGACGGACGACATCACGGGAGACGGTCATCCGGACGCCCTCGCCATCGCCGGTGACGAACTGTGGGCCTTCAGCGGCTACACCGGCGGCGCGTTCACCGAGGCCCGTCTGTTGGAGACGGACACCGCGTGGGCGACCCGTGACCTCGTCATCGTCGACGATCTGACCGGCGACAACGCCACCGACCTGCTGTTCCGCACCGGCATCTCGGGCGCGGGCCTGCAGCTCCGGCACGGCAGGGCGGACGCGGGCGGCGGCGTGGACCTCGCTTCGCTCGGCTCCGCGGCGGCATCCGGGACCGGTCAGGACGAGGTGTACGACACCTCCGCCTGGCTGCCCGAACACCTGCCCGTCCTGCGTGGCACACCGGACGTCACGGGGGACGGCATCCCGGACTTCTGGGCAACGGCGTACACGGGGGTCCTGTTCCTCTATCCGGGCGGCCCGCAGACACACGGCACACGCTACGAGGTCGGGATCAGCGGCTGGCAGTACATCCCCGCCCTCGGCTGACCCGGCGAACGCGAAGCACACGACCGTAGGAAAGCCAGGAAGGAAAGGTGTCCGTGGACACAGCTGAGCAGACCGAGAAGGCGCCGGGACGGCTGCTCCGGCGCAGGCGATCCAAGCTCACCGTGCTGTGCATCCTGCTCGCCACCACCGCCGCCGTGCCCTTCGCCGTACACAGCGAAGAGAGCGAGAACAGGCGACCGCGCCCCCAGGACAGCCAGGCCCAGGGCGAACCGGGTCCGCTGGAGGCGGCCGAGGCGATGGAGCAGGCCCGGAAGACCGGCAAGGACGTCGAGGTGGAGGCGGAGCGCACCGCGTCGTCCACTACCTGGGCCCAGCCCGACGGGCTCCTGCGCACGCGCACCTACAGCGACACCGTCCGCGCCCGGACGGCTGACGGCTGGGAGAAGATCGACACCGACCTGGAGAAGGTGAAGGGCGGCTACGCTCCCAAGGCGGTCAACGATCCCCTGCTGTTCAGCGCGGGCACCTCGGGCGGCCACCGGACGCAGCTCGGCACGGAGGAAGTCGCATCCGACACGGCCGACGCCGTCTGGACGCCTCTGGTCACCATGACGACGGGGGGCCACGAGCTCGCCGTCAGCTGGCCCGGCCCCCTTCCCGAGCCCGTGGTCAACGGCCCGCGCGCCCTGTACGAGAACGTCCGGCCGGACATCGACCTGCTTCTGACCGCCCGTGACAGCGGCTACTCGCACGTGCTCATCGTGCACACGCCGGAAGCCGCCGAGGACCCGCTGCTGGAGGAGCTGCGCTACCGGCTCGCCTCTCCCAGCCTCGACTTCCGCATCGACGAGACGACCGGCACCGTCCAGGCGCTCACGGAGGACGGCGAGGAGATGGCCGCCTCACCCACGCCCTTCGCGTGGGACTCGGCGGGCATGCGCACCACCGGCGGCGAGGCGGCCTCCGAGGCGGGGGCCGCCAGCGCCCTCGGTCTGCCGGGGCTGGCCGGACCGCAGCCCGGCACCCACGACGCGCGTCTCGAAGCCCGGCTCGGCGACGACGACGTTCTCTCCGTCACTCCTGACGCCGCCCTGCTGAACGCCGAGGACACCGTCTACCCCGTCTTCGTCGACCCCTCGTTCAAAGGACACAAGCAGAGCTGGACCCTGCTCTACGCGAAGTACCGCTCCTCCAGTTTCTGGAACGGCCAGAACTTCAATGACGGCACCAACCACGCCCGGGTGGGATACGAGAACACCACCGGCGGCCTCTCCCGCTCGGTGTTCAACTTCGAGCACGACGGGTCGCTGCTGAAGGGCGCGACCGTCCAGTCCGCGACCCTGCGCCTCCTCCAGACCTACTCCTGGGGTTGCTCGGCCCGGCGGTACGACGTCTGGCTGACGTCCAAGGTCACGAGCAGCCACACCTGGGACAACCAGCCCTCGTGGAGCCGGCGTCTGTCCTCGCTGACCAACGGCTACGGCTACGACCCCAGCTCCTGTCCAGACCGTTGGGTCGGCATGGACGTGAAGTCCGCCGCGCAGGACGCCGCCGACGGGGGCTGGAACGTCATCGCCCTGGGGCTTCGCGCGTACAACGAGAGTGACACGTACGCGTGGAAGAAGGTCCGGGCGAACGGTGAGAATTCCCCCTACATCGAGATCACCTACAACCGCAGGCCCGACCAGCCCACAGCCCAGACGATGACGCCGGGCCCGGACTGCGACCTGACCAGCCCCTACTCCTCGGTGGGCAAGTCCGACCTGACGTTCCGGGCCAAGGGTTCCGATCCAGACGGCAACTTGAAGGACCTCCAGTTCCGGGTGTGGCCCGACGGTGACTACGGCAGCATCCTCGTCAACACCTACGTGAACGTCGACAGCAACGGCTACGCCAGCGTCGTCCTGCCCTGGGAGAATCTCACCAACGGCACGACCTACTCCTGGGACGTGCGGTCCCGCGACACCGAGAACGCGGGATCGGCCTACGCTCCCGACGGCAGCCAGCCGTGCAGGTTCGTCGTGGACCACACCGCGCCCCAGTCCCCCTCGGTGACCTCGTCCGACTTCCCGGCCGACGACGGGACCGAGGCGACGTGGTCGAACGTGCCGTTCGGCACGCCCGGCGCGTTCACCTTCGGGTCCGGGGGCAGCAGCGACGTCGTCCGGTACGAGTACAGCCTCAACTGGACCGGGTTCGCCTCGAAGGCCACGCCCGCCTCCCCCGGGCAGAGCGTGACCATCCCGTTCACGGCCCCGCTGGCCGGACCGAACGTGCTGTACGTCAGGGCGGTGGACTCCGTGGGGAACGTCTCCGCACAGACCGCCTACCGCTTCACCGTGACCCCGCGAGCGGGTCTCGACACCCCCGGCGACGTCACCGGTGACGGGTATCCGGACCTGCTCACCGTCACCTCCACCGGTCGGCTCAAGGCCTTCCCCGGCACGTCCGGCGGTGACCTGCACGCCGGGATGGACGCCTCGTACACCACGGAGGGCGGGGTGACGGAACCGACGCCGGACGGCTACTGGGACGGGGCGCTCATCACCCACAACGGCGACTGGCTGCCCGGGGACGGCATCCAGGACCTGGTGGCCCGCGTCGACGGCGGCCTGTACGTCTACCCGGGCGACGGCTACAGCGGCTTCGACGTCAGCCGCCGCCAGGAGGTGCTGCTTCCGGAGAACGCCCCCGCACCCAGCGCACTGACGCAGATCCTCTCGGTAGGCGACGTCGACGCGGACGGCCACCCGGACCTGTTCGCCAACGTGGGCGCGGAGCTGTGGGCCTTCGGCGGCTACAGCGGTGGAAGCTTCGCGACCGCCCACCGGCTGACGACGGGGGCGTGGGACACCCGGGACCTCGTCCTCGTCGGAGATCTGACCGGCGACGGCACTGCCGACCTGATCTTCCGCACCCACGGCGGCAACCTGTGGATGCGCGAGGGCAAGTCCGACGAGGACGGCAAGGGCACGGACATGCTCTCCCTGGGCACGGCGGCCAGCTCACGCACCGGGAGCGACATCCTCTACGGCGACTCGGGCTGGGAGCCGGCCAACGTCCCGCTCCTCGTCGGCACGCCCGACGCCAACGGTGACGACGTGCCGGACATCTGGGTGATGTTCAAGAGCGGCAACGTCTACCGCTACCCCGGTGGCGCGACGACGCACGGGGCGCCGAAGCAGGTGATCAGCGACGCCGGCGAGGGCACCGACTGGACGCGTCCGGTGGCCATCGGCTGAGGGCGCGTGGGCCCAAGCTCCAGTGGGGCGCTAGGGGTGGGGGCTAGCGTGCCTCGTGGCCGGTGACGGCTACGCGGGGAGGCAGGCCATGCGGAGGGTTCCCTTACAGGTCGACGGCGGCGGCGTGGTGCCGCTGCCGGGCATGGGCCCGGACGCGGGTGACGGCGGCGGCCGGGGGCGGGTGCACCGGCGGACGGTGTGGCGGCGGGGGCCGGACGGCGCCGAGTACCGGGTGCGCCGGTCGCACCCGGCGGGGCCGTCGCGGGCCGCCGTCGTCCTCGCGGGCCCCGGCAGCGTGGCCGGCCTGGACGAGGAAGGGACCGACGCCCGGCTGCTGGCCCGGCTGACGCGCCGGTTGGTGGCCGCGGGGGCGCAGGTCCTGGAGTGCGACATGCCGCGGCGGGAGCCGGGGCTTCCGGTGAACGGGACCGACGAGGAGGCCCGCGCCGACCGGCTGGAGCAATTGGTGGCGGCGCACCGGCATCTGGTGGCCGGGCCGCTCGGGCTGGTCGGGTTCTCGCTCGGGGGGATGGCGGTGCTGCGGCTGCTGGAGTCGGGGCGGCTGCGCCGCGCGGACCGGGTCGTGCTGGTGGGCATCGTGCTGGCGGAGGAGTCGTTCCTCGACGCCGAGGTGGGCTCCGTCGACCTCGTCTACGGCGGGCTTGACCTCGTCGGCTATCTGACGGACGAGCGGGCGCGGCGGCCCGGATCGCTGCCGCCCGCCGTGCTGGGCCCGGAGACGTACGGGGAGTGGTCGGCGCGCCGGGTGGTGGGCCGGCATCCGCTCACCGTGCGCGTCCGGTTGCTGGAGGGGCTGGGGCACACCCTTCAGCCGCTGGTCCCCGAGGCCGTGCACGATCCGGTGGCCGCGCTCGCCGAGCGGGCTCTGCCACGGCTGTGACCACCCGACCCCACACGCGAAGAAGGCGTCAGACCATGCTCTCCAACCAGCGCTTCGGCAACGTGACGGACATCCCCGACGACCCCTTCGCCTCCCCGGACGAGGATCCCGGCTCCAGCCCGACGACGGAGGCCCTGCACGCGGCGCTCGGGCCCGCGCCGGGCGCCGCGATCTGCGATGTCGGCTGCGGGGCGGGTCACATGGCCCTGTCCTTCGCCGGCCAGAGACCGTCGCGGCTCGTGGGCGTCGATCCGGCGCCCGGGGCGCTGAAGACGTTCGCGGCGCGGGCCGCCGAACGGGCCCTGCCGGTCGAGACGGTGGAGGCGCGGGCGGAAGAACTTCCGCTGGATGAGGCCGCGTTCGACCTCGTCGTGTCGCGGTTCGCCGGGCACCGGTTCCGGGACGCGGCGGGGGCCGTGGCGGAGATGACGCGGTTGCTGCGGCCCGGCGGCAGGCTCGCCGTCGTCGACCTGGAGGGTCACGAGGAGCCGCTCGTCGACGCGTTCAACCATGCTCTGGCGGTGCTGCACGACCCGGGGCACCAGCGCAGTTGCACGTTGGCCGAGTGGATCGGCTTCTTCCAGCGGGCGGGGCTCAACGTGCCGGTGGCGCGGGGGTCGCTCGCGGAGAGCCGTGAGGGGGTGCCCGTCGGACGGTGGTGCGAGCGGGCGTCCTGCGGCGCGGAGGCCGAAGCGGCGATCCGGCAGCGGCTGGCCGAGGCTCCGCGGCACCATCTGGAAGCGCTGGGCATCCGGCGTGCCGGGGACGAGTTCCTGATGCCGCTGCGCGCCTGCCTGGTCGTCGGCGTCAAGCCGCTGACGGGATGCTGAGGGAGAGGGTCCCCGTGTCGTCGTCGCCGATCACTCCTGAGCAGGACGTCATCGTCGTCGGGGCCGGTCCGACCGGGCTGGCCCTCGCGTGCGAGCTGGCCGCGGCGGGCGCGGCGTGCACCGTGCTGGAGCGCCGGGCCGCGCCGGCGGAGGGCTGGCGGTCCGTGACGCTGTACAGCAGGACGATGGAGTTGCTGCATCTGCGAGGGCATGCCGAGGAGTTGGCCGGTGCGGGGCGGCCGGTGGGGCGGATGGCGGTGGGGTCGGCACCGCCCATCGACTTCTCCGGGCTCGACTCCCCGTTCCCGTTCGTCAACGTGATCCCGCAGAGCCGCACCGAGGAGGTGCTCCAGCGGCGGGCGCTCGACCTGGGCGTCACGCTGCAGCGGGAGGCCGAGGTGACCGAGCTGCGGCAGGACGGCGAGGGGGTCACCCTGCGGGTGCGGACGCCGGCCGGGGAGTGGGACGAACGGGCCGGGTACGTCGTGGGATGCGACGGGGCGGGCAGCGCGGTCCGCGAGCTGGCGGGTATCGCGTTCCACGGCCACACGTACACCATGGCGCCGCTGCTCGCCGACGTCCGCCTGCGCCGTCCGCTGCCCCGGGAGCTGCTGGTGCTGCCGGGCCGGGGCGGGATCGTCGTCTCCGTCCCGTACGCGGACGGCTCCTACCGGCTCGCCGTCGTCCGGGCCGACCGCGGCTGGCGGGAGGAGGCGGCGACGCTGGAGGAGTTCCGGGACCTGCTGGCCGAGACGCTGGGTCACGATCCGGAGCCCTACGGGGTGCGCTGGCTGGCCCGGTTCAAGATCCACCAGCGGATCGCCGACCGGTACCGCTCCGGGCGCGTCCTGCTGGCCGGGGACGCCGCGCACCTGCACTCGCCGCTCGGCGGCCAGGGGCTCAACCTGGGCATCCAGGACGCCGTCAACCTGGGGTGGAAGCTGGCGGCCGAGGTACGGGGCCGGGCGGCGCCGGGTCTGCTGGACTCCTACGAGGCCGAGCGGCGCCCGCAGGCCGAGCGGACCCTCGCCGCCACGGACCGGGCGACCCGACTGGCCGTCGCCACCTCGCCGGGCCGGCGGCTGGCGCGGCGGGGTGCGCTGTGGCGGCTGCGCTCGGCCCGGCACCGGCGCCGCGCCGCCGAGATGCTCACCGGGCTGCGGGGCGGCCACGTCCTCGCGCCGGGCGCCCGGCTCCCCCACGTCGCCGTGCCGCTGCCGGGGCGACGGCCGGTTCCGGCGGGCGAGTTGACGCGCGACGGCCGGTTCCTGCTGCTGGACCTCTCCGCCGACGGCGCCGGGGCCGAGCTCGCCGAGCCGTGGGGCGGCCGCGTGTGCGTCGTGGCCACCCGTGGCCCGCTGCCCGGGCTGCCGGGCGTCGCGGTCCTCCTCGTCCGGCCGGACGCCCACGTCGCCTGGACGACGTCCGAGCCCGACCCGGCCGGGCTACGGGCCGCGCTGCTGCACCACTGCGGGCCGGCCGAGTCGCCGGCCGGGCGGGCCGCGCCGTCGGACGCGACCCCGGGCCGGGAGGGCGGCGCGGGGTAGGGCGGCGGGCGTCCGCCCGAGGGGGCGGGCGGTGGAGAAAAACTTCGGACCGGTGTGCAACCCGGTCGGTGGGCCGGTGCGTAGAGGTCATGAATCACGCAGCGCACCTGAGCCTTTGGGGGATCCATGAACACGCGCATCGCACGCCGCCGCCCTTCCGCAGCACACGTTCTCGCCGCACTCGCCGTCGGCGCGCTGACCCTGACCGGGTGCGCCGTGGAGGGCGAGGGCAAGGCGGCCGTCAAGCCGTCCACGGCGGCGCCCGTGGTGTCGGCCGACGCCACGGTCCCGTCCGCCACGCAGGAGGAGACCGAGAAGACCCCGGACCAGGCCGAGAAGGCCCCGGATCAGGCCGAGAAGGCCTCGGACGAGACCGCCCGCTGGGCCGGAACCAAGCAGTTCGTGCAGATCGAGAAGGCCTGGACCAACGCCGACCGGCCGCAGCTTTCGGTCCGGCCCGCCCAGAAGGAGCCGCACCCCCGGTTCGAGTCCTGGGTGATCACCCCCGGCACGGGCCCGTTCACCACGGTGCCCCTGGCCATCGACGCGGACGTGGTCGCATACGTGCCGATCGCCGACGAGCGCGGGCAGGCCGAGGGGCTCTCCCCGACGCGGTTCGTCAGCCGGGTGATGGCGCTGCCGGCCGCGGAGCGCGCCAACGTCGGGTTCGACCTGACCTTCGACGCAAGCGGCCAGGTCATCCGGGTGGAGTCCCTGTACCGGCCCTGAGCCCGCCGCACGTCATACCGGGACGGGGTTCCCCGGGCCCGGGGAACCCCGTCCCGGTATGACGGTGCCGGATGCGGCGCGCCGACGCGTCGGACGCGGTCACCACGTCACCGGGAGGGTGAGGAGGCCGCGGGCGCGGAAGGTGGGGCGGTGGCGCAGGGTGTCGCGGGGGACGGCGAGCCGCAGGCCGGGGAGGCGGTCGAGGAGGACGGAGAGGGCGACCCCGGTCTCCATGCGGGCCAGGGCGGCGCCGAGGCAGTAGTGGATGCCGTGGCCGAGGGCGAGGTGTCCGGCGCCGCCGGAAGCGGGTTGCAGGGTGTCCGGTTCGGGGAAGCGCTCGGGGTCGCGGTTGGCGGAGGCGAGGGAGAGCAGGACGGTCTCGCCGGCCGGCACGGTGACGCCGCCCACGTCGAGGTCCTCGACGGGGAAGCGCCGGATGGCCAGCGGGGCGGGGCCCTCGAAGCGGGCCAGCTCGTCGACGGCGTCGGCCAGCTCGGTGTCGGGGCGGCCGCGCAGTGAGCGCAGGGCCTCGGGGTGGTCGAGGAGGGCGAGGACGGAGTTGCCGATGAGGTGGACGGTGTTCTCGTAGCCGGCGAAGAGGATGAGGAAGGCGAGGGAGGTGAGTTCGTCCTCGGTGAGCCGGTCGCCGTCGTCGTCGCGGACGGCGATCAGGTCGGACAGCAGGTCGTCGCCGGGGGTCTCGCGCTTGCCGGAGATGAGGCCGGTGTAGAAGCGGAGCATGGCGCCGACGGCCTGCCTGGCCGCCTCGGGGCGCTCCGGGTCGGGGGTGATGAGGGTGTCCGTCCAGGCCCGGAAATCGGGGCGGGACGCGTGGGGGACGCCGAGGAGGTCGCAGATGACGGTGATGGGCAGGGGCCCGGCGTAGGCGGCGATGAGCTCGGCGCGGCCGTCCGGCTCGACGGCGTCCAGGAGGGTGTGCGCGAGTTTGCGCACGGGTTCGCGGAGCTTCTCGACCCGAGCGGGGGTGAACGCCTTGGCCACGAGGCGCCGGACCCGGGTGTGGTCGGGCGGGTCCATGTTGAGGAGGTTGGCGTCGAGCGCGGGCGGCAGGTTGAAGCCGGCGTAGTTGCCCGGGAGGGCGTGGCGCCGGTCGAGGGCGAGCCGGGAGTCGGCCAGGGCGCGGCGGACGTCCTCGTACCGGGTGACGAGCCAGGCCGGTTTGCCGTCCGTCCCCGTGACGCGGTGTACGGGCCCGGCGGCGCGGAGTTCGGCGTAGGCGCGGTGGGGGTCGGCGGTCAGGGCCCCGGGGTCGACGGAGAGCACGGTTCGCTGCATGGCCCAAGTCTCCCCTGTCACGCCGCTGTTGCCGGACATCCGGCCGGGCCCGTGGCGCGGGCGGACACGCGCCGTGGCCAGGATGGGGGACGGAGTGGCCGGGTGTGACCCCTCCGTTCGGCCGGATCTGATGGCCGGTCGGCCGGGAGGGACGCACAGGTGGCTGAAGTTGGTCATGTGCGGGTAAAGAAGCGGGCCCGGAGGTGTCCCGGCGGCGTCCCGGCGTTGGAGTATCCCCCCTGACCACCTGTGCACATCCCGCCGCGAACCGCGGCCGGAAGAAGCGACCCGGGGGCTCACCACCGTGACCCAGCGCACCATCGCGCTCGCGACAGCGGGCGCCCTCGCCTCGCCCGCGTTGATCGCGGGTGCCATTGCCGTCCCGTCCGCCGTGGCCTCCCCCACGGCCACGGCGGACGGGACCTCCACCACCGGCACCTTCAGCACCGGCACGTCCACCACCGTCGCCGCGACCGCCGCCGCTCAGCGCGGCGACCGGCACCACCGGGAGCGGGCGGAGGCGCGCGGCGTGCGGGTCACGACCGGGTGGACGCCTGCCTGCTCACGGGTGCGGTCGGCTCGCGGGACGTGAGCTGCGCCCCGCACGCCGCCCCCAAGCCGTAACGGAGGGCGCACCGGGCGCCGTTCCCCCGGGACGCGACACCCCGAGCGCATCCCGTACGGCGCACGGGACCCCGCACCCCAGCGCGCAGGCCGGTGCGGGGTCCCGCACGCCGTACGGCGACGCCACCCCGGCGACGGGGGAGGCTAGCCCCGGCGACGGGGGGCGAGGTCCGCGACCGGGCCCGGGCCCGGGGCGGACCGCAGCGCGGGGGCCGTGGGATGGTTCCGGCGCTGACCGGGCAGCGGGACGTCGTGCCGCCCGGGCTTCGGCGGCTCCGGCTGCTCCGCCACCGGGCCGGGCCGGGCCACCGCGATCTGCACACCCTGGTCGGCCAGGGCCTGCAACTCGCTCGCGGCCCGTTCCTCCGTGGGCGGGGGCTCGTCCGTCACGAGGTGGGTGATGAGGTCCGTCGGCACCGTCTGGAACATGGTGTCCGTGCCGAGCTTGGTGTGGTCGGCGACGACGACGACCTCGGCGGCGGCCTGCACCAGCGCCTGGTCGATGCTGGAGGACAGCATGTTGGACGTGGACAGGCCGCGCTCGGCCGTCAGGCCGCTGCCGGACAGGAAGGCGCGGGAGACCCGCAGGCCCTGGAGCGACTGCTCCGCCCCGCTGCCCACGAGCGCGTAGTTGGAGCCGCGCAGCGTGCCGCCCGTCATCACCACCTCGACACGGTTGGCGTGCGCCAAGGCCTGGGCGACCAGCAGGGAGTTGGTGACCACGGTCAGTCCCGGCACCCGGGCGAGCCGACGGGCCAGTTCCTGGGTCGTGGTGCCGGCCCCGACGACGATGGCCTCGCCCTCCTGAACGAGGGAGGCGGCGGCGTCGGCGATGGCCGTCTTCTCCGCCGTGGCCAGGTGGGACTTGTGCGGGAACCCGGACTCCCGGGTGTACCCGCCGGGCAGCACCGCACCGCCGTGGCGGCGGTCCAGCAGCCCCTCGGACTCCAAGGCGCGCACGTCGCGCCGCACGGTGACTTCGGAGGTCTGGACGACGCGGGCCAACTCACGCAGCGATACCGCCCCGTTGGCTCGTACCATTTCGAGGATCAATTGTCGACGTTCTGCAGCGAACACAGAACTGACAGTAACGTGAACGACCGCCAACTTTCAGCAATATGCCGCAATCAACCGAAGTTGGTCATGTCGCACGCCCCGTTCTGGTATGAGCGCGCCCCGGGCGTGCGCCCCGCACGAGGCCCGCGCCCCGCCGTGGGCGTGCGCCGTCAGTCCCGGGCGGCCTTGCGCGTGTGCAGCTGGCGCGCGACCTCGGCGATCGAGCCCGACAGGGACGGGTACACGGTGAAGGCGTTCGCGATCTGCTCCACGGTCAGGTTGTTGTCCACCGCCAGCGAGATCGGGTGGATCAGCTCGCTCGCCCGCGGTGAGACGACGACGCCGCCGACGACAATCCCGGTGCCCGGGCGGCAGAACAGCTTCACGAAACCGTCCCGCACGCCCTGCATCTTCGCGCGCGGGTTGCGCAGCAGCGGCAGCTTGACCGCCCAGGCGTCGATCCGGCCCTCGTCGATGTCGGCCTGCGAGTAGCCGACGGTGGCGATCTCCGGGTCGGTGAAGATGTTGGCCGAGACCGTCTTGAGGTCCAGCGGGGTCACCGTCTCGCCCAGGAAGTGGTACATCGCGATCCGGCCCTGCATCGCCGCGACGGAGGCGAGGGCGAACACGCCCGTGCAGTCGCCGGCCGCGTAGACGCCCGGAGCCGACGTCCGCGAGACCTTGTCCGTCCAGATGTGACCGGAGTCCTTCAGTCGCACCCCGGCCTCCTCCAGGCCGATGCCGGAGGTGTTGGGGATGGCTCCGACGGCCATGAGGCAGTGCGTACCGGAGATCACCCGTCCGTCGGACAGCGTCACCTCCACCCGGTCACCCACCCGCTTGGCGGAGGCCGCCCGGGAACGGCTCATCACGTTCATGCCGCGGCGCCGGAACACGTCCTCCAGGACGGCCGCCGCGTCCGGGTCCTCGCCCGGCAGCACCCGGTCCCGGGAGGAGACGAGGGTGACCCGCGAGCCCAGCGCCTGGTAGGCCCCGGCGAACTCGGCGCCGGTGACACCGGAGCCGACCACGATCAGCTCCTCCGGGAGCTCGTCGAGGTCGTAGACCTGGGTCCAGTTCAGGATGCGCTCGCCGTCCGGCTGCGCGTCGGGGATCTCCCGGGGGTGGCCGCCGGTGGAGATCAGCACGGCATCCGCGGTGAGCGTCTCCTCGCTGCCGTCCGCCGCCTGGACGACGACCTGCCGGGAACCGTCGGGCGCCTGGTGGGGCTCCAGCCGCCCGCGCCCGCGCATGACCCGCGCGCCCGCCCGGGTGACGGCGGCGGTGATGTCGTGCGACTGGGCCAGCGCGAGCCGCTTCACCCTGCGGTTGACCTTGCCCAGGTCCACGCCGATGCCGTTCTCCGCCGCGTGCCCGCCGAGCGTGATGCCCAGCTCCTGGTAGGAGGCGTCGAAGTTGGTCTTGACCTCCGCCGTGGCGATCAGCGTCTTGGACGGGACGCAGTCGGTCAGCACCGACGCCCCGCCCAGGCCGTCGCAGTCGACGACGGTCACCTCCGCTCCGAACTGCGCGGCCACCAGCCCCGCCTCGTATCCGCCGGGTCCGCCACCGATAATCACGATCCGAGTCACGTGCTCCAGTGTCTCGCACCGGGCCCGCGCACACCGCCCGGCCCCCTCGGGCCGCGACACCCGATCCGCCGGACGCCGCTCCCGTACCCTCGTAGCCATGTCGCTCTACGCCGCGTATGCCGGAAACCTCGACCCCCGGCTGATGTCCCGCCGCGCGCCGCACTCGCCGCTGCGCGGCACCGGCTGGATCACGGGCTGGCGGCTGACCTTCGGCGGCGAGCACATGGGCTGGGAGGGGGCCCTGGCGACGCTGGTGGAGGCGCCCCGCTCGGAGGTCTTCGTCGCGCTGTACGACATCGCCCCGATGGACGAGGACGCGATGGACCGCTGGGAGGGCGTAGGCCTCGACATCTACCGCCGCATGCGGGTACGGGTCCACACGCTGGACGGCGACGAGGCGGCGTGGACGTACGTGCTCAACGGCTTCGAGGGCGGCCTGCCCTCTCCGCGCTACCTCGGCGAGATCGCCGACGCCGCCGAGTCCGCCGGAGCTCCGCACGACTACGTGACGGCCCTGCGCAAGCGCCCCTGCTGAGACGTTCCCGTGCCGGGGACGGCGGGCCGCCCTCGGGCGCCGGGCCCGCCACGCCGCGTCACGGCGAGGAGCCCCGCGCAGCCGAACCGCGCCGCGCACGGCGAACCGCGCGGGCGTACCGGGACACCGCGCGGGCGTACGGCGACCCACCACGGGGGCTTACGGGCGAACCGGGCGGCACCCCCGGAGGGGTACCGCCCGGCGGTCGCGTCGCCGGCCTCCCCGCCGGCGACTGCGCGGCCGCACCCTGCCCGATGAACCGGGCGCGACGTGCGGGGCCGTACGGGGTGGCGTCGCGACCTCGGCGGCTCCCCCGATGCCGCCGCCCCCGACGCGCGCCTCTCCCCGCAGGGCCGCTCGCGGTTCCATCGTGGCAGAGCGGGTGCATACGGAGCGCACTCGCGCCCGTACAGAGGCGGCATACGGCTGATATGCTGCCCGGCACGCCACGGAGGGGAGGGGCTCGAAGGCGGTGGACATCCGGTTCCGGCTCCTGGGTCCCGTGCAGGTCCGCATCGACGGACGGGGCATACCGCTCGGCGGCCCCCGCCAGCGCACCGTGCTCGCGGCGCTGCTGCTCAACGCCGGTCAGGCGGTTCCCGTGACCCGGCTGCTGGAGCTCTGCTGGAGCGATCCGCCCAAGTCGGCCCAGGCCAATCTGCGCACCTACCTCGCCCGGCTCCGCCAGATCCTCCAGCTTCCCGGCGAGGCCGAGCCCCGGCTGCTGACGACCGAGCACGGTTACGCGCTGCGGGTCGGGCCGGGCGAGCTGGACCTCGCGGACTTCGTGGAGCAGCTCACCCGGGGATCGGCCGCCACCGACCCGGCGACGGCCTGCGGGCACCTGAGCACCGCGCTGCGCCTGTGGCGGGGCGACCCGCTGGACGGCGTCGCCCCGACCGTCGCGCTGGAGGCCGAGATCGCCCAGCTGGTCGAGCAGCGGGACCGGGCGCACCAACGCTGGCTGCGTTGCCGCCTTGAGCAGGGACGGCACGCCGAGGTCCTCCCGGAGCTGCGGGCGCTGGCCCTGGAACATCCGCTGCGCGAGGACGTGGTGGTGCTGCTGATGCGCGCGCTCTACCGGTGCGGTCGGCGCAGCGACGCCCTGGAGGTCTTCCGCGCCACCCGGCGGCGGCTCGTCGAGGAGCTCGGGGTGGAGCCCGACGCCGAACTCCAGAGGCTGTACCGCGAGGTGCTGGACGCCACCGCCGATCCCCAGGCCCCGGTTACCCCGGCGGCCCCGGTCGCGGTGGCGCCGTCCGGCTCGGCCGTCACCGCCGCCGACGTCCCCTCCGCCCCCGGGCCGGCGGACCGGGCCGCCCCCGGCACCGCACGGGCGTCCGCCGGGGCGGGGGCGTCGGCCTACGCCGTCGGACGGCCCGAGGACCCCGAGCCCGTCGGCGCCCGTCGTCAACTTCCGCCGGACATCTACGACTTCACCGGGCGCCAGGACGAGCTGGAGAGGCTGCACCAGATCCTGAAGCAGCCCTCGGAGCACGCGCCCGTGGTGTGCGTGCTGCACGGCATGGGCGGCGTCGGCAAGACGCGACTGGCCATCCACGCCGCACACCGCCGCGTGCGCTGCGGCCACTACGCCGACGGCCAGCTCTACGCCGATCTGCGGGGGCTGAACGCGCATCAGCCCCCGGCCGCACCGGCCGAGGTGCTGGAGTGGTTCCTGCACCAGATGGGCATCCCCGAGGAGCGGATTCCCCTCTCCCTGCCGGCCCGTTCCGCGCTGTTCCGCGACCGGCTGGCGGGGCAGCGCGCGCTGCTCGTCCTGGACAACGCGGCCAGCGAGGACCAGCTGCTGCCGCTGCTGCCGTCCGGGCCCGGCTGCACGGTGCTGGTCACCAGCCGCCGCAACCTCTCGCTGGAGGGCGCCGTCTCGCTGCCGGTCGACGTGTTCACCGAGGCGGACGCGCTGGAGTTCCTCGCCGCGAACATCGGGCGGGAGCGGGCGGCGGCCGAACCGGAGGGCGCCCGGGAGCTGCTGCGGATCTGCGCCGGGCTGCCGATCGCCGTCGCCCTGGCCGCGCACCGCATCCGTGCCCGGCCCGCCTGGCGGATCACGGATCTGCTGCACCGGCTGCGCCACCCGTCCCGGATGCTGGACGAGCTGGCCGCCGGCACCCGCTCGGTGCGGGCCGTCATCGGGCTGTCCTACCAGGCGCTCAACGTCGAGCAGCAGCGGATGTTCCAGGTGCTGGGCACCCAGCCCGGCGCCGACGCGACGGCCGCCGCGGCCGCCGCGGCGTCCGGGCTGCCCACTCAGACGGCCGAGGAGCTGCTGGAGTCACTGCTCGACGAGCACGTGCTGTTCCAGACCACGCCCGGCCGGTACCGGATGCACCCGCTGATCCACGCCTACGCCCGGCGGCTGGCCGACGCGTGACCGCTCGGCGCCCGCGGGGTGCCTGCCGGTGTCCGTCAGCGCCGCTCGCGGGCGGTACGCCACTCGTCGGCGAGCACCGACCACACCTCCATGTCGTGCCGCTTGCCCCGGTAGAGGTAGCTCTCCCGCAGGACGCCGTCCCGCGTCATGCCGAGCCGCCGGGCCACCGCGATGCTGGGCGCGTTGGCGGTCGAGGCCTGCCACTCCACGCGGTGCAGCCCGCGCCGCTCGAAGCCCCAGTCGAAGAGCACCCGGCAGGCCCGGGTCACCAGGCCCCGCCCCGCGGCGGAGGGCTCCAGCCAGCAGCCGGCCTCCGCGACCCCCCGCTTGTGGTCCATCGACAGGAACATGACTCCGCCGACGAGTTGGCCGTCCACGTGGATGCCGCAGATGCGCGCGGTGTCGGCGGCGACCCGATCGGCGTACCTCTGGAGGAACGCGCGCGTCTTCTCCAGGTCGGAGACGACGTCCGCCATGCCGACGTACTGCCCGATGAACTCGCGGCCCCGTTCGATGTGGGCGAAGAACTCCTCCGCCTGCCACGGCTCGATCGGGCGGAGTTCCGCTCCGTCGTCCCCCAGGGAAGTCGCGTACATGGCCCCCTCCAGCGTCATGGCCGGCTGCTGCGTTGCGGAGTGATCATCTCACGGGCCGCAGCGCGGGGGCAGGCCGTTCGCGCCCGGGAGCCCGGGCGCCACATGTGACGTCCTGGACTCCCGGGACGCCCATGACGCGTTGTGGCGGACGTGGCGCCCGTGACGCGCGTGACGGACGTGGCGCCCGTGACGGACGAGGGGCGGCGGTCAGAGACCGGCGGCGCGGGCGACGTCCGTGCGCAGGGCGCCGAGCAGGGCGTCGGCCTCGGCGCGGGCGGCCGGGAGCGCCGCCGCGTCCGCGACCGGCACGATGACCTCCAGATAGCACTTGATCTTCGGCTCCGTGCCGCTGGGACGCACGATCACGCGGGCCCGTGCGGCGCCCGACAGGTGGTAGCGCAGGCCGTCCGTGGGCGGCAGCCCGGCGGCCCCGGCCGACAGGTCCTCCGCGCCCGTCACCGACAGCCCCGCCAGCTCCGCCGGGGGCTCGGCACGCAGCCGGGCCATGGCGTCGGCGATGAGGGACAGGTCCTTGACCCGCACCGAGAGCTGCCCGGTGGCGTGCATCCCGTGGGTGACGGCCAGTTCGTCCAGGAGGTCCGACAGCGTGCGGCCCTCGGCGCGCAGCCCGGCGGCCAGCTCGGCGACGGCGAGTGCGGCCGTGACGCCGTCCTTGTCCCGCACCCCGGCCGGGTCCACGCAGTAGCCGAGGGCCTCCTCGTACCCGTAGGCGAGGCCGGGCACCCGGGCGATCCACTTGAAGCCGGTGAGCGTCTCGGCGTGCGGCAGGCCGGCCGCCTCCGCGATCCGCCCCAGCAGCGTGGAGGAGACGATCGACTCCGCCAGCGTCCCGGTGACGCCCCTGCGGACCAGGTGGACGGCGAGCAGCGCCCCGACCTCGTCGCCGTGCAGCATCCGCCAGCCCGTCTCGGCCGAGGCGTCGGGCACGGCGACGGCACACCGGTCGGCGTCCGGGTCGTTGGCGACGACCAGGTCGGGCGCGGCGCGGCGGGCCGTGGCGAAGGCCAGGTCCATCGCGCCGGGCTCCTCCGGGTTGGGGAAGGCGACGGTGGGGAACTCCGGGTCCGGCTCGGCCTGTTCCGCGACGGGCACGAGGGCGGGGAACCCGGCGCGCTCGAACGCGGCGGCCACCGTCGCGCCGCCGACGCCGTGCAGGGCCGTGTGCACGATCCGCACGTCCCGGGCGCCGTCCGGGTCCAGGACGGTCAGCGCCCGGTCCAGGTAGGCGTCGACGATCTCCTCGCCCAGCACCTCCCAGCCGCTCTCGGCGCGCGGGACGTCGGCCAGCGCGCCGACGGCCGCGATCTCCGCCGCGATCCCGCTGTCGGCGGGCGGCACGATCTGGGAGCCGTCGCCGAGGTAGACCTTGTAGCCGTTGTCCTGCGGCGGGTTGTGGCTCGCCGTCACCGTGACCCCGGCGACGGCGCCGAGGTGGCGGATGGCGAAGGCCAGGACGGGGGTGGGCAGCGGCCGGGGCAGCAGGGCGGCCCGCAGCCCGGCGCCGACCATGACCGCGGCGGTGTCGCGGGCGAACGCCTCGCTCTTGTGCCGGGCGTCGTACCCGACGACGACGAGCCCCGCTCCCTGCCCCTGGTCCTTGAGGTAGGCGGCCAGCCCGGCCGCGGCCCGGATCACCACGGCCCGGTTCATCCGCATCGGGCCCGCGCCCAGCGGACCCCGCAGGCCGGCCGTGCCGAACTGGAGGGTGCCGGCGAACCGGTCGGCCAGCTCGGCCTCGTCACCGGCTTCCAGGAGGGCGGCCAGTTCGGCGCGGGTGTCCGGGTCCGGGTCCTCGGCCAGCCAGGTGCGGGCCTCGGCGATCAGCTCGTGCGATGCGGTCACGGGGTCCTCTGCGTCTCGGGTCGGGGCCGGGTCCGCTGCGCCGCGGCCTCGGGTGCGGATTCGGGCTTGCCTCGGATGTTGCCGCGGCTGCGGCCTCAGATGCGGCCGAGCACCTGGGCCAGGAGGGCGCCCATCCGGGTGGCCGAGTCCCGGCCCGCCTGGAGGACTTCCTCGTGGTTCAGGGGCTCGCCCGTCATCCCGGCGGCGAGGTTGGTCACCAGCGAGATGCCGAGGACCTCCGCACCGGCCTCCCGGGCGGCGATGGCCTCCAGGGTGGTGGACATGCCCACCAGGTCCCCGCCGATCGTCCGGACCATGCCGATCTCGGCCGGCGTCTCGTAGTGCGGGCCGGGGAGCTGCACGTAGACGCCCTCCTCCAGCGAGGGGTCCACCTCCTTGCACAGCGCCCGCAGCCGCGGGGAGTACAGGTCGGTGAGGTCGACGAAGTGGGCGCCGACGATGGGCGAGGCGGCCGTCATGTTGATGTGGTCGCTGATCAGGACGGGCTGGCCGGGGCGCATGCCGGGACGCAGGCCGCCGCAGCCGTTGGTGAGGACGACCGTCTTGCAGCCGGCTGCCACGGCCGTGCGCACGCCGTGTGCGACGGCGGCCACACCCTTGCCCTCGTAGTAGTGGGTACGCCCGAGGAAGACGAGGGCGCGCTTGTCGCCCAGGGCGTACGAGCGGACCGTGCCCGCGTGCCCCTCGACGGCGGGGGGCGGGAATCCGGGCAGGTCGGTGACGGGGAACTCGGACTGCGGCGTGCCCAGCGCTTCGGCGGCCGGGACCCAGCCGGAGCCCATGACCAGGGCGACGTCGTGGCTCTCGGCGCCGGTCAGTTCCCGCAGCCGGGCCGCGGCGGCGCCGGCGGCGAGGTGGGGGTCGGCGGGGGTCTCAGAAACGTTCACGCGACGAGGGTAGCCGGTTTCCGGCTACGCGCGTAGACGCCCCAGCCGAGTCCGGGTGATCCCACAATCCGCCCGGCCCGCCGTTCGTCGCATCCGTGACCTGGGTAGACGGGCGAGGGAACCGGCGGCTCCCGAGTGACGGGGAACACATTCGGGTGACGCGATGATTTCCCGACCGCCCGGGCGTCAGTACCGGCGAGAACCCGATACGACCGAGGAAACGAGCAGAGGAGCGGCCGTGCGCATCGTGATCGTGGAGTTCAGCAGCCTGGACGGCGTCGTGCAGGCCCCCGGCGGCCCGGAGGAGGACACGGACGGCGGCTTCGCCCACGGCGGGTGGACCGGAGCCTACTTCGACCCGGAGGTCGTGGGCGGCACCTTCGACGAGGCGCTGAGCAAGGCCGACGCACTGCTGTTCGGGCGTCGCACCTGGCAGACGATGGCCGCCGCCTGGCCCGGCCGGGCCGGCGACCCCTTCGCCGACCGGATGAACTCCATCACCAAGTACGTCGTGTCGCGGACCCTGGGCGCATCCGACCTGAGCTGGGAGAACACCACGCTCCTGCCGGGCGACGAAGCCCTGGAGCGCGTGCGCGCGCTGCGCGAGAAGGAGGACGGCGACCTCGTGGTGATGGGGAGCTCCGCGCTCGCCCGCACCCTGCTGAGCGAGGGCCTGGTCGACGAGCTGCGGCTCATGATCATGCCGGTGCTCCTCGGCGGCGGGAAGTCGATCTTCCCGGAGGACGGCGGCAAGCGCCCCCTGAAGCTGGTGTCCCAGGCCGTCAGCCCCAACGGCGTACAGGTGTGCACGTTCCAGCCGGCCGAGTGAATCCCGGCCCGGCCGCCGTACCCCGGCCGCCCGCCGGGGGCGCGGACCCACGGACGCGGCCCCCACTGTCGCCCACGCCGCCCGGCAGGGGTACACGTTGCTGACCCGCAACCGAAAGGACTTCGGCTCCTACTTCCCGAGACTGGAGATCATCAGCCCGGAGGGCTGACCGGCGGCCGTCCGGCGGGGACGCGGCCGCAGCGGCCAGGGGCCGCCGTCAGCCGGTGACGACGAGGACGACGGCGGCGAGCGCACCCACCACCACGGGAACGAGGATCTCGTAGGCCCAGCGGACGGTCGGCTCGCCCTTCTTGCCCTCGTTGAGCTCGGCCAGCTCCCGAAGCGTGGCCACCGCCTCGTCGCCGGTGGCCTTGCTGGGGCTGCCGTCGTCGTCGCTCACGGCTCCGCCGCCCAGGCCGAACAGGCCGCCGGCGACATAGCCGCGCCCGGACTTCCCGGCCGCCCGGCGCTCGTTGCGGCGCTGGGCGACGCGGCGGGCGCGCAGGGAGACGGGGATCGCCCAGAGCTGGAACTTGCGGCTGTCCTCGACGACGAGCTCGTTGGAGAACACGGAGCGGATCGAGACGACGGCGCCCCAGGGCACGGTGATCGTGCGGAACGGGTTGCGGATGCGCACCGCGTCCGCCCCGGCGAAGACCGCCGGGCGCAGGGTGAACGCGACGACGAGGGGGACCAGGAAGAGCAGGAAGGCCGCGGCGGTGAGGGGAGAGCGGCCCTCACCGCGCAGCATCGCGTCGCCGCCGATCCACAGGACGACGCCGAGGAGCAGCGTCCCGCCCACGAGTGCGGCGGGAGATCGGTAGCTGCGGTCGGCGTAGGGCTGCTGCTCGCTGGTCATGGGACCGATTGTGCCCGACCGTCCGCATGGCGGACGTCTCGGTCCGGCATCTTTCGGCGCTCTCTCCTCTCCCGTCGCGCTCGCCCCACCGGCACCGTCCCTGGTGGCCACGGCCGACGAGCCGCATCGGCCCGCGCGGTGCCTGCGCGGGCCCGGCCGGGCGCCCCGCCGAGGGACAGCCGTGGCGCGACGCGGGGCGGGCCGGCGCGGGGAAGCCGGGCCTTCGCTGCACCGGGCGGAAGCCTCGCGGAGTGACCCCGGTCCGACCGGGCACTGGAAGGACGCAACGCGCGTAGATATGCTGCCCTGGTGACCATGCCGCTGAGCCCACCCCAGAACGCACTGGCCGATGTCACCGCGTCCGACGCCGCGCTGCGCCGCTTCCTGCACGGCCTGCCCGGCGTGGACGGAGTCGGCCTGGAAGCCCGTGCCGCCACCCTCGGCACCCGTTCCATCAAGACGACGGCCAAGGCGTACGCGATCGACCTGGCCATCTCGATGATCGACCTCACGACGCTGGAGGGCGCCGACACTCCGGGCAAGGTCCGGTCGCTGTCGGCGAAGGGCATGGCGCCCGACCCGACAGACCGGGAGACCCCCCGGGTCGCCGCGATCTGCGTCTATCCCGACATGGCGGGCGTCGCCAAGGCCGCCCTGGAGGGTTCGGGCGTGAAGGTGGCGTCCGTGGCCACCGCCTTCCCCGCCGGGCGGGCCGCGCTGCCGGTGAAGCTCGCCGACACGCGGGACGCCGTCGCCGCCGGGGCCGACGAGATCGACATGGTGATCGACCGGGGCGCCTTCCTCTCCGGCCGCTACCTCCAGGTCTTCGAGGAGATCCGGGCGGTGAAGGAGGCTTGCGGCACGGCGCGGCTGAAGGTCATCTTCGAGACCGGCGAGCTGTCCACGTACGACAACATCCGCCGCGTCTCCTGGCTGGCGATGCTGGCGGGCGCGGACTTCATCAAGACGTCGACGGGCAAGGTGGCCGTGAACGCCACTCCGCCGAACACGCTGCTGCTCATGGAGGCCGTGCGCGACTTCCGCGCGGCGACGGGCGTGCAGGTCGGCGTCAAGCCCGCCGGCGGCATCCGCACGAGCAAGGACGCCATCAAGTACCTGGTGATGGTCAACGAGACGCTGGGCGACGACTGGCTGTCGAACCACTGGTTCCGCTTCGGTGCCTCCAGCCTCCTCAACGACCTGCTGATGCAGCGGCAGAAGCTGCGCACCGGCCGTTACTCCGGCCCCGACTACGTAACGGTGGACTGATCATGGGTTTTGACTACGCACCCGCGCCGGAGTCGCGGGCGATCGTCGACATCGCCCCGTCCTACGGCCTGTTCATCGACGGCGAGTTCCGCGAGGCGGCGGGCGGGAAGGTCTTCAAGACGATCTCGCCGTCGAGCGAGGAAGTGCTCTCCGAGGTCGCCCAGGCCGAGGAGGAGGACGTGGACGCGGCGGTGGCCGCGGCCCGCCGGGCCTTCGCCTCCTGGTCCGCCCTGCCGGGCGCCGAGCGCGGCAAGTACCTGTTCCGCATCGCGCGCATCCTCCAGGAGCGCTCGCGGGAGCTGGCCGTGCTGGAGACGCTGGACAACGGCAAGCCGATCCGCGAGACGCGCGACGCCGACCTCCCCCTGGTGGCGGCCCACTTCTTCTACTACGCGGGCTGGGCGGACAAGCTCTCCCACGCCGGGTTCGGGCCCGACCCGAAGCCGCTGGGCGTGGCCGGGCAGGTCATCCCGTGGAACTTCCCGTTGCTGATGCTGGCCTGGAAGATCGCCCCGGCACTGGCCACCGGCAACACCGTGGTGCTGAAGCCCGCGGAGACGACGCCGCTGTCCGCCCTGTTCTTCGCCGACGTCTGCCGCCAGGCCGGGCTGCCCCGGGGCGTCGTCAACATCGTGACCGGTGACGGGCGCACCGGCGCCGCGCTGGTCGCCCACCCCGGCGTGGACAAGGTCGCCTTCACCGGTTCCACGGCCGTGGGCAAGGAGATCGCCCGCACGGTGGCCGGGACGCGCAAGAAGCTGACCCTGGAGCTGGGCGGCAAGGGCGCCAACATCGTCTTCGACGACGCCCCGATCGACCAGGCCGTCGAGGGCATCGTGAACGGCATCTTCTTCAACCAGGGCCAGGTGTGCTGCGCGGGCTCCCGCCTGCTCGTGCAGGAGTCGGTGCAGGAGGAGCTGCTCGCGTCGCTCAAGCGGCGCCTGGCCACGCTCCGCCTAGGCGACCCGCTGGACAAGAACACCGACATCGGTGCCATCAACTCGGCCGAACAGCTCGCCCGGATCACGGCGCTCGCCGAGACCGGTGAGGCGGAGGGCGCCGAGCGCTGGTCCCCCGCCTGCGAACTGCCCTCGTCCGGGTTCTGGTTCGCACCGACGCTGTTCACCGGCGTCTCCCAGGCGCACACCGTCGCCCGGGACGAGATCTTCGGCCCGGTGCTGTCCGTCCTGACGTTCCGGACGCCGGACGAGGCCGTCGCGAAGGCCAACAACACGCCGTACGGGCTGTCCGCCGGCGTGTGGACGGAGAAGGGGTCGCGCATCCTCGCCATGACCGCGAAGCTGCGGGCCGGAGTGGTGTGGGCCAACACGTTCAACAAGTTCGATCCGACCTCGCCGTTCGGCGGATACCAGGAGTCGGGCTTCGGCCGCGAGGGCGGCCGTCACGGTCTGGAGGCGTACCTCGATGTCTGAGCGACCTGAGCGGCTCGCTGTCCTCAAGACGTACAAGCTCTTCGTCGGGGGCAAGTTCCCCCGCTCCGAGAGCGGACGGGTGTACGAGGTGACCGACTCCAAGGACCGCTGGCTGGCCAACGCGCCCCTGGCCTCCCGCAAGGACGCCCGGGACGCGGTCGTCGCCGCCCGCAAGGCCTTTGGCGGCTGGTCCGGCGCCACGGCCTACAACCGCGGCCAGGTGCTGTACCGGGTGGCCGAGATGCTGGAGGGCCGCCGCGAGCAGTTCACCGCCGAGGTGGCGGCCGGCTCGGGCCAGTCCAGGGCCAAGGCGGCGGCCGAGGTGGACGCGGCCGTCGACCGCTGGGTCTGGTACGCGGGCTGGTCCGACAAGATCGCCCAGGTGGCGGGCGGCGCCAACCCGGTGGCGGGGCCGTTCTTCAACCTCTCCACCCCGGAGCCGACCGGCGTGGTGGCCGTCCTGGCCCCGCAGGACAGCACCTTCCTCGGCCTGGTGTCGGTGGTGGCCCCCGCCATCGTCACCGGCAACACGGTGGTCGTCGTCGCGGCCGAGCGGGCGCCGCTGCCCGCCCTGTCCCTCGCCGAGGTGCTGGCCACCTCCGACGTCCCCGGCGGCGTCGTCAACGTCCTGTCCGGGCGCACCGCCGAGCTGGGCGCACCGCTGGCGGCCCACCAGGACGTCAACGCGATCGACCTGGCCGGGGCCGACGAGGTGCTGGCCAAGGAGCTGGAGATCGCGGCGGCCGACAACCTCAAGCGCGTCCTGCGCCCGCGCGCCGGGCGCTGGACGGCCGACCCCGGCACCGAGCGGCTGCAGGCCTTCCTGGAGACGAAGACCGTCTGGCACCCCACCGGTTCCCTCGGTGCCGCCGGCTCCTCCTACTGACGTCCCGCGCCCCACGAGACGCCCCGCTCCCCCGCCGTCCGGGGAGCGGGGCTTGCGGCCTCCGGCCGCTCCGCCGAAGCGTTCACCTGCCGGTCGCTCTGGAGTGCCTGCTCGCCGCGTAGGTCACCCACAGGGTGTGCTTGTCCACGTCGACGGCGTACCAGACCCGGCCCCCGGACGTGACCCCGTACTGCCAGTGGCCTCTCGAAACACTCACGCGTGTTCCCGGGAGCCTGACCGCACAGATCCTCCCAGCCCTTGGCCGCCGCCTGGTCGGCGAAGCGCAGCTCCCCCTCCGCCTCGGCCGGTGGCGGTGCGACGCGATCCCCCCTCTTCGGTGTCACGCGGGCACCTCCGGCACGGGAACCGGACCACCGTCCCGGTCGACATCGGCCGGACGGCTCAGCCGGGCGCGGAGTTCCGGATCGGCAAAGATCTCCGCCGTGTGGCTCAGGCTGCGACGACCGAGTCCAACGGCGCGAAGACGCTGATCTCCGCGCTGGCACGCGCCGTGTCGACGAACTCGACCAAGAACTCCCGAACCGCGTCCTCCCGCAGGAAACGCACCCAGGGGAAAACGATGGCCACGTGGCGCTGTGCACCAGGTGGCAGGCCAAGCACAGGGCGTGCGGCTCAGCCGTCGAGGGCGTTGGTGACGGGGGCGGTGAGGCTGTCGAGGCTGGCGCCGCCCTGGGTGACGGGAGCGGCCACGGGCGCGGTGCTGACGGGCTTGAAGTCGGCGATCTGGGCGCCGACGGCGTTGTCGAGCGGGTCGACCCCGGTGCCGGCGAGGGCGTAGGGGCGCAGGGCGGTGACCGGCTCCAGGACGTGGCCGGCGGTGTCGGCCGCGGTGCCGACCGGGTCCTCTCCGATGACGTCCGCCTGGGCGGAGCCGGACGCCGCCCCGAGGGCGGCCGCCGCGGCGGCCGTGACGGTGAGCGCGGCACGCAGGCCGTGGCGGGTGCGGGGGCGGGCGTGAGCGGGCATCGGCACCAGTCCATCGTGGTTCGGTCGGGTGAGGGCGCGGACTCGGAGCGTAGTGGAGCCCGCGTCCGCTGTTCACCTTTTCGCCCCCGGGGGCTCACCCGTACGGGGTAATGCGGGACAATGGCGTCTCGTGACCGACTCCGCTCGTGTGATCCTGCTGACCGGCCCCTCCGGTTCCGGGAAGTCCTCGCTCGCCGCCCGCGCCGGCCTGCCCGTGCTCCGGCTCGACGACTTCTACAAGGAGGCCGGGGACCCGTCGTTGCCGCTCCTGCCCGGCGGCGGGACCGACTGGGACGCGCCGGGGTCCTGGGACGTCGAGGCCGCGCTGGCCGCCGTCCGTGAGCTGTGCGAGCGGGGACGGACGAGGGCCCCCGTCTACGACATCTCCACCAGCGCCCGCGCGGGCGAGGCCGAGATCGCGCTCGGCGCGGCCCGGCTGTTCGTCGCGGAGGGCATCTTCGCCGCGCAACTCACCCGCCGCTGTGCCGAACTGGACCTGCTGGCGGACGCGCTGTGCCTGCGCGGCCGTCCGTCGACGACGTTCCGGCGGCGGCTGCTGCGGGACGTGCGGGAGAGCCGCAAGCCGCTGCCCGTCCTGCTGGCCCGGGGCTGGCGGCTGATGCGCGCCGAGCCCGGGATCGTCGCGGGGCACGTGGCGCTCGGCGCGCACCCGTGCCGGGGCCCGGAGGCGCTCTCGCGCATCGCCGCGGCCGAGCGGACCCCGAGCCGGGTGTGACGTTCACCCCCGCGTGAGTGAACCTTCGGGCCGGTCTCCCGCGTCTTAGCCGCTGCCGCCGCCGTGACGAGAACCACCGGGGGGCGCGTGGCCGCGGACGACGGCCGTGTGCCATCGTTTCCGACGGTCCCCGCCCTGGCCGCGGGGGGCGGCACGCCCGAGAGGCCGACGCGCGGGCGGTCGGATCAACGGATCGAAACGGGGACGGGACGGGAAACGTGGGACACGTCAAGCGGGTGGCGTTGGGCACGGTCGGCGGTTTGCTGCTGGTGACGGGGGTGGCGCTGCTGGTGCTGCCGGGCCCGGGGCTGCTGCTGGTGCTGGCGGGCCTGGTGCTGCTGTCCCGCGCGGTGCCCGCCGTCGAGCGGTTCGTCGAGCCGGTGCGCGCCCGCGCGATGAAGGCTGCCGCCGACAGCGTGGCCTCCCCGCTGCGCATCGCCGGTTCCGTGCTGGCGGGCCTGGGTCTGCTGGCCTCCGGCGTCGTCGTCGGCCTCGGCCTGATCCCGCAGCTCCCGGTCTCCGGCTGGGCCGCGGGCGCCGGCCTCATCGTCTCCAGCGTCATCCTCTTCGCCCTGCTGGTGTGGAGTCACCGCGCGCAGCGTTCGGGCGTGAACGCCGCCCCGGCGGCTGACGGTGTGCCCGCGCCCGCGACGGAGCTGGCCACCGAGCGCTCCGCCTGACGCACGCTCTCCCGGCCGCCGATCCGACTTCCGGACGGCGGCCGTTGCCGTGGCCGTCCACGTCCCCCGCGCCTACCGTGGGCCCCGACGGGCCGACGCGACGACGGAACGACGGGACGACGATGGTGGGACACGTCAAACGTGTGGTGCTGGTGACGCTCGGCGGCGTGCTGGTGCTGGCCGGGATCGCGATGCTCGTCCTGCCGGGCCCCGGACTGCTCGCGGTGTTCGCCGGAATGGTGCTGCTGGCCCGGGCCGTCCCCGCGCTGGAGCGGCACGTGGAGCCGGTGCGGGCACGGGCGATGGAGGCGGCCGAGCAGAGCGTGTCGTCGAGTTGGCGGCTGGCCTGGTCCTCGCTCGTTGGGCTGGCCCTGATCGGCGCCGGGGTGGCCTGGGCGCTGGTCCCGGGGCTGCCGCTGGGCAGCTGGAGCGCGGGCACGAGCCTGATCGTCTCGGGCGTCGTCCTGTGGGTGCTCCTGGCGTGGAGCTACCGCCGGGTGCGGGCGGAGCGGGCGCGGACCGCGGGCGCCCCCACACGGGGCGCGGCGTCCGACCCCGGGGGGCGCCCCGCCACAGGCGACGAGGGGCGTCCCGCCACAGGCGACGGGCGAGCGCGTCGGAACCGGCCCTGAACGCGGGGTCCCGCCGAGGCCGGCCCTGAACGCGGAGAACGGGCACGGCCGGACCCCCCCGGTCGGCCGCACCCGTGTTCTCCCCCTCGTTCCCCCGTTGTTCCCCCGTGTCCCCCTCTTCCCCTCGTGCTCCCCCGTTCCCCCGTGCGCGCTCCCCCCTGCGCGCCCTCGGCGATCCGGTCTCAGGCGACCAGCTCGTCGAAGCATTCACGCTGGTCCCGTCCCTGGGCCAGCACCTCGTCGTCACGCAGTCGGCGCAGCGAGCGCCAGATGCTGCTCTTCACCGTGCCGACGCTGATGTCGAGGATGTCGGCGATCTCCGGGTCCGTGCGGCCCTCGTAGTAGCGCAGCACGAGCATGGTCCGCTGCACCTCGGGCAGCCGGGCCAGGGCCTGCCACAGGACGGCGCGCAGCTCGGTGCCGCGCATCGCGTCCACGTCGCCGGTGGACGGCGTCTCGGGCAGCTCCTCCGTCGGGTACTCGTTGAGCTTGCGCCGGCGCCACGCGCTGATGTGCAGGTTGGTCATGGTGCGGCGCAGGTAGCCGCCGACGGCGGCCTTGTCGCTGATCCGCTCCCAGGCCCGGTAGGTGGAGAACAGCGCGCTCTGCAGCAGGTCCTCCGCCTCGTACCGGTCGCCGGTGAGGTGGTAGGCCGTGGCGAACAGGGCGGAGCGGCGCTCCCGCACGTAGGCGGTGAACTCGGCCTCGGAGATCGAGTTCCCGGGCAACGCGGGACGGCTCGCCCCGGCCGCCGTCGCGCCCGTCGGCCGGGCCTCCGGCGCGGGGACGGCGGTGAGGTGAGCCTGGCGCTGCCGTCCGGTGCCGCGAGCGCACCCCCGCCCGCTCACGGCACCGGAGTTCTCGACGGCGTTGCGTCCCGGATTCCGCTGCGCGGGAACCGCGGAGGCGTGGCGACGCGTGTGACGTACTGAGCTGCCGTTCCCGGCGGACGGCGCCGTCGTTCCGGTGTGGCCGCCCAGCTCACGCAGTGCTGTCATCTCGCGCCTCCTTCGTTCAAGCCAGCGGATCGCTTGCCGTGTGAAGAACACACTGCCGGGCCAGTTTCATGACGGAGTCCTCCGACTGTCACAGCGGTGTCACAAGCCCCGGAACCCCGTGCGGGGGCGGGCGCGGGGCCGCGTGGAGGCCGTGCGCAGCGGTCCGGGAGACCGGACGGTCGAACTTGTACGGCCGAATGGGCCAGAATGACGCGCGTGCCTTTCCTGTTGCTGATCGAGGATGACGACGCAGTCCGTACCGCTCTGGAGATGGGTCTGACCCGCCAGGGCCACCGTGTGGTGACCGCCGCCTCCGGCGAGGACGGGCTCAAACTGCTGCGCGAGCAACGACCGGACCTGATCGTGCTCGACGTGATGCTGCCCGGGATCGACGGGTTCGAGGTCTGCCGGCGCATCCGCCGCACCGACCAGCTCCCGATCATCCTGCTGACCGCACGCAGCGACGACATCGACGTCGTCGTGGGCCTGGAGTCGGGTGCCGACGACTACGTCGTCAAACCGGTGCAGGGGCGGGTGCTGGACGCGCGCATCCGGGCCGTGATGCGCCGCGGCGAACGGGAGGCCAACGACTCGGCGACCTTCGGCGCGGTCACCATCGACCGCGCCGCGATGACGGTGACGAAGAACGGCGACGACCTCCAGCTCACCCCGACCGAGCTGCGGCTGCTGCTGGAGCTCAGCCGCCGCCCCGGGCAGGCGCTCTCGCGGCAGCAGTTGCTGCGCCTGGTGTGGGAGCACGACTACCTGGGCGACTCCCGGCTGGTGGACGCCTGTGTCCAGCGCCTGCGGGCGAAGGTGGAGGACGTCCCGTCCTCGCCGACCCTCATCCGTACCGTGCGGGGTGTCGGGTACCGGCTGGACGCGCCCCAGTGAGGCGTCGCCCCGGCCGGGTGCGGCACCGGCTGGGCGGGATACTGCCGAGCCTGCGGCTGCGGCTCGTCGTGGTGTTCGCGGTGACGGCGCTGTCCGCGGCCGTCGCGGTCAGCGGCATCGCCTACTGGCTCAACCGGGACGCCGTCCTCACCCGTGCACAGAACGCCGCGCTGGGCGACTTCAGCAAGATGCTGGGTGACCACGCGGGCACGCTCCCGCCCGACCCGCGCTGTGACCAGCTGCGGGACGCGGCCAACGCGATGGCCGACACCACGCAGAACTACCAGGTGCTGCTGATCGACCAGCAGCGTGACGGCGTGCGCTGCGTGGTCACCTCGGATGACGGCTTCACCCTCGACGACGTCCCGGGCAAACTGCAGGACGCGGTGAGCGAGGTGCGGCCGCTCACCGCGGCCAACACGGCGCCCTACCACCTCTACTGGCAGCGCGTCACCCAGGACGACACCCCGTACCTCGTGGCGGGGGCGACCGTCATCGGGGACGGGCCGACCGGCTACCTGTTCAAGTCGCTGGAACCCGAGCAGGACGATCTCAACTCCCTGTCCTGGTCCCTGGCGATCGCCAGCGCCTTCGCGGTACTGGGCTCGATACTGCTGGCGCAGGCCGCCGCCTCCACGGTGCTGCGGCCCGTGCAACGGCTCGGGGACGCGGCCCGGCGGCTCGGCGAGGGGCGGCTGGACACCCGGCTGACGGTCTCCGGCACCGACGAGCTGGCCGACCTCTCCCGGACGTTCAACTCCGCGGCCGCCTCGCTGGAGCGGCGCGTCGAGGATCTGAGTGCCCGGGAGCAGTCGAGCCGCCGCTTCGTGGCAGACATGTCACACGAGCTGCGCACCCCGCTGACGGCCATCTCCGCCGTGACGGAGGTGCTGGAGGACGAGCAGGACAACCTCGACCCGATGATCGAGCCCGCGGTCGCGCTCGTCGTCAGCGAGACCCGCAGGCTGAACGAGCTGGTCGAGAACCTGATGGAGGTCACCCGCTTCGACGCGGGCACGGCCCGCCTGGTGCTGGACGACGTGGACGTCGCCGAGCAGGTCATGGCCTGCATGGACGCCCGCGCGTGGCTGGACGCCGTCGAACTCGACGCCCCGCTGGGCGTGCGGGCCCGGCTGGACCCGCGCCGGCTCGACGTCATCCTGGCCAACCTCATCGGGAACGCGCTCAAGCACGGCGGCTCCCCGGTGCGGGTGTCCGTGTGCACCGAGACGGGGGACGACGGAGCCGAGCTGGTGACGATCGAGGTGGCCGACCGCGGCCCCGGCATCCCCGAAGAGGTGCTCCCCCACGTCTTCGACCGGTTCTACAAGGCGAGCGCCTCGCGGCCGCGTTCGGAGGGCAGTGGCCTCGGGCTGTCCATCGCCCTGGAGAACGCCCACATCCACGGCGGGGAGATCACCGCGCGGAACGCTCCGGGAAGCGGTGCCGTCTTCACGCTGCGGCTGCCCCGGGACACCAGCGGGCTCACCCCGCGCGAAGACGACGAGGGCGACGAGGACGACGAGGGCCGGGCCCACGGCCCGGGCGAGGGCGGGCCGGGCACGGGCCACCGGGAGGACGGCGGGCCGGGCCGGGGTGACGAGAAGGACGGGGAGGATCGCAGGTGAACGGGGCGAGGGGCCGCCGCACGGCCGAGGCGCCACGCACGGTCGAGGCGCGCCGCGCGGCGGCCGCGGGCCGCGGCGTGGCCGGGGTGCGCCGGGGCGTGGCGGCGCTGCTGGCGGGCGTGGCCCTGGCGGGGTGCGGCATCCGCGCCACCCCGGTGCCGGTGGACGCCGGGTCCGCGCCGAGCCGGGTCGCCTGCGGGGTCCGCGGCGGCGCGAGCGGCGTCCCGAGCGAGGGCGCCAGCGAGGTACGGATCGCGCTGGTGTGCAGCGGCCGCGTGGTGGACGTGCGGCGGCGGCTGGAGCTGCCCTCCGGAGACGGGGGCAGGGACCGGGTCGAGTTGGCCCGCACCCTCCTGCGGGAGCTGCGCCGCGACCCCCGCGACGTGGAGGTGGCGGCCGGCTTCACCACCGCGGTCCCCGACGACCTGCTGGTCGAGGGGCCGGCGGCGGGCGACGAGCGGGCGGCGCTGCGGCTCAGCCGACCGCCCTCCGCGTTGCCGAGCTTCGCCCTCGCCCAACTGGTCTGCACGTTCGCCGACACCCAGCTCGCGGACAGCGGCCGGGGCGTCCTGCTCGGCGGACCGGCCTTCGGCACCGGGGCCGGCGCGGCCGAGGGCAGCGAGTTGCGGCGCTACGAGTGCAGCACCGCGCTGCGCACCCGGACCGAGACGGCCGAATCGGCGGGCGTGCCACTCTGACGGCTGCCGCCCGGAACCGCAAGGGCGCAGCCGGGCGTCGTTCTGCTCGTGCCCCACGAGGAACCCCACCGCCGCACCGGCCGAGCCGAAGGCCGAGCCGCCATCCGCCTCCGGACCACGGGGCGCGTCGTCCTCGGCGGATATCTGCTCGCCGTCGGCCTGGCCACGCTGCGCCCGCGCACGGTGCCCTGGGTCGAGCCGGCGAACCTGACGCCGTTCGACACCATCCGCTCCGTCTGGCTCGGTGGGGCGGCCGAGGCCGTGCTCTCGCTGGGCACGGGCCTGCTGCTGCTCGCCCCGCTCGGCGTCCTGCTGCCGCTGGCCGCCGGGATGCCGGCGCCGCGGGTGCTGACCTTCGTCCGGACCGTTTCGGTGACGGCGGTGCTCTCCCTCGGTATCGAGGTGGCCAGGACGACCGTGCCGGGCCAGAGCGCCGACGTCGACGCCCTGATCCTCAACGCCACGGGCGCCGGGCTCGTGCACGCGCTGCTGTACCCGGTGGTGCGGCGCCGGGTGCGGCGGGCGGTCCGCACGTCCGCCGCCGAGGGGGACGGTGACGAGGGCGAGGGGCCGGCGGGGGGCGGCCGCGCCGCGCTCCGGCGCCGGGAGGAGCCGTCCGGCCGTGGGGTGCCGTCCCGGGGCGAGGGGCCGATTCCGGCCCCCGGCCGCGGCGGTCCCCGCAGTCCGGCGGGGGTCGGGACCGGCGTGTAGGCGGTCGTCCGACGGTCCGCAGCCGGGTCCCGGGGCTGTCGCGACCGGACGCCAGGTCGTTGTGAACGGCGAGACGCCGTGGGAGGGCGGACCGGGTGTGGTCCGCCCTCCCACGGCGTGTGGTGTTCCCGCTGCCGGGCCCGGGGTCTCCGGGGCCCGTGGGCTCAGAGGGGGAGCGGGCCCGTGAGGCCACCGAGGTCCCCGGTGGGGAGTTGGCCGCCGATCAGGTTGTCGGTGGACAGGGCGCCCGAGAGCTGGTCGGTGGGGAGGCCGCCGCCCTGCAGCGCGCGGGGAGCGGCCTGGCCGCCGGTGAGCTGGTCGGTGGGCAGGCCGCCGGTGAGCTGGTCGGTCGGCAGCCCGCCGGTGAGCTGGTCGGTGGGCAGGCCGGAGCCCGCGAGGTCGCCGAGGACCGGCAGCCCGCCGAGCAGGCCGCCGACCGGGTCCTGCCCGTTCGGCACCGCGCGGTCGGTGGTCTGCTGGACCGCTCCGGCGGCCTGCTGGAGGTCGCCGGGAAGGCCCATGACGCGGTCCTCCACGCTGAGGTTCTGCGGGTCCGCCGCGGCGTCCAGCAGGGCGTCGGTGGGTCCGGCGGCGGAGGCGGTGCCCGCCGCGGAGGCGGCGATGACGGCGCCGAGTGCGGCCACGCCGAGAGTCTTCCTGGGGGTTCCCTTGCTCATGGTCAGCAGAACCTAGTGAGCACCCGGAGCGGGCGGCAAACACCGGGGGCGGGCGGGGCGGTGCTCGCGGGGCGGTTCCCGCAGGGTTCCCGGGCCCGCCCCGCAGGGGCGAGGTCAGCCCTGGTAGCGCGAAGGATCGCTGGTCAGGGAGCGCTCGGCGGCGGTCTCGCGGAACAGCCAGGCGGACTTCAGCTCGGCGTACCCCGGCTTGATCACGTCGTTGATCATCGCAAGACGTTCATCGAAAGGGATGAACGCGGACTTCATCGCATTGACGGTGAACCACTGCATGTCATCGAGCGTGTAGCCGAACGCCTCGACCAGGTGGCCGAATTCGCGGGTCATGCTGGTGCCGCTCATCAGCCGGTTGTCGGTGTTGACGGTGACCCGGTAGTGCAGCTTGCGCAGCAGCCCGATGGGGTGCTCGGCGTAGGAGGACGCGGCGCCGGTCTGGAGGTTGGACGTGGGGCACATCTCCAGCGGAACGCGCTTGTCCCGCACATAGGCCGCCAGCCGCCCCAGCTCCACGGTGCCGTCGTCGGCGATCTTCATGTCGTCGGTGATGCGGACGCCGTGGCCCAGCCGGTCCGCGCCGCACCACTGGAGGGCCTGCCAGATGGAGGGCAGTCCGAACGACTCCCCCGCGTGGATGGTGAAGTGGTTGTTCTCCCGCTTCAGGTACTCGAAGGCGTCCAGGTGCCGGGTGGGCGGGTAGCCGGCCTCGGCGCCGGCGATGTCGAAGCCCGCGACGCCGTCGTCCCGGAAGCGGTTGGCCAGCTCGGCGATCTCCAGCGCCCGGGCCGCGTGCCGCATGGCGGTCAGCAGCGCGGCGACGCGGATGCGGTGGCCCGCCTCCCGGGCGCGCCGCTCACCCTCGCGGAAACCCTCGTTGACGGCCCGGACGACCTCCTCCAGGCTCAGCCCGCCCTCCAGGTGCTGCTCGGGGGCGTAGCGGACCTCGGCGTAGACGACGCCGTCGGCGGCCAGGTCCTCCGCGCACTCGGCCGCCACGCGCACGAGGGCGTCACGGGTCTGCATGACGGCGACGGTGTGGGCGAACGTCTCCAGGTAGCGCTCGAGGGAGCCGGAGTCGGCCGCCTCGCGGAACCAGCGCCCCAGCGCCTCGGGCTCGCTTACCGGCAGCCGGTCGTAGCCGGCGTCCCGGGCCAGGTCGACGACGGTTGCCGGGCGCAGCCCGCCGTCCAGGTGGTCGTGCAGGAGCACCTTGGGCGCGCGGCGGATCTGCTCCTCGGTGGGCTGGGTGGTGAAGGTCTCGCTTGTCATCTTCGTACTCTACGCCTACGCGCGTAGATAGTGCGAGAGGAGCAGGTCGCACCGGGGTGACGACGAGGCGCCACCCCGGTGTCGGCGGGTCAGCGCAGGTTCAGCGTCGCGGCGAACTGCTCGGCCATGCCCCGCTCCCCGAGGGCGTTGGGATGGACCGGCACGTAGTTGAGCGAACCGAAGGCGGGCTCGATCCAGCGGGTGCCGAGGGGCTGGCACGCGTCGTGCCCCTCGGAGGCGGCGGACTGGTCGACGTAGACGGCCCCGGTGGCCTTCGCCGCCCGCTCGACCGCGTCGTTCAGCGTCGTCTGCAGGTCCCGCAGGTAGGGCACGTCGCCCCTGGCGATGGGCATGAACGGGAAGCAGCCCCCGGTCGGCGGCAGCAGCCACGGGTACCCGGAGATCGCCACCCGCGCGTCGGGTGCCTTCGCCCTGACCGTCTTCAGGGCCTCGACGACGTTCGCGTAGGTGCTGGTGCGCACCGCGTCCTCGAACGTGTCCCCGTAGATGTTCTGGCACGGACTGCCGTGGCCGAAAGTGAGGAGGCCCGCCGACCCGCAGGCCAGCACGGCGCTGATGAAGGTGTTGTTGTCGTTGCCGCCGATGGTCATCGTGACCAGGTCGGTCTCCTCGGACAGCGCGTCGGCCTGCGGCGCCACGCCCGGGAACTGGGAGCTGGTGAAGTGGCTGGTCTGCGCCCCGCCGCAGCTCACGTCGGTGAGGGCGTGGCCGTACTCCTCGGCCAGGGTGTGGGCGTAGTTCGCGGCCGCCTGGGTGCACAGCGGGTTGCTGCCCTCGGCGAGCGGCAGGATGCCGGAGCCGGCGCTGAAGCTGTCGCCGAGGTTGACGTGGTCGACGGGGGGCGGCGTGGCGGACGCGGCGTTCGGCACCGTGAGGGCGGCGAGTCCGAGCGCCGCCGCGGCCAGCAACCCGGCTCTGCGCGGACGGCGTACGTGCGGCATGGGGACACCTTTCGGACAGTTCACTGTGGGGACCGCCCCGCGAGGGGGCGCGACGGTTCGGGCCCGGCGAACCGCGAGCCACCGCCCCGCGGCGGAGCGGTAGTTACTGACCGGTCAGTTCGTCCATCATCGAGCCGCCGCCCCCGCACCGGCCCTTGGCATGCGCACAGACTTCCGCGCCGGGACGTTGTGACCACTCCCAAGACGGCCGCGCACCGTGGACGCGGGCGGGCCCGGCCAGCAGACTCTGCGGAGACCGGGCCCGCACGGACACCACCACCGTCACGGCCGCAGGCCGACCGCAGCCCCGAGAGAGCGCGAGGACCGCATGACCGACGCGAACACGCCACCGCCCGCCCACTTCTCGGACCACCAGTCGCTGATCTACTTCAACGGCGCCTTCCTCAAGGAGCGGCCCGCGCTCACGACGGACCTGGCGAACCTGGAGGTCCACGCGGCCGAGAAGCTCGACGGCGCGGCGCTCGGCTACATCGTCCCCAGCGCCGGGAGCGGCTCGACCGCCCGGGCCAACGTGGCGGCGTTCGAGCGCTGGCGCGTCGTTCCCCGGATGCTGCGCGACCACGCCCGGCGGGACCTGTCGGCGACCGTCCTCGGATCCGGGCTGCCCGCGCCCGTGCTGCTCGGGCCCGTCGGCGTGCAGAAGCTCGCCCATCCCGAGGGGGAGCTGGCCACGGCACGCGCGGCCGCCGCTCTCGGGCTGCCCTACATCCACTCCACCCAGGCCAGTCACTCGATCGAGGAGGCGGCGGAGGCGAGCGGGCCGGGGCCGCGCTGGTACCAGCTCTACTGGCCCCGGGACCCGGAGCTGTGCGTGAGCCTGCTGCGGCGGGCCCGCGCCGCCGGCTACACCCACCTGGT
The DNA here is from genome assembly GCF_027460245.1 of Streptomyces sp. WMMC1477. Taxonomy (NCBI): domain Bacteria; kingdom Bacillati; phylum Actinomycetota; class Actinomycetes; order Kitasatosporales; family Streptomycetaceae; genus Streptomyces; species Streptomyces sp. WMMC1477. Next base: position 3,659,409 of record NZ_JAPZBD010000003.1, on the reverse strand, counting down.
CATCACCCTGGACACGACGATGCTCGGCTGGCGCCCGGCCGACCTCGACCGGGGTTACCTGCCCTTCCTCCAGGGCGAGGGCATCGCCAACTACACCTCCGACCCCGTCTTCCGGCGGCGGCTGGAGAAGGAGTCCGGTACCGCGGACGCCGACGCGGGCACGGCCGGGCTCGTCTTCGCCGACGTCTTCCCCAACACCGGGCTGAGCTGGGACGAGCTGCCCTTCATCCGCGAGCACTGGGACGGCCCGGTGGTCCTCAAGGGCATCCAGTGCGTCCCGGACGCCGAACTCGCCGTCGAGCACGGGATGGACGGCATCGTCGTCTCCAACCACGGCGGCCGTCAGATCGACGGGGCCATCGCCTCCCTCGACGCGCTGCCCGCCATCGCGGAGGCCGTCGGCGACCGCACGACGGTCCTGTTCGACTCCGGCGTACGCACCGGCGCCGACGTCTTCAAGGCCCTCGCCCTCGGCGCCGACGCCGTCCTCCTCGGCCGCCCCTACCTGTACGGTCTCGCGCTGGCCGGGCAGGCGGGCGTCGAGCACGTCCTGCGCTGTCTGCTCGCCGAGTTGGACCTGACGCTCGGCAACGCCGGCTACCGCAGTCACCGCGAGCTGACGCCCGAGGCGCTGTGGCACACCGCCTGACGCGGCGCCGGGCCTGGCCGGGCGAGGCCGTCCGGCACTTCGATACGCAACGGTGACTGCCGATGCGGGCTTCCCTCACCGGGATGTCTGCCATCGTTGCCCCATGGATGGCCAAGCACCGCCCCAGCGGGACGCCCGGCTCGGCCGACCGCTCGGGACGACGGGACGGGTCGAGGGTGTCCTCCTGCTGCTGCCCGGCGGCGTCCCGCACTCGACGCGGCGGGCCTCGCCGCTGGCCGCCGCGGGCTCGCTGGGACTGGCCCGGCAGGCGGCGCGGGCGGCCAGGCGCCTCGGCGAGGGGCTGACCGCACACGTCGTCCACTACCGCTACCAGGGGTGGAACGGCCCCTCCGCGCACCCGGTGGCCGACGCCTCCTGGGCGCTCGACGAACTCGTGCAGCGCTACGGCGACGTGCCCGTCTGCCTGGCCGGGACCGGGCTCGGCGGGCGGGCCGCGCTCCGGGCCGCCGGGCACCCGGCCGTCGTCTCCGTCGTCGCGCTGGCCCCGTGGCTGCCGGAGGAGCCCGACGCGGACGAGGAGCCGGTCGAGCAGTTGACGGACCGCCAGGTCCTCGTCGTCCACGGCACCAACGACCGGCGCTCGGACCCCGAGCGCTCCTACCGTCTCGCCGAGCGGGCCCGGAAGGCGGGCTCCCGCGTCTGCCGTTTCGAGGCGCACACCGACGGGCACGCCCTGCGCGAGTACCGGGCCGAGGTCTTCGCCCTGGCCACGGACTTCGTCCTGGGCACCCTGTGCGCCCAGGACTTCGCCCGCCCCGTCCACGACGCCCTCGCCGCCCCGCCGCCCCTGGGCCTGCGCATGCCGTTGGCCTCCGGGTTCGGCGGTTCCTGAGCCACGGCGCGGCTCAGGCCAGCAGCCGGCCGCGCCGGGTGAGGAGGAACCGCTTGAACGCGGCCACCGGCGGGGTGTCGGGCTGGCCGCCGAGCCAGGCGACGCCGATCTCCCGCACCGCCCGCGGCGCGGTCACCGCGAGCTCCACCAGCCCGGGCCGGGGCACGGCCGCCGGTGGCAGCAGAGCCACCCCGAGCCCCGCGGCGACCAGGCCGCGCAGCGTCTCCGCCTCCTCGCCCTCGAAGGCGACCCGGGGCGTGAACCCGGCCTCGGCGCACAGAGTCTCGAAGATGCGCCGCATGCCGTAGCCGGGCTCCAGGGTGATGAACGGCTCATCGGCCGCCTCGGCGAGCCGGACGCGCTTGCGGCGGGCGAGCCGGTGGTCGTCCGGGACGACGAGTCGCAGCCGCTGCTCGTCCAGGCGCCGGGTGACGAGGTCGGGGTCGTCCGGGACGGGCGAGGTGAGGCACAGGTCGAGGGTGCCCTCGCGCAGCCGCTCCAGCATGGCCTCGCCGTAGTTCTGCACGAGCGCGAACCGCACCCTGGGGTGGTCGGCCCGGAAGGAGCGGATCAGGCCGGGTACCGTCTCCGAGCCGAGCGTGTGCAGGAAGCCGAAGGCCACCTTGCCCGTGGTCGGGTCGGCGTCTGCGCGCACCGCCTCCGCGGCCTGTTCGACGGCGGCGAGCGCCTTCTCCACCGAGGCCCAGAACGTGCGACCGGCCGGGGTGAGCGAGACCGTCCGGCCCCGCCGGGCCAGCAGGGCGACGCCGAGGTCCTCCTCCAGACGGGCGACGGCACGGCTGAGGGTGGACTGCGGCACCGCCAGCTCCCGCGCCGCCCGGGTGACGTGCTCGTGCCGGGCGACCGCCGTGAACTGGGTCAGGCGCGGAGCCAGCAGGGCTGCCCAGGACTCGGCGTCGATGTCGGCCAGTGTTGCCTGAATGTCTTTTTCGTTGCCTGGTGGTGACACTGGCCGTCCTCAGCTCTGCTTATGCGTCAGTGGATCGATTCTCGCATCGTTGTGCATTGGACGCATGAATGTGGCGCTGCGTAGGTTCGAGACATGCCTTCCGTCGATACCGGGGCACCCGTCACCCCGGGTGCCTCTCAGCCGTCGTCCCCCGCCACCGCCGCCGCCCGCTCCGGCCGCCACCGGGCCCGCGCCAACCTCGCGCTCTTCGCCCTGGGCCTGGCCACCTTCGCCCTCCTCTTCTCCACCCAGGCACTCCTGCCCGCCCTCTCCGCCGACTTCGCGGTGACCCCGGACGCGGCCAGCTGGACGATCTCCGCCGCCACGATCGCCCTGGCGGTGTGTGTGCTGCCGCTGAGCATGCTCTCGGAGCGCTTCGGACGGCAGCGGCTGATGACGGTGTCCGTGACGGTCGCGGTGGGCCTCGCCCTGGCGCTGCCCTTCGCCCCCGACCTGGGCTGGCTGATCGCGCTGCGGGCCGTGCAGGGCGCGGCCATCGCGGGCGTACCGGCCTCGGCGATGGCCTACCTGTCCGAGGAACTGCCGCCGAAGGCGCTGGTCGGCGCCATCGGGCTGTTCGTCGCGGGCAACAGCGTCGGCGGCATGTCCGGCCGCATCGTCACCGGCTGGGTCGCCGAGGGCCACGGCTGGCGCGGCGGGCTGCTGGCCGTCGGTGTGCTGGCCGCCGTGTGCGTGGTCGTCTTCCGGCTGCTGCTCCCCAGGGCCCGCAACTTCACCCCCGCCCCGCTGGAGCCCCGGGCCCTGGCCCGCACGGTGCGCGGCCACCTGGCCAACCCGCTGCTGGTTCGGCTGTACACGATCGGGCTGCTGCTCATGGCCGTCTTCGGGGCCGTCTACACCGTCGTCGGCTACCGGCTGGTGGCCGAGCCGTTCGGGCTCTCCCAGGGGCTGGTCGGCTCCATCTTCGCCATCTACCTCGTGGGCACGGTGTCCTCGGCGGCGGCCGGCAAGCTGGTCGCCCGGCTGGGCCGGCGCGGCACCCTGTACCTGGCCATCGGCACCACCGCGGCCGGGCTGCTGCTGACGCTCTCCGCCGAGCTGGCCGCCGTCCTGCTGGGCCTGGTCCTCGTCACCGCTGGCTTCTTCGCCGGGCACGCCACCGCCTCGTCCGCCGTGAGCCGCACGGCCACGACGGCCCGCGCGCAGGCCTCCGCGCTCTACCAGATGGCGTACTACGTGGGCAGCTCCCTGGGCGGCACGCTCGGCGCGCTCGCCTTCCACGGCGGCGGCTGGGCGGCCACCATCGCCCTCTGCCTGGTGGCCCTGGCAGCCGCCACCGGCGTCACCCTCTACGCCACCCGCCGTGCCCTCCGGCTCGCCGCGGCCTGACGGGACGCCGGCCGTCGGGACTCCCCCCGGCGGCCGGCCGTCCTCTTCACGGGGAGGCCGCCGCCTTCTCCCGGCCGGAGGCGCTGCCCCGAACGGGCTCGCACTTAACGGAACACGTCGGGCATAACGGATACGCTCGCCGGGTTGGGTCCGCGATCCCGGCTGGAGGAACCCCATGCCCGACGTCACCACGCCCTACGCCCAGGGCACGCCCTGCTGGATCGACCTCATGGTGCCGGACCAGCAGGCCGCCCTGGACTTCTACCGCGACCTGTTCGGCTGGCAGGGCGAGATCGGCCCGCCCGAGACCGGTGGCTATTCCGTGTGCGCCCTGGGGGGCAGGCCGGTGGCGGGGATCATGACGGCGATGAACCCGGACGGCAGCCGCCCGGACCCGCCCCCGCCGCCCGTGTGGACGACGTACCTGGCAGCCCGGGACGTGGACGCCACCGGTGCCGCCGTCACCGCGGAGGGCGGCACGCTGATCATGCCGCCCATGGACGTCATGAGCCTGGGCCGGATGGCCGTCGTCCAGGACCCGACGAACGCGGTGTTCGGCCTGTGGCAGGCCCGGGACTTCCCCGGCTTCGGGGTCTCCGGCGAGCCGGGGGCGGTCGTGTGGAGCGAGCTCAACACCGGGGACACGGACACCGCGGCCGACTTCTACGGCTCGGTGCTGGGCATCGGCGCCAGCACGATGAAGGGCGCCGAGGGGTACTTCTCCCTGAACGTGGAGGGCACCTCCGTCGGCGGCATGCAGGGCCTCGACCAGCTCGGCCCGGACGTGCCCTCGCACTGGCTGACGTACTTCGCCGTGGACGACGTCGACAGCACCGTGGACGCCCTGGTGCGGGCGGGCGGCTCCGTGCTGAAGCCGCCCTTCGACATGATGGCCGGCCGGATGGCCGTCGTGCAGGACCCGCAGGGCGCGGCCTTCGCCGTCATCGCGCCCGTCCCGCCCGAGGCGGCGTAGGCGACGGGCCGCACCACGCCGCCCCGCGCCCGTCAGTCCACGCGGCCCAGCACGATCGGGGCCGGGGTGAAGGCGCCGCCGACCTCGACGGCGCCGTCCAGGGCGGCCAGGGCGTAGTCGAAGGCGGCGGGCGTGTCGGTGTGCAGGGTCAGCAGCGGCTGGCCCTCGCGCACGGTGTCGCCGGGCTTCGCGTGCAGCTCGACGCCGGCTCCGGCCTGCACCGGGTCCTCCTTGCGGGCCCGGCCCGCGCCCAGCCGCCAGGCGGCGACGCCGACGGCGTAGGCATCCAGCCGGGACAGCGCCCCGGAGGCGGGGGCCGGGACGACGTGGCGCTCGCGGGCGGTGGGGAGCGGGGCGTCGGGGTCGCCGCCCTGCGCGGTGATCATGCGGCGCCAGCAGTCCATGGCGGAACCGTCGGCCAGCGCCCGGGCCGGGTCGGCGTCGGGCAGTCCGGCGGCGTCGAGCATCTCGCGGGCCAGCGCCAGCGTCAGCTCGACCACGTCCTGCGGTCCGCCGCCCGCCAGCACCTCGACGGACTCGCGGACCTCCAGCGCGTTCCCGGCGGTCAGCCCGAGGGGGGTGGACATGTCGGTGAGCAGGGCGACGGTCTTCACGCCGTGGTCGGTGCCGAGGCCGACCATGGTGCGGGCCAGCTCGGTGGCGTCGTCGAGGTTCTTCATGAACGCCCCCGAGCCGACCTTGACGTCCAGGACGAGGGAGCCGGTGCCCTCGGCGATCTTCTTGGACATGATCGAGCTGGCGATCAGCGGGATGGCCTCCACCGTGCCGGTGACGTCCCGCAGGGCGTAGAGCTTCTTGTCGGCCGGGGCGAGCCCGTCCCCGGCGGCGCAGACGACGGCGCCGACGTCGCGCAGGACGTCGAGCATCTCCGCGTTGGAGAGCAGCGCCCGCCAGCCGGGGATGGACTCCAGCTTGTCGAGCGTGCCGCCGGTGTGGCCGAGCCCGCGTCCGGAGAGCTGCGGGACGGCCGCGCCGCAGGCCGCGACGAGCGGCGCGAGCGGCAGGGTGATCTTGTCGCCGACGCCGCCGGTGGAGTGCTTGTCGGCGGTGGGGCGGGGCAGCGAGGAGAAGTCCATCCGCTCGCCGCTGGCGATCATCGCGGCCGTCCAGCGGGCGATCTCGGCCCGGTCCATGCCGTTGAGCAGGATCGCCATGGCCAGGGCGGACATCTGCTCGTCCGCCACGTCACCCTGGGTGTAGGCGTCGATGATCCAGTCGATCTGCTCGGGGCTGAGGGTGCCGCGGTCACGCTTGGTGCGGATGACGGAGATGGCGTCCATGCGGGGTTCCTTCGCGGGGCGTCGAGGCTCGGGCTGACGGCGGGCCGGGCCCCGGCCCGCGCGGGGCGGGGCCGGCCCGGCGGCGCGTCAGCGTTCCAGGTCGTGCGGGCCGAAGGCGTCGGGCAGCAGCTCGGCCAGGGGGCGGACGCCGCCGGGGGTGTCGACGGCGAGCGCCGGGCCCCCGTGCTCCCACAGGAGCTGGCGGCAGCGTCCGCAGGGCATGAGCAGGTCGCCGTTGCGGTCGCAGCAGGTGAAGTGGGTGAGCCGGCCGCCGCCGGTGGCGACGAGCTCGGAGACGAGTCCGCACTCGGCGCACAGGGCGACGCCGTACGCGGCGTTCTCCACGTTGCACCCGCTGACCGTCCGGCCGTCCTCGACGAGGGCCGCGGCGCCGACGGGGAAGCCGGAGTAGGGGGCGTAGGCCCGGGACATGGCGTCCCGGGCCAGCTTCCGCAGCGCCTCCCAGCCGGGGGCGGGCGGCTCGGCCGGGGTCACTTGCCCTCGCCCTTGCGGTAAGGCCGGCCGTTGGCCTTCGGCATGCGCAGCCGTTGCGCGGACAGGGCCAGCACGAGCAGCGTCGCCACGTAGGGGGCGGCGGAGACGAACTGGCTGGGTACCTCGTCCACGGACAGGTAGTAGGCGAACAGCCCGAGCCCGGTGACGCCGGCGACGAGCGCGGTGACCCACTTCCTGCGGTAGATCTCCCAGACGACCGCGAGGGCCAGCAGGATGGCCAGGAACAGCAGGAGCGCGTGGACGTTGGTGCCGCCGCCGCGCAGGTTGAGGCTGTCGGCGTAGCCGAAGAGGCCGGCGCCCATGGCCATGCCGCCGGGCATCCAGTTGCCGAAGATCATCGCGGCGAGGCCGATGTAGCCGCGTCCGCCGGTCTGGCCCTCCTGGTAGATGTTGGCCGCGACCTCGGCCAGGAAGACGCCGCCGAGCCCGGCGAAGCCGCCGGAGATCATCACCGCGAGGTACTTGTACTTGTAGACGTTGACGCCGAGGGACTCGGCGGCCGTCGGGTTCTCACCGCAGGAGCGCAGCCGCAGCCCGAAGCTGGTGTGCCACAGCACCCACCAGCTGAACGGCACCATCAGCAGCGCGACGACCGTCAGCAGGGAGAGGTTGGTGACGAGACCGCCGACGATCCCCGCGAGGTCGGAGACGAAGAACCAGTGTTCGTTGTTGAGGTCGCGCATCCAGTCCGAGAGCCCCGGCACGGTGATGCTGGTGATCGAGTCGATCGGCGGGGACTGCTTCTCGGTGCCGCCCTCCATCGTGTCGAAGGTGAATTTCGACAGGTAGCGGGTGACGCCGACGGCGAGGATGTTGATCGCCACACCGGAGACGATGTGGTTGACGCCGAAGGAGACGGTGGCGATGGCGTGGATCAGCCCGCCGAGCGCGCCGCCGACGATGCCGAAGACGACACCCGTCCACGGGCCCCACTGCACACCGGCCCAGGCACCGAACCACGTGCCGAGGATCATCATGCCCTCGAGGCCGATGTTGATCACGCCCGCGCGCTCGGCCCACAGGCCGCCGAGCCCGGCGAGGCCGATCGGGACGGCCAGGCGCAGGGCGGCGGAGACCTGCCCGGTGGAGGTGATGCCGTTGGCGTCGGTGATCAGCCGGACGGCGGAGAACAGCGCGAGACCGGCCGCGATGACCAGCATCCACTGGGCGAGGGTCAGGCTGCGTCGGTCCGCGCGCTGGTGGGGCGACGGCCCGGGCGTCGGCTTGGTCCTGACGACGGTGCTCATGCCGAGGCCCCCTTGCTCAGGTTCTGGCTGTTACCGCCGGCGGCGCCCGCGGCCTGGGCGGCGAGTTCCTCGCCGACCCGCTGTTGCTGGCGGCGCAGGCCCCAGCGGCGCACCGCCTCGTAGCTGACGACGACGGCGATCACGATCAGGCCCTGCATGATCGTGGCGATCTCGCGCTCGTAGCCGTTGAAGTCGAGCGTCTGGGACGCGATGTCGAGGAAGGCGATCAGCAGGGCGCCGAGGGCGATGCCGACCGGGTGGTTGCGGCCGAGCAGCGCGATGGTGATGCCGGTGAAGCCGACGCCGACGGGGAAGACGAGGCTGTAGGTGTGGGAGTCGCCGAGCAGCACCGGCATGCCCGCCATGCCCGCGACGGCGCCGGAGATCACCATGGAGGTGAAGACCATCCGCTTGGCGTCGACGCCGCTGGCCGCCGCCGCGCTCGGGCTGGCTCCGGTGGCCCGCAGGTCGAAGCCGAAGCGGGTGCGGTTCAGGACGAGCCAGTAGAGGACGCCGAGGAGGACGGCGACGACGATGAAGCCGTAGACGACGCCGCCGTCCCCGGTGTCGAAGCCGGGGAACCAGCCGGACTCGGGGATCAGACCCGTCGTCAGGTTGTTGCCGCGCTGCTCGCCGAACTGGGCGGGCAGGATCAGGTAGGCGATGATGCTCGTCGCGATGGCGTTGAGCATGATCGTCGAGACGACCTCGCTGACCCCGCGCGTCGTCTTGAGGATGCCCGCGATACCGGCCCAGAAGGCGCCGGTGAGCATCGCCACGAGGACGATCGCCGTCACGTGCAGCGGTGCGGGCAGCTCGATCGCGGCGCCGACGATGGCGGCCATCACGGCGGCGAGCCGGTACTGGCCGTCCACACCGATGTTGAACAGGTTCATCCGGAAGCCGACGGCCACCGCGAGCGCCGCGATGTAGTACGTCGTGCTCCGGTTGAGGATGTTGACCTGGATGTCGGCGTTGCCCGCGTACTCCACCATCAGGATGTACGGCTCGACCGGGTTGCGGCCGGAGAGCAGGAGCACCACCGAGGTCAGCAGGACCGCCACGCCGAGGGCGAGGACGGGGCCCCCGAACGCCATGATCAGGCGGTCGGTGTCGAACCGCCCGCCGGGTGTCCGGGCGGGTGCTCCCGGCTCGGGCGATCCCGGCTTTCCGCCGTCGGTCACGCCGCCACCACCGTCACTCATGCTCGTTCTCCTCGTTCTGGGCGCCGTCGGTGTCGCCGGGCCGGACGTCGTCCTGGGGCCCTTCCTCGTGCTCCAGGTGGCCGGACGCGGCACCGGTCATGGCGGTGCCCAACTCCTCCGGGGTGATCGTGGCGGGGTCCGCGTCGGCGACGAGCCGGCCGCGGTAGATGACCCGCAGGGTGTCGGACAGGCCGATCAGCTCGTCCAGGTCGGCGGAGATCAGCAGCACGGCCAGCCCCTCGTGGCGGGCCTCGCGGATCTGGTCCCAGATCTGGGCCTGGGCGCCGACGTCCACGCCGCGCGTGGGGTGGGCGGCGATGAGGAAGCGCGGCTTGTGGCTCATCTCCCGGCCGACGATCAGCTTCTGCTGGTTGCCGCCGGACAGGGAGGCCGCGGTGACCTCGATGCCGGGCGTGCGGACGTCGTACTCCTCGACGATCCGCTCGGTGTCGGCCCGGGCCTCCTTCGGCTTCAGCCAGTAGCCGTTGCTGTTGGGCTCCTCGGTGACGTGGCCGAGGATGCGGTTCTCCCACAGCGGGGCCTCCAGCAGCAGGCCGTGCCGGTGGCGGTCCTCGGGGATGTAGCCGACGCCGCCCTCGCGACGCTTGCGGGTGGCCCAGCCGGTGATGTCCTCCTCGCCCAGCCGGATCGTTCCGGCGTCGGCGTGCCGCAGGCCGATGAGGGCGTCGACCAGCTCCGTCTGGCCGTTGCCCTCGACGCCCGCGAGGCCGAGGACCTCGCCCGCGTGGATGGTGAAGTCGATCTCGTCCAGGACGGTGCGGTGCCCGTGTTCGGCGTCGTGGATGCGGACGGTCAGCTCCTCGACGGCGAGCACCGGCCGGTCGGTGACGGTGGACTCGCGCGTCTCCGGTACGGGCAGTTCGCTGCCGACCATCAGCTCGGCGAGCTGCTTGCTCGTGACGTCCCGCGGGTGGACGGAGGCGACCGTCGTGCCGCGCCGGATGACGGTGATGTCGTCCGCGACGGAGAGGACCTCGCCGAGCTTGTGCGAGATGAAGATGACGGTCAGGCCCTCGGCCTTGAGCTCGCGCAGGTTGTCGAAGAGCGCGTCCACCTCCTGCGGGACGAGCACGGCCGTCGGCTCGTCCAGGATGAGCGTGCGGGCGCCCCGGTAGAGGACCTTGAGGATCTCCACCCGCTGGCGGTCCGCGACGCCGAGGTCCTCGACGAGGGCGTCGGGGCGGACGCCGAGCCCGTAGGCCTCGGAGATCTCCAGGATCTTCGCGCGGGCCTTGCCGCCGATCCCGTGGAGGGACTCACTGCCGAGCACGACGTTCTCGAGCACCGTGAGGTTGTCGGCGAGCATGAAGTGCTGGTGCACCATGCCGATGCCGCGGGCGATGGCGTCGGCGGGGCTGTGCAGGGTGACCTGCTCGCCGTCGACGGTGATGGTGCCCTCGTCCGGCTTCTGCATGCCGTAGAGGATCTTCATCAGCGTGGACTTGCCCGCGCCGTTCTCCCCCACGATCGCGTGCACCGTGCCCTTGGCGACGGACAGGTGGATGTCGTGGTTGGCGACGACGCCGGGGAAGCGTTTGGTGATGCCGGCCAGCTCTACGGCGGGCGGGCTGCTGGAGGCGAAGATGGTGCACTCTCCTCGGGGCTAAGGAGCGGGCTCGAACGGGGGTGGGCTCGAACGGAGTGGCGAGGGGCGGGGGTGCGGGGGTGGCGTGGGTGACGGTACCGCGCCGAGCCCCTGACTACGCGCGTAGAGTCCCCGGTTGACGGGGCACTCCTCACTCAGCGGGAGGGTGCCGGGGCGCCCGGGGCACCGAGCACCTCCCCGGGCGGCCGGGAACGCCGTGCGGGGCGCGCTTCCCACGCCGCTCCCGGGAGGACCTACCGCCCCGGCAGTGCCGGGCGGCCCGGCCCGGTGGGCGCGAGGGGTGCGCCCACCGGGCCGGGCCGGGTCCGTACGCGTACGGCGGCGGTCAGCCGACCGGCGTCACGGGGTGGTGTTCACCGTGATCCGGCCCGCGATGATGTCCTCCTTGGCCTTGGCCACGGCCGCGGTCAGGTCGGACATCTCCTTGTACGCGGGGTTGGACTCCGACAGCGCCACGCCGTCGGTCTCCAGGTTGTAGCGGACGACACCGGACTGCGGGGCGCCGTCCTCCACGGACTTGATGAGCTCGTAGACCGCGTCCGGGACGTCCTTGGTCATCGAGGTCAGGATGGAGTCCTTGTACGGAGCCAGGGTCTTCTGGGCGTACTGGTCCGAGTCCACACCGATGACCCACTCGCCGCGGTCGGCGGCGGCCTCGATCACGCCCTGACCGGCGAGACCGGCCGCGTGGTAGATGACGTCGGCCTTCGCGTCGAGCTGACCGCGGGCGGCCTCCTTGCCGAGGTCCGGCTTGGAGAAGCCGTTCATGTTCGGCGGCTGGGTGAGGTACTGGCTCTTGATCGTGATGTCCGGGTCGGTGTCCTTGACGCCCTGGACGAACCCGGCCTCGAACTTCTTGATCAGCGGAACCTCGACACCGCCGACGAAGCCGACGACGTCGGTCTCGGTCGCGTGGGCGGCGGCGACACCGGCCAGGTAGGAGCCCTGCTCCTCGCTGAAGACCATGTTGACGATGTTGTCGCCCTTGGCCTGCTCGTCGTCGATGAGGCCGAACGTGGTGTCCGGGTACTCCTCGGCTGCCTCGGCGATGGGGCCCGCGTAGGCGAAGCCGACGCCGATGACCGGGTTGTAGCCCTGGCGGGCCAGCTCCTTCAGCCGGGCGGCCTTGTCGGCGTCGGACTCGCCGTCCGACGGCTCGACGTCCTCGCCCTCCCAGCCGAACTCCTTCTCGGCCTTCTGGAGGCCCGCGTAGGCCGCATCGTTGAAGGACTGGTCGCCCCGGCCGCCAACGTCGTAGGCGATGGCGGCGCCCTTGTCCCCGGAGGACTCGGTGGAAGTGCCACCGCAGGCGGCGGTGGTGAGTGCGAGAGCCGCGGTGGCGGTGACCGCGGCGGCAATCTTGGTGACGCGACGCAAGAGGAGGTCTCCTTCGACTCTCAGGAAGCGCCCCTTCCGGCGCTGGCTCTCGGGCTCAGAGTAACGCGCGTAGATGTCAGGTAAAGCCCTGGCTTCCGTCCGTTATCGTTTCGGTGTTAACCGCGACTTTCGGCCAGCCGCCCACCCGCCCGGGACCGCCTCGGCCAGGGGCACATCCGCCCTGGTGAGAGCACTGATCCCGGCTCTGGGAGCAGTCCGGAACCGAGGCGGTCGCGGCTCGGTATCGGGCCGTGAAGGCCCCGGCACCGGACGTGTCCGGGCCGGTGGCTCAGCCGTGGGCGGCGTCCAGGAGGGCGGCGGCCGTGAAGAGCTCCACGCCGACCTTGATCGCCCGCTCGTCGGCGTCGAAGTCCCCCTGGTGGATGTCGCGCGACGTCGGGTCCCCGGGCGGGCGCACGCCGAGCCGGGCCATGGCGCCGGGCACCTGCTCCAGGTACCAGGAGAAGTCCTCCCCGCCGAGGGACTGCTCGGTCGACTCCACCGTGTGCGCCCCGCGCCGGGCCGCCATCGCGTTGCGCAGCAACTCCGTCGTCGTCGTCTCGTTGACGACGGGCGGGACGCCCCGGATGTAGTTGATCTCCGGCTTGGCCTGGTGCAGGCTCGCCACCTCGTCGACGGCCGCGTGCACGACGTCCGGGGCGGCCCGCCAGCCGGGGAGGTCGAGGCAACGGATGGTGCCGGAGAGCTCCGCACGCTGCGGGATGACGTTGGGAGCGTGCCCCGAGACGACGCGCCCCCAGGTGACGGCGAGCCCCGCCCGGGTGTCCACACGGCGCGCCAGCAGCGCGGGGACGTCGGTGACGACGCGGGCGGCGGCCGTGACCAGGTCGGTCGTCAGGTGGGGGCGGGCGGTGTGGCCGCCGGGGCCCTCCAGGATGACCTCCAGCCGGTCGCAGGCGGAGGTGATGGGGCCGGGGCGCAGGCCGATGCGGCCGGCGTCCACGCGGGGGTCGCAGTGGACGGCGAGGATGCGCCCGACGCCGTCGAGCGCACCGCCGTCGATGGCGTCCGTCGCGCCCCCGGGGAGCACTTCCTCGGCGGGCTGGAAGACGAGCCGGACGGAGTGGGGCAGCCGGCCGCGCCGGGCGAGGTCGGCGAGGACGAGGCCCGCGCCGAGGACGACGGTGGTGTGGACGTCGTGGCCGCAGGCGTGTGCCCGGTCGGGCACGGTCGAGCGGTAGGACACGGTCTTGGTGTCCGGAATCGGCAGGGCGTCGATGTCGGCGCGCAGCGCGAGCATGGGACGGCCGCCGTCCCATGACTCGGCCAGGTCGGGGTGGATGTCGCAGATCAGCCCGGTGCCGATACCCAGTACGCGGGGGCGTAGGCCGGCCTGTTCGAGGCGCGCCTTGATCGCCGCGGTGGTCCGGTACTCCTGGTGCCCCAGCTCGGGATGCATGTGCAGGTCCCGCCGGAACGTGATGAGCTCGCGGCACAGGTCGCCGGGCAGGGCCCCGTCCAGGGGTGTCTCACCGGCCGTCCGCTGGGTGGACTTGGCTGACAGCAGTTGGTTCACCCGACTGAGCGTATGCCCCCGAAGGCCCTAACTGACCAGTGATCACGGAAAGTTAAGCCACACAGGGGAAAAATCCACGGCGCTCGACGCGCATACGCCCCGAGTGAGATGGGTACACCAATTGGTTCATTGCCACCGCTTGCCTCCACCCTGTGTCGTTCTGGCATGTTTCGCCGGTTCCACACGCGACCGACTGGCGCCGGTGGTTCGGCGCACCCGCGGGGTCGTGGACGGGGCGCGGACGGGAGAGGGCGAAGGGCCGTGTGGGGGGCCGGCCCGCCAGGCCTCTGGGTGCCGTACGTTCAGCGCCCGCCGCGTTCCGGGGGGTGGCCGTGCGGCGGCGTGCTGGAGGACAGCGGGTGCCTGCCGAGGTCGCTCCAGTCGAGTGCTCTGGCGACCTCTCGCTGGGTCTTCTCGGCCACCGCGCGGGTCTCCGCGGGGACGTCGCCGTGTTCGGCTATGAGGCTGTCGTAGATCGGCGCGGGGCCGGTCGCCGGCTGAGCCGGGCGGGTCATCGTCATGTCAGTCTCCGTTGGGGCACCGGTCCGCCCGGGTTGGGCGGGACGCCCGGCGAGCGTACTCACGTACCCGACAACCGTTCACCAGCGGGTCCGCGTCCGCCTACCGCGTGTGTTGTTCGCCACGGCGCGCCCCGGCCGGACGGAGGGCAGCCGCCGGAGCCGACGGGCCGTCAGCGCGACGCCGGTGGCGTGAGCCCGCCGCGGGGCCCGGCGTGAGCCCGGCGCGGGGGCCCGGCAGGAGAGCCGACAACGCGCCCCCGCGCCCGCCTGTCAGGCGCCGGAGGCGGGCAGGCGGTGGACGCCGCGGGCCGTGGCGGTGACGCCGGAGAGGAAGCCCTGGGCGCGCGGTGAGGCGCCGTCGCTGAGCCAGGCCGGGTCCACGTCGCAGACGGCGACCTCGGCCCCCGTGCCGGACAGGGCGAGCGGCAGCGTGTGCACCACCGTGGACGGGAAGCTGAGGATCGTGCGGGCGACGGGCCCGCGGCGGGCCACGAGTTCGAGCGGCAGGTCCGGGCGGACGATCTCCAGGTCGCACTCGACCGCGATGCGGTGCAGCTTCTCGGTGCGCTCCCTGCGGTGCGCGAAGTACCGCACGGCACCGTGCGCGCGGGCGAGGGAGCGCACGGCGTCCACATAGCGGTCGGCGTCGACGACGCCCGTCTCCGCGAGCGAGGTGCCCACCAGGTCGCTGCCGTCGATCAGGGCGGGCGGGCCGTAGCGCTCCCGGGTCCAGGCGAAGGTGTTCTCGGCGACGGTGACGTGCTCGGGCGGCTCCACCGGCATCGAACTGAACAGCTCGACGCGCCGCCGCGGTCCGGGCGTCAGCCGCCGCCGGGCGCGCCGCGAGGCGGGCGCGAACAGCAGCGCCCGCGCGCCCCCGGCGCCCTTGCGGTGCCATCGGGTGAAGCGTTTCGCTCCGGCGGCGAGCTGGGCGGTGAACTCCATCGTGGCGGTGCCGTCGTCGACGACGGTGAGGTCGGCCGCGGTGCCGGACAGGGCGAGGAGCAGCTGCACGTACCGCGAGAACGGGTCCCCGATGACGATGCGTCCGGCCTCCCGGAGCGGGCGGGCGAGCGCGGTGACGGTCCGCAGGGGCGCGCCGGCCCCGCCCCTGGCCTCCGCCCAGTCCACGGCGTGCCCCTCGTCCCGGGCGAGCTGGGCCATGCGGCGGAGCTGACCGCGCGTCATGGGGTCGTGCGGCGGCAGGACGACGACGGTCACGGACGCGCGCGGTGCACGCGCGTGCGCCCACTCCAGCACGTTGAGGAGCTGGACCGGGCTCTCGACGAAGGCCAGGGTCCCCCCGCCCCCGGCCCGGCGCGGGCCGGTGCGCTCGGGCTCGGGGACGGGGGCGGCGGTGGTGGTCACCTCGGACTCGCGCGGCTCGTCAGACCCGCGCGGGCTCGCCGGCGCCCTGGGTCTCCTCGGCCTCGGCGATGACGCCCTTGACGCGGCGCAGCTTCTTCATGGGCGCCAGCTCGCTGTCGTAGACCTTCTTGACGCCGTCACCGAGGGAGCACTCGATGGTGCGGATGTCGCGCACCAGGCGCTGGAGACCGCCGGGCTCGACGGAGGCCGCCTGGTCCGAGCCCCACATGGCGCGGTCCAGGGTGATGTGGCGTTCGACGAAGACGGCGCCGAGGGCGACGGCGGCGAGCGTCGTCTGGAGACCGGTCTCGTGGCCGGAGTAGCCGATCGGCACGTTCGGGAACTCGTTCTGCAGGGTGTGGATCATCCGCAGGTTGAGCTCCTCGGCCTTGGCCGGGTAGGTGGAGGTGGCGTGGCAGAGCAGGATGTTCTCGCTGCCCAGCACCTCGACCGCGTGGCGGATCTGCTTCGGTGTCGACATGCCGGTGGAGAGGATGACCGTGCGGCTGGTGGCGCGCAGGGAGCGCAGCAGCTCGTCGTCGGTCAGGGAGGCGGAGGCCACCTTGTGGGCGGGGACGTCGAACTTCTCCAGGAAGGCGACGGCCTCGGTGTCCCACGGGGAGGCGAACCAGGCGAGGCCCTTCTCCTTGCAGTACTCGTCGATCTTGCGGTACTCGTCCTCGCCGAACTCGACGCGGTGCCGGTAGTCGATGTAGGTCATCCGGCCCCAGGGGGTGTCGCGCTCGATGTCCCACTGGTCGCGCGGGGTGCAGATCTCCGGGGTGCGCTTCTGGAACTTGACGGCGTCGCAGCCGGCGTCGGCCGCGGCGTCGATCAGCGCGAAGGCGTTCTCCAGCTCGCCGTTGTGGTTGATGCCGATCTCACCGGTGACGTAGACGGGCTGCCCCGGGCCGGCGGTCTTGGCGCCGAGGGTGCGGAGGCGGGGGTTGCTCATGGGAGGTTTCCTTCTTCCGGGCGTTGCACGGTCTGGCTGGGGCGGTTCTGCTGGTTCCGGCGTTTCCGGGCGGTTCTGACAGCCCTTCGGCCGGAGGGTCGGGACCGGCGGGTCGGGACCGGGTCTCGGCCCGTGTGCCGCCCTCAGAGCTCGGAGCCTCTGAGGGAGGGGCCGAGGAGCCAGGCGGCGATCTCCCGGATCGCCCCCGAGCCCCCGGGGGTGGCGGTGACGGCGCGCGCGGCGCCGCGCACGACGTCGTGCGCGCTGGCGACGGCGACCGGCCAGCCGACGAGGCCGAAGCACGGCAGGTCGTTGACGTCGTTGCCCACGTAGAGCACGCGCTCGGGCGCGATGCCCTCCTCCTCGCACCACTGCTTGAGCGCGAGGTCCTTGCGGTCGATGCCGTGCAGCACCGGGAGGTTCAGCTTCCGGGCGCGGGCGGCGACGACCGTGTTCACCTCCGTGGACAGGATCAGCACCGGCAGCCCGGCGCGGCGCAGCGCGGCGATGCCGAGCCCGTCGCCGCGGTGCACGGCGACCGTCTCCCGTCCCTCGGAGTCGACGTACACCCGGTCGTCGGTCTGGGTGCCGTCGAAGTCCAGTACGACCGCGTCGACGTCCTCGCGGGCGGGCAGGGTGCCCCTCCGCCGGGTGTCGAGCAGGGGGGCCAGCGCGCGGGCGCGGGCGAGTTCGTGCGGGTCGTCGACCTCCAGCACGCGGGCGGGGTCGGTGCGCACGAGGTCGGTGCGGCCGAAGAAGCGGTGGCCCGCGGCGCGGAAGCCGTCGGCGCGCATGGCGTAGGCGGTGCCGGTCTCCAGGTAGTCCTGCGGCCGGTCCTGGCGACGCGGGCGGAACGCCTTGTCGTGGTTGACGCCGTCGGCGCCGGGGCCGCGCCCGGACGCCCCCTCGGTCTGCTCGGCTTGCTCTGCCTGCTCGCGCCAGACGAAGCCGTGGAAGGGGGCGACGGTCAGGGCCGAGTCGGCGCCGTCGACGAGCACGGCCGCGGCGACCCCGGCGACGTCGTCCCGGTCGATGAACGGGCTGGTGCACTGCACCAGGAGGACGACGTCGACCGCGCGCCCCCGCTGGGCCTCGAAGCTGTCCATGGCGTGCAGGACGGCGGCCTCACTGGTGGCGGTGTCCCCCGCGATCTCGGCGGGCCGCTCGATGACGCCCGCCCCGGCCTCGCGGGCGGCGGCGGCGATGGCGGGGTCGTCGGTGGAGACGGCGACGTCGGTGACGTGCCCGGCCGCCAGGCACTCGCGCACGGCCCGGGCGACGAGCGGAACGCCGCCGACCGGCGCGAGGTTCTTGGCGGGCACGCCCTTGGAGCCGCCCCGGGCGGGGATCACGGCGAGGACGGTGGGTGGCACGGTGGCTCCTTGGCTCACGTCGGGCCCCGGGGCCCGCTGCGGTTCTGGGGGGTTCGGCGGGTCCGGCGGACCCTGCGGCGGGAGTCACAGCTGCCCCATGCGCCGGATCACGGGGGCCACGCGCTGCACGCCCTGGCGGTAGGCCCCCCGCGCGGCACGCCGGACGACGCGCCGGGCCGCACCGCCCAGTCCCGTGGACGTGCCGCCGGCGGTGGCGTTCGGGGTGCCGTCGGGCGTCAGGCCGTAGCGGTTCAGGAGGCCGGGCAGATAGCCCCCGGCCGTGACGCTCGTGTAGTAGGGGTTGAGCGGGGGCAGCTCCTCGGCGAGCAGCTCGGCGAGCCGCTTGCGGGCCGCGTCGAAGGCCGCCTCGTAGCCGCCGTCCGACGCGACGCCCTGCCGTGCCGTCCACTCCGGGTCGGGCGTGGGCAGCTCTCCGGCGTCCAGCCGGTCCCAGGAGATCAGGCACCCGGAGCCGACGAAGTGGTGGTTGCCCAGGGCCTCGCGGACGCCCAGGTCGGTGAGGATGCCGGTCGGGATGCCGCGGTGCAGGGACTCCAGCGCCGCCGTCGAGCTCACCGTCACCAGCACGTCCGTGCGGTCCAGCACCTCGCCCATGTGCCCGTACACCAGTCGGCAGTTGTCCGGCAGTCCGCCGGGCAGCCGCTCGGCGAGCCGCTGGTAGGGCAGCTCCTCGATGTGCGTGGTGTGCTCGCCGGGACGGCTGCGCAGCTTGATCAGCACCTCGCGCTCCGGGTGCAGCCGGGCGTGGCCGACGGCGCGCTGGAGCAGGTGGAGCCGGTCCTTGCGGGTGCTGGGCACGGACGGCTGGACGGCGAACGTGACGGTGTGGGGGCGCTTGTCGGACGGCGCGTACGGCGCGCCGCCGAGGAAGGGGAGCGCGCACTCCACGATGCTCCCGGTGCGCGTGCCCACACCCGCGTACACGGCGCGGAAGCGGTCCGCGTCGTAGGCGGAGTTCGCGAGCACGATGTCGGCGCCGTTGCGCAGGAGCAGGCCGTCGGTCAGCTTCTCGTAGACGACGCCCACGTACCCCGTGACGACGACCGGGCGCCGCCGTCTCCCCTGCCACTGGTGGGCCAGCCCGTGCAGCATGGCCTGGACGGCGCCGCCGACGCAGGCCAGCACGACGACGTCGTAGGCGTCCTCCGCCCCGGCCTCGGCGAGGAACTCGGCCGTCGTCACCTCGCGGACGTCCGCGCCTCTCACGCCGGTGTCCGCGAGCTGGCGGGCGGTGGGCGTGGCCCGCCCTCGCAGGAGCATGCCGTCGACGACGGCGTCCCCGGTGGTTTCGGCGAGGCGCTGAGCGGTCAGCGCGCCCCACTTCCACCGGGTGTCGGAGTCGGCGAGTACCGCGACGCGCAGGGCGCGTTCGGCGGACTCGGAAGGGATTGCTACAGGCACGTCCCCGACGCTAGGAAGCGATTCCGCAGGACTGCCCAACGTTGGGGCAACGGAGGGTTAACAGGACTTCGCCGGTTGGCCAACCCGCTCATTCTGGGGCGTAGTTAACGACTCGTACACCGCGAGTTCACGTCAACGGCGGGCACGTGTCACGCAGTGAGCGAGCCGGGCCCGGCTCCCGCCGCCGGACGTTCACCGGGCGTTCGAGGGCGGTGATGTTTGGGCGGCGGAAGCGTGGAGACGAGGGCCGGGGCGGACTGGCGGACTGGCGGACTGGCCTGGAACGGGCCCGCGTCGACCTTCGACGGGAGAGCCGCTGAGCATCGCCCCCGTCGGAGGCCGACAGGGGCGATGCTCAGCCGTTCAGCTCGGCGGCGAGCTTCCGGGCGTCCTTCCCCCGGAACGTGCCGCTCACGACGATGGTCCCGCCGTGAATCCGCTCGTGGACCTGCGGCGCCGACAGCACCCGGCCGCCGTCCCCTTCACCGAGGACGATGGCGATGCGGTTCTTCGGCGGTGTCTGCGTGGCGGCGTTCGCCGAGAGCTCGCCGAACCGCTGGCCGTCCTGATCGGACAGCTGGATCTGGACCGTCCACCCCCCGGCGTTCTGGGACAGTTCGGCCGAGGCCTCGACCGGCGACGTCAGCCGCAGCGCGGTCGCGTCCTGGAGGAGGAGGCACTCGGCCACGTCCGGTGTGCTCGTGTTCTCGATCCACACACCGGGCTCGTCCTGCGGGCACGCCCCCTGCCGCACGTCCTCCACCGGGTGGAACCGCAGCGGCGGCGGCTCGGCGGACGGCTTCGCGTCCTGCTCCGGCTTCGCGTCATCGGAGCAGGCGCCGAGGGCGAGGAGGGCTGCGGTGGCCGCGGTGGCCGCGGTAACCGCCCGGCGGGAGCGGGGAGAGGGGCGAAAGCCGGGAACAGCGGCTCGGGCACGACCTGTGACGGTACGGAAGGCGATTCCCATACGGCCGAGTCTGTCAGCCGGCGGACTTCCCGGGGATCCACTCCGGCGAGGACGCGGGGGAAGCGATGGGGAGAAAGATGGGGCGCGGGCGGGATCGGGGGAACATATCCCGCCCGCGCCAATGCGCGGACCCGTCGGTACGGGGGGAACCTCGGGTGTCGCGCTCGCCGATGACCAGTCGGCTCACTCAGTACTGCGTCAGGGTGTCGAAAAACGTTACGCCGGGGTGCGCGCGACGTCGGAACGGTCCTCGGTGGCGGACGCCTCAGGGCTGGTCGCACCGGGCTGAGCAGGGATGACGGGCACGACACCCGCCCCGGGGCCGCTCACGGCACCCGGGTTGCCACCGCTGCCGGAGCCGGGCTTGCGACCGTCCCCGGTGCCGCCCTTGTCGCTGTGGGCTCCGGGCCCCGGGCCGCCGGGGTTGCCCGGGGTGCCGGGGGTCGGACTGCCCGGGGTGCCGGGGTTGGGGTTGTCCGGGTTGGGCTGGGGGTTGCCGGGAGCGTTGCCCGGGCCACCGTCGCCGTCGCCCGACCCGCCACCGGCTCCGGGACCACCGGGAGTGGGGTTGCCCGGCGTGGGGTCTCCGGGGCCGTGGGCTCCGGGGCCGTGGGGAGGGCCGGGGTTCGGGCCCTGCGGGGGGCCGGGCGGCGGATCGGGCACCTCGTCACCGCCCTCCAGGCCATCCCCGGGTACCTCGTCGCCGCCCTCCAGGCCACCCCCGGGCACCTCGTCACCGCCCTCCAAGCCACCCCCGGGCACCTCGTCACCGCCCTCCAAGCCACCCCCGGGCACCTCGTCACCGCCCTCCAAGCCACCCCCGGGCACCTCGTCACCGCCCTCCAGGCCGCCGTCGCCGCCGTCGCCGCCGGTGGGGAAGCTCGGGTCGGTGGGCAGTTCGCCTCCGGCGTCCGGGGAGCCGGAGCCGTCTTCGTCCGCGTCGCCGTGATCGCCGTCGCCGTTCTCGCCGTCACCGTCGCCCCGGGAGCCGCAGAAGCGGGATATGTACTCGGAGCCGCCCGCCGCCTCGGCCAGTTGCCGCCGTTCGGCCAGCTGGATGAGCTCACGCTCGTAGGCGCGGCACAGGTGGACCATCAGCGCGCGGTCCTGCTCCGTGCGCGGCAGCGTGGGCAGGAGCCGGTCGAAGGACCAGTAGGAACCGGTGTCGTCGCCGCGCCCCTCGACGGCGTCCTCGCCGCCCGCACCGGGCCGGCTGGCCTCGGGGTCGCCGGTGGTGTCGGTCGGCGGCGCTCCGCCGGCCGGGCCGCGGTGGTCGTGGGAGTCGCGCTCACCGGGCGCGGAGCCGTCGTCCTCGGAGACGAGGGGCGGTGCGGTGGCGCTCCGGCCGGGCTCCTGGGTAGGAGTGTCGAAGGGGGCCGTCAGGGCGCCGGTGGTCGCGGCGACCGCCACGCCACCGAGGGCGCACCCGGCCAGCGCGACGGCGAACCCGGCACGCAGGGGGCGACCGGTACGCCGCAACGCACGTCGACCGATATCGGGCACCGAGGTACCCAGTGCCCCGCCACCGGCCACCGGGGCGGCCTGGGCCCGCCCCTCGCGGGCCTCGCGGAACGCGGTCATGGCGGCGGCCTCACCGGGCATTTCAGCTGATTCCGGGCAGCTCGGGACCAACTCGCCGAGCAACTCGGCAAGCCGCTGAGCGTCCCCGGCTCCGGAAAAGCCTTCCGGCACCGCGACCCCGTCAACTCGGGGCATTTCGGGTCTGTCACCCGGTCTCCCCCGCAGCAGCCGCTCCGCAGCCTCCTCGTCCAACCATGCGTACCGGTCGTCGGCCATCACGTTTCCCTCAGCGTCGGGGCCGCCCTTTCCGTCACACTGCGGGATTGGTTCAGCGCTTGATCAGGAATGGTTACTTCCACACCCTCTTCTGCCTCGTCAGCCCCGTCGAGCAGCTCCGCCAGCCTACGCAGGCCGCGGTGCGCGGCCGTGCGCACGGCCCCCGCCCGCTTGCCCAGCACGGCGGCGGCCCCCTTGGCGTCCAGCCCCACGACGACGCGCAGGACCACCGCCTCGGCCTGGTCGCGGGGCAGCCGGGAGATGAGGGCCATCGTCCGCCCCGTCCCCAGCGACTCCAACGCCTCGTCCGCCGTGTCCGCGCCGTCCGGCATGCCGGTCAGCTCGCTCTCGTCGGCCCCCTGCACCGGACGCCGGCCCCGGGCCCGGATGTGGTCCAGGGCGCGGTTGCGCGCGATGCGCGCCGTCCAGCCCCGGAAGCGGTCCGCGTCACCGCTGAACCGGCCCAGGTCCCGCGCTATCTGGAACCACGCCTCGGAGGCGACGTCCTCGGCGTCCGCCTCCGGCACGAGGGTCCTGACGTAGCCGAGCAGCCTCGGCTGCACAGCGCGGTACACGGTCCGGAAGGCGGACTCGTCACCCTCCTGGGCCGCGCATAGCGCGGCCGTCAGTTCCGCGTCGTCCCCCTGCACGCTGCCCTGCCCCTACTTTGCGTCGAATTCGCGACGGACGGTCCGGCCACACCCCTGGCCGGGCGCGCCTCCCACAACAGATGTTCAAGCTTCGACCAATGTCGATGCGTCCTGAAGGCTAGCCCTCCAGAGCACCCCCGTCCATGCCGGACGGACGAGTAAGTGAACTTGCATCTGTACTTGCAGGTGTACTTGCACGCACGTGCGCCCCCCTTGGTAACCGCTCGATAACAGGTGCGAAACGGCCACGGTGGGCTGTAACACATCGCGCCGCGTTGGCGCAGAAGGAGATACGGGCTTGCCTGCGCAGTCCGTGAACGACGGCGGCCGGGGTCTCTCCTGTGGGGGGTGGCGACCTCGGCCGTCCTCGCGTCCGGCCCCGGAAACCTCCCCGCGACCAGCGACGACCACTCCCCTCGTCCACACGGAACCACACGCGTCGCGCCCGTCCGCCAAGGGAACTCCCCTCCCCCGAGCGCACCCCCGGGCCCGGATCCGGTAGATCCGTCACCCCCTTGCGCCGCCTCCCGGCGGATCGGCCCGACGCGGACGCCGCGCCGTCGGGTCGGCGCGCCGCGGCCGGGCGCTCACTCCTCCGGCGTGACACCGGCAGACACCCCAGCACCGTGACGTGACCGCGTTCCCGCGGCCGGCACGGCGCGGACGCCGCGCACGACGGCCTGACGGCAGGACGACGCCGTTCACGGCAACGCTCGGCTCGACCCGCCGGACAGACCCCAGCCCGCCTCCCCACCCCCCGGCGCCTCACACCCGAGAGACCCGCGGTTCCTCACACGGGCACAGCATCTTCACCCCAATTCGTACAACCTTCTACGACCTCGCGTGTCCACGCCTCCGACCTGCGAGAAAACACCCGCGAGCGCGGAGTGTGACGTGCGAGGATCAGTACGTGGCAGACGCGACGAACAAACGTTCGGACACGCTGACCGCCCTCGTGCAGCAGGCCCAGCAGGGAGACGAGGAGGCGTTCCGAGCGGTCTACCGACAGGTGAACCCGGACCTCCTCCGGTACGTCACCGTCATCGTCGGCAGCCAGGACGCCGAGGACGTCGTCGCCGAGACCTGGCTCCAACTCGCCCGTGACCTCCCCCGCTTCGACGGCGACGGCGCCGCCTTCCGCCGCTTCGCACTTACCGTCGCCCGCAACCGCGCCCGCGACCTCGCCCGCCGCCGCGGCCGACGCGCGACGGAACTCACCACGCAGAACCACCTCTTACCCGAACCCCGCTCCACGCAGAGCGGAGGCGCCTCTGACGTCGCCGAGATCGTCGGGACCAGACTCTCCACCCAGGACGCCCTCGCCATCATCCGGTCACTTCCCCGTTCACAAGCGGAAGCCGTCATACTGCGCGTGATCCTGGGGCTCGGCACGAAGGACGCGGCCTGCGTCCTCGGCAAGCGCCCCGGCGCCGTCGCCATGGCGCTGGCCCGCGGCCTGCGCACCCTGGCCCGCGCCTACGGAGACGGAAACGACGAGGGAGGTGCCCGGCATGACGAGCCACGATGACGCCCGCCGCCCCACGGGGCCGGGAGACGACCCCGGGCGAGCGAGCCGTCCCCCCTCCCTCCCCGAGATCCTCGACGCCGCCGCCGCGCCCCCGGCCGCGGAAGAACTCCACGGCGAGGAGGCGGCGGTGGCCGCCTTCCGCGCCGCCCGCGACACGGCGAGCGCATCTCCGGCCGCGGGCTCGCAACCGAGCCCGCCCCGGGGCTGGCGCCGCCGGGGCTCCGGGCCCTGGCGGCGCGGCACCGTCCTCGGGCTGGCCGGAGCCGCCCTCCTGGCCGGCGGCGTCACCACAACCGCCGTCAGCGGCGGCCTCCCCTTCGCCCCGTCGACCCCGGCCACCCCGGAGAGCGGCGCCCCCGCCCCCAAGTCACCCGCCGCCACCAGCGGGCCCGCCGCTCCAGGGGACTCCGACGCCGACGGTTCCCCACCCGGCTCACACCCGGCCGAGGGCGACCGCACGGCACCGGGTCGTACGCGGCCTCCCGAGCCCGCGCCCAGCCGCACCGACGAAGCCCGCCTCGCCGGGCTCTGCCACTCCTACCTCCAGCTCCCGGAACACCGCCGCGCGCAAGCGCTCACCACGCCCGGGTTCCAGCCCCTCGTCACCGCCGCCGGCGGGCCCGGCGCGGTCGAGGGCTACTGCCACGGCCAACCGCCCGCCGCCCCCGTCCCGCCCGGCTCCCCGCTCCCGTCCCGCGCCCGCACCCCGGACCCGGCCCCGGGTGACGCCGCGGGCACGCCATCGGCTTCCGCGCCCCCCGGGGACGCCGAGCGCGCGACCGACGCCCGGCAAGGCGGGCCGGGTACGCCGTCAGAGCCGGACGACGCGAGGCGGGGCGACTCGGAGCGGGATCGTGGCCAAGGGCGCCCCTGAGCAGGCGTCAAACACCCTGTGACCCGCCACACACCCGAGCAGAGTGAAGTTTTCCAGCGCCTCGACGCTTCGTAGGGCGTGCGGCCATTCATCCGGCCGCACGCACTTACCAAGACGTACGAAGGGGCGGGATTTTGAGTCCGCGGAACACGCGTAGACGCACCATGGCGAACTTCAAGCGGCGGACCTGGCTGGCGCTGGGGGCGATGGTGCTGGGGGGCACCGGAATCGCCGTCGCCGCGACGGCCGCCGCACCGGACGGCGACAGTGACACGATCACTCCGACCGCCCTGCACACGATGAAGGCCGAGACCCGGGACGACGGCTCAGCCGTCATCCCCCAGGGCGGCACCGAGCCGTTCAGCCTGCTGGGCATGACCTGGTCGGACTCCACGGAACCGCTCACCGGCACCGTCGAGGTGCGCGTCAGGGACGCGGAATCCGGCGCCTGGTCCGACTGGACGCCCCTCGGGGTGGAGAACACGCCCGGCGAGACCGGCGGCCGGGGCGCGACCGAGCCCCTGTGGGTCGGCCCGTCCGACGGGGTGGAGGCCCGCGTCACCCCCGCCGACGGCGGCGAGAGCGAGCCCCTCCCCGAGGACCTCCGCCTCGACCTGATCGACCCGGGCACGGGCCCCGACAAGGGCAAGGCCAACGGCAAGGACAAGGAGAAGTCCAACAACGGCAAGGGCAACGGCAAGGACGAGAACACGACGTCCCCCTCCCCGGAGCCGACCGAGGAACCCACGGAGGCCCCCACCGCCGCACCGGACCCGGAGCCCACCGAAACCACCCCGGCCCCCGAACCGGAGCCGACCACCCCCACCGAGGAGCCCGCGACCGCACCGGACCCGGAGCCCACCGAAACCACCCCGGCCCCCGAACCGGAGCCCACGCCCCCCACCGAGGACCCGGAACCCACGGAGGAGCCCACCTCCCCCGAGCCGGATCCCGAACCGGAGCCGGACCCTGAGCCGACCGACGAACCGTCCTCCCCCGAGCCGACGGAGACCAGCGAGCCCACCGAGGAGCCCACGGCCCCCGCGGAGCCGACGGATGAGCCCACGGCACCGGACACCACGGCGCCGACCACCGACCCGGCCCCCGACCCGGAGTCGACCGAGGAGCCGGAACCAGGCGTGACGACCCCGGCCGTCACGACCCGAGCCGAGTGGGGCGCCGAGGAGGAGAAGGTCGAGGAGGCGCCCGAGTACCTCGACCGCCTCGACGCCGTCTTCGTGCACCACACCGCCACCGGCAACGACTACACCTGTGCCGAGTCCGACGCCCTCGTCCGCTCGATCTTCGCCTACCACGTCGACTCCCTCGGCTGGAACGACATCGGCTACAACTTCCTCGTCGACAAGTGCGGAACGGTCTACGAAGGCCGCGGCGGCGGCATGGACAAGCCCGTCCGGGCCGCCCACGTCTACGGCTTCAACGGCTACTCCACCGGCATCGCGGTCCTCGGCGACTACAACGCGACGACGACCGACGCCGCCGTCCACCAAGCCGTGGCCCACGTCTCCGCCTGGAAGCTCGGCCACTTCGACGTCGACCCGACGGCCCAGGTCACCCTCAACGCCGCCGGCAACACCGGCATCTACGAGACGGGCGAGGAAGCCACCCTGCACACCATCTCCGGCCACCGGGACGGCTACGCCACCGAGTGCCCGGGCGAGAACCTCTACAACGCCCTTCCGGAGATCCGCCGCATAGCCGGCACCTTCACCACGCAGTAACCGCACCACCCGTGGCCGGGGCCTCCCACCGGAGGCCCCGGCCACCGCCACTCCCCACACCTGGAGCGACAGAAGGGCACGACCCATGCCGCCGGAAACCATGACCCCGCGCCCCGCCGCCGCCGACATCCCGGCCCACGTGGCCGCGTTCGTCACCGACCTCACCGTGCGCACCAAGCTGCCGCTGAACTACTCCATCTCGAGCCTCAAGCTCGTCGACCGCGTCGTCGACGGCATGCGCACCGGCACCGCGCACCGCGAGCAGGTCACGGGCACGCTCTTCTCCCTCGGCGCCTACGCCGGCGAGGTCCTGGTCCGCCAGTTCAACGCCCAGTGGGTGGACCTCGCCCCCGAGCACCGCGCCCTCTTCGGCCAGCCCGTCGGCATCCGCATGCCCGACACCCGCCTGTGGAACCCCGTCGGCAAGGTCTTCAACCGCTTCGACTCCGGCCCCCCGGAGTCCCTCCACACCCTCTACCTGACCCTCCACGGCCGCACCCGCCTCGACCCGTAGCCCGCGCGGTGGGCGGGGCCGGTCGGGCCCCGCCCACTTACGCAACCGACCTCCAACCACCCCGCACCAGCTCCAGCCAATTCCCTCACTCGGCCAACATCAAGCAGTTGGCAACAACACCGCAACAAACAAACCTCGAGAGTCGGGAGAACCCTCCCTGAACCGCCGAGCTACGTCTCCCTCTCTCATCTCATCATGAGTCTTCATGAAGCTCGAAAATGTCTGCACCGTACCGAGCGTGGAAGTCTTGC
Source organism: Streptomyces sp. WMMC1477 (assembly GCF_027460245.1). Taxonomy (NCBI): domain Bacteria; kingdom Bacillati; phylum Actinomycetota; class Actinomycetes; order Kitasatosporales; family Streptomycetaceae; genus Streptomyces; species Streptomyces sp. WMMC1477. The sequence goes on along the minus strand of NZ_JAPZBD010000003.1, from coordinate 3,631,842 downwards.
TCTCGAATGCCACGAACTCGGACTCCTGAGCATCAGATCCCGCTCGGAACTCGAATTCCCACCCCTGAGCTCGGAGCCTCGTAGCCTCTCGACTCAGCACATCTTCTGGTCGGCCATCACCGTAGTCGAGCACGAGATAGTCAATACGATACTCCGGCCCACCAGCGGGATTCGCGAGTCGCACTTCTGCCCGAATTTCCGCCTCTCCGACAAATCTGACCAAGGTGTGAACCTCCACCGTCGCTGACTCGAACCGCATCAACGCAATCAACCCACCGAAAAGCGACAACGGGAGCAGCAAGACCACTACGATCCGTTTCACTGTCGATCAACGCAACTTTCCGAAGCTCAGCGAAGAGTGGCCCAGGACTGCGTTCGGTTCGGCCTCTTGGGCCCGCGCTCCGGATCCGCGGGAGAAAACCACCGGGAAGAGCTGGGCTACGTGGACTCTACGCACCCGTCGGAAAGTGACAGATTGTGCGCGGTTCATCAATGCCCGCTTGCTGGCATGGGCGTTCCCGGAGGGTGCGTGAGGAGGTGTAGATATGTTGGCCGAGGATAAATGCGACCGTTCACATGCCATCGCAGAGCGATGGACCTATAGGCGAGAGCAGCGTCAACAACCTCTTCGGCACTGAGCTCAGGATTGGCATAGTAAATAAGATCGGTGACATGAGGATGCACAACACTGTCCATCAATTTTTGCACAAGCGCGTCATGTTCTTGTTCGGACCCCTGGCCCGCCATGATGCGCTCCACCAGCCCAATGAGTTCTTGTCTAGACATAATATTCCCTCCACACGGTTCAGTACGCTCCTGCCCCGAAACCGAAAGACTCAGAATTCCAGTTCTTACGCACAACATCAAGCGGCCCGACCCACATGCGACACGGGGACACAGGTGGCAAAGGCATCTGCAAGAACCCGTGTTGAGGGAAACAGCGCGACCGATGCGTCAGCTGCCACTCTCCGGTGCTGCTGTGGTTGGCGACGGCATCAGGACTCACTCTGCGCACTCTTTCGAGGCACGGTGTCTGTCCACCTTGTCGGTGAGGGCGCAGGCTGTGATCGCGGTGATCAGGGATGCGGCTGTGGCCTGGAGGAGCACGGTCTCGTAGTACGAGGTGCCGGGGCCGAGCCGTGCGACGGCGTAAGCCACCGTCACGGCCGCTACCGCCGCGCAGCCGAGCCTGCTCAGCAAGGCGAGCGGGCTTCGGGGCTGACCCGCGCAAGACAAGATGAGAAGCATTCACTTGAAGTGACTACGTACATCACCACTCCTGGATCGTCAGGCGAATCCCTACCATCAAGGGGCCTCCCATAGTGAGGTTTTCTCAGCGAAATGATCTACGCGAAGCGGGCTGATCGGTGCAGGCCCAGTGGACCGGGGCCGGGCGGCCCCAGCTCTGGATAGGCGTGAAGCCCCTGGTAGGACAGGTCTCACCACAAGATCATGTCCGTAACCGCCAGAGGCTTCACGTTGGTCACCTATGTTGCCACGCTTGACGTCCCGCGCCATGTCGTGGAGTACCTGTCCCGTCTGCTGGCCGCGCACAGACGACGGCTTGGCACCCCGCGTGGAAGGCGCGCGCTCGGCCCGTTCCGCCAGGCCGTGCTGGTGCTGCGCTGGTTCCGCGAGCGTGGATGTGTCCACTGCCTCGCCCGGGATGCCGGTGTCTCCCAGGCCACCGGCTACCGGTACCTGCACGAAGGCGTCGATGTCCTCGCAGGCCAGGCCCCGGACCTGCACGAGGTCCTGGAACGGTGTCGACGGGAGGGCATGACACACGTGATCCTCGACGGCACGCTCATCGAGACGGACCGCCTCGCCGGCGTCCGGGACAATGGCAACGACCTGTGGTTCAGCAAGAAGAACAAGGCGTTCGGCGGAAATGTGCAGTTCCTGGCCGCGCCTGATGGCGCCCCGCTGTGGGTCTCCGACGCCGAGCCCGGTTCCACCCCCGACATCACCGCCGCCCGCATTCACGCCTTGCCCGCGTTGTACCAGGCGGCAGCCGACGGCCTGCTCACGCTGGCCGACAAGGGCTACATCGGCGCCGGGATCGGGGTCCTCGTTCCGGTCCGGCGCCCGAAGGGACGATCCGAACAGGCCCTGGACGCCGACACGCGCACTACGAACAACCTGATCACAGGCGTGCGAGCTCTCGGGGAACGGGCCATGGCCGAACTCAAGCAGCGTTGGCGCACTCTCCAGCGCATCACCCTCAGTCCCAGCCGGATCGGCGACATCACCCGCGCCGCTCTCGTCCTCAACGGAATCTGGAAATGATCACCGCTGAGAAAACGTCAGTGACCGCGCCGGACACTCCACTGACCTAGCCGCCGGTCACCGACCCGGTCACGGTCACTCCACAGGTCACCGTCCCGGTCACCGCGACATCGCCGCACGGCCCGACGGCCCGGACACGACGCTGGTCATCTCCCACTGGCAGTACGCCGGAACCGGCCTCCTGCCCGAACTCGAACACCTCGCCGACCTCCTGGCCGCAAAACGGCAGACCCGACCCGAGCAACCGACCCGAACCCGACGCTCGAAGCGCTCCGGCGACCGCGCCGGTCACCCGGTCGGTCACTCCACCGATCGGCTGACCAGTGCCGTCCGGCCTGAGGCCGTCGCGTGACCGCCGGCACGGAACTGCTGACAGTTCCCCAGGTCATGGCCCGCCTCCAGCTCGGCCGCTCCGCCGTCTACGACCTGCTCCGCACCCGACAACTCGCCTCCATCACCCTCGGCCGCGCCCGCCGCATCCCCGCCCACGCGCTGGCCGACTTCATCCACACCCGCCTCGAACAGGAAGCCGCCGCCTGATGACCACACCCCGCGACACCCCCGCCTCCCGCCGCGTCCGCGCCAACGGCGACGGCACCGTCTACCAGCGCAAGGACAGCCGCTGGGAGGCCGCCGGATACGTCCTCGCCCCCGGCAACACCCGCAAGCGCGTCCGCGTCTACGGCACCACCCGCAAGGAGGCCCTGGCCAAACTCACCGAGAAGATCGCCAACAGCAATCGCGGCCTCCCCGTGCCCTCCGCGCAGGGCAGCGTGGCCGCGTACCTGACGTACTGGCTGGAGAACGTCGCCGTCCACCACCTACGCGAGAACACCCACACCCGCTACACCGCCTGCGTCAACCGGTACCTCATCCCCGGCCTCGGCAAGAAGAAGCTCACCAAGCTCACCGCCAAGGACATCCGCACCTGGCTCAACCAGCTCCGCACCACCTGCCAGTGCTGCACCCGCCGCCTCGACGCCCGGCGCGACCAGCCCCGCTGCTGCGCAATCGGCCAGTGCTGCTCCAAGCTGCTCTCTCCGCTGACGTTGAACTACATCCATTCCGTGCTCAAATCCGCCCTGGAGCACGCCGTCCGCGAAGAAGAGATCCCACGCAACGTCGCCCGCAACGTCCGCACCGGCACCCCAAGGCCCCGACGCTTCGAACCCCTCACCGCCGACGAAGCCCGCCAGCTCCTCACCACAGCCCAAGGCCACCGGCTGCACGCCCTGTTCGAACTCGCCCTCCACACCGGACTCCGCAAAGGCGAACTCCTCGGCCTGCACTGGGAAGACCTCAACCTCGACGCAGGCACCGCCGCCATCCGCCGCACACTCCAACGCACCAATGCCGGCGGTCTCACCACGCTGCCCACCAAGACGCGAGCCTCCGAGCGCCGCATCGCCGTCCCCGCCCGCTGCGTCCAGTCGCTGAAGCTCCACCGTGAGCAGCAACAGCGCGAGCGGGAGGCCGCGGGCGCCGCGTGGCAGCACAGCGGGCACGTGTTCACCACTGCGCAGGGCGGTGCGATCGACCCGACCAACCTCACCCGCACCTTCCTCACGCTCCTCCGCAAGGCTGGCCTCCGCCGCATCCGCTTTCACGACCTCCGCCACTCCACCGCCACCCTGCTCCTGGAACAGGGCGTCGAACTCGTCGTGATCAAGGAACTCCTCGGCCACGCCCACATCGGCGTCACCGCCACCGTCTACGCCCACGTCCGACTCCGCCTCCAACGCGAAGCCATGACCGCCCTCGGCAACGCTCTCGACCGCCCCTGACCCACGCACGGCAACGGCGGCGAACACTCCTGGTGTTCGCCGCCGTTGCCGTCAACTACTGCCGCCAAGGCAGGACGTAATGCCCCATACAGGGCATGAAGCGGCCCTGCCTATTCGCCTGAGCGAAGAGGCAGGCCACCCCTGTGGAGGATCAGGCGATTGACTCGCCCGCCACTCCGCTAAAACCAACGAGACCGTTCCTCTTCGCCATGTCGAGAATCTCTGGGAGATAGTCGAGCTGGCGAACCGAAAGGGTCAGGAGGACGTATTTGGCTGCATCGTCAGGCTCCTCCTCCAGGTCAAACTGGGACGGCTCCAGAACGTCGGCCACGTCCGGCCACCTAGCCAGCAGTTCTTCCCGAAACCGCAATACGTCAGGACTTGCCGCGAGGTCACTGGTGTCGCCTTCAGCGAGGGCGCCAAAGACTTCCTCGGGGTCCCCGATGCAACGCTTCCAGAAGCCGAAGTCGCTACTCACTGGCCATCCTCTCAGGTTAGGGGTTGCAGATTGGACACTCTGTGCCGCGACGGACTACCGAGGTTTCAAACCCGTACGTCTTCGCTAGCCATTCGTCCTTCCTTCGCTGACCCCTCGTGTAGTTCGATTTATTCACCTTCACCTCATAAAGGCGAAGGTTGCCGTTTGGTTGCCTGATCGCGATATCCACTTGCCGCTTGCCGTAGGGGGTCCAGAGTTCGAGTCCGTTCCCGTAGCTCTCGCTGTAGATATCGGACTTCTTGTAGAACTTCTCGAACGTCGCCGTCATTTCATCAACACCGGCGGCACCCCGAGCCTTGTCGTGCTTCCGAACACCACAGTTGCTGTTGTGAACGAGGACCGGAGTCTCGCCCGCCAGCACATAGTACGTGTGGAGGTCGTCTACGGTGGGCGCCGTTGTACGTGTCGCGGGAGGTGAAGCGGTTGAGGCCGGGGTTGTAGTCGCGGAAGCCCATGTCGTAGGTGCCGGAGGCGGCGTCCCAGCGCTTGGCGTTGAAGCGGTAGGTGTTGTAGGCGTCCGTGGTGGGGTTGGCGGGGTCGGGTTTGTCGATGCCGGTGAACTCGGAGGCGTCTTCGCTGCCGTAGGCGGTGTAGCCGTAGGTGGCTTTGGTGTCGCCGGACTCGGTGGTGACGGTCTCGACGTCGCCGCGGGGGTTGTAGCCGTAGGCGGCGAGTTCCTGGGTGCCGGTGGTGGCGTCGTGCTTGAGCTGGGAGAGGCGCTGGCCCCAGGGGCTGTACTGGTAGGACTTGGTGACCTCGCCGGCGACTGCTTCGCTGAGCACCTCGCTCGACGTGCCGAGGTAGTTGAAGTCGGTGGTTTTGCCGTCGGTGGTCTTGGAGGCGGTGCGGTCGAGGGGGTCGTAGGTGTAGGCCGTCGTGGTCGTGGAGCCGGTTTCGTCGAGCTTGGTGTGCTTGATGACGTGGTCGAAGCCGTCGTAGGTGTTGCGTTCGATGACCTGGCCGGCGCTGGTGACGGATGCGAGGCGGCCGAAGGGGTCGTAGGTGTAGGCGGCGGTGCTGCCGTCGGTGGCGGCGGAGAGCAGGCGGTTGCGGTCGTAGGTGTAGGTGGTGGTTGTGCCGCCGACGGTCTGGCTGATGACGTTGGCGTTGGCGTCGTGGACGTAGGTTTCGGTGCCTGCGCCGTTGCCGGTCTTGGTGACCTCGGCGATGCGGTCGGCCGGGTCGTAGGCGTAGTCCGTGGTGGAGTTCAGGTACGCCGAGGTGTCGTCGGCGTTCATCTTCTTCGCGACGTCCTGCGTCTTGTTGCCGTTGGGGCCGTAGGTCAGGGCGTGGGAGGAGACGAGGGTGCCGTTGGACTTGGTCTCGGTCTGCGTCTTGACGGCGCCGTCGAGGTAGTAGGTGAAGTCGACGGTGTTGCCGTTGGCCTTGGTCTCACGGAGCTTCTGGCCGCGGGGTGTGTAGGTGAAGCTGGTCGTCTTCGGGTCGGCGTCGGTGGGGGTGTCGCCGACCTTGACCGTCCTGACCAGGTCCCGGAGGTCGTAGGTGTAGACCGAGTGCTGGTCGGGGTGGGCCTGGGTCTCCGGCAGGCCGTTCGCGTCGTAGGTGTAGGTCGTGGACGCCTGCGAGACACCGCCCGCGAACTCCTCGACCCGCTCGACCTGGTTCAGACCGGTGTACGTGACGCGGTACGTGTCGACGTCCGCGCTGGAGGAACCGTCGGCCAGCTCGGTCAGGTTGCCGTTGACGTCGTAGGTGTAGGTGAAGTCCTTCTGCTCTGTGTCCGTCTCGGAGCTGGTGTCGCGGACGAGCTTGACGCCGTCGGCCAGGACGGTCCCGGTGTCGGATTCGCCGAGTTCCAGCTTCGCCTCGTTGCCCTGGTCGAAGGTGAAGGTGCCGAGGGGGACCCAGGTGCCCGCGCCGGTTGACTGGTCGACGGTCACCTCGGTCGTGCCGTCCGCGTGCGTCACCGTGAAGGGCGCGGCGGTGGCTGCTCTGTTGACGGAGGGGTACCGGACGTAGGCCGTGTAGGTGCCGTCGGCCGGGATGTTGAGCGTCCAGGTGAAGGTGTCGGTACCAGTGCCGGCGGGGTGGGCGGCGTGGTCGTAGCCCTGTTGGCCGTCCGCGTCTCCCGTGGTCCAGGTACCCGTCGACGTCGTGTGCTGGGTGTCGGAGTTGTCGGCGAGGACGACGTGGTTGCCGACGGGGACGCCGTCGTCCGTGCGGGACTTGAGCTTGCCGTCCGGGTAGTAGCCCCAGCCCATCGTGCGGGACGACGAGCCGCCTGCCGAGGTGATCGTGCGGGCGGTCTGCTTGCCCAGCTCGTTGTAGTCGTAGGTGGTGACGATGTCCCACGGGTCCGTGGAGGACTTGATCAGGCCGTGGTCGAAGTAGGAGTAGGTGGTGTCGTTGCGGACGGACTGGCCCTCGGACGGGGGCAGTGAGGTCCTGGACACGCGTCCGGCCGCGTCGTACGTCGTGATCGTCTTGACCAGCGTGTTGTAGCGGGTGTCGGCCGGGTCGTAGGGCTGGATCCGCTCCTTGGGACGGTTCAGCTCGTCGTAGACCGTCTCGTGCACGAAGGCCGTCTCCGAGCCGGCCGCCACCGCGCGCGGTGTGATCACCTTGGTGCGGTTGCCCGCCTCGTCGTAGCGGAACCGGGTCGTCCGGTAGGTGACGTTGCCGGAACCGTCCTTGGAATGCGGGGTCTTGACCTCGCTCTGCAGGCCGCGCTCGTCGTACGTGACCAGGGTCGTGTTGCCCTCGGCGTCCGTGGTCGAGGTGACGAGGGAGTCCTTGTCGTACGTTCGGGAGGTGGTGTTCCCGGCGGCGTCGGTGACCGAGACGACGCGGTGGTTGAGGTCGTAGGCCGTCTTCGTCGTGTAGTCGTCCGGGTCGGCGGTCGTGTTCTTCTTCGGGTCGACGACCTTCACGACGTTGCCCACGTCGTCGTAGCCGTAGCTGACACGATGGCCCTCGGCGTTCGTGACCGAGGTGAGCTGGTAGATCGCGTCGTAGGCGTTGGTCGTGGTGAAGTCGCCCGCCTCCGTCGTCAGGTTGCCCCTGGGTTCGACAGTGGTGAGCAGGTTGCCGACCTTGTCGTACGTGTAGGACGTCTCGCGGACGTCGGACGTCGAGGTGTCCTGGGGTGCGGTGGCCGCGGTGATCTGGTCGGCCGGGTCGTAGACGGCGGTGGAGACGGCGCCGTTGGGTGCCGTGGCCTTGGTGACGTTGTCGTTGGCGTCGTAGACCGGGGCCGGGGTGGTGATGAGGTCACCGGACTCCTGGTCCTTCGGCACGGTGGTGGCCAGGGGTCGGCCGAAGGTGTCGTAGGTCTGTGTGGTGCTGACGCCGAGGGCGTCCGTCACCTTCACGACCTGCCCACGGGCGTCGTACGCGTACGTCGTGTCGTGAGACAGGGCGTCGGTGATGGTGGCCGGGTAGCCGGTGGGGCCGAAGTCGCTGTACGACGTCGGGTTGCCGCGCGGGTCGGTGGCGGTGGTGAGCTGGCCGTGGGCGTCGTAGGCGTAGGTGGTGGTGTAGTCGTCGGCCTCGGTGGTGGCGACGCCCTTGGGGTCGGTGACGGAGGTCAGGTTTCCGTAGGTGTCGTAGCCGAACTGCCAGGTGCGGCCCTCGGGCGAGGTCTTGCGCCACAGGTCGGCGACGTGGCCGTTCATCGCCGTCTGGTACGCGAAGGTCTGGGGCTCGGTGCCGTTCTGGTTGGCCTCGGCGTCCTTCTGCTCCAGCGGGTAGCCGGTCTTGGGGCCGTAGGCGTAGGTCGTGACGGCGCCGTTGTTCTCCTCCAGGCGGGTCACGTTGTTGTCGGCGTCCCAGCTGAGCTTCGTCGTCTGCGACGTGGCGTTGGTGATCTGGGTGGGACGGCCGTAGCCGTCCTGGGTGTAGTCGCTGGCGTTGCCCTCGGCGTCGGTGACCTCGGTCTGGATGACCGAGCCCGCGGTGCCGTCGGGGTCGGTGTAGGTGAAGCCGGTGTCGTGGCCGAGGCGGTCGGTGATGGTCTGGAGGGCCCAGTGGTACTTCGGGTCGTCGCCCTCGCTCGGGGCGTAGTAGTCGAAGGCCGTGTCGTTGCCGCGCGGGTCGGTGACGCCGACGAGCTTGACGTTCTTGTTGCCCTGGGTGGCGTCGTAGGTGAAGCGGAAGGTCTTGGGCTGCTCGCTGCCCGCGCCGTCCGTCAGCTCGCCCAGCAGGCCCTTTTCCGTGTAGACGAAGGTGACCTCGCGGCCGGAGATGTCGGTGATCGACGCGATGTGGTCGGTGATCTTGGGGTTGCTGAGCTTGCTGCCGGTCTGCTTCTGCCCGGTCGCGTCGATGTACGGGTACGACTCGCCCTTGGTGTAGTAGTCGACGGTGAGCGACTGCCGCCCGGCCGGGTCGGTGATGTAGCGCAGGAACTTCTTCGGCTTGTTGTTGGACCTGCGTTCCTCGTAGATGTACGTCTGCGTGTTGCCGTTCCGGTCGACGATCGCGCTGACGTAGCCCTCGCAGTCGTAGAAGAACCGGGTGCGATCCGGGCGCGTCATGGACCAGGCGCGCGGGTCACCGTCGGCCGACGGCTTGCAGTCCACGCCGGGCTTTCGCTCCAGCAGGTAGTGCACGCCCGCCGGGGCCTTCCAGGCGCCGTCCTCCTGCTTCTCGAAGACGTGGGACGTACCGTCGCCGTCCGGCAGGGTCACCGTCGTCGGGTTGGGGTTCGGGTGGAAGTCCAGTGCGGCGCCCGAGCGCAGGGGCGCGGCGAGCTGGGCCGACCAGCCGTGGCCGAGGACGGTGTCGGAGGTGTCGAGGGAGTTGTAGGAGAAGCGGGCGAAGGTGGTGAGGCCGCGGCCGGGGTTGCTGAACGCGTTGTACGACCACACGCTGTTACCCGCGTACAGGTTGTTCATCACCGTGGAGCCGACGCCGGTGTTCTTGCCCGCGTAGGAGTAGAACTTCTCCAGACCGAGCTGGTTGGACGTCGGGTCCTCGGCGGCGACGTCCTGCGCGAGGCCCGCGATGCCGGCCGTGTCGGACAGCCAGGTGCCCGCCGTCTTGTCGTACACGTCCCAGGTGAGGACGTAGTCGGTGCGCTTGTTGCCGCTGTCGGAGTTGATCGGCGTCTTGACCTGGGCGCTGACGGTGACGGACTCGCCGGGTACGAGGTCCTCGGGCAGTGCCGTCTGGAGCTGGTTGCCGCCGGTGGTCGCGTCGGTGCCGTCGGGGAGCCGCCAGGTGTAGGAGAGCACGCGGTCGGCGGCCGTCCACACCGAGGTGGTGGTGTTGGTGAGCGTGACGTCGACGGTGTGGGTGTCGCCCGGGATCATCCGCGACGGCGTCTGCGGGGCGTGGTAGGTGGACGCGGTGGTGGCGTCCACGTAGGTGATCTTGAGGTGGGGGCGCAGGGCCTCGTCCTCGGCCTCGGAGGAGAGGAAGATCGTCCGCTCCTGGGGGCCGGTGGCGGACTCGTCGGCGAGTTTGAAGAGCACGCCCTTGTTGCTCGCCGGGTCCTCGACCCACTGCTGGACGAGTGAGGTGGCTCCCCACCAGTGCCGGGTCGGGTCGTCGGTGCGGTCCGGCACGGTGTCGGCGACGGCGGTGTCGAAGTCGCCGCCGGGGCTGGCCCACGCGGCGCCGGCCGCGGACTCGTTCCAGGTGGCCTCCGCCTCCGTGAAGTCACGGTTCAGCGCGTGGAGTTCGTAGACCGCGCCGCTGCTGTCCGTGGTGGTCTGGGTGCCCCACATCCGCACCCGGGCGTCGAGGATGCGGGCGGTGGTGGGCAGCCCGAGCTGGTCGAAAGTCAGGACGCTGCGCGTCGTGCCGTAGGTGCCGGAGTTGTTGCCGACGCTCAGCCAGTGCTGGCCGATGCCGTAGGACGGGACGGCGTCCAGGTTGGTGTCCGGCTGGGCGGAGGACAGCGTGGTGTCGCGCTGGTCCGCGCGGACGAACCTCGTGGTGCTGCCCGCCTTGGGAAGGCCGACGAGGCGCACGGGAGAGCCGATGATCCGCCCGTCCCGGGTCTTCACGGCGACCTGGTAGTAGTACGACCGTCCGGTCTGGGACGCCGAGTCCGCGGGCGTCGGCGTGGCGGTGGTGTCGGTGAACGCCGTCGTGCCCGCGTCGACGGGGGCCACCAGCGTCGCCGCCGAGGGGATGAAGCCCTGGAAGACGCTGCGGTGCACCTGGTACTCGACGATGTCGTCGTCCGTCGAGGCGCTCGGGTCCTCGTACGCCGACCAGGACAGCTCGGGCCCGGTGCCGTGGATCGTCGTCGGCGGTTCCAGCTCGACGCCCGGCCGCCCGTAGGTGACCGTCAGCGTCGGGTAGGTCGCCGTCTCGCCGCCGTACCCGAACTCGGCGGCCTCGTAGCGCGGGCCGCCCCGGCCGAGGGTGGACTCGTCGGCGGCCTTGAGCACGAAGCCGTGGTTCGCGTACTCGCCGTCGAGCCAGCTCTGCACGGTGTCGGTGACGGAGAACCGGTGCCAGGTGTTGTAGACGCCGACGGGCTTGGTGACGGTGGCGGGCTTGGTGACGGTGGCGGGCTTGGTGAAGCGGACGGCGTCGGCGATGACGGCCGTCGACGTCGAGGCGGGGTCGTCGCCCAGGACGACCTTGCCCGTCGTGCCCGCCTGGAACGGGTGCGTGCCGAGCGTGGTCCACTCGCCCTCGGTGCCCGCCGACTGGTCCACGGTGTGGGTCTGGCTGCCGCCGTCGTAGGAGACGGTGTACGGCGCGTCGGTGGCGCGGTCGAACGCCGGGACGTGGTGCGCCTCCACGCGGTAGTCGCCGTCCTCCGGCAGGACGGGCTGCCAGGTGTACGCGTCACCGGCGATGTCGTCCTTGTTGTACCGGTAGTCCTCGCCCACCGCGTGCTGCGTGTAGGTGGTGTTGCCGGAGGCCGGCCAGGAGCCCTGCGCCGCCGTGGTACCGGCGTCCCCGTCGTCCACGGTGACGCTGGTGCCGGACAACTCACCGGTCAGGTCCTTGGCGTTGTCCCAGGTCGCCGTCTTGTGGTCCCACGGCCCGGTGGCCCGGTGCGCGTCGATGTCCACCTCGAAGCCGTTGGTCGTGTGCGACTGGTCGTAGTAGACACCGAGCTGCGCCGAGTCGATGCGCGTCCCGGCCGGGATCTCGTCCAGCGGGAACCTGAGGAGCGAGCGGGCTACTCCCGTGTCCGTCGTGCCCACGGACAGCCGCCAGTTGCCGAAGTCCTGACCGGCCACACCGTTGAAGTTGGTGGTCGGGTAGTCGGAGAGGATCATCACGTCCTGGGACCCGGACGGCGTCGGTGACACGATGATCGTGGGGTCGACGACGACCGGGTAGCGCCGCTCGTCGGCCGCCAGCCACTCCGCGTCCGGGGTGACGGTGAGCCGCCAACCCTCGCCGTCCCGGGTGAGCTTCTGCTCGACGTCCGTGCTGTACGCCTTGCCGTAGGGCGAGGAGGAGTCCTTCCGGGCGTCGGTCATGAACGCCGGCGGGATCGTCATGACCGGCTCGCGCGAGGCGTCCTGGTAGAGGGCGATCGAGCCGTCCCGGTGCGCCTTCGGCGTCAGCCCCTCGGTGTCCAGCCGGAAGACGAACGAGGCCGACCCCTCGGGCGGGGGCGCGGCGAGGACGATCTCCTCCTTCACCTCCCCGATGCCGACCTCGTAGCGCAGCTCGGCGCCGTCGAGGGCTTCGGGGTAGGTGACCCGGTCGCCCGACACCTTCGGCTTGAGCTTCTTCGGGCCGTCGACGAAGGACAGCGTGGCGGTGTGCTCCCGGTCCGCCTCGACGTGCAGCAGCGGTCCGTCACCGGTGCCGAAGTAAGTGCGGGCGGTGTTGGTGACGTTGGCGTGGCCGTAGCCCTCGCGCTCGCTGGGCCGGACCGTGGTGTAGATGGGCTTCCACCGCTCGCCGTCCCGGTACACCGTCGGCGTCGCGGAGATCTCGGCCTGGACCCGGCCGTCGGAGAGTTGCCAGTAGCGCGCCGTCGGCGTACGCCTCTCCTTGAGCTCCTTGACCCGCTCGGGCTTCTTCGCTTGCCGCCCCTTGGCCAACTTGTCGCGGCTGGGCAGCGTCTCGGCCTCGCTGCTCGGGAGCTCGGGCCGCTTGTCCTCGTCGTCGTCCCCGCTGAACCAGCCCGCCACGGTGTCGACGAACCCGCCGTCGTCGCCGTCCCCCTCGGACGCCGGGGCCGCGTAGGCGAGCTGCGGCAACAGCGTGCTGAGCACCGCCGTCATTGCCAGGCACGATATGAATCTGGCCGAGCGCGCCTTCATGACGAATTCCCCTCCCACGTCTCCGCCGGGCGACCCGCGGAAAACGGCATGCCGAATAGGCCACGCCGGAAATGCCCCGGCGCAGCGGAACCGCTGTGCCACGTGTAACGCGCAGTGTTCTACCCACGTCGTTCTGTCCACGTCAACCACCGAGACGATGTGACATATCAGCGGATCTAAGCACCCCAACTGGACAGCTGACAGGGCGATTTGTACCTACGTGTGCGTGGAGGCGTGCGCTAGTGTAAAAGAGGTCGGTTCACCTCGGAGAGAAATCAGTCCCGCGAATTGCCGGAGCGTGAGAACCCATGTCCCAGAAGGCGGAAACGACGACGCCGGAATCGACACCTCCGGAAACAGCCTCCGCGTTTCGGCCACGTCGCCGGACGTGGCTGATGTCCGTGGGCGTGGCGGCACTGCTGGCCGTGGCCGGTGGCGCGGTCTGGCTGCTGGACGCCGACGAGGACGAGGCCCCCGAGCCGCCCGCCACGGTGGCGGTCATCTACACGGTGACGGGCGAGGGCCCCGCGGACATCAGCTACCACGCCGGTGACGGCGGCGCGGCGAAGACCGCCGCGGCGACCGAGCTGCCGTGGACGGCCGAGGTCGAGGTGACCCCCGACGGGGGCCCGGCGACGGTGACGGTCGTCCTCGGCGAGGAGGGCGGGGAGGCGCAGTGCACGGTGGCGGTGCGCGGTGAGCACCGGCAGCGCTCCACGGCGTTCGGCACCTTCGGGCGGGCCACCTGCTCGGCGGAGGTGGCCCGGTAGCCGGAGCTGGCTCAGTAGTAGCCGGTGCCGCCGTCGAGGAACTCGCAGACGGCGTCCAGGTGGCCGGCGTGCCGGGCCGTCTCCTCGATCATGTGGAACAGCATCCAGCGCAGGGAGGCCGCGGAGACCTCGAAGTCGGGGTGGCGGCCGGTCTCGTCCAGGCGGTGGGCGGCGATGACCTCGTCGGAGGTCACGCACTGCCGCTCGTACTCCTTGAGCAGTCGGTCGAGCGGGACGCCCGAGACGCGCAGTTCGCCGTCCTCGACGCGGCCTCGAAACGCGGGCCGGTCGCGGGGCGGCCGGACGGTCAGGTCGGGCGGACAAGTTCGTCGGCGAGGAGGTCCATGAGCAGGCCGTCGTGCCAGGTGCCGTCGAGGCCGCGCTCATACTGCCGCATGATGCCGACGGGCCGGAAGCCGACCTTCTGGTAGCAGCGAATGGCGACGGCGTTGTGGGCGGCGGGGTCGATGACGATGCGGTGAAAGCCGTGGTCGTCGATGAGGTGGGCGGCCACGGTCCGCACGGCGTCGGTGCCGAGGCCCCGGCCGTGGACGCCCGGTTCGAGGAAGATGTCGATGCCCGCGTGCCGGTAGTCGGGTTCCGTCTCGGCGTACCACTGTACGAGGCCGACGACGCGCTCCTCGTACTCGACGGCCAGGGCGGTGATCTCGTCGTCCTCGAGCTCTTCCCTGACCTCCGACTCCAGGTCCGCGGAGCCGCGCCAGTGCACGAGCACCTCGGGGGTGGCACGGATGGCCGCGAGAGCCGGGACATCCTCGGCAGTGGCGGTGCGGAGGGTGACGACGGAACCGTGCAACAGGGTCATACCGGGCGAGAGTACCGAACAAGCCTCCGTGACCGGAGGCGTGTTGTGGGGGAAGGCGCTCCGACGAGCAGTCCAGGCGATCAAGACCGTGCGGCGCTGGCCGAGTGTTGCCGGGGTAGGCGAATCGGTTCCAGGGTGTCGTTGAACGGGCCATGGGGTGGGTTCCAACGGCAACCTGTCGGAGTTGGCCGACGGTTCCTCCAGCGCGGACGTCGACACGTACCGCGTCACGTACACCGGTCTGAACCAGGTCGAGCGGGTCGAGGAGTTCGCGGGCGGTGTCTCGCAGGCGTCCACGACCTACACCTACGACGCGAACGGCCTGCCGGAGACCCAGGCCCACCCCGACCAGCACTCGGTCTACACCTACGACCTCCGGGACCTGGTCAGGACGGTCAAGGTCGGCGACACCCCCACCGACGCCGACCCGAAGACGACCAGCTTCACCTACACACCCCGCGGCCAGAAGCTCCGTGAGACCAAGGCCAACGGCAACACCGTCGACTTCACCTACTACCTCGACGGCGCCGTCAAGACGCAGACCGAGACCAAGTCCAACGGCACCCTCGTCTCCTCCCACGCCCTGACCTACGGCCCCAACGGCAACAAGACGCAGGACGTCGCGAAGAAGATGAACGCCGACGACACCTCGGCGTACCTGAACTCCACCACGGACTACGCCTACGACCCGGCCGACCGCATCGCCGAGGTCACCAAGACCGGCAACGGCGCAGGCACCGAAACCTACGTCCACGACGCCAACGCCAACGTCATCAGCCAGACCGTCGGCGGCACAACCACCACCTACACCTACGACCGCAACCGCCTGCTCTCCGCCGCCACCGACGGCAGCACCGCCGCCTACACCTACGACCCCTTCGGCCGCCTCGCATCCGTCACCAGCGCCGGCCAGGTCATCGAACGCAACACCTACGACGGCTTCGACCACGTCATCAAGCACACCAAGCTCGACGAAACCGGCTCCACGACCACGACGGCCTACACCTACGACCCCCTCGACCGCACCGCCTCCAAGACCACCGACGGCAAAACCACCGACTTCAACTACCTCGGCACGTCGAGCGAGGTGCTCAGCGAAGCAGTCGCCGGCGAGGTCACCAAGTCCTACCAGTACAGCCCCTGGGGCCAGCGCCTCTCCCAGCTCAAGCACGACGCCACCACCGGCACCCAGGAACTCGCCGCCTACGGCTACAACCCCCGCGGCGACGTCGAGACCGTCACCACCGAGTCCGGCGACACCAAAGCCACCTACGGCTACACCGCCTACGGCAGCGAAGACGCCTCCGAGTTCACCGGCATCGACAAACCCGACCCCGCCAACCCCACCACGGACGCCTACAACACCTACCGCTTCAACGCCAAGCGCTGGGACGCCGCCTCCGGCACCTACGACATGGGCTTCCGCGACTACAACCCCGGCCTCAACCGCTTCACCTCCCGCGACATGTACAACGGCGCCCTCGCCGACCTCAACCTCACCACCGACCCCATGACCGGCAACCGCTACGCCTATACCGCCGGCAACCCGGTCAATCGCATCGAAATCGACGGGCACTGTAGCCGCAAGTACGGGGGCGGGGATTGCTCTGACCCTGACGAGGCCGACTCGGGAGGTGATGGCTGGGAATTTTTGGCCGGGATTGGCCGAGGAATCCCCTCTGCGATCGAAGGCGTTGCCATGCTGGCCGGGTGCTGGTGCTCCGGTCTCACGGATGGATATGACGACGCTGTCGCTTCACTCGGTATCGATACAGAATCCCAGTCGTACGAAAACGGTGCGTTCACTGGGGATCTGCTAACTGGCGGAAGAGGCTCGATCAAAAAAGGTGTGGAGCACTTCGCCGGATGGCTCAAGAGGCTAGCCAAGAAGGACAAGGCTCCGGATAAGTCACCGATCGACTGCACCAAGTGCTTCCTTGCTGGCACCGATGTCCTCATGGCTGACGGGACATCGAAGGACATCGAAGACATCGAAGTTGGCGATAAGGTAAAGGCCACGGACCCAGAGACTGGCGAAACGGGTGCACGGGTAGTTACCCACCTCATCGTCACTGAGTACGACAAGCACTTCAACGAGCTCTCGATCGCGACTGAGGAAGGGGTCGTAAACCTCACCGCCACCTACGAGCACCCATTCTGGTCCCCGTCTGAAGACCGATGGGTCGATGCGGTCGACCTCGCTCCCGGCATGACGTTGCTCACCGACGAAGGTGACACGGTAATCGTCACGGGCAACCGTGCCTACACCGAGCACGCCAAGACCTACAACTTCACCGTAGACGACCTCCACACGTACTATGTGCTGGCGGGCAACACGCCGGTCCTGGTTCACAATTCAAACTGCCAATTCTGGTCGCGGACCGACTACAACGGTCAGCGAATTTATCAGCGGGATGATCTGGTGAATCCGAGCTTTGTTTCACCTGCGGACAAGTACGGTCGAAGCAATCTCAAGAGAATGAAGCAGGGCCTCGCCCCGATGGGCCCGGACGGCAAGCCGATGAACCTCCATCACATGCTCCAGACGCAGGACGGGCCGATCGCCGAGGTGACACACTCGATGCACTTCGGGAACTACAATCAGCTGCACTGGAAGGCGGGCACCAAGATCCCCAGTGGAATCGATCGAGATGCCTTCAACGCCTGGAAATCCCAGTATTGGAAGGACCGAGCGGCAGGATTGGGTGGATGATGAACGCTGTCGCGGCGAGTGAGCGACTGATCGAGCTGGTTCGCGGGAACGATGACATCGCGAACCACGCTGACGGCTGTGACGCAGGGACGATGGCGGCCGCCGAGAGTGATCTGGGTGTGGCCTTCCCTCCCTCGTACCGCCGTCTGATCGAAGAGTTCGGAACCTGGGATATCACTGGTGAAGAATTTCTTGGCGTATATCAGACGCTCGCGATGGGGCAGAAACTATTGGGCTCCGTAGCGGAAACCCTGGATGCTCGCAGTCAGTACGGAATGCCATCCGATCTGATTGTTGTGATGTTTGACGGAATGGGTGGACTGGTTGTCCTCGATTCTTCTCAAGTGAATCAGGAAGGCGAGTATCCCGTCCTCGTTTGGAACCCCGGAGTTGTGGACCGCGAGAGCATGGAGAGGCTCGGGGATGATTTCGGGTCCTTCGCGTTCGCGCTGTGCCAGCGTGCTGTAACGCGCTGGCGAGAGTCCGACTGAAGCTGAAAATCAGGAGAAAATCGAGAAGCCTCGCCAGGTGTTCCTGGCGAGGCTTCTGCGGTTCTTGACGGCAACGCTGACGGCAACGTCAGCGGACGACGGCTGCGGCGGGTGGGTCTTCGGGTTCGTCGTCGTCCTGGTCGAGGGCGTGGCTGAGGGTGTCGATGGCTTGGCGCTGGAGGCGGAGTCGGACGTGGGCGTAGACGCCGGCGGTGACGCCGATGTGGGCGTGGCCGAGGAGTTCCTTGATCACGACGAGGTCGACGCCCTGTTCCAGGAGCAGGGTCGCAGTCGAGTGCCGGAGATCGTGAAAGCGGATGCGGCGGAGCCCTGCCCGGCTGAGGAGTCGGCTGAAGTGGCGTGTGAGGTTGGCGGGATCGAGAGGGCTGCCGGAGGGCGTGGCGAACACGAGGCCGTTGTCCGCCCAGCCTGATCCCGCAGCCTGACGTTCGTCATGCTGCCTTTCCCGGTGGATCTTGAGGGAGCTGATGCATTCGGTGGGCAGGGCGATGCGGCGCTCGGGGGCGCGGGTCTTGGTGTGCAGGACGGTGAGCCTCGATTCGTCAGCGGTGATCGCTGCTTGTTGAGGTGATCGGTTCACCCCGGTTTGTTCCCGAGGGTGCCGGGTGGGGCCTTCGCGTGTCGCTGCGGCTGCGCCGGGTTCCACGGTCCCGGGGTGCTGCGTTCTCCGTTCTGGTCTTCGTCGGGGCGGAGGCCGGCTCGTCAGATGACGGCAGGGAGGTTGCTGATCCGGGTCCATGCGGTGGTGAACGCGCTGGCCCAGGGCCAGTGGTCTCGATGCGGAGCCATCGGCGGCGGGCGTGGCGGCTGAGGCGGGCGGGCAGGTGGTAGAGGCGAAAGCGCATGGTGGCTGGTTCGGCGTCGGCGAGTTCGTCGCAGTCGTGCAGGGTCAGCAGCCGTAGCCACGCGTCGAGATCGGCCGCGAGGTTGCAGGTGAGCATCCACGCTTCGTTGACCTGCCAGGACTTCGACGGCAGGTTGTGCAGGCCCATCGCCTTGTTCGCGCGCACCTGGTCCTCGACGACGGCGTGGTGGCGGTGCAGGACGTCCAGCCACTGGATCTGGTGGCTGCCGCGGATGCGGGTCATCTTGGCGATGTTCGTCGCGACGATCGAGTGCTTCCACCCGGTCTTCTTCTCGAACGCGGTGAGGTCCTTGATCTGCCGGGCGGAGGGTTTGACCCGGCGGACGATCAGCCGCATGCCCTTGATCCAGCCGTCGCGGGTGTTCAGCCCGGTCAGCTCGGCGACGAAGTAGCCCTCCTGGACGCTGCCGTCCTGGTTGATGGAGGTCTGCCAGGCACGTTCGGGCAGGCGGGCGATGGCCTTCTCGTCCTCATCCGTGATCTTCCAGCCGGTGGTGAAGCGGACCGTGCGCCGCCGGGTGTTCAGATCCCGTAGACGCTCGTGCAGGTCATGGGTGGCCCCGGCGCCGTCGACGCGGACGAGGTTCTTCGCGGTGGAGGCGCCGGGGATCTGGGCCAGCGCGTCGGCGAGCACCTTGAGGTGGTCGGCCACCGTGTTCGCACCGGCGCTGCCGGTGCGCAGCCACATCGCCAGGCACTCACCGGTGTTCGCGCACCACGCCGCGAGGGGGTGGAACCCGTACGTCTTCTTCCAGGTCGCGCGGGCGCCTTCCTTCTTCGACGCAGCGGTGATGATCGTGGCGTCCAGGTCGATCACCACCCAGCGGTGCAGCCGCTTCCCGGCGATGGTCAGCCACGGGAACCCGCCTGGCCGCAGGCTCAGCAGCGTCCACACATGGCGGCGCACCCGCGCCCGCACGTGTGCGATCTTGGCCAGCAGCTCGCAGTCCATCGCGGCGAGGGTCCGGCGCATCGTGGAGTCCGATACTGCCGGCCCGAACAGGCCCTGGTGATGATCCTGGAGCCGCTCGGCATCGGAGAAATTCACCGCCCCCAGTGCGATCGCCACGGCGAGTTGCACCACCACGGCCGCTCGATCCCGCCAGCCGGTTCCGGTACCGGCGGGCAGCACGCCCGCGAGCGCCGCTGTCAGCCCCGTACCGTCGGCGAGCCTGCGAAGCAGCACCGCCCCGGCATGGCCGATCAATCCCTTGCCGTCGGCCACCACGGACAGCCGCCGGTCCCACCCTGTAAACTCGCTCACCAGATTGGTGCCCTGACCCTCGCAGCGGATACGACGTCGACACTCGCATCCTTGCAGGCCAGCGGCACCTTTCTGCTACCGGGCCGTCAGATCACCCAATCCCGCTAAATACCCAGGGTTCGCTCGCTGATGGGTTCCCGGGGCCGTCGCTCCTGGGGCCAACGGTTCTGCGGGTGCAGGCGTTTCTGGAACTTCTCTTCGTCCTACTGACCTTCGGGACTGTTCTGCGCTGGCTGGACGCCGGCCTGTACCGCAGGGTCATGTGCTCCGCGCTGCTGCCGCTGGCCGCGTTGTCGTACACGGCGGTCTTCTGCGTCGTCGAGTGGGACCTGTACAACCCGTACACCGTCGACGATGTGGTGATCCGCGGTGTCTCGGCGGTCCTGACGCCGTTGTTCCTGGCCCGCATGGGCGCGCGTGACACCGCTGAGGGCGGGCCGTGGACCGCTGCCGGACTGCTGGCGTTCCTGGGTTCGTTGGGTGCGCTGGGGGTGCTGGTCCTGGTCGTGTACGACACGGCCCTGCTGTACAACCTGGGCCGTCTTGACGACCGGGCTCCGCTCGCCCTGGCCGCCGCCGGGGGCCTGGCCCTTTGTCGCCTGGCCGCCGCCCGGCTCCCGGTTCGTCACTCGCCAGGACTTGCCGTGATGTTCGCCGGCCACGCTCTGCGCCGCTGGCTGGTGCTCTTCTTCGTTCCCGCCCTTGCGGTGCGTTATGGGGTCACCTTCGGTACGCCGATGTTGGCCGCCGTGGCGGGGCTTGCGGTCGCGGCTGCGGCGAGCCTGTACGCCCTGCGGGACACCCTGGCGGGGCTCCG
This sequence comes from Streptomyces sp. WMMC1477, assembly GCF_027460245.1. Classification (NCBI taxonomy): domain Bacteria; kingdom Bacillati; phylum Actinomycetota; class Actinomycetes; order Kitasatosporales; family Streptomycetaceae; genus Streptomyces; species Streptomyces sp. WMMC1477. The sequence goes on along the minus strand of NZ_JAPZBD010000003.1, from coordinate 3,611,293 downwards.
GGAAGCCGGCGAGATCCGAGGCCTGCTGGCCTTGCTGGGCAGGCTCGGCTGCGCCGCGGCAACGGCCGTGGCAGTGGCCTACGCGGTCGTCCGGCTCGGCCCCGGCACCTCGTACTACGAGACCGTGCTCCTCCAGGCCACAGCCGCATCCCTGATCACCGCAATCACAGCCTGCGCCCTCACCGACGCGGCAGACAGACGCCGTGCCTCAGAAGAGCGCGCGGAGAACGCCCCCAGGGTTGCGCCAGATACGGCCCGGGCGATCGAGGTGGCTGATGTCGGGTGCTGGCGCACCGGGCATCGGCCACCTCGACGAGGCGACGGAGCCCCCGGCGGGCGGGAGCGTCAGTAGTCGATGCGGTCGGACTTGGCCAGCCACGCGTCGAACGGCGCGGTGCGGTTGGGCATCTCGACTCTTTCGATCGCCATGGGCCACAGCTCGGCGGGCTTCTTGTCGAACAGGTCGTAGAACTTGCGGTCGTCGAAGCCGGCCACGGCGGCGTCGTCGCGGTCGGCGGCGAAGACGATCCGGTCGACGCGCGCCCACAGCGCGGAGGACAGGCACATCGGGCACGGCTCGCACGAGGTGACCAGGACGCAGCCCTCGAGCGAGAACGTGCCCAGCTTCTCGCAGGCGGCACGGATCGCGCTCACCTCGCCGTGTGCGGTCGGGTCCAGGTTGGAGGTGACCTTGTTGTGGCCGATGGCGACGATCTCGCCGCCCTTGGCGATCAGGGCGCCGAAGGGGCCGCCGCCGTTCAGCACGCTGTTCGTGGCAAGGCCGATGGCCTCGTCCATCCAGGTGCGCTCGAGCTCCTGGCTGCTCGTCTCCTGGGTGTTCGCGGTCACGGTCACTCCTTCTCGTAGACGGTGGGGACTCCCCGGTGCTGGTCCGTCCGTGCGCAGTACGCACGGACGGGCCGTCCGGGGCAGTCGGTTGGGCTCCGCGAGGCCGCCGTGAGGGCAGCCCGATGGGCGCCCCCGCGGAGATCGGCGCTGTCAGACGCCGACGATGTGTTCCGGTGAGACGGGGGTGTGGGTCAGGTTCAGCCCCGTCGCGTTGCGGATTGCGTTCACGACTGCCGGGGTGGCGGAGATGGTGGGCGGCTCGCCGACTCCCCGCACGCCGTACGGGGAGTTGGGGTCGGCGCGCTCGATCACGTCCACCGTCATCGGCGGCGTGTCGAGGATGGTCGGGATCAGGTAGTCGGTGAACGAGGCGTTGCGGATCTTGCCGTCCTGGACCTTGATCTCCTCCATGACGGCGAGGCCGAGCCCCTGGGTGGCGCCGCCGTGGATCTGCCCGACGACGGCGTCCGGGTTGATCGCCTTGCCGACGTCCTGGGCGCAGTCGAGCTGCACGACCTTGACGAGGCCCAGCTCGGTGTCCACTTCCACGACCGCGCGGTGTGCGGCGTAGGCGTGCTGGACGTGCACGCGCGGGCTCTGTCCGGTCACCGGGTCCATGGGGTACGTCCTGAGGTGGTGGTACTCCCGGGTCTCCTCGATGACGTCGTCGCCGAGGACGTCGACGAGGTCGGCGAGGACGCCGGTGGTGGCGGAGACGACCTTGCCGCCGGTGAGCGTCAGGTCGGCGGGGTCCTCGCCGAAGCGCTGGGCGACGCGCTCGAAGAGCACCTCGCGGACGGCCTCGCACGCGGTCCTGACGGCTCCGCCGGTGATGTAGGTCTGCCGGGAGGCCGAGCTGGAGCCCGCGTCGCCGACGTTGGTGTCGGTCGGGTGGACGGTCACCCGCTCCACGCCGAGCTCGGTACGGACGATCTGCTGCTTCATGGTGATCAGGCCCTGCCCGACCTCGGCCGCCGCGGTGTGCACCATGGCGACCGGCCGGCCGCCGATGGTCTGGAGCCGCACCCGCGCCGTCGAGTAGTCGTCGGCGCCCTCCGCGTAGGAGACGTTCTTGGCGATCACCGCGTAGCCGACGCCCCGGACGACGCCCTCGCCGTGCGAGGTGTTGGACAGCCCGCCCGGCAGGCCGCGAACGTCGGCCCGGCCGTCGGCGGCCCGCCAGGCGTTCTCCGGGGGCAGCGGCATGTCCTTGAGGCGCTGCAGCAGTTCGGCGATCGGCGCGGGCGAGTCGAGCACCTGCCCGGTGGGCATGGTCGAGCCCTGGGAGACGGCGTTGAGCTGGCGCAGCTCGACCGGGTCCATGTCCAGCGCCCGGGCCAGCTTGTCCATCTGGGACTCGTAGGCGTAGGCGGGCTGGACGGCGCCGAGGCCGCGCATCGCGCCGCACGGCGGGTTGTTCGTGTACAGGCCCCAGCCCTCGATCTTGACGTTGGGCACCTCGTACGGCCCGACGCCGAGCGACGTGGCGTTGCTGACGACGACCGGGGTCTTCGAGGCGTACGCGCCGCCGTCGAAGTACATCTTCGCCTTGACGTAGACGAGCTTGCCGTCCCTGGTCGCGCCGTGCTCGTAGTACATCTTGGCCGGGTGCCGGTGCACGTGGCCGTAGAAGGACTCCTCGCGGTTGTAGACCATCTTCACCGGCTTGCCGGTGTGCAGCGCCAGCATGCAGGCGTGGATCTGCATGGACAGGTCCTCGCGGCCGCCGAAGGCGCCGCCGACGCCGGACATGGTGAAGCGCACCTTCTCGACGGGGAGACCGAGCGCCCGCGCCGTCTGCCTCTGGTCGACGTGCAGCCACTGGGTGGCGATGAACAGGTCGACGCCGCCGTCCTCGGCCGGGATGGCCAGGCCGGATTCGGGCCCGAGGAATGCCTGGTCCTGCATGCCCAGGGTGTACACGTCGGAGACGACGACGTCGGCCTCGGCCTCCGGGTCGCCCTGGATGATCGGCTGGTAGCGCACCACGTTGCCCCCGGCGTGCTCGGGGTGCAGCCTGGGCAGCGTGTCGTCGTGCGCGGCCCGCTCCGGGTCGGTGACCGGTTCGAGCACCTCGTAGTCGACCACGATCTTCGCCAGCGCGCGCCGGGCCGTCTCCGGGTGGTCGGCGGCCACGAGGGCGACCGGCTCGCCCTTGTAGCGCACGACGTCCTCGGCGAGGGCCGGCGTGTCGGCGACCTTCAGGCCGTAGACGTTGTCGCCGGGGACGTCCTCGTGGGTCAGCACGGCGTACACGCCGGGGTGCTTGACGGCCTCGGTGATGTCGACGGAGTTGATCCGCGCGTAGGGGTGCGGGCTGCGCAGCGTCCCGCCCCAGAGCATGTCCTCCGCCCACAGGTCCGAGGAGTAGGCGAACTCACCGCTCACCTTCAGCGTTCCGTCGGGACGCTGCGGGCTGTCGCCGATCCCACCGGTGATCGCATCGTTGAGGTCCTGCGGGGCACGGGCGGGAGAAGTCTGGTTCGTCATCAGGCAACCTCCACTGTCTGGTGCTCGGCGGCCAGAACTGGGTCTGGCCGGGTGAGTTGGGGGCGCTCGGGCGGGTTCGCCCGCTCGCGGGGCTGCCGCTGGGACCTGTCCGGCGGAGCCGGCCGGACGATGCCGTGAGCCGCCTGCCCATGCGGCCGGAGCCTGCTGGGCGGTGGTACGCGCCCTGGCGGCCGGAGGAGGCCGGACACCGCGGCGCCCAGCGCTGGGAGCACCTCCCTGCGGCCGCGCCGACGAGGCCCGGCCACGGGTCGACGGCTCCGCCGCGCGTCGTCACGCCGTCCCCTCACGTCTGCGGCCCTCGCCGCGGAAGGACTTCCCGGCCCGGGCGGCGAGCGCCGCCTCCCGGCCGACGGGGGGTGGGAAGTCCATGTGCGGCTCTCATCGTTCGTAGCGGTGTCTTCGGTGCGAGCCGGAGGGCCACAGCTCCTCGCGTGACTCGTTCACGTGCTGTTCATGTCGAATAGCGCAAGTACACCCGCCCGGCCCTGTCGAGGGTCAGTCACCGAAACCATGAAGAAGTTGGCTGGTCGGCCGAGCCCTCCCGTAGATTCGCACGAAGGGCGGGACGCCACGACGCCAGCGCTTTCCGCCGGGTCGCCCGCCGGTGACGCCCCACGAGGGACGCCCGGCGAAGAGAGGCCGGACGGAGAGAGGCCGGGCCCACACGTTCCGCGCGGGGACGAGCACGGAAAGTGCGGAGGCCCGGCCGCGGTGCTACTGGGCTGCCCCGGTGGGGCGGAGCTGGCGCAGGTGGTCGCCGGTGTCCCAGGGGTAGAGGTGCAGGTTCCAGCCGCCGAGGCAGTTGATGTAGAGGGCCAGCTGGCCGGCCACGGCCTGGAAGTCGTCGCGGTCGAGGTGGTCGAGGCGGCTGAGGAAGCGCTGGGTGAAGGCCCACAGCTTCTCCAGCCCGCAGTAGCCCAGGAACTCGGCCGGGACGCCGACCAGCAGGCGGGCCATCTGGTGGAGCGAGTCCAGGGGCATGTCCCCGGCCGCGCCCCGGACCAGGCCGCCGTAGGCCGCGTACCCCAGCGGGCGGGTCTCACCGTTGACGAACAGCAGGGTGGGCAGCACCGTCTCGTGGGTCCCGGCACCCGACGCGATCACGCCCCGGTGCAGGTCGGCGAGCTCGACCGGTTCGGACAGCCAGATGCGCTCGGTCTCGGCGTGCACGTCGCGGATCAGCCGGCTGGCCTCCGGGTCCGTGGCGGCCAGGCACGGGATGCGGTGGCCGCCCGCCGTGCCCGCCCTGCGGACCTCCACCCGGATCTCCTTCTTCGACGCGTAGACCGCGTCCCAGATGGCCTGGCCGGCCTCCAGGAGGGCCGGCATGTCCGCCCCGCGCACCTGCCCCACCGGGGCGGCCGGCATGGGCTCGGTCAGCTCTCCGTACTTGATCCCCAGGTGCTGCAGCCCGGAGAGGAACACCGTCCCGTCCGGCGCGTTCCGCCGATCCGCGATCCGGTGCGTCGGGTGCGTGTACAGCAGCTCGTGAATCGGCGCCACGTGGTAGAGGTGCTCCCCGGCCACCAGCGCGTGCCCCTGCAGGCTCTGATAGGGCAGCGATTCCCACAACACATCGGCCAACGCGGTGTTCCGGTCATCGAGTTCAGCGGTAACCGTGATTCCCAGATCCGGCCAGGAAATCTCGACAAGCCGACCGGACAACGTCTCAGACAAAGTTTTTCCTTCGTTCGGTGCGATGTGAGGAGGATCGCGGTCCCGGCCGTCGATCCGGCATCACACGAACGCTCCACGAACGTCCCAGCGGTGCGGACACAGGCGCAACTCCCCCTGTTTTGTTGCAACGTGTAAGAGGAGTACACAGCCAACCGAGCGGGACCAGCCAGGGGTGAAAGCCATGAAAACCCAGCGGACTGAGGCTGCTGCTTCGTAGGCTTCTACAAGAAGCATTGCGTCAACTTTCCTATAACTCAGCAAAGTTGACACTCCGTCCGAACCTGGGTGGGTGGAAAGGCCACGGCATGTGGCAAGGACGCGGCCCACTGCCACGCCGAGAAAAGGCCCGGGCGCCGAAAGAAAGGGGGTGCTCCGCGCGTATGCGAAACGCACACGCGCGGAGCACCCCTGTGGATCGCCCGGAGGGTCAGTCCCCCTCGGTCTCGAAGGTGCGCAGCAGGTCCGCGGCCACGCTCACCGCGATGGTCGCGGGCTCCTTGCCGGTGATGTCGGCCAGCCCGATCGGGGTCTTGATCCGGTCGATCGTGGCATCGTCGTGACCGCCCTCGGTGGCGAGGCGCTTGCGGAACCGCGCCCACTTGGCGGCGGAGCCGATCAGCCCGACGGAGCCGAGGTGCTCGGTGCGCAGGGCGGCGTCGCACAGCGCGGCGTCCTCGGCGTGGTCATGCGTCATGACCAGGACGTGGGTGCCGTCCGGCAGGTGCTCCAGCACCTCCTCGGGCAGCAGCGGCGTGTGGTGCACGTGCACCTGCGCCACCGCGTCCGACAGCACCGCCAGCCGCTCCTCGGCGAGGATGTCGGACCGGGTGTCGACCAGATGGAGATCCAGGTCCTGGCGGGCCAGAATCCGCGCCAGCTCCAGGCCGACGTGCCCGACGCCGAAGATCGCCACCGCCCGCACCACGGGCAGCGGTTCGAGCAGCACCGAGACGGTGCCGCCACAGCACTGCACACCGTGCTGGTTGGTCACCTTGTCGTTCAGGGCGAACTCGATCAGCTCCGGCTCCGGCTTGGACGCGGCCACCATCTCCCGGGCCCGGTCGATCGCCACGGCCTCGACGTTGCCGCCGCCGATCGAGCCCCACGTCTCGTTCGGCCCCACGACGAGCTTGGCACCGGGGCCACGCGGGGCGTGGCCCCGCACGGTCGCGACGGTCACCAGCACGCCGTGCTCCCGGCGTGCCCGCAACCGCGCGACCGCGGCGACCCACGGCATGTCAGGCACCGCTCAGCGCTTCGACGCCGGCCGGGACCGCACCGGCGGCGGCCGCACGAGCCGCACCGGCCTGACCGCTCCCGGAGGCACCGGCCTCGCGAGCCGACTGGATCGCCCAGAACACCGCCTCCGGCGTGGCGGGCGAGGCCAGCTCGACGCCGACCCCGCCCGGCCCGAACGCGGCGGCGGCCTGCCGCAGCGCCTCGCGGACCGAGAAGGCCAGCATCAGCGGGGGCTCACCCACCGCCTTGGACCCGTAGACCGCGCCTTCCTCCGAGGCGTTCTCCAGCAGCGTGACGTTGAACTCCTCGGGCATCTCCGAGAAGCTCGGCAGCTTGTAGGTGCTCGCGGCCTGGGTCAGCAGACGGCCGCGGTTCGGGCCGTCGCCGGCGTCCCAGCGCATGTCCTCAAGCGTCAGCCAGCCCGCACCCTGCACGAAGCCGCCCTCGACCTGGCCGATGTCGATCAGCGGGGACAGGCTGTCGCCGACGTCGTGCACGATGTCCACGCGCCGGATGCGGTACGCACCGGTGAAGCCGTCCACCTCGACCTCGGCCGCGGCGGCGCCGTGGGCGAAGTACTTGAACGGCGAGCCCCGGAACGTCTTGGCGTCCCAGTGCAGCCCCTCGGTCCGGTAGTAGCCGGACGCGGAGAGCTGAACGCGCTGGAAGTAGGCGGTGCGCACGAGGTCGTTCCAGGCCAGCTCCTTGTCGCCGCCCAGGCTGCGCGCGACGCCCTCGACGATCCGCACGTCGGAGGCGTTCGCCCCCAGCTGGGTGGCCGCGACCTGGAGGAGCCGCTCGCGCAGCTGCTCGCAGGCGTTCTTCACCGCCCCGCCGTTGAGGTCGGCGCCGGAGCTCGCCGCGGTGGCGCTGGTGTTGGGCACCTTGTCGGTCCGGGTCGGGGCCAGCCGCACCTTGTGCAGCGGGATGCCCAGGGTGGTCGCGGCCACCTGGAGCATCTTGGTGTGCAGGCCCTGGCCCATCTCGGTGCCGCCGTGGTTGATGAGGACCGAGCCGTCCTTGTAGATCAGCACCAGCGCGCCGCCCTGGTTGAAGGCGGTGAGGTTGAACGAGATGCCGAACTTGAGGCCGGTGACGGCGATCGCCCGCTTGGTGTGCGGGTGCGCGGCGTTGAACGCCGCGATCTCGCGCTGCCGGTCGGCTAGACCGGACGTGTCCCGGACCTGCTTCCAGACGGCGGAGATCCGCTCGGGCTGGACGACCGGCTGCCCGTAGGGCGTCGTCTGGCCCCGCTGGTAGAAGTTGCGCTCCCGCAGCTCCATCGGGTCCAGGCCGAGCCGCGCCGCGCAGCGGCCGAGGATGTCCTCGATCACCAGCATGCCCTGCGGTCCGCCGAAGCCGCGGAAGGCGGTGTTGGAGGGCTTGTTGGTCTTGGCGATGCGGCCGGCGACCCGCGCGTTGGGAATCCAGTAGGTGTTGTCGATGTGGCACAGCGCCCGGGCCACCACCGGCTCGGACAGGTCCAGGCTCCAGCCGCCGTCCGCCGTCAGGGTGGCGTCCAGGGCCTGGATGCGGCCCTCGGCGTCGAAGCCGATCTTCCACTCGGCGTGGAAGCCGTGCCGCTTGCCGGACATGGTCAGGTCCTGGGTCCGGTTGAGCCGCAGCCGGACCGGACGGCCGGTCAGCTTGGCGCCGAGTGCGGCGACGGCCGCGAACCCGTGGGGCTGCATCTCCTTGCCGCCGAAGCCGCCGCCCATCCGCAGGCACTGCACGGTGACCTCGTGGCTGTGCAGGCCGAGGACGTGGGCGACGATCTCCTGGGTCTCCGAGGGGTGCTGGGTGCTGCTCTGGACGAAGACCTGCTCGGCCTCGTCCACGTACGCCAGCGCCGCATGCGTCTCGAGGTAGAAGTGCTCCTGGTCGGAGAACTGGAGCTCGCCGGTGAAGACGTGCGCGGAGTCGGCGAAGCCGGCGTCCACGTCCCCGGCCAGCATCACGGGCCGGGCGCCGTGGAAGCTGTCGGCCGCGATCGCGTCCTGGAGCGTGATCAGCGAGGGCTGCTCGTCCAGCTCGACCTCGACCGCCGCCGCCCCCAGCCGGGCCGCCTCCAGCGTCTCACCGAGCACCCAGGCGACGGCGTGGCCGTGGAACATGACCTCGTCGGGGAACAGCGGCTCGTCGTGCTTCATTCCGGCGTCGTTGACGCCGGGCACGTCGGCACCGGTGAGCACCCGGACCACACCGGGCACGGCGAGCGCGGCCCCGGTGCGCAGCGCCGTGATCCTGCCGTGGCCCTGCGTGGACTGGACCGGGTAGGCGTGCAGGACGTCCTTGGTGCGGGCGACCAGGTCATCGGTGTAGAGCGCGGTCCCGGTGACGTGCAGGCCGGCGCTCTCGTGCGGCATCGGCACGCCGACGACGGGCTTCTCGGGGCGCTCGGACAGATGGCTCATGACGGCACCGCCTCGGTGGTTTGCGCGTACAGCTTCAGCAGGCTCTGGCCGAGCATCGCGGAGCGGTACTCGGCACTGGCGCGGTGGTCGTTCATCGGCGTGCCCTCGGCCCGCAGCGTCGAGGCCGCGGCCTGGACGGTCTCCGCCGACCACGGCCTGCCCTCCAGGGCCGCCTCGGTGGCCAGGGCGCGGATCGGGGTGGCGGCGACGCCGCCCAGGCCGATGCGGGCCTTGCGGACGACTCCGTTCTCGACGTCGAGCGCGAAGGCGACGGCCACGCTGGAGATGTCGTCGAAGCGACGCTTGGCGATCTTGTGGAAGGCCACCACGGGCGAGAGCGGCAGCGGGAGGCGCACCGCCCGGATCAGCTCGCCGGGACGGCGCACGCTCTGCCGGTAGCCGGTGAAGTACTCCGCCAGCGGGACCTCGCGCTCACCGTCGGCGTCGGCGAGCACCAGCGACGCCTCCAGGGCGAGCAGCGCCGGCGGGCTGTCGCCGATGGGCGAGCCCGTCCCCAGGTTGCCGCCGAGGGTCGCGCCGTTGCGGATGAGGCGGGACGCGAACTGCGGGAACACCTCGGCCAACAGCGGGACGGCGCCGTCGAGGCGGCGTTCGATCTCGGTGAGCGTGAGCGCCGCGCCGATCTCGACGACGTCGGACTCGACGCGTAGCTCGCGCAGTTCGGGCAGCTGGTCGACGGCGACCACACAGTCCGCGCGCCGGGACCGGATGTTCACCTCCACGCCCCAGTCGGTGGAGCCGGCGACCACCACCGCGTCGGGGCGCTCGCGCAGCAGGTGGAGCGTCTCGGCCAGGGTGCTCCTGCGCACGAACGCGCGGTCGTCCTGGGCGTATTCGGTGGCTACGGGTGCGGGCGGGGCCTGCTCGCGACGCCGGGCCAGCGGGTCCTCGTCGGCGGGCGTGCCGACGGCGAACGCGGCGTCGCGGATCGGGCGGTAGCCGGTGCAGCGGCACAGGTTGCCGCTCAGCGCGTGCAGGTCGAAACCGTTCGGACCGTGCTCGGCGTCGGCGCCGTCGTGGGAGGCACCCTCGTGGGAGGCGCCGTCCTCGGAGCCCGCGTGCGCGCAGCGGTCGGGCCGGTAGTACTCGGCGGCCATGCTGCAGACGAATCCCGGCGTGCAGTAGCCGCACTGGGAGCCGCCGCGGGCCGCCATCTCCTTCTGCACCGGGTGCAGGGTGGGCGCCGAGCCGGGCTCGCCGACGGTGGCGAGGCCCTCGGAGGTCACGACCTCCTGACCGTCGAGTGCCGCAACGGGGACCAGGCAGGCGTTGACCGCCACCCAGTCGGTGGGCTTCTTCACCCCGGGGCGGGCCACCAGGACCGAGCAGGCGCCGCACTCACCCTCGGCGCAGCCCTCCTTGGTTCCGGTGAGGCCGCGCTCGCGCAGGAAGTCCAGCACCGTGGTGTGGGGTGCGGCCGGTGAAATCGGGGTTTCTTGTCCGTTGACCGTGACCCGCGCCGCTACCATGACAGGCCTTCGTTTCGGTGCGTGATCGATCGGTTCATTGTGTTCGCCAATTTCAGGCAGCTTTCTATGTTCGGACGCGCGCCACGGGAGCGGGGCGGATTCACGACGGCACGCAGGAGCGGCGTGCCGGGAGAAAAAGTGCGGGAAGAGAAAGTGCGGGGGAAACCCGAGAAGTGCCACGAGCGGGCACAGCGGAACGGCGTACTAGCAGCCGTGGGCGATGCGACCCGGAACCCAGACGGTGCACTGGGCGAGGCGACCGAGATCAGAGCTGGTGTTCATCCGCTGGTCGCCTCCTTTCCGTGGTGATGGGTCGACGCCTACCGCAAAATAGTGGCCGGGGTCACCGAGGTCAAGGGGACGACTTCGGCGTCTCGCAGACCGAACGCGGCGCGCCGGGCCCCGGGCACACCGCGGTCCCGACGCGCCGCGGCGCCGGGTGCCCCCTGTCCGAGCAGGGGACGCGCCCGGCGCCGGGGCTGCGCTTGCCAGCCCTGCGCCTCTGGCGCAGACCTCCCAAGCGCGGGGTCACTTCACCGAGCCGGCCATGACTCCCTGGACGAAGTGGCGCTGGAAGGCGAAGAAGACGGCCACCGGCACGATCAGGGACAGGAAGGCGCCGGGCGCCAGCACCCCGATGTTGCTGCCGAACTGCCGCATCTCCGACTGGAGTGCCACCGTCAGCGGCTGGGCGGAGGCGTTGGCGAACAGCAGGGCCACGAGCATGTCGTTCCACACCCACAGGAACTGGAAGATGGCCAGGCTGGCGAGCGCGGGACGGCCGAGCGGCAGGATGAGCTGGACGAAGATCCGCCACTCGCCGCCGCCGTCGATCCGGGCGGCCTCCAGCATCTCCTTCGGGATCTCCGCGAAGTAGTTGCGCAGCAGGAAGACGGCGAACGGCAGCCCGTAGGCGACGTGGAAGAGGACGACGCCGGGAATCGTGCCGAACAGTCCCAGCTCGCCGAAGAGTTCGGCCACCGGCAGCAGGCCGATCTGCACCGGCACCACCAGCAGGGCGACCACCAGAAGGAAGATGGCGTCGCGGCCGGGGAACTCCAGCCAGGCGAAGGCGTATCCGGCGAGTGCGGCGAGGGTGACGACGAGCAGCGTGGTCGGCACGGAGATCAGCACCGTGTTCCAGAAGGACTGGACGATGCCCGAGTCCTCCAGCAGGGCGCTGTAGTTGTCGAAGGAGAGCTGGGCGGGCTCGGTCAGGGCCGTCCACCAGCCGCTGGAGGCGTTGTCGGACTCCTCGCGCAGGGAGGCGAACAGCAAACCGGCCAGCGGGGTGATCCAGACCAGGGCGACGAGGGCGAGCAGCGCCTGCACGAGCCCGCCCCTGAGCCAGGAGGTGAGCCGGGCCACCGGGCCGCCGCGCGGGGAGCGGGCGCCCGCCGGCGCCGGGGACAGGCCGCGTGCGGGCGGGCCCGCGGGGCTCCGCTCCAGCGTGTCGTGCGTGCTCATGACTGGCTCCTGCGGAAGCGTCGGACGTTGAAGACCATGGCGGGCACGACGAGGGCCAGCAGCAGGACGGCGAGCGCGCTGCCCAGCCCCTGGTCGTTGCCGCCGCCGAAGGAGACCAGCCACATCTGCGTGGCCAGCACGTTCGCCTCCTCCTGCACGGGTCCGGGCGCGATGATGTAGACGAGGTCGAAGACCTTCATCACGTTGATCACGAGCGTCACGAACACGACGGTCAGCACCGGGGCGAGCAGGGGCACCGTGATGCGGCGGAAGATCTGCCACTCGTTCGCGCCGTCGATGCGGGCCGCCTCCAGGGTCTCGCGGGGGAGGGTGGCGAGCCCGGCGCCGATGAGGACCATGGCGAAGCCGGTCCAGATCCACAGGTAGGCGCCGATGATGGCGGGGGTGACGAGCGCCGGGCCGAGCCAGGAGACGCCGCCGTAGGGTTCGGCGAAGTTCTCCTGTGGCAGCCGCAGCGTGTAGGCGCCGGGTTCCAGGCCGGTGAGGGCGAAGGTGCCGTCGGCCGCGGTCGTCGTCCGCGCGGCGACGTCGCCGCCGCCGTCGACGGCCTCGACCGCCATCCCCGGCAGTCCGCTCTCGCCGTCGTCGAGCCGGCCCGCCTCGCCGCCGCCGCCGCGGACGAAGTCGAGGTGGACGACGCCGCGCAGCTCGGCGTCCGCGGGGGTGACGGCGGCGGCCGGCTCGGCGTCCTCGGGCAGGTCCTTGGGGGCGACGCCGACGAGGCCGAGCGTCACGGTGTCGCCGGGGCCGGCCGTCGCGCTGGTGACGTACGCGCCACCGTCGCCCTTCTCGACCCCGTGCCCGTCGCGGGCGCGGGCGGTGGGGTACGGCGAGGGGTCGGTGAACGTGTCGTGGACGCCGACGACGGCGGCGTTGAGCACGCCGCGCTCCGGGTCCTGCTCGTAGGCGAGCCGGAAGATGATCCCGGCGGCCAGGAACGACACGGCCATCGGCAGGAAGAGCAGCAGCTTGAACGCGGTGGCCCAGCGGATCTTCTCGGTGAGTACGGCCAGGATGAGGCCGAGGCCGGTCAGGAGCGCCGGGGCGACGACGACCCAGATGGTGCTGTTGCGGATGGCCTTGAGGGTCGTGGGGTCGGCGAACATCTCGGTGTAGTTGTCCACGCCGACGAATTCCGAGCCCGAGGCGTCGAACAGACTGCGGCCGACGGAGTAGATCACCGGGTAGACGACGAGGGCGCCGAGCAGGAGCAGCGCGGGCAGCACGAACAGCCACGCGATGGTGCGACGACGCCGCTGGGCCCGGCGCCGCGGGGAGGTGACGGCGCCGGGGGCAGTGGTGCGCTGAGCGGGAGCGGACACGGTCGGGCGACCTCAGTCCGCGAAGGCGGCGGCCGCTGCCTTCTCCAGCTCGGCGGCGGTGGCCTTCGGGTCGGAGGGGTCGCGCAGGAAGTCCTGGAGGATCTTCCACTCGCCCTTGCCGACCGTGCCGCCGAACGCCGCGGGCGCCTGGTCGGACATGTCGAACCGCACCGAGTCTCCGGCCTCGATCAGGGACTGGGCGGTCTGCCGGGTGAGGTCGTCCTTGTAGGAGGAGAGGTCCAGCGCCTTGTTCGGGGAGATGTAGCCGCCCGCCTCGGCCCACACGGCGGCCGCGTCCGGGCTCGCCAGGAACTCCAGCAGGGCCATGGCTGCCTTCTGCTCGCCGCCGTCCTTGAGCACGACGGCCGCGTCGCCGCCGCTGACCACGGGCGCCTCGCCGCCGTCGACCGCCGGGAACGGGAAGAAGTCGGCGTCCTCACCGAGCGTCTTGCCGTGGTCGCCGGTGACCAGGCCGCCGACGAAGTCGCCCTCGTAGACCATGCCCGCCTTCGGCTCGGGGCCGAAGACCTTCTGCACGGAGGTGGGGAAGTCGGTGCGCAGGGCGCCCTGGGCGCCGTCGGCGAGGAGGTCGTCGTCGGAGAAGAGCTCGCCGAGCGTGGTGAGCGCGTCGACGACGCTCTGGTCCGTCCACGGCAGCGTGTGCTCAGCCAGCTGGTCGTACTTCTCCGGGCCCGCCTGGGAGAGGTAGACGTTCTCGAACCAGTCGGTGAGGGTCCAGCCGTCCTGCCCGGCCACGGCGAAGGCGGGCAGCCCGGAGTCGGACACCGTCCCCGCGGTCTCCATCAGCTGCGCGTAGGTCGTCGGCGGCTCGACGCCGGCCTGGTCGAAAGCGTCCGGGCTGTACCAGACGAGCGACTTGTGGGCGGCCTTGAAGTAGACGCCGTAGTAGTCGCCGTCGACCGTGCCGTACTCCTTCCAGACGTTGGCGAAGTTCTGCGTCGCCGCCTGCTCGACGTCCGAGGACAGCGGCGTCAGCCAGCCCTCTTGGGCGAACTGCTGGAGGACGCCGACCTGCGGCACCATGACGACCTCGGGCGCGTCGCCGCCCTTGATCTTGCTGCCGATGACCGTGGAGACGTTGTCGCCGGTGGCCAGGTACTCGGTCTTGATCCCGGTCTCGTCGGTGAACGCCTCCAGCACCCGCTGGAAGTTCTCCTCCTCCGTACCCGTCCACACGCCCGCGACGGTGATCGTCTTGCCGCTGAGCTCGCCGTCCGAGGCCGGGCCCGTGACGTCGTCGCCGTCACCGCACGCGGCGGCGGTGAGGGCCAGGGTCAGGGCGGCGGCGGCCGCGGTCGCGGTGCGCCGGGCCCGGCGGGCGGGGCGGTTGGTGGTGCGTCTCATCTCTGGTGTCCCTTCAGGGGGTTCAGCGGGGTTCGGGGATGTCGGCCGTCGCCTCGGCCGGGGCTTCGGTGATCGGGTCGCTCATGTACCAGGCGGCGGTCGAGCCCGGCAGGACACCCTCCTGACACGGGCCGCTGGCCAGCAGCGGAGCGTGCGGAACGGGCGACGGCACCGGGTCGGTGAGGAAGTTGACGGCGCAGACCAGCCCGTCGCCGCGGACGAACGCCAGCACGCCCGGCGGCGTCTCCAGCCAGCGCAGCGAGCCCTCGCCCAACTGCGGCAGGCTGCGCCGCAAGTGGAGGCCGTCGCGGTAGAGGTGCCACGACGAGCGGGTGTCGGCGAGGGCGCGGTCGGTGGCGTGCTCGGCGAAGTACGCGGGCTGCGGCAGCCACGGGCGGGCGGCGGTCGCGCCGGGGGCGGCGGCCGTGAAGCCGAAGGGCGAGGCGTGCCCGCTCCACGGCAGCGGCACCCGGCAGCCGTCCCGGACCCGCGCGCGGCTGCCGGTGCGGCGGAAGATGGGGTCGGTGAGGACGTCGTCCGGCAGGTCCACGACCTCGGGCAGGCCCAGCTCCTCGCCCTGGTAGACGTAGGCGGCTCCCGGCAGCGCCAGCATGAGCAGGGCGGCGGCGCGGGCACGGGCAGCGCCGAGGGTGCCGCCCTCGGAGCCGCCGCCCGCGTACCGGGTCACCGTGCGCACCTGGTCGTGGTTGTTGAGCACCCACGTGAGAGTCGACCCGGTGCCGGCGATGTCCCGCATGGCCTCGCTGATCGTGCGGTGGAACGCCTCGGCGTCCCAGGGGGCGCTCAGCAGGTCGAAGAAGAACGCCTGGTGCAGTTCGTCGGGCCGGACGTAGCGGGCGTGCTCCCGGGCGGTCGGCACGGAGACCTCGCCGACCAGGAGCCGCTCCCGGCCGTCGCGGGCGGCGTACTCGTCGCACACCGCCCGCCACGCGCGCCAGACCCGGTGGACCTCCTCCTGGTTCCAGGCCAGCGGGTTGACCGAGTCGCGGGCGCGCTCGTCGGCCTCCGGGTCGGGCGAGTCGGGCAGTTCGGGGTGCTTGTAGAGGCCCGCGGCGACGTCGATGCGGAAGCCGTCCGCGCCCCGGTCCAGCCAGAACCGCAGGGTCCCGTCGAAGTCCTCGGCGACCTCGGGGTTCCGCCAGTTCCAGTCGGGCTGTTCGGGCGTGAAGAGGTGCAGGTACCACTGGCCGGGCGTGCCGTCCGGCTCGGTGACGCGGGTCCATGCCGGGCCACCGAACATGGCGCGCCAGTTGTTGGGCGGTTCGCCGCCGTCCGGGCCGCGGCCGTCGGCGAAGTGGAACCGGTCGCGGGCGGCGCTGCCGGGCCCGGCGGCCAGGGCGTCGCGGAAGTGCGGGTGCTCGACGGAGCAGTGGTTGGGGACGATGTCCAGGAGGACCCGGATGCCCAGGCGCCGGGCGTCGGTCACCAGCCGGTCGAACTCGTCGAGGTCGCCGTAGACGGGGTCGACGTCGCGGTAGTCGGCGACGTCGTAGCCGTGGTCGTGCTGGGGCGAGGGGTAGAAGGGGCTGAGCCAGATGCCGTCGACCCCGAGCTTCTTGAGGTAGGGCAGCCCCGAGCGGACGCCGGCGAGATCCCCGATGCCGTCGCCGGTGCTGTCCAGGAAGCTCCGGACGTAGACCTGGTAGATCACGGCATCTCGCCACCAGTGGCGTTGCCGGCCCAGGTGGGGGAGAGAGCCGTCTCCGGCCGTTGCTGTGAGCATCCCGCTGACCTCGACTTTTTGTGCTGTGCGTTCCGTTGGTGCGCGGCCACGGGCCGTATGCACCGTCGTTATGCATGCATGTTAAGTAGCGACTTCACGGGGGTGTCAACGCCTTACCGACCGGTATCGTGGAGGAGGCCAGCTCATGACGGGGGATCGTGACGTGCCCGAGACCCGGGCATGCCTAACGTGTAACTAGGGCCGCGCCGGGAGAAGGGGCGACGGACGGACCGGGCCCTGCGGCCGGGCGCCCGGCCGCAGGGCCCGGTCAGCCGGCGTCGGCGATCCGGGCCAGCTCCCGCCCGAGGCGGGCGACGGCGTCCTCCGGCGACTGCCGCAGCGCCAGCGTGTCGTGCACGACCGCCTGCACGGCCAGGCTGACCTGGTCGTACCGGGCGCTCTTGGGCCGGGGTTCGGCGGCCAGCACGCTCTCCCGCAGCGCGGGCAGGTACGGGTGTTCGCGCACGAGCTCCGGGTCGGCGTACAGGTCGGCGCGCACCGGGGGCAGCGAGCCGTCCGTCAGCACACGGCGCTGCACGCGCTCGCTCGTCAGGTACGCGATCAGGTCCGCCGCCGAGTCCGGGTGGCGGGAGTGGGTGGAGACGGCGAGGTTGGAGCCGCCCAGCACGCTCGTGCCCGGGCCGTCCAGCCCGGGCAGCGGCACGGTGCCGAACTTCCCGGCCACCTCCGAGCCGGGCGCACCGGCCAGCCCGTGCACGTAGGGCCAGTTGCGCAGGAAGAGCAGCTCGCCGTTCTGGAACGCGAGCCGGGACTCCTCCTCCTTGTAGCTCAGGGCCTCCCACGGTATCCAGCCGTCCCGCACCCCGTCGGCCAGGAAGGTCAGGCCCTTCGCGGCGGCGGCCGAGTCGACGGTCACCCGCGTGCCCTCGTCGTCCAGGAACGAGCCGCCCGCGGAGCGGACGACCTCCACCGCGTTCGCCGTCAGCCCCTCGTACGGCAGGAACTGGCCCGCGTAGCCCTCCAGCCCGTGCGCCGGCGCGATCGTCCTCGCCTGCCGCTCCAGCTCTGCCCAGGTGTGCGGCGGCTCCTCGCCCTCCCGGTCCAGGACGTCCTTGCGGTAGTACAACAGCCCCGCGTTCGTCACGTACGGGACGGCGTACAGCTCGCCGCCGAACGTCGCCGTGTCGACGACCGGCGCGAGGAAGGACTTCAGCGGGAAGTCGTCGCGGTTCAGCGGGTTGATCCAGCCGGCCGCGGCGAACTCCGACGTCCAGGCGACGTCGATGTTGAGCACGTCGAACCGCTCGCTGCCCGAGCGCAGCTCGGTGATCATCTGGGCCCGCGTCTCGTCCGCCGAGTCCGGGAGCTCGACGAGGGTGACCTCTTCTCCGGGATGCGTGCGGTTCCACCCGTCGAGGAGGGGACCGAGGTACTCGGTGAGGTCACCGGCCGTCGCCAGCGTCAGCGGACCGCGCTCACCGCCCCCGCTCAGGGACGGGACGCCGCATCCGGCATAGGCCGCCAGCAGCACGGCACCGGCCAGCAGCCCTCTGCCCGCGGCACGCTTCCACCGCATCGGTCCTCCCGGCCACCGGCTCCCTCGCACGGCCTTCCCGCCCATGTATACCTGTTAGGCATACGCGATACTAGGGGTGCACGAGCACCACAGGGCCGGGAGGAGGAGACCGCCGTTGCGTCTCCCGCTCCTGGCCCTCCTGGCCCGCGGACCGGCCCACGGCTACGAGCTGAAGCAGGCCCTTGAGTCCCTGCTGGGCGCCGCGTACCCTCAGCCCAACATCGGCCAGATCTACGTCACCCTCGGCAGGCTGGAGAAGGCCGGGCTCATCCTCGGCGAGGAGGTCGAGCAGAGCAACCGGCCGAACAAGCGGACCTACCGGCTCACCGACGCCGGACGTGAGGCCGTGGAGTCGTGGTTCGAGGAGACGGCCGCCGAGCCACGCGTGCGGGACGAGTTCTTCATGAAGCTCGCGCTCGCCCCGCACTCCGGCATGGCGGACCCGGTCACGCTGATCAACAACCAACGGCGCCAGTACCTGAACACCATGCGCGACCTGTCCAAACTCGCGGCGACCGAAGACCGCGACAACCGCGTCGCCCATCTGCTCATCGAGGGCGCCATGCTGCATCTGCAGGCCGACCTCGACTGGCTGGAGCTCTGCCAGGAGGAGCTGGATTGAGAAGGTCACGCGCGGCTTCCGACGCGCCACCCGCCCCCGGCGGGCACGGCGGCGAGCCCATCGTGCGCGCCGAGGGGCTCGCCAAGACCCACCACGGCGAGGGCACCCCCGTACCGGCGGTGCGCGGCGTCGACCTGAGCGTGGGGCGCGGCGAGTTCGTCGCGGTCACCGGGCCCTCCGGCGCCGGCAAGTCCACCCTCCTGCACCTCCTCGGCGGCCTCCAGCGCCCCGACGAGGGCAGCCTGTGGATCGACGGCCGGTGCGTCGACGGCTACAACGAGGCCCGCTGGGCTGTGCTGCGCCGCCGCAGCATCGGCGTCGTCTTCCAGTTCTTCAACCTCATCTCCGACCTCACCGTCGCCGACAACGTCGAGTTGCCCGCCCTCCTCGCCGGCACCGGGCCCAAGGCCGCCCGCGCCGCCCGCGAGGAGCTGCTGGAGGAGCTCGGGCTCGGCGGCAAGGAGCACGCCATGCCCGGGGAGCTCTCCGGTGGCGAGCAGCAGCGCGTGGCCCTCGCCCGGGCCCTGGTCAACCGGCCGGCCCTGCTCCTCGCCGACGAGCCCGCCGGCAGCCTCGACAGCAGGGGTACCCGCGAGGTGCTGCGCATGCTCTCCCGCTTCCACCAGCGCGGCCAGACCATCGTCCTGGTCACCCACGACGCCCGGGTGGCCAGCGCCGCCGACCGCGTCATCAGCTTCTTCGACGGCCGCATAGCCGACGACGCGCACCTCGGCGGCACCCCGGACCGCCCCCGCACGGGCGGCGTGTCGGGCACGCTGGAACTGAAGGACTGAGCCACCGTGCGGGCCGTACTGCGCTGGGCACACGCCGACCTGCGGGCACACCGCGGCGAGGCCCTGTTCATCCTGCTGGCCACCGCGGGCATCACAGCCTCCCTCCTGCTCGCCGGGGCCCTCTTCAGCTACGCGGCGAACCCCTGGCAGCGGGTCTTCACCCAGTCCGAGGGCGCCCACGTGTGGCTCCACACCCGCGCGGACACCGACGACGCCGCCGTCCTCGGCCTCTCCCGGCTCGCCGAGGTCTCCGACGTCGCCGGGCCCTACCGCACCACCCGCACCGCCGCCTCGTCCCCGAGCGCCGAGGCCGCCGTGGAGCTGCGCGCCACCGGCCCCGAGCTGCCCGGCACCGCCCGCCCCCTGCTCGTCACCGGCCGCTGGCTCACCGCCGAGGACACCGGGACGCCGGACGGGGAGTCCGGTGGCAGCCCGTCGCAGGTCTCCCCGCACCCCGGCGTCGTCCTGGAGGAGTCGCTCGCCACGGCCCTCGGCGCCTCCCCCGGCGACACCGTCACCGTGCCCGGCGAGGACCGGGGGCGGCATCCGCTCACCGTCGTCGGCGTCGTGGAGACCGCCGAGCCCGGGTACCGGCCCGGCGAGCGCCCCGGCACCGCGTGGGTCCTCCCCGGCACGCTCTCGGGCGTGGCCCCCGGCGGCGTGGGGTACACCGTCGGGCTGCGGCTCACCGACCCCGCCGACACCGACTTCATCGTGCAGCGCGCCGTCACCGCGCTCGGCGCCGACCGGGTCGCCCGGGTCACCAAGTGGCAGCAGGCCCGCGCCGAGGCCGAGGGCGGTGACCGGCTCCTCGGGCTGCTGCTCGCCGTGTTCGGGCTCGGCGCGCTCCTGGCCGCCGGGCTCGCCGCCTACGGCGCCATCAACGCGCGCGTCCGCGGCCAGCTCCGCGACATCGCCGTCGTCAAGGCCGTCGGCTTCACCCCGGCCCAGGTCGTCAGCGCCTTCCTCCTCCAGCACCTCACCTACGCCGTCGTGGGCGTCGCCACCGGAACGGCCGCCATCACCGTGCTCGGCGACCGCATACCCGGCCGCATCGGCGAGGCCGCCGGCGTCTGGGACGACCTGCGCGGCCACACCTCCCTGCTGCTCTGCATCCCCGCCGCCGCCGTACTGTTCATCGCCGCCGCCACCTCGCTCGCCGCCTGGCGCGCCGGACGCGTCCCGCCCGTGCCCGCCGCCCGCGCCGCGCTGCCCGCCGGGCGACGGCTCTCCCCGCCCGCCCGCCACGCCCTCGGCCTGCGGCTGCCGCCCGCGCTCGTCCTCGGCTGGCGCGGGGCGTTCGCCGGCGGCCCGCGCCGCCCGCGCACCCTCACCTCGGTCGCCCGCCTGTCCGTGCCGCTCCTCATCATCACCGTCGCGCTCACCGCCTGGACCACGGTGGACCGCTTCCGCACGGAACCGGCCGAGGTCGGCATGCCCGCCGCTCTCACCGCCCGCGTGACGGACCCGGGCGCGGTCACCGACGCCGAGGCCCGCCGCGTCCTCGTCTCCCACTCCGGCGTGGCCGCCGCGCTCCCCGGCGCCGAGGTCGCCGCCCTCGTCCCCGGCCAGACCGGCACCATCGCCCTGCGCGGCCTCGGCAGCACCGCGGAGCCCTACCCGTTCACCGTCGCCGACGGGCGCCTTCCGACCGGCCCGGACGAGGCCGTGGCCGGGCAGGGCCTGCTCGACCTGCTGGACGTCGAGGTCGGCGACTGGGTGCGCATGACGGTCGAGGGCCGCCCCCAGATCCTGCACATCGTGGGGCGCAGCATCGAGCCCGACAAGAACGGCCGCGTCATCTCCACCTCCCTCGACACGCTGAACGAACGCGATCCCGGCCTGCGCCCCGCCTTCTACCAGCTCGTCCTGGACGAGGACGCCGACGCCGGGGCCGTGCGCGAGGAGCTGGCGCGGAGGGCCGGGCCTGCCCTGGAGATCAGCAAGACGCCCTCCTTCACCGACGGGCTCGCCCCCGCGCGGGTCGTCTTCGTCGGCGTCATCGTCGTGCTGGCCCTCATCGGTCTCACCGAGCTGCTCACCACGATCGGCGCGACCGTCCGCGACCGCGGCCGCGACCTGCTGGCGCTCAAGGCCATCGGGCTCACCCCCCGGCAGATCAGTGCCGTCATCGTCCTCGCCACCGGGTTCACGGCGCTGGCCGCCGCCGTCCTGGGCATCACCCTCGGCGTGCCGGCCGGGCGCCTGCTCGTGGACGCGCAGGGCGAGGCGTCGGGCATCGGCGCCGGCATCGCCGTGGCGCCCCCCGTCCCGGTACTGGCCGGGGTCGCGGCGGCGGCCGTCCTCGGCGCCGTCGCGGTCTCCGCGCTGCCCGCCGCCCGCGCCGCCCGCCGCCGTCTCGCCGACTCCCTCAGCGAGACCCTGTAGCCGCGCCGCCGTCCCGGATCGCGCGTCCGCCCGCGTCCCGGAACCGCCGGCCGATGAGATCGGTGCGGCGGTCCGGTCGATACAGGGGAAGGACACGATCCGAGGAGAGGGAGAAGGCGACCGTGAAGCTCACCACCACCACGTGGATCTCCGTCGACGGCGTGATGCAGGGGCTCGGCGGCGCCGACGAGGACCGCCGCGGCGGCTTCGAGCGCGGCGGATGGGCCATGCCGCTGTTCGACGAGGAGGCCGCGACGTTCCTGAACGGGGTGTACCGGCGCGCCGACGCGTTCCTGTTCGGCCGGCGGACGTACGAGACGCCGCGCTCGGCCTCGTGTCATCGCGCTCCACCCCGAGAGGGGTGACGATCCAGGTCTACCGCCCCGCGGGCCGACCGCGGTACGCGACCGCCAGCCCGACGCCGGACCACCGCACCCGGCCGGGAGACGAGCGGCCCGGTACCGCTGACCGGGCCGGCGGCTGAACACGTCAGGCGGAGGCGCTGGGGATCGGGCGGGCGGTCAGGGCGTAGAGCGCCTGTTCGTCTCCGGCGACGACGTGCACCCGGTGCCCGCAGGTGAGATTTCTGCGCTGCGTTTCCTGGGTCATCTCGTCGGAAAGCCACACCCGGAAAATCCGGCCGGGATTGGGAGTGGCCGAGGGCCTCTCCACGACGCGCAGGGCCGATTCCGGCAGCGCCCCTTTTCCCGGGATCGGGTCGAGGGCACCGGCGAGCCGTTCGGCCTGGCCGCGCAGCCACACCAGGGCCAGCCGGGAGGTGGGCGCCCGGTGTTCGGCCAGCAGCACCGGGGCCCGGATGACGTCGAAGGGGTGGGCGACGACGTCGCAGAGGTAGCCCTCGTCGTTCCGCGCGCTCATCGGCGCCCCTCCAGCCCGGCGAGGTGTTCCCGCACGACGCGGCTCAACTCCACCGCCCGGCGGCGCAGATCCCCCGTGCCCGGGGGCTGGGCGGGTCGGCCGCAGTGGTGTTCGGCCTGCCTGCGCAGCAGGGCGGCGCAGTCCCGCATGAGCCGGGCGCACTCGGTACAGCCCGTCACGACGCCGCTCCCCTGCGGACGACGTCCGCCAGGCGCCGGGCCACGGACGGCGGCACGCTGCCGAGTTCGACGAGGCGGACGGTTCCGTAGGACGGCGAGTCCCAGACGCGTTCGTCCACGTGCAGGCTCGGCAGGCGCAGCCCCGCCGCGTGCAGCGCACCGCGCAACTCCTCGGCGGCGCTTTCCGCTTCCGCCGCGAATCCTTCAGCGATCACGTCGTACTCCCGTCGAACCAATTCTCGAACACCAGCCGGATAAGGGGTGTTCGCCACTTCCGGTGATTCCAGAATCGGCATTTCCGCGTACGATCTGAAGAGGCTTCACCTCCCCTAAACCTTGATGGGAAAAAGGAGTTGTCCCTATGGGCAGGCCAGCTCGTCCGCTGACGCCACACCGTTCCGCCCGTCATCTGTTCGGCGCCGAGATCCGCAGACACCGTGAGCTGGCCGGAATGAGCCTGGAGCGGCTCGCGGACATCGTCAACTACAGCAAGAGCCATCTCGCCCGCATCGAGACGGCCGAGGCGATGGTGCCCCCGACGCTTCCCGCCCGACTCGACGCGGCGTTCGGCTCCGACGGCCTGTTCGAACGCCTCTACGGCCTCGCGCGGACCGAGATCCACCCGGACCGCTACCGCCGCCGGATGGAGCTGGAGGCACAGGCCCGGGTGATCGACGAGTACGCGGGCCACCTCGTCCCCGGCCTGTTCCAGACCGAGCCGTACGCCCACGCCGTCTTCCGGGTGCACAACGACACCGCGTCGGCGGAGGAGATCGAGGAGAAGGTCGCGGCCCGGATGAGCCGCCAGACGCTCCTGCACTCGAAGTCGCTGGCGGAGGTGTCGGTGATCCTGGACGAGGCGGTGATCCGGCGCCCGGTCGGCGGCCGGGAGGTGATGCGCGAGCAGCTCCGGCGGCTGGCCGTGCTGGCCGACACCCCGAACACCGTGATGCAGCTGCTGCCCTTCACCCATGGGGAACACGCCCTGCTGGGAGGGGCGTTGACGCTCATGACGCTCGGCGACCGCTCGTGCGTGGCCTACGAGGAGAGCATTGACAGCGGCACCCTGTTCGAGGACGAGGAGCGGGTCGCGGCGCGGCGCCGGGCGTACGATCGGCTTCGGGCGCACGCCCTCTCGCCGAAGGAAACGGCGGCGATCCTCACGGCAGCTTCGGAGGCACTGTCACCATGAGCGAGCTCTCCCCGGCCCGGGCCCGGGCGGTCTGGGTCAAGTCCAGCTACAGCAACGGCGGAGGCGGCGGCTGCGTCGAGTGGGCTCCGGCCCTCGCCGCGAGCGGCACCGTGCCCGTCCGTGACTCGAAGGTCCCCGACGGACCCACCCTCGCCTTCCCCGGCGCGGGCTGGGCCGCCTTCGTCACCGCCGTCAAGGGCGACCGCCTCCCCGGCTGACACCGGCGGCGGGGCGAGCGTCCACACTGGGGACATGTCGAAACGCGAGCGTCAGGACAAGGAGCTGTGCCCGTGCGGGCGCCCGGCCGGGTACGCGCAGTGCTGCGGCCGGCTGCACACCCGCGAGGCGACGGCGGGCACCCCGGAGGAGCTGATGCGCTCGCGCTACAGCGCCTTCGCCCTGCGGGACGTCGACTACCTGCTCCGCACGTGGCACCCCGACACCCGGCCCGCCGAGCTCCGTCCGGACCCGGCGCGGACCTGGCTACGGCTCGACGTGCTCGGCAGCTCCGACGGCGGGCCCTTCGGCACGGAGGGCTTCGTCGAGTTCCGCGCGCACTACGCCGAGCCCGGCGGTGTCGGCTCCCTGCACGAGCGCAGCCGCTTCGTCCGGCACCGGGGCGCGTGGGTCTACGTGGACGGCGAGACCGACTGACGCCCGGGGCTCGGGCCGGCCCGGGCCGGCCCGGGCTGGTCCCGGCTGGTCCCGGCTGGTCCCGGAGACGGCGAGGGCGCCGTCAGCGCCGCCGGTTCTGTGTGGCGGTGCTGACGGCGCCCGGTGGACGGTGCGCCGTTCGGGACGGGTCGGACCGGTCAGGCGTCCACGGCCTCGAACTTGGGCCCGTAGTTGCCCATCACGACCTTGAGCGTCTCGTAGCCGCCGTCGCGGTCCGGGCCGCCGTACTCGGTCCACGCCTGGCAGACGTAACCGGTGTCGGCGTCCAGGTCCACGGCCTTGGCGACGGGCAGCTCCTCGCAGGCGAGCTTCTCGGCCTCGCGGCCCTCACCCCAGGTCGTCCACAGCTCGTGGTGCACGGCCTTGGCGACGAGCAGGCCCTTCTGGGGCTTGGCGTTGTACATGGTGAGGAAGTCGCCCTCCTCGTACTTGTCGCTGATGGTGACCTCGTACGGGATCTCCGCACCCTCGTACGTCGCGGTGCACTTGCTGGTGGCGCCGGCCTTCTGGGTCACGCCGTCCGGACAGGTGGCGCTCGTCTCGCCGTCGGCCCCGGCCGCACGCAGGACCGACTCGCGCAGCTTGTACTCGACCTGCGCCGTGAAGTCCGCGCCGGACTCCGGCTTCCCGGGCGGCTCGGGGTCCTCGTCCTCGGCCTTGACGACGTCCTGGTCGGGCCCGGTGACCTTGACCGGCAGCTCCTCCTGCCCGGCCCCCGTGTCGGCCTTTGGCTCGTCGTCGCTCCCCGGAGTGCGGTCGGCCTTGGCCGCGGAGTCCTTCTTGCCCCCGTCGCGCTCTCCGCCCCCGTCGTCGGAACCGCCACAGCCGGTGACGAGCAGACCGGCGGCGACGAGCCCTGTGATCATTTTCGGATATCGCATGGTCAGAAGCCTATAGGCGTACCGCACCGCGACGATCGCCCCGGTTACCGACCTGTGAACACCGTGACGCGATCGTCGAGTCGAACGGGTTCGCCCCCGGACGCGCTTGCCGCCCCGGACGGGTGACCACGGAGAGGGCCACTGCCCTGACTCGGCGACCCGCGCCAGACTGGCGATATGGCCGACGCACTGCACCTCACCGCCGCGATCACCCACGAAGGCGAGTGGTACGTGGCCCGCTGTCTCCAGGTCGAAGTCACCTCTCAGGGGTCCCCCTGACGGGCACCGCCGTGGCGGTCGTCAGCCCGGCCCCGGCCGGTAGCCGGTCAGCGCGTGGCGGTGGAGCCAGGCGGTGAGGGCCTCGGCGATGGCCTGGGGCTGGTCCTCGGGGGCGTGATGGCCGGCGGGACCGCAGTGGCGGGTCTCCAGAGCGGCGATGTTGGCCGCGCACCAGGCGGCCAGCTCCTCGCCGATCAGCAGCGTGGGCGAGGAGTCGAAGGTGAGGAGCAGCTTGGGGACGTCCGCGCTCGCCGTCAGCCACGCGCCGTACCGCCCGACGCGGGCGGCGACGTCGGCGGGCTCGCCGTCGAGCGGGAGGGAGCGCGCCCACTCCAGCATCGGACGGCGGCTCTCCCGGGTGGGGTAGGGGGCCCGGTACGCCCGCAGGTCCGCCTCGCCGACCGGGTTCAGCACGCCACCGGTGAACGCGCTCTCCAGGAAGGCGTTCTCGTCCAGTACGAGGGTCTCGCCCCGGGGTCCGCGCATGGCCTCGGCCCGGGAGCGCGGGCCGTCCCCCAGTTCGGCCCAGGTCATGGGCCGCACGATGGCCTCCAGGAACGCGAGGCCGCGGACCCGCCCGGGGTGGCGGGCCGCCAGGTCGAAGGCGAGCGCGCCTCCCCAGTCATGGCCGACGAGCACGACGTCGTCCAGGCCCAGGCGGTCGAACCAGCCGTCCAGGTAGCGGGCGTGGTCGGCGAAGCGGTAGGGAACCGCGGGCTTGCCGGAGCGGCCCATGCCGATGAGGTCCGGGGCGAGCAGACGGGCGCGCACGTCCACGGCGGGCAGCACGTTGCGCCACAGGTGCGAGGAGCTCGGGTTGCCGTGCAGGAACACGACGGGGGCCCCGCTGCCGGTCTCCTCGTGGAACATCGTCGAGTCGAGCACACGTGTCACTGGCACGACTGCCTCCGCGTTTCGCTAGTGTCACTAACGTTTGCCGTTGACCGTCAACCTATTCCGTTAGTGGGACTAACGCAACGACTAGGGTGGCGCCATGGCCGACAACACCCCCGACACCACTCACCCCGACGACCGCCAGCCCACCGCCGCACGGCTGCGGAAGCTGCCGACCAGGCTGATGTCGCTCGCCGCGATCCACTCGGACCGGCTCGTGAACGAGGCGTTGGCCCGCGCGGACGCCCGGAAGTGGCACTACGCGGTGCTCGCCACGCTGGAGGAGTCCGGAGCCGTGAGCCAGGCGGAACTGAGCAGCCGCACGGGCATCTACCGGAGCGACATGGTCGCCGTCGTCAACGAGCTGGCGGAGCGACGGCTCGTCGGGCGCTCCCCCGACCCCGCCGACCGCCGGCGGAACGTCGTCACCATCACCCGGCAGGGCCGCGCGCGGCTGCGTCGGCTGGACGAACTGCTGGCCACGGCGGAGGACGCGGTGCTCGCACCCCTGACGGTCCCGGAGCGCGAGCAGCTGACCCGGCTCCTCGCCACCCTCGTCGACCACCACGGCCGCACCATGTGACCGCGTTCGCACCGGCGCCGGGAACCCGGGCGCGGCGCGCGGACAGGGGAGGGGTGTGGAGACGAACCAGCGGGAGTTGAGACGCCGGTTGCGGGCCGGCGAGGCGGAGGCCTTCGGGGAACTGTTCGACGCCTACGCGCGCTCGGTCTACAACCACGCCTTCCGGCTGACGGGTGACTGGTCGGCCGCCGAGGACGTCGTGTCGCTGACGTTCCTGGAGGCGTGGCGACTGCGGGGGCGGGTGGACCCGGAGGGCGGATCGGTGCGGCCCTGGCTGCTCGGGGTGGCCACCAACGTCACCCGCAACACCCGCCGGGCCGCGCGGCGGTACGGCGAGGCCGTGGCCCGGCTCCCGCCGCCCGAGGAGCAGCGGGACTTCGCCGACGAGGTCGCCTCCCGGATCGACGACCGCAGACAGATCGAACTCGTGCGCGCCGCACTGGGCGCCCTGAACCGCCGGGAGCGGGAGGTGCTCGCGCTGTGCGTCTGGTCCGGGCTCGAATACGCCGCCGCCGCGAAGGCGTTGGGCGTCCCGGTCGGCACGGTCCGCTCCCGGCTCTCCCGGGCCAGGAGAAAACTCGCGAAAGCCGTGGAACCACCCGAAGGGCGCGGACAGGTCAGAGGTAGCCGGATACGCACGGCCAGGACCATCCAGGAGGGCCAACCATGAGCGACCACCCTGCCGGACGTGCGAACGCATCCGAGCTGCCCGAGCGGGACCTCCCGCCGGGCCGACACGCACTACTCCGGGAGCAGTTGATGACCGAACTGAGGCGCCAGGAGCACGAGGAGCCGGGAGAGCGGAAGCACACGGGTCGCCGCACCCCCGGGTGGGTGCGGCGACGCGGCACCGGAGATGGGCGGTCCCCCCGCCCTCGGCTGCTGCGGCCCGCGCTCGGCGTCGCCGCGGTGGCGGCGGCGACCGCGGCCGTGCTCACCCTGACTCCCGCCCTCGGCGGAGTGCAGGAGAGCCAGATGATCGACCAGCGGGCGGTGGCGCTGCTGGAGGACGTGGCGCTGGCGGCCGAGAGCCGGAAGGCACCGGCGGAGATCCGCGACGACCAGTACGTGTACGTGCTCAGCAAGGGCGCCTACCGCACGTACTTCCAGGAAGGGAAGACCCGCATCGACCCGCCGCAGAAGCGGGAGCTGTGGACGGCGGTGGACGGCAGCCGCGAGGGCTTGCTCGTCGACGAGGGGCACTTCGGCGGCAGGACGGCGACGGAGCCGGACACGCCGGGCCTCCCGACGAACACCAGCTACCGGAGTCTCCAGCGTCTGCCCACCGACCCGCAGGAGATGCGCGACTGGCTCTACGAGCACGCCTCCGACAACGAGTTCGATGACGACCACAACGCGTTCGTGCTGGTGGGGGACATGGTCCGGGAGACGCTGCTGCCGCCGGACGTCGCCGCCGCGCTGTTCCGAGCCGCCGGGACCATCCCCGGCGTGGAGGTGCGGGACCACGTGAGGGACGCCGCGGGGCGGGAGGGTATCGCGGTGACCAGGGAGAGCCGCGGGGAACGGACGGAGATCGTCTTCGACCGCACGACCAAGGAGTACCTCGGTGAGCGCACCGTGCGCACGGAGAAGGACGAGCACAACGGTCTGAGCAGGGGTGACCTGATCGGCCAGAGCGCAGTGCTGGAACGCGCGGTCGTCGACCGTACGGGCGAGCGCCCGTAGCCGTCCTGCACGCCGGCCGGAGGTGACCGTCCGGGGCGGGCGGTGCCGACGCCCGCCCCGGACGGAATACGCGCTCGGGGGCGCCGGTTGCCTTGCGGTGTGCACCCCTCTCCGGAGCCGCCCAGCGGTATACACCCTCTCCTCGCCGGGCGCTTCAGCCCCGACCGCTTCGACCCGTCGGCGGCTGTCGACGACGGCGCTCTCGGCCTCCTGCTGGAGGCAGCGCGGTGGGCACCGTCGGCGGGGAACTCCCAGCCCTGGGGCTTCTTCACCGGCAGGCCCGGTGAGCCCGAGCACGACCGGCTGCTCCCCCACCTCGCGCCGAGCTCGGCCCGCTGGGCGACGGACGCGGGCCTGCTCGTCGTCGCGCTGACCCGTCGGCACGTCGGTGACACGTCGCTGCTCTACTCCGAGTTCGCGGACTACGACCTCGGCCAGGCCGTCGCCCACATGACGGTCCAGGCCCAGGCCATGGGGCTGGCCGCGCACCAGTTCCGGGCCTTCGACCTGGAGGGGCTGACGAAGGAGCTCGACCCGGCCCCGGGCTGGGCGATCGTCTCCATGGTCGCGGTGGGCACGGCGGCGGGCGGTCCGCCGAAGGGCCGTGACCGGCACAGCGTCGCGCACCTGCGCGCCGGTCCCTGGTCACCGGCGGAGTAGCCGCCGGTCGGGCCCCTCTCGGGGTGTCCGGCTCACGCGGCCGGCCGGGCCCCTGCCCCGCGTGGTCGGCGCGGCGGTGACGCGGGGCGCGGGGCGCGGTTCAGTCGTCGACGCGGTCGGCCAGGGCGGTGAACTGGTCCCAGGTGAGGGAGGGTTCGGCCGGGTCCCAGAGCTTCTGGGCCGTGGCGGTCAGGGGCAGGCGGATGCCGTCGGCGACCTGGGCCGGGGTCTGGGCTCCCGACTGGTCGCACCAGACGGCGAAGCGCCCGCCGGGGACGCGGTCGGCGTTCGCGTACTCCTCGGGGACGGGTGCGGAGCCGCGCAGGACGTCGGGCGTCCACTCCTCGTAAATGGCCTCACCCGTCGGATAGACGAACTCGTTCGGCTCGCCGAGCACGTAGTACAGGTACTTGCTGTTGAGGTTGACGAGGTTCCAGCCCTCTTCGAGGTAGGAGACGGGCTCGCGGGCGCCGATCTCACGGCCCGTCCAGTAGGTCACCTCGCGGGGACGGCTCGGGGTGACGACGCCGTCGGCGTGCATGCCGTCGTTCCACACCTGGGGCAGCTTGCCCTGTTCGCGGACGGTCGCGGCGCGGTCGTTGAGCCAGGCGGTGGCGAGGTCCTGGATGCCGGCCTCGGAGCCGTACTCGTCCTCGGCTGCCTGCTGGAGCCCGGGGAAGGACGCGGCGGGGTCGGAGCGCATGAGGGGGACGTACTCGTCGCCGCCGAGGTGGAACCGGCGGGCGGGGAACAGCTCGGCGTACTCGTCGAGGAGCTCGTCGAGCAGGCGGGCCGCGGCCGGGTCGGTGATGTCGACGGCCCCGCGGACGGGGTCGCCGTCGGCGTCGCGGAGCTGGAGCTCCGGGTGGGCGTCGAGGACGGCGCCGAGGTGGCCGGGGGAGTCGATCTCGGGGATGACCGTGATGTGGAGGGACTCGGCCAGCTCGATGAGCTCGCGCACCTGGTCCTTGGTGAGGTGCTGCTCGGAGACGATCTCGGGGTGGCTCTCGCTCTCGACGCGGAACCCCTGGTCGTCGGCGAAGTGCAGGTGGAGCTGGTTGAGCTTGAGGTCGGCCATCTCGCGGATGCGGTCGGCGAGCCAGTCGGCGCTGAAGTGCTTGCGGGCGGTGTCGACGAGCAGCCCGCGCTGGGGGCGGTCGGGCGAGTCGCGTATCTCACCCTCGGACATCCGGCCCTGGGCGCGGAGGGCCTGGACGAGGGTGCGCGTGCCGTAGAAGACACCGGTGTCGGCGCGGCTGGTGATCTGGACCTGGCCGTCGGCCGTGGTGAGGGTGTAGCCCTCACGTCCGCCGAGGGCGTTCTCCCGGAGGGTCAGCTCGACGTCTCCGGAGCGGGCCGGACCCTCGGTGGTCTCGACGCCGAGCTCGCGGGCGAGGAGGCGGGCCTCGTCGGCCAGGGGGCTGTCGGGGTCGGCGACGACGCGGGTGTCCTCGCCGGGCTCCCAGCCGGGGCCGCTGCCGGGGTTCCACTCACGGACGGAGGGTATGGAGCTCGGCTCGGGGGAGGGCGAGGGCCGGGCCGAGGGGGAGTCGGTGGCGGCGGGCCCGCCGGGGGCGGGTGGCTCCTCCTTGACCTGGGTGGCGGTGAACACGCTGCCCGCCGCGATGGTGAGGGCGACGGCGCCCACGATCGCGTACCGCTGTCGGGCCTGGCGCCGGTCGTCCGGTTGGCGTCCGGTCGGCTGCGCCCCTCGGTTGGCGGACATACCCCGCACTGTAGGGCGAGACGGCGCAGAGGTCGCGTCGAGCACGTGAGGGCGGACGCGGACCGCGGGACGCCGGGCGCCCGGAACCGGCGCGGCCTTCCCCGCCACGCCGTCCCGCCGGGACGACACCCGACGGACGAGCCCGACGGACGACGGGCAACCCCGCCGGGGGCGACGACCGGTCCCGTTCGGGTGAAATTCGCGTATCCGTCGGAGTGTGTGGCGCCTCGCCCGTTACGGTGGCCCGCGTGGTGTCCGCCGCCGGGCGCCCGGGACGGCACCGATAGCCCATTCGAGTGCCACGCCCGGGTTTCCGCCGTCCCGCCCTCCTCCCTTACGGTTTCCGTCGGTTCCCTCCGCTTTCACCGCCGAAGACCTCCGACAGCGCCCGAAACCCCCGACGCCCCCTTCACCCCTCCCGAGGAGTCCATGCGCCTGCCCGCCCAGCGCGGCCCGCGCACGCCGCTCGACCGGCTGAACGTCGCCCCCGTCGAGGCCGCCGTGTCCACTCTCCTCGGCTGCTACGGCAGCCGGCGCTGGGCGGAACGGGTGACCGAGCACCGTCCGTACCCGAACGACGACGCTCTGCTCGCGGCGGCCGAGGAGGCGAGCTACGACCTGCGGGAGGCGGACATCCTGGAGGCCTGGGCGGCGGAGTCGGCCGCCCAGCAGCCGGTGAGCGACGGGCCGGGCGCGCTGGTGGCGCACACGGCGCTGCGTGCGGCCCAGGCGGCGTACGAGAGCAAGTTCGGGCACGCGTTCGTGATCTGCCTGGACGGGCTCCCGCCGGACGAGCGGCTGAACGCGCTGCTGGACGGGATCCGGGCCCGGCTGGGGAACTCCCCCGAGGAGGAGCGAGGGGTGGCCGCGGACGCGCTGCGCGCGCTGGCACTGGCGCGGTTGCGGCGTGTCGTCTCGGACGCGGCGACGCCCCGGACACCTCACAGCCCGTAGTCCGTCCGTGCCTGATTGATCACATCTTTGCCCCCCACGCAAGCGAACCGACAAGGCGTCGCTACGATGGCCGCGGCCGGTGGACCGTACCCGGCCGGGCCCGACCGACACTGAAGCCGGCAGGCCCTTTCCCCGCTCCCGGAGGGTATTTCCGTGCCGGCTGGAACGCTGTACCGCGGCCGGGAAGGCATGTGGTCCTGGGTGGCTCACCGAGTCACCGGCGTCCTCATCTTCTTCTTCCTGTTCGTGCATGTCCTGGACACGTCTTTGGTCAGGGTCTCGCCCGAGGCCTATGACGACACCATCGCGCTCTACAAGCACCCCGTCGTGGCGCTGATGGAGTACGGCCTCATGGCGGCCGTCCTCTTCCACGCGCTGAACGGCCTGCGGGTCATCGCCGTGGACTTCTGGTCGAAGGGCGCGCGCTACCAGAAGCAGATGCTGTGGACCGTCGTCGGCATCTGGACCGTGCTCATGGCCGGTGCCTTCTGGCCCGTCCTCTCGCACGCGAT
Source organism: Streptomyces sp. WMMC1477 (assembly GCF_027460245.1). NCBI lineage: Bacteria > Bacillati > Actinomycetota > Actinomycetes > Kitasatosporales > Streptomycetaceae > Streptomyces > Streptomyces sp. WMMC1477. The sequence continues at coordinate 3,578,753 of NZ_JAPZBD010000003.1, read as the reverse complement.
CCACGAAGTCTTCGGGAGCTGATGCGCGATGTCCGTGATTCTCGACTCCAACAGCAACGGCCCGTCGGTGGAGAACCCGGCGCCCGTGATCGAGGCGCCCCGCGCCCGTAGCGCCCGCTCGCCCAAGGCGACGCGCGGCAACTTCGAGCTGTACGGCTGGCTGTTCATGCGCGCCTCCGGCGTGCTGCTGACCTTCCTGGTGATCGGCCACCTGCTGATCCAGCTCGTGCTGGACGGCGGCGTCACCCGCATCGGCTTCGCCTTCGTCGCCGGCCGCTGGGCCTCGCCGTTCTGGCAGGCGTGGGACCTGATCATGCTCTGGCTGGCCACGCTGCACGGCGCCAACGGCCTGCGCACGATCATCAACGACTACGCCGAGCGGCCGGGCACCCGGTTCTGGCTCAAGTGGCTGCTCTACGCCGCCACCGCATTCACCGTCCTCCTGGGCACGCTGGTGATCTTCACCTTCGACCCGAACATCCGCTGAGGGCTGAGGTAACCCGCTGATGAAGATCCACAAGTACGACACCGTCATCGTCGGCGCCGGCGGCGCGGGCATGCGGGCGGCGATCGAGTCGACGAAGCGCTGCCGCACCGCGGTCCTCACCAAGCTGTATCCGACGCGTTCGCACACCGGCGCCGCCCAGGGCGGCATGGCCGCGGCCCTCGCGAACGTGGAGGAGGACAACTGGGAGTGGCACACCTTCGACACGGTCAAGGGCGGTGACTACCTGGTCGACCAGGACGCCGCCGAGATCCTGGCGAAGGAGGCGATCGACGCCGTCCTCGACCTGGAGAAGATGGGTCTGCCGTTCAACCGGACCCCGAACGGCACCATCGACCAGCGCCGCTTCGGCGGTCACAGCCGCAACCACGGCGAGGCGCCGGTGCGCCGGTCCTGCTACGCGGCGGACCGCACCGGTCACATGATCCTCCAGACGCTGTACCAGAACTGCATGAAGGAGGGCGTGGAGTTCTACAACGAGTTCTACGTGCTGGACCTCCTCCTGCGCGAGGTGGACGGCGTCAGGCGCACCGCCGGCGTCGTGGCCTACGACCTGGCCACCGGCGAGGTGCACGTCTTCCAGGCGAAGTCCGTCATCTTCGCCTCGGGCGGCAACGGCAAGTTCTTCAAGGTCTCCTCCAACGCCCACACCCTCACCGGTGACGGGCAGGCCGCCGCGTTCCGGCGCGGGCTGCCGCTGGAGGACATGGAGTTCTTCCAGTTCCACCCGACCGGCATCTGGCGCATGGGTATCCTCCTCACCGAGGGTGCGCGCGGCGAGGGCGGCATCCTGCGCAACAAGGACGGCGAGCGCTTCATGGAGAAGTACGCGCCTGTCATGAAGGACCTCGCCTCCCGTGACGTCGTCTCCCGCTCGATCTACACCGAGATCCGCGAGGGACGCGGCTGCGGCCCCGAGGGCGACCACGTCTTCCTTGACCTGACGCACCTGCCGCCGGAGCAGCTCGACGCCAAGCTGCCCGACATCACGGAGTTCGCGCGGACCTACCTGGGCATCGAGCCCTACACGGACCCGATCCCGATCCAGCCGACCGCGCACTACGCGATGGGCGGCATCCCGACCAACGTCCAGGGCGAGGTGCTGGCGGACAACACCACCGTCGTGCCGGGCCTGTACGCGGCCGGCGAGGTGGCCTGCGTCTCGGTGCACGGCGCGAACCGGCTGGGCACCAACTCGCTGCTGGACATCAACGTGTTCGGCCGCCGCGCGGGCATCGCCGCCGCCGAGTACGCCGCGACGGCGGACCACGTCGAGCTGCCCGAGGCACCGGAGCAGTTCGTCGTGACCGAGGTCGAGCGGCTGCGCGACGCCACGGGCAGCGAGCGCGTCACCGACATCCGCAAGGCGCTCCAGGAGACCATGGACAAGAACGTCATGGTCTTCCGCACCGAGCAGACGCTCAAGGAGGCCGTGGACGACATCGCGGCGCTGCGCGAGCGGTACAAGAACGTCAGCGTGCAGGACAAGGGCAAGCGGTTCAACACCGACCTGCTGGAGGCCATCGAGCTGGGCAACCTGCTGGAGCTGGCCCAGGTGACGGCGGTCTCCGCGCTGGCCCGCAAGGAGTCCCGCGGCGGTCACTACCGCGAGGACTACCCGAACCGTGACGACGTCAACTTCATGCGCCACACCATGGCGTACCGCGAGGTCGGCGACGACGGCACCGAGTCGATCCGGCTGGACTACAAGCCGGTCGTGACGACCCGCTACCAGCCGATGGAGCGTAAGTACTGATGAGCACCCAGACCCTGGACAAGGCGGACGAGGTCAAGGACGCCACCCCGTACATCACCGCGACGTTCCGCATCCGCCGGTTCAACCCGGAGGTCTCGGCCGAGGCCACCTGGGAGGACTTCACGATCGAGATCGACCCGAAGGAGCGTGTCCTCGACGCCCTTCACAAGATCAAGTGGGAGGTGGACGGGACGCTGACGTTCCGCCGCTCCTGCGCGCACGGCATCTGCGGTTCGGACGCCATGCGGATCAACGGCCGCAACCGGCTGGCGTGCAAGACGCTGATCAAGGACATCAACCCGGACAAGCCGATCACCGTCGAGGCCATCAAGGGCCTCACCCTGCTCAAGGACCTGGTGGTCGACATGGAGCCGTTCTTCCAGGCCTACCGGGACGTGATGCCCTTCCTCGTGGCGGAGGGCAACGAGCCGACGCGTGAGCGGCTGCAGACCGCGGAGGACCGCGAGCGGTTCGACGACACCACCAAGTGCATCCTGTGCGCCGCCTGCACCTCCTCCTGCCCGGTGTTCTGGAACGACGGCCAGTACTTCGGCCCGGCGGCCATCGTCAACGCGCACCGCTTCATCTTCGACTCGCGTGACGACGCCGGGGAGCAGCGGCTGGAGATCCTCAACGACCGTGACGGCGTGTGGCGTTGCCGCACGACGTTCAACTGCACGGACGCCTGCCCGCGCGGCATCGAGGTCACCAAGGCGATCCAGGAGGTCAAGCGCGCGCTGATCACGCGTCGCTACTGACGCCGAGCGCCGGGCTTTCGGCCCCACGGTGAGGGTCCGGTGGTGTTCCGCACCACCGGACCCTCACCGCTTTCACGCCCCGCAGCGGGGCACGGGAACCGCGCGATCAGCCACAACGCGCCCGCAGCCGGCTGCCACGGGCAGTCCCTGCCCAGGCGGCGCCCGGCGCCGGGAGCTGCGCTCGCCAGCGCCCTGCGCCTCCGCGCGGGGCTCCCCAGCGCGCGGGCGGTCGCAGGCAGGGGCGGGGCCGACGTTATGTCGAGCGGAACCCGACCGGAATGTGATCTCCTTGACGCGGGGAGCGTGAGGGGGTCAGTCGGTATGACACAGCCGACGGGACGGAAGACGACCGGTCTGGCGGGCGTCGTGTTGGTCGTGCTGGCGGGCGTGCTGCTGGTCCGCACCGGGGGGCGGGAGCGGCCGCCGCGGCCGGTCACATACCGCCATCCGCGCCGGGGGCGGCTCTACGCCTGGGCCGGGGTGGTGGTCGTCGTGGCCGCGCTGGGATGGTGCGGGTTCGTCTCCGCGGACGCCGACCACGCCGCGGACCGCCCGCTGGGGGCCACGGCGTGGGGTATGAGCGCCGTGCTGCCGATGCTGCTGCACCGGGCCGGCGCCGTCACCGTCGTGGACGCCCGCGGCGTGCGCACGCGCGGCGGGCTCGCGGTGCGCCGCCGGTTCGCGCCCTGGCCGGAGGTCACCGGCGTCACGGTGAAGCTGACGCACCGCTGGGACGGCGCCGTGCACCGCGTGGTGGCGGTCCGCGCCGACGGCCGGGCCGTGCCCCTGGCGACGCCGGTGGGGTACGCCTGGCGCCCGTCGTCGATGGCGGCCCTGGGCGCGGCGCACGCCCGTGTCGTGGAGCACTGGGAGGCGGCCGGAGGCGGTCAGACCCCGGGGGAGGGCACCGGGCGCAGGACGAGGGTGACGAAGCCGAGCGTGCCGCGGTAGCCGTTCAGCCAGCCGTCGCGGTGTGCGGTGGCCCGGCGCAGGGCCTCGGTGCTGTGCGGGTCCCCGGGGTGGTCGAGTGCCCAGCGGGTGAGGGAACCCGTCCAGGACCACTCGTACTCGTCCCACTCCCCCAGCGTGCTGGTGTGGCCGTGGACGGGTGCCCAGCCCGCCTCGGTGACGCGGGCGACGGTTGCGGCGAGGTCGCCGAACTCCTCGCGCGTGGAACCGAGTTCCCTGAGCGTGGCGGCGTCCGGCTCGCGCTCCCAGAACCCCTCTCCGACGACGGCGACGCCGCCGGGGGCGAGATGGCGGCGGGCCGCCTCCAGTGTGGCCGGGAGCCCGCCGAAGGCGTGCGTGGCGCCGACGCACAGGACGACGTCGTACCCCTCTCCGGCGCGGAACTCGGCGGCGGGCGTCTCGTGCAGCGTCAGCCGGTCGGCGACGCCGAGGGCCTCGGCCTCGGCGCGGGCGAGCGCGAGGGCCTGCGCGTCGACGTCGACCCCCGCCGCGCGGGCCTGCGGGAACGCGGTGAGGGCGCGGTGCAGCCACGCGCCCCGACCGCAGCCGAGGTCGAGAAGCCGCGGCCGTGTTCGGCCCTGCACGGCCCGGCGCAGCAGCCGCTCGGTGTTCGCCTCGCTCAGCGGAGCCGCGACGGGATGATCGGAGTGGGCGTGGAGACTGGCGTTGAACGTCACCCGCGCAGTCTGGGCCGGACGGCCCAGAGGGGGCCAGCGATTTGCGCGAGGGGCCGCGCCATCCGCTCCGGAAGGTGTGACACCCCGGGGTTCACGAGGCGTAGGGAAACGTTTCAGCCAGTCGTTGACGCAGGCCTGACAAACAGCGTCCCCGGTGGCAGGCTGCTACGTCCAGACCGCTCAACTCGTCTGCCCGGGAAGCCGATCCGGACTCCCGGCCCCGCCGACCGTGCGCACACCCGCGCGGCTGTCGCAGAAGGAGTAGTCAGCGTGAGACGAACCCCTCGATCCCTCCTGGGCACCCTCGTCGCCGTCGGAGCCCTGATCGCCGGCGGGGCGCTGGCCACGCCGGCCGCGGCCGGCGACGCGCCCGACGTTGACGCTCCCAGCGCCAGCGCGCCCGACGTGGACTCCTTCACCGTCGACGCCCCCGACGTGGACGCGCCCGACGTGGACGTCCACCCGGCCGTCCACGTCGCGGCCGACACCTCCGCCGCCCAGGAGCGGGTCCGCGGCTACTGGACGGCGGACCGCATGCGCGACGCCGTACCGCTGGACCAGCTGGCCTCCGGCCGCGCCGACCGGCGCGGCGCGGCCGTCGAGGCCCGCGTCCCCGAGGGGCCGGCCAGCACCGTCACACCGGTGGCCCCGGCCGCCTCGCCCTCGGACGTCGGCACCCTGGCCTTCCCCGAGGGCGGCGCCCCCTGGACGGGCGGCGGGGAGATCACCACCACCGGCGGCCGGGTGTTCTTCACCTACCAGGGCCGCAACGCCTCCTGCTCCGGCAACGCCGTCAACAGCGCCAACGGCAGCACCGTCATGACGGCGGGACACTGCGTGAAGATGGACGGCGCCTGGCACACCAACTGGGTGTTCGTGCCCGGCTACCACGACGGCCAGGCTCCCTACGGCCAGTGGGCGGCCGAGGCCACCCTCGCCACACCGCAGTGGACGGCGAGCGAGGACATCAACTACGATGTCGGCGCCGCCGTCGTCACCGAGCTGAACGGACAGCGGCTCACCGACGTCGTCGGCGGGCAGGGCCTGTCGTTCAACAGCGGCTACAACCGGGAGATGTACGCCTTCGGCTTCCCGGCCGCCGACCCCTACGACGGCGAGACGTTCACCTACTGCAGCGGCACTAGCTTCCAGGACTTCTTCCTCTCCAGCGACCACGGGCTGTCCTGCGACATGACCGGCGGCTCCAGCGGCGGCCCCTGGCTGACCGACTTCGACGAGACGACCGGCACCGGCCTGCAGACGTCGGTGAACAGCTTCGGCTACGCGTTCTGGCCGGACACCATGTTCGGCCCGTACTTCGGTGACGACGCCCGCAACCTGTACGACGAGGCGCAGGCCCTCTGACCCACCCTCCGGGCCCCGCGCGGGCCCGGTCCGCACTCCCGGGGGCTCCGCCCCGCCCCACACCCCGGGGCGGGGCGGAGCCCCCGGCGCTCGCGGGGGTACCACCAGCCGAAGGGGACCTCGGGGCGGGCGACCGCCCGGACCGGCCGATCGGACAGGCTCTAGGATGGCCCGCCACTGACTGTGACGCCGAGCGGGGGAACAGATGTTCCAGACGAGGACCAAACGGGCGCGCCGAAGGGCCGCCGCGGTCGCCGCCGCGACGGCGCTGGCCCTGACCGCGCTGGCCGGGTGCAGCGACGACGGCGACGCGGCGGGGGACGACACCGCACCGTCCGCGTCCACCACCCCGTCGAAGCGGCCCTCGGAGACCGCCGGGAACCCCCCGCCCCTCCCGGAGGCGCTGACCGGGCAGAAGCTGTCCTGGGAGGAGTGCGGTTCCCCGGCGCCGGGCCGTCCGGAGCTCGCCGACCGGTGGGAGTGCGCCGACATGAAGGCGCCGCTGGACTACGACAAGCCCGACGGCGAGACCCTCGACATCGCCCTCATCCGCACCAGGGCCACCGAGGACGACCGACGCGTCGGCTCCCTGCTGTTCAACTTCGGCGGCCCCGGCGGCTCCGGAGTGGCCACGCTGCCGAACACGGAGCGCACGTTCTCCACCCTCAACACGTTCTACGACCTGGTGAGCTTCGACCCGCGCGGCGTCGGGCGCAGCTCGAAGGTGCGGTGCCAGAGCGACGCGGAGATCGAGGAGTCGCTCAGCCTCGACCTCACCCCGGACACCGCCGCCGAGGAGAAGGAGTTCCTCGACGACGCCAAGGCCCTCAGCGCCGACTGCGAACGGAAGGCCGGCAAGGTACTGCCGCACGTGGGCACGAGCGACGCCGCGCGCGACATGGACCTCATGCGGCACCTCCTGGGCGACGAGAAGCTGCACTACCTCGGCTTCTCCTACGGCACCTCGCTGGGTGGCACCTACGCCCACCTGTTCCCCGGGAACGTCGGCCGGATGGTGCTGGACGCCGCCGTGGACCCGACGGCCGGGTCCGTCACCCACGCGAAGAACCAGGCCCTCGGCTTCCAGCGGGCGCTGGAGAACTACCTCCGCAGCACCGGCGAGGACCCCGCGAAGGGCACGAAACGCATCACCGCACTGCTGGAGCGGATCGACGAGGACCCGCTGCCCACCTCCAGCGGGCGCGAGCTGACCGAGGGGCAGGCCCTGTACGGCCTGGTCACCCCGCTGTACAGCAAGTCCAGCTGGCCGGCGCTGGAGGAGGCGCTCGAAGAGGCGGAGAACGGCCGGGGAGACCGGTTGCTGGCCTTGTCCGACAGCTACCACGGGCGGGACGCCGAGGGCCGTTTCGAGGCCAGCTCACACGCCCAGCGTGCCGTCTCCTGCGCCGACGACAGCAGCAGGCCGACCATGGCCGACGCCAAGGCCGTCCTGCCGGAGTTCGAGAAGGTCTCCCCCGTCTTCGGGCCCTTCCTGGCCTGGGACACGGCCGGCTGGTGCGCGGACTGGCCGGTTCCGGGTGAGCGCGAGGACCCGGAGGCCAGCGCGGAGGGCGCCGCGCCCATCGTCGTCGTGGGAACCACCGGCGACCCGGCCACGCCGTTCGAGGGGGCCGAGCGCATGGCGAAGGAACTGGGCGAGGACGTCGGCGTCCTGGTCACCTTCGACGGTGAGGGGCACGGCGCCTACTTCGCCAGCGACTGCGTCCAGGACACCGTCAACGCGTACCTGGCCCGCGGCGAGGTCCCGCGGAACGGCCTGACCTGCGAGCCCTGACCGGACGGACGCGCGCGGGACGGCCGGGCCGCATCCCCATATGCGGCCCGGCCGTCGGCAGCCCCCCGTCAGACGGGGCCTACAGGCGCTGCCAGAGGGCGGGGACGTTCGGGGGCTCCCAGCCGGTCTGGGAGCGGTGGCCCTGGAGGCAGCGGTAGGTGGCCGAGCCGTACGTCACCTGGTCGCCGGCCGCGTAGTCCGTGCCGGCCGCCCAGGTGCCGCCCGGGTCGCCGGGGTCACCGGGGTCGCCCGGGTCACCGGGGTCGGTGGTCGTCTTGAGGGTGAGGCCGTAGGCCTGGAGGATCTCGTTGACCGGCTGGTGGTAGGTCGTCCCGCCGGTGCGGCAGTCCCCGGAGCCGCCGGAGGTGACGCCCTGTGCCTGGGTGCCGGAGATGTACGAGCCGCCGGAGTCTCCGGGCTCGGCGCACACGCTCGTGCGGGTGACGCCGGAGATCGTGCCCTCGGGGTACGTCACGCTCGTGTTGTGCTGCTGGATCGTGCCGCAGTGCCAGCCGGTCGTCGAGCCGGAGCGGCAGATGGAGGCGCCGACGGGGGCCTGGGTGGAGCCGGTGACCTGGATGTTCTGGCCGCCGGAGCCCTTGACGTACGGTGTGGCCGTCCAGCTGGAGTTGACGGCGACCCAGGCGTAGTCGTTGCCGGGGAACGAGGAGCCCTGGAAGGAGCCCTGGGCCACCTGGTTGTAGCCGGAGGTGCTGGTGCCGGGCCGGCCGCAGTGGCCCGCGGTGGCGAAGCCGTGCTGCGTGCCCCGCGTCACCGGGAAGCCGACGGAGCAACGGCCGCTGCCGCCCATGTAGTAGGCGTCGCCGCCGCGCAGGTCGTAGAGCGGGCGAGGCTGTTCGTCGGAGGCGACGACGCGCACGAGGCCGGCGTCGGCGCCGCTGGCGGCGACGAACGCGCGGGCCTGTCCGGGCCGCGGGGAGTGGACGACGACGGAGTTCGTGGTGACGTCGACGTACCAGACGCGGGCGGCCTGCGGGTCCTTTGGGGCGGCGGCCCGGTCCAACGCGGTCTTGGCGGCGTCGAGTTCGGCCAGCGTGTGCGGGACGACCGTGGCCCGTGCGCCCGTTGCGGCGATCTTCCCGGCCTCGTCGGCGTCGCTGGTGGCGACGGTGAGCCGGACGTCGTCCCCGCCGTCCTCGCTGACCCACGCGCCGGCGAAGTCGGGGCCGAGCGCGGTGCGCAGGGCGGTGGCGTCCGCCGTGGCCCGGCTTTCGGCGGCGAGGCGCTGCTCGGCCTGAGCGGGCGTGAGCCCGAGATCGCGCTGGAGCGCCTTGAGCAGCCCGGGTGCGGGGGCGGGCGCGGCCGTGGCTTCGAGCGGCACGGGATCGGCCGCGGCGACGCCCGGCTGCCCGGCCAGGACAAGGACGCCGGCCGTGAACACGGCCGCACAGGCGCCCTTGAGCGTTCTGTGGAACATGACACTCTCCTCGGTTTCTGGGGGGTGCCGAAACCGTAGGCGTGCACACGTCAAGAAATGGAGAGGTCAGTTCGCCCCCTCCCCCGCGTTATGGATGAACGGCCGAGCCCGTGGCGCGGATCGTCGCCTCGGCGTGGGCGGCGCGGGCGTGGCGGAGCACCGCGTCGGCGGCGCCCGCCTCCTGGGCGTCCGGATGCCAGCCCAGGAGATGCCGCCAGCGCAGCGGCGTTCCCTCCAGCGGCCGGGTGACGATCCCGGGCGTCGGCGGGAAGGTGGCCCGGCACAGCCCGACGGCGCGGCCGACCTGCACCAGGTGCACGCACGAGGCCGTGTCCGTCTCGTACACGGAGGCCGGGGTGAAGCCCGCGCGAGCGCACGCGGCGGCGAAGCACTCGGCGAAACAGCCGTCACCGGGCACGTCCACCCAGGCGGCGTGGGCGAGGTCCGCGAGCGCCACCTGCTCGCGCGCCGCGAGGGGGTGGTCGTGGACCAGCATGACGAACACGGGGTCGACGCCCACCTCCCGCCACACGAGCCGCTCGGTGGCGGGCGGCTGGCTCTCCCCGCAGGTGCCGATGAGCGCGAAGTCCAGCCGCCCCCGGCCGACGTCGTCCGCGATCTCCCGCTCCGACCACGAGGTCTGCGTCGTGACCGGCACCCCCGGGTGGGCCGAGGCCAGCCGGTCCACCAGGCAGCCCAGCAGCGGCCCGTGCGTGCCGCCGAGCCGGTACCCCACGCCTGAGCACCCGCCGCGGGCGAACCGCACCGCCTCGTCCTGCAGTTCGTTGACGGCCGGCAGGACGACCCGGGTGCGGTGCAGGACCAGCTCGCCCAGCGCCGTCGGCCGCACGCCCTGCCGCGAACGCTCGAACAGCCGCCCGCCGAGCATCCGCTCGACGCGCTTGAGCTGTGCGCTCAGGGCCGGCTGGGCCACTCCCAACGCGGAGGCGGCCTTCGTCAGGCTGCCCGCTTCGGCGATGGCGTGGATCGTCCTCAGATGGCGCAGCTCCAGCTCCATGACGGGAGTTTGGTCCAGACCAAGCGGTACGGCAAGGGTCGGTGACGCCGCCACGTGGCGCCGGACGCGAGCGTCCCGCCGCCGATATCCGCTTGCGCACCGTCGCCACCCGGGCCACCGTCGTCTGGCACCCGACGAAGGCGGAGAAGATGACGACGCTGTCCCACCCTGTCGACCACGAGCTCATCCAGGCGGCGGCCGACGTGGCCCGCACGTGCTGCCGGGGCGACAACCACACCGTGGCGGCAGCGGCCCGTGCCCGGGACGGGCGGATCATCACGGCGGTGAACGCCTACCACTTCACGGGCGGCCCCTGCGCGGAGCTGGTCGTCATCGGCGCGGCGGCCGGGCAGGGCGTCCACGAGCTGGACACGATGGTCGCCGTGGGCGACCGCGACCGCGGCGTCATCCCGCCGTGCGGCCGCTGCCGCCAGGTCCTCCTCGACTACTTCCCCGCCCTCCGGGTCATCGTCGGCACGGGCGACGGCCTGCGGGCGGCCCCCGTCACCGAGCTGCTGCCCGCCACCTACGTCTGGGCCGACCACCAGCTCGACGCGGAGTAGGCCGCGTCCCGCCCGGGCCGGGCGCGCGGCGCGTGATCACGGCGGCCACGGGGGCCGCCGGACGGGTTCGAACAGGTCCACGCATACTTGAACCATGAAGCTCTCCCGCCCGGTGTCCTGGTTCCTGCTGGCGTTCGGGGCGTGGTCGTGGCTGGTGTGGACCACGTTCGTGCGCAACCTGTGGAAGGACGGCAGCGGGCTGGCCTTCGACGACGCGGGCGACCCGACGGGGTACTTCTGGGTGCACCTCACTCTGGCCGTGGTGTCCTTCGGGCTCGGCACGGTCATCGGGGTGCTCGGCTGGCGGGGGCTGCGGGCGCTGCGCCGCGGGACACCGGGCCGGGACGCGGCCGGGGAATAGCGGAGAACAAGGGGCGGGAAGAGCATCACATGATCATCGTGTTCCTCGTGCTGGTCGTCGGCGTGCTGGCGGCCGTGCACTACTACCTGTGGCGCCGGCTGGTGCGCGACGTGTCCCGGCCGGGCAGCGGCTACCGGCGGGCGGGGACGGCGCTGGCCGTGCTGCTCCCGCTGCTGGCCGTGAGCGCGCAGGCGGCGGGGCGGGCCGGAGCTCCTCTCGGGGTGCAGCAGGCACTCGCCTGGCCGGGCTTCCTGTGGTTCGCGGTCCTCGTCTACCTGCTGCTGACGCTCCTCGCCCTGGAGCCGGTACGCCCGCTGGCCCGGCGGCTGCTCGCCCGGCGTACGGCGCGGCATATGCGGCCCGTCGCCGTCCCCGAACCCCGGCGCGAGCCGGTAAGCGTGTCGGGCGGCCCGGCGGGCGGCGGCGCGGACGCGGCGGACGGCGGCGGACGGCTCCTGCCGGACGCCCCGGAACCGCGGACGGCCGGGGACGGCGACACGGGCCCCCGCGAGGCGACGCCCGGCGAGGCGGGCCGGGACGAGGCGGCGCGGACGACACAGGACGGCGCGGACGATCCGTCGCGGCGGCTGTTCGTGGCCCGGGCCGCCGCCGTCACGGCCGGGCTGGTGGCCACGGGCACGGTCGGCTACGGCGCGCACAGCGTGCTGGCCGTCGGGCCGCGGCTCAAGCGGGTGCGGGTGCCGCTGGCCAGGTTGCCGCGCGCGGCCCACGGCTACCGGATCGCCGTGGTGAGCGACATCCACATCGGGCCCGTCCTCGGGCGGGCCCACACCCGGCGCATCGTGGACCTGATCAACGGCGCGGACGTGGACGCCGTCGCCGTCGTGGGTGATCTGGTGGACGGCTCCGTCGCCCATCTGGGGGACGCCGCCGAACCGCTGGCCCGCCTGCGCTCGCGCGACGGGGCCTACTTCGTCACAGGCAACCACGAGTACTTCTCCGGCGCCGAGCAGTGGGTGGACCACGTCCGCGAGCTGGGCCTGCGTCCCCTGGAGAACGCCCGTGTGGAGCTGCCGGGGTTCGACCTGGCCGGCGTCAACGACGTCGCGGGCGAGCGGTACGGCGACGGCCCCGACTTCGCGGCGGCGCTGGGCGACCGCGACCCCGCCCGGGCCTCGGTGCTGCTCGCACACCAGCCGGTGGTGATCCACGACGCCGTCGAGCACGGGGTCGACCTCCAGCTCTCCGGGCACACCCACGGCGGGCAGATGTGGCCGGGCAACCTCCTGGCCGACCTCGCCAACCCGACGGTGGCCGGTCTGGAGCGCTACGGCGACACCCAGCTCTACGTCACGCGGGGCGCCGGGGCCTGGGGGCCGCCGGTGCGTGTGGGGGCCGAGCCGGACATCACCGTCGTCGAGCTGGCGAGCCGACAGACCTGACGCCTCCTCAACCACATCCGCACCCCCTGAACCTCACCCGAACGAGTGGGGCCGGCGCACGTCACCCAAGTGCTGCCCCTGGGCTAACAGGGTGCCGCCACACGCTGTACGTTCCCCTCGTGGACTGGATTCTTCATACCGCTCGGCGCGTCACCCGGCGCTCCACCGCACGCTCCGCGGCGACCGCAGCCGTTCTGCTCCCGGCCCTCCTCACGGGCACCTCCGCGGTGGCCGCCGAGGAGGAGCCGAGACCGCCCAAGCGCATGTCCACCGTGGGCGGGGAACGGCTCGGACTCCCCGGTACCCAGGTCGAGCCGAAGCCCGGCGCGAAGGCACCGGCGCTGCCGAAGAAGCTGACCGCCCGCGCCTGGATCGTGGCCGACGCCGAGACCGGTGACGTCCTGGCCGCGCACAACGCGCACTGGCCGCTGGCCCCCGCGTCGACGCTCAAGATGCTGTTCGCCGACACGCTCATAGGCAAGCCGGGCTTCGAGGCCGCGACGAGCTACACCGTGCGGCCGGAGGACCTGGCGGAACTGGGCGCGGGGTCGAGCGCGGTCGGGGTGAAGGAGGACCACGCGTACACCGTCCACGACCTGTGGAACGGCGTCTTCCTGGCCTCGGGCAACGACGCCGTGCACACGCTGGCCGCGATGAACGGCGGGCTGGAGAAGACGGTGCGCGAGATGAACGAGCGCGCCGCGGAGCTGGGGGCGAAGGACACCCACGTCGTCAGCCCGGACGGCTACGACGCCGACGGCCAGACCTCCTCCGCCTACGACCTGACGCTGATCGCCCGCTCCGGCATGCAGAAGCCGGACTTCCGGGCCTACGCGGCGACCACGACGGCCAAGTTCCCCGGTGCCTTCGAGGACGAGGGCGAGAAGAAGGACGGCGAGAAGAGGGAGGACCAGGACGACGACGGCGGGAACGGCGAGGACGGCGAGCAGAGCGGCACGGCCGACCGGCCCAAGCGGACCTACTACCAGATCCAGACCACCAACCGGCTGCTGCGCGGGGCCGGTTCGCTGGAACCGTACGAGGGCCTGGCCGGGGTGAAGAACGGCTACACCACCAACGCGGGTTACACCTTCACCGGCGTCGCCGAGCGGGGCGACCGGACGCTGCTGGTGACCGTCATGCACCCCGACCACCGGAAGGAGGGCCGCAACCGCGTCTACGAGGAGACGGCGCTGCTCTTCGACTGGGGCTTCGACGCGGCGGACGCGGTGGAGCCGGTCGGTGAGCTGGTGCCGCCGCTCAGCGCGCGGCAGCCTGCGGCGGACGGCCTGGAACCGGCCGGTCACGGCGAGCCGACGGATCCGGCGACGGCCGGGGACGGGTCGGCGGCCGGGCACTCCTCCGCCTCGGGGCTGGGCACCGCTCTCGGCCTGGTGGGCGCGACGGGCAGCGTCCTCGCCGTCACGGTGTGGCTCGTCCACCGCCGCTGGCCGACTCAGGGTGCCGGGCAGGGCCCCCGGCTGTAGGCCGCCGGGGCCCGGCCGGGCGCGTCAGTGCTGGGGACGGTTGAACCACTCTCCGGCCGGACGGAGCGAGAGGAAGATCACGGTCAGCAGCGCCGTGACCACCCACAGCAGGCTGAGGAGGATCCCGCCCGGCGCCCCCGTCTGGGCGAGCGAGCCGAGCAGGCTGAACCCGGCGAGGATCAGGTTCAGGGAGGCCGTGATGATGCCCATCACCCGGACACCGGTGCGGCCCTTGCCGAACATCGACGCGGAAACGATGTGCAGGGCGGCCAGCGCGGCTCCGACCAGCAGGATGACGACGCCGACGACGACCACGTCGGAGTCGGCCACGCCGAAGTCCGCGTCGTCCTCGATGTCGGAGGCGGCGAGCATCATGATCAGGCCGAACACCATGGTGAGGGCCCAGAGGCCGCCGGCGACGAAGAGCAGCACGCGGGCCGTGACGACCAGGCCGGGCATGGACATGCGCATCGGCATCATGCCGCCGGGGCCGCCGGGGTACTGCGGGTAGCCGGGACCGCCGGGACCCGTCGGGCCGGGCTGCGGGGGCGGCGGGTAGCCGTACGGGGGCGGCTGTCCGTAGGGGTTGTGCTGACTCGGGTCGCTCACGGCGGTCTTCCTCCGACGGGTTCGGACGGTCTGCGGTGCGCGGTGAACGGACGCCGGGCAGGCCGCGAGTCCGGTTCCGAGTGGCGAGACGGGGCCTCCCCTTGCTCTGTGCCGACCCCCGCAGCCGCCCCTCGTCGGCTCACAGCACGCCGCACATCATCTTGTGCTCTCGTATGAGGTGTCCAGCGCGGTGCCCACCACGGTGCCCGACCGTGACGAAGCTCTTATCCGGCGGGGCCGGATTGGAGCCCGGGGCCCGGCATCCGGGAGGATGGGGGCATGAGCGCGCAGATTCTCGACGGCAAGGCCACCGCGGCCGCCATCAAGTCCGAAATCGCCACCCGGGTCGAGGCCCTGGCAGCCAGGGGCGTCCGTCCCGGGCTCGGCACCGTGCTGGTGGGCGACGACCCGGCCAGCCACAAGTACGTGGCGGGCAAGCACCGCGACTGCGCCGAGGTGGGCATCGCCTCCATCCAGCGCGAGCTGCCGGCGACGGCCACGCAGGAGGAGATCGAGGCCGTCGTCCGCGAGCTGAACGAGGACCCGGAGTGCACCGGCTACATCGTGCAGCTCCCGCTGCCGAAGGGCATCGACACCAACCGGGTGCTGGAGCTGATGGACCCGGACAAGGACGCCGACGGGCTGCACCCCGTCAACCTCGGCCGGCTCGTCCTGGGCGTTCCGGCCCCGCTGCCGTGCACACCGAACGGGATCATCGAGCTGCTGCGCCGCCACGAGGTCGAGATCAAGGGCGCGGAGGTCGTCGTCGTCGGCCGGGGCATCACGGTGGGCCGCTCGCTGCCGCTGCTGCTGACGCGCCGCTCCGAGAACGCCACCGTGACCCAGTGCCACACCGGCACCCGGGACCTGGCCGCGCACCTGCGCAACGCGGACATCGTGGTGGCCGCCGCCGGTGTGCCGCACCTGATCAAGCCCGAGGACGTCCGCCCCGGCGCCGCGGTCCTGGACGTCGGGGTCAGCCGCGACGAGAACGGCAGGATCGCCGGTGACGTCCACCCCGGCGTGGCGGAGACGGCCGGATGGCTCTCCCCGAACCCGGGCGGCGTCGGCCCGATGACGCGCGCGATGCTGCTGGCCAACGTCGTGGACGCCGCCGAGCGGCTCGCGGGCTGAGCCATGGGAGCGGACCCCACGAACCCCGCCGCCCCGCACCGCGGCTCCCGGCGCTTCCCGGTGTTCACCCGCGACACCGCCCGCCCCGAGGGCGGCGGCCGGGCGGCACCGGGGGGCGCGCCCGCGCCCTACCGGCAGTGGCCGCTGCTGGCGGTGCTGGCGGGAACGGTGGCCGGGCTGCTGATCGTGCTCGCGGAGATGCGGGCCGGGCTCCTCGTCATCGGCGGCTCACTGCTGGCCGGAAGCCTGCTGCGCTGGCTGATGCCGAACGTGGGCATGCTGGCGGTCCGCTCCCGCTTCACCGACGTGGCCACCTACGGGCTGCTCGGCGGGCTCATCACCGTCCTGGCCCTCATGGCGCAGCCGCAGCCCTGGCTGGAACTTCCGTTCCTGGAGGACCTGATCCGCTACCTCGTCCGGTAGCCGGCCCGCCGGACGGGAACCGCCGCCGGCCTCCCGCGCGTGGAACCGGTGCGGGCGTACCGGTCCGAATCCGACGGGTGGCACACTGTTCAGATGTTCGTGCCCCGGCCGGGTGGCCAACGGGGCGACGCACGCGGTTCGACAACAGCACGTCCGGGGACGAGGGAGGGTTATCGGCATGCCGCGCTGGAAGCCGCTACCGGAGGAACTGGACCCGGAGATTCGCGACTTCGCCGAGCAGATGCGCCGACTCGTGGACCGCAGCGGGCTGAGCCTCTCCTCCCTGGCGGACAGGACCGGGTACAGCAAGACGTCCTGGGAGCGCTACCTCGGCGGCCGGCTGCTGCCCCCGCAGGGCGCGATCTCGGCCCTGGCCGAGGTCACGGACACCGACGTGCGGCACCTCGCCACGCTGTGGGAGCTGGCCGAACGGGCCTGGAGCCGGGCCGAGATGCGGCACGACATGACGATGGAGGCCATCCGCATAGCCCAGGCGCGAGAGGCCCTGGAGGCCGCCGAGGCCAAGGCCGCGGACTCCAAGGCAGCCGGCTCCAAGGCAGCGGCGGCGGGCCGCAAGCGGCCGAAGAACGCCGCCGCCCGGCCGACGCCCGCCGAGCCCCCGCCGCCTGGCACGGTGCCCTTCGGCGCGGCCCGGCCGGAGGCCCCGGGCGGCTTCCCGGCGCGGGAGCCGCGTTCCGCCGCGCCCCGGCCCGCCGCCTCGGCGTCCGGACCGCCTCCCGCCCCGTGGGCCGGGCAGCCCGCGACCGCCGCCACGCGCCCGGTGCCCCGGGAGGCGAGCCGCCCGTCGGGGGGCCGCAGGGCGGCGATGCTGCTCGTGGGCGGGCTGTGTGCCCTGGGTGTGGTGGCCGGCGGCTTCTTCTTCCTGGGCCTGCCCGGCGGCGGGGACGAGGCCGCCGCCGAGCCCACGCCGCCGCCCAGCCCGACGGCGCCCGCCCTGCCCGAGGGCGTCAAGTGCACGGGCGCGGACTGCTCCGGCGAGGACCCCGAACTGATGGGCTGCGGCGGGCAGTACGCGGCGACGACGTCCGACGCGATGATCGGCACCGCCTACGTCGAGGTGCGCTACAGCGAGGTCTGCGAGGCCGCCTGGGCGCGGATCGGCGCGGCCCGGCCCGGGGACACCGTCACCATCACGACGGACGGCGGCGACGAGGCGGCGGAGGATCTCGGCGACAGCACCGAGGGCTACACCATGATGGTCGCCGCCGGGGACCCGGAGTCGGTGCAGATCTGCGTGGAGCGCGCGGGCGCGGTGCAGGGCTGCACCCTCCGCTGAGACCCTCCGCTGAGCGGGGCCGCACACGCCCCCGAGCGGGCCGGGGCCGCACGCTCGGCTCGGCGGGAGACGGCGTGCATAGGACGCCGCGGACTGGGCACAAGACCGTCACCCCCCACAGGCGCCCACCGCGCCCCGGGCAGCCGCCCCGCGTCCCCCTCCCGCCGGGGCGGCTGCCCACCGTGTGTCGCCACCGGCGGGCGCGATAGCCTGACGCAGGGTCTCTTGATGTAGAGAGACTTCCCTGGTCCAGAGGTCCAGGCGCCATCGTCAGGTTCAACGGAGACCGCCATGACCCGCAACGCCGTCAATGTCACCGTCACCGGAGCCGCCGGCCAGATCGGCTACGCGCTGCTCTTCCGTATCGCCTCCGGCCACCTGCTGGGTCCGGACGTCCCGGTCAAACTGCGCCTCCTGGAGATCACCCCCGCACTCGGCGCGGCCGAGGGCACGGCCATGGAGCTGGACGACTGCGCGTTCCCGCTGCTCCAGGGCATCGACATCACCGACGACCCGAACGTCGCCTTCGACGGCGCGAACGTCGGACTGCTCGTCGGCGCCCGCCCGCGCACCAAGGGCATGGAGCGCGGTGACCTGCTGGAGGCCAACGGCGGCATCTTCAAGCCGCAGGGCAAGGCCATCAACGACCACGCCGCGGACGACGTCAAGGTCCTCGTCGTCGGCAACCCGGCCAACACCAACGCCCTCATCGCCCAGGCCGCCGCCCCGGACGTGCCGGCCGAGCGGTTCACCGCGATGACCCGCCTCGACCACAACCGCGCGCTGAGCCAGCTCGCCAAGAAGACCGGTGCCCCGGTCTCCGAGATCCGCAGGCTCACGATCTGGGGCAACCACTCGGCCACGCAGTACCCGGACATCTTCCACGCGGAGGTCGCGGGCAAGAACGCCGCCGAGACGGTGAACGACGAGAAGTGGCTGGCGGAGGAGTTCATTCCGACCGTCGCCAAGCGCGGTGCGGCCATCATCGAGGCCCGCGGCGCCTCCTCGGCCGCCTCCGCCGCGAACGCCGCCATCGACCACGTCCACACCTGGGTCAACGGCACCGCCGAGGGTGACTGGACGTCCATGGGCATCCCGTCGGACGGCTCCTACGGCGTGCCGGAGGGCCTCATCTCCTCCTTCCCCGTCACCTGCGCGAACGGCGAGTACCAGATCGTCCAGGGCCTGGACGTCAACGAGTTCTCGCGCACCCGCATCGACGCCTCGGTCAAGGAGCTGGCGGAGGAGCGGGACGCCGTCCGCGGCCTCGGCCTGATCTGAGCCCGCCCGCCTGATCCCGCACGGCGCGCCGGCCCACCACGCGGAACGGCCCCCCGCCTCCCGGAACTCCGGGACGGCGAGGGGCCGTCGCGCTTCTGACGCGCCCCGAGGGACGCTTCAGGCGGCAGACCGGCGTGGGTCAGCCCATCTGCTGCAGCTTGGCCATGTCGAGGGACTCCTCCTCCGAGGGCACCTCGTCCGCGACGGGCTTGTCCCACTCGGAGAAGGTGACCTTCGACTGGGTGCCGCTCTCGTCGCCGATCGACTGCACCGGGTAGGCGGTGCCCTCGGCGGCGACGTGCAGCGTGGTCTTCTCGTCGTCCTTGGTGCTCTCGACGGTCACCACGCTCTGGCCCTCGACCTCACCCTCCTTCGGGTCGGACCACTTGGCGTCCTCGTCGTCGGAGCCGATGTCCTCCTGTATGGCCTTCAGGTCGCAGGTGCCGGCCATGCCGGACATCATCGGGTCCTCAGTGGTACCCGAGAGGTACTTGCCCTTGACGAGTTCCCAGGTGGCCGCGCCGTCCGGGCCACCCGCCTGCGTCTCCCAGAACTTCTGGTCCGGCTTCATCCAGACCTTCTCGCCCTGCTTGACGAGCTCGACCTTGCCCTGTTCGCCCTGGTCGATGACCCCGGCGCAGTTGCCCTCGTTGTCCATGGCCAGGTCGATGGAGAAAGCGCCCTCCTCCGAGGTGTCCATCTTCATCCGGACGGACTTGGCGTCCTTGAGCGCCTTGCCCGCCTCGTCGACGACCTCCTTGCCGGACTTCTCGGCCAGGCCGTTGCCTCGCTGCCACAGGCGCTCAGGCCGGTGACGGCGAGCAGGACGGCGGCCGCCGCGAGAGCGGACTTCTTGTGCTGGTTGCGCACGTGCAGGAACCTTCCCCGAAGTTGCAGTTGTGCCATGCGACAACCTAGCCGGTGGGTATGACAGCGGAATACCCGCGTGCCGAGGGCCGCCGCGTGAGGAAACCCACTTGTCACACATCGACTGGCATGAGATCGCAGGTTCGGGGCAGGGGTGTCCGGTGCCAGTGCGTCTGGCGTAGTACAAAACGGGCAGGAAGCAAGGAAATGCATCGAGAAGACGTGCCGGGAATGGCAACGATCCACGTGGACGGCGTGTGGCGCGCCGCCACGCAGGGCGCCACCCGGGAAATCGTCGACCCGGCCGACGCCAGTGTGCTCGCCGTGGTCGCCGAAGGGACGGCCGACGACGCCGACGAGGCCGTCCGGGCCGCTCGCCGCGCCTTCGACAGCGGCCCGTGGCCCACCACACCGGTCGCCGAGCGGGCCGGCCTCCTGCGGCGCACCGCGGACCTGCTCCAGCGGGACCGCGAGGAGATCGCCCGCATCGAGTCCCAGGACACCGGCAAGACGCTGGAGGAGGGCCGCGTCGACGTCGACGACGTGACGGCCGCCTTCCGGTACTTCGCCGACCTCGTCATGAACGAGTCCGGCGGGCGCGTGGTCGACGCGGGTAGCGCGGACGTGCACAGCGTCGTCGTGCACGAGCCCGTCGGTGTCTGCGCCATGATCACGCCCTGGAACTACCCCCTGCTCCAGGCGAGCTGGAAGATCGCCCCGGCGCTCGCCGCGGGCAACACCTTCGTCATCAAGCCCAGCGAGCTGACCCCGCTGTCGACCGGGCACCTCATGCGGCTGCTCGTCGAGGCCGGGCTGCCGGCCGGGGTGGGCAACGTCGTCACCGGCGCCGGCGTCCCCGTGGGCGCCCGGCTGGCCGAGCACCCGGACGTGGACCTGGTCTCCTTCACCGGCGGCCTGGCCAGCGGCGTCAAGGTCGCCCAGGCCGCGGCGCCGAGCGTGAAGAAGGTCGCGCTGGAGCTGGGCGGCAAGAACCCCAACGTCGTCTTCGCCGACGCCTGCGCCACCGAGGAGGGCTTCGACACCGCCGTCGACCAGGCGCTCAACGCCGCCTTCATCCACAGCGGCCAGGTCTGCTCCGCCGGGGCCCGCCTCATCGTCGAGGAGTCGGTCCGCAACCGCTTCGTCGCCGAACTGGCCCGCCGCGCCGAGCGGATACGCCTGGGCCGCGGCACCGAGAAGGGCGTCGAGTGCGGGGCGCTCGTCTCCCGGCAGCAGCTGGAGAAGACCGAGGCCTACGTCGCGGCCGCGCTCTCCGACGGCGCCACGCTGCGCTGCGGCGGCGCGCGCCCCGAGCCGAGCGACGTCCTGCCCGAGGGCGGCTACTTCTACCTGCCCACCGTGCTCGACCACTGCCACGGCGAGATGAGCGTCGTCCGAGAGGAGACCTTCGGCCCGATCCTGACCGTGGAGACGTTCCACACCGAGGACGAGGCCGTCGCGCTGGCCAACGACACCGAGTACGGCCTCGCCGGTGCCGTCTTCTCCGCCGACACGGCCCGGGCCCGCCGGGTCGCGGCAAGGCTGCGGCACGGCACGGTGTGGATCAACGACTACCACCCGTACCTGCCGCAGGCCGAGTGGGGCGGCTTCGGCAAGTCCGGCGTGGGCCGCGAGCTGGGCCCGGCCGGGCTGGCGGAGTACCGCGAGACGAAGCACGTGTACGAGAACCTGCGTCCCGCGCCCGTCCGCTGGTTCGGTGGCTGACGCCGCCGCCCCCGGGCCCTCACCGGCCGACGGGGGCGGCCGCACCACCGTGCGGCCCGCCCCCTCTCCCCGTCTCAGCATCCCTGCTGAGCATCACCACAAGGAGCACGACACCGCCATGAGCAGCCACGACCCCGCCCCCGGGCCCGTCTACGACTACGTGATCGTGGGCGGCGGAACGGCCGGTTCGGTCATCGCCTCCCGGCTCACGGAGGACCCGGACGTCAGCGTGGCCGTCATCGAGGGCGGACCGTCCGACGTCGACCGGCCGGAGGTGCTCACCCTGCGGCGCTGGCTCGGCCTGCTCGGCGGCGAGCTCGACTACGACTACCCCACGACCGTGCAGCCGCGCGGCAACAGCCACATCCGGCACAGCCGGGCGAAGGTGCTGGGCGGCTGCTCCTCGCACAACACCCTCATCTCCTTCAAGCCGCTGCCCTCCGACTGGGACGAGTGGGAGCGTGCCGGGGCCACCGGCTGGAACGCGGCGGAGATGGACCCGTACTTCGGGAAGCTGCGCAACAACATCGTCCCGGTGCACGAGAAGGACCGGAACGCCATCGCCCGCGACTGGGTCGAGGCCGCCGTGACCGCGACCGGCGTGCCGCGCGTCGAGGGCTTCAACAAGGCCCCCTTCCACGAGGGCGCCGGGTTCTTCGACCTCGCCTACCACCCGGAGGACAACAAGCGTTCCTCCGCCTCCGTCGCCTACCTCCACCCGCACCTGGCGGCGGGCGACCGGCCGAAGCTCGAACTGCTCCTGGAGACCTGGGCGTACCGGCTGGAGCTGGACGGCGAGCGCGCCACCGGCGTGCACGTGCGGGCCAAGGACGGCACCGAGACGCTGCTGCGGGCGCGCCGCGAGGTCGTCGTCTGCGCGGGCGCCGTGGACACGCCGCGGCTGCTGCTGCACTCGGGCATCGGCCCCGCCGCCGACCTGGACGCGCTGGGCATCCCCGTCGTGCACGACCTGCCGGGCGTGGGCGAGAACCTGCTGGACCACCCCGAGTCGGTGATCGTCTGGGAGACCGACGGCCCGATACCGGACAACTCCGCGATGGACTCCGACGCCGGCCTGTTCGTGCGCCGCGACCCGGCGGCCGAGGGCCCGGACCTGATGTTCCACTTCTACCAGATCCCCTTCACCGACAACCCCGAGCGCATCGGCTACGAACGGCCCGAGCACGGCGTGTCGATGACACCGAACATCCCCAAGCCGCGCAGTCGCGGACGGCTGTACCTCACCAGTGCCGACCCCGAGGTCAAGCCCGCGCTGGACTTCCGGTACTTCACCGACGAGGACGACCACGACGGCCGCACCCTCGTCGACGGCATCAAGATCGCCCGGGAAATCGCGAAGACCGAGCCCTTCGCGAAGTGGCTGAGCCGCGAGGTCGCCCCCGGCCCCGAGGTCACCTCCGACGAGGAACTCAGCGCGTACGCGAGGCAGGTCGCGCACACCGTGTACCACCCGGCGGGCACCTGCCGGATGGGCGCCGCCGACGACGCCCTCGCCGTCGTCGACCCGCTGCTGCGGGTGCGCGGCCTCAGCGGGCTGCGGATCGCGGACGCCTCCGTCTTCCCCACCATCCCCGCCGTCAACCCCATGCTCGGCGTCCTCATGGTCGGCGAAAAGGCCGCCGACCTGCTCAAGGCCGAGAAGGAATCCGTCCAGACGTCCCCCACGACACCGGAAGGTGTTGCCTGATGACCATCATCGACAACGGTCAGGATGCGGCCACCGAACCGGTGTTCGCCGTCCGCAACCTCTGGAAAGTCTTCGGCCGCAAGGCTGCCGCGGTGCCCGGCGACGAGAGCCTCCGCGAGCTCGGCGCCGCCGAGCTGACCCGGGCCACCGGCTGCACCGCCGCCGTCCGGGACGTCTCCTTCGACGTCCACCCCGGCGAGGTCTTCGTCGTCATGGGCCTGTCCGGCTCCGGCAAGTCCACGCTGGTGCGCTGCCTGACCCGGCTCATCGAGCCCACCAGCGGCTCGCTGCGGATCGACGGCGAGGACGTCCTCGCCATGGACAAGGCCCGGCTGCGCGAACTGCGCCGCCACCGCGCCGCCATGGTCTTCCAGCACTTCGGCCTGCTGCCGCACCGCACCGTGCTCGACAACATCGCCTACGGCCTGGAGATCCAGGGCATGGGCAAGGCCGAACGGCGTGAGCAGGCCAACAAGATGCTGGAGAAGGTCGGCCTCACCGGGCTCGGCGACCGCCGCCCCGGCCAGCTCTCCGGCGGCCAGCAGCAGCGCGTCGGCCTCGCCCGCGCCCTGGCCACCGACCCCGAGGTACTGCTCTTCGACGAGCCGTTCAGCGCGCTGGACCCGCTGATCCGCCGCGACATGCAGGAGGAGGTCATCCGCCTGCACCGCGAGGAGGGCCGCACCATGGTCTTCATCACCCACGACCTCTCCGAGGCCCTGCGCCTGGGTGACCGCATCGCCCTGATGCGCGACGGCCAGGTCGTCCAGCTCGGCACCCCGGAGGAGATCGTCGCCACCCCCCGCCGACGACTACGTGCGCGACTTCGTCCGCGACGTGCCCCGCGAGCAGGTCATCACCCTGCGCCGGGCCATGCGTCCGGCCGAGGGCGACGAGGCCACCACCGGCCCCGCCATGCCCTGCACGGCCCGCGTCATCGACGCCATCGAGCCCATCGCCCGCGACGGCGGCCACATCCGCGTGACGGACAACGGCGACACCCTCGGCGTCGTCTGCCACACCCGGCTGCTCTCCGTCATCGCCGGACTGGACTCCGGACCGGACGGCCGGGCCACCGAGAAGGCGGCCGCCATATGAGCGCACCCACCCTGGAGAAGAGAGACGAGCGGCCCGCGGAGCCGCCCACCGACACCCCCGGCACCTCCGAAGACGCCCCCGCGCAGGTGAGCGTGGCCGCGTGGCTCGCCGCCCGCCCGACGGTGCTGCTCGTCACCCTCGCGTCCCTCCTCGTCCTCGTCAGCGCGTTCGTCACCGGCTCCGGCGCCTGGCCCTCCGACCTGACGGTGGACGTTCGGACGCCGCTGGAAGACCTCAACACCTGGCTCGTCGAGAACCGCGACTCCCACTGGCTCTTCCTGTACTTCCTGCTGCACATCAGCAACAACGCGGAACTGGCCGTCGATTCCCTCACCGAGCTCTTCGAGAGCCTCGGCTGGGTGGGTGTGACGGTGCTCGGCACCGTCATCGCCTGGTACGCGGGCGGCGCCGGACTGCGCCGCCGCGCGCTCCAGACCGCCGGCACCGCGCTCGGCGTGTTCGTCGTCTGCGGCGTCCTGGGCATGTGGGAACCCACCATGGAGACCCTCGCCCTCATGACGGTCGCCGTGGCCGTCGCCGCCCTGCTCGGGCTGCTGCTGGGCATCGCCGCCGGGCTCTCCGACCGCTGCGACCGCGCCCTGCGGCCCGTCTTCGACCTCATGCAGGTCATGCCCGCCTTCGCCTACCTGCTGCCGTTCGTACTGCTGTTCGGCATCGGCGTGCCCTCGGCGCTCGTCGCCACCGTCATCTACGCCGCCCCGCCCATGGCCCGGCTCACCTCGCTCGGCCTGCGCGGCGCCAACCCCGCCGCCCTGGAGGCCTCCGCCTCCCTCGGCGCCAGCCCCTGGCAGCGGCTGTGGACGGCCCGGCTGCCGCTGGCCCGCAAGGAGATGCTGCTCGGCCTCAACCAGACGATCATGATGTGCCTGTCCATGGTCGTCCTCGCCTCCGTGGTCGGCTCCGGCGGCCTGGGCGACGTCATCTACCGCGCTCTGGGCAAGGTCAACGTCGGCCAGGCGCTGACGGCGGGCATCGCCATCGTGCTCCTCGCCGTCCTGCTCGACCGCACCACCGCCGCCGCGGGCGCCAACCTGGAGGAGTCCACCACCCGCACTCCCCCGGCGCCGAGCGCCCGCGAGCCGCTCCAGGACGCCGACGGCCGCCGGGCCCGCATGCGCTTCCCCTTCACCGTCCGCCCCGGCCGCCTCGCCGCCCTGCGCGGCTGGCCGGCCTGGCTGGGCCTGGGCGCCCTGACCGCCGTCCTGTCCGCCGTCGGCCCGAGCCTCTCCGAGGACGAGTGGCCGCGCGACTGGACGTTCCGGATCACCCCCTACGTCAACGACGCCACCGAGTGGATCGAGGAGAGCCTCGGCTCCGGCGTGCCCCTCTTCGGCGGCACCCTGACCTGGGCGGAAGGCGTCACCAACTGGGTGCTCAACCCCCTGCGCGACGGCCTCAACGCCACCCCCTGGTGGGCGCTGCTCCTCCTCGTCGCCGCCCTCGGCTGGGCGGTGGGCCGCTGGCGCGCAGCCCTCACGGCCACCTCCGCCCTGGGCCTGATCGGCGTCCTCGGCCTGTGGACGAAGTCCCTGGACACCCTGTCCCAGGTGCTGCTGGCCGTCGTCCTCACCCTGCTGCTGGGCTTCGCCCTCGGCATCCTGACGGCCCGGGTGCCCGTCGTCGAGCGGTGGCTGCGCCCGCTGCTGGACACCATGCAGACCATGCCGCAGTTCGTGTACCTGATCCCGGTCATCGCCCTGTTCGGCGTCGGCCGCGTCGCCGGGATCGCGGCCGCGGTCGTCTTCGTCCTGCCGGCCGTCATCCGGATCACCGCCCAGGGCATCCGGCAGGTCGACCCGGCGGCCGTCGAGGCCGCCCGCTCGATGGGCGCGACCAGCAAGCAGCAGCTCCTCCAGGTGCAGCTGCCCCTGGCGCGGCGGGCCCTGCTCGTCGCCGTCAACCAGGGCGTCGTGCTGGTGCTGTCCATGGTCGTCATCGCCGGCATGGTCGGCGGCGGCGCCCTCGGCATCGACGTCATCACCGGCCTCGCCAAGGGCGACCTCGCCCTCGGCCTCCCGGCCGGCGCGGCCATCGTCTGCCTCGGCGTCATGCTCGACCGGCTCAGCCAGCCCGCCCGCACGGAAGGGCGCTGACGTCCTTCCCCCTGCAAGCCCCGGCGGCGGCACGTTCGGCCGCCGCCACAACCCCCAACAGATCACCGAGAGATACGGAAGTAGCCACACCATGAGCAGAGCACCGATCCGCACCTCCCTGATCGCCGCCGCCGGTGTCATGGGCCTCGCCCTGAGCGCCTGCGCCGCCGAGACCGACAGCAGCTCCTCCGACGGCGACACCAAGAGCGGCGGGGCCACCGAGGTCACCATCGCCGTCCCGTCCTGGGTCGGCGCCCAGGCCAACGGCGCCGTCGCCAAGCACATCCTCGAAGAGGAGCTGGACGTCGACGTCACCCTCAAGCAGATGGACGAGCCGGTCGCCTTCGACGCCCTCGACAGCGGCAAGGCCGACGCCATCCTGGAGGACTGGGGCGGCGTCCCGAAGAAGGAGAAGCAGTACGTCGAGGAGAAGAAGACCGTCGTCGCCGGCGGCGACCTCGGCGTCGAGGGCCACATCGGCTGGTTCGTGCCCAAGTACTTCGCGGACGAGAACCCCGAGGTGCTGGACTACGAGAACCTGAACGACTTCGTCGACGAGTTCAAGACCTCCGAGTCCGGCGACAAGGGCCAGTTCATCGGGGCCGCCCCGTCGTACACCACCTACGACAAGCACCTGATCAAGAACCACGGCCTGAACTACAAGATCCTGCCCACCGGCAGCGAGGCCGCCCAGCTCAAGGAACTGGAGCGGCTCTACAAGGCCAAGGAGCCCTTCCTCACCTACTGGTGGGACCCGCAGTGGATGAACGCCGAGATCGACATGGTCGAGGTCAAGCTGCCGGAGTACACCGAGGGCTGCAACGAGCCGGCCGAGAAGACCGAGTGTGCCTACCCCACGCTCATGCTGCAGAAGTTCTTCAACGCCGACTTCGCGGAGAACGGCGGCGCCCCGGCGGAGTTCCTGAAGAACTTCCAGTGGAAGACCGAGGACCAGAACGAGGTCGCCCGCATGATCGCCGGTGAGGGGATGTCCGAGGAGGACGCCGCCGCCGAGTGGGTCGCCGACAACGAGGACGTCTGGAAGAACTGGCTCCCCAAGAGCTGATGTTCTGACGTTCTGACGTCGACTGACGAGGGGCCCCGCGGCACACAGCCGCGGGGCCCCTCGTCAGCAGTGGGACACACACGGTGCGAGTATCGGGGAGGAAGCGGCGTCGCGGGTGCCGGGCCGCCCGCAGCGCCATCACTCCGGCGCGTGAACGGGACAGCGACGGGCGAGGATGCCACCCGGCAGCGAGCAGCAGCGCCGGGAGGCAGAAACCCGGAGACCATCCTGGCCAAAGGGGACGGGCCGGATCCGCCCGTTGCCTAAGCCTTCACGGCAGAACCTCGCAGCGCGTTGCCCGCTGGAGCGGCTGTCAGCGCCGTCCCCCATCCGGGTGGAACAGGGTGCCGTGGTGGCTCAGCGCCAGCCTGGCTCGACATCAGCCACTGAGCAGGCCGAGCCAGCCCCGGCCTACCACGCCCCGCCTTCCTGTGGGTAGATCTATCTAGCGGCGTAGCTGCACAGGGCGTACTGTTTGAGGAGCAAACTGGGCGGTAATCGTCCTGGGACTGGATGAAACTGCACCTAGCTCGCGAGGTAGCCATGCTTCTCAGGTTCCGTGTCACGAACCACAAGTCCATCCGTGACACCACCGAACTCGTGTTCACCAAGTCAAGCTTCGCGGGGATGCGCCCCAAGGACGGCGACTGGGGCTCTGTGACCAACCGGGTCGCCGGAATTTTTGGACCCAACGCATCAGGGAAGACCACACTTCTGGACGCAGTTGATTTCGCCGTGAAGGTTATCAACAACTCCGCCAAATGGAGCGAGCGGGAATCCTTCCCCTACGCGCCCTACCTGCTCGACCGGGATTCGAGGACAGAGACTTCAGCATACGAATTTGACTTCACAGTCAAGGGCACGCGTCATGTATATGGATTCGAGAGCAATTCCGGCGGGATCTCCTCCGAATGGCTCCAATCATTCCCCGAAGGACGCCGCCGCATCCTCTTCGAGCGAAGTGGCCCAGAACCCGAGGATGTGACGTTCAGCAGGAATCTCAAAGGAGAGAACGCACGAATCTCGCGCCTCATGGGGCGCTACAACCTCTATCTCTCCACAGCAAGCATGGCTAACCATGCCCACCTTCGGAGAATCCATCACTACCTGACCAGGCATTTGCGCTACGCCGCATTCTCTGAGAGTCAAAAACAGAGCCGGATCTTGTCAGTCAAGAAGTGGATAGAAGACGAGGAGGCACTGCAAAAAGCTCAGAACCTGCTGCGCTTCGCCGATCTGGGAATCTGCCGCCTCTCATTGGAAGAGGTCGAAGTCGACGAGCAGACGCAGTCCCTCATGCGCAGGACCATGAAGGCTTTCCTGGACGAAGAGGACGACGAGGAGAAGCTGTTCGCAAATTTCCTCGAAGAGGAAAGTAAGGTAATCAGCTTCTGGCATCAAGGATCGGCGCGCGAGAGTTCTCACAGTCTCGGATTGAGCGACGAGAGTAGCGGTACAGTCGCATGGCTTTCACTTGCCCTGCCTGCCTTGCAGGAGATCAAGTATGGTGGCGTGCTATTCGTAGACGAGCTCGACTCCAGTCTCCACCCCCGACTCGCGTCAGCACTTATCTCCATGTTCAAGTCCCCGGATATCAACCCGAATGGCGCCCAGCTCGTGTTCACCTCACACGACACATCACTGATGGGTCATCTATCGGGCGATGGACTGGACAAGGAGGAAATGTGGTTTTCCGAGAAGTCTCCCGAGGGTTTCACAGAGATCTACCCTCTGACAGACTTCTCCGTCAAGAAGGACCACAACGTGGAACGCCGATACCTAGGCGGTAGGTACGGGGCCGTCCCAACGCTCGCCTGGGAGGAACTGCTCGCATCTCTTCGGGTGGAGACTCAATCATGAGCCGTCGACAATTGCGCGGCTCGCGGAGGATCTCGAAGTCGAAGAACAGGAGACTCGAACACGCAAAGATCCTCATCGTCGCCGAAGGCAGAACCACGGAGCCACAATATTTCGAGAAGTTCTCCGCACTGATAAGAGCCAAAGCAGTTCGGGTCGTCAGCGTCAAGTCAGTTGGCATCGGCCGGGATCCTTTACGTGTCGTCAGCGAAGCGAAACGGATCCGCGAAGTTGAGAAGAAGGGCGGCGATCCCTTTGACTCGACCTGGTGCGTTGTTGACGTTGACGAACACACCAACCTGGAGCAGGAGTGTTCGAGGCCCGACGCTCACGCATCGCGATGGCCATCAGCTCGCCATGCTTTGAGATTTGGCTACTCTGGCATTTTGAGAACCGAACTGCATGGATTGACTCCGAAGTTCTTTCCAGAATTCTACGCAAGTACGGGTTCTCCGGAAAGAACATGCCGGACAAATTCCCGTACGATAAATACCAAATGGCCATGACTCGGGCCCCTCAATGTGAGAACCTGAAAGTCGAGCATGCACCGCCAAACCCGCATAGCTCAGTCCCCGATCTGATCTCAGCATTGCTTTCAGTCCATGGCACCGGGCACGATGGCGCCGCACCATCTGGAGCCTGTGGCTGACCCGAGTGACAGGCACTCGCGTGTATGTGCTCCTGATCATTCAACGCCACATGTCAACGAAGGCGGGAATTCATTCACACAGTGAGCCTTTGCCAACCTGGGCTTTGAGCTGTCCAGTTGGCTCGACACAGGGGTGAAGCCCCTGGTAGACGGGTTCACGACCAAGATCGCCCGATACCCACCAGAGGCTTCACGTGCTTGTCTACCCGTGCGGGCTGGACGTGTCCAGTCGGTCCCTGACCTTCCTCGCCGCTCGTCTGCGCGAGCACCGTCGTCGGATCGGAAGCCGCTGGCGTCGGCTCACCGTCGGCCGTCAGGCCCTGCTGGTGCTGGCGCATCTACGCAACGGGACCACATATGCCCAGCTCGCGGCGGGTTTCGAGATCGGCACGAGTACGGTCTACCGGTACATCAACGAGGCCGTCGAGCTGCTGGCCGCACTCGCACCGACCCTCGCCGAGGCGGTTCGGACCGCTTCGGGGAAGGCCTACGTCCTGCTCGACGGGACGCTCCTGCCGATCGACCGGATCGCAGCCGACCGGCCCTTCTTCTCCGGCAAGCACAAGAAACACGGGATGAATGTGCAGGTCCTCGCCGACCCCTTCGGCCGTCTGCTGTGGGCCTCACCGGCCCTGCCCGGCGCGGTCCACGACGTCCGCGCGGCCCGCGAACACGGCATCGTCGAAGCCCTCACCGAGGTCGGCGTCACGTGCTGGGCGGATAAGGGCTACCGGGGCGCCGGCGGCACAGTCCGCACCCCGTGCTGGGGACGGTGGGAGACCCTCTCCGCAGGTCAGAAAGCCGTGAACCGGTCCCAAGCGAAGATCCGGGCCCTCGTCGAGCAGGCCGTCGCCACTCTCAAGGCCTGGCGGCTCCTCCGCAGGCTCCGCTGCTCGACCATCCGCACCACCGGCCTCGTGCAGGCCGTCCTCGCCCTACATCTGGCCAGCTCAAAGTGAGGTTGGCAAAGGCTCAGTATGGTCCGACAAGGTCATTAAAAGATCATCTCTGTGGCGACGGGTTTCCGGGTGTCGGTGCAGTGGGGATGTGCATGACCCGTGCCGGTCTTGCGGGCGTGAACGATCCCGGCCCCGACCAGGGCAACCAGAGTTCGCGGCGCAGGAAGGCGAACCGTGCGCCGGGCACCAGGCGATCGGCGCGGAAGCGCCACCCCATGACCGTCAGGCCTTCGCGCTCGCAGCGGTCACGGACGGCGGCGAGTCCCGTGGGGGCGATGTCGAAGGTGGAGGCATGGCTTCCGGTGACCGGCACCGGGAACGACGGCTGGCACAGCACCGGAGCGAGCATCCGAGGATGCCAGCACGGACGGGTACCTGCCCCCGCGCTCCGTTCTCACCGAGCACCTCGTCGACGCACCGGGCCAGCCCACCCGCCAGGCACTCGATCAAGTCCTGGACTTCGTCAGCGCCCGGCTCCTGGACGACCGGCCCGGTGAACTCCCCCGGAGTCAGAGCACGCGGACGTCGGGGACGTAGGTGATCCAGTGGCCGCCGGAGGCGGCGAAGGCGGGCTCCTTGGCCATGATCTCCTCGGCGTGGTTCCAGGCGAAGAGGAGGGCGTAGTCCGGGTAGGGCTCGGCGAAGGCGGTGGCCGGGCGGACCGGGAGGTGGGCGCCGGGGGTGAGCCTGCCCTGCTTGGCCGGGGTGGTGTCGCAGACGAAGGAGACCAGGTCCGGGCCGATGCCGCAGTAGTTGGCCACCGTGGCGCTCTTGGCCGTGGCGCCGTAGGCGACGACGGTGCGGCCTTCGGCGCGCAGTCGCGTCAGGAGCTCCAGGAGGTCGTCGCGGCTTCGGGCGACGCGGGCGGCGAAGGCGGCCAGGGTGGCCGGGTCGGCGAGGCCCCGGCGCTCCTCCTCGGCCAGGAGCGCGGCGACGGCCGGGGCGGGGGTGCGGGCGCCGGCGCGGGCCAGGGTGTAGCGCAGCTCGCCGCCGTGGACGGGGAGCCGCTCGACGTCGACCAGCTCGAAGCCGAAGCGCTCGGCGAGCGCGGCGACGGAGCGGGCGGTGAAGAGGTAGAAGTGCTCGTCGTAGATCTGGTCGTAGGACGTGCGCTCGACGATGTCGCCGAGGTAGGGGTCCTCGAAGACGAAGACGCCGCCGGGGGCGAGGACGGCGTCGAGGCCGCGGAGGACGGAGTCGAGATAGGGGATGTGGCAGAGGGTGTTGGCGGCGTAGACGACGTCGGCCGGGCCCTCCTCGGCCGCGATCTCCCGTGCCGTGGCCTCCTCGAAGAACGCGGTGCGCACCCGGATGCCCTTGGCACGGGCCACGTCGCCGACGCCGGCCGAGGGGTCGACGCCGAGGTGGCGCACGCCCGCCCGCCGAACGGTGTCGAGCATGACGCCGTCGTTGCAGCCGAGTTCGATGACGAAGGGGTCCTCGCCGGTGAGTTCCCGGGCCAGGAGCTGGCGGGCGGTGGCGGCGAAGTGCTCGCGCATCACGGAGGAGCCGGAGGAGTGGTACGGGTAGTCCTCGCGGAACATCTTCTCGCGCGGGACCTCCTCCATGAGCTGGACCATGGTGCAGCCGGTGCAGTGGCCGACGGCGAGGTGGAAGAAGAACTCGTCGGCGGGGTCGGCGTCCGGGGAGCGGAAGGCGTCGGAGAGGGGTTGGCGTCCGAGGTCGAGGAACTGCCGAAGGGGCGCGTCGCAGACGCGGCAGGTGGTGGTGGGCGGCATGGTCAGCTCCCGTGGTGCGGCTGGTAGGTGGGCAGGGCGTCGGCGGCGCGGGCCTCGGCGAGGGTGCGGGCGGCGCGGTCCCGGGGCGAGACGACGGGCCGCAGGCCGTCGGGCAGGGGCAGTCCGAGCGCCGGGTCGAAGGGCGAGAGGGCGAGCTCGTCCGTCGGGTCGTAGGGCGCGGAGAGCAGGTAGGCCATGAGGGTGCCGTCGGTGAGGGCGAGGAAGGCGTGGCCGACGCCGGGCGGGACGTACAGGGCGCGGGCGTGCTCGGCGTCGAGCCGGACGACGTCGTGGCGGCCGAAGGTGGGCGAGCCCAGGCGCAGGTCGACGAGGAAGTCGAGAGCCGAACCGGCCGGGCAGGTGACGTACTTGGCGACGCCGGGGAACCGGGCGTTGTAGTGGACGCCGCGCAGGACGTCACGCCGGGAGGTGCTGTAGCTGGCCTGGGCGACGGCGAACAGGGGTGTCCCGTGGGCGGCGGCGAAGGGCTCGCCCTGGAACGTCGAGGTGAAGCGGCCGCGTGCGTCGGGGAACACCTCGGGGGTGAACTCGAGGGCGCCGGCGACGGCCAGCGGGCGGGACCTCACAGGTCCGCCAGGACGTCGCGCAGGGCGCCGATGACCTCGTCCTGCACGGCGCGGGGCAGGGCGGGGTACATGGGCAGGGAGAAGATCTCCTCGGCCAGGGCCTCGGTGACGGGCAGGGAGCCTTCGCGGTAGCCGAGGTGGGCGAAGCCGGTCATGGTGTGGACGGGCCAGGGGTAGCTGACGTTGAGCTCGATGCCGCGGCGGCGGAGGGCGGCGAGGATGTCGTCGCGGCGCGGGTGGCGGACGACGTAGACGTAGTGGACGTGTTCGTTGCCCGGCGCGGTGCGGGGCAGGACGAGCGGGGTGTCGGCGAGGGCCTCGGCGTAGCGGTCGGCGACGACGCGGCGGGCGGAGGTGTAGGCGTCGAGCCGGGTGAGCTTGCGGCGCAGGATCTCGGCCTGCACCTCGTCGAGGCGGCTGTTGTGGCCGGGGGTCCGGACGACGTAGTAGCGCTCCTCCATGCCGTAGTACCGCAGGCGGCGCAGGCTCTCGGCGACCGTCTCGTCGTCGGTGGTGACGGCACCGCCGTCGCCGTAGGCGCCGAGCACCTTGGTCGGGTAGAAGGAGAACGCGGCGGCGTCGCCGAGGGTGCCGGCGAGACGGCCGTGGTGGCGGGCGCCGTGGGCCTGAGCGCAGTCCTCGACGACGGCGAGCCCGTGGCGGCGGGCGAGTTCACGCAGAGGGTCCATGTCGACGCACTGGCCGTAGAGATGGACGGGCAGGAGGGCGCGGGTGCGTTCGGTGACGGCGGCGGCGACCTGGCCGGTGTCCATGAGGTGGTCCTCGGCGCGGACGTCGACGAAGACGGGGGTGGCGCCGACGGCGTCGATGGCGAGGACGGTGGGCGCGGCGGTGTTGGAGACGGTGATCACCTCGTCGCCGGGGCCGACGCCGAGGGCCTGGAGGGCGAGCTTGACGGCGTTGGTGCCGTTGTCGACGCCGACGCAGTGGGCGAGCCCGTGGTAGGCGGCGAACTCCTCCTCGAAGCCGCGCACGCTGGCGCCGAGGACGAGCTGTCCCGAGGCGAAGACGGTCTGCACGGCGTCGAGGAGGTCCTCGCGTTCGTCGCCGTACTCCTCCAGGTAGCTCCAGACGCGGATCGTCACAGCGGGGTCCTCTCGTGGTGCGGGCGGGCGAGCGCGGCGACCGTCCGCTCCAGCGCGGTGGGCAGCGGGACGCGGGGGTGCCAGCCGGTGATGGTGCGGAACCGCGGGTCGTGCGCGGTGACGTCGCGGAGGTCGGCCGCCGCCGGGTCGGCGGGGGCGGCGGTGTGCACGGGCACCGGGACGGTGCCGGTGTGGCGGGCGACGAGCTCGGCGACGGCGGTGAAGACGGTGCCGACCTCGATGGGGGTGCCGCTGCCGACGGGCCAGGCCCGGCCGCCGAGTCGGGGGGCGTGGTCGAGGGCGGCGACGAGGGCCCGGGCTGCGTCGTCGACGTACAGGAAGTCGCGGCGCACGGTGCCGTCGTGCCACAGGGTGAGCGGCTTCCCGGCCAGGGCGCGGCGGGTCATGGCGCTGACGACGCCGTGGTCGACGGCCGACGGCGCGGCGGGCGGGCCGAAGACGGTGGGCAGACGTACCGGGACGCCGGAGACGACGCCTTCCCCGGAGGCGCGGAGCAGGGCGTCCTCGGCGGCGAGCTTGTAGCGCTCGTACGCCGTGCCGTCGGGGCGGGCGCCGAGGGAGGAGGCGAAGACGACGGTGCGGCGGGGCGCGCCGCAGCGGGGCGCGGTGAGGGTGTCGGCGAGCAGGCCGAGGTTGACGTGGCGGGCGTGGGCGTCGTGCGGGTCGACGCGCCAGCTGCCTTCGGGCGTCCGGTGGGTGAGCAGGTAGACGACGGCGTCGGCACCGGTGAGAGCGGCGCCCAGGGCGCCGGGTTCCGTCAGGTCGGCGGTGAGGGTCTCGACGTCGGCGAGGGCGCCGACGGGGGCGTAGGCGAGGGCGTCGGGCGGCATGGCGAGGGGACGGCGGGAGACGGCGCGGACCCGGCCGGGGCGGCGGGCCAGCAGCGCGGTGACGGCGGAGCCCAGCAGCCCGCCGGCACCGAGGACGGCGACGAGCGGAGGCGTCATGCCGCGCCCCCTGAGGTGCCGTACCCGGGCAGGGAGCGCAGGCAGGCGAGGAGGCTGCGGGTCTCCATGGTCACGTAGTGGCTGTGCCGCAGGAGTTCGGTGAGCTGGGGCAGGCTGAGCCAGCGGTGGCCGGGCGGCTCGGGCAGCGGCTCGCTCTCCACGATCAGGTGCCGGGTGCGGGCGTGGTGGAACCGACCGCCCTCCTCGGACTGCACGCTGTCGAAGAGGACACGGGTGGGGTCGGCGTCCTGGACGTGGTCCAGGAAGGGCGGCCGGGCCTCGGCGGGCAGGGCGGTGTAGTTGCGCGGCAGGCAGCGCACGGTGGGGGCGAGCTCGGCGACGTCGGCGGAGCCGGGTTCGGGACGCAGCTCCAGCAGCACGTGCGGCACGCCGTCGACCCGGGTGGTCAGCAGGGCGACGAGCCCGGTGCCGACGGGGGCCAGCATCGGCTGGCACCAGCCCGCGACCTCCCGGCCGTGGGCCGTGACCCGGACGCCGACGACCTCGAAGAAGCTGCCGCTGTCGTGCCGGATGCCGTCGGCGTCGCGGTGCCAGTGGGCGAGGTCGTGCAGGGGGGCCGGGGTGACGCGCAGGTCCGTGGCCGTGCGCTGGTCGGTGATCCAGCTCAGCACCTCGGTGTCGGAGTGCAGGGCGGGGGTTCCCAGGGGGGCGGGTGGCGGAGGCAGACAGGCCAGCACCGAGCGGGTGTCCATGTTGACGAGGTCGTCGACGGCCAGCAGGGCGTGCAGGGTGTCCAGCGGCAGCCAGGTGAAGTGATCCAGGACCGGAATCTCCTCGGCGGTGTCGCCGGCGTCGAGGACGAGGTTGCGGTTGCGCTTGCGCAGGAACCAGGCGCCCTGTTCGGACTGGCGCACGTCCGCCAGCACCCGGTGCCGGCCGCGGGTGGTGAAGTGCTCCAGGTAGGGGACGCGGCGGCCGCCGTGCAGGCCGAGGTAGTTGCTGCGGGTGGCCTGCACCGTCGGGGAGATCTGGATGCCGTTGTGGTTGCCGGGTTCGGGCTTGAGCTGGACGAGGCAGTGCCGCACTCCCCCGAGGTCGCCGACGAGGAGGCCGAGGACGCCGGTCTCCGGCTGGTCGATGATCGGCTGGTCCCAGCCGGGCACGGGGTGGCCGGGCCGGTGGACGCGGACGCCGCGCACGCTGAAGAACCCGCCGCTCGCGTGCCGCAGCGTGCCGGTGGCCGGGTCGGTGAACCAGGAGTCCAGTTCGGCCAGCGGGACGCGTTCGGCGCGGGTGTACGTCCTCGCCGCGGCCTCGTCCAGCAGCCGCCGCAGTTCCGGCGGGACGACGGCCGCCCCGCGCGTCCCGGACGCCTCGCATGCCTCGCGCCCGCCGCACACCCCGCGCCCGCCGCACACCCCGCGCTCGCCGCACGCCTCGCGCCCGCCGCACGCCTCGCGCTCGCCGCTCACCGGACGACGCTCCCGGGCGGCAGCACGGCCTCGTAGAACTCCATCTGGCTGTGCATGGCGGAGCGGAAGTAGTCGGTGTAGCGGCGCGCGTGCTCGGCGGTCATCGTGCTGAGGACCATGCTCAGCGCCACGTGGTCGTCCTTGGGCTCGATGACGAGGTTGTTCCACACCGGCGCGACGGCCCGGACGTGCCGCCGCACGGCCTCCGGCAGTGCCTCGGCGCCGCCCTCCCAGCCGCGGGGGAAGACGAGTTCGCCGCGTTCGGCGAGGCCGCCGTACCAGCGCAGCAGGTCGGCGGTGGCCGCCTCGTAACCCGCCTCGAAGTGCCGGGGGTGGGTGAGGGCGCGGTAGGCGGCGCGGGCGGCGCGCGGGTCGGGCAGCCGGGCGATCTCGTGCTCGTGGGCGCAGGGCAGGCTGTGCTGCCGGGTGCCCGGGTCGTGCAGGAGCGTGACGGTGCGGTCGAGCAGGGTCGTGCAGCGCGCCCCGGCGTCCGTGAGCCGCAGCCACAGGTCCCAGTCCTCCAGCCCGACGCCGGACTCCCGCCAGCCGCCGACGACTTCGGCGAGTTCGCTGCGGTGCAGGGCGCAGGAGTTCTCGAACAGCGGGTTCATGAGCTGGATCTCGGGGTGCCAGCACAGCGTGAGGGGGTCGAGGGTCTCGGTGACGCGGCCCCGGGCGTCCGCCTTGCGGGAGCGGGCGGCGACCCAGTCGGCGCCTTCGTCCAGCACGGCGACGAGGGTGGCCAGGTGCTCGGGCTCCCACAGGTCGTCGTGGTCGAGGTAGGCGACGTACGCGCCGCTGATGCCGCGTAGGGCCGCGTTCACCGGTCCGGCCGGGAAGCCGAAGCGCTCGGTGCGCAGGAGCCGCACCCGCCGGTCCTCCGCCGCCACTTCGGCGGCGACCTCGTCCGTGTCGTCGTCGCTGGCGTCCGAGGCGACGATCAGTTCCCAGTCCCGGAACGTCTGGGCCCGGACGGAATTCACGGTGTGCAGCAGTTCCCGGCCGCGGTTGTAGGCCGGGCAGATGACCGAGACGCGGGGCATCGTTTTCCTTTCGTTCCCGCCGGTCGAAACACCGCCGTCTTCGGGAAAGGTGAACCAGGTTGGACACCGGTGGAATGCCGGGGACGGAAAGGGGGCGGGCCGGGCCGGCCGTCCCCTCCACGGCCGGCCGCGCGCCGGCCCGTACCCGCTGCCGGGCTTCCGCTCCGGCCTGCTCCGGCGGGCCCGTGGGCACCGTGCCGACCTCGGCCGTATGCGCCGCACGCACCGCCGTGACCAGCGTTGATCACCGGACCGCCACCGAACCGTCGGCGGGTGGGCGGCTGCGCTGCGATGGTGCAACGGGCATCCTCGCCGGCGCAAGCGGAAGCTCCGGATCCCCTACTCAGGGAGGGGGAGATACCCGTCCTGAGACGGGAGCACCGGCCGCCCGTCCGCTGCTATCGTCATTTCCGTCCGGCGGACAGGGCACGGACGGCCGGTTTTCCCGAGCCTCGATAATGCCCCGCCGAAATACCGCCGGAACATGAACGATGGCCCGAAAGGGTAAGCGTCTCCGACGTTTTCCGTCGGCGGCGTCGACCACCGCCTGGGCCACGGGGGAATCACGTCCGGCACCGCCGCACGCGCGGCGTGGACGGACCGAGGAGAGAACTGTGAGATCGAGCCGGAGAGAGCCCGGGGCCGCCGAGACCGCCCTCTCGGTGCTGGTGCCGTTCCTGCCGCGCCGGCCGGAGCAACTGCTGCCGTTCGCGGCGCTGGTGGACTGGACTCCGGCGGTGCGGCTGTGGCAGGGCCAGGCCATGATGGTGGAGCCGTTCCAGGGCTTCGCCGCCGCGGCCGGTACCGGCTTCCGCGTCCCCACCGGCGTCGGCGTCACGCTCATGCCGCTGCGGCACCCCTTCGAGGCCGCCCAGCAGGCGCGCTCGCTGGCCCTGACGACGGGCCGGTCCGTGCTCGCCGCCTTCGGGCCCGGCGGCGCGTCCTTCCAGGCCAGCCTGCTCGGCGCCCCCTACGCGAGCCCCCTGACCGCCTCCCGTGAGTACGTCACCATCGTGCGCGGGCTGCTCGCGGGCGAGACCGTCGACGTGGGGGGCCGCTACTTCTCCTGCCACGGCGCTCTGCCCCCGGCCCCCTCACCTCAGGTGGGCATCGGGCTCGGGGTACTGCGCCCTGGCATGGCCAGGCTGGCCGGGGAGGTCGCGGACGCCGCCGTCACCTGGCTCACCCCCGCCTCCTACGTCCGGAGCACACTGCGGCCCGCGCTGGAGGAGGGGGCCCGGACGGCGGACCGGCCGGTGCCGCATCTGACGGCCATGGTGCCCCTCGCGCTGCACCGGCCCGGGCGGGACGCCGCCGAGCTGGCCCTCGCGAGCAACGCCGCGCACCTCGCGGCGCCCCACTACGTCGACATGCTGCGCCGCGCCGGGATCGAGGCGGACACCGACGACGCGCGGCTGAACGCCAAACGGCTCGTCGAGGGCGGCGCGTTCCTCTACGGGGATCTCGACGAACTGCGCTCGCGCATCGCCGAGTACCACGCCGCCGGGGTCGACGAGGTCGTCCTCAACCTCACCGGTCTGTGTCAACGCGAGGGCCCGAAGGCGGCCCTGGAGGACCTGAAGACGCTGCTGACGGCCCTCGCACCGGGCTGAGACGCCACCGACCACCTCACCAGGGGGACGAGACGGGCCCGGCCCCCGACCGCCGTCCCGGGCCGGAGACATCCCCGGCCCGGGACGGCACCCACCGGCGAACCCGGGCCCGTCAGCGGGACGGCCCGGCGCCGGGCCTCTCACCCCCCACGCACAGCGGCACACCGAGCACACCGAGCACGACCAGCACACCCAAGGGAGAGCGGACATGGTGGACCACCACACGAGCCTGGCGAAGCGGCACCTCGTGTCCTGGGGCACCGGCACCCGCCACCGGCAGGCCGCCGACGCCCAGCCGGCGGCCCGTCCCGGCGCCCTGACCGTGGTCCTGGAGGACGCGGGCCTGCTCCCCGCCGTCCTCGGCGGGGACCTGGCCGGACCCCACTCCCTCGTACTCGCCCCCGGCGTGGCGCCCTCGCCGCCCGAGGGTCCGGAGCCGGGCTCGCCGGTCGTCGTCGGCTACGAGGGCTCGGCCGCCCAGCCCGGCGACGAACTGTCCATCGACGACTCCTTCTTCCTCCAGACGCAGGAGTACTCCGCGAGCCAGTACATGTCCGTGATCGGGCCCACCCTGATCCGCGTCTCCGACGGCTCCGACTTCGCCGCCTACCTCGCGGACGCCGACCGGGCCCGTGCCGAGGGCGTGTTCCCGGCCTTCGCCACCGACCCCGTCATCCGGCTCGCCGACCTGCCCTCGCTGGGCGCGTCCCCGGCCGCCGACGGCCCGGCGACGCGGCTGTACGCCGGCGCCGACGGCACCGTCTCGACCGCGCCCGGCGGGGTGGCCCTCGGCTCGGCCGGGGACGCCTTCGCCGACCTCCTCGCCGCCTGGGAGCGCGTCAACGGAGACAGCGCCCACCCCTGCGCCGTCGGGCTGGGGGCCGCCGTGCCGGAGGCCGAGCGCTGCGCGGCCCTGGCCGGACGCCCCTGGCTGGGCCGGTATCTGGCGGCGCTGGACGCGCTGCGCGAACTGCGCGCCCGGGACGTGTCCCACCTGCGCGTCTCCGGCTTCGGCGGCCGGCTGTCGGAGACGGCGGAGCCGGTGGCCGGGGCCGCCGACGCACACGGCACCGAGCTGCCGCTGCTGTTGTGGAACGAGCGGGGCGCCTACGTCCACTCCCCGCGGACCGGCCGCTTCTTCCAGCTCGGGACGGACGCCGCCCGCATCGCCGAGACGGTCCTGGCCTGCGGTGACGTGGAGACCGCCGCCGAGCGGGTGGACACGGCCGCGCTGGCCGAGGTCACCGCGTTCTTCGAGCGCGCCGACGTGCCCCTGACGAACCGTACGGAGGCCGCGCGATGACGGCCCCACCGCCCATCCTCGCCGGCGTCCCCGGCACCGCGGGCGAGGAGCTCGCCGCACTGGGCGGGCGGGCGCGCGTCTGCGGCGTCTACGACGAGACCGGCGCCCCGCTCTACGACGACCTCAGCCGCCGGGACGCCTTCGAGGTGCGCGAACTGCTCGGACTGGTCCGCCCTACCCGCGGCCCGGTGCTCGAACTGGCCGCCGGAACCGGCAGGCTGACCTTCCCGCTGCTGGCAGCGGGCCGCGAGGTGACCGCGCTGGAGCTGGCCCCGGCCATGCTGGAGCGGCTGACCGCCCGGCTCGCGGAGGCACCCGAGCGGCTGCGCCGCAACTGCCGCCCGGTGCGCGGCGACATGAGCGACTTCGCCCTCGGGCGCCGCTTCGCCGCCGTGGTGCTGGGCACGACGTCCGTGTCGCTGCTCGACGCCGCCGGGCGGGCCGGGCTCTACCGCTGCGTTCGGGAACACCTGGCGCCGGGCGGGACGTTCGCGCTGTCCACCGTCGAGGTGGCGGACGCCGGGGAGGGTCCGACGGAGGTGCGGCAGCCCCTCACCGGGGCGAGCGGCCGGGAGTACGTGCTCCACGAGCTGTGGGAGCCGGCCCGCGGTGTGCGCACCGTGACCCTGCGCCCGGCCGACGTCTCGGGCACCGGACCGGTCCCGGTCTGCGTCTCCCGCGTCACGGTGCTGCCCGTCGCCGCCCTCACCGCCGAGCTGACGGCGGCCGGGTTCACGGTCCGCGGCACCCAGACCCTCTCGGCGGCCGGGAGCCGGCACCGCGACGTCCTGCTCGAGGCGACCGCAGCGGCCGAAGCGACGCGAGCTTCCGAGGTCACGCGAGCGACCGAAGCGACGGAGGGACCCCGATGACGCCTCAGGCGCTGTGGCCCTCCCTGCTGGAGCCGTCCCGGCAGGGTGACGACGGCCTGTGCACCGTGTCCGCCAAGGGCGTGCGCGTGCGGCTGGCCGACGGCCGTGAGCTGCTGTGCGGCACCAGCGGCCTGTGGAACGCCAACCTCGGCTACGGCAACGAGGCGATCGCCGAGGCCGTCGCCGCCTCCCTGCGGGACGCCTCCTACCTCAGCGTCTTCCGGTACGAGAACGCCTACGCGCGGCGGGCGGCCCAGGCCCTCGCCGACGTCTGCGGGCCGCACTACCGGCGGGTGCTGTTCTCCACCTCGGGCGGCGCCGCCAACGACCTGGTGATGAAGCTCGCCCGGCTGCACCACGCGCTGCGCGGTGACCCGGGCCGCAAGGTCGTCGTGGGGCTGCGCGGCAGCTACCACGGGCTGACGTTCGGCAGCTTCGGCCTCACCGGTGAGGACCTGGGGCAACAGCTCTACGGGGTCGACCAGCGGCTGGTGCGCCATGTGTCCGGGGACGACCCGGCCGAGCTGGCCGAGCTGCTGGAGCGGCAGGGCGGCCGGATCGCGGCCGTCGTCGTCGAGCCGGTGCGCGGCAGCGGGACCGTCCCGCTGAGCCCGCACTACCTCGGGCGGCTGCTGGGGCTGCGGGAGCGGTACGGGTTCCTGCTGGTCGCCGACGAGGTGGCCACCGGCTTCGGCCGCACCGGACCGTTCTTCGCCTCGCAGGAGTGGCCCTCGCAGCCGGACCTGCTGGTGACCTCCAAAGGGCTGACCAACGGCACGATGGCGGCGGCCGCCGTGGTCGTCTCCGCCGAGCTGGCCCGGTCGTTCGACCGGCCCGGTGTCGTCCTGGCCCACGGCGAGACGCAGGCGGGCACCCCCTCGGCCTGCGCCGCCATCCTGGCCACGCTGGAGGAGATGGACCGGCTGGACGCCGTCGGGCGGTCCCGCGCCCTGTCCCGGCGGCTCGACGAGAAGCTGGCCGAGCTGGTGCGGGAGCACCCCCGGGTACTGAGCACGGAGGGCCGGGGCTGCTTCCGCGCGCTCCGGCTGGCCGGCCGGGACGGCGGCCCCCTGCCGGGCTCGGAGGTGGCGTCGGTGGTCGCCGCGGTCCGGGACGCCGGTGCCGTGACCCATCCCGGGCCCGACGGCGTGCAGTTGATCCCCGCCCTCACCTACACCGAGGCCGAGCTGACGGAGCTGCTGGACTGCGTGCGCGCGGGTCTGGACGCCCCCTCCGCGGCGGCCACCGGAACGACCGCGGCGGCCACCGGAACGGGGGTGGCCGGATGAGCCTCGGCTGGCACTGCCCGACCCTGGTGCTGCTGGGCGCCGACGGCTTCGGCGACTGGCTGGCCACCCGGCCCGAGCGCCGGGTGACGGTCCTGGCCGACCCGGCGGTCGCCCGCGGCCCGCTGACGACCCGGCTGCTGTCGCTGCTGCGCGCCGCTGGCGCCGAGGCCACCCTCGTGCCGGTCACCACGCCGGGCACGGTCGCGCGGGTGGGGGAGCTCGCCGGGCGGCTCGCCGCCGAGGGTACCGAGCTGCTCGTCGCCGTCGGCGGAGGCACCGTCGTCGACCAGGCCAAGCTGGCGGTCGCCGTCCGGGGGGACGGCCGGAACGCCGAGCGGCTGGGGCATCCCCAGCGGGCCGGGCTCGTCGTGCTGCCCTCCGGGGGAGCCCGGGCGCTGCCGCTCGTCGCCGTGCCGACGACGGTCGGCACCGGGACCGAGCTGAGCGCGGCGGCCTGTGTCGAGCACGGCGACGGGCGACGGCTGGTGCTGGGTGACGGGCTGCGCCCCGACGTGGCGCTCGTCGACCCCGCGGCCACCGCCACGCTGCCCGGCGAACTGCTCGCCGAAGGCGTCCTGGAGGCGCTGTTCCGCGCAAGCAGCCTCTACGCGGGCGCCGCTCACGACCAGCCGACCGAGGACGCCCTGACCGAGGCGCTCGTCGCACGGCTCACCGCTCTCGGGGAGCAGCTCGCGCGGGTCCGGGGGACGCTCGGGGCGCGCGCCGTCGTGGGGGACGACGCCCTGCGCGCCGAGATCGCGAAGGTCAGCGGGCTGACCCACGGCCCGTGGGCCGCCGTCGGGCGCGAGCGCTACGCGG
Organism: Streptomyces sp. WMMC1477; assembly: GCF_027460245.1. Taxonomy (NCBI): domain Bacteria; kingdom Bacillati; phylum Actinomycetota; class Actinomycetes; order Kitasatosporales; family Streptomycetaceae; genus Streptomyces; species Streptomyces sp. WMMC1477. Next base: position 3,535,099 of record NZ_JAPZBD010000003.1, on the reverse strand, counting down.
CCAAGGGCTGGTTCCTGGCCAACGAGCTGTCCTGGACGCTGGGCGTGCGCAAGATGACGGCCGTCGCCGCGCTGCTGCCCCCGCTGTGGCGGGCGGTGGCGGAGGACTCGGGCGCCGCCTGGGGCTCGGCCCGCCGGCTGGCCCGCGTCTGGGAGACCGTCCGCGCCGCCGGCTCCCCCCGGTGGCCCGCGGACCCGGCGGACGGTGTCGCGGCCCTGATCGACGCCTGGGGCATCGGGCGGCGGCTCACCGCGGACCCCGCCCGGATCGACGACGCCGTCCGCCGCACCCAGCGCGCCTGGGGTGCGGGGCTCCCGATGCTGCGCGGCGTCCCGGCGGACTCCGTCCGCCGGGTGCTGTCCGCCGCCGTCGCCCCCGAAGCCGCCCCCGCCGCCAACGGAGCCCCCGCCGGAGCGGCTCCCGAAACCGCCCCCGCCGGGCCGGGGGCGGCACCGCACACTTCCGTGCGCGCCGTCTGAGCGGTGCGCACGGAGGACCGATAAGGAAATCCGCACATGATGAAGGAGGGAAACATGGAGGCCACGTTCAACACCCTCGCGGCCGAGGAGATGCCCGGCCTGGAGCTGGGCATGCAGGAGCTGGAGGCCATGGAGGCCCCGGGCTGGGCCACGTGGGCCGGCTTCGGCACGGGTACCGCCGTGACCAGCGCCATCGGCTACGGCAGCGTCTACCTCGCTGTCTCCGGCGCCGCGATCACCTGACACGGACGGCGCCCTGGGTGCCTGTACCGCACGCCAGGGCGCCGCACGCGGGATGCGGTGAAACCCACCGTCTCTCCCGTCCGCCATGCCAGGAAACCCATGAATGCCACGTATTCCAGGAAAGGTGGTGAGAAACGATGCAGGACAACACCTTCGATTCCATCGTCAAGGATAACGGTCTTGCCGAGCTGGAGCTGGGGATGCAGGAGCTGGAGGCCATGGAGGCCCCGGGCTTCTACACCGGCTTCAAGGACGGCCTGACCTTCAGCATCGCCGTGAGCGCGCTCAGCGTCGCCGCCACGACCTGACGAGGCCGGGTGCGGGTCGGCCCTCGCGCGGCCGGCCCGCACCCACCGGTCTCCCCCACCATCCCCCCACGGTCTGCAAGCCAACGGAGAGCAAGCCATGCCACAGCCCCAGGGCGGACCCCTGTCCACCAAGACCAGCACCTACATCCTGCTGGGCATCGCGGCCCTGCTGATGCCCGTGAGCGCGGCCGTGGGCGGTACCGCGCAGTGGATCCTGATCGGTGTCTCCGGCGCCTTCCTCGTCCTGTGCGCCTTCTCGATCAACGCGAACGACCGCCGTTCGGGGCGGTCATGAGCACCCCGGTGGCGAGCTTCCGCAGGCTGACCAAGCGGTTCGGCGAACTCACCGCGGTCGAGGACGTGTCGTTCGACGTGCACCCCGGCCGGATCGTGGGCCTCCTGGGCCGCAACGGCGCGGGCAAGACGACGTCGCTGCGCATGCTGCTGGGCCTCACCCGGCCCACCGCCGGCACGGCCACCGTCTTCGGCCGCCCCTACGCGCAACTGCGGCGCGCGGCCCACCGGGTGGGAGTCAGCATGGACGGCGTCTCCCCCATCCCCGGGACCACCGGGCGCCGGGACCTCCAGGTGTGGGCGAAGATGCTCGGCCTGCCCGCGTCCCGGGTGGACGAGGTCATCGAGCTGGTGGACCTCGGGCACGGCGCCGACCGCGGGACCAAGGGCTACTCGACCGGCATGAGGCAGCGGCACACCCTGGCCGCCGCGCTGCTGGCCGACCCGGAGCTGCTGGTGCTCGACGAGCCCACGAACGGGCTCGACCCCGACGGCATCCGCTGGCTGCGGCACTTCCTGCGCCGCTTCGCCGACGAGGGCCGCACCGTGCTGCTCTCCAGCCACATCCTCTCCGAGGTGCAGCAGACCGTCGACGACGTCGTCATCGTCCAGCGCACCCTGCGCTACAGCGGGCCGATCGCCCAGCTCGTCCCGGCGGGCGGGGGCTCGTTGGAGGACCGCTTCTTCGAACTGGCGGGCACCGACGGGGGCGGGCACCCCGCCGCCCCGCAGCCCGCCGCACCCACCGGAGGTCGGGGCCATGCGTGATCTGCTGAAGGCCGAGTGGCTCAAGGCCTGGAGCGGGCGCACCTGGTGGATCATGGCCGTCGTCGCGCTCTTCATGGGGCTGCTGGGCAGCAGCGGCGCCGCCGCCGTCGGTGACCAGCAGCTCGACGAGGGCGTCACCGACGCCGCCGCCGTGACGGCCGAGATGGTGCGCGCCTGGTTCTCCGCGCTGCTCGGCTCGCTGCTGTTCGGCGCCGTCTTCGTCAGCCGCGAGTACGGCTCGGGGGCCGTCAACCGCTCGGCGCTGCTGTGCGGCGGCCGGACCCGGCTGTTCACGGCCAAGGCGGCCGTGGGCACCGCGATGGGCGCGCTGTTCGCCCTGCTCGCCGCCGCGCTGGCCCCGGCCTCGGCGTACGCGTTCGCGGGCCTGTTCGGCTTCGACGTGGTGTGGGGCGGGGAGGCGACCCGCACGCTGCTCGGCGTCACCACCGTCGTCGTCCTGGCCGCGCCCTGGGGCGTCATGCTCGGCTGGCTCATCCGCAACCAGGCCGCCACCGTGGCCATCGCCCTCGTCCTGACCCTGTTCGTGGACGAGACGCTGTTCCTGCTGCTGCCCGAGGTGGGCCGCTTCACGATGCAGGTCGCGATGGGCTCGGTCTACCTGGACGGCAAGGAGGACGCCCTCCCGGTGCCCTTCGCCCTCGCGGTGATCGGCGGCTGGCTCGCCCTCGCCGGCTTCCTCGCCCGCCGACGTCTGGTCAGCCGGGACATCGCTTGACTTCTTCCCCCTCCCTCAGGAGGGGGATTCCTACGGCTCGCGCCGTGGGGTTTCCTGCTTCATTGCCGACTGCCCGCCCGGAGTACTCCGTTGAGGTCTTACACCGGCTCCACAGGCCGATACCGCCAGCCCAGCGGCCAGGATGTTGCGCGCCGCGTTCACGTCGCGGTCGTGCACGGTGCCGCAGCAGCACGTCCACGTGCGGACGTTCAGCGGCATCTTCTCCCGCAGGGCGCCGCACGCCGAGCAGAGTTTGCTGGAGGGGTACGACCGGTCGACGGCGACCACCTCGCGCCCGTACCAGGCGGCCCTGTACTCCAGCATGCCGCGGAACTCCGACCACGCGGCGTCGGAGATCGCCCGGGACAGGCTGCGGTTCTTGAGCATGTTCCGGACGGTCAGGTCCTCGGTCACGATCGTCTGGTTCTCACGAACGAGCCGAGTGGTGAGCTTGTGCAACAGGCCACGCCTGCGGTCGGTGATACGGGCGTAGACCCTGGCAGCCTTCCGGCGAGCCGTGGCCCGGTTCGCCCCGTCCCCCCTGGCCTTGCGGGCAAGCTGCCGCTGGGCCCTGGCCAGACGGGTACGGTCACGCCGCTCGTGCCGGGGGTCGGAGACCTTCTCGCCGGTCGAGAGGGTCAGCAGGTGATCGAGCCCGACGTCGATGCCGACGGCCGCGTCGGTGGCGGGGAGCGGCTTCACGGACGGGTCCTCGACGAGCAGGGACACGTACCAGCGTCCGGCCGCGTCCTGGGACACCGTCACCGTGGACGGCGAGGCCCCCTCGGGGAGGGGGCGGGACCACACGATGTCCAGCGGGTCCGTCATCTTCGCCAGGGTCAGGTTCCCGTCCCGGAACCGGAACGCGCTGGTGGTGTACTCCGCCGACTTCCGGGACTTCTTCCGCGACGTGAAACGCGGGTACTTCGCGCGCTGACCGTAGAAGAAGGAAGGCCCTGATGACCCTCACCGGACAACGCCCCACGGGCATCGCCTCCCGCGTCGGCGGCACCCTGCGGCGCGGCGACGCGGGCAAGGAGCGGGAGGTGCCGCCAGAGCGGGCCGCCGAGCGCCTCGCCTATCCGCGCACCGCTCGCCGGGTCTCGGTGCACGCGCCGCTGGACGAGGGCGCCCCGTGGATCGTGCGCTCCGGTGACCAGTACATCCGCGTCGGCGCCGACATGGCCAGGCTGCTGCGGGCCATGGACGGCGTCCGCGACCACGCCCGGCTCGTGGAGGCCCTCGGCCCGCCGTGGACGGAGCAGGCCGTGGGCGCCGCCGTGGGGCGGCTGCACGCCATGGGCCTGCTCGACGACGGCAGCCTGCGGCCCGGGCGGCACCGGCGCCGCCGCGGCCTCGTCAAGTTCGTGCCGCCGTTCACCGTGCAGCTCACCCTGCTGCGGCCGCAGCGGCTCATGGACGCGCTGGAGCCGCTGATCCGCGCCGTCGCCCGGCCGGTCTTCGGCGTCCTCGCGGCCCTGCTCGTCCTCGGCGGGCTGTTCTCGCTGAGCCTCCAGGGGCCCGCGCTGGAGCGGGCGCTGGGGCAGCCCATGCCGCTGGCGATCATCCTCGGTCTCGTGGTGGCGACGGCGTTCGCGACCCTGCTGCACGAACTGGGGCACGGCGCGACGCTGACCTACTACGGCGGCCGCCCGAACCGCATCGGCTTCATGCTCTTCTACATGTCGCCCGCGTTCTTCTGCGACGTCTCCGACAGCTGGCGGCTGCCGCACAAGGAGCAGCGCACGAGGATCGCCCTCGCGGGCATCGTCACCCAGACGGTGATCGGCGGTTCGGTGGCGCTGGCCGCCCTGGTCTACGGCCGGGTGAACGGCCCCTCGACGCTCTACGACGGCATGGCCGTGTTCGCCGTCTCCACCTTCGTCACCAGCTTCTTCAACGTCGTGCCGTTCGTGAAGCTCGACGGCTACCTCGCCCTGATGAGCCATCTGGACGTCTCGCACCTGCGGGACCGGGCCATGACCGACGCGCGCCGCGCGGTGGCCAGGGTCCTCTTCGGCGGCCGCTACCCGCGCGGGCTGCCGCAGTTCGGCTGGGCCGTGCCCTTCGGGCTGGCCTGCATGGTCTTCCCGCTCTACCTGGTGGGCGTGGCCGCCACGCTGTGGGCGGACGTGCTCCAGGCCCTCGGAGCCGTGGGCGGGCTGCTCGTCGTCGGCGCGCTCTGCTTCCTGCTCTACCGGGCCTTCCTGTCCGCGCGGCGGCTCGTCCGCGAGGGGCGCAGGGCGGGAGCGAGCCGCGCCCGGATCGCCGCCGCCTGCGGGCTCGCCCTCGCCGCCGTGACGGCGGCCCTGGCCTTCGTCAAGGTGCCGTACACCGTCGTCGGCGGGTTCGTCACCGAGGGCGGCACGGTGTCGCTCGTGCTCTCCGAGTCCAGCGACCTGTCCGCCGTGCACGAGGGCTCGACGGTGCGACTCCAGCGGCTCGGCGTCATCCTGCGCGGCGACGTCGGCACCGCGACCGTCGCCTCCGCCACCCCGGAGAGGACCACGGCGCCCTTCTCGGCGTTCATGCCCGTGCGCGACGTCGAGGACCTGCCGATGCCGGTGGAGAGCTTCCCGCTGACCACCGGCGAACCGCCGGAGGAGCACACCGGCATGGCCACGATCGAGGCCGGCGAACGCCCGCTGGCCGCGTGGATGTACCTCACCTACATCGCCCCCGCCCTCCGCTGACCCGCCCCCGACGCCTCCCCCCGATCCACGACACCGCCCCGCCCCGGCACCCCACCGACCCGCACGCCACACCCAGGGAAACCGCACATGGACCTCGGCCGCCACCTGCACTTCTGCCCGCCCGGCAGCCCCTTCTTCGACGTGCCCGCCCGCATCAGCCCGGACGAGGGCAACTTCGCCCTCGCCGACGCCGGCCTGCCCGCGGGCTGGAGCAGGCAGCGGGACGCCGAGTGGATCGGCGTCAACCCGCCGGACGTCGAACTGCCGCCGCAGGGCTGGAAGATCCATGTGTCCGCGACGCTGGAGAACGCCGAGGAGATCCTCGGCATCGCCTCCGCCTACTGCCTCGAACACGGCCTCACCTTCAAGTTCATCCGCTGCCTGGCCGTTCTGGAGCAGCGCAACGGCAAGTACGGCGACCGCAGCGCGAGCGGCAAGTTCATCACCGTCTACCCGGCCGACGAGGCCCGCCTGGAGCGGGTGCTGCACGAGCTCGGCGAGCTGCTCGACGGCCGGGAGGGGCCCTACATCCTCAGCGACCTGCGCTGGCGCTCGGGCCCCCTGTACGTGCGGTACGGCGGCTTCGTGCTGCGCACCGTGCGCGGCCCCTCCGGCACCCCGGTGCACTGCGTCGAGGACCCGGACGGCAACCTCGTGCCCGACCACCGCGGCCCCGGCTTCCGGCCGCCCCCGTGGGCGCCGGTCCCCGACTGCCTCACCGAGGCCCTCGCCGCCCGCAACGCCGGCACCCTGCGCGACTTCCCCTACCGCGTCACCGGCGCCCTGCACTTCTCCAACGGCGGCGGCGTCTACCGGGGCGAGGACACCCGCACCGGGACGCCCGTACTGCTGCGCGAGGCCCGGCCGCACGCCGGACTCGTCGACGGCAGGGACGCCGTGTACCGGCAGGAGCGGGAGCGCCTGGCACTGGAGAAGCTCGCCGGCACCGAGGTCGTGCCCGCGCTGTACGACTTCCGCAAGGGCCGCGAACACTGGTTCCTGGTGAGGGAGTTCATTGAGGGCGAGCCGCTGGGCCGGGAGATGATCCAGCGCAACCCGCTGGCCCGCGGCAGTGAGGACCCGCGGGACTTCGCCGCCTACGCCGACTGGGCCCTCGGCGTCCTCGACGGCGTCGAGCGCGGCGTGGACAGCCTCCACGCCCGCGGCATCGTCTTCGGCGACCTGCACCCCTCCAACATCCTCGTCCGCCCCGACGGCACCGTCGGCTTCATCGACTTCGAGGCCGCCGCCCCCGTCGAGGAGGCCGAGCGGCAGACGATGGGCGCCGCCGGGTTCACCGCCCCCGACGGCGTCACCGGCTTCGCCATCGACCGCTACGCCCTCGGTTGCCTGCGCCTCGCCGTCTTCAACGCCCTGACGAGCCTGCTGCCGTGGGGGCCGCGGAAGACGGAGGACCTCATCGCCGCCGTCACCGCCCGCTTCCCGGTGCCCGAGGACTTCGCCCACCGGGTGCGCGCCGACCTCGGGCTGACGGAACGCGGGACGCCCACCCCGTGGCCCGCCGGCGAAGCCGCCGAGATGCGGGCCGCCTGGCCGGAACTGGCCGAGGCGCTCGGCCAGGGCGTCCTGGAATGCGCCGAGACCGGGCGGGACGACCGGCTCTTCCCCGGCGACCCCGACCAGTTCCTCACCCCCGAGGGCACCACCGCGTTCGCGCACGGCACCGCCGGCGTGCTGTGGGCGCTGGCCGAGTCCGGCGTCCCCGTGCCCGAACAGCACGTCGACCGGCTCGTGCGGGACACGCGCGCCCTGTCCGAACCCCGGCCGGACTTCTTCCACGGCCTCGCCGGCATCGCCTACGCCCTCGACCGGCTCGGCCGGCCGCGGGAGGCCGCCGAGCTGCTCCCCCGCCTGGACGGCGACGCCGCCGAGGGGCTGGACGCCTCCCTGATGGGCGGGCTGTCCGGCATCGGCCTCACCCTCGTGCACTTCGCCCGCCGCACCGGCGACGACCTCCTGCTCGCCCGCGCCCGGCGGCTGGCCGACCGCGTCCGCGACACCGCCCCCGGCGCGCCCGGCGACCTCTCCCGCTTCGGGCTGCTGCGCGGGCCCTCGGGCAGCGCGCTGTTCCTGCTGCGGCTCTACGAGGAGACGGACGACCCCGCCCTGCTCGACGACGCCGTGACGGCCGCCCGCGCCGACCTCGCGGCCCTGGGCTGGACGGGCGAGGAGTTCCCCGCCGACGCCCCGGGCCGCATGCCGCTGCTCGGCATGGGCTGCGCCGGCACCGGCATGGTGCTGCACGATCTCCTGCGGCACCGCCCCGACGCCGGGCTGGCCCGCGCCCGCGACGCCGTCGCCGAGAGCGCCGCCCGCCAGTACCTGCCCCAGGCCGGGCTGTTCCACGGCCGCTCCGGCACCCTGCTGGCCCTCCACCACCTCACCGGGCCGTCGGCGGACGCCCCCGCTCCGGGCGCCCTGCGGCACGTCCGGGACCACGCGCTCCAGATCGTCCCGCTCGCCCCGGACGGGGACGCCGCCGGACCCGAGCGCGTCGGCGTCCTCGGGCACGACTCCCTGCGCATCTCCACCGACCTCGCCACCGGCGGCGCGGGCGTCCTGCTGGCCCTCGGCGCGGTGCTCTCCGGCACCCCCGCCTCGCTGCCCTTCTTCTCCCCCACGCCCCGCCCGGCCTCCCCCACGCCCCGCCCGGCCTCCCCCGCGTCCGGGCCCGACGGCACCGCCCCCCGCCCGGACGGCACCGGCTCCCCCGGAGACGTCGCGTGATCGACTTCCGCGCCACCCTCGACCCCGCGGGCGGACTCGCCGAACACAGCGAGGCGCTCCCGCCCGCACCCCCCGACGACCTGCTCTGGCGCTTCCTGGTCCGGCTCCGCTCCACGGCCGCCGAGCACGCCGGGCACACCCTGACCCCCCGGGTCGTCGGCGCCTACGGCCACTCCCGGAGCAACACCCTCGTGCGGGGCGTCGGCGAAGCCGTGGAGCGGTACGCCCTGTTCCCCGAGGGCGGCCCGCCGCCCGGCACGGTGACCGCGGCCACCGCCGCGGACCTGGGCACCCGCGCACCGGACTTCGCCGACCCCGGGCTCGCGCTCGGCGCTCCGGAGGCCCGCTCCCTGCCCCTCACCTGGTACCCGGCCCGGCGGCTGCGCGACGGCGTGGACGTCTGTGTCCCCGCCCCGCTCGTGGACTACCCCGACCCCTCGCCCCAGGCCGCGCACTTCGACCCCACCCCCTCCGGGGCCGCCTCCGGAGCCGGCCCCGGGGACGCCCTGCGCGCCGCGCTGCTGGAGATCGTCGAGCGGGACGCTTTCCTCACCGCGTGGGAGGCCCGGCTGCGCCCCCACCGCCTCCGGCCCCCGGGCCCGGCCGCCTCCGGCACGGCACGCCCCGGCACGGCGGGTGCCCGGGCCGGGGCGCGGATGCGCGAGCTGCGGGCGCTGTGGGGCAAGGTGGAGCGCGCCGGGCTGACGCCCGTCCTGGCCGAGCTGCCGACCGGGCTGCCCGGCGTCGTCTGCACGGTCGGGATCGTACTGGACGAGCGGCGCCCGGTGCCACTGGCCACGGTCGGCTGCAACGCGACCGCCGACGACGACCAGGCGGCCTGGAGCATGCTGGGCGCGCTGCAGGAGGCCCTCCAGGTGCGCTCGGTGGTACTGAACTCCTGGTCCGAGGAGCAGCGCGCCGAGGACGTCACCGGCCGGCCCATCCGGGACGACGACGACCGGCTGCGCTACGTCGCCTCCGCCCAGGGGCACGCCCGGGTGCGCGAGTGGGTGGACTCCTTCGCCGCAGAGCGGCCGCCCCGCACCGCGCCGCCGGTGTCCGCGGACGAGCTGGTGAGGCTGCTGGTCGCCGACGGCGCCGACCCGCTTCTCGTCGACCTGACGTACCGCCTGCCCCGGCCGCTGCGGAGGATGGGCTGGTGCGCCGTCAAGGTCGTGCCCGCCGGGTACCAGGCGCTGCGGCTCCGCGAGGACCACCCGTTCACCTGGCACGCCCGGCGGCTGACGACGGCCCCGGCACGCACCGGCCTCGGCACGCTGGCCGCGTCCCGGTTCGCCTGGCGACCCCACCCGCTGCCATGACCGCCGCCCGGCACCGGCAGCACGCCCGAGAGGAGTACCCCGCGTGAAGGCCCTCGTTCTGGCCGGAGGCAAGGGCACCCGGCTGCGTCCGCTCACCCACACCTCGGCCAAGCAGCTCGTGCCCGTGGCCAACAAGCCGGTGCTCTACTACGGCCTGGAGTCCATCGCGGAGGCGGGCATCACCGAGGTCGGCGTCATCGTGGGCGACTCGGCCCCCGAGATCCGGGCGGCCGTCGGCGACGGCTCCGCCTTCGGCCTCGACGTCACCTACATCCCGCAGGAGGCGCCCCTCGGCCTCGCCCACGCGGTGCTCATCGCCCGGGACTGGCTCGGCGACGAGGACTTCGTCATGTTCCTCGGCGACAACTTCGTGCTCGGCGGCATCACCCCGCTCGTCGAGGACTTCCGTGCCGAGCGCCCCGACGCCCGCATCCTGCTGACCCGCGTCCCCGACCCGAGCGCCTTCGGCGTGGTCGAGACGGACGGCCGGGGGCGGGTGCTCGCCCTGGAGGAGAAGCCACGCGTCCCCAGGACGGACCTGGCGCTCGTGGGCATCTACCTCTTCACCCCGGCCGTGCACGCCGCCGTCCGCGCCATCCGGCCCTCGGCGCGCGGCGAGCTGGAGATCACCGACGCCCTCCAGTGGCTCGTGGACAGCGGGCACGACGTCCGCTCCACCCGCATCACCGGATACTGGAAGGACACCGGGAACGTGGCGGACATCCTGGAGGTCAACCGCTCCGTGCTGGACAGAACCGCCCATCGCGTCGAAGGCTTCGTGGACGCCGGGTCCGAGCTCGTCGGGCCCGTCGTGCTGGAGCCGGGCGCCCGCGTCATCGGCTCCCGCGTGGTCGGCCCGGCCGCCATCGCCGCCGGCGCCGTCGTCACCCGCTCCCGGATCGGGCCGCACAGCTCCATCGCACGGGGCGTCCACATCGCCGACAGCGAGATCGCGGACTCCATCGTCCTGGAGGGCGCCCGCATCGACGGCGTCCGCCGCGTCGCGGGTTCGATGATCGGCCGGGAGGCCGTCGTCACCCCCGCACCGGCCGCGCCCGCCGCCCACCGCCTCGTCATCGGCGACCACAGCACCGTGGAGATCCGCGCATGACCCGCCCCCAGCGTCTCCTCGTCACCGGCGGCGCCGGGTTCATCGGCTCGGCGTACGTACGCGCCCTGCTGGCCGACCCCGCGGCGCCGCTCGCCGTCACCGTGCTCGACAAGCTCACCTACGCCGGCGACCTCCGCAACCTCGACGCCGTCCGGAACGACCCCCGCTTCACCTTCGTGCGCGGAGACGTCTGCGACACCGCGCTCGTCGACGCCCTGCTCGCCGGACACCCGCAGGTCGTGCACTTCGCCGCGGAGTCCCACGTCGACCGGTCCATCGCGGGCGCCGACGCCTTCGTGCGCACCAACGTCCTGGGTACCCACACCCTGCTGGACGCGGCCCTGAGGCACCGGGCGGAGCTCTTCGTCCAGGTGTCCACCGACGAGGTCTACGGCTCCATCGCCACCGGCTCCTGGGCCGAGGACCAGCCGCTCGCGCCGTCCTCGCCCTACGCGGCGTCCAAGGCCTCGGCCGACCTGCTGGCCCTGTCCTACCACCGCACCCACGGGCTGGACGTGCGCGTCAGCCGCTGCTCCAACAACTACGGGCCGTACCAGCACCCGGAGAAGGTCATCCCGCGCTTCGTCACCAACCTGCTCGACGGCCGCACCGTGCCGCTGTACGGGGACGGGCGCAACAGCCGCGACTGGCTGCACGTCGACGACCACTGTTACGGCGTCGAACTCGTCCGGCGCCGGGGCCGGGCGGGGCGCGTCTACCACCTCGGCGGCGGCACCGAGCTGACCAACCGCCGCCTCACCGGCCTGCTGCTGGAGGCGTGCGGGGCGGACTGGAGCCGGGTGCGCCACGTCCCCGACCGCAAGGGCCACGACCTGCGCTACGCGGTCGACTGGACCCGGGCCCGCGAGGAGCTCGGCTACCGGCCCCGGCGCGAGTTCGCCGACGGCCTGGCCGCGACCGTCGCCTGGTACCGGGACAACCCGGAGTGGTGGCGCGGCCGCGGGCCGGACGACGACGGGGCGGGTCAGGCGGACCAGGCGAGCGGACCGGGCAGCCGCGCCGCGAGCTGACTGCGGTCCCGCAGGCCCGTCTTCTGGAGGATGTTGGACATGTGGAACTTCACGGTGCTCTCCGCCACGTGCAGCTCGGCGGCGATCTCGCCGTTGCTCATGCCGCGGGCCACCAGCGCCACGACCTCGTTCTCCCGCGCCGTGAGCCCCGCAAGCCGCACCGGCGCGGCGTCGGCGCCGCTCCCGGCGGGCGGCCAGGGGCGGTGCAGGTGGCGCAGCAGCGGCGGGATGAGGGTGGGCGAGACCCAGCCGTGGCCGGCCAGAATCTCCTGCACGGCGGTGAGGAACGCGCCGTCGAGGTCGTCGCGGTCGACGATGGCCCGCAGGTCGGCGGAGATCGCCCCCAGCCCGACGGCCCCCGTGCCGGAGACGAGGGCGAGCGTGGGGAGGGCCGTGCGGACGTCCTCCAGCCGGTGCAGGTCCGTCACGAGGACGTCGCACCGCGGTACGTCCCCGGGAGCCGGGGACTCCAGCGTGCGCCACCCCACTCCGGTGAACAACCGCTGGAGCCTGCGCCGCACCGGTCCGCTGTCGATGGCGAGGCCGATCGTGGTGATCGCTGTCGTGCGTTGAACTGTCACCGTTCCTGCTCTTCCCCCGTGCTGTGCGGAGTGCCGCCGCGACGGCACCCGGGGCCGACGGCCTGGCCGCCGTCGACACCACGATGGAACGCTGGCAGATGCGGCCGGGGGGCGCAATCCGCCCATCGCCCGGCTTTCCCCGCCGACCGGCGGGTAACCAACCGCCGACCGGCCCCCCGCGCCCGCCCTGCGGGCCCGGGTGGCCGGGACGCCCCGGAAGGGACGCGGGGAACGGCGCGAACGGCCACGACGCACGCGCGCGGGCCGGGGCGCGCAGGGCCCGGGGGCCGCTCACGGGCGCGGCCCCCGGCGGGCGGGCTCAGCCGGCGAGGACCTCGCGGAGCCGGCCCAGGCCCCAGTCCAGGTCGTCCTTGCTGATGGTCAGCGGCGGCGCGATCCTGATCGTGGAGCCGTGCGTGTCCTTCACGAGCACGCCCTCGGCCATCAGCCGCTCGGAGATCTCCCGGCCGGTGCCGAGCGCCGGGTCGATGTCCACCCCGGCCCACAGCCCCCGGCCGCGGACGCCGGTGACCTTCCCGTCGGCCGTCAGCGCGGCCAGCTCCTGGTGGAGGTGCTCGCCCAGCTCCGCCGCCCGCTCCTGGAACTCGCCGGTGCGCAGCATCGCCAGCACCTCCAGGGCCACCGCGCAGGCCAGGGGATTGCCGCCGAAGGTCGAGCCGTGCTCGCCGGGCCGGAAGACGCCGAGCACCTCGCGGGACGAGACGACGGCCGACACCGGCACCACGCCGCCGCCCAGGGCCTTGCCCAGGACGTACATGTCCGGCACGACGTCCTCGTGCTCGGCGGCGAAGGTCCGCCCGGTGCGGCCCAGGCCCGACTGGATCTCGTCCAGGATGAACAGCACGTTCCGCGCCCGGGTCAGCTCACGCGCCCCGGCCAGGTAGCCCGGCGGCGGCACCAGCACCCCGGCCTCGCCCTGGATGGGCTCCAGCAGGACGGCGACGGTGTCGTCGTCCACCGCCGCCTCCAGGGCGGCCAGGTCGCCGTAGGGGACGATCTCGAAGCCGGGTGTGTAGGGGCCGTAGTCGGCCCGCGCCTCGGGGTCGGTGGAGAAGCTGACGATCGTCGTCGTGCGGCCGTGGAAGTTGTCCGCCGCGACGACGATCTTGGCCTGGCCGTCCGGCACGCCCTTGATCCGGTAGCCCCACTTGCGGGCGGTCTTCACCGCCGTCTCGACGGCCTCGGCCCCGGTGTTCATGGGCAGCACCGCCTCCATGCCGCACAGCTCGGCGAGCTGCACGCAGAAGTCGGCGAAGCGGTCGTGGTGGAAGGCGCGGGAGGTGAGGGTGAGCCGGTCGAGCTGGGCCCGGGCGGCGGCGATCAGCCGGGGGTTGCCGTGACCGAAGTTGAGGGCCGAGTACCCGGCCAGCATGTCGAGGTACCGGCGGCCCTCGACGTCGGTCATCCAGGCGCCCTCGGCGGAGGCGACGACGACGGGCAGGGGGTGGTAGTTGTGCGCGCTGTGGGCGTCGGCGGTGGCGATCAACTCGGGTGAAGTGGGCATCGCACGCTCCGTTCGTCGGTACGTCCGGCCGGGTGGGCCGGACACAGCCATTTCTATCGCCGCCCGAAGGATTTCCGCCCGTTCTTTGCCGAACCGACCTCCGTCCGTCCACCGCGCGCGGAGTCCGCGTAGCCCGCCCGTTTCCGGACGGGGGAACTCCGCGATCAGGCCCCGCGCTCTGCGAGAATGGCCCGCATGGCTATCGATCGTCCGCGCGCGCTGTCCGGTATCCAGCCCACCGCCGGGTCCTTCCACCTCGGCAACTACCTGGGTGCCGTCCGTCAGTGGGTGGCCCTGCAGGAGACCCACGACGCCTTCTACATGGTCGTCGACCTGCACGCGATCACCGTGCCGCAGGACCCGAAGGACCTGCGGGCCTCGACCCGGCTCGCCGCCGCCCAGCTCCTGGCCGCCGGCCTCGACCCGGACCGCTGCACCCTCTTCGTCCAGAGCCACGTCCCCGAGCACGCGCAGCTCGGCTGGGTCATGAACTGCCTCACCGGCTTCGGCGAGGCCTCCCGGATGACGCAGTTCAAGGACAAGTCCGCCAAGCAGGGCGCCGAGGGCACGACGGTCGGCCTGTTCACGTACCCGGTCCTCCAGGTCGCCGACATCCTGCTCTACCAGGCCGACCAGGTGCCCGTCGGCGAGGACCAGCGCCAGCACATCGAGCTGACGCGCGACCTGGCCGAGCGGTTCAACGGGCGCTTCGGCCGGACGTTCACCGTCCCCGCCCCGTACATCCTCAAGGAGACGGCGAAGATCTACGACCTCCAGGACCCGTCGGTCAAGATGAGCAAGTCGGCGTCCTCGCCGAAGGGCATCATCTCGCTGCTCGACGAGCCCAAGGTCACCGCGAAGAAGATCAGGAGCGCCGTGACGGACACCGGCACCGAGATCCGCTACGACCCGGAGAACAAGCCGGGCGTCAGCAACCTGCTCAGCATCTACTCGACGCTCACCACCACCCCCGTCGCCGAACTGGAGCAGCGGTTCGAGGGCAAGGGATACGGCGCCCTGAAGACCGAGCTCGCCGAGATCGTCACGGACTGGGTGACGCCGTTCCGCGACCGGACGCAGGAATACCTGGGCGACCCCGAGACGCTGGACTCGCTCCTGGCCAAGGGAGCCGAGAAGGCCCGGGCCGTCGCCGCGGAGACGCTCGCCGCGGCTTATGACAAAGTGGGCTTCCTGCCCGCGAAGCACTGAGAAGCCCAGAAGAACGACGCAATACCCGAATGGCGCGGAAGCCCTGAAACCGGACAGCGGGCCGCAGGGCGCCGGGCCACGGCGACAGCAGGAGGGAGACGACGTGGGGACCGTCACGGTCGGCGTGTCGATCGCGGTCCCGGAGCCGTACGGCAGCATGCTCCAGCAGCAGCGCGCCGGCTTCGGAGACCACGCGGCCCACAGCATCCCCACGCACATCACCCTGCTGCCACCCACGGAGGTCGAGGCGGCCGACCGACCGGTCATCGAGGGTCACCTCGCCTCCGTCGCCGCCGCCGGGCAGCCCTTTCCGCTGAAGCTGTCCGGCACGGACACCTTCCGTCCCCTCTCCCCCGTCGTCTTCGTGCGGCTGACCGAGGGCGCGGCGTCCTGCGCGGGCCTCCAGGAGCGGGTTCGCGCCCCCGAGGGGCCGCTCGCCCGCGAGCTGAACTTCCCGTACCACCCGCACGTGACCATCGCGCACGGCATCGACGAGGCCGCCATGGACCGCGCGCAGGAGGAGCTCGCCGACTTCGAGGCCGCCTGGCTGATCACCGGCTTCGCGCTCTACGAGCGGGGCGTGGACGACGGCGTGTGGCGGCTGATCCGGGAGTTCCGCTTCCCCGGCAGACCGCCCCTGCCCTCCGTCCCACAGCAGGGGATGTCACGTCCGGCGGCCCCGGCGCCCTAGCGCAGGGGCCGCCGCCCTGTGCGCGGCCGGGTTCCCGCCCTGTCCCCGCCCCGCCTGTCGGGGGGTGCGGAAAAACGTTCCCGGGGTACAACGGGTTGATGGATTGGCTGACCCGACTGCCCGTCATCGGTCCCCTCGTCCAGCGGCTGATGCGCACCCACCTGTGGAACACCTACGAGCGCCTGGAGACGACGCACTGGACGCGGCTCGCCGCCGCGATCACCTTCATCAGCTTCCTGGCCCTGTTCCCGATGATCGCCCTCGGGGCCGCGATCGCCGCCGCGTTCCTCAGCCAGGAGCAGATCGACACCGCCCAGGACTGGCTGGCCGACCAGGTGCCCGGCATCTCGGACCAGATCGGCATCCAGTCCTTCGTCGACAACGCCGCAGCCGTCGGCCTCGTCGCCGGCGTCCTGCTGCTGTTCACCGGGCTCGGCTGGGTGGGGTCGCTGCGCGAGTGCCTGCGCGAGGTCTGGCTGCTGCCGGACGAGGAGGTCAACTTCGTCCACGCGAAGCTGAAGGACCTGGCCATGCTCGCCGGGCTGGGCGGCGTCGTCGTGCTGTCGCTGGCGGGCTCCGCGTTCGCCGTCGGGGCCGTCGACTGGGCGGCGGACGCGCTCGACGTCGACCGTGGCGGGCCGGTGGGCTGGCTGCTGCGCACCGTCCCCGTGCTCGCGGCGATCGGCGTCGACTTCCTGCTGCTCTGCTACCTGCTGACCCGCGTCCCGGGCGTGCGCCCGGCCCGCCGCCCGCTGGTCACCGCCGCCCTCTTGGGCGCCGTCGGTTTCGAGCTGCTCAAGCTGCTGCTCGGCGGCTATCTGAAGGGCGTGGCGGCCAAGAACATGTACGGCACCTTCGGCATGCCGGTCGCCCTGCTGATCTGGATCAACCTGATGGCCAAGCTGCTGCTGTTCTGCGCCGCCTGGACGGCCGCGGACGGCGACGGCGACGACGGGGCCGCGGAACCGGGCGAGGACGGCGAGGAGAGCCGGGCGGCACCGGCCGAGGACCGGACGGCCTGACGCGCGCACCCGCGCCGCTCCGGGCCTCCGGGCCCGTCAGGCCCCCGGAGACGGCCGAGGGCCCGCGGCCTGACGGCTGCGGGCCCTCGGCGGCGCGCCTCGGTGACCGGCCGGCCGAAGCCGCCGGACGCGTCTCAGTGGAAGAAGTGGCGGGTGCCGGTGAGGTACATCGTCACCCCGGCCGCCCGGGCCGCCTCGATGACCGCCTCGTCCCGCACGGAGCCGCCCGGCTGGACGACGGCCCTGACGCCGGCGGCCGTCAGCACCTCCAGCCCGTCGGGGAACGGGAAGAAGGCGTCGGAGGCCGCGTAGGAACCGGCCGCCCGCTCCTCGCCCGCCCGCTGGACGGCGAGCCGGGCCGAGTCCACCCGGTTGACCTGGCCCATGCCGACGCCGACCGTGGCGCCGTCCCTGGCCAGCAGGATCGCGTTCGACTTCACCGCGCGGCAGGCCCGCCAGGCGAAGGCCAGCTCGGCCAGCTCCGCCTCGCCCAGCGCCTCACCGGTGGCCAGCGTCCAGCCCGCCGGGTCGTCGCCGTCCGCCTGGAGCCGGTCCTTGACCTGCAGCAGCGCGCCGCCCTCGATCGGCCGCAGCTCGGTGCGGGCGGCCGGGGCGGCCGGGCAGCGCAGCACGCGGATGTTCTTCTTCCGCGTCAGCACCTCCACCGCGCCGTCCTCGTACTCCGGCGCGACGACGACCTCGGTGAAGATCTCCGCGACCTGCTCGGCCATCGCCACCGACACCGGACGATTGACGGCGATGACGCCGCCGAAGGCCGACAGCGGGTCGCAGGCGTGCGCCTTGCGGTGTGCCTCCGCGACGTCCGCGCCGACGGCGATGCCGCACGGGTTGGCGTGCTTGATGATGGCCACGCAGGGCTCGGCGTGGTCGTGGGCGGCCCGGCGGGCGGCCTCGGTGTCCACGTAGTTGTTGTACGACATCTCCTTGCCGTGGAGCTGTTCGGCGGCGGCCAGCCCGCCCGAGCCGTCGGCGTACAGCGCGGCGCCCTGGTGCGGGTTCTCGCCGTAGCGCAGCACGCGGACGCGCTCGTGCGCCGAGCCCAGGAACACGGGGAACCGCTCGCCCTCACCCTCGGCCTCGTCGTCGGCGGTGTAGTCACCGGCGAACCAGCTCGCCACGGCGACGTCGTAGGACGCGGTGTGGGCGAAGGCCTCGGCGGCCAGCCGCTTGCGCTCGGCCAGCTCGAAACCGCCGTCCGCGGCGGCCTTCAGCACGTCCGCGTACCGCTCCGGGTTCACCACGACGGCGACCGAGGGGTGGTTCTTCGCCGCGGCGCGCACCATGGACGGGCCGCCGATGTCGATCTTCTCGACGCAGTCGTCGTCGGACACGCCCGAGGCGACCGTCTCGCGGAAGGGGTAGAGGTTCACCACGACCAGGTCGAAGGGCTCCACACCCAGTTCGGCGAGCTGCTCGCGGTGGCTCTCCAGCCGCCGGTCGGCCAGGATGCCCGCGTGCACCCGCGGGTGCAGCGTCTTGACCCGCCCGCCCAGGCACTCGGGGAAGCCGGTCAGCTCCTCGACCTTCGTGACCGGCACCCCGGCGTCGGCGATGCGCGCCGCCGTCGAACCGGTGGACACGAGCTGCACACCGGCCGCGTGCAGCCCGCGTGCCAGTTCCTCCAGACCCGTCTTGTCGTAGACGCTGACCAGCGCGCGGCGGATCGGCCGCTTCGTACCTTCGGCGGTCATGCCGGAATCCGTACCTTTCGTCCCTCAATGCTGTAGCCGTCGCGGGCGAGGCGTCCCACGACGTCAACGAGCAGGCGTCGCTCGATTTCCTTGATCCGCTCATGCAGAGCGGCACCGTCGTCGGCATGGTCCTCGTCCCGGACCTCGACCACGCCCTGGGCGATGATCGGGCCGGTGTCGACGCCGTCGTCGACGAAGTGGACCGTGCACCCGGTCACCTTCACGCCGTACGCGAGCGCGTCGCGCACGCCGTGGGCGCCGGGAAAGCTGGGCAGCAGGGCCGGATGCGTGTTGACGAACCGGCCCCCGAAGCGGGCCAGGAACTCCTGGCCCACGATGCGCATGAAGCCCGCGGAGACGACGAGGTCGGGCTCGAAGGCGGCGGTCGCCTCGGCCAGCGCCGCGTCCCACTCGGCCCGCGTCGCGTAGTCCTTCACCCGGCAGACGAAGGTCGGCAGGCCCGCGCGCTCGGCGCGCTCCAGCCCCGCGATGCCGCCGCGGTCCGCGCCGACAGCCACGACCTCGGCGCCGTACGCCTCGGGTCCGAGCCGCTCCACGGCGTCCAGAAGTGCCTGCAGGTTCGTACCGGAACCGGATACGAGCACCACAAGCCGGGCAGGGGACACAGCAGCAGCCACGACGAGGCTCTTTCTCGGTCTACTTCTCGGTCTGTTCGTTCGGTCCACGGTCTCGGCCGCGCTCTGGGCCGACGAAGACTTTGGTGCGATCGGACGAACGACGGAGGCGGAGGAATCCGGGGAACCCTACGAAGCGGCCGACCGGCAGCAACGATACCGGCACCGCTCCCCCACCCCCACGGGACCGGGGGCCGGGCAGCGGGTAGCGTCTGGCATACGGTTCCGTAACCTCCGCCTGGCCCACGGGTGGCGCAGCGGACGGACGAAGGGGAAGACACACACCACATGACGGAGCGACGCCGCGCCTTCCGCGACTCCGGACGGCCCGGGCAGCCCAGCGGGCCCGAGCAGGAGGACAACCCCTTCGCGCCCCCGCCCGAGGGCGCGCCCGACCAGCCCTGGCGTCCCCGCTACCCGCAGACCCCGCCCTCCGGCCCGGGCCCGGGCGCCGACCATGATTCCGGCTCGGGCTCGGGCTCCGACTCGGGCGCCGAGGGCCAGGACGGGAACGGCGACGACGAGTCCGCCCGCCGCAAGTGGGGCAGCCAGTGGAGCAGCCGCCAGCCCGGCCGTCAGAGCGGCGGCTTCGGCGGCCAGGGCGGCAACGGCTCCCAGGGCTCCGGCCCCGAGGGTCCGGGCGGCCGCCCGGACCTGCGCTGGGACCCGCGCGACCCCGCCCAGCGGCACGCCCGGTACGCGCTGCTCTCCGGCATGTGGGGCCTCTTCCTCGCGGCCTTCGGTCTCCTGCCCCTCGGCCTGCTGCTCGGCGCCCTCGGCCTGCACTGGGGCATCAGCGCCCTGCGCGGCGCCCCCGGCGTCAAGCGCGCGGAGGACGGGCAGCGCACCGCCGTCGCCGACCTCAACGGCTCCGCGGGCACCCCCGCCGACGACGAGCAGACCGGCCGCCGTGCCCTGACCCGGGCCGCCGTCCCCGGCGTCGTCCTCTCCTCGCTGGCCCTCCTCATCGTCGCCGGGACCTACACGTTCCAGCTCGTCAACAAGGACTACTACGACTGCGTGGAGGACGCCCTCACCACGGCGGCCCGCGAGCAGTGCGAGGACTTCCTCCCGGAGCCCTTCCGCGACAACAACCTCCTCGACATCACCCGCTGACTCACTGCGGACCCCCCGGGCCCGACTCAGGTGCGGCGGTGACGGCCGGGGCCCGGCGTGGGGCGCAGGGGGAGCTTCGGGCGGGTCCTCGGCGGCGATGTCAGCGGGGCCGCCGTGGCCGGTGGTGACGCGGCCGGTGGCGGCGCGGCCGGTGGGCCCGCGGCCGGTGGGCCCGCGGCCGGTGGCGAGGTCGGCTGGGGCGGAACGGGCGGCGGCTCCGGCCGCCAGCGGGGCTCGAAGTCGGGCATCAGCCCGCCGGACGCCTCCTTCAACGCGGCCCAGCGACTGTGCCGCGAGCCCCCCGAATGCCACTCGCTCTCGCCGCCGGCCTCCTGGGGCGGGGCCGGACGCAGCGACGCGCACCAGGTGACGCACCGCCGCCACAGCAGCGCGGCCGCCAGCAGCGGATGCGGGTCCCGCAGCCGCCACCAGCGCACGAGCAGCGCGGACGGGACCGACACGAGCCCCGTCCAGACCAGGGCCGCCCCGCCCGTCTGCCACCACGCCGGGCCGACGGAGGCCAGGGCCTCCCGGCCCAGCGGCCCCCCGGAGAGGGCCGCGAGGGCCGCGACCGCGAGCCCGCAGCCGAGGGCGCCCAGCCCCGCGGTGGCCGCCGTCCCCGGGCCCGTCGCGGCGCCGTGCCGGGTACCCGGAACGGGCACCCCCGCCCGGCCGACGCACCATCCCGCCCCCCAGCCCGCCGCGAGCGGCACCGCACCGGCCGCCACCCAGAGCAGCGGGCCGCCGTGCCCCTCCCCGGGGACGGCCGCGAGCAGGGGAAACGGCGGCAGGCCGGGCGGGGCCGTCGTCAGCACCGGGCCCGCCACACTGCCCGCGCCGAGCGTGAAGCCGGGGCCGAGCCCGTAGGCCGCGCCCCACACCGCGACGTTGGGCACCAGGGCGAGGCACAACAGCAGCACCGCGACCTGCCCCGACCAGCCGTCGGCCAGCCGGGCGAAGTCGTCCTGGACCGCACCGCCGCGCGCGAGCAGGGCCCCGGCGGCGAGCAGGGCCCCGCCCCCGCACAGCACCGCGACGCCCACCGCCGCGGCCCGCAGCGCGGCACCGGGGCGCGGGCCGTGCGGACCCCCGGCGAGCCCCGTCCAGCCCGGCGGGTGCAGCGCCGGCCGCCCCCGCGCCACCCAGCTGCCGGCGGTCAGCGTGGCCAGGGTGAGCAGCGGCACGTACAGGGCCGCGCTGAGCGGGTCGACGGACAGGGAGCCGCCCCGGGTGAACCACGCGGCCCCGGCGCCGACGGCCAGGTAGCCGGCGCACACGAGGCCGAGGGACCGCCGGTCCGCGCCCCCGGTGGCCCTGACCACGCGGTACAGCAGGAACACGGGCAACGCGGTGAGCAGCATGGGTGTCACCCCTAGGGGTGCCGCGGCGCCGCTGAGCGTGTCCGCGCGCACCAGATCCGCGCCGTGGGCCAGCAGCCACAGCGCGGCGGCGACCCGCAGCGCGCCGTACGGGCCGTCGTCCGGGTACGGGGAGAGGGTCCACAGAAGCAGCGCCGGCATGGCGACGGCCACCAGTCCGAAGGCGGCGGCGAGCGCCCCTTCGAGGACTCGCCCCACCCCCGGCCCGGCCGCACGGCCGACGTCCTGTTGCGTCATTCGGCTCACGCGGCCATGCTCCCAACAACACCCGTTTCGCTCGGGTAGCGGGCGAAAGTTCGTGGTGTCGCCCACTATGACGGTATGTACGTCGTCACAGAGGGTGGGCAGGGCGCATGAGCGCACCGCAGCGAGACCGGGCCGCCCAGCAGTTGGCACGGCAGCGCCGCCGGGCGGCGGCCCGCGCCCGCAAGCGGGAGGCGGCACGGCCGCCCGCGCAGCGCCACGAGCGGGGCGCGAGCGGCCGGGCCGCCTCCGGCCGCACGGCGGTCAGGCCGGAGCCGCCGGGGCCCGGTCCGAAGGAGTCCGCGCCGACGGAACCCGAGCCGACGGAACCCGCGGGGGAGGGGCCCGAGGGCTCCGGGTCCGGGGAGCCCGGGACGTCGGGGGCCGCGGCCGAGCCCCCGCCCGCCGCCGACGCCCCGGCCGGCGACACCGCTCCCGACGCCGATGCTCACCCGGCGCGCGGCTCCGGGCATGACGCCGGGCACGGCTCCGGGCACGGCTCCGACGCGCGGGCGGCGTTCGAGGCCCTCTACGAACGGCACGTCCACGCCCTCACCCGGCAGACGTACCTCCTCACCGGGCGGCGCAGGCTCGCCGAGTGGGCCGTCGGGCGTGCCTTCCACACCGCCTGGGAACGGTGGCCCGAGGTCGCCGTCGACCGTGATCCGGCCGGCTGGGTGCGGGCCGCCGCACACGAGCAGGCCCTCTCCCCCTGGCACTGGCTGCGGCCGAGGCTGGGCGCGGAGGAGGCCTATCCGGGGCTGCCCGAGGACGGGGTGATTCTGGAGGCGCTGCTCTCCCTGCCCACCGTGTACCGCCGGGTGCTGCTGCTCCACGACGGCGTCGGGCTCGGCCTCGCCGAGACGGCGGCCGAGACGGAGGCGAGCACCCCGGCCACGGCGAGCCGGCTGCGGCACGCGCGGGAGGCGCTGGCCGCGCGGCTGCCGGAGCTGGCGGCGGCCGACGTCGAGGCGCGCGGACCGCTCGTCTCCCGGCTGCTGCACCGGCTGGCGGCGGCCCAGCCCGTGCACAGCGCGCCGGCCCGCGACGTCCGCAGGTCCAGCGACCGGCTCACCTTCGGCCGCACCGCTGCGGCCTGCGTGCTGACGGCCCTCGTCGTCACCGCCACCTCGGTGGGCGTGGCGACGGCCGAGAGCGACAAACTGCTGCCCACGAGCCTGCCGACCGCCCTGCGGCACTTCACGGAATGACCCGTCCGGCGGGCGTACGAACGGGTCCGGGCCCGCCCCTCTGCGGGGCGGGCCCGGACCCGTTCAGGCGACGCGTCGCCCGGCGTGTCAGCCGCCGAGGATCTCGCGGGCGAGCCGCGCGGTCTCCGACGGGGTCTTGCCGACCTTCACACCGGCGGCCTCGAGGGCCTCCTTCTTCGCCTGGGCGGTGCCGGAGGAGCCGGAGACGATGGCGCCGGCGTGGCCCATGGTCTTGCCCTCGGGCGCGGTGAAGCCCGCGACGTAGCCGACGACCGGCTTGGAGACGTTGGCCTTGACGAAGTCGGCCGCACGCTCCTCGGCGTCACCGCCGATCTCACCGATCATGACGATGAGGTCGGTGTCCGGGTCGGCCTCGAACGCCTTGAGGGCGTCGATGTGGGTGGTGCCGATGATCGGGTCACCGCCGATGCCGACGCAGGTGGAGAAGCCGATGTCCCGCAGCTCGTACATCATCTGGTACGTCAGCGTGCCGGACTTCGAGACCAGGCCGATGCGGCCCGGCTTGGTGATGTCGGCCGGGATGATGCCCGCGTTGGACTGACCCGGCGTGATCAGGCCCGGGCAGTTCGGGCCGATGATGCGGGTCTTGTTGCCCTTCTTGCCGGCGTGGGCCCAGAAGGCGGCCGTGTCGTGCACCGCGATGCCCTCGGTGATCACCACGGCGAGCGGGATCTCGGCGTCGATGGCCTCGACGACCGCGCTCTTGGTGAACTTCTCCGGGACGAAGATGACGGTCACGTCGGCGCCGGTGGCCTCCATGGCCTCCTTGACCGTGCCGAAGACCGGGATCTCGCTCCCGTCGAAGTCGACGCTGGTGCCCGCCTTGCGCGGGTTGACACCGCCGACGATGTTGGTGCCGGAGGCCAGCATGCGCTTGGTGTGCTTCTGGCCCTCGGAGCCGGTCATCCCCTGGACGATGACCTTGCTTTCCTTGGTGAGGAAGATAGCCATGGTTCGGTTGTCCTCGTGTCCTTTGAGTCCTGGGGCCCGGATTACTTCGCGGCCAGCTCGGCGGCGCGGTCGGCGGCACCGTCCATGGTGTCGACCTGCTCCACCAGCGGGTGGTTGGCGTCGGTCAGGATCTTGCGACCGACCTCGGCGTTGTTGCCGTCCAGACGCACGACGAGCGGCTTGGTGACGTCCTCGCCCTTGGACTTGAGCAGCTCCAGGGCCTTGACGATGCCGTTCGCGACGGCGTCGCAGGCGGTGATGCCGCCGAAGACGTTGACGAAGACGGACTTGACGTCCGGGTCGCCCAGGATGATCTCCAGGCCGTTGGCCATGACCTCGGCGGAGGCACCGCCACCGATGTCGAGGAAGTTGGCCGGCTTGACGCCGGAGTGCTTCTCACCGGCGTAGGCGACGACGTCGAGGGTGCTCATGACGAGACCGGCGCCGTTGCCGATGATGCCGACCTGGCCCTCGAGCTTGACGTAGTTGAGGCCCTTGGCCTTGGCGGCGGCTTCGAGCGGGTTAGCCGCAGCCTTGTCCTCCAGGGCGGCGTGGTCGGGCTGGCGGAACTCGGCGTTGGCGTCCAGCGACACCTTGCCGTCCAGCGCGATGACCTTGCCGTCGGCGGTCTTGACCAGGGGGTTCACCTCGACGAGGAGGGCGTCCTCCTTGATGAAGACGTCCCACAGCCGCTGGAGCACGACCGCGACCTGGTCGACGAGCTCGGCCGGGAACTTGGCCGCCTCGGCGATCTCACGGGCCTTCGCCTCGCTCACACCGTCGATCGCGTCGACGGGGATCTTGGCCAGGGCCTCGGGCTTGGTGGCGGCGACCTCCTCGATGTCCACGCCGCCCTCGACGGAGGCCATGGCGAGGAAGGTGCGGTTGGTGCGGTCCAGCAGGAAGGAGACGTAGTACTCCTCCACGATGTCCGCGGTCTGGGCCAGCATCACCTTGTGGACCGTGTGGCCCTTGATGTCCATGCCCAGGATCTGGTTGGCCTTCTCCACGGCGTCCGCCGGGTCGGCGGCCAGCTTGACGCCACCGGCCTTGCCGCGGCCACCGGTCTTCACCTGTGCCTTGACGACCGCGCGACCGCCGAGTCGCTCGGCCACCTCGCGCGCCGCCTCAGGCGTGTCGATGACTTCACCGGCCAGCACCGGTACGTCATGCTTGGCGAAGAGGTCCCTCGCCTGGTACTCGAACAGGTCCACGCGCGTCCGTCCCTTAATCAGTTATCGCGGTTCGTTGTCAGCGTGGGCGTGCCGCGTGGCCGCGTGGGGCGGGGTACGCGGCATGTCCGTCTCGCAGGGTAGCCGTGTCCACTTGCGCTTCCTAAATCGCACGTCACACCGGCGCGGTGAGACGGGTCACAGCCCGGAAGGCCCGCGTGTGCCAGGGAGGCCCCCGGCGGCTACGCCGGGTCCGGCACCGGGAGCGGGTCCTTGCGGATGGCGGCGGCCATGACCTCCGGGAAGTGGTCCGGCGTGCAGGCGAACGCGGGCACGCCCAGCTCCGCCAGCGCCGCCGCGTGCGCGCGGTCGTACGCGGGCGCCCCCTCGTCGGAGAGGGCGAGAAGCGCGACGCACTGCACCCCTGCGGCCTTCATCGCGGCGACGCGGCGCAGCATCTCGTCGCGTATGCCTCCCTCGAACAGGTCACTGATGAGGACGAGGATCGTCTCCCCCGGTCGGGTGATCTTCGTCTGGCAGTAGGCCAGCGCCCGGTTGATGTCCGTGCCGCCGCCGAGCTGGGTGCCGAAGAGGACGTCCACCGGGTCGTCGAGCTCGTCCGTGAGATCCACCACCGAGGTGTCGAAGACCACGAGCCGGGTGTCCAGGGACCGCAGCGAGGCCAGCACGGCGCCGAACACGGACGCGTAGACCACCGAGGAGGCCATCGAACCGGACTGGTCGATGGCGAGGATGACGTCCTTCTTCACGGCCTGGGCGGCCCGCCCGTACCCGACGAGCCGCTCGGGGACGACGGTGCGGTGCTCCGGCAGGTAGTTCCGCAGGTTGGCGCGGATGGTGGCGTTCCAGTCGACGTCCCGGTGGCGGGGGCGGCTGATCCTCGCGGAACGGTCCAGCGCCCCGGTCAGCGTGGCGCGGGTGCGGGTGACGAGCCGGCGCTCCAGCTCGGCTACGACCTTCCGCGCGACGGCCCGGGCCGTCTCACGGCTCGTCTCGGGCAGGGCCTGGTTCAGCGAGAGCAGGGTGCCGACGAGGTGGACGTCGGGCTCGACGGCCTCCAGCATCTCCGGCTCCACCAGCATCGCGGCGAGCCCGAGCCGCTCGATCGCGTCCCGCTGCATGACCTGCACGACCGAACTGGGGAAGTACGTGCGGATGTCGCCGAGCCAGCGGGCGACCCGCGGCGCCGAGCCGCCCAGCCCCGCGCCACGGGCACCGCCCGCCGCGGCACCGGCGCCCGTCGCGCCACCGCCCGCCCCGTAGACGGCCGCGAGCGTGCGGTCCATCGCGGCGTCCTGGCCGCTCAGCTCGTGGCCGGTGCCCTCGGCCTCCCCCGCACCGCCGAGGACGAGCCGCCACCGGCGCAGCCGCTCGTCCGCCGGAGCCGGCGGGGCCACCGGAACGCCCGACTCAGGCGCCCCACCCTCCGGCGCCGCCGGTTCCGTCCGCGCCGCCGTTCCCGGCGTCTTCGCCGTGCTCAACTCGCCACCCCCACCGTCTCGTCGTTCCTCGTGCGCTCGCCCAGCAGCAGCGCGAGCACGGGCAGCACGGCGTCCGCCCGGCCCGCGTCGAGCCCCGGGCCGAAGCCCGGGTCACCGGCACCGGAGTGCTCCGGGCCGCCGCGGACCCCCGTACCGCGGCGGGCCAGCTCGCCCAGGGTGCGGCGCACGCCGGGCTCGTAGGAGGAGAACGTCCTGCGCAGGAGCGGCAGGACGTCGGTGAACTCCCGCCCGGGTACCCGGGCCAGCCAGCCGTCCACCAGGGAGAGCAGGCGTTCGTCGTGCACCAGGAGCAGCCCGCCCCCGGAGAGGAACCCCTCCAGCCAGACCGCCGCCTCCACGGACCCCGTGCCGGGGGAGAGCGCCAGATCCATGGACCGGGCCGCCTCGTCCGCGTCGAGCGCGCCCTCGTCCAACAGGAGCCGGGCGCAGCGCCCGCGCAGCAGACCCGCGACGCCGTCCCGGCCCGCGAGGGTGCGCAGCATGCTCCGCCAGCGCTCCCGCAGGCCGGGGGCGTCGAGCAGGGCCACGGCGCGGTGTGCGGCGTCGAGGTGGGCGCGCAGGGCCTCGGCGCCGTCCGCGTCCAGCCCGGCGCACGCCGGGGGCAGCCCCACGCGCACCCGCTCGGCGAGCCCCTCCGCGACCTCGTGCAGCGCGGCCGCGTCGGTGCCGCGCACGTCGCCGTAGCGGGCCGCACGGACGAGCGCCGGCAGCGCCTCGGCGAGCCGGCCGACGTCGGCGTCGAGGGCCGCGCGGTCGGACAGGACCCGCATGACCGTGGGCAGCGCCGTGTCGAGCCCGGCGAGGAGGCACCGCTCGGCGAGGGAGGTCACCTCCGCCAGCCCCGGTGCCTCGGCGGCCCGGCTCTCGGCCAGGGCCGTCGCGGCGGACTCCACCGTGGTGCCCCACACCCCCGCCTCGGCCACCCTGACCGACAGCTCCGGCTCCCAGCACAGCCGCCAGTGCTCCTTGAAGGTGCCGGTGCTGCCGCCCCGCCCGGCGGCGGGCTCGCCCCAGCCGATCCCCAGCAGCCGGAGCCGGTGCAGCAGGCGACTGCGGGCCGTGCCGTTCTGCTCGCGCAGATCGAGGTCGAGGAGGCGCTCCCGCGCCTCGGGGCGGAGCCGCAGGGAACGCTGAAGCCGGCTCAGATCCCGCTGGAGCGGGACCGCGGGCGCGCTCGCGGGCACCTCGCCGAGGTCACCGCCGACGATGAGCCGCTCCCGGATGAGTTCGAGGGGAACCTCCGAGCCCTCGCACATCACCGCGCGGACGGCGTCCACCGTCTCCGTCAGCCCGGCGAGGGGCCGCCCGCGCACGGTGGCCAGCGTCCCGGCCAGCCGGACGGCCTCGATCACATGGGCGGAGGACACCGGCACGTCCTCGTCGCGCAGGAGCCCGGCCACCCTGGTGAGCCAGCGCTCGACCGGCCGGTCGGGCGCGGTGAACAGGTGCCCGTACCAGCCGGGCGAGGTGATGCCCGCGCCGTACCCCGTGGCCCGGGACAGCCGCCGGTTGGTCCACGGCACCCAGGTGATCTCGGCCTTGACCTTGGGCAGCCCCCTGAGCAGCGCGCGGTCCGCGGTGACGGGACGGCGTTCGGCGAGCGCGGGCACGTGCCAGGCGCCGCAGACGACGGCCACCGTTCCGGCCCCGAACTCGCGGACGGCCTCGCGCAGCCGCAGCCGCATGTGGGCCTCCCGGACGGCGTCCCGCTCGTCGCCCCCGGT
Organism: Streptomyces sp. WMMC1477; assembly: GCF_027460245.1. NCBI lineage: Bacteria > Bacillati > Actinomycetota > Actinomycetes > Kitasatosporales > Streptomycetaceae > Streptomyces > Streptomyces sp. WMMC1477. Next base: position 3,506,651 of record NZ_JAPZBD010000003.1, on the reverse strand, counting down.
GCCGTGGGCGGCGCGCAGGGCGGCCATGGCCTCGCCGACGGCGGCGAACGCCGCGGCCGGGTCGGCGGCCGGCCGGGAGCCGGGCGCGGAGGGGCCGGGGGCGGGCGAGCGATGCTCCACCACGTCCTCCCACCAGCGCTCGGGGTCGTCGTACCCGGCCGTCTCGGCGAGCACGGCGAGCGGATCGAGGCGCAGGGTGGCGCGCCCGCCCTCCCCCGCCCCCGCGCCCCCGTCGGGCGGCGCCGCCGACGGCGGCTCCTCGGAAGGCTGTCGCTCCGACGGCTGCTCCGTCGGCGGCCGCTCCTCGGACGGGGTCTTTGGCTCGGCCCCGCCGAGCGCGAGGGAGTGGGCGGCGGGGAGGTCGATGAACCGCACCGGGACGCCGTGCTCCTGCGCCCAGCGCAGGGCGACCCACTCCGGCGAGAAGGCGGCCATGGGCCAGAAAGCGGCCCGGCCCGGGTCGTCCACGGCGTGGGCCAGGAGCGCGACGGGCGGTCGCATGCCCGCGTCGGACGCGAGGTGGACGACGGCGTCCGCCTCGGGCGGCCCCTCGATCAGGACGACACGCGGACGGCGGTCGTCCAGCGCGCCGCGGACGGCCTTGGCCGAACCGGGCCCGTGGTGCCGGATGCCGAGCAGCAGGGGGGCGGACGGCTCGACGCCGGCCTCGGCGCCCGTCATGCGCTCACCTCGCGGCAGGCGCGGTAGAAGTCCTTCCAGCCCTCCCGCTCGCGCACCACGGTCTCCAGGTACTCCTGCCAGACCGTGCGGTCGCCGGCCGGGTCCCGCACGACGGCGCCGAGGATTCCGGCGGCCACGTCGGCCGGGCGCAGCACACCGTCCCCGAAGTGCGCGGACAGGGCCAGCCCACCGGTGACGACGGAGATCGCCTCGGCCGTCGAGAGGGTGCCGGACGGCGACTTGACCTTGGTGCGGCCATCCTCGGTGACGCCCTGGCGCAGCTCCCGGAAGACGGTCACGACACGGCGGATCTCGTCCACGCCGTCCGGCTCGGCGGGCAGGTCCAGCGAGCGGCCGAGCTGCTCGACCCGGCGTGCCACGATGTCCACCTCCGCGTCCACGCCCTCGGGCAGCGGCAGGACGACGGTGTTGAAGCGGCGGCGCAGGGCGCTGGAGAGCTCGTTCACGCCGCGGTCCCGGTCGTTGGCCGTGGCGATGAGGTTGAAGCCGCGCACCGCCTGCACCTCCTCCCCCAGCTCCGGGATGGGCAGCGTCTTCTCCGAGAGCACGGTGATCAGGCTGTCCTGCACGTCGGCCGGGATGCGGGTCAGCTCCTCGACCCGGGCCGTCATGCCCTCGGCCATCGCGCGCATCACGGGGCTGGGCACCAGGGCGTCCCGGCTGGGGCCGTGGGCGAGGAGCTGGGCGTAGTTCCACCCGTAGCGGATCGCCTCCTCGGCCGTGCCCGCGGTGCCCTGCACCAGCAGGGTCGAGTCACCGCTGACGGCTGCGGCCAGGTGCTCGGAGACCCAGGTCTTGGCGGTGCCGGGAACGCCGAGCAGGAGGAGGGCGCGGTCCGTGGCCAGGGTGGTGACGGCCACCTCCACGATGCGGCGGGGCCCGACGTATTTGGGTGAGATCACCGTGCCGTCGGCCAGGGTGCCGCCCAGGAGATAGGTGGCGACGGCCCACGGTGAGAGGCGCCAGCGCTCGGGCCGGGGCCGGTCGTCGGCGGCGGCGAGGGCGGCCAGCTCGGCGGCGAACGCGTCCTCGGCGTGCGGGCGGAGGACGGCGGGCTCGGCCTGCGGCCCGGGCCGGGAGCCGGTGGCGGTGGCGGGCCGGGAAGCGGTGTCGGTGGCGGTCACGGATCCCCCTCGGTGCGGTGTGCTCTCCGTCGTGTCCACCACCCTGCACCCCGCCACTGACAACGCCCCCGACCAGCGCGTCCCCTCTCATCTCGGCCCCGCCACAGGGCTCCTGACGCGGCATCGCGTGGCCGGTGTCAGTGCCCGCTCGTACCGTCGCTGACATGACGGGACAGCAGCTCCGCTGGAGTGCGGAACAGGTGCTGACGCTGGCTCCTGACGCGGCGTCGCGCAAGGCCGGAAGCAAGCTGGCGGCGGCCGGGCCGTGGTCGGACGCGGGTACGGGCGAGGACGCGGTCTGGGGGCTGTGCAGGGGTAGCGGCAGCAAGCCGTACCGGACCGCGGTGGACCTCACGGGCCCGGCGTCCACGTGCAGTTGCCCCAGCCGCAAGTTCCCCTGCAAGCACGCCCTGGGCCTGCTGCTCCGGTGGGCCGAGGGGGCCCAGGCCGTCCCCGCGGGCGAGGCGCCGGAGTGGGCGGCGAGCTGGCTGGAGAAGCGCCGGGAGAGACGGGCGGCGGGGTCGGGGGCCGGGGCCCGCCGGGGGGAACCGGCCGATCCGGAGGCGGCGCGGCGCCGGGCCGAGCGTCGGGCGCACCGCGTCGCCGCCGGCGCCGCGGAGCTGGAACAGCGGCTCGCCGACCTGCTGCACGGCGGTATCGCCGGGGCGGATCAGGCGGGCTACGCCCGCTGGGACGAGATGGCCGCGCGCATGGTGGACGCCCAGGCGCCCGGCCTCGCCTCGCGGATCAGGGAACTGGCGGGGATCGCGGCCTCGGGTCCGGGCTGGCCGGCCCGGCTGCTGGCCGAGTGCGCGCTGCTGCACCTGCTGTGCCGGGGCGTGCTCGCGCTGGAGGGGCCCGAGGGACTCCCCGAGCCGCTGGCCGCGACCGTGCGGGCGCACCTGGGGCTGACGACGGAGGCCGCGGCCCTGTTCGCCCGGCCCGACGCGGTGACGGCGGACCGCTGGCTGGTGCTCGGCCGGTCGGACGGGGAGGACGGGCGGCTCACCGTGCGCCGGTTCTGGCTGCGGGGCGAGCGCCACGGCAGATCGGCGCTGCTGCTGTCGTTCGGGGCGGCGGGGCGGGCTCCGGAGCTGACGCTGCCGGTGGGCCGGGTGGTGGAGGCCGAGTTGGCGTTCCACCCGGGGGAGGCGCCGCTGCGGGCCGCGCTGGGCGAGCGGCGGGGCGAGTCGAGCCCCGGCGGAGTACCGCCCGGGGTGGGGGTGGCCCGGGCGCTGGCCGCGTACGGGGAGCGGGTGAGCGGCGATCCGTGGCTGGAGTCCTGGCCGGTCGTTCTGGCGGACGTCGTGCCGTCGCCGGGAGCGGACGACGAGCGCTGGCAGCTGGCCGACGAGGACGGCGGGGCGGCGCTGCCGCTGGCGCCGGCGAGCCGGTCGGCGTTGTGGAAACTGGCCGCGATATCGGGCGGGGGCCCGGTCACGGTCTTCGGCGCGTGCGGGCATCGGGGCTTCACGCCGCACACGGTCTGGTCCGAGGGGGAGGCGGTGTCGCTGTGACGATCACGGAGACGACGACGGAAGCGAAGGAAGCGCGGGCGCGGGCACGGGCCGGCGGCCGTGAGCCGGGGCCGGGCGCGGGCGCGGGCACGCCGTCGGCGCCGGGCGGAGAACCAGGCGGAGAACCGGGCGCGGCGGCCTGGCAGGAGTTGGTGACGGCGGCGCTGCTGGGCGCGGAGCGGCGCACGCCACCGGGCGGCTCGCCCGGGGCGCTGCTGGCCCTGGCCGCGCGCGAGACGGTCCGGAGCCGGGCCGGGCTGCTGCCCGCGGTGGCCCGGCCGCGCCCCGCCCCGGCCCCCGCGGACGAGCGTCCGCCGTTGCCGGCCCCGGCGGCCCGGCGCCTGGCCCTCCTGCTGGCGGGACGCGCCGAGCCGGGTGGGGGCGCTGGGCGGCGCGGTGCGGGGCCGGACCTGGCCGAACTGCTGCCGCAGTGGCTCGCCGCGGCCAACGCCCGCGGCTACCGGGCCCCCGCAGCCCACCTGCCGACGCTGCTGGACGCCGCTCGGGCCCGCACGGACCTGCGCGCCGACGCGCTGGCCTTCGCCGGCCCCCGGGCGCTGTGGCTGGCCGGGCTGAACCCGGACTGGAGGTTCGCCCTGCGCACGGGGACGGCGGCGGCTCCCGTGGCGCCCGAGGACGCCGAGGCCGTGCGCTCGCTGTGGGAGGAGGGGCTGTTCGCGGAGCGGGCGGCGCTGCTGGGCGCGCTGCGTCGGCACGACCCGGCGGCGGCCCGGCGCCTGCTGGCGAGCACCTGGTCCGCCGAGCGCGCCGAGGACCGGCTGATGTTCCTCGACACGCTGCGGGAGGGCCTGACCCCGGCGGACGAGGAGTTCCTGGAGCGGACGCTGACGGACCGCAGCCGCACGGTGCGGTCGATGGCCGCGGAGCTGCTGTCGGCGCTGCCGGGCTCCGCGCTGGCCGGCCGGATGGCTGAGCGGGCCCGGGTCTGTGTGCACCTGGATCGCAGCGGGGGCGCCGGCTCCGGGGGCGGTCTCGCCGTCGAGGCGCCGCACGCCTGTGATGCGGCGATGCAGCGGGACGGGATCACGCCGAAGCCGCCCTCGGGCCGCGGGGAGCGGATGTGGTGGCTGAGCCAGGTGGTCGAGGCGGCACCGCTCACGTGCTGGTCGGCGCATCTGGGCGGACTGCGGCCGGAGGAGATCGTGGCGCTGCCGGTCGCGGACGGCTGGCGGGACGATCTGCACGCGGCCTGGTCACGGGCGGCCGTGCGGCAGCGGGACGAGGAGTGGGCGCGGGCGCTCGTCGGCGCGCCGACGGCTCCGACGGCCGAGGGGCCGGGCGATCCGGCGCGGCTGCTGACGGTGCTGCCGCCGGCCGAGCGGGCCGCCTGGTCCGCGGCGTTCATCGCGGCACACGGTCTGTCCGAGGCGTTCCGGCTGCTCGGCACGTGTGCCGTGCCGTGGTCGCCCGAGCTGGGCGGGGCGGTCGTCGACGCGCTGGAGATCGCGCGGGACGCCGGGAGTTACCCGTGGAGTCTCAGCGGGGTGATGGGGCTGGCCGAGCGCTGCCTCGATCCGGCCCAGGCCGACCGGATAGCCCCGCTGGCGGCGCTGCCGAAGGAGTCGGGCGCCGAGGCGCCGGGCGCGGGCGGCTACTGGGCCGAGGCGTTCCAGCGGCTGGTCTCGACGTTGACCGTCCGGGCGGCCATGCACGCGGAACTGGTGGGCTGAGGCGGCGGCAGGGCGGGCGGCGGTCGGCCGTCCCGCCCGCGGCACCGCCGGACCCGCCGGGTGCTCAGGCGGCGACGGACCGGATGTTGGAGCGCACCCAGTCGACGATCTCCGAGGTGGTGGCGCCGGGGGTGAAGACGGCCGCCACGCCCTTGGCCTTCAGCGGCTCGATGTCGTCCTCGGGGATGATGCCTCCGCCGAAGACCTTGATGTCCCCCGCGTCCCGCTCGTCGAGCAGCTCCAGCACCTTGGCGAACAGGGTGTTGTGGGCCCCGGAGAGGATGGACAGGCCGATGGCGTCCGCGTCCTCTTGGATCGCGGTGGCCACGATCTGCTCGGGCGTCTGGTGCAGCCCGGTGTAGATGACCTCCATGCCAGCGTCCCGCAGCGCGCGGGCGATGACCTTCGCGCCCCGGTCGTGGCCGTCGAGGCCCGGCTTGGCGACCACCACGCGGATCGGACCCGACACACCCATCACTGCCTCCATCGTCATTGATCGCGGCTCCGGCTCCGCCGCTCGGGGTGCCGGTGTGAACGAACGTTATCTCCCCAGCATCGCGCACCCGCTCGTTTCATGGTGCGGGGGGAGGGGGAAATCACACAATGGGAGAGCGACTCCACCGCCACACCGCCGCGGGTTCGTGAGCGGGGAGGCACAGAGCGTCGCACGGAGTCTGCGGCGGCCGACCGCCGGGGCGTCGTACCGGCCGCAAGCCGGTCGGGCGGCCACGGGGACGGGGGTGAGCAAGGATGCGACGACCGGTTCCGTCGGCGCTTGCGGGCACCTCCGCGCTGACCAGGCTTCCCGGCATCTCCGCGCTCTCCGGGCTCTCGGCCGTGTCCGGCACGCTGCGTACGGCGGTCGTCGAGGCGGCCGTCCTCACCGGGCGCCTGGCCCTCTACCCCACCGGAGTGCGCCCCGAGCGCCCCGGCTCCGACCGGGCCGCCGCCGGGCGCCCCCGGCCGGAGTTCCCCGGGCCGCCTCCGGTACTGCTGCTCCACGGCCTGGTCGACAACCGCTCCGTCTTCACCCTGCTGCGGCGTTCGCTGCGGCGGCACGGCAGGGCGGAGGTCGTGTGCGTCAACTACTCGCCGCTGACGCGGGACGTCCGGGCCGCGGCGGAGACCCTCGGCGAGCGGATCGAGGAACTGCGGGCGCGGACCGGGCACCGGCGGGTGGACGTCGTCGGGCACAGCCTGGGCGGGCTGATCGCCCGGTACCACGTGCAGCGGCAGGGCGGTGACGCCCGGGTGCGCACGCTCGTCACCCTGGGCACCCCGCACGCGGGCACGCGGGCGGTGCCGCCCGTGGCCGCTCCTCCGCTCATCCGGCAGCTGCGGCCGGGCTCGGAGGTCCTGGCCGAGCTGGCCGGCCCGGCGCCGGGCTGCCGGACGCTGTTCGTCAGCTTCTGGAGCGACAGCGACCCCCTCATGCTGCCCCGCGAGACGGCCCGGCTGGACCACCCCGATCTGCGGTCCCGCGGTGTGCGGGTACGGGGGGTGGGCCATCTCGCGCTGCCGGTGCACCCGGCCGTCATCGCACAGGTCCACGCCGAGCTGGCCGACGCGGACGATGTTGCCGCGAAGCGGGCGGAATCGGTCGACGTCGCGTGAACCCGCGGTGGCGGTGGCGCCGGGAACGGTGAAGAAACCGCGAGCGTGAAGTGGCGTGAAACCGAACATGAGGCTCGAACGAGCCCCCCGTTACCGGTTCGTAGTACGCCAAACGGACGGACGGTTGCCCGTTCTTGGCCAGCTCAAAACCTGCTGAACATTGTCGACGTCACGACGCGCCCGGTACAGTCGCCGACACTGCTCTGGCAGCCCCCGTCTCCGAGGCGAAAGAGAAGTTGGTGGTGAACGACCGTCCCCCGTCGGATCTGACGACTCCCGTCGGCTCCGGGTTCTCCGAGCATTCACCCCATACCGGGTACGCCGGATACGAGGACCCCTACGGGCAGGCCGCCGGCTACGGCGGCAGCGTCACCGACACCACCTCCGGTTACCAGCAGGCCGACCCCCTCTTCGGCGCTCTGCCGGGCGACGGCCACGGGACCATGGGCTACCCGGGCTACGGCGAGCAGCCCGCCGGTGTTGCCGACCACCACGGCTACGAGCAGGCCGACAACCCGTTCGGCGGCTCGGCTTACGACGGCTCCACTTACGGAACGGGCGGCCACGGCACCGACTTCGCCACGGGCTACGGCACCGACGGCTACGGCGTCGGCATCGACGCGAACAGCTTCCACTCCTCCGATCCCGGGATCAACAGCTTTTCCCAGGCCGCCGGTTACGACACCGGCGGCCTTTCCTCCGGCGCCTACGACACCGGCGGAACCCACGACGGCTCCCGTGCCGTCTACGGCCTCGGAACGGCCGATCCGTGGGGCGCGGTGGATCAGCCGCTGCACTCCGTGCCCCCCCAGCCGGACCACGCGTGGGCCGACGGCGAGGGGGTGACCTGGAACGCCTCCGCGTACTCCCCCGAGCCGGCGGACGCCGGAACGGCCGAGGCGATGGCCGGGCCCGAGGGAGACGAGGGCGTCCAGCGCCCCCACGACGCCTGGGACCCCGCGGGCCCCGCGGAGGACCACGACGGCGACGGCGGGCACCTCGGCGACGGCGGGTACCTCGGGGACGGCGGGTACACGGAGGACGGCGCGTACACCGACGACAGCGCGTACGCCGAGGGCCGCGGATACCCCGAGGACGGCGCGTACGCCGAGGACGCGGCCCCGGCGGCGGAGCCGGAGGAGGCCGTGGCGTCCACCCGGGCCGGACGCCGCCGGGCGGCGAAGCCCAAGCGCTCGGCTCTGCTGACCGTCGCGGTGCCCTCGGTCGCCGTCATGGGCGTGGCCGGGATCTCCGCAGCCTCCGTCAGCGGCGTCGCCGACACCCCGGAGGAGAACCCGGCGCAGGCCGCCCCGGACACGGGCAGCGCGGAGGCCGTGGCCGTCAACAACAAGCTGGACACCCAGCTCGCCGGGCTCTCCGCCGACGCCCGGGACTTCGGCGACCGCGCGAGCCGCACCCAGGAGCGCATCGACCTGAAGGCCCGCGAGGAGGCCGCACGCAAGCGCAAGGCCGAGGAGGCCGCCCGGCGCGAGGCGCTGCGGCCCAAGTTCGCCCTCCCGGTGGACCAGCGCGGCCTGAGCGCCTACTTCGGTCAGGCGGGCCTCAACTGGATCTCCGTCCACACCGGTGTTGACTTCCCCGTCGGCTACGGCACGCCGGTCAAGGCGGCGACCGACGGGACGATCACCACCAAGTGGGACTTCGCCTACGGCAACATGATCATCCTGACGGCGCCGGACGGCACCGAGACGTGGTACTGCCACCTGAGCAGCACCCGTATCCGCTCCGGGCAGGTCAAGGCGGGTGACACCATCGGCTACGCGGGTAACTCCGGCAACTCCACCGGACCGCACCTGCACTTCGAGGTGCGGCCCGGCGGCGGCTCGGCGGTGGACCCGGTGGCCTGGTTCCGCGCCAAGGGCCTCGACCCGACGTAAGCCCGGGCCCACGCCCGCGCCCCGTACGGGGCGCGGGCGGCCGTGGCCCGGCCTACAGCTTCTCCACCGGCGCGTAGCGCAGCAGCAGCCGCTTCGGCTTGGCGTCCCCGAAGTCGATCGTCGCCTGCGCGCGGTCTCCGCTGCCCTCGACGGACACCACGGTGCCGAGCCCGAAGCTGTCGTGCGTGACCCGGTCCCCCGCGGCCAGGGAGACGACCGGTCGTTCCTGGACGCGGCGGGTGGCGAAGCCGGAGCCGTCCCGCCGCACCGAGGCGGTGGACGAGGACGAGGCCAGCCGCGCGACGCTCGCCGAGGCGGTGCCGCCGGGGCCTCCGCCGAGGCGCCGCCAGTCCAGGTGGTCGGCGGGGATCTCCTCCAGGAAACGGGAGGGCGGGTTGTACGCGGGCTGTCCCCAGGCGCTGCGCATCGTGGCCCGGCTGACGTAGAGCCGCTCGCGGGCCCGGGTGATGCCGACGTAGGCCAGCCGCCGTTCCTCCTCCAGCTCCTTGACCTGGCCCAGGGCCCGCATGTGCGGGAAGACGCCGTCCTCCATGCCGGTGAGGAAGACGACGGGGAACTCCAGGCCCTTCGCGGTGTGCAGGGTCATCAGCGTGATGACGCCGTCGCCCTCCTCCCGCTCGTCCTCGTCGGGGATCTGGTCGGAGTCGGCGACGAGGGCGACCTGCTCCAGGAAGTCGGCCAGCGTGCCGGGTTCGTCGTCGCCGCGGGCCTGCTCGAACTCCAGCGCCACGGCGGCGAGTTCCTGGAGGTTCTCCACACGCGTCTCGTCCTGCGGGTCGTTGGACGACTGCAACTCGGCCAGATACCCCGTCCGTTCGAGGACGGCCTCCAGCACGGTGGCCGGTCCGGCTCCGGACTCGACGACGGTGTGCAGCTCCTCCATCAGCGTGTTGAAGCGCTTGACGGCGTTCACCGAGCGGGCCGCCACGCCGTACGCCTCGTCCACCCGGCGCAGGGCCTGCGGGAAGCCGATCCTCTCCCGGGAGGCCAGCGCCTCGATCATCGCCTCGGCACGGTCGCCGATGCCGCGCTTGGGGACGTTGAGGATGCGGCGCAGGGGGACGGAGTCCTCCGGGTTCGCCAGGACCCGCAGGTAGGCCAGGACGTCCCGGACCTCCTTGCGCTCGTAGAAACGCACCCCGCCGACGACCTTGTAGGGGAGCCCGACCCGGATGAAGACCTCTTCGAAGACCCGGGACTGGGCGTTGGTGCGGTAGAAGACGGCGACGTCGCCCGGGCCCGCCGTGCCCTCGTCCGTCAGCCGGTCGATCTCGTCGGCGACGAACTGGGCCTCGTCGTGCTCGCTGTCCGCGACATAGCCGGTGATGCGGGAGCCGGAACCGGCCTGCGTCCACAGGTTCTTCGGGCGGCGGTTCTCGTTGCGTTCGATGACGGCGTTGGCGGCGGAGAGGATCGTCTGGGTGGAGCGGTAGTTCTGCTCCAGCAGGATCGTCGTCGCGTCCGGGTAGTCCTCCTCGAACTGGAGGATGTTGCGGATGGTGGCGCCGCGGAAGGCGTAGATCGACTGGTCCGCGTCGCCGACGACGCACAGCTCGCCGCGCTCGACGGCCCGTGTCCCGTCCGCGTCGCCGTCCCCGTCCGCGCTCCCGTCCTCGCCCTCCCGGGCGGGCTCCGGGGCGCCGACCCCGACCAGCTCCCTGACCAGCGTGTACTGGGCGTGGTTGGTGTCCTGGTACTCGTCGACGAGGACGTGCCGGAAGCGCCTGCGGTAGTGCTCGGCGACATCGGGGAACGCCTGGAGCAGGTGCACCGTCGTCATGATGATGTCGTCGAAGTCCAGCGCGTTGGCCTCGCGCAGCCGCGCCTGGTACAGCGTGTACGCCTCGGCGAGCGTCTTCTCGAAGTGGTCCGTCGCCTGCCCGGCGAAGTCCTCCTCGTCGATCAGCTCGTTCTTCAGGTTGGAGACCTTCGCGCTGAACGACTTCGGCGGGTACCGCTTGGGGTCGAGGTCGAGATCACGGCAGACGAGGGCCATGAGCCGCTTGGAGTCGGCGGCGTCGTAGATGGAGAAGGAGGAGGTGAAGCCGAGCTTCTTGCTCTCCCGGCGCAGGATGCGCACGCAGGCGCTGTGGAACGTGGACACCCACATCGACCCGGCGCGCGGCCCGACGAGCTCCTCGACGCGCTCCCTCATCTCGCCGGCGGCCTTGTTGGTGAAGGTGATGGCGAGGATCGAGCCCGGATGCACCTTGCGGGCCCCGAGCAGATGGGCGATGCGGTGGGTGAGCACCCGCGTCTTGCCGGAGCCGGCGCCCGCGACGATGAGCAGCGGACCTCCGCTGTGCACGACCGCGGCGCGCTGCTGCTCGTTCAGCCCGGTCAGCAGCGCCTCGGGGTCGATGACGGGACGCGGCGCCCCGTCCCGGTAGTGCGCGTCCGGGCCGCGCCCGCCCGCGTAGGCCCCGGTGAACAGGCCGTCCGGCACCTCCTCCGCCACCTCCCCGGGGACGTCGCCCGGCCGGCCGGGCACGCCGACACCGCCCTCGGCCGGGGGCGGCGGCTCGTCGTCCCGGGGCGGTTCGAGGTCGGCCAGGAAGCTGTCGTCGAAGAGGCTGCTCATCGCCTACCGAGTCTAGGGTCTGCCGCCGACGGCCTTCGGCCGGTTCCCCACTCCTACACTGACCGGTATGACCGACGCCTCACGAGCGCCCGTTCCCCGCCCCGACGGCTCCGGCGACGCACAGCAGCTGCGCGCCTCGGACGCGGACCGGGAGGCGATCGCGGAGGTGCTGCGCGAAGCCGCCGGGGAGGGGCGCATCGACCTCGCGGAGCTGGAGGAACGGCTGGAGCGGGCCTACACGGCGAAGACCTACGGCGAGCTGGCACCGCTGACCGGCGACCTTCCGGACGGCGGCCGCTCCCCCGGGGCGCCCGCCGAGCCCCTGGTCCTGCGCACGGGCGCGGGGGACATCGTCCACACCGGTCACTGGGAGGTCCCACGGCAGATCTCCGCAGCCTCCAAGATGGGCAACATCCGCATCGACTTCAGCGCGGCCGTCTGCCGCGTCTCCGAGGTGTCCCTCGAAGTGAAGGCCGCCATGGGCAACGTCACGGTCGTCGTGCCCCGGGGCTGGTCGGTGCGCACGCAGGGGATGCGGGTGTACGTGGGGTCGCTGCGCAACCGCGCCGTGGACCCGCCCACGCCCGGTGCGCCGACCGTGGTTCTGACCGGCTCGACGGCGCTGGGCGACGTCCGGGTCCGCTACCCCAACCGCTGGGAGCTGTTCAAGCGCCGCGGGCGCGACGTCTAGGCCGCGTCTCGGAACCAGCGGCTCAGGTCCAGAGGGTCGCGATGAAGATGTTGGCCACGGTCAGCAGGCCGACGGTGCCCATGACGGACGCGGGCACCCTCGCGTCGTCGCGCTTGACGTAGACGAGGCCGAGGATCACGACGAGCAGCGCGAGCTTGATCCCGATCTTGAGGTTGTTCACCGCGTGGTCCTCGGCCTGGTGCAGGCCGACGAGGCAGATGCCGGTGACGAGCATGGTCAGGGCGCCGTGCAGCATGCCCGGCAGCATCCGCGCCTCGCCCGCGCGCATGGCCTTCGTCTGGAACAGGAAGCCACCGAGCAGCGCGGCGATGCCGATGACGTGGAGGGCGACGAAGACATTGATCAGGACGTCCATGCCCGGAGGGTAACCGGCGGCCCTTCGGCGTCGGTGGGCAGGTCGGGCTCGGCGCACAGGGCCAGGAACGGGCGAGGCCGGGCGAGACCCAGGGCGGGAACGGGCAGGGCAGGAACGGTCGGGGGACGACGTCGAGCGGTGCCGTCCAAACACTCCGGCGGCAGACTCGGTCGACAGCGAACCGAATGCGGACAGTGCCGGTCATCGCCGGGTCCGCGGGGGCCGCAGAGCCCTAGCGTCCGGGCCCATGGCAGCACATCGCAAGAACCGCAGTGCGTGGACCCGCTCGGTGCGGGGACCGGGAACGAGGGCCTGGGCGAGTCTCGCCCTGGCGGGGGCGGCGACGGCCACGGCCGCCGTGTCGGGCGCGGGCGGCGCGTTCGCCGCACCCCGCCCCGACGCCCGCCAGGTGCGCGCCGAGGTGGACCGCCTGCAGCGGGACGCGGAGGCGGCGGGCGAGCTGCACCACGCGGCGAAGGAACGTTCCCGCAAGGCGGAGCGGCGCCTCACCGCCCTCCAGGGCCGGTCCGCCCGCACGGCGGCCCGGGTGAACGCCGCCCGCAACACCCTCGGCTCCCACGCCACCACCCAGTACCGCAACGGCCAGGCCGCCACCCCGGCCCAACTCGCCCTGGCCGGCGACCCCGAGGACTTCCTGCGCCATGCCGCCACCCGGGAGCGCGCCGGGCTGCGCCAGAGCCGGGCCCTGCGGCAGCTGCGCGGACGGCTCCGGGAGAGCGCACAGCTCCGGCGCGAGGGCGCCGAGCGGGCGGAGGAGGTCCGCAAGGCGGAACGCGAGGCCCGTCGGCACAAGGAGACGGCACGCGGGAAGCTGGCGAAGGCCGAACGGTTACTGAAGCAGCTCACTCCCCGGGAACGCACCGCCGGTGACCGGGGCGGCGAGGACGGCCGGGCCGACCGGGGCACACGGCCCGCACCCGGGGCACCCGCCCCGGCGACCCCCGTCCCCGCGGCGAGCGGACGGGCCGCCCAGGCCATCGCGTTCGCCCGCGACGCGATCGGCAGGCCCTACGTGTGGGGCGCGACGGGCCCGGGCTCCTACGACTGCTCCGGCCTCACCCAGGCCGCCTGGCGGGCGGCGGGCGTCTCGCTGCCCCGCACGACGTACACCCAGGTCGACGCCGGCCGACGGGTGTCCCGCGCCGAACTGGCCCCGGGCGACCTCGTCTTCTTCTACCAGGGCCTCAGCCACGTCGGCCTCTACATCGGCAACGGCCAGATGATCCACGCGCCCCGCCCGGGATCGACGGTGACGGTGGCCCCCGTCGACTCGATGCCCTTCACCGCCTCGACCCGCCCCGCCTGACCGACGACGGCCGCGCCGAGAGGTGCGACGAGGGACGCGACGAGGGCGAAGGCGACGGCCGCGCCGAGGGCGCCGGAGCCTACGGTGCCTCGCGCAGGGCCTTCAGGGTGGCCTCCGCCCGGGTGCCGGGGACGGCGCGGCCGATGGCGTCGTCCCCCGCCTCCTCGACCAGCTCGCCCAGGGCCCGCGACGGCGACAGCCCCTTCGCCCGGCGCTCCCTCAGCGCCTGCGCCCAGGCCACCGCGGCGTTGAACGCCACGTCCCCCGCCTCCCCACGCGGCTCGAACCCGGCGGCGTCCTCGGCGTCGGACGCCCAGAGGTAGCCCAGCACGCCGTCCTCGGAGCCGATCGCGACATAGCTGACGGGCCCCTCCGCGACGTAGCCGTAGTCCTCCGAGCCGCCGACCGGATCCGGCCGGAGGTCCTCCGTGATGCGGGGTGTCAGATGACTCTCGCTGCCCATGTGTGTTCCACCAGCCCGATCGCTACTTCGGCGGGATCTCTCCGTAAACCTGCCATCGCCCATTGTGCATGACCACACGGGTGCCCCTGTGACCTCCGCTCCGCCGACCGCCGGCCACAGCGATGGCATGTTCCCCACACTCATCAGCTCACGCGTGGCCGAAGCAGTGCGAGTGCGGCGCCCGGTGCCGGCGCGTGCCAACCTCACGCACGCCCCCGCACCCGCTCCGGAATCGGTCTCCACCTCGGCTGAACACGACGGCGGTGTCGTACGTATGGCCGGACAGAGGCTTGAGCAGGACAATCGGCGTCAGGCGGCCGGACCGCGGACGACGGCGTCCGCGAACAGGAGGGCAGGCGGCGCGATGGCCTTCGAGAATCGTCCAGGGACGCACGCCCGGGTCGCGGAGCCCGGGGGCCTGCGGGATACGGCGGCACGGTACGCCCTGTTGCCCTTGCGCGTCTTCCTCGGCGTGACCCTCGTCTACGCAGGGCTCGACAAACTGACCGATCCGGACTTCCCCGGGTCGATGGAACCGCTGCTGCTCTCCATCACCGACGCGGCGGCACCCTGGCTGCTCGACATGGCGCTGGCGAGCCCGGAGGGCTTCGGCTACGCGATCGCCTTCGGCGAGCTGGCGGTGGGCCTCGGCACGCTCCTCGGGCTGCTCGGCCGGCTCGCGGCGCTGGGCGGAGCGCTGATCTCCCTCTCCTTCTGGCTGACCATCAGCTGGAGCGTGGGCCCCTACTACTACAGCCAGGATCTGCCCTACCTGATGGCCTGGGTGCCGCTGATCATGGCGGGGACCCCGATGTGGTCACTGGACGCCGCGCTGGCCAAGCGCCGCAGGCGCAACGGCGGCCAGCTCTTCGGCTAAGGCTGACGCGGCCGAGGGACGCCGGGAGGGCGAGCGCCGTCACCCGGCCCGCCCCTCTCGGCCTCCGGCGTCCGGCGTCCGGCCGCTCCCCGTCGTCACGAGGCTCCGGTGGACCGCCGCGGAGGTCAGGGGACGTCGTACCCCAGCGTGTAGGCACCGGAGCCCGACTCGGCGCGGACGCGGTAGGCGTAGGAGCCCCGGGCGCCGGTGTGCTCCAGCCTGCCGTCGGCGTCGGCGGTGGCCACCGTCCGCCAGGCGCCGCCGTCCCAGTGCAGCAGGGACAGGGTGAACCGGCTGCCCTCGGGGGCGCGCAGGCACGCGCGGTGCGTGCCCGCCACCGCGCCGAAGTAGCTGCCGTCGGGCTGGCCGGCCGAGCCGCCGACGGACAGGCTGCCGGTCCGGGTGTGCTCGTGACCGGTGCAGTCGGCGCCGGGGAGGCCGCTGATCTCGGCGCTGATGGCGCGGTCCATGACGTCGAGGCCGACGAGGTTGAACGGCTTGTTGATGTTGCGCATCAACGAGTCCTGCGAGGGCCGGTAGATGCCGTACTCGTGGTAATGGGCGCCCTGGAAGGCTCCGATCACGCCGCCGTCCGGCGTCGTTCGGCCGTGGTAGTCGGACCACTTGGCGCCGTTCGGGCTCCTGGTGACGTTGGGCGCGGACGGTTCGCCACCGGTGTAGGTCGTGCCGGGGGTGTAGTACTCGTCCGCCAGGCCGCCCACGGAGTGGCCGAGTTCGTGGATGGCGATGCGTCCGGCCTGGGCGTTGCCGCCCGCGACGGTGGCGAGGCTCGGGTACCCGGCGCCACCGTACTTGGTGGTGTTCCCGACGGCGATGACGGCGTCCGCGTCCGGCGCCTGCGCGGCGTACGCCTGGGCCTTCGACTCGTTCAGACACAGCAGGCGCTCGGTGCCGCCGCAGAAGAAGTGCATGTCCAGGGCGGTGTCGCGGTAGACGCCCCACTGTGGGTCGTGGTCGACGCCCGACTCCCGGGAGACGACGTTCACCAGCCACACGTTGACGCCGTCCACGTAGCGGTTCCAGGGGGCGGTCGCGGCGATCTCGGCCCACTTCTCCTCGGCGTGGCGCCGCAGGGTCGCCGATTCCTCGGCGGTGTAGCCGTCGCCGACGACGACCACGTCGAAGCGGCGGTCGGAGGGTCCGGTCTCCCTGATGGGGATCACCTCGGCGGTGGCCGCCGCCTCCCGTTCGCGGGCGTCGGGCGCCTGCTCGGCCCGCACGGGTATGTGGACGCGGGTGAGGGAACCGTCGGGCGAGAAGACCTCCCGCCACTCGCCACGGGGTGGCGGACCGGCGACGGCCGCGCCGGAGGGCAGGGCGGCCAGGGGCGCGGCGCAGAGGGCGGCCAGGGCCAGGAGGGCGGAACGGCGTCGACGCATGGACGTCTCCTCGTGGGGGGTGCGGCGAAGTGGTGCGCGCGCCGGGCCGTACCGGAGGCGGGCGCGGTGACACGAAGGCGAGTTAAGTACGGAGTTAAATGGACTCGCGTGGCCACTTAAGTTAACGATGCTACGCGTCCCTGACAAGACATCAGCGCAGGCCCAACCGGCCGCCTCGGCAACGGACTTCGACCGGGACGGTCAGAAGGGCCCGACCGGTGCCGGGCCCAGGGTCGTGGTTCCCGGCGCCGCCCGGTGGCCCAGCCCCGTCCGGTAGACGTCCAGGGCCGCCTCGGGGCGGCCCGTGCGCCGGAACAGGTCCCCCAGCAGACGGCAGACGTCGGCCAGGTCCCCGGCCGCGCCCGCGCGTTCGAGCAGACTCAGCGCGGTGACGTAGTGCCGCTCCGCCCCCTCGACGTCCTCCCGCCGCTCCGCGATGCGGCCGAGCAGCCGGTGCGCGCCCGCCTCGTGCACCGCGCCCCGGCCCGCGCCGAAGCCGGCCAGGAGCTCGTCCAGCAGCGCCTCGGCCTCCGCGTCCTTGCCCCGCCGGTGCAGCACGTCCGCCAGTTCGACGCCGACCTGGTGGGTGTAGAGCCCCGCCCGACGCGAGGCGAGCATGTCACGGGCCGTCCGATACGCGTCCTCGGCCCGGGCGAGGTCGCCGGACTGCGCGAAGACGTAGCCGCGCATCCAGTGGCAGTGCGCCAGCTCCGGGCTGATCTGCAGCTGCCGGTAGGCGTCCGCGGCCTTCACCAGCGCGGCGTCGGCCTCCGCCACCCGCCCCTCCGCGAGGAGGGTACGGGCGACCGTCCGGTGCAACCGTGCCACCAGCGCCGGGTCCGAGACCTCCGAGGACAGCGCGAGGGCCAGTTCGGCGGCCTGCGCCGCCCGGGCGTGCGCGCCCAGGTCCATGTACGGCGCGATGATCGCGGTGTACAGCAGAACCAGTGCCTCAGGGTCGGACAGACCCGAGGAGTTGAGCTCGTCGAGCGCCGTCTCCAGCAGGTAGCAGGCGTAGCGCAGTTCCCCGGCCAGCAGGTGCGTCACGGCCCGGCCGCGCAGGGCGGGCACCCGCTGGGGGAGCGTGGCTCCGGAGTCCACCAGGACCGTCTCGGCCGCCTCGAAGAACCCGCGCGCCAGGTCGAGTTCACCCGCCTCGACCGCGCACTGGCCTCGTCCCACCTGCGCCGCGGCCAGCTCGGCCGCCAGCCCGTGCGCCCGGGCGTCCCGCTCGACGCCCGCGTACCGCTGCGCGGCCTCCCGCGGGTCCGCGGTGGCCAGAGCGCGCTGGGCCTCCGCGAGCCGCAGCCGCAGCTCCGTCGCCAGGTGGGCCGGGCGACCGCTGCTCAACTCCTCAGGCGTCGTGCCCAGCCGCTCCGCGATGTGGCGCAGCGCCTTCTCCGAGGGCTGCACCTTGCCCGACTCGACGGTGGAGATGTACGCGGCCGTGTACACCGGCTCGGCCACCTGACGCTGGGTCAACCTCCGCTCCGTGCGCAGGCGGTGTACCCGCCGCCCCACGGCCCCGGGCCCCTCCCCCACCGCGTCCTCCTGCCCTTTCCCCCGGGCCGGACCGGACGTTCGCGCGTCTCCCATGTCGCCCACGGTAGCGGCCCCGGGCCGGGGTGCGGCCCGGGGCCGGGTGACCGCCGGGGCCGCCGCCGAACCCGACGTCAGGACCGTGCGGGCCGTCGTTTCACACGCGTCGGTGAGCGTGGGAACGAACGCGTCGGGCTCGGGTTCGTCTCGTGTCGAACGTGCCGACCGCGAAGAGCAGGACGTTCGGCATCGGTACGGCCAGCCGGTGCGTGGGGAACGCCTCCCGCCCCTCCTCGTCCCCGGAGCCGGGTAACACCGTCGTTCCGCGCATGCCCACACCCTCCCGCAAGGTCCAGACCAATGCGCTCCACGGTGCCACAGACCGCCCGCGCTCACACCCCCGTCGGCGTCCGGGCGCGGCTCAGCCCGTTCGGCCCCCCGAGCGGGCCCGGGCTAGGGCACGGCGCCCTCGCGCGCGGCGCACGAGCAGCGCGAGCCCGGCGACGAGCAGGGTCAGCAGCAGCGCGCAGGGCAACAGGAGGGCCAGCATTCGCGCGGAGACGTCCAGCTCACCGTGCTCCCGCAGCAGGTACCCCGCGGCCAGCGCGAGCAGGGAGAGGCCGAGCACCAGCTTGGCGGGCTCGAAACGGCGCCGTTCGGCGGGGTGGTTCGCGGGCTGGTCCGCGGAGGTTTCCACGGGCTGGGCCGCAGGGTCCTTCACAGCCTCGCTCCTTCCCTGTCGGGCCGTCCCAGGGCCTGCTCGGCTGACGCGTCGGCGGGCTCGTCGGGGGGCTGCGGCGCGGGGGCGGGTTCGACGATCGCCTGGTCCACCACCACCTCGCCGAGCACCAGATCCACCCCCAGGCGGATGGTGCCCCTCGGCTCGGCATCGCCCCGCGGCTCCACCGTGACGGTCTCGGTGAGGCCGACGCCTCCGCCGTTCCCGCCCCCGTCCCCGTCGAAGCTCCCACCGGTCAGCCGGTACTCGCCCACCACGATGTCCAGGTCGAGCACCAGCCTGGCGTTCTCCGGCACGATGACGCGCAACTCGCCCACCCCGGCACTCACCTCGCTGCTGACCGTCTGGTCCTCGGCGAGGTCCAGGCCGGAGAGGTCCAGCACGCCCTCACCGCTGCCGAGGTCGTAGGCGGGCCGGACGTCGGCCGCCGTCGCCGGCGCCCACCGGGTGCTGCTCCAGGACGTGGACAGGTCCTCCGGCAGGGCCGCGGAACCGGCGAGCAGACCGGCGGTCATGACGGCCACCATGACCGTGCCCGCGCCGACGCGCCCGACGAACGAGCCCACCGCCAGCCCGAGACCCAGCACGGCGAGCGCGCAGGCCAGCCCCGTCACCAGGGCGGTGGACAGGGAGTCGCCGTCCCAGTTCGCGGCGACGCCGATCCAGCCCGCGAGGGCGGCGGCCGGGACGATCGCCCAGCCCAGCCGCCAGCCGCGCCACCCGCGCCGCACGGGCGGGCCGGAACCGGGCAGGCCCGAACCGGGTGGACGGAAGGGGTCGAGCGGCCCGGAACCGGGCGGACCGGAACCGGGCGGACGCGAGCCCGGGGGAAGGCCGGGCCACGGGTGGGCGCCGTGCCCGGCCGTGGGAACACCGCCGGCCGGCGTGGGCTCACGGCCCTGCGGGTAGGCGTCGGCCGGGCCCCACAGGTACCCGGTGTCCTGCGCGTTCGGGTCCTTGGTGAGCGGCTCGCGCCACCACGAGGGGGCGTTCGGCACCGGCGGCGCCTGCGCCTCCGGAGGCGCCTGCGGTCCGGCGTCGGGGTGGCCGGGCTCCGCTTCGCGCGGCGCGTCCTGCCGACGCCGGCGCTGCGACCAGTGGACGCCCGCCGCGACCGCCGCGAGCACCAGGATCGAGAACGACATGCTCCGCCCGTTGTTGCCCAGGGAGGAGAGCATCAGCCCGCTGCCGGCCAGGGTGAACAGCACGGCCGCGAGGCCGGGGCCCTCGACCCGCCCGGACAGCAGCCGCTTCGCCTCGTTCTCGTCCTCCCCCTCCAGGGGCAGCAGCAGCCAGGCGAAGCCGTACAGCAGGAGGCCGAGGCCGCCGATGGCGGAGAGGACGGCGAGCGGCACCCGCAGGATCACCGGGTCGACGTCGTAGTGGCGGGCGATGCCCCCGCACACCCCGGCGACGACCTTCGTGCGCCTGCTCCGCTCCGGTCGCGTGGGCCGGCCGCCGTCCGCGCCGGACGCGCCCGGGCCGCCCGCACCGGCCTCGCCCGGGCCGCCCGCACCGGATCCCGGGCCGTCGGCCGTGCCCGACCTGGGGCCCGGCGCGGACCGCAGCCCGGCCTGCCCGTCCTCGTCACTCACCATGCGCCCCATGGTCGCCCGTCGTCGCCGGGCGCGGCATCCGGGGCAGCCCCGGAGGCGTCCCTGAGATCACGGCTCGGGGGCACGGTCGGGGACAACCCTGATGCCCGCGCCCCGCGCCGCGTGTGACGATCGCACCATGACCACCGTCGCGCCCGCCCCCGCCGAGGACCCTCCCCTGCGCAAGCTCTACCGCAGCTCGGAGGGGAACTGGCTGGGCGGCGTGGCACGGGGGCTGGCCGGGCATCTGGCCCTGCCGGTGCTGTGGGTGCGCGTCGTCTTCCTGCTGCTGTTCTTCACCAGCGGGCTGGGCGCGCTGCTGTACGCGGTGTTCTGGTTCGTCGTCCCGCTCGGGGCGGGCGGTGTGGCGGCCGGAAGACGGGCGGCCGCACCCGGCGGAAAGCGGTGGCTGCGGCGTCCGGACCGGGGGCAGATCTCCGCCGTCCTGGTGATGTTCGCGGCCCTGCTGGCCCTCGGGGCGAACCTGCAGTTCGGCCGCGCCAACGCCTATCTGTGGCCCCTGGTCATCATGGGCATCGGCGTGGCCGTGGTGTGGCGGCAGGCCGACAACGCGCGGCGGGCGCACTGGGAGGAAGTCGGCCGGCGGCACCGGCTGCTGCCCATCGCGCGGAGCGCGGCGGGCATGGTGCTCGTCGGCGTCGGGGTGACGGGGTTCGTCGTCATCCAGGGGTCGGCGGAGCAGTTCGGTGCCGTGCTCCAGGCTTCGCTGGCCGTCCTGGTGGGTATCGCGCTGCTGGCCGGGCCCTACCTCGTCCGGATCACCCAGGACCTCTCGGAGGAGCGGACGATGCGCATCCGGGCGCAGGAGCGGGCCGAGGTCGCGGCCCACGTCCACGACTCGGTGCTGCACACCCTCACCCTGATCCAGCGCAACGCCGACAGCGCGCGCGAGGTCGCCCGGCTCGCCCGGGCCCAGGAGCGGGAGCTGCGGGAGTGGCTCTACCGGGGCGCGCCCCGGGCGGGCGCCGAGGAGGAGCCGGAGACGCCGCGGACCCTCGCCGAGGCGGTGAAGAAGACGGCGGCCGAGGTGGAGGACCACCACGGGGTCCCGGTCGAGGTGGTCTGCGTGGGCGACTGCCCCTGCGACGAGAGGCTGTCGGCGCTGGTGCAGGCCGCCCGCGAGGCGATGGTCAACGCCGCCAAGTACGGTGGCGAGGGCGGTGCGGTCCAGGTGTTCGCCGAGGTGGAGGGGCGCGGCGTCTTCGTCTCCGTGCGCGACCGGGGCCCCGGGTTCGACCTGGACGCCGTCCCCGCGGACCGGATGGGCGTGCGCGAGTCCGTCATCGGCCGCATGGAGCGCAACGGCGGCACGGCACGTATCCGTACCGCGCCCGGCGAGGGCACCGAAGTGGAGCTGGAGATGGAGAGGGCGGAGACAGCATGAGCGGCGAGACGGCACCGGGGCAGGCGTCCGGCGGACCGGCGGAGGCGGAGCGGCGCCGGGTGCGGGTCGTCCTCGTCGACGACCACCGCATGTTCCGCGCGGGCGTCCAGGCCGAGATCGGCGAGACGGCGACCACGGGCGTGGAGGTCGTCGGCGAGGCCGGTGACGTGGACCAGGCGGTCTCCGTCATCACCGCCACCCGCCCGGACGTCGTCCTGCTGGACGTCCACCTGCCCGGCGGCGGCGGGGTGGAGGTCCTGCGGCGCAGCGCCTCGCTCATGGGCGCGATCGACCAGCCGGTGCGCTTCCTCGCCCTGTCCGTGTCCGACGCCGCCGAGGACGTCATCGGCGTCATCCGGGGCGGCGCCCGCGGCTACGTCACGAAGACGATCACCGGTGCCGACCTGGTGAACGCCGTCTTCCGGGTCGCCGACGGGGACGCCGTCTTCTCCCCGCGGCTGGCCGGCTTCGTCCTCGACGCCTTCGCCTCCTCCGACGCCGCGCCCGTCGACGAGGACCTCGACCGGCTCACCCAGCGCGAGCGCGAGGTCCTGCGGCTCATCGCCCGCGGCTACGCCTACAAGGAGATCGCCAAGCAGCTGTTCATCTCCATCAAGACGGTGGAGTCCCACGTCTCGGCGGTCCTGCGCAAGCTCCAGCTCTCCAACCGCCACGAACTCACCCGCTGGGCGACGGCCCGCCGCCTGGTCTGACACCACCGCACCTCACCGCAGGGCGAGTTCGGCCCACACTGTCTTGCCCACCGTGCGCGGGGCAACGCCCCAGCGTGTGGCCAGGTGGGCCACGATCAGCAGGCCGCGGCCGAACATCTCGTCATCGGCCGCGGCCCGCCGCGTCGGCCGACGCTCCCCGCGCGGATCGCTCACCTCGACGCGTAGCACCGCCGACGTCAGCACCAGCCGGACCCGGAAGTACCGCCCGGGCACGCAGCCGTGCAGCAGGGCGTTGCCCGCCAGTTCGCTGACGACGACCGCCGCGTCCCCCGCGACGGCGGGGTACCCCCACTCCTCCGCCAGCCGCGCGGCACGCCGCCGCGCGAGCCGCACGCTCCCCGCGCACGGCGTGTAGTCCAGCCGGTCTTCCTGAAGGACTTCAACGGGCACGACGCCTGGCTCTCGCATGCGCAATCCACCTCCGGGATTCAGGCAGAGACCGCCGCCCGCCCTGACGCCGCGACGTGTCCGACTGCGCACCCAAAGTAGCCACACGGGGACATTCGCAGCAACATCTTCACGCAGAAATATTTCCTGAACTGGTGTTCCAGAAAGTCTGGTTGGCTTGTGCGCAGCTGGAAAGCCCAGGTAGGAAGAGACTCATGCCTGGCAGGAGAGAGAATCGCGGTGCCACCGTCTCAACCGTGCTCGGGCGCAGACTCGGCGGCGAACTCCTGCGCATGCGTGAAGCATGCGGCCTACGCCAGCCGCAGGCCGCTGAAGCCCTGACCAGCTCGATCGCCAAAGTGGCCAAGCTGGAGCGCGGGTTGGTCCCGGTGCGCGACCCTGACGTGAGGGCGCTGTGCCACCTCTACGACGTGCAGGACGAAGCGGTCGTAGAGCGGCTGCTGCGCCTGGCCAAAGCAGACCGGGACCGCCGCAAGGCCAAGGGATGGTGGGATCAGTACCCGCAGCTCGCCGCCATGGCCGAGTACTTCGCCCTTGAGGAGATGGCGACGCAGGTCCGGAGCTGGGAGCTGGCCTTCGTGCCCGGCCTCCTCCAGACCCCCGACTACGCCAGGGCACTGGCCGTCGGCAACCACGACTGGGAGGACATCGAGGAAGTCGAGCCTTTCGTGGAGGCCCGGATGACACGACAGGCACGCCTTCGTGGCGATCAGCCCCTCCAGCTTTGGGCCATCGTGCACGAGGCCGTCCTGCGTCAGCGCGTCGGCGGCACGGGGGTCATGCGCTCACAGCTGGCTCACCTCCTCGAGACCGCCGAACTCCCCCACATCCGCCTTCAGGTGCTGCCCTACCAGGCAGGCGCACATCCCGGCATGACCAGCGCCTTCACCCTGCTCTCCTTCGCGGAACCGGCAGCGCTGGACGTCGTACGCACGGATACACTCGCAGTGAAGCTCTGGCTGGAGAGCGAGGCTGACGCCGAGCACCACAGTGCGGTCTTCGATCGCATCGCCCGGCTCGGCCTGGCACAGCGCGACTCCATCCGGCTGATCGACAGCATCCGTAAGGAGATGTAGCCGTGGCCCAGTTCGAGTTCCGCAAGTCCAGCTACAGCGGCGGGCAGCCGGACTCGCAGTGTGTCGAAGTGGCCGTCAACGTACCGGCGGTCGTGGCCGTCCGCGACTCCAAGGCGGTCGACGGGCCCGCCCTCCACCTCTCACCCGAAGCCTGGGCGGCTTTCGTCGCCCTGACGCGGCACCCGGGCGCGGCCTGAGGGGCGGGCAAGGGCTCACCCGCCCTCTCCGAGCCCGAAGTGACTGCTGTGTGAGGCGACAACTCGAGGCACCGTGGATGGTGCTCATCGGTCCGGCCGGCACCGGGAAGACCACCATCGGCCGGGAAGTCGCGGCGAAGACGCACCGGCCGTTCGTCGACCCGGACGCCGGGCAGATCGCAACACGGACGCTCTACACCCTGGACGAGTCACCCTCCCGGACCACGGCCCGACTGCTGCGCATGAACTGCCCGAAGGACCACGGCCTACCGGCTGACGCGGATGATGCGTCCGAGTCCGCGTAGCGACCCGCCCGGACGGTGGGGCACGTCGTGCGCTCACAGCGTCCAGCCGGCTTGCCCGCTCGGTCGGCCTTCAGGCGCGCGGCTCGTTCCCCTGCCACCGCCGGGCTCTGCGTTCACCGCTGCGGGGGCGCCAGAGCCGGGCGGCGGGGCACTGCGGGGGTGTCAGATGCCGAGGCGGACGCAGAGGCCGTTGCTCGTCTTCCACTTCATGGCCTTGCGGGTCAGCGGGCCGTAGACGCCGTCGGCGGGCAGGCCTTCGTAGTTCTGGACGTACCGCACGGCGTCGCGGGTGTTCTGGCCGTACTGGCTGTCGGCCGTGATGTTGCGGCCGTAGCACTCCCTCAGGACGATCTGGAGGCGCGTGACGGCGATGGAGTCGTCCCCGAGGCTCAGGACGCAGTTCCGGGAGCCGTTGCCGGTGTAGTACGGCTGGCGGACGTTTCCGTAGCTCGTGTCGAGGTTCTTGGTGCTGTTGCACGTCGGGTAGGCGGCGTGCGCGGTGCCGGCGGGCACGACGACGAGGGAGGCGGTGGCGACCGCCGCCGCCCCGAGGACGGACGCGGTCTTGGCGCGGAGCTTCATGGTTCTCCTGGTCGGTCGGGGAGCAGCCGTGCCGAGGGGCTCCGGCTGCTCGGACAGGTCCGGAACCAGGCTGCGGGCCCGGGGCCGACGGCCGCAACGATCACCGGAGAAGTGACGCACGCGTGGGACGTCCCGTGCGCTGAGCTGCGAGGACGCCGCGCCTCGGGACGGCCTGGCGGGACGTCCCGGCAGCGGCCGGACCGTCAGGCCTCTCCCGTCGGGCGGTGGGTGCGCCAGTCGGTGACGATCTGTTCGAGCTTGGGCATCACGAACAGGCCGAACTCCCGCATGTCGGTGAGGCGTTGCTTCGCTCCGGAGTTGGACTCCTCCAGCATCTCGATGTCCTCCATCGAGCCCTTGGCGAACTCCCCCAGCCAGCGGCTGCGGATGGCGAAGACGTCGGGCCACGGGTCCTCCCGCACCCGGTAGAGGTCGCGCCGGGAGCCGGGGACGTTCTCGCGGGTGATCAGCCCGATGCGCACGAGGCTCTGGACCGCCGTGGAGACGGTGCCCGAGCTGATGGAGAGGAACTGGCCGATGTCGGCCGCGGTGAGCGCGCCGTTCGGGGAGACGATGAGTGCGGCGAACACGCGCGCCGTCATCCTGGGCAGACCCGTTTCGGTGAACCTGCCGGCCAGCCGCTCGACGACCCTGGCCTCCCCCGAGGCCGCCTGCTCCGCGGCGGAAGCGGACGTTTCCCGCACTGATTCTGTTCTGCCTGTTGACACGGACACACCTCCTGATAGCCCACATTAACCGGCCACTCAGCACTCTTCCAGTTCTCGCAAATTTCAAAATATTCGCTTAATCTCAAAGCATGACGACGCCAATCTCCATCTCCTCACTGGTCAAGACATTCGGGCCCACCCGAGCACTCGACGGGTTGGACCTCACGGTCGAGGCCGGCGAGGTGCACGGGTTCCTCGGCCCCAACGGTGCGGGCAAGACGACGGCGATCCGCGTCCTGCTCGGGCTGCTGCGACCCGACGGCGGCAGGGCGTCGCTGCTGGGCGGCGACCCCTGGCGGGACGCGGTCGAGCTGCACCGCCGACTCGCCTACGTGCCCGGTGACGTGACGCTGTGGCCCACCCTCTCCGGCGGCGAGGTCATCGACCTGCTCGGGCGGTTGCGCGGCGGTGCGGCCAAACAGCGCCGGGACCAGCTGATCGAACGCTTCGGGCTCGACCCGCGGAAGAAGGGCCGCGCCTACTCCAAGGGCAACCGGCAGAAGGTCGCCCTGGTGGCGGCCCTCGCCTCCGACGTGGAGCTGCTCATCCTCGACGAACCCACCTCGGGCCTGGACCCGTTGATGGAGTCCGTGTTCCAGGACTGCGTGGAGGAGGAGCGCCGACGAGGCCGCACCGTCCTGCTCTCCAGCCACATCCTGTCCGAGGTCGAGCGGCTGTGCGACCGGGTCAGCATCATCCGCGGCGGGCGGACGGTCGAGTCGGGCACGCTGGCGGACCTGCGGCATCTGACCCGCACATCCGTCCACGCCGAACTCGCCGAGCCCGTGGGCGACCTGTCCAGGCTGCCGGGCGTCCACGAGGTGCGCGTCGAGGGCGAGGACGGCCGCAAGGTCACCTTCGACGTCGACTCCGACGACCTCAACACGGCTGTCCAGCACCTGACGACGCTGGGCCTGCGCAGCCTCGTCAGCAACCCGCCCACGCTCGAGGACCTGTTCATGCGGCACTACACCACCGCCGGGGACGACGAGGGCCCGGCCGCCGAGGGCGCGGACGCGGAGGCGCTGCGGTGAAGGACTACACCGGCACCGGCACGCTGCTGCGCCTCGCCCTCCGACTCGACCGCGTCCGGGCCACCGCCTGGGTCGCGGGCATCGTCCTGTTCACCACCGCCTCCGCGAACAGCAACAACGAGCTGTACGCGACCGCCGAGGACCGGGCCCGGCTGGCCGAGACGGTGGCGACCAACCCGGCGATGCTGGCCCTGGGCGGCCGGGCCTTCGACCTGAATACGGCGGGCGGCATCAACGCCTACCAGCTCGTCGCCTTCATGGCCACGCTCATCGGCCTCATGAGCATCCTGCTCGTCGTGCGCCACACCCGCGCGGAGGAGGAGAGCGGCCGCGCGGAGCTGGCCGGTTCGGCGGTCCTCGGCCGCAAGGCCTGGCTCGCCAGCGCGCTGCTGCTCGTCACCGGGGTGAACCTCGTCGTCGCCGTCCTCACGGCCCTCGGGCTCCAGAGCACCGGGCTGCCCGCCGAGGGCTCCTGGGCCTACGCCATCGGCTGCGCCGGCGTCGGCATCTTCTTCGGCGCCGTCGCGGGCATCACCGCCCAGCTCACCGACCACACCCGGGCGGCGACCGGACTGGCCTCCGCCGTGCTCGGGCTGGCCTACCTCCTACGGGCCACCGGTGACGCGGCCAGCGGTTCCGACGGCGGCCTGGAGTGGCTGACCTGGCTCTCCCCCATCGGCTGGGCCGAGCTGATGCGCCCCTACGCCGACGAGAGCTGGTCCGTCGGGCTGCTGTTCGTCGTCTCCGTCGCGGGGCTGGTGGCGGCCGTCGGCGTCCTCGTCGACCGCCGTGACATCGGCGGCGGCGTCCTGCCCCCCAAGCTCGGCCCCGCCGAGGCGGCCCCCGCCCTGCGCGGCCCCTTCGCCCTCGCCTGGCGGCTGCAGAAGGGCTCCCTGCTCGGCTGGGCCCTCGGCTTCGCCGTCGTCGGCGCCGCGTTCGGCGGCGTGGCCGACGGTATGGTCGACGTCGCCGCGGACAACCCGGACATCGACGAACTGCTGCGCGACCTCGGGGGCGGCGGCGACATCGTCGACGTCTTCCTCGCGACGATCACCTCGCTCATCGGCGTCGTCGTCGGCGCCTACGCGGTGCAGTCCTCCCTCCGGCTCTCCGGCGAGGAGTCGACGCACCGCGCGGACCCCATCCTCACCACCGCCGTCGACCGCGTCCGCTGGGCGGCCAGCCACCTGACCGTCGCGGCGCTCGGCTCCGTCGTCATGCTGACGTCCGCGGGCCTCGCCGCCGGGCTGGCCCACGGCCTCAACAGCGGCGACCTCGGCGGCGAGCTGCCCCGCGTCCTCGGCGCCGCGCTCGCCCAGGTGCCGGCCGTGTGGACGCTCGTCGGCCTGTGCGCCCTGCTGTTCGGGCTGGCCCCCCGCTGGGCCGCGCTGAGCTGGGCCGTCCTCGCCGTCGCCCTGGTGATCGGCCAGTTCGGGGAGTTGCTCCAGCTCGACCAGAGCGTCCTGAACCTCTCACCCTTCACCCACGTCCCCGGCCTCCCCTCGGCGGACCTCCAGGCCGCGCCCCTGCTCCTGCTGACCCTCCTCGCCTCGGCCCTCGTCGCCGCGGGGCTCGGCGGATTCCGGCGCCGCGACATCGCGTAGGGCACCGGGGCCGGCCGTCACCGCGGAGGGGCGGCGGAGGGGAGGAGGGAGGTTCGGCGGGGCGGTCAGCAGCGCGCTCTGCGGTGTGGGCCCCGTACCGGGTGCGGGCCGGGCGGCGGGAGGGTTGGGCCACCGCGGCATCGCGCCCGGCGGGCCGACCGCCTCCCCACGTGTCGACCGAGGCGTCCACCAGCCCCAGGAAGCCGTCCCCGGCGCGTCACCGGGCTGCCGCGCCGGACCTCGTGGCAGGGGTACGGCGCCCCGCGCGGAGGCCGGCGGCACGCGCGGCCCGTGCCCACGGCGCGCTCAGTGCCTCGGGTCGCCCCCGGACCTGGCGAACTCGCGGATCTGGGCGGCGATGTGCCGGGCCAGGCGCCGGTCGTGCTCGGTCTCCGGGGGCAGCGAGGTGAACAGGGTCTTGGCCCGGGTGGCCAGCGGCTCGGCCATGCTGCGGTCGGTGATGACGTGCAGCCGTCCCGCCCTGACGCCGTCCACGAGCATCTGCCCGACCGCGTCCGGGGAGAGCCCCAGGTACTTCAGGTACGCCTCCTGTTCGGCCAGCAGCCCGTCCCGGACCTCTTCCTGCTCGGGGGTGAGCCGGACCTCGCCGGTCAGCCGCTCCCGGGCCGCGCGCCCCGTCGCGACCATGTCGGAGGCGACCGGCCCCGGGCACAGCACCGTCACCCCGATCGGGTGGCCCTCGTGCCCGAGCTGCTTCGACAGCGCCTCCGACAGCCCGATCACGCCCGCCTTCGTCCCCTCGTACATGTAGCCCGCCTGCCCGCCCGTGGGCGCCAGACCGGCGGCCGACGCGGTGTTCACCACGGACGCGGGCTCGCCTCGGGCGATCATCCGGGGCAGGAACGTCTGCACGCCGTTGACGACACCGCCGAGGTTGGTGCCGACGTACAGGTCCCACAGCTCGTAGGTCATCGCCTCGACGGGGTAACTGCCGCCGACCCCGGCGTTGTTGCACAGGACCGATACCGGACCGAGCCTCTCCTCCGCCTCGTCGGCCACCCTGGCGTAGGCGGCCCGGTCGGTGACGTCCAGACGGAACGTCTCCACCCGGGTGAGCGAGGCGAGCTCCGCGCCCGCGGCGCTCAGCGCCCCCTCGTCGAGGTCGGCGAGGGCGAGCCGGGCGCCCTCCTTGGCGAAGGCCCTGGCGATGCCCAGTCCGATGCCCTGGGCGCCACCGGTGATGAAGGCGGTGCGCCCCTCGAGTTCGAACACCGTCGCTCCTCGTGTGTGTCGTCGGTCGTGGTGTGGTGGTTGCGCTCGTGGTCGTGGCATGTGGTCATGGTGGTGGAGGTGGCCGCGGTCGTGGTGGCCGGCGCGGCGGGCGGACGCCGCCCGCCGCGCCGGGGCTCAGCAGAACTGCCTGCGCAGCCACCCGTCCACGGCCTGCGCGGTGCCGGCCGCGTGCCCGGCCTCCATCAGCGTGAAGTGGTCGCCGGGTACGTCGACGGCGGTGTGGGGGAACGGCCAGTGAGCGCGGCGCTCGCCACCCTCGCCGTCCCGGGTCAGCGGGTCCGAGGCCCGGACGAGCAGGGTCGGCGCCGCCACCGGCTCCTGCGCGAAGTCCATGGCCAGATAGCGGGCCCGCGCCGTCACCCAGGCGTCACCCCAGCTCTCGCCGTCGTGCTCGTCCTCGCCGATGCGCTCCAGCAACCCGGCGAGGACGGTGGCGGCCCAGTCGTCCAGGCCGAAGCCCCCGGACGAGTCCCACCAATGGGTGTCGATCATGACGAGCCCGGCCGCGCCCCTTCCCGTCAGCTCCAGGTGGCGCGCCACGGCCGCGGCGATCAGCCCGCCGCTGGAGTAGCCGACGAGCACGACCGGCTCGTCGGCCGCCACGTTCCGCCGCAGCGCCTCGGCCTGCACCCGCACCAGCGCGTCCAGGTCGGCCGGCAACGCCTCGCCCGTCATGAAGCCCGGCAGCGAGGCCGCGGACACCGTTCGGGACTCGGCGAGCGCCGACGCGAACGGCAGGTACTGGTAGACGCTCGGCTTCCAGGCGAACGTCGGGTAACAGACCAGTTGGGGCAACCGTGAACCGCGGGCCAGCCGGGCGAATCGCGGCAGAGCGCCCGGCTCGGACGGTCCGGAGAACGACGGACGGAACTCCGCCGCGGTCCGCAGCACCGGCCCGATCTCCGGGAAGCGGCCCTCCCGGCACGCCTGCACGAACAGCCCGCTCAGCGACTCCGGTTCGGTGCGCTGCGCCGGGCGGCCGGAACGGTGTTGCGGCTGCCCCTCCCCGGCTTCCTGCCCGGGTGCCTGCGGGGCTGCCTCCGGCGACACCTCGACGCCGGACGTCGTACCGGAGCCGGGCTTCATGCCGGGGCCGGACGTCATGCCGGGGCCGGGCTTCGGGCCGCCGACGTCGGCCAGGCGGCGGGCCAGGTGCTCGGCCAGTGCGGAGGGCGTCGGGTGGTCGAAGATGAGCGTGGCGGGCAGGTCGAGCCCGGTGGCGGCGTTCAGCCGGTTGCGCAGCTCCACGGCCGTCAGGGAGTCGAAGCCGAGCGAGACGAACTCCTTCCCCGGGTCGAGCGACGTCGGCTCCGCGTGACCGAGTACCGCGGCGACGTGGTCCCGCACGAGGTCCCGCAGAACCTCGGCCCGCCCGGCCTCGTCGAGCCCGGTGAGCCGTCCCGCCAGCCCGGTCGGCGACTCCGCCACGCCCCCGGTGGCCGCGACGCCGCGACGCCGCCGGGGCGCCGCCGCCAGCTCGCTCAGGAACGGCGGCACCTGGTGCCCGCCGCGCCCGCGCAGTCCGCCCAGGTCCAGGGCGGCGCCGACGGCCGTGGCCGCCGCCGAGCCCACCGCCGCGTCGAACACGGCGAGCCCGCGCGGCGTGGAGAGCGGCAGCAGCCCGCCCTGCGCCATGCGGCTCTGTTCCTGCTGTCCCAGGTTTCCCGTCATGGCGCTGGCCTGCTCCCAGTAGCCCCAGGCCACGGACGTCGCCGCCAGGCCCTGCGCCCGGCGGTGGTGGGCCAGGGCGTCCAGGAACACGTTCGCCGCGGCGTAGTTGGCCTGCCCGGGACCACCGAACACCCCGGAGGCGGAGGAGTAGAGGGCGAAGAGGGCCAGGTCGGCGTCGCGGGTGAGCTCGTGCAGGTTGACCGCCGCGTCCACCTTCGGCCGCCACACCCGCGCCACCTGCTCGGAGGTCAGTGACGTGACGACACCGTCGGACAGCACGCCGGCCGCGTGGACCACACCGGTCAACGGACGCTCGGCCGGAACAGCCTCCAGCACACCCGCCAACGCCTCCCGGTCCGCCACGTCACACGCCACCACCTCGACAGCGGCCCCCAACCCGGACAACTCCGCCACCAACTCGCCAGCCCACGGAGCCTGATCACCACTGCGACTCGTCAGCACCAGATGCCGCACCCCGTGCCCGACCACCAGATGCCGCGCCAACAACGACCCCAACGTGCCCGTCCCACCGGTGACCAACACCGTCCCGTCCGGGTCGAGCGAACCGGGAACGGTCAACACCACCTTGCCCACATGCCTGGCCTGGCTCACGTACCGGAACGCCTCCGGCGCACGCCGCACATCCCACGACCGCACCGGCAAAGGCTCCACCACCCCCTCCCCGAACAGGGAGAGCACCGTACGCAGCGTCTCCTGTATCCGGTCCGCGCCCGCCTCGCTCAGTTCGAAAGCGGTGTAGGCGACGCCCGGACGCTCTTCGGCCGTCTGCTCGGCGTCTCGGATGTCGGTCTTCCCCATTTCGATGAACCGGCCGCCGCGCGGGAGGAGTTCGAGGGAGGCATCCACGTACTCACCGGCCAGGGAGTTCAGGACCACGTCCACTCCGGCCCCGTCCGTCACCGCGAGGAACTTCTCCCGGAAGTCCAGATCACGCGAGGACGCGATCTCGTCCTCGCAGAGCCCCAGCTCACGCAGCGCACCCCACTTCCCCGGACTCGCCGTCGCCAACACCCGCGCCCCGAAATGCCGGGCCAACTGCACGGCCGCCATACCGACACCGCCCGCCCCCGCATGCACGAGCACCGTCTCCCCCGCCCGCAGACCGGCCAGATCCTTCAGCCCGTAGTAGGCGGTCAGGAAAGCGACGGGAACCGACGCCGCCCGCTCGAACGACCACCCCTCCGGCATCCGGGCCAGGGTGCGGGCATCGGTGACGACGAGCGGACCGAAGCCTTCCGTCATCAGCCCCATGACCCGGTCGCCGGGCTGGACCCCGGTGACGCCGTCACCCACCTCGACCACGACGCCCGCGCCCTCGCTGCCCAGTACGGGCTTCCCGGGGTACATGCCGAGGCTCAGCAGCACGTCCCGGAAGTTGACGCCCGCCGCCCGGACGGCGACGCGCACCTCCCCCGGCGCGAGCGGAGCCGTCGCCCCCGGCGCCGCGACCAGGCCCAGGCCGTCGAGCGTGCCGGAACCGGCAGCGTCCAGCCGCCAGGCCGGCTCACCGGCCGGCGGAACGAGGGCGCCCTCGGTGCCAGCCCGCACGAGCCGAGGCACCAGCACCTCCCCGCCCCGTACCGCGACCTGGCCCTCGCCGCTGTCCAGCGCCAGGGTGACGGCGGCGGGCAGCAGGTCGACGTCCACGCCGCCCGGTGCCTCCGCCGGATCGAGGTCCACCAGCACGAAGCGGCCCGGGTTCTCCGACTGGGCGGAGCGCAGCAAGCCCCACACCGGCGCCGCCGCGAGATCCGTGACCTCCGCGTCACCCCCGACGGCCACCGCGCCCCGGGTGACCACGACCAACCGGGACTCGGCCAGCCCCTCGTCGGCCAGCCACTCCCGCACGACGCCGAGCAGCGCGCTCGTCGTCTCCTCCGCGCGCCGGGCCACCCGCGACGCGTCGGCGGCCACCTCACCGGGCACGGCGACCAGGGCAACCCGCGGCGCGGGCACACCCCACTCCAGCACCGTACGGATGCCGGCGACGTCCGGGTAGGCGTCCGCCGCCAGCCCCGCGCCCTGCACGGCCGCACCCAGCCCGAACGGGTCGTCCCCGACCACGGCCCAGGTGGCGTGCCGTACCGCGTCAACGTCGCAGGGCGCCCCCGTCCAACGGACCCCGTAGACGTCCTGCGCCTGCGGCGCCCGCGCGGCGGCAAGCTGCGCCGACGTCACCGGACGTACGCGCAGCGACTCGACCACGGCGACCGGGGCACCCTCGCTGTCCGCCAACTCCAGGGACACCGCGTCGGGCGCCGTCGACCGCAGCCGCACCCGCAGCCGGTCCGCACCGCTCGCCAGGAGCGTGACCCCGGTCCAGGCGAACGGCAGCCGCAACGTACCGCTGTCCCGGGCCTCGCCGTCCTCCACCGGCGCGAAGCCGTGAGCGTGCAGCGCGGCGTCCAGCAGGGCCGGATGCAGGCCGAACCCGGCCGCTTCACGCCGCTGCCCCTCGGGCAGCGCGACCTCGGCGAAGACCTCGCCGTCGCCCTCGCCCCGCCACACCGCCGCAAGCCCCTGGAAGGCGGGCCCGTAGCCATACCCCGCTTCGGCGGCGGCCGCGTAGAAGGCCGAGACGTCCACCGCCTCAGCGCCCGGCGGCGGCCACGCCTCGCTGGGCCCGGCGCTCGCCGCTCCGGGGAGGGAAGCGGTCGCGGGGGGTGGCGGCTCAGGGCTCAGCGTCCCCTCCGCGTGGCACGTCCAGGGCGACTCGCCTCCGGACACGCCCACCTCGCCCGACTCCGCCCGCTCCGCCTCCGGACGGGAGTGCACGGACACAGCACACCGGCCCGCCTCGTCCGGCGGTTCCACGAACACCTGTACCTGCACGGCACCCTGCTCGGGCAGGACCAGCGGCGCCTGGAGCATCAGCTCGCGGAGGTGCCCGTACCCGATCTCGTCCCCGGCCCGGACGGCCAACTCCACGAACCCGGTGCCGGGGAAGAGCACGGTTCCGCCGACCCTGTGATCCGCGAGCCACGCATGCGTCCGCAACGACAGCCGCCCGGTGAGCATGACGCCCCCGTCGACCGCCAGGCTCACCGCCGCACCGAGCAGCGGATGCTGCGCCGCGCCAAGGCCGGCCCCGCTCACGTCCGCCGCGGAGGCGCCGCCGTCAAGCCAGTAGCGGCTGCGTTGGAAGGGGTAGGTGGGCAGATCGACCCGTTGGGTGGACCGCCCCGCGTAGACGGCGGTCCAGTCGATGTCCACGCCCCGGACCCACAACTCCGCCGCCGACGCGATGAACCGGGCTGACTCGTCCTCATCCCGACGCAACGTCCCCACGACGGTCGCCTCGACCTCGGCCGCCTCCGCGATCGCCTGCACGCCCATCGTCAACACCGGATGGGCACTGACCTCGACGAAGGTGCGGTGGCCGGACGCCAGAGCCTGCGAGACCGCGTCGGTGAACCGCACCGGCTCCCGCAGATTCGCGTACCAATACGCCGCATCCATCGTGGAGGTGTCCAACACCCCACCCGTCACCGTGGAAATCACCGGTACCCGGGACTCGTGCGGCTCCACGTCGGCCAGAGCCTCCAACAGCCGCGTGCGAATGTCCTCCACGTGGACCGAGTGCGAGGCGTAGTCCACCGGAACCCGACGAGCCCGCACCCCGGCCGCCTCCGCCATCGCCGCGATCTCCTCCAACGCCCCCGGCTCCCCCGCAACCACCGTCGCCGACGGACCATTCAGCACCGCAACCGAGACCCGGCCCCCGAACGGCTCCACCCACGCCGCCGCCTGCTCCACACCCGTCGCCAACGACACCATGCCCCCACGACCCGCCAACTCCTCCCGGATCGCAGCCGACCGCAACGCCACCACCCGCGCCCCATCCCCCACACTCAACACACCCGCCACCACCGCAGCCGCAATCTCACCCTGCGAATGACCCACCACCCCAGCAGGCTCAACACCCAAGGACTCCCACACCGCCGCCAACGACACCATCACCGCCCACAACACCGGCTGCACCACATCCACCCGATCCAGCCAACCCTCATCCCCGCCCGTCAGCACCTCACGCAACGACCACTCAACGTGCGGAGCAAGGGCCGTCTCACACTCCGCCAGACGATCCGCGAACACCGGCGACGACGCCAACAGCCCCCGGCCCATCCCCAACCACTGCGAACCCTGACCCGGAAACACCAACACCACACCACCCGAACCGGAGACCGCCGATCCGGACGCCAGGTTCGCCGTCGCCCCGCCACAAGCGAGGGCTTCGAGGCCGGTGACCAGTTCACCCGCCTTCGTCCCCCACACCACCGCACGGTGCTCCAACACCGAACGCGACGACAGCAGACTCCAGCCAACGTCGACCGGATCCACATCCGAGTCCGTCTCGGCCAGACGTGCGGCCTGCACCGCCAACGCCTCGCCCGTACGCGCGGACAGCACCCACGGCACGACCGCCGAGCCCGTGAGTCCCCCCGTGTCGCCCGGAACCGTGTGGGGGCCGGACGTCTCCTCGGGCGGGGCCTCCTCCAGGATCACGTGCGCGTTCGTGCCGGAGATGCCGAAGGACGAGATGCCTGCCCTGCGGAGCCGCTCGCCGGTATCCCAGCCCTGCTGTTCCGTGAGCAGTTCGACCGCGCCTGTCGTCCAGTCGACGTGGGGGGTGGGCTCGTCCACGTGCAGGGTCCGGGGAAGCTCCCCCGCCCGCATCGCCATCACCATCTTGATCACACCCGCGACACCCGCCGCGGCCTGCGTGTGCCCGATGTTCGACTTCACCGACCCCAGCCACAACGGACGCTCCGCCTCCCGACCCTGCCCATACGTGGCCAGCAGCGCCTGCGCCTCGATCGGGTCACCCAACGTCGTCCCCGTACCGTGCGCCTCCACCAGGTCCACATCACCCGGGGCAAGCCCGGCGTTGGCCAGAGCCTGACGGATCACCCGCTGCTGCGAGGGCCCGTTCGGCGCCGTCAGACCGTTCGACGCACCGTCCTGGTTCACCGCCGAACCCCGCACCACCGCCAGCACCCGATGCCCCTGACGACGAGCGTCCGACAACCGCTCCACCACCAGCACACCCACACCCTCCGCCGGACCGAAACCATCGGCCGCACCCGCGAACGCCTTGCACCGACCGTCCTCCGCAAGACCACGCTGACGTCCGAACTCGATGAACGTCGCGGGAGTCGGCATGACGGTCACGCCGCCCGCCAGGGCGAGGGTGCACTCGCCCTGGCGCAGTGCCTGAATCGCCAGGTGCAGGGCCACCAGGGACGACGAACACGCCGTGTCGACCGACACCGCAGGCCCCTCCAGGCCGAGGGTGTAGGCGACGCGGCCCGAGGCCACGCTCACCGCGTTGCCGGTGCTGATGTAGCCCTCCAGCCCGTCCGGCACGCTGTTCAGACGGGAGACGTACTCGGAGGAAGGCGCTCCGGTGAACACCCCCGTCGCGCTCCCCCGCAGCGAGTCGGGCGCGATGCCGGCACGCTCCACCGCCTCCCAGGACGCCTCCAGCAGCAGCCGCTGCTGCGGGTCCATGGCCAACGCCTCGCGCGGGGATATCCCGAACAACGCGGCGTCGAAGTCACCGACGCCGTCGAGGAAGCCGCCGCCCTTGACGTACGTGCGGCCCTCGGCATCCGGGTCGGGGTCATAGAGGCTCTCCACGTCCCAGTCGCGGTCCTCGGGGAAGGGGCCGATGGTGTCGACTCCGTCGGCCACCACGCGCCAGAGCTCCTCCGGCGAGGAGACCCCGCCCGGGTAACGGCAGGCCATGCCGACGATCGCGACCGGGGGCTGCTCCTCAAGCTGCTTCACCCGACGCCGAGCCTGCCGGAGGTCGGCGGTCGCCCGCTTCAGGTACTCACGAAGCTTCTGCTCGTTGTTCATCGCGCGTCATCCATCCAGGCTGGCGGTCGGAAGGTCGGTCCGTTCACGGGTTCCCCAGCTCCCCGTCGAGGAGGTCGAACAGTTCGTCGTCGGAGGCACCGTCGAGGTCCTCGTCACCGGTGTCCTCCACGGCCGGCTCCGGCTCCGCCAGCCTGCCGAGCAGCGCCCGGAGCCGGTCCGTCATCCGGTGTTCGACGATGTCGTCCGCGCTGGCCGAGCCGATGATCTGTTCCAGGCGTTCCAGCTCGGCGGCGAGCGTCGGGGCACCGCCCGTCCCCTCGGGAACCGCGACCTGGGAGTGGATGTGGTGGGTGAGCGCGGCGGGGGTGGGGTGGTCGAAGACGAGGGTGGCGGGCAGTCGCAGGCCGGTGGCGGCGTTCAGCCGGTTACGCAGCTCGACCGCCGTCAGCGAGTCGAAACCCAGATCCTTGAACGGGCGGTCGGCGTCCACGGACTGCCCGGCGGCATGCCCGAGCACGGCCGCCACGTGCGAACGCACCAGGTCCAGCAGGAGCCGCTCTCGCTCCCCCTCCCCCAGCCCGGCGAGACGCTCGGCGAGAGAGGCCGCGCCCGCACCCGTGCCGCCGGTCGGCCCGACGACACGACGGCCCACGCCCACGGGCGCCCGCACGAGGCCGCGCAGCACCCCCGGCACCATGCCGTCTGCGGCGAGACGCCGCAGTCCCGCCACGTCCATCGGGCTCGCCAGCACGAGCGGCTCGTCCGAGGCCACGGCGCGGTCGAACAGGGCCAGCCCGTCGGATGAGGTGAGCGGCAGCAGGCCGCCCTGCCCGAGACGGGCCTGATCGCGGTCGCCCATGTGCCCCGTCATGGCGCTGGCCTGCTCCCAGTAGCCCCAGGCCACAGAGGTCGCCGCCTTGCCCTGGGCGCGGCGGTGGTGGGCCAGGGCGTCCAGGAACACGTTCGCCGCCGCGTAGTTGGCCTGCCCGGGGCTGCCGAGGAGACCGGCACCGGAGGAGTAGAGGGCGAAGAGGGCCAGGTCGGCGTCGCGGGTGAGCTCGTGCAGGTTGACCGCCGCGTCCACCTTCGGCCGCCACACCCGCGCCACCTGCTCCGGCGACAACGAACCCACCAGACCGTCGGCCAGCACACCGGCCGCGTGCACCACACCGGTCAACGGACGCTCGGCCGGAACGGCCTCCAGCACACCCGCCAACGCCTCCCGGTCCGCCGCGTCACACGCCACCACCTCGACAGCGGCCCCCAACCCGGACAACTCCGCCACCAACTCGGCAGCCCCCGGCGCCTGATCACCACTGCGACTCGTCAACACCAGATGCCGCACCCCGTGCCCGACCACCAGATGCCGCGCCAACAACGACCCCAACGTGCCCGTCCCACCGGTGACCAACACCGTCCCGTCCGGGTCGAGCGAACCGGGAACAGTCAACACCACCTTGCCCACATGCCTGGCCTGGCTCATGTACCGGAACGCCTCCAGCGCACGCCGCACATCCCACGACCGCACCGGCAAAGGCTCCACCACCCCCTCCCCGAACAGGGAGAGCACCGTGCGCAGAATCTCTCCGATCCGCTCGGGACCGGCCTCACCGAGTTCGAAGGCGGCATAGCGGCAGCCGGGATGCTGTTGCGCGAGCTCTTGCGGGTCACGGAGGTCGGTCTTGCCCATCTCGACGAACCGGCCGCCAGGGGCGAGTAGTTCGAGCGAGGCATCGACGTACTCACGGGCCAGGGAGTTGAGGACGACATCGACGCCCGCGCCCCCGGTGGCGGACTTGAAGGCGTCGCGGAAGTCCAGGTCGCGGGAGGACGCGATCTCATCGTCGGAGAGCCCCAGCGCGCGCAGCGCACCCCACTTCCCCGGACTCGCCGTCGCCAACACCCGCGCCCCGAAATGCCGGGCCAACTGCACGGCCGCCATACCGACACCGCCCGCCCCCGCATGCACGAGCACCGTCTCCCCCGCCCGCAGACCGGCCAGATCCTTCAGCCCGTAGTAGGCGGTCAGGAACACCACGGGAACCGACGCCGCCCGCTCGAACGACCACCCCTCGGGAATCGGGGCGAGTGTGCGCGCGTCGGTGACGACGAGCGGCCCGAACGCGTGCGGGAGCACACCCATCACGCGGTCACCGGGCGCCAGGCCGTCGACGCCCTCGCCCACCTCCAGGACGACGCCCGCGCCCTCGCTGCCCAGGATCGGCTGCCCCGGGTACATGCCGAGGCTGATCAGGACGTCGCGGAAGTTCATTCCGGCGGCGCGCACGCCAATCCTGACCTGCCCGGCCGCGAGCGGTGCCCCGGCCTCCGGGGCGGGCAGCAGGGCCAGCCCGTCAAGGGTCCCCGGCGTCCTCATGTCCAGCCGCCAGGCCGCGGCACCGGCGGGCGGCTCCAGCGCGCCGCCCCCGGGAGCACCCGTGCGGGCCAGTCGCGGCGTCAGCACCTCGTCGCCCCGCACGGCCACCTGCCACTCCCCGGCCTCCAGCGCCGCCGTCACGGCCTCGGCGATCGGGTCGGTGCCCGGCTCGCCCGCGGGGTCGAGGTCCAGCAGCAGGAAGCGTCCCGGGTTCTCCGACTCGGCGGACCGGACCAGGCCCCACACCGGCGAGGTCACCAGGTCGTGGACGTTCTCGTCCCCCACGGCGACAGCGCCTCGGGTGACGACGACCAGCCGGGCGTCCGCCCACGCGTCCCCGGCCAGCCACTCCTGGACGACTGCGAGCACCTCGGCCGTGATGCGCTCGGCGTCCTGGGCCGGACCCCACTCGGTCGCCGGTCCAGTGGCGGGCTCGGGCCGGGACTGGGGCGCGGACGGGGCGTGGAAGACCAGTCCCGGAGCCGGAACCCCGGCCTCGACGACGACACGGAGCCCGTCGAGGTCGAGATGGGAGTCCACGGCCAGCCCCGACGCCTGGACGGCCGCCCCGACGGCGAACCGGTCCTCGGTGCCGAGCACCGCCCAGACCGCCTCCGGGGTCACATCCTCCGGAGCCGGAAGCGCCGTCCAGTCGAGACGGAACAGCCCGTCCTGCCCGGCGCCGAGATCCGGGCCCATGCCCGAGCCCGAGCCCAGCCGACCGGGAGAGACGGGACGCAGGACGAGCGAGGCCACCTCGGCCACCGGCTGCCCCGTGACGTCCGCGACCTCCACGGACAGCGCGTCCTCCCCCGCCGCGGTGATCCGCACCCGGACACGATCGGCACCGGCTGCGAACAGCGACACACCGGTCCACGCGAACGGCAACCTCACCGACTCCGGGGAGGTGGCGCCGGCGTCGTGGGCGCCGACGAAGCTCCCGTAGCCGTTGGCGTGCAGGGCAGCGTCCAAGAGGGCGGGGTGGATGCCGAACCCGGCCGCCTCCTCTTGCCGTTCGTCCGGCAGCGCAACCTCGGCGAAGATCTCGTCGCCGCGTCGCCACGCGGCCCGGAGCCCCCGGAAGGCCGGCCCGTAGCCGTACCCTGCCTCCTCGGCCCCGGCGTAGAAGCCCGACACGTCAACGCGTTCCGCGCCCGGCGGGGGCCACACCGTCAGCTCCGTTGCGGACGGGGTGACCGGCCCGGTGCTCAGCGTGCCGTCGGCATGCCAGGTCCAGGGAGTGTCCGGCTCCGCGTCCTCCGCACGCGCATGCACGGTCATCCGTCGGCACCCGGACTCGTCCGGCGGGCCGACGACCACCTGAAGGTGCACGCCGCCGCGCTCGGGAAGGATCAGCGGCGCGTGAAGGGTCAGCTCGTCCAGGCGCCCGCAGCCGACCTCGTCCCCGGCCCGCACGGCCAACTCCACGAACCCGGTACCGGGGAAGAGCACGGTTCCGCCGACGGCATGGTCGGCCAGCCACGGATGCGTCCGCGTCGACAACCGCCCGGTCAGCATCACGCCCCCATCGGCCGCCAGACTCACCGCAGCCCCCAGCAACGGATGCCCAGCGGCAGCCAACCCCGCGCCACTCACATCCCCGGCACCCGACACCGACTCCAGCCAGAACCGCTCACGCTGAAACGCGTACGTGGGCAGATCAACCCGCCGCACGGACCGGCCCGCGTAGACAGCCGACCAGTCGACATCCACACCCCGGACCCACAACTCCGCCGCCGA
This sequence comes from Streptomyces sp. WMMC1477, assembly GCF_027460245.1. NCBI lineage: Bacteria > Bacillati > Actinomycetota > Actinomycetes > Kitasatosporales > Streptomycetaceae > Streptomyces > Streptomyces sp. WMMC1477. The sequence continues at coordinate 3,465,537 of NZ_JAPZBD010000003.1, read as the reverse complement.
CGCGATGAACCGGGCCGACTCATCCTCATCCCGACGCAACGTTCCGACGACGGTGGCCTCGGTGTCGGCGGCCTCCGCGATCGCCTGCACACCCATCGTCAACACCGGATGGGCACTGACCTCGACGAAGGTACGGTGACCGGACCCCAGCGCCTCGGTCACGGCATCGGTGAACCGCACCGGCTCCCGCAGATTCGCGTACCAGTACGCCGCGTCCATCGTGGAGGTGTCCAACACCCCACCCGTCACCGTGGAAATCACCGGCACCCGGGACTCGTGCGGCTCCACGCCGGCCAGAGCCTCCAACAGCCGCGTGCGAATGTCCTCCACGTGGACCGAGTGCGAGGCGTAGTCCACCGGAACCCGACGAGCCCGCACCCCGGCCGCCTCCGCCATCGCCGCGATCTCCTCCAACGCCCCCGGCTCCCCCGCAACCACCGTCGCCGACGGACCATTCAGCACCGCAACCGAGACCCGACCCCCGAACGGCTCCACCCACGCCGCCGCCTGCTCCACACCCGTCGCCAACGACACCATGCCCCCACGACCCGCCAACTCCTCCCGGATCGCAGCCGACCGCAACGCCACCACCCGCGCCCCGTCCCCCACACTCAACACACCCGCCACCACCGCAGCCGCAATCTCACCCTGCGAATGACCCACCACCCCAGCAGGCTCAACACCCAAGGACTCCCACACCGCCGCCAACGACACCATCACCGCCCACAACACCGGCTGCACCACATCCACCCGATCCAACCAACCCTCATCCCCGCCCGTCAGCACCTCACGCAACGACCACTCAACGTGCGGAGCAAGGGCCGTCTCACACTCCGCCAGACGATCCGCGAACACCGGCGACGACGCCAACAGCCCCCGGCCCATCCCCAACCACTGCGAACCCTGACCCGGAAACACCAACACCACACCATCAGCACCGTCGGCAACGCCCGACACCAGGTTCCCGGAAGCCTCAGCGGATGCGAACGTGCGCAGTCCGTCACCGAGTTCAACGGTGTCAGCGCCCCACACCACAGCGCGGTGCTCGAACGCGGTGCGCGAGGACAGGAGGCTCCAGCCCACGTCCTGCGAGTTCATGGCCTCCGAGACAGCATCGGCCAGACGCTCGGCCTGGGCGGTCAGGGCCTCCGCCGAACGCCCGGACAGCACCCACGGCACGACGGCCGAGCCCGTGAGTCCGGTACCGCTGCCGGGAACGGTCTGCGGGCCGGACGTTTCGCCGGGCGGGGCCTCCTCCAGGATCACGTGCGCGTTCGTGCCGGAGATGCCGAAGGACGAGATGCCTGCCCTGCGGAGCCGCTCGCCGGTATCCCAGCCCTGCTGTTCCGTGAGCAGTTCGACCGCGCCTGTCGTCCAGTCGACGTGGGGGGTGGGCTCGTCCACGTGCAGGGTCCGGGGAAGCTCCCCCGCCCGCATCGCCATCACCATCTTGATCACACCCGCGACACCCGCCGCGGCCTGCGTGTGCCCGATGTTCGACTTCACCGACCCCAGCCACAACGGACGCTCCGCCTCCCGACCCTGGCCGTAGGTCGCCAGCAGCGCCTGCGCCTCGATCGGGTCACCCAACGTCGTCCCCGTACCGTGCGCCTCCACCACGTCCACATCACCCGGGGCGAGACCGGCGTTGGCCAGAGCCTGACGGATCACCCGCTGCTGGGACGGCCCGTTCGGCGCCGTCAGACCGTTCGACGCACCGTCCTGGTTCACTGCCGAACCCCGCACCACCGCCAGCACCCGATGCCCCTGACGACGAGCGTCCGACAACCGCTCCACCACCAGCACACCCACACCCTCCGCCGGACCGAAACCATCGGCCGCACCCGCGAACGCCTTGCACCGACCGTCCTCCGCAAGACCACGCTGACGGCTCAGCTCCACGAATCCCGTCGGGGTGCACATCACCGTGACGCCGCCCGCGAGCGCGAGGTCGCACTCCCCCTGGCGCAACGACTGCACCGCCATGTGCAACGCCACCAGCGACGACGAACACGCCGTGTCCACCGTCACCGCCGGACCCTCCAGCCCGAGCTGATAGGCCACCCGGCCCGACGTCACACTCGACATGTTCCCCGTCCCGAGGAAGCCCTCGATGCCATCGGGGACGGCGTTCAGCCGCGCTACGTACTCGGAGGCCAGAGCACCGGCGAAGACCCCGGTCCGGCTGCCCCGGAGCGACATGGGAGCGATCCCGGCACGCTCCACCGCCTCCCAGGACGCCTCCAGCAGCAGCCGCTGCTGCGGGTCCATGGCCAACGCCTCGCGCGGGGATATCCCGAAGAAGCCGGCGTCGAACTCGGCCGCTCCCGCGACGAATCCTCCACCGCGCACATAGGTCTTGCCCTGTGCGTCCGGGTCCGGGTCGTAGAGGTTCTCGTCCCAGTCGCGGTCGGTGGGGAAGGCGGTGATCGCGTCGTCGCCGTCCCGCACCAGTCGCCACAGGTCCTCCGGCGACGCGACGCCCCCCGGGAAGCGACAGGACATTCCGACGATGGCGATCGGCTCGTCGTCCGTCGTGGTGACGCCTGCGTCCAGGCCGACGGGGGCCGTCTCCGCGCCGGTGACCTGAGCGCGAATGTGGGTGGCGAGGATGGTGGGGGTGGGGTGGTCGAAGACGAGGGTGGCGGGCAGTCGCAGGCCGGTGGCGGCGTTCAGCCGGTTACGCAGCTCCACGGCCGTCAGCGAGTCGAAACCCAGATCCTTGAACGGGCGGTCGGCGTCCACGGACTGCCCGGCGGCATGCCCGAGCACGGCCGCCACGTGCGAACGCACCAGATCCAGCAGGAGCCGCTCTCGCTCCCCCTCCCCCAGCCCGGCCAACTGCGCGCCCAGCTCGGAACCGTCGCCGGAACCGCCCGCTCCCGACGCTCCCACGAGGCGTCGTGTCGCGCCTCCGGGCGCGGCCCGTACCAGGCCACGCAGCACGCCGGGCAGCACCCCGTCTGCGGCGAGACGCCGCAGACCCGGCATGTCCAGGGGGCTCGCCAGCACGTGGGCCTCGTCCACGGCCGTCGCACGGTCGAACAGGGCCAGTCCGTCGGATGAGGTGAGCGGCAGCAGGCCGCCCTGCCCGAGACGGGCCTGATCGCGGTCGCCCATGTGCCCCGTCATGGCGCTGGCCTGCTCCCACAACCCCCAGGCCACGGACGTCGCCGCCAGGCCCTGCGCCCGGCGGTGGTGGGCCAGGGCGTCCAGGAACACGTTCGCCGCCGCGTAGTTGGCCTGCCCGGGACCACCGAACACCCCGGAGGCGGAGGAGTAGAGGGCGAAGAGGGCCAGGTCGGCGTCGCGGGTGAGCTCGTGCAGGTTGACCGCCGCGTCCACCTTCGGCCGCCACACCCGCGCCACCTGCTCCGGCGACAACGAACCCACCAGACCGTCGGCCAGCACACCCGCCGCGTGCACCACACCGGTCAACGGACGCTCGGCCGGAACAGCCTCCAGCACACCCGCCAACGCCTCCCGGTCCGCCACGTCACACGCCACCACCTCGACAGCGGCCCCCAACCCGGACAACTCCGCCACCAACTCGGCAGCCCCCGGAGCCTGATCACCACTGCGACTCGTCAACACCAGATGCCGCACCCCGTGCCCGACCACCAGATGCCGCGCCAACAACGACCCCAACGTGCCCGTCCCACCGGTGACCAACACCGTCCCGTCCGGGTCGAGCGAACCGGGAACGGTCAACACCACCTTGCCCACATGCCTGGCCTGGCTCATGTACCGGAACGCCTCCGGCGCACGCCGCACATCCCACGACCGCACCGGCAAAGGCTCCACCACCCCCTCCCCGAACAGGGAGAGCACCGTGCGCAGAATCTCTCCCGCTCGTTCCAGGCCACCGTCGCCGGGGCTGTAGTCGCGGTAGGTGACGCCCTCGTGCGTACGGCCGACATCCTCCGCCGAGCGGATGTCGGTCTTCCCCAGTTCCAGGAACCGGCCGCCGCGCGGGAGGAGTTCGAGGGAGGCATCCACGTACTCACCGGCCAGGGAGTTCAGGACCACGTCCACTCCGGCCCCGTCCGTCACCGCGAGGAACTTCTCCCGGAAGTCCAGATCACGCGAGGACGCGATCTCGTCCTCGCAGAGCCCCAGCTCACGCAGCGCACCCCACTTCCCCGGACTCGCCGTCGCCAACACCCGCGCCCCGAAATGCCGGGCCAACTGCACGGCCGCCATACCGACACCGCCCGCCCCCGCATGCACGAGCACCGTCTCCCCCGCCCGCAGACCGGCCAGATCCTTCAGCCCGTAGTAGGCAGTCAGGAAAGCGACGGGAACCGACGCCGCCCGCTCGAACGACCACCCCTCCGGCATCCGGGCCACCACACGGGCATCCGTGACCGCAACGGGACCCAGGCCACCGGTGAGGAATCCCATCACCCGGTCGCCGACCACGAGGTGGTCGACTCCCTCGCCCACCTCGACGACGACACCGGCGCCCTCGCTCCCCATGACCGTCTGCCCCGGCACCATGCCGAGACCGATCAACACGTCCCGGAAGTTCAGCCCCGCCGCCCGTACGGCGATCCTCACCTGCCCGACGGTGAGCGGCGCCTCCGCCTCCGGCGCGGGCAGCAACCGCAGGCCCTCCAACGTCCCGGAAGCCGCCGTGTCCAACCGCCACGCCGACGCACCGGCAGGCGGCACCAACGCACCACCGGCATTCACACGCGCCAACCGGGGCACCAACACCTCACCGCCCCGCACCGCCACCTGCGGTTCCCCGGCCTCCAGCGCCGCCGTCACGGCCTCGGCGACCAGATCGGCGCCCATGGCATCCGTCGGGTCCAGGTCGAGCAGCAGGAATCGGTCCGGGTTCTCCGACTGCGCGGAGCGCAGCAACCCCCACACCGGGGCTGCCGCCAGGTCGGCGACCCCGCCTCCGTCGACGTCCACGGCGCCACAGGTCACCACCACCAGCCGGGTGTCGACCAGCGCTTCCTGAGCCAGCCACTCCTGGACGACGGCGAGCAGTTCCGTCGTGGTCCGCAGGGCCGCCTCCGCGGTCCCCTCGGCAAGGCCGACGGGGACGGGGTACAGCACCGCCTCCGGTGCCGGGACCCCGGCGTCCAGCACGGCCCGGAGACCCTCCATCGTCGGGTAGGCGTCCACAGCCAAGCCCGCACCCTGGACGGCCGCGCCCACGCCGAGGCGGTCGTCGGCTCCGAGGACCGCCCAGACGCCGGCCCCGGTCAGCTCCTCCTCGACCGGCACCGCGGTCCATGCCGTGCGGAAGAGGTCATCGCCGGGCGCCTCGCCCGCGGCCAGCGCCGCAGCCGACACCGGTCGCAGGACGATCGACCGCACCTCCGCCACCGGCTGCCCCGTCGCATCGGCCACCTCCACGGCCAGGGCGTCCTCTCCCGCGGCGGAGATACGCACCCGCAGCCGGTCCGCTCCGGCCGCGAACAGCGACACCCCCGTCCACGCGAACGGCAGTCGCAGCGCATCAGCGTCACCGCCGAAGTCCCCGTACCCGTTCGCGTGCAACGCTGCGTCCAGGAGTGCGGGATGGACGCCGAAGGCCCCCGCGTCCCCGCGCGGTTCCTCCGGCAACGCAACCTCGGCGAACACCTCGCCACCGCGCCGCCACGCCGACCGAAGCCCGCGGAACGCCGGGCCGTAGCCATAGCCCGCGGCCTCGACGGCACCGTAGAAATCGGACACGTCGACCCGCTCCGCACCCGGCGGCGGCCAAGCGGTCAGGTCCATGGTGGGCGGAGCTACGGGCGCAGCGCCCAGAGAGCCGTCGGCGTTCAGCGTCCAGGCGTCATCGGACGCCGCCTCCTCCGGGCGTGAGTACACCGCAAGCTCTCTCCCACCCCTCTGATCCGCCGGGCCGACGACCACCTGAAGGTGCACGCCGCCGCGCTCGGGAAGGATCAGCGGCGCGTGAAGGGTCAGCTCGTCCAGGCGCCCGCAGCCGACCTCGTCCCCGGCCCGCACGGCCAACTCCACGAACCCGGTACCGGGGAAGAGCACGGTTCCGCCGACGGCATGGTCGGCCAGCCACGGATGCGTCCGCGTCGACAACCGCCCGGTCAGCATCACACCCCCATCGGCCGCCAGACTCACCGCAGCCCCCAGCAACGGATGCCCAGCGGCAGCCAGCCCCGCGCCACTCACATCCCCGGCACCCGACACCGACTCCAGCCAGAACCGCTCACGCTGGAAGGGGTAGGTGGGAAGGTCGACCCGTTGGGTGGACCGCCCCGCGTAGACGGCGGTCCAGTCGATGTCCACGCCCCGGACCCACAGCTCCGCCGCCGAGGCGATGAACCGGGCCGACTCATCCTCATCCCGACGCAGCGTTCCGACGACGGTGGCCTCGACCTCGGCGGCCTCCGCGATCGCCTGCACACCCATCACCAACACCGGATGGGCACTGACCTCGACGAAGGTGCGGTGGCCGGACGCCAGAGCCTGCGAGACCGCGTCGGTGAACCGCACCGGCTCCCGCAGATTCGCGTACCAATACGCCGCATCCATCGTGGAGGTGTCCAACACCCCACCCGTCACCGTGGAAATCACCGGTACCCGGGACTCGTGCGGCTCCACGTCGGCCAGAGCCTCCAACAGCCGCGTGCGAATGTCCTCCACGTGGACCGAGTGCGAGGCGTAGTCCACCGGAACCCGACGAGCCCGCACCCCGGCCGCCTCCGCCATCGCCGCGATCTCCTCCAACGCCCCCGGCTCCCCCGCAACCACCGTCGCCGACGGACCATTCAGCACCGCAACCGAGACCCGGCCCCCGAACGGCTCCACCCACGCCGCCGCCTGCTCCACACCCGTCGCCAACGACACCATGCCCCCACGACCCGCCAACTCCTCCCGGATCGCAGCCGACCGCAACGCCACCACCCGCGCCCCATCCCCCACACTCAACACACCCGCCACCACCGCAGCCGCAATCTCACCCTGCGAATGACCCACCACCCCAGCAGGCTCAACACCCAAGGACTCCCACACCGCCGCCAACGACACCATCACCGCCCACAACACCGGCTGCACCACATCCACCCGATCCAGCCAACCCTCATCCCCGCCCGTCAGCACCTCACGCAACGACCACTCAACGTGCGGAGCAAGGGCCGTCTCACACTCCGCCAGACGATCCGCGAACACCGGCGACGACGCCAACAGCCCCCGGCCCATCCCCAACCACTGCGAACCCTGACCCGGAAACACCAACACCACACCACCCGAACCACCCGAACCACCCGCAACAACCCCCGAAACCACGTTCCCCACCACCTCACCCGACGCCAACGCCCCCAACCCCGACGCCAGCTCACCCGACCCCGAACCCCACACCACCGCACGGTGCTCCCACACCGAACGCGACGACACCAGACCCCAACCCACATCAACCGGATCCAAACCCACCGAAGCCTCAGCCACACGACCCGCCTGCGCCGCCAACGCCCCCGCCGAACGCGCCGACACCACCCACGGCACCACCGAAGACCCGGACAATCCGCCAGCACCGGAGAGCACCACCGCACCGGCCTCCGGCCCCTCGTCCTCCGGAGCCTCCTCGACGATCACGTGCGCGTTCGTGCCCGAGACACCGAACGACGACACCGCACCACGACGCGGCCGGTCACCCCGACGCACCCACTCCCGCGCCTCACGCAGCAACCGCACACCACCCGACGACCAGTCCACATGCGGCGTCGGCTCATCCACATGCAACGTCCGCGGCAACACCCCGCACCGCAACGCCATCACCGTCTTGATCACACCCGCCACACCCGCGGAGGCGCCGGCGTGGCCGATGTTGGACTTGATCGAGCCGAGCCAGAGCGGCCGGTCCGCCTCCCGGCCCTGCCCGTAGGTCGCCAGCAGCGCCTGCGCCTCGATCGGGTCACCCAACGTCGTACCCGTGCCGTGCGCCTCGACGGCGTCGACGTCAGACGCGGTCAGACGGGCGTTCTCGAGGGCCTGCTCGACGACGTTGCGCTGGGCGAGCTCGCTGGGGGCGCTGAGGCCGTTGCTGGCGCCGTCCTGGTTGGTGGCGGAGCCGCGGAGGACGGCGAGTACCCGGTGGCCGTGGCGGCGGGCGTCGGCGAGGCGTTCCAGCAGGAGCACGCCCACCCCCTCGGACCAGTTGGTGCCGTCGGCCGAGGCGTCGAAGGCCTTGCAGCGGCCGTCGCGGGCGAGCCCGCGCTGCCGGCTGAAGCCGACGAAGCCCGAGGGCGTGGGGAGGACGGTGACGCCGCCGGCGAGGGCGAGGTCGCACTCGCCCTGTCGGAGTGCCTGCATGCTGAGGTGGGTGGCGACGAGTGACGACGAGCACGCGGTGTCCACCGTCACCGCCGGGCCTTCGAGGCCGAGGACGTAGGAGACGCGGCCGGAGACGACGCTCGTCATATTGCCGGTGACGAGGAAGCCCTCGATCTCCTCGGGGACCGCGTCGAGGCGGGAGGCGTAGTCGGAGGCGACGGCTCCGGCGAACACGCCGGTGCGGCTTCCGCGCAGGGAGTGCGGGTCGATTCCGGCCCGTTCGACGGCCTCCCAGCTGGTCTCCAGGAGCAGGCGCTGCTGGGGGTCCATGGCCAGGGCCTCGCGCGGCGAGATGCCGAAGAACTCGGCGTCGAACTCGGCCGCGTCGTGCAGGAAACCACCCTCGGTGACGTAGCTCTTGCCGTGGGCGTCCGGGTCCGGGTCGTAGAGGTTCTCGTCCCAGCCCCGGTCGACGGGGAACGGCGTGATGCCGTCCCCGCCGGACTCGACGAGCCGCCACAGCTCCTCCGGCGAGCTGACGCCGCCGGGGTAGCGGCAGGCCATGCCGACGACGGCGACGGGTTCCTGGTCCTTGGCCTCGAGTTCCCGGAGGCGCTGCCGCACCTGGGAGTAGTCGGCGGTGACGCGCTTGAGGTACTCGCGGAGCTTGTCTTCGTTGCTGGTCATCGTCGGGACTCCTAGGCTCCAAGCTCGCGGTCGATCAGGTCGAACATCTCGTCGTCCGTGACGGATTCGAGGGCGCCGTCGTCAAGGACACCGCCGGTGCCGGGGGCGTCCTCGGCGGTGCCGGGGGCGGCCGCGCTGCTGCCGGTCCAGCGCCACAGCAGGGTCTGCAGCCGTTTGACGACGCGGGCGCGGGCGTCGTGGTCGGTCAGTCCGCCCTCGACGGCCGCGAGGGCGGTGTCGAGGCGTTCGATCTCGGCCAGCACACGGCCGGTCTCGTCGGCGGGGCCGCCGGTGCCGCCCTCCGGGTCGAGGAGGTCGTTCAGGTGGGCGGCGAGCCGGGCGGGGTCGGGGTAGGTGAAGGCGAGGGTGGCGGGGAGGGCGAGCCCGGTCTCGGCCGCGAGACGGTTGCGGAGTTGCACGGACATCATCGAGTCGAAGCCGACGTCCTTGAACGGCCGGTCCGCCTCGACCTCGTCCGGGGAGCCGTGGCCCAGGACGGCGGCGGCCTGGTGCCGGACCAGGTCGGTGAGCAGCCGGGCGCGCTCGGGTGCGGCGAGTCCGGCGAGCCGTCGGGCGAGGGCGGTGGCCGCCGCCGTGCCGTCGCCGGGCTGGGCGGCGGCGGCCGCCGTGCGGCGGCGGGTGCCCGGCCTCGCGTCGGACGGTGCCGCGCCCCCGGGCCTGGCGCCGTCCGCCGTCGCGGGGCCGGCCGGCTCGCCGGGGGCGGGCGCGGTGACGGCGTCCGTGCCGCGGCGGACGGTCTCGGCGAGCTGTTCGGCGTCGACGGGGCGTTGGACGAGCGTGCCGATCTCGGCGACGGGTTGACCGGCCGGGTCGGCGAGGGTGACCTGGATGCCGTCGGCGCCGGAGGGGGCGAGCCGTACGCGCAGCGCCGTGGCGCCGGAGGCGTGCAGGGAGAAGGCGGACCAGACGAAGGGCTGCCGCAGGCCACCACCGGCGTCCGTGGCGTCCGTGGAGGCCACGGCGGCTGCCTGGAGCGCGGTGTCCAGCAGGACGGGGTGCAGCCCGTAGCGTTGGGCGTCGGAGCGCAGTGCGTCGGGCAGGGCGACCTCGGCGAAGAGCTCGTCGCCGCGCCGCCAGGCCGCCTGGAGCCCCTGGAAGGCGGGGCCGTAGCCGTAACCGGCCTGCTCCAGGTTCTCGTAGAAGCCGCTGACGTCCACGGGTTGGGCGCCCAGCGGCGGCCAGACGTCCAGTCTGCGGTCGTCGTCCGGGACGTGGTCGGCGTCGGGGAGGAGGATCCCTTCGGCGTGGCAGGTCCAGCACACGCCCTCGGAGCCGTCCTCGGAGCCGCCCGCCGAGCCCTCCGCGGGGCGGTCCTCGGGACGGCCCTCGGGGCGTGAGTGGATGCCGACGGCGCGGGCCCCGGTGGCGTCGCGTGGACCGACGACGACCTGCAGCCGGGTTCCGCCGCGCTCCGGCAGCACCAGCGGGCTGTGGAGGACGAGTTCGCGCAGCCGGTCGCAGCCGACCTCGTCGCCCGCCCGTACGGCGAGCTCGACGAGGGCGGAGCCGGGCAGCACAGCGGTGCCGAGTACGCGGTGTTCGGCCGTCCAGGGGTGGGCGTGGGTGGCTAGGCGGCCGGTCAGGAGCACGGTGTCCCCGGTGCCGTCGGCGGGGCGCAGGGCGGCGCCGAGCAGCGGGTGCCGGGGGTCGGTGAGCCCGAGCCCGGTGGGGTCGCCGGAGGCGGCCGTCTGCCCGGTGAGCCAGTAGCGCCTGCGCTGGAACGGATAGGTGGGCAGGTCCACGGGGGCCGGGTGACGGCCGGTGAACAGGGCCCGCCAGTCGACGGGGACCCCGCGCACCCACAGCTCGGCGGCGGCGGACGTCAGCCGCGCGGTGCCGCCGTCGTCCCGGCGCAGGGTGCCGCCGACGGCGGCGGCGCCGACGGTCTCGGCGGCCCCCGGTGCCGCGGCGGCCTCCACGGTCTCCTGGACCGCCCCGACCAGCACCGGGTGCGGGCTGACCTCGACGAGGGTGGTGTGGCCCAGGGCGACGGCGGTCTCGACGGCCTTCCGGAAGGCCACCGGCTCGCGCAGGTTCCGGTACCAGTAGGCGGCGTCGAGCTGCTCGCCGTCGTGGAGTCCGCCGGTGACGGTGGAGACGAAGGCGACGCGGGACGGCGCCGGGGTCACCGGTCGCGCGACGTCGAGGAGCGCTTCGCGCAACGCGTCCATCTGCGGCGAGTGGGAGGCGTAGGTGTGGGCCACGTTGCGCGACCACACTCCGTCGGCCTCCAGTTCGGCGGAGAGCGCGTCGAGCTCCGCGTGCGGCCCGGCGACGACGGTGGACGCGGGGCCGTTCACCGCGGCCACGGTCAGGACACCTTCCCACCGGGCCAGGCGGGGCGCGAGTTCGTCCACGCCGAGCGCGACGGACATGAGCCGGCCGTGCTCGGCGAGTGGCGCCGCCAGCGCCGAGCGGGCGGTGACGATGCGGGCGCCGTCGTGGAGGCTGAGCGCCCCGGCGACGACGGCGGCGGCGAGCTCGCCCTGCGAGTGTCCGACGACGGCCGACGGGGTCACCCCCATGGCCTCCCAGACCGCGGCCAGGGACACCATGACCGCCCACAGCGCCGGTTGGATGATCTCGACGCGTTCCGTCCAGTCGCCCCACTTCGCGTCGGGGTCGGAGCCGTCACCGGTGAGCAGTCCGGTGAGCGACCAGGGGACGAAGGGCGCGAGAGCGTTCTCGCACTCCGCCATGCGGGCGGCGAACACCGGGCAGTCGGCCAGCAGTTCACGGCCCATGCCGAGCCACTGGGAGCCCTGGCCGGGGAAGACGAAGGTGACGCCGCCGACTTGCCCGGTCCGCCCGGTGACGGTGCCGGGCCCGGGTGCGCCGTCGGCCAGTGCTCGGGCGGAGGCGAGGAGCCCGGGCAGGTCGGGGCCGGTGAGGACGGCCCGGTGCTCCAGAGCGGCCCGCTGGGTGAGCAGGGCGTGGCCGACGTCGAAGGGGTCGGCGTCGGGAGCCGTTTCGGTGAGGTGGGCGGCAAGGCGGGCGGCCTGGGCACGCAGCGCGTCGCCGTCACGAGCCGACAGCACCCACGGCGGGGCCTGCGCCCGCCACAGCGGGCCCGCGCCGACGGCACCGGCAGCGCCAGCTCCCTCGGCCCCCTGAAGCTCCTCGGCCTCGTCGGGCTGCTCGGCGTCCTCGTGCTCCCCGGCGAAGGGGTCTGCGGCCTCCAGGATGACGTGCGCGTTGGTGCCGCTGATGCCGAAGGAGGACACCGCCGCGCGTCGCGGTCGGCCGGTGTCCGGCCACGGGGTGGCCTCGGTGAGGAGTGTGACGTCACCGCCGGACCAGTCCACGTGGGGGGAGGGCTCGTCGACGTGCAGGGTGCGCGGCAGGGTGCCCTCCCGCATGGCGAGCACCATCTTGATGATGCCGGTGACACCCGCGGCGGCCTGGGTGTGGCCGAGGTTGGACTTCACCGAGCCCAGCCACAACGGCCGGTCCGCCTCCCGGCCCTGTCCGTAGGTGGACAGCAGCGCCTGCGCCTCGATCGGGTCGCCCAGCGACGTCCCGGTGCCGTGGGCCTCGACGGCGTCGACGTCGGCCGGGGAGAGCCCCGCCTCGGCGAGGGCCTGGCGGATGACGCGCTGCTGGGACGGGCCGTTGGGCGCCGTCAGCCCGTTGGACGCGCCGTCCTGGTTGACCGCCGAGCCCCTGAGGACGGCCAGCACCCGGTGCCCGTTGCGGCGGGCGTCCGACAGCCGTTCCAGGACCAGCACGCCGACGCCTTCCGCCGGGCCGAAGCCGTTGGCGCCGGAGGAGAAGGCGCGGCAGCGGCCGTCCTCGGAGAGACCGCGCTGACGGCTGAACTCCAGGAAGATGCTCGGCGACGGCAGCACCGTGACGCCCCCGGCGAGGGCCATGCCGCACTCGCCGGAGCGCAGTGCCCTCGCTGCGAGGTGCAGCGCGACGAGGGACGAGGAACAGGCGGTGTCGATCGTCAGCGCCTGGCCCTCCAGGCCGAGCGTGTAGGCCACGCGGCCGGAGGCGACACTGGCCGAGTTGCCGATGCCGAGGAACCCTTCCAGGTCCTCCAGCCCGGGCCCGAGGGAGCGGGCGGCGTAGTCGAAGGAGACCAGGCCGACGAAGACGCCCGTGCGGCTGCCGCGCAGGCTGTGCGGGTCGATTCCGGCCCGCTCGACGGCCTCCCAGCTCGCCTCCAGGAGAACGCGCTGCTGCGGGTCCATCGCGAGGGCCTCGCGCGGGCTGATGCCGAAGAAGGCGGCGTCGAAGGCGTCGGCACCGGCCATGAACCCGCCCTGCCGTCCGTAGGTGCGGCCGGGCTGCTCGGGGTCGGGGTCGTAGAAGTCCTCGATGTCCCAGCCGCGGTCGTCGGGGCACGGGGTGATGGCGTCCCGGCCCTCCGCCAGCAGCTCCCACAGCTCCTCGGGCGAGGTCACCCCGCCGGGCAGGCGGCAGCTCATGCCGACGATCGCGATCGGCTCGTCGTCCACCGGGCGAGGCGCGAAGGCGGCGGGCAGCCCGGCGGCGGAGGTCCGCCCGGCGGCGTCCGCGTCCTCCGGGACGAGCCGTGCGAGCAGGTACCCGGCGAGGGCGCCCGCGGTGGGATAGTCGAAGACGAGCGTGGTCGGCAGCCGCAGCCCGGTGTGCGCGGTCAGCCGGTTGCGCAGGTCGACGGCGGTGAGCGAGTCGAAACCCAGCTCCTTGAAGGGCCGGTCCGGGTCCACGGTGCGGGACGACGCGTGCCCGAGGGCCGCCGCCACGTGCTCCCGGACGACATCGGCCAGAGCCCGGGCCCGGTCCGGTCCGGGCAGACCACGCAGCCGCGCGGTGAGCTCGTCCGCCGTGCCGCCCGAGCCCTCGGACCCCGCCGTCGGCCGCGTCGCGTCGAGCACGCGCCGGACGTCGGGGAGGTCGGCGATGAGGGGGCTCGGACGGCCCACCGTGAACGCGGGGGCGAAGCGCTCCCAGTCCACGTCCGCCAGGACGAGGTGGCCGTTCCCGGACGCCGCGCCGGGTACCGCCGCCGCGCCCGGCCCCGGAAAGCCCAGGGCGGCGCGGCTCAGCGCCGTGAGGGCCCGCTCGGGCGCCATCGGGAGCAGCCCGACGCGTCGCGCCCCCGCCGCCACCGTTCCCTCGGCGGCCATGCCCTGACCGGCCCACGGCCCCCACGCCAGCGACGTCGCCGGCAGCCCGGCCGCCCGCCGCTGCGCCGCGACGGCGTCGAGGAAGGCGTTGGCCGCGGCGTAGGCCGCCTGCCCGAGCGCCCCGACCGTACCGGCGAACGACGAGAACAGCACGAACGCGCTCAGTTCGGCACCGCTGGTCAACTCGTGCAGATTGCGCGCGGCGGCGGCCTTGGGACGCAGCACGCGGCGCAGCGACTCCGTCGTCAACGACCCCAGCACACCGTCGTCCACCACACCCGCGGTGTGGAAGACGGCGCCGAGGGGACGGTCCGCCGGAACACCGCCCAGCACCTCCGCCAACCGGTCCCGGTCCGCGGCGTCGCAGGCCGCGATCGTCACCGCGCAGCCCTCCGCGCGCAGTTCCGCGGCCAGCTCGACGGCCCCCGGCGCCTGCTCGCCCCGACGGCTCAGCAACAGCAGATGCTCGGTCCCCGCCTCCGCGAGCGACCTCGCCACCCGCGCCCCCAGCGCGCCCGTGCCCCCGGTGACGAGGACGGTCCCCTTCGGCGGCCACTGGACCCCGCGCGCGTCTCCGGTACCGCCCCCCTCGGTCCCGTCCTTCGCGCCCTGTTCGCCGCCGGTCGTCGACGAGCGGCGGGCGCCCGGCGCCGGCACCGGACCCGGCAGCGGCGCCCGTGTGAGCCGACGCGCCAGCAGGCCCGACGGTCGGACGGCGAGCTGGTCCTCGTCCCGCACGCCGGCCAGCACACCGGCCAGGAGACGCCCCGTCCGCTCGCCCCAACGCCGGGGGAGGTCCACGAGCCCGCCCCACAGATCCGGCTGCTCCAGCCCCGCCACCCGGCCGAGCCCCCACAGCGCGGCGCCCCCGGCCTCCGGGGCGGCGTCGGACGCCGTGGCCGCCACCGCACCCCGCGTCGCACACCACAACGGCACCGGGCCGCAGGTCGCCCCGGCTGTGCCGGTTGACCCAGCTGTGCCGGCTGGCCCGCGCGCCTGGAGAGCCTGAAGCGCCTGGAGCAGAGCCACGGTTCCGCTCATCGCCGGAGTGAGCCCGTCCCCGTCGGCCCGTAGGGCGGCGCCGTCACATCCGAGCAGCGACAACACCCCGGTGAGCGTCCCCGTCTCCCCAGCGCCCTCGTCGGTCGACAGCTCGGCCAGCTCCCCCGCGAGCCGCGCCACGTCAGGCGCCTCCGTCAGCGGCACCGACAGCGTCACCGCCTCGGCGCCGGCGGCTCCGAGCGCGTCGAGCACGGCCTGCTGCCACTCCACGTCACCGCCAGCCTCCGGGACGGCCACCACCCAACGGCCACGCAGCGTTCCCGGCCCGGCCTCCAACGGCTTCCACGTCACCGCGTACCCGAGCCCGCCCACAGCCTCCTGCTCACGGCTCCGCCTCCGCCACTCGGCCAGCGCCGGCAGGGCCTCGCGCAACGCGACACCGTCATCGCCGTCCAAGGCCCCGGCCAGCTCGCCCACGTCCTGCCGCTCGACGGCCTGCCAGAACCGCGCGTCCCCCACGTCCCCGGGCGACGCCGACCCGCCCGGGGGCCGCCGCCTCTCCAACCAGTAGCGGTCCCGCTGGAAGGGGTACGTCGGCAGCTCCACCCGGCGGGGCTCATGCCCGGCGAACACCGCAGGCCAGTCGACGGTGACCCCGCTGGCCCACAGTCTGGACACGGCCGAGGTGAACGTCTCCACCTCGCCCTTCCCACGCCGCATCGAAGCCACGAACACCCCGCCACCCTCACCCTCACCCTCAACACATTCCGAAGCCAACGCCGTCAACGACGCATCCGGACCCAACTCCCAGAACTTCCGCACCCCCGCAGACCACAACCACCCAACACCATCACCGAAACGCACCGCCTCACGCACATGCCGCACCCAATACCCCGGCGAACACAACTCCTCCCCCGCCAAACCACCCGACACATTCGACACCACACCCAAACTGGGCGGACTGAACGAAATCCCCTCCACCACACGCCCGAACTCCGCCAACATCGGCTCCATCAACGCCGAATGAAAACCATGCGACACCCTCAAACGACGCGCCTTCACCCCCGACACCGCACACCGCTCAGCCACCACATCCAACCCCGCCACCAAACCCGAAACCACAACCGACGACGGCCCATTGACCGCCGCCACCTCCACACCCCCAACCCCAGACAAAACCTCCCCAACCCAACCCAACGAAGCCTGCACCGCAAGCATGCCCCCACCCCCCGGAAGCCCCTGCATCAAACCACCCCGCGCAGCCACCAAACGACACGCATCCTCCAACGAAAACACCCCCGCCGCGAACGCAGCCGCCACCTCACCCACCGAATGACCCACAACAAAATCAGGCCGCACCCCCCACGACTCCACCAACCGCCACAACCCCACCTCCACCGCAAACAAACCCGCCTGCGCAAACACCGTCTCATCCACCAACCCCCCCACACCCGAACCCACACCAGACCCCAACACCTCACCCAACGACCGCGGCAACAACCCCTCAAACCCCCCACACACCTCAGCAAACGCCTCCCGAAACACCGGAAACACCCCAGCCAACTCCGCACCCATCCCCAACCGCTGCGCACCCTGACCCGAGAACAACACCGCAAGACGACCATCCACCACAGAACCCCCAGCCGAAACCACACCACCAAGCCGCTCCCGCAACTCACCCACATCCGCACCCCACACCACCGCACGACGCGACAACGCCGCACGACCCGACGCCAACGACCACCCCACATCCACCGCACCCAACCCAGAACCCACACCAGAACCCACACCAACACGCTCAGCCAACCGCCCCGCCTGAGCCACCAACCCCGCATCCGAAGCCGCCGACAACACCCACGGCACCACACCCACACCCACAGACGGCACCACCGGCACCTCACCCTCGGCAGACTCCTCCACCGGAGCCTGCTCGATGACCACGTGCGCGTTCGTACCGCTGATGCCGAACGCCGAGACAGCCGCTCGGCGCGGCTGCTCGCCGGAGTCCCAGCTCTCGGCCTCCGTCAGGAGGCGGAGCGTGCCGTCCGTCCAGTCGATGTGCGGAGACGGCTCGTCGACGTGCAGGCTGCGCGGCAGCACTCCGGCCCGCATCGCCATGACGGTCTTGATGACGCCCGCAACCCCGGCGGCGTACTGAGTGTGCCCGATGTTGGACTTGACCGAGCCGAGCCGTAGCGGCCGGTCGGCGGCCCGGCCCTGACCGTAGGTGGCCATGAGGGCGTGGGCCTCGATGGGGTCACCCAGAGTGGTGCCGGTGCCGTGGGCCTCGACGGCGTCGACGTCGGCCGGAGAGAGCCCGGCGTTGGCGAGGGCCTGGCGGATGACGCGCTGCTGGGCGGGGCCGTTGGGCGCGGTCAGGCCGTTGGACGCGCCGTCCTGGTTGACGGCCGAACCCCGCACGACGGCCAGCACCTGGTGACCGTTGCGCTGGGCGTCGGACAGCCGTTCCAGCAGCAGCACGCCGACGCCCTCGCCCCAGCCCGTGCCGTCGGCCGCGGCGGCGAAGGGCTTGCAGCGGCCGTCGGCCGCGAGTCCGCGCTGCCTGCTGAACTCGACGAACCCGAAAGGCGTGGCCATGACGGCCGACCCGCCGGCCAGGGCGAGATCGCACTCGCCCTGACGGAGGGACTGGACGGCCATGTGCAGTGCGACCAGGGAGGAGGAGCAGGCGGTGTCCACGGTGATGGCGGGACCTTCGAACCCGAAGGTGTAGGCGACGCGGCCGGAGACCACGCTCGAGGTGCTGCCGGTCAGGGCGTAGCCCTCGGTGCCTTCGGGCAGGGTCTCGCCGCTGGTGCCGTAGCCGGAGTGGCCGCTGCCGACGAAGGTGCCGACGGGACGGCCGCGCAGGGCGGCCGGGTCCAGGTCAGCTCGTTCCAGGAGTTCCCAGGAGGTCTCCAGCAGGAGGCGCTGCTGCGGGTCCATGGCCAGGGCCTCACGGGGCGAGATGCCGAAGAGTTCGGCGTCGAAGTCGGCCGCGTCGTAGACGAAGCCTCCCTCCCGCACGTAGGAGGTGCCCTGGCGGTCGGGGTCCGGGTCGTAGAGAGCGTCGAGGTCCCAGCCGCGGTCGGTGGGGAACGCGGACATGGCGTCGACGCCGTCGTCGACGAGCCGCCACAGGTCCTCGGGCGAGCGGACGCCGCCGGGATAGCGGCAGGCCATGGCGACGATGGCGACGGGCTCGCGTGCTGCCGCCAGGAGTTGCCGGTTCTGCTTGCGCAGCCGCTCGGTCTCCGTGAGCGAGGCCCGCAAGGCGGCAACGACCTTGTCGTTTCCGGTGGGGTTGGTCATGACGCCTCCGTGTTCCGGGTCTGTCGTCTCAGGCGTCGGCATCGCCGAGGGCCATCCGCACGAGGTCGTCGACCTCCATGTCCGCGATGGTTTCCGTGGATCCGTCGTCGTTGGGTGGGGTGGTGGGGTTGGTCGTGTCGGCGCGTTCCGTCTCGGCCCGGGCGAGGCTCATGAGCGTCTCGACGAGCCCGGCCTCCCGGAGGCGCTGCGGCGGGATGGCGGCCAGAGCGCGGCTCAGTTCCGCGTCCCCGGTGAGCTCCTCGGCGCGGCCCGTCGTGCCGGGGGCGGAGGCGGCTCCGTCGGCGCCTTCGGCCTCGCCGGGCATGACCTGGCCGAGGATGTGGCGGCTGAGCGCGGTCGGCGTGGGCTGGTCGAAGACCACCGTCGTGGTGAGGCGCAGCCCGGTGGCCGCGCCGAGCCGGTTGCGCAGCTCGACGGCGGTCAGCGAGTCGAAGCCGAGGTCCTTGAACGGCCGGTCGGCCTCGACGCTCCGTCCGCCGGTCCGCCCCAGGACGGCCGCGACGTGTGTACGCACCAACTCCAGTACCCGGTGCTCCTGTTCCGGGGCGCTGAGGCCGCTGAGCCGGGCGGCGAACGAGGCGCCGCCGTCCGCCGTGCGGCGCCCCTCCGCGGCCTGCCCGCGCCCGCTGACGCGTACGAGCGTGCGGAACAGTGGCGGGACGGTCCCGCCCTCGGCCTGGGCGCGGGCCCGCAGCGCGGTGAGGTCGAGGCTGATCGGGACGGCCAGCGGGTCGCCGATGCGGTGGGCGGCGTCGAAGAGCGCGAGGCCGGTGTCGGAGGGAATGGGCAGGACGCCGTCCCGGCCGGTGAGCCCCGTCTGCTCCCGGTTGCCCCCGTCACTCGCCTCGGGGTTGGCGAGGGCGCCGGTCATGGTGCTGGCCTGCTCCCACAACCCCCAGGCCAACGACGTCGCCACCAGGCCCTGCGCCCGGCGGTGGTGGGCCAGGGCGTCCAGGAACACGTTCGCCGCCGCGTAGTTGCCCTGTCCGGGGCCACCGGCGACACCGGCGATGGAGGAGTAGAGGGCGAAGAGGGCCAGGTCGGCGTCGCAGGTGAGCTCATGCAGGTTGACCGCCGCGTCCACCTTCGGCCGCCACACCCGCGCCACCTGCTCCGGCGACAACGAACCCACCAGACCGTCGGCCAGCACACCCGCCGCGTGCACCACACCGGTCAACGGACGCTCGGCCGGAACAGCCTCCAGCACACCCGCCAACGCCTCCCGGTCCGCCACGTCACACGCCACCACCTCGACAGCGGCCCCCAACCCGGACAACTCCGCCACCAACTCGCCAGCCCCCGGAGCCTGATCACCACTGCGACTCGTCAACACCAGATGCCGCACCCCGTGCCCGACCACCAGATGCCGCGCCAACAACGACCCCAACGTGCCCGTCCCACCGGTGACCAACACCGTCCCGTCCGGGTCGAGCGAACCGGGAACGGTCAACACCACCTTGCCCACATGCCTGGCCTGGCTCATGTACCGGAACGCCTCCGGCGCACGCCGCACATCCCACGACCGCACCGGCAAAGGCTCCAACACCCCCTTGGCGAGGAGCGAAAGGATCTCCGTCAGCATCTCGCCGATACGTTCAGGACCAGCCTCGCCGAGGTCGTAGGCGCGGTAGTCGACACCCGGGTGCTCCTGGCCGACCTCTTCCGGCTCCCGCTTGTCGGTCTTGCCCATCTCCAGGAAGCGCCCGCCCTGGCCGAGGAGTTCGAGGGAGGCGTCCACGTACTCACGGGCGAGCGAGTTGAGGACGACATCGACACCCGAGCCGCCCGTCACCTCCTTGAACGCCGCGCGGAAGGCCAGGTCGCGGGACGAGGCGATGCGCTCATCGGGCACGCCGAGACCGCGGAGCGTGTCCCACTTCCCCGGACTCGCCGTCGCGAACACCTTCGCACCGAAGTGCCGGGCCAACTGGACGGCCGCCATGCCGACACCGCCCGCCCCCGCATGGACGAGCACCTTCTCCCCCGCCCGCAGACCGGCCAGATCCTTCAGCCCGTAGTAGGCGGTCAGGAAGGCGACGGGAACCGACGCCGCGCGCTCGAACGACCACCCCTCCGGCATCGGGGCGATGACGCGGTGGTCCGTGACGGCCAGCGGGCCCAGGCCCCCGCCCATCAGCCCCAGTACCCGGTCACCCGGGACGAACCCGGTGACGTCGGCCCCGACTTCCAGGATCACACCGGCGCCCTCGCTGCCCATCACCGTCTGGCCAGGGACCATGCCCAGCCCGATGAGCACGTCACGGAAGTTGACCCCGGCCGCGCGGACGGCGACGCGCACCTCCTCCGGCCCCAGCGGCGCTGTCGCCTGCGGTGCGGGCAGCAGGGTGAGCCCCTCCAGCGTGCCCGTGCCCGCCGTGTCGAGCCGCCAGGCCTCGGTTTCGGCGGGCGGTACCAGGGATCCCGTCGTCCCCGACCGCACCAGTCGCGGTGCGAGGGGCTCCCCGCCGCGCAGGGCGAGCTGGGTCTCCCCGGCGTCCAGCGCTGCCCTCACCGTGGCGAGCAGTGCACGGGTGAGATGGGGCTCGGACTCGGCGGGGTCGAGGTCGACCAGGAGCAGTCGGCCGGGATTCTCCGACTGGGCGGAACGCAGCAGACCCCACATCGCAGCATGCACCAGATCGGTCACGCCCTCGTCCCCGGCCGCCGGCACCGCGCCGCGCGTGAGGACGACGAGTCGCGCCTCCTCCAGTCGCTCGTCCGACAGCCACTCCTGCACGAGGGAAAGCGCCGCCTCGGTCGCCAGCCGCGCCGCATCCGCCAGCCCGCCGCTCGCTTCGACCAGTTCCGGAGGCGAGCAGAAGACCACCTCGGGGACGCTGGCACCCGCGTCGAGCGCACTGCGCAGAGCCGCCAGCTCGGGATGACACTGGGCGTCCACGCCTTGCTCGACGTCGGCCGTCCCGCCGTACTCCCCGCCGGGGCCGCCGTCGCCCAGCAGTGCCCAGCCACGCCCGTCCACCGCCGACTCCGGAACCGGGAACGGCGTCCACGCGAGGGTGAAAAGCGAATCCGCGCCCGGTGCGCTCGCGGCTGCCAGTTGTTCCGGGCTGACGGCTCGCAGGACCAACGAGTCCACTCGGGCGACGGGGCTGCCCTCCGCGTCCGCCACCCGTACCGTCAGCGCGCCGTCCCCGGCGGACGCCAGCCGTACCCGAAGCCGGTTGGCACCGCTCGCGAACAACGACACGCCAGTCCAGGCGAACGGAAGCCGCAGGGCACCGGTCTCGCCGCCGAAGGAGCCGAACCCGATCGCATGCAGTGAGGCGTCAAGCAGAGCCGGGTGCACACCGAAGCGTGCCGCCTCACCGGACTCCCCCTCCGGCAGCGCCACCTCGGCGAACACCTCGTCCCCGCGCCGCCACACCGCCGCAAGCCCCTGGAAGGCGGGCCCGTAGCCATACCCCGCTTCGGCGGCGGCCGCGTAGAAGGCCGAGACGTCCACGGCCTCCGCACCGCTCGGCGGCCAGGCCGTCAGCTCATCCTCAGCCTCGTGCTCCACGTCCTCGGGGCCGACCAGCCCCTCGGCGTGCAGCGTCCAGGCACGATCACGCTCGGCGTTCTCGGGGCGCGAATAGACCGCCAGCTCCCTGCGCCCGTCCGCCTCTGCCGCACCCACGACGACCTGCACCTGCACAGCCCCGGAATCGGGTACGACCAAGGGCGCCTGCAGCGTCAGCTCGCTCAGATGCCCGCAGCCGATCTCGTCCCCGGCCCGGACGGCCAACTCCACGAACCCGGTACCGGGGAAGAGCACGGTTCCGCCGACGGCGTGGTCGGCCAGCCACGGGTGCGTCCGCGTCGACAACCGCCCGGTCAGCATCACGCCCCCATCGGCCGCCAGACTCACCGCAGCCCCCAGCAACGGATGCCCAGCGGCAGCCAGCCCCGCACCGCTCACGTCGGAGGCTCCCGCCGGCTCCTCCAACCAGTAGTGCTCGTGCTGGAAGGGGTAGGTGGGCAGATCGACCCGCCGCACGGAACGGCCCGCGTAGACGGCGGTCCAGTCGATGTCCACGCCCCGGGTCCACAGCTCTGCCGCCGAGGCGATGAACCGGGCCGACTCATCCTCCTCCCGACGCAACGTTCCGACGACGGTGGCCTCGACCTCGGCGGCCTCCGCGATCGCCTGCACACCCATCACCAACACCGGATGGGCACTGACCTCGACAAAGGTACGGTGACCGGACCCCAGCGCCTCGGTCACGGCATCGGTGAACCGCACCGGCTCCCGCAGATTCGCGTACCAATACGCCGCGTCCATCGTGGAGGTGTCCAACACCTCGCCGGTGACGGTCGAGATGAGCGGTACCCGGGACTCCTTCGGTGAGACCTCGGCCAGAGCCTCCAGGAGACGTGCGTGGATGTCCTCCACCTGCACCGAGTGCGAGGCGTAGTCCACCGGCACCCGACGAGCCCGCACCCCGGCCGCCTCCGCCATCGCCGCGATCTCCTCCAACGCCCCCGGCTCCCCCGCAACCACCGTCGCCGACGGACCATTCAGCACCGCAACCGAGACCCGACCCCCGAACGGCTCCACCCACGCCGCCGCCTGCTCCACACCCGTCGCCAACGACACCATGCCCCCACGACCCGCCAACTTCTCCCGGATCGCAGCCGACCGCAACGCCACCACCCGCGCCCCGTCCCCCACACTCAACACACCCGCCACCACCGCAGCCGCGATCTCACCCTGCGAATGACCCACCACCCCAGCAGGCTCAACACCCAAGGACTCCCACACCGCCGCCAACGACACCATCACCGCCCACAACACCGGCTGCACCACATCCACCCGATCCAGCCAACCCTCATCCCCGCCCGTCAGCACCTCACGCAACGACCACTCAACGTGCGGAGCAAGGGCCGTCTCACACTCCGCCAGACGATCCGCGAACACCGGCGACGACGCCAACAGCCCCCGGCCCATCCCCAACCACTGCGAACCCTGACCCGGAAACACCAACACCACACCACCCGAACCACCCGAACCACCCGAACCACCCGCAACAACCCCCGAAACCACGTTCCCCACCACCTCACCCGACGCCAACGCCCCCAACCCCGACGCCAGCTCACCCGACCCCGAACCCCACACCACCGCACGGTGCTCCCACACCGAACGCGACGACACCAGACCCCAACCCACATCAACCACATCCGCATCCGACACCACCGCACCGGCCACACGACCCGCCTGCGCCGCCAACGCCCCCACCGAACGCGCCGACACCACCCACGGCACCACCGACGAACCCGCAAGGCCGCGCCCACCACCCAGCACCGTCTCCGGCTCGGCGGTGACGTCGTCCGACCCCACCTCCTCGACGATCACATGCGCGTTCGTGCCCGAGATGCCGAAGGACGAGATGCCCGCTCGACGCGTTCGGTGGCCGGCCGCCCACTCGCGAGGCGCGTCCAGCAGCCGAAGGTCGCCTGTCGTCCAGTCGACGTGGGGGGTGGGCTCGTCCACGTGCAGGGTGCGGGGAAGCTCCCCCGCCTGCATCGCCATCACCATCTTGATCACACCCGCGACACCCGCCGCGGCCTGCGTGTGCCCGATGTTCGACTTCACCGACCCCAGCCACAGCGGCCGGTCCGCCTCCCGACCCTGCCCATACGTGGCCAGCAGCGCCTGCGCCTCGATCGGGTCACCCAACGTCGTCCCCGTACCGTGCGCCTCCACCACGTCCACATCACCCGGGGCGAGCCCGGCGTTGGCCAGAGCCTGACGGATCACCCGCTGCTGCGAGGGCCCGTTCGGCGCCGTCAGACCGTTCGACGCACCGTCCTGGTTCACCGCCGAACCCCGCACCACCGCCAGCACCCGATGCCCCTGACGACGCGCGTCCGACAACCGCTCCACCACCAGCACACCCACACCCTCCGCCGGACCGAAACCATCGGCGTCGGCGGAGAACGCGCGGCAGCGGCCGTCGGTCGAAAGCCCGCGCTGCCGGCTCATCTCGACGAACCCGGCGGGCGTACAGATCACGGTGACGCCGCCCGCGAGGGCGAGGTCGCACTCCCCCTGGCGCAACGACTGCACCGCCATGTGCAACGCCACCAGCGACGACGAACACGCCGTGTCCACCGTCACCGCCGGACCCTCCAGCCCGAGCTGATAGGCCACCCGGCCCGACGTCACACTCGACATGTTCCCCGTCCCGAGGAAGCCCTCGACACCGTCGGGAACCGTCTTCAGCCGGGCCAGGTACTCGGAGGAGAGCGCACCGACGAAGACGCCGGTCTGGGTCCCTCGCAGCGAACCGGGCGCGATACCGGCACGCTCCACCGCCTCCCAGGAGGTCTCCAGCACGATCCGCTGCTGCGGATCCATGGCGAGTGCCTCGCGGGGCGAGATGCCGAAGAAGTCCGCGTCGAAGCCGGCGACGTCGTCCATCAGACCGGCACCGCGCAGGTAGGTCTTGCCGTGTGCGTCGGGGTCCGCGTCATAGAGGGCTTCCATGTCCCAACCGCGGTCGGCGGGGAACGCGGCGACGGCGTCTCCGCCGTCCCGCACCAGTCGCCACAGGTCCTCGGGGGAATCGACACCGCCGGGGAAGCGGCACGCCATCCCGACGATGGCGATCGGGTCCTCCCCCGGTTCGCCTCCTGCGGCACCGAGCGTCCGCGTGGTGACCACCTCGCCCTGTACTCCGCCCAGTTCGACGTCGAGGAAGCGAGCGACGGCCGTCGGCGTCGGGTGGTCGAAGGTGAGCGCGGCGGGTAGGCGCAGACCCGTCGCGGTGTTGAGGCGGTTGCGGAGCTCGACGGCGGTCAGGGAGTCGAACCCGAGTTCCTTGAAGGGGCGTTCGGCCTCGACTGCGTGTGCGCCCGTATGCCCGAGAACGGCGGCGATGTGGGACCGGACCAGTTCGAGCAGATGGCGGTCCCGTTCCCCCGGGGTCATGCCCGTGAGGCTCCTGGCGAGAGCGCCCGTGTCCGAACCGTCCGCGGCCTCGGCGGTACGACGCACAGGGGCACGGACGACGCCGCGCAGCAGCGGGGGGACGGCGCCACGCACCCGGGCACGCAGTGCGCCGGGGTCGAGTTCAGCCGCGACGAACAGGGCCTCGTCACGCAGTGCGGCAGCGTCGAAGAGCCCGATGCCGACCTCGTCGCTGAGCGGGACGAAGCCGTTCTTGGCCACGCGGTCGATGTCGCCCTCGGCCAGGTGCCCGGTCATGGAGCTGGCCTGCTCCCACAGCCCCCAGGCCAGCGACGTCGCCGCCAGGCCCCGCGCCCGGCGGTGGTGCGCGAGCGCGTCCAGGAACACGTTCGCCGCGGCGTAGTTGGCCTGCCCCGGTCCGCCGAACACCCCGGAGGCGGAGGAGTACAGGACGAACATCCCGAGCTCCGCGTCGCGGGTGAGCTCGTGCAGGTTGACCGCCGCGTCCACCTTCGGCCGCCACACCCGCGCCACCTGCTCGGAGGTCAGTGACGTGACGACACCGTCGGACAGCACGCCGGCCGCGTGGACCACACCGGTCAACGGTCGCTCGGCCGGAACGGCCTCCAGCACACCCGCCAACGCCTCCCGGTCCGCCGCGTCACACGCCACCACCTCGACAGCGGCCCCCAACCCGGACAACTCCGCCACCAACTCGGCAGCCCCCGGCGCCTGATCACCACTGCGACTCGTCAACACCAGATGCCGCACCCCGTGCCCGACCACCAGATGCCGCGCCAACAACGACCCCAACGTGCCCGTCCCACCGGTGACCAACACCGTCCCGTCCGGGTCGAGCGAACCGGGAACGGTCAACACCACCTTGCCCACATGCCTGGCCTGGCTCATGTACCGGAACGCCTCCGGCCCACGCCGCACATCCCAGGAGGTGAGCGGGAGGTGCCCGAGAACGCCGTGTTCGAAGAGCCCGAGGACCTCGGTCAGCATCTCGCCGACACGCTCGGCCCCGGCCTCCTTCAAGTCATAGGCGCGGTAATCGACGCGGTCGTACTCCTGCGCCACCTGTTCGGCGTCTCGGATGTCGGTCTTGCCCATCTCCAGGAACCGGCCGCCGCGCGGGAGGAGTTCGAGGGAGGCATCCACGTACTCACCGGCCAGGGAGTTCAGGACCACGTCCACTCCGGCCCCGTCCGTCACCGCGAGGAACTTCTCCCGGAAGTCCAGATCACGCGAGGACGCGATCTCGTCCTCGCAGAGCCCCAGCTCACGCAGCGCACCCCACTTCCCCGGACTCGCCGTCGCCAACACCCGCGCCCCGAAATGCCGGGCCAACTGCACGGCCGCCATACCGACACCGCCCGCCCCCGCATGCACGAGCACCGTCTCCCCCGCCCGCAGACCGGCCAGATCCTTCAGCCCGTAGTAGGCGGTCAGGAAAGCGACGGGAACCGACGCCGCCCGCTCGAACGACCACCCCTCCGGAACGGGCGCCAGCATGCGCGCATCGGCCACGGCAAGTGGTCCGAAGCCACCGTTGACGATGCCGACGACTCGGTCGCCCGGCGCGAAGCCCTGCACCGAGGAGCCGACTTCACGGACGACTCCGGCGCACTCGCTGCCCATGACCGTCTGGCCCGGCACCATGCCGAGACCGATCAGCACATCCCGGAAGTTGACACCCGTCGCACGCACGGCGATGCGGACCTCGTCGGCGGCGAGCGGCGCCTCCGCCTCCGGCGCGGGCAGCAACCGCAGGCCCTCCAACGTCCCGGAAGCCGCCGTGTCCAACCGCCACGCCGACGCACCGGCAGGCGGCACCAACGCACCACCGGCGTCCACACGCGCCAACCGGGGCACCAACACCTCACCGCCTCGCACCGCCACCTGGGATTCGTCCGCCGACCAGGCCACGGACAGCGCTTCCACCAGGTCGTCAGCGGCGGCGGAGTCGTCGACGGCCGGGTCCAGGTCCACGAGCAGGAAGCGGCCGGGGGCCTCGGTCTGCGCCGTGCGGACCAGGCCCCACGTGGCCGCTGCCGCCAGGTCCGCCACGTCGCCGTCACCGCCGGTCGCGACGGCACCGCGGGTGACGACGGCCAGCCGGGCGTCCACCAGCCCGTCGTCCGCCAGCCATTCCTGCACGACACCGAGCATTCCGGCCGTCGTCTCCTCGGCCGCCCGGGCCAGGTCGTCGCCCGCGACGGCAGGAGGGGTGCACAGAACCGTCTGCGGGGCCGGCACCCCCGCCTCCACCGCCGCCCGAAGCGCGGTCAGTTCCGGGTACGAGTCCACGGGGACACCCGCCCCCTGCACCGACGCGCCCAACCCCAACACGTCCTCGCCCACGACCGCCCACGCGGTGGTCGGTCCATCGGCTCCGCCCGCACCGGGAGCCTGGTCCCAGCGCACGGTGAACAGCGCGTCGGCGTGACCCCGAGCCGGCACCGACTGAGCCATCACCGTCATCTGCTCGGGACGCACGGCACGCAGCCCGAGCGAACCGACCCACGCCACCGGCTGCCCCGTGGCGTCCGCCAACTCGATCGTCACCGCATCCGTACCCGCCGGAGCCAGCCGCACGCGGGCGGCGGTCGCACCCGACGCGGTCAACGACACGTCGTTCCACGCGAAGGGAAGCCGTAGCAGCCCGTCGGCCGCATCACCGGACGGGTCGCCCAGGCCGACGGCCTGCAGTGCGGCGTCCAGCAGGGCCGGATGCAGACCGTACCGGCCCGCCTCTGTCTGCGTCTCCTCAGGCAGAGCGATCTCGGCGAAGGTCTCGTCGCCGCGTCGCCACGCGGCCCGCAGCCCCTGGAAAGCGGGCCCGTAGCCGTAACCGGCCGCCGCAGCCTGCTCGTAGAACCCGGACACATCCACCGCCTCGGCACCCCTCGGCGGCCACACCTCAAGACCACCCCCGACCCCACGGACCGCCCCGGTCACCAGAACACCCTCGGCATGAGCCGTCCACGACCCCGCCAAACCCAGATCATCGGGACGGGAGTGCACGCTCAACGCCCGGCAACCCTCCCCATCCGGCGCACTCACCGCAACCTGAACCTGAACCCCACCCCGCTCCGGCACCACCAACGGCGCCCGCAACATCAACTCCCGCACACACCCACACCCCACCTCATCCCCAGCCCGCACCGCCAACTCCACAAACCCCGCACCCGGGAAAAGCACGACACCACCAACGGCATGATCCGCCAGCCACGCATGCGTCCGCATCGACAACCGCCCAGTCAGCACCACACCCCCATCGGCCGCCAGACTCACCGCAGCCCCCAGCAACGGATGCCCAGCGGCAGCCAACCCCGCGCCACTCACATCCCCGGCACCCGACACCGACTCCAGCCAGAACCGCTCACGCTGAAACGCGTACGTGGGCAGATCAACCCGCTGGGTGCACCGCCCCGCGTAGACGGCGGTCCAGTCGACATCCACACCCCGGACCCACAACTCCGCCGCCGACGCGATGAACCGGGCCGACTCATCCTCATCCCGACGCAACGTCCCCACGACGGTCGCCTCGACCTCGGCCGCCTCCGCGATCGCCTGCACACCCATCACCAACACCGGATGGGCACTGACCTCGACAAAGGTACGGTGACCGGACCCCAGCGCCTCGGTCACGGCATCGGTGAACCGCACCGGCTCCCGCAGATTCGCGTACCAATACGCCGCATCCATCGTGGAGGTGTCCAACACCCCACCCGTCACCGTGGAAATCACCGGCACCCGGGACTCGTGCGGCTCCACGCCGGCCAGAGCCTCCAACAGCCGCGTGCGAATGTCCTCCACCTGCACCGAGTGCGAGGCGTAATCCACCGGAACCCGACGAGCCCGCACCCCGGCCGCCTCCGCCATCGCCGCGATCTCCTCCAACGCCCCCGGCTCCCCCGCAACCACCGTCGCCGACGGACCATTCAGCACCGCAACCGAGACCCGACCCCCGAACGGCTCCACCCACGCCGCCGCCTGCTCCACACCCGTCGCCAACGACACCATGCCCCCACGACCCGCCAACTCCTCCCGGATCGCAGCCGACCGCAACGCCACCACCCGCGCCCCATCCCCCACACTCAACACACCCGCCACCACCGCAGCCGCAATCTCACCCTGCGAATGACCCACCACCCCAGCAGGCTCAACACCCAAGGACTCCCACACCGCCGCCAACGACACCATCACCGCCCACAACACCGGCTGCACCACATCCACCCGATCCAACCAACCCTCATCCCCGCCCGTCAGCACCTCACGCAACGACCACTCAACGTGCGGAGCAAGGGCCGTCTCACACTCCGCCAGACGATCCGCGAACACCGGCGACGACGCCAACAGCCCCCGGCCCATCCCCAACCACTGCGAACCCTGACCCGGAAACACCAACACCACACCACCCGAACCACCCGAACCACCCGCAACAACCCCCGAAACCACGTTCCCCACCACCTCACCCGACGCCAACGCCCCCAACCCCGACGCCAGCTCACCCGACCCCGAACCCCACACCACCGCACGGTGCTCCCACACCGAACGCGACGACACCAGACCCCAACCCACATCAACCGGATCCAAACCCACCGAAACCTCAACCACACGACCCGCCTGCGCCGCCAACGCCCCCACCGAACGCGCCGACACCACCCACGGCACCACCGACGAACCCGCGAGCCCCCCGCTCCCGGCCGCCACCACGTCGCCCGGCTCACCCTCCGGGGGAGCCTCCTCCAGGACCACATGCGCGTTCGTGCCGCTGATGCCGAAGGACGACACGGCCGCTCTGCGCGGGCCGCCGTCTTCGGCGAGGGTCCATTCACGGGGCCCGGTCAGCACCGAGACCTCGCCTTCCGACCATTCCACCTGAGGCGTCGGCTCGTCGACGTGCAGCGTCCGAGGCATGACTCCGGCACGCATGGCCATGACCATCTTGATGACGCCCGCGACACCCGCCGCGGCCTGCGTGTGCCCGATGTTGGACTTGATCGAGCCGAGCCAGAGCGGCCGGTCGGCCTCCCGGCCCTGCCCATACGTGGCCAGCAGCGCCTGCGCCTCGATCGGGTCACCCAGAGGGGTTCCCGTGCCGTGGGCCTCCACCACGTCCACGTCCGAGGGGTTGAGGCGGGCGTTCTCCAGGGCGTCCTTGATGACCCGCTGCTGGGAGGGGCCGTTCGGCGCCGTCAGACCGTTCGACGCACCGTCCTGGTTCACCGCCGAACCCCGCACCACCGCCAACACCCGGTGACCGAGGCGTCGGGCGTCCGACAGCCGCTCCACCGCCAGGACGCCGATGCCCTCGGACCACCCGGTGCCGTCCGCGTCCGCGGAGAAGGCCTTGCTACGGCCGTCTCGGGCGAGTCCACGCTGACGGCTGAACTCCACGAAGACGCCAGGCGAGGGCATGACGGTGACGCCTCCCGCGAGCGCGAGGTCGCACTCACCGTTGCGCAGCGACTGCACCGCCAGGTGCAGGGCGACCAGTGACGACGAGCAGGCCGTGTCGACGGTCACCGCCGGGCCCTCCAGGCCCAGGGTGTAGGCGACGCGCCCGGTCAGGACGCTGGTCGCGTTGCCGGTGAGGGAGAATCCGCTGACGTGCTCGGGGACGTTCAGCATGTCCGTCAGGTAGCCGAAGCTGGAGGCGCCGACGAAGACTCCGGTGCTGTGCCCTCGGAGGGAGGCCGGGGGGATGCCCGCGGTCTCGATGGCCTCCCAGCTGGTCTCCAGGAGCAGGCGCTGCTGGGGGTCCATGGCCAGGGCCTCGCGCGGCGAGATGCCGAAGAACTCGGCGTCGAACTCGGCCGCGTCGTGCAGGAAACCACCCTCGGTGACGTAGCTCTTGCCGTGAGCGTCCGGGTCCGGGTCGTAGAGGTTCTCGTCCCAGCCCCGGTCGACGGGGAACGGCGTGATGCCGTCCCCGCCGGACTCGACGAGCCGCCACAGCTCCTCCGGCGAGCTGACGCCGCCGGGGTAGCGGCAGGCCATGCCGACGACGGCGACGGGCTCCCTGCTCTTCGCCTCGGCCTGCTGCAGGCGCTGCCGCGTTTCCTGCAGGTCGGCCGTGACGAGCTTGAGGTACTCGCGGAGCTTCGCTTCGTTGCCGGACATCTACCTTCGTCTCCAGGCGCGAGGTGGAACGGGACGGGTCGGGAGGGGCGGGTCGGGCCGGTGGTGCACCGGTGGCCGGCGTCAGCCGAGGCCGAGTTCCTTGTTGATGAGGTCGAACATCTCGTCGTCGGTGGCCGAGTCCAGCGACGTGCCGTCTCCCGGGCCGGTGGAGGCGTCCTCGGGGGTGTCGTTCTCCAGCTTCCAGACCAGCGACTGGAGCCGCTTGACGAGACCCGCGCGGTTCTCGGAGTCGATCCTCGTGGCACTCAGGGCGGCTTCGAGTTGGTCCAGTTCGGCGTAGCCGCTGGGCACTTCGTCGGCGTCGGGCCGTATCCGGTCGTTGAGGTGGCGGGCGAGGGCGTCGGGGGTCGGGTAGTCGAAGACCAAGGTGGCGGGCAGCCGGAGCCCGGTCACGCCACCGAGGCGGTTGCGCAGTTCGACGGCGGTCAGGGAGTCGAAGCCGAGATCGGCGAACTCCCGTGTGGTGTCGACGGTGTGGGCGCTGCCTCGGGCGAGGACGTCGGCCACGTGGTCGCGCACGAGTTCGTGGAAGAAGGCCAGCCGTTCGTCCGGGCTGCGACCGGCGAGCTGCCGGGAGAGGGAGTCCGCGCCGCCGTCGGCGTGGGCGGAGGCGGCGCGGCGGACGGTCGCGCTCGGGACGATGGCGCGCAGGATGGCGGGAAGCGTCCCGGCCTGGGCGTTCTGACGCAGGGCGCTCATGGTGATCTCGGCGGCGACGAAGTGCGGGTCGGACGAGGAACCGGCGGCGTCCATGAGGGCCAGCGCTGTTCGCGAGGGCATCGGGGCGAGCCCGGAGCGGGTGATGCGGTCGAGGTCGGCGCGGTGGAGAGCTCCGGTCATTCCGTGCTCCGCCTGCCACAGCCCCCAGGAAATGGACGTGGCCGGGAGACCCTGTGCGCGTCGGTGCTGGGCGAGGGCGTCCAGGAACGCGTTGCCCGCCGCGTAGTTGGCCTGCCCCGGGCCGCCGAGGACGCCGGCCGTCGAGGAGAACAGGACGAAGGCCGAGAGGCCCGCGTGACTGGTGAGTTCGTGGAGGTTCAGCGCGGCGTCCACCTTGGGCCGCAGCACGGCCCCGACCTGCTCGGGCACGAGTGCCGGCAGCACCGCGTCGTCGACGACGCCCGCCGTGTGGACGACGGCGGTCAGCGGGTGCTCGTCCGGCACCTTCCGCAGAACGGCGGCGAGCTCCTCCCGGTCGGCGACGTCGCAGGCGAGTACCTCGGCCTCGGCCCCCAGCCGGGCGAGATCGGCCAGGAGGGCCTCGACGCCGGGCGCCGCCGGTCCACGGCGGCTGGTGAGCAGAAGCCTCCGCACGCCGTGTTCACCGGCGAGGTGACGGGCGACGAGCATGCCCAGCGCACCCGTCCCGCCGGTGATCAGAACGGTGCCCTCGGCGTGCCACGGTGTTCCCTTGTCGTCCTCCGCCGCCTCCGCCGTCGGGGCGTTCGCGGGCGCCGGAACCGCCGGCGCGGCCCCGGCGACGGCGGGCACGATCGCGGGGACGAGGATGTCGTCGCCGCGGACCGCGACCTGGGGCCGGTCCTCGGCCAACGCCACGGAGACGGCCGCGACCAGCGCCTCACCCTCCACGCCTGCGCCACCGGCCGCGTCGACGTCGACGTCGACGAGCAGGAAACGTCCCGGGTTCTCCGTCTGGGCCGTGCGGACCAGACCCCACACCGGGGCGTGCACGAGACCGGTGACGTCCTCGCCCGGCCGTGCGGCCACCGCGTTGCCCGTGACGACGACCAGTCGGCTGTCGGCCAGCCGCTCGTCGGCCAACCACGACTGGAGCGCGGACAGCGTGCGCTGCACCGCCTCATGCGCGGCGACCGCCGGTTCCGCGGCGTCAGCGCCAGCCTCCGAGCAGGTCAGCAGCACGACGGGCGGAGCAGGCACCCCCGCGTCCAGCACCTCGGTGAACGGCGTCAGCTCGTCGTAGGCGGAGACGGTCGTGCCCGCGTACTGCAGCCCAGCGGCCAAACCCAGCGGGTCGGGTCCGACGATGGCCCACGGTTCCCCGGCGAGGGCGTCCTCGGAGAGGTCCCGGGCCGCCTCCTGGTCCGCGGTACTCCAGGCGACCTGGAACAGCCGGTCCCCGTGGGAGGACGCCGACGGCAACTGGTCCGGGTCGAGGGGGCGCAGCGTGAGCGAGTCGGCGGTGAGCACCAACCGTCCGCCGGCGTCCGTGACGGTCAGGCCGACCGTCGTGTTGTCTTCGTCGCGGCGAGGAGTCAGGGCGACGCGCACGGACGCGGCGCCGGTCGCCCGGAGCTCGACCCCGGTCCAGGCGAACGGCAACCGTATGGTGTGCCGCTCGGCGTCGGCCAACAGGCCCAACGGGTGCAGGGCGGCGTCGAGGAGCGCGGGGTGGAGGCCGTACGCCCCGGCCTCGGAGTGCGCCGTCTCCGGCAGGCTGACCTCGGCGAACAGCTCCTCCCCGCGCCGCCAGGCCGCCGTCAGCCCCCGGAACGCCGGACCGTACCCGTACCCGGCCAACTCCGCCCGCTCATAGAACCCGGCAACATCCAACGCCTCCGCACCAGCCGGCGGCCACGCCTCAAGCCCAGGTTCCTTCGCCCGCGGCACGCCCGACGTCAGCAGCCCCTCGGCATGCAGCGTCCAAGCGGTGCCGGCGGCGTCCTCAAGCCGCGAGTACACGGCAACCGACCGCTCGTCGCCGTCCTGTTCAGGGCCGACGACCACCTGAACCTGGACCCCGCCCCGCTCCGGCACCACCAACGGCGCCCGCAACGTCAGCTCCCGCACACACCCGCAACCCACCTCGTCCCCCGCCCGCACGACCAACTCGACAAAGCCCGTCCCCGGGAACAGCACCGTCCCCGCCACCGCGTGATCCGCCAACCACCCCTGCCCACCAAGCGACACCCGACCGGTCAACAGCACGCCACCATCCGACGCCGACTCCACCGCGGCTCCGAGCAACGGATGCCCGGCCGTCTTCATCCCCAGTCCGCTGGCGTCACCCGAACCGGCCTCTACTTGCAGCCAGTAACGCTCGCTCTGGAAGGGGTACGTCGGCAGCTCCACCCGGCGAGGCTCATGCCCCGCGAACACCGCAGGCCAGTCGACGGCAACCCCGCTGGCCCACAACCTCGACACGGCCGAGGTGAACGTCTCCACCTCACTCTTCCCACGCCGCATCGACGCCACGAACACCCCGTCGGCATCCCCCTCGACACATTCCGAAGCCAACGCCGTCAACGACGCATCCGGACCCAACTCCCAGAACTTCCGCACCCCCGCAGACCACAACCACCCAACACCATCACCGAAACGCACCGCCTCACGCACATGCCGCACCCAATACCCCGGCGAACACAACTCCTCCCCCGCCAAACCACCCGACACATTCGACACCACACCCAAACTGGGCGGACTGAACGAAATCCCCTCCACCACACGCCCGAACTCCGCCAACATCGGCTCCATCAACGCCGAATGAAAACCATGCGACACCCTCAAACGACGCGCCTTCACCCCCGACACCGCACACCGCTCAGCCACCACATCCAACCCCGCCACCAAACCCGAAACCACAACCGACGACGGCCCATTGACCGCCGCCACCTCCACACCCACAACCCCAGACAAAACCTCCCCAACCCAACCCAACGAAGCCTGCACCGCAAGCATGCCCCCACCCCCCGGAAGCGCCTGCATCAAACCACCCCGCGCAGCCACCAAACGACACGCATCCTCCAACGAAAACACCCCCGCCGCGAACGCAGCCGCCACCTCACCCACCGAATGACCCACAACAAAATCAGGCCGCACCCCCCACGACTCCACCAACCGCCACAACCCCACCTCCACCGCAAACAAACCCGCCTGCGCAAACACCGTCTCATCCACCAACCCCCCCACACCCGAACCCACACCAGACCCCAACACCTCACCCAACGACCGCGGCAACAACCCCTCAAACCCCCCACACACCTCAGCAAACGCCTCCCGAAACACCGGAAACACCCCAGCCAACTCCGCACCCATCCCCAACCGCTGCGCACCCTGACCCGAGAACAACACCGCAAGACGACCATCCACCACAGAACCCCCAGCCGAAACCACACCACCAAGCCGCTCCCGCAACTCACCCACATCCGCACCCCACACCACCGCACGACGCGACAACGCCGCACGACCCGACGCCAACGACCACCCCACATCCACCGCACCCAACCCAGAACCCACACCAGAACCCACACCAACACGCTCAGCCAACCGCCCCGCCTGAGCCACCAACCCCGCATCCGAAGCCGCCGACAACACCCACGGCACCACACCCACACCCGAACCCGAACCGGAAACACCCGAAACCTCAGCAGCCTCCACCCCCGGAGCCTGCTCCAACACCACGTGGACGTTGGTGCCGCTGATGCCGAACGCGGAGACGGCCGAGCGGCGGGGGCGGCCGGTGTCGGGCCAGGCGACGGGTTCCGTGAGGAGGGCGAGGTGGCCGGCGGTCCAGTCGACGTGCGGGGTCGGCTCGTCGACGTGGAGGGTGCGGGGAAGCTCACCGGCCTGCATGGCCATGACCATCTTGATCACGCCGGCCATGCCCGCGGCGGCCTGGGCGTGGCCGATGTTGGACTTGATCGAGCCCAGCCACAGCGGCCGGTCCGCCTCCCGGCCCTGCCCATACGTGGCCAGCAGCGCCTGCGCCTCGATCGGGTCACCGAGGGGGGTGCCGGTGCCGTGGGCCTCGACGGCGTCGACGTCGGACGCGGTCAGCCTGCAGTTGAGGAGTGCCTGCTTGATGACGCGCTGCTGGGCGGGGCCGCTGGGGGCGGTGAGGCCGTTGGAGGCGCCGTCCTGGTTGAGGGCGGAGCCGCGGAGGAGGCCGAGGACACGGTGGCCGTTGCGGCGGGCGTCGGAGAGCCGCTCCAGGACGAGGACGCCGGCGCCTTCGGCGAGGCCCATGCCGTTGGCGGCGGCGGAGAAGGCCTTGCAGCGGCCGTCGGCGGCGAGACCGCGTTGGCGGCTCCAGCCGGTGAACTCGTCGGAGGTGGACATGACGGCCACGCCCGCCGCCACGGCGAGGCTGCATTCCTCTCTGCGGAGGGCGTGGGCGGCGAGGTGGAGGGCGGTGAGGGAGGAGGAGCAGGCCGTGTCGAGGGTGACGGCGGGTCCTTCGAGGCCGAAGGTGTAGGCGACGCGGCCGGAGACGATGCTGCTGGCACTGCCGGTGACGAGGTGACCTTCGAACCCCTCGGGGACCTGGTGGATGCCGGAGCGGTAGTCGAGGGGGTTGCAGCCGACGAAGACCCCGGTGCCGGTGCCGCGCAGGGCGGTGGGGGCGAGTCCGGTGCGCTCGAAGGCTTCCCAGACGACTTCCAGCAGGATGCGCTGCTGGGGGTCCATGACGAGGGCTTCGCGGGGTGAGATGCCGAAGAGGTCGGCGTCGAACCGGTCCGCGTCGTGGAGGAAGCCGCCTTCGCGCACGTAGGTCTTGCCGTGGCGGTCGGGGTCGGGGTCGTAGAGGTTGTCGAGGTCCCAGTCGCGGTTGTCGGGGAGGCCGGTGATCGCGTCCCCGCCTTCGGTGACGAGCCGCCACAGGTCCTCGGGCGAGCGGACGCCGCCGGGGTAGCGGCAGGCCATGCCGACGATGGCGACGGGCTCGTGGTCCTTCTCCTCCGCTGCCGCCAGGCGGTTCTGGGCCTGCCGGAGGTCTGCGGTGACGCGCTTGAGGTAATCGAGGAGCTTTGCTTCGTTCTGCGCCATCGTCGACGTCTCCAACGCTGCTGGGTCGGGGCCGGGGACACCCCGGCGGCGGGGCGGGAGGGGCGGTCAGGTGGGGTCGGGAGGTCGGGGGGGCAGGTGGGTCAGGAGGTGCCGAATTCGCGGTCGATGAGGTCGAACATCTCGTCCGCGGTGGCGGAGTCGAGGTCGTCGGGGTCTGCCGCCTCCTCGCCCGTGCCGATGCCGGTGGCCGGGCCCGAGGCCGGGATCGAGCCGGTGCCGGCGGCGGGGCCGGTGCCGTCGTCGCGGGTGAGCTGGAGGAGCAGGGACTGGAGTTGGCGGGTGAGCTTGAGGCGGGTGTCGCTGTCGGGGGTCGTCGCGGCCAGGGCGGCTTCGAGACGGCCGAGTTCCTGGAGGGCCGTGCCGGGGGCGCGGTGGTCGGGGCCGTCGGTGTCGAGTCCCAGCTCGCCGCGGAACAGGGTGACGACGTGCTCGGGGGTCGGGTGGTCGAAGACGAGGGTGGTGGGCAGCTTGACCCCGGTGGCGGTGCCGAGACGGTTGCGCAGTTCGACGGCGGTGAGGGAGTCGAAGCCGAGGTCGCGGAAGGCGCGGGTGGGGTCGATGGTCGCGGGGTCGCTGTGGCCGAGGACGGCGGCGGCCTGGGAGCGGACGAGGTCGAGGAGTTCGCGGTCGCGGTCGGCCTCGGGAAGGTCGAGCAGGCGGCGGCGGAGGGCGGGCTGGCCGTCCTCGCCGTTGTCCCGGCCCTGGAGTTCGGTGCCGTCGCCCGCGGCGAGGTGGCGGCGGGCCTGCGGGAGCTCGTCGAGGAAGTGCGTGTCGCGTGCGGAGGTGAAGAGCTGCACGAAGCGTTCCCATGCGACGTCGGCGACGGCGACGCAGACCTCGTCGTGGTCGAGGACCTGCTGGAACGCGGTGAGGGCGAGTGCCGGGTCGATGAGGGGCAGGCCCTGGCGCTCGGCGCGCTGGTTGAGGACGGGCCGTTCGGCGGCGTCGCGGCTGTCCCAGGTGTTGACGGCGTCCCAGATGCCCCAGGCGACGGCGGTGACGGGTCGCCCGGCGGCGCGCTGTTGGAGGGCCCAGGCGTCGAGGTGGGCGTTGGCGGCGGAGTAGGCGCCGTGGTCGCCGCTGCCCCACAGGGCGGCGACAGAGGAGTAGACGACGAAGGCGTCCAGGTCCCGGTCGCCGAGGAGTTCCGCGAGGAGCCGGGCTCCGGCGATCTTGGCGTCGATGACGTTGGCGTACTGGGTCATGGTGGTGTCGGCGAGGGCGCCGAGTTCGTAGCGGACGGCGGTGTGCATGACGGTGCGGACGTCCTCCCCGGCCTCGTCGAGCGCGGTGACGAGCGCGGTGAGGGAGTCCCGGTCGGTGACGTCGCAGGCGGCGACGGTGACGCGGGCGCCGAGGGCGCGGAGTTCGGCGCTCAGTTCCTCGGCGCCGGGGGCGTCGGTGCCGCGCCTGCTGGTGAGGACGAGGTGCTCGGCGCCGTTCCGGGCGAGCCAGCGGGCGAGGTGGCTGCCGAGGAGGCCGGTGCCGCCGGTGATGAGGGCGGTGCCGCGGGGCTTCCAGTTCCGGGTGGGCCCGTCGGCCGGGAGCGGGGCGGGGGCCATGCGGCGGGCGAAGGTGCCGCCGGGGCGCAGGGCGAGCTGGTCCTCGGCGTCGGGTGCGGCCTGGGCCAGGGTGGCGGCGAGACGGCGCAGGACGCGGTCGTCGACGTCGACGGGGACGTCGAGCAGTCCGCCCCACTGGTGGGGCAGTTCGAGCGCGGCGACGCGGCCCATGCCCCAGACCTCGGCCTGGGCGGGGCTGTCCACGGTGTCGCCGAAGCCGGTGGCGACGGCGCCGCGGGTGAGGCACCACAGGCGGGTGGGGAGCCCGGTGTCGGCCAGGGCCTGGATGAGCGCCAGGGTGGCGGCGGTACCGGAGGTCACCACCGGGTGGCCGGGTGCGGGGGTGCCGTCGTCGAGGGCGAGGGTGGAGACGATGCCGGCGAGGGTGGCGTCGGCGGCGGCCTCGATGAGGAGGCGGGCGAGTTCGGTGCGGTCGGCGCTCGCCGTGGGGACGGGGACGGGCACGACGTCGGCACCGTGCGCGCCGAGGAGTTCGGGCAGGGCCTCGAACCAGTCGCCCTGGGCGTCCTCGGGGTGGAGGTGGAGCCAGCGGCCGGGCAGCACGTCGGCGCCGGACCCGGCGCCAGGCCCGGCCGCGGCCTCGGGCTGCTGCCGCCAGACGACCTTGTAGCGCCAGCCCTGGATGGTGGCCAGCTCGCGGCGGTGGCGCCGCCAGGCGGCGAGCTCGGGGAGCACGCGCTGCCAGGCTTCGGCCCGGCCGTTCGGGGTGTCGCCGTCCGGGGCGAGGGCGCCGGTCAGGGCGTCCAGGTCCTGGCTCTCGACGGCCTGCCAGAACTCGGCGTCCGTCGAGTCGCCGCCCTCGGCCGCGGCGGCGGTGACGGCGGCCTCCGCGGCCCGCGCGGCGCGGGCGGAGTCGGTGGCGGCGTCGAGCCAGTAGCGGCGGTGCTGGAAGGGGTAGGTGGGCAGCTCGACGTGGTTCACGGCGCGGCCGGAGTAGAGGGCCGACCAGTCCACGTCGGCACCGTGCGTCCACAGTTCGGCGAGGGCGGCGAGGAGGCGGGCGTTCTCGTCCTCGTCGCGGCGCAGGGTGCCGACGGCGGTGGCCGGGGCACCGGCCGCCTCCGCTATGGCCTGGACGCCCATGGTGAGGACGGGGTGGGCGCTGACCTCCACGAAGCGGCCGTGGCCCAGGGCGAGGGCAGCGGTGACGGCGTCGGTGAAGCGGACCGGCTGCCGGAGGTTGGTGTACCAGTAGTCGGCGTCCATGGTGGTGGTGTCGAGGACCTCGCCGGTGACGGTGGACAGGACGGGCACCCGGGCGGCGGTGGGCCGGACGGGGGCGAGGGCGTCGAGCAGCCGGTCGTGGAGCCGCTCGACGTGGGTCGAGTGGGAGGCGTAGTCGACGGGGACGCGGCGGGCCCGCACCCCGGCGTCCTCGGCGGTCGCGGCGATCGCGTCGAGGGCGGCGGGGTCTCCGGCGACGACGGTGGCGGTGGGGCCGTTGTACGCGGCGATCGCGGCGTGCTCGCCGTGGGGTGCCAGCCAGGCGGCGGCCTGCTCGGCGCCGGTGGCCAGGGACAGCATGCCGCCGAGTCCGGCGAGTTCCTCGCGGATGGCGGCCGAGCGCAGAGCCACGACGCGGGCTCCGTCCTCCACGCTCAGCGCACCGGCGACCACCGCTGCGGCGATCTCACCCTGCGAGTGACCGACCACGGCGGCGGGCTCGACGCCGAAGGACTCCCAGACCGCGGCCAGGGACACCATCACGGCCCACAACACCGGCTGGACGACGTCCACCCGATCCAGCCAGCCGTCGTCCTCGCCGGTCAGCACCTCACGCAACGACCAGTCAACGTGCGGAGCGAGGGCCGTCTCACACTCGGCCAGACGCTCGGCGAACACCGGCGAGGACGCCAGCAGCCCGCGTCCCATCCCCAGCCACTGCGAACCCTGCCCGGGGAAGACGAGGACGGTGCCGGCGACCGCTTCCGCCGCGGCGCCGGTGGTGAGGTTGGCGGTGGGCTCGCCTGCGGCGAGCGCCCGGAGGCCGTCGGTCAGCTCGCCCGTCTTGGTGCCCCACACCACCGCGCGGTGTTCGAGCGCGGACCGGGTGGCCAGCAGACTCCACCCGATGTCGACGGGGTCGGTGTCGCCATGGACGGGGCCGGCGAGGACGGAGCCGGTGTGGCCCGGATCCGTGCCGCCGACGAGGGCGGCGAGGTTGCGGGCCTGGGCGGCGAGGCCGTCCGCCGTGCGGGCGGAGAGCGCCCACGGCACGACGGGCGAGCCCGGCAGTCCGCGCGGCCCGGAGACGAGCACGGGTCGGGCCGGCTCGGCGGTCGCCGGGGCCTCCTCCAGGACGACGTGGGCGTTCGTGCCGGACATGCCGAAGGCCGAGACGGCGGCGCGGCGCGGCCGGGCGGGATCGGCCGTCCAGTCGGCGGACCGGGAGAGGAGGGCGACGGTGCCGTCCGACCAGTCGACGTGTGACGTGGGGGTGTCGGCGTGCAGGGTGCGGGGAAGCTCTCCGGCCCGCATCGCCATCACCATCTTGATGACACCCGCGACACCCGCCGCGGCCTGCGTGTGCCCGATGTTCGACTTCACCGACCCCAGCCACAACGGACGCTCCGCCTCCCGACCCTGGCCGTAGGTCGCCAGCAGCGCCTGCGCCTCGATCGGGTCACCCAACGTCGTCCCCGTACCGTGCGCCTCGACAGCGTCCACGTCACCCGGGGCGAGACCGGCGTTGGCGAGGGCCTGACGAATGACCCGCTGCTGGGACGGGCCGTTGGGCGCCGTCAGCCCGTTGGACGCACCGTCCTGGTTGATCGCCGAGCCGCGCACCACCCCGAGCACGCGATGGCCCTTGCGCACCGCGTCCGAGAGCCGCTCCACGACGAGGACGCCCACGCCCTCCGACCACGCCGTGCCGTCGGCCGCCTCCGAGAACGGCTTGCAGCGGCCGTCGGCCGCCAGCCCGCGCTGCCGGCTGAACTCCACGAAGGCGCCGGGCGTGGACATGATCGTGATACCCGCCGCGAGCGCCAGTTCGCACTCCCCCTGCCGCAGCGACTGCACCGCCATGTGCAACGCCACCAGCGACGACGAGCACGCCGTGTCCACCGTCACCGCCGGGCCCTCCAGGCCGAGGGCGTAGGCGACGCG
Source organism: Streptomyces sp. WMMC1477 (assembly GCF_027460245.1). Taxonomy (NCBI): domain Bacteria; kingdom Bacillati; phylum Actinomycetota; class Actinomycetes; order Kitasatosporales; family Streptomycetaceae; genus Streptomyces; species Streptomyces sp. WMMC1477. The sequence continues at coordinate 3,423,601 of NZ_JAPZBD010000003.1, read as the reverse complement.
GCCGGAGACGACGGCCGCCGCGCTGCCGGTGGCCTGGTAACCGGCGACGTCCTCGGGGGCCTGGTTGAGCAGCGTCGCGTAGTCCTGGCCGTTGGAGCCGACGAACATGCCGGTGGGGGTGGAGCGCAGCGCCGTCGGGGGGAGTCCGGCCCGCTCCAGCGCCTGCCAGGAGGTCTCCAGCAGGAGCCGCTGCTGCGGGTCCATGGCCACGGCCTCGCGCGGCGAGATGCCGAAGAACTCGGCGTCGAAGTCCGCGACGTCGTACAGGAAGCCGCCCTCGCGGACGTAGGAGGTGCCGGGCCGCCGGGCCGCCGGGTCGTAGAGCGCGTCGACGTCCCAGCCGCGGTCACCGGGGAAGGGGCCGATGGCGTCGCCGTCCTCGCTCACGAGCCGCCACAGGTCCTCGGGGGACTCGACGCCGCCCGGGTAGCGGCAGGCCATGCCGACGATCGCGATGGGTTCGTCGGTGCGGGCCCCGGACGGGACGAGGGCCGCGGCCTGGGCACCCCCGGCGGCCGCGCCCAGGAGCTCGTCCCGCAGGTGACCGGTGAGCGCGGCGGGTGTCGGGTGGTCGAACACGAGGGTGGACGGCAGCCGCAGCCCCGTGGCGGCGGTCAGCCGGTTGCGCAGCTCGACGGCGGTGAGCGAGTCGAAGCCCAGGTCCTTGAAGGCACGTCCGGCCGGGATGCCGGTGGTGTCGGCGTGCCCGAGCACGGCGGCCACCTCGGTCAGCACGACCTCGGTGAGCAGCTGGCCCTGTTCGGCGGTGCCGAGACCGGCCAGGCGCCGGGCGAGCTCGCTGTCGCGGGGCGCCGTGGCTCGCGGGCCGCCGGTGTCCGGGCCCGCCATGAGGGCCTGGGCGTCGGGCAGTTCACTCAGGAGCGGGCTGGGCCGGGTGGCGGTGAAGGCGGGGACGAAGCGTTCCCAGTCGATGTCGGCGACGGTGACGGTGGCCTCGTCGCCGTCCAGGGCCTGCTGGAGCGCCGCGACGGCGGACTCCGGCGGCATGGGGCGAACGCCGCGGCGCAGGAGGTGGTCGGTCATGTCGCCGTCGGCCATGCCGCCGTCCGCCCAGGCTCCCCAGGCGACGGCGGTGGCGGTCAGGCCGCGGGCGCGCCGGTCGTGGGCCAGGGCGTCGAGGCGGGCGTTGGCCGCCGCGTAGGCGCCCTGGTGGCCGCTGCCCCAGATCCCGGCGATGGAGGAGAAGAGGACGAAGGCGTCCAGCTCCCGGTCGCCGAGGAGCGCGTCGAGGTGGGCCGCGCCGTCCGCCTTCGCCGCGAGGACCTCGGCCAGCGCGGCCCGGTCGGTCTCGCGGACGGCGGTGAAGTGGGCGATGCCGGCGGCGTGGAAGACGGCGCTGAGCGGACGGCGTCCCGGCAGCTCGGCCAGGAGCGCGGTGACGGCGTCCCGGTCGGCGACGTCGCAGGCCACGACGTGCACCTCGGCTCCGAGCGCGGTGAGTTCGGCCACCAGATCCTCGGCGCCGGGCGCCTGCGGGCCGCGACGGCTGGTGAGGACGAGGTCCTGTGCCCCGGTCCGGGCCAGCCAGCGGGCGACGTGCGCCCCGAGGCCGCCGGTGCCACCGGTGATCAGGACGGTGCCGGTCGGCCTCCAGCCGTCGCGCCCCGTCGGCCCGCCGCCGGTCGTGGCCGCGCTCGTGGGCGCGGGGGCGGACGCGGTCGTGGTGGGGCGGGTCAGGCGGCGCAGGAACGTCCCGGAGGGCCGCACGGCGCACGCGTCCTCACCGGCCCGGTTGCCGAGGACGTCGACGAGGCGGGCGGCGACGGATTCGGCGAGGGCCGGCCCCGTCCCGGCTCCCTCGTCCGTCCCCGGCAGGACGTGGCCCGTCCCCGGCAGGTCGACCAAACCGCCCCACAGCTCGGCGTGTTCGAGGCCGAAGACGCGGCCCAGGCCCCACACCCCGGCGAGCGCCGGATCGGCGATCCGCTCCTCGGGCGTGACGGCGACGGCGCCGCGCGTCACGCACCACAGCGGGGCGGCGAGCCCCGCGGTCGCGTGGGCCTGCAGCAGGGTGAGCGTCGCGGGCAGGCCGAGTCCGGCGGTCGCGAGGTCCAGCACCCCGGAGAAGCCGCCGTCCGGCGCGGCGGCCCGCAGCGTCTCCGCCAGCCGCTCCGCACCGCCCGCCGCGTCCTCCTCGGACAGCCGCAGCACGGTGACTTCCGCCCCGCGCCCGCGCAGGGCGTCGAGCACCTCCCGCGGGTCCGCTCCCCGCGGGGCCGCTCCCGGCCGTCGCGAGCTCGGCAGGACGGCGAGCCAGGTGCCGGTGAGCCGTCCCGTCTCCAGCGCGGTGACGGGCTTCCAGCCGACGCGGTAGCGCCAGGCGTCCCGGGCCGTGCGGTCCCGCTGCCTGCGCCGCCAGGCGGCGAGGGCGGGCAGCAGCGCGTCGAGCCCGGCGCCCTCCGGGGCGCCGTCGGCACCCGCCAGGTCGAGGGCGGCTGCGTCGCCGCGTTCGACCAGGTCCCAGAACCGGGCGTCCACGGTGTCGGCTCCGGGGTGGCCGGAGCCGGACCGCCGCCCGGCGTCGCCGGCCGCGGCCGGGGGCTCCAGCCAGAAGCGTTCCCGCTGGAACGGGTACGTCGGCAGGCTCACCCGCTCGGCGCCGGTGCCCTCGTGCACCGTCGCCCAGTCCACCGTGACCCCGTGGACGTGCAGCGTGGCCAGGGCGCGCAGGAGGGTCTCCACCTCGGGCTGGCCACCGCGCTGCGCGGCCACCAGCAGCGGCCCGGCCTCGTCGCCGTCGCGGTCCCCTCCCCGGTCGCCGTCGCCGTCGCTCCCGCCGCCGGTGGGGGTGAGGCAGTCCTCGGCCATGGCGGTCAGGACGCCGTCGGGGCCCAGCTCCACGAACGTCGTCACACCCTGCGCCCGCAGCCAGCGGACGCCGTCCAGGAAGCGGACGGGCTCGCGCACGTGCCGCACCCAGTAACCGGGATCGCCCAGCTCCGCCGCCGACGCACCGGCACCGGTGACGTTGGAGACGACGGGAATCACCGGCTCCGCGTAGCCGAGGCCCGCGGCGAAGGTCCCGAACTCCTCCAGCATCCCGTCCATGTGCGGGGAGTGGAACGCGTGGCTGACGCGGAGGAACTTCGTCTTCCGGCCGCGTTCGCGCCACTGTTCCGCCAGCGCGGCGACCGCGTCCCGGTCACCGGCGACGACGACGGACCGCGGGCCGTTGACGGCGGCGAGGCTCACGGCCTCCTCCCGGCCGACGAGGTCCTCCCGGACCTCGTCCTCGGACGCCGTCACGGACAGCATCGCCCCGCCCTCCGGGAGCGCCTGCATCAGCCGCCCGCGCGCGGCCACGAGCGCCGCGGCCTCGGCCAGCGACAGGACGCCCCCGACATGCGCGGCCGTCAGCTCGCCGATCGAGTGCCCGGCCACGAAGTCGGCCCGCAGCCCCCAGTGTTCGGCCAGCCGGTAGAGCGCCACCTCGACGGCGAACAGGGCGGGCTGGGTGTAGGCGGTCCGGTCCAGCAGCTCGGCCTCGGGGGTACCGGGCTCGGCGAACAGCACGGTGCGCACCGGGTGGTCCAGGTGCGCGTCCAACGCCTCGCAGACGGTGTCCAGCGCGGCGGCGAACGCCGGGAACGCGGCGTACAGTTCCCGGCCCATACCGAGGCGCTGGCTGCCCTGCCCGGTGAACAGCACCGCCACGGCACCACCGGACCGGGCCGTCCCGGTCACCGTCTCCGGAGCCCGCCGTCCCTCCGCGACGGCCGTCAGTCCGCGCCGCAGCCCGCTCACGTCGTCGGCGAGGACGACGGCACGGTGTTCGAGCGTCGCCCGGGTCGCCGCCAGCGACCACCCGACGTCCACGGCCCGGGTGCCCGGGTGCGCGGTGACGAAGGCCTCCAGCCGCTCGGCCTGGGCGCGCAGCGCGGCCTCGGTCTTGCCGGACAGCACCCAGGGCGGCGTCAAGCCGGTGCCACTGTCGCTGTCGCTGTTGTCGGTGTCGGTGTTGTCGGTGTTGTCGGTGTCGGCGGGCGCGGGGGAAGCGGCCGTGTCCGGCTCCTGTTCGAGGATGACGTGCGCGTTGGTGCCGCTGATGCCGAACGAGGACACTCCAGCCCTGCGGGGACGGCCCTCGGCCGCCCACTCCCGGCCCTCGCGCAGCAGCGCGACACCGCCCGTCGACCAGTCCACGTGCGGGGTCGGCTCGTCGGCGTGCAGGGTGCGGGGCAGCTCCCCGGCCCGCATCGCCATCACCATCTTGATGACGCCCGCGACACCGGCCGCAGCCTGGGTGTGCCCGATGTTGGACTTCACCGACCCCAGCCACAACGGCCGGACCGCGTCCCGGTCCCTGCCGTACGTCGCCAGCAGCGCCTGCGCCTCGATCGGGTCACCCAGCGCCGTCCCGGTCCCGTGCGCCTCGACGGCGTCGATCTCGGACGCCGCGAGCCCCGCCCCGGCGAGAGCCTGCCGGATGACGCGCTGTTGGGACGGGCCGTTCGGAGCGGTCAGGCCGTTGGACGCGCCGTCCTGGTTGACCGCCGAGCCTCTGAGGACGGCCAGCACCTCGTGGCCGTTGCGACGGGCGTCCGAGAGCCGCTCCACGACGAGGACGCCCACCCCCTCCGACCACGCCGTACCGTCGGCCGCCTCCGAGAACGGCTTGCAGCGGCCGTCGGCCGCCAGCCCACGCTGCCGGCTGAACTCCACGAACATGTACGGCGACGGCATCACCGCGACGCCGCCGGCCAGCGCGAGATCACACTCGTCCTGACGCAGCGACTGGGCTGCGAGATGCAGCGCCACCAGCGCCGAGGAGCAGGCCGTGTCCACCGTGACGGCCGGACCCTCCAGGCCGAACGTGTAGGCGAGGCGGCCCGACGCCACGCTGGAGGTGTTGCCGATGCCGAGGTAGCCCTCGACGTCACCCGGTATCTCGTCCAGCCGCGACGCGTAGTCGGTGGATACGACCCCCGCGAACACTCCCGTCCGGCTGCCGCGCAGCGCGGTGGGTGCCATGCCCGCCGTCTCGAAGGCCTCCCAGGTGGTTTCCAGCAGCAGGCGTTGCTGCGGGTCCATGGCGAGGGCCTCGCGGGGCGAGATGCCGAACAGGTGGGGGTCGAAGTCGGCGGCGTCGTAGAGGAAGCCGCCCTGCCGGGTGTAGCTCGTGCCCTGGTGCGACGGGTCCGGGTGGTACAGGCCCTCCACGTCCCAGCCCCGGTCGGCCGGGAACGCCCCGATCGTGTCCACGCCGTCCGCGACCAGTCGCCACAGCTCCTCCGGCGAGCGGACGCCGCCGGGGAACCGGCACGCCATCCCGACGATGGCGATCGGCTCGTCCACGGACGCCGCGGCGGCGCCGCGCGCCGCACGGGCGGCACCGGCCTCCCCGACCCTGTCCGCGCCTTCGTCGCCGGCCTCCGTCTCCGGGCACAGCTCGGCGTACAGGTAGGCGGCGAGCGCGGTCGGGTTGGGGTGGTCGAAGACGAGGGCGGCGGGGAGCCGGAGTCCGGTGGCCGAACCCAGGCGGTTGCGGAGTTCGACGGCGGTCAGCGAGTCGAAGCCCTGCTCCTTGAAGGACCGCTCGGCCTCCACGGCCGCACCCGAGCCGTGCCCCAGCACGGCCGCGACCTCGGCACGGACCAGCTCCAGCAGGTGCCGCTCCCGCTCACCGCGGCTCAAGGACGCCAGCCTGGCGGCGAGACCGGCCCCGGCCGTCTCCGCCCCGGCGCCGGGCCGCGCACTCCGGCGGCGGCTCGGCTCCTTGGCCCGGACCAGTCCGCGGAGGACGGTGGGTATGTCCTCCCGCCCGCGCAGGGCCGCCAGGTCCAGCCGGGCCGGCACCAGCGCCGCATCTCCATGGACCTGCGACCGGTCCAGCAGCTCGACACCCTCCGAGGACGACAACGCCGCCAGCCCCATGCGTCCCAGCCGACGCCGGTCCGCCTCCTCCAAACCACCGGCCATCGAACCGGCCTGCTCCCACAAACCCCACGCCAACGACAACCCCGGCAGACCCTCAGCCCGACGCCGCTCAGCCAACGCGTCCAAGAACGCGTTCGCCGCCGCATAATTCGCCTGCCCCGCACCACCCAGCACACCCGACACCGACGAGAACAACACGAACAGCGACAGATCCGCACCACGCGTCAGCTCATCCAGGTTCACTGCCGCGGTCACCTTGGGACGCCACACCTGGTCCAACTGCTCCGGAGTGATAGAGCCGATGACACCGTCCGCGACCACTCCCGCGGTGTGGATGACGCCGGTCAGGGGCCGGGTGTCGGGAATGCGTTCCAACACGGCGGCCAACTGCTCCCGGTCGGCCACATCACACGCCGCCACCTCCACCGACGCACCCAACGCCTCCAACTCGGCTACCAACTCACCCGCACCATCCGCCCGCATACCCCTGCGACTGGTCAACACCACATGCCCCACCCCATACGCGGCCACCACATGCCGCGCCACCACCGAACCCAACGCACCCGTACCACCGGTCACCAACACCGTGCCCGGACGATCCACCCCACACGGCACCGACAACGCCACCTTGCCCACATGCCGCGCCTGACTCATCCACCGAAACGCCTCACGAGCCCGCCGCACATCCCACACCGACACCGGAAGCGGAACCAACACCCCCGCCTCGAACAACCCCATCAACTCACCCAGCATCTCCCCAATCCGCACCGGCCCCGCATCCAACATGTCAAACGCCCGATACACCACACCCCAACCAGACTCCACCACCCCCGCATCCCGCACATCCGTCTTCCCCATCTCCAAAAACCGGCCCCCCGCACCCAACAACCCCAACGACGCATCCACAAACTCCCCCGCCAAAGAATTCAACACCACATCCACACCCACACCCGCGAACCGCTCCGCAAAACCGAGATCACGCGACGACGCAATACACTCCTCCGCAACCCCCAAACCCCGAAGAACCCCCCACTTCCCCTCACTCGCCGTCGCCAACACCTCAGCACCCAAATACCGCGCCAACTGAATCGCCGCCATCCCCACACCACCCGCACCCGCATGCACCAACACCCGCTCACCCGACCGCACACCCGCCAGATCCACCAACCCGTAAAACGCCGTCAAAAACACCACCGGCACCACCGCCGCCTGCTCAAACGACCACCCCACCGGCATCCGCACCACCACACGCGCATCCGCCACCACCACCGGACCAAAACTCCGCGGCACCAAACCCAGAACCCGATCACCCACCACCAGACCCGAAACACCCGGGCCGACTTCGGTGACCACACCGGCGACCTCACTGCCGATCTGCGCGGCACCCGGGTACATCCCGAGACTGATCAGCACGTCGCGGAAGTTCACGCCGGCGGCGCGCACCTCGATCCGCACCTCACCCTCCGCGAGCGGCGCCACCGCATCCGGCGCCGGCACGAGGGACAGCCCCTCCAAGCTCCCCGAACCGGAGGGCTCCAGGCGCCAGGCCGGCTCACCGGCCGGCGGCAACAGCCCCTCACCCGAGGCCGCCCGCACCAGACGCGGCACCAACACCCGACCCCCACGCACCGCAACCTGCGGCTCACCGCAGGCCAGCGCGGCACGCAACTCCCCGTCCGTCACGTCATCGCCCACGACGTCGAGCAGCACGAACCGGTCCGGGTACTCCGACTGCGCGGAACGGATCAAGCCCCACAGCGCGGCAGTGGTCAGCTCCGAGACACCCCGCCCGTCGGCCGCCACCGCTCCCCGGGTGACCAGGACCAGCCGCGAGTCCGCGAGCCGCTCCTCGGCCAACCACTCCTGCACGAGCGCAAGCGCCTCCGCCGTCACACCCTGGGCGGCGGTCGCCAGGTCCTCCGGCAGTCGGCCAGCTGAGAGCGAGCACAGAACGAGCGCCGGAGCACCGGCCCCCGCCTCGATGGCCCCCACCAGGGACGCGAGGTCGGCATGACGGCCGCCCGGCGCGGGCAGACCGCCACCCTCCTCGGAGCCCAGCACCACCCAGTCCGGCACGGCCGGGGCGTCGGCGGAGTCGTCCGCCGAGGGGGCGGCCGAGGGGGCGGCCGTCCAGTCGAGTCGGAACAGGGCGTCGTCGTCGCCGGCCGCATGCGCGGCCATCTGCGCCGCCGTGACAGGCCGCAGCGTCAACGACTCCGCGAGAGCGACCGGCCGCCCGCTCTCGTCCATCAGGCGCACCGACAGCGTGTCGCCGCCGGTGGGGGCTATGTGGACGCGGGCGGTCGTGGCGCCCACCGCGAACAGCGACACGTCTTCCCACATGAACGGCAGCCGCAGCCCCTCGCCCTCGGACTCCGCGGCCAGCACCACATGCAGGGCGGCGTCGAGGAGCGCGGGGTGGAGGCCGTACGCCCCGGCCTCGGAGTGCGCCGTCTCCGGCAGGCTGACCTCGGCGAACAGCTCCTCCCCGCGCCGCCAGGCCGCCGTCAGCCCCCGGAACGCCGGACCGTACCCGTACCCGGCCAACTCCGCCCGCTCATAGAACCCGGCAACATCCAACGCCTCCGCACCGGCCGGCGGCCACGTCCCCGCCTCGGGCTCGGGCTCCGGCTGACCCTGCGCCGACACCACGCCTTCGGCATGCAGCGTCCAAGCGGTGCCGGCGGCGTCCTCAAGCCGCGAGTACACGGCAACCGACCGCTCGTCGCCGTCCTGTTCAGGGCCGACGACCATCTGAACCTGGATCCCGCCCCGCTCCGGCACCACCAACGGCGCCCGCAACGTCAGCTCCCGCACACACCCGCAACCCACTTCGTCCCCAGCCCGCACGGCCAACTCGACAAAGCCCGTCCCCGGGAACAGCACCGTCCCCGCCACCGCGTGATCCGCCAACCACCCCTGCCCACCAAGCGACACCCGACCGGTCAACAGCACGCCACCATCCGACGCCGACTCCACCGCGGCTCCGAGCAACGGATGCCCGGCAGCGGTCAGACCGGCACCACTGACATCCGCAACCCCAGACCCAGCCTCCTCCAGCCAATAACGCTCCCGCTGGAAGGCATACGTCGGCAGCTCCACCCGGCGGGGCTCATGCCCCGCGAACACCGCAGGCCAGTCGACGGTGACCCCGCTGGCCCACAGTCTGGACACGGCCGAGGTGAACGTCTCCACCTCGCCCTTCCCACGCCGCATCGAAGCCACGAACACCCCGCCACCCTCACCCTCACCCTCGACACATTCCGAAGCCAACGCCGTCAACGACGCATCCGGACCCAACTCCCAGAACTTCCGCACCCCCGCAGACCACAACCACCCAACACCATCACCGAAACGCACCGCCTCACGCACATGCCGCACCCAATACCCCGGCGAACACAACTCCTCCCCCGCCAAACCACCCGACACATTCGACACCACACCCAAACTGGGCGGACTGAACGAAATCCCCTCCACCACACGCCCGAACTCCGCCAACATCGGCTCCATCAACGCCGAATGAAAACCATGCGACACCCTCAAACGACGCGCCTTCACCCCCGACACCGCACACCGCTCAGCCACCACATCCAACCCCGCCACCAAACCCGAAACCACAACCGACGACGGCCCATTGACCGCCGCCACCTCCACACCCACAACCCCAGACAAAACCTCCCCAACCCAACCCAACGAAGCCTGCACCGCAAGCATGCCCCCACCCCCCGGAAGCGCCTGCATCAAACCACCCCGCGCAGCCACCAAACGACACGCATCCTCCAACGAAAACACCCCCGCCGCGAACGCAGCCGCCACCTCACCCACCGAATGACCCACAACAAAATCAGGCCGCACCCCCCACGACTCCACCAACCGCCACAACCCCACCTCCACCGCAAACAAACCCGCCTGCGCAAACACCGTCTCATCCACCAACCCCCCCACACCCGAACCCACACCAGACCCCAACACCTCACCCAACGACCGCGGCAACAACCCCTCAAACCCCCCACACACCTCAGCAAACGCCTCCCGAAACACCGGAAACACCCCAGCCAACTCCGCACCCATCCCCAACCGCTGCGCACCCTGACCCGAGAACAACACCGCAAGACGACCATCCACCACAGAACCCCCAGCCGAAACCACACCACCAAGCCGCTCCCGCAACTCACCCACATCCGCACCCCACACCACCGCACGACGCGACAACGCCGCACGACCCGACGCCAACGACCACCCCACATCCACCGCACCCAACCCAGAACCCACACCAGAACCCACACCAGAACCCACACCAACACGCTCAGCCAACCGCCCCGCCTGAGCCACCAACCCCGCATCCGAAGCCGCCGACAACACCCACGGCACCACACCCACACCCACCGACGGCACCACCGGCACCTCACCCTCGGCAGACTCCTCCACCGGAGCCTGCTCGATGACCACGTGCGCGTTCGTACCGCTTGCCCCGAAGGACGAAATACCCGCGCGTCGCACGCCGTCTCGCACGTCCCATGGGCGTGCCTCGGTGAGGAGTCGGACGTTGCCGCTCGCCCAGTCGACGTGGGGGCTCGGCTCATCCACGTGCAGGGTGCGGGGAAGCTCCCCCGCCTGCATCGCCATCACCATCTTGATCACACCCGCGACACCCGCCGCGGCCTGCGTGTGCCCGATGTTGGACTTGATCGAGCCCAGCCACAGCGGCCGGTCCGCCTCCCGACCCTGGCCGTAGGTCGCCAGCAGCGCCTGCGCCTCGATCGGGTCACCCAACGTCGTCCCCGTACCGTGCGCCTCGACGGCATCCACGTCCGACGCGGAGAGCCCCGCGCTCGCCAACGCCTGTCGGATGACGCGCTGTTGCGACGGGCCGTTGGGTGCGGTCAGGCCGTTGGACGCGCCGTCCTGGTTGATCGCCGATCCCCGCACCACCGCCAGCACCTGATGCCCCTGACGACGCGCGTCCGACAACCGCTCCAGCAACAGCACACCCGCGCCCTCGGACCAACCCGTCCCGTCAGCCGCGGCCGCGAACGGCTTGCACCGGCCGTCGGCCGCCAGGGCGCCCTGGCGGCTGAAGTCGATGAAGGTGCCCGGTGTCGGCATGACGGTGACGCCGCCGGCCAGGGCCATGTCGCACTCGCCCTGCCGCAACGACTGCGCCGCCAGGTGCAACGCCACCAACGACGACGAACACGCCGTGTCCACCGACACCGCCGGGCCCTCAAGACCGAACGTGTAAGCCAGACGCCCGGACACGACACTGCCCGAAGTGCCAGTGCCGACGTAACCCTCGATGTCCTCGGGGATCTTCTGGAGCCGGCTGGCGTAGTCGTGGTACATCACGCCCGCGAAAACACCGGTACGACTCCCCCGCACCGCATCCACCGCGATACCCGCCCGCTCGAAAACCTCCCACGACGTCTCCAACAACAAACGCTGCTGCGGATCCATCGCCACCGCCTCACGCGGCGACACCCCGAACAACCCCGCATCGAACTCCGCCGCCCCATACAAGAACCCACCCTCAACCGCAGCAGACCGCTCCCGCAAACCGCCCAGATCCCAACCACGATCCACCGGAAAACCACCCACCGCATCACCACCACCCACAACCAAACCCCACAACTCCTCCGGCGACGACACCCCACCCGGATACCGACACGCCGCACCCACAATCACCACCGGATCATCCACACCAACCCCCGACACCACACCCGCACCCACACCCGCGACAACACCCTCAGAACCCTCAACACCACCCACCAACTCACCCAACAACAACCCCGCCACCGCAACCGGAGTCGGAAAATCAAACACCAACGTCGCCGGCAACCTCAAACCCGACGCCTCACCCAACCGATTCCGCAACTCCACCGCCAACAAGGAATCAAAACCCAACTCCTTGAACGTCCGGTCAGCGCCGACGAGTGCCGTTCCGGCGTGGCCGAGGACGGAGGCGACATGGGTGCGGACGACGTCGAGGACGACCGGCAGCCGCTCCGCCTCAGGCAGGCCGACGAGCTGTCGTGCGAGTGCGGAGCCGGCGGGCTCCGCCGACGCCGCCCGTGCCGCACGGCGGGTCGGGGCGCCCGGCACCACGGCGCGCAGCAGGGGCGGAAGCGTGCCCTTCGCTCCACGGGCCCGCAGCTCGGCCCCGTCGAAGCGCACCGGTACGAGCTGTGCGTCCGTGGAGCTCGTCAGCGCTGTGCCGAAGAGTGCCAAGCCCTCGTCGGCGGCGAGCGGGATCACGGCCTGACGGGTCACGCGAGCCCGATCCGTCTCGCTCATGTCCCCGGTCATGCCGCTGGCGTCGTCCCACAGTCCCCACGCCAACGACGTCCCGGGCAGGCCTTCCGCCCGCCGCTGCTGGGCCAGCGCGTCGAGGAAGGCGTTCGCCGCGGCGTAGTTGGCCTGCCCAGCGGTGCCGAAGAGACCGGCGGCGGAGGAGAACAGGACGAAGGACCTCAGGCGTGCGTGCTCGCGGGTCAGTTCGTGCAGGTTGACCGCCGCGTCCACCTTCGGCCGCAGGACGCGCTGGAGCTCTTCCACCGTCAGGGATTCGAGGACGCTGTCGGCCAGGACACCGGCGGCATGGACGACGCCGGTCAGCGGATGGTCTTCCGAAATTCGCGCCAGGGCCTCGCGCAGCGCTCCACGGTCGGCGGCGTCGCACGCCACCACCTCGACGTGTGCGCCGTCGGCGCCCAGCTCGCGCGCCAGCTCTACGGCGCCGGGGGAATCCAGGCCCCGACGGCTCAGCAACATCAGCCGCCGTGCCCCGTGCTCCCGCACCAGGCGCCGTGCCACGAGGCCGCCCAACGTCCCCGTACCGCCGGATACCAGCACCGTTCCCTCGGCCGACCACGCATGGGCGGGCTCGGCGCCCGCCGCGCCTCCCGCACCTCGCGCCAGCCTGGGAACCAGGACGTCGCGGCCCCGCACCGCGACCTGCCACTCCCCCGCGCCCAGCGTGGACAGAACCGCGCCCCACGACTCGGGACCGGACTCCGCCGGGTCCAGGTCGACGAGGGCGAAGCGGCCGGGGTGTTCCGTCTCCGCCGTACGGATCAGCCCCCATACACCGGACGACGAGAGGTCCTCCACACCCGACGCGTCCACGGCGACCGCTCCCCGTGTCACCACGACGAGGCGCGCCTCCGCCAAGCGCTCCTCGGAGAGCCATTCCTGCACCGTGCGCAGCACCTGGGCGGTGACCGACTCCACCGCCGCGGCGAGGTCGCCGGCGTCCACGGCGGGCGGCGTGTACAGCACATACGCCGGGCTGACGTCGGCGCCGGCCAGTTCGCTCACCGTCGAGAAGCGCTCGACGTCCGGGGACGCCGGAACCTCGCCGAGTGCGGCATGGCCGGGCACGTCACCGGCCTCGGCGGTGACGTCCGTCCAGACCTGCCGGAACATGCCGTCCTGGCCACCCGGCACGGCCGAAGCAAGCTGCTCGGCTGACATCGGGCGCAGGGACAGGGCCTCCACGGACGCCACGGGCGCGCCCGTGGCGTCGGCCAGCTCCAACGACACCCCGCCGTCCTCGGCTGGTGCCAACCGCACCCGCACCGTCGAGGCGCCCACAGCCATCAGCGACACACCGGTCCACGCGAAGGGCAGCGCCGTCTCACCGTCACCGTGTCCGTCACCCAGCAGCACGGCATGCAGCGCGGCGTCCAGCAGGGCCGGATGAATCCCGAACCGTCCGGCTTCCTCCTGGACTTCCTGCGCCAGCTCCACCTCGGCGAAGGTCTCGTCGCCGCGTCGCCACGCGGCCCGCAGCCCCTGGAAAGCGGGCCCGTAGCCGTAACCGGCCGCCGCAGCCTGCTCGTAGAACCCGGACACATCCACCGCCTCGGCACCCCTCGGCGGCCACACCTCAAGACCACCCCCGACCCCACGGACCGCCCCGGTCACCAGAACACCCTCGGCATGAGCCGTCCACGACCCCGCCAAACCCAGATCATCGGGACGGGAGTGCACGCTCAACGCCCGGCAACCCTCCCCATCCGGCGCACTCACCGCAACCTGAACCTGAACCCCACCCCGCTCCGGCACCACCAACGGCGCCCGCAACATCAACTCCCGCACACACCCACACCCCACCTCATCCCCAGCCCGCACCGCCAACTCCACAAACCCCGCACCCGGGAAAAGCACGACACCACCAACGGCATGATCCGCCAGCCACGCATGCGTCCGCATCGACAACCGCCCAGTCAGCACCACACCCCCATCGGCCGCCAGACTCACCGCAGCCCCCAGCAACGGATGCCCAGCGGCAGCCAACCCCGCGCCACTCACATCCCCGGCACCCGACACCGACTCCAGCCAGAACCGCTCACGCTGAAACGCGTACGTGGGCAGATCAACCCGCCGCACGGACCGGCCCGCGTAGACAGCCGACCAGTCGACATCCACACCCCGGACCCACAACTCCGCCGCCGACGCGATGAACCGGGCCGACTCATCCTCATCCCGACGCAACGTCCCCACGACAGTCGCCTCGACCTCGGCCGCCTCCGCGATCGCCTGCACACCCATCACCAACACCGGATGGGCACTGACCTCGACAAAGGTACGGTGACCGGACCCCAGCGCCTCGGTCACGGCATCGGTGAACCGCACCGGCTCCCGCAGATTCGCGTACCAATACGCCGCATCCATCGTGGAGGTGTCCAACACCTCGCCGGTGACGGTCGAGATGAGCGGTACCCGGGACTCCTTCGGTGAGACCTCGGCCAGAGCCTCCAGGAGACGTGCGTGGATGTCCTCCACCTGCACCGAGTGCGAGGCATAGTCCACCGGAACCCGACGAGCCCGCACCCCGGCCGCCTCCGCCATCGCCGCGATCTCCTCCAACGCCCCCGGCTCCCCCGCAACCACCGTCGCCGACGGACCATTCAGCACCGCAACCGAGACCCGACCCCCGAACGGCTCCACCCACGCCGCCGCCTGCTCCACACCCGTCGCCAACGACACCATGCCCCCACGACCCGCCAACTCCTCCCGGATCGCAGCCGACCGCAACGCCACCACCCGCGCCCCGTCCCCCACACTCAACACACCCGCCACCACCGCAGCCGCAATCTCACCCTGCGAATGACCCACCACCCCAGCAGGCTCAACACCCAAGGACTCCCACACCGCCGCCAACGACACCATCACCGCCCACAACACCGGCTGCACCACATCCACCCGATCCAACCAACCCTCATCCCCGCCCGTCAGCACCTCACGCAACGACCACTCAACGTGCGGAGCAAGGGCCGTCTCACACTCCGCCAGACGATCCGCGAACACCGGCGACGACGCCAACAGCCCCCGGCCCATCCCCAACCACTGCGAACCCTGACCCGGAAACACCAACACCACACCATCAGCACCGTCGGCAACGCCCGAACCACCCGCAACAACCCCCGAAACCACGTTCCCCACCACCTCACCCGACGCCAACGCCCCCAACCCCGACGCCAGCTCACCCGACCCCGAACCCCACACCACCGCACGGTGCTCCCACACCGAACGCGACGACAGCAGACTCCACCCCACATCAACCACATCCGCATCCGACACCACCGCACCGGCCACACGACCCGCCTGCGCCGCCAACGCCCCCACCGAACGCGCCGACACCACCCACGGCACCACCGACGACCCGGACAAACCGCCGGCGCCCGAGAGCACGACCGCACCGGCCTCCGGCCCCTCGTCCCCCGGAGCCTCCTCCAGAACCACGTGCGCGTTGGTGCCGCTGATGCCGAAAGCGGAGACGCCGGCCCGGCGGGGACGTCCGTTCTCGGTCGCCCATTCCCTGGGTTCGGTCAGCAGTTGGACTTCGCCGGCCGACCAATCGACGTGGGGGCTCAGCTCGTCGGCGTGCAGGGTGCGGGGAAGCTCCCCGGCCCGCATCGCCATCACCATCTTGATCACACCCGCGACACCCGCCGCAGCCTGCGTGTGCCCGAAGTTGGACTTCACCGACCCCAGCCACAGCGGCCGGTCGGCCTCCCGGCCCTGCCCATACGTGGCCAGCAGCGCCTGCGCCTCGATCGGGTCACCCAAAGTCGTACCCGTACCGTGCGCCTCCACCACGTCGACTTCCGCAGCGGACAGGCCGGCGTCGTCGAGAGCCTTGCGGATCACCCGCTGCTGGGACGGCCCGTTCGGCGCCGTCAGGCCGTTGGAGGCCCCGTCCTGGTTGATGGCCGAGCCCTTGACCACCGCCAGTACGCGGTGCCCGTTGCGCACCGCGTCCGACAGGCGCTCGACCACCAGCACGCCCACGCCCTCGGCCCAGCCGGTGCCGTCGGCCGCGGCGGAGAAGGGCTTGCAGCGGCCGTCGGCCGACAGGCCCCGCTGACGGCTGAACTCGAGGAAGAGGCCCGGACCGGGCATGACGGTGACGCCTCCCGCGAGCGCGAGGTCGCACTCACCGTTGCGCAGCGACTGGGCAGCCAGGTGCAGGGCGACCAGTGACGACGAGCAGGCCGTGTCGACGGTCACCGCCGGGCCCTCCAGCCCGAAGGTGTAGGAGAGCCGGCCCGAGACCACACTCGCCGCGTTGCCCGTCAGCGAGAACCCCTCGACGACGTCCGGCGTGCGCTCCAGGTCGACGAGGTAGCTGGGGTATCCGGCTCCGACGAAGACGCCGCTGTTGGTGCCCTTCAACGAGGCCGAAGCGATACCGGCACGCTCCAGGGCCTCCCAGGTGGTTTCCAGCAGCAGGCGTTGCTGCGGGTCCATGGCGAGGGCCTCGCGGGGCGAGATGCCGAACAGGTGGGGGTCGAAGTCGGCGGCGTCGTAGAGGAAGCCGCCCCGCCGGGTGTAGCTCGTGCCCTGGTGCGACGGGTCCGGGTGGTACAGGCCCTCCACGTCCCAGCCCCGGTCGGCCGGGAAGTCGCCGATGGCGTCGGTGCCCGCGTCGACGAGCCGCCACAGCTCCTCAGGCGAGGACACGCCACCGGGGTAGCGACAGGCCATGCCGACGATGGCGATGGGCTCGTCGACGCGGGCGGCGACCGGAAGGCTTGCCGCAGCCGATGCCCCGGAGGTGCCGGCGGGCTCGTCGTCCGGGCAGAGCTCGACGTGCAGGCAGGCGGCGACTCGCGCGGGGCTCGGGTGGTCGAAGACGAGGGCGGCGGGGAGCCGGAGTCCGGTGGCCGAACCCAGGCGGTTGCGCAGTTCGACGGCGGTCAGCGAGTCGAAGCCCTGCTCCTTGAAGGACCGCTCGGCCTCCACGGCCGCACCCGAGCCGTGCCCCAGCACGGCCGCGACCTCGGCACGGACCAGCTCCAGCAGGTGCCGCTCCCGCTCACCGCGGCCCATCGACGCCAACCGGGCGGCCAATGGGCCGGTACCGCTGGTGGTGCTGGGGGAGGCGCTTCCGGTCACGGTGCGGCGTGCGGTACCGCGCACGAGTCCGCGGAGGACGGTGGGTATGTCCTCCCGTCCGCGCAGGGCCGCCAGGTCCAGCCGGGCCGGCACCAGCGCCGCATCTCCATGGACCTGCGAGCGGTCCAGCAGCTCGACACCCTCCGAGGACGACAACGCCGCCAGCCCCATGCGTCCCAGCCGACGCCGGTCCGCCTCCTCCAAACCACCGGCCATCGAACCGGCCTGCTCCCACAAACCCCACGCCAACGACAACCCCGGCAGACCCTCAGCCCGACGCCGCTCAGCCAACGCGTCCAAGAACGCGTTCGCCGCCGCATAATTCGCCTGCCCCGCACCACCCAGCACACCCGACACCGACGAGAACAACACGAACAGCGACAGATCCGCACCACGCGTCAGCTCATCCAGATGGACGGCGGCCCTGGCCTTCGGAGCCCACACGGCAGCCAGCTGCTCGGACGTCAGCGCACCCAGTACTCCGTCGTCAACGACTCCCGCGGTGTGGATGACGCCGGTCAGGGGCCGGGTGTCGGGAATGCGTTCCAACACGGCGGCCAACTGCTCCCGGTCGGCCACATCACACGCCGCCACCTCCACCGACGCACCCAACGCCTCC
Organism: Streptomyces sp. WMMC1477; assembly: GCF_027460245.1. Classification (NCBI taxonomy): domain Bacteria; kingdom Bacillati; phylum Actinomycetota; class Actinomycetes; order Kitasatosporales; family Streptomycetaceae; genus Streptomyces; species Streptomyces sp. WMMC1477. Next base: position 3,405,684 of record NZ_JAPZBD010000003.1, on the reverse strand, counting down.
AACTCGGCCACCAACTCACCCGCACCATCCGCCCGCATACCCCTGCGACTGGTCAACACCACATGCCCCACCCCATACGCGGCCACCACATGCCGCGCCACCACCGAACCCAACGCACCCGTACCACCGGTCACCAACACCGTGCCCCGACGATCCACCCCACACGGCACCGACAACGCCACCTTGCCCACATGCCGCGCCTGACTCATCCACCGAAACGCCTCACGAGCCCGCCGCACATCCCACACCGACACCGGAAGCGGAACCAACACCCCCGCCTCGAACAACCCCATCAACTCACCCAGCATCTCCCCAATCCGCACCGGCCCCGCATCCAACATGTCAAACGCCCGATACACCACACCCCAACCAGACTCCACCACCCCCGCATCCCGCACATCCGTCTTCCCCATCTCCAAAAACCGGCCCCCCGCACCCAACAACCCCAACGACGCATCCACAAACTCCCCCGCCAAAGAATTCAACACCACATCCACACCCACACCCGCGAACCGCTCCGCAAAACCGAGATCACGCGACGACGCAATACACTCATCCGCAACCCCCAAACCCCGAAGAACCCCCCACTTCCCCTCACTCGCCGTCGCCAACACCTCAGCACCCAAATACCGCGCCAACTGAATCGCCGCCATCCCCACACCACCCGCACCCGCATGCACCAACACCCGCTCACCCGACCGCACACCCGCCAGATCCACCAACCCGTAAAACGCCGTCAAAAACACCACCGGCACCACCGCCGCCTGCTCAAACGACCACCCCACCGGCATCCGCACCACCACACGCGCATCCGCCACCACCACCGGACCAAAACTCCGCGGCACCAAACCCAGAACCCGATCACCCACCACCAGACCCGAAACACCCGGGCCCACCTCAAGCACGACGCCCGCGGCTTCGCTGCCGAGCAGAGGCTCGCCCGGGTACATCCCGAGACTCATGAGCACGTCGCGGAAGTTCACGCCGGCGGCGCGCACCTCGATCCGCACCTCACCCTCCGCGAGCGGCGCCCATGCCTCGGGCGCCGGCACGAGGGACAGCCCCTCCAGCGTGCCCGAGCCCGAGGTGTCCAGGCGCCAGGCCGGCTCACCGGCCGGCGGCAACAGCCCCTCACCCGAGGCCGCCCGCACCAGACGCGGCACCAACACCCGACCCTCACGCACCGCAACCTGCGGCTCACCGCAGGCCAAGGCCCTGGCGAGGTCCTCACCTGCGGCGACCTCGACCGCCGGATCGAGGTCCAGCAGCAGGAAGCGTCCGGGGTTCTCCGTCTGGGCGGAACGAACGAGCCCCCACGCCGGTGCGTACAGGAGACCTGGCAGCTCACCGCCGCTGGTGGCCACCGCGCCACGGGTGACGACGACCAGCCGCGAGTCCGCGAGCCGCTCCTCGGCCAGCCACTCCTGGAGCAGGGCCATGGCCTCCGCTGTGACGTGTTCCGCGGCACAGGACACGTCGTCGCCGTCCATCGCGGCGGACAACCCGACCATGACGAGAGCCGGAGCCTCCGCGCCCTCGTCCAGACCGGCGATCAACGTCGGGAGATCGGCGTACCGGGAGCCGCCTCCCCCGGGGAGGTCGACCTCACCCAGCACCGACCAGGCGGTCTCCGGGACGGAGTCCTCGACGGACGCACCCGTCCACTCCAGGCGGTAGAGCGACTCCTGCTCCGCCCCAGCACCACTCGAAAGGGCCAACTGCTCAGGCGTGACCGAGCGCAGGGTCAGGGACTCGGCGGCGGCGATCAGTGCGCCTGAGTCGTCGGCGATCCGGACGCCGACCGACTCCGCGCCGGTGGGGGTTATGTGGACGCGGGCGGTCGTGGCGCCCACCGCGAACAGCGACACGTCTTCCCACATGAACGGCAGCCGCAGCCCCTCGCCCTCGGACTCCGCGGCCAGCACCACATGCAGGGCGGCGTCGAGCAGGGCCGGATGCATGCCGAACCGGGCAGCGTCCTTCCGCGGCTCCTCCGGCAGGCTGACCTCGGCGAACAGCTCCTCCCCGCGCCGCCAGGCCGCCGTCAGCCCCCGGAACGCCGGACCGTACCCGTACCCGGCCAACTCCGCCCGCTCATAGAACCCGGCAACATCCAACGCCTCCGCACCAGCCGGCGGCCACGCCTCAAGCCCCACGCCCGGTTCGGGGCGGGACTGCGGTGAGAGCACTCCCCGGGCATGCTCCGTCCAGGCTGCGTCCACTCCAGCACCCTCAAGCCGCGAGTAGACCGCAACAGTCCGAACCGCCTCGTCGCCGTCCTGTTCAGGGCCGACGACCACCTGAACCTGGACCCCGCCCCGCTCCGGCACCACCAACGGCGCCCGCAACGTCAGCTCCCGCACACACCCGCAACCCACCTCGTCCCCAGCCCGCACGGCCAACTCGACAAAACCCGTCCCCGGGAACAGCACCGTCCCCGCCACCGCGTGATCCGCCAACCACCCCTGCCCACCAAGCGACACCCGACCGGTCAACAGCACGCCACCATCCGACGCCGACCCCACCGCAGCCCCGAGCAACGGATGCCCGGCAGCGGTCAGACCGGCACCACTGACATCCGCAACCCCAGACCCAGCCTCCTCCAGCCAATAACGCTCCCGCTGGAAGGCATACGTCGGCAGCTCCACCCGGCGAGGCTCATGCCCCGCGAACACCGCAGGCCAGTCGACGGTGACCCCGCTGGCCCACAGTCTGGACACGGCCGAGGTGAACGTCTCCACCTCGCCCTTCCCACGCCGCATCGAAGCCACGAACACCCCGCCACCCTCACCCTCACCCTCGACACATTCCGAAGCCAACGCCGTCAACGACGCATCCGGACCCAACTCCCAGAACTTCCGCACCCCCGCAGACCACAACCACCCAACACCATCACCGAAACGCACCGCCTCACGCACATGCCGCACCCAATACCCCGGCGAACACAACTCCTCCCCCGCCAAACCACCCGACACATTCGACACCACACCCAAACTGGGCGGACTGAACGAAATCCCCTCCACCACACGCCCGAACTCCGCCAACATCGGCTCCATCAACGCCGAATGAAAACCATGCGACACCCTCAAACGACGCGCCTTCACCCCCGACACCGCACACCGCTCAGCCACCACATCCAACCCCGCCACCAAACCCGAAACCACAACCGACGACGGCCCATTGACCGCCGCCACCTCCACACCCACAACCCCAGACAAAACCTCCCCAACCCAACCCAACGAAGCCTGCACCGCAAGCATGCCCCCACCCCCCGGAAGCGCCTGCATCAAACCACCCCGCGCAGCCACCAAACGACACGCATCCTCCAACGAAAACACCCCCGCCGCGAACGCAGCCGCCACCTCACCCACCGAATGACCCACAACAAAATCAGGCCGCACCCCCCACGACTCCACCAACCGCCACAACCCCACCTCCACCGCAAACAAACCCGCCTGCGCAAACACCGTCTCATCCACCAACCCCCCCACACCCGAACCCACACCAGACCCCAACACCTCACCCAACGACCGCGGCAACAACCCCTCAAACCCCCCACACACCTCAGCAAACGCCTCCCGAAACACCGGAAACACCCCAGCCAACTCCGCACCCATCCCCAACCGCTGCGCACCCTGACCCGAGAACAACACCGCAAGACGACCATCCACCACAGAACCCCCAGCCGAAACCACACCACCAAGCCGCTCCCGCAACTCACCCACATCCGCACCCCACACCACCGCACGACGCGACAACGCCGCACGACCCGACGCCAACGACCACCCCACATCCACCGCACCCAACCCAGAACCCACACCAGAACCCACACCAACACGCTCAGCCAACCGCCCCGCCTGAGCCACCAACCCCGCATCCGAAGCCGCCGACAACACCCACGGCACCACACCCACACCCGAACCCGAACCGGAAACACCCGAAACCTCAGCAGCCTCCACCCCCGGAGCCTGCTCCAACACCACGTGAGCGTTCGTACCGCCGATGCCGAACGCCGAGACAGCCGCTCGACGTGCCCTGTCGGCCTGCGGCCACTCGGTCGCCTCGGTGAGGAGTCGGACGTTGCCGCTCGCCCAGTCGACGTGGGGGCTCGGCTCATCCACGTGCAGGGTGCGGGGAAGCTCCCCCGCCTGCATCGCCATCACCATCTTGATCACACCCGCGACACCCGCCGCGGCCTGCGTGTGCCCGATGTTGGACTTGATCGAGCCCAGCCACAGCGGCCGGTCCGCCTCCCGGCCCTGCCCATACGTGGCCAGCAGCGCCTGCGCCTCGATCGGGTCGCCCAACGTCGTCCCCGTACCGTGCGCCTCCACCACGTCGACATCACCCGGGGCGAGCCCGGCATTGGCCAGTGCCTGACGGATCACCCGCTGCTGCGAGGGCCCGTTCGGCGCCGTCAGACCGTTCGACGCACCATCCTGGTTGATCGCCGATCCCCGCACCACCGCCAGCACCCGATGCCCCTGACGACGCGCGTCCGACAACCGCTCCAGCAACAGCACACCCGCGCCCTCGGACCAACCCGTCCCGTCAGCCGCGGCCGCGAACGGCTTGCACCGGCCGTCGGCGGCGAGACCACCCTGGCGGCTGAACTCCACGAAGGTCGCCGGTGTCGGCATGACGGTGACGCCGCCGGCCAGGGCCATGTCGCACTCGCCCTGCCGCAACGACTGCGCCGCCAGGTGCAACGCCACCAACGACGACGAACACGCCGTGTCCACCGACACCGCCGGACCTTCGAGACCGAACGTGTAAGCCAGACGCCCGGACAGCACGCTGGCCCAGCTTCCGGTGCCGAGATATCCCTCGACCTCTTCCGGAACGGTGCTCAGTCGGCTGGCGTAGTCGTGGTACATCACGCCCGCGAAAACACCGGTACGACTCCCCCGCACCGCATCCACCGCGATACCCGCCCGCTCGAAAACCTCCCACGACGTCTCCAACAACAAACGCTGCTGCGGATCCATCGCCACCGCCTCACGCGGCGACACCCCGAACAACCCCGCATCGAACTCCGCCGCCCCATACAAGAACCCACCCTCAACCGCAGCAGACCGCTCCCGCAAACCGCCCAGATCCCAACCACGATCCACCGGAAAACCACCCACCGCATCACCACCACCCACAACCAAACCCCACAACTCCTCCGGCGACGACACCCCACCCGGATACCGACACGCCGCACCCACAATCACCACCGGATCATCCACACCAACCCCCGACACCACACCCGCACCCACACCCGCTACAACACCCTCAGAACCCTCAACACCACCCACCAACTCACCCAACAACAACCCCGCCACCGCAACCGGAGTCGGAAAATCAAACACCAACGTCGCCGGCAACCTCAAACCCGACGCCTCACCCAACCGATTCCGCAACTCCACCGCCAACAAGGAATCAAAACCCAACTCCTTGAACGTCCGGTCGGTGTCCACCGTGCGGTCGGATGCGTATCCGAGCACCAGGGCGACGTTGACTCGGACGAGGCTGAGCAGTTCGTGCTCCTGCTCCTCGCGCGTGAGGCCGGCCAGCCTCCGGCTCAGGGAGTCGGCGACCGCTCCGCCCTGCGGGGCCGCGGCCGTCCGGCGTCCGGCGCCGCGGACGAGGCCTTGAAGCATCGGTGCGAGGGTGCCGTTCACCGCGTGGGAACGCAGAGCACCCTGGTCGAGCTTGGCCGCGACCAGGGCTGCGTCGCTCCCGGCAGTCCCCGCGTCGAAGAGGTCGAGACCCTGCTCGGTGGGCAGCCCGACGATTCCGGCACGGGCCATCCGCAGGACGGCGGTCTGGTCCATGTGGCCGGTCATGCCGCTGGCGTCCTCCCACAGTCCCCACGCCAACGACGTAGCGGGCAACCCTTCGGCCCGACGCTGCTGAGCCAGCGCGTCGAGGAAGGCGTTCGCCGCGGCGTAGTTGCCCTGCCCGGGGCCACCCAGAACCCCCACGACCGAGGAGAAGAGGACGAAGTGCGACAGGTGCTCGCTGTCACGGGTCAGCTCGTGCAGGTGAACCGCCGCATCCGCCTTCGGCCGCAGCACCCGCTCGAACCGCTCGGGCGTGAGCCCGGTGACGACGGCGTCGTCCAGGACTCCGGCCGTGTGCACGACGCCGGTCAGAGGACGTGCTCCGGGTATCCGTTCCAGCAGCGCGGCTGCCTGATCCCGGTCGGCCACGTCGCACCGGGCGACCTCGACCGAGGCTCCCTGAGCCTCGAGTTCGGCAACCAACTCCGTGGCACCCGACGCCCCCAGGCCCCGGCGGCTGGTCAGCAGAAGATGCCGTACCCCGTGCTCCCGCACCAGGCGCCGTGCCACCAACGCACCCAGGGTGCCGGTGCCACCGGTCACCAACACCGTCCCGGTACCCGACCACCCCGGGGACTCCTCGCCCGTCGTGCCCGCCGCGCGCACCAACCGCGGCGCCGCCAGCTCCCCGCCTCGCACACGGACCTGCCACTCGCCCCCACTCACCGCGGCGGCCAGCGAGGACACCGATGCATCGATGCTCGGGCCAGCGCTGTCAGGGTCGACGTCCACGAGCGCGAACCGCCCCGGGTTCTCCGCCTCAGCCGAGCGCAGCAGCCCCCACACACCCGCCGCGGCCAGGTCGGATACGCCCTCGGCCGCCGTCGCCACCGCACCGCGCGTCGCCACGACGAGACGGGATCCAGCCAACCGCTCCTCGGCCAACCAGTCACACACGGTCTCCCAGGTACGGATCAGCGTCTCGTGCGCCACTACCGCCTGGTCCGCCTGGCCTGCTTGGTCTGCCCGGCCCGGTCCCTGGCCGCTTTGGACGCAGAGCACCGCGGCCAGCGGCGGCTGCTCCAGAGCCGCAAGCGCGGCCACGCTCGGGTGCTTCGGCAGATGGAACCCGAACGCGTCCTCGTCGCCCAACAGCGCCCACCGTTCCAGCTCATCGGCCCGAGGATCCAGCGTGAGGGGCTGCCACTCCGTGCGCAGCAGCCCGTCGCGCTGCGCCGCGCCGCCGGTGTCGAGACGCTCGACGTCGACCGGCCGCAACGCCAACGACTCCGCCCAGACCACGGGCGCCCCGGCGGCGTCGGCCACCAGCAGGGACACCGCGTCACCACCCGCAGGCGCCAGGCGCACGCGAACGGACGAGGCCCCCACAGCGGCCAACGAGACACCCGACCACACGAACGGCAGGAGGGTCTCACCGCCGCCCACCGGGAGCGCCGCGTGCAGCGCCGCGTCCAGCAGCGCCGGGTGAATCCCGAAGCGGCCGGCCTCGCCCTGCTGCTCGTCCGGCAGCACGACCTCCGCGAAGAGCTCCTCTCCCCGCCGCCACATCGCCTGAAGCCCCTGGAAGACCGGACCGTAGCCGTAGGAGGCAGCGCTCAGCCGCAGGTACCGGTCGCGCACGTCCACCGGCTCCGCGCCCGCAGGAGGCCAGGCGGCGAGGTCTTCAGCCGGAACGGACGGCGCCTCGGCCTCCAAGATCCCCTCAGCGTGCCGGATCCAGAGCTCGCCCCCACCGTCCGTGCCGGAACCGGCGGGCCGAGAGTAGATCGCCAGCGACCGCCGTCCCTCCACGTCCGGCGCCCCGACGACCACCTGAACCTGAACGGCCCCCTGGTCGGTCAGGACCAGCGGCGCCTGCAGCGTCAGCTCACGCACATACCCGCAGTCGACCTCGTCCCCGGCCCGGACGGCCAGTTCCACGAACCCCGTCCCCGGGAACACCACGGTCCCGGCAACGGCATGGTCGGCGAGCCACGGATGGGTGCGCAGGGAAAGGCGCCCGGTCAGCACGGCGCCATCGCCTCCGGCCAAGCCGACGGTCGCGCCGAGGAAGGGATGCTCGGCCGCCTGAAGCCCGGCGCCGCTCACATCCCCGCTTCCCGCCGTGGACTCCATCCAGTAGCGCTGACGCTGGAAGGGGTAGGTGGGCAGATCAACCCGCCGCACGGAACGGCCCGCGTAGACAGCCGACCAGTCGACATCCACACCCCGGACCCACAACTCCGCCGCCGACGCGATGAACCGGGCCGACTCATCCTCCTCCCGACGCAACGTCCCCACGACGGTCGCCTCGACCTCGGCCGCCTCCGCGATCGCCTGCACACCCATCGTCAACACCGGATGGGCACTGACCTCGACAAAGGTACGGTGACCGGACCCCAGCGCCTCGGTCACGGCATCGGTGAACCGCACCGGCTCCCGCAGATTCGCGTACCAATACGCCGCATCCATCGTGGAGGTGTCCAACACCCCACCCGTCACCGTGGAGATCACCGGTACCCGGGACTCGTGCGGCTCCACGCCGGCCAGAGCCTCCAACAGCCGCGTGCGAATGTCCTCCACGTGGACCGAGTGCGAGGCGTAGTCCACCGGAACCCGACGAGCCCGCACCCCGGCCGCCTCCGCCATCGCCGCGATCTCCTCCAACGCCCCCGGCTCCCCCGCAACCACCGTCGCCGACGGACCATTCAGCACCGCAACCGAGACCCGGCCCCCGAACGGCTCCACCCACGCCGCCGCCTGCTCCACCCCCGTCGCCAACGACACCATGCCCCCACGACCCGCCAACTCCTCCCGGATCGCAGCCGACCGCAACGCCACCACCCGCGCCCCATCCCCCACACTCAACACACCCGCCACCACCGCAGCCGCAATCTCACCCTGCGAATGACCCACCACCCCAGCAGGCTCAACACCCAAGGACTCCCACACCGCCGCCAACGACACCATCACCGCCCACAACACCGGCTGCACCACATCCACCCGATCCAGCCAACCCTCATCCCCGCCCGTCAGCACCTCACGCAACGACCACTCAACGTGCGGAGCAAGGGCCGTCTCACACTCAGCCAGACGATCCGCGAACACCGGCGACGACGCCAACAGCCCCCGGCCCATCCCCAACCACTGCGAACCCTGACCCGGAAACACCAACACCACACCACCCGAACCACCCGAACCACCCGCAACAACCCCCGAAACCACGTTCCCCACCACCTCACCCGACGCCAACGCCCCCAACCCCGACGCCAGCTCACCCGACCCCGAACCCCACACCACCGCACGGTGCTCCCACACCGAACGCGACGACACCAGACCCCAACCCACATCAACCGGATCCAAACCCACCGAAGCCTCAGCCACACGACCCGCCTGCGCCGCCAACGCCCCCACCGAACGCGACGACACCACCCACGGCACCACCGACGAACCCGCAAGGCCGCGCCCACCACCCAGCACCGTCTCCGGCTCGGCGGTGACGTCGTCCGACCCCACCTCCTCGACGATCACATGCGCGTTCGTGCCCGAGACACCGAACGACGACACCGCACCACGACGCGGCCGGTCACCCCGACGCACCCACTCCCGCGCCTCACGCAGCAACCGCACACCACCCGACGACCAGTCCACATGCGGCGTCGGCTCATCCACATGCAACGTCCGCGGCAACACCCCGCACCGCAACGCCATCACCGTCTTGATCACACCCGCCACACCCGCGGAGGCCTGCGTGTGCCCGAAGTTGGACTTGACCGAGCCGAGCCAGAGCGGCTGGTCCGCGTCCCGGCCCTGGCCGTAGGTCGCCAGCAGCGCCTGCGCCTCGATCGGGTCACCCAACGTCGTACCCGTGCCGTGCGCCTCGACGGCGTCGACGTCGGACGGGGTGAGGTCGGCGTTGGCCAGTGCCTGGTGGATCACCCGCTGCTGGGAGGGGCCGTTGGGCGCCGTCAGACCGTTCGACGCACCGTCCTGGTTCACCGCCGAACCCCGCACCACCGCCAACACCCGGTGACCGTTGCGGCGGGCGTCCGACAGGCGCTCGACGACGAGCATGCCGGCGCCCTCGGCCCAGGCGGTGCCGTCGGCGGCCTCGGCGAAGGGCTTGCAGCGGCCGTCGGCCGACAGGCCCCGCTGACGGCTGAACTCGACGAACATCCCGGGGGTCGGCATGACGGTCACGCCACCCGCCAGCGCGAGGTCGCATTCGTCGTTGCGCAGCGACTGCACGGCCATGTGCAGGGCGACGAGCGACGACGAGCACGCGGTGTCCACCGTCACCGCCGGGCCCTGGAGGCCGAAGGTGTAGGAGAGGCGCCCGGACACGACGCTGGCGGCGCTGCCGGTGAGGGTGAAGCCCTCGGCGGGTTCGCCGGCCTCGTGGAGTCGGTCGCCGTAGTCCTGGGACATGGCTCCGGCGAAGACACCGGTCTGCGAGCCGCGCAGGGTGGCGGGGTCGATACCGGCCCGTTCGAAGGCTTCCCAGCTGGTCTCCAGGAGCAGGCGCTGCTGGGGGTCCATGGCCAGGGCCTCGCGCGGCGAGATGCCGAAGAACTCGGCGTCGAACTCGGCCGCGTCGTGCAGGAAGCCGCCCTCACGGGTGTAGCTGGTGCCGTGGTGATGGGGGTCGGCGTGGTAGAGGGCTTCGAGGTCCCAGCCTCGGTCGGTGGGGAAGGGGGTGATGACGTCCTGCTCCCCGGCGACGACGCGCCACAGCGCCTCGGGTGAGGTGATGTCGCCGGGGTAGCGGCAGGCCATGCCGACGATGGCGACGGGTTCCCCGGTGCCCGCGGAACCGGCCCCGGCCCCGGACCGGCGCCGACGGACGGACGCGGAGGCGTCGGCGGCGACGCCGAGGAGTTCGGCCCGGAGGTGTTCGGCGAGGGTGGCCGGGGTGGGGTGGTCGAAGAGCAGGCTGGACGGCAGCCGCAGGCCGGTGGAGGCTCCGAGCCGGTCGCGGAGTTCGACGGAGGTGAGGGAGTCGAAGCCGAGGTCCTTGAAGGACCAGGTGACGTCGATGCCGTCGTCACCGTCGGCGGGGTCGGCCGCCGCGCTGTGGCCGAGAACCATGGCGATGTCGGTGCGCACCTGGTCCAGCACGGCTCGGGTCTGCTCGGGGGCGCTGAGCGCGGCGAGGCGTGCTCGCCAGGAGGTCGGGGCGTCGGCGGGGGCGTCGGCGGGCGTGGCCTGACCGTGCTCGTGCTCCTCGGCCTCGTCCCCGGCCGAGGAGGCCCCCGGAACCGTTGCCGGGGCCGGGAACGCCCCCGGGGCCGGGACGTCGGACACCCCGGCCCCCGTGAGCCAGTACCGCTTGCGCTGGAAGGCGTAGGTGGGCAGGGGGACGCGGCGGGCGCGGGCCTCGGCGGTGAGGGCGGGGCGGGCCGGGGCGGCGCCGCGCACGTGGAGCCCGGCCATGGCGGCGGCGAGGCTGAGCGGCTCGGGCCGGTCGCGGCGCAGCACGGCGTGGAAGGCGGCGTCCCGCGCACCGCCCCGTGCGGGCTCCGCGCCGGTGCCGTCGGCCGTGGCGTGCCGCTCGGCGGCGCAGGCGCGTGCCATGGCGCACAGGGCGCCGTCGGGGCCGAGCTCCAGGAAGGCGGTGACGTTCTGGTCGAGGAGCCAGTGGACGCCGTCGGCGAAGCGGACGGCCTGCCGGACGTGCCGGACCCAGTAGTCGGGGGTCTGGATCTCGGCGGCGTCGGCGGGGCGGCCGGTGAGGTTGGAAACGACGGGGATGGCCGGCGGGTGGTAGTCGAGCCCTTCGGCGACGCGGCGGAAGTCGGCCAGCATCGGGTCCATGTGCCCGGAGTGGAAGGCGTGGCTGACGGTCAGGGCGCGGGTGCGGCGGCCGCGCTCGGCCCAGGCGGCGGCGAACGCGGTGACGGCGTCGGCGTCCCCGGAGACGACGCAGGCCCGCGGGCCGTTGACGGCGGCGAGGGAGAGCGCTGCGGCGCCGTGGCAGTCGGCTCGGTCGAGTTCCGCGGTGATCTCGGCTTCGGTGGCTTCGACGGCGACCATGGCGCCGCCCTCGGGCAGGGTCTGCATGAGCCGGCCGCGGGCGGTGACGAGGGCGCAGGCGTCGGGGAGCGAGAGCACTCCGGCGGCGTGGGCGGCGGCGAGTTCGCCGACGGAGTGGCCGAGGAGGTAGTCGGGGGCGATGCCGAGGGTGGAGGTGACGTACCGGTGGAGTGCGACCTCGACGGCGAAGAGGGCGGGCTGGGTGTAGGCGGTCTGGGCGAGCCGGTGGGTGTGCTCGGGGGTGGGCTCGGCGAAGAGGAGGGTGCGCACGTCGGGGTCGAGGTGTGCGCAGACCTCGTCCAGGGCCCGGGCGAACGCGGGCTCGGCCTCGTACAGTTCGCGGCCCATGCCGATGCGCTGGCTGCCCTGGCCGGAGAAGAGGAAGGCGGTGGCGCCGTCGTCGACGGTGCCCTGGACGACGGCGGGGTTGGGCCGGCCGGCGGCGAGGTCGGCGAGGGCGCGGGAGAAGTCCTCGTACTCGGTGGCGAGGACGACGGCGCGGCGCGCGAAGGCGGTACGCGTGGTCGCGAGGGAGTGGGCGACGTCGGCGGTGGACGGTCGGGGGTGTGGGTGTGTGTCGAGGTGGGCGCGCAGTCGGCGGGCCTGGGCTCGCAGGGCCGTGGCGGTACGGGCGGAGAGCGCCCAGCCCCGCACGGTGCCCGGGCCCGCGGCAGCGTCCGCGTCCGCGCCAGGAGTGGTGCCAGGGGCAGGCACGGCGTCGGCGCACCGGGCGGCGGCCAAGGTGTCCGCGCCCGTGCCCCCGTCCGCGTCCCCGTCCGTCGTCCGCGGGGCTTCGGCGAGGACGACGTGGCAGTTGGTGCCGCCCATGCCGAAGGAGCTGACACCGGCGAGGAGCCGGTCCTCCTCTCGGGGCCAGGCGCCGAGGCGGGTCTGGACGCGCAGTCCCAGCTCGCCGAGGGGGATGTCGGGGTGTTCCCGCTGGAAGTTGAGGCTGGCGGGGAGTTCGCGGTGGCGGAGGGCGAGGGCGGTCTTGAGGAGGCCCGCGATGCCCGCGGCCCCCTCCAGGTGACCGATGTTGGTCTTGACGGAGCCGACGGCCAGGGGGCTGCGGCCGGCGTCTCCCGAATCCCCGGACGCGGCGCCCCCGGACGCGGCGCCGCCGAAGACGCTGCCGAGTGCGGCGGCCTCGACGGGGTCGCCGCGGCGGGTGCCGGTGCCGTGCAGCTCGACGTACTGGACGTCGGCGGGTTCGACCCCGGCGCGCCGGTAGGCGTGGGAGAGGACGCGCCGCTGGCCGTCGGGGCTGGGCACGGTGAGGCCCTCGCCGCCGCCGTCGTTGCCGGTGGCGCTGCCGACGATGAGGCAGTGGACGTCGTCCCCGTCGGCCAGGGCGCGGGAGAGCGGCTTGAGGACGACGAGTCCGGCGCCCTCGCCGCGGACGTAGCCGTTGGCCCGCGCGTCGAAGGTGTAGCAGCGGCCGTCGGGCGAGAGGGCGCCGAACTTGGCGGCGCTGATGGTGCTCTCGGGAACGAGGTTGAGGTTGACGCCACCGGCGAGGGCGATCTCGCTCTCGCCGGTGCGCAGGCTTTCGCAGGCCAGGTGGACGGCGACGAGCGACGAGGACTGGCCGGTGTCGACCGTCATGCTGGGCCCGGTCAGGTGCAGGGCGTAGGAGATGCGGTTGGCGATGATGCTGCGGTGCAGGCCGGTGGCGCTGTGGGCGCCGATGGCCTGGGAGCCCTGCTGGTGCAGGAGGGTGGCGTAGTCGTCCCCGATGGCACCGACGAAGACGCCGGTGCTGCGGTCGGCGAGCGAGCCGGGGACGATGCCGGCGTCCTCCAGGCTCTCCCAGCCCAGTTCGAGCATCAGCCGCTGCTGCGGGTCCATGGCGACGGCCTCGCGCGGGGAGATGCCGAAGAAGGCGGCGTCGAAGCGGTCGACGTGGTCGAGGAAGCCGCCCCTGCCGGGGAGCGTGTCCTCGTCCTCCGGACGGTGCGGACCGGCTCGCCCGGGTTCGGCGCCGCCGTGGCGCTCGGCGGGCGTGTCGGTGACGGCTTCGCGGCCCTCGCGCAGCAGCCGCCAGAAGGCGGCGGGGTCGGAGGCGCCCGGCAGCCGGCAGGCGAGTCCGACGACCGCTATGGGTTCGGTACGGGCCGCGTGCGCGCCCGCGTCCGCGCTCGCCACGGCGGACGCGGGGCTCGTGTGGCCCCCGCGATCTCCATGGTCCCCGTGGGTCGCACGGTTCGCGTCGGTCGTCGCGGTGTTGGCGCGTCCGTCAGGGCTTCCGCTCTTCGCCACCAGGTCTCCCATTGACGCTCGGCCCCGAGGGGTCGGGCCGAGTTCCGGCGTTCGGTCCGGCGTTCGGTCGCGGAGGGGTGACGGGTGACGTCGTCCCGTCCGGTGGTCGGATGCCGCAGGTCCGTGGTGCGCGCGGTTTTCGCCACCGGGCGTGTGGTGCTGTCGAGCGGTGCCGGGCTCCGTCACCCCGTTCTCCGGCCAGGTTGATCGCCCACACTATGAACGCCGCACCGGCCGACCAACCCCTGTCTTCCGTCCCTTCGGGGCAACCTGGTGGGGGGTGGGCACATAGGGGGTCGGACGCTTCCGTTAGGGGTTCCGTGCCGGCGGCGGGCGCTGTGAGACTTCCCGCGTCACTGTGCCGCCCGCCGTAGACGAGAGAGACGGACGCCGTGCCCGACGAAGCGACGTGCAAGGCCCTGGCGATCGCGCACTGCGAGCGGATCAACGCCGGTGACGTTGAGGGCCTGTTGGCGCTGTACTCACCCGCGGTGCGGTTCGAGGACCCGGTCGGTTCCGGGCCGCGGATCGGCCACGGGGCGCTGCGTTCGCACATCGCCGGTGCGGTGGCGGGCGGGGTGCACGACGCCTACGGGGAGCCGGTCGCGGCTCCCGACGGCCGCCACGCGGCGGTGCCGGTGACGTCCACGATGAACTTCCTGCCCGGCGGCCCGCTGCTCGTGCGTTACGGGATTCTGGACGCGCCGCCGGAGCCGGAGTCGGCCCGCGTGGAGTTCACCTGCACGCTGGTGATCGAGGTCGGCGCCGCCGGTCTGATCGAGGACATGCGCGCGTACTGGGGCCGCTCGGACGTCCGCTTCATCGCCTGAACCGCCGGAACGGCCGGAGGAGGACGCAGATGACCGACGAGGCACGGCGCAAGGCGGTGGCGCTGGAGTACTGCCGCCGGATGAACGCCGGTGACGTCGACGGGGTGGTGGAGTTGTTCACGCCCGACGTCCGGTTTCAGGACCCGGTGGGCACCCCCGTTCTGGTGGGCCGGGAGGCGCTGCGCCGACACCTGGCGGCGGCGGTGGAGGCGGGGGTGCGGGAGAGCCCGGGCACGCCGACCGCCGCGCTGGACGGGGAGAGCGTGACGCTGCCGCTGTCCGGGACCATGGACGCGCCCGGCCGGTCGGACGGGGCGCGGGTGGCGTTCAACCTGGTGAGCCTGATGCGGGTGAACGACGCGGGCCTGATCTTCGAGACGCGCATCATCGCGGGCCGCTCGGACTACACGCTGCGGAACGACGCCACCCGGACCTGACGCCGAGGCCGATACCGGCACTGAGGTCGAATCCGGGCCGAAACGGCACCGAGGCCGAAACCCGGCGCCGACCACAGGCGCCCGCTGAGGCCCGGCCCGCCGACACGCACCGCCGCACCCGGTACCGCACCGCCCGCGGGCGGGCGAGCCGCACGCGGGGCGGCCCGCCGGCCCCGGCTCAGCGCAGCCGCGCCCACTCCTCGTCCGTCAGCGGGGGCTCGGAGGGCGGCGGGTTCGCCGGGCCCGTGCGCAGGGCGTTGAGGACGGCCGGCGACTGGAGGCTGGCGACGGGTGCGGCGAGCGTGGTGACGCCTGCCGACGCGGCGCTGACGACGGGGTCGCTGAGGCCGACGGTGCCGACGCGCTCGGAGAAGTCCTGGCGGCTGTGCAGTTCCTCGGAGAGCCGGGGGTCCTTGGCCTCGACGCGGCAGTCGGGGTAGAAGACGTCCTGGGAGGCTGCGAGGATCCACGGATCGTCGATGGCCTTGGCGATGCCCTGGAGCGCGGTGCGGGCCAGGTCCGGCTTGCCCAGGTGGCGGCGCAGGGTGCGGTCGAGGGTGGCGGCGCCGCGCGCGGCGGAGCTCATCCCGTGCCCGTAGATGGGGTTGAAGGCGGCGAGGGCGTCGCCGAGGACGACGAGGTTGTCCGGCCAGCGCTCGACCCGGTCGTAGTGGAGCCGCCGGTTGGCGGTGCTGCGGGAGCCGCGTACGGGCCCGGCGGGTTCGGCGGCGGCCAGGACCCGCCCGAGGACCGGGTGCCGCAGGCCCTCGGCGAACGCGGTGAACCCGGCCTCGTCGGTGGGGGGTTCACCGCCACGGGTGCCGGAGAGCGTGACGATCCACTGGCCGTCCTCGATGGGCAGGATGAGTCCGCTCTGCCCCGGGACGCCGGCCCGGAAGTCGGCGTACACGCTGACCATGGGGAACGTGGCGGCGGCCCGCTCGGGGGCGCGGTAGACGCGGGTGGCGTAGGTGATGCCGGAGTCGACGACGTCCTCCTCCGGCTCGGGGACGCCGAGGGGCCGCAGCCAGGTGCGTAGCCGGGAGCCGCGGCCACCGGCGTCGACGACGACGTCGGCGTCCAGCCGGACGGCGTCCCCGGAGCCGGCGCGGTGGACCGACACGGCGTCCAGGTGGCCTTCGGTTCCGTGGAGTGCGTCGACCTCGGTCTGGGCGAGGACGGTGACGGCCTCGTCGGCGAGGGTGAGGTCGCGGACCGTCCAGTCCAGGAGCGGCCGGCTCGCGGCGAGAAGGAACTGGGTCTCGGGGAAGCGCTGCTGCCAGCCGTACGGCGACATGTTGACCAGATCGGACTGGACACCTATGCGGTGCGCCCCGGCGGACAGGAGCCGCTGGGTCGTGCCGGGCAGCAGGGACTCGATGAGCCGGGCGCCGCCGGACCACAGCAGGTGGGCGTGGCGCGCCTGGGGCACGCCCTTGCGCGGGACGGGCCCGTGGGGCAGCTCGTCGCGGTCGATGACGGTGACGCGGTCGAGGTGCCGCCGGAGCACGCGGGCCGCGAGCATTCCGGCGAGCCCGCCACCGAGCACCACGCCGTGAGTGGGCTTCGTCGACACAGGTGGGGTCCTTCCCGTTGCCCGTTCCCGATGTGCTGCTCCCCAGAGGGGTGTTCCGCATCCGTGACGTGGTCCGAATCTATTGAGCGGGCATCGGGCCACCAACCCCTAACCTCACGGCACCTGCGGCCCCCTATCCGTGGGGTGGTCGCCGGCGCCCCGCGGAGGGGGTCACCCGCCGTCGGGGGCGGGCCGTCTCCCTCGGAGCGTGCCCACCGGGCTTTGTTCAGACGTGACGTCATGTCAACCCCTGTCTTTCCGAACAGGGGGTCGGAATGGTGGATTCCTCGGGCGCCCCCGATCCGGAGATTGCCTCACTCCGGCAACGCAGCGGTAAGAGTCCTGTAGAAAACCGGGCTGTAAGCTGTGCGCCGTTGGCGAAAATCCGACCCCGCGTCGTACCGGTGTGCCCGTGCGTCACGCACCGGAACGCCGACGGACGACGAGTGTGGAGGTGGTTCTCAAGAGCGCGAACGTTCGGTGCGGGCGGCGCTTCCCCGGAAGCCCCCTACACGTACAACCTCATCCGACGGCTTCACACATCTGGCGTGTTCGTACCTCGGTGCGGCGGTCCCGGACGGTCACCGGAACGCGCGGCGGACGTCCGCCCGGCCGGGCGGAAGCCACGACCGACCCGATCGGCCCGACCGACGCGGACAGCCACGACCTCCGGACCACGGCCGGCCCGCAAGGGGCGGACACGGGCCACCGCAGCGGTGCCGGAACGCACCGTCAGCACACCGGCCGGCACGCGCACGCGGCACGCGGGAAGCCCGAGCCGTGGCCCCCGCCTCCCGCGCGCCGCCTCGACCGGTGGAACCGCGCACCGTCCACCGTCAGTCCGTGCACAGCACCGCACGGACCGGCGAGAACAGCCAGGCCAGAACGGTCCGGCCGTGACAGCTCGGCCGGAACAGCTTCGAGAGCAACTGCAGAGACAACCGAAAACGTTGGTTCATTCCATGTCATCGCGTTCAAGGGGGATAGACGCGAGTGGTTCTGATACAGCGGGAAGCGCAGCTTTCACAATTGCGCACGGCATTCGACGCCTGTGCCGGGTTGCAGGGCGGACGGGTATGCCTGATCAGCGGTGCCGTCGGCAGCGGGAAGACAGCCCTGCTGGAAGCCTTCATCGCCCATGTGACGGACGGGCGCGGCCATCTGCTGAGTGCGACCGGTTCGCAGGTCGAACGCCATCTGCCCTTCGGCGTGATGGACCAGCTCATCGACAGTTCCGGGCTGGAACGGGCCTCGGCCCGCAAGGCCGCCACCGTCGTACGCCACCTCGCGCTCACCACCTCGCCCCCCGGGGCTCCCGAGGACGACGCGCTCCACCCGCCCGCGCCCGGCTTCCCGCCGCCGACCGCCACCTCCGCCGCCTACGGCCTGTTCACCTCCCTGCTCGACCTCGCCGGGCCGCTGCCGCTCGTCGTCACGATCGACGACGTCCACCATGCCGACGCCGCCTCCCTGCGGTGCCTCCTGTACGCGATACGGCGGCTGCGGCACAAGCAGATCATGGTCCTCCTGACCGAGTCGCCGATGCTGCGCACCCAGCACCCGCACTTCCGGGCCGAGCTCCTCAGCCAGCCGCACGTCTCCCGGATCGGCCTCGAACCGTTGACGGACGCCGCCCTGTCCCGGCTGGCGCGCATCCACCCGGTGCCGTCCGAGGCGCGTGACCGCGTCGCCCGGGAGGCACCGACGCTGACGGGGGGCAGCCCCCTGCTGATGCGTGCGCTCCTCGACGAGTCGTGCGCCACGCCGTCCCCCGCCCCGGACGCGTCGGCCGTCCCCGGCCTCCAGCCCCTTCCCGCTCCCGTCCTCCACGGCACGTTCGACCAGGCCGTCCTGCGCTGCCTGTACCGCCACGAGCCCGAAGTCCGCGGCGCCGCACAGGCCCTGGCCGTGCTGAGCCGACCGGCCCCGCTGCCCGTCCTCGGCAGGCTCCTCGGCCTCAGCCCCGAGTTCACCTCCCAGTCCCTGCGGCTGCTCCGGCGCTCCGGTCTGGTCTCGTCCGACGGATTAGGCCACCCGCGCATCGTCGGCGCCGTCCTGGCCGACCTGCCGACGGAGGAGCGCCTCCGCCTGCATCGCCGCGCCGCGGAGGTGCTGCACGAGTACGGTGCCGAGCCCGGGGTCGTCGCCGCGCACCTCGTCAGCGCCGACTGGGCCGAACCCGCCTGGGCCGACGCGGCGTTGCACGAGGCCGCGGCCCAGGCGCTGGAGGCCGGGCGCCCCGATGTCACCGCTGCCTGCCTGCGGTTGGCCCGTGGCGCGGTGCGCCCGGGCACCCGCTGGACGGAGGCCGACACGCTGCTGCTGCGCTCCCGGTGGCAGATCAACCCCCTCGCGGCCGCGACCGACCTGGGCGCCCTGACCGAACTCGCCGGGGACGCCTACGGCTCCGGTCACGACGCGGAGGCCACGGCCACCGGCACCGGCACAGCCGACCAGCGGTACGGGCCCGAGACCGTCGGCGCCGTGCCGCCGCTGCTGTGGCACGGTCGTCCGGACACCGCCTGCCGGATCGTGCGCACCGTCGCGGCCCAGGCGCACCCCGCACCCGACGTGCGGGCCCGGCTCGACGCCGCCCGGCTGCTGATCTCGCTCGTCCACCCCGACCGCTACCCGCAGGCCCGCGCCGACGCCCGGCACGTGGCCGACGTCGGCACCGCGACCTCCGTGACCGGCCGGCACCTGGACGCCATGACACTGCTCGCCGACACGCTGACCCCCGACCGCGCCCGGCACGACACGGTGAGCAACGCCGAGCTGATGATCCAGCGCTACATGGCCGACGAGGGGGCTCTCGGAGCGCTCGTCACGCCGCTGCTGGCGATGCTCTACGCCGGGCGCCCGGACCTCGTCGTCGCCTGGACGCAGGTACTGCTGCGGCGCCCCTCGGTGGGCTACGCGCCCAGCTGGAAGGCCGTCCTGCACGCCATCCACGCCGAGGCGGGGTTGCGCCTGGGTGCTCTCGTGGACGCCGGTGAGCACGCCCGCACCGCGCTGACCGTGCTCACCCCGCAGGCCTGGGGCGTGGCAGTGGCCGGGCCTCTGAGCACACTGATCGGCGCCGCGACGGAGGCGGGCCGCCACGACGAGGCGGAACGCTGGCTGGCCAAGCCCGTACCGGCCGAGTCGTTCCGCACCCCGCTCGGCCTGCACTACCTCCTCGCCCGCGCGCGCTACCACCTGGCCACGGGACGCCGCCGGGCCGCGGCCGACGACCTGCGCTGGTGCGGCAAGGAGGTCGCGACCTGGCGGTTGGACACCGCGACGCTCGTACCGTGGCGGCTGGAACTGGCCCGGGTCCACCTGGCCTTCGGCGACCACTGCGAAGCCGTCCGGCTGCTGGAGGAGCAGCTCGACGTCCGGCGGAGCGTGGACGACCGCACCCGCGGCATGGCCCTGCGCGTGCTGGCCGGGCTCGTGCCGCCCGAGCGGGGCGGGGGGCTGCGTGCCCAGGCCGTCCAGCTGCTGGAGGCCTGCGGGGACCGTATCGAGCTGGCCCGGGCCCTGGCCGACACCGGTCAGGCGCTCCGCAAGGCCGGAGACGACGCCGGGGCCCGCCCGTACTTCCAGCGAGCCGGCCAGCTGGCCCAGGGGGCCGGTTCGCCCGCGCTCGCGCAGCGCACGGCCCGGGCGGCCGCCGACCTCCCCCTGTGCCCACGGCCCCGCGACGGACAGCAGCACTCAGGCGGCGACGCCGCCGGCACCGGCTCCGGCACCGGTCTCAGCCGCGCCGAGCGGCGCGTCGCGGCGCTCGCCGCGCAGGGGCACACCAACCGGCAGATCTCCAGCAAGCTGTTCATCACCGTCAGCACCGTGGAACAGCACCTGACGCGGGTGTACCGGAAGTTGGACGTCAAGCAGCGCACGGACCTGGCCAACCGGCTGTCCTCCGTGCGGGCGGGTGTTCCCAGGCTGGACGGCTGAACCGTGCCGCCCGCACCGGCGGCCGGCTCGGTTCGGGTTCGGGCGGGGCCCGGCGGTGGCGGGGCGTGCCGTCCGCCGGGCTCCCGCCCCTGGGGGTCCGGGGGCGTGACCCCCAGAGGTGGCAGGGCGCGGCGGGGAAGGGTGCCGCTGCCCTGCGCTCAGGGGTGGTATCTGCCGTCCGACGCTCGCCGGCGCCGGACGCTGCGGGCCTGCCTCGCGGTCGGGTTCCGCGTGGCGGGGCCCCTTCGGCTCACCGGACGCGTGCGCTCAGCGCGTCCGGCGGTCGGGTTCGCCCTGTTCGGCCCGGCCGCGTCAGGGCTTGGCCGACGCGGCGGCCAGGCGGAAGGCGGCGACGCTCTCCCGGATGGCCTCCGTGACGGCCGCCTGATGGCCGTTGAGGTAGAAGTGCCCGCCGGGGAAGGAGCGGAACTGGAAGGAACCGCTGGTCAACTCACCCCAGGCACGGGCCTCTTCCAGGGTCACCCGGGTGTCGCTCTCGCCGGTCAGCGTGCTGATCGGCGCCCGCAGCGGCTCGCCCGGCTGGTAGCGGTAGGTCTCGACGGCCCGGTAGTCGGCGCGCAGGGCGGGCAGCACCATGCGCAGCAGCTCCTCGTCGTCGAACACGCCCGGGTCGGTGCCGCTGAGTTCGCGGATCTCGCCGACGAGGCCGTCGTCGTCGCGCAGATGCACCGTCTCCTCGCGGTGCCGGCACGGGGCACGGCGTCCGGAGGCGATGACGCCGAGCAGCTCGCCGCCCCCGTCGCGCTCGATCCGCCGACCCAGCTCGAAGGCGAGGACGGCGCCCATGCTGTGGCCGAACAGCACGAGCTGCTGCGGCGGTTCGGCCGTCAGCGCGTCGTAGAGCTGGTCGGCGAGGGAGTCGAGGCTCTCCACGAGCGGCTCGCGGTAGCGGTCCTGGCGGCCCGGGTACTGCACGCACAGGACGTCCAGCTCCGGCGCCAGCGCACGGGCCAGTGGCAGGAAGTACGGGGCGGAACCACCCGCATGGGGCAGCGCGACAAGCTTCACGGCGCCCGAGGACGCCGACTGGAACCTGCGGAACCAGGTGTCGTGCTTACCGGATGCGGCCGACATGACGGAGCCCTTCCTCCTGCTGATCACCGGGCGTGCTGCCCTTGAGCGTGATCACCACGGTACGGCTCGGGCCAGCCCCCGCAGAACCCCCTAAGACCCCTACTCGTGCGCCTCTCGCCCCTGCCTCGTTCCCGCCGCGCCCCTGCCTCGTCCCCGCCACGACCGCCGGCCGGCGATCCCCGGCCGGCGATCCCCGGCCGCGCAGACGCGAGACGACCCGGGGCCGCGGGCGAAGAGGCCGCTGCCCCGGGTCGTGGCCCGGGCGGGAGTCCGGGACGGCTCAGGCGGTCAGCCAGCCGTGGGCGCGGGCCAGCCGCTCCATCCGCTGCCGCACGGCGAGGATCTGCCCGCCGGTCAGCGTCGGCGCCGCGTCCAGCAGCGCCTCCGTCAGCTCCTGCCGGAACTCGGTCGGCGACAGCACGTCGCACATGACGTCGTCGTCGGCCTCGGCCGCGTAGGCGGCCTGGGCGACCCGGTCGGAGGCGGGCTGGCCGACGGCGCTGCGCGGCCCCCCGTCCGACTCGACGATGCTCACCATGGACGCCTTCGGCCCCCGGTCTCCGTGCCCGAGGCGGAACTCCACGACCGTGCCCGGCTTGTACAGGTGCTTCTCGTCCTGAAGGTCGTTCGCGTGCATGAAGATGTCCTCGCCACCCTCATCCGGAACGATGAACCCGTACCCACGCACGTCGTCGAAACGAACCACTCGACCCAGCGACACCGCACACCTCACCACAACAGCCAGTAACGACTTATCGATTGACCCGGGAACGATACACCAGCGAAAACGCCGTCGCCGCCGCCCGCTCGGCGGACGACGGCGAGGCGAACACGTCCCCCCGCGGGGACGGCGCGGAACGGCCCCGGAGGGCCGCCCGCTCACTCCCACTCGATGGTGCCCGGCGGCTTGCTCGTCACGTCCAGGACGACACGGTTGACGTCCGGCACCTCGTTCGTGATCCGGGTGGAGATCCTCGCCAGGACGTCGTAGGGCAGCCGCGACCAGTCCGCCGTCATGGCGTCCTCCGAGGACACCGGGCGCAGGACCACGGGGTGGCCGTAGGAGCGGCCGTCACCCTGGACGCCCACCGAGCGCACGTCCGCGAGCAGCACCACCGGGCACTGCCAGATCTCCCGGTCCAGCCCGGCCGCCGTCAGCTCCTCGCGGGCGATCGCGTCCGCCGCGCGCAGCAGGTCCAGCCGGTCCTTGGTGACCTCGCCGACGATGCGGATGCCCAGCCCCGGGCCGGGGAACGGCTGCCGCTGGACGATCTCCTCCGGCAGCCCCAGCTCCTGGCCCACCATCCGGACCTCGTCCTTGAAGAGCTGCCGCAGCGGCTCCACCAGCTCGAACTCCAGGTCCTCCGGGAGCCCGCCCACGTTGTGGTGCGACTTGATGTTGGCCGTACCGGTGCCGCCGCCCGACTCCACGATGTCCGGGTAGAGGGTGCCCTGCACCAGGAAGGCGACCTCCGCGCCCTCCTCGCCGGCCTCCGCGACCAGCTCCGCCTGCGCCTGCTCGAAGACCCGGATGAACTCCCGGCCGATGATCTTGCGCTTCTGCTCCGGGTCGCTGACGCCCGCCAGCGCGTCCAGGAAGCGCTTCTCCGCGTCCACGACCTTGAGCTGCACGCCCGTGGCCGCGACGAAGTCCTTCTCCACCTGCTCCGTCTCGCCCTGGCGCATCAGGCCGTGGTCGACGTACACGCAGGTGAGCTGGTCGCCGATGGCCCGCTGCACCAGCGCCGCGGCCACCGCCGAGTCCACGCCGCCGGACAGCCCGCAGATCGCGCGCTTGCCGCCGACCTGCGCCCTGATCGCGGCGATCTGCTCCTCCACGATGCTCCCGGCCGTCCAGCTCGGCGCCAGCCCCGCACCCCGGTACAGGAAGTGCTCCAGCACCTGCTGCCCGTGCGTGGAGTGCATCACCTCGGGGTGGTACTGGACGGCGTAGAGCCTGCGCTCGTCGTTCTCGAACGCGGCCACGGGCACGCCGTCGGTGGACGCCGTCACCGTGAAGCCCTCCGGCGCCGCCGAGCAGGCGTCCCCGTGGGACATCCACACGCTCTGCTCCGCCGGCGTGCCCTCGAAGAGCGTCGACCCGGGCTTGGAGACGGTCAGCGGCGTGCGCCCGTACTCCCGCGCCCCGGTGTTGTCCACCGTGCCGCCCAGCACCTCCGCCATGAGCTGGAAGCCGTAGCACATGCCGAAGACCGGCACCCCGGCCTCGAACAGCGCCCGGTCGATCCGCGGCGCGTCCTTCGCGTACACCGACGAGGGACCGCCGGACAGGACGATCGCCTTCGGGTTCTTCGCGAGCATCTCGTCGACCGGCATCGTCGACGGCACGACCTCGCTGTAGACACGGGCCTCGCGCACGCGGCGGGCGATGAGCTGGGCGTACTGCGCGCCGAAGTCGACGACGAGAACGACGTCCGGCGGGGTGGGCACTGAAGCCACGAGACGGCCTTTCGGCGGTGGAGCGGGAGGAATGTCCACCCATTCTACCGACGCCGCACGGCGCCCCCCGTGGCATACTGTCCGCATGCCTATGCACCCGCGCTTCTGGTTTACCTATGGCACCGGCCCGTCCGGCTGCCGCCAGGTCGACCGTCGTCGCGCGTAGGCGACACCACAGACCCCAACAGGCGCCCCGGGCCGATCAAGGCCCGGGGCGCCTGTGCGTTTCCGCCCACCCGGGCCGACGGACGGACCGGGGCTCCCCACCACCGCCGAAGGAGCCCCTTTCCATGAGCACCACAACCACCGCCACCGCCCCGGCCTCCTCGTCCCCCGTGTCGTCTCCCGTGAGCGAGACCACAGACCCCGCCTCCCCCGAGGCCGAGATCGCGACGGCCCGCGAACGCATCGACGCCCTCGACGCCGAGATCATCGCCCTCGTCCGGGAGCGCATGGCCGTCTCCGCCACCATCCAGGAGGCCCGGATCGCCGGCGGCGGACGCCGCGTCCACCTCTCCCGCGAGATGGAGATCCTCACCCGCTTCCGCGCCGAGCTCGGCGGCCACGGCACGACCCTCGCGATGACCCTGCTCGAACTCTCCCGAGGCCGAGTCTGAGTCGCCTCTGAGTCCGCCCCGTCACCCGTACGGTGCGTGACCCTGCCCGCCGGGCCTTCGTTGTCCGAGGTGTCCCCGATGTCCGCCGGGCGCCCGGCGGCTCGCGGGACGGCCCACACCGGAGCGTGGGGCGGGCCCGCCCCACGAGGGCGGCCCGCCATGGGACCGCGCTCCGGCCCGGGTGACCGGACGGCAGGGGACAGCAGCCCGGTCACTCCTTCCGCGGTCGGCCCCCGGCCCCCCTGGGGCCGACCGTGCCCCGGGGCACCTTCCGTGCGGCGGTCAGACCTTGACGACGGTGACGTCCTCACCGCACAACAACGCCATGTCCTCGGGGTCCGAGGTGAGCACGCTCACCGGCCGCGCGGCCCGCAGCGCCGTGGCCGCGACCATCGCGTCGATCGCGTACTCGTGCCCCGCCAGACCGCCACCGCCCCTCAGTAGCTCGACTGCGTGCGTGGCGATCTCCTTGGTCACCGGCTCGACGACGACTCGCGAGAGAGCCCAGGACATGCGCGCCTTGTGGGCTCCGTTCGGGTCCGCCTCAACGAGCGTCACCGCGCTGACGACGACCCGGACGTCCCTCTTGGCCGCGACCTTGAGCAGGGTGACGATCTCTCGGTCATCACGGAAATACAGCGACAGGGCTTCGCTGTCGAGGACCCACGTACCGCTCACGCGGCGGCCTCGGGCCGGCCCGCGCCGCCCCTGTCCGTGGGGCCGAACACCTTCTCCTCGGCCGCCTTCAACTCCTTCTCAGTGATCTCACCGTGACGAGCCTCGTAGTCCTCGATCAGCTCAGCCAGGTTGTCCCGCTCGATCTGGCGCTGTATGGCGGCCTCGACGTACGGGGAGACACCGCGCTTGCCGACACGAGCACGCACGGCCTGAATCGTGCCTTCGTGCACGGACACGGACACGGACTTGGTCGGCCCCTCACCAGGGGCATAGGTAGCACCGCTCACGAAAGCAACTCTAACAAAAGTTTTGCCAGAATCGTTGTGCCTGCCTACCCGGAGACGAAGTCCGGGTCAGCCGTTCGGGTGGAGGTGCGCACTGGCGCGGCGGTTCGCGTCGTTGTCCCCCAGAGACGGGGGAATCCGCTGAGCACGGCGTCGAGAGGACGAAGAGGGTCATGAAGATCTCCAAGCAGGGCACGTTCGCGGCACTGTCGATGTGCGCGGCGAGCGCACTCGCGCCCGCCGCCCAGGCGGCGGCCGCGGACAACAGCAGCGTCCCGGTGCCCGTCGACGTCCCGCTGGAGTCGGTCGAGACGGCGCTGCCCGTGGCGGACGCCCCCACGGTCTTCGCCACCGTCCCGTCCTCCCCCCTGACCACGCCCACGATGCCGCCGCTCATGCAGGACGAGCGCGTCACCGTCCCGGCCGTCCCCGCACTCGGGGCCGTGCTGGACTCCCCCGCCCTCACCGCCGAGGCCCCGGTACCCGGCCTCGACGGCACGGCCGCCCAACTGTCCACCGGCAGCGAGGCCCTGCACACCGTCACCCCGGCCCTGAGCGCGGACCTCCCCCTGACCAACCCGGCCCGCAGCTCCTCCGGCTTCACCGACGTCACCACCCCGGGCGCCCGCCTCACCACCCCCACCGTGCAGGGCGAGCGCACGGCCCGCGTCGACCTCGTCAACGAGGAGGGCGACTCCCAGCTCCCCGACGCCCTCGGCACCGCCACCGCCCTGCTCGACAGCACGGTCCCCACGCTCTGACCCCGCCCCCCCGGGTCCGCCCCGCGCGTCCCCGCCCTCAGGGGCGGACCCGGGTACGCCAACGCTGCCGGGGCCAGTTGCCGGGCCTTCCAGCTCTTCCGCCCCGCCCGGATGGCCGAGCAGGTGGGCAGTTGAAGCCGGTGCCCGTGCGTGCGGTCGCGGGCACTGTCCCCTCCGGCCGCCCCCGCGGGAGTCAGTCGGGGTGAGCCAGGCCGTGCAGCACGCGGTCGACGGTGTAGCCGTAGACCGCGGTCGCAACAGGAACTGGCTTTCGGCCGGGGCACCGAAAGCCGCGTCGCTTCCTAGAACAACAGCGACTCGATCCGCTCCCACAAGTCATCCAGCACGATCCACAGCGAAGTCCCCACAGAACGAACAGCGTCCAACTCATTGGTCAGACGAGGCTACCAACCACATTGAACCTCATTGTGTCAGCCACTCAAAGACCAATGAGAGCGGCGCTTAGCAATTCTACGGCCCAAGCGACCACCGGAAACACCACACCGCGGAGAACCGGGCGCGGCATGCGCTCTGCACCGAGTATCACCCAAAGGCATATCCGCTCCCGTCCCGGTCGCAAGTTTCATCAGCCGCCGTTAATGATCAACGGGCCGAAGATGGCCACAAAAACCACCGAGGCAAGAGCCAGGACAACAAATAGACAGATGAGGGAAATTACCACAGCGACAGTAATCCACGTGCGCCTCTCAGCTTTTCGCGCGCGACACTCGAGAGATTCGAGGTCGCACTCCCTCTTCAATCTCCTTCTATCCATGGCTCCCCTAACACGCTACGAGTCCGGCATGAGACCTGGCGACCCATATGTCACGGTGATTCCGGCTCCTTCATGGGTACGCGCTCGCTCCACACAACCACCAGCTCCGTGTCACGCTGCCCGCTCGGGAAGACCCGCAATAGGGAATCAGAGGCCTGCTTCGCCGGGCCGGAAGATTCTCCTGCAGTGTACCCCGCTTCAGTGGGAGCTCGAGTGAACGATTCAATCGTTATGTCGCTCCTCAAGCGGAAAGTAACTTCTGCCGAGCGCGACAGCTTGTCGTACCCAGAGATCTCGGCCGTCAGTGAATAGGAGCCCAGGAGAGCAACGCTCGCAGCAACATCATGCGAACTGTCTCCTGAACCACTGAGCAGCATGGCACTGGCGTCATTCATCGCCAGTACGAGCATATCCACATCATGAGCGGAGGCCGCCCTTCGAGTCGAGTACCCAAGCCCTTCGACGCTGTCTCCGACTTGACACGTCTGACACATCGACAAGATCTTCCTCACCTCGTCCATGTGACGTTGCTTCTTAACGAGCTCTGTAAACTGATCACCTTCGACGAAGATCCACTTGCTGGGTGTCGCACCAACCAACCACATCTGAAGCATCGAGAACGGAGATGGGTCTAGGGCATGCTCATTCCACTTGATACCAGTCTTGTACAAAGCCCGTGCACGACTACCTAGAGCGTCGGTCCGGCTAGGCACAGATGTGCTTGCGGAACTATGAGACCCTCCCGTGTCTCGACTGGGCGACGAGCCACCGCCCGGAACACTCGGGCCACCAGCAGGGATTCCGTTGCCGAGGCTGCCGCTGCTTCCGTCCTGCTTGTACTCGCAGGCACCGGTGTTCGCGCCACAGCCGTAGTCCAGCCCGGTGGGATCGGAGAAGGTTGTGGGGTTGTTGTTGGCGTACGTGTAGCCGTTGACGGATTGGGCCTTCGCCGGGTCCAGGATCGGATCGACGCTGATGAAACGGCCGGTGGTCTCGTCGTACTGCCTGGCTCCGATGTGCGTCAGGCCCGTGCTCTTGTCGGTCGTCTTGCCGAGGAAGCCCTTGTCGTCGGCCCAGGCGCCGACCGCGCCGCCGGTTCGTTCCGCGCCGAAGGGGGTCATGTAGCGCTTGGCGAAGTCCTGGGTCTCGGAGTCGATGGCCAGGCTGGACGTGCCGTGGTGGTCGCCAGCTAGGTAGGAGACCTTCTGCTCCCCGGACTCATTGCTGCGGACAGCCACGGTGAGGTCGCCGACTCGGTAGTAGCGCTGCGCCCAGGTGTCACCGTTCGCTCGGAGGTGGAGCTCCGTGGCACCCGCGTAGAGGACTCGCTCCCCGTTCTCGGTGTTGCGGATCAGCAGGGTGCCGTCCGCGTCGTAGATGTAGTCCGTGGAGGTTTCACCCTCGGTCAGCTTCGTCAACTGGCCTTCCTCGGACCAGCTCAGCTCCTGTGAGGCGGTCTCGCCCGGGCGACCGGTGGTGTTGCCGGTTACGTCGTAGGCATAGCTGCGCTCTGGGGTTGCGCAGTTCGCTGTGGTGCTGGTTCCGGACAGCGCGTGCGGCTGGTCTCCCTCGTAGCAGTACGTCGTATTCTCCGGGCCGCCTGCCTTGTGCTGGGTCTCGGAGGTTCGGAGGCCGGCATCGTTGTACGTGTAGCTGGTCCAGTACGGAGCAGGTCCGGCGAGGCTTGTCGCGCTGCGCTCTGTTTGGCAGTCCTGGGACGTCGGCGTCCAGGCGTGGTTCATCCGACGGTAGCCGTCGTACGCGAAGCACTGGGTTTCCGCTGCGCTGGTGTTGCCGAGGTGCGTGGGATCGGCGATCGATGTGACGTTACCGGCCTCATCAAAGCGGTAGTTGAGGTCCTGCAGCATGTACGGGTGGGTCTGATCCGTGACATGGCTTCGTATAAGCCGACCGGTGCCCTCCTCGTACGTGTTCGTGATGTAGGCCCTCTTGTGTGCCTCGGTATTGGCTGTGCCGAGCGTCAGTTGCTGTAGCTGCCCCATCGCCGAATAGTCGGCATCGAGCACGTAGCCGGTTACTCCGCCAACACCCTGGACCTGCCCAAGGTCCGTGTAGTCATATTCGACGGACTCGGCGGCAAGACCACCGAGGGCCGGTTCGGTCGCACTCTTGAGATTCCCATCAATGCTGTAGTGGGACTCGAAGGTCAGGGTGGAAGGGGAGCCTGCCATGACCAGAGGGTCGGACGACGGAAGGTGGAGTTTCCGGGTGACTGGTCGACTCAGACTGTCGTACTCGGTGATCTCCTTTGTGTACGCGCGCCCGTTCTTCCCCCCGAGAAAGCGGGTCGATGCGCTGATGTGGCCCTTGAGCACCGCGTCGTACGTCTGTGACGTCAGTTGGTTCGCATCGGTCTTGGTGCCCGACCAGGTGCCAGTCGCACGACCGAGTTCGTCGTAGGCGGTGTGGATGACCTCGCCACGGGCGTCCGTGACCTTGACTGCCTGGTCGAGCTCGTTGAACTCGGTCGTGACCTCACCCTTGTCCGGGTCGTTCGAGACCGTCTGACGGCCGAAGAGGTCGTAGAAGTACGTCCACGACGCGTCATCGGGGCCGGTGATGGTGGCCTGCTGACCGTCGAGGAAGTGAGTGAACTTCGTCGACGTGTAGGCGGCGCCAGGTCCGGTTCCGTATCCGCTGTCCGCGGGGCTCTCACCCGAGTATTCGCGAACCTCCGTTGTGCGGCCGAGGGCATCGGTGATCGTGCGGCGGGCGGAGCCCCCGGTGAGGGCCGTAGTCGCCGTGGAGTCGCCGGTGTACGTCGTCACCGTCGACCAACGCTTCTCACCGTAGGTGAAGAGAGAGGAGCTCGTCTCCCTGCCTGCCCCGTCGAAGGTGAGGGACGTCTGCTTCGGGGCCTCCCCATACTCGGCTCGCGTATACGTCCGGTTCGGGGCGGCAGCGTTATCGAATATGTCTGCGTATGCCTCGTATGCCAGTCCCCTGCTGTCGTAGCGCGTGTCGGTGAGCAGGCGACCACCCACAGGTGTGGGCTTCTGTGTCTGGAGAGGTCGCAGCAGAGCGTCGTAGATCTCGTGGCTGGTGTTGTAAGTGCTCCCGTCAGCCTGAAGCGATGAAGTGGAGATGGCAGACGGCTGAGTACTGCTGAGGTGGTACCCGAACTTGAGATTGGGGCTGTACCCAGCTCCCTTGCTGCGGTTCGGGAGCCAGACGGCCGTGAGCCGGCCAAGAGCGTCGTACGTCTGCTCGGTCTTCTTCATGTTGGCGTCGTACGTCCGCAACGGCAGCCCGCGCCGCGGGTCCAGGAAGGCGTACTCCTTGTGTCCCTTGGCGTTCGTCGTGACGGTCCGGGTCAGCGGGCCCGAGCTGATCGGCGTGTACGCCGTGGTTCCGGTGTTTCCTGCTGCGTCGGTGGCAGAGACGACACGGCCCAGAGCATCGTGAGTGACACGCTTGGTCGTCTGCCATCCCGTGACATCTCGTTCACCGTCAAGGCCGACGATAGCCGAGTAGCCGGTCGCCCGCCCCGTCCACGTGACGGCGCCCTTCGTCGGCTTCTGGCCTGACGCCCAGGCCGTCGCTTCGGGGTCGTCATAGACCGTGGCCACATCGGCGAGCACGTCCCCGCGAGCGGCAGTGGTCAGAGGGAGGGCCAGCCCCGTCTCGGCAACCGAGCATGCCTTCCCCACGGTGCGGGTGCGGGAAGGCAGCGACGTGACGCCGAGGCTGGCGTTGCGTGCGTACCAGGTTCGCGTGCAGGTCTCGTCCCCCGACTTGCCCACCTCACCCGAGTCGCTGACCTTCACCGGCATGCCGTGGTCGTCGAAGGATGTCGTCTGGGCACGTTCCCGCCAGGACTGCGCAGCGGTGAGGTGTGTATGCGTCGCGGTGCGTTCGGTCCGCACGTAGCGAGCGACCCGGTCAGCGGCGGAAGGCACGTCTTGCCGTGCGGTTTCCCTGCTCCATGGGTCGTTCACCACGACGGAGATCGGCGTCGCACCGTTGTAGGTCACCTGCTGGCGCAGACGCCCGACGTAGGCCTCGTTGTCGGCGACCGTGGGAATGCCGAGCGCCGGAGACGCCAAGGGCGGTAGCTCGACGGATCGGGTGGAGCCGTCTGCCTTTCTGTCTCCGTTCATACCTTGGTAGTACACGGAGGTGACCCGGGACCGAGTGGTGCTCTCAGCTCCGGTGTAGGCCGTGACCTGCCGGTATCCGCGCCAGTTCGACCACGTCCGCTCGTCGGCTGCGATGAGCGGGTCGTCGTTGTGACGCCATGCCGCCCCGGAGTAGGTGTACGCGTGCTCGACTGCCTCATTGTGACCAGTTGGATCGGAAACAGTGACCGCAAGCACACGGTACTTGTGGAACCAGTCGACTGACGCTTCCTGCGCACCGTTGATATGCCAGTACTGCGGATAGCAGTTGCGGGTGTTGGTGTCCTCGGCAGCATCGATGACCTCGCTACGCCGGCATTCGGGATTCGACAGCGTCACCGTGGTGATTGCGCCCGTCTCAGAGGTCACTGTGGAAACACGCGGCCGAGTGAGCGGAAGGATGTCGTCTGTAGCATCCACACGGTTCGGGCGCATCTGGTAGGTGAACGTGACGGGGTTCACCGAGACGGCTGTGCCCGTCTTTCCCGTGCGCTGGAGGGACTTCAGCACGAGGACGTGGTCGGTCGTGTCCCCGATGTCACCACCATCGAGGTAGTCCTGCTTCAACGTCCAGGAATCCACGGAGTCGTAGGAGCCGTCGGGTGCCGACCACGAGAACGTCGAGATGCCCGTTACCCGCTTGCGGCTGAAGAAGGCCGGCCCCGTCACGCGGCAGTCAGTGGAGCTGTCACCGCTGGAGCACATGGCATCGAACGGAACGTCCGGCCAGTTCTTCGCCGTGTCTTCCGTCAGCTCTGCGCAGTCCCCCACCGTGCAACGTTCCGCATGGGAGAACGTGACCTTGGCATCAGCGTCGTCGGTGAAGAGCGCGCCCGCGCGCTGGCCGTACCGGATCTCCTTCACATACCCACCGCGAACGTAGGATGCGTTGGCCGTCTCCGCCTTGTTCTTCCTGTAGTGGTTCGTCTCCTTCGCGTACCAGTACGTCATGGCGTTTCCGTGGGTGTCCTCAACGTAGTCGAGGTTCCAACGCCACGCCTGCGTCAGCGAGCGGTCCTTGAAAGCACCGCCGTTCGAGTATCCCGGTTCCCCTGCGTCGTCCCCGAAGACGGGCACGGTCCACGTCGAGTTGGTGCGTTGCTCTGCGGCACCGTCGAGCTTGTGCAGGCCGAACACGTACTTGGTGCCGTCCCCGGTGACGACGGGCCAGTACTCACCGTTGTCGTCACCGTTGTCAGCCCCGGTGTGCCGGATGACCTTGGAGGCATCGTCGTTGGCCAGGCGCCATTCGCCGCTGTCGTCGTCCTTCACCAGGCGGTTCGCCTGACCGTTGAGCACGAGTTGCGCGTTGTTGTACTTCCAGCAGCGGTCATAGACATCGTCGTGGCCGTCATCGTCGCAAGCCACGTAGGAGCGCTCGATGTACGACTCCGTGAGAGAGAAGCCTTCACCTACCGCGGTGCCCTGGTTGTTGGTCGTCGCCGTCCGGCCGTCAATGCTGCCCGAGTCGTAGGCCAGCGCGAGCGCCGGAGTCGGGCCGGCCGCTGCGGGCGGCATGGTGAAGTCGTACGACCACGTGAAGGCACCGGAGCCACTCCCCGCCTCCCAGGAGGCAGACTCGGCTAGCGGTGTCGCTGAGTAGTCCCCGCTGCCTGCGGATGACTCGCCCGAAGCGGACGTGGAGGTCGCACTCGCCGTGACGGCCAGAACGGTGGCGTCGCCGCTGCTGCCGAGCTGCGCTACCTGGCCCTGCTTGCTTGCCTCCAGCGATACGTCGGCGGATACCGATTGATCCGAGACGTTGTTCCGGGAGCCGAGCTCAGTTCTCTTCCGGCACTCTTCTTTCTCCGGTGTAGTGAGCACGCAAGAAGGCAGCTCGACTAGCTGGAGTCGCTTGGACCAACCGCCGCCGTAGGCTCCGGCGAACTCGCCATAGTCGATCTCGACGGTGGCGCTGCCGCCTTCGGTGACCTCCGCAGTCAGCAGCACACCGTCGACGCCGGCCTGCTGTGCCTTCTTGCGGCTCAGAACGGTGACTCGTCCGCCTCCGGACTCAGCCTCTCCGGTGTCGACCGTGACCGGCAAGCCCCCGGGCTGTCCGGAGTCCTCGCCTGACCCTTCGAAGTCCAAGACGTCCTGTCCCGCTCTTGGCCAGGTCGCCTTCTGTTCGGATCTCGCCTTTGCCGCCTGCTGCTCGTTGGCCTTCCGGTCTTTGGCGACCTGGGCGCGGGCTTCCTTCGCCGCCAGCCCCTCGACAGCCTTCACCTTGCTGACCCGCTGCTCCGGAAGATCAGGACGACCAAGCCCCCCATTCTTCCCTTGAGCCTCCGCCGTCACTGCTGTCGGTGCGAGCAACGACATTGCGATCGCTGCTACGAGAGTCGGCTTTGACGCACGTCGGACTATTCGCATGGCTTCGGTTCCCCACCCATGGCCGTTGAAGGAAAGAACTGTGATGTGGTGGCGGCGCGGACCGCGCCGCCACCACGCACAAACCGGGCCCTCAGTCACCCACCGTCGTGCGTACCTGCTCGACACCTGCCATGGCCCCCACCCACAACCGCACGTCGGCTACACGGGCCGGAAGGTGGTGCTTCCAGACACCGCCGGTGAATCCTCGGCCGATGGTCAGGTCGCCGGACGCGAGCTTCGCGGTGAATGCTGTGTCGTCACCGTTCTGGTTGTGTCCGAGGTAGAGACTGATCTCCCCGGATTGTGCGTCATACACACCTGTGAGGCGCGTCAGGGCATCCATCTCCGCGGCCTGGTCCGACTTCACGGAACTGAACGTGCCGTCACTGTTGAGACGACCGAAATGCCAAACCCCGACGGGTACGGTGCTCTCGTTGCCGGTATCGTCGAGCACCGTCTCCTTACCGGTCAGCTCGAACCAGAAGCCCCAGGCAGAGCCATCGGCTGTGCGTTGGCCCAGGACCTGGCCCGTGAATCCGGTCGGCTTCGAGATCAGCTCGCCCCCATCGAGGGCCACCGCGGTGGTAACCGTGAAGGACCCAGTGCTGTCCACAATCGAGGCCTGCGTAGTCGCTGCGTCGTCGATGCCGTCGAGCCTGATCGCTTGCCCATCCGTCGACGCGCCACCGGTAAGGGTGAGCGTGTGCCCGTACCCGGACTGGGTGTCGGCCACGGCGGTGTCCGTAGCGGTCTCGGGATCCCAGGCCGCGACGAGTTCCGCTCCCGCATAGGTCTCCGAGGTCAGCAGACGGGCCTCGTCAGCAATCTCCTGCGGTGTCAGTGCGCGCTGCCAGACAGCGACCTCGTCGATGGAACCCTTGAAGTACCCCCGGTGGTTTCCGCCTGACTTGTAGCGGCCGACCTGCAGGGCTCCTTCCGCCGACCAGGACCCCTCTGCCGTGCTTGTTCCTTGTAGCTTGCCGTTCACATAGAAGCTGACTTTCCCAGTCGAAGGTTCGTATGTGGCGGCAAGGTGGGTCCACACATCGAGAGTCGCCGGGTGATCGGACACCACTCCCCAGTAGTCACCCTCTTCGCTGGGCGCATCCGCCCCCCTGACACCGAAGAGCCAGCGACCATGCCCGTCGTCGAGGCCAATCACGAACGGGCTGTACGAGGTCCCGTCCTGGGACAGCACGATGCCGTCCTGGGAAGCAGTCTCCGGCCGAGCCCAGGCGGAGACCGTGTAGGCGGATCGCGTTTCGAGCACCGGACCGCCGGTGGCCGCATACGCCGTGGTGCCGTTGAGGTCCAGCCCACGGTCTGTCACTGAGCCTTTGCCAACCTCACTTTGAGCTGGCCAGATGTAGGGCGAGGACGGCCTGCACGAGGCCGGTGGTGCGGATGGTCGAGCAGCGGAGCCTGCGGAGGAGCCGCCAGGCCTTGAGAGTGGCGACGGCCTGCTCGACGAGGGCCCGGATCTTCGCTTGGGACCGGTTCACGGCTTTCTGACCTGCGGAGAGGGTCTCCCACCGTCCCCAGCACGGGGTGCGGACTGTGCCGCCGGCGCCCCGGTAGCCCTTATCCGCCCAGCACGTGACGCCGACCTCGGTGAGGGCTTCGACGATGCCGTGTTCGCGGGCCGCGCGGACGTCGTGGACCGCGCCGGGCAGGGCCGGTGAGGCCCACAGCAGACGGCCGAAGGGGTCGGCGAGGACCTGCACATTCATCCCGTGTTTCTTGTGCTTGCCGGAGAAGAAGGGCCGGTCGGCTGCGATCCGGTCGATCGGCAGGAGCGTCCCGTCGAGCAGGACGTAGGCCTTCCCCGAAGCGGTCCGAACCGCCTCGGCGAGGGTCGGTGCGAGTGCGGCCAGCAGCTCGACGGCCTCGTTGATGTACCGGTAGACCGTACTCGTGCCGATCTCGAAACCCGCCGCGAGCTGGGCATATGTGGTCCCGTTGCGTAGATGCGCCAGCACCAGCAGGGCCTGACGGCCGACGGTGAGCCGACGCCAGCGGCTTCCGATCCGACGACGGTGCTCGCGCAGACGAGCGGCGAGGAAGGTCAGGGACCGACTGGACACGTCCAGCCCGCACGGGTAGACAAGCACGTGAAGCCTCTGGTGGGTATCGGGCGATCTTGGTCGTGAACCCGTCTACCAGGGGCTTCACCCCTGTGTCGAGCCAACTGGACAGCTCAAAGCCCAGGTTGGCAAAGGCTCACTGGCACATCCAGCGGGGCACCAGAGGAGTCGTGCGTCAACGTACCGCGACGCCCGCGATCATCTCGGACGGCTCCATCATGGAGGGTCGCGTCATGGGTGCTGGAACTCTCCGAGTTCTGGGCCACACCGTCCGCCTCGCTGAAGTTCCAGCGGGCTACCGGCGCTTCCCCTGCGGCTACCAGGATATCGAGCACGGCATGCTCGCCCCATCGGCCGAGTTCGTCCTGCTGCCGCATATAGATCCTGTAGGTTCCGGATTTCTCCGGAATCAGGGAGGCCGACGCATAGGCCTGGCGAGTGCGGAAATCGAGTTGTGGAACAGTCTGAATCCAGGAATCCCCGGTACTCAGTTTGTACTGATACGGAGGCGGCACCTCGCCCGTGATATACCACGTCTTAATTGGAACGCCAACGCGTGCGACCACTCCTGGCCCTCCCCCAGGAACGCATTCATTCGACGTGCATTCAGTGTAGGGACCACGCCAGATCACGGGATCCGGAGCTGCTGGCGCAGTGGGGTCGACTTCGAAATAGCACCATCCATCACCCGTAGCGTTGGACGGACCAGCGAGGTGTCCTCCCGAATGGTAGGAACGCGTCCAGGCACGATAACGGTACAGCACACCCTCCGTCAGAGTGGGCCAGGACATGGACAACTTGACGTTGTCTCCCACGTACCCGCTGGACGGGCGGAGATCACCATTGGAAGCTGGCGAGTCTGACCAGGATCCATCACTGTTCTGTTCATCTATGTCGAAATAGGCGCGGAGCTGCGCTTGATTTTCGCCTCCTCGTTCAGTCTGAGGCGTAGCAGTCAAGGTCGGCGACGGATCTGCAATGATGGCAGGGTGCGACGAATTCGTCTCGCATACCGTGCCAGATCCTGTAACGACACCGATATTCGTGGGCCTGGCAGGCTTTCCAACGTAGTCGACAGCCAAGACCGCATCGTTCCGGAAACGCTTCCAAGCTCCAGTGTTGGTCTCGTCCGCAGCCTTCAACATCAAGGTGAAACGAGAGAACTTACCACTGGCAAAATCTCGCACCGTGGGCGTGAGATTCTCGTTAGTCTCGCCCGGATTGTCGTGGAATTCAGTGGGGACATCTGGCTGGGAGGGGCTACAAAGGCTTTCCCGTCCAGCCGACACGGATCGGTCGCCCATCATGTCCAGGTGTTTTGGCCCTGGCCACGTACTGGATGAGGAGATGTTGTTCGTCCGCCAAAGTTGAACAGTGTGAGCGGTGCAGGTAAATGACCACGGCTGAGTCACTCGGAACGTGGCGTCGAGGACGTGCTTCCCTGCCAGCTGCGAAGGCGAGAACTCAAAGTAGAGACGCTGCCGATATCCGGGACCGCAATAGTACCCGTTATACGTTCCGCACTTGCCCACGCCTTCACCGTGGTTGTTGCTCCCGTTGCCCCAGGAATAATCCTCGTAGCCATCCGACCGAAGCAACGTGCGTTCGGACTCCCCCCAAGTGACCGGCGGGTCAATATACAGAGGGAAGGCTGTGGCGTCCGTCTCCTTCAGCATGGAGCTGTCAGGTACCACTGAGAGCTTACGCGGCTGTACTTTGACGCTCATCCGGGCTACCTTGTCACCCGGCCCCGGGCCTGCGGCTGGATCTTGCACCAAATCGTTGCCGGAGGCCCCCTCATTCGGTCGACCGAATTCGCAAGCTTACGATCCTTGGCCTTCTGCTCATTGGCGGCTACTTCACCTGAGGAATCCCACATCTGGGCAGGCGGCGCACGGAACACGGTCTTTCCTTCCGCGTCCACAGCCTCGAGACTGAGCCTTTGCCAACCTGGGCTTTGAGCTGTCCAGTTGGCTCGACACAGGGGTGAAGCCCCTGGTAGACGGGTTCACGACCAAGATCGCCCGATACCCACCAGAGGCTTCACGTGCTTGTCTACCCGTGCGGGCTGGACGTGTCCAGTCGGTCCCTGACCTTCCTCGCCGCTCGTCTGCGCGAGCACCGTCGTCGGATCGGAAGCCGCTGGCGTCGGCTCACCGTCGGCCGTCAGGCCCTGCTGGTGCTGGCGCATCTACGCAACGGGACCACATATGCCCAGCTCGCGGCGGGTTTCGAGATCGGCACGAGTACGGTCTACCGGTACATCAACGAGGCCGTCGAGCTGCTGGCCGCACTCGCACCGACCCTCGCCGAGGCGGTTCGGACCGCTTCGGGGAAGGCCTACGTCCTGCTCGACGGGACGCTCCTGCCGATCGACCGGATCGCAGCCGACCGGCCCTTCTTCTCCGGCAAGCACAGGAAACACGGGATGAATGTGCAGGTCCTCGCCGACCCCTTCGGCCGTCTGCTGTGGGCCTCACCGGCCCTGCCCGGCGCGGTCCACGACGTCCGCGCGGCCCGCGAACACGGCATCGTCGAAGCCCTCACCGAGGTCGGCGTCACGTGCTGGGCGGATAAGGGCTACCGGGGCGCCGGCGGCACAGTCCGCACCCCGTGCTGGGGACGGTGGGAGACCCTCTCCGCAGGTCAGAAAGCCGTGAACCGGTCCCAAGCGAAGATCCGGGCCCTCGTCGAGCAGGCCGTCGCCACTCTCAAGGCCTGGCGGCTCCTCCGCAGGCTCCGCTGCTCGACCATGCGCACCACCGGCCTCGTGCAGGCCGTCCTCGCCCTACATCTGGCCAGCTCAAAGTGAGGTTGGCAAAGGCTCACTGCCACGCTCGCCGGCACGAACGTCCAGGCCCTGCGCCCTGAGGCCAAAATCTAGTTGCCTGAACTCTGGAAGCTGTGCGGCCTTCGGTGTCTTGACAACCAAGACGTGCTGGAATCCCTCAACAGTTGCGGTAACTTGGAGGTCGACGTCGGGCAGGACCTCGCTATACAGCGCGCTGGGACCATTCAGGTCAGGGGTAGGTAGTTCGCCCTCCCAGTCGAGAGCGAGGGTTCGTCCGCCCTCAGAAATCCTCACAAGGTCGGATCCGTCACCACCGTTGGCGAAGGACATCTCTACCGCTGCGGCCTTCGGCCCGATCGATCCGTCGGAACGCTTCTCCAGCGTCGGATCCGGCTTCTGCCAACCGCCCCCCGGGGCCTCGACACGCACGGGTACGGCCGATTCCTCCAGCGTGAACGTCATGCCATCCGGGTTTGCGAACACCGTTGTATGTTCGGATCGCTGCCGGGTGACCTCTACCCGCTCACCAGACTCTCTGGCTTCAGCGAGCGCCCTTTGCTCCGCAGTCAGCTGCTGGGAAGCTTGCTCCGCAGCCGTCGGCATCGCGGCAGCCGCAGTCGGCATCGCGGGAGTGAAGCCTCCCAGCAGGATCCCGGCGACTGCTGCCCCGATGGTTCTTCGCGAGTCGGCACGTCGCCCCGCGCGAGACATGTGTCCCCCAGTGAAAGAAGTGGTCAGTGTGCGTCGTGGGGGGACGCTCTGTAGCCCATCAGTCACGTATGGACATGTCAACAGCCTCTTGCAAATAAGAGGGGACATTCCGGGCAATCCGCTGCATAGAATAGAGGGTCGCGCCAGGCGGCCTCGGCACCCTTCACCGTTCGCCCATCAAAGTCTGGGGTCGGCTACAGCTGCAGGTCGAGGCGTCCCTGCCGCACGGCCGCGAGCAGCACGCCGAAGCGCTCCCGGGATGCGTGGAGCACGCGCTCTCCCTCTGTGGACTCCCGCACGACGACGTGCCCGTCCATCCCGCCCCCTATCTCGACACAGTTGTTGCCCTCGGCACAGTAGGACGACTTCTGCCAGGTCACCTCGTTCACGTGTGTGTCCCCCCTCAGAGACTCTTGATGATGCTTTGGATGACGTCCTGAGACTTCCGAGCATCCAAACCGATGGCCTGCATACGGTCGAGCAGTTGGCGGTACTTGCTCAACTGAGCCTCAGCGTCGAGGAGCACAGGCCCATGCGACTGGTCGAGCTGCACCGTGTCCAACTGCGGCGCCGCACCCGAAGCGTAGAAGATCGTCTGCCCCGCGCCGGGGTACTCCCCCGCCTCGAAGGGGAGAACCACCACCGTGATGTTCTCCCGATCGCTCATGTCCAGGATGTGCCGGAGTTGCGCCTTGGCGACTTCCCGTCCTCCGAACTGCATGCGCAGTGCGGCCTCATGGATGATCGCGGTGTAAGGCGCCGGATCCTCCCCGTAGAGCACGGCTTGCCGCTTGATCCGCCACGAAGTCCGGTGCTCGACCTCATGCGGTGGCAGTTGCGGAATGCTCTGCCCGAAGACCACGCGAGCGTGGTCGACGGTCTGCAGTAGCCCCGGCAGCGTCGCCGTCTGTGCGGTGCGCATCGAGACCGCGTAATGCTCAAGTTCCGCGAGATCCAAGAGGGCTTGTGGGAGGAGTCCTCGGTACTCCTCCCACCACTGGCGGGTGCGTCGGCCGGTCATGCCCGCGAGGGCGTCGACGAGTTGCGCGTCCATGCAGTCGTAGTTGCACGCCAGTGTCCGCAGACGGGTGGAGCTGATGCCGACCCTGCCGCTCTCGATGTTGCTCATCCGGGCTTGGTCGACGCCGAGCAGGGCTCCGGCCTCCGTGGCCGTCATCCCGGCGCGCTCCCGTAGCTTGCGCAGCTCCGCGCCAAGCCGCTGCTCACGCGCGGTTGGCGTACTCCTCGGCGGCATCGGTCTCCACTCTCCCGGTAGGGCAACAGCCTACTAGGGAACATGTATTTCCCAGATTAAGCAGCGAGCATGACCCCTCAATGACTACCGTGAGCGATGAGTCACTCACGTGGAGCCGTTGAGGCTTCGCGTGATCGGTCACGCCTCGAAGGAGTCCGCCATGACGACGACCGCCACCGCGCCCTTCTGGTGGTTCACACTGCGGCTGTCCAACAGTCCGCAGGCGCCACGGATCGCGCGCAGTCACGTGCGCACGACGCTGAACGCGTACCAGCTCGGCGAACTGGCCGACTCTGCAGAGCTGTTGACCAGCGAGGTCGTGACCAACGCGCATCGCTACGCCCAGGGGCCGATCACGGTGCGGGCGCAGTGGGAGACGGCGCGCCGGTGCCTGCGGGTCAGCTCGTGCGACGTCAGCGATGTCGGCCCACGCGTCGTCACGGAGAACGGGGACGACGAGGGCGGGCGGGGGCTGCGCATTCTCGACCTGTGTGCGACGGCTTGGGGTTGGTTTCCGCTCCATGACCCGCGCCGGCGGTTCGGCGGCAAGGTGGTCTGGTTCGAGCTCGGGAGCCGAGCGGGCGGGACAAGGTTGTACGGCGCTCGATAACGGTAGCGAAACAGCTTCGCGCCTCACGGATGTGAGATGAACCACAGAGAAGGGTCAGCGACGTGGGCAACTACCCCAGCGTGTCGCTTTTGCCTCCGGTGAGGCGCCTCAATCGCCGCCCGGAGCAGGGAATTCCCTGCTGACAGGCGGTTTGGCCGGCTCTACTGTCGTCCTGCCCGAGCAGCGCGGTCACCATCACCGGCGCGCCGGCACCCCATTAACGCTTTCTTTGCGACGACCATCGAAGAGGTCACACATGCGTATTCGCCGTGCAGTAGCGGCTGCCGCCGCCACGGCTGTCATCGCCCCCGCCGCGCTTCTCGCGGCGGCGCCCGCCTACGCCGACGAGACCGCCGGCGGCACGGGCGAGACCACCTCGCAGACCGAGGGTGACCCGAAGTCGGACGAGACCGAGGACACCGCCACGGAGGGCGAGGGCACCTCGGCCGACGAGGACGGCACCTCGAACGAGGAGAACACCACCGAGGACGAGAACGCCACCTCGGACGAAGACGAGAACGCCTCCGACGACGAGAACAGCACCTCGGACGAAGACGAGAACGCCTCCGACGACGAGAACGCCGACGAGTCCGAGGACGAGGACGGCTCCAAGGAAGAGGACGAGGACGCCGACGAGTCCGAGGAGCCGGTGCTCGAGGAGTGCCTCATCACGGGCACCGACGAGGACCTCGTCTCGACCCTCAACGGCCTGCCCGCGCAGATCGCCGCCGGCAGCGGCTGGCAGAACTTCTCCCTCACGGTCACGAACAAGACCGGTGCGAAGATGGACTTCGCCCAGGCCCACGTGTACACCTACGCCTTCGACGAGAACGGCGAGGACCACAGCGACCACCTCAGCCTCCAGGTCAAGGACATCGACGGCATCTGGGTCGATGTCGACATGGACTGGTCGTCGGACCAGCTCGGCTACGTCGGTAACGGCTCCCTGGACAAGGACGAGGCCAGCACGCTGCAGCTCCGGATCCAGGTCGACGAGAAGGCTCCGGACTCTCTCGGCGTGGCGTTCAGCTACGCGTTCTACCTGACCGACGCGGACGACGAGACCTGCGCTGACAACTACAGCGAGGACTACCTCTTCGAGATCATCGCGGCCGGCAAGAAGCCGAACGGCAACGACGCCAAGCCCCAGGGAGGCAAGACCAAGCTGCCGGCCAAGCCCGACAGCAAGCCGGACGCCAACCTGAAGCTTGAGGGTGAGCTCGCCGAGACGGGGTCGAACTCCAACCTGCCGATGTTCGCCATCGCGGGTGCCGCGGCCATCGCCCTCGGTGGCGGCGCCATGTTCGTCGTGCGTCGCCGCAAGGACGCCGACGCCACCGCCTGAGCCTCAGGCAAGCGTTAGGCCGTAGCAGACGGCCGCCTGGCCTCGGTCTCCGTAGGGAGGCCGGGGCCTGACGCGTACCGGGGCCGGGTGGTGGACGGTGCGGGCGGCGCGGCTGCCGTGTTCCGGGCTGAACTCCGGGGCGCTGGCCCCCCTCACGAGGCGTGCGCCTGCCGTGCCTAGGCTTGGCCGTACCCCTGAGCAGGGGAGTTCCGGCCACATGGCCGGAATGTGCGAGCACGGGGAGGCGAAGCATGGCGCAGGACGACACGTACGTACGCATGAACGGTGAGGTGTCGGAGGGCAGGTTCGAGTGGGCGCACCACCCGCGGACCGTTTGGCTGCAAGCGGCGCCCCTCGGCCTGTTCGGCGGGGCGGCGTTCGGCGGCATCGGAGGCGCGATGGCGGACGCGGAGGGCGGCTCGGTCGTGCTGTGGGCGGTGCTGGCGGGTTTGCTGGGCGTCCTGTTCGTCGGGGGCATCGCCTACTACATGGCCGCCGCGCGGATGGAGCTGAAGGACGGCGTCCTGCGGGTCTCGACCGGGCAGAAGAAGGTCAACGTCCCGGTGGGCGCCATAGCCTACATCGGGAAGGCGGACTTCAGCCGGTCGAACCGGTGGCGGATGTCGCGGAAGAACATCGTCGTCGAGCCCGGCCCGGGCGTCGAGATGGTCAGCCGGGACGGGCACTACATCACCGTCAGCACGACGCACGCCGACGCCGTGTTCCCGGAGTTGCTCCGGCAGGGCATGCACCAGGACGCCCTGCGCGTCCCCTTTCCCGAGCAGGCCGTCTCCGCGAAGCCGCCGCTCAGCCGTGAGCAGCGGCTCCCGCAGCGGTAGGACTCCGCGGACCCGGCCCCGGCCCCGGTGCCCGGGGCCGCGTCCGACGCCGCGTCAGTCGGTGGCGGCGGGCTTCGGGGGGACCGTGGGGACGGGGAGGACGGGCAGGCGCAGGGCGCCGAAGGCGGAGTCGGGGACGGCGGGGGCCTTGGGGGCGACGGCGGTGAGCCGGGTGTAGGCGGCGCCCTGTTCGGGGCGCGGGTCGGCCTCGCCCTTGTTGGGCCACAGGGACATGGCGCGTTCCGCCTGCGCGGTGATGGTCAGCGAGGGGTTGACGCCGAGGTTGGCGGAGACGGCGGCGCCGTCGACGACGGAGATGCCGGGGTGGCCGTAGAGGCGGTGGTAGGGGTCGATGACGCCCTGGTCGGCGTCCTCCCCGATGGGGCAGCCGCCGAGGAAGTGCGCAGTGAGCGGCGTGCCCATGACCTCGCCGACGTTGGTGCCGGCGAAGCCGTTGATCTCGTCGGCCAGCAGTCGGCAGGCTTCGGCGCCCTCGGGGATGTGCAGCGGGTTGGGCGCGCCGTGGCCCTGCCGGGCGGTGAGCAGGCCCTTGCCCAGCCCCTTTTCCTTCCGGTAGGTCGTCAGCGAGTTGTCCAGGGACTGCATGACGAGGCCGATGATGACCCGCTCGGACCACTTGTAATTGGACAGCGAGCGCAGGGCCTGCGAGGGGTGCATGAGGTACGTGAGGACGTGCCCGAGCACGCGCGGCAGCCGGGAGTTGTGCCGGACGGCCAGGGTCGTCATGAAGCCCATGGCGTTGGAGCCCTTGCCGTAGCGGACGGGCTCGATGTGGGTGTTGGCGTCGGGGTGGACGGAGGAGGTGATGGCGACGCCGCGGGTGAAGTCGAGCGTGGCGTCCTTGCCCCACTTCTTGCGGTAGCGCCTGCCCGCCGTCTGGGCACCGACGAGGCCCTCGGAGTTGGTGCGGGTGAGCTCGCCGAGGCGGCGGGAGAGGCGGGGCAGGAGGCCCTCGTCGCGCATGCGGTGCAGCAGGGTCTGGG
Organism: Streptomyces sp. WMMC1477; assembly: GCF_027460245.1. NCBI lineage: Bacteria > Bacillati > Actinomycetota > Actinomycetes > Kitasatosporales > Streptomycetaceae > Streptomyces > Streptomyces sp. WMMC1477. The sequence goes on along the minus strand of NZ_JAPZBD010000003.1, from coordinate 3,361,018 downwards.
TGCCGTAGGTACCGGCGGCTATGACGACCTGGCGGGCGCGCAGGACGCGCGGCTTGGCCTTGCGGCGCCGGTCGGTGGGGACGACGGTGACGGCGTGGCCCCCCTCCCCGTCCTCGGTGACGGCGGTGACGGTCGTCATGGGGTGGACGACGGCTCCGGCCTGCTGGGCGAGGTGGAGGTAGTTCTCGTTGAGGGTGTTCTTGGCGCCGTGGCGGCAGCCCGTCATGCACTCGCCGCACTCGGTGCAGGCCTTGCGGGCGGGCCCGACGCCGCCGAAGTAGGGGTCGGGGACGGTCTCGCCGGGCTTGGCCTTGGCCGTGCCGTCGGCGTCCTCGCCGTCGCCGAAGAAGACGCCGACGGGGGCCATGTGGAAGGTGTCGCCGCAGCCCATGCGGTCGGCGGCGGCCTTGAGGTGGACGTCGGACGGCGTCGTGGTCGGGTTGAGCCGGACGCCGAGCATGCGCTTGGCCTGGTCGTAGTAGGGCGCGAGTTCGTCCTGCCAGTCGGTGATGTGGCCCCACTGGCGGTCCTGGAAGAAGGCGGGCGGCGGCACGTAGAGGGTGTTGGCGTAGTTGAGCGAGCCGCCGCCGACCCCCGCCCCGGCCAGGATCATGACGTTGCTGAGCAGGTGGATGCGCTGGATGCCGTAGAGCCCGAGGGCCGGGGCCCACAGGTAGTTCTTCATGTCCCAGGAGTTCTTCGGCAGCGTCTCCCGGTCGAAGCGGCGCCCGGCTTCGAGGACGCCGACGCGGTAGCCCTTCTCGGAGAGCCGCAGCGCGGTGACGGAGCCGCCGAAGCCGGAGCCGACGACGATGACGTCGTAGTCGTAACCGTCGTCGGGGGACGGCGAGGACGGGGCCGTCGGGGACGGCGCGCGGACGGACTCGTCCTGGGACACGGATACCTCCGAGGCGGAAGAGGCGGAAGAGGCGGAGAAGGAGAAAGGGGGACGAGGGCTCAGCGGAAGCGGAGCGCCTTGAGGGCCTTCAGGGAGCGGGACATGAAGGCCGCGTACTGGGCGTCGGACATGCCCAGCGAGGGCGCCATCGGGAGCAGCCGCTGCTGGGAGATGGTCTGGGCCTCGGTGAACTTGAGGATGCCCTCGGAGCCGTGGCGGCGGCCGAGCCCGGAGTCGCCCATGCCGCCCATCGGGGCCTGGACGCTGCCGTACGCGGGGGCGAACCCCTCGTTGATGTTGACGGTGCCGGTGCGCAGCCGGGCGGCGACGTCCCAGGCCGAGCGGGCGCTGCGGGACCAGACGCTGGAGTTCAGGCCGTAGGGGGTGGCGTTGGCCTGGGCGACCGCCTCGTCCGGGTCGGAGTAGCGGTAGACGGAGACGACGGGGCCGAAGGTCTCCTCGGTGCAGACGCTCATGGGCTCCTGGACGCCGTCGAGGATGGTCGGCTCGTAGAAGAGCGGGCCGATGTCGGGGCGGGCCGTGCCGCCGGCGAGGACGGTGGCGCCCTTGGCCACGGCCTCGTCGACGTGCCGGGAGACGGTCTTCAGCTGGGCCTCGGAGACGAGCGAGCCCATGTCGGCGCCGAAGGAGAGGGAGGCGCCGAGCCGCATGGCGCGGGTGCGGGCGACGAACTTCTCCACGAAGGAGTCGGCGACGGAGGCGTGCACGTAGAGCCGCTCGATGGAGATGCACAGCTGCCCGGCCGAGGAGAAGCAGGCGCGGGTGGCCCCGGCGGCGGCCTTGTCGAGGTCGGCGTCGGGCAGGACGATCATGGCGTTCTTGCCGCCCAGCTCCAGGGTGCTGCCGACGAGCCGGGCCGCGGCGCGCTGGGCGACCTCGCGGCCGGTGCGGGTGGAGCCGGTGAAGGAGACGTAGTCGGCTCGCTCGACGACGGCGGGGCCGACGACCGGTCCCTCGCCGATCACGATCTGCCAGACGTCGGCGGGCATGCCGGCCTCGACCATCAGGTCCCGGGCCCACAGGGCCGTGAGCGCGGTCTCGGTGTCCGGCTTCATGACGACCGCGTTGCCCGCGGCGAAGGCGGGCAACGCGTCGCCGACGCTCAGTTCCAGCGGGTAGTTCCACGGCGAGATCATGCCGACGACGCCGCGGGGCTGGCGCAGCTGCCGGGTGCGGGTCAGCAGCGGGACGGCGCCGGCGTGGCGCTTGGGCGCCAGGTAGGCGGGGGCCTTGCGGCCGTAGTGCCGGGCGGCCAGGCAGACGGCCTGGATCTCCTCGTGGGCGTGCAGCCGGGCCTTGCCCGTCTCCAGCTGGATGAGGTCGAGGACCTCGGCCTGGCGGCGGAGGAGGGAGTCGTGGAAGCGGAGCAGCACGGCCGCGCGCTCGCGGACGGGCCGGGCCGCCCAGGCGCGCTGGGCCGCGCGGGCCCGCTCGAAGGCGGTGGCGACGTCCTCGGGGGTGGACTCCGGCAGCTCGGCCAGGCGGTCGCCGGTGAGCGGGGTGTGCGACGCGGTGCGGCCGGAGCCGCGGACGTCGCGGGTGAGGCGGGCGAGGAGTTCCGGGGTGACGACGTCGGCGGCGCCGCGGGCGCCCGCGGGCGCGGCGGCGACCGGGTTCCTGTGCTGGGAGTCCGTCATAGAGGGGAGGGTACGGCCCGGGAAAGCGATTGGGTACCCGGCGGTAACACTGTTTTTGCAAAATCTGCCAGTAATCACTGGCGTGAATCGTTCGCCCGTCGGAGTGAGGCCGGACGTACCGTCCCGGCGGGGCGAGACCGCGTCACGGCAGCCGGGCGGTCGGGGGCGTCGCCGCCGGTCAGCCCGTCGCGCGGTAGGTGTCGACGACCTGCGAGAAGTGCGCGTCGATCTCCGCCCTACGGTCCTCGGGGCCCCGCACCAGCACCACGTGGTACGTCGATCCCAGCAGCATCGCCCGGTTGCGCACGAGCGTCCGCCGCCCGCCCGACTCCCACACGAACTCGCCCTCCGCCATCGCCGTGTCGCCGACGGTGATGCTGCGGACGCCGCTCACCGTCTTCCAGGCGGTGGACTCGCGGTAGTCGGCGAGCTCGGGCTCGTCGGCGAGCTGGTACTCGCGCGGGTCGGTCCCGTACGTCGCCGTCCCGTCCCGGCCGGGCACGACGACCAGTTGCAGCGCACCCTGGCTGAACCGGACCTGCCCGTTGCTCGTCCGCCCCCGGGTCCAGCCCTCCGGAACGGCGATCTGGAACCCGGCCGGATCGCGGTGGAGCACGTAGTCCTCCGGCGCGGCCTGCTCCTCGCCGCCCGGCTCCCCGGACTGCGGCGTCTCCGACGACTCCCCGGGCTCGGGATCCTCCTTCGGCGGCTCGGTCTCCTCCGAGGCGCCCGGCTCCGGCGAGCCCGGCCGCGGGTCCTGCGTCTCCCCCGGCTGCTTGCCCGGCACCTCGCCGACCGAGCCGGGCCGGTTCCGGTCGGCCGGGTCGGCGGGCGGCATCAGCAGCGCCGCCGCGGTGACGGCCGAGACCAGCCCCAGCAGCACGGCACCGAGCAGCAGCAGCCCCAGCCGACGAGGGCTGCGGGGCCGCCGGGACCGGCCGCCCCGGTCGCGCGACCTCGGCACCGGCACCGGCCGCTTCTCCGTCCGTCTGCGCCGCACCAGCTCCCCGCGCAACCGCAGGATGGGCAGCCGACGCGGATCACCCCGGCGCCCGGCGGTGAGCGAGGGGTGCGCCGTGACGAGGTTCCGCCCGGCGTCCGGCTCGGGCGCCGACCGGATGAGCGAACGCAGCCAGCCACTCAGCTCCTCGAACTGCGGCCGCTCCGTCGGGTCCTGACGCAGCAGCGACTCGATGACGGGACGCAGCGGGCCGCACTCCTCGGCGAACGCGGGCGGCTCCGCGCACACCATCTGCACGAGTTCCGGCGCGCTGTCCTCGGGATAGGGGGCGTGACCCTGCACCGCACGGTAGAGCAGGGCACCGACGGCCCACAGGTCCGCCGCCGGGCCGACGGGCGGCGCCAGCCGCCAGTTCTCGTGGACGGGCCCGGCCTGCTCCGGCGCCCAGCGCTCGGTCACCGGGCCGACGGTGGTCATCCGGGCCTGCCGGGCCCGCTCGGCGGCCAGCGCCGTCTCCGGGCCCCGGTAGCGGCCCGGCGTCGCCGGCTCGGACCAGGGCGCCGGCTCCGGTTCGCCCCAGACGTCCGGCGCGGCGTCGGCGCCCCCGTACGGCACGCCGTACGCGTCGTGCTCGGCGTACGCGTCGTGCTCGGCGTACGCGTCGTGCTCGGCGTACGCGTCGTCACGGGCCGCGCCCTGCCCGGCGTCGGCGTACGTGTACTCGGGAGGCAGCGGCGGGAGTGGGGAACGCTGGGCGGCGGGGCCGGGCTTGTCACCGCCCCAGGGCCCGTACTGCGTACCTCGACGCTCGGGCTCGGGCTCCGGCTCCGGCTCCGGCCGCGATCGCCCCTCGGGCTCGACGCCGGGGCCGCGGCCGGGCGGTTCGGGCGCGGCGGAGTGCGGTTCGGAACGCGGTTCCGGCGACGACTCGTCGGCGTCCGGCGCCATCGGGCCTTCCGTCGGCAGCGGATCGTAGCCGCACAGGGCCTCCTCCGCCGCTCCGGAGGCGAGGCCGGTGAGCAGGGCGCGCCCGTCGTCGCAGACGAGCACGGACCGTGCGGTGATGTTCCGGTGCGTCCAGCCGTAGGTGTGCACGGCGCTGAGGCCCGCCAGCAGGTCGGCCGCGATCTCGGCGGCCCGGTGCGGGGTCAGGGGGCCGTCCGCGATGACGGCGGCGAGTGTCCGGCCCTCGACGCGTTCGCTGACGATCCACAGCCCGTCGTCCTCGACGAAGACGTCGAAGACCTGGTCCAGCCGGGGGTGGTCGGGTATGCGGGCCGCGGCCAGGGCCGCGTCCACGGCGCGGCGCACCGCCGGGTCGCCCGGCTCCCGCGTCGCCCGCGACTGCGGCCAGCCTCCGGGGCCCGGCTCCCCGAGCACCTCCGCGTCCACCACCTCCGGCAGCGGCACCTGGCGGACGAGGACGTCCTGACCGCTGGCCGTGTCGTAGGCGACAACCTCGCGCAGCTCGTGGTCCTCCGGCGACGGCCGGGGCAGGCGGTATCGGTCGGCCAGCAGCCGACCCGCGAACTCGTCCACGACGCCTCCCCACCAGGCGAACCACACCGCGCCGAGACCGTCAGAAGCGTTCCGTGGCGGCCCGATTGCGGATGCTTACGGTCTCCGGCCTTTCACGATACGTGCTGTCGGGGCGCCGCGGGACACCTCGGCGCACTCGGGGGAGCATGCGACCGCGCAACCGGCGCACACTCGGGCCCTCGCGTCCCACGCTCGTCCACTCCCCGTCCACCCCCCGTACGCGCCCCGTTCCCCCTACTCCTCCTCGGGCTTGAAGGTCGCGAACGCCGTCTCGCGCAGCGTCCGGCACTCCTCGCCGTCCCAGGCGTCGGCCCGGCAGGTGACGAGGATGGCGTGCCCGCGCCCGGCGTCCACGCGGAAGCCGCGGTTGAGCGAGCGCAGCCGCTGGCCGTCGCGGGTGTGCTCGTACGTCCAGTCGGCGACCGTCGGGTAGTCGCGCCACTCGACGGGCTCGATGCCGATGAGCGAGTAGTCGCGGAAGTTGCCCTTGACCGCCTTCTCCAGCAGCTCCCACGCCGACATGGCGCTGTCCGTCGGGGTGCTGGTGTAGTCGACCTGGACGCTGGGAACGCCGCCCTTCTCGGCCGCGTATATCCCGCCGGAGTTGCGGCCGGCTATGTCGACACGGCTCCAGCCCTCGGGCATGGCCATGGAAAAGTGGAAGCGGTCGTCGGTGACCATGATGTAGCCGTCGGGCAGCCCGTCACCGGGCTCTCCGCCGTTGCCGCCCTGGTCCTCTCCAGCGCCGCCCGGCTCGCCGGTGCCGCCCGTGTCCTCGGCGCCGTTCGCGCCGTCGTCCCCGGTGTTGCCCCGGGCTCCGCTGTCGCCGTCGGTGCCGCCGTCACCGGAGCTGCCACCGTCGTCGCCGTCGCCGCCTGAGGTGACGCCGCTCGACGACGCGTCGTCCTTGCCGGACGGGTCGTCACCGTCGCCGCTGTTGAGCGTGAAGGCCAGCACCGCGCCGAGCACTCCGACCAGCACGACGACGATCGCCGCGATGACGGCACCGGGCGGCCGCCGCCGTGAGCCACCGTCACCCGCGCCCTCCCCCGACCGGCCGGCCGTGGTGACGAACGCGGCCAGCGGCTGGCGCTTCGACTCGCCCTGCCCGGCCGGGACGGCGCCGGTCTTCTCGCGGCCGGTGGCGGCGGGGGCGTCGGAGGCCGCGGCACGGGAGGCGGCGGCACCGGAGGCCCGCTCGCCCTTCGTCGGCCTGGCCGCGGGCAGCGCGACCGTCCGCGTCCCGCCCGGCCCCGCGGGTGCGGGCTCCTCGGGGGCGTCCAGCACGGCCTGGAGCAGCCCGCGGGCCCCGGCCTCGTCCAGCCGCTTGGCCGGGTCCTTCAGCAGCAGCCCGTAGATGACCTCCTCCAGCTCACCGGCGTTGTGCGGCGGTTCCAGCGGATCGGTCATGACGGCGGTGAGCGTGGCGATCGCCGAGCCCTTGTCGTAGGGCGGCGTGCCCTCGACGGCCGCGTAGAGGAGGCCGCCCAGCGACCACATGTCGGCCGGCGGGCCGGGGCGCCCGCCGCGCGCCCGCTCGGGGGAGATGTAGGAGGGCGCGCCGACGAGCATGCCGGTGGACGTCACCGACGGGTCGCCCTCGACCTTGGCGATGCCGAAGTCCGTCAGCACGACGCGGCCGGTGTCCTGCTCGATGAGCACGTTGGACGGCTTCACGTCCCGGTGGACGATGCCCTCCCGGTGCGCGGCGCGGAGCACGCCGAGGATGGCGAGGCCGATCTCGGCGGCCCGACGCGGCGTCACCGGGCCCTCCTCACGGATGACGTCGGCCAGGGAGCGGCCCTCGACCAGCTCCATCACGATCCACGGGCGGTCGTCCTCCTCGACGACGTCGAAGACGGTGACCGCGCTGCCGCTGCGGATGCGGGCGATGGCCTTCGCCTCGCGCAGGGTGCGGGTGATGAGACGCCGCTTCTCGTCCTCGTCGATGTCGGAGGGGAACCGCAGCTCCTTCACCGCGACGGTGCGGCCCAGGATCTCGTCCCGCGCCCGCCACACGGTGCCCATGCCGCCGCGGCCCTGCACCCCGCCGAGGCGGTAGCGGCCCGCGAGCAGCCGGCCCGTTTCCCGCCCCGGCGCGGCGGTGACCGGCTCGGCCGTCTCCGGCTCCCGGGCCCGCGGGGCCTCGGCGTCGTCGGCCTCGGGCTCGGCGTCGTCGGCCTCGGCCGGCTTCGCTGCCACGGCCTCCGGCTCGACGGACGTCACGGCGTCCGAGGCGTCCGAGGCGTCGTCAGAGCCCGCCGCCTCCTCGCTTTCCCCGGCGTGCTCGGCGTCCTCGGCACGTCCGGAGTCCGGCGCCTCGCTCGCCCGGCCCGGGTCGGCCGGGGTACGGGTGGAGGCCGCCGCCGACTCGCCGTCAGCGCCGTCGGCCGTGCCCTTGGCCGCGGTGCCCCCGGCCTCGGGCTCCACGCCCCGGGCAACCTGCCGGGGGTCGACGGCGTCGTTACGCCCGGAGCCCTCCCCACGGGTGGCGGCGCCCGCGGCCGTGCCCTCGGTGGCGGCGTCGGCCCTGGCCGTCCTGCCGTCGTCCTCGCCCATGCTTCCCCTCGCGATCGCCCGCCCAGCAAGTCGCCTCATTGTCCCCCATGCCCGGGGAGGGAACGGAACAGCCCCGACGGGAAAGGGTGGTGGTGACCGACGGCCGGAGTGAGACCGACGCGGCACGCTGCGAGGGCCGAGCACGGGCCGGCGCAAGGGGCCCGGCCCGTGGGCCGACGCGGGACCCGGCCGTGGGCGCCGTGGGGCCGCCCGTCAGCCGCCCACGATCTCCGGGGCGCCGAGCCGCGCCGCGTCCGCCGTCTGGTCGTCGGGCTGGAGCTGGGACTCCCGTTCGGCCTCCACCCGCTTCTCGTAGTGCCGGACTTCGCGCTCCACGTGCTCCGCGTCCCAGCCCAGGACCTCGGCCATCAGCTCCGCGCACTCCCGCGCGCTGCGCGTGCCCCGGTCGAAGGTCTCGATGGAGATGCGCGTGCGGCGCGTGAGCACGTCGTCCAGGTGCCGGGCGCCCTCGTGTGAACAGGCGTACACGACCTCGGCCTTGAGGTAGTCGTCGGCGGCGGGCAGCGGTTCGCCCAGCCGGGGGTCCGCCGCGATCAGGTCGAGGATCTCTTCCGCCAGCGTTCCGTATCTGTTCAGCAGATGCTCGACCCGGGCCACGTGCAGCCCGGCCCGGGCGGCCATCCGGGCCCGGGCGTTCCAGCGCGCGTGGTAGCCCTCGGCGCCGGCGAGCGGGACGTCCTCGGTGCAGCAGTCGGCCACCCGGTGGTCCAGCCCGCGCACGGCCTCGTCCACCGCGTCCTTGGCCATCACCCGGTACGTCGTGTACTTGCCACCCGCGATGACCACCATGCCCGGCACCGGGTGGGCGACGGTGTGTTCCCGCGACAGCTTGCTCGTCGCCTCCGACTCGCCCGCGAGCAGCGGCCGCAGACCGGCGTACACGCCCTCGACGTCGTCCCGCGTGAGCGGCGTCGACAGCACGGTGTTGACGCGCTCCAGCAGGTAGTCGATGTCGGCGCTGGACGCGGCCGGGTGCGCCTTGTCCAGCTCCCAGCGGGTGTCCGTCGTGCCGACGATCCAGTGCCGCCCCCAGGGGATGACGAACAGCACGCTCTTCTCGGTGCGCAGGATCAGCCCCGTCGCGGAGTTCACCCGGTCCCGCGGAACGACCAGGTGGATGCCTTTGGACGCCCGCACGTGGAACTGGCCCCGCTCGGCGATCAGGCCCTGGGTGTCGTCCGTCCACACCCCGGTGGCGTTGATGACCTGCTGGGCCCGTACCTCGAACTCCCCACCCTGCTCGGCGTCCCTGACCCGGGCTCCGACGACGCGTTCCCCCTCGCGCAGGAAGCCGACGACGCGGGCCCGGTTCGCGGCGAGGGCGCCGTAGGACGCCGCCGTCCGCACGAGCTCCGTCACGTACCGCGCGTCGTCCACCTGGGCGTCGTAGTACTGCAGCGCGCCCACCAGCGCGTCCTTGCGCAGGCACGGGGCGGCCCGCAGCGCCCGGCGCCGGCTGAGGTGCCGGTGGAGGGGCAGCCCGCGGCCGCGCCCGGACGACACCGACATCGCGTCGTACAGGGCCACGCCCGATCCCGCGTACCAGCGCTCCCAGCCCTTGTGCTGCAACGGGTAGAGGAACGGCACGGGCTTCACCAGATGGGGCGCGATCCGCTCCAGCAGCAGCCCCCGCTCCTTCAGTGCCTCTCTGACCAGCGCGAAGTCCAGCATCTCCAGGTATCTCAGGCCGCCGTGGATGAGCTTGCTGGACCGGCTGGACGTGCCCGAGGCCCAGTCCCTCGCCTCGATGATGCCGGTGGAGAGCCCGCGCGTGGCGGCGTCCAGGGCCGCGCCCGCTCCGACGATGCCGCCGCCCACCACCAGAACGTCCAGCTCTCGTTCGGCCATCCGGGCGAGGGACTCCGCCCTCTCGGCCGGCCCAAGCGTCGCTGTCCTCACCGCTGCCTCCCGTGGTGTCGCACCGTCCCGGGGCCTACACGTCGATGTTCCCCCATGACGCCGACGCTGACCCTCGCACTGTCCACAGCCCGCGCAATCCACCATATCTGTCATATATGCGCTTAACCTGACGTAACGGCTCATCATGCAGAGTCATGCAGACCGCAGGGGACACACGCCAGGGGAAGGGACTCGTCGCCATGCCCGCAGATCTCGCCGTTCTCGGCCTCGGTCATCTCGGCCTCCCCGCGGCCCGGGCGGCCACGGCGGCGTCCATCGGAACGCTCGGCTACGACCCCGACCCCGCCGTCGTCGCCGACCTGGCCGCGGGCCGCCCACCGCACCCCGGCGTCCTCACCGCCGCCGACATCCGCCGCATGCTCTCCACCGGCTTCCGGCCCACCGGCGACCCGGCCGCCCTCGGCCGCGTCCGCACCGCCCTCCTGTGCGCCCCGACACCGCTGGGCGGCGACGGCGCGCTCGACCTGGGCGCGGTCCGCGCCGCCGCCACGACGCTCGCCGCGCACCTGCGCCCCCGCACCACGGTCGTCGTCGAGTCGGCCGTCTACCCGGGCACAACCGAGACGGAGATCCGCGCCCTGCTGGAAGAGGGCTCCGGGCTCCGCGCGGGGCAGGACTTCCACCTCGCCGCCTGCCCGGCCCGCCTGGACCCGGGCAACCGCGCCTTCCGCTACGCGGCCGTCCCCCGCGTCATCGGCGGCTACACCCCCGCCTGCACCGAGGCCGCCGCCGCCGTCTACGGCCGCCTCACCGACAAGGTCGTCCGCGCGCGGGGGCTGCGCGAGGCCGAGACGACCCACCTCCTGGAGGTCAACTACCGCCACCTCAACATCGCCCTCGCCAACGAGATGGCGATCCTCTGCCACGACCTGGACGTCGACCTGTGGGACGTCATCCGCTGCGCCGAGACGAAGCCCTTCGGCTTCGCCCCCTTCCGGCCCGGCCCCGGCGTCGGCGGCCACACCGCCCCGATCGACCCCAACTACCTGGCTCGCCAGGGCCGCACCCTCGGCCACCCCCTGCGCCTCGTCGAGCTGGCCCGCGAGGTCAACGAACGCATGCCCCGGTACGTCGTCCAGCGGGCCACGACGCTGCTGAACGAGCACGGCAAGTCGGCCCGCGGCGCCCGCGTCCTCCTCCTCGGCGTCACCTACAAGCCCGATCTCCCCGACCCGACGGGCTCCCCCGCCCGCGAGATCGCCACCCGCCTCCTCGAACTCGGCGCCCAGCTCAGCTACCACGACCCGCACGTCCACCAGTGGCACGTCGCCGGCCGCCCCATCCCCCGCGCCGACAGCCTCTACGACACCGCGGGGGCCGCCGACCTCACCCTCCTGCTCCAGCCGCACCGCACCTACGACCTGGCCGGGCTCGCCGCCAAGGCCCAGCTCCTCCTCGACACCCGCGGCACCACGCCCACCGGCACGGCCCACCGCCTCTGAGGGCCCCGAACCGGGCATTCGGACCGTGAGCGTGGGGCAACCCGTGCCAGAACCAGGGGAATTGAGCATTCAACAGGCTGGACAGCACAGCCCGTCTCCATATGCTGTCGGCATGTCGCCTGCCGTCCCGCCGCCCGCGGTCGCCTCCCGGCTCTCCAACGTCGCCTCCTCCCCCGTCCGGGACCTCCTCGCGCTCACCGCACGCCCCGAGGTCATCTCCTTCGCCGGAGGGCTGCCGGCCCCGGAGCTGTTCGACGTCGACGGGCTCCGGGCCGCCTTCGACCGCGTCCTCGCCGAACAGCCCCGCCGCGTCCTCCAGTACTCCACCTCCGAGGGCGACGCCGACCTGCGGGAGGTCATAGCCGAGCGCCTCACCGCCCGCGCGCTGCCCACCGGGGCCGACGAGCTCGTGGTCACCACCGGTTCCCAGCAGGCCCTGAACGTCATCACCACCGCCGCCCTCGAACCCGGCGACGTCGTCCTCGTCGAGGACCCCTGCTACGTGGCGGCGCTCCAGACCTTCGACTTCGCCGAGACCCGGGTCGTCCCCGTCCCCACCGACGACGACGGCATCATCCCCGAGGCGCTGGAGGAGATCGCGGCCCGCGAGCCGGCCAGGCTGCTCTACCTCGTCCCCACCTTCTCCAACCCCACCGGACGCACACTCCCGGCCGCGCGTCGCGCCGCCGTCGCCGAGACCGCCGCCCGGCACGGCTTCTGGATCGTCGAGGACGACCCCTACGGCGAACTCCGCTACGACGGCGAGCCCGTGCCCTGGATCGCCGCCTCCCCGGCCGCGTCCGACCGCGTCATCCTCCTCGGCTCCTTCTCCAAGCTCATGGCCCCCGGGCTGCGCCTGGGCTACCTGCGCGCCCCGGCGCCGCTGCGCCAGCCCTGCGTCATCGCCAAGCAGGCCGCCGACCTCCACACCTCCACCGTCGACCAGGCCGTGGCCGCCCGCTACCTGCGCGACAGCGACCTGGACACCCATGTCCTGGCCGTCCGCGACGCCTACCGGGCCCGCCGCGACGCCCTCCTCGACGGACTGCCCGGCGCGCTCCCGGCGGGCAGCCGGTGGAACCGGCCCGCGGGCGGCATGTTCGTCTGGGCGACGCTCCCCGAGGGGTACGACGCCGCCGAACTCCTCCACACCGCCATCGAGTACGAGGTCGCCTACGTGCCCGGCGCCCCGTTCTTCACCGGCACGCCCGACCCGAGCGCTCTGCGGCTGTCCTTCACCACCCACTCCCCCGACGAGATCGAGGAGGGCCTCCGCCGCCTGGCGAAGGCCCTCGTCTGACCCCACCGCGCCTGGCCGTGGCCGGGCCTCCGCCCCACCACCCGCCGAACCGGTGAGCGCGCGGGCGGTTCGCAGCGGATCGCCGGGGGCACGCACGGGCCGCGTGACAGCCTCGCCACGTCCCGCACCGTCCGGGCGACGAGCGCCCCGGAGAGCCGTTCCGGGACGGAGAGGATCGCTCGCCCATGCGCCGATGTGCTGTCGCGCTGCTCGGAGCCCTGCTGGCCACACTGCCGGCCACCGCCGCCTCGGCCCCACCGGCGGCGGCCGGGCGGGACCACCCAGGGAAGCTGCTGCAACGGGGGACGGTGAGCACCGGGGACTCCCCGGTGGCCTTCGCCCGGGTGACCCTGTACCGGGCCGGCCATCGCCCCGGCGGCGAGGCGCGGGCGCTCGGGCGGGCGGAGAGTGACGCCGAGGGCCGGTTCACCGTGCGGTACCGGCGTCCGAAGGACGATGACGCGGTCCTGTACCTCGTCGCGGACGCCTGGCCCGGCAACGGCCGGGGCGAGGGACCGCAGCGTGCGGGCGGCGAGGGCCACCGTCCCGTCCGGCTGACGTCGGTGCTGCTGCCGGAGCCGCAACCCACCCCGACCATCGTCAACGAGCGGACGACGGTGGCGACGGCGTACGCCATGGCACAGTTCGCGGAGGGTTCCGACATCGCCGGGACGTATCCGGGCCTGCAGAACGCGGCGGGTACTTCGCACAACCTCGCCGACGTCAAGACCGGGCGGGTCTCGCCGGTGCTCGCCGCACCGCCGAACGGCTCGGAGACCTCGACCCTGCGGACCTTCAACTCGCTGGCGAACCTCCTCGCCGGGTGCGTGGCGGGCGAGACCTGCGGCGAGCTCTTCCGCCTGGCCCGGCCGACCGGCGGGCAACTCCCCCGGGACACCTTCCAGGCCGCCCTGGACATCGCGCACCACCCCGGGGCCGAGGTGGCCGGACTCTTCGCCCTGTCCCGCACGCGGCAGCCGTACACCCCCGCACTCGGCGCGGCCCCGGACGCGTGGACACTGGCGCTGCGCTACGACGGCAACGGGCACGAGCTGGACGGTCCCGGCAACGTCGCCTTCGACGCCGAGGGCAACGCCTGGATCGTGAACAACTACCACGTCATCCGCGACCCCCGGGTCCCGGCCTGCGGCGGCGAGCAGCTCTCGAAGCTGACCCCGACGGGCGAGAGCGCGCAGGGCTCCCCCTACCGGGGCGGCGGACTCTATGGCGCCGGGTTCGGCGCGGTCCTGGACACCCGCGGCGACGTCTGGGCGGGCAACTTCGGTTTCCAGGGCCGCGGCTGCGACGACGACCAGGACCGGCTGAACCACAGCGTCTCGCAGTTCCGGGCGGACGGGACGCCGCTGTCGCCGGTCGACGGCTGGCAGCAGGGCGGAATCGACCAGCCGCAGGGCATGGCCTCGGACCGCGCGGGCAACGTCTGGGTCGCCAACTGCGGCGGACGCAGCGTCACCCGCATCCCCGACGGGCAGCCGTGGCGGGCCCGGCGCATCGCGCCCGAGGACGGTTCGTTCGTCAAGCCCTTCGGCATCACCGTCGACACCCGGGGACGGGCCTGGGCCACGGGCAACCGCACCGACAACGTGCTGCTGATGGCCCCCGACGGCCGTCCGCTGCGGACGGTCGACGGCGGCGGTATCAAGGCGCCGATGGGCATCGCCTCGGACAGCCTGGGCAACGTGTGGGTCGCCAACTCCGGCCTGGTCGACCCGCCCTGCGAGGGCACCGCCATGGACGGCCCGCCCACCGAGGGCGTGGACCCGCAGCGCGGCGCCGACGAGGCGTCCGTCACGCTCATCCGCCCCGACGGCAGCACCCCGGAGCGGCCCTTCTCAGACGGCGGCCTGTTCCTCCCCTGGGGCATCGCCGTGGACGGCGACGACACGGTCTGGGTGGCCAACTTCGGCGGCCAGCGCATGGCCCAGCTCTGCGGGGCACGCCGGGCGGCCTGCCCGCCCGGACACCGCACCGGGCAGCCGATCTCCCCGGCCGGCACCGGCTACACCAGCGACGGCCTCACCCGGGTGACGGGCTTGCAGATCGACCCGTCGGGGAACGTCTGGCTGGCGAACAACTGGGAGACGGTCCCGTTGCAGACCAACCCCGGCGGCCGCCAGATGGTGGTCTTCGTCGGCCTCGCCGCGCCGGTGCGGACGCCGATGATCGGAGCCCCCAGGCGGCCCTGACCACCGGTACGCGGCTGCCACCACTCACCGAAGCCGCCCGGTGCGGCCCGGGGGAACGGCGGCGGCAGAGCGGGAACACCGCGGGCGCCCTCGGTGCGGCGTGGACGGTCGCACCGAGGGCGCCCGTGTCAGAGCGGTCGGCCCCGTGCGGGAACGCACCCGGGGAGCCCGCCCGTCGGCGGTGCGGACGGGCGGGCTCCGGTGCGTCAGCGGCTGCGGGCGATGGTGACCTCGACGCGCTGGAACTCCTTGAGGTCGGAGTAGCCGGTGGTGGCCATCGCGCGGCGGAGGGCGCCGAAGAAGTTCATCGAGCCGTCGGGGGTGTGGGAGGGACCGGTGAGGATCTCCTCGGTGGTGCCGACGGTGCCGAGGTGGACCTTCTTGCCCCGCGGCACGTCCTCGTGCACGGCCTCCATGCCCCAGTGGTGGCCGCGGCCCGGGGCGTCGGTGGCGCGGGCGAGGGGGGAGCCCATCATGACGGCGTCGGCGCCGCAGGCGATGGCCTTGGGCAGGTCGCCGGACCAGCCGACGCCGCCGTCGGCGATGACGTGGACGTACCGGCCGCCGGACTCGTCGAGGTAGTCGCGGCGGGCGGCGGCGACGTCCGCGACGGCGGTGGCCATCGGGACCTGGATGCCGAGCACGTTGCGCGTGGTGTGGGCGGCGCCGCCGCCGAAGCCGACGAGGACGCCGGCCGCGCCGGTGCGCATGAGGTGGAGGGCTGCGGTGTAGGTGGCGCAGCCGCCGACGATGACCGGGACGTCGAGTTCGTAGATGAACTGCTTGAGGTTCAGCGGCTCGGCGGCCGAGGAGACGTGCTCGGCGGAGACGGTGGTGCCGCGGATGACGAAGATGTCGACCCCGGCGTCGACGACGGCCTTGGAGAACTGCGCGGTGCGCTGCGGGGAGAGCGCGGCGGCGGTGATGACGCCGGCGTCCCGCACCTCCTTGATCCGGCGGCCGATCAGCTCCTCCTTGATCGGCTCGGCGTAGATCTCCTGGAGGCGGCGGCCCGCGGCCTCCTCGGGGAGTTCGGCGATCTCGGCGAGCAGCGGCTCCGGGTCCTCGTAGCGCGTCCACAGGCCCTCGAGGTTGAGGACGCCGAGGCCGCCCTGCTCGCCGATGCGGATCGCCGTCCGCGGGGAGACGACGGAGTCCATGGGCGCGGAGAGGAAGGGCAGCTCGAAGCGGTAGGCGTCGATCTGCCAGGCGATGGAGACCTCCTTCGGGTCTCGCGTGCGGCGGCTCGGCACGACGGCGATGTCGTCGAACGCGTATGCCTGGCGCCCGCGCTTGCCGCGCCCGATCTCGATCTCTGTCACTGCTGCTGCCCTTCCCTACGGCTGTGCGGCCCCCAGTATCCCGCACGGGGGCGTGGGGGCCGCATCGCGTCTCACCCGGCGGGCGTCAGTCCTCGACCAGGACCTGAGCGAAGTCGGCGACGTGGACGGCCAGGACGGACAACAGCCCGTCGCGGACCGGGTACTCGAACGCGACCCCCTTCGTCGGGTCACGCCCCAGCGTAGCGTCAGCCCCGGGAGTAGTTGGGGGCCTCGACGGTCATCTGGATGTCGTGCGGGTGGCTCTCCTTGAGCCCGGCGGCGGTGATCCGCACGAACCGGCCGTGCTCCTTGAGCTCGGGGACGGTGCGCCCGCCGACGTAGAACATGGACTGGCGCAGCCCGCCGACGAGCTGGTGGACGACGGCGGCGAGGGGGCCGCGGTAGGGCACCTGGCCCTCGATGCCCTCGGGGATCAGCTTGTCGTCGCCGCCGACGTTCTCCTGGAAGTAGCGGTCCTTGGAGAAGGAGCGCTGGTCGCCACGGGACTGCATGGCGCCGAGCGAGCCCATGCCGCGGTAGGACTTGAACTGCTTGCCGTTGATGAACAGCAGCTCGCCCGGGGACTCCTCGCAGCCGGCGAGCAGGCTGCCGAGCATGACGGTGTCGGCGCCGGCCACGAGGGCCTTGGCGATGTCGCCGCTGTACTGGAGGCCGCCGTCGCCGATGACGGGGATGCCGGCCTCGCGGGCGGCGAGCGCGGCCTCGTAGATGGCGGTGACCTGCGGGACGCCGATGCCGGCGACGACGCGGGTGGTGCAGATGGAGCCGGGGCCGACGCCGACCTTGATGCCGTCGCAGCCCGCGTCCACGAGGGCCTTGGCGCCGTCGCGGGTGGCGACGTTGCCGCCGATGACGTCCACTCCGGCGTGGTTGGACTTGATCTTGGCGACCATGTCCCCGACGAGCCGGGAGTGGCCGTGCGCGGTGTCGACGACGACGAAGTCGACGCCGTTCTCGATGAGGGCCTGGGCGCGCTCGTAGGCGTCACCCGCGACGCCGACGGCGGCGCCGACGAGCAGGCGGCCCTCGGCGTCCTTGGCGGCGTTGGGGTACTTCTCGGCCTTGACGAAGTCCTTGACGGTGATGAGGCCCTTGATGCGGCCCTCGTCGTCCACCAGGGGGAGCTTCTCGATCTTGTGGCGGCGCAGCAGCTCCATGGCGTCGGAGCGCGCGATGCCGACCTTCCCGGTGACCAGCGGCATGGGCGTCATGACGTCGCGCACCTCGCGGGTGCGGTCCAGCTCGAAGGCCATGTCGCGGTTGGTGACGATGCCGAGCAGCTTGCCCGCCGCGTCGGTCACGGGGACGCCGCTGATGCGGAACCGGCCGCACAGCTCGTCGGCCTCGCGCAGGGTGGCGTCGGGCCGAATGGTGATGGGGTCGGTGACCATGCCGGACTCGGAGCGCTTGACCCGGTCGACCTGGGCGGCCTGCTCCTCGATGGACAGGTTCCGGTGGAGGACGCCGACGCCGCCCTGCCGCGCCATGGCGATGGCCATGCGCGCCTCGGTGACCTTGTCCATGGCGGCGGACAGCAGCGGGATGTTCACCCGGACGTTGCGGGAGACGTGCGAGGCGGTGTCGATGTCCTGGGGGGCCATGTCCGACTCACCGGGCAGCAGCAGGACGTCGTCGTAGGTCAGCCCGAGCCGCGCGAACTTCTCAGGCACTCCGTCGACGTTGTCAGTCATGACACCTTCCCTGGTGGTCTTGCCCGTGCACGTGCCCCCATGCTAACGGCCAATCGGGGGACCCCGTGTTCATGTGAAAGCACGGCCGGATGACGCTGGTCACCCGACCGCCCGGATCACTGCCCGGCGAGGGCCCGCAGCCGGGACAGGGCGCGGTGCTGTGCGACGCGGACGGCTCCCGGGGACATGCCGAGCACCTGGCCCGTCTCCTCGGCGGTGAGGCCGACGGCGACACGCAGCAGGATGAGCTCGCGCTGGTGCTCCGGGAGGTTGGCGAGGAGCTTCTTGGCCCACTCGGTGTCGCTGCTCAGCAGGGCGCGCTCCTCGGGCCCCAGGCTGTCGTCGGGCTGCTCGGGCATCTCGTCCGAGGGCACGGCCGTCGATCCCGGGTGGCGCATGGCGGCGCGCTGGAGGTCGGCGACCTTGTGCTGGGCGATGGCGACGACGAACGCCTCGAAGGGCTTGCCGGTGTCCCGGTAGCGCGGCAGGGCGCACAGCACGGCGAGGCAGACCTCCTGCGCGAGGTCGTCCACGAAGTGCCGGGCGTCCCCGGGAAGTCTGCTCAGCCTCGTGCGGCAGTAGCGCAGGGCGAGGGGGTGGACGTGGGCCAGGAGGTCGTGGGTGGCCTGTTCGTCCCCCTCGACGGCGCGCCGCACGACGGCTCCGATGCCCGGACCACGGTCCGGGGGCCCGACGGCGCTGCCCGGTGTGGTGTCGTCGCGCATCGGTCCATGGTGCACCGAGCCCGAGGCGTCCGCCGCACCGCGGCCCTGGTTGTGCCCTGAAGCGTTATATCGGAGTGCGCCCGTGGCCATCCCGCCTGCCCTCCCCCTTTCGGGTTGCTTCGCACCGTGCCGGCCGGCTGCCGCCGGCCCGTCTCCGGCACCGGCCGGAGAGGAGTCACCTACCAAGGATGCGGCATCGCGCGCGTTGGTGCGGAGCCCGGGCGGGAGGACGGGGACCGGCGGGGGCGGGGCGGACCCGCAGGAGCGGGTGGCCGCGCCCCCGGACCACGGTGCGGCGGACGGTCAGCGGACGAGGCCCCAGCGGAAGCCCAGGGCGACGGCGTGGGCCCGGTCGGAGGCGCCCAGCTTCTTGAACAGGCGCCGGGCGTGGGTCTTGACGGTGTCCTCGGAGAGGAACAGTTCACGGCCGATCTCGGCGTTGGACCGTCCGTGGCTCATGCCCTCGAGGACCTGGATCTCCCGGGCGGTCAGGGTCGGTGCGGCGCCCATCTCCGCGGAGCGCAGCCGCCGCGGGGCGAGCCGCCACGTCGGGTCGGCGAGGGCCTGGGTCACCGTGGCCCGCAGCTCGGCGCGCGAGGCGTCCTTGTGCAGGTAGCCACGGGCGCCGGCGGCGACGGCGAGGGCCACACCGTCGAGATCCTCCGCGACGGTGAGCATGATGATGCGCGCGCCGGGGTCGGCGGAGAGCAGCCGGCGGACCGTCTCCACACCGCCCAGGCCGGGCATCCTGACGTCCATCAGGACGAGGTCGGAGCGGTCGGCGCCCCAGCGGCGGAGGACTTCCTCGCCGTTGGCCGCCGTCGTCACGCGCTCGACGCCGGGAACGGTCGCGACCGCACGGCGCAGCGCTTCCCGGGCGAGCGGAGAGTCGTCGCAAACGAGGACGGAAGTCATGGCCGCCCTCCGCTGCTGATGCGCATCACCTTGTGCCTCCAGGCTGTTACGAATCGTCACCTGTGCGGTTGATCGCCTTCCGCCCCTCCCTGCGGGGCGTCTCCCCCGGCGGGCGTGCCGGGGTTTTCGCTGTTCTGCCAACCGCCTCCGCACTCTCAACGACGGTCACCCGAAAGAGTTACGGGCTACTCCACCCGCATCCAGCACTCTACGTGTGGGCGTGAACACCCAGAAGGACGCACGCAGCACCGGACCGGAGCGCCCTCGGGGCGCACCCCGTCGTGCAGCGCGCCTTGGACCACTGTGCCCTATTTGGACGCTTTTGCTTCCACTTTGTGGCGTCCGTGGCTAAATTCGCAAAGAGTCATATTTACAGCTACTCACACGACTACCGATGGATGGACGGTCGGCGGACCGTCCTCCCACCCGGCCCACGGGGCGCGGGACGCCCGGCGGCGGTTCCGGCGGGCGCCCGGCCCACCGGCCGCCGGAGACCACGCCGACCCGCCCGTCCAGCAGCCACAGCAACGCTCCGAGAGGACG
The DNA here is from genome assembly GCF_027460245.1 of Streptomyces sp. WMMC1477. NCBI lineage: Bacteria > Bacillati > Actinomycetota > Actinomycetes > Kitasatosporales > Streptomycetaceae > Streptomyces > Streptomyces sp. WMMC1477. The sequence continues at coordinate 3,341,296 of NZ_JAPZBD010000003.1, read as the reverse complement.
AGCAATGGCAGATTTCTCCCGCCTTCCGGGCCCCAACGCCGATCTGTGGGACTGGCAGCTCCTGGCCGCCTGCCGCGGCGTCGACAGCTCCCTCTTCTTCCACCCGGAAGGGGAACGCGGAGCGGCCCGCAGCGCGCGTGAGACGGCGGCGAAGGAGGTGTGCATGCGCTGCCCGGTCCGCGCGCAGTGCGCCGCCCACGCACTGTCCGTGCGGGAGCCGTACGGCGTCTGGGGAGGACTCACGGAGGACGAACGCGAGGAGCTGATGGGACGGGCCCGGCACCGCTTGGTCTCGACGAACCGTCCGGCACCGTCCGCGCAGGCTCCCGAGCAGACCGAGGCGGCGGCCGGCACCTAGCACCGGCCCCGAACCGCGGCGGGGCACACCTTCGCAGAAACGTATCTGCGAGGGTGGGCCCCGCTGTGCTTTCCGGCCCGGCGGGCGTGTCGCGTCGACCGTTCGGCGTGTTCCGGGTCTCGGCCCCCGTCCGGGGCCGTCCCCCGTCCGGGTCAGCCGGGCGCGTCGCCCCGGGCGGGCCGGGGGCGTCAGCCGGGGGCGGGAGGCTCGGCCGGACCGCGGGCCGCGGCCGCGGCGAGGTGCTCCAGCGTGGCGGCCACCGCGGGGACGCGGGCGAGATCGGGGAGGGTGAGGGCCACGACCTCCCGCCGCACCTCGGGCGTGACGGCGACCGTGCGGGCGCCCCGCGGCCGTACCGACTCCACGGCCAGCTCCGGCAGCACGGCGACGCCGAGCCCGGCGCCCACCAGGCCCACCACGGCGGGGTAGTCGTCCGTCGCGAAGTCGATGCGCGGCGTGAAGCCCGCCGCCTCGCAGACCTCCTCCAGATGGCGCCGGCAGCGCGGGCACCCGGCGATCCAGGGCTCCCCCGCCAACTGGGCGAAGGGGACGGACGGCGCACCGGCCAGGGGGTGGCCGTCGGGCACGAGACCCACGAGCCGGTCCGTGAGCAGCGGCCGGACGACGAGGTCGGCCCACTCGGCGGCGTCCGGCGCGGCGGTGTCCGGGTAGCGGAAGGCCAGGGCGACGTCGCACTCCCCCGCCCGCAGCAGGTCGACGGAGCGCGGCGGCTCGGCCTCGACGAGCGACACCCGGGTGCCCGGGTGCCCGGCACGCAGCGCCGCGACGGCGCCGGGCACCAGCGTCGAACTGGCGCTGGGGAACGAGACGAGCCGCACGCGTCCGGCGCGCAGCCCGGCGATGGCCGCGACCTCCTCCTCGGCGGCGGTGAGCGAGGCGAGGACGGTGGCGCCGTGCCGGACGAGGGCCTCCCCCGCCTCGGTCAGCCGGGTCTCGCGTCCGGCCCGGTAGAGCAGCGGGGTGCCCACCGACTGCTCCAGCGAGCGCATCTGCTGGCTCACCGCGGGCTGGGTGCAGCCCAGCTCCCGGGCGGCGGCGGAGTAGGAGCCCGTCGTGGCGACGGCACGCAGCACCCTCAGGTGGCGGGCTTCGAGCATGACTCAACCATAAGGCCGCCTTTGACGTCGCCCACCGGACAGCGGCTCGGCCGGTGACAGACGCGCGATCTACTGTGGCCGCATGCACGTACTCTCGGTGAATCTCGGCTCCCTGCTCACGTCCGACCACACCTCCGCCCCGGGCGGGCTGACGGGGATCGGCAAGGTGCCGGTGCCGGGCCCCGTGCGGGTCGCGGCGCCGGGTCCGCGGGGGACGGGCGGCGGCGGGCTCGCCGGGGACGCCATCGGGGACCTGCGCTACCACGGCGGCGACGACCAGGCGGTGTACGCCTTCGCCCGGGAGGACCTGGACGCCTGGGGCCGCGAGCTGGGCCGCGACCTGCCCTCAGGCGTGTTCGGGGAGAACCTGACGACGTCCGGCTACGACGTGAACGAGGCGCTGGTCGGCGAGCGCTGGCGCATCGGCGACGGCCTGCTGCTGGAGGTGGCCTCGGTACGCGTGCCCTGCCGGACGTTCGCCGGGCACCTCGACGAGCGGGGCTGGGTCAGGCGCTTCACCCAGGCCGGGCGCCCCGGCCCGTACCTGCGCGTGATCGAGGAGGGCGAGATCCGCGCGGGGGACGCGTTCGACGTCGTGCACCGCCCCGACCACAAGGTGACCGTCTCGTTCATGTTCCGGGCGATGACCACCGAGCGGGCGCTCCTCCCCGAGCTGCTCGCCGCCGGTGACGCGCTGCCCGAGTCCGTGCGGCGCAAGGCGCTCGACCGGTGAGCCGGTTCGAGGAGTTCCGCGCCCTGCACCGCCCGGGAAGGCCCCTGGTGCTGCCCAACGCGTGGGACCACGCCTCCGCCGCCGCGCTCGTGGCCGCCGGGTTCGCCGCCCTCGGGACGACGAGCCTCGGCGTGGCCGGTGCCGCCGGCCTGCCGGACGCCGCGGGGGCCGCGCGGGAGGAGACGCTGCGGCTCGCCGGGAGCCTGGCCCGGCTGCCCGTCCCGGTGACCGTCGACATCGAGAACGGCTTCGGCACGGACCCGGAGGACGTGGCCGCCCTGGCCGCGCTGCTCGAACGCGCCGGGATCGCGGGCGTGAACATCGAGGACGGCCGCCCGGACGGCACGCTCACCGACGTCTCCCACCAGTGCGCGGTGCTGCGGGCCGTGCTCCGCGCGGCACCGTCGCTCTTCGTGAACGCCCGTACCGACACGTACTGGCTGCCCGGCCACGAGCGCGAGACGGAAGACCGGCTCCGCGCCTACCAGGAGGCGGGGGCGCACGGCCTCTTCGTCCCCGGGCTGCGGGAGGAGCAGGCCGTGCGCGCGGTGACGGGGGCGTGTGCGGCTCCGCTGAACCTGCTGTTCACACCGGGCGGACCGAGCGTGTCCGAGCTCGCCGCCTGGGGAGTGGCCCGGGTGAGCACGGGCTCACTGCTCTTCCGCGCGGCCGTCCACCAGGCGGTCGAGGTGGCGCGCGGCGTCCTGGACGACACCCCGTTGGCGGCGGACCTCGGTGGCGTGCCCTCCTACGGGCGGGCCCAGGCCTGGTCGAAACCGTTCACCGGCACCCGGGCGGGAGCGGGGCCGATAGGCGGGAGCCCGCCGGGGCGTTGACGGCCCCGGCCGTTTACGGTTCGCGGTATGACGACTGCACTCATCACAGGAGCGACGGCCGGGCTCGGCGCCGCGTTCGCACGGCGGCTCGCGCGGGACGGGCACGACGTGGTCCTGGTCGCCCGGGACGGCGAGCGGCTGGCCCGGCAGGCGACCGAGCTGCACGACCGGCACGGCGTCGAGGCCTCCACCCTGCGGGCGGACCTCAGCACCGAGGAGGGCGTCACCGCCGTCGCCGAGCGGCTCTCGGACCGGCGTCACCCCGTGGACCTGCTCGTCAACAACGCCGGATTCGGCGCCAAGGGCCGCTACCTGGAGGTGCCGGAGGAGGACGAGCTGCGCATGCTGCGCCTGCACGTCGAGGCGGTGCTGCGGCTGACGTCGGCCGCGGCCGAGGCGATGCGCGGGCGCGGGCGCGGCGGCGTGGTGAACGTGGCCTCGGTCGCCGCCTTCGTGCCGCGCGGCACCTACGGGGCCAGCAAGGCGTGGGTCGTGCAGTTCACCCAGGGCGCCGCGCAGGACCTGGCGGGCTCGGGGGTGCGGCTGATGGCCCTGTGCCCGGGGTTCGTGCGCACCGAGTTCCACGAGCGGGCCGGGATGTCGACGTCGAACGTGCCGGGGTGGATGTGGCTGGAGGCCGACCGCGTGGTGGACGCCGCCCTGCGGGACCTGGCCCGGGGCCGCACGCTCTCGGTCCCGGACGCGCGCTACAAGACGCTGCTCGGCGCGAGCAAGCTGGTGCCGCGCGGCCTCATGGGCCGGGTGTCGTCCACGTCGGGGCGCAGGTACGGGCCGAAGTAGGGCCGCCCGCTCCGGTCCGGCGCGGGCGTGACGGAGGCTCGCGCGAGGGCGGTGCGCGAGCCGACGCGCGAAGCCGGTGTGCGAGGGCCGCGGAACCGGGCTCCCCGTCCCCGCGGTTGCGCAGGAAACCCGGCCGGGACAGACATAGCCTGGAATGGTCCGACTGTTTCGATGATCGGCCAATAGGGGGCCGTCATGACATTCGTCCAGCTCATCGACTGCAAGACCAACCGCGTCGATGACATGAACAGGCTCTTGGACTCCTGGGTCGAGGCGACCCGGGGCAAGCGGACCGCCACTCACGCGATGGTGGGCAAGGACCGCTCCAGTTCCACACACCTCGTGGAGATCGTCGAGTTCCCCTCCTACGAGGAGGCCATGCGGAACTCGAACCTGCCCGAGACGGACCGGATCTTCCAGGAGATGGTCGCGCTCTGCGACGAGATGCCGCAGTTCACGGACCTCGACGTCGTGCGCGACGAGCAGCTGAACAAGGGGACGGCGCGTCAGCTCTTCGAGGAGCTGCTGAACCGGCGCGACTTCGCCTCCCTGGAGGACTACTTCCACGAGGACTACGTCGAGCACGATCCGGCCAACCCGGAGGGCGACCTGCAAGGGCTCCAGCAGCTCCGGCAGAACCTGAACCGGGAGATCGTCCCGTTCGAGCCCCGTTTCACCGTGGAGAGCACCGCCGCCGACGGCGACCTCGTCTGTCTGCGGTTCACCGCCGCCGGACGGCACGTCGGCGAGTTCATGGGCCTGGCGCCCACCGGCAAGGAGTTCAGCCTCACCGGCCAGGTGACGCTCCGGTTCCGCGACGGCAAGATCGCGGAAAGCTGGTTCAACTGGGACAACGCGCGGCTGCTCGCCGAGCTCGGGCTCGTGGAGACGCCCGGCTAGGTGCGGCCCGGGAGCGGCGCGCACACGCCGCGCGGTCCGGCACGGGGTGCGGAGAGCCGACAGGCCCCCACCCGGGCAGCGGGTGGGGGCCTGTCGTGAGCCGGACGGCGCGAGCGCGCGCCGGCGCGGTGAGCGGGTGGCTCAGTGGGCGTGGCCGTGGCCGTGGCCCGCGGCGGCCTCGTCCTCCTCGGCCGGCTTCTCGACGACCAGGGTCTCGGTCGTCAGCAGCAGGGAGGCGATCGAGGCGGCGTTCTCCAGCGCGGAGCGGGTCACCTTGACCGGGTCGATGACGCCGGCCTTGACCAGGTCGCCGTACTCGCCGGTGGAGGCGTTGAAGCCCTGGCCCTTGTCCAGCTCGGCGACCTTGGAGGTGATGACGTAGCCCTCCAGGCCCGCGTTCTCGGCGATCCAGCGCAGCGGCTCGACGACGGCGCGGCGGACGACGGCGACACCGGTGGCCTCGTCGTCGGTCTTGCCCAGGTTGTCGGCCAGCACCTTCGAGGAGTGGACGAGCGCGGAGCCGCCACCGGAGACGATGCCCTCCTCGACCGCGGCGCGGGTCGCGGAGATGGCGTCCTCCAGACGGTGCTTCTTCTCCTTCAGCTCGACCTCGGTGGCGGCGCCGACGCGGATGACGCACACGCCGCCGGCCAGCTTGGCGAGGCGCTCCTGGAGCTTCTCGCGGTCCCAGTCGGAGTCGGTGGACTCGATCTCGGCCTTGATCTGGCCGACGCGGCCCTCGACGTCCTCGCTCTTGCCGGCACCGTCGACGATGGTGGTGTCGTCCTTGGTGACGGTGACGCGGCGGGCGGAGCCCAGCACGTCCAGGCCGACCTGGTCGAGCTTGAGGCCGACCTCCTCGGCGACGACGGTGCCGCCGGTGAGGGTGGCCATGTCGCCCAGCATCGCCTTGCGGCGGTCACCGAAGCCGGGCGCCTTGACGGCGACGGCGTTGAAGGTGCCGCGGATCTTGTTGACGACGAGGGTGGACAGGGCCTCGCCCTCGACGTCCTCGGCGATGATCAGCAGCGGGCGCGAGCCGCCGGCCTGCATGATCTTCTCCAGCAGCGGCAGCAGGTCGGCGATGGCCGAGATCTTGCCCTGGGTGATCAGGATGTAGGGGTCGTCGAGGACGGCCTCCATGCGCTCCTGGTCGGTGACCATGTAGGGCGACAGGTAGCCCTTGTCGAAGGCCATGCCCTCGGTGAAGTCCAGCTCCAGACCGAAGGTCTGCGACTCCTCGACGGTGATGACACCGTCCTTGCCGACCTTGTCCATGGCCTCGGCGATCAGCTCACCGACCTGCTTGTCCTGGGCGGACAGCGCGGCGACGGAGGCGATGTCGGCCTTGGAGTCGATCGGGCTGGCGGAGGAGACCAGGTCCGCGGACACGGCCTGGACGGCGGCGTCGATGCCCTTCTTCAGGGCGGCCGGGGAGGCACCGGCGGCGACGTTGCGCAGCCCCTCGCGCACGAGGGCCTGGGCCAGCACGGTGGCGGTGGTGGTGCCGTCACCCGCGATGTCGTTGGTCTTGGTCGCCACCTCCTTCACGAGCTGGGCACCGAGGTTCTCGTACGGGTCCTCGACCTCGACCTCGCGGGCGATGGTGACGCCGTCGTTGGTGATGGTCGGCGCACCGAACTTCTTGTCGATGACGACGTTGCGGCCCTTGGGGCCGATCGTCACCTTGACGGTGTCGGCCAGCTTGTTGACGCCGCGCTCCAGGGCGCGACGGGCGTCCTCGTCGAACTTCAGGATCTTCGCCATGGCGTAGAGAGGTCCTCTCAGGGCTTCTTGGGCGTATGACAAGCGAACCGCGCCCTGGCTGCCCCGGCTGTCTGTGACGGGGAACCAGGGCGCGGATCAGCACGCGGACGTGCGGGGTGCCTTACTTCTCGATGATCGCGAGCACGTCGCGAGCCGAGAGGACGAGGTACTCCTCGTTGTTGTACTTCACCTCGGTGCCGCCGTACTTGCTGTACAGGACGATGTCGCCGACCTTGACGTCGAGCGGCAGGCGGTTTCCGTCCTCGAAGCGGCCCGGGCCCACGGCCAGGACGGTGCCCTCCTGGGGCTTCTCCTTGGCGGTGTCCGGAATGACCAGGCCCGAGGCCGTGGTCTGCTCGGCGTCGAGCGGCTGGACCACGATGCGGTCCTCAAGCGGCTTGATGGCAACCTTGGAGCTGGCGGTCGTCACGATCCGACCTCCCCCTTCGGAGATCTCACGGGGTCTTATGTCTAGAGGTGGCGACCTGGTCGATCCGTCGTCGCGGGTGCCGGACCTTCCCGTCGCGCCTGGCACTCCCCGGCGGAGAGTGCCAACGGTGAGACTATGCCTCGGTTAGCACTCGGTCAAGCTGAGTGCCAATTCCCTGCGGCGCGTCGCCGCCGCGCGCCCCGCGGAGGCGCGGCGAACCGCGGCCAAGACCCACCCGCACCCCGCCGAGAACGGGCGGGGAACCCCCATCCGGCCCCGGCACCGGCGGCCGCTCGCCGGCCCCGCGCCTCGGCGCGGCCCTCCCCAGCGCAGCCCGCGGGCCGGAGAGGCGCGCCGGCGGCCGCCGTCAGACGTAGTCCTCCAGGCGGGCCAGGGCGAAGCCCTGTTCGGTGGCCGTCTTCAGGGTGCGGCGCAGCATGTCGTTCATCGTGCCGCCCCACTGCTCGGGGCCGCGGAAGTGGGTGAGGATGATGTCGCCGGGGTGGAACTCGCGGTCGAGGCGGGCCCAGTCGAAGCGCTGGGCCCAGGCCTCCTCCGCCCACAGGGGCACGGCCTCGACGCCGCAGGAGGCGGCGGCGCGCAGGGTGTCACGGTCGTAGGCGCCGTAAGGCGGACGGAACAGCCGCGAGGGCGCGCCGAACTCCTCCTTCAGTACCTTCTGCATGCCGCAGATCTCCTCGCGCTGCCGCTTGTAGGACAGCTTGGGCAGTTCCTTGTGGTTGAGGGTGTGGTTGTGGACGCCCGCTCCGTCGCGCCGCATGCGGCGGAAGTAGTCGTAGTCCTCGGCGGCCACGTAGTCGGAGAGGAAGGCGCTGTAGGGGATGCGCAGTTCGCGGAGCATCCGGGTGAAGCGCGGGTCCTTGTGCCAGCCGTCGTCGATCGTGAGGAAGACGACCTTCTGGTCGGTGGGCACCCGGACGAAGACAGGTGGGAGCCCCTTGCCGGAGACGAGGCCGGGGGTGCTGGTGAGTTCCGGCTTCGCGGCCGGCGGCGGGGGCGCGAGCAGGGGCGGCTCGGCCAGTCCCCAGCGCGCGGCCGCCGCGACGCGGCGGGTCTCCGCGCGGGCGAGTCCGCCGGCGTAGGCGGTGAGGGAAGCGGCGGCGTACTCGGCGCCGACGCGCTGGGCGGCTCCGAGCGGCAGACCCTCGACGGCTGCGGCGAGCGGCTTGTCCAGGAGCGAGCCGCCGCCGTCCTCGCCGGTGGGGAGGTGTCCGGTTCCGGCGACGGCGGCACAGGAGACCGCGAGCGCGGCGAGGGCTCCGGCTCCGACGCCGCGTCGGAGATGCCGCCAGGGCCGTGGAGACTCTCGATCATTTTGTGTGACTTGTCTGATGATCGACATAACGCCGGATAGTGCCAACCCACCGCGCCCGAAGGGCGGCGGCACTCCGGCGAGCAGGCGAAAATGGGCCGTGTGGCCGTACCCGCATCACCCGACACACCGAACGACACCGCCAAGACCGCCGACACCGGCGCCGACTCCGGCAGTGGCACCGGCGCCGAGGCAGAGGCCGTGGACGCGTTCCGGGCCCTCCTGACCGAGGAGGGCGCCGAACTGCTGCACCGGCTGCGCGACCACGACCCGGCCGACGAGCTGACGCTCGCGACCCGGCTCCGCCGCAGCCATCCGCCCTCGCTGGTCTCCGCCGCGCTCGGCCAGGCGCGGCTGCGGCAGCGGGCCGTGGTCAAGTTCGGCGCCGAGGACGCCGCGCGCATGTTCTTCACCCCGGACGGCGTCGAGCAGGCGACCCGCTCCTCGGTGGCCGCCTACCGGGCGCGGCGGCTGGCCGGACGCGGCGTGCGGCGGCTCGCCGACCTGTGCTGCGGCATCGGCGGCGACGCCGTCGAGCTGGCCCGCGCCGGGGTGGAGGTGCTGGCCGTCGACCGTTCCCCGCTGACCTGCGCCGTCATCGAGGCCAACGTGGCGGCGCTCGGGCTGGCCGACCGCGTCACCGTGCGCCGGGCCGACGTCACGACGGTCGACGTCGAGGGCTACGACGCCGTGTTCGTGGACCCGGCGCGGCGCGGCGGCCGGGGCCGGGTGTTCGACCCGGAGGCGTACTCGCCGCCCCTGTCCTGGGCGCTGGAGACGGCCCGCAGGGTGCCGCACGCCGCCCTGAAGATCGCGCCGGGCGTCCCGCACGAGGCGCTGCCCGAGGACGCGGAGGCGGAGTGGATCTCGGTCGCCGGTGAGGTGAAGGAGGCGGTGCTGTGGTTCGGCGAGGGCACGGCACCGGCCGGCTTCCGGGCCACCCTCCTGCCCGGCGGGGACGGCCGGGCCGGCGAGCACTCGCTGCTCGGCGCCGGACTGCCCGACCCGGAGCCGGGGCCCGTCGGCCGCTACCTGTACGAGCCGGACGGGGCGGTGATCCGCGCGCACCTCGTCGCGGACGTCGCCCGGGACGTGGCCGGGCGGCTGCTGAGCGCCGGGATCGCCTACGTGACGTCCGACGTCCACGCGCCGACCCCGTACGCGCGGGCCTACGAGGTGACGGACGTGCTGCCATTCAACGTCAAACGGCTGCGGGCGCTGCTGCGGGAGCGGCGGGTCGGCGTTCTCACCGTCAAGAAGCGGGGCTCGGCGGTGGAGCCGGAGGAGCTGCGGCGCAAGGTGAAGCCCTCGGGGCCGCACTCGGCGACGGTGTTCCTCACCCGGGTGGCGGGGGCGCCGTCCATGCTGCTCGGCCACCCCGTGTAGGGCCCCGGGCGGTCGCCGTCCCGGGCCCACGAGGGTGACCGCCCGCGCGGGCGGTCACCCTCGTGTGGCGTTCCCGGCCCCACGGTCGGAAGGTGGAAGCGGTACATGCAAGGGCGGCGGCACAGAGTGAGGTGAGCGGAGTGCCCGACACTCCGGGGTCCGTGCACGGCGCGCCGTGCTGGGTGGCTCTCATGACGCGTGACCTGGAGGGTGCTCAGGAGTTCTACGCGCGGGCGCTGGGCTGGGAGTACCGGCCCGGCTTCCGGGACCACGAGAAGGGCTACCAGCTCGCCCTGGCGGACGGGCAGCCCGTGGCCGGTCTGGGGATGAGTTCACAGGCGAAGGGCGGCTTCGCCCCGTCGTGGACCGCGTTCTTCCGCGCGGAGAACGCCAACGTCATGGCGAGCCGCATCCAGGAGCGCGGCGGGACGGTGGCCGTGGGGCCGCTGGCCTTCGGCACGGGCCGGGTGCTGTGGGCGGCGGACCGGCAGGACGCCCGCTTCGGGGTGTGGGAGGGCGAGCCCGTGCGCGGCTGGTGGGTGCGGCGGCAGCCGGGCGCGCCCGCCCGGCTCCAGCTCCGCACGGGGGACGCCTTCGGGGCGGCCATGTTCTACGGCAGCGTGTTCGCCTGGGACACCCACGCGCCCGACCGGCTGAGCGTCCGCTTCGAGGCCGATCACGTGGTGGTGTCCGTGGACGGTCACCACGTCGCCGACCTGTGGGGCGGGGCCGTGGAAGAGGCACCGGACCCCACGATCCGGCCGCAGTGGCACGTCTACTTCTGCGTGGACGACGTCGACGAGGTGGCGACGCGGGCGGACGCGGCCGGGGGCAGCATCGTGACGCCGCCCGCGATGTCCCACTTCGGACGGGTGGCCTCCCTGCGCGACGCGGAGGGCGCGCTGTTCCACGTCACCTCGGAGCACGGCTGACGGACGGCGGGCCGACGCGCCGCGCGCCGGCGGACGACCCTGCTGCTCCACCCGGCTACTCCACCCGGGTGAACCGCCAGCGGTGCACCGGCCGGTGCAGCAACTCACCCGGCGGGTCCGGTAGTTCACCGGGCTCACCGGCCTCGGACCAGTGGGTGATGACCAGGACACGGTCGCCGGGGGCCGTGTACGTCTCGCGGCGCGCGGGCCCGGGGGCGAGCTTCTGGGCGCGGACCCAGGCCAGCAGCTCGGCGCCCCGCCCCTCGGCCGCGCGCGCCTCCCACATGAGCGCCGTCGTCCCGTCACTCCCCCTCGTCACGGCCGTCTCGCCCGTCTCGCCCGTCACGCCCGTCTCGCCCGTCATGCTTCGTAGAGGTTCTTCCTGCTCAGCTCGTGCACGTGGTCGTGCGTGTGGGAATGCGCGTGCGCGTGGGAGTGGCCGGGCGCCTCGGAGGACGCCGGGACATGGGGCTCGGTGACGGGGAGCGAGGAGTCGGCCGGCAGGTCCCAGCCGGAGGCGTCCCGGCCCCGGGCCACCATCTCCGCGCCCAGCGCCGCGACCATCGCACCGTTGTCCGTGCACAGCTTCGGCCTCGGGACGCGCAGGGTGATCCCGGCGTCCGCGCACCGCTCCTCGGCCATGGCCCGCAGCCGGGAGTTGGCCGCGACGCCGCCGCCGATCATCAGATGCCCGACGCCCTCGTCCCGGCAGGCCCGGATCGCCTTGCGGGTCAGCACGTCGGTGACGGCCTCCTGGAACGAGGCGGCGACGTCGGCGACGGGCACCTCCTCGCCCGCCCGCCGCCGGGCCTCGATCCAGCGGGCGACGGCGGTCTTGAGGCCGGAGAAGGAGAAGTCGTAGGGCGCGTCCCGTGGGCCGGTGAGACCGCGCGGGAACGCGATGGCCCCCGGGTCGCCCTCGCGGGCGTAGCGGTCGATGACCGGGCCGCCGGGGAAGCCGAGGCCGAGGACCCGGGCGACCTTGTCGAAGGCCTCCCCCGCCGCGTCGTCGATGGTCGAGCCCAGCGGCCGGACGTCGGCCGTGATGTCCGGGGCGAGGAGCAGCGAGGAGTGCCCGCCGCTGACCAGGAGCGCCATCGTGGGCTCCGGCAGGGCGCCGTGCTCGAGCTGGTCGACGCAGATGTGCGAGGCGAGGTGGTTGACGCCGTAGAGGGGCTTGCCGAGGGCGTAGGCGTACGCCTTGGCCGCCGAGACGCCGACGAGCAGCGCGCCGGCGAGGCCCGGGCCCGCGGTGACGGCGATGCCGTCGAGGTCGGAGGCGGCGACCCCGGCCTGGTCCAGCGCCCGCTGGATGGTCGGGACCATGGCCTCCAGGTGCGCCCGGCTGGCGATCTCGGGGACGACGCCGCCGTAGCGGGCGTGGTCGTCGACGCTGGAGGCGACGGCGTCGGCCAGCAGGGTGTGGCCGCGGACGACGCCGACACCGGTCTCGTCGCAGGAGGTCTCGATGCCGAGGACAAGGGGCTCGTCGGGGGTCATCTGCAGTCGTTCCTAGCTCGGGTCGCTGGGGGCGCTCGGAGCGCCGGGGTCGGTGGGTGTCGTCGGGGCGCCGTGCTCGCGCCGCATGACCAGGGCGTCCACGTCGCCGGGCTGGTAGTACCCGCGCCGGACGCCCACCGGGACGAAGCCGTGCCGCTCGTAGAGGCGCTGGGCGCGCAGGTTGTCCACGCGCACCTCCAGGAGCACCTGGTGGCACTCGAAGGCCGTGGCGGCGGTCAGCAGGTCGGCGAGGAGGCGGGCGCCCAGGCCGGTGCCCTGTCGGCCGGGGGCGACGGCGATGGTCTGGACGTCCCCGGTGCCGTCGACGGTGGTGGCCAGCCCCGCGTAGCCGACGAGGCGGCCGTCGGCGGTCTCGGCGACGGTGTAGTGGTGGGTGGCGCCCGGGCCGCGGGCGTGCGCCAGCTCGGACCAGAACATCCCCGTCGACCAGGCGTCCTCGGGGAACAGCTCCTGTTCGAGTGCCAGCACCGGCTCGATGTGCCACCAGCGCATCTCCCGCAGGGTGACGGCGTCGGGGGCGGGCGGGGCGTCCGGCGCGGGGCTCACCTCGGCGTGACCACCTTGTACCCGGCGGGCACCTTCGCGTCGGGGCGGCGCAGGTACATCGGGAGCGGGGGCAGGAACGGCTCGCCCGCGGCCAGCTTCTCGGCGGCGAGGGCGGCCAGGGCCGCGGCGGACTGGTGCTCGGGACCGTCCGCGCGGACACCGGTGAAGGTGTCGGGGTAGAGGAGGGCACCCGCGCCGACGGACGGCACGCCGGCGACCTGCTCCGCGATGTCGGCGGGCCGGTCGACGCTCAGTTCCGTCGCCCGGGTCCTGGCGTCGGCGTAGCGCGCCCAGTAGACCTCCTTGCGGCGGGCGTCGGTCGCGACGACGAACGGCCCGCCGATCCCCGCGGCCCCGGCGGCGTGGGCGATGCCGTCCAGGGTGCACACGCCGTGCACGGGGATGCCGAGCGCGGCGCCGAACCCGGCGGCCGTCACCAGGCCGACCCGCAGCCCCGTGTAGGGGCCGGGGCCGACGCCGACGACGAGCCCGGTGACGTCGTGCAGCGTCCGGCCGGCCTCGGACAGGGTGGCGTGTACGGCGGGCAGGAGGAGCTCACCGTGGCGGCGGGCGTCGATCTGGTCGCGGGAGGCGAGCACGGCCTCGCCGTCGTGGAGGGCGACGGTGATGGCGGGGGTCGCGGTGTCGAGAGCGAGCAACAGCACGGTGTAAGCCTACGGCGCGCCCGGGGGTGCGGTGTCCGGGCCGACCTGATGGGGCACGGTCGGGCTGCTACCGTCAGCCTGACGATCAGTGCGCGTGCGTCGGCGAAGCGGACTCGGCGAAAGACCGAACGCGAACGGACGCGAAGCGGCACGAGGCAGCGAAAAGGCGTCGAGGGGTGAACCCGGTGGCACGGAACAGCGCGGGAACGTTCGTGACCGGGTTGACCGCGGTGGCCATGGCCGTCATCGGGTTCTTCGCCTACCAGGCCTCCGCCGCGCAGAGTGACGCCCCGAAGGGCGGACGCGCCGAGCCGTCCGCGTCCCCCTCCCCCAGCGCCGAACCGGAGCAGAAGGCCCCGGGCCTCCCGGCGGAGTCGGGCGAGGGCCGGCGGGTGGTCTACTCGCTCGCGGAGGACCGGGTGTGGCTGGTCGGCGCCGACGGGGCGGTCCTGCGCACGTACGGGGTCACGCCCGGCACGCTCGACCCCGTGGCCGGCGTCTACACGGTGACGTCGCGCGACGAGCGGGTGACCGGCACGGACGGCGTACCGGTGCAGCACGTCGTCCGCTTCACCACCCTCGCGGGCACGGGCATCGGCTTCAGCGCCCCGGTGGAGGACGGGCAGCAGCCCGTGGCGGACCCGGGGAAGAAGACGGGCGGCATCAGGGAAGGCCGCGCCGACGGCGCGGCGATGTGGGAGTTCGCGACGCTCGACACCCCGGTCGTCGTCGTCCGGTAGCCCCGCCCGGGCGGCCCGCGGGGCGGCGGAGACGGCTCAGCGGACGTCGTCTTCGGCGGCGCGGGGCGCGCCCGCGGGCGGCTCCTCGCGCGGCGGGCGGCAGACGGCCCGCGCCGCGGCACAGGAGGCCAGGAGCTCACCGAACGGCGGCGCCTGCGGGGCGGTCCGTGGTGTGGTCTCGCGTTCCGGCATGGTCCCCTCCTCACACCCGACGACTTAGGCGTACCTAACCACGCCCCGGCGACGGGCGCAACACGTTGCCGACAGCCTGTCGGAAAGTCGTCCCGACATGGCTCCCGGAGTGACGCCCGACATGCCACGACGGAGTGACACACCCGTGTCACTCCGTCGTGGCATCGTCCGCCGTCGCCGCTTTACGGCATCACCCGAGCGTGGAGAGGTCCACGTCCGTCCAGCGCGCGCCCACGCCGGTCACCGTGACCACGCGCTCGTCGTCCTCGCCCGCCGCCACCTGCGCCTCCGCGTCCGGCCCGGCGCCGAGCCCGCGCTCGATCACCACGTGCAGCCGGTCCTCGGTCAGCTCCTCGACCTTGCCCTCGCCCCACTCCACGACCACCACCGACTCGGGCAGCGTCACGTCGAGGTCGAGGTCCTCCATCTCCTCAAGGCCGCCGCCCAGCCGGTAGGCGTCCACGTGGACGAGCGGCGGCCCGCCGGAGCGCGAGGGGTGGACGCGGGCGATGACGAAGGTGGGCGAGGTGACGGCTCCGCGCACGCCGAGGCCCTCGCCCAGGCCGCGGGTCAGCGTCGTCTTCCCGGCTCCCAGCTCGCCCGTCAGCAGCACCAGGTCACCGGCGCGCACGAGGGTGGCGAGCACGCGGCCCAGCTCCCGCATGCGCTCGGGCGTGCTGACCGTGATCCGGGACTGTGTGATGGCCGTCGTCATGGCCCCGATGGTAGGCGGTCCGCCCGGCGCACGGCGGCCTCGCGCGGGTGGAGCGCGTCAGCCCTCGGCGGTCTCGTGCAGGTAGAACCGGGGCACCCGGGCGCCGACCCGGGTGACGATCTCGTACCCGATCGTGCCGACCGCGCGGGCCCAGTCCTCCGCGGTCGGTTCGCCCTCGTCCCCGGGGCCGAACAGCACGGCCTCGTCGCCCGCTTCGGCGGTGTCCCCGCCCAGGTCCACCACGAACTGGTCCATCGCCACCAGCCCGGCGACGGTGCGCAGCTTCCCCGCGACGAGGACGGGCCCCACGTTGGACGCGTGCCGGGGGACGCCGTCCGCGTAGCCGGCCGGGACGAGCGCGAGGGTCGTGGGGCCCGGCGTCCGGTAGGTGTGGCCGTAGGAGACGCCCTGGTCGCCGGGCACCCGCTTGACGACGGCGAGGTCGGCGCTCAGCCGCATCACCGGGCGGAGCCCGAAGTCCTCGGCGGCGCCCACCTCGGGGGACGGTGAGAGCCCGTACACCGAGACGCCGGGGCGCACGAGGTCGAAGTGGGACGCGGGCAGGGTGAGGGTGGCCGGCGAGTTGGCCAGGTGCCGGACCTCGGGGCGCAGCCCGGCCCGCTCGGCGACGGACAGCGCCTCCTCGAACGCCGCGAGCTGGGCGGCGTTCGCGGGGTGACCCGGTTCGTCGGCGCAGGCGAAGTGCGACCACAGCCCGGTGACACGCACGGTGCCCTCGGCCTCGGCGGCCCGGGCGGCGGCCACCAGCTCGGGCCAGTCGGCGGGCTGGCAGCCGTTGCGGCCGAGCCCGGTGTCGGCCTTGAGGTGCACCCGGGCGGTGCGGCCCGTGGCGCGGGCGGCGGTCACGATCTCCGCCAGCGCCCACCCGGCGCTGGCCGAGACGTCGACGTCCGCCTCGATGGCCCGGGCCCAGGGCCCGCCCGGCGTCCACAGCCAGGACAGGATGCGGCCGGTGTCGCCCGCCGCGCGCAGCCCCAGCGCCTCCTCGGGGGTGGCGGTGCCCAGCCAGTCGGCCCCGGCCGCCCGCGCGGCGCGGGCGCAGGGCACCATCCCGTGCCCGTAGGCGTCCGCCTTCATCACCGCCATCAGCCCGGCGCCGCCGGCCGCCCGGGCCCGCAGGGCACGCACGTTGGAGCGCAGGGCGGCGAGATCGATCTCGGCGCGCACACGGGGAGGGCGAGCGGCGGTGGTGCTGTTCACCGCACCAGTGTCTCAGGCCTCACCGCGCCGCGGACGTGCGCACCTCGTGCCAGGCGGCGGGCAGGGCGGCGGCGACGTCGGACGCGGCGGGCGGAACGGCGGCCAGGCGCCCGGCGACACCGTGCAGGTAGGCGCCGGCGCAGGCGGCGTCCCGGGCGGGCAGCCCGGCGGCGAGAAGGGCGCCGATCAGCCCGGAGAGCACGTCGCCGCTGCCCGCGGTGGCGAGCCAGCCGGTGCCGGTCGGGTTGACGCGCACGGGCCCGCCCCCGGGCTCGGCGACGAGCGTGGCGGCGCCCTTGAGCAGCACGGTGGCCCGGTAGCGGTCGGCGAGGGCCCGCACGGCGTGCAGCGTCCCGGCCTCGACGGCGTCCCGGGAGGTGTCCAGGAGCGCGGCGGCCTCGCCCGCGTGGGGGGTGAGGACCGTCGGGGCCCGGCGCGCCCGCACCCGGTCGGGGTCGGCGAGCCGCAGGCCGTCGGCGTCGACCAGCACCGGCACCTCGGACTCCAGCACCTCCCGCGCCGCGCGCTCGGCCTCCTCCCCGGCGCCCAGCCCCGGGCCGACGACCCAGGACTGCACGCGCCCGGCCGCCTTCGGCGCCCCGCCGGTGACCAGCGTCTCGGGGTGCCGGGCGATGACCTCGGCGACGGCCGAGCCCACGTAGCGCACGGCCCCGGCCCCGCCGCGCAGCGCCCCGGAGACGGCCAGCACGGCCGCGCCCGGGTACCGGGCCGAGCCGGCGGCGACGCCGACGACGCCACGGCGGTACTTGTCCGTGTCGGCGCCGGGCACGGGCAGCAGGGCGGCGACGTCGGCGTGCTGGAGCGCCTGCGCTTCGGGCGTGTCCGGCAGATGGGGCGCCAGACCGATGTCCACGAGCCGCGCGGCGCCCACGTGACCGCGGGCCGGTTCGATGAGCAGGCCCGGCTTCCAGGCCCCGAAAGTGACGGTGGCGGCCGCCCGCACCGCCTCGCCCTCCACCGCGCCGGTGTCGGCGTCGACGCCGCTGGGCAGGTCGACGGCGAGGACGGGCGCGGTGATCCGGCGCACCAGCCGGGCGGCCGCCGGCCGCAGGCCGCCCTGGCCGCCGATGCCGGTGATGCCGTCCAGGACGAGCTGGGCGCCGGCGAGCGCGGCGTCGGCCTCCCGCCCGGGGCGCGCCGCGTCGCCGGGCTCTCCTCGGGGCCCGGGCCCGGCCTCCGCGTCGTCGTACGCGGCGACGGCGCGCCCGCCGGCCGCCCGGAGCGCGGCGAGCCCGCCGGGGTGCGCCCGGTCGGGGGCGAGCAGCACGCCGGTCACGGCGGCCCCGCGCCGCGCCAGCCGGGCCCCGGCGTACAGGGCGTCACCACCGTTGTCCCCGCTGCCGACGAGGAGCGCCACCCGGGCGCCGTAGGCGCGGCCCAGCAGCTCCGCCGCGGCGACGGCGAGCCCCGCGGCCGCCCGCTGCATGAGTGCGCCGGCGGGGAGCCGCGCCATCAGTTCCCGCTCCGCATCCCGTACGGCCTCGACCCGGTAAGCGTTCCGCATGGCCGCCAGCCTAGGCCGTCGCACCCGCGTCCACCCGCCCGTCAGGCCTCGGCGACGACCACCGCCGAGGCCACGCCGGCGTCGTGGCTCAGGGAGACGTGCCAGCGCCGGACGCCGAGGGCGGCGGCGCGCTCCGCCACCGTGCCCCGGACCACCAGCGAGGGCGCGCCGCTGTCCGCCGTCACCACCTCGGCGTCCGTCCAGCGCAGACCGCGCGGCGCGCCGAGGGCCTTGGCCAGCGCCTCCTTGGCGGCGAACCGGGCGGCCAGGGAGGCCACACCGCGCCGATCCCCGCTGGGCAGGAACTGCTCCGCCGGGAGGAAGAGCCGGGTCGCCAGCGCGGGCGTCCGCTCCAGGGATCGCGCGAAACGGTCGATCTCGGCGACGTCGATGCCCACCCCCACGATCATGCCGCGCTCACTCCACCGTCACGGACTTGGCGAGGTTGCGCGGCTGGTCGACCTCGTTGCCCCGGGCCGTGGCCAGCTCGCAGGCGAACACCTGCAGCGGGACGGTCGCGACGAGCGGCTGGAGCAGGGTGGGCGTCGCGGGCACGCTGATGAGGTGGTCGGCGTAGGGCGCGACGGCCTCGTCACCCTCCTCGGCGATGACGATCGTGCGGGCGCCGCGGGCCCGGATCTCCTGGATGTTGGAGACGATCTTGTCGTGCAGCACCGAGCGGCCACGCGGCGAGGGCACCACGACGACGACGGGCAGGTCCTCCTCGATGAGCGCGATCGGCCCGTGCTTCAACTCGCCCGCCGCGAAACCCTCGGCGTGCATGTAGGCCAGCTCCTTGAGCTTGAGCGCGCCCTCCAGCGCCACCGGGAAGCCGACGTGGCGGCCCAGGAACAGCACGGTGTCCTTGTCGGCGAGGGAGCGGGCCAGCTCGCGCACCGGCTCCATCGTGCCGAGCACCTTGTCCACCTCGGTGCCCATGTGGGCCAGTTCGCCGATGACGGACTGGATCTCGTCGCCCCACTTGGTGCCGCGCACCTGGCCCAGGTACAGCGCGACGAGGTAGCAGGCCACGAGCTGGGTCAGGAAGGCCTTGGTGGAGGCGACGGCGACCTCGGGCCCGGCGTGGGTGTAGAGGACGGCGTCGGACTCGCGCGGGATCGTCGAGCCGTTGGTGTTGCAGATGGCCAGCACCTTCGCGCCCTGCTCGCGGGCGTGCCGCAGGGCCATCAGGGTGTCCATGGTCTCGCCGGACTGGGAGATGGCGATGACGAGGGTGCGCTGGTCGAGGATCGGGTCCCGGTAGCGGAACTCGCTGGCCAGCTCCGTCTCGCAGGGGACGCGGGTCCAGTGCTCGATGGCGTACTTGGCGATCATCCCCGCGTGGTAGGCGGTGCCGCAGGCCACGACGACGACCTTGTTGACCTCGCGCAGCACGGAGGCGGGGATGCGGACCTCGTCGAGGTGCAGGGTGCCCTGGGCGTCGATGCGGCCCAGCAGCGTGTCCGCGACGGCCTTGGGCTGCTCGGCGATCTCCTTCAGCATGAAGTAGTCGTAGCCGCCCTTCTCGGCGGCGGAGGCGTCCCAGTCGACGTGGTAGCGGCGCACCTCGGCGGGGGCGCCGTCGAAGTCGGTGACCGTGACGGAGTCCCGGGTGAGCGCCACGACCTGGTCCTGGCCCAGCTCGATGGCCTCACGGGTGTGCTCGATGAAGGCGGCGACGTCGGAGGCGAGGAAGGCCTCCTCGTCACCGACGCCGACGACCAGCGGCGAGTTGCGCCGGGCGCCGACGACGGTGTCCGGTTCGTCGGCGTGCACGGCGACCAGCGTGAACGCGCCCTCCAGCCTGCGGCACACCTGGCGCATCGACTCGGCCAGGTCGCCCACCGAGGAGAACGCCTCGGCCAGCAGGTGGGAGACGACCTCGGTGTCCGTCTCGGAGGTCAGCTCGTGGCCGCGCTCGGCCAGCTCGGCCCGCAGCGCGGCGAAGTTCTCGATGATCCCGTTGTGGACGACGGCGACCCGGCCCGCGTTGTCCAGGTGGGGGTGGGCGTTGCCGTCGGTGGGGCCGCCGTGGGTGGCCCAGCGGGTGTGCCCGAGCCCGGTGGTGCCGGACGGCAGCGGGCGCTCGTCCAGCACCTTGGTGAGGTTGGCGAGCTTGCCCGCCTTCTTGGCGGAGGCCAGCCCGCCGTCGGCCAGAACGGCCACCCCGGCCGAGTCATAGCCGCGGTACTCCAGCCGCTTCAGACCTGCGATGACCACGTCGAGGGCGGACTGCCCTCCCACATATCCCACGATGCCGCACATGGCACGGCAGCCTACGCGGTACCGGCCGGCTCAGCGGCGACGGCGCCGGAGGAGCGCCGGTCGCGGCCCGCCGCCCGGGTGGCGGCGGGGGCCGGGCAGCCGGTACCGGGCGCCCTCGCCCGGGTCGTCGTCGGCGCTGTCCAGGAGGGCGAGGAACTCCTCCTCCTCGCACTCCGGCTTGCTGCCCGTGACGTACAGGTCGAGCGCCTCACGGGCGTCGGAGCCGAGGTCGTCCTCGGGCAGTTCCTCCACGAGCAGCTCGAACCGGCCGGGCCGTACGGACCGCGCCCGCCGGGCGTACGGGTCGGTTCGAGGCCGCCGGAACCTCCGGAAGACGCCTCCGTCGGAGCGGGACATCCCCGGAACCTAACCCCGCCCCACCAGGCGCGTACAGGGGTTCGACGCCGGGTGTGCGTCACATCCGGCGCGCACGGGGCGGTACGCGCCCCCCGAGTGTGGGGGCGCGCCCGGCGGGCGCACAATGGGCGCGTGCCCCGTCCACCTGGAACCTCCCCCGGCCTCAGACCTGCGGATTCGCCCGCCCCGCCGCCCGTCGGCCCCGGACGGCGACGCACCGACGTCACGCCGTACGTCGACCTCAGCCGCGCCGAGTGGAGCGCCCTGCGCGAGCGCACCCCGCTCCCGCTGACGGCCGACGAGGTCGAGGAGCTGCGCGGCCTCGGCGACGTCGTCGACCTCGACGAGGTGCGCGACATCTACCTGCCGCTCTCCCGGCTGCTGAACCTGTACGTCGGCGCGACGCACGGCCTGCGCGGCGCGCTGAACACCTTCCTCGGCGAGGGTGCCCAGCCGGGCACGCCGTTCGTCATAGGGGTCGCCGGGAGCGTCGCCGTCGGCAAGTCCACCACCGCGCGGCTGCTGCGGGCGCTGCTGGCCCGCTGGCCCGAGCACCCCCGGGTGGAGCTGGTGACGACCGACGGCTTCCTCTTCCCCAACGCCGAGCTGCACCGCCGCGGGCTGATGGCGCGCAAGGGCTTCCCCGAGTCCTACGACCGCCGCGCGCTGACCCGCTTCGTGGCCGACGTGAAGGCCGGGCGCGACGAGGTCACCGCGCCCGTCTACTCCCACCTGATCTACGACATCGTCCCCGGCGAACGGCTCACGGTGCGGCGCCCCGACATCCTCATCGTCGAGGGCCTCAACGTCCTCCAGCCCGCCCTGCCCGGCACCGACGGCCGCACCCGCGTCGCCGTCGCCGACTACTTCGACTTCTCCGTCTACGTCGACGCCCGCACCGAGGACATCGAGCGCTGGTACCTGGAGCGCTTCCGCAAGCTGCGGCAGACGGCCTTCCAGAACCCGTTCTCCTACTTCCGCAGGTACACGCAGGTGTCGGAAGAGGAGGCGCTGGACTACGCGCGCGGCACCTGGCGGAACATCAACTGCCCCAACCTGCGGGAGAACATCGTCCCCACCCGCGGCCGGGCCTCCCTCGTGCTGCGCAAGGGCTCCGACCACACGGTCCAGCGCCTGTCCCTGCGCAAGCTCTGACGTCCCGTCGGGAACCGCGCCGCACGGACGAGATGTCCTGAATCCCGGGGGGAGTTGCGCATGGCTGACGACGTCGACGTCGACGAGAAGCCGGCCCGGGAGGCCGAGGAGCTCCGGCGCAGGCCGCTGTCCGTACAGCGACGCGCCACGGGCTGGGCCCACGTCTCCTGGATCGGCCTGCTCGTCGCGATAACCGTCGTCTGGGACGAGGTCCCGCCGTGGCTGGGCCTGCTCGTCTGGCCGGCCCTGTTCGTGGGCTTCGCCTGGGGCCCGATGCGGCGCCTCGCGGCCAGCGAGGGCACCGGCTACGGATTGGTGGTCCTGCCGCTCATCGCACTGCCCTGCGTCGTGTGGGGGCTGGAACCCGCCAAGGGCCACCTCGTCCTCCGGGCCACCGGCGAACGCGCCGTGGCCGAGGTCGATTCCCGTATCGGGGACACATCAGAGTGGAAGGGCCAGCCGAACGCCACCTTCCTGTACGCGTTCCACGACGCCGAGACGGGCGAGCGCCTGCCGGGCCCTGAGCGCACGGCGCGGCCAGGCACGTTCCCCGCCGGGCAGACGGTCACGGTGCTGTACGACCCGCGCGGCGTGCAGGCACCGCAACGGACCCAGGACGTGAACCCGTACGGGAAGCTGGGCTTCGGCGGTGCGATGGCACTGCTGGGCCTCGTGACGATCCGGAGCACGTCCCGGCGGGTCAGCCCGGCCTACGCCGAGGCCACCCCGCCGCGCGTCTCGCATCTGCCGAAGCGGTGGTGGGCACGCGCCGCCCGGCTGCGACGGGCGCGCTGAGGCCGGCCCGGAGCATGCCGCCGGACCGGCCGGGGCGGGATCAGCCCAGGGTCGTCTTGACCGCGTCGGCCAGGCGGCCGGCGACGGCGCGGGCCTGCTCGATGTCGGCGGCCTCGACCATGACCCGCACGAGCGGCTCGGTGCCGGAGGGCCGCAGCAGCACGCGCCCGGTCTCGCCCAGCTCGCGCTCGGCGTCCAGGACGGCGGTGGCCAGCTCGGCGGACGTCGCCACCCGCGACTTGTCGACGTCGGGCACGTTGATCAGCACCTGCGGCAGCCGCTCCATGACGGCGGCCAGCTCGGCGAGCGTCTTGCCGGTGGCGGCGACGCGGGAGGCGAGCAACAGGCCGGTGAGGGTGCCGTCGCCCGTCGTCGCGTGGTCGAGGGCGATGACGTGCCCGGACTGCTCGCCGCCGAGCGAGAAGCCGCCGCGCTTGAGCTCCTCCAGCACGTAGCGGTCGCCGACCGCCGTCTGGACGAGCTGGACGCCCTCGCGCTGCATGGCCAGCTTGAAGCCGAGGTTGGACATGACGGTGGCCACGACGGTGTCGCCGCGCAGGGCGCCCGCCTCGCGCATACCGAGGGCGAGGACGGCGAGGATCTGGTCGCCGTCGACCTCGTTGCCCTGGGCGTCCACGGCCAGGCAGCGGTCGGCGTCGCCGTCGTGGGCGACGCCGAGGTCGGCGCCGTGCTCGACGACGGCGGCGCGCAGCCCGGCGAGGTGGGTGGAGCCGCAGTCGTCGTTGATGTTGAGCCCGTCGGGCTCGGCGCCGATGGTGACGACGTCGGCGCCGGCGCGGGCGAAGGCCTCGGGCGAGACGCGGGCGGCGGCGCCGTGGGCGCCGTCGATGACGACCTTCAATCCGTCCAGCCGGTGCGGCAGGACGCCGATGAGGTGGGCGACGTAGGTGTCGAGGCCCTCACCGTGGTCGCGTACCCGGCCGACCCCGGCGCCGGTCGGCCGCTGCCACGGCTCTCCGGCCTCGTGCTCGTGGTAGACGGCCTCGATGCGGTCCTCGATGTCGTCGGGGAGCTTGTGCCCGCCGCGGGCGAAGAACTTGATGCCGTTGTCCGGCATGGGGTTGTGGCTGGCGGAGAGCATGACGCCCAGGTCGGCGCCGAGCGAGCCGGTCAGGTGCGCGACGGCGGGGGTGGGCAGGACACCCACCCGGAGGACGTCCACCCCGGCGCTGGCCAGCCCGGCCACCACCGCGGCCTCCAGGAACTCGCCCGAGGCCCGCGGGTCCCGGCCCACCACGGCCACCGGACGATGCCCCTCGAACGATCCGGCCTCACCGAGCACGTGCGCCGCCGCGACCGACAGCCCCAGGGCCATCTCGGCCGTCAGATCCGCGTTGGCGACACCGCGCACGCCGTCCGTTCCGAAGAGTCGTCCCACCGTGGTACCTCCGAGTGCTTCGAACCGGCACCGCCGCTCGGGGACGCGCGGTGCCCTGTGAAAGGCGTGGCCGGGAGAGTGCGGCGATAGGCCGGTTTCACTGGTTCTTCCCGTTTTACGCCAGGTATTCCCCGATGTCGTGAACGGACAGGTGCCTTTGGCACATGCGACCCGTCCGGAAAGGCGAACGCCCCGGCGGCACTGCTGTACCGCCGGGGCGTTCCGAGCGCGGAGCGCGAGGCGTCAGCGCTTGCTGTACTGCGTACCCTTACGGGCCTTCTTGAGACCGGCCTTCTTGCGCTCGACGGCGCGGGCGTCACGGGTGAGGAAGCCGGCCTTCTTCAGCGGGCCGCGGTTGTTCTCCACGTCCGCCTCGTTCAGGGCACGGGCCACGCCCAGGCGCAGCGCACCGGCCTGGCCGGAGATGCCGCCGCCGCTGATGCGGGCGACGACGTCGTACCGGCTGTCCAGCTCGAGCACCTTGAAGGGCTCGTTGACTTCCTGCTGGTGCACCTTGTTGGGGAAGTACCCCTCCAGGGTGCGACCGTTGATCTTCCACTTGCCGGTGCCCGGCACGATGCGGACGCGGGCGATGGCGTTCTTGCGCCGCCCGGTGCCGGCGCCCGGCTGCGGGTCGCCGAAGTGGGAGGCGAGCGACTCGGTCGAGTACTCGCCCTCGACACCCTCGGGCGTCTCGGTGCTGTAGTGCTCGATGTCCTCGGTGTCGACGACAGGGGTCTCAGCGGTGGTCTCGGCCACGATGCTCCTCGGTTCTCTTCGTTCCGGTAGTGGCCGGATTACTGGCTGATCTGGGTGATCTCGAACGGCACGGGCTGCTGGGCACCGTGGGGGTGCTCGGCGCCGCGGTAGACCTTCAGCTTCGACAGCATCTGACGGCCCAGCGTGTTCTTCGGGAGCATGCCCTTGACGGCCTTCTCGATGGCCTTCTCCGGGTTCTTCTCCAGCAGGTCCTCGTAGCGGACGGAGCGGAGACCGCCCGGGTAGCCCGAGTGGCGGTAGGCCATCTTCTGGGTCCGCTTGTTGCCGGAGAGGTGCACCTTCTCGGCGTTGATGATGATGACGAAGTCACCAGCGTCAACGTGCGGTGCGTACACGGGCTTGTGCTTGCCCCGGAGGAGGGTTGCGGCCTGGGAGGCCAGACGGCCCAGGACAACGTCCTGCGCGTCGATGACGTGCCACTGGCGCTTGATGTCGCCGGGCTTGGGGCTGTACGTACGCACGGTCGTATGCCTTCGCTTCTTCTGAGTGAGTCCTGACAGGGCCACCAGGCAGATCACGACAGCCTTGGACCGCACGACGGTGACGCGGGCCGCGTGCAGATGCTGGTCATCGACCGGTGGGCCGGTGTAGGGCCCCCCTCACGTGAGAATGAGGCAGACCGGTACACAACGATCTCGCAGAATACCGGCACCACCCCGAGGGGGTCAAAGCGAGCCCGTCAGCGGATGACCGGGAAGGACGACGTGTCGAGTTCGACCACCCGCCCGTCCGCGAGGGGAAGCCGGACGGTTTCCGCGAAAGGGATCTCCGTCCGCTTCCCGTACCCCGTCGGCTGCGGGTCCTCCAGCAGCGTGCAGGTGGCCGTGAACGGATCCACGATCAGGTACGAGGTGATCCCGAACCGGCCGTACTTCTCGACCTTGGTGATGTAGTCGTTCGGATCGCCCTTGAGCGACACGAACTCGATCACCGCGAGCACGTCCGTGCAGACGTACCGGTTCCCGTGCCGGACGGCATCGGGCGCCAGCAGGGTCACATCCGGGGCAAGCCACGTTCCACCCGGAAAGTCGACGAGAACATCCGACGCGGTCTTGAGGTCCTTGCCATGACGATCCCGCACCTGGCTACGGATCTCGAAGACCGTGTCGTCCTGGTCGGGCCCCTGCGGGGTCATGATCACCCTTCCGTCGACGATCTCGACGACGTACCCCTCGGTGCTGATGTCGGATTCCGGGTTTCGCCGGAGGTCGTCCATGACAGACATGCCGCCCGCTCCTCTCACCTCAATCCGCGTCGGTGCCAATCGTCCCACGACCGGGTCGTCGGGCGCCACGCGCGAGAGCGCGCTGCGCGCGGGCCGGGCGCACGCCCGTTCAGCGCGCGCGGGCCACCCGGGTCTCGTCCCAGACCGGCTCCGCCGTCTCGCGGACGCGGCCGTCGGCGCCGAAGACGAGGTAGCGATCGAAGGCGCGGGCGAACCAGCGGTCGTGGGTGACCGCGAGCACCGTGCCCTGGTACTGCTCCAGACCCGCCTGGAGGGCCTCCGCGCTCTCCAGGTCCAGGTTGTCCGTCGGCTCGTCCAGGAGCAGCGCCGTCGACCCGGCCAGCTCCAGCAGCAGGATCTGGAACCGGGCCTGCTGCCCGCCGGAGAGCCGGTCGAAGGGCTGCTCGGAGGCACGGTCCAGCTCGTAGCGGCGCAGGGCGGACATCGCGGCGCCGCGGTCGAGGGCGTGCTCGGTCCACAGGATGTCCCGCAGCGGCCGCCCGGCCAGCTCGGGGTGGGCGTGCGTCTGGGCGAAGTGTCCGGGGACGACGCGGGCGCCGAGCTTCCACGCACCGGTGTGGGCGACGGGCCGCTCGGGGTCTCCGGCGAGCAGCCGCAGGAAGTGCGACTTGCCCGAGCCGTTCGAGCCGAGGACGGCGACCCGCTCGCCGTAGAAGACCTCCAGGCCGAACGGGTTCATCAGCCCCGTCAGCTCCAGGTTCTCGCAGGTCACCGCCCGGACCCCGGTGCGCCCGCCGCGGAGCCGCATGGTGATCTGCTGCTCGCGCGGCGGCTCCTGCGGCGGCCCGGCCTCCTCGAACTTCCGCAGCCGCGTCTGCGCGGCCTGGTAGCGCGAGGCCAGACCGTCGTTGAAGGCGGCCTTGTTCTTGAGCGTGTTGACGAGCTGCTTGAGCTGGGCGTGCTTCTCGTCCCAGCGGCGGCGCAGCTCCTCGAAGCGGGCGAACCGCTCGCGCCGGGCCTCGTGGTAGGTGCCGAAGCCGCCGCCGTGCACCCACACGTCGGAGCCGGCCGGGCTGGGCTCCACGCTGATGATCTTCTCCGCGGAGCGGGCCAGCAGCTCGCGGTCGTGCGAGATGAACAGCACCGTCTTGCGGGTCTCCCGCAGCCGCTCCTCCAGCCAGCGCTTGCCGGGGACGTCGAGGTAGTTGTCCGGCTCGTCCAGCAGCAGCACCTCGTCGGGGCCGCGCAGCAGCGCCTCCAGCACGAGCCGCTTCTGCTCGCCGCCCGAGAGGGTGCGCACCTGCCGCCACTGAGCCTTCTCGTAGGGGACGCCGAGCGCGGCCGTCGTGCAGATGTCCCACCGCGTCTCGGCCTCGTAGCCGCGGGCCTCGGCCCAGTCACTCAGGGCCTGCGCGTAGTCGAGCTGGGCGGCCTCGTCGTCCCTCTCCATGATCGCCAGCTCGGCGGCGTCCACCGCCTCGGCGGCCTTGCGGACGCGCGGCGGGGCGACGGAGACGAGCAGGTCACGCACGGTGCGCTCATCCCGCACCGAGCCGACGAACTGGGGCATCACGCCGAGGCCCCCGGAGACGCCCACGCTGCCGCCGTGCGGCTCCAGCTCACCCGCGACGATGCGCAGCAGCGTCGTCTTCCCGGCGCCGTTCGCGCCGACCAGCGCGACGGCCGCGCCCTCGCCGACGCGGAACGAGGCGTCCGCGAGCAGCAGCCGCCCGTCCGGCAGGTAGTACTCGACGTGTGCGACTTCGACGTGACCCATGGGTCCGGATTGTGGACGCCGTCGGCGGGGAAAGGCCAACCCTTTTCCCGCCGACGGCGTCACACGTCGCCCGGAGGGTCAGACGGCCGAGACCGCGGAGCGGCGGCGGGCGGCCCAGTAGACCGCGACACCGGCGCCGAGCACGACCAGCGAGCCGCCGACGAGGAGCAGGACGCCACCGGCACCGGTGAGTGCGAGATCACCCTCGGCCGCGTCCTTGCCGGCACCGTCGCCAGAGCCGTCCGCGCCGCCGGTGGAGCCGGTCGAACCGGTGCCGCCGGTGTCCCCTGAGCCGTCGCCGTCCCCCTTGCCGGAGTCGCCGTCGCCGTCAGCGCCGCCGTCGCCGGAGCCGCCGGACGAGCCGGAGTCCCAGGAGCCGTCGTCGGGGCCGTTGAGGACGATCCAGCTCTCGTTGTTGCCCTCGTCGGCGTCGCGCGGAGGCACGTAGCCGAAGAAGACCCTGCCCTTGGCGTTCTCGACGACCTCGTCGACGCGCAGTTCGAACGGGAACGAGCGCTGGTCGTCCTCCATGACCGGCGTCGAGAGCCAGCACAGGTAGGCGGAGGTGCTGGTCTCACCGGACTGCGACAGCGGGTTGCAGCTCCTGGGCGCCTTGACGACGCCGGCGCCGCGCGGGATCTCGACGTGGAAGGCGAACGGCTCGCCGCCCGAGCGCAGGTTGCCGACCCAGGCGGGGCCGTGGTTGGCGAAGTCGACGTCCACGGTCACGGTGTCGCCCTTGGCACCGCGGGCGGAGCCGGCGGTGAGCGCGAAGTCGTAGGTGCCGCCCGTGGGGAAGTCCAGGTCGGCCCAGCGGGCGTACCGGCCGGGGTCGGCGCCCGGTACGGCCGTCAGCTCCAGCGCGGCCCCGGTGCCCCGGGTGAAGTCCAGGTCCGGCGTGACCTGCTCGGCCTCCTCCAGCGTGACCGCGGAGAAGCTGTAGGAGAACGAGTCCAGGTGGGCGAACTCGGCCGTCTTGACGGCGACGGGCTCGCTCACTTCGTAGGCCGCCCCGGCCGCGAACGACCCCTCGAAACGGCACAGCACGAGGGTCTGCGACTCGATCAGCGGGTAGCCGGTGTCGGCGTACGCGCAGTTGCCGTACGAGCCGGGGAACGACAGCCCGCGCGAACCGGAGAAGCGCAGGACGACGCCGTCGGCAGCGGGGGTGCCGCCCACGTTGCGGAAGCCCAGGGGCGCCTCGTAGGTGTCGCCCGGCGCGAAGCCCTCCGGCTCGGCGAGCGTGCGCATGTGCAGCTCGGCCTGACCGACCAGGACGTCGACGGACAGCCCGGTGAAGTCGACGCCCTCGGCCTCACCGGTCACCTCGATGGTGCCGGACTCTCCGGCCTGGCTTCCGTCGTTGACGTCGAGCCGCAGGTCCGGCACGTCGTAGGGCCGCTCGCCGGGGTAGATCTCGTACCCCGGGCAGACGAAGACGAGGCCCTCGGTGGTGCAGTCGGCCCCGTCCACCAGCTTGACGTCGGCCACTCCGGCGAGCTGCGAGGCGTCGATCGTGAGCGTGTAGCCGCCCGAGAAGACCGGGTAGGTGATGCCGTCCTCGTCGGGGCCGTGCTCGCCGTCGTCCGGTGCGCTCAGCCCGAGGTCGATCTGCGGCTCCGAGCGGTCGTCCTCGGTGGTCAGGGACAGCGCGACCTGCTCGGGGCCGGTGATCGCGACGGGCAGGGGCGCGTCCGCGGCCCGGGCGCCGCCGGCGAGCCCGCCGGTGAGCAGGCCGGCCAGTGCCAGGCCGCCGAGCGCCCGGGCCAGCGGACGGGGAAGTGCGTGGACCATGTTGCCTCTCTCGTTCGGCTCCGGCCGGGTCACCGCAGAGCCGTCGGGGAGTTTGACCGGCCCATGCCGATCAGGGTTGTACACGGGGCCATCACGGAGACATCTCGAAACCGTCAATCTCCCTCCCCGGCTTCGCCCCGCGCCGGGGACGCCGTTCAACGGCGCGTCTAGGATTCCGCCATGAGCTTTGGGCAAGGGGGGCCCGGCTGGGGCCCGGGCGGCGGACCGACGCCGGACTGGAACGCACTCGCCGAACAGACCGCGGCCACGCGCGCACGCCGCCGCCGCTGGCTGCTGATCGGGGGCGGCGCGGTGGCGACGGTCGCGATCGCGGCCGTCGTCGCGGTGGCCGTCGTCCAGGGCAGCGGAGAGGGGAGCGCCTCCGACGGGCCGACGACGTCCCTGCCCAGCCCGACGGACCTGCCCTCCGGCCCCTCGCAGCCCGAGCCCGACTTCACCGAGGCTCCCCCGCCGCCCAACCCGTACGAGTTCATATCCGACCCCGAGAAGGACACCGCGCCGCGCAGCGCGGAGGGCTTCTTCCCGGACGCGACGGCCGAGCTCGACGGACGCGCCTACCGCCGGGCCGCGGTGAAGTCGACCGAGGACTGCGCCTCGGCCGCCGCGACCGACGACCTGGAGAAGGTGCTCAAGGACTGGAACTGCACGGAGGTGCACCGGGCGTCGTTCACGCGCGACGGCATCTCCGTGACCGTCGGGATCGCCGTGCTCCACGGGGAGTCGGAGGCGGGCGAGGCGGCGAAGGCCGCCAAGCCCTACCTCGCGCCGCTGACCGGCGGCGACGTCCCCGAGGACTTCTGCCGCTACTCCGCCTGCCGCTCCAGCGCCGAGGCCTACGGCCGCTATGTGTTCCTCACCGTCGCCGGCTACGTCGACGGCACGGACGTCACCCGCGAGGAGACGACGGCCCTCGCCGCGAGCCGGGACCTCGCCGCCCACGCGAAGGAGCGCCTCAAGGCCCGCGGCCGCGAGCAGGCCGCCGCGGCGGCCAGCGCCCAGCCCGCGCCCTGACGACAGCCCCCCAGGGCGGGCCTGGCGGCAGGGCCTGTCGCCAGAGCGCGCCTAACGGCAGGGCAGGGTGCGCAGGTTGCGGGACTCGGCGTTGCGGGCGGCGAGCGCCTCGTCCGCCGGGTAGCCGACCTCCTCCAGCGTCAGCCCGTGCGGGCGGACGACGTGCACGGCAGAGTCCCGTACGCCCGCCGCCAGGACCTCGCCCGGCCAGGCCGGGGGCCGGTGCCCGTCGCCGACGAAGAGCATCGCGCCGACCAGCGAGCGCACCATGTTGTGGCAGAAGGCGTCGGCCTTGACGGTGGCCTCCAGCACGCCGTCGGGCCGGCGCTCCCACCGCAGGTCCAGCAGCCGCCGGATCGTCGTCGCGCCGTCGCGCTTCTTGCAGTACGCCGCGAAGTCGTGCTCCCCGAGCAGGCGCTCCGCCGCGGCGTTCATGGCGTCCAGATCGAGCGGCCAGTTGTGCCAGAGCACGTGCCCGCGCCGGAGCGGGTCGACGCCGCCGGGGTGGTCGGTGACGCGGTAGGCGTAGCGGCGCCAGATCGCGGAGAAGCGCGCGTCGAAGTGCGGCGGCGCCGGTGTCACACGCCGGACCCGGACGTCGTGCGGCAGCCGCCCGGCGAGGCGGCGCAGCAGCTTGTCCCCGTGCTCGGCCCACAGCCCGGCGGGCAGGTCCACGTGGGCGACCTGGCCCCGGGCGTGCACACCGGCGTCCGTCCGCCCGGCGACGGTCAGCTCGAAGGGCTCGGCGGAGCGGGTGACGACGCGCAGCGCCTCCTGCACCTCGCCCTGCACCGTCCGCCGGCCGCGCTGCACGGCCCAGCCGGAGAAGTCCCGGCCGTCGTAGCTCAGGTCCAGCCGTACCCGGACGAGGCCGGACTCCACGCCGTCACTCACTTGCGTCACTCACCTGACTACTCTGTGTCGTCTCACCCCGAGGTGCCGCCCTGGCCCGCGGGCTGCCCCGGTACGCGGACGGGCCCGCCCCCACACGGGAGCGGGCCCACGAGCACACGGTTCGGTGCTCAGGCGTCCTTGGACTCCTCGGAAGCCTCGGCGGCCTCCTCGGCCGGAGCCTCGTCGGCGTCGGCCTTCTTGAGGTCCGCGGCCTTCTCGCCCTCGGCGTCCTTGGCGGCACGCTTCGCGGCTGCCTCGGCCTCGCCGACGGCCGTCTGCTGCACGGTCAGCGCCTCGACCAGCTCGATGACCGCCATCGGCGCGTTGTCGCCGCGACGGTTACCGATCTTGGTGATCCGGGTGTAGCCACCCGGACGGTTCTCGTAGCGCGGGCCGATCTCGGTGAAGAGGGTGTGCACGACGGACTTGTCCAGGATCGTGCGCATGACCTGGCGACGGTTGTGCAGGTCGCCCTTCTTCGCCTTGGTGATCAGACGCTCCGCGACCGGACGCAGGCGGCGGGCCTTGGCCTCGGTCGTGGTGATGCGGCCGTGCTCGAAGAGGGCCGTGGCGAGGTTCCCCAGCATGGCCTTCTGGTGCGCGGCGCTGCCGCCCAGACGGGCACCCTTGGTGGGCTTCGGCATCGTGTTTCTCCTTGGTGTCTGCACCGGCCGTATCAGGTACCGGTGTCAGTGTCCGCACGGGCTTGTGCCCGGCGGAACCCGCGGCCGCCCCGCCCGTGCGGACGGGACGGGCCGCGGACGATCAGTACTGCTCGGTCTCGACGAAGCCCTGGTCGGCGTCGTCGTCCGCGCCGTAGGCGTCGGCGGCGGCGGTCGGGTCGAACCCGGGGGGGCTGTCCTTGAGCGCCAGGCCCATGCCGTGCAGCTTGGCCTTGACCTCGTCGATGGACTTCGCACCGAAGTTGCGGATGTCCAGCAGGTCCGCCTCGGAGCGGGCCACCAGCTCGCCCACCGAGTGGATGCCCTCGCGCTTGAGGCAGTTGTAGGAGCGGACGGTCAGCTCCAGCTCCTCGATCGGCAGCGCCAGGTCGGCGGCCAGGGCGGCGTCGGTCGGGGACGGGCCCATGTCGATGCCCTCGGCGTCGACGTTGAGCTCGCGGGCCAGGCCGAACAGCTCGACCAGCGTCTTGCCGGCGGAGGCGACGGCGTCACGCGGACGCATCGACTCCTTGGTCTCGACGTCGACGATCAGCTTGTCGAAGTCGGTGCGCTGCTCGACACGGGTCGCCTCGACCTTGTAGGTGACCTTGAGCACCGGGCTGTAGATGGAGTCGACCGGGATGCGGCCGATCTCCTGGCCCGCCTGCTTGTTCTGCACGGCGGAGACGTAGCCGCGGCCGCGCTCGACCGTCAGCTCCATCTCCAGCTTGCCCTTGCCGTTCAGCGTGGCGAGGACGAGGTCGGGGTTGTGCACCTCGACGCCGGCCGGGGGCGCGATGTCGGCGGCGGTGACCAGACCCGGGCCCTGCTTGCGCAGGTACATCACGACCGGCTCGTCGTGCTCGGAGGAGACGACGAGCTGCTTGATGTTGAGGATCAGGTCGGTGACGTCCTCCTTGACGCCCGGCACGGTGGTGAACTCGTGCAGGACGCCGTCGATCCGGATGCTCGTGACAGCCGCACCGGGGATCGAGGAGAGGAGCGTACGACGCAGGGAGTTACCGAGGGTGTAGCCGAAACCCGGCTCCAGCGGCTCGATCACGAACCGGGAGCGGAACTCGTCGACGACCTCTTCGGTCAGGGAAGGGCGCTGAGCGATCAGCATGAGGATGGGCCTCCAGTCTTCGGCAACCGCTATTTGATGCCGGACTACCGCACGGCCTGCGGGCCGCACGGCTCTACTGCAAGGGTACGGGCGGCCCTGCGATTGCGCGCCGGGCCGCCCGTGTCACCCGAGCTGTTACTTCGAGTACAGCTCGACGATCAGCTGCTCCTGCACCTGGGTGTCGATCACCTGGCGCTCGGGCAGGCTGTGCACGAGGATCCGCAGCCGGGAGGGAATGACCTCCAGCCACGCCGGGACGGTCTTGTCGCCCGCCTCGGCCTGGGCCACCTGGAACGGGGTCATGTTCCGGGAGGACGCGCGGACCTCGATGATGTCGTTCGGGCTGACCCGAGCCGACGGGATGTCCGTCTTGCGGCCGTTCACGAGGATGTGGCCGTGGCGGACGAGCTGACGGGCGTGGTCGCGGGACTTGGCGAAGCCGGCCCGGTACACCACGTTGTCCAGCCGGGTCTCGAGGATGCGCAGGAGGTTCTCACCGGTCTTGCCGGACTTCCTGTTGGCCTCGTTGTAGTAGCCCCGGAACTGCTTCTCGAGGACACCGTAGATCCGCGCGCACTTCTGCTTCTCACGCTTCTGCAGCAGGTACTCGCTGTCCTTGGTGCGCCCGCGTCCGTGCTCACCCGGGGGGTAAGGACGGATCTCGATCGGGCACTTCGCGCTCTCGCACTTAGCTCCCTTGAGGAAGAGCTTCTGCTTCTCCCGACGGCAACGCTTGCAGTCGGCCCCGGTGTAACGCGCCATAGTCTCTAATCTCCTACTTCGCTGGTCAGACGCGGCGACGCTTCGGCGGGCGGCAGCCGTTGTGCGGGGTGGGGGTGACGTCCTGGATCGAGCCGACCTCCA
Source organism: Streptomyces sp. WMMC1477 (assembly GCF_027460245.1). NCBI lineage: Bacteria > Bacillati > Actinomycetota > Actinomycetes > Kitasatosporales > Streptomycetaceae > Streptomyces > Streptomyces sp. WMMC1477. The sequence goes on along the minus strand of NZ_JAPZBD010000003.1, from coordinate 3,307,491 downwards.
GGCCGGTGGCCTGGAGCGAGCGGATCGCGGTCTCACGGCCGGAGCCGGGACCCTTCACGAAGACGTCCACCTTCCGCATGCCGTGCTCCTGCGCGCGACGGGCGGCCGACTCGGCGGCCATCTGCGCGGCGAACGGCGTCGACTTGCGCGAACCCTTGAAGCCCACGTGCCCGGCCGAAGCCCAGGAGATCACGTTGCCGGTGGGGTCGGTGATGGAAACGATGGTGTTGTTGAACGTGCTCTTGATGTGAGCGTGCCCGTGGGCGACGTTCTTCTTCTCCTTGCGGCGCACCTTCTTGGCGCCGGCCGTACGGCCCTTCGGAGGCATAAAGATTTACTCCCGTGGAGGTGGTCGGTCCTGCTACTCGGACCGCTTGGAGCGTCCGGTGCGGACTACTTCTTGCCCGGCTTCTTCTTGCCAGCGATCGCGCGACGCGGGCCCTTGCGGGTGCGGGCGTTGGTCTTGGTGCGCTGACCGCGGACCGGGAGGCCCCGGCGGTGACGCAGACCCTGGTAGTTGCCGATCTCGACCTTGCGGCGGATGTCGGCCTGGATCTCGCGACGGAGGTCACCCTCGGTCTGGATGTTGGCCTCGACGTACTCGCGGATCCTGATCAGCTCGTCCTCGGCCAGATCACGAACGCGGGTGTCGGGGTTCACGCCGGTGGCGGCGAGGGTCTCCTGGGACCGGGTGCGACCGATACCGAAGACATAGGTGAGGGCAACCTCCACACGCTTGTCGCGCGGGAGGTCAACGCCTTCGAGGCGTGCCATGGATGTGGCTCCTGAGTGTTCACGGAGGTCTTCCGCAGCACCGTTCCCGTAAGGCTCACGAGAGGCCTACGAGCCGGGTCCCCGGCCTCCGGACCGGGGGTGTCGTCCCCACACGTGACGTGGGGGGTCGGGTGACTGCGTATCTACTTGTCTTGCTCGCGTCGCGCGAAGAGGTGCGAGTGCGGGTCGAGAGCTGCGTCAGCCCTGGCGCTGCTTGTGGCGCAGGTTGTCGCAGATGACCATGACCCGGCCGTGACGGCGGATCACCTTGCACTTGTCGCAGATCTTCTTGACGCTCGGCTTGACCTTCATGGGATTGAGGTTCTCCGGGTCACGCCATCACCTCACGGGAGCGAGGCGAGGGCTCGATCTACTTGTAGCGGTAGACGATCCGTCCACGCGTCAGGTCGTAGGGAGACAGCTCCACCACGACCCGGTCGTCGGGAAGGATACGGATGTAGTGCATCCGCATCTTGCCGCTGATGTGCGCGAGGACCTGGTGACCGTTCTGCAGCTCCACCTTGAACATCGCGTTCGGCAGAGACTCGACAACGGTGCCCTCGATTTCGATGGCCCCTTGTTTTTTGGCCATGCTTGAGGCTTTCACCTTCCGGGATCGGCTACCTGGACCGGCCCCGGGCACAGGCGCACACGGGGACCGACGCATCAGTCTACGCCACGCTCCCCGGCAAGGCGAAATCGCCCCCGACTCCCCCAGTCTGCCCGGCGAGGCCCCGGCTCAATCCCCGCGCCTGGGAGGTCTGCGCGAAGGCGCAGGGCTGGAAAGCGCAGCCCCCGGCGCCGGGCGCCCCGCCTCCTGGGGCCTCGGAGGCGGAGCCCCGAGTTTCGGGAAGGGGCGGGTCAGGGGAAGCACCCCCACGGCGGCAACCGGACCGCACCCCGAGGCCCTCGGGCGGAGCCCCCGACCGGGCGGGCGCGAAGCCAACCGGGGCGACCGGCGGCCGGGGCCGGGCCAGAGCCGAGCCAGGGCCAGGGCTCAGCCCAGCGGGTCGGGCGCGGCGGTGACGCCGTACTCGGCGAGCTTCGCCTTGCCCCCGTCCACCGCGGTCAGCACCATGGGGCCCTGCTCCGTCAGCGCCACCGAGTGCTCCCAGTGGCTCGACCAGGAGCCGTCGTCCGTCTTGACGGTCCACTCGTCCTCGAGGACGTGCGTGCGCGGCGTGCCCAGCGAGAGCATCGGCTCGATCGCGAGGCACATGCCGGGCACCAGCTTCGGGTTGTGCCGGCCGACGAGCCGCCGACGGTCCACGTAGTTCAGCAGGTGGGGGTCCATGTGCATCTGGCTGCCGATGCCGTGGCCGCCGTAGTCCTCGATGATCCCGTACCGGCCGCTCGACGGGCGGGGCTGCCGCTTGACGTAGCTCTCGACCGCGCGGGAGATCTCGATCAGCCGCGAGCCCTTGCGGAAGGCCGCGATGCCGGCCCAGAGCGACTCGTGGGTCACCCGGCTGAGCTCGTGCAGCTCCGGCGCGTGCCCCTCGCCGACGAAGACGGTGATCGCGGCGTCGCCGTGCCAGCCGTCCACGATGGCGCCGGCGTCGATGGAGAGGATGTCGCCGGACTTCAGGACCGTCTCCCGGTCCGGGATGCCGTGGACGACGACCTCGTTCACCGAGGTGCAGATGTTGCCGGGGAAGCCGCCGTACCCGAGGAAGTTCGGCTTGGCACCGTGCTCGGCGAGCACCTTCGCGGCGGCCTCGTCGAGGTCCTTCGTCGTGGCGCCGGGCACCGCGGCCTCGGCGCAGGCGCGGTGCATGGCGGCGACCACCAGCCCCGCCGCCCGCATCTTGGCGATCTGCTCCGGGGTCTTGATCTCCACCATGACGGCTGGCGCCTTTCTGCGTCCGAACAAAGGGGGCGCCTCCTGGCGCCCCCTCCACCATAAGGCCTGCGAAATCCGCTCGAACCCCCGCGCGAGGCGGACCTACGCTGTCGCGCATGCCACACGGGAAGACGTCCTGGGCCTGCCTGCCCTGCCGGGCGTCGTACAAGCAGCCCTTCGGACCGGAGCGGGAGCGGCCCTGCCCCCGGTGCGCCCGGCCCCTCGTCCACGTGGGCTCGGCCTTCGCGCCGCCCAAGCGCCGGGACACCGAAGGCTGGCGCGTCCTCGCGGTCCTCCTCCACGCCGGTGTCCGGTTCCACAAGAGCTGCTGCGGCGGTCCCGGCTATCGTCCGCGCACGCTGCGCGAGGTCCGCGAACGGCTGGCCCACGCCCGCCGCACCGGCGAGACGCCGGTCCGCGCACTGACCCGCACCGAGCTGCCCGGCTGACGGAGACGGCCGACGGGCGGAGACGGCCGACGGGCGGGGAACAGCCCCCGGGAAGCGCGAAGGCCGCCGCCCCGGTCCGGGGCGGCGGCCTTCGCTGAAGACGACGCGGTGGTTACGCCTTCGCCGGCAGCGCCGACATCGCACGCTGCGTGACGTCGGCGACGGCGCCCAGCGCGGAGAGCGTGGTCACGAGCCCCTGCGCCTTGTAGTAGTCGATGATCGGCTCGGTCTCGGTGTGGTAGACCTCCAGCCGCTTGCGCACGGTGTCCTCGCGGTCGTCGTCGCGCTGGTACAGCTCGCCACCGCACGCGTCGCACACACCCGCCTCCTTCGGGGGCGTGTAGTCGACGTGGAAGATGTGGCTGCTGTCGTTGCGGCACATGCGACGACCGGCGATGCGCCGGACGACCTCGTCCTCGGGGACCTCGAGGTCCAGCACCGCGTCCAGGGCCAGCTCGGCGTCCCGCAGGATGCCGTCCAGCGCCTCGGCCTGCGCGAGGTTGCGCGGGAAACCGTCGAGGAGGAAGCCGCCGACGGCGTCTTCCTGCTCCATCCGGTCCTTGGCCATGTTCACGGTGACCTCGTCCGGCACCAGCTCACCCGCACGCATGTACTCCTGCGCGCGGCGGCCCAGTTCCGTGCCCTGGCTGATGTTGGCGCGGAACAGGTCGCCGGTGGAGATGTGGGGGATGCCGAGATTCTTGGCGAGCAACGCGGCCTGCGTGCCCTTGCCCGCACCAGGCGGCCCGACGAGGACGATACGCATTAGCGGAGGAACCCTTCGTAGTTGCGCTGCTGGAGCTGGCTCTCGATCTGCTTCACGGTCTCCAGGCCGACACCCACGATGATGAGGATGCTGGTTCCGCCGAACGGGAAGTTCGCCTGCGCATTGAAGGCGATCAGCGCGATCGTGGGCACCAGGGCGATCAAACCGAGGTAGATCGACCCGGGCCACGTGATGCGGTTCAGCACGTAGCTCAGATACTCCGCCGTGGGGCGACCGGCCCGGATACCCGGGATGAAGCCACCATACTTCTTCATGTTGTCTGCAACTTCTTCGGGGTTGAAGGAGATGGCGACGTAGAAGAAGGCGAAGAAGACGATGAGCACAAAGTACGTAAGGACGTAAATCGGGGCATCCTGGCTCTGGAAATTCTTCGAAATCCAGTCTGCCCAGCCCGCAGTGGACCCGCTGAACTGAACGATCAAGGCGGGAATGTAGAGCAGCGACGAGGCGAAGATGACGGGAATCACACCCGCCTGGTTCACCTTCAAAGGGATGTAAGTGGACGTTCCACCGTACGAACGGCGGCCGATCATCCGCTTCGCGTACTGCACCGGGATGCGGCGCTGCGCCTGCTCGACGAAGACGACGAGCGCGACCATCGCCAGGCCGCAGATCACCACGGCACCGAACTCGATCCAGCCGTCGGCCAGCTCGCCCTGGGTCTTGATGGCCCACAGCGCGCCGGGGAAGCCGGCCGCGATGGAGACGAACATGAGGATCGACATGCCGTTGCCGATGCCGCGGTCGGTGACGAGCTCGCCGAGCCACATGATGAGGGCGGTACCGGCCGTCATGGTGACGACCATGGTGACGGTCACGAACACCGAGTCGTCCGGGACGATCTGGTCGCCCACGGGGCAGCCCTGGAAGAGGGTGCCGCTGCGCGCCGTCGCCACCAGACCGGTGGCCTGCAGCACCGCCAGCGCGACAGTCAGATAGCGGGTGTACTGGGTGATCTTCGCCTGCCCGGCCTGGCCTTCCTTCTTCAGGGCCTCCAGGCGCGGGATCACGACGACGAGCAACTGCAGGATGATGCTCGCCGTGATGTAGGGCATGATCCCGAGGGCGAAGATGGTCACCTGCAACAGTGCGCCACCGCTGAACATGTTCACCAGGCCGAGCAGACCGGCGTCGCCGTTCTCCCGGTTGTCCAGACAGATCTGGACGTTCTGATAGCTGATCCCGGGGACGGGGATCTGTGCCCCCAGCCGGTAGAGCACCACGATGCCCAGCGTGAACAGCAGCTTCTTGCGCAGGTCGGGCGTCTTGAAAGCCCGGGTGAACGCGCTGAGCACGGTACCTCCTGCGGGCTCCCGCGCTGTCCTGCGCGAGAGGTGACGGTCTGGGTATTGACAGATACGACGGTGTTACTGCGCCCGGTTGCAACGGGTGGCTGCGTCCAGCGGGCAGTGCCGCTCACCTTACCGGCGAGAAGCCCGCCCACGGAACGACCGAACGACCAACCGGGGATGCCCGTTGCTGGGCATCCCCGGTTGGTGTTACGTCATCATGCTCAGACGAGCTCGGTGACGGTGCCGCCGGCGGCGGTGATCTTCTCCTTGGCGGAGCCGGAGACCTTGTCCACGGTCACCGTCAGCGCGACGGAGATCTCGCCGGTGCCGAGCACCTTGACGAGGCTGTTCTTGCGCACGGCACCCTTGGCGACCAGGTCGGCCACGGTGACCTCGCCACCCTCGGGGTAGAGGGCGGCGAGCCTGTCCAGGTTGACGACCTGGTACTCGGTGCGGAACGGGTTCTTGAAGCCCTTGAGCTTGGGCAGCCGCATGTGCAGCGGCATCTGCCCACCCTCGAAGCGCTCGGGAACCTGGTAACGGGCCTTCGTGCCCTTGGTACCACGACCAGCCGTCTTACCCTTCGACGCCTCACCACGACCGACGCGGGTCTTGGTGGTCTTGGCGCCCGGGGCCGGACGGAGGTTGTGGACCTTCAGCGGCTTCTCTTCCGCCATCTCAGTCGACCTCCTCAACCGTCACGAGGTGACGCACGGTGTGCACCATGCCGCGCACCTCGGGGCGGTCCGCCTTGACGACCACGTCGTTGACGCGCTTGAGACCGAGGGTCCGCAGCGTGTCACGGTGGTTCTGCTTCGTGCCGATCACGGAACGGGTCTGGGTGATCTTGAGCTGAGCCATCACGCGCTCACCCCGGCACGGGCCCGCAGCAGGGCGGCGGGCGCGACGTCCTCGAGCGGCAGGCCACGGCGGGCGGCGATCTCCTCGGGGCGCTGGAGGCCCCGCAGAGCTGCCACCGTGGCGTGCACGATGTTGATCGGGTTCGACGATCCGAGCGACTTGCTCAGCACGTCGTGGATGCCCGCGCACTCCAGCACGGCACGCACCGGGCCACCGGCGATCACACCGGTACCGGGCGAAGCCGGCTTGAGCAGCACGACACCCGCCGCCTCCTCACCCTGGATCGGGTGCGGGATGGTGCCCTGGATGCGGGGGACCTTGAAGAAGTGCTTCTTGGCCTCCTCAACGCCCTTGGCGATGGCGGCCGGCACCTCCTTGGCCTTGCCGTATCCGACACCCACGGTGCCGTCACCGTCGCCCACCACGACCAGCGCGGTGAAGCTGAAGCGACGACCACCCTTCACAACCTTGGCGACGCGGTTGATCGCGACGACGCGCTCGACGTACGCGGTCTTGTCGGCGGCAGCGCCACCGTCCCGCCGGTCCTTACGGTCCCGCCGCTCGCCGCCACCGGCGCCGCCACCGCGGCGCTGGGGTCCAGCCATTGGAATTACCTCTCTCGTTGATCCGCTGTGCGTGGGGACCGGCTCAGAACCTGAGCCCGGCCTCGCGGGCGGCGTCGGCCAGGGCGGCGATGCGCCCGGCGTACTTGTTGCCACCGCGGTCGAAGACGACGGCCTCGACACCGGCGGCCTTGGCCCGCTCGGCCACGAGGGCGCCAACCTGCTTCGCCTGGGCGCTCTTGTCGCCCTCGACGCCGCGGATGGAGCTGTCCATGGACGAGGCCGAGGCCACCGTGTGGCCCTGGATGTCGTCGATGACCTGCGCCACCATGTGCCGGTTGGAACGCGTCACGACCAGACGCGGACGCTCGGCGGTGCCGGAGACCTTCTTCCGGACGCGGATGTGACGCCGCTTGATGGCGGCGCGCTTGTAGGCGTCGCCCTTGGCGATCTTCACGCCGAATGCCATGGCTTACTTACCAGCCTTTCCGACCTTGCGGCGGATGACTTCGCCTTCGTACTTGACGCCCTTGGCCTTGTACGGGTCGGGCTTGCGCAGCTTGCGGATGTTGGCCGCGACCTCGCCCACCTTCTGCTTGTCGATGCCCTCGACCGAGAAGCGGGTCGGGGCCTCGACCTTGAAGGTGATGCCGTCGGGGGCCTCGACCAGCACGGGGTGGCTGAACCCGAGCGAGAACTCCAGGTTGGAGCCCTTCGCCTGGACGCGGTAACCGACACCGCTGATCTCGAGCTTCTTGACGTAGCCCTCGGTCACGCCAGTGATCATGTTCGCCACCAGCGTGCGGGACAGGCCGTGCAGGGCCTTGTTCCGGCTCTCGTCGTTCGGGCGGGTCACGACGATGGCGCCGTCCTCGCCCTTGGCGACCTCGATGGGCGCGGCGACGGTGTGCGAGAGGGCGCCCTTGGAGCCCTTCACGTTGACCGTCCGGCCATCGATGGTGACGTCCACACCGGCGGGAACCGTGATGGGGAGCTTGCCGATTCGCGACATGGCTTTTCCTCCGTTCCCTTCCGTTACCAGACGTAGGCGAGGACTTCCCCGCCCACACCCTTCTTGCCGGCCTGCTTGTCGGTGAGGAGCCCGTGCGACGTGGAGATGATCGCCACGCCCAGGCCGCCGAGCACCTTCGGCAGGTTGGTGGACTTTGCGTAGACCCGAAGACCCGGCTTCGAGATCCGCTTGATGCCGGCGATCGAGCGCTCGCGGTTCGGGCCGAACTTCAGCTCCAGGACGAGGTTCTTGCCCACGGGGGCCTCCTCGACCTTCCAGCCGGTGATGTAGCCCTCCTGCTGGAGGATCTCCGCGATGTGCGACTTGATCTTGCTGTGCGGCATCTCGACGGTGTCGTGGTACGCCGAGTTCGCGTTCCGCAGACGTGTCAGCATGTCTGCGATCGGATCGGTCATGGTCATGTGATGGCCTTCGGCCTCTCTCGCCGGGGTTTCCTGTCTGCGCCGTCCTTCTCCCCACGCGTGGCGGGGCAGGTGTGGCGCGGGGACCTACGGCGTAGTAAGCGTCTATCGCGGGCTGGACCCGCGGACGGTCGTGGGCGGCGGACGCCCAACCCCACCAGCCTAAGCCATGGGGGCCGGGCACCCGCCGTCCAGGATGCTTACCGAGAGTCCTGGTCAGCCCGCGGGTGCGGGATTACCAGGAGCTCTTGGTCACGCCCGGCAGTTCGCCGCGGTGCGCCATCTCGCGAAGGCACACACGGCACAGGCCGAACTTGCGGTAGACGGAGTGCGGACGGCCGCAGCGCTGGCAGCGGGTGTAACCGCGCACACCGAACTTCGGCTTGCGGGCGGCCTTGGCGATCAGAGCCTTCTTCGCCATGTCAGTTCTCCTTGAACGGGAAGCCGAGGTGACGCAGCAGGGCGCGGCCCTCTTCGTCGTTGGTCGCCGTGGTGACCACGGTGATGTCCATGCCCCGGACCCGGTCGATCTTGTCCTGATCGATCTCGTGGAACATGACCTGCTCGGTCAGACCGAAGGTGTAGTTCCCGCGCCCGTCGAACTGCTTCGGGGACAGACCGCGGAAGTCGCGGATGCGCGGCAGCGCGAGCGACAGCAGGCGGTCGAGGAACTCCCACATCCGGTCGCCGCGCAGCGTCGAGTGCGCACCGATCGGCTGGCCTTCGCGCAGCTTGAACTGGGCGATGGACTTGCGGGCCTTCGTCACGGCCGGCTTCTGGCCGGTGATCGTGGCGAGGTCGCGGATGGCGCCCTCGATCAGCTTGGAGTCGCGGGCTGCGTCGCCCACACCCATGTTGACCACGATCTTGGTGAGACCCGGGATCTGCATGACGTTCTCGTAGGAGAACTCCTCACGCAGCTTGCCCTGGATCTCCTCGCGGTAGCGCTGCTTGAGGCGCGGGGCGTTGGTGGTGGTCGTCATCAGATGTCCTCACCGGTCCGCTTGGCAACGCGGATCTTGTTGCCGTCCTCGTCGAAGCGGTATCCGACGCGCGTCACGACCTTGTTGCCGTCCTTCTCCACCACGAGCGACACGTTGCTCACGTGGATGGGGGCCTCGGTCGTCACGATGCCGCCGGTCTTCGAACCGCGAGCGGTCTGGCCGGCCTTGGTGTGCTTCTTGACCCGGTTGACACCCTCGACCAGGACGCGGTCCTCGCGGGGGTAGGCCTGAATGACCTTGCCCTGCTTGCCCTTGTCCTTACCGGTGATGACCTGGACCAGGTCGCCCTTCTTGATCTTCATGCTCACAGCACCTCCGGCGCGAGCGAGATGATCTTCATGAACTTCTTCTCGCGCAGTTCACGGCCCACCGGACCGAAGATTCGGGTGCCGCGGGGGTCGCCGTCACCCTTGAGGATGACGGCGGCGTTCTCGTCGAAGCGGATGTACGAGCCGTCGGGACGCCGGCGCTCCTTGACGGTGCGCACGATGACGGCCTTGACGACGTCACCCTTCTTCACGTTGCCACCGGGGATCGCGTCCTTGACGGTGGCGACGACGACGTCGCCGATACCCGCGTAGCGGCGACCCGAGCCGCCGAGCACACGGATGCAAAGAATCTCCTTCGCACCCGTGTTGTCGGCGACACGCAGTCGCGACTCCTGCTGGATCACGTCTATCTCCTGATCGTCTGCCGGTTCCCGGTGGGCGCCCTCGGGCGGCCCACCGAGCCTGGCGGAACTGATGCCGGGCGCCCGCCGCCCGGACCGTGCGGCCCGGGGGCGGAGCCCCCAGCGGGGGCGTGACGGGGGCCGGGCCCCCGCCGGTTACTTGGCCTTCTCGAGGATCTCGACGACGCGCCAGCGCTTCGTCGCGGACAGCGGCCGGGTCTCCATGAGGAGGACGCGGTCGCCGACACCCGCGGCGTTCTGCTCGTCGTGCGCCTTGAGCTTGTTGGTACGGCGGATGACCTTGCCGTACAGCGCGTGCTTGACGCGGTCCTCGACGGCGACGACGACGGTCTTGTCCATCTTGTCGCTGACGACCAGACCCTCACGGGTCTTGCGGAAGCCGCGCTGCTCGTTCTTCTCAGTCACATTCGTCTCGCTCATCAGGCGCTCTCCACCGTCTCGATGCCGAGCTCGCGCTCCCGCATCAGGGTGTAGATCCGGGCGATGTCCTTGCGGATGACCTTCAGTCGGCTGTTGTTCTCCAGCTGACCGGTCGCCGCCTGGAAACGGAGGTTGAAAAGCTCCTCCTTGGCCTCGCGCAGCTTCGCAACGAGTTCCTCGTTGTTCAGCTCACGCAGCTCGCTGGCCTTGGTACCGGCCGACATCACGCCTCACCTGCCTCGCGCCGCACGATCCGGCACTTCATCGGAAGCTTGTGAGCAGCGCGGAGGAGCGCCTCACGAGCAATCTTCTCGTTCGGGTAGGACAGCTCGAACATCACCCGGCCGGGCTTGACGTTCGCGACCCACCACTCCGGCGAACCCTTACCGGAACCCATGCGGGTCTCGGCCGGCTTCTTGGTGAGCGGGCGGTCCGGGTAGATGTTGATCCAGACCTTGCCGCCACGCTTGATGTGACGGGTCATGGCGATACGAGCTGCCTCGATCTGCCGGTTCGTCACATACGCGGGGGTGACGGCCTGGATGCCGTACTCGCCGAACGCGACCTCGGTACCGCCCTTGGCCATACCGTTCCGCTTCGGGTGGTGCTGCTTGCGGTGCTTGACCCTACGGGGGATCAGCATGGCGGTCAGGCCTCCTGTCCGGTGCTCTCAGCCGGAGCGGCGGCAGCGGCCTCGGCCTTGGGGGCCTCGGCGGGAGCCTGCTGCTGCTGCGGCTTGCGGCCACGGCGCTCGCCGCCGCCCCGGCGCGGACGGTCGCTGCCGCCGCGGGAGGGACGGTTGCCGGCGCGCGCGGCGGCGTTCTCGGCGCGGACCTCGGCGATGTTCTTCACGTCGCCCTTGTAGATCCACACCTTGACGCCGATGCGGCCGAAGGTGGTCTTGGCCTCGAAGAAGCCGTAGTCGACATTCGCGCGGAGCGTGTGCAGGGGCACGCGGCCCTCGCGGTAGAACTCCGAGCGGGACATCTCGGCACCGCCGAGACGGCCACCGCACTGGATCTTGATGCCCTTGGCGCCGGCCTTCATCGTCGACTGCATGCTCTTGCGCATGGCGCGACGGAAGGAGACGCGGGAGGACAGCTGCTCGGCCACGGCCTGCGCGACGAGCTGCGCGTCCAGCTCCGGGTTCTTCACCTCAAGGATGTTGAACTGGATCTGCTTGCCGGTCAGCTTCTCGAGCCGGCCGCGGATGCGCTCCGCCTCGGCGCCGCGGCGGCCGATGACGATGCCCGGACGAGCGGTGTGGACGTCGACCCGGACGCGGTCGCGGGTGCGCTCGATCTCCACCTTGGAGATGCCGGCCCGCTCCATGCCCTGCGTGAGCAGGCGGCGGATCTCGACGTCTTCCTTGATGTAGTCCTTGTACAGCTTGTCGGCGTACCACCGGGACTTGAAGTCGGTGGTGATGCCGAGCCGGAACCCGTGCGGGTTAACCTTCTGGCCCATTACCGGGTTCCTTCCTTGGTGCCGACGACCACCGTGATGTGGCTGGTCCGCTTGCGAATCCGGTAGGCGCGGCCCTGGGCGCGCGGACGGAAACGCTTCAGGGTCGGGCCCTCGTCGACGTAGGCCTCCTTGACGAACAAGGTGGTCACGTCGGTGTGGTCGTAGTTGTGCGCGGCGTTGGCGATGGCGCTGTCCAGCACCTTGCCCACCGGCACGCTCGCGGCCTGCGGGGTGAAACGCAGGACCGCCTGAGCCTCCGTGGCATCCATGCCACGGACAAGGTCCACCACCCGGCGGGCCTTCATGGGCGTGACACGCACGTAGCGCGCCTGGGCCCTGGCTTCCATGGTTGTCCCTTCGGTGTCAGTCATAGTCGATGCACCCAGCCGATCAGCGACGACGCGACTTGCGGTCGTCCTTCACGTGGCCGCGGAAGGTGCGGGTCGGCGCGAACTCGCCGAGCTTGTGGCCGACCATCGACTCGGTGACGAACACCGGGACGTGCTTGCGGCCGTCGTGCACCGCGATCGTGTGGCCGAGCATGGCCGGGACGATCATGGAGCGGCGGGACCAGGTCTTGATGACGTTCTTGGTGCCGGCTTCGTTCTGTGCGTCCACCTTCTTGCTCAGGTGGTCGTCGACGAAGGGCCCCTTCTTGAGACTGCGCGGCATCTAAACCCGCTCCTAGCGCTTCTTGTTCGTCTTGCGGCGGCGGACGATGTACTTGTTGCTGGCCTTCTTCGGCGAGCGAGTACGTCCTTCCTTCTGACCCCAGGGCGACACCGGGTGCCGACCACCGGAGGTCCGGCCCTCACCACCACCGTGCGGGTGGTCGATCGGGTTCATCACGACGCCGCGGACGGTCGGGCGAACGCCCAGCCAGCGCTTGCGGCCCGCCTTGCCCCAGTTGATGTTCGACTGCTCGGCGTTGCCGACCTCGCCGACGGTGGCGCGGCAGCGGACGTCGACCAGGCGGATCTCACCGGACGGCATGCGCAGGTGGGCCATGGAGCCCTCACGCGCGAGGAGCTGTACAGCGGCACCGGCGGAGCGGGCGAACTTCGCACCGCCGCCCGGCCGCAGCTCGATGGCGTGGATGGTCGTACCGACCGGGATGTTGCGCAGCGGCAGGTTGTTGCCCGGCTTGATGTCGGCCCCGGGGCCGTTCTCGACCCGGTCGCCCTGCTGGATGCCGCGCGGCGCGAGGATGTAACGCTTCTCGCCGTCGGCGTAGTGCAGGAGCGCGATACGCGCCGTGCGGTTGGGGTCGTACTCGATGTGCGCGACCTTGGCCGGCACGCCGTCCTTGTCGTGACGACGGAAGTCGATCACGCGGTAGGCGCGCTTGTGGCCACCGCCCTGGTGGCGGACGGTCACACGACCGGCGTTGTTACGGCCGCCCTTGCTGTGCAGCGGGCGGACCAGCGACTTCTCCGGCGTGGACCGCGTGACCTCGACGAAGTCGGCGACGCTGGCGCCACGACGGCCAGGAGTCGTCGGCTTGTACTTGCGGATACCCATTTCTCAGTCCTCGTCCGATATCGGACGGCTCCTGTCTCCGTTAGGAGACCGGGCCGCCGAAGATGTCGATACGGTCGCCCTCGGCGAGGGTCACGATGGCGCGCTTGGTGTTCGCGCGCTTGCCGTAACCGGTGCGGGTGCGCTTGCGCTTGCCCTGCCGGTTGATCGTGTTGACCCCGGTGACCTTGACCGAGAAGACCGCCTCGACGGCCTGCTTGATCTGGGTCTTGTTGGCGCGCGGGTCGACGATGAACGTGTACTTGTTCTCGTCCAGCAGCGCGTAGCTCTTCTCCGAGACCACGGGCTTCAGCAGCACGTCACGGGGGTCCGTGTACGTGGAGCTGGTGACCGCGGTGGCCGCGGTGGCGGTTGCCTCGCTCATCAGGCTTCGCTCCCTTCGAGCTCAGCCTCGGAGGCGACGGCCTTGGCGGCCTTGGCGGGCCCGGCGACGAAGGCGTCGTAGGCGGCCTTGGTGAAGACCACGTCGTCGGAGACGAGCACGTCGTACGTGTTCAGCTGGCCCGGCTCCAGGATGTGGACCTGGGGCAGGTTGCGGGCGGACAGCCACGCGGCCTCGTCGGCCCGGTCGACGACCAGGAGCACGTTCTTGCGCTCGCTGATCTTGCCGAACAGGGTCTTGGCGGCCTTGGTGGACACCTCGCCCTCGACCACGCCGGTGACGACGTGGACGCGGTTGTGGCGGGCCCGGTCGGAGAGGGCGCCACGCAGGGCGGCGGCCTTCATCTTCTTGGGGGTCCGCTGCGAGTAGTCACGCGGCACGGGACCGTGCACGACGCCACCGCCCGCGAACTGCGGGGCGCGGGTCGAGCCCTGACGCGCCCGGCCGGTGCCCTTCTGGCGGTACGGCTTCTTGCCGCCACCGCGGACCTCGCCGCGGGTCTTCGTCTTGTGCGTGCCCTGGCGGGCCGCCGCGAGCTGGGCGACGACGACCTGGTGGATCAGCGGAACGCTGACCTTCGCGTCGAAGATCTCCGCGGGGAGCTCGACGGACCCGGCCTTGTCGCCAGCCGGCGAAAGGATGTCAATGGTGCTCATCTACCTCAGGCCCCCTTGGCCGCGGTACGGACCAGGACGAGGCCGCCGTTCGGACCGGGGACGGCGCCCTTGATGAGCAGCAGTCCCTTCTCCGCGTCAACGGCGTGGACGGTCAGGTTCTGGGTGGTGACCCGCTCGTTGCCCGCGCGGCCCGCCATCTTCATTCCCTTGAAGACGCGGCCCGGCGTGGCGCAGCCACCGATGGAGCCCGGCTTGCGGTGCACGCGGTGCGCACCGTGCGAGGCCTTGCCGCCGTGGAAGCCGTGGCGCTTCATGACACCGGCGGTGCCCTTGCCCTTGGACTTACCGGTCACGTCCACCTTGACGCCGGACTCGAACACCTCGGCGGTGATCTCCTGGCCCAGGGTGTACTCGGAAGCGTCCTCGGTGCGCAGCTCGACGAGGTGGCGCCGGGGCGTCACGTCGGCCTTGGCGAAGTGGCCCTTGAGGGGCTTGTTCACCTTGCGCGGGTCGATCTCGCCGAAGGCGATCTGGACGGCTCCGTAGCCGTCACGGTCATCGGAACGCACCTGGGTCACGACACAGGGGCCGGCCTTCACCACGGTCACCGGGACGACACGGTTGTTCTCGTCCCAGACCTGGGTCATGCCGAGCTTCTCGCCCAGGAGGCCCTTGATCTGCTTAGCCATCTTCCCGCACCCCTCAGAGCTTGATCTCGATGTCAACGCCGGCCGGGAGGTCCAGGCGCATCAGCGAGTCAACGGTCTTGGGCGTCGGGTCGAGGATGTCGATCAGACGCTTGTGGGTGCGCATCTCGAAGTGCTCGCGCGAGTCCTTGTACTTGTGCGGCGACTTGATGACGCAGTACACGTTCTTCTCAGTGGGCAGCGGCACCGGGCCCGCGACCGACGCACCAGTGCGGGTCACCGTCTCGACGATCTTCTTCGCCGAGTTGTCGATGACCTCGTGGTCGTAGGCCTTGAGCCGGATGCGGATCTTCTGTCCCGCCATGGCTACTTCGTAGTCCTGTCTCTCGTAAACGCTCTGGTCCCGGTGGCTCCGCCCTCACCCCCGACCCACGCGGTCGGGCGTGTCGCACCCCTCCTCGTACTTCTCCACAGGGAGAAAGCCCTCGAAGGGGGGAACCGGGGGAAGAAACCCACCGGGCGCCTGGTTAAAAGCCCCTCCTGCGCTTCCCGGAAGATTCCCGTACTTCCGCCCCTGACGAGGGGCGACGAATACCTGGGACTCGCTTCCGGTCCTCCCGGCGGGAGGCGCACAGCATCGGCACTCAACCGAGCAACCGGAACAGTGTGCCATACAGGACAGAGCCCCCGCCAATCGGCCCCGGGCCACCCTTGACGGCCTCCCGAAGCGGCTCCGGGCCGTCGTCGGAACCCGTCACACCGGACCCATACCACGCCGACGCGGGGACGCACCCCCGGCCGGTGCGGTGACGTCCCCCACGGGCCGCACGAGGGACACGGGGAGATCCCCGGGGCTCGTCAGACGCGGCTGACCGCTCCGCACTCACCGCCCTGGACGCGCCGCAGCTCGTCCAGGGACTTGCTGCGGTCGTACGGGTCGGTGGTCGGGCCCGTGGGCTGCGGGTTGTCCATCAGCTCGGACAGGAACTCCGGATGCAGCAGACCGTCGTGGACGCCGCACGCCGTGTTCCCCACGTCCCGTATGTACTCGGTCACCCAGAGCCTGTCCGGCGACGCCGCCCAGCGCCGCGGGTCGAGCACCTCGACCTCCAGCACGCGGCGCACCACGGTACGCGTCACCTCCCCCGGCCGCTTCACGCTCTCCACCGGATAGACGAAGGTGTAGTCGGCCCGGATCGCGGCCCTGCCCTCGCCCGTCTCGGAGAACTCCATCCGGCCCCGCACCTTCACGGTGTCGCCGATCAGCCGGGCCTCGCCCGGGTCGAAGCGCGAGAACCAGTCCGTCGGGTCGTTCTCCCGGCTCGGGTCCTCGAACGCCGCCTCGATGCGGTCGACCATCTCCTCCTGGTCCGGGTCGATCAGCGCGATGGCGCCCTCGGGGCTCCCACCGTTCACGACGGCGGGGTCGAGGTTGGCCGCGACGAGGAACTTCTTGAGGGTGACCAGCTTGGCCGACACGCGCTCCGCCGACACGCCTCCGACCGCCCGGGCCTCCGGCAGCACGATCGCTTCCGCCCCGCCCGCCCAGCGCTCGGCGGGCGACCCCGTGAACGGCTCCGCCAGTGTGGGCAGGTCACTCAGCAGCTCGTGCTCCGGGGCCGCGCTCGGGGCGCCCGTCTCCGCGGGCAGCGGTTCCTTCGGGCCGCCGGACAGGACGGTGTCGAGGCCGACCCTGGCGTCGTCGAGGTAGTGGACGGCTCCCCAGCACACCGCGCACAACGCCACGAACCCCGCGACCCAACGCACCGACCGGCCGCCACGCCGACCGCCCTGCATCTCCCGCCAGGCGGAACCGGTCCGCCACCCCTCCGGCTGCCAGGGCTCCGGCTCCCGCTTCCCGCCCCACCACCGCCGCTTCGGCTGCTGCCGCTCAGCCGCCTCGTCCATCTCCCGCAGCCGCCCGGCGACCATCCGCGCCCGCGCCGACGGCTCCTTCGGCGCGGCCTCGCTCCCCTGCCCGCTCGCGGAGTCCCGCAGGAAGGCCGTCCACTCCTCATCCGACTTCCCCGAGTCGCGCCCCGGCTCCTCCGCCACGTCCCAACGCCTCTTCACTTGGTTGTGCTGATCAAACGAGCGGCGACGCTAGCAACGCCAAGTCACCGTCCAAGATCGGCAACATGACGGTCCCGTCACTCCGGCACCGCCGACCGTGCGGCGGGGCACGAAGCGCCGATGGCCGGGCCCCGTCAGCCCGTCCGGCCCGCCGCCGCCCGGACGGCACCGAGCACCGCCCGGAGCTTCTTCGCGCAGCCGCCGCTCCAGGGGCCGTACGAGATGCTCGCGCCGGCGGCGCTCAGCTCCAGGTAGTAGTCCGACCGACTGTGTCCGGGCCCGGGGTAGAACCATGAAACGCGCATCTCAAGCCCCAGTTCGTGCAAAGCGTCGTAGCCACAGCGGAACTGCGCGGGATCCCCGGTGGTGGCATGCATCCCCGAGTCCGTGAACGCGATCACGTGCGCCCAGGAACCGCCCCGCACCGCCACCCGGGGCTTCAGGACCGCGTGCACCTCGTCCCCCTCGGCCAGCCCGCACCGCTTCCGCACGGTCGCCATGAGCCGCGGCGAGATCCGCGTCCCGCTGCGCACGAGGCTGTCCGGCTGCGTGGCCAGGACGTCCAGCACACTCCGCCGCACGGAGTCCACGGACATCACGGGGCCATCGGGCACCGGCAGTGGTGAGCGGGGCACCGGCTCCGGGGCAGGACCAGGCGTGATCCCGTCCCACGCGGGGTTCGGGAACAGCGGCACCTTGGAAAGATCGCCCGCCGCCTGTACCGGCACGTGCAGCTCGGGCGCGGGCGCCGCCTTGCTCCGTTGCAGCCCGCTCACGCCCTCGCACACTTCGCGCAGCGACAGTGCCGCCGGACCACCGCGCCGACCCCCGGTGAGAACGTCGAGCAGGCTGCGCCCGAATGTCGTCCACCTCAACGAACCGTCGAGCTCCGCCCAGGTGTTCTGGTCCGAGGCACACAACACCGCCACACTCCCCGGCCCGGCCACCGGCTCCTCATCCAGCACCGTCCGCACCCGACGCTCCACGACGTCGTCCAACGACGCCTGCATATAACGCACCGCAGCCGCCGCGAAGCACGCGTCCACCACCAGCACACGGTCACTGTCCGGAGCCACCGCCCGCAACAACCGCCCCAGCGAATTCGCCCGCAGACTCGTCTCCTCCCTCAACGGCGGCCGAGTGTCATGCAACGCCAAGCAGTACTCGGTCGGAGACGACGGAAAGAAACCGTGCCCCGTGTAGAAGAACAACACCGTCCAGCCACCGCCCCGCGGAGACCCCTCCCCAAATGCCGCCCGCAGGAAGCCAGCGATCCGATCCAGATGCCGCTGGACGTCCGACTCGCCGAACAGCCACAGCACATGCCCCTCCGGAAGCCCAAGCCCCTCCTCCGTCAGGTAATCGCGAAACGCCGTCGCCGTCGTACGAAACGCCTCCGCGTCCTCGAACTCCCGCAACTTCGGCCAGGAGTCGGCCCCACACACGATCGCCAGCGTGCGACGCGGGTCAAGCGTCACCCCTGGACGTCCCCCGTGCCGTCGGTGTCCCGGGTCTCCTCGAAGAAGCCCTCGATGACCCGCATCGTCCGAGCCGAGGGGCGACCCTCCAGCTTCAGCTCGGTGACGACCTCTCCGGAATCCTTGCGACGCCGGGAGAGGTGCAGCTCCGCAAGGCTCCGTTTGGCCATCCACGTGGCGACCCCTCGCGCCAGAGCCGGCGCAACCCCGAGCGACAGCATCCCGACCAGCGCCACGACTATGCCCGCGTCCTGCCGCCTCGGGTCCTCCCGCTCCTGAACCGCCGTCACCTGCGGCACCTGCGCATGCAGGAACTCCACCAGCTCCGCCGCCAGCCCGTTGGCCTCGGCCGCGCTCGCCCCCGGGAAACCCACGTACACCTTGTCCTGCTCCACCGCACCGACCCCCCACCTCGGACGACCACCCGCCAGCCCCCTACCCCCTCCCTACCCCGCCCAAGCACCCGCACCCCGCCGGGCCGCCCGCTCAGCCGAGCGTGGCCCAGGTGTCCATCGTGGCCTCCCGGGTCCAGATCCGTACCGTCGCCTGCGTACGGGAGGCGTAGAGGTCACGCTCAGCCACAATGCTGAGATCCCCCGTACCGAGCTGCTGTCGGACGGCGTGCTCGGCCAGGCTCATGCCCGTGCGACCGCCCGCGCTCAGGGCGGCTAGGAATTCACCGCTCCACTGCCGTTCATGCAGCACCCACGGAGCTTCCCCGCTCGCGGTCTTCTCCAGCATCCTCTGGAAGATCTGAGCGCACCTGCCCCGCGCGGTTCCGGCCTTGACCTGGAAGACGTGGTTGCCGGTCTCGACGATCGTCGCCGTCGGAAGGACGAAGCGAACTCCCTGACTCAGTCGGTCCTGCATCTCCGCCACGATCTCCGCGCGATGGTCGTTCATGAACGGAACGTCGAGGATCTCCACGAAGACCGAGGTGTCGAGGAAGTCGACGACCTGCCGCGCCATGGGTGTCCGTAAGCGTCGTTGGGTCACAGGCTCCCCAGGAAGTCCTCGATGCTGACCGTCTCACCGGTACGCGGCTCGGTCGCGTCGGCCAACCGCCCCTTGGTGACGGCGTCCCCCAGATCACCCGCCGCCATGAGCTCCACATAGCCGGGAAGTTCGGGCAGCGGCGTCAGACGGCTCTCCCCCGACTCTCCATCCCGGGTGCAGACGACGACCCCCGAGTGGTCGGCCGCCTCCAACGAGTTGAGCAGGGCGGGGCTGTGCGTGGTGAACAGGACGTCGATACGACGGCGGCGCGACTCCTCCTTCATCAGGCGCAGCACCCGCGCCGCCTGTGTGGGGTAGAGGCCGTTCTCGACCTCCTCGATCACCAGGTGCCGCTGAACCGCGGCGATGTCCCCGCCATCCCCGTCAGCCATCGTGGGCGCGCTCAGCAGTGCGGTGCCGAAGGCCAGAAAGCGAAGCATGCCGTCACTGACCAGCCGGGCGGGGACATCGTGCTCGCTGCCGTGGAATCCGGCTTCGCGGAGGACCACCTGCACGTCACCCAGAGGCGTTCCCACACTGCTGATCGCCCGGACGGGGTACTCCGGCATACCGCCGATCAGCTCGGTCAGCCGGGCGAAGGCACCGGGGTCGTCGGCCTCGAGCGCGGCCACCGAGGCGCTGAGGTTGTCGGCGTTGCGGCGTAGCTCGGAGTCCTGACGGTTGACGTACTGCCGCATGAGATGCGGCACCGGGTCGAGGAGGAAGACCTCCCGCAGCACGCCGAGCACCTCGCGGGCAGCCATGTGGACGAGCCGGGTGGCCTCACTGGTCGCCGGGACCCGCACGGGAGCCTGGCTGGTCAGGAGCCGGTCGGAGAGGAACGGGACAGCCGGGTCCACACCTCGGCGGCCATTGAAGTACCGCACGTTCAGGTCGCCGCGCCGCTTGTCGGGCGGGTCACTCGCGAGCAGGACACGCTCCTGACCGAGCCGCCGCCCGGCGTACCGCACACCCTCCACAGCGGTCAGCGTCTCCCGCAGCACCCGCACCTCGGGGAAGACCGCGAGCCTCACATCGAGATCGAAGACGCCCAGCGGCGAGCGGACCCGGCACCCGACGGTGAACTCGTCCGCACCGAGGGGTGCGCACCCGGCGGCCCCGCCACGGATCGGCTCCTCGGCGGCTCGGGGCCCGTCCAATGCGTCCCTCACCGGCTCGCCCAGCGCAAGCCGGGACAGCACCAGCAGTGCGTCGAGCGCGTTGGACTTGCCGCTGCCGTTGCGGCCGATCAGGACCGTCAGGTCCTGGAGCGGCAAGCACTGGCCGGTGAAGCTCTTGAAGGAGGTCAGGCGCACCTCTTCCAGCCGCGAAGCCTCCACCGGCACCTCACTTCCCTTCTCAGCCTGGACGCCGCTCACTCCGTGTGAGCCCAGCTAACCAGCACCCCCGACCCCGGTCCAACGGCCCACTCGGCGTCAGGAGAAGCTCCACCGCCAACGGCGCCATGCGGTCGTGGTCCTCACACCTCTGGTCGAGAGCACCGCGATCTGAACCCGCCATCCGGCGACGAGAAGGATCAAGTCACCTCAAAAAAGCCGTACCCATCTAGACGAGTTCCAGCGCCGCCCAGCCAGGAACCATCATCTGGCCAGAACTCCAGCGGAGGATCATGCTCTAGTTCAGGTAGGGCCTCAAACTCGACGGCCCCGTACACAGCGGCACACAGGAACTCCGCAAAACCACCGCGGAAATACTCCGGCTCCCAAAATCTCGTGCGAGCTGCGACCGGCCAACAATTTGGATCACCCCCTTCCGTAATCCAGAATATTCCACACCCCTCGACACTGACCGCAAAGGGCAGCCAACCCCCAGACTCAGGGAAGAGCTTAATAATCGCCGGCCCCCGGTCACCGGAATTCCAACTCCGCAGATCTTCGACTTCGTCGCGAAAATTACTGAGGAGCTCAACATTGGAGTTCTCAACTCCTGGAATGCTCACAAAGAAGCTATCCTCAAATCCGCCAGGGCCGAACCAATAGACGTACTCCTTGTAATCCGAAGGAAAACGCACACCAACATCTCTCTCTGCGCGATCCCAGTCAACAATATATCGACGCGGCTCAACAAGTCCGAGATTGCGAGCCAATTCTTGAATACTATTCACTGCACCTCGCATCAAGCCTTCCATCGACCACCGACAAGGCAGTCGGCGTATTATGGACCGTACACCGTCCTACATAGCCGTTGCTGCCGAAGGCGAACAACTCCACCCTATCGGGGATCACCTGGCGCCCACTGTATGACGGTATAGCGGTGTAGAAAATCGCCTCGCCCGCACTCACTCGATCTCTCACCGCCCCCTCGAAGTCTCGCATTACCGGACTATTGGCCTTCTTGTACAACTTGACCAGGTTGCGTGGCTCTGTGCCGCTACCACCAAGTGATCGAGCCAGGAGGTGGCCTCGCTGAAAACCTCTTCGAGAGTCGTTGTCTTGCCAACCAGCCGGATCGGACGGCAGCACGCGAGAACTGCGGATTGTGTCGCTTCCCACAATTTCCGTTTCCTTGTCGGGGTCAAGCCTCTTCCCTCGCCCCTTGTAGTCAATTCCTTCATCCCGCAAGCAGGCAATTACACCGGTTGCGCGGCCCCCATTGGCGCTGTCCCGCGGCATATAGTGGACCCAGGAAGTCCCACTCCCCTCATGGCAACGTCCTTGGTTGCCCCTACCGCTAATCAAGAAGCTCTCGAATTCTTCACGGAAATCTTCATCACTCTCGAGAATCGGAAATACTTTGAAGAATCCGCGCAGTTCTGCGTCTGTAAGTTCCAGATCTTTAGCGGCCTGGGTGAAGGAGTCCTCGACGCGGCGTTCCAAGTCGAAGTCCACGACTGCCACGGAAGGCGGGCGCGGATGCGCCTTGGCGATGATCTTCGGAAGGATAATCGACCACATGGGCGGAGGCGGCGGTGCGGAGGCACGGGGACCGGTGGAGAGTGCGCGCGTGGACGGAGCCACGCGCCCGCCGACTGGGCTGTTTCCACCGCCGCAGTTGTATGTGCACCTGTACGTCGGGGTGGTGCTGGGCCTTGAGCCCCGGCCGTTGGTGCGTGCCTGGTCCATCCGGCGGAACTCACGCTGCAGGCGGTTCGCCTGGCCGCGATGACTGGTACGACGCGTGGAGTTGAGGCCCCTGCTACGCGGGTGGTTTCGGCGATCCTTGACCTTGCCCGGGGGTCGTGTCCCGCCCCGAGGTGCACTGCCGCCGCCGCTCCTCGGTCCGCTGCCACGGCCGCCGCCGCTCGGTGCACGGTAGGGGTTCAGCGACCCCCATCCGGCGCCACCAGGCGGGACGGCACGGTGGCCGGAGGGGTCCGTGTGGATCAGCGGGGAGCCGTTGCCGTAGGTGTAGCGGTTGGCCTGGATTGAAGGGGTGGGGTTGAGGGTCCAGGAGTCGCGGGAGGCGAAGGCGCCGGTGCTGGGGTCGTACCAGCGGGCGTGCATGTTGACCTTGCCGGTGTCCGAGTCGGTGTACTCGCCCTGATAGCCGAGGGACCCGCGGGCTCCGGCCTGGTCGGTGACGTTGCCGAACGGGGAGTAGGCGGAGGAGCCGGCCAGGGTGCCCGTGGAGGGGGCGAAGGTGCCGGTGACGTCGCCGTGGGCGTCGGCCAGTACGGCCTGGGCACCCGAGCCGTCCGGCGCCGCGGTGGACAGGGGGTTGCCCGCCGGGTCGCGGAAGACCAGCTCGCCTGCCGTGGAGACCGCGTTGTTGGAGTGGTCGGCGTAGGCGAGGGTTGTCTCGCCGCGCTTCACCAGGCGGCCCAGGCCGTCGTAGGCGTAGGTCGTCGTGCCGTCGGTGAGCAGGCGGCCCAGGGCGTCGTAGGCCGCGGTGGTGTCGCCGTCCGGGCCGCCGGTCGTCCCGAGCAGGGTGCCTCGGGCCGACCAGCTGTAGGTGACGCCGTCGGCGGTGAGGAGGCGGTTGCGCTCGTCGTAGGTCGCCGTCTTCGCGCCGGCCGTGACGCGGTTGCCGGAGGCGTCCCAGGTGTAGGACGTATCGGTGGCGTCGGGTGCCGTCCAGTTGGTCAGGCGGCCGGCCTGGTCGTAGGCGTAGGTGTGCTGTCCGGCGCCCGCCGTGCCGGTGGTCGTCTTGCCGGTGAGCTGGTCGGCCTCGTCGAAGGTGTAGGTGACTTCGGCCGTCGTCGTGCTGTCCGGGGCTTTGAGCGTGTCGGAGGCCAGGCGGCCCAGAGCGTCGTAGCCGAAGGATCGGGTCGCCGAGGGGCTGCCGTAGCTGATGGCGGACGGTCGGGAGAGGGCGTCGTAGGTGTAGCTCTGGGTGGCTCCTGTCAGGGGGTCGGCGGCCGAGGCGAGGCGGCCCGCGTTGTCGTAGCCGAAGGTCGCGGCGCCCGCGGCGTCGGTGCGTCCGGCGAGGCGTCCTTCCGCGTCGTAGGTGAAGGTGGCGGTGCCGGAGGGCCCGGACGAGCTGAGCAGGTTGCCGCGGTCGTCGTAGGTGTAGGCGTTCGTGCCGCCGGGCGCGCTCACGGAGGTGACGCGTCCGGCCAGGTCGTAGTCGAAGGTGTCGGTGCCCGTGGCGGCTTCTGCACCGGTTCCGGTGAGGGAGACGACGCGGCCGAGGGCGTCGAAGGTGCGGGTCTGCTCGACGCCGCCGGGCTGCAGTTCGCGCACCGGTTGCCCGGCCGCGTCGTACACCGTGGTGAACGTGCGGTCGGCGGCGTCGGGGTGGGCGGCGGTGGCCGGTTCGATGACGGACTCGGGCAGGCCGCGGCTGGTGAACGTGTACCAGGTGACGTTGCCGCGCCCGTCGGTGAGCCGGGTGCGGTTGCCCGCCGCGTCGTAGCCGAAGGTGGTGGTGAGGGACGTTTCGGCGTCCACCGGCTCCACCAGCTCCGTGAGCCGTCCGTGGGCGTCGAACGTCTGCTGGACGGTATGGCCCAGCGGGTTGGTCACGGCGACCGGGTTGCTGACGGCGTCGTAGGCGGAGCTACGGGTGCGCAGTTCGGTTCCGTCGGGCGCCAGGTCGGTCACCGCCGTGACGCGGCCCGCGAGGTCGTGGGTGCTGCGCACCGTGCGGCCGAGGGGGTCGGTGACGGCGACGGGCAGGCCGGTCGGGCCGTAGTCGTACGTCGTCGTCTTCCCTGCCGCGTCCGTGGAGGAGGTCGGCTGGCCTGCCGCGTTGTGGTCGGTGGTGGTGACGATGCCGGTGGGGCTCGTGGTTGAGGTCAGGTTCCCGGCGTCGTCGTAGGTCAGATGGGTCGTGTAGACGCCCGCCGAGGGCTGACGCTCGATAACCGTGGACGTGATCTGGCGGCCCAGCTCGTCGTACGTGGCCTCGGTACGGGCACCCGTCGGGTCCGTGGTGGACAGGCGTTCGCCCAGCAGGTCGTAGGTGTACCGGGTGACCGGCTGCTCGGCTCCCTCGGTGGGGGCGGGCTCGGTGACGGCCGTGAGCCGGCCAAGCTGGTCATAGGTGTAGGAGGTGACGTTGCCGAGCGGTTCCGTCTCGGTGACCGGCCGGCCGGCGGCGTCGTACGTGCTCCGCAGCGTCGCCGTCTGCGGGGTGGTCGTGCCGGGCGGGGTGTAGGAGGGCAGGGTGGTGCTCACCGGCCTGCCCGCCGCGTCGTAGGACGTGTGCGTGACCTCGCCGTTCGCGTCCCGCGCGTCCGTGACCTCGCCGAAGGTGTTGTACCCGGTGGAGGCGGTGGGCCGGGCGACGGCGGTCTGGGTTCCGTACTCCTCGACGGTCACGGGAGGCGCGGCCGACTCGGTGAGGCGGCCGAGCACGTCGTAGGCGAAGTCGGTGGTGTGAGCGGCCGGGTCGCCTCCGGTCGCGTTGCCGAGGGGTGAGGTCTCGGCCGTGACCAGACCCCGGTCGTCCACCTGGTAGGTGGTGACGAGGTCCTCCGTGCCGTTCTCCACGGTCTGGCGGACGAGGTCGCCCGCGATGTTGCGCTCGAAGGTGACGCGCTCGGTGCGCGTACCGCCCGCCCCGGTGTGGGTCTCGGTGAGGACGGCCCCGCCCGCGTCGTGGGTTTAGGCGGTGCGTCGGGCCAGCCCTGCCGGGTCGAGGGTCTCGGCGGTGGTGCGCCCGGCGGCGTCCACGTCGTACGTGGTGGTGACGGTCCCGTTGCCGGTGATCTCCGTGACGAGGTGGCCGGCGGCGTCGTGCTGACGCTCACTCAGGACGAGGTCCCGTGTGGTGCCGTCGGAGTCCTGGAACCCAGCCAGGATCGTCTGGGCGAGGAGGCCGTCGTCGTAGTAGGTCTGCCGCGTGGTGCGGCCCATCGCGTCGGTGTGCTCGGCGAGCCGGCCGGTGGGGTCGTAGGCGTAGGAGTCGAGGACGACGTCGGCCGGTGTCCCGCCGCCGTCGTCGTAGCCCTTCAGCGTGACCTCGGCGAGCTGGCCGAGCGGGGTGTAGGCGTAGGTGAACTGCTCGCCCGTCGGCATCGTCCGCGACGTCTGGTTGCCGTAGACGTCGTAGGCGTAGCTCTCCTCGCCGTTCTCGGGGTCGGTGAGCGTGGCGAGGCGGCCGTGCACGTCGTAGGTGCGGGTACGTCGTTGTCCCGGTCGTCCCATACCGAGTGCCGGCCGCGCAGCGCGGGGGCGGGGCTTGCGCGGAACGGTTACGCGAACGCCGGGCGGGCGTGGTGTAGCAGGGTGCGGGTCGCGGGGCTGGGTGAGGGGCGCCAGGCCAGGGTGAGGTAGGCGAGGTCCTCCGCGTCGTCGATCGTGCGGGCCACGAGGCGTTCCCCGTCGGTCCCGACCGTCGAGGCGCTGAGGACGGCCACGGCCAGCCCCCGGGCGGCGAGGTCGGCGACGGCCTCCGGCGCGCTCGCCTGGAGCGTGACCGAGGGGCGCAGGTTCCGCGCGGCGCAAGCCCGGTCGAAGACGGCACGCAGGCCGGTTCCGGGCGGCATGCACACGAGCGGGTGCTCGCACACGCCGCGCAGGGTGACCCGCTTCCGCCGCGCCAGTGGATGGCTCGGCGGGACGGCGACGACGAGCCGCTCGGCGACGACGGGAAGCGCCTCCAGGCCCTCGGGGGAGGCCGTCGCGGTGCCGACGAGGGCCACGTCCACGGTACCGGAGCGCACGGCGTCCAGGAGTTGGAGCGAGTGGCCCTCGACGAGCGAGAGCTCGACCCCGGGGTGGGTCCGGTGGAAGGCGGCGAGGGCGTCGAACAGCGGGGTGAGCGTGCAGCCGGTGACCATGCCGACCGTCAGCCGCCCCCGCAGCACCTCCGCCACCTCCCCGACCGCCTGGCCGATCGCCTCGGCGGCGGCGAGGGCGGCACGGGCGTGGGTGAGGGCGGCCTCTCCGGCGGCGGTGAGCGTGACGCCGCGCGCCGAGCGGTCGAACAGCTCCGTGCCGAGATCCCGCTCCAGCTGCCGGATCTGGGCGCTGACGCCGGACTGGCTGATGTGGACGCGCTCGGCAGCGCGGGTGAAGTTCCGCTCCTCGGCGACCGCCACGAAGTACTCCAGCTGACGAAGCTCCATAACCATTGATTCTAATTCTCAGCATTTCCAGCTGTTGGACTTCTGATCGGCACGTGGCCACCCTGGAGGGGCAGGCCGGGCCACGCGCGACAGGAGGCGCCCCATGACGGGATACGAGACGTACGAGAAGGCGATGCGGCCGGAGGACATCACGCGACTGTTCGTCGAACGGTCCAACGCGGGGGACGCGGCCGGGGTCGCCGCGCTGTACGCGGCGGACGCGGTGATGGCCTACCCGGCCGGCCAGACGACGGTCGGCCGGGAGGCGATCCGCGCCCTGTGGGCGAGGGTGCTGGCCTCGGGCCCGCGTTTCGAGGCGGAGGAGCCGCTGCCCACCCTGGTCAGCGGCGACCTCGCGCTCACCTCTACCCCGCCCCGGGACGGCGCGGGCGCCCGCGCCCAGGTCGTGCGCCGTCAGCCCGACGGCAGCTGGCTCCGCGTCCTCGACCAACCGGAGTTCCTCCGGCCCTGACGCGGCTCCGCCTCCTCCCCCTCAGAGGCAGACGTCCAGGCGGTGCTGGAGGGTTCCGTCCGGGCCGAAGACGTCCATGAGGTAGCCGCGGCTCAGGGAGAGACCTTCCCTGTGCCGCATGAACGCGGTGACCGAGCGCTTCAGTCGCTCGAACGGCTGGGCATCGTCGTCCGGGTAGTGGGTCCACACGATGAACAGAGGAACGCCGTCGGGGCCGGAGGTGTGCCGTATCCCGTAGACGTCTTCCAACCCGCCGGCCCGGCGGTAGCGTTCGGCCAGCGCCACCGCCGGGTCCGGAGCGACCGTCGAGGTGACGGTCGGTCCGGGTTCGCGTGACGGCCGATCGGGCTCCCCGAGGGCCGAGGGGCAACCGGAAGCCAGGCGGAGGACCGCCACCGAGAACAGGGCGGGCACGAATTCTGGGTCGCCGCATGACGTGATCGTGACACTGCCGCCCGACGCGTGTCGGGCGGGGAGTGCGGTTCGCGTGCTGCGGGACGCGGTGCTGTGACGGGTCATCACATCAGGGCGTGAATTCCGGTTCTCCTCACAGGGGTCGGGGCGTTGCCGTGGCTTCACGCTGGCCCGAAGGGCAGGCAGCCCCCCATTGCGGCACCCCCACGGTGCCGCTCCCCCACTGGTCCTCTTCAGGCAGAGGGCCGGGCGACCCGCAGGAGAGCCCATGTCGTGGATCTCGCGCACCACCAAACGGACCCGTCTCGCCGTGACGTCGCTCGCGGCTTCCGTCGCGCTCGTCCTCACCGCCGCCGCTCCGACCCAGGCCGCGGAGGAGCCGCTGCCCGAGGGCGGGCTGCTCAAGGCGCTGTCGAACTACGTGCACTCCCCCGACGCCGTCGCCGGGGCCAACGACTGGTCCTGCGTGCCCGACGCCGGGCATCCCAACCCGGTGATCCTGCTGCCGGGGACGTTCGCGAACCTCGGGGCCAACTTCGTCAAGACCGCGCCCCGCCTGAAGAACGAGGGGTACTGCGTCTTCGCGACGAACTACGGCTTCACCGCCGCCTCACTCGACCGCGTGGGCGGCCTCGGCCACATCACGGACTCGGCGGCCGAGCTGGACGCCTTCGTGACGAAGGTCCGGGAGGCCACCGGCGCGGCGAAGGTGGACATCGTGGGCCATTCGCAGGGCGGCAACGTGCCGATGTGGTGGATGAAGAAGATGGGCGGGGCCGCACAGGTCGCCCACTACGTGGGCTGGGCGCCCAGCTCGAACGGCACCGATCTGAACGGCCTGGTGACGCTCGCCGACGCGCTGAACCTCATGGGGTTCGCGACGGGGCTGTCGGAGGTCGGCCAGTTCCCCGGCGTCCTGGACCAGGCGGCCACCAGCGACTACACGGCCGAGCTGTGGGCGGACGGTGACGAGGTCCCGGCGGGCCCGGACTACACCGTCATCATGACCAAGTACGACAAGGTCGTGACGCCGTACCGGAGTCAGGCGCTCCAGGGCGCGGACGTGAACAACGTGCTCCTGCAGGACAGGTGCCCGTTCGACCTGGCCGGGCACCTCGGGCTGTTCAACGACGAGCCGACGCTCCAGCTGACCCTGAACGCGCTGGCCGACGGCCCCGCGGACTTCCAGCCCGAGTGCCGCGACTACGGGGTCCCGCTGCTCTGATCCCACTCCCGGCGAGGGCGTGACACCCCTCGTGCCCTCGGCCCCGCCGGCCACGTTGGCGGGGCCGAGGGCATGAGGACGTCGTGACGGCCCGACCCGGCTCCGTGTCCGAACGCGTCCCCGGGCCCGAGCGCGCCCGGCTCAGGAGTTGCGCTGCGGTGAGTGGGGGCCGAAACGCCGGGCGGGGAAGCGGGTACCGCGGTAGACGTCTGGGATCATTCGTCCTGTTTCGTACGGATTCCTCACCGTGAGCAGGGAGTGCGTGTGCGGATGGGACACCGGAAGAGCCGGGGCACCCGGGACGGCGTGGGAGGCGCGGGCGCCGGGGGCACGGCGGGCGGCCGGGGCGCAAGGGGCCCGGGGGTGGCGGGCGGGCTGTTGGCCGCGGTGCTGTTGCCGGCCGCCGGGTGCGCGCTGCCGGAGCCGTACGCGCCGCCGGGGAAGAACGCGGCCGACGGGTTCACGTACTACGTCAGCCCGGAGGGTGACGACGCAGCCGACGGCACGTCACCGGAGACGGCGTGGCGGACGCTGGACCGGGCGGACGCGATGAAGTTCCGACCCGGTGACCGCCTGCGCCTGCAAGGGGGCGCGAAGTTCCGCGGCGGGCTGGACATCGCGGCCGGGGAGGCGGGGGACGCGGAGCACCCGGTGGTGGTGGAGTCGTTCGGCAAGGGCCGGGCGGTGATCCGGTCGGCGTCCCAGGCCGGGGTGACGGTCTACAACACGGGTGGCGTGGTGATCCGCGACCTGGTCCTGCGCGGGAGCGGCGGCACGCGCCGGGAGTATGACGGCGTGCACGTCTTCAGTGACGTGGCGGACGGGGAGCGGTTCGGGCACGTGCGGATCTCGGACGTCGACGTGTCGGGGTTCCGCAACGGCGTCGGGATCGGCGCGGAGGACGGCGTGGGCTTCCGCGACGTGCGGGTGAGCCGGGCGAAGCTGCACGGCAACCTGGAGGCGGGGCTCGTCACGAGCGGGCCGGAGTTCGACGCGGAGGCACCGGCCTACGCGCACGCGGACGTGCGGGCTTCGGGGGTGCGGGCGTTCGGGAACCAGGGCGATCCTTCGGCGAGCGACCGGAACACCGGCAGCGGGATCGTCTTCGGCAGTGTGCGGGCGGGCCGGATCGAGGACTCGGTGGCGTTCGACAACGGGGAGCGGTCGTCGGCGTCGGCGGTGGAGGGTCCGGAGGGCATCTGGATGTACGACTCGACGAAGCTGGTCGTGCAGAACAACGTCTCGCACGGCAATCACACCGGGTCCCGGGTGGACGGCGGCGGGTTCGGCCTGGACAACAACGTCTCGGAGTCCGTCGTCCAGTACAACCTGTCGTTCGGCAACGACGGCCCCGGCTACCTCGTCTACTCCGGGAAGCCGACGGGCGCGCACCGCGACAACGTCCTGCGGTTCAACCTGAGTGCGAACGACGCCCGCAGGCTGGAGGTCTACGGCGGCATCGTCGTCTACGGGGTGAAGCTGCGCGATCTGGACGTCTACCACAACACCGTGGTGATGAAGGCGAACGGGCCGGTGAAGGCGCCCGCGCTGCGGCTTCAGGAGGACCTGGAGGGCGTCCGCGTGCACAACAACGTCTTCCATACCGACGGCGCGCCCGTGGTCGACGCGGACGGCGACTTCGACCCGGACGAGGTGGCCCTCCAGGGCAACGCCTACCACAGCACGGACGACTGGACGGTGCGCTGGGGCAAGGCGCGGTACGACGCGCTGGACGCGTGGCGCGCGGGGACGGGCCACGAGCGGCGGGACGGCGAGGACACCGGCACCGACGAGGACCCGTGCCTGGACGCGGCGGCGGCCCCGGTCACCGAGGTGGCCGAGGCCGCGCTGCTGCGCTCCGGGTGCCCGGCGGACCTGGAGGGCGCGGGCGTCGACCTGCGCGAGGCCGGGGTCCGCGGTCCGGGCCGCGTGGACTACTCGGGGACGCCGCTGAGGAGCCCGCTGACGGTCGGGGCACTGCAGGGCCGCCCGGAAGACGCGGAGGCGGCCGCCGAACAAGACGCCGCGGACGCCGCGGAGGGGGACGCGGAGGCGGACGCCGGGGGCTGACCCTCCGCCGCGCCGGTGCCGACGAGCGCGGGCTGGAGGGGCAGGGCCGAGGGGACGACGGCGGGCGCGGGCCGTCCGAGGGACCGCACGGCCCAGCCCGCCGAGCGCCACAGCCCGGCGTCGAGCGCGTTGCGGGCGTCCAGCAGCCGCGGGGTGCGCACGACCTCGGCGAGCGCGGAGGGCCGCAGCTCGCGGTAGTCGCGCCACTCGGTCAGGTGCAGGACGAGGTCGGCGTCCCGGCAGGCCGCGGTGGCGTCGGTGGTGTAGAGGAGGGCGGGGTGGGCGGCGCGGGCGTTCTCGGTGCCGCGCGGGTCGTGGACGCAGACCTCGGCGCCTTCGCGGTGCAGGGCGCCGGCCACGGCGAGGGCGGGCGAGTCGCGGACGTCGTCGCTGTCGGGCTTGAAGGTGGCGCCGAGCACGGCGACGCGGCGGGCGAGGAAGGAGCCGCCGACGAGGTCCCGGGCGGCCTCGACGGTGCGTCGGCGCTGCCGGGTGTTGATGGTGTCGATCTGCCGCAGGAAGTCGACGGCGGGTTCGGCGCCGAGTTCGGCGGCTCGGGCGGTGAAGGCGCGGATGTCCTTGGGCAGGCAGCCGCCGCCGAAGCCGAGTCCGGCGGCCAGGAAGCGGCGGCCGATGCGGGTGTCGTGGCCGAGGATGTCGGCGAGGGTGACGACGTCGGCCCCGGCGGCGTCGCAGACCTCGGACATGGCGTTGATGAAGGAGATCTTGGTGGCGAGGAAGGAGTTGGCGGCGACCTTGGCGAGTTCGGCGGTGGCGGGGTCGGTGCTGATGAAGGGCACCCCGGCGGCGCGCGGGGTGGCGTAGACCTCGGCGAGGGCGTCGTGGGCCCGGGTGGAGCGGACGCCGATGACGAGCCGGTCGGGCCGGAGGGTGTCCTGGACGGCGAAGCCCTCCCGCAGGAACTCCGGGTTCCAGGCGAGTTCGGCGTCGCCGTCCTCGGGCAGCAGGGCGGCGACCTCGGCGGCGAGCCGGTCGCAGGTGCCGACGGGGACGGTGGACTTGCCCACGATGAGGCAGCGCCGGCGCAGGTGTGGGGCGAGGCCGTGGACGACGGCCTCGACCTGCCGCAGGTCGGCGGCGTCGGAGTCGGGCTGCTGCGGGGTGCCGACGCACACGAAGTGGACGTCACCGAACTCGGCGGCCTCGCGCAGCGAGGTGGTGAAGCGCAGCCGCCCGCAGTGGAGGGTGCGGGTGAGCAGTTCGGGCAGGCCGGGCTCGTAGAAGGGCGGTCTGCCCTCGGCGAGCGCGCTGATCTTGCGCGTGTCGACGTCGACGCCGAGGACGTCGTGTCCGAGTTCGGCCATGCACGCGGCGTGCACGGCTCCGAGATATCCCGTACCGATGACGGTCAACCGCATGCTGGTGTCTCCTGTCTGTCCGTGAAGGTCACGAGGGCCGCGAGGGCGGCGGGGCCGGGAGGGCTGCTGGGCCGCGAGGGCGGCGGGCGCGGGGAGGGCGGGCGCGGGGAGGGCGCGGTCTGCGGGGCCCGGGCGGGAGGGGTCAGTCCGGGTAGCCCGAGGGGTTGAGTTCCTGGAAGCGCCAGGCGTCGCGGCACATGTCGGCGAGGTCGCGACGGGTGGTCCAGCCCCAGGCGCGGGCCACGGCGCCGGGGTCGGCGATGAGGGCCGGGACGTCGCCGGGGCGGCGCCCGGTGATCTCGTGGGGGATCTCCCGGCCGCAGGCGGCGGAGAAGGCGGCGAGGAGTTCGAGGACGGAGGTGCCGGTGCCGGTGCCGAGGTTGAAGACCCGCATGCCGTGCTCGTCGTCGAGGTGTTCGAGGGCGACGCGGTGGCCCTCGGCGACGTCCATGACGTGGATGTAGTCGCGGACGCCGGTTCCGTCGAAGGTGGGGTAGTCGTCGCCGAAGACGCGCAGCCTCGCGCGGCGGCCGACGGCGACCTGGGCGAGGTAGGGCATGACGTTGTTCGGCACGCCGCGCGGGTCCTCGCCGAGGTGGCCGCTCGGGTGGGCGCCGACGGGGTTGAAGTAGCGCAGGGCGAGGACGCTGAGGCCGGGCAGCCGTCGGCAGACGTCGCCGATGATCCGCTCGCACAGCAGCTTGCTGGTGGCGTAGGGGTTGGTGGGGGCGACGGGGTCGGTCTCGGTGAGCGGCACCTTGGTCGCGTCGCCGTAGAGGGAGCAGGAGGAGGAGAAGACGAGCCGCCGCACGTCGTGCTGTTCCATGGCGGCCAGCAGGGCGGTGGTACCGCCCACGTTGGTGTCGTAGTAGGCGACGGGGATCTGGACGGACTCCCCGACGGCCTTCTTTGCGGCGAAGTGGATGACGGCGTCGACGCGGTGTGCGTCGAAGACGGCGTTCAGGGCGCGGCGGTCGCGCAGGTCGGTCTCGTAGGCGGCGGTGACGGGCCGCCCCGCGGTCTTGGCGACGCGTTCGAGGGCGTGCGGCGAGCTGTTGGAGTGGTCGTCCACGACGACGACGTCGTAGCCGTGGGTGAGGAGTTCGACGCAGGTGTGGCTGCCGATGAATCCGGCGCCGCCGGTCACCAGGACGGTCGTGGGCATGGGGGTGCTCCTTCGGGAACGGGCGGGGCCGGGGGACGTCGTCACCAGCGCAGGACGTTCGTGAAATAGACGGGGTACAGGGCGTAGGCCAGGGCCAGTGGCGCCAGGGCGAGGGTGCCGGCGAGCAGCGGCAGCCGGGCGGTGCGCAGGGCCCGGTGCCGGCGGACGCCGTTCGCGCGTGCCGTCTCGCAGACGTGCAGCCAGGAGACGGCGAGGGTGACGACGGCGTAGGAGGAGGCGGCGACGATGCACAGGAAGACGTAGCCGACCGCCGGGCCGGTGAGTTCGCCGACGACGGCCGCCGAGGAGAGCGCGACGGTGATGAGCAGGTAGGGCGCGACGAGCCGCAGCGCGAGGGGTTCGAGGCCGTCGCGGGACTTCGGCGTCACCTTGAAGGTGACCGTGCGCGGCCGGAGCCGCTGGAGGACGGCGGCCCCGACGCCCCAGGCGACCCAGGGCCAGCGGGCGAGGGCGAACAGCCAGCCCTCCCAGCTCACCACGGGCGCCCTCGGCGGCCGCAGCAGCCCGCGGCGGCGCAGCAGGAGGGCGAGGAGGATGAGACAGATCGACATCGCCCAGAAGTGGCCGAGGAACGCGAAGTAGTTGACGTTGATCCAGGCCAGCCCGGTGACGGCGGCGACGGGCGGCAGGGTGAGCCCGGCCGTCGTCGTCAGCGCGAGCAGCGGATAGTAGACGAGGACGATGGTGAAGCGCAGCCGCAGCAGCGCGGGGAGCCGTCTCACGTGCTTGGGCAGCAGGCCCATCAGCGACGCCGCCAGGCTGCGCGACCACTGGAACTCCTGCGTCACCATCGCCGAGAAGGTGATGGGCCCCTCCCCGTGGGCCTCGGCGTCGATGGCGAAGGCGCCGTGCCAGCCCGCGGAGTTGAGCAGGAACGTGGTGGTGAAGTCCTCGGCCAGCTCGGGCCCGAGGCCGCCGATGTCCTTCAGCGCGGCGGTGCGGACGGCGTAGTGCGAGCCGATGCACACCGGCGCCAGCCCGGCGGAGTGGCCGAGCTGGACGGGCCCGTGGAAGATCGCCTCCCGGTGCAGCCTGCCCCGGGCGGACCAGGACGCGTCGGCGTTGGCGTCGCACACCGAGGGCGCGGCGACGTATCCGATGGCCGGGTCGGCGAAGGGCCGCACCACCTCGGCGAGGTAGCCGGGCCGCGGCACGTGGTCGCAGTCGAGCTGGGCGACGACGTCGTACTCGGCGTAGCCCCAGTGGTCGTAGAAGTAGGCGAGGTTGCCCTCCTTGCAGCGGGTGCGGCGCGGCCAGGTGTCGCGGTGGTACTCCGCCACCCCCTTGCGGCAGGAGATCCGCACCCCGTTGCGCCGGCACCAGCGCCGGATGCGCGGCGTGGGGTCCTCGTCGCAGAGCCAGACGTCGTACGGGTGCGGGTACTCCTGGTCGAGCATGGCCCGCAGCGTGGCGCGGGCGATGGCCCACCCCTCCGAGGGTGCCCGGGTGACGGCGAAGGCGACGCGCAGCTCGGGCACCTCGGTCTTCGGGTCGAAGCGGCGCAGCCGGATGACGGCGACGATGAAGTGCACCGGCAGCAGGGCGAGGTACGCCAGCAGCGCGCTGTTGACGATCAGGCCGACCCAGCCGACCCGGTGCTCGGGCTGGAGCCACCAGGACCAGAACCACACGAGGCAGGCCACCCAGGCGGCGCTGAGCAGCGTCGCCTTGACGCGGGTGGCGCCGGAGAGCTGCCGCACGAAGGCGGTCGGCCGCGTGGCGAGCCGGCGGCGCGGGCGGCCGAAGACGGGCCCGTCGGGGGTGAGGGCGACGACGTTGCCGTCGGACAGGCCGAGGAGCTGGTCGCGCAGGGACTCCTCGACGTCGGCGGGGTGCGGGGCGGTGGTGGACGTCGGGGAGGTCGGGGGCGTCGGAGGGAGGAGGGCGGGCTCGGCCTGCGTCATGGAAGGCGTGCTCCGTGGCGGGGGCGGGGCGGGGATGCGGCGACCGGTGCGGGCGGGGCCCGGGCGCGAGGGGCCGGACGAGGTGCGGGGAAGGTGCCTCGGATCTCAGGACGGCGCGGACTCCACCGGGACGGCGGACGCCCGCGATGCCGTCGGCGCACCGGAGGCCGCGGGGGCCGGGGGCGCCGCGGGGGCCCGGGACGCCGCGCCGGCCATGGGCGCCGCGGGCCGGAGCGGGTCGCCGACGCCCCCGCCGTCCTCCTGGCCGCCCCGGATCGCGGCAGCCCCGGCGGCGACGTCCTGCGGACGGGCGGCGAACCACTCGATCGTGCGCCGCAGACCGTCCTCGACGTCCACCTCCGGGAGCCAGCCGAGCCGCTCCGCCGCCCGGGTGATCACGGGCCGGCGGCGGACGGGGTCGTCCACGGGCAGCGGGTGGTACCGCACCTCGGACGCCGAGCCGGTGAGGCGCACGACGAGGTCGGCGAGGTCGGAGACGGACAGCTCGACGGGGTTGCCGAGGTTGACGGGCCCGATCTCGTCGGAGTCGGCCATCGCGACGAGCCCGCGCACGAGGTCGTCGACGTAGCAGAAGCTCCGGCTCTGCTTGCCGTCGCCGTAGACGGTCAGCGGCTCCCCGGTGAGCGCCTGGGCGATGAAGCTGGACACCACGCGCCCGTCGTGCGGGCGCATCCGCGGGCCGTAGGTGTTGAAGATCCGCACGATGCCGACGTCGAGGTCGTGCGTGCGGTGGTGGGCGAGCGTGACGGCCTCGGCGAACCGTTTCGCTTCGTCGTACACGCTGCGCGGTCCGTTGGGGTTGACGTTCCCCCAGTACTCCTCGTCCTGCGGGTGGACGAGCGGGTCGCCGTAGACCTCGCTCGTGGACGCCAGCAGGAACCGGCAACCGTTGCGCGCCGCCAGCCGCAGCGCGTTCTCGGTCCCCCGGCTGCCGACGGCCAGGGTCTGGAGGGGCAGCCGCAGGTAGTCGGGCGGCGACGCGGGGCTCGCCAGGTGCGCGACGAGGTCGAACGCCCCGGGAACGTCCAGGTCCGCGCTGACGTCCGCGCGGAGGAAGGTGAAGGTGGAGTACGACGTGAGGTGGGCGATGTTGTCCGGCGTACCGGTCGAGAGGTCGTCCACACAGATGACCTCGTCGCCGCGCCGCAGCAGGGCCTCACACAGGTGCGACCCGAGGAACCCGGCCCCACCGGTGACGGCAACACGCATGGGCTTCTCCGTGATTCAGGGCAACAAATGGCCACCGCCCACGCGTGCCCTGCCGCCGCACGGCACACCTGGCGCGGAGACGGTCCGCCGTCGAACCGCAGGGCAAGAATATGGATATAGGTAGGATTTTCTGCTCATCACCACACATACATGCCCTGACCGGCGGAACCGGCCGCCCTCCGCCACCCGAACGCGACGCGGGTGCCGGCCCGGCGGTCCTCACCGCCGGGCCGGCACCCGCGTCCGTGCTCCTTACCGGGCGTCAGACCCCGCGCAGGAAGCTGTCCCCGTGAGTGGCGATATGGGCTTCGAGCGCGTTGAGCGCGCTCTGCGTGGCCTGCTCCGAGCCTGAGCCGCGCCGCTCCGCGTAGTACGCCGCGCCCAGCTTCTTCAGCAGGTCGTTCCCGGCCCGCTGCTGCTGGACCTCGTCCACCTTCTGCTTGCCCTGGTTGAGGGCCTGCTGCGCCTGCTCCTTGGCCCGGTCGAGGAATCCCGCCATGACAACCTCCTATATCGGTGCCCCGAGTCTGCTGCACCCGAGGGCGCGAGGACGCTCTTTCGCGGACGTGTCCCGCGTCGGGCCCGGAAGCGTACTCAGGCTCCGACCGAGCCGTCGATCGCCTCGCGCAGGAAGTCCGCGTGGCCGTTGTGCCGAGCGTACTCAAGGGTGACGTGCACCATCACCATGCGCAGCGACACGGCCGCGTCCCACTTCACCATCCTGCCGGTGACGTCCAGTGAGCCCGCCTCCCGCTCGATGCGGCGCGCGTGCTCCACCTCCGCCCGCCAGGCCGCGAACGCCTCCGCGCGCGTCGTACGCCTCGCGTCGAACGGCTCGCGTCGTACGCCTCCTGGTAGTCACCCCTGTCCGACCAGACGTGCGGCACGTCCTCCGCGTTGATCGTCCGACGGAACCAGGCGCGTTCCACCTCGGCCATGTGCCGCACCAGGCCCAGCGGCGTCAACGTCGACGGCGGCATCGAGCGGCGCCGCAACTCCTCGTCCGACAGCCCCTCGCACTTCAGGGCCAGCGTCGCCCGCTGGTAGTCCAGGAACCCCCGCAGCGTCTCCCGCTCGCCCCCGGCGAGCGGCGGCCCTACGCGCTCGTCCCCCACGCCTCAGGCCCGCGCGGCGAACCCGACGAACGCGTCCCAGGCCGACGACGTCACCGCGAGCCGCGGGGCGCCCACGTCCCTGCACCTCCACCTGCCCCGGGGTCGTGCCGCTACGCAGCTTCACTAGCTGGAAGGGACCACTCATCCCGGCGTGATCCTCGCGGTCCGTCGGCATGACCTGGATCTCGACGTTCCGGAGGCGTCCCAGTTCCAGGACCCTCCGCAACTGCTCACGGTGGGCCACCACGCCCCCGAGCGGACGACGGAGCGTCACCTCTTCCTGCACGAAGCTGAAGATCGGCGCCCCGCGCTGCTCGAAGATCCCCTGACGGGCGAGCCGTGCGGCGACGCTGCGCTCGATGATCTCCTCGTCAAGCATGTGGCGCCGCATCTCGAACAGCGCACGGCGGGACCCGGCTCACCCCCGGCTGAGACGCCCCGCCCGTCCCGGTGCGCCCCGCCCCGTGCCTCAGCCAAGTAGCGTGGCGATCATGGCGGACTGGGATCTCCGGCCGGCGGCGGAGTCGGACGTCGAGGCCGTGGCCGAACTGCGGGCGGTGGTCCTGCGGGCGGATCTGGAGCGGCTCGGGCGGTACGACGCGCACCGGGTGCGGCAGCGGCTGCGTGACGGTTTCGAGCCCGCCCACACCTGGGTGATCGAGGTGGGCGGCGCGGTCGCGGGCTGCGTGGCCCTGCGGGCGGCCGAGGACGCTCACTGGCTGGAGCACTTCTACCTGGCCCCGGGCTTCCAGGGCCACGGCGTCGGCGCGGCCGTGCTGCGCGAACTGCTGGACCGGTGCGACGGCGACGGCGTCCTCGTCCGGCTGAACGTGCTCCGGGGCAGTCCGGCCCGGCGGCTGTACGAACGGCACGGGTTCACCGTCGAGTCC
Organism: Streptomyces sp. WMMC1477; assembly: GCF_027460245.1. Taxonomy (NCBI): domain Bacteria; kingdom Bacillati; phylum Actinomycetota; class Actinomycetes; order Kitasatosporales; family Streptomycetaceae; genus Streptomyces; species Streptomyces sp. WMMC1477. The sequence goes on along the minus strand of NZ_JAPZBD010000003.1, from coordinate 3,268,815 downwards.
GAGGACGCCGTGGACGTGTTCATGGTGCGCAAACCGTTCCCCCTGAGCACAGCCCACCCAGACGGGTTAAAGGGGGCCAATCGGGCTGGACAGGCGTGGAGTTGGCGGGCATAAGCTCGCGGCAATCACCCTGCCGCACATGCGTCGGCCCCCGCCGGGCTGGTACCCCGGACGAGGGCCTGACCAACAAGGAAGAAGAGAGCTTCCCCATGGCCTCAGCGCAGCCTAGCGCGCCGCCCGGCACACCGTCCGCCGCTCCCCCCGGCTCCCCCGCCACCGCCGCACCCGGACCCGTTCCAGAACTGCACCACCTGCCACCGCGTCTACCGCGCCCCGGACCTGACCCCCGCCGGCCCCTGCCCGATCTGCCTGGCCGAAGCGGGAGTCCCGCCCCATGAATGACCGGAGCCCATGTGTACACATTGAACACCTGGTACTTTTGGGGCATGACTGAGATGCCCATAGAGTCCATTCGCGATGTTCGAGCCCATCTTGCCGAGGTCGTGGAGCGGGCTGATCGGGATGACGTGCCGACCGTGATCACCCGCCGGGGCAAGGAGGTCGCAGCCGTGGTGTCGATCGACACGCTCCGCAAGTACCAGGAGTGGGAAGAGCGCGAGATCAACCGCATCATCGACGAACGCATGGCGAACCGCGCTGCGGGCGTTCCCATCGAAGAAGTGATGAGGGAGACGCTGGCTCGCAGTGAGTGACTACCGCACGGTCTTCCGGCCCGAGGCTCAGGCCGAGCTCCGCAAGATCCCCCGGGCCATGGCTCTGCGCATCCTGGCCAAACTCACGGAGCTCGAGAGCGATCCCCTCGGCTTCAACACCACCGCACTCGTGTCGCAACCCGAACGCCGCCGCCTGCGAGTCGGCGACTATCGGATCATCTACACCATCGACAACGGCGAGCTCACCATCTGGGTGGTCCACGTCGGGCACCGGTCCACGAGCTACGAGGCCTGACGGTCACCAGGCCGGCTCAGCCCGCGAACTCGGTCATCCAGGCCTCGACGTCGTCCGCCGAGCGCGGCAGGCCCGCCGACAGGTTCTCGTGGCCGGTCTCGGTGACGACGACGTCGTCCTCGATCCGGACGCCGATGCCGCGCCACTCCTCCGGCACCGTCAGGTCGTCCGGCTGGAAGTACAGGCCGGGCTCGACGGTGAGGACCATGCCCGGCTCCAGCAGGGCGTCGACGTACCCCTCGGTGCGGGCCTGCGCGCAGTCGTGGACGTCGAGGCCGAGCATGTGGCCGGTGCCCGCCATGGTGAAGCGGCGTTGCAGGCCCAGCTCGTAGGCGCGGTCGACGGGGCCCTCGACGAAGCCCCACTCGACCAGCCGCGCCGTCAGGGAGCGCTGGGCGGCCTCGTGGAAGTCGCGGTAGTGGGCGCCGGGTTTGACGGCGGCCATGCCGGCTTCCTGGGCCTCGTACACCGCGTCGTAGACGGTGCGCTGCAGCGGCGTGAACGTTCCGCTGATCGGCAGGGTGCGGGTGACGTCGGCGGTGTAGAGGGTGTGCGTCTCCACCCCGGCGTCGAGCAGGAGGAGGTCGCCCGGGCGCACGGGGCCGTCGTTCTCCGTCCAGTGCATGATCGTGGCGTGCTCGCCCGCGGCGCAGATGGTGCCGTAGCCGACGGCGTTGCCCTCCAGCCGGGCGCGGCGGAAGAAGGTGCCCTCGATCCACCGCTCGGACGAGGCGACGGCCTGCGACAGCTCGCGCACGACGTCGACGAAGCCGCGGACGGTGGAGTCGACCGCCTTGCGCATCTCCGCCAGCTCCCACGCGTCCTTGACGAGGCGCAGGTCGTCGAGGGCCTCCTCCAGTTCGGCGTCGCGCTCCGCGTCGGTCGTGACGGCGGCCTCCAGGGCGGGGTCGTGGCCGCGGACGATGCGGGTGCGGATCGCCGGGCCGGCCGCCAGGTCCTCGGCCGCGGTGCGCACGTCGCGGCAGGGCAGGCCGAGCACGCGCTCCGACTCGTCGAGGGAACGGCGGCGTCCCATCCACAGCTCGGCCGTGGGACCCGTCCAGAACTCGTCGCTGTCCCGGCTGTCCCGGGGCAGCTGGTAGCAGTAGGCGTCGTGGCCGCCGTCGGAGCGGGGTTCCAGGACGAGGGCGCCGTCGCGGGCCTGGTCGCCGGTCATGTGCACGTAGCCCGAGTAGGGCCGGAAGGGGTACGTGTCGTCGTTCGCCCGGACCTTGAGGTTGCCGGACGGGATGACGAGCCGCTCGCCGGTGAAGCGCGCAGAGAGCGCCGCGCGCCGGCGGGCCGCGTACGGGGCCTGCGCGCTGAGCGTCAGGTCGCGCCGCTCGGTGTCGGCCCATCCCGTCCGCATCAGGGCGGACAGCTCGGCGGAGATGCCTCCGTAGAGGCCGTTCTTCCTGCCCTTGGTCATGTCGGGTGCCCTTCTCTCGATCGGGCGCACGCGTCCGCGACCGGGCTCGGCCCGGGCGTGCGCTGCCCGCGGTCTGCGACGGACCCGAACGGTACGCCGCACGGAGGCTTCCGGTGTCCGCAATCCGCCACCGGCACCGATCGGCCATCGCGTGACCACCCGACCCGTCCGGACCGGGCCCGGGCGCCGGATAATGCGGCACATGACGAACGCGAGGCTCGGTGAGGCGCTGGGGCTGCTGGGGATCGGGCACGCCGCGGCGCGCGTCTATCCGGTACTGCTGGAGCTGGCGCCCGCTCCGCTCGGCGAGATCGGGGCCGCCGCCGGGCTGACGGGCCCGGAGCTCACGTCGGCCTACGCCGAGCTGGTCGCCGTCGGCCTGGCGAGCGCGGCCGCCGACGACCAGGACGTGGTGGCCCCGATCCCGCCCGCCGCGGGCCTGGAGATCCTCGGCCGGCACCGCGCGGCCGAGGTCGACGTGTCGCGGCTGACCGTCGGCGGCGCGTTCGAGTCGTTCCGGCGGCAGCGGCTCGCCGCGTACAACGACGACCTGGTCGAGGTCGTCACCGGCGAGGCCGTCGGGCCCCGGCTGCGGCAGGCGTGGGCCAGCGCCCGCGAGCAGATCCGGCAGTTCGACTCCCCGCCGTACTTCCCCCTCTCCGGCGCCACCGAGGACGCGCTGGCCACCCTGACCCGCGGGGTGAGGCAGCGCGTCGTGTACTCGCAGGCGTCGATCGAGCTACCGGGGAACCTGGAGGATGCCATCGAGCCGTGCGTCGAGGCCGGCGAGCAGGCCAGGGTGCTGCCGTCGGTCCCGGTCAAGCTGCTGATCATCGACGACGCGTACGCGCTCGTGTCCTTGTCGATCAAGGAGGCCGACGTCCACAACACGCTGCTGATCGTGCAGCCGTGCGGGCTGCTCTCCGCGCTGGTCGCGCTGTTCGAGCAGTCCTGGCAGAGCGCGCTGCCCTTCCACGGGCGCGCCGTTCCCCGGCCGGGCGGGCTGCTGCCCGCCGACCGCCGGCTGCTGTGGCTGCTCGCGGGCGGTGCGCGCGACGAGGTCGTCGCACGGGAGCTCGGGATCAGCCGCCGCACCCTGTTCCGCCGGATGGAGGTCCTGATGGCCCGGCTGGGGGCCCGGAGCCGCTTCCAGATGGCCCTCCAGGCCCAGCGCCACGGCTGGCTCTGACCGGTCGCGCCGAACCGGGGACCCTACGGTGCGGGCTCCCGGGGACGAGGGCGGCGCGCTGCCAGGATGCGGTCATGTCGTTCGCGGACTGGTACCAGCGGGAGATCCTCGACACCGGGAAGCAGCCGCTGCTCTGCGCCTTCCTGGGGCTGCTCGTCGCGTTCCTGTTCATCCGGGTCAGCGTGCGGCTGATCCGGGCGGACGTGCGGTGGTGGCCGAAGAACGTCGAGACCGGCGGGATGCACATCCACCACGTGGTCTTCGGCGTCGTCTTCATGATCGTCGCGGGGCTCGGGCTGTCCGCCCCGGTGGGTGACGACCGACCCTGGGCGGAGATCCTCGCCACGCTCTTCGGCGTCGGGACGGCGCTGGTGCTGGACGAGTTCGCGCTCATCCTGCACCTCCAGGACGTCTACTGGCAGGAGCAGGGCAGGCTTTCCGTGGACGCCGTGGTCCTCGGGGTGGCGGCCTGCGGGCTGCTGCTCGTCGGCCTCACCCCGTTCGGGCTCGGGGAGGAGGGGGGCAGCGGCTGGTCGGGCGTGCTCGTGATCCTCGCCAACGGCTCGCTCGCCGTCGTCACGCTGGTGAAGGGCAAGGTGTTCACCGGGCTGGTGGGGATCATGGTGCCGCTGTTCGCGCTGGTCGGCGCGGTGCGGCTGGCCCATCCCGCCTCGCCCTGGGCGCGTCGCTTCTACCGTCCCGGCTCGCACAGGGCGCACCGGGCCCAGGTCCGCGAGCGGCGCGGCGGCTGGCGCCGCACCCTGCGCATCCGCGTCTACAACGCCATCGCCGGGCGGCCCACGCAGCCGGCGGCGACCTCCGCGTCCCCCGCGGCGTCGGCGGAGCAGCCGACGGGCCCGGCACCGGACTGACGCCGGGCCTGTGCGGGACTGACGCCGGGCCCGTGCGGGACTGACGCCGGGCCCGTGCGGGAGCGACGCCGGGCCCGTCGCGACGGTGTGGCCCCGGTCCCGGGGCGGGCCGTCGTCGCAAGCCCCCTGACCGCCGGTCGACAGGTGTGGTGCTGGGCACCCACGGGGTCCGCGCCGTGCTGCCGCCGCCCGCCGAGGGCGCGGGCGGGGCGGGACCCGCCTCGGGGTGAGGGGCTCCGGTCGGGGCGGGCGGCGGGAGCGTCAGTCGACCTGCAAGACGCTGAGGATGTTGCCCGAGGGGTCGGTGAACCAGGCGATCTTCGGGCCCTCGCCGCGGTCGATGCCCTTCTCGTCCTGGTCGAATCCGGGGTACCGCTCGAAGGTGACGCCGCCGCGGGTGAGCTCGTCCACGGCCTGGTCGACGTCGTCGACGGGGAAGTTCAGGACGGTGAAGACCGCCGGGACGTGGTCCGGCTTGCCGTAGACGAGGACCTGTGTGCCGCCTTCGACGTGGAGGGTCAGCAGGCCGCCGCCGGGGGCCTCCATGTCCCAGGTGACGCGCAGGCCGAGGGTGTTCGCGTAGAAGTCCTCGGCCTGCTGGATGTCCTTGACGGCGAAGCTGCTGAACGCCTTCGAGTTCCCGAACATGACCAGCTGTTCCTTCCGCCCGGTGCCGGTGGGTGCGTGGGTGCGGGTCCGATTATCGGCACCGGGCGGCGCCCCGGGCGGTGCGCCGGGCGTCCGGGGACGCGAACGCCCGCTAACGGACGCCCGGCGTTCGGCCAGGTGGGCGCGCGAATATCCGCGGAGGGCCGCTCGCGGAGAGACACCCGCGCAGGGCCACCCGCCGTGGGGCCGCCCGCCGTGGGGTCAGCGGGCGGCGACGGTGACGGCGCCGGCGGCCTCGCGGGTCAGCGCGCGGCTGATGACCAGGCGCTGGATCTGGTTGGTGCCTTCGAAGATCTGCATGACCTTGGCCTCGCGCATGTGCCGCTCGACGGGGAAGTCCCGGGTGTAGCCGTAGCCGCCGAGGACCTGGACGGCGTCGGTGGTCACCTTCATCGCGTTGTCCGTGGCGACGAGCTTGGCGATGGACGCCTCGTGGGTGAAGGGCAGACCCAGGTCCTTGAGCCGGGCCGCGGACTGGGTGGCGGCGCGGGCGGAGGCGATGGCGGCGTCCATGTCGGCGAGGACGAAGGCCAGGCCCTGGTGCTCGATGATCGGCTTGCCGAAGGTCTCGCGTTCCTGGGCGTAGCGCAGGGCGTGGTCGAAGGAGCCCTGGGCGAGGCCGGTGGCGACGGCGGCGATGCCGAGCCGGCCGCAGTCGAGGGAGGCCAGGGCGATGCGCAGGCCCTCGCCCTCGGCCCCGATGCGGCGGTGGGCCGGGACGCGGACGCCGTCGAACCGCATGGTGGCCGTCGCGGAGCCGGTGAGGCCCATCTTGCGCTCGGGCGGGTCGGCGGTCAGGCCGGGGGTGTCGGCGGGGATGAGGAAGCAGGAGACGCCGTGCGTGCGGTCCTCGGAGGTGCGCGCCATGACGGTGTAGAAGTCGGCGTGGCCGCCGTGCGTCGTCCACGCCTTGGCGCCGTCGATGACGTAGTCGTCGCCGTCCCGGACGGCCCGGGTGCGCATGGCCGCCGGGTCGGAGCCGGCGTGCGGCTCGGAGAGGCAGTAGGCGCCGAGCAGGTCGCCGCCGAGCAGGTCGGGGAGCCACTCGCGCTTCTGCTCCTCGGTGCCGTAGGCGGCGAGGGCGAAGCAGGACAAGGCGTGGACGGAGACGCCCACGGCCACGCTGGACCACACCGAGGCGATCTCCTCCAGCACCTGGAGGTAGACCTCGTAGGGCTGACCGCCGCCGCCGTACTCCTCGTCGTAGGGCAGGCCGAGGAGCCCGCTGCGGCCGAGCAGGGCGAAGACGTCGCGGGGGAACTCCTCGTTCGTCTCCGCCTCGGTGACCCGGGGCGCGAGTTCCCTCACCGCGAAGGTGCGGGTGAGGTCGATGAGGTCGGCGGCTTCCCGCGTCGGCACGGTGCGGGTTGCTGGCATCGGAGCACCTCCCGGAACGATACTGGCAACAGTACGAAAGTATCAGTCCGAGTACCCAGTGAGCGCAAGACGGGGTCCGGCGTCCGCATTCGGGACACCGGACCTACGGAGATCGACTCAGGGCGAGACGGCGTGCACGATCAGCGACGCCAGCTGGGCGTACGCCTCGGAATCGCTCAGCCCCGTGCGGGCAGCGAGCTCGCCCTGCTGGATCTGGCGCATCGTCGCCGCGGCCACCTCACCGACGAAGGCCGCGTCCACCGGCCGGAAGACCCCGGCCGTCACACCCTCGGCGATCAGCTGCCGCACCCGCTCGGCGGCCCGCTGGGTGTTGGCCTCGTACACCTGCCGCGCGGGCGGGAACGCGGCCATGTCGTCGAGGAAGTGCCGGGACAGCGGCCGAAGCTGCTCGGCCACGGCGTTCAGGTAGGCGTGCACCCGGTCGCTGGGCGTGACCGTCTCCGCCACCCGCTTCTCGACGGCCTCGGTCGCCCCGCGGAAGTAGTGCTTGACGGCCTCGACGACCAGATCCTGTTTGCTGCCCGCGAGCTGGTAGAGCGTCGTCTTCGAACAGCGCAGGCGCTCGGCCAGGCCGTCGAGGGTGAAGGCGGAGAAACCCTCCGCCAGCAGCAGCGCCACCAGCCGTTCCAGCAGGTCGGTCTGGCGTGCGGTGAGACGACGGGACGACATGACGGCAGCCTATCGACGCGGCGCCGCGCCACCGGCACCGCCGTCACGAACCGGACGATCGCGGATCAGCCGCCGGTGAACGGCGGACGGCGGGCGTCGACCTCGACCTCGAACCTCATCCGGGGGTCGGCCAGCCCGCACACCATCATCGTCGCCGCCGGGCGCACCTCGCCGAAGCACCGCCGCAGCACCGGCCAGCACGGCTCGAAGTCCTCCCGCCGGGGCAGGAGGTACCGGACGCGCACGACGTCGTCGAACGTGCACCCCGCCTCCTTCAGCGCCTCCTCGACGTTGCGCAGGCACTGCTCGGCCTGCTCGACGACGTCGTCGGAGATCGTCATCGTCGCGTAGTCGAAGCCCGTGGTGCCCGAGACGTGCACCCGGTCCCCCTCCACCACGGCCCGCGCGTACCCGATCCGCTCCTCGAACGTCGAGCCGCTGAGGATCGCACTTCGCTCACTCATGTGCGCACGGTACGTGACCGACTACGCACCGAGCGTCTTCCACGGGCTGACGGCGAGTTCCCCCACCCCGCCGAACTCCAGGCCGCCGGGGCTGAGCTTCTGCCACGGGTCGCCCTCGGACGGCGCCACCTTCAGCGCCCGGCCGCCGGAACCGCCGGCGGGACGCCACACGGCGACGGACTCCACCGTCTGCCCAGGCTTCAACGTGAACCGCTGCGGCTTGCCCGTGTGGCCGCGCACGTCGTACACGGCGGAGACGCCCTGGTGCAGCTCGACGTCCAGCTCCTTGCCACCCTCACCGAGGACCCGGACGTCCGGGTACCCGCTCACCGGGAAGTCCTCGGTTCCGCAGTTGATCATCATCAGCCGCACCAGGCGCAGCCCGTCGTCGCCGTCCACGGGCCCGGGCATGACGCGCACCCCGGGCTCCGGACAGTCGGGGTCCGCCGGGGCGTCGCCCGGGGTGGCCGGCTCGCCGTCGCCGTCCTGGCCACCGTCACCGCCGTCGCCCTCGCCCCCCGTGCCGCCGTCACCGCTCTCGCCGCCGCCCCCGGAGGTTTCGCCGCCCTCGCCGCCCTCGGCATCGGAGCCGTCACCGCCGCCCGTGGCGGAGCCTTCGTCCTGCGACGAGCCGCCGCCCTCGGCCTTCGGCTTCCCGGCGTCCTCGCTGCTGCACCCGGCCGCCAGCAGTGCGCCGGCGGCGAGCAGCACGCCCAGCCGCTGGATCGTCATTCGGCCGCGCCCGGCCCGCTTGGTGTCCACATCGCGGGATGTTCGCACGTACGCCCGAGCGAACACCAGACCCCTGCCGCCGGAGAGGCGCGGTGAGGGGCGACGCCGCCACTCCGGTACACCGCGTCGGGCATCCGGGTGACACTGCGTGACCATCGCCGGCAGGGCGGTGTTGGGGCCGATCGGAATCATCCTCGGGCATATGCCAGAACTGCCAGAACGGAGCATCGAATGCACAGCAAGATCCCGTCCGCCATCGCCCTGCTGGCCGCCGCGAGCCTGGTGGGCGTCGGCACCGCCACCACCGCCAGCGCGACGGTGTCGGGCGACGGCGGCGACCGCATCGGCACGCTGCGGGCCGACGGCACCGCCTACGTCAAGGAGGGCGGCCTCAGCGCGACGTGGGTCGAGGAGGCCCTCGGCGTCAAGCAGATCGTGCTGGCCGGCGACCGCATCGGCATCCTCCAGGTCGACGGCGACGCCTACGTCAAGGAAGGCGGCCTCAGCGGCCGGTGGGTCAAGGAAGCCACCGACATCAAGCAGCTCGCCCTCTCCGGCGACCGCATCGGCGTCCTCAAGGCCAACGGCGACGCCTACGTCAAGGAAGGCGGGCTCAGCGCGACGTGGGTCAAGGAAGCCACGAAGGTCAAGGAGCTGGAGCTCTCCGGTGACCGCATCGGCATCGTCAAGGGCAACGGCGACGCGTACGTCAAGGAGGGCGGCCTCAGCGCGAACTGGGTCCTGGAGGCACGCGACGTCACCGACATCGACCTCGCGGGCAAGCGGATCGGCGTCCTCACCGGCCGGGGCGTGGCCCACGTCAAGGAGGGCGGGCTCAGCGCGACGTGGGTCAAGGAAGCCACCGACATCATCCAGCTCGAACTGTCCAAGAACCGGATCGGCGTCCTGAAGGACGACGGCGTCGCCTACGTCAAGGAGGGCGGCCTCAGCGCCCGGTGGGTCAAGGAAGCCACCGACATCATCCAGATCGCCCTCTCCGGCGACCGCATCGGCGTCCTCAAGGCCAACGGCGACGCCCACGTGAAGGAGGGCGGGCTCAGCGCGAGGTGGGTCCTGGAGGCCACCGACGTCACCGAGCTGTCCCTCTCCTGACGTCCCGTGGGCCGGGCCGCGCGCTGAACCGCACGCGGCCCGGCCCACCGGAAGCGGGAACCGGGCTCACCGCGTCCCGACGGCGTGGGCGGTGCCGCCGGTGACGGCCCGGAGCTTGTCCGGGTTGGCCACGTTGTGGATGGCGGCGATGCGGCCCTCCGCGTCGAAGTCGAACGTCACCGCGGCGATCACCCGGTCCGGGCCGCGGAACACCAGGCCCGGACCGCCGTTGAACTCGACCAAGGACACGGCCCTGGCCGGAGCCTCGCCGATGCTGCTCGCGTTCCTCACGGACACCGGCGACGAGCTGGGCCCGACGCTCACCGGCACCCTGTTCACCGTCGACTGACGCGGGAGGGGCTCAGGGTGCCGCGGTGACCTCGGCGCCGACGTCGTCGGTGCCGGCGGCGGCGAGGACGGCCGGAAGCAGGTCCGGGAAGCGGGCGTCGAGGTCGGCGCGGCGGAGCCGGACGTAGCAGCGGGTGCCCTCCTGGCGGGTGCGGGTGATGCCCGCGTCCCGCAGCACCTTCATGTGGTGACTGAGCGTCGACTTGGCTACGGGGGCCCGGAGTTCGCCCCAGCCGCGCTCGCCGCCGCCGGCGAGGAGGCGGACGACGCCGAGCCGGACGGGGTCGCTGAGGGCGGCCAGGACCCGGGTGAGGACGATCTCGTCGGTGGCGGGGTGCCGCGGGTCCTTCATGGGCCCATGCTACCGTGATTCGATGTTCGGCGAACTTCGAACATTTCGCACATCGAACAGGGGGGAACCACGCATGAGCGAGCGTGTCGTCAACGTCACGGCGCCGGGCCTGCTGGCCGGGGCGGCGTTGCCGCACCTCGCGGCCTCGGGCGGGGCCGTCGTCAACGTGTCCAGCACCTTCGGCCACCGCCCGGCACCGGGTGCCGGGTACTACGGCGCCTCGAAGGCGGCCCTGGAGAGCCTCACCCGGAGCTGGGCACTGGAGCTGGCGCCGGAGGGCGTCCGCGTCAACGCCGTCGCGCCCGGCCCGACGGAGAGCGAGGCGCTGACGGCGTCCGGCCTGCCCGGGGAGGCCGTGGCGGAGATCACGGCGCGGGAGGCCGAGCGCGTACCCCTGGGCCGCCGTGGCGAGGCCGGGGACGTCGCCGCCTGGATCGTGCGCCTGGCGGGTCCGGAGGCGGGCTGGCTCACCGGGCAGGTCCTCACCGTCGACGGCGGCCTGGAGCTGGCCTGAGCGCCCCGGCCGCCTCCGGGGTCAGCCTTCGAGGGCGGCGAGTGTCGCGTCGAGGTCGGTGCCGCGCGGCCGGTTGTGGGGAAGCCTGGCGAGGACGCGGGCCATGCCGCAGGTGTCGGTGAGGGCGGAGAACACCAGACCGCCCGCGACCCCGGCGGAGATCCACCGGGCGTGCGGCGCACGGAGGCCGGCGAGCAGCCCGGTCAGGACGAGTCCGCCGGCGGCCAGGCGCACCTGCCGTTCCATGGCCCAGGGGGCGCGGACGCCGACGGGGCGGTGCACGTCGTGGCCGAGCTGGGTCCAGGCGGTGGTGCCCCCGGTGAGGCTGGCGGCGGTGACGCCGTTCTCGGCCAGCCGCCGGCAGGCCGTCGCGGAGCGGGCGCCGGAGGCGCACACCACGAGCAGGTCCCCGCGCCCGGCGGCGGTCTTGAGCGCGGGCAGGGCGCGGTCGAGGTCGTCGAGGGGGATGTTGTGGGCGCCCGGCAGGTGGCCGGAGGCGTACTCGCCGGGCGTGCGGACGTCGATGACGGTCAGCTCGGCGAGTCGGCTGTGGACCTGCTCGGGGGCGATGGCGCTGGTCATGGTGATTTCTCCGCTTTTCATTTCGGGTGGCACCCTGGATAGGGTACCCAGTGGGGTATATACGGACAGGAGTGGATCATGGAGCTGGCGATGGCAGCCGAGGAACTGAAGACGGTGGTCAACCGGCTGCGCCGGGCGCAGGGCCAGATCGCCGGTGTGATCGGGATGATCGAGGAGGGGCGGGACTGCGAGGACGTGGTCACCCAGCTCGCCGCGGCCTCCCGTGCGCTGGACCGGGCGGGGTTCGCGATCATCGCGACGGGCCTTCAGCACTGCCTCACCGACGCGGACATGGCCGAGTCCGGTGACCGCGAGCAGATGCGGGCCCGGCTGGAGAAACTGTTCCTCTCCCTGGCCTGACCCGCCCCGGCGCACGACACGTCCCTCCCGCTCAGCCGAAGACGCCGACGCGGACGACGTCGACGAGCATGAAGGCGGCCACGGCCAGGAGCACCACCGCGAACAGCCGCTGCAGCCGGGGTACCGAGACCCTGGCCGCCAGCCGCCTGCCGTCCCAGGCGCCCAGGACGGCGGCCGCGGTGAACGGGGCGACGACGGCCCAGTCCAGGGGGACGGCGACGCCCGCGCGGGTGACCAGGGACGTCAGGGAGTTCGCCGAGATCACCAGGAGGCTCGTGCCCACGGCTGCCTGCATCTCGAAGGCCAGCACCGTGACCAGGGCCGGGACGGCGAGGAAGCCACCTCCCACGCCCAGCAGACCGGTCAGCGCGCCCAGCCCCGCGCCGGTTCCCGCCGCCTTCACCGGCCGCACCGGCGGCGTACCGGCACCGGTCTCGGCCGGGGCCGGGCGCAGCATGCGCAGCGCGGCGAGGGCCGCGACGAGGGCGAACGCCAGCGTGAGCGCGACCTGCGGCAGCCGGGCGGCCGCGGCCCCGGCGAGGGCCGCCGGCAGCAGGCCCGCCGCGGCGAACGCCGCACCCGCCCGCCACCGGACGTTGCCCGCCCTGGCGTGGGCGTACAGGGCGGTCAGCGAGGTGGCGGAGACGATCAGCAGGCTGGCGCTCGTCGCCGCCACCGGGCTGAAGCCCAGCAGGTAGATCAGCGCCGGCACGGCCAGGACGCTCCCGCCGCCACCGAGCGCCCCGAGCGCCAGACCGACCACGGCCCCCGCCAGCAGGGCCAGGACCAGGGAGCTCACGCGATCCGGCCGTCCCGCCCACGCGCGTCGACGACGGGCAGTCCGGCACGCGCCCAGGCCGCCATCCCGCCCGCGACGTCGACGGCGTCGACGCCCCGGGCGGCGAGCAGCTCGGCGGCCTGCTGAGAGCGGTTCCCGGAGCGGCAGATCGCCACCACCGGCCGGCCCCGCGCCTCGTCGGGCAGGGCGGCCCCGGTCGTGAGCCGCGTCAACGGCAGGTGGACGGCGGCGGGAGCGTGCCCGGCGGCCCACTCGGGCGCCTCCCGCACGTCCAGCAGGACGGCGGCGCCGTCGCCGGTTCGGGCGTGGGCCTGTTCGGGGGTGAGGCGGTCTCGGCCGCGCCGGAAGAGGGACATGGCTCTGCCTTCGCTGTACGGGGTGGTCAGGGGCGAGTGGACGGGCCGCTCAGGAGCGGGAGGCCGCCGTCAGCCCGGCCCGGGCGGCGGCGTCGAACGGGTCGTCGACGGCGACGACGCGGCGGCCGGCGGCGTCGAGGAGGGAGGCGGCGATCGCCGCACGCATCCCGCTGGCGCAGTGCGTCCACACCGTGCCGTCCGGGACCTCCTTGAGACGGGCGTGCAGCTCGTGGATCGGGATGTGCACCGACCCCTGGACGTGTTCGCCGGCGCGCTCGGAGTCGCGCCGCACGTCGAGCACCACCAGGTCCTCGCCCCGCCCACGGGCCTGAGCGAGCTCGGCGAACGTCGCGCGCGGGAAGGAGGCGAGCGTCTCGCCCTCGCGGACCCAGCCGGCCGGGTCGCCGGTGGCGGCCGCGGCCGGGCGGTCGATGCCGACGCGGGCCAGCTCGCGCTGCGCCTCGGCGAGCTGCTCCGGGGTGTCGGCGAGCAGGGTGACGGGCTTGCCCCACGGCATGAGCCAGGCGAGGTAGGTGGCGAGCTTGCCCTCGCCCTCGAAGTTGACCGAGCCGGCCACGTGGCCCGCGGCGTAGGCGACGCGGCTGCGCAGGTCCACCACCCACTCACCGGCGGCCAGCCGCTCGGCGATCCGCTCGGCGTCGGCCGGTTCCGGCGGGGTGAGGTCGACGGGGGCGGGCCCCGCGGCATTGATCGGGCCCATGTGCGCGTAGTACGCGGGGACGTCGTCCAGCCCGGCCAGCATCCGCTCGACGAAGGTGTCCACGTCCAGGGTGAGGGCCTCGTTGGCGGTGCGCTCCTTGCCGATCGTCGTCGCGTCGCCGTCGGACTGGGCCGAGGCGCAGAAGCTGCCGAACCCGTGGGTGGGCAGCACCGGCACCTCGTCGTCCAGGGTCTCGGCGAGACGGTGGGCGGAGGCGTGCTGGGCGCGGGCCAGCCGCTCGGTCAGCCGGGGCTCGACGAGGTCGGGACGGCCCACCGAACCGATGAGCAGCGAGCCGCCGGTGAAGGCGGCCACGGCCCGGCCCTCGTCCTCCAGCACGTAGGAGGTGTGGTGCGGGGTGTGCCCCGGAGTGGCCAGGGCCCGCAGCCGCAGGCCGTCGTCCACCGTGACGGCGTCACCGTCGGCGACGGGGGTGCGGGCGAAGGAGACGTGGGCACCGGCCGGGACCAGGTAGCGGGCTCCCGTCAGCCGGGCCAGCTCCAGGCCGCCGGTGACGTAGTCGTTGTGCACGTGCGTCTCCGCCACGAACACGACGCGCACGCCGCGCCGGGCGGCAGCGGCGAGCACCCGCTCGATGTCGCGCGGCGGATCGACCGCCACCGCGCCGCCGGGCCCGCCGGCCAGATAGCTGCGGTTGCCCAGCCCCTCGGTCTCGAAGGTGTCGACGAAGTACACGGTCACTCTCCTTCGGGTGTTTACCCCGGGGGGTATCGGTTGCCTCCACCGTAGCAGACATACCTAGGGGGGTATCCGAACCACACGGCGAGCCTCCGGCACCCAGGCCCCGGACACGCGTGAGGGGCCCGTACGACCGGGTGGTCGTACGGGCCCCTCACGTGGAGCTGGTTCCGCCAGGAACCGTCAGGTCACTTGAGGATCTTGGTGACCTGGCCGGCGCCCACGGTCCGGCCACCCTCACGGATGGCGAACTTCAGGCCCTCTTCCATGGCGACAGGCTGAATGAGCTCAACCTTCATGTCGGTGTTGTCGCCCGGCATGACCATCTCGGTGCCCTCGGGGAGGGTCACGACGCCGGTCACGTCGGTCGTACGGAAGTAGAACTGCGGGCGGTAGTTGTTGAAGAACGGGGTGTGGCGGCCGCCCTCGTCCTTCGACAGGATGTACGCCGTGGCCTCGAACTCCGTGTGCGGGGTGACCGAGCCCGGCTTGATGATGACCTGGCCGCGCTCGACGTCCTCGCGCTTGATGCCGCGGAGCAGCAGACCGACGTTCTCACCGGCCTGGCCCTCGTCGAGCAGCTTGCGGAACATCTCGATGCCGGTGACCGTGGTGGAGGTCTTCTCCGGCTTGATGCCGATGATGTCGACGTTCTCGTTGACCTTGAGGACACCACGCTCGATGCGGCCGGTGACGACCGTACCGCGACCGGTGATGGTGAAGACGTCCTCGATGGGCATCAGGAACGGCTTCTCGACGTCGCGCTCCGGCTCCGGGATCGCCTCGTCGACGGCCTTCATCAGGTCCACGACGGACTTGCCCCACTCGGCGTCGCCCTCCAGCGCCTTCAGCGCGGAGACCTTGACGACCGGGACGTCGTCGCCCGGGAACTCGTACTCGGAGAGGAGCTCACGGACCTCGAGCTCGACGAGCTCCAGGATCTCCTCGTCGTCCACCATGTCGGCCTTGTTCAGGGCGACGACGATGTACGGAACACCGACCTGGCGGGCCAGGAGCACGTGCTCCTTGGTCTGCGGCATCGGGCCGTCGGTGGCGGCGACCACGAGGATGGCGCCGTCCATCTGGGCGGCACCGGTGATCATGTTCTTGATGTAGTCCGCGTGACCCGGGCAGTCGACGTGGGCGTAGTGACGGGACTCCGTCTGGTACTCGACGTGCGCGATGGAGATGGTGATACCGCGCTGGCGCTCCTCGGGAGCCTTGTCGATGTTCTCGAACGCCGACGCCTCGTTCAGGTCGGGGTACGCGTCGTGCAGCACCTTGGTAATGGCCGCCGTGAGGGTGGTCTTACCGTGGTCGATGTGACCGATGGTGCCGATGTTGACGTGCGGCTTAGTCCGCTCGAACTTCGCCTTCGCCACTGGGGTCCTCCTGTGGACTGGTGCTGTACGCCCCCCGCACTCTGCGGGAAGGGTTCAGGTGGTCGTACCGAACAAGCCAGGACCCCGAGGGGGACGCCCTTGACCCGTTCGTTCTTAAGGGCTGGCCACCGGGGCCCGGCCCAGACCGCTTTGCAGCGATCTGCGCCGGATGCCCCGGAATGCCGTTGTGCTACAGCCTAAGGGGTGAGATTACGACGGCGAACCGTCGTCACTCGCCCCGGGCCTTCGCGATGATCTCCTCGCTGACGTTCTTGGGAACCTCGGCGTAGGAGTCGAACTGCATGGAGTAGCTCGCGCGACCGGAGGTCTTGCTCCGCAGGTCGCCGACGTAGCCGAACATCTCCGAGAGCGGCACCAGGCCCGTGACGAGCTTGGCGCCACCGCGGTCCTCCATGGACTGGATCTGACCACGGCGCGAGTTGATGTCGCCGATCACGTCGCCCATGTAGTCCTCGGGCGTCGTGACCTCGACCTTCATCATCGGCTCCAGCAGGGCCGGGCTGGCCTTGCGGGCGGCCTCCTTGAAGGCCATGGAACCGGCGATCTTGAAGGCCATCTCGGAGGAGTCGACCTCGTGGAAGGCACCGTCGAGCAGCGTCACGCGGACGCCGGTGAGCGGGTAGCCCGCCAGGACGCCGAACTCCATGGCCTCCTGGCAGCCGGCGTCCACCGAGGGGATGTACTCCCGGGGGATGCGGCCACCGGTGACCTTGTTGACGAACTCGTAGCCGTCGCCTTCCAGCGGCTCGATCTGGATCTGCACCTTGGCGAACTGGCCGGAACCACCAGTCTGCTTCTTGTGCGTGTAGTCGTGCTTGTCGACCGACTTGCGCAGGGTCTCGCGGTAGGCGACCTGCGGCTTGCCGACGTTCGCCTCGACCTTGAACTCGCGCTTCATGCGGTCGACCAGCACGTCCAGGTGCAGCTCGCCCATGCCCGCGATGATCGTCTGGCCGGTCTCCTCGTCGGTGTTGACCTGGAAGGACGGGTCCTCCTCGGCCAGCCGCTGGATCGCGACGCCCAGCTTCTCCTGGTCGCCCTTCGACTTGGGCTCGATGGCGACCTGGATGACCGGAGCCGGGAACTCCATCGACTCCAGGATCACCGGGCTGCCCGCGTCGCAGAGGGTCTCACCGGTGGTGGTCTGCTTCAGACCCATGACGGCGACGATGTCGCCGGCGCCCACCGAGGCGATCTCCTCACGCTTGTTCGCGTGCATCCGGTAGATCTTGCCGATGCGCTCCTTCTTGCCCTTCACGGAGTTCAGCACCTGCGTGCCGGCGTCCAGGCGGCCCGAGTACACCCGGACGAAGGTCAGCTTGCCGAGGTGCGGGTCGCTCGCGATCTTGAACGCGAGAGCGGCCAGCGGCTCCTCCTCGGAGGGGCGGCGCTTGATGACCTCTTCGCTGTCCTTGACCGAGTGGCCCTCGATGGCCTCGACGTCCAGCGGCGACGGCAGGTACCGCACGACCGCGTCGAGCAGGGGCTGCACACCCTTGTTCTTGAACGCGGTACCGCAGAACACCGGGGTGACCGTGATGGTGCCCTCGGCGCCCGTGGACGCCAGGGTGACGCGACGGATGGCGGCGATGAGCTGCTCCTCGGTGGGCTCCTGGCCCTCCAGGTACAGCTCCATCATCTCCTCGTCGTTCTCCGCGACGGCCTCCAGGAGCTTGCCGCGGTACTCCTCGGCGGCCTCCTGGTGGGTGTCGGGGATGTCGACGACGTCGTAGGCCTCGCCCAGCTTCGTCTCGGCGGACCAGACCAGGGCCTTCATGCGGACCAGGTCCACGACGCCCTTGAAGTCGGCCTCGGCACCGATCGGCAGCTGCATGACCAGCGGCGTCGCGCCCAGCCGGTCGACGATCATGTCGACGCAGCGGTGGAACTCGGCGCCCGTCCGGTCCAGCTTGTTGACGAAGCAGATGCGCGGCACGCCGTAGCGGTCCGCCTGACGCCACACCGTCTCGGACTGCGGCTCCACACCGGCGACACCGTCGAACACGGTCACGGCACCGTCGAGCACGCGCAGCGAGCGCTCCACCTCGACGGTGAAGTCGACGTGGCCCGGGGTGTCGATGATGTTGATCGTGTGGTCGATGTTGTCCAGCGGCCAGTGGCAGGTCGTCGCGGCGGACGTGATGGTGATGCCGCGCTCCTGCTCCTGCGCCATCCAGTCCATCGTCGCCGCGCCGTCGTGGACCTCACCGATCTTGTAGCTGACGCCGGTGTAGTACAGGATCCGCTCGGTGGTGGTCGTCTTGCCCGCGTCGATGTGGGCCATGATCCCGATGTTGCGGACCTTGGCCAGGTCAAGTGAAGTGGTAGCCATAAGGCTTCAGTCTTCTCTCGGTCTCGATAGGGGTAGCGACTACCAGCGGTAGTGCGCGAAGGCCTTGTTGGACTCGGCCATCTTGTGGGTGTCCTCGCGCTTCTTCACGGCCGCACCGAGACCGTTGGAGGCGTCGAGCAGCTCGTTCATCAGACGCTCGGTCATCGTCTTCTCCCGACGGGCGCGGGAGTAGCCGACGAGCCAGCGGAGAGCGAGCGTGGAGGCACGGCCGGGCTTGACCTCGACCGGAACCTGGTAGGTCGCACCACCGACGCGGCGGGACTTGACCTCAAGCGTCGGCTTGATGTTCTCCAGAGCGCGCTTCAGCGTGATGACCGGGTCGGTGCCGGTCTTCTCACGCAGGCCCTCCATGGCGCCGTAGACGATGCGCTCGGCGGTGGAGCGCTTGCCGTTCAGCAGCACCTTGTTGATCAGGGAGGTCACCAGAGGAGTGCCGTACACCGGGTCGACGATGACCGGGCGCTTCGGGGCGGGGCCCTTACGAGGCATGCTTACTTCTCCTTCTTGGCGCCGTAGCGGCTGCGAGCCTGCTTGCGGTTCTTGACGCCCTGGGTGTCGAGCGAGCCACGGATGATCTTGTAGCGAACGCCCGGCAGGTCCTTCACACGGCCACCGCGCACGAGGACGATGGAGTGCTCCTGCAGGTTGTGACCCTCACCCGGAATGTAGGCCGTGACCTCGATCCCGCTGGTCAGACGCACACGCGCGACCTTACGCAGGGCCGAGTTCGGCTTCTTCGGAGTGGTGGTGAACACGCGCGTGCAGACGCCACGACGCTGGGGAGAGCCCTCCAGTGCCGGCGTCTTGTTCTTCTCGACCTTGTCCTGTCGGCCCTTGCGGACCAACTGCTGGATCGTAGGCACAGTTTCTCCGGTTTCTGTGTGCCAGTCTCGGTAAAGCTAACCTGGGCCACATTGTCCGACCCACGCGGTCGGGTGTGTCGGAGGCTGCAGACCCCCGTCACGGGGACGGGGTGACTCCTCTGGAGGGAGAAGCGTGTGCAGATCCTGGTGTCACACGAGCGGCCGAAGCAGCGCAGGGGACACCCCAGGCACAAGGTCAGAGCGTACCTACCGCATCCGCTCCGGTCAAAAGCGAACGGCACGCGGGCGGTGGCACGGAAAACCGGGCGCCCTCACCCGGCTGCCCTCACGGTAGCCGCCGTCGCCGACGACGACCAGAGGGCCTGCGGACGCGCGCTGGAGAGACCCTGCCCGGGCTCGGCACGGCTACCCCGCCAGGGTGACCCCGAGAAGGACGACCAGGGCGATCAGGCCGAGCGCCAGGTACCCCACGACCAGCCCGGCCGTGGCGAAGCCGTCGCCCTGCTTGCCCGTCTTGCGGACGTCCGCCTTGGCGATGTGGCCCAGGATGACCGACGGGATCGCGCACACCCCGTACGTCATGGGCGTCAGGATGGCCAGGACCAGGGCCGCGACGGCCACCCCGCTGTACGGCGGCGCCGGGGGCGGGGGCATCGGCGCGACGTAGCGCGGCGGCGTGATGTGGACCATCGGCTCCGGGTGCCGCACCGCCGGCTGCGCCGGCACCGGGCCCTGCGGGAGATCGGCGATGACGGGCTGGATCTCCGCGTACGTCAACGCCTGGTGCAGCCGGTTCAGCCGGGCGTCGTACTCGTCCTTGCCCAGCCGGCCCTCGGCGTACCCGGCCTTCAGCACGTCGGCGGCACGCTCCCGGTCCGCGTCGGAGGCGCGCATGAACGGCTGCCCGCCGTAGGGCTGGGCACCGTACGGCTGGCCTGCGAAGGGCTGGTTACCGCCCTGCCAGTTCAGTGACATCGCCCGACTCCTCCCCGCGTCCGGAACGTGTCCCGGAGCAACACTCCCCATCATCCACGACGTTCGGGCCGCCGCGCGAGTTCCACGGATCGCGCTCCTGCTGTCCGGCCATGATCCCCGGCCCCCGGACCGGACGGCCCGGCGGGGTGCGGGAAACGCCGCGGGGCGGCACCCCGTTCGGGGTACCGCCCTGCGGATGGTTCTGCGAGGCCCTGCGAGCCGCCGCGCGGCTCGCGCGGAGGGACCCGGGCGCCTTACTGGTTGTAGGGGCCGTAGTCGTAGTCCTCCAGCGGAACGGCCTGGCCGGAGCCGGTGCCGAACGGCGAGTAGTCGATGTCGTCGTACCCGACGGCCGAGTACATCGCGGCCTTCGCCTCCTCGGTCGGCTCGACCCGGATGTTGCGGTAGCGGGACAGGCCCGTACCGGCCGGGATGAGCTTACCGATGATGACGTTCTCCTTGAGGCCGATCAGGGAGTCCGACTTGGCGTTGATCGCCGCGTCGGTGAGGACCCTGGTCGTCTCCTGGAAGGAGGCCGCGGACAGCCACGACTCGGTCGCCAGCGAGGCCTTGGTGATACCCATGAGCTGCGGACGGCCGGAGGCCGGGTGGCCGCCCTCCTGCACGACGCGGCGGTTCTCGCCCTCGAACTTCGAGCGCTCGACCAGCTCACCGGGCAGCAGCTCGGCGTCACCGGACTCGATGATCGTCACACGGCGCAGCATCTGCCGGATGATGATCTCGATGTGCTTGTCGTGGATCGACACGCCCTGGCTGTTGTAGACCTTCTGCACCTCGCCGACCAGGTGGACCTGGACGGCGCGCTGGCCGAGGATGCGCAGCACGTCGTGCGGGTTGGCCGCACCGACGGTCAGCGGCTGGCCGACGGCGACGTGGTCGCCCTCGCCCACCAGCAGACGGGAGCGCTTGGAGACCGGGTAGGCCGTCTCGTCGCTGCCGTCGTCCGGCGTGACGACGACCTTCTTCGTCTTCTCGGTCTCCTCGATGCGCACCCGGCCGGCCGCCTCGGTGATCGGGGCGACACCCTTCGGGGTGCGCGCCTCGAACAGCTCGACGACACGCGGCAGACCCTGGGTGATGTCGTCACCGGCCACACCACCGGTGTGGAAGGTACGCATCGTCAGCTGGGTGCCAGGCTCACCGATGGACTGGGCGGCGATGATGCCGACGGCCTCGCCGATGTCCACCAGCTTGCCGGTGGCCAGGGAGCGGCCGTAGCACATGGCGCAGGTGCCGACGGCGGACTCGCAGGTCAGGACCGAGCGGGTCTTGACCGTCTCGACGCCGTGCCGGACGACCTCCTCGATGAGGACGTCGCCCAGGTCGGTGCCGGCCGGGGCCAGCACCTTGCCGTCGACGACGATGTCCTCGGCGAGGCAGCGCGCGTACACGCTGGTCTCGACGTCCTCCGTCTTCCGCAGCGTGCCGTCCGCGCCCCTGACGGCGATCGGCAGCTTGAGGCCGCGGTCGGTGCCGCAGTCCTCCTCGCGGATGATGACGTCCTGCGAGACGTCCACCAGACGACGGGTGAGATACCCCGAGTCGGCGGTCCGCAGGGCGGTGTCGGCGAGACCCTTACGCGCACCGTGCGTGGAGATGAAGTACTCCAGCACGGACAGGCCCTCACGGAACGAGGACTTGATGGGACGCGGGATGGTCTCGTTCTTCGCGTTCGACACCAGACCGCGCATACCCGCGATCTGCCGCATCTGCATCATGTTTCCGCGCGCGCCCGAGTCGACCATCATGAAGATGGCGTTCGTCTTGGGGAAGTTCACGTTCATGGCCTCGGCGACCTCGTTCGTCGCCTTGGTCCAGATCTCGATGAGCTCCTGCGAACGCTCGTTCTTGGTGATCAGACCGCGCTCGTACTGCTTCTGGACCTTCTCGTCCTTCGCCTCGTACCCGGCGATGATCTCCTTCTTCGCCTCGGGCACGACGACGTCGGAGATGGCGATGGTGACGCCCGAGCGGGTGGCCCAGTGGTAACCGGCCGACTTGAGGTTGTCCAGCGTCGCGGCGACCGCCACCTTCGGGTAGCGCTCGGCCAGGTCGTTGACGATCTGGGAGAGCTGCTTCTTACCGACGGTGTAGTTGACGAACGGGAACTCCTCGGGCAGGAGCTCGTTGAAGAGCGCCCGGCCCAGCGTCGTCTTGAGCCGGAAGCCGTCGCCCGGCTGCCAGGCGGCCTCGCCCTCCTCCGGAGCCGGCGGGGTCCAGCCCAGCGGCGGGACGGAGCCGACCGGGAAGCGGATCTCCACCTCGGCCTGGAGCGAGAGCTCGCCGGCGTCGAAGGCCATGATCGCCTCGGCGGTGGAGGCGAACGACCGGCCCGCGCCCTTGACGTCCCGCTCCCCCGCCTCGCTGGACAGGAAGAACAGGCCGAGCACCATGTCCTGGGTGGGCATGGTCACCGGACGGCCGTCGGCGGGCTTGAGGATGTTGTTCGAGGACAGCATCAGGATGCGGGCCTCGGCCTGAGCCTCCGCGGACAGCGGCAGGTGGACGGCCATCTGGTCACCGTCGAAGTCCGCGTTGAACGCGGTGCACACGAGCGGGTGGATCTGAATGGCCTTGCCCTCGACCAGCTGCGGTTCGAAGGCCTGGATGCCGAGGCGGTGCAGCGTCGGCGCACGGTTCAGCAGCACCGGGTGCTCGGCGATGACCTCTTCGAGGACGTCGTACACCACGGTGCGCTGGCGCTCGACCATGCGCTTGGCCGACTTGATGTTCTGCGCGTGGTTCAGGTCGACCAGGCGCTTCATCACGAACGGCTTGAACAGCTCCAGCGCCATGGCCTTCGGCAGTCCGCACTGGTGCAGCTTGAGCTGCGGGCCGACGACGATGACGGAACGCGCCGAGTAGTCGACACGCTTACCGAGCAGGTTCTGCCGGAAGCGGCCCTGCTTGCCCTTGAGCATGTCGGACAGCGACTTCAGCGGCCGGTTGCCCGGGCCCGTCACCGGACGACCGCGGCGGCCGTTGTCGAACAGCGCGTCGACGGCCTCCTGCAGCATCCGCTTCTCGTTGTTCACGATGATCTCGGGGGCACCGAGGTCGAGGAGACGCTTGAGGCGGTTGTTGCGGTTGATGACGCGGCGGTACAGGTCGTTCAGGTCGGAGGTCGCGAAGCGGCCACCGTCCAGCTGCACCATCGGACGCAGGTCCGGCGGGATGACCGGGACGCAGTCCAGCACCATGCCCTTGGGGCTGTTGGACGTCTGCAGGAACGCGGAGACGACCTTGAGCCGCTTGAGGGCGCGGGTCTTCTTCTGGCCCTTGCCGGTGCGGATGATCTCGCGGAGGCGCTCGGCCTCCTCCTCCAGGTCGAAGGTCTCCAGCCGCTTCTGCAGAGCGGCGGCGCCCATCGAACCGTCGAAGTAGGTGCCGAAGCGGTCCCGCAGCTCGCGGTAGAGCAGCTCGTCACCCTCCAGGTCCTGGACCTTGAGGTTCTTGAAGCGGCTCCACACCTCGTCAAGGCGGTCGATCTCGCGCTGCGCGCGGTCGCGGAGCTGCTTCATCTCGCGCTCGGCGCCCTCGCGCACCTTGCGGCGGACGTCGGCCTTGGCGCCCTCGGCCTCCAGCTCGGCGAGGTCGGCCTCCTGCTTCTTGGCGCGCGCCTCCAGGTCGGAGTCGCGGCGCTGCTCGATCTGCTGACGCTCGACGGAGACGTGGGCCTCCAACGAGGGCAGGTCGCGGGTGCGGCGTTCCTCGTCCACGTACGTGATCATGTACGCGGCGAAGTAGATGACCTTCTCCAGGTCCTTCGGCGCGAGGTCCAGCAGGTAGCCGAGGCGGCTCGGCACACCCT
Source organism: Streptomyces sp. WMMC1477 (assembly GCF_027460245.1). Taxonomy (NCBI): domain Bacteria; kingdom Bacillati; phylum Actinomycetota; class Actinomycetes; order Kitasatosporales; family Streptomycetaceae; genus Streptomyces; species Streptomyces sp. WMMC1477. The sequence goes on along the minus strand of NZ_JAPZBD010000003.1, from coordinate 3,245,193 downwards.
TGAAGTACCAGATGTGCGTCACGGGAGCGGCCAGCTCGATGTGGCCCATCCGCTCACGGCGCACCTTGGCGCGGGTCACCTCGACGCCGCAGCGCTCGCAGATGATGCCCTTGAACCGGACGCGCTTGTACTTGCCGCAGTAGCACTCCCAGTCCCGGGTGGGGCCGAAGATCTTCTCGCAGAAGAGTCCGTCCTTCTCGGGCTTGAGGGTGCGGTAGTTGATGGTCTCCGGCTTCTTGACCTCGCCGTGGGACCACTGACGAATGTCGTCAGCGGTGGCCAGGCCAATCCGCAGCTCGTCGAAGAAGTTGACGTCGAGCACTCTCGTCAATCCCTCTCAGGGTCGTGTCAATTGTGGTCTGAACGGGGTCCGGGGAGTGCCGGGGGGCCGTGGTGTGCACGGCCCCCCGACCACCCGTCAGACCTCTTCGACGCTGCTCGGCTCGCGCCGGGACAGGTCGATACCGAGCTCTTCCGCGGCGCGGAAGACGTCCTCATCGGTGTCACGCATCTCGATCGACATGCCGTCCGAGGAGAGCACCTCCACGTTCAGGCAGAGCGACTGCATCTCCTTGATGAGCACCTTGAAGGACTCGGGGATGCCGGGCTCGGGGATGTTCTCGCCCTTGACGATGGCCTCGTAGACCTTCACGCGGCCGGTGACGTCGTCGGACTTGATGGTCAGCAGCTCCTGGAGGGCGTAGGCGGCGCCGTAAGCCTCCAGCGCCCACACCTCCATCTCACCGAAGCGCTGGCCACCGAACTGGGCCTTACCACCCAGCGGCTGCTGGGTGATCATGCTGTACGGGCCGGTGGAGCGGGCGTGCAGCTTGTCGTCCACCAGGTGGTGCAGCTTGAGGATGTACATGTAGCCGATGGAGATCGGGGCCGGGAACGGCTCGCCGGAGCGGCCGTCGAACAGCCGGGCCTTGCCGGACGGCAGCACGACCCGCTCGCCGTCGCGGTTGGGCAGCGCGTGCTCGAACAGGCCCGTCAGCTCGTCCTCGCGGGCGCCGTCGAAGACCGGGGTGGCGACGTTGGTGCCCGGGGCCACCTCGTCGGCGCCGATGGCCTTCAGCCGCTCCATCCACTCCTCGCTGCCCTCGACCTTCCAGCCCTGGGAGGCCAGCCAGCCGAGGTGGATCTCCAGCACCTGGCCCGGGTTCATCCGGGACGGGACGCCGAGCGGGTTGAGGATGACGTCGACCGGGGTGCCGTCCTCGGTGAACGGCATGTCCTCGACCGGCAGGATCTTGGAGATGACGCCCTTGTTGCCGTGCCGGCCGGCGAGCTTGTCACCGTCGGTGATCTTGCGCTTCTGGGCCACGTAGACGCGCACGAGCTGGTTCACGCCCGGGGGCAGCTCGTCGCCCTCCTCGCGGTCGAAGACGCGGACGCCGATGACCTTGCCGGTCTCGCCGTGCGGCACCTTCAGCGAGGTGTCACGGACCTCGCGGGCCTTCTCACCGAAGATCGCGCGCAGCAGACGCTCCTCCGGCGTCAGCTCCGTCTCACCCTTCGGGGTGACCTTGCCGACCAGGATGTCCCCGGCCTCGACCTCGGCACCGATCCGGATGATGCCGCGCTCGTCGAGGTCGGCCAGGACCTCCTCGGAGACGTTCGGGATGTCCCGGGTGATCTCCTCGGGGCCGAGCTTGGTGTCCCGGGCGTCGACCTCGTGCTCCTCGATGTGGATCGAGGACAGGACGTCGTCCTGCACGAGGCGCTGCGACAGGATGATCGCGTCCTCGTAGTTGTAGCCCTCCCACGGCATGAACGCCACGAGGAGGTTCTTGCCGAGGGCCATCTCGCCGTCCTGCGTGGACGGGCCGTCGGCCAGGACCTGGCCCTCGATGACCCGGGCGCCCTCGTCGACGATCACCTTCTGGTTGAAGGAGGTGCCCTGGTTGGAGCGGTAGAACTTGGCGACGCGGTACGTCGTGTACGTGCCGTCGTCGTTGGCCACCGTGACGTAGTCGGCGGAGACCTCCTGGACGACACCGTCCTTCTCGGCCTTGATGACGTCGCCGGCGTCGACCGCGGAGCGGTACTCCATGCCGGTGCCGACCAGCGGCGACTCCGCCTTCAGCAGCGGCACGGCCTGGCGCATCATGTTCGAGCCCATGAGCGCGCGGTTGGCGTCGTCGTGCTCCAGGAAGGGGATCATGGCCGTCGCGACCGACACCATCTGGCGCGGCGAGACGTCCATGTAGTCGACCTCGTCACCCGTGACGTAGTCGACCTCGCCGCCACGGCGGCGGACGAGGACGCGGGCCTCGGCGAAGTGCATGTCATCGGTCAGCGGCGCGTTGGCCTGCGCGATGACGAAGCGGTCCTCCTCGTCGGCCGTCAGGTAGTGCGCCTCGTCGGTGACGACGCCGTCCACCACCTTGCGGTACGGCGTCTCCACGAAGCCGAAGGCGTTGACCCGGCCGTAGGAGGCGAGCGAACCGATCAGACCGATGTTCGGGCCTTCCGGCGTCTCGATCGGGCACATGCGGCCGTAGTGCGAGGGGTGCACGTCACGGACCTCGAAGCCGGCCCGCTCACGCGACAGACCACCCGGGCCCAGCGCCGACAGGCGGCGCTTGTGGGTCAGACCCGACAGCGGGTTCGTCTGGTCCATGAACTGCGAGAGCTGGCTGGTGCCGAAGAACTCCTTGATGGAGGCGACGACCGGCCGGATGTTGATCAGTGTCTGCGGCGTGATCGCCTCGACGTCCTGCGTGGTCATGCGCTCGCGGACCACGCGCTCCATACGGGCGAGACCGGTGCGGACCTGGTTCTGGATCAGCTCGCCGACGTTGCGCAGGCGGCGGTTGCCGAAGTGGTCGATGTCGTCCGTCTCGACGACGATCTCGTCGCCCTCGGCGCTGACCGTCTCCGTCTCCCCGGCGTGCAGCTTCACCAGGTACTTGATCGTGGCGATGATGTCGGCGCTGGTGAGCACGCCGGAGTCCAGCGGCTCGTCGCCGCCGAGCTTCTTGTTGATCTTGTACCGGCCGACCTTGGCGAGGTCGTAGCGCTTCGGGTTGAAGTAGAGGTTCTCCAGCAGGGTCTGGGCGGCCTCCTTCGTCGGCGGCTCGCCCGGACGCAGCTTGCGGTAGATGTCCAGCAGCGCGTCGTCCTGCCCCTGGGTGTGGTCCTTCTCCAGGGTGGCCCGCATGGACTCGTACTGGCCGAACTCCTCCAGGATCTGGTCGTTCGTCCAGCCCAGGGCCTTCAGCAGCACGGTGACCGACTGCTTGCGCTTGCGGTCGATGCGCACACCGACCATGTCACGCTTGTCGACCTCCATCTCCAGCCAGGCACCGCGGGACGGGATGACCTTGGCGGAGTAGATCTCCTTGTCGGAGGTCTTGTCCAGGGAGCTGTCGAAGTACACGCCCGGCGAGCGGACGAGCTGCGAGACCACGACACGCTCGGTGCCGTTGATGACGAAGGTGCCCTTGTTCGTCATGAGCGGGAAGTCGCCCATGAAGACCGTCTGGGACTTGATCTCGCCGGTCTCGTTGTTGGTGAACTCGGCGGTGACGAAGAGCGGAGCGGCGTAGGTGAAGTCACGCTCCTTGCACTCGTCGATCGAGTTCTTCGGCGGCTCGAACCGGTGGTCGCGGAACGTCAGCGACATGGAGCCGGAGAAGTCCTCGATCGGGGAGATCTCCTCGAAGATCTCCTCCAGACCGGACTTGGTGGGGACGTCCTCCCCCCGGTCGAGGGCAGCCTCGACCCGCCCCTTCCACGCCTCGTTGCCGAGCAGCCAGTCGAAGCTCTCGGTTTGGAGGGCAAGGAGGTTGGGAACCCCGAGGGGCTCCTTGATCTTCGCAAAGGAAATACGCAGCGGTGCGGTGCTGGCGCCGTTGTTCGAATTGACGGTCGAGGCGTTGCGCGAGGCGGCCAAGAGGGGGTCCTTCCGAGGGCTCGGACTCACTACGCGCATACCGGTGCCCCTGGTGACGGGCAGGGAGCAGCTATAAGGCAGCGCAAAGGGTCAGTGTAGCCACAAGGCCCACTGATGTCCAGAGCGGAACATCGGAGATCGGCGCAGGGCCTCTCTCTCCCTCCGGGAGCTCTTCCTCGGTTGTCTGTCGGGTACTGCCTCGGCGCTGTCCTTCGGCCCGCCTCTCGGTGCCTGCCGCAAGACTTCCCACATCGCCGAGGATCCATGCCTCGGGTTGCGCGGAACTCCGAACCGGTGCGCCCCCTGACGCCACGGCGCTTGTGAGAATCGCGCGCCCGGACGCCATACGTCAAGGCCCCGCACTCCGCCGCGGCCGTCACACCCGCGATGTGCGGCGGCCGAAGACCGCCCCGTTCCGCCCGACACCTCCGTCACGGAGGGTCGCGCCGAACACCGGTGATCACCCTACCCGCGGCGGACGCGAAGGCAAGGAGAGCGGCACGCGCCTGGAAGGGTGACCGGCGGGTAATCCCGGGAATTCACTCGCCTGTGGGCCCCCGAAAACGCCCGAGGGCGACCACCCGGATGGGTGATCGCCCTCGGCGAGCGGGTCGGGAGCCGCGTGCGGCCTCCGCCCCGCGGAGGTTCAGCGGGTCACTTGACCTCGACGGAGGCGCCGGCGCCCTCGAGGGCCTCCTTGGCCTTGTCCGCGGCCTCCTTGTTGGCCTTCTCCAGAACCGGCTTCGGCGTGTTGTCGACCAGGTCCTTGGCCTCCTTCAGGCCGAGGGAGGTCAGCTCGCGCACGACCTTGATGACCTGGATCTTCTTGTCACCGGCGCCGGTGAGGACGACGTCGAACTCGTCCTTCTCCTCGGCGGCGGCGGCCTCGCCACCACCCTGGGCCGGAGCGGCGACGACGGCGGCCGGAGCGGCGGCCTCGACGTCGAACTTCTCCTCGAACTTCTTCACGAACTCGGAGAGCTCGAGCAGAGTCATGCCCTCGAACTGCTCGAGCAGCTCGTCCTGGGTGAGCTTCGCCATGGTTGGCGTCCTTCCACTAAGTCGGCTGGTGCCGGATGTCGTACATGTCGGCGGGCGTGCGCCTGGCGGCTTCGCTTCGTAGACGGGGCCCGCTGGACCGGGGAGTGGTTACTCCGCGGCCTCGGCGGGAGCCGGCGTACCGGCACCGCCCTGCTCGGCCTTGGCACGCAGCGCGTCCGCGGTGCGGACGAACTTCGTGAGCGGGGCCTGGAAGGTCGCCGCGGCCTTGGCCATGGACGCCTTCATGCCACCGGCCAGCTTGGCGAGCAGCACCTCGCGGGACTCGAGGTCCGCAAGCTTCCTGATCTCGTCCGCGCTCAGGGCATTGCCGTCAAGGACACCGCCCTTGACCTCGAGCGCGGGGTTGTTCTTGGCGAAGTCACGCAGACCCTTGGCCGCCTCGACCGGGTCACCGGCCACGAAGGTGACCGCCGTCGAGCCCACCAGGAACTCGTCGAGTGCGGTGATCCCGGCCTCCTTGGCCGCGATCTTGGTCAGCGTGTTCTTCACCACACGGTACTGGGCGTTGTCACCGAGCGAGCGGCGCAGCTCCTTGAGCTGTGCCACGGAAAGACCGGTGTACGCGGTGACCACAGCGGCGTTGGAGTTCCGGAACTTCTCCGTCATCTCCTCAACGGCTGCGACCTTGTCGGGCGTCGCCATGAGCCTCGCGCCTCCTTCCGGGTGTTGGTCCTCGGCCGGTCCTACGACCGGCCCGTCGCGCCGGACCGCCCCATCGGGCACTACAGGAAGGAGCCGCTCAACAAGCGAAACGCCCCGGTGCGCAGGCGCACGGGGCGTGACTCGACGGCTCGGGCTCGCGCCCATGCCGGAGTGGACCTCATGTGCCTGCACGGGCCGTCCGCCCAACGGGCGGATCCTTAGGCCACTGAGCACCACCTCGCGGAGGCACACAGCAACGACCAGCGGTCTTTGGCTACCGCGACACTGTACGGGCAGGCCCTCCGCCAGGGCAAATCCGTCCCCCCGCACGTGGGAGGTCTGCGCGTAGGCGCAGAGCTGGCAAGCGCGGTTTGCACCCCGCACCGGGAGGGGGCCGCCTCTCCCGCACCTCGCGGGCCCCGGGCACGCCGTGGCCGCCCGCGCGGTCCCCGCGCCCCTGAAGGGGCGCGGGGACCGCGGTTGGGTCAGACCGCGCCCGGGCCGCCCAGGTCCTCCAGCATCTGCAGGAAGTCGAAGGTGTCCTCCGCCGGCGGGGCCTGCGGGGCGACCTCGACGCCGTAGTCGGTGATGCGCTGGGTGACCTCCATGGCGCCCATGGGGCTGTCCATCGTCATCGTCAGCTTCACCGGCATGTCGTCGCCGTTGATCCAGACGTCGAGGTCGAGGCTCTCGATGCCCGTCTCGTCCATGCCCTCGAGGAGCTCCTTGCGCTCCTCCTCGGTCATGAAGTCCGCGGAGGCGGACTGCTCCATCTCCATCTCCAGGAGCTCGGCGATGCTCAGCGTGCCCTGGTAGTGCTGCGTGGCCTCGCCGTCCAGCTTCTCGGCGCCGACGTGCTCGATGCTGGGCGAGTCCAGCAGGAGGGCCATCTGCTCGGCCGGGCTCTGGCCCATGTCCTGCAGACCGCCCGTCATCTGCCGGGCGATCTCCTCGTCCTCGGTCTGCTCCGCCAGCGCGCCCAGATCCATCTTGATCCAGCTCTTGCCGTCGGTCTCGGCCGCCATGGCCTCGCCCATGTGCATGTACATGATGTCGTCGAGCCAGATCATGCGGATCTCGTCCGGCATGCCGGGCTCACCGGCCGCCTCCTCGAAGGCGGAGCCGCTCAGCGTGAAGTCCATGGCGACCGGGTCCCAGGACATGACGCCGTGCATCTCCATCGCCCCGGCCTCGCCCCCCGGACCGGCCGCGCCCTCGGGCATCTTCATCGTCATCTCGACCCGGGCGGACTTCGCCTCGGTGGTCTTCTTCGTGGCCGCCGTCATCACCTGGAGCGCGGAGCGCTCCTCGGTGCGCTGCTCGGCGGACTTCGCCGGAGCCGGCTTGCCCCCGTCGTCGCTCTTGTCGCCGCCGCCGGAGCAGCCCGTCAGCACGACGGCCGCGGCCAGGCTCGCGGCTCCCAGCGCCGTCTTACGTATCGGACGCATGCGTCCCCCCAAGTTGTGCCAGTGAATGTGCCAACCGTAGTGCATGAGGGCAGGTGTCCGACAACGGCAAAACCCCCGCTCCGGAGGAGCGGGGGTCTCGGGTCACACTCGACCGACGCGTCAGGCCGCCTCGTCCTCGACGAGGAGGTTGCGGGTGCGGTTGGAGTCGACCGGAATGCCGGGGCCCATCGTGGTGGTGATGGTGGCCTTCTTGATGTACCGGCCCTTGGCCGCGGACGGCTTCAGCCGGTTGATCTCCTCCAGCGCCGCCGCGTAGTTCTCGACGAGCTGCTCGTCGCTGAACGAGACCTTGCCGATGATGAAGTGCAGGTTCGCGTGCTTGTCGACACGGAACTCGATCTTGCCGCCCTTGATCTCGGTGACGGCCTTGGCGACGTCGGGGGTGACGGTGCCGGTCTTGGGGTTCGGCATCAGACCACGCGGACCGAGCACGCGGCCCAGGCGGCCGACCTTGCCCATGAGGTCCGGGGTGGCGACGACGGCGTCGAACTCGTTCAGGCGGTTGCCCTTGGAGATCTCGTCGATCAGCTCGTCGGAGCCGACGATGTCGGCGCCCGCGGCTTCCGCGGCGGCTGCACGGTCACCGGTCGCGAAGACCAGGACCCGGGCGGTCTTACCGGTGCCGTGCGGCAGGTTCACGGTGCCGCGGACCATCTGGTCGGCCTTGCGCGGGTCCACACCCAGCCGGAACGCGACCTCGACGGTGGGGTCGAACTTGACCCCGGAGGTCTCCTTGGCGAGGCGGACGGCCTCAAGGGGGGCGTAGAGCCGCGTGCGGTCGACCTTGGCGTCCGCGCTGCGGAGAGTCTTGCTGCGCTTCACTTCTGCTCCTGTGTTTCAGGTATGGAGTCGTGGTGTGGACCAAGCGCTCGGTCCTCCCACGGGAACTGCTGGTGACCGGGGTCGGTCAGCCCTCGACCGTCACGCCCATGGAACGCGCGGTGCCGGCGATGATCTTCTCGGCGGCGTCCAGGTCGTTCGCGTTGAGGTCGGGCATCTTGGTGGTGGCGATCTCCCGCACCTGGTCGCGCGTGATCTTGGCGACCTTCTTGGTGTGCGGCTCGCCCGAGCCCTTCTCCACGCCCGCGGCCTTGAGGATCATCTTCGCGGCCGGCGGGGTCTTGGTGACGAAGGTGAACGAACGGTCCTCGTAGACCGTGATCTCCACCGGGATGACCCAGCCGCGCTGCGACTCGGTCGCGGCGTTGTAGGCCTTGCAGAACTCCATGATGTTCACGCCGTGCTGGCCCAGCGCGGGGCCGACCGGCGGAGCCGGGTTCGCGGCACCGGCCTGGATCTGGAGCTTGATCAGCCCCGTGACCTTCTTCTTCTTGGGAGGCATGCTCTCTCCGGGTCTTGAGTGAGAGTGTTTCGCCGAACCATCCGTCATCCGGATGGAGGCATACCGCACCACGATAGCCAATGCCCCACCCCAGAGCGAAACCGGCAGGTCCCAAGCCTGGGGAGGGGCCGTGACGGCCACCGCCGGGCCCGCCGCCGGACGGGCCGGACCGCGGACGTCGCCGACGGCCGAGGTGCGTGTGAGGTGGCACGGAACGAGCCCCCGGCGGCGCCGCTGGCGCCGTGCGGGGGCTCGACCGGGCCGTGGGCCTCAGTTCTTCTGGATCTGGTCGAAGCTCAGCTCGACCGGGGTCTCGCGGCCGAAGATCTCCACCAGGCCCTTGACCTTCTTGGAGTCGGCGTTGATCTCGTTGATGGTCGCCTGCAGGGTGGCGAAGGGGCCGTCGGTGACGGTGACCGAGTCGCCCACCTCGAAGTCCAGCACCTGCACCTCGACCTTGCGGCTGGGCGCCGGGCGGCCCTCGGCCTCGGCGGCCTCCTTGGCGGCCTTCTCCTCGGCCTCGGGGGCGAGCATCTTGACGACCTCGTCCAGCGTGAGCGGGTACGGGTCGTAGGCGTTGCCGACGAAGCCGGTCACACCGGGGGTGTTGCGGACGACGCCCCAGGACTCGTTCGTCAGTTCCATGCGGACCAGCACGTAGCTGGGCAGCTTGTTCTGCCGGACGGTGCGGCGCTCGCCGTTCTTGATCTGGGCGACCTCTTCCTGCGGCACCTCGGCCTGGAAGATGTAGTCCTCGACGTTGAGCGAGACGGCACGCTGCTCCAGGTTCGTCTTCACCCGGTTCTCGTAGCCGGCGTAGGTGTGGATGACGTACCACTCGCCCGGCTGGAAGCGCAGCTCCTCGCGGAGCGCGGCGACGGGGTCGACGGGCTCTTCCTCGGCCTCCTCGACGGCCTCGGTGTCGACGGCCTCGGTGTCGACGGCCTCCGCGTCGTCCTCGGCGGCCTCGCCGGCCTCCACCTCGGCCTCGACCTCGGTGTCGGCTTCGACGGTGGGCTCCTCGACCGCGTCGGCGGCCTGCGCGGCCTCGGCCTGGTCGACGCTGTCGGCTGCCGTGGACTCGACGGAGTCGAGCGCAGCCTCGCCGCCCTGGGCGGGCTCGACGGCGTCGTTCAGGTTCGGGTCAGACACGGTAGCTGCTTCTTCCTGGCTTTATGGGGTCGAACATACGGATCGGCACCACGGAAGCGGTGCCGCCGCGGTGGGGCTCAGCCGAAGACGAACTCGACGGCCTTGCTGAATCCATAGTCAATCACGAAGACAAAACCGATGATGATGAGAACGAAGATGATCACCACGGTGGTGTACGTCGCGAGCTGCTGCCGCGTGGGCCAGACGACCTTGCGGAGTTCGGCGACGATCTGCCGGTAGAAGAGTGCCAGCCGAGCCAGCGGACCCTTCTTGGCTCGCTTGCCGCCGCGCCGCGGCTTCTTGTCGTCCGACGAACGCCCGGGCTCGGGGACCTCGGCAGTATCGGTGATCTCCGCCACTTGTCCTCACCTGATCCGGGGTCGGGGCCGTGCGACGTTCGGCCCAGCCGCACGGCGGTGCATTTCAGTACGTACGCCTGCACGCACCATCCTATGGGGTGGAGAAGATGCGTGAGCAGGGCCGGAGGGACTTGAACCCCCAACCGCTGGTTTTGGAGACCAGTGCTCTACCAATTGAGCTACGACCCTTTGCGGATCCCCCAACCTACCGCATCCCCGGCACTGCGTAGAGTGCCCGGCCCGCGGTCGCTGAAGGCCAACGAGGGAAGAGTGTACGTGCTCACCGCGCTGCCGTCGAACAGGTTGCACCCGACGGCTGTGCGCGAGCCCCCGCGCTGAGCCCCGTCGGCTTCCCGCACGAGGCTCCGGGGGAGGCGGGGACGCGGCACGGCACGGGCTCCGGGGCGGGTCCGTGCGCCGGCTCAGGGGCGGGCTCGGGCGCGGGACGGTGACTCCGGGGAGTGAAACCGTTGTGTCCGGCCGACGGCGAGTCTGCAACGATGCTGGTATGACTGCTGCAACCCCCTCAGACCAGTCCCCCGCCCCGACCGGGAACCGCGTGTCGGCGCGCATCGGCGCGATCTCCGAGTCGGCCACCCTGGCCGTCGACGCCAAGGCGAAGGCCCTCAAGGCGGCCGGACGGCCGGTCATCGGTTTCGGCGCGGGCGAGCCCGACTTCCCGACTCCCGACTACATCGTCGAGGCGGCGGTCGAGGCGTGCCGCAACCCCAGGTTCCACCGCTACACCCCGGCCGGCGGTCTGCCCGAGCTGAAGGCCGCCATCGCCGAGAAGACGCTGCGTGACTCGGGCTACCGGGTCGAGGCCGCCAACGTGCTCGTCACCAACGGCGGCAAGCAGGCCATCTACGAGGCCTTCGCCGCCATGCTGGACCCGGGCGACGAGGTCATCGTCCCGGCCCCGTACTGGACGACCTACCCGGAGTCGATCAAGCTCGCCGGCGGGGTTCCGGTGCCCGTCGTCGCCGACGAGACGACCGGCTACCGGGTGAGCGTCGAGCAGCTCGAGGCCGCGCGCACCGAGCGCACCAAGGTGCTGCTCTTCGTCTCCCCCTCCAACCCGACCGGCGCCGTGTACTCGCGCGAGCAGGTCGAGGCCGTCGGCCGCTGGGCCGCCGAGCACGGTCTGTGGGTGATGACGGACGAGATCTACGAGCACCTCGTCTACGGTGACGCCGAGTTCTCCTCGCTGCCCGTCGTCGTGCCGGAGCTGGCCGACCGCTGCGTCGTCGTCAACGGCGTGGCCAAGACGTACGCCATGACCGGCTGGCGGGTCGGTTGGATCATCGGCCCGAAGGACATCGTCAAGGCGGCGACGAACCTCCAGTCCCACGCCACCTCCAACGTCAGCAACGTGGCCCAGGCCGCCGCGCTGGCCGCCGTCTCCGGCGACCTGACGGCCGTGGACACGATGAAGGAGGCCTTCGACCGTCGGCGCCGCACGATCGTGCGGATGCTCAACGAGATCGACGGCGTCGTCTGCCCGGAGCCCGAGGGCGCGTTCTACGCCTACCCCTCGGTCAAGGGCCTCCTGGGCAAGGAGATCCGGGGCAAGCGCCCCGCCGACACCGTGGAGCTGGCCGCGCTGATCCTGGAGGAGGCCGAGGTCGCCGTCGTTCCCGGGGAGGCCTTCGGCACCCCGGGCTACCTGCGGCTGTCCTACGCCCTGGGCGACGAGGACCTCGTCGAGGGCGTCTCCCGGATCCAGAAGCTGCTGGCCGAGGCGCGCTGAGCCCGCCGGGCGGCGCGCGGCCGCCCGCGGTCCCTCTCCTTCGGACCCCCGTTCCGCCCGCGGGCGGGGGTCCGGCGCGTGGGGGGGGCCGGTGCGGGCGGGGCCGGCGCCCGTGGGTGCGGCGGGTGGACGTCTGTTCGCGGGGGTCGCGGAATTGCGGAAAGCCGCTTCCCGACTCCGGTGCTCTGCGGCAGGATCTTGGGATGGAACGCGCACGTGATGTCCGGCGGCTCCCCAAGGCCCACCTGCACCTGCACTTCACCGGCTCGATGCGGCCCGGCACACTGCTGGAGCTGGCCGACAAATACGGCGTCCACCTGCCGGACGCGCTGCGCGGCGGGGAGCCGCCCAAGCTGCGGGCCACGGACGAGCGCGGCTGGTTCCGCTTCCAGCGGCTCTACGACATCGCGCGCTCCTGCCTGCGCGAGCCCGAGGACATCCACCGGCTGGTCCGCGAGACGGCGGAGGAGGACCTGCGGGACGGCTCCAGGTGGCTGGAGATCCAGGTGGACCCGACCTCCTACGCGCCGCGGCTGGGTGGGCTGATCCCCGCGCTGGAGATCATCCTGGACGCCGTCGAGGCCGCCCAACGCCGCACGGGCCTGTCCATCCGGGTCCTCGTGGCCGCCAACCGCATGAAGCATCCGCTGGACGCCCGCACCCTGGCCCGGCTCGCGGTGCGCTACCGGGACCGGGGCGTCGTCGGCTTCGGGCTCTCCAACGACGAGCGGCGCGGCTTCGCGCGCGACTTCGACCGGGCGTTCGCCATCGCCCGCGACGGCGGGCTGCTCGCCGCGCCGCACGGCGGCGAGCTGACCGGGCCCAGCAGCGTGCGGGACTGCCTGGACGACCTGGCCGCGCGTCGCGTGGGGCACGGGGTGCGGGCCGCGGAGGACCCGGTGCTGCTCGGGCGGCTCGCCGACGCGGGCGTGACCTGCGAGGTCTGCCCCGCCTCGAACGTGGCCCTGGGGGTCTACGACAAACCCGCCGACGTCCCGCTGCGGGTGCTGTGGGACGCGGGGGTGCCGATGGCGCTGGGCGCCGACGATCCGTTGCTGTTCGGCTCCCGGCTGGCCGCCCAGTACGAGCTGGCCCGAGAGCACCACGGCTTCTCGGACGTGGAGCTGGCCGAGCTGGCCCGGCAGTCGGTGCGGGGCTCGGTGGCGCCCCCGGAGGTGCGCAAGGCCCTGCTGGCGGACATCGACGCCTGGCTGACGGCCTGACGGCGCCTCGCGGACGGCTCGGGAACGGCTCGGGAACGGCTCGCGAACGGCTCGGGAGGTGCCTCGGGGGGCGCGTCGGCTAGAGGGCGCAGCCGACGGTGACGGGCTCGTTGACGAGCGTGACCCCGAAGGCCGCCCGCACGCCGTCCCGGACCTCGCGGGCGAGGCCCAGCAGCTCCTCGGTGGTGGCCGCGCCCCGGTTGGTGAGCGCCAGCGTGTGCTTGGTGGAGATCCGGGCGGCACCGGTGCCGTGGCCCTTACGGAACCCGGCGTGGTCGATCAGCCAGGCCGCGGACGTCTTCACCCGGCCGTCGCCGACCGGCCAGGCGGGCGGCTCGACGGCCGGCCCGAGGCGCTCGGCGACGCGGGCGCGGAACGCGGCATGTTCGGCCTCGCCCAGGATCGGGTTGGTGAAGAAGGAGCCGGCGGACCAGGTGTCGTGGTCCTCCGGGTCGAGCACCATGCCCTTGCCGGCCCGGAGCTTGAGGACGGTTTCGCGGGCCCGGGCCGCGGGAACGCGCTCCCCGACCTCGACCCCGAGGGCCCGCGCCGTCTCCGCGTAGCGGATGGGCGCGGAGAGCCCGCCGGCGTCCTTAAGGGCGAAGCGCACCCGCAGGACGACGTAGCGCTCCGGGTGTGCCTTGAAGCGGCTGTGACGGTAGGAGAAGCCGCAGTCGGCCGCCGGGATCGTCACGACCCGCCCCTCGGCGCGGTCGTAGGCGACGACCTCCGTGATGACGGACGACACCTCCTGCCCGTAGGCGCCGACGTTCTGGATCGGGGTGGCCCCCGCCGAACCGGGGATCCCGGCCAGGCACTCGATCCCGGCGAGCCCCGCCTCGACGGTGCGGGCCACGGCGTCGGACCACGTCTCCCCCGCCGCCAGCTCCAGCGCCGTCCCGTCCAGGGCGAAGCCCGTGGTGGCGATGCGCAGGGCGGTGCCGTCGAAACCGCCGTCGCCGATCACGAGGTTGCTGCCGCCGCCGACCAGCAGCAGCGGGGTACCGGCCGCTTCGGCGGCGCGCACGGCGGCGACCACCTCGTCGTCCGTGGTGGCGGTGACGAGGCGGCGCGCCGGCCCGCCGAGCCGGAAGGTGGTCAGCGGGGCGAGCGGGGCGTCGAGAAGTTCCTGCACGGGCACCAGCGTAAGGGGCGGGCCCGACGGCGACGCCGGGCGAGCGGACAACGGGACAGGGGACAGGAGACCGGGTGAGGCGTCAGGCGAGGCGGACGACGGCGCGGGACATGCCCAGCACCTTCTGCCCCGCGCTGGTGGCCGTGAGGTCCACCCGGACGGTGCGGGCCTCGTCGTCCAGCTTGGCCGCGACCTTCGCCGAGACCTCGATCACGGCGCCCTTCCCGTCGTCCGGGACGACGACGGGCTTGGTGAACCGCACCCCGTACTCGACGACGGCGCTCGGGTCGTCGGCCCAGTCGGTGACGACGCGGACGGCGGAGGCCATGGAGAGCATGCCGTGCGCGATGACGTCGGGCAGGCCGACCTCGCGGGCGAACCGCTCGTTCCAGTGAATCGGGTTGAAATCCCCGGAGGCCCCCGCGTACCGCACCAGGGTCTCGCGGGTGACGGGGAACGTCTGCGCGGGCAGCTCGGTGCCGGGCTCGACGTCGGCGTAGGCGATCGTGGCGGTCATCTCAGCTCTCCTCGTCCGCCGCACGGGCCACCAGCTTGGTGAAGGCGGTCACGACGTGCTCGCCCAGCGCGTCGTGCACCTCACCGCGGATGTCCAGGATGTCGTTGCCCGCCATGGACTTGATGGCCTCGACGGTCGACGTCACCGTCAACCGGTCGCCGGCCCGCACCGGGCGGGTGTAGACGAAACGCTGGTCGCCGTGCACGACACGGCTGTAGTCCAGCCCCAGCTCCGGGTCCTGCACGACCTGCCCGGCGGCGCGGAAGGTGATGCTGAACACGAAGGTGGGCGGGGCGATCACGTCCTCGTGGCCGAGGGCCTTCGCCGCCTCCGGGTCCGTGTACGCCGGGTTCGCGTCGCCGATGGCCTCCGCGAACTCCCGGATCTTCTCGCGGCCGACCTCGTAGGGCGCGGTGGGCGGGTAACTCCGCCCGACGAACGACTGGTCGAGGGCCATGGCCCGCTACCTCCTGCTGGGATCTCGTCTGTCCGTACACCTCACGGGGTCGGGCTGCCCGCACTGTGGCGCTGGTCTCCCCCGACCCCGAACGCCCTGAGGCCGCCCCCCGGGAAAGGGGGCGGC
Source organism: Streptomyces sp. WMMC1477 (assembly GCF_027460245.1). Lineage (NCBI taxonomy): Bacteria > Bacillati > Actinomycetota > Actinomycetes > Kitasatosporales > Streptomycetaceae > Streptomyces > Streptomyces sp. WMMC1477. Next base: position 3,230,058 of record NZ_JAPZBD010000003.1, on the reverse strand, counting down.
CTCAGTGACGAACCTTGATCAGCCCTGCGGTCAGCGCGTCTCGCGGTGCGCGGTGTGCGAGTTGCAGCGCGGGCAGTGCTTCTTCATCTCAAGACGGTCCGGGTTGTTACGCCGGTTCTTCTTGGTGATGTAGTTCCGCTCCTTGCACTCCACGCAGGCCAGCGTGATCTTCGGGCGGACGTCGGTGGCAGCCACGTTGAGTGCTCCTTGACGCGAACGAATAGGTGTTTAACGCAGAAAGAGTAGCCGATCGAAGGACCGACCCCACAATCGGCTACTGGGATTAGTAGCGGCGACCGGACTTGAACCGGTGACACAACGATTATGAGCCGTTTGCTCTACCGACTGAGCTACGCCGCCACGATGCGAGCGGCCCCCCGCCAGCGGCGGACGGCTTAACACATCAGAGCCCCAAAACGGAATCGAACCGTTGACCTTCTCCTTACCATGGAGACGCTCTGCCGACTGAGCTATTGGGGCGAGCGATGAAGACACTACACGGTCCGCCGCCGAAGGTGAAATCCGTATCGCGTGCGTGAGGCGCCCCAGCGCGCCGCCCGGCGCGCCACTGGACGTGCGGTCTCGCGCACGCCCCCGTACCCTGCCGCGCACGCCCCCGCACGGCCCAGCCGATGTCCTCCCGGCCCGCTGGCCTCGCGGTTCGGCGGCCTCTGCGTCCGGCGGCCCCACCGCTCGGCGGCCGCCCGGCTCGGCATCGGCCGGCCGCTCTCCGGGCGCCCTCCGCCGCGCGGCCCCGGGCGGCTTCCGGCGCGCGGCCGTCGGTTCGGCCCGCCGCTGCCGGTACGACTTATCCCGACAGGCCACGACTGGGCACCATCGTCCGCGAGTGCGTCCTACGCTCGGATGGATCTTGCACGTCCCCAGTCCGCAGGCCCCGGCCCGCCGGGAGCCAGGGCCGCACGTTCCACGTCCGCACACGCCCCGCACCGCACCCCGCCGGGGCGTCACCGAGGGGAGCCCGATGCCGGACAGCCAGCCTCAGGGGCCCGACGAGGGCCGCACCGGCACCGACCGCGACGGCGCCACCCTCCTCCTCAGCGGTGCCCGCCTCGCCGACGGGCGCGCCGTCGACGTCCGCATCACCGACGGCCACATCCAGGCCGTCGGCACCGCGGGCAGCCTCGCCGACACCGTCCCCCGCGACCGGGGCACCCGCGTCGACCTCACCGGCTACCTCCTCCTTCCCGCCCCCGCCGAGCCCCACGCCCACCACGACAACGCCCTCACCGCCGACGCCCCGGGCCCGCCCTCCCAGGACCCCGGCGACGTCCAGCGGCGCACGACACAGGCCGCGCTCCTCCAACTCGGCCACGGCGCCACCGCCATCCGCACCCACGTACGCGTCGGCGACGTCACCGGGCTCGGTCCCCTGCAGGCCGTCCTCGGCGCCCGGCGCGCCCTGCGCGGCCTGACCGAGCTCAGCGTCGTCGCCGTCCCCGGGCTCCTCACGGGCATGGCCGGTGCCGACGGGCTCGCCCTCCTGCGGGACGCCGTCCGCATGGGCGTGGACGTCGTCGGAGGCTGCCCCGACCTCGACCCCGACCCCGCCGGGCACACCGAGGCCGTGCTCGAACTCGCCGCCGAACACGGCCGGCCCGTCGACCTCCACACCGGCGCCCCCGAGCCCGTCCGCCTCGCCCGGCTCGCCACCATGGCCGGCGGGCTGCGGCCCCGCGTCACCATCGGCCCCTGCCGCGGGCTCGCCCGGCTGCCGCAGGACGTCGCCCGGCAGCTCGCCGAACGGCTCGCCGCCTCCGGGGTCGGAGTCGTCACCCTGCCCCAGGGCGGCTGCGCGTACGAGGGCGGCCCCGGCCCGTCCGGTCACCCCGGCGACCCGGGCCCCGGCAAGGCGGGCTGGGCGCCGCTGCGGCTTCTGCGTGCGGCAGGCGTCCACGTCGCGGCGGGCAGCGGGGCCCTGCGCGACACCGCCAACCCCGTCGGCCGCGGCGACCCCCTCGAGGCCGCCTTCCTGCTCGCCTCCGCCGCCGAGGCCGACCCCCACACCGCCTACGCCGCCGTCAGCGCCGCCGCCCGGCACACCCTCGGGCTGCCCCCGGTCCGGGTCGAGGCGGGCTTCCCGGCCGAACTGCTCGCCGTCCGGGGCCAGACCGTCTCGGGCGTGCTGTCGCTCGGGTACAGCCGCGTCGTCGTGCACCGGGGGCGCGTGGTGGCCCGCACCAGCGCGGTACGGGAGTTCTGCGACGCCGCCGACGCCGACGGTCTCGACCTCCCGCGCCAGGCCCAGGGTTGACCTCAAGGTCGCCCGCGGGGCTGACTTCGGGGTCGGCGGCGGGGTCGCCCGCGGGGTTGCCCTTCTCCGCCGGGTCCGGTGCCGTACGGTCGGGGCCATGCGCACAGTCATCGCAGGGGGCAACGGAAAGATCGCGGTACGGCTGGAGCGGCTGCTCACCGCCCGCGGGGACGAAGCCGTCGGCCTGATCCGCCGTCCCGAAGCCGCCGACGCCGTCCGGGCCGCCCACGCCGAACCCGTCGTCTGCGACCTGGAGTCGGCCACCGCCGAGGAGGTCGCGGGTCATCTCGCGGGCGCCGACGCCGCCGTCTTCGCCGCCGGCGCGGGCCCCGGCAGCGGCGCCGCGCGCAAGGACACCATGGACCGCGCGGGCGCCGAACTCTTCGCCGAGGCCTGCGCCCGGGCCGGGGTCCGCCGTCTCCTCGTCGTCTCCGCCCTGCGTGTCGACGAGGAGCCGCCGCCCGGCACCGACCCCGTCTTCGCCGCCTACCTCCGCGCCAAGGGCGCCGCCGACGCCGCCGTCCGGGCCCGCACCGACCTGGACTGGACGATCCTGCGCCCCGGCCGCCTCACCGACGAGCCCGGCACCGGGCGCGTCCGGCTCGGCCCCGACGTCACCCGCGCCGAGGTCCCCCGCGAGGACGTGGCCGCCGTCCTCGCTGCCCTCCTCGACGAGCCCCGCACAGCGGGCCTCACCCTGGGCCTCGTCAGCGGCGAGACCCCGGTCCCCGCCGCCGTCACCGCCACCCTGCCGGCCTGATCCGACGCGGTTGGACAGCCCTCCTCCGCCGTACGAGCATGGGAAGTGCAAGCCTCCCCGAGGAGGGCACCATGACCACGGTCCACATCGAGGCGCCGATCACCGACTTCGATCTCTTCAAGAGTCAGTTCGACCGCAACGCCGAACTGCGCCGCAAAGCGGGCGTCCAGCACTACCGCGTCCAGCGTCCGGTCGACGACCCGGCCACCGTCGTCATCGACCTCGACTTCCCGACCATCGAGCAGGCCGAGGGTTTCCTCTACACGGTGCGTACGAAAGTCTGGCCGGACAAGGAACGGTCCTCCTCACTCGCCGGCACACCCCGCACCCGGATCCTCGAACCCGCCGAGGAGAAGGACGTGACCTGACATCCCGGCAACCGGGGGCAGACGCCGTCACCCGGCCTCGCTGACACCCCCGTTGGCAGCCCGGTCCAGCCAGGCGAGCGCAGCCGCCGTCTCCGGGTGGTCCTCGCCGAGGATCGCCGCGCGTCCCTCCGCCACCTCCCGGGCCAGCGCCGCGGCCTCGGCCGTCTCACCGGACGCGTACAGCGCACGGCTCAGCACGATCGACACTCCCAGCACCAGCGGGTGCCCCTCGCCGTACCCGGCGCGCTGCCCCGCCAGCACCGACCGCAGCAGCCCGGCCGCCGCCTCCGCGCGGCCCTGGCGCAGCAGCTCCTTCGCATACGCGTCCCGGGCCCAGACGGTGACGAGGTGCCCGGCGCCCAGATACCGCTCGCACGCCCCCACCAGCTCCGCGGCCGCCGTCTCCGCCCCCGCGTGGTCCCCCTGCGCCGCCCGGAGTTCCAGCAGCTCGCAGCGGGCCTTGAGCGTGTCGGTGTGCTCCGGCCCCAGCAGCCGGGCGCGCCCGGCGAGCACCGCCTCCAGCAGCGGGCGGGCCTCGGCCCACCGCCCGAGCCGATGCAGCAGCCGCTGCAGCTCGAAGCCCGCGTCGAGCGTGCGGACGTCGTCCGGGCCGAACACGTCGACGCAGCCCGCCCGCACCCGGCCGAGCCGTTCCGCACCCTCGGCGTACCGGCCGAGCCGCAACAGCACGGGCCCGGCGGCGAGCCCCGCCTCCAGCGTCACCGCGTCCCGCTCGCCCAGCACCCGGCCCGCCGTCCGCGCCGCCGCGTCGGCGAGCGCCAGGGCCGCGGGCCAGTCACCGGCCCGGTAGGCGAGCCGGGCGACGCGCAGCACGGGCCCGAGGACCTTCCGCACGACCTCGGCGGCGGCCGTGACGCACGGCTCGTCCGCCGCCCGGCCCGCCGCCCCGTCCGGCGGCTCCGCCGACTCCGCGTGGGCCGTGGCCCGCTTCAGGAGCGCGGCGGCGTGCGGCGCCAGCAGCCGCGTCGTCGCCCGCTCCCCGTCGCTGCCCGCACCGGCCAGCAGCGCACCGTCCAGCAGCTCGGCCGCCGTCGTCAGCAGCCGCGCGCGCTCACCGTGCGGGGTGCCCGCCGCCACGCTGTCCAGCAGCACGCCATGGGCCAGCACGCAGCGCGCGGGCTCGGCCGAGCCCGCCCCGGGCGCCGTGGTCAGGGCGACGAGCGAGTGGTCGAGCAGCCCGCGCAGCGCGGGCTCCACCCGCACCCCCGCGGTCACCGGATGCCCGGCCGCCGCCGCGAGCAGCGGCAACGGCAGCGGCTCCGCCGCCCAGCACGCCAGCAGACGCAGCAGCGTCACCGCGCCGGGCAGGCCCTCGGCGGCCAGAGCGTCCAACGAGAGCCGCCACGTGCCGCCGACCAGCTGGCCGTCCGGCGCCCCGGGCCGCGCGCCCCGGTCCAGGAGCGCCGTCGGATCAGGCTCCAGACGGCCGCAGTACTCGCTCATCGTCCACCGCTCCAGCACCTGCTGGGCCAGATACGTCCCGGCCAGGTTGAGCGCGAGCGGCAGGCAGCCCAGCCGCCGCGCCATCTCCCGCGCCTCCGTCGGCCCGCCCGCCTCCGGCGCCAGATCGCACAGCGCCTGCGCTGCGTCCGGCAGCGGCAGCGCGCCCACCGCGTGGCGCACCGCCCCGGCCCACACCGGGGACGTCCCCAGCCGCGTCGTGACCACCACCGTCCCCCGGCGGGCCGCCCGCAGCCAGCCGCCCTCGGCCAGGATCTCCGGGGCGTCGGCGTTGTCCAGCACCAGCAGCCACGGGCGCGAAGCCCCCTCCAGCGCCGCCCACGCCAGGTCCGCCGCAGGGCGCCGCCCCTCGGCCGCGGCCGCGATCGTGCCCTCGGGCACGCCCAGTTCGGCCGCCACGGCCAGCATGGAGGAGCGCAGGGTCATCCGGTCCGCACAGCCCACCCAGAAGCAGTCCCGCGCCCCCTCCCGCTCCGCCTCCCGGAAGAGCGCGTGGGCGATGTTCGTCTTCCCGCACCCGCCCATGCCGAACAGCACGTGCACCCCCGAGCCGCCCGGTGCCACCGCCTCCCGCAGCGCGGCCCTCACCTCGTTCCGGTCCCGCAGGACGGGCGGCGTGCGCCCCACCGTCGGCACCCGCACGGAGTCAGGCATGGGGCCCGGCCCGGCGGGGTGGTGATGGTGGTGCTCGACGATGTGCTGGTCGCCGGCCGCCTGGTACACCCGGCCCTGCCCGGAGGCACGGCCGGACAGCGCCCCGCTCACCCCTCGCCGATGTGCTGGTCGCGGCCCGCCTGGTAGACCCGGGCCTGCCCGGACGCCGTCGCGTTCAACGTCACCGTCGTCCCCGTCTGCTCCGGCTGCGCGGGCCGCAGCTCGTCCAGCAGCACCCGCAGCTCGTCCGCCACCTCCGGGCGCTCGACCAGCAGCCGCCGGACCCGGGCCTGCCACTCGGTGCGCAGCTCCTCCTCAGCCAGCTCGTCCCCGGCCTCCCGGGCCGCCAGCAGCTCGTCCCGGGACGCCGCCAGCTCCGCCCCGACACCCTCGGCCCGCTCCGGGTGCACCCGCTGCCACAGCCCCGTCAGCCCGTCCCGGGCCGACTGCCACGCCTCGGTCACCAGCACCCCGACGACGGCCGTCCCCGCCGCCCGCGCCAACTCGACGATCTGCGCGTCCATTCCGCCCCCGTCCCACGTCCTGCCTGACGTCCCGTCACCCTAGTTCCCCGGCCCCGTCGCGTCATCGGGCGGCTTTCTGCGGCGGCGGGGCGGTGGCGGGGGCCCGGGGCATGGTGAGCACCTGGGCGGGGAGGGAGCGTTCGGCGCGCAGCAGGATCGCCGCGCCGGCCAGCACCATCAGCGCGAGCACCGCTCACACGTGCCACTCCCCCGCGTCGAGCAGGAGCCCCAGCAGCAGGGGCGCGATCGTGCGGCAGAGCGACCAGGAGAGCTGATAGGCCGACAGGTAGCGTCCGCGCAGGTGGTCGGGGGCGGCCTGGACGGACAGGCTCTGCGTGGGCGCGGAGTGGACGAGCTCGGCGGCGGTGTAGAGCACGGCGACGGCGAGGACGGCGACGACCGCGTCCGGGCCGCCGACGAACCGGGGCAGGGCGGCGAAGGCGGCGAAGGAGGCCGCGAAACCGGCGGCGCCGAGTGCGGCCGTGCGGGTACGCCGACCGCGCAGGGTCAGCCGGGCGACGGGCACGCCGAGCCCGGCGACCAGCGCGGTGTTGACCGCGAAGACCAGCCCGGCCAGGGCGCCGGGCAGCCCGACGTCGCGGGTGAGGTAGACCGGCAGGGCGATGGCCTGGGCCGTGTAGCCGAAGGCGACCAGGAAGTTGATATCAGACTCCCGGGGACGCCGCATCACCCTCACCCACGCCGGCTTGCCCCTCACTGACGCGCTCGTCGCCGTCCACCTGGACAACCAGCGCCGCCTTCTCGCCGGGCTCGACGAGGACGACCAGGTCCACCTCGCCGACCTGCTCCGCCGCCTCACCGCGACCCTGCCCCCGGACAACGGCACCCCACCCCCCTGACCCCACCCCCAGGGCCACCGCCGGACACGCAGAAACCCCCTCCGACCTGGTCTTTCGACCTGATCGGAGGGGGTTTCCCGTTCCTGTGGCGGCGCCAGGATTCGAACCTGGGAAGGCTGAGCCGGCAGATTTACAGTCTGCTCCCTTTGGCCGCTCGGGCACACCGCCAGGGGTTCGCCGTCCGGAGCCGCGCTCCTCGACGACGGGGTAAACCATACCTGATGGGTGGGGGTGCTTCGCCACTCGGTTGATCAGCGGCCCGGCGGGGCGACGGGGCTAGGCTGGGCGGGCGCGGACGCCGTCGGGCGGGCCGTCGTCCCTACCGGATCTACGTACGAGGAGCCAACCAACGATGGCCGACTCCAGTTTCGACATCGTCTCGAAAGTCGACCGGCAGGAGGTCGACAACGCCCTCAACCAGGCCGCCAAGGAGATCTCGACGCGGTACGACTTCAAGGGCGTGGGAGCGAGCATCGCCTGGTCGGGCGAGAAGATCGAGATCCGCGCGAACTCCGAGGAGCGCGCGAAGGCGGTCCTCGACATCTTCCAGGGCAAGCTGGTCAAGCGCGGGATCTCGCTGAAGGCCCTGGAGTCGGGCGAGCCGCAGGCGTCGGGCAAGGAATACAAGATCTTCAGCTCGATCCAGGAGGGCATCTCCCAGGACAACGCGAAGAAGGTCGCCAAGGTCATCCGCGACGAGGGCCCCAAGGGCGTCAAGGCGCAGGTGCAGGGCGACGAGCTCCGCGTGAGCTCGAAGAGCCGGGACGCGCTGCAGGAGGTCATCGCCCTGCTGAAGGGCAAGGACTTCGACTTCGCGCTCCAGTTCGTCAACTACCGCTGACGGAGCGCTCCCGCGCCGGCAGCGCGCAACGGGGGCGTTGTCGCCGGGGACGCCCCGACGGCGGCCCTCGTTGCACGCTGTTCCGCGGGCGGCGATGAGTTTCGGCGGGGCGGGGAGTCTCTCTCACCGTTATCGACGGTATGAGGAGGAAGCCGTGGCACAGCTTCTGCGGGTGCAGAACTTCAGCGTCTCGCGTGACGGCGTCGGTGCCGGGAAGGGCCAGAGCCTGGAACGTCCCTTCGGCTACGTCGGCCCGGGCGAGCTGATCGCCGTCGACCCGGGCGAGCTGTTCGCCTGGGCCGGGGCGACGGCGAGCTGGCCCGGGCGCACCGACCCCGGTGGGAGCCGGGGGCTGGACGACTACTTCACGCGGGACTTCAGCCACAACATCGGCGCCGAGATCATGGGCCGCAACAAGTTCGGGCCGCAGCGCGGGCCCTGGCGCGACCACGAGTGGCGTGGCTGGTGGGGCGACGATCCGCCGTTCCACACCCCGGTGTTCGTCATGACCCACCACGAGCGGCCCTCGTTCACGCTGTCGGACACCACGTTCCACTTCGTCTCCGGCGACCCGGCCGACGTCCTGGAGCGGGCGCGGGAGGCGGCCGAGGGCAGGGACGTGCGGCTCGGGGGCGGAGCGACCACGATCCGGGAGTTCCTGGACGCCGATCTCGTCGACACGCTGCACGTGGCCGTGGCGCCGGTGGAGCTCGGGTCCGGGGTGCGGCTCTGGGAGTCCCCCGAGGAGCTGCTCGACCGGTTCCACCTGGAGGTCGTGCCCAGCCCGAGCGGCGTGGCGCACCACCTGTTCTGGCGCCGGTAGCGGGCAGGCCGGGCGGCACCGGTCAGGCGGTCACCTTGGCGGCGAAGGCGGTGAGGTTGGCCATGGCGCGGTCGACGCGCTCCTGGAGCGTCAGGGACTCGGTGTGCCGGACGAGGCGCAGCGCGGGCTGGCGCTTGCCGCGCAGGTAGAGGGAGCAGGCGAGGTCGGCGCAGATGTACTGGCCGACGGAGTTGCCCTGGCGGCCGGCGGCGCCCGCGCGCGGGGCGACGAGGAGGCGGACGCCGGCGAGGTCGTGCCCGGTGAGGCAGATCTGGCACATGCTGGACTTGACGGCGCCGGCGGGCTTGCCGGTGGCGCTGCGCAGCAGGATGCCGAGGGGGCCTTCGGCGCCGGGCATGACGATGAGGGAGCGCTGCGGTGCCGTCGGGTCGGTCCAGCCGAGGTAGTCGAGATCTTCCCAGGGGGTGTCGGGGAAGTCCGGCGGCAGGCGCAGCCGGGTGGCCTCGCCCTTGCTGCAGTTGACGAAGCTCTTGCGGATGTCCTTTTCCGTCAATGGGTCCATACCAGGACGGTAGGCGACCGCAGGGCTCGCGGTCGCGTCGATTTCCGCTGGTCAGGCCGTGGGGTGGCTGAGAACGTTGACGACGCGGCCGTGCGGGTCGCGGGTGAAGAAGCGCCGGACGCCCCAGGGCTCGTCGGTGAGGGGGTGGACGATCTCGGCTCCGGAGGCGACGACGGCGGCGTGGACGGCGTCGACGTCCACGACCTCGATGCTGAGGTCGGGCACGACGGGCGCGGACTCCTCCTCGCGGATGAAGATGAGCTGGGCGGAGGGGTTGCTGGGGGAGGCGAGGGTCATGACCCAGTCGAGGTTCATGACCTCCTCCAGCCCGAGGAGCCCGTAGAAGTCGCGGTGCTCGGCCATGGCGTGGGTGTGGAGGTCGGGTACGACGCGGCGGACGGTCATCGGGCGTGGCCTCCGTAGGGGTGGGCGGTGGGCGTGCCGTCGCGGACGATCTCGCGCCCGAGGGGCATCAGGGAGACGGGGATCAGCTTGAAGTTGGCGATCCCGAAGGGGATGCCGATGATCGTGACGCACAGGAGCACGCCGGAGACGATGTGGCCGAGGGCGAGCCACCAGCCGGCGAGGACGAGCCACAGGATGTTGCCGATCATCGAGGGCGCTCCGGCGTCGGGGCGCTCCACGGCGGAGTAGCCGAAGGGCCACAGGGCGTAGACGCCGATCCGGAACGAGGCGACGCCGAACGGGATGCCGATGACCGTGACGCACAGGATGAGCCCGGCGAGGAGGTAGCCGAGGAAGAGCCAGAATCCGCTGAGGACGAGCCAGATGAGGTTGAGGATGGTCTTCACGGGCGCCAGCCTGCCATGCGTTCGAGGCGGGCGATACGTTCCGCCATGGGCGGGTGGGTCGAGAACAGCGTGGCCATGCCCTCGCCGCGCCGGAAGGGGTTGGCGATCATCATGTGGCTGGCGGTTTCGAGGCGCGGCTCCGGGGGCAGCGGTAGCTGCTTCGTGCCGGCGTCCAGCTTCCGCAGGGCCGAGGCGAGGGCGAGCGGGTCGCCGGTGAGCCGGGCTCCGGCGGCGTCGGCCTCGTACTCGCGCGAACGGCTGACGGCGAGCTGGATGAGGGAGGCGGCGAGCGGCCCGAGGATCATCAGCATCAGCATGCCGAGCAGGCCGGGGCCCTCCTCGTCGTCGCGGCCGAGGGGGATCAGCCAGGCGAAGTTGGCCAGGAAGACGATGACGGAGGCGAGTGCACCGGCGACGGAGGAGATGAGGATGTCGCGGTTGTGGATGTGGTTGAGCTCGTGCCCGAGGACGCCGCGCAGCTCGCGCTCGTCGAGGAGACGGAGGATGCCGTCGGTGCAGCATACGGCGGCGTTGCGCGGGTTGCGTCCGGTGGCGAAGGCGTTGGGCGCCTGCGTCGGGGACACGTACAGCCGCGGCATCGGCTGCCGGGCGGCGGTGGAGAGCTCCCGCACGACGCGGTAGAGCTGCGGGGCCTGGAACTCGCTGACCGGGCGGGCCCGCATGGCGCGCAGCGCGAGCTTGTCGCTGTTCCAGTAGGCGTAGGCGTTGGTGCCGAGGGCGACGAACAGCGCCAGGATCAGGCCGGTGCGGCCGAAGAGACCGCCGATGACGATGATCAGTGCGGACAGCGCCCCGAGCAGCGCAGCTGTCCTCAGGCCGTTGTGTCGGCGGTGCACGGTACGCCCTCCTGGTGGTGCATCGGGGGACCCTTGCGCGGGTGGCGTCTCCGCCACCGTCCAGTGGACCTTCCCTGTGAGCACAACGCGAGGCGGCCACCCCGGGTTCCCCGCCGGCGGCGAATCCGGTGTGCCGTACATCTACCTCAGCCGCCACATTCGGTCGATCAGCAGCCAGGCACAGGCGGATAGGCCGCCGTATCGCGCGAGCGGCCGCCACGTCCGCGCCCCGCCTACGACAGGGCGGCGATCGGCCAGCTCTGGAAGGGGACGAGCGCGGCGAGGGCCAGGAACACCACCCCGACGGCCCGGGACAGGTACCAGCCGTGCGGCCACAGCTTCTCCAGGAAGATCACCAGGGCGAGCGCGGCCATGGCGGCGACGTTCATCGCGCCCAGCGGCACGAGGACGAGCATGAGCCCCCAGCAGCAGCCCACGCAGTAGAGCCCGTGGTGGAGGCCGACGCGCAGGTCACGCAGGCGGGGGCGGTAGCGGGAGTAGTCCAGGAGCTGCCCCATGGGGCTGCGGCAGTGGCGCAGACAGGCGCTCTTCGCCCAGGTGAACTGGTAGACCCCGGCCACCAGGTACGCACCGGCGCCGATCCAGCGCACGGCGCCGGGGTGGTCGGCCGACAGGTCCGCGACGAGCGTGAACACGCCGTACGCGGGCACGCCCAGCGCCGTCCAGGCCAGCAGGTAGCCGACGGTGAACTCGGTGAACCGCGCGGCCCGGGCGAGACCCCGGGACTGCCGGCGGATGCCCCGGCCCCAGGTCAGGGCGACCGGCGCGAGCGCGGGGAACATCATGGCGGTCATCATCGTCAGCCACATGACCAGGAAGAGCGGCAGTGCCAGGCCCATCGTCCCGGGCATGGCGCCGAGGCCGCCGGCCTGGGCGACGGTGAGCAGCCAGGCGGGCACCGCGATCAGCAGCACGAGCACGGCCCAGACCCGGGCGTACTCCCTGAGCGGGCCGCGCTCGACGCCCGTCCCGGACGGGGAGGCGGCCTCCCGCCCGGGGGCTCGCTCAGGGCTTCCCCGCACCAGGCACCTCCCCGGGGTCGGTGGTTTCAGTAGAGCACGCGGCGGCCCCGGTCGCAGGGGCCCGACAGCTGGCTGGAGCCGGGGGACGCCGGGGTTCAGACTGGAAGGAGGAGCACCGGCGCGTCGTGGCCCGAGGACGCCGGGCGTCCGCCCGGAAGCGCCCCGGGCACGCGAGCTGCCGGAAGCGGAGGAGAGCGGAGTCGCGAAGGAGGCACTCCCATGACAGCCACCGCACCCACGGTGCCCTCCTGGAGTCTGCGCGGGGACTGGTTCGACACCTGCAAGTGCAATGTGCCCTGCCCGTGCACGTTCGCCCAGCTGCCCACCTTCGGTGAGTGCGAGGGCGTGCTGGCCTGGCACATCCGTGAGGGAAGCTACGGCGACGTCCGGCTGGACGGGCTCAACGTCGTGATGCTGGGCAGCTTCGTCGGCAACGCGTGGGCCGAGCACTCGGACGCCTACGCCGCCGTCTTCGTCGACGAGCGGGCGGACGAGCGCCAGCGCGAGGCCATCCAGATGATCTTCGGCGGCGAGGCCGGGGGCTGGCCGGCGGAGTTCGCGGAGATGTTCGGAGCCGAGATGCGCGGCATGGAGTTCGCGCCGGTCAGGATCGAGGTGGACGACGACCTGGGCTCCTGGCGCGCGGAGGTCCCCGGAAGGGTCCGGGCCCGCGCGGAGGCGCTGACGGGTCCGACGACGCCGGAGGGCGCGCGGGTCCAGTCGACCAACCTGCCGGGTTCGGAGACGGGCCCGGGCCAGGTGGCGACCTGGGGCCGGTCGACCGCCGACCAGGCCGACGCCTACGGGTTCGCCTGGAGCCGGGAGGGCCAGTCCAGCAAGCACATCACGTTCGACTGGACCGGCCCCGGATGAGCCCGGCTACAGCAGGTCGCCGGAGGCGAAGCGCAGGATGAGCTGGGGGGCGACGGAGAGGACGAGGGCCGTGACGGCGGTGAGGCCGACGGCCAGGCCGACCGGGGCCGGGCGGGCGAGCCGCACGGGCGCCCCGGCCGGGGCGCGGAAGAGGACGGCCGTCCAGCGCAGGTAGTAGACGAGCCCGATGGCGACGTTGACGGCCATGACGACGGCGAGCCAGCCGAGGTCGGCGTCGACGGCGGCGGCGAACACGGTGACCTTGGCGAACAGCCCGATGACGCCGGGCGGCAGCCCGGCCAGGCACAGGAGGAAGAACCCGAGGACGAGCGCGGTGAGGGGGTGGGCGGCGTGGAGGCCGCGGAAGTCGCTGACCCGGGCTCCCCCGGCGCTGCCCTCGGGCAGGGGGGCGCCGTCGCGCCCGGTGCGGTGGACGCGCAGCACGATGGCGAAGGTGCCGAGGTTCACGACGGCGTACATGAGGGCGTAGGTGACGGTGGCGCCGACGGCCCGGCCGGGGTCCTCGGCGTAGGCGGCGGAGGCGATGGGCACGAGCAGGTAGCCCGCCTGGGCGACGGAGGACCAGGCGAGCAGCCGGACGGCGCTGTGCGGGGCGTCGGCCCGCTGCCGGAGGGCGCCGACGTTGCCGACGGTCATGGTGAGCGCGGCGAGGACGGCGACGACCAGACCCCAGGTGTCCCCGTAGGCGGGGAAGGCGTAGACGGTGACGAGGACGAGCCCGGAGAAGCCGGCGGCCTTGCCGATCACGGAGAGGTAGGCGGCGACGGGCACGGGGGCGCCGACGTAGGTCTCGGGCACCCAGAAGTGGTAGGGGACGGCGGCGGTCTTGAAGGCGAAGCCGACGAGGGTGAGGACGACGCCGGTGGGGGCCAGGAGGGCCAGGGCGGGGTCGACGTCGCGCAGCCCCTCGGCGACGGCGCTGAGGTGGAGGCTGCCGGTGGCGGCGTAGACGAAGCTGATGCCGAGCAGGCTGACGGCCGTGGCGGCGACGGAGGACAGGAAGAATTTGAGCGCGGCCTCGGAGGCGAGCCGGTCGCCGCGGCGCAGCGCGATGAGCCCGAAGACGGGCAGCGAGGCGACCTCCAGCGCGACGATGAGCGTGGCCAGGTCGCGGGCGGCGGGCAGCAGGGCGGCCCCGGCGGCCGAGGCGAGCAGCAGGAACCAGTACTCGCCGGGGGGCAGCTTGCTGTCGGCGACGGTGGTGAGCGAGAGCAGCGCGGTGAGCAGGGCGCCGCCGAGCACGAGGAACTGGATGGCGAGGGCGAAGCCGTCGGCCGTGTAGCTGCACACGGTGGGCTGGTCGGTCAGGCAGAAGGTGGTGCGGTCGTCGCCGAGGAGCGGCAGGAGGGAGAGGGCGGCGAGCCCGAGTCCGGCGACGGCGGCCCAGCCGAGCAGGTGCTTGTGCCGCTCGGCGACGAAGAGGTCCGCGAGCAGGAGCAACAGCCCGACGCCCGCGGTGACGACGACGGGGGCGAGCGCGACCCAGTCGACGGACTGGACCTGCTGCGCGGCGCTGGACGCGCCGGCGGCGAGGGTGGCGAGGTCGGTCATCGGGCGACTCCCGGCAGGAGGTTCTGCACGGCCGGGTCGGTGAGCCCGAGGAGGAGCGCGGGCCACAGTCCGGCGAGGACGGTGAGGACGACGAGCGGCGTCCAGGCGGCGAACTCGTAGCCGCGGACGTCCGGGAGGGCGGCGGTCTCGGGCTGCCGTTCGCCCATGCAGACGCGCCGGACGACGAGCAGCAGGTAGGCGGCGGTGAGCAGGGTCCCGAGGCCGCCGAGGGCCATGAAGACGAGGAAGGCGGGGCGGCTGAGCCCGTCGGCGGGGTGGTAGGCGCCGAGCAGGGCGAGCATCTCGCCCCAGAACCCGGCGAGGCCGGGCAGCCCGAGGGAGGCGACGGCGCCGAAGGCGAGCAGCCCGCCGAAGCGGGGGGCGCGGCCGTAGAGCCCGGCGCCGCGTCCACCCTCGGCGCCGCGGGCGAGGGCGTCGAGGTCGGTGGAGCCGGTGCGCACCTTGAGGGCGCCGACGAGGAAGAAGAGCAGGCCGGTGACGAGGCCGTGGGCGATGTTGGCGAAGAGCGCGCCGTTGACACCCGTTCGGGTGAGGGTCGCGATGCCGAGAAGGACGAAGCCCATGTGGCCGACGGAGGAGTAGGCGATGAGCCGCTTGAGGTCGCCGCCGCCGCCCTGGCGGACGAGGGCGAGGCAGGCGAGGGAGCCGTAGAGGATGCCGACGACGGCGAAGGCGGCCAGGTAGGGCGCGAAGTACGCGGCGCCCTCGGGCGCGACGGGCAGGACGATGCGCACGAGGCCGTAGGTGCCCATCTTGAGCAGGACGCCGGCCAGCAGCACGGAGCCGACGGTGGGGGCGGCGGTGTGGGCGTCGGGCAGCCAGGTGTGCAGGGGCCACATCGGGGTCTTCACGGCGAAGCCGATGCCGAGGGCGAGGACGGCGATGATCTGGGTGGTGTGGCTGAGGCCCGAGCCGCCCGTGCCGGAGGCACCATCAGACGCCGAGGTGGCGAGCGCCACCATGTCGAACGTGCCCGCGCTGAGGCCGACGAGCAGCAGCCCGAGCAGCATGACGACGGAACCGACGAGCGTGTAGAGGATGAACTTCCAGGCCGCCCGCGCGCGGCCTTCCCCGCCCCAGCGGGCGATGAGGAAGTACATCGGGACGAGCACCATCTCGAAGGCGAGGAAGAACAGCACGAGGTCGAGCACGGCGAAGGTCGCGAGCGTGCCGGCTTCGAGGACGAGGAGGAGGGCGACGAACGCCGTGGGGCTCGGGCCCTTCGGCGGGTTCCGGTAGCTGTAGAGCGCGCAGAGGAACGTCAGCAGGGCGCTCAGGACGACGAGGGGGAGCGAGATGCCGTCGACGCCGAGGTGGAGCCGGATGCCGAGGGCGGGGATCCAGGAGAGGTCCGTGCCGCCCTGGACGTCCTCGGCGCGGTCGTAGTCGAAGCCCGCGGCGAGCACCAGGGCGGCGGCGAGGACGAGGCCGGTGACGGTGACGCCGTGGCGCAGCACGGCCTGCTCGGGGCCGCGTCCGCGCAGACCGGGCGGGGCGGGCAGCAGGGCCGCGCCGGCGCCGAGCAGCGGCAGCACGACGACGGCCGCGAGGAGGTACTGCAGCACGGTGTCGTTGAGGGTGATCACGGCTCACGCTCCGGCGAGGACGACGGCGAGGGCCAGCACGATGGAGCCGGCGAGCAGGGCGCTCAGGTAGGTCTGGACGTTGCCCGTCTGCGCGAGCCGGACGGCCCGGCCCAGCCAGTTGGCCGTGGTCCCGGCACCGCGCACGTAGGCGTCGATGACCTCCCGGTCCAGGAAGCGCACGAGGGTGGCGGCGGCGCGGACGGGGGTGACGAACGCCTTCTGGTAGAGCACGTCGAGGTGGAAGCCGTCGACGGCGGCTCGGTGGAGCGGCCCGAGGAGCACGGCCCCGGGGTCGACGGCGCCGTAGGTGACGGCGTGCCGCCACGCGCCCCAGGCGAGGGCGGCGCCGAGGGCGGCGGCGCCGGTGGCCAGGACGGAGGTGACGAGCGTCGGGCCGAGGCTTCCCCCGCCGAGCCAGTGCGGCAGCCAGCCGTAGAACAGGCCGAAGGCGAGGGAGGGCAGGGCCAGCGCCCACAGGACGGCGGTCATGACGAACGGCGGGTGGGTGTGCCCGGGCTCCGGCTGCCTCGGCTCGGCCCCGGTGCCCTGCCCGGCGACCGCACCTTCGGCAGGCGCGCCCTCGGCCGCGGCACCCTCGACGGCTGCCGCGCCCTCGGCGGCCTCCTCCGTCGCGGCCCAGGCGCGGGCCTCGGTGGCGCCGGGCTCGGGCGCCGCGGCGTCCTCGACGTCCGGGGTGCCGCCGTCGGCGGGAGTACCGGCCCCGGTGACGACGTGCGCGCCCCCGCCCGACACGGCGCCGGCGGCGGGCGCCGCGGCGGTGAACGCGGCCGCACCCTCGCTCCGGCAGGCCAGCAGCCAGAGCCGGGCCGCGTAGGCGGCGGTGAGGGCGGCCGTGAGCAGCCCGGCCACGAGCACGATCCATCCGGCCGCGGCGGGGATGCCGTCGACGGGGTCGAGGGCGGCGTGCTCGGCCGCCCCGAGCACGGCTTCCTTGGAGAAGAAGCCGCTGAACGGCGGGATGGCGGCGAGGGCGAGCAGGCCGATCGTCAGCGTCCAGTAGACGTCGGGCACCCGGCGGGCGGTGCCGCCGGCGCGGGCCATGGCGGTGAGCGAGCCGGTGCCGGCGGCGTGGATGAGCACGCCGGCGGAGAGGAAGAGCAGCGCCTTGAAGGCGCCGTGGGAGAGGAGGTGGAAGACGGCGGCGCCCCGGTCGGCGACGGCCAGCGCACCGGCGAGATAGCCGAGCTGGCCGATGGTCGAGTAGGCGAGCACGCGCTTGACGTCGTCCTGGGCGAGCGCGGCCAGCGCGGAGCCCGCCATGGTGACGGCGGCCAGCAGCGCGAGGACGACGAGGGCGGCCGCGGAGGCGGTGAAGACGGGCAGCAGGCGGGCCACGAAGTACACGCCCGCCGCCACCATCGTCGCGGCGTGGATGAGAGCGGAGACGGGGGTGGGGCCCGCCATCGCGTCCGGCAGCCAGGTGTGCAGCGGGAACTGCGCCGACTTGCCGGCGACGCCCGCGAGGAGCAGCAGCGCGATGACCGTGGGGTGGTCGAGCTGGAAGTCGGCGAGCGGGGAGGTGAGGCGGGTGACGATCGTGGAGATGCGGAACGTCCCGGCGTCGGAGGCGAGGGCGAGGATGCCGATGAGGAACGGCACGTCGCCCAGCTTGGTGACGAGGAACGCCTTGAGCGAGGCCGCCCGGGCCGCGGCCGTCTCCCAGTAGTGGCCGACGAGGAAGTACGAGCAGATGCCCATGACCTCCCAGCCGACGAGCAGCACGATGAGGTCGTCGCTGTAGACGACGAGGAGCATCGCGGCGGTGAAGAGGGAGACGAGGGCGGAGTAGGAGGCGTAGCGGGGGTCGTCGCGCAGGTAGCCGGTGGAGTAGATCTGCACGCAGGACGCGACGACGGCGACGAGGACCGCGACGAGGACCGCGGTGCCGTCGATGTTGAAGGCCAGCTCGACGGGGAGGGCGGCGTTGCCGGTGGGGGTCAGCTCGGTGGCGGCGGTCAGCGGCGCCCGGCCGCCCTGGCGCACGGCGACGACGACGGCGAGCACGGCGGCGGTGAGCGTCGGCAGGACGGCGAGCGGCCGGACGAAGCCGGGCGCCCTGCGACCCGCGCCGAGCCCGCCGAGGGCACCCAGGAAGGGCAGGACGGGGACGAGGACGGCGAGGGCGGTCGTGCTCACGCGGCGGCCCCCGCGCCTCGGGCCCCGGCGGCGTCCGCGCTGTCCACGGCGTGCTCCTCGGCGTCGTCGGATAGGTGGTCGGGGTGGGCGGCGTCACCGGGCCCCGGGGGCGGCTCGGCCAGGTCGCGCAGGCGGTCGACGTCGGACCCGGCCCGGTTGCGGTACACGAGCAGGACGATGGCCAGGCCGATGCCGATCTCGGCCGCGGCGATGGCGATGGTGAAGAGCGTCAGGCTCTGCCCGGCGCGCAGGGTGTCGCGCAGCCACACGTCGAAGGCGACGAGGTTCAGGTTGACCGCGTTGAGCATCAGCTCGACGGAGATCAGCACGAGCACGGCGTTGCGGCGGGCGAGCACGCCGTACAGGCCGACGCTGAACAGCAGGGCGGCGAGCACGGCGGGGTAGACGAGATGCATCAGCGCTCCTCCTCCGGTGCGCTCACCGCTCCGGAACCGGCCCCTGGACCGGCCGCGGGTTCGGCCCCGGCCTCCGGCTCCCCCTCGCCCGCCCGGTGGCGGGAGACGACGATGGCGCCGACGAGGGCGGCGAGCAGCAGCACGGACAGCGCCTCGAAGGGCAGCACCCAGTGCCGGAACAGCGCCTCGCCGACGGCCTGGGTGGAGCCCTGCGGGGTGTCCACGTCGATCCAGGCGGTGGCAAAGGCGTCGACGACGACGGTGACGAGCGTCGCCGCCGCGGCCAGGGCCACCCCGAGAGCGACCCAGCGGTTGCCGGAGTCGGCGTCGGGGGAGCGGCCGATGGGCGCCCGGGTCAGCATGAGCCCGAACAGCAGCAGCACGACGACCGAGCCGACGTAGATGAGCACCTGCACCCAGGCCACGAACTCGGCCGTGAGCAGCAGGTACTCCACCGCGACGCCGCCGAGGGCGAGGACGAGCCACAGCGCGGCGTGCACGAGCTGCTTGGTGGTGACGGCCATGAGCGCGGCGCCGAGCGTGACCAGTCCGGTGAGGACGAAGGCGATCTCGACGCCGGTGGGCGAGAGGAAGCCGGGAGCGTTCACGGGCGCTCCCCCTCCTCGCCCGGCTGTTCCGGCGACTTGGCCGCCGCGGCCTCCTGGGCGGCGGCCGCGGCCTTGTCGGCGGCCTTGCGGGCGGCGGCGATCTCCTTCGGCTCCTCGGCCGCCGGGTCGAGCGGCGGCGGCTCCGGCACCGTCCACATCCACTCGCGCAGCTTGTCGCGCTCGTGGGTGAGCTCCCGGATGTCGGTCTCCGCGTACTCGAACTCGGGGGACCAGAACAGCGCGTCGAACGGACACACCTCGATGCAGATCCCGCAGTACATGCACAGGGAGAAGTCGATGGCGAAGCGGTCCAGCACGTTGCGGCTGCGCTCGCGCCCGCCCGGCGTGACGGCGGGGACGGTCTCCTTGTGCGAGTCGATGTAGATGCACCAGTCCGGGCACTCGCGGGCGCAGAGCATGCAGACCGTGCAGTTCTCCTCGAACAGTCCGATGACGCCGCGGCTGCGCGCGGGCAGGTGCGGCTGCACGTCCGGGTAGTGCGCGGTGTGCGAGCGCCGCGTCATCGTCCGCAGGGTGACGGCGAGGCCCTTGGCCAGGCCGGAGCCGGGGAGACCCATCAGGGGAACACCACCTTCACGACACCGGTGACGGCGATCTGGAACAGGGCGAGCGGCACCAGCACCGTCCAGGCGAACTTCTGGATCTGGTCGGCGCGCATCCGGGGCCAGGCGACGCGCATCCAGATCACCAGGAAGCTGAGCGCACCGGTCTTGAGCAGCATCCACAGCCAGCCGAGCTGGTCGGAGAACGGGCCGTGCCAGCCGCCGAGGAACAGCACGGCGGTCAGCGCCGAGACGACGACGATGCCCGCGTACTCGGCCAGCATGAACAGGGCGAAGCGCAGCCCGCCGTACTCGGTGAGCGGGCCGAAGATGATCTCCTCGGGGGCCAGCGGCGCGTCGAAGGGCGGACGGTGGAGCTCGGCGACGCCCGCGGTGAAGAAGACGAAGGCACCGATGAGCTGCCACGGCAGCCACCACCACTCCCAGGCGTCCAGGATGCCCGGCAGCGAGAGTGTCCCGGCTGCCATGGCCACGGACGCGGCGGAGAGGAGGAGGGGCAGCTCGTAGGCCATCAGCTGGGCGGCGGTGCGCAGGCCGCCGAGCAGGCTGTACTTGTTGGCCGAGGCCCAGCCGCCCATGAGCTGGCCGAGCACGCCGACGCCGAGGACGGCGAGCACGAAGAAGATGCCCGCGTCGATGACCTGCCCGACCCCGCCTCCCCCAGAGCCTTCGACCCCGGGGGTGCCCCCAGGGGCGACGGGGATGACGATGAGCACCAGGAGGTAGGGCACGAGCGCGACGGCGGGCGCGAGGCGGAAGATCCGCCGGTCCGCCTCGGCCGGGACGACGTCCTCCTTCTGGGCGAACTTGACGCCGTCCGCGACGAGCTGGGCCCAGCCGTGGAAGCCGCCCGCGTACATCGGCCCGACCCGGCCCTGCATGTGGGCCATGACCTTGTGCTCGGTCTGGCCGACGAGGAGGGGGAGCGTCAGAAACGCCACGAGCACGGCGGCGAGCCGCCATGCGACATCGAAGAATTCCATCTAGCCCTGGTCCTCCTCTCGGTCAGCGGTCCGGTCGTCGGTGTCGGTGTCGGCCTCTGCTTCGGGCTCGGCCCGCGGCGCGGCGGGCTCGGGCTTCGCCTCCGCGGCGGGCTTCGCCTCCGTGGCGGGCGCGGTTTCGGCCTTCGGCGCGGGCGGCTCGGCGTCGGGCTTCGGCTCGCGCCAGGGCGCGTCGGCCGCGGCGGCGCGCTGGCTGGCGGAACCGGCCGAGGCACTGCGGGCGCGGCGCGGCGGGCGTTCCCCGGCCGCCGCGCGGCCGCGGGTGGCCCGGGCCGGCCGGGCGGGGGCGGGCGGCAACTGACCCTTGAGCGGGCCCCACTCGTTCGGGTCGGGCACGCCGGGCGGCAGCATCTGACGCCGCCTGGGTCCGCCGTGCGCCGCCCCCGCCGGAGACTCCCCCGGCTCCTTCGCCCCCGGCCACGCCTTCGCCACCCGCGCCGCGAGGACGAAGTCCTTGCGCAGCGGGTGGCCCTCGAAGGTCTCGGGCAACAGCAGCGGGGTGAGGTTCGGGTGGCCGGGGAAGTCGACGCCGAACATCTCGTGCGTCTCCCGCTCGTGCCAGGCGGCTCCCGCGTAGATGCCGGTGGCCGTGGGCAGGGCGGGCGTGTCGTGCGGGACGGTGGTGCGCAGGACGAGCCGCCGGACGCCGTCGCGGCCTTCCGAGGGCAGGGCGGCGACGTGGGCGGCGACGAGGAAGCCGGTGCCGGGTTCGTCGATGGCGCTGAGCCAGTCGAAATAGGTGCAGCCCAGCTCGTCGCGCGCGGTGCGCAGGGCGGTGAGCCACTCGGCGGCGGGGACGTCGACGGTCAGCAGCTCGTAGGCGTCCTCGGCCCGGGCCTCGGCGCCGAACAGCTCCTCGACGGGGCGGGGCAGCCAGTTCACGCTCACCGCTTCCTCTCCTCGTTCGGCGGGGCGACGAGCCCGCTGGTCAGCGCGCCGGTGCCGGGCCGGGAACCGCCGCCGGGCCGGGCCGCCGGACCGGGGCCGTACCGGGCGGCCGGGGACTCGGCGGCGATCTTCTCCTGGAGCTTCAGGACGCCCTGGAGCAGGGCCTCGGGCCGGGGCGGACAGCCGGGCACGTAGACGTCGACGGGGATGACCTGGTCGACGCCCTTGGTCACCGAGTAGGAGTCCCAGTAGGGGCCGCCGCAGTTGGAGCAGGCGCCGAAGGAGATGACGTACTTGGGCTCGGGCATCTGCTCGTAGAGCCGCTTGACGGCGGGGGCCATCTTGTCCGTCACGGTGCCGGAGACGACCATCAGGTCGGCCTGCCGGGGGCCGGGCGCGAAGGGGATGACGCCGAGCCGGATGAAGTCGTGGCGGGCCATGGAGGCGGCGATGAACTCGATGGCGCAGCAGGCGAGCCCGAAGTTGAACACCCACAGGCTGTAGCGGCGCCCCCAGTTGAGCACGACCTTCATCGGCTCCGGGGCCAGCTTGGCGAGGGTGCCGAGGCGGCGCGGCATCGGCAGGTCGGTAGGTGTCACGTCCATGTGAGGACACCCTTCTTCCAGGCGTAGAGCAGGCCCACGGCGAGCAGACCGAGGAAGAGCAGCATCTCCACCAGGGTCACCGCGCCGAAGGCCGCGAAGACGGTGGCCCACGGGAACAGGAAGATCGAGTCGATGGCGAAGATGACGTACAGGAAGGCGTAGACGTAGTAGCGGACCTGGGTGTGCGCCCAGCCCTCCCCCACCGGGTCGACGCCGCACTCGTACGTGAGCATCTTCTCGCGCGTCGGCACCACGGGCCGCAGGAGCGCTCCGGCCGCGAAGGACACGGCCACGAAGAGCACGCCGACGACCGCGACCAGCCCGACGACCGCATAGCCGTGGAAATAGTCCGGCACCGTCCTACCTCGTCCCTCTCGTCCCCGTCGTCCCTGTCTGTGCGTCGGCGTTCGACGATCTGTACGGACGGGAGTCTAGGCCCTGGTCGGGCGCGGCGTGGCGCTGTCTCACGGCCCGGGCGAATCCCGTCCAGCCCGGCCGACATCCACCGGTTTACCCCGGTCGTCCGCCGTGCGCAGGTGCTGGGCGAGTCGCTGGAAGCCCTCCCGGCCGGGGGCGGCCGGCGGACAGCGCCCGCCCGCACGGGCGGGCGGGCCGGTGGATCACGCGGACGCTCATCGCGCCGCCGCTCCGTGTGGCCCGGGGCCGGTGCCGTCCGTGCCGGGACCGCCCGTACCGGGGCCGGTGTCGCCCGTGCAGGGGCCGGGGCCGCCCCCGGTCGGGCCGGGGGCCGCGGTGCGGCCCGCGCGAGCGCCGCGCGACATGGCGCGGTCCATCAGCGTCGCCGCGATCCGGGCGGCGGCCTCCCGGGTGGACTGCCCGAGCAAGCTCGTCCGGATGCCGCCCCCGGCCGCCAGGTGACGGTCGTAGGGCAGGCTCAGCACCTTGGCCCCGCCCGCCTCCAGGTAACCGGCGGCCTCGGAGGCGTCCAGCGTCATGTCGGGCGTGCTGTGGGTGAGGACGACGACGGTCGTGGGCAGCATGCTGCGGTGCAGGCCGCCGGTCCAGTCCAGCACGGTGCGGGTCGCCGCCACACCCTCGACGGTGGCCGGGGTGACCAGGACCCGCGCCTGGGTCGTCGTCAGCGCGGTGCGGGCCACCTCGGCCGGCAGCGTCTCGCAGTCCACGAGGGTCGTGCCGAAGTAGCGGCGCAGGGAGGTCATGACGACCCGGTAGATGTCCACGTCGAGCTGGGCGCCGACCGAGCCCTGACTGCCGGGCAGCAGCCAGCCGCCGCCCGGGAACGGCAGCAGGTACCCGGTGACGTCGGTGATCTGCATGGACGGGTCCACGATGCGTGCCAGGTCCGCGCAGGACCAGCGCACCTCCTCCGCCCCCAGTCGGCGCGGCAGCGTGCCCAGCGCCGGATCGGCCTCGACGGCGAGCACCGGGTCCGTGCGGTAGTGCGCGAACGTCAGGGCCAGCAGGGCGGCGAGCGTGGACTTGCCCGCGCCGCCGCGGATGCTCGTCACCGCGATCTGCCGACCGGTGGTGAAGGGCTGCTGGATGGCCTGCGCAATCTCGGTGGCGGCGGCCGTGTCCTTGGCGGTGGACGTCACCAGGCGGCGCAGCAGCAGCCCGGTGCGGCGGGCGAGGCTGTCGCCGTGCCGGGAACGCCCCTCGGCTCCGGCGAGCTGCGGAGCGACGACGGGCACGGACACGGGCGTGGGCGGCGGAGCTTGGGAGGTCTGCGCCGAAGGCGCAGGGCTGGCCAGCGCGGACGGCACTCCCGCCCGCGGCGCTTCCGCGGCCTGCGGCCGCCCCGCCTGCGGCCGCGCGGGCTCACCGGGCGGCGCGGGCTCGGCCTGCCGCGCGGGCTCGCCCGGCGGGGGCGTCGGCACGGCGGGCGGCTCCGCCGCCCCCCGCGGGCCGCCGTTCAGCTCGCCGAGCACGTCGCGCTGCCAGTCACCCTGCGCCGGCTGTGCCATGAGGGACCCTCTCAGAACGTATCCAGCAGTCGGCCGTACACGCCGAATGCGCCGATCACGACGGAGATCAGCACCACGACGCTGATCGACTCCACCAGGTCCGCCATCCGCCGCAGCCGAACAGCAGCGCATCGCGCAGCCGTCGACGCCGAACCGCGACCGACTCCAGCGCCTGGCTGTCGTAGTCCCGAGCCATCGGCTCCCTTCCGCCCGTGTTCGCGCGAGGCGCCCGGCGCCTCGCGCGGCAACACCTTACGACCCGCCGCATACGACCCGCCGCCGAGTCGCCGACCACGTCGGTGCGGCCCGGACCGTACCCGGCCGCCCGCGGCGGGAGCCCCATGCCTCACTCCGCACCTATTGACAATTTGTCAGCAAGCCTTACCGTGAGGTAGCCCTCCGGTAACCCGGACACCTCGGGAGGACGCCATGCAGCAGCCAGCCCCCGGGACGGACGCCCGCCCCGCCCCCTCCGAAGAGCACGACAACCTCGTCCTCCAGCCCCGCGACGTCGCGTTCGACTGGAACGGCCTGCCCCTGCGCTGGATACCCGACGAGCCGATGGCCAGCCACGTGATCAACGTGCTGCACCTCCTCCTGCCCGAGGGAGAGCGCTGGTTCGTCCGCACCTTCCAGGAGGCGATCCCGCTCATCACCGACGACGAACTGCGCGAGCAGGTCCTCGGCTTCACCGGCCAGGAGGCCCTGCACGCCGAGGCCCACCAGGGCGTTCTCGACCACATGCTCGCCCACGGCCTCGACCCGCGCCCCTACGTCGAGCACCTGGAGTTCATCTTCCACCGGGTCCTCGGCGACCGCCCCGGGCTGTCGCCCGAGCGCGCCCGGGAGTACCTCGTCGAGCGGATCGCCATCATCGCCGGGGTCGAGCACTTCACGGCCTTCCTCGGCGACTGGGTGCTCAACGCCGACGGCCTCGACCGGGCGGGCACCGACCCCACCATGCTCGACCTGCTGCGCTGGCACGGCGCCGAGGAGGTCGAACACCGCAGCGTCGCCTACGACCTGCTGTGCCACCTCGACCCGAGCTACGTGCGCCGCGGCCGCGCCATGGTCATCTCGGCCACGGTGCTGCTCAAGCTGTGGGTCCGCGGGACGCGGTTCCTCATGGCCGCCGACCCCGAACTGCACCCCGCCGCGGGGCCCACCTGGCGCGGCTACGCGCAGGCCGCCCGCCGCGGGCTGCTGCCGGACCTGCGCAAGGGCGCCCACTCCGTCGTCCGGTACTTCAAGCCGGGCTACCACCCCACCCAGGAGGGCTGCACCCGGCAGGCCGTCGCCTACCTCGGCTCCTCCCCCGCGGCCCGCGCCGCGGCCCACTGACCCGCCCGAGCCGCAGCCCGCCGAGCCGCACCCTGCCGAGGACCCCCGCATGAGCCGCCATCCGATCCCGCCCGCCCAGGCGCCGCCCAGCCTGTTCGGGCGGCGCCGCCCCGACCTCTTCCTCCGCCTCCTCGACGCGTTCGCCGACCGGTACATCGATCTGGCCACCCGCAAGGACCGGTACGGCCGCCGCCCCCGCCCCGACCGCCCGCCACTGCGGCTGACGGTCACCTCGCGGGAGGCCGCGGCGGACGACGTCGTCGCCCTGCGGCTCACCGCGGCCGACGGGGCGCCCCTGCCGCCCTGGCAGCCCGGCGCCCACCTCGACCTGCTGCTGCCGTCCGGGCGCAGGCGGCAGTACAGCCTGTGCGGCGACCCGGCCGAGCGGTACGCCTACCGCATCGCCGTCCGCCGCATCCCCGACGGCGACGGCGGCTCCCGGGAAGTGCACGACACCCTCACCGCCGGCACCCGCGTCACCGTCACGGGTCCGCGCAACGCCTTCCCCTTCGCCGCCGACCCCGCCGTCCTGCTCCTGGCCGGGGGCATCGGCATCACGCCGATCCTCCCCATGGCCCGCGAGGCCGCCCGGCGCGGCCTCGACTGGCGGCTCGTCCACTGCGGGCGCACCCGCGCCTCGCTCCCCTTCCGCACGGAACTCGCCGCGCTCGCCGAGCGCCACCCCGGCCGGGTGGAGCTGCTCACCGACGACGAGGACGGCGTCCCCGACGCGGCCGGCCTCCTCGGCCGCGCGCCCGCCGGTGCCGCCGTCTACTGCTGCGGCCCCGGGCCCATGCTCGACGCCGTCCGCGCCGCCTTCGAGCCCGCCCCGGCCACGGCTCTGCACGTCGAACGGTTCGCCGCCGCGCCCATCGTCGACGGCAAACCGTTCAGCCTGCGGCTGCGGCACAGCGGCACCGTCCTGCCCGTCCCCGCCGACCGCTCGGCCCTCGACGTCCTGCGCGAGAACGACCCCGGCACGCCCTACTCCTGCCGTCAGGGCTTCTGCGGCGTGTGCAGGCTCCGCGTCGTCTCCGGCACCGTCGACCACCGCGACCGCAAGCTCGGCCCCGCCGAACGGGCCGACGGGGACATGCTCGTGTGCGTCTCCCGCGCACCCGAGGGCGAGTGCCTCGAACTGGACCTCTGATCCGCCCACCGACGACCCGCCCACCGCCGGCGACCCGGCTACCACCGGCGGCCCGCCCACCGAGCCCGGCCCGTCCCGAGGGGGAACGCAGCAGACGATGAACCAGAGCCCCGCGCGGCGCGGCAGCGCCCGCCCCGCCTTCCCGTTCACCGAACACGACCTCGACCGGTTCCGCGAGCTCCAGCAACTCGCCTACCGCTGCGCCGAGAAGACCGCCGCCTGGCTCGAACCCGGCGTCACCGAACGGCAGGCGGCCGCCCGGCTGCGCCGCGAACTCGTCGCCGAGGGCGTCGAGGACTACTTCCACGTCCCCTTCGCCTGGTTCGGCGACCGGACCGCCTTCCGGCGCTTCCGCACCCCGCTCCAGTTCTTCGCCTCGAACCGCCGCCTCGAAGAGGGCATGCCCTTCGTCCTCGACTGCGCCCCCGTCGTCGACGGCTACACCGCCGACATCGGCTACGCCGGCAAGGTCGGCGACAACCCCGTCTGGGACCGCGTCGCCGTCGACCTGCTCGAGTACCGCGAACTCATCGTCGACCTCGTGCGCGAGCGCACCCCCCTCAACGAGGTGTACGCCGCCGTCGACGCGCTCATCGCCCGGCACGGCTACGACAACCGGCACCGCGTCTACCCCGGCCGCGTCATCGGCCACCAGGTCACCCGCAGCACCGCGCGCGGCCCCGCCGGCGTCACCCTCTTCGGCTTCGGCATCCGCACCCTCCAGACCCTCGGCCGCGAGCTCATCGGCGAACGGCTCCACGGCCGCTCCCCCCTGTGGGCCGACGGCCGCTCCTCCCGGCACGCCCCCACCCCCGGCCTGTGGGCCGTCGAGCCGCACGTCGGGTTCCGGGACGTGGGCCTGAAGTTCGAGGAGCTGCTCGTCGTCACCGAGGACGACGCCTACTGGCTCGACGACGACCTCCCCCACGTCCGCCGCGGAAAGGAACTCGCCGCCCGATGAGCACCACGCCCCCGAACAGCGCCCCGGCCGTCCGGCGCCGCACCGTCCACTCCACCGGCGTCGAGCTGGCCGTCTACGAGCAGGGCGACCCCGCACGGCCCACCGTGCTGCTCGTCCACGGCTACCCCGACACGCACCAGGTGTGGGACGACGTCGCCGCCGAGCTCGCCGCCGACCACCACGTCGTCCGCTACGACGTGCGCGGCGCCGGCGCCTCCTCGGCACCCCGCGACCGCGCCGCCTACCGGCTGGAACACCTCGCCGACGACCTGAACGCCGTCGCCGACGCCGTCAGCCCCGACCGGCCCGTGCACCTCGTCGCCCACGACTGGGGCTCCATCCAGAGCTGGGAGGCCGTCACCCGGCCCGGCGCCGACCGCCGCATCGCCTCCTACACCACCCTCTCCGGGCCCTGCCTCGACCACGTCGGCCACTGGACGCGGCACCGGCTGCGCCGCCCCACCCCGCGCCACCTGCGGCAACTCCTCGCCCAGGCCGCGCACTCCTGGTACGTCTACGCCTTCCACCTGCCCGTGCTCGCCCCCGCCGTCTGGCGGCTCGGACTCGCCGCCGGGTGGCCCACCGTCCTGCACCGCCTGGAAGGCGTCACGCCCCGCCCCGGCCACCCGCAGCGCACCCTGGGCCGCGACGCGGTCCGCGGCATCGCCCTCTACCGGGCCAACATGCTCCCCCGCGTGCTGCACCCGCGGCTGCGGCCCACCCAGGTTCCCGTCCAGCTCGTCACCCTCACCAAGGACCACTACGTCTCGCCCGACCTCGCCGAGGGCCTGGAGCAGTGGGCGCCCCGGCTCGTGCGCCGCTCGCTCGCCGCCTCGCACTGGTCGGCGCTGCTGGAGAAGGGCACCGCCGTCGCCGGGATGGTGCGCGAGTTCGCGGCCCAGGGCGCCGCCGAGGCCACCGCCAGGGCCGCCGCCCCGAAGGCCGCCGCCGGGCCCTTCGCCGGGCAACTCGCCGTCGTCACCGGGGCGGGCAGCGGCATCGGGCGCGCCACCGCCCTCGCCTTCGCCGAGCGGGGCGCCGACGTCGTCCTCGCCGACGTCGACCCGGAGGGCACCGAACGCACCGCCCAACTCGCCCGCCTGCTGGGCGCCTCCGCCACCGTCCACCACGTCGACGTCTCGGACGGCGACACCGTCGACGCCTTCGCCTCCGAGGTCGCGAAGCGGCACGGGGTGCCCGACGTCGTCGTCAACAACGCGGGCATCGGCCACTCGGGCACCTTCCTGGAGACCACCCCCGAGGAGTGGAAGCGCGTCCTCGACGTCAACCTGTGGGGCGTCATCCACGGCTGCCGCGCCTTCGGGCGGCTCATGGAGGAGGGCGGCAAGGGCGGCCACATCGTCAACGTCGCCTCGGCCGCCGCCTATCTGCCCTCCAGGATGCTCTCCGCGTACTCCACCAGCAAGGCCGGAGTCGCGATGCTCTCCGACTGCCTGCGCGCCGAACTCGCCTCCTCGGGCATCGGCGTCACCGCCGTCTGCCCCGGCATCGTCAACACCGACATCACCCGGACGGCGACCTTCTCCGGCCTCGACGCCGGCCAGCAGGACGCCCGCCGCAAGCGGGTCAGCGGCATGTACGCGCGGCGCAACTTCCCGCCCGAGAAGGTCGCCGACGAGATCGTCCGGGCCGTCCGCGCCAACCGCGCCGTCGTCCCCGTAACCTTCGAGGCGAAGGCCACCCGCCTCCTCGGCCGCCTCTCCCCCGGCCTCCTGCGCCTGGCCGCCCGCTTCGACCTCAAGTAAGGGACGTTCACGTGGCCAAGAGCCCCGGCACCGGCACCACCGCCCCCGATTTCGAGCTGCCCGGCGTCGTCCTGCGCGACGGCACCGCGCACCGCGACACCTACCGCCTGGGCGCCCACCGCGGCGCCCCGCTCGTCCTCGCCTTCTACCCGGGCGACAACACCCCCGTCTGCACCAAGCAGCTCTGCTCCTACACCTCCGAGCTGGCCGCCTTCACCGGCCTCGGCGCCACCGTCTGGGGCATCAGCCCGCAGGGACTCGACAGCCACGAGTCGTTCGCCCGCACCCACGGGCTCGCCTTCCCGCTGCTGGCCGACACCGAGCGCACCGTCGCCCGCTCCTACGGCATCGCCGTCCCCGGGCTCGGCCTGCGCCGCTCCGTCTTCATCCTCGACGCCGAGGGCCGCGTCCACTGGAAGCACGTCGCCCTCGCCGGCCTCGGCTTCCAGTCCGCCGAGACCCTCCGCGCCCAGCTCACCGAGCTCGCCGGCGACCCCGCCTGAGGGCGGACGGAACGTCGCTGAGGGCGACGGCGGCGCGGGCGGCGGAACGAGCCGCGCGGACGCCGGGCATCCGCTGCCCGGACCGTCCGGCCCTAGGCCGCCCGCTGCCATGCCGCCCGGGCCCTCACCGGTGCCCGGCCGCCCCCACCGCCCGGGAGCTCCATCACCCGGCACCCCCGGGCCTCCAGTTCGGCGACGACCGCGGCGGCCTGGGCGCCGTCCAGCGAGAAGACGAAGGGGCCGGGTACCAGAACGGCGTCGAGGAGACCGTGCCCCGCGAGGCGCAGCAGGAGATCCCGCCCCGGAAGGCCGTCTGACGACCTCCTGCCGTTATCCATGATCAGCATCGGTTGGGGTACCCCCATGCCGGCCGAGACCTCCTCCAGGGCGCGGACGTGGCATTCCATCCCCATGGGGTCGAACGGGTAGCACCGGAGGTAGATCACGCACTGTGCGTACGCGGCTCCACTGGTACGTCGAGCGGATGTGCTGTCCATGGCTCACCTGCCGGGTTTCGGACGAGGGCCCCGGGCTTCCAACGCCTCTGCCTGCCTCGTCAGGCAACCAGCGCGTCCACTGGGTATTCAATGAGGGTCACCACCCATTCCTTCCGACGAGAACCGGCTGCCCCGTCCCGGCCGGCTCCGGCGTCGCGGGCCCCGACCAGCCTCCCGGGCCCACGGCCGACATCGTGGACAGGACCGCCACCCGCGCCGGACACTGGTAACAGGTGCCGTGTCGCCCCGGGCGCGGTGACGCGGCAACGGCGCTCGCAGCCTCGGGGCGAATCGGGAGCACGTAGTGGACGATCACGGCCACGGCGACCGGAGCCGGCCCCCTGCGGCACGGCCGCAGGCGTTCGTGGGACGCTCGGCCGAGCTCCGAACGGTCGTGGATACGGTGGCGGCCCGCCCGGCCGTCGTCCTGGTGCAGGGCGAGGCCGGGATCGGCAAGTCGCGGCTGCTCACCGAGGCCGGCGCCGTGCTGGCAAGAGACGGGGTGCGGGTCCTGATGGGCGGCTGCCACCCGCTGCGCGAGCCGCTCCCGTACGGCCCGGTGATGGACGAGCTGCGTGAGATCAGCCCGTGGCTTCCCCGGGCCGACCGGCTGGAGCCCTCCGCCGGAGTGCTCGCCCCCCCTTCTGCCCGACCTCGCCCGCCGCCTTCCCGAGCCTCCTCGCGAGGGCGCCGGGCCGGGCGGGCAGCGCCACCGCCTCGCGGCTGGGGTGCGCACCCTGCTGGAGGCGGTCGCTCCGGTGGCGCTGTTCGTGGAGGACCTGCACTGGGCGGACGACGCCACCCGGGAACTGCTCCTGCTGCTCGCCCGTGACGTGCCGCGGGACACCGCACTCGTGTTCAGCTACCGCGCCGAGGAACTCCCCGGCGGCCGACCGGTACTGGGCGTGCCCTACCGCCACCCGGCAGGCACCGCCGGGGCCGAAGTGGTCCTCGGGCCGCTGGGCGAGGCCGCGCTGAGGAAGCTGGCCCGTGACAGCCTCGACCGCGAGCCGTCCGCCGCGCTGGTGAACACCCTGTTGGAACGCAGTGCGGGCCTTCCGCTCATCATCGAGGAGGACCTGATCGCGCTGGGCGGAACGTCCGATGCCACCACCCTGCGGGTGCCGCGGAGTCTGCACGAGGTGATGGCACAGCGCACCGGCGCCCTCTCCCCCGACGGGCTCGCGCTGGCCGGGGCAGCGGCGGTGCTCGGGCGTCCCGCCGACGAGGAACTGCTGTGCCGGGCCGCCGGACTCGACGACGAGCGGGGCGGGGACGCCCTGCTGGAGACACTGCGGGCCTCCGTGCTGCGCCAGAAGGGCCCGGACAGCTACGGATTCGCCCACAGTCTGGCGCAGGAGGCCGTGTACGAGGCGCTGCCCGGCCCGGTCCGCAACCGGCACCACCGCCGGGTGCGGACCGTCCTGCAGACGCAGGATCCGCCCCCGCTGGTGCAGATCGCCCACCACACACGCGCGCTGGGCGATCAGCATGCGTGGCTTCCACAGGCCCAGGCCGCCGCCGAGCAGGCGATGGAGGTCGGAGACGACGGAACCGCGGCCGCCCTGCTCCGCGACATCATCAAGTTCCCCGGTCTGCCCTCCGAACAACTCGGCAAGGCCGCCCTCGCCTTCGCCGTGGTCACCCGGAACGGAATCGAGCACACCGAGACGGTGGCCACGCTGCGGCGGATCGTCCTGCTGCCGGGGCTGCCGGTCCCGGTCCGCGGCAAGATCCGTTCCTACCTGGGAGGGATGCTGGCCAACCAGGCCCACGCCCAGGTGGCCGGCGAGGAGGAACTCCTGACCGCGCTGTCCGAAGTGGGAGACGCCGACCCGGGGACCGCGGCCCGGATCCTGGCCTCGCTCGGAGCGTCGGAATCGGGTCGCTTCTCCTCCGCGGAACAGCGGGCCATGATCGAGCGGGGCCGCGCGCTGGCCGCGGCCAGCGGGGAGGACGAGGCGCGCGACGCCCTGGAGGTCTGCTACCACATCCTGCTGTCCGTCCAGGGCGACCCGTCGCTCCCGGGCCGGCTGGCGGCGCTGCCGCGCGAGGGCAGCGACCGGATCAACCAGCGGGCGGTCGTGATGATCCTCGCCAACAGTGCCGAGGCGGCCCTGTGCCTGCGTCAGGACGACCGGGCCGCCGCGCTGGTCGCCGAGGTCCTCGCCCTGGCACCGGAGGCGCACATCCCCTTCCTGACCGCCTACGCGCACTCCTACCGGATCCTCCTGGACTGGCAGGCGGGGCGCTGGCAGGAGTGGGAACGCGGCCTCGCGGAATGCCGCGCCCGCTATACGGAGACACCGGTGTGGGACTACGGCCTGGTGGCGACCGCCCACGGCCTGACCGCCGCCGCATGCGGTCGTACCGCCGAAGCCGAGGCCGACTTCGACCGCGCGCTCGCCCGGGACGGCGTCAGTGTGCTCACGCTCGGAGCCGCCGCCGGAGCGGCCCGCATATCCCTGGCCCGGCACGGCCCCGAGGCCGCCTGGGCCTCCCTGTCCCATCCGCTCGACCATCTCGCCTTCCTGCGGCGCAACGAGGTCTGGACCTACGCATGGGACCTGGTGCCCACCGCCGTCGAGGTCCTCCTGGCCCTGGGTGAGCAGCGGCGGGCACGGGACCTGGCAGACGAACAGGCGGCCGGCATCGAGGGCAGGGACGCCCCCGGTGCACGCGCCGAGCAGCATCTGTGCCGCGGCTTGTTGCTGCGCACCGAGGACCCCGACGGGGCGTTGGCCGCTTTCGACCGCGCCGCCGCCCTCTGGCACACCATCGGCCGCCGCCCCTACCGATCCGCCCTCGCCGCCGAACTCGCCGCCCTCACCCGTTCCGACCCCGGCGACGCCTCCGGCCGCCTCGCCGGTCCCGTCGCCGTGTTCGACCGTCTCGGCGCCACCTCGGACGCCGCCCGCTGCCACCACCACCTGCGCGGTTTCGGAACGGGCCGCCCGGCGGCGCTCGCCGGGCCCGGCCGCGCCGGCTACGGCGAGCGGCTCTCGCCGCGGGAGGAACAGGTCCGCGACCTCCTCACCCGGGGCGCCACCAACAAGGACATCGCCATGGCCCTGTTCCTCTCGCTCCGCACGGTCGAGCACCATGTCGCCCGCACCCTGCGCAAGCTCGGTACGACCCGCGCGGAACTCGGCCGCCGGGGCCCGAACTGACCTCGGCCCGCCAGGCTCGCTCCTTGGCCCCCGACAGCCCGAGACCGTCCGGAAGCGGAGGACGGAGTCAACCGCACGGCCTTCCGCGACCCGGCACGCTCCCGAGCAAGCCGTCGCGGGGGGCTAACCGGAGCTTCGAGCTGACGTCGAACCCGCATCACGGCGACCGGCGCCCCGCCCCGGCCCGTGGAGCCCACCGGCCTCGTGGCCGTTCGGTGACCCCGAGCTGGGAGGATCCCGGCATGGCGACAGGGGAGAACGTTCAGGCGAAGCGCCGCATCATCCGTACCGGGACAGCCGTGGCGGCGCTGGCGGCCGTGGCCACTGCCGGGTGGTACGGCTTCCTGCGAGGTGACGCCTCACTGGCCGAGCTCTCCGGAACCGACCGGGTGGACACGGCCAGCCACAACGGGAAGGCGGAGGCCCGGGACCGCCTGGAGAAGCTCGTCGACGCCCTGCCGGGGGCTCCGAGGCGGTTCGACGACGCGGCGTCGGACCACTGCCTCCGCCACGTCCCCTTCGAGGGCGAACCCGCGGGCCCGATGACCTGTCAGTGGCGCCTGGAGCAGTACGTCGTCCTCGACGACGACCTGCGTACCGCGGGCGACGCGTGGGACACGATGCTCGGCGACCAGGGGTGGACCGGCGAGTACTCGGGGTTCCCGTCCAGCGCCGGAACCTCCGAACGATTCGGGTACCACCACCCCCGGACCCGCGACCGTCTCGTCGTCACCCTGGTTCAGGACGGCGGCGAGCTCCATTTCCTGAACGACTTCCCCTCCCTCGAACCCTTCGAGAAGCACGAACGAGAGGGCCGGGAGTTCTCGGGACACCTGACGGCGAAGCGGGCGCTGGCGGAAGGGCGGCGAGTCGCCAGAGTCTCGCTCTTCCACGCCTACTACGGCGAGACGGGCGGCCCGCCCCCGGAACCGTCGTACGCGTGAGCTCTGCTCCTCGGGCTGGGACGCGCGCACCGCGGGGTCGCCCGGCGGCGACATCGTGCCGCACACGGCACACCAACAGCCCCTTCCGTCAGAGGAGTCAGGCACAGCGCGGCCGGGAGTGCGCGAAGGATTGACGCCTGTCGTACGCACACTTACTTTCGAGTCAGTTACCGGCCGGTAGATCAACTCGACGCTGCGCAACTCGCGGAAAGGCGGGCGCACATGTCTCGTATCTCACCCAAGGTCATCGGCGTGCTGGTGAGCGCGCTGGCCGTCACCGGACTGGCGACCGGTCCGGCCAACGCGGCCCAGGGGGCCGTCGACGGAACCATCACCGCCGAGGGCCAGGCCTGCAGCTGGACCGACGGCGTCACCAGCGACACCTCCCCCAACACCCTGACGGTCGACAACGACACCATCAACCAGCCCGGCGGCAACCTGAGCTGCGCGGGCGACACCACCGCGGTGCTGAACAACGACCCGACCGTGACGTTCGACGACACGAACGGCACGGCCACCGTCGACCTGCTGGACGTCTCCGTCACGATGCTCGGCGTGACCTGCCGATACCAGGCGTCGGACGTCTCGGCGCAGCGCGACGGCGACACCCGCACCTACACGGCCACCGCCGACATCCCGCTCTACCAGGGCGGCTGGCTCTGCCCCGACCCGGCGTCGGTGAACGCCACCTTCAGCTTCCGCTGAGGCTGACGCGCGGAAGGCCCGCGCCCGCCGTGTCCCCTCTCCACCACGGCGAGGGGACACGGCCGGGCGGGGGTCGCCTGTTGGACCCACGCGGGGGCGCGCCGCGCGGCCTGCGCGCGGCCACGCCCGGCGCGCCGCCGCCACCGACCCGGGCACCTGTGCCGGGACGACATCCGCACGCTCCTGGCCGGCCCCGGGCATGAACGCGGTCCGTCAGCCGTCCCGGCGTGCGTTGAGCCGGGCGGCCTGGCGGGTGAGGTGGTCACGCTCGGCGAGGTTGGACGCCTTCCGCGCGGCCTCGGCGTACAGGCGTGCCGCCGTGGCGAGGTCGCCGTCGCGCTCGTGGAGGTAGGCCGAGGCGGCGGCGTGGCGGGGCAGGGAGTCGTCGAGCGCCGAGAGCGCGGCCAGCCCGGCGCGCGGCCCGTCGGCCTCGCCGACCGCCACGGCGCGGTTGAGCCGGACGACGGGGCTGTCGGTCAGGCGGGCGAGCTCGTCGTACCACTCGACGATCTGCACCCAGTCGGTCTCGCCGGCGGTCCGCGCGTCCGCGTGGAGCGCCGCGATGGCGGCCTGGGCCTGGAACCCGCCCAGCCGGTCCCGGGCGAGGGCGGCTTGCAGGATCTCGATGCCCTCGGCGATCAGCCGGGTGTCCCACCGGGCACGGTCCTGCTCGGCGAGCGGCACCAGGCTGCCGTCGGGCGCGGTCCGGCTGGGGCGCCGGGCGTGGTGGAGCAGCATGAGGGCGAGCAGCCCCGCCACCTCGGGGTGGTCGACGACGGCGTAGAGCTGCCGGGTGAGCCGTATGGCCTCGGCGGCGAGGTCGACGTCACCGGAGTAGCCCTCGTTGAACACCAGGTAGAGGACGCGCAGCACGGTGGCGACGTCGCCGGGCTCGTCGAACCGCACCCGGGAGACGGTGCGCTTGGCCCGGCTGATGCGCTGCGCCATCGTCGCCTCGGGCACCAGATAGGCCCGGGCGATCTGGCGCGTCGTGAGCCCGCCGACGGCGCGCAGCGTGAGCGCCACCGCCGAGGACGGCGTCAGCGACGGGTGGGCGCACAGGAAGTAGAGCTGGAGCGTGTCGTCCACGTCGGACGCGGGCCTGGGGGCCGGCTCCTCGTCGGTGAGGTCCTCACGGCGGCGGCGGGCGGCGTCCGCCCGCGTCGCGTCGAGGAACCGGCGCCAGGCGACGGTGACCAGCCAGCCCTTCGGGTCCCGCGGCGCCCCCTCCGGCCAGACGCGGACGGCCTCGACCAGCGCGTCCTGGACGGCGTCCTCGGCCGCCGCGAAGTCGGCTCCGCGGCGGACGAGGATCGCGAGCACGCTCGGGGTGAGGCCGCGGAGCAGTGCCTCGTCCATGAGTGAGGTCACTCCGTGATCGTGGGCGGCGCGGCCAGGAACGGGCGCACCTCCAGCCACTCGTGGATCGGCTTCCCGCCCGCGCCCGGGGCCGCCGACAGCTCCCCGGCCAGCTCCACGGCGCGCTCGTAGCTGTCGACGTCGATGATCATCCAGCCGGCGATCAGGTCCTTGGTCTCGGCGAACGGCCCGTCGGTCACAGCCGGCCGCCCCTCGCCGCCGTACTGGACCCAGGCTCCCTCGGGGGCGAGCGCCTCACCGCCGACGTACTCGCCGGTCTCCGTCAGGCGGTCCGCGAAGTCCTTCATGTACTGCACGTGCGCCGAGACCTCCTCCGGCGTCCACTGGTCCATGGGCACGTCGTTGACCGGGGCCGGAGCGCCGCGGTAGTGCTTCAGCAGCAGGTACTTGGCCATGATGTTCTCCTCGGTGCTGGTGCGGCCCATTGTGGTCGCGCTCACCCCTGGGACGGAGCGGGCCACGGGGTTTCGACATCACCGGCCAAGATTTTTCCGGGCTTTTCCGACGAGCCGCCCGGCCCGGGGCTCCCGCCTGCGCGGACCGGAGCAGCACCCTGAACGGTCCGACCGCCGCCCACCTGCGGAATCGGGCAGGCAGGTGGCCGCGGCCCAGGTCGCGTCGTCGAGGCCGAGGGCGTTCCAGTAGGCGTGACGTGCCTCGGGCGGCAGTCCCACACGGTGGCGTGCTCGGCGTCGGGGAAGCCGACGGAGAGGGCACCGAAGTCGATGACGGCGTGCAGCCCGCCGTCCCGGACGAGGTGGTTGGTGGGCTTGAGGTCGCCGTGGAGCCACACGTGCGGCGCGGCGGGGTCGGGCAGGGCGAGCCCGGCCCGCCACAGTCGCTCCAGCGTGTCGACGTCGAACTCCGCGCCCTCGGCCGCCCGGCAGTCCGCGAACGACGCGCTGACCGGCTCGTCGCACGGCCGCAGGCTGCCGCCGCGGTACCAGCTCAGGTCGTCACCGCGCGTGGCGCCCATGAGGTCGACGGCGTGGAGTTCCCGCACCGTGGCCGCGAGGTCGGCCCCGAAGGCCGCCCAGTCGGAGACGGTGTCCGGCCCGGCCTCCTCGCCGTCGATCCAGCGGTAGTCGGACCAGGCGACGGGGAAGGCGTCGGTGGGCGTACCGGCGTGGACGGGCTCGGGGACGGCACGGGTGAGGCGGGGCGCCAGCCGGGGCAGCCACCGCCGCTCCTTGCCCACGGAGCGCCCGTTGCCGGGCGTGCGGGGAAGCCGGACCAGCAGGTCGTCGCCGAGCCGGTACAGGGTGTTGTCGGTCCCGGAGCCTGCGGGGGCCAGCGGCAGTTGAGCCCACTCGGGGCGCTGGGCCGCCAGCAGCGCCCCGACGAGCGCCTCGTCGACCGCGATCTCGTTCTGGTGAAGCGTCACGCGCGAAGTGTCCCCACGAAGGATCACGGGAAGCCACCGACTTTCCTTCGGCGGGGCCGCCGCGCTGCTGGTCGCCCGGAGCCGCACGCGGCGGTTTCCCCTGTACTGGTGGTCCGCCGTCGGGCCGCTGCTGGCGGCGGGTGTCGTCGCGGCGCTCGGGCACCGGGTCATGACGGCCGGTACCGTCGGGGCCGACATCGGCGCCGGGCTGGTGGCGGTCCTCGGTACGACGCTCGTCCTGGTGCTGCTCGGGGTAGGGCTGGGGCGCGGGCTGTACCTGCTGCTCAGGCCGCCCCGGTAACGGCGTCCCCTCGGGCCCCGGGTGCCCCTCCGCGGCGCCCGCCCGGGACCGGCGCCCCGGGCCCGGCTGACGGCGGGCGGCACGGCAGGCGATGCGGCGGGCGGTAGGGAAAACCCCACCGCGGCTCACTGAGGAACCCCATGGCGGCTGGTCAGCGGGGGCAGGCAGGCTTGGGGCCATGAGCCTGAGTCCCGACGCCACGGTGCAGAACGACGCCGGGCGCGCCCTGCCGCCGCCGCGTGCGCCGCTGAGCGCGCAGACGTGGCGGGAGATCGCCCATCTGCTGCTCAACCTCCCGGTGGACGTCGTCGCCTTCGTCTACGTGTCGGTGTGGCTGTACGCCGGGGTGCCGCTGACGATCACGGTGATCGGGCTGCCCCTGCTGGCGGTCGGGCTGCTGGGCTGCCGGCAGCTGGGGAAGCTGGAGCGGGCGCGGGCCAGGCTGCTGCTCGACGTCCACGTGCCGGAGCCGACACCGCTGCGGCCGCGCACCCACGGGGGCTTCGGCCCGTGGCTGTGGGCGACGCTCAAGGACCCGGTGGGCTGGCGGCACGCCCTGTACGCCACGATCCGGCTGCCGTGGGGGGTGGCGACGTTCACGATCGTCCTCACCGCGCTGTTCGTGGGCTGGCCGGTACTGCCGTGGCTGACGCGCGGGCTGTCGAACGTGGACCGGGCGCTGGTGCGGGTGCTGCTGGCGCCGTCGGACGAGCTGGAGCGGCGCATCACGGAGCTGGAGCGGGGCCGGGCGGTGGTGACGGACACCGCGAGCGCGGACCTGCGCCGCATCGAGCGGGACCTGCACGACGGCGCCCAGGCCCGCCTGGTCGCCCTCGCCATGGACCTCGGCCTCGCCAAGGAAAAACTCGACCACGACCCCGAAACCGCCGCCCGCATGGTCGACGAAGCCCACGGCGAAGTGAAACTCGCCCTCCAGGAACTCCGCGACCTCGCCCGCGGCATCCACCCCGCCATCCTCACCGACCGCGGACTCGGCCCCGCCATGGCCACCCTCACCTCCCGCTGCACCGTCCCCACCACCCACCACACCGACCTCCCCCACCGCCCCGCACCCGCCATCGAATCCATCGCCTACTTCACCATCAGCGAACTCCTCCAGAACATCTCCAAACACAGCCACGCCACCCAAGCCCACGTCGAAATCTGGCGCACCGACAACCGCCTCCTCCTCCAGACCACCGACAACGGACACGGCGGCGCCACCACCACCCACGGCACCGGCCTCACCGGCCTCACCGAACGCCTCCACTCCGTCGACGGACTCCTCCACATCCACTCCCCCCACGGCGGACCCACCACCATCACCGCAGAACTCCCCTGGCGGGACGCCGAACCCGGCCGCCGCCCGGGGTCGTCGGAAGGCTGACCCATGCAGTTCCTGCGCGCCCCCTTCTCCGCCCGCGCCTGGCGGGAGTTCGGCTACGTCCTGACGAGCCTGCCCGTGGCCGTCCTGCTCTTCTCGGCCCTCGTCACGCTGGTGGCCGCGAGCGCGGGGCTGCTGGTGACGTTCGTCGGCATCCCGCTGCTCGCGGTGACGCTGCTCATCGCCCGGGGCTTCGGGGCCCTGGAGCGGACCCGGGCCCGGCTGCTGCTGGACCTGGACGTGCCGGCGCCCGAGCCGATCAGGCCGGCGCACGGCCGGAGCGGGCTGACGGCGAGGACCGTGGCCGTGCTCAAGAGCGGCTCGTCGTGGCGGCACGTGCTGTACGGACTGGTGCAGTTCCCGTGGGCCGTGTTCGCGTTCTGCGCCGGGCTGACGGTGTGGTCCTGCGGCTGGGGCATGGTGACGTACCCGCTGTGGGCGTGGTCGCTGCCGGACGAGGGGGCGCAGCTCGGCGAGAACGCCGACGGCGACCCGGTCTACGTGGACAGCCCCCCGGAGTACGCGGCCGTGTGTGCGCTCGGGGTGCTGATCGTCCTGCTGCTGCCCTGGTGGCTGCGGGCGCTCACGGCCGTCGACCGGCAGCTGGTGAGCGGGCTGCTGGGGCCGTCCCGGCTCGCGGAGCGGGTGTGGGCCCTGGAGGAGAACCGGGCGGTGGTGACGGACACCGCGAGCGCGGACCTGCGCCGCATCGAGCGGGACCTGCACGACGGCGCCCAGGCCCGCCTGGTCGCCCTCGCCATGGACCTCGGCCTCGCCAAGGAAAAACTCGACCACGACCCCGAAACCGCCGCCCGCATGGTCGACGAAGCCCACGGCGAAGTGAAACTCGCCCTCCAGGAACTCCGCGACCTCGCCCGCGGCATCCACCCCGCCATCCTCACCGACCGCGGACTCGGCCCCGCCATGGCCACCCTCACCTCCCGCTGCACCGTCCCCACCACCCACCACACCGACCTCCCCCACCGCCCCGCACCCGCCATCGAATCCATCGCCTACTTCACCATCAGCGAACTCCTCCAGAACATCTCCAAACACAGCCACGCCACCCAAGCCCACGTCGAAATCTGGCGCACCGACAACCGCCTCCTCCTCCAGACCACCGACAACGGACACGGCGGCGCCACCACCACCCACGGCACCGGCCTCACCGGCCTCACCGAACGCCTCCACTCCGTCGACGGACTCCTCCACATCCACTCCCCCCACGGCGGACCCACCACCATCACCGCAGAACTCCCCTGGCGGGAGTAGCCGGGGGGCGGTCGCCGTTCTGGGATGCTGGGGGCGTTCACACGGGACGGCAGGCTGGGGGCAGGGAGACGATGGAGAACGGCGTGCGGGTGGTCATCGCCGAGGACTCGGTGCTGCTGCGGGAGGGGCTGACGCGGCTGCTGACCGACCGGGGCCACGAGGTCGTCGCGGGCGTGGGGGACGGCCGGGAGCTGCTGGAGACGGTGCGGGGGCTGGCCGGGTCCGGGGAGCTGCCGGACGTGGTGGTGGCGGACGTGCGGATGCCGCCGACGCACACCGACGAGGGGCTGCGGGCGTCGGTGGAGCTGCGCGAGGAGTTCCCCGGGCTGGGCGTACTGGTGCTGTCCCAGTACGTGGAGGAGCAGTACGCGACGGAGCTGCTGGCGGGCTCGACGCGCGGGGTGGGCTATCTGCTGAAGGACCGGGTGGCCGAGGTGCGGGAGTTCGTGGACGCCGTCGGGCGGGTGGCGGACGGCGGCACGGCGCTGGACCCGGAGGTGGTGGCGCAGCTGCTGGGGCGCAGCCGCAAGCAGGACGT
The DNA here is from genome assembly GCF_027460245.1 of Streptomyces sp. WMMC1477. Taxonomy (NCBI): domain Bacteria; kingdom Bacillati; phylum Actinomycetota; class Actinomycetes; order Kitasatosporales; family Streptomycetaceae; genus Streptomyces; species Streptomyces sp. WMMC1477. The sequence continues at coordinate 3,188,686 of NZ_JAPZBD010000003.1, read as the reverse complement.
CCTGGCGGGGCTGACGCCCCGGGAGCGGGAGGTGCTGGGGCTGATGGCGGAGGGTCGCACGAACGGCGCCATCGCGCGGCAGCTCGTGGTGAGCGACGGGGCGGTGGAGAAGCACGTCAGCAACATCTTCATGAAGCTGGGCCTGGCCCAGAGTGACGGAGATCACCGCAGGGTTCTCGCGGTGCTGACGTATCTGCGTTCCTAGCCTCGGCTCACTGTTAAGCCAGGCTCAATCCTCCCCGGTCAAGCTGGGAGACGGGAGAGGGAAGCCTTTCGGGACGTTGGCAGTTCCTTGTCATATCGGTTGGGCATCTCGTCTCAACAGCTGGTCCACCATATGATCAGCCTCAGGAAGGCAAGCCTTACACGCACGTACGATGGACGGTGAGCCGCCGGTCCGAGGGAGGTCCTTGCACGTGACCAGTCAGGTCAGCAACGAGAGCGCCAAGGAAGTGAGGCGTCTTGACCGGGTGATCATCCGGTTCGCGGGGGACTCCGGTGACGGCATGCAGCTCACGGGAGATCGTTTCACCTCGGAGACGGCCTCGTTCGGAAACGACCTGTCGACGCTGCCGAACTTCCCGGCCGAGATCCGCGCCCCCGCAGGAACGCTGCCCGGTGTCTCCTCCTTCCAACTCCACTTCGCCGACCACGACATCCTCACCCCGGGTGACGCGCCGAACGTGCTCGTCGCGATGAACCCGGCGGCACTCAGGGCCAATGTCGCGGATCTGCCGCGGGGCGCCGAAATCATCGTCAACACCGACGAGTTCACCAAGCGGGCGATGCAGAAGGTGGGCTACGAGAACAGCCCGCTGGAGGACGGCTCGCTGGACGGCTACTCCGTCCACCCCGTGCCGCTGACGACGCTGACGGTGGAGGCGCTCAAGGGCTTCGACCTCGGCCGCAAGGAGGCCGGGCGGTCGAAGAACATGTTCGCCCTCGGGCTGCTGTCGTGGATGTACCACCGGCCCACCGAGGGCACGGAGCGGTTCCTGCGCAAGAAGTTCGCCAAGAAGCCCGAGATCGCGGAAGCGAACGTGACGGCGTTCCGCGCGGGCTGGAACTTCGGGGAAACGACGGAGGACTTCGCGGTCTCCTACGAGGTGGCCCCGGCCTCCCAGGCCTTCCCGGCCGGGACGTACCGGAACATCTCGGGCAACCTGGCCCTGTCCTACGGGCTGATCGCCGCGTCCCAGCAGGCGGACCTGCCGCTCTACCTCGGCTCCTACCCGATCACCCCGGCCTCGGACATCCTGCACGAGCTGAGCAAGCACAAGAACTTCGGCGTGCGCACCTTCCAGGCGGAGGACGAGATCGCCGGCATCGGCGCCGCACTGGGCGCCGCGTTCGGCGGTGCCCTCGCGGTGACGACGACCTCGGGTCCGGGGGTGGCGCTGAAGTCGGAGACGATCGGGCTCGCGGTCTCGCTGGAACTGCCGCTGCTGATCGTCGACATCCAGCGCGGCGGCCCCTCCACCGGCCTGCCCACCAAGACGGAGCAGGCCGACCTCCTGCAGGCCATGTACGGGCGCAACGGAGAGGCGCCGGTGCCGATCGTGGCCCCGGCCACGCCGGCCGACTGCTTCACGGCGGCGCTGGACGCGGCCCGCATCGCGCTGACGTACCGCACGCCGGTGTTCCTGCTCTCGGACGGGTACCTGGCCAACGGCTCGGAGCCGTGGCGCATCCCGGAGCAGGACGAGCTGCCCGACCTGCGGACCCAGTTCGCCACGACGGCGAACCACACGCTGGACGACGGCACCGAGGTGTTCTGGCCCTACAAGCGCGACGAGCGCACGCTGGCCCGCCCGTGGGCGGTGCCGGGCACGCCGGGCCTGGAGCACCGCATCGGCGGTATCGAGAAGCAGGACGGCTCGGGCAACATCTCCTACGACCCGGCCAACCACGACCTGATGGTGCGCACCCGGCAGGCCAAGGTCGACGGCGTCGAGGTGCCCGACATCGAGGTGGACGACCCGCAGGGCGACGCCCGGGTCCTCATCCTCGGCTGGGGCTCCACCTACGGCCCGGTCACGGCGGCCGTGCGCCGGGTGCGGCGCGAGGGCGGTGCCGTCGCGCAGGCCCACCTGCGGCACCTCAACCCGTTCCCCGGGAACCTCGGCCCCGTGCTCCGCCGGTACGACAAAGTGATCGTGCCGGAGATGAACATGGGCCAGCTCGCCATGCTCCTGCGCGCCACCTACCTCGTCGACGCGCAGTCGTACACGCAGGTCCGCGGCCTGCCCTTCAAGGCCGAGCAGCTCGCCACCGTCATCAAGGAGGCCATCGACCATGGCTGACGTACTCACGGAGGCCCAGGAGCGGGCGCCACGCGCGCTGGCCCTGGTGCCCACGGCCGACGCCAAGCAGACCGCCAAGGACTTCAAGTCCGACCAGGAGGTCCGCTGGTGCCCCGGCTGCGGTGACTACGCCGTCCTCTCCGCCGTCCAGGGTTTCCTTCCCCAGCTCGGGCTGGCGAAGGAGAACATCGTTTTCATCTCCGGCATCGGCTGCTCCTCCCGCTTCCCGTACTACATGAACACCTACGGGATGCACTCCATCCACGGCCGGGCGCCGTCGATCGCGACGGGGCTGGCCACCAGCCGCCGCGACCTGTCGGTCTGGGTCGTCACCGGCGACGGGGACGCACTCTCCATCGGCGGAAACCACCTCATCCACGCCCTGCGGCGCAACGTCAACCTGAAGATCCTGCTGTTCAACAACCGGATCTACGGCCTCACCAAGGGGCAGTACAGCCCGACCTCCGAGGCCGGGAAGATCACGAAGTCGACGCCGATGGGCTCGCTGGACGCGCCCTTCAACCCGGTGTCGCTGGCGCTGGGAGCCGAGGCCTCCTTCGTCGCCCGCACGGTCGACTCCGACCGCAAGCACCTCACCGAGGTCCTGCGGCAGGCCGCCGAGCACCCGGGCACGGCACTGGTGGAGATCTACCAGAACTGCAACATCTTCAACGACGGGGCCTTCGAGGCGCTCAAGGACAAGCAGCGGGCGCTGGAGGCGGTCATCCGGCTGGAGCACGGGCAGCCCGTCCGCTTCGGGGCCGCCGCCGAGGACGGGCTGGGTTCCAAGGGCGTCGTCCGCGACCCGGCCACCGGCGACCTGCGCGTGGTCGACGTCACCGAACACGGCACCGACGGCGTCCTCGTGCACGACGCCACGGCCGACTCGCCGACGACCGCGTTCGCGCTGTCCCGGCTGGCCGACCCGGACACCCTGCACCACACGCCCATCGGCGTCTTCCGCAACGTCCAGCGGCCGATCTACGACACGCTGATGGCCGAGCAGCTGGAGCAGGCGGTCGAGCGGAACGGCAAGGGGGACCTCTCGGCCCTGCTCGCCGGCAAGGACACCTGGACGGTCGTCGGCTGAGCCGCCCCCCGCCCGACCGTGGGCCCGCCCCCCGCCCCGGGGTGCGGGCCCACGGCGTTTCCGCCGTGGCGGTCCCGGACCCATCCGTCCCGCGACCACCTTCCGCGCCCGCAGGTCCCGCCCCCGGCTCCGGCCGATCACCCCGGCAGACCCCTTCGACACGCGGGGTGCGACACCGCACGCCATAGTCGCAATGAGCAGTCGATCGCGCGGGAAGGGTAGCCATGAAGAGACAGGTCGTCGCCCTGAGTCTGCTGGTAGCAACACTCGTGGCCTGCGGAGCCGAGGACGAGGGCGAGGAACCGGCGACCCCGCCGCCGACCGACACGGCCAGCCCGTCGCCCGAGGCGACCGAAACCACCACCCCTGAGGGCGGTGCTCAGCCTCCCCTGGAGAGCGGCGACTGGCGACTGGACTCGATCACCGTGGAAGACGACGGCCTGGGCTCCTTCGGCGGCCGAGCGCGCATCACCTATCTGGGCGACGCCCCGGACGGCGGCACGAACACGTTCACGATCACGGTGTTCAAGGACGGGAGCGACATCGCCAGCCTCGCGGGCTCGGTCAGCGACGTACCGCCGGGGGAAACCGCCACGGCCAACCTCATCTCGACGGACGACTTCGTGGGAGGGCCGTACACGTACGACTTCCAGAAGGACTTCTGACCCACCCGCGACACGCACCAGGCCCCAGCAGCCGTCAGGTGGAGGCCGGGAGGGCTCTCCCGGCCTCCACCACGCGCGCGGAGGTGGGGAAGCCGTCGACGCCACCGTCATGAGCGTTACGGTGAGACGGGAATGACAACGGGGGCGGGCGACGTTACCTTCGGGGAAGCACCACTTCGACGGAGGAGGCCGCGTTGTCGTCCACGAGCGAGACCCGCACGGGGCTCCTGTACGGGCTCGCCGCGTACGGCATGTGGGGGCTTCTGCCCCTCTACTGGCACCTGCTCCACTCCACTCCGGCCGCCGAGGTCATGGCGCACCGGATGGTGTGGTCCCTGCCGACGGCCGCGCTCATCCTCCTGCTGCTGCGGCGCCGCTGGGCCTGGCTGCCGGCCCTCCTGCGCAACCCGCGGCAGTTCGCCCTCGTCGCCGTCTCGGCCACGCTCATATCCGTCAACTGGTACCTGTTCATCTGGTCCGTCAGCCAGGAGCGGGTGCTTGAGGCGTCGCTGGGCTACTTCATCAACCCGCTGGTCACCATCGCGATGGGCGTGCTCGTGCTACGCGAGCGGCTGCGCCCCCTGCAGTGGGGGGCCGTCGGCATCGGTGCCCTCGCCGTCGTCGTCATGGCCCTCGCCTACGGGCAGGTGCCGTGGATCTCGCTCACCCTGGCCGGCACCTTCGCCACCTACAGCCTGGTGAAGAAGCAGACCCGGCTCGACGGGCTGGAGGGCTTCAGCGCCGACTCGCTCCTCCAGTTCCTCCCCGCCCTCGGCTTCCTGCTGCTGCTCGGCGGACGCGGGGAGTCGACGTTCACCGCCGAGGGGCTGCCCCACGCGCTGCTGCTCGCCGGGGCGGGCCTGGCCACCGCGCTGCCGCTGATCCTCTTCGGCGCGGCGACGATGCGGGTGCCGCTGTCCACCGTCGGGCTGCTGCAGTACCTCGCGCCCACGTTCATGTTCCTGCTCGGGCTGCTGGCCTTCGGCGAGCACATGCCGCCCGAGCGCTGGGCCGGCTTCCTGCTGGTGTGGCTGGCGCTGTGCGTCCTCACCTTCGACGCCCTGCGCACGGCCCGCCGCAACCGCGCCGTCCTCCGCGACGCAGCCCGCCGCAGCCAGGCCGCCGCGGCCTCCTCCTCCACGGCGGCCGCGGAGCCGGTGAGCCCCTCGCCCTCCGAGCAGGTACACCGCGTCCACGCTTCGGGGTGACGAGCCGAAGGGTACGGGTGCCCCCGTCCCGTGAACCGGCGGCGCGGCCCCCTCCCGGGCCGCGCCGCCGGTTCACTCGGACCGCCCCCTCTCGGCCACGCCGGGCCGCGGGCCGGGCTGCAACGAAACGGCGCCCCACGGCGGTGCGGGCGTCACCGGCGTTCAGCCAGGACTCACGGACCGGGCTCTGGGCAGGGAAGAGCGGCGGCTTTCCGGGGCGGGCCGCCGGTCTGCCTATGCTCAGGCCCATGGCACTGGAATGGGAACAGATCATCGTCGACTCCGCCGACCCCGTCACTCTCGGGCGCTGGTGGGCCGAGGCTCTCGGCTGGGTCGTGGTCGACGAGTCCGAGGAGATCATCGAGATCCGGCCTGAGCCGGACCGGATGCCGGGCCTCCTCTTCGTGCCCGTCCCCGAGGGCAAGACGTCGAAGAACCGGCTCCACCCCGACTTCCGCCCCGACGACCAGGAGGCCGAGGTGGCGCGGCTGCTCTCCCTCGGTGCCCGGCGCGTCGACACCGTGCAGGACGGGCAGCCCTGGGTGACCCTCCTCGACCCGGAGGGCAACGAGTTCTGCGTCCTGAGTAAGCGGAGGGGCTGAGCGGGGACGGGGCCGTCGTCGGGGCCCGACCTCCCACGCAGCACCACGGACCGCATGGGCCGACGCCCGCCGCTGAGGCGGCACCAACCGGTACCGACCCTGCCCGGACAACGCGCCGAAGCCGCCGCGCGGGTGGCGCCCGGCAAACACCGGGGGCCAACCGCGGGCGGTACCTCAGGCCATGGCCGCCGCGACCCGGGTCATCACCTGCTGCCAGTGCTCGCGGCGGCGCTCGCGCTCTTCGGCGCTGCGCAGGCGCTCCTCGTGGAAGCGGAGCATCGCCCTGCCGTCGGGCGTGGCCGTGACGGCTATCTGACGGGTCGTGTGGTGGTCGTCCCCCCTGGGACGGTACGTGAGCCGGATGCGATCCCCCGGGCGGTAGCTGCGCACTTCGCCCTCCCCTTCCTCCGTCGTGTACCGCGAACCCTTCTCAGGCGCCAGCCGGACGCCCGGACCGAGCCACAGAGCCAATCCCTCCTCGCTGCTGACGAACTCCCACACGGCGGACGGCGGATGCGCGAGCGTCTTCGAGACGCCGATCTGCCAGCCCGCGTCCTGCGTGAATCCCGTGGGCATGACTGCCCTCCTCACCCCGGACGACGAGCCGCCCGGTGTCCCTTCAACACCTCCCACGTTATCGGCGACCACTGACAACCGCCGGTCGGTGCGAGGCGGGGAAGGCCAGGTCAGAAGCCCTCTAGGCGGTGATGTCGCGCGTGGTGAAACGGGCCCAGGCGGCGGAGCCGAAGACGGCGGCGTAGACGGCCTGCATGGTCGCGTTCGCCGTGAGGTCACCCCACGGGACCGGGTCGCGGAGCAGGTCGGCGAAGGACATCCAGTGGTATTGGAAGAGGTAGGGGTGGAGGACGTCGAGTTGCGGGATGGCGCCGACGATCTGCACGACGATCAGCAGCCCGACCGTGGTGGTCATCGCCGCGATGCCGCTGTTGGTGAGCGTGGAGACGAACAGCCCGACGGCCGCGAGGCCGACCAGGGAGAGCGCGACGACGACGGCGATCACCAGGGCGCGCAGCAGCCCCTCGGAGAAGGAGACGGTGACGCCGGAGAGCAGGGTGACGTCGCCGAGCGGGAAGAACAGGGCGCCGACGAGCAGCGCCGAGACGGCCACGGTCAGGGTGGCCAGCAGGCAGAACGTCACCACTGCGGTGAACTTGGCCAGCAGCAGGCGGGTGCGTCCGGCGGGCGCGACGAGGAGGTAGCGCAGCGTTCCGGCGCTCGCCTCCCCGGCGACGGAGTCACCCCCCACGACGCCGACGGTCATCGGCAGGAAGAACTGCAGGGTCGCGGCGAGCGCGGTGAAGACGAGGAAGAGGCCGTTGTTGGTGACCTGGTTGATGAAGGCGGGGCCCTCGCCCGAGCTGTCGACCGTGCCGCCGCCCTCGCCCGTCTCGACCTTCACCGCGATGCCGACGATCACCGGCAGAGCGGCCAGGATGCCCAGCAGGGCCAGGGTGCGCCAGCGGCGCAGGGTCACGACGAGCTCGCTGCGGAACAGGGCGAGGGTCCACAGCGGGGACGGGCGGCGCTCGGCCCCGCCCGGCGCCGTCGCCCCGCCCGGCGCCGTCGCCCCGCCCGGGGCCGTGCCGCCGCGGGGGCCCGCACCCGGCTCCGGGGCGCCGCCCCGCACGCGCTCAGCCTGCGACATCGAAGCCCTCCCCCGTCAGCGCCACGAAGGCGTCCTCCAGCGATCCCCTCTCCACGCCGAACGACCGGACACGGACATCGGCGTGGACCAGTGCGGCGTTGAGATCGGCCAGCTCGTCGCCCGGCTCGGGCGGTGGATCGGCGGTGAGCCGGTCCCCCTCGATGCTCAGCCCCGTCACGCCGTGCTCCTTGAGCACTCTGGCCGCCTCCCCCGCATCGGGGGTCGTGACGACGAGCCGCCCGTGCACCCCCGCGGCCAGCTCGGCGACCGAGCCCTGGGTCAGCAGCCGCCCGCGGGACATGACGGCGGTGTGCGTGCACACCTGCTCGATCTCGTCGAGGAGGTGGGAGGAGAGGAAGACGGTCGTGCCGTCCTGGGCGAGCCCGCGGATCAGGGAGCGCATCTCGCGCATGCCCTGCGGGTCGAGCCCGTTGGTCGGCTCGTCCAGGACCAGCAGCTCCCGGGGGCGCAGCAGCGCCGCGGCCAGGCCGAGGCGCTGCTTCATGCCGAGCGAGTACGCCCGGGCGCTCTTGCGGGCCGCGGCGCGCAGGCCGACCCGCTCCAGGGCGGCGTCGATGCGGGCCCGCCGGGTGCGCGGGTCGGCGGTGGGGTCGGCGGCGTCGAGCCGGGCGAGGTTGTCCCGCCCGGAGAGGAAGCCGTAGAGGGCCGGGCCCTCGATGAGCGCGCCCACCTTCGGCAGCACCCGCCGGGCGTCGTCCGGCATGGGCCGGCCCAGCAGTGCGGCGCTGCCGTCGGTGGGCGTGATGAGGCCGAGGAGCATCCGGATCGTGGTCGTCTTCCCGGAACCGTTGGGGCCGAGGAAGCCGAACACGCTGCCGCGCGGAACCGCCAGGTCGAGGCCGTCCACCGCGAGCTGACCGCCGCGGAACCGCTTGGTCAGGCCGCATGCCTCCACGGCTGGGTCGGCTGCGGTGGGCGGCGCGTTCATGGCGTGTTCCTGCTCCCCGTGGGCGGTCGGTCGGATGCGGCCGGTCGGATGCGGCCGGTCGGATGCGGTCAGTCGGATTCTGCGGCCTTCAGCAAACCGTCCTTGGTGACGGCGCCGACGTAGAGCGTGCCGTCGTCCGTCAGCAGGGCGTTGACGAGCGTGGTGCTGACGACACGGCCCTGGCCGAAGTCGCCCTCGACCGGCTCGGTGAAGGCGTCGAGCAGGGACTGCGCCTCCTTGGACTCCAGCCCCTTGTCGCCGCCCATCGCGCCCTCGGGCAGCTCGACGCGGACGACGCTGTCCCAGCCCTCGCCGATGATCTCGACGTCCTCGCCCAGGCCCGCGAAGCCGTCCAGGCCGGGCAGGCCGTTGAGCTTCTCGGAGTGGCGCTCCTTGAGCTTCTCGGCCTCGGTGACCTCGGCGCCCTCGGGGGGCGTGAACGCGAACCGGTCGGCGTCGGGCTTGCCGAAGTCGACCTTGGTGTACCCGGCCTCCAGAACGGGCTCGCCAGCTCCCCTGGCGTCGAGGGTGACGCGCAGCGGGGTGCCGTTCTCCGCGTCCACGGCGATGCGGACGGCGTCCACCGTGGAGTCCGCCGCGTCCTCGGGCGCGATGGCGAGCACGTACGCGTCCCGGCCCGCGACCTCCGTCGTGCCGTCGACGGTGACGGAGGTCGTGTCGTCCACGGCCGCGAGCGCCTTCTCCGCCGCCTCCCGCGGGGTGAGCGACCCGGGCATGCCCTCGCCGTGCTCCCGGCCCTTCGGCGGCTCGGGCAGTTCGGCGTGGAAGACGGTGTTGCTGGCGCTGTCGTAGGACCAGAGGTCCCCGTCGTTGTGGACGACGGTGAACTCGGAGGTGTCCTCGACGACGGAGACGCGCTGCTTGTCCGGGCCGTCGAAGGCCACCCGCAGCGTGTGCTCGCCGCCGACGAGCTCCGGGAGCTTGGCGGACGGGTCGGCCGGGGACGTGCCGTCCTGCGGGGCCGCCTCCCCGCCGTCCTCCTCCGGACGCTCGGAGTGGCCGCCGAAGAGGCCACCGTTCTGGTCGGAGCCGCCGCCGAGGCCCGGGATGCCCAGGTCGGAGCTGATCTTGACGGTGCCGGAAAGGTGCTCGACGTCGGATGCCGCGATCTTCTCGACCAGTTCCTGCGCGGTGATGTCCGGCAGGTCCGGGTCGCCGCCGTCGGCGAGGGCCGGGACGAGGCCGACGCTCGCCACCGCTACGGCCGCCACCGCTACGGGCACGGCGTACCTGGTCGCCTTCTTCCCGGGCCGGCGGGCCGTGCCCGTGGTGCCGGGTTCGCTGGGCTGGTGTGCCATGTGGGCCATTCCTCCATACATGGGCGGCGTCCACCCCCTGTGTCCTCCACCGCCATTGTCACCCGTCGTGCCGCGGGGTGGTAGGACAAGCTCACCAGAGAACAGGGGTTCCGGGCGTCAGCCGCCAGGTCCAACTGCGCGTACCACCACGGGATGACGGCACCTCCCGGCGGCGTATCCGTCCCCTAGGGGACGGCCGGGGCTTGCCTCGGGGCCCCGACGACCCTACTTTCGGGTAACCGTCGTCGAGCGAGGAGCGACCGCCATGCCCGCCACTCCCGGCAATCCCACGGCCCGGCGGCCCCGGATCGCGGTCTTCGGCGCCGGCAGCGTCGGCTGCCACCTGGGCGGCCACCTCGCCCCGCACGCCGAGGTCACGCTGGTCGGCCGCCCGTCCGTGCTGGACGCCCTCGGCGACGGGCTGACGCTGAGCGGCGGCGGACGGCCCCCGGTGCGCGTCCCGGCCGACGCGCTGACCCTGAGCACGCAGCCGGACGCCGTCGCCGAGGCGGACTGCGTGCTCGTCACCGTCAAGTCCGCCGCGACGGCCGCCGCCGGACGGGAGCTGGCGGGACGGCTCCGCCCGGACGCCGTCGTCGTCAGCCTCCAGAACGGGCTGCGCAACCCGGAGCTGCTGCGCGCCGAGCTGCCCGGCGCGAGCGTGCTCGCCGGGATGGTGCCCTACAACGTCGTGCGGACGGCCCCGGACACCTTCCACCAGGGCACGGCCGGGACGCTGATGCTCGACGACGGGCCCGCCGCCGCCCTCCCGGCCGGGGCCCTGGCCGCCGCCGGGCTGCCGGTCGAGACCCGCGGCGACATGCGCGAGGTGCAGCACGCCAAGCTGCTCATGAACCTCAACAACGCGGTCAACGCGCTCTCCGGGCTGCCGCTGCGCGAGCAGCTCGGCCTGCGCGCCTACCGGGCCTGCCTGGCCCTGTGCCAGGAGGAGGCGCTGGCGGCGTTCGCGGCCGAGGGCGTCCGCCCGGCACGGCTCGGGCCGCTCCCGCCGCGCCTCACACCGCGCCTGCTGCGGCTGCCCGACGCGCTGTTCCGCCGGCTGGCCGCCGCGAGCCTGCGGGTGGACGCCCAGGCGCGCTCGTCCATGTGGGAGGACCTGGAGCGCGGCCGGACGACGGAGATCGACGGCCTCCAGGGCGAGGTCGTCGCCCTGGCCGGACGGCACGGGCTCCGGGCGCCCGTGAACGCCGCGCTGGCCGCGCTCGTCCGGGAGGCCGAACGCCCCGGCGGCCGCCGCGACTGGCCCGGCCCCGACCTGCTGCGCGCGATCACGGCGCAGGGCCTCACACCCTGATGACCTGAATCGCGGGGCCGCACAGGAGCGTCAGGTCCTCGGGATCGGAGGTGAGGACGGTGACCGGCCGCGGGGCGACGCGGGCCAGAGCGGCGAAGGCGGCGTCGGGTCCTACGACCGCGGGGGCAGGGCCCCGGCCTGGGACTACGCCGAAATCCCCCTACCGGGGAGTCCGCCCGCGGCCTAGCGTGAGCGCATGACGACCACTGGAGTGCTGGACGAGGCGCTGGAGCGGCTGCACGCTACGGGGCCGGAGTTCGAGGGCTGGCTGTCGAACCACGGGCCGATGGCCGTCGAGGCGCTGGTCCGGCACGGGCGGGACGACGGCGTCCACCGCTGGCTCGACCGGTACGCGGACCGGCTGGAGGAGCGGCCCGCCGCCGGGGACCCCATCCGGGACGACGCCTGGGCCGAGGCGCTGGGCGACGGGCGCAGGCTGGGCGACTGGCTGGCCTACTTCGACCGCCGGCTCGTCACCGCCCCGGAGCGGCCCTGGCGGGAGGTGCTCGCCACCTGGTGGCCGCGGCTGCTCCCCGGCATCGCCGGCGGCGCGACGCACCCGGTGATCCGGGTCGGGCACGCCGTCGTCTCGCTGCGTGCGGGCGAGAACGTGCCGCGGCTGCGGGAGCTGGCGCACGGACTGGGCTACTGGGCCGCCCGCCATCTGCCGCTGCCCGCCGACCTGACGCTCGTCCTCGGTCCCCCCGCCGCCGCCGAGGCGCTGCGCGCCGTCTCCCCGGTGGCGGACCAGAGCCAGGGCATCCGCCACCGCCTGGAGCAGCTCACCGCCCTGCCGGAGTGGCCGTCGGGCCAGGCGGCCGTGGCCGCCGACGCGGTCCCCGGTCACCTCGCGGACCTGGTGGACGCCACCGTGCGCTACTACGCCACCCACGCGCACGGCAGCCCGGTCATGCTGGTCCACGCCGCGACGGCGCCGAACGCCGTGCTGCGGACGCTGCCGGACCTGCCGCGCGAGCTGTGGCCTTCCGCGCTGGCGGCGGCCTGGGCCGCCTCGGGAGCGGTCGTGGCCGCCTACCGTCCGGCGGGGCCGGCGAGCCCGGCGCACCCCGGCGGGGCGAGCGCCGAGGAGCTGTTCGCCCGGGCGGTGGAGCACGGGGACGAGCACGCGATCAAGCTCGCCGACACCGCGCTGGACGTGGCGGCCCGGCACAGGGACGACGAGACGGCGGCCGGAGCCGTCCTGCGGGCGACGGAGCTGATCGCGCCCCTGTGAGGGAGCGGGGAGGGACGCGGGCCCCGCAGGCCGGGGAGCCCCGGGAAGAGCCGGCCCGCGAGCCGCGAGGGGGTCAGCCCGCGCGGTGGACCACGGCGTCGCAGAGCGTGGACAGAGCCGCCTTCGCCGAGCCGTCCGGCAGGGGCGAGAGCGTCTCGCGGGCCTGCTCGGCGGAGCGGATGGTGTAGCGGCGCGCCGCCTCCAGCGCGGGGTGGGCGCGCAGCCCGGCGAGGGCCTCGGCGTGCCGGGCCTCGTCGGTGAGGTCCCCGGCGAGCAGCTCGGCGAGGGCGCGGTCCTCGGGACGGCCGTCCCGATCGGCCATGGCCCGCAGATGCAGGACGGGCAGCGTGGCGATGCCCTCGCGCAGGTCGGTGCCGGGGGTCTTGCCGGACTCGTCGCTGTCGCTGGCGATGTCCAGGACGTCGTCGGCGAGCTGGAAGGCGATGCCGATGCGCTCGCCGTACTGGGTGAGCACGGAGACGGTGCGTTCGTCGGCCCCGGACATCAGTCCGCCGAAGCGCGTGGCGACGGCGATGAGGGAGCCCGTCTTGCCGGCGAGGACGTCGAGGTAGTGGTCGATGGGGTCCTGGCCGGCCTGCGGGCCCGCCGTCTCGAGGATCTGACCGGTGACCAGCCGCTCGAACGCCTCCGCCTGGATGCGGACGGCCTCGGGGCCGAGGTCGGCCAGCACGCGGGAGGCGCGGGCGAAGAGGAAGTCCCCGGTGAGGACCGCGACGGAGTTGTCCCAGTTGGCGTTGGCGCTCGCGACGCCGCGCCGCACCTCGGCCTCGTCCATGACGTCGTCGTGGTACAGCGTGGCCAGGTGCGTCAGCTCGACGACGACGGCGGAGGGGACGACGCCGGGGGCGTGCTGGTCACCGAACTGGGCGGCGAGCAGCGTCAGCAGCGGACGGAAGCGCTTCCCCCCGGCCCGCACGAGGTGCTGGGCGGCCTCGTTGACGAACGGGACGTCACTCTTCGTGGCTTCGTTCAGCCCGTGCTCGACGGCGGACAACCCGGTGAGGACATCAGCTTCCAACGCCGTGTCCCGCACGGTCAGCCCGAAGGGCCCGACGACGGTCACGAGGGTTCTCCTGTCTGCGGACGATCTTCCACCTGGCCACTTGCCGGGTTACTGCGAAGTACGGACGCGAACGGTGTTTCTGCCTCGCAGCGTATCCGGTCACATAAGGATCACGTGAGGCACGCCCCCCGATAGCCTGTGTCCGGTCCTGACCGGCGACGACCTCGAAGGCGAGGGCACCTTCCATGCCAGAAGCACCAGCACACACCGCGGCGGACACCCCGGCGGCGGAGACGGCCACGACCGCGGCCCCGGCCGGCGGGCTGTACGGCCCGGACAACCTGCCCTACGGCGTGTTCACGACCGCGGACGAGCCCGACCGGCGCCGGATCGGGGTGCGGCTCGGGGACACCGTGCTGGACGCCGGGGCGGCGGCCAGGGCGCTCGGCTCGGCGCACGCCGAGCTGCTCTCCGCGCCCACCCTCAATCCGCTGCTCGCGGCGGGCCGCCCGGTGTGGACGGCCGTCCGGGCCGAGCTCCGGGCGTGGGTGCGCGACGCCCGCCCCGAGCTGACGGCGGTTCCGCTGGCGGAGGCGACGCTGCACCTGCCCTTCGAGGTGGCCGACTACGTCGACTTCTACGCCAGCGAGCACCACGCCTCCAACGTCGGGCGGATGTTCCGCCCGGACGGCGAGCCGCTGACGCCGAACTGGAAGCACCTGCCCATCGGCTACCACGGCCGGGCCGGGACCGTCGTCGTCTCCGGCACCCCGGTGGTGCGCCCGCACGGCCAGCGCCGCACGCCGGACGGCCCGGTGTTCGGGCCGACGCAGCGGCTGGACATCGAGGCCGAGGTCGGCTTCGTCGTCGGGGCGCCGTCCCGGATGGGCGAGCCGGTGCCGCAGTCCGCGTTCCGGGACCACGTCTTCGGCGTGTGCCTGCTCAACGACTGGTCGGCCCGGGACATCCAGGCGTGGGAGTACGTGCCGCTCGGCCCGTTCCTCGGCAAGTCCTTCGCGACGTCCGTCTCCGCGTGGATCACGCCGCTGGAGGCGCTGGACGCCGCCCGGGTCGCGCCGCCCGAGCGCACCCACCCGCTGCTGGACTACCTGGTGGACGACGCCGAGGACCCGGCGGGGCTCGACCTGCGCATCACGGTGACGCTCAACGGCCACACCATCGCCGAGCCGCCGTTCTCCGCGATGTACTGGACGGCGGCGCAGCAGCTCGCCCACATGACGGTCAACGGCGCCTCGCTGCGCCCGGGTGACCTGTTCGCGTCGGGCACGGTGAGCGGGCCGGACAAGCACCAGCGCGGCTGCCTGCTGGAGCTGACGTGGTCCGGCGAGGAGCCCGTCGAACTGCCCGACGGCACCCGCACGTTCCTGGAGGACGGGGACGAGGTCGTGCTCACGGCCTGGGCGCCCGGCCCGGACGGCGGTCGCCTCGGCCTCGGCGAGGTCGCCGGACGCGTCGTCAAGGGCTGAACCGAATCGCCGGTTGGTACCGTTGGCCGATTTCCGGATCGGCCGACGGGGCCGGCGAGCACCGAGGCGAGGGGAGGCACTGTGCGCACCAGAGCACGCTGGGCGGGCGCCTGCGCCGCGGCGGCGGCAGCGCTGCTGTTGACGGGCTGCGGCGGCGGCGACGGCGGGGACGACGACGCGGGCGGCGAGACGCCGCCGCCCGGGACGACGCAGCCGAGCGACGCGCCGTCCGGGCCGGAGAAGGGCGACGACGTCACCCTGGAGGACATCCAGGGCGGCTGGATGACGGAGGGGCTGCACGTCGACGAGGGCCTGGTCATCCTGGCCGTCTTCGAGAACAGCGTCACCGTCTCGGCCGAGTCGGCCTGCTCGGGCACGGTCGACGGCGCGGCGCGGCCGATGACGATGAAGCTGGCCTGCGACGACGGGAGCACCGACTTCGCCGGCGCCACGGTCAGGAGCCTCACGGACGGCAAGCTCACCGTCGAGTGGGCGGGCGGCGAGACGACGGTCCTGAGCAGGTCCCCCGGCCCGGAGGACCTGCCGGAGCTGCCGACGGACGTGCCGACGGAGCTGCCCGGTCTCCCCGAGTCGCCCGACCTGCCCGGGACCGAGAGCTGACGAAGACCGGCGGCGAGCCCTGCTAGCTTGACGCCACCCGATCCCCACCGAGGAGAAGCACATGCGCACGTCCCTGCGGATGACCGCGGCGGTGGCGGCCGCCTGCGCGGCCACGCTGCTGGTCGCCGGCTGCGGCAGCGGTGACGGCGGCGACGAGAAGCCGGCCGCCGAGGAGACCCAGAACCCCGGCGGCGACCCGGAGACGCGGAAGGAGCCGGGCTCCGTCCAGGGCATCTGGAAGACGAAGGCGGACGGTCAGGACCACGTGCTGACCATCGTCGCCGACGGCGTCAACCTGACCCGCGGGAACGTCAACTGCGGCGGCCGGATGATGGACGGCGGCAAGCAGACGATCAACCTGACCTGCCCCGACGGCGGCGGCCAGGAGCGGTCGAACGGCACGGTGGAGCGCGTCGACAGCGAGGAGCTGGAGGTCGCCTGGAACGGCGGCATGACCGACACCTACGCGCGGGTGGCCGACGCCCCCAAGGACATGCCGACGGACCTGGGCGACCTGGAGGACCTGGAGGACCTGATCCCCCAGGGCTAGCCCACGCGCTGGGGAGGTCCGCGCGAAGGCGCGGCGCCGGCAAGCGCGGCCCCGGCACCGGGCAGGGTCCCTGGCGGGGCGTACGACGCGTTGAGGGCCGGTGCGCACGTCGTGCACACCGGCCCTCAACGTCGCCCCAGGGGCCTACCGGACGAAGACGCCCGCCTGGCCGGCCAGGTCGAGGAAGTACTGCGGGGCGAGGCCGAGCACCAGCGTCACCGTGACGCCGACGCCGATGGCCACGGAGGTGAAGGCGCTGGGGATGGCCACCGTCGGGCCCTCCGGGCTGGGCTCGGAGAAGAACATCAGCACGATGACGCGGACGTAGAAGAACGCCGCGATGGCCGAGGCGATGACGCCGACGACGACGAGGGCGCCCGCACCGCTCTCCGCCGCGGCCTTGAACACCGCGAACTTGCCCGCGAACCCGGAGGTGAGCGGGATGCCGGCGAAGGCCAGCAGGAACACCGCGAACACGGCCGCGACCAGCGGTGAGCGCCGCCCGAGCCCGGCCCACTGGGACAGGTGGGTGGCCTCGCCGCCCGCGTCCCGCACCAGCGTCACGACGGAGAACGCGCCGAGCGTGACGAAGGAGTAGGCGAGCAGGTAGAAGAGCACCGAGGAGACGCCGTCCGGTGAGGTCGCGATGACCCCGGCGAGGATGAATCCGGCGTGGGCGATGGAGGAGTAGGCCAGCAGCCGCTTGACGTCCGTCTGGGTGATGGCGACGATCGCGCCGAGCAGCATCGAGATGATGGCCACGCCCCACAGGACGGGCTCCCAGTCCCAGCGCAGGCCGGGCAGGACGACGTAGAGGAGCCGCAGGAGTGCGCCGAACGCGGCCACCTTGGTCGCGGCCGCCATGAACCCGGTGACGGGGGTCGGGGCGCCCTGGTAGACGTCGGGCGTCCACATGTGGAAGGGCACCGCGCCCACCTTGAACAGCAGGCCCATGATCACCATGGCGCCGCCGATGAGCAGCAGCGCGTCGGTGGACATGCTGGCGGCGAGCGCCACGCTGGGGCTGGGCACGGTGCCCTCGACGACCTGGGCGATCCCGGCGTAGGAGACGGTCCCGGCGTAGCCGTAGAGCAGGGCGATGCCGAAGATCAGGAACGCCGAGGAGAACGCGCCCAGCAGGAAGTACTTGACGGCGGCCTCCTGGGAGAGCAGCCGGTGGCGCCGGGCGAGGGCGCACAGCAGGTACAGCGGGAGGGAGAAGACCTCCAGCGCGATGAAGAGGGTGAGCAGGTCGTTGGCCGCGGGGAAGATCAGCATGCCGCCGACCGCGAAGAGCAGCAGCGGGAAGATCTCCGTGGTCGTCCAGCCTGCCTTTACGGCGGCCTTCTCGCCCTCGCCGCCGGGCACCGAGGCGGGCTGCGCGGCGAAGGAGTCGACCGGATTGCCGCCCGTGCGCGGCTCCAGCCGCCGTTCGGCGAAGGTGAAGACGGCGACGAGCGAGACGAGCAGGATGACGCCCTGGAGGAACAGGGCGGGGCCGTCCACGGCGATGGCGCCGACGCCGGCGACGGCGGCCTTGTCCGTGGCGTGCCCGTCCAGGGCGAGGGCCAGGACGGCGGCGAAGGCGGCGGCGAAGCCGAGGGACGCCAGCGCCACCTGGATGGCGTAGCGCGCGCGGCGCGGGGCGAAGGCCTCGACGAGGATGCCGACGACGGCGGCCCCGAGCACGATCAGTGTCGGCGACAGCTGGGCGTACTCGATCGAGGGCGCCTCGGCCGCCGTCGTCCACAGGCTGTGGACGGGTTCGGCGGCGGACGCGCCGGGAAGGGTTGTCGCGCTCATTCCGCGGCCTCCACTGCGGGCAGTTCCGGCTCCGGGTCGGTCTCACGCACGTCGGACATGGTGTGCTCGACCGCCGGGTTGACGATGTCGGTCAGCGGCTTGGGGAAGACGCCGAGGAAGATCAGCAGGGCGATCAGCGGGGCCACGACGGCCAGTTCGCGCGGCCGCAGGTCCGGCATCCGCTGGATCTCCGGCTTGTCCACCGGCCCCGTCATCGTCCGCTGGTAGAGCAGCAGCACGTAGAGGGCGGCGAGGACGATGCCCGCCGTCGCCACGATGCCCGCGACGGGGTAGCGGCTGAAGGTGCCGACGAGGACGAGGAACTCGCTGACGAACGGCGCGAGGCCGGGAAGCGAGAGGGTGGCGAGCCCGCCGACGAGGAAGGTGCCGGCCAGCACCGGGGCCACCTTCTGCACCCCGCCGTAGTCGGCGATGAGCCGGGAGCCGCGGCGGGAGATGAGGAACCCGGCGACGAGCATCAGCGCGGCGGTGGAGATGCCGTGGAAGACCATGTACAGCGTCGCGCCGCTCTGGCCCTGGGTCGTCATGGCGAAGATGCCGAGGATGATGAACCCGAAGTGCGAGACGGACGCGTAGGCCACCAGCCGCTTGATGTCCCGCTGGCCGACGGCGAGCAGCGCCCCGTAGACGATGCTGACGAGCGCCAGCACGACGACGACGGGCGTGGCCCAGCTGCTGGCCTCGGGGAACAGCCCGAGGCAGAAGCGCAGCATCGCGAAGGTGCCGACCTTGTCGACGACGGCCGTGATGAGCACGGCCACCGGGGCCGTGGACTCGGCCATGGCGTTGGGCAGCCAGGTGTGCAGCGGCCACAGCGGCGCCTTGACGGCGAAGGCGAGGAAGAAGCCGAGGAACAGCAGGCGTTCGGTGTTGGTGGCCATCTCCAGCTCGCCGGAGGCGCGGGCCTCGGCGATCTGCTGGAGCGAGAAGGTGCCCGCGGGGAGCTGGTCGGCGGTGACGGCGTACAGCCCGACGACGGCGGCCAGCATGATGAGCCCGCCGGCCAGGTTGTAGAGGAGGAACTTCACCGCCGCGTAGGAGCGCTGCTTGGCGCCCTCCGCCTCTCCGGCCGCGTGCGCACGGTCCCCGAAGCCCCCGATGAGGAAGTACATCGGGATGAGCATGGCCTCGAAGAAGATGTAGAAGACGAACACGTCCGTCGCGGAGAAGGCGACGATCACCATCGCCTCGACCATGAGGATCAGCGCGAAGAAGCCCTGGGTGGGCCGCCAGCGCCGGTTCGGGCCGTCCTCCTCGGGGACGTCGGCGTCGTGCCAGCCCGCCGCGATGATGAACGGGATCAGCAGCGCCGTCAGGGCGATGAGGGCGGCGGCGATGCCGTCGACGCCGACCTCGTAGCGGACGCCGAAGTCCTCGATCCACGCGTAGGACTCGGTGAGCTGGTAGCGGTCGCCGCCGGTGTCGAAGGCGGCCAGCACCCAGCCCGCCAGCACCAGGGTGCCGAGCGAGACCACGAGCGCCAGCCACTTGGCGGCCGTGCGCCGGGCGGCGGGTACGGCCGCGGTGGCGACGGCGCCCAGTGCGGGGAGCACGGCCGTGGCCGTCAGCAGCGGGAAGGAGTAATCAGACATGGATCAGACCGCCCTCATCAGCAGGGTGGCTGCGACCAGCACGGCCGCACCGCCGAACATCGACACCGCGTAGGAGCGGGCGAAGCCGTTCTGGATCTTGCGCATCCGGCCGGAGAGCCCGCCGAAGCCGGCCGCCGTCCCGTTGACGGCGCCGTCCACCAGCTTGTGGTCCACGTAGACCAGGCTGCGGGTGAGGTGCTGCCCGCCGGTCACGAACACGGCGTGGTTGAAGTCGTCCTGGAGCAGGTCGCGGCGGGCCGCCCGGGTGATCAGCGAACCGCGCGGCGCGGTGACGGGCACCGGCTTGCGGCCGTACTGGGCCCAGGCGACGCCGACGCCGACGAGCAGCATCGTGACCGTCGCCGTGGTGATGACGGGGACGCTGATCGGCGGGTGGCCGTGTTCGTACGACGTCACCGGCTCCAGCCAGTTGACGAAGGAGTCACCCACCTTGAACAGGCCGCCGGCGAAGACGGAGCCGAAGGCCAGCACGATCATCGGGAGCGTCATCGAGCGCGGGGACTCGTGCGGGTGCGGCTCGTTGCCCTCCGCGTCGGGCTGCCAGCGCTTCTCGCCGAAGAACGTCAGGATCATCACCCGCGTCATGTAGTACGCGGTGATGGCCGCGCCCAGCAGCGTCACCGAGCCGAGGATCCAGCCCTGGGTGCCGCCCTTGGCGAAGGCCGCCTCGATGATGGCGTCCTTGGAGAAGAAGCCGGAGAGCCCGGGGAAGCCGATGATGGCGAGGTAGCCGAGGCCGAAGGTGACGAACGTGACCGGCATGTAGCGGCGCAGCCCGCCGTACTTGCGCATGTCCACCTCGTCGTTCATGCCGTGCATGACCGAGCCGGCGCCGAGGAACAGCCCCGCCTTGAAGAAGCCGTGGGTGACCAGGTGCATGATCGCGAAGGCGTAGCCGATGGGGCCGAGGCCCGCGGCGAGCACCATGTAGCCGATCTGCGACATGGTCGAGCCGGCCAGCGCCTTCTTGATGTCGTCCTTGGCGCAACCGACGATCGCACCGAAGAGGAGCGTGACGGCGCCGACGGTGACGACGGCGGTCTGGGCGGCGGGCGCGCCGTCGAAGACGGCCCCGGAGCGGGTGATGAGGTAGACGCCGGCCGTGACCATCGTCGCCGCGTGGATGAGGGCCGAGACGGGGGTGGGGCCCTCCATCGCGTCCCCGAGCCAGGACTGCAGCGGCACCTGGGCCGACTTGCCGCAGGCCGCGAGCAGCAGCATCAGCCCGATGCCGGTCAGCGTCGCCTCGCTCGCCGCGTCGGCGCTGCCCAGCACCGGGGTGAAGGCGAAGGTGCCGAACGTGGTGAACATCAGGAAGATGGCGATGGCCAGGCCCGCGTCGCCGACGCGGTTGACGAGGAAGGCCTTCTTCGCCGCCGCCGCCGCGCTGGGCTTGTGCTGCCAGAAGCCGATGAGCAGGAACGAGGCGAGGCCCACTCCCTCCCAGCCGACGTACAGCAGCAGGTAGTTGTCGGCGAGGACGAGCAGCAGCATCGCCGCGAGGAACAGGTTGAGGTAGCCGAAGAAGCGGCGGCGGCGCTCGTCGTGCTCCATGTAGCCGATCGAGTAGAGGTGGATCAGCGACCCGACCCCGGTGATCAGCAGGACGAACGTCATGGAGAGCTGGTCGAGCTGGAAGGCGACGTCGGCCTGGAAGCCCTCCACCGGCACCCAGGAGTACAGGTGCTGGTGCAGGGCCCGTTCCTCGCCGTCGCGGCCGAGCATGTCGAAGAAGAGCACCGCGCCGATGACGAAGGAGACCGCCGCCAGCACGGTGCCCAGCCAGGGCCCGGAGCGGTCCAGCCTGCGCCCGCCGCACAGCAGGACGGCCGCGCCGAGCAGGGGCGCCGCGACGAGCAGTCCGATCAAGGAATCCACTGGTACGTACCCCTTACAGCTTCATCAGGCTGGCGTCGTCGACCGAGGCCGAGTGACGGGAGCGGTAGAGCGTCACGATGATCGCCAGTCCCACGACGACCTCGGCCGCGGCGACGACCATGACGAAGAACGCCATGATCTGGCCGTCGAGGTTGCCGTGCATCCGGGAGAAGGCGACCAGCGCGAGGTTGGCCGCGTTGAGCATCAGCTCGATGCCCATGAACACGATGATCGCGTTGCGCCGGATCAGGACCCCGGTGGCCCCGATCGTGAACAGCAGCGCGGCCAGGTAGAGGTAGTTGGCGGGGTTCACTGGCGGGCCTCCTCACCGCGGCCGTGGTAGTCGGCGGTGCGCTGGTCGATGGCGGCGATCTCGGCCAGCCGCTCCCGGCTGACCTCGCGGACCTGGCCCCGCTTGCGGAGGGTCTCGCTGACCGTCAGTTCGGACGGGGTGCCGTCGGGCAGCAGGCCCGGCCGGTCCACCGCGTTGTGCCGTGCGTACACACCCGGCGCGGGGAGCGGCGGGACGTGCGTGCCGAGCCTCACCCGCTCGGTGGCCTGGTCGCGCTGGGTCTTGGCCGTCTCGACGCGCTCGCGGTGCGTGAGCAGGGTGGCGCCGACCGCCGCGATGGTCAGCAGCGCGCCGGTGACCTCGAAGGCGACGACGTACTCGGTGAACAGCCGCTCGGCGATGCCGGGGACGTTGCCGCCGAACTCGGCGTTGGCGGCGCCCGTCCCGACGAACGACTCACTGCCGAGGGCGGCCTGTCCGATGCCGCCGATCAGCAGCATGGCCAGGCCGAGCGCGCAGCCCGCGGCCAGCCAGCGCTGCCCCTTGATCGTCTCCTTGAGCGAGTCGGCGGTGGTGCGGCCGACGAGCATCAGCACGAACAGGAACAGCATCATGACCGCGCCGGTGTAGACGACGATCTGCACGACGCCGAGGAAGTAGGCGCCGTTGGCCAGGTAGAACAGCGCGAGGATGATCATCGTCCCGGCCAGGCAGAGCGCCGCGTGCACGGCCCGCCGCAGCAGGACGGTGCCGAGCGCGCCGGAGACGGCGAGGGCGCCGAGCACGTAGAACTGGACGGCCTCGCCGGAGGAGGTCTCGGCGGCCAGCAGGCTCGCTGCGGTGCTCACTGGTGCTTCACCCCTTCGGTGGCCTCGCCGGGCGCCGTGGTGGCGTCGGGCGCGGCCCCGGCGGCGGCCGGCTCGTCCGGACCGAAGGTGTCGGCCGAGGACTGCGGCGTCCCGGTGTCGGTGACCGGCTGCTGGACGGTGCCGTCGGCGGCCTCGGTGACCAGGCCCCGGTAGTAGTCCTTCTCCGTCATGCCGGGGTAGATGGCGTGCGGCGAGTCGACCATGCCCTCCGTCAGCCCGACGAGCAGCTCCTCCTTGGTGTAGATGAGGGACTCGCGGCTGCGGTCGGCCAGTTCGTACTCGTTGGTCATGGTCAGGGCGCGCGTCGGGCACGCCTCGACGCACAGCCCGCACAGGATGCAGCGCAGGTAGTTGATCTGGTAGACGCGGCCGTAGCGCTCACCGGGCGAGTAGCGCTCCTCCTCGGTGTTGTCCGCGCCCTCGACGTAGATGGCGTCGGCCGGGCAGGCCCAGGCGCACAGCTCGCAGCCGATGCACTTCTCCAGCCCGTCCGGGTGCCGGTTGAGCTGGTGGCGTCCGTGGAAGCGCGGCGCCGTCTGCTTCTTGTACTCGGGGTACTGCTCGGTCAGCCGGCGCTGGAACATGGCCTTGAAGGTCACGCCGAAGCCGGCCACCGGGTCCAGGGGGTTAGGCATCGTCGGACTCCTTGCTCTCGCTGTCGGCCCCGCCCGCGTCCGCGGCACCCGCGCCGACGGTCGCCTTGTCGCGCTGGTGGCGTGGGGCGCGCCGGGGCACGGGGGGCAGGGTCTGGCCGGGAAGCGGCGGCACCGGGTAGCCGCCCGCCATGGGATCGAACGTGTCCTTCCGCTTGCCCGCCTCGCGGGCCGCGATCGCCGCCTCCCGCTTCTCCCCGCGGTCGCGGAAGACGTCCACGACGAAGGACACGAGCAGCATCACGAGGATCGCGCCGGACACCCACAGGACGATCTCGCCGAAGTCGTAGCCCTCGTTGCGCAGGGCCCGCACGGTGGCGACGAGCATCAGCCACACCAGCGAGACGGGGATGAGGACCTTCCAGCCCAGCTTCATGAACTGGTCGTAGCGGACGCGGGGCAGGGTGCCGCGCAGCCACACGAAGCAGAACATGAGCATGAGCAGCTTGGCGGTGAACCACAGCATCGGCCACCAGCCGTGGTTGGCGCCCTCCCACCAGGTGGAGATCGGTGCCGGGGCCCGCCACCCGCCGAGGAACAGGGTGACGGCCAGCGCCGAGACCGTGACCATGTGGATGTACTCGGAGAGCATGAACAGCGCGAACTTGATCGACGAGTACTCGGTGCTGAACCCGGCCACCAGATCGCCCTCGGACTCCGGCATGTCGAACGGGTGCCGGTGCGCCTCGCCGACCATGGAGACGGCGTAGATGACGAACGACACCGGCAGCAGCACGCCGAACCACGTGTCGGCCTGGGCGCCGACGATCGTCGAGGTGGACATGGAGCCGGAGTAGAGGAACACGGCGGCGAAGCTGAGGCCCATCGCGACCTCGTAGCTGATGATCTGGGCCGTGGCCCGCACCCCGCCGAGCAGCGGGTAGGTGGAGCCGGACGACCAGCCCGCGAGCACCGTGCCGTAGGCGGCGATCGAGGCGGTGGCCAGGATGAACAGGATGGCCACCGGAAGGTCGGTGAGCTGCATAGCGGTGCGGGTGCCGAAGATGGACACCTCGTTGCCCGCGGGGCCGAAGGGGATCACGGCGATGGCCATGAACGCCGGGATGGCGGCGAGGACCGGCGCCAGGACGTAGACGAACTTGTCCGCGCCCTTGACGACGACGTCCTCCTTCAGCATCAGCTTGACGCCGTCGGCGAGCGACTGGAGCAGCCCCCAGGGACCGTGCCGGTTCGGGCCGATGCGCCGCTGCATCCAGGCGATGACCTTGCGCTCCATGACGATGGAGATCAGCACCGTCAGCATCAGGAAGGCGAAGCAGAACACGGCCTTGAGCGCGATCAGCCAGAACGGGTCCTGCCCGAACATGGACAGGTCCTCCGCGGCCAGCAGCGACCCGGGCAGGCCCGAGGGGCCCGGCTGCCCTGACGGGATGGCGGTCACGACTGCACCTCCGGTGATTCCGTGTCGGCTCCTCCGTCGGCACCGGGCGCGCCGTCGGCGTCCGCGGCACCGGCCGCGCCGATCCCGACCAGCTCGCCGGGCCGGGCGCCGGTGTCCGACACGACCCCGCCGCCGGTGGAGTTGAGCGGCAGCCAGACCACCCGGTCCGGCATCGGGGTGACGGCCAGCGGCAGCGTCACCGACCCGGTCGGACCCGTGACGGTCAGAAGGTCCCCGTCCGCGACGCCGACCTCCGTGGCGGTGGCCGCCGACAGCCGGGCCGGGGCGGGGTGCCGGGTACCGGCCAGCGCCTCGTCGCCCTCCTGCATGCGGCCCCGGTCCAGCAGCATCCGGTGACCGGCGAGCACCGCCTCCCCGGCGCCCGCGGTCGGCAGCGGCCGCCCGGACTGGACCGGATCGGCGGTCCGTTCACCCTCCCAGGGCCCCAGCCGCGCCAACTCGGCGCGGATGGTGCGCACATCGGGCAGGCCGAGGTGGACGTCGAGGGCGTCCGCGAGCATGGTGAGCGCGCGGGCGTCGGGGAAGACGAAGCGCCGCGTCATCTGGTCGGGCTTGATCGCCGCCTCGAAGGGCCGCTCGCGGCCCTCCCAGTTGAGGAACGTGCCGGACTTCTCCACCACGGCCGACACCGGCAGGACGACGTCCGCCCGGGCCGTGACCTCGCTCGGCCGCTGCTCCAGGCTCACCAGGAAGCCGACGGCGTCCAGCGCCTCGACCGCCCGGGCCGGGTCCGGCAGATCGCCGACCTCGACCCCGCCGACGACCAGGGCGGCCAGCTCGCCGTTCGCGGCGGCCTCCACGATCTGACCGGTGTCCCGGCCGGCCGCGCGGGGCAGCTCGGCGACGCCCCAGACCGCGGCCGTCTCCTCCCGGGCCCGCGGGTCGGTCGCCGGACGCCCGCCGGGCAGCAGCCCCGGCAGCGCCCCGGCCTCGACCGCGCCGCGCTCGCCCGCGCGGCGCGGCATCCACACCAGCCGGGCCCCGGTCGCCGTGGCGGCCCGCACCGCGGCCGTCAGCGCGCCCGGCACCCCGGCCAGCCGCTCGCCCACGAGGATGACGGCGCCCTCGGCGCGCAGCGCCTCGGCCGCCCGCTCCCCGGTGGAGTCCAGGCCGACCCCGCCCGCGAGGGCGTCCAGCCACTCCGGCTCGGTGCCCGGCGCGGCGGGCAGCAGCGTGCCGCCCGCCTTCGTCAGGCCCCGGGTGGCGTGCGAGGCGACGGCGAAGGTGCGCTGGCCGGACTTCCGGTTCGCCTTGCGCAGCCGCAGGAAGACGCCGGGCGCCTCCTCCTCCGCCTCCAGGCCGACCAGCAGCACGGCCGGTGCCGCCTCCAGGGCCCGGTACGTCACGCCCGTCGGCCTCCCGGCCTCCGGCCGGGAGGTGCCCCCGAGGCCGACGC
Organism: Streptomyces sp. WMMC1477; assembly: GCF_027460245.1. NCBI lineage: Bacteria > Bacillati > Actinomycetota > Actinomycetes > Kitasatosporales > Streptomycetaceae > Streptomyces > Streptomyces sp. WMMC1477. The sequence continues at coordinate 3,162,705 of NZ_JAPZBD010000003.1, read as the reverse complement.
CGCGTCCGGCGACCCGGGCGGCCAGGAACTCGGCCTCCTCGGCGCTGTGGACGCGGGCGCGGAAGTCCACGTCGTTCGTGCCGAGGGCGACGCGGGCGAACTTGGCGTAGGCGTAGGCGTCCTCGACGGTGAGCCGGCCGCCGGCCAGCACGCCGGTGCGGCCCTTCGCCCCGGCCAGGCCCTCGGCCGCCACCTGGAGGGCGTGCGGCCAGCTCGTCGGCTCCAGCTCACCGCTCTCGGCGTCGCGGACGAGCGGGGTGGCGAGGCGGTCGGGGCGCTGCGCGTAGCGGAACCCGAAGCGGCCCTTGTCGCACATCCACTCCTCGTTGACCTCCGGGTCGTCCTGCGCGAGGCGGCGCATGACCTTGCCGCGCCGGTGGTCGGTGCGCGTCGCGCAGCCGCCCGCGCAGTGCTCGCACACGCTCGGCGAGGAGACCAGGTCGAAGGGGCGGGAGCGGAAGCGGTAGGCCGCCGAGGTCAGCGCGCCCACCGGGCAGATCTGGATGGTGTTGCCGGAGAAGTAGGACTGGAACGGCTCGTCCTGGCCGGTGCCGACCTGCTGGAGCGCGCCGCGCTCCAGCAGCTCGATCATCGGGTCCCCGGCGATCTGGTTCGAGAAGCGGGTGCAGCGCGCGCACAGCACGCAGCGCTCCCGGTCCAGCAGCACCTGGGTGGAGATCGGCACCGGCTTCTCGAAGGTGCGCTTGCGCCCCTCGAAGCGGCTCTCGGCGCTGCCCGCGGACATGGCCTGGTTCTGGAGCGGGCACTCGCCGCCCTTGTCGCAGACCGGGCAGTCCAGCGGGTGGTTGATGAGCAGCAGCTCCATCACGCCGCGCTGTGCCTTCTCCGCTACGGGCGAGGTGAGCTGCGTCTTGACGACCATGCCGTCGGTGCAGGTGATGGTGCACGAGGCCATCGGCTTGCGCTGGCCCTCGACCTCGACGATGCACTGGCGGCAGGCCCCCGCCGGCTCGAGGAGCGGGTGGTCGCAGAAGCGCGGGATCTCGATGCCGAGCTGCTCGGCGGCACGGATGACCAGGGTGCCCTTCGGCACGCTGATCTCGGCGCCGTCGATCGTCAGGCTCACCAGGTCCTCCGGCGGGCGCTCGGCCTCGCCGCCCCCGGAGGTCTTGGCGTCGGTGGTCACGGTCACGCGTTCACCTCCAGGTGTGCGTCGCTGTCGTCCCGGCCCGCGTCGTCGGCCCACACCGTGGACCTGGCCGGGTCGAAGGGGCAGCCGCGTCCGGTGACGTGCTGCTCGTATTCCTCGCGGAAGAACTTCAGCGAGGAGAAGATCGGGGCGGCCGCGCCGTCGCCCAGGGCGCAGAAGGACTTGCCGTCGATGTTGTCGGCGATGTCGTGGATCTTGTCGAGGTCGGCCATCGTGGCCTTGCCCGCCTCGATGTCCCGCATGAGCTGGACGAGCCAGTACGTGCCCTCGCGGCAGGGCGTGCACTTGCCGCAGGACTCGTGGGCGTAGAACTCGGTCCAGCGGGTGACGGCGCGCACGACGCACGTCGTCTCGTCGAAGCACTGGAGGGCCTTGGTGCCGAGCAGGGAACCGGCGGCGCTGACGCTCTCGTAGTCGAGGGGGACGTCCAGGTGCTCGTCGGTCAGCAGCGGCGTCGAGGAGCCGCCCGGCGTCCAGAACTTGAGCCGGTGGCCCGGGCGCATCCCGCCGCTGAGGTCGAGGAGCTGACGCAGCGTGACGCCCATCGGGCCCTCGTACTGACCGGGGTTCGCGACGTGCCCGGAGAGCGAGTAGAGCGTGAAGCCCGGGGACTTCTCGCTGCCCATCGAGCGGAACCAGTCCTTGCCCCTGGCCAGGATCGCGGGAACCGAGGCGATGGACTCGACGTTGTTCACCACGGTGGGGCAGGCGTACAGACCCGCGACGGCCGGGAAGGGCGGGCGCAGCCGGGGCTGGCCGCGGCGCCCCTCCAGGGAGTCGAGCAGGGCCGTCTCCTCACCGCAGATGTAGGCGCCGGCGCCCGCGTGCACGGTGAGTTTGAGGTCCTTGCCGGGCCCGAGCGCGTCCTTGCCGAGGTATCCGGCGGCGTACGCCTCGGCCACGGCTGCGTGCAACCGCCGCAGGACGGGGACGACTTCACCGCGCAGGTAGATGAACGCGTGCGCGGAGCGGATCGCATGGCAGGCGATGACGATGCCCTCGATGAGGGCGTGCGGGTTCGCGTAGAGGAGCGGGATGTCCTTGCAGGTGCCCGGCTCCGACTCGTCGGCGTTGACCACGAGGTAGTGCGGCTTGTCGTCGCCCTGCGGGATGAACTGCCACTTCATGCCCGTCGGGAACCCGGCGCCGCCGCGGCCGCGCAGGCCCGCGTCCTTGACGTAGGCGATCAGGTCGTCCGGGTCCATGGCCAGCGCCTTGCGCAGACCCTGGTAGCCGTCGTGCCGCCGGTAGGTGTCCAGCGTCCAGGGCTCGGGCGCGTCCCAGAAGGCGGACAGGACCGGGGAGAGCAGCTTCTCGGCGGATTCGGTCGTCGTCATCGCCCGTCCTCCTCGTGCTGGTCCGTCCCGCGGTCCCCCTCGACGGGCCCGGCGGAGTGGGCCGGGTCGGAGGCGGCCGTCTGCTGCGGCGCGTCGTGCGAGCTGGGGTGGCCGCCGCGCGGGCCGGCGGTCGAGCGGGCCGGCGGCTCGGCGCGCGGGCCGACCACGCGACCGGTGGGCGCCTCGCCCTTGGCCAGCCGGAGCCCGGCCAGCGAGGCGGGGCCCGCGCCGCCGGTGGCTTCGGTGGCGCCGGGGCGCTCGTCGGGGAAGCCGGCCAGCATGCGCGCCGTCTGCTTGAACGTGCACAGCGGCGCACCGCGCGTGGGCCGCACCTCACGCCCGGCGCGCAGGTCGTCGACGAGCTCCGTGGCGGACTCGACCGTCTGGTTGTCGAAGAACTCCCAGTTGACCATCACCACGGGGGCGAAGTCGCAGGCGGCGTTGCACTCGATGTGCTCCAGCGTGACGGCGCCGTCCTCCGTCGTCTCCCCGTTGCCGACGCCCAGGTGGTCCTGGAGGGCGGCGAAGATCGCGTCGCCGCCGAGCACCGCGCACAGGGTGTTGGTGCACACGCCGACCTGGTAGTCGCCGCTCGGCTTGCGCCGGTACATGGAGTAGAAGGTCGCGACGGCGGTGACCTCGGCGGTCGTCAGGCCGAGCTGCTCGGCGCAGAACCGCATGCCGGTCTGCGTCACATGGCCTTCCTCGGACTGCACCAGGTGCAGCAGCGGCAGCAGCGCGCTGCGGCTGTCCGGGTAGCGGCCGATGATCTCCCCGGCGTCGGCGGCGAGCCGGGCACGCACGTCGGCGGGGTAGTCGGGGGCGGGCAACTGCGGCATGCCCAGGCTGACCTCGCTCACCGGTTCGCACCTCCCATCTGTGTGGCCTGCGGAATGCTGCTCATTAGCTGTACGACCTCCGCTGGTCCGGCGCCGGGATCTGGGCGCCCTTGTACTCGACGGGAATGCCACCGAGCGGGTAGTCCTTGCGCTGGGGGTGGCCCTGCCAGTCGTCCGGCATCATGATCCGCGTGAGGGCGGGATGGCCGTCGAAGACGATGCCGAAGAAGTCGTAGGTCTCGCGCTCGTGCCAGTCGTTCGTCGGGTAGACCTCGACGACGGACGGCACGTGCGGGTCGCTCTCCGGTACGGCGACCTCCAGCCGGATCAGCCGGTTGCCGTGGGTGAGCGAGCGCAGGTGGTACACCGCGTGCAGCTCGCGCCCCGTGTCGCCGGGGTAGTGCACCCCGCTCACGCCGGAGCACTGCTCGAAGCGCAGTGCCGGGTCGTCCCGCAGGATGCGGCAGACCTCCCTCAGGTACTCGCGCTCGATGTGGAACGTGATCTCGCCGCGGTCCACGACCGTCCTGGCGATCACGTTCTCGGGCACGAGCCCCTGCTCGTCGAGCGCGCCCTCGAGTTCGTCGGCCACCTCGTCGAAGTAGGAGCCGTAGGGGCGGCTGGAGGCGCCGGGCAGGCGCACGGTGCGCACGAGGCCGCCGTAGCCCGAGGTGTCGCCGCCGTTGTTCGCGCCGAACATGCCGCGGCGGACGGCGATGGTCTCGCCCGCGCCGTTGCGGGCCGCCGGTACCGAGGTGCCGTTGGCCGTCTCGGCGGCCTCGGGCGCCTCCTCCTCGGCGTCCGGCCGGCTGTGGTCCTTCTCGCGGCCCTTGTCGTCCGTCACCGCAGGAGCCCCTTCATCTCGATCGTCGGGAGCGCCTTGAGGGCCGCCTCCTCCGCCTCCCGGGCCGCCTGCTCGCGGTTGACGCCGAGCTTCTCGTCCCGGATCTTCTCGTGCAGCTTGAGGATGGCGTCCAGGAGCATCTCGGGCCGCGGCGGACAGCCGGGCAGGTAGATGTCCACGGGCACGACGTGGTCGACGCCCTGCACGATCGCGTAGTTGTTGAACATGCCGCCCGACGAGGCGCACACGCCCATGGAGATGACCCACTTGGGGTTCGGCATCTGGTCGTAGACCTGCCGCAGCACCGGCGCCATCTTCTGGCTCACCCGCCCGGCCACGATCATCAGGTCCGCCTGGCGCGGCGAACCGCGGAAGACCTCCATGCCGAAGCGGGCCAGGTCGTACCGGCCGGCGCCCGTCGTCATCATCTCGAAGGCGCAGCAGGCCAGCCCGAACGTCGCCGGAAACACCGAGGACTTGCGCGCCAGGCCCGCGGCCTTCTCGACGGTGGTCAGCAGGAAGCCGCTCGGCAGCTTCTCCTCGATTCCCATGTCGCTCCCCTATCCCTTGTCCGCCGGGCCGCGGAATCCGCCGGTCAGTCCCACTCCAGACCACCCCGGCGCCAGTCGTAGGCGTAGGCGACGCCGATGAGGCCGACGAAGACCAGCATCTGGACGAGGCCGAACATCCCCAGGGCGTCGAAGTGGACGGCCCAGGGATAGAGGAAGACGATCTCCACGTCGAAGACGATGAAGAGCATCGCGGTGATGTAGTACTTCACCGGGAAGCGTCCGCCGCTGACCGGCATCGGAGTGGGCTCGATGCCGCACTCGTACGCCTCCAGCTTGGCGCGGTTGTAGCGCTTCGGACCGATGATCGAGGCCATCACCACGGAGAACACCGCGAAGGCCGCGCCTAGGGCTCCGAGCACGAGGATGGGCACGTAGGCGTTCACCGCACCTCGCTCCTTCCAGTCGCCGATGACTAGCTGGGGTCCGCTGCGAGCCGGCTCCCCGCCCCAGGAGGTTGCAGAGGTCGTGCAATTGTGAGGCAGTTCACAAGCCCGAGTCGGGTGCATCCTATGCCCCGGGCTCTGTGACATGCGACACGGGGTACAGGACCGACTTTGTGATCTTCAACACCCGCGACTCGTCCGAGCGACGCGCGAAGAGAAGATCTTCATACGCGAAGCCCGCGAACGGTCACTGCACGTGATTTTTCCACCCTTTACCGCTGATCGAAAGGGGTTCCGCTAGCAAAAGATGCACCGGACATGCAAATTCGCAATGGGCAGGGCCGAGTGCTAGCGAACCGCGCTCAAGCCCTGGTCGCCCGACGTGGCGCCCTTGCTTGTGCGGCCACGCACAAGACCCGATCCGGGGGCGGGGCCGCGCGTGCCGGTCCCGCGCCTTCGCTCAGGGCTCCCCAGCACAGGGGCGGGGGCGATGAGTTTCGCGGCCGGAAGCCGTCGGTACTCGGTGCAGGCCCCGGCGGGCCCGCCGCACGGCTCGGCCCGGACACGCGAAGGAGCACGTCATGCCCGCCATCACCCCCAACCTGTGGTTCGACACCGAGGGCGAGGAGGCCGCCGAGTTCTACTGCTCGGTCTTCCCCAACTCCAAGATCCACACCGTCAGCCACTACGGCGAGGCCGGTCCGCGGCCCGCCGGCACCGTGATGACCGTCGACTTCGAGCTCGACGGCCAGCGCTTCACCGCCCTCAACGGCGGTCCCGAGTTCACCTTCGACGAGGCGCTGTCGCTCCTCGTCGAGTGCGCCGACCAGGAGGAGGTCGACTACTACTGGTCCCGGCTCTCCGAGGGCGGCGAGGAGGGCCCGTGCGGCTGGCTCAAGGATCGCTTCGGGCTGTCCTGGCAGGTCATCCCCCAGCGGCTGGACGAGCTGGTGCGCGACCCGGACCCCGCCCGCGCGGCCCGCGCCATGACGGCGATGCTGGGCATGAAGAAGATCGACGTCGCGGCGCTGGACGCCGCCGCCGACGCCACCGGCTGAAGCTCCGGCCCACCCGGCGGGGCGCTCAGCCCCGCCCCGCCGAGCCTCGCCGAGCCCCGCCGCCGACCCGCTCGCGGTCCCACCCGCGTTCACCTGGCGATCAACTCATCCGGGTTACGTACGAGTTGCTTACGAGAGCTTGTTCGGGCGGCGCTTGTGAAGCCGAACACAGATGGATAGCTTGCTCCCAGCAATGCACGCCGGCCATGCCGCAAGGGGGATGCAGGGTGACGGAGCAGGCTGAACTGCCGACGGTTCTGGGTGGCTTCGATCTGACGGATCAGGCGGAGTTCGCGAAGGGTTTCCCGCACGAGGTCTTCGCCCGGCTCCGCGCCGAGGCCCCGGTGCTGTGGCACCCGCCGGGCCAGACGGCCGACGGGGAGGGCTTCTGGGTCCTCAGCGGCTACGCCGACCTGAAGGAGGCGGCCGAGGACCCGGTGTTCTCGTCCCAGGGCGGCGGCGGCCGGGAGGGCGGCGGCACCCACATCGACGACCTCAAGGCGGGAGTGCACGCCGGGGTCCTCATCAACATGATCGACGACCCCCGGCACGAGCTGATCAAGACGCTCGTCGGCCCGCCCGTGGCCCGCCGGGCCGTCGAGGCGCGGCTGCCCGAACTCCGCGCCGTCGCCGAGCGGTACGTGGAGCAGGCCGTCCGCAAGGGCACCGCCGACTTCCAGCCCGACGTCTCGGCGCCGTACGCCATCGAGTGCATCGCCCGCGTGCTCGGCGTCCCCGAGGCCGATCTGCCCCAGCTCATCGAGTGGGGGCAGGCCGTCTCCGGCTTCGACGACCGCGCCTCCGGCAAGGTCAACGAGAACTCGGCCAAGGTGCAGTACGCCATCTACGAGTACGGGCAGTCGCTCATCGCCCGCAAGCGGGCCGAGCCGCACACCACCGACGACCTCATGTCCGTGATGGCGCGGGAGGACATCCCCGGCGACACGCCGCTCTCCGAGTACGAGCGGGAGGCGTTCTTCAACCTGCTGCTCCTCGCCGGGAGCGAGCCCGCCCGCAACACCATGGCGGCGGGCGTCCTCGCGCTGGCCGAGCACCCGGAGCAGTGGGAGGCGCTGCGCGCGGACCGGTCGCTGCTGCCCGGCGCCATCGAGGAGATGCTGCGCTGGTCCTCCCCCACGCCGTACAACCGGCGCACCGCGACCCGGGACACCGTCTTCCGGGACGCCGAGATCAAGGCGGGCGAGAAGGTCACGTTCTGGTGGGCCTCGGCCAACCGGGACGCGTCCGTCTTCGCCGAACCGACGACGTTCGACATCCGCCGCTCGCCCAATCCCCACCTGGCGTTCGGCCACGGCACGCACTCTTGCCTGGGCGAACAGCTCGCCCGCACCGAGATCCGGCTGCTGCTGGAAGCGCTGCTGGAGCGGGTGCGGGAGATCAGGATCTCCGGGCCCGTCGAGTGGGCCCCGAGTAACAAGCACACCGTGACGCTGCGGATGCCCGTGGAACTCGCCTGACGGCGGGTACCGCAGCACAGTTTCGAGAGCGGGGGATCACCGTGACAACGCCTGAGATCGATCCGGGCTTCTTCAGAGAGCTGCTGCCCTTCGATCCGTTCGACCCGGGGTTCCACGCGGACCCCTACCCGGTCTACCGCGAGGTCCGCGAGCGCGGGCCCGTGGTCCGCACACCCATGGGGCTCGTCGTGCTCGCCGGACACGCGGAGTGCGCCGCCGTGCTCCGCGACGCCCGGTTCGGCTGGGGCGACGGCGCCACCGTCGCGGAGCACTTCAGCCAGGCCCCCGACGGCACGGTCGTGCGGCCGTTCATCTTCATGGACCCGCCGGACCACACCCGCATCCGGTCCCTCGTCGGCAGCGCCTTCGCCGCCCGCCGCGTGGACACCCTGCGCGGTCGCGCCCGCGAGCTGGTCGCCGAGCTGCTGGAGACCGCCAAGGGCGACGGCCCGGTCGACCTGATGTCCGCCGTCGCCCACCCCCTGCCGGCCATCCTGCTCGGCGAGCTGCTGGGCGTGCCCGCCGAGCACCACGAGCGCTTCCGCCGGCTGTCCGCCGACATCGCGCACGGCCTCGACCCGAGCTTCTTCCTCGCCCCCGACGAGGTGGCCCGGCGGGACGCCGCCCGCGCCGAACTGGGCGAGTACTTCACCCAGCTGGCCGCCGAGCGCCGCGCGAACCCCGCCGGGGACCTCATCAGCGAGCTCGTCGCGGCCGAGGAGGACGGCGAGCGCCTCACCGAGCACGAACTGATCGTCACCTTCACCCTGCTGCTGTCCGCCGGGTACGCGACGACCGTCAACCTCATCGGGAACGGCGTCCTGGCCCTGCTGCGCAACCCCGACCAGCTCGCCTGGCTGCGCGCCAACCCGGACGGCGTCGGCGGCGCCGTGGAGGAGCTGCTGCGCTACGACCCGCCGGTGCAGATGATCTCCCGCACCGCCCTGGAGGACGTCGAGCTGGCGGGCCAGCCCATCGCCGCGGGCGAGCAGCTCATGCTGATGATCGGCGCCGCCGGCCGGGACCCGGGCGTCCACGACGAACCGGACCGGCTGCTGCTGTCCCGCCGCACGGAACGCAACCTCGGCTTCGGCCTCGGTGCGCACTTCTGCGTCGGGGCACCCATGGCGCGGCTGACCGCACAGGTCGCCATCTCGGCACTGGCCGAGCTGGACCTGACGCTGGAGACCCCCGAGCCCGCCCGGTCCCCGTACATCATCATGCGCGGCCTGCGGGAACTCCCCGTCCGGATCGCGCCGCGCGGCTGATCTCCCGAGCCCCAGCCGTCACACCCTCCCCACGCACACCTCGTCCGAGCATCGCCCACGGGCCCCGCGTCACCCCGACGCCGGGCCCGTGGCACCGCACGACACCTGCCGGGTCACAGAGATCGCCGGCCTGCCCGAACGGGACCGGTGGTCGGGAAGTCGAAGGGCTGATGACCGACATGCCAGCCAGCAGCAGCACGGACCAGCGCATCGCGGTGGTGGGCCTCGCCTGCCGCGTCCCCGGAGCGGCGGACCGGGACGCGTTCTGGCGACTGCTGCGCGACGGCGTCGAAGCCGTCACCGAGGCGCCCGCCGGGCGCGGCCTCGGCACCGGGCCGCACGGCGGAACGCGCGGCGGGTTCCTCGACGCCGTCGACGGCTTCGACCCCGCCTTCTTCGGCATGTCCCCCCGCGAGGCCGCGGCCACCGACCCGCAGCAGCGCCTCGTCCTGGAGCTGGCCTGGGAGGCCCTGGAAGACGCCGGGGTCCGCCCCGAGCGGCTCCGCGGCAGCGGCACCGGCGTGTTCGTCGGCTCCATGGCCGACGACTACGCCAAGCTCCAGCACGCCCTGGGCGACGCCACCCCGCACACGACCACCGGGCTCAGTCGTGCCGTCCTCGCCAACCGGCTCTCGTACCTGCTCGGTCTGGCCGGGCCCAGCCTGACCGTCGACACCGCGCAGTCCTCCTCGCTCGTCGCCGTCCACCTCGCGGTGCGCAGCCTCCTCGACGGCGACTCCCGACTCGCCCTCGCCGGCGGCGTCCACCTCAACCTGCTGCCCGAGGGCTTCACCGCCGCCGAACTCTTCGGCGCCCTCTCCCCCAGCGGCCGCTGCCGCACCTTCGACGCGGACGCGGACGGTTACGTGCGCGGTGAGGGCGGAGGCGTCGTCGTCCTCAAGCGGCTGGCCGACGCCCTCGCCGACGGCGACCGCGTCCACGGCGTCATCCTCGGCAGCGCCCAGGGCTCCGGCACCGGTCCGACGCTCACCGCACCGCACGCCGAGGCCCAGGAGGCGGTCATCCGCAGTGCCTGCGCGGACGCCGGAGTGGCCGCGCAGGACGTCCAGTACGTCGAGCTGCACGGCACCGGGACGCCCGTCGGCGACCCCGTCGAGGCGGCGGCCCTCGGCGCCGCCCTGGGCTCCGCACGCCCCGCCGACGCCGGGCCACTGGCCGTCGGCTCCGTCAAGACCAACATCGGTCACCTGGAGGGTGCCGCGGGCGTCGTCGGGCTCGTCAAGACCCTGCTGTGCCTGCGCCACCGGCAGCTCGTGCCCAGCCTCAACTTCCGCCGCCCCGCCCCCGGCATCCCGCTGGGCGAGCTCGGACTCACCGTCCAGACCAGCACCGCGCCCTGGCCCCGTCCCGACCGGCCGCTCGTCGCCGGGGTGTCCTCCTTCGGCATGGGCGGCACCAACTGCCACGTCGTCGTGGGCGAGGGCCCCGTGGACGAGCGGCGGGCGGGCGAGGGTGAGGGGGCGGGGGCGCGCGTGCTCCCCGTGCTCGTCTCCGCCCGCGACGAAGACGCCCTGCGCGCCCAGGCCACCCGGCTCCACGCCCACCTGGACACCGCCGACCCGCGCCCCGGCACCCTCGACCTCGCGGCCTCCCTCGCGACCGCCCGCTCGGCCTTCGAGCACCGCGCCGTCCTCCTGGCCGACGACCACGCCACCCTGACAGCCGGGCTCGCCGCCCTGGCCCAAGGCCGCGAGGCCCCCGGCCTCCTGCGCGCCGTCACGCGGCCGAACGCCACCGGCACCACCGACGAGCCGGGCTTCCTCTTCTCCGGACAGGGCAGCCAGCGTCCGGGCACGGGCCGCGAGCTGTACGCCGCCTTCCCCGTCTTCGCCCGGGCCCTCGACACCGTGTGCGCCGCGCTCGACGCCCACCTCGAACGCCCCCTGCGCGACCTCCTCTTCGCCGAGCCGGAGAGCGCGGAAGCAGAGCTCCTGCACCGCACCGAGTACGCCCAGCCCGCCCTCTTCGCCATCCACACCGCGCAGTTCCGCCTGCTCGACCACTGGGGCGTCCGGCCCCGGGTGCTCCTGGGCCACTCCGTCGGCGAGCTCAGCGCCGCGCACTGCGCCGGCGTGCTCACCCTGCCCGACGCCGCGCTGCTCGTCGCCGGACGCGGCCGGCTCATGCAGAGCATGCCCGACGACGGCACGATGACCGCCGTCCAGGCCACGGAGGAGGAGGTCACGGCACAGCTGCGGGACGGGGTCGCCGTCGCCGCGCTCAACGGCCCCCGGGAGACCGTGATCTCCGGGGACGCCGACGCCGTCCGGGCCGTCGCCGAGCACTTCCGCGCCCAGGGCCGCAAGACCACCGGCCTCCGCGTCAGCCACGCCTTCCACTCCGCCCACATGGACGGCATGCTCGACGCCTTCCGGCGGCTCGCCGAAGGCATCGTCCACCGGGCGCCGGAACTGCCGTTGATCAGCAACGTCACCGGTGAGCTGCTCGCACCCGGCGAGCCGGCGGCCGACGCCGGCTACTGGGTCCGGCACGTCCGCGGCACCGTCCGGTTCCACGCCGGGCTGCGCGCCCTGCGGCGCCTCACCCCGTCCACCCTCGAACTCGGCCCCGGCGCCACCCTCACCACCCTCGCCCGGCACCCCGACGGCGTCCAGGCGCCCACCCTGCGGCGCGGCCAGCCCGAGGCACGCTCGCTCCTCACCGCCCTCGGCACCCTCCACGCCCACGGCCACCCCGTCGACTGGGACACCTTCTTCGCGGACCTCGGCGCCCGACGCGTCGACCTCCCCACCTACCCCTTCCAGCGCACCCGGCACTGGCTGCGGCTCCGGGAGGCCACGGCGCCGGCCGCGGACGCGACACCGGATGCGGACGCGGTTGAGGACGTGGACGCGGCCACGGAATCCGGGGCGTCTCCAGGGCCGGTGCCCGAGAGCGGGCCTTCGGCGGCGGCCGACGCCCGGGTCCCCGACCGTCCGGAGGCACGGCAGCACCCCGAGGACACCCTCGCCCTCGTCCGCACCCACGCGGCCGCCGTCCTCGGGTACGCCACCGCGGACGAGGTCACCGCCGACCGCACCTTCCGCGACCTCGGCCTCGACTCCTACGGCAGCGTGGAACTCCGCGACCGGCTCGCCCGGGCCACCGCGACCGACCTTCCGAGCACCGTCCTCTTCGACCACCCGACGCCCTCCGCCCTCGCGGACCACCTCCACTCGTTCCTCACCGGCGCCGACGAGCCCACCGGCGTCCTCGCCACGTCCCGGCGCCCCGCACACCCGGACGGTGACGGCCGGGAGGACGACCCCGTCGTCATCGTCGGCATGGGCTGCCGCTACCCCGGAGCCGTCTCCTCGCCCGAGGAGCTGTGGCGGCTCGTCCACGAAGAGCGCGACGCCATCGGCCCGTTCCCGACCGACCGCGGCTGGAACCTCGACGCCCTCCACGACGAGGACCCCGACCGCCCCGGCACCACCTACGCCCGCGACGGCGGCTTCCTCACGGGCGCCGACGGCTTCGACGCCGAGTTCTTCGGCATCTCCCCCCGCGAGGCCCTCGCCATGGACCCGCAGCAGCGGGTCCTGCTGGAGACCGCCTGGGAGGCCTTCGAGCACGCGGGACTCGACGTCACCGCGCTGCACTCCAGCCGCACGGGCGTCTTCGTCGGCACCACCGCCCTCGACTACGGCCCGCGCATGCACGAGGCGGCCGACGGGCTCGACGGCTACGTCCTCACCGGCACCACCCCGAGCGTCGCCTCGGGCAGGATCTCCTACACCTTCGGCTTCGAGGGGCCTGCGGTGACGGTGGACACCGCCTGCTCGTCCTCCCTCGTCGCCCTGCACCTCGCCGTCCAGTCCCTGCGGTCCGGCGAATGCGACCTGGCCCTCGCGGGCGGCGTCACCGTGCTCTCGACCCCGGGCATGTTCGTCGAGTTCAGCCGTCAGCGCGGCCTCGCGCCCGACGGCCGCTGCAAGCCCTTCGCGGCGGGGGCGGACGGCACCGGCTGGGCCGAGGGCGCCGGGCTCCTCGTCGTGGAACGCCTCTCCGACGCCCGCCGCAACGGCCACACCGTCCTGGCCGTGGTCCGCGGCACCGCCACCAACCAGGACGGCGCCAGCAACGGACTCACCGCCCCCAACGGCCCCTCCCAACAACGCGTCATCACCACCGCCCTGGCCAACGCCGGGCTGGGGGCCGGTGACGTGGACGCCGTCGAGGCCCACGGCACCGGCACCACTCTCGGCGACCCCATCGAGGCCCACGCCCTCCAAGCCGCATACGGCACCGGCCGCGACGCCAGCCAGCCCCTGTGGCTCGGCTCGGTCAAGTCCAACATCGGTCACACCCAGGCCGCGGCGGGCGTCGCGGGCGTCATCAAGATGGTGCAGGCCATGCGGCACGGCCGGCTGCCCAAGTCCCTGCACATCGACCAACCCACGCCGCACGTCCCGTGGGACACCGGCGCCCTCCGCCTGCTCACCGACGCCCAGGCCTGGCCCGACGCCGGGCGACCCCGCCGCGCCGCCGTCTCCTCCTTCGGCATCAGCGGCACCAACGCCCACGTCATCCTCGAACAAGGCGACCGGCTCCCGGACGACACCACGGCAACCGATGAGCCCGAACCCGCCGAGCCGGTGTACCTGCCCCTCAGCGGCCGGAGCCGGACCGTCCTCCGGGACCAGGCCCGACGTCTCCACGCCCACTGGCAGCAGCACCCCGGCCTGAGTCCGTCGGCGGTGGGTCGTTCGTTGCGTGCCCGGGCCCGGTTCACCGAACGCGCCGCCGTCACCGGCACCGGACGCGAGGAACTCCTCGCCGGGTTGGAGGCTCTGGCCGAGGGCGTGCCACACCCGACCGTGATCGAGGGCACGGCCACCGACGGAAAGATCGTCTTCGTCTACCCCGGACAAGGCTCCCAATGGCCCGGCATGGCCACCGGACTCCTCGACACCCACCCCGCCTTCACCACAGCCATCGACGCCTGCGCCGAAGCCCTCGCCCCCCACACCGACTGGAACCTCCGCCACGTCCTCACCAGCCAAGACCCCGAACTACTCCAACGCACCGACATCGTCCAACCCGCCCTCTGGGCCATGATGATCGCCCTCACCCGCACCTGGCAGCACCACGGCATCCACCCCCACGCCGTCATCGGCCACTCCCAAGGCGAAATCACCGCCGCCCACATCGCCGGAGCCCTCACCCTCCACGACTCCGCCCGCATCATCGCCCTCCGCTCCCACACCCTCCACCACCACGCCCCACCCGGCGGCATGCTCTCCCTCAACCTCAACCCCAACGACACCCAACACCTCATCCACCCCTACGACGACCTCCACATCGCCGCCCACAACTCCCCCACCACCACCATCATCGCCGGCAACCCCCACCAACTCGACACCCTCCAACACCACTGCACCCAACACGACATCCGACACCACCGCATCCCCGTCACCTACGCCTCCCACACCCCCCACATCACCACCCTCCGCAACCAACTCCTCCAACAACTCGCCCCCATCAACCCCACCCCACCCACCATCCCCTTCCACTCCACCCTCACCACCCAACCCATCGACACCACCACACCCCTCAACCCCGACTACTGGTACCAAAACCTCCGCCACCCCGTCCGCTTCCACACCACCCTCACCAACCTCACCACCACCGGACACACCCACTACCTCGAACCCAGCCCCCACCCCACCCTCACCACCCACATCACCCAAACCCACCCCCACACCACCACCCACCACACCCTCAAACGCCACCAACCCACCACCACCCAACTCACCCACGCACTCGCCCACACCCACACCCACGGACTCACCCCCACACACGAACCCTCCCCCAAAACCCCACACCACCCACCACTCCCCACCTACCCCTTCCAACACCAGCGGTTCTGGATCTCTCCCACCCGGACGGCGAGCGCCGGGGGACGTGACCACTCCTTCCTCGACGCTGCCGTGCCCCTGGCCGACGCGGGTGGCGTCCTGCTCACCGGAAGCTTCGGGCTCTCCACGCACCCATGGCTGGCCGATCACGCAGTGGTCGGAACGGTGCTTCTACCCGGCGCGAGCATGGTGGAGATGGCGCTTCACGCGGCCCAGCAGGTGGGTTGTTCACAGGTCGACGAGATCACGTTGTCGGAGCCGCTGCCCGTTCCGTCGTCCGGCTCCGTGCAGGTACAGGTGCAGATCGCGGCCCCCGACGAGAGCGGCCGACGCACCTTCACCCTCCACTCCCGCTCCGAGGGCGGCACGGACCTGCCGTGGACCCGGCATGCCGAGGGCGTCCTGAGCACGGAGGCGGGCGCCGCCCCGGCCGCCCCCGTCCACCGGCCGGAGAGCGCCGATCCCGTGGACGTCGGCGCGGGCTACGCGCGGCTCGACGGCCGGGGCTACGGGTACGGTCCGGCCTTCCGGGGGCTTCGGGGCCTGTGGCGCCACGGTGAGGTCGTCCACGCCGACGTCGCGCTGCCGGAGGAGCTGCACGAGGAGGCCGCCCGGTTCAGCCTGCACCCCGCCCTGCTCGATGCCGTGCTGCACGCGGCGCTGCTGGCCGGGGAGGGCGAAGGGGAACCCGGCCGGACGCTGCTGCCGTTCGCCTGGTCGGGGGTGCGGCTGCACGCCGTGGGTGCCACGTCGCTGCGCATACGCGTCGCACCGGTCGGCGAGGACGCGGTCGCCCTGGAGATGACGGACCCCGCAGGCGGCCCTGTGGCCTCCGTCGAGCGGCTCGATCTGCGTCCCGCCGCCGTGGAGCGGCTCCGTGAACTGCAAGCGCCCCAGGGTGGCGGGCTCTACGGAGTGGAGTGGGCCGGGCTGACGGCACCGCAGGACACCGGCCCCGGACGCTGGGCCGTGCTGGGCCGGACCACCTGGCGTCCCCGCCCCGGCTGCCCCGCATTCGCCGAACTCTCCGCGCTCGGCGGCGCGGACTCCGAACCCGAGGCCGTCTTCGCCCTGCTCGACGCCGACGCGACCGCCGACCCGAGCTCCGACGCCGCCGCTCCCGAGGCGGTCCACGCCGCCTGCGAGGCCACCCTGCGTCTGCTGCGGGACTGGATCGCCGAGGAGTCCAGTGAAGGGGTCCGGCTCGTCCTGACCACCCGGCGTTCGACGCCCGACGCCCTCCGCGCGCCCCTGCACGCCCTCGCCAGGACGACGGCCGCCGAGAACCCCAACCACCCCATCACCCTCCTCACCCTCGACGACACCGCCACGCCACAGCACATCGCCGCCGCCCTCGCCACCGGTGAACCCGAACTCGGTCTCGACGGCGGCCGGATCACCGCACCGCGCCTCACCCCGCTCGCCGTCAGCGACCACGCGGCCCCGGAGTGGGACCCCGACGGGACCGTCCTCGTCACCGGCGGCACCGGCGCCCTCGGCCGCCTCGTCGCGACGCACCTCGCGCGGCGGCACGGCATGCGTCACCTCCTGCTGGCCAGCCGCAGCGGCCCCGGTGCGGAAGGGGCGGCCGAGCTGCGTGACGAACTCGCGGCCCTCGGCGCCACCGCCACGATCGCCGCCTGCGACATCGCCGATCCCGCTGCCGTCGACCGGCTCCTGGCCTCCGTCCCCGGAGACCGTCCCCTCACCGCCGTCGTCCACACGGCGGGCGTGCTCGACGACGCCCTGACCGCCAACCTCACCGACCGGCAGCTCCACACCGTCCTCACCCCGAAGGTCGACGCCGCCCACCACCTCCTCCGAGCGGCACGGCACCACCCCCTCAAGGCCCTCGTCCTCTTCTCCTCCGTCACCGCCACCCTTCCGAGCCCGGGCCAGGCCAACTACGCCGCCGCCAACGCCTACCTCGACGCGCTCGCCATGTCCGACGGACCGTCCACCGCCACCATCGCCTGGGGCTTGTGGGACCAGCCCACCGGCATGACGACCCACATGAGCCGAGCCGACGTCGCGCGCATGGCCCGGAGCGGGGTCAGCGCACTGGAGACCGAGGACGGCCTCGCCCTCTTCGATCGCGCGATCAGCCACGGGCCCGGCCACACGGTGGCCGCACGGCTGAACCCCGGCGCGTTCCGTAACGCCTCGGCACCGGAGGACGTACCGGCGGTGCTGCGGCGCCTCGTGCGGGTCCCGCCGCGCAGGGCGGCCGGTGGGCTCCAGCCGACGTCGCCGGGTGGCTCCTTCGCCGAGCGGTTGGCGGGGCTGTCACCCGAGGAGCGCAAGAAGGAGGCGCTGCGTCTCGTGCGGACGCACGCCGCGACGGTCCTCGGACACGCCTCCCCGGAACAGGTGGACACCCAGCAGGCCTTCAAGGAACTGGGCTTCGACTCACTGACGGCGGTCGAGCTGCGCAACCGGCTCTCGGAAGCGGTGGGCCGGCGGCTGCCGACGACCCTCGTCTTCGACCACCCGACGCCGACGGCGGTCGCTGCGTTCCTGATCGACGAACAGACCGTGGTGAAACCCGCCGTCGGCCGGCGGCGCGGGGCCGAGGACGCGGACGATCCGATCGTGGTGGTGGGTATGGCCTGCCGCTACCCCGGTGACGTCACCTCACCGGACGAGCTGTGGGACCTGGTCGCTCAGGGCCGCGACGCGATCACCCCCTTCCCCACCAACCGCGGCTGGGACCTGACCACCCTCCACCACCCCGACCCCGACCACCCCGGCACCACCTACACCCGACACGGCGGCTTCCTCCACACCGCGGGCCACTTCGACGCCGACCTCTTCGGCATCTCACCCCGCGAAGCCCTCGCCATGGACCCCCAACAACGCATCCTCCTCGAAACCGCCTGGGAAGCACTGGAGAACGCCGGACTCGACCCCACCACCCAACGCGGAACCCGCACCGGCGTCTTCACCGGCCTCATGTACCACGACTACGGGAACGACGCGGATGCCGACGCCGAAGGCATCGCCGGTCACGTCCTGACCGGTACCCAGGCCAGCGTCGCTTCGGGTCGCGTCTCCTACACGTTCGGGTTCGAGGGCCCGGCGGTGACCGTGGACACCGCCTGCTCCTCCTCCCTCGTCGCCGTCCACCTCGCCGCACAGTCCCTACGCTCCGGCGAAAGCGACCTCGCCCTGGCCGGCGGCGTCACCATCATGGCCAGCCCCGGCACCTTCATCGAGTTCAGCCGCCAACGCGGCCTCGCCCCCGACGGCCGCTGCAAACCCTTCGCAGCAGCCGCCGACGGCACCGGCTGGGCCGAAGGCGCCGGACTCCTCCTCCTCGAACGCCTCTCCGACGCCCGCCGCAACCACCACACCGTCCTCGCCGTCGTCCGCGGCACCGCCACCAACCAGGACGGCGCCAGCAACGGACTCACCGCCCCCAACGGCCCCTCCCAACAACGCGTCATCACCACCGCCCTGACCAACGCCGGACTGACGACCGACGACGTGGACGCCGTCGAAGCCCACGGCACCGGCACCACCCTCGGCGACCCCATCGAAGCCCAAGCCCTCCAAGCCACCTACGGCACCGACCGCAACACCGACCAACCCCTGTGGCTCGGCTCGATCAAGTCCAACATCGGCCACACCCAAGCCGCCGCAGGCGCCGCAGGCCTCATCAAAATGATCCAGGCCATGCGCCACGGCCAACTCCCCCAAACCCTCCACATCGACCAACCCACACCCCACATCGACTGGGACTCCTCAGCCGTGTCCCTCCTGACCGAAACCATCGACTGGCCCGACACCGGACGACCCCGCCGCGCCGCCGTCTCCTCCTTCGGCATCAGCGGCACCAACGCCCACGTCATCCTCGAACAAGGCGACACCACCCCAGAGGCACCGACTCCGGAGAGCAACGAGCCGCTCATGGTGCCGCTGTCCGCCCACAGCTCCAAGGCGTTGAGCAGCCACGCTCGCCGCCTCCACTCCCACCTGGGCAAGCATCCCGAGATGCAGCCCGCCCAGATCGGGGACCAGCTCCACCGCCGCAGCCTCTTCGACCACCGGGCCGCCGTCGTGTGCTCCGACCGGGACGAGCTGCTGTCCGGGTTGGAGGCTCTGGCCGAGGGCGTGCCACACCCGACCGTGATCGAGGGCACGGCCACCGACGGAAAGATCGTCTTCGTCTACCCCGGACAAGGCTCCCAATGGCCCGGCATGGCCACCGGACTCCTCGACACCCACCCCGCCTTCACCACAGCCATCGACGCCTGCGCCGAAGCCCTCGCCCCCCACACCGACTGGAACCTCCGCCACGTCCTCACCAGCCAAGACCCCGAACTACTCCAACGCACCGACATCGTCCAACCCGCCCTCTGGGCCATGATGATCGCCCTCACCCGCACCTGGCAGCACCACGGCATCCACCCCCACGCCGTCATCGGCCACTCCCAAGGCGAAATCACCGCCGCCCACATCGCCGGAGCCCTCACCCTCCACGACTCCGCCCGCATCATCGCCCTCCGCTCCCACACCCTCCACCACCACGCCCCACCCGGCGGCATGCTCTCCCTCAACCTCAACCCCAACGACACCCAACACCTCATCCACCCCTACGACGACCTCCACATCGCCGCCCACAACTCCCCCACCACCACCATCATCGCCGGCAACCCCCACCAACTCGACACCCTCCAACACCACTGCACCCAACACGACATCCGACACCACCGCATCCCCGTCACCTACGCCTCCCACACCCCCCACATCACCACCCTCCGCAACCAACTCCTCCAACAACTCGCCCCCATCAACCCCACCCCACCCACCATCCCCTTCCACTCCACCCTCACCACCCAACCCATCGACACCACCACACCCCTCAACCCCGACTACTGGTACCAAAACCTCCGCCACCCCGTCCGCTTCCACACCACCCTCACCAACCTCACCACCACCGGACACACCCACTACCTCGAACCCAGCCCCCACCCCACCCTCACCACCCACATCACCCAAACCCACCCCCACACCACCACCCACCACACCCTCAAACGCCACCAACCCACCACCACCCAACTCACCCACGCACTCGCCCACACCCACACCCACGGACTCACCCCCACACACCCCAACACCACCAACCACCACAACACCCCACCCACACCACTCCCCACCTACCCCTTCCAACACAGGAACTACTGGCTCAAGCCCGCGCGGCGAGCCGTGCGGGGTGCCACGGTGGAGGACGTCCTCAGCCGGTGGCGGTACACGGTCGGTTGGCAGGAGCACCCCGATGGCGAGGCGCGGTCGGGGGAGTCGGTGCCGGAGTCGGTGCCGGAGCCGTTGAGCAGCGGTACGTGGCTCGTCGTCCGCCGGGACGCACAGCCCCCCGGCGCCCTGCTCGACGCGCTTGCCGCACGCGGCTGGACCGGCGTGCCGCTCGACGCCGTGGAGTCGTTGCCCGGAGCGCTGGACGAGCACCCTGACGCCGTGGGCGTTCTGAGCCTGCTGTCGGACGTGAGGGACACCCTGGCTCTCGTCAAGGCGCATGCCGAAGGCCCGCGGCCGGTTCCGCTGTGGCACGTGACCAGAGGCGCCGTCCAGGCCACGGCGGCCGACGCCCCGCCCAGCCCGGAGGAGGCGCAGATCTGGGGGCTCGGACGGGTCGCGGCCCTGGAACACCCCACCCGGTGGGGCGGCCTCGTCGACCTGCCGGCACAGCCCCAACCGCAGCACTACGCCCTCCTGGCCCGGCATCTCGCGCCCACCCACACCGGGTACGAGGACCAGCTCGCCGTCCGCGACGACGCGGTCCACGTGCCCCGTCTCCGCCGCGCGCCCCGCCCCGCCGGAGTCCGCGAGGCGTGGCGGCCGAGGGGCGTGACGCTGGTGACGGGGGCCACGGGGGCGCTGGGACCGCACATCGCGCGCTGGCTGGTCCGGGCGGGGGCGGAGCACCTCGTCCTCACGAGTCGTCGCGGGGCGGCGGCCGAGGGGGTTCCGGAGCTGGCCGAGGAGCTGGAGGCCGAGGGGGTCCGGGTCACGGTGGCGGCGTGCGACGTCGCGGACCGGGAAGCGGTGGCCCAGTTGGTGAAGCGCTTGGACAGTGAGGGCCACAAGGTGGGCAGCGTGGTCCACGCGGCGGCGCTGATGCAGCTCAACTCGCTGGACGGGCTCACCCTGGAGGAGTTCGAGGCGGTGGTGGAGGCGAAGGTCGCCGGGGCACGGCACCTGGACGAGCTGCTCGCCCACCACCCGGTGGACGCGTTCGTGCTCTTCTCCTCCATCGCCGGTGTGTGGGGCAGCGGCGACCACGGTGCCTATGCCGCCGCCAACGCGTATCTGGACGCCTTCGCGGCCGGACGCCGGGCGCGCGGGCTGCCGGCGACGTCCGTCGCCTGGGGTGTGTGGGGCAGCGACCGGTTGCCCGACGCCGTCGACCCGGACTTCCTGCGGCGACAGGGTCTGCCCCTGATCGATCCGGACACCGCGTTCGCGGGTCTGCACCAGGCGCTCGACCACGACGAGACCTTCGTCGCCGTCGCGGACGTCGACTGGGCTCGGTTCCTCCCCGTGTTCGCCTCGGCCCGCCCCCGTCCGCTGCTGAACGCGATCCCGGAGGTGGCCGAGCTGCTGGACCCCGACGGAGGGATGGCCGAAGACGGCGCGGACGACGGGGAGCCCTCGGCGGCGGCACGGCTGGCCGGTCTGCCGGCGGCCGAGCGGGAGGCGGAGGTCCTGCGTCTGGTGCTGGACTGCCTGGCGGCGGTGCTGGGCCGCGACTCCGGCGGGTCGGACATCGACCCGAAGGCCGCGTTCAAGCAGCTCGGGGTGGACTCACTGCTCGCCGTCGAACTGCGCAACCGGCTGGGCCACCTCACCGGGCTCCAGCTCCCGGCGACGCTCGTGTTCGAGCATCCGCACCCGCTGGCCGTCGCCGGGTTCCTCGGCGGCGAGCTGGCCGGGAGCGCGAGCGACGACGGGCAGGACGAGCAGCCCGGCTCCGTCGACGACGAACTGTCCCGGCTGGAGGCCAGGCTGGCGGGCGGCTCCGTCGCACCCGCGGAGCGTGCGGGCGTCGCCGAGCGGCTGCGCGCCCTGCTCAACGCGTTCCAGGACGACGGCGTCCACGGCGGCGCGAGGCCCGCGACCGTCCCATCGGACGACGACGAGCTGGACGACGACGCCATCGCCGCCATCAGCGACGACGAGATGTTCGACCTCATCGACAAGGAGCTCGGCGATGTCTGACGCACGAGCCTGACGGCTCCGCTCCTCACTCTTCCCCAAACCGCCGCACCCACTGGCAGCACTGTGAAGGACAGGCCATGGCCGAGGACATAGCCAAGCTCCGTGACTACCTCAACCGCGTCACGGTGGACCTCCGCAAGACGCGCAAGCGCCTGCAGGAGGCCGAGGACCGCGCGTCGCAGCCCATCGCGATCGTCGGCATGGACTGCCGCTTCGCGGGCGGCGCCTCCTCGCCCGACGCCCTGTGGGAGCTGCTGGAGCAGGGGCGCGACGCGATCGGCCCGTTCCCGGCCGATCGCGGCTGGGACCTGGAGCGGCTCTTCGACACGGCATCCGGCCGTGGGGGCACGACCTCGATCCGGGAGGGCGGCTTCCTGGACGACGTCGCCGGGTTCGACGCCGAGTTCTTCGGCATCTCGCCGCGCGAGGCGCTGGCCATGGAGCCGCAGCAGCGGCTGCTGCTGGAGACGTCGTGGGGTGCCCTGGAGCACGCGGGCATCGACCCGTCGACGCTGGACGGCGTCAGGGGCGGGGTGTTCGTCGGGCGCAACTACCACGAGTACGGGGCGCCCATGGAGCACGCCCCGGACTCGGTCGAAGGCCACCTGGTCACCGGTTCGGTGGCGAGTGTGGCCTCGGGCCGCATCGCCTACAGCCTGGGTCTGTCGGGGCCCGCGATCTCGGTGGACACCGCCTGCTCGACCTCGCTGGTGGCGCTGCACCTGGCGGTGCGGTCACTGCGGTCGGGTGAGAGCGACATGGCGCTGGCCGGGGGCGCCACGGTGATGTACACCCCGGGCACCTTCGTCGAGTTCGACCGGCAGGGCGCGCTCGCCCCCGACGGCCGCTGCAAGGCCTTCGCCTCGGGCGCGAACGGTATGGGTATGGCGGAGGGCGTCGGGGTCCTGGTGCTGGAGCGGCTCTCGGACGCGCGCCGCAAGGGGCACCGGGTCCTGGCCGTCGTCCGGGGGACGGCCGTCAACCAGGACGGGGCCAGCAACGGCCTCACGGCCCCGAGCGGTCCCGCCCAGCAGCGCGTCATCCAGGCGGCGCTGGCGGACGCGGGGCTCACGGCGTCCGACGTGGACACCGTCGAGGCCCACGGCACCGGAACGGCGCTCGGCGACCCGGTGGAGGCCCGTGCCCTGCTGGCCACGTACGGGAAGCGGCCGGAGGACCGGCCGCTGTGGCTGGGGTCGGTGAAGTCCAACATCGGCCACACCCAGGCGGCGGCGGGCGTCGCGGGCGTCATCAAGCTGGTGCAGGCGCTGCGCCACGAACGGCTGCCGAAGACGCTGCACGCGGACGAGCCCTCGCCCCACGTGGACTGGTCGGCAGGTACCGTCCGGCTGCTCACGGAGCACACCGACTGGCCGCGCTCGGACGACCGAGTGCGCCGGGCCTCGGTGTCGGGCTTCGGCATCAGCGGGACCAACGCGCACGTCGTCCTTGAGGAGGCCCCGCTCGACGACGTCGAGCCGGTCGACGACGAGGCGGGAGCCGCGCCGCTGCTGTGGCCGCTGTCCGCCAAGTCGTCGCAGGCCCTGGCCGCGCAGGCCGCCAGGCTCGCCGAGCACCTCCACGCGCGTCCCGAGCTGCGGCCGCGGGACGTGGCCGGGGCCCTGGCCACGACGCGCACCGCCTTCGCGCACCGCGCCGCGATCGTGGGCGGGGGACGCGAGGACCTGCTCAGCGGCCTGGCGGCGCTGGCCGACGGCCGCACGACACGCCACCTCGTCCAGGGCACCACGTCCAACACCGCCGCCGGTGGGAGGACGGCGTTCCTGTTCTCGGGTCAGGGGAGTCAGCGTCCGGGCATGGGACGCGAGCTCTACACCGCCTTCCCCGTCTTCGCCCACGCCCTGGACGAGGCCTGCGAGGCCCTCGACCCCCACCTGGACCGCCCCCTGCGCGACCTCATGTTCGCCGAACCCGGCACCGAGCAAGCCGCCCTCCTGGACCAGACCCGCTACGCCCAACCCGCCCTCTTCGCCCACCAAACCGCCCTCCACCACCTCCTCACCCACTGGAACATCCACCCCGACGCCCTCCTGGGCCACTCCCTGGGCGAACTCACCGCCGCCCACCGCGCCGGCATCCTCACCCTCACCGACGCCGCCCACCTCGTCACCACCCGCGCCCACCTCATGCAAACCATGCCCACCGGCGGCACCATGACCGCCATCCACGCCACCGAACAGGAGATACAACCCCACCTCAACGACCGCGTCTCCATCGCCGCCCTCAACAGCCCCCACGACACCGTCATCTCCGGCGACACCGACGCCGTCCACACCATCGCCCAACACTTCCACCACCAAGGCCGCAAAACCACCCAACTCCGCGTCTCCCACGCCTTCCACTCCCACCACATGGACGGCATGCTCGACGACTTCCACACCGTCGCCGCCACCCTCACCTACCACCAAGCGACGGTGCCCCTCGTCACCAACACCACCGGCGACCCCACCACCCCCACCTACTGGACCCACCACATCCGCAACACCGTCCGCTTCCACCAAGGACTCCACACCCTCCACCACCAACACCACATCACCACCACCCTCGAACTCGGCCCCGGCCACACCCTCACCACCCACGCCCAACACCACCCCGGCACACACCACCCCACCCTCCACACCAACCAACCCGAACCCCACTCACTCCTCACCACCCTCGCCCACCTCCACACCCACGGCACCCACACCCCCAACTGGAACCACCTCACCCCCACCACCCACACCACCCCCCTCCCCACCTACCCCTTCCAACACCGGAGGTTCTGGCTGGCGCCCGGAGCGGGGGGCCGATCCGCCCTGGCCGACGAGCACCCCTTCCTCGACACCGTGACACCGCTCGCGGACGGTGACCGGCTGGCCCTGACGGGCAGGTTGTCGCTGCGCACGCATCCGTGGCTGGCCGACCACCGGGTGGGCGAGACCGTCCTCGTCCCCGGCACCGCGCTCCTCGAACTCGCCCTGTGCGCAGGGGCGCGGGTGGGTGCGGACGTCGTCCAGGAGCTGACGCTGCACGCCCCGCTGCCGCTTCCGGAAACCGGGACCGTGCAGGTTCAGGTGCTCGTGGACGAGCCCGACGACGAGGGCCGACGGCCGGTGCGCCTCCTCGCACGCCGCGCCGACGCGTTCGGGGAGCTGACCCGCCGTACCGAGGAGCCGTGGACGGAACACGCGGCGGGCACCCTGGCGCCCGCCGCGCCGTCGGCCCCGGACGGGCACACGCCGGGCGGGTCCGCCGTGTGGCCGCCCGCCGGTGCCGACGCCCTCGACGTGAGGGAGCTGTACGCGGAGTTCGCGTCGATGCGCCTGGACTACGGCTCTGCCTTCCGGGGGCTTCGGGCGGCCTGGCGGCTGGGCGACGAGATCCTCGCGGAGATCGCCCTGCCGGAGGGCGCGGCGGAGGAGGCCGACCGTTTCGGCGCTCACCCGGCACTGCTCGACGCGGCCCTGCACGGCACCGCCCTGAGCGGCCGGTGGGAGGGCACCCGTCTGCCGTTCGCCTGGACGGACGTGCGCCTGGACGCCGTCGGCGCGCGGATGCTGCGGGTGCGCTTGACGCCGGCCGGAGACGGCGAGGTCGCGGTGACGGCGTGGGACGCGGCGGGGCAACCGGTCCTGTCCGTCGGCTCGTTGCGGACCCGGCCCCTTGACGCGGACCGCTTGCCCACTGCCGGGATCTCGGTGCGGGCGGACTCGCTCCACCGGCTGGAGTGGCGTCCACTCGACCCGACGACGACCCCGACGACGACCCCGACGGCCGGGGCCGGGGACGGAGCCGAGGCCGGGGAGGAGGACGGGGACGGGGCCACCGTGGTGGACCTGCGGCGCGCGGGCGGAGAGTCCGGGGACCCGGACGCGGCACTCCACCGGGCCCTGTGCGAGGTGCGCGGCTGGTTGGCGGGAGAGTCCGCGACGCGGCCGGGTGCCCGGCTCGTCGTCCTGACCCGCCGAGCGGTGGCCGTAGGCCCGGAGGAGATACCCGAGCCGGGCGGAGCCGGGGTGTGGGGGCTGCTGCGCTCGGTGCAGTCCGAGGAGCCGGGCCGCCTGGTGCTGGTGGACCTGGACGACGACACCGACGGCACGGGGGGAAGCGACGGCGACGCGGAGCGACGGCGTCGGCGTGTCGTGGGCACCGCACTGGCCACGGGCGAACCGCAACTCGCCCGGAGAAACGGCGAGTTCAGGGTTCCCCGCCTCGTCCGGCACCGGCCGGACCAGCCGGCGGCGGGGTCGGCGGCGACTCGCTGGGGCGGAGACGGCACCGTCCTCGTCACCGGCGGCACGGGGACGCTCGGCGGGCTGATGGCCGGGCATCTGGCGCGGGAGCACGGCGTCCGACGTCTGCTGCTCGTCAGCCGACGAGGACCGGAGGCCGACGGGGCGGAGGAACTGCGCGCGGAACTCGCCGCCTTGGGCGCGGACGTGACCGTCGCCGCCTGCGATGTCGCCGACCGCGACGCGCTCGCGGCACTGCTGGCGGAGGTTCCGGCCGAGCACCCGCTGTCGGCGGTCGTCCACACGGCGGCCGTGGTGGACGACGGGCTGATCGGTTCGCTCGACGAGGCGCGGCTCGACCGGGTCCTCGCCCCGAAGGCCCGCGCCGCCGAGCACCTGCACGAGCTGACCCGGGACCTGCCGCTGGCGGCGTTCGTCCTGTTCTCCTCCGCCGCCGCGGTGCTGGGCGGCGCGGGCCAGGGCGCCTACGCGGCGGCCAACGCCCGGCTGGACGCGCTCGCCCACCGCCGACGCGCCGCGGGGCTGCCCGCGACGTCGATCGGCTGGGGCCTGTGGGGCACGGCCAGCGGGCTGACCGCCGCGCTCAGCGAGGCGGACCGGGCCAGGATCGCCCGGAGCGGCGTCGCTCCCCTGGCCGACGACGAGGCACTCGCGCTCTTCGACCTCGTCTGCGCCGCGCCGGAGCCCGTGCTGCTGCCGGTGCGCCTGGACCTGGGCGCGTTGCGCACCGCCGGTCCGGAAGCGCTGCCCGCCGTCCTCCACGGGCTGCTCGGCGCGCGCGGGCCGCGTACGGCGAGCGCGCACTCCACCGCCGGCGCCACGGGCGGGCTGCGGGAACAGCTGGCCGCGCTGCCTCCGGCCGAGCGCTCACGGGTGGCGCTGGACACCGTCCTGGCCCAGGTGGCCGCCGCGCTCGGGCACTCCTCGCCCGACACCGTGCCGCCCACCGACGCGTTCCGGGACCTCGGGTTCGACTCCCTCATGTCCGTCGAGCTGCGCAACAGCCTCAACGCGGTGACCGGTCTGCGGCTGCCGGCCACGCTCGTCTTCGACCACCCCAGCTCGGTCGCCCTGGCCGATCACCTGCTGGCCCAGTACGGGCTGTCGGCCGACGTCGGCGCCGAGCCCGGCCTTCCGACGACGCGCACGGCCGACGACGAGCCGATCGCGATCGTCGGCATGGCGTGCCGCTATCCCGGCGGCGTCAGCTCGCCCGAGGAGCTGTGGGAGCTCGTCGACCGGGGCGTCGACGCGATCTCCGACTTCCCCACCGACCGCGGCTGGGACGCCGAGGAGCTCTTCGACCCGGACCCGGACCGGGCCGGGACGACGTCGGTGTGGTCCGGCGGTTTTCTCTACGACGCCGCCGACTTCGACCCCGACTTCTTCGGCCTCTCCCCGCGCGAGGCCCTCGCGATGGATCCGCAGCAGCGGCTCCTGCTGGAGACCGCCTGGGAGTCCTTCGAACGCGCGGGCATCGACCCCACCAGCGTGCGCGGAAGCCGCACCGGCGTCTTCACCGGGATCATGTACCACGACTACGGCTCCCGGGTGCCCCGTCCGCCGGCCGACCTGGAGCCGTACATCGGCAACGGCAGCGCGGGCAGCGTGGCCAGCGGTCGCGTCGCCTACACCTTCGGGCTGGAGGGGCCGGCCGTCACCGTGGACACCGCCTGCTCCTCCTCCCTCGTCGCCCTCCACCTGGCCGCCCGCTCCCTGCGCTCGGGCGAGTGCGACCTCGCCCTGGCGGGCGGCGTCACCGTCATGTCCGACCCCAACGCGTTCGTGGAGTTCAGCCGCCAGCGGGGGCTGGCGGCCGACGGACGCTGCAAGTCCTTCTCCGCGAGCGCCGACGGCACCGGCTGGGCCGAGGGCGCCGGACTCCTCCTCGTCGAACGGCTCTCCGACGCCCGCCGCAACGGCCACCGCGTCCTCGCCGTCGTCCGGGGCACGGCCGTCAACCAGGACGGCGCCAGCAACGGCCTCACCGCGCCCAACGGCCCCTCCCAGGAACGGGTGATCAGGGCCGCGCTCACGGATGCCGGGCTGACGGAGGCGGACGTGGACGCCGTCGAGGCCCACGGCACCGGAACCACCCTCGGCGACCCCATCGAGGCCCAGGCCCTCCTGGCCACCTACGGCAAGCGACCGGAGGACCGGCCCCTGTGGCTGGGCTCGGTCAAGTCCAACATCGGCCACACCCAGGCAGCAGCGGGCGTCGCGGGCGTCATCAAGATGGTCCACGCCATGCACCACGCACGGCTCCCCCAAACCCTCCACATCGACCAACCCAACCCCCGCGTCGACTGGCACACCGCACCCGTCAACCTCCTGACCGAAGCCACACCCTGGCCAACCACCGACGACCGTCCGCGCCGCGCCGCCGTCTCCTCCTTCGGCGTCAGCGGCACCAACGCCCACGTCATCCTCGAACACACCCCACCAACCGACCACCCCCACACCACCTCACCCACCACAGCACCCACCCTCTGGCCCCTCTCCGCCAAGACACCCGAAGCCCTGACCGACCAAGCCGCACGCCTCACCCGGCACCTCGACACCCACCCCGAACTGGCACCAGGCGACGTCGCGCACACGCTGGCCACGACGCGCGCGACCTTCGAGCACCGCGCCGTGATCGTGGGCGAGGGGCGGAACGATCTGCTCAGCGGCCTGGCGGCACTGGCCGACGGCACCCCGTCGGGCCGTGTCGTGCTGGGACGCGCCACGCGTGCCGCATCGTCGGGTGGGAGGACGGCGTTCCTGTTCTCGGGTCAGGGGAGTCAGCGTCCGGGCATGGGACGCGAGCTCTACACCGCCTTCCCCGTCTTCGCCCACGCCCTGGACGAGGCCTGCGAGGCCCTCGACCCCCACCTGGACCGCCCCCTGCGCGACCTCATGTTCGCCGAACCCGGCACCGAGCAAGCCGCCCTCCTGGACCAGACCCGCTACGCCCAACCCGCCCTCTTCGCCCACCAAACCGCCCTCCACCACCTCCTCACCCACTGGAACATCCACCCCGACGCCCTCCTGGGCCACTCCCTGGGCGAACTCACCGCCGCCCACCGCGCCGGCATCCTCACCCTCACCGACGCCGCCCACCTCGTCACCACCCGCGCCCGCCTCATGCAAACCATGCCCACCGGCGGCACCATGACCGCCATCCACGCCACCGAACAGGAGATACAACCCCACCTCAACGACCGCGTCTCCATCGCCGCCCTCAACAGCCCCCACGACACCGTCATCTCCGGCGACACCGACGCCGTCCACACCATCGCCCAACACTTCCACCACCAAGGCCGCAAAACCACCCAACTCCGCGTCTCCCACGCCTTCCACTCCCACCACATGGACGGCATGCTCGACGACTTCCACACCGTCGCCGCCACCCTCACCTACCACCAAGCGACGGTGCCCCTCGTCACCAACACCACCGGCGACCCCACCACCCCCACCTACTGGACCCACCACATCCGCAACACCGTCCGCTTCCACCAAGGACTCCACACCCTCCACCACCAACACCACATCACCACCACCCTCGAACTCGGCCCCGGCCACACCCTCACCACCCACGCCCAACACCACCCCGGCACACACCACCCCACCCTCCACACCAACCAACCCGAACCCCACTCACTCCTCACCACCCTCGCCCACCTCCACACCCACGGCACCCACACCCCCAACTGGAACCACCTCACCCCCACCACCCACACCACCCCCCTCCCCACCTACCCCTTCCAACGGCAGCGGCTCTGGCTCGACGCACAGCCGCAGACGGCCGCCGGGCACCCGCACCCGTTCCTCGACGCAGAGGTGGACCTCGCGGCCGGCGACGGCGTGCTGCTCACCGGCGCCCTCTCCCTGCGCACGCACCCGTGGCTCGGGGACCACACCGTCGGCGGTACCGTCCTCGTCCCCGGCACCGCGCTCCTCGAACTCGCCCTCCACGCCGCCGAGCGCACCGGCCACACCACGCTCGACGAGCTCACCCTCGAAACCCCCCTCACCCTCGACCCCGCCCAGACCGTCGACCTCCAGGTCAGCGGCGAGTCCGGCACCGTCCGGATCTACTCCCGCCCCCGCTCGGCCGCTCCGGAGCAGTCCTGGACCCGGCACGCCGCGGCGACCCTGGCCGGGCCCACGGAGGTGTCACCGGCCGAAGGGCCGCCCGTCGAGCCCTTGGAGGTCTGGCCGCCCGAGGGCGCCGTCGCCGTCCCGGTGGAGGGCCTGCACGAGCAGCTCGCCCTGGCCGGAACGGGCTACGGCCCCGCCTTCCAGGGGCTCCGGGCTGCGTGGCGGCTCGGGGACGCGGTGTTCGCGGACGTCGAGCTCCCGGAGCCCGTCGCCCACGGCGCCGAGGGCTTCGCCCTGCACCCCGCGCTGCTGGACGCCGCCCTGCACCCGATCGCCCTGGGCGGCTGGACGACGGAGGAGGGTGCCCACCTGCCGTTCCTCTGGTCCGGCGTCCGCCTGCACGCCACCGGGGCCACCTCCCTGCGCGTCCGCCTGGCGCCCGGCGCCGACCGGGACACCGTCACGCTGCTCGCCGCCGACGCCACCGGACGGCCCGTCCTCACGGCCGACGGTCTCCTCCTGCGCCCGCTGGCCGCCGCCGAGCTGCCGCGGAGTTCCGGGGCGGGCCCCCTGTACGTGACCGAGTGGGTGCCGCTGACCGGCCCCGCCCGGCGGCCCGGCTCCGCGGACTGGAGCGTGCTCCGGGTCGCCGACACGGACGAGACCGGTGGCGCGGGCGGGGACGACGTGGCGGTGGCGGGCGTCGCGACGCTCCACACGGTTCTGGACCGCGCCCGGGCCTGGCTGGCCGACGAGGAGAACTCCGGCCAGCGGCTCGTCGTCGTCACCCGGAACGCACTCGCCGCCGACGGCGCGACTGGCAGCGCCGCCGACGGCGACCGGGGAACGGGTGAGAGCGGTCTCGCGCAGGCGCCGGTGTGGGGCCTGCTGCGTTCGGCGCAGGTCGAGCACCCGGACCGTTTCGTCCTCGTGGACCTGGACGCGGATGCGGACGGTGGCCTCGACCGCGACGACGCCGCGGAAGCGCTCTCGGCCGCCGTCGCCTCGGGCGAGCCGCAGATCGCCGTGCGGGCCGGGGAACTGCGGGTGCCGCGGCTCACCCGCGTCGAGGTGCCCGACGACCCCGAACCGCCGCTGCCGGGGCTCGACGAGGGCACCGTGCTGGTGACCGGCGGCACCGGAACGCTCGGTGCCGCGGTGGCCCGTCACCTGGTCGGCGAGCACGGCGCCCGGAACCTGCTGCTCGTCGGCCGACGCGGCCCCGACGCCCCGGGAGCCGACGAGCTGACGGCCGAACTGACCGCGCTCGGGGCCCGGGTGACCGTGGCCGCCTGCGATGTGGCCGACCGCAAGGCGCTCTCCCGGCTGCTGGAAGCCGTGCCGGACGAGCATCCGCTGACCGCCGTCGTCCACACCGCCGGTGTGCTGGACGACGGGCTGTTCGGCACCCTCACCCCGGAGGCCGTCGAGCGGGTGATGGCACCCAAGGCCACGGCCGCCTGGGCCCTGCACGAGCTGACCCGGGAGCTGCCGCTGCGCGCCTTCGTCCTCTTCTCCTCGTTCGCGGGCACCGCGGGGTCCGCGGGCCAGGGGGCGTACGCGGCGGCCAACGCGTTCCTCGACGCCCTCGCCCGGCACCGCCACGCCCTCGGGCTCCCCGCCACCTCGCTCGCCTGGGGCCTGTGGGAGGCGACGAGCGGGATCACGGCCCGGCTGGACGCCGCCGACCGGGCCCGCATCGCCCGCAGCGGCGTCGCGCCCCTGCCGACGCGGGACGCGCTGGCGCTGCTCGACGCGGCCCTCGGCACCACACGGCCCGTGCTCGTCCCCGTGCGCCTGGCCGAACCGCACGTCCTGCGCGCGAGGGCGGCGGCGGGCGAACTGCCCCCGTTGCTCCGGCGCCTCGTCCTCCCGGGGGCCGCCGCCCGGCCAGCCGCAGGCGGATCCGCGGCCGCGCGGGCGGACGGCACACCGGAGGCGCTCGTCGCCCGGCTGTCCGCCCTGTCCGAGGCCGAACAGGCGGCGGAGCTGCTGCGGTTCGTCCAACGCCAGGTCGCCGAGGTGCTCGGCCACTCCGACACCGCCCGCATCGAGGCGGACCGTGGCTTCCAGGACCTGGGCTTCGACTCGCTGACGGCGATGGAACTGCGCAACCGGTTGCAGAAGGCCACGGGCGTACGCCTCCCGGCCACGCTCGCGTTCGACTTCCCCGACCCGGGCGCCGTCGCCCGGCACCTCCGGGACGAGCTGGAGTTGACCGGCCCGGACTCGGCGCGCGGCGTGCTGAACGCCCTCGACCGGCTGGCGGGCGACCTGACCGAACTCGCACGACGGCCCGGCACCGAGAGCGCCGACCGCTCGCGCATCGCCATCCGGCTGCGCAGACTCCTGGCCGACTGGACGGACGACGCGACCACGACCGCGACCGGCAGCGCGGGAAGCGCCGGAGCCGACGGAAGCGCGACCGCCGGCGACACGACCGGCGGGACCGCCGACGGCGACGGCCGCCCCGACCTCGACAGCGCCACGGACGACGACCTGTTCAACCTCGTGGAAAACCTGGGGAACCCCTGACATGGCTGATGCGAACGAGACCAAGCTCCGCGACTACCTCAAGCGGGCCATCGCCGACGCGCAGGAGGCCAGGCAACGACTCCGCGACCTTGAGGAGCAGGCGGCCGAGCCGATCGCGATCGTCGGCATGGCGTGCCGCTATCCCGGCGGCGTCAGCTCGCCCGAGGAGCTGTGGGAGCTCGTCGACCGGGGCGTCGACGCGATCTCCGACTTCCCCACCGACCGCGGCTGGGACACCGAGGGGCTGTACGACGCCGACCCCGAGCGCACGGGTACGACCTACTGCACCCGGGGCGGCTTCCTCCACGACGCCGCCGACTTCGACCCCGCGTTCTTCGGCCTCTCCCCGCGCGAGGCCCTCGCGATGGATCCGCAGCAGCGGCTCCTGCTGGAGACCGCCTGGGAGTCCTTCGAACGCGCGGGCATCGACCCCACCAGCCTGCGCGGAAGCCGCACCGGCGTCTTCGCGGGACTGATGTACCACGACTACTCCTCACGGCTGCCCGAGCTCCCGCCGGACCTGGAGGGGTACGTCGGCAGTGGCAGCGCCGGATCCATCGCCACCGGCCGCGTCGCCTACACCTTC
Organism: Streptomyces sp. WMMC1477; assembly: GCF_027460245.1. Classification (NCBI taxonomy): domain Bacteria; kingdom Bacillati; phylum Actinomycetota; class Actinomycetes; order Kitasatosporales; family Streptomycetaceae; genus Streptomyces; species Streptomyces sp. WMMC1477. The sequence continues at coordinate 3,129,180 of NZ_JAPZBD010000003.1, read as the reverse complement.
GGGCTGGAGGGGCCGGCCGTCACCGTGGACACCGCCTGCTCCTCCTCCCTCGTCGCCCTCCACCTGGCCGCCCGCTCCCTGCGCTCGGGCGAGTGCGACCTCGCCCTGGCGGGCGGCGTCACCGTCATGTCCACCCCCGACACCTTCGTGGAGTTCAGCCGCCAGCGGGGGCTGGCGGCCGACGGACGCTGCAAGTCCTTCTCCGCGAGCGCCGACGGCACCGGCTGGGCCGAGGGCGCCGGACTCCTCCTCGTCGAACGGCTCTCCGACGCCCGCCGCAACGGCCACCGCGTCCTCGCCGTCGTCCGGGGCACGGCCGTCAACCAGGACGGCGCCAGCAGTGGCCTCACCGCGCCCAACGGCCCCTCGCAGCAGCGCGTCATCCTCGATGCGCTGGTCAACGCGCGGCTGACGGAGGCGGACGTGGACGCCGTCGAGGCCCACGGCACCGGAACCACCCTCGGCGACCCCATCGAGGCCCAGGCCCTCCTGGCCACCTACGGCAAGCGACCGGAGGACCGGCCCCTGTGGCTGGGCTCGGTCAAGTCCAACATCGGCCACACCCAGGCAGCAGCGGGCGTCGCGGGCGTCATCAAGATGGTCCACGCCATGCACCACGCACGGCTCCCCCAAACCCTCCACATCGACCAACCCAACCCCCGCGTCGACTGGCACACCGCACCCGTCAACCTCCTGACCGAAGCCACACCCTGGCCAACCACCGACGACCGTCCGCGCCGCGCCGCCGTCTCCTCCTTCGGCGTCAGCGGCACCAACGCCCACGTCATCCTCGAACACACCCCACCAACCGACCACCCCCACACCACCTCACCCATCACAGCACCCACCCTCTGGCCCCTCTCCGCCAAGACACCCGAAGCCCTGACCGACCAAGCCGCACGCCTCACCCGGCACCTCGACACCCACCCCGAACTGGCACCAGGCGACGTCGCGCACACGCTGGCCACCGGTCGGGCCACGCTGGCCGAGCGCGCGGTCGTCCTCGGCGCCGATCGGGAGGCGCTCACGGCACTCGCGACCGGGACCCCACACCCGAACCTCGTCACCGGTCCGGAACCCGGCACCGTCACGACGGGTAAGACGGCGTTCCTGTTCTCGGGTCAGGGGAGTCAGCGTCCGGGCATGGGACGCGAGCTCTACACCGCCTTCCCCGTCTTCGCCCACGCCCTGGACGAGGCCTGCGAGGCCCTCGACCCCCACCTGGACCGCCCCCTGCGCGACCTCATGTTCGCCGAACCCGGCACCGAGCAAGCCGCCCTCCTGGACCAGACCCGCTACGCCCAACCCGCCCTCTTCGCCCACCAAACCGCCCTCCACCACCTCCTCACCCACCACGGCATCACCCCCGACCTCCTCACCGGCCACTCCCTGGGCGACCTCACCGCCACCCACTGCGCCGGCATCCTCACCCTCACCGACGCCGCCCACCTCGTCACCACCCGCGCCCACCTCATGCAAACCATGCCCACCGGCGGCACCATGACCGCCATCCACGCCACCGAACAGGAGATACAACCCCACCTCAACGACCGCGTCTCCATCGCCGCCCTCAACAGCCCCCACGACACCGTCATCTCCGGCGACACCGACGCCGTCCACACCATCGCCCAACACTTCCACCACCAAGGCCGCAAAACCACCCAACTCCGCGTCTCCCACGCCTTCCACTCCCACCACATGGACGGCATGCTCGACGACCTCCACACCGTCGCCGCCACCCTCACCTACCACCAACCCACCACCCCCCTCACCACCCCCACCGAACACCTCACCAACCCCCAACACTGGGCCCACCACGTCCGCGACACCGTCCGCTTCACCGACCACCTCACCACCCTCACCCACCACAACATCACCACCACCCTCGAACTCGGCCCCGACACCACCCTCACCACCCTCACCACCAACACCCTCAACAACCCCCACCACACCCACCTCCCCACCCAAAACCCCAAACACCCCCCAACACACACCTACCTCACCACCCTCGCCACCCTCCACAGCCGGGGCGCGGCGAAGCTCAACTGGCAGCACCTCACCTCCGGCACCCACACGACGGACCTCCCCACCTACCCCTTCCAGCGCCAGCGGCTCTGGTTGGACGCCGCGCCGCGCCAAGGCAGCCGCGGTCGGCATCCGTTCCTCACCGCCGAGGTGGATCTGGCCGCCGACGACGGCGTGCTGTTCACGGGCCGGCTGAGCCTCGACACCCACCCCTGGCTCGCCGACCACGCCGTGGAGGGGGCCGTCCTCGTCCCCGGCACGGCGCTCCTCGAACTCGCCCTCCACGCCGCCGAGCGCACCGGCCACACCACGCTCGACGAGCTCACCCTCGAAACCCCCCTCACCCTCGACCCCGCCCAGACCGTCGACCTCCAGGTCAGCGTGGGCGCGGTCGACGAGGCCGGGGGCGCCGCGCTGAGCGTCTACTCACGGGCCGCGGACGCCGGACCCCGGTCGGCCTGGACGCGTCATGCCTCGGGCAGGCTCGCCCCGGACCCCGGAACGGACACGACTCCGCCCCCCGAGGCCACCACCGCCGAGCCCACGACCGCGGAGGCCCTGGCCGCGTGGCCGCCGCCGGGCGCCGAGCCCGTCGGGCAGGAGGAACTGGACCGCCTCTACGAGCGGCTCTCCGCGGGAGGTTTGAGCCACGGTCCCGCCTTCCGGGGGCTGTGCGGTGTCTGGCGGGACGGGGAGACCGTCTACGCCGAGGTCGAGTGGCCCGGGGAGACGGTGACGTCCGCGGCCGGCTTCTCGCTCCATCCGGCCCTGCTCGACGCCGCGTTGCACGCCATCGCCCTCGGCTCCTACACGACGTCGGACTCGGCCCACCTGCCGTTCCACTGGTCCGGGGTCCAGCTGACCGCTTCCGGTGCGGGCGGCCTGCGGGTGCGCATCGCGCCGGGCGCGGAGCCGAACTCGGTCACGCTGCTCGCCATCGCCGTCGACGCCGAGGGCGGAGGCGAGGGCGGCACGCTTCTCGACGTCGAAGGGCTGCTGCTCCGGCCGCTGTCCGCCGTCCGGCCCGCCCGGCGGCGTGCCGCCGTCGACTCGCTGTACCGGCTGCGCTGGGCGCCGCCGGACGCGCCGCCCGCCCCGCGCACTCCGCCGGTGAGCTGGGCCGTGCGGGGTGACGGCGGCGTGTCCGGCGAGCTCGTGGACGCGTACGCCGACGCGCTGCCCGGCGCCGTCCTCCGCCTGCCCGGGACGGGCACGCCCGGCGGCGGCGAGGCGGTACCCGAGGTCGTCGTCCTGCCCGTCGGGTCCGGCCCCGGGGACAACCCCGAGGACGTACCGGCCGCCGCGCACGCCCTGGCCTGCCGCGTGCTGGAAGCGGTGCAGGGCTGGCTGGCGGAGGACGGGTGGGCGGACAGCCGCCTGGTCGTGGTCACCCGCGGAGCCGTCGCCGCCGGGGAGGCCGAGACGCCCGACCTCGCCGCGGCGCCGGTGTGGGGGCTGCTGCGCTCGGCCCAGGCGGAGAACCCGGGCCGGATCGTGGTCGTGGACGTCGACGACGCCCCGGACTCGGTGCGCGCGCTGCCTGCGGCCCTGGCGCTGTCCGAACCCCAACTGGCCGTGCGCGACGGCGAGATCCTGGTACCGCGGCTCGCCACCGCACAGCCGCCGGAGCTGGCTCCGCCGTCCTCGGGCGCCTGGCGCCTGGACGTCACGGAGGCGGGCTCGCTGGACAACCTGGCCCTCGTCCCCGCGCCGGAGGCCGTCGCGCCGCTGGCGCCGGGGCAGGTACGGCTGTCGGTGCGGGCGTCCGGACTCAACTTCCGTGACGCGCTGGGCGCGCTGGGCATGTATCCGGGCGGGGTGACGATCGGGGCCGAGGCCGCCGGCGTCGTGCTGGAGACCGCCCCGGACGTCACCGATCTGGCCCCCGGCGACCGGGTGTTCGGCATGGTGTCGGGAAGCGCCGGGCCGCTGGGCACGACCGACCGGCGGCTGCTGGCCCCGATGCCCGAGGAGTGGTCGTTCGCGCAGGCCGCGGCCGTCCCCGTGGTGTATCTGACCGCCTACTACGGGCTGGTGGACCTGGCGGGCGTCAAGCCGGGTCAGTCCGTGCTGGTGCACTCGGCCGCGGGCGGCGTGGGAACGGCGGCCGTGCAGGTGGCGCGGCATCTGGGCGCCGAGGTGTACGGCACGGCGAGCCCCGGCAAGTGGCCCGCCCTGCGGGCGCTCGGCCTGCCCGGGGAGCGCATCGCCTCCTCCCGCACGCTCGACTTCGCGGACGCCTTCCGGGCCGCGTCGCCGGACGGCGCCGGGGTCGACGTCGTCCTGAACTCGCTGACGCGGGAGTTCCTGGACGCCTCGCTGCGGCTCGTCCGCCCCGGGGGACGCTTCCTGGAGATGGGCAAGACGGACGTGCGCGAGCCCGCCGCCGTTCAAGCCGAACACGGCGTCGAGTACACGGCGTTCGACTTGGTGGAGGCGGGCCCCGAGCGCATCGCCGGCATGCTGGCCGAGGTACTGGCCCTGTTCCGTTCCGGCGCCCTCGCCCTGCCTCCGGTGACCGCGTGGGACGTGCGCTCCGCGGGCGAGGCCCTGCGGCACCTGAGCCGGGCCCGGCACCGCGGCAAGGTCGTGCTGACGGTGCCGCGTCCGCTGGACGAGGACGGCACCGTGCTGGTCACCGGGGCCACCGGCGCCCTGGGCGGCCTCATCGCCCGGCACCTCGTCGCCGAGCACGGCGTGCGGCGGCTGCTGCTGGCCGGACGGCGCGGGGCGGAAGCGCCCGGCATGGCCGAGCTGGTCGCCGAGCTGGAGACCCGTGGCGCACAGGTCACGGTGGCCCGCTGCGACGTCGCCGACCGCGCCGAGCTGACCCGGCTGCTCGCCCGCGTGCCCGAGGCCCACCCGCTGACCGGAGTGGTCCACACGGCCGGCGTCCTGGACGACGGCGTGCTGCCCTCGATGACGCCGGAGCGGCTGCGCGCCGTCTTCACGCCCAAGGTGGACGCCGCCTGGCTGCTCCACGAGGCCACGCGCGACGCCGACCTCGCCCTGTTCGCCGTCTTCTCCTCCGCCGCAGGGACGACGGGCGGCCCCGGGCAGGCCAACTACGCCGCGGCGAACGCGTTCCTCGACGCCCTCGCCCAGCACCGCCGCGCCCTCGGCCTCCCTGCCCTGTCCCTCGCCTGGGGGCTGTGGGACGAGCCCGGCGGCATGAACGCCGGGCTCGCGGAGGCCGACCGCCGCCGCATGGCCCGCTCCGGTTCCGGCGTGCTCTCGGCACGCGAGGGCCTGCGGTTGTTCGACGCCGCCCTGGGACTGGACGACGCCGTGCTGGTTCCGGTCGCGCTCGACGTCGCCGCGCTACGGGCCGGCGGCTCCGAGGTCCCCGCGCTCCTGCGCGACCTGGCGCGGGGCGGCCACGGCACCGCCGTCCGCGGTCCCGGCGCCCCGGACGCCACCGGCTCCTCCGCCCACCGATCCGGTGCCGCCGGTGAGCGGGACGGCGGACGGTCCCTCGCCCGGCGTCTCGCCGCCGCCGGAACCGCCGCGGAACGGGAGGGGATGCTCCTCGACCTCGTCTGCGAGCACGCCGCCTCGGTGCTCGGCCACGGGGACGCGGACGCCCTGGCGCCGGACGAGGCGTTCAAGGACCTCGGCTTCGACTCGCTGACCTCGGTCGAGCTGCGCAACCGGCTCGCCAGGGCGACGGGCCTGCGGCTGCCCGCCGGGCTGCTCTTCGACCGTCCGACGCCGCGCGCCCTCGCGGACCGGCTGTCCGCCCTGCTCGCGCACGAAGCACCGCAGGCGCCTTCCGCGCCCGGAACGCCCGACGGCGGCTCCTCCGGTGGGCCGGAACAGGCCGAGGCGCCGTCACCGGAGCCGGGGCGCGAGGCGGGACGCGAGGACGAGACGGGCCCCACGTCGGAGATCGACTTCGACGCCCTGGACGCCCAGAGCCTCATCGACCTGGCGTTCAACGAGCCCGGCTCCGGACCGGGCTCCGACACCGGCCCCGGCCCCGACTCCGGCACGGGCTCCGGCCCCGGCCCCGACTCCGACTCGAACTTCTGACCTGGCGGGTGTGGTTTCGCGATGAGTGACATGTCGACGGAGAAGCTCGTCGAGGCCCTGCGCCGCTCGCTGCGCGAGGGCGAACGGCTGCGGCAGCAGAACCGCGCGCTGACGGAGGCGGCGCGCGAGCCGATCGCCGTCGTCGGTATGGCGTGCCGCTTCCCCGGTGGGGTGACCTCGCCGGAGGAGCTGTGGGACCTGGTCGCGGCGGAGCGGGACGCCATGTCCCCGTTCCCGGCGAACCGGGGCTGGGACCTCGACGCCCTCTACGACCCGGACCCCGAGACGCCCGGCACCTGCTACGTGCGCGAAGGCGGCTTCCTGCACGACGCCGGGGACTTCGACGCCGGCCTCTTCGGGATCTCGCCTCGCGAGGCCCTGGCCATGGACCCGCAGCAGCGGCTCCTGCTGGAGACCTCCTGGGAGGCCGTCGAACGGGCCGGGCTCGACCCGATGTCCCTGCGCGGCAGCGACACCGGCGTCTACGTCGGCGCGATGCGCCAGGACTACGGCCCCGCCCTCCACCAGTCCGCCCTGTCGGCCCCGGCCGTCGAAGGGCACCGGCTGACCGGCATCGCCGCGAGCGTCATGTCGGGACGGCTGTCGTACGTGCTCGGCCTGGAGGGGCCCTCGGCGACGGTCGACACCGCCTGCTCGTCGGCTCTGGTCGCCCTCCACCTCGCCACCGGCGCCCTCCGCTCGGGCGAGTGCTCCATGGCGCTCGCCTGCGGCGCGACGATCATGGCCAGCCCCGGCACGTTCCTCGACTTCAGCCGACAGCGCGGACTCGCCGCCGACGGCCGCTGCAAGGCGTTCTCCGCCACCGCCGACGGCACCAACTGGGCCGAGGGCGTGGGCGTCCTGCTGCTGGAACGGCTCTCCGACGCGCGCCGCAAGGGGCACCGGGTCCTGGCCGTCGTCCGGGGCACGGCCGTCAACCAGGACGGCGCCAGCAACGGCCTCACCGCGCCCAACGGGCCGTCCCAGGAACGGGTCATCAGGGCGGCGCTGGCCGGCGCCGGGCTGACGACGTCCGACGTGGACGCCGTGGAGGCCCACGGCACCGGCACCGCCCTCGGCGACCCCATCGAGGCCGAGGCACTGCTCGCCACGTACGGGCGGGACCGTGCCCCGGACCGGCCGCTGTGGCTGGGGTCGGTCAAGTCCAACATCGGGCACACCCAGGCCGCGGCGGGCATCGCCGGGATCGTCAAGACGGTGCAGGCCATGCGGCACCGGCGGCTGCCCAGGACCCTGCACGTGGACACGCCGACGCCCCACGTGGACTGGGAGGCGGGCGGCGTCCGGCTGCTGACCGAGGCCCGCGCGTGGCCGGCGAGCGAAGGCCGTCCGCGCCGGGCCGCCGTCTCCTCCTTCGGCGTCAGCGGAACCAACGCCCACGTCCTGCTGGAGGAGGCGCCGGAGCCCGGACCCGCCGCCCCGGCGCCGGACCCCGAGGCGTCGTCGGCCGGTGCCGCGCCGTCGTGGACTCCGGTACTGCTGTCGGGCCGCACCCTTCCCGCCCTGCGCGCCCACGCCGACCGTGTCGGGGACCTCGTCCGCGCCCACCCGGACGTGGACCTCCCGAGCCTCGCGCACGCCCTGGCCACCACCCGCGCCGCCCTCGACCACCGCGCGGTGGTGCTGGCGGACGGCCGCGACGCCCTGCTGGCGGGGCTCGACGCCCTGGCTCAGGGCCGCACCGAGCACGCCGCGCCGAAGGTAACGGGACGCCGCCGTACGGCCTTTCTCTTCTCGGGTCAGGGGAGTCAGCGTCCGGGCATGGGACGCGAGCTCTACACCGCCTTCCCCGTCTTCGCCCGCGCCCTGGACGAGGCCTGCGAGGCCCTCGACCCCCACCTGGACCGGCCCCTGCGCGACCTCATGTTCGCCGAACCCGGCACCGAGCAAGCCGCCCTCCTGGACCAGACCCGCTACGCCCAACCCGCCCTCTTCGCCCACCAAACCGCCCTCCACCACCTCCTCACCCACCACGGCATCACCCCCGACCTCCTCACCGGCCACTCCCTGGGCGACCTCACCGCCACCCACTGCGCCGGCATCCTCACCCTCACCGACGCCGCCCACCTCGTCACCACCCGCGCCCACCTCATGCAAACCATGCCCACCGGCGGCACCATGACCGCCATCCACGCCACCGAACAGGAGATACAACCCCACCTCAACGACCGCGTCTCCATCGCCGCCCTCAACAGCCCCCACGACACCGTCATCTCCGGCGACACCGACGCCGTCCGCACCATCGCCCAGCACTTCCACCACCAAGGCCGCAAAACCACCCAACTCCGCGTCTCCCACGCCTTCCACTCCCACCACATGGACGGCATGCTCGACGACCTCCACACCGTCGCCGCCACCCTCACCTACCACCAACCCACCACCCCCCTCACCACCCCCACCGAACACCTCACCAACCCCCAACACTGGGCCCACCACGTCCGCGACACCGTCCGCTTCACCGACCACCTCACCACCCTCACCCACCACAACATCACCACCACCCTCGAACTCGGCCCCGACACCACCCTCACCACCCTCACCACCAACACCCTCAACAACCCCCACCACACCCACCTCCCCACCCAAAACCCCAAACACCCCCCAACACACACCTACCTCACCACCCTCGCCACCCTCCACGAGAGCGGTGCCGACATCCGCTGGGACCGGGTCCTCCCCGAGCCCCGAGGCGGCCAACCCGAGCTGCCCACCTATCCCTTCCAGCGCGAGACCTACTGGCTGCCCTCCGCGCCCGCACACGGTGACGCGACCGGATTCGGGCTCGGCTCCGCCGACCACCCGCTCCTCGGCGCCTCGGTGGAACTCGCCGACGCCGAAGGGTTCGTGCTCACCGGCAGGCTGAGCCTCGACACCCACCCCTGGCTGGCCGACCACCGGGTGGGCTCGACCGTCGTCGTCCCCGGCACCGCACTCCTCGAACTCGCCCTCCACGCCGCCGAGCGCACCGGCGACACCGGACTGTCCGAACTCACCCTGCAGGCGCCCCTCGTCCTCCAGCCGGGGCAGGCGGTACAGCTTCAGGTCACCGTCCGCGAAGCCGGACCGGCGGGCGAACACCGGATCGGCGTTCACTCCCGCCCCGTCGGCACCGACGCCGCATGGACCCACCACGCCGACGGGACGACCACCGCCGGGCCACCCGACACGACGCCCCCCGCCCGCCGCCGACACCTGGCCGCCGGACGACGCCATCCCGGTACCGGTCGAGGGGCTCTACGACGACCTGGCCGCCGCCGGACTGCCCTACGGGCCCACCTTCCAGGGCCTGCACGCGGCATGGCGCGACGGCGACGTCGTCCACGCCGAAGTCGCCCTCCCCCCGTCGGAGACGGCAAGCGGCCCGGGCGGCTTCGCCCTGCACCCCGCGCTCCTCGACGCCGCCCTCCACGCCCTCGCCCTCGGTCCCACCGCCGACACCACCGACGCCGCCGACACCGCCGACACCGCCGACGCCACCGGGCGCCCGCGCCTGCCGTTCAGCTGGACCGGCGTACGCCTGCACGCGAGGGCCGCCTCGGCCTCGTCGCTCCGCGTCCGCCTCACCCCGGCCGAGAGCGGGGACGGGGTCTCCCTGCACGCCACCGACGAGCACGGCAATGCCGTCGTCTCCGTCGAGCGCCTCGCCCTGCGCCCGGCGGACACCGGCCAGGAGCCGCTGTACGGCCTGGAATGGGTGGAGTTGACCTCCGGGGAACGTGCGGAGCCGGGCCCTTGGGCGGTGGTCGGCCCGACCGACTGGCGCCCCTACCCCGACTGCCCGGCCTTCCCCGACCTGGCCGCGCTGCGCGAGGCCGTGACCGCCGGACGTCTGCCCTCCCCCGAGGCGGTGTTCGCCTTCCTGCCCACCGGCACCGATCCCGACGCGGCCGACATCCACCACGCCTGCGAGGACACCCTCCACCTCGTCCGGGACTGGCTCGCCCACCACGCCCAGGACGCCTCCCGTCTCGTGGCCCTCACCCACTCCACCACCTCCGACCTGCTGCGCGAACCCCTCCACGCGCTCGTCCAGGTCGCCGCGGCCGAGAACCCCGGCCGCCTCGCCGTCCTGGACGTGGACGACCACCCCGCAACCCTCACCGCCCTCCCCGCCGCGCTGAACACCGCCGAACCCCGACTCGTCCTCACGGCCGGCCGGATCAGCGCACCCCGCCTCACGTCCCTCCCTCCGGCGGGCGACGCCGCCGACCCGGCCTGGGACGCGGACGGCACCGTCCTGATCACCGGCGGCACCGGTGGGCTCGGCTCCCTCATCGCCCGCCACCTCGTGGAGCGGCACGGCATCCGCCACCTCGTCCTCACCAACCGGCAAGGCCCCCACACCCCCACCGCCGAGCGGCTCCACGCCGAACTCACCTCGCTCGGTGCCGCCGTCACCATCACGGCCTGCGACCTCACCGACCCCGACAGCGTCCACGCCCTCACCCACTCCACCCGGCCGGGCCACCCCCTCACCGCCGTCGTCCACTGCGCGGGCCACCTCGACGACGCCCTGACGGCCAACCTCACCGACCGGCAACTCCACAGCGTGCTCGACCCCAAGGTCGACGCCGCGCTCAACCTCCACCACCAGACCCAAGACCTCCGCCTGACCCACTTCGTCCTCTTCTCGTCCATCACCGCCGCCCTGCCCAACCCCGGTCAGGCCCACTACGCCGCCGCCAACGCCCACCTCACCGCCCTCACCCGTCACCGCGCCGCACAGAACCAACCCGCCCACGCCCTCGCCTGGGGCCTGTGGAACCAGCCCACCGGCATGAGCGGCCACCTCTCCGACGCGGAGAAGGCCCGCATCGCCGACGGCGGCATGGTTCCGCTCGACCCCGAGCAGGGCCTCCGCCTCTTCGACGTGGCAACCGCCCGCTCGGACAACCCGTTCACCGCGGTCGTACGGCTAGAGCCCGCTGCCCTGCGCCGCCGCGCCGCCGCCGGTGATCTGCCCGCCCCGCTCCGCGAGCTGTTCCGTGCACCCGCCGAGCGCGTCGCCTCCCGGCGACGGAACACGGCCCCGCTGGCCGGACGGCTCGACCGACTCACCCCCGCCGAACGGACGCAGGCCGTCCAGGAACTCCTGGCCGCCGAGGTGAGCGCCGTCCTCGGCCACTCCGGAACCACGGCCCTGGAACCCACCCGTGGCTTCAAGGACCTGGGCTTCGACTCACTCACCACGGTCCAGCTCCGCAACCGGCTGGCCGACGCGACCGGGCTGCGCCTCCCGGCCACGCTCCTCTTCGACCACCCCAACCCGGAAGCCCTCGTCGACCACCTGATCGAGCGGTTGCTCGGCGCCGCCACGGGCACGTCCGCGGCCCCCGCTCCCCGCGACGGCACACCTCTCACCGACGATCCGATCGTGGTGGTGGGTATGGCCTGCCGCTACGCCGGTGACGTCACCTCACCGGACGAGCTGTGGGACCTGGTCGCCCAGGGCCGCGACGCGATCACCCCCTTCCCCACCAACCGCGGCTGGGACCTGACCACCCTCCACCACCCCGACCCCGACCACCCCGGCACCACCTACACCCGACACGGCGGCTTCCTCCACACCGCGGGCCACTTCGACGCCGACCTCTTCGGCATCTCACCCCGCGAAGCCCTCGCCATGGACCCCCAACAACGCATCCTCCTCGAAACCGCCTGGGAAGCACTGGAGAACGCCGGACTCGACCCCACCACCCAACGTGGAACCCGCACCGGCGTCTTCACCGGCCTCATGTACCACGAGTACGCATCACGCCTGCCGAACCTCCCGGACGATCTCGGGGGCTACTTCGGCACGGGCAACACCGGGAGCATCGCCTCCGGCCGGCTGTCCTACACGTTCGGGTTCGAGGGCCCGGCGGTGACCGTGGACACCGCCTGCTCCTCCTCCCTCGTCGCCGTCCACCTCGCCGCACAGTCCCTACGCTCCGGCGAAAGCGACCTCGCCCTGGCCGGCGGCGTCACCATCATGGCCAGCCCCGGCACCTTCATCGAGTTCAGCCGCCAACGCGGCCTCGCCCCCGACGGCCGCTGCAAACCCTTCGCAGCAGCCGCCGACGGCACCGGCTGGGCCGAAGGCGCCGGACTCCTCCTCCTCGAACGCCTCTCCGACGCCCGCCGCAACCACCACACCGTCCTCGCCGTCGTCCGCGGCACCGCCACCAACCAGGACGGCGCCAGCAACGGACTCACCGCCCCCAACGGCCCCTCCCAACAACGCGTCATCACCACCGCCCTGACCAACGCCGGACTGACGACCGACGACGTGGACGCCGTCGAAGCCCACGGCACCGGCACCACCCTCGGCGACCCCATCGAAGCCCAAGCCCTCCAAGCCACCTACGGCACCAACCGCAACACCGACCAACCCCTGTGGCTCGGCTCGATCAAGTCCAACATCGGCCACACCCAAGCCGCCGCAGGCGCCGCAGGCCTCATCAAAATGATCCAGGCCATGCGCCACGGCCAACTCCCCCAAACCCTCCACATCGACCAACCCACACCCCACATCGACTGGTCCGACGGAACCATCCAACTCCTCACCGAACAACGACCCTGGCCCGACACCGGACGACCCCGCCGCGCCGCCGTCTCCTCCTTCGGCATCAGCGGCACCAACGCCCACGTCATCCTCGAACAAGGCGACACCACCCCAGAGCCGCCTGAGGAAGAGCCGAACCCCGTGTACTGGCCGCTCAGCGGTCACACCCGAGGCGCCGTCCGGGACCAGGCCCGAAGGCTGCACGCACACCTCGCACGACACCCGGCCAAGAATCCCTCGGCGGTGGGTCGTTCGTTGCGTGCCCGGGCCCGGTTCACCGAACGCGCCGCCGTCACCGGCACCGGACGCGAGGAACTCCTCGCCGGGTTGGAGGCTCTGGCCGAGGGCGTGCCACACCCGACCGTGATCGAGGGCACGGCCACCGACGGAAAGATCGTCTTCGTCTACCCCGGACAAGGCTCCCAATGGCCCGGCATGGCCACCGGACTCCTCGACACCCACCCCGCCTTCACCACAGCCATCGACGCCTGCGCCGAAGCCCTCGCCCCCCACACCGACTGGAACCTCCGCCACGTCCTCACCAGCCAAGACCCCGAACTACTCCAACGCACCGACATCGTCCAACCCGCCCTCTGGGCCATGATGATCGCCCTCACCCGCACCTGGCAGCACCACGGCATCCACCCCCACGCCGTCATCGGCCACTCCCAAGGCGAAATCACCGCCGCCCACATCGCCGGAGCCCTCACCCTCCACGACTCCGCCCGCATCATCGCCCTCCGCTCCCACACCCTCCACCACCACGCCCCACCCGGCGGCATGCTCTCCCTCAACCTCAACCCCAACGACACCCAACACCTCATCCACCCCTACGACGACCTCCACATCGCCGCCCACAACTCCCCCACCACCACCATCATCGCCGGCAACCCCCACCAACTCGACACCCTCCAACACCACTGCACCCAACACGACATCCGACACCACCGCATCCCCGTCACCTACGCCTCCCACACCCCCCACATCACCACCCTCCGCAACCAACTCCTCCAACAACTCGCCCCCATCAACCCCACCCCACCCACCATCCCCTTCCACTCCACCCTCACCACCCAACCCATCGACACCACCACACCCCTCAACCCCGACTACTGGTACCAAAACCTCCGCCACCCCGTCCGCTTCCACACCACCCTCACCAACCTCACCACCACCGGACACACCCACTACCTCGAACCCAGCCCCCACCCCACCCTCACCACCCACATCACCCAAACCCACCCCCACACCACCACCCACCACACCCTCAAACGCCACCAACCCACCACCACCCAACTCACCCACGCACTCGCCCACACCCACACCCACGGACTCACCCCCACACACCCCAACACCACCAACCACCACAACACCCCACCCACACCACTCCCCACCTACCCCTTCCAACACAGGAACTACTGGCTGAACCCCGACCCGACCGAGCCCACTTCGGAGGACTCCTCCTGGACCGAGCTGGAGAAGGCGGACCCCCGCAGGCTCGCGGGCGACCTGGGGCTGGACCCCGACGCCCTCGGTGCCGTCCTTCCGGCCCTGGCGGCGTGGCGGCGGAGCACACGGCATCTCGGGAGTTGGCGGTACCGGGTGGACTGGCGTCCGCTGGACGTCGCCGAACCGGCGGATGGCAGCGGGGCCACCTGGGCCGTGGTCGCGACCGCCGGCGTGCCGACGGCGTTGACGGCCGCGTTCGAGGCGGCCGGTGCGGTCGTGGTGCCGTGCGAGGGACCCGCTGAGCTGGCCGCTCTCCGCAAGGAGCACCCTGGCCTGTCGGGTGTGCTGAGCCTGCTGCCCGAGGCGGCCGACGTGGTGGACCTCGTGAACGCTCACGAGGCGGCGGGCGGAGCGCCCGTGCCGTTGTGGCAGGTGACGACGAACGCGGTCCGCGTCCGCCACGACGAGGCGGCGCCCAGCCCCGAGCAGGCGCAGATCTGGGGGCTCGGACGGGTCGCGGCCCTGGAACACCCCACCCGGTGGGGCGGCCTCGTCGACCTGCCGGCACAGCCCCAACCGCAGCACTACGCCCTCCTCACGCGACACCTGACCGGCCAGGAGGACCAGCTCGCGGTCCGCGACGACGGCGTCCGCGTGCCCCGTCTCCGCCGCGCGCCGCACCCCGCCGGGGCGCGGGAGGCATGGCGGCCGAGGGGCACCGTACTCGTCACCGGTGGCATGACGGGGACGGGTGCCCTGGTGGCACGTTGGCTTGCCCGGGCGGGTACGCCGCACCTGATCCTGACGTGCCCTGCGCGCGGGGCGGGGCCGGACGGGGCGGGCACGGGCGGGCCGCTGGTCGCGGAGTTGCGGGAGCTGGGCGCGGGAGAGGTGACCGTCGTGCCCTGTGATCTCACCGACCGGGACGCCGTCCGCGCTCTGCTGTCCGGCGTGCCGGAGGGCCTGCCGTTGTCCGCCGTCTTCCACACCGCCGAGGCCGACACGTGGATGCCGATGGCGGAGCTGACGCCGGAGACGCTGGCCGAGGGGACGTCCGTGCGGGTGACCGGCGCTCGGCTGCTGGATGAGCTGACACGCCCCGTCGCCCCCGCCGAGAACGCCTCCGGGAACGCCGCCGCAAACACTTCCGTGGACGACGCAGAGGCCGACGCAGAGGACGACGCAGGGGGCTACACCAGCGGCCTGGACGCCTTCGTCGTCTTCTCCTCCGTCGCCGGGGTGTGGGGTGCGGCGGGGCAGGGGGCTCATGCCGCGGCCGTCGCGTCGGTGGACGCGGTGGCGCAGGCACGCCGGGCGGCCGGAGAGCATGCGACGTCGATCGCTTGGGGCCTGTGGGCGGAGGCGCCGATCGGAGTGGAGGACGCGGCGGCCGAGGGTGAGCGCAGGCTTCAGCTGGAACGTCGCGGGTTGACGGGGCTGACGACGGAGGCGGCCCTGGCGGCGCTCCAGCAGGCGCTGGACCACGACGAGACGAACGTGGTGGTCGCAGACGTGGACTGGGCGAGGTTCGCACCCCTGTTCACCGCGTCCCGGCCGAGCCCGATGCTCGCGGAACTGCCCGAGGTGGCAGAGGCGTTGGCGCCCGGCGGCGAGTCGGAGGACGCCGACGGAGACGGGGGTGGGGACGGCTCGGCGTGGTCGGCCCGGTTGGCGGGGCTTCCGGCCGAGGAGCGGCGGTCGGCGGTGCTGGCCGTGGTCCGGTCGGCGGCCGCGGCGGTGCTCGGGCACGAGGGCGCGGAGTCGGTGGAGGCGTCGAGGCCGTTCAAGGAGCTGGGTTTCGACTCGCTGGCGGCGATGTCACTGCGGAACCAGCTCAACACGACGACGGGCCTGCGGCTGCCCGCGACGCTGGTGTTCGACCATCCGACGCCGACGGCCGTGGCCGAGCTGGTCCTCGCGGAGCTGGACGCGGCCTCGGCACCGGGGCGAGCCGGAGAACGATCCGCCGCGGGAGACGGCGGCCGGCCGGCGGCCGGAGCTGCGCCGGAGCTCGTCGGGGGCCCGCTGACCTCGGCCTCGGACCCGTCGTACGCGTCGGACGACCTGGGACCGGCGGAGGTCGCGTCGGCCGTCGAGGGGTTCACGGACGACGAGCTGTTCGCGTTCATCAACGACCGACTGGGCACCTTCGAGGCCCCGACCACTGACCACAACACCGCCCGGGGGAGCGCCTGATGGCGAACGAGGCACAGCTGAGGGACTACCTGAAGCGCGTGACGGTGGACCTGCACGAGGCGCTGCGGCGGCTGCACCGCGCCGAGGCGCGACAGCGGGAGCCGGTGGCCGTCGTCGGGATGGCGTGCCGCTTCCCCGGGGGCGCGGCGTCCCCCGAGGAGCTGTGGGAGCTGCTGGCGGCGGGCCGGGACGCGATCGGGGGCTTCCCCACCGACCGCGGCTGGGACCTGGACGCGCTCTACGATCCGGATCCCGGCCATCCCGGCACGAGTTACACGCGGCACGGCGGTTTCGTCCACGACGTGGCGGACTTCGACGCCGAGTTCTTCGGCATCTCGCCGCGCGAGGCCCTCGCCATGGACCCGCAGCAGCGCATCCTGCTCGAAACCGCCTGGGAGGCGGTGGAACGGGCGGGGCTGGACGTCGCGGAGCTGTCGGAGGCGGAGACGGGGGTGTTCGTCGGAACGAGCGGTCAGGACTACGGCTCGCTGACACTGTCGACGTCGGACCCGGTCGAGGGGTACGTGCTGACGGGCAACATGGCCAGTGTCCTGTCGGGCCGGCTCTCCTACACGCTCGGGTTGGACGGGCCCGCCGTGTCGGTGGACACGGCCTGCTCGTCGTCGCTGGTGGCGACGCATCTGGCGGTGGAGTCGCTGCGCTCGGGCCGTTGCGGCATGGCGCTGGCCGGCGGGGTGACGGTGCTCTCCACCCCGGCCGGGTTCGTGGAGTTCAGCCGCCAGCGGGGGCTGGCCCCGGACGGGCGCTGCAAGTCGTTCGCGGCAGGGGCGGACGGCACGGGCTGGGGCGAGGGCGTCGGGGTGCTGCTGCTGGAGCGGCTGTCCGACGCGCGGCGCCGGGGGCACCCGGTGCTGGCGGTCATCCGCGGGAGCGCGGTCAACCAGGACGGGGCCAGCAACGGGTTGACGGCGCCCAACGGCCCGGCGCAGCAGCGGGTGATCCGGGCGGCGCTGGCGGCGGCCGGGCTGGAGCCTTCCGACGTGGACGCCGTCGAGGCGCACGGCACCGGCACCACCCTCGGGGACCCCATCGAGGCCCAGGCCCTCCTGGCCACCTACGGCAAGCGGGCGACGGACCGGCCGCTGTGGCTGGGCTCGATGAAGTCCAACGTCGGCCACACGGGGGCGGCCGCCGGGGTGGCCGGGATCATCAAGACGGTGCAGGCGCTGCGGCACGAGAGGCTGCCGAGGACGCTGCACGTGGACGCGCCGACCCCGCACGTCGACTGGTCCTCGGGCGCCGTGGGACTGCTGACCGAGGAGCGGGCCTGGCCGCGTGGGGAACGGCCGCGGCGCGCGGGGGTGTCGGCGTTCGGGGTGAGCGGCACGAACGCGCACGTCATCGTCGAGGAGGCGCCGCCGGGGGCGGAGGGTGCCGGACGGGCGCCGGACGGGGAGGCCCCGCTGACGTTGGGCGCGGGGACGCCGGTGCCGTGGGTGCTGTCGTCGCGGAGCGGGGACGGGCTGCGGGCGCAGGCGGCCCGTCTGCGTGCCCATCTGGACGCCCACCCGGAGGCGGACCTCCTGGATGTGGCGTTCTCGCTGGCGGCCACGCGGCGCCGGTTCCCGCACCGGGCCGTGCTGGCGGCCGGGGACCGGGACGCGTTCGGCCGGGCGTTGGACGCGCTGGCGACGGGCGATCCCGGCGCCGCGCCCGGTGCCGCGCCCGGGATGGTTCCCGGTTCCGCGGCGGACGGCGACGGGGGCGACGGGCCGGGCCCCGTGTTCGTGTTCTCCGGCGGCGGGGCGCACTGGGCCGGGATGGGCCGCGAACTCCTCGACTTCTCGCCGGTGTTCGCCCGGTGGATCGCGGCCTGCGAGGACGCGCTGCGGCCGCACGTGGACTGGTCGTTGACCGCGGTGCTGCGGGAGGAGGCGGGCGCGCCCTCGCTGGAGTCGGCGGGGGTGGTGCAGCCGGTGCAGTGGGCCCTGGGGGTGGCGCTGGCGGAGTTGTGGCGGGCCTGCGGGGTGCGCCCGGCCGCGGTCGTCGGCCACTCGCAGGGCGAGGTGGCGGCGGCCGTGGTGGCGGGCGGGCTCGGCCTCGCCGACGGCGCGGCGCTGGTCGCGCACCGCGGCAGAGTGCTCAACTCGCTGGCCGGGAAGGGCGGTATGGCGGTGGTGCCGCTGCCGGAGGAGGAGGCGGCCGAGGCGCTGGCGCGGTTCGGGGGACGGCTGGTGGTGGCGGCGGTCAACAGCGCCTCGGCCGTCGTCGTCTCCGGGGACGGGGAGGCGCTCACGGAGCTGCTGGCCGAGCTGGCGGCGCGGGGTGTGGAGGCCCGCCGGGTGAAGGTGGACTTCGCCTCGCACTCGCCCCAGCTCGACCCGTTCCGTGCCGAGTTGCTGGCCGGCTGGCGGCCGGTCGTCCCGGTGAGCGGGGGCGTCCCCT
Source organism: Streptomyces sp. WMMC1477 (assembly GCF_027460245.1). NCBI lineage: Bacteria > Bacillati > Actinomycetota > Actinomycetes > Kitasatosporales > Streptomycetaceae > Streptomyces > Streptomyces sp. WMMC1477. Next base: position 3,110,507 of record NZ_JAPZBD010000003.1, on the reverse strand, counting down.
TCGTCTCGACGGTGACCGGTGGCCCCGTGGACACCGCCGAGCTGGACGCCGACTACTGGTGGCGCAACGTGCGCAGCCCCGTGCGCTTCGAGGCCGCGGTGCGGGAGCTGGTGGGGCGGGGGCACCGGGCGTTCGTCGAGATCGGGGCGACGCCGGTGCTGGGCCTGAACGTCGGCGAGATCCTGGAGTCGGAGTCAAGGCCGGACGGGACGCCGGGGGCGGTGCTGGCCTCGCTGCGGCGGGACGACGGCGGGCCGGCCCGCTTCCTCACCGCGCTCGGCGAGGCGAGCGCGGCCGGGCTCCCGGTGGACTGGGCCGCGCTGTTCGCGGGCAGCGGTGCGCGGGTGTGCGAGCTGCCGACCTACGCCTTCCAGCGGGAGCGCTACTGGCTCGCCCCGGCCGCGCCCGCCCTCCCCGCCGGGCCGGTGTCGCCGCTGGACGCGATGCGGTACCGCATCGCCTGGCGCCCGGCCGGCGCGGGGACCACGCCGCGGCTGGACGGCACCTGGCTGGTCGTCGCCGACGAGGCACCGCGCGGGGACGGCGGCCCCCGGGCCGAGGACGTCGTAGGGGCCCTGGAGGAGGCGGGGGCCCGCTGCGTGCGGTGGGACGTCGCGGCGGGGGGCGTCGAGCGCTCCGAGGCGGCGCGGCGGCTGCGGGAGGCCGCGGACGAGGGCGTGCGCGGCGTGCTGTCGCTGCTCGGCGCGGACGAGGCACCGCATCCGGGCGCCGCCGTGGTGCCGGGCGGCCTGGCGGGCACCCTCGCCCTGGTGCAGGCGATGGCCGACGCGGAGCCGGACGCCCGGCTGTGGACGGTGACGCGGGGCGCGGTCGCGGTGGACGCGCACGACGCCGCGCCCTCCCCGGACCAGGCGGCGGTCTGGGGCCTGGGCCAGGCGGCGGCCCACGAGCACCCGGCGCTGTGGGGCGGGCTCGTGGACCTGCCGGCCGACGGCGGCTGGGACGGCCTCGTCGCAGCGCTGTCCTGCGGGGAGGACGCCGTGGCCGTACGCCGGGACGGCTCCTTCGTGCGACGGCTCGTCCGCGCCCCCGCACCGGTCGGCGCACCGGCGGACGGCGACGGGCCCGGCACAGCGGACGGCGGCGGGACGGCGGACGTCACCGGCGGCACCGTGCTCGTGGCCGGCGCCGCCGGGGCCACGGGCGCGGCGGTGGCGCGCTGGCTGGCCGGACGCGGCGCGGGGCACCTGCTGCTGGCGGCGGGGAAGGAGGACGGCGTACGCGACCTCGCCGCGGAGCTGACGGCAGCCGGCACCCCGGCGACGGCCGTCGGCGTCGACCTCACCGACCGCTCGGCGCTCACGGCGCTGCTGGACGCCCTGCCGGACGGGGCCCCGCTCACCGCGGTCGTCCACACCGGCGCGCCGCTGGACGAGGCGCCGCTGGACCAGTTGACGCCGGGGCGGCTGGCGGAGACGTTCACCTGCTCGGCCGCCGAGGTACGGGCCCTGCACGAGGCCACGGCGGAGCACTCACCGGCCGGGTTCCTCCTCTTCTCCTCGATCGCGGCGACGTTCGGCGGGGTCGGCCAGGGCGCCTACGCCGCCGCCTGCGCCTATCTGGACGCGACGGCCGACCGGCGCCGGGCGGGCGGTCTGCCGGGTGCCGCGCTCGCGTGGGGCCCGTGGACCGACCCGGACCGGCCCGGAGCCGGGCAGGCCGAGCAGCCGGACGGCCCCGAAGGCGCGGCGGCCGGAACGGAGGAGACGGCCGAGGCGGCGGCACGGGTACGCCGGGAACGCTTCCACAGCCGGGGCCTGGCCCTCCTCGACCCCGCCCGGGCCCTGGACGCGGCCCGGGCCGCGCTGAACGGCGCCGAGGGCGGTCTCGTCGTCGCCGACATCGAGTGGTCGCGGTTCGGCCCCGCCTACGCGGCGACGCGCCCGCCCGCGCTGCTCGCCGAACTGCCCGAGGCGGGCGGCCACGGGGCGGGCGGCCACGGGGTGTCGGGGAAGATGGCCGGCGGCGGATCCGGGCGGGGCGCGGAGCTGTCCCGCCGACTGACGGTAGCCGGTTCGGAGGACGAACGGCGGCGGACGGTCGCGGAGTTCGTCCGGGCGGAGGCCGCGGCGGTGCTGGGCCACCCGGACCCCTCCTCGCTCCCCGAGGGCGGCCTGCTGGAGCTCGGGTTCGACTCGCTGACCAGCGTGGAACTCCGCAACCGGCTCAACGGAGCGACGGGCGTGACCCTGCCGACGGCGGCCTTCATGAGCAACCCGGCCCCGGCCGGGCTGGCCGACCTGCTGCTCGCCGAACTCCCCGCCCGCGTCACCGGTTCGGGCACGTCGGATGCCGCCGTCGAACCGGCCACGGGCGGCGGGGGTGCCACGGCCACGGGCGGCGGCACGCTCGCCACCCTGTTCCGGCGTGCCCTGGACCGTGGCGAGTCGGCCGCCTTCCTCCGGCTGCTCGGCGACGCCGCCGCGTTCCGCCCCGCCTTCGCCGGGGCCGGGGAACCCGGCGCCGTCCCGGCCCCGGTACGTCTCGCCCACGGCGGCACCGGCCCGCACCTGCTCTGCCTGCCCAGTGCACTCCTGGCCTCCGGGCCGCACCAGTTCGCCCGGTTCGCCGCCGCCGTGCGCGACGTGCACCCCGTGACGGCGCTGCCGCTGCCGGGCTTCCTGCCCGGTGAGCCGCTGCCCGCGAGCCGGGAGGCGCTGAGCGAGGCCCTGGTCGCGGCGGTACGTCAGGCTTCGGCGGAGGGCGAGCCGTTCGTGCTGGTCGGCTACTCGTCCGGTGGCCTGCTGGCGCACACCGTCGCCGCCCGTACCGGCGCCCGGGGCGTGGTGCTGCTCGACAGCACGCCGCTGGACGGCTACTCCCCGGCCGACCACGCGTGGCTGCTGGCGGGCATGGCCGACCGGATGGACGCCGTCGGCGACGACCGGCTCACGGCCATGGGCGGCTACCTGCGGCTGCTGGAGGCGGTGCCGCAGGTAGCCGGCGAGGGCACCGAGGACGCCGAGGAGGGCGGCGAGCAGCTGCCCACGCTCCTCGTCAAGGCCGCCGAGCAGCGCCCCGGCCGCACCGTCGCCTGGCCGCTCCCCCACACCGAGGTGACCGCCCCCGGCGACCACTTCACCCTCATCGAGCAGCACGCCGGAGCGGCGGCGGAGGCCGTCACCGCCTGGCTGGACCGGCTGGACCGGCCGGACGAGACCCGCCCCGCACCCCGGGACACGGAAAACCCTGCGAAAGGCACGTGAAATGAGCGAGAACCCCACCTCCGAGCCGACGGGCGGCTCCGCCGATCCGGTCGTGGTCGTCGGCGCCGGGCCCTGCGGCCTGGTGACGGCCTGCGAACTGCTGCGGCACGGCGTGCCCGTCCGCGTCCTGGAGGCCGCGAAGGCACCGCCCAGGGGCTCGCGGGCGATCCTGCTGTGGCCGCCGACCCTGGAGGTCCTGGACGGGCTCGGGCTGCTCCAGGAGGCGGAGGCGTGCGGCATCCGGGCCAAGGCGCTCGCCTACCACATGGGCGACGGGAAGACGTTGCGCGTCCCCCTCGGCGCCGCGAACCAGCCGCTGCTGATACCGCAGGAGGAGACGGACCGGCTGCTGCGCGGCGCGCTGGAGAAGCTCGGCGGCGCGGTCGAGTACGGCACCCGCGTCACCGACGTGGCCGCTTCCGCCGACGCCGTCACCCTCACCGTCGGGAAGCCCGGCCGCACGGAGGAGCCGGAGCGCGCCGGGAAGCCCGGGCAGCCCGGCACGTCGGCGACGGCCGGGGAGCCCGGGGCGGACGGGGCGGACGGGGACGGCGGCTCCGCGACCGTCACCACCCCGTGGCTGATCGGCGCCGACGGGGTCGGCAGCACGGTGCGGCAACGGCTCGGGACGCCGTTCACCGGCGGCGGGGTGCCGATGACGTTCCTGCTGGCCGAGGGCGAGGTGGAGGGCGAGTTCCCGCGCGAGGAGGTGCACTACTTCCTCCGCCCGGCCGGTGTCATCCTGCTGTCCCCCCTCCCCGGCGGGAAGGTCCGCGTCTCGGGGCCGGTCCCGCCGGAGTTCCCCTGCACCCAGGAGGGAGTGCAGCGCATCCTGGACGAACGCGGTCCGGGCGGGCTGCGGTTCGTCTCCCCGTCCGCCATCGGCACGTTCACCAGCCAGGAGCGCATCGCCGAAACCCTGCGCAGCGGACGGGTGTTCCTCGTCGGCGACGCCGCGCACGTCCACTCGGTCGTCGGCGGCCAGGGGCTCAACCTGGGCATCCAGGACGGCCGCAACCTCGCCTGGAAGCTCGCCGGAGTCATCGGGGACCGGCTGGCCCCCGGGGTGCTGGACAGCTACAGCACCGAGCGCCGCGCGGTGGCCGAGCAGGTGGTGCAGAGCACCGGCAAGATGGTGCGGATGGCCGCAGCCGGACCGGCGGCGGCCCGGCTGCGCAACGTCGCGTGGGCGCTGATGCAGCTCACCGGCGTCCTGCACCGGTGGTACGCGGCGATGCTCGCCGGGCGTCTCACCCGCCAGCCGGACGTGCTCTTCGGCCGGCCCGCCCCGAAGCCGCCGCGCGGGCTGCCGGCCCCGGGCAGCCGGACGCCGGTGTGGGTCCCGGCGCCGGCCGCGCCGGCGGATTCCGTCTTCCGGCTGGTGACGCTCGGGCCCGAGGAAGGGCAGCTGGCCTCCTCGGCCCGCAGCCTCGCCGCCCGCTTCCCCGGTCTCGTCGCGCACGACCACGTCGACCGGCGCAGGGCGGGCTGGCTGCTCCTGCGGCCGGACGGCTTCGTCGCGGCGTCCGGGAACACCGACGCCCGGCTGGCCGAGACGGGCGAACTCCTGGAGCGCGTCGCCCGCCGCTGACCGGTGCCCGCCACGTGCGGGGCGGCGCGGGGAAGCCCACCGGCTCCCCCGCGCCGCCCGAACCCCCGGATCGCCGCCGAACCGTCAGCGGCCGACGGCGACACCGTCAGCGGTCGACGCCGCCCAGCACCGGGTCGATGGAGGCGATCACCACGATCACGTCCGCGACCTGGCCGCCCTCGCACATCGCCGCGATGGCCTGCATGTTGGCGAAGGACGGGTCACGGAAGTGGACCCGGTAGGGGCGGGTGCCGCCGTCGCTCACCGCGTGCACGCCCAGCTCGCCCTTGGGCGACTCCACCGCCACGTACGCCTGGCCGGGCGGGACCCGGAAGCCCTCGGTGACCAGCTTGAAGTGGTGGATCAGGGCCTCCATGGAGGTGCCCATGATGTTGCGGATGTGGTCCAGGGAGTTGCCCAGGCCGTCGGGGCCGAGCGCGAGCTGCGCGGGCCAGGCGATCTTCTTGTCGCCGACCATCACCGGGCCCGGCTCCAGCCGGTCGAGGCACTGCTCGACGATGCGCAGCGACTGCCGCATCTCCTCGACCCGGATGAGGAAGCGGCCGTACGCGTCACAGGTGTCGGTGGTCGGGACGTCGAAGTCGTACGTCTCGTAGCCGCAGTAGGGGGCCGTCTTGCGCAGGTCCTGCGGCAGCCCGGCGGAGCGCAGGATCGGCCCGGTCAGGCCGAGGGCCATGCAGCCGGTGAGGTCGAGGTAGGCGATGTCCTGGAGCCGGGCCTTGAAGATCGGGTTGTTCGACGCGAGGGTCTCGTACTCGCCGAAGTTCTTGCGCAGCGTCTTCACCGTCTCGCGCATCGCGTCGACGGCGCCGGGCGGCAGGTCCTGGGCGAGGCCGCCGGGGCGGATGTAGGCGTGGTTCATCCGCAGGCCGGTGATCATCTCGAACAGGTCGAGGACCATCTCGCGGTCCCGGAAGCCGTACACCATCACCGTGGTGGCGCCCAGTTCCATGCCGCCGGTGGCGATGGCCACGAGGTGGGAGCTGATCCGGTTCAGCTCCATCAGGAGCACCCGGATGATCGTCGCGCGGTCGGGGATCTGGTCCTCGATGCCGAGCAGCTTCTCCACGGACATGCAGTACGCGGCCTCGTTGTGGAACGAGGTCAGGTAGTCCATGCGCGTCACGAACGTCGAACCCTGCGTCCACGTGCGGTACTCGAGGTTCTTCTCGATGCCGGTGTGCAGGTAGCCGACGCCGCAGCGGGCCTCGGTGACGGTCTCGCCGTCGATCTCCAGGATCAGCCGGATCACGCCGTGGGTGGAGGGGTGCTGCGGCCCCATGTTGACGATGATGCGTTCGTCGTCGCTCTTCTGAACGGCCTGGACGACCTCGTCCCAGTCCCCGCCGGTGACGGTGTAGACCGTGCCCTCGGTGGTCTCGCGGCCGGGTGCGTGTGACGTTGAGGTGCTCATCAGCTTTCCGACCTCCGCTGATCAGGGTCCGGGATGGCTTGCCTGTCCGCTCGTGAGATTGTGAGGCAGTTCACAAGACGTGCGTGCATCCTATGCCCCGCCTCTGTGACATGCGACACGGGCCGGAACGTCGATCCTGTGATCCTCAACACCCGAAGACCGGCTACTCCGAGCCTACGACTCCCCACATCCACGCACCGACCCCGAGCCTTCACCATTCGTCACGACCCGGCAGGCACTGACCCAAGTCGCGAGCCACCCCTGATAGCGCACACCGCCATGCCCGGCCAAATTCGCGATGGACAACGCGGCATGCTAGCCGCCAGGGGATACACCAACCCCGACACATGTACTAGCATCGACACATGCCCATGAAGCGGACCAACGTCTACGCCGACGCGGAAGACCTCACCATCATCAAAGAAGCCGCACTGCGGCGCGGCGTAAGCGAGGCAGAGATCATCCGGGAGGGCATCCACCTCGCCGCCATGGCGAACCGTGTCTGGGACGAGCCCCTGTTCTCCCGTACCTTCGAGGGTCCCGGCACGACTCCGGACAAGGCCGAGGTGCGCGACGTCGTCGCCGATGCCGTCGAACGACGGACCGATACGTGCGGGGCTTCGTGATCATCGTCGTCGCCGACACCTCCGGCCTGCTCGCCGCGCTGGACTCAGGGCATCCGGAGAACGCCGCCGCGGGCGAGGCGATCATGAGCGCCGGGCTGCTCGTCATGTCACCCCTGCTGCTGGCGGAGCTCGACCACGTGGCCACACGTCGCCTCGGGCGTGATGCGGCGGCGAGCGCCGTCGACGATATTCGACACTGGCTGCGTCGCGGCCGCGTCGTCATGCCGTCCGTCACCGAAGAGCACCTGGGCACCGCCCAGTCCGTACGCGCCCGCTACCGCGGCCTCGATCTGGACCTCGCCGATGCTGTGAACGTGGCCATCGCCGCCGAATACGACACCGACGCCGTACTGACGCTCGACCGCCGTGACTTCCGCACGGTGCGCCCACTCGGCCGCCACAAGGCGTTCCGCGTGCTGCCGGACGATCTGCCGCTCTGAAGCGGGAGCCGAACTCCGGGGTCCCCACGGGCGCCACCGTGGGCGTGCCACTCGTCGGTACCGCACTCGGTGTCTGCCGGTCGCGATCCGGGCGACACCGAGCGCCCCCGCCCCGGCCGGGGCGAGATCCGTCCGGCGGACCTCACGGCCGGGGCGGGGACGCCCGCTCACGTCACGGAAGCTCCGCGTAGGCGGCGAAGCCGGTGAACACGTCGATGTCCCCGCCGCCGACCCACAGTCGTCCGGCATCGGCGTCGACGCTCGTCAGCACGACGGCCTGCGTCGTCGGGCCCGCCACCTGGACCAGGCCCGGGCGCCCGGTACCGGCCTCGGTCGTGAGCACCAGCGGAGTGGAGGCCCAGTCGCCGTCGAACCCCTCTCCGACGACGACGGGGCGCCCGTCGACGATGGTCACGTCGTAGACCTGGGCCGACACCTTCGGCGTCGGCACCCGGCTCCACGCGGAGCCGTCGTAGTGCCAGGCGACCGGCCGGGCCGGGCCGGGGCCGGCGATTTCGATCCCCGCCGCCCAGACGTCGGTGGCGTCGACGGCCGCGAGGCCGGTCAGGATCTGCGAACCGTCGGCGGGGAACTCCTCCATCACGGTCCAGGACGTGCCGTCGAAGTGCGCCAGCCCCGGGTTGAGCGCCAACCACGCGTCGTCGGGCGCCAGCACCGTCAGGCTGTTGCCGTTGATCGCGCCCTCAAGGCCGTCGGCGTGCTCGGTCCACGCGCCGTCGGCGTACTGGTACACGACGGCGGGTTCGGCGGAGCCGATCCGCGCCCAGCCGGTCACCCACACCGTGCCCCGCGCGTCGACCACGACGTCGTCGAACGCGCCGATTTCGGCCGGGCTCGGGATCTCCGTCCACGTCGTGCCGTCCCAGTGCACCACCAGGGGGCTGGTCGAGCCGTCGGCGGCCGAACCGTCCCAGCCGACCGCCGCGTCCCGTCGCCCGCTCCCGGCCCTCGGTCCGCCCTGTTCCCACGTCCCGCATCCACACTCCTCCGGTCACGGCCGCGTCCGGCGACGCGGCCCTCTGGTGTGGTTGATGCAGCCGCATACGCCCGGGTTTCACCGAGCTCCCGCGAACCCGGTGGCGGACGGACGGGGACGCGGGAAGCATGCGGCGGATGGGGGAACGACCGGGACTGCCCTCCGGGCCGAGCCTGCGGCCGTGGGAGCCGGCACACGTCGAACGCGGAGATCGCCGCCGCGCTGTTCATGGGCGTGCCGACGGTGAAGGCGCATGTGTCCCGGCTTCTCGCGAAGCTGGATCCGAACAACCGGGTGCAGAGCGCGCCGCTCGTCCACGACGCCGTGTCCACGTCCCGAGCTCGGCGAGCTGACGGTTCGCCAGGGAGCGTGGGATTCCGCGGCGTTTGCCCATGTTGGCACGATCAGGGCGAGTTGTCTGGTTGAAGCGTTTGAGGCCACCGGGAAGGGTGGGACAGTGTGTGATCTGGGTCACTAAACCCGCGCGACACCAACCGTCACATTGGCGTTATCGGGCCGAGACATGCTAGGCCCGCCGGAGCCGCCGACAAAGCGGACAACCGCATGGTCGTGAACGCGTAGTCGGACATTGATCAACTCCTCCGGAGCGACGTGACGCGGGTTCAAAAGCCCCGAAGCGGACACCGTGTCCGCGCCTGTGGTGGAGAACACGACGCTTGAGTGGAACGTCCGGCGCCTGGTAGCCCTTTGCACATGTCCTCGAAAGCTCACATACGAAGCCACCGGAAGCCCCGGCGCGGTAACACGCTCATCCGCTCGGGTGTTGCCGGTGGCGTCTTCACGACCCTCGCGGTGACGGGTGCGGCCTCCCCGTCCTCGGCCGCGGGCCAGGCAGAGGCGACCGACGCCACGGTCGAGATGCCGACGCTGGACGGTCTCCTGACCGCCAGCACCACGGAGGCCGCCGAGGCGACGCGCACGCTCGCCATCCAGTACAACGTCGAGGCGGCCAAGGAGAGCGCCGCGGCGAAGGCCAAGAAGGCCGCCGCTGAGGCCAAGAAGAAAGCCGACGAGGCCGAGGCCGAGAGGAAGGCCGAGGAGGCCGCTGAGGCCCGTGCACGGGCCGCCGAGCGGGCCGAGCAGGAGCGGGAGCGCGTGACGGCCTCCCGGAGCGCCGAGCGCCCCGAGGCCCCCGCGACGACGAGCACCACCCCGGCGCCGTCCACCGCGACCGGAAGCGCCGCCGCCGTCGTGGACTTCGCCCGGGCGCAGGTCGGCAAGGCGTACGTCATGGGCTCCACGGGCCCGAACGCCTACGACTGCTCCGGCCTGACCACGGCCGCGTTCCGCCAGGTGGGCGTCGGCCTGCCCCGGACCTCGCAGCAGCAGTCCGTGACGGGCACGCAGGTGCCGCTCAGCCAGGTGCAGCCCGGGGACATCCTGTACTGGGGCAGCGCGGGCAGCGCGTACCACGTCGCGATCTACGTCGGCGACGGCAAGTTCGTCGGCGCGCAGAACTCCTCGACGGGCGTCGTCGAGCGCGACATGAGCTGGGACCCGCCGACCGGCGCGGTGCGCGTGCTCTGACGCCACCCCGGCCCAACGCGACGAAGGCGGCCGTCCCCTGGAGGGGGCGGCCGCCTTCGCCTGTGTCCCGAAGGGGCACGGCGAACCGCGCGAACGACCACAGCGCCCCGGTCCGCGGACCGGGGCGGGCCTGTCCCGGCCCCGTCCGGGCCAGGCCGGCCCGCGCTGGCCGGACCCGCGCCGCAGCGCGGACCTCCCCGGCGCGGCCGGCTGAACCGCCGGACGGGGCTACGCGCGCGGGCTGACCCGGGTGAGGCCGTTGATGATGCGGTCCATGGCGTCGCCGCCCGTCGGGTCGGTGAGGTTGGCCAGCATCTTGAGGGTGAAACGCATCAGCAGCGGGTGGGTCAGGCCGCGCTCGGTGGCGAGCTTCATGACCTTCGGGTTGCCGATGAGCTTCACGAAGGCGCGGCCCATCGTGTAGTAGCCGCCGTAGGTGTCGGACAGGACCTTCGGGTAGCGGCGCAGCGCCAGTTCGCGCTGGGCGGCCGTCTGCCGGGACTGGGCCTGCACGATGACGTCGGCCGCCATCGCGCCGGACTCCATGGCGTAGGCGATGCCCTCGCCGTTGAAGGGGTTCACCATGCCGCCCGCGTCGCCGACGAGCAGCAGGCCGCGCGTGTAGTGCGGCTTGCGGTTGAAGGCCATGGGCAGCGCGGCGCCGCGGATCGGCGTCGTCATGTTGTCCGGGGTGTAGCCCCACTCCTCGGGCATGGAGGCGCACCACGCCTTGAGCACCTCGCGCCAGTCCAGCTCGCGGAAGGCGCTGGAGCTGTTGAGGATGCCGAGGCCGACGTTGGAGGTGCCGTCGCCCATGCCGAAGATCCAGCCGTAGCCGGGCAGCAGGCGGTCCTCCGGGCCGCGCCGGTCCCACAGCTCGAGCCAGGACTCCAGGTAGTCGTCGTCGTGGCGGGGCGAGGTGAAGTAGGTGCGGACCGCGACGCCCATGGGCCGGTCCTCGCGCCGGTGCAGGCCCATCTTGAGCGACAGGCGCGTGGAGTTGCCGTCGGCCGCGACGACGACAGGAGCCTTGAAGACGGCCGGCTGCCGGTCCTCGCCCAGCTTGGCCTCGACGCCGACGATGCGCCCGGAGGCGTCCAGGATCGGGTCGCCCACGTTGCAGCGCTCGTGGAGACGGGCACCGGCCTTCTCGGCCTGCCGGGCGAGCTGCTCGTCGAAGTCGTCGCGCTTGCGCACGAGTCCGTAGTCGGGGTAGCTGGCCAGCTCCGGCCAGTCGAGCTGGAGGCGGTGGCCGCCGCCGATGATGCGCAACCCCTTGTTGCGCAGCCAGCCGGCCTCCTCCGAGATGTCGATGCCCATGCCGACGAGCTGCTTGACCGCGCGCGGCGTCAGACCGTCGCCGCACACCTTCTCGCGCGGGAACGCGGTCTTCTCCAGCAGGAGGACGTCAAGGCCGGAGCGGGCCAGGTGGTACGCCGTGGTGGACCCTGCGGGCCCCGCCCCGACGACGATCACGTCGGCCTGGTGCTCCGAGGCCGGCTTCGACGGCGATTCCGCCACGAGGACTCCCGAGGGGTGAGGCGTTGGGTGCTCGAAGTCTATGCGGGGCGCGTGCCCGCGCGGGGGTCAGGGCTTGGTGCCCCGGTGGAGGGCGACGATGCCGCCGGTCAGGTTGCGCCACGCCACCGCGTCCCACCCGGCCCGCTGCAACCGCCGGGCGAGCCGCGGCTGGTCCGGCCAGGAGCGGATGGACTCGGCGAGGTAGACGTAGGCCTCCGGGTTGGAGCAGACCGTCCGGGCGATCGGCGGGAGGGCCTTCATCAGGTACTCGGTGTAGACGGTGCGCAGCGGCGGCAGCACGGGGTGGCTGAACTCGCAGACGACGATCCGGCCGCCCGGCCTCGTCACCCGCAGCATCTCGCCCAGGGCCGCCTGGGTGTCCTGCACGTTCCGCAGCCCGAAGGAGATCGTGACCGCGTCGAAGGCGTCGTCGCGGAAGGGCAGCCGGGTGGCGTCCCCGGCCGTGAAGGGCAGGAACGGCCGCCGCTGCTTGCCCTCGCCCAGCATGCCGGTGGAGAAGTCGCACGGGACGGTGTAGGCGCCCGCGTCGGAGAACGGCAGGGACGAGGTGCCGGTGCCGGCGGCGAGGTCCAGGACCCGCTCCCCCGGCCGGACGGCCACGGCCTGCGCCACGGCACGGCGCCACAGCCGGGCCTGCCCCAGCGAGATCACGTCGTTGGTCAGGTCGTACTTGGCCGCGACCTGGTCGAACATCGCGGCGACGTCGTGGGGCTGCTTGTCCAGGCTGGCGCGCGTCACCCCGCCATTGTTCACCCTCCGCCGCCCCGGACCCGCGCCGGGGTGCGCGAGCCGCCCCGGCGCGGGCGCGGGGAGGTCTAACGGCGGCGGTGGACGATGCGGCCGGAGACGACCGTGGCGAGGCAGGTGCCGTCGGGTGCGGTCACGGTGAAGTGCGCGGGGCCGCCCACGGCGAGCACCGGGTCGCGGGGTCCGGCGAGGACCGGCAGCCCCGAGCGCTGTACCGCGGTCCGCACGGGCGGACGCGTGAACGGGCCGACGAGCGCCGTCACCCCGTCGGCCAGGAGGCGTTGGAGGCCGCGGCGGGCGCTGCCGCCCCAGCGGGCGTCGTCCAGCGGCCCGACGACCGCCGGGTCCAGCGGCCCGGAGCCGAGTTCCTCCCGGGGGTCCGGGTGGTAGGCGGACTCCAGCCATGCTGCTGCGTCCGCGCGGCACCGCCCCGGCCCGATGACGCCGGCCCAGCGGCGTTCCCGTGCCGCCGGGTACGCGGCGGCCAGCTCGGCGGCCGGGCCGAGCGCGGCGACCCGGGCGTCCGCCACGAGGACGGCGTCACCCTCGGACGGCACGTGCAGCGTCAGCACGACGAACCCCCGCCCCGCCCGGCTCAGCCCGCGTCGACGAGCTTCAGCTCCGGGTGCGCGGTGCCGCCCGCGATCGCCGTGGAGGACAGGTGGGAGACCACGCGGCCGTCCACCGGGTCGTTCGCCGGGTCGTCGTTGACGGTCAGGTGCTCGTAGGTCGTCGAGCGCTGTGCGGGCACCCGGCCCGCCGCCCGGATCAGGTGCAGCAGCTCGGTGAGGTTGGAGCGGTGCTTGGCCCCGGCCGAGGAGACGACGTTCTCCTCCAGCATGACCGAGCCCAGGTCGTCGGCGCCGTAGTGCAGCGAGAGCTGGCCGACGTCCTTGCCGACCGTCAGCCACGAGCCCTGGATGTGGGCCACGTTGTCCAGGAAGAGCCGGGCCACGGCGATGATGCGCAGGTACTCGAAGAGCGTGGCCTGCGTGCGGCCCTTCAGCGCGTTGTTCTGCGGCTGGTAGGTGTACGGGATGAACGCGCGGAAGCCGCCCGTGCGGTCCTGCACGTCCCGGATCATGCGCAGGTGCTCGATCCGCTCGGCGTTCGTCTCGCCCGTCCCCATCAGCATCGTGGACGTCGACTCCACGCCGAGCTTGTGGGCGATCTCCATGATCTCCAACCAGCGCTCGCCGGACTCCTTCAGCGGGGCGATGGCCTTCCGGGGCCGCTCCGGCAGCAGTTCGGCGCCGGCTCCCGCGAACGAGTCCAGACCGGCCGCGTGGATGCGGCGGATGGCCTCCTCGGGCGTCACCTTGGAGATCCGCGCCATGTGCTCGACCTCGGAGGCCCCGAGGGAGTGGATGACGAGCTGCGGGAACTCCTTCTTGATCGCGGAGAAGTGCTCCTCGTAGTACTCGACGCCGTAGTCCGGGTGGTGCCCGCCCTGGAACATGATCTGGGTGCCGCCCAGCTCCACCGTCTCGGCGCAGCGGCGCAGGATGTCGTCCAGGCTCCGCGTCCACACGTCGTCGCTCTTCGGCGCGGCGAAGAAGGCGCAGAACTTGCACGCCGTCACACAGGCGTTGGTGTAGTTGATGTTCCGCTCGATGATGTACGTCGCGATGTGCTCGGTACCCGCGTAGCGGCGCCGGCGGACGGTGTCGGCGGCCCGGCCCAGCTCGTGCAGCGGCGCGTGCCGGTAGAGCTCCAGCGCCTCCTCCGCGGTGATCCGGCCGCCCTGCGCGGCGCGGTCGAGCACGGACGTCAGGTCGGCGTTCTCGGTCACCGGGCGGCCCCTTCCGCAGGCTGTACGACGCGCCCCAGCGTACGCGAGCCCGGCGCCGCCCCGGGGGCCGGGCGGGAGGGGTCGAGGGGGGCGGCGCCGCGGGCCGGCCGGCTCCGGTCAGCCTCCGGCGCGGGTGAGCTCGCCCGTCGGGTTGCCCGCGGCCTGGTCGCGGGCGGAGAAGTGCAGCGTCCGGCCGCCGTCCCCGAGCCTGAGAGTGGAGCTCTCACCCGCCGTCGAGCACAGGGGGACGCCGAACACCGTCGGGTTCTCGCCCACGAGCTCCTCGGTGAACGTCAGCTCGGTGTCGGTGACGCTCTTCACCGTGCCGACGCCGCGGCACGTCTCGCCCGCGAAGAGGGTGCTCAGCTCCAGGGCCTCACCGCCGACGCCGCCCTCCTCGACCGTCACGGTGAGGACCCCGCCGCTCAGCCCGCTGTCCGTGGTGACCTCGCCCGACCAGGTGCCGACGAACCCCTTCGGGATCGCCGTTCCGCGGTCCTCGCCCGGGTTCCCCGTCGTGCCCGCGTGCGTGCCGCCCGAGGTCCCGCCGCCGCCGTCGCCTTCCCAGGGCAGGGGCACGAGGAAGCCGAGCACGAGGAGCACCACGGCCACGCCCGCGCCGACCCAGACCGGCAGCCGGTCGCGCCAGGTCGGCCGCGGCGGCGGTGGGCGGAAGCCGTGCGGGCCCGTCCCGCCGTGCGCGGCGTGTGGGCCGTACGGGTGGTACGCGCCGGTGGCGGGGGCCGGGCCGGGCCGCCCCGCGGGCCCGAAGCCCGCCGAGGCCGTCGGCAGATGCGCCTGCCCGGCCGCCGGGGTGGGCCCGTACGCCGAGGGCGGCGGCGTGGGCGGCCCGTACGACGGCGGGGGAGTGTGTCGGGACGGCGGCGGGGTGGGGCGGGACGGCGCGGTGGGGCCGTAGGCCGAGGGCGCCGGGCCGAAAGAGCCCTGCGGACTCCCGGCGTTCCCGGAGCCGCCCGGGTGCTCGGCGGCGGGGTCGCTCCCCCCGGGCGTCTCCGCCTCCAGCCCCAGCAGCGCCACCGCGCGGCGGCTGACGCCCTCCACGACCGGCCCCGGCAGCCAGCCCCCGGCGATCAGCTCCGCGGCCCCGCCCGCGCCCGCCTCCCCGGCCAGGCGCCGGGCGACCTCGGCCACCGGGGGCCGCGCGGCGGGCTCCTTGGCCAGACAGGCCGCGACGACGTCGAGCAGCTCGCCCTCCAGCCCGGTCAGCCGCGGCTCCTCGTGCACCACCTTGTAGAGCAGCACGGCGGCCCCGTCCCCGGAGAACGGCGGACGCCCCGTCGCCGCGAACGCGAGCACGGCCCCGAGCGAGAAGACGTCCGTCGGGCCGCCGACGTCGTGCCCCTGCACCTGCTCCGGGGACATGTAGCCGGGCGAGCCGACGGAGACGCCCGTCGCGGTCAGGGAGGCGGTGACGTCGGTGGCGCGGGCGATGCCGAAGTCGATCAGCCGGGGCCCGTCCAGGGTCAGCAGCACGTTGGACGGCTTGACGTCGCGGTGGAGGAGGCCCCGCTCGTGGACGGTCGTCAGCGCCTCCGCCAGCCCGGCGCCGAGGGCGCGGACCGCGGGCTCGGGCAGCGGATGGTGCTGCTCCACCGCCTGCTGGAGGTCCGGCCCGGCCACGTAGCCCGTCGCCACCCAGGGCGTGGCGGCGTCGGGGTCGGCGTCCAGCACGGGCGCCGTCCAGTCGCCGCCGACCAGCCGGGCGGCCTCGATCTCCCGGCGGAACCGGGCCCGGAACTGCTCGTCGGCCGCGAAGTGCGCGTGCACCACCTTGACCGCCACCGTGCGGCCACCGCCGCTGCGGCCCAGGTACACCCGGCCCATGCCGCCGGCGCCGAGGCGGCGCAGCAGCCGGTAGCCCCCGATGACCCGCGGGTCCTCCGCGCCGAGCGGCTCCATGTCTCGTCCCCCCTGTGTCCTACGCTGAGCGGCTCAGCGTAGGACACAGGGGGACGCCGACTCAGTCCAGGCTGCCGTCAGTCCGCGTGGCCACCGGGTGCGGGCAGCAGCTCCACGGCGACGTCGGCCGGGTAGCCCGTGTCCGGGCCCGTGCGCCGGGCGAACTCGGCGATTCCGGCCATCTGCTCCGGGCCCAGCCGGAAGTCGAGCGTCCGGAAGTAGCGGGCCAGCAGCTCCGCGTCGAACGTCTCCCAGCGGGCGGCTTGCTCGGCGACCTTCTCGACCTCCTCCAGCGACAGGTCCCGCGAGGCCAGGAAGGCCCGGTGCACCTCCCGGACCGTCTCCGGTTCGCGGTCCAGGTAGTCGCGCCGGGCGGCCCACACCGCGAAGACGAACGGCAGGCCCGTCCACTCCTTCCACAGCTGCCCGAGGTCGTGGACGCGCAGCCCGAGCCGCGGCGCGTCCTGGAGGGAGGCGCGCAGCGCCGTGTCGCCGATCAGCACCGCCGCCTGGGCCTCCTGCATCATCAGCCCCAGATCGGGCGGGCAGGTGTAGTACTCGGGGCGGATGCCGTACCGCTCGGCCAGCAGCAGCTGCGCGAGCCGCACGGACGTCCGCGACGTCGAGCCCAGGGCCACCCGCTCGCCGTGCAGGGCCTCCAGTTCGCCCTGGGAGACGATCACGCAGGACATCACCGGACCGTCGCAGCCCACCGCGATATCGGAGAGCGCGGTGAGCTGGTCGCTGTGCCGGAGGAATTCCACCAAGGTGACGGGGCCGATATCCAAGCCACCGTTCACGAGTTGTTCACTCAGCCTTTCGGGTGTGTCCTTGGTCAACTCGAGGTCGAGCAGGCTCCCCGTCCGGGCGAGACCCCAGTAGAGGGGCAGGCAGTTCAGAAACTGGATGTGACCGACCCGGGGCCGGGCCCGTGAAAAGCTCTTCTGCGCACGCACACTCCGGAGCGTACGCCTGGGCCCCGGCGCGCTCCCACGGGCCTCTCACGGGCCCGGCGGCGGGCTCCCGACCGGCGTCCCGGCCGACGTCGCGACCGGCATCGACGCACGTCGGCGCCGGACCAGGCGCTCCGCCCCGGCCGCGGCACGACGGATCTTGAACCACTACCGGTCCTGCACGGAGCGTGCTACGCTCAAAGCGAGTTGCAGTTTGGTTTCCTTGCAGTACAAAGCCTGCGGAGCATGTGACCGCGGGCTTTTGTCGTATTCAGACTTCAAGACTTCTTGCAGGTTCTGGAGCAGGGCGACCCTTGTAGGCCCAAGGAGGGCTTATGGCTACCGGAACCGTCAAGTGGTTTAACGCCGAGAAGGGCTTCGGCTTCATCGCCCAGGAGGGCGGCGGCCCCGACGTCTTCGTCCACTACACCGCCATCAACGCGAGCGGCTTCCGCTCGCTTGAGGAGAACCAGGCCGTGACGTTCGACGTCACGCAGGGCCCGAAGGGCCCGCAGGCGGAGAACGTCTCGCCTGCCTGATTCGCAAGAAGTAACACCCAAGGAGCCCCCGCCACGGCGGGGGCTCCTGCCCTTTTCCCCCCCCGTTCCCGGGGTCAGAGGTCGACGAGCGCCTCCAAGTCCACCTCCACCCCGAACGGCACCTGCGCCAGCAGCTTCCCCCGGTGCACCGGGTGCTCCGGCGCCGGCACGTACGCGCCCATTCCACGGTGCAGCCAGTACGCGTGAACCTCCGGCAGGTCGTCCGTCCCCCGCTCGACCCGCCGGTAGTAGGGCCGGGAGCGGGTGGTCCCGCGAACGACAGTACCGCCGCCTGCCAGAGGGACCCCAGCGCCGCGCGCTTGACGTCCACCTCCGGTGGCCACGCACCCGGGCCGCCCGTGCCCTATCCCGGCTCGCCCTGTTCCAGCCGCTGGAGCGCGCGCCGGGCCTCCTCGGCGTGCCCGCCCCGGGCGACGAGGTCGTAGCGGGAGGCGACCAGGCTCTGCTCGGACGCGAAGTCCCGGCGCCCACCGGTCGCGGCGTGCGAGGCGAAGCCGAAGACCGCGCCCCACACGGCCCCGATCAGCACGCCGCCGAGGATCAGGCCGAGCCAGACCGGGCCCGTGGTGAACAGACCCACGAGCAGGCCGATGAACAGGCCGAACCAGGCGCCGGTCGCCGCCCCCGCCGCGGCCGCGCTCCCCTTGGTGAACCGGCCGGTGACCCGCTCGACCGTGCGCAGGTCCGTGCCGATGATGTCCAGGTGCTCCACGGGGAACTTCGCGTCCGAGAGGCGATCCACGGCCGCCTGCGCCTCCCCGTAGGTGTCGAAGCTCGCCACGGTGTTCCAGGCCATGCTCACCGGGCTCGGAGCGCCCGGGTCCGTCTCCGACATGGGTGATCACCTTTCGTCGACGGCGACGTCACCGCCCCGAGTGCCCCGCATCCGGCGACATGAACGACGGGCCGTGGTCGCGCACCGCCCAGCCCTCCGACGTCAGACGTCGCCCGGCAGGACGCGAAACGCCCGGCGGGCGCTCAACCGCGCGTACGTGCTCACGCCCTGCCTCGCCAGGCCCTCCCCGGCCGAGGAGACACCCACACGAGTGCATATGCCAGCGACACGCTGTGCACAAAGGGTCACATTCGGCACGATGGCTGCGACCACATCGTCCCCGGCCAGGGGATCAACAGAAGGATCACCGATGCGTACCACACACCAGCGCGCCGTCCGCGCCCTCGGCGCCGCCGCCCTCGCCGCCGGCCTCCTCACTGCCGGCCCCACCGCCACGGCGGCCGAACCCACCGACACGGGGGCGGTGGCGAACTACGAGGGCCAGCGGATCAACCTCGCCCAGGACGGCTGGCGCGACGCCCACACCTGCGTCGTCCACACGCCCGACGCCGTCGACTGCTACCGCGACGGCGCCGAGGCCGACAGCGCGCTCGGCTACGACCGCGCCACCGACACGGCCGCCCTCCGCGGCGCGGCCGTCCCCGCCTGCGCCAACGGCTGGCTGTGCCTCTACCAGCACGCCAACGGCAAGGGCCGCCGCCTGATCTTCAACGACGAGCGCTGGCACAACCTCTACGACTACGGCTTCCAGAACGAGACCAGCTCCTGGCGCAACAACCAGGGCGACGGCGACTCCGGCGGCCTGCGGATGTCCGGCAACAACCGGCAGATCTGGCTCGACGCCCCCGGCTACGTGGCCTACCTGGGCAACTACAACGACCGCGCCTACATGGTCCACGGCTGACCCGGGCCCGGGTGGGCCGCGCCCCAGCGCGGCCCACCCACACCTGCCCCTACGCCGCGACGGCGAAGTCCCCCCGCCCCCAGGCCAGCTCGACCCACACCACCTTGCCGACGGCCCCGAACCCGTCCTCCCCCACGGTGTACGCGCCCCAGTCCCGCGCCCACACCCCGACCAGCCCCAGGCCCCGCCCACCGGGCTGCTCGTCCGGAACGGGCCGCACGGACGCGGCGGGCGGCCCGCCCAACGGCGGCGGAATCCTCGGGCTCGTGTCCCACACCGCGATCCTGACCCGCCCCTCCCCGCCCTCCACCTGAAGCCGCGAAGGCCCCTCGGTGTGCACGACCGCGTTGGTCACCAGCTCCGAGACGACCAGCTCGGCCACGTCCCGAGTTGGACAGGCCCGTACAGCGCCAGCACGGTCCGCACCATGCACCGCGCCACACGCGGCGCCCGCCGCTCCCCCGGCAAGTTCACGCTGTACGTCCACGGTTCACCGAGGACACGCGTATCCACCACAGCAATTCCCCTCTGCTCACGGTCGGTTCGGACCGCCGAGTCGGTGGCTCTGCCGCCCGTCCCGCACGCGGGCAGGGCGGTGCACTTCCCGCTCCCCGCCACAGGCGGTAAGCGACCCGCGTCTCAGCGTAGGGGATTCTTGGGTTACTAGTAGCCCAATCGGCGGGATTTCTGTGTGATTGGAATCAGGAACGCGCGCAACGGCAGACTGACCTTGAACCGAAGGGGAGGCAGATGCCGCTGAGGAGCGCACCAACCGCACGGCAACGGCGACTTGGGGCCGAACTACGCAAGCTCCGGGAGAAGATCGGGGTTTCGGCCACCGAAGCCAGCGAGCTCCTGGGGATCGAGCGCACCAAGGTCAGTAACATCGAGACGGGCAGGGCAGGCATCAGCGCGGAGCGGCTGCGCGCCATGGCCTGCGTCTACGAGTGCTCCGACTCCGCCCTGGTCAACGCGCTGGCCGCGATGACCGGCGAGCGCTCCCGGAACTGGTGGGAGGAGTACCGCGGCATCCTCCCCGCGGGCTTTCTCGACCTGGCGGAGCTGGAACACCACGCAACCGAACTCCGCGTCGCCCATGCCATGCACATCCCGGGGCTACTCCAGACCCGCGAGTACGCCCATGCGGTGTTCGACCAGGTCGTGCCCCCGCTCACGCCTCCACAGCTCGAACACCGCGTCTCTCATCGGCTCAAGCGACAGGACGTCATCTTCCGTTCGGATCCGGTGACCTACACGGCGTTCATCCACGAGGCCGCACTGCGGATGCTCTTCGGGGGCCGGGCAACGATGCGACGCCAACTGCACCACCTGATCGACATGAGCGAGCGGCCTCATATAACGGTCCGGATCGTGCCCTTCTCCGCGGGCGCCTATCCCGGCGCAGGGCAGTCCATCGGCTTCGCCATGGGCCAGGTACCAGCACTGGACACTGTCCAGCTCGACACCGCTCACGGCTCGGAACTGGTCGGATCTGAGTCCCAACTGGTCAAGTATCGGACCATCATTGAGCGTATGGGTGCGGTATCCCTGCTCCCTGACCGCTCGCGCGAGCTGGTACACGGCATCATCAAGGAGACGCTATGAGGCGAGACGCTACGACCACCGTCGGCTGGCAGAAGTCCTCCTTCTGCGGGGAAGGCAGCGCCTGTGTCGAACTGCGCCTGGAGTCCGACGGATTCGTCCACCTCGGTGAAAGCGACGCCCCCGCCGTCACGGTGGCCACGCCACCCGGGCGCTTGGGCGTGCTCCTCGCCGCCGTCAAGGCGGGACGGTTGGATCAGGCCGCCCGGTAGCCGCACCGCGGAGGCCCCGGTTCCGCCCAAGCCCGTCGACGAGCCGCTGAGCACCGTCGCGGCGGGACGGGCGGGGGCCGGGGTGGAGACGTTCTCCCGAGGCGGCCCCCACGACTCCGTGAGCGGCGGGCATGATCGGTGGGGGCCGCCGGGCTCCCCCGGCCGGACGACGGAGGAGCGGCAGCGTGAAGATCGAGGTGGACGACCTCTCCGGGCCGGAGATCGCCGGGTTCCTGGCGGAGCACGTCGGGCAGATGCTGGCCATCACGCCCCTGGAGAGCAAGCACGCGCTCGACCTCGACGCCCTGCGCGAGCCGGAGATCACGTTCTGGTCGGTGCGGGACGGAGGAACCCTCGCCGGCTGCGGCGCGATCAAGCGGCTGGACACGGGGCACGCGGAGCTGAAGTCGATGCGCACGGCACCGGCCCGCAAGCGGAGCGGGGTCGCGTCCCTGCTCCCTTCACACCGTTCACCTGGCACCTCCCGGAACGCGCGGGGACGGGCCTCGCGAGGGCGGCGGGCACCGCCCCGCACCTCCGGCCGTGCCCGGACCCGGGCGGTGGTTCGGTGAACGCGCTCACCGTTCGCACCCGATACGGCGGCGCCCGGCCGCGACGGGCGCCGGCTCGCCACGGCGACGCACGAGGAGCGGCTCCGCGCGACCCTGCACCACCTCTTCCGCACCGCGCCCTGGACGCCGGGGCCGTAGCGGTGCCCCTCTCCGGCCGCCCGTCTGTCCCAGCCCGTCCGCTCTCGTCCACGTCCCTCCGCCGTCGACCGCCGACGCGAACGTGGCCTGCGCCCTTGCAGCCCGCGGGCCCGCCGCGAGACGGTGCCTCGCCAGGTACGAGCAGGACCCAGCCGAGGAGCACCCCGTGGCCCGCAGGTTCACCGTTTCGGAGAGCGTCGTCGTCCACGCTGACGCCCGCGCCGTCTACGACCGGCTCAGCGACCCCACACAGATGGGCCGCTGGAGCCCGGAGAACACCGGCGCCACCCTGCGCCCCGGTACCGACGGTGCCGGTCCCGTCGCCGTCGGAACCGTCTTCGACGGCCACAACAAGCGCGGCCCCTTCCGCTGGACGACGCGCTGCACGGTGACCGAGGCCACCCCGGGGGAACGGTTCGCCTTCCGGGTGACGGCGATCGGCCTGCGCCGTCCCGTCGTTCCCGCGGCCATCGCAACCTGGCGGTACCGTCTGGAAACCGTCGCCGACGGCACCAAGGTCACGGAGACCTGGACCGACGACCGCAGGTGGCCGGACGCGATCGCCACCGTCTTCGACAAGGCGGTCACCGGAGGGAAGACCTTCGACGTCTTCCACGTCCGCAACATCCGCACGACGCTGCGTCGTCTCAAAGACGCCATGGAGTCCTCCACCGCGACGTGACGCCCGGCCCCGGTTCTCCGCGGACACGGCCGGGCAGTCCGTGGACCGCTGCTCGCGACGCCGGCCGCCTCCGTGTCCGGCCGCGCTCCGCTCAGTCCGCGCCGGGCCCGGACCGCGCGCGCAGCGCGGCGAAGGCGCGGCCCGCGGGGTGGACGTCCAGCCGCCGCCTGACGTGTTCCGCGCACGCACGCGGAGTCAGCCGGGACGTGTCGCACTCGACGTCGTAGACACCGTGCGCGTGGACGACGGGCAGCTGGGCGGCGGCCTGCCCGATCGCACGGTCGCCCCTGGCCCGCTCCCTGCGGGCGAGCTCGTCCGGCGGGCAGTGCACGCCGACGAACGTCACGTCGAAGCCGTCCAGGACGGCGAGCAGGTCGGGCAGCCGCCACGGACTGCTGAGGACCTGGTCGACGACGAGGTGGTTGCCCGCCGCCGCCATGCCCGCGACCGCCCGGTGGAACCCGGCCTGCGTCCTGCGCACGGCCTCCTCCTCCGGCACCGGGCCGGACAGTGCCGCCCCGGCGCTCGGCAGCATGGCGTAGAAGCGGTCGACGCTCATCAGCAGGTGCGGCTCGTCGAGCAGGAGCACGAGCTCGGCCGCGATGCTCGACTTCCCGGAGCTCGACGCGCCGTTGAGCAGGATGATCCGGCCGGCGGGGGCCACGGAGGTATCGCTCACCACCGCACGATAGCCGCGGCCTTCCGGCAGGCGCCCGGCCGAAAACCGGAGGCCGGGACGCTTCGTGATCACTACGATCCCGACCATGAGTACTCACGACGCCGGCCCCACGTTCGTCCTGGTCCACGGATCCGGGTCCAGCTCGTTCATGTGGGCGCCCGTCCAGCGGGAGCTGGCACTGCGCGGCCACCGCAGCTTCGCCGTCGACCTGCCGGGCCACGGCTTCGACGCCCAGTACCCGGTGGCCTACCAGGCCCCGCAGGACCTCGACGCCTGGGCGGCCGAACCCTCGACGCTGGCCGAGGTCACCCTCCAGGACAACGTGGACATGGTGGTCGACGTCGTCCGCCGGGTGGCCCGGCACGGGCCCGTGATCCTGGTGGGCGCCAGCCTCGGCGGGACCACCATCACGCAGGTCGGCAACGCGATCCCCGAACACGTGGACAGGCTCGTCTACATATCCGCGTGGTCGTGCGTCCAGCGGCCCAGCCCGGTCGCGTACATGCAGGAGCCCGAGTTCGCCGACAACCTGCTGGCCCCGCTGGCGGCGTTGAACGTGGGCGATCCGGCCGCACTCGGCGTGGGGCGGGCCAACTACCGCACGTCCGACCCCGACCTGCTCGCCGCCCTCCGAGCGGCCGTCATGGCGGACGGCACCGAGGAGCAGTTCCGCGCCTTCCTCAACATCCTGCAGCCCGACGAGTCCCTCGCCGTGATGACGGCCGACGCCCGCGGGCAGGCCGACACCTGGGGAACGATCGCGCGCACGTACGTCCGGCTCACCGAGGACCGCACGCTTCCCGTGGCGATGCAGGACCGCCTGATCGCCGAGGCCGACGCGCTGACCCCCCAGAACCCCTACGCCGTGCACAGCCTGGACACCAGCCACACCGGCTTCCTCCTGCGCCCGGCGGACGTGGTGGACATCCTGGAGCGGCCCTAGCCCGCGCGCGTCGGCCTCCGGCGCCGTAAGAGTGGGAGGTCACCGGGGCGGTGCTGCTTCCCCGCCCTGCGGCAACGGGGGTGTGGTGCTGGACCGGAGACTCCTCGCTGTCCGTCTTCCGTTCGGCCGCCAGCGCTGCTGACCCGTGACACACGGCCGGGGTTCGACACATGGGCGCCGTCAGGAGCCGGTGAGCCAGTAGTGGCCCTCGGCGCGGGTGAGGACGCAGTGGTCGACGAGGTGGCGGCGGACGGTGACGTGGTCCGTCGTCGAACCCTCGCACCAGGCGCGCAACCGGGCGTTGACCTCGCGCTCGGCGTACCGTTCGCCGGGCTCGAAAGTGCGGGCAGCCAGGTGGCGCAGGAGCGTGGCGCGGCGGCTGAACTGGGCGGGGAGCTTGAGCAGGCGCTCGCCTCGGGTGAAGGTGCGCAGGAGGGTGTCCAGCTCTGTGTCGCCGGTGCCGTGGTCCTGGGCGGGGCCGGGTGGCGCGGCGCGGCGGGCGGCGGCCTTGAAGGGGTCGGCGGTGGCCCGGAGCCGGCCGCCGGTGGCCTCGACGAGCCCGCCGCGGTTGAGGCGTTGGAGGGCGGCGGAGGCGGCCTGAGGGGTGACGTCGGCGGCCCGGGCGGCCTCGGGGACGGAGTCGGCGCCGAGGACGACGGCGGAGAACACGCGCAGGCGTACCGGTTCGGCGAGGAGGCCGACGAGGGCGGCGGGGGGTGCCGGGTCCGGGGTCGCGGTCACGGTCACGGGTCAGACTCCGGTGGTGCCGTCGGCGAGTTCGCGCAGGATGTCGAGATGGCCGTTGTGGCGGGCCGTCTCCTCGATGAGGTGGAGCAGAATCCAGCGCAGGGTGACGGCGTTTCCGTCACGACCGGTGCGGCGGGCGGTGGCGTCCAGGTCGTGCGCGTCGACGAGGTCGCGGTAGCGGGCGGCCTGCTGCTCGTAGTCGGCGATGAGCTCGGCCAGCGGAATCCCGGCGCCGATACGCATCTCCCGGTCCGGGTCCTCCTCCGTCCACGGTGCCTCGTCGGGCTCGCCGAGGAAGACGACCTGGAGCCACCAGTACTCGACCCAGCGCAGATGGCTCAGGATGCCGCCGAGGGACATCAGCGGCGAGCCGGGCAGCGGGGCCGCCGACACGGTGGCCTGGGAGGCGTCCGCGCACTTGGCGATGGCCGTGGCGCGAGCGTAGTCCAGCATGGTCGTCAGCGTGGCGCGTTCGTCCCAGGTCGTGGGGCGGTCCGTGCGGGACGGGGTGGTGTTCGTCATGGGCGACATCCTGGCCAAGTACCGTCCGGGCGTCGAACGGTTTTCGGCCACCGGCGGGGCCGTGGCGCGGTGCTACGGTCGGGGCCGCCGGTCGGACGGCACGGGGGGTAGAGCATGCGTCAGACCACACCAAGCGGCTACGCCGGGGCCGGATCGCCCGCCAGGGGCGGGGCGCCCCTGCCGGAGACGCTGCTGCGGCGCGATCTCGGTTTCGGCCAGCTCTCACTGCGGGTTCTGCTGGTGTCGGGGGCCGGTGCCGGGGTGGGCCTCGTCGGGGCGGGCGCTGACCGGTCCGACGGCTCCGGGGGCGGGCTCACCGGCGTCGGGCTGGCCCTGGTGGCCGGGGCGCTGGTCGCGTTGACGGCGCTGGCCCGCGTCAGTCTCCTACGGCGGCGGCTGCTGCTGGCGATGCTGCGCAGCCAGCCGGCGCCGACCGGCGTGGGCGGGCTGCGCGCCGCGTGGGGCGTCGTCTCGGGGCTGGCGCTGCTCGGCGGACTGCTGACGCTGGGGGCCGGGCTGACCGGGGCCGCGGGGGCATCCTCCGGCGCGCCGGAGGATGCCGTGTACGGGGCGCTGCTGGCGTGGGGGGCGCTGTTGCTGTCGACGGGCACGGTCAGGGCGGTCAAGGCGCTGCGCACGTTCCGGGGTGCGCCGGGATACGCCCACGGGTACGGCGCGGGCGGGTACCTCCCCGGCACCGTCGAGGCTTCCCCGGGCCGGGCACCCGGCGCCACTGGCCCGGGCTGGGCGCCCGGCGCCGCGTTTCCCGGGCCCGCCGGGCGTGGGGCGCCGGGGTTCGCTGCACCGGTGCCGCGCCCGGCGAACCCGGAGGAGGAGTATCACGCACGGCTGAGGCGCCTCTACTACCGGAGCCGGGGCAGGCCGGTCGCCCCGCACCACCTGAGCGACCGGCTCACGTACGCGATCCCCGGGCTCTCCCGGCCGCGTGCGCTGGCGCTGTACGTCTCGGCCGCGCTCGTCCTCGGCGGTACCGGGGTCGCGGCGCCCCGCGTCGCCGCGTCAGCGGGCGTGCGGACGGTTGGGCCGGGGACCGGCCGGGGCGTGGGGCTCCAGGGTGCGGCGCAGGTCGCCCAGGCAGGGGGTGCGCGCCGAACCCACGGTCGGCGGGGCAGGCCCAGGGTGGCGCCGAGTTCCTCGGATGACTGCTCCGGGTCGGCCGCGAGCAGGCCCAGCAGGGGCTGGCTGTGCGGCGGGAGCGCGTGGTGGACCGCCCGCCGGCGCCCTACCGCGGGTGGCCGTGGTGGGCCAGGGGGGCGTGGGGGTCGGTCGGGCCGGTGGGGGCGTGGTCGGTGTGCACCGTCGCCGCGGTCAGCCGCGGCACGGCGTGGATCAGGGCGTGCTCGGCGGCGACCGCCAGCTCGTGGGCCCCGACGACCGTCAGCCGCGCGTCGACCACGATGTCGGCCTCGGCCCGCAGAGCGTGGCCGATCCAGCGCATGCGCACCCGGCCGACGTCGCGCACGCCGTCCACCCCGTGCAGCGCCCGCTCGGCGAGGTCGACCAGCTCCGGGTCGACCGAGTCCATCAGCCGCCGGAGCACCTCGCGCGCGGCGTCCTTCAGGACCACCAGGATCGCTGCGGTGTTCAGCAGGCCCACGATCGGGTCCGCCCAGCGCCAGTCGACCCCCGCGCCCGCGGCCCCGAGCAGGACGGCGAGCGAGGTGAAGCCGTCGGTGCGGGCGTGCAGGCCGTCGGCGACGAGCGCGGCCGAGCCGATCTTCCGGCCGGTGCGGATGCGGTAGCGGGCCACCCACTCGTTGCCCGCGAACCCGGTCAGCGCCGCCGCCGAGACGGCCCACAGGTGGCTGACGTCCCGCGGGTCCAGCAACCGGTCCACCGCGGCCCACGCGGCCAGGGCGGCCGAGGCCGCGATGGTGGCGACGATCAGCACCCCGGCCAGGTCCTCGGCCCGCCCGTACCCGTAGGTGTAGCGGCGGTTGGCCGCCCGCCGCCCGAGCACGAACGCGATGCCGAGCGGGACGGCGGTCAGCGCGTCGGCGGCACCCTCTCCGGCGCCGGGATCACCGCCGTGGCCGTCTGAGCGGAGGCGGGCCGAATCCTGGCCAACGACGTCGTGCACGTCCGGCTCGGGCTCGGCGGCGTCCTCGGCGCCGTGGCGACGCGGACGCCGAGGGGCTGAGGCCCCCGCTCAGTGGTCGTCCCAGTGGTCGCCGTGCGCGGCGTGCCGGTGACCGTCGTGCAGGTAGTCCACGTGGTCCCCGTGCGGCACGGCCTCGTGGCCGCACATCTCGCCGTGCCGGTGCTCGTGCCCGGTGTGCTCGACGTGGCGGCCGGGTTCACACTCGTCCCAGTGGCCGCCGTGGGCGCGGTGCAGATGGCCGTCGTGCACGTAGTCGACGTGGTCGCCGTGCTCGACGCTCTGGTGGCCGCAGGTGGCGCCGTGCTCGTGGGAGTGGGCCTCGTGCGGGCGGTGCGTGGCTGTCGTCATGAGTCGCTCCC
Source organism: Streptomyces sp. WMMC1477 (assembly GCF_027460245.1). Lineage (NCBI taxonomy): Bacteria > Bacillati > Actinomycetota > Actinomycetes > Kitasatosporales > Streptomycetaceae > Streptomyces > Streptomyces sp. WMMC1477. The sequence continues at coordinate 3,082,851 of NZ_JAPZBD010000003.1, read as the reverse complement.
TGGGTCTCCTCCCAGGCTAGCGATACGGACCCTCATGTCGCATTGCTTGCTGTTCGCCGGTTTCGTCCCGCCTCAGTCGTCCCCGGGGGCGTACATCGCCGCGATCTCCCGGTGGAAGTCGCGGACGATCTGCGTCCGGCGCAGCTTGAGCGACGGCGTGACGTGCCCGGCCTGCTCGGTGAAGTCGACGGGCAGCACCGTGAACCGGCGGATGGCCTCGGCCCGGGACACCAGGCGGTTGGCCTCGTCCACGGCCTGCTGGATGTTGTGCCGCAGGTCCGGGTCCACCGCGAGCTCCCGCGCCGACAGGTGCTCCTTGCGGTGCATGCGGCGCCAGTGCGCGATGCCCTCGGGTTCGAGGGTGACGATCGCGGTGAGGTACTCGCGGTTGTCGCCGATGACCAGGCAGTGGCCGATGAGGGGGTGCCCGGTCAGCCACTCCTCCAGCGGCGCGGGGGCGATGTTCTTGCCGCCCGAGGTGATGATGAGGTCCTTCTTGCGGCCGGTGATCGTCAGATAGCCCTCGTCGTCGAGGGCGCCGAGGTCGCCGGTGGCGAACCAGCCCTGCGCGTCGGTCGCGGGCACCACGGCCTGCTGCTCGGCCTCCCAGTACCCGCCGAAGACGCTGCCGCCCCTGATCAGCACCTCCCCGTCCCGCGCGATACGGACGGCCGTGCCCGGCATCGGCCAGCCCACCGTGCCGAACCTGGGCTTCAGCGGGGGCGTGCAGGTGGCGGCGGCCGTCGTCTCCGTCAGCCCGTAGCCCTCGTAGACCTCGATGCCCGCGCCGGCGAAGAAGGCGGACAGCCGGCGGCCGAGCGGCGAGCCCCCGGAGATGACGTACCGGACCTGCCCGCCGAGCGCGGCCCTGATCCGCCGGTAGACCAGCGCGTCGTACAGACCGCGGGCCGCCCGCAGGCCGAGGCCGGGGCCGCGCCCGCCCCCGGACACGGCGGCGGTGGACGTCTCCCCGTACCGGACGGCGACCCGCTCCGCCCTGTCGAACGAGGAGGCGCGGCGCATTTCCTCGGCCGTCGCCCGGGACCGGTTGAAGATCTTCTCCAGCACGTAGGGGACGGCCAGGAGGAACGTCGGCCGGAACGACCGGAGGTCGGAGATCAGGGCGTCCGTCTCGGTGCTGGGCGCGTGCCCGAGCCGGGTGCGGGCCCGCAGACAGCCGATGGCGATCATCCGCCCGAAGACGTGCGCGAGCGGCAGGAAGAGCAGCGTGGCGGCCTGCAGGTCGCTGACGTCCTGGAAGACGGGGCGCAGCAGGTCGACGGCGTTGTCCACCTCGCACAGGAAGTTGCCGTGTGTGATCACGCAGCCCTTGGGGGTGCCGGTCGTGCCCGAGGTGTAGATGAGCGTGGCGACGTTGTCCGGGCCGAGGGCGGCGCGGCGCTCGTTCACGAGCGCGTCGGGAACGGCCCGCCCGGCGGCGCCGAGCTGCTCGACGGCGCCGTTGTCGATCTGCCACAGATGGCGCAGCCACGGCACCGAGCCGCGGATGCCGCTGACGAGCCGCGCCCCGGCGACGTCGTAGACGGCGATGCCGGTGACCCCCGCGTCCTGGAGAATCCAGCGCACCTGGGCGGCGGACGACGTCGGGTACACCGGCACCGTGATCAGGCCGACGGCCCAGGCGGCGAAGTCCAGCAGCGTCCACGCGTAGCAGGTGGGCGCCATGATGGCGAACCGGTCGCCCGGCCGCATGCCGGCCGCGATCAGCCCGCGCGCGACGGCCTGCACCTCCTCGGCGAACGCGGCGCAGGTGACGTCGTCCCACTCGCCGTCGGGGCGCCGCCGGGCCAGCACGACGTCCCCGGGCGCCTCGGCGGCGTTGGTGAACGGGATGTCGGCGAGCGAACCCCGCCGCGGGAACGGCACGAGCGGCGGCACCTCGGCCTGCCGGACGACGCCGTCCCGGGAGCGGCGGAGCAGCGGCGGCACGAGTCCGGGCCGCCCCTGCTCCGCCCCCGGCCGCCCGGAAGACTGCGGGGCGGCACCGTGCTGTACGGACATGCGGCCCTCCACCACCAGCCGTTGACTGGGATTCGACAGAACTTACCCAGTCGTAGGTTGCCGCATGGCGGCGCCTTCCGGCCAGAGGTCGTACACGGCCGCCACACACCGTGACCCACTCCTTCACGCCCGCGGCACGACGCGACCGGGGAGCGGGAGGGCTCGGCGGGAGCCGGGCGGGCTCAGTTCGGGGCGAAGGTGAGGCAGTCGATCTCGCTCTGCTGGTAGCCGACGGTGATGCCGGGGGCACGGCACTCGAAGTTGGTGTTGTGCTGGCAGGCCGCGACCTTGCAGGCGCCCACCCGTCCGGTGGTGTTGGGGTCGCCGCCCTTGGTGGGGGCGCCCAGGTAGGTGTCGCAGTGCGGGTGCCGCATGTCGCCGACGGTGATGGCGAGGGCGTGGCAGGCACGCTCCCGGTTGTAGGCGCAGTCCTCGACGGCGCACTCGTTGATGACCGGCATGTCCATGGGTGGGGTCCTCCTCGTGGGGCGGCGGAGTGGTCGAGGAGGACCACACGCGGCCCTCCTCGACGGCACCGTAGGTCCGCGGTCGGCGAGCGGCGCGGCGGACGAGGGCGTTCGGGGGCCGGTGTCCCGCGAACGGGCCAACGCGGCTGCGCCGCTCGGGCGCCCGCCGGAGCGGATGCCCGCACCGCGCCGAGGCGGGCGCGCGACGGGACGTCAGCCCTCGGGGGCGGTGTCCGTCGTGCGGCGGGCGAGGGGGTTGGAGCCGATGGAGTTGTGGATCGCGAAGCTCACCGCGTCCGCGCGGTAGCGGTCCTCGGACCACTCGACGGGACGCCCCTCGTGGGTGGTCGTCACCCGGCGGACCCGCAGCAGCGGGCTGCCGCGGCGCACGCCGAGCAGTTCGGCGTCCCGGACCCCCGCCGCCGTCGCGTCGATGGTGTGCTCGCCGTAGGCGAAGACGAGGCCCGTGTCCTCGTACAGCCGCTGGGTGACGGAGGGGCAGTCCGGCTCGACGCGCTCGACGGCCTCGGCGATCCAGTCCGCGTACACCGTGCGTTCGACGAGGACCCGCTCGCCGTCCAGCCCGCGCACCCGGAGCACGTGCAACACCCGTGTACCGGTCCGCAGATGGAGCCGGGCGGCCTCCTGGTCCGTCGCCGGGCGGTACTCGGTGGCCACGACCCGGCCGGTCGCGGTGCGGCCCATCGCCCGTGCCCACTGGGCGAAGCTGCGCAGCTCGGCGAAGCTCTGGCTCCGCCGGCTGGCCAGGACCACGCGGCGGGCGCCCTGCCGGGAGCCGATCAGCCCCTCGGCCGTCAGACTCGCGACCGCCTGCCGCACCGTTCCCCGCGACACGCCGTAGCGCGCGGCGAGTTCGGCCTCGGAGGGCAGCCGCGCGCCGATCGTGTACTCCTGGGCGTCGATCGCCCGGCGCAGCTCGTCGGCTATCTGTTCGTGCCGTGCCGCCACGCCGGCCCTCCACTCGGGTATCTGCTGTGCGCACGAGCGCCTCTGCCCAACCAGCCTAGACGAACCGGCCCCCGCACCGGAGCCACCCTTCCGAAGACCGCGCATCACGATGTCGTCGCTGTTCGCAAGCGTTCCGAGTGTTCACCGACAAGGCGCCGGGGTTCGGCCCGCGTTCACCTCCCGGACAGCTGGACCGGGCGTACTGAGGCCGACTTGTTCAAACAAGTTGCCGTCGGAACACGGATCACCGCCGCCGGCCTCCCCACCCCCGTCCCCGGGTTCCCCCGTCCCACAGTCCGGCCCGCCCCGGATCGCCCCACCTCAGGAGAGATCGTGACCTCGTCCGTCCCCAGAGCCGCCGCGCTGCTCAGCGGCCTCGCCGCCACGGCACTCGTCCTCACCGCCTGCGGCTCCGCCCCCAGCGCGCAGACGACCACCGCCGACGGCAGGAGCGCCGCCATCGCCACCTCCGCCGAGGACTTCGGCGGCATGGAGGCTCTCGTCGAGGCCGCCCGCAAGGAGGGCACGCTCAACGCCATCGCCCTCCCCCGCGACTGGGCCAACTACGGCGCCGTCATCGACGGGTTCACCGAGAAGTACGGCATCGAGGTCAAGGTCGAGAACCCGGACGGCAGCAGCCAGGACGAGATCAACGCCGTCACCTCCCGCAAGGGCCAGGACCGCGCTCCCGACGTCCTCGACCTCGGCAGCTCGTTCGCCATCAGCGCCGCCGAGCAGGGCCTGCTCGCCCCGTACCGGGTCGCGGCCTACGACGAGATCCCCGACACCCAGAAGGACGCCGAGGCCCGCTGGTACAACGACTACGGCGGCTACGTCTCCATCGGCTGCGACGCCAACCGCGTCACGACCTGCCCCGAGACCTTCGAGGACCTGCTCAAGCCCGTCTACGAGGGACAGGTCTCGCTCAACGGCAACCCGACCAAGTCCGGTTCCGCCTTCGCCGGCGTGTTCGCGGCGTCCCTCGCCAACGGCGGCTCCTTCGACGACATCCAGCCCGGCCTCGACTTCTTCGAGAAGCTGCGGAAGAACGGCAACTACACGCCCGTGGAGGCCACCCCGGCCACCGTCGAGAAGGGCGAGACCCCGATCACCATCGACTGGGACTACCTCAACGCCGGCTACGCCGAGGAGTTCAGGAGCAAGGGCGTCGACTGGAAGGTGGCGATCCCCGAGGACGGCAAGTTCTCCCAGTACTACTCCCAGGCCATCAACAAGGACGCACCGCACCCGGCCGCCGCCCGCCTCTGGCAGGAGTACCTCTACAGCCCCGAGGGCCAGAACCTCTGGCTCGTCGGCTACGCCCGCCCCGCCCTGCTCCCCGCCATGGAGCGGGACGGCACCGTGGACCAGCGGGCCGCCGCGAAGCTGCCGAAGGTCTCGGGCACCCCCTCCTTCCCGACCGAGGCCCAGCAGGCCGAGGCGAAGAAGGTCCTCGCGGGCGGATGGGCCGCGGCGGTCGCCGGGTGACGACGCCCATGAGCGATATCGCCACCACCACCGCCGCGGCCGGTGACGGCCCGGCCCGCCCCGCCCCCACGGGCGCGGCCGGGCCCGGGCCCACCGGGGACCGGGCCCCCGAGCCCGCCGGGGGCCCGCAGGTGCCCGGCGCCGGGGCCGGCGCGGCCCGCGGCGAGCGCACCGCGTCCGCCCGCGTATCCGCCACCCGGCGGCGGCGCCGGACGGGCGGCGGGGGCCTCGCCGTCGCACCGCTGCTCCTCTTCGTCGCCGTCAGCTTCGGCGTCCCCGCGCTGGCCATGCTCGACGGTGCGTTCACCGTCGAGGACCCGGCCACCGGAGCCACCGCCTACACCACCGACAACCTCACCGCCTCGCTCAAGGGCGCCTACCTCAACGCCCTGCTCGGCAGCGTCAAGCTGTCCGCCACGGCCGCCGTCATCGGCGCCGTCGTCGGGCTCGTCCTCGCCCAGGCCGTGGTGTCCAGCCGCCTGCGGGCCCTGCGCAGCGCCGTGTTCACCGTCTCCGGCGTCCTCGCCAACTTCGGCGGCGTCCCCCTCGCGTTCGCGTTCGTCGCCACCCTCGGCAACGCCGGTGTCCTCACCCGCCACCTCGGCCTCGACCAGCACGGCTGGAGCCTCTACAGCTTCTGGGGGCTCACCCTGACCTACCTGTACTTCCTCATCCCGCTCATGGTGCTCACCATCACCCCCGCCCTGGACGGACTGCGCACCCAGTGGCGCGAGGCCGCCCAGAACAACGGGGCGACCGGCCCCCAGTACTGGCGGCACGTCGCCCTTCCCGTGCTCACGCCCTCCCTGCTCGGCGGCCTGATCCTGCTGTTCGGCAGCTCCTTCGCCGCGCACGCCACGGCGGCCGCCATCGTGGGCAGCTCCGTGCCCCTCGTCACGCTCCAGATCGCCGACGCCATCTCCGGCAACGTCCTCGTCGGCCAGGAGAACGTCGCCCTGGCCCTCAGCCTGGACATGGTGGTGATCGCGGGCCTGGTGATGGCCGTCTACATCCCGCTGCAACGACGGAGTGCCCGATGGCTGGACTGACGACGACCACCCGCCCGGCACCCCGCCGGGCCGGCCTCTGGAGAGGACTCGTCCTCGCCTGCGCGGGCGCGTACTTCCTGCTGCCCATGGCCTCGTCGGTGCTCTTCACCGTCGACGTGCCGGGCCAGGGCCTCACCCTGGAGGCCTACGGGCGTATCCTCACCACCGACGGCTTCGTCGGCAGCCTGCTGCTCTCGCTGCGGCTGGCCGCCGCCACCATCGCCGTCGTCCTGCTGCTCATGGTGCCCGCCATGGTCACCCTGCGGCTGGGCGCACCCCGGCTGCGTCCGGTCGTGGAGCTGGTGTGCTCGATGCCGCTCGTCGTCCCGCCGATCGCCTTCGTCGCCGGACTCGGCACCGTCCTGCGCTGGGGGCCCGACCACCTGGCCGCCACCCCGTTCTTCCAGACCTTCGTGGCGATCCAGGACCCCGGGTTCCCCGTCGTCCTCGTCCTCGCCTACACCGTGATGGCCCTGCCGTTCGTGTACCGGGCCCTGGACGCCGGGCTCCGCGCCCTCGACGTCCGCACCCTCGTCGAGGCGGCGCGCGCCTGCGGGGCGAGCTGGCCCCGGGCCCTGCTCGGCGTCGTCCTGCCCAACCTGCGCACCGCCCTGCTCAACGCCTCGTTCCTGACGCTGGCCCTCGTGCTCGGCGAGTTCACCGTCGCCCAGCTCCTCGGCTTCGCCCCCTTCGCCGTGTGGATCGTCAACATCTCCGGTTCACAGGCCCAGTTGTCCGTCGCCGTGTCCGTCATGAGCCTGCTGGTCACCTGGGCTCTGCTGCTGACACTGGCGTTCCTCGGCGGGCGCCGCCCCGCCGCCCGCACCACCCCCCAGGAGTGACAGACCGTGGCAGTCACCACCATCGCCAGCCCCGGCACCGCCGGCCCGGCGACCGGTTCCCCCGCCTCCGTGGAGTTCCGGGGCCTGCGCCGCGACTTCGGCGGCACCCTCGCCCTCGACGGCCTCGACCTGGCCGTCCGTGCCGGCGAACTGCTCGCGCTGCTCGGCCCGTCCGGCTGCGGTAAGACCACGGCGCTGCGCATGCTGGCCGGGTTCGAACACCCCGACGCCGGCGACGTGCTGGTGGACGGCGAGGACGTCACCCGCGTCCCCGCGCACCGCCGGGACGCCGGGATGGTCTTCCAGTCCTACAGCCTCTTCCCGCACCTGAACGCCGTCGACAACGTGGCCTTCGGCCTGCGCATGCGCGGCGAACGCGCGGGACCGCGCCGCGCCCGCGCCGCCGAGCTGCTCGACCTCGTCGGCCTGCCGCAGCAGGGCGGGCGCTACCCGCACCAGCTCTCCGGCGGCCAGCAGCAGCGCGTCGCCCTCGCCCGGGCCCTCGCCCTGCGCCCCCGGGTACTGCTCCTCGACGAGCCGCTCTCCGCCCTCGACGCCAAGGTGCGCCTCACCCTGCGCGAGGAGATCCGGCGCCTCCAGCAGGAGTTGGGGATCACGACCCTCTTCGTCACGCACGACCAGGAGGAGGCGCTGTCCATGGCGGACCGCGTCGCCGTGATGAACCACGGCAGCCTGGAGCAGTGCGCGACCCCCGCCGACGTCTACGGCCGCCCCGCCACCGCGTTCGTCGCCGAGTTCGTCGGCACGACGAGCCGCGTCCCGGGCCGGCTCGGCGAGGGCCCGGGCACGGTCGAGGTCCTCGGCCGCCGTCTCCCCGTCCACGGCGCCGCGCCGGACGGCGAGCCCGAGGTCGACGTCCTCGTCCGCCCCGAAGCGGTACGCGTCGAGGCCGACCCGGACGGCGACGCCCAGGTCGTCACCGCCTCGTTCCTGGGCGCCGTGACCCGGGTGACCCTGCGCCGCGCCGCCGACGGCACCGTCGTCAAGGCCGACGTCCCCACCTACGAGGCCACGGCCCTCACCCCCGGCACCGCGGTGCGCCTCTCGCTCCCCGACCGCCCGGTCCTCGTCGCCCCGCGGGTGGCCCGTTGACCCTGCGCGCCGTCCTGTTCGACATGGACGGCACCCTCGTCGACACCGAGGAGCTGTGGTGGCGCGCCGTCGAGCACGTCGCGGCCACGCTGGCGTACGAGCTCACCGCGGCCGACCTCCCCGACGTCCTCGGGCGCCCCGTGGAACACACAGCCGCCCACCTGCGGCACGTCACCGCCCGGGCCGGTACGGGCCCCGGGCTCGGCTCCCTGACCGCCGCGCTGCACCGGGAGTTCACCGCCCGCGTCCGGGACCAGGTCGTCCCCCGCCCGGGCGCGCTGGAGCTGCTCGACCGGCTCCGGCGGGCCGCCGTCCCCACGGCCCTGGTCACGGCGTCCCCGCGCACCGTCGTGGACTGCGTCCTCCCCGCCCTGGGCGCGGGCCGGTTCGCCGTCACGCTCACCGCCGACGACACCGCCCGCACCAAGCCGGCCCCCGACCCGTACCTGGCCGCCGCCCGGGCGCTGGGCCACCCGCCCGCGGCCTGCGTGGCCGTCGAGGACACGCCCACGGGCGTCGCGTCCGCCGAGGCCGCGGGCTGCCCCGTCCTCGCCGTCCCGTCACTGTCCCCGATCCCGGCGGCCCCGGGCCGCACCGTCCGCACCAGCCTGGAGGACGTCGACGTCCCCTTCCTGCGCGCCCTCGTGGGCCGTGGCAGCCGTCACGACGTGCCACGCACGGCCTGACGGGCCCCCGAGGACCTCCCGGTCCACCGGGTGCGGCCGAGGGTCCCCCGGATGTGGTCCCGGCCGGGGTCGGCGATCCGGCCGGGGTCAGACGTCGCCGCGCCGGGCAGCCGGCTTGGCCGAGCCTGAACCCGGGTACCCCGCAGCGTGCCACGACCGAGCCCCGCCGGCGGGGCCGGCGGGGCTCGGGGTGGGGTGTGGGGGCTACGAGGCGGTGGCGGGGACCGGGGCGGTGGGCTCGGCAGGGGTGTCGTCCCAGGTGTCCAGGTCGAAGGACGTGGCCTTGGCGAACGCGGTGGTGTCGAGGATGCGTTCGCGGGCCGAGACGAGGACGGGGACGACGGCCTGGCCGGTGACGTTGGTGGCGGTGCGGATCATGTCGAGCACCGGGTCGATGGCCAGGAGGAGGCCGACGCCTTCGAGGGGCAGGCCCAGGGTGGACAGGGTGAGGGTCGTCATCACCGTGGCGCCGGTGAGGCCGGCGGTCGCGGCGGAGCCGACGACGGAGACGAAGGCGATCAGCAGGTAGTCCTGGGCACCGAGGCTGACGCCGAAGATCTCGGCGACGAAGATCGCCGCGAGCGCCGGATAGATCGCGGCGCAGCCGTCCATCTTCGTGGTGGCCCCGAACGGGACGCTGAAGCTCGCGTACTCCTTGGGGACGCCGAGCCGCTCGACGACCTTCTGGGTGACGGGCATGGTGCCGACCGAGGAGCGGGAGACGAAGGCGAGCTGGATGGCGGGCCAGGCGCCGCGGAAGAACTGGAGCGGGCTGACGCGCGCGACGAGGCCGAGCAGCAGCGGGTAGACGCCGAACATGACGAGGGCGCAGCCGATGTAGACGTCGGCGGTGAAGGTGGCGTACTGGCCGATCAGGTCCCAGCCGTACCGGTTGATGGCGTTGCCGATGAGGCCGAGGGTGCCGAGGGGGGCGAGGCGGATGACCCACCACAGCGCCTTCTGGAGGAGGGCGAGCACGGACTCGCCGAAGGCGAGGAGGGGTTCGGCCCTGTCGCCGAGCTTGAGGGCGGCGACGCCGGTGACGGCGGCCATGAAGACGATCTGGAGGACGTTGAGCTCGGTAAACGGCGTGATGACGTCCGTGGGGACGATGCCGGTGAGGAAGTCGAGCCAGGAGCCGGCGCTCTCCGGGCGCGCGCCGTCCTCGGGGGTGAGGCCGGTACCGGCGCCGGGGTCGGTGAGCAGGCCGATGGCCAGCCCGATGGCGACGGCGATCAGCGAGGTGGCCAGGAACCACAGCAGGGTGCGCCCGGCGAGCCGGGCGGCGTTGGAGACGTTGCGGAGGTTGGTGATCGAGATGGCGATGGCGAAGAACACCAGCGGGGCGACGGCCAGCTTGAGGAGCTGGACGAAGATGTCGCCGGTCTTCTCCAGGCCGGTGCCGAGCCAGTCGACGCCACCGCTGCGCGCGGCCCAGCCCAGCAGGACGCCGAGCACGAGACCGGTGAGGATCTGGGCCCAGAAGGGCACCTTGGGGAGGCGGGGTCGGCGGGGGGACGACGGCGCGGCCGGTGACGTCTCGGACGTGTCGGGCGGCGTGGGGGACACGGGCACACTCCGGTGAGGTGGTGGGGCGTTACGCGGCAGGGGTGAGCACCGGACATGGTCGTGCGGGCTCGGAGATGTCGCCAGACCCGGCGTCAGGCGGGCCTGGTTCAGGCCGGGCCCGGTTCAGGCGCCGGGCCCGGTTCAGGCGCCGGGCCCGGTTCAGGCCGGGGCTGCGTCAGGGGCGACAGGCCGTCGTCCGACAGCGGCAGAGGTCGACGTGCAGCCGCTCCACGAGGAGGGCACTCCGCGGTGCGGGGCGCTTCGGGGCTGCGGTCGTCATGGGCCTCACGCTAACACTGGGACTTATGGGCTCCCAAAGGATCACTTGGGGAGCAGGGCACGTGAGACGACAACACCCCGCCGGGGGAAGGGGATTCCCGACAGGGTGCTGGTAAGGGTGTGACGAGCGTTACGCGGCGTCGTCCTCCTGGTCGCGGTTGGCCGCGAGACGGGCCTTCATGGTGCCGGACACGCGCTCGACGCGCGGCGCGATGTGCTCGGCCATCTCGTCCCGCTGACGGCGCAGGAGGACGAAGCTCAGCGGCGCGGAGACGAGGATGGCGAGGGCGACCAGCCACAGCGGGTTGGACTTGCCGATCCCCTCGGGGATGACGCCGGCGTACGCCAGGACGGAGACGACGGCGAAGCTCGCGGCGAACAGCCCGAGGCGCATCAGCGTGTATCGGAGCGTGGCGCGGGAGGTCGTGCTCGGGGTGCTGGTCACGGCGGTCTCTTTCTCGTCCTGCGGTGCTACGGGGGCCTGCGGGCGGCCGTTCGGGTCAGGGGTCAGGTCAGGGGCAGCCACATCGTGATGTCGTCGCGGAGGTCCGCGTCGGCCACCTTGATCGCGTCCGGGACCCGGCCGACCTCCTTGTAGCCGCACGCCGCGTAGAAGTGCTCCAGGCCGAGCCCGCCGCGGCAGGTGAGCCGGATGCCGCGGACGCCGTCGAGGCCGCGGGCGGCCTCCTCGGCGGCGGCCATCAGGGCCCGCCCCTCACCGGAGCGCTGGTACGCGGGGTGCACCATCACGGTGTACAGCCACACCCAGTGTCGCATCAGCCGGTGGGTGTTCAGGGTGAGGAAGGCGGTGGCCTTCACCTCACCGGCGTCGTCGAAACCGGCGAGCAGGCGGGTGCGGCCCTCGGTCATCGCCGTCAGGTGCTTGAGCAGCTCGGGCCGTACGTCGTCCGCCGTGACGGGCGGGACGAAGCCGACGGCCCCGCCCGTGTTGACGACGTCGGCCCACAGCCGGGCCACGCCGTCGAGCGTGGCCCGGTCCGTTCCGGGGTCGAGAATGTACCGCACCTGCGAAGGACCTGGTCAGAGCCGCATGGGCTGCGGGGTCTCGCGGCGCTCGGCGTCCGGGCCCGGGTACTCGCGGACCGTCTCGTAGCGGGTGTTGCGCTCGACGGGACGGAAACCGGCGTCCCGGATCAGCTCCAGCAGGTCCTCGCGGGTGAGCTTGTCCGGGGTGCCGAAGTCGTCGGCGTCGTGGGTGATCTTGTACTCGACGACGGAGCCGTCCATGTCGTCGGCGCCGTGCTGGAGGGCGAGCTGGGCGGTCTGCACGCCGTGCATGACCCAGAAGACCTTGACGTGTGGCACGTTGTCGAACAGCAGCCGGGAGACGGCGAAGGTCTTGAGGGCCTCGGCACCGGTGGCCATCGTCGTGCGGGCCTGGAGCCGGTTGCGGACCTTGCCGTCCTTCATGTCGACGAAGTCGTGCTGGTAGCGCAGCGGGATGAAGACCTGGAAGCCGCCGGTCTCGTCCTGGAGTTCGCGCAGCCGCAGCACGTGGTCGACGCGGTGGCGCGGCTCCTCGATGTGCCCGTAGAGCATGGTGCTGGGCGTCTTGAGGCCCTTGGAGTGGGCGAGGCGGTGGATGCGGGACCAGTCCTCCCAGTGGGTGGCGTGGTCCACGATGTGCTGCCGGACCTCCCAGTCGAAGATCTCCGCGCCGCCGCCCGTGAGCGACTCCAGGCCCGCGTCGATCAGCTCGTCGAGGATCTCGTCGGCGCTCATCCCGGAGATCGTCTCGAAGTGGTGGATCTCGGTGGCGGTGAAGGCCTTCAGCGAGACCGTCTCGGGCAGCGCCTCCTTGAGGGCGCGCAGCGAGCGCGGGTAGTACCGCCACGGGAGGGTGGGGTGGAGGCCGTTGACGATGTGCAGCTCGGTGAGGTTGTCGCCCTCCATCGCCTTGGCGAGCTTGACGGCCTCCTCGATGCGCATCGTGTAGGCGTCCTTCTCCCCCGGCTTGCGCTGGAAGGAGCAGTACGCGCAGGACGCGGTGCACACGTTGGTCATGTTGAGGTGACGGTTGACGTTGAAGTGGACGACGTCGCCGTTCTTGCGGGTGCGGACCTCGTGGGCCAGGCCGCCGAGCCAGGCCAGGTCGTCGGACTCGTAGAGGGCGATGCCGTCCTCACGGGTCAGCCGTTCGCCCGCGCGGACCTTCTCCTCCAGCTCCCGCTTGAGCCCAGCGTCCATGCGTCGCGCCTCCCTAGAAGTCTGCGCAGGTCTCCGCTCGCGCCTCTCGAGCGTACGCCACGACCATTCGGGGCAAGCCGGGCGGGTAGGGGCCGGCCACCGGGCCGTCCCCTCCCCGCACGGGCCGTCTCCGGCCCCTCGCCCGGGGCCGTGGCCCGGTCCGTCGCCCGGGGCCGTCCGCGGCGCGGCTCAGGCACCCGGGAGCTCGCCCTCGGGCAGCTCGCCGACGCGGTTCTCCCACTTCGTCGACAGCACGATGGTCGTGCGGGTGCGCGAGACGCCCTTGGTACCCGACAGCCGGCGGATGGTCCGCTCCAGCCCGTCGACGTCCGTCGCGCGGACCTTGAGCATGTAGGAGTCGTCGCCCGCGATGAACCAGCAGTCCTCAATCTCCTCCAGCTCGCGGAGGCGCTGGGCGACGTCGTCGTGGTCCGTGGCGTCGGAGAGCTGGACGCCGACGAGGGCCGTGACGCCGAGACCCAGGCTGGGGGCGTCGACGGTGGCGCGGTAGCCGGTGATGACGCCCGCCGCCTCCAGCCGGTTGATCCGGTCGGTGACGCTGGGGCCGGACAGGCCGACCAGGCGGCCCAGCTCCGCGTAGGAGGCCCTGCCGTTCTCCCTCAGCGCCTGGATGAGCTGTCTGTCCACGGCATCCATGGGTCCGTCGCCCTTCAGTTGTCCGGCAGCAGTTGGCTTCGCTATCAGAATCTAAGCCATCGAGCCCGGTGCACCTGCACTACCCAGCCCGCCCCTCCACCTCCGGTACAGCGTGTGCGGGATCCCGGCGGCGTCCAGAGCCCGCCCGGCGACGAAGTCCACGAGGTCCTGGATGTGGCGGGCCCCGGCGTAGAAGGCGGGGGAGGCGGGAAGGACGACGGCCCCGGCCTGGTCGAGCGCCACGAGCTGCTGGAGTGTCGGCCCGCTCAGCGGGGTCTCCCGGACGGCGACGACGAGCGGGCGCCGCTCCTTCAGGGTGACGCTCGCCGTCCGCTGGAGGAGGTCCTTGGACAGCCCGAGAGAGACGCCCGCGACGCAGGCCGTGGAGGCCGGGACGATGAGCATGCCCCGGGCCGGGTACGAGCCCGAGGAGGGCCCGGCGGCCAGGTCGCCGGCCGGCCAGTACCGGACGGCGTCGGGGTCGGCGCCGGGGTCGCCGTCGGCGGGGAGGGCCTCGGGGAAGGCGTCCGGGTCGCCGTCCGCGCCGCGGGCGAGCCAGCGCCGCAGGTCGTCCCGCCAGTGGGCGTCCCGAAAGGGGTGCCCGGTCTCGTCCAGGAGGGTGAGGCGGGCGGCGCGGCTGACCACCAGGTCCACCGGCTCCCCGGCGGCGATCAGGGCGCGGAGGACGGCGGCGGCGTACGGCGTCCCGGAGGCACCGGAGACGCCGACGATCCACGGGCGGCGCTGGGCGTCGGTCACACCGCCGAGCCTACGGGCCGGGGCGGACGGGCGGTGGGCCGGGGAGCCGCGGGCACCGTGCGGCCCCGGCGCGAGGGCCTGCGGTGGAGCGCACGCCGAACGCCGGGAGCCGTGGGCGTGGGGAGGGGGCGTGGAACCGGGGCGCAGCGCCGGGGCGCCACAATGGTGCCCGCCCCGGGATGCCGGGGCGCCGCCCGCCGACCAGCCCGGGAGCCCGCCATCACCGCTCGCACCGCACCGCGCCCCTGGCCCCGGTTCCGCGCCCGGCTCCGCTGCCCGGGCGGCCCCCGGGTCCGCGTCCCGCTCGGCCGCCCGGGTGAGCCCCGGCCCCGCGGCCGGGCCCGCAGACTGCTCCTCGTCCTCCTGTTGTGCGTCGGCCCGCTGCTCGGCGGCGGGGCCGTGGCCTGCACGACCGCCCAGAAGCTCACCACCGCCCTGCGCCTGCAGGAGGCCGTCGAGCGGCTCGGCAGGCTGGACACCGCCTCCGTCACCGCCCGGCTCGACGCCGAGCCCGACGCCGTCCTCGCCTATCTGCGGCAGCGCGCCGGGGCCGGGGCGGACGGCGAGCGGCTGCGCGAGCAGGCCCGGCTCCTGGCCGACCTGGAGGTGGCCGTCGCCGTGCGGACCGAGGGGCACCTGCGCGACCTCTCCCCCGGTGACCGGGTCGACCTGGCCGCGTCCGTCGGATTCGGCGGCGAGGATGTCCTCGGCCTCGTCACCGTGGACGAACAGCTCCACCTGCGCTTCGGGCTCTCGGCCATGGCGGCGGAGACCCGCTGGCGGGGCCCGGTCCTGCGGGACGCGCCGGAGCTGGAGGCGCTCGCCGACGAGCTGCCGTCCGCGCTGCACTCCGTACGGGCGGCGCTGCGCGGCGCGTGGGTGCGGGTGGAGGCGGCGGAGTTCGGCGAGTTCGCCGAGGCCCTCGGCGGGCGACCGCACGCTCCGGCGGAGCGGATCGCCCGCTCCACCACCCTGCTGACCTCGGACGAGGTCCGGCAGCACCTCGTCGGTGCCGTGCGCGACGTCCTCACGACGCGGGGCGCCCTGCGGGACGCCGGGGAGCGCGGCGGCGTCCGGCACCTGACCGTGACCCTGCCCGCGGGGGACGCCGCCCGTGCCCTGGCGGCCGCCCTGGAGCCGATCCGCTACCGCGTAGGCGACCCGGACCTGGGCGCGGCCGAGCGCGTCCCCGACCGTCCCGTCGAGCTCGACCTCGCCCTGCGCGACGGCGCCCTGTCCTCGCTCACCGTGGACCTCGCCCGGCTCGACCCGCGTGCGCCCGACGGCCCCGGGGCGGCGACGCTCCCGCTGCGGCTGGAGTTCGCGCCCGGCCAGGTGGCCCGCGTCGCCGCGCCGCACGACGCGCCACGCCTGCGGCCCCAGGACCTGCTGGCCGCGCTCACCTACGCCGACCTGCACGAGCCACGGCTCGCCTCGCTGTTGCGCACCTTGCGTACGCTTGATCTGGAGTAAACCGAACCGGGGGGTTGGGGGTCTGCATGCCGTACGGACCGAGCGGGACGGGAACCGACCCGTCACGCCGCTCACGCGTCGTCACCGCCGGCACGTTCATGCTGTCCTGGGTCGCGCTGATGTGGTTCCTGACCGCGCTGGACGGCGCGAGCGGCCCGATCGTGCGCGAGTACGGCATCCAGCCGCGGGACACCGACGAGCTGCTGGACATCTTCCCCGCCGCGTTCCTGCACTTCGGCTGGGACCACGTCCTCGCGAACACCGTCCCGCTGGTGATCTTCGGCTTCCTCGCGGCGCTGCGCGGCATGGGCCGGTTCCTCGGCGTCGTCCTCGTCATCATCGTGACGAGCGGGCTGGGCGTCTGGCTGACGGCCCCCGCCGGCACCAACACCGCGGGCGCCTCCGGCGTCGTCTTCGGCCTCTTCGGCTACCTGCTCGTGCGCGGTTTCGTGGAGCGCGACGCCCTCGACATCACGGCGGGCATCACCGTGCTCCTGCTCTACGGCTCGATCCTGTGGGGCGTCCTGCCCACGTCCTCGGGCGTCTCCTGGCAGGGCCACCTGTTCGGGCTGATCGGCGGCGTGCTGGCGGCGTTCTGGCTGCGCCGCACCCCGCCCCGGCGTCGCCGCCGTCCAGCGCCCTACGGCGCCGGGCCGAGCCCCTGGAGCTGACGGCCGCCCGGCACCCGCCCCCCGTACGAGCGGCACCGGGCTTCTCCCCGCGTACGCCCCGAGTCCTGGAGCTCGTCCGCTCGACCGGCGTGACCACCCTCGCCGTCCTCCACGACCTCGATCTCGCCGTCCGGCTCTGCGACCGCGTCGTCGTCCTCCACCAGGGCGCCGTCGTGGCCTCGGGGGCCCGTCCCGGAAACGCTCGACTCCGCGCTGCTGGCCGAGGTGTTCGGCGTCGCGGCCACCGTGCGGCGGCACGCCGACGGCGTCACCCGCGTCACCTACGCCGCCGACCCGCTGGCCGGTCGTGCTATCCAGGTGCGATGACCTCACCCACGGCCACCGGCACGCCGTTCGACGCGGTGCTGTGCGATCTGGACAACGTGATCCGCTTCTACGACACCTCCCGGCTCACGGGCCTGGAACGCGAACTGGGCCTGCCGGAGGGAACGACCGCGGGAGCGGCGTTCTCCCCGGAGATCGTGACGCCCCTGCTGCTGGGGAGGATCTCCAGGAGGCGGTGGGTGGAGTCCATAGCGGGCGCCCTCGCCGACCGGCTGCCCAGGGAGCGAGCGCGTGACCTGGGCACCGCGCTGGCTACGGCACCGTTCCGGGCCGACGAAGCGGTGGTCGCCCTGCTCCGTCAGGCGTCGGCGACGCTGCCGTTGGTGCTGGTGACCAATGGCAGCGTGGAACTGGACGACGACCTGGCCCTGATGGGGCTGGCGGACCTCACGGACCACGTCGTCAACAGCGCCGGGGTGGGCGTGGCCAAGCCGGACCGGGAGATCTACGAGATCGCGGCGCGGCGAGCCGCCGTCCCCGCCGACCGGTGCCTCTTCGTGGACGACCGCCTCGAGAACGTCCAGGCCGCGGCCGGGCTCGGGATGACCGGCGTCCACTACCGCGAACCGGCGGACCTCCGCCGGCCGCTGGCCTTCCTTCTGGACCGCTGACGTCGCCGCCCCGGGCGACCGCCGGCTCAGCTCGTCAGCCGGTCCAGCTCACCGTCCCGCCGTACGGGAACGTGTCCCGCCCCCGGTAGCCGTCAGGCCCCGGGTTCCACAGGGTGACGCAGCGTCGATCGGCACGAACGCCCTCATGCCGCGTGGGCGGATACCGCGGACGTCACACCCGAACAGGTGAAGCTCGGGGTCGCCCAGAGATCAGAGCGTGAGGCCGCGGACGGCGAGGTCGGCGAGGGCGCAGGCGAAGAGGGCGATGCCGATGAAACCGTTCACCGTGAAGAAGGCGCGGTTGAGACGGGAGAGGTCGCCGGGCCGGACGATGGCGTGCTCGTACGCGAACGCGGCGGCGACGACGACGAGGCCCGCCCAGAAGAACGCGCCGGCGTCCGTGGCCAGGGCGAACCAGACGAACAGGCCGAGCGTGACGACGTGGCTGGCCCGGGAGGCGTAGAGGGCGGCGGCGACGCCGAAGCGGGCGGGTACCGAGCCGACGCCCTCCTCGCGGTCGGCCTCGACGTCCTGGCAGGCGAAGATCAGGTCGAAGCCGCCGATCCAGATACCGACGGCCAGGCCGAGCAGGACCGCGTCCCAGGACCAGGCGCCGGTGACGGCGAGCCAGGCGCCGATCGGGCCGATCGCCTGCGCCAGCCCGAGGATGGCGTGCGGGTAGGTCGTGAACCGCTTGCCGTAGGGGTACACGACCATCGGGACGACGGCGAGCGGCGACAGCGCGAGGCACAGCGGGTTGAGCGCGGCGGCCGCGGCGAGGAAGAGGGCGAGCGCGATCAGCGCGCCCGTCCACGCGGTGCGCACGGACACGACACCCGTGACGAGCTCACGAGAGGCCGTGCGGGGATTGCGGGCGTCGATCTCCCGGTCGATGATCCGGTTCGCCGCCATCGCGAAGGTGCGCAGCGTCACCATCGCCACGGTGACCAGGAACAGCGTCCACCACTGCACCGAGCCGCCGTGCAGGTACATCGCGGTGAGCGAGGCGATGTAGGCGAAGGGCAGGGCGAAGACCGAGTGCTCGACCATGACCAGCCGCAGGAACGCGCGCACCCGGCCGGACGGCGCCGGGGCGGGCGGCGGCCCGGTCAGCGACTCCGCTGCGCTCACAGCCCGTACTCCCGCCAGCGCCGGTCCACGGTGGCCGCCGTGTCCGGGTCGGAGGTGACCATCTCCGGCCAGCCGCGGGTGTAGCCCTCCTCGGGCCACTTCGCGGTGGCGTCGATACCCGCCTTGCCGCCCCAGAACTGCTGGTAGGAGGCGTGGTCCAGGTGGTCCACCGGGCCTTCGACGACGCTGAGGTCGCGGGCGTAGTCGGTGTTGCCCAGGGCCCGCCAGGCCACCTCGTGCAGGTCGTGGACATCGCAGTCCGAGTCGACGACGATGATCAGCTTGGTCAGCGACATCATGTGGGCACCCCACACGGCGTGCATGACCTTCTGGGCGTGCTTGGGGTACTTCTTGTCGATCGAGATGATCGCGCAGTTGTGGAAGCCCCCCGCCTCGGGCAGGTGGTAGTCCACGATGTCCGGGATGATGATCTTCAGCAGGGGGAGGAAGAAACGCTCGGTGGCGCGGCCCAGCGGGCCGTCCTCGGTCGGCGGGCGGCCGACGACGATCGACTGCAGCAGCGGGCGCTTGCGCGTGGTGACGCAGTCGATCGTCAGCGCCGGGAAGTCCTCCTGCGGCGTGTAGAAGCCGGTGTGGTCCCCGAAGGGTCCCTCCGGCAGCATCCTGCCCGGTTCGAGCCAGCCCTCGACGACGACCTCGGCCTGCGCGGGCACCTGGAGCGGGACGGTCTTGCAGTCCACCATCTCCACCCGGCGGCCCTGGAGGAAGCCGGCGAACAGGTACTCGTCGATGTCCCCCGGCAGCGGGGCCGTGGAGGCGTAGGTCACGGCGGGCGGGCAGCCGAAGGCGATCGCGACGGGCAGCCGCTCGCCGCGCCGGGCGGCGACCTGGTAGTGGTTGCGGCTGTCCTTGTGGATCTGCCAGTGCATGCCGATCGTGCGGCGGTCGTGGCGCTGGAGCCGGTACAGGCCGAGGTTGCGGACGCCGGTGTCCGGGTCCTTGGTGTGGGTGAGGCCCAGGTTGAAGAACGAGCCGCCGTCCTCGGGCCAGGTGAACAGCGCGGGCAGCTCGTCCAGGTTGACGTCGTCGCCCATGCGGACGACGTCCTGCACGGGGGCGTCCTTCACCTTGCGCGGCGGGACGTGGGTCATGCCCGCCAGCTTGCCGAAGGCCTCCCGGAAGCCGACGAAGCCCTGCGGCAGCTCGGGCTTCAGCAGCCCGCCGATGCGCTCGGAGATCTCTCCGTAGGACTTCAGGCCGAGCGCCTTCAGCAGCCGTCGGTCGGTGCCGAAGACGTTCATGGCCAGCGGCATCGCCGAGCCCTTGACGTTCTCGAACAGCAGAGCGGGGCCGCCCGCCTTGTTCACCCGGTCGGTGATTTCCCCGACCTCCAGGTACGGGTCGACCTCAGCCGTCACGCGCTTGAGATCACCATCGCGTTCCAGCGCCCGCAGCAGCGAACGGAGATCCTCGAATGCCATGGGTGCCAGTATCCGCCATCGCCGCGCGCCCGCGGCGGCGGGGCGGGCGCCGCGGCGCGTACGCACCGTAGGCTGGTGGCGTACGACGCGCTCGGCCGTGCGGAACCCCGCGCGGGTCACATGCTCTGGGGGCTGCCCACAATGCTGCGGACTCTTCCGTTCCTGCTGATGCTCGCGGTGTGGATCTACGCCTTCGTGGAGTGCCTCAACACGCCCGAGCAGGAGGTGCGCAAGCTCCCCAAGGTGGCATGGGTGCTCATCATCCTGCTGTTCGTGCCGCTGGGCCCGATCGCCTGGTTCATCGCGGGACGCCCGCGGCGCAACGCGCCCTACGGCGCCGTGCGCTCGGACGAGCGCCGCTGGGTCGCCCCGGACGACAACCCGAACTTCCTGAAGTCCCTCGACGAGCGCGACGGAGAGCAGGGGCGAGGGCAGGAGCGGGAGCGCCGGGACCGGGAGCACCGGGACGGGGAGCACCAGGACCGGGAGCGGGAGCGGCGCCTGCGCAGGGACGCCGACGACGAGCCCCCCGCGAGCGACGCGGGCCCCGAGGACCCGCCCCCGTCCCGCTGACGCCGACCCGGCCCCGCCCCCGACACAGCCCGGCCCGGGCCCGGCCCGAGGCCGCCCCGGGGCAAAGGCTGGGCAAATCGGCGGCCGGACGGAACCCCCCGGGCGCAGACTGCCTCCTTGCCGGTGACGGCGGCGTCGTGACGAGGGAGAGTCAGCCATGGCCGGGATGGACAGACGGACACTGCTCGGGCTGGGTGCCGCGGCGACGGCATCGCTCGCGGCGGGGCTGACCGGCTGCTCGGGGGGAACGGACGTCGAGGCGCGGCCCCCGGCCGACCGGAGCGAGGGCCCGGGCAAGAGCACCGAGGGCCCGAAGGAGAGGCCGATCGGTGACGGCTCGACCGCCGACACCGGGCCGCAGCCGAACCAGCCGCCCGCGCCCAGGCCGCTGGAGCCGGGCGAGAAGCCGCCCCAGTTCGTCGTCTTCTCCTGGGACGGCGCGGGCGAGGTCGGCAACGGGCTGTTCCCCCGGTTCCGCAAGGTGGCCGAGGAGCACGGCGCGGCGATGACGTTCTTCCTCTCCGGCATCTACGTACTGCCGGAGTCGCAGCGGAACAAGTACCGCCCGCCGGGCAACGCGGTGGGCGCCTCCGACATCGGTTACCTCAAGGACGCCAACATCCGGCTCACGCTGGAGAACCTGCGGGCCGCCTGGCTGGCGGGCCACGAGATAGGCACGCACTTCAACGGCCACTTCTGCGGCGGCTCCGGTTCGGTGGAGCACTGGACACCGCAGGAGTGGCGCTCGGAGATCGAGCAGGCGAAGAGGTTCGTCACCGAGTGGCGCACGAACACCGGGTTCACCGATCTGGAACCGCTGCCGTTCGACTACGACAAGGAGCTCATCGGCGCCCGCACGCCCTGCCTGCTCGGCCAGGACAACCTGCTGCCGACGGCGGCGGAACTGGGATGGCGCTATGACGCCAGCTCCTCGGGCGGGCTCCAGGTGTGGCCGCGCAAGCGGGAGGGGGTCTGGGACCTCCCGCTCCAGTCGCTCCCGTTCCCGGGGCACAGCTTCGAGGTGCTGTCCATGGACTACAACATCCTCGCCAACCAGTCCAAGGCGACGACCAAGGGCCCGCCCGCCAACTATCCGAGGTGGCGTCAGCAGGCCATCGACACCTACGTCCAGGGCTTCCAGCGCGCCTACGAGACGAACCGGGCCCCGCTGTTCATAGGCAACCACTTCGAGGAGTGGAACGGCGGCATCTACATGGACGCCGTCGAGGAGTCCCTGAAGCGGATGGCGGACGGGGGCTACTCCGACGTGCGGCTGGTCTCGTTCCGGCAGTTGGTCGACTGGCTGGACGTGCAGGACCCGGCCGTCCTGACCCGGCTGCGGAATCTGCCTGTGGGGCAGGCTCCGGCGGCGGGCTGGAAGAGCTTCCTGTCCGGCGCCGCCTGAGCCCCGGCCGTCCCCCGCGTCGTGCTCAGACGCCCGCGTAGGAGTGCTTGCCGTTGAAGAGGAAGTTCACGCCGTAGTAGTTGAACAGGAACGTGGCGAAGGCGAACAGGGCCAGGTACGCCGCCTTGCGGCCCTTCCAGCCGACCGTCGCGCGGGCGTGCAGGTAGCAGGCGTAGGCAGCCCAGGTGATGAAGGACCAGACCTCCTTCGGGTCCCAGCCCCAGTACCGGCCCCAGGCGCTCTCCGCCCAGATGGCCCCGGCCACGATGGTGAAGGTCCAGAACGGGAAGACGGCCGCGTTGATGCGGTAGGCGAACTTGTCCAACGAGGCGGCCGAGGGCAGCCGCTCCAGCACCGAGGTGGCGAGCGCGCCGGGCTTCCCGCCGTGTTCCAGCTTCAGCTCGTAGTGGTCGCGGAAGAGGTAGAGCCCGGTGCCGACGGCGCCCAGGTAGAACAGGGCCCCGCAGGCGATCGCCAGCGAGACGTGGATGACCAGCCAGTACGAGTCGAGCGCGGGCGGCAGCTGGTCGCTCTCGGTGTACAGGACGGTGGTGGCCAGGCCCAGGTCCAGCAGGACGGTGGTGACCAGCGGCAGACCGAGCCAGCGGACGTTCTTCTTCGCCAGCAGCAGCACGAGGTAGGCGCCGACGGCCAGCATGGAGAACATCGTGGAGAACTCGTACATGTTCGCCCACGGCACCCGCTCCACGGACAGCCCGCGGGTGACGACGCCGACGCCGTGGATGAGGAAGGCCAGGATCGTCAGGGCCAGCGCGATCGTCCCGTAGAGGTCGCCCTGCTCGTCACCGGCTGCGGCGCCCGGCCCGTCGGGCACGTCGGCGCGGCCGGTGGCCGAGCGCGTCACGACCCGCGGCCGGTCCAGGACGGCGGTGCCGCCGGCCTTGGCCGTCTTCGCACCCCCGTTCACCCGCACCTGCGGAACGGCGGCGGCGCGCTTCTGCGGGCTCAGGGCGGCCGCCGTCCTGGCGACCTTGCTGCGCGAGCCGAAGACCCACTCGGCCACGTGGCCGAGGAAGGCGAGGACGTAGACCGCCATCGCCATGTGGACGAGGGTGGTGCTGAGATCGGCCAGTGACTGGTTGTTCGCCGCTGCGACGTTCACGGGGTCAGCTCCTTCGGCGGTGGTCGGCGCCGACGGCGGAGGAGCCGTCCGGCGAGGGGTCGGCGGGGCCGGCGGCGCCGCCGCGCTCGGCCTCGGGCTCGTCTTCGGTCCCGGCCTCGGCGTCGGGCTCGGTCGCGGAGTCGGACTCGGCCTTGGTCCCGGTCGCGGACTCGGCCTTGGTCCCGGCGTCGGCGTCGGCCTTGGTCCCGGCGTCGGCGTCGGCTTCCGTTCCGGTCGCGGACTCGGCCTCCACCGGCTCCGCCCGGGCGGCGAGGTCGGCCACGATCCGGTTCAGCTCCTCCGGGAGCCGCGCCGACTCGCTGCGGCCCAGCCCGGCCAGCTCGACGACGGTGTGCCCGTCGCCGTCCCGCCGGGCCCGGACCCACACGCGGCGGCGCTGGATGAACAGCGAGCCCGCGAGCCCGGCGATGGCGGCGAGCGACCCGAACAGGGCCCAGCCGCTCGCGGGCTTCTGGGAGATGTTGAACGACGCCCACCGCTCGACGCCCTCGAACGTCAGCGTGCCCGCGCCGTCCGGCAGCTCCCAGGATTCGCCCGGGCGCAGACCCTTCTTGAGGATCTCCCCGTTCTCGTCCTCGAACGGCTCCAGGTTGCGCTCGTCGAGCTGGTAGACGTTCTGCGACAGCCCGGAGTCCAGCCCGAGGTCCCCGTGGCGGCCGGACAGCGACAGCACGGGGTACTCGAGCCCGGGGAAGGTGGAGTGCGGCCCGAGCTCGGCGTCCAGACCGTAGGTGGGGGTGAACACGCCGGGGAAGCCGAGCTGGTCGCGCTCGCCCTCGGCGTTCTTGTAGTCGGTGACCTTGATGACGCCCGTCGCGGTGCCCTGCTCGTCACGCGGGAGGAACGGCACCGGGCCCCGGAAAGCCAGCTCGCCCTGCCCGTCGGTCACCGAGACGACGGGCGCGTAGCCGTGGCCGATCAGATAGATCTTGGAGTCGCCGATCTCCAGCGGGTCGTTGACCTCGATGCTGGCCTTCCGCTCGGGTCCGTCGACGCCCTCCCAGACGGTGACGTCGGCCCGGAACTCGCGTGGCGTGCCCTTCTGCGGGCCGTCGGGCTCGAAGGACGAGTGGAACTCCTCGAGCGTGAAACCGAACTCGTCGAGGTCGTTGTAGTCGTAGAAGCTGCCGGAGGAGATGTCGTCGTACTGCGTGAGGGTGTTGGCGAAGGCGTGGCCACGGACGAGCAGCTTGCCGCCCTCGACCTTCCACAGCTGGCCGACCGCGAAGGCGATGAGCATGAGGACGAGCGCCAGGTGGAAGAGCAGGTTCCCGGTCTCGCGCAGGTAGCCCTTCTCGGCGGCCACCGAGCCCTCGCCGTCGGCGACCCGGAAGCGGCGGCCGCGCAGCAGGCCCCGGGCGGCGTCCAGCACCTCGTCCGGCGCGGCCTCGGTGCGCCAGCTCGCGTGGGCGGGCATGCGGTCGAGGCGGCGCGGCGCCCGCGGCGGGGCGGCCCGGAGCTGGCCGACGAACTGCCAGGTCCGCGGGACGATGCAGCCGATGAGGGAGACGAACAGCAGCAGGTAGATCGCCGAGAACCAGACCGAGCTGAAGACGTCGAACAGCTGGAGCTTCTCGTAGATCGGCGTGAGGGTGGGGTGGTCCTGCTGGAACAGCTGGACCTTGAGCTGGTCCACGCCGTTCTGCGGGATCATCGAGCCCGGTACGGCGGCCAGCGCCAGGAGGAGGAGCAGGAGGAGCGCCGTCCGCATGGAGGTGAGCTGACGCCAGAACCAGCGCGCCCACCCGGTGATCCCGATGCCCACGGGCTCCGGCGGCTCCTCGCGCGGTGCCGTGGAGAGTTGCTCTCCGGCGGCGCGCTCCTCGCCGTCGCGGGCTGCCGTCTCGGCGCTCTCGACTGTGCTCATCGGCTCAGATCCCCACGGTGAAGTCGGACGACCACAGTTGCAGCTCGTACACGATCTCGGTCCAGACTCCGGTCACCAGCAGCAGGCCGACGCCGACGAGCATGCCGCCGCCGACCCGCATGACCAGCTTGTAGTGCTGCTTGACCCAGCCGAACGCGCCGAGCGCCTTGCGGAAGGCGATGGCGGCGACGACGAACGGCAGGCCGAGCCCCAGACAGTAGGCCACCATGAGCGCCGCGCCCCGCCCGGCGCTGGCCTCGGTGAGCGCGAGCCCCTGCACCGCGCCCAGGGTGGGGCCGACGCAGGGGGTCCAGCCGATGCCGAACAGGATGCCCAGCAGCGGCGCCCCGAGCAGGCCCACGGCGGGCTTGCGGTGGATGCGGAACTCCCGCTGGGTCAGCCCGGGCAGCAGCAGACCCATGAACGACAGCCCCATCGCGATCGTCAGCACGCCGAGGACCCGCGTGATGACCTCCTGGTGCACCTGGAGGGTGTCGCCGAAGTAGCCGAACAGGGCCCCGGTGGAGACGAAGACGGCGGTGAAGCCGCCGACGAAGAGGAGCGCGCCGGCGAGCATCCGGCCCCGCCGGGCGTCGGCGAGGTCGGCGCCGGAGATGCCCGTCACGTACGAGAGGTAGCCGGGGACGAGCGGCAGGACGCAGGGAGAGAAGAACGAGACGAGGCCGGCGAGCAGGGCGATGGGCGCGGCCAGGAGAAGGGCACCGCTGGTGACCGTGTCGGTGGTGCCGGCGAGGAGGATCTGGTTCATGAGGGTGCCGCCGAAGCCGTCACTTGTCCGCGAGGACCGGCTCGACGAGCTCGCGCAGGTCCTCCTCGCTCAGGGGCTTGAGCGCCCGCGCGGCGATCCTGCCGTCGCGGTCGACGACGAGCGTGGAGGGGATGGCCTTCGGAGAGAGGGACCCGCGGGGGAACTTCAGGATCTGCCGGCCGCTGGGGTCGTAGATGCTCGGGTACGGAACCCCGAACCGCTCCTCGAAGCGCCGCGCGGGCACGACGTCGAGGTCGCGGGTGTTGATCCCCAGGAACTGGACGCCCTCCGCCTCCAGCTCCTTGGCGACCTTGCTGAAGTGCGGCGCCTCGGCCCGGCAGGGGCCGCACCAGGAGCCCCAGACGTTGAGCACGACGACGTCGCCCGCGTAGTCGGAGAGCTTGACCTCGCCCTTGCCGTCGTCCTGAACCGTCTCCCCGCCGATGTCGGGGGCGGCCACGCGGTCACCGGCCGGAATGACGCTGACCTGGCCGTTGCCGGACACGAAGTTCGCGCCCTCGGCACTGCTGACCTCCTGGTCCGAGCACCCGGCGAGGGTCAGGGCCAGGGAGCCCGTGAGGAGAGCGGCGGCGACGCGGGCACCGCGCCGGGTCCGGGGTCGACGGGCCGAGCTCATAGTCATGTGAAAAGTTTCGCATGCGCCGTCGCGCCCCCTCACACGCCCCCCGTTTCGGACATAACTTCCCACGTCACCCGCCTCGGACAGGCCCACGCGGACGCGACGAGGCCGTAGCGGGCGACGGCTGGGGCCCGGTCACGGCGGTGGGGCCCGGACACACGAGGGCCCCGGCGGGCCGCGCTTCCGCGCGGAGCCGGGGCCCTGGGGTGCGACGGGAGCCGACCACCGCCCCCCAAGCGCCTCCTGGGCCAGGGGGCGTCAGGCGCCGAACCCCTTGCCCTGGACCTTCCCCTTCCCCTTCGCCGGGCGAGCCCCGGCCAGCAGGTGCGGCGGCACCAGGTCGCGGGCCGGCTCCGAGTAGCCGACGGAGACGATCTTGTCCCCGACGTAGGTGAAGCTGGTCAGCGAGGCGAGCGTGCACTCACGCTTGCGGGGGTCGTGCCACAGCCTGCGGCCCTCGACGAAGCTCCGCACCGTCCAGATGGGGAGCTGGTGGCTGACGCACACCGCCTCCCGGCCCCGGGCCGCGTCCTTGGCGGCGTCCAGCGCGCCCATCATCCGCACCACCTGCTCGAGGTACGGCTCGCCCCAGGACGGCTGGAACGGGTTACGCAGGAGGCGCCAGTTCCCGGGCCGCCGCAGGGCGCCGTCACCGACGCCGAAGGTCTTGCCCTGGAAGGAGTTGCCCGCCTCGATCAGCCGCTCGTCCGTCGCCACGTCGGCGCCGTGCACCTTCGCGATGGGAGCGGCCGTCTCCTGCGCCCGCTCCAGCGGCGAGGCGACGACGTGGGCGATGTCGTTGCCCGCCAGCGACTCCGCCACCCGGTCGGCCATGCGGCGGCCCAGCTCGGAGAGGTGGTACCCGGGCAGCCGGCCGTAGAGGATGCCGTCGGGGTTGTGCACCTCGCCGTGCCGCATGAGGTGCACGATCGTGACCGTCTTGTCCCGTGCGGGCGGCTTCGGCGCGCCCGCCCCCGCCTCGCCGTTCGGCGCCCCGCTCATGCCGGCACCGCCTCGGCGGCGGCCCGGGCGGCCCCCGGCAGCGCGGCGGCGACGCGCTCGGTCGCGGCGTCGTCCAGCGCCGTCGACACGAACCACGACTCGAACGCCGACGGCGGCAGGTACACCCCGGCCGCCAGCATGGCGTGGAAGAACGCGGTGAAGCGGAACGTCTCCTGCGCCCGGGCGCCGTCGTAGTCCGTGACCGGCCGGTCCGTGAAGAAGACGGAGAACATGTTCCCCGCCTGCTGGAGCGTGTGGGCCACGCCCTCCTTCGTCAGCGCGTCCGTGACCAGCCCGCGCAGCGTGGCGGCCGACGCGTCGAGCCGCGCGTAGGCCGCGTCGTCCAGCTGCCTCAGCTGGGCCACGCCCGCCGCCGTCGCGACCGGGTTCCCGGAGAGCGTCCCCGCCTGGTAGACGGGACCGGCCGGGGCGAGGGCCGCCATGACGTCCGCCCGTCCGCAGAAGGCCGCGGCCGGGAAGCCGCCGCCCATGACCTTGCCGAACGTCATCAGGTCCGGCACGACGCCGTCCAGCCCGAACCAGCCGGCCTTCGAGACCCGGAAACCGGTCATGACCTCGTCGGACACGTAGAGCGCGCCGTGCTCCCGGCACAGCGACTTCAGCCCCGCGTTGAAGCCCTCTCCTGGCGGGACGACGCCCATGTTGCCCGGCGACGCCTCGGTGATCACACAGGCGATCTGGTCGGGGTGGGCGGCGAACGCCTCACGAACCGCGTCCAGATCGTTGTACGGCAGCACCAGCGTGTCCCCGGCCTGCGCGCCCGTCACCCCCGGGGTGTCCGGCAGCGCGAACGTCGCCACCCCGGAGCCGGCGGCGGCCAGCAGCGCGTCCACGTGGCCGTGGTAGCAGCCCGCGAACTTGACCACCTTCGCCCGGCCGGTGAAACCGCGGGCCAGCCGGATCGCGGACATCGTGGCCTCCGTGCCGGAGGACACCAGCCGGACTTGCTCCACCGGTGCGACGCGGGAGACGATCTCCTCGGCCAGTTCGACCTCGCCCTGGCCAGGGGTTCCGAACGAGGTGCCGCGGGCCACGGCCGCCTCCACGGCCTCCTGGACGGCCGGGTGCCGGTGCCCGAGGATCATCGGCCCCCAGGAGCAGACGAGGTCCACGTACTCGCGGCCGTCGGCGTCCGTGAGGTACGGGCCGGAACCGGAGACCATGAACCGGGGCGTACCGCCCACGGCTCCGAAAGCCCGCACCGGAGAGTTCACGCCTCCCGGTGTCACGACGGCCGCACGGTCGAAGAGGGACTGCGATACTGGTGCTTGGTACGGATAGCTCACAGGGGCCATGGTGACAGAGCTTCGTGCGGGTGTGCGGCCGGGCGTTTCGGCCGCCGTGGGCGGGGGAGGTCTCTGGGACGATGATCGGGTCGCGCGGCACGGGCCGCGGGCGTATGGGGGCACCCTTGGGCGGAGTCCGGGGGAGAATGCGGCGAACAGTCGGGTGGTGACATGCAGCGCGGAGGCGGACCGGGCGATGGCGCCGGGGACCTCGAACCGGAACGCGTGCCCCGCGGCCGACACCGCGGGGAGGCGGCCGAGAGCGAGGGCCTCGGGCGGGGCGGCGGCCGTATGGAGGTGACCTACAAGTACTTCGGCGCCCCCGACGGCGCGACGGCGGCCCGGGTACCCCTGTCCATGCGCCCCCAGGACCTCGGGGGCGACGAGCTCGGCCACGGCATGTTCACCCGCATCAAGCCCGAGACGATGGCCGCGATGGTTCTCACCGGTCTCGAGGGCATACCCCTGCACCGGGTACCGCCCCTGGAGCTCGTCGTCCTCCACCCCGACTACGCCGTCGTCAAGCTCCCCATGACCGTCGTGGACCCCCTGCGGGGCGTCGGCGAGGAGTCCGTCGGCGCCGCGGCCTTCATCTGGTCCACCGTCCCCGACCGCAGCGGCCCCCGCGACGCGTTCGACGTCTACCGCCTGCTGCACCAGTGGCAGGACTTCAGCCACCGCCTCCACGACGCCGGCCACGAACCCTACTGCCTCGTCTGGCCCTGACCGCCCTGTTCCCCACGCCCCGGCCCCGCCCGCAACGGGGCGGACGAGGCCCTCGCTGACCCGTGATCCGAACATGGGCCGGAGCTGAGCGGCGCCGGTCTTCGCCGATCCGCGTACGCCCGGCGGCTGAGGTCAGACGGGCACGACGGTGACGACGCCGTCCAGCGCCTTGGAGTCGTCGGCGTTGCGGGTGAAGAGCGGTAGCCCGCGAACGGAGGCGATGGCCGCGGTCATCAGATCCAGCTTGCGGGGGCGCGGGTCGCGGCGCGCCGCGAGCGTCAGCGAGACCAGCGTGCCGTACCGGGCCGCCGCTTCACTGTCGAACGGCAGCGGATCGAACTCGGCGACAGCCGCCCCCAACAGCTCCGTCCGCGCGGCCCGGGCCGCCGCGTCCCTGGCCGTGGCGACGCCCTGGTGCAGGCCGGCCGACGTGACGGGCGGTCCCGGACGGGTCAGGCGACGGGGCGGCGGGTGGCGGTGAGGCGGAGGCGGGTCTCGAGTTCGTGCTCACCGGGGACGGTGCCGTGGTCCTCGGAGACGAAGGCCGCCATCAGCACCTCGTGGACCCGCCGCACGGGGTCGGCCGCGCCGTGGATCTCCGCCGCGACGTCCTCGTCCAGCGGCACCGGCACCGTCGGCAGGCCCAAGCGGGGCGTCTCGGTGTCCACCGTCGAGGTCCAGACGACGTGGTGCTCCGCTTCGGCGGTGCCGCGCGCGGCGCGCGGTGTCGGGTCGCAGCCCTCCGGGTACGCGGCCTCCAGCGCGCCGAAGACCACGCTGGCCGTCTCGTGGCCGCAGCCCGTCAGGTGGACGCTGACGCAGTACTCGCTGTCGGGACTCCGCATCACGGGGCTCCTTACCCACGGTCGTCCGGCCCCCTGGTATCCATCCCCACCGTACGACGCGGGCCCCGTCCGGGCACGCCCGCGCCGCCGGCGGGGTGTGACGTCACCGCATGCGGCGCAGGGCGAGGTACTCGACGTCGGCGAAGACGGCGGGAGCGGCCGGGGCGGTGAGCGGGCGGTGGTCGAGGGTGTGCGGCGTCATGTCGGCCTCCGTCTTTCCGGTCGGTTGCCGCGACCTTCGCAGCGCGGAGGTCGCGGGCTCGATGACGACGGAGGTCATGGCCGAGCGCACCGGCCGCTCGCTACGCTCCGGGCATGGAGACCGCCGAACTGCCCGGAGTGGGCACGCTGTTGCGCGAGTGGCGGCAGCACCGCAGGCTCAGTCAGCTGCAACTCGCACTCGACGCCGACTCCTCCGCGCGGCACGTGTCGTACGTGGAGACGGGCCGGGCCAGGCCGAGCCGGGAGATGGTGCTGCGCCTGGCGGAGACGCTGGACGTGCCGCTGCGGGAGCGCAACACGCTGCTGCTGGCGGCCGGTTACGCGCCCGCGTTCCGGGAGTCGGCGATGGACGCCGCCGAGATGGCCGCCGTCCGCTCGGCGCTCGACGTCATGCTCACCGCGCACGAACCGTACCCGGCGGTCGTCGTGGACCGGGTGTGGAACGTGGTGTCGGCCAACGAGGCGATGGGGGCGCTGCTCGGCGGGCTTCCGGATGGCCTGACGGAACCGCCGGCCAACGTGTACCGGATGGCACTCCACCCGGAGGGACTGCTGACGCGGGTCGTGAACGCGGACGAGGTGCGCCACCACCTGCTCGACCGGCTGCGGCGGCAGGCGCGGGCGAGCGGGGACGCGGAGCTGCGGGCCCTGCACGAGGAGGTCGCAGCATACGGACCCCCGGTGGAGGAGCCGGAGGGCCACGGCGCGGGCGGGCAGGCGGCGGGGCCGGTGGCGCTGCCGGTGCGGCTGCGCGGCCCGCACGGGGAGCTGTCGATGTTCAGCACGATCGCGACGTTCGGCGCCCCGGCCGACGTCACCCTGTCCGAGCTGGCGATCGAGTCGTTCTTTCCGTCGGACGAGGCCACGGCGCGCGCGTTCCGGGCACTGGCCGAGGAGCGGGCCCGGTGACGGCGCCGGTGTGGCCGACGGTGGCGGAGCTGCTGGCCTGGCTGGAGCGGGAGAGCCGGGTGCCGGCCGAGCAGGAGCGGCTGCTGCGCATGCTCAAGGTCAGTGAGGAGGCGGGCGAGGTGGCGCAGGCCGTGATCGGGGCGCTGGGGCAGAACCCGCGCAAGGGTCACAGCCACACCTGGGAGGACGTGCAGGACGAGCTGTGCGACGTGATCCTCACCGCGATGGTCGCCTTGCGCTCCCTCACCCCGGAGGCGGAGGCCGTCTTCGCGGCGCATGTGAAGAAGGTGGCCGCGCGCAGCCTGGGGTAGCCCCTCGGAGGAAACTCCAAGCTGAGACGCAGCTACCAGGGTGAAGCTCCGGATTTCCTTGCAGGTGCAAGCCAGGCGGCCGTAGGTTGGCGCACATGCAGTCCTACACCATCGGGCAGGCGGCCCGGCTGCTCGGCGTCAGTCCCGACACCGCGCGCCGTTGGGCGGACGCCGGCCGGGTCGCGACCCACCGCGACGACTCCGGGCGCCGCCTCGTCGACGGCCGCGACCTGGCCGCCTTCGCCGTGGAGCTGGGCCAGGGAGCGCACGGCGAGGACGAGGTGGCCTACACCTCGGCCCGCAACGCCTTCTCCGGCATCGTCACGGGCGTCACGCTCGGCGACGTCGCGGCGCAGGTGGAGATCCAGGCCGGGCCGCACCGCCTCGTCTCCCTCCTGACCAGGGAGGCCGTCGAGGAGCTGGGGCTTGAGGTGGGCGTCCGGGCGGTCGCCCGCGTGAAGTCCACCAGCGTCCACATCGACCGTCCGTGATCCGCCGGTGATCCGCCCGCGAGGAGCTTCCGTGTCCACCGCCAGACGCACCGCCCGGCGCCGCGCCGCCGCCCTGCTCGCCATCGCCCTGCTCGTCCCGCTGGCGGCCTGCGGCAGCGGGGGCAGCGGCGGGAACGGGGACGGCGCCGGGCTGACCGTGCTCGCCGCCTCCTCCCTCACCGACGCCTTCGAGGAGGCCGGCGCCGCCTACGCGAAGGACAACCCGGGCACGGAGGTGACGTTCTCCTTCGCGGGCTCGCAGGAGCTCGTCTCCCAGGTGCGCCAGGGCGCCCCCGCCGACGTGATCGCCACCGCCGACACCCGGACGATGGACGGCATCGCGGACGACACCGAGCACCGGGCCACCTTCGCGACCAACCGGCTGGTCATCGTCGTCGGCGAGGGCAATCCGCACGGGGTCGCCGCGCTGACCGACCTGGCCGACCCCGGGCTCAAGGTCGTTCTCGCCGCGCCGGAGGTCCCGGTCGGCGGCTACGGCCGCCAGGTGCTCGACCGGCAGGACGTCGCGGTGCGGGCGGTCTCCGAGGAGCCCAACGTGCGGGCCGTCCTCAGCAAGGTGGAGCTGGGCGAGGCCGACGCGGGCATCGTCTACCGGACGGATGCCGCCACCGCCGCCGAGAACGTCGACGCCGTCGCGATACCGGAGGAGCAGAACCAGCTCGCCTCCTACCCCGTGGCCGTGCTGAAGGAATCAGGGCAGCCGGAGGCCGCGGCCGGGTTCGTGGAGTGGCTGCGGGGCCCGGAGGCGCGGAAGATCCTCGCCGACCACGGCTTCCAGCAGCCGTAGCGCCCCCAGCACCGGCCCCTCCCCGCCCCCGACCCCCGGAACGTGTCCGCGATGCCCCGATCCGCCGCACCCGCTCCTCGAACCCCGCGGGCCCCCCGGGCCCCCGGTCCGCGTCGCGGACCCCGCGCGCCCCTCGCGCTCGTGCTGCCCGCCCTGCTCGCCGTGGCGTTCCTGGTCCTGCCGCTGCTCGGCGTCCTGAGCCGGACCCGGTGGGACGAGCTGGGCGGGCACCTCGCCGACCCGCGCACGGTCGAGGCAGTGCGGCTCTCCCTCGTCGTCTCCGGCTGGGCGCTGGGCCTGTCTCTGCTCCTGGGCGTGCCGCTCGCGTGGGTGCTCGCCCGGGTGCCGTTCCCCGGCAAGGCGATCGTCCGCTCCCTGGTGCTGCTGCCCATGGTGCTGCCCCCGACGGTGGCCGGGGTGGCGCTGCTGCTCGGCCTCGGCCGGCGCGGGCTGCTCGGGCCGTGGCTGGAGGACACGTTCGGCGTCACGCTGCCGTTCCACACCTCGGGCGCCGTCGTCGCGGCCACGTTCGTGTCCATGCCGTTCCTCGTCATCAGCCTGGAGGGCGCCTTCGCCGGGCTGCGGCCCCGGTACGAGGAGACGGCGGCCTCGCTGGGCGCGTCCCCGCTGCGGGTCTTCGCCACGGTGACGCTGCCGATGGTGGCCCCCGGGCTCGCCGCCGGCGCGGCCCTGACCTGGGCCCGCGCCCTGGGCGAGTTCGGGGCGACCATCACCTTCGCGGGCAACCTCCCCGGCGTCACCCAGACCCTGCCGCTGGAGGTCTACCTCCTGCTCCAGGACGAGCCGCAGGCCGCCACCTCCGTCTCCCTCCTGCTGCTCGCCGTCGCGATGGCCGTCCTCGTCGCCCTGCGCGGCCGGTGGACGGCCGTGGGCACCGGCCCGGGGCCGGGACGCCCGGGGCCCGCCCCGGCGGCGGAACGGGAATCGGGCCCGGAGCCCGAGGCGCGGGTCACCGGACGCGGGGCCCGGCTGCCCGAGGAGGCTCCCGCCGACCGCCGCTGGGCCCTGCACGCCGAGCTGACCGGCTTCACCCGCCTCACCCTCGACGCCGAGCCGGGCACCACCATCGCCGTCGTCGGCCCGAACGGCGCGGGCAAGACGACCCTGCTGCGGGCCCTCCTCGGCCTCACGCCCCGTGCCCACGCCACCCTGCGCCTGGGCGACGACGACGTCACCGGCCGCCCGCCGCACCGCCGCCACGTGGCCTGGGTTCCGCAGGACGGCGCGCTCTTCCCCCACCTGTCCGCCCTGTCCAACACCGCGTACGGGCTGCGGGCCCTCGGTACCGGCCGCGTGGTCGCCCGCCGGGCCGCCCGCATCTGGCTGGAGCGGCTCGGCGTCGGCCACCTCGCCCACCGCAGGCCCGCCCAGCTCTCCGGCGGGCAGGCCCAGCGCGTCGCCCTCGCCCGGGCCCTGGCCACCCGGCCCCGGCTGCTCCTGCTCGACGAGCCCCTCGCCGCGCTCGACCAGACCACCCGCGCCCACGTCCGCCACACCCTGCGCACCCATCTGCGGTACTTCGGCGGGGTGTGCCTCATCGTCACGCACGACCCCGTGGAGGCCGTCTCGCTCGCCGACCGCGTCCTCGTGCTGGACGAGGGCCGCGCCCTCCAGGACGCCCCGCCCGCCGAGGTGAGCCGACACCCGCGCTCCCCCTGGGTCGCCCGGATGCTGGGCCGGAACGCCTGGCCGGGCACCGGGACGGCCGAGGGACTGGCCCTGGCCGGGGGCGGGCACCTCGTCGTCGCCGAGCCCGGACCGGCCGGGGGCGAGGCCCTGGCGATCATCCCGCCGGAGGCCGTCTCCGTGCACCGCGACCGGCCCGGCGGCAGCCCCCGCAACGTCTGGCCCGGCACCGTGCGCGAGATCACCGGGCTCGGCAGCCGCCTGCGCGTGCTCGTGGCGTCCGACGCGGCGCCCGACCTCGTCGCCGAGATCACCCCGGGGGCCGCCGCCGAACTGGGCCTGGCCGAGGGCGTCGCGGTGTGGACGAGCGTCAAGGCGACGGAGGTCACCCTCGTCACCCGCTGAGCGCGGACTACCCTCCCGGCATGACCCTCGGACGATCCGTGCTGCTGTTCCTGCTCGCCGCGTTGCTGGAGATCGGCGGGGCGTGGCTGGTGTGGCAGGGCGTGCGCGAGCACCGCGGCTGGCTCTGGGTGGGCGCGGGCGTGCTGGCCCTCGGCGGCTACGGCTTCGTGGCCACCTTCCAGCCCGACGCCCACTTCGGCCGCATCCTGGCGGCCTACGGCGGGGTGTTCGTCGCCGGGTCGCTGGCCTGGGGCATGATCGTGGACGGCTTCCGCCCCGACCGCTGGGACGTCATCGGCGCCCTCGTGTGCCTCGTCGGCGTGGCGGTCATCATGTACCCACCGCGTGGCTAGCGAGCACGCCGGCCGCGTCGGGGGCACCCCGCCGGGAACGCCAAGGACGCCGGAAGCGCCAGGAACAGCAGGAACACCAGGAAGGGAACCGCGCATGACCAGCCGTACCGCCGTCGTGACCGGAGCCAGCAGCGGGATCGGCGCGGCGACCGCGCGTCGGCTGGCCGAGGAGGGCTACCGCGTCGTGCTGACCGCCCGGCGGGCCGACCGGCTGGCGGCGCTGGAGAAGGAGCTGACGGCGGCGGGGCTGGCCGCCGAGGCCCGCCCGCTGGACGTCACCGACCGGGCGGCGGTGGACGCCTTCGCCGCCTCGCTGGGCCCCGGGGGCGTGCAGGTGCTGGTCAACAACGCGGGCGGGGCGCTGGGCACCGAGTCCGTGGCCGAGGGCGACCCGGCGGACTGGCGGGCGATGTACGAGATCAACGTGCTCGGCGTCCTCCACATGACGCAGGCCCTCCTGCCCGCCCTCACCGCCGCGCCCGACGGCGGCACGGTCGTCGTCGTGTCCTCGACCGCCGGGCACGGAGTGTACGAGGGCGGGGGCGGCTACGCGGCGGCGAAGTACGGGGCCCACGCCCTGACGGAGACCCTGCGGCTGGAGCTGTGCGGGGAGCCGGTGCGCGTCGTCGAGGTCGCGCCCGGCATGGTCCGCACCGAGGAGTTCGCGCTCACCCGCTTCCGGGGCGACGCGGAACGGGCCGAGGCCGTGTACGCGGGCGTGCCCGACCCGCTGCGGGCGGAGGACGTGGCCGACACCATCGGCTGGGCCGTCACCCGTCCCCCGCACGTCAACGTGGACCTGCTCGTCGTCCGCCCGCGCGCCCAGGCCGCCAACCGCAAGGTGCACCGCGAGGGCTGAGAAGCGGTCAGCCCTTCACGCACACCACCTGCCTGAGCTGGGCCACGACCTCGACCAGGTCCCGCTGCTGGTCGATGACCTGCTCGATCGGCTTGTAGGCGCCGGGGATCTCGTCGACGACGCCGGAGTCCTTGCGGCACTCCACGCCGTGGGTCTGCCGCTCCAGGTCCTGCGTCGTGAACCGCTTGCGCGCCTGGTTCCGGCTCATCCGGCGCCCGGCGCCGTGCGAGGCGGAGTTGAAGGACGCGGGGTTGCCGAGCCCCTTCACGATGTAGGAGCCGGTGCCCATCGAGCCGGGGATGATGCCGTACTCGCCGCTGCCCGCACGGATCGCGCCCTTGCGGGTGACGAGCAGGTCCATGCCCGCGTAGCGCTCCTCGGCGACGTAGTTGTGGTGGCAGGAGATCACCGGGTCGAAGGTCGGCCTGGCCTTCCTGAACTCCTTGCGGATCACGTCGAGCGAGAGCGCCATCATGACCTCGCGGTTGTGCCGCGCGTACTCCTGCGCCCAGAACAGGTCGTGCCGGTAGGCGGCCATCTGCGGGGTGTCGGCGACGAAGACCGCCAGGTCGCGGTCGATCAGGCCCTGGTTGTGCGGCAGGCTCTGGGCGACGCCGATGTGGTGGTCGGCCAGCTCCTTGCCGATGTTGCGGGAGCCGGAGTGCAGCATGACCCACACGGAACCGGACGTATCCACGCACAATTCCCAGAAGTGGTTCCCGGACCCCAGGGTGCCCATCTGCTTGGCCGCCCGGTCGCGCCGGAAGTGGACGGGCTCGGCGACGCCGTCGAAGCGGGCCCAGAAGTCGTCCCAGCGCGCGGCCTGGAAGCCGTGCAGGCGCCGCGGGTCGACGGCCTCGCCGTGCATGCCGCGGCCCACCGGGATCGCCGCCTCGATCTTCGACCGCAGCCGCGAGAGATCCCCGGGCAGGTCGTTCGCGGTGAGCGAGGTGCGGACGGCGGACATGCCGCAGCCGATGTCCACACCGACGGCGGCCGGGCACACCGCGCCCCGCATGGCGATGACGGAGCCCACCGTCGCGCCCTTGCCGAAGTGGACGTCCGGCATGACGGCCAGGCCCTCGATCCACGGCAGGGTCGTCGTGTTCCGCAGCTGCCGCATCGCCACGTCCTCGACCCCGGCCGGGTCCGTCCACATCCGGATCGGGACCCGCACCCCCTGGACTTCGGTGTACGACATGGCCCTCAACTCCCCCTACGTGACGATTCTCAACCCACCGCAGAAACCGGACAAGGCACAACAAACAGCCCGGCAGGCCGGACGTCGGTGCGTGGGTTGCTGTAGACATTGTCTTCTGCCGCCCCGTGCGGGCGGCAACACGTTTTCGACGTCGAGCCGATCGACGCGACGAGCGAGTGCAGGGAGGCCAACGTGCGGCGCAGGGCGTACCTGGGCGGCCCCGCGGCCCTCGCGGCGCTGACCGTGGTCCTGACGGGCTGCACGGACGGCGTCGGCGGCGGCCCGAACGACGGCAAGTCCGACGCTTCCGCCAGCTCGACGCCCGACATGAAGCCCGGCCGGTACCGCACCCTTCCCGAGCCGTGCGGTTCGCTGGACCGGGACGCGCTGCGCAAGGCGCTGTTCCCGGAGGGCGGCGGCGAGGGCTCCACGGCGTCCGCCCACCCCGCGGACTCCGTCCTGGACGGCGAGGCGGCCGTCACCTTCGACACCGACCGCCGTGTCGGGTGCAGTTGGAAGAGCTCCACCCCGCTGGGCAGCCGCCACCTCACGCTGGACTTCGAGCGCGTCGTCTCCTACGACCCCGAGGTCAGCGACGACGACCGGGCCCTCGAGCTCTTCGACCTGCGCGCCGCGGAGGCCGGCATCCCGGCCGAGCCGCCGACCGGGGACGCGGGCGAGGACGGCGACGGGGGCAGCGACGGGGACGGGGAGGAGACCGGCGAGCCGTCGGAGGAGCCCTCGGGTTCCGCCTCGCCCCCCGCCTCCGGCACCGCGTCGGACGAACCGGCCAGCGCAGCCGCGAAGGACGCCGGGGACGACGCCGGAGCCCCGGACGACGGCGGGGGCGCCACCCAGCCCGCCACCGCGGGCCAGGAGCCGCCGCCCACGGACGGGGCCACCGGTGACGGACCCAGCGGCCGGGCCACGCCCGGCCTCGACCCGGAGCTCGCCCCGCGTCCCCTGGACGACGTGGGCGAGAACGCCTACCTCGACGACGAGCTGGTCACCGCCGACGCCGGCGTCCACCGGGACGTCACGCTGGTCTTCCGCACCGGCAACGTCATCGTCACCGTCCAGTACAACCAGTGGTCCACCGACAAGCGCCGCCTGCCCGACAGCGAAGAGCTGCAGCGGCAGGCCGACCGCCTCGCGAAGCAGATCGCCCGGCGGCTCGACAGTTGATCCGAGACCGGGAAAGCGAAGCCACCATGTTCCACACCGCCCCGACCCTGCGCCGCGCGCTCGCGCTCGCGGCCATACCCGCGCTGCTCGTCACCGGCTGCCTCGGCGGCGGGGACGACGGCAAGGGGGCCGAGTCCCCGTCCCCGAAGGCCGAGTCCGCCGAGCCCACGCCCGACCCGGTGACGTACGCCACGCTGCCGGTCACCTGCGAGCTGGTGCCGGAGAAGCTCGTCGAGGAGCTCGTGCCGGAGGTCGACTACAAGAGCGGTGAGCCGCTCAAGACCTCCGACGTCGCCACCTACAACGGCTGCCAGTGGTCCGCGCTGGAGGACTACGACTACCGCTCCCTGGTGATCTCCCTGCGCCGGCACGAGTCGGAGGTCGGGGTCGGCAGCGGTGACGAACGCGCCGCGCGGTACGCCGAGTCCCAGATCAAGAAGCTCACCGGCGACAAGGCCCTCAAGGGCGTCGACCAGGCCGCGGTCGAGGGCGTCGGCGACGAGGCCACCGGCATCGCCTACGAGCACACGTCCGACGGCGACGACTACCGCACCCGCACCATCGTGGCCCGGGCCGGCAACGTCGTCGTCGTCGTCGACTACGGCGGCACCGGCTTCGAGGACGGCGAGAAGCCGAGCGCGAAGGACCTGGGCGAACCCGCCGAGAAGGCCGCGAAGCAGACCATCGCGGCCCTGGACAAGGCCAAGGACCAGCCGGAGGACGACGCCGAGGGCCAGGCGGAGGACAAGGCCGGCGGCGAGACCGAGGAGTAATCCGGGACCCCCCTCCCGCCGGGCATGCCCTTGACAACGTGTGCCAGGCTGGGCGCCGCTCACGTGTCCAGAGCGGGAGGAGACCGCGGGTGTCCGCGATGAAGCTCAGCCGAACGCACCGTGTGCTCGTCGGCGTGGTCGTGATCGGGGCGCTGGTGATCGCGGCGATCGGGTTCGCCGGTTCCTACGCCGCCGTGCGGGACCTCGCCGAGCGCAAGGGCTTCGGCGCCTTCGCCCCGTTCTTCCCGATCGGCATCGACGCCGGCATCGTCGTCCTGCTCGCGCTGGACCTGCTGCTGACGTGGCTGCGCATCGGCTTTCCGCTGCTGCGCCAGACCGCCTGGCTGCTCACCGCCGCCACCATCGCCTTCAACGGCGCCGCCGCCTGGCCCGACCCGCTCGGTGTCGGCATGCACGCGGTCATCCCCGTGCTGTTCGTGGTCGCCGTGGAGGCCGCCCGGCACGCCATCGGGCGCATCGCCGACATCACCGCCGACAAGCACATGGACGGCGTCCGCGTCTCCCGCTGGCTGCTCGCCTTCCCCTCGACCTTCCGGCTGTGGCGCCGCATGAAGCTGTGGGAGCTGCGCTCCTACGACGAGGTCATCCGGCTGGAGCAGGAGCGGCTCGTCTACCAGACGCGGCTGCGCGCCCGGTACGGGCGGGCCTGGCGCCGCAGGGCGCCCGTGGAGGCGCTCATGCCCCTGAAGCTCGCGCGCTACGGCATACCCCTCGCGGAGAGCACCCGCGCCCTCGCGGCCACCGAGCACCCGGCGGAGGCGAAGCCCGCCCCGGCGGCCCCGGAGCCGACGCCCCCGGCCCTGGCCGCCACCCCGGAGCCCGCGACCGCGCCGGAGCCGGAGCCCGCGCCCGCGCCGGAGCCCGCGCCCGCGCCGGAGCCCGCGCCCGCGTACGTCCCCGGCAGCCAGGGCCGCCGTCCGATCCGCCGTCCTCCGGAGCCCCCGGCCCCGGCCGAGCCCACCGACGAGCCGGTGGGCCTCCCCGACGGCGTCCCGCTGGAGGACGTGTTCTACGAGGCGTACCGCGCGCTGGCCGCCAAGGGCGAGCGGCCGAACGCCCGTCGTCTGTCCAAGGCCCTCGACGAACGGTTCGGAGTACGGAACCAGGACGGCAGCCTGCTCAGCGAGCACTACCTGCGCCCGTACGTGCGCGAGTGCCGCGAACGCCTCAACGAGGAGATCGGCGTGGTCGGCTGAAGCCCCGCGGGCCCGCGCCCGCACCGGGCGCGGGGAACCGCGCGGCCGGCCACGACGCACCCGCAGCAGGCGATGCACCGGACCGGGCAACCCGGCAGCCAGCGGCCGATCCGCCGGACAGGCCTACGCGGCGAGCAGCTTGCGGACGCGGTCGGCGCCGACGGCCAGCAGCAGCGTGGGCAGGCGCGGGCCGGTGTCCCGGCTCACCAGCAGCCGGTACAGCAGCGCGAAGAACGCCCGCTGGGCCAGCTTCAGCTCGGGCGTCGGCCTGGCCTCCGGGTCGAGCCCGGCCTGCACCTTCGGCACGCCGTAGACCAGCGTCGTCAGCCCGTCCAGCGACCAGTGGGTGTCCAGCCCCTCCAGCAGGAGCCGCAGGCCCTCGCGCTGCCGCTCGTCCAGCGAGGCCAGCAGCTCGGTGTCCGGCTCGTCCCGCACCCGGGTGCGCTGGTCGGCGGGGACCTGGGTGGAGATCCAGCGCTCGGCGCGGTCCAGCCGGGGCCGGGTCTGGTCCAGCGAGGTGACCGGGCGCTCCGGGTCGAGCTCGCCGAGGATGCGCAGGGTCTGCTCCGCCGAGCCCTGGGTGATGTCGACGACCGAGGCCAGCGTGCGGTAGGGCAGCGGACGCGGGGTGCGGGGCAGCTCGGCGGCGGCCGTGCGCACGGACCGGGCGTGCGCGGCGGCGTCGGCGGGCTGCGCCGTGCCGTCGGCGATCCGGCGCTCCAGCGCGTCCCACTCGTCGTAGGTGCGCTGGATCTCCTGGTCGAAGGCGATCTTGAAGGACTGGTTCGGCTTGCGGCGCGCGTACAGCCAGCGCAGCAGCGGCGCCTCCATGATCTCCAGCGCGTCGGCGGGCGTGGGCACGCCACCGCGCGAGCTGGACATCTTCGCCATGCCGCTGATGCCGACGAACGCGTACATCGGCCCGATGGGCTGCCGGCCGCCGAAGACCTCGCGGACGATCTGCCCGCCGACGACGAACGACGAGCCGGGCGAGGAGTGGTCGACGCCGGAGGGCTCGAAGGTCACGCCCTCGTAGGCCCAGCGCATCGGCCAGTCGACCTTCCACACCAGCTTGCCGCGGTCGTACTCGCGCAGCAGCACCGTCTCGCGGTGGCCGCAGGTGCAGGTGTAGGTCAGCTCGGTGGTCTCGTCGTCGTAGGCGACGACGGTCGTGTAGTCCTTCTCGCAGTTCCCGCAGTAGGGCTTGTACGGGTAGTAGGCGCCGCCGGTGCCGCTGCCGTCGTCCTCGGACGCGGCGCCCGAGCCCTCGGCGGCGGCCAGCTCGGCCTCGTCCACCGGCTTCTGGCCCTGCTTGCCGCCCTTGCCGCCCTTCCCGCCGGCCGGCTTGTCCTTGGTGCGGTAGCGGTCCAGGACGCCGTCGATCGTGCCGCGCTCGCGCATGGCCAGCAGGATCTGCTCGCGGTAGGCGCCGGAGGTGTACATCTGCGTCTGGCTGACGCCCCGGAACTCGACGCCCAGTTCCGCGAGCGCCCACACCATGGCCGACTTGAAGTGCTCGGCCCAGTTCGGGTGCTCGCTGCCGGGCGGGGCGGGCACGGAGGTCAGCGGCTTGCCGATGTGCTCGGCCCAGGACGGGTCGATCCCGGCCGGGACCTTGCGGAAACGGTCGTAGTCGTCCCACGAGATGAGGTGCACGCACGCGTGACCGCGGCGCCGGATCTCGTCGGCGACGAGGTGCGGCGTCATGACCTCGCGCAGGTTGCCCAGGTGGATCGGCCCCGAGGGGCTGAGGCCCGAGGCGCAGACGATGGGTTTGCCGGGGGCGTGTCGCTCCGCCTCGGCGATGACCTCGTCCGCGAATCGGGAGACCCAGTCGGTCTCGGTGCTCTGAGCCACGTTCGGCACGTCCTTAGCTTCCGTGTGTTCCTGTGGTGCGTGTCCCGCGGGCCCCGCGGGCCCCCGCGCGGCCCGCCCGGGCCGGCACGGACCCGCGTGTCCCCGGGTGCTTTCGTGAGGCCCATTGTCCCAGACGGACGTCGGCCCCCCGCGTCCGCACGGTGAGAAACCACGCCGGGTCGCGGGGCCCCGCGTGGGATACTGCCGACACGTCCTCGGGACGTTCGAACGTCCACGCGTCCACACCACCGAACGGAACGGTTCACCTTTCATGGCTTCGGTCACTTCGCTCACCGCTACGGTCCACCAGCGCGTCGCGGACGCCCTCGCGGGCGCCCTGCCGGAGGCCGCCTCCGCCGACCCGCTGCTGCGACGCAGCGACCGGGCGGACTTCCAGGCCAACGGCATGCTGGCGCTCGCCAAGAAGCTGAAGGGGAACCCGCGCGAGCTGGCCGGACAGGTCGTGGAACGGCTGCCGGAGGAGGACGACGTCCTCGCCTCCGTCGAG
The DNA here is from genome assembly GCF_027460245.1 of Streptomyces sp. WMMC1477. Lineage (NCBI taxonomy): Bacteria > Bacillati > Actinomycetota > Actinomycetes > Kitasatosporales > Streptomycetaceae > Streptomyces > Streptomyces sp. WMMC1477. The sequence goes on along the minus strand of NZ_JAPZBD010000003.1, from coordinate 3,040,046 downwards.
GTCTCGGGCCCCGGCTTCCTGAACATCAGCGTCACGGACGGGGCCATCGTGCGGACGCTGGCCGCCCGGGCCGCCGACGAGCGGCTGGGCGTGCCCCGGGCCGAGCACCCCGGCACCACCGTCATCGACTACTCGCAGCCGAACGTGGCCAAGCAGATGCACGTCGGCCACCTGCGGTCGACGGTGATCGGCGATGCGGTCATGCGCATCCTGGAGCACCGGGGCGAGCACGTCGTCCGGCGGCACCACATCGGGGACTGGGGCACCCAGTTCGGCATGCTCATCCAGTACCTGGTCGAGCACCCGCACGAGCTGGACCACAGCTCGGACGCCGAGGGCGGCGAGGCCGCCATGGCCCGGCTCGACCGGCTCTACAAGGCGTCCCGGGCCCTGTTCGACTCCGACGAGGAGTTCAAGACCCGCGCCCGGGACCGGGTCGTGCAGCTACAGGGCGGCGACGAGGAGACCCTCGCCCTCTGGCACAAGATCGTGGACGAGTCAAAGATCTACTTCCAGGCCGTCTACGCGCAGTTGGACGTCGAGATCCGCGACGAGGACGTGGTGGGCGAGAGCGCCTACAACCATGACCTCCAGCAGGTCGTGAAGGACCTGGAATCCTCCGGTGTGGCCGTGCGCTCCGACGGCGCGCTGTGCGTCTTCTTCGACGACGTCAAGGGTCCCGACGGCACGCCGAGCCCGCTCATCGTCCAGAAGTCCAACGGCGGCTTCGGCTACGCCGCCACCGACCTCGCGGCCATCCGCGACCGGATCGGCACCCTGAAGGCCGACAAGCTGCTCTACGTCGTCGACGCCCGGCAGGCGCTGCACTTCCGGATGGTCTTCGAGACCGCGCGGCGGGCCGGCTGGCTGCCCGAGGGCGCCGCGCTGCAACTCGCGTTCGGCACGGTCCTGGGCAAGGACGGCAAGCCGTTCAAGACCCGGGAGGGCGAGACCGTCCGGCTGGTCGACCTCCTCGACGAGGCCGTGGACCGGGCGGCCGACGTCGTCCGGGAGAAGGCCCAGGACCTCACGGACGAGGAGATCGCCGAGCGGGCCGCCCAGGTCGGCATCGGCGCCGTCAAGTACGCGGACCTCTCCACCTCCATGTCCCGCGACTACGTCTTCGACCTGGACCGGATGGTGTCCCTCAACGGCGACACCAGCGTCTACCTCCAGTACGCCTACGCCCGCATCCAGTCGATCCTGCGCAAGGCGGGGGACGCCCGGCCCGTCGCCCACCCGGAGCTGGCCCTGGCCCCCGCGGAGCGCGCCCTCGGCCTGCACCTGGACGAGTTCGCGCAGACGCTGGCGGGCGTCGCGGAGACCTACGAGCCGCACAAGCTGGCCGCCTACCTCTACGCCCTGGCCACGCACTACACGTCCTTCTACGAGCACTGCCCCGTGCTCAAGGCGGAGGACGCGGCCACAGTCGAGAACCGGCTCTTCCTGTGCGAGCTCACGGCCCGCACGCTGCACCAGGGCATGGAGCTGCTCGGCATCCGCGCCCCCGAGCGCCTGTAGTCCCCGAGGCCGGGGTGGGGCACCCCCCACCCCGGGCCCGGGGGCCGGCCGGCTCCTCGACCGTCCGTCGAGTGCCTAGCGTCATCGTCATGCGGACCATGACCAGACGTGGCGGCACCGTGCGGCGGGCGGCCTACGCGATGATCTCCGTCGCCGTGGCGGCGGGGCTGCCGACCGCCGCGGGACAGGCATCGGACGGCGACCCCGACCCCTCCGTCGTCCGTACGGACCAGGGCGCGGTCCGGGGCGAACTCACCCCCACCGCGCGGATCTTCCACGGCCTCCCCTACGCCTCCCCCACCATCGAGTGGCGCGGGGTGCGGGACGCCACCCAGCCCTCCTGCACGCCCGCCTGCCGCCGCCTCACGGTGACCACGCCCCGCGGCGTGAGCGTCGGCGCCGGGCTCCCCGTCCACGTCCACCTCGGCCCCACCACGGCCTCGGCCGCCCCGGACGCCGTCACCGTCGCCGTCACCGACGAGGGGCTCGCCGGCCAACAGGCCGCCCTCCGCTGGGTGCAGCGCAACGCCGTGCCGTTCGGCGGCGACCCCGAAGCCGTCACCCTGCTCGGCCCGCGCGAGCGGCTCTGCGCCCACCGCACCCACCCCGGCTCCGCCTACCTGTACGCCACCACGACCCCGGCCCGCCCCTGCCCCGCCCGGTAGCGTCTGCGCACGAGACGACACGGCCACGGCCGGGGCGGCGCTCGGCGGACCGGGGGAGCTGCCGGGAGCCGTCACCCGCGCGGGCGCGCGGCCTCCTGCCCGCCGGCCCGGTGCGCGAACCGGCCCGCGCGCCCCGTGGGCGCCCGCTCCCCCGCCGCGGCCGAGCCGCCTGCCCCAGCGGCTCAGCGGCCCTCGTGCAGCCAGCGGGCGGCCTCCGCGGCCCAGTACGTCAGGACGAGCGAGGCGCCCGCGCGGCGGAAGCTCGTCAGCGTCTCCAGAATGGCCCGCTCGCGCTCGATCCAGCCCTTCTCCGCAGCGGCCTCGACCATCGCGTACTCGCCGGATACCTGGTAGACGCCGACGGGCACGTTCACCTCGCGGGTGAAGTCGCGCAGGACGTCGAGGTAGGGCAGGCCGGGCTTGACCATGACCATGTCGGCGCCCTCGGCGAGGTCGAGCGCCAGCTCGCGCAGCGCCTCGCGGCCGTTCGCCGGGTCCTGCTGGTAGGTCTTGCGGTCGCCCTTGAGGGAGGAGCCGACGGCCTCGCGGAACGGTCCGAAGAACGCGGAGGCGTACTTCGCCGTGTAGGCGAACATCGCGACGTCGGTGTGCCCGGCCTCGTCCAGGGCCCGGCGCACGTACCCGATCTGGCCGTCCATCATGCCGCTCGGCCCGAGGACGTGCGCCCCGGCCTCGGCCTGGACGCGGGCCATCTCGGCGTACCGCTCCAGCGTGGCGTCGTTGTCGACGCGGCCCTCGGCGTCCAGCACGCCGCAGTGGCCGTGGTCGGTGAACTCGTCCAGGCACAGGTCGGACATGACGACGAGGTCGTCGCCGATCTCCGAGCGCACGTCGCGCAGGGCGCGCTGGAGGATGCCGTCCGGGTCGGTGCCCTGGGAGCCGACGGCGTCCTTGTGCTCGGGGACGCCGAACAGCATGAGCCCGCCGACACCCGCCGCCGCGGCCTCGACGGCCGCCTTGCGCAGGGTGTCGCGGGTGTGCTGGACGACGCCGGGCATGGAGGACACCGGCACCGGCTCGCTGATGCCCTCCCGGACGAAGGCCGGGAGGATCAGGTCGGCGGGGTGCGGGCGGTGTTCGGCGACCATGCGGCGCATGGCCGACGTGGTACGCAGCCGCCGCGGGCGCGCCGCGGGGAAGCCGCCGTAGGCGCTGCTCGCGCCGCCGTACCCACCGCTCACCCCGGACCTGTCGTTGACACTGCTCACGACCGCGTTCTCCTCCTCGTCGGCCGCTTCTCGCTCGGCCGCTTGACGGGTTCGCCCGCCTCGACGGCGGCCTTGCGGCGCCGGGTGCCGAACTCGGCGAGGGCCTCGGCCAGGCGGTGCACCGACGGCTCGGGGGCGAGCACGTCGACGCGCAGCCCGTGCTCCTCGGCCGTCTTCGCGGTGGCCGGTCCGATGCAGGCGATGACCGTCACATTGTGCGGCTTGCCGGCGATCCCGACGAGGTTGCGCACGGTGCTGGACGAGGTGAACAGGACGGCGTCGAAGCCGCCACCCTTGATCATCTCGCGGGTCTCGGCCGGCGGCGGCGAGGCGCGCACCGTCCGGTAGGCGGTGACGTCGTCCACCTCCCAGCCCAGCTCGATGAGCCCGGCGACCAGCGTCTCGGTGGCGATGTCGGCGCGCGGCAGGAAGACGCGGTCGATCGGGTCGAAGACGGGGTCGTAGGGCGGCCAGTCCTCCAGCAGCCCGGCGGCCGACTGCTCGCCCGAGGGGACGAGGTCGGGCTTGACGCCGAAGTCCACCAGCGCGGCGGCCGTCTGGTCGCCGACGGCGGCGACCTTGATGCCCGCGAAGGCGCGTGCGTCGAGGCCGTACTCCTCGAACTTCTCCCGCACCGCCCGCACCGCGTTGACCGAGGTGAACGCGATCCACTCGTACCGCCCGGTGACCAGGCCCTTGACGGCCCGCTCCATCTGCTGCGGGGTGCGCGGCGGTTCGACGGCGATCGTCGGCACCTCGGCCGGGACGGCGCCGTAGGAGCGGAGCTGGTCGGACAGGGAGGCGGCCTGCTCCTTGGTGCGCGGCACCAAAACGTTCCAGCCGAACAGGGGCTTGGACTCGAACCAGGCGAGCTGGTCGCGCTGCGCGGGGGCGCTGCGCTCCCCGACGACGGCTATCACCGGCTGACCGGCCTCGGCGGCGGGCAGCACCTTGGCCTGCTTGAGCGTCTGCTGGAGGGTGCCCAGCGTCGCGCTCCAGGTGCGCTGGCGCGTCGTCGTCCCGGCGACGGTGACGGTGAGCGGGGTGTCGGGCTTGCGCCCGGCGGTCACCAGCTCGGCCGCGGCGGCCGTCACCGAGTCGAGCACGGTGGAGATGACGACGGTGGCGTCGGAGGCCCCCACCTCCGTCCAGCAGCGGGCGTCGGCGGAGCGGGCGTCGATGAAGCGGACGTCCGTGCCGTGCTCGTCGCGCAGCGGCACTCCCGCGTAGGCGGGCACGCCCACGGCCGTCGCGATGCCGGGCACCACCTCGAAGGTGATGCCCGCCTCGGCGCAGCCGAGCATCTCGCGTGCGGCGTCGGCGTCCAGCCCGGGGTCGCCGAGCACCGCACGGACCACCCGCTTGCCGGAGCGCGCGGCCGCCATGACAAGATCTGCTGCGACGGCAGATGTGGCGGAAGTCTCGGTCGAGTCGTCTGCCGCCGCCTGTCCGGGCATGTCCACGCCTGCCCGGGCGTGGGGCCGCACGACGTCGTGCACCTGGGGGTCGGCGACGAGCACGTCGGCGTTGGCCAGGGCCTCGACGGCGCGGAGCGTGAGCAGCCCCGGGTCGCCGGGACCGGCGCCGAGGAAGGTCACGTGGCCGTCGGCGCCGTAGAGGTGCCGGTTGGGCGCCGGTGCCGCGGAGACCGGCGCGGTGGCGCCGCGCGCGGTCTTGCCACCGCTACCGGTGGGCGCTGCCGCCGCGGCTGGCGCGGCGTCGGCTTTCGGCGTGCTCGCGTCCGTCCTGCCGCGGGACGTGCGGGTCCCTGCCTTGGTCGCGTTCTGGGCGGTGGTGGGGCTCAATGTGCGCGCTCCCCCATCAGACCGGCCGCACCCTTGGCAAGCATCGCGTCGGCGAGATCCCGGCCCAGGCGTTCGGCCCAGGCCCTCTGCTCGTCGGCGGACGCCGGTACGTGACCGGTGGTGGACAGCTGCACCAGCGTCGAGCCGTCGACAGTGCCGACGACGCCACGCAGGCGCATTTCGGTGACAGACTTCCCGTCGTCCCGGGGATCGGCCAGAGCGCCCACGGGCGCACTGCAACCGGCCTCCAGGGCGGCGAGCAGGGTTCGCTCGGCGGTCACGGCGGCCCGGGTGTGCGGGTCGTCGAGGCCGGCGAGCTGGGCGGCGAGTCGTGCGTCGTTCGCGACGCACTCCACAGCCAGTGCGCCCTGCCCGGGGGCGGGCAGGACGGCGTCGGTGTCGAGCAGCTCGGTCGCCTCGTCCAGGCTGCCGAGGCGGGTCAGGCCCGCGGCCGCGAGGACGACGGCGTCGAGCTCCCCGGAGCGGACGAATCCGATCCGGGTGCCGACGTTCCCCCGAACGGGCACCGTCTCGATCCGGTGGCCCAGCGTACGGGCCCAGGCGTTCAGCTGCGACATCCGTCGCGGCGACCCCGTGCCGACGCGGACGGGGCGGGCGTCCGTGCCCTGGGCGGCGAGCCGCTCGAAGGTGAGGCCGTCGCGGGCGACGAGCGCGTCGCGCGGGTCCACGCGCGGCGGCACGGCGGCGATGGTCAGCCCCTCGGGCTGCGCGGTGGGCAGGTCCTTGAGCGAGTGGACGGCGAGATCGATCTCCCCGGCCAGCAGCGCGTCCCGCAGGGCGGAGACGAACACCCCGGTGCCGCCGATCTGCGCCAGCTGCTCGCGGGAGACGTCACCGTAGGTCGTGATCTCCACCAGCTCGACCTCGCGGCCCGTCAGCCGGGTGATCTCCCGCGCGACCTGGCCGGACTGCGCCATGGCGAGAGCGCTGCGCCGGGTGCCCAGCCGCAGCGGGCGCTCCCCGGCCCGTCCGCGCGTCGGTGGGGTGTCCGGTGGAGTGTTCGGTGAGGTGCTCTGCGGAGCGTTCCGTTCAGTGTGCATCGCCGCTCCTGTTCGGCTTGCTGACAGCGGCGACCGTCTGGGGGTCGAGGTCGAAGAGCTCCCGCAGGGCGTCGGCGTAGGAGGCGCCGCCCGGCTCGCCGGCGAGCTGCTTGACGCGCACGGTGGGCGCGTGCAGCAGCTTGTCGACGACGCGGCGCACGGTCTGGGTGATCTCCGCGCGCTCCCGCTCGTCCAGGCCCGGCAGGCGGCCTTCGAGGCGGGCCATCTCGCCGGCGACGAGGTCGGAGGCCATGGTGCGCAGGGCGATGACGGTGGGCGTGATGGTGGCGGCCCGCTGGGCGGCGCCGAAGGCGGCCACCTCGTCGGCGACGATGCGGCGCACCGCGTCCACGTCGGCGGCCATCGGCGCGTCGGCGGCGGCCTCGGCCAGCGACTCGATGTCCACCAGCCGGGTGCCCTCGACGCGGTGCACGGCGGCGTCGACGTCCCGGGGCATGGCCAGGTCGAGCAGGGCCAGCGGCGCCTTCCGGCCGGCGACCGCCGCGGCCACGACGCCCTGCGGCAGCACGAGGCCGGTGGCGCCGGTGCAGGAGACGGCGATGTCGGCCGCGGCCAGCTCAGCGGGCACGTCGGCCATGGCGACGGACCGGCCGCCCAGCGAGTCCGCGAGCCGCCCGGCACGCTCCAACGTCCTGTTGGCGATCACCAGTTCGGCCACACCGGCCCGGGCGAGGGTGGTGGCCGCCAGGGCGGACATCGAACCGGCGCCGATCACCAGCGCGCGCTTGTCCTTCGCCCAGCGCTCGACGTCCAGGCCCTCGCTCTCGGCGGTGGCGAGCTGCTCCAGGCCGAAGGTGACGAGCGACTGGCCGGCCTTGTCGATCCCGGTCTCGCTGTGCGCCCGCTTGCCGACGCGCAGCGCCTGCTGGAACAGGTCGTTGAGCAGCTTGCCGGCGCTGTGCACCTCCTGGGCGAGCGCGAGCGCGTCCTTGATCTGCCCCAGGACCTGGCCCTCGCCGACGACCATCGAGTCCAGGCCGCAGGCCACCGAGAACAGGTGGTGGACGGCCCGGTCCTCGTAGTGGACGTACAGGTAGGGGGTCAGCTCCTCCAGCGCGACCGCGCTGTGCCGCGCGAGCAGCGTGGACAGCTCGGCGACGCCGGCGTGGAACTTGTCCACGTCCGCGTACAGCTCGATGCGGTTGCAGGTGGACAGCACGGCCGCCTCGGTGGCGGGCTCGGCGCCCACGACGTCCGCGAGCAGCGGGCCGCGCGCCTCGGGCGCGAGGGCCGCGCGCTCCAGCACGCTGACGGGTGCGCTGCGGTGGCTCAGACCGACGACGAGCAGGCTCATGCCGGCATCACGGCGGGGACATCCCCGTCCGGCCCTGCTTCGGTGTCGGTACCCTTGCCCGCCCCGCCGCCGGCGTGCGCGGCGCTCCGGCGCGTCACGGAGACGGCGGGGGGCGCGGCCGGGGCGGCGGTGTCCTGCCCGGCGGCCTCCCCGGCCTCCAGCTCTCCGGACTTGCGCTGCTCGTGGAACGCGAGGATCTGGAGCTCTATCGAGAGGTCCACCTTGCGCACGTCCACGCCCTCCGGCACGGACAGCACGGTGGGCGCGAAGTTCAGGATGGACGTCACCCCGGCGGCCACCAGGCGGTCGCACACCTGCTGGGCGGCGCCCGCGGGGGTGGCGATCACGCCGATGGAGACGCCGTTGTCCTCGATGATCCGCTCCAGGCGGTCGGTGTGTTCGACCCCGATCCCGGCCACGACCTTGCCCGTCATCGCGGGGTCGGCGTCGATGAGCGAGGCGACGCGGAAGCCGCGGGAGGCGAAGCCGCCGTAGTTCGCCAGGGCGGCGCCGAGGTTACCGATACCGACGATGACGACGGGCCAGTCCTGGGTGAGCCCCAGCTCACGGGAGATCTGGTAGACGAGGTACTCGACGTCGTAGCCGACGCCGCGGGTGCCGTAGGAGCCCAGGTAGGAGAAGTCCTTGCGGAGCTTGGCCGAGTTCACCCCGGCCGCGGCGGCCAGCTCTTCCGACGAGACCGTGGGCACCGAGCGCTCGGAGAGCGCCGTGAGGGCCCGCAGGTACAGCGGAAGTCGGGCGACGGTAGCCTCGGGAATCCCTCGGCTCCGGGTCGCCGGTCGGTGGTTTCGGCCAGTTGCCACGGTGCTCCTGCCGTTTGCTCCTAGGGGCGCCGCCCAACGTCGGCTGGGTGCGGCACCCCCGCGTCAGCTGGGGGCGGGAGCGGTCCCGCCTGCCAGGGCCCGCCCCGGTACCGCTCCGTCTCCCACAGGCTATGCCTTTGTGAAAGCGTGCACAAAGATAGTGTCCGATTTGTCCGTGCGAAGTGATCGGCGCCACACGCGCCAATCCGGACACCAGGGCACACACCTCCCCGATTTCCGGCCCGCGAGGGGAACCGATCCGGCGCCCGCCCCGACCGGGCACCCGCACCCCGCCATCGCTCAGCCCACCAAGGCCCTGCGCAGCCGCACCGGATCGACACGCCAGAAGTCGTGCTGCGCGCCGTCGACCAGGACGACGGGGATCTGCTCCCAGTACCGGCGGTACAGCTCGGCGTCCTGCTCGATGTCCTTCTCCTCGACGGCCGCCCCGGTCTCGGCGCACACGGCGGCGACGATCTCCCGGGCGTCGTCACACAGATGACAGCCGGGCTTGCCGATGAGGGTCACGGTGCGGCCCGCGGCGGGCGCTTCTGGGGTCTCCATGGGAACCATTGTCCCGCCGGACGGGACCGGGACATCCGGCCGTAACCGGAGCGCGAACGTCCGATGGCTATGCTCGCCCCATGGGTGCACTGGCATGGCTCACCCCCCGTAAGCGAACCGCCACCGAGGCGAGCGTCCTCGCCGGCGAGGCGTCCGCCGAGGCCGCGCGCAAGTCCGGACCCGCGGAAGCGGAGTTCCCCGTGGCCGGGGACGTCCGCGCCGCGGCGTTCTTCGACCTCGACAACACCGTCATGCAGGGCGCCGCCCTCTTCCACTTCGGCCGCGGCCTCTACAAGCGCCGCTTCTTCGAGACGCGGGAGCTGGCGCGCTTCGCCTGGCAGCAGACGTACTTCCGCCTCGCGGGCACCGAGAACCCCGAGCACATGGCCGAGGTGCGGGCCAGCGCGCTGTCCATCGTCAAGGGCCATCGGGTCGCGGAGCTCATGGCCATCGGCGAGGAGATCTACGACGAGTACATGGCCGGCCGCATCTGGCCCGGCACCCGAGCCCTGGCCCAGGCGCACCTGGACGCGGGCCAGAAGGTCTGGCTCGTGACCGCCGCCCCGGTGGAGACGGCCACGATCATCGCCCAGCGGCTCGGCCTGACCGGCGCCCTCGGCACCGTGGCCGAGTCGGTCGGCGGCGTCTACACCGGACGTCTGGTCGGCGAGCCGCTGCACGGCCCGGCCAAGGCGGAGGCGGTCCGCGCGCTCGCCGCGGCCGAGGAGCTCGATCTCGCCCGCTGCGCCGCCTACAGCGACTCGGTCAACGACATCCCGATGCTCTCGCTCGTCGGCTACCCGTACGCGATCAACCCGGACAGCCGCCTGCGCGAGCACGCGCGGGACAACGGCTGGCGGCTGCGGGACTACCGGACGGGGCGGAAGGCGGCCCGCGTGGGCCTGCCCGCGGCGGCCGGAGTCGGCGCAGTCGCGGGCGGCGCGGCGGCGGCCGTCGCACTCCGACGCCGGCTCTCACCCTGACCACGGCGGCCGGCCCGCCACGGTGCGCACCGGCACCGTGCCCCGGCACCGCGCACCGGCGTCCGGCCGCGTGACCACGCGGCTCGCCGCATCGTCCGACCTGCTCCGCCGCACAGATTCCGGCGGGGCATCAGGCCATTCTTCCCAGCGCGGGGCAGGGTAGTCCACCACGGGTCGCACATACTCAACTCGGCCCGAAACAGACCGAACTTGATATCAGAACGATCAAAGGACGCCGCACGTTCGATTTGTGATCGAGCATCAATGCGTAATTGAACAAACCGAATCGGTGATTTGAGCAACTAGGCGTAGCACGGCCAGCACTAAGGGTTATTCTCCTCAGACGTAATCCGGTGCCAAACGTCCCACCATCGGACGGTCGGTCCCGCACTGCACGTGATGGAAGCTCTGCCTCTGGGAGTCCCGTGTACCCACACGTCGGGGTTGACGCCTCGGGCCTGGCCAGGCTGCGCGATACGGTCGCCGACCGGCTGCGCTCGCTCGTCCCCACCGCCTACGCCGTCCCGGCCCTCGCCGGGGCCGTCCCCGCCCACCCCGCCTACGCGCTCGCCGACGGGGCCACCGGCGCCGTCTCCGCCAGTGCGCTCGGCAGACGAAGCCGCGCCGGAGCCGCCGGCACCTCGACCGCCCGCCGCCCGGTGGACAGCGACAGCCGTCGCATGATGGACCTGGTCGAACGGGCCCAGGACGGCGAGGCCGAGGCCTTCGGCATGCTCTACGACCAGTACGCGGACACCGTCTACCGCTACATCTACTACCGGGTGGGCGGCCGGGCCACCGCCGAGGACCTGACCAGTGAGACCTTCCTGCGCGCCCTGCGCCGGATCGGCACGTTCACCTGGCAGGGCCGCGACTTCGGCGCCTGGCTGGTGACGATCGCGCGCAACCTGGTGGCCGACCACTTCAAGTCCAGCCGCTTCCGGCTGGAGGTGACGACGGGCGAGATGCTCGACGCCAACGAGGTCGAGCGCAGCCCCGAGGAGTCGGTCCTGGAGCGGCTGTCCAACGACACCCTGCTCGACGCCGTCCGCCGGCTCAACCCACAGCAGCAGGAGTGCGTGACCCTGCGCTTCCTGCACGGGCTCTCGGTCGCGGAGACGGCGCGGATCATGGGCAAGAACGAAGGAGCGATCAAAACCCTCCAGTACCGGGCCGTGCGCACCCTGGCCCGGCTGCTCCCGGACGACGCCCGCTGAACGCCCCCGGCCCCGTCCGCCCGGCCCCGTCCCCGCCCGGGCCCCCGCCCACGCTCGCGGTTCCCGGCTCCGGGGCCCGGGCTCACGGCTCCCGGCTCCGGGGGCCGGGGGCCGGAGCCTCGGGCCCCGGGCCCGGGCGGGGCGACCGGGCTCCGACATCTCACTCCAGGCAACGATCGATGACCCCTGCGTCAGCTTCTTCATCACATCATCGCCCCTCCGTAACCCGGACGCACTGCCGCTCGTTGGGGGGTGTGCAGACTCCCCGTGGTCCCGATTCGTCCACCCGGTCTCACTCTTTCGGGTGTAATGAAACGGGCCGCGCAACCACCCGAACGGTCCTGGGAGTCAACCGTGCTGACGTAAGGAGGTGCCGCCCGTGATCGGCTCCGTGTCCACGAACCGGCGGGCCAACGCCTTCGCCCAGGCGCTCGACGAGCGGGCCGGGTCGACGGCGGACGATGCCGAGGCCGCCCCGCGGGGCGTGGCGGCCACCCCGAACTCCGGGCAACCGGCTTCCGACGCGCCCGCCGCGTCGCCCGCCGCGGCCCGGGGCGGGCCCGCGGAAGAGGCCGAGCAGCGGGCCATGCTGGCACTCGCCGAGGGGCTCTCCTCCCTCCCCGCCCCCGAGCTGGACCCAGAGGTCAAGGCCGTCCAGCGCGCCCAGCTCGTCGCCGCGATGGAGAACCAGTTCGCCGGCGGGGGCGCCCACGTCCCCGAGCAGCGTGGCCGCTCTGGCAAGGGAGCCCACCGCGCCCCGGCCCTGAGCCGCTTCAAGCCGCGGAGCCGGCTCGGCAAGGGCCTCGCGGCGGGCGGGCTGACGGTCGGCGTCGCGGCCGGGGCGTTCACCGGCGTCGCCGGCGCCAGCACGAACGCCCTGCCCGGCGACACGCTCTACGGCCTCAAGCGCGGCATGGAGGACCTCAAGCTCGACATGGCGGGGAACGACTCCGACCGCGGCGTCCTCTACCTCGACCACGCCTCCACCCGCCTCAACGAGGCCCGTCGGCTCATGGAGCGCGGGCGCGCGGGCGCGCTCGACCACGAGTCGCTCGGCGAGGTCCGCAACGCGCTCGACGCCATGCGGAGTAACGCCTCCGAGGGGCACCGGCTGCTCAGCGGCGTCTACGAACGCGACGGCGACCTCGCGCCGATGCGCTCCCTCTCCGCGTTCGCCCAGTCCCACCGCGACACGTGGGTGCAGCTCCGCGACCGGCTGCCCGTCCAGCTCCAGGGCGTCGGCGACGAGGTCAACTCGGTGTTCGACGCCATAAACGAGGACGTCGAACCGCTGCGGGACGAGCTGCTGCCCCCCGCCGGGGACGGAGCGAACCGGGATTCGGCACCCGGTTCGGAGGAGGGCACGGTCGAGAACTACCGCACGGAGCCCTCGGATCCCTCCTCCGGAGCGGGCACACCCGGCCAGGGCGGCGAGAGCTCACCGGACTCCGAGCGCGAGCCCAGCCCCACCGAGTCCGGCGAGGGCGGCGAGACGCCGGAGGACGGGCTCATCGGCGGCGACCCCGGCCTGCTCGACCCGCTCCCCACCGACCCGGAAGACCCCCTGACGGGCGGCGTGGATCCGCTCCCCGGGCCGGACGTCACCATCCCGCCCCTCCTCCCGGGCGGGCTCCCCGGCCTCGGCGTGGACGTCGAGGACATGCCGTAGCCGCATGCCGTGGCCGGGCCGGCCCGCGTCGACGCGTCGCGACCGGGCGCGCCGAGGCGGGCCGCCGCTGGGGCCCGCCTCGGGGCAGCCCTCAGAAGAACACCGACCGGCGCCGGACCAGGAGTTGGTACAGCGTGCGCTGGATGGTCTCGCGCACCTGGTCGGTGAGGTCGAACATCAGCATCGGGTCGTCCGCGGCCCCGGGCGCGTACCCGTCCGTCGGGATCGGCTCACCGAACTCGATCGTCCACTTCGTCGGCAGCGGCACCGCGCCCAGTGGCCCGAGCCAGGGGAACGCCGGAGTGAGCGGGAAGTACGGCAGGCCCAACACCCGGGCCAGCGTCTTCGCGTTGCCGATCATCGGGTAGATCTCCTCCGCGCCGACGATGGAACACGGCACGATCGGCACGCCCCCCCGCAGCGCCGTCGAGACGAATCCGCCCCGCCCGAAACGCTGAAGCTTGTAGCGGTCGGCGAAGGGCTTTCCGACACCCTTGTACCCCTCCGGCATCACCCCCACCAGATCGCCGCCCGCGAGCAGCCGCCCGGCGTCCTCGGCGCACGCCAGCGTGTGGCCCGCCTTCCGGGCCAGCTCCCCCACCACCGGCAGCGTGAACACCAGGTCGGCGGCGAGCAGGCGCAGATGACGGCCGGCCGGGTGATGGTCGTGCACGGCCACCTGGAGCATGAGCCCGTCCCAGGGCAGCGTCCCGGAATGGTTGGCGACGACCAGGGCGCCGCCCTCCGCCGGCAGGTTCCCGACGCCGCGCACCTCCACCCGGAAGTACTTCTCGTACACCGGGCGCATCAGCGACATCAACACCTGTCCGGTGAGCTCGGCGTCGTAGCCGAACGCGTCGACGGCGTACTCCCCAGTGAGCCGCCGCCGGAGGAATGAGAGCCCCGCGGCGGCCCGGCGGTCCCAGCCCGCCCCGAGCAGGCGGTCGAGCCAGGGATCCTCGTCCCCCGGGCCGGCCGGCCGGCCCGGGCCCGGCTCCCTCGGCGAACCGTCCACCGGCTCCGGGGCGGACGCCGGCTCCGCGGCGGACGGCCGCTCCTCGGGCGGCGTCGACGGGTGCGGGACGCCTCGTGCGCGCCGCCGGGCCCGGTCGTCGTCGAAGGGGATGACCTTGGCGTCAGGCACGGCGGACCGCCTCCTCGAACCGGTCGACCGCGCCGGCGACGGCCCGCGGGGGCAACAGCCCCGGCCCGTGCCGCCCGGCGAAGTCGGCGAGAGCCTCGGCGGTGGTGTACTCCGGCGAGAAACCCAACGTCTCCCGCATCAGCGCCGTACTCACCACCCGCCCGTGGGTGAGCAGCCGGACGTACTCCGGCGAGAAGTCGGCGATCCCGACGGTGCGCAGGGCCGTGCCCGCCCAGCTCAGCGCGGGCCGGACGAGCGGCAGCACGGGACGGCCCAGCCGCCGCGCGCACTGGGAGAGCAGCAGCACACCGTCACCGGCGACGTTGAACGTCCCCGCCGCGAGCGAGCCGCGACGCGCCTCCCCGGCCGCGAGCTCCAGCGCCGCCAGAGCGTCGTCCTCGTGGACGAACTGCAGCCGCGGATCGTAGCCGAGGACGGTGGGCAGCACCGGAAGCGTGAGGTAGCCCGCGAGCGCCTCGTCGGCGGTGGGCCCGAGGATGTCGGCGAACCGCAGCACCGTGACGGCGACGTCGGGACGTCGTCGGGCGAAACCGCGCACGTACTCCTCGACCTCGACCGTGTCCTCGGCGAAGCCCCCACCGGGCACGCTGCCCGACACCGTCGTCTCCCGGCACACGGCCGGATCGCGTGGCGCACCGCCGTAGACGTGGGTGCTGGACCGCACCACCAGCCGCCGCACACTCGGTGCCTTCTGACAGGCACCGAGCAACTGCATCGTGCCGATGACGTTGGTCTCCTTGACCGTGGCACGGCTGCGGCGGTGCGGTGCCGTGCCACCGCCGACGTCGAGGTGGACGACGGTGTTCACGCCCCGTCGCGCGATCAGCGCGCCGACCGCCGGATGCCGGATGTCCGTCTCGACGAACTCGGCGTCCCCGATCGGGTGCCGGGGTGTCACGGTGTCCACGGCCAAAACCGCGTCGACGCCCTCGGCACGCTGGAGTCGGCGGATCAGCCGCCCGCTCAGCCGTCGAGCGGCTCCGGTGACGAGAACGACCTGGCCCACGTGCCCTCCTGACAGCCGTTGCATCCCCGCGGTCACCGTATCGGGTCGACGTTTCGCGTCCGTGACGGAACCTGCGCGCGGTGCCATGCGCCGCGTGGAGCCCGCCGCGTCCAGGGCGGCGACCCCAGAATGGCGGCCCCAGGGCGGCGAGCCCAGGGCGGCGAGCCCGGATCACCGACCGGACCGCGACCGGAAACGCCGCGGCCCTCCCGTCGCCGATTCGCGCGGGAGGGCCAAGGCGGGCCGGTCCTCAGGACCTGCGTGTGAGGCGTTCGCTCACTTCTTGTTGCGACGCTGAACGCGCGTGCGCTTGAGCAGTTTGCGGTGCTTCTTCTTCGCCATCCGCTTGCGCCGCTTCTTGATAACAGAGCCCACGACTACCCTCGCTCACTTGATCACTCGGTGCGGGGCGTCCGAGCCCACACGACCTACGGGGCCCCAGCCTACCCGGCACCGAGTGATGGTCGTAATCCGAGGGCTTTCGAGAACCTGCCTCAGGCGCTTTCCACCCCCACATACGACTGTTGGAGGTATTCGTGGACGGCGTTCTCCGGGACCCGGAACGAACGGCCGACCCGGATAGCCGGCAGATGACCGCTGTGCACCAAGCGGTACACGGTCATCTTGGACACGCGCATCACCGCGGCTACTTCCGCCACGGTCAGAAAGTTGACCTCGCTGAGAGGCTTCTCACCAGCAGCCATGTCACACCTGAACCTTTCGCACATGTCGGGCACCGGCTTCCCCTCCGATGCACCTGCTCGCATGCGCGCTCCTCCCCAGATTAGGGGCGGGTGATGCAAGTGGGGAAGAGGAGTAGCGATCGGCCTCCTACTGTGACAGACAGGCGCGTTTGAGTACATAGCGCGTGCGCGGCCGGTAGCGGGCGGGCGGCACAGCGTCATCGCCGGTCACGTCCCCGCGGCACGCGGCCCGCTACGGACGCGGCGGCCGCGCTCCCGTCGCCCGTACCCCGCGTGAACACCCCGCCGACCTGCGCGGCAGCCCCGCAGCCAGTCGGGCGTCCACGCCTCGGAGTGTGATTCCACGGGACCGGAGAGCCCGCGCCCCCGGAGCCCGGAGCACCGGGGGCGCGGGGCCGCACGCCGGGCGCACCAGGGGCGCACTGGGGCGCATTGATCACTGCACGTGCGACTCCTCTTACGTAGGACAACGTGCGCGCGTGTACTCCGAAACGTGTCTCCAAGTCGATACATCGCCTTGCGGCATCCCCCTGGACAGGAGGAGCGGCAGGCTGCCTGAGCCGACGTCAGAACCCCACGCGTCGTCACCACGGCCGGGCAGCGCCCGCGTCACGACGGCACCGTGGACGGCTACGGCAGGAGACCGTGGGAAGGGAAGACCGCGCGACGTGCGGCCAGCACCGCCTGGTCCAACGCGTCCGCCGGGTCGTAGCCCGACTCCGCCCAGTCACGCCACACCGGATCGCGCCCGTCCGTCATCCGGCGCGGAGCCTGCACCCTCGTCGCCGCGTACACCTGGTGCCGCCACTCCTCCGGCACCACCGTGTCCGGCGGGATCGGCGCGCCGGCGGCGATGGCCACCAGGTGCGTCCACGTGCGCGGCACCACGTCCACGACCGCGTACCCCCCGCCGCCCAGCGCGAGCCACCGCCCGTCCGCATACTGGTGCGCCCACTCGTGCAGTGCCGACGCCGCGGCCCGCTGCGCGTCGACCGTCACCGCCAGATGCGCCAGCGGATCCTCCAGGTGTGTGTCGGCGCCGTGCTGGGTGACCAGCACGGTCGGTCGGAAGGCCGCCAGCAGCTCGGGAACGACGGCGTGCAGGGCCCGCAGCCAGCCGCCGTCCGCCGTCCCGGGCGGCAACGCCACGTTGACCGCCGTCCCCTCGGCCCCCGGACCGCCCGACTCCTCGGCCCGGCCCGTGCCCGGGAACAGCGTCCGGGGGTGCTCGTGCAGGGAGACGGTCAGCACCCGGGGGTCGTCCCAGAACACCCTCTCCACGCCGTCACCGTGGTGGACGTCGATGTCCACGTAGGCCACCCGCTCAGCCCCCAGCTCCAGCAGCCGCGCGATGGCGAGGGCGGCGTCGTTGTAGATGCAGAAACCGGAGGCCGTACCGGGCATCGCATGATGCAGACCACCCGCGAAGTTGACGGCGTGCTGCACCTCACCGCGCCACACGGCCTCGGCGCCGGCGATGGACTGCCCCGCGATCAGCGCGGAAGCCTCGTGCATCCCGGCGAAGGCCGGGTCGTCCTCGGTGCCGAGACCGTAGGAACCGTCGGCCCTGCCGGGCTCGGCCGACACCCGGCGGACGGCGTCGATGTAGTCCTGGCGGTGGACCAGTCCCAGCGTGGACGCCCCGGCCGGGCTGGCCGCCCGCACCTCGCTCTTCGCGTCGAGCCCGAAAGCCTCGACGAGCCGCATCGTCAGGGCCAGCCGAACCGGGTCCATGGGATGCCCCGAGCCGAAGTCGTAGCCGGTCACCGCTTCGTCCCACATCACGCGCGCTGTTCCCGTCATACGGCACACGGTATCGACAGCGGGTACAACAAAACAGCACTGTGGTCCACAGCACAGGCACGTGCCGTGTTGCTGGGTGCACAGGACCCGGAACACAAAAAAGCCCGGGGTCCTGGACGATAAATCCAGAACCCCGGGCTCTCACAATTTGTTCGGCGGCGTCCTACTCTCCCACACGCTCCCGCATGCAGTACCATCGGCGCTGAAAGGCTTAGCTTCCGGGTTCGGAATGTGACCGGGCGTTCCCCTAACGCTATAACCACCGAAACACCATGAAACAAACAAACCGGCCAACACACGGTTGTTGTCTCAGAACCTACACAGTGGACGCAAGCAACTATGGACAAGCCCTCGGCCTATTAGTACCGGTCAACTCCACCCATCACTGGGCTTCCATATCCGGCCTATCAACCCGGTCGTCTACCGGGAGCCTTACCCTCTCAAAGGAGGAGGGAGCCCTCATCTCGAAGCAGGCTTCCCGCTTAGATGCTTTCAGCGGTTATCCTTTCCGAACGTAGCCAACCAGCCATGCCCTTGGCAGAACAACTGGCACACCAGAGGTCCGTCCGTCCCGGTCCTCTCGTACTAGGGACAGCCCTTCTCAAGACTCCTACGCGCACAGCGGATAGGGACCGAACTGTCTCACGACGTTCTAAACCCAGCTCGCGTACCGCTTTAATGGGCGAACAGCCCAACCCTTGGGACCGACTCCAGCCCCAGGATGCGACGAGCCGACATCGAGGTGCCAAACCATCCCGTCGATATGGACTCTTGGGGAAGATCAGCCTGTTATCCCCGGGGTACCTTTTATCCGTTGAGCGACGGCGCTTCCACAAGCCACCGCCGGATCACTAGTCCCGACTTTCGTCCCTGCTCGACCCGTCAGTCTCACAGTCAAGCTCCCTTGTGCACTTACACTCACCACCTGATGACCAACCAGGCTGAGGGAACCTTTGGGCGCCTCCGTTACTCTTTAGGAGGCAACCGCCCCAGTTAAACTACCCACCAGACACTGTCCCTGATCCGGATCACGGACCCAGGTTAGACATCCAGCACGACCAGAGTGGTATTTCAACAACGACTCCACCACCACTAGCGTGATGACTTCACAGTCTCCCACCTATCCTACACAAGCCGAACCGAACACCAATATCAAGCTATAGTAAAGGTCCCGGGGTCTTTCCGTCCTGCTGCGCGAAACGAGCATCTTTACTCGTACTGCAATTTCACCGGGCCTATGGTTGAGACAGTCAAGAAGTCGTTACGCCATTCGTGCAGGTCGGAACTTACCCGACAAGGAATTTCGCTACCTTAGGATGGTTATAGTTACCACCGCCGTTTACTGGCGCTTAAGTTCTCAGCTTCGCCACGCCGAAACGCAGCTAACCGGTCCCCTTAACGTTCCAGCACCGGGCAGGCGTCAGTCCGTATACATCGCCTTACGGCTTCGCACGGACCTGTGTTTTTAGTAAACAGTCGCTTCTCGCTGGTCTCTGCGGCCACCCCCAGCTCACCCAGCACGTGGGATCACCAGAAGAGGCCCCCCTTCTCCCGAAGTTACGGGGGCATTTTGCCGAGTTCCTTAACCATAGTTCACCCGAACGCCTCGGTATTCTCTACCAGACCACCTGAGTCGGTTTAGGGTACGGGCCGCCATGAAACTCGCTAGAGGCTTTTCTCGACAGCATAGGATCATCCACTTCACCACAACGGCTCGGCATCAGGTCTCACCCACATAACGAGAGACGGATTTACCTACCTCTCGGGCTACACCCTTACCCCGGGACAACCACCGCCCGGGATGGACTACCTTCCTGCGTCACCCCATCACTCACCTACTACCCCCTCGGGTCAGCGGCTCCACCACACCCACCACACTCAAAGAGTCCAGCAGGGGGCTTCACGGCCTTAGCATCAGAAGATTCAGTGTTGGACGCTCCACAGCGGGTACCGGAATATCAACCGGTTATCCATCGACTACGCCTGTCGGCCTCGCCTTAGGCCCCGACTTACCCTGGGCAGATCAGCTTGACCCAGGAACCCTTAGTCAATCGGCGCAAGAGTTTCCCACTCTTGTATCGCTACTCATGCCTGCATTCTCACTCGTGAACCATCCACAACTACCTTACGGTGCTGCTTCACCCGGCACACGACGCTCCCCTACCCACCCACACACCCGTTAAGGCTACTATGTGAGTGACACGACTTCGGCGGTGTACTTGAGCCCCGCTACATTATCGGCGCGGAATCACTTGACCAGTGAGCTATTACGCACTCTTTCAAGGATGGCTGCTTCTAAGCCAACCTCCTGGTTGTCTCTGCGACTCCACATCCTTTCCCACTTAGCACACGCTTAGGGGCCTTAGTCGATGCTCTGGGCTGTTTCCCTCTCGACCATGGAGCTTATCCCCCACAGTCTCACTGCCGCGCTCTCACTTACCGGCATTCGGAGTTTGGCTAAGGTCAGTAACCCGGTAAGGCCCATCGCCTATCCAGTGCTCTACCTCCGGCAAGA
>NZ_JAPZBD010000003.1:2950000-3015000 GCF_027460245.1 Streptomyces sp. WMMC1477 | reverse complement strand
ACGCGGGACGGCGAGAGCGGCGGGGTGGAGGCGGGTGCGGTGCTCTGCGTCATGGGGTGCTCCCGGATTCGACGAGGTGGAGGAAGGCGTCCTCGACGGTCGCGGTGCCGGTGCGGGAACGGAGGGCGTCGGGGGCACCCTCGGCGAGGAGGCGGCCTTCGCGGAGGAGGAGCAGCCGGTCGCAGCGGTCGGCCTCGTCCATGACGTGCGAGGAGACGAGGAGGGTGGTGCCGGTGCGGGCGGCGAGGCGGTGGAAGAGGTCCCACAGGTCGCGGCGGAGGACAGGGTCGAGGCCGACGGTGGGTTCGTCCAGGACGAGGAGCTCCGGCCGGCCGAGGAAGGCGACGGCCAGGGAGACGCGGGAGAGCTGGCCGCTGGAGAGGGTGGCGGTGACGTCGTCGGCGTGGTCGGTGAGGTCGACGTCGGTGAGTGCGTGGTCGACGACGCGGGCGCGCTCGGTGCGGGGGATGCCGAGGACGGCGGAGAAGTAGTCGAGGTTCTGGCGCGGGGTGAGGTCGGTGTAGACGGCCGGGGCCTGGGTGACGTAGCCGACGCGGTGCCGCAGGGCGCGGTGGCCCGCGGGTCGGCCGAGGACGTCGAGGGTGCCGGTGATCCGGGCCTGGGTGCCGACGATGGCTCGCATGAGGGTGGACTTGCCGGAGCCGGAGGGGCCGAGGAGCCCGGTGACGCTGGCGGGCTCCACGTCGAAGTCGAGGCCGTCGAGGACGGTGCGTGCTCCCCGACGGACCCGGAGGCCGCGGGCGTGTACGGCGCCGGGCGGGGCGGCGGGCTCGGTCATGCGGTGAACGTGCGCCGGGCGGGGCGGGTGCGTCAAGCGCGCAACGCCGGAGGGCGGGCCCGGGTCAGCGCTTGCGCCCCCTGCGGTCACGACGTGCCGCGGGATTGCCGGTGCGGGCGCCGCGTCGGCGTTGGTACCGGGAGACGGCCTGCTCGTACTCCGTGCGGTGGAGGCGCTCACCGGGGGCTTCGACGAGGCTGCGGACGCCGTAGGCGAGGAGCACGCCGAGGAAGCCGATGAGCTTGATGCCCTGGCTGCCGGGCGCGGCGGAGCCGGTGGTGCCCGGGTCGCGGTCCTCGGGGCGCTCGGGACGACGGGTGTAGCCGGCCCAGGTGCGGGAGAAGGCGAGGGAGCTGCACATCGCGAACGCGACGATGAGGAGGATGTTGATCAGGCCGCCGGTCTCGGCGAGGGCGAGCCCCTCGTGGGCCAGGCGCAGGACGAGGACGCCGAGGGCGGCCGCGGCGAAGGCGCCGAGGGCGAGCCCGGCGCGGCGTGCGGCGTAGCCGCCGGAGTGGTCCACCCAGCTGGTGCCGTAGAAGCGGATGGGCTCGGGCGCGGGGCCGGACCGCTCACCGGAGCCGGACCGCTCACCGGCGTCACGGTCGCTGCCGGGACCACGGCCGGGCCCACGGCCGCGGTCGCGGGGCGTCGGGGGTTCGTTTCGTGCCTCTTCCACGTCGGTGATTATCGCTACCGCCTCTCCACGGCATGTGCTGGAGGCGGTACTCTGCGGAACGCCTCCGCGGGGGAAGCCGGTCGAAGTCCGGCGCTGACCCGCAACGGTAGACGGAGCCGCCCGCGGCCCCGTGAGCCCGATCACCCGTGGTGGCGCGATGTTCCTGTTCAACTCGTCGTGGACTGCGAGAGGGAAGCCGCGCGGTGGCGCCGCGTGCGGGGTCCGGCCCGGCACGGCGGCTCCTCGGGCCGCTTGTTTCCAACGCTCACGGCCCGAGGCGAAGGTGATGCGCCCGTGGCCACAGAAGTCGTACGCCCTACCGACGCGGCCCCGGCCGCACCTCCGGCGGGGGAGGCGGGCCGGCCCCGCGCTTCCCGTCGGCTTCCCCTTCTGCCCCTGGTGTGCGGGCTGTCGCTCGCGCTGCTCGTGTCGGTCCCCGCCGCGGTGGGCATGGGCGCCTCGGGGGTGCCGTTCGGGGAGGCGATGGGGTTCCTGCGAGCGGGGCTGACGGGCGGCGTGGTCGCCGCGGACGACGTCTCGGCCTACACGATCGTGTGGGAGCTGCGGCTTCCCCGCTCCCTGCTGGCCGCGGTGGTCGGTGCGGGACTCGCGGCGGTGGGCGTCGCGTTGCAGGCCATGGTGCGCAACGCGCTCGCGGACCCGTTCGTCCTGGGAGTCTCCTCGGGTGCGGCGGTGGGCGCCAACGCGGTGATCATCTTCGGTGCGTTCGGGATGCTGGGCGTGTGGGCGCTGTCCGGTGCGGCGTTCGTGTCGGCGCTGGGCGCGATGGCGCTGGTGTACATGGTGGCGCGGAGCGCGCAGGGGCTGACGCCGCTGCGGCTGATCCTCACGGGCACGGCGATGTACTACGGATTCTCCTCGATCACCACGCTGATGGTGTTCGCCGCGGAGCGCGGTGAGGCGGCCCGCTCGGCGATGATGTGGCTGATGGGCAGCCTGGGCGGGGCGACGTGGCAGTCGGTGCCGATCGCGGCCGGAGCGGTGTTCGCGGGGCTGGCGTATCTGGCGCTGTCGGCGCGGCGGCTGAACGCGCTGGCGATGGGGGACGAGACGGCCGCGGCGCTGGGCCTGGACGCCGAGCGGTTCCGCCGTGAGCTGTTCCTGCTGACGGCGCTGGTGACGGGCGCGCTGGTCGCCGTCAGCGGGACGATCGGCTTCGTCGGGCTGATGGTGCCGCACGCGGCGCGGATGCTGGTGGGCGCCGATCACCGGCGGCTGCTGGCGGTGGCTCCGCCGGCGGGTGCGCTGCTGCTGGTGTGGGTGGACGTGGCGTCCCGGACGGTGATGGCTCCGGTGGAGCTGCCGGTCGGGGTGCTGACCGCGGTGATCGGGGTGCCGTCGTTCCTGCTGCTGATGCGGCGCCGTGGCTACACGTTCGGAGCCGCCTGATGCGTGTCGACGTCGAAGACCTGAGCGTGGAGATCGCCGGGGCCACGCTGGTGCGGGACGTGACCGTGCGGGCCGGAAGCGGGCGGCTGGTGGGGCTCGTCGGGCCCAACGGCAGCGGGAAGTCGACGCTGCTGCGGTGCGTCTACCGGGCGCTGCGGCCGACGGCCGGGACGGTGCGGCTGGACGGCGACGACCTGCACGCCATGACGCCCCGCGAGGGCGCGCGCCGGCTGGCGGCGCTGCCCCAGGAGGTGGTGACCGAGTTCGCGTTCACCGTGGCCGAGGTGGTGGCGATGGGCCGGCTGCCGCACCAGAGCGCGGCGGCTCGGACCTCGGCCTCGGACCGGGAGCAGTGTGCCCTCGCGCTGAAGCGGGTGGGCGCGGAGCATCTGGTCGACCGGACCTTCCAGACGCTCTCCGGGGGCGAGAAGCAGCGGGTGCTGATCGCCCGGGCGCTGGCCCAGGAGCCGCGGGTGCTGGTGCTGGACGAGCCGACGAACCACCTGGACATCGCGCAGCAGTTGGAGGTGCTGTCCCTGGTGCGCGACCGGGCGGCCGGGGACACCGCCGACGGCATGACGGTGCTGACGGCGCTGCACGACCTGAACCTGGCCGCCGCGTACTGCGACGAGCTGTACGTCATCGCCCGGGGCGCGATCGTGGCGTCCGGCCCGCCCGGCGAGGTGCTGGGCGAGGAACTGCTCGCCGACGTCTTCGGGGTGCGGGCGCACCGCGTGACGCATCCCGGGTCCGGCTCGGTGCGGCTGCTGTTCGACCGGCTGCCCTGAGCCGCCGCGCTCCCACACCCCACGGTTCTGGCGACCGTCCCCGACTCTCCCTCAACCGCTTCCGTTCCTAGGAGTTCCCGTGCGTCATCCCCTGCGTTCCGTGCTGCCCGCCGTCTCGGCCCTGTGCGCCCTCTCCCTCGTCACCGGCTGTGGGGCGGAGGTCGAGCGGAGGGACGGCAAGGCGGCCGAGGCCGACGGCCATTACCCGGTCACCATCACCAACTGCGGGGAGGAGCAGACGTTCGCGTCGGCCCCGGAGCGGGTGGTCACCAACGACGTCGGCATCACCGAGATCATGTTCTCCCTGGGACTGACGGAGCACATGGCCGGGTACGTCATGCCGGACCGGCACGGCGAGACGGCGGACGTGCCCTGGGCCGACGGCTACGAGAAGACCGAGTGGCTGAGCAAGGGGTACATCACCAAGGAGATCGCCGTCGAGGCCAAGGCGGACCTGGTGTTCGCCGGCTGGAACTACGGGTTCAACGAGGCCGAGGGCTTCACCCCGGCCACGCTGGAGAAGCTGGACATCGGCTCCTACCTCCTCACCGAGTCCTGCCGCAACGGCGAGGGCAAGGCGCGCGGCGTCATGTCGCCGCTCGACGCGCTCTACACGGACCTGCGGAACCTGGGCAGGGTCTTCGACGTCGAGGACCGGGCGGAGAAGATGATCAGCGACTTCCGGCGACGGATCGAGGCCGTGCAGGAGAAGGCGCCCGAGGGCGAGGACCGGCCGCGGGTCTTCCTGTACGACGCCGGGCAGGACAAGCCGTTGACGTCCGGCCGCTTCGCGGGCCCGCACGACATCATCACCAAGGCCGGCGGCGACCACGTCATGAAGGACCTGGAGGACTCCTGGGTGACGGTGGGCTGGGAGACCGTCGTCGAGCACGACCCGGAGATCATCGTCATCAACGACTACGGGGACGTGACGGCGGAGCAGAAGGAGAAGTTCCTGAAGTCCTTCGCCCCGCTGAAGAACGTCTCGGCGATCAGGAACGACCGGATCGTGGTGCTGGACTACGTGGACCTGGTGGAGAGCCCGCGCAACGTGGCGGCCGTCGAGACGCTCGGTGAGTACATCCGCGAACACGGCTGACGCGCGCAGCACCGCGCCCGGGGGCCGAGGGCCCTCCGGGCGCGGACTCCGCGCCCACGGCGGGGCGCGGAGCCGGCTCAGGGCTCGACGACGACCTCCTGGGCGGCGGCCGTCCCGGCGCCCGCGAGCAGCTCGGCGTCGACGGGGACGTTGCGCTTGACCAGGGCCAGGGCGATCGGGCCCAGTTCGTGGTGGCGGGCGGAGCTGGTGACGAAGCCGACCTGGCGGCTCTCGGCGCCGTCGGCGGCGAGCCGCACCGGCTCCCCGTGCCCGGGGATGTGGACCTCGCTGCCGTCCAGGTGCAGGAAGACCAGGCGGCGGGGCGGGCGGCCCAGGTTGTGCACGCGCGCCACCGTCTCCTGACCCCGGTAGCAGCCCTTCTGCAGGTGGACGGCCGAACCGAGCCAGCCCAGCTCGTGCGGGATGGTGCGGTGGTCGGTCTCCATACCGTGCCGGGGCCGGTGCGCCTCGATGCGCAGCGCCTCGTGGGCGAGCACGCCGATGGCGGGCCCGTGCTCCTCGGCGAAGGCGGTGAGCTGCTCGCGCGGCAGGAAGAGGTCCCGCCCGTGCGGGGTCTCGCGGACGACGACGCCCTCGGGCGTCTGCGCGATCGAGCCCGCGGGCAGGTGCACGACGGCGAACTCGCCGGTGCGGTCGGCGACCTCCACCCGGTAGAAGAACTTCATCGACTCCAGGTACGCGATCAGCGCGCCCTGGGCGCCCGGCTCGGTGTGCGCCCAGACCGTCTCGCCGTCGTCGACGAGGTAGAGCGCGTGCTCGATGTGCCCGTGCGCGGAGAGGATCAGGGCCTCGGTGGCCTGGTGCGGGGGCAGCTCGCTGACGTGCTGGGTCAGCAGCAGGTGCAGCCAGCTCAGCCGGTCGGTGCCGGAGACCGTCACCACCCCGCGGTGCGAGAGGTCCACGAATCCGACGCCGTCCGCCAACTGGCGCTGCTCCCGGAACAGGTCGCCGTAGTGGGCTGCGACACCTTCGTCCGGCTCTTCACCGGCCACGGCGCCGGGCAGGGACAGCAGAGGGCTCACGTAGGACATACGCCAAGCCTACGGCGCCTCGTTCTCCTGTGACCGACCGCACTCCGCGCAGCGGCCGAAGATCGCGAAGTGCTTCATGTCGGTGTCGAAGCCGAAGCGCTCGCGCAGCTCGCCGGTGAACCCGGCGGCCATCGCGACGTCCACCTCGATCACCGCCGTGCAGTCCCGGCAGACGAGGTGCATGTGGTGGTGGCGGTCGGCCAGGTGGTACGTGGGCGCGCCGTGGCCCAGGTGGGCGTGGCTGACCAGGCCCAGCTCCTCCAGCAGCTCCAGGGTCCGGTAGACGGTGGAGATGTTGACGCCGTGGGCGGTCTTGCGGACCTCGGTGAGGATGTCGTCGGGAGTGGCGTGCTCCAGCTTGTCGACGGCCTCCAGCACGAGCTGGCGCTGCGGGGTCAGCCGGTAGCCCCGTGCGCGCAGGTCCGTCTGCCAGTCACTGCTCACCACGGCCCCAGTGTATGGGTGCCGCCGGGGCCCCGGCGGGCGTGCGGGCGCTCACACCTCCAGGAGCACGGTGAACGGGCCGTCGTTGAGGAGCTCGACCTTCATGTCGGCCCCGAAGCTGCCCTCCGCCACCGTCGCGCCCAGCTCACGCAGGGCCGCGCACACCTCGTCCACCAGCGGCTCGGCCACCGGGCCGGGCGCCGCCGCCTGCCACGTCGGACGGCGGCCCTTGCGCGCGTCCCCGTACAGGGTGAACTGGCTGATCACCAGCAGCGGCGCGCCCAGGTCCGAGCAGGACTTCTCCCCGGAGAGGACGCGCAGCCCCCACAGCTTGCGGGCGAGCTGCGCCGCCTGCCGCGATGTGTCGTCATGGGTGACGCCGACGAGCACGCACAGCCCCTCGCCCACGATCTCCCCGACCGTCTCCCCGTCCACCGCCACCCGGGCGCCGTTCACCCTCTGAACTACTGCTCGCATACGGCCATCATGCGCCGGATGGGTGGCAAGGCGCTGCGCGCGGTACGCACCAAGTGGCACCATGTGGGCACGAACCGGTGCACAACGCCACGAGTGGGCCGGGGACAAGGGGACGACGATGAGCACAGCCGCAGCCGGCCGCACCCCCGCGGGCGCTCCCACGACCGGGGCCGGCGGAGCGCCGCCGCGCCCGCCGCAGCAGCGCGGCCCGCTCGGCGCCGCGCGCGTCGGCGTCGACGGGCACGGGCCGGGCGACGGGCCGGACGACGGGCCGGACGACGGGCCGGGTCACGGGCGGGGTGACGCGACCACCGATGTCGAGCGGCTACCGCCTACCCCGCTGCCGCAGGCGCCGCAGGCGCCGGAGACGGCTGAGGCGGCGGAGATCGCGCGGCTCGACCTGCCGCGGCTGCGCACCCTGCGCCGCACCGCCCTGCGCGAGGAGGCCGACCTCAGCTTCGTGCGGCGGCTCCTCCAGGGCCGCATCGACATCCTCCGAGCGGAGCTGGCCGGACGCTCCGACACCGCGGAGCCGCTCGTGGAGCGGCTCGCGCAGATCCTCGCCGACGGCCCCTCCCGGCAGCGCTCGTCCCGGCACGTGACGGTCAGCACGCCGCGCGGCGAGGAGTACCGGGCGCTGGCGGAGTCGATGCTCGGGGAGATCGCTCTGTCCGACCTGTCGGCCCGCACGGAGGCCGAGCTGCGGGACGCGATGGGGCGGCTCGTGCGCTACGAGGCGGAGGTCTCCCAGCGCCGGCAGGGGGTGCAGCGCACCGCCGACGGCTGCAGCGCGGAAATCGCCCGCAGGTACCGTGAAGGCAGAGCACACGTCGACGACCTGCTCGCCTGAGGAAACACCTGGGGGCGGCGCGGTCGTCCCAGCAGCATCGAGGGGTCGTTGATGCCGTCCACGCCGCCGTCCAGCGCACCGTCACCCGTCACCGGAGCCATACCGGGCGCCTCGTCCGGCGCCGCACCCGGCGCCTCGTCCGGCGGGCCGACGGCGGCCGCGCCGCCCGTCCTCGCGGAGATCGTGCGCTCCGGGTTCGTCGAGGGACGGCACCGGGGCTCCCTCGTCGTCCTGGCGCCGGACGGTGCCGTCGAGTGGGCGCTCGGCGACGTCACCGCCCCCATGTTCCCGCGCTCCTCGAACAAGCCCTTCCAGGCCGTGGCCTGCCTGCGCGCGGGCGCCGAGCTGGACGGGGAACGGCTCGCCCTGGCCGCCGCCAGCCACTCCGGGGAACCGTTCCACCGCGAGCTGGCCGAGAAGGTCCTCACCGAGCACGGCTTCACCGAGGACGATCTGCGCTGCCCCGCCGACCTCCCTCTGGACCCGGCCGAGGCCGAGACCTACCTCGCCGCCGGACTCGGCCGCGCCCGGCTCACCATGAACTGTTCCGGCAAGCACGCCGCCATGCTGGCCGCCTGCCGGGCCGCCGGCTGGCCCACCGACTCCTACCTCGACCCCGGCCACCCGCTCCAGCGGCTCGCCGCCGAGGTCGTCGCCGAGGCGGCCGGGGAACCGGTGGCCGCCACCGGCGTCGACGGCTGCGGCGCGCCGCTGCTGGCCATCTCCCTCACCGGGCTCGCCCGGGGCTTCCGCTCCCTCGTCCTGGCCGAACCGGGCACCGCCGGACGCCGGGTGGCCGACGCGATGCGGGCCCACCCCGAGCACGTCGCGGGAACCCGCCGCCACGACACCTGGCTGATGCGCGAGGTGCCCGGGGCGCTGTCGAAGCTGGGCGCCGAGGCCGTCCAGGCGGTGGCGCTGCCGGACGGCCGCGCGCTGGCCTTCAAGCTGGACGACGGCGGTGTACGGGCCCTCGGCCCGGTGCTGGGCCGGGCCCTGGAGCGGCTCGGCGTGGACGACCCGGTGGTGGCGCGCATCGCGGAGCACCCGCTGCACGGCGGTGGCGTGCCCGTCGGCGCGGTCCGCGCCGTGTTCTGACCGCGAGGGCGGCCGTGCGTAGGGTGACGGGGAACGCAGCACGCGCCCCGCGCCCAGGAGGTTCGCCATGACGGAAGAGGCCGCGCACGACCCCGAGGTCCTGCAGCTCGCCGCGAAGGTCTTCGACCTGGCCCGGCGCGGCGAGACGGACACCCTCGCCGCCTACGTGGACGCGGGCGTCCCGCCGAACCTCACCAACGACAAGGGCGACTCGCTGGTCATGCTGGCCGCCTACCACGGGCACGTGGCCGCCGTCCGCGCCCTGCTGGAGCGGGGCGGGGACGGCGACAAGCCGAACGACCGGGGGCAGACGCCCCTGGCCGGCGCCGTGTTCAAGGGCGAGGACGACGTCGTCCGCGCCCTCCTGGACGGCGGCGCCGACCCGGCCGCGGGGACGCCCAGCGCGATCGACACGGCCCGGATGTTCGGCAAGGAGGACCTGCTCAGGCTGTTCGGGGCCGCCTGAGCTAGACCGGCTCCGGGGCGGGGTCGGCGTGCGGCGCCGCGCCCGCCGCCGTCACGGGCCCGTTCGTCGTCGGGGCGTGGGGGTCGGCCGCTTCGGACCCGGCGCCCTCGCCGGGGCGCACCCCGCGCAGCATGACCGTCGTCACCACCGCGAGCGCGGCGACGACGACGGCGCTGACGACGGCCGTCGTCCGCAGCCCGGTGACGAACGCCTGACCGGCGGCGTCCATCACCGCCGCGCCGAGGTACGCGGGCAGCTCGGCCGCGGCACCGGCCGCGCCGCCGATCGTGTCGCCCGCGGTGTCCGCCGCAGCCGAGGGCAGGCCCTCGGGCAGCAGTTCCCCGACCCGGTCCCGGTAGACGGCCGTGCCGAGACTGCCCAGGACGGCGATGCCGAGCGCCATGCCCATCTCGGTCCCGGTCTCGGAGATCGCCGAGGCCGCGCCCGCCCGCTCGGGCGGCGCACCGGCGATGATCATGTCCGTCCCGAGCGCCATCATCGGGCCGAAGCCGAGGTGCAGGACGACGAGTGCCGTCACGGCGAGCCCCTTGCCGGACTCCGGCGTGATGCCCGCGAGCAGGGCGACGCCGAGCGCGGCGACCGCCAGCCCCCCGCCCATCAGGTAGGCGGCCGGTACGCGCTGGACGAGCGCCGGGGCCGCGAGGATGCCGATCATCCCGGCGGCGACGCCCGGCAGCGAGTACAGCCCGGCGGTGAACGGGGACATGCCCAGCACCATCTGGAGGTACTGGCCGACGAAGAACATCACGCCGCCCATCGCGAAGACGGACAGGGCGACCGTGCTCAGCGAGACCGTGAAGCCACGGCTGCGGAACAGCCGCAGGTCCAGGAAGGGCTCGGCCAGGGTGCGCTGGCGCCGCACGAACACGGCGCCGAGCAGGAGGCCGGTCAGGACGGCCAGCACCGGCACGAGTCCGGGGCCGTGCTCGGCGGTCTGCTTGATGCCGAAGACGACGGAGAGCACGGTGCCCAGCGAGAGCAGGGCGCTGAGGACGTCGATCCGACCGGCCGCGGGGTCGCGGAACTCCGGCAGCAGGAAGGGCCCGGCCACCAGCAGCAGGGCCATCACCGGCACGCCGAGCAGGAACACCGAGCAGGAACACCGAGCCCCACCAGAAGTGCTCCAGGAGCGCGCCGCCGACCAGCGGTCCGGCTCCGGCGCCCACCATGAAGCTGGACATCCACACGCTGATGGCCACGGTGCGCTGCCGCGGCTCGTGGAACATGTTGCGGATCAGGGACATCGTGGAGGGCATCAGCGTCGCGCCGGCCAGGCCGAGCACGGCGCGCGTCGCGATGAGCATGCCCGGGCTGCTCGACAGAGCGGCCAGGACGGAGGCGAGGCCGAAGGCCGCGGCGCCGGTCAGGAGCAGCCTTCGGCGCCCGATGCGGTCGCCCAGGGTGCCCATGACGAGGAGGAAGCCCGCGATGAGGAACCCGTAGATGTCGACGATCCACAACAGTTGGGAACTGCTGGGTCCGAGGTCGGCGCTGAGTTTCGGCACCGCGAGGTGGAGGACGGTCAGGTCGAGGGAGATGAGGAGCGTCGGCAGGGACAGAACGGCGAGACCGATCCACTCGCGTCGCCCGGCGACGCGTTCCCCCCGCGTCTCGTGGGATGTCATACCGCGAAACTAGAAGCTCAAGTGAAGTTGAAGTCAACTGCTTTTCCGGCGCCCGGAGCGCACGGGACGTGAGCCACCTCACCTCTCAACTCCCCTACCACTGAGGTAAGTTCGAGGAAACTCGAACTTCCGGTGAAGGAGCTCAGATGCGCTACGCGGACGGCCCGACGACGGGCGGCGAGGTCCGGATCGACGCCTCCCCCTCCACGGTGTGGGCCCTGGTGTCCGACATCGCGACCCCGGCCCGCTTCAGCCCCGAACTCCGGCGCGTCGAGTGGCTGGACGGGGCGCAGGGCCCCACCCCCGGTGCGGTGTTCGCCGGGTACAACGAGAACGAGCGGATGGGCGCCTGGCGGACGACGAGCCGCGTCGGCGAGGTCGCGGAGGAGCGCGCCTTCTCCTGGGACGTCGTCGACCTGGCCGGGACCTTCGGGCCGCCGAAGACGGCCGAGACCGCGGTGCCGCTGGCCACCTGGCGCTTCGACCTCACGGCGGCCGAGGGCGGCGGCACGGTGCTCGGCCACTCCGTGCGGATCGGCCCCGCGCCCTCGAGGATGACGTCCTACATCGAGGAGATGCCGGACCGGGAGGAGGAGATCATCGCCCACCGGCTGAAAGGCCTCCGCCAGGGCATCGAGGCCACCCTGGAGGGCATCAGGAAGCTCGCCGAGACGGACGGCGCCCGCCCCTCGGCGGACGCCTGACCCCGGACGCCTGACCCCTCCTCCACGCCCGCCGCCGGAGCCGCCGGGCTCAGCCCAGCGCCCAGTCGGCGAACTCCACGGTCGCCCGGCGTCGGGACGCGGCCGTCATGAACAGGCCCGCGTCCTGGCGCGGCGCGGCCCCGGGCACGTCCACCGAGGCGACGGTCCGCCACGTCGCGCCGTCGTCCGCGGAGAAGGCACCGGTGAACCGCGTCCCGGCGCGCGAGAGGCGCAGCCGCACCGGGGCCCGCGCCCCCGTGAGGCGCCGGTAGCGGCCGAACCGGCCGTCCCCGTCGGCGTCCCAGGACAGGACGACGCCGTTGCCCGGGGTGACGGCGAGGTTCACCGCTCCCCGGCCGCCCGCCTCGCCCAGCCGGTTCCGGACGAGGACGCCCGCTCGGGCCCACGGCCCGGTGTCCGGCTGCGCGGTGACCGTCACGGCCGCTGACCCGCCGTCCGCCAACGCGGCCGGGCGGTACAGGGCGCCGAACTCCTCGGTGCGGCCCCACAGGTCCGCCCCGGCGCCGTCCACGGCGTACCGCTCGTCCAGCTGCCCGAAGACGGCGCCGTTCGTGCTGTGGGTGCGCCACGCTCCGTCCAGCGGACCGGCCACGAAGAGCGTGCCGCCCGCCGTCGAGCGCACCCGGGGCTCGCCCCGCGGCCCGTAGGCGGCGCTCACCTCGTACGGCACCGGCTCCAGTGGGTGCCGCGGGCCGCCCTCGGGCGCGGTGACGCGCCACCGGGCCCGGACCCGTCCACCCGGCGGCACCCGCGGCCAGGCCGTGCCCTCTCCCGGCCCGGCCTCCGCCGGGCCCTCCAGGGCGAGGTCGACGGCGCCGGTGGCGCGCAGCCCGTTCTCGTTGCGGAACTCGGCTGTGAGCACGGCGCTTTCGCCGGGCCCCAGCGTCCCGGGCTCGGCCTGTACGGCGAGGCTGCCCTGGTACGGGGCCCGGGACAGCACCCGGAGGGCGCGCCCGGCGGTCCGGTGGGCGTCGTGGACGGCCCGCTGCGGGTAGGTGTCCCGGCGCCGCGTCCACGCCTCCTCGCGGGCGTACCAGTCGATCTCCCGCGGCGGCCGGCCGGCGGCGAGCGCGTCCTCCAGCTCGTCCAGGTAGGCCCGCCAGCGGGGCAGCTGGTGGTCGGCGATGAGGC
Source organism: Streptomyces sp. WMMC1477 (assembly GCF_027460245.1). NCBI lineage: Bacteria > Bacillati > Actinomycetota > Actinomycetes > Kitasatosporales > Streptomycetaceae > Streptomyces > Streptomyces sp. WMMC1477. Next base: position 3,002,336 of record NZ_JAPZBD010000003.1, on the reverse strand, counting down.
CGTGCCAGTCGCGGTTGGCGTAGTCGGCGAGCCGTCCGCCGTCCGCCGTCCCGCGCTCCGCCCACGTGGTGAGCAGCACCCGCGCGGTGCGTTCGAGCCGCGCCCGCTCGGCCTCGTCCCCGCCCGCGCGCCGGGCGTCCGCGAGCCAGGGGCCCAGGAGGAAGCGGGAATGGGACCCGGCGATGTCGTCGGCCAGCCGCATCAGTTCCAGCCACAGCCGGGCGAGCCGTCCGAACGCCGCGCGGTCGGCCTCCTCGTACGCCCGCTCCAGCTGGCCGATGAGCAGCCACGACCGGTTGGCCACGGCCTGCCGGGCCAGGTCGGTCACGTCGTGCCGGTAGGCGTCGCTCCCGCGCAGCGGCTCCGCGACGTCCAGCAGCGCGGCGAACGCGGCGTCGAAGGCGGGCGGGTCGAACGCCGGGGTGTGCGTGGCGTAGTGGGTGCCGGAGCGGGCGGACAGGCTGGGCCGGGCCGCGAAGACGCTGTCGTGCGGGCGGCCGTCGGCCGAGCCGATCCGGTACGCCGTCTCCCGCAGGACGCCGAACGCCTTTGCCGCCGCCCGGTCCACCGCGCCGTAGCGGAACGCGGCGTACCCGGTGAACCAGGCCGCCCGGTCCACCGCCTCCCGCCGCCAGGCCAGCTCGCTGAACAGCTCGAAAGCGGCCGGGTCCCGCTCGGCCGCCTCCGGCATGAACGCGGTGCCGCGCAGCGCGCTGCCCGGCCGGTCCCGCCAACGGGTGAAGCGCTCCGTCCACCGGTGCGCCTTGGCGCCCAGCGTCGTCCGGCCGCCGAAGTTGGGGATCGTGCCGAACGCGTACGGCACCCCGCCCCAGTCCGCCTCGCGGTCCGTGACCGCGTCCAGGTCGGACAGCCCGTCCACGACGAGCATGCGCTCCGGGTGGGCCAGCCCGTCCAGCAGCTCCCGGCGCGGGTTCTCCCGCCAGCCGAGGATCACCCACGTCGCGCCGGGCCGGGCCGCCCCGAGGGCCCGCTCCACCGCGCGGGCCGCCTCCGGCACCGGGACGTCGCCCGGGTCCCCGCCCTCGTGCAGCAGGTCCATCTTGACGAGCCCGCCCTCGCCCTCGGGCACGCCGAACAGCTCCCGCTGGTGGGCGTAGAACGCGGCGGCCACCTCGCGGAAGACTTCGGTGCGCGGGTCGAGCCAGTCCGGCCGGGGCAGCCCCGCCCAGGTGCCCTGCGGCACCGTGCGGGCGCCGGGGTTCCGCTCGGCGAACCCACACGGCACGGTCCCGAAGTAGCCGGGCAGCACGGGGGACATGCCCAGCTCCCGCAGCCGCCCGGTGATGCGGCGTCCCAGCTCCGTGCGCCGGGCCAGCAGCCCCGGGCTCACCGGGCCGCCGAACGACGCCATGTTCTGCAGCAGCCACCACGGCTGGTGGGACGGGGCCGGCAGCCAGGCCCGCGCCTCGGCGTCGTCGTACCCGAAGTCGAGCAGCAGCCGGTGGTAGACGGCCTCCGCGCCCGGGGTGACCAGCACCTCGTTGACGCCGTGCAGCGCCAGCAGGTCGATGAGCCGATCCCAGCGCGCCCAGTCGGCGTAGGGCCCGGTGTAGCCGTCGTGCGTGTCGTTGAGCGCGAAGCGGTGCGGCACGGTGGCCCGGCGCTCCTCCGCCGTGCGCGGCGCGGGCAGCCGCTCCGGCAGGTCCACCTGCGAACCGGCCCAGCTCAGATGCGCCGCGCAGGTGTACTTCAGATACCAGTGCACGCCCGTGAGCAGTACCGCCGGGCTCGTGCCGCCGACCTCCACCGCCCCGGCGCGCCCACCCAGGGTGAACCGCTCCGGGCCGTCGAGCGGGCTGAGCGCGAACTGCTCCGCGTGCTCCGGCAGCAGCCGCTCCAGGGCGGCCCGCGCCGCCGCGAGCCCGGCCCCGCCCATGCCGGGGCCCGGCTCCCCGCCGGTTCCGCCGTGCGGCTCCCCGCCGCCGTGTGGCGGGGTGCGTCCGTACGTGCTGCCCGTCAAGGCCACTCCCGCGCCCAGTGCCCCGGCCGTGCCCAGCAGAGCCCGCCGGGTGGGTGCGCCCGGCCCGCTCGCCTCGCCCGGCCCGTTTCGTCGGCTCACCATGCTCCCCACGTTGTGCGGTGGTGTTGACCGTTGTCCGCACGGCACGTTAACGACCGGGGGCGGCGCGGCCACCGCGCCACCCCGGCCGTCCGCCCGCCGCTACCCCGTTCGCCGGGTTCAGGCCGCCGTGACGCGCTCGGCCGCCCAGGTTCGCTGCTCTCGCCGGGCTTCCCTCGGAACGAGGCGGTCCGGGCGTAGCCGCGCACGGACACGAGACGCGGCTCAGCGCAGCAGTTCGTCCAGGAGCGGGGTGCCGAAGACGCCGTGCGGGTCGTGGTGGTCCAGGGCGTCGACGGCCCCCGACCACGCCGGAAGGCTCGCGGGGACGACGCGGCCCAGCACGTCCGGATCGGCCCAGGCCGCGTCCTCCGTATGGGCCCAGCTCTTGGACCACTCGACACGCAGCCCCGCGCGCGTGCCGTCGAACGTTCCCAGCAGCGCGCGTTCGAGATCCCGGTAGAAGGCGGGCAGCGTCGGCGTTCCCGGGAGGCTGAGGACGTTCAGCCACAGGGCGGTGTCCCACTCCGGGTGCCGCCGGTCCGGGGTCAGGGGCGACAGGGACGGCGCCCGGGCGCCGGGCACCTCGCACCACGCGGGGACGTCGAGCCCGCTCGCCCGCACCTCGACGGCGCCGTTGACCGGGTAGGCCCCCCGCTCGCGATAGTGCGTGAGGAGCCGCTCGTAGTGCTGGTGGAAGCGGCTCAACGCCCACTGCACGTCGGCCCGACGGACGAGGACGGCGTACCCGTTGGTCGTCACCCGCAGCGTGCTCGGCCGCACGTAGTGCAGCAGGAACCGGGACGGGCCCCACAGGTCGGAGCGCAGCCCGCCGGCGAGCAGGTGCTCCAGCAGCTCGCCGGTGAGCAGCTCCCGCAACAGGCCGCCGGAGAGCAGGACGTCGCTGACGTCGCCGGTCAACGCCACCTTCGCGATGAGGAACTGGAGCCGCCCGAAGAGCGGGGCCAGCTCGGGGCGGCCCGCGACCAGCTCGGCCGCCAGCCGGGCCACGGGATCGGGAACGCGGTCGGAGAACGGGTAGTTGTACGGCTCGTCCACGCGCCGCGAGCCGAGCGGGCGGCGGGGGCTGCGGCTCCACACCTTCACCCAGGGGTGGGAGGTGAACGCGAACCAGATCGCCTCCACCCGGCCGTCGGCGTCCAGGAGGCCGGCGAACGTGCGGCCGGAGCCGGCGTCCGGGGCGAAGAGCCGGGTGGCCGGGATGTCGAGGCGGCTGACGCAGCGCAGCGTCTCGTCGGCTCCCACCCGCAGCACGACGTCGACCACCGCCGCCCGCCCGAGATGCGCGAGCAGCGCGGCGGTTCCGGCCTCGGAGCGGTGGAACTCCCGCAGGACGTGACCACCCCGGCCCCCGCGCGCCCGGCGGTCCCACACGACGGCGGTGAGGGACACGACCTGGTTGCTCAGCGAGCCGTAGCCGTGGCCGGGCGCGCGGACCTCCCCGGCCGCGGGGACCGCCGTGCCGTGGCCGCCGACGGCCAGGGCTCCGCCCACGGTCAGGGCGCCCGGCGCCGGGCAGGCGGTGACGCCGAGGCCGCGGCGCCCCAGGAAGTCCAGCAGCTCCTCCATGGAGTTCCCGGCGCCCACCCGGACGGCGTCCGGGCCTACCAGGCGCAGCCCGGTCAGGTGCCGCCTGGTGTCGAGCAGGAGCACGCGCCCGGGGGCGGGCGCGCCGTCCGCGACGGTGAGCGGCGCCCACGTGTGCCGGAAGCCCTGCATCCGCAGCCGCCAGCCGTGTTCGACCGCCCAGTCGGCGAGGGCGCGCACCTCTTCGGGGCCGCGCGGGGCGCACGTCCACAGCGCGTCGGCGCGGATCTCGCCCGACCAGTTCCGGTACGCCCGCTGGTACACCTCGACGCCGTCCGGCAGCCCCGGGGGCGCGGACCCGACGGCGTGTGCGCTGCCCGGCGCCACGGCTCCGGCCGGCCGCCACCCCGTCGCCGCGAGCGCGGCGGCCGACGCGGCCAGTACCCGTCGTCTGCCCACTGCCATGGCCGTCCCCCTGACGCAGTCCGGATCACCGTGCCAACGACGGCGGGGCGGTCGCGGTCACGAGGGCGGGGGTGGCGTCACGGGTTGGTCGTGCGGGGCCCGGGGCACGGACCGCGCGACCGCGGATCTATAATGAAAACCGTTTTCCTATAGACTCCGGACCGTCGGCCCGTCCCACCGTCGGCCGGCGCCCGAAGACCGAGGAGTAGTCAGACCGATGGCCGTTCCCAAGCGGAAGATGTCGCGCAGCAACACCCGTCACCGCCGGGCCCAGTGGAAGGCCTCCGCGCCGCGCCTGGCGCCCGTCACCGTCGACGGCTCGACCTACCTCGTCCCCCAGCACCTCGTGAAGGCCTACCAGCGCGGCCTCCTGGACCCGGAGGGCTGAACCGGGGCAACGGCACCGCGACGGGCTGCTGGATGTTGTCGGCCGTGAGGTTCACGACGGTGCGCCCCTTGTGCGGCGTGCCGATCGTCGTCGTCGGCGTCAGGGGCACGGAGCGGAGGGGTCACGAGGGCGCGGGTTCGCGGGGTGCGGCGCGCAGGAAGTCGCGGGCGCCCCGTAGGGGGGTGCGCAGGTCGCGTCGGCTACGGCTGCCGTCCAGGCGGACGTCCAGCGGGCCCGGTGGGCCGGTATCGGCGCGGCGCGCCGTCTTCAGCGCGGTGACGTCCAGGCCGTCGCGCTCGGCCACCAGGACGCCGAGCTCGTGGCGGCTGACCGCGTCCGGGCCGGCGAGATGCCACACGCCCGCCCGCCCGGAGGCGGCGAGCTCCAGCAGGGCCCCGGCGAGGTCGGCGACGTGGACGGGGCACCGGATGTCGTCGGTGAACAGCGCACCGTCCCGGCGGCCGGTGGCCAGGTCGTGGACGAAGGCCTCCTGCGGGGAGCCGCCCTCGCCGAGGATCAGCGACGTGCGCGCGATGGCCGCGTCCGGGGCGAGCAGCCGGATCGCCGTCTCGGCCGCGGCCTTGGCCGCTCCGTACGGGGTGATCGGGTCCGGCGTCGCGGACTCGTCGTAGTGGACGTCGGCGCCGGAGAAGACGACGTCGCTGGACACGTGCACCAGCCGTGCGCCGCACCGGACGGCGGCCAGCGCCAGCCGGATCGCGCCGTCGGCCGTGACCGCCCAGTCGGCCTGCCGGTAGGCGGCGTTGACGACGGCGTCCGGCCCGGCCTCCGCGAGCACCGCGGTGACCTCCTCGGCGCGGCGCAGGTCCATCGGCAGCCAGCAAACTCCGGGGACGTCCGCGGGGCGGGTCGCGAAGGTCGCCGTCACGCCGTGCCCGGCGGCCCGGGCGCGCCGGGCCAGCTCACGGCCCAGGAAGCCGCTGCCGCCCGCGATGAGGATGTCCACGCTCCGCACGGTACGGCCGCGGGGTTCGCCACGTCACGCCTTCGGCCGGGCCGTGGCGTTCCGGCCGTCCACCGCGCTCAGTCCCGCAGCGGGTGACCGCCGCCCTTCGGGTCCCCGTCGCCCTTCGCGCCCTTGGCGAGGCCCGGCGGCCCCGCGGACGCGTCCTCGTCGGCGGCGGGCTCCGCCTCGGGAGCCTCCTCCGGCGACGTCGCCCCCGGCGACTCACCGTCGGCTCCGGGCGCCGGGGAGCGGCCGTCCGCCCCCGGGCTCGCCTCCGGCGTGGCGTCCGTTCCCGACGCCGGGTCCCCTTCCGAGGGTGTGCCGGACTCGCCGTCGCCCGTCGTGGGGGCCCCCGCGGCCAGCCCGCCCTCGTAGGCCCACTGCGCGCCCGCGGCCGCCGGCCCGGAGCCCTCCTGCGCCGACGAACCCGCCTGCGCCAGCCCCGTCGACGGCCGGCTCTGCAGGGTGACGGCGGACACACCGCCGCCCACCAGGGCGATGGCCGTGGCCACCAGGGCCCGCCGCTGGTACTTCCGCTGCCGCGCCAGCTGCCGGCGACGTGCCGCCCGGCCGCCGACCGGTACGGGGGCGCCGCGCCCCTCGGCGGGCTCGGTGACGGCCTCGTCGTCCGTGGGGCGGCCCTCCTGCCCGGCGGGCGCGACGGCGCCCTCGCCGGGCGGAGCCACCGGAGCGGTCCGCCGTGCAGCCGCGCCGCATCCCGGACACGCCAACGCGCCGTTGACATGCCGACGGCACAAGGAGCAGTAGTCCATCCGCGATCTTTCTGTGCTGGCAGCGCCACCCGGAGAGCGCCAGGACAACCGTTCGGGTGGGCTTGGACGTTCCGTCCCCCGCGGTCACACGCGCCCCGGGGCAGCGTACAGCTCACACCCACACCGGTGAAGATCCTGTACGCAAGCCCCGGGGCCCGCCCCACAACGGTGGACGGCCGCTCAGCCCTCGGTGACGCGCCGGGCGCCCACCTCTCGGGAGCGCGCGTCGTACGATCGGCACCGTGCTCGCCGAGCTGCGTGCCACCGGCAGCCCCGCGCGCGTGCGTGCCGGACTCGCCGTCGCCCGGTAAAAGGAGCCGCTGTCGGGCGATGAGTTTTCCCCGCGGCGCCGGTCTTCCTTGCGACCGCCCGTGTCAGACGCCCGAACCGGCTCGGGAGCGACGTCGGAGCACGACCCGTGACAGGAGACCTCCCCATGACTGATACGACAGCGAGAGCGGACCGCGGCCGCGGGTCCGAAGTCTGGTCCCTGGTCCACGCCGAGCGAGCCGCGCTGGCGGACGATCTCGCGGACCTGGCCGACGAGCGGTGGGACCAGCCCTCGCTCTGCGCGGGCCTGACGGTGCGTGAGGTCCTCGCCCACCTCACCGCGGCCGCGAGCCTCAACGCCGCACGCTGGATGGTGGGGGTGATCCGTTGCCGGTTCGACTTCGACAAGCAGGTGGCCATGCGGCTGGCCGAACAGCTGGGTACGGGCCCGGCGGAGACCCTCGACCGGTTCCGGCGCGTCGTCCCGAGCACCACCAAGCCTCCCCTGCCCGTCGTGGCCATGCTGGGGGAGACGCTGGTGCACGGCGAGGACATCCGGCGTCCGCTGGGCATCCGTCGCGACTACCCGGCCGGGGTCGTCACGCGGGTGGCCGAGTACTACCAGGGCACGGACCTCGTGGTCGTCGCCGGGAAACGCGTCGAGGGGCTGAGGCTCGTCGCGGACGACGGCCCCTTCACGACCGGTTCGGGGCCGCTCGTGTCCGGTTCCACCGTGGCCCTGGTGATGGCCATGACCGGACGCGCGGCCTACTGCGACGAGCTCGAAGGCGAGGGCGTGGCGCTCCTGCGCAGCCGCTGCGGGGCAGCGTGACGTGAACCATTGCAAGCGATGTGCTTGCAATAGTTAGCGCGGTGGGGCACCGTGGGGGCATGGGTTCACTCAATCCCGGCGGCATCGGGGAGTTCCTGCGGGAGCAACGCCGCACCGCGCAGCTCTCGCTCCGGCAACTGGCCGAGGCGGCCGGGGTGTCGAACCCGTACCTGAGCCAGATCGAGCGCGGCCTGCGCAAGCCGAGCGCCGAGATCCTGCAGCAGCTCGCGAAGGCGCTGCGGATCTCGGCGGAGACGCTCTACGTACGGGCCGGGATGCTGGAGGAACGGGACGGTCGCGAGGTCGACGTCGCGGCGGCCGTCCTCGCCGACCCGTCGATCACCGAGCAGCAGAAGCAGGCGCTGCTCCAGATCTACACGTCCTTCCGCGCGCAGAACGGCGACGGCGCCGCTGGCTCACGCCCATGACACGGCAGACAGACGCCCGGGAGGGACGCACATGCCGAGCAACACCGACGTCCGCAAGACGCTCACCTACCCGACGCCGCTGTACTTCGCGGCCGGGCTGATCGAGAAGGTCCGCACCGAGGCCCCGGAGCGGATCGCGAAGCTGCGGGAGGCCGACACGAAGGCGTTGCAGGGCCGGGTGCAGGAGGCGCTGGCCTCGCTCGACTCCGACCTGCGGAAGTGGCGTGAGCAGGCGCAGCAGCTCGCGCTGCAGGGGGTCGGATACGCCGCCGAGGCCGCGGTGAAGGCCAAGGAGAACTACGACACGCTGGCCGAGCAGGGCAAGGTCGCCGTCGACGCGTGGTGGGGCCGCGGGCAGGACGACGGCGGCTGGGAGACGAAGGTCGAGCGGGAGCCGTTCGTGGCCCAGCCCCCGAGCCCGGAGCCTGCCGGGAAGGCTAGGGTCTCCGGGCGGGCCCGCCCGGAGGAGCCGAAGGCCGACGGGCCCGGCACGGCGGACGGGGCCGCCAAGCCGGAGCAGAAGCCGGAGACGAAGAAGGCGGCGCCGAAGGCCACGGGCAGGACGACGGCCAAGACCGTGCCGAAGAGGACGACGGCGACGACGCGGAAGGCCGCGGCGCCCGAGGAGTCCTCGGACTCCTGATCCGCGCCGCGTACGGGACGGCCGGGGCGGGCAGGTGTCTGCCTACGCCCTCGGCCGCCGTGCGGGTAGCGTGGATGCAGGACCGGTTTCTTCCAGGAGGATGACGAGCGTGATTCTGAACGGCTTCGGCAGCGTCATGAGCTTCGTGTTCCTCGGGCTGCTCATCCTCTCCATCTTCTGCTTCGTGGACGCGGCCCTGCGCCGTGAGGACGCCTACCGGGCGGCGGACAAGAACACCAAGCCGTTCTGGCTGATCCTGCTGGGCATCGGCGCGGCGGTGCAGCTCTTCGGGGTGCCGTTCCTCGGCTTCCTGCTGCTGATCGTCGCCGTCATCGCCAACATCGTGTACCTGGTCGACGTCCGGCCGGCGCTGATCCAGGTGACCGGCGGGCGGGGCGGGGGCGGCCGGTACCGGGGCAGCAGCAGCGACGGGCCGTACGGCCCCTACAACGGCGGGCGGTAGACGCCCGCCGCGCGCGGGCGGTGAGCGCCCCCGCCCGGCCGGTGTCCCCGGCCGGTCCCGGTCAGTCCCGGTTGAGGAGGAGCACGGCGACGTCGTCGGCGAGCTCCTCGCCGTTGAGGTCGCGGACGTGGGTGAGGACCTCGTCCAGCAGCGTCTCTCCCGTGGCTCCGGCCGCCATGGCCTCGGCCACGATGCGCATCATGCCCTCCTGCCCGAGCCGCTGACGCGTCTGTGCGGAGGCCCGGCCCTCGATCAGGCCGTCGGTGTACATCATGAGTCCCCAGGAACCGCCCAGCTCGACCGCTGTACGGGCCCAGCGTGCCCGGGGCAGGAGGCCGAGGGCGGGCCCTGCGGAGTCCTCGGGCAGGAGCCGCGGCGCGGCGCCCGGCCGGGCGAGGAGCGGGGCGGGGTGGCCGGCCAGGCAGACGCCGGCGCGGCGGCCGTCGGGGGCAATGTCGATCATGCACAGCGTCGCGAAGATCTCCTCGCTGCGCCGTTCGTGCTCCAGGACCTGCTGGAGCGTGGCCAGCAGCCGGTCGCCGACGAGCCCGGCCAGGATGAGCGCGCGCCAGGCGATGCGCAGCTCGACGCCGAGTGCGGCCTCGTCGGGGCCGTGCCCGCAGACGTCGCCGATCATGGCGTGCACGGTGCCGTCGGAGGTGCGGACGGTGTCGTAGAAGTCGCCGCCGAGGAGGGCGCGGGAGCGACCCGGCCGGTATCGGGCGGCGAACCGCAGAGAGCTGCCGCGGAGCAGCGGGGTGGGGAGCAGGCCGCGTTCGAGGCGTGCGTTCTCCTGGGCCCGCAGCCGGGACTCGGTGAGCTGTCGCTGGGCCCGGTCCGCCTGTTTTCGTTCGACGGCGTAGCGGATGGCGCGGCCGAGGGTACGGGTGTCGAGCTCGTCGCGGTAGAGGTAGTCCTGGGCGCCGATGCGTACCGCCTCGGCGGCTCGCTCGGCGTCGTCCTCCCTGGTCAGGACGAGGACGGCATGACCCGGGGCCAAGCGCAGCACCTGCCGCAGGAGGTCGAGGTCGGACTGCGCGAGGTCGAGCAGGATGCAGTGGACTTCCTCGCTGAAGAGGCGCTCGGCCTCGGTGAGGTTGCGGGCGGTCCGGACGCGTACGCGGCCACCGCGGGCGTCGGACAGCTCGGGGAGCGGCGGGGAGCCGGCCGGGTCGGCGTCGACGACGAGGAGGGTCTCGGCCTGACGGGGCGGCCCGGCCTGGGCGGGCAGGGTGGCGGCCGACGGCGCGTCGGCCGGAAGCGGGGTACCGGCTGCGCCGGCTCCCTCGCCCACGGATACGGGCTTCACGACGGACCTCTTCCCTCCCCCCGGGACTGACGACGGCATCCGGACCGGATGCCGCAGGTGACACTAGCCGCCGGGCGGGCCGGGGCGGAACGGCCGCGCCCGCCGGTCCTGGCGGTATGCCCGGAATCACTGGATCTCCGCCAGGTCCGGGGGTGGGGCGGCCGGGGCGCGCGGGCCCTCACGCGTCCGGCCGGACGACACCGAGGATGGGCAGGGAGCCGGCGCCCTCGACGCGGATCTGCCGGCCCGTGCGCGGGGCGTGCACCATCTCGCCGTCTCCCAGGTACAGGCCCACGTGACTGGCGTCCTCCTTGTAGATGATCAGGTCGCCGGGACGCATGTCGGTGATGTCGACGCGTTCCAGCCGCCGCCACTGCTCCTGCGAGGTGCGCGGGATCGGCACCCCGGCGGCCTCCCAGGCGCGCAGTGTGAGCCCGGAGCAGTCGAACGTCTCCGGGCCCTCGGCGCCCCACTCGTAGTCCTTGCCGAGCTGTGCCAGGGCGAAGGTGACGGCCTTCCTGCCCCGCTCGCTCGCCTCCCCGTTGATCTCCTCCAGAACGCCTGTTCTCAGCCAACGGAGCTGCCGGGCACGGGCGGTCCGCTCCTCCAGCTCCCGCAGCCGCGCCCGCTCCTCGGCCGCGAGGGAGGATTCGAGCGTGCGCGCCTGCTTCAGCTTGGCCTCGATCCGCTTCTTCGCCGCGCCGCGCTTCTTGCGGGTGCCCTCCAGCTCGCTGTGCCGGTCGGCGGCGGCCTCGCGGTCGTCCGCCAGCTCACGGCCGAGGCGGTCGAGCCGGCTGATGACGCCGGACGTCGCGCGCTGGCCCTTGCGCAGGATGCCGAGGGAGTGGATGTACTCCCGCGGGTCGTCGGCGAGCGTCAGCCGCGTGGCGACGGGGAAGCCTCCACCCCGGTACTGGGCCCTGGCCATGGCTCCGGCCCGGTTGCGCAGGTCCCTCAGGGTCGCCTCGTTGTGCTTGACGCGCCGGCCCAGGGCGTCGACGGCACGCTGCTGTCGGCGGGCCCGCTCCACGGCGGCGTTGTAGGCGTCGGTGGCCGAGCCGGCCTGGTTGTGCAGGGCCTCGATCCGCCGGCGGACCTCCTCCAGCTCGCCGCCCTCGGACGCCTCGACGGCCTCGTCCCCGTCCCCGTCGGCATCCCCGTCCCCGTCCGCCGGATCCGCCGCGTTCTCGCCGCCGTCGCCCGGACCGCCGTCGCCGGGACCGCCGCCCTCGCCCGGGGCAGGCGGTGCGGGCGGGGAGGGCTGCGGGGCGGGGGCCACCGTGGGCGGGGGCAGGGCGGCGTGTGCCGTCGTGGCCGTCAGTCCTCCCGTCACCATGAGCACGCACAGCGCACCGGCGAGGACCGCACCCCTGCTCGGCTTCACGTCATCCCTCCCCTTCGCCCCACCACGGCCCGGGACTCCGCCCTGACGCGCCCGCGGAGCCCTCGGACAGACGTCCCGGGAGCGCGCCCGGTTCCGTGGGATCGTGCCACGGGCTACCGGAAAGTAACAGGGTCACGCCGCGGCAACGGCCGGAATACGGGACGAACACGGACACCGCTCCGACTGTCGAGGTTCACCTTCCGTTCACTCTCGACGGTCGGGCGCTTCACCTGTCCTGCCTAATTTCAGCCGTACGGAGGGCGCCGCATGGCGACATGCCGAGCGGGCCCCCATAGCTGATCACAGAGATACGCCCACTCCACGCTTGCCGCCCCACCGGCGGGCTCAGGAAGGAACTGAACCGAAGTGAAGCTTCAGCGCACGAACCGGCTTCGCGCCCTGACCGTCGGCGCTATGGCAGTCACCAGTGCTCTGGTCCTGACTGCCTGCGGATCGGACGACAACAGCTCCCAGGGGGGCGACAGCCCCTCGAAGAAGGCCGAAGCCGGCAACATCGAGTGCAAGGGTGAGGGCAACCTCCTGGCCTCGGGTTCCAGCGCGCAGAAGAACGCGGTGGACGCCTGGGTGCAGGCCTACCAGCAGGCCTGCGAGAGCACCAAGGTGAACTACAACCCGACCGGCTCCGGCGCGGGCATCCAGGAGTTCCTGCAGGGCAAGACCGCCTTCGCCGGTTCGGACTCCGCCCTCGACGCCGACGAGGTGGAGGCCTCCAAGGAGGTCTGCACGGACGGCAAGGCCATCAACCTGCCGATGGTCGGCGGCCCGGTCGCCGTCGGTTACAACCTCTCCGGTGTCGAGGACCTCGTCCTGGACGCCGACACGATCGCCAAGATCTTCGACTCGAAGATCACCAAGTGGGACGACGAGGCGATCAAGAAGCTGAACCCCGACACGGACCTGCCGTCCACCAAGATCCAGGCCTTCCACCGCTCGGACGAGTCGGGTACCACCGACAACTTCACCACCTACCTGCAGCAGGCCGCCCCGGACTCCTGGACGTACGAGCCCGCCAAGGCGTGGGCCGCCCAGGGCGGGCAGTCGGCGAACGGCTCCGCGGGTGTGGCCACCAACGTGAAGCAGACCGACGGCGCGATCGGCTACTTCGAGCTCTCCTACGCCACGGGCAACGACATCGACACCGTCAAGCTGGACACCGGTGCCGGTGAGCCCGTCGAGGCCACGGTCGAGAACTCCTCCAACGGCATCGCCGCGGGCAAGATCGTCGGCACCGACGGCGACCTGGCCATGGAGCTCGACTACGCGACCAAGGAGGCGGGTGCCTACCCGATCATCCTGGTCACCTACGAGATCGCCTGCGACAAGGGCAACGACCCCTCGACCCTTGAGGCGATGAAGTCCTTCCTGACCTACGCCGCGAGCGAGGACGGGCAGAACCAGCTCGCCGAGATCGGCTACGCCCCGATTCCGGACGACGTCATCACCAAGGTCCGCGAGCAGGTCTCGTCCCTCTCCTGACCTGACGCCGGTGCGGCCCTCGCCCATGGGGCCGCACCGGCATTCCGGCGTATCCGGCCCCCGGGCCGGATACCCGGCCCCCGTCCGCACACCCACCACCCTTCCGGTGCACCGCCGCCAGGGACCGACCCCGCCGAACGGCCGGTCCCGCACCAGACCGGAGAAACCATGGACATGACGAAGACCGCCGCGCCTCCGCCCCAGGCGGAGCTGCCTCCCCGGACTCCCGGTGAGTCCGAGGGCAGGAAGGGGAGCGCAACGCACCGCGGCGACCGCATATTCCTGGGCCTCGCCAAGGGCTCCGGAATCACCCTGCTGGTGATCATGGCCGCCATCGCGGCCTTCCTCACCTGGCGCACCTTCAACGCCCTCTCCGTCAACGAGGGCAACTTCTTCACCACGTTCGACTGGAACGCCAACGCCGACCCGCCGGTCTTCGGCATCGCCGTCCTGGCGTTCGGCACCGTGGTGAGCTCCATCATCGCCATGGCGCTCGCCGTGCCCGTCGCCGTCGGCATCGCGCTGTTCATCTCGCACTACGCGCCGCGCAAGCTCGCCGGGCCGCTCGCCTACGTCATCGACCTGCTCGCCGCCGTGCCCTCCATCGTCTACGGCCTGTGGGGCGCCCTCTTCCTCGTGCCGAACCTCACCGGTCTGTACACGTGGCTGGACGACTACTTCGGCTGGACCGGGATCTTCGCCTACGACGGCGGCGCGGCGCGCTCGCTGTTCACCGTGGGCATCGTGCTGGCGATCATGATCCTGCCGATCGTCACGAACGTCTCCCGCGAGGTGTTCAAGCAGGTGCCGAAGATGCACGAGGAGGCCGCGCTCGCGCTCGGCGCCACGCGCTGGGAGGTCATCAAGATGGCCGTCCTGCCCTTCGGCCGCTCCGGCGTCATCAGCGCCTCGATGCTCGGCCTGGGCCGCGCCCTGGGCGAGACGATGGCCGTGGCCACCGTCCTGTCGCCCAGCTTCCTGATCAGCGCGAGCCTGCTGGACCCGGGCGGCGGCACCTTCGCCCAGAACATCGCCGCGGGCTTCAACGAGGCCGGCGACATCGGCCGCGACGCCCTCATCGCCTCCGGCCTGGTGCTGTTCGTCATCACCCTGCTGGTGAACGGTGGCGCCCGTCTGATCATCGCTCGCCGCAAGGAGTACTCGGGGGCCAACGCATGAGCAACACCGTCATGGACCAGCGTCCCGTGGACGCCGCGGCCCCCCGCCCCGCCACGCTCCGGCACGCCCGGCTCCCCCGCTGGGCCCCGCTGGCGATCGCCCTCGCCTCGGCCGGCCTCGGCATCGGCATCGGCGTACTCGCCGGCCTGAGCAGCCGTGCCCAGTGGGGCCTGATCGCCGCCCTGCTGTTCGTGCTGACGAGCTACACCCTCACCTCCGCCGTCGAAGGCGTCCGGCAGGCCAAGGACCGCCTGGCCACGAGCCTCGTGTGGGTCTGCTTCCTCGCCGCCATCGTGCCCCTCGCCTCCCTGGTGTGGGAGACGGTCGCCCGCGGCGCCGAGATGTTCGACCTCTACTTCCTGACGCACTCCATGAGCGGGCTGCGCGACCTCCAGCCGGGCGGCGGTGTCTACCACTCGCTGATCGGCACCCTGCAGCAGGTCGGCCTCGCCACGCTCATCTCCGCGCCCATCGGCCTGCTCACCGCCGTCTACCTGGTCGAGTACGGCAAGGGGAAGCTCGCCAAGGCCGTGACGTTCTTCGTCGACGTCATGACCGGCATCCCCTCGATCGTCGCGGGTCTGTTCATCCTGTCCTTCTGGATCATCCTGCTCGACTTCGGCTACTCCGGCTGGGCCGGGGCCATGGCACTCGCCATCCTGATGATGCCGATCGTCGTACGCTCGACCGAGGAGATGCTGAAGCTCGTCCCGAACGAGCTGCGCGAGGCGTCGCTCGCCCTCGGCGTGCCGAAGTGGCGGACGATCCTGAAGGTCGTGCTGCCGACCTCGATCGGCGGTATCACCACCGGTGTGATGCTCGCCGTGGCCCGCATCGCGGGTGAGACGGCACCGATCATGCTGCTGGTCTTCGGCGCCTCGTCGATCAACAACAACCCGTTCGAAGGGCCGCAGGACTCGCTTCCGTACTTCATCTGGACGCAGTTCAAGGCCGGCAACCAGCACGCCTACGACCGGGCCTGGGCCGCCGCACTGGTGCTCATCGCCCTGGTGATGCTGCTCAACCTGCTGGCCCGAGGCGTCGCCCGCTGGAAGGCCCCCAAGACCGGCCACTGACGGCCAGGTACACAGACCCCATGAACGCGACGTACGCGGGTGACCGGAACCATCCCGGCAGGGCGTGTACGCGGATGTACGCAGAAAAGAAGTGATCCACATGGCCAAGCGCATCGACGTCAGCGGCCTGACGGCCTACTACGGCAGCCACAAGGCCATCGAGGACATCTCGATGACCGTCGAACCCCGCTCCGTGACGGCCTTCATCGGGCCCTCCGGCTGCGGCAAGTCCACCTTCCTCCGCACCCTCAACCGCATGCACGAGGTGACCCCCGGCGGGCGCGTCGAGGGCAAGGTCATGCTGGACGACGAGTCCCTGTACGGCCCCGGGGTCGACCCCGTCGCCGTGCGCCGGACGATCGGCATGGTCTTCCAGCGTCCCAACCCCTTCCCGACGATGTCGATCTACGACAACGTCGCCGCCGGGCTGCGCCTGAACGGCAAGTACAGGAAGAGCGCGCTCGACGAGGTCGTGGAGCGCTCGCTGCGCGGCGCCAACCTGTGGAACGAGGTCAAGGACCGGCTGAACAAGCCCGGCTCCGGCCTCTCCGGCGGTCAGCAGCAGCGGCTGTGCATCGCCCGCGCCATCGCCGTCGAGCCGCAGGTGCTGCTCATGGACGAGCCGTGCTCGGCCCTCGACCCGATCTCGACGATCGCCATCGAGGACCTGATCGGTGAGCTGAAGGAGCAGTACACGATCGTCATCGTGACGCACAACATGCAGCAGGCCGCGCGCGTCTCCGACCGCACCGCGTTCTTCAACCTCGCGGCGATCGGGCAGCCCGGCAAGCTGATCGAGATCGACGACACCGAGCGCATCTTCTCCAACCCCTCGGTGCAGGCCACCGAGGACTACATCTCCGGCCGCTTCGGCTGACCGAGACGTCTGCGGTGCTGCATGGCGGTGCCACCGCATGACGAGAAGGGCCCGCCCGACCCCCGTCCAGGGTCGGGCGGGCCCCCTTTGCGTTTCCGGCACCGCCCGGCGCGTGCGGCGCGCCCGGCGCGTGCGGGCCCTTCGGCGCGGTCCGGGTCCTTCCGGCGCGTCCGGACCCCTTCCGGCGCGTCCGGGCGCGGGCGATCCGCTGGTCGGGCGGGGCCGGGCGCCGGGCGGACCGGGAGCAGATCGGGGCCGGGGCGCCGTGGGGTCAGCCGACGACCAGGTAGGTGAGGCCGTAGCCGAGCGCGGCCACCGCGGCCGCGGCCGGCATGGTGATGAACCAGCCGGCGACGATGTTCTTCGCGACGCCCCAGCGCACCGCCTTGACCCGGCGGGTCGCGCCCACGCCCATGATGGCCGAGGTGATGAGGTGCGTCGTGGAGATCGGGGCCGTGAAGACATAGGCCGTCGCGTACATGACGGAGGACGCGGTGGTCTCGGCGGCGAAGCCCTGGGGCGGGTCGAGGGCGATGATGCGGCGGCCCAGGGTCCGCATGATGCGCCAGCCGCCCGCGTAGGTGCCCAGGGAGAGCATCAGCGCGCAGACGACCTTCACCCACAGCGGGATCGGCTCGCCCTGGTCCTCCACTCCGGCGATGACCAGGGCCATCACCACGATGCCCATCGTCTTCTGGGCGTCCTGGAGGCCGTGGCCGAGTGCCATGCCGGCCGCCGAGACGGTCTGGGCGATCCGGAAGCCGCGCTGGGCCCGGTGCGGGTTGGCGTTCCGGAACGCCCACAGGATGCCCGTCATCACCAGGTAGCCGAGGCACATCCCCACCAGCGGCGACAGGAACATCGGGATGACGATCTTCGTCAGCACGCCGTCCCAGTAGACGGTCGTCGCCCCGGCGAGGGCCGCTCCGACCATGCCGCCGAACAGCGCGTGCGAGGAGGAGGACGGCAGGCCGAAGTACCAGGTGACCATGTTCCACGTGATCGCCCCGACCAGCGCGGCGAACAGGATGAGCATGCCGTTGTCGCCGCTCGGCGTCTCGATCAGGCCCTCGCTGACCGTCTCGGCGATGCCGCTGCCCATGAACGCGCCGGCCAGGTTCATGACCGCCGCCATGAGCAGCGCCACGCGGGGCGTGAGCGCCCGGGTCGAGATGGACGTGGCGATCGCGTTGGCGGAGTCGTGGAACCCGTTGGTGTAGGTGAAGAAGAGCGCGACGCCGACGACGACGATCAGGGAGAACGTGTCCACGACAGGTCAGGACTCCTTGACCGCGATGGTCTCCACCGTGTTCGCGACGTGCTCGAACGCGTCGGCCGCCTCCTCCAGGACGTCCACGACCTGCTTGAGCTTGAGGACCTCGATCGCGTCGTACTTGCCGTTGAAGAGGTGGGCGAGGAGCTTCCGGTGGATCTGGTCGGCCTGGTTCTCCAGCCGGTTGACCTCGATCCAGTATTCGGTCAGGTTCTCCATGGTGCGCAGGTGCGGCATCGCCTCGGCGGTCAGCTCCGCCGCCCTGGCCAGCACCTCGATCTGCTGTTCGACGCCCTTGGGAAGCTCCTCGATCTGGTAGAGGACGACCAGGTCGACGGCCTCCTCCATGAAGTCCATGATGTCGTCGAGCAGGGAGGCGAGGCGGTAGATGTCCTCACGGTCGAACGGGGTGATGAAGGAGGAGTTGAGCTGGTGGAAGATCGCGTGCGTGGCGTCGTCGCCGGCGTGTTCGGCCGCGCGCATCCGTTCGGCGATGTCGGTCCGTGCGGAGGACTCCGCCCCGAGCAGTTCCATGAGGAGCTTCGAACCGGTCACGATGTTGTCCGCTGACGCGGCGAACATGTCGTAGAAGCTCGTCTCCCTGGGGGTCAGACGAAAGCGCACAAGGGGTCCTCGGGTGTGCTCGGGCGACAGTCTCGTTGATGCTAGGCGCATCATCCGGCCACGGCGAACCGGTGGTCACCAGTGTCGCCCATGGGGGGTCGGCCGCAGAACCGGGGCCAAGGCAGGGCACTGTCCGCCATCGCGGGCCTCGCGGGAAAATCGGTACAATATACCCAGCCGGGGTATGACCCGGAGAAGGATCAGGGGAGCACACATGACGACCGTCGAACCCACCCGCGCCGGGGCGACGGAGCCCGCGCCCTCGCCGCAGCCGCCCGGACCGCACGGCTACAGCAAGCGGAAGGACGCCCATCTCAAGCGGCTCCGGCGCATCGAGGGGCAGATTCGCGGGCTTCAGCGGATGGTCGAGGAGGACGTGTACTGCATCGACGTCCTCACGCAGGTCTCCGCCTCGACGAAGGCGCTCCAGTCCTTCGCGCTCCAGCTCCTCGAGGAGCACCTGCGGCACTGCGTCGCCGCGGCGGCCGACGAGGGCGGCGAGGAGATGGACGCCAAGGTGGCGGAAGCCACCGCCGCCATCGCCCGGCTCCTGCGCACCTGAGCCGGACATCCCGCGCATACGGGACGTCATGGCCGCCCCCTCATGGCGTCAACCCCTGGCTGAAAACATGCGGTACGGCGTCAGTCCTCACGGCACTCCGCGTCAGCCGGAGCGTCCGGCTCCGGGGCGTTCCGCCGCCCGGTGCCCAGCACCTCGTCGATCCGGTCGTCACTCAGCCGCTCGTCCGGCTCGGCGGCCGCGGCGATGATGAGTTCTCCGTACAGCTCGATCTCGGCGAGCGCCTCCCGGTCCTGGACCGCCGACGGCTCCCTCGGCATCCGTGGCCACCTCCCTGCACGCTGAGCCGCGAACGGCCGAGCCCCGCCGCGCGGACGGGCCGACCGCTCACCCCCGACGCCTCACCGTAGGACGGCCCGGGGCATTCCCGCATGACACATCCGGACTAGGACCACCCGGACGTGGTCCCGCGGGACACCGGACGCCCCCCCCCGGAGCCCGGCCCACCGGGGGCGGGTTTCCCCGGGGCCGGACGCCCGCCTCACCCGCCCCCGCGCCCCCGCCGTCGGCGTCACGCGGGCGGCGCGGGCGTGGCCGTGGCGATCCGGCCCGTGTAGACGTCCGCTCTCGGCGGCAGTTCCACCTCCACCGACGTCCCGAACGCGTACAGCTCCGTGGTGGAGACGACGGCCTCGTCGTTGCCGAAGACGAACGTGTGCCGCACGCGGCGCAGCCGCCCCTCCTCGTCGAGGTGCGCCTCGAAGGGCACGGCCCGGGTGGAGAAGCCTTTCGCCGCCGCCGAGAGCTGGCCCCGCCGGCCCCGCGAGGCCTCACCCGCCGCCGCCCGCACGTCGGTCGTCCCGCGGAAGCGGCGGACCAGCTCGCCGTCCAGCCGCCGCGTGCCCACGTACCGCACCGAGCTGACCCCGCGGAGCAGCTCCACCGCGACGAGCGGATCCGTCACGCCGTTGGAGACCAGGTTGCCGTCGGGCAGCTCCGCCGGATCCACCCGCACCCACTTGTCCTCCGGCACCCCCGCGCCGCGGTTCTTCATGTAGAGCGCGCCCGGCGCGATGAGCGCCGTGACCGGGCCCTGCCGCCCGCCGGGCAGAGTGACCTCGATCCGGCCCATGCGCCGCGTGAAGTCGAACCCCCCGGCCCCCCTGATGGTCAGCCGCGTGCCACCGCTGCGCAGCTCCATCCGGCTGCGCACCCGTGACGTCCGCGCCTCGGCCAACTCGTCGGCCAACCGGCGCATCTGGGCGCGGGGATCCTCGCCCGCCGGCTCCGGCACCGCGGCGGTGCGTCCCGAGCACCCCGTGCCCACGACAGCCGTCAGCACGATCGACGCGAGCACACCGGCAGCGGCCTTCCGCCTGTCCATCGCAACCAGACCCCCAACGGACCGTCCCTGGACTCGATCCGCTTAACGACGGCACCTGTCCAGCCGTTACGCCCGGGTAGCGTTGGCCCTGTGCCCGACCAGCGAGAGTCTCCCGACGCCACGGAAGAACACACCACGAGCCTGCGGGAGCGCGGTTCCTTCGTGAGCGCCCACTGCTCCTGCGGCTGGCGCGGCCCCGCGCGGCGCGCCCGGGCCCGGGCACAGGCGGACGCCGGCGAGCACGGCGGGGCGTAGCCGCCACCCACGGCGGGGCGTGGCCGCACCCCGCGTCCGGAGACGGGCGAGCGGGGCGGAGGCTCAGGCCGCCAGGTCGCGGCCGTGGGCCGCGGCCACCGGCTCGCCGGGCGCGTCCTCCGGCTCGACGGCCCCCCGCGGAGGGGCCTGCACCAGCCGCCCCACGTGCGGCGAGGCGGCCACGGCCCGGGTGAGCGGGGTGAGCAGGGCGGCGGCGAGCGGGGCCAGGAGGAGCACGACGGCGGCGCCCAGGGCCAGCCCGCCGACGACGTCCGTCGGGTAGTGCACCGCCGTGTAGACGCGGCCGAAGCCCTGGAAGAGGGCCAGCGCGATGGCGAGCGCGCCGAGCTTCCGGTTGACGACGAAGATGCCCACGGCCAGGGCCATCACCAGCGCCGAGTGGTCGCTGACGAAGGAGTAGCCGTCCTTCCCGGCCACCAGGACGTTGAGCCCCTCGTGGTCGACGAACGGTCTCGGCCTGGCCACGAGCTCCCGGATCGGATAGTTGACCAGGTAGGCGGCCGAGGCGCCCAGCGGGGCCCACATCAGCCCGGCGACGGCGGTCACGGCGTCCGGCCGGCGGCGCGCCGTCCACCACGCCCACAGGCCCAGCACCATGAGGCCGGCGATGACGCCGTACTCGCTGAGGAAGGCCAGCGCCGAGTTCGCCCAGTCGGGCAGGCTCGCGGACCAGCCGTTGACGCGGTAGAGCAGCTCGACGTCGGAGCTGTCCCAGTCAGACATGGCGCTGCGGCCTCTCGTTCGCTGTCACTCGCGTCACCCGTGTAACTCGCTCTGCATGGCTACCGGCCCCCGTGTCTCGGAAGGTCATCCGATCCTGGTCAGGGAACGCGGCAGCCGGGTCCGGCGTTCCGCCATCCACTGAATGATCACGTCCACGTTATCGAAGGGTGACCGACCGCCGCCTCGTGCCCGGCGCCCGCGACGCGTCCCCGGGGTGCGGGGGCCCGTCTCCGGCGTCCACGGCCCGCGTTGGGCGTCCGCGGCCCCTCCG
Source organism: Streptomyces sp. WMMC1477 (assembly GCF_027460245.1). NCBI lineage: Bacteria > Bacillati > Actinomycetota > Actinomycetes > Kitasatosporales > Streptomycetaceae > Streptomyces > Streptomyces sp. WMMC1477. Next base: position 2,981,086 of record NZ_JAPZBD010000003.1, on the reverse strand, counting down.
CGGCCCGTGTCCGTCGTGAGCGGCGGCCCACCCAGCGTAGGGCCACCGGGCGGCCGGGCCGCACTCAGCCGGTCGGGCGGGTGGCCCCGAAGTAGTCGGGCGAGTCGATGGGATCGAACCGGATGACGGCCCCCGTGTAGGGGGCGTCGATCATGTATCCGCCGCCGACGTAGATCCCGACGTGGTGGATGGAGCGGGGATCGTCGAGGTCGTGGGCGAAGAAGACGAGGTCGCCGGGGAGCAGCTCGCCACGGGAGGGATGCGGCCCGGCGTTCCACTGGTCGTTGGCGACGCGGGGCAGCTCGATGCCCACCGAGGCGTAGGCGGCCTTGGTCAGCCCCGAGCAGTCGAACCGTCCGTCGTCCTCGGCCGTGCCGTCACCGCCCCACAGGTAGGGCGTGCCCAGCTTCTCCTGCGCGTAGTGGATGGCCCCGGCGGCCTGTCGCGCGGGCGAGAGCCGCCCCTGGGTCGCCGCGAAGGACTTCTCCATCGTGCGGATGACCGCGACGTAGTTCCGCGTCTCCTCGTAGGGCGGCACCCCGCCGTACTTGATGACGGCGTAGGGCCCGGCGTTGTAGGCGGCCAGCATGTTCGACGTCACGTCGCCCGGCACCTCCGCGACGTTGCGGGCCAGCGTGCAGTCGTAGGACGCGGCCGAGGGGATCGCGTCCTCCGGGTCCCAGACGTTGGCCTCGCCGTCCCCGTTGGCGTCCAGCCCGTGCACGGCCCAGGTGCCGGGGATGAACTGCGCGATGCCCTGCGCCTCGGCGGGCGACTGCGCCCGCGGGTTCCAGCCGCTCTCCTGGTACAGCTGTGCCGCCAGCAGCGCGGGGTTCAGCGCCTCGCACAGGCCTCCCCACTTCTGCACGAGTTCCGCGTACTCCGCGGGCACCGAGCCCTTCGCCAGCCGTACCGGGCTGCCCCCGCCCGGGCCGAACTGGGACGCGGACACGTACGTGCCCACCACCAGCAGCGCCAGGAACGACAACACCAGACCGAGACCGCACCCCGAAGCCACCCAAGCCTTCCGCACCCCCCAACCATCGCATTCCATGGCAGAATTCGAGAAGGCTGTACCGAGCCGATACCGACAACCCACCTGTGGCGGTGAGTTCACATGTTCCTTGCGGCCGAAGAAGGCGACATCACCACCATTATCGGGGGAATCGCACCCGACTGGGGCCCGTTCGGCTCCCTGGGCACCGAGGCCCGCGTCATGATCGAGGTGGTCATGGCCGTCGCGATCCTCATCTGCCTGGGCATCGCGATCTGGGGTGCCGCCAAGCAGCGCATCGGCGCCACCGCCCTGCGCGACACGTTCAGCGCCGAACAGGGGAAAGGCCTGATCGTCGCGGGACTCACCGGCGTCTTCATCATCGGGTCGCTGGGAACCCTGTTCACCATCGTCTACGGCATGGCCGTCTAGACGACCCGGAGCCTGTCGCCACGGTGATCTCGGATGCCGGGCCGCGGTGTGACGTCACGTCGCCCTGGGCCGGCTGACGGAGAGGGGGATCTCCTCCGCCCGTGCCGCCCCGGCCCGCGCCGGAGCGGCCCCGACCGGACGAACGGCTGGCCCTGAGCGGGACCGGGTGGACGTTCCGCACCGGTGCCCTCCCGGCGGCATCGCAACGTCGTCGGACGGTGCCCCGACCACCGCAAGCAGCGGCAGGGCATCGCCACCCGCTCCGGCAAGACCGCCCGGTCCCACCCGGCAGCCGTCGCCCTCACATCCGTCCTGACGTGGGCCCGACACCCTGACGGCGACTCCCCGAAGACCTACCCGGGGCCGAGCCCGAGAGCCGCCCGCAGGGCCGTGGCGAGAATGCGGGGGCCGTCCTGGGTGAGCACCGACTCCGCGTGGAACTGCACGGAGGCGAAGTGCGGGCCGCGCAGACCGTACACCTCCCCGTCCGCACGGTCGCGGCTCACCTCGACGAGCCCGACGCCCGGCACCTCCCGCCGGTCCACCTCGCTCCACGCGGCGAAGGTGTTGTAGAAGCCGACGCGTTCGGTCGAGCCGAACAGATCGATCCCCTTCTGGACGCCCTGGTTGGGAGTGGCCAGCCGGTGGACCTCGAACCCGAGGGCAAGGCTGAGCGCCTGGTGGCTCAGGCACACGGCGACGAACGGGGCCCGGCGCTCCAGCAGCGTACGCACCGTGGCGCGCAGATGCCGCATCCGCGGGTCGTCCTCCTCGCTCGGATCGCCGGGGCCCGGTCCCAGGACGACCAGGTCCCAGCCGTCCAGGGTGTGGTCCTCGTCGAAGCGCCGTACCGTCACCGCCAGTCCGGTGGCGGTGAGCTGATGCTTCATCATCGCGGTGAAGGTGTCCTCCGCGTCGATGACCAGGACCCGCAGTCCGGCGAGCAGGGGATCGTTCTGCTTCGCCGCCCGGTCGGCGTCGTCGCGCAGCCAGAACTCCGCGAGGGAGGCGTTGCGGTGCTCCAGAGCCGCCCTGACCCGCGGATGGCGGGCGAAGCGGGCGCTGCGGCCGGAGTCGAGGGCGGCGACCAGGCCGTCCGCCTTGGCCCGCGTCTCGGCGGCCTCGGCCCAGGGGTCGGAGTGGCGCACCAGGGTCGAGCCGACGCCGATCGCCACCCGGCCCGCCGCGCTGATGTCGGCGGTGCGGATGAGGATGGCGGAGTCCAACGCGGGGCGGCCCGACGCGTCGCGTCCGATGAGAGCGGCCACGCCGCTGTAGTAGCCGCGCCCCTGCGGCTCGTACCGGCTGATGACCCGGCAGGCGCTCTCCAGCGGGGACCCGGTCACGGTGGGGGCGAGCAGCGTCTCGCGCAGGATGTCGGCCGCGCTGCGGGTGGTCTGCCCCTCGATGAGGTACTCGGTGTGCGCGAGCCGGGTCATCTCCTTGAGGTACGGGCCGACCACCCGGCCGCCCTGATCACAGACGCGGGCCATCATCTTCAGTTCCTCGTCGACGACCATGAAGAGTTCGTCGGCCTCCTTGCGGTCGGCGAGGAACTCCATGACGCCGTCCAGGGTGGGCCCCTGGGGCGGATAGGAGTAGGTGCCGCTGATGGGGTTCATCACGGCCTTGCCCGCTTCCACACTGATGTGTCGCTCGGGCGTGGCGCCGACGAGGGTGCGCTCGCCGGTGTGGACGAGGAACGTCCAGTAGGCGCCCGCCTCCCGGCGCAGCAGGCGGGAGAAGAAGGTCAGCGCGCTGTGTGGGCCGTAGTCGGTGATATCGGCGACGAACGAGCGCTTGATGACGAAGTTCGCGCCCTCACCGGTGCCGATCTCCCGGTCGACGACGGCTTTGACGATCTCCCGGTAGGCCGCGTCGTCCACGTCGAAGTGGCCGCCGCTGAGGGAGATCGGCACCTCGGGGATGCGGGCCAGCGCGTCGTGCACGCCGATCCGCTGCTGGTCGGTGACGGCCAGCGCGATCAGCGGGGCGCCGTCGTCGGGAACGGCGAAGCCCCGCTCGGCGATCTGCCGGTAGGGAACGAGCACGAGGAGTTCGTGGTGCGCGTGGCCGGGACGTTCCGGCGCGTCCGGCAACGGGAGTCCGGCGAGCGTCGCGGGCCGGGAGACCTCGCCGACGAGGACGTCGAGGGTGCCGGTGCCCGTCGTCTCGGGGCGGTGGAGCAGGGCGTACGCGCCGGGCGGATCGGTCAGGACGCGGTGGAACAGGTCGTCTTCGTCCGCCACGCCGGACGACAGGGCCGGGCTCATGCGAGGACCTCCTTCGCGGTCAGGACGACCGCGCACCGTTCGGCGGCGTAGTCCAGGGCCATACGGTGGTATTGCGCGGAGAAGTCGGCGACGGCGTCGGCGACGAGGAACGGTTGGATGTCGTGGGTGAACGCGTCGACGGCGGTCATCAGGACGCCGACGTGGGCGTACACACCGCACAGGACCAGTTGGTCCCGGCCGCTGGCGCGCATGCGTTCCAGCAACGGCGAGTTGAAGAACGCGCTGTAGCGCCACTTGGTCAGCCGCCAGTCGCCGTCCGTCGGCGCCAGTTCCTCGACCACCTCGCGGTCGGGCGGCGCCGCGCGCATGCCCGGGCCCCAGAAGTCGGCGAGCAGGCCCCGCTGTTCGGCCGTCATGTCGCCCGGCTGGGCCGTGTAGGCCACCGGAACGCCGAGCGCGGCGCACCGGTCGCGGACGGCCGAGGTGTTGTGCACCAGCCAGGTGCGCACGGTGGCGGGAACGGGCGCCAGGAAGTACCGCTGCATGTCGTGGACGAGCAGTACGGCGCGGGCCGGATCGGGCGTCCACCGGGCGGTGTTGGCCGGCAGATCACCGGGGGCGGGCATCGGGTAGGCCTCGATCGGGGGTATCCCGGGCATCGCTTCGCTTCCCGTTCCTGTCTCGAATGACGCGTGGGCATCCTGGTGGCGCACGTTCCTGGTGGAGCACGTTCCCGGCCGCGAACTCCGTGACGGTCTCCGCCCCGGGACGGCGGCCCCGGCGCGGGCTGACCGTGCGGCCGGTCCCGCGGCCGGCCGCACCCGTGCGGTGCGGCCGGTCAGCCGGAGAGACCGCCGTTGATCTCGATGACCTGGCCGGTGAGGTACGAGGCCCGCTCCGAGACCAGGAACGAGACGAGCTCGGCGACCTCCCGCGGCGTACCGGCCCGGCCGAGCGCGATGTTGGACAGGTGGCGTTCGGTGACCTCCGGGGGCAGGTCAGCCGTCATGTCGGTGTCGATCAGCCCCGGCGCCACGGTGTTGGCCCGGATGCCGAAACGGCCGCACTCCTTGGCCAGCGAGCGGGTCAGGCCGATGATGCCCGCCTTGGAGGCCGCGTAGTTCGTCTGCGTGGCGTTGCCGTGTACCCCGGCGATGGACGAGAGGGTGACGATCGCCCCGCGCCGGCGCCTCATCAGCGCGAACACGGCCGCCCTACAGACGTTGTAGGTGCCGTTGAGGTTGGTGTTCACCACCCCGTGCCACTCGTCCTCGCTCATCATCGCGAGCGGGCGGTCACGGGTGATCCCGGCCGACGTGACGACGGCCGACAGCGGGCCGACCTCCTGCTCGGCTCCGGAGACGAACTCCTTGACCTGCGCGAACTCGGCGACGTCGACACGCCGGTGGTGGACGCGCGCACCGGCCTCCTCGGCGTCCTTGGCCGCGGCCTCGGCGGCGGCGGAGTCGGAGCGGTAGCAGAAAGCGACGTCGTAGCCGTCCTCGGCGAGCCGGACGACGACGGCGCGCCCGATGCCCCGGGAGCCGCCGGTCACCAGCGCGACGGGGCGGGCGGGTTCGGCCGCGTGCCCGGTTCCGGCCCCGCTCACGTCGCGGACTCGGCGCCCAGGCTGGCCTCGACGAACTCCCGTACGAGGCGGAAACTGCCCATCTCGGCCAACTGCGAATCGTCGATCTGCACCCCGTACTGTTCCTCGACGCGCACGGCGATCTCCAGCGAGATCAGGGAGTCGACGTCGAGGTCCTCCTTGAACCGCGCGTCGTCGGTCACTTCCTCGACGGGCAGCTCCAGCGCCTTGGCGACGACGGCGCGCAGCTCCTCCGGATCGACCTGCCGGTCGGTGTGCTCGGCCATGGATGACTCCTCATCTGGGTGGACGTGAGCGGGGTCAGGCGGTGCGGCGGGGGCCGCCGAGGAACAGCGCGGCGACGGCGTCGTCACCGGGGCCTCCGCAGGTGGCGAGGGCGGTGTGGCCGGTGTGCTCGTCGAAGTGCGCGACGGCGGCGGCGGCCTGGAGCACCCCGAGCGCGCCGGAGCAGAGCCCGAGCGGCGCGGCCGGGTCGACCACGGCGTCGGCCCGTACGGGCGGCCGGGCGGCGGTACCGTCCGCGACGTCGCCGTCCCGGCTCTGACGATCGGTGAGCCACAGGTCGACGGAGGCGTCGGGGAACTGCCCGGCGGCCCCGTCCGGGCCGGGCCGCGAGCCCAGCGCCCCGGTGACGGCCCCGGCCAGGTCGGCCGCGCGGGCGCAGCCGTCCACGGTGGCGCGCACCCGGGCCCCCCGCTCCGCCGCGCGGGAGCCCGACTCGACGACGAGCGCGACCGCGCCGTCCAGTGTGGCCGCGCCCAGCAGCTTGGTGACGGCGTCGCCGTCCGGCTCCACTCCGATCACCAGGGCCGTCGTGGCCCGCCCGGAGACGATCAGGAGGCGGGCCCAGTCGATGGCGTCCAGACCGCTCGTAGGACCGTTGCACAGGGTGAGGCTCGGGCCGCGCAGCCCATGGGCCATGGCGACCGAACCGGCGATCACGTTGCTGGAGGTCTGCGGCAGCCCGACAGGGCTGAGGCCGCGCACCGTGTCCCGGGCGATGATGTCGGCGAAGGAGCAGACGCTCTCCAGGATCCCGAAGTTGCTGCTGACCACGACGGCCGTGGAGTCGCCCTCGCCGGTGTAGCCGTCGTCGCCGAGCAGCCCCGCGTCCCGCAGGGCGGGTGCCGCGCCGCGCAGAGCGAGCCGGGAGGCGCGGTCCTTGTGCCGCAGGTCGCGCCCGAGGAGTCCGGTACGGGGATCGAAGCCGCCCTCGCGGACGGCGCCGAGCAGTTCGTCGGGGAGGCTGAGCCCGGGGACGGCCAGGCCCACTCCGGTGACGACGGCCTCGCGGCGGCCAGGCGGGGGCACGGGCGCGGGCGCGGATGCGGGCGCGGATGCGGGCGCCGGGGGGTGTGGGGTGCTCATCACGCTGCTTCCAGGATCGCGGCGGCGTTGATTCCGCCGAAGCCGAACGCGTCGATCTGGGCGAGTGTCAGGTCGGCGGTGGCTGCCTTGTCGCGCACCAGCCGGAGGCCGTCGGCCTCCTCGATGGGGTCGACGAGACCGAGCACGGGCGGGACCTGACCGCGCTGCAGGGCGATCGCCGCCGTGATCAGGCTCAGCAGGCCGGAGCCGCCCAGGGTGTGGCCGGTCATCGACTTGATGGCGGTCATCAGCGGCCCGCCCGGGCCGGGGAACATCCGGGACAGCACGGTGGCCTCGGTGGAGTCGTTCTTCGGCGTGCCGCTGCCGTGCAACATGACGAGGTCGATGTCGGGCGGTGCCACCTCGGCACGCCGGTGGGTCTCGCGCAGCACGCGGGTGATGCCCTCCGGGTCGGGGGCGGTGGAGTGGTGGGCGTCGCAGTTGACGCCCACCGCGCGCAGCCGCGCGTGGACCCGGCGGCCGGAACCGGCGGCGCGGGTGAGCACCACCGCCACGGCGCCCTCGCCCATCAGCATGCCGCGGTGCGAGCGGTCGAAGGGGCGCAGGGCCTCGGGCTCGTTCTGGACCCGGTCCAGGGTGCCGAAGGCGCTCTCGCCGATGGAGTCGGTTCCCGCCGCGACGACGGTGTCGGCAGCGCCGAGTTCGATGAGGTCGGTGGCCATGGCCAGCGCGTAGAGCGTGGCGGCGCAGGCGTTGGCGAACGTGTACGTGCGGGTGGCGCCGTAGCGCTCGCGCAGCGCGGTGCCGAAGTGGAGCGCGGCGGGGTCGAGCGGCGCGCCGTGCCGCCACCACAGTTCGGCGCTGCGCTGTTCCTGGAGCGTGGTGCCGACCAGCACGGGTACGTCGGCCAGGTCAGCGGGGTGACCGGCGTCGGCGAGGGCCTGGTCGATCGACGCGAGGAGCCAGCGGGTGGCCCGGCCCGGTTCGTCGACGCCCGGCCGGCGCCGGTCGGGTATCTCGTAGGCCCGCCGGGCGCGGTACTTGTCGTGGTCGAAGGCCTGGAGCGCGCCCAGACCGTCGACGCCCGCGCACAGCGAGTCGAAGATCCCGGACGGGGAGTCGCCCACACACGCGACCGCCCCCATCCCGGTGATGTCCCACGTCATTTTGCCTGCTCCCGAAGTCGGTGGGCGGCCACTTTTCCGGTGGTCGTGGTGGGCAGCGCGTCGACGAACTCGATCCGCGCAGGCCGTTTGTAGGGCGCGAGATCGCGGCGGATGCGGGACCGTACGGCCCGCCGGAGGGTGTCGTGGCCGGTGTCCGCGGTGTCCTCGGTTCCGTCGGCGACGAGGAACGCCACCGCGCACTCCAGGCCGTCCGCGTCCCGGGAGGCGACCACAGCGCAGTCGCGGACCCCGCTGACGTCGCGCACCACGGCCTCGATCTCCGCCGGAGCGACCTTGTAGCCCCCGAGGTTGAGGACGTCGTCGACACGGCACAGGTGGGTGAGACGACCGTCGGCGTCCCGGCGCACCAGGTCGCCGGTGTAGGCGCCGCCGTCCGCGAAGGTGACGCGATCGGCGTCGGGGCGGTCGAGATACCCCAGCGCGACGGTGGGGCCCGCGATGTGCAGGCGGCCCTCGGTGCCGTCGGGCACCGGGCCGCCCTCCTCGTCCCGGACGGTGACGGTGACGCCCGGCACCGGGGCTCCCATGTGTCCGGGCATCGGCTGGTCCGGTGGCGTGGCGATGACGACGTGCATCAGTTCGGTGGCGCCGAAGCAGTTCACCACGGGTGCGCCGAAGGTCTCCCGGATGCGGCGGTGGAGCGCGGCCGGGCAGTTCTCGCCCGCGGTCAGGCACAGCCGCAGCGCGGCCACGGCCTCGTCGCCGGGGCGCAGGGCGTCGAGCAGGGCCGCGTAGAGGCGCGGTACGGAGCACAGCACCGTCGGGCGGTGGCGCCGCAGGGTGGCGGTGACGACGCGCGAGTCGACGGCCCCGCCGATCAGGACGGTGGTCGCCCCCGCGTCCAGCGCGCACAGGACGGAGCTGCCGAAGCCGTAGCCGAAGGACATCCGGGCGGTGGACAGCACGACGTCGTCCGGGCGCAGCGCGAGCCGGGCGCCGAAGCCGTCGAGCATGGCGCGGATTCCGGCGGCGGAGTGCCGCACGCCCTTGGGCCTGCCCGTGCTGCCGGAGGTGTACTGGATGAGGGCGGCGCGGCCGGAGCCGTGCAGGGCGGGCGGCCCGGCGAGGTCCGGCCGGTGGGCGGGGGTGGGACCGTCGCCGCGCAACCCGGCGCGGACCTCGTCCCCGACGAGCACGACGCGGCCCCCGGCCAGCCCGTCCGCTCCGGTGTCGGGGGGACAGGTGTCCAGGTGGAGGACCTCGGCGGCGCAGTCGGCGGCGATGAGGTCCCGCTCGTCCTCGCCGAGCAGGGGGCTGACCGGCACCGGCACGCAGCCGTGCCACCACAGCCCGAGGATCGCCGCCACGGTGGCCACGGAATCCTGGGCGACGACCACGGCGCGGGCGCCGGACGGCACGCCGAGGGCCCTCAGCGATCCGGCGTATCCACGCGCCGCCTCGTACAGCTGACGGTAGCTGACCTCGCCGAGGTCCGGATCGGTGTAGGCCGTCCGGGCGCCCTGACCGGCGGCGAGATGACGGCCGACCAGCCGCCGCACCAGGTCAGTGCCCTCCGAGGACGGGCCGGGACCGGCCACGACGGGGTCCGCCGCGGCCCGCCGCGCGTCGGCTCGCTCTGCGGGAACCGCCCCGGAGGCGTCCGCGCCGGGACCGGCGTCCGGCGGCTCCCCGCCCGTCGGCGGCGGGACGCGCGAACCGCCCGCCCTCAGCAGGCCCACGGCGTCGAGGACGCTGTCGATCTCGGCGAAGTCCTCGCCGTGCAGCCCGTGACCGAAGGCACGCTCGACGCGCGCGGCGATCTCGACCTTCTCCAGGGAGTCCACCTTCAGGTCCTGCTGGAAGGAGGCGTCGGCGGAGATCTCTGCAAGGTCCAGTTCGAGAACGTCCGCCACGATACGGCGTATTCGCTCCACGATGTCGGACATCCGCTCAGGCTGCACGGGCGCGCTCCTTGTCGGTCCGTGTCGGTCTACAGGACTGCCGCAGCGATGGCCCCAGAGTCTTCCAACGAGGCGTCTGGACCGTACCCGAGGCACATTCGGCCCGTCAGTGACCGCCTCAGGAATCCGTCAAGTCAGCTGTGCACCAGCCGCGTTGCCGTCGCATTCGACCGGCCGCGCGGCAGCGGGCGGATACCGGTCCGCCCGGTGCGCGACCCGACCTGACGCACTTTCCGCACCACGGTGGCGGCGGCCCGGACCCGCCCGTAGTTTGCGTGGACGAGCTGCCCGTGCGGGCCGGCACGCGCCGGGACGCAAGCACGGCGGGGTGGACGGTCGCCGCGCCGGGGCAGGCAGGCCGGTGTCCCGCAGGGTGTGCCCGCGCCGCCGCCGGCGGAGTTCCGACGTCCGCCCGAGATTCCTCCGACCGAAGCCAGGTGATCTCATGCCGCTCACGCACAAGACGATGCTGCCCCCGGAAGCCCGCAGGCGCCTCGCAGAGCTGCCGGGCCTCGGCGGCGGGAACGCCTGGCGGCTCGCCGTGGAGACGAACCCGGCGGCGGACCTGCCGGTGCTGGTCGCCGACAGGCCGCTCACCGGACCGGACGGGGAGCCGCGCTCGGAGTTCAGCCTTCGCGAGCTCGACGCCCTGGCCGACGCCTGGTCGGCCTGGTACCTGGACCGCGGCGTGGGGCCGCGCGACCGGGTGGCCGTGTTCCTGGCGGACACGTTCGCGTACCAGGTGCATCTCACGGCGCTGGCCCGGATCGGTGCGATCGGCGTGCTGATCAACGGCCGCATGCTGCCCGAGTTCGCCCTCGGCCTGGTCCGACGCACGGGTGCCGTCGGGCTGTTCACCGACCGTGAACGGCTGGATCTCCTCGCCGGCGGGGAGCGCGCACTGCCCGAACTGCGCTGGACCGCCCTCGACGAGGAGGTCGGCGTGCTGGGGGCCCGCGCCCCGCGTGCGTCGGACCTCTTCCGGCACAGTGACGACGACGCCGTCGTCATCTGCCACTCCTCCGGGACCACCGGCGCTCCCAAGCCGGTGATCTGGGCCCACCGGCAAAGCGTCTCGGGCGCCTGCTACCGGCTCGTCAACCACCCCGAGCCGGAGGGCGTCGTGGTGCTCGCGGGCGCACCGCAGTCGCACTCCAGCGCCATCGCGTTCACCTTCTACTCCCTGCTCGCCGGCGTGCCCACGGTCGGCTGGTCCGACCCGACCGGCCCGGGGATCGCCCGGGGCTGCGCCACCCACCGCCCGACCGTCGTCCTCGCCTTCAACGAAGCGCTCTCGCACCTGGCCACGCACGACCCCGACCCCGCGGACTTCGACTCCGTCGAGGTGTGGGTCAACCTCGGGGACTGCGGACACGACGCCCACCTGCGGCGGCTGATGGAACTGGGGCGCACGACCTCCGGAGGCACCCCGGTCCCCGGGTCGGTCATCGACGACGGGCTCGGCTCCTCCGAGCTGGGGTGGGCCGCACTGCGCCGGGTGCTGACGAAGGACTCCCCGACCCGCGCCCGGCACCTGGGCACCCGGGTGCCGATCGCCGAGGTGGCGGTGCTCAACGAGGACGGCTCCGAGGCCGGGCCGGACGAGGTCGGCCTGCTCGGGGTGCGCAGCGAGTCGGTGGCCCACGGGTACTGGAACGACTCCGACACCACCTACCGCTCCATGCTCTCCGGCTACTGGCTGTCCGGGGACCTGGTACGCCGCTCGGCCGACGGCGAGTACTTCCACGTGGACCGGGCGGTGGACCGGATACGCACCGCCGACGGCGACGGCTACTCGGCGCTGATGGAGGAGGAACTGCTCCTCGCGATCGAGGAACTGGCCGACTGCTCCGTGGTCGCCGGGCAGCACCGCGGACGCGTCGTGCCGGTGGCTCTGGTGACGCTCCGCCGGGAAGCCGCCACCGCGGACCTGCTGGAACGCGCCAACGACGTCCTGGCGGGCGTCGGCCAGCCCACACTGCTGCTGCTGGAGATCGCGCCCTCCCCGCAGGACGTTCCGCTCGGTCCCACCGGCAAGGTACTCAAGCGCCGACTGCGCGAGCGGTACGCCGCGCTGGAGGACTACCAGGCGTCCGACCCGCATGCGGTGGCCCTGGCCGACGCCGCGACGGAGGCCGACGCGTGACCGCGCCCTCCGCTCCGGTGCCCGGCCGCCCGGAGGCCGCGGCGGGCACCGCGCCGACGGGTCGGCCCGAGGCGTCCGAGCCGTCCGGGGCGTCCGAGCCGTCCGGGTCATCCGGGCCGTGCGACACGACCGTGGCCTGGGTCAACGACGCCGGGGCCGAGACCCTCGCCGGCCGGATGGGCATGGTCTTCCTGGAGGCCACCGCCGAGCGGGTCGTGGCGACCATGCCGGTGTCGGGCAACACCCAGCTCCAGGGCTTGCTGCACGGCGGAGCCTCGACAGCCTTCGCGGAGTCGCTGGGCTCGCTGGGCGCGGCCCTGCACGCCGGCGAGGGACGCATCGCCCTCGGCGTGGACCTCAACGCGACGCACCACCGGGCCGTGCGTTCCGGCACCGTGACCGGCGTGGCGACGGCACTGCACCTCGGTCACTCCTCGGCCAGCTACGAGGTCGTGATCACCGACGAGGCGGGCCGCCGGGTCTGCACCGCACGGATCACCTGCGCCGTGCACGGCCGACGCAGACGTCGTTGACACGGGCGGGCCGAGCGCAGACGTGGTTGACGCAAAAACCATGCCTGCGGCCCATGGCACCGGCCGGAGACGGGGAGACTGTTCCCGTCTCCGGCCCCGTCACGAACCCGGCCTCCGAACCAGCGGCCTGAACTCCGGCGTGCCGCGCGAACCTGCGAGGAAGAGCCCATGACCACCGTCCACGAGCCCCACGAAACGCGGGCCAAGGCACCGCCCGCGCTGCGCACCACCCCGGTTCTCCTGGTGCTGTTATCAGCCATGTTCTTCGCCCAGTTCGACTTCTTTGTCGTGAACGTGGCGGCGCCCTCCCTGGAAAGCAGCATCAACGCCAGCCCGGCAGCTCTCGAACTCATCGTCGGCGGGTATGCGTTCGCGTACGCGGGCGGCATGATCACCGGTGGACGGCTCGGGGACGGTTACGGCCACCGACGCCTGTTCGTCATCGGCACCCTCGCCTTCGGGGTGACGTCTCTGTTGTGCGGGGTGGCGACCACCCCCGGGCAACTCATCGCCGCCCGCCTCGCGCAGGGTCTCGCCGGGGCGATCATGGTGCCGCCGGTGCTCGCCGTCATCACGGCCTACTTCCCGGACGAGAAGAAGCCCCGCGCGATGGCCTGGTACGGCGTCGCGGCCGGTCTGGGCTCCATCGCCGGCCAGGTGCTCGGCGGCGCACTGGTGTCCTCCGACTTCGCCGGGCTCGGCTGGCGCACGATCTTCCTGATCAACGTGCCGTTCTGCCTGCTCATCGCGTTCGCCGCGATGAAGGTGCTGCCCGCCCGCATGCGCCGCGAGAAGGTGGGCCTGGACCCGGCCGGCGCGGTCGGCGTCTCCCTCGCCCTGGCCCTGCTGCTGGTTCCGCTGACCACGGGTCACGGCTCCGGCTGGCCGGCCTGGACCTGGGTCAGCATGGCGCTGGCCGCCCCGGTGGCCGCGGTCACCCTGTGGTGGGAGCGGGGCCTCGCGGCCCGCGGCGGCAACCCCGTGCTCGTCATGTCCCTCTTCCGCAGCGACTCCTTCCGCGGCGGCGTGCTCGCGAGCGTGGCCTTCATGCTCTACTTCGGCAGCTTCATGTTCACGCTGACGCTGCTGCTCCAGTCCGGCCTCGGGCTCGACCCGCTGGAGGCGGGCCTGGTGTTCTCCCCCATGGGTGTGCTGTTCACCGCCACCTCGATGGTGGGCAGCCGGCTCACTGCGAGGTGGGGGATGAACGCGCTGGTCGTGTCCGGCGGGGTGACCGCACTCGGCCTGGCGATGCTCGCCCTGCGCCTCTCCGTGGCCGGTACCGACACCGGCCTGCCGTGGATCGTGTTCTGCCTGTGCCTGATCGGCGGCGGCAACGGCGTGGTGCTGCCCGCGCTGTTCGGCGCTGCGCTCACCACGGTCCGTCCGCAGGACGCCGGCACGGCCTCCGGCATCCTCACCACCAGCCAGCAGTTCGCCAGCGCTGCCGGTGTCGCGGCCATCGGCGCCCTGTTCTTCGCCGTGGCGGGCACGAACGCCACCGGGGACGACTGGTCCGTCGCTATGGCCTGGGCCACCGGTGTGAGCTTCCTGCTCGTCCTCGTCGTCATGGCGACCACCTGGACGTTCAAGCGCTTCAGCCCGCCGCCCACCCGCACCTGACCTCGCGGGGACGGGTCCGCCCGTCCCCGCGCCCTCCCACCGGAGAGACGACGCCCATGTGTGGAATAGCTGGATGGGTCTCCTTCGACCCGGACGCACCCGTGAAACCCGACATCGCACAGGCGATGACCGCGACCGTGGTGTGCCGCGGGCCGGACGCCGAGGGACTGTGGGCCACCCCGACGGTGGCCCTCGGCCACCGTCGCCTGTCCGTCGTCGACCCGGCCGGCGGCAGCCAGCCGATGTTCTTCGAACGCGACGGTGAGGTGGTGGTGGGCCTCAGCTACAGCGGCGAGGTGTTCAACTACCGCGAGCTGCGCCGGGAACTGCTCGGCCGTGGCCACACCTTCCGCACGGCCAGCGACACCGAGGTCGTCCTGCGCGCCTACCTCGAGTGGGGCGAGGGCTGCACCGAACGCCTCAACGGCATGTACGCCTTCGCCCTGTGGGACGCCCGGAGCGAGGAACTGCTCCTGATCCGTGACCGCATGGGCATCAAGCCCCTCTACTACCAGCCGCTTCCCGACGGCCTGCTCTTCGGTTCGGAGCCCAAGGCCATCCTGGCCCACCCCCGGGTACGGCCCGCGATGGACGCCGAGGGCTTCGCCGAACTCCTCGGCTTCACCAAGACCCCCGGCCACGCCCTCTACAAGGGGATGTACGAGCTGCGTCCCGGCCACACGCTGAGGATCGGCCGCGGGGGCCTCTCGGTGCGCCGGTACTGGGCGGTGGAGTCCCACGAGCACACCGACGACCTGGACACCACCATCGGCCGCGTGCGGGAGCTGCTGGAGGACATCGTCGACCGCCAGCTCGTGGCCGACGTGCCCGTCGGGACACTGCTCTCCGGCGGTCTGGACTCCAGCGTCATCACCGCGCTGGCGGCCCGCGGCAGGACGGCTCCGATCAAGTCGTTCGCCCTGGACTTCGCCCGGCACGCCGACACCTTCCAGGCCGACGACTGGCGCGGCACGCCCGACGCCCCGTTCGCACAACTCCTGGCCCGGCACGTCGGCTCCGACCACCACGTGGTCTGCCTCCCGTCCGAGTCGCTGCTGGACACCACGGCCCGGGAGGCGGTCATGCGGGCCCGGGACCTGCCCTTCGACCTCGGGGACGGCGACACCTCTCTGTACCTGATGTTCAAGGAGGTCCGCCGGCACTGCACCGTCGCCCTGTCCGGTGAGTCGGCCGACGAGGTGTTCGGCGGGTACCGGTGGTTCAACCACCCCGAGACCGTCGCCGCGGACACCTTCCCCTGGCTCGCGCCACCGTTCGGAACCGGCATCGCCGGTCCCGGCAGCGGGCCGGGCGAGTCCCTGATCAACCGCGGCCTGCTGACGAAGATCGACCTCGCCGGGTACCGCGCCCAGCGCTATCACGAGGCCCTCGCCGAAGTGCCCCGGCTGCCGGGGGAGTCCGGCTCCGAGCGGCGGATGCGCGAGATCGGCTACCTCCACCTGACCCGCTTCCTCCCCTGGATGCTCGACCGCAAGGACCGGGCCAGCATGGCGGCCAGCCTGGAGGTCCGGGTGCCGTTCTGCGACCACCGTCTGGTGGAGTACGTCTTCAACACGCCCTGGGCCATGAAGTCCTTCGACGGACGGGAGAAGAGCCTGCTGCGCGCCGCCACGCGCGACCTGCTGCCGGCCGAGATCTCCGACCGGGTCAAGGCGCCCTACCCGACGACCCGCGACCCGCGCTATCTCGACGGGCTCCGGGCCGCCCTCAGGCGCGTGACGGACGGCACCGACTCCCCGGTGCGTGAACTGCTGGACGAGGAGGCCCTCGCCGCCGCCACCGCCGAGGACCCGCGCCCGGGCTACCGGACGGGCACCGAGCTGGTCCTGGCACTCGACTTCTGGCTGCGTCGCCACGACGTCGACCTGGAGCTCTGAGCTCCTCCCGGACGGCGCCGGACGCGCCGCTCCGGGCCGCCTCCCAGGGGCGGCCCGGAGCGGCGGACGTCAGGCTCCCAGCGTGGCGCCGCCGTCAACCGTCAGCTCGTGCAGGGTGATGTGGCCGGCCTCGTCGGACAGCAGGAAGACGACGGCGTTCGCGACGTCACGGGGCAGGGCGAGCTTCCCCAGCGGTATGCCGCCCTTGAAGGATTCCGGGGACCCCTCGACGGTGGCCTTCCGGTTGCTCTCCTCGTCGCCGTCCCACATCCCGGTGAGCATCGGGGTGTCGGTGGAACCCGGCGCCACGACGTTGCAGCGGATGCCGTACCCGGCCACCTCCAGGCCCAGGCTCTTGGTGAACAGCGTGGCGGCGGCCTTGGAAGCACCGTAGGCCGCCATTCCGGTCCGGGCCACCGCGGCGGAGTTGGAGGCCACGGTGACGACGGCCCCGCCCCCGCGCGCGACCATCGCGCGGACCACGGCCCGGGACATGTGGAAGACACCGTCCGCGTTCACCCCGAACGTCGTCCGCCAGTCCTCGTCGGTGAGGTCGAGCACCGGCTTGAAGCGCAGCACTCCGGCCACGTTGACCAGGAAGTCCACCGGTCCGAGCCGGGACCGGACGGCGTCGACCACCGTCTCGACCTCGCGGCTGTCGGCGACGTTCGCGGAGAACGCCTCGACGCGGTGCCCTTCCCCCGCCAGCTCGGCGACCGTCTCGTGGAGCCGTCCGGCGTCGCGGTCGACGGCCGCCACCCGGACCCCCCGCCCCGCCAGCGCCTGGACCACTGCGGCGCCGATGCCGCCCGCCGCGCCGGTGACCAGGGCAACCTTGTTCTGCATGAGCATCTCCAGGCTTGGATGGACTGGTTCGCGCTGCACCGGCCCCGAACGCCCGGGGATGCCGGCCAGGGTGGATATCCGGCCGCCGAGGAGGTCGGCGTCCGGCCGTGCGTGGCGCCCCGGCTCGCGCTGGGGGGCACCGGAACGGGCCAGCCCTTCCGCACCGTGAACGGTGCGGAAGCCGCCGGGCCGGGCTCAGATCCCGGGCGGCACACCGCCTGGCTGAAAATGAACGGTCCGCGGCACCACTGCCGCATGGTCGTGTTCTGGCCCCGCGCATCCGACGGTTCTCAGAGGGAGGACGGGAGAGCCGGGAGGGGGGAGATCACCGGGATGGAGCCCAGCGCCCTCACCATCCTGGAACTGCTCGCCGAAGGTGCTCCGCTCGGACGGCTGGAGAAGGTCGCCGCCCGCGCCCGCCACGGCAACCCCGACGCGCGGACGCTGGCGGTCGTCGAGGAGGCCACCCGGCTCGCCCGGGCCGTCACCGAGCGGTGCGACCTGCGACGTCAGCGGGAGGCCGGGCTCACCGGCCTCCTCAGCATCGCCCTGGAGCTCGCCGCGCCCGTCACCCTGAACTCCCTCATGGACGTCGTCACCCGGCGGGCCCGCCTCCTGCTCGGGACCGACCTGGCCTGCGTCTGCCTGCAGGACGCGGACGGGGGCCCGGTGACCGTGCGCGCGGCGGACGGCCACGTCACGCCGCACACCGTCGGCCTGGCCCTGCCCGACCTCGACGGCACCGGCGACGACCCGGCATCCGGCACGGTCCCCTTCTGGACCCCGGACTACCCGCGCGACGACCGCCTGCGGCACCGCTCGCCGCTCGACGCCGCGGTCGCGGCCGAGGACGTGCGCGCGGTGCTGGTGGCCCCGCTCGGCCGCGGCGGACCGGCCGGCGCCCTGCTGCTCGCCGATCGAAGCCCTCGTCACTTCACCCACGAGGAGACCTCTCTGGCGGGTCGGCTCGGCGAACTCGTCGGCGCCGCGGTGGGGAAGGTCATGGCGGCGGAGCGGGCGCACTCCGAACTGTCCGCTCTCGACACCCGGTGTGCGGAGTCCGAGCGGCGGCTGCGGACCGCGCGCGAACTGCGCGCCCTGCACCACCACCTGATCGGCCGGGCGCTCGACGGCGCGCCGCCCTCCGCGCTGGCCGAGGCCGTCGCCGCCCGGACGGGCGGAGCGCTGCGCATCCTCGCCGCGGACGGCACGGTGCTCGACACGACCGACGGTGCCGCCTGGGGCGGCGACGCGGACGACGGGCCCGCCGCGGTGGCCGCCCACGCGGCGGGCCGGCCGGTCGCGTTCGGCGAGGGCACGTGGGCGGCCCCGATCAGCGCCAGGGGCACCGGTCTCGGCACGGTCCTGCTGCGCCGGGACGTTGCCGACACCGACACCGACACCGACCTCCGGGTGCTGGCCATCCTCGCCGAGGCGTTGGCCGTCCTGCTGCTCACCAGTGAGGCCGGGCGGCGCGCAGCCCCGCCCCAGAGCCGTGACGGCCGGCTCGACCACCTCCTCTCCGGGGCCGCGCGGCTCGTCGGGCAGAGCGCGTCGTTCGGCCTGGGTCCCGGACGGCCGCACGTCGTCCTGAGCGTCCTGCCGAGCCCCGGGGACCTGGGCAGGGCGGCCGCCTGGGCATCCCTCCACGCCCGCCGGGCCGGCGGGCTGGCCGGCGAGCACCGCGATCTCCTGGTCCTGGTCCTGCCGGGCGCCGACCCCCGCCGGGCGGCCCGAGCCGTCATGGACGAGCTGGCACCGCTGCTGGACGACCCCCTGACCATCGCCGAGGCAGGTCCGGTGACCGATCAGGCAGCCGTGCCGGCCGCGTTCGCGGAAACCCGCCAGTGCCTCGACGCGATGTCCGCCCTCGGCGCCACCGGCTGCGTCGCCTCCGCCCGCGACCTCGGCTTCTTCGGGGTGCTGCTCTCCGAGGGCCGCGACGTCGCCGCCTTCGTCCGCTCGGCGATAGGTCCCGTCCTCGACCACGACCGGCAGCGGTTCACCGAACTGACCAAGACGCTGGACGCCTACTTCCGTTCCGGCAGCAGCCCGACCTACGCCGCCCGGCAGCTCTTCGTCCACCCGAACACGGTCTGCCGCAGGCTGGCGCGGATCGCAAGCCTGCTCGGCCCCGAATGGCAGCACCCCGACCAAGCGCTGAAGATCCAGCTCGCGCTCCGTCTGCACGGGATCCGGTACTCCCTGGTCGAGGGACGCGTCGGTGAAGGGGGCGAGCACCCCGGATGGCCCGGGTAGGAGCGCGGGCGCGCGTCGGGTGAGGGCCGCCACCGTGTGAGCGGCCGAGGCGAGCGTCACATGACGGTGCCAGCCGCTGTAGGAGCGGCCGGCGAAGTCCCGGACACCGACCCGGTCGGCGATGTCGGCGAAGTCCCTCTCCACCCGCACGACCGACCGGCCGAGCCGGAGCAGAGCCGCGGGCCGGTGGTGCACCAGGTCGCTCAGCCACACCTCGGTGGGCCAGTGCCGTCCCTTCGGCCCAGCTCCGACGAGAACGAACTCCTCGGCCCCCTGCTGCGGGACGGAGGACCCGGGGGGCAGGCTCACCCGGACCCCGGCGACCAGGGTGCGGGCGTCCCGTCCGGTCTCCTGTGCACTCGGCCGCAGGTGGTGCGGCCGCCCGAACGCGCGGAGGACGCGGTGGGCCGGCAGCGCACTCCCCCGCTGCCCGGCGTCCGACGGCGTCAGCGGAAGCGTGCGGCGTATCCGTAACACCACCGGGACGCCTGCCGCACGTAACCGGCCCAGCAGCCGGGGCACGGCCAGTTCACGGGCGTCCAAGGCCACCGGGCGCACCGGTCGGCGCCAGCCCGTGACCACTTCCAGGAACGTTTCAGCGACGCTGTCGCCCAGCGTCCCGGCACCGTGCTCCGAGGTGGCGGACTCCCGGACGTCCGCTTCCGCCCCGTCCGCCGCAGGACCGGACAGGTGCAGCCGCCAGTTGACCGGAGCGGTGAGCCTCGGCGTCACCGCCCACACGCTCACGGCCTGCTGGGCGTTGAGCACCTGACCGAGCGCCGGCACGAAGTGTCTGCCCACCCCCACACTGTGGGTGCCCGCCTTGGGAATCAGCACGAGGCGCACCACCCAGGCGAACGGCGCGTCGTGCCGGTCCAGGTAGCGGCACAGTTCCTGACGCACCGGCGTCCAGTCCCAGGTGGAGCTGCAGACGAAATGGTGCAGGCCCTGCTCCGTGGCGGCACCGCCGGTCAGGGTCGCGATGTTGCGGATCGACTTGCGGCCCCGCGCGCGCAGCAGGCCCTGGACGTACTGGACCCCCCGACGGCGCTGGTCACTGCGGGGGAGCGAGGTGAACAGGGCCGAGGTGAGCTCGTCCAGAACGGCCTCGTGGGACTCCCCCACCGCGACCGGCTCGCGCGGTATGGCCGAGGTGCTGCTGTTCATCAAGTCCCTCCAGCGCGTGGTCACTGACGTGTCATGCGCACCGACATCCGAACGGCACCTCGGAACGGTAGGCAGGCCACCCGCGCGGGGCCAGGTGTACAGGACCACACCCTGACGGCGCCTCACAGTGATCACAGGCTCACCCCTCTACCCGCACAAGTCGTCCACACGCCGGAACCCGTGTACGGCATCACCACCCACAGGGCCTCCCCCACCACCAACCGCCCCTACCTCCCCACACACCCGCTTCCACCTCTCTCACCCGTTTCGCCCCACACACTCGCTTCCGCCCCACGCACCCGGATCCACGCCCACTC
Organism: Streptomyces sp. WMMC1477; assembly: GCF_027460245.1. Taxonomy (NCBI): domain Bacteria; kingdom Bacillati; phylum Actinomycetota; class Actinomycetes; order Kitasatosporales; family Streptomycetaceae; genus Streptomyces; species Streptomyces sp. WMMC1477. The sequence continues at coordinate 2,960,611 of NZ_JAPZBD010000003.1, read as the reverse complement.
AGCCGGTTCGGCGCCGGCCCGCGAGTTCCGCCGAACGGACGCCCTGCCGGCACCGAGCGAGCAGAACCCGGTGAGAGCAACCGGCACCGGCCGGGTCGACGCGTCTGCTTCCCCGGCACGCTCCGCGACGTAACCTGCTGGGAACCGGGAGCCCCGGCCCCCGGGAAGAGCGTCACAGAAGCCCCGCCACCCCTCCGTCGCGCCGACCCCCGGAGCATCCGTGCACATCGTCCATCCCCGTCTCGACCCCTACCTCATCGACCACTCCCGCCCCGCCGCCGACGACGTCCTGCGCGACCTCGCCGAGGAGACCGAGCGCGCCGTCCCCGATCTGGCACAGATGCGGATCAGCCAGGACGAGGGGGCGTTCCTGACGCTGCTGACCCAGCTCACCGAGGCGCGGGTGGCCGTCGAAGTGGGTACCTTCACCGGCTACTCGTCCATCTGCATCGCCCGGGGGCTCGCCGAGGGCGGCCGGCTCATCGCCTGCGACCTCAGCGAGGAGTGGACGTCCATCGCCCGCCGCTACTGGCGGCGCGCCGGCCTGGACGACCGCATCGAGCTCCGGCTCGGCCCCGCCGTGGAGACGCTGCGCGCGCTGCCGCGGGAGGAGACCGTCGACTTCGCCTTCATCGACGCCGACAAGTCCGGCTACCCGGCCTACTACGAGGAGTTGGTCACCCGCCTGCGGCCCGGCGGCGTCATCGTGCTGGACAACGTCCTCCAGGAGGGCCGCGTCGTCGACGAGGCCGAACAGGGCGAGACGGTGAAGGCCATCCGCGCCGTCAACGACACCATCGCCGCCGACACCCGCGTCACCTGCGCCATGCTGCCCCTGCGCGACGGCGTGACGGTGGTCCGCAAACGGTAGGCACCGCCCGCACCTTCCGGGCGGCCCGCACCTTCCGGGCCGTCCGGCCCCGCCGCCGGCGTGCCGCCTCTAGGCTGAGACGCATGACCGACTGGGACAAGCTCGACTGGATCCGCTCGTCCGACGACCCCGACGAGGAGTGCATCGAGGTCGCGGTCGGCGAGGGCGGTCGCGTCCACCTCCGCCAAACCGACGACCCCGAGCACGTCGTCACGACGACGAAGGCCAAGTGGAGGGCCTTCGTCCTGGGGGTCCGGAACGACGAGTTCGACCACTTCGTCCACGGCGCGGGCTGAGGCCCCCTCGGTTTCGTCCACAGGCGTGGACAGCCTGACGTGCGCCGTCCCGCGTGGCGCGGATCGCGGTCACATCGTCACACTCCGCCCGTGGACAACTCTGCCCCGCTACCGTCGAAGAAGGGGACAATAGGCGGAAGGCGGTTGACGATTGACGGCGACGGGTCGAGGGGCAGGCGTTCCATGAGCATCGGCGGCGACGGCTACGGAGGCGAACGGGAGTACGCGGACACCCGTCGCACGGGCACCCGTGTGCGCCTGCCCGAAGGAGAGAGCCGGGAGCCGGGCCGATCACCCGGCGTCCGTCCCGGGCGCAGCCTCGTCACCGTGGTCGGCGTCGTGGTCATCCTGATCGCCGCGATCGCTTTCGCGACCCGCGGCGGAGGCGAGAGCGAGGACGACGCGGAGGGCGGCGCCCAGGCCAACCCCACGGCCCCCTCGGGCGTCGCCCCCGTCGAACCCCGCGGCCCCGGCGTCCCCTCCGGCTTCCCCCGCACCGAACAGGGCGCCCAGAGCGCCGCCGCCAACTACGTGGTGGCGCTCACCGGGGACGGCATGTACGACACCAGGACGCGCACGTCCATCGTCGATGCGGTCTTCGCCCCCGACCTCTCCGCCGAGCAGTTGGCTTCCCTCGACGACGTGTACAGCGATCCCGACTTCCTTCGACGCATCGGGCTGAACGAAGACGGATCGGCCCCTGAGGGGAGCACGTTCGTGTCGCGAGCGAACCCCATCGGCTCGGACATCGTGGCGTACGACGGCAGTGGCGGGACCGCAACCGTAGCTGTCTGGTACGTGACGCTGTTCGGCATCAGCGGCGAGGACTCGCGGAACCCGGTCACGGAAGCCTGGTACACCAACACCTTCGAGCTGCGATGGGCCGACGGCGACTGGAAGGTCGTCGAACTCGAGCAACAGGACGGACCGACCCCGGTGGGCCGCGACCAGCGCGCCTCCTCCGCAGAGGAGATGGCTGAGGCCCAGAAGCGCTTCGGAGGTTTCACCTATGCGCGGTAACCAGCCGGCCGTTCGCTCCGCCACGCTCAGGGGCCGCTGGCCAGCGCTCCTCGCGCTGATCGGGGGAGCTCAGGGAGCAGCGTTCCTGGCCTCGGGGCCGGCCGCGGCCGACCCCACGGAACCTCCTGACGACCCGGGAGCGAGCCCGAGCCCGGATGAGAGCCCCGATCCGGACGAGAGCAACAACCCCTGTGATCTCGTCCGCGGAACCGCGCGGGAGCTGTGCGAGGGCGGCGGGGACGGGGGCGGAGGAAGCCGCACCCCGGAAGCGCTGGAGAGCCTCGACCCGCTGTCCTCCCTGGCCAACGGCTGCGCCGAGGCCGCCGCCTGGATCGTCGGCAAGCTGTCCGAGGCCGTCGAGGCCACCGCCGACGTGGACTTCACGAACGCCGCCTTCCTGCGCCAGTACGCCGTCGTCTTCGCCGCGTCCACGATCCTGACGCTCATCCTGTGGCTCCTGGCCGTCACCAAGCGCGCCATCCGCGGCGTCCCGCTCACCACCGCGCTGTCCGAGGCCGTCGGCTTCCTCTGGCTCGTCGTGCTGGCCTCCGCCTTCACCCCGCTCGTCCTCTACACACTCGTCTCCGCCAGCGATGCCGTCACCGATGTCATCGCCACCGGAACCGGCTCGCAGACGGACAAGTTCTTCGGCACGTTCTCCGAGGCCCTCCGCTCCGGTGAGGACATCGGCGGCGGGCCGATCATGCTGATCGTCGTCTCGCTCGTCTCCGTCCTCGCGGCGGGCGTGCTGTGGCTGGAGCTGGTGATCCGGGCCGCCCTCCTGTACGTCGGCGCGCTGCTCGGCGTCGTCGTGTACTCGGGCCTCGTCGACAAGAACATGTGGGCCCACGTGCGGCGCTGGGCCGGAATCATGATCGCCGTCATCCTCGTGAAGCCCGTCATCGTCATCGTGCTCGGGCTGGCCGGGGCGCTCGCCGCGGACGACGGCCCGAACGCGATGGGCGCCATCGTCTCCGGTCTCGCCATCATCCTGCTGGCCATCTTCGCCTCCGCGATGATCTATCGCTTCGTCCCCGGCTTCGGGGACGACATCGTCCGCCACCGCAACGCCTCCGCCGACCCGGCCTCCCGCAAGGCCGTCGCCGCCATCGCCACCCCGGCCGCCATGCTGCGACAGGGCATCAGCGCCCACAGCGCCCGTGGCAGCGGCTCGGGCGGCGGTCAGCAGGGAGGCGGCGGTGGCGGGGCCAAGCCCGCCAACCCGGTCGCCGGCGGTATGGCCGCGCACAGCACCCGCACCGCCGCGCCCCCGCAGCAGCGGGCCAACCCGCCCGCCGCGCCCCGCACCACGAACGACCGCACCGGAGGTGACCGCAGGTGACGACGTCCCATACCGTCGCGCCACGCCGCACGTACACCATCGGGCGCTCCCGCCCGAACGCCGTCATCGGCAAGAACCGCGAGACGGGCGAGATCGCCCTCATCGTCGTCGGTGCCTTCCTGGGCATGATGTGCGGCCTGCTGGTACCGGTGCTGTCGGTGCGGATCGTGCTACTCGCGGGCTTCCCGATGCTCGCGCTGGCCGCTGTCTACGTCCCCTACCGAGGGCGGACGTTCTACCGGTGGATCGAGATCGACCGCTCCTACCGCAGGCTGCTGCGGCGCGGCGGGACGTACCGGTCGGAGGCCCCGGAGGCGGGCATCCGGCTCGACGGCCGGGAGACGGAGATCGGCGCGCCCCCCGGAATCGGCCGCATGACGTGGCTCTCCTCCCCCTTCGGGCCGGACGAGATCGCCGTCCTGCTGCACGCCGACCGACGCACCGTCACCGCCGCCATCGAGATCGAGGGACCCGGCGTCGGCCTGCGGGACAGCGAGGACCAGGAGGCCTTGGTCGACCGGTTCGGGACGCTCCTCAAGCACGTGGCCAACGGCGACGGCTACGTCACCCGGCTCCAGATGCTCGCCCGCACCCTTCCGGCCGATCCGGACGCCCACGCCAAGGATGTCGCCCAGCGCGGAGACGAGCGCGCCCCGCGGTGGCTGCAGGCCTCCTACGACCACCTCCAGTCCATGGTCTCCACCTCCAGCGAGCAGCATCGCGCCTATCTGGTGGCCTGCATGCACCACGGCCGGGAACTGGCCGCCGAGGCCGCGACGATCGCCAAGGCCAACCGCTCCGGCGGCCGCCGGCTCTCCCGCGACGAGGGCCTGGCCATCGTCATGACGCGCGAGCTGACCGACATCTGCGCGCGGCTCGCCGAGGCCGACATCCGCGTGCGGCAGCCGCTCGGCCAGGCCCGGCTGGCTTCCCTCGTCCACGCGTCCTACGATCCGGACCACCCCATCGACCACATCCAGGCGATGACCCAGCGCAACGCCTGGCCGGCCGAGCTGGACGCGACGCGGCCCGACCACCTCCAGGCGAAGACGCGAGAGTCCGCCACCCGCGAGCCCTGGTGCCACGCGACGGCCTGGGTGAAGGAATGGCCGATGACACCGGTGGGCGTCAACTTCCTCGCCCCCCTGCTGGTGCACACGCCCGACGTCATCCGGACGGTGGCCGTGTGCATGGACCTGGAGCCCACCGAGCTGGCCATCGAGCGCATGCTGACCGAGAAGACGAACGACTCGGCGGAGGCCAGCCGGCAGGCGAAGATGAACCGCACCGTGGACCCCCGCGACATCGCCGCGCACGGCCGCGTCGACCAGCGCGGAGAGGACCTGGCCAGCGGCGCGGCCGGAGTCAACCTCGTGGGCTACATCACCGTCTCCTCCCGCTCGCCCGAGGGCCTCGCCCGCGACAAACGGACGATCCGCGCGGCGGCGGGAAAGAGCTATCTGAAACTGGAGTGGTGCGACCGGGAACACCACCGCGCCTTCGTCAACACCCTCCCCTTCGCCACCGGAATCCGCCGGTGAGGACGCATCGAGAGCTGACCACCAGATCAGTGACGAGGAGGCGCAGCCCCCATGGCCGCGTATGACCTGCTCTCCACCGTGACCGACGCCTTCACGAGCCTCCTCTTCGGCAGAACGGAGACGACGCGCCTGCCCGTCCGCACGTCCACAGGCCAGGCGCAGGCCGTCTACCTGCCCACCGCGGCCCCGGGCCTGGGGGACTCCGGCGTCATCATCGGCCGCGAGGTCTACAGCGGGAAGGGGTACATCTACGACCCCTTCCAGCTCTACGGCCAGCAACTCCCCGCCCCGCACTGGCTGGTGCTGGGCGAGTCCGGGAACGGCAAGTCGGCACTGGAGAAGACGTACGTCCTGCGCCAGCTCCGCTTCCGGGACCGCCAGGTCGTCGTGCTCGACGCCCAGGGCGAGGACGGCGCAGGCGAGTGGAACCTCATCGCCGAGCAGCTCGGCATCACCCCCATCCGCCTGGACCCGACGGCCGCGCTGGACCAGGGCATCCGGCTCAACCCGCTCGACCCGGCCATCACCACGACGGGCCAGCTCGCCCTGCTGCGCACCATCATCGAGGTGGCGCTCGGCCACGGTCTGGACGAACGGGCGGGCTTCGCCCTCAAGGTCGCGCACGCCTACGTCAACGCGACCGTCTCCACGCGGCAGCCCGTCCTCGGCGACATCGTCGAGCAGCTCCGCCACCCCGAGCCCGAGTCGGCGCAGGCGATGAACGTGGCACTGGAGGACGTCCGCGCCTGGGGCCTGGACGTCGCCCTCGTCCTCGACCGGCTCGTGGACGGCGACCTCCGCGGCATGTTCGACGGCCCGACGACCGTCGGCATCGACCTCGACTCACCGCTGACCGTGTTCGACCTCTCCCACATCGACCGCAACTCCATCGCCATGCCCATCCTGATGGCGATCGTCGGCGTCTGGCTGGAGCACACCTGGATCCGGCCGGACCGCAAGAAGCGCATCTTCCTGGTCGAAGAGGCCTGGCACATCATCAACAGTCCCTTCGTCGCCCAGCTGTTCCAGCGGCTGCTGAAGTTCGGCCGACGGCTGGGGCTCTCCTTCGTCGCCGTCGTGCACCACCTGTCGGACGTCGTGGACGGCGCCGCCGCCAAGGAGGCGGCGGCCATCCTCAAGATGGCCTCCACCCGCACGATCTACGCGCAGAAGGCGGACGAGGCCCGGGCCACCGGTCAGGTGCTGGGGCTGCCCCGCTGGGCCGTCGAGATCATCCCCACCCTCACCCCCGGCATCGCCGTGTGGGACGTCAACGGCAACGTCCAGGTCGTCAAGCACCTGGTGACGGAGGCGGAGAGGCCGCTCGTGTTCACCGACCGCGCCATGACCGAGGCCTCCGTAGGCCACGAGGACGCAGAACCGCACGGTCCCATGGACGAGCTGCACCACGCGCTGGAGACGGAGGCCGAGTCCCGCGCCAGCCGGTTCGACCGACTCACGCACGCGGACGGGACGGTGGCCTGACATGCCGGGGCACGGACATCCGGGCACCATCCCCGAACCCGGCCGCAGGCCCGGCGGCGGCATTCCGGACGGCCTGCTGGTCGGGCTGCTGGCCCTGCTGCTGGGGCTCACCGTGCTGGCCTGGACGGCCGTCGGGCTGGCCGGGCTGCTCGCCCACGGCGCCTGGCCGCACGGCGTCGGCTTCACCCACACCCCGCTGGCCGTCCGCGCCCTCGTGGCCGACCCCGCGGACCTCGCGGCGGCCTGGCCGGACGCCGACCCCGCCACGCTCTCCGGGCCCGGCCTCTTCTGGGGCCTGCTGATCGGCGAGGTCATGATCCTGTTCGTGGTGACCGTCGCGGTGCTCACGTCCCTCGCCCGCCGCAGGGCCCGGCGGCGGGCGAGGGACGTGGCCCGGCGCATCGCGGAGGACACCCGCGAGGAGGCGCCACCGGGACAGCCGTGGGAGGCCCGGGAGGCGGCCCGGCCCCACGCCGTCCCGGACCCGCGGCCACCGCTCCGGGCCGACAGCCCCCACGAGTCGGCGCGGGACCCGTCAGCGGCGAAGGCCTTCCCTCCGGACCCGGCCCCGGGCTCAGCCCCGCGTTCGGCCTCGGCTTCGGCTTCGGCTTCGGCTTCGGGCGAGCCGGTGCCCGCGCCTGTGCCACGCTCCAGCCTCACCTCGCACAGCCCCAGCACCGTAGGCCTCACGGGAGCCGCACGGCCCTCGCCGGGAACGGCGCACGGCCTGGTGCTGCGGGGCGCGGCCGATCCGGCCGAGGCCCTGGCGGCCGCCGACGGCCCTGCCGTCGTCGTCACCGCCGATCCCGATCTGTGGCGCGTCTCGGTCGGAGCCCGCGCCAAGTTGGGGCCGACATACGTGTACGACCCCGCCCACCGCACGGACGCCCCCGTGCGGCTGCGCTGGGCCCCGGAGCGGGGCTGCGCCGACCCGGCGGTCGCCCGGAGCCGCGCCGCAGCTCTCCTCGCACCGGTCCGCAGCCCTGCGACGGCCGAGGCAGCCGTGCACCACGCCGCCGAAACCCTGCTGCGCTGCTGTCTCCACGCCGCCGCTGTCTCCGGCAAGCCGTTCCGTTTCGCGCACCGGTGGGCCACGGGCGGGTCCACGGCAGACGCCGTCCGCATCCTGCGCCGCGACACCGGAGCCGCCCCGGGCTCGGCGGGCGAGCTGGAGGCGACGCTCGCCGCCCACCCGGAACGGCGCGAGGCCGCCGTCGCGTTGATCGCCCACGCGTTGGACGCCCTGGGGCACGTCCACGTCCGGGACGCCTGCGCGGGCAACCGCGCCGATTCCAGGGCGGTGGAATCCTTCGCCCCCGAAGTGGGCACGCTCTACATCGTGGGCGAGGCCGTGGAAGCCCCACGCCGTCATGCCGGCGTCATGCCCTTCGTCACGGCGCTCACCTCGAACGTGGTCGAGCACGGCCGGCGCATGGCCGAACGGTCATCCTCCGGTCGGCTCGACCCACCAATCACCCTGGTCCTCGACGACCCGGCCGCCGTCGCTCCTCTGGCCGACCTCCCGTCGCTCGTCAACGAGGCTACGGAGGTCGGCATCCACGCGGTCGCCCACCTCCGTTCCCAGGATCAGGCCCGCTCCTGGTGGCCGGAGTTGGTGCTCGGCCAGCTGCCGCGGACGGGCTTGGTTCGCTGACTCAGCGGGCGGCCGTCTCCGGGGCGGGATCGGTGCCCTCGTCGACGACGGCCCCGGACCGCGGGGCTCCGTCCCCGGGCCGCCGGCGGGAGACGGCCACACCCACCAGGCACAGCACGCCACCGACCAACGCGAGCGGCCGCGGTACCTCGTCCAGCGCCAGCCAGGACATGAGCACCACCAGCACCGGCACGACGTAGGTGGTGGCACTCATCCGCCCGGCAGGCGTCCGGGCCAGTGCATAGGCCCATGTGGTGAAGGCCAGCGCCGTCGGAAAGACCCCCAGGTAGACCATGTTGAGCGTGGCCGACGGCGGCGCCTCCCGTACCTCGGACGTCAGGACCCCGGCGAAAGGCAGACAGGCGAGCGTACCGGCCAGGCACCCGAAGAAGGTCACCTGGAGTGGCGTCGCGCACCGCAGAGCCGGCTTCTGCGCGACCACTCCCGCGGCATAGGTGACGGCGGCCAGCAGGCAGAGCAGCACACCCACTACCGAAGCCCCACCGATGTCGGCCATGGAGAACCCGACCATGCCGGCCCCGAGGAAGGCCACCCCGATCCCCAGGAACAGCGCACGCGGCAGACCCTCTCCGAGGAACCGACCACTCAACAACGCGATGAGGATCGGCCCGACGTTGACGAGCATGGCCGCGGTCCCCGCATCGACCTCCTGCTCCCCCCAGTTCAAGGCCACCATGTAGACGCCGAACCAGAGCACCCCCGCGATTCCGATCCAGGGCAACGCCTGGCGAGGCGGGAGGCCCTCCCGACGTATCAGCCAGATCGCCCCCAGCACCAGGGCCGCCGTCAGCAGGCGCCCCAGAGCCAGGGCCGCGGGCGAGTAGGAGGAACCCGCACTCCGAATGGAGACGAAAGCGGAGGCCCAGAGGAGCAGGGTGATGCTCACAGCGATCAGCGCGGGCCAGTCTCGTTGACGGTCCACGTTCAGGGTCTGTGTCATGGGCCGACGGTAGACCACGACCGCTTCGACACCCACCGAATTATGTGGAGCATCCCGGCAACGCCGTGTTGTTGGGTGCACAGGACCCGGAACACAAAAAAGCCCGGGGTCCTGGACGATAAATCCAGAACCCCGGGCTCTCACGATTTGTTCGGCGGCGTCCTACTCTCCCACACGCTCCCGCATGCAGTACCATCGGCGCTGAAAGGCTTAGCTTCCGGGTTCGGAATGTGACCGGGCGTTCCCCTAACGCTATAACCACCGAAACACCATGAAACAAACAAACCGGCCAACACACGGTTGTTGTCTCAGAACCTACACAGTGGACGCAAGCAACTATGGACAAGCCCTCGGCCTATTAGTACCGGTCAACTCCACCCATCACTGGGCTTCCATATCCGGCCTATCAACCCGGTCGTCTACCGGGAGCCTTACCCTCTCAAAGGAGGAGGGAGCCCTCATCTCGAAGCAGGCTTCCCGCTTAGATGCTTTCAGCGGTTATCCTTTCCGAACGTAGCCAACCAGCCATGCCCTTGGCAGAACAACTGGCACACCAGAGGTCCGTCCGTCCCGGTCCTCTCGTACTAGGGACAGCCCTTCTCAAGACTCCTACGCGCACAGCGGATAGGGACCGAACTGTCTCACGACGTTCTAAACCCAGCTCGCGTACCGCTTTAATGGGCGAACAGCCCAACCCTTGGGACCGACTCCAGCCCCAGGATGCGACGAGCCGACATCGAGGTGCCAAACCATCCCGTCGATATGGACTCTTGGGGAAGATCAGCCTGTTATCCCCGGGGTACCTTTTATCCGTTGAGCGACGGCGCTTCCACAAGCCACCGCCGGATCACTAGTCCCGACTTTCGTCCCTGCTCGACCCGTCAGTCTCACAGTCAAGCTCCCTTGTGCACTTACACTCACCACCTGATGACCAACCAGGCTGAGGGAACCTTTGGGCGCCTCCGTTACTCTTTAGGAGGCAACCGCCCCAGTTAAACTACCCACCAGACACTGTCCCTGATCCGGATCACGGACCCAGGTTAGACATCCAGCACGACCAGAGTGGTATTTCAACAACGACTCCACCACCACTAGCGTGATGACTTCACAGTCTCCCACCTATCCTACACAAGCCGAACCGAACACCAATATCAAGCTATAGTAAAGGTCCCGGGGTCTTTCCGTCCTGCTGCGCGAAACGAGCATCTTTACTCGTACTGCAATTTCACCGGGCCTATGGTTGAGACAGTCAAGAAGTCGTTACGCCATTCGTGCAGGTCGGAACTTACCCGACAAGGAATTTCGCTACCTTAGGATGGTTATAGTTACCACCGCCGTTTACTGGCGCTTAAGTTCTCAGCTTCGCCACGCCGAAACGCAGCTAACCGGTCCCCTTAACGTTCCAGCACCGGGCAGGCGTCAGTCCGTATACATCGCCTTA
>NZ_JAPZBD010000003.1:1645000-2945000 GCF_027460245.1 Streptomyces sp. WMMC1477 | reverse complement strand
CTCCGGTTCGCGCCCTGCCGCGACCGGGGCTGAGCCGATCTCACGACGACCTGGGAAGGTGAGTGTGACCACCGCGACGGGCGCGACCCTGCGCCGGATTCAGCTCGGGAACGCGCTCAGCGCGTTCGGCAGCGGATTCACCGTGCCGTACCTCTTCATCTACGTGGCGGACGTGCGCGGGCTGGGGGCCACGACGGCCGGTGCCGTGCTCGCCGCCTTCGCCGCCGCCGCGCTGCTGGTGCTGCCGCTCGTCGGCCGGCTCCTGGACCGGCGTGGACCGGTCCCCGTCGCCCTGGCCGGGACGCTGGCCGCGGCCGTCGGCGCCCTGGGGTTCGGCATGACGGCGAGCGCCGCCGCGGTGCTGACGGCCGCTGCCGTCCTCGGTGCCGGGGTCGCCGTGCTCCAGCCGGCGCTGGCGACGATGATCGTCTGGTGCTCCAGCCCGGCGAACCGTTCGCGGGCTTTCGCGACGCAGTTCTTCCTGATCAACCTCGGCATGGGTGTCGGCGGGCTGCTGGGCGGGCTCATCGTGGACGAGCACGCGGCCGCCAGCTTCACCCTGCTGTTCTCCGTCCAGGCCGTGATGTTCCTGGTGCTGGGCGGCGTGCTGCTGACGGTCCGGCTCCCGCGGTCGCCCGCGCTCGACGAGGCGGTGCCCACGGCAGCCGACGGAGCGGGCACGGGCTGGCGTGTGCTGCTGGCGGACCGGGCCATGGTGGTGCTCGGTGTCCTGGGCTTCGTGCTGTTCTTCTCCTGCTACGGCCAGTTCGAGTCGGGGCTCGCCGCGTACGGCGTCGAGGTGACCGGTATCTCGACGTCCACGCTGGGTCTGGCGCTGTTCGCCAACACCGCGGTGATCATGCTGGCCCAGTTCGTGGTGCTGCGTATGGTGCACGGGCGCCGTCGGAGCCGTGTGGTGGCGCTCGTCGGTGTGGTGTGGGCCGTCGCGTGGGTGGCGGCCGGAGCGTCCGGGCTGGTGCCGCAGGCACCGGCCCTGGCGACCGCCCTGTTCATCAGCACGTACGCCCTGTTCGGGCTGGGCGAGGCCATGCTGTCGCCGACCGTGGCTCCGCTGGTGGCCGACCTGGCGCCGCGGCACATGGTCGGCCAGTACAACTCCGCCTTCGCGCTGGTCAAGCAGCTCGGGGTGGCGGTTGGTCCGGCGGTCGGCGGATTGCTGGCGGCGCAGGGGGCCTTCGTCGGCTACATCGTGCTGCTGGTGCTGTGCTCGCTGGGCATCGCGGTGCTGGCGCTGCTGCTGGGCAGGCGGTTGACGCCGGTACAGGACAACCCGGCGCTGCGGCCTTCGCAGGTGGTGCTCGCCTCCGGGCGGCGGGATCCCGGCACGGACGGCGCCGGGCAGCCGGTGACCGCCGCGGCCTGACGCGGGGGTCCGGCCCCGCGACCGGCTGACGGCAACCGGGCGCCGAAGGGGTGCCCGGAGCCGTCAGCCGGTCGTGGCGGACTGGTACGTCGGCAGGTTGAACTCGCACCAGACGGCTTTGCCGCCGCCCGGCGTACGTCGGGCGCCCCACGCCGCGGCGATCGTGGCGACGATGGAGATGCCCCGGCCCGACTCGTCCACGGGCTCGGCGCGCCGCCGCCGGGGCAGGTGGTCGTCCCCGTCCGTGACCTCGACGATGAGCCGACGGTCGGTGCGGCGGAGCCGCAACCGCATGGGCGGGACGCCGTACTGCAGCGAGTTGGCGACGAGCTCGCTGGCGGCCAGCACGCCGAGGTCGTGCAGCTCGCGGGGGAAGCGCCAGGAGGTCAGCACGCCGGAGGCGAAGGCGCGGGCGCGGGGCGCGGCCTCGACTCCGCCGAGCAGGTCGAGCGTGGCGTTGTGGAACAGCTCGGCGTCCTGGCCGTCGCGGTTGGGGTGCTGGAGGACGAGGAGGGCGACGTCGTCGTCGTGCGCGGCGGTGATACCGAGGGCCCGCAGCAGCCGGTCGCACGTGATCTCTGGCGAGCCGGTGGCACCGGCGAAGGCACGTTCGAGCGTGGCGAGGCCGACGTCGATGTCCGCGTCGCGCCGTTCGACGAGGCCGTCCGTGTAGAGGACGGCGGTGGAGCCCTCGGGAAAGGCGACGGTGGCCGAGGTGTGCTGCCAGCCCTCGGTACCGAGTGGCGGCCCGGTCGCCTCGTCCGTGCGGTGCACGCGGCCGTCGGCCGTGCGCACGAGGATGGGCGGGTGGCCCGCGGAGGCGTACGTGAGCTGGCCCTCGCCGGGGTCGTGCACGGCGTAGAGGCAGGTGGCGAGCTGGCTCGGGTCGATCTCGGCGGCCAGTCCGTCGAGCAGCTGCAGGACCTCGTGGGGCGGAAGGTCAAGGCGTGCGTAGGCGCGGACGGCGGTGCGGAGCTGGCCCATGACGGCGGCGGCCCGGACGCCGCGGCCCATGACGTCGCCGATGACGAGAGCCGTGCGGTCGGCGCCGAGGGTGATGACGTCGTACCAGTCGCCCCCGACGGCCGTCTCGGTACCGCCGGGGCGGTAGGTGGCGGCGACGCGGAGGTCGTCCGGCTGCTCCAGCTCCTGCGGCAGGAGGCTGCGCTGGAGGGTGACGGCGGCCTCGCGCTGCCGGGCCTCGCTGGCCCGCAGCCGTTCGGCGGACTCGGCCTGGTCGGTGACGTCGGTGGCGAATACGAGGACGCCGCGGCCGCCGCGGCCCGCGGTGCCGCCGCCGACGTCCACGGGGGTGCAGGTGAAGGTGTAGTAGCTGTGCCGGTGCTGACGGCCGCCCGGTGCCGTGTCGTGGGCGGGCTCGTGGGCCGGCCCGTGCCGGGCGGTGACGCGGCGCGACTTGACGGTGCGGGGCTTTCCGCTGCGCAGGACCTGGTCCATGAGCGGAAGCAGGCCCAGCTCGGCCAGCTCCGGCAGCGCCCGCTTCGCGGGCTCACCGTGGGGAGGCTCGCCGAAGACCGCGACGTAGGCGGCGTTGACGTAGGCCACGCAGTGCTCGGGGCCCTGCACGAGCGCGACGAGGGCGGGCACCTGCCCGAGGAGGTCGTGGACGGAGAGGGCGTCGAGGGCGTCGCGGGTCTGACGGTGGGGGGTGGGGGGAGCGGGCGTCGCCGCTTCGGCGGGTTCGGTGAGCTCGCCGCGTGCGGACGGCACCTCGCGGCCGCTACGGCCGGAGGTGGCCACGGAGTCGGCGGACCGCGCGGCGCGTGCGATGCCTGAGCGTCGCGGGTTGCCGGCCAGTCGGGCGCTCCAGCGCGTGAAGTTCACTGCGGTTCAGGTCCGATTCTGGGTCAGGTTGACGGTGTGCCGGGTTGGGCAGGCGTCCCGCCCGGCCCGGCCGTTCGAAAGTCGTTCCCCGTTCATACGACGTTCATGGTGTGTCGTTCATGATCCGCGTCGGGGCGACATGTCCAGCAGTCACGGAGTGACGTGATGGGCCCACCCATCGTCACATGCCCCAGTGTTTCCGACGGCACTGACATCCGTCACCGCTCGGGTGGACGCCGACCTTCACCGGCGGCGATCTCGAACTCGGCGCGCGGGTGTTCCAGCGAGCCCAGGGAGACGATCTCCCGCTTGAAGAAGCCGGCGAGCGTCCACTCGGCCAGGACGCGGGCCTTGCGGTTGAACGTCGGCACGCGGCTGAGATGGTAGACGCGGTGCATGAACCAGGCGGGGTAGCCCTTGAGCCTGCGACCGTATACGCGCGCCACTCCTTTGTGGAGCCCCAGGGAGGCGACGGACCCGGCGTAGGCGTGCCGGTAGGCGGTCGGCCGGCGTCCGTTCAGCACGGCGACGATGTTGTCGGCCAGGACGCGGGCCTGACGCAGGGCGTGCTGGGCGTTGGGGGCGCACTCGACGCCCGGCTTGTCGGCGGTGAGGTCGGGGACTGCGGCGGCGTCGCCGGCGGCCCAGGCGTGTTCCGTGTTCTCGATCTCGAGGGTCGCGGAGCAGCTCAGCCGGCCTCGTTCGGTGCGGGGCAGATCCGCTGCGGACACGATCGGGTGAGGTTTGACGCCCGCCGTCCACACGAGGGTGCGACAGGGGTAGCGGGAGCCGTCACTGAGGACGGCGACGCGGTCCTCGCAGCTCTCCAGCCGGGTGTCCAGGCGGATGTCGATGGCGCGCGCCCGCAGCTCGCGGACCGCGTACCGGCCCATCTCCTCGCCCACCTCGGGGAGGATGCGGCCGGTCGCCTCGACCAGGATCCACTTCAGCTCCTCGGGGCGGAGGTTGTGGTAGTAGCGGCAGGCGTAGCGGGCCATGTCCTCCAGCTCGGCAAGGGCCTCCACTCCGGCGTAGCCGCCGCCGACGAAGACGAAGGTGAGGGCGGCGTCGCGGATCTCGGGGTCGCGGGTGGAGGAGGCGATGTCGAGCTGTTCGAGGACGTGGTTGCGCAGGCCGATGGCCTCTTCGACGGTCTTGAACCCGATGCCGAAGTCCGCGAGTCCGGGTACGGGGAGCGCGCGGGATACGGAACCGGGTGCGAGGACGAGCTCGTCGTAGCGCAGCCGCGTCGGCCCTCCGCCCTCCTCCTCGGTGGCGGGGGTGTCGACCGTGACGGTGCGCCGGGCGTGTTCGATGCTCCGGGCCTCGCCGACGATGATGCGGCAGTCCCGCAGGACGCGGCGCAGCGGTACGACGACGTGGCGCGGGGAGATGTTGCCGGCACCGGCTTCGGGGAGGAAGGGCTGGTACGTCATGTAGGGCTCTGGGCTCACGACGACGATCTCCACGCCGCCGCGGCCGTCCCGCGCGGCCTTCAGTTCATGTTTCAACTTCTTCTGCAGGCGCAGAGCCGTGTACATGCCGACGTAGCCGCCGCCGACCACCAGAATCCGCACCGGTTCCTTCGCCACCTTGGGCCGCTGTCCATGCGTCACCCGTCCATGACGCACCTGGGGACTCGGGTTTGTCCACAGGGCTGCGGAATTTGTACGACGAGTGGAGGTATCGGCTCCGGTTCGCCCCCGGGTGTGAGGGAACGGGGGAAAACGCAGGTCACACCGAGCGTGCCCGGAGAAGAACGCAGAGGATTCCGGGGTGGCCAGCGGAGATACTCCGATCGGGCGGGGGCGTCGCCGGGGCGCCCCCTTCCTGTAGTGACCGCAGCTCAACTATGTTCGTAGTCGGCCGGGGTGACACGGGGAGTGAGCGGATCTCCGGCGTTCAGGAGGGGAGTCTCCGGGGGGAGACATTCATGTTCCGGGGGGAAGACGTATGCGTATTGACGTTGACGACGTGCACGACAGCGTTCAGGGGAACGTTCCGGACGGCCTCCGTGCCGGTGAGGCAGGGGTGAGCGACGCGCTGGGCGCGGCCGCCCCGGCCCCGGGCCGGGATGCGCGCGAGGTCCGCGGGCCGGGTGCCGTCGTGGCGACGGAGCACGGGTACGAGCAGCAGGGCCCGGCCACGGCCGACGAAGGCCGCGCCGGGGAGTGGGCGAGGCGCGACCTGGCGCGGAGAGAACCGGCGGGAAGCGATCCGGCGGGAGGCGAACCGGGGGAGGGCGGTCCTGCGGAGGGCGGGAGGCCCGCGCCCCTGCGGGTGGACGCCCAGCGCAACCTGGAGCACGTCCTGCGCGCGGCGCGGGAGGTCTTCGGCGAGCTGGGCTACGGCGCTCCCATGGAGGACGTGGCCCGCCGGGCCCGGGTCGGGGTGGGCACGGTCTACCGCAGGTTCCCGAGCAAGCATGTGCTGGTCCAGCGGATCGCCCAGGAGGAGACGGAACGGCTGACGGCGCAGGCCAGGGCGGCCCTGCGGCACGAGGAGGAACCGTGGCCCGCGCTGGCACGCTTCCTGCGCACCTCCGCCGCGTCGGGGGCGGGCAGGCTGCTGCCCCCGGAGGTGTTGCGCGTCGGCGTCGCGCCGGCCCACGGCCGCACGGAGCCGTCGGTGGCCGACGCAGGAGCGGCCGCCCTGGGCGAGCCGGCGATGGGCGAGCCCGTCGGAGCCGAGTCCGTCGTCGGAGAGCGGCGCGTGCCGGAGCAGCGGCGGCCCGAGCCGACCGCCGTGGCCGGGGACGAGGGCGCGTCAGGGGGTGCCGCCCCGCAGGGGCTCATATCCGGCGTTCCCGAGGCCCCGGCGGAGGCCGGGCCCACCGGCGGGGGCGGCGAGGGCGAGGCGGGTCTGACCGAGCTGCTCGACGTCGTCGGGCAGCTGGTGCGGCGGGCCCGTGAAGCCGGCGACCTGCGGGCGGATGTGACGGTGGCGGACATGCTGCTCGTCATCTCCACGGCCGCCCCGGTCCTGCCGGACGCCGAGCAGCAGGAGCAGGCCTCGGACCGGCTCCTGGAGATCCTGCTGGAAGGCCTGCGGTCGCGCCCGGCTGCCTGAGCCGCCCCGCTCTCCCACGCCCCTTCGCCCGGACGGGGGATGGTTTCGCACGTTCGTGCCGTGACGTCTCCGTAGGGTGATTCCCCGTTCGGAGCAGGGGGGTGTCGACGTCCAGCGTGTCACCATGGTCCGGAATCGAGCCGGGACCACGGGTACGGGGGCTTCCGCAATGGGCGTTCAGGGGCGAGACGGTTCCGGTTCGGGTTCCGGCGGTCAGGAGGGGAACGGCCGGCGGCCCGGCTCCGAGGCGGTTGAGCGGACCGGCCCCAAGGTGCCCGGCCAGAGCCGCCCCACGTCTTCCGACGCCCGGCACCGGAAGGTGCCCGGGGGCGGGAGGCCGGGGCGCCCGGGGGCGGTGCCACAGCAGCGCAGGGACCACGCCCAGGAGCGGACACCGGGGCGGGAGCCCGCCGGCCCTGGTGCCGCCGGGGCACCGATGGACGACTCCGGGGATGCCCCCGCCGACTCCGGGGAGGAGGAGGTCCGTTCGGGGCCGGTGGACGCGGTGTCGGACACGGATCTCGTCGTCCGCATGCGCGAGGGGGACCCCGCCGCGTACGACGAGATCTACCGCCGCCACGCGGACGCCGTACGCCGGTACGCCCGGACCTGCTGCCGGGACGCCGACACCGCGGACGACCTCACCAACGAGGTGTTCGTGCGCACGCTCCAGGCCGTGCGCGGGGGCAAGGGTCCGCAGACGGCGGTGCGTGCCTACCTGATGACGTCGGTGCGGCACGCGGCGGCAGCCTGGGCCCGCACGTCGCGACGGGAGCATCTCGTCGAGGACTTCGCCGCGTTCGCCGTCGCGGCGGCGGGCGGTCAACGCGCGGCGGCCGACGAGACGCTGGACTTCGGAGCCGAGGTCCACGCGATGCACGAAGCCGAGCAGACGATGGTGGTGACGGCGTTCCGGGCGCTTCCCGAGCGCTGGCAGACCGTGCTGTGGCACACGATGGTCGAGGAGTCCCCGCCCAGTGAGGTGGCGCCGCTCCTCGGGCTGACCGCGAACGCCACGGCCGTCCTGGCGCACCGGGCACGGGAGGGGCTCAAGCAGGCCTACCTCCAGGCCCATGTGAGCCAGGCGCTGACCACCGACGCCGACTGCTCCCGCTATGCCGACCAGCTCGGCGCCTTCGCCCGCGGCGGGCTGCGCACCCGTGCCGAGCGCGGGCTGCGCAGGCATCTGGACACCTGCGGGCGCTGCCGGACGGCGGCCATGGAGGTCAGCGACCTCAACACGAAGCTGCGGGCGCTGCTGCCGGTGGCGGTCATCGGCTGGTTCGCCGCCACGTACTCGGTGAAGGCCATGGCCGGTGCGGTCGGCGGCGCGGGCGGTGTCGCCGTCGCCGGCGGTGCCGCCGCGGCGACAGGCGGTGTGGGAGGCACCGGCGCGGCGGGGGGCGCCGGTGCGGCCGGTGGCGCCGGTGCGGCCGGTGCGGGTGGCGCCGCGGCCGAGGGGCTGGGTGCCCCGGCGAAGGCGGGCATCGTCGCGGGCGCACTGGCCGCCGCGGCCGCCGCCACGGCCCTCGTCCTCGCCCTGTCCGGCAGCCCGCGGCACGAGGCGCCGCCGCCCCCGCAGGCGGCTCCCTCGGCCGTGCCGAGCGCCCCGGCCCCCGCCCCCGAGCCGGAGCCCGAGCCGGAGCCGCCCCCCGCGCCCGCGCCGGCGCCCGTCTCGGCGCCCGCGCCGGAGCCCCCGCCGGAGCCGGAGCCGTCTCCCTCGCCCTCGCCCCAGCCGAAGCCGCCCGCCCCGGAGCCGCCTCCGCCGAGCCCGACGCCCACCCCGGCACCGCCGCCCCCTCCCCCGCCACCGGCCGGCTATCCCGTGGCGGACATCCCGTTCGACGTCGTGGACGACGGTGAGGGCCCGGCCATCCGCGTCCTGGAGAGCAGCCCGGTGTGGCAGCGCTCCGGAGTGCGGATCGCCGGCCAGGAGTACGCCCACGGCATCACGGTGCAGAGCCCGTCCTCGGTGTTCATCGACCTCGGCCGCGAGTGCGGTTCGTACGAGGCGCTGGCCGGCGTGGACGACCTGACGATGGGGATCGGCGCGGTGACGTTCTCCGTCTTCGGCGACGGGCGCGAGCTGTGGCGCTCGGGTGTCGTGGAGGGCGGCGAGCCGCCGGAGCGGGTGTCGGTTCCGCTCGACGGTGTGGAGACGCTGCGCCTCGACGTCGAACCGGCCTCCCCCTACGGCTGGGTGGCCCAGGCCGACTGGGCGCAGTCGGTGATCCGCTGCGGCTGACCGGCACGTCATCGGCCCGGCACACACCCGCAGGCACGTCCCCGCCGGCACGTCCCCGCCGGCACGTCCCCGCCGGCAGGCCGCCGGGCGCCGCGCGGGTTCGGCCTCGCTGCCCCGGCCGTCAGGGGGCGGACCGGGCGGTGCCCTCGCCGCCCGGCGCGGGCACCGCCGCGGTCACCGCGAGGGGGCGGGAGGGCACGCCCTCGGAGACGGCGCGGCGGCGGGGCGCGACGCTGCCCGTCCAGGTCGTGCCGCGGCGCTCCATGAGCCGCTTGAGCCACAGCTCGGTGGAGACCAGGTCGGCGAGGCCGTCGAGCGGCAGGGCGTCGCCCTGGGCCGCGGAGCGCAGGGCGCCGCGGACGACGCGGGCGTCCACCAGCCCGGCGCGGGCGAGGTAGGAGTCGTCGAACAGGGCCGACAGCTCGTCGACGTACGTGCGTAGCCCGAGCCGGACGGCGCCGAGGTGGGCCGCGTGCGTGGTCGCGCCCCAGCCCGCGGGGAGCTCAGCGATCCCGGCGCCCGCGAGCACGGTGCGCAGCACGGCCGCCCGGGCTCCGGGGCGGACGCGGAGGGCCTCGGGCAGGGCGCGGGCGGCGCGGACGACCTGGTTGTCGAGGAAAGGGGCGTGCAGGCGCTGGCCGGGGGCGGCGGCCACCTGGTCGAGCACGCGGAAGTCGGCGGCCTGCCGGGCGAGGGCGTCGCGGGCCCGGACGACGCCGGGGCGGGCGCCGACCGCACCGCTCGCGCGGACCGCCGCAGCCTCCAGGCGAACCGATACGTCAGCCAGCGCCTCCCCCGTGAGCCAGCGCGCCGCGGGGCCCGGCCGGCACCAGGCGAGGGCCGCGAGCGAGGCGTCCAGGGCGCCGGAACCCTCTCCTCCGGGGCCGAGGCCGTCCGCCGCGCCGTAGGCCGTCGCGGAGGCGGAGAAGTCCCGCCCGCGCAACCGCCGGGCGGCCGTGGCCACACCGTCGCGCTGCGGGGTGCGGGCGAGCCGGCGGGCGGCCCGGTAGAGCGCGAGCGGCACCAGCACCGAACGGCCGCGCGGCGCACGCTCGGCGACGGCGAGCGCGGCGGCGGGCCGCAGGAGGTGGCGGCGGCGCCGGTCGAGGAGGAGGTCGGCCAGGCGGGCGGGGTGGGCGTCGAGGACCTGCCGGGCGCCGTAGCCGGTGAGTTGGTCGGCGCTGCCGGAGGCGAGACGGGTCCGGTGCCGGTTGAGCCCGACGAGCGCGGGGCCCGGCTCGTCGGGGAGCGGCAGCCCGAAGACGTCGTAGAGACCGGCGTAGGGAAGGGCCTCCGCCTCGGCGGTGACGACGACGTGGTGCAGCCGGGGGTCGTCGGCCACGGCGCGGGCCCGCTCCAGCTCGGCGGCGCGGGCGGTGTCGCCGGGGGCGGTGAGGTCGTTGAACGTGACGGCGAGGAGGCGCTGGCCGGCCGCGGTGCCGGGGGCGCCGGCGATGCTGCCGGGGACGCCGGGGAGCCCGGCGGCCAGCAGCGCGAGCGTGGCGGAGGCGGCACCGCCGGAGAGGTCGGCGCCGAGCCCGGGTGCGGGGCTGCCGCGGCGGGTGCGGCGCTCGCCGGGGCCCATGCCGGGTACGGGGCCGGGGTCGCGGCCGTCGTGGCTCCGCCGCCCGCTCCCGTTGCGGTGGTGCCCGTTCTCGCGGGGCCCGGCGAAGGCGCCGTCGCCGGTCGCGTCCTGGCCGGGGACGAAGAGGGTGCCGTCGGGGTGCCCGGCGTCGCCGTTCCCGGCGTTCGGCACGTGCCGGGGGGCGGCGAGACGGACGCGGACGGCCTCGACGAGGGCGTCCCGTACGCCGTTCACGGCCTCGTCCGCGTCGGCGGGCGGGGCCGCGACGACGGTGGGGGTGGCGGGTTCGTAGTCGGCGATCTCGCGGCTGCCGCCCTCGCGCAGGATCAGGGCGTGCCCGGGCGGGACGCGGCGGACGCCGGTGTAGGGGGTGCCGTCGCCCAGGGCTTCCGGGGCGTCGGGGGCGGCGAGCAGGGCTCCGAGGTGCCCGACGTCGAGCTGGGCCTCGACGAGGTCGGCGAGGGTGACGGCGGCGGTGGCGTACGCGGTGCCGCCCGCGAAAGGGGTGTGGAAGACGGGGCGGGCGCCGGCCAGGTCGGTGGTGACGGCCACGCGCCGCCCGGTGCGGACGACGGCGGTGTAGGAGCCGGGCCACGCGGTGAGGTGGCGCAGCGCTCCGCCGCGGGCCGCGACGAGCCCGGCGCGCAGCTCGTCGTCACGCGCCCCGCAGCAGCCGATGACGGCGAGCGCGGTGCCCGGTCCGGCGTCGACGACGCGGACCTCGTCGGGCCGCCAGTCGCCGACGGCCCACAGCGGGTCGTCCCCGCCCCAGAGTTCGTGGCCGCCGACGGGGTAGAGCGTGCGCCCGGAGAGGCCCGGCATGCGCGCCCGGCCCGCCGCGGTACCGCACCACCCCACCAACCAGCGCATCGTCGCCGCCTTTCGCCCGCTGGCCACCCGCCCGCGGGGTCCACGCCTGATCTGCACGAGGCGCACGCCGCAGCCGTACCCCGGGCGGACTCTGATTCCGTGCCGCCCCGTACCGGCTCCCGTCCGGGTTACCGCGGGCACGCGACTGCCCGCACGCATCTCCCGTTTCGGCTGACGCCTGGCCCCATGCTGCCACGTATCCGGTCCGGGAGCGGCGTGAAGGAGGGTCTGCTGTCGGCGTGTTCAGCTCGGTTGATCCCGCGACGGCGCGGCTTCAAACCATGAGTTTCAGCCAACTTATCTACAGCGGAAGAGACTTGGCGCATGTTGTGCACTTCACTCACGGCTACGTATATGCCAGGTACATGGACCGGTGGGAAGCGCTCGCACCGCGGTTCCCCGGGCCGAAGGGGCGCGGGCCCGGAAACGCCGGAGGTCCGGGAGGCATGGATTCCTCCCGGACCGCGCCGCCGCCCGCGGGGAGCAGGGTGACGGCATTCCCCCAGCCCACTGGTTTCGTCCCCAGCGAGCCGACCCACGCGGAACCCATCCAAACGGCACCGCCTGACCCCGCACAGAGCGCACGACCGGGCGCACGGCCACACGGCCGGGGCTCGCGCACGACGCCCCGGCACCACCGCCGTCGCCCACTGCGTCCCGCTACGGGGGGCATCGCCGGCGCACTCCTGTACGGGGAGGAATCCCGCCAACAGGGGCCCTACCCCTTAACGGTGAGGATGCGGCAAACTACTCTGGGTTCACGAATGCCCCGAGCATGTTCCAACATGGAGTGGGGCGGGCGTCGTTGTGTCAGGGGTGCGCGCATGTCCAGGGAGCCACGCGGACCGAACGAGAAGCTCGGAACGGTTCTCGCGCTCGCGGGAATCAGCAACGCCGGACTCGCACGCCGGGTCAACGACCTCGGTGCGCAGCGCGGCCTGTCGCTGAGGTACGACAAGACATCGGTGGCGAGGTGGGTGTCGAAGGGGATGGTGCCGCAGGGTGCGGCGCCCCATCTGATCGCCGCGGCGATCGGCAGCAAGCTGGGGCGGCCGGTGCCGCTACACGAGATCGGGCTCGCCGACGCCGACCCGGCCCCCGAGATCGGCCTCGCCTTCCCGCGCGACGTCGGCGCCGCCGTGAAGTCGGCCACGGATCTCTACCGGCTCGATCTCGCCGGGCGGCGGGGCAGCGGCAGCGTCTGGCAGTCACTTGCCGGTTCGTTCGCCGTCAGCGCCTACGCCACGCCGGCCTCCCGCTGGCTGATCAACCCGGCCGACAGCTCGGTCGCCCGCGAGGCGCGGGCCGAGGAACTCGGGCCGCGGCCCTTCGGCGGTCCCGGCCCGGGCGCCGGCTCCGAGCCGGTGCGCGTGGGCCACAGCGACGTGGCCAAGCTGCGCGAGGCGGCCGAGGAGGCCCGCCGCTGGGACTCCAAGTACGGCGGTGGCGACTGGCGCTCGTCGATGGTCCCCGAGTGCCTGCGGGTGGACGCCACGCCGCTGCTGCTGGGCGCCTACTCCGACGAGGTCGGGCGCGCCCTCTTCGGCGCGACGGCGGAGCTGACCAGGCTGGCCGGGTGGATGGCCTTCGACACCGGGCAGCAGGAGGCCGCGCAGCGCTACTACATCCAGGCGCTGCGCCTGGCGAGGGCCGCCGCGGACGTGCCCTTCGGCGGCTACGTCCTGGCGTCGATGTCGCTGCAGGCCACCTACCGCGGCTTCGCTGACGAGGGGGTGGACCTCGCGCAGGCCGCGCTGGAGCGCAACCGTTCCATCGCGACGGACCGCGTCATGAGCTTCTTCCACCTCGTCGAGGCCCGCGCCCACGCCAAGGCCGACGACGCGCCCGCGTGCGGGGCCGCGCTGGCGGCGGCCGAGAGCCGCCTGGAGCGCGCCCGCGACGGCGACCCCGACCCGTCCTGGCTGGACTTCTACTCCTCCGACCGGCTCGCGGCCGACGCCGCCGAGTGCTACCGCGATCTGCGCGCCCCCCGCCAGGTGCGGCGCTTCACCGAGCAGGCGCTGTCCAAACCGACCGAGGAGTTCGTCCGCTCGCACGGGCTGCGGCTGCTGGTCTCCGCCGTCGCCGAGCTGGAGTCGGGCAACCTGGACGCCGCCTGCGCGGCCGGCACCCGGGCGGTGGAGGTCGCGGGCCGCATATCCTCGGCGCGCACCACCGAGTACGTGCGGGATCTGCTGCACCGTATGGAGCCCTACGGCGACAACCCCCGGGTCGCCGAGTTCCGCGAGCGCGCCCGGCCGCTGCTCGCGGCCCCGGCGTGAGGCACCCGGGCACGCGCGGTCGTTCGTCCGCCGCCGTGCGGCCGTCCACGGAGCGGACGACGTGACGGACGCCGCTGTGCACTGTCGGTGCCGACCAGCATGATGGAAGACGTGGTGCCCCAGAACGAGCCCGTATCCGGGAACGAGCCCGTGCCCTCGCCGACCGAGCCCTCGCCTTCCCCGCCCTTGCCTTCCGAGCCTCCACCCTCCGTGCCCTCGCCGTCGGCGCCCTCGCCACGGCCGCGTGCGCACCGGTACGACGCGGACGTCCTGGTCGTCGGCGGCGGGATCGTCGGCCTGTCCACGGCCTACGCGCTGACGCGCGCCCGCCCCGGTGTCCGCGTCCTCGTGCTGGAGAAGGAGGCGGGGCCCGCCCGGCACCAGACGGGCCGCAACAGCGGCGTGATCCACAGCGGCGTCTACTACCGGCCGGGCTCCCTCAAGGCCCGGTTCGCCACCCAGGGCGCCGCCGAGATGGTGAAGTTCTGCGCGGAGAACGACATACCGCACCAGGTCACGGGCAAGCTGATCGTCGCCACCGACCGGGACGAACTGCCCCGGCTGCACGCCCTCGCCCAGCGCGGCCGGGAGAACGGCATCCCGCTGCACGAGCTGGGCCCCGCCCAGATCGCCGAGCTGGAGCCGAACGTCTCCGCGCTGGCCGCCCTCCGCGTCACCACCACGGGCATCTGCGACTACGGCGCCGTCGCCGCAGCCCTCGCCCGCCTGGCCGAGGACGCCGGCGCCCGGGTGCGCTACGACTCCCGGGTGACCGCCGTCGACCGGCGGTCCGGCCTCGGCGTCGCCGTCCGCACCGCGTCCGGTGCGACCCTGCGCGCCCGTGCCCTGGTCAACTGCGCGGGCCTGCACTGCGACGAGATCGCCCGTCTCGCCGGGGACCGGCCCCCGGCCCGGATCATCCCGTTCCGGGGCGAGTACTACGAGCTGGCGCCGGAGCGCTCCGGGCTCGTCCGCGGGCTCGTCTACCCCGTCCCCGACCCGGCGTTCCCCTTCCTCGGCGTCCACCTGACCCGCGGCATCGACGGCGGCGTCCACATCGGGCCGAACGCCGTGCCCGCCCTCGCCCGCGAGGGGTACGACTGGCGCACCGCCCACCCCCGCGAGCTCGCCCGCACCCTCGGCTGGCCCGGCTCCTGGCAGCTCGCCCGCCGCCACTGGCGCTACGGCTCCGGCGAGCTGCGCCGCTCCCTGTCCCGGCGCGCGTTCACCACCGCCGTCCAGCGCCTGCTGCCCGCCGTCACCGAGGAGGACCTGCTGCCGGCCCCCGCCGGAGTCCGCGCCCAGGCCGTCCTGCGCGACGGCACGCTCGCCGACGACTTCCTCATCACCGAGGGCCCGCACACCGTGCACGTGCTCAACGCCCCCTCCCCCGCCGCCACCGCCTCACTCCCCATCGGCCGGGAGATCGCCGACCGCGTCCTGGCGGGCCTCACCCCGTGAAGCCAAGCCCCGGAGCCGCGGCCCCGCCGTCTGGTCGCCCGGCGCCCGTGAGCCCCACGTCACAGCGCCGGGCGGCACGGCGCCCGATGCCGCAGCGCCCGGTGCCATGACATCGCGGACGCCCCATAAACTGGCAGCACTGTGTCCGAGAACGCTCCGCCACCCCCCGGAAGCCGCCGCTCCTCGATGTTCGAGCCCGGAGCCGGCCCCGCCGCCGACCCCGCGGGCTCCCACCACGACCGGCGCATCCGCAGCTTCCAGCCCCGCCGCAGCCGCGTCACCCAGGCCCAGCGCGACGCCCTGACCAGGCTCTGGCCCCGCTGGGGCCTGGACATCGACGGCCGCCGCGTCCTCGACCTGCCGGCCCTCTTCGACACCCTGCCCCCGACGGCACCGGTCGTCCTCGAGATCGGCTTCGGCATGGGCGAGGCCACCGCCCGGATGGCCGCCGCCGAACCCGGCACCGGCATCCTCGCCGCCGACGTCCACACCCCCGGCCAGGGCAACCTGCTGCGGCTCGCCGAACGGGACGTCCTCACCAACATCCGGGTGGCCAACGGAGACGCCGTCATCCTGCTGGAGAAGATGCTCGCCCCCGGCTCCCTCTCCGGGCTCCGCGTCTACTTCCCCGACCCCTGGCCGAAGAAGCGCCACCACAAGCGCCGCATCATCCAGCCCCACTTCCTCGACCTCGCCGCCGTGCCCCTCGCCCCCGGTGCCCTGCTGCACTGCGCAACGGACTGGGAACCCTACGCCGAACAGATGCTCGACGTCCTGACCGCGCACCCGGCCTTCGAGAACACCCAGTCCGACGGCGGCTACGCCCCCCGCCCCGAGATCCGGCCCCTCACCCGCTTCGAGGAGCAGGGTCTCGGCAAGGGACACGCCGTCCGGGACCTCCTCTTCCGCCGCCGCTGACGCCCCACGCGGCACGGGGACGTTCGACTAAGGTCGAGCGAGTGCATCCACACGCCCCCGGAGACGTCCCGGCACCCCCGAACACGCCCCCGGCACCCGCGAGCACCACCGCCGCAGTCCCGGCGACGCCCGCGGGCCAGGCCCAGTGGCAGTACACCCCGCGCCGAGCCCCCTGGTGGCACAGCCGCGTCCTGCGCGCCGTGGCCATCGCGATCCTGCTCGCCCTGTGCGGCCTCACCATCCTCGCGATCGTCCGCGAGCAGACCGGCACCGAGGGCTTCCTCATCGGCCTGCTCCTGTCCACCCTTCCGGTGCCGCTGCTCATCGCCGCGTTCCGCTGGATCGACAGCGTCGAGCCCGCCCCCTGGCGGAACGTGGCCTTCGCCTTCGCCTGGGGCGCCTGCGCCGCGACCCTCGTCGCCGTCATCGCCAACACCTTCACCGCCGAGTGGCTGGCCACCAGCGTCATCGCCGACGGCGACGTCGACACCCTCGGCGCCACCGTCGTCGCCCCCGTCGTCGAGGAGCTGGCCAAGGCCGCCGCCGTCCTGCTGCTCTTCCTCCACCGCCGCCGCTTCTTCAGCGGCGTCGTGGACGGCATCGTCACCGCCGGCGTCACCGCCACCGGCTTCGCCTTCACCGAGAACATCCTCTACCTCGGCACGGCCTACGCCGGGGACCAGCTCTACGCCTCCGACGAGTTCGCCGCGACCACCGCCCAGACCTTCGTCGTGCGCATCGTCATGTCCCCCTTCGCCCACCCGCTCTTCACCGCCATGACCGGCATCGGCTTCGGCGTCGCCGCGGCCCTCGCCGCCCACCGCCGCGCCCTGCGCCTGCTGCTCCCGGCCGTCGGGCTCCTCACCTCGATGGTGCTCCACGCCCTGTGGAACGGCTCCGCCTCCACCGACGGCCTGCACTTCCTCCTCGTCTACGCCCTCTTCATGCTCCCCGTGCTGGGCACCCTGATCTGGCTCGCCGTCTGGTACCGCGGCCGGGACCTGCGCACCGTCCGGGACACCCTCCACACCTACGCCGCCCAGGGCTGGCTCGCCCCCGCCGAGCCCTGGACCCTGGGCTCGATGTACGCCCGCGCCCAGGCCCGCCGGCTCGCGCGCCGCGCCCACGGGCCCATCGCCGCCCGCACCGTCTCCGAGTACCACGCGGCGGCCACGTCCCTCGCCCTCCTCCGCGCCCGCGCCGAACGCACGGCTCCGCCGCCCGACTTCGCGGCCCGCGAGCAGGAGCTGCTCAACCACCTCCTCACCCTCCGCCCCCAAGCCAGCCCCCCAACCCAACAAGCCTCCCCCCGCCCCTTCGCCGGCTGGCGGTGACCTGTGTCAGCCCTGCCCCCGCTCGCCCGTCAACAGCAATGCCTCACCGATGCGGTCAGCGGCGACATCAAGTTCCTCCGACGACGGCACGTGCACACACCCGAACTCTCGGGCAGCACGCAACTCAATCTCACGGAAAGCCAAGGTCGGCCGCACGCCGGCGAGCAGACGCTCGGCGGAGAGCTTCCGGCCGTCGCTGGCTCCCTGCCGGAACTTCTTGTTGCCGATCCTCAGACTGAACGCGACCCGGCCAACCCAGGCGTCCACGCGGAACAGGGCATCAGCAAGTGGATGGACCAGCAGCGGGATGCCCCGCTGGCGAAGCTCAACGATGCTGTAGACCTCCCGCAGGAAGCTGTAGTAGGCGTTGCCCACCCGCCACCGCATGGCTGCCTTCACGCGCTGCCTCGGAGTCCCTTTATACGCTTCAGCTTCGATCATGCGGCTGGCAGGAGAGCCGAGCATCTCCCAGCCCAATTCGTCCGACATTGCGTAGTCGCGCACGTCACCGTATGTGGGAAGCGTGCCCAGCCGCTCCATACAGATGTGCAGGGCATGGGTGAACGCGAAGTCAGGGTGCCAGTCCACGATCCTTGGCACCGCCTCCCCATCACGGCGGGCTACTGATCCGAGCGCGTGCTCGGTCCGCCTGCATACGTCCCTGACGTCGCTGGGTGAAAGTCTGTAAACGACGTGTGTCTCGTGTGCTTCTACTACGGGTGCCACTGCCTCGCGACGCCGGTCTGTGCGCCAAGAGTCATACATCTGCCTCGTGGTGGGCGACGAACAGAACCGAGCAAGCACATCTTCTAGGCGAGTTGGCATCACAGCTCCTCTCGACACCCGTGAGCGCTACGGCCTTAGAGTAGGTGTCGCCACAGACAGGCCGACGGCATCCGCTACTCACGGGCGAGATCCTTGATGACCTGATCAGCGAGAGCTGCGGTGACAGCCAGCCGATCAACCGGCGACAGTCGAGCCCATTCGATGAACAGCCGCTCGGTGTCGTCCAGAGTCCTCGTCCCTGCCTGCATCCACCCGTACAGGCGGCGCTTCTCCTTCAGACCACCGAGGTGGGACAAGTGCGCCAGAACCTCTTCCTTGGTCGGCGGATTGCGGGTGATGTCGCGTGCCTCGTCACCGCACCGCTGACACTCTGCCCGCAGGTTGTCATCGTCGTTCGAGCCGCCACGGCTAACCGGTATGACGTGCCCTACTGTCAGATTGGCGTGGCGCTCCGGGTCGTCCGGAAAGGCCGCACCAGCATGGATGCCACAGACCTGGCACGTATGGCCGTCACGCTCGAAGATCCGACGACGCTTGGGCCCCGTGATGGCCTTGCGCGCCCCCTTGGGCACTGGCTCACCCAAGTCGATGCGCACACCCAGCTGAACAACTAGGTACTGGTTCGGCCGGAGGTTCGGGTTGACCTTGTAGTTGTCGATCCGCCAGCCCATCTCCCGGAGGTCCCGCATCCTCCGGTCGGCCTGGGCGACATCGGGAACGGCATCGAACAGCTCCAGCTTCGTGAACGTACCTCCTGGGCCGACGCGCGCGATGAACTCGGCCACCTTCCTGATCGACGGTCGACGGGGCGTGCCGTTCTCGGCCATCTCCGCTCCTTCGTGTGGGCACTCGACGCCAGGCTCATATTGTATGAGTAGCCAGGCGCTGATCTAATGTCGCCTGGCGTGCGTCCGGCACACGACCGGCACACATGGAGCCACGCCTGGCACATTGATCTGAGGGCATCCCGGCCCTTGCACACACCTACACAGTCAACCGCCCCAGGAGGCGATCGATGACAGAGACAGACTCGCTCTTCCCGCGGCAATTCGCAGACCTCTCAGCAGCCGCCAACATCGCGGCTGTTGCCAACGACGACGCAGAGCTGGTGACAGTCGCCGCTCACTTGAAGGCGCTTGACCCCTCTGGGAAGAGGTTTGCTGCCGTCCTACGCGACACGATCGACCAGCTGCTCAACGGTGAGGCCACGGGGCGTTACGACTGGAACACCCTCTTCAAGACAGAGAAGACGCATGCCGGCACCCTCGTGGAGATCAACATCCAGCGGGAGTTCCAGCTTGCGGACGGCCGACACATGGACTACTCGATCTGCGGTATCGACGTGGACTGCAAGTACTCTCAGCAGTTCGGCGGGTGGATGATCCCGCCGGAGGCCACGGGGCACATCTGCCTGCTGCTCTGGGCAGACGACCATGCGAGCCGGTGGAGTGCCGGGTTGATGCGAATCCAGCGCGACGCACTAAACGACGGCAACAACCGTGACCGGAAGCTGACCATCAGGGCCGCGTGCCGGAACCAGATCCACTGGCTGTGGAGCGACGCCGCGCTCCCGGAGAACGTGCTTCTTCACATGAACCCTGCAGACCGTGAGGCGGTGCTGTCACAGCCTTCCGGTCAGCACCGGGTGAACGAGCTGTTCCGCAGGGCACAGAACCGTCCCATCGGCCGCAACGTCGTGCGCACCGTTGCCCAGCAGAAGGACTACATGAAGCGGGTGAGAGGCAACGGCGGGGCTCGCACCGCCGTGAAGACGCAGGGCATCGTGATCATGGGCGACTACGCAACCCACCGGCACATCGCACGTTCGCTTGGTGTCTGCGTGCCCGACGAAGGCGAATTCGTCAGTGTTCGCGTGGCTCCGGCAACGGCTGATCACGATGAGCGCCCAGGCGTCATTCTGGAAGGGCAGCGGTGGGTGCAGGCGAGACCGCAGGACCCCGTCGTCCCCGCTCCCACCTTGCCGTCCCACAAGAAGTGACCCCTGCACCGGGACCCTGGCTAGGCTGGGGCTGCAGGCACGTTCAGCGCGGTGGCGCCTGTGCCGCAAAGGCGGCGGCCACTGGGCCGCATGACCTGACCTGATCGGGTAGTGGGAATGAACGGAACTTGGGACGAGGCCAGCCCCCAGGCATGGAAGCCGCCGGAAGGATCATGGGCCTCCTCGGCGACCCGGCGACGCAACATGCAGGCGATCCGCAGCCGCGATACGAAGCCTGAGCGGGCGATCCGGCAGTTGGTACATGCCCATGGCCTGCGGTATCGCGTCGCAGCCCGGCCGCTGC
Organism: Streptomyces sp. WMMC1477; assembly: GCF_027460245.1. Taxonomy (NCBI): domain Bacteria; kingdom Bacillati; phylum Actinomycetota; class Actinomycetes; order Kitasatosporales; family Streptomycetaceae; genus Streptomyces; species Streptomyces sp. WMMC1477. The sequence goes on along the minus strand of NZ_JAPZBD010000003.1, from coordinate 2,924,918 downwards.
CGGGGCTGCGACGCACTGCGGACATGGTCTTCCGGCCCGCCAGGGTGGCCGTGTTCGTGGACGGCTGCTACTGGCACGGCTGCCCGAAGCACTACGTTCCCCCAAGGACGAACTCGGGGTACTGGTCCGAGAAAGTGGCCAGGAACGTAGCCCGGGACCGCGAAACAGACATGTTGCTCACCGAAGCGGGCTGGACCGTCCTGCGATTCTGGGAGCACGAGTCACCGGACGCATGCGCTCTCAAGGTCTTCGACACCGTGACCGAGCTCCGCCCCCGGAAGTCCTGAGTCATCCGGCAGTTCGAAAAGTGCGGCGCTCTCCGGGCAACGGGCTTGTGGCATACCCGGACTCGGGTTCACCATGCCCTTCTCCAGTGCGGCAATAATGTGCTCACCAATCACTCGCGCGACCGGTGGAGGGAAGGCATTGCCGACCTGCCGATAAGCAGCCGTCTTGCCGCCGGAGAACCTCCAGTGCTCAGGAAAGCCCTGGATGATGGCGGCCTGAGTGACGGTGAGCTTGGGGCCGATCTCCTGGCCCTCCTTGTCCCTGGGGTACAGATCCCGCTCGGGGTCCACCATCTTGTCGGGCTCATTCGCAACGCCCATGGCATCCACCCCAAGCTTCCGCCACGCCTTCTTGGCCCTGGTCGGCCCGAGGTCGGCCCCCCCGTGCTTCTTCGACCCACCGACGAGTGTGGGGGCGATACCGCCTTCCGCCTTACCCAGCCACCGCTGGTAAGCGGCCTTGCCGCGCTCTGTCTCCCCGAAACGAGCCGCCATGGAAGGGGCCAGCGCTTCAGCGAGTGTCCTGATCCTCACTTCACGGGGATCTGGCCATGCGAAATGTCCGGCGAACTGTGGCTGCATCGCCACAAGGATCGCGCGCGGGCGCAGCTGAGGCACTCCGTAGTCACGCGCTTCCATGAGGTCCCAGCCGCAGATCTCATACCCTGATTCCTGCAGTCGCGGCAGGATTTCGTTCTCCCTGTAGTCCGCGAACTTCTCGTCCAGGAGGCCCCGGACGTTCTCGATCAGGACGGCTCTGGGCTTCAGGAAATCAACGAGGTCAAGCATGCGCGGGAAAAGGTCACGCTCGTCGTCCCGGCCCAGCTGGTGGCCAGCGGCAGAAAACGGCGGGCAGGGAACTCCCCCGGCCAACAGATCAAGCTGCCCCTCAAATAGCCCAAGTTCTTCTGGGTTGAATTCAGTGAGGTCCCTCTCGAGAACCTCGCACTGGCCCCAGCCAGCCTCCTCCGTCACGTTCAGTTTCAGGGTCTCGCACGCATGACGATCGATCTCGATCAGCGCGAGATGCTCAAAGCCCGCTTGGTGCAGGCCCAAGGCTTGGCCACCGGCTCCCGCGCAGATCTCCACCGAGGTGAACCCTCGCTCAGTGCTGGTCATGCACCCTCCCTTTCTCGCAGCGACGGACCTTGCGCATGCCCGCCATCACAGAGAGTGACACTCCCCACTGACATCGCGACCCCACTAGTGTGCGGCACAGCTTCACGGGACTCGCTCCGCCCTCTGGATATCACCAAACCGCCCTCTCTCGCGGCACACTCCCACCACTGCGTCGCGCCTCGAACCGGGCCTGAGCGTTGTCCAGGAGAGTGTCCGGGTCATGTCCACGGGCGCACAGCCAGGACAGGATGTCCGCGATCACGGTGACGGCGGCTTCCGAGGCCTCACGCTGAGCGAGGGGTGAGGTGGCGGTGCCTCGCGCACCGTAAAGGGTAAGGACCGCGTGGGTTCTCCTTGTCTCGTCCAGCTGGCACGCCCCGCCGTCGGCCGTTTGGTTCGCCTGGATCTCGCACCAGACCGTCTTGCCGCCACGACCGACAACGACGCCCCATCGCGAGCAGATGGCCTCCATCAGGGCGAGGCCTCGGCCGCACTCGTCGTTGGCGCTCGGGGCGGAAGGCCTGGGCAGCGCCTCTGTGTCAGGGTCGGAGAGTTCCACCCGGAGCCGAGCTGCCGACACCGCCGCCGTCAACGTGGCCGGTGTGCCCTCTCCAACGTGCCGGATGACATTGGTGACCAGTTCGCTCACGCACAGCTCCGCAGCGTCCGCCAAATCGGAGTGTCCCCACCGGGCGAGGTGCGAGCGGGTCGTCCAGCGGAGTTCGGGGACTGCTGTCGGCAGTGCGAGGAACGAGACGGTGAGGGCCGTTGAGTTCGAGTCGTAGCAATCAACCATGCCGATCGGCCTCTCTCGGAAGATCATTCCGCCGAGTGGCGGATGGATTCTCAGAATGACACTCTCGGTTTCAAAATGGAACTCTCACGAATGCCAGGCAGGAGTGAACACGAACCGCACGCGCCCCCGCGCGCGCTGGCTTGTCCCCTGCCGAACTCCAAGGCAGGCTCAGGAAGATCGACAGGGAGGCCCGTAACCATGGCTGTTGGACCCACGACCCGGCGCCGCCAACTGGGGGCAGACCTGCGGCGTCTGCGTGAACGGAGCGGCCTCACGCTTGAGGAGGCTGGTGCCCGAGTCGGCATCTCCAAGGCGACGCTCAGCCGGTACGAGACGAAGGAAGGCACCGTCAAGTGGCCTTCAGTAGATGCCCTCTGCCGTGAGTACGGGGCCAGCGACGAGGAACGCTCCGCGCTCGTGGAACTGGCGAAGGGCGCGAAGATCCAAGGCTGGTGGCATTCGCTGGCGGATCCGATCCCCGAGTCCATGAATCTCCTGCTGACGCTGGAGAACGAGGTGGTCCGTGAGGACCACTACGCGGCCGTCTACGTTCCGGGGCTGCTCCAGACGCGGGCATACGCGGAGGCCGTGCACCGGGCATCGGAGATGCGGTGCACGGATCAGGAGGTCCGGCACATGGTGGACATCCGCATGAAGAGGCAGGAGTTGCTGCGGCGGGCAGAGCCTCCGCACGTCTGGGCCGTCATGGACGAAGCGGTGATCCGCCGCCTCGTCGGTGGTCCGGACACCATGCGGGAACAGCTCGGCCATCTACTCGAGTGTGCGGCTTCTCCACACGTCACGGTGCAGATACTGCCGTTCTCGTCTGGCGCCCACGCGGCTGCACTGGGCAGCTTCGTGATCCTGGGCGGGCCTTCGCCGTCTCTTGACGTCGTCTACGTCGACGTCCTGGGCGGCAGCCTGTTCATGGAGAAGCCCAAGGAACTTGAGCGCTATAGGTTGGCGTTCGAGTATCTCAGGGCCCAGGCACTCGACATCGAGAAGACCGAGGCCCTGATCCGTGTGGCTATGGAGGAGCTTTGATGGGGCAGTCGCGGCAGCAAGGTGACAGTGAAGCCAGCTGGTTCAAGTCGTCCTACAGTGGCGGCAGCGGCACCGAGTGTGTCGAGGTGGCTTTCTTTCCTCACACCGTGACCGGGGTGCGGGACAGCAAGGTACCTGCGGGCAGGTCGCTGGAGTTCGGGGAGGCGCCCTGGGGCTCGTTTGTGGCCGCTCTCCGGGCAGGAGGGCTTGCGTGATCACGGACGCCGTAGCACGCCTCCGCGTGCGGGTGGGCCGGGTGTACGGGCAGCCGCGGCGGTGAGGGGCGGGGGGTCGTTGGAGGAGTTGGGGTTCGGGGGTGTGCCGTTGCTGGATCCGCTGCTGTACCCGGGGCGGGCGGTGGCGGAGCCGGGGCTGCTGGTGGACGACGAGTTGCGGCCGCCCGCGCGGATGACGGTGGCGGAGCTGCGCGCCGAGGGGCGGATACCGGTGCTGGCGGTGGGGTCGAACGCGGCACCGGCGCAGCTGCGGCACAAGTTCGCGGTGGGCGGGGTGTCGGGAACGGTGCCGATGGTGCCGGTGCGGGTGGGCGGGCTCGCGGTGGGGCACTCGGGCCATGTCAGCGTCGCCGGGTACGTGGCGTACACGCCGTACGCGGCTCCGGGGCGGTGGACGGAGCTGGTGCTGCTGTGGCTGGACGGCGAGCAGCTCCGGGTCGTCGACGCCTCGGAGCGGGCCAACTACCGGCGGAGGCGGTTGGCCGGGGAGCGGTTCCCGGTGGACGGCGGGCCCGGGGACGCCGACGTCTACGTGTCCGAGCGGGGCCTGCTGGCGGGGCGCGGGGGCGGGGTGCGGCCGGCCGGCGGGCAGCGCGAGGTGATGGGTGAGCTGCTGCGGGGGTCGGCGCGGCTGCGGGCGGTGCTGGGGACGTCGCCGGACGAGTGGGTGCGGCGGGTGGCCGCCGACCACCGGCTGTGTGGTGAGGCCTCACGGGTGCTGGCGGACGAGGGGCTCACGCTGCCCAACCCGCTGGCGCGCTCAGGGTGAGGGAACTCGGCGGGGCGCGGCGGCGTTGTCGGGGCACTGGATGGTGTGTGTGCCGGGAGGTTGACGATGGGGCGGTTGACGAGACCGATCGTCGCGGGAGCACTGGCCTTGGGGCTGGTCGCGGCGGGCGTGGTGCTGTATCTGTTCCAGCCATGGAAGCTGTGGACGGACGAGACGGTGAACGAGGCGCTGCCCTCGGCGAGTCCGCAGCCGGAGGCGTCCGCGGACGGGAGCCCGGACGCGGACGGGAGCCCGGAGGCGGAGGGGGAGCCCGAGCGGGAGGCTCCGGCCGGGCCGTTGACGTTGGCGCAGGGGGATTTCGTCACTCACGAGCACGCCACGAGCGGGACGGTGCGGATCGTGGAGCTGGCCGACGGCGAGCGGATCCTGCGGATCGAGGGGCTGGACACGAGTAACGGTCCGGACCTGAAGGTGTGGCTCTCGGACGCCGAGGTGCTGCCGGGCAAGGACGGCTGGAAGGTCTTCGACGACGGCGAGTACCTGAACCTGGGCAAGCTGAAGGGGAACAAGGGGAACCAGAACTACACGCTCCCCGGGGACGCCGAGCTGGACCTCTACAGCAGCGTGAGCATCTGGTGTGACCGGTTCGACGTCTCGTTCGGGGCGGCGGAGCTGGCCCGGGTGTGACGGGCGGCGCGCCGGTTCGGCGGGCGCGGACACCCCGTCCACCGAACCGGCGTGCGGTCAGGCGCGGTCGAGGGTGAGGACGACGCAGCCGCCTCCGAAGGTGCGGCTGTCGGTCAGGGTGAACTGCGTGGGCTGGAAGGCCGTGTCGAAGGCGGGGAGACCGGCCCCGGCCACGACGGGGTACTTCTTGATGATGAGCCGGTCGATCTCGGGGAGCAGGGGTCCGGCGAGCTTGCCGCCGCCGGCGAGGTAGACGTCCAGGGGCCCGTCCTCGGCCTTGAGCTGGCGCACCAGGGTGCGCGGGTCCTCGTCGGTGACGGTGACGGCCGGGTCGGGGGACACGGTGAGGCTGCGGCTCAGGACGTAGGTGCGCAGGTGGGCGTAGGGGTTGGTCATGCCCACACGCAGGGCGGGGCCGTAGGTGGCGCGGCCCATCACGATGGTGTCGAAGACGCGGTTCGGTTCGTCGGCGCCACCGAGCTGGCGACGGATGTGCGTGGGCAGGACCTCGGGGTACGCGGTGTTCATGTGCGCGACGTGGTCGTCGGTGACGGGGTAGAAGTCCACCTCGTCGTCGGGGCCGGCGATGTAGCCGTCGAGTGACATGCCGATGTAGTAGACGAGCTTGCGCACGGTCCTCCTTGGACGTCTCCGACGCGCAGGCGGGCGTGATCGTGTGGCGCGGCCCTGGCCCGGGGCGCCCCGGGCCGGCGGGAGGGGGACGACGCACCGGCGGCCCCGGCGTCGGGGGGATGGACGTCGGGGCCGCCGGGGGCTTGTGGGGCGCGGGCGGACTCAGATGCCGAGGCCCTTGGCGCGCAGCCAGGCGAGCGGGTCGACGGTGTCGGTGCCGCCCGGCCGGACCTCCAGGTGGAGGTGGGGGCCGGTGGAGTTGCCGGTGGAGCCGACGCGGCCGATGGTGTCGCCGGTGGTGACGGTGCCGCTGGTGCGGGTCATCGAGGAGAGGTGGCAGTACCAGATCTCGGTGCCGTCCTCCAGCTCCAGGACAATGCGGTAACCGTAGGCTCCGGCCCAGCCGGCCTCCTTGATGGTGCCGGAGTGCACGGCCTTGACCGGGGTGCCGGTGGGCGCGGCGAAGTCCTGACCGGTGTGGTCGCTGGACCACATGTTGCCGGACTCGCCGTAGCCGGAGGTGAGTTGGAAGTTGGCCAGCGGGAGGGTGTAGCTGGCGGCGAGCTTGCGCAGCCGCTCCTCCTCCGCCTTGCGCCGGCGCTCCTCCTCGGCCTTGCGCTTGCGCTCGGCTTCCGCCGCGGCCTCGGCGGCGGCTTCGGCCTCGGCCTTCTTCTCGGCCTCCCCGGCCGCCGACGTGGCGGCCTCGGCGGCGGCCTGGCGGCGGGAGTCGGCGTCGGCCGCGGCGCGCTGCTGGTCTGCCTGGGCGAGGATGCGGTTGCGCAGGGCCTCGCCGGCGTCGGTGGTGCCGTCGGCGAGCTCGGAGTCGGTGAGACCGGCCTGGGTGAGGGGGGCGGCGAGCGGGGCCGCCTCGTCGTCCGCACCGCCGATGGATATGCCGTCGGCGAGTCCGTCCAGGCCCGGCAGGTCCATGTCGGGCATGCTCAGCGGGACGCTGGCCTTGGGGCTGGCGGTGGCCATGCCGCCGGCGCCGATGGCCGCGACCATGCCGACGCCCAGGACCGCGCTGCTGCGGGCCATGCCGGAGCGCTGCTTGGCGACGCGGTGGCGGCCGCGGACGGGGCGGACGGTGTCCGCGGTCGGGTTCCACTCGGCGAACGTCGCGCCGTCCTCGACGGACGGGCCGTACACCGGGTAGGAGTCCGACTCCTCGCCCGCGTACGCGGTTTCGGCGGCCTGCCTGCTCGACGCCACGGAGGCGTTCTCCTTTCCTTCCTTCTCGCCTACCGGGTTAGCTGACGGGTTCGGAGCAGGAAGGTCTCCTACGGGCATGGGCGCCCGATTCACCCCATGAAGTGGTTCCCCGGTTCCCTGGGTGCATCTGGTGGTGCGGTGGTGGTGCGGTGGTGCGGTGGTGCTGCCAGTCGATGCACTGTCAGGATTCGGCCAAGGCGCACGGTGCCGCCTCTTGTGGCGGCGGTGACGACCGCGCTGCGTTATCGAACGTTAATAGACCCGCGGCTCATATTCCAAGCCTTCTCGGTAACAAGAGACGGCTCTCGCCTGGACGTTCACCCCACGACCGGACGGAACCGGGCATATTCACCACGTCCGGGGTTGCCCTCCATCCGGGGATCGTGGCCAAGTCGTCATCAGAGACGGTCCGACCGGTCACGGTGGGTCACGGCGAGGAGGGCCAGGTCGTCGGCCGGCGGACCGCCGGTGTACTCGGCGACGTCGGCGACGATCTCGTCGAGCAGCGCCTCCGGCCCGTACCGCGCCCACTCCTCCTTGATCCGCCGGGACGGCTCGTAGAAGACGCCGTCCCGGCCCCGGGCCTCGGTCAGGCCGTCGGTGTTCATCAGCAGGGTGGCACCGACCGGGAACGCCACCTCGCCCACCGGCGGCTTCTCGGCGTCCTCGCCCGGGAGCGCGGCGAGCCCGAGGGGGAGCGCGTACCCGGCGGGCTCCAGGCTCTCCAGCCGCCCGCCGGGGAGCAGGAGCCACGGCGGGGGGTGGCCGCAGTTGACGACGCGCAGCCGCCCGGCCGGGGTGATCTCGGCCAGGACGGCCGTGGTGAAGCCCTCGAAGGAGTCCACGGTGTCGGTGCGGCGCCTGCCCTCCCGGCGCAGGGCCCGGTCCAGCCGGAGGGCGACCACCGCCAGGTCCGCCTCCTCCTCCGCCGCTTCCCGGAAGGCGCCGAGCACGATGACGACGGCGCCCACGGCTTCCAGCCCCTTGCCCCGGACGTCGCCGACGAGCAGCCGCACGCCGTGCGGGGTGTCCTGCACGGCGTAGAGGTCGCCGCCGATGCTGGCCTCCCGCTGGGCGGCCTGGTAGCGGGCGGCGATCTCCAGGTGGTTCAGCCAGTGCTCCGGTGGCGGCAGCAGGGCGAGCTGGGCGGCCTCGGCGACGTCCCGGGCTGTGGCCAGCCGCTGGGCGCCGAGGCGCACCACTCGGTTGAGCACCAGGGCGAGCAGGGAGACGGTGGTGACGGTCGCGGCCTTCAGGGCACCTTCGAACAGGGTCACCCCGTTCATGACGTGCATGAGCCAGATCAGGGTGACGACGGCGACGAACCCGGTGGCGGCGGTGGCGCGGGGGGAGTAGAGCGGGGCGGCCACGAGCGGGGCGGCGGCGAAGACGGACGAGAAGACGATGTCCGGCGGCGTGAGGCTCTGGGCGATGACGCCGATGACGATGAGGAGCGGTGGGAGCAGGAGCGCGGCCCGCCGGAGGAAGGCGTTCGGGCGCGGCCCGATCAGCTCGCGCAGCGGATCGGGGGGCAGATGAGCACCGGCCGTCGGCCCCCGCTGGCCCTCGGTCGCGTCCGCCTCTCGGCGACGCCTGCCGGTGAGGTCGTCGTGACCGCCGGGATCTGCTCCGAGCGCGCGCTGCCGGTCGTCTGGCGGCATCCGGAGGCCCCTCAACGATTCGTCATCCTTTCGTCAAATCTAAGGAGAAACCCGGTTTCCGGCATCTCGGGCGGAATGTCAGTGCCGTGGGTCACAGTTGTCGAAAGGGATGGAGGGACCTTTGCCATGACCTACGCGATCCAGGCAGAAGGCCTGGCCAAACGTTTCAAGGAGACCCAGGCCCTCGCCGGGGTGGATCTCGCCGCCCGTACGGGCACGGTCCTGGGGTTGCTCGGGCCCAACGGCGCCGGGAAGACGACGGCGGTGCGGATCTTCGCGACGCTGATCCGGCCGGACGCCGGGCGGGCCCTCGTCGCCGGCCACGACGTCGTGCGGGAGCCCGGCCACGTTCGGGCGGCCGTCGGCCTGACGGGCCAGTACGCGGCGGTGGACGAGAACCTGACGGGAACGGAGAACCTGCTGCTGATCGGCCGGCTGCTGGGCATCCGCCGGAAGGAGGCGCGGGCCCGCGCCGCCGAGCTGCTGGAGCACTTCCAGCTCGCGGAGGCGGCGGGGCGGGCCGTCAAGACGTTCTCCGGCGGCATGCGCCGCCGGCTGGACCTGGCGGCGAGCCTGGTCGGCCGCCCCAGCATCCTCTTTCTCGACGAACCGACGACGGGCCTCGACCCCCGCAGCCGGGGCGAGGTGTGGGACATGCTGCGCGGCCTGGTCGCCGAGGGGATGACGGCCCTGCTGACGACGCAGTACCTGGAGGAGGCCGACAAGCTGGCCGACGAGATCGTGGTCATCGACAAGGGGCACGTCATCGCCGAGGGCACGCCGGACGGGCTGAAGTCGGAGGTCGGCGGGCAGGTGCTGCAGCTGCGTCCCGTCCACGCCGAGGACCTCCCGGCCGTGCACGCGCTCGTCACCGAGGCCGCGGGCGATCAGACGCACATCGAGGGCGACCTCGTCATCGCGCCGGTGAAGGAGCCGGAGCTGATGCCGGCCGTCGTGCGACGCCTGGACGGCGCCGGCATCGCGATCGGCGAGCTGGCCCTCCGCCGCTCCTCGCTGGACGAGGTGTTCCTCGCCCTCACCGGTCACCGCGCGGAGCCGGAGCAGCGGCCCGAGGACGAGGCCGCGCAGCCGGACGAGGGCGCGTTCGAGCGCGTGGGCAGTGCGGGAGGTGCGTCATGACGGCGACGACGATCACCGCGCCGCTCTCCAAGAGCGGGCGGGTGCGCCCCGGAGCGGGCCTGCGGCAGACGGGCACGATGGCCTGGCGGAGTCTGGTGTCCGTCAAGCACAACCCGCTCGAACTGGTCGACTACAGCATCACGCCGATCATGTTCGTGTTCCTCTTCACCTACGTCTTCGGCGGCCAGATGGCCGGCAGCCCGGAGGCGTACCTGCAGTACGCGCTGCCGGGCATCATCGTGCAGAACACCCTGTTCATGACCATGTACACGGCGATGTCCCTCAACAGCGACCTGACGAAGGGCGTCTTCGACCGGCTGCGGAGTCTGCCGATAGCCCGCTCCGCCCCGCTGTTCGGGCGGATCTCGGCGGACATGGCCAAGCAGCTCTGGGCGATGCTGCTCATGCTCGGGCTCGGCGCGGTGCTGGGCTTCCGCATCACGAACGGCATCGGGGGCTTCCTCGGCGCGGCCCTGCTGCTCCTGGTCTTCGCTCTGGCCGTCTCCTGGGCCGCGGTCCTCATCGGCATGCTCGCGGGCGATCCGGAGAAGGTGCAGGTCTTCGCCTTCACCCTGATCTTCCCGATCACCTTCACCAGCAGCGCGTTCGTCCGCGTCGAGACGATGCCGGGCTGGCTGCAGGCCTGGGTGGACATCAACCCGGTCACGCACCTGTCCGACGCCTTCCGCGGGCTCCTCGTCGGCGGGGACGTGGCGGCCCCGGTGATGTGGTCCCTCGTCTGGGCCGCGGGGATCGCCGCGCTGTTCATCCCGCTCGCCATGCGCGCCTACCGGGCCCGGGCCTGAGGAGGGGGCACCCCGCGAGGCGTCGAGCCCGGGGTCCGGCGGCGGGCGCCCGGGGCGGTCCGACGAGGCGGCGGGTGCGGTGCCGGGGCGGCAGCGGGGTCAGGGCTGCGCGCGCCGCCCGCGCGTACCGGGCGCGGGCTGTGCGGCGGTAGCCGACGGGGCTTCCGCCGGAGTGGCCTCCGCGACGACGGCCCCACCGGCGGCGGCCGGACCAGCGTCTCCGATGGCCGAACCGGCCGCCTGGGTGGCCGCGGCACGGCTGTTCTCGCGGCGTGCCCGCCAGAGCTCGACGATGATCGGGATCACCGACAGGAAGACGATGCCGAGCAGGATGGGCTCGATGTTGTCGCGCACGAACGCGATCTGGCCGAGCATCGCTCCGAGCACCGTCACCCCGGCGCCCCACAGCACGCCGCCCACGACGTTGAAGGTGACGAAGGTGCGGTAGTTCATCCGGCTGACCCCGGCGATGATCGGCGTGAACGTCCGCACGATGGGCACGAAGCGGGCCAGGACGATCGACTTGGGGCCGTGCTTCTCGAAGAACGCGTGCGCCTTGGTCACGTTCTCCTGCTTGAACAGCCGCGAGTCCGGGCGGCGGAAGAGCGCGGGCCCCACCTTGCGTCCGAAGAGGTAGCCCACCTGGTCGCCCGCCACGGCGGCGATGACGATCAACGTGCACACCAGCCACAGCGGGTAGTGCAGGTACTGGTCGGTGGCCACCAGCAGCCCGGTGGTGAAGAGCAGCGAGTCCCCGGGGAGGAAGAAGCCGATCAGCAGCCCGGACTCGGCGAAGACGATGACGAGGATGCCGATGAGACCGAAGGTGGCGATCAGGTAGTCCGGGTCGAGCCAGCTCGGTCCGAGCGCGAGTGAGGTCACGGGGCAGGTCCTCGGTCAGAGCGCTGCGCGCGCGGGGGCGGGGGAGGGCACCGAGAATACGCGCCGAGTCACCAGGCGCCGGAATCTCGGCGTCCGCAACCCTACGCGCCCGGCGTCCGGGTCAGGGGCGGTCCGGGGCCGCGCCTTCTTTCACGGTACCCGCCGACCGGGGCTCCCGCCCTGATCGTGCGGCCGCCGGGCCCAAGCCGTGACGGTCTCGTCCCCCACCCGCGCTGCCGCTTTCCGGGGATTCGGACCGGCTGTCCGTGATGGGCGGGACTCGCGTGGGGGAATTGTGTGACAACCGTTCCCCTCCGCGCGTTCGGCGGCTACGTTGCCTCGCAGCGCGCGTCCGTAACGCGGACAACAATCCCCCGCCGTCGAACAGCCACCCGCCGTACCCGTCGGAAGGACCTGTCTGTGCCCGCTTCGCCCAAGATCAGACGACGCACCATCGCGGCGATCGCCGCGGCCACCGTGGCCACCCCGCTGCTGCTCACCACCACCGCCACCTCCGCCTCGGCGAAGACGGACATGTCCGACGAGGGCACCCGGCTCGCCCGCAAGCTGGTGGAGAAGACCACGGGCGAGAACGCCTTCCGGCACATGGAGGTCTTCCAGGCCATCGCCGACCGGAACGGGGACAACCGCGCGGCCGGCAGCGAGGGCTACGACCAGTCGGCCAAGTACGCGGGAACGCTGCTCAAGGCGGCCGGCTACGACGTCACTTACCAGGAGTTCGACTTCACCTACCGCGAGACGGTCGCGGAGAAGCTCACGATGCTCTCGCCCGAGCAGCGTGACATCCCGATCAGCCTGATGACGTACACCCGCAGCACGCCCGAGGGGGGCATCGAGGGGTCCGTCGCTGAGGTGCCGGTCGACGAGGACGGCACCACCGGCTGCACGCTCGACGACTACGCGGCCGGCGACTTCACCGGCAAGATCGCCCTCATCCAGCGCGGTGGCTGCACCTTCGCCGACAAGCAGAAGTACGCCGCGGAGGCCGGTGCGATCGGCGCGATCATCTACAACCACTCCGACGGCGCGCTGAACGGCACCCTCGGGGACCCGAACGTCGGCGTCGTCCCGACCGGCGGTATCACCAAGGCGGACGGCGATGCCCTGTCCGACGCGGTCGCGGCGGGCGAGGTGACCGTCAACCTGGAGATCATCGAGTACCAGGACGAGCGGAGCACCACCAACGTCATCGCCGAGACCCGCGGCGGCGACGCGGACAACGTCGTCATGGTGGGCGCGCACCTGGACTCCGTCGCCGGTGGCCCGGGCATCAACGACAACGGTTCCGGCTCGGCCGGTGTGCTGGAGGCGGCCCTCCAGTACGCCAAGGTGACCAAGCAGTGGCACCACCGCACGGACCACCCCAAGCAGCCGAGGAACAAGGTGCGCTTCGCGCTGTGGGGCGCGGAGGAGCTGGGCCTGCTGGGCTCCGAGCACTACGTCGCGGACCTGTCCGGGGAAGAGCGCGAGGACATCGCCCTCTACCTCAACTTCGACATGATCGCCTCGCCGAACTACGGCCTGTTCGTCTACGACGGTGACGACTCGGACGGCATCGGCGCCCCGGCGGGCCCCGAGGGGTCGGCGCAGATCGAGCACGGGATCAACGAGTTCATCAGGTCCCAGGGTGAGGAGCCGCGCGGGACCGACTTCTCCGGCCGCTCGGACTACGGCCCGTTCATCGCGGAGGGCATCCCCTCCGGCGGTACCTTCACCGGTGCCGAGGGCGTGAAGACCGAGGAGCAGGCGGCCCTGTGGGGCGGCGAGGCCGGCAAGGCCTACGACGAGTGCTACCACGCGGCCTGCGACACGATCGAGAACGTCAACACGCACGCGTTCAGCGTCAACGTTGGAGTGATCGCGGACGCGGTCGGCCGGTACGCCTGGGACACCTCCTCGCTCAGCGAGCCGGTGCCGTCCGTCCCGACCGGTGACGGCTCCGACGAGGGCGGCGGCCTGCACGACCACGACCACGAGGTGCTGAGCTGATCACGCTCGCCTCTCCCACGGCGTGGGCGCTGGAACGATTCCTCGCTTCCGGTGCCCACGCCGTGCGCGTCGCCCCGTGTGGGCGCCCCGCGCGACCCGCCGGGGCTCGCGGGTGACGTCACGTCACCCGCGCACGCGGCCGCGCCGGTGGCGGAACACACGCCCGGGCGCCGGATTTCCCGGGTGGCGCGAGGCTGCGCCGCGCGCCGCCCGCCCGGTAGGCTTTCCGTGTGATCTTCAAGCGAATCGGAAACGGTCGGCCGTATCCCGATCATGGCCGGGACAGCACCCGGCAGTGGGCGGACGTGGCCCCGCGCCCGGTGCGCCTGGATCAGCTCGTCACCACCAAGGGCCAGCTCGATCTGGAGACGCTCCTCGCGGAGGACTCGACGTTCTACGGTGACCTGTTCGCCCACGTCGTGAAGTGGCGGGGTGACCTCTACCTGGAGGACGGGCTGCACCGCGCGGTACGCGCGGCGCTCCAGCAGCGCCAGGTGCTGCACGCCCGGGTGCTCGAGTTGGACGAGCACTGACCCTTTTCCCGTAGTGCGGTGCCCCTTTCGGGGTGTCCCGTGAACGATGCGTAAGTCATCCTGTACTCACATCGGCCCGGCGGCGATACCCTTCGGCCATGAGCATGCTGACGCCCCCTGAACTGGGCGGGGAGTACCGCATCACGGGTGACCGCTACCCGCGCATGCGGCGCCGTCGCGGCCGGCACCGGATCGTGCTGGGCAGCCTCGCCGCCGTCACCGCACTCGGGTTGGCGTCCTGGGGCACGCTGGAGCTCATCTCCGTCTTCTCCGGGAACTCGACCCCGCTCGCCGCGGCGCACGCGGCCGGCTGCGCCCCGACCCCGACGGCCTCCGCCGGAGCGCGGGACGCCGAGCCGGTCGCCGTCGCGAAGGTGGCGGAGCCGAAGGCCGTCACGGTCAACGTCCTCAACGCCACCACGCGCACCGGGCTGGCCCAGGACACCGCGGACGTGCTGAAGAAGCGTGGCTTCACGATCGGTGCCGTCGACAACGCGCCCCCGGAGCTGGACGGCAAGGTGAAGGCGACGGGGCTGCTCATCGGCACCGAGCAGGCCGAGAAGGACGGTGCGTTCGCGCTGCTGAGCGCTCACGTGGCGAAGGCCGACACCCGGACGGACGCCGTCCGCGCCGGCGACGCGGCGACCAGCGTCGACCTAGTCCTCGGCGACGCCTTCAACGGGCTGGCCGAGCCGAAGGCGGCCGCCAAGGCCCTCACCGCGCTCACCGAGCCGGCCCCGGAGCCCTCGCAGACCGGCTGCTGACTCCGGAGGCCGCCAGGCCCGGAGGCCGCCGATCTCCGGGGGTTGCCGATCTCCGGGGGTTGCCCCCGGGAGCTGCCGATCTCCGGGTTTGCCCGGTCTTCCGGGTTGCCCCGGGGCTGCCGACCCCGGCGCCGGGGGCCCGGGGTCAGCCCCCCGGCGCCGTCAGTCCGCCGAGCCGTACATGCGGTCGCCCGCGTCACCGAGCCCGGGCACGATGTAGCCGTTCTCGTTGAGCCGCTCGTCGACGGCGGCCGTCACCACCGTCACCGGCGTACCGGCCAGCTCGCGCTCCATCAGCTCCACGCCCTCCGGAGCGGCGAGCAGGCAGAGGGCGGTGACGTCGTCCGCTCCGCGCGAGATCAGCTCCTTGATGGCCGCGACGAGCGTTCCGCCGGTCGCGAGCATCGGGTCGAGCACGTAGACCTGGCGCCCGGAGAGCTCGTCCGGCATCCGCGTCGCGTAGGTGGAGGCCTGCAGGGTCTCCTCGTCCCGGATCATGCCGAGGAAGCCCACCTCGGCGGTCGGGAGCAGCCGGACCATGCCTTCGAGCATGCCCAGCCCGGCGCGCAGGATCGGCACGACCAGCGGCCGCGGGCGGGAGAGCCGCACGCCCGTGGTGACGGTGACGGGGGTGGTGATGTCCACCTGCTCGGTGCGCACGTCACGGGTGGCCTCGTAGGCCAGCAGCGTGACCAGCTCGTCGGCGAGGCGACGGAAGGTCGGGGAGTCCGTGCGCTGGTCACGCAGGGTGGTGAGCTTGTGTGCGACGAGGGGGTGGTCGACGACGTGGGTCCGCATGCCCCCGACCTTACCGGTGGCATGAAACAGGTGTTCCGGGGAAAGTGGACGCATACGCCGGAGGTGAGGCCCGATGTCCGACTCATCCGACACGCAGCGTGCCAGCGCCCGGTCCCGTGCCCGGCGGCCCGGCGGACAGCGGCCCCAGGCCGGGGACGGCGGCCTCCGGGAGCTCTCGGCCGACCCGGAGCGGCTGCGCAAGCGTGCCCTCTTCCTCCGTGAGCTGAGCGAGGCCAAGGCCCTGCGGGACCGCGTCCAGCCGCGGCGCGCCCGGGCGGCCCGGATGCGCGAGCAGATGCGGATGCGCACGTTCCGCTGGTGACCCCGGAGCGGGCGGTACGGCGCCGGACGAGTGTCGCCGCCCCACACGGGCGTCGGGCACTCGGGCGATCGACGAACGCGTGGTCCGACGCACGGCACAGGACTCCTCCCAGGGGCCCGGTTTCTGTCACGATTCCGAGTGAGCGGGGCGTCGCCCCACTTGAGCACTCGGGAACGCTGAAACCAGTGGGAGAGTCACGGTGTACTTCGCCGCACTGCTCGCTCGTACCGAAGAGGGTTGGGACGCGAGCGACACGGAACTCGACAATGTGGAAACCCTGGCCGACCTCGCCGACGTCGCCCGCGAGGCGTCCGTCGACGACGACACGGTCCTGATCTGCATCGAGCAGGAAGGCGTCTGGTTCGGCGTCGTCCGGGTGGACGACGAGGACGATCCGCGGATCTTCGTCTCCAGCGCCGCCGCCGCCGCACGCAGCGCCTACGGGGAGATCCTGCTCACCGACGAACTGCTCGGGCGGGAGCCGCGCGCCGCCGAGGACCTCGACCGCCTCACCGACCTCGACGGCACAGAGGACGGCGAACCGGAGGACGACGGCGCCGGACCCGAGGCAGCGGACGACGCCCTCCCGGAGGGTCCCGTCGGCGACGCGGAGCTGCTGGCGGACCTGGGTATGAGCGCCGAGGACGTCGTCCTGCTCTCCGCCGACGAGGCGATGGCCCAGATCGCCGAGACGCTGGGCTGCGCGGACGTCCTGGAGGCCGTGCGATAGCGGAGGCCGTCCACCGGGCGGGGACGTTCCGCGCGCGTTCCCCCTCGATGTCCGGGGCCACGCACGCGGTGCCGGGGCGGGCCACGCGGTGACCTGGCCATGCGGCGCCGGGGCGGGCCGTGACCGGGGCCAGGCCCGGACCGGGGACATGCGGCGCCGGAGGCCGCACGTGCCGCACCGGTGCCGCGGCGGCCACGGGGGCGGGGACACTGAGGGCATGTCCGTCCCCGCCGCAGACCCCGTCCGTGACCCCTGGCTCCCCGCGATGCGGCTCGCCCTGGCCGAGGCGGGCCGCGCCCCGGCCGTCGGCGACGTCCCCGTGGGCGCCGTCGTTCTCGGCCCGGACGGGACGACGGTGCTGGGGCGCGGGCACAACGAGCGGGAGGCGACGGGCGACCCGACCGCCCACGCGGAGATCCTCGCCCTGCGGGCCGCGGCCCGGGAGCTCGGTGCCTGGCGGCTGACGGACTGCACCCTGGTCGTGACGCTGGAGCCCTGCACCATGTGCGCCGGCGCCCTCGTCCTGGCCCGGGTGGACCGCGTCGTCTACGGGGCGCGGGACGCCAAGGCGGGCGCGGCCGGCTCCCTGTGGGACGTCGTCCGCGACCGGCGGCTCAACCACCGCCCCGAGGTCGTCGCCGGGGTCCTCGCGTCCGAGTGCGGCGCGCTGCTGACGGCGTTCTTCCGCGAGCGGCCGGGGACCGATTTCGACCCCGGCCCGGGCGTGGGCTAAGCTCTCTCTCGGTAGCGTGTCCGAGCGGCCGAAGGAGCTCGCCTCGAAAGCGAGTGAGGGGGCAACTCCTCCGTGGGTTCAAATCCCACCGCTACCGCTCTCCGCGAAGGGCCGGACCACTGGGTCCGGCCCTTCGTCGTGCCCGGGCCCGGTCGGCGAAGGCCCGTACCCGCCGCGCGGGAGTCGACGCGGCCCGGGGCCTCGCCTGCCGGTCCGGGGTAGGGGTGGACAGGGGGAGGCCCTCGAACGGACGGACGGTTAGACTCTCGCGACTGCGCTCAGGGGACGCGGACGACTCGCGGCGGTGCGGTCCTGGGGCCTGGGAGGGGCGAGACGCGTGGATATCAAGAAGGTCGTCCTGGTTTCCCTCTCCATTTTCGTGGCCTACACGATCATCACGTCGCCCGACCGCTCGGCGGAACTGGTGGGGGTCGGGTTCGAGGGCATATCGAACGCCGCCAAGGGGATCGGCGAGTTCATGACGGAGCTTGTCAACTGACGCTCGGCCGAACGGCCCTGTGGTGAACCGGACGGCGCGGTCCGTTCGGTTGCACGGTCACCAACACGGTTTTTGGTGGTGCTTGCACAGAGATGACTCTGATTGTGATGCTATGACCGCTTTTGCCGCGTGAGAGACCGTGAAGGGGTGTGGTCGAAAGGTGACGGCGACTCAGGCCGGCGAGAGCCGCAGCGCTCGGACCCGAGCGCTGACCCAGGTGCTCTTCGAGCGGCTGGCCGCACAGGAGCCGGGCACGCCCGAGCACGACCGGGTGCGGGCGGCGCTGATCGAGACCAACATCCCCCTCGTCCGCTACGTCGCCGCCCGGTTCCGGCACCGCAACGAGCCGATGGAGGACGTCGTCCAGGTCGGCACGATCGGCCTGATCAACGCGATCGACCGGTTCGACCCGGAGCGCGGCGTGCAGTTCCCGACCTTCGCGATGCCGACGATCATCGGCGAGATCCGGCGGTACTTCCGGGACAACGTGCGCACCGTCCACGTCCCGCGCCGGCTGCACGAGATGTGGGCACAGGTGAGCGCGGTCGGCGAGGACCTGACGGTCCTTCACGGCCGCAACCCGACGACCGCCGAGATCGCCGAGCGGCTCGGCGTCACCGAGGAGGAGGTGCTCGCCTGTATGGAGGCGGGCCGCGCCTACCGGGCGACGTCACTGGAGGCCGCCCAGGAGCGGGACGACGGGCTGCCCGGGCTGATCGACCGGCTCGGGTACGAGGATCCGGCGCTGGCGGGCGTCGAGCACCGCGACCTCGTCCGTCACCTGCTCGTGCAGTTGCCCGAGCGGGAGCAACGCATCCTGCTACTGCGCTACTACAGCAACCTGACGCAGTCACAGATCAGCGCGGAGCTCGGGGTTTCGCAGATGCACGTGTCCCGGCTGCTCTCCCGGAGCTTCGCCCGTCTGCGTGCCGCAAACACCATCGACGCCTAATCAGTTCGAGGGACACACGCGTGGGTTGCGCGGGGATGGCGGTGTGCTGTTTTATCGACATGGCGCTACGTCGTGTTGCTGACTTGTGACATTCTGCAAGAACCGCGTTTGCCGTGGCGGCACCGCCGGTATTGAGCTGAAGGTGCGACCCTCGCGTGCGAGGGGGCCGCTGCGACCCGTCCGCGACCCAAGGGGGTGGCATGTCCGTAGAACTGGGCAGCTCCAAGGTGCTCACCGAGAGCACCGAAGAGCTCGGCACCGATGCGGGGCACAGCGTGCAGAGTGTGCCCGCCGACCTGTCCGATACGCCCGGCGCGGCCGGGCCTCAGCCGCCCGACGTCGCGGCGCTCGACACCCGCACCCTGTCCCGCTCGCTGTTCCTGCGGCTGGCCTCACTCCCTCAGGACAGCCCGGAGCGCGCCTACGTGCGGGACACGCTGATCGAGCTGAACCTGCCGCTGGTGCGCTACGCCGCGGCCCGGTTCCGCAGCCGCAACGAGCCGATGGAGGACATCGTCCAGGTCGGCACGATCGGCCTGATCAAGGCGATCGACCGGTTCGACAGCGAACGGGGCGTGGAGTTCCCGACCTTCGCGATGCCGACGGTCGTCGGGGAGATCAAGCGCTTCTTCCGCGACACCTCCTGGTCCGTGCGGGTGCCGCGGCGGCTCCAGGAGCTGCGCCTGGCGCTGACGAAGGCGAGCGACGAACTCTCCCAGCGGCTCGACAGGTCGCCCACCGTAGCCGAACTCGCCTCCTGCCTCGGAGTGTCGGAGGAGGACGTCGTCGACGGGCTGGCGGTCGGCAACGCCTACACGGCCAGCTCGCTGGACTCCCCGGCCCTGGAGGAGGACGGCGGCGAGGGCTCCCTCGCGGACCGTCTGGGCTACGAGGACGCCGCACTGGAGGGCGTGGAGTACCGCGAGTCGCTGAAGCCGCTCCTGGCCCGCCTGCCGGCCAGGGAACGGCAGATCATCATGCTGCGGTTCTTCGGCAACATGACGCAGTCCCAGATCGGCGAGGAGGTCGGCATCTCCCAGATGCACGTCTCCCGGCTGCTGACGAGGACGCTGGCCCAGCTCAGGGACGGGCTCATCGCGGAGGAGTGATCACCCCGGGGCGCCGCGGGTGCGCGGCGCCGCGAGGCCGAGGAGCCGGAGGGAGGGGCGGCCCGCTGGTGGGCATGCGCGGCGGCGGCCGGTCCTGCTGCGGCCCGGGCTCACCCGCCCGGGTGAATGCGCACCCGTGAACACGCTCCGGGAGCCCTGAGCCGCGGGAGCGGCCCGGGGCCCGGGAACGCCTCGGGAGCGTTCGGGAACGTCCGCCCCGCGGAGCTCGGCAGAGCTCAGGAGACGGCGAACCAGACGACGGCGGCGAGCACGGCCACCGCGACGACGACGCCCACGATCAGCCCGACGCGCGGGCCGGCGGGGGCCGGTGCGGCTGCGGCGGCCCGGCGGGGGCCGCCCTCGTCCACGAAGGCGCGGAACATCTGCGTGCTGCCGGCCGGATCCTGGTTGCCCTCGGGTCCGTGGGGCACCTGCGGGTGATGAGCCATAGGCGGACCCTAGCGAAAGCGTGGTCGGCCGCGCACCCGGCGTCCCGCTCCGCGTTGGCGTTGGCCGGAGCTTTAAGGATTGTTTGCCCAGCCTGCCCGGATTTCGTTTGGCCGCATCCGACTCCGTGCCTATAGTTGCTTAGAGCAACGAAGTACGGAGGTGGGTATGGCGAGGCCGGAGACAGCCGAGGGAGACATACCGGGCGGGCCATCGGACCCGCCCGGAAGCACGACCGCAGCCGGCACTGCGGCCACGACCGGCAGCATGGCCGGGATCGGCACCGCCGGCGACGTCGGCACCGCGGCCGCGACCGTGACGGACCGTGCGCCGGGCGGCGGGGCGGGCGAGGCCCGCGGGACCGCCACCGACGCCGGAAGCTCAGCCGCGGGAAGCTCGGCCGTCGCGGGCTCGGCCGTCGCGGGCCCCGACGGCGGAGGCTCCGGCCCCGGCGCGCCGGCCATGACACACCGGCAGGTCATGGAGGCCCTCTCCGGGCTCCTGCTCGGCATGTTCGTCGCCATCCTCTCCTCGACCGTCGTCTCCAACGCCCTGCCGCGGATCGTCTCCGACCTCGGCGGTGGCCAGAGCGCCTACACCTGGGTCGTCACCGCCTCTCTGCTCACCATGACGGCCTCCACCCCGCTGTGGGGCAAGCTCGCCGACCTCGCGAGCAAGAAGGCGCTCGTGCAGAGCGCGATCGTCGTCTTCGTGCTCGCCTCCGCCGGGGCCGGGCTCGCGCAGTCCACCGGGCAGCTCATCGCGTTCCGGGCGGTTCAGGGCCTGGGCATGGGCGGGCTGGTCGCCCTGGCCCAGACGATCCTCGCCGCCATGGTCTCGCCGCGCGAACGCGGCCGCTACAGCGGGTACTTCGGCGCGACATTCGCCGTCGCCACCGTCGGCGGCCCCCTGCTCGGCGGCGTCATCACCGACGCACCCGGGCTCGGCTGGCGGTGGTGCTTCTACGTCAGCGTGCCCTTCGCCGTCCTGGCGCTCGCCGTGCTCCAGAAGACGCTGCGGCTGCCGGTCGTCCGCCGGGAGGGCGTGCGCATCGACTGGCTCGGCGCGGTGCTCGTCAGCGCCACCGTCTCGCTGCTGCTCGTCTGGGTGACGCTCGCGGGCCAGAGCTACCCGTGGATGTCCTGGCAGACCCTGGCCATGACCGGCGGATCGGTCCTGCTGGGCCTGGCCTTCGTCGTCGTCGAGTCCCGCGCCGCCGAACCCGTCATCCCGCTGCGGCTGTTCCGCAACCGCACGATCGCGCTGACCTCGCTCGCCTCGCTCTTCGTCGGCATCGCGATGTTCGGGGCGACGGTGTTCCTCAGCCAGTACTTCCAGCTGGCCCGGGGCGAGTCCCCCACGATGTCGGGAGTGCTGACCATTCCGATGATCGGCGGCCTGTTCGTGTCCTCGACGCTCTCCGGACAGGTCATCTCCCGCACCGGGCGCTGGAAGGGCTGGCTCGTGGCGGGCGCCGTCCTCATGAGCGCCGGGCTCGGGCTGCTCGGCGGCATGCGCCACGACACCCCGTACTGGCACGTGGCCGCCTTCATAGCCCTGCTGGGGCTCGGCGTCGGCATGATGATGCAGAACCTGGTGCTGGCGACGCAGAACCAGGTGTCCCTGGCCGATCTCGGGTCCGCCAGCTCGACGATCACGTTCTTCCGCTCGCTCGGCGGTGCGGTGGGCGTCTCCGTGCTGGGCGCGGTGCTCGCCGAACGCATCTCGGTCTACGTACGCGACGGCATGGCAGGGGCGGGCATGACGCACGACGGCCCGACCGGCGGCTCCGGCAGCGCCATCCCCGACCTCGACACGCTCCCCGGGCCGGTGCGCGCGATCATCGAGAGCGCGTACGGCCACGGCATCGCCGACATCTACCTCTACGCGACCCCGTTCGCCCTGCTCGCGCTGGCGCTGGTGGTCTGCGTGCGCGAGGTCCCCCTGAAAACGGCCCCCTGACGCGGCAGGCGGGCCGGACGCCGGGACGTCGAGCGACGGGACATCGAGCGACGGGACATCGAGCGACGGGACGTCAGGCGGCGGGACGTCAGGCGCCGGGACGTCGAGCGGAGGGGCGTCAGGCGGCGGGCAGGGCGAAGAGCCGCGCGGCGTTGTCGTGGACGACGGCGCGCAGCCAGGCGTCGTCCTGCCCGAGGCGGGCGAGCGCCTCCAGCGCGTGCGCGTAGCCGTAGGGGATGTTGGGGAAGTCGCTGCCGAAGAGGATGCGGTCCCGGTGCTCGGCCAGCCGGGGGCGCAGCTCGGCCGGGAAGGGCAGGAGCGACTCGGAGAAGTCGGTGAAGGCCATGGTGGTGTCCAGGTGGACCCCGGGGTGGACGTCGGCCATGTCCAGGAACTCGCGGTACTCGGGCATGCCCATGTGCGCGACGATCAGCCGCAGCCGGGGGTGGCGGGCCAGGACGGCGGCGATCGGCCCGGGGCCGGTGTGGGTGCCGGGCGCGGGGCCCGAGCCGCAGTGGATCACCGTGGGCACCCCGGACTCGGCCAGCAGCCCCCACACGGGATCGAGCAGCGGATCGGCCGGATCGTAGTCGCCGACCTGGACGTGAGCCTTGCACACCCGCGCCCCGGCGGAGATCGCACGCTCGAGGTACGCGGGGGCCTCCGGCTCCGGGAAGAACGTCGCGGTGTGCAGGCAGTCCGGGTGCCGGGCGGCGAACCCCGCGCTCCAGTCGTTGAGCCAGGCCGCCATCCCCGGCTTGTGCGGGTAGATCATCGCCGTGAAGGCCCGGGCCCCGAAGCCCCGCAGCACGGCCAGCCGCTCCTCCTCCGCGTAGCGGTAGGTGATCGGCCACTCGACGGAGGTCTTCGGCCCGACGGCGTCGAAGTACGCCCACACCTTGTCCAGCACCCGCTGCGGCATGAAGTGCGTGTGCACATCGACGAGCCCGGGCAGCCCGAGCCCCTGCCAGAACGCCTGGACGCGACGCTCCTCGCCGGGGCCGGGGCGCTCGCCACCCGGTCGTCCGGCGGGGGCCGTCGACGGTTCGTGGGTCTCACACACGGCTCCGAGCCTACGGCTCCCCCCGCGAGGCAGCGACGGCCACCGGTGCGTCACGGCCACCGGGGGCGGGCGGGACGGTGTCGAGGAGAGTCGGGGCCGTGGCTCGGCTGGCGGCGCGCTGGTGGTGCGCTGGTGGTGCGCTGGGGCTGGGGTGACGGTTCGGTGGGGTTTCGCTGACAGCCCGTCCGCCGGACCGACCTCGGGGTGGAGGCAGGGCCGACCTCGAGGTGGAACCGGGCCCGAGCTCCAGGTGGGGTCGGGGCCCGACGTCGGCCCGGCGACGGCCGGACGACCGAGCGGTGACGCGCAGGCAGCGCGGAATCGGCCCCGGCGACGCTTTCCGGCCGATTGTCAGACAGCCGCAAATCGCCCTTCTCGCACACCGCAGGAACGTTCCCCCGCCCCACACCTGGCCAGCACCTTCGCACATCCCGTCACAACAAGCCACTGATTGAGTACGCAACGTTTCCAAAAATGACGGGTCAGTGTGCGCTTCCGAGGAGTCATCGGCAGACTCCGGAACGCAATCCGTCACCCGGCGCCCGGGAACCGGACCGGGGCCGGACCGAACCGTTTCTGCGGAAGGAAGCACACCATGCGGAAGACCGCGAAGCTGGCGGTGGGCGCGCTGATAACAGCAGCCGCGCTCGTACCTTTCGGCGGCACCGCCCACGCCGCACCCGCCTCGCTCTACGCACCCTCGGCCCTGGCGCTGACCGTCGCCTCGGGCGACACCTCCGCCACCGCGGCGCCCGAACGGGCCGTCACCCTCTCCTGTGCGCCCTCGGCGACCGGCACGCACCCGGACCCGGCCGCCGCCTGCGCCGACCTCGCGCGGGTGGACGGGGATTTCGGCAGCCTCGCCGCCGATCCCGGGCGGTTCTGCCCCCTGTACCACGACCCGGTCGTCGTCACCGCCGTCGGCGTCTGGAACGGCCAGCGCGTCTCCTACGAGCGCACCTACGGCAACACCTGCCAGCTGGGCGCCGAAGCCCACTCGGTGTTCGCCTTCTGAGCCCGTTCCCCCTGGTCCGTCCCGCTCCGCCTCCCCGCGGCGGGACGCCTGCCGGGGGCGGCCCGGAGACTCCCCCGCTCTCCGTGGCCGCCCCCGGTTTCGCATCGGTGGAGGTGGAGGCGGCCTCAGCCCTCCAACGGCCCCCAGCCGTTCTCCGGCCAGTAGAAGAGCTCCGGGCGTCCCTCCGCACCGCTCGTGCGGAAGGGGCGCCCGTTGTCGTCGATGCGGAGCGTTCCCGAGCGGCCCCCGGCCGACCACGCCAACTCCAGGTACCAGTCGCAGTCGCACCTGACCGCCGACGCCTCGATCCGCAGCACCTGCGGCTCACCGGCCGAGACCCGGAAGGGCATCCGCTCCGCGGTGAGCACGTGCCCGGTGCCGTCGGTGTCCGTGAGGTAGCCGTCCTCGGGCACGGCCACCGGCCGCCCGGCGTCGAGGTTCACGGTGAAGCGGGCCGGGGTGAGGGCTCCACCGCAGCCGTGCTCCATCGCGTACGACGTCCACGGCAGCGGGGTGCGCCGCTCCACCACCCGGACGTGGAGGTCCTGCAGGACGACGGCCGTGTCGCCCACCCCCTGGACCGTGACCTCCACGTTGGTGCGGCCCGCGTGCACCGCGTCCAGCTCGGTGGCCCAGGCCGGGGCGTCCTGCTCGACGGGCGGCGCCGGCACGTCCTCGGGGGCGGTGGCCCCCGGGTCCACGAGGTACCGGTGATCGCAGTGCGCCTGCCACACGTGGGAGCGGGTGGTGACGGTCAGCGGGGCCGGGGAGCCCGGGCCCTGGGCCGTGCCGCCGTCCTGCCGGCCGCCCCGGTCACCGGTGCCCGAGGGGGAGGGCTCGGGTGCGCCCGAGCCGGCGGCCCCGCCGTCGGAGGGCTCGGTGGAGGCTCCCCGTCCGTCCGGCGCTGCGGCCCCCGACGGCCCGCCGGCACCCTTCCGCCGCGGCTCCGAGCCCGGCTCCGCAGCGGCACCGGGTGCCGCCTGTTCGGCCTCACCCGGCCCCGCCCCGCGTCCAACGGCCACCAGCACCGCCGCCACCAGGACGGCGAGCGCCACCGCCACGGCCACGGGTACGCGACGGCGCCGCAGGGCACCGCGCACCCGCGCGGCACGGGTGACGGAGGCCGTGGCGGGCTGGCCGGCCACGGCAACGTCCCCGGGCACCCCGCCGGGTGCGCCCGCCGGTACGCCGTCGCCCGGCCTGCTGCTCTCCTCGGGCACCGGGTCGTCGGACGGCACGGTCCCGGCGTCCGACGGCGCGGGTTTCGCAAGCGGTGCGGAGCCGGGTCCGGTTCCGGCGGGAGGGGCAGGGCCGGGGGTGGGCGCGGTGTCGTCCGGCCTCGGCACCTCGGGCGCGGGCTCGGTCCGCGTGGACTGCTGCCGGGTGCGCTGCTCCTGCGCCGGCCCCTCC
The DNA here is from genome assembly GCF_027460245.1 of Streptomyces sp. WMMC1477. Classification (NCBI taxonomy): domain Bacteria; kingdom Bacillati; phylum Actinomycetota; class Actinomycetes; order Kitasatosporales; family Streptomycetaceae; genus Streptomyces; species Streptomyces sp. WMMC1477. The sequence goes on along the minus strand of NZ_JAPZBD010000003.1, from coordinate 2,899,338 downwards.
GGTGCGCGCGCCTCCGCCGCGGACTCCCCGGCTGGCGGCTGGTCTCGCGGGGTGGCGGACGCGGCCGTGGCCGCCGTCTTCGCCGCCTCCGCCGCGAGCCAGCGCCGGTGCAACCCGGCCAGTTCGTCCGTCGTCGCCCCGCAGAGCCGCGCCAGCCGCTCCACGGGCGCGTAGTCCCCGGGCACGGCGACGGCGTGGCAGTAGCGGTGCAGGGTGGACGTCCCCAGGTGGCACCGTTTGGCGAGGTAGCCGTAGCTGTGCCCCGACCGCTCCTTCAGCTCACGGAGCAACGCCGCGAACTCCGCCGCCTCCCCCTGCCCTCCGGCCACCGAACACCCCCGTCGACCATTCCGGAACGCTGTCGTTTCCCCTGATGAGAGTACCGGCCGGCGTTCCGCCGTCCCGGATGCGGCGAAGAACGCACGGGCCGGGACGGGAACGGCCCCAGACTGATGCCGGGGCCCCACCGATGACCAGCGAGAACCGAGGAGATCCGGATGAACCGCACGACTCGTTCCACCCGCGTGGCCGGGGCCGTGGCCGTGGCGGGCGCGGCCGCACTGGCCCTCACCACCGTGGGCTCGGCACAGGCGGACCCGACCGGCGTCCGCGTGACGGAGCCGCCGTCCCACCAGGCCGTCTCGTCGGAGCCCTACGAGCTGCTCGACGCCGAGGACATGCCGCCCGCCCCCACTCCCTGGAAGGCCGGGCCCGTCACGGACGGCGCCGGGGGCGAGCGCGCCTGCGTGGCCGATCTCGTCCCCGACGACGGCTCGGTGCACCGCGGCTTCTCCACCGAACTGGACACCGAGGGCGTGCAGATCGTGCACGAGGCGGCGAGCGTCCGTGAGGCCAGGCAGCTCACGGCCGAACTGCGCGCCGCGGTGGCGAACTGCGCCGAGCGGTTCGTCGAGCGGTACCCGGAGGGCGCGTCGTCCGAGCGCGAGCTGGGACACCTGCACGCCGTGCAGATGTCGCTGCCCGAGTCCAGCGTGAACGTCCACCTTCTCGGCGTCGCCCGCAGCGGGACGCGCGTGACCGTCGTGCAGTGGGGGCAGATGGGGACGCTGGACGACGCCCCCGTCCGGGACTTCCGCGAGACGCTGCGCGCGGCCGTGCACGGGCTGCGCTGACCGCCGTCGGCCGGTGGACCCCAGGCAGGAGGGGAGGGGTCCACCGGCCGCCACCGGCCTCCCCTCACGCGTGGTTCCACGGCGTCCCGCGGCGTCCCGGAGTCCGGCACGGGGCCGGACCCCGCTCCTGACCCCTCCCGCCGCGGCGGCACCGCGTGCCACAGTGCTGACGTGACCGATCCCGAGACCGCGGACATCTGCCTGGGCGGGGTGCCCGTACACCGGCATCTCGCGGCGAACGTCCACGACCTCGCCTCGCGGGTCGTGGACGAGCTCATCGGCCGCCTGCCCGCGTACGCGTCGCTGCCGCCCGAGGAACTGCGCACCGAGATCACCCGGATCGCCCACCAGACCATCCACGGCTTCGTCGGCGTCCTGCGCAGCGGCGAGCTGCCCGGCCCCGGGGAGCTCGCGGTGATCCGCGAGTCCGCCGCCCGCCGGGCCGAGGAGGGGCTGCGCCTCGACTCGGTGATCAGCGCCTACCACCTCGGCGCGCAGGTGTGCATGGACAGCGTGGCCCCCCGGGCCAGGCCGCAGGACGTCGAGAGCGTGCTGCGGCTCGGCCGGATGGTGGTCGCGTATCTGCAGCGGGTCACCGCCGCCGGGGTGGGCGGCTACTTCCAGGAGCGTCAGGCGGCCTTCGGGGTCGAGCACGCGGCGCAGCAGGCGCTGCTGGAGGCGCTGCTCGCCGGGGCACCCGCGCAGGAGGCCGCCGACCGGGCCGGCATCCGGCTGCCGGCCCGCTTCCTGGTGCTGAGCCTGGACGTCGGCGCGCACGCGGACGAGCGGACCCCGGGCGTGGACCCGCTGATCGCCGGGCGGCGCAAACTCCGGCGGCTGCGGGTGGAGTTGGAGCGCCATGTCCGGGACGTGGTGCTGTCGGCGCTCTCGGTGGACGGCGGCACGGCCCTGCTGCCCGTGCGCGAGGAGTCACCCGGCGGGACGGCGGACGAGAGGCTCGGGGCCGTGCCCGACGGGGTGCGGGAGTGGGCTGCCGGGGTGCTCGCCCACATGACCCGGGTCTCGGGCGCGGCGATCACGGCGGGCGTCACGGTGACACCGCCGGACGGCGTCCGGGAGGGGGCACGGCTGGCGGCGGAGGTGCGGAAGGTCGCGCAGGCCGCGGGCAGGCCTCCGGGACTGTACCGGCTGTCGGACGTGCTGCTGGAGTACCAGCTCACCCGGCCAGGACCGGCGCTGGCCCAGCTCTCGGCGCTGCTCGCGCCGCTGGCCGGGAAGCCGGAGCTGCTGGCGACGCTGCGGGCGTACCTCTCCGGCGGGATGGACCGGCGCGGGACCGCGGAACGGCTGAGCATCCACCCCAACACCCTCGACTACCGGCTGCGCCGGGTCACCGCGCTGACGGGTCTGGACGCCGCCCGGCCGGCCGACCTGGCCCGGGTGCAGGCGGCCCTCGCGGCCTACGACGCGGACCGGGCGACCCGGTACGGCTGAACCGCCCGCGCGCCCCACTCCCCGTCATCCGCACGGCGCGTCGTCCCCACGTCCCGCCGTCCAGGCGGCGCGTCGTCCACGTGGCCGGGTGCGCTTCACCGTCGCGTAGTGGGCCGTCACGGAGAAGTCGTGTGACGTTCGCCCGCCGCTCCCTTGCCGCGGCGACGGTCGCCGCCTAGCATCTTGGGCAAATGCCCAAGGCGTCCGCCCAAGCCGTCAGGCCGCCGGGGGGCGGGTCCGGGACCGAGGGGAAGGGGAGACGCCGCATGGGCACGACGGGGTCGGTGGAGCAGGGCCGCGAGGTCCGCTCCCGCTTGCTGGCCGCCGCCGCCGAACTGATCGCCGAGCGCGGGTGGACCGGCGTCCGCACGCGTCCGCTCGCCGAGCGGGCGGGCGTCGGGCCCGGGCTCGTCCACTACCACTTCTCCTCTCTCCAGGCGCTGCTGTCGGAAGCGGCCCTGTCCGCACTGCGCGGCCTGGTCGAACGGCTGGGGGTGCTGCTCGACCAGGCCCGCGACGTCGACGAGGGCCTCGACGCCCTGCTCGTCGCCCTCGACCGCTACAGCGGCCGGGACGCGACCTCACTGCTCTGCGGCGAGGCGTACCTCGCCGCCACCCGGGACCCGGAGCTGTGCGAACGGCTCGCCGGGCTGCTGGCCGAGGCCCGGGGACGCTTCGCCCGCTGGCTGGCCGAGAACGGCGCCCCGACCCCCGAGGCCACCGCGGCCGTCCTCGCCGCCGCGATCGACGGCGTCATGCTGCACCGCCCCCTCAACCCCGGGCTGACGTCCGCACACGTCGGGCCCGTCCTGCGCAGGCTCCTGCGCCCCTGACCCACGACACACCCGCGACACCCGCCGGTCACGGGCGAAAGGAACGGTGAGCCGAGTGAGAGCCGTCATCTGCGGAGCGGGCATATCCGGGCTGGCCCTCGCCGGGCGCCTGGAGGCCCACGGCTGGGACGTCGTCGTCCTGGAGAAGGCCACCGCACCGCGCACCCAGGGCTACATGATCGACTTCTTCGGCCCCGGCTACGACGCCGCGGAGGCCACGGGTGTCCTGCCCCGCCTCCACGAACTCGGCTACCGCGTCCAGGAGGCTGCCTATCTCGACGCGAGGGGGCGCCGCCGGGCGGGGATCGACTACGAGCGCTTCGCCCGCACCGTCGACGGACGGCTCCTCAGCATCATGCGCCCCGACCTGGAGAGCGCCCTGCGCGAGCATCTCTCGCCGGGCGTCAGCCTGCGGTACGGCACCGGGCCGGCGGCCGTCGCCCAGCAGGCCGACGGCGTCCGGCTCACCCTCACCGACGGCAGCACCCTCGACGCGGACCTGCTCATCGGCGCCGACGGCGTCCACTCCACCGTCCGTGCCCTCGTCTTCGGGCCCGAGCCCGAGCACCTGCGCTATCTCGGCTTCCACACCGCCGCGTTCCGCTTCACCGACCCGGAACTGCACGCCGAGATCGCCGACCGGATCGCCGTCACCGACACCTGCGGTCGGCAGATGGCCTTCTACGGGCTGCGCGACGGCCGCGTCGCCGTCTTCGCCGTCCACCGCTCCCCCGACCCCGCCCTGCCCGACGACCCGCGCGCGGCCCTGCGCCACACCTACGGGACGCTGGGCTGGGCCGTCCCGCGCGCCCTGGACCGCTGCCCGCCGTCGGCCGAGATCTACTACGACCAGGTCGCGCAGATCGAGACCGCACGCTGGTCCGAGGGCCGTGTCGTCCTCGTCGGCGACGCCTGCCACGCCGTCTCCCTCCTCGCCGGACAGGGCGCGTCCCTGGGCATCGCCGGGGGCTACCTCCTCGCCGAGGAGCTGAGCCGAGCGGGGAGCGTCGAGTCCGCGCTGGCCCGCTACGAGCAGGTGTGGCGCCCCGTCGTCGCCGAGAAGCAGCAGCGTGCCAGGGGCAGCGCCCGCTGGTTCCTGCCCGCCTCGCCGGCCCGGCTCCGGCTGCGTCGGCTGATGGTCAGGGCCGCCGCCCTCCCCGGCGTCGACCGGGCGATCTCCACCAGCCTCGTCGGCAAGCCCATCCGCTTCGTCACCACGTCCGGGGAGCCGCCGTCCGGGGATACGCCGCCCCGGGGGCCGCGCCACGCGCCGCGCTGACGTGCGCGGCGCCGGAGGGTCGGGCGATGATCGGGGGATGGACGTGTCCCTTCACCTCGCCCAGCAGTCCGACGCCGACGCCCTGCTCAGCCGCAGCCCGCTCGCCGCCCTCGTCGGCATGCTCCTCGACCAGCAAGTACCCATGGAGTGGGCGTTCAGCGGACCATGGACGATCGCCCAGCGGCTCGGCGAGGACGACCTCGACCCCCACCGCATCGCCGCCCACGAGCCGGAGTCCTTCGCCGACCTGCTCGCCGCCAAACCCGCCGTGCACCGCTACCCCGGCTCGATGGCGGGACGGGTGCAGAAGCTGTGCCAGTACCTCGTCGAGCACTACGACGGTGACGTCACCGGGATCTGGCGGGACGTCGACAGCGGCAAGGAACTGCTGAAGCGGCTCAACGACCTTCCGGGGTTCGGCAAGCAGAAGGCCCAGATCTTCCTGGCCCTGCTCGGCAAGCAGCTCGGCGTCACCCCCGAGGGGTGGCGGGAGGCGGCCGGCCCGTACGGCGAGGAGGGCGCCTACCGCTCGGCGGCCGACATCACCGGCCCCGAGTCCCTGCAACGGGTGCGCGCCCACAAGCAGGAGATGAAGCAGGCGGCGAAGAAGGCCGCGAGGAAGTCCACGCCGTAGCCCGGAGGGTCCCCTTCCCGGTACCGGCACCGGGGCGGCCGCTCCGGGTCGGGCTCCGAGGGTGCATGATCGGCGTATCCGGCTATCCGCACCGCAGAGAGGACTTCCGATGGAAGAGCGCTTCGACGTCGTCGTGCTCGGCGCAGGGCCCGGCGGCTACGTCGCCGCGATCCGGGCGGCACAGCTCGGCAAGCGCGTAGCCGTCGTGGAGGAGAAGTACTGGGGCGGCGTCTGCCTGAACGTGGGCTGCATCCCCACCAAGGCGCTCCTGCGCAACGCCGAGCTGGCCCACATCGTGACCAAGGAGGCCAAGGCCTACGGCATTCAGGCGTCCGGCCCGATCACGATGGACTACGGGCAGGCGTTCCAGCGCAGCCGCAAGGTCGCGGACGGCCGTGCCAAGGGTGTCCACTTCCTGATGAAGAAGAACGGCATCACCGAGTTCGACGGCCGCGGCGTCTTCGTGGACGCGCACACGCTGCGGGTCGAGCGGCCCGGCGGTGACAGCAGCACGCTCCGGTTCGACCACTGCGTCATCGCCACCGGCGCGACGCCGCGACTGCTGCCCGGCACCCGCCGCAGCGAGCGCGTGGTGACGTACGAGGAGCAGATCCTCACCGAAGAGCTGCCGTCGTCCGTGGTCATCGCGGGCGCCGGGGCGATCGGCGTCGAGTTCGCGTACGTGATGCACCACTACGGTGTGAAGGTCACCGTCGTGGAGTTCCTCGACCGGATGCTGCCGCTGGAGGACGCCGACGTCTCCGCCGAGCTGGCCAAGCAGTACCGCCGCCTCGGCATCGAGGTGATGACGTCGACCCGGGTGGACGCCATCGACGAGTCCGGGCCCCAGGTGCGGGTCACCGTCACGGCGAAGGACGGATCGCAGCAGGTCCTGGACGCCGACAAGGTGCTCCAGGCCATCGGCTTCGCGCCCAACGTCGCCGGCTACGGGCTGGAGAACACCGGGGTCGCCCTGACCGAGCGCGGTGCGATCGAGGTCGACGGGCGCTGCCGCACCTCGCAGCCGCACATCTACGCGATCGGCGACGTGACGGCGAAGCTGATGCTCGCGCACACCGCCGAGGCCATGGGCGTCGTGGCGGCGGAGACCCTCGCGGACGCCGAGACGATGGAACTCGACTACGTGATGATCCCCCGCGCCACCTACTGCCGGCCGCAGGTCGCCAGCTTCGGCTGGACGGAGGAGCAGGCCCGGGAACGGGGCTTCGACGTCAAGGTCGCCACGTTCCCCTTCACCGCGAACGGCAAGGCGCACGGGCTCGGCGAGACGGCCGGCTTCGTCAAGGTCATCTCCGACGGCAGGTACGGCGAGCTGCTCGGCGCGCACCTCATCGGCCCGGACGTCACCGAGCTGCTGCCCGAACTGACGCTGGCCCAGCAGTGGGACCTCACCGTCCACGAGGTGGCCCGCAACGTCCACGCGCACCCGACGCTGGGCGAGGCCGTGAAGGAGGCCGTGCACGGACTCGCGGGACACATGATCAACTTCTGACGCGCGTCTGGCCCGGGGCAGCACGAGCCCCCGGGCCTGACCGGCGCGGTGGGTCAGCCGAGCAGCGCGTACACCGTGGACGCGCGGGCGGCGACCTCCGCCACGCCCTCGGCCGTCATCGCCACGTCCGCGAAGGCCATCCGCCGGCCGAGCTTGGTCACCACCGCCTCGACCAGCACGTCCACCCCCGTCACCGCCCGCTGGAACGACGTCGACTGCTGCACCGTCGTCATCGGGCCGTACTCGCCGCGCGCCACCGAGACGGCGACGACCGTGGCGGTGTCCGCGGCGGCCATGAGCGCCTGCCCCGACAGCCCACCGCCGTCCCGCGCCAACCGCTCGGACCACGGCAGCCGCAGCACGGCCCGGCGCTCCCCCGTGTCCACCACGGTCAGCCCGAGATCGGTCACCCAGGGTGCGAAGTTGTCGGCCAGGACCTTGTTCGCCTCAACGAGTGTCAGCGTCACTGGGGAAGTCTCCGGCCCCCTCCCCCGCCGTTGCAAGAGGCCGACACCTCGTGTTCGCATGGTCGCCGCCCTCCCGGGAAAGCATGCGGAATCGAACACTGCAACGGTGTGGCGGCGTTGGCGCACGGAGGGACGTACCGAGTGCAGTTCGGAATTCTGGGCCAGGTCGAGGCCCGGTGCGGCGGTGTGCGCATCGGGCTGCGGCCGGGCCGTGAACGGTCACTGCTGGCCCTGCTCGTGCTCAACTCAGGCTATCTGCTCACGGCCGACCGCGTCGTGACGCTTCTGTGGGAGCAGCCGCCCGACAGCGCCCGCGCCCAGGTCTACAACCTGGTCAGCGGATTACGCCGGCGGCTGCACAGCGCCGCGTTCGACCGCGACGGCACCGGGGACGTCCTCGTCACGGCCGACGGCGGCTACCGGCTGGAGCCCGGCCGACACCGCACCGACCTCGGCGCCTTCCGGACGGCCGCCGCGCGGGGGCGCGAGGCGATGGAGCGCGGCGCCGGACACCGGGCCGCCGCGCTGCTCTCCCAGGCCCTCGACTGCTGGCGGGGCGAGGCCCTGAGCGGCTGCTCCGCCCCCTTCGCCGCCGCCGCCCGGCAGACCCTGGAGGACGAGCGCTGGCGAGCCGTCGAGGCGCTGCTCGACGTCCACCTGGCCCTGGGCCGCCACGAACGAGTCCTCGCCGAGGTGGGTCCGTGGCTGGAGCAGCAGCCGTACCGGGAGGACCTCTACCGGCGCCAGATGCTCGCCCTCGCCGCCCAGGGCCGCCGGGCCGACGCCCTGGCCTGCTACCGGCGCGCCTACCGACGGCTCGGCGAGGACCTCGGCGTCGAACCCGGCCCCCCGCTGCGGGAGCTGCACGAGCAGATCCTGCGCGGTGCCGTGCCACCGGTCCCTCCGCTGGCGGTGGAGGCGACGGCGGGACGGCACCGCCCACCCCGGGCGAACCGTTCCGCCACCGGACACGCCGCCGGAGAGCAGGAACACGGCGGCCGGGACGACGACGCCGCGCCCGAAGCCCCGCCCGAAGCCACCGCGGCCCGCGCCGAATCGGCGGCCGGACACGGCACCGACCGCCGGACCGGCGGCACGCCCGACGCGGCCACCGACCCGGCGCCTGCCCCCGGCACAGGCGCCACCTCCGGCACGGTCCCCGCTCCCGGCACCGGCGCCGCCCGCGACGCGGTCCCCGCTCCCGGAGCGGTCCCGGCCGCCGCGACGGCCGGGACCAGCCCCACCGTCGCGACCGCGGCCGCCGAAAGCGTTTCCGGGGCGCCCGTCCCGCGCCAGCTTCCCCCGGCCACCGGGGCCCTGTACGGCCGCGACGAGCTCCTCGGCAGGATGCGGGACGCCCTCCGCCACCCCGGAGCCGCCGCCCCCGTGCTCGTCCTCACCGGGCCGGGCGGCGTCGGCAAGACCGCCCTCGCCCTCCACACCGCACACGCCCTCGCCGACCGCTACCCCGGCGGGCAGCTCTACGCCGACCTCCGCGGCTCCCAGCCCGCCCCCGCCGACCCGCTGGAGGTGGCCGCACGCTTCCTCCGCGCCCTCGGCGTCGACGGCCAGGACATTCCCGCCGACGCCGACGGGCGCGTCGCCGAACTCCGCAGCCGGCTCGCCGGGGACCGGGTCCTCCTCGTGCTCGACGACGTCCACGACGAGGCCCAGCTCCGGCCCCTGCAGCCGGCCGGCGCCGGCTGCGCCGTCCTGGCCACCTCCCGCAACCGGCTCACCGCTCTCGCCGCCCGCGCCGACGCCCGCGTCCTCGGCGTCGGCACCCTGGAACCGGCCGACGCCGCCGCCCTCCTCGCCGGGCTGGTCGGTCCCGAGCGGGCCCGCGCCGACCGGCCCGCCACGGCCGACGTCGCACGTCTGTGCGGACACCTGCCGCTCGCCCTGCGCATCGCCGGCGCCCGGCTCGCCGCCCGCCCCGACTGGACCGTCACCGGCTTCCGCGACCGGCTCGCCCAACAGCACCACCGGCTCGACCAACTCGCGGTCGGCGATCTCGACGTCCGCGCCGGCATCGCCCTCAGCTACCGCTCCCTCGCGCCCGAACTGCGCACGGCCCTGCGCCGGCTGGCGCTGCTCGACGCGCACAGCGTCCCCGGGTGGGTCGTCGGCGTCCTCACCAGGCGGTCCGCGCCCTGGCTTCAGGACCAGCTCGTCGAGCGCAACCTGCTGGAGGCCCTCGGGCCCGACCAGGCAGGCCAGCCGCGTTACCAACTTCACGCCCTCGTACGCGACTTCGCCCACGAGCGCACCCTCGCCGAAGACACCCGGGCGGAGCGGGACGCGGCACTCGCCCGCGTCCTGCGCGGCTGGCTCGCCCTCGCCTCCGAGGCCGCCGGACGGCTCGGCCACGGCGGCGTCCTCGACCCCGTCGCCCCCGCCGACGAGGCACCCGCCGAAGCCGCCGACGTCGTCCGGCGACACCCCGAACGCTGGTTCGCCGCCGAACAGGCCAACCTGTTGAACGCCGCCCTCCTCGCCTGCCGTCTGCGGCTCCCCGAACTCGCCAGCGACCTCGCCCTCCAGCTCAACAGCTACCTCGTCATCCGCTTCTACGAAGCGGAACGGGAGGCCGTCGTCCGCGCCGCCATCGCCAGCTGGGGCCAGCGCCCCACCACCGACCGCCGCCTCTCCCGCCTCTACTTCGCGCTGTGCTGGGCCATGTACCAGCAGGACCGCTACAGCGAGCTGGCCCCCGCCGCCGCCCGCGGCCTCCAGGTCGCCCGCGACCTCGGCGACCCCGAGGTCATCGCCGACGCCGCCTGGCAGATGGGCCGCGCCACCGCCCTGTGCGGACGGCTCGACGAAGCCGCCGAACACTACCTGCGCACCATCCGCGACGCCGAACGCCTAGGCCTGTCCGCACGCGCCCACGTCTACGCCCTCACCGGCCTCGCCAACGTCCTCGCCGACCTCGGCGACGCCCCCGCCGCCGTCCGGGCCTACCAGCGCGCCCTCGACCTCCACTCCGCCGCCGACCGCACCCGCGTCGTCATGCACCTGCGCTGCGCCGAAGCGCTCGCCGACGACGGCCGGGGCGGCCGGGCCCTCGACCTGCTCGCCGACGCCCACACCATCGTCTCCGGCATCGGCGACGAGGTCGGGGCCGCGCACGTCGAGCGCGTCCGGGCGCTCGTCGACCTCCTCCACGGCGCGTGGCCACGCGCCACCGCCCGGCTCCGCACCACCCTGCACACCCTCCGCGACCACCGCGACACCTCCGGCGAGGCCGGCGCCCTGCGCAGCCTCGGCGACGCCGCCATCGGCTCCGGACACTGGGCCGACGCCCACCGCCACCTCCGCGCCGCCCTCGCCCTCTACGCACGCATGGGCCTGCCCGTCGAGCTCGCCCGCACCGAGGCCCGGCTCACCGTCACCCTGCGCCACGCCGACCAGCCCGCCCCCGCCGAGCGCCACGCCGACGCCTGCCGCGCCCTCCTGCGGCGCCACGCCCTCGCCCCGGCCTGCCTCCGGCTCCCCGCCCACGTCCGCCGGCTCGTGCGCCCGGCGGACGTGGACCCCTGAGCGCCGGCCCAGGGCGCGGGCCCCGGGCGCCGCGGTGCGCTCAGAACGCGTCGTCGCGGAAACCGTGCCGGGCCACCCGTGCCAGCATCGTGCGCCACGCGTCGAGCTCCGTGTGCGGGTTGCCGGAGATGTTGAGCCGGTTCTTCGCCGTCGAGAAGGCACCGTTCGTCTTCGGACCCCAGATGCCGTCCACCGCCAGGCCCGAGCCCATGAAGTTGTTGCACATGGCCTGGACGAACTTCGTGTCGCTGGACGAGCCCTTCTGGCACAGCGTGGGCAGTCCGCCGAAGTCCGCGTGGATGTGGTCCGCGTGCGCCGAGTTGTACCAGCCGTCCAGCACGTACCGGAACCGGCGACGGCACGTCGCGTCCACCGCCAGGTAGCGGCGGCGCAGCGTCCGGTTGCTGGACGAGTGGTGGCGGTCCAGCGGCGAGCAGCGCCGTCCACCCGCCCACCGCACGTGGTCCAGGTCCATCGCCGTACCGGCCCCGTGCTGGCCCGACTTGTTCACGTAGAACCCGGCCGAGACGAGGAAGCTCACGTTGCCGAAGCCCCCGTCCTCCGAGAGCCGCCGCAGGTCGCGGATCCACACCACGAGCCGGTCGTAGAAGTCGTACGTGCAGCGCCAGTCACGCAGCACCGTGTTCCCTCTGTTGGACCGCCAGTAGTACACCGGCGTCCCGTCTATCTTGCTGAACGTGCGCAGCGCGAGCGCCGACACCGTCTGGCCCGACGCCTGCATCTCCCTCGGCAGCGGCTGCACCGTCGGGTCCTCGGCAGCCCACGCCCGTCCACCCGCGGCCCCCGTGACGAGCGCACCGGCCGCCGCCGCGCCCACGCCTCCGAGGAACAGCCGGCGGTCGAGCCCCTTCGGCTCTACGTCTTCGTGCATGGTCATCGCTCCTCCGCAGTCGTGCCGGACCCGGGCGCCCGGCACCTGGTGACTGCGATGGTTCGCGCCCCGCCTACGACGGATCTCACTTCGCCCTAACGCACCAGGGGTTGACACACGCCACACCCGTGAGCGCGCACGGGCGAGGCCCCGCTCCGGCGAACCGGAGCGGGGCCTCGCCCTCCCCCGAACCTCCTGATGCGCGGTCAGCCCCGCGCCCCGTCAGGAGACACCCCCGACGTACCGGGAACGCCCCGCCCCCTCGGCACACGCCCGCATCCCGGACGGCGTTCCCTCAGCGATCCCCCGCCAGCGTCCGGCGGCCCGAGCTCGCAGTTGCGCGCCCCCGGAGCAGCGGCCTCCCCTACAGACCCGCTGCCGGCGAGAACCACTGTTCTCCCGACGACGATAGAGCCGCGCTCCCCCACCGCATAAGGCACGTTCCAGCCATCCGAGAACTCGAATTCTCGTCTCCCAGCCCCGCCCACCACCCGCACACCCAGGCCGAAGCACCCAGCCCCGACGGACGTCCCTTGGCTAGATCCATGGGCAGCCGACAACCAGCCGGAGGGGGCGACACCGGACAGGCTCGCCACTTGGCGTGCTCCCTGCCGTGCCCCGTCCGCCCCCTGAGTGCGCTCTCGCGGACGCGCTCCGCCCACCGCACGGTTTGAGGTGGAGTCTGGCCAACACGAGCAGGGGGCAGCTCATGGGTTCAAGCAGCGAGTGGGCGAACGAGACCTTCGGTGAACTTGCCTGTGAACTGGCCGACATCATTCCTGCCTGCCTCTCACGCGCGCACGACCGCGCTCGGAACTGCCATGAGTCGATCGGCACGCAGACGCTCGAGGCATACGGAAACGGCCTGTACGCCGCGCAGTACGAGGAGCTGGCCCGAGGTCTCGCCCCCTACGGTGAACCGCTCTCCCTGCGTGGCCGCATCATCATGATGGTGAAGGGCAACCTGCTCTACCCCTTGCGCTACTCCAAACAGGACGTACCGGTGACGACCGCCCGTCTCCGCAGCTCCTACGGGCTCCGCGCGGAGTTGATCAGGGAGTATGGCCCCACACCCATGCACCAGGAACTCGACCTCGCACCAGACGACGGGCAGCGGCGGCGCTCGCGGGTTCCCGTGGCAGGCACGTGGTGTAGCCGGGATGCCCCGTCGGATGGACCAGGGCACTCGCCGTAGGGTGCGACATGTCGGTCTGCTCTCTCAGATCGGCCAAGCCCCGGGGCCGTCCGCACGCTCGCCGGGGCGCTCGCCGTTTATGTAAGCGAGCGATGCCAGAGAGCAACCAGGGATGCAATGTCCCACTTTCGCGCCGCTATTCGGCAACCCCCAGGAACTCCGCCAACGTGCTCAGCCCCGGTGGATGGTTCGGGAGGGCCCACAGATCGCGCACGATCGCCACGGCCAACGTGTGGTGCCGCATCCACGTGGGTGCCACGCGGCGCAGCGACTCGAGCGTCTTCACGGCCCCGGCTGCGTCGCCCACGTCGGTATGCGCCCGTGCCACGTCCAACAGCAGCCACGTACGCCAGGACTGCGGGGTGTCCTTGCTCAACCGCATGCCCTTGGCGAGGGCCAGGGCCTCGTACGGGTGCCCGTACTGCACGGCCAGCCGGACACGCTCGATGCGCACGGACGACGGGCTGAAGACGCTCACCATGCGGTTGTCACCGCTTTCGGGCAGCTCGGAGACGCGGGCGGTCTCCTTCTCGGCCGTCTTCATCATTGCGGCCGCACGCTCGTAGTCCCCGCCGCGCGCGGCCGACGTGGCAGCGCTCATCGTGAGAGCACCCCTCACCTTCAGACCGTCCGCCGTCTCGGTGCGGCTTTCGTTCTCCATGTCGTCGGCGGCCCGCAAGGCGATGTTCAGGGCGTCCTCCAGCCGCCCTTGCCGCTGGTAAGTCCACGCGGTCGAGTTGACGACCATCGGGACGAGCAGCGGATCGGAAGACAGCCTTGCCGCCTCTACGGCCCGCTCCAAACTGATGAGGGCCAGGTCCGTCTTGCCCATGCGCACCGCGACATGCCCGCCCAGTTGCAGGACTTTCGCCAGGGCCGCGAACCCAGCCGCGCTGTCCTCGTCGTCCTGCGAGGCCGTTGCGCTGCGGGCTTCGGCGATCAGGCCGGGCAGGGCCTTCATCAGCGCCTCGAACTCGGCCGCGTGGTATCGCGACCACCCGTCCGCGATCTGCTCGCGCAGGGTGGTGATCGAGAAGCCGGGGCCCGGCCGCCGTGGCCGGGGTGCCCAGAGCGCGGGCATGATGGCCCGCCGCACCGCCACGCATCGCGGCCCGTCGCTCTCTCCGGTGGCGGCCACCGCCGGCGGGGCTCCGAGCAGCGTGGTCAGCTCCACGCCGAGGCCGTTCGCGACGGCGTGCAGCGTGGGGAGACGGGCGGAGTGTTTCCGCTGCTGTTCGAGCTGGCGGATCACGTCAACGGAGACGTCGGAACGCTCGGCCAGTTCCTCTTGCGTGAGGGCGGCGAGGCACCGCAGACGGCGCAGAGTCCGCCCGAGATGTTCGTTGGCCACGCAGCCATGCTGCCACGCGGTCATGCGGCTCCCAGCGGAGCAACGACTTCCGCCGCACCGGGCGTTGTGGGCGGCGGGAGCGGGCAGACGCGGGTGCGTGCTAGACGAGCCTGGTCCCGTCGTGGGCGCGGACGGCGGGCGGTGACGCCACGTCGAAGGCGTCGAGGACGCGGATCGCGTACGCCTCGTCGGCCAGCTCGGAGACCTCCTCGCGCGTGGCCCAGCGCAGGGCCTCGGTCTCGTCGCCGGTGGTCGGCTGACCGTCGATGGCCTCGCAGCGGAAGACCAAGGAGACAACCAGAGCCTTCATGTTCTTGTAGACGCCGGTGAGGGTGGCTGGAAGGGCCATCTTGACACCGGTCTCCTCGAACACCTCGCGCCGGAGGGCGTCGGGGAGGGTCTCACCGGCTTCGACGACGCCGCCGGGCGGCTCCCAGTGGCCGTTGTCGCGTCGCTTGACGAGCAGGGCACGGCCGTGGTCGTCAAGGATCACCCCGGCGACGCTCACGGAGTGGGGGCGCTCGGCGGTGCTCACGTCCGGCGGCTCTCGTTCTCTCGGCTGACCAGGCTCACTCACCGTAGCAACGGGCTCGCGGCCCTCCGTCGATGCTCAGCCGTTCCCGGCACACGTCCCTGCCGCCGACCTCGGCGTTCCCTCGTCGCCCGTGCCGCGGCACCGCACGACGAAGCCCCGTCCCGGTGATCGGGACGGGGCTTCGTCATCGTGCGCGCTCGGCAGGATTCGAACCTGCAACCTTCTGATCCGTAGTCAGATGCTCTATCCGTTAAGCTACGAGCGCTTGGCTTCCCGGCTGTTTTCGGCCGGTCGGCGTTTGCGGGGACAACATTACATGACCTGCGGCGTCAGGCGAAATCCGTTCCCCGGAGGGTGCCTGAGCTGGGAAAACGTGGTTCCCCGGGGGGCGTGGAGCAGGTACGCGAAAGCCCCCGCCGACGAGGGGCAGGGGCTTTGGTGATCTTGACGATCGAGCGGAGGCTGAGGGATTTGAACCCTCGATCAGGGGGTTACCCCGAAACCGCATTAGCAGTGCGGCGCCATAGACCAGACTAGGCGAAGCCTCCCCACACACCGCGACCAGCGGGTGTGCGCAAGATGATGGCACAGCTTGGGCGGCTGCGGCCAATCGCCGTCAGCCTACCCGGCGGGTGGGGCGGTGGGCAAAGGGCTTGGCGGGCGGGGTGAGGGGCGTGGCGTCGACCGTTCGGGTGGCGGTGGGCCGAGTTGCGGGACACGGGACGAGGTGGAGCGTTAGGAGGGTGGAGCCGGGTCTTCGCCCTTCGCTCAGGGAGTCGTGATGTTGCGCCGTACCGCTGTTGTCGTGGGTCTTGCCGCTGTGCTCGCCGGGACGGGTGGGGCTGCGGTGGCGTGTCCGCCCCCGTGGCCGGGGCTCGTGGAGGATCGGCTGACGATCACCTACCACGAGGGGAAGACGGCCGCGGTGGAGCGCTTCGTCCTGGAGTGCCACCCGTCGGGCGGTGATCACCCGCGGGCGGCGGAGGCCTGCGCAACGCTGGACCAGGCGACGCGCAACCGGGCGGCGAGTCCGTTCACGCCGGTGGAGCGGGACGCGATCTGCACGTTCATCTACGGCGGCCCGCAGACGGCGCGGATCACGGGCACGTGGGACGGTCGCGAGATCGACGCCGAGTTCGACCGGACGAACGGCTGCGAGATCGCGCGATGGGACCGGCTGACGCCGGCGTTGCCCGAGGTGCGGTGAGCCTTTTCGCCGCCTTTTGCCCGGACTTGTGCGATTGACGTTTGTGGGATGCCACAGCGTCTGCGGTGACCGTGGCGTGTGCAACTTCGGCCCGTAGACTCCCTGAGGTGACACGCCCAGACTGACCGGGCCCCCACGTGCACACAGGGAGGAACGCCGACGTGAGCAGCAGGCCGTCCCGAGGCGCTGCTCGCCTCGCCGCCATACTCGACGCGCTGCCCGACGCACTGCTTCTGGTCAACGCCAACGGCACCGTGGTGAACGCCAACAGCATCGCCCTGGAGACCTTCGAGGCCCCGGGAACCGCGCTGATCGGACGCGGGCTGCTCGACCTGCTGCCCGCCTTCGACTCCAAGCGCATACCGGGATCGATGCGGCGGCCCGAAGAGCAGGTGGAGGGGCGGCAGCCGCCGACGCGCATGGTGGCACGCCGTACCGACGGCAGTGAGTTCCCCGTCGAGGTCACGAGCGCGAACCTGGCGGACGGCCGGACGCCGTACGAGTCGGCGTTCGAAGCCGCGTACGCCGACCACGGGAACACCTACACCGGCGACGAGCTGCTCATGCTGGTGGTGCGGGACCTCACCGGCACCCTGGACACCGAGGCGGAGCTCGCCCGGCAGCAGCGCCAGACGGAGATGATCCTGCGCGCGGCGGCCGAGGGCGTCGTGGGGACGGATGTGGAGGGGCGGGTCGTGCTCGTCAATCCGGCCGCCGCTTCACTCCTCGGGTACCGGGCGAGCGACCTCGGCGGGCAGGAGCTGCACCCGCTGGTGCACCACTCGCGGGCGGACGGCTCGCCGTTGCCGTACGAGGAGACGCCGCTGGCCGACACGCTCCGGTCGGGGCGCAAGCACCGGGTGCGCAACCAGGTGCTGTGGACGAAGGACCGGCGCCCAGTGCCGGTGGACCTGACGACGGCACCGGTGCGGGACGGCGACCAGCTCGTGGGAGCCGTGCTCACGTTCACGGACCGCTCGCCGTTCGACGCGCTGGAGGCGCGGCACGAGCAGCTCCGGGCGGTGCTCGGCGACGGGTTGCGCGGGCCGTTGGAGGAGCTGCGGCGGGAGCTGAGCGGTCTCACGGCCGACCCGGCCGGGCAGCTGTGGCCCGAGGCGAACCAGGTGCTGCACTACCTGTCGGCCGGCTACGCGCGCATGACGACACTGTTGGACAACGTCGTGGCCTTCCAGGAGCTGGAAGCGGGCCGGGAGAAGCTCGCGCCGGAACAGGTCGCGCTGGACTCGGTCGTGTCGGCCGGGGTGGAGGGCGCGGTTGAGCTGATCGGGCCGGGGCGGGTCCAGTTCGCGGTCCACGCGCCGCCCATCCAGGCGGTCGTGGACCCGCGGCGGCTGAGCCTGGCGATCGCGCACCTCGTCGCGGACGTCGCCGGGGTGGACTCGACGGGGAACGCCGTCGGGGGCGGTACGGGCGGTGCGACGGTCGTCGTGGCGGCGGCCAAGCGCGGCAAGGGCCCCGACGCGGTGATCCGCATCGAGGTGCGCGGCCCCTACCCCGGGGGCAGCCCGGTCCACCAGCCGGTGGTGCGGGGCGTGGTCGCCCGGCACGGAGGTGTGCTCCAGACGCACGAGCTACCGGGCGACGGCGTGAACGGCAGCGCGTTCGTGCTGGAGGTCCCGGTCGGTGACGTCGACGAGAGCCTTGCCCCGGCGGCCGCCGAACCGCCCCGGACGCAGCCGGAACCGGCGCAGGCCCCGCCGGAACCGGCGCAGGCCCCGCCGGAACCGGCGCAGGCCCCGCCGGAACCGGCGCAGGCCCCGCCGGAACCGGCGCAGGCCCCGCCGGAACCGGCGCAGGCCCCGCCGGAACCGGGGCAGCCCCAGCCGGAGCCGGGGGCCGGGCCCGCCGCCGGGCCGGACGGTGCCGTTCCGCCGACGCCGACAGGGCGCAGGGCGCGGCGTGCCCTCCGCCCTCCCACGGAGGAACCCTCGGACGGGGTGGGCCAGGGGATGGCCGGTGCCGGGGCGGCGGGCGCGGTTGGCCCGGGCCCCGGAGACACGGACGCACCCGGGCCCGCCGCACCGGGCGGCACCGGTGCACCCGGTGAGGCAGCGGCCGGGCTCATTCCGGAGCAGGCGACGCCCGCCGGCGTGCGCCCGGGTACGGGTCGACGCGGCCGGCGGGCCCGCCCGGAGCCGGAGGAGAGCACTCCGGTGGGGCAGCCGGGCGCCGAGGGTGCCCGGACGGGCCCGGGACCAGACGCAGGCCCGGGACCAGGCACGGGCCCGGGACCAGGCGCAGGTGCAGGTGCAGGCGCTGACGCGGGCGCAGGCCCCGAGGCGGGCTTCGGCACGGACCCCGACGCCGGTGCTGAACCGCAGCGGCGTGCCGCCTTCGCCCTGCCGCCCGCAGCCGCGGACCAAGCCCCCATGGAGCAAGCCGCCGCGGGCCACCCGGCCGTCGCGGGCCGGCCCGCGACGCCGCCCGTCGCCGACCGGCCTACGGGACGGCGCCGGAAGCCGAGCCCGCCCGAGGAGGCGCCCCCTCCGGCCGAGCACTCCGGTACGCCCGGGCACGGGAGCCCGGCCCACGGGAGCCCCGCGCCCGGCGCACCCTTTCCCGGGACGCCCGGAGAGGGCACGCCGGTACCGGGCACGCCCACGCACGGCGCCCCCGCCTCCGGTGCCCCTGTGCAGGCCAGCCCCCGCCACGGCACGCCCGCCCACGGCACGCCCGGCCACGACGGCCCCGCGCACGGCGCCGTCCCCGGTACCCCCGGCGCCGGGGACGGGCAGGGCGGGACGCCCGCGTCGTCCGGCATGGCCGCGCTGGAGCCCGCCCGCCAGGACCCCCGCGCCGCGCACCCCGTGGTGGCGAGCAGCCCGATACTGGGCGGGGCGGCCCCGGCCCACGCCGAGCGGTCGGCACCGCACAGGCCCTCCCTGCCCGCCGGGAACACCCAGGCGGAAGACACCTCGGGCTCGGGCATCAGCGTCCGCACCCTCGGGCAGGGCGTGCCGTTCGCCCGACCCGCCGTGGACGAGCCCGCCGCCGAAGCCCCCGCACCACCAGGCGCCACCGCCCCACCGGGTGTCCCCGCGCCGCAGGCGTCCGGCGCCCAGGGCTCCGCCACGGAGGCGGCCGCCTCACCGCACACGCCCGCCGCCGGAACCGGCAGGCGCCGCAAGCTGGCCGCACCGCCGCCCGAGGGCGAACGGGCCTCGTCCGCGACGCCGCCCCAGGGTGTCCCGCACCGGCGCACCCCCGCCGCCCCCGAGAGCAACAACCTTCCGGCGCCCACACGTCCCCATGCCTCGGCCCCGGCCGCCCCGCACCAGGCAGCCGCGCACCCGGCCGCCCGGGAGTTCGCCGTCCGTGCGCCCGAGGCCGGTGCCGACGAGGGGCCCGAGCCGCTGGACGGCCCGAACGGCGCCGTGGAGGTCCGCAGCGCCGCCTCCGGCACGCCGCCGCGGCCCATCGACGTCGACGACGAACTGCCGCCGGAGCCGCTGGACAACCCGCGCCGTCTGCTCGTCTGGCCCGAGCCCGACGTCTCCACGCAGCAGGCACTGAGCGAACGCGGCTACCGTCCGGTGATCGTCCACTCGCGCGACGAGGTGGACGCCCAGATGGCGGCCTACCCGGCGGCCCTCTTCGTCGACCCGCTCACCGGGCCCATCACCCGGACCGCCCTGCAGTCCCTGCGTCAGGCCGCCGTGGCCGCCGAGGTGCCCGTCCTCGTCACGGCGGGTCTGGGGCAGGCCAGCCGGGAGGCCGCGTACGGTGCCGACCCGGCCGTGCTGCTCAAGGCGCTCGCCCCGCGGGACAGCGAGCAGCACCCGCCACGCGTGCTGCTGGTCGAGGAGCAGCCGGCCATCGCGGAGGCCTTCAAGGCGACGCTGGAGCGGCGCGGCATGCAGGTCACGCATGCGCCGAGCGACAGCGAGGCGGCGGCGATGGCGGGCCAGGTCCGACCGAACCTCGTCGTCATGGACCTGCGCCAGGTCCGCCGCCGGCGGGCGGGCGTCCTCGACTGGCTGCGGGTCAACGGGCAGCTGAACCGCACCCCGTTCGTCGTCTACACCTCCGCCCCGATGGACCCGTCCGAGCTGGAGCTGCTGGCCACCGGCGAGACGGTGCTCTTCCTCGCCGAGCGCTCGACCAGCCCCGACGTACAGAACCGGATCGTGGACCTGCTGGCCAAGATCGGCGCCAACTGACCCCGGACGGGCCCATGGGCCTGACCCCGGGCCCGCCGCCGGGCCGGACGGTGCCGGGCGCCACCCGGCGCCGTCCTCGGCCCCATGGCGCGTCTACACCGTCGTGACGTCCAGCTCGCCCTCGGCGTGCCGCTTCCTCAGCAGCTTCTTGTCGAACTTGCCGACCGACGTCTTCGGGACCTCCTGGATCACCGTCCAGCGCTCCGGAAGCTGCCAGCTCGCCACGTGCTCGCCGAGGAACGCGCGCAGGGCGGCGAAGTCCGCCGTCGCGCCCTCCCGCAGGACGACCGTGGCCAGCGGCCGCTCCCCCCACTTCTCGTCCGGCACGGCCACGACGCACGCCTCGGCGACGTCGGGGTGGGACATCAGGTGCCCCTCCAGCTCGACGGACGAGATCCACTCGCCACCGGACTTGATCACGTCCTTGGCACGGTCGGTGAGCGTCAGGAAGCCGTCCGGGGAGATGGTGCCGACGTCGCCGGTGCGCAGCCAGCCGTCGGGGCTGAACTTGTCCTCGGGACGCAGCGGTTGGTCGCTGAGCGCGCCACCGTAGTAGGCGGCGGCGATCCACGGCCCGCGCACCTCCAGCTCGCCCGTGCTCTCGCCGTCCCAGGGCGCGAAGGTCCCGTCCGGCGCCGCCAGCCGAGCCTCGACGGACGCGGGCAGCCGACCCTGCGTGAGCCGGTACGCCCAGCTCTCGTCCTCGCCCACGCCGGCGGGGACGCGCGCGACGGTGCCGAGCGGCGACGTCTCCGTCATGCCCCAGGCGTGGATCAGCGTGACGCCGTGCCGCTCCTCGAAGGCCCGCATCAGGCTCGGCGGACAGGCGGAACCGCCGATGACGACTCTGCTCAGGGAGGAGACGTCGCGCGGGTTGGCCTCCAGCTCGGCCAGCAGGCCCTGCCAGATGGTCGGCACCGCGCCGGACACCGTCGGACGGACGGTGGCGATCATCTCCGCGATCGGGGCCGGCTGAAGGAAGCGGTCGGACATCAGCATCGACGCACCGGCCATGAACGCGGCGTGCGGCAGCCCCCAGGCGTTCACGTGGAACATCGGGACCACCGGCATGACGATGTCGTTACCCGTGAGAGCGAAGGCCTCGGCCGAGTTGACCTGCATCGCGTGCAGGTAGACGGAACGGTGGCTGAACAGCACGCCCTTGGGGTCCCCGGTCGTGCCGGAGGTGTAGCAGAGTGCGGCCGCTTGCCGCTCGTCGACGTCCGGCCACTCGTACGTCGTCGGACGGCCGCCGATCAGCTCCTCGTACTCGTGTACCCGCACACCGGCGCCCGCTGCGGCCTCGGTCAGGGCCGCCCGGTCGCCCGCTCCGGAGACGACGACGTGCTCGACGCTCTTGAGCTGCGGCAGCAGCGGCACGAGCAGCGGCAGCAGCGTTCCGTTGACGATGACGACACGGTCCGCAGCGTGGTTGACGACCCAGGCCAGCTGGGCCGGAGGCAGCCGCAGGTTCAGCGTGTGCAGGACGGCGCCCATGGAGGGAACCGCGAGGTACGCCTCGACGTGGTCCGCGTTGTTCCAGCAAAGAGTCCCGACCCGTTCGTCACCGGTGACGCCGAGCTCGTCCCGCAGACCGTGGGCGAGCTGCGCGGACCGCGCGCCGATCTCGGCGAACGAACGCCGCTGCGGCTCGCCCTCCCCCGTCCAGGTGATGACCTCGGCCTTCCCGTGGACGGTCCGGCCGTGCTCCAGGATCCGTGCGACCTGAAGGGGTACGTCTTGCATCGTGCTCAGCATGGGCCTGCCTCCCGAGACCAGCTACGTGCGGGTAACGCGCTGATTCTGGGCCCCGCTAGACCGCATGTCACTACCTGGCGACCGTGTCGTAAGCGACAGCCGGATCCGGCGGCCGAACGGCCTCCACCGGCCACGGTGAGACACCGACCGCCACGGGTGACCGCAGGAGCCACCGGCCCTCGCGGGTGGCCGTGGGCCGCCGAAGGACGCCGTTCCGCGTCAGGCCGCGGCGTCCAGAGCGTCCGCCGTGAGCTGCGGGTCCTCGCGGAGCTTGGCCAGCGCCCGCGAGACGGCACTCTTCACCGTACCCACGGACACCTCCA
Organism: Streptomyces sp. WMMC1477; assembly: GCF_027460245.1. Taxonomy (NCBI): domain Bacteria; kingdom Bacillati; phylum Actinomycetota; class Actinomycetes; order Kitasatosporales; family Streptomycetaceae; genus Streptomyces; species Streptomyces sp. WMMC1477. The sequence continues at coordinate 2,877,039 of NZ_JAPZBD010000003.1, read as the reverse complement.
TGATCTCGGCCGTCTGCGCCTCGCTCAGGTCCTCGTAGTAGCGCAGGACGACCATGGCCCGCTGCCGCACGGGCAGCTTCATCACCGCGCGCCACATCGCGTCGCGCATGGCCTGCTGCTCGGCCGGGTCGGGGCCGGGCCGCGGCTCCGGCTCGGGCAGCTCCTCGCAGGTGAACTCGTCCACCCGGCGCTTGCGCCACTGGGAGGTCCGCGTGTTGATCAGCGCGCGCCGCACGTAGCCGTCCAGGGCGCGGTGGTCCTCGATGCGCTCCCAGGCGAGGTAGGTCTTGGTCAGCGCGGTCTGCAGCAGGTCCTCGGCGTCGCAGGGGTCCGCGGTGAGCGAGCGCGCGGTGCGCAGCAGCACGGGGCCGCGCTGGCGCACGTAGGAGGTGAACGAGGGCGTCGAGGCGGACGCGGCCGACACGGCGGACGCGGCCGACATCGCGGAGGGCGCCGAGGCCAGCTCCGTGACGTCCGCCACGCGCTTGCCGGAACGCGCGGCGGTGGAGGCCGCCGCGTCGGCAGACGTCGAACGGCGCGGAACGAGCGGCGTGACAGTGGCGCCGACAGGGCCGGCGACGGGCGCGGTGTTGCCGACGGAAGTCCCAGGCGTGGTCATGTCCCCAACGCTATGAGCGCTGGTCCCGGCCGGGGATCGGCCGGAAGTGCCGAGCCCTCTCCCCCTCAAGTTGTAGTGCCGTCTCCACCCGCACCTCCCAGGGGTGGAGGGGCGACCCCCACCCCTAAGGGGTGCCTCCCCGAGGGAGCCCGCGCGGGAGGCGGAGGACCGGCCGGCGAGCACCTCGTCGGCCTCGTGCGGTGAGCCGGGCCACCGCACGTGAAAGGACCGTGAGGCCGCACCGGAGCGGTGCGGCCTCACGGCCCGTGCCTACCTCACTGGTCTCCCTCGGCGCCGACCTTCCCCAAGGAGCGCCGACCCCGTCACCTCATCAGGTTCCAGAAGTTGATCGCGACGGTGTCCTGGTCGATCGTCGTGAGGCCGGGGCCGTTGGCGCTCGCGTTGTTGGCCTGGTTCGAGGCGCCCCAGCCGGTCGCGGCCTGCTGGTTCGTCGTCGAGTTGCCGTTGTTGTTCCCCATCACCCCGCTGCCCACGCTGCTGACCACGCTCGCGTTCGACCCATCCCCCGCGAACGCGCCGTTGTCGGCCTGTGCCACGCCCCCGAACACCGCCACGGTGAGCGGCAGGGCCGCGGCTGCGGCGATGAGGCGAGCGGTACGGACACGTGCCATGTCGGATTCCTCCAGAAACGGAACTCGGTTGTCGTGCCGGGGGGTTGGCCTACCACCCGAGCGGAACGACGTCGCGACCCAACGCTGCCCGCCCCGCACCCGCCACACCCCCCACTGCGCCCCGTTTCCCCCGCAAGCATGACGACTTACCGATAAACTCGAATACATCCCGATCCACCCCCGCCGGGCGGCCCTATAACCGCCCGGCCGGGCCCAGGGCGTAGCCCGCCAGCACGAACACCGGGGCCCATATCGCGCTGCTCAGCACGGTCCACAGCACATAGCGCCGCAGCGGCATACCGGCCACCCCGCACAGCGTCGGGACCACGGTGCGCAGCACCCCCGTGAACCGTCCGATGAACACGGCTCCCCCGCCACAGCGCTCGACCAGCGCCAACCCCCGCTCGGTGCGACGCTGCCACTTCCGCAACCGCCGCGTCGGGTAAGGCCGCGGCACCACCCCGGCCGGCACCCGCGCCTTCCACCGCCTCCCCGCCACATACCCGACGACGTTGCCCACCACCCCGCCCACCAGCGCCGCGACGATCGCCGCCACCACCGGCACATGGCCGTGCCACGACAACAACCCGCCCACCACCAGCGCCGTCTGCCCGGGCACCAGCACCCCGGCCACCGGTAACGCGGCCTCCAACGCCGGCAGGACCAGCACGACCGCGAGTATGCCGACACCTCCCCACGCCACGGCGTGCTCAGCCAGCCAGGTCACCATCAGTCGGTCACCCCCCTCCTCCGCCCTCTCCACCCTCTCCACCGGGCGGCTGCTCCAGTCCTCACCAGCCAAGCCGCTCCCGGTCGCGGCTCGCACGACCCGGCGGGCCCGAGCCGGGCGCCGCCACCCCGGCCGCCGCGCCCCGACCACCGGCACCGCCCGCCCCGCACACGGGAAGGGGCGCCCCCGTCCGGAGACGCCCCTTCCCGGAGCCGAGCCGTGAAGCCGCTGTCGTCAGGCGCCGGGCCCCGCGGAAACGCCCACCTCGACGCGCTCGTCCTCACCGGACTCCTCGCGCAGCCGTGCGGTCTCGCGCTCGGCGCCGTCGAGCCAGCGCTCCCACCGCTGCTGCATGGGACGTACGAGGCCGCCGCCGACGCCGACGACCAGGATGCCGCCGACCGTCGCGAGCACCGTGACCAGCACCGGGACCGTCACGGAGACGGCGACCCCGATCTGGTTGAGCGCGGCGATGATGCCGAGGCCGAGCAGGAACACCGCGGCCGTGTTGGCCAGCAGACGCCCGTACGAGACGCCGCTGAGGGCGGCACTGATCAGCGTCTTGACCCCGTTCGCGATGGCCGCGACGACGATGACGATGATGATCGCGACGATGGCCTTCGGAATCCAGGCGACGACGCCCTTCAGCAGGTCACTGATCGGGTTGGGTCCGAAGACGGAGAAGGAGACCTGCAGAACGATCAACAGGACGGCGTAATAGACCAGCTTGGCGATGATGTCGATCGCGTCGAACTGCGAGCGTTCGAGGACGCGGTCGAGCCCGCTCTTCTCGGTGACACGGCTGAAGCCGACCCTGTCGAGAATGGTCCGCACCAGCTTCGCCAGCATGCTGGCGATGAACCAGCCGATGAGCAGGATGACGAGAAAGGCGGCCAGCTTCGGCACGAACGTCGCGACCGAGGTGAACGATTCCTCGATCCCGGATTCGAAATCGATGGCGAGCAACGACGCATGACGCATGGGGATTCCTCGGGTAGGCGTTGTAACCAGCCCGGACTACCACGACCGATACCGCCCTCTCCCGCCTTCCGGCCGCCGTTCACCCCATTGCCCCAACCGCCGCCTCGATACCCCAATACACATACGAAAAAAAGCCGTTCGGAATGTCTTCCCACCGTCAGTCGCCCCGCCCCGCCGTGGTGGAACCGGCCCGCGCCCTGAGCGCGGCCACCACCGACCCCGGGTCCTCGGCATAGAAGCGGAAGGCACGGGCCTCGGCAGGCCTCCCCAGAGCCCGAACGAACCGCACCGGCTCGGCCAGCTCGACGGTGACCGTCGTCTGGGCCGCCACGGCCATGTCGGCGACCCCGCCCTCGTCCACGGCGGCCAGCTTGCCCTCCGGGAACGTCCGCTCCAGGCGAACGGAGGCCACGCGTTCGGGCGGGACACGGATGTCCAGCAGCACCCCGTAGCGCAGGCGCAGTGACCCGTCGGCCCCGATCACGTGCGGCCGCACCACACAGGAAGCGTGCAGGGCGATGACGAAATAGCAGCTCCAGACGTCCACGACCAGCGTGACCGCGTGCACCACCGGCCAGGGGATCAGGAGCGCGAGGGCCACCGTCTCGACGACGCAGGCGAACAGGAACGCTGCCATCACCGCCGTCTGCCCCGGGGCGTACGCGACGGGCAGATCGCCCTCGCGCACGCCGTGCGGACCCCGGCGCGTCACCCACCGGAGAAAGCTGGTCGAGAGGAAGAACTCGTGGGCGGTCAGCTTCCGCACGGGCACCGGGACGGCGTCCTCGACCGCGGCGAGCAGCGCCGCACGGCCACGCAGCCCCACACGGCGGTGCCGCCGGACGTCCCGGAGGAGCAATGCTCCGGTGACAGCTGCCACGGCCAGCACCGCGAGCTCCACCGCCATCCGGGCGCCCGGCGCCACCCGCACCCCGCCGACCACGCACAGCACGAGCACGAACTCCAGCGGCACCAGCGCGGCGAGCGACCAGCGCACCGCCTTCCGCAGCGTCCTCACCGCGCGCCCTCCCGCAGCAGCTCCACGGCCCGGCGCACGGCCGCGGCCTGGGCCGGCGCGAAGTCGGCGAAGAACGCCCCCGCGAACCTGCCGCTCTCCCCCGCCTCGCTGCTCTCGGGGAGGTCCAGCGCCCGTGCCACCTCCTCCGGAACGCTGTCGACGATCGCGCGTGCCGTCGAGTCCACCCGCGGGTCGTCCTCGGCCGCCTCGGCCAGCTCGTCGAGCCGCGCGTAGACCTCATAGGCCCGCCGCATGGCCGCCGGGTCGGCACTGAGGCTGTGCACCATGGCGTCGAGCCAGCCACGGTCGCCGCCGGGCGACGCGGTGTCCAGCAGGGCCATCAGCTGCCGCTCCTTGGCCGCCATCGCCGGCTCGGGGCCCGGCAGCCGCGCGGAGGCCCTGGCCATGTCGGCGAAGAGATCGGCCAGTTCCGGGGTGACGGGCGACTCGTCCGGCAGCCGACCGCCCTCGGCCTGGCGCAACAGCTCCGCGAGCCGCACCCGGCGCCGTCGAATGGACTCCTCCTGACGCGCCAGGTCGGCGTCGAGCTCGGTCAGTACCTCGGCCAGCTCCCTGCCCGCGTCGTCGGCGAGCACGTCCCTCACCTCGTCGAGACTGAGCCCCAGCTCCGTCAGCCGACGAATCCGGGCCAGCTCGACGGCGTCCCGCAGCGCGTACTCGCGGTAGCCGTTGGTCTGCCGTGGCGGCTCCGCCAGCAGGCCGATGCGGTGGTAGTGCCGTACGGCCCGGGTCGTGATGCCGGCGATAGCGGCGAGCTCTCCGATGCGCATGGCCTCAGGACAAACGTTGCCGTCGCGACAAGGTCAAGCCCACCACGCCCCCCACGCCGAACGGGCACCAGCGGCGGCACACGCCAACGGCCCCTGACCACAATCCTTGGGTTCTCACGGTCCTCGCAACACCCGCGATCTGTGGGAGTTGCGAGGACCGTGGGCGTTGAGCGGGTTGATCTTGGGGCGGCCGGCGAGCACCGGGGCCTGCGCGAGGCCGCCGCCCGGTGGGCTGCCGCTCGAACGAGAACATGAACGGACTCCTGCGGCAGTACTTCCCCAAGGGCACCGACCTGAGCGTCCACAGCCCCGAAGACCTCAAAGCACGTCGCTCGGGAGCTCAACGGCCGCCCACGCAGGACGCTCGACTGGGATACCCCAGCCGAGCGTCTACGTGATCTACTCACCACCTGAAACCAAGCGGTGTTGCGACGATCCCTTGAACCCAAGATCCGAGGTCAAGGGCCGTTCGCGTCGGCGTCAGCGCGGAGGCGGTGGGATTTGAACCCACGGTGACATCGCTGCCACGACGGTTTTCAAGACCGTTCCCTTCGGCCGCTCGGGCACACCTCCTCGCGCGGGGCGCCGGGCTCCGCGCGAGGAACAGCCTAACGGTTCAGTCGCCGTCGCCCACGCGCTCACCCAGGGTCAGTTCGACCTGGGTCTCCTTGCCGTCGCGTTCGTAGGTGAGGGTGACCGTCTCGTCGGGGGTGTGGGTCCAGATCTCGCTGATCAGCGTGGGGCCGCTGTCGATGGGGGTGCCGTCGAACTTGGTGATGACGTCGCCGGGTCGCAGGCCCGCGCGGTCGGCCGGGCCGCCCGGGGTGACGGCGGGTGCGTCACCCTCGCCGCGCTCGGAGATGAGGGCGCCGTTGCCGCTCTGGCGCATCTCGACGGTGGCCCCGATGATCGGGTAGACGGGCTCGCCTGTCTCGATCAGGGTCGTCGCCACGCGCTTGGCCTGGTCGATGGGGATGGCGAAGCCGAGGCCGATGCTGCCCGCAGGGCCCTCCATCGGGCCGCCGCCGCTGGACTGGATGGCGGAGTTGACGCCGATCACCTCGCCGTCGGCGTTGAGGAGCGGCCCGCCGGAGTTGCCGGGGTTGATGGAGGCGTCGGTCTGCAGGGCGCTCATGTAGGACGGGGCCGAGCCCTGCGCGTCGCTGGAGGCGACGGGGCGGTTGAGCGCGGAGACGATGCCCGTGGTGACCGTTCCGGACAGGCCGAAGGGGGCGCCGATGGCGATGGTGGAGTCGCCGACGGCCACTTTGTCGGAATCGCCGAGCGGGAGCGGGGTGAGGGTGGCGCCGTCGGGGTCGCTGAGCTTGATGACGGCGATGTCGTACCCCTCGGCGCGGCCGACGACCTGGGCGTCGTACTGCTTGCCGTCGGAGAAGACGACGTTGAGGTCCGCGCCCCGGGCGGCACTGGCCACGACGTGGTTGTTGGTGAGGATGTGGCCCTGCTTGTCGAAGACGAAGCCGGTGCCCGTGCCACCGCCGCGGTTCTCGCTGCCGCCGTTGACCTGGATGGTGACGACGCTGGGCAGGGCCTCCTCCGCGATGCCGGCGACGGAGTCCGGCGCCCGGTTCAGGGTCCGCTGGCCGTCGGACGAGGAGGACCCGACGGTCTCCGAGGTGCTGTCGGCGCGGTCGGCTGCCCAGTAGCCGACGCCTCCGCCGACGCCGCCGGCGAGGAGCGCGGCGACGACGAGCGCGGCGACGAGGGGGCCGCGGCGCTTGCGTGGAGCGGGCGGCGGCAGCGGGGCGCCCCAGGGCTGGGCGGGGCCCGGCCCCCCGGGGCCGTATCCGCCGCCGGAGCCGCCGTGGCCCGGTCTGCCGTCGCCCGGGCCGTGTGGTTCCTGCGGGCCGTGGTGCCCGGTGGGGCTCCCGGGCGGCGGGGAGGCGGGGGGCGGGCCCCAGCCGCCCGAGCCGTGCTGGGCCGTCGGCGCGGGGGTGGCCACATGGCCGGGTGAGGCGGGAAAGGCGGGAGGCGAGGTGGGAGCCGCCGGGGGCTTGGTGGGGGCGGCCGGGGCGGTTACGCCGGAGTCGGCGGCTGGGCCGAGGGTGCCGGGGGCAGCGGCGGCGGTGCCGGGGGCGGACTCGGGGCCTGGGTGGGGCGCCGAGCCGGACGCCGCGTCAGGGGCCTGCGTGGGCGCCGTCCCGGGGCCGGAGTCGGCGGGCGCGATGCCGGAAGCCGCGGCGCCGGGGGGCTCGGGAGCCGTCGAGCCGGGGCCCGGGTCGGCCGGGGGGACGGCGGGGAGGGGCGCCGTCGGGTCTTCGGGGGCGGGCCGCTCCTGAGCGTCGGGCGCCGCAGCCGGAGGCTCGCGGTCACCGGCCGGGGCCGCCTGGTCGGCGGCGCGGCGCTCGTCAGGCGATGGGCCCACGCCCTCGTGCTCGGGGTTCACAGCGGTCTCCTCGGGTTCCTGTCGTCGCCGGTCACGGTCGCCGGTGCCGGGGCGGCACCGGTACTGGCCTCGCCGCGGCGGCGCGCCGGGGGTGTCGGCGGCCGCCTGCCGCTCGGTTCCAGTGTGCAGAAAGCCTTGCCCATGGCCCGTCAGCTCGGCGTAAACCGTGTGGCCGCCTTCGGGTGTGGCCTTTACCTCCGGCACATCGCCCCCGGTCACCGCTGCTGAGGGGGCGGGGTGAAGGGTTGGGGGTGGATGGGACGATGGCGTCGTGCCAGGCCCACATTCCCCGGTTTCCCCGGTCTCCGTGATCGCGCACCGCGGTGCCTCCGAGGATGCCCCGGAGCACACGCTCGCCGCGTACCGGAAGGCGATCGAGCACGGCGCCGACGCGTTGGAGTGCGACGTCCGCCTCACCGCCGACGGGCACCTCGTCTGTGTGCACGACCGTCGGGTGAACCGGGTGTCCAACGGCCGGGGCGCGGTCTCGACGTTGGAGCTGGCGGATCTGGCGGCCCTGGACTTCGGTTCCTGGAAGGACCAGGAGGAGCAGCCGGAGCGCACGGACCCGGAGCCGGAGCGCACGGACCCCGACCGCAGCTCCGTGTTGACGCTGGACCGGCTGTTGCGGCTGGTCAAGGACTCGGAGGAGGCCGGCCGACGGGTGGAGCTGGCCATCGAGACGAAGCACCCGACGCGTTGGGCCGGTCAGGTGGAGGACCGGCTGGTCGAGCTGGTTCGGGAGTACGGGCTGACGGACTCGGTCCGGGTGATGAGCTTCTCGGCGCGTTCGCTGCACCGGGTGCGGGCGGCGCTGCCGCGGGTACCGACGGTCTATCTGATGCAGTTCCTGCTGCCACGGCACCGGGAGGGACGGCTGCCGCCGGGCGTGGGGATCGGCGGTCCGGCCATGCGGATCGTGCGCAGTCACCCGGAGTACGTCATCCGGGCCCAGCGTGCGGGACACCAGGTCCACGTGTGGACGGTGGACGATCCGCTGGACGTGGAACTGTGCGCACGGCTCGGGGTGGACGCCGTCATCACGAACCGGCCGCGGCAGGTGGTGGAGCAGTTGGCGGCTCTCGGCCGGAGGTGACGCGCCGGGGGCAGGAGCGCCGCACGGCGCGGGGCGCACCGCGGAGGTCCGAGCGCCCGGCTGACGGAGCCGGCGCGGGGGCGCACGGCGGGGTGCGGGAGGGGCGCTGTGGGGCGCGGCGGGGCTCCAGGGGTGTGGTCACACGGAGTGCTCCGGCGCACGCGATGCGTGCCGGTACGTCGGGATTGCCTCAATGACCTGCGACAGGTCGGTTTCCGGCCGGTAGGGAGAGGGCATCCATCACGATGCGTGGGGCAGAGGAGGTTCCGGGGGTGGCGTTCGTGGTGGCACAGGAAGTGCCGACGTCGTCGACGATGGCCGTTCCCCATGGGCCGGTCGGCGTCGGTCTGGCGAGGCGGCGGATGCGTGACGAGCTCCGTGCGTCGGGTGCGCCGGACGCGGTCGTGGACGACGCCGTCCTGGTCCTGTCCGAGCTGTTGAGCAACGCGACGCGGCACGCTCGCCCGCTTCCGCCCGACGACTCGGTGCGGGCGGACTGGAGCCGGGGCTCTGCCGGGGAGGTCACGATCGCGGTGACGGACGGGGGTGGTCCCACGCGGCCGCTTCCCGCCTCGCCCTCGGTGACCGCGCACGGCGGCCGGGGGCTGTCCATCATCACCTCGCTCGCGCAGGCCTGGGGTGTGCGCGAGGACGTGGAGTGCGAGGCCGTGACGGTGTGGGCGGTCGTGGGCCGGCCGGAGTTCGGCGGCGCCGCGAAGGCCGGGCACGCGCCGAGCGGGCTGGACGGCATCGAGGGGCTCGACGGGTTCGAGGGCCTGGACGGCATCAGCGTCTGACCCTGCCGTGGCGGCCCGGCCCGGTGAGATACCCGGGCGCGGCCGGACGGCGTACGGTGTGATCCGCCGGTCGGCCCTGGACGGGTCGCGTGGATCGTGCCGGATCAGGCCCAGGGCCCGCCGCGGCGGCGGGTGTCCCGGGCGGGGCAGGCCAGATGCTCGCGACGTGCCCGGGCGGCCGCCGGTCAGTCAGTCCCGCCAGTGATGCACGGAGATCCGCCCCATGGCCAAGAAGCGCCGTCCTCAGTCCCAGGCCGCGAAGCCGCGACGCGTCGACGGGGAGATTCCCGTCGTCGGTGCGCGCGAGCCCTGCCCGTGCGGTTCGGGCCGCCGGTACAAGGCCTGCCACGGCCGGGCCGCGGCCCAGGCGGTGACGGAGCTGGTGCAGCGGCCGTTCGAGGGTCTGGCCGGGGAGTGCGACTGGGTGGCGCTGCGCGAGCTGGTCCCGGCGGCCACGGTGCCGCTGACGCTGGCGGACGGGCTGCCCGAGGGCGTCCCCTCGGTGACGCTGGCGACGGTGCTGCCGATGGCGTGGCCCGCGCTGCGGCGCGACGACGGCTCGGTGATGGTGGGGCTGCAGAACGACACGCCCTCCGGTGACCTGAGCCGGGACCTCGCCGACGTGCTGCGGCGGGCGCTGACCGGCGAGCCGGGGCAGCCCGTGGCGGCGGAGCGGGCGCCGGGTGAGGGGCCGCGACTGCAGGACCTGCTGGACCCCGAGGCGCCGTTCACGCCGGAGGTGCACGACGGCTTCGAGTTCTGGGTGCCGAACGCGGAGAGCGCGGACGGCGCGGTCGCGGCCTCGCTGGAGCGGGCCAACGAGGCGGCGCTGCCGACGAGTCGGCTGACCGGGGTGGAGGCGGCCTACTGGTGCCGCACGCCGGAGAAGAACCACCTGCGGTGGGTCATGCCGCACCCGGAGGAGCGGCTGATGAACGCGCTGGCCCGGCTGCACGCCGCCGGAGCCTCGGGGCTCGGGGACGGGACGCGGCTGGTCGGTTCGTTCCGGGCGCACGGCCTGATGGTGCCGGTGTGGGACCTGCCGGGGGCGATGACGGCGGAGGACTGCGAGAAGCCCGCGGCGGCCTTCGCCGAGCGGTTGGGCGAGGCGCTGGCGGACGACTCGCCGTTGACGGCGGACGAGCGGCGGGCCCGCAGCGGTCTGACCAACCGGCAGATCACGCTGAGTTGAAGTCCGCCGAGACGACGGAGATCACTGATTGAACACTCAATGACTAGTGATTCTCGTCACAAGCGCCCTTCCCAGCCGCCTTTCTGGGGCTGAAAAGGGACGAGGGAATTTGCGAACGGCCCAACTCTTGTTACCGTTCTACAAGCCCGGTCGCTGGTGCATCCCCCGTCGCCAGCGACCGGGCTTTTCCATGCCCGCACGCGCCCTCGCCGCGTGTTTCCGGCGCACACCCCCGCAGCACACCCGGCACAGCACACCTCCCGCACGCGGACGACGCACACCGACCCGCGTGCCGCACCGGCCGCTCTCGCCGCACGCGTCCGTCACACCCTCCGTGCCCGCACAACGCCGAGGCTCAGTGCGCGAGCCGGTCGCCGCTGTCCGGCGCGCTGATGCTGGCCTCGACGAGAACGTCGAGCAGCCCCTCGACGCCCGGCAGCCACGGCTCGTCGCGCTCGGGGGCCCGGAGCCAGCGCACCGGCCCGGCCGGGAGCCGCGTCGGGGGCAACGGCACGTAGCCACCATCCCCGTGGAAGCGCAGCGAGCTGGGCACCCGGTCCCGCGCGTGGAGCAGCTCGCCCAGTTCCGGCAGGTCGTACGGCCGGACGAGCAGCACGAGCCGGCTGGGCGTGGCGAGGACGGGGCCGGTGCGCACCCGGAGGTCCTCGAAGGCGTCCAAGGCGCGGAGGCCGGCGTCGAGCGGGAGGCTCAGGGCGCACGGCGCCCGGCCGCCGGTGGCCAGGAGTACGGGCGCGTCGGGCCGCCGCGTCCACCACCAGCGGACCATGCGGGCGTCGGTCGTGGCCGCGAGCAGGTCGGGGTCGAAGGGGTGCGCTCCGGGGACCGCGCAGTCCGGCAGCCCGCAGGAACAGGCCATTTCCGCGTCGTCGGTCCGTCCGGTTCCGCTCGTGGGCAGCAGCCGCCGGGCGGCCCGCGCGGGCCGTTCTCTCGGCTCCGCCCCGGGGACCACCGGCCAGCGCCATCGGGTGGCACAGGTCAGTGCGGCCGAACGCCGCCCCCTACGAGTGACACGTCGCCTTCCGAGGATCTCGCGCATAAGCGCTCGTTCCTTTCCGTAACGTCCGTAAACACCGGCAGCCCGAGGAATGGGAACTGCCGCATTGCGTCGTGCCGTACTGCGTGATGCCTTCGTGCCGTACTGCCGCCCGCTCACCCGGCGCTGCGCACCGGTACCGGTTCTCGCCACCGCGTGTGCGAGGCAGCGCATCATGCCGCGGGCCGTGCGTGGAACGTGGCGGGGGGTGGCGCGCACGTGGCGCTTGCGCTCTCGTCGTGCTGGGTCGTGCGTTCGGTTCGAACGTGCCTGACGCCCTGCTGGTTCGCCACTCGGGCCGACGGGCACCCGGTTCACCGGGGCGCCCGCGCCTCACCGATTACGACGCGCGGCTCCGCCGAAGGGTTCCACTCGGCCCAACTGCCCCGCGTCCGTTTGGTGATACGTACCCGGAACAGCCGTACGGCCGCTGCTGAGCCAGGCCAGTCGATCGTGAATATGCACAAGCAGGGTACTTTTCGCGCCATTCTGCGGGACACTACAAGGGCCACCCCCGGGGCCCTGAGCCTCCTGGACACCAGCACCCCGAACCGGGCGATGCTGGACATCGCGTCATCGCGACGTGTACATCTGGATGCATTGATAGCAGAGCGGCATGACATGGGGGTTTGCGATGCTTTTGCGAGAAATCACCCCTGACGAGAGCTGCTCCTCATGAGCACGCCCCATTCGTCAAAAGTGGCTGGAATCAATCCCCCTCCGACGTCGCCGGAGCAGACTAACCCGCCCACGGACGCAGGGAGTTCGGCGGACGTGCGCGCGTCGGAGGACATCACCCCGCCCGGGGGCCCGGTCGCCGGACTCGCGCCGCGCCGGCCCGGCGGCGCCGAGGAGACGCCCGAACACTGGTCCGGTCCCGTCGAACAGTTGGCCGCCCTGCACGACCGCCTCGCGACCTGGGTCACGGACCTCACGACCCTGCACGAGCTGACGGAACGGCTCGCCCGCACCGAGACGCTCGACGCCACCCTGGACGAGACGCTGCGCGGCGGAGCCGCCCTCGTCGGAGCCCGGCGCGGCCTGGTCGCCCTGGAGCCCGGCGACGGCCTGGGCCCGCGGCACACCGTGGGCCTCGGGCTCGGCCGGGCGGACCTCGGCCAGATCGAGACGGTTCCCGGCGCCGTCGTCACCCACGCGGACATCGGGAGCGAGCGCGGCGTCGGCACCCGGCACCGGGAGGTCGCCGCCCGGCTCGGCTTCGCGGCGACGCACGCCGCCCCGGTGACGACCGAGGCCGCGGTGTCCCTGGGCGCGGCGATGTGGCTGTACGACGAGCCCGCCACGCCCACCGAGCGCCAGTGCCACCTGCTGGGCCTCTACCTGCGGTGCGCGGCCGAGCACATCGCCCGCCGGCTCGAGCTCAGCCGCGCGCAGGCGGCCGTCGCCGCCGTCCACGAGGAGCTGCTGCCCGTCCGGCTGCCGAGAGTGCCCGGGGTCCGGATGGCGGTGCGGCACCGCACCGGCCCGCGGGGCGGCGGCGACTGGTACGACGTCCTGCCGCTGCCGGAGGGGGCGCTCGGGCTCTCCGTGGGCGGGGTCAGCGGCACCGGGCCCGGCTCGGTCGCCGTCATGGGGAGGCTGCGCGCGTCTCTGCGGGCCTACGCCGTGATGGAGGGCGAGGACCCGGTGGCCGTGCTGTCCGACCTGGAGCTCCTCCTGCGCCTGACCGAACCCGCGCGGTGTGCGACGGCCCTGTTCGGGTACGTCGAGCCGAAGGCCCGGCGCGTCACGCTCGCGGGGGCCGGGCACTGTCCGCCGTTGATCGTCGGGCCGCGGCGGTGCGAGTTCGCCGAGACGACGCTCTCCGCCCCGCTGGGCATGCTCACCTGCTGGGAGGCCCCCAGTGTGGAGCTGAGCCTGACCGCTGGTGAAACGCTCCTGCTCTACAGCGACGGCCTGGTCCAGCGCACCGGCGAGCCGATGGACCGCGCCCTCGCCAGGCTCCGCTCCGCGGTCATGGACGCCGCTCCGTCCGTCCGCGACGACCCCGAGGAGCTGACCGACCACGTTCTGCACACCGTGCTGCCGGACGGGCTGGCCGACGATCCGTGCAGTGAGGAGGACGTCGTCCTGCTGGCGGCGCGCTTCTGACGCGGCAGGCGGCCGGCGGCCGGGGCCTCGCGCGGGCACCGCCACACCGCCGCTTTCGTCACCTATGGCAGCCCTGGGGTACCCCTTCGCTCGGACATACGATGGAGGGCGGCTTGAGTCCGATGCAAGGAGGCACCGACGTGGCCGAGCAGCAGTCGCCGGAGACCCCGGAAGACGAGCAGCAGCCGATCAAGGGACGGAAGAACGGTCTGGAAACCAGCGTGTCCGACGAGCTCACCGAGAACATGAAGACGGGGTGGGCCGACACCGAGCGGCGCGACCTCGAGCCGATCGCCCAGGCCCCGCACACGGCCCGCCGCCGTGCGGCGCTCTCCGCCCGCTTCCCCGGGGAGCGGCTGGTCGTGCCCGCGGGCAACCTGAAGACGCGCTCGAACGACACGGAGTACCCCTTCCGCGCGTCGGTCGAGTACGCCTACCTCACCGGTGACCAGACACAGGACGGCGTCCTCGTGCTGGAGCCGCGCACCGAGGGCGGCCACGAGGCGACGCTCTACCTGCTGCCCCGCTCGGACCGGGAGAACGGCGAGTTCTGGCTGGACGGCCAGGGCGAGCTGTGGGTCGGCCGCCGCAACAGCCTCGCCGAGGGCGAGCAGCTCTACGGCATCCCCTGCGCGGACGTGCGCGAGCTTCCCGGGAAGCTGCGCGAGGCCAGCGGCCCGGTGCGCATCGTGCGCGGCCACGACGCCGGCCTGGAGCGGGCGCTGACCGACAAGGTCACCGCCGAACGGGACGAGCAGCTGCGCGAGTACCTCTCGGAGGCGCGGCTGGTGAAGGACGAGTTCGAGGTCGGTGAGCTGCAGAAGGCCGTGGACTCCACGGTGCGCGGCTTCGAGGACGTCGTCCGCGTCCTCGACCGGGCGGAGGCGACGTCCGAGCGCTACATCGAGGGCACGTTCTTCCTGCGCGCCCGCGTCGAGGGCAACGACATCGGCTACGGCTCGATCTGCGCCTCGGGGCCGCACGCGACGACGCTGCACTGGGTGCGCAACGACGGCCCGGTCAACTCCGGCGACCTGCTGCTGCTGGACGCCGGCGTGGAGACGCACAGCCTCTACACCGCCGACGTCACCCGCACGATGCCGGTCAACGGCACCTTCACCGAGCTCCAGCGCAAGATCTACGACGCGGTGTACGAGGCGCAGGAGGCGGGTATCGCCGCCGTCAAGCCCGGGGCGAAGTACCTGGACTTCCACCACGCCGCCCAGCGCGTCCTGGCCGAGAGGCTGGTCGAGTGGGGGCTGCTGGAGAGCCCGGTGGAGAAGGCCCTGGAGCTCGGGCTCCAGCGGCGCTGGACGCTGCACGGCACCGGCCACATGCTCGGCCTGGACGTGCACGACTGCGCCGCCGCCCGCCGCGAGTTCTACGCCGAGGGCACCCTTGAGCCGGGCATGTGCCTGACCGTGGAGCCGGGCCTGTACTTCCAGCCGGACGACCTGACGGTGCCCGAGGAGTACCGCGGCATCGGGGTGCGCATCGAGGACGACATCCTGGTCACCGAGGACGGCAACCGGAACCTGTCCGCGGGGCTCCCGCGCACCTCGGACGACGTCGAGGCGTGGATGGCACGGCTGCGCGGCTGACGCGGTCCGCCCGTTCGCGTGAGCGGACCGGGCGTGCGGGAGAGGCTCCGCACGCCCGGTCTCGTCGTCTCCGGCGGTCCCTCCGACGCCGCCGACGGTGCCCGTAGACGGTTCCCGCCGGCGAGACCGCCGAGGGGCCCGCTCGCTCGAACGGCCGCCGTCCGATGGCCCGCCGTTCCCTCGGCGGGTGACATGGCTCCTGGACACGCCCCGACGTCTTCCGCGTGTCTCCGAGGAGCAACGACCATGCGTATACCGACCCTCCCGACCCTGGCCGCCGCCACCGCCCTGGCCGCCACGACCCTCCTGGGAACGGCCGCCGGCGCCGGTGCGGCGGACGGTGACGACGACGGATTCCGCGGCCGGACCACGGCGGACGACACCCGGGGACGCGGTGTCGTCGTCCAGCCGAGCCGAGTGGCACCGGGCGACGACTTCTCCGTCTTCGACGGCGGCAACTGCGCGGCCGAGAACGCCACGGCCTCCTTCATCCCACCCCCGGACGGCAGCCGGCTGCCGGACCTCGACCTGAAACCGCTGGCCAACATGGTCGGCGCGACCGGCACCCTGCCCAAGGACACGGCCCCGGGCTTCTACAAGGTCGCCGTCGAATGCGCGGACGGCGAAGGCCCGTTCACCGGCAGCTTCACCGTGACGACGCCCAAGCGCGACCGGGACGGCGAGCCCCGCGACGCCCAGCACGACGGCGAGCCGAGCGGGCAGGCACGCCACGACCTGACGCCCGACAAGGCACCCGGCAAGGTCCCGGAGACGAAGGACGGCGAGCCGGACACCCCGCGCAAGGGCGAGGACGAACACGACGCGGCCCCCCATCACGAGCCCCGGGACGAACGCCAGGGCAAGGAGCGGGCCACGGAGCACGACGAGGGCCGCGACCAGCACGGGGGCAGGGAAAAGGGCAAGGACGAGAACGACGAGGACGAGGACAGGGGCAAGGACGCGGGCCGACACGACCGGCACGGCGGGGGCGCCGACCGCCACCCCGACGGCGAGCACGCCCGTGACCACCATCGGAACGGCGAGCACGCCGACCGCCACGCGGGCGACGGCTCCGAGTCGATGCGGCACCGCTCGCACGACGGCCCGGCGCCCAGGGGCAGCGTGGCGACCGGGGTCGGCGGAAGCACGGCCGCCGACACGACCGCGTGGGCACTCGGCGGGGCGGCGACGCTCGGGCTGATCGGTGGAGCACTGTGGTACCGGCGCCGTGGACGCGCCTAGCACCACCGACACACAGGCCGCACCGAGGCCCGTGCGTACCGGGTGGGCCGTCGCCGGGGAACGCTCCCCGCGGCGGCCCGCCGCCGGTTCCGCCCGACCCGCCGGCTTCGCCCGGCGGGCTGTGCGGCGCACGGGAGGCGTGAGGGCGGCGGAGAGGGAGAGCGTTGCTGGGAGAGGCACTCGCCGCGGGCGGCTGGGGACTGCTGGCCGGCTCGGCGCTGCTGGTCGGCGCCGCCATCGGCTACGGGCTGCGGGTGCCCCCGCTCGTGGTCGCGCTGGTGATGGCGTTCGGCAGCGGCGTACTGATCTCCGCGGTCTCCTTCGACCTGATCGCCGACGCCCATGAGCAGGGCGGGCTGGTGCCGACGACGCTGGGCGCCCTCGGCGGCGCGGCCGTCTACACGGGGGCGAACGTCCTGCTCGCCCGGCGCGGCGCCCGGGACCGCAAGCGCTCCGGCGAGCAGCAGCCCTCGGAGAGCGAGCAGCCGGGGTCCGGCAACGCGATCGCGCTGGGAGCCCTGCTGGACGGCATCCCGGAGTCGGTGGTGATCGGGACGAGTCTGATCGGCCCTGGCGGTGTCGGCGTGGCGACGGTGAGCGCGGTGTGCCTCAGCAACGTCTCGGAGGGGCTCTCCAGCTCGGCGGGCTGGCGCCGGGCGGGCCGCGACCGCTCCTACGTGTTCGGGCTGTGGGGCGGGATCGCGGTGATCAGCGGCGTTTCGGCGGTGCTGGGCCGCACGGTGCTGGGCACCATGTCGGACGAGGCGCTGGCGGCCGGCAGCGGGGTCGCGGCAGGAGCGATCCTGGCCATGATCGCGGACACGATGATCCCCGAGGCGTTCGAGAAGGCGCACTTGATCACCGGCCTGGTCACCGTGTGCGGCTTTCTGACCGCGTTTCCGCTGGCCCACGGCTGAGCCCACCGCGCCCCGAGCCCGCGCCCACCGCACCGCGGGCCGGGCACCCCACGGCCCCGGCCCGCGCCCGGACGTCCTCAGCGGCGCAGCAGGTCGCGCACCCAGCCGTCGACCTCCGTGGTGACGTCGCGGTGCTCGACACCCTCGTGCCGGACCCGGTGGAGGTTCAGCGCGTCGCCGCCGATGCGCTGGTCGGCCTCCAGCACGACCTCGACGCCGTCCGGCCCGGCGAGGAACGTCACCTCAAGCTGGTTCAGGGCCGCCGCGTAGCGCGGCGCGGGGTGCAGCTCGATCTCCTGGTAGAAGGGCAGCTTCTGGCCGGTGCCGCGGATGTGGCCCTTCTCCAGGTCCGCGGAGGCGAAGGTGAAGCCGAGATCGCCGAGGGCCCGGAGGACCGCCTCCTGGGCGGGCAGCGCGGCGACGGGGAGGGAGTCGAGGTCGGAGCTGTCCTTGGCGCCCTCGACGCCCAGCTCGGTGCGGATGCCGAGGGTGAGGCCGAGGTGCTGGCCGTACAGCTCGGTCATGGGCGTCTCCCAGGGGAGGGCGACGGCGAACGGGAGGCTGTGCCCGGACTCCTCCGGCAGCCGGAAGCCGCCGCCGACCGTGGCCCGTTCGAAGACGTGGTCGTGCGTCACCTCGTCCTCGCCGAGGTGCTCGTTCTCCACCCGGGCGACGAGTTCGAGGGTGACGTGCTCGATGGCATGACCGGCCGCGCCGCCCCTGAGCCGCACCTGACCGTGCAGCATCCCGCCCGGCCGGGCGGGGAGTCCTTCCAGGACGGTGTCGACCGTGGGCCCACCCACCCCGAGCGATCCGAGCAGCCGCCTGAACACCATGCCGTCTCCACCCCTTCGCGTCCGGAACGCCTCCTCGGCGGTGCGGCGGCCCCTGGGAGCCGCCGCACACTGGTACCGGACGGTGCCGGGGCCCCGCCCGGTTCCCCGGGGGCCCGGGTGCCGTCAGCGCGGCGCGGGGGCCTGCCCGTCGGCCTGCGTGGCGGGCGTGGAGCCGACCAGTTCCTCCAGCACGTCGCCCATGGTGACGAAGCCCAGGACGGCGCCCTTGTCACCGGTGACGGCGGCGAGGTGCGTGCCGGCCGCCCGCATCGCGGTGAGGGCGTCGTCCAGCGGGGTGTCGATGCGGACCCGGATCACCGTGTGCAGGGCGCTGCGCGGGAACGGCCGCTCGCGGGCCACGCCGAGCGCGTCCTTGATGTGGAGGTAGCCCAGGACGGTGCCGCCGGGGCCGCTGACCGGGAAGCGGGAGAAACCGGAGGCCGTCGCCGTCCGCTCCAGCTGCGCCGGGGTGACGCCGTGGCCGACGGTCACCATGCGGCCGAGCGGCACGATGACCGTGCCGACGGGGCGGCGGCCCAGCTCCAGCGCGTCCCGCAGACGTGCGCTGTCGCCCGGCTCCAGGAGCCCGGCGGCGCTGGAGTCCTCCACCAGGCGGGCCAGCTCGTCGTCGGTGAAGACGGAGGCGACCTCGTCCTTCGGCTCCACCCGCAGCATCCGCAGCAGCACGTTGGCCAGCTTGTTGATGCCGAAGACGACGGGACGCATCACCCGCGTCAGGCCGACGAGGGCGGGGCCGAGCAGCAGCGCGGTGCGCTCGGGGGCGGCCAGCGCGATGTTCTTCGGCACCATCTCGCCGATGAGCATGTGCAGGTACGTCGCGAGGGCGAGGGCGATCGCGAAGGCGATCGGGTGCACCAGCGCGTGCGGGACGTGCAGGGCCTCGAACGGCGGCTCCAGCAGGTGGGCGATGGCCGGTTCGGCGACCATGCCGAGCACCAGGGAGGAGACGGTGATGCCGAGCTGTGCCGTGGCCATGAGCACGGACACGTGTTCGAGGCCCCACAGCACGGTGCGGGCACGCTTGTTGCCCGCACGGGCGAGCGGCTCGATCTGGCTGCGGCGCACGGAGATGAGGGCGAACTCGGCGCCCACGAAGAACGCGTTGGTGAAGAGGGTGATCGCACCGATGGTGAGTTGCAGCGCGGTCATCGGGCGTCCTCCAGCAGGGGCTCGGCCGCGGCGCCGGCCGCCGGTGCGGGCACGTCGGCCTGCTCCTGGTGGCCGGCCTCGCGCGGGCCGGTGATGCGGATGCGGTCGGCGCGGTGGTGCTCGGTCTCGAGCACGGTCAGCTCCCAGGCGTCCAGCAGTACCCGGTCGCCCTTGTCGGGGATGCGCTCCAGCCGTGTCGCGATGAGCCCGGCGAGCGTCTCGTAGGGGCCCTCGGGGGCCTCAAGACCGATGGCGGCCAGTTCGTCCATGCGCACGCTGCCCTCGGCGTCCCACTCGGGGCGTCCGGCCTCCGTACGCCCGGTGGGCAGCAGGCCGGGGTGTTCCTCGGGGTCGTGCTCGTCGCGCACCTCGCCGACGACCTCCTCGACGATGTCCTCCAGCGTCGCGACGCCCGCGGTGCCGCCGTACTCGTCGACGACGACGGCCATGGTGCGGCTGCCGCGCAGCCGGTCCAGGAGCCGGTCGACGGGCAGGCTGTCCGGGACGAAGAGCGGCTCGGCGGCGAGTTCACCCACGGGGGTGAAGCCGCGCCGGGCCTCGTCCAGGGCCAGCACGTCCCGGACGTGGACGACGCCGATGACCTCGTCGAGCGTGTCGCGGTAGACGGGAAAGCGGGACAGGCCGGTGGCGAGGGTGAGGTTGGCGGCGTCGGCGGCCGTGGCGCGGACCTCCAGGGCCTTCACGTCGACGCGGGGCGTCATGACGTTCTCGGCCGTCAGCTCGCCCAGGTGCAGGGTGCGCACGAAGAGCTCGGCGGAGTCGGCCTCGATGGCGCCCTCGGCCGCGGAGTGCTCCGCCAGGGCGACCAGCTCGGCGGGGGTGCGGGCCGAGGCCAGCTCCTCGGCCGGCTCCATGCCCAGGCGGCGCACCAGGCGGTTCGCCGTCTCGTTCAGGTGGTGGATCAGCGGGGAGAACACGGCGGTGAAGCCACGCTGCGGCCCGGCGACGACCTTGGCCACGGCCAGCGGACGGGAGATCGCCCAGTTCTTGGGGACGAGCTCGCCGACGACCATGAGGACCACGGTGGAGACGACCACGCCCAGGGCGAGCGCCACAGTGGACGCGATGCCGCCGGACAGCCCCGCGGACTCCAGCGGACCGCGCAGCAGCGCCGCCAGCGAGGGCTCGGCGAGCATGCCGATGACCAGCGAGGTGACGGTGATACCGAGCTGTGCGCCGGAGAGCTGGAACGTCAGCCGCCGGACGGCGCGAAGGGCGCCCTCGGCGCCGCGCTCACCGGATTCCGCGGCGCGCTCCAGCGCACCGCGCTCGACGGTGGTGAGGGAGAACTCGGCCGCGACGAAGACGGCGCAGGCCAGAGTCAGCAGCAGGGCAAGCAGCAGAAGCAGCACTTCGGTCACCGTGCCACCCCCGCTTCCACCTGAGTCGTGGCTACGCAGGGCCTGGCACGGCCGGTACTGGGAGGTTCGCCCATGGCGGGACTGTGGCTCCTTTCGGTCGGGCGGGAAGCCGATCACTGCCGATCGGTCGGTTGGGTGTGTCGGACGGACCGGCCCACGGGTGACAACACCGTACGGGCCGGAACACTGGTATGCCCGCTGCTGACAGTTCCTATCCGGGCATCGTAAAGGAAGCGCAAATATTCGCACGTGGCCTGCGCCACACGAGAGGTCGGGGATTCCGGGAGGAACAACACAACAGCGGAGCTTCTCCCGCCATTCCCCGCGCAGTGGCGGCAAGCGGCCCAGGAGCCCGTTCCCGCACCGGGGCGCACCCCCGTTCGGGCGTCTCACCAGCGGCTCACCGCGGCGCACCGCGCCGGAGCAGGGCGGCTTTCCCCGCCCTTTCCCCGGTATTCACTCACCCAGCGTTCCGTGCCGGTCACGCGGATCGGGGCGCGGCTTTCCGCGCCCTTCATGATCGCGAAACTGCCCTGCCTCCGGGACCAATTGGTACTGTCCCCTCGCACCCGCCGCCCCGCACACCAGTGCGGCCCCCCACGGCGCGCCCCGGAACCCCGATCGACGCCCCGCCGTCTTCTCGGGCAGGCGTCAGGCAGCGGTCTGTCGGGTCGGAAGCTGTCCGGCCGCGTCGAGCCCCGGTCTCGGCAGGCCCCGAACGGAGGAAAGGCTCACAGGTGGGCGGTATACACAGCGCGTCCGAGGCGGCCCCGGAGTCCGAGACGCCCTCGTGGGCCGCCGCGTCGGCGGAACCGGGCGAGGGGCGCCGGGCCCGGAGCAGACGCCGCAAGGCGCCGCGCTCCACCCGCCGCCGGGCCCTGCTGTGGACCGCCGGAGCGCTGTCCGTGCTCCTACTCGCCGGCGCCGGCACGGCCGCCTACCTCTACCAGCGCCTCGACGGCAACATCGAGGGCTTCGACCTCGAGCGCGGCCTCGACGAGGACAGCCGGCCCGCCAACCTGAGCCCCGGCGCGAAGAACATCCTCGTCGTCGGCTCCGACAGCCGCGAGGGCACGGGCGGCAAGTACGGCTCGGGCTTCGAGACCATGCAGTCCGACACCCTGATGATCGTGCACATCGCGGCCGACCGGGAGTGGGCCGCCGTCGTCTCGCTGCCCCGCGACTCCTGGGTGGAGATCCCGGCCTGCGACAAGGGCGACGGCACCATGTCCGAGCCCCACCACTTCAAGATCAACTCCTCCTTCGCCATCGGCGGCCTCAGCGGCGACATCGAGGGCGCGGCCACCTGCACCGTGAAGACGGTCGAGCAGAACACGGGGCTGCGCATCGACCACTTCATGTCGCTGAACTTCAACGGGTTCAAGGGCATGGTCGACGCGCTCGGCGGCGTCGAGGTCTGCCCCGAGCAGGCCATCAAGGACAAGAAGGCCAACCTCGACCTGCAGCCCGGCTGCCAGACGCTCGACGGCGAGGAGTCGCTCGGCTACGTGCGCACCCGCTACGCCCTCGGCAACGGCAGCGACATCAGCCGCATCGGCCGCCAGCAGGAGTTCATGGAGACGCTGGCCAAGAAGGCCCAGTCCAAGCTGAGCGACCCCAAGGCGATGTTCGGCTTCCTGGACGCCTTCACCTCCAACCTCGCCACCGACAGCGCCCTCGACGGCGTCCGCCCCCTGTCGGACCTGGCCAGGAGCGTGCAGGGCATCCCCACCGACCGGCTGACGTTCATGACGGTGCCGAACTATCCCCGGGAGCTGGACGTCCCCACCGACAGGGCCAACGTCGTGTGGCAGTACCCGCAGACGGAGACGCTGTTCAGCAAGCTCGCCCGGGACGAGGAAGTGGACAAGGAGGCCCTGGAGGCCAGCGCCGAGGCCAGCCGCGACATCCGGCCCGGGCAGATCCGGGTCCAGGTGCTCAACGGCACCGGCGAGGCGGGCCGGGCCGGCGAGGTGGCCGAGGAACTGCGGCGCGCGGGCTTCCAGATCGTCGGGACCGGCAACGCGGCCGAACCGGCCGCCGAGACGGCCATCCGCTACCCGGAGGGCCTTGAGGCCAAGGCGGAGGTGCTCTCGGGGCGGGTGCCGGACAGCGAGCCGGCCGCCGCCGAGCCCGGCGCGGCACCGGGCGTGATCACCCTCGTCATCGGCGACGACTTCCCCGGCCTGCGCGGCTGACCCGGCCCGGGTCAGCCGGGGCGGTCCGGCGGGCCGTGTCCGGGTGCCCGGACGCCCGGCGCGCCTGGGGTACCCGGCGTGTCCGGCGCGCCCGTCAGACGTCGCGGAGGTCCTGCGGCGGGGCGAGGGCCGGCACCGGCCGGGCGTCGAGGGCGCGGCCGTACTCCAGGGCCTGGGCGTCGGCGAGATAGGGCGAGAGCCGCAGCAGCACCCGCCCGGCGAGGAAGCCGCGCTCGGCCCTCGGCGGGATGCCCCGGGCATCCCGCTGCAACTGCTCGGCCCGCTTCCGCGCGGCCACGGCGTCGGGGAACACCTCGATGACGCCGCCGAGCGACACGCTGCCCGGGTCGTTGTCCACCACCAGACCGCCGTTGACCCTGCGGTCCTCGAAGGACAGCTTGCTCCGGTAGCCGTCCGTGTAGCCCAGCAGCCGGTCCGGGTCGTCGGAACGGGTGACGACGCGGACCGACTCCACCGGGAGCCCGGCCTGCCGCAGCCGCCACAACGCCGCCTCCGCCTCGGAGGTCACCGGTGTCGTCGTCCGCGGCGGCGCATCCCGCCACGGCCGCGTCACTCCCCCGGACATGTCGTCGCCCGGGCCGCCCCGGGCGGAGCCCAGCGTCGCCCCCGCCACGACGGACGCGCCGAAGGTCACCAGCGCCGCGCCCAGCCACACCGCACCACGGCGCGTCAGCGTCCCGGCCCCGCGCGTCGTCCGCTCCGCCGTCCCGCGCGTCGTCTTCTCCGTCGTCCCGCTGCCCAAGTCGTCACCGCCCCTGCGCTCGCCGCCCCTTGGCAGGGTAGTGCGCAACCGCGCCGCGGCGCGGCCCGTCACGCCGACGCGCATGACCGCCCGCCGGGGTCCGGCACCCGCGCCGCCCGGTGGCCCGGGTGGCCCGGTGGCCCGGATGGACGGCAGCATGGATCATCGCCCTATGAGCGCGGCCAACCCCCACGGCACGGCGGGCGCCGGCACCCTGCGGCTCGCGGAGCGGCAGGGCCGCTGGGTGCTGTTCACGACGGTCCTCGGCTCGGGCATGGCGATGCTGGACAGCACCGTCGTCGGCGTCGCCCTGCCGCACATCGGCGCCGATCTCGACGCCGACCTCGGCGTCCTCCAGTGGACGGTCAACGCCTACATGCTCACCCTCGCCGGGTTGATCCTCCTCGGCGGGACGCTCGGCGACCGCTACGGGCGGCGCCGGGTCTTCCTCCTCGGCATCGTCTGGTTCGCCCTCGCCTCCGCCCTGTGCGGGCTCGCCTGGAACGCGGGCGTGCTGATCGCGGCCCGGGCGCTCCAAGGCGTCGGCGGAGCCCTGCTGACCCCCGGCTCCCTCGCCCTCATCCAGGCCACGTTCCGCCCCGACGACCGGGCCCGCGCGGTGGGCGCCTGGTCGGGCCTGGGCGGGGTCGCGGCCGCCGTCGGCCCCTTCCTCGGCGGCTGGCTCGTGGACGGTCCCGGCTGGCGCTGGGTCTTCCTGCTGAACGTCCCGCTGGCGCTGCTGTGCGTGCCGGTCGCCCTGCGGCACGTCCCGGAGAGCCGCGACCCGGCCGCCGAGGGCCGGTTCGACGTCACCGGGGCGGCGCTCGCGGCGCTGGCGCTCGGCGGCGTCACCTACGCGCTCATCGCGGCCCCGGAGGTGGGCGCCTCCGCCGCCGTCGTCGGCACGGCCCTCGGCGGCGCCGTGCTCGCCGCCGTCTTCGTGTGGTGGGAGCGGCACGTCCCGGCCCCGATGGTGCCGCCGGAGATCTTCGCCTCGCGCCAGTTCACCGCCGTCAACGCGGTGACCCTGTGCGTCTACGCGGCGTTCGGCGGGTTCTTCTTCCTGGCCGTCGTACAGCTCCAGGTCTCGGTGGGCTACTCCGCGCTCGCCGCCGGAACGGCCCTGCTGCCCACCACCGTCCTCATGCTGCTGCTCTCGGCCCGGGCCGGGGCGCTCGGCACCCGCATCGGGCCGCGCGTCCCGCTCACCGTCGGACCGCTGCTGTGCGCGGGCGGCATGCTGCTGATGACCCGCGCGGGCCCGGGCGCGTCGTACGTGTCCGACGTCCTGCCCGCGCTGCTCGTCCTCGGCTCCGGCATGGTCCTGCTGGTGGCGCCGCTCACCGCGACCGTGCTGGCCTCGGTGGACGTGGCCCGGGCCGGGCTGGCCAGCGGCGTCAACAACGCCGTCGCCCGCGCCGCCGGGCTGGTCGCGGTGGCCGCCCTGCCGTTGCTGGCCGGGATGGGCCCCGAGTCCTACCGCGACCCCACGGTGTTCGACGCGGCGTTCGACCGCTCGATGCTGTACTGCGCGCTCGTCCTCGGCGTCGGCGGTGCGCTGGCCTGGCTGACCGTCCGCGGCGACGTCCTGGAGACCGGCGACGCCCCCGAACCGGAACCCGGGGCCCCAGCGCCCCACCACTGCACCGCCGAGTGCCACACCCACTGCGGCGTCGTCGCTCCGCCCCTCGACCCGGGGCACGTCGCCGAGCCGCACCCGGGCGGTGAGCCGGAGCGACGGTGAAGCCGGGCCGCCGGGGCGCCAGCCGGCCCTGGGAGCCGGCGCGGCGTCAGGGGCGTCGGTGGCGCGTCAGCAGGGCGTCGTCCGCAGCAGCGAGTCGTCCCGCAGCTTGAGGATCTTGTCGAACGTGACGACGGCCCCGTCGCCGGGGCCGTTGCGGTAGCGGACGCGGTCCGCGAGCGCGTTGATGAGGAACAGCCCCCGCCCGTGCTCCGTCTCGTCCGGCTCCGCCGGGCCGTCCGCCATGACCGGCGGGACGAAGCCGGGCCCGTGGTCGGTGACCTCGATGCGGCACAGGTCCCCGTCCAGGTACGCCGTGACCCGGTAGCGCTCCCCGTGCCCCGGACCGCCGCCGTGCTCGACGGCGTTGGCACACGCCTCGGAGAGCGCCACGGAGAGTTCGTACGCGATGTCCGCCTCCACCCCCGCGGTCTCCATCGCACCGAGCAGGAGCCGGCGCGCCAGCGGCACGCTCGCAGCCTCGCGCCGCAGGTGAAGAGACCACCAGATGCTCATGCTTCGGCCTCCCGGCTGCGGCTCGACGAACCGAGGCTTGACGTACGGATACGTATTGCCCTTCTCCACGCACAGTAAGCATGGGCCGCGCGGCAGAACGCTCAATCGGCCGATCCCGGGCGAAAGCCGGGTCCAGGCCGCCAACCGGACCCCTGCCCGGCCGCGCGGCGGGGCCCCGGTGAGATGATGTGGCCGCCATGGACGTGCCCGTCGCGCGCGCGAGCGCCGATCTGCGACTTCTCCGGGCCGCGGTGTTCACCGCGGCCTGCGTCGTGCTGTCGGCGGCCGGGCACGTGCTGGCGGCCGGGGCGACGGTTCCCCTGTGGGCCTTCGGCGCCGCCGCCGCGCTCGTCTTCTCGCTCGCCGTACCCCTGGCCGGGCGGGAGCGCTCGCTCCCCGGGATCGCCGCGGGACTCGCGGCCGGGCAGGTGGGCCTCCACGTGCTCTTCGCCGGTGCCCAGCTCTCCGAGCCGGCCGCCGGTGCCCCGGCGGCGAGCGGAGCGGCACCGGCGACCGGTGGCCTCGCCGCCCTCGCCCAGCGTCTCCTGTGCAACGGCGCCTCCGCGGCGCCGCTCAGCGAGGCCGAGGCCCGCCGCGTGCTCGACGACGCCGGGCTCGGCGGGCTCGCCGCGGCCCAGACCCCGTCACCGGCCCAGAACCCGTTCCCGGCCCCGGGCGGCGGGCACCACGCGGCCTCCCTGCTCGATCTCACGTCCTGGCCCATGCTGCTGGGGCACCTGCTGGCCGCGCTCGCCGCGGGCTGGCTGCTGCGCTGCGGTGACGCCGCGCTGTGGCGGCTGGTGCGGCTGTCGGCGACCGCCGTGGACGGGCTGTTGCGCGTGCTGCGCGTCGCCCTGGCCTGGCTGCGGCTCGGCACAGACGCGACGGGCGCGGTCGTCGGCGTACCGGCGCCGGGTGCCGAGGACGAGGTTCCGGACCAGCCGCGGGCCCTGCGGCACAGCGTCGTCCGCCGCGGCCCGCCGACGTCCCCGCGCGTGTACGCGCTCGCGGCCTGACGCGTCCCTTCCGCCGGTACCACCGGCGTGCCCCCGACCGGCGCGCCCTCGACTCCGCCCTGACGGCGCTCTGACAGCGCCTGACGGGGCCTCGGCGGTGCCTTCCCCGGAGGCTCGGACGCACCGAGCAGGCCGGGCGCGACCGCGGACCGTGCCCTGCCCAGGCCCGCGTCCGGCACACCGACGTGTGTGCGCCCGGACGCGCGGTCGTCCGACCCACCCTCTCCGGAGAGCATTCATGAACACCCTCCCGCGCCGCCTCACCGCCGTCGGCGCCCTCGCCGCCGCGGCCGTGCTCGCCACCGCCGCCCCGGCCCTCGCCCACGTCACCGTCGACCCGAAGACGGCCCCCGGCGGCGGCTACGCGACGGTCGACTTCAAGGTCCCGAACGAGCGGGACGACGCCTCCACCGTGAAGCTGGAGGTCACCCTGCCCAAGGAGCACCCGCTCTCCTCCGCCATGCCCGAGCCCGTGCCCGGCTGGGACGTCGAGGTCGAGGAGGCCAAGCTCGACACGCCGCTGGAGGTCCACGGCAAGAAGATCGACGAGGCGCCCAGCAAGATCACCTGGACGGCGACCGACAGCGGCATCGCGCCCGGCACCTTCCAGCGCTTCCCCGTGTCCCTGGGCCGGCTCCCCGAGGACGCCGACCGGCTCGTCTTCAAGGCGATCCAGACCTACGACGGCGGCGAGGTCGTGCGCTGGATCGAGGTCCCCGAGGAGGGCGGCGAGGAGCCCGACAGCCCGGCGCCCGTCCTGAGCCTGACCGAGGGCGGGGGCCACGGCCACCACGGCGAGAACGCCGAGGAGATCGTGGGCGAGGACCCGGACCCCGTCGCGGACACCACGGCCGCCGGGGACGACGACACGACCGACGCCACCGCCCGCGTCCTCGCCGTCATCGGCATCGTGGTCGGCCTCGGGGGCGTCGCGTTCGGCCTCCTCGCCGGACGCCGCCACAACGCCTGACGGCCGGACCGCCCCCGGGCACGGGCGGGCCCGGCCGAAGCGCCGGGCCCGCCCCACCCGCCGACCGGCCCCGGCAACCCACGCGCAGTACTCACCAAGGACACCTTCATGCACTTCGGTACCCCGCGCCGCCGTCGCGGCGCACTCGCACTCACCCTCGCCACCGTGCTCGCCGTCGGCGTCACCGCCTGCGGCTCCGGCGACGGCGGCGGCCAGGGCGACGGCGGCACCCCCGCCGTCGAGGTCTCCGGCGCGGCCGACGCGTCCAAGGCGACGGTCCTCGACAACCCCTTCGACAAGCCCGACCTCGTCCTGACGAACACCGAGGGCGAGGAGTACAGCCTCGTCGAGGAGACGGCGGGCAAGCCGACGCTCCTCTTCTTCGGCTACACCAACTGCCCCGACGTCTGCCCCCTGACGATGGGCAACATCGCCCTGGCCGAGTCCCAGCTCACCCCGGAGCAGCAGGACGAGCTCCAGGTCGTCTTCGTCACCACCGACCCCGAGCGGGACACGCCGAAGGAGCTGGGCACATGGCTCCAGGGCGTGGTGCCCGGCGCCGTCGGGCTGACCGGCGACTTCCCCACCATCCAGGCCGGTGCCCGCACCCTCGGCATCAGCGTCGAGCCCTCGACGGTGCGGGAGGACGGCGAGATCGAGTCCGTGCACGGCTCGCAGGTCGTCTACTTCTCGCCCGAGGACGACAAGGCACGCGTCGTCTACACCGAGGACGTGCCCCTCGCGACGTACGAGAAGGACCTGCCGAAGCTGGTCGAGGGGAAGCTGCCGTGAACCGGACGCCCCGCACCCGTACCGTCGCGGCCTCCGCGCTGGCCCTCGTAGGCGCCCTGCTGCTGGCCGCCTGCGGCACCTCAGGGCCCGAGCCGGAGACCGTCGAGGGCAGCGCGTACATGCCCGAGCCCGTCACCGCGAAGCTCGCGGCCGGGTACGTCACCCTCGCCAACCAGGGCGACGAGGACGACGCGCTCGTCTCCGTCAGCAGTGAGCTGTCCGACGACGTCACCCTGCACCGCAGCGTCGACAACACGATGAAGAAGGTCGACTCCCTCCCCGTGCCGGCGGGCGAGAAGCTCGAACTGCGCACCGGCGGCGACCACCTGATGTTCCACGACCTGACCCGGCTGCCGCGCGAGGGCGACACCGTGACGGTGGAGCTGCGCTTCTCCAAGTCCGCCCCGCTGACGCTGGAGGTGCCGGTCAGGGCGAAGACCTACCAGCCGGGCGCGGACGGCGCGGAGCACTCCGAGCACGCGGACGGCTCGGGCGACGGCGACGCCGACAGCGACGCCCGGCGCGGCGGTCACGACGAGCACGCCGGGCACGGGTGAGGGAGCGCCGGACATGACCGCCACCGTTCCGCCGCCGCTCCGGCGGCCGTTCGCCGGGCTCGTGCTCGCCGCCCTGGTCTGCGCGGCCTTCCTGGCCGCGCTGGCCTGGGCACCGCCGGCCGCCGCGCACGCGACGCTCACGGAGTCCGACCCGGCGCAGGGCTCGGTGGTGGCACGGGCACCGGACGCCGTCACCCTCACCTTCACCGAGGACGTCGCCGTGTCCGACGACGCCGTCCGCGTCCTGGACCCGCGGGGCGAACGCGTCGACGAGGGCAGGGCGAAGCAGCCGGAGTCCGGCACCGTCAGCGTCGCGCTGCGGCCCGGCATCGCGGACGGCACGTACACCGTGACCTGGCAGGCCGTCTCGGCCGACAGCCATCCCATCGCGGGCGCCTACACCTTCTCCGTCGGCGCCCCGTCCGAGACCACCGTCGCCCTGCCCGGACAGGTGGTCGGCGGGGGCACGGTGGGCCTGCTCTACGACGTGGCCCGCTACACCGCCTACGCGGGCTTCACGCTGCTGATCGGCGGCACGGCCTTCGTCCTGGTCTGCTGGCGCGAGGGCGCCTCCGTCCGCCCGGTCCGGCGGGTGGTGGTCACCGGCTGGGTGACCCTGTTCGTGGCCACCCTCGCGCTGTTGCTGCTGCGCTCCCCCTACGCCACGGGCGGCACCGTGGCGGACGCCCTCGACCTCGGCGGCATGCGCGAGGTGCTGGAGACGAAGACGGGCTCCGCCCTCGTCTCCCGGCTCGTCCTGCTGGGCGCGGCGGCCCTGTTCGTCACCGTTCTGTTCGGCACCTTCACCCGCCCCCGCCCGGCGGCCCAACGGCGCGACCTGCTGTTCGGGCTCTGCCTGGGCGGCGGTGTGGTCGCGGCGGGCCTCGGCGGCACGTGGGCCATGTCCGAGCACGCCTCCACCGGCCTCCAGCCGGGCCTGGCCATGCCCCTCGACGTCGTCCACCTGCTGTGCGTCGCCGCGTGGCTGGGCGGTCTCGCCACCCTGGCCGCCGTCCTGCGCTGGGGGCCGGCCCTCCCCCGCTCCGCCACCCACGCCTTCTCGCGGCTCGCGTTCGTCAGCGTGCTGCTCCTCGTCGCGACGGGGCTGTACCAGTCCTGGCGTCAGGTCGGTTCGTGGTCGGCGCTCACCGGGACGGACTACGGTCGGCTGCTCGTCGTCAAGGTGCTGCTGATCGCCGTCCTGGTCGGGGTGGCCGCCCGCTCCCGGCGCTGGACGGCGAGGCTCGGCGAGTCGGCACGGCCCCCCTCACCGGCGGCGGGCGGCGGGGACGACACCGGGGACGGCGTGGAGGACGGTGTAGAGGACCGCGCCGGGGACGGTGTAGAGGACCGCGCCGGGGACGGCACCGCGAACGCGGCCGGGAGCGGCGCCGGGGACGACGTCCCGCCTGAGCGGGCCCGTCAGCTCGCCCGGCAGCGGGCCGCCGTGGCGGCCGCCCGGCGCCGACGGGAGCTGGACGCCGACGCTCCGCGCGCCGCGCTCCGGCGCTCCGTCCTGGCGGAGGCCGCCGTGGCCGTCGTCCTGCTCGCCGTCACCACGGCGCTGACCGGCACCCAGCCGGCCCGTACCGAGGCCGCCGCGGCGGCCGAGGCGGCCGAGGCGGAGGCCGGTCCCGTCCGCCTGAGCGTGCCCTTCGACACCGGCGGCCCGGACGGCCGGGGCACCGCCACCCTCGAACTCGACCCGGGCCGAAGCGGCGAGAACACCCTGGACCTTCGCACCGACGTGGCCGCCGAGGAGGTCCGCGTCGCGCTGACGCTGCCCTCCCGGGATATCGGCCCGCTGACGGTCACCCCCGAACGCACGGACGCCGCCGGGCGCGTGTGGACGGCCACCGGCGTACGGCTGCCGCTGGCGGGTGAGTGGGAGGTCGCCGTCACCGTCCGCACCTCGGACATCGACCAGGTCACCGAGAAGAAGACCCTCACGATCGGCTGAAGCGAAGCTCATGAACCAGACACACGACGCAGGCGGGGACTCCCCCGCGCACGACGACATCGACGAGGGCGCCGCGCCGGACCGGGCCGGTCGCGCCTCCTCCGCTGCCCCTCCCCCCGCCTGCCCGGCCGCCTCTGCGGGCGTCTCCCGGCGGCGGCTGCTCGGTACGGCGGGCGCCGCGGGGGCGGTCGGCGTGGCGGCCGGCGCGGCCGGCGGGGTGTTCGGGCACGCGGCCGCGCAACCGGAGCCGCCGACGGCGCTGAAGAGCGTCGGCGGCACCGGGTACGCCTTCCACGGCCGACGGCAGTCCGGCATCGTCGAACCGCTCCAGGCCCACGGCCACCTGGTGGCCTTCGACCTGGCGCCCGGCGCCGGGCGGCGGGAGGCGGCGGCGCTGCTGCGGCGCTGGTCGCGGACGGCCGCCGAGCTCATGGCGGGCCGGACGCCGCAGGACGCGGACGCGACGCCCACCGGCATCGCGCTGGACGCCGGACCGTCGGCCCTGACGATCACCTTCGGGCTCGGCGCGACCTTCTTCGACCGCACCGGGCTGGCCGACGCCCGCCCCGCCGCGCTCGCCCCGCTGCCCGCCTTCTCCTCCGACGCGCTCGACCGGCGGCGCTCCGACGGCGACCTGTGGGTGCAGATCGCCGCCGACGACGCCCTGGTGGCCTTCGACGCGCTGCGCCTCGTCCGGCGGCAGGCGCGCGACGCGGCCCGCGTCCGCTGGCACATGACCGGCTTCAACCGGACCCCCGGCGCGACCACCGAGCCGCGGTCGCAGCGCAACCTCATGGGTCAGGTGGACGGCACGAACAACCCCAGGCCCGGCGAGCCGGACTTCGACGCCCGGGTCTTCGTGCCCCGGGAGGGCGGGGACGGCCGCCACCCCGCGTGGATGGCCGACGGCTCCTACGCCGTCGTCCGGCGCATCCGGATGCTGCTGGACTCATGGGACGAGCTGCCGCTCGCCGGGCAGGAGAAGGTGATCGGCCGCCGGAAGTCCGACGGCGCGCCGCTGTCCGGGGGCGGCGAGACGACGCCTGTGGACCTGGAGAAGCGCACGCCCGGGGGCGAACTCGCCGTCGCGGCGAACGCCCACGTCCGCGTCTCGGCGCCGGAGACGAACGGCGGCGCCGCGATGCTGCGGCGGTCGTACTCCTACCAGGACGGGCAGCGCCCCGGCGGCACCGTGGACGCCGGCCTGCTGTTCGTCGCCTGGCAGTCGGACCCGTTGCGGGGCTTCGTGCCGGTGCAGCGGAAGCTGGACCGCGGCGACGCGTTGTCCGCGTTCATCCGGCACGAGGCCAGCGCCCTGTTCGCCGTCCCGCCGGCGCCGGCGGAGGGCGAGTACGTGGGCCAGCCGCTGCTGGAGGGCTGAGCCCGGCCGTATCCTCCCGCCCCTCCGGCCCGGCGGGAGGCCGCGTCGCGTGTCGGTGGGAGGGGACGTCCCGTCCCGCATCGGGTGAGACGGCGGGGCGCGGGGCGCCCGGATGCGCCTACTGTTGCGACATGTCACCTGCCAGCCGCTACACCTACCTGGGCCCCGAGGGAACCTTCACCGAGGCGGCCCTGCGCTCCCTGCCGGAGGCCGCGACCCGGCAGCTCGTGCCCATGGTCTCGGTGGCCGCCGCTCTGGACGCCGTGCGCGCCGGGGAGGCCGCCGGGGCCCTCGTGCCCATCGAGAACTCGGTGGAGGGCGGTGTCACCGCCACGCTGGACGAGCTGGCGTCCGGCGAGCCGCTGATGATCTACCGCGAGGTGCTGCTGCCGATCGCGTTCGCGCTGCTGGTGCGGCCGGGTACCGCGCTGGAGGACGTCAGGACGGTCACGGGGCACCCGGTGGCCCAGCCGCAGGTGCGCAACTGGCTGGCGGCCAAGCTGCCGGAGGCGGTCTGGGAGTCGGCCGCGTCGAACGCGGACGGCGCGCGGATGGTGCGCGAGGGACGGTACGACGCCGCCTTCGCCGGGGAGTTCGCGGCGGCCACCTACGGGCTGGAGGCACTCGTCACGGACATCCACGACGCCGAGAACGCGGTGACGCGGTTCGTGCTCGTCGGCCGCCCGGCCCGTCCCGCCGCCCCGACCGGCGCGGACAGGACGTCGGTGGTGATGTGGCTGCGCAAGGACCACCCGGGCGCGCTGCTGGAGCTGCTGCACGAGTACGCGTCGCGCGGGGTCAACATGATGCGCATCGAGTCGCGGCCCACGGGCGAGGGAATCGGCCGGTACTGCTTCTCGGTGGACTGCGAGGGGCACATCCAGGACCGCAGGGTGGCCGACGTGCTGATGGGGCTGCGACGCTCCTGCCGCGAGGTGCGGTTCCTGGGTTCGTACCCGCGCGCCGACGAGGTGCGGCCCACGCTGGAGCAGGGCACGACGGACGCGGATTTCACGGCCGCCGCGGACTGGGTGCTGCGTTGTATGGACGGCCGCGGCTGAGCCGCCGCCGGGCGCCGAGGGGCGTCTTCGGTCTTCGGCGGTCGTCGAAGGGTCCGGAAAGAGGCGGGAAACGCCCGGGGACCGACGGGGAAACAGGCCGGGTGCCAAGTTATCCACAGGCTGGGGGCATTCTCCTGTGTATAAGTCGACCCGAGCCCGGCGGTGACGGGCGGGCGCGACCCGGCGCGGACGTGGCAGGGTCAATGGGGCGGAGACGCAGCACACTTCACAGTGAGACGCATCACAGCCACACCCCCCTTTCGGGTAGGGATTTCGAGTTTGGCCGACGAATTGTCCGAAGTGCCCCCGCGTGGCAGCCCGCGCCACACCCGGGATTCCCCGCCTCAAACCTGTTCCGATCATTTCCACAGAGGTCGTGAACACCCTGTGGATATCTTCGCCGACCCCCCGTGACCTGTGGATAAGCCGGTGGCGAACACGGCGGAATTCCCTTCACCCGCCATCGACACAAACGACCAAACGGTGCATAGAGCCACCAACCGGGATATCGGTGAGAGCACCCCTTCCACACCCCGGTAGCCTGGGGGAGTGATTGACCTTCGCTTGCTTCGTGAGGACCCAGACCGTGTGCGCGCCTCCCAGCGCGCCCGAGGCGAGGACGTCGACGTCGTCGACTCGCTCCTGGCCGCCGACGAGCGGCGCAGGTCCTCCAGCGCCCGCTTCGACGCGTTGCGATCCGAGCAGAAGCAGCTCGGCAAGCTCATCCCCAAGGCCACCGGGGAGGAGAAGGCCGAGCTGCTGAAGAAGGCCGCCGAGCTCTCCGCCGCCGTCAAGGCCGCGGACGCCGAACAGGACGAGGCCGCGGCCCTGACGCAGGAGCTGCTGGGCCGCCTCGGCAACCTCGTCCACCCCGACGTCCCCGTCGGCGGTGAGGACGACTTCACCGTGCTGGAGACGATCGGCACCGCCCGGGACTTCGCGGCCGAGGGCTTCGAGCCCAAGGACCACCTGGAGCTGGGCCAGCTCCTCGGCGCCATCGACGTCGAGCGCGGCGCGAAGGTGTCCGGCTCCCGTTTCTACTACCTCACCGGCGTCGGAGCCCTGCTCGAACTGGCCCTGGTCAACGCGGCCATCGCGCAGGCCACCGCGGCCGGCTTCACCCCCGTGCTGACCCCGGCGCTGGTCAAGCCGCGCGCCATGGAGGGCACCGGCTTCCTCGGCCAGGCCGCGCAGGACGTCTACCACCTGGAGAAGGACGAGCTCTACCTCGTCGGGACCTCCGAGGTCGCGCTCGCGGGCTACCACATGGACGAGATCCTGGACGCCTCCCGGCTCCCGCTGCGTTACGCGGGCTTCTCACCCTGCTTCCGCCGTGAGGCCGGCTCCTACGGCAAGGACACCCGGGGCATCTTCCGGGTCCACCAGTTCGACAAGGTGGAGATGTTCTCCTTCGTCGCCCCGGAGGAGGCCCAGGCCGAGCACGCCCGCCTGCTGGAGTGGGAGAAGCAGTGGCTGACCTCGCTCGAACTGCCCTTCCAGGTCATCGACGTGGCCTCGGGCGATCTGGGCTCCTCCGCCTCGCGTAAGTACGACTGCGAGGCCTGGATCCCCACCCAGGGCAAGTACCGAGAGCTCACCTCCACCTCCAACTGCGACGAGTTCCAGGCCCGCCGGCTGTCGGTGCGGATGCGCGACGGCAAACAGGTGCGCCCGCTGGCCACACTCAACGGCACGCTGTGCGCCGTCCCCCGCACCATCGTGGCGCTGCTGGAGAACCACCAGCGGTCCGACGGCTCGGTCCGGGTGCCGGAGGCCCTCCGCCCGTACCTGGGCGGCCGGGAGCTGCTGGAGCCCGTCGCCTCGTGAGCTTCCCCTACCGGCTGGTGGCGACGGACCTCGACGGCACCCTGCTCCGCGGCGACGAGACGATCTCACCCCGGACCCGGAAGGCGCTGGCCGCCGCCACGGCCGCCGGCGCCGCCCACCTCGTCGTCACCGGCCGCTCGGTGCCCTGGGCGCGCCACATCCTGGACGCCCTGGACTACCGCGGGCTGGCCGTCTGCGGCCAGGGCGGGCAGGTCTACCACGCGGGCGAGCACCGGCTGCTGACCTCCGTCACCCTGGACCGCCGGCTCGCCCGGCACGCGGTCGAGCGGATCGAGGCCGAGACCGGCCCGCTCCTGCTGGCCGCCGCCCGGGACGGGCTGGACGGCGACGTCCTGGTGGAGACCGGCTACCGGGTCCAGGAGGGCCCCCTGCCGGTACTGCCGTGCCCGGAACGGGACGAGCTGTGGGCCGCGCCGCTCAGCAAGCTCTACCTCCAGCACCCACGCCTGTCCGACGACGTCCTGACCAAGCTCGTCCGGGAGACGGTGGGCGCGCTCGTCGGCGTCACGATGGCGGGCCCGGGGATCGTCGAGCTGCTGCCGCCGGGACTTTCCAAGGCCACCGGGCTCTCCCTCGCGGGCCGTCGCCTGGGGGTGCGCGGCGCGGAGACCATCGCCTTCGGCGACATGCCCAACGACGCCCCGATGTTCGCGTGGGCGGGCTACGGCGTCGCGATGGCGGGGGCGCACGCCGAGCTGGTCGAGGTGGCCGACGAGGTCACCGCCTCCAACGAGCACGACGGCATCGCCCTCGTGCTGGAGCGCCTGCTCGAGAGCGGCGTCCCCGGAGCGTAGGAACCGTCACGCGTCGTCCGCCGCGTGACGTTACGCTCGCGCCATGACGCGCACAGTGGTGATCAGCGGTGGTGGCAGCGGCATCGGCCTGGCGACGGCCCGGTGCTTCGCGGCCGAGGGCGACCAGGTGGTCCTGGCCGGGCGGCGCGGCGAGGTGCTGGAGCAGGCGGCCGCCCAGGTGCCCGGGGCCCTGGCCGTGCCGGCGGACCTCGCCACGGCGGAGGGCGCCCGGCGGCTCGCCCGGACGGTGGCGGAGGAGTTCAGCGCGGTCGACGTCCTCGTGCACAGCGCGGGCGGCAACGGCCGCCTGGAGTCCGAGCCCGAGGGCCTGGACCGCGAGGACCCGGTGGCCTCGGCCGAGCACGACTGGACGCTGAACTTCCGGCTCAACACGCTGACGGCCGTCCTGCTCACCGAGGCCCTGCGGGAGCGGCTCGCCTCCCCCGGCGGCCGGGTGCTGTTCCTCAGCTCCATCGCGGCCTACCGCGGCTCGGGCTCGGGCGCCTACGCGGCGAGCAAGGCCGCACTGCACCCGTACGCCTTCGACCTGGCCCGGACGCTGGGCCCCCGCGGCGTGACCGTGAACGTGGTGGCGCCCGGCTACGTGGAGTCGACCGAGTTCTTCGGCGAGGGGCTGCCGCGCGAGCGCCACGAACGGCTGGTCGACGAGACGTTCAACGGCCGCCCGGGCACGCCGGGCGATGTGGCCGAGACGCTGCACTGGCTGGCCTCGCACTCCGCCGGCCACATCACCGGCCAGGTCATCCAGGTCAACGGCGGGGCGTACCTCGGCCGCTGAGTGCGGCGGCCGAGGTACGCCCCGGCCCGGGTGACGTGCGCCCGGGGCTCTCGCGGGCCGGGGCGCGGGGGCCCAGGGCACGCGGGCCAGGCCACGCGGGCCGCGTCAGGCGCCCCAGGGCACGTGGCCGGTCACACGGACCGGCGCTCCTACGGCCCGGTTCACGCGGGCTGCGGCACCCGGGGCGGACGGGTGAGCTCGGGGGCCTTCAGCTCCGCCGCCCCGGCGGGCACCGGCACGGCGGCGAAGATCCGGGCCTGCTCCGCTGCCAGTTCGGCCTTGCGCTCGGGAGAGGTGTCGGGCAGACGCCACTCCTCGTACAGCGGGTGGGTCAGCTCGGCCGCCCGCTTGCTGGCGGGGGTGTGGAGCTGGATCTCGAACTTGTGGCCCCACATGGGGTCCTTCCACGCCGCGTTGATGGCCTTGTAGCCGGTGCGGTTCTTCCAGGCGTTGGCCCAGCGCACGCTGTCGTGACCCCAGTGGACGAGCATGTGCGAGGCCTCGCGCGCGCCCTCGGTGTACTCCCCGTCCTGCCACACGAGGGTGTAGCGCACGGAGTCGTTGAGGTCGTCCAGCGCCTCGTGCACGGTCTGGTTCGGGTCGCCTTTGAGCCAGGTGGCGATCTTGCGCTTCGTGGACTCCTCGGACTTCAGCCGGTAGTCGAAACCCACGAGTTCGGCACCGGTCCACGCCGCGACCGTGCGGATCTGGGGGCTGATGGTCTTCTCGGCTTTCGCCGCGCGATCCAGGAAGGCCTCGACCGCGGCGTTCTGATTGGCGTCGAGACGGAGGTCGCCCTGGCGCCAACCGTCCTTCTGCGCGGCCGCGGCCTCCCCCGCGGTGGCGTCGGACGGATCGCCGACGGGCAGCGGCTTGGCCTTGACGGGCTTCCCGATCAGGGCGCCGGAAGCGGCGGGCGAGTCGAGGGCGAGGGCGCCGGGCGCTGCGGCGAGGCCGAGGGCGGCGGCGAGTACGGCACCGGTCAGGGCGCGGCCGGCGGAGCGGTTCCACGTGGCGGAGGAGGGAGTGGTCATCGGCGTACATCCCAACGGGGAGGGAGCAGATCCGCCGCGTATAACGGCGGAGGCCGACGACCGTCACGGACGGTACTCCTGATGGCCGGTCAGTGATGGCCGGATGCTTGCGCCGGTTTCACGTGAAACCGGCGCAAGCTCACTCCTCTCCGGTCAGCGTCAGCACCTTGAGCCGCCGTGCGGCGTACCAGGCGCCCAGCGCCGTCACCGCCGTGAGCAGGACCGCCGCCACACCGAGGCCGACGTCAGCCGTGACGTCGGCACCGCTGGCCACCACCTCCTCGGCGACGGCCAGCCCCCACTGCTGCACGCTCAGGGCACGGGCACCGGGTACGAAGGAGCCGAACAGCGTCTCCCAGAGCAGCGCGTAGACGAGGCCGAACACGACGGCGTGCCGGGTGACGGTGCCCAGCAGGAGGAACAGGGCGCTGTAGGCGATGGAGGCCACCACGGCTGCGATGGCGAAGGCGATGGCGATCTGCTGGCTTCCCCCGACGAGGATGAGGCCCGCCAGCAGGATCGGGACGGCCGAGAACGTCATCGTGACGGCCACGGCCACATAGAGCTTCGTGGTGATGACCGTGCTCCGCTTCACCGGCTTGGAGAGCAGATAGACGATGGAGCCGTCGTCGATCTCGGGGCCGATGGCGCCCGTTCCGGCGATGACGCCGATGAGCGGGACCATCGTGGCGAGGGCGAAGCCCCGCAGCAGCTCCACGGCCACCTCGTCGTCGGCGAGGTCCATGAGTCGCACGGCCACGGCGATGAGCAGCAGCAGTGCCGGGAGAAGGCTCAGCAGGGCGGCCCGGCGGCGGCCGAGCAGTGCCCGGTAGGTGAGCCGGGCGACGGTGGGGTCGTACATCTCGCGGGCTCCTTGCTAGGCCGAGACCAGATAGGCGAAGACGGACTCCAGCGACTCGTCGGAGGGTGAGACGGTCAGGAGCCGGATGTCGTGGGCGCGGGCGATGCGGGGCAGCTCACGGGTGAAACGTTCGAAGTCCACGGCCTGCACGCGCAGGGCACGCTCGCTCTGGTCGAACTGGACGCCCGTCGTCGAGGCGTCCGCGATGAGGGCCGAGGCCAGCGCCCGGTCGTCGCTGGAGCGGACCAGGTAGCGGTGCGGGCGGTCGGTCATCAGCCGGCGGATGCGGCGGAAGTCGCCGCTCGCGGCGTGGCGTCCCGCGACGATCACCTCGATGTGCGAGGCGAGCTGCTCGACCTCCTCCAGGATGTGCGAGGAGAACAGCACGGTGCGGCCGTCGTCGCCCATGCGCCGCAGCAGCTCCATGAGCTGCATGCGCTGCCGCGGGTCCATGCCGTTGAACGGCTCGTCCAGAAGGAGCACGGAGGGCTCGTGGACGAGGGCGGAGGCCATCTTGACCCGCTGCCGCATGCCCTTGCTGTAGGTGTCGATGCGACGGGTCTGTGCGTACTCCATCTCCACGGTGGCCAGGGCGCGCCGAGCGGCGGCGCCCGGGTCGGGCAGGCCGTGCAGCTCGGCGTTGGCGAGCACGAACTCCTCACCGGTGAGGAAGTCGTACATCGCCTCCCGCTCGGGGACGATGCCGATCTCCCGGTAGGCCCCCTCGTTGCGCCAGATGGCGGCGCCGTCGAGGGTGACGGTGCCGACGGAGGGGGCCAGGAAGCCGCCCATCATGGCGATGAGCGTCGACTTCCCGGCTCCGTTGGGGCCGAGCAGCCCGGTGACTCCGGGGCCCACGTCCATCGTCACGTCGTTGACGGCGACGACGTTGCCGAACCAGCGCGAGACGTGGTCGATGCGGATCGTGCTCACAGTCCGGCCTTCCGGTAACGGGCCATCAGGACGGCGTAGGAGCCGGCCACGAGGGCGAGGACGAGGAGGAGGTAGCAGGCGCCCGCGGCGTGCGAGGGGACGACGGCGCCGGGGAAGTCGGAGGGCGCCCCCAGGAACTTGGCCTGGAATCCGGACACCAGGGTGCCCGGCGAGGCGAGGCCGAGCCAGCCGACGGCGTCGGCGTTGTTCCTGCTGTCGGCGATGAACTGGAGCGTGGTCACCGCGAAGTAGGGCACAGTCAGCACGCCGATGATGGCGGCGACGCCGAAGCCCCGGCGCGGGGTGAGGGCGGCGATGACGAGCCCGACCCCGGCGTAGAGGACGGAGAGCACCGCCACGGAGACGAGGCCGAGGGCGAGGTCGGCCGTCTGCTCCCCGAAGTCCAGCTTGCCCAGCAGCGCGCCCACGTACAGGATCAGCAGCGGCGCCGCGGTGAAGACGAGCAGCGCCGAGGCCATGGCCGCGTACTTCGCCAGGACGTAGTCGATCCGCTCGATCGGCCGGGAGAAGTACAGCGGCACCGTGTGGAAGCGCAGGTCGCGGGAGACGGACTGCGGGGCCATGGCCGCCAGGTACAGCCCGATGACGGCCGAGAGGTAGCCGGCGTACTCGCGGTAGTCCACCGGGAGGTCGTTCAGGTCGGTGGTGATGGCCACGGCGACGACGATGAGCGCCGGCGCGCACATGATCCCGAACAGGATCATCGGTGTGATCTTGGACTTCGCGGACCGGCCGAGGCCGTAGGCGCCGCGCAGCGACTGGGCGAACAGCGAGCGCCGGGCGTAGGAGCGGCCGAGCCGGGCGCCCTCGTAGTTGCGGTAGCCGATGTCGTGGATGCTGGCGGCGTGCGCGGTGGCGGCGTGCTGCGTCCCGCCGGGCCGGTGGGGGTGCTCAGTCTGCATGGCCGCTGCCTCCCTTCGGGTCGCTGTCGTGGCTCTGGAAGACCTCGGCGATGCGGTGGCGGCGCTGTTCCATGCGGACGAGGCCGAGGCCGAGATCCGCGACGGCGTCCCGCACGAGGTCGTAGGTGGCCTCGGCGTCCTGGTCGCCCTCGACCGCGGCGTCTTGGACCTCCCCGGCGCGGGCGAGGTCCACGAGGAGGACGTGCCCGGCGCCGGGCAGGCCGTTCTCGGCGCCGGCCGGCTGGGCGGTCAGACCCGCGTCCCGGAGGGCGGCCAACAGGGCGGCCCCGCCGTCGGGGTGGGCGTCGGTGTCGGTGACCTCGACGGCGAGGGCGGCCGTGGCCTGGGTGAACTCGGTCGTGGCGGAGGAGCGCAGCAGCCGGCCGCCGTCCACGACGACGACGTGGTCGCAGGTGCGCTCCAGCTCGCCGAGCAGGTGGGAGGTGACGAGCACCGAGATGCCGAAGTCGGTGTGGACGCGCCGGATGAGGGCCAGCATGTCGTCCCGGCCGACCGGGTCGAGGCCGTTGGTCGGCTCGTCGAGCAGCACGAGCTTCGGGTCGTGGACGAGGGCCTGGGCGAGCTTCACCCGCTGCTTCATGCCCGTCGAGTAGCCGCCCATGGGGCGGTAGCGCTCCTCGTAGAGGCCGACGTGCCGGAGGGTGTCGGCGGTGCGCTCGCGGGCGGCGATGGGCGGCAGCCCGGACATCCGGGCCATGTGGAGGACGAACTCGGTGGCCGAGACGTCGGGAGGGAGGCAGTCGTGCTCGGGCATGTAGCCGACGCGCTCCCGGATGGCCGAGCCCTCGGTGGCGACGTCGAGGCCGAGGACCCGGGCGCCGCCCTCGGTGGCCGGGGAGAGCCCGAGCAGGATCTTGATCAGAGTGGATTTGCCCGCGCCGTTGGCACCCACCAGGCCGGTGACGCCCGGTGTGATGTCGACGGTCAGGCGGTCGAGCGCGGTCACCCGGGGATACCGCTTGGTGAGGCTTTGGGTCGCGATCACAGTCACAACTCGACGCTATCGGCGCGCCGGAGGCGCGGCGTCCGCCTCGACGGCTGGAGGCGTATCCGCCTCAGGGTGGAGAGCCTCCCGCCGACCGTAGGGGTTACCAACGGTATCCACAGCCCTTTTCGTCTCGGTGTGTGCCGCCATAGGCTGTCCTGGCATCGGACGGCGAACGTCGTGCGGGGAACGTCGGACGGCAAAGGTCGGACGGGGAACGGGGAGGAGCGGCCACATGAGCAACGGCGGAGGCGCCGAGCTGCCGGCGGGGGCGCGCGAGCGCCAGGTCACCACGGCCGAGGGGGTGCGGCTGAGTCTCGTCGAGCTGGGCAGCCCCGAACGGCCGACGATCGTGCTCGTGCACGGCTACCCGGACAGCAAGGAGCTGTGGTGGCCCGTCGCCCGGCGGCTGGCCGGCCGCTTCCACGTCGTCGCCTACGACGTCCGCGGGCACGGCCGGTCCACCGCGCCCCGGCCCCTGCACGGGGGATTCACCCTGGAGAAGCTCACGGCGGACTTCCTGGCCGTGGCCGACGCCGTGAGCCCCGACGCCCCCGTGCACCTCGTCGGGCACGACTGGGGCTCGGTCCAGGGCTGGGAGTTCGCGACGGCGCGGCGCACCCGGGGCCGCGTCGCCTCCTTCACCTCCGTCTCCGGCCCGTCGCTCGACCACCTCGGCCACTGGATCAGGCAGCGGCGCGCCCGCCCCACGCCCCGGCACGTCGGCCAGCTCCTGCGGCAACAGGCCAAGTCCTGGTACGTCCACTTCCTGCTCACACGCCTGGCCGAGCCGGCCTGGCGCGGCCCTCTGGGCACGCGCTGGCCCACCATGGTGCGCCGCGCGGAAGGCCTCACCGACGCCGACTTCCCCTCGGCCTCCCTCCGCCAGGACGCCGTCCACGGCATCTGGCTCTACCGGGACAACGGCCACCGGGTCCGCCGCCCGCGCACCGACGCCTACGCCCACGTGCCGGTACAGCTCGTCGTGCCCACCCGCGACCCCTATCTCTCCCCCGCCCTCTACGACGGGCTGGAGCTGTGGGTGCCGCGGCTCACCCGGCGCACCCTCCCCGTCCGGCACTGGGTCCCCCGCACTCGTCCCGACCAACTGGCCTCCTGGATCGCCGCGTTCGTCGCCGAGCACGAGGGTTCCACCGCGGGCCCGGGCCACGAGGCGCGGGCCCGGGGGCCCTACGCGGATCGCTTCGGGGGGCAGCTCGTGCTGGTCACGGGTGCGGCCAGCGGCATCGGGCGCGCGGTCGCGCTGTCCTTCGCCGAGGCGGGCGCCCGGGTCATCGCGGTGGACCGGGACGCCGAAGGCGCCGCCCGCACCGCCGAGACGGCAAGGCTGGTCGGCGCCCAGGAGGCGTGGCCCGAGGAGGTGGACGTCGCCGACGAGCACGCCATGGAGAAGCTGGCCACCCGGGTCGCAGCCGAGCACGGGATCGTCGACGTCCTGGTCAACAACGCGGGCGTGGGCGTCACCGGCCCCCTGCTGGACACCACCACGGAGGACTGGCGGCGGCTGCTCGACGTCAACCTGTGGGGCGTCATCCACGGCTGCCGGCTCTTCGGCCGGCAGATGGCCGAGCGCGGGCAGGGCGGACACATCGTCAACACCGCCTCCGCCGCCGCGTTCCTGCCCTCCACCGCGCTGCCCGCCTACAGCACCTCCAAGGCCGCCGTCCTCATGCTGACGGAGTCCCTGCGCGCCGAGCTGGCCGGCCGGGGCATCGGCGTCACCGCCATATGCCCCGGCGTCGTCAACACCAACATCACGGCCACGTCCCGGTTCGTCGGCGTGGGCGAGGAGGAGCAGCGGCGCCGCCGGGAGAAGGCCGCCCGGCTGTACGCCCGGCGTGACTACGCCCCGGAGAAGGTGGCCGACACCGTCCTGAAGGCCGTCGTCCGCAACCGGGCGGTCGTTCCGGTCACCCCGGAGGCCAGGGTGGTGCGGGCCCTCTCACGCCTCTCCCCGCGCCTCCTGCGCGCCGCCGCCCGCCTGAACCTCCCCGGCTGACCGCCCCGGACCGCCCGGGCGGCGCGAGGCTCAGACCTCCGGACGCGGGACGACGACGATCTGGTGCGCGTCCTCGTACACGACGCGCCCGGGGTCGGCGGACTCCAGGTGGACGTAGGGCACGCCGTGCGCGGCGAGGATGTCGAGATAGCCGTCGATCCGGGCCAGCAGATGGCCGGCGGTGGGCTTGAACCAGGCCACGGCGCCGGGGTTCACCGCGTGGTCGTACACAGTGGGATCGACATGGGTCGGATTGGTGTAGGCGGCGTCGTACCAGGCGTTCGTCGTCCGCCGGAACTCGTCCTGCTCGGCCGTGAGTCGGCCTTCGCGGGCCAGCCCGTTCACCGTGACGAAGATGCCCGGGAGGACGCCCCGGGCGTTGGGCGTCGTGCACTGGAACCGGAGGTAGCCGCCTGTCATGCGCGCATCCTCTCACCGACGCCGCCCCTCTCCCCGGGGTCCGGACGGCCCCTCGGCCGAGCCCTCAGCCGAGCTGGTGGAGGGCCTCGGTGGCGATCTTCTCGAAAACGGCCTGCTCCACGGCGAACGGGGAGTCGGGGATCGGCCAGTGGAGGACGAGCTCGGTGAAGCCGAGCCGCGCATGGCGCCCGGCGAAGTCCACGAAGGCGTCCACGGACTCGAAGGGCGTGTTGTGCTCCGGGGTGAAGCCGGTGAGCAGTACCTTGTCCAGCTCCGCCGCGTCCCGTCCCGCCCCGGCGCAGGCCTCGGCGAGCCGGTCGAGCTGTCCGCGCAGTGCCTCCAGCGACTGCTCCGGCGTGCCGTCCTCGAACAGCCGGGGGTCGCCGGTGGTCACCCAGGCCTGGCCGTGCCGGGCGGCCAGGCGCAGGCCGCGCGGGCCGGTCGCCGCCACCGCGAACGGCAGCCGGGGCCGCTGCACGCAGCCGGGGATGTTCCGGGCCTCGTGGGCGGCGTAGCGGGCCCCGTCGACGGACACGGCGTCCTCCGTGAGCAGCCGGTCGAGGAGCCCGACGAACTCGGCGAAGCGGTCGGCGCGTTCCCGGGGGGACCAGGGCTCCTGTCCCAGCGCCGTCGCGTCGAAGCCGTTGGTCCCGGCGCCGATGCCCAGGGTGATCCGGCCTCCGGAGACGTCGTCGAGCGAGATGAGCTCCTTGGCGAGGGTCACCGGGTGCCGGAAGTTGGGCGAGGTCACGAGGGTTCCCAGGC
Source organism: Streptomyces sp. WMMC1477 (assembly GCF_027460245.1). NCBI lineage: Bacteria > Bacillati > Actinomycetota > Actinomycetes > Kitasatosporales > Streptomycetaceae > Streptomyces > Streptomyces sp. WMMC1477. Next base: position 2,832,103 of record NZ_JAPZBD010000003.1, on the reverse strand, counting down.
GCAGCCGCTCGGTGGCCGTCGCCGCGGCGGTGAGCGTGGGCACCGCCCCGAACCAGGGCCCGTCCCGGAACGGCACCCGCCAGGAGAGGTGGTCGTAGGTGTAGGCGGTGTGGAAACCGAGCTCCTCGGCCCGCCGCCACTTCGCGCCCCCCGCCTCGTGCCAGCGGTCGACGGGCAGGATCGCGGTGCTCAGACGCAGGCTCATGGGCCCGAGCCTACGACGACACCGACGCCATGTGCGGCTCCCCCCGGGGGGCTGCCGGACCTGCGGGGCCGGGCGTCCACACAGGGTGCCGGGCAGGGCACCAGCAGTGTTTCCCTCCCCCGCGGCCGATACAGTTGATCGTCGGCCGGCACCGGCAACAGGGGGAACATACATGCGCGTTCGCAACGCCGCGCTCGTCGCGGCCTACTCCGCGGTCTGCCCTCGCGTGAGCGGCAGGGGGCGGCGTGTTCGGTGAGCTCCACGGCCGGTCCCCGCGGCAGGTCGGTCCGTACCGGCTCCTCGCCCGCCTGGGCGCGGGCGGCATGGGCGAGGTGTATCTGGGCATGGACACGCGCCCGTCCCCCGCGGGCGGCGAGCCGCACCTCGTCGCCGTCAAGACGATCCGGGCGGAGCTGAGCGACGATCCGGCGTTCCGTGACCGCTTCCGCAGGGAGATGGCAACAGCCCGGGAGGTCAAGGGGCGTGCCACTGCTCGTCTGCTGGCGGGACAGGCCGACGTCGCCGAGCCCTGGATGGCCACCGAGTACGTCGCCGGGCCCACGCTGGAGCGTGCGGTGCGCACGGCGGGGCCGCTGCCCGTCGAGGCGGTACGGCACCTCGGTCTCGGTCTCGCCCGGGCACTGCGCGGTATCCATTACGCCCGCGTCCAGCACCGGGACCTGAAACCGGCGAACGTCCTGCTGGGTGCCGAAGGGCCCAAGGTCATCGACTTCGGCGTCGCCCGCGCCTTCGGTGCCAGCACGTTGACGGCGACCGGTGCGTTGGTCGGCTCCCCGGGCTACATGTCGCCGGAGCACGTCCTGGGCGGGCGGCATGTGGTCGCCGCGTCCGACGTCTTCTGTCTGGCCTCCGTGCTCTGCTTCGCCGCGACGGGTGAGAACCCCTTCGGGGACGGACCGGTGGCCGGCGTGCTGTACCGCATCTCCCAAGCCGACGCCGATCTGGCCTCGGTGCCGGCTGAGGTGCGTTCGCTGATCGAGGACTGTCTCGTCACCGACCCCTCGTCCCGGCCCGACGCCGCCGAGTTGGACGCCCGTTTCGGGGCGGCCGTCGGCTCCCCTGACGGTCCCGCCGTCTGGCCGCCCGCGGTACGGGCCATGGTGACGGCGCACCAGGATGAGCTGGCCCGGGCTGTCGCCGCCGCCGGGCCGACGGGTGGTGCGGTCCCGACGATGCCCGGTGCCTCTCCGGTGCACAGCGCGCCGACCATATCCGGCCCGCCCCCGAGACCTCTCGCCCCGCCGTCGGCACCGGTCCGCCGGCGTCGTCGGGGCACCCTCGCTGCCGTGCTGGCGGGAGCGCTCGTCGTGGGAGTGCTCGGAGTGGTGGAGCTGTGGCCGACCAAGGACGGCGAACCGCCGGAGCATTCAGCGAAGCCCGGAGCATCGCCGTCACCGTCCCGAGGCGCCGAGCCGACGGCGGGAGTCGACCGCTACGGGGCTGAGCTCACCCGCTATTTTCCTGTCGATCCCGGCGCCCGCCCGGAGAGCTGGACGCCGTGGAGCACGAAGCTGACCGAGCGGCCCTGGCGGTGCGCGCTGAACAGCGAGCTCCTGGTGTGCCGGACGCTGAACGGCGGGCTGGAGGCCGTCCGCGCGGCGGATGGGAGGCCGCTCTGGAAGGCCCCTTCGGCCGCCCCCGAGGCGTCACCCGGCCTCTCCGGCTCGCGTGGTCTGCAGCTTCCGGGAAATCCGAGCGGCCCGGTGATCCACGGGGACACCGTCGTATCCGCCGAGGGGGAGACGGTGCGGGGCCGCGCCGCGGACGATGGGGCCGTCCGCTGGGAGCGGCCGTTGGCTGCCGAGGGGGCGGGGCAGGTCGTCGGTGACCTTCTCCTGGGCGACGGCGTCGTCCTCGTCACCGCGGACGGGGAGCGGGCCACGGCCCACGCGTTCGACGCCGTGACAGGCGAGCCGCTCTGGACTCGGCAGCTGGCCACGTCCGAGCGTCCCGCGACGGCCTTCGGGGTGTTCGTGGGCGAGTCGTTCGTGGCGGGGCGCTTCGTCGCCGTGACCGAGGGCGGACTGACCGCGTTCGAGGCGAGGGGCGGCGAACCGACCCATCTGGCCGTGCCGGGGGAGGGCGACTGCAGAGCGGTCCGGGCACACGGAGGCGGGGTCCTGTGCGACGTCGACGGGGGCAGGACGCTGACCCTGGACGCCGTGACTCTTGAGCCGGTGGCCACCGGCGTCCCGGACGACGGCGCCGTCGTGGTTCCCGCGGAGGGCGTGATCGCGGCAGGCGCCGGCGAGTACAGCCTGGAGCGGGACCGTACCAAGTTCGTCCTCACCGCCCTGGCCGGAACGGCTTCCCCGGGAACGCCCCGCACCGTCGGGGTGTTTCCCACCCGGCTGGAGGACGTGGGCGAAGGGCCGGCCGACGGCGGTCCCGACGGGTACGTCCACTCCGAGGCGACGATCGTCGGCGCCACCGCGCTGTTCGTGGACAACCGGTACCTCTACACGCTGCCGCTGGAAGGCGGTGAGCGCGGGCGGACCGAGATCGAGGGCGCCCCGGGCAACCGCGCAGGCGGCGGCGTCAACGGCGATGTCGACGCGTACGTGTGGGGTCCGGAGCTGCTCTCGGTCGGTGGGGTGCTCTTCATCGCCTACCACGACGGAACCGTCCGTTCCGTGCAGCTTCCCGCCTGACGCTTCCGGCACCCCCACGCAGACCGTCTCTCCCCGGACATCCGATCATCCTGGAGTCGCGCCCCGTGCTACGCCCACTCGACGCCCACGCCCCCTACGACGTCGGCCCGTACCGGCTGCTGGCCGGTCTCGGGGCCGGGGGCATGGGAAGCGTTCACCTCGCCCTGCCGCCCGACGGCGGCCCCGACGAGCTCGTCGCGTTGAAGACGATCCGTTCAGACCTGGCCCCGGAGCTGGAGGGCGACTTCCGGCTCCGCTTCCGCCGGGAGGCGCGGGCGGCCCGCGCGGTGCGCAGTCCGTACGTCTCCGCGCTCGTCGACACCGACCCGGACGCCGAGCGGCCCTGGCTCGCCACCGAGTACGTCGTCGGCCCCTCGCTCGACGAGGCGGTCGCCCGTGCGGGCGCGCTGCCGGTGCCCGTCGTCCGGGAGATGGGAGCGGACCTGGCCCGGGGGCTGGCGGCCGTGCACGGCGCGCGGCTCGTGCACCGCGATCTGAAGCCCGCCAACGTCGTCCTGGACAGCCGCGGCCCGCGGCTCATCGACTTCGGTATCGCCAAGGCCCACGACGTGACGGCACTCACCGCGACGGGCGTCCTGGTCGGCTCCCCGGGCTTCATGTCGCCGGAGCACATCGCCGGCGACGGGTCGGTGACGTCCGGGTCCGACGTCTTCTGCCTCGGCGCCGTCCTGTGCTTCGCGGCCACCGGGCAGGGGCCATTCCAGGACAGCGAGTTCGCCGCCATCGTGCACCGCATCGCCCAAGGGGACGCCGACCTGTCCCGGCTGCCGGAACAGTTGCGGGACATCGTCACGGCGTGTCTGCACCGCGACCCGGACCAGCGGCCCACACCGGCCGAGCTGGTCCGGCGGCTCGACCCCGCTGCCGAGGCCGCCGCCCGTCCGGTCGCCTCCTCCCCTCGTGCCGCGCCTTTTCCCTGGCCGGACGGCGTTCGCGAGGTGATCGGCGAGTACGAGACAGCGGTCGGCAGGGTCCTGAACGCACCGCCGTCGCCGCAGAGGCCGCCCATCGCAGCCGCCGCACCACCGGCGTCCGACATCGCCACGGCGCTCCCTCCCGCCGTCGCACCGCGCCGCAGGCGGCTGAGGTGGGCCGTGGCCGGGGGTGCCATGCTGCTGGCCGGCGCCCTCACCGCCGTGCTGCTGCCGCTGCTCAGCGACGCGGACGGCGCGGGGGCAGGCCGGGCTGAGCGCCCGTCACTCGGTCCCGCGGACGACGCGGGAAGCGAGGGAACCGGCGAGTCCGCTGTCCCGGTCGTCGCCTCCACCATGCGGGATTTCGGCCCGGACGCGTTGGACCGCTCCCGGCTTCCCGAGGCGTGGTCGCCGTGGACCGCCTCCTTCGAGGGCTCGGGAGAGCCGCTGGACTGTGCACTCGGCGGGACCGCTCTCGTCTGCCGACTGCACAACGAGGACAGCGACGCGCTGTGGCTCGAGGCGCTCAACGCGTCCGACGGATCTCCGCTGTGGCGGTACCCGGCCGAGGACGGGACGGCCGGCAACTCCGGCGTGGCGGGCCTCGATCTGGACGCGGACCATGCCTACGTCACCTCTGCGGACGGGGACGGATTCGCGATCCTGAGCCTCGACGACGGCGAAGTCGTGGGCAAGATCCCCGGTGAGACCGGCTACCGGCCGTCCACCGCCCGGGTCCACGAGGGCCGCGTCTTCGTCTCCTACACGGGCAGCGGCGGGGCGGGGACGGCGCTCAACATGCTGTTCCGCGCCTACTCGGCCGACGACCGCCGGTTGCAGTGGGAGCGGGTGATCAACAGCGCGTTCCCGAACTCCCTGGACATCGTGGGCGACCGGGTCTGGGTACATGGCCCCGTCGAGACCCTCACGCTGGACCCGGCGACTGGGGACACCCTGGCCAGGTTCCCGGAGTTCTGCCCACTGCCCGCGCGGGGCGCGCGGCACACCATCTGTCCGGACGGCGTGCTGGACGCCAGAACGCTGCGGCGGGTGAGCGACGTCCGCACCGTCCCGCCTGCGGCCGTGAGCCGTGCCGGTCTGGCGATCGCCCAGGGTCCCGGCCGTCGGCGCGGCCTTCCCTACCTGCGGGCGGTGGACCTGCGGACCGGACGGGAACAGTGGTCCGTGACGACGGCCGAGGACCCGGCTGTGCTGGTGGCCGGCGGCCGGGTACTGACGATGGACGGCGGCGGAGTGCGGAGCCTTGAGCTCGACAGCGGGGAGGGAATGGTCCACCGGACCTACTCCGGCTGGCCCCGCGAGAACACGTCCGGCGGCTCGGTGGCCATGCGCCCCACCACCGCCATGGTGTCTGGCGGTGCACTGTTCGTCACCTTCGCGGACGGCACAGTGCTCTCGGTGCACGTGCCGTGAGCGGGGCGCCTGAACCAGGTTGAGGGTGCCGCGGGACGCGTGCCGGGAGAGGTGCCGGTTCGTGCCCCACCGACGGCTCGGAGCTCGAACGGGCAGGGCGGTGCCCGAATGTGCGGCCGGTGCGGGATGATGGTCACCGTGACTGATGCTGCCGCTACGTTCCGTCGTCTTCCGCTGCCCCCTCGCGCGCCCCGGCTCATCGCGACGGACCTGGACGGAACGCTCCTGCACGACGACAGGTCGGTGTCCGAGCGCACCGTCGCGGCGTTGGCCGCCGCGGAGAAGGCGGGGATCGAGGTCTTCTTCGTCACCGGGCGCCCGGCACGCTGGATGGACGTCGTCAGCGAGCACGTACACGGCCACGGGCTGGCCATCTGCGCGAACGGCGCCGCCGTGGTCGATCTGCACCGGGGGCGGGAGATCGTCGAGGTGCGGGAGCTGAGCCCGCGGGCCGCGCTGGCCGTGGTCGGGGCGCTGCGCGACGTCGCGCCCGGGGTGGCGTTCGCCGTGGAACGGGTGGGCGGCTTCCACCACGAGCCGGCGTATCCGCCGTTCTTCGAGGACCCGGGCGCGGAGGTGGCGCCGGTCGGGAAACTGCTCGGGGAGGGTGGGCGCGACGCGGAGCAACCCGTCCTGAAGCTCCTGGCCCACCACCCGGAGCTGGACCCGGACGCCTTCCTCCAGCTCGCACGGCGGGCCGCCGGGGAGTTCGCGGAGTTCACGCGCTCCAGCCCGACCGCCCTGCTGGAGGTCAGCGGGCGCGGGGTGAGCAAGGCGGGCACGCTGGCGCACTGCTGTGCCGAGCGGGGCATCGCCCCGGAGGAGGTCGTGGCGTTCGGGGACATGCCGAACGACCTGGAGATGCTGACGTGGGCGGGCACCTCGTACGCGATGGCCAACGCGCATCCGGAAGTGCGGGCGGCCACGACGTTCCAGACGCTGAGCAACAACGATGACGGCGTCGCGGTGGCCATCGAAGCCCTGCTCACCTTGCGCTAGAACGTTTCTGCAACCCGCTTCGAGGCGCCTCCCCCGCAGTGCTTCACAGGGGCACCTCCCAGACGAAGGTGGTGCCCGCGCCGTCCAACCCCGGGCCGGTCCGGGTCGTGCCGCCCAGCTCCTGGGCCCGGCGGTGCAGGTTCGCCAGTCCGCTGTGGCGTCGGCCCGCCGAGCCGGGCGGCAGCCCGGCGCCGTCGTCGGCGACGGCCAGCCGCACGGCGGGGCGGCCGTCGGGGAGCGTCGCGGCGGCGTCCACCGTCACCTCGATGCGGCCGGCCGCGGCGTGCCGCACCGCGTTGGACAGCGCCTCGCGGGCCGCGGCCACCAGGTTCCGCGCCGTCTGCTCGCCGACCAGGGAGTCCACCATCCCGGTGAACGTCGCCGAGGGCGGGAAGCCCGCGGCCTCCGCGGCGGTGCGGACCTCCCGCAGGACACGGGAGCGCAGGGAGTCGTCGGGGCGCTCCACGGGACCCTGCTGGAGCGCGTAGATCGCGGTGCGGATCTCCCGGACGGTCGCGTCCAGCTCGTCGACGGCCTGGGTGATCCGCTGCCGCACCTCGCCCCGCGGTTCGGGCGCGCCCGCCCGGTCGGCGCTGCGCTGGGCGCCCTCCAGCATCATGCCCGTGGCGAAGAGCCGCTGGATCACGAGGTCGTGCAGATCCCGGGCGATCCGGTCGCGGTCCTCGTAGACGGCCAGCCGTTCCCGGTCCCCTCCGGCCTCGGCCAGCAGCAGGGCCAGCGCGGCCTGGGAGGCGAAGCGCTGGGCGAGGGTGCGCTCGGTGGCGGTGAACAGGGGAGCGTCCGGACTCCGAGGGACGGCGAGCATGCCCAGGATCCGGCCCTCGCTGCCCAGCGGCAGCATCATGCTCGGCCCGTACCGGGCGGCGGCCCGGGTCATCAGCCGGGGATCGGTCGCGCAGTCCTCCACGAACACCGGCTCGCCCAGCAGGAGAGCGCCCACCAGCGGGCTGTGCGGCGGGAGCCGCAGGCCCAGCAGTTCGTCGGGGTCGTCCGCGGCGGCGGCGACGATCCGCAGGCCGCCCTCCTCGGTGGGCGTGAAGACGAGCCCGGCCGCGGCGTCCGCGAGCCGGCGGGCCTGCTCGGCCACCACGGAGAGGGCGTCCCCCGTGCCCCTCAGGAGGGCGGTGGTGAGGGCGGCGCTGCCGTCGATCCAGCGGGCCCGCTGCCGGGCCGACTCCAGCAGGCGGGCGTGGCCGATGGCGATGCCCGCCTCGGTGGCCACGACGCGGACCAGGTGGAGGTCGGCGTCCGTGAACGGCTGCCCGCCCGACTTGTCGCTGAGGTAGAGGTGTCCGAACGGTTCGCTCTGCACCCGGATCGGCACGCTGAGGAGGTGTGCGTCCGGGCGGTCCCGGACGCGTCGCCGCATGAGGGCAGCGTCACCATGGGTGATGAAGTCCTCGACGTGGGCGCTCTCCTCCGCGCCCAGGACGCCGATCGCCGCGTGCCGGGCGTCGGTGAGCGCCGCCGCCGTGCGGACGATGCGGTCGAGGACGGTCCGCAGATCGACGTCGGCGCCGATCGCCACCATGGCCTCCAGCACCTGGGGCAGCCTGCGGACCAGCTCGGGGGTGAGGCTCTGCAGCGACTCGGCGGCCAACTGCTCGGCGAGGGAACCCGCGTCCGGGCGGTGCGGTGCCATAGCCCCCTCCCTTCGGACGCGGTCACGCGGCTCGCGACACCCGACTCAGGACGCGGGGGCCGGGGCGGGCGCCGGGGTGTCCTGGGGTGCGTCTCTCCCTCTAGTGGACTTCAGGGCGTCGGCTTCCGCCTCCCGGGCGAGCAGGTCGCGCAACGGCCCCTCGACGGCCGCGAGCCGCGCGAAGGGGCCGCGCTGCACGCAGCGACCCCGGTCCAGGACGAGCACCTCGTCCACCGCCTCCAGTCCGGCGAGCCGGTGGGTGATGAGGACCGTCGTCCGGCCCTCGGTGGCGGCGAGGAGATCCGCGGTCAGCGCGTCCGCCGTCTCCAGGTCCAGATGCTCGGCCGGCTCGTCCAGGACGAGGACGGGGAAGTCGGCCAGCAGCGCCCGGGCCAGGGCGAGCCGCTGCCGCTGGCCGCCGGAGAGCCGTGCCCCGTGTTCGCCCACCGGGGTGTCCAGGCCCTCGGGCAGGGTCTCCGCCCAGTCGAGCAGCCGCGCCCGGGCGAGGGCTCGGCGCAACGCGGCGTCGGACGCGCCGGGGCTGGCGAGGCGCAGGTTCTCCCGCAGCGTGGAGTCGAACAGGTGGGCGTCCTGGGCACACAGGCCCACCCCGCGCCGCACGGTGTCCGACGCGTAGGCGCGGGCGTCCGCACCGCCGTACGTGTAGCTGCCCGCCTCCGGTTCCAGGAAGCGCAGGAGGGTGTGCGCGAGCGTCGTCTTCCCCGCACCGGAGGGGCCGACGACCGCGACCCGTCGCCCCGGGGCCAGTCGGAGGTCCAGCCCGCTCAACGCGGGCCGCCGCTGGCCGGTATGGCGCACCGTCAGGCCGCGCAGTTCCAGGGGGAACGGATCGGCGGGGGCGGGCAGCGGCTCGGCCGGCTCCCGCACCGGATCGGGCATGTCCGTCGTCTCGTACAGCCGTTCGGCGCTGCGGCGCACCCGCTGCCGGTACTGGACGGCGGAGGGCAGGCCCAGCACCGCCTCGAAGGCGGCCAGCGGGGTGAGGACGACGACGGCCAGGCTGACCCCGTCGAGCCGCCCGGCCTGCACGGCCTGGGCTCCGAGGGCCGCCGCAGCGGCCACGGTCGCCCCGGTGATCAGTGCCGTTGCGGCGCCTGCCAGGGCCGTGGCCCAGGCCCCGCGCGCCGCGACGCCGGTCAGCTCCGCATCGGCGCGGCGGACGGCGGCGAGGCGGGACGGCAGCGCGCCGGCCACGGTCAGCTCCCCGGCGCCGGTGAGCAGGTCCACGGTGCGGGCGCTCAGCGTGCCGCGGGCCGGGGCGAGGCGGCGCCCGGCCCGGCGTGCCACCACGGCGGTCAGCGCGGGCACCCCGATGCCCGCGAGGGCCAGCCCCACGGCCAGGGCCGCCCCGGCCTCGGGCAGCAGCCAGGCCGTGAACCCGGTCGTCCCGAGGGCCACCGTGACCGCGGCGGCCACGGGCAGGAACCAGCGCAGGAAGTAGTCCTGGAGCGCTTCGACGTCCCCGACGAGTCGGGCCAGCAGATCTCCCCGGCGGCTGCGGTGCAGGGCGGCCGGTGCGAGGCGCTCCCACCGGGTGAAGACGCCGACCCGCAGCTCGGCCAGGACGCGCAGCACGGCGTCATGGGAGACCAGCCGCTCGGCGTAGCGGAAGACGGCGCGCCCGATACCGAAGGCCCGCGTCGCCGTGACGGCCATCAGCAGATAGAGGACCGGCGGCTGTTCCGAGGCCCGGGAGATGAGCCAGCCGGAGACCGCCATCAGGCCCACCGCGCTCGCCAGGGCCAGCGCTCCGAGGACGGTGGCCAGCGCGAACCGTCCGCGCAGCGCTCGCCCCGCCTCCCGCACCCGTGCCAGCGGGTCGGCCGCCCCTGGGGGGCCGGGGTGGAGCATGGTTCCGCCGTCGAGGGCGGGGTGGGCGGAGGACCGCGGTGCGTCCGGAGCCTGAGAGAAGGGGTCCGCTGTGGCGGAGAGGTCAGGTTTCACGTGAAACACGGTCTCGTCGGAGCCCTCGTCGGCCCGTTCGACCGCGATGTGGTCAGCGGGGAAGGAGGCGCCTACGCCGCCCGGGCCCGACGTGGTCTCCGCCTGCATGGCAGCGGCCGCCTCCGTCGAGGGCCCGTCTCCTTCCTTCGACGGCCCGTCCGCCGCCGCCGACGGCCCGTCCAGCCGCACCACCCGGTCCACGACGCCGAGCAGGGCCGGGCGATGCACGACCATCAGCACGGTACGGCCCCGTGCGAGGCGACGGACCGCCTCGACTACGGCCGCCTCGGTCGCCCCGTCCAGCGCGGCCGTCGGTTCGTCCAGCAGCAGCACCGGCCGGTCGGCCAGGAACGCCCGGGCCAGCGCCACCCGCTGCCGCTGGCCCGCGGAGAGGCCGGCACCGCCCTCCCCCAGCTCGGTGGCGGGGTCCAGCTCCGGCGCCCCCGCGTCCCGCAGCGCCGTGCGGACGGCCTCGTCCCCCGCCTCGGGGCGCGCCAGCCGTACGTTGTCCGCGATCGTCCCGGCGCACAGATACGGCTGCTGGGACACCCAGGCGATCTTGCTGTGCCAGTCCGCGAGATCCAGCTCGGCCAGGTCCACGCCGTCGACCCGGACCCGGCCGGTGTCGGGGCGGGTGAAGCCGAGCACCGTGCTGAGCAGCGTGGACTTCCCCGCGCCGGACGGTCCGACGAGGGCCACCACCTCCCCGGCCCGCAGCGTGAGGTCGGTGGCCGGCAGGGAGGCGGTGCCGCGGCCCTCGTGCCGCACGGTGACGCCCTCCAGTCCGATGCGGCCCACCGGGCCCACCGGCTGCTCGCCGCCGGGCGGAAGGGGGGTCTCCAGCACGGTGAACGCCTCGTCCGCGGCGGACAGGCCCTCGGCCGCGGCGTGGTACTGCGCGCCGACCTGCCGCAGCGGCAGATAGGCCTCGGGCGCCAGGACGAGCACGACGAGCCCGGTGTAGAGGTCCAGCTCGCCGTGGACGAGCCGCATGCCGATGCCCACCGCCACCAGCGCCACCGAGATGGTGGCCAGCAGTTCGAGCGCGAAGGAGGACAGGAACGCGATGCGCAGGGTCCGCATCGTGGCCCGCCGGTAGTCGCCCGTGATGGCCCGGATGTTCTCGGCCTGGACCTTCGCCCGGCCGAAGACCTTCAGCGTCGGCAGCCCGCCCACCACGTCGAGGAAGTGGTGGGAGAGCCGGGCGAGCAGCCGCCACTGACGGTCCATCCGGGACTGGGTGGCCCAGCCGATGAGCACCATGAACACCGGGATGAGCGGCAGGGTCACCGCGATGGTGGCGGCGGCGATCCAGTCCGACCACACGATGCGGGCGAGCACCGCCGCCGGCACCACGACCGCCAGCCCCAGCTGCGGAAGGTAGCGGGCGAAGTAGTCGTCGAGGGCGTCCACACCCCGGGTGGCGAGGGTGGTGAGTTCACCGGTGCGCCGTCCGCCCAGCCAGGCGGGCCCGAGCGTGGCCGCATGGGTGAGCAGTCGCGTCCGCAGCTCGGACTTCACCGCGGCGCTGGAGCGGTGGGCGGCGAGCTCGGTCAGCCAGGCCACCGAGGCCCGCCCGGCCGTGACGGCCAGGAGCAGCAGGAGCGGCCGGGTGAGCTCACCGGCGTCCGCGCCCTGCTGGAAGGCGCGGACGACGAGCTCGGCGAGCAGCATGGCCTGGGCGATGACGAGCCCCGCCCCGGCGAGCCCGAGCACCACCGCGGCCAGCAGGAACAGCCGGGTGGTGCGGGCGTGCCGGAGGAGCCGCGGGTCGATGGGCCGCATGACGTCAGCCGGTGGCCGCGGGCCCGTGGGGATCGGGAGCGATGTGCTGGGTGCCGATCCGCTTGCGGAACACCCAGTACGTCCAGCCCTGGTAGAGCAGCACCAGCGGCGTGGCGATCAGCGCGCACCAGGACATGATGGTGAGGGTGTAGGGGCTGGACGCGGCCTCGTCCACGGTCAGGCTCCACTCGGCGTTCAGCGAGGAGGGCATGACGTCGGGGAACAGCACGAGGAAGAGCATGGCGACCGCGGCCACGACGGTCACGCCGGAGAGGCCGAAGGCCCAGCCCTCCCGGCCGCGCAGGTTGGCCACCATGGCCGCGATCAGTCCCGCCACGGCGACGGCGAGGGCCACCAGCGAGGCGGTGCCGCCCCCGTCGGCCTGGGTGGCGCCGAGGAAGCCGCCGGCCAGCACGGCCGTGCACACGCCGAGCCCGGTGGCGAGGCGGCGAGCGCGGGTCCGGATGTCGCCCACCGTCTTGAGCGCGGTGAACACGGCGCCGTGGAAGGTGAACAGGGCCAGCGTGAGCAGGCCGCCGAGCAGAGCGTACGGGTTGAGCAGGTCCAGCAGTGTGCCCGCGTACTCCTGGTCGGCGTCTATCGGGACGCCGCGGACGATGTTGGCGAAGATGACACCCCAGAGGAAGGCGGGCAGCGCGGAGCACCAGAAGATCGCGTGCTCCCAGTTGCGCTGCCAGCGCTCCTCCGGGCGCTTGGCCCGGTACTCGAAGGCCACGCCGCGCACGATGAGGCTGACCAGGACGGTCAGCAGGAGGAGGTAGAAGCCGGAGAAGAGGGTGGCGTACCAGTCGGGGAAGGCGGCGAAGGTGCCGCCGGCCGCGGCGAGCAGCCACACCTCGTTGCCGTCCCAGACGGGGCCGATGGTGTTGATGAGCACGCGACGCTCGGACCGGTCGCGCGCGAGGGCCTTGGTGAGGACGCCGACGCCGAAGTCGAATCCCTCGAGGAAGAAGTAGCCGGTCCACAGAACGGCGATGACGATGAACCAGAGGGTGGGGAGTTCCATGATGCTCCTTTCCGCGCTGTCGCCCGGTCGGCTTCGGTCAGTAGGAGAAGGCCATCGGCCGGTCCTCGTCGGGGGCGCCCGAGCCGGAGGACGGGCCCCCGCCGATGCGGGTGGGCGGGTTGCGGTCGGCGTCGGTGAGCTCCGGCGGCCCGGCCTTGGCGTACTTGGCCAGCAGCCGGACCTCCACCACCGCGAGCACCGCGTACAGCAGGGTGTAGACGGACATGGAGGCGATCACCTCCCCCTGGGAGACGCTGGGCGAGACGGACGCGGACGTCGGCAGGACGCCGTACACGGCCCAGGGCTGGCGTCCCATCTCGGTGAAGATCCAGCCCCAGGCGTTCGCGATGAGCGGGAAGGCCATGGTGAGCAGGGCGACGCGCCAGGACCAGCGGGTGAGGGTGGGGCCGAGCTCGCGGCCGCGGGTGAGGGCGAGGCGCGGCACCTCGTCCTCACCGGTGCGCAGTGCGGGGGCGAGCCAGCGCTTCCTGCGGGTGAGGTAGAGGCCGAGGGCGCCGAGGGCGAAGGACGTCATCCCGAACCCGATCATCCAGCGGAAGCCCCAGTAGGCGACGGGGATGTTGGGACGGTAGTCGCCGAGGCCGAGTTCCTCGTCGAACCGCTCCTTGAGCTCCTCGTTGGTGTCGTTGATGCCGGGCACGGGCGTGCTGAAGTCGTCGTGGGCGAGGAAGGAGAGCAGGCCGGGGATCTCGATCGCGACCTCGTTGTGCCCCTCGTCCACGTCGCCGTAGGCGAACACGGAGAAGGGCGCGGGCCCTTCCTCGTCCCACAGCGCTTCGGCGGCCGCCATCTTCATCGGCTGCTGGTCGTACATGATCTTGGCGAGCCGGTCGCCGCTGACGGCGACGAGCAGCCCGCTGATCGCCATGGTGACCAGGCCCAGCCGCAGGGAGGTGCGCATGACGGCGACGTGCCGCCGGCGGATCAGGTGGTAGGCGGCGATGCCCACCATGAAGGCGCCTCCGGTGAGGAAGGCCGCGGTGATGGTGTGGGAGAACTGCGCGACGGCGGTGTTCTGGGTGAGCACGTGCCAGAAGTCGGTCAGCTCCGCCCGGCCGGACTCCGGGTTGATGCGGTAGCCGACGGGGTGCTGCATCCAGGAGTTGGCGGCCAGGATGAAGTAGGCGGACAGGACGGTGCCGATCGCGACCATCCACATGCAGGCGAGGTGGATGCGCTGGGGCAGCTTGTCCCAGCCGAAGATCCACAGGCCGATGAAGGTGGACTCGAAGAAGAAGGCGATCAGGGCCTCGAAGGCGAGGGGTGCCCCGAAGACGTCGCCGACGAAGCGGGAGTAGTCCGACCAGTTCATGCCGAACTGGAACTCCTGCAGGATGCCGGTGACGACGCCCATGGCGATGTTGATCAGGAAGAGCTTGCCCCAGAACTTGGTCGCCCTGAGGTACTTCTCCCGGCCGGTTCGCACCCAGGCGGTCTGCAGGCCCGCGGTGAGCGAGGCGAGCGAGATCGTCAGGGGGACGAAGAGGAAGTGGTAGACGGTCGTGATGCCGAACTGCCAGCGCGCCAGCGTCTCCGGCGCCAGGGCGAGGTCCACGTGCACGTCGCTGTCTCCTTCACGTCGCCGCGAGCGCGGGAACGCGCACGGCTGCTGCCCTTCTCGCCCGGCTCTCCCTTTCCGGTCTTATCCAGGCATTGCTGATGTCTGACGTTTTCCGATCATGAACGCACGATCTCACCCGAAAGGGAGGGGATCGTGAATGCGTTCACAATCACAAGCATTATGTCGCACGAGTCCACGCAGCGAATCAGGGGGTCCCCCTTCCCGCGAACGTCAACAAAATGTTGAAATCAGCTCATGGGTGAGACGCCCCGAACCGGCACCCCCCGCCGCACCATCCGCATCGTCTGGCCCGCGGGTCAGCTCACCGCGACCCTCGACGACACCCCGGCCGCCGGGAAGCTGCTGGCCGCCCTCCCGGTGGAGTCCCGGGCCGCCACCTGGGGCGAGGAGGTCTACTTCGACACCGGGCTCAGCCTGCCACTGGAGAGCGGCGCCCGGCAGGTCGTCGACCCCGGCACCGTCGCCTTCTGGACGGAGGGGGACGCCCTGGCCCTCCCCTACGGCCCGACCCCGGTCTCCCGCGGCGACGAGTGCCGCCTCGCCAGCCCCTGCAACGTCCTCGGCAGCGTCGACGGCGACGCCCGGCGGCTCGCGACGGTCCGCAGCGGCGACCCGATCCGCGTCGAACGCGCCTGACCCGCGGCGCCCCCGCGGCGCCCCCGCAAGGCCCGGCGCACGCACCTGCTCCACCAGCGGCCGGTGCACGCGTTGCGCCAGGCGCGGCCGTCGCGGCCGTGCCCGTCGCACCCATGCCCGGGCTCTCGGCGGCCGTACGCCCGCCGTGCCCACGAGCGCGCGGCCCGCGAACGCGCGGCCCACGAGCGCTGGGCTCACCAGCGTCCGGCCCACCCGGCTCCGGGGTGGGCCGGACTCCCGCGGCGCGGCCTACGCCTCCAGCTCCTTGCGGAACACCGCCGCCGCCTGGAGGAAGATGTCGTTGGCCTCGGGCTCACCGATCGTCACGCGCACGCCCTCGCCGGGGAACGGCCGGACCACCACGCCCGCCCGCTCCGCCCGGGCGGCGAAGTCCACGGTGTGCTCGCCCAGCCGTAGCCACACGAAGTTGGCCTGCGTCGGCGGAACCGTCCAGCCCTGCACCACCAGCTCGCGGCTGACCCGGGCCCGCTCGGCCACCAGGGACTCCACGCGCTCCAGCAGCGCCTGCTCGTTGCCCAGCGAGGCGACGGCGGCGTCCTGGGCGACCTGGCTGACGCCGAAGGGCACGGCCGTCTTGCGCAGGGCCGCGGCCACGGGCTCGTGCGCCACCGCGAAGCCCACCCGCAGCCCGGCCAGGCCGTAGGCCTTGGAGAACGTCCGCAGCACGCACACGTTCGGCCGGTCCCCGTAGAGCTCCAGGCCGTCCGGCACGTCCTCGTCGCGCACGAACTCGCGGTACGCCTCGTCCAGGACCACCAGCACGTCGGCCGGCACCCGGTCGAGGAAGCGCTCCAGGGCCTCCCGGCCGATCGCCGCTCCCGTGGGGTTGTTCGGGTTGCAGACGAAGATGAGCCGGGTGCGCTCGGTGACGGCGGCCGCCATCGCGTCGAGGTCGTGCTCCTCGGTCTCCGTGAGCGGCACCTTCACCGCCGTCGCCCCGGAGATCTGCGTGATGATCGGGTACGCCTCGAAGGAGCGCCAGGCGAAGATCACCTCGTCCCCCGGCCCGGCCGTGGCCTGCAGGAGCTGCTGGGCGATGCCCACCGAACCGGTTCCGGTCGCCAGGTGCGAGACGGGAACGTCGAAACGCTCCGCCAGAGCCGCCAGCAGGCCGGTGCAGGCCATGTCGGGGTACCGGTTGAAGGAACCGGCCGCCGCCACGGCCGACTCCAGCACGCCCGGCAGCGGCGGGTAGGGGTTCTCGTTGGACGACAGCTTGTAGGACACGGCCCCGGCGGAAGCGGCACCCGGCTTTCCGGGCTTGTACGTGGGAATGCCGCCCAGCGCCTCGCGCAGTTTCGGGGTTTTGTCGGTCATCGCGTCCTCCTTGACAGCCTCGGCGGGTCCCGGTTCGTCCGCCCCGGAGCCCGTCCGCCAATACTGCACACCCTAAGAGGAATGTCGACGGGTCCCCAGGGTCTCTCCGCCCCAGGCTCCCCGATCATTCACCGCTCGCTCATCGGCCGCTCGCCGGTCCCGCCACGGGGCGACGGTCGGGGCACCTCGCGGCCCCAGGGGCGGGGGCGCGCGGCGCAGGCCGCGCGCGGGAGGCGCGCTCCGTGGCGCGCTTCACTCGTGAAGGTGAGTTGAGACCTCTTCGCAACATCCGGGGAAGTGAGGGGTCAGGCCCCCACATACCTCCTGGAGCTATAGCTATGACCTGCAACTACCCAGCATTCAAAGGCAGTTACCCCATAACGATCTTGCAGAATCGTGCCTGTCACCCCATGGGTGAACGCCCCCGCGAGTAACACCCCACAGCCCTACTATCGGCACGCCATGACAGCAGCAGGGAAGCACCAGGTGAGCCGGAACAGCGGCCGTCGGCTGGCACGTGCGGGCATCCGAGATGTCGCCGCCGCCGCCGGCGTCTCCATCACGACCGTCTCCGACGCGCTCAACGGCAAGGGCCGCCTCCCCGACGCCACACGCCGTCACGTCCGCGAAGTGGCCGACCGGCTCGGGTACCGCCCCTCCGCCGCCGCCCGCACCCTGCGCACCGGAAAATCCGGGCTCATCGGGCTGACCGTCACCACGTACGGCGAAGAACCGTTCACCTTCACCGAGTTCGCCTACTTCGCCGACATGGTGCGCGCGGCCACCTCCGCCGCCCTCGCCCGCGGCTACGCCCTCGTCATCCTCCCCGCCCCCGCCCGTCACAGCACCTTCGACGTCTGGGCCAACGTCGCGCTCGACGGCACCGTCGTCATCGACCCGGCCGACCACGACCCCGTCGTCACCGAGCTCGTCCGCCAGGGCATCCCCGTCGTCTCCGACGGCCGCCCCGGAGCCACCCTCCCCGTCACCGCCTGGGTGGACAACGACCACGAGGCCGCCGTCACCGGCCTCCTCGACCACCTCGCCGAGTCCGGCGCCCGCCGCATCGGCCTGCTCACCGGCACCAGCACCGACACCTACACCCGGCTCTCCACCACCGCCTACCTCCGGTGGTGCGAGCGCGTCGGCCAGCCCCCCGTCTACGAGACCTACCCCGCCCACGACCCCTGCGCCGGTGCCGTCGCAGCCGACCGGCTGCTCGCCCGTCCCGACCGACCCGACGCCGTCTACGGCCTGTTCGACCCCAACGGCACCGACCTCCTCGCCGCCGCCCGCCGCTACGGGCTCCGTGTCCCGGAGGACCTGCTGCTGGTGTGCTGCAGCGAGTCCACCGTCTATGCCACCACCGAGCCGCCCATCACCACGCTCTCCCTCAAGCCCGGACGCATCGGCACCGCCGTCATCCAGCTCCTCATCGACGCCATCGAGGGCGTCGGCGCCACGGGCCAGACCGTCCAGCAGGTCATGCCCACCGAGCTCATCGTGCGCGCCTCCTCCCAGCGCCGCCCGCCCCGCGCGACGATCATCTCCCCGCGCCGCGGGCCCTCGTCCACCGACTGACCCGGCGGCTCCCGGCCACGGAACCGGCCCAGGAGAAAAGCGGAGGAATGCTGAGGAATCCCGGCTCCCCGACCACCCGTCGGCAATTGGCACCCCCCAGGTGCGTCACAAGCCCCGACCTGCGTTCCTATGATGGGGCGCACGGCACCGGCCCGGCCTCCGACCAGGAACGCCCACGACAGCACGGTCCGGCAGGTGCACAGCGCGCGTATGGGTGGAGGGGTCGATGACTCAGGGGGCCGGTCAGGGACCCGTGATGTGGCAGCCGACGAACACGAGCAGCGGCGCGACCGTGCCGCACACGCCGCGCATCGCGCACGTCCCGCCCGCCCACACGCCCCACCCCCCCATGCCCGCCCAGCCTCCCGTGAACGAGCACGCGTTCCCCGAGGACGACGGCTACACCCCCACCCAGCGCGACCTCCCCGTCATCGGCACCGGGGCCGCCGCCGCCCAGCCCACCCCGACCCTCGTCGAGACCCCGGTCCCCGCGGCCGAGCCCCAGGACCCGCCCGGGCCGCTCTACGTCGTCGGGGACGTCCACGGCTACCTCGACGAGCTCCGCGTCGCCCTGCGCGAGGCCGGGCTCACCGACGCCGAGGACCGCTGGGCCGCCGGCAACACCCGGCTGTGGTTCCTCGGGGACTTCACCGACCGCGGGCCCGACGGGGTCGGCGTCATCGAGCTCGTCATGCGGCTCTCCGCCGAGGCCGCCGCGGCCGGCGGCTACTGCAAGGCGCTCCTCGGCAACCACGAGCTGCTCATCATCGGCGCCCGGCGCTTCGGCGACACCCCCGTCGACTCCGGCGCGGGAACCGCCTCCTTCCAGGCGGCCTGGCTGCTCAACGGCGGGCAGCGCGGCGACATGGAGCGCCTGCAGGAGCACCACCTCCAGTGGATGAGCCGGCTCGACGCCATGACGCTCGCCGACGACCACCTCCTCATCCACTCCGACACCACCGCCTACCTCGAGTACGGCGAGACGATCGGAGCCGTCAACGACGCCATCACCGAGGCCCTCGAACGGCGCGACGCGGACGAGACCTGGGACCTGTTCCGCAAGTTCACCAAGCGCTTCGCCTTCCGCGACGAGGACGCCGGACCGCAGACCGCCCGCGAGCTGCTCGCCACCTACGGCGGGCGGCGCATCGTGCACGGCCACAGCCCGATCCCCTACCTGCTCGGTGACGTCGCGTCAGCCGAGGGCTCCGAGGACGGCGACGAGGGGCCCCAGGTCGCCGGTCCCCACGTGTACGCGGACCGGCTCGCCATCGCCATGGACGGCGGCGTCACGATGGCCGGAAAGCTACTGGTGAGCCGACTTCCCCTGGGTGACTGACCCCAAAGATCCGGCCAGAGCCGCTTGACCTGCCGCTGAAGCGGGCAGACGTAGCCACAGCGGACCGGAGGGCAATTCCGGAAACACCCTGTCACCGCACCCCGGAAGCGCTCTACCATCAAGGCTCTTCCATCCGCCCTTCCACCTGCCCGGAAGCCGGCCGACGCCACGGCCCTACGGAGCATCGGGGGATGCACATGAACAGCGCACCGCATCTGCGGTTCGAGGACCGGCACGAGTTCGAGCGGGTCCTCGACGACGCACTGCACACCGCCTCGGGCCGGCCCGGCCTCGACGGCATCGGCCGACGCCTCGGCAGCGAGCAGCTGCGCGCCATGGCCCTGGCCGCCACCGCCGCCATCGCCCCCTGCGCGGCGGCGGAGTACGAGCGCTTCACCACCCTGCGCGAGGAGCTGCGCCGGGCCTCCAGAGGCTCCTCCGGGCCGGACGGCGGCGCCGGGGAGACCGGCGGCGCCGGGCTGTTCGCGATGGTGTCCGTCCTCATGCCCATCCTCGCCGGGGCCGCCGCCGTCATCTTCCTCGCCGTCGGCTACACCCTCGCCGCCGTCTCCCCCGACCTCACCCTGGCCGGCCCGATGCGGAGCGTCGGCTGGGTCTTCGCCGCGCTCGCCGCGGCCGGGCTGCTCGCCGCCTGTATCAGCCTCGTTCTCACCGCCCTACGCAACTCGGCCAGTTCCGTACGGGCGGGCACGGGTCCCGGGGCCACCGCGCGCCGCGGAGACGGCACGCTCGAAGCCGAGGTGGACCGCGCGCGGGAAGCCTGGCGCAGCGCGCTCCTCGACCGCGGCGTCCTGCCCTTCCTGCGCGAGGCCCTGGCCAACGCCGAGCCCGCCACCACCGCGCCCGAGCAGTCCCGCACACCGCGGCTGGGCTACTCCCACCCCGGGTTCACCAGCCCCGCCGCCACCGAGGACACGCGCACCCGCCCCCGCTACTCCAGCCCCGACTTCAGCAGCCCGGACTTCACCGGCCCGGACCAGCCGTCGGACTGACGCAGCACGCCCGACGCCCGACACGCCCCGACGGCGGCCACTGGTTCCCGGCCGTGGATGTCGCGACCGGCCTCGGCTCCGCGCACGCCCGGCCGGCTCTGCGCCCGCACGTTCCCGACGACCGCACATGCACACGGCGGATGGCGGAACGACCGGCTCATCCAGACTGGCTTGCGCAAGGCGACGTACACGGTTCTCGCGGTGGGTGCCCTCACGGTGTGTGGCTGCTCGCCACAGCAGGGCGCCGGTACCGTGTCGGCACCGCCGAGCCCGGCTGCGTCCACCGAACCGAGCCCCCGGCCGCTGACGGTCGCCCAGCTGCGCGCCGGTGACACCATCGCCACGTTCAGCAGGCTGAACGTGGGGGCCAGCTCGCCCTGCCCCGACGAGCTGATCAGCCAGCAGGTCGAACGCCTGCGGAACGCTCAGCGCACCTGACCGCGGACGGCCGGCGACGTCCCGAAGGCAGCCGCCGGCCGGTCCCGTTCGGCCGCTTCAGTCGGCCATCGGCAGGTAGACGCGGTTGCCGGAGGCGGCGAACTCCTTGGACTTCTCCGCCATGCCCTCCTCGATCTCCTCCGTCGTCAGGTCGCCGCCGTGCTGGCGGCGGATGTCCTGGCTGATCTTCATGGAGCAGAACTTCGGACCGCACATGGAGCAGAAGTGCGCGGTCTTGGCGGGCTCGGCCGGGAGCGTCTCGTCGTGGAACTCACGGGCGGTGTCCGGGTCGAGGGCCAGGTTGAACTGGTCCTCCCAGCGGAACTCGAAGCGGGCGTCGGACAGGGCGTCGTCCCACTCCTGGACACCGGGGTGGCCCTTGGCGAGGTCCGCCGCGTGGGCGGCGATCTTGTAGGTGATGACGCCGGTCTTGACGTCGTCCCGGTTGGGCAGGCCCAGGTGCTCCTTCGGCGTGACGTAGCAGAGCATCGCCGTGCCCCACCAGCCGATCATCGCCGCGCCGATGCCCGAGGTGATGTGGTCGTAGCCGGGTGCCACGTCCGTCGTCAGCGGGCCGAGCGTGTAGAACGGCGCCTCCTCGCAGATCTCCTGCTGGAGGTCGATGTTCTCCTTGATCTTGTGCATCGGGACGTGGCCGGGGCCCTCGATCATCGTCTGCACGTCGTGCGACTTGGCGATGCTGTTCAGCTCGCCCAGCGTCCTCAGCTCGGCGAACTGCGCCTCGTCGTTGGCGTCGGCGATGGAGCCGGGGCGCAGGCCGTCACCGAGGGAGAAGGTGATGTCGTAGGCCCGCAGGATCTCGCAGAGCTCCTCGAAGTGCGTGTAGAGGAAGCTCTCCTGGTGATGGGCCAGGCACCAGGCGGCCATGATGGAACCGCCGCGCGAGACGATGCCGGTCTTGCGGCGGGCGGTGAGCGGGACGTAGCGCAGCAGCACGCCCGCGTGGACGGTCATGTAGTCCACGCCCTGCTCGGCCTGCTCGATGATGGTGTCCTTGTAGACCTCCCAGCTCAGCTCCTCCGCCTGGCCGTCGACCTTCTCCAGCGCCTGGTAGAGGGGGACGGTGCCGATGGGGACGGGGGAGTTGCGCAGCACCCACTCGCGGGTGGTGTGGATGTTGCGGCCGGTGGAGAGGTCCATGACGGTGTCGGCGCCCCAGCGCGTCGCCCACGTCATCTTCTCCACCTCCTCCTCGATGGAGGAGGTGACGGCGGAGTTGCCGATGTTGGCGTTGACCTTCACCAGGAAGTTCTTGCCGATGATCATCGGCTCGGTCTCCGGGTGGTTGACGTTGGCCGGGAGGACGGCGCGGCCGGCCGCGATCTCGTCCCGCACGAACCCGGGGGAACGGTTCTCCCGGACGGCGACGTACTCCATCTCCGGGGTGATCTCCCCGCGGCGCGCGTAGGCGAGCTGGGTGACGGCGGCGCCGTTCCGCCCGCGCCGGGGCTGCCGCGGGCGGCCCGGGAAGACGGCGTCGAGGTTGCGCAGCCCGCCGCGCGGCGCGGTGTGCTTGATGCCGTCGTCCTCGGGCCGCAGCTCGCGGCCGGCGTACTCCTCGGTGTCGCCGCGGCTGATGATCCAGTTCTCCCGCAGCGGCGGCAGGCCGCGACGGACGTCGGTGTCGATCTGGGGGTCGGTGTACGGCCCGGACGTGTCGTAGAGCGTCACGTCCTTGCCGTTGGTGAGGTGAACCCGACGCACGGGCACCCGGATGTCGGGGCGCGAGCCGTCGACGTAACCCTTGTGCCAGCCGATGCGCGGCTCCGCCGGGTTCCCGGCGGCGTTGTCGGCGGCGCTCTGATCGCCGTCGTCCGCGCGCGTGTGTGCATCGTGCATGGTCATGAGACCCACTCCCTACGCCGGCATTACCCGGTACCAGGTTCGGCGGTCGACGCAGCCTTCCCCGTCCCGACGCGTTCGGTGTGCCCGACGTGCCGACGTACGGAGGTCAGCGCCCTCTCAGCCCCGTGCTCGGAGCTCCCGCGATGTGCAAAAGCACGCATACGCTAGCGGTTCGCCCCGGCACCGCGCCAGTGGGTCTTGCGATGATCGGTCCGTGACCGATTCCCACGCTCCCGAACAGGGCCACCAGCACGCACACCATCACGGCCCCGCCGCGCCCGTGTCCCGGCATCTGCGCACGGTCATCGCGGCGGTGCTCATCCCCTTCGCCACGGCGGTGCTCGCGGGGCTCGTCGTCCTGTGGCCGGGTGGCGCCCCCGAGGGCGAGGACGGGCGTTCCGGTGTGGGGTTCGACCGCCAGCTGCGCGAGGCGCGGATCACGAAGTCCGAGGTGGTGGACTGCGCGGAGGTCAACGCCCAGCAGCAGGACGGCGACCCGGCCGCGGCGGGGAACTGCCGCCTGCTGACGGTGGAGGTGACGACGGGTCCGCATGCCGGACGCACGTTCACGGAGGTGCTCACCCCCGACGCCACCCGCCGACCGGACACCGGGCAGACGGTCGTGGTGGCCTACGCGCCGCAGGCACCGGAGGAGTTGCAGTACAGCATCGTCGACATCGAGCGCGACGTTCCGATGATCCTGCTGGCCGGGTTGTTCGCGCTGGTCGTCGTCGCGGTCGGCCGGCTGCGCGGGGTGCTGGCCCTGGTGGGGCTGGCGACGACGTTCGCGGTGCTGACGCTGTTCATCCTGCCCGCGATCCTGCAGGGGGCGAATCCGCTGCTGGTGGCCGTGGTGGGCGGCAGCGCGGTCATGCTGGTGACGCTGTACCTGTGCCACGGGCTGACCGCGCGGACGTCGGTCGCCGTGCTGGGCACGCTGATCTCGCTCGTGCTCATCGGCCTGCTCGGCTCACTGTTCATCGGATGGGCCGATCTGTCGGGCAACACCGACGACCAGACCGCCCTGGTGCACAGCCTCTACCCGGACATCGAGATCCGGGGGCTGCTGCTGGCCGGGGTGCTGATCGGTTCCCTCGGCGTGCTCGACGACGTCACCGTCACCCAGACCTCGGCCGTGTGGGAGCTGAAGCAGGCCGATCCGACGGCGAGCCGGCGGCGGCTGTACGGCGCGGCCATGCGCATCGGGCGGGACCACATCGCCTCGGTGGTCAACACCCTCGTCCTCGCCTACGCGGGCGCGGCGCTGCCGCTGTTGCTGCTGTTCTCGGTCGCGGAGGCCGGGGTGGGACGGGTGGCCACGAGCGAGCTGGTGGCGGAGGAGATCGTCCGCACGCTGGTGGGCTCGATCGGCCTGGTCGCCTCGGTGCCGGTGACGACGGGGCTGGCCGCGCTCGTCGTATCCGCCGGGCTGGGCCGCGGGGATGCCGGGCTGCGGCGCCCGCGCGGCGGCCGGCGGCGGCGCGCGAAGTGACGGCACCGGCCGGGCCCCGGCCGGGATGCGGGGCTACGGGCGCCCGGCGAGGATCTTGTCCAGCTCGGCGTCGAAGTCCGCGCAGGCGGGCTCCTGGCCCAGGGGGACGATGCGGTCGGTGCGGTCGAGGAACGCCACGAGCGGCGGCGCGCTCACCCGTAGCAGGGCGCTCTCGGGGCCGACCTGGAGCCGGATGTGCAGATCGGCCAAGGCCTCGTCGGCGACCGGGCTGATATGGACGTCGCCCTCCCCGGCCGGGCGGGTGATGCCGTCCACCAGCAGCTCACGGCCGAAGACCCAGGTCACCGGCGCGTCGCCGGGAAGGCCGAAGGTGAAGCGGAGCGCGTACGGGTCGGCCGCCTCGTAGACGAGCTCCACCGGAATCCGGAAGGAGAGCTCCTCCGAGGCGAGGAAGCTCATCATGACCTGCGCCTGAACCCTGCCGTTCATCCGCGCCCCCGGCGACTCGTGCCCGGCCGCGTCTCGGCAGGGCTGCTGTGGACCTCGCTGTGGATTTGGGGGCTCAGAGGCCCCTGGGGGCATCGTCCACCAAGATCGAGAAGTTCCACAATGCGCGTGCTTCAAAGTCACCCGATTGACAACGGAGTTGGTGCGTTCATGTCCCTCCGTCGGCGGGAGGGGCCCAGGTCAGCGCTCCGGGTGGCGGTTCACCAGCCTCCGGAGGAGCTACCGGAGGACGACGACAGGAACTTCCGTGCGAGGAAGACGACGACGGCGACGACGGCCGCGAACAGCAGCAGGTTGAACAGCAGTCCGACCACCGCCGTCACCAGCCAGACGACCGCCTTGAAGACGATCATCGCGACGACGAGGATTCCGACCCACTTGATCCATGTGGGCAGCCCCGCGAGGGTGCTCTTCGCGCTCATGTCCGCTCCCTGTTCTCCGAGCCGAGTCCGTGCCGGCGTGTCCTCCGGCTGCCTTCGATGCTAGGCACCGGCGGACCGCGGCGGGAGTGGCGCCGACCCGGGCCCGCCCCTGAGCGGCCCCTTAGGGGCGCGGGGGCGGCAGGCCGGCCGCCGTCATCCTTCCGGGGGAGAGAACACGACCATGACCCGCAGGTCCTCGCTGATGTGGTGGAAGCGGTGCGGCACTCCGGCGGGCACGTAGACGACGCTGCCGCGCGCGACGCTCGTCGTGTCGTCGCCGACGGTCAGGGCGGCCCGGCCGCTGACGACGAAGTAGACCTCGTCCTGGTCGTGCGGCTTCTGGGGGTCCTGGGAGCCCCGGTCGAGGGCGTACAGGCCGACCGACATGTTGCGTTCCCGCAGGAACTGCAGGTATGCGCCGTCGTTGGCGGCCCGCTCGGCCTCCAGCTCCGCCAAGTGGAACGACTTCACCGTGTGGACCCCTCGTTTCGCCGGGCGGTTCTGGGAGACCATCCCCAGCATGATGAATCTTCTTGTCAAGACCCTCGCCAACGCGGTCGCTCTGGCCGTCGCCGTCTGGTTGGTGGGCGACATCACGCTCACCGGTGACAGCACGGGAGACAAGGCGCTCACGCTCGTCGTGGTCGCTCTGATCTTCGGCGTCGTCAACCTCGTGGTCAAGCCGATCGTGAACCTGCTGTCCCTGCCGGCGCTGATCCTCACGCTCGGCCTGTTCATGCTGGTCATCAACGCGCTGATGCTGCTGCTCACCTCCTGGATCGCCGACGGGCTCGACGTCCCGTTCCACGTCGAGGGCTTCGGCACCGCGCTGCTGGGCGGTCTGATCATCTCGATCGTCGCGTGGGCCGTCGAGCTGGTGCTGCCCGACTGACCCCGGATCCCACGCCTTCCCCGCCCGTCCACGCCCCGAGGCGGCCCGGTCGCCTCGGGGCACCTCCGGGCTCCCTGAGGCTCCTCGGCGGACCCGGTGGAGACCGGTCATCGATGATGGGGGCATGTCCCTCCTCGACCGGAACCCGTCCACCGCCCGCCCCGCGGCCCCCTACCGCGTGTGCTTCGTGTGCACCGGCAACATCTGCCGGTCCCCCGTCGCCGAGTCCGTCCTGCGCTCCCGCCTCGCGCAGGCGGGGCTGGCCGACCGCGTGCTGGTCGACAGCGCGGGTACCGGCGGCTGGCACGAGGGGAACGGCGCCGACCCCCGCACGGTCGCCGTCCTGGCCGGAGCCGGGTACGCGACGGAGCACACCGCCCGGCGCTTCCGGCCCGCGTGGTTCGCCGAGCGGGACCTCGTCCTCGCCCTCGACCGCGGTCACGCCCGCGAGCTGCGTCGGCTCGCCCCCAGCCCGGCGGACGCCGCCAGGGTGCGGCTGCTGCGCTCGTACGAGCCCGGCTGGGCCGACGGCGGTTCCCCGGCCGGTGAGGACGCCGACGTCCCCGACCCCTACTACGGCGGCCCCGAGGGCTTCGACGAGGTACTGGAGATGATCGAGTCCGCGATGCCGCGGCTGCTCGACGCGATCACGGAGGAGCTGACCCGACGATGACACCCGACAGCCACCAGACGCCCGGGGAGAGCACGCGGGCCGTGCGCGCCGGGCTGCCGCCCGAGGAGCCTTACGCGCCTCCGCTGCCCGGACCGGCCTTCGCCGCGCACTACCACCTGCCCGGCGACCCGGCCGACGCCCCGTACACCTACGGCCGGGACGGCAACCCCACGTGGACGGCGCTGGAGCGCGCCGTCGCCGAGCTGGAGGATCCCGGCGGCACGGCCCAGGCGGTGACCTTCGCCTCGGGCATGGCCGCCATGTCCGCCGTGCTGCTCTCCCGGGTGCGCCCCGGCGACGTCGTCGTCCTCCCCGAGGACGGCTACAACCTGCTGGCCCTGCTGCGGGAGCGGTTGGAGTCCTACGGCGCCCGGGTGCGCACGGTGCCGACCGGGGGGCCGGAGCAGTACGAGGCCCTGGCGGGCGCGTCCCTGCTGTGGCTGGAGACGCCGTCGAACCCGGGGCTCGACGTGTGCGACATCCGCCGCCTGTCCGAGGCGGCCCACGCCGAGGGCGCCCTCGTCGTCGTCGACAACACGCTGGCCACGCCGCTCGGCCAGCGTCCGCTGCTGCTGGGCGCCGACGTGTCCGTCGCCAGCGGCACCAAGGCGCTGACCGGCCACGGCGACGTGCTGCTCGGCTACGTCGCCTGCCGCGACGCCGCCGTCGCCGAGGACGTCCGGCTGTGGCGCAAGACGGTGGGTGCGATCCCGGGGCCGATGGAGGCGTGGCTCGCGCACCGCAGCCTGGCGACGCTGGAGCTCCGGGTGGCGCGGCAGGCGGAGTCCGCGCTGGCCGTGGCGCGGGCCCTCGCCGGGCGGCCGGAGGTCGCCGGGGTGCGGCACCCCGGGCTGCCGCAGGACCCGGCGCATCCGCTGGCGGTCCGGCAGATGCGCGGCTTCGGCTGCGTGGTGTCGTTCACCCTGCCCGACCGGGCGTTCGCCGAACGGTTTCTGGCCCGGCTCCGCCTCGTGCACCAGGCCACGAGCTTCGGCGGCGTGCGCAGCACGGCGGAGCGGCGGGGCCGCTGGGGCGGGGACGCCGTGGCCGACGGCTTCGTGCGGCTCTCCGTGGGCGTCGAGGACACGCGGGACCTCGTCGCCGACGTCCTGCGGGCGCTGGCGGAGGCCGGGGGCTCACCGACGCCGCCGGAGTGACGGCCCGCGGGCGGTTTGGGACTCCCCCTCGTGTCCCAAACCGCCGCCCGCGCCCCGTCGGAGCGGTTCGGGGCACAGGGTAGTTGACTCTCCGTCAATGTCCAGTGGACGCTGCGCACGCGCTGGGGCGGGTGAGGTTTCGGTCGCGTTCCGGCGCGGGAGACCCCTGGCATGTCCTCCGGCCGCCCCGTCGTCAAACGCACCGCCCGTGCCATCCTGCTCGACCGCGACGCGCTGATCGTCATCAAGCGCACCAAGCCCGGCGAGGAGCCCTACTGGATCACCCCCGGCGGAGGGATGGAGCCGGAGGACGCGTCCGTCACGGCCGCGCTCCACCGCGAGCTGGACGAGGAGCTCGGCGCCGAGGTGACCCAGGCCGTCCCCGCCTTCGTGGACACCGTGCCCGAGGGCGACGAGGGCGGCGTGAAGGTCCAGCACTTCTTCGTCTGCCGACTGGCGTCGATGGACCTCAGCCGGCGGCACGGCCCGGAGGTCGAGGAGCCCTCCGGTGAGTACGAGGTCGTCCGGCTGCCCTTCACCCCGGCCGGAGTCGACTCGGTGAACGTCGTCCCACCGGCCCTGCGGTCCTACCTCCGGCGCAACATCGAGGGCGTGCGGGCGCTGCTCGCGGACGACCTCGGCTGACCCGGCGGGCGGTCAGCTCCGGGGCGGGCTGAACCACTCGGCGTAGGACGCGCGGTCCCTCTCGTCCCGCCGGGCGTGTGCCTCGGCCAGCAACCGCTCGGCCCGCTCCCGCCAGGCCCGCGACGCGGCCAACGACGCCAGCTGCTCGGACGGCTCCGCGGCCTCGTGCCGTTCCACGGTCCCGGGCGGCTCCACGGCTTCGGACGGCACGCCGGCCGTCATGGGGCCCGACAGCGGGTCGGGCTCGGGCCGGGCGGGCACGGGCGGGTGCTCGGGCGGCGGCGGGACGGCCCCGCCCGGCGGCGTCACGAGCGGCGGCACGAGCGGCGGCGGAAACGTCTCCGCGCTCGGCACCGGCCCGGGGGCCGGGACGCCGCCGGGCTCCCGCGGCCCCGGCACGGCCCCGGGAGCGGCGGCCCCGGGAGCGGAGGGCGGAACGGGAGCCGAAGCCGGAGCCGGAGTGGTGGGAACGGGCCCGGGAGCCGTGGGCCGGGGCGACGTCCCGCCGGCCGGACGGTGACCGCTCCGGAGTGAGCGGGCCTCCTCCCGCACGGCCCGGTCGCGGGCGGTGCCGAAGAAGTCGCCGCCCTTGCGCTTGTGGTCGTCGGTGCCCCAGTCACGCCTCGTCCGCTTGGGGGCGTACTGGAGGTGCGGTATGTGCTTGGCGCAATGGATGTAGGCCTCGTCCACCGTCACCCGCACCCACAGCTCCGCGCGGCGGCCGGGCACCGGGTCCTGCGGAAGGTGCGGGTGTTCGGCCCGTATGTCCGCGTCCTCCAGAATCTCCGCCGAGCCATTGATGTGCAGCCCGATCCGGGCCCGGACGAAATCAATCAGCAGAATGCCCAGATGGGGATTCTCCCGGATATTCCCCAGGCTGGCGTGAACGCCGTTCCCGCGGTACTCGGGATAGGCGAGCGTTCGTTCGTCCAGAACCTGCAGAAAGCCCTGCGGGCCGGCCCGGAACGTACTGTCGCAGTGGCCTTCGCGATCCGCCGTGGAGAGAAAGAACATCTCCTGCCGGGAGGCGAACTCCCGCATGCGCTCATTGAGGTGGTCGAGCAGGTGATCGGCGTAGAAACGGTCCGCACGCCGCTCGGATCCGAGCTGGGCCTGAATCTCGTGCTCGCCCGCACTGCCCGGCCGGCTGCCGCTGTCTCCGCGCTCTTCCACGTCGTGTGCTCCCAAAGGTCTCAGTCTCCTGCGGCCTGCGACACGAGCTCGTCCAGGGAGTCGTGCCGTATGCGGCTGGCGGGTATGCCCACGCCCACGAGGGCGTCGATGCCGCTGCGGATCATCCCCGGCGGCCCGGACAGATAGCCGTCGTAGGTGCCCCAGCGGCCCGCTCCCCGGACGGCGTCGGGCAGTTGGCCCGCCAGGCCCGCGGCGCGCACGGGGCAGCCGTCCGCCACGACCGGGCGCACCGCCAGCCACGGGTGCAGCGACCCCAGCTTCAGCATCGTCTCCAGGTCGTACAGGTCGTGGTCGCTGCGGGCGCCGTAGAAGACCTCCACCGGGCGGGGCCTGCCGTGCTCGGCGACGTCCTCCACGAGCGCCTTGATGGGAGCGATCCCCGTGCCGCCGCCGAGGCACAGCAGCCCGTTGTCGGTTCCGTGGTCCACCGTCATGTTCCCGGCGGCCGGACCGAGCCGGAGGACGTCCCCGGTGCGGGCCCGGCGCACCAGCGCCCCGGAGACCCAGCCGGCCGGGACGGCCTTGACGTGGATGCTCAGCAGCCCGTCGGGCCGGGGCGCCGCGGCGAGCGAGTAGCTGCGCCACACCCGCGGCCACCACGGCGTCTCCACCGTCGTGTACTGCCCGGCGAGGAAGGGGTAGGGCTGGTCCGGGCGGAGGGTGAGGACGGCGATGTCGTCCGTCCGCCGCTCGTGGGCGACGATCTCCGCGTGCCACCAGGCCGGAGCGTGCGCCTCGTCCTCGGCCGCGGCGTCGATCATGATCTGGGAGATGGCGGTGTACGCGCGGACCCACGCCGCCTCCGTCTGCGGCGACCACGTGTGGTGCGCGTACCGCGTCAACGCGGCGATCAGGCTCTCGCCGACCGCCGGGTAGTGCTCGGGCCGGGTGCCGTACTTGCGGTGGCCGCGGCCGAGGGCGGACAGGTACTCCGTCAGCACGGGCGTGTTGTCGACGTGCTGGGCGGCGGTGAGCAGCGCCTTGAACAGCCGGTCGCGCTGGGCGTCCATAGAGGCGGGGAACAGGTCCCGCAGCTGCGGGTGGCGCACGAAGAGCATGGCGTAGAAGTAGGCGGTGACGGCCTCGGCGGCCGGCTCGACCTCCTCCATCGTGCGGCGGATGAGCGTGGCGTCGGCGGTGGGCGGCGCGCCCGGCTGCGGTCCCTGGGCCTGTTGGGGGTGCTGGCCCTGGGCGGGGTACCCGGGCTGCGGGTGCTGCCGGGCCTGGGGTCCGCCGGAGTGCTGCGGATGCTGCGGGCCGCCGGGGTGCGGCTGGGCCTGCTGGTGCTGCGCCGGGCCGGGGGTGTACTGCGGCGGGACGACGCCCGGGTGGCCGCCCTCATCACCGCCCGGCCCTGACGGGGAGGACCCGTCCGAGGTCTGCGACCCGGGTTCGCTGCGGCTGGTCCGGGAGAACCAGCCCCAGTCACCATCGCTGCCGGATTCGGGGCCGGGTATCCCGTTGTCGGCCGACATGGTGGTCATGTGTGCCTCGTCCTCTACGTCTTAGGTCGGTTCGTGCACTTCTGTGGACGGGAAGCGACTCGTCTTGTCCCTATCTGACACGGATATGTCACCGCGTTCATGGGCAGGTCAGACGTCCGACCGAGCATTGCGGCGTGATGCGCACCCGACCATACCGTTACCTCATGAATGCACAAGAGTCGTTGAGGGCGCAGCAATTCCACGATTCTGCAGACCCCGTGGGGAAATCACCGTCCGTAGTCCACACGAGGTTCACCGAGCCCGGAGCCGTAGGCTTCGGGCCATGAACGATCTCACCATCCGGCCCGCCACGGCGGAGGACATAGCGGACATCGTGGCCATGCTGGCCGACGACGAGCTGGGTGCCCAGCGCGAGTCCCCCGACGACCTCACCCCGTACCGCACCGCGTTCGCCGCCATCGCCGCCGACCCGCAGCAGCACCTCGTCGTCGCGGAGCGCAACGGGCGGACGGTGGGGACGCTCCAGCTGACGGTCATCCCCGGGCTGTCCCGGCAGGGCGCCTCCCGGGCCCTCATCGAGGCCGTGCGGGTGCACGCCGACGAACGCGGCAGCGGCCTCGGCTCCGACCTGATCCGCTGGGCCGTGCAGGAGTCCCGGCGGCTGGGCTGCCTGCTCGTGCAGCTCACCTCCGACGCCTCCCGCACGGACGCGCACCGCTTCTACGATCGCCTCGGCTTCACGGCCTCCCACGTGGGCTTCAAGCTCGCCCTGTGAACAACGGGGCGCGGGGCGCCACCAGCCCGCAGGCCGGTGGCGCCCCGCGCCGTCACGGCGGTCCCTAGCCGTCGGCGCCCGTACCGCCGAACCAGCCGCCGCTGTCGTTGCCGCCGTTCCCGTTGCCGTTGCCGCCGCCCGAGTCACCCGTGGTGTCCCCGGTCGTGTCACCGGTGGTGTCCCCGGTCGCGTCACCGGTGGTGTCCCCGGTCGCGTCACCGGTCGTCTCGCCGGTGGTCTCCCCCGTCTGGCCGGAGTCCTGGCCGCCCGAGTCGTCGCAGTTCCAGTCGAGCGGGCCACAGGACGGCTTGCCGGTGGGCTTGTCCGTGGGCTCGTCGGTCGGCTCGTCGGTCGGCTCGTCCGTGGGCTCGTCGGTCGGCTCCTCGGTCTCCTCTTCCTCCGGCTTCTCCTCGGGCTCCTCCGGCTTCTCCTCGGGCACGTTGCCGCCGTTGACGACGTTGTTGATCGGACGCGGCTCGGGGAACGCCTCGGAGGGCGTCTCCTTGAGCGCCTCCTTCATGTAGTCCACCCAGACCCGGGTCGGGATGTCACCACCGTGGATGGAGTCCAGCCCGCCGGTGCCGTTCATGGACAGCAGACCCGGGTTCTTCGGGTCCTCCCGGAACATCGTGACCGCGGTGGAGAGCTGCGGGGTGTACCCGACCCACCAGGCCGACTTGTTGTCGTCGGTCGTACCCGTCTTCCCCGCGACCGCGCGGTTCAGCTCCAGGGCCTGCTTACCGGTTCCGTTCTTGACGACGCCCTCCAGGACGTCGGTCACGGTGTTGGCCACGTTCGGGTCGATGGCCTGCTTCTTCTTGGGCTTCTCGAAGCCGGACACGTCGTCGCCGCCCCGGAGCACCTTGGTGACCGAATACGGCTCGGTCTGGATGCCGGAGGCCGCGAACGTCGCGTAGGCGTCGGCCATGCGGATCGCGGACGGGGTGGAGGTGCCGAGCGCGAAGGAGGGGTTCAGGGCGTCGAAGCTGTGGTCGCTGATGCCCGCCGCCGCGGCCGTGTCCCGCACCCTCTGCATCCCGACGTCCATGCCGAGCTGCACGTACGGGCTGTTGGCGGAGACCTCCATGGCCTGCCGCAGGGTGACGATGCCGTAGTCGGCGTCCCCCTCGTTCACCTGACGGAAGGGCTCGTGGTCCTTGGTCAGGTACGGGGAGCCGTCCTGCGTCTTGATGACGATGCCGTTGTCGCCGTCGTACTTGCTCTCCGGCGAGATGCCCTGCCCATCGCTGAGGTACGTGCCGTGCTCCATCGCCGCGGCGAGGACGAAGGGCTTCCACGTCGAACCGACCTGGATACCGCTGGTGTCGGCGTTGTTGTTGTAGTGCCCCTTGTCCACACCCTCGCCGCCGTAGATGGCGACGATGGCGCCGTCGTTCGGCGTGACGGAGGCCGCGCCGAACTGGACGAACTGGTCCTTCTCCCGCTCCTCCGGCTTGAGGTGCTTCTCCCGCGCCGACTTGACGGCCTTCTCCAGCTGCTTGGTCTTGCCCTTCTCGAAGGTGGTGTAGATCTGGAAGCCCCCGAGCTCGAAGTCGTCGCGCGTGAGCCCCGTCTTGGCCATGACGTACCGCTTGGCGGTCTCCATCATGTAGCTCGCCTGTGCGGAGTCACCGCGGACCGGCTTCGGGTCCTGCGGCATGGGGAATTCCTTCGAGTACTGGGCGTGCTCCTTCTGCGTCATCAGGCCCAGCTCGAGCTGACGGTCCAGGATCCAGAAGTAGCGGTCCTTGGCGTTCTCGGTGTTGGCCTCGGGGGTCGCCGCCTCGCTGAGGCCGCCGGCGGGGTCGAAGAGGTCGGGGCCCTTGAGGACGGTGGCCAGGAAGGCGCTCTCGTCCGGCTCCAGGTCCACCGCGTCCTTGCCGTAGTAAGCCTGCGCGGCGGCCTGGATGCCGTAGGCGTTGCGCCCGTAGTAGGCGGTGTTCAGGTAGCCCTGGAGGATCTCCTCTTTCTCCAACGTCGTCCCCACCTTGATGGAGATGAAGAGCTCCTTGAACTTCCGGTCGAGGGTCTGCTCCTGGGACAGGAAGTTGTTCTTGACGAACTGCTGAGTGATCGTCGAACCGCCCTGGGTGTCCCCGCCCTTCGCCATGTTGACGACGGCACGGGCGATGCCCTTCGGGTCCACGCCGCTGTCGGTCCAGAACGTCTCGTTCTCGGCGGCGATCACCGCGTTCTGCATCGACTTGGGAATGTCCTTCAGGTCGACGTTCTGCCGGTTCGTCGAGCCCTCGCGGCCGAGAACGGTGCCGTCGGCCCAGTAGTAGACGTTGTTCTGCTGCCGGGCCGCGGCGTTCGCCTCGTTGGGCACACCGACCATGGCATAGCCGATGGCGAAGAGGCCCACGAGCATGCCGAAGCCCATCACGCACATCGCGGAGATCTGCTTGAAGGACGGCGTCCAGCGGCGGAAACCCTGCTGGTCCGAGCGCGGGTAGTCGATGAACCGCTTCTTCGCCGCCGGCGTCGGCCGGGCCGCACGGCGACCCGCGCGGCCGGCACCCATCGCGACCCCCGCTCCGGCGCCGGCCCCCGCTCCGGCGGCCGGCGCGCGGCGGCGTCCTCCGGAGCGCTGGGCCGCGCGCCGGGCCTCGGCCCGGCCGCCCGGCGCTCCGGAGGACGCCGCCGGCGTGCCGTAGGAGCTGGTGGTGGGACCAGTGGGCGGCGCCGCGGCCCGACGTCCGGACGTCGACGGCTGCGCTGCGCGTCGGCCGCGTTGCTGCGGCGGCTTGCGGCGGTGCTCGCTCATGGGAACAGCTACTCCTCGGTCAGGCACCCGCGCCTGAAGGCGGCAGTGTACTTCCGGTCCCCCCACGTGCGTCCCGTTGGCCTCATTGGGCGCACTGCATCCAGGACGAAGACGCGCGCGCGCGTCCTGTGGTTCCTGGAGGTCTCCTGCACAGCGCCAGCGTACGGAAGGTCAAAACCTTTTTTTCCAGACATTCATCTGAAAGAGGACGGAACAACACCTGCGAATCACGGAAGTGACCGCGAACACTCTCATCCCGGCCTTGCCGCATGCCTCGGGCCGTTCTATCGTCGGGATGTATCGAAGCGATACATCACAGCGGTACATCACTCCGGCACACGACTCCGGGACGCCGCTCTGGCACATCGCGGCGGTACATCGAACGGTCAGCGCACGGAGCGGTGGGACGAGAAGGGGAGGGGCGTCCATGAGCAGACGGTCCGGCATCCTCGAGTTCGCCGTTCTGGGGCTGCTGCGCGAGGCCCCGATGCACGGTTACGAGCTGCGCAAGCGGCTCAACACCTCGCTCGGGGTCTTCCGGGCCTTCAGCTACGGATCGCTCTACCCCTGCCTCAAGACGCTCGTCCAGCAGGGATGGATCACCGAGGAAGAGGCCCAGCTCGCGAACGACGCCCGCGGGGCAGCGCTGACCGGCCGGCGGGCCAAGATCGTCTACCGGCTCACAGCGGAAGGCAAGGAGCACTTCGAGGAGCTGCTCGCGCAGACCGGACCCGATGCCTGGGAGGACGAGCACTTCGGCGTGCGTTTCGCCTTCTTCGGCCAGACCTCCCGGGACGTGCGCATGCGGGTGCTGGAAGGGCGCCGCAGCCGCCTTGAGGAACGCCTCGACAAAATGCGGGCCTCCCTGGCCCGCACCCGCGAGCGGCTGGACGACTACACCCTCGAACTGCAGCGCCACGGCATGGAGTCCGTGGAGCGCGAGGTCCGCTGGCTCAACGAGTTGATCGAGAGCGAACGCGCGGGGCGCGATCGACGCGATCAACGACAGTCAGGAGATACGGGCGATCTGCCCCGGCATCGGGGCGATACCCGGCCGGATTCGTCCGACGACACCACCTGAGTTCCGCACCGTGCGGAATTCTTCGAGTACACAAGGGGAGCAACCGGAATGGGTTCGGTTCGCGTAGCCATCGTCGGTGTGGGTAACTGCGCCGCCTCGCTGGTGCAGGGCGTCGAGTACTACAAGGACGCCGACCCGGACAGCCGCGTCCCGGGTCTGATGCACGTCCAGTTCGGCGACTACCACGTCTCGGACATCGAGTTCGTGGCAGCCTTCGACGTGGACGCCAAGAAGGTCGGCCTCGACCTGGCCGACGCCATCGGCGCCAGCGAGAACAACACCATCAAGATCTGCGACGTGCCCAGCACCGGAGTCACGGTGCAGCGCGGCCACACCTACGACGGCCTGGGCAAGTACTACCGCCTGACCATCGAGGAGTCGGCCGACGAGCCGGTCGACATGGTCAAGGCACTCAAGGACGCGCAGGCCGACGTCCTCGTCTGCTATCTGCCCGTGGGCTCCCAGAGCGCCGTCGAGTACTACGCCCAGGTGGCGATCGACGCCAAGGTCGCGTTCGTCAACGCCCTCCCGGTGTTCATCGCCGGCACCAAGGAGTGGGCGGACAAGTTCACCGAGGCCGGCGTGCCGATCGTCGGCGACGACATCAAGTCCCAGGTGGGCGCCACCATCACGCACCGCGTGATGGCCAAGCTCTTCGAGGACCGCGGCGTCATCCTGGACCGCACGATGCAGCTCAACGTCGGCGGCAACATGGACTTCAAGAACATGCTGGAGCGCGAGCGGCTGGAGTCGAAGAAGATCTCCAAGACGCAGGCGGTCACCTCCCAGATCCCCGACCGCGAGCTGGGCGAGCACAACGTGCACATCGGCCCGTCGGACTTCGTGGCCTGGCTGGACGACCGCAAGTGGGCCTACGTCCGTCTGGAGGGCCGTGCCTTCGGTGACGTTCCGCTGAACCTGGAGTACAAGCTCGAGGTCTGGGACTCCCCGAACTCCGCCGGCGTCATCATCGACGCGCTGCGCGCGGCGAAGATCGCCAAGGACCGGGGTATCGGTGGCCCGATCCTCTCGGCGTCCTCGTACTTCATGAAGTCCCCGCCCGTGCAGTACTTCGACGACGTGGCCCGCGAGAACGTCGAGAAGTTCATCAAGGGTGACGTCGAGCGCTGAACCGCTCCCGGCTGAGCCAACGGCGAAGGGTCGTGTTTCACGTGAAACACGACCCTTCGCCGTTCCTCCTGTCCGCTGCTCGCACTCACCGGACGTCCCCGTGCGCCCCGCCCCGGGCGTGCCGCGGCGAAGTCCGCCGGAGAGGCTTAGCGCTCGACCAGTCGGTCGTACTGCGTCGTGGTGTGGCGCAGGTGGGCCACCAGCTCGTCGCCGACACGCGGCTCAGCCGCTTCGGCAGGGATGAAGAGAATGGAGACCTGCATGTGCGGGGGCTCGGCGAACCAGCGCTGCTTGCCGTCCCAGACGAACGGCGACAGGTTGCGGTTCACCGTCGCCAGCCCCGCCCGGGCGACCCCCTTGGCCCGGGAGGTCATTCCGTGGAGCGCCTTGGGGGCCTCCAGCCCCACGCCGTGCGAGGTGCCGCCGGCCACGACGGCCAGCCAGCCGTCCCCCGGGGCTTTCTGCTGCCGGTAACCGAACCGGTCCCCCCGCGCCACCCGCGTGACGTCGAGGATCGAGCCCTTGTACTCGGTGGCCGCGTGGTCCCCGAGCCACAGCTTCGTCCCGATCCGCGCCCGGAAGCGGGTCTGCGGGAACTGCTGCTGGAGCCGGCGGAACTCCTCGGGCCGCAGATGGCTCACGAACATGGTGTCCAGCGGCAGCCGGGCGGCGCGCAGCCGGTCCATCCAGCCGATGACCTCCTCCACCGCGTCGGAACCGTCCGTCCGGTCGAGCGGCAGGTGGATCGCGAAGCCCTCCAGGCGAACGTCCTCGATCGACGACCGGAGCTTGCCGAGTTCCTCCTCACGCACCCCGTGCCGCTTCATCGAGCTCATGACCTCGATGACGACGCGGGCGCCGACGAGCGCCCCGACGCCGTCCACCGAGGACACCGAACGGATCGCCCGGTCCGGCAGCGGCACCGGCTCCTCGCCCCGCCGGAAGGGAGTGAGCACCAGCAGATCGCCGCTGAACCAGTCCTTCATCCGGGCGGCCTCGTAGGTCGTGCCCACGGCCAGGATGTCGGAGCCGAAGCGGGTGACCTCCTCGGCCAGACGCGGGTGTCCGAAGCCGTAGCCGTTGCCCTTGCAGACAGGCACGATGCCCGGAAACTGCTGCAACACCGTCTGCTGGTGCGCTCGCCAGCCGGACGTGTTGACGTAGAGGGAGAGCGCCATGCCGGTGGGGGTCCTTTCTCGTGGGCGGTGACCGGACCGTGGGCGGAAACGGGTCAGCGGCGGGACATGTAGATGTCGAGCGCCTTGTGCAGCAGCTTATTCAGCGGGAAGTCCCATTCGCCCAGGTACTCGGCCGCCTCGCCGCCGGTGCCCACCTTGAACTGGATCAGGCCGAACAGGTGGTCGCTGTCGTCCAGCGAGTCCGAGATGCCCCGCAGGTCGTAGACGCTCGCGCCGAGCGCGTACGCGTCCTGGAGCATGCGCCACTGCATCGCGTTCGACGGGCGCACCTCGCGCTTGTGGTTGGCGGACGCGCCGTAGGAGTACCAGACGTGGCCGCCGACGACGAGCATCGTCGCTGCGGCCACCGGCTCACCCTCGTGCACCGCGAAGTACAGCCGCATCCGGTTGGGGTCCTCGTTGTTGAGGGCCTTCCACATCTGCTGGAAGTAGCCGAGCGGGCGCGGCCGGAACCGGTCGCGCTCGGCCGTCACCTCGTACAGCTGCTGCCACTGCGGCAGATCGTCGAAGCCGCCCTGCACGACCTCGACCCCGGCCTTCTCCGCCTTCTTGATGTTGCGCCGCCACAGCTGGTTGAAGCCCTTGTGCACGTCCTCCAGGCTGCGCTGCTCCAACGGCACCTGGAACACGTAGCGCGGCTGGACGTCCCCGAAGCCGGCACCGCCGTCCTCGCCCTGCTGCCAGCCCATCCGGCGCAGCTTGTCCGCCACCTCGAACGCCCGGGGCTCGATGAACGTGGCCTCGACGTCCCGCAGCCGCTTGACCTCCGGGTCCTGGATGCCCTTCTTGATGGCGGGGGCGTCCCAGCGCCGGATGACGACCGGCGGGCCCATCTTCACCGAGAAGGCGCCCTGGCGCTTGAGATGCGCCAGCATCGGCTTGAGCCACTCCTCCAGGTTGGGCGCGTGCCAATTGATGACGGGGCCCTCGGGCAGGTACGCGAGATAGCGCTTGACTTTGGGCAGCTGCCGGTAGAGCACCAGCCCGGCGCCGACCTGCTCCCCCGTGCGCTCGTCGAACCAGCCCAGGTTCTCCGGGCGCCACTCGGTCTTCACGTCGGCCCACGCCGGGATCTGGCAGTGGCTGGCCGAGGGCAGGCTCCGGATGTACGCCAGATGCTCTTCGCGGCTGATGGTCCTCAGGGTCAGGCTCATTCGGGGGCGCTCCTCCGGCGTACTTCGCAGGGTCTGGCGCGAAGCCTACTGCGCGGAGCAGCACCCCGTACGGGCACAGTCACCCTCACCAGACCCGTCGGTACCCGGCACCGACGCCCCGTGCGGCGGACCAGCCGGCCCCTGCTCGGCAGGACCGTCGCGGGTGGGCCCCGAGCGGGCCTAGTCGAAGAACCCGACGAAGAAGCCGCCGTTGGCCATCCCCAGATAGAGCCCGAAGGCCGCCGCGCCGAGGCCGATGATCAGCACGAAACGCTCGGCCGTCGTGGCGGAGATCATCTGCCCCCGCAGCCCGGTGAGGACACCCACGAGGCCGACCCAGGACGCGAGCACGTGGAGCCCGTCGAAGAAGGACGTCACGAACGCGACAAGCCCCAGGACCAGCGTCGCCGCCGTGAAGGCGTTCTCCACGGGATGGGGCCTGCCGTCGGTGTTGAGGAGGTCGAAGAGGCCGTGTCTGTGGCCCTGAGGTCGGACTGCCTGTGCCATGTGGCACCTCCCAGCGGAAGGCGGCGAGCCGTGGCGCCGCTCACACCCGTTGTGTCCAGATTGCGGGGTACTCGGGCCGGATTTCAACCGGAAGGACGAGCACGGGTACGCTGTACCGTCTGCACCGGTGCCTGCCCGGCCACCCCTGATCCGCTCCGGCGACGTCCGGCGCTGTCAGAGGCGGCCTGTACAACGGCAGGGACCGTGGCTGACACGCATATGACCCTCCTGCCACGGAACGACCGTGGCCGCTGAGTCCAGAGGAGGTGGGTTCCACATGCGTCACTACGAGGTGATGGTGATCCTCGACCCCGATCTCGAGGAGCGCTCCGTCGCACCGCTGATCGAGAACTTCCTTTCCGTCGTCCGTGAGGGCAAGGGGAAGGTCGAGAAGGTCGACACCTGGGGCCGTCGTCGTCTCTCCTACGAGATCAACAAGAAGCCCGAGGGCATCTACTCGGTCATCGACCTGCAGGCCGAGCCTGCGGTCGTGAAGGAGCTCGACCGCCAGATGAACCTGAACGAGTCGGTCCTCCGGACCAAGGTGCTCCGTCCCTCCGCTCGCTGAGCCCCGGCCAGCGAACGAAGGTTCCGAGTAGCGCCACGCAGCCCAAGCAGCCAGCAGCAGCAGCACGCCGAGAGGTACCCCCATGGCAGGCGAGACCGTCATCACGGTCGTCGGCAATCTGGTCGACGACCCCGAGCTGCGCTTCACCCCTTCCGGTGCGGCGGTCGCGAAGTTCCGCGTCGCGTCCACCCCGCGCACCTTCGACCGGCAGACCAACGAGTGGAAGGACGGCGACAGCCTGTTCCTGACCTGCTCGGTCTGGCGTCAGGCGGCGGAGAACGTCGCCGAGTCCCTCACCCGGGGCACCCGGGTCATCGTGCAGGGCCGGTTGAAGCAGCGGTCGTACGAGGACCGTGAAGGGATCAAGCGCACGGTCTACGAGCTGGACGTCGACGAGGTCGGCGCCAGCCTGCGTAACGCGACCGCGAAGGTCACCAAGACCAGCGGCCGCGGCAGCCAGCAGGGTGGCGGCGGCTGGGGCGGCGGCCCCGGCGGCCCCGGCGGCCCCGGTGGTCAGCAGGGCGGGGGCGGCGCCCCCGCGGGCGACCCGTGGGCGACCGGCGCCCCGGCCGGCGGTGGCCAGCAGGGCGGTGGCGGTGGCGGCTGGGGCGGCGGCTCCGGCGGCGGCTACTCGGACGAGCCTCCCTTCTGACCGGTCCGTGACCGGTTCGAGGGCGGGCTCTCCCGCAACTTCTTGAACTCACTGGAGAGAGACCATGGCGAAGCCGCCTGCTCGCAAGCCGAAGAAGAAGGTTTGCGTGTTCTGCAAGGAGAAGATCTCCTACGTCGACTACAAGGACACGAACCTGCTGCGGAAGTTCATTTCCGACCGCGGCAAGATCCGTGCCCGCCGGGTCACCGGCAACTGCACCCAGCACCAGCGTGACGTCGCCACGGCTGTGAAGAACAGCCGTGAGATGGCGCTGCTGCCCTACACGTCGACCGCTCGCTGAGGAAGGGTGACCGCATCATGAAGATCATCCTTACCAACGAGGTTTCCGGTCTCGGCATCGCCGGCGATGTCGTGGACGTGCGTGACGGGTACGCCCGCAACTACCTGCTCCCCCGTGGTTTCGCGATCCGCTGGACCCGCGGTGGCGAGAAGGACGTCGAGCAGATCCGTCGCGCCCGCAAGATCCGCGAGATCGCCACGATCGAGCAGGCCAACGACGTCCGGGCGCAGCTCGAGGGCACCAAGGTGCGCCTCAAGGTCCGCGCGGGTGAGGGCGGCCGTCTCTTCGGCTCCGTCACCCCCGCCGACATCGCCACAGCGGTGAAGTCGGCCGGCGGTCCGGACGTGGACAAGCGCCGCGTCGAGCTGGGCTCGCCGATCAAGACCCTCGGCTCGCACGAGGTCTCGGTCCGGCTGCACACCGACGTCGTCGCCAAGGTCGGCGTCGAGGTCCAGGCCGCGTAAGGCACACGCTGCCAACGGCTCGGGAGCGGGCCGCGCCCTGCACGGGGTGCGGCCCGCTTTCCGTGTCCGTGCGCCCCGCAGGAGCCCCGGGGAGCCCTCAGCCGCGGACGGCGCCGGTGACGAGCCAGCGCCCGGAGCGGGCCCGCCACCACAGAGTGGCCAGTCGCGTCGTCATCATCAGCCCCGCGATCGTCCACCACAGCGCCGTCAGTCCGCCGCCGAGCGTCGGCACGGCGAGGGCCACCGGAGCGAAGACGGCCAGGACCGCGAGCATCGCCCCGGCGAGATAGGGCCCGTCACCGGCTCCCATGAGCACGCCGTCCAGCACGAAGACGACGCCCGCGACGGGCTGGGTGACGGCGACGACGAGCAGCGCCGGGAACAGGGCGTCGTGCACGGCCGGGTCACCGGTGAACAGCGGCAGGATCAGCGGGCGGGCCAGCAGGACCAGCACCCCGAGCACGACGCCCGAGAGCACGCCCCACTGCACCATCCGACGACAGGCCGCCCTGGCCCCGGCGGCGTCGTCGGCGCCCAGGTAGCGGCCGATGATCGCCTGACCCGCGATGGCGATGGCGTCCAGGGCGAAGGCGAGGAGGGCCCACAGGGTGAGGGTGATCTGGTGGGCGGCGACGGAGGCGTCGCCCAGCCGGGCGGCGACGGAGGTGCCGATCAGCAACACCGCGCGCAGGGACAGCGTGCGGACCAGCAGGGGAGCGCCCGCCTGGGCGCAGGTCCGGATCCCCGACGGGTCGGGGCGGAGCGAGGCCCCGTGCCGCCGGGCGCCGCGGACGACGACGGTGAGATAGACGGCGGCCATGCCCCACTGCGCGAGTACCGTGCCCCAGGCGGACCCGGCGATCCCGAGGCCCGCCCCGTACACGAGCAGCACGTTGAGCCCGGCGTTCGCCGTGAAGCCGCCGACGGCCACGTAGAGCGGCGTGCGGGTGTCCTGGAGACCGCGCAGGACGCCCGTGGCGGCGAGGACGGTGAGCATCGCGGGAATACCGAAGAGGCTGATCCGCAGATAGGTCACCGCGTGCGGGGCTGCGGTGGCGGAGGCCCCGAAGAAGTCCACGAGCGCGGGGGCGAACGGGTAGCCGGCGGCGAGGACGGACAGCCCGAGGAGGAGGGCGAGCCAGATGCCGTCCATACCCTGCCGGATCGCCGCGGGGAGCTCGTTCGCGCCTACCCGGCGGGCCACGGCGGCGGTGGTGGCATAGGCGAGGAAGACGAAGACGTTGACCCCGGTGGTGAGGATCGCCGCCGCGATGCCGAGCCCGGCGAGCTGCGGGGTGCCGAGGTGCCCCACGATCGCACTGTCCGCCAGCCGGAAGAGCGGTTCGGCGACGAGAGCGCCGAAGGCCGGTACGGCCAGGGCGAGGATCTCCCGGTCGTGGCGGCGCATCGCCGAACGCCGCGGGCCGACTGCGACCGTCTCCGGACGTTCCTCGGCAGCGCTGCGGTCGGTTGCGGGGCGCGAGGAGGGCATGCGGTGATTGAAACATCCACAGGTAACATTCACAACCGGCATGAGGTCCTTACATTTCTCGCTCTGTGCATCGCCCTGGCCGCCGTCGTCCACGGATCTCCCCACTTGTCGGCCACTTTTTCTCCTGCACAGCCGGTGGACGGAGAATCCGCAGGTGGGCGCATGAATCCCAGGGACGGCGCGGGCTTCTCCACAGCGCTGTCCCCCGGGTCGTGCACAGGAAGCCCCGGGTTCTCCACAGGATGTGCCCCGTCACCCACAGAGCCCTGTGGATAACCGAATTGGCCCGGCCCGCCCCCGGCTCTACCGTTGTGCGGCGCCCGCCTTCCGTTCCCCTTTTCTTCGCCGCGCGACCGATGCGCCGTAACCGGAGTAGGGCGCCTCAGTTGTCAGAGCTGTGCCGTAGAAAGCCAGAGAAGCTGTGCACTGCGGCTCGCACGGGAGGAGGTGGCAGGGTGACCCAGCCCGAGCACCTGGAGGACCCCTGGGCCGCCACACCGGCGGCCCGCCCGGCCGAACACCTCCCCGTCTCCCGGCAGCGCCGTGGCACGGAGCCCGAGGGCGAGCAGCACGACCGGGGCCAGGACACCTTCTCCGGCAACACCTTCGAGCGCGTCCCCCCGCAGGACCTCACCGCCGAGCAGTCCGTGCTCGGCGGCATGCTCCTGTCGAAGGAGGCCATCGCCGACGTCGTGGAGGTCCTCCAAGGGCAGGACTTCTACCGGCCGGCCCACGAGACGATCTACCAGGCCGTCCTCGACCTCTACGCCAAGGGTGAGCCGGCCGACCCGATCACCGTCGCCGCGGAGCTCACCCGGCGCGGCGAGCTGGCCAAGGTCGGTGGAAACGGCTACCTGCACTCACTCGTCCAGACGGTCCCCACCGCCGCCAACGCCGAGTACTACGCGGAGATCGTGCACGAACGTGCCGTCCTGCGCCGTCTCGTCGAGGCGGGCACCCGCATCACCCAGATGGGATACGCCGCCGACGGCGACGTGGACGAGATCGTCAACTCGGCACAGGCCGAGATCTACGCCGTCACCGAGCAGCGCACCTCCGAGGACTACCTGCCCCTCAACGCGATCATGGAGGGCGCGCTCGACGAGATCGAGGCCATCGGCTCCCGCAGCGGCCAGATGACCGGCGTCCCCACCGGCTTCACCGATCTGGACTCCCTGACCAACGGTCTCCACCCCGGCCAGATGATCGTCATCGCGGCCCGTCCCGCCATGGGCAAGTCCACCCTGGCCCTCGACTTCGCCCGGGCCTGTTCCATCCGCAACAACCTGCCGAGCGTCATCTTCTCCCTGGAGATGGGCCGCAACGAGATCGCGATGCGCCTGCTGTCCGCCGAGGCCCGCGTCGCCCTCCACCACATGCGCTCCGGCAGCATGACCGACGAGGACTGGAACAAGATCGCCCGGCAGATGCCGCAGGTCACCGAGGCGCCCCTCTACATCGACGACTCGCCCAACCTGACGATGATGGAGATCCGGGCCAAGTGCAGGCGCCTCAAGCAGCGCAACGACCTCCAGCTCATCGTCATCGACTACCTCCAGCTCATGCAGTCCGGTGGCGCCCGCCGCCCCGAGTCCCGGCAGCAGGAGGTCTCGGAGATGTCCCGGAACCTCAAGCTCCTGGCCAAGGAGCTCGAGGTTCCCGTGATCGCCCTCTCCCAGCTCAACC
This sequence comes from Streptomyces sp. WMMC1477, assembly GCF_027460245.1. Lineage (NCBI taxonomy): Bacteria > Bacillati > Actinomycetota > Actinomycetes > Kitasatosporales > Streptomycetaceae > Streptomyces > Streptomyces sp. WMMC1477. The sequence continues at coordinate 2,787,439 of NZ_JAPZBD010000003.1, read as the reverse complement.
GAGGCCCCGAGCAGCGCACCGACAAGAAGCCGATGGTCTCCGACCTGCGTGAGTCCGGCTCCATCGAGCAGGACGCCGACATGGTGATCCTCCTGCACCGCGAGGACGCCTACGAGAAGGAGTCGCCCCGCGCCGGGGAGGCCGACCTCATCGTGGCCAAGCACCGCAACGGCCCCACCGCCACCATCACCGTCGCCTTCCAGGGCCACTACTCGCGCTTCGTCGACATGGCCCAGACCTGACCGAAGGAAAGGCGGCCAAGAACCGACTGCACCTTGATGTGCGGGGCGCCACCGGGCTCGTGGGCGCAGAGCGCCTCGACATGCTTGAGGCCGAGTGCGCACGGACGGTCCCGCTCGGCGCGGTACTCGTCCGCACACTGTATGACGGCAACGACGCGTGCATCCCGATGCTGGACATCGAGGGCAACGAGTTCTGCCTCGACTGAGGACCAGCGAACGGGGCCTGGTTCCGTCCCCGTCCGTGATGAGCCTGAACAGCCCTCCACCGCGATTCCGGTCACCGTGACCGGAATCGCGGTGGAGGACCCGGGAGGCGCCGCGGGGCGTAGGGCAGGATGTGGGGCATGACGAGCGTGCGTGACGACGGGGTCGTGCGACCCACCGTCGAGGACGAGGTCGCCGCCGCGGGCAGCGAGGCGATCGGCGGACCTCTCGGCAAGCGTGCGCTGGTCGGACACCACTGGTGGTCACCGGTGCGGATCGTCGTGCTGTGCGCCCTCGGACTCTTCGCCCTGGGCATGGTGCAGAAGCTCCCCTGCTACGAGGGCGGCTGGTTCTTCGGCCGGGGCGCGCAGTACACCCACGCGTGCTACTCGGACATCCCCCACCTCTACACCGGCCGCGGCTTCGAGGCGGGAATGACGCCCTACGTCGACCGCATCACGCAGTTCTCCGGCGGGATGGAGTTCCTGGAGTACCCCGTGCTCACCGGGGCCTTCATGCAGATCGCGTCCTGGTTGACCCCGGACTTCGCCCAGACGATGCAGGAGCAGCAGGCGTACTGGCTGGTCAACGCCGGGATGCTGATGATCTGCACCGCCGTCCTCGTGGTGTGCGTGGCCCGCACCCATCGTCGTCGCCCCTGGGACGCGCTGCTGGTGGCGCTCGCTCCGGCGTTCGCGCTGACGGCCACGATCAACTGGGACCTGCTGGCAGTGAGCCTGACGGCAGCCGCCATGCTCATGTGGTCACGCAGCCGCCCCCTCGCGTTCGGCGTGCTGTTGGGTCTGGCCACGGCGGCCAAGCTCTATCCCGTCCTGCTGCTCGGCCCCCTGCTCGTGCTCTGCTGGCGGGCCGACCGCTGGCGCGCCTTCGGGGCGGCACTCGGCGGTACCGTGGGCACCTGGCTCGCGGTCAATCTGCCGGTCATGCTCATCGCGACCGAGGGCTGGGGGAAGTTCTACAGCTTCTCCCGGGAACGGCCGGTGGACTTCGGCTCCCTGTGGCTCATCATCGCGCAGCGCACGAGCTTCCCCACGGAGACCGCGAACATCGCCGGCATCGTCCTGATGCTCCTGGGCTGTGCGGGCATCGCGATGTTGATCCTGTTCGCACCGCGGCGTCCACGCTTCGCACAGGTCGCGTTCCTCGTCGTCGCCCTGTTCATCCTCACGAACAAGGTCTACTCCCCGCAGTACGTGCTGTGGCTCATCCCACTGGCCGCCCTCGCCAGGCCCCGGTGGCGGGACATGCTGATCTGGCAGGCCTGCGAGGTCGCCTACTTCCTCGGCATCTGGATGTATCTCGCGTACACCTCCAGCGAGAACAACCAGGGGCTGCCGCAGGAGGGCTACCACCTCGCCATCGCCGTGCACCTGCTGGGGACGCTGTACCTGTGCGGCATGGTGGTGCGCGACGCGCTCAGGCCCGAGCACGACCGTGTGCGCCGGGATGGCTCCGACGATCCGTCCGGCGGTGTGCTCGACGGCGCCCCGGACGCCTTCACGTCGCATGTCCTGGAGCCGGTCTTCCCGGAGCCGCCGATCTCGTCCGAAGGCGGCACCGTACGCTGGGGTACCCCGAGACGCTGACCGATCACTGTCGACCGCTGTTTCACGTGAAACATGACGGGCGACGGGAACCGAGGCCCGATGCCTGCCGGACGTGGCGGACTGATCCACGACGCGCGAGTGCTGATCCGTTTCCGGGATTTCCGCCGCCTGTTGGCCGTCCGCCTGCTCTCCCAGCTGGCCGACGGAGTCTTCCAGGTGGCACTGGCCACCTACGTCGTCTTCTCGCCCGAGCGACAGGCCTCGGCGGGTGCCATCGCCGGCGCGCTCGCCGTACTCCTGCTCCCCTACTCACTCCTCGGGCCGTTCGCCGGCGTCCTGTTGGACCGGTGGCGGCGCCGTCAGGTCCTGCTGTACGGCAACCTCCTGCGCTCCCTGCTCTCGCTGGGCACCTGCGCTCTGGTGTTGGTGTCCGTGCCGACCTGGCTCTTCTACCTCTCCGCCCTCTCCGTCACCGCCGTCAACCGCTTCATCCTCGCCGGTCTCTCCGCCGCCCTGCCCCGGGTCGTGGACGGCGAGCGGCTGGTCATGGCCAACTCCGTGTCCCCTACCGCCGGCACCCTCGCGGCCACCCTCGGCGGCGGCCTCGCCCTGGGCCTGCGGGCCGTCCTTCCCAACGGCGCCAGCGCCGACGCCTGGGTGGTCCTCTGTGCTGCCGCGGTGTACGCCACGGCCGGGCTCTCCGCGCTGCGGATGGGACGCGAACTCCTCGGCCCCGAGCCAGGCCAACGGCAACCCCACATCCTCGCGGCGATCGTCAGCACTGCTCGCGGCCTGTTGGACGGCCTCCGGCACCTCGCCCACCGTCGTACAGCCGCCCAGACGCTCATCGCTATCGGAGTGCTGCGCTTCTGCTACGGGGCACTCACGGTCATGCTGCTGATCCTGGCCCGCCATGCCTGGAGCGACGACGTCGACCACGGGGTGGCTCTGCTCGGGCTGGCCCTGGCCGTCTCCGGCCTCGGGTTCTTCACCGCCGCGGTGATCACCCCCTGGGGTGCGCGGCGCCTGGGCCGGCTGGGCTGGATGGCCTGGTGTGCCACCGTGGCGGCCGTGCTCCTCCCGGTGCTCGGCCTGTGGTTCCGGCCCGGGCCCATGCTCGTCGCCGCGTTTCTGCTGGGCGCGGCATCTCAGGGGGCGAAGATCATCACGGACACGGTGGTCCAGACGACCGTCGACGACGGCTACCGCGGTCGGGTGTTCTCCCTCTACGACATGCAGTACAACGTCGCCTTCGTCGCCGCTGCCTCGGTCGCGGCCCTCGTCCTGCCTCCCGATGGCCGCTCCGCCCCGCTCGTGGTGGCCGTCGCTCTCCTCTACGGCCTCACCGCGCTGAGCGTGTTCCGCCTCCGCTCATCGGCGTCACCGTCGCTCTGAACCGCAGCTCTCCGGAAGGACGACGGGGGCGGATCAACGGAGGTACCGGGAGCCGAGCGCGGGGGGGTGTTTCACGTGAAACGCCCCCCCCGCTCGGCTCGGCTCACCGGCGCGCCGGGCTCTCAGTCCTCGCGGGACGCCCACCACTTCTTGAGGGCGGCCACCGCGGCCTCTCGCTCCATGGGACCGTGCTCAAGACGCTGGTCCAGCAGGAAGCGGTAGGCCGCACCAATCTCCGGGCCGGGCTTCAGCCCCAGCACCTCCATGATCTCGTTGCCGTTGAGATCGGGACGGATGGCGTCCAGCTCCTCCTGCTCCTGAAGCTGGGCGATGCGCTCCTCCAAGCCGTCGTAGGCCCGTGCCAGCGCGTTGGCCTTGCGCTTGTTCCGAGTGGTGCAGTCGGAACGGGTCAGCTGGTGCAGGCGGTCCAGCAGCGGCCCGGCATCGCGCACATAGCGCCGCACGGCCGAGTCCGTCCACTCGCCGGATCCGTAGCCGTGGAAGCGCAGATGCAGCTCCACCAGCCGGGAGACGTCCTTCACCAGCTCGTTGGAGTACTTCAGGGCGGTCATCCGCTTGCGGGTCATCTTGGCGCCCACCACCTCGTGGTGGTGGAAGGAGACCCGGCCGTCCTTCTCGAAACGGCGCGTCCGCGGCTTGCCGATGTCGTGCAACAGGGCGGCGAGGCGCAGGGTGAGGTCGGGCCCGCCCTGCTCCAGGTCCATCGCCTGCTCCAGCACCGTCAACGAGTGCTCGTAGACGTCCTTGTGCCGGTGGTGCTCGTCACGCTCCAGCCGCAGGGCCGGAAGCTCCGGTACCACCCGCTCGGCGAGCCCCGTCTCCACCAGGATCTCCAGACCCTGCCGGGGGTGGTCGGAGAGAACCAGCTTGTTCAGCTCGTCCCGCACCCGCTCAGCGGACACGATGTCGATGCGCTCCGCCATGTCCCGCATGGCCGCACGTACGGGCGCGTCCAGGGAGAAGTCCAGCTGGGCGGCGAACCGGGCGGCCCGCATCATCCGCAGCGGGTCGTCCGAGAAGGAGGCCTCGGGTGTGCCCGGGGTGCGCAGCACACGGCGTGCGAGGTCCTCCAGGCCCTGGTGCGGGTCGATGAACTCCTTCTCCGGCAGGGCGACCGCCATGGCGTTCACCGTGAAGTCGCGCCGGACCAGATCCTCCTCGATGGAGTTCCCATAGGAGACCTCGGGCTTGCGGGAGGTGCGGTCGTAGACCTCGGACCGGTACGTCGTGATCTCGATCTGGTACTCCTGGGGCCCCGGCTGGTCCGCGCCGGTGCCCTCCGCGGCCTTGATGCAACCGACGGTGCCGAAGGCGATGCCCACCTCCCACACGGCGTCTGCCCAGGGGCGGACGATCTTCAGCACGTCCTGGGGACGCGCGTCCGTGGTGAAGTCGAGATCGTTGCCGAGCCGCCCCAGCAGGGCGTCCCGCACCGAGCCACCGACGAGCGCGAGCGAGAAGCCCGCCTCCCGGAAGCGGCGGGCCAAGTCGTCGGCCACGGGAGACACCCTCAGCAGCTCACTCACCGCACGGCGCTGCGCGGTGCTGAGCTCCTGGTTCGGCTGCTGGACGTTGCTGTCAGTCTTGGCGTTCGGCACAACAGCACAGGGTACGTGCCGTCTCCCCACTCGCGCTCACCCGTTCCGGGCGGCTCCCGCCGCCGGGAGCCGCCGGGAGCCGGTGGCGGGCGTCGTCGGACGTACACCGCGGCACCCGCGACGCGCGGGGCTCGTTAGCATCGGGGAAGCGGCAGATCACCAGCGGCAGACCTGCAGCGGCAGGGCGACCAGACGGGACGGACCATCGCGTGGCCGAAGCGCCGAAAATCCAGGGGAGCCACACCCCGGCTGTGCCCGGACGCCGACTCCGCCGTGCCGCCGCGGCCCTGATCATGCCCCTGCCGCTGCTGCTCGCGGGCTCCCCCCACGCCGGTGCCGCCACGGCCGCCCCACATACCACCGCGCCCCGCGTCGGCCCCGTCGGCGGAACGAGCGACGTGGCCGCCCGGGAGTCCGCCACCAGCGAGTCGGCCACCGGCTCCCGCACGGCGGAGATCGCGATCACCGGAGTGACGCCCGTGATCCCCGGTGAGGAGGAGACCCTCACGGTCAAGGGCTCCGTGACCAACCGGTCCCGGGAGACGATCACCGGCCTGGAGGTGAACCTGCGCGGCGGCCCACGGCTGTCGACCCGCAGCGCCATCGACCGGGCCGCCGGCCGTGAGGGCTTCTCCTACGCGCAGGACGGCAGGGAGGTCACCGACGAGGATTCGGCGTTCACCCTCGACGACATCACCCCGGGCGGCACGCGTCCCTTCACCCTCAGGGTCCCGGTGGAGGAGCTGGAGCTGGACGCGAGCGGCGTGTACCAACTCGGTGTGGCCGTCTCCGGCCGCGGCGGCGGCTCCGGGGAGCAGGTGCTGGGCATGGGGCGGACCTTCCTGCCCTGGCAGACCGACCCCGCGTCGACCCGTACCGACGTCACCTTCCTCTGGCCGCTCGTCTCCACCCCGCACCTCACCGCCCGCACGGCCTCGGACGAGCAGCAGACGCCGGTGTTCCGGGACGACGACCTCGTGGACGAGATCTCCCCGGGCGGCCGGCTCTACGAGCTCGTCCGCCACGGCTCCGATCTCCCGGTCACCTGGGTCGTGGACCCGGACCTGCTGGCGTCGGTCAACGCCATGACCGAGCCGTACCAGGTACAGACACCCGACGGTCCGGTCGCCGGGACCGGACGCGACGCGGCGAACCGATGGCTCAACGAGCTGCAGCGGGCGGTCGAGGACGAGGAAGTCGTCGCCCTGCCCTTCGGTGACCCCGACGTGGCCTCGCTCGCGCACCGTGGGCGCGACGTCTCCGGCGCACTGGGCCATCTGCAGTCGGCCACCGAGGCCGCCCAGGTCACGGTGGAGACCATCCTCAACACGGCGCCGAGCACCGACTACGCCTGGCCGGTGGAGGGGGCCATCGACCCGTCGGTCGTCTCCGTCGCCACCTCGGCCGGAGCCCGCAACGTCATCGCCCGCAGCGACAGCCTGCGGGAGGACCGCAGCCTCCCGTACACCCCGAACGCCGCCCGTCCCGTCGGCGGTGGCATCACGGCGGTGTCGGCGGACGCCACCCTGTCCACCCTGTTCCAGGGCGACATGACGCGGGCAGACAGCTCCACCTCAGCCGTTCAGCGCTTCCTCGCCCACACCCTGGCGATCACCGAGCAGAACCCCACGAAGCAGCGCAGCATCCTCGTCACTCCCCAGCGCATGCCGACGGCCAGCCAGGCCGCCACCATGGCCACGGCCATCGAGGCCGTGGCCGACGACGGCGGCTGGGCGCGCTTCGTGGACCTCGGTGAGACGGCGAAGGCCAAACCCGACCCGAAGGCGAAGCGCCAGGTGCCCGGCCGTTCCGCCTATCCCCAGCACCTGCGCGAGCAGGAGCTGCCGACCGCCGCGTTCGAGTCGATGCGCAGGACGCAGAGCACGCTCAACGACTTCACGGTCATCCTCAGCCAGGAGGACCGGGTCGTGACGCCGTTCGGCAACGCCATTCGCCGGGAGATGTCCACGTCGTGGCGCGGCCGGGCCGATGACTCCGCGGACTACCGTGACTCCGTGCAGGAGTACCTCGTCGGACTCACCGACCAGGTGCGTCTCGTGCCCAAGTCCCCCATGACGCTCTCCGGCCGCAGCGCGACCATCCCGGTGACGGTGCAGAACAACCTGGTCCAGGAGGTCGACGGGCTGGAGCTGCGGCTGACCTCCGGGCGCCGGATCGGCCTGACGGTCGACGACGACGTCAAGCCGCTGGTGGTCGAGGGTGGTCACAGCCAGTCGATCACGTTCGACACGACGGCCAACGCCAACGGACGGACCTTCCTGACGGCACGGCTCTACACGAAGGACGGCGACCCCTACGGTGAGCCGATGACCTTCCAGGTGGACGTCACCGAGATCACGTCCACCGTGCTGCTGGTCATCGCCGGCGGCGTCCTGCTCGTCGTCCTGGCCGGAGTACGGATGTACACGCAGCGCAAGCGCCGCGGCCCGCAGCCCGACCCGGACGCCCCGCTGGCCTCCCGGCGGGACGAGTCCGAGGCCGGGCCGGAAGCCGCGGCAGAGGACGGCGCGGAGAACGGTGCGCGGAACAGCGCGACGGCGGACACGGACACCGAAGCCTCCCCACGCCCGGTCCGTGACGCTCACGATGACACCCGGCCCGAAAGCGGGGAGTCCTCGGGGCCAGGTGAGAAAGTGGACTGTTGAGCGAGGCAGCGGGCCGAACGCCGGCGCGAATGATGAGGTGGGGTACGCAGTGAATGTGCCGTACGACCGCGACCGCGGCGAGCGGGGGCCGTCCACGCCCGAGGGCGAGGGGCAGGACGCACGTCAGCGGGGCGCCCACGGCGGTGCCCCTTACGGCTACCCGGACCCGGCCGCGCAGCCCCCGGTGGACGAGGCGGGGTACGGGCGCACCCCGTACCCACCGCCCGGCCCGCAGCCGCCGCACCAGCAGCCGCCCGCACCGCGCCATGCCGCCGAGCCCCACCACTGGCCCGCACCGCCCCCCGCCGGGCCCCACGCGCCCTCCCCGCATGCCGCCTACGGGGCCGAACCCGCGCACGCCCAGCACCCCGGGGCCGACGGGCTGACCGCTCGGGGCCCCGGACACGACGGGCACCCTTCGGCCGTGCACCCCACACAGCCCGACGACGCCTTCGAGTACCTCTTCCGGGACCAGCAGCAGATCCCGCAGCAGCAGCCGCAGCCCCGGCTCGACGCCGCGGGGCCGCCCCCGCACCCGCAGGACGGTGCGTATCCGCAGCCCGGCCCGCACTACCAGCAGCCTCACCCGCAGCAGCCTTATCCGTACCCGCAGCAGCCCCAGGCCGCCCGGTACGAAGCACCGACGCCCGCACCGCAGCCGTATCCACAGCCGCCGGCCTCCGCCGAGCAGCCACCGGCCGCACCGCTCGCCCCCGAGGCCGGGCCCGTCGGCGCGGCGGGCACGCCACCGCAGGGCCCGGGCGCCACCCCGCAGGCGCCCGCAGCGGAGCAACCCGGCGGACGGGGCGGCGGACTGCTGCGGTCCAGCGCCGTGATGGCCGCCGGCACGCTGGTCTCCCGCGTCACCGGATTCGTCCGCAGCCTCGTGATCGCCGCAGCGCTCGGCGTCGCCGTCCTCGGTGACGCCTACACCGTCGCCTACACGCTGCCCACGATGGTCTACATGCTGTCGATCGGCGGCGGCCTCAACTCCGTCTTCGTACCGCAGCTCGTGCGGGCGATGAAGAACGACGAGGACGGCGGCGAGGCCTACGCCAACCGGCTCCTGACCCTGGTCATGGTCATCCTCGGCGCTCTGACGCTGCTCACCGTGGTCGCCGCCCCCCTGCTCGTGCGGATGCTCTCGGTGTCCATCGCGGACGATCCGGACGCCAACAACGTGGCCGTGACCTTCGCACGCTACTGCCTGCCCACGATCTTCTTCATGGGCGTGCACGTCGTGATGGGACAGATCCTCAACGCCCGCGGCCGCTTCGGTGCGATGATGTGGACACCCGTCCTCAACAACCTCGTCATCATCTTCGCGTTCGGCTCGTTCATCTGGGTCTACGGCACCTCGGCCAGCTCCGACCTGGGAGTGGCGACGATCCCCCCCGAGGGGGTCCGGCTGCTGGGCGTGGGCACCCTCCTCGGCCTCGTGGTCCAGGCGCTGGCCATGCTCCCCTTCCTCCGGGCGGCCGGCTTCCACTTCCGGCCTCGTTTCGACTGGAAGGGCCACGGGCTGGGCAAGGCGGCCAAGCTCGCCAAGTGGACGTTCCTGTTCGTGCTCGCCAACCAGGCCGGCCTGCTCGTCGTCACCCAGCTCGCCACCGCGGCCGGTGCGGACGCCGCCGCTGAGGACATCGAGGGCGCGGGCATCCTCGGCTACCAGAACGCCCTGCTGATCTGGCAGATGCCGCAGGCCATCATCACCGTCTCCGTCATGGCGGCCCTGCTGCCCCGGCTCTCCCGGTCCGCGCACGACGAGGACCGCGACGCCGTCCGCGAGGACCTCTCCCACGGACTGCGCACCTCGGCGGTCGCCATCGTGCCGATCTCGTTCTCGTTCCTCGCGCTCGGCGTGCCGATGTGTCTGATGCTCTACGCCTCCGCCGGAGCGGACGCCGCCGCCTCCATGGGCTTCATCCTCATGGCCTTCGGGATCGGTCTCATCCCGTACTCGGTGCAGTACGTCGTCCTGCGCGCCTTCTACGCCTACGAGGACACCCGGACGCCCTTCTACAACACCGTGATCGTCGCCACCGGCAACGCCGCGGGTGCCGGGCTCTGCTACCTGCTGCTGCCCAGCCGCTACGCGGTCGCCGGAATGGCGGCGGCCTACGGCGCGGCCTACGCCGTGGGCGTGGGCGTGGCATGGCGTCGGCTGCGCAGAAAGCTCGACGGCGATCTGGACGGTTCGCGTATCGCCCGTACCTACGCCCGGCTGTGCCTCGCCAGCGTGCCCGGTGCCCTGCTGGCCGGCGCCGCCGCCTACGGTGTGATCCGCGCCCTCGGTGACGGCTTCACCGGGGGACTGACGGCACTGGTCGTCGGCTCGCTGGTACTGGGCGCGATGTTCGTGGTCACCGCCAAGCGGCTGCGCATCCAGGAGATGACGGCCATGATCGGCATGGTCCGGGCGAAGCTCGGCCGCTGAGACCACCCGTACCGCCGACTCGTGTCGTGCACCACAGCGAGCTGCGGGCACAATTGTCTGTGGCCGGTCCCACGGCCGGCCACCACGCCGGCTGAGCGTACCGGCCGAGGGGATGCGACAACGGGGAGGCGGGAGCGACGGTGGCGGAACGGAGCACTGCCGTCGAGGCGTACTCGGGCGGTAAGGGCGGTGGGGCCGACAAGCCCCGGTCGGCCCGGTCCGGCGGAGCAGCGGCCGACGGCAGCACGTCCCAGGAGGGCCGGGAGGGCCGGGAGGGCGCGGACGGCGCCTCCGGCGAGAACACCGGCGCAGCGTCCGCGCCCGAGAGCCGCCCACGCCGCGGCGTGCGGTACCGCGCGGCGACGGCCGGGGCCGAGCGAGGACGAACCGGCCCGCCCGCCGACGGCGGCGGCGGCGGGGACACTCACGAAGCCCGCGACGAGGGTGAGGACACCACGGAGGACGACGGGGCTGCGGGACGATCCGGATCCGCGCCGGAGCTGCACAGCGGACACAAGCTCGCTCGACGCTACCGGCTGGAGGAGTGCGTCACCCGGCTGGACGGGTTCAGCAGCTGGCGTGCCGTGGACGAGAAGCTCCGCCGGGCCGTGGGCGTCCATGTCCTTCCGGCGCACCACCGCCGCGTGCGCCCCGTGCTGGCGGCGGCCCGCTCCGCCGCCCTCCTGGGCGACCCCCGCTTCGTACAGGTGCTGGACGCGGTCGAGGACGGCGAGCTGGTCTACGTCGTCCACGAGTGGCTTCCGGACGCCACCCCGCTCACCGCACTCCTCGCGGCCGGACCGCTGCCCGCGCACGAGGCGTATGAGCTGGTGCGCCATCTCTCCCAGGCCATGGCGGCCGCCCACCGCGAGGGGCTGGCCCATCTGCGGCTCACCCCCGGGGCCGTGCTGCGCACCGGAACGGGCCAGTACCGCATTCGCGGCCTGGCCGTGAACGCGGCGCTGCGCGGCATCACGACGCACACCCCTCAGCGCACCGACACCGAGGCGATCGGCGCACTGCTCTACGCGGCGCTCACCCAGCGCTGGCCCTACGAGGACGACGCCTACGGGCTCAGCGGTGTCGCCCGGCTCTCGGGCGGTACTGTCATGCCGCCCGACCAGGTCCGGGCCGGCGTCCACCGTGGGCTCTCCGAGCTGGCCATGCGGGCGCTGGTCAACGCCGGTGCCACCGCGTCCGGCGAGAACCCCCCGTGCACGACTCCGGAGGAGCTGGCCCGTGCGGCGTCCGAGCTGCCGCGTATCCGTCCCCCGGAGCAGGGCTTCCTGAATCCGGCGCCATACGAGCGCACCACCTACCAGCAGGGCGTGCTCTCCCCCGACATCGCGCCGGCCGGCGTCCGGGCCCGCCCGGGCGCCGTGGGCGACGCGCCGCCCACCCTGCCGGGCCGGACGGGCAAGGTCCTCAAGTGGGGGGTCTCCGCTCTGCTGGTCGCCGCGCTCGGCCTGGGGAGCTGGCAGATCGCCGACGCCCTGCTGCGCGGGGAGCGTCAGACGGATTCGGCTTCCCAGGGGCAGGGCGGCACGGAGAAGCAGAGCGAGCAGTCGCCCGTGGCCAAGCCGGAGACCGGCAAGCCGGTCGACATCGCCTCGGCCCGCATCCTCGACCCCGGCGGTACCGGCCGGGAGAGTGCGCAGCATGCCGAGCGGGCCTTCGACGGCGATCCCGACAGTTACTGGCAGACCCTCTACTACGCGAACGCCACCTTCGGAAACCTCAAGCCGGGTGTGGGGCTCGTGCTGGATCTCGGCTCGGTGCAGCAGGTCAGCACACTCGACCTCCGCTTCCGTGGCGACACCTCGGTCGACTTCCTCGCCGCCCCGGCCTCGGCCGGGGCGGAGCCGGACTCCCTGGGCGACTTCAGCAAGGTCGACAGCGGGAGTGGCAGCGAAGTGTCCCTCCAGGCCAAGAAGCCGATCATGACCCGCTACGTTCTGGTGTGGCTCACGGAACTACCGCTCACCGAGGACGACGAATACCGTGGCCGCATCACGGAGATCGGCGTCAGGAGCTGATCGGCACTCGGCCAAGGGAGGGCCTTGCGGTGGGCGACGACGCCATGAGGCACACCCCGGACGGCGACGACGTGACTTCGATCAAGGACGGCGAGCTGCTCGCCCGGCACGTGGCGGGGGACCCCGAGGCCTTCGGGGAGCTCGTCCGGCGCCACCGGGACCGACTGTGGGCCGTGGCGCTGCGCACGCTGGGGGACCGCGAGGAGGCGGCGGACGCGGTGCAGGACGCCCTCGTGTCCGCCTACCGTCGGGCCGAGACCTTTCGCGGACAGTCGGCGGTGACCACCTGGCTGCACCGCATCACCGTCAACGCCTGTCTCGACCGCATCCGGAAGGCGGCGTCCCGCCGGACCGCGCTCACCGACGACACCGAGCGCCTCGACCGCCTGCTGGAGCCCGAGGAGTCCGCTTCGGCGCCGGCCGAGCGGGCCGACGTCCACCGTCAGGTTCTCGCGGCGCTGGCCCGGCTCCCCGCCGAGCAACGCGCCGCGCTGGTGCTGGTGGACATGCAGGGCTACCCCGTTGCGGAGGCGGCCGAAGTGCTCGACGTCGCGGTCGGCACCGTGAAGAGCCGCTGCGCCCGAGGCCGCGCCCGTCTGCTGCCCCTGCTCAGCCATCTTCGGGCGGACGGCGTGTCCGCGGGTGGCTCGGCCGCGAACGGCTCCCCCGCGGCCCGTGGTACATCCGGCGACGGAAGACGGAACCGGACGTCGAGGGCGTCCGTCCCACCGAAGCAGGGCATCGAGGAAACCGGAGCTGTGAGGGGCGGAGGTGGGGCAGCATGACCGCGTCTTTCGCGACATCCGGCGACGGACATCCCGAGACCGAGGAGATCGCCGACCTGGCAGAGGAGCTGCTTGCTCCGCATGACGCCGAGCGGCTCCGCGCCCACCTCGCGGAGTGCGGTCCGTGCCGCGACATCCGGGCGGCCCTGGACGAGGTCCACGGCGCCCTCGGCACGCTGACCGACCCCGGGCCAATGCCCGGAGAGGTGGCGGACCGGATCGACGCGGCGCTCGCCGCCGAGGCTGCGCAGCGCTCCACCCCACCGGGTCCGAGCGTCACGACGCCACCGGGTCCACGCGCTGTTTCACGTGAAACACGGCGACCGTCGGCAGGGGCGGGGGGAACGACGGGCCCCGGCCGAGCCCCTCGCCCCGGAGCACGCAGGCGTTCCCGACGCCACACCGTCCTGCTGGGGGCGGCGGGGATCGCGGCCGTCGCCATCGGTGGGCTCTTCGCCGCAGGAATGCTCACCGACAGAGGCGACAGCGGCGCCAACCAGATCGCTGGCAAGCAGCAGGACGCCGCGGTCGACCGGCTGGAAGAGCAGGTGCACACCTTGCTGGCGCCCGCGTCGAAGGTTCCGGAGAGCGATACCGCTCAGCCGGAGAAGGTGCCCGAGGGTCCGGGACCGCAGCAGCAGCCACAGAACCCCTTCACGGTGGAGACGGCCGACCCTGCCCTGCCACAGTGCATCGCACGGGGTGTCGACCGCGAGGAAACACCGATCGCGGTGGGCCAGGAGGACTACCAGGGGACGGCCTCCTATCTGGTGGTCCTGCCCCACCCCGGCGACACCAGCCGCGTCGACGCCTACGTCATCGACGCGGCGTGCGTCACACAGGCGCCCGAGTCGCAGGGCGAACGGCTCGCCTTCCGCACGCTCGACCGGCCCTGAGTCACTGCCTCGGCGGCGCGTCCCGCGCCCGACAGGAGGGGGCGGGGCGGGCAGGGCGGCGTCGGGTCCCAGCACACGGCAGAACACTGCGGCTGCCCGGACCACCCGTCCGTGGGCAGCAACCTCGGGGCGAGGCCCCTCGGGAATGCCCGGCCCGTAGTATCCGTTGGGCGGGGTGTGAGCCTCGTCAGAGGAACCGGAAACCGTCGGCAGACAAGGAAGACATCCGTGAGTGACGTCCGCAATGTGATCATCATCGGTTCCGGGCCTACGGGCTACACCGCCGCCCTCTACACCGCGCGTGCCTCGCTGCGTCCCCTGATCTTCGAGGGCTCGGTCACGGCGGGCGGCGCCCTGATGAACACCACCGAGGTCGAGAACTTCCCGGGCTTCCGCGACGGCATCATGGGCCCGGAGCTGATGGACCAGATGCGCGCCCAGGCCGAGCGCTTCGGCGCGGAGCTGATTCCGGACGACGTCACCGCCGTCGAACTGACCGGCGACATCAAGAGCGTCACCGACTCCGCCGGCACCGTCCACCGCGCCCGGACCATCATCGTCGCCACCGGCTCGCAGCACCGCAAGCTCGGCCTGCGCGGCGAGGACGAACTCTCCGGCCGCGGCGTGTCCTACTGCGCCACCTGCGACGGCTTCTTCTTCCGCGACCAGGACATCGCCGTCGTCGGCGGTGGTGACACGGCCATGGAAGAGGCCACCTTCCTCTCCCGCTTCGCCAAGTCCGTCACCATCGTCCACCGCCGCGACGCACTGCGGGCCTCCAAGGCGATGCAGGACCGTGCCTTCGCCGACCCCAAGATCCGCTTCGCCTGGGACAGCGAGGTCGCCGAGATCCACGCCACCGATGGCAAGCTGTCCTCGCTCACCCTGCGCTCCACCAAGAACGCGGAGACCTCGGAGCTGCCCGTCACCGGCCTGTTCGTCGCCATCGGCCACGACCCGCGCACCGAGCTCTTCCAGGACACCCTCGACCTCGACGACGAGGGCTACCTCCGCGTGGACGCCCCCTCCACCCGGACGAACGTCCCCGGCGTCTTCGCCGCCGGCGATGTCGTCGACCACACCTACCGCCAGGCGATCACCGCCGCAGGCACCGGCTGCTCCGCGGCGCTGGATGCCGAGCGCTTCCTCGCCGCCCTGTCGGACAGCGAGCCTGCCGAGCCCGAGAAGACGGCGGAGGCCGCTCCGGCCGCCACCACCGCCTGAGCCACGGCATCGAAGCTTCCCCACACGGACAACCTGAGGAGACCCCATGGCCACCCTGACCGTTACCGACGCCGACTTCGAGCAGGTCGTGCTGAAGAGCGACAAGCCTGTGCTCGTCGACTTCTGGGCGGCGTGGTGCGGCCCGTGCCGTCAGATCGCCCCCTCCCTGGAGGCGATCTCCGAGGAGCACGCTGAGAAGATCACCGTCGTGAAGCTGAACATCGACGAGAACCCGGAGACGGCCGCCAAGTACGGGATCATGTCCATCCCGACGATGAACGTCTACCAGGGTGGCAAGGTCGCGCAGACGATCGTCGGTGCGAAGCCGAAGGCCGCGCTTGAGCGCGAGCTGGCCGACTTCCTCGCCTGACCCTGACGCCGAGGTCGTCCCCGGCTCGTCGCGCGGCGTTTCACGTGAAACGGCCCGGCCCGATCAAGGGCCGGGCCGTTTCCTTGTTCTCCACTGCCGTCCCCGCCGCGGGTCCCCACCGGATGCGTCGCCCGATTCATGGACCCCCCCTCCATACGCCGGGTTCATGGGACCGGCTCGTGGCACGCACGGCCTACAGCGGTCGTGGCACCGGATCCTTGTGAACGGCCCCGAGAAGCTGGTCGAGCGCCCGCTCAACATCGGCCTTCCAGGACAACGTCGTGCGCAGCTCCAGCCGGAGGCGGGGATAGCGCTGGTGCTGTCGCACCGTCTTGAATCCCACCGCCCGCAGCGGCTCAGCCGGGAGCATGCAGCGCGGCTCCTTTCCCCGAGCATCCGCGATCACCTCAAGCGCCCGGAATCGACGCTGCAGAGCATCCTTCGCCACGGTCTGCACCATCACTCGGCCGAGCCCCTGCCCACGGAACTCGGGGAGCAGGGCGGCCGTCATGAGCTGCACCGCGTCGGGGGACACAGGGCCGGTGGGAAAGGCCGTGGCCCGGGGCACGAAGGCGGGCGGGGCATACAGCGCGAATCCCACGGGCCTTCCGTCCACCAGGACGACCCGGCCGCAGGAACCCCACTCCAGGAGCACGGCGGAGACCCAGGCCTCTTTCTCCGCCTCGGCTTCCCCGGCACGCTCCGCTCGCCCGCCGCGCACAGGGTCCAGCTCCCAGAAAACACAGCGACGGCAGGTCGGTGGCAGGTCGGACAGGCGGTCCAGGGTCAGCGGAACGAGTTGACGCCCCATGGATCCATCGTATCCATGGGGCGTCAACGGGGTCGCTCAGCCGCTGCTTCCCGGCGGAACAGCTCAGGACCAGCGGCTCCTTCTACCTGGCGGCGTCCTCGTCCTCCTCGGCTGCGAGCCGCTGCTCCAGCACGCGCCCCTCACCGGGCGCAAAAGAGCCCAGAATCCGCTCCAGATCCTCTATCGAGGCGAACTCGACGACGATCTTTCCCTTCTTCTGCCCGAGGTCGACCTTCACCCGGGTCTCGAAGCGGTCGGAGAGCCGGTGGGCCAGATGGTCCAGGGCGGGGGAGAGCCGCTTGCCGGCTCTTGGCGACTTGGCCTTGGCTGACCGGCCGGGCTTGTCGTTCATCAGGGTGACGATCTCTTCGACAGCCCGCACCGAGAGCCCCTCGGCCACGATGCGATGGGCCAGGCGGTCCTGCTCCTCCGAGTCGTCGACGGAGAGCAGGGCCCGCGCGTGGCCCGCCGAGAGCACCCCGGCGGCCACCCGACGCTGCACGGAAGGCGACAGACGCAGCAGCCGAAGGGTGTTGGACACCTGGGGCCGCGAACGGCCGATCCGGTCGGCAAGCTGGTCATGCGTGCACTCGAAGTCCTTCAGCAGCTGGTCGTAGGCCGCTGCCTCTTCCAGCGGATTGAGCTGTGCTCGGTGCAGGTTCTCCAGCAGGGCGTCCAGGAGGAGTTGGTCATCACCCGTGGCGCGGACGATGGCCGGGATCGCCTCCAGACCGGCTTCACGGCAAGCGCGCCAGCGGCGCTCACCCATGATGAGCTCGTAGCGCTCCGCTCCGAGTTGCCGCACGACGACGGGCTGGAGCAGACCCACCTCCTTGATGGAGGTGACCAGCTCGGCCAAGGCGTCCTCGTCGAAGACCTCACGGGGCTGACGAGGGTTGGGCGTGATCGCGTCGAGTGGGACCTCGGCGAAGTGTGCCCCCGCCACCTCCGCGAGCTCCGGCCCGCCCGGAGCCTCCAGGGCCTGGGCTGGTGCACCACCGCGCCCCGCGACGGCGTGGCCCTCCTCGGCCACATCCGGCAGGGCGGTCACGGCAGCGGCGGCGACACCCCGCTCGGAGTTGATGACCGGAACCGCTGTGGGCGACGTGGCACCGTTGATCCCGATCGTGGGCACCGGGGCATTGTCGTCCTGGCTCTTGGGAGCCTCGGGAATCAGCGCGGCGAGCCCGCGGCCCAGTCCCCTACGTCGTTCGCTCACTGGATCCCCTCCGCCGTACTGTGCTGGTGGTTCTGATGCGCCTCGGTGTTACGCAAAGCGATTTCCCGGGCCGCTTCCAGGTAGGAGAGCGCACCGCTGGAGCCCGGGTCGTATGTGAGCACGGTCTGCCCATAGCTGGGTGCCTCGGAGATCCGGACGGAGCGCGGGATGTTGGTGCGCAGGACCTCGTTCTGGAAGTGTCCCCGGACTTCGTCGGCCACCTGGGAAGCCAGCCGGGTCCGCCCGTCATACATCGTGAGCAGAATGGTGGAGACGTGGAGCGCGGGGTTGAGGTGCCCCTTGACCAGGTCCACGTTCCGCAGCAACTGCCCGAGCCCTTCCAGCGCGTAGTACTCGCACTGGATCGGGATGATGACCTCGGTGCTCGCCACGAGCGCATTGACGGTCAGCAGACCCAGCGATGGCGGGCAGTCGATCAGGATGTAGTCCAGCGGCTGTTCATAGGCGGAGACCGCGCGCTGCAGCCTGCTTTCCCGCGCGACCAGTGACACGAGTTCGATCTCCGCACCGGCGAGATCGATCGTGGCGGGCGCACAGAAGAGACCCTCCACGTCCCGGACGGGCTGGACCACCTCGGACAGCGGCTTGCTTTCCACGAGGACGTCGTAGATCGAAGGCACTTCCGCGTGGTGATCGATGCCCAGCGCGGTGGACGCGTTGCCCTGTGGGTCCAGGTCGACCACGAGAACCCGGGCGCCATGCAAGGCCAGCGAGGCAGCCAGGTTCACCGTCGTCGTGGTCTTCCCCACGCCGCCCTTCTGATTGGCGACGACCATCACGCGGGTCTGAGCGGGCCTGGGAAGCCCCTCACCGGCGCGGTGCATCGCCTCAACGGCCTGCTGGGCGGCACGGCCGATGGGAGTGTCGTCCATGGGAGGCAGCGTCTCACGCGTTTCACGTGAAACATCCGCCAATTCAGCGCGGGGACCAGGGACCGGGTCGGCCATCGGTCCCGCGGTATCAGCGTCGGACCGCAACGGTTCACTCTCCTCGGAAGGCACCTTCGCAGAGTCAAAGACTGCCATGCTTTCCGAGCGGTGAACCACTGAGCCCCGCTGTTCTGTGGACAACTCGCCAGTTGTGGACAAGTTTTCCGGGCGGGAAGAACGCTTGGTACGGGCCTGCGGCTCGGCGGCAGCACGACCCCGACTGATGATTCCATGCAGAAGGGAGCGGCGTTTCACGTGAAACACGATGCCCTCGCGGCGCGGATCACCTTCGCCGACACTCCGCAATTGGGCAGTTTTGCCGCTTTTATGGAGTAAGCGGTCCAGAGCCGCGCCGACTTCCGCGCCCTGCCGACCGGCCAGGGTCCAGGCCCACACCGCGGCCGAAGCCAGCGGGCCCAGACCGGTAGACCCAGACCGGTAGACCCAGAAACCTAACGTCGCCGACGTCCGGAACGGCCCGCCCGCGCCGCCTTGGCGCGCTTGGCCGCGAACCGCACACCCCCGGGGCTCTCGCCCACCTCGGCACGCACCACGGTCGACAGGGGATCGACCACACCGGCTCCTACCTGGACGACCGA
The DNA here is from genome assembly GCF_027460245.1 of Streptomyces sp. WMMC1477. Lineage (NCBI taxonomy): Bacteria > Bacillati > Actinomycetota > Actinomycetes > Kitasatosporales > Streptomycetaceae > Streptomyces > Streptomyces sp. WMMC1477. Next base: position 2,768,418 of record NZ_JAPZBD010000003.1, on the reverse strand, counting down.
GGCCTTGACCACGCCGAGCTTCTGCAGCGCCGAGCGGGCGCCCTTCAGCTCCTCCTCCGCGGTGTCGCCCTTCAGCGCGAGCATCTCGCCGTAGGGCCGCAGGAGGGGCACGCCCCAGCCGGCGAGCCGATCCAGCGGAGCCACCGCACGGGCGGTGACGACATGCACCGGGGCCAGGGTGCCCAGGACCTCCTCGGCCCGGCCCCGCACCACGGTGACGTGGTCCAGGCCGAGCAGCTCCACGGCCTCCTGGAGGAACGTCGTCCGCCGCAGCAGCGGCTCCAGCAGAGTGATCCGCAGATCCGGACGCACCAGCGCCAACGGGATCCCGGGCAGGCCGGCGCCGGACCCCACGTCGCAGACGGTCACGCCGTCCGGAACGATCTCGGACAGCACCGCGCAGTTCAGCAGGTGGCGGCCCCACAGCCTGGGAACCTCACGCGGGCCGATCAGCCCGCGGCGCACTCCCGCGTCCGCCAGCAGCTCGGCGTAGCGAATCGCGTCGGGCAGGCGGTCCCCGAAGACCGCCTCCGCATTCTCCGGGGGAGGAGCGAGCTCCTGCGAGACCGGGGCCTCGCCGTTCTCGCCCTCACCCCTGACGCCGCCCTCCGCCGTCACGGCAGGACGACCACACAGCGCTGCGGTTCCTCACCCTCCGACTCGCTCCGCAGCCCCGCCGTCTTGACGGCGTCGTGGACGACCTTGCGCTCGAAGGGGGACATCGGCTTGAGCTTCACGGCCTCGCCGCTGCTCTGCGCCTGCTCCGCGGCCTCGGTGGCGAGTTTGGTCAGCTCCTCGCGCTTGCGTGCGCGGAATCCGGCGATGTCGAGCATGAGCCGACTGCGGTCGCCGGTCTCCCGGTGCACGGCGAGCCGGGTCAGCTCCTGCAGGGCCTCCAGAACCTCGCCGTCCCGGCCGACGAGCTTCTGCAGGTCGTGGCTGCCGGCGTCGCTGATGATCGAGACGGCGGCACGGTCACCCTCGACGTCCATGTCGATGTCGCCGTCCAGGTCCGCGATGTCGAGCAGACCCTCCAGGTAGTCGGCCGCGATCTCCCCTTCCTGCTCCAGGCGGGAAAGGGTGTCGGTGCCCTCAGCGGCTTCGGTGGTGTCCGTCACTGATGGACTCCCTCTCACTTCTTCGACTTCGCGGACTGCGGCTTCTTCTTGCCCTGCTGGGGCTTCCTGCCCTGCTGCGGACGGTTCGGCTTGGCCTGCTCCGTCTTCGGCTCTGCGGGCTTGCCCGGGGCCTGCTTGGTGCCGCCGTGGGCGGCGGCCGTCTGGCGCTGTGACTTGGACTGTCGCTTGGGCTGGGTGCGGTTGGCCCGCGCCTGCTCCACGGCCTCCTTGGCCGCGACCTCGACCGGGTCCTCCTTGATCTTGCCCTTCGCCCGCAGCTTCTCCTGCCGCTGCTTGTAGGCCAGGGACCCCGGCGTCGGGTTGCGCTTGATCACGTACATCTGCTGGCCGAGCGTCCACACGTTGGTGGTCAGCCAGTACACGAGGACACCGACCGGGAAGTTGATGCCGAAGACGGCGAACATGATCGGGAAGATGTACATCAGCAGCTTCTGCTGCTGCATGAACGGCGTCTTGACCGTCAGATCGACGTTCTTCGTCATCAGCTGGCGCTGCGTGTAGAACTGCGACAGCGACATCAGGACGATCATGATGACGGTGACGACCCGGACATCCGTGAGCGAAGCCTGGAGGGCCTCGACGGTGCCGGCGCTGTCCATGAACTTCGCCGCGATCGGGGCGCCGAAGATCGTCGCCGACCGGGCGGACTCGACCTGGTCGGCATCGAGTACACCGACCGTCTGATTGTTGGCGATCTTGTTCAGCACCTGGAAGAGCGCCAGGAAGAACGGGGACTGCGCCAGGATGGGAAGGCAGCTGGAGAGCGGGTTGGTTCCCGTCTCCTTGTACAGCTTCATCATCTCTTCGGACTGGCGCTGCTTGTCGCTCTTGTAGCGCTCCTGGATCGCCTTCATCCTCGGCTGGAGCGCCTGCATGTTCCGCGTCGCCTTGATCTGCTTGACGAACAGCGGGATCAGGGCGATCCGGATGACCACCACCAGGAAGACGATGGACAGACCCCAGGCCCAACCGCTGTCCTCGTCGACGACCAGGCTGAACAGCGAGTGGAACTGGACGATGATCCAGGAAACTGCGGTATAGAGAGGACCGAGGATCGTGTCCACGAATCAGGCTCCTTGGGCGTGGGACTGGGTCCGATGCTGCCAGCGGCTTCGCAGCCGCTGATGCCAGACCGGGTGCTTCCGGGCAGGAACATGGTCGACGCCACCGGGCGACCAGGGGTTGCAGCGCAGGATGCGCCAGGCGGTCAGTGCCGTGCCCTTCACCGCGCCGTGCAGGCGAATGGCCTCATAGCCGTAGTGCGAGCACGACGGGTAGTACCGGCACACCGGCCCGAGCATCGGGCTGATGGTCCACTGATACAGCTTGATCAGCCACAGGAGCGGGTACTTCACGTCGGCGGCCCTCCAAGCAGCCGCTGCAGCGCGGAGTCGAGGTCACGGGCCAGCGAGTCATGACCCGCGTCCCCCGCGCCGGGCAGCGCCCGTACGACAACCAGGCTACCGGGGGCCAGCAGGCTCAGCCGCTCGCGCATGAGATGCCGCAGGCGCCGCTTCACCCGATTCCGGACGACGGCGTTGCCCACGGCCCGGCTCACGACGAAACCCGCACGCGGCGGGGGAGCGTTCTCCCCCACCCCGTGCGGGTCCGTTCCGCTGCGCAGATGGACGACGAGTAGCGGGCGGCCGGCCCGCCTTCCTCGTCGTACCGCGGCCGAGAAGTCCTCGCGCCGCCTCAGCCGGTGCTCGGTAGGCAGCACGTCATGGACCTGCGGCCGGGGCTCAGGCCGACAGGCGGGCGCGGCCCTTGCTGCGCCGGTTCGCGACGATGGCGCGGCCGGCGCGGGTCCGCATGCGCAGCCGGAAGCCGTGGGTCTTCGCGCGGCGGCGGTTGTTCGGCTGGAAGGTGCGCTTGCTCACTCGGGGGCTCCAGAAATGCTTGTGTCTCGCTGAGACGATGTGGGGCGCCGACTGGCTGTCACCGTGCGCCCACGAGTAGCTCGCAACGCCCGAGTGCACCGCTTCTTCTTCCCGATCTCCGGCGGACCGGAGCGTCGGGATCGTGCCCATCGGAGGCAGGCGGCAGCAGCCATCGACAACTCGACCTGGTTACGGTACGCGCGGCCGAGCCATCCGGTCAAACCGGGGTTGTTCGGGGGACATGATCACGCCCCTCCACAGACTGACACAGCCATTCCGCGCCCGACCGGACGGGCGCGGGGAGGAGCAGCCGCCGACGCATGGCACAGTTGTGCACACCCTGTGGACAACAACTTGAGCAGCGCCAGCCGGGCCGACTACCGTAGCCGGACTCCGATTCCTTCCCAGCCGTCCCAAGAGCCACACTTTCGCGGAAAGTGTCCCCCAGCGAGTGAGAGAGCGTGCCCTGTGGCTGACGTACCTGCCGATCTTGCCGCAGTGTGGCCACACGTTCTCGAGCACCTCCTGGGTGACGGACAGGGCATCGAGGCGAAGGACCAGCGCTGGCTGCGCGACTGCCAGCCCCTCGTCCTCGTCTCCGGCACGGCTCTGCTCGGGGTGCCGAACGAGTACGCCAAGGGAGTCCTCGAAGGCCGCCTCGCCCCCATGATCAGCGAGGCCCTGAGCCGCGAGTGCCAGCAGCCGATCCGGCTGGCGATCACCGTCACGGGCCCGGCGCCCGACCCCGGACCACCGCCCGCCCCGGGCCCGCCCACGGCGGGGCAGCCGGCCCCTGGACAGGCCCAGGCCCCCGTGCCCGAGCAACGCACGCCGCAGCACCGCTACGACGAGCAGCCGCGCTATGACGACAACCGGTACGAGGACGCCGCCCGGTACGACAAGCGGCCCTACGAAGAGGCCCGCTACGAGGAGCCGTCCCGGTACGACGAGGCGCGGTACGACGAACCCCCGCGCTACGACGAGACGCGGTACGAGGAGCCCCGGTACGAGGAGCTCCCGCGCTACGACGACACGCGCGAGCTGCCCGCCGTCCGACCGGCGTACCCGAACTACCCACACGCCCCGCAGCCCGGGCGGCAGCACCAACCCGGGGCCTGGCCCCGCCAGGCGGAGCCCGAGAGCTGGGCACCGCCGCGGGACCCGTACCCGCCGCCGCAGCAGCACGGCTACGGCGGGCGGCCGGGCCTGTCCGCGTACGACCCGCAGCACCAGCCGCCCCCGCAGCGGTTCGACGAGCCTCCGCAGCTGCCGGCTCCCAGCGGCGCCCCCGGCCCCCTGGCCGCTCAGCCCGCGCCGGCGACGGGCCCGGGCGAGCCCACGGCCCGCCTCAACCCCAAGTACCTCTTCGACACCTTCGTGATCGGCGCGTCGAACCGGTTCGCCCACGCCGCCGCGGTCGCGGTGGCCGAGGCCCCCGCCAAGGCGTACAACCCGCTCTTCATCTACGGCGAGTCCGGCCTCGGAAAGACGCACCTCCTGCACGCCATCGGCCACTACGCCCGCAGCCTCTATCCCGGCACGCGGGTGCGCTACGTGAGCTCCGAGGAGTTCACGAACGAGTTCATCAACTCCATCCGGGACGGCAAGGCGGACGCGTTCCGCAAGCGCTACCGGGACATGGACATCCTGCTCGTGGACGACATCCAGTTCCTCGCGAGCAAGGAGTCGACGCAGGAGGAGTTCTTCCACACCTTCAACACGCTGCACAACGCGAACAAGCAGATCGTGCTGTCCAGCGACCGGCCGCCCAAGCAGCTCGTCACCCTGGAGGACCGCCTCCGCAACCGCTTCGAGTGGGGCCTGATCACCGACGTCCAGCCCCCCGAGCTGGAGACGCGCATCGCGATCCTGCGGAAGAAGGCCGTCCAGGAGCAGCTCAACGCACCGCCGGAGGTGCTGGAGTTCATCGCCTCGCGCATCTCGCGGAACATCCGGGAGCTGGAGGGCGCGCTCATCAGGGTCACGGCCTTCGCGAGCCTGAACCGTCAGCCGGTGGACCTCGGGCTGACGGAGATCGTCCTGAAGGACCTCATCCCGGGCGGCGAGGACGCCTCTCCGGAGATCACCGCGGCCAACATCATGGCCTCGACCGCCGACTACTTCGGGCTGACGGTGGACGACCTGTGCGGCTCCTCGCGCAGCCGCGTCCTCGTGACCGCGCGGCAGATCGCGATGTACCTGTGCCGTGAGCTGACGGATCTGTCGCTGCCGAAGATCGGCGCGCAGTTCGGCGGCCGGGACCACACGACCGTCATGCACGCCGACCGGAAGATCCGGGCACTCATGGCCGAGCGGCGGTCCATCTACAACCAGGTGACGGAGCTGACGAACCGGATCAAGAACGGCTGAGCCTTCCGGGCCCGTGCCGCCGCTTCTCCCTCCCTCCCCCTCGCCCTTCCCGTAACCGCTCCCGCCCCGCTGCCGCCCGCCCGCTTCTCCGGGCGCGCACCGGGCGGCAGCCCGGTCGTCCGGCCTCACGGGCTTGGTCATGCCCGCTCCGCCGCCGGATCGCGTCCCCTGTCCGCGGCCCTCTCCAGGGTCCCGGGCCGCCGCACGCCGACCGGGATGCCGGGCGGGGGCCGTCGCTGTTCGAATGAGCCCCGGGCGTCCACAACCACGGCTGCTTCTCCACGTCCACAGCCTGGGGACCGGTGAGTTGTCCCGACCGTGTCCACAGCGGAAGCAGCGCGGACGGCATCATGGCAGGTCGGGCGGTTGGGGACATGTGCACGCGCGGCCTCCACAGGCTGTGGACGGAAAACCGCACGTCAACCCCCGTCCAGGGTTGTCCACGCGCCGCCCACAGCCGGACCGCGGTTGTCCCCAGGACGAAGGGGGTTCTCCACACCGCTGTCCACTGTTCGACAACGCGACGCGGTCGCTCACCGTTCGGAGTGAAAGCAGTCACATGGGCGGGGCGGATTGGGCTGTTGAGAACCTGGGTAAAACTGGGGACGCCGCTGTGGGCAAGTAGCCGCTACCTGTGAACCGCGTGTGCACAGACCTCTCCCGTCCACAGCACCCCCCGGTCCGTCCACCGTCGCGCCCACAGGCCCGGTGGACAAAAAGTGGTGTCTGACCTGCGGATATCGAGTTATCCCCGGAATCCACAGCACCTACTACTACGACCACAGAGATAAGCCGGGAAACTCGTGTCGAAGCGGGTTCTGTGCACAACTCGGCTCTCCGCCTCGTCCCGGCCTCCCCGCCGAGTTGACCCGAGCGCTCACGGCTGTCAGCGACGTGCGTCAGACTGGTGCCCGGCAACCAGCAACAGCAGGAGGCGGCTGAAGGTGAAGATCCGGGTAGAGCGCGATGTCCTGGCGGAGGCGGTGGCATGGGCGGCCAAGAGCCTTCCGGCCCGTCCGCCGGTGCCGGTCCTCGCCGGCCTGCTGCTGAAGGCAGAGGAGGGTCTGCTCAGCCTCTCCGGGTTCGACTACGAGGTGTCCGCCCGGGTCTCCGTGGACGCCGAGGTCGAGGAGGAGGGCACGGTCCTCGTCTCCGGCAAGCTGCTGGCGGACATCAGCCGTGCGCTCCCCAACCGCCCCGTGGAGATCTCCACAGACGGTGTACGGGTCACCGTGGTCTGCGGCTCCTCGCGGTTCACGCTCCACACCCTGCCGGTGGAGGAGTACCCCGCGCTGCCGGAGATGCCCTCGGCCACCGGCACCGTGCCGGGCGAGGTCTTCGCCTCCGCCGTCTCCCAGGTGGCCATCGCCGCCGGCCGTGACGACACGCTGCCGGTGCTTACGGGTGTGCGGATCGAGATCGAGGGCGACACCGTCACTCTCGCCTCGACGGACCGCTACCGCTTCGCCGTCCGTGAGTTCCTGTGGAAGCCGGAGACGCCGGACGCGTCCGCCGTCGCCCTGGTCCCCGCGAAGACGCTGCTGGACACCGCGAAGTCGCTGAGCGGCGGCGACCAGGTGACGCTGGCGCTGTCGGGCTCGGGCGCGGGCGAGGGCCTGATCGGTTTCGAGGGCGCCGGCCGGCGGACGACGACGCGGCTGCTGGAGGGTGACCTGCCGAAGTACCGCACCCTGTTCCCCACGGAGTTCAACTCGCTCGCGACGATCGAGACGGCGCCGTTCGTCGAGGCCGTGAAGCGCGTGGCGCTGGTGGCCGAGCGGAACACCCCGGTGCGGCTCAGCTTCGAGCAGGGCGTGCTGACGCTGGAGGCCGGTTCGAGCGACGACGCACAGGCTGTGGAGCGGGTGGACTGCACGCTGGAGGGCGACGACATCTCCATCGCGTTCAACCCGGGCTTCCTGCTGGAGGGGCTGAGCGCGATCGACTCCCAGGTCGCCCAGCTCTCCTTCACCACCTCCACCAAGCCGGCGCTGCTGCGGGGCAAGCCCGCGGTCGACGCAGAGGTGGACGACGCGTACAAGTACCTGATCATGCCGGTCCGGCTCAGCGGCTGATCCGGGGGCCGAGGTCGAAGCCGGGCGGGGCTCCGGGCGTAGGCTCGGAGCCGGGCGGGGCGTGCCCGTGCACGCCCGGACCCGGAATCCGCGCCCCCACGCACTGCGAGAAACGTCAAGGAGAGCCCACAGATGGAGCTCGGTCTCATCGGCCTCGGCAAGATGGGCGGCAACATGCGCGAGCGCATCCGCCGCGCAGGCCACACCGTCATCGGCTACGACCGCAACCCGGAGCTCGCCGACGTCCACAGCCTGAGGGAGCTGGTGGACGCGCTGCCGAGCCCGCGTGTGGTGTGGGTGATGGTGCCGGCCGGTGGGCCGACCCAGGCGACGATCGACGAGCTGGCCGGGCTGCTCTCCCCCGGTGACGTCGTCGTGGACGGCGGGAACTCCCGCTGGACGGAGGACGAGAAGCACGCCGCGGAGCTGGCGGAGCGCGGCATCGGCTTCGTCGACTGCGGCGTCTCCGGTGGGGTGTGGGGCCTGGAGAACGGCTACGCCCTGATGTACGGCGGTGCGGCCGAGCACGTGGCGCGGGTGCGGCCGGTGTTCGACGCGCTGAAGCCGGACGGCGAGTTCGGCTCGGTGCACGCGGGCGACGTCGGCGCCGGGCACTTCGCGAAGATGGTCCACAACGGCATCGAGTACGCCATGATGCAGGCCTTCGCCGAGGGCTGGGAGCTGCTGGAGGCCGTCGACTCGGTGACGGACGTGCGGGAGATCTTCCGCTCCTGGCAGCAGGGCACCGTGATCCGCTCTTGGCTGCTGGACCTCGCGGTGAACGCGTTGGACGACGACCAGCACCTGGAGAAGCTGCGCGGCTACGCGCAGGACTCTGGCGAGGGCCGGTGGACGGTGGAGGCCGCGATCGACCACGCGGTGCCGCTGCCCGCGATCACGGCCTCGTTGTTCGCGCGGTTCGCCTCGCGGCAGGAGGACTCTCCGCAGATGAAGATGATCGCGGCGCTGCGCAACCAGTTCGGCGGACACGCCGTCACGGCGAAGAGTGACACACTCGGCGCAGACGCCCCGGGCGCCGACGTCGAGCCGCCGGTCGGTGGCTGACGGGGCTGACGGTCACGGTCACGGATGCATGTCGCGCACCTCTCCCTAGCCGACTTCCGGTCGTACGCCCGGGCTGAGGTTCCGCTCGGCCCGGGCCCGACGGCGTTCGTCGGGCCCAACGGCCAGGGCAAGACGAACCTCGTCGAGGCGGTCGGCTATCTGGCGACCCTCGGCAGCCACCGGGTCGCGTCGGACGCTCCGCTGGTGCGGATGGGGGCCGACCGGGCGGTGGTGCGGGCCGCGGTGGTGCAGGGAGAGCGCCAGCAGCTCGTCGAGCTGGAGATCAATCCGGGGCGGGCGAACCGGGCGCGGATCAACCGGTCCTCCCAGGTCCGGCCGCGGGACGTGCTCGGCATCCTGCGCACCGTGCTGTTCGCCCCGGAGGATCTGAGCCTGGTCAAGGGCGATCCGGGGGAGCGGCGTCGGTTCCTGGACGAGCTGGTCACCGCCCGCTCGCCGCGGATGGCGGGGGTGCGCTCGGATTACGAGCGGGTGCTCAAGCAGCGCAACACGCTGCTGAAGTCGGCCGCGATGGCACGGCGGCACGGTGGCAGGTCGCTGGACCTGTCGACGCTGGACGTGTGGGATCAGCATCTGGCCCGGGCGGGTGCGGAGGTGCTGGCGCAGCGCTTCGCGCTGGTTGCCGATCTGGAACCGCTGGCGAATCGATCGTATGAGGAACTCGCTCCGGGCGGTGGCCCGTTGGTGCTCTCCTACCGCAGCCCGGTGGAGGGCGGCGGGCGCGAGGAGCTGTACGCGCAGCTCCTCACCGCCCTGGGGGAGGCCCGGCGGCAGGAGATCGAGCGCGGGGTGACGCTGGTGGGTCCGCACCGGGACGATCTGCTGCTGAACCTCGGGGGGATGCCCGCGAAGGGCTACGCGAGCCATGGGGAGTCGTGGTCGTACGCGCTGGCCCTGCGCCTGGCCTCGTACGAGCTGCTGCGTGCCGAGGGCAACGAGCCGGTGTTGATCCTGGACGACGTGTTCGCCGAGCTGGACGCCCGTCGGCGGGAGCGGCTCGCGGCCTCGGTGGCGTCGGCAGAGCAGGTCCTGGTGACGGCCGCGGTCGAGGAGGATGTGCCCAAGACACTCGCGGGGGCGCGGTTCTCCGTCGCGGAGGGGGAGGTCACGGCGGTATGAGTGATCAGGAGCTGCCGGAGGGCGACGTCCCGTCGGACGGGCGGGCGGAGGCCCCGGCCCCACCGGTGTCGGGTGTCGATCTGGCCCGTGTCGCGCTGCGGGCGGCCAAGGAGCAGGCCCGGGCGCGCGGCGAGGCTACGCGGCAGAAGCAGCAGGCGCGACGCGGCGGGCTGCGCTCGGGGGCGCGGCGGGACGGGCGTGACCCGATGCCGCTGGGTGCCGCGCTGGAGCGGCTGAAGACGGAGCGCGGCTGGGAGATGCCGATCGCGGTCGGCGGGGTCATGGGGCGCTGGCCGCTCATCGTCGGGGAGAAGAACGCCGAGCACTGTCGTCCGGAGCGGTACGACGAGGAACGCCGGGTTCTCCACGTCCGCTGTGACTCGACGGCGTGGGCCACGGAGCTGCGCCGTCTGGCGCCCCAGCTGGTGCGGCGTCTCAACGAGGACCTGGGGCACGGCACCGTCTCCGTCATCAAGGTGCTGGGCCCCGGAGGGCCGCCACCGCGCTACGGCCGGCTGCGCGTGCGCTGATCCCGGCCTCGGGCGTCCTCGCGATGCCGGACGTTTCACGTGAAACGGACACCTCGACGTGATCCCGGTCACGGTAACGGTAGGTTGACAGTCCGAAGCGCTGAGGGCGCCCGTGAGCCTCTTGAAGCCCCCAGTCGTATATGGGGAGTCGGTGGTCGCTCCCTCAGGGCGCCACATGGGGACTCAGGCGGCGGCAAACCCCCATTCATGTCGGCGCTACCGGTAGACTGAGCTACAGCCGCCGTACCGCGGATCAAGTCGAACGACGCAGTCGCTCCCGTCGGATCGGGAGACGCTGTCTGCTGTGCCAGAAAGGGCGCTTCGTGGCCGACTCCGGCAATTCCATCGAGAATCCCCTGTCCCCCGTCGAGGACGCCGCCGCTGCCTCCGTACCCCTGGGTGAGCCGTCGTATGACGCCAGCGCGATCACCGTCCTGGAGGGGCTGGACGCGGTCCGCAAGCGTCCCGGCATGTACATCGGTTCGACCGGTGAGCGGGGCCTGCACCACCTGGTGCAGGAGGTCGTGGACAACTCCGTCGACGAGGCGCTCGCCGGCTTCGCGGACCGGGTCGACGTCACCCTGCTGGCCGACGGCGGCGTGCGGGTGGTGGACAACGGCCGAGGCATCCCGGTGGGCATCGTCCCCTCGGAGGGCAAGCCGGCCGTCGAGGTCGTCCTCACCGTGCTGCACGCGGGCGGCAAGTTCGGCGGTGGAGGCTACGCCGTCTCCGGCGGTCTGCACGGCGTCGGCGTCTCCGTCGTCAACGCCCTCTCGCAGCGGGTGTCCGTCGAGGTCAAGACGGACGGCCACCGCTGGACGCAGGACTACAAGCTGGGCGTGCCCACGGCTCCGCTGCAGCAGAACGAGGCCACCGAGGAGACGGGCACCAGCGTCACCTTCTGGGCCGACGGCGACATCTTCGACACCACGGACTACTCCTTCGAGACGCTCTCGCGCCGCTTCCAGGAGATGGCCTTCCTCAACCGGGGCCTGACGATCTCGCTGACGGACGAGCGTGCGGCGGCCAAGCAGACGGCCGGCGCCGACACCACCGACTCCGCCGACGACGACCAGGCCCGCTCGGTCACCTACCACTACGACGGCGGCATCTCGGACTTCGTCCGGCACCTGAACTCCCGCAAGGGCGATCCGGTGCACCCGACGATCGTGTACTTCGACGCGGAGGACCCGGAGCGCAGCCTCTCGGCGGAGATCGCGATGCAGTGGAACACCCAGTACAGCGAGGGTGTCTACAGCTTCGCCAACATCATCCACACCCATGAGGGCGGTACCCACGAGGAGGGGTTCCGGGCAGCGCTGACGGGCCTGGTCAACCGCTACGCGCGGGACAAGAAGCTGCTTCGGGAGAAGGACGACAACCTCACCGGCGAGGACATCCGCGAGGGTCTGACGGCGATCATCTCCGTCAAGCTCGGCGAGCCGCAGTTCGAGGGCCAGACGAAGACGAAGCTGGGCAACACGGAGGTGAAGACCTTCGTCCAGAAGATCGTCCACGAGCACGTCACCGACTGGTTCGACCGCAACCCCAACGAGGCCGCGGACATCATCCGCAAGGGCATCCAGGCGGCCACGGCCCGGGTCGCCGCGCGCAAGGCCCGCGACCTCACCCGTCGCAAGGGCCTGCTGGAGACGGCCTCGCTGCCGGGCAAGCTGTCCGACTGCCAGTCCAACGACGCCAGCAAGTGTGAGATCTTCATCGTCGAGGGTGACTCCGCGGGCGGCTCGGCCAAGTCCGGCCGTGACCCGCAGTACCAGGCCATCCTGCCGATCCGAGGCAAGATCCTGAACGTGGAGAAGGCGCGCATCGACAAGGTGCTGCAGAACGCCGAGGTGCAGGCGCTGATCTCCGCCTTCGGCACGGGCATCCACGAGGACTTCGACATCGACAAGCTCCGCTACCACAAGATCATCTTGATGGCGGACGCCGACGTCGACGGTCAGCACATCAACACGCTGCTGCTCACGCTCCTCTTCCGCTTCATGCGTCCCCTGGTGGAAGCCGGGCACGTGTACCTCTCCCAGCCGCCGCTCTACAAGATCAAGTGGGGCCGCGACGACCACCAGTACGCCTACTCCGACCGTGAGCGCGACCAGCTCATCGCCCTCGGCCGGGAGCAGAGCAAGCGCATCCGGGACGACTCGGTCCAGCGCTTCAAGGGTCTGGGCGAGATGAACGCCGAGGAGCTGCGCGTCACGACGATGGACACCGAGCACCGGGTGCTGCGCCAGGTGACCATCGACGACGCCGCGGCCGCCGACGACCTCTTCTCCATCCTCATGGGTGAGGACGTGGAGTCGCGGCGCTCCTTCATCCAGCGCAACGCCAAGGACGTCCGTTTCCTCGACATCTGAGTCGGCCCGCCACAGGCACGATGGCCGCCAGAAAGGGACTTTGAACAGCAATGGCCGACGACATGACCGTGGGAAACCCGGACCAGCCGGACGAGGTTCCGGTGACGGCGCCGCCTGGCGACGAGGAGGGCGTCCTGCGCATCGAGCCGGTGACGCTCGAGACCGAGATGCAGCGCTCGTATCTCGACTACGCGATGAGCGTCATCGTCTCCCGCGCCCTGCCCGACGTCCGGGACGGTCTCAAGCCGGTGCACCGGCGCGTCCTGTACGCCATGTACGACGGCGGGTACCGACCGGAGCGGGGCTTCTACAAGTGCGCCCGCGTGGTCGGCGACGTCATGGGCACGTACCACCCGCACGGTGACTCCTCCATCTACGACGCGCTGGTGCGCCTCGCCCAGTCGTGGTCGATGCGGATGCCGCTGGTCGACTCGAACGGCAACTTCGGCTCACCGGGCAACGACCCGGCCGCGGCCATGCGGTACACCGAGTGCAAGATGGCCCCGCTGGCCATGGAGATGCTCCGGGACATCGACGAGGAGACCGTCGACTTCCAGGACAACTACGACGGCCGCAACCAGGAGCCGACGGTCCTGCCGGCGCGCTTCCCGAACCTGCTGGTCAACGGCTCGGCGGGGATCGCGGTCGGGATGGCGACCAACATCCCGCCGCACAACCTGCGCGAGGTCGCGGCCGGGGCCCAGTGGTACCTGGAGAACCCCGAGGCCTCCAACGAGGAGCTGCTGGACGCCCTGCTGGAGCGGATCAAGGGGCCGGACTTCCCGTCCGGCGCGCTGGTCGTCGGCCGCCGGGGCATCGAGGACGCGTACCGCACCGGCCGCGGCTCCATCACCATGCGGGCCGTGGTCGAGGTCGAGGAGATCCAGGGCCGGCAGTGCCTGGTCGTCACCGAGCTGCCCTACCAGGTGAACCCCGACAACCTGGCGCTGAAGATTGCGGAGCTGGTGAAGGACGGCCGGATCGGCGGCATCGCCGACGTCCGGGACGAGACGAGCTCCCGTACGGGCCAGCGGCTCGTCGTCGTCCTCAAGCGGGACGCGGTGGCCAAGGTCGTCCTCAACAACCTGTACAAGCACACCGACCTGCAGACGAACTTCGGCGCGAACATGCTCGCGCTGGTCGACGGGGTGCCGCGCACCCTGTCGCTGGACGCGTTCATCCGCAACTGGGTCACGCACCAGATCGACGTCGTCGTCCGCCGCACCCGCTTCCGGCTGCGCAAGGCCGAGGAGCGCGCCCACATCCTGCGCGGTCTGCTCAAGGCGCTGGACGCGATCGACGAGGTCATCGCGCTGATCCGGCGCAGCGAAACGGTCGACGTGGCGCGCACCGGCCTGATGGGGCTCCTGGAGATCGACGAGATCCAGGCCAACGCCATCCTGGAGATGCAGCTCCGCCGGCTGGCCGCCCTGGAGCGGCAGAAGATCACCGCCGAGCACGACGACCTCCAGGCGAAGATCGACGAGTACAACGCGATCCTCGCCTCGCCGGTGCGCCAGCGCGGCATCATCAGCGAGGAGCTGGCGGCGCTGGTCCAGAAGTTCGGCGACGACCGGCGCAGCAAGCTGGTGCCCTTCGAGGGCGACATGTCCATCGAGGACCTGATCGCCGAGGAGGACATCGTCGTCACGATCACCCGTGGCGGCTACGTCAAGCGCACGAAGACCGTCGACTACCGGGCGCAGAAGCGCGGCGGCAAGGGCGTGCGCGGCACGAAGCTGAAGGAGGACGACATCGTCGACCACTTCTTCGTGTCGACGACGCACCACTGGCTGCTGTTCTTCACCAACAAGGGCCGGGTCTACCGCGCGAAGGCCTACGAGCTGCCGGACGCGGGCCGCGAGGCGCGCGGGCAGCACGTGGCGAACCTGCTGGCCTTCCAACCGGACGAGCAGATCGCCGAGATCCTCGCCATCCGCGACTACGAGGCGACGCCGTATCTCGTGCTGGCCACGAAGTCGGGCCTGGTGAAGAAGACGCCGCTGAAGGACTACGACTCGCCGCGCTCCGGCGGCGTCATCGCGATCAACCTCCGGCAGATGGAGGACGGCCGGGACGACGAGCTGATCGGCGCGGAGCTGGCCTCGGCCGAGGACGACCTGCTGCTGATCAGCAAGAAGGCCCAGTCGATCCGGTTCACGGCCACCGACGAGGCGCTGCGCCCGATGGGGCGCGCGACCTCCGGTGTGAAGGGCATGAGCTTCCGCGAGGGCGACGAACTGCTCTCGATGAACGTCGTCCGGCCCGGTACGTTCGTCTTCACCGCGACGGACGGTGGCTACGCCAAGCGCACCGCCGTGGACGACTACCGTGTGCAGGGGCGCGGCGGTCTCGGCATCAAGGCGGCCAAGATCGTCGAGGATCGCGGCGAGCTCGTCGGCGCGCTCGTGGTGGAGGAGACGGACGAGATCCTGGCCATCACACTGGGCGGCGGCGTGATTCGCACGCGGGTCAGCGGTGTGCGGGAGACGGGCCGTGACACCATGGGCGTCCAACTGATCAACCTGGGCAAGCGGGACGCCGTCGTCGGTATCGCCCGGAACGCCGAGGCCGGCCGCGAGGCGGAAGAGGTCGAGGCGGTGGTCGACGAGGCGTTGGCCGGGCAGGACGCCGCCGAGCCGGGCGCCGCGTCCGACGCCGAGGCCGGTTCCGCGGCGGGTGAGCCGGTGGCCGGGCAGGCCACGGACAGCGAGGAGTGAGGCGTGAGCGGTACCTCGGGCGGGGCGGGCCAGGGCGCGGTCCCCGGCGGTAGCCCCGGGCCCTCGGCCGGTCGGGCGCGTTATCCGGGTCAGCCCGGCGACGTCCTGGCCGACGGCGGGACGACGATGACGAGCGCGGCCGAGCCGCACCACCCGCCGCACGCCTACCCGGCGCCCGGCCACGGCCCGGGCGCTCCCCGTTCGTCCTCGGAGCCGTCCGCCGTGCGGCTGCCCCGCACCGGGGCGCGCACGGTGCCGCGCACCCGCAAGGCGCGGCTGCGGGTGGCCAAGGCGGACCCGTGGTCGGTGATGAAGGTCAGCTTCCTGCTGTCCATCGCCCTGGGCATCTGCACGATCGTGGCCGTGGCGGTGTTGTGGATGGTCATGGACGCCATGGGCGTCTTCGCCACCATCGGCGACACGGTCACCGACGCCACGGCCTCGCCGGAGGGATCGGGCTTCGACGTGGAGGCGTTTCTGTCGTTGCCGAGGGTGTTGATGTTCACCAGCCTCATCGCGGTGATCGACGTTGTGCTGGCGACGGCGCTCGCGACGCTGGGGGCCTTCGTCTACAACCTGTCGGCCGGTTTCGTCGGCGGTGTCGAGCTCACCCTCGCGGAGGACGAGTAAGCCCAGGCCGGGGGCTCGCACGTGCGGCGGGCCCCCGGCGGGGAACCGATTTTGGGCCAGCGCGGGAATGCGCTAATCTTTCGGTGCAGCGCGGGGCTATAGCTCAGACGGTTAGAGCGCTTCCCTGATAAGGAAGAGGCCACAGGTTCAAGTCCTGTTAGCCCCACAGAAGCAGAACGCGGAACGCCCGGATCCTCCTCGGAGGCGCCGGGCGTTCCGCGTTTCCGGGCGTGGTTCTTCGCGGGGCGCGGTCCCCCGGAGTGTGGGGACCGCACGGCAGGCGAGCGGTCCGCCGGGGAAGCTCCCGGGCGGGGGCTCGGGGTACGTCTCCGCGTCGGGCACCGCCACCGGGCCCGTACCTCTGGGCTCGGGAGAGTTATCTGACTAAAGTCAGAGGATGGACGTGACAGAGATCGAGCAGGTGCGGCGGTTCCAGCGTGCCGTGACCGACCGCGTGGGTGTGCTCCACGACCAGTTCCTGGGCCGCGACCGGCCCTTCGGTGAGGCCCGGCTGCTCTGGGAGATCGGTGAGCGCGGGCGGGACGTGCGGGAGCTGCGCGAGCGGCTCGGGCTCGACTCCGGGTACGTCAGCAGGCTGCTGCGCTCCCTGGCGGACGACGGCCTGGTGACCGTCGAGCCGCACCCCGCGGACCGGCGGGTGCGGACCGTCCGGCCCACCGACGCGGGGCGGGCGGAGCGCGCGGTGCTCGACGGCCGCAGCGACGAGCTGGCCGCATCGCTGCTGGAGCCGCTGAGCGGTGCTCAGCGGGCCCGGCTGGTCGAGGCCATGGCCGAGGTCGAGCGGCTGCTGACGGCGGCCACCGTCGCGCTGGACGTCGTCGACCCCGGTCACCCGGACGCCGAGCACTGCCTGCGCGCGTACTTCACCGAGCTGCGGGAGCGCTTCGAGACGGGCTTCGACCCGGAGCGGAGCCTGCTGCCCGACGCCGGGGAACTCCGTCCGCCGCGCGGTGAGTTCCTGGTGGCCCGGCTGCACGGTGAGCCCGTCGGCTGTGCGGGGCTGAAGCTGCCGGCGGGGGCTCCGGCCGAGATCAAGCGCATGTGGGTCGCCCCGCGGGCGCGGGGCCTCGGGCTGGGCCGCCGGTTTCTGGCCGAGCTGGAGGCGCGGGCGGCCCGGCACGGCCGCGAGCTGCTGCGTCTGGACACCAACAGGGCCCTCGACGCAGCGATCGGTCTGTACCACGCGTACGGCTTCCGGGAGGTGCCCGCGTTCAACGACGAGCCGTACGCCCATCACTGGTTCGAGAAGCGGATCGCCGCGCCGTGACGGCGCGGGTCCGAGTCCGGCCCCACCGGTTTCCTACTGGGGGGTTGTATCATCGGGCGCCAGTAGGGTCTGACGTCGTTGAAGGACGAGGTAACGCCGTGAAGAAGCTTCTCCTGTTCGCGCTTGCCGCCATCGGCGGACTCCTCGTGTACCGCCAGATTCAGGCGGACCGTGCGGAGCAGGACCTGTGGACGGAGGCCACCGACTCCGTGCCCGCGGGCACCGGGGTGTGAGCAGCTCCGCAGTCCGACACGAGTTCGGTGAGAGCCCCGGCCACGAGGCCGGGGCTCTCACTGTTCCCGGGGTCTGATCTCCCGCAGGTTTTTGCGATAGCAAATACTTCTGGGGTGCTTCCGGCGGCCCGGTGGTCCGTCGGCGGAGCTGATGGTGCGTCAGATCAGCGGAATGATCAACGTATCGGTGGGAGCGGGCGGCCTCCCCCGCGGGCGCCAGGGGTTAGCGAAGGCGACGCGGTGCGGGCGGTGCGGCGGGCGGGTGTCGGGCGGTCCGCGGGGGCGGGGCAGGATGGTCGGCGTCGAACGGCGCACCGCGCGGGGCGTCGGGTGGCACGTCGGACACGGAGGAGGGGCGGCGCATGGTGAGACGGCGTGGGACGAGGGCGGGGATCGCCGCCGCTGCGGCGGCGCTCTGCGTGGCCGGGAGCGTCCCGGAGACGGCGGTGGCGGCGGAGCTGCCCGAGTACGCCATGGCCGAGGACGCCGAGCCGGTGAAGGGCGCGGCGAGCAGCGCCGGCGGTCCGGAGCTGGCCCCCGGCCGGTACACGGACAGCATCGGCCCGGGTGAGGAGAAGTTCTACAGCGTCACCCTCGACGCCTCCTCCACCGTCTATCTCGCCGCCACGGCGGCCCCCAGGCCCGGCGCCGAGGTGAAGGGCTACGGCGACGGCCTGTCCATGCGCCTGCTGACGACGGACGGCGAGGAGTGCGAGACGCGCGGCCGGACGACGTTCGACGCCGCGGGTTCGGCCCACCCCGTCAGCGACTACGCGGCCCGGCGCATCGGCGGCGGCATCGAGGAGTGCCAGCGGGCCGGTCCCTACCTGTTCGAGGTGGTGCGTGAGAGCCCGGAGGACTCCGACCAGTCCCGGTGGCCCATCGAGATCAGCCACCTGGTCGAGCCCGGGCTGAAGGGCACGATCCCGGGGCCGCCGTCCACCGTCCCCGACGAGGACGAAGAAGTTCCCACGCTGCCGTCGGGCACGCCGAGGAAGGCCCGGGGCGGCACGGGCTTCAACGACGCCGGAGGCGTCGGGGCCGGGGTGTGGCAGGACCGGCTGCGGCCGGGGGAGTCGCGGTTCTACCGGGTTCCGGTCGACTGGGGGCAGCGGCTGTTCGCCCGTCTGGA
This sequence comes from Streptomyces sp. WMMC1477, assembly GCF_027460245.1. Classification (NCBI taxonomy): domain Bacteria; kingdom Bacillati; phylum Actinomycetota; class Actinomycetes; order Kitasatosporales; family Streptomycetaceae; genus Streptomyces; species Streptomyces sp. WMMC1477. The sequence continues at coordinate 2,749,841 of NZ_JAPZBD010000003.1, read as the reverse complement.
GATGCCCAACGCCCCGGAGGACGACGAGGCTTCGCTTGGCTTCCTCTCGGACGCGTTCGCCCTCCAGCTGCACAACCCGGCGCGGGCCGGCCTGTACGACAACACCTTCGAGTCCTACACCGGCGAGCAGGCCTCCGGCGAGCTGTCCACCGGCGTCGTCCAGTACGGCAGCCGGTTCGCGGACAAGGGCCGGGGCACGAGCATGGCCGGCTGGTACTACCTCCAGGTGACCCTGCACAAGGAGCTGGCCGCCTACTTCCCGGACGGCACGGACGTCACGCTGCGCGTGGTGCTGACCGGGGAGCCGAAGGCGGCGCCCGCGTACGACGGTGACGCCGTCGAGGCCGGGTTCGGCGTCACGGACGAGGACCGCGAGGCGGCGGCGGACGGGTTGACGGCGGCGGAGGTGACCGAGGCCGCGGCCGACGGCGAGACCATGCGGCTCGTCGCGTACACGGGCTTCGGCGCGGGCACCCTGCTGCTGGCGGGCCTCGCCGTGTGGTGGCTGGTGGCCCGGCGGCGCCCGGCCGGGCCTCCCGGGTCGTCGGCGGCCGCCGTGCCGACGGGATACGGCTACCCCCGGCAGGGCCACGGCGCGCCGTACCGGTGAGCCGTGGGGGCCTCGGGGCGGCCGTCAGGACTGGGTGAGGGCCCAGACGCCCACGGCGTAGCACAGCAGCGCGAGCGCGATCACCGGGACGGCGACGGCCGCGGCCGGCCCCGCCCGCCGGGCCGGGGCCACGGGCGCCGTCGGAGCCGGGACCGCTGTCGGAGTGGCGCCCGCGCCGTATCCGCCGGGCGCCTGGGCGCCCGGCATGGGCTGGAGCGGCGTGGGGCCGGGCGTCCCCGCCTCCGTCGGCACCCCGGCACTCACCGGCCCCACCTGGCCCGCCTGGCCGCCCGGGCCGGGAGGGGCGGTGGCGGGGGTGATCTCGGGCGTCGGGCCGGGCGGCGCCAGGTGGAAGCTGCCGGTCGCCGAGGCCGCGGCCGCCGCCGAGAAGCCGTCGGCCGGTGCCGCCGCCGTGCCGCGAGCGGGGCCGCCGTGCCCGGCGCCGAGGGGGCCGTCGGGCCCGTAGCCCTGCGGCAGTGGCCCGAGCTGGTCGAAGACCTCGACCGCCTCCGCCGCCCCCAGGGCCACCGTGGCGCCGTCGTCCAGCAGCTCCAGGGCTCCCGTCAGTGCCTTGCGGACTCCGGTGGCCGTGCGGAACCGGGCGTGCGGATCGGGCTGGAGCAGCCCGCCGAGGACCTGCCACAGCGGCTCGGGTACGCCGTCGGGGGCGGGCGGCACACCGTGCTCGTACGCCTCGACGAGGGCCCGGGAGTCGGGCTTGCGCCCGGTGAGCAGGTAGAGCCCGAGGAGGCCGACGGCGTAGAGGTCGGCGGGGAAGTCCGGCTCGGCGCCGAGCATCTGCTCGGGGGCGAAGTAGCCGGGGGTGCCGACGACGTAGGCCGTCTCGGTGAGCCGGGGCTCGCCCTTGCGCATGGAGATGCCGAAGTCGGACAGGCGCAGGTGCGGACGCCCGCGCCCGGTGGCGTCGAGGAGGATGTTGGCGGGCTTGATGTCCCGGTGCACCACGTCCTCGGCGTGCACGGCGACGAGGGCCGCCAGCAGCTGGTCGAGCAGGACGCACACGAGGCGGGGCGGCAGGGCGCCGTAGTCCCCGATGAGGTGGGCGAGGGAGCCGCCGCGGACGAGGTCCATGGCGAACATGACCTTGTCGTCGTCGGCGGCCCAGCTCGTCGGGGCCAGCACGTGCGGGTGGTCGATCCGCAGCGCCTGCTCGCGGACGAACCGCAGCAGGGAGTGGGCGTCGCTCTGCTGGAGGACCTTCGCCGCCACGTACCGCTTCCTGCGGTGGTCCCAGGCCCGCCAGACGGCGCCGGCGCCGCCGCGGCCGATGGGGTCGACCAGCTCGTACCGGCCCGCGAAGACCTCGCCCATCCCGGACTCCCGCCCTCTCCGTTCCCGCGGCTCAGCTCTGGTGGGACTCGTAGTGCTTGACGGCGTCCGCCGTCTTCCCCGCCCCGTAGACCCGCAGGAACTCCGCGAGCTCCGGGTGGCTCGTGGCGAGCGCCGCGGAGGCGTCCAGGATCTCCTGCGCGTCCGAGACCGCCCGCAGCAGGGACTGGATCTCGCGGACGACACGCTTGACGGTGTTCTGCTGCCCGGAAGCGGTGTGGTTCGTGCCGCCTCCCAGCACGCTCTGTCCGGCCGAGCGGCGGATCTCCTCCATGCGCCGGGTGGCGTCGGCGGCGCTGACCTGCCCGTCCGCCACCTCACCGGACAGCTCCTGGAGCGCCTGCACGCGCTGGACGACGGCCGGGTTGCCGATCTTGGCCCGCTGCCCGCTCATGAGCTGCGACAGCATCGGGGCCGACAGGCCGAGCACGGAGGCCAGCCGTGCCTGGTTGAGCCCCAGGTCGTCGATGAGCCGCCGGAACAGCGTGCCCAACGGCTCGCCGTACCAAGCGCTCTGCAGCTCCCGGGCCTTGGCCGTGGGGTCCTGCTGTGCTGCGTCCATGTGTCTCCCCTGAGTCTCCCCTGTTCGCTTCGCGCCAGCGAACTTGCCGTGCATCCTACGGAGCCGGGCCCTCCGGTGCGATACCCGGTCGGAATCGAGCTGCCGGAGCGGGTACTCTTGTGGCCGACGGGGCCTTAGCTCAGTTGGTAGAGCGCTGTCTTTGCATGGCAGATGTCAGGGGTTCGACTCCCCTAGGCTCCACCCATAGATGCCCTCTGAACTGCGGAAACGCAATTTCAGGGGGCATTTTTCGTGCCCATCGGTGGGCGCGTCGGTGCCCATCGGAGGCGGGGAAGGCCCTTGATTCCGGGGTTTGCTTGGTCATCTCCTCCCCTCGCTGATCCCCTGGAACCTGTCACTGATGCAGCCAAGTGAATCCGAGTGTGACGTATTGCGTCGAAGTAGAATTCGACGTAATCCGTCGCCGTCGACGTGTGGGAGACCTGATGGAGAAGAGCCTGTTGGTCAAGCCGGACGACGTGGTTGATCGGGACCGGGAGTGGGGTCTGCTCGCGGAGTTCCTCACTGATCCGGACCCCGCGATGCGGCTCGGGATCGTGTCCGGGCGTCGACGGCACGGGAAGTCGTACCTCCTCCAGGCTCTGTCCGAGCAGGTCGGTGGCCTGTACGTGACTGCGGTCCGGGAAGAGGGGCGGCTGCCCGCGATCCAGCGGTTCAGTGATGCCGTCGCCGCCCACGCCGGCCTGCGGCCAGGGAGTCTGCGTCTCACTGACTGGCGTGACGTGCTGTCCAACGCCCTTGACGTGACCGCCCGTTCACCTCACCCGCTCCTGGTGATCGACGAGCTGCCGTACCTGCTTCAGCATTCACCCGAGATCCCGGGGCTGCTGCAGCAGCTCTACGACGAGCGCCAGCGCGGCGCCCGGCCCGAGGCCGGGTCCGGCCCGCGGCTGATCCTGTGCGGCTCGGCGATGAGTGTCATGCACGAACTGCTGTCGGGGACGAAGCCGTTGAGGGGGCGTGCCGTGGTCGATCTACGGCTCGGGGCCTTCGACTACCGGGACAGTCGGGCCTTTTGGCAGATCACCGACCCGCTGACCGCGCTGAAGGTGCACGCGGTCCTCGGCGGGGCACCCGGCTACCGGCCGGTGGCCGGTCGTCCGCATCCGGACGATGGCTTCGACGCCTGGCTGACCCGGACGCTCCTCGACCCGGGCCGGGCTGTGTACTCGCGTACCGAGACCGAATATCTGCTGCGCGAGGACCCGCGCATCACCCAACACACGCTGTACTACGACATCCTCACCGCGATCGCCCAGGGCGCCAGCACCCCCAGCAAGATCGGTGCCGCCCTGGAACGCCCGCGCAACGCCGTCGCCCACCCCCTCGGAGTGCTGGAATCCACCGGATACATCCGGCGGGAACAGGACATCCTGCGCTCCCGGCACCCCGTCATCACCCTCACCGACCCCGTCATCCGCTTCAACCAGCTCATCACCCTCCCGCAGGCCGCCGCCGTGGAGCAGGGCTTTGCCGAGCAGGTGTGGCAGCAGGCCGCCCCGACCTTCAACTCCAAGATCCTCGGCCCGCACTTCGAGGACCTGGCCCGCGACTTCACCCGCCGCTACGCGCACGCCTTCCTGCCCGGCGGACTGCCTGGTCCCGTCGGCACCACTGAGGTCGCCGACCAGGCAGCCCGGACCAAACACGAGGTCGACGTCATTGCGCTGGCCGCGGGTGAACGCCCGCAGGCCCCGCGCGGGAGCATCGCGCTCCTGGGTGAGGCCAAGGCGACCGCCGCCCGCCGGGGAACCGGCGACCTGCAACGGCTCGAGCACATCCGGGCCTTGCTCGCCGACCAGGGGTACGACACCAGTGGCACCATGCTGGCTCTGTACTCCCTGCACGGCTTCTACCCCGATCTGATCGAACTGGCCGATCGCCGTGACGACCTTCTCCTGGTCGACCTGCCTACCCTCTACGGGGTGTGATTCCACAGCTCTGACGGTCCGCCGTCGGCGCCTGTGTCCCTGCTGCTCAGAGGAGGAACACGGCGGCGGAGGGGCGGGCCGGTGACGTCCAGGCAGGACAGCAGGCGGGTGCGGTGGGGGAGGCGTCCTCGACGACGTCGACTGCGGCCAGGTCGAGGACGACGAAGAGGGTGAGGCAGAAGTACTCGGCGCGGACGACCCTGGACGAGCCGCTCTCGCCGCGCCGTCCGCCATGCTGAACGTCCACGGCCGGCCCGGCCGCGGCCCTGGCGATGGTGTTCAAGCTCGCCGAGTCCGCCCAGGCCCGTTGGCGCGCGATCACGCGCCCCGCCTCCTCGCCCTCGTCCGCGACAGTGCCCGCTTCTCTTCGAGCCGATCACCCGCGAATTCTGCAGCCGGTGGCTCGACGAACTATGCGCAGCCACCTAGCTCCCCGGCCATCCACAGGTGTTGACGTGCCCGTCCGTCCTTCGGCCTGGATCGGGCGCGGCTGAGGTTGCGGAGCATGACGCGGTTCGACGCAGGCGTCCGACCGGCACCGCCGGGAGGTCGGCCAGTGAGAGGTAGGCGCTTCCGGGAACGACACGCCCGTCTCGGTAGCAGGTCAGGGTATCGCCGGTTTCGGGTTCGACCCCCCTAGGCCGCCACCCGGCAGACCCCTCCGACCTGCGGACATCGCAGTCAGAGGGGTCTTTTTCGCGCTGCGCCGACGCCGTCACCGCGCCGACGCCGTCACCGCGCCGACGGCCGGCCATCGCGCCGCGTCCCTGGCCGCCCTCGGACGGGCGGCCCGCGGGCGGTCCGTGGCCCCGGTACGGCGTACCGCCCAGGGCAGGCCGTCTCCGTCCCGCGGGACGCGCCGCGTCCCGCGCTCCTCGGAACCGGCCACGCGTTGACACCGGCCCGCAGACCTCGCACGGCCGGGTCTCCGAGCCGGGAGGCCGGCGCGGGGAACCTTCGGGACCCGAGGCACGCTGTGACTGTAGTAGTCCCGAAGAGACGGAGATGCGCACGCATGATTACGCTCACCAAGGAAGACGGCCCGGCCGATCTGGACGGCGTGACCCACATGTCCATCGGCGTGTCCTGGGACCCGACGGCCGGGAGCAGCGGCGGGGTGCTCGGTCAGCTCCGCCGTAAGAAGGGCACCGACCTCGACTTGATCGCCATCGCGATGCACGGGGAGGACCCGGTGCGCCTGGCGGGGATCGACTCCCTGGACCCTATGGGCAACGGCTCCCTGCTGCACAGCGGCGACAACCAGACCGGTCACGGGGACGGCGACGACGAGACCGTGACCGTCGAGTTCGCGCAGATCCCGGCCCACATCACGTCCATCGTGTTCGTCGCGGCCGCGTACAAGAAGGGCAGCGCCTTCCAGAAGGCACGCAACGTCAGTTTCAAGGTGTACGACGCGACGGGCGGCAGCACGCAGCAGGTGGCCGACATCTGGCCCAGCATGCTCACCCAGGACAACGGCTGCGCCGTGGCCAAGGCCATGCGGTCCGGAAACAGTTGGAAGCTTCAGGTGATCAACGAGACCGGGAAGATCAAGCAGGGTGACGAGCACTCCCTGATGCGCTTCGCCGTCAGCAAGTAGGACGATCCGGGGGCGGGACGTGGGCCGGGTGGCGCCGTCGAGACGGCCCGCCGCCGGATCGACGGTCCGTCAGGGCCTCGTCAGTCCCAGCGGAAGGTCCAGACGCGGCGGGCGCGTACCGCGGCGGCGGCGTACGCGCGCGGCGTGGCCGGGCGGTGCCGGATCACCGCTTGGGGGCCGAAGGCGAGGTGCTCGGCGGCCACGGACTCGGCCTCGGCCGGGGTGGTGGGCGGGGCGGCGACGGAGAGGGTGAGCTGGTCCGCGGTGAGGGCCACGAGCCGGGGCAGGGGCTTCGGTTCCGGCGCCATGGGGGGCACCGTAGCGGAGGCTAGGGAGTACCGGGGGTGCCCGTCGGCGGCGGTGGGGCGGGGCAGTCGACGGCGCCGCGCCGCACGCTGAGGTCGAGCTGGGGCGTCGTCAGCAGGCCGGGGATCTGGATGTCCTGGACGGTCCCGGTGATCGTGTCGAACTTGGCGTAGCGGGCCTGGATGCCGAAGCGGTGTTCCGGGGCGCCGAGGGGGTTGTCCACGGGGTCGCCGGCGTCGTCCTCGATGGTCCTGACGTCGGCGCCGTTGACGTTGAGGTCGACGATGCCGTCCATGTCGAGGACGCCGGTGGCCTCGCGCACGTCGAGCACGGTGTTCGCGGTCCGGATCTCCCACGAGCCAGGGTCCTCGTCGCCGAGGGTGAACAGCAGGGTGTAGGTGACGCCCATGATGTCCTGCCGCTGGCTGAGGCAGAGCCCGTTGATGACGCCGTCGGCGAAGCCCATGCGCAGGACGCGGACGGTGCCGGTGGTGCCGTCGGGGCGGGTGTAGGGGACGTCGACGACGGCGGCGCCGTACGTGGTGCCGTAGACGCTGCTGGTGGCGAGGGCGAGGGGACGGTCCTGGATCCGGAGGTCGAGGGCGAGCGCGCCGGCGGACAGGGCGGCGCCGAGGCCGCCGGACGCCAGCAGGGCGGGGAGGGCGACGAGGGCTCCGCGCCGCCAGTGGGTGCGGCCCTCGGGCGGGCACTCGGTCCGCGGCTCGGACGTGGGCGGCCGGACGGCGGCGCGGAGTCGGGCTCGGAGGCTCATGGCGAGGTCACCGTGATCGTTCCGGGGAGGTGGACGGGGTTGTCGGTGGAGTCGAGCGCGGCGTGGTCGTCCGTCGTGCGGATGGCGTAGACGGTGGCGTCGAAGTCCTCGGCCCCGGCGGTGAGCGGGATGATCGAGCCGAAGAAGTCCAGCAGCCCCTGGACGCCGCAGATCTTGATCAGGACACGGACGCAGATGTTGTCGATGTCGCCCCACATCTCGGTGGTCTCGGGGTTGCCCTGGGTGTCGTAGCCGCCGAGGGAGCCGGTGTCGGGGACGTCGAGGACGACGGTGTGGCCGTCGGCGCGCTGCGTCATGTTGAGGTGCTCGCGGATCTTGAGCTTGGTGAAGGTGTACTTGTTCGTGGTGCGGGTCGTGCCGTCGGACAGCCGGATGGTGACGCCGGTGTCCACGGTCAGCGAGACGGCGACGAGGCTGTTGATGGTGACGTGCATGGGGTCGGCCGAGGGCAGGAACGGCATGCCCAGCGGGGTCGCCTCGGCGGCGACGGGCCCGGCGGCGGAGCTGCCCCGCTGGGGCAGGACGGCGGTGACGACGGAGAGCAGCAGGACGGCGGTGACGGCCAGGGCCCGGCGCCAGGGGCGGCGGAGGCTGCCGTGCGCCGCCCCCATCAGTCGGCCTCCGCGAGCGCGGGTTCCGCGAGGGCCGCCCCCGTGCCACCGCCCGCCCCGGTGCCACCGCCCGCGTCCGCCCGGCGCTCCCGGCGGCGTGGCCGCTTGGGGCCCCAGCCGACCATCATCGAGGAGCCCAGGACGCCGAGGAGCATGCCGACGACGAAGCCGCCGAGGTTGGAGACGACCAGGGACACGACGGCGAGGACGGCGCCGATCAGCCCGAAGGTGTAGCGCTGCCGGGGGTCGACGAGCGGGATGAGCCCGCACAGGATCATGCCGCCGCCGGTGAGGTAGCCGGCCACGGCGCCGAAGCCCGTCTCGACGACCAACTGGAGCGAACCCAGGGAGAACTTGATCACGGTCCAGCCGCCCAGGACGAGCCACGCGGCGCCCCAGAAGGGGCGGGTGCGGCGGAAGGCGCGGAACCACCGCCAGGCGGCGCGGCCGAGAGCCGGGGCGCGGCTCAGCATGACGTGGCCGTTCCCGCGACGACGCGGAGGGTGAGCTGGGGCAGCACCAGGGAGCCGGCGATCTCCGCGTCGTAGGCGGTGGCGTCGAGACCGTACAGCTTGATGGAGCTGCCGCCGTTCTCACCGGTGGAGCCGAGCCCGAAGGCCCCGGGGACGGCGCCGGTCAGGGGCCGGCCGTCGACGAGGACCTGGTCGGCGGACTGGCCGATGACGGCGTTCTCCAGGGTCGTCGTCCCCGCGGACTTGATGTCGGTGGCCTGGAGGAAGAGGTTCGAGGCGTCGATGTCGGTGGTGAACTGCGCGGGCGGCTCGGCCGTCACCTCCTGCCCGGCCGTCAGCAGGAGCGAGTAGGGGACGCCGGCGACGGACTGGTGGACGATGCCGCACAGCCCGGCGAGGTCGGCGCTGGCGAAGCCCATGCGAGTCATGCCGACGTCCGTGCTGGTGCTGCCGTCGCCGTGGCCGACCGACGGCGTGTTGACGATGGCGCCGAAGCCCAGTCCGTCGATGCCGTTGGAGGTCAGGGTGAAGGGCTTGTCGGTGACGTTGAAGCTCGCGGCGAGCGCGCCCTGCGAGATGGCGGCGCCGAGCGCTCCGACGGCGAGTGCGGTGGGGACGAGGGCGAGGGCGCCACGCCCCCACCGGGTGCCGCGCCGGGTGTCGTCGTCGGCCTCGTCCAGCATGCGCCGGTTCCAGGAGGTCATGCCGTCGACGGAGGCGTCCCGCAGCCGGCGAAGGGCCCGCAGGGCCCGGCGGGGGTGAGCTGGAATCTTCATGCCCGGGTTCTCCATACCAGTGGGGCGGTCTCAGACGTGTCGGGACGAGGGGCCGGCGCTGGGACGGGCGCGCTGCTCGGCCGCCCGGTCCTCGGTGGAGGCGTCGGTGGGGGGAGCGTCCTCGCCCGGTTCCTCGTCCGGTTCCTCGGCGGGCTCGCCGACCACGGGGACGCGCCGGAACCGCCGCCACCCGCGGGCGGGCTTCTCCGGCAGCCAGCCGAAGGCCATGGAGCCGCCGAGCACGGCGAGGAACATGCCGACGAAGAAGCCGCCGAGGTTGGAGAGCGGGAACGAGGCGACTCCGGCGATGACGGCGATGACTCCGGCGGTGTGCCGCTGGCCGGGCAGCGCGAGCATGAGCAGGGCCATGGCCATCAGGACGACGCCGCCGGCCATTCCGGCGACGCCGCCGATGCCGACCTGGAGGATCTTCCCGAGGGGGGCCATGGGCAGGAAGAAGATGACGAACCCGCCCAGGCCGGTCCACACGGCGGACCAGAAGGGCCGGGTGCGGCGCCAGCGGCGGAAGGCGCTCCGTCCACGGGTCAGCGCTCCGGGTGGGGTGGGTTCCGGGCCCGTCGTCATGGCTGGCCTCCCTGGGTGCTCGGGTGCGGACGCGATCGCGCGGACGGTGGCGCCGGGCGGGGCCGGGTGCGGGGCCCCGCCCGGCGCGTTCGGGGCGCGGGTGGAACGGTTCAGCAGCCCACGTCGCCGTGCTTGATGCCGATGGAGAGGTTCGGCAGGGTGATGGCGCCGGAGAGCGTGGCGCCGTTGGCGTCGGCGTCGAGGCTGGCCAGGTTGGTCTGGCCGCCGGTGGCGTCCAGACCGAACTGGCCGGGGGTGCCGTCGGTGATGCCGGCGGCCTTGATGTTGTCGCTGTCGGCGGCGGCGCCGATGACGTTGGGCGAGGTCGGGCTGGCGTTGAGGGTGGCCGTAGCGGCCTGTACGGACTGGGCGTCCAGGACGAGCCGGTTGGCCTGGAGGCCCTCGCCCGCGGCGAGTTGCTCGGGGGTGAGCGGGGTCGGCGACTCCGGTGAGGAGATGTTGAGGGACCAGGTGCCCAGGTCGCCGACGACGGGCAGGTTGACGGACTGGGTGGCGTGGACGCAGATGCCGTCCAGTCCGGCCTTCGGGATGCCGACCTCCGCGGTGGAGGTGGGGCCGCCCGCGTCGACGGTGCTCATGACGGCGGCGATGCCGTCGGGCGCCGCGACCGTCTTGGAGCTCAGCGTGAAGGGGACGCTGGTCAGGGAGAGGTTCGCCGCGAGGGCGCCCTGCACCATGGCCATCGTCATGCCGCCGATGGCGGCGGTGGCCGGCAGGGCGAGCAGGGCGGACCGGCGCCAGCGGGTCACGCCCCTGGGCTCGGCGGCCGTCTCCTGCCGCTCCCCCGGGCCCTCGGGGCCGGCCTCGTCGGTTCTGTCGTCTCGCATGGGTTCTCCAACCGTGTGTTCCGCGCGTTGTCGCGTGGGTGCGGATGTGTCGCGGCCGTGCGGTGCCGGCCTCCCGGGGTCGGGTGGGGCCGGACGTTTCCGGGGACGGGTCCGGAGGTGGGGGTGAGGATGGGGCGGTCGCCGAGGTCCCGGGGTGCGGAGGGCGGCCAGATCCGGACGCCGACCCGGCCGGTGACGTCGTCGAGGCGGCCCCAGCCGTGGTCGCGGGAGTCGTCGGACGCGTCGGGGTTGTCGCCGAGGAAGAAGAACCGGCCCGGGGGAACGGTGCGCATCCGGGGCCGGGCCGACCGGGTGCCGTCGGCGGCGCAGCAGTTGCCGGTGTGGCGGGCCCGTTGGGTCCAGGCGGGTGCGGTGACCCGGTACACGGTGTCCTCTCCGGCCTTCCGCAGCAGGACCTGATAGGGGTCCTGCGGGGTGGAGACGATGCCCACGCGGTCACCGGGCAGGCCGATCACCCGCTTGACGACGAGGACTTCGGTGCCGGGCCGGTGGAACAGGGCGACGTCGAGTCTGCGGACGTCGTCTGCCGAGCCGGGGGTGCCGAGGAGCCGCTGGCCCTCGCGCAGGGTCGGTTCCATGCTGGCCCCGTCGACGCGGACGCTCATCGCGGTCACGCCCACGGCCGTGCCGCCGCTCAGGAGGGCGGAGACGGCGAGGGCGACGGCGAGGACGCGGCGCGGACTCATCGGGCGGTTCCGCCGGGCGAGCGCTGAGGTTCCGGCTTCTGCGCTGTGGTCATGAACGGACCGTAGGGAGCGAGCCGTGCGCCTTCCGTGACCGTACCGCTCAGGTTTGTTGACTTCGCGTCTACCGAGCGCAGTTCGAGTGGCTCTCGCCCCGCTGGTAGGCGCGCGGGGTGGAGCCGGTCCAGCGCCGGAAGGCCCGGTGGAAGGCGCTGGGCTCGGAGAAGCCGAGCTCCTGGGAGAGCTGCTCGATCGAACTGCGCCCACCGGCGAGGACGGCGATGGCGTGGTCGCGCCGCGTGCGGTCGCGCACCTGCTGGAACGAGGTTCCCTCGGCGGCCAGCCGTCGGCGCAGGGTCTGCGGGCTGACGGCCATCAGCTCGGCGATCCGCTCGGGGCTGGGCAGGGGGCCGGGGAGGGCGTGGCCGAGGAGCCGTCGCACCTGGGACGAGGCGGTGCCGGCGAAGTCCGAGCGGGCGAGGATGGCGTCGGGGGCGCGGCGGAGGAACGCCCGGAGCCCGGCCTCGTCCTGGAGCACGGGCGCGTCGAGCAGGGCCCGGGGGAAGACGAGCGCCGTGCGGCCGGTGCCGAAGGTGCAGGGTGCCCCGAACATCAGGTCGTACTCCAGGAGGTGGCCGGGGGCCGGGTGGGCGAACTCGGCCCGGCGCAGGGGGACGGGGCGGCGGACGAGCCAGCCGGCGAACCGGTGGGCCACGACGGCGGTCGTCTCGGTGCCGAAGTGGCGGGGCCCGTCGAAGTCGGTGGCGTCGAGCTCCAGCTCCGCGTCCTCGCCCACCCCGTCTCCCGCCCCGCCAGCCCTGCCGCCCGCACCGCCCGACGAACCGCCGGGCTCGACGAGGCGCAGCCGCGGGCCGGACGGGAAGAGGTCGTAGAAGTCCGCGGCGCGTCGCAGGGCGGTGCGCAGGTCCCGTCCGCCGTAGACGGCGAGTCGGCACATCGTCGCGAAGGTGCCCATCTTGCAGGGGCGGTGGCCCAGGCCGAGGAGTTCGTCGTCGAGGGTGTGCCAGAGCTCCCGGACGAGCCGGGCGAACTGCTGGGAGGAGACGCGGGCGAGGTCCTCGTGCAGCAGCTCGGGCGCGATGCCGGCGCGTTCCAGGAGCGGCCCCGCGGCCAGCCCGCGGCGGCGGGCGCCGTGGAGCGCCGCGCGCACGTGGTGGATGGCCACCGTTCTGGTCAGCATGCCCGCTCCGGTCGGTGCCGGGGGGCGGCCGGGCTGGACGGGGGGTTCATGGCCTTCGCGGTCGGTCCTCCGGGGCGTCAGTCCTGTCTGGTGAGCGTGAACTCGTCGGTGCGGAACCTGCGGGTGCGCAGCCAGTAGCGCCAGGTGAAGCCGGGCCAGATGGTGCGGTTCACGCCCTGTGCGTCGAGGTACCAGCTGGTGCAGCCGCCGGTGCCGGTGATGTCGAGGTGGTCGAAGGCGTCGGTGACGTGGAAGCCGGTGCCGTAGATGATGGCGTCGACGGGCCGCTCGACCCCGGCCTCGTCGACGATGCCGTCCTCCCGCACCTCCCGGACGCCGTCGGTGACGACGTGGACGTCGGGCCGGTCCAGCGCGGGGTAGTAGTCGTTGGAGATCAGCGCCCGCTTGCAGCCCATGGTGTAGTCGGGGGTGACCCTGCGGCGGAGCCCGGGGTCCCGGATCTGCTTGCGGATGTGCCGTCGGGCGATGAGTTCCGCGGCCTTCAGCAGCCTGGTGTTGTTGTTGAAGCCGACGGCGCGGACCTCCAGGAGGCTGTAGAGCAGGGCCCGGTAGGCGCGTTGGGCGGCGGGGACGTGGTGGGAGGTTGCCGTGTTGGCCATGGGGTTGTCCTTTCGACGCCGCCGGGCGCGCCGGGTGTCGCGTGCTGAGGGGCGGGGTGAGCGCGGTGGGGGCTCAGGGGAGCAGGTAGGCCCTGCGCCACAGGTGCCGGGCGGGCCCGCCGACGAGGCCGTGTTCCTGGAGGAAGGGCATGATCTTCTCGCCGGAGTACCGCATGGTGCGCCGGTAGTGGGGGTTGGCGTGGGCGGCCCGCCAGGCCGCCTTCGGGTCCAGGCCGACGGCCGCGTAGGCCCTCGGGTTGAGCAGGCTGCGGGAGATCGCGAAGGCCACGGTGGCGATGAGGGCCTGCTGGTAGCGCAGTTCGGCGCGGCCGAGGCCCGCGGTCATGCCGCGGACCACCTCCTCGCGGGCGAAGGTGACGTGCCGGGCCTCCTCGACGATGTGGATGTGGTTGACCATCCGCACGAGCGGCTGGACCGTCTCCTCGCCGACCATCTCGCGCTGGAGGCGGTCGGTGATCTCCTCGGCGACGAGGACGGAGCCGTAGAGCGCCGGGCCGTAGGAGATGGCGGGCAGCACCTTGGCGGCCTCGTGGAGGAAGCGCGGCGGCCCGTAGGCGGGGCAGCCGATGCGCTCGACGAGGCGGGCGAACATCGTGACGTGGCGGCACTCGTCGGCGACCTCGGTCAGCGCGTACTGGATGTGCCGCGTGGTGGCGTCCCCGTTGTAGGAGGCCTTGACCAGCATCTTCATCAGGAGCAGCTCGAACCACAGGCCGACGCTCGCGATGGTGGCCATCTCGTGCCGGCCCAGCTCGCGGCGCTGCTCCTCGGTCATCCGCTCCCACGTCGGCGTCCCGTAGAGGGAGACGCGGTGGGGCAGCAGGTAGTGCTTGTCCTCGTCGAGCGGTGCGTCCCAGTCGACGTCGATCTCGGGGTCGTAGGACTTCCGGGCCGAGGAGGCCAGCAGGCGGCTCGCGGTCTTCTCCCGGTCTCCGACGGTCGTTCCGTTCCGTGCACGTGCCATCGCGGCTCACTCCTTCGGGAGGCGGCCCCGCGCCTCCGGCCTGACGATTACCTGCTCCTTCTCAGTACCTGCTACCTCCAGTACTTGTTACCTCAAGTACCCGTTACCTGAAGTAGCATATACTTCGGGTAGCATGAGCCGCGCAAGCGTGCGAGTCAAGAGCGGAGAAGCCGTGCAGCCCGTGGACGGACGCAGGGAACGGTGGAGCACGCATCGCGCCGCGCGCCGCGAGGAGTTCGTGGACGCCGCGCTGCGGGCGCTGGCCGCCCACGGCCCCGAGCTGCGCGTCGAGCGCGTCGCCGCCGAGGCCGGCGTCAGCAAGCCGGTCCTCTACCGGCACTTCACCGACAAGGCGCACCTGCTCGCCGCCCTGCACGACCGGGTGACGGTGATGCTCATGGAGCGCCTGGAACCGGCGCTCGACCCCGCCGCCGCTCCCCGGACGCAGATCAGCGGAGCCGTCGACGCCTTCTTCTCCCTGCTTGAGGACCACCCCAACCTCTACCGGCTGGTCAGCCGGAGCGATCCCGCCGGGCCCGCGAGCGAGGGGCAGGGGGTGCGCGCGAGCAAGGAGATGGCGGCCAAGACCCTGGCCCAGATCTTCGACGAGTACCTGCACGCCTACGGCCTCGACCCCCGGGGGGCCGAGCCGCTCGCGCACTCGATCGTCGGCATGGTCCACAGCACCGCCGACTGGTGGATGCAGAAGCCCGCCCTGAGCCGGGCCGACGTCGTCGCCCACCTGAGCGACTCCGTGTGGGACTGCCTCGACGGCTATCTGCGCCGCCGCGGCGTCGTGTTGCCCCCGGACACGCCGCTGAGCCCCGACGACGTCCTCGTCGCCCGCACCGAAACCACCGCCGGTCCGTGAGCCGGCCGGCGCGCACCGCGAACCGACAGGTGAGGAGCCCGTGATGCCCGGAACCCCGACCGAGCCCCCCCGTGACCGAGCCCGGCTCCGAAGGCCAGGACGAGGGCTACCAGGGGCCCGCCACGCTGCTCGCGGCCGACGGCGAGCTGGCCGTCACCGTGCGGCTGCGGGGCCACTTCCAGCCCATCGACGGCCACTACCGCTGGTACGGCCGGATCACGGCCGACCCTGAGGTGACCGAGCTGCTCGGGGGCCGCAAGGCGGCCGTCACGCTCAGCACTCCGCAGGGGCGGGCCGCCGGCGAGGCGGCCGACCCCGACCTGTGGGGCCGCTACCGGGTGACGGGGACGGGCATGCCGCCCTTCCGCACCGACTCGACCCGTCCCGCGGCCGGCTGACCGCGCGGAGGGCCGGGCGGGGGCCGGGCGGAGGGCCGGTCACCCCGCTCAGCTCCCGGCGAGCTCCTGCGGCGGCGTGCGCTGCTCGTCCACGGGCTCGGTGCGCTCCAGCTCGGCCCACACGACGTAGCGGTACGTCGAGGTGAACATGGGTGTGCACGTCGTCAGCGTGAGGTAGCGGCCCTTCTCCGAACGGCCCGAACCCTGCGGGACGTCGGCGAGGACGCCCACGTCGTACTTCGAGGTCTCCGGCAGCTTCGCGAAGACCGTGTAGACGTACCAGGTGTCCTTGGTCTCGAAGACGACCGCGTCACCCTCGTCCATCTTGTGGATGTTGTGGAACTTGGCGCCGTGCCCGTCCCGGTGCGCGGCGAGCGAGAAGTTCCCCGACTCGTCCCACGGCATGGCGGCCTCGACGGGCTTCTCGTAGTACCCGGCGATGCCCCGGTTGAGCTTGTCCGGATCGGTACCGGGCATGACGAGGATGTCGTCGCCGCTCATCGTCGGCGCGTGCAGGAAGCCGATGCCGTCGCGCGGGTCGAAACCGACCGGTTCGGCGTCCTCCCCCGCGTCCTCGCCGCGCTCCTCCTGCGCCGCCCACTGGTCGCGCAGCTCCGAACTCTCCTGGGCCGCCTGACGGTCCGCCACGACGTTCGTCCACCACAGGGAGTAGGCGACGAACAGGGCGAGCACGAGCCCGGCGGTGATGAGCAGCTCGCCGACGACGCTCACGGCCGCGGCGACGCGCCCCCGGGGGCGTCGTGGCGGTGCCGGCCGAGGCGGGTCCTCGGCGGTCTCCGCCTCGTCGTGCTCGGTCAGTGCCACGTGTCCCACCGTCTCGTCCGCTCGCTCGTGCGCCCTCGGGCCGGTCGTCAGAGGAGCGCGTCCGGCTTCCCCTCGCTCCGCGGGCGCTCCTCGACCATATTCCCCCAGACGATGAGACGGTACTTCGAGGTGAACTCGGGCGTGCAGGTGGTCAGCGTCACGTAGCGCCCCGGCTCGGTGAAGCCGGACTGCACCGGGACGGGGGAGACGACGTCCACGTTCGCCGGTGGGGTCGAGGGCAGCCTGCTCGTCATCTCGTAGACGTAGTAGGTGTCGGCCGTCTCGACGATGATCGCGTCACCGGGTTCGAGGCGGTTGATGTAGCGGAACGGCTCGCCGTGGGTGTTGCGGTGCCCGGCCACCGCGAAGTTGCCCTGCTCGTCCCACGGCATCGCCGTCTTCAGCCCGGACTTCGCGTCGTAGTGCCCGACCAGGCCCTTGTCCAGGACGCTGTCCTTGTCGATGCCCTCGGCCACGGGGACGGCCACGTCGAGCTTGGGGATGTACATGATGGCGAAGCCCTCGCCCGGCTCGAAGGCGTCCGGGCGGCGCGCCTCGTCCTCGGACCGCCACTTCTCCTCCAGCCGGTTCGCCGCCCGCTCGGTCTGGAAGCCGGCCTGGATGTTCGTCCACCACAGCTGGTAGACGACGAAGAGGAGGAGCAGCATGCCGCAGGTGATGAACACCTCCCCCACGCCCCGGCTGACCACGACGGCCGTCTGCTCGCGCCGGGCCCGCGCGGCCTCGGCCGCGGCCCGGCGCCGGGCGACCCGGCCCTCGGCCGCTGTCCCGGACGCGGCGCGCGCCCGCGGCCGCGCCCGACGCAGCGCCACCGTCTCCGGGTCCGGCCGCGCGGCCTCCGGCCCGGCGGCGGACGGCGCCGGGGGGCGCTCCCCGGGGGCGACGGCGGTCCCGGGCGCGGGCTCGGCCTCGGCGCGCGGCCCCGGAACCGGCTCGCCCGTCGGCCCGGCCCCGGGTGCGGACTCGTGCCCCGCCCCGGGCGCGGGCGCGGGCCGCGTCCGACGCCGGTGCCGCCCCGCGGCCCCGGGCGGCTCCTGCCCCTGCGGCCCGTAAGGGGCCGTGGGTCCGGCCGTGGGAGCTGCGTGCGGCCGGAACCACGGGGACCCGTGCGACCCGGGTGCCCCCTGCGGCGCCTGCGCCCCTTGCGGTGACTGCGGCCCGGATGCCCCGTGGTACGCCCGAGGCTGCCGCTGTCCGGGGCCCGCGGGTGCGTCCCGGCCGGGCAGGGGATCGTTGAGCGGGTCGTCGAGACGGCCGACCGCCGCCATCAGGTCCTGCGGGTCGGCGTACGGGTCCTCGGGCGTCGTCACCCGCCGACCACCGGGGCGAGGCCCCGGGAACGCTCGACGGCGCCCGGGTCACCGCACACGGTGAGCCAGTTGGCCAGGAGCCGGTGGCCCCACTCGGTGAGCACGGACTCCGGGTGGAACTGGACGCCCTCCACCGGGAGTTCCCGGTGCCGCAGGCCCATGATCACGCCCGACCCGGTGCGCGCGGTGACCTGGAGGAGGTCGGGAACGGTGGCGGGCTCGGCGGCCAGCGAGTGGTACCGGGTCGCGGTGAACGGCGAGGGCAGCCCGGCGAAGACGCCCTCGCCCTCGTGCGTGACGACCGACGTCTTGCCGTGGAGCAGCTCCGGGGCGCGGCCGACGACACCGCCGTAGGCGACGGCCATGGACTGCATGCCCAGGCACACCCCGAAGACCGGCACCCCGGTGTCGGCGCAGTGCCGCACCATGTCCACGCACACCCCGGCCTCCTCGGGCGTGCCGGGGCCGGGGGAGAGCAGGACGCCGTCGAAGCCGTCCTGGGCGTGCTCGGGTCGCACCTCGTCGTTGCGCAGGACCTCGCACTCGGCGCCGAGCTGGTAGAGGTACTGGACGAGGTTGAAGACGAAGCTGTCGTAGTTGTCCACCACGAGAATGCGTGCGTTCATCGGTCCGCGTCAGCCCTTGTCGTCGATCCGGGTCAGTTCTCGTCGACCGTCACGTCGCCGAACGGCAGCAGTGGCTCGGCCCACGGGAACACGTACTGGAAGAGGAGGAACACCGCACCGAGGACGAGCACGCCCGAGATCAGCGCCCGCACGAGGGTGTTGCCCGGCAGATGCCGCCAGATCCAGCCGTACATGCCGTGGTGCCGTCCCTTCCGTTCCCCGCCCTGTCGTCGCGCGCGCGGCGCGCCGGGGCCCGCGCGCGTCGTGCGGTCACCAGAGTACGTGGCGCCGGTGGCGCGGGGAGGTCAGTCCACGGGCTTCGCGTACTGGAGGTCGACGGTGCCCGAGTAGCCGGGGAGCGTCGTCTCGTCGTGCTCCTCGACGTCCCAGCCGAGGCCGTACGCCTTCACGTACTCCTTGTACGCGCCGATGGCCGGGGCCCGGTCGAGTGCCGCGCGCAGCTCGTCCGGGTCGCCGACGGCGGTGACCTCGTAGGGCGGCGAGTAGAGGCGGCCCTGGAGGATGAGGGTGTTGCCCACGCAGCGGACGGCGCTGGTGGAGATGAGGCGCTGGTCCATGACCTGGATGCCCTCGGCTCCCCCGGCCCACAGCGCGTTGACGACGGCCTGGAGGTCCTGCTGGTGGATGACGAGGAAGTCCGGCTCGGGCTCGGGCCAGCCGGGCACCCGGGCCGTGGCGTCGGGCGGGGCGTCGGTGAGCGTCACCGTCAGCCCCTCGCCGGATACCTCCGTGGCCTCGGCCGCCGCCTCCAGCTCCTCTGCGGCCCTGCGCTCGGCCGGGCTGCGGCCCGCGTCCCGCTCCTCGGTGAGGGTCTTGACCTCCTCGCGCAGCTCCGCGGTGGAGGACTCCAGTTTGCCGTTCTCCCGGCTCCGCTCGGCGATGAGGTCGGGCAGCCGGAGCATGGGGTCGTCGCTGCGCAGGTCGATGCCCTGGGAGGTCTCGAAGCTGACCCAGAAGAGCAGGCCGGCCAGGGCGAAGACGCACAGGCTGGCCAGCCGCAGCAGGCGGGAGCGCAGCACGCGGGCGGCGTGGCCCGGGCGCGCCGCGGTGTCCGGGCTCGCCTGTGCGGCGTGTGCGGCTGCGTCCGCCGTGGTGTCCGCCACCGTGTCCGGGGTCCGATCCGGCCCCGGGGGAGGCGTCGACGAAGAGGTCACCGTACCCTTGTCTCCTTCCACCGCCGGGAACCACTACGCTAACGGACCACAGCACATCCGTTCAGCGCGCGGTTACAGCGCATCGACAGGAGACCCCCTCGTGCCGAAGTCTCGGATTCGCAAGAAGAAGGACGGTTACACCCCGCCTGAGGCGAAGCGGTCCAACAAGATCGACCTCAGCTCCGGGCGTCGTTGGGTCGCGCCGCTCATGCTGGCGATGTTCGCGATCGGGCTGGCCTGGATCGTCGTCTTCTATCTGACCGAGGGCACGCTGCCGGTCGACCCGCTGGGCAACTGGAACATCGTGGTCGGCTTCGGCTTCATCGCCCTCGGGTTCGTCGTCTCCACCCAGTGGAAGTAGCCTCCGGCGCCGCGGCGCCCGCCGGGGTTATCCACAGGCTGTCCACAGGGCTGGGAAAAGTTCAGACGATCTGTGGATAACCCGCATCGGGTTGACGCCGTTCCGGTCGCCCGGACAAGCGTTCTCCCTTGATCTCGCACGGAAACGTACCTGTGTGCGACTCGCCGGGCGTCATGCACAAGATCGGCTACCGCCTGTGGATAACTGCCCGCCCGGAGGCGTCGAAGCTCAGCCGAGCAGGACCGACGTCCGCACCAGGCAGACGATCACCAGGCCGGCGAGGAGCACCGCGGCCGTACCCCACTGCACCAGTGCCCGCCCCTTGCGCGGCGCGTGGATGAGCGCGTAGGCGAACGCCGCGCCGACGACCAGCCCGCCCAGGTGCGCCTCCCAGGCGATCCGCAGCCCCGGTACGAAACCGATCACCAGATTGATCGCCAGCAGGACGAGGATCGGCCGCATGTCGTAGTTCAGCCGACGCATCAGCACCGCCGTCGCACCGAACAGCCCGAAGACCGCGCCCGAGGCGCCCAGCGAGGGCTGGTTCTGCGCCGCGAGCACGTACGACACCGCGCTGCCGGCCAGCGCGGACAGCAGGTACAGGGCGACGTAGCGCACCCGGCCGAGCGCCGCCTCCAGCGGCGGCCCGAGGAACCACAGCGCCATCATGTTCACGCCGATGTGCCAGAACTGGTCGTGCAGGAACGCCGACGTCAGCAGCCGGTACCACTCGCCGTCGGCGACGCCGACGATCTCCGGCGCCTCCCGCCCGCCCAGCGCGTAGCCGATCATCTCCAGGTCGTCGACGAACGCCGGGCCCAGGGCGAGGGCCAGGAGGAAGACGGCGGCGTTGACCCCGAGCAGCACCTTGGTGACGAGCCGGGTGTCCTGGACCACCGCGCCGCCCGCCAGCGTCCGCGGCCGCACCGCGGGCCCCGAGCCGCCGGGGCCGGTGCCGCGGACGCAGTCCGGGCACTGGTAGCCCACGGCGGCGGCGATCATGCACTCCGGGCAGATCGGCCGGTCGCATCGGGTGCAGCTGATGCCCGTCTCCCGGCCCGGGTGCCGGTAACACCCCGGCAGGGTGTGCTGGGGCCCCAGCCCGCCCTGCTGGTGTTCCATCGTGTCGCCCTTTCGCTCCCGCGCCTGCCGCGACGCGACGCCCCGACGGCGCGTCGCGTACGGCGGCTCAGCCGTGTGAACCGCTCCACCTGTACGACGGACGGCCGGAGCGGAGCGTTCCCGCGCGGCGGCTCTCGGTTCGGCCGCCGCGGGGGCGGTTCAGCGGCGCTCGATGACGACCGACTCGATCACGACGTCCTGGACCGGACGGTCGGTGCGCGGGTTGGTCTGGGTGGCGGCGATCTCGTCGACGACCTTCTTGCCGGCCTCGCCGGTGACCTCGCCGAAGATCGTGTGCTTGCCCGTCAGCCAGCTCGTCGCCGAGACGGTGATGAAGAACTGCGAGCCGTTCGTGCCCGGGCCGGCGTTGGCCATGGCCAGCAGGTACGGCTTGGTGAAGGCCAGGTCCGGGTGGATCTCGTCCCGGAACTCGTAGCCAGGGCCGCCGGTGCCGTTGCCCAGCGGGTCACCGCCCTGGATCATGAACCCGCTGATCACGCGGTGGAAGACGGTGCCGTCGTAGAGCTTGTCCGTCGACTTCTTGCCCGTCTGCGGGTGCGTCCACTCCCGGTCGCCCTGGGCGAGCTCCACGAAGTTCTTGACCGTCTCCGGCGCGTGGTTGGGGAAGAGCTCGACCTCGATGTCGCCGTGGTTCGTCTTCAGGGTGGCGTAGAGCTTCTCGGCCACGATCTACCTTCCATAGTCCTTACTGACGGTCTCCGATCCTCCCATGGACCGCATCGGGCCGGGCCGCAGGCTCGCATCGGAGTGACGATCGGGCGAAGTCGGTCGCGCGTAGCGCCCGAATCGGCCCACCTGCGTCCGGTTCGTGGCATTGTCGCCCTCGGGTCGCTCACGACGCCCGGCGTCGAGGCATGCGCGACCGGTGCCCCGAACGCCCGCCAGCACATGCCGAACCCCATGTCCACAGGCATGATCTCGAAGCGGGCGTAAAGGCGAACAAGAGACGGGCCGACCGGGCGACGCCCACGGCCGGACCGCGTGCCACCGTTGCCACCAGGAGGAGGAACCCGTGACCCGGAAGGACAGCATGCGCGCCGCGACCGGCACCGCGAAGGAAAGCGTGCGGCATGCGGCAGAGGTGGTGGGGCCCAAGATGACCTTGGCCGCGCGCCAGGCCCAGCACACCGCCCGCGAGCAGTACGAGAGCGTGCTGGCCCCGCGGATCGCGCACGCCCGCACCACCCTGCCTCCCGCCATGGACCAGGCGGCCCAGCGCGCGATGCAGCGCAGCCGCGAGGCCGCCCAGGAGGCCGGGGAGTACGCCCGCGACTACGCGCGGGAGGCGGCCGTCCAGGCCCAGCCGCGCATCGAGGCCGCCCGCGCCGCCGCCGTCCCCGCCCGCGAGGAGGCCGCCGCCCGCTCGGCCGTCGCCGTGGCCGCCCTGCGCGGCGAGATCTCGGCCAAGGACGTCGAGCGGCTCCGGAAGAAGCGCGCCCGCCGGGCCGCCTGCGGCCGCGGGAGCAAGCGGCTGCTGATGCTGGGCCTCGTCGCCGGCGCCGCGTACGCCGCCTGGCGCTGGTGGGACCAGCAGTCCAACCCGGACTGGCTGGTCGAGCCCCCGGCCCCCACCGACGTCTCCGAGGGCGGCGAGCAGCCGGGCTGACGCCCCGGGCCGGGCCACGGCACGCCGAAGGGCCGGCGTCCCACCAACCGTGGGGCACCGGCCCTTCGCTCGTTCGCCGGCCGAGGCCGTCACCGGAGGGGGCGGCTGTTTCAGTCGTCCCTGCGGGCCTCGTCCTGGTTCGGGAAGATGCCGCCGAGCGGGTCGTCGTCCCCGTTGCCACCGTCGTCGCCCGTGGCGGGCACGGTGAAGACCTGGACGATGGAGCCCTTCGGCACCTCCTGCTCCTCCTGCGGGTTGACGCGCTGCACGGTGGCGTTGCGGTCCGGGCCGTGGAGCTGGATCTGGAACTCGGCCTCCTGCAGCTTCTTGAGCGCGGGCTGGACGCGCTCGCCGGTCACCTTCGGGATCTTCACCATCTCCTGCTTCGGCGCCTTGGCGACCGTCAGGGTGATCGTGTCGCCCTTCGGGGCCTGGGAGTTGGCGGCCGGGTCCTGCGACAGCACGGTGTTCGGCGGCTTGGAGCCGTCCTCCTTCTCCGTGACCGCGACGACGAAGCCGATGGCCTCCAGCTGCTGCCGGGCCTCGGCGAGGCTCTTGTCCGTCACCGGCGGCACCTGCCGCGTCTCGGTGCGCACGACGGAGAGCGTGATGCGCGTGCCGGGGTCGACCTTCTGACCGCTGCCCGGGTCCTGCTCGATCACCGTGCCCTCGGGCTCGGTGGAGGACGAGACGGCCTCCTGCGTCACGTTGAAGCCGGCGTCCTGGAGCTCGCTCTGGGCGTCCTCGAAGGTGTCCCCGACGACGTCGGGCACGGCCACCGGCTCCGGGCCCTCGGACATGATCAGCGTGACGGCCTCGTTGCGCTGCACCTCCGTCTCGGCCTCGGGATCGGTGCGGCAGACGGTGTCCTTCTCCTCCGCGCAGTGCTCGCTCGCGCCCTCGGTCACGGTCACGCCGGCGTTCTCGGCGCGCTGCGTGGCCTCCTCCAGGGAAAGCCCGGCCAGCTTCGGCACCGCCACGGTGTCCGAGCCGCCGCCGCCGAAGAGCGCCTTGCCGATGAAGATCGCGCCGATCAGCACGAGGATGCCCGCCGCGACGAGCAGAATCGTCGAGAGCTGGCTGCCCTTCTGCTCCCGGCGCCGGCCGCGCGGCTCGTCGTAGCCGTAGCCGCCGTCGTCCTCGCGTATCGGCGGAAGCATCGAGGTGTGGCCGCCGCCCGCGGTGCGCAGGGCCTGCGTGGGCCGGTCCTCGACCGGGGCGTGGCCGCCGTAGCCCGCGCCGTAGCCGGCCACGCCCAGCGCGGCCGTCGCGCCGACCGGCTGGCCGTCGAGGCTGGCCTCGATGTCGGCCCGCATCTCGTCGGCGCTCTGGTAGCGGTAGTCCGGGTCCTTGGCGAGCGCCTTGAGGACGATGGCGTCCTGCTCCGGGGTGACCTCGGGGTCGAAGGCGCTGGGCGGCTGCGCCTCCTCCCGAACGTGCTGGTAGGCGACGGCGACGGGGGAGTCGCCGACGAAGGGCGGGCGCACGGTCAGCAGCTCGTAGAGCAGGCAGCCGGTGGAGTAGAGGTCGCTGCGCGCGTCCACGGTCTCGCCCTTGGCCTGCTCCGGGGAGAGGTACTGGGCGGTGCCGATGACGGCGGCGGTCTGGGTCATCGTCATGCCGGAGTCGCCCATGGCGCGGGCGATGCCGAAGTCCATCACCTTGACCTGGCCGCCGCGCGTGAGCATGACGTTGGCCGGCTTGATGTCGCGGTGGACGATGCCGTTGCGGTGGCTGTACTCCAGGGCCTGGAGGATGCCGGCGGTCATCTCCAGGGCGCGCTCGGGCAGCAGCTTGCGCCCGGAGTGCAGGAGCTCGCGCAGCGTCGAGCCGTCCACGTACTCCATGACGATGTACGGGATGGAGATGCCGTCGACGTAGTCCTCGCCGGTGTCGTACACGGCGACGATGGCGGGGTGGTTCAGCGAGGCCGCGGACTGCGCCTCGCGCCGGAACCGGGCCTGGAACGTGGGGTCACGCGCGAGGTCGGCCCGCAGCGTCTTGACGGCGACGGTGCGGCCCAGACGCGTGTCGTGGGCCAGGTACACCTCGGCCATGCCGCCGCGGCCGAGCACCTGCCCCAGCTCGTACCGCCCGCCTAGGCGACGCGGCTCGTCCATATCTCCAGCCCTCTCCGTTCGTCCGGACCGCACCGGTGTGTGGTCCGGCGGCGTGCTGCTCGGCATACGGTACCCGGACGGTTGCCGAGCACCGGAACGCCGTCTGCCGCCTGGACACCCGTGCTCCACGTCACCGTTGCCACAGGAGTCACTGCCGTCACTGACGTCGCGAGGCTCACCGGCGGTTCTCCAGCACGGCCTCCATGACCGCCCGGGCGATCGGGGCCGCCTGGCCGCCGCCGGAGACCTCGTCACGCTCGGCGTTGCTGTCCTCCACCACCACGGCGACGGCGACCGGCGAGCCCGTGTCCGTCATCGCGTATGAGATGAACCACGCGTACGGCTTCTCGCTGTTCTCCACGCCACGCTGCGCGGTGCCGGTCTTGCCGCCGACGCTGACCTCGGGGAAGCCGTCGAGCTGCCCGTTGGTGCCAGTGCCCTCCTCGACCACCGTCTCCATCATCTGCTGGAGCTTCTTGGCGTTCTCCGGAGAGAGGGGCTTGCTCAGCTCCTCGGGCTCGTTCTGCTGGACGACGCTGCGCGGGCCCTCCAGGCGGTCCACCAGGTAGGGCTTCATCAGCACGCCGTCGTTGGCGATGGCCGCGGTGACCATGGCCATCTGGAGCGGGGTGGCGCGGTTGGACGCCTGCCCGATGCCGGCCATGGCGTTCTGCGGCTGGTTGTCCTCGGGGTAGACGCTTTCGGCGGCGCGGACCGGGATGTCGAGGCGGTCCTCGTTGTAGCCGAACTTCTCCGCGATCTCGATCATCTGCTCGTTGCCGAGCTCGTGGCTGATGCCGGCGAAGGTGGCGTTGCAGGACCACTGGAGGGCGACGCGCAGGGTGGCGTCGTCACAGGGCGGGTTGCCGAAGTTGCTCAGCTCCCGGCTCGACTTCGGGAGCTTGAACGGGTCCTTGATGCCCGTCGGCTCGTCGATGTCGTACTGGCCGCTCTCCAGGGCCGCGGCGGCGGTGACGACCTTGAAGGTCGAGCCCGGCGGGTACGTCTCGCGCAGGGCACGGTTGAGCATGGGCTTGTCCGGGTCCTCCTCGAGGGCGACCCAGTTCTTGCTGGCCTCCGTGGTGTTCCCCACGATCGAGTTGGGGTCGAAGGAAGGCGTGCTGGCCAGCGCGAGGACCGCGCCGGTCTGCGGGTCGATGGCGGCGACGGCGCCCTTCTTGTCGCCCAGCCCCTCGAAGGCGGCCCGCTGGGCGGCGGCGTTCAGCGTCGTGACGACGTTGCCGCCCTCCATCGGCTTGCCGGTGAGCATGTCGATGGTGCGGTTGAAGAACAGCCGGTCGTCGGTGCCGGTGAGGATCTCGTCGTGGACGCCTTCGAGGAGCGTCGCCTTGAACAGCGACGCGTTCCCGGTCACCGGCGCCCACATGGGGCCGTCCGTGTAGGAGCGCTTGAACCGGAAGTCCCGGTCGTCGGTCTCGACGGAGTCGGTGACGGCCTTGCCCTCGACGATGATGTCGCCCCGGGGGTGGGCGTAGCGCTCGATCAGCACCCGTCGGTTGGCCTCGTCCGTGCGCAGCTCCTCGGCCTGCACGAACTGTACCCAGTTGACCCGCACGAGCAGGGCCATGATGAGGATGCCGCAGAAGATCGCGATCCTGCGGAGCGGCTTGTTCACGTCCTCACCACCTGGGTCATCTCGATGTCGGGGTTGGGGGCCGGGGCCGGGGCGGGACGGCGGGCGGTGTCGCTGATCCGCAGCAGGATGGCGAACAGCGCCCAGTTCGCGATGACGGACGAGCCGCCCTGGGCGAGGAATGGCATGGTCATGCCGGTGAGCGGGATGAGCGCGGTGACGCCGCCCGCGACGACGAAGACCTGGATCGCGAACGCGCCGGACAGCCCGACGGCGAGCAGCTTGCCGAACGGGTCGCGCGCGGCCAGGGCCGTGCGGATGCCGCGCTCGATGAGCAGTCCGTAGAGCAGCAGGATGGCCATCATGCCGGTGAGGCCGAGTTCCTCGCCGACGGTGGCGAGGATGTAGTCGCTCTTGACGGCGATGCCGCCGATGAGCCGGGTGAAGCCCTCACCGAGCCCGGAGCCGAAGAGCCCGCCCGAGCCGAAGGAGTACATGACCTGGGCGGTCTCGGTGGTGCCGCCGTTGCTCCCCGGCTCCAGCGGGTTGAGCCAGTTGTGCACGCGGCCGGCGACGTGGCCGTTGAAGGAGGCGACGAACGTGGCCCCGGCCGCGGAGAGCAGCAGCCCGAAGATGATCCAGCTCGTGCGCTCGGTGGCGACGTACAGCATCACCACGAACATGCCGAAGAACAGCAGCGAGGTGCCGAGGTCGGTCTCGAAGACGAGGATGAGCAGGCTGAGCGCCCAGATGACCAGGATCGGCCCGAGGTCGCGCCCGCGGGGCAGGTAGAGGCCCATGAAGCGGCGGCTGGCCAGGGCCAGCGCGTCCCGCTTGACCATGAGGTAGCCGGCGAAGAAGACCGTGATGATGATCTTCGCGAACTCGCCGGGCTGCAGCGAGCCGACGCCGGGGATGGTCACCCAGATCTTGGCGCCGTTGACGCCGGGGAAGAACATCGGCAGCGCCAGCAGCACCAGGGCGACGGCCATGGAGATGTAGGTGTAGCGCTGCAGGATGCGGTGGTCCTTGAGGAAGACGAGCACCGCGAGGAACAGGGCGACGCCCACGGCCGACCACATGAGCTGGCCGGGCGCGGCGTTCTCCGGCTCGACGCCGGGCTCCTGGTCGAGCCGCCAGATCAGCACCAGGCCGAGCCCGTTGAGCAGGGTGCAGATCGGCAGGATGAGCGGGTCCGCGTAGGGGGCGAACTTCCGCACCAGCAGGTGGGCGACGCCGGCGAGCAGGCCGAGGCCGAGCCCGTAGCCGATCATCCCGGCCGGGAGCGTCCCGTT
Source organism: Streptomyces sp. WMMC1477 (assembly GCF_027460245.1). Lineage (NCBI taxonomy): Bacteria > Bacillati > Actinomycetota > Actinomycetes > Kitasatosporales > Streptomycetaceae > Streptomyces > Streptomyces sp. WMMC1477. The sequence goes on along the minus strand of NZ_JAPZBD010000003.1, from coordinate 2,722,520 downwards.
CTTGGCCAGCCCCACGTTGGCGTAGGCGAAGACGGGGATGACGACGGCGAAGATCAGGAGCCCCAGCTCGGTGTTGCGGCGGCTGGGGGGACCGCCCGCCGAGACCGTGCTGGTACTCCCGGTGGTGGTGTTGGCGCTCATATGGATTCGCTGCCCCTCACGGCGTCCGGCACTGCTTGGCGAGGCGCTGCTGCTCCGCCGTCAGCGAGGGTCCGGGGGCGGGGTCGTCGGCCACGGACCCGCCGCCGCCGTCACCGCCGGGCTGCGCGTCGTCGGCTTCCTGCTTGGCCTGCTCGGCGGAGGCCTTCTGCTGGGCCACGATCTCGCAGACCTCGGCCTGGTCCGCCAGCTCCGTGATCTTGTCCTCGGCCTGGCCGAGGCTGCCCATGGAGATGGTGTCCTTGACCTGGTTGCGCTGGTAGACCGGCAGGTACTTGAGTTCGATCGAGGTGTTCTTCTTGACCTCGCCCAGCTCCAGCGGGCCCAGCTTCTGGTTCAGCCCCTGGTAGAGCGCGACCTTGTCGCCCTCGGCGCCGACGTAGTACTGACCCCTGGACCACTTCCAGGCCGCGTACAGGCCGCCGCCCAGCAGGGCGAGCGCGAGCACGATGAACAGCGTCCGCTTGACCCAGCCGCCGCGTCTGCGGGGCGCTTCTCCCTCGGCCTCGGGGGGGTCCACCGGGTCGCCGAACCCGCCGGCCGGGGGCGGGGTGCCCATGGCCGGGCCGCTGCCGGGCGGGCCGAAGCCCTCCGGCGGGCCTTCGGCGGCCGACTGCTGCGGCACCGAGCGGCTGAGCGCCGCGGCGCGGGAGGCCGGGGTGGCCTGGGCGCCGGGGCCGCCGCCGATGTCGTTCTGCGTCTCGGCGACGGCGCCGACGACGACCGGGGTGTCGTTGAGCTGGCCCGCCAGGGTGTCGTTGCCGTCCACGTCGAGGACGTCGGCGACGATGACGGTGATGTTGTCCGGGCCGCCGCCGCGCAGGGCGAGCTGGATCAGCTCGTCCACCGTCTCGTGGGGGCCCTGGTAGCTGGCGAGGGTCTCCTCCATCGTCTGGTGGCTGACCACGCCGGACAGGCCGTCGGAGCAGATGAGGTAGCGGTCGCCCGCGCGCACCTCGCGGATCGAGAGGTCGGGCTCCACCCGGTCCCCGCTGCCCAGCGCGCGCATCAGCAGCGAGCGCTGCGGGTGGGTGGTGGCCTCCTCCTCGGTGATGCGGCCCTCGTCGACGAGCCGCTGCACCCAGGTGTGGTCCTGGGTGATCTGGCTGAGGACGCCGTCGCGCAGCAGGTAGGCGCGGGAGTCGCCGACGTGGACGAGGCCGAGCCGCTGCCCGGTCCACAGCAGGGCAGTGAGCGTCGTGCCCATGCCCTCCAGTTGCGGGTCCTCCTCGACCATGACGCGCAACTGGTCGTTGGCGCGCTGCACGGCCTCACCGAGCGAGGTCAGGACGTCCGAGCCCGGCACGTCCTCGTCCAGCTCCACGATCGTCGAGATCACCTCGGAGCTGGCGACCTCGCCGGCCGCCTGGCCGCCCATGCCGTCGGCGACGGCCAGCAGACGCGGCCCGGCGTAGCCGGAGTCCTCGTTGTGGTCGCGGATCATGCCGTCGTGCGATCCGGCGGCGAAACGCAGTGACAGACTCATGCGCACCTCGCCTGTCGGCTCCGGGTACATCCGCACGGTGCCCACCCTCCGGTCGTCATGTTCGTCTACTTCCGCAGCTCGATGACCGTCTTGCCGATGCGGATCGGCGCACCGGGCGGGATCGGCGTCGGCGTGGTGAGTCGGTTGCGGTCCAGGTACGTGCCGTTGGTCGAGCCGAGGTCCTCCACGATCCACTGGCCGTCGCGATCCGGGTAGATCCTGGCATGCCGGCTGGACGCGTAGTCGTCGTCCAGCACGATCGTGGAGTCGTGGGCCCGGCCGAGAGTGATCGTCTGCCCCTGGAGGGCGACGGTGGTTCCGGTGAGCGACCCCTCGGTCACCACGAGTTTCGTCGGGGCGCCCCGACGGCTGCGGCCACCTCCGCGGCCCCCGCCGGACGCCTGTTGCGGCGGCCGGGCCGGCTGGCGGTCCGGCGCGCGGCGCGGCGCGGACCCGGACCGTTGGGTGACCCGGGTGCCGAACAGATCACTTCGGATGACCTGCACGGCCACGATGACGAACAGCCACAGTACGGCGAGAAAGCCCAGCCGCATGACCGTCAGGGTCAGCTCTGACATTGCCCCCGCTTCACCCTTCGGCTTGCCGGTAAATGATCGTGGTGCTGCCCACGACGATCCGTGAGCCGTCGCGGAGCGTAGCGTGTGTGGTCCGCTGTCCGTCCACCACGATGCCGTTCGTCGAGCCGAGGTCCTGGACGACGACCGTCGGGCCGGTGCGGATCTCGCAGTGCTTGCGGGATACACCGGGGTCGTCGATCCGCACGTCGGCCTCGGTGGAGCGGCCTAGCACGAGGGTCGTCCGGGAGATCTGGTGACGGTTGCCGTTGATCTCCACCCAGCGCCGGACGTGGCCGACCGTGGGCGGGGCGCCCGGGGGCGGCGTCGACGGCATCCGCGGCGCGCCCGGGGGCCTCGGCGGGACGCCGTGCTGCGGGGCGGGGGCGCTGTACTGCGCGGGTGAGGCGGGCCCCGGCTGCGAGGAGCTGGCGGCCATCGTGCGGCTGCGGACCCGGTAGAGCCCGGTGTCCAGGTCCGTCGCCTTCTCCAGATGGACCTTGACCGAGCCCATGAAGGTGTAGCGCTGCTGCTTCGCGTAGTCCCGCACCATGCCCGCCAGCTCGTCGCCGAGCTGCGCGGAGTAGGGGGAGAGCCGGTCGTGGTCGGGGGCGCTGAGCTCCACGATGAAGTCGTTCGGGACGACCGTCCGCTCGCGGTTCCAGATCGTCGCGTTGTTGTCGCACTCGCGCTGGAGGGCGCCGGCGATCTCGACGGGCTGCACTTCGGACTTGAACACCTTGGCGAAGGTGCCGTTGACGAGGCCTTCGAGACGCTGCTCGAAGCGTTTCAGAACTCCCACGGTGCACCTCCTTCCCACGTTCCGGCGTTCTCGTGCGTCCGTCCAGGGTGCAACAACCGGTACTGCTTACTGATCGTATCCACGCGCGAGGGAAAGAGCTGGTTCCGCTTCCCGCTCCGCCGCGTGGGTGTCACCTCTCACACGGATCGTAGAGGTGACTTCCGCCCAGTGTCCCCCACCCGGCGGTGCCGTGGGGGCGGTCGCAAGGGATGTGAGGGCACCCTCGGCAGCGTGCTAGTCTTCTGGATGTCGGCAGGGAGCAGCCCACCGGGGAGGCCCTGGAGGCCACCTGAGAGATACGGGCCCCGGAATGGTTGGCTATCCTGACGACGCACCCATGCGCGGGTGGCGGAATAGGCAGACGCGCTGGATTCAGGTTCCAGTGCCCGAAAGGGCGTGGGGGTTCAACTCCCCCCTCGCGCACTCAGCAGTAGCGACTGAGGTGTCTTCTCGCGGTGACGAACGTCACTGGGGAAGGCGCCTTTTTCGTTGTGCCCGGCGGCGGGGAACCGCGGTGGCCGACGACGCGACGACTGACACGTCGCCCCTGACCCTCCGGCCGGTGAAGCCGTGCCCCTGCCTCCTGCCCCCTGGGCTCTACAAGGGCCTGACGCCGCACTGAGCGGGCGCTGGCCCGCCCGGGGCCATCAGCCCCGGGCGGGGGCCGTTCGGCTCTGGAGGCCGGGCGGCCGGCGGGCGGATGGTGGGCCTGTGGACGAGAAGCGGAACGCGGAGCACGGCGATCACGTGCGGACGCGCTGCGGGCGGGACGTCAACGTCACCCGGTTCACGCTGCCGGGGCTGCCCGCCGGGATGGGCCGGGTGGTCCTGGACACCGCGCGCGAGCCGTACGACGACAGCGAGGTGTGGGCGTCGCTCACCCCGCGGGAGGCCCGGCGCATCGCGGCGCTGCTGCTCGCCCAGGCGGCGGCCGTCGAGCAGCACTCCGGGCGTCCGGGACGCGTGGAGGTCGTGCCGCTCGGCGGTGACGCGTACGAGGCGAGCGTGCGCGGGCACGTCCTGACCGTCGATCAGCCGGAGTCCGCGGGCGGCGGGGACACCGCCCCCTCGCCGGTGGAACTGTTCGTGGCCTCCGTGGCCACCTGCGTCGCGCACTACGCCGGACGCTTCCTCGACCGGCACGGACTCGACCGCCGCGGCCTGCGCGTCACCGCCGAGCACACCCTGGCCGCGCACGCCCCGGCCCACGTCACGACGCTCGCCCTGCGGGTCGACGCGCCCGGGCTGCCACCGGAGCGCGCCGCGGCCCTGAGGGCCGTCGTCTCGCACTGCACCGTGAAGAACACGCTCACCGACCCGCCGGAGATCACGCTCACCCTCGGGACGCTCGCGCCGGAGCCGGTGGCCGGTGAGCCGTCGTCCGGAGGGACGTGAGGGAGATGCCGAACACCGCGGACCAGCGCACCGGAGCCGGGCACGGGACCGACCTCGGGCGGCGGGTGGCCGCCCGGCGCGAGGAGCTGGGGCTGAGCCGCGAGGAGCTCGCCGAGCGCACCGGCGCCGCGACCACGTACATCCGCTACGTCGAGGAGCGGTCCGCCACGCCCGGTGTCGGGGTGCTGCTGCGGCTCGCCGACGCCCTGCGGACGACGCTGGCGGAGCTGACGGGGAGCGCGGCGGACCGGCCGCCCGGCGGGGGCACCGCGTTCCGGGGCGCCCGGCTGCTGGAGCTGGACGAAGCGGAGTGCCGCGGGCTGCTCGGCTCGCACGGCGTTGGGCGGGTGGCGGTCATCACTCCCGAGGGCCCGGCCGTGGTCCCCGTCAACTACGTGGTGTCCGCCGGGGACATCGCGTTCCGCACGGCCGAGGAGACCGTTCCGGCGGCGGTCGAGGGGGCCGAGGTGGCCTTCGAGGTGGACCGTATCGACGAGGTGCTCAGCGAGGGCTGGAGCGTGCTGGCCGTGGGCGAGGGGTGGGCCGTCACCGACCCGGACACCGTCGGGCGGCTGGACGAGCGGACCGCCTCGGAGCCGTGGCCCGGCGGGCTGCGTCGACGGTGGCTGGCGATCACCCCGTCCCGGGTCACCGGCCGCAGGATCGTGCACCCCGAGGTCGACCACGACGCCGTGGACGACTCCGGGTGACCGGGCGCGTACGCGTGGTGGAGGAGGTGCCCCGTGTCCCGACGGAACTTCGTGACCCCCGGGAGTGGCCCGCCCCGCACGCCGCTGCGCGCGCACTGGCGGCGGGCGAGGGGCCGGGACACCGGCCCGCTGTGCCGCGATCTCGACCGGGCGCGCAGCCGGGCGGTCGTCGGCTTCGCCGCCGCGCTGCCGCTGGCCGTGGTCCTGGGCTCGGCCGCCGGGCTGGCCATCCTGGACGGCGAGAGCCGGACGGCCGAGCAGGAGGCCCGGCACCGGCACTCGGTGAGCGCGCGGACGCTGGCCGAGGCGGAGCCGAGGGAGTCCCCGTACCGGGGTGGCGGCGGTGACGCGACGGCGCCGGCGGTCTGGCGCTTCCCGCAGGCCGAGGAGCACCGGGGCACCGTGGTGGTGTCCAGCGGAACCGACGCGGGGAGCACCGTGCCGCTGTGGGTCGACGACACCGGGAACCCGGCCGCCGCGCCCCGCTCGGACGCGGACGTCGCCCTGGCCGCCGCGCACGCCGGGCTCGCCGTGGCCGGCGGCGTCTCGCTGGCCTCCCTGGGACTCCTCAAGCTCCGTCTGTACGCCTTGGACCGCCGCGCGGACGCGGACTGGGCGGGCGAGTGGGACGTGGTGGAGCCGCGCTGGTCCGGCTCCGGCCGCTGACCGCGCCCCCGCGTACCGCCGTCCGCGTACCGCCGATCGCGCGCCCGGTGCGTCGCTGCGGCTCCCGCGGGGCCGGGGCGCCGACGATGGTCGGAACGGGGGCTGTCCGGGACGCGCGAGGATGAGGACGTACGGATCGATGGAGCCGCTCGCCGGTACGGCCGTCATCGGGGTGGGCAACGCGTTCCGGGGTGACGACGGCCTCGGGTGGGCCGTCGTCGCGCTGCTGCGGGAGCGGGCCGAGCGGTGTCCGCCGCCCCCGGGTACGGCGTTCGCGGAGTGCGACGGGGACCCGGGCCGGCTGATCGGCCTCTGGGAGGGCACCGCGCTCACGGTGGTCGTCGACGCCTGCTTCCCTCCTGTGCCCCGCCCCGGGCGGATCCACCGGTGGTGTTCGGCCCCCAGGGACGCACCGCTCGTCGTGGCCGCGGGGCGGCACAGCACGCACGGGCTCGGCGTCGCCGAGGCGCTGCGGCTGGCCGACGGCCTCGGGCGGGCTCCGGGACGCCTGGTCGGCTACGCGGTCGAGGGGGCGGATCACGGGCTCGGCCGGGGGCTCAGCCCGGCGGTGGCCCGTGTGGTGCTGCGCCTGGCCGAGCTGATCGAGGCGGACGTCGCGCACCGCGACCGCACGGGGACACACCCGGCGGCTTCGGCCCGGAAGCCCCCACCCTCCTGACACTCTGTAGTTGACCTGGCAGCACAGGGTGTCGCGCGTGGAGGGCGAGGGCAGAGGATGACGGACCCCGCGGAGACGGAAGCGGCCGGAGCGGGCCGGGAGGACGGGGCCGGAGCGGTGCTCGACCGGGACGGCCTGGAGGCGCTCGTGCGCGTCCTCGCGCGCCGTGGCCGCACGGTGGTCGGCCCGACGGTCCGCGACGGCGCGATCGTGCTGGACGAGCTGGACTCCGCCGGAGCACTGCCCTGGGGCTGGGGCGTCGAGCTGGAGGCGGGGCGGTACCGGCTGCGCCGCCGGGAGGACGGGGCGGCCTTCGCCCACAGCGCGGGGCCGCAGTCGTGGAAGACGTTCCTGCACCCGGAGCGGGTGCGCCAGTGGACGGCCGACCGGGAGCCCGACGGCGGGATGACCGTGCGCGAGGACCGGCCCCGGGACGTCGCGTACGCCTTTCTCGGGGTGCGGCCCTGCGACCTGCGGGCCATCCGCGTCCTGGACCGGGTGATGACCGGCGGCCGGCACCGGGACCCGGCCTACCGCTCCCGGCGCGCCGGCGCGTTCCTCATCGCGGTGGAGTGCACCGAGCCGGGGGCCACCTGCTTCTGTGTCTCCATGGGCTCGGGCCCGGCCGTCGACGCGGGATACGACCTCGCGCTCACCGAGGTCGTGGACGGCGAGGGCCACCGCTTCCTGTGCCGCAGTGGAAGCGCGGAGGGGGCGGAGGTGCTCGCGGAGCTGCCCCGCCGCACCGCCGACGGCACCACCCGGCGCGCCGCGGCCGACGCCGTGCGCGACGCCGCCGACCGCATGGGCCGCTCCATGCCGCCGGTGGACCTGCGGACCCTGATGCGGGACAACCTGGAGGCCGAGCGCTGGGACGACGTCACGGCGCGCTGCCTGAGCTGCGGCAACTGCACGATGGTGTGCCCCACCTGCTTCTGCACGACCACCGAGGACGTCACCGACCTGACCGGCGACCACGCCGAGCGCTGGCGCCGCTGGGACTCCTGCTACGACCTGGACTTCTCGCTCCTGGGCGGCGGGCCGGTGCGGGCCAGCCCGCGCAGCCGCTACCGCCAGTGGCTCACCCACAAGCTGGGCACGTGGCACGACCAGTTCGGCAGCTCGGGGTGCGTGGGCTGCGGCCGGTGCATCGTCTGGTGCCCCACCGGCATCGACCTCACCGAGGAGGCCCACGCCCTGCACGAGGAGGCCACGCGGAAGGAGGGCCGGACGTGACTCCGCCGGCCGACGCGGACGCGGTGACCGGCACGTTCGCGGCGCTGTCCCCCGAGCACCGCGAGCGGCTGCTGGCGCTCGCCCGCGACGTCACCCTCCCCGGCACCACCCGGATCTTCGAGGAGGGTGAGGACGCCGACCGCTTCTGGCTGCTGCGCGGCGGTGTCGTGGCGCTCGACGTGCAGCTCCCCGGCCCCGGGCGGGCCGTCGTCGAGACGATCGGCGCCGGGGGACTGCTCGGCTGGTCGTGGCTGTTCCCGCCCCGCCGCTGGCACCTCGGAGCCGAGACCCTGGAGACTGTGCGCGCCTGGGAGTTCGACGCGGACGCGGTGCGCGCGCTGTGCGCCGCGGACCCGGCCCTGGGGCTGCCGCTGGTCACCGCGGTGGCCGCCACCATCGGGGAGCGGCTGCGCGCCACGCGGACCCGGCTGCTCGACCTGTACGGGCCGCCGCAGGGGAGTGCTCCGCCGCCATGACGCTCGTTCCGCTCCCCTACCGCCTGGTGGCCCGCCGCGAAGACACCGGCGACACGGTCACGCTCGTGCTGGAGCCGGTCGGCCGGGCTCTGGAGCCCTTCGCGCCGGGCCAGTTCGCGATGCTGTACGCGTTCGGCGTCGGCGAGATCCCGGTGTCGGTGTCGCGTCTCGCCGAGGGGCCGCGCCTCACCCACACGGTGCGCGCCGTCGGAGCCGTCTCCCGCGCGCTGTGCGGACTGCGGGTGGGCGCCTCGGTGGGGGTGCGCGGGCCGTTCGGCACCCGCTGGGACCTCGCCGCGGCCCGGGGCCGGGACGTGCTCGTCATCGCCGGGGGTATCGGGCTCGCCCCGCTGCGCCCCCTCGTCCACGCCGTCCTGGCCGAGCCGCGGGCGTACGGGCGGCTGAACGTCCTGGCCGGGGCCCGGTCCCCCCAAGACCTGCTCTACCAGGACGAGTTCCCCGACTGGCGGCGCCCGTTCGCCGTCGCCACCGTCGACCGGCCGAGCGTCGGCTGGGCCGGTCGGGTCGGCGTCGTCACGACGCTGCTCGGCGAGGCGCGGTTCGCTCCCGGAGGCACCACGGCGTTCGTCTGCGGCCCCGAGGTCATGATCCGTGCCACCGCCCGCGCGCTGCTCGGCCACGGGGTGCCGCCCGGGCGGGTGCGGGTGTCGCTGGAGCGCAACATGCGCTGCGCCACCGGGCACTGCGGCCACTGCCAGCTCGGGCCGCTGCTGCTCTGCCGGGACGGCCCGGTCGTCGGTTACGACGAGGCCGAACCCCTGCTCGCCGTCCGGGAGCTGTGACGGGGGTAGCTGTCGAGAGGAGCCGTGGAGGGACCGTGAGAGCAGCCGTGGAAGGCGTGAGAGGAGCCGTGAGATGAGCACGCACACCGCACCGGACGCCCGCCCCCGGCTCGGGGTGTTCAAGTTCGCGTCCTGCGACGGCTGCCAGCTCACCCTGCTCGACTGCGAGGACGAACTCCTCGGCATCGCCGCCGAGCTGGAGATCGCCCACTTCCTGGAAGCGTCGAGCGACATCGGGCCGGGCCCCTACGACCTGTCCCTCGTCGAGGGTTCGGTCAGCACCCCCGAGGACGCCGCGCGCATCCGGCGCGTGCGGGCCGCGTCCCGGCGCCTCGTCACCATCGGCGCCTGCGCCACCGCCGGCGGCGTCCAGGCCCTGCGCAACTACGCCGACGCCGGCGAGTACCTGGAAGCCGTCTACGCCCGCCCCGACTACATCGAGTCCCTCGCCACCTCCACCCCCGTCTCCGCCCACGTGCCCGTCGACTTCGAGCTGCGCGGGTGCCCCATCGACCGGACCCAGCTGCTGGAGGTCATCACCGCCTTCCTCGCTGGCCGCAAGCCGGACGTCCCGAACCACAGCGTCTGCTTCTCCTGCAAGCGACGGGGCACGGTCTGCGTGACCGTCGCCCACGGCACGCCGTGCCTCGGCCCCGCGACCCACGCGGGCTGCGGGGCCATCTGCCCGGCCTACGGGCGCGGTTGCTACGGCTGCTTCGGCCCCGCCGGGACGACCAACCTCCCCGCCCTCGTCCCGCTCATGCACCGCGACGGCATGAGCGAGGAGGACGTCGGCAGACTCCTGCACACCTTCAACGTCACCGCGTTCACGGACGTGGAGGAGCACGGTCCCGCATGAACGAGCCCGCACCCGGCACCCGGACGCTGCGCGTCCCGGCCCTCGCCCGCGTCGAGGGCGAGACCGCGCTGCACCTGCGCGTCCACGACGGCACCGTCACCGAGGCGCGGCTCGCGATCTACGAACCGCCCCGGTTCTTCGAGGCCTTCCTGCGGGGCCGCGCCCACACCGAACCGCCCGACCTCACCTCGCGCATCTGCGGGATCTGCCCCGTCGCCTACCAGCTGAGCGCCTGCCGGGCCGTCGAGGAGGCGTGCGGCGTCCGCGTCGAGGGGCCCGTCGCGGCCCTGCGCCGTCTGCTGTACTGCGGGGAGTGGATCGAGAGCCAGACGCTGCACGTCCACCTCCTGCACGCGCCGGACTTCCTCGGCCACGCCGACGTCGTCGGCCTCTCGCGCGAGCACCGGCCACACGTCGAACGCGGGCTGCGGCTCAAGCAGGCCGGGAACGCCGTCGTCGAGCTGCTCGGGGGCCGCGCCATCCACCCGGTCAACGTGCGCCTCGGCGGCTTCCACCGGGCGCCCACACGCGGCGAGCTGCGGCCGCTCGCCGAGCGGCTGCGCACCGCGCTGGACGACGCCTGGGACACGGTGCGCTGGGTCGCGGGCTTCGACTTCCCCGAGGCCGAGTGCGAGGCCGACCTGCTCGCGCTCGCCGAGCCCGGCACCTACGCCATCGAGTCGGGCGTCCCCACCGTGCTCCCCTACCCGGAGCCGGGCTCCCCGCCCTCGTCCCGCGCCTTCCCCCTCCACGCGTTCCCCGAGCACGTCGCCGAGGAGCAGGTCCCCCACTCCACGGCGCTCCACTCCCGGCTGGACGGCCGGCGCCACCTCACCGGCTCCCTCGCCCGCTACGCCGTCAGCGGCCACCTGCTCTCACCGGTGGCCCGGCAGGCGGCCCGGGAGGCCGGGCTGAGCGAGCCGCCGCTGCGCCCGGAGGCGGAGGGCGGCCCCGGCGAGGTCTGCCGGAACCCGTACCGGAGCATCCTCGTCCGGGCGGTGGAGGTCCTCTACGCCGTCGAGGAGGCGCTGCGGATCATCGGGGAGTACGAGCCGCCCGAGCGGCCGTACACGGAGGTACCGGCCCGTGCGGGCGTCGGGCACGGCGCGACGGAGGCGCCCCGGGGCCTGCTCTACCACCGCTATGTGCTCGACGACGCGGGCCGGGTCGCGGACGCCCGCATCGTGCCGCCGACCGCGCAGAACCAGGGGGCCATCGAGGAGGACCTGCGCCGCCTCGTCCAGGCCGCGCTGCACCGGGGGGAGGCGTCCGACGAGGCGCTGACCGCCCTGTGCGAGCGGGCGGTGCGCAACCACGATCCGTGCATCTCCTGCTCGGCGCACTTCCTGGAGCTGGACGTCGAGCGGACCACGGGGGCACCCGGCACCTGAAGGCCGACATCCGACGATCGCGGGCCCCCGGACGTGCGGCCGTCGGTCCGCCCGGAGGCCCGCGACACACCGGGTCTCAGATGGTGTGCTTGATCTCGATGTGCTTCGGCCTCGCCTTCTCCTCGCCGAGACCCACGCTCACGGTGAGCATGCCGTCCGTGTAGTCGGCGCGGACGTCTTCGTCGTTGGCGCCCTTGGGCAGGGTGAGGCTGCGGGTCAGCGACCCGTAGCGGATCTCGCTGCGGTGCTTGTCGACCTCGCGCTCGGTCCGCTCGGCCTTGACGGTGAGGACGCCGTCCTCGACGGTGACGTCCAGGTCCTCGACGTCGATGCCGGGCAGCTCCGCGCGGATGACGTACCGACCCTCCTCCGTGTACTCCTCCACCCGCATGGTGTACAGGTCCGCCATGCCCGGCATGGCGAAGCGGGTCGGGAAGTCCTCGAACCAGTCGGGCAGCTCCGCGAAGGGGAACCGCTGCCTGCGTGCGAGTGTGGCCATGACCAGGTCTCCTCCTCACTCTCGTCTCCCGGGGCGACGTGGTGACGCCCTCCGCCTTCAGTGAACCGCGCGGGGAACGGGCCTCGGCAGGGCCGAACGGCCCGCGTGGGTCCCGGGCCGGGGCGGGGGCCGGTCGGCCCTGGCGCCGACCGGCCCCCGGTGTTTTCCTGGAGGTGACGGAAAGGGTCCGATACGAGAGACGCGGGGAAGCGGTTAGAGGCCCGCGCACCGCGTAATCAGGGTCCGCGAGAAGCGGATGGGCCCTTTCCGCCTTCGTGTGTCCCCCGCGGTCAGCCGGCGTGCGTGCTCTCCGCGTCGCTGGCGGTGTCGTCGCGGTCGAACGCGAGGTGCTCGTCGACGGCCACGACGCCGTCCACGGCCCGGCACAGCCGTACGACGAGCGGCACTGTGCTCCGCGACTCGACCGTGCCCCGCAGGGTGACCCGCCCCGCCCGCACGTCGACGGCCAGCTGGTGCGGGGCCAGCCCGAGGGTGTGCTGCATGACGTCGAGCTCGATCTCGTCGTGGATCGCCTGGTCCTGGCGCAGGAAGACCCGCAGCAGGTCGGAGCGGCTGACGATGCCGACGAGCCGGTCCGTCGCGTCCACCACGGGCAGCCGCTTGACGCCCTGGACCTCCATGAGCCGGGCCGCCTCGACCACCGTCCAGTCCGGCCGGGCGCAGACCGCCGGTGCGGACATCAGCTCCTCCGCCCGCGCGCCCTCGGCCTTGGCCCGCTGCCACGCCTCCAGGTGCGGCACGACGGTCAGCCCGGAGGCGTCGGGCTGGTCGCTCGCCTTGCGCAGGAGGTCCGCCTCGGAGACGACGCCCATCGGGCGCCCGGCGGCGTCCACGACTGGCACGGCCGTCACCCCGGAGTCGGAGAGCAGCTCCACGATCTCCTTGAACGGCAGCTCACGCGGGGCCCGGACCACGTTCCGCGTCATGAGGTCCCGCACGGTGCGATGGTGCATGATCCACTCTCCGTTCGTCCGGCTCGCCGTCGGCGACCCCTCCAGCCTCCGCCCCGTCCGGCACGGCCACGAGGGCCGGGCGGGTCCGCCCGCGGGGCCCTTCGGGCCTGCCCCGGCCGGGCGGTCCGGCGCCACGATGGAGGGAACGGTTCAGGCTCGGCGGCGGCCCGGGAGGCATCATGATCATCACTGCGAACAGCCTGCTGAGTTCGCTGCCGGAGGAGGGCCGGGAACGGCTGCTCGCCCTGTCGCACCCGATGGAGTACCCCGCCGGGACGAGGATCTTCCGCGAGGGGCAGCGGGCCGACCGGTTCTGGATCATCCGCAGCGGTTCCGTGGCCATCGACCTGCGGGTGCCCGGCCGCCGCCCCGCCGTCGTCGAGGTGCTCCACTCGGGTGACCTCGTCGGGTGGTCGTGGCTGGTGCCGCCGCATGTCTGGCACCTGGGGGCCGAGGCCCGCAGCCACGTCCGGGCGTGGGAGTTCGACGCCGTCAGGGTGCGCGAGCTGGCCGAGGAGGATCCGCGGCTGGGCTACGCGCTGGCCGTGCGGGTGGCGGAGATCGTCGGGCACCGGCTGCAGCACGCCCGCACCCGGCTGCTCGACCTGTACGGGCCCTACGGCAGCGGGCAGTGGCCGGAGGGCAGCCTCCGCTGAGCCACAGCGCTCCCCCGTCCTCCTGCGCCCTCCGAGCCTCCTGGGGCGTTGGGCCTCCCGGGGCGCTGAACCCGCCGTCCGGCCGATCCCTGCACGTCGCGCCGTGCGGCGGGCACGGGCCTGCCGGTACCGTGAAGCGGGGGGAGCCGCCGCACCTTCGGACAGCCGTAGGAGGCCCCGTGACCACGGAGTGGGGCGGATCGTCCGAGGGCCTGCCACGGCTGCCGCTGGACGAACTCGTGGACGAGCTGCAGGCCCGCGTCGACGAGATGCGCCGGACCCGGGACCGGGTGCACAGCCTGCTCGAAGCCGTGCTGACGGTGGGCAGCGAACTGGATCTGCCGCAGGTGCTGCGCCGCATCGTGGAGGCGGCGACGGTGCTGGTCGACGCCGAGTACGGGGCGCTGGGCGTCATCGGCGAGGACGGCATGCTGGCGCGCTTCGTACCCGTGGGCATCAGCGAGGAGCAGTACGCGGAGATCGGCCACCTGCCCACCGGCCACGGCCTGCTCGGTGAGCTGATCCGCCACCCGAGGCCGCTGCGGCTGCCCGACCTCGCCGCGCATCCCGCCTCGCGGGGTTTCCCCGAAGGCCATCCGCCGATGCACACGTTCCTCGGCGTGCCCGTCCGCGTGCGGGACGAGGTCTTCGGCAACCTCTACCTCACCGAGAAGCGCGACGGCCGGGAGTTCGACGCCGAGGACGAGTCCGTGCTCTCGACGCTGGCCGTGGCGGCGGGGGTCGCCGTCGAGAACGCCCGGCTGTACGAGCAGGCCCGCAACCGTCAGCGGTGGCTGGAGGCCAACGCCGAGGTCACGGCCAGCCTGCTGTCGGGGGCCGACGAGTCCGCCGTCGTCGAGCTGATCGTCCGGCACGCCCGCCACATACTCCACGCGGAGCTGGGCGCCCTGGCCGTGCCCGTCCACGAGGGCGCCGACCTGCGCTTCGTGCGTGTCTCCGGTGCGCGGTGGGAGGGCCACCAGGGTCTGGTGGTGCCGGCCGAGGGCTCGTTCGTGGGCGCGGCGGTGCGCGCGGGGAAGCCCATCACCAGCCCCGACATCGCCCACGACCCCCGCGTCACCGAGGGGCCGCGGCGCTGGCAGGGGCTGGGGCCCGCGGTCGCGGTGCCCATGGAGTCCCGGGAGGACGTGCGCGGGGTGCTGCTGCTGGCCCGCGGGGAGCCCCCGGCGTTCGGGGAGCACGAGACCGCGCCGCTGCTGACCTACGCCGGTCAGGCCGCGCTCGCCATGGAGCTGGCCGACCGGCGCCGCGACGCGGAGCAGGTCGCACTGCTGGAGGACCGCGACCGCATCGCCCGCGACCTCCACGACCTGGCCATCCAGCGGCTCTTCGCCACCGGCATCTCACTCCAGTCGGCCCTGCGCTTCGTCGATCACCCCGAGGCCGAGCACCGGCTCCTGCACGCCGTGGACGACCTGGACGAGACGGTGCGCATCATCCGCTCCACCATCTTCGGCCTGCGCCGCCGGGAGCCGGGAGTCCGCCGGCACGGGCTGCGGGTGCGGGTGGCGGAGGCGGCCGAGGAGGCGGCGCGGGCGCTGGGCTTCACCCCGTCGCTGCACACCGAGGGTCTGGTGGACACGGACGTCCCCGCCGAGGTGGGGGACGAGGTGGTCACCGTGCTGGCGGAGGCGCTGACGAACGTCGCCCGGCACGCCCACGCGACCGCCGCCGACGTGGCCCTGGTCGTCGGCGGCGGCCGGGTGGCTCTGACCGTGCGGGACGACGGCGTCGGCATCCCGGCCGCCGGACGGCGCAGTGGGCTGCTCAACCTGGCGGAGCGCGCCGAGCGGCTCGGCGGCGGGCTGACCGTCGAGGCGCCGGAGGCCGGCGGCACCCGGCTCGTCTGGTCGGTGCCCCTGGGCGGCACCGGGGGGTCGCTGGATGCCGGGCCGCCGCGGGACTCCGGGCCGCTCCGGGCCGCCGGGCCGCCGCGGGACGGATAGGCGGACGCCGGTCAGCGGTGGCGGCGTGGCGCGGTGGCGGGCGGGGCGTGGGTGGCCAGGACCGCCGCCTGGACGCGGCGCTCGACGCCCAGCTTGGCCAGCAGCCGCGAGATGTTGTTCTTGACCGTCTTCTCCGACAGGTAGAGCCGTCGGCCGATCTGCCGGTTCGTCAGGCCCTCCCCGATGAGGTCCAGGATCTCCCGCTCCCGGGGGGACAGGTCGGCCAGCGCGGAGTCCTCCGCGGGGGCGTTCTGCTCCCGGCGCAGGTTGTCCAGCAGCCGTGCGGTGGTCGCCGGGTCCAGCATCGACCGGCCCGAGGCCACCGTCCGCACGGCGGCCACCAGGTCGGAGCCCTTGATCTGCTTGAGCACGTACCCGGCCGCGCCCGCGAGGATCGCGTCGAGCAGCGCGTCGTCGTCGTCGAAGGAGGTCAGCATCAGGCAGGCGAGGTCCGGCATGCGCGAGCGCAGTTCGCGGCAGACGGCCACCCCGTCGCCGTCCGGCAGCCGCACGTCCAGGACCGCCACGTCGGGCCGCAGCGCGGGGACGCGGGCCAGCGCCTGTTCGGCGGTACCGGCCTCTCCCACGATGACGATGTCGCTCTCGGCGTCCAGCAGGTCGTGCAGGCCGCGCCGGACCACCTCGTGGTCGTCCAGGAGGAAGACCCCGATCTGCCGCTCTGCCGTGCCCTCTGGTGTCCGGTTCATCATTCCGTCCTCGGCTGCTCGTGGGAGCGTCCCGCGGATTCCATCGTGCGGGGCGCGGGCGGGCGCCGCCATAGGCCGACCGGCCCCGCGGGGCGGCCGTGCGGGCCGTCGTCATCGCGCCGAACCGACGGGCTCCTGCCCGGTGTGCCGCGCCGTCGCGATGTCGCCGCGGTCGAAGCGGACGTCCACCACGCCCTCGACGGCGCGGGCCATCCGGGTGGCCATGGGCACCAGAGCGGGGTCGCCGAAGGCCCCGGTGAAGGTCACCACGCCCTCCTCCACCCGGACCCCGACAGCGGGCTTCCGGTGCGGGAACAGCGGTTCGACGACCTGCCGGCGCACCTCCTCGGCCAGCTCCTCGTCCGGACGGAGGAACACCTTCAGCAGGTCCGCCCGGCTGACGATGCCCGCGAGCCGGCCCTCGCCGT
Organism: Streptomyces sp. WMMC1477; assembly: GCF_027460245.1. Taxonomy (NCBI): domain Bacteria; kingdom Bacillati; phylum Actinomycetota; class Actinomycetes; order Kitasatosporales; family Streptomycetaceae; genus Streptomyces; species Streptomyces sp. WMMC1477. The sequence continues at coordinate 2,706,052 of NZ_JAPZBD010000003.1, read as the reverse complement.
CCACCACGGGCAGCCGTTTGACGTGCCGTACGGCCATCGTGCGGGCCGCCTGGGCGAGGGTGGCGCTGGCGAACACGGAGACCGCCGGGCTCGACATCAGGTCCCGGGCCACCAGGCCCCCGGCCTTGGCCAGCTCCTCCAGCCGGCGGTAGCGCTCGAAGGCGGAGGTGTCGCTGTCGCGGAACTCCTCCTTGAACAGCAGGTCCGCCTCGGAGATCACGCCGACGACCCGCCCGTCGCCCGCCAGCACCGGCATCGCGCTGATCCCCCACTGCCGCAGGGTCTGGGCGACCTCCTTGAACGGCGCGTCCGGGCTGACGGCGACGACGGTCCGGGTCATCACGTCGCTGACGGTGTGGGGCGAGGTGTCCATCGCGTCCTCCCGCGGGCGGGTGCCGGCACCTTCCACCGTCAGCCTGCGGGCGCCCGGTTCCCCGGGGCAGGGGCCACCCGGCCCCGCCCCGCCGCCGACCGGCCTCGGCCCTCCCGGGCCTCGCCGCGCCCCCGCCGCGGGTCGCGGCGGCCGTCGTCATGGCCCACGATGGGGACGTCGGCCCCCGCCACCGGCACCGCCGACGGCCGCCCACCGACCCCACCGCCGGCCGGGTCGACGCGATCGACCCGACCGACCCGTTCCCCGGGCCCGGAAGAGGCGCTGATGACGACGTCACCGCCCCCGCTCGCTCCGCCGCTGCGCGGGGCCCGTGCCGTCGTGTTCGACACCGACGGCGTCCTGCTCGACTCGGCGGGGCTGCACGCCGCGGCCTGGAAGGCCGCCTTCGACCCCTGCCTCGCGGCGGCCGGGCAGCCGCCCTTCGACCCGGAGGCGGAGTACCGGCGCTGGGTGGACGGCCGGTCCCGGCTGGACGGTGCCGCCGCCCTGCCGGCCGCCCGCGGGCTCCGGCTGCCGCTGGGCGACCCGGCGGACGGGCCGGGCAGCGGCAGCGTCCACGCGCTCGCCGCGGCCAAGGAGGCGGCGTTCGTCCGGGGTCTGGCCGAGCGGGACGTGCCCGCGCTGCTCGGGGCCCCTCGGCTGCTGCGGGCGCTGGGGGACGCGGGCGTGGCGTGCGCGGCCGTCTCCGCCTCCCGGCACGCTCGTGAACTGCTGCGCCGCGCGGGCCTGCTGGAGTGGTTCGCCGTGGTCGTGGACGGCACCGAGGCGGCACGGCTGGGCCTGCCCGGCAAGCCGGACCCGGCGCTGTTCCTGGAGGCGGCCGCCCGGCTGGGGGTGCCCCCGGCGGAGTGTGTGGCCGTGGAGGACGCGGTGGCGGGCGTCGAGGCCGCCCGGCGCGGCGGCTTCAAGGCCGTCGTCGGCGTGGACCGGGCGTCCGGCGGCAGCGATACCGGGGCCCAGGAAGGCGCACTGCGGACCCACGGTGCGGGCGTCGTCGTCTCCGGCCCGGCCGAACTGCTGGACGCGGCCGAGAGGAGACGGACATGAGTGCGCCCGCGCACGGAGACGGCCACCGGTGGGAGTACGAGGGGTACGACCCCGGCCAGGAGCGGCTGCGCGAGGCGCTGTGCACCCTGGGCAACGGCTACTTCGCCACCCGGGGCGCCGCGCCCGAGGCCGTGGCGGGGCCCGCCCACTACCCGGGCACCTATCGCGCCGGCTGCTACAACCGCCTGACCTCGCGGGTCGCCGGGCACACGGTCGAGAACGAGGACATGGTCAACCTGCCGAACTGGCTGCCGTTGCGCTTCCGCGTCCGCGAGCCGGGGGACGGCGCCGCCGGCCCGTGGCTGTCGCCGGACGATGCCGAGGTGCTGGCGTATCGGCAGAGCCTCGACCTGGCCGGGGGCACCCTCACGCGCCGGATGCGGCTGCGCGACGGGGCGGGCCGGGTGCTCGGGGTGCGGCAGCAGCGGCTCGTGCACCTGGTCGACCCGCACCTGGCCGCGCTGCGCACCGAGTTCACGGCGGAGAACTGGGCGGGCACGCTGGAGGTGGAGTCGGCGCTCGACGGCGACGTGCGCAACGAGGGCGTCGAGCGGTACCGGGCGCTGCGCGGGGGGCACCTGACGGGCTGGCGCACGGGGGAGACCCCGCGGGGCGTGCTGTGGCTGGAGTGCCGCACCCGTTCCTCCGGCGTCCGGGTGGCGCTGGCGGCGCGGACCCGGTCGTCCGCGCCCGACCCGGAGCCGGTGCGGGCGCGGACGGCGGAGCGCGCCGTCGCGCAGACGCTGAACGTACCGCTGGCCGAGGGGCGCACGGTCGCCGTGGACAAGGTCGTCGCGCTGCACACGTCGCTGGACGCGGCCGTCAGCGATCTGGTGTACGCGTGTGACTGCCGGGTGTGCGACGCGCCGCAGTTCGAGCGCTTGCGCGCCACGCACCGGGCCGCGTGGGCGCGGCTGTGGCGGCGGGCGGAGCTGACGGCGCCCGGCGAGCCGGGCCGCCTGCTGCGGCTGCACCTCTTCCACGTGCTCCAGACGCTCTCCCCGCACACCGCGGAGCTCGACGTCGGCGTGCCGGCGCGGGGACTGCACGGCGAGGCATACCGCGGGCACGTCTTCTGGGACGAGCTGTTCGTGCTCCCGTACCTGAACCTGCACCTCCCCGAGGTCTCCCGCGCGCTGCTGCTCTACCGGTACCGGCGGCTGCCCCGGGCGGTGCAGTCGGCCGTGGCGGCCGGGCGGCGCGGGGCGCTGTACCCGTGGCAGAGCGGCAGCGACGGCCGCGAGGAGACCCAGCGGCTGCACCTCAACCCGCGCTCCGGGCGCTGGCTGCCGGACCACTCCCACCTCCAGCACCACGTCGGCTCGGCGGTGGCCTACAACGTGTGGCACTACGGCCGGACGACGGGCGACCTCGGATTCCTGCACGGCCCCGGGGCGGAGATGCTGCTGCAGATCGCCCGCCTGTGGGGCGACGCGGCCGTGTGGGACGGGGCGCTGGGCCGCTACCGCATCCGCGGGGTGCTGGGGCCCGACGAGTACCACGACGCCTATCCCGGGGCCGCCCGGCCGGGGATCGACGACAACGCCTACACCAACGTCACCGCCGCCTGGGTACTGGCCCGCGCCCTGGAGCTGCTGCGCGAACTGCCCGAGCCGCGGCGGGGCGAGCTGGCCGAGCACCTCGCCCTGGACGGGGAGGAGACCCGACGGTGGGAGGAGGTGTCCCGGAAGCTGTACGTGCCCTGGCACCGTGGCGTGATCAGCCAGTTCGAGGGGTACGGCGACCTGGCCGAGCTCGACTGGGCGGCCTACCGCGAGCGCTACGGCGAGTTCCGCCGGCTGGACCGCGTCCTGGAGGCGGAGGGGGACAGCGTCAACCGCTACCAGGCGTCGAAGCAGGCGGACGTGCTCATGCTCGGCTACCTCTTCCCGCCGGACCGGCTCGCGGCCCTCTTCCGGCGACTGGGCTACCGGATGGACGACGAGCTGTGGCGTGCGACCGTCGACTACTACCTGCGCCGCACGAGCCACGGCTCCACCCTCTCCAGCGTCGTCCACGCCTGGGTGCTGGCCCGCGCCCGCAGGCCGGACAGCTGGGCGTTCTGCCGGGAGGCGCTCCTCGGCGACGCCGCCGACCTCCAGGGCGGCACCACGCCCGAGGGCATCCACCTGGGCGCGATGGCCGGCACGCTCGACCTCGTGCAGCGCGGCCTCACGGGCCTGGAGGCCGACGGGGACGGCGAGGGCCTGCGGCTCGACCCCGCGCCGCTGCCGCAGCTCTCCCCCTTCGACGTCTCGGTGCGCTACCGGGGCCACTGGGGTGTGCGGCTGCGGCTCCAGGGCCGGCGGCTGGAGGTGGCCGTCCCGGCCTCCGCCGAAGCGCCCCTGCCGCTGACCGTCGCCGGCCGCGCCTACGCCGTCGCCCCCGGCTCCTCACTCGTCGTCGACCTCCCGGCCGCCTGACCCGTGGCCGCCGCCTGACGCCCGGCAAGGGGGCGAACGGCCCGGCGCGGGGGCCGTTCGCCCCCTGTCCCCGGGCGTCCGCGGTGCCACGGTGGTCAGGAGCGGGCGAGCGGTGCGGGTGCGAACGGGACGGTGATGGCGATGCGGGCGCGGGTCGGAGACCAGCTCATCGTGCGGACCCCGAGTGACGGTGTGGCCCGGCGGGACGGTGAGATCGTCGGACTGCACCACGCGGACGGCACGCCTCCCTACGACGTGCGCTGGTCCGACACCGGGCGCGTCACCCTCGTCTTCCCCGGCCCGGACGCCCACGTGCGCCCGCTGCACCCGGCCGGGGGTCCGGAGGGCGAACCGGAAGGCCACGTTCCGTGACCGAGGTCATGGATTCGGCGCGGGCCGGACGGGGAACAGTGGCCCCTCCACGCGTTCGCGCCCCCCTGAAAGCTTCCTCGGGCACCCCTCATGCTCATCCGAGAGTCCAAGGTCACAGCGGTGCGGCGCTGCGCTGGCGGGTGCGGACGGCCTAGCCTGCCGCTATGACGGTCCTGCCTGATGACGGGCTCTCTCTGGCCGCCGAGTTCCCGGAAGTCACGCGCGCGCAGTGGCAGCACCTCGTCGAGGGTGTGCTGCGGAAGTCCGGCGCGAGTGACGCCACCGGGGCAGGAGCCGAGGAGGCGCTCTCCACCGCGCTAGAGGACGGGCTCAGCACCCGCCCGCTGTACACCTCCGACGACGCCCCCGAGGGCGGCGCCGGATATCCGGGTTTCGCGCCCTACGTACGGGGTGGCACCGCGGGCGGTGCCTCGCCCGCGGGCTGGGACGTGCGCCAGCGGTTCCGGTGCTCGGACGCCGCCCGCACCCACGAGGAGGTCCTGGGCGACCTGGAGAACGGCGTCAGCTCGCTGTGGCTGGTACTCGGCCGGGCCGGGCTGCCGGTGCGCGCGCTCCCGGCCGCGCTGGAGGGCGTCTACCTGGATCTCGCCCCCGTCGTGCTGGAGCCGGGCGAGGAGTTCGACGCCGCGGCCCGGGCGCTCTTCGACGTCCACGAGCGGCGCGGCGTCGCACCCTCCGAGGTGCGCGGCAACCTGGGCGGTGACCCGCTCGGGCTGCTGGCCCGCACCGGGGACGACGCGCCGGTGGACGGGCTGCTGGCGGACGCCGCCCGGTGGGCGGGCCGCGTCGGCGGCACCCACCCGGGGCTGCGGGCCATGACGGTCGACGCGCTGCCGTACCACGAGGCCGGAGCCTCGCCCGCCGAGGAGCTGGGATGCTCCCTGGCGACGGCGGTGGCGTACCTGCGGAGCCTGACGGAGGCCGGGCTGAGCGCCGAAGCGGCCTGCCGTCAGCTGGAGTTCCGGTACGCGGCGACGGCCGACCAGTTCACGACGATCGCCAAGCTGCGCGCGGCCAGGCGGCTGTGGGCGCGGGTCGCCGAGGCGTGCGGCGTCACCGCCGCCGCTTCGGATGCCGCGGCGCAGCGCCAGCACGCCGTGACGTCGCCGGTGATGATGACCCGCCGCGACCCGTGGGTGAACATGCTGCGCACGACGGTCGCGACGCTCGCGGCCGGGGTCGGCGGGGCGGACGCCGTCACGGTGCTGCCCTTCGACGACGCGGCGGGGCTGCCCGACGCCTTCGCGCGCCGTATCGCCCGCAACACCTCGACGATCCTGATCGAGGAGTCGCACTGCGCGCGGGTCGTCGACCCGGCCGGCGGCTCCTACTACGTGGAGCGGCTGACGGAGGAGCTGGCGCGGGCGGCCTGGTCGTGGTTCCAGGAGATCGAGGGCGCGGGCGGCCAGCGGGCCGCGCTGGGCTCCGGCCTGGTCGGCGAGCGCGTCGCGGCCACCTGGGCGCGGCGCCGCGAGGCGCTGGCGCACCGCCGCGAGCCGGTGACGGGCGTGAGCGAGTTCCCGCTGCTGGACGAGGAGCCGGTGCGCCGGGACCCGGCGCCGGAGCCGCTGTCCGGGGGGCTGCCGCGGGTGCGCCGGGACGACGCGTACGAGGCGCTGCGGGCGCGCTCGGACGCGCACCGGGAGGCCACGGGCGCGCGGCCGAGGGTGCTGCTGGCCGCGCTGGGTTCGGCCGCCGCCCACACCGGGCGGGTGACCTTCGCCGCGAACCTGTTCCAGGCGGGCGGCGTCGAGCCCGTGACGGTGCCGGTGGACGCGGGGAGCGCGGCCGACGCGGTGCGGGAGACCGGGGCCGCGGTGGTGTGCCTGTGCTCCAGCGACAAGGTCTACGCCGAGGAGGCCGCCGCGGTGGCCGAGGCGGTCCGGGGCGCGGGCGCGCGCACGGTGTTCCTCGCCGGGCGCCCCGGCGAGCTGCGCGAGACGCTGGAGGCAGCCGGGGTGAGCGGGTACGTCGCCGCCGGCGGGGACGCGGTGGGCCTGCTGGCCGGCGTCCTGGACGAGCTGGGAGTGAAGTGATGAGCCACATCCCCGACTTCACCGGAGTCGAGCTGGGGGGCGCCGCCCCGACGGGCGACGCCGAGGCGTGGCGGGCCGCGTTCGCGGCGGCGGCGGACGGGCGGGGCCCGCAGGAGAGCGTCTGGGAGACGCCGGAGGGCATCGGCGTCAAGCCGCTGTACACCGCCGAGGACGTGGCGGGCCTGGACTTCCTGGACACCTTCCCGGGCGCCGCGCCCTACCTGCGCGGGCCGTACCCGACGATGTACGTCAACCAGCCGTGGACGATCCGCCAGTACGCGGGGTTCTCGACGGCCGAGGAGTCCAACGCCTTCTACCGGCGGAACCTGGCGGCCGGGCAGAAGGGCCTGTCCGTCGCGTTCGACCTGCCCACGCACCGCGGCTACGACTCCGACCACCCGCGGGTGACCGGCGACGTCGGCATGGCGGGCGTCGCGATCGACTCGATCTACGACATGCGGCAGCTGTTCGACGGCATCCCGCTGGACCGCATGAGCGTGTCGATGACGATGAACGGGGCGGTGCTGCCCGTCCTGGCGCTGTACATCGTCGCCGCCGAGGAGCAGGGCGTCCCGCCCGAGAAGCTGGCCGGAACCATTCAGAACGACATTCTGAAGGAGTTCATGGTCCGCAACACCTACATCTATCCGCCGCAGCCCTCGATGCGGATCATCTCGGACATCTTCGCGTACACCTCGCAGAAGATGCCCCGTTACAACTCGATCTCCATCTCCGGCTACCACATCCAGGAGGCCGGGGCCACGGCCGACCTGGAGCTGGCCTACACGCTGGCGGACGGCGTGGAGTACCTGCGCGCCGGGCTCGGAGCGGGCCTGGACGTGGACGCGTTCGCGCCGCGGCTGTCGTTCTTCTGGGCGATCGGCATGAACTTCTTCATGGAGGTCGCCAAGCTGCGCGCGGCGCGGCTGCTGTGGGCGAAGCTGGTGCGGGAATTCGACCCGAAGAACCCCAAGTCGCTGTCGCTGCGCACGCATTCGCAGACCTCCGGCTGGTCGCTGACGGCGCAGGACGTGTTCAACAACGTGACGCGCACCTGCGTCGAGGCGATGGCGGCCACCCAGGGCCACACCCAGTCGCTGCACACGAACGCGCTGGACGAGGCGCTGGCCCTGCCCACCGACTTCTCAGCGCGCATCGCCCGCAACACCCAGCTGCTGCTGCAGCAGGAGTCGGGCACCTGCCGGACCATCGACCCCTGGGGCGGCAGCGCCTACGTCGAGCGGCTGACGTACGACCTGGCGCGCCGGGCGTGGAGCCACATCCAGGAGGTCGAGGAGGCCGGCGGCATGGCGAAGGCCATCGACGCGGGCATCCCCAAGCTCCGGGTGGAGGAGGCCGCGGCCCGCACCCAGGCGCGGATCGACTCCGGGCGCCAGCCGGTCATCGGCGTCAACAAGTACCGCGTCGCGAGCGACGAGCAGATCGAGGTGCTCAAGGTCGACAACTCGGCCGTGCGCGCCCAGCAGATCGACAAGCTGCGGCGGCTGCGCGAGGAGCGGGACGAGGCCGTCACGCAGGACGCGCTGCGGGCGCTGACCGCCGCGGCCGAGAAGGGCCACCAGGACGGTGGCTCGCTGGACGGCAACCTGCTGCACCTGGCGGTGGGCGCCGCCCGGGCCAAGGCGACCGTCGGCGAGATCTCCGACGCACTGGAGAAGGTGTACGGACGGCACGCCGGTCAGATCCGTACGATTTCCGGTGTGTACCGAGAAGAGGCAGGGCAGTCCTCCGCGTTGGCGGGCACCCGCGAGCTGGTGGGCGACTTCGAGCGGGCCGAGGGCCGCCGTCCGCGCATCCTGGTCGCCAAGATGGGCCAGGACGGGCACGACCGTGGCCAGAAGGTCATCGCCACCGCCTTCGCCGACCTGGGCTTCGACGTCGACGTCGGCCCGCTGTTCCAGACGCCGGACGAGGTGGCGCGGCAGGCGGTGGAGGCCGACGTGCACATCATCGGCGTCTCCTCGCTGGCCGCCGGGCACCTCACGCTCGTGCCCGCGCTGCGGGACGAGCTGAGGGCGCAGGGCCGGGAGGACATCATGATCGTGGTGGGCGGGGTCATCCCGCCCGCGGACGTGGAGCCGCTGCGGGAGATGGGTGCCGCCGCGGTCTTCCTGCCGGGCACGGTCATCCCGGAGGCCGCGCACGACCTCGTGCGCACCCTCGCCGCCGACCTCGGCCACGAACTGTAGGACCACGCACGACACTGGCACTGAAGGCACGGACCGTAGACGGGTGGGCATGGCTGGCCGTATGGGGAAGCCGGATCTCGACACGTACGTACAGGGCGTCCTGGAGGGCTCGCGGGCCTGGGTCGCCCGGGCGATCACGCTCGTCGAGTCCAGCCGTCCCGACCACCGCAGGCTGGCGCAGCAGCTCCTCACCGAGCTGCTGCCGCACGCCGGCAAGGCGCGGCGCGTGGGCATCAGCGGGGTGCCCGGCGTGGGCAAGTCGACGTTCATCGACGCGCTCGGCACCCTGCTGACCGGGCTCGGTCACCGCGTGGCCGTCCTCGCCGTCGACCCGTCCTCGGGCCGTACCGGTGGCTCGATCCTCGGCGACAAGACGCGCATGGCCCGGCTCGCCGTGGACCCGAACGCGTTCGTGCGGCCCTCGCCCTCCGCGGGCACGCTGGGCGGGGTCGCGCGGGCGACCCGGGAGTCCATGGTCGTCATGGAGGCCGCCGGGTACGACGTCGTGCTCGTGGAGACCGTCGGCGTCGGGCAGTCGGAGACGACGGTCGCGGCGATGACGGACACCTTCCTGTTGCTGTCCCTCGCCCGCACCGGGGACCAGCTCCAGGGCATCAAGAAGGGCGTGCTGGAGCTGGCCGACCTCGTCGCCATCAACAAGGCGGACGGGCCGCACGAGCGGGACGCGAAGGCCGCCGCCCGGGAACTGGCCGGCGCGCTGCGGCTGTTGCAGCCGCCGAACGCCGAGTGGAACCCGCCGGTGCTGACATGCAGCGCTCGCGAGGGCACCGGGCTCGAAGCCCTCTGGGAGCGCGTCGAGCAGCACCGCGCCCTGCTCGCCGGAACGGGGGCGCTGGCGGCGAAGCGCAGCGAGCAGCAGGTGGAGTGGGTCTGGTCGATGGTGCGGGACCAGCTGCTCGACCGCCTGACCCACCACCCCGAGGTCCGGGCCCTGGCCCCCGGCCTGGAGGCCGACGTCCGCGCCGGCAAGCTTACCGCCTCCCTCGCCGCGGACCGCATCCTCACCGCCTTCACCGGCCCCGAAGCCCCGTAGGGCGCGGGACGTAGCGGCCCCGGGCCGCCCGCGGGCTGTGTCGTGCGGGAGGGCCGGGGCCGCTACGCGGCTCAGGCGTGGGTGGCGGCCAGGACCTTGGCGCGCTGGCGGGCGGCGGCGTCCGCGGCGTCCCGGGACTGCTCGAACAGCGGGATCAGGTCCTTCATGGCGGGCACGGACGGCGCCATGGTCAGCTCGGGCACGATGAACTCGACGTCCAGGCCCATCTGGGTGCCGAGGACGTACTGCAGGTAGTTCTGCACGTAGTCGTTGCCCTCCTGCGGGGTGCCGGGACCGTAGGAGCCGCCGCGGCTGGCGACGACCGTGGCGGGCGTGCCGGCGGCGCTCTGGTCCGAGCCGCCCGCGGTGCGGCCCATGATCAGCACGTGGTCTATCCAGGCCTTGAGCGTGGAGGGGATCGTGTAGTTGTACATCGGCGCGCCGATCAGCACGGCGTCGGCGGTCTCCAGCTCGCGGACGAGGGTCTCCCGCAGCTCGGAGCCGAAGCCGGCGCCGTCCAGGTGCGGGACGGGCTCGGCGGAGAGATCGCGGTAGATCACCGTGCCCTCCGGGTGCGTGGCCTCCCACTCGGCGCGGAAGGCCGCGGTGACGGCGCGGGAGGCGCTGTTGTCGCCGTTCAGGGAGGTGTCGACGTGCAGCAGAGTGGCCATGACGGTTCTCCTCGGGGGGATAAGTAGGTGCAGTTCCGTCTGCACCTATTGATAACACAGTCACTTACTTTTTGAAAGTTCCTAGTGGCCTGTGCGGTACTCTGAGGGCATGGCCGAGCAACGAGTACAGACCGAGGCGACGGCGCCCCCGGCGTCCGCCGGCTCTCCGTCCGGCTGCTCCTCGCCCACGGACGGCATCACCCGCGTCTTCGAGCTGCTGGGCAAGCGCTGGACGGGGCTGATCATCGCCGCGCTGATGAGCGGCCCCGGCCACTTCGCCGAGCTGCGCCGCGCCGTGCCCGGCATCAGCGAGCGCATGCTCTCCGACCGCCTCGGCGAGCTGGCGCACCTGGGCCTCGTCCTGCGCAGCGTGGACGAGGGCCCGCCCCTGCGCGTCACCTACCGGCTGACGGAGGCGGGCACGGCGCTGCGCCCAGCGCTGGTCGAGCTGACCCGCTGGGCCGACGCCCACCTGCCCGAGGGCGGCGCCTCCTGCCCGCAGCAGTTCCAGCCCTGAGCGGCGCGCACGTAGGGTGGCGTGGATGAGTACGCCGCAGCAGCCCACGCAGGCCCAGCCGGACGAACCGGAGCAGCCGGAGCCCCCCACGGACCGGTTGGAGCGCGCGGTCCGCGCTGCGGAGTCGGCGCTGATCGAGTACGAGATCGCGGTCGAGAGCTTCCGCATCGAGATCGAGAACTTCTCCCGCCTGCACCAGCAGCGCCTGGGCCCCGTCTACCTGCGGCTGGACGAGCTGGACGCGGCCATCGCCGAGGCGATCGCCGCCCGCACCCGGGACCCGGACGACATCGCGCGGGCCCGTGAGGCCCGCGCGGCCGTCGCGCCGCTGCCCGGAGTCGACGCCCTCCTGGGTGGCTGGGTGCAGGCCGAGGGCATCTCGCCCGAGGCGCAGGCCATGCTGACCGAGCGGGCCGTGACCCCGCCGGAGCGGGTCCGCCCCAGCGAGGAGGCCCGCCGCCGCTACCGCGAGCTGATGCGCAAGGCGCACCCCGACCTCGTCACGGACGAGGACGAGCGGCGCCGCCGCGAGGAGTTCGTCGTGCGGGTCAACCGGGCCTATGCCGAGGGCGACGAGGCCGCGCTCGACGCCCTCGCCGAGGAGTGGGCCGCCGGCCCGCGCCCGGAGCCGGAGCCGCTGAGCCGGGGCGAGGAGCTGTACGCGCGGCTGGAGTGGCTGGCCGCCCGCAAGGACTGGCTCAGCCAGGTCGTGGCGGAGTTGGAGGACGGCGCCGTCGGCAGCATGCTGAAGCTGGCGCAGAACGACCCGGACGGGCTGCTGGAGGAGATCGCCGAGCAGCTCGCGGCCCAGGTGGCCGAGCGCGAGCAGCGGCTCGCCGAGCTCCAGCGGCAGCCCTGAATCGGAGCCCGACCCGGCTCCCCGAGCCGGAGCACCGACCCGAGCCGGAGCACTGAGAGGACGCAGAACACCATGCACTACGGCCAGATCCCGTCCGTGGACGCCCGCGACGTACCCGCCGACGCCTTCCTGCTCGACGTGCGGGAGCCGGACGAGTGGGCCGCCGGGCGCGCACAGGGCGCCCTGCACATCCCGATCGGGGAGATCGTCGCCCGGGTGGGCGAGGTCACCGAGCAGGCCGGGGACGTCCGGGTGCACGTGGTGTGCCGGGTCGGCGGCCGCTCGGCACAGGTCACCCAGTTCCTCGTCGCCCAGGGCGTGGACGCCGTCAACGTGGACGGCGGCATGCAGAGCTGGGCCGCCGCCGGTCGCCCCCTCACCGGAGACGGCGAGGACGCCTTCGTCCTGTGACCGGTGCCGCCGAGGCCGCCGGGCCCGCCGGAACCCGGCGCCCCGGCGCCACCGGCCTCAGGCGTCGAAGTCCACCGTGACCGCGGGGGTCGCCGGGTGGGACTGGCAGGCCAGGACGTAGCCGGCGTCCACCTCGTCGTCCTCCAGGGCGTAGTTGACGTCCATGCGCACCTCGCCGTCCAGCAGCCGCACCCGGCAGGTGCCGCACACGCCGCCCTTGCAGGCGTAGGGCGCGTCGGCGCGGTGGCGCAGCACCGTCTCCAGCACCGTTTCGGCCGGCTGGGCGGCCCAGCTGCCCTGCCGTCCGTCCAGCGTGGCGGTGACGGTGGCCTCCGGCCCGGAGCCGCCCGCGGCGGGAGCGGCCGGGCGCGCGGCGGCGTTCCCCCTGGCGTTCTCCCCGACGTTCTCCTCGACGTGGAAGATCTCCTGGTGCACCCGGCTCCGGGGGACGCCGAGGCCGAGCAGGGCCTGCTCGGCGCCGTCCACGAGGCCGTGCGGGCCGCACAGGAACCAGCCGTCGACGTCCGCGACGGGCAGCAGGGCGGGCAGCAGCTCCGTGAGCCGCTCGGCGTCCAGCCGCCCGCTGGGCAGGCCCGTCTGCCGCTCCTCGCGGGAGAGGGTGTGGACGAGGTGGAAGCGCTCGGGGAAGCGGTCCTTGAGCTCGGCCGTCTCCTCCAGGAACATCGCGGAGGCGGCGGTGCGGTCGGTGCGGACCAGGCAGAACCGCGCGGACGGCTCCCGCTCCAGCAGTGTCGCGGCGATGGACAGCACCGGGGTGATGCCGCTGCCGCCGACGACGGCCGCGAAGTGGCCGGGGCGGGGCTCCAGCACGAAGCGGCCGGTGGGCGGCATGACGTCCACCTCGTCCCCGACGGCCAGTTCCTTGAGCGCGAAGGACGAGAACGCGCCCGCCTCCACGTGCCGGATACCGACCCGCAGCACCGGCTCGGCGGTGGCGGGAGCGCAGATCGAGTAGGTGCGCCGGACCTCGGCGCCGTCGATGACGCGGCGCAGGGTGATGTGCTGGCCGGGGACGTGCCGGTAGGTCTCCCGCAGCTCGGGCGGCACCGCGAGGGTGACGGCCACGGCGTCGTCCGTGAGCCGGTCCACGGCGGCGACGCGGAGCGCATGGAAGATCATCACAGCTCCTTGAAGTGGTCGAACGGCTCCTGGCAGGCGGTGCAGCGGCGCAGCGCCTTGCAGGCGGTGGACGAGAACCGGCTCAGGAGCTCGGTGTCGGTGGAGCCGCAGTTGGGGCAGCGGATGCCCAGGGTGAGCGGGACGGGGCCGCCGTCCTCCGCCCGGCCCGGGCGGGGCGGGGCGATCCCGGCCTCGGCGAGCTTGCGGCGCCCCTCGGCCGTGATGTCGTCCGTGGACCAGGCCGGGGCGAGCACCGTGCGCACCGCCACGTGCGGTATCCCGCGCTCGTGCAGGACCCGCTCGACGTCGGCGGCCATGGTCTCGATGGCGGGGCAGCCCGTGTACGTCGGCGTCAGCTCGACCTCGACCCGGCCGGGGCCGGTCAGGTGCAGCCCGCGCAGGACGCCCAGCTCGGCCAGGCTGACCTGCGGCAGCTCCGGATCCGGCACGGCACCGGCCAGGGCGCGCAGCTCGGCCTCCAGCGGCGTCCCGCACCCGGCCTCGGGCGCCGGGGCGCTCACCACGACGCCCCCGGGTGGCTGCGGTGCAGGTGCTGCATCTCGGCGAGCAGCCGCCCGAACGGCTCGGTGTGGACGCCCTGCCGCCCGGCTCCGGCCGCCCACGGCGACGTCTGCGGGCCCTCCGGCACCGTCAGCGTGGCCTGGGTGAGGATGCCGGTGACGCTGGAGCGCCAGGTGGCCTCCAGGGCGTCCCACTCGACGTCGAGGCCCTCGACCGGCTGGAACAGCTCGCCGGTGTACCGCCACAGGGCGTCCACCGCCTGCTGCGTGCGGGCGTGGCTCTCCCCGGTGCCGTCGCCGAGTCGCAGCGTCCACTGCTCGGCGTGGTCCCGGTGGTAGGCGCACTCCTTGACGGCCTTGGCCGCCAGCGCCGACAGCGGCTCGGTGCCGCCCGCCAGCTGCCCGTACAGCAGCTCCTGGTAGGTGGAGAAGTAGAGCTGACGCGCGATGGTGTGCGCGAAGTCGCCGTTGGGCTGCTCGACGAGCTGGACGTTGCGGAACTCGCGCTCCTCGCGCAGGAACGCCAGCTCGTCCTCGTCCCCGGCGAGGGAGAGGAGGGTGCGGGCCTGGCCGAGGAGGTCCAGCGCGATGTTGGCGAGCGCGACCTCCTCCTCCAGCTCGGGCGCGTGCCCTGCCCACTCGCCGAGCCGCTGGGCGAGGACCAGCGCGTCGTCCCCCAGGGCCAGGGCCGCCATGTTGCCGGGGCTGCCCGGACGGGCCGCGGTGCCGCTCACAGGTTCTGCACCCCTTCCGGGACCTCGTAGAACGTGGGGTGCCGGTACGGCTTGTCCGCCGAGGGCTCGAAGAACGGGTCCTTCTCGTCCGGCGACGAGGCGGTGATCCCGGCCGAGGGCACGACCCAGATGGAGACGCCCTCGTTGCGCCGGGTGTAGAGGTCCCGCGCGTTGCGCAGGGCCATCTCGGCGTCCGGAGCGTGCAGGCTCCCCGCGTGGGTGTGGGACAGGCCGCGCCGGCCGCGCACGAAGACCTCCCACAGTGGCCAGTCCGTCCGTGCTGCGTTCACGCTGCCTCTCCCTTCCCCTGGGGCCCCTGGGCGCCGCCGCGCTTGGCCGCGTAGGCCGCGGCGGCCTCGCGCACCCATGAACCGTTCTCGTGCGCCCCGCGGCGCTGGCTGATCCGCTGCTCGTTGCACGGGCCGTTGCCCTTGAGCACCTGCTGGAACTCCGACCAGTCGATCGGGCCGAAGTCGTGGTGGCCCCGCTCCTCGTTCCACCGCAGCTCCGGGTCCGGCAGGGTCAGGCCCAGCGACTCGGCCTGCGGCACGCAGATGTCCACGAAGCGCTGGCGCAGCTCGTCATTGGAGTGGCGCTTGATCTTCCAGGCCATCGACTGGGCGGAGTGCGCGGACTCGTCGTCCGGCGGGCCGAACATCATCAGGGACGGCCACCACCAGCGGTCCACCGCGTCCTGCGCCATGGCCTTCTGCGCCTCGGTGCCGCGGCTGAGGGCGAGCAGCAGCTCGTAGCCCTGCCGCTGGTGGAAGGACTCCTCCTTGCAGACGCGGATCATCGCCCGCGCGTACGGCCCGTAGGAGCAGCGGCACAGCGGCACCTGGTTGGTGATCGCCGCGCCGTCCACCAGCCAGCCGATCGCGCCGACGTCGGCCCAGGTGAGGGTGGGGTAGTTGAAGATCGACGAGTACTTCTGGCGGCCCGTGTGCAGCTTGTCCAGCAGCTCGTCCCGGCTGGCGCCGAGCGTCTCGGCGGCGCTGTAGAGGTAGAGGCCGTGCCCGGCCTCGTCCTGCACCTTCGCGAGCAGGATGGCCTTGCGGCGCAGCGAGGGGGCGCGGCTGATCCAGTTCGCCTCGGGCTGCATGCCGATGATCTCGGAGTGCGCGTGCTGGGCGATCTGGCGCACCAGCGTGGCCCGGTAGGCGTCCGGCATCCAGTCCCGCGGCTCGATGCGCTCGTCCGCCGCGACGGCGGCGTCGAAGGCCGCCTGGAACGCCTCCTCGGACCCCCGCCCGGACGCGCCCGGGTCCTGCTCCGGCAGCACTGTCGTCATGCTGAGCCCCTCCGTAGTCGAACCGACCGACCGATCGTTCGGTTCAATCATTGGCGCGACCCGTCCCGGCTGTCAAGGAGTGGCTAACCTCTGGGGGGACGCACCGAGGAAGACGGGGAACGCATGGAGTCGAACGAGCAGCCGCCCACGCGGCGGCCCACCGCGCCCTCCTGGGCGCGGGACGCCGCGTCGCCGCAGGCCACCGGCGCGGACGGGCCGACGGGCCCGGCGGAGGCCGCCCCCGGGTCCGCCGAGGCCCCCGAGGTCCCCGAGGTCCCCGAAGCCCCCGAGGTCCCCGAAGCCCCCGAGGTCCCCGAAGCCCCCGGGGTCCCCGGGGTCCCCGGGCCCCCTGAGCCCCGCGAGGTCTCCGACACCGACGACGGCCCCGACCAGGCCGCGTCACCCCGTCCCGGCACCGGCACCGACATCGGCACCGACCCCGACCGCGGTGCGGCGCAGGGCTCCGACCAGGCCCTGACCCTCCCCGCGCCCCCGGGGCCCGCCGGGCCGCCTCCCGGGGACGCGGCCGGCGGCGTCATATCCCTGCCGCTGGCCTCGAAGCTGGTCCTCGTCGTGGCCGCGGCCGTGCTCGCCGTCGTGGTCGCCGCGCACCTCGCCGCCGTCTTCCTCCACGTCGCACCGTCCAACACCGTCAGCCGGCAGCACGACGAGACGCTGGACGATTACATCTACCCGGAGTTCGAGCAGAACTGGCGGCTCTTCGCCCCCAACCCGCTGCAGCAGAACATCGCCGTGCACGCGCGCGCCGAGATCCGCGACGAGGACGGCACCCTGCGGCGCACCGGCTGGGTCGACCTCACCGCGATCGACGCCGGGAACATCCGCGGCAACCCGTTCCCCAGCCACACCGACCAGAACGAACTGCGCCGCGCCTGGGACTTCTTCAAGGGCTCCCACGACGACGACAACCGGCCCACCGGCCCGCGCGGCGAGATGTCCGAGACGTACGTGAAGCGCATCGCGATGCTGCGCCTCGCGGACCGCCTCGACGTCGACCGCGTCACCAAGCTCCAGCTGCGCTCCGCCCGCACGACCGTCGAGCGCCCGAAGTGGAGCAACGAGTCCGTGGACACCAGCACCCGCTACCGCGTCCTGCCGTGGTGGCCCGTCGCCAGCGCCGACATCCCGGAGGCCGCCCGATGACGCACCACCCGGCCTCCGCCACCCCGCCCCCGCCCGGTCCCGGGTCCGCGCCCGCGCCTGGCGCCGATCCCGCCCGCCGGCAGCCCCTCGCCATCCGCTTCGACCGCGCCCTGCTGACCGGCTTCCTGCGCGTCACCGGCTCCGCGCTGGGCCCGTACCAGACGGCGATCGTCCGCATCGGCTTCGCCGCGACCTGGCTGTTCTTCCTCCTGCGCGAGATCCCCCACCGCCACGAGCTGTACGGCCCCGACTCCCCGTGGAGCTTCACGCTCGCCGAGCGGCTGATCGACCGCAACGACGCCTTCACCGTCCTGCTGTGGTCGGACGGCACGCTCTGGTTCGAGGCCGTCTATCTCCTCGCGATCGCCGCCAGCGCGGCCCTCCTCGTCGGCTGGCGCACGCGCACGGCGTCCGTCTTCTTCATGATCGGCGTGCTGTCGCTGCAGAACCGCAGCGTCTTCATGGGCGACGGCGGCGACAACGTCATCCACCTGATGGCGATCTACCTCGTCCTGACCCGCTGCGGCCAGGTGTGGTCCCTCGACGCCCGGCGCGCCCGCCGTCGCCGGCAGGCCGACGACGGCCCGGACGTCACCGGGATCGTGCTCGCCGCCGTCACCGGGATCGCCCTGGTCACGAGCATCGCCCTCGGTCTGCTGTCCATCGGCTGGATCCTCGTCTTCTGCGCGCTCTGGCTCGCCCAGGCAGCCTGGTGGGCCGTCCGCCGCTTCGGCTCCGCGGCGGTCCGTACGACGTTCGACGGCCTGACCAACCTGCTGCACAACAGCGCCCTGCTCGTGATCATGGCCGAGGTCTGCCTCATCTACGCGACCGCCGGCTGGTACAAGGTGCAGGGCTCGCGCTGGCAGGACGGCACCGCGGTCTACTACCCGATGCACCTCGACTACTTCTCCCCCTGGCCCGCCCTCTCCGAGCTGCTGGGGAGTAACGGGGTCATGGTGATGCTGATCAGCTACGGCACGGTGATCGTCCAGGTCGCCTTCCCGTTCACGCTGTTCAACCGACGGGTCAAGAACGTCCTGCTAGCCGCCATGATCGTCGAGCACCTCTCGATCGCCGTGATCCTGGGCCTGCCCTTCTTCTCCATGGCGATGATCGCGGCCGACGCCGTCTTCCTGCCCACCGTCTTCCTGCTCTGGCTCGGCGCCCGCGCCTCCGGCCTGACGGCCCGCCTCCGGCCCCGCCGCCGCCCAGGCCCTCCGGTTCCCGTCCCCGCCCCCCGCACCTCCCCCGAACACGCCCCCGCCCCGGACGCCGCGGCCCCGGCCGCGGCGCCGACGGCTCCCGAGCCCGCGTCCGTCTTCCCCCACCGCGCCGGCTCCGACCGGCCCGGCCGGGGGGAGGACCCACCGGCGTGATCCCGGACGCCGGGCCTCACTCCCCCGCCCGGCCGCGGACCCCGGACGGCGCCGTCGGCCGGTCTGTACGCCGACGGCGCAGCGAACCGACCGCGGCCAGGACCGCCAGCAGCACCGCTGCCGCGCCCGCGACCGGCCAGAAGCCCAGGTCGTTCAGCCAGCGGGTGATCTCGCCCTGCCACTCGGTGGCGGTCGTGACCACCGGGTCGTCCGCGCCCTCGCCGCTCAGCACCCGCAGCTCGTACCACCCGTAGTACGCCACATAGGCCCCGGCCAGGATCAGCAGGATGCCGCTGGCCCGGGTGACGTACGGCAGGGCGCCGCGGATACGGGCGATCAGTGCCTGCCGGGACAGCGCGACGGCCAGGGTCAGGACGCCGACGACCACCCCCATGCCGGCCGCGTAGGCCAGGAAGACGCCGATCACGCCGGGGACGCTGCCGCCCCGGAAGGCCGTCGACGTCAGGGCCAGGAACGGCCCGACCGTGCAGGAGAGCGAGGCGACGGCGTAGGAGACGCCGTACAGGCCCATCGAGCGCGCGGAGTCCGACGGACGCCCGTCACCGCGCGGCGTGAGTCGCGGCACCGGCAGCCGCAGTTCGCGCCCGCCGAGCAGCCAGCCGCCGGTCAGCAGGAGGACGAGGCCGATGAACACCGTGACCCACGGCAGCCACCGCTCGACGGAGAGCGCGAGCGGCGAGACGACGAGTCCGAAGGCACCGAAGACGAGGGTGAAACCCCCGGTCATCGCCGCCGTGGCCACCCCGGCCCGGCGCAGGGCGGCCGCACGGCCGCCCCGCTCGCCCGCCCCGCTGCCCACGAACAGCCCGAGGTAGGCGGGGAGCAGGGCGAAACCGCACGGATTGACGGCGGCGAGCATGCCCGCCGTCACCGCGAGGGAGTAGGGCACGGAGCTCACGGACCGGCCAGCTCCGCGACGCGCTGGCTCAGCTGGTCCGCGCTCATCGTCCCGGGCACGACCTCCACCTTGCCGGTCTTGTCCACGAACGCCAGGGCGGGCTGGGCGGCCACGCCGAAGCGGGACCACACCGTGCCGTCCGCGTCCACGGCGTGCTGGAACCCGTCGAGCTGGTGGGCGGAGACGAACTTCTCCATGTCCGCGGTGCCGCCCTTGCCGGGAACGCCGACGAACGTCACGTCCTCGCCGTACTCCTCGGCCGCCTCCTTGACGTGCGGGGCCTCGGCGGCGCACACCGTGCACCACGGCGCCCAGAACCAGAACACGGCGCTCTCCCCGGCCAGGGAGGCGCCGTCGAACCCGGAGCCGTCGAGGGTGGTGGCGGTGAACCGCAGCTCCTTCGGCACCGTGCCGTCCTCTCCGCCGTCCCCTCCGGCGTCCGCGCCCGGGTCCTTCTCCGCCGTATCCCGGCCGGACGCGCCGTCGGTTGCGGCCGGCCCGGTGCCGCCGTCCCCGTCGTCGCCGCACGCGGCGGTCAGGGTGGCCAGCGCCACGACGCAGGCAGCGGCGGCGGCAGTAGTACGGAGACGCGCAGTACCCCTGGACATAGAGGAGTTCCCTTCTGGAACGCCCGGGCCCGGACCCGGATCGCCGACAGCGGCGGACGGCACGGCAACACCGCCCCTCGACCGCACGCTAGCCGCCCCCGCGCCCGCCCCTCTGTGAGGGTGCCCACACCGCGGGGCCCGACCGGTCGGCCGACCCGGGGGCCCGGTCCTCGCACCCGTCGGACGGCAGGGCCCGCGTCGTCCGCAACCCGTGACGATGGGGACGCCGGGTCTCCCGGACGGGTGAACCTGGGCGGGTGCGCGGAGGCGGTCGGCCGTCACCGGGTGCCCGCGCGGGTTGGATGAGAGGAGCACCCGCCCCCCCGCCAAGGAGCTCCCGTGGCCGACACCGCACCCGCCCCGCCCGAGCGCCGCTACGACGACCTGCGCGCCCTGTTCGTCAACTGCACGCTCAAGCCCTCGCCCGAGCAGAGCCACACCCAGGGCCTCATCGACATCAGCCGCGGGGTCATGGAGGCCCAGGGCGTGCGCGTGGACCAGATCCGCGCCGTCGACCACGACCTCGCCCCCGGCGTCTATCCGGACATGACCGAGCACGGTGCCGCGAGCGACGCGTGGCCCGTGCTCTACCCGCGCGTCATGGACGCCGACATCCTCGTCCTCGCCGGACCGATCTGGCTCGGCGACAACAGTTCGGTGATGAAGCGCGTCATCGAGCGCCTCTACGCCTGCTCCGCCGTTCTCAACGACGCCGGGCAGTACGCGTACTACGGTCGGGCCGGAGGCTGCCTGATCACCGGCAACGAGGACGGCGCCAAGCACTGCGCCATGAACGTCCTCTACTCCCTCCAGCACCTCGGCTACGCCATCCCGCCCCAGGCCGACTCCGGCTGGGTCGGCGCGGCCGGGCCCGGCCCCTCCTACCTCGACCCCGGCTCCGGGGGGCCCGAGAACGACTTCACCAACCGCAACACCACCTTCATGAGCTGGAACCTCCTGCACATGGCCCGGCTGCTCAAGGACGCGGGCGGCTTCCCCGCCCACGGCAACCAGCGCTCCCGGTGGGACGCGGGCTGCCGCTTCGACTTCCCCAACCCCGACTACCGCTGACCCCGGCTCCCGGGGCCCCGTCGGCGGTGGCCCTGCCGCACGTGGATGTCCTGCGTGGCGCAGGTGACCGGCCTGATGCCCCGGCGCGGGCGCGCTCCGGCTGCGGGCGGCGTTCCCGCGGGCACCGCTCCGCGCACCCGCCGCACGCACCGGGCCCGCGCCGGCATCGGGGGACGCCGGCGCGGGCCCGGCCACGGGGCGTGCGCGGGTCAGCGGACCACGTTGCGGACGGCGTCGACGACGCCGTCGTTCGAGATCATCCCGATGTGCCCGAGGCAGGAGGTCTTCCGGTTGTCGGCGCCGGACAGGATCGTGCTGCTGATCGGGTTGATGACGAGATCGCAGGGCGAACGGAAGGTCGTGTACTGGACGTTGCCCGGGGTCGGGTCTCCGGCGTTGAGCTGGTCCAGGAAGCTCGACCCGGCGCGCATCTCCTTGCAGGAGGTGATGAGGAAGCTACAGAACCCGGCGATCGCGGTACCGTTGTTCGGCCCGCCGAGCGACACCCAGTCGTCGACGTGGGCCGTGCCGCCGAGGTTCTTGAGGTAGTAGCGCGAGGAGAGGCCGCCCATCGAGTGGGTGACGATGTCGACCTTGCTGGCGCCGGTCTGTGCGAGGACGCCGTCGATGTAGTCGGACAGCTGCCCGGCGATGGTGGCGTTCGAGCGGAACGAGTTGTACCCGAAGACGTGGAGCTGGTCGTCGCTGTAACCGTTCGCCTTGAAGTCCTCGGTCATCGTGGAGAACTGCCCGCTCTTCCCGGCGAAGCCGTGGACGAACACGACGGGATCGGCGGTGTTGGCCTGTGCGGGGGCTGAGGTGAGGGGGACGACCAGAGCAGCGGCCAGCAGGGCGCTGAAGGACGCGAGGGCATGACGCAGGCGCATCTGTACTCCTGTCAGTCACGCAGCCGGAGCTGCGAGGTGGGGGAGGTTTCAGGGAGCGCGCGTCCCACGGCAGAAGCAGGCCAGTGCTTCCGCCGGTTAGATTACTCACACGTAGCTTGTGGTTCACATCACGGAAACATCACGGTCTGTGATCATGGAAGCGCACGTGCCGGGTACGACCCGGCCCTCGCCCCCGGGGAACCCGGGATGCGCTCAGGTCCTGTGAGGCCCGGTGCGGTGGATCAGCGGGAGGTGGGCGGGCTGGAGGGCCTCGGGGAGGGCGTCGGGCGCGAACCACCCGGCGTCGAGGATCTCGAACGCGTCGAGCTCGAGCGTCCCGCCGACGAACTCGGCCTCGTACGCCACTTCCACCCGCAGCCGGAAGCCGCTCCTGAGGTGGATCAGCTCACCGGCCCGCACGTCCAGCCCGGTCTCCTCCTTCACCTCGCGCTCGACGGTGCGGCCGAACTCCTCGCCCCGCACCGCGAAGCCCGACGGCAGCCCCCACTGCCGCCCCTCCGGCCACAGCCGGTGCTTCAGCAGCAGGACCCGTCCCGCCTCGTCCCGGACGACGCCGGTCACGCCCACCATGAACGTCGCGTTGGCCCACCACAGCAGCCGCCACTGCACCGACCCGCGCATCGCGTGCCAGGCCCACGCCGCCAGCCGTTTCACCGGGTCACGCGTCCGTGCTCGTAGAAGTCTTCGCTGGGCGCGAACTCCTCACCCCAGTCGTCGGGTTCGAGCGAGACACGCTCAAGCAGCGCCTCGGCCTCCTGCCTGCTCTGCGGCGGCGTCCACTCCGGGGCGTCCTCGGAGCCGCACCCGGAGACCAGGACGGCGAGGAGCACGAGCGCGGCCGCGCGTATGCGGTACGAGGTCATGTGGAGACGTCGGCGATGAACGCGGTCCACGCGACGGCGGGGAACACGAGCACGTCCCCCTCGGCACGCTTGCTGTCCCGGACCGGGACGACCCCCTCACACCCGTCCGCCACCTCGACGCAGCCTCCATAGGACTTGTCGCTGTGGCTGGACTTGCGCCACCTCGCGGCCCCGGGGAAGTCACGGGCCACCTCGACGCAGGCACCGCCGGTGTTGTCGCTTTGACTGGACTTGCACCAGATGGCAGTGCTCAGGTCGAGCGGCCCGTGGCTCATGCGTAGTGCTCCTTCATCGTGTCCCGGATCAGGCGCTCCGAAGCGGCCGGTGGGAGTGCGTGGACCTGCAAGAGGTCGTAGGCATGAGCGTATCGGGTCACTCGATCGGGGACCTCTACCAATTCGCCGCAGCCGTAGCCCTCCAGGTAGGCAACGTCTGGACCGTCTGGCAGTGAGAGAAGCGTGAGTGATCCGCCGGTCACCGGGTGTTGTTCTGCTTCAAAGGGCAACACTTGAAGGGTGACGTTAGGCCGCTGCGCCATCTCCAGCAGGTAGTTCAACTGCTCGTGCATTGTGGCCTTCTCGCCGACGACCCGGCGTAGAGCCGATTGATCGAGGACGGCCCAGAGAAATGGTGGGTCACCCCCTTCCAACAGCAGGTGACGGGCGATGCGTGCCTCTACCTGGCGATCCAACTCTTCCTCGCTCAGGTTGGGAAGCCCCTCACGAAGGCTGACTCGTGCGTAGGCAGCCGTCTGGAGAAGTCCGGGCACCGAGTGTGCGGCGTACGTGAGCATCTTGACTGCGCGGGCCTCCTTCTCCATGTACGCGCGAGCCCAGTCGACGTAGGTCTCGCGGGTCATGTGCCACCAGAGGTCGGTGATCTCGCCGTCGGCGTCGAGCGCGAGGTCGATGGCTTCGGCGAGTGCTCTCGGTGGCGGGTCCGTCGCCAGCTCGATCTGGGCGATGCGGTTGTGGGTGACGTGGACCTGGCAGCCCAGTTCCCGCTGCGTCCAGCCCAGCGCCTCGCGGCGCTTGCGGACGCGGGAGCCGAGGTAGGCGGCCATGGACGCGCGGGGGTCAAGTGGCTTTGCAGCAGGCATGCGTTCGCCTCGTTTCAGCCTTCTGGTCCTGAAGGGCTTGACACTGCACATCGTAGATTCGAGGCGCCACGCTGTGTGCTGAACGGGGATACCCAACGTGAAAGGCGAAGAGACACATGGCGATGACCGACGGACGCCGGAACGCGCTGGCGCGGCTGCGGGAGGCGGAGGAGGCGGCGAACGATCTCCGGGAGCAACTGCGCAAGTCGGCGGTGGTGTTGCCGTCGCTGCGGATCGACCCGGTGTCGGCGGCGGGGAGCGAGCCGTCGCCGTTGATCGACCTGGGGCGGTGCAACCTGGAGACGGTGCGCCGGCTCGTCGTCGTCCTGCGGCAGCGGGAGGGGCTGTGACGGCGCCGCCGCCGCGCGGGGCGTGCGCGGTGGACACGCGGGACGGCCGGGTCGGGGAGGTCATGGCCCAGGGCGGGGCGTATGTCCAGCTCCGGCCGCTGCTGGGCGGACGGGAGTGGGACTGCCCACCGGATCTCCTCCGGGCGGCGACACCGGACGAGCGGCTTTCTGCTCGCCTTCGCGAGCTGAACCGTCGCAGTAGGGGCGATATTTGACCGCTCGTGACCGAGTGGCACATGCAGGTCACTGTGTGGAATAACGTGACGTCAGTATTACGTTCCGTCCGCAAAGAAGACGGCCCTCAACAACGGTGCTAGCCACACCGGTTGAGGGCCTCCATCGTCAAGGTCACAAGGAGACCCGAGATGTTCCGGCATGTTAGCGCGCCGACGCGCTTCTACTCACAGATTCCCAACGAACTCATCCGCAACCCGCGTCTGAACGGGACGGCCGTCCGTCTGCTGAGCTGGGCGTTGTCGCTGCCCGCGGAGTCCCGCGAGACGTTGACCTCGCTCGCGGAGAAGATGCCCGAGGGGCGGATGGCCGTCCGCAAGGCGCGCGGTCAGCTCACCGAAGAGGGGTACGTGCACACCCGGCACCTCCAGTGCGCGGAGAGCGGGCGGTGGAGGACGGTCGTGCTGGTGTCCAACACCGCGCTGAGGACGCCGGAGGAGGTGGACGCCGCGTTCGCCGCCTGCACTGTTGGGCATCCGCCGACTGACCAGGACCCGCCGGTCGGCCCGCCGCCGGAGCAGGCGCTCGGCGAGCAACCCCTTGAGAACAACGGGGAGAACACCCACCACCCTCCCCGCCCCGAGCCCACGCCCGAGCCCGACGCGGCGCCCGACGCGGCGCCCGGCGCGGGGCGGGACGCCGCGCGGGACGAGGCGCCGGAACCGTCCCCCGGCCCGGAACCGGACGGGGCCGCCGTGCGGGCGTTGGTCGACGTGGGCCGGGCTGAGCCCCGGCTGCGGCTGGGCCTTGCCGAGGCGGCGCGGCTGGCGCCGCTGGCGCGGGAGTGGCTGGCCAGAGGCGTGAGCCTGGCGGAGTTCCGGGAGGCGATGACGGCCGGCCTGCCCGGCCGGGTGTACGCACCGGCGAAGCTGCTGGCGCACCGGTTGCGGGAGAAGCTGCCCCCGCCCGTCGCCCCGCCGGAACCGTCCAAGCCCTCGGCGTCGCCGCCGCTCGCGGAGTGTGCCGAATGCTGCGACCCGCTGCCCCGAGGGCAGGTCTCCGGGATCTGCCGCCGCTGCGCGGGCCTCATCCCGCCGCCGGACCCGGGCCCCGGACTCCCACCCGGTGCCGCCAAGGCCCGCGCCGCCTTCGAGGCGGCCCGCGCCGCATCCGGCACGCGTGGGCGAGGGCGGCGCTATGCTTAGTCCAGCGCTTAGTCCAGTGGGCGGATCTCTATGCGAGGCAGCGATGGAAGAAGCCCGTCAGTACAACGTGCACGAAGCCAAGACACACCTCTCGCGCATCTTGGAACAGGTCGCCGGTGGTGAGGAAGTCGTGATCAGCAAGGCAGGGGAGCCTGTCGCCAAGGTCGTTCCACTGCGTTCCAGCGTGAGGCGGAGCGGGCGCGGTTCGCTGCGCGGGCTGATCGAGATCCGGGACGATTTCGACGAGCTCCCCGACGATCTTGCCGACGCTTTCGGGATGCGCTGATGAGGCTGCTGCTGGACACACACGTCGTCCTGTGGTGGCTTGAGGACTCTCCCGAGCTCGCCGGGGACGTGAAGGATCTGCTTGAGGTCGAGCCCAGCGTGTACGTCAGCGCCGTGACGCCCTGGGAGATCGCGATCAAGCTGTCGCTGGGCAAGTTGATCGGTCCGGACGACCTTGCGGAGCGGGTCCGTGACAGCCAGTTCCGTAGCCTGCCCATCACTGCGGGGCACGGTGTCCGGGCGGGGAAGCTGCCGGTGCACCACAGGGACCCCTTCGACCGGGTGCTGATCGCCCAGGCGCAGGTCGAAGGGCTGACCCTGGTCACCCGGGGCAAGTGGATTCCGAAGTACGACGTGCAGATCATGGCCGTCTGAGCCGGGCTGCGGGACCCGTGAGGCCCTTCCTCAGCAGCACCAGGCCGAGCAGAGCCATCAGCGTCCCGGACGCACCGGACGTCAGCCCGATGCCCACTTCCCCGTCCGGATCGCCGACCCCGTCCGGGCGGCGGGCGAGGTGCGCCCGCTGCGGAGCTTCCTGAGCCAGCCCGCGCAGCGGGACCGCTCGCGGGAGCAGCGGCTGCGGCGTTTCCTCGGGACGAAGAAGGGCCGCAAGATCCACTACGGCCGGGTCCTCGTCGAGGCGCTCGACCCCGACGGCGTGCCCGCCCCGCTCGACGGCCTGCTGGCCGACCTCTGACCGGGCGGAGGTGCGTGCCTCACGCGGGGTGTTCCAGGAGCCGGGCGAGGTTGTCGAGGGCCATGCGCATGCCGGTCTCGTTGTCGGCGGGGGCGACGGCCTCGGGGAGGTCGGTGTGCAGCACGGTGACGTCGGTGCCGCCGCCGGGGGCGTCGGTGAGCGTCGTCGTGATGGTCATCAGGCCCTGGAACGCCGGGTCCGGGGACTCGAACTCCATCTCCTCCACGACCTCCGCGTCCGGCACGAGCCGGGTGAAGCGGCCGTGGTAGGTGTCGGTGTGCGAGGTCGACTTGCCGGAGGTGCTCGCCGGGTCGTCGTAGGTGAGGGAGACGCGGAAGGCGCCGCCCTCGTGGGGCTCGAAGGTGTGGACGCGGCAGCTCATGCCCGCCGGGACGCGCCAGCGGGGGACGGCCTCGGGGTCGAGCAGGGCTCGGTAGACCTCGCGGCGGGGCGCGGCGACGTGGCCGGTGGTGTGGGTGGTGTGGGTCATCGCTGGGGGTGTCCTCCGGACGCGGGGTGACGCGGATTCCTGGCGGTTTGGACGCCCCGGGCGGCGGAAACTCATCGCGGTTGCCGTTTCGGAAGGGGACGGTGCGGGCAACCGAAGGCGCCATGGACAGCACTCTCGCCCTCGCCGCCGAAGGTTACGCATGGTTGCCGGACCGGTGGCGGACCCACACCGGCCCCGTCGTCCGCACCCGGCTGCTGGGGCACCCGGCCGTGGGGCTGCGGGGCCCGGAGGCGGTGCGGTTCTTCTACGACGACCGGCACGTGGCGCGGCGGGCGGCGCTCCCGGAGCCGGTGATGGCCACGTTGTTCGGGCGTGGCGGGGTGCAGTCGCTGGACGGGGAGGCGCACCGGGAGCGCAAGGCGCTGCTGATGGACGTGGTCTCCCCGCCGGAGCGGGTGGAGGCGCTGGCGGAGGGCTTCGCGGCGGCCTGGGAGGAGGCGCTGCCGGGGTGGCTGGGGGACGGCAGGATCGTGCTGTTCGACGAGGCGGGGGTGGTGCTCACGCTGGCCGTGGCCCGGTGGGCGGGGGTGCCGCTGGCCGGGCACGAGGCGCGGCCGCTGGCGGCGGACCTGCTGGCCATGGTGGACGGTTTCGCGACGGCCGGGCCCCGGCACTGGCGCGGGCGGAAGGCGCGGGTGGAGCGGGAGGCGTGGCTGGTGGAGCTGGTCGAGGGCGTCCGTTCGGGTGGGGTGGAGACGCCGCGGGGCTCGGCGCTGGAGCGGATCGCGACGCACCGCAACGCGGACGGGGAGCTGCTGGAGCCGCATGTGGCGGCAGTGGAGGTGCTGAACGTGCTGCGGCCGACGGCGGCCGTGGCCTGGTACGCGGCGTTCGCGGCGCACGCCCTGCACCGGTGGCCGCGGCACCGGGAGCTGCTGGGGGACGCGGCGTACGCGTATGCCTTCGCGGACGAGGTGCGGCGCTTCTATCCGTTCGCGCCGTTCGTGGCGGGGCGGGCGGTGACGGACCTGACGTGGCACGGGGAGCCGATTCCGTACGGCTCGCTGCTGCTGCTGGACCTGTACGGGCAGAACCACGACCGGGCGCTGTGGGGGGACCCGTACATCTTCCGCCCGGACCGTTTCCTGGACGGCGGCGTCGACCCGCGGCTGCTGGTGCCGCAGGGCGGCGGCGATCCGGAGTCGGGCCACCGCTGTCCGGGTGAGTCGGCGACGCGCTCGCTGATCGCCGCGTTGGCGGCCCGGCTGGCGGAGCTGTCCTACGCGGTGCCGTCGCAGGACCTGACGATCCCGCTGGGCCGGATTCCCACCCGGCCGCGCAGCGGGATGGTGCTCAGTAACCTGGCCCGGTGACCAGGGAGAACACAGGAAGTACCCAGGACGCCGTGCGGGCCGTGCGGGCGTGGCGGGCCTCGGCGGCGGGCGGGGCCGTGCTGCTGGACGGCTTCCACGCGGTGAAGCACGCGCTGCGGTTCGGGGCGGACGTCGGCGTCGTCCTCGCCCGGGACGCTGCGGCCGTGCGCGTGCTCGCCGAGGAGCTGGCGCCGGACGTGGCGGGGGAGCTGGCGGGGCGGGTGGTCGAGGTGGACGGCGAGGTGCTGCGGGAGCTGGTGCCCCGGCTGCATCCGACCGGGGTGGCGGCGCTGGCCGCCCGCCGGAGCCGGGACGTCAGTCTGGCGGCTCTGCGGGCCCGGCACCGGAGCGCGCCCGTGGTGCTGCTGGAGGACCCGCGCAACCTGGGCAACGTGGGTGCCGTCGTCCGGCTCGCGGCGGGGCTGGGCGCCACCGGCGTCGTCACGACGGGGCCGGCCGACCCGTGGCATCCGGCGGCCGTGCGGGGCGGGGCGGGGCTGCACTACGCGACGGTCGTAGAGCGGGTGACGCCGGAGGAGCTGCCGCCGGGGCCGCTGTGCGTGCTGGATCCGGAGGGCACCGACCTGCGCGGGTCCGTCGTCCCCGATGACGCGGTGCTGGCCTTCGGCACGGAGCGGCACGGGGTCTCGGCGGAGCTGAAGGGGCGGGCCGACCACCTGCTGGCGCTGCCGATGCGTCCGAACGTCTCCAGCTACAACCTCGCCACGAGCGTCGCGATGACCCTCTACCACTGGTCCTGCGCCCCCGGAACGGCTGACCGCCCGCCCGTTTCCCGCGTACGGTGAGTACCAGCCGGGCTCTCCCCGACCGGAGCGGAGGCGAAGACGTGACGATGCCCGCCATGAGCGCGCGTCCCGGAAACCTGCGTTCCGTCGCCGAGGAGATCGAGCGGGCGACCGGTCTGCGTGTCGAGATTCTGGGAGGGAAGCTCGTCATGTCCCCGACCCCGCGGGGCAAGCACGCGGGCGTGATCCGGCGGCTGCGCAAGCAGATCGAGCCGGTGCTGGCCGACGGGCTCGGGGCGTACGAGGTGTCGTCGATCGCGATGCCGGACGACCCGGACGACTACTGCACCCCTGATCTCGTGATCCTCCCCGAGGAGTGGGACGAGGACGACGACTGGCTGGCCGACCCACGGGATGTGGAGCTCGCGGTGGAGGTCATCTCCAAGTCCGAGCGTACGAAGGACATCGCGGGCAAGGGGGAGTGGTACGCGGCGGCCGGCGTCCGCCTGCTGCTCAGCGTCGACCCTCGGCGCGGCGTGTGGACGCTCCACAGCAGGCCGAAGGCGGGCGAGTACCAGGGCGTGCTGCACGGGGAGTTCGGGGACGACGTGCCGCTGCCGGAGCCGTTGGGCATCGTGCTCGACACCGGTTGTCTTCCGGTCTACGACGTCCCCTGAGCGCCCGGCTCGCCGTCGGCCCCCGCGCGGTGACGGTGCGCGGGGGCCGACGGCGGGATCAGACGTCAGGGTCAGGCCTGGCGGCGGACCTCGACCATGCGGAAGCGCGGTGCGACGAAGGCCGCGTCGCACAGGGCGGCGTTGGCGGCGGGGTTGCCGCCGGAGCCGTGGAAGTCGGAGAACGCGGCCGTCTGGTTCACGTAGACGCCGCCGGTGAGGTTGAGGGAGAGCTGGGCGCACTCCTCCAGGCAGGCGTCCTCGATGAGCCGCTCGGCCTCGGCGTCGGTCGTGTAGGCGCCGACCGTCATGGCACCCTGCTCGCGCACGGTGCGGCGCAGCAGCGCGACGGCGTCGGCCGTGGAGTCGACGGCGACGGCGAAGGAGACCGGGCCGAAGCACTCGCTGAGGTAGGCGGACTCGGCCTCCGGCGCGGCGGCGTCGAGCTTGACGATGGCCGGGGTGCGCACGGTGGCGTCGGGGAACTCGGGGTGCTCGACAGTGCGGGAGGCGAGGGCGAGCTCGCCGAGCGAGGGCGCGGCGTCGAGCCGCTCGCCGACGCCCGGGTTGACGATGGCGCCGAGCAGCGCGGTGGCGCGGGCGTCGTCGCCCAGGAGCTTGTCCACGGCGCCCGCGAGGTCGGCCACGAGCTCGTCGTACGTCTTGTGCCCGGCGTCGGTCTCGATGCCCTGGCGCGGGATGAGCAGGTTCTGCGGGGTGGTGCACATCTGGCCGCTGTAGAGGGACAGCGAGAAGGCGACGTTGGCGAGCATGCCGCGGTAGTCGTCGGTGGAGTCGAACACGATCGTGTTGACCCCGGCCTTCTCGGTGAAGACCTGCGCCTGGCGGGCGTTGGCCTCCAGCCAGTCGCCGAAGGCGGAGCCGCCGGTGTAGTCGACGATGCGGATCTCGGGGCGGGTGGCGAGCGTCTTGGCGATGCCCTCGCCGTCCCGCTCGGCGGCCAGGGCGACGAGGTTGGGGTCGAAGCCGGCCTCGGCGAGGGTCTCGCGGGCGATGCGCACGGTGAGCGCGAGCGGCAGCACGGCGCGCGGGTGCGGCTTGACGAGGACGGCGTTGCCGGTGGCCAGGGAGGCGAAGACGCCCGGGTAGCCGTTCCAGGTGGGGAAGGTGTTGCAGCCGATGACGAGGGCGACGCCGCGCGGGACGGCGGTGAACTCCTTCGTCAGTTCCAGCGGGTCCCGCTTGCCCTGCGGCTTGGTCCAGCGGACGGCGGCGTCGGGGGTGCGGGTCTGCTCGGCGTAGGCGTAGGCGACGGCCTCCAGGCCGCGGTCCTGGGCGTGCGGGCCGCCGGCCTGCATCGCCATCATGTAGGCCTGCCCGCTGGTGTGCATGACGGCCTGGGCGAACTCGTGGGTGCGCGCGTTGATCCGGCTGAGGATCTCCAGGCAGACGGCCGCCCGTGTCTCGGGCCCGGCGTCCCGCCAGCCCGGGACGGCCGCGCGCATGGCGGGCAGCAGGACGTCCGCGTCGGCGTGCGGGTACTCGATGCCGAGGTCGACGCCGTAGGGGGAGCGCTCGCCGCCCGTCCAGCCGTCGGTGCCCGGCTGGTCCAGCTCGAAGCGGGCGCCGCGCAGCGCGTCGAAGGCGGCCTGCCCCTCGGCCGCGCTCAGCGAGCCGTTCTCCCCGTAGGCCTTGGGGTGCTCCGGGAAGGGCGACCAGTAGGCCCGGCTGCGGATGGTCTCCAGGGCCTGGTCGAGCGTGGGGCGGTGCTGGTCGATCAGCTTCCTGGCGCTGAGCGCTGTGGTCATCGAAGACCAACTCCTCGTCGGGCTGTGCGCGAGCTTGCGGACAACGGCTAGAGTAACCGAACGATCGGTCGGGACAAGGGGTGGAAATGGCCAGCGAGGACAAGGCACCGCAGACCGCACGGTCGGACGGGGCGTTCGGCACGGTCGCCGTGGTCGGGACGGGCACGATGGGGCAGGGCATCGCCCAGGTGGCGCTGGTCGCCGGGCACCGGGTACGGCTGCACGACGTGGCGCCCGGGCGGGCCGAGCAGGCCGCCGCGGCCATCACCGGGCGGCTCGACCGGCTGGTGGAGAAGGGCCGGATGACGGCCGGGGCCCGCGAGGCCGCCGTCTCCCGGCTGCACGCCGCGGCCGAGCTGGGCGAGCTGGCCGACGCGGAGATCGTCATCGAGGCCGTGCTGGAGGAGCTGGGCGCCAAGCAGCTGCTCTTCGAGGCCCTGGAGTCGGTCGTCGGCGGGGACTGCCTGCTGGCCACGAACACCTCCTCCCTCTCCGTGACGGCCATCGCGGGCGCGCTGCGCCGCCCCGGGCGCTTCCTCGGCCTGCACTTCTTCAACCCGGCGCCGCTGCTGCCTCTCGTGGAGGTGGTCAGCGGCCACGCGACGGACGAGGCCGCCGCCGTCCGGGCCCGCGACCTGGCCGCGGCCTGGGGCAAGACACCGGTGCGCTGCACCGACACCCCGGGGTTCATCGTCAACCGGGTGGCCAGGCCGTTCTACGCGGAGTCCTTCCGGCTGCTGGAGGAGCGCGCCGCGGCCCCGGCCACGCTGGATGCCGTCCTGCGGGAGAGCGGCGGCTTCCGGATGGGCCCGTTCGAGCTCACCGACCTCATCGGGCAGGACGTCAACGAGGCCGTCACGCGCAGTGTCTGGTCGTCCTTCTTCCAGGACCCGAAGTTCACCCCGTCCCTCGCCCAGCAGCGGCTGGTGCAGTCCGGGCGGCTGGGCCGCAAGTCCGGGCACGGCTGGTTCCCCCACGGGGACGGGGCGGCGGGCGCCGAACCGCACACGATGCCCCCGCACCCGGCCCCGCGCCAGGTGACGGTGCACGGCTCGCTCGGCCCGGCCGCCGTGCTGCCCGCGCTGCTGGAGAAGGCCGGGATCGGCGTCGTCCGGACGGAGGCCGGGGAGGCGGAGCCCGGTTCCGCCGGGCACCTCGTCCTGCCCGGCGGCTCGAAGCTGTGCCCCGCGAACGGCCACGCGCCCGCCCCCGGGGAGATCCACCTCGACCTCGCCCTCGACTACCGCACCGCGGAGCGGGTCGCCCTCGGCTGCGCCGACGACGTCCCCGAGACCGACCGCGCGGCCGCGGCCGGGCTCTTCCAAGCTCTGGGCAAGCGGGTCAGCCTCGTCGAGCCCGTCCCCGGCCTGGTCGTGGCCCGCACGGTGGCGATGCTGGCCGACTTCGCCGCCGACGCCGTCGCCCGCGGCGTGGCCACCGAGGCCGACGTCGACACCGCGATGCGGCTCGGGGTGAACTACCCGCGCGGCCCGCTGGAGTGGTGCGACGCGCTCGGCAGCGGCTGGGCCGTGGGCGTCCTGCGCGCCCTGCACGCCGCCTACCCCACCGGCCGCTACGCCCCGTCCCAGGGCCTGCTGCGCCGCTGTGGGCCGATCGGGGGACAATCGTGACCATGGCACGCCGCGACACCTACACCCCGGACACCCTGCTGGCCGTTGCGGTGCGCGTGTTCAACGAGCGTGGCTACGACGGCACGAGCATGGAGCACCTGTCGAAGGCCGCCGGGATCTCCAAGTCGTCCATCTACCACCACGTGCGCGGCAAGGAGGAGCTGCTGCGCCGGGCCGTCAGCCGGGCGCTGGACGGCCTCTTCGGCATCCTCGCCGAGCCGGGCGCGCGCGGCGGGCGGGCGATCGAGCGGCTGGAGTACGTCACGCGGCGCACGGCCGAGGTGCTGATGGCCGAGCTGCCGTACGTGACGCTGCTGCTGCGGGTACACGGCAACACGGACACCGAGCGGTGGGCGCTGGCCCGCCGCCGGGAGTTCGACCAGCAGGTCGCCGAGCTGCTCAAGCAGGCGGCGGCCGAGGGCGACCTGCGCACCGACATCGACGTGCGGCTGGCCACCCGGCTCCTCTTCGGCATGATCAACTCGATCGTTGAGTGGTACCGGCCCGAGCGCGGCTCGGCCGCGCCCGAGGTCGCCGCCGCCGTCGTCCGCATGGCCTTCGCCGGCCTCCGGGTGACCTAGGGGTCGGCTTCCCACGTCGCGGCTGGGGCGCCCGGCGATTCCGCCGGGACCCTCCCCGTAGGGGTTCGCCGCCGTCGCGGCGGCTCTTTTTCCGGGGCTCCGCCCCGGACCCCGCACCCGCTTGCCACGCGTGGGGCGGGTCTCCGCGGGTACTGCGGGCTCAGATGGTCGACCCCCGTAGCCCCCACCGTGACGAACGATGTGATGCCATGCCCCACGCGGACGGGCCGCCGACCGGCGGCGAGGCCGAGCAGAGCCCGCCGAGGCTGCGGCTGGACGAGCAGGTGGAGGACATCGCCGCGCAGCTGCGCGCCCTGGCCGCGGCGAAGGACCGGTTGCAGGGGCTGCTCGACGCCGTCCTGGCCATCGGGAGCGAGCTGGACCTGCGTGTGGTCCTGCACCGCATCGTCACGACCGCCATGGACCTGGTCGGCGCCCGCTACGGCGCGCTGGGCGTCCTGCACGCGTCGGGTGACCACCTGGAGGAGTTCATCACCGCCGGGCTCTCGGACGAGGAGTACGCGGCCCTGAGCGGGGTGGACTTCCCGCACGGCCGTGGCGTCCTCGGCCAGCTGATCCACCACCCCGAGCCCCTGCGCGTGGACGACATCCCCTCCCACCCCTCCTCGGTCGGCTTCCCGCCCGGCCACCCGCCCATGCGGAGCCTCCTGGGCGTCGCGATCACCGTCCGCGGCGAGATCTACGGCGACCTGTACCTCTCGGAGCGGCGCGACGGCAGGCCCTTCGACCAGGACGACGAGGACGTGGTCCGCGCGCTGGCCGGAGCCGCCGGCATCGCGATCGACAACGCCCGGCTGTTCGGGTACATGCGCGAGAGCGCCGCGCAGTTCCAGCGGCTGCTGCTGCCCGTCCTGCCGGACCTCGCCCCGTTCACGGGGGCCGCGGTCTACCGGACCGCGGCCGAGCCGGCCAGCGTCGGCGGCGACTGGTACGACGCCGTCGTCCTGCCCGACGACGCCTGCGCGGCGGTCATCGGCGACGTGGTGGGCCACGACCTGCACGCGGCCGCCGCGATGGCGCAGGCCCGCAACATGCTCCGGGCCCTCCTCTACGACCGCCGGTCGCCGCCCAGCTCGGTGCTGACGCAGCTCGACCGCACCGTGCACGCCATCACCGACCTGCCGGTGACCACCGCGTGCCTCGCCCGGATCGAACCCGCCGCGGACGGCTGGACGCTCCACTGGAGCAGCGCCGGCCACCTGCCGCCCCTGGTCCTCACCCCCGACGGCTCGGTGCGCTACCTGGAAACCGACCCCGGCGTCCCCCTCGGTGTCGACCCCGACATCCACCGCCCCGACCACACCCACGTGCTGCCGGCCGACGCCACCGTGCTGCTGTTCACCGACGGCCTGGTGGAACACCCCGGGCACGCCATCGACGACCGGCTGGACGTGCTGGCCGAGCGCGCCGCCGCCCAGGTCGGACGGCCGCTGGACGAGCTCGTGTGCGCCCTCGCCGACCACCACCCCAGCGACGGCCACGACGACATGGCGATCCTGGCCCTGCGGACCCCGGCGAGGCACGGCCCCACGCCCCCGGCAGGCTCGCGCTGAGGCGCGGGGCCGGCGGGCCGTCGCCGCCCGCGGACGCGTCGTGGCTGGTCGCGCGGTTCCCCGCGCCCTCAGGGAGTCGGGTGGAGGTCGGTCTCCTCGAAGACGAGGAGGGTGCGGGTGCTCAGCACCTCGGGGATGGACTGGATGCGGGTGAGCACCAACTCGCGCAGGGCCCGGTTGTCGGGCGTGTGGACGAGGAGGAGCACGTCGAAGTCGCCGCTGACCAGCGCGATGTGGGTGGCGCCCGGCAACTGCTGGAGCTGCTCGCGCACGGTGCGCCACGTGTTCTGCACGATCTTGAGCGTCACGTAGGCGGAGGCGCCCTGACCCGCCCGCTCGTGGTCGACGCGGGCGCTGAAGCCGCGGATGACGCCGTCCTCGACGAGCCGGTTGATGCGCGCGTAGGCGCTGGCCCGGGAGATGTGGACGCGGTCGGCGACCGAGCGGACGGAGGCCCGGCCGTCCGCCTGGAGGATGCCGAGGATCTGCCGGTCGACCGCGTCCAGCGGCCGGGGCGTGAGGCCCGATTCGGCCATCTGTTCATCCGCCATGGCGTGCAGCCCTCCCTCGTTGGACGTCTGGCGCGCGACCCCGGGTGTGAACGGCCATTCGTCCACAGCAGCGCACCACCTGTAGCCAGAATGCACGCCAGACCGAACAATCGGTAGGGGAGAGACCCCGGTCACCCCGAGGCTCGCCACCCCCCCCGCCCACCCGTCCGCCCGCCGCCCACCCGGAGGTGTGCCCGACATGACGGTCGTCGCGCAGACCGGCGCGTATCGCCCCGCCCCGCCGCCCGCCTGGCGCCCGCGTACCGACGCGGCGCCGCTGCTGCCGGACGAGGAGCCGTACCGCCTGCTGGGCACCGGTGCCGAGCTCGACCCGCAGCTGATGGCCGAGCTGTACACGCAGCTCGTCAAGGGCCGCCGCTACAACCAGCAGGCCACCGCCCTGACCAAGCAGGGCAGGCTGGCCGTGTACCCGTCCACCACGGGGCAGGAGGCGTGCGAGGTCGCCGCCGCGCTCGCCCTCAAGGAGCAGGACTGGCTGTTCCCCTCCTACCGCGACACCCTCGCCGTCGTCGCCCGCGGGGTGGAGCCGGCGCAGGCCCTCACGCTGCTGCGCGGTGACTGGCACTCGGGCTACGACCCGCGGGCGTGCCGCGTCGCGCCGCTGAGTACGCCGCTGGCCACCCAGCTGCCGCACGCCGTCGGCCTCGCCCACGCGGCCCGGCTGCGCGGGGACGACGTCGTGGCGCTCGCCATGGTCGGCGACGGCGGCACCAGCGAGGGCGACTTCCACGAGGCGCTGAACTTCGCCGCCGTCTGGCAGGCGCCCGTCGTCTTCCTGGTGCAGAACAACGGCTTCGCGATCTCCGTACCGCTGTCCAAGCAGACCGCCGCTCCGACGCTCGCCCACAAGGCCGTCGGCTACGGCATGCCCGGCCGGCTGGTGGACGGGAACGACGCCCCGGCGATGTACGAGGTGCTGTCGGAGGCCGTCGAGCGGGCCCGGCGCGGTGCCGGGCCGACGCTCATCGAGGCGGTGACGTACCGGATGGACGCGCACACCAACGCCGACGACGCCACCCGCTACCGGGGCGACGCCGAGGTGGACGAGTGGCGCGAGCACGACCCGGTCGCCCTGCTGGAGGCCGAGCTGACCCAGCGCGGCCTGCTGGACGAGGCGGGCGTCGCCGCGGCCCGGGAGGCCGCCGAGGCCATGGCCGCGAAGCTGCGGGACAGCATGAACGCGGACGCCGAGCTGGACCCGATGAGCCTGTTCGACCATGTCTACGCCCGGAAGACGAGCCAGCTGCGCGAGCAGGCCGACCAGCTGCGGGCCGAGCTGGCCGCGGCCGGGGAACAGGACGCGGCGCGGCACGAGGAGGACCCCCGATGAGCACGGCGGCCACCAGCCGACCGGGCGGCCCGACGACGGCCGCCGCCCCCCAGCCCACCCCGCTCGGCCAGGCGCTCAACCGCGCCATGCGGGACGCCATGGCCGAGGACCCGACGGTCCACGTGCTCGGCGAGGACGTCGGCACCCTCGGCGGCGTCTTCCGCGTCACCGACGGCCTGGCCAAGGAGTTCGGCGAGGACCGCTGCACCGACACCCCGCTGGCCGAGGCCGGCATCCTCGGCGCCGCCGTGGGCATGGCGATGTACGGGCTGCGGCCGGTCGTGGAGATGCAGTTCGACGCGTTCGCCTACCCGGCCTTCGAGCAGCTCGTCTCCCACGTGTCCCGCATGCGCAACCGCACGCGCGGCGCGCTGCCCATGCCCATCACCGTCCGGGTGCCCTACGGCGGCGGCATCGGCGGCGTCGAGCACCACAGCGACTCCTCCGAGGCGTACTACATCGCCACCCCCGGCCTGCACGTCGTCACCCCGGCGACCGTGGCCGACGCCTACGGCATGCTGCGCGAGGCCATCGCCTCGGACGACCCGGTGATCTTCCTGGAGCCCAAGCGGCTCTACTGGTCCAAGGACGCCTGGGACCCCAAGGCGCCGACGGCCGTCGAGCCCATCGGCCGCGCCGTCGTCCGCCGCACCGGCACCTCCGCGACACTGCTCACCTACGGACCGTCCGTGCCCGTGTGCCTGGAGGCCGCCGAGGCCGCCCGGGCCGAGGGCTGGGACCTGGAGGTCGTGGACCTGCGCTCGCTGGTGCCCTTCGACGACGAGACGGTCACCGCGTCCGTGCGGCGCACCGGGCGGGCCGTCGTCGTCCACGAGGCCACCGGCTTCGGCGGGCCCGGCGGCGAGATCGCCGCCCGCGTCACCGAGCGCTGCTTCCACCACCTGGAGGCGCCGGTGCTCCGCGTGGCCGGTTTCGACCTCCCCTATCCGCCGCCGATGCTGGAACGCCACCATCTGCCCGGTGTGGACCGCATCCTGGACGCCGTGGACCGGCTCCAGTGGGAGTCGCGGTGGACGGAAGGGGACGTGCGCTGATGCCCGAGGTACGCGAGTTCACGCTGCCGGATCTGGGCGAGGGCCTCACCGAGGCCGAGATCACCCGCTGGCTGGTGGAGGTCGGCGACGTCGTCGCCGTGGACCAGCCGGTCGTCGAGGTCGAGACGGCCAAGGCCATGGTCGAGGTGCCGTGCCCCTACGGCGGTGTGGTCACCGCCCGCTTCGGCGCCGAGGGGGACGAGATCCCCGTCGGCGCGCCCCTGGTCACCGTCGCCTCCTCACCGCCGTCCGCGGACGGCCCGGTGGGGGACGACGCCGCCGAGCAGCCCGCCGCCGAGCAGGAGGGCTCCGGGAACGTCCTCGTCGGCTACGGCACGGCCGCCGCCCCGCGCAGGCGCCGCCGCAGCGCCTACCGCCCGACCCCGTCCGCCCCCGCGGCTCCCCAGGCCCCACCGGCACCGGCACCGGCACCGGCACCGGCGCCCGTCCCGGCGGCCAACGGCACCGCGCTCGCCGTCATCTCACCGCTCGTGCGCCGCATCGCCCGGGAACGCGGCATCGACCTGCGCACCGTCTCCGGGACGGGCCCGCAGGGCCTCATCCTGCGGGCCGACGTCGAACGTGCCGCCGCGCCCTCCCCCGAGCCCGTCGCGCCCGCTTTGGCCGCCCCCGCTGCGGGCGAGGGCGAGCGGCTGCCGCTCAAGGGCCTGCGCGGCGCCGTCGCGGACAAGCTCTCCCGCAGCCGTGGCGAGATCCCCGACGCCACCTGCTGGGTGGACGCCGACGCCACCGAACTCCTGGCCGCCCGCCGGGCCATGAACGCGGCGGAGCCCAAGATCTCGCTGCTGGCCCTGCTCGGCCGCATCTGCGTCGCCGCCCTGGAGCGCCACCCCGAGCTCAACTCGACGGTGGACACCGAGCGGCGCGAGATCGTGCGGCTGCCCGCCGTGCACCTGGGCGTCGCCGCGCAGACGGACCGGGGCCTGATGGTGCCCGTCGTCAAGGACGCCCACCGACGCAACGCCCAGGACCTCAGCGCCGAGTTGCAGCGGCTCACCGACGTGGCGCGGGAGGGCAGGCTCGGCCCGGCCGAGCTGACCGGCGGCACGTTCACGCTCAACAACTACGGGGTCTTCGGCGTCGACGGCTCCACGCCGATCATCAACCACCCGGAGGCGGCGATGCTCGGCGTCGGCCGCATCGTGCCCAAGCCGTGGGTGCACGAGGGCGAGTTGGCGGTGCGGCACGTCGTGCAGCTGTCCCTCACCTTCGACCACCGGGTCTGCGACGGCGGCACGGCGGGCGGCTTCCTGCGCTACGTGGCCGACTGCGTCGAGCACCCCGCGGTCCTGCTGCGCACCCTGTAGCCCGCGCGGCCGGGTGGCCCGCACCGCCGGGCCGCCCGGGCCGTACGCTCTACCGCGTGACGGACACGGATGACGCGGGCGGCGCGCACGGCCGGTACGGCCGGTACGCCCCATACGACGCCGTCGTGCTGGCCGGCGGGGCCGCCCGGCGGCTCGGCGGCACCGACAAGCCCGCCGTCACCGTGGGCGGGCGCACGCTGCTGGACCGCACGCTCGCGGCCTGCCCGGACGCCGGGCGGGCCGTCGTCGTCGGTCCCCGCAGGCCCACCGCCCGCCCGGTGACCTGGGCGCGCGAGGCCCGGCCCGGCGCCGGGCCGCTGGCCGCACTGGCCGCCGGGCTCGACCACGTCACCGCCGAGACCGTGCTCGTGCTCTCCGCCGACCTGCCCTTCCTCGGCCCCGACGCCGTCGGCCTGCTCCACGCCGAGCTGGCGCGGGCCCCGGAGGCCGAGTGCGTGCTCGCCACCCACGGCGGGCGCGACCAGCCGCTCCTGGCCGTCCACCGGGCCGAGCCGCTGCGCCGCGAGCTGGCGCTGCTGGCCGCCGAGCACGGCCGCCTGGACCATCTGCCGCTGCGGCTGCTCACCGCCGAGCTCGCCGTGCGCCGGGTGCCGCTCGCCGCCGGGACCGCCGCCGACTGCGACACCTGGGACGACATCGCGGCGGCCCGCGCGCGCATCAGGGAGCATGGGCGTGTGCTGGAAGAATGGACCACCGCAGTCAAGGCGGAACTCGGCCTCGATCTCGACGTCGACATCAACGCCGTACTCGATCTCGCGCGTGACGCCGCGCACGGCGTGGCCCGCCCGGCGGCGCCGCTGACCACGTTCCTGGTCGGCTACGCCGCCGCCCTCCAGGGCGGCTCCCCGCAGGACGTCACCGTCGCCCTCCGCAAGGCCGCCGCCCTGGCCGACCGCTGGAGCCAGGAGGCGTCGGGCGGCCCGGACGCCGCCCCACCCGCCGTCGGCTGACCGCCGAGAACACGCCGAGGGAACAAGGCCGATGAACCCCACACCCCCCAACCCGCCGATGAACGACGAGTTCGACGACGCCCTGGCCCTGGCCAACGGCGCGGCTGGCCTGGCCCCCGCGCCCCCGCCGCGCCGCCCCGGCCCGGAGACGCCGGACGGCGCGGCGGCCGTGTCCTGGGCCGACGCACGGGCCGCGGCGCGGGCCGCGGGCCGGGCGGGCGAGGCCGTCGAGCGGCCCCTGAGCGAGGCGCTGGACCACACGCTCGCCGCGCCGCTGCCCGCCCTCACCGACCTGCCCGCCTTCGACACCTCCGCCATGGACGGCTGGGCCGTGGCCGGCCCGGGCCCCTGGGAGCTGGACGAGGCCGGCCCCGGCATCCTCGCCGGAGACGACCCCGGGCGGCTGCCCGACGGGCACGCCGTGGCCATCGCCACCGGCGCCCGCGTCCCCGAGAACGCCACGGCCGTCCTGCGCAGCGAACA
The DNA here is from genome assembly GCF_027460245.1 of Streptomyces sp. WMMC1477. NCBI lineage: Bacteria > Bacillati > Actinomycetota > Actinomycetes > Kitasatosporales > Streptomycetaceae > Streptomyces > Streptomyces sp. WMMC1477. The sequence continues at coordinate 2,665,091 of NZ_JAPZBD010000003.1, read as the reverse complement.
CGGCTTCGCGGGCGGCGGCAGGCTCACCGCGCCCGACACCCCGGCGCACGGCGCGGACATCCGGCCCCGCGGCCAGGAGTGCCGCACCGGCGACCTGCTGCTGCCCGCCGGAACGGCCGTGACCCCCGCCGTGCTGGGGCTGGCCGCCGCCGCCGGGTACGACACGCTGCCGCTGACCCGCCGGCCAAGCGCCGAGGTGCTCGTCCTCGGGGATGAGCTGCTGACCGAGGGCGTGCCCGGCGAGGGGCGCATCCGCGACGCCCTCGGCCCCCTCGTCGGCCCCTGGCTGGCTGGCCTGGGCGCCGACGTCGTCGCCACCCGGCACCTGGGGGACAGCGCCGCCGCCCTGCGCCAGGCGCTCGCCGAGACGGGGGCGGAGGGCGGGGCCGACGTCCTCGTCACCACCGGGTCGACGGCCGCGGGCCCCGTGGACCACCTGCGGCCCGCCCTGACGGCGGCCGGGGCCACGTTCGTCGTGGACGGCGTCGCCGTGCGGCCCGGCCACCCCATGCTGCTCGCCACCCTCCCCGACGGGCGGCACGTGGTGGGGCTGCCGGGCAACCCGCTGGCCGCCGTCTCCGCGCTGCTGACCCTGGCCGAGCCGCTGCTGCGCGCCCTGGCCGACCGGGACCCGGACGAGGGGCCCGGCACCGCGCGGCTGCGCGAACGTGTGCCCGGGCACCCCACCGACACCCGGCTCGTGCCCGTCGCCCACCGTTCGGGGACCGCGGCTCCGCTGCGTTACCACGGCCCCGCTATGCTCCGGGGGATCGCCTCCGCCACGGCACTGGCGGTCATCCCGCCCGGCGGCGCCGGCGCGGGCGCCTCCGTCCATCTGCTCGGCCTGCCCCGGAACTGACCGGTGACCTCCGCATGAAGCTCCGCAACCCGATCGTCACGCGTCGGCACAAGCTGACCTACGCCGACGACTACACCTTCCGGGTGCAGCTCCCGCGGCAGCTCACCGGCCCGCTGATCCAGGTCGCCAAGCGGCTCCTCATGGCGCACGTCGTGCTGCTGGTCGCCGTGCTGATCGTCTACCTCGACCGCGACGGCTACGTGGACAACGTGGGGGACGGGATCTCCCTCCTCGACGCGATCTACTACGTGACGGTGTCGCTCTCCACCACCGGCTACGGCGACATCTACCCGGCCTCGGAGGCCGCCCGGCTGCTGACGACCTTCGCCATCACGCCGCTGCGCATCCTGTTCCTGATCATCCTGGTCGGCACCTCCCTGGAGGTGCTGACCGAGCGCACCCGCCAGCAGTGGCGGCTGTCCCACTGGAGGTCCACCGTGCGCGACCACACGGTCATCGTCGGCTTCGGGACGAAGGGCCGCTCGGCCGCCGAGACGCTGCTCTCGGCGGGCGCCACCAAGGAGCAGATCGTCGTCGTCGACCCGAGCGCGAAGGTCATCGACGCGGCCAACGCCGACGGCTTCGCCGGGGTCGTCGGCGACGCCACCCGCTCCAGCGTGCTGGAGCGGGCCCGCATCGACCGGGCCCGGCGCATCATCATCGCCACCCAGCGCGACGACACGGCCGTGCTGGTGACCCTCACCGCCCGGCAGCTCAACCGGAAGCTCAACATCGTCGCCTCGGTGCGGGAGGAGGAGAACGTGCCCCTGCTGCGGCAGTCCGGCGCCGACTCCGTGGTCACCAGCTCCGGCGCGGCCGGCCGGCTCCTCGGGCTGTCCCTGATCAGCCCCAGCGCGGGCCAGATCATGGAGGACCTCATCCAGACCGGCATCGGCATGACGCTCGCCGAACGGCCGGTCACCAAGGCCGAGGCCGGGCGGTCCCCGCGCGAGTGCCCCGACCTCGTCCTCGCCGTCATCAGGGGGCACCGGCTGCTGCACTTCGACGACCCCGCGGCGGCGACGCTCCAGCCGCTGGACCGGGTCGTCGTCATCCGGCGCGCCCACGACGAGCAGTTGGTGCCCAAGCTGCGCAAGGGCGACGAGGACGACACCGGCGAACTGCGCAACCCGCCGCGCATGCAGCCCCCCAAGCGCGACTGGCAGGCCCCCCGGGACGACCTCGGGCAGTGAGCGGGGAGGCTCCGGGGCGCCAACCGGCCCGCAGGACCCACTCGATCGTCGGAGACCCGACACGTCGCGATCACCGGACCGTCTCACGCAACCGGTAGCGTCGGAGCATGCACGCGATCACGATTCCCGAACCCGGTGGACCCGATGCGCTGGTGTGGGCCGAGGTGCCCGACCCCGAGCCCGGGGAGGGCGAGGTGCTGATCGACGTCGCCGCGACGGCCGTCAACCGCGCGGACCTGTTGCAGCGTCAGGGCTTCTACCCGCCGCCCGACGGGGCGTCACCCTATCCGGGTCTGGAGTGCTCCGGGCGGATCGCGGCCCTCGGTCCCGGCGTCTCCGGCTGGTCCGTCGGGGACGAGGTGTGCGCGCTGCTCAGCGGTGGGGGATACGCCGAACGCGTCACCGTGCCCGCCGGTCAGGTGCTGCCCGTGCCGCAGGGCGTCGATCTCGTGACGGCCGCCGCCCTGCCCGAGGTCACCGCGACGGTGTGGTCCAACGTCTTCATGGTGGGCAACCTGCGGCCGGGCGAGACCGTGCTCGTACACGGCGGCGCCAGCGGCATCGGCACCATGGCCGTCCAGCTCGCCAAGGCCGTCGGGGCCCGGGTCGCCGTCACCGCGGGCAGCCGCGGGAAACTGGCGCGCTGTGCCGAACTGGGGGCCGACATCCTCGTCAACTACCGGGAGCAGGACTTCGCCGAAGAGGTGAAAGCCGCGACGGACGGCCACGGCGCCGACGTGATCCTGGACATCATGGGCGCCACGTACCTGAAGCCCAACGTGGCGGCGCTCGCGGTCAACGGACGGATCGTCGTCATCGGCATGCAGGGCGGCGTCAAGGGCGAGCTGAACCTCGGCGCGCTGCTCGCCAAGCGTGGCGCCATCGCGGCGACGACGCTGCGCGGCCGGCCAATCGACGAGAAGTCCGCCATCGTCGCCGCCGTGCGCGAGCACGTGTGGCCGCTCGTCGAGAGCGGGCGGGTGCGGCCCGTCGTGGACCGCACGCTCCCGCTGCGCGACGCCGCCGAGGGCCATCGGGCGCTGGAGGAGGGCGGACACGTGGGGAAGGTCGTGCTGGTGCGATGAAACCGGCCCAGTGGGGCGGGATGGTTACCGAGCGTATGAGTTCATACCCGAGATGCCGGGTATGAGCGACTGTGTGACCCTGGTCACTGGTCAGTGTGCACCACGGGTCCGGAGAGCCGACAGGGCCACGCGGGACCGACCGGGTCACGTGGCACCCACAGGGTCGGCCGGAGCCGACCGAGCCGACAGGGCCCCGAGAGCGACCGGGCCCACCAGATCCGACACAGCCGTGAGGGCCCGCAAGGGGCGCGAGCGCCCGCGGGGCCGCAAGGGGCCACAGGGCCGTGAGAGCCGCAGGGTCACGAGGGGTGGAAGGGGCGTGAGACCGTGAGAAGGTCCGCCATCGGGCTACTCGTCAGCGTCGCCGTCCTGGTGCCCACACCGGCCGTCGCCACCGGACCCGAGCCCTCCCAGGAGCCCACCGGGCCGCCCGTCTGGTACCGCGACGACGGCTTCCGGATCTCCCCCGAGCCGGGCTTCGGCCCGGACGGCACCCGGCCCAGCTGGACGTGGACCCCCGAGCCGCCGGAACCCCCGAGCGGCTCGCCGAGCCCCTCGCCCTCCCCCACGGGCCCCACCCCCGAACCCTCCGGCTCGCCCTCGCCCACCGCCTCCGACCGGTCCGCCCCCGCGGCGAACCCCGCGCCCCGCAGGCCGCAGGCCCCGGCCCACCAGTGGGTACCGCTGCCCGACCGCCCGGTGGAGACCTTCGGCAGCTACGACCTCTACGCCGACTACGCGGACCCGGCCGACACCGCGCGGCACTCCGGGCAGGCCGCCGCCGAGCCCGTCGTCGGCCCCGTCCTGCCCGTCCTCTCCCTCGGCGCCGGGTTCGCCTCCGTCGGCCTCGGCCTGGCCTTCCTCGGGCTGCGGTTGCGGCGGAGCTGAGCGTCCGGCCGGGTGCTGCGGGTGTGCAGAATGGACGCATGACACAGCCGACGAACGAACAGCCGCAAGACCGTTCACATGTCCTCGTGGTCGGCCCGGACGGCATGGCGCTGGGCACGCCCGGCGGCGGGGAGGGCGACGAGGAGTCGCACGAGGTCCCGGTCACCGAGATGGTGGAGCAGCCCGCCAAGGTCATGCGCATCGGCAGCATGATCAAGCAGCTCCTCGAGGAGGTGAAGGCGGCCCCGCTCGACGAGGCCAGCCGCGCCCGGCTGAAGGAGATCCACCACAGCTCCGTCAAGGAGCTGGAGGACGGCCTCGCGCCCGAGCTCATCGAGGAGCTCGAACGCATCTCCCTGCCCTTCATGGACGACGCCGTACCCAGCGAGGCGGAGCTGCGGATCGCGCAGGCCCAGCTCGTGGGGTGGCTCGAAGGGCTCTTCCACGGCATCCAGACCGCGCTGTTCGCCCAGCAGATGGCCGCGCGGGCCCAGCTGGAGCAGATGCGCCGGGCGCTCCCGCCGGGGATGAACGCCGAGGAGACCGAAGGTCGCGCCCCCGGCCGCTCGGGCCCCTACCTGTAACCGCCCCGCCCTGCGCTTGGGAGGTCTGCGCCAAAGGCGCAGGGCTGGCAAGCGCAGCCCCCAGCCCCTGGCACCGGCCCCCAGCGTCGATATGGCCGGCCGGGGCGGCCCCGGAAACGCGAGCGGGCCGTGGCCGGACAGAGATCCGGCCACGGCCCGCCGAGCGTGGCCACGAGCGGGCGGAGCCGCTCAGCTCCAGGTGATCAGGCGCTTGGGGCGTTCCAGGACCGCCGCTGTGTCCGCCAGCACCTTCGAGCCCAGCTCGCCGTCGACCAGCCGGTGGTCGAACGACAGCGCCAGCGTGGTGACGTGACGCGGCTTCACCTTGCCCTTGTGGACCCAGGGCTGCTCCTTGATCGCGCCGACGGCGAGGATCGCGGACTCTCCCGGGTTCAGGATCGGGGTGCCCGTGTCGACGCCGAACACGCCGACGTTGGTGATCGTCACCGTGCCGCCCTGCATGTCCGCGGGGGACGTCTTGCCCTCGCGGGCCGTGGCGATCAGCTCGCCCAGGGCCTGGGACAGCTCCGGCAGGGTCTTGGCGTCCGCGTCCTTGATGTTCGGCACGATCAGACCGCGCGGGGTGGCCGCCGCGATGCCCAGGTTGACGTAGTCCTTGTAGACGATCTCCTGGTTCTCCTCGTCCCAGGACGCGTTGACGTCCGGGTTGCGGCGGATCGCCGTGAGGAGCGCCTTGGCCACGAGCAGCAGCGGGTTGACGCGCAGGCCGGCCATGTCCCGGTCCTGCTTGAGCTCCTCCACGAGCCGCATCGTGCGCGTCACGTCGACGGTGACGAACTCCGTGACGTGCGGGGCCGTGAAGGCGCTGGAGACCATCGCCGCGGCCGTCGCCTTGCGGACGCCCTTGACCGGCACCCTGCGCTCGCGGATGGCCGCCATGGACTGCGGCTCGACGGCGGCGACCGACGGGGCTGGGGGTCCCCCCGGACGGAGCCCGGGGGAGGGCTCCGCCGGAGCGGCCGCGGGGGCGGGCGCCGGGGCGGCGGCCGCGTGGACGTCCTCACGGGTGATGATCCCGTCCGGGCCGGTCGGGGTGACCCGGGCCAGATCCACACCGAGGTCCTTGGCCAGCTTGCGCACCGGCGGCTTGGCCAGCGGCCGGGTGGCGGCCTCCCCGGTGGGCGCGGCCGGGGCCGGGGCGCCGGGGACGGTGCCGTTCATCTCGGCCTGGAGCGCCTCGGCGGCACCGCGCTCGGGCATCGGGGCCGCCTGCTTGCGGGGCCGGCGCTTGGTGGAGGTGGCGGACACGCCGTAGCCGACGAGCACCGGCTGCCGCTTGCCCTCCTCCGGGGCCTCGGGCTCGGCCGACGGGGCGGCGGGCTCCGCCGGGGCCGGGGAGGCCTCGGCGGCGGGCTCCGGGGCGACGGGCTCGGCGGCGCCCTCGCCGGGGGCGGTGTCGACGGTGATGATCGCCGTACCGACGTCCACCGTCGTGCCCTCGTCGAAGTGGAGCTCGCTGACCGTCCCGGTGAAGGGGATCGGCAGCTCGACGGCGGCCTTGGCCGTCTCGACCTCGCACACGATCTGGCCGTCGGTCACCGAGTCACCCGGCTTGACGTGCCAGGACAGGATCTCCGCCTCGGTGAGACCCTCGCCCACGTCGGGCATCTTGAACTCGCGGAAGCGCTGCGCGTTCGCAGTCATCGTCACGATTCTCCTCGTCCCTGCTCAGTACGCCAGGGCGCGGTCGACGGCGTCGAGCACCCGGTCCAGACCCGGCAGGTACTCCTCTTCCAGGCGGGCGGGCGGGTACGGCGCGTGGAAGCCGCCGACGCGCAGCACCGGCGCCTCCAGGTGGTAGAAGCAGCGCTCGGTGATCCGGGCCGCGACCTCCGCACCGGAACCGTAGAACACCGGTGCCTCGTGGACGACCACGAGCCGGCCCGTCTTCTCGACCGACTGCTGGACGGTGTCGAAGTCGATCGGCGACATCGAGCGCAGGTCCACGACCTCGACCGAGCGGCCCTCCTCCTCGGCGGCCGCGGCGGACTCCAGGCACGTCTTCACCATGGGGCCGTAGGCCGCCAGGGTGATGTCGGTGCCGGTGCGGACCACCTGGGCCCTGTGCAGCGGGGCGGGGATGGAGGCGCTGTCGACGACGCCCTTGTCCCAGTAGCGCCGCTTCGGCTCGAAGAAGATCACCGGGTCGTCGGACTCGATGGCCTGGCGCATCATCCAGTAGGCGTCGTTCGCGTTCGACGGCGAGACGCACTTGAGGCCCGCGACGTGCGCGAACAGCGCCTCGGGCGACTCGCTGTGGTGCTCGACGGCGCCGATGCCGCCGCCGTAGGGGATGCGGATGACGACCGGCAGCTTCACCTTGCCGAGTGCGCGGGCGTGCATCTTGGCCAGCTGGGTGACGATCTGGTCGTAGGCGGGGAAGACGAACCCGTCGAACTGGATCTCGCAGACCGGGCGGTAGCCGCGCAGGGCCAGACCGATCGCGGTGCCGATGATGCCCGACTCGGCCAGCGGAGTGTCGATGACCCGGTCCTCGCCGAAGTCCTTCTGGAGGCCGTCGGTGACTCGGAAGACGCCGCCGAGCTTGCCGACGTCCTCTCCCATGATCAGAACCTTGGGGTCGGCCTCCAGCGAGGCGCGCAGCGACTCGTTGATCGCCTTGGCGACGGGCAGCTGGCCCGAACTCTTGGCAGCCATGTCAGTGGCCCTTTCCGGCGGTCTCGTCGGCGTCCGCGAAGGACGCGAGGTACTCGGAGAACTGGGCGCGCTCCTCGTCGATCAGCGCGTGCCCGTCGGCGTAGACGTTCTCGAAGATCGCCATGGTGTCCGGGTCGGGCATGGTGCGGATCTTCTCGCGCACGCTGACGCCCAGCTCCTCGCTCTCCTTCTCCAGCTCGGCGAAGAACGCCTCGTCGGCCAGGCCCTCCTTCTCCAGGTAGGTGCGCAGCCGCAGGATCGGGTCCTTGGCCTCCCAGGCCGCCCGCTCGTCGTCCGTGCGGTAGCGGGTCGGGTCGTCGGAGGTGGTGTGGGCGCCCATGCGGTATGTGAACGCCTCGACCAGCATCGGGCCCTGCCCGGAGCGGGCGTGCTCCAGCGCGGCCCGCGTCACGGCCAGGACGGCCAGCACGTCGTTACCGTCCACCCGCACGCCGGGGAAGCCGTAGCCGGCGGCGCGCTGGTAGATCGGCACCCGGGACTGCTTCTCGGTGGGCTCGGAGATGGCCCACTGGTTGTTCTGGCAGAAGAAGACCACCGGCGCGTTGTAGACCGCGGAGAAGGTGAAGGCCTCCGCGACGTCGCCTTGGCTGGAGGCACCGTCACCGAAGTACGCGATGACGGCCGAGTCGGCGCCGTCCTTCGTGATGCCCATCGCGTAGCCCGTCGCGTGCAGGGCCTGCGAGCCGATCACGATCGTGTACAGGTGGAAGTTGTTGCTGTTGGGGTCCCAGCCGCCGTTGTTCACACCGCGGAACATCCCGAGCAGGTTCGACGGGTCCACGCCGCGGCACCAGGCCACGCCGTGCTCCCGGTAGGTGGGGAAGACGTAGTCGTCGTCCCGCAGCGCCCGGCCGGAGCCGATCTGCGCCGCCTCCTGGCCGAGCAGCGAGGCCCACAGGCCCAGCTCGCCCTGGCGCTGCAGCGACGTCGCCTCGGCGTCGAAACGCCGGGTCAGGACCATGTCGCGGTACAGGCCGCGCAGCTCCTCGGCGCTCAGGTCGATGCCGTAATCCGGGTGCTCGACGCGCTCACCCTGCGGGGTGAGCAGCTGGACGAGCTCCGGCTGCTCGGGTGCGGACGCGCCCTTGGCGCGTGCGGGGGCCTTCTTGGCCGCCGTCTTCTTGGCGGCCGGCTTGGCCGCCGCCGTCCGCTTTCCGCCGCTGCGCGACGTTCCGCGCGCGGCAGTGCTTTCCACGGTCACGAGTGCTCCTCCGTCTGTCCGGCCCCCGGGGTCTCCGGAAGAGCCAGTGCGGCTCGCCCGGTGTCGCTACGGCGCACGGGGTGGGTGCGGCGCGGTTGGACCGAGCGGTGACAGGTGTCCCGTTCGACGGCCCGCACAGGGCACGTTACCCAGTAACACGGCAGGGCCGCGAAACACCCCTGACCTGCGATTTTCCTTGGATTTCCAAGTAAATCGCCGGGGTCTCCGCGGTGGCCGGGAGCGTCACTGGTCACAGCCTTGCAGCCTCGAAGGACTAACGCACGTTAACCCGGAGGGTGCGCCTTCGGGAAGAGCAAACGGAGGTCAATATGTGAGACTGGCATCGTGTCCGAAAGTGGACGAATCCGGGTGTTCCTCCTTGACGATCACGAGGTCGTCCGGCGGGGCGTGCGCGAGCTCCTGGAGGCCGAGGCCGACCTCGACGTCGTCGGCGAGGCGGCCACCGCCGCCGAGGCCCTGGCCCGCGTCCCGGCCACCCGTCCCGACGTCGCCGTCCTGGACGTCCGGCTCCCCGACGGCAGCGGCGTCGAGGTCTGCCGCGAGGTCCGCTCACGGGACGAGGACGTCGCCTGCCTCATGCTGACGTCCTACGCGGACGACGAGGCGCTCTTCGAAGCGATCATGGCCGGCGCCTCCGGCTACGTCCTCAAGGCCATCCGGGGCACCGACCTCGTCGCCGCCGTCCGGGACGTCGCCGCCGGCCGCTCCCTGCTCGACCCCGTCGCCACCGCACGGGTCCTGGCCCGGCTCCGCGGCGCCTCCGCGGCCGCCGCGTCCCCCGGCGCGCCTCCGGGCACCCCGGCCGCCGCCGGACGGGGACCGGGCACCGACCCGCTGCTCGCGGGCCTCACCGACCAGGAACGGCGCATCCTCGACCTCATCGGGGAGGGCCTGACCAACCGGGCCATCGGCGACCGGCTGCACCTGGCCGAGAAGACGGTCAAGAACTACGTCTCCGCGCTCCTGGGCAAGCTCGGCATGGCCCGCCGCTCCCAGGCCGCCGCCTACGTCGCCCGCCACCACGCCCGCGCCGACCGCCGCTGAGCCCCCCGGGTCCGCGCTGGGCCGAACGGGTCAGGGCGCGATGTCGTCGGGGCCACCCGAGGCGGTGCCGCCGCCCGAGCCGCCCGAGTCTCCCGTGCTGCCCTCGGACGTGCCCGGGTCCCCTGATCCACCCTCGGAGGTGCCCCCCTCGGCTCCGTCGGTGGTGCCGTCGGTGGTGCCGTCCGTCGTCCCGTCGGTCGTCCCGTCGGTGGTGCCGTCGGTGGTGCCGTCCGTCGTCCCGTCCGTACCGCCCTCGGTGTCACCCGTCGTGGCGCCCGTCGGGTCGTCCGGGTCCTCGGTCGGGGTGCTGGGGTCGTCCGTCGGGTCCTCGTCGGTGGGCGGCGGGGAGAAGGTGTCGTCGTCGTCCGGGGGCTCGACGCCTCCGCTGCCGGTGCCGTCCTGCGTCGGGTCGTCCGTCGGCGTCTCGTCCGGCTTCTCGTCCGGCGTGGTCTCCTCGTCCGTCGGCGACTGGGTCGACTCCGTCGGCGCGGGCGTCTTGCCCTGGTCCTTGTTCACGTTCTGCAACGCGAACAACACGCCCGCCGCGACCGCCAGCACCGCGAAGAACGAGATCAGCGCGTACTTCAGGCCGCCGCCGCGCCGCTCCTCGTAGCCTCCGTCGTCGTACCCCCTGCCGTCGTACCCCCCGTCCTCCGGGTTCGGGTGGCCGAGCAGCATCGGCGGCGCGGGCTGACCGAGGGTGTCGGAGTTGCGGCCGGCCGGGCCGCGGCCCATCGGCGCCGGGGCGCCCATCGCGGGGGTGGCGCCCGTCGACGTCACGGGGCCGGTGTTCCACAGGCCGCCGGTGTGCCCGCCCTGCTCCTGCAGCTGGCGCAGGGCGTACTGGATGAGGCCGCGCATCTCCTCGGCCGACTGGAACCGGTCGTCCGGGTCCTTGGCGAGGGAGCGCAGCACCAGCCCGTCGAGCTCCGGCGGCACGCCGTCCGCCGCCTCGGACGGCCGCACCGGCTCGTCCTGGACGTGCTGGTAGACGACCGACAGCGGGGTCTCGCCGGTGAACGGAGGACGGCGGGTCAGCAGCTCGTAGAGCAGGCAGCCGGTGGCGTACAGGTCCGAGCGCGTGTCCACCGTCTGGCCGAGCGCCTGCTCGGGGGAGAGGTACTGCGGTGTGCCCATGACCATGCCGGTCTGCGTCATGGTCTGGGACGCGCCGTGCAGGGCCCGCGCGATGCCGAAGTCCATCACCTTCACCGCGCCGGTGTCGGTGATGATCACGTTGGCCGGCTTGATGTCGCGGTGGACGATGCCGTGCTGGTGGCTGTAGGCCAGCGCCTCCAGGACCCCGGAGACGATGATCAGGGCCTGGTCCGGCGGGGGTGCGTCGGCGGCGAAGAGGAGGTCGCGGATCGTGCGGCCCTCGACCAGCTCCATGACGATGTACGGCACGGTGTTGCCGTCCACCGTGTCCTCGCCCGAGTCGTAGACGGCGACGACGGCGTGGTGGTTGAGACCGGCCACGGACTGGGCCTCGCGCGTGAAGCGGGCCTTGGAGACCGGGTCCTCGGCGAGGTCGGTGCGCAGCAGCTTGACGGCGACCGTGCGACCCAGTCGCACGTCCTCGGCGGCGAAGACCTCGGCCATGCCGCCGCGGCCGAGCCGGCGCAGCAGCCGGTACCGGCCGTCACCGACCAGCCCGCCCTTGCCCCACGCCTCGGCGCCCTTGGCGGACTGCGCCCCGCCGGGGGGACCGGTGGGATCCGACGATCCGGAAGGGGCGCCCGACGCGCCGTCGTCGGCCTCGTCGGGGCCCTGGGAGCCTCCCGGGGAGTGCGTCTGTCCCATCAGTCCTCGCCGTGTCTGGAACCCGCCGGGTGCGGGCGCGCGTGTGGGGGAAGGAAGGGCCATCCAATCCGCTTCGGGTTGGCGCTGGCAAGTCGCGTCCGTCCGGTGGCCGGGGTCCGCCCCGCCGTCCGCCCGGCGCCCGACCATCCGTGCATCGGATCACGGAACGGGCACGCGGCTTGACTCGCCGCACCCCTGAGGCAGACTTGGCTGGTATCCGGGGGGAGAATCCCCGCAGTAGCAACCGTACATGCGCGAGACTGGCCCGGCCGCGGGCTGCGGCGCCGAGGGGGAGCAGCCAGATGACCGATGCCGGTGGCGGGCAGCCGACGAACTTCGAAGGCCGCACCGTCGGTAACCGCTACCAGGTGCGGGAACTCCTCGGCGCGGGTGGCATGGCCTCCGTCTACCTCGCCTACGACGGGGTGCTCGACCGCCAGGTCGCGGTCAAGACGCTGCACTCGGAGCTGGGCCGCGAGGCCGCGTTCCGCGAGCGGTTCCGCCGCGAGGCCCAGGCCGTCGCGAAGCTCACGCACACCAACATCGTCTCCGTCTTCGACTCGGGCGAGGACACGATCGACGGCGCGCCCGTGCCGTTCATCGTCATGGAGTACGTCGACGGCAAGCCGCTGCGCAACGAACTCGACGACGACATCCGCCAGTACGGCGCGATGCCCCCCGAGAAGGCGCTCCAGGTCACCGCCGACGTGCTGGCCGCCCTGGACGTCAGCCATGAGATGGGCCTCGTCCACCGCGACATCAAACCCGGCAACGTCATGCTCACCAAGCGTGGCGTGGTCAAGGTCATGGACTTCGGCATCGCCCGCGCCATGCAGTCCGGTGTGACGTCGATGACCCAGACGGGCATGGTCGTCGGCACGCCCCAGTACCTCTCCCCGGAGCAGGCGCTCGGCCGTGGCGTGGACGCCCGCTCGGACCTCTATACCACCGGCATCATGCTTTTCGAGCTGCTGACCGGCCGGCTGCCCTTCGACGCCGACTCCCCCCTGGCCATCGCCTACGCGCACGTCCAGGAGGAGCCGGTCCCGCCGTCCTCCATCAACCAGGCGCTGCCTCCGGCGGTCGACGCGCTCGTCGCCCGCGCGCTGCGGAAGAACCCGAACGAGCGGTTCCCGAGCGCCCAGGCCATGCGCACCGAGACCCTGCGCATCAGCGGCTCGGGGGCGACGACGGGTGTGGCCCCGGTCATCATCGCCGGCGGCCCCGGCCAGAACAGCGGCGCGGGCGTCGCCCAGTCCGTCTTCCCGCCCGTCAGCTCCACCGGCACCCCGCCGCCGTCCACCCAGCCCATGCCGCAGGGCGGCTACGCCTACCCGCCGCAGCAGGGCTTCGGCCCCTCGACCCCGCCGCCCGGCCAGCCGCAGGGGTACGCGACCCCCGCCTACTCCATGCAGCCGGGCGGCCCCGTCACCCCCGTCCCGGCCTCCGGCGGCGGCACGAGCGGCGGCGGCAACCGCAACCTGCTCATCGTCGCCGTCGCGGCCGTCACCGCCGTCGTGATCATCGTCGGCCTCGTCCTCGTCGGCCAGCTGTCCGGCGGTGACGACGAGGAGCCCGAGGCGAGGACGTCCCCGTCCGCCGTGCCGGAGCCCACGGGGAAGACGCCGACGGACCCGGAGCCGGAGCCGGAGCCGGAGCCCACCGACGACAAGCCGAAGTTCAAGGACGAGGACAAGTCCCGCACGATCGACGCCGAGAAGTGCACCGAGGCCCGGGACTACTCGATCGACGACGAGGAGGGTGAGGACGCCCCGGTCTCCATGCCGGACCTCACCTTCAAGCACATCGACTCGGTGAAGGACTGCATCCGCCTGGCGGGCTGGACGCTCGAGACCGACATCACCTACGAGGACGAGGCCATCTACGGCAAGAACACCGTCCTGGAGCAGAAGCCCGAGGCATGGCGGCCCTTCGACCCGGAGGAGGACAAGGTCGAGCTGACCGTCTCCACCGGCAAGGAAGGCTGAGCCTCCCCGCTCTTTCCCGAAGGCGGCCCGTCGTTCGCGGCGGGCCGCCTTCGCGCGTTCCCGGGCGGGTCCACATCGCGGAAGCGGACCCACGCGGGGCGCTGTTGTATCTATGGTGTGCCCATGTCGACGTCCCGGGGTCCCGCCGCCACGCCCACCGCGCCCGCTCCCTCCCCCGGCTCCTCCCCGGGTGCTCCCCCCGGCCCCTCTTCCGGCAACACGTCCCCCGGCAAAGCACCGCCCGCCGCCGAACGCGTCTACGCCCACGTCAAGCAGGCCGTCCTGGACCGCCGGTACGAGGGCGGCATGCTGCTCACCGAGGGCGAACTGGCGGAGGCCGTCGGTGTCTCCCGCACCCCTGTCCGCGAGGCCCTCCTGCGGCTGGAGGCCGAGGGGCTCCTGCGGCTCTACCCGAAGAAGGGCGCCCTCGTCCTGCCCGTCTCCGCCCAGGAGATCGGCGACGTCGTCGAGACCCGGCTGCTCGTCGAGGAGCACGCCGCCCGGCGCCCCGCCACCCCCGCACTCGTCGCCGAGCTGGAGGAGCTGCTGGAGCGGCAGCGGGAGCTCGCACGGGCCGGCGACCTCGCCCAGGTCGCCGTCGTCGACCGGTGCTTCCACGCCGCCATCGTCCGCGGCACCGGCAACCAGATCCTCACCCGGCTCTACGACCAGCTCCGCGACCGCCAACTGCGCATGGGCGTCGCCGTCATGCACGCCCACCCCGGCCGCATCGCCCAGAACCTCGCCGAACACACCGAGATCCTCGACGCCCTGCGGGCCGGGGACGCCGACGCCGCCGTGGCCGCCGTCCACCGGCACGTCGGCTCCGTGCGCGCCCTGCTCCGGGGCGACGTCCGATGACGGCGGGCACCCCCGCGAAGGCCCCGCCGCCCCGGCTCCCGGGCGACCCGCCCGGCGGTTCCCGCGCCGTGGCCATGTGGAGCATCGGCGTCGCCGTCTACTTCCTCGCCGTCACCTACCGCACCAGCCTCGGCGTCGCGGGCATCGAGGCCGCCGAGCGCTTCGACGTCAACGCCTCCGTGCTGTCCACCTTCTCCCTCCTCCAGCTCATGGTCTACGCGGGCATGCAGATCCCCGTCGGCCTCCTGGTGGACCGCTGGGGCACGCGCAAGGTGCTCAGCCTCGGCATCGTCCTGTTCACCACCGGCCAGTTCGGCTTCGCCCTCGCCGACTCCTACCCCCTGGCCCTCGGCTGCCGCGCCCTCCTCGGCTGCGGCGACGCCATGACGTTCATCAGCGTGCTGCGGCTCGGCGCCCGCTGGTTCCCGGCCCGCCGCGGCCCGCTCGTCGCCCAGCTCGCCGGGCTCATCGGTATGGCCGGCAACCTCGTCACCACGCTCGTCCTCGCCCGCGTCCTGGCCGCCTTCGGCTGGACGCCCACCTTCGCGGGCAGCGCCCTCGGCGGGCTCCTCGCGCTGCTCCTCGTCCTCTCCCTGCTCCGTGACGCGCCCCCCGGACACCAGCCCGACACCGCCCACCACGGCCAAACCGGCTACGTGCGCCGGCAGATCGCCGCGGCCTGGGCCGAGCCCGGCACCCGGCTGGGCATGTGGGTGCACTTCACCGCGCAGTTCCCGGCCATGGTGTTCATGCTGCTGTGGGGGCTGCCCTTCCTCGTCGAGGCGCAGGGGCTCGACGTCGGGACCGCGGGCATCCTGCTCACCGTCGTCGTGCTGTCCAACATGGTCGTCGGCCTCGTCTACGGGCAGACCATCGCCCGGCACCACCGGGCCAGGGCGCCGCTCGCCCTGGGCACCGTCGGCGCCACCGCGCTGCTGTGGGCCGTCGTCCTCGCCTGGCCGGGGCGGGCCCCGACGGAGGTCCTGGTGACGCTGTGCCTCGTCCTCGGCGCCTGCGGGCCCGCGTCCATGATCGGCTTCGACTTCGCGCGGCCCGCCAACCCGCCCGAGCGTCAGGGCACGGCTTCCGGAATCGTCAACATGGGTGGTTTCACCGCCTCCATGACGACACTGCTCGCCATCGGGGTGCTCCTCGACCTCACCGGCGACGACTACCGCGTCGCGTTCTCCGCCGTCTTCGTCCTCCAGGCCCTCGGGGTCAGCCAGGTCCTCCGGCTGCGTGGACGGGCGCAGCGCAGGGAGCGGGAACGGACCGTCACCAGCCGTGTGGAGGCCGTGCACGTCCCCGCGCAGACGTGACGCCCACGGCCGGCTACGCCGTCACGACGTCACGCCCTCCGCGCCGTCAACCCCTCCGCGCGCCCTGGCCGCCGGGCTCCCTCACGCCCTGCGGCACCGTCGTGCCGTGCGGCTCCCTCACGCCGTCACCGCGAAGCTGGCCAGGATCGCGTCCGCCAGCCGCTGGTCGCCCTCGACCTTGACCTGCTCCGCCACCGCCTGCGGACGCACCCGGCCACACGCCAGCCGCACGTACGTCTCCCAGTCCAGCGCGAACGTCACCGCCGGTCCGAGGGAGGGGCTGCCGTTGATCGTCGCCTTGCCCTCCCGGTCCACCCGAACGGTCCGCATGAACTCCACCGGACCCGTCACGTCGAACACCACCGCCGAGTTCTTCGGCGCCGAGGCCCGCCGCGCGACGACGTCCGGCAGCGCCTCGAAGAACACGTCCCGCGCCACCTGCGCGCCCGGCGCGTCCAGGTTCCCCGGCTTCCCCAGCGCACGCCGCAGGTCCTGCTCGTGCGCCCACACGTCGAAGGCGCGCTCCCGCAGCAGATCCACGAACGCGATCTCGTGCCCCAGCGGATGCCGCAGCACCGCGTCGGGCGCGCGCTTGTCGTTCCTCAGCTGCCGGGACCGCCGGATGACCGTGTACTCGAGCTCGCTGGTCATCTCCGGCCCGGTGTGGTGCCGCCGGACGTCGACCTGCACCTCCATGCGGCGGCTGGTTTCGTCCTTGACGTGGTACAGGTCGCGGGGCAGCGTGTGGATCGGGCGCGGGTCGCCCAGCAGCTCGCACTCGAGGCCGATCACGTGCGAGACGATGTCCCGCACCGACCACCCCGGAACAGACGTGGCGCGGTTCCACTCGCCCTCGACGAGCGGCTGCACCAGCTCGGATATGGCTTCGACAGAATGAGTCCAGGCGTCGACGTAGGGTTGAAGGCTCGGGTGCTCGGTCACTGGGCCCCTCGTGGCAACGGTACGGATCTGTTCGCGGGCGGATGTCCTTCAAGTTAGTCTGCGGACGGGCACCCGGGCACCGCTTTTGCGTGACGATCGTAGGCGCTTCGAGGCGTGGCCCGGCGCCCGGCGTGGACCTGCGACCCGAGGGAGCACCCGACCATGCGTACCGCGCTCATCCAATTCCACGTCGATCCGGACGACTCGGTCGACGCCCGCCGCACCAAGGCCGCCGCGCTCGTCCGCGAACAGTCCGGCGCCGACCTCGTCGTCCTCCCCGAGCTGTGGCCCGTCGGCGCCTTCTCCTTCCGCTCCTTCGAGGAGGCCGCCGAGCCCGCCGCCGAGGGCCCCACCGCCCAGGTGATGTCCGCCGCCGCCCGTGACG
Organism: Streptomyces sp. WMMC1477; assembly: GCF_027460245.1. Classification (NCBI taxonomy): domain Bacteria; kingdom Bacillati; phylum Actinomycetota; class Actinomycetes; order Kitasatosporales; family Streptomycetaceae; genus Streptomyces; species Streptomyces sp. WMMC1477. Next base: position 2,648,218 of record NZ_JAPZBD010000003.1, on the reverse strand, counting down.
CCGCCGTCTGGCTGCACGCCGGCTCCGTCATCGAGCGCGCCCCCGACGGCGCCCTCTACAACACCGCCCTCGTCTTCGCCCCCGACGGCACCCTCGCCGCCACCTACCGCAAGATCCACCGCTTCGGCTTCGACCGCGGCGAGGCCACCCTGCTCTCCGCCGGCACCGCGCCCGTCACCCTGCACGCCGCCGACACCACGCTGGGCCTGGCCACCTGCTACGACCTGCGCTTCCCCGAGCTGTTCCGGGCCCTCACCGACGCGGGCGCCCAGGTCATCGTCCTCCCGGCCGGCTGGCCCGCCGCCCGAGGCGCCCACTGGACGCTCCTCGCCCGCGCCCGCGCCGTGGAGAACCAGTGCCACGTCCTGGCCTGTGGCACCGCCGGAACCCATGCGGGAGTCCCGCAGTTCGGCCACAGCGCCGTGTTCGACCCGTGGGGCGAGACCGTCGCCGAGCTCCCCCACGACGAGCCGGGCGTCCTCACCGCGGAGCTCGATCTCGGCCAAGTCGGCACGGTTCGGTCGGAGTTCCCCGTCCTCAAGGACCGTGTGCTGTAGCCTTCGCCGCTGCCCTGGCTATGCTCGAAGCTGTGTGGCGCCTCGCGCGCCGCCGCGGCATGGATCGACGGGGGTACGGATGTCCGACAGGAACGGCACGCGGCTCAACCAACTCGACGGCTCTACCGGCCCGCTGGGGCCCGTCGGGCCCGACGTGGGGTGGTCGGTTCCGCAGCAGAAGGCCGCGGCCGAGTACGTCGAGAAGCACCTCGGCCCGGACACCAACAAGGCCGGCGTCATGGCCGATACGGACAACAACGCCATGACGGGCGACCCCAACGTGCCGAGTGCGATCAGTCCGGGCGCGCTGCGGGGCTGGGACCTGGAAGCCGGCCTCACCCACCGCAGGGACGAGTGGGAGACGGCCCTCCGGCAGCTCAAGGGCCGCATCGAGGCGGAGCTGCAAGGCCTGCGCAACACCGGAATCCTCTTCTCGAACAACGAGCTGGAGACGGAGTCCGCGCTCCGCGGCCTCATCACGCCCGAACTGGAGGCCGGGGCGGCCGGCGACAACCGCTGGAGACCGCCCTACGCCGCGCCCCGCGCGACCAGCCCCATCGCGGACCTGTGAGGAAGAGCGGCGGACATGCCCGTTGACTACGAGAAGATCATCAGTACCGACCTGTCCTCCCTCCACGATGCCGCGACGGCGTGGAAGAACATGGGGAAACGGTTCGGCGAGCTGCACGACAACTACCGCGACCACGTCCACGACGCCGTCTGGGCGGACACGACCCGCGCCTGGTCCGGCCAGGGCGCCAACGTCTTCCTCAACCAGGCCACGATCACCCAGGGCGAGTACGCCGCCGCCCGCGACGAGGCCAAGGCCGTCGGTGGGATGCTCCAGGACGCCTACGAGATCCTCAAGCCACTGCGCCAGGCCGTCATCGACACCGCGGAGGACGCCGAACAGTCCTGGCTGAACGTCAGCCCCGAGGGCCGCTGCGCCATCGACTTCGACAAGGTCCCGGCGGAGTACCAGCAGCAGTACCGCCACGACGCCACCCTGCGCACTGCCCGCGAAGACCTCTGGAACGGGAAGATAGCCAAGGCGGTCGAGGCGGTGCAGACGGCCGACGCCAACATCAAGAAGGCCCTGATGTCCGAAGGGGGAGATCTTTCGGCCTTCAACGGCGGCTTCAACAGCTCGCTCAAGGGCGACATCGGCGAGACGCGCGCGGGCCGGGCTGGCGAGCTGTACGACAAGATCCAGGACGGCGAGAAGCTCAGCGACAAGGAGCGCGCGGAGCTCAACCGCATCATGGTGGCCAACGAGAACGACCCGGAGTTCAGCCGCACCCTCCTCACCTCCCTGGGCGGACCCGAGGGCACGATCCGCGTGCACAACGAGCTCGCCGAGCGGGCTTACGCCGACGACACCGGCAACAAGAAGCGCCACCTCACGCTCGACGCCCACCTGGCCAACGTCCTGCGCACCGCCACCACCGTCGACGGCAAGGACACGGCTGCGGACAAGAGGTTCTACGAGCAGTGGCGCGAGGACCTCAAGGAGGCCGGTGTCAAGAAGTACGAGGTCGACTTCACGGACTACGACCACACCGACGCCCAGGACGTCCGTGGCTACCAGAGCATCGTCACCCTCATGCAGCAGGGCGGCGGCTACGACGATCAGTTCCTCCACGACCTCGCTGACGACATCCGCGCCGCGGAGGACGAGGACAAGGGCGGGGACAAGGACATCTGGGACCTGCGGGGCACCTTCGCGGGTGAGCAGCAGAAGGACGGAACGTTCGACGACAGCCGCAAGGGCTGGTTCGCGAACGACCCCCTCGACGGTGTGCTCGGGATCATGAGCAAGGACCCGGGTGCCGCGACCGCCTACCTCGATCCCGGTACCGAGGCGGGCAAGGACCGCCTCCAGTATCTGGAGCACGACCGTGACTGGGAGAACGTCGACACGTCCAAGGGCTATGGCAAGACCCACGAGATCCCCGGCGGCCCCGACATCGAGGACGCCGACACCCGTACCGGCTTCGGCGCCGCCCTGGAGGCCGCGATGACCGGCAACGTTCCCGGCACCGAGGGCTCGGAGGACTTCGCCAGGCACAGCCCCGCCGAGATCCGGGTGCTGGAGCACGTCGTCACGGAATACGCGGAGGCCGCGAAGGTCGACAAGGGCGCCATCCCCGAGAACATGCGCCAGAACTTCGCCAACGCCCTCGCCTTCTACCCGCAGGACGTCAACGACATTCTCGGTATGCGCGGCAATCTGCCGTCGGAGATGAACGACGTCGACATCGACCGACTCACGATGAACCAGTTCATCCGCGGCGTCGCCGAGGACGGCACCGCCTTCCGCACGATTCACGACTCCCAGATGGAGGTCATCGCCGGGGACGTCCACTCGCTCGGCGCGGAGGACTTTGAGAAGGGGAGCGCTGACGCGGGGAAGGTGGCCCGGGAGGGCGGCCAGGTCATGGGCGCGTTGGACCACATCCGCGCCGACGTCCTCGGCTCGGACCGGGACGACGAGATCAACCGGAACAACTGGAACAAGACGTACCAGTACCACGCCGCCGGAGCGCTGGTGACCGGCACTCCGATCCTTGGCGACACCATCCAGCGCCTCATCGACATCGGCGCCGGCCAGCACGCGGAGAACCTCAACAACGAGGTCACGGACAAGACCACCGAAGAACTGATCGCTCACTATTCGAAGAATGGATACCCTCGACTGGAACAGATGTTCGTCGAGCGTGCCGACCAAGTGGGACTGGATACTCCGGACATGCGCAAGGAACCGTTCCAGAATCAGGTCTTGGGCGAGGCCTCCGACGGCTATTCGTTCGGTATCGACGACGCAGAGGGTTCGACGGGAGTGCAGGAGTGAGCGATCCGGAGCGACGGACGAACCGACGGGCCGTTGTGATCATCCTCGCCCTGGCTTTGGTGTGCGCCTCGATTGGCGGCGTTCTCCTCTGGGCGACGCGGGACGAGGCCGCCCCGGAGCCGCATGCCTGCCAGGGTTACCTGACCGACGAGGCGATCTCCTTCCTCGCCGGGGGGAAGGAGGTAGACGATGACCCGTCCTGGACGCAGTACGTGGACGACTCGGGTGCCTTCGAGTCCCATGCTGCCGAGGTCCTCGGAGACCTGTCGCGCTGCGGCGTGATCCTGCCCAACGGTGACATCGCGGAGTTCACGACTTCCACCGTCTGGGATGTCGGTCCGTATCAATCGGCTCCTCTGGACGCGAGTTGGTACGGCCACGCCGCTCCCCTGGGATCGGCCCTCGGTGGCTGGACGGAGCGAGGGCGTGGTGCGGTACTCCTGCCCGACGCGTGTACGAAGAAGTTCCCCTCACAGGGGAAGCCGGTGCAGGTGACGCTCAAGTTGCGGCACGCTTACATCGGCGACGTACCAGCGCCATCGCGCCCCGAACTCGCGGGAGCGCTCGTCTCCTACGCCTCGACCATGGCCGAGCTCAAGGGGTGCGGCACCAAGGGCTTCCGGTTGTCCGGTGTCGTTCCGGAGGCGGCATCGCCGGAGTCTCTCCCGGACAGGGACGGCTGCGGACTCCCCGGATTCGTCGCGACGCGGCCGCAGAGTGCGGGGCCGGCGCTGGACCAGGCGGTTGTGGGCAGCGCCGGGGACAGTTGGAGCTGTGTTGTGGGCCGCGAGCTAGACGGCGAGGAGCCCCAGGCCGCCGCCGCGTTCGTTCTCACCACACACCAGCAGATCATCGAGCGGTATGACCGCGCAACGCATCGCGACAACGAGAACACCCGGGCGGAGCTGGTGACCTGTGCCGGGAAGGAGTACCTGGCGATCTTGGTATTCGGTGCCGAGGACGCCGAGGACCCGCCACCGCACATGGAGCAGGGTCAGAAGCTTGCCGAGACGCGGCTGAAGCCGAAGGAGGAGCTGTACCAGGATTTCCTGGCCGCCGCGAAGACCTCCCTCGGCTGTTCGGCGGCGCCGGGGCGGTGACCGGTTGGCCCGGAGGGCCCGAGGCTCTCCGGGCGCGAGGTCGGGTCGGGCTACGCCTGGGCGGAGCGGAAGAGGGGGCGGTCGGCCGTTGAGGGGGCGCCGGTGCCGTGCCCCGGCGCCTGGCGTGGCTCCGGCAGCTGGGTGAGGTGCCGGGGGCGGGGCGTGACCGGCAGCATCCCGTGATGGGCGGCGCGGGCACCGGCCGCGAAGCGGCTGGTGGCGCCGAGCCGTTGCATCAGGTCGGCGATCAATCGGCTCGCGGTGCGCGGTGACACCCCGAGGGTGCGCGCGATGGCCTCGTCCTTCATGCCGTCGGCCAGCAGTCGTGCCAGGACGTGGTGTTCGTCGGACAGCCCGGACGGGGGAAGACCCGCCTCCGGGGTGTAGGGGGCCGCTTCGCGCCAGGTGTGCTCGAACACCGCGGAGAACGCGGCCACGAGCGGTGCGCCGCGGATGACGAGCGGGCGGCTGAGCGGTTCCTCCTCGTCCGGGGCGGGCAGCACGGCGAAGTCGGAGTCGATGATCATCACGTTGAGCGGGATGACCGAAGCGATCCGCAGGTCCACGCCCGCCGCCGAGAGCTGGTCGAAGTCGTGTTGTCGGTCGGAGTTCCCCGTTCTCAAGGACCGTGTGCTGTAGCTTTCGCCGCTCCCCTGGCTATGCTCGAAGCTGTGTGGCGCCTCGCGCGCCGCCGCGGCATGGATCGACGAGGGTACGGATGTCCGACAGGAACGGCACGCGGCTCAACCAACTCGACGGCTCGACCGGCCCGCTGGGGCACGTCGGGCCCGACGTGGGGTGGTCGGTTCCGCAGCAGAAGGCCGCGGCCGAGTACGGAGCTCAACCGCATCATGGTGGCCAACGAGAACGACCCGGAGTTCAGCCGCACCCTCCTCACCTCCCTGGGCGGACCCGAGGGCACGATCCGCGTGCACAACGAGCTCGCCGAGCGGGCTTACGTCGACGACACGGGTAACAAGAAGCGACACCTCGCGCTGGACGGCCACCTCGCCAACGTCCTGCGCACCGCCACCACGGTCGACGGCAAGGACACGGCGGCGGACAAGAGGTTCTACGAGCAGTGGCGCGCCGACCTCAAGGAAGCCGGCGTCAAGGAGTACAGGGTCGACCTCACGGAGACCGACTACGACAAGCCGCAGGACGTCTGCGGCTACCAGAGTCTGGTCACGCTCATGCAGCAGGGCAGCGGCTACGACGACCAATTCCTCCACGACCTCGCCGACGACATCCGCGCGGTCGAGGACGAGGACAAGGGCGGGGACAAGGACATCTGGGACCTGCGAGGAACCTTCACGGGCGAGCAGCAGAAGGACGGCACGTTCGACGACAGCGGCAAGGGCTGGTTCGCCAACGACCCCCTCGACGGCGTGCTCGGTATCATGAGCAAGGACCCGGCTGCCGCGACCGCCTACCTCGACCCCGGAACCGAAGCGGGCAAGGACCGGCCTCCACTACCTGGAACACGACCGCGACTGGAACGTCGTCGACACGTACAAGCAGCTTCACAACGGGGAGATGTCCGGTGACGACAAGACCGACACCGACATCCGTACCGGCTTCGGCGCCGCCCTGGAAGCCGCGATGACCGGCAACGTCCCCGGCACCGAGGGGTCGGAGGACTTCGCCAAACACAGCCCCGCCGAGATCCGGGTTCTGGAGCACGTCGTCACGGAATACGCGGAGGCCGCGAAGATCGACAAGAGCGCCATCCCCGAGAACATGCGTCAGAACTTCGCCAACGCCCTCGCCTTCTACCCGCAGGACGTCCACGATGTCCTCGGCGTGCGCGGCAACCTGCCCACCGAGATGAACGACATCGAGATCGACCGCTCCACGATGAACCAGTTCATCCGAGGCGTTGCCGAGGACGGCACCGCGTTCCGCACCATCCATGACTCCCAGATGGAGGTCATCGCCGGGGACGTCCACGCACTCAGCGGGGAGGACCTCCGAACAGGCAGCTAGGGCGCGAGAGAAGTGGCCCGCGAGAGTGGCCAGGTCATGGGGGCCCTCGACCACATCCGCGCTGACGTGCTCGGTTCGCACCGGGACGACCAGATCAGCCAGAACAACTAGAACAAGACGTACCAATACCATGCCGCCGGCGCCTTGGTGACTGGAACCCCGATCCTCGGGGACACGATTCAGCGCCTCATCGACATCGGCGCCGGGCAGCACGCGGAGAACCTCAACAATGAGATCACGGACAAGACCACGGAGGATCTCATCGACTACTACCGAGACAAGGGCTACCCCCGCCTGGAGGAAATGTTCACGGCCCAGGCCGAAGAGCAGGGCCTGAGCAATAAGGACATGCGCGACGCGCAGTTTCAGGAGGAGATCCTGGAGAGGGCCTCCACTAACTACTCGTCGGCCATCCACGACTCCGAGGGTTCGACGGGGGACCGGGATTGAGCGACTCCGACAAGTCCCGGCGGCACCCGCTGACCCGGCTCCCCGTCATAGCCGTCGTCCTCGTCTCGCTCGGCGCCGTGATCGGTGGCGGCGCCTACTGGGCCATGGGCGAGGAAGAGCCGGTGCAGAAGCACTGCGAGGGCTACTTGAAACGCGAAGCCATCTCCCTCCTAGCCGGAGGGGACCCAGGCGACTACGAACCTTCCTGGACCACCTACGTGGATGCCACCGGTGGCTCCAAGTACCCGGCCGCCAAGGAACGGGGAGATCTCTCCCGCTGTGGCGTCTCCCTGCCTAACGGGGACGTCGCGGAGTTCAGGACCTCGACGGCATGGGAGGAGGGCCCGTATCGACCGGCACCGATCGGCGCCAACTGGTACAACGATGCCACCCCCCTCGGCTCCGGCGTCAGCGGCTGGACGGAGCAGGGGTACGGCGTGGTACTGCTTCCCGACGCGTGTGCCGAGAAGTTCCCCTCCCAAGGAGAACCCGTTCAGGTGGCCCTCAAGCTGCGGCAGGCGTACTGGGGCAACCTGCCCGCGCCTCCGCAGTCGGATCTGGCGAAGGCGCTGGTCTCGTACGCCTCGACCATGGCCGAGCTCGAGGGGTGCGGCGCGAAGGACTTCCGGTTGACCGGCGACGCTCCGGAGAAGCCGTCGCCGCAGCCCCTCCCCGACGGCGACCACTGTGCGCTGCCCGGATTCATCGTGCCCCGGCCTCAGGACAGCGGCCCGGCGTTGGAGCAGACGGTCGTGGGCAGCGCCGGGGACAGCTGGAGCTGTGTGGTGGGACGGGAACTCGACGGCGAAGAGCCTCAGCCCGCCGTCGCGTTCGCCCTCTCCACCCACCAGCAGGCCCTCGACAGGTACGACCCCGCCACGCACCGCGACAACGAGAACACCCGGGCGGAGCTGGTGACGTGTGCCGGGAAGGAGTATCTGGCGATCTTGGTATTCGGTGCCGAGGACGCCGAGGACCCGTCACCGCACATGGAGCAGGGTCAGAAGCTTGCCGAGACGCGGTTGAAGTCGAAGGAGGAGCTGTACCAGGATTTTCTGGCCGCCGCGAAGACCTCCCTCGGCTGTCCGGCGGCGCCGGGGCGGTGACCGGCCGGCCCGGAGGGCCCGAGGCTCTCCGGGCGCGAGGTCGGGTCGGGCTACGCCTGGGCGGAGCGGAAGAGGGGGCGGTCGGCCGTCGAGGGGGCGCCGGTGCCGTGCCCCGGCGCCTGGCGTGGCTCCGGCACCTGGGTGAGGTGCCGGGGGCGGGGCGTGACCGGCAGCATCCCGTGATGGGCGGCGCGGGCACCGGCCGCGAAGCGGCTGGTGGCGCCGAGCCGTTGCATCAGGTCGGCGATCAATCGGCTCGCGGTGCGCGGTGACACCCCGAGGGTGCGCGCGATGGCCTCGTCCTTCATGCCGTCGGCCAGCAGTCGTGCCAGGACGTGGTGTTCGTCGGACAGCCCGGACTGGTCGAAGTCGTGTTGTCGGTCGGAGTTCCCCGTTCTCAAGGACCGTGTGTTGTAGCCTTCGCCGCTGCCCTGGCTATGCTCGAAGCTGTGTGGCGCCTCGCGTGCCGCCGCGGCATGGATCGACGGGGGTACGGATGTCCGACAGGAACGGCACGCGGCTCAACCAACTCGACGGCTCGACCGGCCCGCTGGGGCCCGTCGGGCCCGACGTGGGGTGGTCGGTTCCGCAGCAGAAGGCCGCGGCCGAGTACGTCGAGAAGCACCTCGGCCCGGACACCAACAAGGCCGGCGTCATGGCCGATACGGACAACAACGCCATGACGGGCGACCCCAACGTGCCGAGTGCGATCAGTCCGGGCGCGCTGCGGGGCTGGGACCTGGAAGCCGGCCTCACCCACCGCAGGGACGAGTGGGAGACGGCCCTCCGGCAGCTCAAGGGCCGCATCGAGGCGGAGCTGCAAGGCCTGCGCAACACCGGAATCCTCTTCTCGAACAACGAGCTGGAGACGGAGTCCGCGCTCCGCGGCCTCATCACGCCCGAACTGGAGGCCGGGGCGGCCGGCGACAACCGCTGGAGACCGCCCTACGCCGCGCCCCGCGCGACCAGCCCCATCGCGGACCTGTGAGGAAGAGCGGCGGACATGCCCGTTGACTACGAGAAGATCATCAGTACCGACCTGTCCTCCCTCCACGATGCCGCGACGGCGTGGAAGAACATGGGGAAACGGTTCGGCGAGCTGCACGACAACTACCGCGACCACGTCCACGACGCCGTCTGGGCGGACACGACCCGCGCCTGGTCCGGCCAGGGCGCCAACGTCTTCCTCAACCAGGCCACGATCACCCAGGGCGAGTACGCCGCCGCCCGCGACGAGGCCAAGGCCGTCGGTGGGACGCTCCAGGACGCCTACGAGATCCTCAAGCCACTGCGCCAGGCCGTCATCGACACCGCGGAGGACGCCCAACAGTCCTGGCTGAACGTCAGCCCCGACGGCCGGTGCACGATCGACTTCGACAAGGTCCCCCCGGAGCACCAGGAGGAGTACAGCAAGGACGACCGCCTGCGCACTGCCCGCGAAGACCTCTGGAACGGGAAGATAGCCAAGGCGGTCGAGGCGGTGCAGACGGCCGACGCCAACATCAAGAAGGCCCTGATGTCCGAAGGGGGAGATCTTTCGGCCTTCAACGGCGGCTTCAACAGCTCGCTCAAGGGCGACATCGGCGAGACGCGCGCGGGCCGGGCTGGCGAGCTGTACGACAAGATCCAGGACGGCGAGAAGCTCAGCGACAAGGAGCGCGCGGAGCTCAACCGCATCATGGTGGCCAACGAGAACGACCCGGAGTTCAGCCGCACTCTCCTCACCTCCCTGGGCGGACCCGAGGGCACGATCCGCGTGCACAACGAACTGGCTGACCGGGCTTACCACGACGACACGGGAAACAAGAAGCGACACCTAGCCCTCGATACGCATCTGGCCAACGTCCTGCGCACCGCGACAACAGTCGACGGCAAGGACACGGCGGCGGACAAGAGGTTCTACGAGCAGTGGCGTTCCGACCTGCGTGAAGCGGGCGTAAAGAAGTACGACACCGACATGATGCGCTGGCAGGAGGACGACGTCCTCGGCTACCAGAGTCTCGTGACGCTCATGGACCGGGGCAGCGGTTACGACCAGCAGTTCCTACACGACCTTGCCGATGACATCCGAGCAGCCGAGGACAAGAGCAAGGGCGGGGAACCCGACATCTGGGACATGTCGAGAAGGTTCGCAGGGGAACAACAGAAGGACGGCACGTTCGACGATTCAGGGAGTGGCTGGTTCAAGAACGATCCCCTCGACGGCGTGCTCGGGATCATGAGCAGGGACCCAGAGGCCGCGACAGCCTACTTCGACCCGGCTTCCGAGGACGGCAGGGACCGCCTGGACTACTTGGAGAACAAGCGCGACTGGGACATCGTGGAGACCAGCAAGCCGGGCGGCAAGTACTCGCACGTGGGGCCTGACGTACCCGACGAAGATGCACGTACAGGCTTCGGCGCGGCTCTCGAAGCCGCGATGACCGGCAATGCCCCCGGCACCGAGGGGGCGGAGGACTTCGCCAGGCACAGCCCCGCCGAGATCCGGGTGCTGGAGCACGTCGTCACGGAATACGCGGAGGCCGCGAAGGTCGACAAGGGCGCCATCCCCGAGAACATGCGCCAGAACTTCGCCAACGCCCTCGCCTTCTACCCGCAGGACGTCAACGACATTCTCGGCAGGCTCGGCAGCTTCCCCTCTGACATGAACGGTGTGGATGTTGACCGCCAGGAGATGCAGCAATTCATCCGAGGAGTGGCGGAAGACGGGGCTGCCTTCCGTACAGTCCACGACTCCCAGATGGAAGTCATCGTAGGCAACGTTTCGGCGCTCGATGCTCAAGACCTGAGAACAGGGAACGCTGACGTGATTGCGGTGGCCGAGAAGGGGGGGCGGACTATGGGGGCTCTCGATTATATCCGGGCCGACGTCCTCGGCTCTGACCGGGACGCTCAGATATCTGTGAACAACTGGAGCAAGACTTATACCTATCACGCTGCCGGTGCTCCGGTGACGGCAATCCCGATCGTCGGTGACTCCCTCCAGCGCCTGATCGATATCGCGGCTGGTCAGCATGCCGAGAATTTGAACAATGAACTTGCTGACAGGACTAGGGGTGAGTTGATCTCTTATTATCGGGAAGAAGGGTATCCGCGTCTTGAGGAACTATTCAAGGAGCGCGGGAGGCAGGTCGGCCTGAGCGTGGAGGAGATGAGCAACGAAAAGAAGCCGTTCCAGCAGATCATTCTTGACGAATCTTCCTCCGCTTATGCCTTTGGTATAGGCGATTCGGAAGGTTCCACCGGGGGGCGGGTGTGAGCGACAAAGGAGCGCCCCGGCGGCCGCTTGTGCGTCGGCTCCTGGTCATCGGCCTCCTTGTTGCGTCACTCTGCGTTGTGGCCGGAGGGGTCGTTTATTGGGCGACGGGCGGCGAAGAGCCGGAACCGGAATGGTGTGCGGGCTACCTGACGGAAGAAGCTGTTCTCCCTCTTGGTACTGGTGATCCCTTCGAAGGAAAGCCCTCCTGGACGGAGTATGTCGGCCCCACGGGTGGCTCCGACTATCCGTCCCACGTGGAGCGAGGAGACCTCTCCCGTTGTGCACTGACTCTCCCCGACGGGACTATCGCAGAGTTCGAGGCTTCCGTGGCCTGGGATTTTGGTCCGTACCGGCCAAAATCTATGGACGCCAATTGGTACAGCGGGACGACCCCTATCGGGCCCGGCCTCAGCGGTTGGACGGAGCTGAGGCGTGGTGTGGTTCTGCTGCCTGATGAGTGCTCGAAGGCGTTTCCAACGAAGGGCGAACCCGTACAGGTGACGCTCGAGTTGCAGAGAGCAACCTACCCGGGTGGCCCCAGTATGCGGACGCGCCAGGACATGGCAAAAGCTCTTATGGCCTACGCCTCCACCATGGCAGATCTTGGCGGCTGCGGCACGGAGGACTTCCGGTTGACTGGCGAGGTTCCGGATAACCCTTCGCCAGAGTTTCTCCCGAACGAAGACCACTGCACACTGCCTGGATTTGTCGCGACCCGGCCTGTGGACAGCGGCCTGGAACTGGAACAGACAGTGGTGGGCAGCGCCTCAGACAGTTGGAGCTGTGTCGTGGGCCGGGAACTCGATGGCGAGCAGCCCGAGTCCGCCGTCGCGTTCGTTCTCACCACACACCAGCAGGCCCTCGACAGGTATGACCGCGCAACGCATCGCGACAACGAGAACACCCGGGCGGAGCTGGTGACGTGTGCCGGGAAGGAGTATCTGGCGATCATGGCCTTCGGGGCCGTCCGGGCCGATGACCCGGCGCCTGAGATGAAGCAGGGTCAGAAGCTTGCCGAGACGCGGCTGAAGCCGAAGGAGGAGCTGTACCAGGATTTCCTGGCCGCGGCGCGGCCGTCCCTCGGCTGTTCGGCGGCGCCGGGGCGGTGACCGGTTGGCCCGGAGGGCCCGAGGCTCTCCGGGCGCGAGGTCGGGTCGGGCTACGCCTGGGCGGAGCGGAAGAGGGGGCGGTCGGCCGTTGAGGGGGCGCCGGTGCCGTGCCCCGGCGCCTGGCGTGGCTCCGGCAGCTGGGTGAGGTGCCGGGGGCGGGGCGTGACCGGCAGCATCCCGTGATGGGCGGCGCGGGCACCGGCCGCGAAGCGGCTGGTGGCGCCGAGCCGTTGCATCAGGTCGGCGATCAATCGGCTCGCGGTGCGCGGTGACACCCCGAGGGTGCGCGCGATGGCCTCGTCCTTCATGCCGTCGGCCAGCAGTCGTGCCAGGACGTGGTGTTCGTCGGACAGCCCGGACGGGGGAAGACCCGCCTCCGGGGTGTAGGGGGCCGCTTCGCGCCAGGTGTGCTCGAACACCGCGGAGAACGCGGCCACGAGCGGTGCGCCGCGGATGACGAGCGGGCGGCTGAGCGGTTCCTCCTCGTCCGGGGCGGGCAGCACGGCGAAGTCGGAGTCGATGATCATCACGTTGAGCGGGATGACCGAAGCGATCCGCAGGTCCACGCCCGCCGCCGAGAGCTGGTCGAAGTCGTCTTGAACGGCGGGTGATCCGATCTCGCGGCGGAGCCGGATGGAGTGGATCCGGACGTCACGGTCGAACATCCGCTGCCGGAGCGGGGCGAGCCGGCGGCGTACCCGGGCGGGCAGCACACTCTCCGTGTAGGCGGTGCGCAGGGTGGAGCGTACCGAGTCGGCGACGTCGTACAGCGCCTGCACCATCTCGTCGCTGCTGCTGAGCGCGGTGACCTCGACGCGGGAGCGCGAGGTGCCGGCCGCCGGAAGGTAGACCTCCAGCAGGGACTCCATCGCCTCGTGGAGCCGCCGCGACTCCTCCAGGCTGCGGCGCGTGATGTCCTGCTGCCGACGGAGCATGCGCATCAGCGCGAACTCCGGATTCACCGGGACGACGCGGTCGTCCACCCCTTCCGGCCAGTTGACCAGTCCCAGCCGTCGGAGGGAGTCCCAGGTCGCGGTCGCCTCGGCAGGGGACAGGCCGAAACTCTTCGTCAGTTCCTCCGGGTGGGAGTCCCCCCGGTCTCGTAGCTCCATGTAAACCGCGAGCCGTGAGGCCTCGGACACTCTGGCTTCCGTGCCGGCTTCAACCTGTCTCACAGTGCAATCCCCCGTTGAATGTGCTGTGAAGCGGTGTCGCTGAACTCGTCGTGTGCGGGCTCAGAGTACGGCAGCGGCCCCTGGAACGCTCGGGTTTGTGAGCCATGCCCCCGTGAATGCAAGGAAGTTGTGACGATCGCAACCGTTCCGGCACCCGGGAGGTGTCGTCGGTGCGTCTGGCGAGAACGCGCCATGGCCGAATCCAGCCACGGCGAGTTATCCATCGCGTCATTCGCCCTCACTAGCGTGAGGGGTACGGGGGGCTGTGCGGTGGGTCGGGAATCCGGCCGCCATGCATATACCCCCTGCGGTTCACCAGAGGTAAATCGGACAGGCAAGGCGGGGGAATGAACGAGACAGGTACGGCCCAGTCCGTCACCAAGCTGATACTGGGCGCGCAGGCGGGGGACCGCCGCGCGCTGAACGATCTCCTGTTGCACATCACGCCGTTCGTGCGGCGCCTGTGCTCCTCGGTCGAGTCCGGGCACCGGGCCGAGGCGGTCCAGGAGTCGCTGCTGGCCGTGTTCCGTGGTCTGCACACCCTCAAGGAGCCCGCGGCCTTCTACGGCTGGGTGCGTGCCGTGACGGTGCGGGAGGCCGCGCGCACCGCGCGACGCGCGGGACAGGCCCCGACGGCCGAGCTGGTCGACCGGCCGTGTTCGGCGGATCCCTCGCTCGGCGTCGCGATCGCCGACGTGCTGGAGCGGCTGCCCTCGCACCAGCGGGACGTCCTCACCCTGCGGGCGGTCTACGGGCTGGAGGAGCGGGAGACGGCCCGGGTGCTGTCGTTGCCGGTCGGCACGGTGCGGTCCCGGCTGCACCGCGCCCGGCGCAGCTTTCAGGACGCCTGGCGCTGAACTCCGGCTGTCCCGGCCTGATCCGGACCGTGTTCCCGCGGGACCGCGGTCCAGGTCAGGACGGCGTCCTCCGCCCAGCGGGTGTGGACGTGGAGCACCGGCTCCGGCGCGCGGTGGGCCCAGGCGTGGAAGCCGCCGGGGACGGGCCGGATCGCTATCCCGAGCAGTGTGGTGGGACGCAGGGGCGGCGGGATCAGTCCGTACAGCGCCTTGAACGCGGACTCCTTCGCGGAGAAGAGCTCCCGCAGCCGGGGCTCGGACGCCGGGTCCGTTCCGTCCCCGTGTTCCGAGGTGAGACAGCGCAGTTCCTCGCCCCGGAGCACGAGGCGGCCCGCCGCCGGGGGCATCGGACGGCGCTCCAGGTCCACGCCGAGCGCGGCGCAGTGCTCGGCCGGGGCGGCCAGCGCGACGGCGACACCACCGGAGTGGGAGATCGACCCGACCGCGCCGTCGGGCAGCCGGGGCCGGACGCCGTCGGCCGCGCGGGGGAGCTCGATGGTGTCGCCGCCGGGCCACCCGGCCCGGTTCAGGGCCCGCCGCGCGGCGGCCCGGCCCGCGAGGAACTCCGCGGCCCTGGCCCGCGGCAGGGCGGCCCACAGCCGGTCCTCGGCCGGGCCGGCGGGGCGTAGCCCCGGCTCGGCCGCCCCGGCGAGACCCAGCGTGACCCGGGGCGCGCCGGGCCCCGGGCGGCCGGACCCGGGGTGGCCTGGCTCCGCCCCGCCCAGGCCGGGCGGGGCGGCCTCGACGGCCGGGCGCAGTGCGCGCAGCGCCCGCAGCACGCCCGAGCCGTCGTCGGACCATGGCTTCGCCGGTCCGACGGCGGCGGCGCCGTTCAGGCCGTTCAGCACTGCTCGCGCAGGGCGTCGGGCCAGTCGGACGGGTCGTCGCCGAGGTAGCCGCCCAGCCACTCGGCCCAGCGCTCCAGCCCGAAGGCCCAGCAGACGGAGAAGCCCGGCTGCCCGCCGAAAGCGATGTCGAAGCCCTTGCCGAAGTGCTGGTTGTGGTAGTTGAGCGAGGAGATCGCGACACCCGAGCCGTCCCCGGCCATCCGGCCCACCAGCTCGTACTTGACGTCCATGGCCGCCTGATACTGGGCCATCTGCGGGCGGGCCTTGGTGAAGAACGGGTCCGAGGCGGGCTGCACCTTGCAGGGCAGACCCAGGCCCTCGGCGAGGGCGATCAGCTCGTCCAGCGTCTGTGCGTGGAAGGCCCGGGCGCTCGGCCGGTCACCGATGTACACGATCTCGCGCATGCTGAACGACCAGCGGCGGGTCGGCGAGGTGTCCGCGACGGCCTTGCCCTCGTAGCGGCTGCACTGGCCGGTCGCCGTGACGGTCAGCGGCTCCTCCAGCCGAGCGCCCTGGAACCGTTCGAAGAGCCCCATGCACACGGCGGGCGCCAACGCGACCGGGCCGAACTCCAGTTCCGCCGCACGGCCGGGCAGATCGGTGGCCGTGCCGAAGCGGTCGAGTGCGTCCAGGTCGGGGCGTACGATACCGGCGGCGGTGATGTGCTGCGGGAAGTTGCCGGTGTAGCCCGCCTTCTCCAGCGTGGACCAGGGCAGCAGCGCGGGCACCGTGTACTCGTCGGCGCCGAGCCGCGCGGCGGTCTGCCCCAGCAGCCGTTCCAGGGCCCGGATCAGCAGGGCGTTCCGGGGGCCGCTGACGAACAGCCCCGGGCCGATGCGGCCGTCCGCGGGAGTGTCGCCGAGCGGCCCGGTGGGGGCGGGCCCCGAGGGCCGGGCCGCCAGGTCCCAACGGTCCAGACGGGTGCGCGCGGGCCGCTGCGCGGCGCCCGCGAACCGGCGGAACGCCTCGCCGAGCAGCCGCTCGACGCGGTCGGCGTGCCCGTCGTCGTCGGCGTCGAACTCGATGCTGGGCACGGCCTCCAGGCTGATCCGGCCCTCGCCGGTGCCGTCCAGGCAGTACCGGAGCATCGCGCTGAACTCGCGGCGGTCGTCCGGGTGCAGCTCACCGGGAGCCGTCCAGGTCCGCCGGACCGGGGCAGCGGTGTCAGTCATGGTTGCCAAACCTCTCTCCATCGGGCGCGGGCGCGCTGCCGGCGGGCTGGGGCCGCCGGGCGAGCCGGGCCAGGACATTGCCGATCAGCGTCTGTCCGTGGTCGTCGAACTGCGTCATCAGGGACTCGGGGTGGAACTGCACGCCCGCGAGCGGCCGGGTGTGATGCTCGAGGGCCATCGCCGCGCCGTCCGGGCAGCGGGCGGTCACCCGCAGCTCGGGCGGCAGGGTCGTGGCGTCGGCGATCAGCGAGTGGTACCGGCCGACGGAGAACCGTGGCGGCAGGCCGCGCAGCAGTGCCCCGCCGTCGTCCACGAGCGAGACCGTCGAGGACCTGCCGTGGAACGGGCGGTCCAGTACGGCGAGCCGCCCGCCGAGGTGCTCCACGATGGCCTGCATCCCGAGACAGACGCCGAACACCGGGATGCCGCGGTCCTCGGCGAGACGCAGAGTGCGGGCGGTGTCGTGGTCCTCGGGCCGGCCGGGGCCGGGCGACAGGACCAGCAGATCGGGAGCGACGTCCTCCACGAGGGAGGGGTCGAAGCCGCTGCGGTAGGTCGAGACCCGGGCACCGGCCTGCCGGAGATACGCGGCCAGGGTGTGCACGAAGGAGTCCTGGTGGTCCACGAGCAGCACCCGGGGCCGGTACCCGGAGCCGTCCGCGCCCGCTGCGGCGGCGGTGCGGCGCGTCCCGGCCGGGCTCCGGCGGGCGGTCCCGCCGGGCAGGGTGTCCGGTGCGGTGGCCGCCCCGGGGGCGGCTCCGTCGACGGCGGTGGTGCCGAGCACCTCAAGTAGCGCCAGCGCCTTCAGCTCGGTTTCCCGCTCCTCGGCCTCGGGAACCGACTCGTACAGCAGCGTGGCCCCGGTGCGGACCCGGGCGCGGCCGTCACGGAGCTGCACCGTGCGCAGCGTGAGCCCGGTGTCGAGGCTCCCGTCGAAGCCGACCCGGCCGACGGCACCGCCGTACCAGCGGCGCGGGGAGCGCTCGTGCTCCTCCAGGAAGGCGATCGCCGCGTGCTTGGGCGCGCCGGTGACGGTCACGGCCCACATGTGGCTGAGGAAGGCGTCCAGCGCGTCGCGTCCGTGCCGCAGCACCCCCTCGACGTGGTCGACGGTGTGGATGAGGGTCGCGTACATCTCCAGCTGACGCCGTCCGATGACGCGGACGGAACCGGGCTCGCACACGCGTGACTTGTCGTTGCGGTCCACGTCCGTGCACATGGTCAGCTCCGCCTCCTCCTTCTCGGAGGCGAGCAGCGCCTTGACCTGTTCGGCGTCCTCCAGCGCGTCCCGGCCCCGGGCGGCGGTGCCGCTGATGGGGGCCGACTCGACGCGCCAGCCGGTGCCGTCGGCCGTCGGGCGGGGGTGGACCCGGACGAACATCTCCGGTGAGGTGCCGACCAGATGCTCGCCCTCGCCGAGGTTCATCAGCATCTGGTACGGCGACGGGTTGCGGGTGCGCAGGGCCCGGAACAGGTCCGAGGGCAGGCAGCGCACGGGCCGGTCGAAGGTGCGGCTGGGCACCACCTCGAACAGGTCGCCGGCCCGGAACCGTTCCCGGGCGGTGCGCACCAGGTCCGCGTACTCGCCGGGTGCGTGGTCGGAGCCGTGCCCGCCGTCCGCTACCGGGCCGTTCCCGTCCGCCGGGTGCTCCCCCCACATCCGGAACGGGGCTGCGGGCGTCAGCCGCGGCAGTCCGTGGGTGCCGCGGCCCTCCGCCGTGAACTCGTAGGTGTGCCGCCAGGCGGTGCCCGCCACCGGATCGGTGACGGTCACGGCGTCCGGGAGATGCAGCACCAGATCGCGGTCCCGCACGGAGCGCCCGCTCTGCCGCGGCGGCACGGGGTCGAAGGCGAGCACGAGGTCGTAGCCGAAGGCGCCGTACAGCCCGAGGAAGTCGCCCGCGGGGCCGGAGAAGGCGTCGCGTACGGCGCGGACGAAGTCGAAGGCGCCGGGCCGCCGCGGCCGGTCCTCCTCGCTGAGCAGGTCCTGGCCGGGTGTCGTGCGCACCTGTCCGGTGAAGCCCGGGGTGTCGCCGGGGCCGCCGAGGCCGGCGATGTCGCGCAGGGGGCGCCGGGCCGCCGCGCGCAGGACGGGCAGCAGCACCTCGCCGCGTGCGTTGAGCGCCCGCACCTCGACCGTGCGCAGCCCGCGCACCACGATCTCGACGGGGGGATCGGTGTAGCCGACGGCGTGCCGCCGGTAGCGGTCGGGGGACTCGTAGTCGGAGCGGAGGACGGCGCCCCTGCGGGTGTCCAGCGCGTCCTCCAGTTCCCGCATGGCGGACGCGCCGTCGACGGGGGTGCGGACGCACTCGATCCGCACCCCCGCGTCCGTGGTCCACTCGCGGGGCAGCGGGACGGGCAGCGGATGGGTCGTCATCTCAGTTCAGCACCCCGTTCAGCGCGGGGATCGAGCCGTCGGTGAGCCCCGCGGCGAGCACGTTCCGCTTCACCTTCCAGGTGGCGGTGTGCGGCATGTGCTCCCAGGCGACGTGCACGGGGTCGGGCAGCGGGGGCAGGTCCGCGACGGCCGCCTTCCAGGCGGCGAGGTCCAGCGGCCGGTCCCGGCGGGTGCAGACGACGGGCCGCATGGTCTCGCCGACGCGGACGAAGACGGCCTCGGTCAGCTCCGTCATGGCCTCCAGGACGGTGTCCTCGGCGGAGAGCAGGCTCTCCAGCTCGTCCGTCTGGTCGAACTCCCGGTCCAGCAGGTGCACACAGCCCCAGCGGGTGCGGTAGCCGATGTCCTGGAGGTTCCACCAGCCGTCCTCGGACCGCTCGTCGTACAGCTCCTGCTGGCCGACGTAGGTGAGGGCGACGCCGGAGGACCTGGCCTGGATGTAGCCGTTGCGGGTGCCCTTGTCCTGCGGGCGGGGCCGGATGCGGGCCCGCGTCATACCGGGGAAGACGAAGCCGACGCAGCGGCCGTCCGCCTTGCGGAGGTTGCGTCGGGTGTAGATGCGCATGGTGACCGGGCCGGTCTCGGTCTGCCCGTAGGACTGGATGAACAGCGGGAGGCGCCGCTTGCTCGCCCCGAGCAGCGCGCGGATGCTGCGCGGGTGGATGGCGTCGAAGGTGCTCATGAAGATGCGCACCCGCTCGAAGGGGCCGTCGGGGATGCCGGCCAGCTCCTCCCAGTGCATGTACATGTTGGGGTGGGCCTCCACGCACCCCGGCCGGCACTCCGAGAGCACCTCGCGCACGCTGTCCACGTCGGCGTCGGCCAGCGGCGCGATGCCGATGCCGAGCTGGAGGGCGGTGGCCAGGGCCGCGTAGGTGCGCGCGTGCACGAAGGAGATGCACATGGCGAACGTCTCGCGGTAGCGCAGCAGCTTCGCCATCTGCGCCTGGGTGTTGATGGGCAGCTGAGTGCCGCGGCGCGCGGCGGCGACGAGTTTGGGCACGCCGGTGGTGCCGGAGGTGTGCGTGATCAGCGCCGGCATGTCTTCCGGGAGGTCCGGGTAGGGCGGGGCCTCGCCCGGTGCGGTCCGGGACACGGCGGGCAGGCCGGCGGCCTCGCCGTGGGTGAGCAGCACGGACGGAGCGTGGGCGCGCAGCGCGTCGAAGTGCTCTCCGGCGCGGGCCCGGGTGTCCGGGTCGGTGAGGAAGTGGGCGGGCTTCAGCCGGCTCATCATCGTCACCACGGTCGGCCACTCCAGGAAGGGCGCGAGCATGGCGGGCACGGCGCCGACGCGCCCGATGGCGCAGGCGAGGAAGAGGATGTCGGCGTTGTGGCTCTTGAAGACGGCGACGGTGTCGCCGGGGCGCACCCCCGCGGCGTACAGCCGTGCGGCGTACTCCTCCACGAGTTCGGCGACCTGCTGGTAGGTCGGACGCAGGCCCAGCTCGGGTGCGACGTCGAAGGGCCGGTCGAGGTAGAACAGCGACTCGGGGTACCGCTTGGCGGCCTGCTGGGTGATCAGGCCGAGCGAGAACAGCTTCCCGGGCTTCGGCAGATCGTCGGGCAGGGGCATGTGCGGTCTCCTCTCCGGGAGGGGACGGGAGACGGTGCGTCTCGGTCGGTGACGGCCGGTCCGCGACGGGCCTTCGGCCGGTTCCGGCCGGGTGTGCGGCGGGGCTGCGCCGGGTGTGCGGCGGCCGGGCGTGCTGTGCGGGCCGGTGCGGGGGCCGGGCGCCGACGGCGACGGGTGGGCCGCCGGCGCCCGGCCGGTGCGGGCTCAGCCGTGGGTGGCGGCCTTCTCCTGGCGGGCGGGCTGGTAGGCGAAGGCGGCGCGGGCGGGCGCGGAGCTGCGGCCGTCCGCCTCGATGCGGTCCAGGTACCACCGGACGAACCGGCGGATCTCCGCGCGGTCGATGGGGAAGCGCTGGCTGCCCTCGCCGCAGACGGACTCGGTGTTCGTCTGGTCGAAGGTCTTCCCGTTGATCATGTAGGAGGCGTAGAACTGGATGCCCTCGTCGAGCTTCAGGTCGATCGCGGTCAGCAGACCCCGGTTGGAGACGAAGCGCGGCGTGCGCAGTCCGGTGAGTTCGAAGATCTCCTCGATGACCTCGCCGACGGTCGGCGAACCTCCGTTGTTGAGGTGGTAGACGGTGCTCAGCGCACCCTCGAGCCCGATGGCGACGGCGTTCCGGGCCACCAGGTCGACGGGGACGAGATCGCACTCGATCTGCGGGTCGGCGATGATCGGCACCTGCCGGTGCTGCAGCAGGTTCCCGAACTCCTTCTCCACGGCGCGGCGGAAGCGCAGCACGGAGGAGACGAAGCCGTACATGCCGGTGAAGCTGGTGGCGGCTCCGGTCCCGCCGTGGCCGATGACGATGGACGGGCGCAGGACGCGCCACGGCAGCCCGGAGGCGGCGACCTCCTGTTCGCCGATGGTCTTCGTGAACTCGTAGACGTTGTTGGCCGACTCGGTGTCGCCGGGGAACTCCTCCCGCATCAGGCCGGTGCGCTTGCCCGCCACGTAGGCGGTGCTGACGTGGTTGAACACCGGCCGGCCGAGGGCCTTGGCGAGCGCCAGCACGTTGCGGGTGCCGGTCACGTTCATGAGGTTGATCTCTTCGGCGTGCCGGTCCTCGTACTTGAGGGAGGCGGCGACGTGCCAGACGGTACCGGGAGCGGTGCCGTCGGCGGCGTCCCGGAACCGGTCGGCGGCCTCGGGCAGCGCGTCGTCCGTCATGTCCCCGGCGACGGCACGGGACCGCTCCAGGATGGAGGGCAGCAGGTCGGGGACGCCGTACAGCTCGGCCGCGTGGCCGAGGGCGTCGTGTAGCCGGCGCGTGGCGGCGGCGTCGTCCTCGCCGCGCACGAGGCACACCAGGCGGTCGGAGGTCCGCTGGAGCAGTTCCAGCGCGAGGGCGCCACCGACGAAGCCGGTCGCGCCGGTGATGACGTGGGTCGCGGGCGCGGTCGTGGAGGTCACGGTGCGGTCTCCTGGGTGGCGGTGGTGAGCACGGGGTCGTGGTCGGCGCGCAGGTGGTCGGCGATGGTGCGCAGGCTCTCGAAGACGTCCGGCGGAACGTCCATGTCCCACTCGACGGAGAGCCGCTCCTCGATCCGGCCGAGGAGCAGGGTGAACGCCCAGGACTCCAGCCCGATGCTGTTCAGCGGCGTTTCGGCGAGCCCCGTCGCGGGCAGGTCGGCCCGGTCGGCGACGACTTCGCGCAGCAGCGCGCAGAGTTCGGCGAGCAGCGGGTCGTCATCGCCGTCGGACGGCGCCGGGGCGGCGTCGCCGCCGGTGGCGGACGTGGCCCCGGGAGTGCCGGGCCCCGAGGGCGCGGCACCGGTCTGCGGCGCGACGGTGGCCTCCCTGGCCGCCAGCTCGTCGAGGAAGCGCTGGACGCGGGCCTGGAAGCCGTCGCCGTCCTCCATGTACGGGAGATGGCCGACGTCGCGCAGCCACACGACCTCGGAGTCCTCGATGAGGCGTCCGGCCTCCTCGGCGTAGGCCTCGTTCCACATCTCGTCCTTGTCACCGAGCAGCAGCAGAGTCGGCTGCTTGATGCGGGCCAGCTCCTCGGGACCGTCGACGACCTGGGTGGCGCACCTGAGGTTGGTGAGCATCGGGTCCGGCGGGTGGATGGCCGTGAAGGCCGACCGCAGGCCGAGGTAGCCGGGCGCGCCCATCTCGCGCATCGCCGCCTCGCTGAAGACGACGGAGTACAGGTGGTCCCACAGCGCCTGGGTGCCGCCCAGCTCCAGGGAGTTGATGCAGGCCCGCTCGGTGGCGCGGCGCCGGATGCCGTCGGACGGTGTGCAGGAGGGGCCGGTGAGGATCAGCCCGTCGACGCGCTCGGGGTAGCGGGCGGCGAAGTCCCTGCAGATGAAGCCGGAGGCGGAGGTGCCGACGAGGTGGGTGCGCTCGATGCCGAGGCCGTCGAGCAGCGCGCGCAGATCCTCGACGTGATCGTCCCAGGTCATGTCCGGGCACACCGAGGAAGCGCCCTGGTTCCGGAGATCGTAGGTGAGGACCCGGTTCCGCTTCGCCAGCTCGGCGGTGAAGTTCCGCCACATCGGCGCGATGATGAAGAAGTTGTTGACCAGGGTGAGGTGCGGTCCCTCCTCGCCCTGGATCTCGTAGTACAGCTCGACGTCGTCGGAGACACGGAGCGTGCGCTCCGCCGTATAGCGCAGGTCGAGGGTCGGTGCGCTGGTCATAGCCTTCCTTCCGGTTCAGGCACGCAGGAGCTTCTTGAGGATCTTTCCGGCGGGGTTGCGGGGCACCTCGTCGATGAACTCCACGTGCCGGGGGCGCTTGTAGGGCGCCAGGCGCTCGGCGAGATGGGCCGTCAGCTCGGCACGGGTGACGCGCTGTCCCCCGGCCTCGCTGCCGCTCCCGGCGCCGGCGCCGTCCGTGGCGCCCTCCGGCCCGGTGACGACGTAGGCGAGCGGCACCTCGCCGTAGTCCGGGTCCGGGACGCCGATCACCGCCGCGTCCCGCACCAGCGGATGGGTGCGCAGCGCGCGCTCGATCTCGGCGGGGTAGACGTTCTGCCCGGCGCGCAGGATCAGGTCCTTGCACCGGTCGACGAGGTGGATGCGCCCCTCGTCGTCGACGAAGCCGAGGTCGCCGGTGCGGATCCAGCCCTCGGTGGTGATCTCCTCGGTGGCGGCCGGGTTGTTCCAGTAGCCGCGCATCAGCCCTGGACCGCGCACGGTGACCTCGCCGACGGCGCCACGCGGCAGCTCGCCGCCCTCCGGGTCGAGCACCCGCGCCGACATGCCGGGGATGACCCGCCCGGCGGGCAGCACCTCGGGCAGCTCCGGGCCGTCGCCGGGCACGGGGTGCTCGTCCGGGCCGAGGGTGACGAACGGGCCGCCCACCTCCGTCATGCCGTACACGTGCCGGAAGCCGCACCCGAGCCGCTCCGCGGCCTCCGCGTACAGCTCGACGGGCATCGGCGCCGCCCCGTACAGCACCTCCCGCACGGAGGAGAGGTCGGTGCTCGTCACGCCCTTGCTGCGCAGCAGGAACCGCAGCATCTGCGGGACGAGCCAGAGGTGCGTGGCGCGATGCTCCTCGACCGCCGCGAGTGCCCGCTGCGGGGTGAAGCCCGGCAGCAGCACGATGGTGGCGCCCGCGGCCATGTACGTGAGGCTGATCGTCATGCTGCCGTGGTAGAGCGGGCAGCAGTTGAGCAGCACCATGCCGTCCGGTGCCGCCGAGGAGGCCAGCCAGCCGAGCGAGATCCCGCGGAACGAGCCGTGGTCGACGGTCACGCCCTTCGCCCGCCCGGTGGTGGCCGACGTGTGCAGGATCGCGGCGAGGTCGCTGTCGGCCACGTCCGGGAACCGGAAGGCGTCCCCGCCATCCGCGCCCGCCGCCTCGCCGTCCGCCGCCGGTGCCGTCAGCTCCGCGTACTCCGCTCCGTCCACCGCGATGCGCAGCCGCACGGGCAGCTCGGGGTGGCGCTCCAGCAGCGCGGCCTCACCGAGGATCACGCCGACGCCGGTGCGCCGCACCATGCCGCCCACCTCGTCGGCCGTCAGGCTGTGGTTGAGCGGCACGAACAGCGCGCCGAGGCGGGCCAGTGCGAAGTACGCCTCCAGCACCTCGATCCGGTCCACGGAGAGTACGGCGACACGGTCGCCCCGGGAGACGCCGAGCGCGGCGAGGCCGCGGGCCAGGCGTGCCGTGCGGTCATCGAACTCCGCCCAGGTCACCGAGCGTTCGGCGTCGATGACGGCCGTGCGGTCGGGGAAGCACTGCCGGTTGCGGTGCAGGATCTGGGTGAGCCACATCAGGCGGCTCCCTCTGCCGCGCCGCGGGTGGCGATGAGGCGTTCGTAGTCGGAGATGGAGGACAGCTCGTCCATGTCCTCCGCCGTGACCTCGACGCCGGTGCGCTCCTCGATGAGCAGGACGAGGCGGACCAGGTCCCCCGAGTCGACGCCGCTCGCGCTGAGGTCGGCGTCGTCCGCGATCTCCCCGCCGAACTCCGCCACGCCGGTCAGTTCGACGAGCATTTCCCGTACGGTGCTCATGCGTTGCCTTTCGCTGTGGTGCCGCTGAAGGTGTTGTCCCAGGACCCGTCTCCGACGGGGCAGTCGTGCGTGGCCAGCGGGCTGCCCGCCGGCACGGACCAGGGCAGGAACCGGCTCGGGACGGAACCGGCACAGAAGTCGTCGAACTCCTCGTGGGGCGGCCGGTGCCGCTCCGAGAGGACCGCGAAGACCGGATCGACGGGCTTGAAGACGCCGTCCTCGTCCAGCACCTCGCACCAGGCGTGCTCCGCGTCCAGCACGCCCAGATACCGGCCGCGGCGGGTGCGGGTGGTGAGCCCGTCCGCCTCCGCGCGGCGCTGGAGTTCCAGGGCGCAGACCGTGCAGTCCATGATTCCCAGCCGCTCGGTCTCGGCCCGGTCCGTCCGCAGCCGCGGGTGCATCCACTGGAAGCGGTAGCGCGTGCCGCGCAGCTCCTCCCGCAGGTCCTCGAAGTGCCGCCGGGCGGTGGCCGACAGCAGCCGCGAGCGCGATCCGGAGGTGGTGACGCGGCCGGTCAGCCGCACCGACGCGGCACCGCGCACCACGAGATCGCCGTCCTCGCGGACGGCGGGCTGCTCGCACTCCAGCTCGTCCAGCCTGCCGCCGAAG
Source organism: Streptomyces sp. WMMC1477 (assembly GCF_027460245.1). Classification (NCBI taxonomy): domain Bacteria; kingdom Bacillati; phylum Actinomycetota; class Actinomycetes; order Kitasatosporales; family Streptomycetaceae; genus Streptomyces; species Streptomyces sp. WMMC1477. Next base: position 2,622,694 of record NZ_JAPZBD010000003.1, on the reverse strand, counting down.
ACCTCCGGCGTGGGCACGGTGACGCGCCAGGTGCCGCCGGGACACTCCGGCTCACGGCAGCGCAGCCGCCAGTCCAGCGTCCAGTGCCGCGTCGGGGTCCACGTGTCGGGGCTGCCCGAGGCGAAACGGAGCATCATGCGCTGCCCGGCCAGCGGGACGCTGGTGGCGGCCCCGGAGTAGAGCGCCACGTTCGCCAGGTCGTGGTAGTCGAAGCGCAGGTCCTCGCCGGAGCCCGCGTGGGTCAGACCGTGCGCCGCCAGCTCGTCGAGCAGCTCGTTCGCGCAGCCGAGAAGGGCGCGCGCCTCGTCCCGGCCCACGCACAGCTCCCGGTACCGGTCCGGCATCGGCACCAGGTCGCGCAGCGCCGCCAGCCAGGGCCGCAGCCTGCGGTCCTCGGCGGACTCCGCCCCGTTGCCCTCGGCGCTCTCCCCCTCCCGGGGCGGCGCGGCGGCGCGTGCGCGGACGTCAGAAGCCATGGTGGCGCGGTCCTTCCTGGCGGGACATCGGGTGGCTGGCCGCATCGGCGCCATGTCGACGGCGCTCGGGCGGCACGGAATCCGGTGCGGCGGAGGTGGGTGGTACGTCGGTGAGTGCTGCTGAGGTGTGGTTGGTGTTCATGGTGGTTCAAAGACGGCCCGGGGCCGCTGCGCCGAAGCGGCGCGCACCCAGAAGAGAGTGCGAGGACGGCCCCGGCAATCCCTCGCCGCACGAAAACGCGGTGTGGCGTACTCCACAGCCGCGCCGGGGATTGGGCGGGCCTCCCGCGACCTCCTCACCCACGGGGGTGTCACTCCCTCAGTCTCGTCATCAGCCCCCGCGCGAAAGGAAGTTCGCGAAGTGTTCGCAAGACTGTTGCACCTGCTGGAGAGGGGCCCGCGGCGTCTGCTGTGGACGGTCGGACTTCTCGCGCTCGTCTGCCTGGCGGGCGGCGGGGCCCAGATGACCTCCATGACCATGGGTGTGGACGACTACGACGACGCCGAGTCCGCGGCCGTCCGGGTTCTGGAGGACGTGGAGCAGGCCACCGGGGCCAACCTCGAACAGGGCTACGTCGTCCTCGTCGAGCTGGACGAGCCCGTGGACCCGGCGAGCGCCCAGCGCCCCGAGCGGCTGGAGCGCGCGGTCGAACTGATCGAGAGCCGGCCCGAGGTCGCCGAGGTCATGGACTTCGCCTCGGCGCAGAACCCCGCGATGGTGCGGGAGGACGGCCGGAGCACCTACTTCGTCGCCACCGTCGGCGGGTTCGAGCCGGGTGACGCGGTCACCAAGGCCGTCACCGCGACCCAGGACGCCATCGAGGCCGACGAGGCGCTGGCCGACAGCATCACCCTCGGCGGCCCGACCACCTCGAACGTCGAGGCCAGCGCCATCTCCAGCGAGGACCTGGGCATGGCCGAGGCCGTGGCCTTCCCGATCCTGCTGATCCTGCTGCTCTTCATCTTCCGCGGCGTGATCGCGGCACTCATCCCCCTGGGCGGCGCCCTCGTCTCCATCGCCATCGCCCTGGGCACCCTGGGCGCGGTGATGACCGTCGTCGACCTCTCGGTCTTCGCCCTCAACCTGGTGATGGCGCTCGGTATCGGCCTCTCCATCGACTTCAGCCTGCTGATCATCTCCCGCTTCCGCGAGGAGCTCCGGGGCGGCCACGGCACGCAGGAGGCCCTCGGCCGGACCCTGCGCACCGCCGGCCGCACCGTCCTGTACAGCGGTCTCACCGTCGCGGTCGCGCTCGCCTCGCTGCTCGTCTTCCCGCAGCGGTTCCTCTACACCATGGGCGTCGCCGGCATCGCCACCTCCCTGGGCGCGCTGCTCTTCGCGCTGGTCGGGCTGCCGGCCCTGCTCGCCGTACTGGGCGGGCGCATCAACAAGTGGGCCCCCAAGAGCTGGCAGCGGTCCCAGGAGCAGGGCGCGGCCAACGCGTCCGGCGGTCGCTGGTACCGCTTCTCGCACGGCGTGATGCGCCGCCCGATCAGCGCAGCGTTCGGCGCGGGCGCGGTGCTCGTCGTCATGGCGCTGCCCGTCCTCGGCATCAACTTCACCGGCATCGACTCCGCCTCGATGCCCGAGGACTCCGACGCCGGCCGGGTGTACGCCACGCTGGAGCAGGACTTCCCCGGCTCGTTGCAGTCGCCCGTCCACCTCATCTCCGAGGCGCCCCAGGACGCGGGCGAGCGGCTCACCGGTTACGGCGAGGAGCTGGCCCGGCTCGACGGCGTCGCCGCCGTCACCCCGCCGCGCGCGCTCGGCGAGGGGCTGTGGGAGACCCAGGTGGCGCTCGAGGACGCGCCGCTCTCGCTGGAGGCCCAGGACACCCTGGAGGCGATCAAGGGCGTCGACGCACCCTTCCCGACGGTGCCGACCGGCAACACCGCGCTCTACGACGCGATGATGGCCAGCCTGGGTGACCATCTCCCGCTGAGCATCGCCCTGATGTCGATCACCACGCTGCTCATCCTGTTCGCGATGACCGGCTCGGTGGTGCTCCCCCTCAAGGCCGTCGTCACCAACCTGCTCACCCTCGCCAGCACCTTCGGTCTGCTGATCTTCGTCTTCCAGGACGGCCACCTGGAGGGCCTGTTCGACTTCACCAGCCAGGGCGCGCTCCAGCCGACGATGCTCATCATCCTGCTGGCCGTCGCCCTCGCCATGTCCACCGACTACACCGTCTTCCTGTTCTCCCGGATCAAGGAGGGCGTGGACAGCGGACTGCCGGACCGCGAGGCCATCGCCTCCGGCCTGGAGAAGGTCGGCCGCACGGTCACCCTGGCCGCCGTCCTCTTCTGCATCCCCATGGGCGCGCTGGTCCTCTCCCGGCTGATCTTCATCAAGCAGCTGGGCTTCGGCACGGCCGCCTCCGTCATCATCGACGCCACGCTGGTGCGCGCGCTGCTGGTGCCCTCGCTGATGGCGCTGTTCGGCAAGGCCAACTGGTGGGCGCCCGGGCCGCTGCGCCGCTTCCACGAGCGGTTCCTGAGCGGTCTCCAGGAGCGTGACGAGCCGGCCGCGCCTGCCGCCGGGCCCACCGAGGACGGCCGGGAGCCGGCCGCCGCCGGGCAGGGGACCGGCCGGTGACCGCCGCCTCGGCCGGACCGGCCGCCGACATCCCGGCCGCTTCGGCCACGACGGACGCCGTCGGTCCCGGGCTCGTCGAACGTCTGGAGCGCCGCTTCGAGGAGCTGCTGCGCGACGACGAACGGATCGAGCCGCACGACTGGATGCCCGACGGCTACCGGCGGATGCTCGTACGGCAGATCGCGCAGCACGCCCACTCCGAGATCATCGGCATGCAGCCGGAGGGCTCCTGGATCACCCGTGCCCCCTCACTGCGGCGCAAGGCCGTACTGCTGGCCAAGGTGCAGGACGAGGCCGGCCACGGGCTCTACCTCTACGCCGCCGCCCAGACCCTGGGCGTCAGCCGCGCCGAGCTGCTGGAGGCCCTGCACAGCGGCCGTCAGCGCTACTCGGGGACGTTCAACCACCCGGCGCTCACCTGGGCGGACACCGGAGCCATCGCCTGGCTGACGGACGGCGCCGCCGTCGTCAACCAGGTGCCGCTGTGCCGCGCCTCCTACGGGCCCTACGCCCGGGCCATGCTGCGCATCTGCCAGGAGGAGACCTTCCACGTGCGCCAGGGCTACGACTCCCTGCGCGCGCTGTGCGAGGGCACGCCCGAGCAGCGGCAGATGGCCCAGGACGCGGTGAACCGCTGGTGGCTGCCCGCCGTGGCGCTGATGTTCGGCCCGCCCGACACACCGGGGAGCGGGGACCGCACCGCCGCCTTCGGCGCGGCGCACACCCGCCGGGCCATCGCCTGGGGGATCAAGCGGCACCCCAACGACGAACTGCGGCAGCGCTTCGTCGACATCTGTGTGCCGCAGGCCGAGGAGCTGGGGCTGAGCCTGCCCGATCCCGCCATCCGCTGGAACCCGGAGCGCGGGCACCACGACTTCACGCCCGTCGACTGGGGGCAGTACCGCGATGTCCTCGCGGAGAACTCCCAGTGCTCCCGGCAGCGGCTGGCCCACCGGGTCGCCGCGCACGAGGACGGCGCCTGGGTGCGGGAGGCCGCCGCCGCCGGCGACGCGAAGAAGCAGAGCAGGGGGAGAGCGGAATGAGCACACACCCGACCACCGCGGCGGAGACGCCGTGGGAGGTCTTCCTCAGAAGCCGCCGCGGTCTGGGACACCAGCACGTCGGCTCGGTGCTGGGCGCCGACGCGGAGCTGGCCATGGCCAACGCCCGCGATCTGTACACCCGGCGTGGGGAGCCGGCGTCGATCTGGGTGGTCCGCTCCACGGACGTCCACGCCACCTCGCCGGACGAGAAGGAGCCGATGTTCAGCAACGGCGTGGGCAAGCCCTACCGGCTCTCCGAGCAGTACGCGGTCCCGGCCGGCGGGGGTGACCATGACCACGGCGACTGAGATCACCGCTGCCGGCCCCGCCGTCGGCTCTCCGGAGAGCGACACCGCCCGGTACGCGCTGGCCCTCGGCGACGACGCCCTGATCCTCTGCCAGCGGCTCTCCGCATGGGTGACCCGGGCGCCGTCCATCGAGGAGGACCTGGCGCTGTCGAACATCGCGCTCGATCTGCTGGGTCACGCCCGCACCCTGCTGTCGTACTGCGCCGAACTGACGGGCCGGGGCGACGAGGACACGCTCGCGTTCACCCGCACGGACCGGCAGTTCCGCAACGTGCTGCTGGCCGAGATCCCGAACGGGGACTTCGCCGTCACCATCGCGCGGCAGCTCTGCCTGGCGCACCACGCCAGGCTGCTGTACACCGCGCTCTCCGCATCCCGGGACCCCGTGCTCGCGGGGTTCGCCGGGAAGGCCGTCCAGGAGTCCGCCTACCACTGCACACACGCCGGGCAGTGGACGGTGCGGCTCGGCACCGGCACCGAGGAGAGCCGCCGCCGGATGCGGGCGGGTCTGGAGCAGGTCTGGCCGTACACCGCCGAACTGTTCGAGACGGACGAGGCGACGGCGCGGCTCGCCGCGTCCGGTGTGGCCGTCGACCCCGCGGGGCTGCGGGAGGAGTGGGACACGGCCGTCGGCGACGTGCTCACCCGGGCGGGGCTCCCCCGGCCGGAACCCTCCTGGCACGCGCGCGGCGGCCGGGACGGCCTGCACACCGAGGCGTTCGGGCCGCTGCTGGCCGAACTCCAGGCGGTGCACCGGCAGTACCCCGGAGGCAACTGGTGACGGCGGTGCACGAGCGGCTGACCCTCGAACGGGTGCGGGAGCGCGTGGACGCCGTGCCCGATCCGGAGCTCCCGCTGATCACGCTCGGGGACCTGGGTGTGGTACGCGCGGTGACCGAGGCTCCTGACGGAGCCGTCGAGGTCACCGTCACGCCCACCTACACCGGATGCCCCGCTCTGGACGTCATCGAGGCGGAGATCCGGGCCGAGCTCGCCCGCTGCGGGCATGCGGACGGACGGGTCCGGAGCGTCCTGTCACCGGCCTGGACCACCGACCGGATCACGGCGGAGGGCAGACGGAAGCTCGCGGAGAACGGCATCTCACCCCCGGGCAGCCGGTCGGCACCGCTGGAGGTGCGGATCGGCACCGGCGCGGCGTGCCCGCACTGCGGGTCGACGGCCACCCGGCCGCAGAGCCCGTTCGGTGTGACGCGCTGTCAGTCCCTGCTGGCCTGCACCGGTTGCGGGGAGTCCTTCGGCCATATGAAGGCGATATGACACCACGAGACGGAGGTGTCCGTACCCTCATGGAACGAACGCCGAGCCTGGAGCCGCCGCGGGACCCGGAGCCGCCGCGGGGCGAGGAGCGGGGACGGGCCGTCCCGCCCGGTCCGGGCTTCCACGCGCTGCCGGTGTGCCGTCTGGAACGACTCACCGACACGTCCGTCGCCATCACGCTCGGCGTCCCGGACCACCTGGCCGCCACCTTCGCCCCCCGTCCCGGCCAGCACGTCACGGTGCGCCACCGCCTCCCGGGGAGGGCCACCGTTCCCGGAGAGGCGGGAGACGGAGAGATCCGGCGCAGCTACTCGGTCTGCCAGCCGCTCGTGTCCCCGCCGCCGGGAACCCTGCGCATCGTCGTCAAGCGGCTCGGGCCCGGCGGCTTCGGCGACCACGCGCTCACCCGGCTGGCGGTCGGGGACACCCTGGAGGTCGGCCCGCCCAAGGGCAGCTTCACGCTCGCCGAACGGCCGGGCGCACACCACGTGCTGATCGGCGGCGGCAGCGGGATCACGCCGCTGCTGAGCATGGCGGTCGCCGCGCTGCGTGACGATCCCGGGTGCCGGGTCTCCCTCGTCTACGCCAACCGGACGGCGCGCTCGACGCTGCTGGCGGAGGAGGTGGCCGACCTCAAGGACCGGCACCCGGGGCGGTTCACCGTGCTGCACGTGCTCTCCGGCGAGGAGCGGGAGTCGGAGGTGCTGTCCGGCCGGGTGGACGCCACCAAGCTGCCGCGCCTGCTGGCGGGACTCGGCGCGGACGCGGGCGACGCCCGGACGCACTTCTATCTGTGCGGGCCCTGGGGGCTGGTGGAGGCCGTGGACGAGGTGCTGCGCGAACAGGGCGCCGATCCGTCCCGGGTCCGCAGGGAGCTGTTCACCACGGGTCCGGAGGCACAGGACCGCGAGGGGCGCCCGGACGAGGCCGCGACACCGGGCGGCGGGGCACGGATCACGGCCACGCTGCACGGCCGCAGCACCGAAGCCGAGATGACACCGCGGGACGACTCGCTCCTCGCGGCCGTGCTGCGGCACCGCCCGGAGACGCCGTACTCCTGCCGTGACGGGCTGTGCGGTTCCTGCCGGGCCCGGGTGGTGGGCGGCAGCGTGCGACTGGACCGGCACTACGCGCTCACTCGGGAGGAGCAGGACGCCGGGTACACCCTGGCGTGCCGGGCGCTGCCGGTGTCGGAGCACGTCCGGCTGGACTTCGACGCCTGACGCCCGGCCCGTGGCGTCCGCCCGGTGATCCGGACGGACGCCACGGGACCGTGAGACGGCGAGAGGGCCGGAACCGCTGTTCGCGGTTCCGGCCCTCTCGTGTGCCGTGGGGCGGAGTGTCGCCGTCCGTCCCCGTGCCGTGGCGGACGGGGGCGGACGGCCCACGGTGCCCGGGTGGTCCGGCTGCCTCAGGAGGCGGGCTCGGGTTCCACGGCGCCCTCGGCATCCGTCTCCCCGGCCGCCGGGTCGGCTGGCGTCTTCACCGACTCCAGGAGGAGTTGGGAGACGTCGACGACCTGGATGGTTTCCTGGGCCTGGCCTTCGTTCTTCTTGCCGTTGACGGAGTCGGTGAGCATGACGAGGCAGAAGGGGCAGGCGGTGGAGACGATGTCGGGGTTGAGGGAGAGTGCTTCGTCGACGCGTTCGTTGTTGATGCGTTTGCCGATGCGCTCTTCCATCCACATGCGGGCGCCGCCGGCGCCGCAGCAGAAGCCGCGTTCCTTGTGGCGGTGCATTTCCTCGTTGCGGAGGCCGGGGACCTTGCCGATGATCTCGCGGGGTGGGGTGTAGACCTTGTTGTGGCGGCCGAGGTAGCAGGGGTCGTGGTAGGTGATGAGGCCCTCTACCGGGGTGACGGGGACGAGTTTGCCCTCGTCGATGAGGTGTTGGAGCAGTTGGGTGTGGTGGATGACCTCGTAGTGGCCGCCGAGTTGGGGGTACTCGTTGGCGATGGTGTTGAAGCAGTGTGGGCAGGTGGCGACGATCTTCTTCTTCGCCGTGGGGAGTCGGGTGGTCTCGTCCTCGTCGTCTTCGCCGAAGGCGGCGTTGAGGGTGGCGATGTTCTCTTCGGCGAGCTGTTGGAAGAGGAACTCGTTGCCCAGGCGGCGGGGTGAGTCGCCGGTGCACTTCTCGTCGCCGCCCATGATGGCGAAGGTGACGCCGGCGATGTGGAGGAGTTCGGCGAAGGCTTTGGTGGTCTTCTTGGCGCGGTCTTCGAGGGCGCCGGCGCAGCCGACCCAGTAGAGGTATTCGACTTCGGTGAGGTCGTCGATGGTCTTGCCGACGACGGGGACGTCGAAGTCGACTTCCTTGGTCCATTCGAGGCGTTGCTTCTTGGCCAGGCCCCAGGGGTTGCCCTTTTTCTCCAGGTTCTTGAGCATGGTGCCGGCTTCGGAGGGGAAGGCGGATTCGATCATGACCTGGTAGCGGCGCATGTCGACGATGTGGTCGATGTGTTCGATGTCGACGGGGCACTGTTCGACGCAGGCGCCGCAGGTGGTGCAGGACCACAGGACGTCGGGGTCGATGACGCCGTTGTCTTCGAGGGTGCCGATCAGCGGGCGTTCCGCCTCGGCCAGTGCGGCTGCGGGTACGTCCTTGAGTTGGGTCTCGGTGGCTTTCTCCTCGCCTTCGGCGGTCTTTCCGCCGCCTGCGAGGAGGTAGGGCGCTTTGGCGTGTGAGTGGTCCCGCAGGGACATGATCATCAGTTTGGGGGAGAGGGGCTTGCCGGTGTTCCAGGCGGGGCACTGGGACTGGCAGCGGCCGCACTCGGTGCAGGTGGAGAAGTCCAGCAGGCCCTTCCAGGAGAAGTGCTCGACCTGCGAGACGCCGAACTGTGTCTCCTCGCCGCCCTCGTCGTCGAAGACCGTCTCGAAGTCGACCGGCTCACCACCCGAGGTCATCGGCAGAAGCGCGCCCAGGGCCGTGCGGCCGGAGGACTCGCGCTTGAAGAAGATGTTGGGGAAGCCGAGGATGCGGTGCCAGGCGATGCTCATGTCGAGGTTCAGGCTGACCGTGATCATCCAGATGAAGGACGCGCCCAGCTTGAGCATCGCGAAGAAGTAGACGAGGTTCTCGACCGTGCCGGTGCCGAGCCCCTCGAAGAGCAGCGTGAAGCCGTAGGAGACGTAGTTGTCGGGGCCGTAGTCCGCGTGGTGGAGCACGCCCTCCAGACCGCGCAGCACCATCACCGACAGACCGATGGTGAAGATGATGCTGTCGACGAAGTACGCCTGGGCCGTGTTGGAGCCCGCGAAGCGGGACTTGCGGCCGGGCTTGTCCGGGCGGCTGAGCTGCCGGATCACGAACAGCGCCACGATGCCGAGCGTCGTGCCGGTGCCGATGAACTCGATGTAGAACTCGTACGGCAGCCAGCCTCCGATGACCGGCAGCATCCAGTCCGCCTGGAACAGCTGGCCGTAGGCGTTCACGATGGTCAGGACAAGGGTGTAGAAGCCCAGCGCGACGAACCAGTGGGCAAAGCCCACCACGCCCCACTGGTTCATCCGGGTGTGGCCGAGGAACTCCTTGACCACGGTGACCGCGCGCTGCCATGGGTCGTTCGTGCGGCTGCCGGCGGGAACGGGCTGGCCGAGCCGGAAGAAGCGCACGAAGTGTGCAAAGGCGCGCGCGAACAGTGCAATGCCGACCACGCTGAGGACCAGCGAAACGACGATCGCGGCGAGTTGCATGGGGGCTCCTCGAACCGTCCTGGTGGGGCTGATGGACGTTGGACTGTGGGCTGGCTGCCCGGCAGGGTGCACCGGGCTGGCCGACGGGCGGCCGGCCAATCTACTAAGCGGTAACTTATCGAGTCTGTACAAGCGTATCCACTCGGACGGCGGCGTAGTACCCGCTCTGGCGGTGATCTGCGTCGCTGGAGCCGCCGCCCGGGAGGTGCCGCGGCGGCACCGCCCGCCGTCCCGCCCGGAGCCAGGCCCCGTCGCCCGAGGGGTGTCCGTCCGCGAGCTGGGGAATCGCGAGCAGGGCGTCCCCCGGCGACGGGGTCCGGAGGGAGCTGCCACGGGGAGTGGCACCCTGGGCGGCATGACGAAACGTGCCCGTGTGCGTGCCCCCGAGTTGACCGGCCGATCCTGGCTCAACACCGGGGGCAAGGAACTGTCCCTCGCCGACCTGCGCGGACGGACGGTGATCCTCGATTTCTGGACCTTCTGCTGTATCAACTGCCTCCACGTGCTGGACGAGCTGCGGGAGCTGGAGGAGAAGCACCGGGACAGCGTGGTGATCGTCGGCGTGCACTCGCCGAAGTTCGCGCACGAGGCCGAACACCAGGCGCTGGTGGACGCCGTCGAGCGGTACGAGGTGGCGCACCCGGTGCTGGACGACCCCGAGCTCGCGACGTGGAAGCAGTACGCGGTGCGGGCCTGGCCGACGCTGGTCGTCATCGACCCGGAGGGGTACGTCGTCGCGCAGCACGCCGGTGAGGGGCACGCGCACGCCATCGAGGCGCTGGTGGGCGAGCTGGAGGCCGAGCATGCGGCGAAGGGGACGCTGCGACGCGGGGACGGGCCGTACGTTCCGCCCGAGCCCGTCGCCACGGATCTGCGGTTCCCGGGCAAGGCGCTGGCCCTGCCGGGCGGCGGCTTCCTGGTCTCGGACTCCACCCGGCACGCCCTGGTGGAGCTGGCGGCGGACGGGGAGACCGTGGTCCGGCGCATCGGCACCGGGGAGCGGGGTCTCGTCGACGGCCCGGCCGACGTGGCGCGGTTCAGCGAGCCGCAGGGGCTCGCGTTCCTGCCCGGGGGCGCGGTGGTCGTCGCGGACACGGTGAACCACGCGCTGCGGGAGCTGGACCTGGTCACCGGTGAGGTGCGGACGCTGGCCGGTACGGGCCGGCAGTGGTGGCAGGGCTCGGCCACCGAGGGCCCCGCGCGCGAGGTGGCGCTGTCCTCCCCGTGGGACGTGGCGTGGTTCGACGGTGTGCTGTGGATCGCGATGGCGGGTGTCCACCAGCTGTGGACGTACGACCCGGAGGCGGGCGTGGTCGCGGCGGCGGCGGGGACGACGAACGAGGGCCTGGTGGACGGCCCGGCGGCGGAGGCGTGGTTCGCGCAGCCCTCGGGGCTTGCGGCCACGGAGGAACGGCTGTGGATCGCGGACTCGGAGACGTCGGCGCTGCGCTGGCTGGACCGGGAGCGGGTGGTGCACACGGCGGTGGGGGCCGGGCTCTTCGACTTCGGTCACCGGGACGGTCCGGCGGGACAGGCGCTGCTCCAGCACCCGCTGGGCGTCACCGCGCTGCCGGACGGTTCGGTGGCGGTCAGCGACACCTACAACCACGCCCTGCGCCGCTACGACCCGGTGACGGACGAGCTCGGCACGGTGGCGACGGATCTGCGGGAGCCCTCGGCCGCCGTGCTGCCGGCCGGTGACGGCGGCGGCAGCGGCGAGATCGTCGTCGTGGAGTCGGCGCGGCACCGGCTGACCCGGCTGCGGCTGCCGGAGGAGGCGGTGGCGGTCGCGGCGGTGGCGCACCGCACGCGGCGGGAGGCCACGGAGGTGGCGGAGGGGGCGCTGACGCTGGACGTGGTGTTCAGCCCGCCGCCGGGGCAGAAGCTGGACACCCGGTACGGGCCCGCGAGCAGGCTGCTGGTGGGCGCGACGCCGCCGGAGCTGCTGGTGGAGGGTGCGGGGCAGGGCACCGACCTGGGCCGCGAGCTGGTGTTGGACCCGGGCGTGGGCGAGGGGGTCCTGCACGTGTCGGCGATGGCCGCGTCCTGTGACGATGACCCGGAGAACCCCTACCCGGCCTGCCACATGCACCAGCAGGACTGGGGCGTGCCCGTGCGGCAGACGGCCTCGGGCGCGGGGCGGCTGCCGCTGGTGCTGGCGGGCATGGACGAGACCGGCGTCGAGACCGGCGTCGAGACCGACGTCGAGACCGGCGTCGAGACCGGCGGCGAGGCCGGGGTCGGGGGCGGCAACGGCGGGGTCGACGGCGGCGACCGGGGCTGAGGCCGTACGCCGGAGGGCTGAGCGACACACAGAGGGGCGCACCGCCGGGCGGTGCGCCCCTCTGCCCCCGTTACCCCCGTTTCCCCCGTGGGAAGTAACTCTCGTACGGGAGTTTCACGGCCGTGTCATGGCCGGGGTCCCTTCGCGTCACAGCCGGTGCCACGCGGCGGGCGGAGGACGCGACGGACGGCGGACCGTTCGGACGGCTCCGATGCCGTGCGGGGGGCCGGGGCCTGGGAGACCATGGGCGTAGTCGCGTCCCCGAGCGAGGTGCACCGCGATGGCGCCTGCCGACCCTGTGTCCGCCCAGCAGTTCTCGCTGTCCAGCCTCGCCGCGGCGGTGGTGGCGGAGGGCCACACGGTGGAGAGCTGGAGCGAGACGGCGCGCGAGCTGCTCGGCTGGACGGCGGAGGAGGTCTGCGGCAGGCCGGTGCGTGAGCTCCTCGCGGACCCGGAGGACTGGGCGCGGGTGCGGGAGCAGTGCGTGGGGACGTCCTGGGAGGGCGAGGTCGTGCTGCGCCACGCGGCCGGCCACGAGCTGCCCGTCGGCGTGCGCGTGATCCTGCTGCGGGCGGCGGGCGCGGCGCCGAGCCATCTGGTGTTCGCGGCCCGGGCGGAGCACCTGTCGCGCTGGCGGCAGAACTACTCGCTGGTCGAGGGCCTGTTCGCGCAGGAGCGGATCGGGCTGGCGCTGTTCGATCCGGAGCTGCGCATCGTCCGCACGAACCTTCCCCTTCTCCCGTACACCGGGCTGCCGGGGGACGTGGCCGGACTGCGGCTCAAGGCACTGCTTCAGCCGTCCGACGCGGCGGCCCTGGAGGAGTGGCTCCAGATCATCATGACGACGGGTGAGCCCGTCCTGGGGGCGAACCTGCGGCTGCGGACCCTGGTGGACCCCCGCGTGGGCCGGCTGCTGTCGGTGTCGGGCTTCCGGCTGCGCAGTACGAGCGGTCGGCTCATGGGCGCCGCGGCGGCCTTCACCGACGTCACCGAGCACGAGGAGGCCGGTCGGCGGCTGGATCTGTTGCACCGGGCGACGGCGGTGCTCGGCTCGGAGCTGTCGGTGACCCGGACGACGGAGGACCTGGCCGGCGTCCTGGCGCCCGCCATGGCCGACTGCGTCGTGGTCGGGCTGGCGGAGGAGGTGCTGGGCGGTGACGAGCCGGTGCCGAACCGCAACGGGGAGCTGACGCTGAGGCGTACGGCGGTGGCCGGTGACGTCGACCCGGACACGCTGCCCACGAGCGCCCTCGTCACCGTGCGCCCGCAGTCCGGGGACTCGGCGGGCGGTGTCATCCTCGGCGACCTGCCGCGCCCGTCGGTGACCGGGCCGGGGCGGGAGACGGAGCCGCGGGCGGAGGGGGAGGAGACGGCCCCGCACTACTGGGCGCCGCGCGTGCCGGGGGCGCACAGCGCGCTGAGCGCGCCGCTGCGGGCCCGGGGCGCCTTCCTGGGCAACGTCACGCTGTGGCGTACGGGCAGCCCGTCGCCGTTCACGGCCGAGGAGCTGGCACTGCTGGAGGAGATCGCCGCCCGCGCGGGGCTGGCGGTCGACAACGCCCGGCGCTACACCCGCGAGCACCGGGCCGCGGTGAGCCTCCAGAGGAGTCTGCTGCCGCCCTCGACGGCGTCGATGGCGGCGGTGGAGACGGCGAGCCTGTACCTGCCGGCCGGGGCCGGGGGCGGCGGGGTCAGCGGCGACTGGTTCGACGTCATCCCGCTGTCCTCGGCGCGGGTGGGGCTGGTGGTCGGGGACGTCGTGGGGCACGGCCTCCAGGCCACCGTCACGATGGGCCGCCTGCGCACGGCCGTGCGTACGCTCGCGGACCTCGACCTGGACCCGGAGGAGCTGCTCTCCCACCTCGACGACCTCGTCACACAGCTCGACGTGGCCTCCAGCGACGAGGGACGGCAGCAGACGCGGGAGTCGCTGGGCGCGACCTGTCTGTACGCGGTGTACGACCCGGTCACGCGGCGCTGTGTGTGCGCCAGCGCCGGGCATCCTCCGCCCGCGCTGGTCACGGGGGACGGCGAGGTCACCTATGTGGACGTGCAGCCGGGGCCGCCGCTGGGAGTGAGCGCGCTGCCGTTCGAGCCGGTCGAGCTGAACGTGCCGCAGGGCAGTGTCCTCGCGCTGTACACCGACGGCCTGGTGGAGCTGGCGCGGGGCGACATCGGCGAGGGCATGGCGCAGCTGGCGCGGTACCTGCGGGAGGCGGACCCGGTGCGGCAGCCGCTCGTGCGGACGGCCGAGCGCATCGTCGGCGGCCTCCCGGACGAGCCGCTGTCCGACGACGTCACCCTGCTGCTGGCGCGGACGCGGGGCGTCGCCCACGAGGACACGGCGGCCTGGACGCTGGCCGCCGACCCGGCGTCCGTCCCCGAGGCCCGGGAACTGGCGACGGCCCAGCTGGGCGTCTGGGGGCTGGAGGCGCTGACGTTCACCACCGAGCTGGTGACGAGCGAGCTGATCACCAACGCCGTGCGCTACGGCGGCGGGGGCCCGGTGGAGCTGCGGCTGACCCGTGCCGACACGCTGATCTGCGAGGTCTCCGACCTGAGCAGCACCCAGCCGCGGATGCGCCGGGCCCGGGCGACGGACGAGGGCGGGCGCGGGCTGTACCTCGTCGCCCAGCTCACCCACCGCTGGGGCAGCCGGTACACGCGGCGCGGCAAGACCATCTGGACCGAGCAGCTCCTCACGCCGCCCGGCACCACAGCGTGGCTGTGAGGCCGTGTCCCGCCCTCCGCGCGGGGGAATTCCGCGCGACGGCGCGTGGCCGGCGGGCGCGGCCCCCGCGGCCGGAGCGGGCCCCGGCGGGGGCCGCCTTCCGCGTCAGCTCTCCAGGAACGCGGCGAGCGTGGCCGCCAGCAGGTGCGGGTCCTCCGCGCCGGCCAGCTCGCGGGCCGAGTGCATGGACAGGATGGCGACGCCGATGTCCACGGTGGCGATGCCGTGCCGGGCCGCGGTGATCGGTCCGATGGTGGTGCCGCAGGGCACCGCGTTGTTGGACACGAACGTCTGCCACGGCACCCCGGCCCGCTCGCAGGCGGCGGTGAAGACGGCCCGTCCGCCCGCGTCGGTCGCGTAGCGCTGGTTGACGTTGACCTTGAGGATCGGCCCGCCGTTCGGCTTGGGGTGGTGCGTCGGGTCGTGCCGCTCGGCGTAGTTCGGGTGCACCGCGTGGCCGGTGTCGGAGGACAGACAGACGGTGCCCGCGTAGGCGCGCGCCCGGTCCTCGTAGCCGCCGCCGCGGGCGAAGACGGAACGTTCCAGTACGTTGCCGAGCAGCGGGCCCTCGGCGCCGGTGTCCGACTGGCTGCCGTTCTCCTCGTGGTCGAAGGCCGCGAGCACCGGGATGTACGGCGGCGAGCTCCCCGCGGCGGCGGTCAGGGCCGCCGTGCCGGCGTGGACCGAGAGGAGGTTGTCCATCCGGGGGGCGGCGATCAGCTCCCGGTCGCGCCCGAGGTGGGCGGGCGCCTCGACGCTGTGCAGCATCAGGTCCCAGCCGGTGATGTCCGACCGGTCCAGCCCCGCCTCCTCGGCGAGGAACTCCAGGAGGTCGCCCTCCTGGGCCGCGCCCAGGCCCCAGACGGGCGTCATGTGGCGCTGCCGGTCGAGCTTGAGCCCGTCGTTGACGCCGCGGTCGAGGTGGATGGCGAGCTGTGGGACGCGCAGGAGGGGCCGGTCGACGTTGACGAGCCGGCTGCCGCCGTCGCGCAGGGCGAGCCGTCCGGCCAGGCCGAGGTCCCGGTCGAGCCAGGTGTTGAGCAGCGTGCCGCCGTAGATCTCGACGGCGAGCTGCCGCCAGCCGTGGGCCCCGGTGTCGGGCTCGGGCTTGACGCGGAGGTTGGGCGAGTCGGTGTGGGCGCCGACGATCCGGAACGGGGTGGCCGGTGTCGCGCCCTCCGGCACGTACCAGGCGATCAGGGCGCCGCCGCGGACGACGTAGCGCCCGCCCGTCGCGCCGTCCCAGGTGTCCGTCTCGGACACGGCGCGGAAGCCCGCCTTCTCCAGGCGCTCAGCCGCGTTCGCCACCGCGTGGTAGGGGGTGGGCGAGGCGGCCAGGAAGGACAGGAGGTCGTCGGTGTGGCGACGGTCGAACCGGCCGTGGTGCTGCTGCATGCGGTCCAGCATACGGATGCGTCCCTCCCGGCCCGCTCGGCCGTGGGTCGAACGCACAGGTCGGGCGGCGTCGGACGCGGGGCGGCCGGGGCGGCGGCCCGGGGCTGTGCGTCAGACGAAGGCGGCGGTCCCACACCCCCCGACCGGGTGTGGGACCGCCGCCGTCCAGGTCGCGCGTCGGCCCGGGGCGTTCGGCCCAGGGCGTCAGCGCGCGCGTCGGTTCACCGACGCGGTGCTCAGAACGCGTCCTCGTCCAGCTCCATGATGGAGAGGTCGACGGCCTCGGCCATCTCGCGCTCGACGCCGACGCCCGGCAGGACGTTCGCGGCGAAGAACTTCGCCGCGGCGATCTTGCCCGTGTAGAACGCCTTGTCCTTCGCCGGGGCGTCCGCCAGCTTCGCGGCGGCCACGGCGGCACCGCGCAGCAGCAGGTAGCCGACGACCACGTCGCCGGAGGCCATCAGGAAGCGGGTGGTGTTCAGGCCCACCTTGTAGAGCGACTTGACGTCCTTCTCGGTGGCCGCCAGGTCGGTCAGCAGGGTGCCGACCATGGCCTCCAGGTCGGCGGCGGCCTTCGCCAGGTGCTCGCGCGCTCCCGCCAGCTCCTCGCCGCCCGCGGCCTCGGCCAGGAACTTCTTGATGTCCTCGGAGAGCGCGGTCAGGGCCTGGCCCTGGTCGCGGACGATCTTGCGGAAGAAGAAGTCCTGACCCTGGATCGCCGTCGTGCCCTCGTAGAGGGTGTCGATCTTGGCGTCCCGGATGTACTGCTCGATCGGGTACTCCTGCAGGTACCCGGAGCCGCCGAAGGTCTGGAGCGACTGCGCGAGCTGCTCGTAGGACTTCTCCGAGCCGTAGCCCTTGACGATCGGCAGCAGCAGGTCGTTCAGGCGGTGCTCGGCGGAGGCGTCCTCACCGGCAGCCTCCTTGACCAGGATCTCGTCCTGCACGGAGGCGGTGTAGAGCACCAGGGCGCGCATGCCCTCGGCGTACGCCTTCTGCGTCATCAGCGAGCGGCGCACGTCCGGGTGGTGCGTGATGGTGACGCGCGGGGCCGTCTTGTCCGTGAACTGGGTCAGGTCGGCGCCCTGGACGCGCTCCTTGGCGTACTCCAGCGCGTTGAGGTAGCCGGTGGAGAGGGTGGCGATGGCCTTCGTGCCGACCATCATCCGCGCGAACTCGATGATCTTGAACATCTGGCGGATGCCGTCGTGCTTCTCGCCCAGCAGCCAGCCCTTGGCCGGGTGCTTGTCGCCGAAGGTCATCTCGCAGGTGTTGGAGGCCTTGAGGCCCATCTTGTGCTCGACGTTCGTGGCGTAGACGCCGTTGCGCTCGCCCAGCTCGCCGGTCTCCCAGTCGAACTCGTACTTCGGCACGACGAACAGGGACAGGCCCTTGGTGCCCGGGCCGGCGCCCTCGGGGCGGGCGAGCACGTAGTGGATGATGTTCTCGGACATGTCGTGCTCACCGGAGGTGATGAAGCGCTTCACGCCCTCGATGTGCCAGCTGCCGTCCTCCTGGCGGACGGCCTTCGTGCGGCCCGCGCCGACGTCCGAACCGGCGTCCGGCTCGGTGAGCACCATGGTGGAGCCCCACTGACGGTCGACCGCGACCTGCGCGATCTTGGCCTGCTCCTCGGTGCCCTCCTCGAAGAGGATGCCCGCGAAGGCCGGGCCGGAGGAGTACATCCACACGGCCGGGTTGGCCCCGAGGATCGTCTCGGCGAAGCCCCACAGGAGCGAGCGCGGGGCCGTGGTGCCGCCGATCTCCTCCGGGATGCCCAGCCGCCACCACTCGGCGTCCATGTACGCCTGGTAGCTCTTCTTGAAGGAGGCCGGGACGGGAGCGGTGTTCGTCTCGGGGTCGAAGACCGGCGGGTTGCGGTCGGCGTCCTCGAAGGACGCGGCCAGCTCGTTCTCCGACAGGCGTGCGATCTCGGAGAGCACGCTCTTGGCGGTCTCCACGTCCATCTCGGCGAACGGCCCGTTGCCGTACACGGACTCGCGGCCGAGGACCTCGAACAGGTTGAACTCGATGTCGCGCAGATTCGACTTGTAGTGGCCCATGGGCGCAGGCTCCGTAGGGACGGGGAGGGCAGAGTCCTCCGGATGCGTACCAGTTAGTAGCCCCATCATGCTACCGGCGGGTAATAAGAAGCAACCCCAACCCGCCCAGATGTGACTCGATACGCTTCTACCCATGTACGGCTACGAGCAGAACGCGTACGGCGCGCCGCCTCCGCCGCCGGGGTACGGGCCTCCGCCCGGGGCGCCGCCCCACGGGGTACCCCACCAGCACGGTGGGCCGCCCCCGCACACTGCTCCGCCCCCCGGCGGCCAGCCCCCGCCCGGGGTCCAGCAGCCGCCTCCGCCGCAGCACTACCCGGAGCCCTCTCCGCCCTCCCTGGCCGACGCCGTCCGCGGCTTCGCCACCGGAGCCCTCTCGCCGGAGGAGTTCCAGGGCATCTTCCACGGCGCCCGCGTCTACTGCCCGCGCGGCGAGACCCCGGGCTTCCTGGCGCTGCACAACGCCCAGCAGCCCGTGATCCCCATGTTCACCTCGCTGAAGGAGCTGCGCTCGTACGCCGGCAAGGAGTCCCGCTATTTCGTGATCACCGGTGCCGAGGTGCTGGACCTCCTGCCGACCGGCTACGGGTTCGTCCTCGACATGGAGGGTGACCACCGCGTCGTCTTCGACGCCAAGGCGGTCGAGGAGATGGTGGATTTCGCCATGCAGCGCATGTACTACTGAGCGCGGGTCGAGGTGGTGCGGCGTCTTGGCTGGCGGCCGGTGGGCTTCCTCCGGGTGGTTCTCGGTCGCCGGAGTGGTGCTGCGTGCCCGCTGAGCCGGGGGTGACGGACACCCCGGTCCTCCCCGTCGGTATGGCGGCGCCCGCTGCCGCCCGGTGGCCGCCAGGGTCCTCGAACGCCTCCTTGCTCGTGCCCCCGGGTCGTGTGCCCTCCCGTGCTCCCCTGTGCCGTCCTCGTGCTGTGGTCCGGAATAGCCGGCCCTTGGTTCCCGTTCAATGTTCAACTACATTGGAGGCGTCGACCGAGGAGGTCAGCCATGCCTGCGATCACCGCCGAGAACCCGCTCGCCCTGCCACGCGTCGCCGCGTCCCCGGACCGGGCCGCGGGCCGACCCGTGCTCGCCGTCACCACGGCACCCAGCGGCCTCGAAGGCGAGGGCTTCCCCGTGCGCCGCGCCTTCGCCGGGATCACGTACGACTACCTCGACCCGTTCATCATGATGGACCAGATGGGCGAGGTGGACTACGAGGCGGGAGAGCCGAAGGGGACCCCCTGGCACCCCCACCGCGGCTTCGAGACCGTCACGTACATCATCGACGGCACCTTCGTCCACCAGGACTCGCACGGTGGCGGCGGGATCATCACCGACGGCGACACCCAGTGGATGACCGCGGGGAGCGGGCTGCTGCACATCGAGTCCCCGCCCGAGGAGCTGGTGATGTCCGGTGGCCTCTTCCACGGCCTCCAGCTCTGGGTCAACCTGCCCGCCCGGGACAAGATGATCGTGCCCAAGTACCAGGACATCCGCGGCGGCACGGTGAAGCTGCTCGCCTCGCAGGACGGCGGCGGGCTGCTGCGGCTGATCGCGGGCGACCTCGGCGGCCATGCCGGGCCCGGGGCCACCCACACCCCGATCACGATGATCCACGCCTCGGTGAGTCCGGGGGCGGAGGTCACTCTGCCCTGGCGGGCGGACTTCAACGCCCTCGCCTACGGCCTCGCGGGCAGCGGCTCGGCGGGGGCGGAGCGCCGTCCGTTCCGGATGGGCCAGTCGGTCGTCTTCGGTGACGGAGAGTCGCTGACGATCCGGGCCGACGCGGCGCAGGACTCGCGGAGCGCGAACTTCGAGGTGGTCCTGCTGGGCGGGCTGCCGATCCGCGAGCCGATGGCGCACTACGGCCCCTTCGTCATGAACAGCCACGCCGAACTGGCCCAGGCCTTCGACGACTTCCAGGCGGGGCGGCTGGGCACGATCCCGGCCGGCGCCGCCTGACGGCGGGACGGAACGGCCGGGCGACGGCGCGGGGCGGTCGCGGGCCGGGGACCCGCGACCGCCCCGTGGCGTGCCGCCGGCCTCAGGGCCGGGCGTCGATCTCGGCGACGAGTTCCTCGACGCGCGCCTTGATCGCGTCCCGGATGGGGCGCACGGCCTCGACGCCCTGTCCGGCCGGGTCGTCCAGCGCCCAGTCGAGGTAGCGCTTGCCGGGGAAGACCGGGCAGGCGTCGCCGCAGCCCATGGTGATGACGTAGTCGGATGCCTGGACGGCCTCGGTGGTCAGGACCTTCGGCCGGGCGTCGGCGATGTCGACGCCGATCTCCTTCATGGCCTCGACGGCGGCCGGGTTGACCTCGTCGGCGGGGAGGGAGCCGGCCGAACGCACCTCGACGCGGTCGCCCGCGAGGTGCGCGAGGAATCCGGCGGCCATCTGGGAGCGCCCGGCGTTGTGGACGCAGACGAAGAGGACGGACGCGACGGGGGTGGAGGGCATCTGTTCCGTTCTTTCCTCGGGCGGGTGCCTCGGGCGGATGAGCGGCCGACGGGTCAGCACAGGCTGGTGTCAGCCCTGGATGATGTGACAGTATCAGCGCATGCTGACATCAGTCGAGACTGAGGTGCTGCGGGTGCTGGCCGACCCGCTCCGGCTCCAGATCGTCCAGCTGCTCGCGCGGGAGACGCTGTGCACCACGCACCTGGTCGAGGAGACGGGGGCGCGGCAGACCAATCTCTCCAACCACCTGCGGGTGCTGCGGGAGGCCGGGGTCGTGGAGACCGAGCCCTGCGGTCGCTTCACCTACTACCGCCTCAAGCCCGAGGCGCTGGAGGCGGTGGCGGGTCGCTTCGCCGAGCTGGCCGCCGCCGCCCGGGCCACCGGCGCGGCGGACCGCAAGCGCGCCTGCCCCTGACCGTCCGACCCGCGCAGCGCCCGACCGCCTGACCGAGGAGTTCCGTTGAGTACCGTCGAGTCCACGTCCGTCGACCCCATGAGAGCGGTGGTGCCGGAGGCCGGGCCGCCCCCGGCGCCTCTGCTGCCCCGGCTGGCGGCGGAGTTCGTGGGGACGGCCGGCCTGGTGGCCGTCGTCGTCGGCTCCGGCATCCAGGCGACGCTGCTGACCGATGACGTCGCGCTGCAGTTGCTCGCGAACTCCCTGGCCACGGTCTTCGGGCTCGGGGTGCTGATCGCCCTGTTCGGGCCGGTCTCCGGGGCGCACTTCAACCCGGCCGTCACGCTGGCCGAGTGGTGGAGCGCCCGGCGCGGCGGCGAGGGCGTCGGGGCCCGGGAGGCCGCGGCGTACGTGCCCGCGCAGATCGCGGGCGGGATAGCGGGAGCCGTCCTCGCCGACGCGATGTTCGCCGAGCCGCTGGTGAAGTGGTCCACGCACGAGCGCTCCGCCGGGCACCTGCTGCTCGCCGAGGTCGTGGCCACGGCCGGGCTGGTCCTGCTCATCTTCGGCCTGGCCCGCACCGACCGGCTGCGCTTCGCGCCCGTCGCCGTGGCCTCCTACATCGGCGCGGCGTACTGGTTCACCGCGTCCACCTCGTTCGCCAACCCGGCGGTGACGGTCGGCCGCGCCTTCTCCGACACCTTCGCGGGCATCGCCCCGGCCTCGGTGCCCGGCTTCGTCCTGGCCCAGCTCGTCGGCGCGGCCGTCGGCCTCGCGCTCGTCGCCGTCATCTTCCAGCGCGCCCGCGCGGCGGCCGACACGGCCTGACCGTCTCCGCCCTGCGGCGGAACCCTCGGACGGGCCAGCGGACGGTGGTGTCGTGGGAGCGTCGTCAGGCCCCCTCGCGTGCAGTGCGCCGAGGGTAACGGCTGTTTCTCCGCCCCGCCCCCGCAGTTCGGCTCCCCGCCGCGCCCGGACGACGGCCGGGGGTGGGGGCGCCTCCCAGCCGGTCAGCCCCGGTGCACCGGTCAGCCCCAGTCCATGGGCGGGGAGTCCTCGCCGACCTCGAACCAGATGGCCTTGCCCTCGCCTCTCGGGTCCACGCCCCAGTTCTCGGCGAGGAGGTCCATGAGGATCAGGCCGCGCCCGGAGGAGGCCAGCTCGCCGGGGTGGCGGCGGTGGGGGAGTTCGTCGCTCTGGTCGGCGACCTCGACGCGGAGACGCCGGAAGCCCTGTTCGCCGGTCACCTCGGCCAGCATGAGGGCGTCGCCGTCGGTGTGGACGAGGACGTTGGTGAGCATCTCGGAGAGCATCAGGACGGCGCCGTCCACCTGGTCGGGGGCCGTCCAGTCGTAGAGCAGGTCGCGGAGCTGGCCGCGGGCGTCGGCGATGCGGGAGGCGTCGGTCTGGGCGACGCTCAGCACGGTGCGGCGCCCGGCGCCGGGGACGTGGCCGGTGACCGGTTCGCGGCTGAGCAGCAGCAGGGCGATGTCGTCGTCGCGGCGGTCGGCGAGCGGGCCGGTGAAGTGGTGGGACGGCGGGCCGTGGACCGTCTGCACGAGGGCGTCGGCCAGCTCCTCCAGGTCCGCGTGGGGGTGCTCGGCGAAGACGGAGCGGATGCGGGCCCAGCCGGTGTCGACGTCGTGCCCGCCGGTCTCGATGAGGCCGTCGGTGCACATGAGCAGCGTCTCGCCGGAGCCGAGCACGAGGCGGGTGGTGGGGTAGTCGGGGTCCGGGTCGACGCCGAGCGGCAGGCCGCCCGCCGTGGGCCGGACCATGAGGGTGCCGTCGGGGAGCCGGATCGCGGGATCGGGGTGTCCGGCGCGGACGATGTCCAGGGTACCGGCCACGGGGTCGGCCTCGACGTAGAGGCAGGTGGCGAACCGGGGGTCGTCCGCGTCCTCGGGGCCCGGGGACGCCTCGGCGTCGTCGAGGGGGTCGCGGGTCATGCCGGCCATGAAGCGGGAGGCGCGGGAGAGCACGGCCTCCGGGCTGTGGCCCTCGGAGGCGTAGGCGCGCAGGGCGACGCGGAGCTGGGCCATGAGCCCGGCGGCGCGGACGTCGTGCCCCTGGACGTCGCCGATGACCAGCGCCGTCCGCCCGGAGTGCAGGGGGATGACGTCGTACCAGTCGCCGCCGATCTGGAGGCCGCCGCCGGTGGGGATGTAGCGGGTGGCGACGGTCATGCCCTTGACCTGCGGGGCGTGGGCGGGGCGCATGGTGCGCTGGAGCCCGGCGGACAGCTCCTGCTCGGACTCGTGGACGTGGGCCCGGGACAGGGCCTGGGCCAGCATCCGCGCGACGGTCGTCAGCACGGACCGCTCGTCGGGGGTGAAGGCGACCGGGGAGGAGAAGGCCGCCATCCAGGCCCCGATGGTGCGGCCGCCCGCGATGAGCGGCAGGAAGGCCCAGGAGTGCCCGTCGAAGCGCGCGGCCAGCGGCCACGTGACGGGGAAGCGCTGCCGGTACTCGGCGCGGTCGGCGAGGTAGATGGCGCGGCCGGTGCGGACGACCTCGGTGGCCGGGTAGGGCGTGCTCATCGGCAGGTCGGTGAAGGGGGCCTCGGTGAAGGAGCCGTGCCCGTGGTGCCCGATGACCGTCAGCCGGTCGCCGTGGACGGTGAAGACGGCCAGGCCGTCGGGGGAGAAGCCGGGCATGGAGAGCGTGGCGGCGACCCGCAGCACCTCGGCCGTGGAGCGGGCCTCGGCCAGCGCCCGGCCGGCGTCCAGCAGGAACGCCTCGCGGGCCCGCTGCCAGTCACCGGTGACGGTGGCCGGGCCCGGGGCGGTCTCGGGGGCCTCGACGAGCGTGCCCAGCAGCAGCGAGCCGGGCGGGAGGGGTGCGGTGGGCGCGTCGGCGGCGGTCGTCGTGGCACCGGTGCCGTCGGTGCGGCCGGTGCCCTCGGCGGTGCCGTCGGTGCCGCCGAGCACCTCGGCGGCGGCTCGGGCGGCCGGATGGCCGGCGGGGGTGCCCGCGTCCAGGTAGCGCAGGCGGGCCCGGACCGTCCGCTTCACCCGGCCATCCTCCCCGACGACCCGGAGTCGGCCCTCGGCGATGCCCCCCTCGGCGGCGGCCAGGGTGATGATGCCGGTGAGCTCGATGAAGTCCGCCACGTGCAGCCGCGCCCGGACGACGGACGTGGGCACCGTGGACGACTCCCGCGGCAGACCCAGCAGCCGGGCCGCCCGGGTGTCCAGGGTCACCAGCCCGGCCTTGCGGTCCCAGCGCCACACGCCGGTGCCGGTGGCGTCGAGCACCTCGTCCACCCTCGGCCCGGCGGAGCCCTGGTCGATGCGCATGTGCCCCACTGTGGGAAGAGGCGGCGCCCGGCGCCCGGCGGCCTCCGCCGCCCGGTGGCCCCCGGGCCCGGCGTCCGCCCGTGGCCCCGCAGGGGGCGGGCCCGGCGTCCGTCCGTGCGGGCCCGGGGCGATCCGGCGGCGGTGGGCGGCTGGACGCGGGCGGTACCCTGAAGGGCGCCGGGAGGCCCGCACCGCAGCGGCCTGCCCCGAACCCGTACGAACCCGGCTCTGACGACTTGGATGAATGATGCATCGGTACCGGTCCCACCACTGCGGCGAGCTCCGATCGCAGGACGTCGGCAAGGACGTCCGGCTGAGCGGCTGGCTGCACAATCGTCGTGACCTGGGCGGCATCCTCTTCATCGATCTGCGCGACCACTACGGGCTGGTGCAGCTCGTCGCCCGCCCGGGCACGTCGGCGAACGAGGCGCTGAGCCACCTCACCAAGGAGACGGTCGTCCGCATCGACGGCACGGTGGCCTCGCGCGGCGCGGACAACGTGAACCCTGAGCTGCCGACGGGCGAGATCGAGGTCGAGGTCTCCGAGGTCGAGGTCCTCGGGGCGGCCGAGCAGATCCCGTTCACGATCAACACCGAGGACGGCGTCAACGAGGAGCGGCGGCTGGAGTACCGCTTCCTCGACCTGCGGCGCGAGCGCATGCACCGCAACATCCTGCTGCGCACCGCCGTGATCTCCGCCATCCGGCAGAAGATGACGGCGCTCGGCTTCAACGAGATGGCCACGCCCATCCTGTCGGCCACCTCGCCGGAGGGCGCGCGGGACTTCCTCGTCCCCTCCCGCCTGCACGCGGGCAAGTTCTACGCCCTCCCGCAGGCGCCGCAGCAGTTCAAGCAGCTCCTGATGATCGCCGGCTTCGACCGGTACTTCCAGATCGCGCCGTGCTTCCGGGACGAGGACGCCCGCGCTGACCGCTCGCCGGGCGAGTTCTACCAGCTCGACATGGAGATGAGCTTCGTCGAGCAGGAGGACGTCTTCCAGGTCATCGAGAAGGTGATGACCGAGCTGTTCGAGGAGTTCGGCGACGGGCGGCACGTGACGTCGCCGTTCCCGCGCGTCCCGTTCCGCGAGGCCATGCTCAAGTACGGCTCGGACAAGCCGGACCTGCGGGCCAAGCTGGAGCTCGTCGACGTCACCGACGTGTTCGCCGGCTCGGAGTTCAAGGCCTTCGCCGGGAAGCACGTCCGGGCCCTGGCCGTGCCGGACACCGCGGACCAGCCGCGGAAGTTCTTCGACCAGATGGGTGAGTTCGCCGTCGAGCAGGGCGCGAAGGGCCTCGCCTGGGTGCGCGTCGGCGAGGACTCGGCGCTGACGGGCCCGATCGCGAAGTTCCTCACCGAGGAGAACGTGAAGGCGCTGCTCGACACGCTCGGCGCCAAGCCGGGCACGGCGATCTTCTTCGGCGCCGGCGAGTTCGACGAGGTCTCCCGGATCATGGGCGCCGTGCGCGTCGAGGCCGCCCGCCGGGCCGGCCACTTCGAGGAGGACGTGTTCCGGTTCTGCTGGATCGTCGACTTCCCGATGTTCGAGCGGAACGAGGACACCGGCCAGATCGAGTTCTCGCACAACCCGTTCTCCATGCCCCAGGGCGGCCTGGAGGCGCTGCGCACGAAGGACCCGCTGGACATCCTGGCCTGGCAGTACGACATCGTCTGCAACGGCGTCGAGCTGTCCTCCGGTGCGATCCGGAACCACGAGCCGGAGATCATGTACGAGGCCTTCGAGATCGCGGGCTACTCCAAGGACGACGTCGAGCGCGAGTTCGGCGGCATGCTGCGCGCCTTCACCTTCGGCGCCCCGCCGCACGGCGGCATCGCTCCCGGCATCGACCGGATCGTCATGCTGCTCGCGGACGAGCCGAACATCCGCGAGACCATCGCCTTCCCGCTCAACGGCAACGCCCAGGACCTGCTGATGGGCGCGCCCAGCGAGGTGGACGAGGCACGGCTGAAGGAACTGCACCTCTCGCTGCGCAAGCCGCCGCAGAAGTAAGGGACGCAAGCCCCGCGGGGGC
Source organism: Streptomyces sp. WMMC1477 (assembly GCF_027460245.1). NCBI lineage: Bacteria > Bacillati > Actinomycetota > Actinomycetes > Kitasatosporales > Streptomycetaceae > Streptomyces > Streptomyces sp. WMMC1477. The sequence continues at coordinate 2,596,647 of NZ_JAPZBD010000003.1, read as the reverse complement.
CGGGTCGAGCGCACCGCCCTCGACCCGGCCCCCGCGGGCGTTGTCACACTTCACCCCGCCGCGCCGTCCCCCCTGGTGAGTACCGCGGGTCACCGCGGGCCCGCCGCGGGCGGACCGCGGCGGGAGACCGGACGGAAGGGGAGAGCGGCGTGGCGGAGCTGGCCGTCTTCGAGCAGGAGCGCTCGCGGCTGTGGGGCGTGGCGTACCGGATCACCGGATCGGTCGCGGACGCCGACGACGCGGTGCAGGAGGCGTGGCTGCGCTGGCAGGCCGTGCCGGAGGGCACCGCGGAGCACCCGCGCTCGTACCTGACGACGGTGGTCAGCCGGATCTGCTACGACCACCTGGGCTCCGCGCACGTCCGGCGCGAGACCTACGTCGGGTCGTGGCTGCCGGAGCCCGTCGTCACCGAGCCGGGCGCGGACGACCGCGTGACCCTTGACGAGTCCGTCGGGATGGCCCTGCTCACCGTGCTGGAGCGACTGAGCGCGGCCGAGCGCACCGCCTTCGTGCTGCACGACGTGTTCGCCGTCCCGTTCCCCGAGGTCGCCGAGGTCCTCGGCCGCACCCCCGAGGCGGTGCGCCAGCTCGCCTCCCGGGCCCGGCGGCGGGTGCGGGCGGAGGCTCCCGGACGACCCGTGGGCCGGGCGGAGCACCGCAGGGCCGTGGAGGCCTTCTTCGCCGCCGTCTCCGAGGCGGATTTCGGCAGCCTGCTGAGCGTCCTGGACCCGGACGTGGTGTGGACGTCGGACGGCGGCGGCAGGGTGCTGGTCGCCCGGCTGCCCGTCGTCGGCCGGGAGAAGGTGGCGACGTTCGCCCGGCGGATCTCCGAGCGGTACGACGGCGGCAGCCTCGCCCTCGTGCTGCGGGAGGTCAACGGTGCGCCCGGCGTCGTCGCGGTGGAACAGGCGACCGGGGAGCCGCGCGCCGTCCTGGCGTTCACCGTGCGGGACGGACGCGTCACCACGGTCGACGCCGTCTTCAACCCGGAGAAGCTGGCACACGTCCGCGTCGACGCCGACTGAGGCCCCACCCGGCCCACAGCCCCCGGTGGCGCCCGGCGGCACGCTGCCGAAGCGCTCGGGGTGTCCACCGAGGTCGGTGGACACCCCGAGCGGGGGCCGTGGGCGTCGGCCCGTGGCCGGTCACCCCTTGGCCGGCTCCTCCAGCCGGGGGAACAGCACGGCGCCCTTGGTGACGGTGGCCCCTGCGGGCAGCAGGCCCCAGCGCCCGGCGTCCTGGACGTGCTGTTCGGCCAGCGGGCCGAGGTGCGGCCCGGCGCCGAGGGAGTCCCACAGCTTCTGCGAGGTCTCGGGCATGACGGCGTTCAGCAGGACCGCCGTCGCCCGCAGGGACTCGGCCGCCGTGTAGAGGATCGTGGCCAGGCGGGCCCGGGCCCCCGGAGAGTCGTCCTTGGCGACCTTCCACGGCTCCTGCTCGGTCAGGTAGCCGTTGACCAGCTTGACGAAGTCGAAGATCGCCGCGATGCCCCCGGCGAAGTCCAGCTCCTCGCCGATGCGCCGGTCGGCCTCCTCCACCGCGCGGGCGAGGGCGTCCACGATCGGCTGCTCCGCCGCACCCCGCGCCGTCGCCTCGGGCAGCGTGCCGCCGAAGTACTTGCCGACCATGGCCGCGACGCGCGAGGCCAGGTTGCCGTAGTCGTTCGCCAGCTCCGAGGTGTAGCGGGCGGAGAAGTCCTCCCAGGAGAAGCTGCCGTCGTTGCCGAAGGCGATGGCCCGCAGGAAGTACCAGCGGTAGGCGTCGACGCCGAAGTGGTCGGTGAGCTGGCGGGGGGAGATGCCCGTGAGGTTGGACTTGCTCATCTTCTCGCCGCCCACCATCAGCCAGCCGTTGGCGGCGATCTTGTGCGGGAGCGGCAGCCCGTTGGCCATCAGCATCGCGGGCCAGATGACGGCGTGGAAGCGGAGGATGTCCTTGCCGACGAGGTGGACGTTCGCCGGGAAGGTGCTCTCGAACTTCTGCTGGTCGGAGCCGTAGCCGACGGCCGTCGCGTAGTTGAGGAGGGCGTCGATCCACACGTAGATGACGTGCTTCTCGTCCCACGGGACGCGCACGCCCCAGTCGAACGTCGAGCGGGAGATCGACAGGTCCTGCAGGCCCTGCCGGACGAACTGCACGACCTCGTTGCGCGCCGACTCGGGCTGGATGAAGCCCGGGTTCTTCTCGTAGTGCTCCAGCAGCTTCGGGCCGTACTCGGAGAGCTTGAAGAAGTAGTTCTCCTCCTGGAGCATCTCCACCGGCTTCTTGTGGATGGGGCACAGCTTCGCCCCGTCCTCCCCCTCCAGCAGGTCGCCGGGGGCCTTGTACTCCTCGCACCCGACGCAGTACGGGCCCTCGTAGCCGCCGCGGTAGATCTCGCCCTTGTCGTACAGGTCCTGCACGAACTCCTGCACGCGGGCCGTGTGCCGCGGCTCGGTGGTGCGGATGAAGTCGTCGTTCGCGATGTCCAGGTGCTGCCAGAGGGGCTTCCACGCCTCCTCCACCAGCTTGTCGCACCACTCCTGAGGCGAAACGCCGTTCGCCTCGGCGGTGCGCATGATCTTCTGACCGTGCTCGTCCGTGCCGGTGAGGTACCACACCTTCTCGCCCCGCTGGCGGTGCCAGCGGGAGAGCACGTCGCCTGCGACGGTCGTATAGGCGTGGCCCAGGTGGGGAGCGTCGTTCACGTAGTAGATCGGGGTCGAGACGTAGTACGCCTTCCCCTGCGCTTCAGTTCCAGTGGCCGCCATGGGCGAAATCCTATCGGCCCGCGGGCCCCCGCCCCGCGCCCCGCCGGGGGCGCCCGGCGCTTGGGAGGTCTGCGCCGGAGGCGCCGGGCTGGCAGGCGAGCTCTCCGGGCGCCCGTGCGGCTCCGGGCTCGGTGTTCCGCCCCGGGCCCCCGGCCCGGGGCGCGGCTCCCCGTGCGTGGCGGTCCGCGGGTGCGCGGTGGCCGTTCGCGCAGGTCCCCGCGCCCCTTCGGGGGCGGTCCCCGGTGTGGCCGGTTCCGGTTCACGGCAGGTTCACCGGAAGATCGCTCACGGGTAGGTGTGGGGTTCTAGGTTCCGGCGAAGTAAGGCTTGATGACGGAGGACTCCATGCGCAAGCAACTGCCGCTGCTCGACACCCACCCCGGCGGCCGGTCCGCCCTGACCTGCCACTACCGCTGTGGTGACGCCTGCTTCCAGGAGGTCCCGAACCGGAGCGACAACGCCTACTTCGGCGACGTCGTCGCGGGCATGTCCCGCCGCTCCATGCTGCGCGCGGGTGCCGTGGCGACGGTCGCCGCCGCGGCCGGGACCGCGATGGTCGGCGGCGCGCCCGAGGCGGCGGCGCACGGCCGCCCCGCCGCGCCGGGTGCCCACGGCCCGGGCCACGGCCGGGACCGGGCCGCGAAGGGGCTGCGCTTCGAGCCCGTCGAGCCCAACACCAACGACGCCGTCACCGTGGCGCGGGGCTACGAGCAGGACATCGTCATCGGCTGGGGCGAACCGATTCTCCCCGGTGCCCCCGCCTTCGACCCGCAGCGCCAGAGCGCCCGCGCCCAGGCCGGGCAGTTCGGCTACAACAACGACTTCCTCGCCCTGCTGCCGCTGCGCGGCGAGCCGCACCGGCAGGTGCTCTTCGCCAACCACGAGTACACCGACGAGCAGCTCATGTTCTACGGGTACGACGCGGACAACCCGACCCGTGAGCAGGCCGAGATCGCCTGGGCGGCCCACGGCCTGTCCGTCGTCGTCGTGGAGGAGGAGCGGCGCAGCGGCCGGCTCACCCCCGTGCGCCGCCACCGCCTCAACCGCCGCTTCCACAACGGCACCCCCTTCGAGCTGACCGGCCCCGCCGCCGGCAGCGACCTGGTGAAGACCTCCGCCGACCCGGCCGGCCGCACCGCCTACGGCACGCTGAACAACTGCGCCGGCGGCACCACGCCGTGGGGCACGGTGCTCACCGCCGAGGAGAACTTCAACCAGTACTTCGCCAACGCCGAGTCCGTCACCGACCCGCGGACCAGCGAGCGGCTGGCCCGCTACGGCATGCGCGGCGGCGCCACCAGCCGCAAGTGGGAGCGCTTCGACGACCGCTTCGACCTGGCCAAGGAGCCGAACGAGCCGAACCGTTTCGGCTGGATCGTCGAGGTCGACCCGTACGACCCGGAGTCCACCCCGCGCAAGCGCACCGCGCTGGGCCGCTTCAAGCACGAGGGCGCACAGCCCCGGCTCACCGCCGACGGCCGCGTCGTCGTCTACATGGGTGACGACGAGCGCTTCGACTACATGTACAAGTTCGTCTCCAGCCGGCGCATGCGCCACGGCAACAGCCGCTGGGCCCGTGAGCACAACATGACCCTGCTCGACGAGGGCACCCTCTACGTCGCCCGGCTCACCGGCGACAGCCCCGGCGAGATCGACGGCGAGGGCGGTCTGCCGCGCGACGGCGAGTTCGACGGCCACGGCCAGTGGATCAAGCTCGCCTCCGGCGACCGCTCCCACGTCGAGGGCATGACGGCCGAAGAGGTCTACGTCTTCACCCGCATCGCCGCCGACAAGGTCGGCGCCACCAAGATGGACCGTCCCGAGGACGTCGAGCCCAGCCCGCGCACCGGCCGCGTCTACGTCGCGCTGACGAACAACACCAACCGCGGCAAGCCCGGCTACCCCGGCGCCGACGAGGCCAACCCCCGCAACCTCAACAAGCACGGCCAGGTGCTGGAGCTCACCGAGCGCTGGAACCACCCCGCCGCGGAGACCTTCACCTGGCGCCTCTTCCTCGTCTGCGGCGACCCCGAGGACGAGTCGACCTACTACGGTGGCTTCCCCAAGGAGAGCGTCAGCCCGATCTCCTGCCCGGACAACCTCACCTTCGACGACTACGGCAACCTGTGGATCTCCACCGACGGCAACAAGCTGGGCAGCCACGACGGCCTGTTCGGCGTCGCCACGTACGGCCGCAAGCGCGGTGAGGTCAAGCAGTTCCTGACCGTCCCGGCCGGCGCCGAGACCTGCGGCCCGATCGTCCAGGACCGCCGCGTCCTCGTCGCCGTCCAGCACCCGGGCGAGATCGACGGCGCCACCGCCGAGCAGCCGCTCTCCCAGTGGCCCGACGGCCCCGGCCGTCTCAACCGTCCCGCCGTCGTCGCCGTCTGGCGCGAGGACGGTGGCGCCATCGGCCGCTGACGTCCGCCGTGCGGCGGCTCCGGTCATCCGATCGGTCCGCCGCCGCGTGCGCCCGGCCTCCCCGGTGCGGAGGCTGGGCGCATGGCAACACTGCACGCCGGAGGGTCCGAGAGCTTCTTCGGCCAGGTCAGGAGTGCCGTCTCGCTGCGCGCGGCGGCACTCCTGCTGGGCGTGCTGGCGCTCCAGATGGGCTTCATCGCGTCCTACGTCGGCGCGTTCCACGAGCCGGGGCCCGAGCGCGTGCCGGTCGCCGTCGTGGCCCCCGACGCCGCGCGGGCCGAGCTCACGGACAACCTGGACGGCCTCCCCGGCGACCCCCTCGACGTCGAGATCAGCACCGCCGACCCCGCCGAAGCGCGCGACGCCCTGGAGGACCGGGACGTCGACGGCGTCTTCCTCGCCGAGCCCGGCGAGGACGCCGACACCCTGCTGGTGGCCGGCGCCGCCGGAGGAGCACTCGCCCAGGCGATCGAGTCGGTGTTCGAGGACGTCCAGCGTGAGCGGGACCGCGGGCTGACCGTCCGCGACACCATCCCCGCCGCCTCCGGGGACGCCCGCGCCCTCACCTCGTTCTACCTGGTCGTCGGCTGGACGGTGGGCGGCTACCTCTGCGCCGCCATCCTCGCCATGAGCTACGGCGCCCGCCCCGGCACCCCGGCCCGCGCCGTCGCCCGGCTGGGTGCCCTCGGCCTCTACGCCGTCGCGGCCGGGATCGGCGGCGCCGCCCTCGTCGGACCCGTCCTGGACGCCCTGCCCGGCGGTTTCTGGGCTCTCAGCGGCCTCGGCGCCCTGCTCGTCTACGCCGTCGGCGCCCTCACCTTCGCCCTCCAGGGCCTGTTCGGCGTCATCGGCATCGGGCTCGCCATCGGGCTCGTCGTCGTCATCGGCAACCCCAGCGCCGGCGGCGCCTACCCGGCCCCGCTGCTGCCCGAGTTCTGGCGCGCCGTCGGCCCCGCGTTCCCGCCCGGCGCCGGCACCTGGACGGCACGCTCGATCGCCTACTTCGACGGCGCCGCCATCACCGGCCCCCTGGTCGTCCTGGCCGCCTGGGCCGTGGCCGGCACCGCGGTCACCTTCCTCGCCGCCTTCCGCCACACCCCGGCCGAGTACCCCCGGTAGGCCGGCAGCGCCGCGCCGTCGCCGTCAGCCGGCTCCGAGCGCCCCGGCCTTGACGCCCGCCACGAACGCGGAGAACGCCTCGGCGTGGAGGTCCAGGACCGGGCCGTCCGGGCTTTTGGAATCCCGGACGGGGACGACGCCACGCGTGGCGGCAAGATTGACGGCGACCTCAACGCAGGCACCGCCGTTGTTGCTGTACGAGGACGTGAACCAACAGGGGGATTCGGTCGTCACGGCGTGCCCTTTCGCAACGTCTCGATTATGGCGACGGAGGCAGCCTGAGATTCGGCCTCTGCCTGTAGTTGATGGTAGGCGGTCAGCATGGGTAGCACAGACGCGCTGTCGCGTTCGAGATGCCCGCGCTGGGCGGACTCGGCGTAGGAGAGGAGTGAGCGGTCGGGCAGCGTCAGGATGTAGATGGGCAAGTCGAACGGGCGGAGAGCACCCATCTCAAACGGGGCTACCTGGAGCACGGTGTTCGGCAGGGCTGCGAACTCGACCAATCGAGCCAACTGTTCGCCCATCACGGCCGGGTTCCCGACGGGACGCCTGAGGCAGCTTTCGTCCAGTACCACGAACACCAGGGGCGGCGGCGTTCGGACGAAAGCCGCTTGGCGCTCGGCGATCAGTGCGATGCGTTCGTCGCCCTGCTCGGGCGTGATCGCGCCCCGCTCGACAGCCCGGGCAGTGAGTGCCGAGGCGTACTCCGGCGTTTGCAGGATGCCGGGCATTACACCGACCTCGTAGAGCCTGACCTCCGCCGCCCGCGCCTCGTGCTTCACGTACTCCGGGAATCCCTCAAGCAACGCTGTGTGCCGGACTGCTTGGCTCTGGCGTTGGAGGCGGTCACCAGTACCGAGGGCGCGGTCAGCACTCTTCGCAAAGCGGAGAGTTGGAGTTCGGCGGCCAGTTTCGACAGCGGAAACATGCGTGGCTGAGCACCCCATCCGTGCGGCCAGTTCGTCCTGTGTCCAGCCGCGTTCGTCTCGCAACGTGCGGAGACGGTGCCCGAAGGCCGCACTTGGCGACACTGCGGGGTCCAGCTCTTTGCGGTTCATCGGCCCACCGCCCAACTATCTGTACGATTACTGCAAGTTGAAGACCCTTCGACTGTAGGTCACGCTGAACCTCCTTGGTAGTGGAACCACTACGGAGAGGAGCGGTCTGTGTCCGACGACGACGGTCCGGCTCGACATCAGGACGAACCACCACCCCTTGGCACGCTCATGGTGGACGCGAGGGACCGGGTCGGTGAGTTCCGCGCGGAGTGGTGCGGACGCTGGTACCTCCGTCCCGTCACGGGCGGGACGGAGTGGAGCGTGGCGCCCGAGGACGTCCGGCGGCCGAGCCCTGAGGAGCGGCTCCGGGCGGAGGTGGCCCGGGTGAACGCCCGAAGCCGGGGTGAGCTGCTGTGAGTGTCCCGATCCGCCGCAGGTTCGGGTTCTTCAACTGGACGCTGCGGCCCGACCATGACGATGACTCTCCGCCAGTCACGTATGCGTACCGCTGCCTCACGCTCACGGAAGACGACAGCGAGTGTGCGGCGATGTCGCCCACGAGCGAGGACCCGTGCGATCCGCAGGAGTGGGCGTTCGGTCATCTGCGCGAGCACCCTGAGCACACCAGCTACGCCGAAGTGATCGAACGCCCCTGGGCGATGTGGTGGGAGGGACCGGCGTGATCGGTAAGGCGGAGCCGCCCGGGTACTGGTGCGAAGTGGTCGCTGAGGGGCCTGTGTACGGCACGGGCGCGATCGCGCGGTGTGTCCTGGGGACGTTCGAGACGATCTCGCCTGTGCTCGCTCTGCGGTGGGTGCGTGGGGAGGCGAACAGGATCGCCGACCGGTTGGACCCCGATCCGGACTGCTCGCGGTGGAGTCGGTCGAGCTTGAACAGGGTGCCCGTGTCGCGCCCCGACGCTCCGACCGAACTGCGCGCCTGGGGCGCCGACACGGACCCCGCTGAGGAGCGGGCGGCCCGCACGCACCTCAAGGCCGGGTTCCCGCTGTCCGTCGTCGTGCCGGACGTGGACTGCACCTACACGCTCGCTGTGTGGCCGGTGCGGGTGCCCGGCCGCCCTGAGCCGCACGGGTCACCGCACCGGGTCGGTGGATTCGCGCATCCCGTGTACCTGCTCGCGACGCAGGGCGGCAGATAGCCGCCAGGACGTCCGGCTCAGCCCGAGCCAACGGCACAGGCTGAGAGCCGGAGCGGAGAAGGAAAGTCAGCCAGAGAAGGGAAGAAACCATGCGCAGTGTCGAGTCGAACGGCGGAGACAAGCTGCCCGGCGAGCCGTATCCCGGGCCGCACCAGCCGCCGACGCCCGACGGTGGGCCCGGCGTTCCCAACCCGCCCAAGGGGGTCCCGGTTCCGTGACCGCTGACGCACACCAGGGGCGCCCCGTCCGGGACGAGCTGGGGCGTGCCCTGATGGCAGGGGGCGCCCTGACCTCGGACTGGGCACCCGCGTACGCCGCCGTGCCGCGTTCCGCCTTCCTCCCCGAGCTGATGTGGCCGTTCGACATGGCGTCGGGCAGAAGCGTGCCGGTGTCCAGGACGGACGAGCCCGCCGAGTGGCACCGGCACGCGGACGCCGACGCGCCGATCGTCACGCAGTGGGACGACGGTCGGCACGGCGGTGAGGGGCCGGGAAGGGTGTCCACCTCCTCGGCGTCGATGCCGTCGGTGGTGTTCTCGATGCTCCGCGACCTGGACGTGGCGGCCGGGCACCGGGTGCTGGAGATCGGCACGGGCACGGGCTGGAACGCGGCGTTGCTGGCCCACCGGCTGGGGGCGGGGAGCGTGTACACCGTGGAGGTGGACGGGGCCGTTGCCGAGGCCGCTCGCCGGGCTCTGGGCGCCTTCGGGGCACCGGTGAACGTCGTGCACGGTGACGGCCTCGCGGGTTACCCCGAGGCGGCGCCGTACGACCGGGTCATCGCGACGTGCGGGGTACGGGCGATCCCCCTGGCCTGGGTGCGCCAGTGTCGTCCCGGCGGCGTGATCGTGGCGCCGTGGGGCACGCACTACGGCAACGATGACGCCGTGGCCAGGCTCACCGTGTCACCAGACGGGGCGGAGGCGTCCGGGACGTTCACGGGCGCCGTGGAGTTCATGAAGCTGCGGGCTCAGCGCCTCCCGCGCATCGTCCACGCCGAGTACGTCACCGCCGGCGTGGCCGACGGCGACGAGACGTCCACAGACGTGACGGAGGCCGAGTTCGTCCGGAGACGGTTCAGCGCCCACCGTTTCGCCCTGGGGCTCCGGATGCCGGGGTGCCATCACGTCGTGGCGTCGAAGGAGAACGGCGCCCGGCCGGTGTGGTTCTACGGGCTCGACGACCGGTCCTGGGCCTGTGTGCTGTTCCAAGACGAGGGCGGGGCGCGGGTCTGGCAGTCCGGGCGCCGTCGGCTCTGGGACGAGGCGGAGGCGGCGCACCGGTGGTGGCTGGAGCACGGGCGGCCGGAGCACACCCGGTTCGGGCTCACCGTGAGGGCGGAGGGGTACCGGGCGTACCTGGACGACCCGGACCGCTCCTGGCCGGTGTGACCGGCCCAGTCGGGCGTACTACGCTCGCGATCACTGAACGGCGGGGATGGCAGGGGGAGATCGCGCGTATGGCCGTTGGAACGGACGGACCCTGGCCGTATCGGGCCGTACCGGTTGCTCACGCGGCTGGGCGAGGGCGGCATGGGGACGGTGTTCCTCGCGGAGGGCGGCCGGGGTGAGCGGGTCGCCCTGAAGTCCATCCGGCACGGCTACGCCGACGAGCCGGGGTTCCGCGCCCGCTTCGCACGGGAGATCAGGACCGCGAGCATGGTGCGGGCGGAGGGCATCGCCCAGGTCGTGGACTCGGAGCCGGGAGAGGGCGGGCAACGGCCCTGGGTGGCCACCGAGTTCGTGCCCGGTCTGTCGCTGCAGCGGCTGGTCGCCACGCAGGGCCCGCGGCCCGCCCGCAGCGCGGATGCCCTCGCCGCCGGGCTCGTCCGGGCGCTCCGGGCGGTGCACGCGGCCGGGCTGGTGCACCGCGACGTCAAGCCGTCGAACATCCTGCTCACCGTCGACGGGCCGCGGCTGATCGACTTCGGGGTGGCGCGGCTCGTGGACGTCTCGACCGACGGCGGGCTGACCCGTACCGGCGCGTCCGTGGGGTCGCCGGGGTACATGTCTCCGGAGCAGGTGCTGGGCCGTACCCTTTCGGCGGCGAGCGACGTCTTCGGCCTCGGCGGTGTGCTGGTCTTCGCGACCACCGGCGAGCTGCCCTTCCCCGTCGAGGACACCGGCAACCCCCACGCGTTGATGTTCGCCGTGGTCCAGCGGGACCCGGATCTGGGCCGTGTTCCGGCCGAGTTGCGGGCCACCGTCGCCGCGTGCCTGGCCAAGGACCCCGCCGAGCGCCCCGACGCATCCGCCCTGGCCGAGCGGCTGGGAGAGTACGCCGACGGGTCTGCCGAGGGCGCCTGGCCGTCGGGCGCGGACCCCTGGCTGCCCGCGCGCCCTCGCCGAGGTGGCCCGTATATCGGGCCGTGCGATCGCCCAGGGGGAGTGGCGCCGGGAGGACGGCGGCGGTGCCGCGGACGCGTCCGGTGGCGCCGGTGACGTGGCGGAGCCGTCCGGTGGCGCCGGTGACGCGGCCGGCGCGTTCGGAGGCGACGGCGACGGGCCGGCCGCCCCCGTCGTCCCGCCCCCGCCCCCGCCGGGCGGTGGTCTCGCGCAGGCTCCGACGGTCACCGCGGCGCCGGGGTCCGCGCCGCGGGTGCCCCCCGCCTCCGGCCTCTCCGGCCTCGCCCCGGCCGACGCCGCCTCCCGTCCGGCGGCCCGCCGCCGGGCCCAGGGCTCCCCGGCCCGAGCGGCCCCACTACGTCCGTCGGCAGCCGATACCCGCCAACCCGCCGCGTTTCTCCCGGCCTGCCGGTGCACCGGCGCGACCGGCGGGGCGGGGGCGCCGTCCTCGTCGCCCTGGGGTGCCCACCAGGTCGCGCTGCGCTCCCCCGAGGGCCTGGCCGTCGCGCTGTACTGGCTCTACGGCCTCTACATCGTGTTCAAGTGCGTCGCGGTCGTGGTGCACCTCGGCTTCGCCGAGGAGATCGACACCTGGGCCCGGGCCGACTTCGCGCTGTGGACCGACGTCGACGGGCTGGTGGCGGACGCGAACACGCTGTCCACCGTGGAGGCGCTGGTGGGCCTCGCGGTGGTCGTTCCGACGCTCTGCTGGTTCTGGCGGGTGCGCTCCAACGCGGAGGTGTTCGCCCCGGGCGGGCACCGGTACCCGCCCGGGATGGCGGTGGGGAGCTGGTTCATCCCGGTCGCCGCGTGGATCATCCCAGGGAAGATCACGTTCGACGTGTGGGACGCGTCGATCCCGAGCCGCGAGCGGGCCCGGCCCGGCCAACGGCAGCCCGGACACGCCCTGCTGGCCTGGTGGTGGACGTTCACGGTCGTCTGGAGCGTCGCCCTCGGCGTCCTCTTCCTGCTCCCCGGGGTGCTGGAGGGGGCCGTGGATCGGGAGAACGGCGTCATCGACTTCGACCGGATGCTCACGACGACCCGTTGGGGCGTCTTCCTGAACCTGCTGTGCGTTCCGGGCGCGGCGCTGTTCATCGCCGTCGTCCATCGGCTGACCAACCTGCAGGTGCGGCGGGCCGCCGACCGGCGGGCGTGACGGCCCGGCCCGGCCGCACCGGGCGGGGTCAGGCGGTGCGCTGGGCGGGGGTGGTCGGGGTCTCGGGGGCGAGCTCGGCGGCGTCGACGCGCTTCTGGGAGACGTAGTAGAGGACGGCGCCCGCGTGGACGGGCTCGGCCCAGGGCGGGCTGACGGCCATGCGGCCGTCCTGCCGGACGGCGACGACGGTGGCGGCGAACCGGCGGCCGAAGTGGGCCTGCCAGTCGCCGAAGGTGCGGCCGCCCTGCCCGTCGGCCAGGCGGACGGAGTAGGTGTTGCCGCAGCCCGCGCTGTCCATCAGCTCGCTGTAGACCTCGGTGATGCCCGGGTCGAGCGCCTCCTCCTTGAGGAGGTTGGGCATGTGCCACTGCACGCACTGGGCCTTGGAGTTGACGTAGCGGAGCCGCTCGCAGTGGTCCATGTCGCGCAGGGCGACGACGAGGTGGATGTCGGGCCGCAGGTGGTCGATGCTGAGCGCGAGGACGAGCGCCTCGTTGTCGTCCCGCGCGTCGACGACGACGGTGCGGGCGCGCTCGACGCCGGCCCGGCGCAGCACGTCGAGCTGGGCGAGGTCGCCCCGGACGAAGCGGACGCCGTCCCGTTCGGGCATCGGGTGCTCGGGGGTGTCCTCCCAGGCGCACAGGACGAGGTCGTGCGCGTCCTCCAGGTGGAGTTGGTCCACGAGCCGTTCGGTGCGGACGGGGGTGTAGCCGAGCAGGACGATGTGGTCGCCGAGGTCCACGTCCACCATGCCTTTCAAGCGCTTGCTCCGCAGCGACTGGATGTGCGTCGCCAGCTCCGTGAACAGGATGGTCAGGGTGACGATCCCGCCGATGATGACGTAGGTGGCGACGAGCCGCCCGAGCACGGTCTCGGGGAAGTAGTCGCCGTAGCCGACGGTCGAGGCGGTGATGAGGAAGTACCACCAGTAGGTGCCCGGGTCGGTCAGCCCGTTGGAATCGGGCTCGACGAGCCACATGGCCAGCCAGCTCGTGAGAAAGACGAACACCGTGACGGTGAGGGCGGCCCGCCAGCCCCGCACCCGCGAGCGCAGGGTGGAGATGAGTCTGGCGATGAAGGCGGGCACCTGCACTCCTGAGCTGGGCGGCCCTCGGTGGGGCGGGACACGTCGAACGGACCCGCATGCTACGGCAGGGGGACGGCGTCGGCGTGGGCCGTGTGACGTGTTTCTCGCCGCGCGGGGTCTCGGCCGGTGCCCCCCGGCGGCCCCGGGGGCCTCGGCGCCCCCGTGCCCCCGGGCTTCGGCCTGCGCCGGCGCCTCAGCGGGTGCCGGGGGCCAGGGTGCCGGACATGGCGGCGAGGACGGAGGGGGCGACCCGGTAGTAGACCCAGGTGCCGCGCCGCTCGGAGGTCAGCAGCCCGGCCTCGCGCAGCTTCTTGAGGTGGTGGCTGATGGTCGGCTGGGAGACGCCGACGTCGGAGATGTCGCAGACGCAGGCCTCCCCGCCCTCGTGTGAGGCGATGAGGGAGAAGAGGCGCAGCCGGACCGGGTCCCCGAGGGCCTTGAACATCGCGGCCGTCGCCTCGGCCTCCTCGGCGGTCAGCGGGCGCTCACTCAGCGGGGGGCAGCAGGGGACGACGGCCTGGGCCGGTGCGGGGGCCGGTGCTGTCTTCACCTTGGTCATGCGCCCATTTTGACACGTGTCGAATTCCTGCGGCGGCTGCGGCGGCCCGGGTCAGCCCTGCCCGGGCGGGTCGGGCAGACCGAGGCGGAGGTGCTCGACGTGGTAGACGGCCTGGTCGAGGAGTGCGGCGACGTGGTTGTCGTGGAGCGCGTAGACGACCGAGCGGCCGTTGCGCGTGCCGGTGACGAGGCCGAGGTTGCGCAGGAGGCGCAGCTGGTGGGAGCAGGCGGACTGCTCCATGCCGACGGCCGTCGCCAGCTCGGTCGCGGCGCAGGGGCCCTCCCGGAGGCGGGCGAGGATCAGCAGCCGGGAGGGGGTGGCGAGGGCCTGGAGGGTCTCCGCGACCTTCGCGGCGCTGTCGGCGTCCAGGTGGGCGCTGGGCGCGGGGTTCCCGGCGTTGTGATCGGCGTACTCGGCGCGCGCGGCGTTCTCGGCGTGCTCGGTGGTCCCGGTGGGGTTGGCGGGGTTGGCGACTCCATGGCCCATCCGCTCATCCTACGGAGGAGTATTCATGAATAGCTGTTCATTCGTTCCTGTAAGGTCACGTCCCGACGACTGACCCACGGGCAACCGAAGGAGCGGCCCCATGACGTCCACGCTCATCCGCCCGGCCCCGGCGGCGACGGGCGACCGGCCGCCGCGGGCCCGGCGCACCCGTGTCCTCGCGCTGCCCGAGGTGCGCTGGGCCGCCACCGCCCTGCTGCTGTTCCTGGCCGCGCTCCCGCTCGACCTCCTCGGCGCCCCCGCCTGGGCCTGGGGCCCGCTGTACGCGCTCGTCTACGCGGCCGGCGGCTGGGAGCCGGGCTGGGAGGGGCTCAAGGCGCTGCGGGAGCGCACGCTCGACGTCGACCTGCTCATGGTCGTCGCGGCGCTCGGGGCGGCGGCCATCGGCCAGTTCCTCGACGGCGCGCTGCTCATCGTCATCTTCGCCACCTCCGGGGCGCTGGAGGCCGTCGCGACCGCCCGCACCGCCGACTCGGTGCGCGGTCTGCTCGACCTCGCCCCGGCGCGGGCCACCCGGCTGCGGCCGGACGGCACGGAGGAGCCGGTCCCGGTGGAGGAGCTGGCCGTGGGCGACCTCGTCCTCGTCCGCCCCGGCGAGCGCATCGGCGCCGACGGCCACGTCCTGGACGGGGAGAGCGAGGCCGACCAGGCCACCATCACCGGGGAGCCGCTGCCCGTGGCCAAAAGACCGGGCGACGAGGTGTTCGCCGGGACGCTCAACGGCACTGGGGCGCTGCGGGTCCGCGTCGCCCGCGACCCGGCCGACTCCGTCATCGCCCGCATCGTGGCCATGGTCGAGGAGGCCGCCGGCACCAAGGCGCCCACCCAGCTGTTCATCGAGAAGATCGAGCAGCGCTACAGCCTCGGCATGGTCGCCGCCACGCTCGCGCTGTTCGCCGTGCCCCTGGCCTTCGGGGCGGAGCTGGAGCCCACACTGCTGCGGGCGATGACGTTCATGATCGTCGCCTCGCCCTGCGCCGTCGTGCTGGCCACCATGCCGCCGCTGCTGTCCGCCCTGGCCAACGCGGGACGCCACGGGGTCCTCGTCAAGTCGGCCGTCGCCGTGGAACGGCTCGCCCAGGTCGACGCCGCCGCCCTGGACAAGACCGGCACCCTCACCGAGGGTGCCCCCGTCGTGGCCGAGGTGTGCCCCCTGCCCGGGAGCGGGCTGGGCGAGGACGGGGTCCTCGCCCTGGCCGCCGCCGCGGAGCTGGGCAGTGAGCACCCGCTCGGCCGGGCCGTCGTCGAGGCCGCCCGCGGCCGGGGGCTCGGCCTGGCCACCGCCGAGGGCTTCGCCGCCACCCCCGGCTCCGGGGTCAGCGCCCGGGTCGGCGGCGCCGAGATCGCCGTCGGCAGCCCCGCCCGCCGCCTCCCCGTCCTCGCCGGGCACCGCCAGGCCCGGACGGTGGCGGCCGGGCTCGTCGCCGGGCTGGAGCAGCGGGGCCACACGGCCGTCCTGGTCACCCGGGACGGCGAGCCCGTCGGCGTCCTCGGCGTCACCGACCGGCTCCGCCCCGACGCCGCGCCCACCGTCGCCGCGCTCGCCGCCCTCACCGGCACACCCCCGCTCCTGGTCACCGGGGACAACGCGGCCGTCGCCCGGCGGGTCGCCGCCGAGGCCGGGATCGACGACGTCCGGGCCGGGCTGCTGCCCGAGGACAAGGTCGCCGCCGTACGGGAGCTGGAGGCGGCCGGGCGCAGGGTGCTCGTCGTCGGCGACGGCGTCAACGACGCCCCCGCCCTGGCCGCCGCGCACACCGGCGTCGCCATGGGCCGCGCCGGCTCCGACCTCGCCCTGGAGACGGCCGACGCCATCGTCGTCCGCGACGAGCTCGCCGCCGTCCCCACCGCCGTCGCCCTCGCCCGCCGGGCCCGCCGGCTCGTCGTCCAGAACCTGTGGATCGCCGGGACGCTCATCGCCGTCCTCGTCGTCTGGGACCTCGCCGGGCACCTGCCGCTGCCGCTCGGCGTCGCCGGGCACGAGGGCTCCACCGTCCTCGTCGGGCTCAACGGCCTGCGGCTGCTGCGCGAGTCCGCCTGGCGGCGGGCGGCCGCCGGGACGCGCTGACGCACGGGCGAGGGGGCGGCCGGTACCCGTCCGGCCGCCCCTCCGCGCCCCGGGGCTCAGCGCGCGGCGGCGGTGAAGGTGCGCAGGCGGAGGCTGTTGGCGACGACGGAGACGGAGGAGAAGGCCATGGCCGCCCCGGCGATCATGGGGTTGAGCAGCCCGGCGGCGGCCAGCGGCAGCGCCAGGACGTTGTAGCCGAAGGCCCACACGAGGTTCGACTTGATGGTGTTCAGCGTCCGGCGCGAGAGGCGGATCGCGTCGGCGGCCACCCGCAGGTCCCCGCGGACGAGGGTGAGGTCGCCCGCCTCGATGGCGGCGTCCGTGCCGGTACCCATGGCCAGTCCCAGGTCGGCCTGGGCCAGCGCGGCGGCGTCGTTCACCCCGTCGCCCACCATGGCCACCGTGCGGCCCTCGCCCTGGAGCCGCTTCACGACGTCGACCTTGTCCTGCGGCAGCACCTCGGCGATGACCTCGTCGATGCCGACCTCGGCGGCCACCGAGCGGGCGACGGCCTCGTTGTCCCCGGTGAGCAGGACCGGAGTCAGGCCGAGCGCGCGCAGCCGCCGGACGGCCTCGGCGCTGGTGGGCTTGACCGCGTCGGCCACCTCCAGGACGGCGCGGGCCGCCCCGTCCCAGGCGACCACGATCGCCGTGCTGCCCCGGGCCTCCGCCGCCGCCTTCGCCTCGGCCAGCGGTCCGGGCAGCGTGAGGGCCCTTCCCCGCTCTCGGCCCCGCTCGACCGGGGGAACCCCCATGGCCAGCAGCTTCTCCCGGCCGACGAGCACGGCGTGCCCGTCCACGACCCCCTGGACGCCGAGGCCGGGGAGGTTCGCGAAGTCCTCGGGGGCGGGCAGCGTGCCCACGCGCTCGGCGGCACCGGCGGCGACGGCCCGGGCGATGGGGTGCTCGGAGGCGTGCTCCAGCGCCCCGGCCAGCCGCAGCACCCGCTCCTCGTCCTCGCTCTCGCTCTCGGCGACGTGCACGGCCAGGAGCGTCATCGTGCCGGTGGTGACGGTGCCGGTCTTGTCCAGGACGACGGTGTCGGCCTTGCGGGTGTTCTCCAGCACCTCGGGCCCCTTGATGAGGATGCCGAGCTGGGCGCCCCGCCCGGTGCCGACCATCAGCGCCGTCGGCGTGGCCAGCCCCAGGGCGCAGGGGCAGGCGATGATCAGGACGGCGACGGCGGCGGTGAACGCGGCGGTCAGCCCCGCGCCGTCGACCAGCCAGAAGCCGAACGTGGCGAGGGCCAGGGCGATGACGACGGGCACGAAGACGGCCGAGATGCGGTCGGCCAGGCGCTGGGCCGCGGCCTTGCCGTTCTGCGCGTCCTCGACCAGCTTGGCCATCCGCGCGAGCTGGGTGTCGGCGCCCACCCGG
Source organism: Streptomyces sp. WMMC1477 (assembly GCF_027460245.1). NCBI lineage: Bacteria > Bacillati > Actinomycetota > Actinomycetes > Kitasatosporales > Streptomycetaceae > Streptomyces > Streptomyces sp. WMMC1477. The sequence continues at coordinate 2,579,102 of NZ_JAPZBD010000003.1, read as the reverse complement.
CTGGCCTCCACCACCAGGCGCCCGCCCGCGTTGAGCGTCGCACCCGTCACGCCGTCGCCCACGCCGACCTCGACGGGCATCGACTCACCGGTCAGCATCGAGGCGTCCACGGCCGAGGAGCCCTCCACCACGGTGCCGTCGGTGGCGATCTTCTCTCCGGGCCGGACGACGAACCGGTCGCCGACGGCGAGCCGCGCCGTGGGGACGCGCTCCTCCCGGCCGTCCGCACGCAGGACGGTGACCTCCTTCGCGCCCAGCTCCAGCAGCGCCCGCAGCGCGGCGCCCGCGCGGCGCTTGGAGCGGGCCTCGAAGTACCGGCCCGCGAGGATGAAGGTCGTCACCCCGGCGGCGGCCTCCAGATAGATGTTGCCCGCGCCGTCGGTGCGCTGGATGGACAGCTCGAAGGGGTGCGTCATGCCGGGCATGCCGGCGGTGCCGAAGAACAGCGCCCACAGCGACCACAGGAACGCCGCCGAGGTGCCCAGCGAGATGAGCGTGTCCATCGTGGCTGCGCCGTGCCGGGCGTTGGTCCAGGCGGCCCGGTGGAAGGGCAGCGCGCCCCACACCACCACCGGCGCAGCCAGCGTCAGGGACAGCCACTGCCAGTAATCGAACTGCCAGGCCGGGACCATCGCCAGCGCGATCACCGGCACCGACAGCAGCGCCGAGACGAGCAGCCGCTGCCGCAGCGGCGCCGTCTCGTCCTCCTCCGGTGCCGCCTGCGCGCCCTCCTCCTCCGCGGGGGGCCCGGGGGCCGGGGGCGTGGCGGTGTAGCCGGTTGCCTCGACGGTGGCCACCAGGTCCTCGACGGCCACCGCGTCGCCGTAGGTGACCCTGGCCTTCTCGGTGGCGTAGTTGACGGTGGCCTCGACCCCGGCCATCCGGTTCAGCTTCTTCTCGATCCGGGCGGCGCACGAGGCGCAGGTCATGCCGCCGATGGCGAGTTCGACCTCGGCCGTGCCGGGTGCCGTCGTTGTCATCTCTGCTCCTCGGGCTGTGTGCGGGGCTCGGTCGCGCCCCCGGGTCCGGCGTCTCTCGTCCGGCCCGGCGGCGGCGTCCACCGCCCCGCTTCCCATGATACCTAGCGGGGGTATCAATCTCTGCCTTCTTTATACCCTCGGGGGGTATGTGGCGCAAGCGTGTGGGCCCGGCCGTCCGCCCGGTCGGCCTCGTGGTCGCACCTGTCGTGGCGGCGGATGAGTGCCGGTCCCGCCGCGCCGCGCCCCGGCGCGAGGGTGAGCTGAAGCGCTGTCGTGCCGGTGACTGGCTATCGTCGTCCGGTGCGTGTTTGCGTAGAAAGACCGTTTTGCCGGGATACGTCATGGTGACGCGCCGTCGGCCGGGGCACCCCGCCCAGGTGGTCGTCGCGGCCTTCGCCACGGCGGTCGCGGCGGGGACGGTGCTGCTCATGCTGCCCGCGGCCAAGGCGGAGCCGGGTGGCGGCGCGCCCGTGCTGGAGGCCCTGTTCACCTCCACCTCGGCCGTCTGCGTCACCGGGCTGATCGTGGTGGACACGCCCGCGTACTGGTCCGGCTTCGGACAGGCCGTCATCCTCGGGCTCATCCAGGTGGGCGGCTTCGGCATCATGACGTCCGCCTCCCTGCTGGTGATGCTGCTCTCCCGCCGGCTCAACCTGCGGGCCCGGCTGACCGCCGCGTCGGAGACCAAGGCGCTCGGCCTGGGGGAGGTACGTTCCGTCGTCCTCAATGTGGCCAAGGTGAGCCTGGTGCTGGAGGCCGTCACGGCGGCGGTGCTGATCCCGCGCTACCGGTTCGGCTACGACGAGCCCTGGCCCGAGGCGCTGTGGCTGGGCGGCTTCCACGCCGTCTCGGCGTTCAACAACGCCGGTTTCGCGCTGTACTCGGACAGCCTGGTGGGCTTCGTCACCGACCCGTGGATCTGCCTGCCCGTCGCCCTGGCGGTCGTCGCCGGCGGGCTGGGGTTCCCCGTCCTGTTCGAGCTGCGGCGGCGGTGGCGCAGGCCGCGCGGCTGGTCCCTGCACACCAAGATCGTGCTGTGGGCCTCCGGGGCCTTCCTGCTCGGCGGCACCGCGTTCGTCACCGCCGTCGAGTGGAACAATCCCGCCACCCTGGGCCCCCTGGAATGGGACGGCAAGCTGCTGGCCGGGTTCTTCCAGGGCGTCATGCCGCGCAGCGGCGGGTTCAGCACCGTGGACACCGGCGAGATGAACCCGGCGAGCTGGGTGGGCATCGACGTGCTGATGTTCGTCGGAGGCGCGAGCGCGGGCACGGCGGGCGGGATCAAGGTCACCACGTTCGCCGTCCTCTTCTACGTGATCTACGCCGAGATCCGCGGCGACACCGGGGTGAACATCCTCAACCGCCGACTGTCCGGCGAGGTACAGCGCCAGGCCCTGACCGTAGCCCTGCTCTCGGTGGCCGCCGTCGTCGTCTCCACGGTGGTCTTCATCGTGTTCACCGACATCAACCTCGACCAGTCGCTGTTCGAGGTCGTCTCCGCGTTCGCCACCGTCGGCCTGTCCACCGGCGTCACCGCGCAACTGCCCCCCGTCGAGCAGGTGCTGTTGGTCGTGCTGATGTTCGTCGGCCGCCTTGGCCCCATCACCGTGGCCTCCGCGCTGGCCCTCCGCCAACGTGTCCGCATGTACGAGCTGCCCGAGGAGCGACCCGTCATTGGATAGGAAGTCCCGTCCCAGCAAGCGCCGTTCGACGGCCTCCTCGGTCGTCGTCATCGGGCTGGGCCGTTTCGGCCGCGCCCTCGCCCTCGAACTGGCGGACGAGCACACCGAGGTCCTGGGCATCGACGCGGACCCCGAGGTCGTGCAGGCCGTCTCCGGATCCCTCACGCACGCCGTGCGCGCCGACTCCACCAAGGAGGACGCCCTGCGTCAGCTCGGCGTGCACCAGTTCGACGGTGCCGTCGTCGGCATCGGCGGCAACCTGGAGGCCAGCATCCTCACGGCCTCCCTGCTGATCTCCTTCGGGATCCAGGACGTGTGGGCGAAGGCCATCAGCGAGGCGCACGGCCGCATCCTCACCCAGCTCGGCGTGCACCACGTCGTCTATCCCGAACACGACATGGGCCAGCGCGTCGCCCACCTCGTGCGGGGCCGCATGCTCGACTACATCGAGTTCGAGGACGACTTCGCCATGGTCAAGACGAGGGCACCCGCCGACGTCGTGGGGCTCCGGCTGGCCGACAGCGCCGTCCGCTCCCGCTACGGCCTGACCGTCGTCGCCATCAAGCGTCCCGGCGAAGGCTTCACCTACGCCACCCCGGACACCGTCGTGGAGCGGGACGACACCCTCATCGTCGCCGGCCGCACCCACCAGACCGAACGCTTCAGCGAACTGGGCTGAGGCCGCGGAAGGCGCGACCGGCCCGGGCCCCGGGCCGTCCCGGGGCCGCGGCCTTCAGTGCTCGTGGCCGTCGTCCTCGTGGGGCTTCTCGGAAGCCGGCGGTGTCGAGGGTTCGGGCTCGGCGCCGGGGTCGGACCCGGCCGGGTCCGTCGGTGTCTCCGGGGCGGTGTCCTCGTCGTGGCCGTGCGGTTCGTCGCCGTCCTCGTCGTGGCCGTGCGGTTCGGTCTCCCCGTCCGTGCCGTGCGCGTGGCTGTGCTCCAGCGCCGCCCGCACCGCGGGCACGGTGACCTGCGTCGTCCCCGCCGCCATGACGCCGGCCACGAGGACCGCCGTCAGGGCGGAGCCGAAGCCGCGCCCGCGCCGGATCAACCAGCTGACCAGGGCGAGCACGACGACGACCTGAAGCACCGCGGCGGTGAGGCCCGCCCGGCCGAACTCCTCGGCCTGGCCGGCGGCCGGTCCCACCGGCATGCCGACGGTGCGGCTCACGGCCCAGGTGCCCAGGGCCCCGACCGCGCCGGTGAGCCCGAACGCCACGGCCCAGCGCCCGCCACCGCGCAGCGCCATGGCGGCCCAGATCACCTGGAACGCGCCCAGCGCGTAGAAGAAGACGCCCGCGAGACGCCACTCCGCGAAGTGATCGGGGCCCGCGGCGAGGTGTATCGCCCCGGCGCCGAGCGACGCGAACGCCGCGACGACCAGCTCCGTGCCCAGCCGTGGCGACGTGCTCGCGCCGGCTTTCCCTCGTGCTCCCATGATCGGTCCTCTCGTTTCTCCGGGGTGTGAGATCGGCAGCGCTCGGCGCCGCGTGCTGCCGGATGCGTCGGCGGCGGCACGCGGTGGCTTCGCTAGACCCGCGAAACGCAGAGCAGGGTCGGTGTGGGGCGTGGTGGAGGCCGGGGCCTCGTGCCGGAGCCGCGCGGTGGGAGAGGGGCGAGCAGCTCTGCGGCCGGTGCGCGTGACGTGGTACCGCTGCCGGAGTCGTCCGGCGGCGGTGTGCGCTCACCGCCGGCGGGAAGCCCCTCGCAGCCGCTGCCGTCGTGCGCGTTGCGGTGGTGCGGCCTCTCGTCGTTCCGGTCGTCGTCGGCGCCGGGGGACGGTTCGCGAGCGCCGTGGACGGGCGGTTCCGCCCGGAAGGAGAACGCCACGTTCAGGGAGGCGTGGTCGTGCTGCCGTGGCGCGTGGGCGGCGCTTCCGCCGAGGCCGTGGCTCAGGGCGAGCGTCAGCAGCAACAGCGGAGCGAGGGCGTACGCGGCGGCCCTGCGCTGCATCCTGCCCTCCTCCGCTCGTGGGTGGCGCGTACCCTACCCCACCCGGAAGAACGGATTCCGGCCATGATCGCGGGCGGCGCGGGGCCGGCGACGCGGCCTCACCGGCCGGCGTGCGCGGTGCGGGAGCGGTGGCGCAGGACGCAGTCGCCGCAGGTACCGCCCCCGGGGACGCGGTAGTAGAGGCAGCAGTTGTGGCGGGCGAGGGCCAGCCCGTCCGGGGCGGGCGAGACGGTACCGGCGTCGGCCAGGGGCGGGTGGCGCAGGACCTTTTCGGCCAGGGTGACGGCGGTGGCGCGGACGTCGGGCCGGGCGTCGGCCAGGACCCGCAGCCCGCCGACGAGGGCGGAGGCGGCGTTGCCGTGCAGGGAGTGCCAGGAGACGCGGGCCAGCTCGCGGACGGCGTCGCCCAGCGGCCGGAGGTTGGCCTCCACGACGGTCGCGTGCAGCGCCCCGGCCAGTCCGGTGGGACCGTCGGCGGGCAGGTCGCGGGGTTCGGGCAGCCAGAGCCGCAGCGGTCCGGCCGGGTTCGGGCACCACCACACCCGGGCGGGATCGAGGTCGGGGACGCGACCGGCGAGGGAGGCGGAGGCCAGTGCGACGGACCACAGCCGGGAGGCGAGGCCGAGCTGGACGGTCGAGGCGGCGACGCGGGTCTGGTCGGTGCCGAGCCGCCGGGCGACGAAGGCGGTGTACGAGGCCAGCGCCGGGCCCTCGCCGTACAGCTCGCCGAGTGGCCGGAACCCCTCGGGGTCGGGCCGTGGGCCCGGGTGAATGTGGAAGAACGGCCCGACCTGGCCGACCCGGGCCAGATGGTCTCCAGGGGGCGACACCATGCGCGACTTCCTCGCTCGCCGTCTCGGGTTCGCCCGACAGCATGGCAGAGCCGCGGGACGGCCGACGGCGCCGGGGAGCGCGGGAAGACAGGGGGTTTCCCCGGTTACAGGGGAGGGGCGGATTCCTAGGGTGAGCGGATCACCGGGTCCTTCAGTTCGGAACCGGTGGTTCCGCGCAAGACAACCGGGCCTGCCGTTCGGGGCGGGTCCGGTTCTTCTCCCCCGTGAGGTCGTTCCATGGAACCTGTCATGCCTACATCAAGACGTCCCCGTCGACGCCCCCCATCCCGCCTCCGCCGTAGTGCCCTGGGGGCGGTCCTCGCCTCCGCCCTGGCCGCCGGCGCCATGTCGTCCATGGCCGTCGCCCCCGCGTTCGCCCAGCCCGCGGACGACGGCCCGGGGACGATCCTCGGTGCGAACGCCCCCGACCGCGTCCAGGACAGCTACATCGTCACGCTCAAGGACGGCCGCTCCGCCACGAGGGGGGCGAAGCGGCTGGCCGAGCAGCACGACGGCAAGGTCAAGCACGTCTACGGCAAGACCCTGAACGGCTTCTCGGTCGCCATGAACGAGGCGTCCGCCCGGGCCCTGGCCAACCACCCCGACGTCCTGCGCGTCGAGGCGGACCGGGAGGTCTCCCTGTCGGAGACCCAGACCGACCCGCCGTCCTGGGGCCTGGACCGCATCGACCAGGAGAGCCTGCCCCTGGACGACGCCTACAAGTACGGCAGCACGGCCTCCAACGTGCACGCCTACATCCTCGACACCGGCATCCGCACCACCCACGAGGACTTCGGCGGCCGGGCCACCTGGGGCGTCAACACCACGGGTGACGGAGTCAACACGGATTGCCAGGGGCACGGGACCCACGTCGCCGGGACCACCGCCGGTACCTCCTACGGCGTCGCCAAGAGCGCCCAGCTCGTGGCCGTCAAGGTCCTGGGCTGCAACGGCAGCGGCACCACCTCCGGCGTCATCGCCGGAGTGGAGTGGGTCACCGCCAACGCCGTCAAGCCCGCGGTGGCCAACATGAGCCTGGGCGGCGCCGCCAGCCAGGCCATGGACGACGCGATCACCGCCTCCTCCGCCTCCGGCGTCACCTACGCCGTCGCCGCCGGCAACTCGAACGTCGACGCCTGCACCGCCTCCCCGGCCCGCGTCCCGGCGGCCATCACGGTTGGGTCGTCCGTCTCCGACGACAGCCGCTCGTCGTTCTCCAACTACGGCACCTGCCTGGACATCTTCGCGCCCGGCAGCTTCATCACCTCCGCCTACATCGGCCACGACGCGGACGTCCGGACGATGAGCGGCACCTCGATGGCGTCCCCGCACGTCGCGGGCAACGCCGCCCTGATCGCCTCGGCGAACCCCGACTGGACCCCGGAGCAGATCCGCGACGCGATGGTGGCCGACGCCACCGACGGCGCCGTCGTCAACCCCGGTACCGGTTCGCCGAACAAGCTGCTGCGGGCCACCGGCACGACGATCGCCAACGACTTCAGCATGGCGCTGTCCTCGTCCTCCGGCACGGTGAAGGACGCGGCCTCGGTCACCACCACCGTGGACACCACGCTGGTCAAGGGCACCCCGCAGGACATCACCTTCAGCGCCGACGGTCTCCCGGCCGGCACCACGGCCGCGTTCGACCCGGCGAGCCTGACCACCGGTGGAAGCACCACCCTGACGCTGACCACCTCGGAGACGACGCCCGCGGGGATCCACGAGATCACGGTGACCGCCACCACCGCGGACATCACCCACAAGGCGTTCTACACGCTGTTCGTCTCCACGGCCCAGTGCCAGAACGGCCAGCTCCTGGTCGACCCCGGCTTCGAGGGCGACACCCCGGACACGGGCGGCGACACGAAGAAGGGCAAGGGCAAGGGGAAGAAGAAGCACGAGGAGCCGCCGGTCCAGACGGGCTGGACGGCTTCTGACGGTGTCATCGGAACCCACGCCGAGTGGCCCGCGCGCTCCGGCTCGGCCAACGCCGTGCTGGGCGGCGCCGGAACGCAGGCCACAGACTCGATGAGCCAGCGCGTGACGCTCCCCGAGGGCTGCGCCCAGTACGCCCTGGACTTCTGGCTGCAGATCGACACGGAGGAGTCCAGCGACGGCCCCTGGGACACGCTCAAGGTCCAGGTGCTGAACGCCGAGGGCACCAGCGTCCTGAAGACCCTGGAGACCTTCGACAACACCGACGGCTACGGGACGGGCGCCTACGTCCAGCGCTCCCTCGAGCTCGGTGACTTCGCGGGCCAGGACATCACCCTGCGCTTCCTCTACGCGGAGGACTGGATCTGGCAGACGACCTTCGTCCTCGACGACGTCACACTGAACGCCGTGTGACGGGGCGGACGTTGTCCGCTGGTGCGGCTGGACGACGTCCGTGAACGAAGCCCGTCCGGGTCCGGGGCGCTGCCTTCCCCGTCACCCGGGCGGGCTTCCCGCCGTTCTGGCGAGACCATTGATACGCCGCTCACCTGTGGTTATCGTGCGAGCGCACCAGCCCCGTCGGCACTGGAGGGGACATCAGCGCGCTCACCGATCCCCGACTCCCCCGATCCGCGGAACCCGCCCGTCCGCTGGTCGGCAGGGACGCTCTGCTCGCCACCGTCCGTTCCCATCTGGACCTCGGCCGGCCGGTGCTCCTCACCGGGCCGAGCGGTATCGGCAAGAGCGCGCTGCTCACCGCGCTCGGCGCGGCGCCACTGCCCGACGACCGCGTGCTGCGGATCGGCGGCAGCGACTCCGAACGGTGGATATCCTGGAGCGCCGCCGCCGACCTGCTCGGGCGGCTCCCCTCCGCCCGCACCGCCGACCTCGCGTACGCCCACCGAGCGGCCGTGGACGCCATCCTCCTGCGCAACGGCGCCCGCGCGAGCTCCCCCGAGCCCGCCGCGGGCCTCGGCGGCCGGGGCCCCGAGCCCGATCCGCACGCGGCCCGGCTGGCCCTCCACGAACTCCTCCACCGGCACCTTCGGGCCGGGCCCGCACTGCTGCTCGTGGACGACCTCACCCGCGTCGACGCCGAGTCCGCCGCCCTCGTCGCCTACGCCGTACGCCGCCTCGCCGCCGCCGGGCTCGGCTGCGTCTGCACGGCACCGCCCGGCGCCCGGCCGCTGCCCGGAGGCGTGGAGGTCCCGGTACCGGCGCTCTCCTCCGAGCAGCTCGCCGACCTGCTCGCCCCCTTCGCCCTCCCGGCGCGCGCCGCCAATACCGTCCACGCCGACTCCGGCGGCAACCCGTACCTGGCGCTCTCGCTCGCCGCCGCCGTCACGGACCGGCCCGAGGGCTCCCGGCCCGTCGGCGGCCCGCGCCCGACGCCGCTGCCCCCGGCCCTGCAGGCGGTGATCGCCCAGCGGCTGGGCGAGCTGCCCGAGCGGGCCCGCGCCACCCTGCTCACCGCGGCCCTGGCCGCCGACCCCGCGGTGGACCTGCTGGAGCGCGCCGGGCACGACGCGGCGGAGCAGGACGTCGCCACGGCCTCCGCCGCCGGGCTGCTCGTCCTCGTCCACGGCGGCATCCGCTTCACCCCGCCCGCGGTCGCCGCCGTCCTCGTCCACACCGCCGACGCCGAGCGGCGCGCCCGCTCCCACCGGGCCCTGGCCACCGCCGTCCCCCACGCTTCCGGGCGCGTCCGGCACGAGGCGCTGGCCTCCCCGGAACGCACCCAGGGCCGCTCACTGGCCGCCGCCGCGGAGACCGCCCTGCGCAGCGGGGCACGCGCCCTGGCCGCCGAGCTCTTCCTCCTGGCCGCGGACCGGACCTCCACCGCCGAGGCCCGCGAGCGCTTCGAGTGGTGCGCCGCCGCGGCCGAGGCGGGCGCCGCCGAGTCCCTGCCCGAGATCGTGCACCGGGCCGCCGACACCGTCCTGGCCGGGGAGTCCCACCGCGCCCAGCGGGTGCGGGTGCGGCTCGCCCTGGCCGATCTGTCCAGCCAGGCCCTGGCCTGCATGGACGAGACCCTGGCCGGGGCGCTGGAGGACGCGCAGGGCGATGCCGCGCTCACCGCCCGGGTGCGGCTGCGGCTGGCCTGGGCGCGGATGGTCGGCGGGGACACCCCGGGCTCACAGGACGAGGCCGTCGCCGCCGCCGGGCTCGCCCGTTCCGTCGCCGACCGGGGCACCGAGGCCCTCGCCCTCACCGTCCAGGCGGTGAACCACCGGGTGACGGGCCGGCCCGACGCGGCCCGGCGCGCCCTCGCCGCCGCCCTCGCCCCGCCCGCCCCCGTCCCCGAGGGCCTGCTGCCGCTCTCGCCCCGCTTCTACGCCGCCCGCTTCGCCTTCTTCGACGACCGTCTCACCGCCGCCCGCACGGAGCTGCTGCGGATGCTGAGCCAGGTGGAGCGCGGCCGGGGCGACGAACTCGTCCTCGTCCTGCGCTGTCTGGCCGAGGTCTGCGCCCGCATGGGGCGCTGCCGCGACGCCCTGCACTACGCGCACCGTGCGGGCCGGGTCGCCCGCGAGTGCGGCACGAGCCCCGGGCCGACGTGGTACACCCGGGCCGTCGCCGAGCTGGCCGGCGGCAGCCTGAGCCGCGCCACCGCCTACGCCGAGCGCGGCGTCCGCGCCTCCGAGCAGGAGCAGGACGCCATCCACCTCGGCCGCTGCCTCCACGTCCTCGGACAGGCCCAGCTCCTGGCGGGCGACCCGGCGAAGGCGGTACGCAATCTGGAGCGGGTCCGTGCGGGCGAGCGCCGCAGGGGGCTGACGGCACCCCTGGTCCTGCGCTGGCACGGCGATCTGGCCCTGGGGCTCGCGCGGCTCGGCCGTACCGCCGAGGCCGCCGAGGTGATCGCCGAGGCCCGGGCCGCGCTGGCCCGCGAGGCCGCGCCCGAGGGCGCCGTGGCGGCCCAGCTCCTGCGCGCCGAGGCGCTGGCCACGGCGGTCGAGGGCGACCCGCAGCGTGCGACGGAACTGCTGGGGACGGCCCGACGCCGGTTCGCCGTCCTGGGACAGCCGTTGGAGGAGGCGCAGTGCCTGCTTCTCGTCTCGCGGCTGGAACGCCGACGCCGTCGCCGTGCCGCCGCTCAGCGGGCCGCCGAGGAGGCCCGTGAGCTGCTGGCCGCCTGCGCGGCCGGGCCCTGGACGGAGGAGGCCGAAGGCGCCGTGCGCCGCTGCGAGACGGGCGGCGGCCGGGGCACCGCCGCGGCGCCCCCGTCCGGTGCCGCCGGCGGACTCGCGGGGCTCACCGAGGCCGAGACCCGGATCGCCGTGCTGGTCGGTGCCGGTGCGAGCAACCGTGAGGTGGCGGCCCGGCTGTTCCTCAGCGCGAAGACGGTCGAGGGCACCCTGACCCGGATCTACCGCAAGCTCGGCGTGCGCTCCCGCACCCAGCTCTGCTCCCTCGTCAGCGGGCGCCCGCACGCCGCCCCCACGCCCCCGGGCTGAACGCCCGGCGTCCGCGGGGCGTCCGGCGCCGGGCCCCGCCTCTACCCGTGTGGGGTAAGGGCGGGCCCGCGCATTGGCCCGAACGGACGGCGGCGAGCGAGAATGGGGGTCAGTGAGAACGCCTGGCGCGTGGCGGGTCCCGCGGAGTCCGTCACACGGCCGGACCAGGAGGCGATGTCATGGTCATCCGGGTCGTCCGGGTCATCCGGCCTTCCGAGGCGAGCCCCGCGGGCCCGCCGGTTCCGGGGTGAGGGCGATGCACAGCCGCTTCGAACCCGACCGGCAGCTGACCGCCCGCATGGTCTTCACCATGTTCCTGCTCGGCCTGTTGTACGTGGCCTTCGTCGCCGCGCTGATCGTGCTGCTCAAGTCCGTCGTCCTGGTGATCGTCATCGCCGGGGCGCTGCTCGGCGCGCAGTACTGGTACTCGGACAAGATCGCGCTCTACGCCATGCGCGGGCGCCTCGTGACGCGGGAGCAGGAACCGCAGCTCCACGGCGCCGTCGACCGGCTCTGTGCCACCGCCGACATGCCCAAGCCGCGGGTCGCCGTCGCCGACATGGACCTGCCCAACGCCTTCGCGACCGGCCGCAACGCCGACCACGCCGTCGTCTGCGTCACCACCGGCCTGCAACGCCGGCTGGAGCCCGAGGAACTCGAAGGCGTCCTGGCCCACGAGCTCTCCCACGTCGCGCACCGCGACGTCGCGGTGATCACCATCGCCTCGTTCCTCGGCGTGCTCGCGGGGCTCGTCGTGCGCTTCGCGTTCTACTCCCAGATCTTCGGCGGCCGGAGCCGCGACCAGAACACCGCCGTCCTCATCCTCGGCGTCATGGCCGTCTCCGCCCTCGTCTACGCGCTCAGCTTCCTGCTCATCCGGGCGCTCTCCCGCTACCGCGAGCTGGCCGCCGACCGGGCCGCGGCGCTGCTCACCGCACGGCCCTCCGCCCTCGCCTCGGCCCTGACCAAGATCAGCGGTGATATCGCCCGCATCCCCACCCAGGACCTGCGCACCGCCCAGGCCTTCAACGCGTTCTTCTTCACCCCGGCGCTCGGCCCGGGCAGCGCGCTCGCCGGCCTCTTCTCCACCCACCCCAGCCTGGAGCGGCGGCTGGAGGGGCTCGCCGAGGTCTCCGCCCAGCTCGGCGAGACCGGTGAGACGGAGTGAGCTGACGCCATGGGCTTCCTCGACGTCCTCTTCGGCCGCACCAAGCCGGTCAAGCCCGACCTCGACCAGCTGTTCGGCCTGCCCTCCGCGGCCCTCACCCTGCAGGCGGCCGTGGGGTTCACGCCCACGGGAGCGGGCTCGGTCTGCTTCGCCTCCGTCGAGGGCGGCGCGTTCGCCCGCATGCAGAGCGACGTGCGGGCCCTGCTCGACGCGGACACGGAGCGCGGCGGCGCGCCCGTGGAGTTCAGCCGTGACGCCTACGGCTACACCTGGCTGCTCTCCCGCCGGGCTCCCGACGCCCTGCCGGCCCTGGTCAACGACCTGCACGCGGTCAACACCGCGTTGCAGGACGACGGCTTCGGGCCCCGGCTGCTCTGCTCCCTCGTCACCTTCCGCGACGCCGGGCAGCGGCCCCTCGCGCTCGTCTACCTCTACAAGCGCGGCACGTTCTACCCCTTCGCACCGCTGCCCGGCGAGAAGCGCGACAACCCGCTCGAACTCCAGGTCAGGGCCGCCCTCCAGAACGACCTGCGGATCGAGAAGGACCTGACCCGCTGGTTCCCCCTCTGGGGCGCCCCCGGGCTGTGAGTTCCTTCCCCCGTCACCCACCAGGGGGCCCGCCCGGCCGCGTTGGGGGGATACTGCTTCCTCATGGGCGCGATCACCGCCAACGCCGAGGAGCCGACATGATCGACCAGCCCGCCGCCGAGAAGACGACCTTCACGACCGTCTTCGAGGTGGACCCGGCGCACGTGGACCGGGCACAGGGCATCGCGGACACGTTCCAGCACGCCATCGCTCCGGCGACCGTGAACTTCGACTTCGGGGAGATCAGCCGCGCCGCGAGCCGTATCCGGGGCGGCTCGACGGTGAAGATCGTCCGCGGCTGGGGCCTGCAGGAGACGGCCCCGGTCTCCGTCATGGTCCTCTCCCTCCGGGAGGCCGTACGCCAGGCCCTGACGGACCCGTTCACCAACGCCCGCTTCTGGGAGCGGACCGAGCAGGCGCTCACCGGCGCCTTCGTCGACCTCGGCAGCCAGGAGGGCACCCACCTCTCCTTCTACGAGGACACCCCAGGCCGCACGAGCTACTACTACAACCTCCTGCTCACCCTCCAGGACGAGGAGACCGGCGACGACGTGTACGCCGTCGCCCTCTGCGTCGACGTGAGCGTCGCCCTGGACGGTGCGAAGGCCCGGGCCCTGACCGCCGAGGACACCGCCCAGTTCACCGTCCGGCTGAACGCGATCGCCCTCCGCCAGGCCCCCGAGCCGGCCTGAGCGCCCGCCGACGTCCGAAGGCCCGGGCCACCCCCGGGTCTTCGGCGCTCCGGTGGGCGGGTGTCAGTGGTGGAAGCCCGGCCGCTCGGCGACGTGGGCGGCGACGTGGGCGGCGCCGAGCTCCTTCACGGCGGCGCGCAGGTCCCGGGCGAGCAGTGCGATCTTGTCGCGGCCGACGCCGTGCCGGACCAGGACCCGCTGGACCACCGTCCGCTCCCGATCCGGCGGCAGCGGGTAGGCGGGCACCTGCCAGCCGCGCCGGCGCAGCCGGTCGCTGAGGTCGTACAGGGTGAACGGGGCCGCCGGGTCGCTCAGCGTCCAGGAGACGGCGGGAAGCCCGCCGTGGCCGTCGTACACGAGGCTGAACGGGCCCATGGCGGCGATCTCGCCGGCCAGCCAGCGTGCCGTCTCCCGGCACGCGGCGTGCACCTTGCGATAGCCCTCCCGTCCGAGTCGCAGCAGGTTGTAGTACTGGGCGACGATCTCGCCGCCGGGGCGGGAGAAGTTGAGCGCGAAGGTGGGCATCTCCCCGCCCAGGTAGTCCACCCGGAAGACCAGGTCCTCCGGCAGCAGGTCGGCCGCGCGCCACACCACCCAGCCGACACCGAGCGGCGCCATCCCGTACTTGTGGCCGGAGGCGTTGACGGACGCCACCCGCGGCACCCGGAAGTCCCACCGGAGGCCGGGTTCGAGGAACGGGGCGATGAAACCGCCGCTGGCCGCGTCGACGTGGATGGGCACGTCCAGCCCGGTCGCGTCCTGGATGGCGTCCAGTTCCCGGGAAAGCTCCGCGACCGGCTCGTAGTCGCAGGTGAACGTGACGCCCAGGATCGCGACGACGCCGATGGTGTTCTCGTCCACGTGCTCCCGCAGCTGGTGCGGGCGGAGCCCGGTCGCGTCCGGCTCCAGCGGCACCTGGCGCAGCTCCACGTCGAAGTAGCGGGCGAACTTCTCCCAGCACACCTGCACCGGCCCGCACACCAGGTTCGGCCGGTCCGTGGGCTTCCCCTCGGCCCGTCGCCGCTCGCGCCACCGCCACTTCAGGGCCAGCCCGCCGAGCATGGCCGCCTCGCTGGAGCCGGTGGTGGAGCAGCCCGTCGTGGCCTGGTCCGCGGGCGAGTGCCACAGATCGGCGAGGATGTGGACGCAGCGGTTCTCGATCTCCGCGGTCTGCGGGTACTCGTCCTTGTCGATCATGTTCTTGTCGAGGCACACGTCCATCAGCCGGTGCACCTCGGGCTCCGCCCAGGTGGTGCAGAAGGTGGCGAGGTTCTGCGAGGCGTTGCCGTCGAGGGCGAGCTCGTCCTCGATCAGCGCGCGCACGGCGCGGGGGTCGGACGTCTGGTCCGGCATCCGGTACTTCGGCAGCGAGCGCTCGCTGAGCGGCATGGCGTAGACGTCGTCGAACGGGCTGCTCGGCCCGCCTTTCACCCGGTGCAGCCCCATGGGTGCCCCTTCGCTCGCCCGATCCTCACGCACCACTGTGCGGTGGCGCCGCGCGCTGCGACACCGGGACGGGCCCGCACGGGGGATCACCCCCCGCGTCCGGGCGCTCCGGTCCACGGGCTCGTCGGCGGCGGCCCGGGCTCCTCCGGCCGCCCGGCGCGGGCGTCGAGGACGGCCAGGACGCGCTCGCACCAGCGCAGGTTCTCCTCCTCGAAGGTGATGCCGCGCAGCAGAGTGAGGTACGGGCCGACGCGGGGGGCGCCGCGCAGGTGCTCTTCCTCGGTGCGGCCGTCCAGGAGGCGTTCGCGCAGCCGGTGGTAGCGGTCGAGCTTCGCGCGCGCCCACCGCGCGCGCTCGGCGAGGTGTTCCCGGACGGCGTCCGGCCCCACCTCGTCCACGGCCTGGACCGTGACCATCAGCTCGTCGCGGATGGCGCCGGGCCTGGGAGGCCGGGCGGCGAACTCCCGCAGGGCGGCGCGTCCGGCCGCGGTCAGCGAGAAGAGCCGCTTGTCGGGACGGCGCTCCTGCGGGACGACGCGGGCGCTGAGCAGGCCCTCGCCCTCCATGCGGGCGAGCTCGCGGTAGAGCTGCTGGGGGGTGGCCATCCAGAAGTTGGCGATCGAGGCGTCGAAGCCCTTGGCCAGGTCGTACCCGGACGCCTCGCCTTCCAGAAGAGCCGCGAGGACCGCGTTGCGTAGTGCCATGCGCCAACGCTAGCGCAGGTGATTACCCAACTTTTTGAGTATCAAGAGACCGGGACCCCTGGACGGCCGAGGGCCGCCCCCCTACTCTCATGCGCACCTATTCATATAGTTGACTAAGGGGTTGAGGGTTCGTGGGCGCATTCCGCAAGGCCGTGGAGGCCGGGGACCACGCGGCGGTCGAGGCGCTGCTGGCCGAAGACGTGGTGTTCACCAGTCCGGTCGCGTTCAGGCCCTATCCGGGCAAGGCGATCACCGCCGCCATCCTGCGCGGCGTCTCCCGCGTCTTCGAGGACTTCCGCTACGTCCGCGAGATCACCAGCCCCGACGGCCGTGACCAGGCGCTGGTCTTCCGGGCCCGTGTACCCGGCGGCCTGGACGTCCACGGCTGCGACTTCCTGCACTACGACGCCGACGGCCGGATCGACGACTTCCAGGTCATGGTCCGCCCGCTCTCCGCCGCCAGGGCGCTGGCCGAGGCCATGGGCGCCCAGTTCGACCGGATCGCGGCCGAGTCGGTGGGCGAGTCGGTGGGCGAGGCGGCGTCGGGGGCGGCGGAACCTGACCCGACGTGAGGGTAGGATCGCCGCCCTGGAAAGAGCCGGGGGCGGGACGAGAGTGAGGGCTGCGTGAGCGCACGCTTCGAGGAGATCGACTGGCGTCCCACGCCGAAGGGCGACATCAGCCTGCGGCGCCGCCGCGACCCGGTGACGGGGCAGGACGTCCACGAGGTGAAGCTCGGCGACGAGTTCCTGATGTCGAGCCTGTTCACCGTGGGTGAGGAGGAGCTGGCGCGGCTCGGTCTCGCGCCGGTGCGGGTTCCGGGGGCGGAACTGGACGTCGTGGTCGGCGGCCTGGGGCTGGGCTACACGGCGCGGACGGTGCTGCGGGACGACCGGGTGCGCTCCCTCCTGGTGGTGGAGGCCCTGGGCGAGGTGATCGCGTGGCACGAACGCGGTCTGGTGCCGCTGGGCGAGGAGTTGACCGCCGACGCCCGCTGCCGCTTCGTGCACGGGGACTTCTTCGCCATGACCGAGGCCGACGGCTTCGATCCCGAGCGGCCGGGCCGCCTCTTCGACGCCGTGCTCCTCGACGTCGACCACGCGCCGGACCAGGTGCTGCACCCCAGCCACGCGCCCTTCTACGAGCCCGCCGGGCTCCGCGCACTGGCGGCCCGGCTGCGCCCCGGCGGCGTCTTCGCCCTCTGGTCCGACGACCCGCCGAGCGAGGCGTTCGGCGCGGTCCTCGCCGGGGTGTTCGCGGAGTCGGCGGCCCACGTCGTCACCTTCGACAACCCGCTGCGGGGCGGGACGTCCTCCAACACCGTCTACGTCGCCCGCACGCCGGCCGGCTGACCCGCCGCGGGCGGCGGCGTGCCCCGGCCTCCGCCGCTTGCGGGCCAACCCTGACGAGGGGGTAGCTTTGTGGCCGGGGGAGTCCCGGGCGCGAACGCGCGGCTCCGGGTTTCCGGCTCGACGGCGACAGGTGGCGAGATTGCGCACGTACTGGACGGAGGCCGCGCGATGAGCGCGGCGGCCCCGGTCGCCGCGGAGGCGGGCAGGCGGCGGACGTTCGCGGTGATCAGCCACCCGGACGCGGGCAAGTCGACGCTGACGGAGGCGCTGGCCCTGCACGCCCGGGCGATCACCTCGGCCGGCGCCGTGCACGGCAAGGGCAGCCGACGCGGTGTCGCCTCGGACTGGATGGAGATGGAGCAGGCCCGCGGCATCTCGGTGACGTCGGCGGTGCTGCAGTTCGCGCACCGGGGGCAGGTGCTCAACCTGCTGGACACTCCGGGGCACGCCGACTTCTCCGAGGACACCTACCGCGTCCTCGCGGCGGTGGACTGCGCGGTGATGCTGATCGACGCGGCCAAGGGCCTGGAGGAGCAGACGCGCAAGCTGTTCGCCGTCTGCCGGCACCGGGGCGTCCCCGTCATCACCTTCGTCAACAAGTGGGACCGGCCCGGGCGCGAGGCGCTGGAGCTGCTCGACGAGATCGAGCGGGAGTTCCGGCTGAAGCCGACACCGGTGACGTGGCCGGTCGGCATCGCCGGACATCTGCGCGGTCTGGTGGACGTGCGCGAGCCGGAGGCCATGCTGCGCTACACCCGCGCGCCCGGCGGGGCGAAGGCGGCCGTCGAGGACGTGCTGCCGGCCGACCGCGCCGCGCGGGAGGAGGGCGAGGACTGGGAGCAGGCGGCCGAGGAACGGCAACTGCTCCTGGCCGACGGCGCCGTGCACGACCAGGAGGCGTTCCTGGCAGGGCGCAGTACGCCGGTCTTCTTCGGGGCCGCGCTGTCGAACATCGGCGTCCGGCTGCTCCTGGACGCGATCGTGGACCTCGCACCGGCGCCCGGAGAGCGGCGGTTGGAGGGGGGCGGCAGCCGTCCGGTGACGGAGGAGTTCGCCGGGCTCGTGTTCAAGGTGCAGGCGAACATGGACCGCGCCCACCGGGACCGTGTCGCCTTCGTGCGCGTGTGCTCGGGCGTCTTCGAGCGCGGCATGACGGTCACCCGGGCCGCGACGGGGAAGCCGTTCGCGACCAAGTACGCGCACAGCGTCTTCGGCCAGGACCGCTCGGCCGTCGAGACCGCCTACCCCGGTGACGTCGTCGGGCTCGTCAACGCCTCCGCCCTGCGGGTGGGGGACACCCTGTACGCGGGCAGGCCCGCCGTCTTCCCGGGCATGCCCACCTTCGCGCCCGAGCACTTCGCCGTCGTCCGCCCGGCCGACGTCAGCCGCTCCAAGCAGTTCCGGCGCGGCATCGCGCAGTTGGACGAGGAGGGCGTGGTGCAGGTGCTCGTCTCCGAGCTGCGCGGCGAGCAGGCGCCGGTGCTGGCGGCCGTCGGCCCGATGCAGTTCGACGTCGTCACGCACCGGATGGCCGGGGAGTTCGGTGCCCCGGTGCGGCTGGAGCCCCTCACGTACCGGCTGGCCCGGGCCACCGACGCCCTCGGCGCCGAACAGCTCAACCGCTCGCGTCTGGTGAAGGGCGAGGCCATGACCCGCCTGCGGGACAAGGGCCTGCTCGCCCTCTTCCCCGACCTGTGGCAGGCCAACTCCTTCGTGCGGGAGTTCCCCGACGCCCGCCTCGAATCCCTCGTCGCCGCCCACGACTGAGCCCTGGGCGGGCCCGGGTCCTGCCGGGCTCCGCTGTGCGGGACGGGCCGGGTCCTGCTGTGCGGGTCAGGCCGGGCGGCGGTCGGCCTCGTCGAGCTGGTGGCGCAGGGTGCGGGCGAAGTCCTCGGCGGCCAGCAGCTGGGAGCGCAGCTTCTCGCAGCGCGCCTGTGCCACCTTGTGGTAGCTCTCGACCCGCTCCCGGAGCCGTTCCAGCTCGGCTCCCGGCGGGGCCTCGGCCGCGTTGAGGGCGTCGGTGGCCGCCAGCAGCTCGCGCATCTCCTCCAGGGAGAAGTCCAGCGGTTTCATCCGCCGCACGACCATCAGCCGTTCGACGTCGGCCTCGTTGTAGAGGCGGAAGCCGCCCTTGCTGCGGGCGGAGGGCGTCACGAGGCCCACCTCCTCGTAGTGGCGGATGGTGCGCAGTGACAGGCCGGTCCGCTCGGCCACCTCACCGATCTGCATCTGCCGCTCCGCCATGGTCTGCCGCTCTCCCTCGACCTCGTGCCGGCGCCTTCCGCCGGGCCAACGAACCACCCCAAGTGATATTAATCACAAGGCGAGCAGCTCTGTTCACCTGGGATTCACAGCTCCCGGAAGGCTCTCTGCCCTTACGTCAGGGTAGAGTCCTGGCGTGGCTCCTACCGCTGTACACCGGCGGTCGCGGCCCCGTCGCCGTTGACGCGGCCCTGACCGGGACGCCGCGGCGCCCACAGACTTCCGGGCAATGATGCCCGACCGGCCCCCGGGGCCGCCCGGCACGGTCCTCGCCGAAAGGGGGCCGGCCCGCCGACGCACGACGCGCGCGCAGCCGTTCCTGCGCGTCCCGAGCCAGAAACGGTCGCATGTCCTCGACGCTGCCCGCAGTCCGCAAGCCGCGCCTGTCCCGCCCGGACTTCCTGGCGTCCCCGAAGGTGCTGCGCACCGAGGTGCTGGCCGGCCTCGTCGTCGCCCTCGCACTCATCCCCGAGGCGATCTCCTTCTCGATCATCGCCGGGGTCGACCCGGCCGTCGGCCTGTTCGCCTCCTTCACGATGGCCGTCGTCATCTCGGTCGTGGGCGGCCGCAAGGCGATGATCTCCGCGGCGACCGGGGCCGTGGCCCTGGTCATCGCCCCGCTCAACCAGGAGTACGGGCTCGGCTACCTCGTCGGTGCCGTCATCCTCGGCGGCGCCATCCAGGTCGTCCTCGGCGCCGTCGGCGTGGCCAAGCTGATGCGGTTCGTGCCGCGCTCGGTCATGGTCGGCTTCGTCAACGCCCTGGCCATCCTGATCTTCCTCGCCCAGGTGCCCGAGCTCCGGGACGTGCCGTTCGCCGTCTACCCGCTCGTCCTCGGCGGCCTGGCGCTCATCGTGCTCTTCCCCCGGCTCACCAAGGCCGTTCCCGCCCCGCTCGTCTCGATCGCCATCCTCACGCTCATCACCGTCGGCGCCGGGATCGCCGTCCCGACCGTCGGCGACAAGGGCGAGCTGCCGTCCTCCCTGCCGGTGCCGGGCCTGCCGGACATGCCGTTCACGCCGGAGGCGCTCGGGATCATCGCGCCCTACGCCTTCGCCCTGGCGCTCGTGGGGCTGATGGAGTCGCTGATGACGGCCAAGCTGGTCGACGACATCACCGACACGCACTCCAACAAGACCCGCGAGTCCATCGGTCAGGGCATCGCCAACATCGTCACCGGCTTCTTCGGCGGCATGGGCGGCTGCGCCATGATCGGCCAGACCATGATCAACGTGAAGGTCTCCGGCGCCCGAACCCGGCTGTCCACGTTCCTGGCCGGGGCCTTCCTCCTCGTGCTCATCATCGTGACCGGCCCCGTCGTGTCCGACATGCCGATGGCCGCGCTCGTAGCCGTGATGATCTTCGTGTCCCTCGCCACCTTCGACTGGCACTCCGTCCGGCCCAAGACGCTGAAGCGGATGCCGGTCGGCGAGACCGTCGTCATGGCCGTCACCGTGACCGTCGTCGTCATCACCCACAACCTGGCCATCGGCGTCATCGTCGGCGTCATCACCGCGATGGTCGCCTTCGCCCGCCGGGTCGCCCACCTCGCCGAGGTCTCCGGCGTCGTCGACCCGGACGGCAAGCAGGCCGTCTACGCCGTCACCGGCGAGCTGTTCTTCGCCTCGTCCAACGACCTCGTCTACCAGTTCGACTACGCGAACGACCCCGACGACGTCGTCATCGACCTCTCCGACGCGCACATCTGGGACGCCTCCTCCGTCGCGGCACTCGACGCCATCGAGACCAAGTACGCGGCACGCGGCAAGAAGGTCACCATCGTCGGCCTCAACCGCCCCAGCGCGGAGATGCACGACAAGCTCGCCGGCGAACTCACCGGAGCCCACTGACCCGGGCCCCTCTCCCCTGGTTCTCGCCCGCGGGCCAGGCATGGCGCACCCTGTGGCGCCGGATGGCACCACCTGGTGCCATCCGGCGCCATTTCGCGTGTCTCGGGGATACGGGGTGTGCGGGGCGCCACGGTGGCACAGCTGGATGCTCCTGTGTCTGAGCAGCTCAGGGTGGTTTTGTTGCGGGCTGTTCGACTGCTGGTGCCACTCAAGCTTGCATATGGTGTCAATGTGATGCCATGATGGCGTCATGGATCTCACCCCTTACGTCGACGCCCTTCGCCGTGAACTCGCGGTGGCCGCCGAAGCCGGCGGGGATGACGCCCGTGAACTGGCCGAGCGGCTCACCGCCCCCCTCGAGTCGGCGACCCGGCTGGCCATGCTCAACGTGCTCTCCGCCGCGATGGACGAGATCACCCGCGAGCTCGCCCCCGGCTCCGTCGACGTGCGGCTGCGCGGGCTCGACCCCGACTTCGTGGTGACGGCGCCGCCCCCCGGTGCCGGAGAGGGGGACGGCCACCCGGCGCCGTCCGCGCCCGCCGAGCCGCTCAGGGCCCCCGCCCCGGCCGAGGGGGACGAGGGCGGCACCGCCCGCGTCAACCTGCGTCTGCCGGCCCATCTCAAGGCCCGTGCCGAGGAGGCCGCCGGCCGCGAGGGGCTGTCGGTCAACGCCTGGCTGGTGCGGGCCGTGTCGGCCGCCGTCGAGGGCGGCGCCCGGCCGCGTGCGACGCGGAGGGCCCAGACCGTCGGGCAGAGCTTCACCGGCTGGGTGCGCTAGCCGCGCCCGTCCGCGCCGCCGCCTCACGGCACCACGTCACCGCACCGCGTCGGCCCGCCACGCCACCGCACCGCGTCAACCCATTCCACGTCCCACCAGCGGGGACGTTCCGAAGACCCAGGAGGACGGGACAGTCATGCCTTCTTTCGACACCCCCGAACCGATCACGGCCACGGTGTGCGTGGAGGCCGGGTCCATCCGGTTCACCGCCGACGAGCGCCACGACACCGTCGTCGACGTCCGCCCCCGCGACCCGGAGAAGGACGCGGACCGGCGGGCGGCCGACCAGACCGACGTCGCCCTCGCGGGCGGCGTGCTGACCGTCAGGACGCCCAAGGCCGGCCTGTTCGGCCGTACCGGCACGGTCGACGTGGCGGTCGAGCTGCCCGCGGGTTCGGCCGTCGACACGACCGGCGCCTGGACCCAGGTGCTCGGTGAGGGCCGGCTCGGCGAGGTCCGCGTCAAGACCTCGTCCGGCGACGTCCGCCTCGACACCACCGGCCCGCTCAGGCTGACCGCGTCGCACGGCTCGATCACCGTGGACCGGGTCGAGGGCGCGGCCGAGATCACCACCAGCTCCGGCAGCCTGCGCGTCGGGCTCGTCGACGGCGCCGCGCTGCTGAAGAACTCGCACGGCACCACGACCGTCGGCGTCGCGACGGGCGAGCTGCGGGTCAGCGGCGCCAACGGCGACATCGAGATCCGGCGCGCCGAGGACTCGGTCACCGCCACCACCGCGCACGGCACGCTGCGGGTGGGCGAGGTGGCCCGCGGCACGGTCCAGCTGGAGACCGCGTACGGCGCCATCGAGGTCGGCGTCCGGGAGGGCACGGCCGCCTGGCTCGACGTCAGCTCGGGCTCGGGCCAGGTGCGCAACACGCTCACCGAGTCCGCGGACCCCGGGAAGGCCGAGGACACCGTCACGGTCCGCGCCCGCACCCGCCACGGCAACATCGACGTCCTCCGCGCCAGGGCCTGAGCGCCGCGGAACCCCGGGGTCCGCGCTCCTTCTCCCCGCCCCCCACGCACCCCTCACTTCCGTCCACGTCAGCCTTCTCACGGAGGGCCCTATAGCCTTGTCTGTCATGTCCACATCCATTCGAGAGGGTGGTCACCCGGTGCCCGCCGCCGTCTCCACCGCCGACCTGCGCAAGTCCTACGGGGACAAGACCGTCCTCGACGGCATCGACCTGCGCATCCCGGCCGGCTCGGTCTTCGCGCTGCTGGGACCGAACGGCGCCGGCAAGACCACCACCGTGCAGATCCTGTCCACCCTCGTCGCGGCCGACGGCGGACAGGCCCAGGTCGCGGGCCACGACGTCGCCACGTCACCGGACCGCGTGCGCGCCGCGATCGGGGTCACGGGGCAGTTCGCCGCCCTCGACGACCTGCTCACCGCCGAGGAGAACCTGCTCCTCATGGCCGACCTGCTCCGTCTCGGCAAGCGCGAAGGACGCTCCCGCACAAGGGAGTTGCTGGAGCGGTTCGACATCGCGGACGTCGCGCACAAACGGGCCGCGACGTTCTCCGGCGGCATGCGGCGTCGGCTCGACATCGCCATGACGCTGGTCGGCGCCCCCCAGGTGATCTTCCTGGACGAGCCGACGACGGGGCTCGACCCGCGCAGCCGACGCACCATGTGGGACACGGTGCGCTCGCTCGTCGCGGGCGGTACCACCGTCTTCCTCACCACCCAGTACCTGGAGGAGGCCGACCAGCTGGCCGACCGGATCGCCGTGCTCGACGGCGGCCGGATCGTCGCCGAGGGCACCGCCGACGAGCTGAAGGCGCGCATCCCCGGCCGCCACGTACGGCTGCGGTTCACCCACACCACCGAGTACGAGCGCGCGGCCGCCGCCTTCCCCGGCGCGGCCCGCGACGAGGAGGACCTCGCCCTGCGCGTGGCGGGCGACGGCGGGCTCGACGCCCTGCGCACGCTGCTCGACCGGCTCGACGCCGCCGGAATCCGGGCCGCCGACCTCTCCGTGCACACGCCCGACCTGGACGACGTGTTCCTCGCCCTGACCGGCGACGGCACCGGCGTCACCCCGTCCCACGTCAAGGAGACCCCGCGATGAGCACGCTCACGCTCACCCATGCCGTACACGACTCGACGACCATGCTGCGGCGCAACCTCAGGCACGCCGTCCGCTACCCGGCCGTGGGGCTCGGCAGCGCCATGACGCCGATCCTGATGCTGCTCCTGTTCGTGTACGCCTTCGGCGACTCGATCGGAAGCTCGCTCGGCGCCGGGACGGGCGGCGGCGGCCGGGACGCCTACCTGGAGTACCTGACCCCCGGCATCATCGTCATGGGCGTGGCCGCGGGCGCGATGTCGACCTCGATCGCGGTCTGCTCCGACATGACCGAGGGCATCATCAACCGCTTCCGCACCATGAACATCACCCGGTCGTCGTTCATGACGGGGCACGTCACCGGCAGCGTCATCCAGACGATGCTGTGCCTGTGCCTGGTCCTGGCGGTCGCGCTCGCCGTCGGGTTCCGGCCGGACGCGAGCCCGCTGGAGTGGCTGGCCGCGGCCGGCCTCCTCGGTGCCGTCGCCTTCGCGGTGACCTGGCTGTCGGCGGCGCTCGGGCTGATCTCCAAGACCGTCGAGTCCGCGAGCAACAAGCCCCTGCTGGTGCAGTTCCTGCCCTTCCTGGGCTCCGCGTTCGTGCCGGCCGACTCGATGGCACCGGGCCTGCGCTGGTTCGCCGAGCACCAGCCCTTCACCCCGATGACCGAGACCCTGCGGGGCCTGCTCACCGGCTCGGAGATCGGCGCCGACGGCTGGACCTCGCTCGCCTGGTGCGCCGGGATCGGCCTCGTGGGCTACGTCTGGTCGCGCTCGCTGTGCAACAGCACCACCCAGCGCTGAGCGCCCGTCGCCCTCCGGTCGGGGCGGCACGCGTGGACCCCGGCACCGGTACCGGTGCCGGGGTCCACGCGTGCCCACGCGGCGTCACGTGCAGCAGTCGCAGCCGGGCCGGCAGCCGCAGGCCTCGGCCTCCGGCCGGGTCGAGGCGGGGGCCGTCGCCGGGGTCGTCGCCGGTGCCGTGGTCGCCGTCGGGGCCGCGCAACAGCCCTCGCCCCGCCAGGCGTCGCGGCCTTCCCGGACGGCGACCGTGGCGATGACGAGCGCGGCGACCGGGTCGGCCCAGGTCCAGCCGAGCGTCGCGTTGAGCAGCAGGCCGACCAGCAGCACGGCGGACAGGTACGTGCACAGCAGGGTCTGCTTGGAGTCGGCGACGGCGCTGGCGGAGCCGAGCTCGCGCCCCGCGCGGCGCTGCGCGGCGGACAGGAACGGCATGACGGCGAGGGAGAGGGCGGCCAGCACGATCCCGGGGACCGACCGTTCCGCCTCCCCGGCGCCGGCGAGGGCACGGACGGCGTCGAGGGTGACGTACGCGGCGAGTGCGAAGAACGAGAGTGCGATGATCCGCAGCGTCCTCTTCTCCCGGGCCTCCCGCGCGGCGTGGTCGGGCGCGGAGAACTGCCAGGCGACCGCGGCGGCCGAGGAGACCTCGACGACCGAGTCCAGCCCGAAGCCGATCAGCGCGGTGGAGGAGGCGATCGCGCCGGCGGTGATGGCGACGACCGCCTCGACGGCGTTGTAGGCGATCGTGGCGGCGACGAGCAGGCGTATCCGGCGGGCGAGCGCCTCCCGTCGGGCCGACGAGGGGCCGAGGGGTATCGACGTCCCGGCGGCCATCAGCAGCAGCCCCGCTCGTCGGCGTCCCGGCAGCTGCGGTCCGCCGCTACGGCCACCACGGCGGTGCGCACGTCGTCCAGGGCGTGGCCGAGGCGCTCGTCGGCGAGTTCGTAGCGGGTGCGGCGCCCGTCGGGGACGGCGACGACCATGCCGCAGTCGCGCAGGCAGGCCAGGTGGTTCGACAGCCGGGTGCGCGAGACGCCGAGCGTCTCGGCGAGCTCGGCCGGGTAGGCGGGGGCGTCCCGGAGCGCGAGCAGGATGCGGCAGCGGATCGGGTCGGCCAGCGCGCGGCCGAACCGCGTCAGGGCGTCGAGCCCGGTGGCGAGGGTCAGCATGGCCAGGACGATACACGAATATCTGAATTCAGGAAATCGTGAACAGAATGGTGTCGTCGAACCCTTCGCCCAGCCCTCCGGGTGGCGTACCGCCCCTCCGCCGCTCACCCCGGAGCCGACGCGCCGTCCCGGCCGCGTCGAGCGCCCGCCCGGCGGCGCCGACCGTCGGATGCGCGGTGCCCGTCGGGTGCGGCCGGGTCCCGTGACGCCCGGCGGCCCGTCGAGGTTCTCGTAGAAACGCACGAACCCCGGCCGTCAGGCTGCCCGAGGTTCATGTTTTCAACGCCTTTCTGCGAGAGGGCTGTTGGCGATCTACTCGTTGGAGAAGCCGCGCCGACGAACGGGTAACGCCTTGTCCGAGAAGCTGTCCGGCCGTCCGAGCGCGATGCCCCGGCCCGACCTCGGAACCACGGCCACCGCTGACCCCGACGACCGCGATCCGGCGCTCGCCGACATCCCGGGGAAGCCCACCCAGCGCTTCCCCGGTGTCGTTCTCGGTGTCCTCCACCGCCGGGGAAGCCTCCGGCCGTACCCGCGGGAGCGAGGAGCCCACCCGCGCCGGCGGAGCGCCACCGAGCGCGCGTAGCCCCGCGCGGAGCGGAGCCCACCGAGGACACGGCGACGCGGGCACTCGTTCCCGCCACCCGAACCCCACACCACAGGAGAAGGAAGACCTTGAGCGCCCTGCCTGCCCGCGCCGACGCCGTCGTCATCGGCGGGGGAGTCATCGGAACCTCCGCCGCCTACCACCTCGCCGAAGCAGGCGTGGACACCGTGCTGCTGGAGCGCGGAAGCCTCGGCGGCGGAGCGTCCGCGCACACGGCGGGCATGGTCCGCACCTACTTCCCCGGCGACCCCCGCGCCGGGCACCTGGCCGTGCGCAGCCTGAACGCCTACCACGACTTCGCGCGCCACACCGCGGCCCCGCTCGCCCTGAAGCGGCTCGGGTTCCTGGTGCTGTTCACGGACGCACAGCAGATCGCCGACTTCGAGACCGGTCATCAGGCCCAGCGGGCCGCCGGCGTCCACGTCGACCTGATCAGCGCGCGCGAGGCGTCCGCAGTCAACCCGCTGGTCGACGAGCGCGCCGTCCTGGCCGCCGCGTGGTCTCCCGAGGCGTACCACGTGGACGGCCTCGACATCGTCCGCGGTTACGCCGCCGCCGCACGCAACCACGGCGCCCGCCTGTTCACGCACACACCCGTCACACGCATCGACGACGACAACACGGTCCACACCCCGCAGGGCGCCGTCACCGCGGACAGCGTCGTGTGCACGGCGGGCCCCTGGTCCGGCGAGGTGGCCTCCCTGGCCTCCGTCGACCTGCCGATGACCCCCCACGCGATCGAGATGCTGTTCACCGACGTCCCGCCCGCCCCGCGACGCGATGTGCCCATGACGATGCACGCCGCCTCCGGCCTGCGCATCCGCTCGTGGAAGGACCGCGTGCTCCTCGCCATGGGCGCGCCCCAGGCCGACGAGTCGCGCGAGGCCTGGCTCGGGCGCATCGCCGGCCATCTCGGCAGCCTGTTCCCCGCCCTGGACGGCATCGGCCTGCACCGCGCCTGGTCCGGCGACTTCGACGCCAGCCCCAACAACACCGCCTTCATCGGCGAACACCCCACCCGCCGCTTCCTGTACGCGGCCGGATTCGCCGGCGCGGGCCTGTGCCAGGCCCCCGCGGCCGGGGAGAAGCTCCGCGACCTGCTGATCGCCAAGTAGCCCCAGAACAGGAAAGAACGCCGTGATTGTTCTTGGATGTAATGGATTCACCCGGGTCTCGGAGTTCTTCTCCGAACGCCTCGGCTCGACCGGCGTCAACAAGCACTACCTGCTGGGCCACGACGCCGCCGCGGCACTCCTGATCGACGGCCGCCTGGTCGCCGCCGTGGAGGAGGAACGTCTCAACCGGGAGAAGAAGACCACCGACTTCCCCACGCACGCCGTCGACTGGTGCCTCGGGGAAGCCGGAGTCACCTTCGACGACGTCGACCTCTTCGCCTTCCCCTGGGACTGGTCCACCCGGATCCTCGACGAGACCCTGGACGGCATCCGCGCCTCGTCGGCGCCGGAGGCGGCCAGGACCAGGCTCCTGGGCGACATGGCCGACCTGTTCGACCAGATCGTCAGCCACGAGGCGATCCTCGCGGACTTCGAGGCCCGCACCGGACACCGTCCCGACCCGGCCAAGGTCCGCTTCGTCCCCCACCACCTGGCCCACGCCACGACCGGCTACTACCTCGCCGGCATGCAGGACTCCGCGTTCCTCGTCAGCGACGGCCGCGCCGAACGCTTCTCGACCCTGATGGGCGAGATCCGCGGCGGCCGGATCACCGTCTTCGACGAGACCGTCACCGGTGCCGAGTACTCCATGGGCACCCTGTTCTCCACCATCACCCGCTTCCTCGGCTTCGTCCCGAACAACGACGAGTACAAGGTGATGGGCCTGGCCGGCTACACCGACGCCCCGACCCCCAACCCGTTCGTCGACCACCTGCTGAGGCTGCACGACGGCGGCCGCTACACCTTCGCCAAGCCCCTTCGGGCCAACGACCTCCACAGCCACGACGCCCTGTTCGAGGAGTACTTCGGGCCCTTCGAGGACACCCTCGCGTACACGGCGCGCGTCGCCGCCGCGGCGCAGCAGATGCTGAACGTCGCCACCGCCCACCAGGTGCGCCACCTTGAGGGCCGGACGGATCTCGACCGGCTGCTGTTCGAGGGCGGCGTCGCCCTGAACTGCCTCAACAACACCCCGCTGTTCGAGGGTTCCCGCTTCGAGGACATGCAGGTCAGCTTCGGCGCCTCCGACACCGGCATCACCATCGGGGCCGCCGCCCACGCCTGGCTCGACCACGCCGGCACCGAGCCCGCGGAAGCCCTCGCCGCCCCCGCTCCCGTCAGCCCCTACCTGGGCCCGGCCTACGAGGAGGCCGCGATCGAGGAGGCCCTGGAGGGCTTCACCGGCCGCGTCGTCGTCTCGCGTCTGGACGAGGACGAGGTCGTCGAGCGGGTGGCGAAGCTGCTGACGGACAAGGTCGTCATCGGCTGGTTCGACGGCCGCGTCGAGCACGGGCCGCGCGCGCTCGGGCATCGCAGCATCCTCGCCAACCCCGGCTTCGCCGACATCAAGGACATCATCAACACCCGGGTCAAGCACCGCGAGCCGTTCCGCCCGTTCGCCCCCCCTCGTCCTCGAGGAACAGGCGCCGAAGATCTTCGACATGGGGCGCAAGACCAGCTCCCCGTACATGACGTTCGTCTTCCCCGTCCGCGACGCGTACCGGGACCGCATCCCCGGTGCCGTCCACGTGGACGGCACCTCCCGCATCCAGACCCTGACGGACGAGGGCACCCCGCGGCTCACCGCGCTGCTGCGGAGGTTCACCGAACTCACCGACACCCCGTGCCTGATCAACACCTCGTTCAACGTCGCCGGCGAACCCATCGTCTGCACGCCGACCGACGCCCTGAACTGCTTCCTGGGCACCGAGATCGACTACCTGGTCCTCGGGAACCACCTCGTCGCCAAGAGCGGGACCCCGGAGCCCACGCGATAGCCGCCTCGGCCGCCACGGCCCGCCGCCCCGGCCGCCACGGCCCGCCGCCCCGGCCGCCCCTGGGCCGAACAGCCCGACAACCACCAGAAGAAGGAGCACCCCGTGCCGATCCAGCGCAAGCACACCATGTACCACTCCACCGTCCTCGACGCCGACCCTGACACCGTCTGGGCGACCGTCCGCGACGCCATGAAGATCCTGGAGATCGTCTCCCCGGGCGACCTGGACATCCACACCGACGTCACCTGGACGGAAGGGGGCTCCGTCGAGAAGGTGCCCGCCCGCTACGACTTCAACCTCACCCTCAACGGCGGCCTCGTCCAGCAGGAGATCGCCGCCCGGAGCGAGATCGACAAGAGCCAGTCCTACCGGGCGGTCGCCCCCACCAGCGGCGTCGAGAGCTACGAGGCCACCATCCGCGTACGCCCCATCACCAACGACCCGGCCCGCAGCTTCTTCGAGTGGTCGCGGATCCTGGAGATCGCCGAGGACGCCGACCTGAAGGTCGTCGAGGCCATCATCGACGTCATGGAGAAGCAGACCGACGCCGTCCGCGACCACTTCGCGACGACCGCGCGGTGAGCGACGTGACGACGCTCGTACTGCTGCGGCACGGCGAGACGCTGCTCACCCCGCGACGGCGGCTCTCCGGCAGCGGGGGAACCAACCCGGGACTCTCCCCCGCCGGGCGCCGCCAAGCCCAGGCGACAGCGGACGCCCTCGCCCGCCGCGGCGGGCGAGGGCGAGACCATGCGGCAGGTCATCCGCCGGGTCACCGCCGTACGGGACGGTCTCGTGGCCCGGCACGCCGGAGCCACGGTTCTGGTCGTCTCCCACGTCGGCCGGCTCAGAACCCTGCTCCGCCTCGCCCTCCAGGCACCGCCGCGCACCCTGTTCCGCATGGACCTCGCGGCGGCCTCCCTGTCGACGCTGACCCACGACGGAGCCGGCACCGCCAGCGTCCACGGGGGTCACCCGCCTAGGCGATGAGGGCGGACGGGTGGAGCCGACCTGCGCATCGTGAGCGCGGCGGCACAAACCGACTCAGACAGCGGGGAGTTGACCTGGCCCCAGGGACGCGTCGTCGAAGGCGTGGCGGCTCCGGGCGGCACGCTGCGGTGGCGGGGGACGAGGGGCCGACCCAGGCTGACGGTCGAGACACCCACGGCGTGCAGACCATCCCGCGACGCGCCCATGAGCCCCTCGCCGTCGCGCGCCGCATTCCCCTCGGCGGAAAGAGACATGATGAACCGCACGACTGCCACAGCCCTGGCCACCGTGGCCGTGGTCGCACCCGGCGTCGCCCTGGCGCCGACCGCCTCCGCGGACGGCGGGGGCAAGCACGACACGGTGCACCTGCAGGCCCATCTGGAGCCGGTGCCCTTCAGCAAGGTCAAGGGCTCGGGCACCGCCACCGTCAAGCTCAGGGGCCACAAAGCCACCGTCAGCCTCACCGCGCGAGGTCTGCTGGCCAAGGCTCCGCACGCTCAGCACATCCACATCGCGGCGAAGGGCCAGTGCCCGCCCGCCTCGGCCGCCCGCACCGTCAACGGGATGAAGTCCGTCTTCACGACCGACGGCGTGCCCTTCTACGGTGGTATCGGAACCTCACTCACGACCAAGGGCGACACCAGTCCCGACTCCGGCCTGGCCGTGGACCGCTTCCCCGTCGGGCCGAAGGTGAACTACCACCGGACCATCAAGGTCAGCGCAGAGGCAGCCAAGAGCCTGCGCAACGGCACCGCCGTCGTCGTCGTCCACGGCACCGACGTCAACGGCAACGGCAAGTACGACAACGTCCTCGGGCCCTCGGACCTCGACCCGAAGCTCCCGGCCGAGGCGACCAACCCGGCGCTCTGCGGGCCGCTCATGAAGGCCGCCAAGGGACCCGTCAAGGGCGGCCTCGGCGGCAGCCAGGGGACCGACGGCGCCAACACGATGGCCCTCGCCGGCGGCGCCGGCCTGTTGGCAGCCGCCGGAGGCGCCCTCTACCTGCGCCGCCGCACCGGCCGAGCCGACTGAGGCGAGAGCCGGTTGTGCCCCGAATCCGGCTCGGTGGCCGCCGCGGTGCCTGCACCGCGGCGGCCACCGCCTGCGCCACCATCGGATGTGCTCTCGTCGTCTCCGGGCTCCCCACCGCCGCTTCGTCCCGGCTCCCGCCGACTCCGGCGGCCACCGCACCACGCGCCGCGCCGCCGGCCTCCCCGGCGCGAGCCCTCCCACAGGCCCAGCCGCAGCGCGTCCGCGTGCCCGCCGTCGGCCTGGACGTGGAGACGCGCCCGGTCGGTCTGGACGACGACGGCTCCATCGCCCTCCCGGACGACCCCGACCACGCCGGCTGGTTCACGCACACACCCACGCCGGGCCAGAACGGGAACGCGGTCGTCGTCGGGCACGTGGACTCCGAGAGCGGCCCCGCCGCCTTCCACGGCCTGGGGGCCCTGCGTCCGGGGGACCGCGTCCTGGTCGACCGTGAGCGCGGCCCCGCCGCCGAGTTCACCGTCACCGGCACCGCGGTGCACGGCCGTGACGCCTTTCCCTCCCACGCCGTCTACGGCCCCACCACCGAGCCGCGGCTGACGCTCGTCACCTGCGCCGACTGGGATCCCGAACGCCGCACCTACCGGGCCAACCTCGTCGTCAGGGCCCGCCTGACCCCGTGAGCTCGGCGTAGACGACGACGTTGTCCGCGTACCGGTTGTCCTCCCGGGAGTAGGCGCCACCGCAGGTGATCAGGCGCAGCCCCGCGTGATCGAGGTTGCGGTAGACCTCGACCGTGGGAAACGCGTCCTTGGCGTACTGCTCGACCCGGGTCACGGTGAACTCGGCCGTACTGCCGTCCGCCCGCTCCACGAGGACGTCGTCGCCCGAACGCAGTTCCCCCAGGCGGAAGA
The DNA here is from genome assembly GCF_027460245.1 of Streptomyces sp. WMMC1477. Taxonomy (NCBI): domain Bacteria; kingdom Bacillati; phylum Actinomycetota; class Actinomycetes; order Kitasatosporales; family Streptomycetaceae; genus Streptomyces; species Streptomyces sp. WMMC1477. Next base: position 2,546,923 of record NZ_JAPZBD010000003.1, on the reverse strand, counting down.
AGACGGAAGGCTCCCCGTCCCAGGTGACGTGCCCCGCGATCACGGCCGGCCCCTGCTCACCCGGCGTGGGCCCCGGCTCGTACCAGCCGGCCAGGTCGGTGTCCCGCGGAGTCCGCATCGCTCCGTCGGCATCGCGGCCGAGCTTCTCCAAGGGCGACGAGAGACCGAGCGAGGGTACGGAGAGGGTGGCGGGCACGGAGCGGGCCATGGGCGCCACCGTCGTGCCGTCCCGTCGGCCCTTCGTCTCGGCCGGGTCGTCCGGCGCGGGCACGGTCTGCGCCGGACCCGGCGGAGCGGGCATCCCCTGCGGCCCGTCCGTGCCGCGCGGCAGCCCCGCGACCACCAGGGCCACGGAGACCGCCGCGAGGACCCCGGCGGCCGCCGGCCCGGCTCGTCGGCCGGGCCGGGGCCACCGGGAGAGGGCGCGGGTCACGCGCGCTCGCCGCGCCGGTTCCGCACGGCGACGGTCGTGGCAGCGGCCGCGGCCAGCAGCCCGGCGCCGCCCACGGCCAGCATCGTCTCCGAGCCGTTCCGACCGGCGTCAGCGCCCGGTCCGGTGCCCGTCTCCACGCCGCCCTCGGGCATCTCCCCGATCGACGCGCCCTTCACCATCCCGCAGTTGGCCGGGGCGGTGGCCTCCAGCGGCAGCTTCTCGTCCAGCGAGCTCTTGCCCGCCTCGCCGTCGTACTTCCCGTTGCCGTTCACATCGATGCCGTGCTGCACGAGGTGAAGGTCCTTGAAGTGGTCCGCGACGTCCTGCGAGACGGTGATGGTCCGCTCGTAGGAGAGGTTGCCGTCCTCGTCGGCCTTCGGGAACCGGTCGACGGCCAGGCCGCTCTCCTTGGAGGTGTCGCCCTCGGTGGTCAGCGAGATGTTGACGTCGCCGTAGTCGGGCACGCCCTCGGCCGTGCTGACGATGCCGTCCCCGTCCTGGTCCGCGCTGGGCTCGGGGCAGTGGAAGTCCCGCCCCTGAGTGGACCCGTGGATGTGCTGCGCGTGCGGTGCGTTCGGCACCAGGCCGGTGCCCCGGATCTTCACCGTCAGCTCCGTGCCGTCCAGACTCACCAGCGCGGTTGCGCTGGCACCCGAGTCGTTCAGGGTCTCCAGGTCGATCTGGTACGTCTGGTCCTCGGCGGCCGACGCGGGCACGGACGCTCCGAGGACGAGCGCGGCGGGGAGCGCGGCGAGTGCGGCGATCCGGGTGACGTTTCGGGATATCACAGTGGCTTCCCTTCCGGTGGCCACGGGCCCGAAGCAGACCACGTGGGCTCGGTTCCGCCGGATGCTGCGCTGCGAACGTCCACATCCAGGGCGGCTGTCACCCTCCCTTCGACGCCGCGCGCCCGCCGGATTGCCCTGTGGTCGGCCACCCCCCGCCGTCCCCCCTGCCGGCGCTCCCGCCGTCCCCCCGCCGGCGCTCCCGATGGGTCCGTCGTCGCGGGTGTCGAGGGGACGACGGAGGCAGCCGTCCTCCCGATCCGAGAAGCCCTTGCGAAGCGGCCTCCGACCAGCGCCCTCACGCTCGGGTCGTCATCAACCCCGGAGGCTTCGACGGGAGCCTTCGCCGTCCGTCATCGTCAACTCCGTGGGATCCGGCTGCGGTCGGCGCATGGTCGTCCATCCCGGCCGCACGCGCCCGCCCACTACGCGGCCTACTTGCGCCCCGGGGTCCAGTCCAGGCCCCACCCGTAGGCCTGGTCCAACGCACGCTGCGCCCCGCGCACATACCGGACCTCGCGCTGCACCGACAGCCCCTGGCCGGTGTTCTCGATGAGCGCGATCGCGCAGATCCGCGCCTGCTCGTCCGCCTCGTCCAGCACCACCTCGACGGGGCCCTGGTGCGTGGGCGACGTGAGCGTGACCACGCCCTGGGCCTGCGCCCAGTTGGGGGTGCCCTGATAGATGAGCGCGAAGACCAGGATCCGGCGGACGGCGTCGACCCGTGCGAGGTCGAGGCGGAGGTTCTCCCCGGCGACGGCGGCGCCGGAGCGGTCGTCGCCGTCCAGGGACAGCACCGTGTGGCCGGCGGAGTCCCGAGCGGTGAAGGCGTTGCCGAGGGCCTGGACGACGCCCTTGGACCCGTCCGCGAACTCCCACAGGCAGCCCAGGTCGAGGTCGATTCCCTGGTCCGGCTGGAGCGCGGCCTGCAGCTTGCCCAGGAAGCCCCGCTTGGCGCCCTGCCCGGGGCCGCCGGACCGGGCGTTCCAGTTCAGGTTGACGGACAGCTCGCCGCCGGCCTGCGGCTTGTCCAGAGAGATGCGTGGCGCGCTCTTCGTGAGCGTCACCTTGGCCGACGAGGAGCTCTTCTCCGGTTCGCCCTTACCCGATGCCGTCATGCCGGTTCCTTGCTGTGCGGTGTGGGATGTGCGTTTCGGACGTCGACGCCGGGGCCGACGTCAGCCGCGACGCCGACCAGGCCGGAGGCGTACCCCTGACCTGCGGTGCGGAACCCCGTCCGTACCTTCCGGCGGTGGCCGTCCGCCCCGAGCTGTGTCCCGGACGCGGCGGACGACACAGAATCTACAGGACTGTAGAAACAGGACGACCAGATCGCCGTCATCGGATCGGCCACCCCGCGGACGCCATCGCCCACGGCATCCCGCAGGCGCGCGGCGCCGCACCGCCCCCTCGGGCCCGACTCCGAGCGGCACGTGTGGCCGACGGCTACTCTCTCCGGGCTACGGGGTGGCCGCGCGACTGGAGGAACACGGGGTGTCGGACGGACGGAAGCGTCCTCGTCGAAGGGGCCGGGGGGAGCTGGAAGGCCAGGTGCTCACCGCGCTGGACCAGGCCCCCGGGCCGGTGACCGCGGCGTGGGTGCAGGAGCGCCTGTGCGGTGATCTCGCCTATACGACGGTGATCACCATCCTCAGCCGGCTCCTGGCGAAGAACGCCGTGACGCGGGAGCGGGCGGGCCGGTCGTTCGTGTGGACCTCGACGCTGGACGGAGCGGGGCTCGCCGCCTTGCGGATGCGCCGCGTGCTGGACGGCGAGCTGGACCGAGGAGCCGTTCTGACGAGCTTCGTCACCTCGTTGTCCGCCGAGGACGAGCGCCTCGTGCGGAACCTGCTGGGCGCCAGGGGCCCGGGCCCGGGGAGTTGACGCGCGTCCCGCTTCCCGCCGCTCGCGTCGCACCTGAAGCGTGAGCAAGGCGAGGCAGTGGTGGTCTGCACAACGCGTAAGGCCCAGGTCGCTGACCTGGGCCTTCTGTGTGGAGCGGGCGACGGGAATCGAACCCGCGCTATAAGCTTGGGAATCACCCGGCGTCCTGACGGCGCATAGGGTCTGACCTGCTGGGTTTTGTGCCGCAGGCGCCCCTGGGGCTGTGTCGCAAGACGCCTTTGGTGCCCGCATATCACCGCCCTTCATGGCGCGTTGTGGCACGCGCCGAGGTCCAGGCAGAGTTATGACACAGCCGACGGTAAGCAGTGGGGCACCGTTCGTACATCTCAGACGAGGCCACTTCGGCGCAGGTCACCGAAATTGCGGCTGTGACGTGAGGTGGATGTTGCCACTTCCTTCGCCGACCGTTCGTACTTCGACGGCCAGTCGCTGGCCAGGGCCCGCTTGCCGGGGCACGATGCCCAGATGCGGCGCGATGGCCCGCCGGGACCACCCCCGCAGGCGCGGGGAGCACCCGGTACCGTCCCAACAGCCGACAAGCGTCTGGGACCACCCCCGCAAGCGCGGGGAGCACAACCCACCCGGGTCGTAGCCGACCCGGTCCGGGGGACCACCCCCGCAGGGCGGGGAGCACAACGCCGGGGAGGGCTCCGGGAAGTGCGCAGGGGGACCACCCCCGCAGGCGCGGGGAGCACCTGCCGACGTATCTCGGTGACCATGGCGCACCGGGACCACCCCCGCAGGCGCGGGGAGCACGGTCCGCTGGCACGCGCCCTGTCAACCCCCTGGGGACCACCCCCGCAGGCGCGGGGAGCACTCGCGGAGCGAACACGGTCACCAACCGGCCCAGGGACCACCCCCGCAGGCGCGGGGAGCACTTTACGTGCGTGCGGAGGACCGCACGATGTGCAGGACCACCCCCGCAGGCGCGGGGAGCACCGTGCCGGAATCCCCGGGAGTGCATCCGGCGAAGGACCACCCCCGCAGGCGCGGGGAGCACTCGGAGGGAATTCCTGTGACGCAGACGGCAGAAGGACCACCCCCGCAGGCGCGGGGAGCACCTGCTCGTGGTGCTCGGCGTTCCTGTCGGCCAGGGACCACCCCCGCAGGCGCGGGGAGCACAAGCTGCGCTTCCGGGGGCCCGCTGGGGCGCCGGGACCACCCCCGCAGGCGCGGGGAGCACTGATCGGCGATCTCGAAGGCCGCGGCGGCCGGGGGACCACCCCCGCAGGCGCGGGGAGCACTGATCGGCGATCTCGAAGGCCGCGGCGGCCGGGGGACCACCCCCGCAGGCGCGGGGAGCACGACTTCACGAACGGCCTGACCGGCTGGACGGCGGGACCACCCCCGCAGGCGCGGGGAGCACACATCAGCTGTCTCCACCGGCCTCCCGAACTCGGGACCACCCCCGCAGGCGCGGGGAGCACATCCGTAAGCGACGCGGCCTCACGCAGCGAGAGGGACCACCCCCGCAGGCGCGGGGAGCACACGGTGCGAATGTCGGCCGTGGTCGGCGTCGCGGGACCACCCCCGCAGGCGCGGGGAGCACAGGACCTGACCAGCGGATTCAGGTTGGGAGATGCCTCGTTTCGTTCACTAGCAGAGATTTGGACATAAGTGACCGTGTTGAATTATCGGGCGTAAGGCTTGTATTGGTGTTCACCACGCTTCTCCAGAGTGGCCACGGATCGGGTAACAGATGTGGACGCAGAAGGTGAGCCCCACAGCAGGCCAAAGGCTCCGTCGCCTCTCGGTGGTACTCCCTTCACTGCGTAGCCGGTGAGGACTCTCGCTGCTACCGGTTCCCGAAGCGTCGCCGCTTGGCGGCTTTGCTCCAGCCCTGGCGCGGAGTTCGTTTGGTTCCCGTTTCGTCACGCGGACGTTCCGAGTCCGGGCGGTGTATCAGAGTCAGGCCCTCGTGGTCGCTGGGATGCCAGGCGTGTTCGTGGCTCTTGAATGTGAAGCCCTGCTCGTTGTTGGTCTGGTAGGCGAGCAGGGCGCGTCCCTTGCCCGAGTACTGACGGACTTCGGCCCACAGGACGTCCCGTACGCGGGCCGAGGGAGAACCCAGAAAGACGCCAGGGGAGATCTCCAGCAGCCAGCGGGTGAGGAAGCCCCGCAGGCCCGCAGGGCAGTTGGCGAGGACGATGACGGTCACCAGATGGGTTCCTCGTGGTTGCGGCCGCTCGCGACGTGCCGGTCGCCGTCGGTCAGCAGGGTCATGTTGTCCTGGGAGTCCGTCGTGTCGCGGGTCCCGCCGTACCTCAGCAGCGCCTTGATGTCCCGCACGCAGCGATCGAGCAGGCCGGTCTGGTGGATGCGGTCCCGTAGCGCCCGCCGGGTGCGCGTGGCCACGTCCTCAGTGCCTTCTGCCGCGGCGTCGAACGCCGCGGGGATCGCGACATCGGTCTTGTACAGATCGGCCACGTCCAGGACGAAGGACCGCTCGTGCCCGGAGTGCACGAAACCCAGTCCCGGTGAGCAGCCGAGGGCAGTGACCACTGCGTGGGCGATGCCGTACATGCACTGGGCGGCTGCTGTGATTCCCTGGTTTGGCGCGTCCCCGGCGGAGAAGTCGTCGCGGTGGTATTCGCGGCGACGCCAGGGCACGCCCGTGCGGGCCGATTCTTTGCGGTAGCACTCCTTGAGGCGGCGGCCCTCCATACTCAGGAGCTCCTGGCGCGTCCGCCCGGCGGGATCCTCGTCGGGGAAGCGCAGGCGGTACATCGCGCGGGCGACTTCCAGCCGGGTGCGGCGGTTCGCCCATGCGGTGGCTTGTGCTTCGATCAGGCCGGAGGAGCGAGTGAGGGCTCGTCCGCCGGCGTAGAAGCGCACGCCCCGCTCACCCACCCATACGACCCCGGCTCCGCATTCGCCGAGGACGGACATGGCCTGGTGGGTCACCCGGGTACCGGGGCCGAGGAGCAGGGTCCCGATGGTGGCGGACGGGATGTGGGTCACGCCGTCGGCGTCGGTGGCGGTGATCGCGTTGTCGTCGCGGTGCACGGTGCACCGCTCCAGGTAGACGAACGAGAGCCGGCCACCGATCCGGGCGAGGTCGCGGGGCGATGTGGCGTTTCGGCGGCTGACGGTGGTCATCGCACCGGGGCCAGAGTCATCAGACCGCAGCCGTATGCCTTGGCCTTTCCCAGACCGTGGGTGAGGGTATGACGGAAGGCGTCGACATCGGTGATCCGTAGGCGACCGTCGAACGTGACGCTGACGAGGCGGACGTCTCGGCGCGGGCCGCCGTCTCCCTGCCTCCGGAACTGGAGGGGGGCCTTGTTGTGCACGATCACCTCGTGTTCGTCTCCGCTGTCGGTTGGTTGCCGGTCGGCAGGCTTCCGCGTCACTTCGAAGCCAGCCCTCTCCTGCCGTTGCAGCAGCCAGCGGACCTGGTGCGGTGCGGTCAGGTGCGCGGTCCGCTTCGTTCTGGTCTCGCGGGACTGCCCGGGCTTGCGGGTGTGGTGCACCGGGTTCGCCGTGAGGCGGAACGCCCAGACTTCACCCACCGCAAGGTCGTCCAGGAATGCGCCGTAGGCGAAGGTGGTCCATCCCGGTTCTTCGAGCGTGGGCCAGCCGGCTTGTTCGACGAGGTGCGTGAGATCGGGGCGGGCGGGGCTGACCATGATGAGGTCGGCCCGCCCCGACGTGTGGTGATCCACCCGCCACAGTACGCGTGGCGCGTCGCTGCCCCGTGGCGGGAGGTCGGGGAAGGCCATGTTCACGGCGCCGTGCATGAAATGAGGGGACCCGAGAAGCCGACGAGCCCCGTTTCGGGCGGCGTTGATGCGAAAACGCGTCAGGTACATCAGGAGGTCCTAGGGAAGCTCCCCGGCGTGCCACCGGTGGGCGGGTCGACGGGACGGAGGGCAGCGGTCGGATCGTGGGGCGGGGGGACGGAGGTCCGCTCGGTGAGCATGCCCCGCAAGCCGTACTGCCGGTGGCGCGGGTCGAAGCTGACCGGCGTGTCCCGGAGGGAGAGATGCGGGGTTTCGCCTGGCGGACAGTCGATCAGGAGATCGAGCGATTCGGGGCCGACTGGGCCACCGCCTTGCCTCGCGGTTCGTTCGAGCTGGTCGAGGTACCACGGGGAGGGTTCCCACTCGGCGCCTCGCAGAGCGTCCTCCAGAGAGACCCCCTCCTGCGGAGGGCCCATGTCGATGGGCCGGGAGGGCGGGCAGGAACGGCGGCCGAGGTACGGCAGGAAGCGCGGCTCGAGCAGCGCCCGGTGCAGGCTGCGGAGAAGCTCCGTGTCTCCCTCCACTCCGGCGACGAACATCGCGTCGGCGAGGTAGAACCGTTCGGACAGTGGCATCGGTTTGCCCGAGTCGGCGTGGTGAGCGGTGTGGAAGTCCCGCAGCTGCGAACCGGGCTGGTCGATGCGGACGCCGAACCGCAGGGTCGCCAGGTCCGAGAGGTCGGCGTCCCGCCGACGGCCCTCGGCGGCGGCCAGGAGTCCGAGCACTCCGCTCTTGGTGGGCGCATTCTCCGTGCCGCGGCGGGCGAAACGGGCAGCCGAGCCCCAGGACTGCAGGGGCCCCGCCAGACGCAGCAGCAGCACGGTCATGTGCCGGACCCCACTCGCCGTGCTACCGCTTCCCCGACTTCCCGCAGCAGCTCGTTCAGCGTTACCTCGGGGCCGAGTCCGGCGAGGGCTGCGGTCTCCTCGCCCACGCGGAAGACCCAACCGCAGTCCTTCGCCTCCAGCCCGTACTGCTTCTCCAGGTGCGGCACGTGCTCTGCGAGGCGTTGGCAGCTCTTCTGCAGGAAGCCACCTTCTGGGCTCTTCTGTACCGGCCTCTCGAAGGCCCCCACGAAGCTGACCGGCCGGCGGTCGCGCAGCTTCACGATCACCGCGGAGGGCAGCGTGTGGTTGCCGAAGGTGTTGATCTTTCCCGTTGGCAGGGAGGTGATGAAGGCTTCGAGGAAAGCGCTGACCGCCTTCTCCACCGGAGTGCTCGGTGCCTCATTCTCCCGGAGCCCGCTGCCCAGGTTGCGCTGCAACTCGTCGACGTCCAGGGCCGCGTACCGGTAAAGAGTCGCGGAGTTGAAGTCGATGGTGCCGATCATGCCGGCGCCGGTCTCCTGGTCGGTGTTGAGGTCGTCGACGGCGGTGTAGTAGTCGGACTCGATATCCGACTTGTGGACGCTGAGGGCGTGGGCCACCTGCGTCGCCGCCTCGACGTTGAGATCGGCGGCGTCCGCGACCATCCGCCCGAAGAGGGCGATGTCCACCGAGTGCCGGGTGTCGACCGCCTGCCGGGCCCGGGCCTTGTTCTCCTTGTTCTTGAGGTGCTCCTTGAGAGCCTTCACGTCACCGTTGGGGCCGCTGCCCGCGACGGTCAGCTCGGCAAGGGCGTCCAATTGCCTCCTGCTCAGGAACATCAGGTACGAGGACTCCGGTGCGGTGGAGCCGTCGTCGTTCTTCGCCTTGCGCTTGGGCACGTCGATGGCGGAGCCGGTCGCTACCTTCAGCATCTCGGCGGACAGTTCCACCGCGACTGGCGCCAGCGTGTCGTCCAAGGCGATGACCTGCTCGGCCAGCGCTTCGGCCACCTTCTTCGTCCGGACGCCGAGCTCCTCGGGCGGGAGGAGTTCGTTGAACGCCTTCCGCGTGGCCCGTTTCCATGCCTGGCTGGAGACGCGCGCCCGCCTGACGCCACCGAAGTAGGCCGACTTGGGGGTGCCGGTGTCGTCGCGGTTGAGATTGCTGGGCGGAACGGTCTGGAGGATGTGGATGTCGAGGATGGTTCGGGTCACCGTGGTTCCGTTCTGCTGGTCATCTGGTGATTTCGTTGATGTGGGGGTGCCGGTCCGAATCGCCGGGGCGTTGCCGTCTGCGTGATCGTCTGGCGGTCGGGCTAGTCACCCGCGTCGGCGCTCGTGAAGTCCAGCGGCACCTCGTTCAGGGGCGGTGTGCTGCCCTCGTCGCTTCCCCGGCCCCCGTTCTTGCCGTAGGTGAAGTGGAACTCGCGTCCCCACGCGCGCCGGGCGTCGTCGCGGCGGTTCTCGTCCTGCCACAGGTAGAGCTGGTCCGCGAGAAGGCCGTAGTCCAGGGGGATTCGTGAGGCGCGTAGCAGTAGCACCATCTCGCGCAGGCGGACGCCGAGGGTCTCGAGATCCGTCGAGGTGCCGATCCGCACGAAGCGTTTGCGCACGGTCGCGCTGATTTCCTCCACCGGTTCGGAATCCCCGCGCTTGTCTTCTGCCCCCTCCCTAGAGGCGTTGGGCGCCGTTGGAGGGTCCTGCACACCTGTCTTGCCGTGGGCCAGCCGACGTACCGCGCGGCCGAGAGGCCAGCCGGAGACATGCATCGGTTCGTCGCGCAGTGATTGCTGGTGCAGGGCCCAGAGGGTCACGGCGAGGTGGACCGCCTGATCCTGGCTCTCCGCCTCTCGCTCGGCCCGTTCGCGGTAGGTCGACGAGACATGCTGTGGTGCGGGCTGCCCTTCGTGCTGCTTCTCGTCTCTCTGGCGCTGCTCCTCCCGCAGATGGGTCAGAGCTTCCAGGTGGTCGAGCCCCCAACCCGTGGGTGAGGAGTACACGTCCCGCCCGGCTTCGCGCCGTAGCCTGGCCACCGCCGCCACGGCAGCCGGAACGTCGTGTCGGTATCCGGCCTGCAGCCGGGGAATGGTGCGAAGCGTGGCCTGTCGGGGAAAAAGGTGCGGCTGCCGATCGCCGGTCCCGCGGCGAGCGGAGCCGTTCCTGCTCTCGGTGTCACGCGTGCTCGTGGTCATGATGCGCTCTCCGTACGGTTGTCCCGGGCCGCGCCCGGGCCGGCTCAACGGGAAGGCTGCTCTCCGTCGGTGGGCCGTTCACCGGCCGGCCCCAGCACCTTGTTCAGACGTTGGATGAACCAGTTGTGTGCGCGGCCGGTGTCCACCAGGCGGGTGCCCATGCCGGGAACGTCGGTCAGCCGTCCCTCGTCGGCGGCTGGCCCCGCGGACGCCAGAAGCTGGCGGCCGAGCCGAAGCATGTGGCCACGGGCAGCGCTCCGCCACTCCTGACGTGCCGTGGGCAGGTCGGGGTAGACCAGCAGGTTCTTGAGCCAGGCCCGGTACGGCCCGTCCAACGTCCCGAAGCCCAGGACACGGGCTGCGTCGACGGGCGAGCGGGGGTCCGTGCCAGATGCGCGGGCGAGGTTCCCTGCGAGCTGGCCCAGCGCGGCCACGGCCAGTTCCGCCTCATGGACGGCATCCACGGCCGCAGCGCCGTACACCGGGTTTCCTTCGTGCAGGGTGATCACCGGCATGACCACGGAGTCGTCCACGATCTCGTCCACCACGGACTGCTGGGTGCCGTACTCCGCCCCAATCAGCCGAAGCCGGATCAAGGTGCTTGCGGTGATCTCAGTGGAGGTGATCACTCGGGCGAGCCATCCGGCCACTCCGGGGCGCAGCCCGGACGCGGGCTCGTCTCGTTTTCCGGCGTCCGTCGCCTGCTGCCGGGCAGGCAGGAGGGCGGCCAGCCCGCGCCACGCCGCCCGGCTCGGGTCGTGCGGCCGCGGCGTGTACACCGGAACCCGGCCCTGCTTCTTCTCTTGGGTCGGGCTGCGGCGCCAGCCCGACATCGGTTCAACCCTCCAGGGGGCCGGCAGGGCGAGCGGATCACCGTAGCCGAGGACCACGCCGGTCACCATTCCGTTCTCGGCGTGCAATCTGACCCTCCTGGACTGCCAGGTGTAAAGGTCCCGCAGACCGGCCGGGTGGGCACCATCATGGCCGCCCTCGCGCGGCCCGGGACCCAGCGGAGGACGGCGCCACACGGGCAGATCCTCGCCGTCGTTCTCCGACTTCCCGTATGCGTCCTCGAAGGCGACGAGATTGAGCAGAAGGGTCTCCCGAAGGGTGGAGCCTTCCGCGCACACTCCTCCCAGGTTTCCCAGCGAGCCCACTCCCAGCGGGTAGACCTTCCCGGCCTTGGCCCGCTTCTCGTCGCCCACCATCGCGGGCTTGATACCGGAGGTGTCGTAGGCGTGGGTGTGCACCAACCACCGTGCCGCCTCTGCGCAGGAGAGTCGGTCGACTCCTGGCCGCCGCATGGAGAAGAGGGCGTTGCCGACGGGGACGTCAGCGACGATGCGGCTGAGCGGGGCCAGTTCGCCCTTCGCCGTGGACAACCCAGCCACCTGATAGAACGGCTGCTCGAGGTGGAGGAGGTCGAAGCGGCGCCGGTGATGGTCGAGGTAGCCCGGGACGGCGGAGAAGGGATCAGCCGAAAGCCAGAGATCCTCCCAGTCCTCGATCTCCGCAGGGCCGTTCAGGGCGTCGTACGCGACCGCCAGTAGCAGGCGCAACAGGGCCATCTCCTGGGTGGGCACATCACCCACCAGCCGCCGCAGTTCGTCCGCGTGTGCGAAGACGTCGAGCAGGGAGAGTTCCTCCACTGCTCCGTCAAGCCGTTGCACGGGCAGCCACGGGGAGGAGACCAGGTCGAAGGACGGGGGTCCTGCGGCCGCCGCGTGCCCCGTGCTCACCGGACTTCCCTCCGGGGGCTCCCCGCTTGCAAGGATGCTGCTAGCCGGTACCACCGCCGAAGACTCCGTCCCGGACCTGCTCTGCTCACGTGGATCGGCTCCTTCCTGCCCGTGGTCACCCTCGGCCGGCGCAGAGGTGTTCTCGGGAACGCCGGGGGATGCCACCCGCAGCCCGTCGGCTGGGCTGTATGTGAGGTCGAAGCCTGCCAGGCGGGTCTGACACCGTTCGTCGAGAACGAGCAGCAGTTCTCCCGCCAGCCAGGGGCACTCCTTCGCCTGCCAGGCCGGGACCAGGGATCGCTCCAACTCATCGATGGTGCGGTCGACCAGCCACTCCTTGCTGAAGCGTCCGGGCAGCGTGAGGGCGCTGGCGGCGACCGCTTCGGCCGCGCGTCGACTCGGCGGGAAGTCGGTGGGCAGCTCCAAGCCTCCTCGCCCGCCCTCCTCGCCACCGTCCAGCCACGGCACGGTGATGAGCCGCCCGTCAGCTCGACGCTGGACGACCAGCACCTCCAGCGTCTGCTCGCTGTCCCGCACCTGGGCACGACCCGCGGGGCTGTCGTCCGCGTCACCGGCGTGCGCCTCCAACCACCCGTACACCGGCCGCCCCGGCCGACGCACGGGGTCGAGGAGAAACCCTTCAGCCTTCCTCCGCTTCTCGGAGAGCAGCGTGAGGTGCTCCTCCCGTGCCTCGTTCAGTTCCTCCGCCCACGTCTCCGGCCCAACCTCTTCCTGGCCATAGGCCCTCTGCACCAGGGGGCTGATGTCGGTGGGAAGCCGCAACGGGCTTCCGTCCAGGTGGGGGCCGAGGACGGCCAGGGACCGCAGCAGGGTGTGATCGCCCTGGTAGACCGCGCGCGACCCCCTGACGGGGGACGGTGGCGTGGTCTGCCAGTCCACGCCGGTCACCAGGCAGCGCGCCTGGACCAGGCGTGGTGGCCGCCGCCTTGGGTGCCGGTGCAGCCTCCCCATCCGCTGCAACACCAGGTCCACCGGAGCGAGATCGGTGACCAGCAGATCGAAGTCGACATCGAGGGACTGCTCGACAACCTGGCTGGCCACCACCACGTGTCTCCTCGGCCGCTGGCAGTCTTCCGGGCCGAACCGTCGCAGCAACTCATCGTCCTTCGCGGCTCGGTCGGCGGCCAGGAAACGGGAGTGCGCCACCGTCACCGCAGCGTCACCGAACCGCTTCCGCAACACCTCGGCGGCCTCCAGCACGCGGTCGACCGTGTTGCGCACGACCAGGGCACAACCACCCTCGGCCAGCTCCTCCGTCAGCCGGTCGGCCAACGCCGTCACGTCGTCGTCCAGTCGCTCCATAAGCACCTCCGTCCGGCGCTCCGAGTCGGACGGAGGGCGAGCAGTGAGAGTCGGCTGATGCGGGGCGACGGCTGTGATCAGGGGGTAGGTGTCCGCAGCCACCTCCACGTCCGCCCCCGCCGCCCCCGCATAAGCGGCGGCCAGGCTGCGGCGGCGATCGGACGGAAGGGTTGCGGAAAGCAGCACGACCGGGACCCGGTACGCCGCCAACCACTCCAGAACCCGATCCAGATATCGGCCCATGTACGCGTCATAGGCGTGCACTTCGTCGATGACGACAACCTTGCCCGCCACCGCCAGATGCCGCAGTGCCAAGTGCCGGCTCTTCAACCCGGCGAACAGCACCTGATCGATCGTGCCCACCGCGAATGACGCCAAGAGCTGCTTCTTCCGCCCCCGCAGCCACTGGTGGGCGTGCAGCTCGGCCGGCTGAGCGCGCGTCCCCCGTACTTCTCCGACGGGCTCCTCGCCATCCGGGTCAACGGCCGCGATGGATCGGCGCCCCTGCCGCAGCAGTCCCGCCCAGAGACCGTTGAGCGCCGCCTTGGCGTGGGCCAGGACGACGGAACGAGGCCCATCACCCTGCGGCAACTGCTCCACCCAGGCCATCAGCCGGGAGAACATGGCGTCACTCGTCGCCCGGGTGGGAAGCGCCACCACCAGGCCCCCGGCACCCGTCCGTGCGGCGAGGACCTCTGCTGCGGCGAGAGCGGCCTCGGTCTTCCCCTCGCCCATCGGGGCTTCGATCATCAGGAGTCCGGCCGTCGGCATGGAACGAGCCAGGCCGACCGCCTCGTTCTGGACCGGCCGCACCTCCGCGCCCCTCAGCTTGGGGAATCGCTTCGCGAACAGTTCCCTGGTCGACTCCTGCGGTATTCCCGGCGCCCAGGGCTTCGGCAGGTCGAGTCCATCCCAAGCCGCGCGCAGCCGACGCCGTTCGCCGATCGGCCCGACGGGCTGCCAGCTCTCGGGATCGTAGGGAAAGAGCTCCGGTGCGCTGGCTATCCAGTCGGACGTGATCACCAAGGCGGTGAGGATGACCTGTACGGGTTGAGGCAGCCGTACGTTCCCCCACTCCGGCAGACGCTCCGCAACCCCCGCCAGATCGGCGCAGCCGTCCATCAACTCGTACTGGACTTGGCGCCACACTTCTTCACTGGGCCCCGGGTGCCGCATCAGGTGCGGGCGCAACTGGAGGTCGTGGATCTGCTGGTGCTCGGGAGGCGCCCCGTGATGGCCCCCTGCGACGACGGCGAACTGCCCGGACGCTCGCTTGGCCAGCCCGAACCTGTTCTCCATCCATTCCTGAAGCAGGAGTTGGCCAACTAGCCCGTGGGGAGCCAGGCGCCGGTCCAGCCCGTAATCCTTACTCAGGGGCATGTCGAGTCCGTTGGCTCGCATGCGATCAGCCAAGTGTTCGACCTGGCAGGCGAAGGCCGGAGACGCCTTTCCGCTGTCGTGGGCTGCCGCCAGAAAGCGCACAAGCTTGGCGGCGTCCTCCTCCCCGCCGGGCAGCGTCTCGGACACCAGCTCCTTGATCGCGTGCGGTACCCAGTACTCCCACAGCTTCTCGGCGACCCCTTCGCTGTCCGCCATGTGCCGCCAGAGCGGAAGCCAACCGTGCGTCTTCTGGTCGTGTTTCGCCCACGCTGCCCGTGCCGCGAGCGACAGTTGTGCGAACGGCACCTGTTCGCCGTCGCTGGAGTCTGGGATCACGGACATATCGAACACGCCTGATTCCCTCTGGGTAGGTGCTTCGGGGAAACGTCCCCATGGCGTTGGGCGGGAGTGGTAATAAGCTGTGCGGCGAGCGCATTCGCCACGCTGCGGTGCTTTCCGGCACCAGACGAAGCCGGCGCCGGAAAGCCCACCTCAACTCAGGCCAAGCGCCTCAGCGGCGTCAGCACCACGAGCACCACCACGACGGCAACCCATGCCATGGGTCCGTGCGAGGAGGGGTCGGTCGGCCAGGCGGCAACCAGCGCCATGAGCAGGCAGTACCCCAAGGGCTGGGGTCGACGTGCAGGGGGGCGCGCGGGTGCGTCTTCGGTACTCACGGGTAGAATCTCCTTCGTCTTGCTAATGGAATGGTGGGACATGCCGGGCCCGTCCCTCGCGCGGCAAAGCGAGGTGCACGGGCCCGGCTTTTGTGTGCCCGGACGCGTGCGCTGACGGTACGTCAGAGAGTAGCAGTCCCTCATCTCCTTCCGGTGCTTTTCGTTGGTATCCGGTGCTGTAGATGAGTAGTCTTCCTAGTTGTGCATAGCCTCGCACTGGCTCCTGTCTTGCTCCGATTTGTGGCGGCCAGTGTCGGTCCGACGCGGTCCGACCCCCGCAGGCGCGGGGAGCACGTGGACGATTGGTCCTCCTAGGGACCACCCCCGGCGTAGCGGGGAAAGCCCTACTCGGGTGCAGCTTGCACGATTCGGAGAGGGCGCACGTGTGGCAGATTCTATCGGGGTACAGCGCTCCAGGGTTGCGGGGCGACACGGAAGTTCTCACGTCGAACGGACGTACGCAGATCACGGTGACGTGGGTCAGTGCATGCATCGCTGTCCTCCCCGCCTCCATGCATGGGCACAGCGAGGTTCCGCAGAGCTGAGTCTGCTTCGTCTTGTGTGGGCGAGAGCGGCGTCCTCGCCATTGCGCTGGGCGGGCACGGTTGCCCGTCAACCCAGAAGATCGGTAACGCGGTTAGCCTCGGACCGGCGACACCCTTCACCACGCCGACGTGCAGCAGGCGGCGCCGATCCAGGCTCTGGTTGTGGCCAGATGTGTCATCGCCCCAACGCGAAGGAGGCCAAGGACGGACGACAGGCACGTCGTCATCAGCCCTGAGGGGCTGGCATCGCGCCGAATCAGACGACCAGGCCGCGGCTCGGTTCAGGGCGTCGCACGTGTCGTCCTGTGTGCTTACTGGTGCGCACTGGGCCTATGTCTATGGCATCCGCCGAGGACGAGGCGGGCAGAGGTTTCGTCGAGGACCGTGCCTTCGAGCAGTTGCTTGCCCGGGGTGGTGGCCGGTGCCGACCGTCGCGTACGACGGCGGCGTGCTGCTCCTGTCGCCGGAGCTGGCCGGTTTCACCGGCCCACGCTTCGGCGACTTCACCACGGGCAACGTCCTTCACTGCAGCCTGGCCACACTCGTCGCCGAGGCCGAGCAGCGCACCGCCTGGCTGCCGGAGTTCTGGCAGGGCGTGGACGGCTGCCGGGACACGTGCCCGCACTTCGCCTTCTGCGGCGGCGGTCACGCAGCCATCCGCTACTTCGAGCACGGGGCCGGATGGACGGCACCCGTACGTCGTACTGCACCACCGCCAAGATCGCCCCATTTGGGAGGAGTCATCCAGCATGCCCGCGACCACGCCTCCGGTCACGGCGACTGACCTCGTCCTCGCCTCGGTCGACCGCCTCCGCGCACTCATCGGCACCACCGCGCCGTCGCTCCCACCGAGATGATCCCGCACGACGGCTCCACCGCGGACCAGGGCGAGCCGTCCACGGCTGCCTTCTGGCTGGGGCACTGGCCACGCGGTGTGCTGCCCTCCGTGGCATCGTCACCGCCCCGCCCGGGCGAGCGCGGGGCTCGGCGGTTCGCGACAGGTCTGGATAGCAAACAACCCCCGGGTCGGTGACCTGGGGGTTTGTCGTGGAGCGGGCGACGGGAATCGAACCCGCGCTATAAGCTTGGGAAGCTCATGTTCTACCATTAAACTACGCCCGCGCGAAGCGGAAGCCGTCCATTTGATGTCCATCCGGCGGCTTGCTCGACGCGGGACACTGTACCTCATCACGGACCTCCGGCGCACAGGCCGCGGGTCCGTTCGCCGTTGTGGGCGGGGGTGCGGGCGGGGTGGGGGAGGGGGAGTTGGGGCGTACGGTGGGATCGGTGCGGCGGTCGTCGCGCGGCCCGATTCGTCCCCTATGGTGGCCTTCGTCCTCGCGTCGCCTACGTACTTGGGGAGAGGGAAGCGATGGAGTCCACCGTCGTGCGCTGTGCCGAAGGCCATGTGTTCAGTACCGACACGTTTCCGATGCAGCAGCTCGGCAGCGCGCGGATCGGGCCCGGGCGGCTGCTGCGGTGTCCGCGGTGCGCGCGGCTGCGGCAGGCGGTCCCGGTGAAGGCACGGTACCGGCGCTGAGCCGGCGCTGAGCCGGCCGAGCCGGTCGTGAGCCGGACGCGCGGGCGGGGCCGGGGGTGATTGGGCCTGGTCCCGCCCGTGCGCGTAGGCTCGGGGGGTGCTTCTCTCAGACAAGGACATCCGGGCCGAGATCGACACCGGCCGGGTGCGGATCGAGCCGTATGACGCGGAGCTCGTGCAGCCGTCGAGCATCGACGTCCGGCTGGATCGGTACTTCCGGGTGTTCGAGAATCACCGCTATCCGCACATCGACCCGGCCGTGGAGCAGTCCGATCTGACGCGGCTGGTGGAGCCGGAGGGGGATGAGCCGTTCATCCTGCACCCGGGGGAGTTCGTGCTGGCGTCCACGTTCGAGGTGGTGACGCTGCCGGACGACATCGCGTCCCGGCTGGAGGGGAAGAGCTCGCTGGGACGGCTGGGCCTGCTGACGCATTCGACGGCGGGGTTCATCGACCCGGGGTTCTCCGGGCACGTGACGCTGGAGCTGAGCAACGTGGCGACGTTGCCGATCAAGCTCTGGCCGGGGATGAAGATCGGCCAGCTGTGCATGTTCCAGCTGTCATCGCCCGCCGAGCACCCGTACGGCTCGGAGCGGTACGGCTCGCGGTACCAGAACCAGCGGGGGCCGACGCCCTCGCGGTCGTATCTGAACTTCCACCGTACGCAGGTGTGATGGGGTTCCAACGGCGGTAATCGGTAAGGGAGTTCACCCGTACCGGTGGTTTCGGCCCCGGCGCGGATGCCGGGGGGTGCGCGGGGTAGGGCTGGGCCGTCCGGCTTGCGCTGAAACCGTCGGGAGAGGTTCCGTGACCCAGCCCTTCGTCCTGCCCGATTTCTACACGCCGTATCCCGCGCGGCTGAATCCCCACCTGGAGGAGGCCCGGGCGCACTCGGCGCGGTGGGCCCGGGAGATGGGGATGCTGGAGGGGTCGGGCATCTGGGAGCAGAGCGACCTCGACGCCCACGACTACGGCCTGCTGTGCGCCTACACCCACCCGGACTGCGACGGGCCGGCGCTGTCGCTCGTCACCGACTGGTACGTGTGGGTCTTCTTCTTCGACGACCACTTCCTGGAGTGCTTCAAGCGGACCCAGGACCGGGCCGGCGGCAAGGCGTACCTGGACCGGCTGCCGGCGTTCATGCCGATGGACCCCGCCGCCGGCACGCCGGAGCCGACGAACCCGGTCGAGGCGGGGCTGAAGGACCTGTGGGCGCGCACGGTGCCGGCCATGTCGGCGGGGTGGCGGGCCCGGTTCGCGGAGAACACGGAGCACCTGCTCAACGAGTCCCTGTGGGAGCTGTCCAACATCAACATCGGCCGGGTGCCGAACCCGGTCGAGTACATCGAGATGCGCCGCAAGGTGGGCGGTGCGCCGTGGTCGGCGGGGCTGGTGGAGTACGCCGCCGGGGCGGAGGTGCCGGATGCCGTCGCGGACTCGCGGCCGCTGCGGGTGCTGCGGGACGCGTTCTCCGACGCCGTCCACCTGCGCAACGACCTGTTCTCCTACGAGCGCGAGACGCGGGACGAGGGGGAGTTGAGCAACGGTGTGCTGGTGCTCGAGCACTTCCTGCAGTGCTCGACGCAGGACGCAGCCGAGGCCGTCAACGATCTGCTGACCTCGCGGCTCCAGCAGTTCGAGAACACCGCGCTCACCGAACTGCCCGCGCTGTGCGTGGAGTACGGGCTCCCTCCCGAGCAGTGCGCCGCGGCGGCGGCGTACGTCAAGGGGCTGCAGGACTGGCAGTCGGGCGGCCACGAGTGGCACATGCGCTCCAGCCGGTACATGAACGGTGCGGGGGACGGCTCCGGCAGCGGGCAGCTCTTCCTCGGGTCGACGCGGCTCGGTGCGACGGGGCTCGGTGCGACGGGGCTCCGGCCGACGGGGCTGGGCACCTCGGCCGCCGACGTCCGGCTGACGACGCCGCGCGCCGAGGCGAGCCGCAGGCGGACGTTCACGCACACGCCCTTCCAGCGGGTCGGCCCGTCCCGGCTGCCCGACTTCGACATGCCGTTCACCCCCGGGCTGAGCCCGCACGTGGACGAGGCGCGGGCACACGTCCTGGAGTGGGCCGAGCGGATGGGCCTGCTCCAGCCGCAGCCCGGGGTGCCGGGCTCGGACGTCTGGGACGCCCACCGGCTGGCCGGGTTCGACTTCCCGCTCTGTGCCGCGGGGCTTGACCCCGACGCCACGCCAGAGGAGCTGAACCTCGCCTCCTGCTGGCTGACCTGGGGAACGTACGGCGACGACTACTACCCGGTGGTCTTCGGCGCCCCGCGCGACCTGGCGGGGGCGAAGGTCACGACGGAGCGGCTGAAGCTGTTCATGCCGGTGGACGACGCGGCCGTCCCCGGGGAGGCGCCGCTGACCGCGTTGGAGCGCGGGCTCGCCGACCTGTGGGCCCGCACGGCGGGGCCGATGGCGCAGGCGGAGCGGCGGGTGTTCCGCCAGGCCGTCGACACGATGATCGACAGCTGGCTGTGGGAGCTGGCCAACCAGGCCCAGAACCGCATCCCGGACCCCGTCGACTACCTGGAGATGCGCAGGTCGACGTTCGGCTCGGACATGACGATGAGCCTGTGCCGGCTGCGCAGCGGGCACAGCGTTCCGGACGAGGTGTACCGCAGCGGGACCGTGCGGGCGCTGGAGAACTCGGCGGCCGACTACGCCTGTCTGCTGAACGACTGCTTCTCGTACCAGAAGGAGATCGAGGCCGAGGGCGAGGTGCACAACGGGATCCTCGTCGTGCAGAACTTCTTCGACTGCGACTACGCGGCGGGCCTGCGCGTCGTGGACGATCTGATGCGCGGCAGGATGAGCCAGTTCCAGCACATCGTCGCGCAGGAACTGCCGGTCGTCTGCGATGACTTCGAGCTGGACGACGAGCAGCGCGCCGGTCTGGACGCGTACGTGCGGGACCTGGAGAACTGGCTGTCCGGCATCCTCGTCTGGCACCGCGACTGCCGGCGCTACCGGGAGGAGGACCTGCACCGGCCGTTCGCCGTGCCCGAGCCGAGGGGCATCGGCACCTCCGCGGTGCGGCTCGCCGCCGCCGTGCGCGAGGCGTACTCCGGCGTGTAGCGCGGTAAACCGGGTGCCGAGGGGGCCGGTGGGGCGGCAGGCTACGGGGATGCGTGAAGACGTCATCCTGCGGCGCCTGGACGAGACGCTGCTTTCGGCCCTGCTCGAAGCCGCGGTAGCGGACGCCGATCCGGTCGAGGTCATGCCGCCGGTGCCGGGGCCGCCGGGCTGGACCGCGGAGCGCCGGGCGGCTTTCCTGCGCTTCCACCGGAGCCGGAGCCGGGGGCTCGCGGCGGCCCCGGTGGAGACGACGTACGCCGTCCTGGTGGGCTGGAGGGTCGTGGGAGCGGCGCGCCTGTGCCCGGAGTCCCCGAAGCCCCCCGAGCCCCCGGGGCCGGTGCCGGAGCCGGGGGCTTCGGGGGCTCCGGGTGCGGTGGAGGCCGGGGTGTGGCTCGGGCGTTCGGCGCGGGGCGCCGGGGTGGGGCGCGCGGTCCTCGCCGGCCTCACGGCGGAGGCGCGTGCGGCGGGCTTCGCGGAGCTCGTCGCGCACACGACGCCGGACAACGCGGGCGCCCGGCGGCTGCTGGAAGGCTGCGGCGCACGGGCGAGCGTGACGGCCCAGGGGGTGACGGCCCGCGTCGAGCTGCGGGAGCCCGGGGCGCAGACGGCGTCGGCCGAGCCGGGCACCGACTGATGGACAAGTGTCCAACTTCTTGTGCCCGGGGGCTTCCCGGACGGGTTACCTGACAGTAAAACCTCCGGTAACCCTGTCGTCTGCATGAGCGGAGACCCCCATGGCACGTGGCAGATCGATCAGAGCGCTGGGAGCCGTGGCGGCGGCCCTGGCCCTGCTGGGCCTCGGAACCCCGGCGGTCCCGGCGCTCGCGGTGGACGGTCCTGCCGCCGAGGAACAGGCGCAGTCCGTACCCCTGCGGCCCGAGTTGGAGCAGATCCGGGCGGCGGAGGCCGTCGAGCTGTACGGCTCTCCGGAGATCCGGCCCGTCGCCGAGCGCAAGACCTCGCTGATCTCCCTGGGCGACAGCGAGATCAGCGGCGAGGGCGTCGGCACCTACGAGCCCGGCACCGACGGGCCGGACAACTGGTGCCACCGCTCCCCGGACGCGGCCATCCACCGCACCGGGATCGCCGCGGACGTCACGTACAACGCGGCCTGCTCCGGGGCCTCCAGCGTCAACATCCGCATCGGCGGCTCCCCGCAGTACGCCGACGAACTGGTGCAGAGCGACAGCCTCGCCATCACGGCGCGGAACACCCGGCTGAAGCAGATCGTGCTCGTCGCGGGAGCCAACGACGACCTCCAGTTCGGGCCCGTGATCACGGACTGCGTCACCCGGTGGTTCCTCCTGCAGGGGCCCTGCGCCCCCGGCTACGGGCCCGGCTGGCAGGACCGGGTCGACGGGCTCGTGCCCAAGGTGACGGCCACGATCGACGACCTGCGCACCGTCATGCGCGACGCCGGATACGCCCGGGACGACTACGCGTTGGTCGTCATGAGCTACCCGAGCCCCATCGGCCCCGACATCAAGGACAACCCGAACTACCCCGGCAAGCTCGCCGGCGGCTGCACCGGCTACACCTCCGACTCGCAGTGGGGCCGCGACGAGGCCGTCCCGCTCTTCCAGCAGGGCATCCGCGCGGCGGCCCGGCAGACGGGCGCGACGTACCTGGACACCTCGCGGCTGTTCCACGGCCACGAGGTGTGCATGGAGAACCCGTTCGCCCGCGGCCTGTACGTCGAGCTGTCCAACCCGTTCCCGCCGGACTCGAACTCGGTCCGCCAGTCGTTCCACCCGAACGCGCCCGGGCACGGGGCCTTCGCGTCCTGTCTGACGCAGCTGGCCGCCTCCGGTCTGGCCGAGGCGTCCTGCGCCGACCCGGACGGCCGGGGGCAGCCCCAGCTGTACCCGGGCGCGTGGGACGACGCCTTCGCGCCGCTGAGGAACGCCGCCACCGGAACCTGCCTGGACGCCGACGGCGCGAGCAGCCGCGACGGGACGACGGTGCGCGGCTGGAGCTGCCACGGTGAGCGCAACCAGGGCTGGTGGCACGACCCGGAAGGGCAGCGCCTCCACACCGAGCTGACGCACGACCGCTGCCTGGACGTGCCGGCCGGACGGTACGAGGCCGGGGCCGGGCTCATCCTCTGGAACTGTCACACGGGCGACAACCAGCGCTTCGTGCGCGGTGCCGGGGCGAGCATCCGTCCTGCCGCCGCCCCGGAGCTGTGTGTGACGCTCGGCGGTGCCACGGAGCAGGTCCGGCTGCAGCGGTGCGACGGTTCGGCGGCGCAGCGTTTCGCCTGACGAACCCTCGGCCCACCGGGCCCACCGGGCCCACCCAGCCCACCGGGTGCGTCGGCCGGGACTCGACGTCCCGGCCGGCGCGTGGCCGTCAGAGCGTGCCGAGCTTCATCAGGAACAGCAGGGCGAGGAGCTGGATCGCGGAGGCGCCCAGCGCCTTGGGCCAGGGCAGGTCGTGGGAGCGGCTGACCAGCGAGGTGAACAGCGCCGCCGCCGCGCCCCAGGTCAGCCAGGCCAGCACCTGGACGAAGGCCGCGTCACCGCCGAGGAAGAGGGCGAACAGCAGCCGGGGCGCGTCGGTCAGCGACATGACGAGCATGGCCAGGCCGATCGTGGGCGCCCACGCGCCGTCCCCGCCGAACTGCCGGGCCAGCGTGTGCGTCACCGCACCGAGCACCAGCCCGGAGAGGACGACGGCGACACCGGTCATGAGGACGAACGGCACCGCGTTCGACAGCGTCGCGCTGAGGACCTCCTCGCGCGCCTCGTCCAGGCCGAAGACGGCCAGCAGGCCGTAGACGAAGGTGACGAGGAGGGCCGGGAGCCACACCTGGTGGTCGCGCATCTGCTGGAAGGTCGCGTTCGGGCGCAGCACGATGCCGGAGAGCAGCTGCTTCCACGGGAGCCTGGGCCCGGCAGGCGCGGCGCTGCCGCCGGCGGCGTAGGTGGCGCCGTCGCCGTAGGCCTCGCCGAATTCGTCGCCGATGCTGAACTGCCGGGTGTGGCCGGGCTGGTCGGCGGCGTACGGGTCGGCGGCGGGCGGCGCGAAGTACTCCGGTTCGCCGGCCACGTGGTCCCCGGCGACCGGTCCTCCGGCGACGGGGCCACCTGCCCCGGGACCTCCGGAGCCGTATCCGGTGCCCCGCCCGGCGCCCGGGTTCGGGGCGGCCGCGGGGCGACCCCAGTTCACGGCCTGGCCCTCCGGCGCGGTGGGCCAGCCCTGCGGCGCGTGCGGAGGCGCCTGCGGGGGCCGTCCGTGCGGGGGCATGGCCTGCCCCTGCCGCGCGTTGTGCGAGCCCCGGTCACGTCCGATCCTGAATCCAGCCACGTCGTCGAACGTACCGCGTCCGGATGCCGTGCGCGGCCCCGGGCCGGGGCGGGGGGCCTTGTGTGGCCGGGTTGGTACATCCCGTAGGGGCGTCCCCGAGGGGCTGTGGGCGGTCAGCGCACGGCGGGGGACGTGCCGGGGGTGGGCAGGGTCACGGCCAGGGTGACGACGGTGCCCGGGTCGGCGGCGTCCGGGTCGGCCGCGGCGATGGTGAGCCGGTCCGTCGTGAGCCGGGCCAGCCACAGCCCCCGGCCGTCGGCTCGCCCGTCGAGGCCGGGCAGGAGTTCGGGGATGACGTCGGCGGTGAAGCCGGGGCCCGCGTCGGTGATCTGGGCCTCCAGCTCCTGTCCGACGCGGCGCAGCAGCAGGGTGCCGTGGCCCCCGGCGTGCTCGACGGCGTTCGTCAGGACCTCGTCCACGGCCAGGACGAAGTCGCCCCGGCGTGGCTCGGTGAGTCCGGCCGAGGCCGCGCACACCTCCACCCCGACGCGCAACTGCGGGAGTGTGCGCGCGGTGAAGCGCTGCTTGAGGAGTTGCTGTTCGGACCGGCCTGGATGGGAGGGGGCCGCCTGGTCAACGGGCATAGGGGAGAGGCTAGGGGCGGGTGGCCGGTCGCCGACAGACCGGTGCACAGCCCGTCTTGAAACTCATACTCCCTGACCGAAAACGACCAACTGTCGACCGAAAGTGTTCGATCCTCGGGGTTACGCCGGGGGAGCGGACTCGGAGGCCGGCACCCGCTCGACGCTCACCGACTCCAGGAGGAGTTGGGAGACGTCGACGACCTGGATGGTTTCCTGGGCCTGGCCTTCGTTCTTCTTGCCGTTGACGGAGTCGGTGAGCATGACGAGGCAGAAGGGGCAGGCGGTGGAGACGATGTCGGGGTTGAGGGAGAGTGCTTCGTCGACGCGTTCGTTGTTGATGCGTTTGCCGATGCGCTCTTCCATCCACATGCGGGCGCCGCCGGCGCCGCAGCAGAAGCCGCGTTCCTTGTGGCGGTGCATTTCCTCGTTGCGGAGGCCGGGGACCTTGCCGATGATCTCGCGGGGTGGGGTGTAGACCTTGTTGTGGCGGCCGAGGTAGCAGGGGTCGTGGTAGGTGATGAGGCCCTCTACCGGGGTGACGGGGACGAGTTTGCCCTCGTCGATGAGGTGTTGGAGCAGTTGGGTGTGGTGGATGACCTCGTAGTGGCCGCCGAGTTGGGGGTACTCGTTGGCGATGGTGTTGAAGCAGTGTGGGCAGGTGGCGACGATCTTCTTCTTCGCCGTGGGGAGTCGGGTGGTCTCGTCCTCGTCGTCTTCGCCGAAGGCGGCGTTGAGGGTGGCGATGTTCTCTTCGGCGAGCTGTTGGAAGAGGAACTCGTTGCCCAGGCGGCGGGGTGAGTCGCCGGTGCACTTCTCGTCGCCGCCCATGATGGCGAAGGTGACGCCGGCGATGTGGAGGAGTTCGGCGAAGGCTTTGGTGGTCTTCTTGGCGCGGTCTTCGAGGGCGCCGGCGCAGCCGACCCAGTAGAGGTATTCGACTTCGGTGAGGTCGTCGATGGTCTTGCCGACGACGGGGACGTCGAAGTCGACTTCCTTGGTCCATTCGAGGCGTTGCTTCTTGGCCAGGCCCCAGGGGTTGCCCTTTTTCTCCAGGTTCTTGAGCATGGTGCCGGCTTCGGAGGGGAAGGCGGATTCGATCATGACCTGGTAGCGGCGCATGTCGACGATGTGGTCGATGTGTTCGATGTCGACGGGGCACTGTTCGACGCAGGCGCCGCAGGTGGTGCAGGACCACAGGACGTCGGGGTCGATGACGCCGTTGTCTTCGAGGGTGCCGATCAGCGGGCGTTCCGCCTCGGCCAGTGCGGCTGCGGGTACGTCCTTGAGTTGGGTCTCGGTGGCTTTCTCCTCGCCTTCGGCGGTCTTTCCGCCGCCTGCGAGGAGGTAGGGCGCTTTGGCGTGTGAGTGGTCCCGCAGGGACATGATCATCAGTTTGGGGGAGAGGGGCTTGCCGGTGTTCCAGGCGGGGCACTGGGACTGGCAGCGGCCGCACTCGGTGCAGGTGGAGAAGTCCAGCAGGCCCTTCCAGGAGAAGTGCTCGACCTGCGAGACGCCGAACTGTGTCTCCTCGCCGCCCTCGTCGTCGAAGACCGTCTCGAAGTCGACCGGCTCACCACCCGAGGTCATCGGCAGAAGCGGCCCCAGCGCGTCACGTCCCCGGGCGTTGCGCTTGAACCAGATGTTCGGGAAGGCCAGGAACCGGTGCCAGGCGACACCCATGTCGATGTTCAGCGCGACCGTGATCATCCAGATCATCGTCGTGCCCAGCTTCACCATCGCCCAGAAGTAGACGAGGTTCTGCACGGTCGTGATCCCCAGCCCGCCGAACGCGGTGACCAGCGGGTACGAGACGAAGTACGCCGCCTCGTAGTGGTCGACGCCGTGCAGGGCGCCCTCGAGGCCGCGCAGCATCAGGATCGCGAGCCCGATGACGAAGATGACGTACTCGACGAAGTACGCCTGCCAGAACGTCGAACCGGCGAAACGGGACTTGCGGCCCGGGCGGGAGGGCAGGTCGAGCAGGCGGATCACCATGAGAGTGGCGATGCCGAGGGTGGTCATGAGCCCGATGAACTCGATGTACATCGAGTACGGCGTCCAGTCGCCGATCACCGGGAGCGTCCAGTCGGCCTCGAAGAGCTGGCCGTAGGCGTTGACGATGGTGGGCGGCAGGGTGAGGAAGCCGATCGCCACGAACCAGTGCGCGACACCGACGACGCCCCACCGGTTCATCCGCGTGTGTCCCAGGAACTCCCGGGTCAGTGTGGCGCTGCGGGCCTTCGGGTCGTCGGTGCGCGAGCCGGCCGGAACGGGCTGGCCCAGCTTCATGAAGCGGACGAGCTGGACGACGGCGCGCACGATGAGCGCCAGCCCGACCACGGACAGGCTCAGCGTGACGATGATCGCGAAGAGTTGCATGGCGGCTCCTCGGGCCCGGGCAGACGGAGGCGGCGTCTGTGGGGAGCGACCCGAGGCCCTCGAATGGCACCTTACGTGACGAGTGGCCCCGATCCGGGAGGTCGAACCCGCACGCGGCGCGACCCCGGGCACGGCGGCCCCGGGCGCGGCCCCCGCGCACGCGCGGCCGCGCGCTCAGAGCACGACGCCGTGGGCGCGGAGCCAGCCGACGGGCTCGAGGTGGGAGCCGTCCCGCGCGGAGCGGCGGACCTCGAAGTGCAGGTGCGGGCCGCTGGAGTTTCCCGTGGACCCCGAGAGGGCGATCTGCTGGCCCGCGCAGAGCCGCTGGCCGACGCCGACCTGGATGACGGACAGGTGGGCGTAGTGCGTGTAGGAGCGGTCGCCGTGGCGGACGACGATCTCGTTGCCGTAGGCGCCCGCGTACCCGGCGCGCACGACCGTGTCGGGGCCGACGGCGCGGACCGGGGTGCCGGTGGGTACGGCGAAGTCCTGGCCGGTGTGGCCGCGGAACCACCGGGCGCCCCGGGCCGCGTAGCCCGCCGTCAGCGCATAGGACGCCACGGGCCTCACCCAGCGGCCGGAGCCCTCGCGGGGGTTCCGGGGGGCCGGCGCGGCGGAGGCGCGTTCGCGGAGCCGGGCGGCCCGGGCCCGGGCGCGCTGGAGCTGGGCGTCCACCTGGCGCTTGAGCCGGTGGCGGCGTGCCTCCTCGGCCCGCAGGCGGCTCAGGGCGCGGTCGGCCTTCGCCTTCTGGCCGGCCAGGTCGGCGCGGGCCTGCCGCGTCGTCTCCGCCAGCCGGGCCGCGGCCCGGTGGCTGCGGTTCACGTAGGCGGAGGCGGCGAGGAACTCCTCGGGGGAGTCGGCGACCACGACCCGGGCCTCCGCGAGGGCGGTGCCGGTGCGGTACTCGCTGGCCGCGGCGGCGCCGACGGCCTGGCGCAGCCGTTCGTACTCGGCACGCTTGCGCTCCAGCCGTCCGGTGAGCGCGTCGACGGTGCGGCGCTGCCGCTCGGCGGCGGCCCGGGCCTGCCGGTACCGCTCGGTGACGCGGCCGGCCTGGCGGGAGATCCGGGCCGCGTCGGCGGTGGCGTGCTGCGCGGAGCGCAGCGGCCGGATGCCGGCCGGGTCGTCGCCGGGGGGCCGGGGCGGGGTGGCCGTCGCGGTGCCGCCGGTGAGGGCGGCGGCCAGTGCGGTGCCGGCCAGGAGCAGGGGCAGGGAGCGCGCACGCCGGTGCTGCGGGTGAGCCTGCACGGACACCATCTCCCGTCGGGGGAAGGGGGTTCACGAGGGGCACGGGGGTTCAGGTGGGTTCAGGGGGTCACGCGTGTTCACGGGTCACTCGCTGCCTTCTCCTGGGTGCGTGATCCTTAAATCGCGAACCGGGATAATGGCGACATATTTCCATCAGTGGCAGGAATAGGATGATGAGCCGACATCCTTCTTGTCAGGGGGCGTGAACCCCGGAAGGGGTAGTCGGCGTCTCGGCGGGTGGGGCGCCGGTGTCCGCGGTCTCCGCTCTCGCCGCTCTCCGGGTCCGCGAACCGTCTGAAGAGTTGCGAAGCCTCGGCATCGACGCTTGTGACCTGCGGTGATTCTCCTTCTGCGCGTGCACGCGTCAAGCTACTTGAGTCTGTCTGACTCAACTGCATTGACATCGGTGCACCCGTCATGCACGCTTGAGTCAGTTCCACTCAAGGCTTAACTGGAGGAGATCCCGAAATGGCACGTGCGGTCGGCATCGACCTGGGTACGACGAACTCCGTCGTCAGTGTCCTCGAAGGCGGTGAGCCCACCGTCATCACCAACGCGGAGGGTGCCCGGACCACGCCGTCCGTCGTCGCCTTCGCGAAGAACGGCGAAGTGCTGGTCGGTGAGGTCGCCAAGCGCCAGGCCGTCACCAACGTGGACCGGACGATCCGGTCGGTGAAGCGCCACATGGGCACCGACTGGAACATCAACCTGGACGGCAAGGACTTCAACCCGCAGCAGATCAGCGCCTTCGTGCTGCAGAAGCTGAAGCGGGACGCCGAGGCCTACCTGGGCGAGAAGGTCACCGACGCCGTCATCACCGTTCCGGCGTACTTCAACGACCACGAGCGCCAGGCCACCAAGGAGGCCGGCGAGATCGCGGGCCTGAACGTCCTGCGCATCGTGAACGAGCCGACGGCCGCGGCCCTCGCCTACGGCATGGAGAAGGAAGACCAGACGATCCTGGTCTTCGACCTCGGCGGCGGCACCTTCGACGTCTCGCTGCTGGAGATCGGCGACGGCGTCGTCGAGGTGAAGGCCACCAACGGTGACAACCACCTCGGTGGTGACGACTGGGACCAGCGCATCGTCGACTACCTGGTCAAGCAGTTCCAGTCCGGTCACGGCGTGGACCTCGCCAAGGACAAGATGGCCCTCCAGCGGCTGCGCGAGGCTGCCGAGAAGGCCAAGATCGAGCTGTCCTCGTCCACCGAGACGACGATCAACCTGCCCTACATCACCGCCTCCGCCGAGGGCCCGCTGCACCTCGACGAGAAGCTGACCCGGGCGCAGTTCCAGCAGCTCACGCAGGACCTGCTGGACCGCTGCAAGACCCCGTTCCACAACGTGATCAAGGACGCGGGCATCCAGCTCAGCCAGATCGACCACGTCGTTCTGGTCGGTGGCTCGACCCGTATGCCGGCCGTCGCCGAGCTGGTCAAGGACCTGACCGGCGGCAAGGAGGCCAACAAGGGCGTCAACCCGGACGAGGTCGTCGCCATCGGCGCCTCGCTCCAGGCCGGTGTCCTCAAGGGCGAGGTCAAGGACGTCCTGCTGCTCGACGTCACCCCGCTGTCCCTCGGTATCGAGACCAAGGGCGGCATCATGACCAAGCTCATCGAGCGCAACACCACGATCCCGACGAAGCGTTCTGAGATCTTCACCACGGCCGAGGACAACCAGCCGTCGGTGCAGATCCAGGTCTACCAGGGCGAGCGCGAGATCGCGGCGTACAACAAGAAGCTCGGGATGTTCGAGCTGACCGGCCTGCCGCCCGCCCCGCGCGGCGTCCCGCAGGTCGAGGTCACCTTCGACATCGACGCCAACGGCATCATGCACGTCTCCGCCAAGGACCTCGGTACCGGCAAGGAGCAGCGCATGACCGTCACCGGCGGCTCGGCCCTGCCCAAGGACGACATCGAGCGCATGATGCGGGACGCCGAGCAGTACGCCGAGGAGGACTCCAAGCGCCGCGAGGCCGCGGAGACCCGCAACCAGGCGGAGCAGCTCGTCTACACGACCGAGAAGTTCCTCCAGGAGAACGAGGAGAAGGTCCCGGCCGACACCAAGGCGGAGGTCGAGGAGGCCGTCAGCGACCTCAAGGAGAAGCTGAAGGGCGAGTCCGCCGAGGGCGACAACACAGCGGCCATCCGCGAGGCCACCGAGAAGGTTGCCGCGACCAGCCAGAAGCTCGGCCAGGCCCTGTACGCCGACGCCCAGGCCGCCCAGCAGGCCGCGGGCGGTGCCCAGGGTGACGGCGCCCAGGCGCAGGGCGGCGAGGACGACGTCGTCGACGCCGAGATCGTGGACGACGAGAAGCCGAAGGGTGGTGCGGCGTGACGGAGGAGACCCCGGGTTTCGACAACGACGAGAAGCCCGACGTCCCCGCCGACGCCTCCGCATCGCCTGATGAGGGTGCCGCCCAGGGCGCCGGGTCCGCCGAGGAGGCGGGCCCGGCGGCCGGGGCCGGGGACTCGAAGGAGCTTCAGGAAGTGGCGCTCACCGCGCAGCTCGACCAGGCCCGGACCGCGCTCAACGAGCGCACCCAGGACCTGCAGCGGCTGCAGGCGGAGTTCGCCAACTACCGCCGCCGCGTGGAGCGGGACCGCGTCGCCGTCAAGGAGATCGCGGTCGCCAACCTGCTCACGGAACTCCTGCCCGTGCTCGACGACATCGGGCGCGCGCGGGACCACGGCGAGCTGGTCGGCGGCTTCAAGTCGGTGGCCGAGTCGCTGGAGACGGTGGCGGCCAAGATGGGGCTGCAGCAGTTCGGCAAGGAGGGCGAGCCCTTCGACCCGACGGTGCACGAGGCCCTGATGCACTCCTACTCGCCCGACGTCAACGAGACGACGTGCGTGCAGATCCTGCAGCCGGGCTACCGCATCGGCGAGCGCACCATCCGCCCCGCGCGGGTCGGTGTCGCCGAGCCGCAGCCGGGAAGCACCTCCGGCGCCTCCGGCGAGGAGCCGGCGGCGCAGGGTGGCGACGAGCCGCAGGCCGCGGAGAAGGAGAACGGTGGCCCGGACGAGGGCTGACGGGGACGGGCGCCTCCGGGCGGGCCGCGGCGAGTGGCCCGCCCGGGACGTCGCAGGACGAGGGAAGGAGGGACGCCGCGGATGAACCTCAGCAGGGAAGTGCTGGAGAAGGACCTGTACAAGGTTCTCGGTGTCCCCAAGGACGCCACCGAGGCGGAGATCAAGAAGGCGTACCGCAAGCTCGCCCGCGAGTACCACCCGGACGCCAACAAGGGCGACGCCCGCGCCGAGGAGCGGTTCAAGGAGGTCGGCGAGGCCAACGAGGTCCTGTCCGACGCCGAGTCCCGCAAGGAGTACGACGAGGCGCGCGCGCTGCTCGGCTCCGGCGGGTTCCGTCCCGGGCCCGGCGCCGGGGGCGGCTCCTTCAACTTCGACCTGGGTGACCTCTTCGGCGGCACCCAGGGCGGCGGCAGCCCCGGCGGCGGCTTCGGCGGCGGCCTGGGCGACGTCTTCGGCGGCCTGTTCAACCGCGGCGGCGCCGGTACCCGGACGCAGCCGCGGCGCGGCCAGGACATCGAGTCCGAGGTGACGCTCAGCTTCACCGAGGCCGTGGACGGCGCCACGGTGCCGCTGCGGATGTCCAGCAGTGCCGCCTGCAAGGCCTGTTCGGGCACCGGGGACAAGAACGGCACGCCGCGCGTGTGCCCGACGTGCGTCGGGACGGGGCAGGTCAGCCGGGGCGGCGGTGGCGGCTTCTCGCTGACCGACCCGTGCCTGGACTGCAAGGGCCGCGGCCTGATCGCCGAGGACCCGTGCGAGGTCTGCCGGGGCAGCGGCCGGGCCACCAGCTCCCGCACCATGCAGGTGCGCATTCCGGCGGGCGTCTCGGACGGGCAGCGCATCCGGCTGCGCGGCAAGGGCGCCCCCGGGGAGCGCGGCGGACCCCACGGCGACCTCTACGTCGTCGTCCACGTGGACGCGCACCCCGTCTTCGGGCGGCGCGGCGACAACCTGACGGTCACCGTGCCCGTGACCTTCGCGGAGGCGGCGCTGGGTGCGGAGATCAGCGTGCCCACGCTCGGCGGCCCGCCGGTGACGCTCAAGCTCCCGGCCGGTACGCCCGGCGGGCGCACGATGCGGGCCCGGGGCAAGGGGGCCGTGCGCAAGGACGGCACCCGCGGGGACCTTCTCGTCACGGTGGAGGTGACGGTACCGAGGGAGCTGGGAAAGAAGGCCAGGGAGGCCCTGGAGTCCTACCGCGCCGCGACGGAGGGCGAGGACCCGCGGGCCGCGCTGTTCGAGGCCGCGAAGGGAGAATGAGGTGGACGGCCGAGGTGCACGCAGGAGCAACCCCGCTTCGCGCTTCCGCGGGGGTGGTCCCCCGTATGAACTGACCGACGAGTCGCCGGTCTACGTCATCTCGGTCGCCGCCCAGCTCTCGGGGCTGCACCCGCAGACCCTGCGCCAGTACGACCGCCTGGGGCTGGTCTCGCCGGACCGCACGCCCGGGCGCGGCCGGCGCTACTCGGCGCGGGACATCGAACTGCTGCGCGAGGTGCAGCGGCTCAGCCAGGTGGAGGGCATCAACCTCGCCGGCATCAAGCGGATCATCGAGCTGGAGAACCAGGTCTCGGCGCTCCAGGCGCGCGTCGCGGAGCTCCAGCAGGCCGTCGAGGGCGCGGCGGTGGCGATGCGTCAGCGCGAGGCGCAGGTGCACGCCTCCTACCGGCGGGACCTGGTGCGCTACGAGGACGTGCAGCAGTCCAGCGCGCTCGTCGTCTGGCGCCCCCGCCCCAAGGAATAGGCCCCGCCCGAGGAGTGGACCCGGCCGAGGAGCAGCCCGCGCGGGTCCTCAGCCGTTCCGCCGCGGGTCGAGCACGTGGGCGACGAGGACGGCGGCGTCGTCGTGGTCGTCCTGGAGGCCGGTGCTGCGCAGGTTGCGCAGCAGCCGGTCGCAGGTCTGTTCCAGGTCGCGCTGCGGGCCGTCGAGGAGCCCCAGCAGCCGCCCCAGCCCCACGTCGATGTCCTCGTCCCGCCGCTCGACGAGGCCGTCCGTGTAGAGGACGAGCCGGTCGCCGGGGCTGAGGGGCACCGTCGTGCTGTGGAAGCTCACGCCGCCCACGCCGCCGACGCCCAGGGGGGCGCCGGTGGGTACGTCCAGCAGCTCGGGCGCCTTGCCCTGCCGGACCAGGACGGGCGGGAGGTGTCCGGCGTTGGCGAGGCAGACGACGCCGAGGTGCGGGTCGTAGAGGGCGTAGGCGCAGGTGGCGATGTAGTTGTCGATCCCCGCGGTGATCTTGTCCAGGTGCCGCAGCAGGTCCGCGGGGTCGAGGTCCAGCTCGGCGAGGGTCTGCGTGGCGGTACGCAGCCGTCCCATCGTCGTCGCGGCGTTGATGCCGCTGCCCATGACGTCGCCCACGATGAGCGCCGTCTTGCCCCCGGTGAGGGGGAGGGTGTCGAACCAGTCGCCTCCGACCTCGCTCGCGGAGCCCGCGGGCTGGTAGCGGGAGGCGACGTCGAGGCCCACCAGGTGCGGCGGGTGCTGCGGGAGCAGGCTGCGCTGCAGGGTGAGGGCGGTGTCGCGCTGCCGTTCGTACCAGCGGGCGTTGTCGATGCACACGGCCGCGCGGTTGGCCAGCTCGACGGCCAGGGCCACGTCGTCGTGGTCGAAGGGCAGGGGGTTGCGGCCGCGCTTGAGGTCGAGGACGCCGAGGACCGTGCCGCGGGCGATCAGCGGCACGGCGAGGTAGGAGTGGATGCCGGCCCGGGCGAGCAGCGCGGCGGACTCCGGGTCGCGGGCGATGTTGCGCAGGTTCGACTCCGCCACATGGGGGACGAGGATGGGCCGACCGGAGCGGACGCAGCGGGTGACGAGCCGGTCGGGGCCGTAGCGGGCCGGCTCGCCGGGGGTGTCGGCGGCCCGGATGGCCTCGGTGGGGTAGCCGGCGAAGACGGCGAGGGCCCGGAAGACCACCGCCTCCTCGGGGTTCGTCGCGCGGCGCCCCTGGAGCGCGGAGTCGAGCACGTCGACGGCCGCGATGTCGGCCAGCTCGGGGACGGCGACGTCGGCGAGCTCGCGGGCGGTGGTCTCCAGGTCGAGGGTGGTGCCGATGCGGATCGAGGCGTCGGCCACCACGGCCAGCCGGTGCCGCGCCCGATCGGCCTCGATCGCGGCCCGGTGCCGGTCGGTGACGTCGACGACCGAGCCGGCCAGGCCCAGCACGCGGCCGGTGGTGTCCTCCAGGCGGTGGAAGGAGACGGACCAGGCGTGGTCGTGCTGGGGGTCGGCCAGGGTCCGGCCGACCGTGTACTGGTCGATGAGCGGGACGCCGCTGTCGAGGACCTGGCGCATGGCGCCCTCCAGCGCGGCGGTGTCCACCCCGGGCAGGACGTCCGCGACCCGGCGCCCTACGTGCTCGTCGAGGGGCAGCCCGTTGATCTTCGCCAGCGCCGGGTTGACGCTGACGTAGCGCAGGTCGCTGTCGAAGACCCCCAGCCCGATGGGCGACTGCTCGACCAGCCGCACCGACAGCGCCACGTCGCGCTCCACCCGGCGCAGGACGGACTGGTCGGTGGCCAGAGCGAGCGCGTAGACGTCCCCGAGGTCGTCCAGGAGCCGCATGTTGCGGAACTCCAGGATCCGGGTTCCGCCGTCCTTGTGCCGTACCGGGAAGCTCCCCGCCCAGCTCCCCTCCTCGCGGGCCATGACGTCGGCGAAGAGCTGGAGCACCATGTCGAACTGCTCCTCGTGCACCAGCAGCCGGGCGGCGTACTGCCCGAGCGCCTCCTCGGGGGTGTAGCCCAGGAGCGCCTGGGCCTGGGGGCTCCAGAAGACGATGCGGCCCCGGTCGTCCATGACGATGGCGGCCACGCCGAGGATGTCGAGCAGCTCGCCGCGCTCGGAGGGGTGGGGCTCGGCCCGGCGCCCGGGGCCCGGCTTCCTGAGGTGACCGGCCGCGTCGGCGTGCGGGTGCCCCTCAGCAGTCATCCCAGCCCTCCTTCCGCCCGCTGGGCGCGGACGCGGCGCCTGGTGGCCCCCGGCGCTGCTCTCGTGCTCCCATCATCCTCCGCGGCCGCTGGAGCGGCACGTTCCTTGCGGCCCCCGTTTCCGCCGGGTGGACGGTTCCTTCCCGGTAGGCGGTGCCTCCGGCGCGTGCGGTCCCCGTCCGGGCGGTGCGGACGCGCACCGGCGCACCGGCCGGGCCGCGGGGCCCGGGCGGTGCGCCGTGTCGAGCGGTGCCGTCAGCAGGTGGAGCGTGGCCGTTCGCCCGCGAAGCGTTCGCCCAGCCAGGTGAACACCTTCGGGTAGGCGGCGACGGCTCCGCCCACGTGCGTCGGCCCGAGGTTCCAGGAGAACTCGACGGTGGCGCCCCGGGCGCACCAGTCGGAGGCCAGGTTCCTGCCGAGGCGGTAGGGGATGACGTCGTCCAGCAGGCTGTGGGTGACCAGCGTCGGCACGGTCGGCCTGCGGTCCCCGATCCGCTGCTCGTCGACGACGGCCTTCCACAGCGGCTGCCTGAGGTACTCGGACAGCGGCTCGCCGCTCGCGGTCAGGCGCGAGGAGCGGGTGAACGCGTGCCGGGCCACGGCCTCGATGGTGCAGTAGCGCTTCGCCTCCTCGACGAACCTCTCGCCCCGGTCGTTGAGGTACGGGGCGGGGTCGATGCCGGCGCCCGCGGCGAGCCCCGATACGGCGTAGCCGAGGAAGCCCGCGTACAGCGAGCCGTCCAGCGTCTCGGCGACGGCGTTGAGGTCGGTGGGCACGGCACCGGCCGCGACGCCCCGGAGGTCCAGCTCGGGGGCGTACGCGGGGGCGAGCTCGGCGGCCGCGGCGGCGGCCCCGCCGCCCTGTGAGTAGCCGGTGATCGCCACCGGGCCGTCGTCCGCGATCCCGGCCTCCGGGAGCCGCTGGGCGGCGCGGACGGAGTCCAGCACGGCCTGCCCGGAGACGGCGCGGTTCACGTAGGTGTGGTCACCGGGCGTGCCCAGGCCCTCGTAGTCGGTGAGGACGACGGCGTAGCCGCGCAGGAGCAGCCCCTTGACGAAGAGGCCCTCGTACTCGGTGCCGGCGGCGAGCTGCCGCGAGGGTGCGCAGTGGTCGCCGAGGCCCTGGGTGCCGACCGCGTAGCCGACGAGCGGCCGTTCGCCCCCGCCGGTCCACGCGGCGCGCGGGGTGACGACGGTGCCGGTGACGGCGATGGGCTCGCCCGCCCCGTCGGTCGAGCGGTACATGATCCGGTGGACGTCCGCGTCCGCCTCGATCAGCCGGAACGGGTCGAGGTGGAAGACGGACGGCTCCGCGCGGATGACGTCGCCGTTGCCGGCGGGCAGCGTGGCGGGCGGCTCGTAGAACTCCGGACGGTCGGAGGCCGCCTGGGCGGGGGAGGAGACGAGCCCGAACGACGCCGTGGTCGCCAGGAGCACGAGCGCGGCGGCGGCCCGTCGCCGCAGGCGTGATGTCCTTGGGGCGCGTGACGTCCCCGGCGGGGTTCTCCGGCTCGGTCGGTGAGGGTGGGGCGCGTGCATGGACACTCCCGGGTGTATGTGGCCTGAAGGCGACCTTACGGTTCAGTAAGGTCGTTCGGAGGATCCGCCGTACGGGCACCCTTCGTCTACGCACGGAGGTGAGCGTCCCGATTTGAGACGCGTCACGAAACACGTCGCGTTCGCGGGCCGTCGGCGCGCACCCCGGAAGCGGGGCCGGGCGCCCGCTCCCGTACCCTCACGGGCCACGTGACCGTCGTCGACAAGAGACCCGTGAGTCCTGTGAGTCCCGCGAGACGCGTGAGACCTGTAAGACCTGGAAGACCGGTGAGATCGGTGAGCAGAAGATGCGCCTGAGACGTCCGCCGCGCTCCAAGGCGGCCGCGGCCCTGCTGCGTCAGGCCGCCGAAGGCCGCCCCGTCATCCACGTGAACAGGGCCGTCGTCTCCGGTTCGACACTGGCCAGGCTGGTCCTGCTCGGCCAGCAGCTCGGTTACCGGTACGTCGGACTGGACATCAGCCTGTTCACGCGGCGCCCGCCGAAGCTCACCCTGGAGCAGGTGGCCGACCCCGAGGTCCGTCAGCGGTCGGCCGAGGCGCTGGACGTCTACCGGCGCGCGGGCGGCGAGGAGCTCATGGCCCTGCCGCCCGCCCTCCCCGCGTCGGAACTGGAGCCCGCCAAGGTGATCGTGGCCCGGCTCAAGCTGGACGGGCTGGCCCGCGTGGAGGCACTGTTCGCCCCCATCCACATCGTCCTGCTCCTGGGGCTGATCTACGGCACGGGGTTCCTGCCCTTCCCAGGATGGTTCCCCCTGCTGGTGGGCTGCTTCTTCGCGGTGCCCTACCTGTTCCTGGCGTTCCTCCTGGGTCGGCGTGGGTACCGGCGGAGGCTGCGGAAGGCCGGATATCTGCCCGTAGAGGACGACTCCGGGCGCACCCGGTACGTGCCCGCGGCGCGGGTGCGGCACGGCGGCGTGACGGTTCCCGAGGCGCACTGAGCCCGCCGCGCTGCCGACCGCCGCGTCACCCGGTCGGCCGGGCAGCGGTGGCCGTGCCGCCCGGCGGCTCGCACGGTGTGGTGATGGAGCACATACGGACGGCGTCGGCAGCGCTGGCCACGGTCTTCGCCGCCATCGCCGTGGCCGGGACGACGGGCCCCGCGCACCTGACCGGGGTCGTCGGCGCCGGTCGCGCGGCCGAGGGCGCCGACGTGCGGGGCGCGCCGTGGACGAGGCCGGGCGTCGCCACCGTGGGCAAACTGGTGACCGAGCTGGGGGACGGGCGGTTCGGGGTCTGCTCGGGCGCGATAGTGGACTCGCCCAGCGGCAGCGTCGTCGCGACGGCCGCGCACTGCCTGACCTCGCCCGCGCACCCGCGAGGCCCTCGGAACGCCTGGTTCGCGCCCGGCTACGGCGTCTCCGGGCACAGCCCGCCGGCCGGTGAGGCCGGGCCCGGTGACGTCGCGGAGCACGGGTGGAAGGTCGTCTCGTACCACACGCCGCCGGGGTGGGACGTCAACCGCGGCCTGGAGGACATACTCCCGCACGACTACGCGTTCGTGACGGTGGAACGACGCGACGGCCACAGCATCCAGGAGGCCTTCGGGGCGAACGCGCTCGACTTCGCGCCGGTCGACGCCACGGTTCCGGTGCAGCCGATGGGATACCCGGCCGCCGCGCCCTACGACGGCGCGACCCTCGCCCACTGCGCGGGCCGCGCGGAGCTCCTGACGTCGGGGACGGCACACGCGGCGAACGTCGGCGGTCTGCTGCTCCAGCCCTGCCGGCTCACGCGGGGGGCCAGCGGGGGGCCCTGGCTCCAGCACTACGACGCCGGGGCCGGGGCGGGCACCGTGGTGGGCGTGATGTCCGTGGGCAGCGGGGACGGACGCGTCCTCGGCCGCCCGTTCCCGGCGAAGGCGGGCCGCGCCCTGTTCGCGCAGGCCGACGCAGCCTGAGCCGTGCCTCAGGCGCGGCCCATCGCCCGGTCGACGGTGATCTCGATGACGACGCGGTCCGGGTTGGGCCGCGGGGTGCGCTCGTACCGCTCGGCGTACCGCCGCACGGCGTCGGCGACGGCGTCCGGATCGGTACGGACGGCGGCCGTCCCCTCCAGGGTGGCCCAGCGGCGCGGCGCGAACTGGCAGACGGCGACCCTCGCCCCACCCGGCCCCGCGGCCCGGACGTGGGCCACCTTCCGGCTGTTCCCGTCGGAGATGACGCGGGCGATCCCCTCCTCGGGGGCCCAGGTGACCCCGACGGGGACGACGTGCGGCGTGCCGTCGGGCCGGATCGAGGTGAACGAGCACACGTGCCGCTCACGCCAGAACGCCAGGTACGCGGGGCTCAGCGCCTTCGGGTCGACTCCCATCCGAGCAGGGTATGCGCGGCCCGGCTCAGAGCAGGTCCGAGGTGTCCAGCTCGAAGCCGAACGGGTCGGGCAGCGGGAGCGGCTTCCCGAAGCTCGCGGACGTGGTGCGCGTGTAGTCGTCCTCGACGGGCTCGCTCAGCAGCGGCGGTGGTGTCACGACGATGTTCCCCTCGATGAGCTCGGCCTTGAAGCCTTCGGGGGTCTCCAGGGCCAGGAAGCTCTCCAGGAGGAACTCTTCCTGCGTCGGCGTGGGCGTCGGCTCCGGCGTGGTGGCCATAACCGTCATAGCGCCCCCCTGTGTGGTCGGCTACCGGTGTGGTCGGGTCCTCTGCCGGCGGGAAAGCTCTGACCAGGCACTTCACCCGATCGAACGATCACGGAGCACCCCGCCCCCGCTATTGAGCCTGATGCGCTCAACTTTGTGTACCCTGTATCCATCAGGGTCAGCATCTGCCGTGTGGAGTACGAGGAGGAACGTCGACCGTGGACGCCGAGCTGACGAACAGGAGCCGGGACGCGATCAGCGCGGCCGGCAGCCGTGCCCTGACCGGCGGGCACGCCGACATCACCCCGGCCCACCTGCTCCTCGCCCTGCTGGAGGGGCAGGACAACGAGAACATCCAGGACCTGCTGGCGTCCGTGGAGGCGGATCAGGCGGCCCTGCGCTCGGGGGCCGAGCGACTCCTCGGCGCGCTCCCCGTGGTGCAGGGCGCCTCGGTGGCCAAGCCGCAGGCCAGCCGGGAGCTCCTGGCCGCCGTGGCGGACGCCTCGCAGCGGGCGAAGGAGCTGGGGGACCAGTACGTGTCCACCGAGCATCTGCTCATCGGCGTCGCGGCCAAGGGCGGGCAGGCCGGGGAGCTGCTGCGCGGTCAGGGCGCGACGGACCGGAAGCTGCTGGAGGCATTCGCCGCGGCCCGCGGGGGCCGCCGGGTGACGACGGCGGACCCGGAGGGCACGTACAAGGCGCTGGAGAAGTTCGGCACCGACCTGACGGCCGCGGCCCGTGACGGCAAGCTCGACCCCGTCATCGGGCGCGACCAGGAGATCCGCCGCGTCGTGCAGGTGCTGTCCCGGCGGACCAAGAACAACCCGGTGCTGATCGGCGAGCCCGGCGTGGGCAAGACGGCCGTCGTCGAGGGGCTGGCCCAGCGGATCGTGAAGGGAGACGTGCCGGAGTCGCTGCGCGACAAGCGGCTGGTCGCCCTGGACCTGGGCGCGATGGTGGCCGGGGCCAAGTACCGCGGTGAGTTCGAGGAGCGGCTGAAGACGGTTCTCGCGGAGATCAAGGAGAGCGAGGGACGGATCGTCACGTTCATCGACGAGCTGCACACCGTCGTCGGCGCGGGCGCCGGCGGGGACTCGGCGATGGACGCGGGCAACATGCTCAAGCCCATGCTGGCGCGCGGCGAGCTGCGCATGGTCGGCGCGACGACGCTGGACGAGTACCGCGAGCGCATCGAGAAGGACCCGGCGCTGGAGCGGCGCTTCCAGCAGGTGCTGGTGGCCGAGCCGAGCGTCGAGGACTCGATCGCGATCCTGCGCGGCCTGAAGGGCCGGTACGAGGCGCACCACAAGGTGCAGATCGCCGACAGCGCGCTGGTGGCCGCGGCCGCGCTCTCCGACCGCTACATCACCTCCCGCTTCCTGCCGGACAAGGCGATCGACCTGGTGGACGAGGCCGCCTCGCGGCTGCGCATGGAGATCGACTCCTCACCCGTCGAGATCGATGAGCTCCAGCGTTCCGTGGACCGGATGCGGATGGAGGAGCTGGCGCTCTCCGGCGAGTCGGACCCGGCCTCCGTCGAGCGGCTGGAGAAGCTGCGCCGCGATCTGGCGGACCGCGAGGAGGAGCTGCGCCGCCTCACCGCGCGCTGGGAGAAGGAGAAGCAGGCGCTCAACGCGCTCGGTGAGCTGAAGGAGCGGCTGGACGAGCTGCGAGGCCAGGCCGAGCGGGCCGAGCGCGACGGCGACTTCGACACCGCCTCCAAGCTGCTCTACGGCGAGATCCCGTCCGTCGAGCGGCAGCTGGAGGAGGCCGCCCGGGCCGAGGCCGAGCAGGAGGCCGCCCCCGACACGATGGTGAAGGAGGAGGTCGGCCCGGACGACATCGCCGACGTCGTCGCCTCCTGGACGGGCATCCCGGCCGGGCGGCTGCTGGAGGGCGAGACGCAGAAGCTGCTGCGGATGGAGGAGGAGCTCGGCCGCCGCCTGATCGGGCAGGGCGAGGCCGTGCGGGCCGTCTCGGACGCGGTGCGCCGCACCCGCGCCGGCATCGCCGACCCCGACCGGCCCACCGGCTCGTTCCTCTTCCTCGGCCCCACCGGCGTCGGCAAGACGGAGCTGGCGAAGGCGCTGGCCGACTTCCTCTTCGACGACGAGCGGGCCATGGTCCGCATCGACATGA
Source organism: Streptomyces sp. WMMC1477 (assembly GCF_027460245.1). Lineage (NCBI taxonomy): Bacteria > Bacillati > Actinomycetota > Actinomycetes > Kitasatosporales > Streptomycetaceae > Streptomyces > Streptomyces sp. WMMC1477. The sequence goes on along the minus strand of NZ_JAPZBD010000003.1, from coordinate 2,506,026 downwards.
GCGAGTACAGCGAGAAGCACTCGGTGGCCCGGCTCGTGGGCGCCCCGCCCGGCTACGTCGGCTACGAGGAGGGCGGGCAGCTCACGGAGGCGGTGCGGCGGCGCCCGTACACCGTCGTGCTGCTGGACGAGGTGGAGAAGGCGCACCACGAGGTCTTCGACATCCTGCTCCAGGTGCTCGACGACGGCCGGCTCACCGACGGCCAGGGCCGCACCGTGGACTTCCGCAACACCATCCTCGTCCTCACCTCCAACCTCGGCAGCCAGCACCTCATGGACCCCCTGGCCAAGCCCGAGGACCAGCGGGAGAAGGTGCTGGCGGCGGTTCGCCAGGCCTTCCGCCCCGAGTTCCTCAACCGGCTGGACGACCTGGTCGTCTTCTCCGCGCTGAGCGGTGACGAGCTGGAGCGGATCGCGCAGCTGCAGATCGACGCGCTCCAGCGGCGCCTGGCCGACCGGCGGCTTAGGCTGGAGGTCACCGAGGCCGCCCGGCACTGGCTGGCGGTTGAGGGCAACGACCCGGCGTACGGCGCGCGTCCGCTGCGCCGACTGGTGCAGACCGCGATCGGTGACCAGTTGGCCCGGGAGATCCTGAGCGGTGAGGTGCGCGACGGCGACACCGTCCGGGTCGACGTCGCCGGGGGCGGTCTGCTCGTCGGACCGGCCACCGGCTGAATCCCGCGGACCCCCGGTCCGGCGGGCCATCCGCCGACGTCCTCCCGGCGTTTTCCGCCGGACGGCCCACCTGGCCGGGGTTGCGGGGACCGGGCCGTCGTGGGGGAGGATGGCCGCAGCCGTACGAAGGGAACACCTACGTGAGCATCGACCCGTCCTCGATTCCCAATTTCGGGGGCCAGGAGCCGCAGCAGCCGCAGGGGGGTCAGCCGCAGGGGCCGATCATCCCCGACCAGGACCTGGTCAAGCAGCTGCTCGACCAGATGGAGCTGAAGTACGTCGTCGACGACGAGGGCGACCTCGCGGCGCCGTGGGAGCAATTCCGCACCTACTTCATGTTCCGCGGCGAGAAGGAGCAGCGGGTCTTCTCGGTCCGTACGTTCTACGACCGGCCGCACTCGATCGACGACAAGATCAAGATCCTCGAGTCGATCGACGACTGGAACCGCCGCACCCTGTGGCCCAAGATCTACACGCACACCCACGACGACGGCACGGTCCGCCTCATCGGCGAGGCCCAGATGCTGATCGGCACCGGTGTGTCGCTGGAGCACTTCGTCTCCAGCACCGTGAGCTGGGTGCGGGCGTCCATCGAGTTCGACAAGTGGCTCGTGGAGTCGCTCGGGCTGGAGAAGGACGCCGAGTCCGGCCCCGAGGGTCCGGAGAGCACCGAGGGCTGACCGGCCCCCACTCGACAGGGGCGCGGCCCCGGACGCCAGGCGTCCGGGGCCGCACTCATACCCGGGCTGAGCCCGGCCGTGCCCGGGCTCAGCCCCGACCCGCCGGGCTCAGCCCCGACCGCCGTCCGCCGCGGACTTCAGCCGTGTGACCGCCTCCTCCAGCACGGGGACCGCTTGCAGAAGGCGAACCGCACGTAGGGCGCGCCCTCGACGCCCTCAGCGCGGTGGATGGAAATCAGAACTTGGTCAGATTACAGTCTGAGTATGGCCATTTTGCGCTCGGCATCCGAACCGGAATCCGTCTCGTTCACCGATCTGTCCCGGAACCCGAAGGCGGTCGCCGCGAGGGCCGCCGCCCTGGGGCGCCTGCGCGTCACGCACCGGGACGCGCCCGACATGGTGCTGACCACGGCCATACAGGCAGAGCGCAGCGAGGAGAACCTGACCACTGCGTCCCGGCTGTTCCTCGCCCTGATGAAGCAGGACGGAGGCGCCAGGTCGCTTCTGCTCGCGCTGCCCGAGGTGTTCCCGTGGGTACGGCATTTGGACGACGAAGAGGTCCGGGAATTCACCGTCGAGCTCCTGGAAGCACTGTCCGACGCCGCTGAACTGGGGGCCAGGGAGGCTGTGCACCGAACGATCGTTTCGTGGCGGGCAACGGCCCGCATCAACGCCGACCCTGACCAGCTCAGGGAAGCGCTCCGCCCACTTGGTGACGCCGACCTAGGCCCGGTCGAGGTGCCCGAGTGAGCCCGAAGAAGGGCGACCGGGTCAGCGTCCCCCCGCTGAGCGGCTGGAACGTCATCCACGGGACGACGGAAGCCGCGACCGGCTGGGAAGAGCTGTGCCGGGTGGCGCTGCCGAGTGCCCACCGTTGTCTTGAGGCTCTTCGTTCGGAGCCGACGTCGCGGGCCGACTGGAGCCGTCAGCACCAGCTCCGTGGCAGGCACGCCACCAGGCAGTGGAAGGGCTCCGAGCTGGAGCAGTGGGAGTACGAGATCACCAGTGGCGGCCGCGTTCGGTACCTGGTCAGCCGGGAGACCTCCACGGTGATCCTGGTGTACGCCTCCCCGCGACACCCGAAGGACACGGAATAGCGGCCCGCACTCCGGCGAGGAGCCCTTCTTGCCGCCCCGGGCGCTTCCAGCCGGGCCTTACCGATCGTCGCTTACCTGGCCGGCCTCGCCGGGCCCCCTCCGGCGAACCGGCGAAATCAGGACGCCAGGCGTTGCAGACGGGCCGCGGCCTCGTGGAGGACGTCGTCCTTCTTGCAGAAGGTGAAGCGGACCTGGCTGCGCCCCGCGTTGGGGTCGTCGTAGAAGACGGAGTTGGGGACGGCGACGACGCCGCAGCGTTCGGGGAGGGCTCGGCAGAAGGCGTAGGCGTCCTTCTCCCCGAAGGGGGCGATGTCGGTGGTGATGAAGTACGTGCCCTGGGGCTGGTAGACCCGGAACCCGGCCGCCCGCAGGCCCTCGCCGAGCAGGTCGCGCTTGCGCTGCAGGTCCGCGCGGAAGTCCTCGAAGTACGTTCCCGGCAGGCGCAGGGCCTCTGCGACCGCGTACTGGAACGGGCCCGCGCTGACGAACGTCAGGTACTGCTTGGCGGTCCGCACTGCGGCGATGAGTGCGGCGTTCGCCGTCACCCAGCCAACCTTCCACCCGGTGAAGGAAAAGGTCTTGCCGGCGGAGGAGATGGAGACCGTGCGCTCGCGCATACCGGGGAGCGTCGAGATCGGGACGTGGGCGGCGCCGTCGAACGCCAGGTGCTCGTACACCTCGTCGGTGACGATCAGCAGGTCGTGTTCGACGGCCAGCGCGGCGATAGAGCTCTGCTCCTCGGCGGTGAGTACCGTGCCGGTCGGATTGTGCGGGGTGTTGAGGAGCAGGAGGCGCGTCTGCGGGGTGATCTTGGAGCGCAGTTCGTCCAGGTCCGGCCGGAAGGACGGGGCGCGCAGGGTGAGCGGGACGCGGTGGGCGCCGGCCATCGCGATGCAGGCCGCGTAGGAGTCGTAGTAGGGCTCAAAGGCGATCACCTCGTCGCCGGGTTCCAGCAACGCGAGCATGGTCGCGGCGATCGCCTCCGTCGCCCCTGCCGTGACCAGGATCTCGGTGTCGGGGTCGAGGCTCAGGTCGTAGAAGCGGTGCTGGTGGTCGCCGATGGCGGTACGCAGCTCCGGGACGCCCGGTCCCGGCGGGTACTGGTTGCCCCGGCCGTCGCGCAGGGCGCGGACGGCAGCCTCGCGCACTGCCTCAGGGCCGTCGGTGTCGGGGAAGCCCTGGCCCAGATTGATCGAGCCCGTCGTGGCCGCCAGGGCCGACATCTCCGCGAAGATCGTCGTCCCGAGCCCGTCCAGCCTGCGGTTCAGCAACGGCCTTGTGCCCATGTCTCCACCGTTCTCACTCGGTTACCCCTCGCGCTTCTTGGGGGCCATCCTGACTCATCGCCGGCCCTTCCCGCGCGGAGTGCGGGGATCTTCGAGGGCCGAGGACCACGAGCCCCGGCCTCGTCCTGCTCGACGGTCGGCTCACGGAGAACGCCGGCCTTGGCGGAGATGTCTCCCAAGAGCGTGTCCCGCAGGGTGTGCAGCGTCGCGATCTTGGAAACCAGGAGCCGTTCCACCGCCTTGCGCGCTGTCTCCTGGTAGCGGGAGGCCAGCTCGTCGATGAGGCTGAAGGCTCGGTGGTAGGCGGTGAGCACATCCGGGTTCCGCAGCGGTGAGCGCGGCCTCGGTGAGGGGTGGGGGAGTGCCGAGCAGCAGGGGCGGGGTGTGGTCGGTCGCCGATCGCCCCCGGCGCGGCGCAAGCTCTGAGCTTGCTCAAGTCGGCTTTGGGCGGCGCGGGGTGCGGGCATCCGCCTGGCAACGGCCTGCTCCGTCGGGGGGCGGGGCAGTTCGGAGGGGGCTGATCGAGATGGGTGGGCTCGTCGTCGTCGTGCTGGTGTGCGCGGTCGTGGCCGCGGTCGTAGCGGTGCTCGTGGCGAGGGTCGGATCGGGTTCGGGCCCGGCCAGGGGCGTGCGCCGCTCCGCGGGGGCGCCTCCCTCTACGGCGCTTCCAGCGGTTCCGACGGGGGCTCGTCCTTCGACGGCAGCGCGGGCGGCTGCGGTGGTGGCGGTGGCGGCGGCTTCGACGGTGGCGGTGGCGGCGGCGGTGGTGACTGCGGCTGACCTGCGAGGAGGTCGCTGAACGGGGTCCGGTCCGGCCCCGCCCGACGGGGGTGCGGGCGAGACCCGGCCCCGGTGTGAGAAGCGCATATGCGGGGTGAAAACCGCACGAACGTTGAACAGATGACCACTACCGCCCCCTCCGGTATGGAAACGTCCAGAAGTTGGGTAAAACCGCTGTGGACTCGGTGTCGAGCGTGATTCGGTGAGGGCGTATCAGGAGCCCATGCGGGCACGAGCCGGCGATCTCAGGAACTCGAGGTGCATCCCCGCCCAGTGGCCGGCCCACCCCTCAACCGGCCCATCACTCCACACGTGCTTGCGGAGCCGATCCATGCTCACCACGCTCAAGACCGCCTACACCGACACCCGCGCCGGCGACCTCGCCTGGGCCCTGGGGCGGGAGCCGCTCCCGGCCCTGGCCACGCTCGATCTGGAACTTGACGGAATCCGGGCGCAGTTGAGGCTGCTGGGCGCCTCCCACCAAGTGCTACTCGACGACGAGAGCGGCAGCTGCTCGGAGACGGTGGCCTGTATGCCGGGGAGCAGCAGTCCCCTGCCGCTCGGTGTGTCCAAGCGGCTGGGGCGCTGGGAGTACGCGTTCGCGACTCGGGTCGAGACCCTCTCCCGGGGTTCGTTCGCAGGGCGGGCGCAGGATCTGCTGGCCCTGGTGGCCGAGCACCCGAACGGGCTGGCCGGGACGTTCCCCGGCGACCCCTACGCCTTCACCGCGCTGCTCGTCCAGCGCCACGGCGGGCAGGTCTCCTGGCGTACCTGGCACGCGTACCCGCAGGAGGGGCGGCTCGTGGCCACGCGGACCCGGGTCACCGTGGGCGCGGGGGAGGCGGCGGGAGCAGCGGCGCCGGGCTGAACCGGTCGGATTGCACTCGTGTGGGTGACGCTGTGCAGGTTTGGCGTCACGTAGCGTTCCCGGCATGATCGATCAGCCCGTGTCCGGGCGGGCGGTACAGCCCGACGTGTCGCGGCGGGCTCCGGAGGACACACCCGTCCGGCTGCCCGTGCGGCCGGGGCTCGGCCGCTTCCTCGTCCTGTGCTCGGTGTTCGTCTGCGCCGCCTGCGGGCTGGTGTACGAACTCGCCCTCGTCGCCCTGGCCTCGTACCTCACGGGCGACTCGGTCGCCCAGGCGTCCATCGTGCTGTCGGTGATGGTCTTCGCGATGGGCGTGGGGTCGCTGGTGGCCAAGCGGCTCCGATGCCAGGCCGTCTGCTGCTTCGGGCTGATCGAGTGCCTGCTCGCGCTGGTCGGCGGCGGTTCGGTCATGGCGCTGTTCGCGGCGTTCGCCTGGTTCGGCGCGTCCCGGGGCGTGGTGGTCGCGTTCTCCCTGGCCATCGGGGTGCTCATCGGGGCCGAGATGCCGCTGCTGATGACGCTCATCCAGCGCATCCGGGCCCAGGACGCGAGCAACGCCGTCGCGGACCTGTTCGCCGCCGACTACGTGGGCGCCCTCGTCGGCGGGCTCGCCTTCCCCTTTCTGCTGCTGCCGCTGTTCGGACAGCTCGTCGGGGCCCTGCTGGCCGGGGTCGTCAACGTGGCCGCGGGCGGGCTGCTCGTCCTGTGGCTCTTCCGGCACGACCTCACGCCCAGGAAACGGGCCGCTCTGGCCTCGGTCTTCGCCGTCGTGCCCGCCCTGCTCGGCGGGGCCGCCGTCTTCTCGGAGCCGTTCGAGGAGGCCGCCCGGCGAGCGGTCTACGGCGGCGAGGTACGCGTCGCCGTACACAGCGACGTCCAGGAGATCGTGCTCATGGAGGGCGGCGGCGGGCACGGGCGGCAACCCGGCGCCGCCGCACACGGCCCGTGCGGGCTGGAACTGTACCTGGACGGGCGGCTGCGGGTCTGCGGCACGGACGAGGCCCGCTACCACCAGGCCCTCGTCCGTCCGGCCATGGCGGCCGGACGGGCCGAGCGGGTGCTCGTCCTCGGCGGTGGCGACGGGCTGGCGCTGCGGGAGGTACTGCGCCACCCGGACGTCGAGGAGGTCACGCTCGTCGAGCTCGACTCCCGCGTCGTCTCCCTGGCCCGCACCGACGCGCGGCTCAGCGCGCTCAACGACGGCTCCCTCGACGACCCCCGGGTGCGGGTGGTGATCGCGGACGCGTTCCGCTGGCTGCGCGCCTGGCCTCAGGAGGGGGAGCCGCCGTACGACGTCGTCGTCTCCGCCCTGCCCGACGCCCGGCTGGCGGAGAGCGTGCGGCTGTACTCCCAGGAGTTCTACGGGCTGCTCTCCCGGGCCCTCGCGGACGACGGCCGCTTCGCGGTGCACGCCGGCTCGGTCGGCGGGGCCGGGCACGCCTTCTGGACGGTGGAGTCCACCCTGCGGGCGGCCGGGCTCCACCCCGTGCCGTACGCCGTCGACGGCCGGACCTCGGGCTTCCCGGCCGACACCGACCGCGGCCAGCAGGAGGCCGCCGTCGGGCCGCACCCCGCCGACTGGGGCTTCCTGCTGGCCTCCCCCGGCGCCGTGCCCCCGCTCGGGCTGGGCGCCGGCGCTTCGGGCCCCGGCGCCCTCACCCGGGCCGACCTGGACCGCGCGGCGGCCAGCGCCGAACGGCTGCGGATCCCCGGCCTGCCCCCCTCCACGCTGCTGCATCCGCGCTACGGCTGACGGCCGCCGACGCCGGGTGCCGAAACGTTCCGAGCAGCGAGACGCCCGGGCGGGCGGTCCCGGGCGAAACGACGCGAGCGCGACATGGAATCGCCACGCAACGGCCTTGGTGGCGGTCCGCACGGGTAGGCTCGCGGGCATGGAGCACGAGGTGTACGTCCCGTTTCCCGTCGGGCCGGTACGGGCGGCGCTCGCCGAGGCCGAGCGCGTCGCCCGCTGTGTGCCCGGGCTGCAACTCGACGCCGAGGAGGGGCGGGACGCCGACGGTACCGTCACCGGCCGGCTCCGGGTACGGATCGGTGGCTCCACCATCACCTACCGCGGCTCCCTGGAGGTCACGGCGCAGGACGACGGGTTCCGTGTCGTCGGCAAGGGGGACGAGGCCCGCGGCCAGGGCTCGGCCCGCCTCACGCTGACGCTCGCTCCCCGCCCCGCCGAGGGCCGCGGCGAGCCCGGCGACGAGGACACGGGCACGGTGCTGCTCTGTTCCGGCACGGTCCGCGGCAAGGGACGGCTCACCGAGGCCGAGCCCGTCCAGCGCGCCGCTCTCGGCCGCCGCTTGCTGGAACGGTTCGGCCAGGCGCTGGCCGAGAGCCTGGCCGCCGACCCGCCCGCCGACGACAACGAGCGCGTCATCCCCGGCATCCCCGCCCCGGACCAGCCGGCCGGTGCCAGGGACGAGCCCCAGGCCGCGGCCCCGGCCGAGCCGGAGGAAGAAGAGCAGCCCGAGCAGCCCGGCCCCGAGGCTCCGGAGCCCGAGCGGCCCTCCGTCTTCGACACCGAGGTGCCGCCCCCCTCGCTGGACCCGCTGAGCGACGAGGGCTACGGAGGGCACGAGGACCGCGAGGGAGCCGAGCCGGTTCCGGCCGAGGCCGCCCACGCCCGCCGGACGATGATCGGGCGCAGTGCGGAGGAGGTGGACCACGCCCCGCCGCGCGGCCGGTACGCGCCCGTCCCGGCCCCGGAGACCTTCAGCACTCAGGCCGCCCTGCGCTGGGCCGCCCCGGCGGCCGCCCTGGTCGTGGCCTCCGCCGTCCTCGTCGGCCGCGCCCTCCGCCGTCGCCGCTGAGGCCCGCCCGGCGGATCCGGCCGGACGCCCCCCCCGGACGGCGCCACGACCGGACGCCGCCACCCTCCCCGGACGCCGCCGTGAGCGACGCCGTCATGTCACCCTCTAGGCTCGGAGGGTGACGACTGAGACCTCGATGGTTCGGCTGGCGGCTGGTGATGCCGAGGTGGCCGTCGAGCCCGAACACGGTTGCCGGATCGCCTCCTTGCGCGTCGGCGGCACCGAGCTGCTGGTGAGCGGCGAAGGCTACGGCTCCTTCGTGATGGTGCCCTTCTGCGGGCGCACGGACCGCGGACGCGTCCGCAACGGTGGACGGGTGTACCAACTGCCGGTCGACGCGCCGCCGCACGCCCTGCACGGCTTCGCCCGGGACGGGCGCTGGCGCACGGTCGGCTCGGACGGCCGGTCCGCCGCGTTCACCTGGGAGCTGGGCGAGCCCTGGCCGTGGTCGGGCACGGTGACGCAGCTGGTGGAGCTGGTGGAGCTGGCGGAGGACGGCGGCTCGCTGACCCTGACGCTCGGGGTGGAGACGGCGGCGGAGTCCTTCCCGGCCCAGGCGGGCTGGCACCCGTGGTGGCGCCGCAACCTCGGGCGGGGTGGCTCCGACGTCCGGGTGGACTTCGACCCTGCCTGGCAGGAGGAGCGGGGCCCCGACCACCTGCCCACAGGCCGCCGCGTCGAGCCGCGCCCCGGCCCGTGGGACGACTGCTTCGGCATGCCGGACGGCGTCGACGTCACCCTGACCTGGCCGGGGGAGCTGAAGCTGTCCGTCACGAGCCGGGCGGAGTGGGTCGTCGTCTACGACGAGCAGGAGGCCGCCGTCTGCGTGGAGCCGCAGTCGGGCCCGCCGAACGGGCTCAACACCGCGCCGCGCCTGGTCACCCCCATCGAGCCGCTGGAGGTCAGGACCACCTGGGCCTGGCGGCGGGTCGAGGCGGAGAGCCGACGAACGGCGGGCGCTGGATAGGCTCGGGAGCATGACCGATGCGCGTGCTGCGCTGTTGCAGCAGATCAAGGACAAGGCCGTGGTGCACGGCAAGGTGATCCTCTCCTCCGGGAAGGAGGCCGACTACTACGTCGACCTGCGCCGGATCACCCTCGACGGCGAGACGGCGCCGCTGGTCGGTCAGGTCATGCTCGATCTCACCGCCGACCTCGACTACGACGCCGTGGGCGGGCTCACCCTCGGCGCCGACCCGGTGGCGACGGCCATGCTGCACGCCGCCGCGGCGCGCGGCCGGACGCTGGACGCCTTCGTCGTGCGCAAGACCGGAAAGGCGCACGGCCTGCAGCGCCGGGTGGAGGGGCCGGACGTGGCCGGGCGGCGGGTCCTGGCCGTGGAGGACACCTCCACCACCGGCGGCTCGGTGCTCACGGCGGTCGAGGCGCTCCGGGAGGCCGGGGCCGAGGTCGTCGGCGTGGCGGTGATCGTCGAGCGGGGCGCCGCTCCGGCCGTCGAGAAGACCGGGCTCCCCTACTACCAGGCCTACCGCAGCGAGGACTTGGGCCTGGGCTGAGCCCAGCGCGCGGCCGGGGGGCGGGGTTTCACGTGAAACCCCGCCCCCCGGCCGTACACACCGGCTCGGGTCCGTTCGGACGGCCCCTCTGGAGGTTCCGCCCGGGTCTGGGAAGATGGGTCCGACGACGATGTCGCCCACGGTCAGGGACCCCGACACCCGCACATCTCCCAAGGAGCGGACAGCATGCCCATCGCAACCCCCGAGATCTACACCGAGATGCTCGACCGGGCGAAGGCCGGCAAGTTCGCCTACCCGGCCATCAACGTCACCTCCAGCCAGACCCTGCACGCGGCCCTGCGCGGCTTCGCCGAGGCCGAGAGTGACGGCATCGTCCAGATCTCGACCGGCGGCGCGGAGTTCCTCGGCGGCCAGTACAGCAAGGACATGGTCACGGGCGCGGTCGCCCTCGCCGAGTACGCGCACATCGTCGCCGAGAAGTACCCGGTGAACATCGCCCTGCACACGGACCACTGCCCGAAGGACAAGCTGGACGGCTACGTCCGTCCGCTGCTGGAGCTCTCGCGCGAGCGCGTCGCCGCCGGGCGCAACCCGCTCTTCCAGTCCCACATGTGGGACGGCTCGGCCGAGACCCTCGCGGACAACCTGGCGATCGGGCAGGAGCTGCTCGCCCAGGCCGCGGCCGCCAAGATCATCCTTGAGGTCGAGATCACCCCGACCGGTGGCGAGGAGGACGGCGTCACCCACGAGATCAACGACGAGCTGTACACGACCGTCGACGACGCCATCCGCACCGCCGAGGCCCTGGGCCTGGGCGAGAAGGGCCGCTACCTGCTGGCCGCCTCCTTCGGCAACGTGCACGGCGTCTACAAGCCGGGCAACGTCGTTCTCCGCCCCGAGCTGCTGAAGGAGCTCCAGGAGGGCGTCGCCGCCCGGTTCGGTACGGCGAGCCCGTTCGACTTCGTCTTCCACGGCGGCTCCGGCTCCACCGAGGGCGAGATCACCACCGCGCTGGAGAACGGCGTCGTGAAGATGAACCTCGACACCGACACCCAGTACGCCTTCACCCGGCCCGTCGCGGACCACATGTTCCGCAACTACGACGCGGTGCTGAAGGTGGACGGAGAGGTCGGCGACAAGAAGCTGTACGACCCGCGGAGCTGGGGCAAGGCGGCGGAGAAGTCCATGGCCGAGCGGGTGCGGGTGGCCTGCGCGAACCTGCGCTCGACCGGCACCAAGCTGAAGTGAGCGGCGGGGCCGCGACCCGCTGACCTCTTGCCCGGGGCCTGCCCCGGGACCTGGGCCTGGGTTTTCGCCCCGGCACCTGGTACGGGACCCGGCCTGTGGCCGGGTCCCGTTGGTTCTGGCCCCTCCCCTTCCCCGGCATGGGGGCACCTCCCAGCCGCCGGGCTGGGGGAGCTGGGAGGTGCCCCCACCTTTCCGGAACCGGGGCGCTGCCCTCGGCCCCGGCCCCGGTTCCGGGCTCCGGGGTGCCCCGGGGGGCGTCGCCGGGCGCGGGTGCGTCGGGGCTGGTCGTGCGGTTCCCCGCGCCCCCGGCGGGGGCGGGGTGGGGGTTATCTGAGGGTTTCGGCTGCCGTGGGGCTGCTCTCCTTGAGGAAGGCCGAGCAGCGCTCGTGCTCCTCCTGCTCACCGATCGCGCCGGCGGCGCGGGCCAGGGCGTGCAGGGCGCGCAGGAAGCCGCGGTTCGGCTCGTGCTCGAACGGCACCGGGCCGTGGCCCTTCCAGCCGTTGCGGCGCAGCGCGTCGAGGCCGCGGTGGTAGCCCGTGCGGGCGTAGGCGTAGGACTCGACGACCCGGCCGCCCTCGAAGGCCTCGTCGGCGAGCTGGGCCCAGGCGAGGGACGAGGCGGGGTACCGCGCGGCGACCTCGGTCGGCGCCGTACCGGCGGCCAGCGCCTCGCGCGGGCCCGGGTCGTCGGGCAGGTGGGTCGGGGGCGGACCCCCGAGCAGGTTCTCGTGAATGGCCATGCTCACCAGTGTGCCCTGAGCCCCGCCCTTGCCGTCGTCCCCTCGGCCGGAGATGATCGCGGCAGGCCCGGTGACCCCGGGTGGATTGGCGAGGAGACCTTCGATGCAGGACAGTGACGCGACGCCCAACCTGGACTTCGCAGGGACGACCCCGTACGAGGACTATGTGAAGGCCGACGTCCTCACCCACCTCCAGCACCCGCTGTCGGACGATCCCGGCGAGATGGTGTTCCTGGTCACGACCCAGGTCATGGAGCTGTGGTTCACCGTGATCGTCCACGAGTGGCAGACGGCGGCGCAGGCGCTGCGGGAGGACGACCTGCGGACGGCGCTGGACGCGCTCAAGCGCTCGGCCTACGAGCTCCAGTCGCTGAACGCCTCCTGGGAGCCGCTCGCGCATCTGACCCCGGGGCAGTTCAACTCCTACCGGGCCGCCCTGGGCGAGGGCTCCGGGTTCCAGTCGGCGATGTACCGGCGCATGGAGTTCCTGCTGGGCGAGAAGTCGGCGTCCATGCTCGTTCCGCACCGCGGCGCGCCCCGGGTGCACGACGAACTGGAGAAGGCCCTGCACGAGCCGAGCCTGTACGACGAGGTGTTGCGGTTCCTGGCCCGGCAGGGCGAGGACGTCCCGGACGCGGTGCTGAACAGGGACGTGCAGGAGCGGTACGAGCCGTCGCCGGAGGTGGAGGCGGCCTGGGCGCGGGTGTACTCGGGCGATCCGGAGGCGCCGACGGCCCGGCTGGGCGAGGCGCTGACGGAGGTCGCGGAGCTGGTGTGGCGCTGGCGCAACGATCACCTGGTCGCCACCCGGCGGTCCATGGGCTCGAAGGTGGGCACCGGTGGGTCGGCCGGGGTGGCCTGGCTGGAGAAGAGGGCGACGAAGAACGTGTTCCCGGAGCTGTGGACGGCGCGGAGCCATGTCTGAGCAGGAGCTGCGGGCCAGGGCCGCCCGCCTGGACGAGGCCGACGAGCTGGCGGCCTCGCGCAAGCTGTTCGCGCTGGAGGACCCCGAGCACCCGGAGGGCGTCGTCTATCTGGACGGCAACTCGCTGGGCGCCCTGCCCCACGCCGTGCCGGGCCGGCTGGCCGAGGTGGTGGGCCGGGAGTGGGGCGAGCTGCGCATCCGGTCGTGGACGGAGTCGGGCTGGTGGGAGGCGCCCCAGCGTGTCGGCGACCGCATAGCTCCGCTCGTCGGCGCCGCCCCCGGGCAGATCGTCGTGGGCGACTCCACCTCGGTGAACGTCTTCAAGGCGGTCGTGGGGGCCGTGCGGCTGGCGCCGGAGGGCCGGGACGAGGTCCTGGTGGACGCGGTCACCTTCCCGACGGACGGCTACATCGCCGAGTCGGCGGCCCGGATGACGGGCTGCGCCGTGCGCGCCGTGCGGCCGGACGAGATGGCCGCGGAGGTGGGGCCGCGGACGGCCGCGGTGCTGGTCAACCACGTGGACTACCGCACCGGTGAGCTGCACGACCTGCCCGGCGTCACCGCGGCGGCGCACGCGGCGGGGGCGCTGGTCGTGGCGGACCTGTGCCACAGCGCCGGGGCCCTGCCCGTCGGGCTCGACGAGCACCGGGTCGACCTCGCCGTCGGCTGCACCTACAAGTACCTGAACGGCGGGCCGGGTTCCCCGGCCTACCTCTACATCGCCCGGCGCCACCAGGAGGGCTTCGACTCCCCGCTGCCGGGCTGGCACGGGCACCGGGAGCCGTTCGCCATGACGCCGGAGTTCGTCCCGGCCGGGGGCGTCCTGCGGGGCCGGGTCGGCACCCCGGACCTGCTGTCGATGCTGGCGCTTGAGGCGGCGCTGACGGTGTGGGACGGGGTGGACATCGCGGCGGTGCGGGCCAAGTCGCTCGCCCTGACCGACTTCTTCCTCCAGGCCCTGGACACCTGTCTGCCGCCCGGCCGGGTGCGTCTGATCACGCCGACGGAGCACGAGCGCCGGGGCAGCCAGATCGCGCTGGAGTGCCCGGACGCCGAGCAGGTCATGGAGCGTCTGGTCGCCCGCGGGATCGTCGGCGACTTCCGGCGCCCCGGGGTGCTGCGGTTCGGTTTCACGCCGCTCTACACGTCCTTCGCCGACGTCGAGCGGGCGGCCCGGGTGTTCGGCGAGGTGGCGGAGGCGACGGGGTGACGTACGCGGAGGAGCGCGACCTCCTCGGCCTGGCCCCGGTGGCGCCCGACGCCTCGGAGCGCTACGGGGGCCACCCCTCCCAGGTGGTGGACCTCTACGGGCCGCGCACCGGGCCCCGGGTCACCGTGCTGCACGGGGGCTTCTGGCGGGAGCGGTACGACCGCGGCCATCTCACCCCGTTCGCCGCGGCGCTGGCCCGGCACGGATTCGCCGTCGAGCTGGTCGAGTACCGGCGGGTGGGCGGGGACGGCGGCTGGCCGGCGTCGGTCGAGGACGTGGAGGCGGCCCTGGAGTACCTCGGCGGCCCGCCCGCGGCGCTGGTGGGCCACTCGGCCGGGGGGCATCTCGCGCTGTGCGCGGCGGCGCGGCGGGAGCACGCGGCCGACCGGGTGCTCGCGGTCGCCGCGGTGGCTGACCTGGCCCGCGCCCACGACCTGGGCCTCAGTGCCGGCGCCGTCGCCGAGCTGCTCGGCGGCCAGCCGAACGTGCGGCGGCTGCTGGAGGAGGCCGACCCGATGAGGCTGCTGCCCCGGGTTCCGGTGGAGCTGCTGCACGGCACCGAGGACGCCGAGGTGCCCGTCGAGCTGTCCCGTCGGTACGCGGGGAACTGGGGCGCCCGGCTGCATCTGCTGCCGGGGGTCGGCCACTACGCGCCGTTCCATCCGGACAAGCCGGCGTTCGGCGTGCTGCTGGACATGATCCGCCGCGGCTGACGGCAGCGGCGGGGGCTGGGTCCGCCGGTCGGGGTGACCAGCGGGCCCCGCCCCCGCGCGGGGTCGGTCCGGGCGGCCGGGTCAGTCCAGGAAGGAGCGGACCTGGATGGTCTCGTCGCGGCCGGGACCGACACCGATCGCGGAGATCGGCGCCCCGGACATCTCCTCCAGCGCCTTCACGTAGCCCTGCGCGTTCTTCGGCAGGTCGGCGAAGGTCTTCGCCTTGGTGATGTCCTCCGTCCAGCCGGGGAGGTACTCGTAGACCGGCTTGGCGTGGTGGAAGTCACTCTGGCTGTAGGGCAGCTCGGTGACCCGCTTCCCGTCGATCTCGTAGGCCACGCACACCGGGATCTCCTCCCAGCCGGTGAGCACGTCGAGCTTGGTGAGGAAGAAGTCGGTCAGCCCGTTGACGCGGGTGGCGTACCGGGCGATGACCGCGTCGAACCAGCCGCAGCGGCGGTCGCGTCCGGTGGTCACGCCGCGCTCGCCACCGATGGTGCGCAGCTTCTCCCCGTCCTCGTCGAGCAGCTCGGTGGGGAACGGTCCGGCGCCCACACGCGTCGTATAGGCCTTGAGGATGCCGATGACGCGGCTGATGCGGGTCGGCCCCACTCCGGCCCCGGTGCAGGCACCGCCCGCCGTCGGGTTGGAGGACGTGACGAAGGGGTACGTGCCGTGGTCGACGTCGAGCAGCGTTCCCTGACCGCCCTCGAAGAGGACGACCTTGCCCTCGTCGATGGCGTCGTTCAGCACCAGGGTGGTGTCGCAGACGTAGCCGGAGAGCCGGTCGGCGTAGCCCAGCAGTTCCTCGACGACCTGCTCGGTGCTGACCGAGCGGCGGTTGTACAGCTTGGCGAGCACCTGGTTCTTGAAGTCCAGGGCGGCCTCGACCTTCTGCCGCAGGATCGACTCGTCGAACAGGTCCTGCACCCGGATGCCGACGCGGTTGATCTTGTCCGCGTAGGTGGGGCCGATGCCCCGGCCGGTCGTGCCGATCTTGCGCTTGCCGAGGAAGCGCTCGGTGACCTTGTCGATCTCGGTGTGGTACGGCGTGATCAGGTGCGCGTTGCCGCTGAGCAGCAGCTTGGACGTGTCGACGCCGCGCTCGTCCAGCCCGCGCAGCTCCTCCAGCAGCACGGCCGGGTCGACGACGACGCCGTTGCCGATGACCGGGGTGCAGCCCGGGGAGAGGATGCCGGAGGGCAGCAGGTGGAGGGCGTATTTCTGGTCCCCGACGACGACCGTGTGGCCGGCGTTGTTGCCGCCCTGGAACCGGACGACGTAGTCCACCGAACCGCCGAGCAGGTCGGTGGCCTTCCCCTTCCCCTCGTCACCCCACTGAGCGCCGAGCAGCACGAGTGCGGGCACAGGCGTACACCCCTTCCGGGCGGGGCATGTCCATCGTGCGGATCGGTGGGAGAACCGCGTCCTTGCCGCGGTGTCGCGCGCCTTTGCGCGACGTGCGGCGCACGCGCCGCCACCAAGAGCCGTGAATCGGTGCCCCGGATAGTCGAAGCCCCTGACGCAACAGCGGCAGGGGCTCTTGCACCGAGAGATTACCTGAGGAAGGACGAACGTGTCGGCTCCAGACCTGCTCGTGGTCGTCGATCCGGTGGCCCGGAACGTCGACGGGGAGTCCGTCCGCATCGCCCGGGACGTGCTGAGCGCCGCCGGGGACGTGAAGGTGTGCCTGCCGGAGTCGCGGGAGGAGGTCGGCCGGGCGGTGGCGCGGCGGGGACGCCGTCGGCCGGTCGTCGTCGGCGACGACGCGGCGCTCCTGCGCGCCGTGGAGCAGCTTCACCGGGAGGCCGTGGGCGAGCCGGACGAGGAGGGCGTGGGCGCGACGGGGGACGTTCGGCCGCATGCCGCGCTCGGTGTGGTGCCGGTGGGCCTGCCGTCGGCGGTGCGCCTGGCGGCGGGCCTCGGGCTGCCGCTGGACGCGGTGGCCGCGGCCCGGGCCGTGCTGGCCGGCGCGGACCGGGCACTGGACCTGCTGGTCGACGAAACGGGCGCGGTGCTCCTGGGCGGGGTGCGCATCCCCGCGGCGCCGGTGGAGCCGGCCGGGGAGACGGCTGTCGCGGCCGGGGGGTCGGGGCGGGTGCTGGGCCCGCTCGGGCGGCGGGCGGCGCGGATGTGGCCGGGGCGGCGCGCCTCGGTGCCGCTGCCCCGGCTCCGGGTGGAGGCAGACGGCGTGCTGCTGGCCGATCCGGGGCGCCCCGTGGTGGAGGTCTCGGTGCGCACGGAACCGGGTGGCGCGGGCGGCGGGCTGGCGGAGGTCGTGGTGCGGCCGGCGAACGCGGCCCGGGTGCCGGCGGGGGAGTCGCCGGTGCGGGCTCGGGCGCGGGCCGTGACCGTCTCGGGCCCGGAGTTCCGCACCCGGACGTGGACGGTGTCGCCGTCAGCCGTCCACCTCACCCTCCCCGCGTCCTGAACCGGCCTCCGGACGGTCGGCGTCCTGCTGTTCGCGCCGCTCGTGCCACCGCTCCATGACGCTGTGCAGCTCGTCCCGCAGATAGGCGAGGAACTCGCCGGTCTCGGCGACGCGGCGGCCCGCGGGGGAGCCGGGCTCCAGGGCGGCGAGGCCGCTCTCGAAGGTGCTCAGCCAGCGGTTCATGATGGCTTCGCGGCTGGTCAACGACTCGTACCAGACGTCGGCGTGCAGCCGGTAGCGCTCACGGCGGGAGCCGGGGACGCGCTCGCGGGTGAGCATGTGGATCTGCCCCAGGTAGCGGACGGCGCCGGAGACGGCGGCCGGGGAGATCCGCAGCCGCCGGCCCAGCTCGGCGGAGCTGAGCGCGCCCTGCTCGGAGACGAGCAGGCAGGCGAAGACGCGGGCGGCCATGCGCTGCATGCCGGCCTCGGTCAGGTCGCCGGCCAGCCGCTCGACGAAGGCGGCCACCGGAGCGGAGTACTCGGCGTGCGCCGCGTCGTCGGCCGCGTCCTCGGCCGCGCCCGCGCGGGGGACTTCGCCCGGGCCTTCGCGCGGGCCCTCCCGCGCGTCCTTGCGCGGGCCCTTGCCCGGGTCCTCGTGTGGGTCCTTCGGGGTATCAGTGGTTTCAGGGGACACGTAGATCATCTTCGCAGGTGAGTGCGGTGGGGGCGAGGGTGCCTTTTGACACTCTCCTAACTTCACAAATTTCTGAAACGAGCGTACCGTCACAGCCATGGTGAACGCGATCTCCACATCCGGGCTCGTCAAGACCTTCGGCCGCACCCGCGCGCTGGACGGTCTCGACCTCACCGTGGCCAGCGGAGAGGTGCACGGTTTCCTCGGGCCCAACGGAGCCGGGAAGTCCACGACGATCCGCGTGCTGCTCGGGCTGCTGCGCGCCGACGCCGGGGCCGTCCAGCTGCTCGGCCGCGACCCGTGGCGGGACGCCGTGGCCCTGCACCGCCGGCTGGCCTATGTGCCCGGCGACGTCGAGCTGTGGCCGAACCTCACCGGCGGAGAGGCGATCGACCTGCTGTCCTCGCTGCGCGGCGGTGTCGACCGGCGGCGCCGCGACGAGCTGCTCGAACGCTTCGACCTCGACCCGACCAAGAAGGGCCGCAGCTACTCCAAGGGGAACCGGCAGAAGGTGGCCCTCGTCGCCGCGCTCGCCTCCGACGCCGAGCTGCTGCTGCTCGACGAGCCCACCGCCGGCCTGGACCCGCTGATGGAGGCCGTCTTCCAGGAGGTCATCGGGGAGGCGAAGGCGGCCGGCCGCACCGTCCTGCTCTCCAGTCACATCCTGGCGCAGGTCGAGAAGTTGTGTGACCGCGTCAGCATCGTCCGGCTCGGGCGGATCGTGCAGTCCGGGACGCTCGGCGAGCTGCGCCACCTCACCCGCACCACCGTCGAGGCGGAGACGGAACGCCCCGTCCCCGGCCTCGACGGCCTGGAGGGCGTGCACCACCTGAGCGTCGAGGACGGCCGGGTGCGCTGCGCCGTCGACGGCGGCCGGCTCGACGAGGTCGTCCGGCTGCTCGCCGCCGCCGGGGTCCGCAGCCTGGTCAGTCATCCGCCCACGCTGGAGGAGCTGATGCTGCGCCACTACGGCGACCACGCGGACGGCGCCGCCGCGGACGCCGCCGAACCCTCGGAGAGCGGACGATGAACACGACGACCCGTCCCGCCCCCGGCGCCCGCACGGAACCCGGCCGCCCCGAGCGCACCGGCCCCCTCACCGGCACCCGCAGGCTGCTGCGCTTCGCGCTGCGCCGGGACCGGGTGCGGCTGCCGGTCTGGATCCTCGCCCTGTCCCTGGGCACCCTCCTCACCGCGACCAGCCTCCGCGACCTCTACACCACGCCCGCCTCGCGCCGCTCGGCCGCCGAGACGATGGGCAGCCCCGCGGCTCTGGCCACCTCGGGGCCGGAGCACTACCTCACCGACTACACCTACGGCGCCATGCTCGGGCACCAGATGCTCGGGTTCACCGCCGTCCTCGCCGCCCTGCTCGCCGTCCTGACCGTCACCCGGCACTCCCGCGCCGAGGAGGAGAGCGGGCGCGCCGAACTCGTCCGCTCCGGCGTCGTCGGCCGGCACGCGCCGCTGGCCGCCGCGCTGGGCACCGCGACCGTGGCCATGGTCGCCCTGGCCGCGGCCCTGGCCCTCGTCCTCGGCACGGCCGGCATCCCCGACGTCGGCTGGGGCGGTTCCCTGCTGTACGGCGCCGCGCACGCGGCCGTCGGCCTCGTCATGGCCGCCGTCGCCGCCGTCACCGCGCAGGTCACGCCGCACTCCCGGGGCGCCTCCGGGCTCGCCTTCGCGGTGCTCGGCCTCGCCTACGCCCTGCGGGCCGTCGGCGACGTGAGCGGCGCCGACGGGGGCGGCGGCGCGCTGTCCTGGCTCTCGCCGATCGGCTGGGCCCAGCGCACCTACGTGTACGTCGACGACCGCTGGTGGCCGCTGCTGCTCGCGCTGGCCGTCGCCGTCGCCACCACCGCCCTCGCGGTCCGGCTCAGCACGCGGCGCGACCTGGGCGCGGGGCTGCGGCCCGCCCGCGGCGGGCCCCCGCGCGCGGGCGCCGCGCTCCTCCACCCGCTCGGCCTCGCCTGGCGCCTGCAGCGCGGGCTGCTGCTCGGCTTCTGCGTGGCGCTGTTCCTGCTCGGCGCCTCCTACGGTTCCGTCCTCGGGGACGCCGAGGACATGCTCGACGACATCGCCGCGTTCGAGGACGTGCTGGCCGAGATCGGCGGCGCGAGCATCGTGGAGTCCTTCGCCGCGATGGTCATGGTCGTGCTCGCCGTGATCGCGGCCGTGTACGCCGTGCTGGCCGCCGCCCGGCCCCGGGCCGAGGAGACCGGCCGGCGCGCAGAACCCCTCCTGGCCACGCCGCTCTCCCGCGCCCGCTGGGCCGGGGGTCACCTCGCCGTCGCACTGGCGGGCGGCACCCTCGTCCTGCTCGCGGCCGGTCTGGGCTTCGGCGCGCTCGGCGCGGCCACGGCCGGGGACGCCGCGTTGGTGCCGGAGCTGACCGGCGCGGCCCTGGCCTACGCGCCCGCCCTGTGGGTGACCGTCGGCGTCAGTGCGGTGCTGTTCGGCTGGCTGCCGCGCGCCCTGCCGCTGGCGTGGGCGGTGCCGCTGTGGGGCTTCGTCGTGGACTACCTCGGCCCGATCCTTCAGCTGCCCGACTGGCTGGCCCGGCTCTCGCCGTTCGGCCACGTGCCCAGCCTGCCCGCCGACCCCGTTTCCTGGACCCCGCTGCTGGTGCTGACGCTGCTGGCCGCCGTCCTCGTCGCCCTCGGGCTCGCCGGGCTGCGGCGCCGGGACGTGGAGACGACCTGACGCGCCGTCCGCTCACCCGGCCCTCCCGCGCGGCCTCGGGGGGCAGGCCGAACTGACGAGCCGTCGGGCGGGTTTCACGGGACGCCGCGCCCCCTGTTGGCTCAAGGCGGCACCCGGCGGGAGGTATCCGGGGTGCGACGCGCCCGGGCCGCTGTTCGCATGGGGACCAGGCGCGCGGTCACCGCTCGGGAACGGCCCCTGCACGCGCGCCCTCAGACCGGAGGTCACACTCCTGATGCAGAAGATGCGAACCCTCGCCACAGCCGCCGCGTCCACCGCGCTCGTCCTCGGGATGGCCGCCCCGGCCTTCGCCGGCGGCGACACCGGCGGCCACGGCGGCCTCAAGCTCCACCCCTCGTCCGGCGGCCCGGGCACGGTCGTCAAGGTGAAGGCCCTGTGCCGGGACGGCGGGCACGGCACCGTCGCCTCGGACGCCTTCGAGTGGAGCCAGGCCCACACCGACGGCCGCCGCCACCACGACCGGCGTCACCACGACGGCGAGAACAACCTCGACAACGACGTCGAGCTCAACGGCGCCGACGGCAAGAACACCGGCGGCGACCCGCACCGCGACCACCGCCGCCACAGGGTCTTCGCCACCGCCAAGGTCATGAACGAGGGCCTGACGCCGGGCAAGAAGTACGAGGTGACCGGCTACTGCAAGAACCACAAGCGGCTCACCGGCACCTTCACCTTCACCGGTGGTGTCGGCGGCGCGGCCAACGCCGGCCTCGGCGGCCTCGCGGCCGAGTCGAAGTCCGCCGCTCCCGGCGCCACGACGGCCGCCGCCGTCGCCGGTGGCCTGGCCGTCACGGGAGCCGCCGGGTACTTCCTGGTCTGGCGTCGCCGCACCGGCGGGGACCAGGCGTGAGCCGCCCCCGGATATCCCGGATACCCATGACGACGCGTCAGCAGCGGATCGCGGCGGGCGGTCGCCGTCTGGAGACGGTGGCCGCCGCCGTGACCGTGCTCGTGGCAGGAGCACTGTGCGCGGCCGTGCCCGAGGGCGGCGGAGAGAAGCGGGACGCCGCCCGCGCCTCCGGGATCACGATGGTCGCCGAGGGCGTCTCGCGTCCCGAGGCCGTGGACGCCGAGTCGCCCGAGGCCGACCACCCCGTCATGCCTCGCTCGGCACCGACCCGGCTCTACCTTCCGCAGATCGGCGCCGACATCGAGGTCTTCGGTGCCGACGCCGAGCCGGACGGCACCCCGCCCGTCCCGGACAAGGACGACGCCGACCGGGCCGCGTGGTGGCGCGGCGGGCCGTCGCCCGGCGAACGGGGGCCCGCGCTGCTCATCGGCCACCTGGACAGCAAGAAGGGCGCCGCCGCCTTCGCGGGGGTCGGCTCGCTCGAACCGGGAGCCGAGGTCGTCGTCGAGCGCAAGGACGGCTCCACGGTGATCTTCGCCGTGGACTCGGTCGAGCAGTACCCGAAGGACGACTTCCCCAACGAGCGCGTCTACGGCCCCACCGAGAACCCGCAGCTCCGCCTCATCACCTGCGGCGGGACCTGGACGAAGAAGGACGGCTATGACGCGAATATCGTCGCCTTCGCCAGCATCAAGGGCTGAGCCCGCGAGCCCGGCCCGGACGCCGCCGTCCACCCCGGAGGTGACGGCGGCGTCCGCATGCCGGAAGACCGGCCGGATACGCTGAGGCCCCACACCCGGTGACGCGAGCTGTGAGGTACGCAGACCATGAGCAACACGCCCGCTGACAAGGCCACCGTGAAGGCGGCCGACCGCGCGCACGTCTTCCACTCGTGGTCCGCGCAGGCCAAGCTCGACCCGCTGCCCGTCCGTCGCGCCGCCGGCTCCTACTTCTGGGACTACGACGAGCACCGCTACCTCGACTTCGCCTCCCAGCTCGTCAACGCCAACATCGGCCACCAGCACCCCAGGGTCGTCGCCGCCATCCAGGAGCAGGCGGCCACCCTGTGCACCGTCGCCCCGGGTTTCGCCGTCGACGTCCGCTCCGAGGCCGCCCGGCTCGTCGCCGAACGCATGCCGGGGGACCTGGACAAGATCTTCTTCACCAACGGCGGCGCCGAGGCCGTCGAGAACGCCGTGCGCATGGCGCGCCTGCACACCGGGCGGCCCAAGCTGCTCAGCGCCTACCGCTCCTACCACGGCGCCACCAGCACCGCGATCAACCTCACCGGCGACCCGCGCCGATGGGCCAGCGACACCGGCACCGCGGGCGTCGTCCACTTCCGCGGCCCCTACCTCTACCGCTCCTCCTTCCACGCCACCACCGAGCAGGAGGAGTGCGAGCGCGCCCTCGCGCACCTGGAGGAGACGATCGCCCTCGAAGGGCCGCAGACCATCGCCGCCGTCATCCTGGAGACGATCCCCGGCGGCTCCGGCGTCCTCGTCCCGCCGCCCGGCTACCTCCCGGGAGTCCGCGAGATCTGCGACCGCCACGGCATCGTCCTCATCCTCGACGAGGTGATGGCCGGATTCGGCCGGGCCGGCGCCTGGCTCGCCCTCGACCACTACGACGTCACCCCCGACCTCGTCACCTTCGCCAAGGGCGTCAACTCCGGCTACGTCCCGCTCGGCGGTGTGGCGATCTCCGCGAAGATCGCCGCCGACTTCGACGACCGCCCCTACCCCGGCGGCCTCACCTACTCCGGCCACCCGCTCGCCTGCGCCGCAGCCGTCGCCACCCTCGACGCGATGGCCGAGGAAGGCATCGTCGAGCACGCCGCCCGCATCGGCGCCACCGCGCTCGGCCCCGGCCTGCGGGCGCTGGCCGAGCGTCACCCCGCCGTCGGCGAGGTGCGCGGCACCGGCGTCTTCTGGGCCGTCGAGCTCGTGCGCGACCGCGAGACGCGCGAACCGCTCATCCCCTTCCAGCCGACCGGCGACGCCGGCCGCCCCATGGCCGAGTTCACCGCCGCCTGCAAGCGGAACGGCCTGTGGCCGCTGGTCGTGGGCAACCGCCTGCACGTCGTCCCGCCCTGCACGATCAGCGAGGCCGAGGTCAAGGAGGGGCTCGCCGTCCTCGACGAGGCCCTCGCCGTCGCCGACGCCCACACCACGGCCGGGGCCGCGCCCGCCGCGTAGGGTGTCCGCCATGCCGCCCGCCCCCATCACCCGAAGCACCCTGCGCGAGCAGCTCGCCGAAGCCCTGCGCGACGAGGTGCTCGCCGGGCGGCTCCCGGCCGGGCGGTCCTTCACCGTCAAGGAGATCGCCGAGCAGTACGGCGTCTCCGCGACCCCGGTACGGGAGGCCCTGGTGGACCTCTCCGCCCAGGGCCTCCTGGACACCGACCACCACCGCGGCTTCCGGGTGCGGGAGATCACGCTCGCCGACTTCACGGCCATGGTCGAGGCCCGCACCCTCGTCATCGAGGGCGTCTTCCGCGCCGCGGTGGCGGACGGTTCCCTCACTCGGACCGAGGCCGCAGCCGAGGCCGTCGCC
Source organism: Streptomyces sp. WMMC1477 (assembly GCF_027460245.1). Lineage (NCBI taxonomy): Bacteria > Bacillati > Actinomycetota > Actinomycetes > Kitasatosporales > Streptomycetaceae > Streptomyces > Streptomyces sp. WMMC1477. The sequence goes on along the minus strand of NZ_JAPZBD010000003.1, from coordinate 2,482,308 downwards.
TCCGTCCGGCGCCGCGCGGAAGCGGCCCGCCGGGCCGCCCTCGCGGGCGACCTCGACATCCTGATCGGCTACGACCTGCGGTTCTGGCGTGAGCTGGGCGACCTCGTCGGCAACCCCTACGTCGCCGACTTCCTCGACCGGCTGCGTATCCAGACCTGGGTCTTCACCGTCCCGCTGCTGCGTGCCCGCGGCGAGCTGCGCGGCCTGCTGTGGGCCGGGCACCTGGACCTCGTCGCGGCCCTGGAGGCGGGAGACGCGGTGTCGGCGCGGCGCATCCTGGCCGAGTACAACACGCACGCCCTGGAGCTCGGGCGCTCCCTGGCCACGACGCGCTGACCCGCCCCGCGGCGCGGCCTGGGGCGGAACCGGCTACGACCAGGGCAGGCCGGTGAGGCGCTCGTACGCCTCGACGTACTTGGCGCGCGTCTGTGCGACGACGTCCTCCGGCAGCGGCGGCGGGGGCTGCTCGCCGCGCCGGTCCCACCCCGAGGCGGGGGAGGAGAGCCAGTTCCGCACGAACTGCTTGTCGTAGGAGGGCTGTGTCTGCCCCGGGCGCCAGGCGTCCGCCGGCCAGAACCGCGAGGAGTCCGGCGTCAGCACCTCGTCGGCCAGCACCAGCTCGCCGTCCCCGCCGTCCGCCCCGCCACCGTCCGCCGTGAAGCCGAACTCGAATTTGGTGTCTGCCAGGATGATCCCGCGCTCGCGCGCGGTGTCCCGGGCCCGGCCGTAGACGCCGAGGGTCAGCTGCCGCAGCCGGGCCGCCGTCTCCGCGCCCACCCGGTGCGCGACCTCCTCGTACGACACGTTCTCGTCGTGCTCGCCCACCTCCGCCTTCGTCGCGGGGGTGAAGATCGGCGCCGGCAGTTCGGAGCCGTCGACCAGGCCCTCGGGCAGCGCCAGCCCGCACACCGTCCGGGTGGCCTCGTACTCCACGAGACCCGATCCGGTCAGATAGCCGCGCGCCACGCACTCCACCGGAACCATCCGCAGCGAGCGGCACACCATGACCCGGCCCGCCCAGTCCGCCGGGGCGCCGGGCGGGACGTCCGTGGAGAGCACGTGGTTCGGCACCAGGTCGGCGAGCTGATCGAACCACCACATCGAGAGCTGGGTGAGGATGCGGCCCTTGTCGGGGATCTCCGTCGGCAGCACCCAGTCGAACGCGGAGATCCGGTCGCTGGCCACCATCACGAGGTTGCCCGCCCCGTCACGGTAGAGATCGCGCACCTTCCCGGTGTGCAGATGCTCCAGACCCGCTACCGCTACGGGTTCGGGCTTCTCGACGAATCCGGACACCAGTCCTCCATGGAGTGTGCGACGAACACGGAGATTCTCCCGTACGCCGCGCCGTCCGGCGTGCGGGGGTGGGCCGGGCCGGGGAGTGCCCCCGGCCGACGGCCACCGGGTACCCGGCGCCGGGGATGTCAGCCGTGCTTGCAGATGCGGTCCAGCAGGTTCGCCGTCGCCCGCTGGACGCACGGGTCCACATGGCCGGGGCGGTCCAGCGCGGGCGTCCACGCGAACGTCCCCGAGCTGAAGACCAGCGCCCCGCTCGGCGCCCGGTAGAGCGAGGTCTCCTGGTGCCGGCGCGCCCCTCCGGCGTCCCGGTAGGGGGAGTGCGCCAGCAGGATGCGGTCGGTGTGGGCGGGCAGCGGGGCCCGCGGGAAGTAGCGGTCCACCTCGCCCGCCACCAGGCCCGCCAGCTCCTCGCCCTCGGCAGCCCCGGTGCCGTCCCACAGCCAGTGGTCCGCGTTCCGCACGACCAGCGGGGCCGGAGCGGGCACCGCCCCCGCGTACTGGATGCCCAGCAGCCCCTGCTCGGGCTCGCCCTGCTCGCGCCACAGCCAGGCCCGCCCCGGGCCCCGGCGCTTGCGGCAGCTCAGCAGCCGGTCCGGCTCGCCGGAGGGCAGGCTGCCCAACTCGGCCCGCCAGTACATGGTGTTGGCGGACAGGAACACCAGGGACGTGCCGCAGTCCCGGGCGCGGGCGACGGCCCGGCGCATGGGCACCGTCCAGTACTCGTCGCGCCCGGCGAAGACGACGCCCCGGTAGTGGGCCGGATCGACCCGGCCCGCGTGGAGGTCCCGGGCCTCCGCGTACGCCAGGTCGTAGCCGTGGCGCTCGGCCCAGCGGACGAAGTCGTAGGAGTGGCCCACGTGCAGCGGCAGCCCGGCCCCGGCGTAGGGGCGGTCGAAGCTGACGGTGACGGCGGCCTCCCGCTCCCCGAGCAGCCGCCCCCGCTCGTCCCACGCGTGGTAGAGGCTCGCCCCGGTGCGGCCGTCCTCCGGGAAGAGGTTGTACGCCTGCCAGGTGATGTCGGGCAGCACGAGCAGCAGCTCGGCCGCGCGGGTGTCGCGCACGGTGAACGGGATGTGGGAGCGGTGGCCGTCGGCCGTGGTGAGGACGGCGACGTGGGCGCCGGTGCTCCAGTCCGACGGGATCGGCAGCCGCCAGGACAGCCACCAGTGGTGGCACGAGACCGTCCGCTCGGCGACGAGCGGCGGCGGCTGGACCGTCCCGGACAGCCGCGGGCTGGTGGTGATCTTGGTTGCGCCCGCGCCCCTGTAGTGACCGATCCGGTAGACGTCCACGCCGAACGGCTGCGGCGGGTTGACGGTGACCCGGAAGTCGACGGACTCGCCGGGCACCACCGAGCCCGTCGACACGAAGCCCTTGATCTGGCACGCCACGTCGTCGACGCCCTGGGGGGCCCGCCCCGAGGAGCCCCGCTGGACGGGCAGGACGCGCCCCCTCGCGTCCAGCGTCTCGCGGTCCACGTACCAGGGCACGACCCGGCCGTTGGCGAAGTAGTGCTCGTCCTCCCGCAGCCACGGCAGGGGCCCCCTGCCGAAGGGGTCCGTGACCGCGTGCGCGAGCGCGCCCGACTCCCACCGCCGGATCTGCTCCACCGCCATGGGAATCCCCTCCCTCACCGGCTTCCGGCCACCAGCACATCACATCGTGCACCGGTGCGGTCACCGTTCGTCGCGATTGGTGCGCCCGGCGGCCGCTTCAAGGGGCGGCCCTGCGCCTCCGGCGGGCGCCTCCACGGCTCTGTGCCCGGGCCCGCGGCCTCGACCCGAGCCCTCGGGCACGGCCACGAGCCGCTCGGACGCCGGTTGCTCAGCCCAGCCGGACCGGGGCGTCCGTGGGGATGCCGGCCGCCGTCAGCCAGCCCCGCAGCGGGGCGCCGTCCCCCTCCTCGGCCAGCGCGAGCGCCGGCTGCCGCAGATCGGCGCGGCGTTCCCCCTCGATGAGCAGGGCCGGGCCGTCCAGCCAGTCGAGCCCGGGGGCGCCGCTTCCGCTGTCCACGGCCGCGCAGCACACCGCGGCCACCACGTGGTCGGCCAGCAGCTCCCCGGCCCCGCGCACGGCGGGGGCCGGCAGCCCCAGCGGGGCGGAGTCACCGGTGGCGTCCGGTATCAGGCCCGCCGTCCCCGGGGGCGGCGGCGGGGGGCGGCGCTCCGCGCGGGCCGCCTCCGCCGTGATCCGGGCGGCGATCATCCCCCGCGACTCCTCGTCCGCCAGCCGGTCCAGCACCCGCTCCAGCGTGGACCCGCGCCCGGGGCCGCGCCCGCCGCCGTGCGCCCGTCCCTCCCGGCCCGGAGAACCCGCGCCCAGGGCCGCCCGGTGGCCCGGCGCCCCGTACCGCTCGGCCGGGACGACGCTCGGGGCCCGCTCGGCCGGCTCCGGGCCCTCCGTGGCGTCCAGCGCCGAGAAGAGCCGGGCGGACTCGGTGCGCCAGATGCGGTCCACCACCTCGCGCGGGTAGGCCGGCCAGTCCACCGGGGACCAGCCGGGGCCCCCGGGGGCGGGTGCGCCGTAGAACAGCTCGGCGGCCAGCAGCGACACCTGCTCGTCGATCGCCCCGGGCTCCTCCAGCAGGTCGCACGCGGGACGCTCGCCGAGCCGGGAGGCGAAGCCCTCCGCCATCCGGTCCCGCCGGGAGAGCTCCGTCAGCGCCGAGACCACGCCCACGTCCAGCCGCGAGGGCCAGCGGCCGGTGCGCCAGGCGGGCAGCGCCACCCGCGTCAGCAGCCGGTCCCAGCCCGCGTAGGCCAGGCCCACCTGCTCCTGGGCGAGCATCCGCAGCCCGTGGTCGACGCCCTGCGCCCGGCCCGCCGCCGCCGCGGCCACCAGGCGCTCCATCTCCGCCGCGTGGCCGCCCGCCGCCCGCAGCAGCATGCGGGCGAGCCGCCCGATGCGGGGGTGGACCGCCGCGGCGTCGAGCGCGCGGACGAAGCGGCGGGCCGCGGCGATGTCGGGATGCGCGGCCGGGCCGGTGCCGGCGACGACGGGCGCGAGGAGCGCCCGCAGCTCGGAGATGCGCATCCACCACAGGAACGGCGAGCCGATCACCAGCACGGGCGGGGCGGACCCGGAACGGCCGGGCTCCTCCAGCCAGCAGTCGCAGTCGGGCGTGAGGGCGATGGCCGAGGGCACCGGGACGTCGAGCCGCCCGGCCAGCTCCCGCACCATGCGGTACAGCTCGGGCGCCGAGGACTCGGCGACGGGCACGGCCGGCGCCGAGGCGGTGCGCGCCCGCGCGATGACCACCGTGACCGCGGCCCCGGCGATCGCTACCACCCCGGCCAGCAGCACGGCGGGCAGCCGCAGCCCGGCCCAGCTCCCGCCCAGGTGGCCCGTGCTCACCGCGGCGAGCAGCACGACGGCCGCCGCGGTGGGCAGCAGGGCGACGGCGAAGGCCGCGCCCCGGATGCGCAGGACGGCCAGCGCGTGCTCCCGCGCCGACCGGGCACCGCCCGCTCCCACAACTGCCATGGACCGCTCACCCCCTGCCGGGACGACCTGGGTACCTCGGTATGCACCCACTGTCGCACCGGGCTCCGACATCGCAATGTGCGGTGGGCCAGTCGATCGACTGGCCCGGGCGCCACGTGGATGTGCCACGTCGTCGAGCGTGCGGACGTGGCGCGACGTGCGGCGACGCTGTCGCGACGCCCACGGCGCGGCGGCGGCCACGCGCCGACCACGAGGCTCCTGGCCGCGTGGCGGTCACGCGCCGACCACATGACGACCGAGCGCCGGCGACGCTCGGTGCCCGCCGCGCGGAACCCTAGTGCGGGGTGCGTACCGGCGTCAGCAGGTACCGGGCGACGCTCACTCGATGGAATGGCTTTGGGGAGAGGTCTTGCCCATCGGAAGGTGCCGTGGGTGCCCCGAATGCCCCGTTACCGCATGTCCTCCTCCGCCGCTTTCCGGGCGATGTCCGTGCGGTGGTGGGAACCGTCCAGAGTGATCCGGTCCAGCGCGCGGTAGGCCCGCTCCCGTGCGGCGGCCAGGTCCGCGCCGGTCGCCGTCACCGACAGGACACGCCCGCCGGCGCTCAGCACCCGGCCGTCCTCCGACCGCCGGGTCCCGGCGTGCAGTACATAGGCGTCCGGCGCGTCCTCGGCCGCCACCTCGTCCAGACCGCCGATCGGGTCCCCGGTGCGCGGGGAGGCCGGGTAGTCCTTCGCCGCGACGACGACGGTGACGGCCGCGCCCTCGTTCCAGACCAACGGCGGGAACGCCGCCAGCTCCCCGGTGGCCGCGGCGTACAGCAGCCCGGACAGCGGCGTCCTCAGCCGGGCCAGGACCGCTTGCGTCTCCGGGTCGCCGAAGCGGGCGTTGAACTCGATGACCCGCACACCGCGCGAGGTCACCGCCAGACCGGCGTAGAGCAGGCCCGAGAAGGGGGTGCCGCGGCGGCGCAGCTCGTCCACGGTGGGCTGGAGCACCGTCTCCAGCACCTCGTCGACGAGCCCCGGGGCGGCCCAGGGCAGGGGGGAGTAGGCACCCATGCCACCGGTGTTGGGGCCCTCGTCGGCGTCGTAGGCGCGCTTGAAGTCCTGCGCGGGCTGGAGGGGGACGACCGTCTCGCCGTCGGTCACCGCGAAGAGCGAGACCTCGGGACCGTCGAGGAACTCCTCGATGACGACCCGCTCGCAGGCCAGCGCGTGGGCCCGGGCGGCGGCCAGGTCCTCGGTGACGACGACGCCCTTGCCCGCGGCCAGCCCGTCGTCCTTGACCACGTAGGGCGGGCCGAAGGCGTCCAGCGCCTCGTCGACCTCCGCCTCGGTCGTGCACACGTAGGCCCGGGCGGTCGGGACCCCGGCCGCGGCCATGACGTCCTTCGCGAAGGCCTTGGACCCCTCCAGCTCCGCCGCCTCGGCGGAGGGCCCGAAGACGGGGACGCCACGGCGGCGCACGGCGTCCGCGACCCCGGCGACGAGCGGAGCCTCGGGTCCGATCACCACCAGGTCGCCGGAGCCGAGCCCGAGGGCCCCGGCCAGCTCGGCGACGGCCGTGCCGTCGAGGACGTCGACCGTGTGCGCCATCGCCACCTCGGCGATGCCCGCGTTGCCGGGAGCACAGTGCAGTTCGGTGACGTCGGGGTCGAGGGAGAGGGAGCGGCACAGGGCGTGTTCGCGGGCGCCGCCGCCGATGACGAGGACCTTCACGGGCCGAAGCCTAAGGCCTTCCGGCGGACCGGCCGGAACCGAGGTGGTGCCCCGTCCCACACAGCGGACGTGCCGGTCCGCTTGGCCGGTCGCGCAGTTCCCCGCGCCCCTCCGGGGCCCGGCGGCAAGTGGGCGGCCCCCGGGTCACCCACCCTTTCGGGTGAGGCGCCGGGGGATGCCTTACCTGACCGCAAGCCACTTCCGGGCGGAAACGGCCGCGAAGCCCCTGATTGGCCCTGTCTCCCGCGATAGGAAGGGTGCTTCGTGTGGTGCGAGAGCGTCCTGTGGTTGGGAGTGGCGGGTGAGTCAGCCGGAAATGCAACCCGGGGGTGGCAGGCGGGAGGGCCGGGGCGAACTGCTCGGGCGCACCTTCCCACTGGGGGACTGGGGGGAGCCGGCCGAACGGCTTGACGAGCTGTACCAGTGGGTCGAGGAGGGCGCGCTCGCCGTCGTCGACTGGTACCTGGCCGACCGGGCGTGGAAGCGCCGCGGTGCGCGGGCGCTGCGGACGGGCGCCGCGCTCGGCGCCGCGGCGGGCGGGGTGCTGCCCGTCCTGGAACTGAGCGGTGTCTTCGCGGGGGTGGGAGCCTGGGGCTTCCTCGCCCTGCTGGGGGCCGCGCTCTGCCTCGGCGCCGACCGCTGGTTCGGCTGCACGGCCGGCTGGATGCGGGACCTGTGCGCTGCTCAGGCGGTGCAGCGCAGGCTGGAGACCCTCCAGTACGACTGGGCGGCCGAGGCGGTGCGCGAGGTGCTCGGCCCGACGGAGGGCTCGGCGGGCGAGGCGGCCGAGCGCTGCCTCACCATGCTGCGCCGCTTCACCGAGGACGTGACGGAGCTCGTCCGGGTCGAGACCGTCGACTGGATGGTGACGTTCCGGCCCGGCCCGGTCTCGCAGTTCACCCAGAGCCCGGCCCCGGCGGGGTGGACGGCCCCCCGCAGCGAGCCGTCCGGCCCCGGCGGGCTCCCGCGCTTCCCGGTGCCGCCCCCGGGTGCCCGCCCCAACATGCCCCGCCAGCGCCCCCCGGAAAACCCCCGCTGACCCCGCCCGGGCCCCGCGCGGCGGGCCGAACACGCCCCCGTGCCGGGGCGTTTCTACGAGAAGAGGATCATCGAGCCCTGGGCGAGACTGCGGGTGGCCGCCGCGTGCAGGCCGAGCCAGACGTGGACCTCCCGGGCGAAAGGCCCGTCCGCGGAGCCGGGGGGCGGTGCGGCGGCGGGCTCGCTCAGCTCCGTCGGGCCCGTGGGCGCCGGCGGGGCGGGAGGCGGGTTGTCCGGGTCGAGCCCGAGGCTCGGGGCCACCGCGTGCAGTTCGCGCAGCAGCCCCTGGCTGGACCCGAGCGGCCCGCCGGACTCCTCCAGCTCCTCGCCGGTCAGCGGCTCCGCGAAGTCGACGGGGACGTAGGCGCCCGCGTGGTCGTAGTGCCACACCAGGTGCGACCGGCGGGCCGTGTCCTCGAACATCTCCAACAGCTGCTCGTAGTCCCCGCCGAGGGAGTCCACGGGCGTCACCTGGAGCCCGTGGAGCTGGAGCAGGTAGGCACGGCGCAGGAAGTGCAGCGCGTCGTAGTCGAACCCGGCGACGGGCGCCACGTCCCCGGACAGCCCCGGCATGTACCCGTGCACCGGTACGGGTGGCAGCCCGGCGCGGTGCAGCGCCTGGTCAAAGACGGCGATCTCCTCGGCCAGCGGGTTGTCGGGGCTGTGGCACAGCACGTCGACGAGGGGGACCAACCAGAGATCACAGGCCAAGGTGACTCCAAGGGCGCTCAGATGCGGTGACGCCGGGTGTCCGCGGTGTCATCGGGCGTCGTCCCGCCAGGGTAGTGCCGAAGGCGATCACGGCGAAGGGCCCCGGCACAGCCGGAGCCCTTGACCTGCGGAGCGGACGACGAGGCTCGAACTCGCGACCTCAACCTTGGCAAGGTTGCGCTCTACCAACTGAGCTACGTCCGCCTGCGCCCCACGGCGCGGAGCCGAGTATATGCCATCGGCCACGCCCCGTGCCGCCGCGTTCCCGGTGGTCGGGCGAGGGCCGGACGCGCCGCCTCCGCGTGGGGTGCGAGGGATCAGCGGCGCGGCTCCCAGCGGAACCAGCGGCGGACGGCGAACGCCGCGAACCCGGTCCAGGCCACCGCGAGGGCCAGCGCGAGCGCGACGTCGCCGCCGGTGCCCTCGCCGAGCCAGCCGTACCGGATCAGCTCCACGACCGGGGTGAGCGGCAGCAGCCGGGCGACGTCGGCGACGGCGTCCGGCATGGCCTCCAGCGGCACCATGAGCCCGGAGCCGACGAAGGAGAGCATCATCAGGGGCATGACCGTGATCTGGGCGCTCTCCGGGCTCCGGGTCAGGGTGGAGGTCGCGGCGGCCAGACCGGTCATCATCACCGTCCCGAGCAGCAGCCCGAGGAGCAGCACGTCGGGGCGTCCGGGCAGGGGCATGTCGACCACCGCCACCCCGGCGGCGACCAGCAGCAGGCACTGCACGAGACCGATGAGCACCGAGGGCAGGGCGGTGCCGCCGAGGATCTCCACGTCCGAGGACTCGCCCGTGCGCAGCCGTTTGAGCACCAGCTCCTCGCGCCGCGCGACGTACGCGGAGACCAGGTTCGCGTAGACGGCGATGACGAGGACGACGCCCAGGCCGCCGGAGAGCACCAGCCCGCCCGCGCTGAGCGCGGTCGCCTCCACGAGGGAGTCGGACAGGGACATCCGGAACGTGAGGACGAGGAGGAGGGGCACCAGCAGGGCGGTGAACACCGCGCTGCGGTTGCGCAGGAGCAGCGTCAGCTCGGCCCGGCCGAGGGCGCGCATCCGTCCCGGAACGGTCGTGTTCACGCCGTCACCTCCGCCTTCTCCCGCTCGACGTCGTGTCCGGAACCGTTGGCGGGAGGGTCCTCGTCCCGGCCGCGGGCGATGTCGAGGAACGCCTCTTCCAGCGAGGCCGACCGGGCGTCCAGGCCAAGGAGGGCGACGTCCTCCCGCCGGGCCCGCAGCAGCAGTTCGGTCAGGTCCCCCTGGAGGTTCCGGGTGCGGATCTCCACCAGGGCGCCCTCGACGGTGGCGGTCGCGGGCAGGGGCAGCCGCTCGGCCGCCACCCCCTCGGGCAGGGTGAAGCGGATGCGGGAAGGCCGGGCGGCGGTGACCTCGGCCGGGGTGCCCGCGACGACGATGCGGCCGCCCCGCATGATCGCCAGCCGGTCGGCCAACTCCTCGGCCTCGTCGAGGTAGTGGGTGGTGAGGACGACGGTGGTGCCCTCCGCTCGCAGCTCGCGCACCAGTCGCCACGTGTCGCGGCGGCCCTCCGGGTCCATGCCCGTCGTCGGCTCGTCCAGGAACAGCACCTCGGGGCTGCCCAGCAGGGCGAGGGCGAGGTCGAGGCGGCGCCGTTCACCGCCGGAGAGCTGCTTGATCCGCACGCCCGTGCGCTGCTGGAGCCCGACGAGCTCCAGCGCCTCGGCCGGCGGGCGCGCTCCGGTGGTGACGCCGGCCCACATGCGGGCCGTCTCCCGGACGGTCAGCTCCGCGGGGAAGCCGCCTTCCTGGAGCATGATGCCGATGCGCGGGCGGACGGCCCGGCGCTCGGCGTGGGGGTCGTGCCCGAGGACGCGGACGCGGCCCCGGGCCGGGCGTTCGAGGCCCTCCAGCAGCTCGACGGTGGACGTCTTGCCCGCGCCGTTGGTTCCGAGCAGGGCGAACAACTCGCCGTGCCCCACCGTAAGGTCCAGCCCGCGCACGGCGTCGAACCCGCCCGCTCCCCCGGGGCCGTAGCGCCGCCAGAGCCCTTCCGCCTCGATCGCGTGTTCCGCTCGCATCGAGCCAGCCTCCCCGTCGGCGGCGGGGGTGTGCAGTGCCGGAGGTCACACCCGCCGAAAACCTGGACCTGGGACGGGGAGGGCCGGGGAGGAGAGAGAAGTGAAGCAGGGCGTGAAATGCGAGAAGCCCCGGCCAGCTGATAACTGGGCCGGGGCTTCTCACTCCGGAGCGGACGACGAGGCTCGAACTCGCGACCTCAACCTTGGCAAGGTTGCGCTCTACCAACTGAGCTACGTCCGCACGCATCCACTCGGCTTTCACCGGGTGGCGCAGCAGCTACTCTACCTGATCGCTTGGACCACTTGAGTACGCGGAGCGGGTGACAGGGATTGCACACTGCGCCTCCCTCTTGGAAAGAGGGCGCTCTACTACTGAGCTACACCCGCGTGACCTGCGATTTCGGGCCTTTCCGGCCCGCCCTCGCGGCGTGCTCCAGACTGTAGCGGATCACCCCGGGGATCGTGCAAGTCCAGGACGGGCTCCGGCTCCGCAGTGCGCTCCCGCTCCCCGGGCCGGACGTCCGGTACCGGCCGACGCCGTCCGGCGCCGGCCGGGGGCTCGGCTCAACTCGCCGCCGTGAACGCCTCGTAGACCTTCTTCGGGATGCGGCCGCGCGCGGGGACGTCGTACCCGTGGGAGCGGGCCCAGGCGCGGACCGTCTGCGGGTTGGGTGCGACGGACGTGCGCTGGTACGTCTTCCCCGACTTCGAGCGCTTGCGGCCGGCCCGCACATAGGGGGCGAGGGCGCCGCGCAGTTTCTTGGCGTTTGCCGTGTTGAGATCGATCTCGTACGACTTCCCGTCGAGCCCGAAGGTGACCGTCTCAGCGGCTTCACCGCCTCCCAGATCGTCGGAGAGTGTGACCACAACACGCTGTGCCACGGATATGGGTCCTTCCTCGTCATGAGTTCGGCGAGCGGTGTTCAAATCCGCGCTGACATGCGGGGACGTCGCGCGTGCGAGATGAGTGGATACCGCTTATTCCGTTGTCTGACCGACATCATCGCATTATGCGGGCCGGGAAAGAAGCCCGGGAAATTCGCTTCGCGTGTCCGGCCGCAATCGGACCCTACGTTTCTCCGCTCGGCGCGTGCAGGGTTTCCGCGTCCCGAGATGTGAACGTGATAAATGGGCAGAGATATCTACTCGCGTAGATTCTCCCGCCCGGTACGCTGAACCTGCGGTCGCGCAGGAACCGAGGGGTCACCGACGCCCCCGGCGGACGCGGCACCGGGCAGCCAAGCACCAACACCACCGGGAGTACCTGTGGCTCGCGTCGTAGTCGACGTCATGCTCAAGCCGGAGATCCTCGACCCCCAGGGACAGGCCGTGCAGCGCGCGCTGCCGCGGCTGGGATTCGAGGGCATCACGGACGTGCGTCAGGGGAAGCGTTTCGAGCTGGACGTGGAAGGGCCGGTGGACGACGCCGTCCTCGCCCGGGTCCGCGAAATGGCCGAGACCTTCCTGGCCAACACCGTGATCGAGGACTTCACCGTCCGCGTGGAGGAGCCCGCCGAGGAAGGTGCCCCGGCATGACGACGCGGATCGGGGTGGTGACCTTCCCCGGCTCCCTGGACGACACCGACGCGCTGCGGGCCGTCCGCATCGCCGGTGCCGAGCCGGTGAAGCTGTGGCACCGCGACAAGAGCCTGCACCAGGTCGACGCCGTCGTCCTGCCGGGCGGCTTCTCCTATGGCGACTACCTGCGCTGCGGCGCCATCGCCCGCTTCTCGCCGGTGATGGAGACGGTCATCGGGCAGGCCAGGGCCGGTATGCCCGTCCTCGGCATCTGCAACGGCTTCCAGGTGCTGTGCGAGTCGCACCTGCTGCCCGGCGCGCTCACCCGCAACGACCACCTGCACTTCATCTGCCGTGACCAGCGGCTCCGGGTCGAGAACGCGGACACCGCCTGGACGCGCGACTACGCCGCCGGGCAGGAGATCACCGTCCCGCTGAAGAACGGCGAGGGCGGCTACGTCGCCGACGAGCGCACGCTCGACGCGCTGGAGGCGGAGGGCCGCGTCGTCTTCCGCTACCTGGACGGCAACCCCAACGGCTCGCGGCGCGACATCGCCGGGATCACCAACGAGGCCGGGAACGTGGTCGGCCTCATGCCGCACCCCGAGCACGCGGTCGAGGCCCTCACCGGCCCCACGACCGACGGCCTCGGCTTCTTCACCTCCGCCCTCAAGACGCTGGTGGACGCACGATGACCCTCGACACCGTCAAGCACGCGACCGAGACCCCCGAGGCCGCCCAGCCCTGGGCCGAGCTGGGGCTCAAGGAGAACGAGTACCAGCGCGTCCGGGAGATCCTCGGCCGCCGCCCCACCGGCGCCGAGCTGGCGATGTACTCGGTGATGTGGTCCGAGCACTGCTCCTACAAGAGCAGCAAGGTCCACCTGAAGCAGTTCGGCGACAAGGCCCCGCACTCCGACGCGCTGCTCGTCGGCATCGGTGAACAGGCGGGCGTCGTCGACGTCGGCGAGGGCTACGCGGTGACCTTCAAGGTCGAGTCGCACAACCACCCGTCCTACGTCGAGCCCTACCAGGGCGCCGCCACCGGCATCGGCGGCATCGTGCGCGACATCATCGCCATGGGCGCCCGGCCCGTCGCCGTCATGGACCCGCTGCGGTTCGGCGCCGCCGACCACCCCGACACCCGGCGCGTGCTGCCCGGCGTCGTCGCCGGCATCGGCGGCTACGGCAACTGCCTGGGCCTGCCCAACATCGGCGGCGAGGTCGTCTTCGACTCCTGCTACCAGGGCAACCCGCTGGTCAACGCCCTGTGCGTGGGCGTGATGAAGCACGAGGACATCCACCTGGCCAAGGCCAGCGGCGTCGGCAACAAGGTCATCCTCTACGGTGCCCGCACCGGCGGCGACGGCATCGGCGGCGCCTCCATCCTGGCCTCGGAGACCTTCGACTCGTCCAAGCCCTCCAAGCGGCCCGCCGTCCAGGTCGGCGACCCGTTCCAGGAGAAGCTCCTCATCGAGTGCACCCTGGAGGCCTTCGCCGAGAAGCTCGTCGTCGGTATCCAGGACCTCGGTGCCGCCGGGCTCTCCTGCGCCACCTCCGAGCTGGCCTCCAACGGCACCGGCGGCATGCGCGTCGAGCTGGACGACGTGCCGCTGCGCGACGCGACCCTCTCGCCCGAGGAGATCCTCATGAGCGAGTCGCAGGAGCGCATGTGCGCGGTCGTCGAGCCGGAGAAGGTCGAGCGCTTCCTCGCGATCTGCGAGAAGTGGGACGTGACGGCCACCGTGATCGGCGAGGTCACCGACGGCGAGCGGCTGGAGATCTTCTGGCACGGCGAGCAGATCGTCGACGTCCCGCCGCGCACCGTCGCCCACGACGGCCCGGTCTACGAGCGCCCGATGGCCCGCCCCGAGTGGCTGGACGCCCTGCGGGCCGACGCGGCCGAGGCGCTCGCCCGCCCGGCCAACGCCGAGGAACTGCGCGAGCAGGTCCTCAAGCTCGTCGGCTCGCCCAACCAGGCCGACAAGTCGTGGATCACCTCGCAGTACGACAAGTACGTGCTCGGCAACACCGTCCTGGCCCAGCCCGAGGACTCGGGCATGATCCGCGTCGACGAGGAGACCAACCTCGGCGTGGCCGTGTCCACCGACGGCAACGGCCGCTACGCCAAGCTCGACCCCTACGCGGGCGCCCAGCTCGCCCTGGCCGAGTCGTACCGCAACGTCGCCGCGACGGGCGCCACCCCGCTCGCCGTCACCGACTGCCTCAACTTCCCCTCACCGGAGGACCCGGCGGGCATGTGGCAGTTCGCCGAGGCCTGCCGCGGGCTCGCCGACGCCTGCCAGACCCTCGGCACCCCGGTCACCGGCGGCAACGTCTCCCTCTACAACCAGACGGGCGACGTCGCCATCCACCCGACGCCCGTCGTGGGCGTGCTCGGCGTCATCGACGACGTCACCCGGCGCACCCCGATGGCCTTCACCGAGGAGGGCCAGCTCGTCTACCTGCTCGGGGACACCCGCGAGGAGCTGGGCGGCTCCGCCTGGTCGCAGGTCGTGCACGACCACCTCGGCGGCCGGCCCCCGGCCGTCGACCTGGAGCGCGAGCGGCTGCTCGCCGAGATCCTCGTCTCCGCCTCGCGGGACGGCATGATCGACGCCGCCCACGACCTGAGCGACGGCGGGCTCATCCAGGCGCTGGTCGAGTCCTGCCTGCGCGGCGGCACCGGCGCCCGACTGGTCACGCCCGACGGCCTGGACCCGTTCGTGTTCCTGTTCTCGGAGTCGGCCGGCCGGGCCGTCGTGTCCGTGCCGCGCAGCGAGGAGCTGCGCTTCACCGACATGTGCGCCGCCCGCGGCCTGCCCGCGCTCCGGATCGGCGTCCTCGACGGCGACGCGGTCGAGCTCCAGGGACAGTTCACCCTGCCGCTGGCCGAGCTGCGCGCGGTGCACGAGGCCACCATCCCCGCGCTGTTCGGCTGACCCCAACGCGCGGACGCACGCACAGGAGGGCCCGCCCGGCGTCCGGGCGGGCCCTCCGCAGCGTCCCGGCGAGAAGGGCGTCCCTGCTGGAGGGGCCCGGCGGGGCGGCTCAGTGCAGGGGAGGCGGGAACGCGTCGGTGCCGCCGCGCTGCTCCTCGTCGACCTGCCGGTAGATCATCGCCTTCAGCCCCTCCGGGTCCGGCACGTGCCGCAGGGTCATCAGACCCTGCTCCGAGGCGGATTGGATGGTGAGCGTCCCGTAGCGCATGATCCGCTGCCACAGGTTCGCCCGGAAGGACACGTCGTTCACCCGGACCAGTGGAATCGAACGGCCGGACTTGGTCAGGAACCCCGAGCGCTTGTACATCCGCTTCGTCGTCAGGATGTACAGCGTCGAACGCCATGTCAGCAGCGGGATCAGCCACCACCACAGCGAGGCGAGCACCGCCGCGCCCAGGACGACGTAGACGGCGCCGTCGCTCCAGTCCTCCCCCGAGGGGACGGCCCACAGCAGCAGCCCCGCGACCAGCCACACCAGGCACAGCAGCAGGAACTCGCTGACCATCTCCGTCCAGTGCTGACGGGTGACGTGCACCAGTTCCTCGTCTTCCGCCAGATGACGTTCCGCGATGCCTGCCATGCCGGAATCCTGGCACACGGCACCGGCTCTGCCTATGGCGACCGGGGAGCGGGGGCGGTGGCCGTTACGCTCCTGCCATGCCGTCAGCAGCCTCCCGTAAGCCCCGCGCCTACGATCCCCTCCGGGTGCGCAACGCGCTCGCCGCGCAGGCCGAGACGGTCCGCGCCGCAGCGCACGGCGTCACGGCCGAACAGCTCGCCCGCCCCACCGCGCTGTCTGGATGGGACGTCAGGCACCTCCTCGTCCACCTGGCCGGCCAGATCGACGCCGTGCCGCGGCTGCTGGCCGAACCCGCGCCGACCGCCCGGCGGCCGGAGACGAGCCTCAGCGCCTGGGCGCTGTCCACGGCCGGGATCTCCGGGCAGCTGGACGCCCGCACCCGGGAGGCCACCGCCTCCATCACCACCCCGGAGGGCGTCGCCGCCGCGATCGACGCGGCCATCGAGGAGCTGGAGCCGGTGCTGGAGATGGCCGTCCGGGAGGACGTCCTCCTGCCGCACCGCTTCGGGGCGATGAGGGCGCTGGACTTCGCGGTGACCCGGCTCGTCGAGCTGATCGTCCACTCCGACGACCTGGCCCGCGCCCTCGGCGCCCCCGTCACGCTCGACCGCTACGCCCTGGCCGCGACCGTCCGGGCGCTGGCCGACGCCCTGGCCGTGAAGGTGCCCGGCGGGGCGGTGGAGCTGCGGGTGCCGCCGTTCGCCGTCGTCCAGTGCGTGGAGGGCCCCCGGCACACCCGGGGCACGCCGCCGAACGTCGTCGAGACGGACCCGCTGACCTGGCTGCGGCTGGCCACCGGCCGGCTGGCGTGGAGCCGCGCGGTGGGCGCGCACGCGGTCAACGCGACCGGCGCCCGCGCCGACCTCTCCGCCCACCTGCCCGTCCTGGCCTGACCCTCCCGCGCGACCGGGAGGCCGCGCGGGGGACCGGGGCCCTGCGGGCGCGGCTCCTGCGGACGCGGGCGTGGAGGATGCGACAGACCGGCCGTGAGATCCGTCTCGTAGGATTCGCAGTCCGCGCAGGTCAGCGTCGGCTTCTCGGTCGTGTGGTTCTCCGCCGCCGGCCGACGCCACTAGACTCGGTGTCGTGGCACGTGGCGATGGTCGACTCAATCACGATCTCCTCCCCGGCGAGAAGGGCCCGCAGGACGCCTGCGGGGTCTTCGGTGTCTGGGCACCCGGTGAAGAGGTCGCCAAGCTGAGCTATTTCGGGCTGTACGCGCTACAGCACCGAGGTCAGGAGTCCGCGGGCATCGCGGTGAGCAACGGCTCGCAGATCCTCGTCTTCAAGGACATGGGTCTGGTCTCCCAGGTCTTCGACGAGACGTCGCTGGGGTCGCTCCGCGGCCACATCGCCGTCGGGCACGCCCGGTACTCCACCACGGGCGCCTCGGTGTGGGAGAACGCCCAGCCCACCTTCCGCGCCACCGGCCACGGCTCGATCGCCCTCGGCCACAACGGCAACCTGGTGAACACCGCCGAGCTGGCCGAGATGGTCGCCGCGCTGGCCGACGGCCGCTCCGGCCGGGCCAACCAGGTCGCGGCCACCAACGACACCGACCTCGTCACCGCGCTCCTCGCGGGCCAGACCGACGAGGACGGCAAGCCGCTCACGGTCGAGGAGGCGGCCCCGCGCGTCCTGCCGCGCGTCAAGGGCGCCTACTCCTTCGTCTTCATGGACGAGCACACCCTCTACGCCGCCCGCGACCCGCAGGGCATCCGCCCGCTGGTCCTCGGCCGGCTGGAGCGCGGCTGGGTCGTGGCCAGCGAGACGGCCGCGCTGGACATCTGCGGCGCCTCCTTCATCCGGGAGATCGAGCCCGGCGAGCTGATCGCGGTCGACGAGAACGGGCTGCGCAGCAGCCGGTTCGCCGAGGCGAAGCCCAAGGGCTGCGTCTTCGAGTACGTCTATCTGGCCCGCCCCGACACCGACATCGCGGGCCGCAACGTCTACCTCTCCCGGGTCGAGATGGGCCGGCGCCTGGCCGCCGAGGCACCGGCCGAGGCCGATCTGGTCATACCCACGCCCGAGTCCGGCACCCCCGCCGCGATCGGCTACGCGGAGGCCAGCGGCATCCCGTTCGGCGCGGGTCTGGTCAAGAACTCCTATGTGGGGCGCACCTTCATCCAGCCCTCGCAGACGATCCGCCAGCTCGGCATCCGGCTGAAGCTCAACCCGCTCAAGGAGGTCATCCGCGGCAAGCGGCTGGTCGTCGTGGACGACTCGATCGTCCGCGGCAACACCCAGCGGGCCCTGGTGCGGATGCTGCGCGAGGCGGGCGCCGCCGAGGTGCACGTGCGCATCTCCTCGCCGCCCATCAAGTGGCCCTGCTTCTTCGGCATCGACTTCGCGACGCGCGCCGAGCTGATCGCCAACGGGCTCAGCGTCGAGGAGATCGGGACGTCGCTCGGCGCCGACTCGCTCTCCTACATCTCCATCGACGGCATGATCGAGGCCACGAAGATCGCCAAGCCGAACCTGTGCCGGGCCTGCTTCGACGGGGAGTACCCGATGGAGCTGCCCGACCCGGAGCTGCTGGGCAAGCAGATCCTCGAGTCCGAGTCCGAGACCACGGTGCGCCCGGACGCCGACGGCGTCCGCACCCTGCTGACCGGCCCCGGCGCCTCCGACGCCCTGCGCCGTCCCTGACCGCCCGGGTGACTCCGCTCCGGGCCACCCGCTTCCGAACCACCCCCGGCCCCCCGGGGTCCGCACAACCCCGCGTGACCTCGCGCAATCCGCGTACGGAGAGACATGACTGAGGCTGCCGCCCACGAGAGCGCATCCACCGAGCCCGTTTCCTACAAGACCGCCGGGGTGGACATCGAGGCGGGGGACCACGCCGTCCGGCTCATGAAGGAGTGGGTGGGCAAGGCGCAGCGCCCCGAGTCGCTGGGCGGCCTCGGCGGCTTCGCCGGCCTCTTCGACGCCTCGGCGCTCAAGCGCTACGAGCGTCCGCTGCTCGCCTCCGCGACGGACGGCGTCGGCACGAAGGTCGCCGTCGCCCAGCGGATGGACGTCCACGACACGATCGGGCAGGACCTGGTCGCGATGGTCGTGGACGACATCGTCGTGTGCGGCGCCGAGCCGCTCTTCCTCACCGACTACATCTGCGCGGGCAAGGTCGTGCCCGAGCGGATCTCTGCCATCGTCAAGGGCATCGCGGAGGGCTGCGTGCTCGCCGGCTGCGCCCTGGTGGGCGGCGAGACGGCCGAGCACCCGGGGCTGCTCGGCCCGGACGAGTACGATGTCGCGGGCGCCGCCACCGGCGTCGTCGAGGCCGACCGGCTGCTGGGCGCGGAACGCATTCGATCGGGTGACGTCGTCATCGGCATGGCCGCCTCCGGCCTTCACTCCAACGGGTACTCCCTGGTGCGCCACGTCTTCCTGGAGCGGGCGGGCTGGGCACTCGACCGCGAGGTGCCGGAGTTCGGCCGCACGCTGGGCGAGGAACTGCTCGAGCCCACCCGCATCTACTCCCTGGACTGCCTGGCGCTGGCCCGCACCGTCGACGTGCACGCCTTCGCGCACATCACCGGCGGCGGCCTGGCGAACAACCTCGCCCGCGTCATCCCCGACGAGCTGCACGCCACCCTGGACCGCGGCACCTGGGCGCCCGCCCCGGTGTTCGGCACCGTGGGCGAGGTCGGCGGCGTGGCCCGGCCGGAGCTGGAGCGGACGCTGAACATGGGCGTCGGCATGGTGGCCGTCGTGGCCCGGGAGGCCGCCGACGCGGCCCTGAGCGTGCTGGCCGACCGCGGCGTCGACGCCTGGGTGGCCGGCGAGATCACGGACCGCGTGAGCGTCTCCACGGCGGTCACGGCCACGAACGAGACGGACGCCGCCGTCACGCTCACCGGCTCCTACGCGAGCTGACGACACCCGTGTGCCTCGGGCCCCGGGGCCCGAGGCGGCTGTCGGCGGGGGCCAGGAGGCCCCGGCTGCCGGAAGCCCGGTCGTCGCAGGCCCGGTGTCGCAGGCTCCGCGTGGAGCGGCGCCGGACGCCCCACGGGGAACGGTGCCCGGGCACGCCGAAGAGCCGGCCGGGATCGATGATCCCTACCGGCCGCGACGTCTCAGACGCCCGTACGCCGTACCGTCCGCGTGGAACGGCCTGCGCTCCACGCACGGAACGAGGGCACGCCTGAGGGCCCCGTTCACATGCGGGGCCCTTCACAGGCGAAAACCCTTATGCGGTGGTTAACCGAAGGTCGGTGTCACGCACGACGACGGCTGGAGGACTCGTCCGCTTCGGACTCCTCGTCCTCGTCGTCGTTGTACAGATCGGCGTACCGCGCGTACAGGTCGTCGTCCTCGTCGTCCTCGAACGGCTCACCGTTCGGCGGCTGCTGCGCCGGCGTTGCACCCAGCTCTTCGGCCAGACGTGAGAGATCGGTACCGCCGCTGTTGTACTTCAGCTGGCGGGCGACCTTCGTCTGCTTGGCCTTGGCCCGGCCGCGCCCCATGGCTCGACCCCCTCAACGACGGGGCTCGACGGCCCCAGAGTCTTGACACGCGTTCATGGTGGAGAGCGGACTCTCTGTCGAGAGACCGGCTCTTAGAGCTTCAACGGTACCTGCTTCCGCGCCCGTACGGTACGCCGTCCGCGCGACCGGGCAGGTCACCGGCACGCCCGGTGACCGATTCTTCGCTGGTCAGAGCGCATTTTACCGTGCTCTGAGCGGATGACCCGCCGGGGGGTGGTGAGGGAAATCTCCCCCACCACCCGTCACGGAACGTGACGTCGGCGCGGCGGGTCAGCCCGTCGCGCCCGGCAGCCTGGTCCCGGCCGCCATGCGCTGCTCGGCGATGCGGTCGGCCGCGACGGCGGGCGGCACCCCGTCCGTGTCGGCGCGCTCGAAGATCGCCAGCGTGGTGTCGAAGATCTTCTCCGCCTTCGCCTTCGCACGCGCGAAGTTGAAACCGTGGAGCTCGTCCGCGACCTGGATGACGCCACCGGCGTTCACCACGTAGTCCGGTGCGTACAGGACACCGCGTTCGGCGAGGGCCTTCTCGACGCCCGGGTGGGCGAGCTGGTTGTTGGCCGCTCCGCAGACGACCGAGGCCGTGAGCGTCTTCACCGTCTCGTCGTCGAGGGCGCCACCGAGCGCGCACGGCGCGTACACGTCCAGCTCCGGCACCCGGACGAGGGCGTCCGCGTCGGCCACGGCGGTGACCTCCGGGTGGGCCGTGCGCACCCGGGTCACGGCCTCCGCGCGCACGTCCGTGATCACGACCTCGGCGCCGTCCTCCAGCAGGTGCTCCACCAGGTGGTGGCCCACCTTGCCGACGCCGGCGATGCCGACCCTCCGGCCGCGCAGGGTCGGGGCGCCCCAGCGGTGCTGGGCGCTGGCCCGCATGCCCTGGAAGACGCCGAAGGCCGTCAGCACCGAGGAGTCGCCCGCGCCGCCGTTCTCGGGGGAGCGGCCCGTCGTCCAGCGGCACTCGCGGGCGACGACGTCCATGTCCCGCACGTACGTGCCGACGTCGCAGGCCGTCACGTAGCGACCGCCGAGCGAGGCGACGAAGCGACCGTAGGCGAGCAGCAGCTCCTCGCTCTTGACCTTCTCCGGATCACCGATGATGACGGCCTTGCCGCCACCGTGCTCCAGCCCGGCCAGCGCGTTCTTGTACGACATCCCGCGGGCGAGGTTCAGGGCGTCCCGCGCCGCCGCGGCCTCGGGGAACTCCGCGTCCTCGTAGGCGTGGAACCGGGTGCCGCCGAGGGCCGGGCCCAGGGTGGTGGAGTGCAGGGCGATGACGGCCTTCAGGCCGGTCGTCGGGTCCTGGCAGAAGACGACCTGTTCGTGGCCGCCCAGCTCCGAGCGGAAGAGACCGGCCAGCACGGCGTCGGTCTGCTGTCCTGGCACGCCGTCCTCGTTGACGGCGGCGCTCCGTACGTCAGTCACGGTGGTGACTCCTGTAGTCGCGGTGGACGCCCTCCAGGGGGTGGGGAGGGCCTGTAGTGCAGCACACTACGACCTCCCCGGGGGTGTGGGGCTGTCCGATCTTGGGGAGTGCCACTATGGCGCACCGGGGTCGGCGTCGGCGTCTCCGGCGTCGGTGTCTCCGGCACCGGCGGTGGGCCGTGAGTGGCACGGACCGGCCGGTGCGCGGTGCGAGTGGGCCGCGCGCGGTGCGTGGCCGCCGTGCGGCGGGTACCCGGCCGGGCGCGAGGCGGCGCGGCCGTGCGCGCGGGCCGTCCGGCCGGACGCCCGGCAGGGGTCGAGAGCGCGGGACAGGAGGGCGAACGTGGGTGACATGACGGGCCCGCCGGTCCCGTACGCGGCCTATCTGCGCGTCTACGAGCCGTTGGCGGCCTTCCCCGAACCCGAGCGCACGTACTGGGCCCGCTACGCCCGGCGGGCACGCCGTCCCGGTGCGCAGGACGAGCTGCGCCGCGCCCTGGCCGGGCTGCTCCCGGTGCCGCCGGTGGCCGTCCCGGAGCAGGAGAGCGGGGACGCCTTCGTGGCGGAGGTGGGCGGCGTGCTGTGCGTGTGCCCGTGGCGGACCCGGCTGCGCGCCTGGCTGGCCCTGGCCGAGGCCGACCGCGAGCTGCCGTCGCCGGTGCTG
Source organism: Streptomyces sp. WMMC1477 (assembly GCF_027460245.1). Taxonomy (NCBI): domain Bacteria; kingdom Bacillati; phylum Actinomycetota; class Actinomycetes; order Kitasatosporales; family Streptomycetaceae; genus Streptomyces; species Streptomyces sp. WMMC1477. Next base: position 2,460,361 of record NZ_JAPZBD010000003.1, on the reverse strand, counting down.
GAGGCCGCCATGCCGCCCGTCGTCCGTCGGCAGGCCGAGGCCGACTACGAGCGCTGGCGGGAGCGCAACCCCGACGCCCGCCCGTGGCTGCGCTCGGCCCTGTGGCACGTGCCGGTGCGCTGGTTCCTGCTCTTCTCCGAGGACGAGCGGGAGTACGGCGAGGGGGACGGCGAGCCGCTGCTGCGCTACCGCACGCCGATGGTCCAGGCCCGCCGCCGGCTCGCCCGCGGCCTGCGGGCCGTGCGGGCCGAGGTGCAGGAGGGGCCGCTCGTCGACGGTCTGGTGGATGTGGGGCGATGGCTGGAGGAATTCCACCCTCGTTCACTCGTAGAGCTGGACTATGGCGGCCTCGTGCATACGATCTCTCGGGAAGACCTCGCGGCGGACCACTCCGCCGCGGAGGCGGCCGAGGGCGTCGCCGCCCTGCGCGAGGGCGACACCGAGCGTGCGGGTGAGGTCTTCGAGCGGCTCACGGAACGCTGGCGTGCCGTGCAGGAGCGCCAGTTCGCGAGCTGACGCCCTGGTCGGGGCGCCCGGGTTGCCCGGGGCGCGGGGGCGCCGGGTGCCGGAGCGGCCGTCCGAACCGACGAAGCCCGGGGACCAAGGTCCCGAACCGGGCCAATGGCTCAAGCGTGACGGATAGCACGTAAGCCCGCGTAAAGAGCCCCTTGCCCGCAAGCCCACTCCTCGTGTCAAAATAGGACAAGGAGTCCGGGACGGTCTCCTTCCGTCCTCCTGGGGACGGACACTTCGGATACTTCGGTACTGCGCTGCTTGTTCGCCTCGGTGGTGTCTCGTGACATCTTGTGACGTATCGTCACGCGGGCGTGACTGTCCGTTATGGGATGGTCCATTGCCATCCGTTGGGGTTGCGTACCCGAGAAGGCAATTCCATCGGTTTGGCCGTCGTGGCTGGACGGATGGTGTAGTTGTAGTGCCGAGGACAAGCCGTTCGTCCTATAACCGACTCGACCCGCGTGCGCCATTTCGGGCGACGCGGGTCAAGGTGCAGAATTTAGAGGAAAGAACCGTGATGGTTCGGTTCTCCCGAGGAGGCCGCTCATGACCGCTCGCACCCCTGATGCCGAGCCGCTGCTGACCCCGGCTGAGGTCGCCACCATGTTCCGTGTCGACCCCAAGACGGTCACGCGCTGGGCAAAGGCGGGCAAGCTCACGTCGATCCGCACGCTTGGCGGGCACCGGCGCTATCGCGAGGCGGAGGTGCGCGCGCTTCTCGCGGGTATTCCGCAGCAGCGCAGCGAGGTCTGAATTACCCTATAGCGGACGTACCGGGCTGAGCCCCGGCACTGTTCCCTTCTGACGAAACCCCCCGGGCTGCTACCCCCTGACGCCCGGTCACGCTCGTCGACGTATCGCGTCGGACTCCGCCGGGTCCGGCGCGATACGTGCGTTCGGGCCCTGATCAGGACTCCGTCCGGTCTCTGCGGGGCCCCTGGTGAGGATGGTGTGGGGGTTGCTCGGGGGTAGGTGCAATTGCATATATTAAATTGAGTGGATGTAGGGACGGCATAAAGTCGACTCCACGCGTGGTCATTTCGGTGACTCCCGTCACATGACCGTGTCCTTGCCGCCTCAAGCCCGCGTGCTGTAGTGGAACTTGGGCGTCCGCCTCGCCGTGAGCGGGACCGACTTCATCCACCACCACCCACCATGGCACCTCGGGCGCCTCACCGGAGGTGGCTTCGGTCATGTCGTGCGGGGACTTTCGTCACCCGTCTCCCCGCGTCGGGTTCCGTCCCCGGGGTGACCCCGGCGCCGGGCCCGCGTCCGGCGTCGGCACGCTGTCGGCCGCCGGGTCGGGCGCGGGGACGGCTGCCGGGCCGGCCGGCGGGGCCGCGGCCTGGGCCGCGGTCGGGTCCGCCACCGGATCCGCCCTCCGGGGGAGGTCGTTGCCGGGCGGGGGTTCGGCCTCCTTCTGCGGCCGGTTCGTGTTCCGTGGGTTCTGCGGCCAGTTCGCCGCTCGTGGCCCCTCCGGGCTCTGCGGCAGGCCCCTCTCCCGTGCGGCGTCCGCTGCCCTTGGCGGGTCCGTCTCCGGTGCCGGGGACGGCTGCCGCGCCTGCGCCTCGTTCGTCACCAGGACGGCCTCCCACGCCCGCTGGCTGCTCCCCTCCTGGGCGAGCAGCAGGATGCGGTGGCACACGGGGCAGAGCCGCGTCACATGCCGGTAGCGGGCCTCCGTGGGCAGGCGGGCGGCGGCCGACAGATGGGCGCGCAGCAGTGCGGCCGTCTCGTGCCGCCGCCCTCCCTCCGTCATCCCCATCAGAGCCCCCCTTCGTTGTAGGCAGGGGTACTCGCGCTCCGTAGGGGCGTCAAGACGGCGCGTACGGATCAGGCCGGTCGCACCCGGCGGCACGGCAGGCGCAGGACACGGCGAAGGGCCCGGATTCCGTGGGGAATCCGGGCCCTTCGACTCGTGCGGTCCTGACGGGATTTGAACCCGCGGCCTCCACCTTGACAGGGTGGCGAGCACTCCAAACTGCTCCACAGGACCAGGAGTGCCTCCGGCTGTTCGACCGGCGCGAGACGAGACTCTACAGCAGCCCAGCCCACGTGTGCGAATCGCTCCCCGAGGGAGCACAACGCCCCCTGGTCGGGGCGGGACCGGACGGGCTGCGGACGGCCTACGGGGCGGCAGCGTCGACCGCCTTCACGATCCGCTTGTCCGACACCGGATACGCTGTGCCGAGGGCGTGCGCGAAGTAGCTCACGCGCAGCTCCTCGATCATCCAGCGGATCTCGCGAGCCGCCGCCGGCACCGGCCGCCCCGGCGGGAACTGCTCCAGGAGCCAGGCGTACTCGTCCCGCATCTCCCGCACCTTGGCCGTCCGGCTGCGGTCGCGCTCCGCGTTCGTGGGCAGCTGCTGGAGCCGGCGGTCCACCGCCGTCAGGTACCGCAGCAGGTCCGGCAGCCGCCGCGCGCCGTGCCGGGTCACGAACCCCGGGCACACCAGCTCGCCGAGCTGCTCGCGGACGTCGGTCAGCGAGGGCAGCAGCGTCGCACTCCGCGCCAGCTGCGGCGACTTCATCCGCCGCTCACACGACTGCCACGCGACGAGGACCTCCTGCACCTGCCGGACCGTCTTGAGCGTCGCGTCGACGACGTCGGTGCGCACGGCGTCGAAGAGCTTGCGGAAGCCCTCCTCGTCCCACGCCGGGCCACCGTGCGCGGCGATCAGCAGGTCCGTGGCGGCGCTCACGCAGTCCTCGAAGAGCTCCTGCACGCTGCCGTGCGGCGAGGCCGCCAGCGCCAGCTTCTGCTGGTTGGAGAGCTTCGACTGCGCGAACTTCCCCGGGTCGGAGGGCAGGTTGAGCCGGATAAGACGTCGCGTCCCGCGCCACATGGCCTCCTGCTGCTCCGCCTCGGTGTCGAAGAGCCGTACGGAGACCGACGTGCCGTCGTCCACCAGCGCCGGGTACGCCTTGACGGGCTGGCCCGAGCGGCGGGTCTCGAAGGTGCGCTCCAGCGTGCCGATCGTCCAGGTCGTCAGGCCCGTGCGTGGCTGTGTCGCGGCGGCCCTGGGCGTGCCCTCGGCGTCGCCCTGGTCCGTGCCCGGTCCCGTCCTGGCGGGCGTCCCGCCGCGCCGTCCGCCACCGCCGCCCGCCGAGGCCTCGAAGGCCCGCGAAAGCGCCGCCCGCGCCTGCGGCTTGAACCGCAGCCGCAGCACCTCCAGGTCCTTGTCCTCGGCCTCGGCCGCCGCCTGCCCGCGCACCGGCCGCCCGCGCTCGTCCACCACCCGGAACGTGATCCGCAGGTGGCCGGGCACCTTGTCCCAGTCGAAGTCCTCCGGCGCCACCGGTACCGCCGTCATCCGGTGCAGGGCCTTGGCCAGGACCGCGGTGAGCGGCTGGCCCAGCGGGACGTCGGCCGGCGTCGCGAACTCGGCGAGGAACCGCTCGGCGAAGTTCGGCGCCGGCACGCAGTTGCGCCGGATCGGCTTCGGCAGCGAACGGACCAGCTCGGTGACGACGTCCAGCCGCAGACCGGGGATCTGCCAGTCGAAGCCCTCCGCGGTCACCTGGTTGAGGACCTGGAGCGGGACGTGGACCGTGACGCCGTCCGCGTCCGTCCCCGGCTCGAACTGGTACGTCACCTTGAGCCGCAGCCCGCCCTGCCGCCACACGTCGGGGTAGTCGGCCTTGGTGATCCGACCGGCCCGCTCGTTGATGAGCATCGACTTCTCGAAGCTCAGCAGATCCGGTTCGTCGCGCCGCTTGTGCTTCCACCAGGAGTCGAAGTGGGCGCCGGAGACGACGTGTTCGGGCAGCCGCTGGTCGTAGAAGTCGTACAGGGTCTCGTCGTCGACGAGGATGTCCCGGCGGCGCGCCCGGTGTTCCAGCTCCTCGACCTCGCCGAGCAGCTTGCGGTTGTCGTGGAAGAACTGGTGGTGCGTGCGCCAGTCGCCCTCGACGAGAGCGTTGCGGATGAACAGGTCGCGGCACGTCTCGGGGTCGATCCGGCCGTAGTTGACCTTGCGCCCGGCGACGATCGGCACGCCGTACAGCGTCACCTTCTCGTACGCCATCACCGCGGCCTGCTTCTGCTCCCAGTGCGGCTCGCCGTAGGTGCGCTTGACGAGGTGCTCGGCCAGCGGCTCGATCCACTCCGGGTCGATCCTGGCGTTGACCCGCGCCCACAGCCGCGACGTCTCCACCAGCTCCGCCGACATCACCCACCGCGGCGGCTTCCTGAACAGCGCGGAACCCGGGAACACGGCGAACTTCGCGCTCCGCGCGCCCAGGTACTCGTTCTTCGCGCCCGGCTTTCCGCCCGTCTTCCCGGCGGGCTTGCCGCCCTCGGCCGTGCCCTCCTTGAGCCCGACGTGCGACAGCAGACCCGCGAGCAGCGAGCGGTGGACGGCGTCCGGATGCGACTCGCCCTCCCCGATCGTCACGCCCAGCGACTTGGCCACCTGGCGCACCTGCGTGTAGATGTCCTGCCACTCCCGTATGCGCAGGTAGTTCAGGTACTCGGCGCGGCACATACGGCGGAAAGCGGACGAGGACAGCTCCTTCTGCCGCTCCCGGACGTACGTCCACAGATTGAGGAACGAGAGGAAGTCGCTGTTCTCGTCGCGGAACCGGGCGTGCTGCTGGTCCGCCTGCTGCTGCTTCTCCGCGGGACGCTCGCGCGGGTCCTGGATCGACAGCGCCGCCGCGATCACCATCACCTCGCGGACGCAGCCGTTGCGCTCGGCCTCCAGCACCATGCGCGCCAGGCGCGGGTCCACCGGCAGCTGCGCCAGCTTGCGGCCGGTGTCCGTCAGCCGCTTCTTCGGGTCCTTCGCCGCCGTGTCCAGCGCCCCCAGCTCCTCCAGGAGCTGCACGCCCGCCTTGACGCTGCGCTGGTCCGGCGGGTCGATGAACGGGAACCGCCCGACGTCGCCCAGCCCCGCCGCCGTCATCTGGAGGATGACCGAGGCCAAGTTCGTCCGCAGGATCTCCGCGTCCGTGAACTCGGGCCGGGAGAGGAAGTCCTCCTCCGAGTACAGCCGGACGCAGATGCCGTCCGACGTCCGGCCGCAACGGCCCTTGCGCTGGTTGGCGCTCGCCTGGGAGATCCGTTCGATCGGCAGCCGCTGCACCTTCGTGCGGTGGCTGTAGCGCGAGATGCGGGCCGTGCCCGGGTCGATGACGTACTTGATGCCCGGCACCGTCAGCGACGTCTCCGCCACGTTCGTCGCCAGCACGATCCGGCGGCCCGCGTGCGGCTGGAACACCCGGTGCTGCTCGGCGTGCGAGAGCCGTGCGTACAGCGGCAGCACCTCCGTGTTCCGCAGCTTCTGCTTGGTCAGCGCGTCCGCCGTGTCCCGGATCTCCCGCTCGCCGGAGAGGAACACCAGGATGTCGCCGGGCCCCTCGGCCTGTAGCTCGTCCACCGCGTCGCAGATGGCCGTGACCTGGTCCCGGTCGCCCTCGTCGCCGTCCTCCTCCAGCAGCGGCCGGTACCGCACCTCCACCGGGTACGTCCGCCCGCTCACCTCGACGATCGGCGCACCCCGCCCGACCGCGCCCCGGCTCGCGTCCTGGGCCGCGTCCTCGGCCCCGTTCGCGTCGCCGTCCGGGCCGCGCTTCGCGTCGCCGTCCGGGCCGCGCTTCGCGTCGCCGTCCGGGAGGCCGGGGGAGGCGAAGCGGCCGAAGTGCCGCGAGAACCGCTCCGGGTCGATCGTCGCGGAGGTGATGATCACCTTCAGGTCCGGCCGCCGGGGCAGCAGCTGCGCCAGGTAGCCGAGCAGGAAGTCGATGTTCAGGCTGCGCTCGTGCGCCTCGTCGATGATGATCGTGTCGTACTGCCGCAGCTCGCGGTCCGTCTGGATCTCGGCGAGCAGGATGCCGTCCGTCATCAGCTTGACGAGTGTGGTGTCCCTGACCTGATCGGTGAAGCGGACCTTCCAGCCCACCGCCTCGCCCAGCGACGTCCCGAGCTCTTCCGCCACCCGCTCGGCCACCGTGCGCGCCGCGATCCGCCGCGGCTGCGTGTGCCCGATCAGCCCCCTGACGCCCCGCCCGAGCTCCAGACAGATCTTCGGGATCTGTGTCGTCTTGCCGGACCCCGTCTCACCGGCGATGATCACCACCTGGTGATCGCGGATGGCCGCCAGGATCTCGTCCTTCTTCTGGCTGACCGGCAGCGACTCGGGGTACGTCACGCGCGGCACCGCCGCCCGCCGCGCCGCGATCCGCGCCTCCGCACGCTCGACGTCACCGGCGATCTCGGCCAGCACGGCCGCCCTCGCCTCCGGCTTGCGGATACGCCGGACACCGTCGAGACGACGGCCCAGCCGCCGCTCGTCGCGCGGCATCAGTTCGGAGACCCGCTCCAGCAGGGCGGGCAGGGTGAGGTCAGGCGCAGTGGACATACGTCCTCCAGCATCCCACCCGCGCCGGATTTCCCGCGACCGAGTTCCACCGGGCGCTCCGGGCGCCGGTGAGGGCGAGACCGCTCGAGGGCGGTGGGGAGACCGCTTCGCCGGCTTCCGCTCGTCGGCCTCCGTCGTCGGTCCCGTCGGACAGAGCTTGTGGCGTGCGCTACTTCACGCGGTGGGGCCATGCGCTCACGCGCGTCACTACATGGTGTCGGCCCAGGAACGGCTGCCCGAGGCCCGCGAGATCGTGGATGAGCGCCAGTACTTCGTGGTAAACACGCCCCGGCCGACCGGCAAGACGACGGCGTCGGCAGCGAGGGCCCAGGTTCTGACGGCCTCAGGCTGGTGCGCGGCGCCGCGCTTCTCCTGTGAGACGGCCGAGCCTGCCGCGAGGACTACGGCAGGCCGGAGGAGCTGGTTCTGGAGGCGATCCGGCGGTCGGTGGAGGCGGCCCGGTTTCCCGGCGGACTCGCGCCCCCGCCCCCTGGCCCTACGCGGTACCCGGGGCCCGGCTCGTGCGGGGGCTGGCAGGGTGAGCGCGGAACAGTCCGCGTCCAAGTCGTCGCCGCGCCGAGCAGCTCCCGATGTCCGGGGCTCGTGCCCACCCGGGGGACGCCCTCAACGTTCGTAGTGGAAGCGGCATGCCACGACGTGGATGACGTCGTCCTCATCGGTTCGGTATACCAAACGGTGCTCGGAGTTGATGCGGCGCGACCAGTAGCCGGAAAGGTCGTTGCGCAGCGGTTCCGGCTTGCCGATCCCCTCGTGGCCGTTTCGATCGATGTCGGCGATCAGTTGGTTGATTCGTTTGAGCAACTTGCGGTCGTTGGCCTGCCACCACAGGTAGTCGCTCCAACCGTCGTCGAGGAAGAGGACCTTCACGCAGCACCCTGTGCGGCCTCGTCGTCGGGATCCACCAGGCTGCGGACGGTGCCTCGGCCTGCCCGGTCCTGCTCAATGGACCTGCGCAGACGCTCGGCCATCGCGGGCGACCGCAGCAGGTAGTCGGTCTCTTTCAGCGCCTCGTAGTCGGCGAGCGAAACGATGACCATCGGCTCGTGCCCGGCCCGAGTGATGACCAGCTCCTCAGCGTCGTCCTCTACTGCGTCGAGGGCGTCGGCGATACTGGCACGCAGTTCGGTGACACTCATCGTCTTCATGATGTACACGATAACGTACAGAGGGTCGAGTGGGGGGCGGCCGCGAGAACCGAGCGCAGCGGGCCGGGTGGAGTTCGGATCGAGGCCGACTGAACGCGGGCCTTTCCGGCTGATCGGTGCCAGGGGCGTCACGGGAACAGCGAGTAGGCCCGAACAAGATGCTTGTTCGGGCCTACTCGCTGTTCAGCGTGGTGGCTGGGGCCGGGGTCGAACCGGCGACCTTCCGCTTTTCAGGCGGACGCTCGTACCAACTGAGCTACCCAGCCACGCAACCCGGAAGGGCTGCAGCGGTCCTGACGGGATTTGAACCCGCGGCCTCCACCTTGACAGGGTGGCGAGCACTCCAAACTGCTCCACAGGACCAAGCGTGTGCGAGAGCAAGTCTCGCACGGGGTGTTGCGTGCCCCCAACGGGATTCGAACCCGTGCTACCGCCTTGAAAGGGCGGCGTCCTGGGCCACTAGACGATGAGGGCTGATGGCCCACCTGGGCGCTTCGTCAGCGCGTCGGGGACGTGAGAAGCATATGGGATACCGCGACGGTTCGCCAAAACGGATTTCCGGTGGTCGTCGGTGGGCCGGTGACGGGCCGGTCATCCGGCGGGCCGCAGGGCAGCCCGGGCCGGGGCCTGCGGCCCGCCGGTCAGCGGGCCGCCGCGGAGGGGGTGGGGCTGGCTTCGGGGCCGGGGGAGGACGGCGGTGACCGCGTGTCCGCGGGCTCGCCGGGTTCCGGGGGCTCCGCGCCGCCCGCCGGGTCGCCGTCGGGCCCGGTCGGTTCCGTGGGGCTTTCGGAAGGGCCCGTGGAGGCGTCCGTGGGCTCGTCCGTGGGCTCGGACGTGGGCTTGCCCGAGGGCTCGGACATGGGCGCGTCCACGTACTGGCGGTTGATCTCGGCGGAGGTCAGGCCTAGGCCGCCGAGGGTGATCTCGTCCCAGGCCTGCAGCTTCCGGGTCTCCTGGTCGAGGTACAGGACGGAGGCGGTGACCTCCTCGGGGGCCTCGCCCTCGACCGCGCGTAGGCCGGCGCCGCCGCTGGAGCCCTCGACCATGAGGCGGGTCCCGCGCGGCAGGTCGTGCTGCTTGCGGTCGTGGGTGTGCCCGGCGAGGGCGAGCGGGACGGTGCCGTCGGTCTGCTCGGCCAGCACGGGGTTGTGCGCGACGGCGATGTCGACGGGCTCGCCGGCCGCGGCACGGGCCCGCAGGACGTCGGCGAGGGCACGGCCCGCGGCCCGCTCGGCCGGGTCGCCGGCGGCCACGACGGAGCGGTCCGGGGTGAACTGGGGGTCCCCCATTCCGGCGATCCGCAGCCCCGCGACCTCGACCGGCTCCCCGTTGTCGAGGACATGCACGTTGTCCAGGCCGCGCAGGTACTCCTGGGTGGTGAGCGAGTCGTGGTTGCCGCGCACCCAGAGGAAGGGAGCGTCCAGGCGGGAGGCCGGGTCGAGGAAGCCGTTCTCGGCGGCCGTCCCGTGGTCCATGGTGTCGCCGGTGTCGATGACGACGTCGATGTCGTACTGCTCGACGAGCGAGTCGATGATCGGCCAGGACGCCGGGTTGAGATGGATGTCGGAGACGTGCAGGACGCGGATGGTGTCCGGGTCGGGTGTGTACGTCGGCAGGGTGGAGACGGCCTCGTAGAGCCGGGTCATGTTGGTAACGAGGCGGGCCAGCTCCTTCTGGTAGACGTCGAAGTCGGAGGCGATGTTGCGCGCGTTGCCGACGAGGCTGGGGGCGCCCGCGAGCAGCCCGGAGAACTTCGGCTCCAGGACGGACTTCGGGTTCCAGGTGGCCGCCGCCGAGGCCGCGGACCCGGCCAGCAGGACGAGGGCGAGCCCGCCCGCCGCCAGGGCGCGGGGCGGGCGCCGGTAGACGGCGAGCCCCAGCACCGTCGCCCCGAGGACGACGGCGAGGCTGGAGCGCAGCGCCAGGTCGCGGGTGCCGGAGCGGACGTCGGCCGCCACCTGGTCCTGGAGACCGTTGAGGCGCTCGGGGCGGTCCACCAGGACGCCGACCCGCTCCGGGTCGAGGCGGGTGACGTCCACGTCGAGGCGCAGGGGGGCGCGGTGGCTCTCCAGCTCCAGCGCACCGAGCGGCGCGACGTTGATGCGGGTGCCGCCGTCGAGGGAGGGCCGCAGCGTCATGGTCGTGTCCATGGGACCGACGGGCTTGTGCACGTTGCCGACGGTCAGCAGGCCGATCCAGGCGCCGAGCACGGTCACGAGCACCAGGCCGAGGGCGCGCACCCAGCGGCGCTGACCAGAGGCCGCGACCAGCTCGGGGACGAAGGCCGAACCCTGGCCTGGGCGGCCACCCGGGCGGCGCCGGAGCCGGAGCCGGATGCGGGAACGGGGACGGGTTCGGGAATGGAGACGGAGACGGGGACGGGGCAGGCCACGGACGGCGGCGCCGAGGCGGCGGGCGGCGGTGCCGATGCTGCGGGCGGCGGTGCCGAGGGGCCTGAGCGATGCACGGGCCATGCCGCCCATCTGCCCGCCCGCGGCGCGAGTATGCGGCCCGGAGGTTCGATACCCGACAATGGCCCAGTGTTGGAGATGACGCGCGAGGAGTTCGAGGAACTGGTCGCCGAGGCGCTCGACCGGATTCCGCCGGAGCTGACCCGGCTGATGGACAACGTGGCGGTCTTCGTCGAGGACGAGCCCTCCCCCGACGACCCCGAACTGCTGGGCCTGTACGAGGGCACGCCGCTGACCGAGCGCGGCGAGTGGTACGCGGGCGTCCTGCCCGACCGCATCTCCGTCTACATGGGGCCCACGCTGCGGCTGTGCGAGCGCGAGGGCGGAGGGCGTGAACTGGTCGTCGAGGAGGTGGAGATCACCGTCGTGCACGAGATCGCCCACCATTTCGGCATCGACGACGACCGGCTGCACGCCCTGGGCTACGGGTGAGCGGCGCGACGGACCGCCCGGCGGACGGCGGCGGAGGCGGCGGTGTCGGCGGCGCGCGGGGTGCGGGTTCGCGCGGTGCCACCGGGCTCGGGGCGGACGTCATGGCCGTCGACCCGGACGTCGATCTCCGGCTGGCCGCCGACCGCGCGGAGGCGTCCGCACCGCGGCGGTGGCGGGTGCTCGCGGCCGTCGCCCTGGGCGGTGTGCTCGGCGGGCTCGGACGCCACGGCGCCGCCCGGCTGTGGCCGACGGACGAAGCGGGGTTCCCGTTCGCGCTGTTCGCGGTCAACGTTCTCGGCTGCGCGCTCATCGCGGTGCTGATGGCCTGGATCGCCTCCCGGCACGCGCCGCAGCCGCTGCTGCGGCCGTTCCTGGGCGTCGGCGTGCTGGGCGGATTCACCAGCTTCTCCGCGTACGCCCTCGACGGGACGCTGCTGGCCGACGCCGACGAGCCCGGGGTGGCCGTGCTCTACCTCGGCGGGACGCTGGCGGCCGCCCTGGCCGCCGTCTGGGCCGGGGCCGTGACCGGGCGGTGGGCGTTCCCGCCCCACACGCCCCGCACGCCCCGCACGCCCCGCACGGGCCCCGGGGAAGCGGGGGCGGCTCGGTGACGTGGCTGATGGTGGCGCTGGGCGCCGCCGTGGGAGCCCCGCTGAGATACCTGCTCGACCGCGCGGTGCAGGCCCGGCACGCGTCCGCGTTCCCGTGGGGCACGTTCGCCGTGAACGCCGTCGGGTGCGTGGCGCTGGGCGTCCTCGCGGGGGCGGTGCGGGGCGGCGCGGCAGGTCCGGTGCCGGAGGCGCTCCTCGGGACGGGGCTCTGCGGCGCCCTCACCACGTACTCCACGTTCTCCTACGAGAGCCTGCGCCTGGTCGAGACCGGCCGCTCGGGACTGGCCCTGGCCAACGTGCTCGGGACGCTCGCCGTGGGGCTGACGGCGTTGGCCGCCGGGTTCACGGTGACGCGGGGGCTGGTGGGCTGAGTCGCACGCCTCGCGGTGCCGGGAGGGCGGCACGCCGTTCCGGGAGGGCGGTTCGCGGCTTCGGGGGCGGTGCCGCTCGGCTCCGGCGCGGCGATGCGCGAGGCCGGGCGTGTCCTCGCGCCGGTCCCGGGAGTTGGGCAGGGGGCCCGCCCGCCACCGGCCGACCGGTCCGTGGCGTCCCCCCGCCACCCGCGGCCGTTCGTCCTGTGGGCCGACGTCCGTCCGCAGCCCGGCTCCAGCCTCCGCCGCCCCCGGCGACGCCGACCTCCGGCTCCACACCGCGTCCGGACGCCGGTCGCCGGGTTCCGGCTGCCGGGGCGCCGCTCGCGCCGTCGCCCGGCGGAGCGCTCGGACCGGGTGCCGTCCGCCCGTCACCGGCCAGCGTGCCGCCGCGCCCGGAGGTGTCCGACCCGTGCTGCCCGACCCCGCCGCCCCCTCCCGTCCCCGCCCCCGCTCCCGCCCCACCCGCACCGTGCGGTCGGCCGCCGCCCGGATCACGGTGACGGCCTGCGCCCTGCTCGGGGTGGGCGGCTGCATGACGGTGGGCGGTGAGGCCCGGCCGCCGGCCACGGAACCGGTGGGCCACTCGTCCTCGGCGACCCCGCCCGCCACCGTCGCGGCAGGGGGTACGGGAGAGAGCGGCCGGCGGCCCCCGGTCGAGGGGGCGCGGGAGCCGGGCGGTGACGCGGACGGCCGCACCCCCTCACCCGGGGTCGCCGGCCCCCCGGCGAGCGGCGAGGCCACGGAACGGCCCGGCCCCGGTGAGCCGACGGCAGGCCCCTCGGGGACGTCGGGGCCGGAGCCGTCGGGCGCCCCCGGCCCTGGGCAGCCCTCCGGCGAGCCGGACGACGGCCACGGCGGCCCCGGCGGCCCGGGCGACCAGGACCCCGGGCCCAGCCCGACCCCGTCCCCCACGCCAACGGCCACCCCGACCTCGTCCCCCGCCCCGGACCCCGCGCCCACCACGTCTCCGGGGGCGTCCGGCGGTGCGGGGGGCGCGGGCGAGGGGTAGGGCGTCACCGGGTGGGCGCGCGGGGCGGGCGCCGGGTGTGAGGGTGGGGAAGCCCACGTTCCCTCCGGGCTGGAGGCGTTTGCACGAAGCGGCGCCGGGTGCGTATGGTGGTAGATCGTTTGATCCCATTTGACCCGGCGCCCGATCGAAGCGCGCCGTGTGGCGCGTTCCGTTGCTTAGCCGTGGGCTTGACCGCAAAGGCGGTCGTGTGCGAATTCACGGAAGTTTGTGGCGCGTGCCGATGAACTCCGGAAGAGGTTTCGCACCCGCATGTCTGTTTCCACGCCCGAAAACGTCGCCGTGACCGCGGACGACGTCGAGCGTTCCCCCGAGATGACCGAGACGGCCGAGGCCGTCGAGACGAGCCAGACGACCGAGCTCACCGAGACGGCCGAGGCGGTCGCGGACGAGCCCACGACGACGTTCGCCGACCTCGGCCTCGCCGATGCCGTCGTGCGCAAGCTCGCGCAGAACGGCGTCACCACCCCGTTCCCCATCCAGGCCGCGACGATCCCGGACGCCCTGGCCGGCAAGGACATCCTCGGCCGCGGCCGTACCGGCTCCGGCAAGACCCTCAGCTTCGGTCTGCCCACCCTGACCCGGCTCGCCGGCGGGCGCACCGCCCGGCACCGGCCCCGCGCGGTCCTGCTCACCCCGACCCGTGAGCTGGCCATGCAGGTCTCCGACGCCCTCCAGCCCTACGGCGACGTCCTCGGCCTCAAGCTGAAGGTCGTCTGCGGCGGCACCTCCATGGGTAATCAGATCGGCGCACTGGAGCGCGGCGTGGACATCCTCGTCGCCACCCCGGGCCGTCTGCGTGACCTGATCAACCGTGGCGCCTGCTCGCTGGACGACGTCGAGGTCGCCGTCCTCGACGAGGCCGACCAGATGGCCGACCTCGGCTTCCTGCCCGAGGTCACCGAGATCCTCGACCTCGTTCCCGACGGCGGTCAGCGGATGCTGTTCTCCGCCACGCTGGAGCGCGAGATCGACACCCTGGTCAAGCGCTACCTCGTCGACCCGGTCAGCCACGAGGTCGACGCCGCCCAGGGCGCCGTCACGACGATGACGCACCACATCCTCATCGTGAAGCCTCAGGACAAGGCGCCCGTCACCGCCGCCATCGCCGCCCGCAAGGGCCGCACCATCGCGTTCGTCCGCACCCAGATGGGCGCGGACCGCGTCGCCGAGCAGCTCCGCGCGGCCGGGGTGCGCGCCGACGCGCTGCACGGCGGCATGACCCAGGGCTCCCGCACCCGCACGCTCGCCGACTTCAAGGACGGCCGCGTCAACGTGCTCGTCGCCACCGACGTCGCCGCCCGCGGCATCCACGTCGACGGCATCGACCTCGTCCTCAACGTCGACCCGGCCGGGGACCACAAGGACTACCTGCACCGCTCGGGCCGCACCGCCCGCGCGGGCCAGTCCGGCACCGTCGTCTCGCTGGCCCTGCCGCACCAGCGGCGGCAGACGTTCCGGCTCATGGAGGACGCCGGCGTCGACGCGACCCGCCACCTCATCGGCCGCGGTGACGTCTTCGACGACGACGTGGCCGCCATCACCGGCGCCCGCTCCCTGAGCGAGGTCCAGGCCGAGGCCGCGGCCAACTCCGCCCGCCAGGCGGAGCGCGAGGTCGCCGGGCTCGCCCGGAAGCTGGAGGAGGCCAAGCGCCGCGCCGTGGAACTCCGCGACGAGGCCGGCCGCCTGACCGCCCGTGCCGCCCGCGACCGCGGCGCCGACGCGGACGAGGCCGTCGCTCACCTCACCGAGGAGATGGACCGCGTCGCCACCGAGGAGGCCGAGCGGCTCGCCAGGGCCGCCGCCCGCGCGGCCGAGCAGGAGCGCAAGGCCGCCCAGCAGGCCCGCGAGGACCGCAAGCGCGAGGGCTCCGGCTTCCAGCGCCGCGACGACCGCCGCGGCGGCTTCAACCGCGACCGTGACCGCGGTGGCGACCGTGGCGGCTTCCGCCGCTCCGACGACCGTGACCGCGGCGACCGCGGTGGCGAGCGGGGTGGCTTCCGCCGCTCGGACGACCGCCCGTACGGCCGCCGCGACGACCGGGGCGGCTACCCCCGCCGCGAGGGCGGCTTCAACCGCGACCGTCGGGACGACCGGGGTGGCTTCCGCCGCTCCGACGACCGCCCCTTCAACCGCGACGACCGCCCGTTCAACCGCGACCACCGCGACCGTCGTGGCGACGACCGCCGTCCCTACGGCCGCCGCGACGACCACCGCGGCGCCTCCGGCACCGGCAACCGCTCCTTCGGCCGCCGCGCCGACAAGCCCCGCTGGAAGCACAACGGCTGACGCGCCAGGGCCCGGGCGACACCGCGCGCCCGGGCCCGATACCCGCTCGGCCCCCACGGCCCCCTCCGGCTATGCTCAACCCAGCACAACCCCGGGCCGTTAGCTCAATTGGCAGAGCAGTGGACTTTTAATCCATTGGTTGTGGGTTCGAGTCCCACACGGCCTACCGCGTGCGGGCGGGCCCCGTGGCCCCTGTCCTGCTGGCAGCGCCCCGACCGGTTTCGACCGGTCGGGGCGCTTCCTCGTGCGCGGTGCGTCTCCGGCGGTGTGCGGGCACGCGGCCGGGGTTGAGGGGGAGTCAGTAGAGGCCGAGGTGGCGGGCGGTGTTCTCGCTGTCGCGCAGGTGGTCGTGGGCGTCCTGGCCCAGCTCGGCCAGCACCCCCGCGACGAGGGTCTCGATCACCGCGACGGTGGGGACGAGGCTGTCGTAGGGGGAGGGGGCGGTGACGTGGCTGGGGAGGACGACGTCGGCGTGGGCCGCGGTGGGGGAGAGCCAGGTGTCGGTGAACACGATCACCCGGCCGCCCTGCTCGTGGACGAGCTGGGCCAGGAGTGGCTTGTCCTCCTCGTAGCGCCGGTAGTCGAAGACGACCAGGACGTCCCGGCGGTGCAGGGAGGTCAGGAGCGCGGTGCGCTCGACCTGCCGGTCCGGCAGGAAACGCACGTCGTCGCGGAGCTGCATGAGGTGCAGGCCCAGGTACTGGGCGAGCAGGTGGCTGAAGCGACCGCCGGCCAGGGTGATGCGGCGTTTGCGGTCGGTGAGCAGCCGCACGGCGTGCTCGAAGTCGTGCGGGGGGATCTCGGCCAGCGTGCGGCTGACGGCCTCGCTGAAGACGCGGGTGGCGCGCTGGGTGATCGACGGCTCCTCGTCCGCTTCCGCGCGGGTCCGCGGCTGCCCGAAGCCGGTGGACTCGTACAGGGACAGGGGGGAGGCCATGCGTTCGGCGAGTTCGGATCGCAGCGCCGTCTGGAAGTCCGGGAAGCCCCGGTAGCCGAGCCGGTTGACGAACCGGAGCACGGTGGGCGCGCTGACGGCCGCGCGCTCGGCGAGTGTGGCGACCGTCTCGAAGCCGGCCGAGGGGTATCCGGCCAGCAGCACGCGGGCGACCTTCCGCTCGGCGGGGCTGAGCTCGCCGAGTTTGCGCCTGATCTCGTCGGCGAGGGCGCCTGAAGTCATGGCGTGATGCCTTTCGGAAGGGGGCAGCGGAGGCGGGCCGCACTGGAGCTTAGCCGGGTGGACGGGGCGGCCGCGGCGGGCGTCATGGCCGTCGTGGCCGCCGCGGCCGTCCGTCTCACCGTGGGGCGATGGCGACGTCGAGATCCAGGAGGGTGTGCGCCGTCGACCCGTCGTGGGTCCATGCCCGGAAGCGTGGCCCCTTGCTCAGGGTGACGGTGAAGCGCGGGTCGTCCTCCCAGGTCGTGGCCGTGGCGCTGCGGTGGGTGCGGGACTGGGCGAGGGCGCGGGCGGTGCCGAGGAAGGAGTACGGCTCGCCGTCCGGGTTGGCGCGGGAGTAGAAGACGTCGTCGTTCGGGGGCACGGGTTCCGAGCCCGTCGGCCTGAGGGGGCGGGCCCCGGGAGGGGGTGTCGCGTGCCACCGGTCCGGGAGGTACCGGGCGCGGTCGGTGAGGTAGCTGTAGCGCGCGCCGTCGAGGGACCAGCCGTCCGGCCCCTGGTGTGCGCGGGCCCGCCGCAGGTCGAGGACGGCGACCCCGTGCTCGCCGACGACGCGGAGGCGTTCCCGGGCGGTTCCGGCGTGGTCGACGACGAGCGCGGTGTTCTCCTCCAGGCAGAGGACGCGGTCGTGGCCGGTGTCCGAGGCCAGGCGCAGGGCCCTGCCCTCGCGCCCGTAGGCGCTGGAGTGGGTGTCGATCAGGCCCGCGGCCAGGAAGCCGAACCCGCCGGCCGGCCAGTGGCCCAGGACGGTGGCGTCCGCGAACCAGCCCGGTGCGCTGCCGTCCCGCAGTCCTTCGTAGGACTCGCCCCCGGTGACCATGTGCGGCCCCGAGGTGATCTGGGCGCCGGCGCTGGTCCCCGCGACGACGGCGCCTTCGGCGAAGCGTCTCCGCAGGGCCGCCATGACCCTGGTGTCGGTGTGCTCGGCACCGTTCAGCAGGGTCGTCACGTAGCGGAACTGGTCGCCTCCGCCGAGGAAGAACCCGGTCATGGACGCCACCGTGTGCGCGATGTCCTCGTCGTCGGCGTTGGCGACGTGGTCCAGGTCCACCGGGATCCACCGGGCCTCGCCGGCTCCGTGCCGTGTCAGCAGGTCGACGTAGTAAGCCCCGTTGCACTCGCTGTTGTTGCACCGCTCGGGGTCGTCGCGGTGCGGGTCCTGGCTGGCGGGCACCGAGGCGGCGGTGAGCACCCCGATGCGGGCGCGCGGCCCGCCGGCCCGGGCGACGATCTCGCCCAGCACGCGGCTGTTGTCGCGCCTGAGCGCGCCGCCGACGAGGACGAGGCTGCCGCCCGGGCGGCGGGTCGACGGCGGGCCGCCCGTCAGGGCGTGGGCGGCGGGCTGGGCGGTCAGCGCGAGCAGTCCGGCCGCGCCCGCGGTGACGAATCCGCGGCGGGGGAGGGAGGGGGAGGTCATGGGCCACCTTTCGGTTGGGACGGACATGGGACCGGGGCGGGAGGCACCGGGTCAGGCGGGCCGGGCGTCGCCGAGGTCGGCGATCAGGGCGGCCAGCAGGGCGACGCGTTCGGGGACGGAGCTGACCAGCAGCCACTCGTCGGGGGTGTGGTCCGCGCCACCGACGGGGCCCAGCCCGTCCAGGGTCGGGACCCCGACGCCGGAGAAGAGGTTGGCGTCCCCGACTCCGCCGGTGGTCGCCGCTCCCAGCTCCAGGCCGAGCGAACGGCCCAGGGCCCGGGCGCGGTCGAGGACGGCGTGGGAGGCGGGGGTGGCCTCCATGGGAGGACAGAGGTCGAGTTGTTCGACCTCCGCGTGGGTGCCCGGGACGGGGAGCCGCGCCGCCGTCTCCCGGATCGCGGCGGCGGCTCGTCGCAGCCCCGATGTCGTCAGGGAGCGGACTTCGAGCGCCACGTGCGCCCGAGGGCAGACGATGTTGGTCCGGTCGCCCGCGCGTACGACTCCGACGTTGAGGCTGACGTCCTCCCAGCGCCGGTTCAGCGCTTCCAGGTCCACCACCAGGTGCGCCGCGGCGAGGGCCGCGTTGGCACCCCGTTCCGGTTCGATGCCGGCGTGGGCGGCGCGGCCGGTGACGGTGATGCGGAAGTCGGCCACCCCCTTGCGGGCGATGACCACGTCTCCGTTCTCCCGGGCGCACTCCAGGGCGAGGGCGTAGTCCGCGTCGCGGGCGGTGCGCTCGGAGACCGGCCGACTGGCCGGGGAGCCGATCTCCTCGTCCGGGGTGGCGAGGAAGACGAGTTCCCCGAACTCCGTGTGGCCCGCGGCGGCGAGCACGTCGATGGCCGTCAGCCCGGCGAGGAGTCCGCCCTTGTCGTCGCTGACGCCCGGGCCCAGGGCCAGGCCGCCGGCCTGTTCGAAGGGGCGGGCGGCGGCGGTGCCGTCGGCGAAGACGGTGTCCATGTGCGCGGCGAGCAGCAGGCGTCGCCCTCCCGCCGCCCGCGGGAGCCGGCCGGGCTTGCGGGCCACGAGGACGTCGCCGGTGCCCGGGTCGCCGTCCGGATCCTCGCCGGGTGTGCGGGCGGGGTGCGCGGCCGGGGTGACGCGCTCGACGTCGAACCCGGTGCGCCGCAGCCGCGCCTCGGTCCAGTCGGCGACGCGGTTGACGCCGTGCGGGCAGTAGGAGCCGGAGTCGATGGCGACGAGCTCGGCCAGGTCCGTGAGGAACCGTTCCTGTCGCTGCCGGGCGAGGGCGAGCAGTTCCCCGGTGCCGGGCGGCCTGCGGCGGATGGGGGCGCTCACAGGACCTTGGACAGGAAGGCGCGGGTGCGTTCCTGCGTCGGATCGTTGAGGACGACGGCCGGCGGCCCGGCCTCCACCACGACGCCCTCGTCCATGAACACGGCGGTGTCCGCGACCTCGCGGGCGAAGCCGATCTCGTGTGTGACCACGAGCATCGTCATGCCTTCGGCCGCGAGCCCGCGCATCACCTCCAGCACGTCGCCGACGA
Organism: Streptomyces sp. WMMC1477; assembly: GCF_027460245.1. Lineage (NCBI taxonomy): Bacteria > Bacillati > Actinomycetota > Actinomycetes > Kitasatosporales > Streptomycetaceae > Streptomyces > Streptomyces sp. WMMC1477. The sequence continues at coordinate 2,441,015 of NZ_JAPZBD010000003.1, read as the reverse complement.
GTTCGGGGTCGAGTGCGGACGTGGGCTCGTCGAAGAGCATCAGCTTGGGCTTCATGGCCAGGGCCCGCGCGATGGCCACCCGCTGCTGCTGCCCCCCGGAGAGCTCGCGCGGGTAGTGTCCTCCGCGGTCGGCCATGCCCACGCGCTCCAGCAACTGCCGTGCCTGCGCGCGGGCGTCCGCCCGGAGGACGCCGGCGACCCGTACCGGCGCCTCCATGACGTTCTCCAGGGCGGTCATGTGCGGGAACAGGTTGAAGCGCTGGAAGACCATGCCGATGTCCCGTCGGCGCCCGGCGACCTCGCGCTCGCGCAGCTCGTACAGGCGGTCGCCCTGCTGCCGGTAGCCGACCGTCTCGCCGTCCACCCGCAGGCGTCCTCCGTCGACCTTCTCCAGGTGGTTGACGCAGCGGAGCAGGGTCGACTTGCCGGACCCGGAGGGCCCCAGCAGGCAGCACACCTCGCCGCGCCGCACGACCAGGTCGATGCCCTTGAGGACCTCCAGCTGGCCGAAGTGCTTGCGCACGCCCTCGGCGTGCACCATCGGAACGCTCACTGGGCGGACTCCTCCGTCGCGTCGTCGGGTGTCGGTGTGGGGGGCGCGTCCGCTCGGTGGACGCTGGGGCGCGGGCGGGCGCCGCGGAACACGCGCTGGAGCACGGACGGCGCGGCGGATCCGGCCACGCCGCGGCCGTAGCGCCGCTCCAGCCAGGACTGGGGGACGCTGAGCAGCGTGACCAGGGCCAGGTACCACAGCGAGGCGACGACCAGCATGGGGATGACCTGGTAGTTCTGCGCGTAGACGGCCTGGATGTTGGACATCAGGTCATGCGCGGAGATGACGGAGACCAGCGCGGTCATCTTCAGCATGTTGATGGTCTCGTTGCCCATCGGCGGGATGATGACGCGCATCGCCTGTGGCAGCACGATGCGGCGCATGGTGAGGGCGGGCCGCATGCCCAGCGAGTGGGCGGCCTCCGTCTGCCCGGTGTCCACCGACTGGATGCCCGCCCGGACGATCTCGCTCGCGTAGGCGGCCTCGTGCAGGGCGAGGGCCAGCAGCGCCGCGACGACGGGGGTGAGCAGGGCGTTGGTGTCGGCCTGGAAGAAGACCACGTCGGTGAAGGGGAGTCCGATGGTGAGCTGCGAGTACAGCGCGCCGGCGTAGCCCCAGAAGATGATCTGCACCAGCAGGGGCGTGCCCCGGAACAGCCAGACGAACAGGCCCGAGAGGCCGAAGAGCACCGGGTTGGGCGAGAGGCGCATCACGGCGAGGAGGACGCCGAGCACCAGGCCGAGGGCCATCGCGCCGACGGTGAGCCACACGGTCGTGAGCAGGCCGTCGAACACCAGGTCGGTGAAGAGGTACTCGCCGACGATGTCCCAGCGCAGGTTGTCGTTGCGGGCCAGTGAGCCGACCAGCGCGGCGAGGGCGGTCAGCGACAGGGCGGCGGCCAGCCACCGTCCCCAGTGCGTGAGCGTGACGACGGTCAGCTCCGGGCCGGGCGAGCCTTCGGGGCCGGTTCTGGAGGGTGAGACGGCGGGAGCGGTGGGCGGCATCGTCACGCCTTCCCCGCGTTGACGGTGGCCTGGTCGAGGGCGATCGAGGCCACCCCGTACTGGTCGAAGATCTTCTTCACCGTGCCGTCGTCGATCAGTTGCTGGAGGGCCTGGCGGATGGCCTCGGTCAGCTCCGGCAGGTCCTTGCTGACGGCGATGCCGTTCGGGGTGGCGTTGTACCCGCCCGTGGCGGCGGGGTCGTCGACGACGTCGAAGACCTTTCCGTCGTCCGCGGTCTTCGCGGTCCACCCGGCGGCGGGCTTGGTGAGGATGTCGGCCACCACCTGTCCCGAACGCAGGGCGAGCTGGGCGTCGGAGTCCTTGGGGTAGTCGCGGATGTCGATCTTCGGCCGGCCGGCCTCCTCACAGGCGCTCTGGTGGCCCTTCAGCAGGTCGAGCTGGTTGGTGGCCGCCTGGACCCCGACCTTCTTCCCGCACAGGTCGTCGAGGGAAGTGATCTTGTGCGGGTTGCCCTCGGCCACGAGGATTCCGGAGCCGGAGACCGAGTAGTCGACGAAGTCGACGACCTCCTGGCGTTCCGCGGTGTCGGTGATGGCGGACATGGCGACGTCGAACTTCCCGGCCTGGATCGCGGGCACGATGCCGTCGAACTTCTGCGGGGTGAACTCGAACTCCACGCCCAGCTTGGCGCCCAGGGCCTGGCCGAGGTCGTAGTCGAGGCCGGTGAGCTGCGAGTCGCCCTCCTGCACGAACATCTCGAACGGCGGGTACGGGACGTCGGTGGCGACGCGGACCACGCCGGCGTCCTTGACCGACGCGGGCAGCGCGGCGTGCAGCGCCTCGTCGCGCTCGACGTGTACGCCCGCAACGGTGTTCGGAGGCGAGCTCGCCTCGTCGGTCCCCGAGGAGCCGCCTCCGCATGCGGCCAGGGTGACCAGGCAGGCGAGCGACAGGAGGGTCGCGGTGGTGCGGCGGGAGGTGATGCGGGGCATCGCAGGGTCCCTTCGGATGGGCGTGACCGACGTCCGAGTGCGTCGGGCTCTGACAGCGGCGACGTTACATATCCGATGAAGAATTCTCTAGATGTAATGACAGTTACGATGAGATCACGCCCGTGGAGTCGCGTTGTCGGGGGTCGTTGGGGGTGCGATAAACCCGTTTCGCGGTAGGTCAGTTGGCGTCGTCTCGGCCTGTTCGTGGATTCCTGTGTGTTACGGGTTCCCTCTTGTCGTGCTCATCTGTACTTTCCATGAGCACGTCACGTCCGGGGCCGTTCGACAGTCGGCGGATCGCCGAGACGGCGTGGCGCACACGACCGGAGGAACGATGTCCGCTCCCCTTGACCACGGCCCGCGCCGTGGCGACCCCCGCGGCCGCCTGTCGCTCGCCGCCGCCTTCGCCGCCCTGATCGCGCTGCTCGCCGGTCTGCTCGCGGCCGCACAGCCCGCCCACGCCCGGGCGGACCGGATCCGCCTCGGCTCCGAAGCCGACGTGACGCGCTCCTCGTGGAGCGGCCCCTCGTTCGTCATGAACGGCTCCGGCGGCGTCCTGCCGGCCAGCATGCAGGCCGCGCTCGACGAGATCCGCGGCGGAAGCGGTCAGTTGGACGTCGTGGTGCTGGCCGGAAGCTTCCCGAGCTCGGGAAGCGACACCCCGGAGTGCGACGACATCATGCCGTTGGCGGGGGTCAACTCCTGCACGACGTGGACCCTCACCCGGGCCCGCGACGCCGACGACCCGGACGTCGAAGCCGACGTCCGCACCGCCGAGTTCGTTTACTTCGCCGGTGGTGACCAGTGCGACTACGCGGCGTGGAAGACGAGGGCCCTGCGCGACGCGGTCCGGTCCGTCGTGGCCAAGGGGGGCGGTTCGGGCGGCGGCAGCGCCGGCCATCACGTCCAGAGCGACGTCGTCTACGACGCCTGCGGCGGAAGCGTCACCTCCTCCGAGGCGCTGGACGATCCCTACCGGCGCTCGATGACCTTCACCACCGGCATGTTCGACTGGCCGCACTACCACTCCACGGTCAACGACTCCCACTTCGTCGCCCGCGACCGCATGGGACGCACCATGGCCTTCGTCGCCCGTGCCGTCGAGGACGGGCTGACCGCCGACGGCACGGCCTGGGGCGTGGGCATCGAGGAGGGCGGATCGCTCCACCTCGACCGGCACGGCACGGCCACGGTCCACGGCGCCGACACCTACGTCGTCCTCGGTGACCACCGCCCCGAGCGGGCCGACCCCGGCGTGCCCCTCACCTACCGGGACTTCAAGATCTGGCGGCTGGGCGCGGGCAGCACCTTCGACTTCGCCGACCGCCCCGACTGCGGCTACTACACGCGCAGCGTCACGGACGGCACGCCGGACGCCAACCTCTACGACGGGACGCCGGCCTCCTGCGGATGAGGCGAGGCGGGGCCCCGGGGCGGCCGGGCCGCCCCGGGGCCCCGCCTCCCGGGGCGCCGGTCGGCTGTCGGTGGCGGGATGTCCGCCCCGGCGGCGGCCAGCGCGCCGTCCGTCACGGGATCTCCACGGAAGAGGCGCAAAGACTGTGCGAGACACCGGAGTTGAGCCGTTACTCTGACCGTCCGATCGATCCTGCTCGCGAACACCCGAACATCCGAACACGTCCCGGGCGGCTCCTGGCGGCGCGGCCAGCACACAGAAAGATCGCAGATGGATTACTGCTCCTTATGCCGTCGGCATCTCAACGGGGCCCTCGTGTGCCCCGGCTGCGGCGCGAGCGCGCCGGACGTCGCCCCGGCCGCCCACGGCGCCGCCGCGGCGCATGGCGCGGACTACGGCGCGTCGGCGGCGCAGGACTGGTACGCGGCGGAGCCCTACGCCACGGCGCCGTACTACGGCCCCGAACAGCCCTGGACGGAGACGGCGGTCGGCGGCGGATGGGACGACGCGGCCGCCCAGGCGCCCGGCGTGGCCCCGATGCCCGGCTTGGCGGCGGGCGGAACGGCCCCGGACGCGCTGACGGCGGTGGACGCGGTGACGGCCCCGGAGGCGGTCGGGGCGGCCGAGGCGGTGGAGGCCGCGGAGGACGACGTGTCCGCCCTCCCGCTCGTACCCGGCGGCCGGGCCGCTCGCCGCAGACAGCTGACGCGCCGGAAGAAGTACCAGCGGCGGGCCCTCGTCGCCACGGCGATCGCCATGGTCGGCGGCAGCGTGTCCGCGGCGGCCATGCAGGGCGGCAAGCCGACCGCGGGCCAGCCCCAGGCGGCCCCGGCGCCGCAGCTGGACCCACAGCCCCAGAGCGAGGGGATGGAGGAGATCGCGGAGGCAGAGCCGTCCACCCCGCAGCCGTCCCTGGCGGATGACGGGCGAGGTACTCCGAACCCGACCCGCGGTGCCGAGCGACAGCCGAGCGCGGCCCTCGCGGCCGACACCGGGGCGGCGGACTCCAGGGCCGCGGCCCCGAGTCAGGCGCCCGCGGCCGAGCAGGCGCGGCTCGCGGTCGATCTGCCCGCCGTGGAGGCGTCGGTGGAGGTGTCGGCTCCGCGCTCCTCCGAACCGACGGGGAGCGGGACCGACGCCGGCCAGGAGTCCGCGGCTCCGGAGCCGGCCCCGCCGCCCCCGGCCGAGAGCACGGACCAGGGCGGGACGCAGCAGGAGACCGAGCCGGCACCCTCCGGGAACGAGTCGCAGCAGACGGACCCGCTGTGTCTGCTGGGCGTCATCTGCGTCGGCTGACAGCCCCGCCCGCAGTCGGCCGCCGGGCGCCGACGGTCGGCCGCCGGGTGGGACGGTCGCCCCACCCGGCGGGTGACGAGGAGCGTGCGGCGCGGCCCCCGGAGTCAGTTCGTCCCTGGCAGGTGTCCCAGCAGGTTCGGGCGGCGGGCCGCGAGCTTGACGACGGAGAAGGTGGAGCGGACGATCCGCTCCTTCGCCCAGGCCGCCTGGCGGCCCGTGAGAACACGGTTCCGGGGCGTGTCGTCACCGTGTACGAACTGCACCAGCCCCTCCCGCCGCCCCAGGCTCACGCACTGCACGAAGAAGCGGTACTTCAGGGCGCCCGGTTCTCGTCCGCGGGCCTCGGAGAGGACGGTGGAGGCGGCGCGGGAACCGGTGGGCAGCGCTGCGGCGCAGGACATCCGCAGTCCGGCCGCCGCGTCGCCCGCGGCCAGGATCTCGGGGTGCGACACGGAGCGCTGAGCCGTGTCGACGCGGATGCGGTCCTTCTCGTCGAGCGCCAGTCCCGCTGCCGCCGCCAGGTCCGTGTTGGGTGACGGGGCCGCCGTCCAGACGACGACGTCGGCGTCGACGTCGTCCCCGGAGGGGATGCGCCGGCCCTCCTCGACCTGGACGCCGAGTGCGCTGAGCGCAGCCTGGACATGGGCCCGGCCCCGGTCGGAGAGCCCGGTCCCGACGTGCCCGGCGGTGATCAACCGGACCTGCGGGCCGGGGTAGGACTCGGCGAGTTCAGCGGCCATCTCGACGCCGGTCAGGCCGCCGCCCACGACGGCGAGGCTGCCGGCGCCGTCCAGCAGCCGCTTGCGCAACCCGGCGGCGTCCTCGGGGGTGTAGACGCCGGTGCCGTGGGGCCGCGTCCGGCTGCCGAGGGTGTAGACGAGCCGGTCGTAGCGGAGTCGGCGGCCGTCGTCGACGGTGACGTGGCGGGCGTCGGGATCGAGGGCGGTGGCGTGGGCCGCGACGTGGTCGATGCCCGTGCCGCGGATGAGGTTCGTCAGGGGGTGGTCGGTGGTTTCGCGCCCGCCGGCGGCGCGTTCGTGCCAGCGGATGCGTTCGCTGAAGTGAGCCGCCGGAGAGACGAGGGTGACGTGGTGATGGGGCGCGAGGCGCAGAGACGCCATCAGGCCCGCGTACCCGGCGCCCAGCACCAGGATCCGTTGCTTCCGCTGTTCGTGTGGGGAGGTCATACAGGCAGGACGACGTGGGCGTGGTGAGTGTGACATGGGTGTGGTGGAGCCGGGGAGGACGCGCGAGCCACCGCCCCTCTCGTGCGTGGAGCCCTGTGGCATGGCCCCTATACCGTGTACGTGACGTGATCGGGTCGCGGCACACGGTTCGGGTGCCGGACAAAGCGAAGGAGCGGGCTGTTCCATGGTGTTCAAACGACTGCTCGGGGCGCTGGGTGTAGGGGCACCGACCGTGGACACGGTGCTGGCGCCGGGCCCGGTCGTGCCCGGGGGCACGCTGAGCGGCGAGGTCCGCCTCAAGGGCGGCAACGCGGACTACGAGATCGAGCAGATCACGCTCGAACTCGTCGCGCGGGTCGAGGCGGAGTACGAGGACGGTGAGGCTGAGGGCGGCGTCGCCTTCGGCCGGTTCACGGTCGGCGGCGGCTTCCGGCTGGGCGAGGAGGCCGAGCAGAGCGTCCCGTTCTCGGTGACGCTGCCCTGGGAGACGCCCGTCACCGAGCTGCACGGGCAGTCGCTCGGCATCGTCCTCGGCGTCCGCACGGAGCTGGAGGTCGCGGGCGCGAAGGACAAGGGCGACCTCGACGCGCTCTCGGTGGCGCCGCTGCCCGCCCAGGAAGCGGTCCTGGAGGCGCTGGGGCAACTCGGCTTCGGCTTCGCCTCGGCGGACCTGGAGCTGGGCCACATCCACGGGACGGGCCAGCAGTTGCCGTTCTACCAGGAGGTCGAGCTGCGCCCGGCGCCGCAGTACGCCGAGGTGCTGCGGGAGTTGGAGGTGACGTTCCTGGCCTCGCCCGCCGGAGTGGAGGTAGTCCTGGAGGGCGACAAGCGCGGCTCCGGGATGTTCGGGCAGTTCGGCGGCGGCGACGCGGTGAACCGTCACGTGGTCGCGCACGAGGATGTCGAACACCGGGACTGGACGGCCGAGGTGGACGCCTGGGTGCGCGCCCTCGTCGACGCCCGCGCCGCGTACGCCGGGCACGGCGGCGGGGGCTACGGCGCGCACGGGCACAAGGACGGGTACCACGGCGGGCACCACGGTTCCGGCCCCGGCATGGGCGCGGCCGTCGCGGCGGGCGCGGCCGGGCTGGCCGCAGGCGTCGTCGGCGGCATGGTCGCGGCCGAGGTCGTCGACGAGATCGGGGACGCCTTCGAGGGCGAGGACGAGGACGAGGGCGGGGACGAGGGCTGACGCCCGGCCCCCGAGGCGCTGTTCCGCGAGGCCCGGGGCCCCGCGGCCCGGTTCCGCGCGGTCTTCCGTCCGCCGCCGGGCCCCGCTCGGGCCCGGCGGCGGCCGTCCCGGCCGGTCGGTACGGGCCCGCTCACGCGCCCTCGTCCACCTCCAGGCGGATGGTCGTCGCCTCGATGGCGGCCTGGATGCGGGCCACGAGGGCGTCCGGGTCGATCTCCTCATGGTGCTCGGCCAGTGCGTGCGAGAGCTCGGACACCGCGGCCGACAGTCCGGCCAGGGTGGCCTGCATGTGCTTGATCCGGCCGCGGTTCTCCCGGCCGACCTCGGTCGCGTGGTGCAGGATGCTGTAGGCCGCCCAGGCCGGGTTCTCCTCGGTGCCCCACGACACCGGGAGGCCGTCCCGTCTCCAGACCCGTTCCGCGATCTTCTCGATGTCAGCGTCCGAGAGGGCCATGTCCTCCTCCTTGTCGTCGTCGGGTGACCAGTCGGCCGGGTGCCGGAGCCGTTCCACCACGCGGCGGCGGATGTCCGGCATGGAGACGCCGGGGCCGCGCGGGTCGATCTTCCCCGGCTGCCACTCGTGGTGGCCGATGACGCTGGTGTCGCCGGCCCGGCCCCAGCGGTGTGCGCGGCAGACCGCGGCGGAGGCCCGCACGATCGCCTCCACCTGTGCCGCGGGCCACGGGTCCTTGCCGTCGCCCAGGTTCTCGCACTCGAAGCCGTAGAAGCGGGCGTTGCCGTCCACGTTGGCCTCGTTGTCCGGCGGGAGGGAGCGCTCGGCTATGACGGCCGCGAGTACGTCGTCGTCGCCCTTCCCGGCGTGGTTGGCGCGGCCGTAGCCGACCAGGTGGACCGTGCCGTCCTTCGCGACGACGCCGTGGCACAGCGGTCCGGGCAGGCCCGAGTAGCCGCGGCGGCAGATGTCCACCGTGCGCTGCGTTCCCGACGTCACGGTGTGGTGGATCATCACACCGTGCACGGGCCCCCAGGCGCCGACGTGGTCGCGGTTGTGCGTGCGCCAGTCGCCGACCTCGACCACGCGCACGCCCTCCGCTCTCAGCGCTGCGAGGAAGGAGCCCGCTGTCAGTGGTGTCGCCATCCGTCCTCCTCACGGGCCCGGCGGTCAGGCGGCCCGGGCCTATGGCTCTGCATGGGTTGCGTGACCGGCGACTCGGCAACGGGAGGCTTCGCGCCACGGGGTCGGGATCGGGACGCGGCCGAAGGGACGCGGGGGAGTGACCCGACGCGCCCTGGAACAACTCGTTGAGCGGCCGACCGGACATCTCGGATATACCCGGTGACATCCTGTTTGAAAGACATCGCACACATGTCCGGCACTTCGGCCCCCACGTGTCCGCCGATCCGGCATGACGCACCGTCATCCGGCCCTTTCCGTGGCGGGCTCTGCTCCCCCGCAGGGGAGTTCGGGCAGCTCCGCTAGCCTGTGGCGCATGACGGGGGGATCTGATCGACTGAGCGGTAGCGGTGCCCGGCCTCTGGCCGCGGACGACCCGGCACACATCGGCTCGTTCACCCTGCTCGGGGTGCTGGGCACCGGGGGCATGGGGCGCGTCTACCTGGGGGCGGCGGACGGGCGTTACGCCGCCGTCAAGCGGGTGCTGCCGCTCCTCGCCGAGGACGGCGACTTCCTGCGCCACTTCGGCCACGAGCTGGACAACCTCGCCAAGCTGCCGGACGGCGTCAGCGCGCGGCTGCTGGCCAGCGGCCGGGACGCCCGGCCGCCCTGGTTCGCCACCGAGTTCGTGCCCGGCATCACCCTGAGCGACGCGGTGCGGCTGAACGGCGGCACACTGCCGGCCGACGCCCTGTGGCGGCTGCTGCGCGACGCCGCCTCCGGCCTCGCCGCGGTGCACACCGCCGAGATGGTCCACCGCGACCTCAAGCCGTCCAACGTCATGCTCACCGAGGACGGGGTGACCCTGATCGACTTCGGGGTGGCCCGGGCGGCGGACCAGAGCCGCCTGACCAAGACGGGCATGGTCATCGGCACCCCGGCGTACATGGCCCCCGAGCAGGCCGTCGCCGACCGCCGTCTCACCGGCGCGGCCGACGTGTTCGCCCTCGGCAGCCTCGTCCTCTACGCGGCCAACGGCCGCCCGCCGTTCGGGGACGGCTCCGGGCTCGAACTGCTCTACCGCATCGTGCACGCCGAGCCCGACCTCGGGGCCCTGCCCGTGGCGGACGCCGAGCTGCGCGCCGTCGTCGAGTCCTGCCTCGCCAAGGAGCCGGAGGCGCGGCCGAGCGCCGCCGAGCTGGTGGAGCTCGCCGCGGACCACGTGGCGCCGGGGCGGTCCGCGTGGCCGTCGGCCGTCGCGGAGCCGGTCGCCCGGCGGTCGGCCTTCGCCGCCACCGTGCCCGACGTCGCCGAGCCCCCGCCCACGCCCACGCAGCCCGACCCCGCCGAGCCGCAGCCCGACCCCGCCGAGCCGCGGCCCGAGCCCCAGCCCGAGCCCAAGTCCCCGTCCCGGGACCGACGCAGGCGCGTGCTCACCCTCCTCCTCCCCGTCGTCCTGGTGGGCGGCACGGGGACGACGGTCCTGCTCCTGCCCGACGCCGACGGGTCGCCGCAGGGCAGGGAACCGGGCGTCACCGCACCCCCGACCACCGACCCGGCCGCGAACGGCGGCGGGTCGTCCGACGCCTCCCCCCAGTCCCGCGAGCCGGACGACGAGAAGGACGACGACGCACGGGACGACGACGGGCAGCCGGACCCGGACGGCAAGTCCCCGGGCGCCCCCGAGGACGGCTCACGCCAAGACGGCGACGGCGGCTCCGGTGAGGGCCCGCGCCCCGACGACCCGCGTGACGAGGACACCTCCGGCGGCTCCGGCGCCACGGGCAGCGGCGGCTCCGGCGGTTCCGACGACGGCGGCTCCGACGGCGGGAGCACCCCGGCCGAGCCGCCGCCCGCGGCCCCGACCGGTCGCCACCAGCTCGCGAACGCCTCCGACGGCCGCTGCCTCGCCGAGTTCCGGTCCAACTTCAGCACCCTGCACGGATCGGAGTGCGGTGCGGAGGCCAGCAACGGCGGCACCCTCCACTACGTGTGGACGTACGACCAGCGCTCCGGCGGCACCTTCCGCCTGGTCAGCGGCGGATCCGGCCAGTGTCTCTCCACCGGTTCCTGGGCCGGTTCCACGACGCTGGCGGGCTGCGGCGGCGGCACGGCGCAGACCTGGCGGATCGGCGCCACGACCGGCGGCGGCAGCACGATCGAGAACGTCGGCGGCGGACGCTGTCTGGTCCTCTCCGGCGCCAACGTCGTCACCTCCCCCTGCGACGCCTCCGACCCCACCCAACTCTGGCGCAACCTCACCCCCTGACCGCCCGGGCCCGGGGGTTGGTGAACGACCTGGTCGTGGGGGTGCGGCTGGGGGGTGGATAAGGTGCGGGGGTCCTTGACCCGAGGCCTAAGGTAACGGCACGTGAGCACCGCACCCTGCGCAGCATCCGCCCACCCCGGCGGCGTGACGGTCGTGGGGATCGGGGCCGACGGCTGGCCGGGCCTGACCGGGGCGGCCCGGGAGGTGCTGCGGGGCGCCGAGGTGATCGTCGGCGGGGCGCGGCAGCTCGGGCTGCTGCCGCCGGAGTGCGCGGGGGAGCGGGTGGCGTGGCCCTCGCCGCTGCGCCCGGCGGTGCCGGGGCTGCTGGCGGCGCACGCGGGGCGCCGGGTGGCCGTGCTGGCCAGCGGGGACCCGATGTTCTACGGCATCGGGCGGGCGCTCGCCGAGGAGCTGGGGGCGGCCGGGCTCCGGGTGGTGCCGCATTCGTCCTCGGTGGCGTACGCCTGTGCGCGGCTGGGCTGGCCGGTGGAGGACGTCGAGGTCGTCACGGCGGTGGGCCGGCCGGTGGCGCGGCTGGCGGCGGCGCTGTTCGACGGGCGCCGGGTGCTGGTGCTGAGCGCGGGCGCCGGGACGCCGGCCAAGGTCGCGGAGCTGTTGCGGGAGCGCGGGTTCGGGCCGAGCCGGATGTGGGTGCTGGAGCAGCTCGGCGGGGCGGCGGAGCGCCGGGCCGAGGGGACGGCGGCGGGCTGGGCGTGGCCGCCGGGCGAGGCGTTGAACGTGGTGGCGGTGGAGTGCCGTCGGGAGCCCTCGGCGCTGCGGCTGGGCTCGGTGCCGGGCCTGCCAGACGCGGCGTACGACAGTGACGGGCAGCTCACCAAGCGGCAGGTGCGGGCGGCGACGCTGGCGGCGCTGGCCCCGGCGCCCGGAGAGCTGTTGTGGGACGTCGGCGGCGGCTCCGGGTCGATCGCGGTGGAGTGGATGCGGGCGCACCCGTCCTGCCGCGCCGTGACGGTGGAGCGGGACCCGGTGCGGGCCGGGCGGATCGCCGGGAACGCGGAGCGGCTCGGGGTGCCGGGGCTGCGGGTGGTGACGGGGGCGGCCCCGGAGGCGCTGGCCGGGCTGCCGGAGCCGGACGCGGTGTTCGTCGGCGGCGGGCTGACGTCGCCGGGCCTGCTGGAGGCGTGCTGGGCCGCCCTGCCGGGCGGGGGGCGGCTGGTGGCGAACACGGTGACGCTGGAGTCCGAGGCCCTGCTCGCCGACTGGTACCGGCGCCGCGGCGGTGACCTCGTCCGGTTGGCGGTGTCCCACGCGGTGCCCGTGGGCGGCTTCACGGGGTGGCGGCAGGCGATGCCGGTGACCCAGTGGGCCGTCGTGAAGCCCTTCCCCGAGTCCGAGCCGTCAGGAGACGTGACCGCATGACCGTGTACTTCATCGGCGCCGGGCCGGGCGCCGCCGACCTGATCACCCTGCGCGGGGCGCGGACGCTGGCCGCCTGCCGGGTGTGCCTGCACGCGGGCAGCCTGGTGCCCAAGGAGCTGCTGTCCGAGTGCCCGCCGGACGCCAGGCTGGTGGACACGGCGCGGCTCAACCTGGACGAGATCACCGCCGAGCTGGTCCGGGCGCACGAGGCGGGGCTGGACGTGGCGCGGCTGCACTCGGGCGACCCGTCGGTGTTCAGCGCGGTGGCCGAGCAGATGCGGCGGCTCGACGCGGCCGGGGTGCCGTACGAGGTGGTGCCGGGCGTGCCCGCGTTCGCGGCGGCGGCCGCGGCGCTGAAGCGGGAGCTGACCGTGCCGACGGTCGGCCAGACGGTGATCCTGACCCGGATCGCCCAGCAGGCGACGCCCATGCCGGAGGGCGAGGACCTCGCCACCCTGGGCCGCAGCGGCGCGCTCCTGGTGCTGCACCTCGCCGCCCGGTACGCGGAGCGGGTGGTGGCCGAGCTGACCCCGCACTACGGCGCCGACTGCCCGGCGGCCGTCGTCGCGATGGCCTCCCGTCCGGACGAGCTGGTGCTGCGCGGGACGCTGGCGGACATCGCCGAGCAGGTGCGGGCGGCCGGCGTCGTCCGGACGGCGGTGATCATCGTGGGCCGCACGCTCGCGGCCACCCAGTTCCGCGACAGTCACCTCTACTCGGCCGACCGCCACCGCTGCGACACCGACTGACGCCCGGTCGCCGCCCGGAATCGCGTTGCCCGGCCACCGGGTGGGACCATCCGCGTCTAGGCTGTCTCGCCACGCGACGCGGACGGGGGCGGGGCCATGGTTCGGAAACAGCAGCGTGGTGAGCTGACGGCCGACCGCCTGCTGACGGCCGCGCTGGAGGTCTTCGCCGCCTCGGGCCAGCAGGGGTTCACGGTGAACGCCGTCTCGCGGGCGAGCGGGGTCAGCCTCGGCAGCCTCTACCACCACTTCGGCAGCTTCGACGGCCTCGCCGCCGCGCTGTACACGCGCTGCATGCGGGGGCTGTGCACCGAGGTGGCCGACGCGCTCACCCGCTCCCGCACCGCGCGCACGGGCATCCGCGCGCTCGTCCGCGCCTACCTGCGGTACACCGAGGAGCACCGGGACGCGGCGCTGTTCGTCCACGCCTCCGCCTACGCGGGCTACCTCGACGCGCACGCCGAGGAGGTCCGCGCCGCGAAGGAGCCGCTGCTGGCGGCCATCGAGGAGTGGCTGGTGCCGAGGATCGAGGCGGGTGAGGTGGCCCCGCTGCCGGGGCCGCTCATCGAGGTGCTGGTGATCGGCCCGGTCGCGGAGGCCGCCCGCCGCTGGCTCTCCAGCACCTACGACGCCGACCTCGCCCAGGCCGCCCGCCTCCTCCCCGACCGCATCTGGCACGCGGTCCGCGCGGACTGACGACGGCGGCCCGGGGCACGACGGGCTTCGGCCGGCGGCCGCTGAGCCGGGCGGCCGGGTGACCAGGAACCGGACTCCGTCCACCGCAGCGGTCAGCTCGTCGCGGGCTGCCATCGCCGCTGCCGCCGTCTCCCGCAGTTCGGCGACGGCCTCCGCCGCCTGCTCCACCCACTCGGCATCGAGCACCGAACGCGTCCCGCACACCGGGCTGCTCTCGTCGTCGCGGTGTCGGCGGCTGTGCTCCGGGGCACGTTCCAGCAGCTCCGCGCGCCGGTGGGTGTCCTCGCCTACAACCACGGCGAGTTGTGGCGACTCTGTACGGCCGGATGGACGGAGTCCTCAGGCGGTGCCCCTCGCCGGGCGTCGGTGCACACCTCGGCCCACACGGTCTTCCCCAGCGGAGCCCTGGGCTCGGATCCCCACCGCGCGGCCAGGGCGTCCACGATCAGCAGGCCGCGCCCGGACTCCTCGTCGGGCCCGGGGTGGACCGCCGTCGCCGGAGGCAGTGCCGGATGGGCGTCCGCGACCTCGATCCGCACGAGCCCGGCCCGGGGGTCGAGTTCCACCCGGAGGTGGAACTCCCGTCCCGGGACCCGACCGTGGCGCACGGCGTTCGCGCAGAGCTCCGCCACGATCAGGGTCACCGAGCACGAGGTGTCCGAGGCCGCTGGGTATCCCCACTCGTCCAGGCGCCGCGCGGTGAGCCGTCGCGCCAGCCGTGCCCCTCGGGGCGAGGCGGTGAACCGCATGCCGAACGATCGGCTTTCGTGGGTGAGGCCGTCGGGGGCGGGCGCGGAGCGGGACGTGCCCGGCTCGGGCCCCTCGTCGGGCGTTGTCGTCTTGATCAGCACGGTGCGGTCCATTCCGGTCATCGATCCTCATATGATCCGTTGAGTGGGCGGATCACTACGTTCCGCACACAAGGATCGACCGCCGTGCCTACGCTCAACAGGGGAAAGCGACTTACCCTCCTGACCGTAAGTACGGGGAAGTGACGCCATGGCCAAGGCAATTGATCCCGACACCTCGATGGCCGCCCTCTTCGGCTCCCGGGTCCGCAGACTGCGTGACGCCGCCGGGCTCACGCAGGCCGAACTGGCCCGGAAAATCCACGTCGTCAGCTCACGCATCGCGCAGATCGAGCGCGCCTGTGGCGCGAAGCCGTCACGGCAGCTCGCCCGAGCCCTCGACGAAGCGCTCAACGCCGAATCGCTGCTGATCGACCTGTGGCCGTTCGTCTACCGCGAGGCCTTCCCCGACTGGTCCCGCGCCTTCATGGCCTACGCGGAAAAGGCCGTGGTAATCCGCGAGTACGCCGCGAGCGTCGTCCCCGGCCTGCTCCAGACCAAGGACTACGCGCGGGCCGTGCTGAGCGTGGGCGTCACGCTCAGGGGCGAGGAGCATCTGCGGGAACGCCTGGCGGCCCGGCTGGACCGACAGGAGCGGCTGACCGCCTCGGACCGCCCCGACCTGTGGGTCGTCCTCGACGAGGCTGTGCTGCGACGGGCCGTGGGCGGGCGTACGGTGATGCGCCGACAGCTCGAACGGCTCCTGCGGGCCGCCCAGGAGCCGAACGTCACCGTGCAGGTGCTGCCCTTCAGTTCGGGGGAACACGATGTGCTCGGCGGCTCCCTCACCGTTCTCACCCTGCCGGACGGTGCCGAAGTGGCCTATCGCGAAGGGGCTCATCACGGCCACTTGACGGAAGAACCGGAGGACGTAAGGAACTTCGCCTTGGCTTACGATCGGATCCGGGCGGCTGCCCTGCCCCCACGCATGTCACTGGACATGATCCGAGCCGTGATGGAGGACGACCGTGGAGCGAATGTTCCGTCCCGAGCCGCACGTCGCAAGCTGGCGCAAAAGCAGCTACAGCAATCAGGAGGGCGGCAACTGCGTGGAGGTGGCCGACGGGTTCCCCGGCCTCGTCCCCGTACGTGACAGCAAGGCCCCGCACGGCCCGGCCCTGGCCTTCCCGGCCGCGTCCTGGACCGCCTTCGTCACCGGCCTGAAGGCCACCGACAACTGAACGCACTCTGCGCCGGACGCCGCGCGACCCGTCCGGCGCAGTCGCTCACCGCACGCGGCCCACGACGTCGACGGCGATGACCACGGGCTTGCGCTGCTTGATCGTGTACCAGATGCGATACCGGCCGGCGTGCATCCGGTACTTTCCGCTCCCACAGTCCAGAGCGCCCCCGTGGCCGTGGATCGTTCACCAGGACGTTGACGCTGTCGAGCACCTGGTCAACGCCGGCCGGGTCGTCCTTCGCATAGCGGGCCAGCGCGTTCCTGGCGGCCCGCTCCCACTCCACGTGCCCGCTCACGAGGACATCCGTCCGTTCAGCTGGTCGCGGAGCTTCTCGGTGGGCAGGGGCGCGTCGATGCCCTGCAGGGCGTCCAACTTCCCCTGGAGCAGCCCGAGGGCATCCTCCAGCACTTCGAGAACCGCTGGTGACACCACGACCGCCACCGTTTCGCCGTTCCCGTCGGTCAGCGACAGAGACCTCGCCTCGTGAGCGAATGCGAGGGCCCGCTCGCCATCGAGTGCGGGCGGGGTGCCCTCCTTCGCCTGCTCGGCCAGTTCGGCCCGCGTCTGGGCCACGTAGTGGGTGATGGCTTCCAGTTGGCGTGCTGCGGCGGGGATCGGGATGGTGTCCACAGCGCCCTTTCGGACGAAACCGTCGAACTGCGCGGATTCCATGCGCGACACCGTGGCAGAGCGCCCGGCCGCTCAGCAAGAGGACTCGACCGCAGCGTCGGTGCTGAGGGGAGACGCTGGGAGCTCGCCGTCGGGGTGGACGGCCACCCCGACGGCGGGTTTGCACACTTCGCGGAGGGGGCCCAGAGCTCGGCCAGGGTCTCCATCTGCCGCAGGACGAGGTCGATCGCCTCGCGCTCCTCCTCCGGCGGGTAGTCGAACTTGGCCAGGACGCGGCGTATGCGGGTGCGCAGCTTGGCGCGCACGGGCTCACGGGAGAGCCAGTCGACCGACAGGTTCCTGGTGATGTCCTTCACCAGCGCCCGGGCGATGTCCGCGAGCGTGTCGCTGCCCCCGGCCACCAGCTCGGCCATGTCGCGCTGGGCGACGGCGTCGTAGAAGGCCAGCTCCGCGTGGCTGAGAGGCGGATCGAAGCGCTCGCCGCGGCGGGCCTCCTCGGACACCTCCCGGGCCAGCGCGGCCAGCTTGGCGATGACCTCGGCACTCCGACCGGTCCCACGCCCGGTGGGACCGTCAGCGACCGTTGACGACTCGGCTGACTGCGGTGGGTGAGCAAGCGGAACCTGGGTGTGTGGCGTGTCCAGAGGGGAGAAGTTGTGCTGTGGGACGAGGGGAAGAGCGCCCATGGGAGGCACAGCATGGTTGACCGTTTCGAGACTGGACTGCTGACGCCTGCCGACACGTCTGCCTACCTGCAGATTCCGTCATCGACGCTCACTTCGTGGCTGAAGGGCAGAGCCGCCGGGGTGCCGCTCGTCCATCACGTGCAGCCGGTCCGGAAGGGACAGCCCTCGTTGCCGTTCGTGGCTGTGGCGGAAGCGCACGTACTGCGCTCTCTCCGCGCCCTGGGGCTGAGGATGAGCGAGATCAGGGAAGCGGCGGCCGCTGTTCGCGATGCCTTCCACACACCGTACGGCCTCGTCTCGAAGCGTATCGCCACGGATGGCGTGGACATCTTCGTCGAGCACGGACGCGAGGACCTGCGCAGGGCGCGCGACGGCCAGGCGCCCATCAAGGAGGTCGTGTCCGACTACCTCCGTTACCTGTCCTGGGATGCCGACGACGACTTTCCCACGAGCCTGCGCCTCCGGCAGTATCCGGACTCCGTTCCGGTGGTGATCGACCCCAGATTCGCGCACGGTCAACCCGTGGTGAAGGCGAACCGGGTGATGGTCGAGACCATCACCGACCTGTGGGAGGCCGGGGAGACGTACGAGGACATCGCCTATGACTTCGATATGACGCCAGAACAGGTCAGCGACCTGTGTGAGGCCGTGGTACGTCTTGCGGCCTGAGTTCTCCCTTGACCGCAACCTCGGACGACGTGTGGCGGAAGGGCTGAGGGACCTCGACTGGACGGTCCATCGGATCGGTGACGTCTTCCCGTCTGATGGCCAGGACATCGCCGACGAGGACTGGATCGTCTACGGCTTGGAGCAGTCCGGGGTGCCCCTGACGAAGGACGGCCGGATCAAGACGCGCGACGTGGAGATCCGGCCTGTCCTCGACCGGGGCGCGGTGCTTTTCTACCTCGACAACCAGCAGCTTCGGAGCGCCGACATGGTGCAACGGCTGCACCGTCACCGGGACGCCATCGACCCGGCCGTCGAGCTAGGCGGGCCCGCCGCCTACGCGGTCCGCGGGCACCGGATCGAGCGCACCTGGCCGTGACCGGCCGCGGCGGGGCTCCCCCTCAGCCGCCGCGGGGCCCGGCGAGCGGGCTGCGGCCGACGAGGGTGCCGGCGCGGTCGATGCAGAGGACGTCGACGGTGACGGGGGCGCCGCGGAGGACGGCGAGGGCCTGGTCGCGGGCGGTGACGGCGACGAGGTCGCCCAGGGGGACGCCCGCGGCGGTGCAGAGCTGGAGGGCGGCCAGGCCGGTGTTGGCGGCGGCGACGGCCTCGGCCAGTTCCGGGGTGGCGCCGCCCTGCCGGGCCAGGTCCGCGAGGAAGCCCTTGTCGACCTGGGAGCGGGCGGAGTGGAGGTCGAGGTGGCCCGCGGCGAGCTTGGAGAGCTTGGCGAACCCGCCGCAGACGGTGAGCCGGTCGACGGGGTGGCGGCGGACGTACTTGAGCACCGCGCCCGCGAAGTCGCCCATGTCGAGGAGGGCGTCCTCGGGGAGGCCGTACTCGGCGACGACGGTTTTCTCGGAGGTCGAGCCGGTGCACCCGGCGACATGGGTGCGCCCGGCCGCGCGGGCGACATCGACGCCGCGCCGGATGGAGTCGATCCACGCGGAGCAGGAGTAGGGGACGACGACGCCGGTGGTGCCGAGGACGGACAGTCCGCCGAGGATGCCGAGGCGGGGGTTCCACGTGGAACGGGCGATCTCCTCGCCGTCGTCGATGGAGAGGGTGAGCTCCACGTCGCCGGTGCCGCCGTGGCGGGCGGCGACGGCCGCGATGTGCTCGCGCATCATCTGCCGGGGCACCGGGTTGACGGCGGGCTCGCCGACGTCCAGGGGCAGCCCGGGGCGCGTGACGGTGCCGACGCCGGGGCCCGCGCGGAAGACGACGCCGGAGCCGGCGGGCAGCGGGCGGACGGTGGCGCGGACGAGGGCGCCATGGGTGACGTCGGGGTCGTCGCCGGCGTCCTTGACGATCCCGGCCGTCGCGGTGCCGTCGGCCAGCGACTCGGCTGCCAGGGCGAAGGCGGGGGTCTGGCCCTTGGGCAGGGTGATCGTCACCGGGTCGGGGAAGTCGCCGGTGAGCAGGGCGGTGTAGGCGGCGGTGGTGGCGGCCGTCGCACAGGCGCCGGTCGTCCATCCGGGCCGCAGCCCGGTGTGCTTGAGTTGGGCCTCGCGCCCACCGCTCGCCTCACTCACGGAACTCATGGACGGTCCACATGCATGTGCTCATCCTCGGCGGGACGACGGAGGGGCGGTGGCTCGCGGAGACGCTGGCGGAGGAGCGCGGTCTGCGGGTGACGTCCTCGCTGGCCGGGCGGGTCGGACGGCCGGTCCTGCCGCCGGGGGAGGTGCGGGTCGGCGGGTTCGGGGGCGTCGAAGGGCTGGTGGAGTGGCTGCGGGAACACCGTGTGGACGCCGTCATCGACACTACCCATCCCTTCGCCCGGACGATCAGCTTCAACGCGGCCGAGGCGGCCGCCACCGCCCATGTTCCCCTGTTGGCGCTGCGGCGTCCCGGATGGGTCCCCGAGGCGGGTGACGCGTGGCACGGGGTCGGCTCGCTGGAGGAGGCGGCACGGGTCGTCCGCAGCCTGGGAGCGCGGGTCTTCCTGACCACCGGGCGGATGGGTCTGTCCGCCTTCGCCCCCCTGGCGGAACCCTGGTTCCTGGTGCGGTCCGTGGACCCGCCGGAGCCGCCGTTCCCGCCCCGCATGGAGGTCCTGCTCGACCGGGGGCCGTTCACGCTCGACGGTGAGCTGGACGTCATGCGCCGCCACCGGATCGACGTCCTGGTGACGAAGGACAGCGGCGGGGCGGCGACGGCGCCGAAGCTGGCCGCGGCCCGCGAGCTGGGCGTGCCCGTCGTCGTCGTGCGCAGGCCGCCGACGCCGGAGGGCGTGCCGGTCGCGGACGGCGTCGAGGCCGCCCGCGACTGGTTGCTGGCCCGTCACGCCCCCGGAGTCTCCGCAGCCCCCGGAGCGCCGGAAGCCCCCGGGGCCTCGGGGTAGCGGCGCGGGGTCCAGACGATCTCCTCGGAGCCGCCGTCCCCGGTGCCGCGCCGCACGGTGCGGGTCTGGGAGGAGCCGACGAGCAGGATCGTGCGCATGTCCACGGCGGCCGGGTCGAGGTCGGTGAGGCGGACGACGCGCACGCTCTCCTCGGGGCCGCCGATGTCGCGGCCGAGCACGACGGGGGTGTCGGGCGCCCGGTGCTCCAGCAGCAGCTCACGGGCCTTGCCGACCTGCCAGGTGCGGCTGCGCGAGCCGGGATTGTAGAGGGCGAGGACGAGGTCGGCGGAGGCGGCGGCGTGCAGCCGTTCGGCGATGACGTCCCAGGGCTTGAGCCGGTCGGAGAGGGAGATGGCGGCGTAGTCGTGGCCGAGGGGCGCACCGGCGCGGGCGGCCGCCGCGTTGGCCGCCGTCACGCCGGGCAGA
This sequence comes from Streptomyces sp. WMMC1477, assembly GCF_027460245.1. Lineage (NCBI taxonomy): Bacteria > Bacillati > Actinomycetota > Actinomycetes > Kitasatosporales > Streptomycetaceae > Streptomyces > Streptomyces sp. WMMC1477. The sequence continues at coordinate 2,420,466 of NZ_JAPZBD010000003.1, read as the reverse complement.
ACGCGCACCGGGATGTCGGCGTACTCCTCCTGGGCGGCGGCCTCCAGGACGGCCGTGGCCATGGCGAAGACGCCGGGGTCGCCGCCGGAGACGACGGCCACCCGGTGCCCGCGCCGGGCGAGGTCGAGGGCGAACTCGGCGCGCTCGGCCTCCACCTTGTTGTCCGAGCCGTGGCGGCACTGCCCGGGCCGGGTGGGCACCCGGTCGAGGTAGGTGGTGTAGCCGACGAGGTCGGTCGCGGCGGCGAGCGCGCCGCGCGTCTCCGGGGTGAGCCAGAGCGGGCCCGCTGGGCCGGTGCCGACGACGACGACCTCGCCGACCTCGCCGCCCTCGGGGCGCGCCGGGGGCCGGGGGTTGCCGATGCGGCTGGGCACGACGGCGAGCGAGAAGTACGGCACGCTGTCGGCGTCGACCTCGGCCAGCGGCGCCGTGCGCTCCCCGGACATGGTGGCGCGCTCGACGTAGCGGGCCTCGGGGAGCCGTCCGCTGCGGTCGAGGGCGCGGCGGACGGCGGGGTAGGTGCGGCCGAGCTTCATGACGACGGCCGAGTCCGTGCCGGCGAGCCGGGCCGTCAGCTCCTCCTCCGGGAGGGTGCCGGGCAGGATGGTGAGCACTTCCTCGGCCTCGGCGAGCGGGGTGCCGAGGCGGGCCGCGGCGGCGCTCACCGACGTCACGCCGGGGATGACCTCGGTGGGGTAGCGGTCGGCGAGCCGCTTGTGCATGTGCATGTAGGAGCCGTAGAACAGCGGGTCGCCCTCGGCGAGTACGGCCACCGTGCGGCCCGCGTCGAGGTGGGCGGCGAGGCGGGCCGCGGCCTCTTCGTAGAACTCGTCGAGCGCGCCGCGGTAGCCGCCGGGATGGTCGGTGGTCTCCGTGGTCACGGGGTAGACCAGCGCCTCTTCGACGTGGTCGGGCCGGATGTGCTCGGCGGCGATCGAGCGGGCGATGGACCGACCGTGCCGGGCGCTGTGGTAGGCGACGACGTCGGCCTCGGCGATGGCCCGGGCCGCGCGCATCGTCATCAGCTCCGGGTCACCGGGACCGAGTCCGACGCCGTAGAGCCGGCCCTTGCTGTTCTCACTCACTGACTTACTCTTCCTCGCTCGCGAGCGCGTTGAGCGCGGCGGCGGCCATGGCGCTGCCGCCCCGGCGTCCGCGCACCACCAGATGGGGCAGGGCGGGGGCGTGGGCGGCCAGCGCGTCCTTGGACTCGGCGGCGCCGATGAAGCCCACGGGTACGCCGATGACGGCGGCCGGGCGGGGCGCGCCCTCCTCGATCATCTCCAGCAGCCGGAACAGCGCGGTGGGCGCGTTGCCGACGGCGACGACGGAGCCCTCCAGCCTGTCGCGCCACAGCTCGAGGGCGGCGGCGCTGCGGGTCGTGCCCAGCTTCGCGGCCAGCTCGGGGACGGCCGGGTCGGAGAGGGTGCACAGAACCTCGTTGTCGGCGGGCAGCCGCTTGCGGGTGACGCCGCTGGCGACCATCCGCGCGTCGCAGAGGATGGGCGCCCCGGCGCGCAGGGCGCCGCGGGCGGCGGTCACGACGTCGGCGCTGTGGACGATGTCACGGACGAGGTCGACCATGCCGCAGGCGTGGATCATCCGGACGGCGACCTTGCTGACGTCGGCCGGCAGGGCGGCGAGGTCCGCCTCGGCGCGGATGGTGGCAAAGGACTGCCGGTATATCTCGGCGCCGTCCTTCTCGTAGTCGAACACGGTTGTCTCGCTCATCTCGTTGCGGCGTCGCTGTCGTTGCGGTCGTCGGAGTGGTGGTCCGTGCGGTCGGCCTCGCCGGGGTGGCCGCGGGCCGCGGCGAGGGCGGCGGCCAGGTCGGCGGGGCGGGCGGCCACGTCCCGGGGGCGCCCGGCGCCGGGCGCGGTGACGCGGTAGCCCTCGCCCGTCGCCAGGACGTCGATCCGGGTGCCCTGCGGCCGGCCGCAGCGCCGCTCGCAGCCGGACCAGTACACCGGGAGCCCGGGGGCCGGGGGCAGTGAGGCGGCGGCGTCGGCGCGCACGTCGGCCAGGGACTTGGCGCAGCCGGGGCGGCCGACGCAGGCGCCGACCCCGATCCAGGGCGAGCCCGGGTCGGTGACGAGACCGGCGGCGTCGAGCGAGGCCAGGAGCGCCGCCGCCCGGTGCCGGGGCACGCCCGGGACGAGGACGCCGCGCCAGGGGGTGAGGAGGATCTCGCCGGAGCCGTCCCGCTCGGCGGCGTCCAGCAGGGCCCGCCACCGGGAGCCGGTGAGCAGGCCGAGCGGGGCGAGCGCGGAGAGCGTCACCGAGCCGCCGGGGCCAAAGACGGCACCGGGGGACGGGCCGGGGGCGGTGGGCGGGGCCGCCGAGGAGTCCTGGCCCGTGGCCGGGACGCCCGCGTCGCGCAGCAACCCCGGCAGGGCGTCCGCCAGGGGGCCGGGCCCGCCGGGCAGTTCGGCGATCCGCCAAACGCGGCCACTCGCACCGGCGGCCCCGCGCCCACCCGCACCGGCAGCCAGGCCGAGGAAGGCCGTGGCGGTGAACAGGGCGGCCCGGGGGGCCTCGGCGGCCGGGACGACGGCGGCGGGCGTGCCCGCCACCAGCAGCAGCGCCTCGCCCGCCGATACTGCGAGGAGTGTCACATCGGCGTCGAGCCCGGCGACGTCGCCGCGCCCGTCGTCGAGGGCGAACAGGAAGCGGCCGGAGAGGGCGGTCGTGGCGTCGCTGGTGCACAGCAGGGTGTCCAGCTCCCGCAGCCAGGGCCGGACGGGCAGGTGCCCGTCGCCGTCGAGGCCGGAGAGCGGTGAGGCGAGGACGTTGCGGACCCGCTCGTGCCGGGCCGAGGGCAGCAGACCGGCCGCGTCGAGCCGTTGCGCGAGCGGCCCGGAGCAGTCCGAAGACAGGCCGCGGAGCTGGACGTTGCCGCGGGAGGTGATGTGGAGCGAGCCGTCGCCGAGGCGGTCGGCGGCGTCCTGGAGCGCCCGCGCCTGGGGGGCCGTCAGCACACCGCCCGGCAGCCGGACGCGGGCGAGCAGGCCGTCGTCCGCGCTGTGCAGCCGCAACGTGCCCGGGCAGGCGTCGCCGCCCTCGCGCGGAGGGGGCCCGTCCGGTGACGGGGGCGGGGCGGGGGGCCTGGGCATGCGGGGGAGCATACCGACCGGTCAGAGCCCCGGCTGTGACGCCGACGGCCTGCCTCCGCACACCGGTCGGCCCTTAGGATGCTCCTCGGCGGACCACCCGGTCCGTCATCGCCGAAGACGGCGACAGGGGAGGAAGCCCGGTGAGAATCCGGCGCGGTCCCGCCACTGTGAACCCGGCCACACCGGCCCGGGTGAGCCAGGAACTCCCGCCGTCATTCACCCCACACCGCCCGGGGCGCGGACACCCCGAGGAAGGCCGGACGCCGCATGCTGCTTCTCCTGTCGACGTCGGACACCGACCTGCTGAGCGCCCGGGCGGCCGGCGGTCCGGTGCCGTTCCGCTTCGCCAACCCCTCCCGGCTCCACCTCGACGAACTGCCCGGGCTGCTCGACGGCGTCGAGCTCGTCGTCGTCCGGCTGCTGGGCGGGGTGCGGGCCTGGCAGGACGGGCTGGACGCGCTGCGCGCCGAGGGGCGGCCCGTCGTCGTCCTCACCGGTGAACAGGCGCCCGACGCCCAGCTCATGGCCGCCTCCACGGTGCCCGTCGGCATCGCCGCCGAGGCGCACGCCTACCTCGCGCACGGTGGCCCGGCGAACCTGGAGCAGCTCGCCCGCTTCCTGTCCGACACGGTGCTGCTCACCGGGCACGGCTTCGAGCCGCCCGCGCCCGCCCCGACCTGGGGCCCGCTGGAGCGGGAGGCCCGGGCCGACGTGACCGGGCCCACCGTCGCCGTCCTCTACTACCGCGCCCACCACATGAGCGGCAACACCGGCTTCGTCGACGCCCTGTGCGGGGCGATCGAGGACGCCGGAGGCCGCCCCCTGCCGCTGTACGTGGCCTCGCTGCGCGCGCCCGAGCCGGAGCTGATCGACGCCCTGCGCGGCGCCGACGCCATCCTCACCACCGTGCTGGCCGCGGGCGGTACCCGCCCGGCGGAGGCCTCGGCCGGCGGCGACGACGAGTCCTGGGACGCCGGCGCCCTCACCCAGCTCGACGTTCCCGTCCTCCAGGCGCTGTGCCTGACCTCCTCCCGGGCCGCCTGGGAGGAGAACGACGAGGGCGTCTCCCCGCTCGACGCCGCCACCCAGATCGCGGTGCCCGAGTTCGACGGGCGGCTCATCACCGTGCCGTTCTCCTTCAAGGAGATCGACGCCGACGGCCTGCCCGCCTACGTCCCCGACCCGGAGCGCGCGGCGCGGGTGGCCGGGACGGCCGTCCGGTACGCGCGGCTGCGGCACGTGCCGCCGGCCGAGAAGAAACTCGCGCTCGTGCTGTCCGCCTACCCGACCAAGCACTCCCGGATCGGCAACGCGGTCGGCCTGGACACCCCGGCCAGCGCCGTCGAGCTGCTGCGCCGCCTGCGCGAGGAGGGCTACGACTTCGGCACCGAGGAGGTGCCGGGCCTGGAGTCGGGCGACGGCGACGAGCTGATCCGCGCGCTCATCGAGGCCGGCGGCCACGACCAGGACTGGCTGACCGAGGAGCAGCTCGCCCGCAACCCGGTGCGCATCCCGGCCGCCGACTACCAGCGCTGGTTCGCCACCCTCCCCGCCGAGCTGCGGGAGGCCGTCGAGGAGCACTGGGGTCCGGCGCCGGGCACGATGTTCGTCGACGAGAGCCGCAACCCGGAGGGCGACATCGTCCTGGCGGCGCTGCGCCGCGGCAACCTGCTCATCGTCATCCAGCCGCCGCGCGGCTTCGGCGAGAACCCGGTCGCGATCTACCACGACCCCGACCTGCCGCCCTCCCACCACTACCTGGCCGCCTACCGCTGGATGGCCTCGCCGGCCGAGGACGGCGGCTTCGGCGCGCACGCGATGGTCCACCTGGGCAAGCACGGCAACCTGGAGTGGCTGCCGGGCAAGAACGCGGGCCTGTCCGCCGCCTGCGGCCCGGACGCGGCCCTGGGCGACCTGCCGCTGGTCTACCCGTTCCTCGTCAACGACCCGGGCGAGGGCACCCAGGCCAAGCGCCGCGTGCATGCCACCCTCGTCGACCACCTCGTCCCGCCGATGGCCCGCGCCGACTCCTACGGCGACATCGCGCGGCTCGAACAGCACCTGGACGAGTACGCGCAGATCTCCGCCATGGACCCGGCGAAGCTGCCCGCCATCCGCGCCCAGATCTGGACCCTCATCCAGGCCGCCCGGCTCGACCACGACCTCGGCCTGGAGGAGCGCCCGGACGACGACGGCTTCGACGACTTCCTGCTGCACGTCGACGGCTGGCTGTGCGAGGTGAAGGACGCCCAGATCCGCGACGGCCTGCACGTGCTGGGCGGCGCCCCGACCGGCCCCGAGCGCGTCAACCTGGTCCTCGCCGTCCTGCGGGCGCGGCAGATCTGGGGCGGCACCACCGCCCTGCCCGGGCTGCGCGAGGCCCTCGGCCTGGACGAGTCCGCGGCCACCCGCGTCTCGGCCGACTCCGCCGAGGAGCAGGCCCGTGCCCTGGTGCAGGCCATGGAGGACGCCGGCTGGGACCTCGCCGCCGTGCCGCGGGTGGCCGAGGGCCACGGTGAACAGGTCGCAGCCGTCCTGGAGTTCGCCGCCCGCGAGGTCGTGCCCCGGCTGGCCGGGACGACCGCCGAGCTGGACCACGTCGTCCACGCGCTGGCCGGCGGCTTCGTCCCCGCGGGCCCGTCCGGATCGCCGCTGCGCGGCCTGGTCAACGTCCTGCCGACCGGCCGCAATTTCTACTCGGTCGACCCCAAGGCCGTGCCTTCGCGGCTCGCCTGGGAGACCGGCCAGGCGCTCGCCGAGTCCCTGGCGGAGCGCTACCGGGACGAGACCGGCGCCTGGCCCACGTCCGTCGGCCTGTCCCTGTGGGGGACGAGCGCCATGCGCACGGCCGGTGACGACATCGCCGAGGCGCTGGCCCTGCTCGGCGTCCGCCCGGTGTGGGACGAGGCGTCCCGCCGCGTCACCGGCCTGGAGCCGGTGCCGCTGGAGGAGCTCGGCCGCCCCCGCATCGACGTGACGCTGCGCATCTCGGGCTTCTTCCGCGACGCGTTCCCGCACGTCATCGGGCTGCTGGACGACGCCGTCCGGCTGGCCGCGTCGCTGGACGAGCCGCACGAGCACAACCACGTGCGCGCCCACGCCCAGGCCGACCTGGCCGAGCACGGCGACGAGCGCCGCGCCACCACCCGCATCTTCGGCTCCCGCCCCGGCACCTACGGCGCGGGCCTGCTCCAGCTCATCGACTCCCGCGACTGGCGCACCGACGCCGACCTCGCCGAGGTCTACACCGTGTGGGGCGGCTACGCCTACGGGCGCGGGCTCGAGGGCCGCGCGGCACGCGAGGAGATGGAGAGCGCCTACCGGCGCATCGAGGTCGCGGCGAAGAACACCGACACCCGCGAGCACGACATCGCCGACTCGGACGACTACTTCCAGTACCACGGCGGCATGGTCGCCGCCGTGCGGGCGCTCAAGGGCACGGCCCCGGCCGCGTACATCGGCGACTCGACGCGCCCCGAGACCGTCCGCACCCGCAGCCTGGTCGAGGAGACCTCCCGCGTCTTCCGCGCCCGTGTCGTCAACCCGAAGTGGATCGAGGCGATGCGCCGCCACGGCTACAAGGGCGCCTTCGAACTCGCCGCGACGGTGGACTACCTGTTCGGCTACGACGCGACCACGGGCGTCGTGGCCGACTGGATGTACGACAAGCTCGCGCAGACGTACGTCCTGGACCCGGAGAACCGCGCGTTCCTCCAGGACGCCAACCCCTGGGCGCTGCACGGCATCGCCGAGCGGCTGCTGGAGGCCGAGTCCCGGGGCCTGTGGGCCAAGCCGGACGCGGCCACCCTGGAGGCGCTGCGCACGGCGTTCCTGGAGGCCGAGGGCGAGCTGGAGTCCGACGACTGACGACTGACCGCGGACCACGGACCACTGGCGTCTGACGACTGACGGCGGCGGGCGGGCGGCGCCGCTGCCGCCCGCCGTCGCCGTCACCCCGCCTGGTTCACGTGCCCGTCGTCACCGCCAGGGCCGCTGCCGCGCGGTGACGACGGCGCAGCAGCACCGCGGCGCGCAGCGCCGCCCCCAGGACGAGGGTGCCGACGAACGGCAGCACCAGGTACACGACGAACCCGACCAGCAGGTTGATGCTGGAGGTCGTCATCGTCAGCACGCGCCAGCTCCACCCGCCGGTCAGCCCGGCCAGCAGCAGCGGCGTCAGGACGGACCACCAGCACGGGTCGTACCCGCGCCAGCGCACCAGCGCCGAGCGGAGCGCGACCGAGAGGGCGAGCGTGACCAGGGCCGCCGCGCCCAGGGCGTGCCGCGCCGCCGCGCTGGTGACGAGGGGCTCGAGGAGGGACGAGGAGAAGGAGAACCTCACGCCGGTGCTCAGGTCGCCGACGGCCCACCAGGTGGCGACCGTCGTGCCGAGGACGAGCCCGGCCCCCGTGGCCGGTGCCGCCCACCTCCACGCGGCCAGCCGCTGACCCAGTGGCGGTCTTCGTGTGTTCATGCTGGCGAGTATCGCGGCGCGCCGCCCGCGCGCACCACCGTCCGGCGCGCCCACGCCGCAAGGCCATCGGTACGCACCTGCCCACGCATGCGAGCCGGTCTCCGAAGCGGCCTTCGGTGTGCCCGGGAGAACAGGTGCTACGGGTGTGTCCTGCACGGGTGACGGCACAGGCAAGCCGGAACCGCGACCCGTTCCGCCCGTTCCGTCACCGTGCCCTTTCCCGCACGACCCGGGCGACGTCCAGTCGGCGTAGGGCTCGTGCTGCGGGAAGCTGGGAGAGCGCGGCGGCGGACAGCACCGCTGCCACGCTGAGGGTCAGTGCGGGCCAGCCGAGCGACAGTCTCAGGGTGAAGAGGTCGCTGTCGAAGGACCGCAGGAAGGCCCAGGCGGCCGTGGTCCCCAGGGCCAGCCCGGCGGGCAGGGCCAGCGCCACGGCGGTGAGGTTCTCGGCGGCAAGGGTCCCCGCGACGCGGCGAGGGGACGCCCCGGCGGCGCGCAGGGTGGCCAGCTCGGTGGTGCGCTCCGCGAGGTTCACGGTCATCGTCACGTAGATCACGGTGAAGGCGAGCGTGCCGCCGAGAACCAGCATGCTCCCGATGAAGACCCAGAACAGGCCGAGGTAGCGGTCGACCTCGTCGCGCAGGGCCTGCTCGTCGGTGTAGGAGAGCACCCCGGGCAGCCTCAGCACCGCGTCGCGCACCCCGTCACGGGCCGTGCCGTCGGCGAAGCGCAGCAGGTAGCCGGAGTGACCGCGGCCCGCGGTCGCCCTGACGGTGCTCCGGACGGCGTAGAGGGCGGTGCCCATCGGCTCCTCGACCAGCCCCGCCACCACGACCTTCCGGCCCGGCTGCCCGGGCGCCGTGACGGTGATCTGGTCGCCGGGCCGCACGTGCAGACGGTCCGCCAGGGCCCTCCCGGCGAGTACCCCGTCGTCCGGCAGGTCCCGCCAGTCGCCCGCCGGAGTCCGGAACCCGTGCATGACGGTGTCCGGCTGGAATCCCGTGAGATTCGTGGTGTAGGAACGGCCGCCGTCGGAGGCGGTCACGCGGACCGTGGTGACGGGCTCCACGGCGCTCACACCCCGCATCGTGCTGAGCCGCCGGGCGAGGTCCGGGTTTCCGGCTTCCGCGAGCACCGTGGCGTCCTGCCGCTGAACGCGGTCGAAGTGTTCGGCGAGGGCCGCCCGCATGGAGGTCATCATCCCCACCGCCGTCAGGACCAGGATGAGAGCGAGGACGCCCCCGGTCATGGTCGCGAAAGTGCGCCGAGGGCTGCGTGAGAGGTCGCGCAGAGCCATGCGCCAGGTCAGCGGAATGCGGCGGAGCCGCGTGAGCAGCCGCCCCCAGCGCCGTGGACGGAACGGTGGTGCGGCGGGCCCGCGCATCGCCTCGGCCGGCGGGGTGCGGGCGGCGGACAGGGCGGGTGCTCCGCCCGCGACCACGCCCACGAGCACGCCGAAGGCCAGACCGGTGACGACGGTCCCCGGATGGCGGCCGATCACCGTGTCCGGAACGTCCACGGCCGAGGTGTAGGCACGAGTGACCGCCGAGGTGGCGAACGCGCCCAGCACCGTTCCGGCCACGGCCCCGGCTGTCCCGGTGAGCACGGCGTGCCCCAGATAGTGACGGACCACGGCGCCCCGGCGGGCCCCGGCCGCCAGCAGTGTGCCGATCACCGCACGCTCCGCGAGGACAAGACGGGTGAGCAGGATGTAGGCGGCCACGGCCGCGGCCGACAGGAACAGGACCGGGAAGGCGACGGCCAGCTCGGAGAATCCCCGCAGGTCCTCGGCGAGGGCCGCGTTGGAGGGCTGGTCGGCCCGCGTCACCACGTCGACGGCTCCCGCGTCCCGCAGCGCCCTCGTCACGTGTGCGGCGGCCCCGGAACCGCGGGCGGGGCCGGTGAGTTCGACCAGCGCCTGGTCAGGGGCGTCGAGCCCGGCGAGTGAGCGTGCGGTGGGCTCCGGGACGAAGAACACGGCGAAGGAGCGCGGATCGACGATCAGCTCCTGGCGGCTGGGCGCGGGCCACAGGTATTCGGGGGACACGGCCACTCCCCGGACCGTGAGTGTGCGCCAGCCGCTGCCGTCGAACACCCGCACCCGGTCGCCGGGGACCAGAGCGAAGGTCTTCGCGGCGTGCCGCTCCACCAGGACGCCCTCCGGGTCACCCGGGGCCGGCCGGGAGCCCCTCACCACGTCGACACGGTTCACCGCGGCCTGGCGGCCGTCGGCGGGAAGCCCGATGACCCGGCCCCGCAGCCTGCCGTCACCGATCTCGACCGGCAGGTCGGCTTCGGTGCGGCACGTGACGGCTGCCACCCCGTCCAGGCCGCCCACCGCCTCGGCGAGCCGGGTGGCGTCGTCGGAACGCGCCGTCAGATCGGCGAAGTGCAGCCGCTCGTAGGTGCGGTCGTAGGACGCGCTCAGGTTGCGGTACGCGTCGTAACTGGCGGTGAAGAGGGTGACACCGAGCAGAACCGTCACCGCGACCGCGGCGAACTGGGGCAGGCGGCGGCGCAGGTCACGCCCTGTCTTGACGAGCAGCACGCTGTTCACGTGCATCCCCTCCCCCGCACGTCCCGGATGCTCTGCCCGCACCGCGCACCCGGCACGACCGGCGACTCCGCCCTGCACCGGCTGTCCCGCATGTCGCCGTCACCAGCTGACCTGGTCGGCCTCGACGGGCTCGGCCTGACGCTCCACAGACCGGACGCGTCCGTCGCGCATCGTCACGACCCGTTGCGCCATCGACGCCACGGCGGCGTTGTGGGTCACCATCAGCACTCCGAGGCCGCCGTCCCGGCTGGTGTCCTGGAGAAGCCGCAGGACGGTCCGCCCGGTGACCATGTCGAGAGCCCCGGTCGGTTCGTCCGCGAGCAGCAGATCGGGGTCGGTGACGAGCGACCGGGCCAGGGCAACCCGCTGCTGCTCGCCACCCGACAGCTGAGCGGGGAACGCGTCCGACCGTTCGCCGAGCCCGACCGCCGCCAGCAACTCCTCGGCCCGACGCCGGTCGCCCCGCCGGGTCAGTTCGGCGACCACCTCCACGTTCTCCCTGGCGGTCAGAGTCGGGATCAGGTTGAAGAACTGGAAGACGAAGCCGACGTGTTCCCTCCGGAATCCGGACAACACGCCCGGGGACCGCCCGGTCAGCTCCTGGCCGGCCACCCGAATGCGGCCGTGGTCGGCCGCCTCGATGCCGCCGACCACGTTGAGCAGCGTGGTCTTGCCGGAACCGCTCGGGCCCAGGACCACCACCAGTTCCCCCGGCTCGATGTCCAGATCCACGTCGCGCAGGGCGTGAACGGCCGCCTCACCACTTCCGTAGGTCTTACTCACCCCGCGCAGCCGGATACCGCCACGCGGTTCCGCCGTCGTCCTCACTCACCTTCCCTTTCCGCCTTCTCCGCCGCTCTGACCTGGTGCTTCGTCGCCTCCTCTGCTCGGTTCAACGGTGATCGGGCCGTACGACCAGGACCGGACAGCTCGCGTGGTGCACGCAGTGACCGCTCACCGATCCGAGGAGCATCCCGGCGAAGGCACCGCGCCCGTGACTGCCGACCACCAGCAGGTCCGCGTCCCGGGACGCTTCGACCAGCACGGCCGCCGGATGGCCCTCGACGGCCTGCGGGCGGACCGGGACCCCCGGATGCGTCCCGAGGGCCTCCTCAACACTCTGGTCAAGGCTTCGCCGGGTCTGCTGTGCGAAGTCGATGCCGGAGTAGTCCACGGGCATCCCGTAGCCGAGAGGGGGCTGCCATGCCTGTACGGGACGGAGCTCGGCGCCGGTCAGCGCCGCGTGACGGGCCGCCCAGCGCAGGGCGGACCTGCTGGACTCCGAGCCGTCCACCCCCACCACGATCACGCCATCGGTCTCCCGCCGTGCCATGTCCCTCCTCCTCGCCCTGTGGTCTGGCTCCGTTCCGGCGCGAAGCCGTTCCCGGCGAACCGCACCACGCGAGAGCCCGGCGGTGACGGTCCCGGTCGCTCTCTCGGTGGGCATCATGATCCCGGGCACGGCCCCGCGAAGCCGTCCGACGCGCGCGGCGGAACGGGACACTGGTCGGCTCTCACTTCCGCCGCCCGACTCGACGAACGAGGCGAAGGCACGACCAAGGGCCGTGCCCGGGCGGTGGCCAGGCGGCTCGGGAGGCCCATGACCCCCCGCCTCCTTCTCACCCACTCCCCGTGGACGCTTTCCGTGGGCACGGGCGGCGTCCGGGCTGAGCCGGTCAGCCGAATGACCGAGAGCGATGGCGCTGGCTTCCTCCACGTCTCCGGCGGCCCCCACACCGGGTCCACCGGCGGACCGCCGCCTGGCTCTCCGGGTAGCCACCGGCCTGGCCCTTCGCCCTGAGCGCTGCGAGCGCACCTGCCGGACGCCTCCGGGCTCTCAGCAGTGCCGGTCTGCTACGGGCACCTGATCGGCCCCTCCGCGTAGGGCGTGCTCAGGACAGGCGGCCGGACTTGGCGAGCAGGTAGGCGAGCTGGGCTCGGCTGCGGCTGCCGTACTCCTCGGCCGCGCGGCGCACGTAGTTGGCGACGGTGCGGGTGCTCATGCCCAGCCGGGCGGCGACGGCCGTGTCCGTGTGGCCCTCCACCATGAGCCGCAGCACCGTGAGTTGCTTGGCGTCGGTCAGCGGCTCCGGGCGGCCCAGCGGGGTGTCGAAGTCGACGGGCTCGGCGCGCTGCCAGGCGTGGTCGAAGACGTCGCCGACGAAGCCGACGACCCCGGCGTGCTCGATGGCCAGGCCGCGGGCGCCCGGCTCGGCGGTGTGGTCGGGGATGAGGGCGAAGGACCGGTCGAAGAGGTAGACGCGGTCGAACAGCTCATCGAGGGTGCGGAACTCGCCGCCGTGGCGCTGCACTTCGTCCATGAACTCCAGCGTCGGCTCGTGGGAGCGCACCGAGTGCTGGTACAGCCCGCGCACCCGGACGCCGCGTTCGAGGAGCCCGAGCGTCGGGGCGAGGTTGCGCTTGAGGACCTCGGGCGGGCGCGGCGCCTGCGGCTGCGCGTAGCAGAACTCGGTGCGGCAGGACTCCCCGCGCTGCCGCACGACGCCGACGATCACCTGCTGCCCGTGCAACACTCGTACCGGGGCCAGCGATTCACGCACCTCCTGGTCCCACAGGGCGCGCACGTCGGCGAAGGAGTCCTGGAGGGCGGCGAGCCGCTGCCGCCCGCTCGTGATGGACTGCTCGACGGGCTGGGAGAGCCGGTGGGCGGCCAGGTAGGGCGGGACGGGTGTGAAGGCGCCGGGCTTCTCCTCGTGGGGCACGAGAAGGCCGAGACGCAGCAGACAGCCGGGGACGCCGCCGGACACCGTTCCGTCCGCGAGGGCCTCCCGGTAGGCGGTCAGCCCACGCTCACAGGGGGCCGCCGGCTCGGGTGAGCCCTCTTCGTCCGCTTCTTCGCACATATCGACCACCTGTGGGTTTCCGCATTTCCAGATCGTGCATGCCCAGCACAGTTTCCTCGAATCCCCGGCCGGGACACCATCTGAGGTGTGGGAGAGACGCAGCGATTCGATGTGGACCTCCCCGCAACGGGGGTAGCAGAGGGGGCACGGGGGAGCCTCCGGGAGCTGCATCGGCGTGTCCCTTCGGGGCCCGTTGGTGCGGCCCCCGGTGCTGTCCGCCCCCGGGCACCGCGTCCGCGCCGTCGCGGGGGGCGGTACGGGCCGTACGGCCCGCGGCCCGCGGGTTCCGCCCCGGCACCGGTCACCACCTGGGCCGACGCGCGCCGTGTGCCTCCATGCCGCCTTGTGAGCGGTCTGCCGACTTCCTAGCGTGATCCACCGAGGTGGAGGGCGAGGGGACTTCGTATGACGGAAGGCACGCTGGGGCGTGTGGGCGCCGCGGAGGAGTTCGTGGACGCCGCGAGCACGCCCCTGCCCGCACCGCCCGGCCGGCGGGTGTACGTCGTCACCATGCTCCTCTTCGGAGCCGTGGTCGCCCTGGCCGTCTCCTCGCTCTTCGACCGCGCTCCGGTGCGGGTCTTCACCGTCCAGGAGGCCGTCGTCACCGGGGTCGAGGACTGCCCGGCGGAGCCGCCGTCCGTGTCCCCGTCCCTGTGCGCGGCCAGCTGGCGCTTCCCGGGCGGCGGCACCGGTGAGGGGCACGTCGTGCGGGGCGCGGGGCTCGCCGTGGGGGACACGGTCCACGGCGACGCGGACCTCGCCTACGACAACCTCGGGGCGCTCGTCGAGGTGACGGTGCTCTGCGTCGGGGTGAGTCTGATCGTCCCCGGAGTGCTGGCCGCCCAGTGGTACGCACGCCGCCGCAAGCGCCGCCGATACCGCTCGTTCGGCTGGGTGTACCCGTGAGCGGACGCGGAGGGAGCCGCCGCTGAGGAAGCGGGGGCCGGCGTCAGAAGCGGTCGAGGGTGGCGATGACCTCGTCGTCCGTGACCTGGGCGAAGTCGTCGTACCACTGCCCGACGGCCCGGAACGACTGCGGCTGGTGCAGGCACACCAGGTCGTCGGCCTCCCGCTCGATCACGGGGGCGCTCTGCGGGGCGCACACCGGCACCGCCAGCACCAGCCGCTCCGGGCCCAGCGCGCGCAGGAACTGGAGGGCGGCTCGTGCCGTCACCCCCGTCGCGAGCCCGTCGTCGACGACGATCACCGTGCGGCCCGCGATGTCCAACGCGGGCCTCCCGCGCCGGTACAGCTCCTCCCGGCGGCGCAGCTCCACCCGCTCGCGGGCCACCACGGGGGCGAGCCCGTCCGGGTTCAGGCCCAGCATCGCCAGCGTCTCCCCGTCGTACAGCGGAGCCCCCTCACCGGCGATGGCCCCGACGCCGAGCTCGCGGTGGCCGGGCGCGCCGATCTTCCGGGCCACGACGACGTCCAGGGGCGCCCGCAGCGCCGCCGCGACCTCCGCGGCCACGGGAACGCCCCCGCGCGGCAGAGCCAGCACCACGGCATCGGTCACCCTGAGGTCGTCCGCCCAGCTCACCAGCCGGGCGGCCAGTTCCCGCCCCGCGTGCCGGCGATCGCGGAACCGCATGCGCACACCCTCCTCGTCCTCCTCGAACCCGTCCTCCGGGCCTCAGGTCTCGCCGGAGTCGGGTACTCCGGCGCCGAGGAACCAGTCCCGGGCCGCGTCGGCCACCTCGTCCAACGCCCCGGGCTCCTCGAACAGATGCGTGGCACCGGGGACGACGTGCTCGCGGTGCGGGGCCCGCAGCCGCCCGGCCGCCTCCCGGTTCAGCCGCAGCACCTCCCGGTCCCGGCCGCCGACGATCAGCAGTACGGGCGCCCGCACCCGCTCCAGCGCGTCCCCGGCCAGATCCGGCCGGCCACCGCGCGAGACGACGGTGCGGACCCGGTCCGGCCGCTCGGCCGCGGCCACCAGCGCCGCTCCGGCCCCGGTGCTCGCGCCGAACAGGCCCACCGGGAGGGCCGCCGTGTCGGGGCGCCCGCCCAGCCAGTCCAGGACGTCCACGAGCCGCTGCCCCAGCAGCGGGATGTCGAACCGGTGGCGCGCGGTGACCACGTCCACCCGCTCCTCCGCCCCGGTCAGCAGGTCCATCAGCAGCGTGCCGAGCCCGGCGCCCTGGAGCGCCGCGGCCACCGCCCGGTTGCGCGGGCTGTGCCGGGAGCTGCCGCTGCCGTGGGCGAACAGCACCAGACTCGGGGCGCCCGGCGGCACCACCAGGTCCCCGGGGATCGCGGACCCGTCGGTGGGGACGGACACGTGTTCGTACTGGGGCTCGGAGATCATCGCCGCTCCCGGCCGCCGCCGCGCCTCGACCGGCGTCGGCGCGTCGTGCTGTGCTGGTGTCCCGCCCGTCGCGGGCACCTACCTGATGCCCAGTACCCGCGAGCGCCGCTCTCTCACACCGCCCCGCCCGCTTTCTCCGCGACGGCCGCCTCGCCGAGGGTGAGGCGCCCGTCGCGGAGGCGGGCGATCCGGTCGGCGGAGGCCAGGTGGGTGCGGTCGTGCGTCACCAGGACCGTCGCCGTGCCCCGCTCCCGGGTGAGCCGGGCCAGCAGCGCGACGACGGCCGCCCCGCGCTCGTGGTCGAGCGCGCTGGTGGGCTCGTCGACCAGCAGCACGGTGGGCTCGTTCATGAGCGCCCGGGCGATGCCGACCCGCTGCCGCTGGCCCCCGGAGAGCCGGTGCGGACGGCGCCCGGCCTGCTCGGCGAGGCCCACCGCGTCCAGCAGCTCCAGCGCCCGCCCGCGCGCCCGGGCGGGGGAGCGGCCGTCGATCCCGGCCATGACCTGGAGCTGTTCGAGCGCCGTGAGCGCGGGCAGGAGGTTGGGCTGCTGGAAGACGAGGCCGAGCCGGCGGCGCCGCAGCCGGGCGAGCTCGCGGCGGGGCAGGTCCGTCGTGGTGACGCCGTCGACGGTGACGGTGCCGGAGTCCGGGGTGACGAGCGTCGCCGCGACGGCCAGCAGGCTCGACTTCCCGGAGCCGGACGGCCCGACGACGGCGGTGAGGCCGCCCCCGGGCACGTCGAGCGAGACCCGGTCGAGCGCGGTCAGCCGGGCGTCGCCGTCCGGGTAGCTGAGGGTGACGTCGGTCAGGCGCAGGCTCATCGGGCGCTCCCCAGGGCGATCAGCGGGTCGACGGAGGTGATGCGGCGGACGGACACGGCCGCCCCGAGCAGGCCGAGCGCGACCAGCACGGCCGCGGGCGGCAGCACGGTGGCCGGGGTGAGGACGAACGGCACCGCGCCGTTCCCGGCGAGGAGGGCGCCGACGGCGACCGCGCCCCCGGTGCCCAGCAGCGTGCCGCCTACCAGCAGCACGAGGGCCTGCCCGAGCGCGTCGCGCAGCAGCCCGGCCGTGGAGGCGCCCAGGGCCTTCAGCACCGCGACGTCGCCCGCCCGCTGGACGGTCCACACCGCGAAGAACGCGCCCACGACGAGGGCGGAGATGACGAACAGGAAGCCCCGCATCAGCTGCAGGGAGCCGTTCTCGGCCGCGTAGGAGCCGATCGCGGACAGCGAGTCGTCCGGGGTGACGGTCCGCGTCCCGGCCGCCGCGTCGACGGCTCCGAGGTCGGCGCCGGGGCCGGTGTCCAGGGCGATGACGGTGGCCGTCGGGTGCCCCGCCGAACCGTCGGGCGCCACCCCCTGCCAGGCGTCGAGGGTGAGCCACACGACCGGGGCGTGGCTGAAGGAGGCGTCGCCGCGCACGGCAGCGACGGTCAGCCGCCGCCCGGCGAGGGTGACGGTGGCGCCGGGGCCGGCCCCCAGCTCCTCGGCGGCGGCGGTCGACAGCACCGCCGTGCCGGCGTCGAGCCGGTCGCCGCCCGGGGCGAGCCCGGAGCCGGGCCGGACCCCGAACGCGGCCACCCCCACCGTGCGGGCCCCCGCCGTCGCCGAGGTCATGGCGATGCCCAGCGGCTCGGCGCTCTCCACGCCCTCGGCCTCCGCCCAGCGCCGCCACTGCCCGGCCGTCACGACCGACTCCGCGTACGAGAGGTCCTGCCCCTCGCCGGGTGCCGCGAAGGCGAGCCGGTCGGCGGGCAGCCCGGTGATGGCGGAGACGTTCTCCCGGCCCAGCCCCGCCGTCAGCCCCGACAGCAGACCGACGAGCAGGGTGATCAGGACGATGACGGTTCCCATCAGGGCGAAGCGTCCCCTGGCGAACCTCAGGTCTCTGACGGCGACGAACACGGCGGCGGTGCCTGCCTCTCACGACGGGGAAGGGGGTGCCACCACCGTCGCTCCTCCACCCGGGGCCCGGCATCGCGCGCAGGACCGCACTTCCCGGATCGGAAGACCGCCGGACGCCTCCCACTATCGATAGAGGCCGCCCGCGGATCGGTTCCCTACGCTGGAGACACTGTGAACGCCGCCGCCCCCGCTCCCGGCCCCGCGCCCGCCGCTCCCGGCCCCGCGCCCGCCGCCGGTTCCGCTTCAGCGCCCGCCGCTGCCCCCACCGCCGGCCCCGGCCCGGCTGCCGGTCCGGCTCCCGGCCCGGCTGGTCCGGCTGCCGGGCCCGGGCCCGTCCTCGTGCCCGGGCCGACCGCGAGAACCCTGGGCTGGTGCCTGCACCTGCTCGTCCTCGGGCTGCTCGGCCTGGCCGCCGCCCGTGCCGTGGCCGGGGGCGGCCCCCGGGCCGGTGCGGTGGTCGCCGTCGCGGTCGCGGCCGGGCTCGGCTACGCGGCGGGTCCCCTGCTCGCCCGCCGCGTCCGCGCCCAGGCCGGGGCAGGCGGCTCCCGGCGAGCCGCCATCTGGTGGCTCGCCGCCGTGTGTGCCGCGTGGCTGGCCCTGCTGACCCTGTCCCCCGACGGCGTGTGGGTGGCCTTCCCGCTCTACTTCCTCCAGCTCCACCTGCTGCCGCGCCGGGCCGCGCTCGTCGCCGTACCGGCCACCGCGTGCGCGGCCGTCGCCGCCTTCGCCGCCCACCGCGGCGGCTTCACCGTGGCCATGGCCCTCGGCCCGGTCCTCGGCGCCGCGGTGGCCGTCGCCGTCGTCTGGGGCTACCAGGCCCTGTACCGGGAGAGCGAGCAGCGCCGCCGGCTGATCGAGGGGCTCACGGCCACGCGGGCGGACCTCGCCGCCGCCCAGCACACCGCCGGGGTGCTGGCCGAACGCGAGCGGCTGGCCCGGGAGATCCACGACACCCTCGCCCAGGGGTTCTCCAGCATCCAGCTGCTGCTCACCGCGGCCGAGCGCGCCCTTCCCGGGCGGCCTACGAGCGCCGCCGACTACCTGGGGCAGGCCCGCCAGGCCGCCGTGGACAACCTCGCCGAGGCCCGCCGGTTCATCGCAGCCCTCACCTCGCCCACCCTGGACGGCACCACCCTCGCCGGGGCCCTGGAACGCCTCTGCGCCACCACCTCGGCCCGGCACCCCGTCACCGCGGGCCTGCTCGTGACCGGCACCCCGGAGCGGCTGCCCACCGCGCACGAGGTCGCGCTGCTCCGCGTCGTCCAGTCGGCCCTGGCCAACACCGTCCAGCACGCCGACGCCGGGACGGTCGACGTCACCCTCGGCTACCGGGGTGACGCGGTCACGGTGGACGTCGTCGACGACGGCACCGGGTTCGACCCCGACGCCCTGCGCGCCCCCGACCCGGTCGGCGGCGGCTACGGGCTGTCCGCCATGCGGGCCCGGATGACGGCTTTGGGCGGCACCCTCACCGTCCGGTCCGTCCCCGGCGAGGGCACCGCCCTGGCCGCCCGCCTCCCCCGCCCCGCCCCGGAGGCCCGCCCATGACCGGCGGCCCCCCGGCCGGCGGCCCGGCACCCGTCCGCCTGCTCCTGGCCGACGACCATCCCGTCGTCCGCGCCGGGCTGCGCGCGGTGCTGGAGACGGAACCCGGCCTCGTCGTCGCGGCCGAGGCGGCCACCGCCGAGGAGGCCGTCGAGCGAGCGGCGCTGGGCGACGTCGACGTCGTCGTGATGGACCTCCAGTTCAAGGGCGGCATGAACGGCGCCCAGGCCACCGCCGCCATCACCGCCCTGCCGGACGCGCCGCGGGTGCTGATCGTCACGACCTACGCGACCGACGCCGACACCCTGCCCGCGATCGAGGCCGGTGCCACCGGCTATCTGCTCAAGGACGCGCCGCCGGAGGAGCTGGCCGCGGCCGTGCGCACCGCCGCGGCCGGCCGTACGACGCTGGCCTCCTCCGTCGCCGACCGGCTCCTGCACCGGCTGCGCACCCCCGGCACGACGCTCACCCGGCGGGAGACGGAGGTGCTGGCCCTCGTCGCCGAGGGGCTGTCCAACCAGGCCATCAGTGCCCGGCTCCACCTCACCGAGGGCACCGTCAAGTCCCACCTGGCCCGCGTCTACGCCAAGCTCGGCGTCACCTCCCGCACCGCCGCCGTCGCCACCGCCACCGACCTCGGCCTCATCCGCCGGTAGGGGGTACCGGGGAGCTACTTGCCGACCTCCGGCCCGTACCACTGAAGGGCCTGGCCGGTGTCCCGAGGTCCTGACCGCGGGCGGCGTTGGCCGGAAACGGGTCCAGGCCGACCCCGCGTGGGGGTCGGCCTGGAGGGGCGGTGGGTGGGTCAGCGGAGGTCGAACCGGTCGAGGTTCATGACCTTGTCCCAGGCCGCGACGAAGTCGTTGACGAACTTCTCCTTCGCGTCATCGCTCGCGTACACCTCGGCGAGGGCCCGCAGCTCGGAGTTGGAGCCGAAGACGAGGTCGGCGCGGGTGCCGGTCCACGTGACCTCGCCGGTGGCGTCGTCCGTGCCCTCGAAGGTGTTGGCGTCCTCGGACGTCGCCTTCCACGTCGTGCCCAGGTCGAGCAGGTTGACGAAGAAGTCGTTGGTCAGCACGCCCGGCCGGTCCGTGAGGACACCGTGGGAGGACTGCTGGTGGTTGGCGCCCAGGACGCGCAGACCGCCGACGAGGGTCGTCATCTCGGGGGCGCTCAGGGTGAGCAGGTTCGCCCGGTCGATGAGCAGGTACTCGGCCGGCAGGCGGTTGCCCTTGCCGAGGTAGTTGCGGAACCCGTCGGCGACCGGCTCCAGCGCGGCGAAGGACTCCACGTCGGTCTGGTCCTGCGTGGCGTCCACCCGGCCCGGGGTGAAGGGCACCTCGACGTCGTACCCGGCGTCCTTGGCGGCCTTCTCGACGGCCGCGCAGCCCGCGAGGACGATCAGGTCGGCCAGCGAGATCCGCTTGCCGCCGCTCTGCTCGCCGTTGAAGGCCTCCTGGATGCCCTCCAGGACGCGCAGCACGTTCGCGAGCTGGTCCGGGTCGTTGACCTCCCAGCCGCGCTGCGGCTCCAGGCGGATGCGCGCGCCGTTGGCGCCGCCGCGCTTGTCGCTGCCGCGGAAGGACGAGGCGGAGGCCCAGGCGGCGGACACGAGCTGGGACACGGTCAGGTCCGAGGCGAGGACGCGGCCCTTGAGGTCGGCGATGTCGGCGGCCTCGACGAGCTCGCCCTCGCGCTCCGGCAGCGGGTCCTGCCACAGCAGCGTCTCGTCCGGGACCTCCGGGCCGAGGTACCGCACGACCGGGCCCATGTCGCGGTGCGTCAGCTTGTACCAGGCGCGGGCGAAGGCGTCCGCGAACTCCCGCGGGTTCTCGTGGAAGCGCCGCGAGATCTGCTCGTAGGCCGGGTCGAACCGCAGCGAGAGGTCGGTCGTGAGCATCGTCGGGGCGTGGCTCCTGGACGCGTCGTGGGCGTCGGGCACGGTGCCCGCCCCGGCGCCCTCCTTCGGCCGCCACTGGTTCGCCCCGGCGGGGCTCTGGAACAGCTCCCACTCGTAGCCGAAGAGGACGTCGAAGAAGGTGTTGTCCCACTGGACCGGGGTGGGCGTCCAGATGCCCTCCAGCCCGCTGGTGATCGCGTCGCCGCCCTTGCCGGTGCCGTGGCTGTTCTTCCAGCCGAAGCCCTGCTGCTCGATCGGGGCGGCCTCCGGGTCCGGGCCGACGGCCTCGGCCGGGCCCGCGCCGTGCGTCTTGCCGAAGGTGTGGCCGCCCGCGATGAGGGCGACGGTCTCCTCGTCGTTCATCGCCATCCGGCGGAAGGTCTCCCGGATGTCGCGCGCGGCGGCGATCGGGTCCGGGTTGCCGTTCGGGCCCTCCGGGTTGACGTAGATCAGGCCCATCTGGACGGCGCCGAGCGGGTTCTCCAGCTCGCGCTCGCCGGTGTAGCGCTCGTCACCGAGCCAGGTCGACTCGGGGCCCCAGTACACGTCCTCCTCGGGCTCCCAGACGTCCTCGCGGCCGCCGGCGAAGCCGAACGTCTCGAAGCCCATCGACTCCAGCGCCACGTTTCCGGCCAGGATCATCAGGTCGGCCCAGGACAGGGACTGGCCGTACTTCTTCTTCACCGGCCACAGCAGACGGCGGGCCTTGTCGAGGTTGCCGTTGTCCGGCCAGCTGTTGAGCGGGGCGAAGCGCTGCTGGCCGGCCCCGGCGCCACCGCGGCCGTCGCTGATGCGGTAGGTGCCCGCGCTGTGCCAGGCCATCCGGATGATGAAGGGGCCGTAGTGGCCGAAGTCGGCGGGCCACCAGTCCTGCGAGGTGGTCAGCACCTCGGCGATGTCCCGCTTCACGGCCGGGAGGTCGAGCGACGCGAAGGCCTCGGCGTAGTCGAAGTCCTCGCCGAGCGGGTTCGCCACGGCGGGGTTCTTGGCCAGGATCTTCAGGTTCAGCTGCTCCGGCCACCACTGGCGGTTGCCGCCGCCCTGCGTCGGGTGCGGCGCCCGCCCGTGCGCGACCGGGCAGCCACCCCCGCCCTCGGTCTTCGCGTCGGTGACGATTGCGTCGGGATTCTCAGCCATGGGAAATCCTTCCGGACTAGCGGATCACGGTGCTCAGGCAAATGCGGGCGGCCGCCGACCAGAGCGCGGGGCTCCGGGGGCCGACCGTGGTCAAGCAGGGTGCCGGGGCCGACCGCGCGGTGGATGGCGGTGGAAACTCCGCGCGACCGTCACACGACGTGCTGGGGGTCGCCTCGACGTCGAGATGATCACCGCCCGGGCTGCGGCGTCGCGGCGGGACGACGCACGGCCGGGCCGTGGCCCTGACCTGCGCCTTACCGGCACCGGCACCGAGTCGCAGGCGGGCACGCGCCCGGCCGCCGCGCCGGGTGCGACCGGGGCAACCGGCTCCGGCGCCGGGCGGCGCATCCGTCCGCTGAACCGTCATGTGCCCGTCTCCGCTGTTGTCCCGTCCCTTGGCCGTCGCCGGAACCGATCCTACGATGGACAAAATCCAAGTCAATACATGAGTCCAATGACGCCCCTTATAGGCTGGTGACTATGAGTGACCTGCTGGGAAGACTTCGCGGACGCGGCTGGCGCATGACGGCGCAGCGCCGGGTCGTCGCCGAGGTTCTCGACGGCGAGCACGTCCACCTCACCGCGGACGAGGTGCTGGCCCGGGCCGCGGCCCGGCTCCCGGAGATCTCCCGGGCGACGGTGTACAACACCCTCGGTGAACTCGTCGCGCTGGGCGAGGTGTTCGAGGTGTCGACCGACGGCCGCGCCAAGCGCTACGACCCCAACGCCCTCCGCCACCACCACCTGGTCTGCTCGTCCTGCGGCGCCATCCGCGACGTCCACCCCGCCGGGGACCCGCTCGCCGACCTGCCCGCCACGGAACGCTTCGGCTTCACCGTCTCCGACGTCGAGGTCACCTACCGCGGCCTGTGTCCGGGCTGTGCCGCCCTCTGACCGCGACGCCCCCCGTCGCGGTCAGAGGGTGACGCAGCCGGTGTCGGCTCCGGCCCCGCGCAACCGGAGCTGACCCGGCCGGGTGAGATTCCCGGACATCCCTGATGTGCCGGAACGCCCCGGTGTCAACACTCAACCCATGACACCAACCACGCCCGGCGCGTCCCGCCGCCGCTTCCTGCTCGCTTCCGCCGCCTGGGGGCTCGCCACCCCGGCGGCCCTCGCCGCCGCTGCCCCCGCCCACGCGGCCCCCACCCGTACCGCCGGCCGCGCGCCCACCGGGACCCCGCCCGGCACGCCGCCGCCCGGTGCGCGGGCGCGCGTCGTGCGGGAGAACCGCGTCGACGAGCGCATCACCGACCTCACCCTCGCCTCACCCGCCCTCGGCGAACACGCCGCCGTCCGGCTGCTCACCCCCCGCGGCTGGCACCCCCGTCCCGCCCACGGCCGGTGCTGGCCCACCCTCTACCTCCTGCCCGAGGGCGGCGGCGACCACCTCTCCTGGACCGACCACCACCGCATCCAGGACCTCGCCTCCCTCCACGACACCCTCGTCGTCATGCCGGCGATGCCCCTGTACGGCTTCTACACCGACTGGTGGAACCACGGTGCCGGAGGCCCGCCGCGCGTGGAGTCCTTCCACCTGAGGGAAGTGATCCCGCTCATGGAACGGGACTACGGGGCCGGGCCCCGGCGCGCCGCGGCCGGCGAGTCCCAGGGCGGCTTCGGCGCCCTCTCCTACACCGCCCGCCACCCCGGCCTCTTCCGCGCCGCGGCCAGCTACAGCGGCTTCGTCCACCCGCTCCTCCATCCGCACGCCGTGCGGGCCGGGATGACCTACCTCGGCATGGACTGGCTCGCCCTGTGGGGCCACCCCGACCGGCAGCGCCACCTCTGGGCCGCACACGACCCCGCCTGCCTCACGCACCGGTACGCGGGCGTCCCCGTCTACCTGTCCTGCGGCGACGGCCGCCTCGGGCCGCTCGACCCGCCCGACACCGAGCCCGACGACCACATCCCCGGGCTGGAGGACCCCGACAACCCCTTCCCCGACGACGTCCTCTCCCCGACCGAGGCCATCATGCGGGAGGAGAACGAGGCCCTCGCCCCGCTGCTCCGCGCCGCCGGGGCCCGGCTCACGACGCACTTCCACGCCGGCACCCACGACCCGCCCTACTGGGCCCGCGAGCTGCGCGCCTCCCTACCGATGCTCCTCGACGCGCTCCACGGCTGAGGCGCTCGACGGCTGAGGCGCTCAGCGGCGGCGCCGGTACCGCAGCATGAACATGCCGCCGAGGATGCCGAGCGCCCAGGCGATCAGCAGGGCGCCCCACAGCGGCATGGTCACCTCGGGGATCAGCAGGCGGATCTCCACGCTCGTCGTGTTCTCGAAGATGAACACCAGGGCGATCGCGGTGATCAGGGCGAATCCGATGAGCCGACGGACCGCCGGACGCGAACGGGCCGGCGTGCGCGGCTGCTGTCCGCTGGACCCGGGCATGGGAACCCCTTCTCCCTCACTCGTGCGGTACCGGCGTCAGTGGAGGATCTTCTCCTTCGCCCGCCGGAACTCGTCGTCGGTGATCTCGCCGCGCGTCCGGAGGTCCGAGAGCTTGGCCAGCTCGTCCGCCCGGCTCGGGCCACCGCCCCCGGCGGTCTCGCGGATGTACGACTCGACCTCCGCCTGCGCGCTCCGCTGCCGCGCGGCCTCGCGATGGGCCATGCCCCTGCCGCGGCTCACCAGGTACACGAAGACGCCGAGGAACGGCAGCACGAGCACGAGGAGCAGCCAGCCGGCCTTGGCGCCGCCGCCCAGATCGTGATCGCGGAAGATGTCGGCGATCACCCAGAACAACAGCATCACCCAGATGACCCAGAGGAAGATCCAGGCCGTCGTCAGCAGCGCGCTGAGGAGGGGAAAGTCATACGCCAGGTGCACGGTGTCCATCTCGTCTCCCGTTGGACGTACGGGTGTGCCTTGCCTTCATCCTGCGCCACCACCCGCACGACGGCGACCCGGCCGCAGTCACCCGGGAGAACGGCCCCGCCGGCCGGGCTCGACGCGTTGTCCACAGCCTGTGCAGGACGAGGCCGAACCCCGCCGTCGTCCTCACCGTCAACCGGATGGCGGAGCCGCTCGCCTCCGTGACGGTCGCGCTGATCACCGGCACATCCGGTCCCCAGGTCACCCGTGTTCCCATCGGACCGGATGCCGGAATGACGACGTACGACGAGTCGGACGTGCGCTGCGCGGACCTTCACACACTGGCGAAGCCGCGGTTGCGACGGAAGCTGGGGCTGCTCGCTCCGGGTGAACTGCACCGTGTGGAGGACTCCGTCCGTCTGATCCTCGGGTTGCAGCGCTGAGCTTGTGCGCGCGGCCTGGTCTACACCGGCATGACACCGTGGACGCGGGAGAGAGTGAAGACACGTTCGGCTTCACGCAGGTGGCACCAGGCTTCGAGGTAGGGCGGGTCGAGTGCGAGGCGGCTGAGGGTGCGTACGGTGCGGCTGCCCGAGGCGGCGACGTATTCGACCCTGATGGCGGTGCCGGCGTCGAGGGCGTGGCTGAGTTGGCGGACGTCCGCGTACGTCAGCTGCTTCGCGTACCCTGCGACGATCTCCTCGGTGTCTGTGCCGAAGGGGACTCCGGTGCCAAGGGGATCGGGATCCGGGGCGGTTGGCGGGGCGTTCAGCAGCAGCGCAGCCAGAGCACGTGTGTCCACGGTTGTCGACGCCTCCGCCGCCTGGTGTGCCGGGAGTCCTGGGCCCGCCTTTGCGGAGGACTTCCGTGGGGACGGAACAGCGGTGACCCGCCGAGGTGGGACCTTCTCGATGCGTACGGTTCCATCCACCGCCTCGGCGACCGGGCCATAGCCCTGGTTCCGGAGTGCGGCAAGGGTCTGGTCAGGCGTGCCGGCGCTGACGAGCACCGTCGGGGCGAGCTGCCGCAGCCCGAGCGAGTTGAGTCCTCGGTGAGCGGCCAGTTCTGCCAGGAGGGACGGCTCGTCGCCGTGGATGACGCAGGCGGCGGGGGCCACGCGCACACGGCCGTGACGGCGTGCGGTGTCGGCGATGAGGTAGGACAGGGGCTGTGGCAGGGGACCCTCGGCAATGGCGGCCAGCTCGGCCGAGACTTCGTCCGGAGTGAGGCCGGCGTCCAGGGCCTGTCGGATGCTGCTGGTGCTGAACCGCCACACGGAGGCCGTGCCACTGGTCTCCCGGTCCGCGGTCCTATCCAGGAGCTCGGCGAGGCGCGCCGCGGGCGTGCCGCTGACGACGGCCGTGAGGTCGCTGCCGAACCGGGCTGTGCTGGTGGCCTCGGGCAGCAGTCGCCGGCACTCGGCGGCAAGTTCCTCAGCGTTGCTGGCCAGCAGAGCCGCGCCGAGCGGGGAGAGAGAGCCGCGGGCGATGACGCCCAACAGTTCGGCCTCGCGGACCGCGGTAGCGAAGGGTGACTCATCCTGGACTGTTGGGTGAGCGAGCGGACGGTGCCATTCCACGAGCGGGCCCAGGTCAGTGGCGACCCGCACGCCCAGCCCCTCCGGCAGCCGTGCCGCAGCGGTGAGGAGCCCATTGCGAGCCTGTAGGCAGCCGTCGCAGGGAGGTGCTCCGGCCAGGGCGGGGAGCGCCTTGTCGTCCTCGTCGCGGGCCTGGGACGGGGTGAGCGGCAGGTTCCACCATGCTTGAAGCAGCGTTGCGAACTGCGCCGCAGGCTCCTGCGCCGCCCAGGCATCGTACTTCTCGGTGGGCGCGACGCGGTGGCCGTCCCTGGCCAGGAGTCCGACCGAGTACGCGGTCTCCAAGACGATGCGCACCACGACGTCCTCGGCCTGCGCGGCCTTGCGGATCCTGCCCAGCTCACGTGCGCCGACCCCGCCGGACTTCAGCCGGGCCGGGGGAGCTGACGAGCAGACCGACAGGACCGAGGCGGTGTGGGCCGCGAAGGCCGTAGCGGCTGCTGCTGTCTCCAGTTCCACCTGCCCGGCGGCGACGGCCACCAGCTCCGCGGCAGGCGGTACGGGCTCGAACGGGGCGTGCCAGTCGGGCCCGCGGAGCGCGAGCGCCACTTCGACGGGCATGCGGGCCGGTCCGTATCCGTGACGGTTCCGGACCAGCAAGCCTCGGTCCAGGGCCCATCGCTCGCCCTGCCGGGAATCGGCCTGGGGAGCCCCGAACACGATGAACTCCGTGTGTTGTGGCGCGGACCTCGCTCGGTGCTCAAGCAGCTCGCGGGCACAGGACGGGGCCTTCGCCACCACGGAGGCGATGCGTTCCGGATCGCGATGGTGTTCCCGAAGAGCGGCTGTGCGCTGCTGCCTGGTGCCGGGTGGCTTGATGCCCAGCGTCACGAGCAGGCGGCGCAGCTCCTCGGACGTCATGCCTTCCAGCAGCACCTCCAGCGGAGCGTCAAGACCCAAGGGCGCGTCCCATGCCTGCCGCAACGGTGCGGCCAGGTGGAGCTTCCCGTCGCCGTCCGGCCAGACCAGCCCGTGATCTGCCAGAGTCCCCAGCACGGCGTCTAGTTCCCGAGTGGCGGCGGGCGCAGTCACTCCCAAGGTTCTCGCCAGGACATCACGCGGCAGGGGTGTTCCCAAGGCGGCTAGGACCTCGGCCACTTGGAGGCACGGTAGTGGGAGCTGCGGCAAGGCGAGCGCCACCGAGCCCGGTCGCAGAAGACGTACCGCCAGTTCCTCCAGCGAGTGCGGCTCAGGGGGAGCCGAGATGTCGTTCCGCAGCGCGAGCACACGCCCCAACTGCGGGGCTTCGAGGCCGGCCAGCCAGGTCGTCAGCGTGAATGGGGACGTCACAGCGGACACCTCGCGAGGTCGGGAACGCACAAGCGGCCAGATCCGGACCCTGCGCAGATCAAGGATGGCGCTCTCACGGGCCCGCAGGCAGCGTACGTGAGGGTGCACCGCTGGAGGCGAGGCGCTGACCGGGCGGAAGCGTGGACGGTTCTGGCGTGCTGGCATAGATATTCCGAATGTCGGATATAGCCGAGACCACAACTGAGACCAGGGGACGACGAAGGCCCCGGCCGCTGGGCGGTCGGGGCCTTCGTTCAGCCCGGTGAAGGCTGGGCGGAGGATACGAGATTCGAACTCGTGAGGGGTTGCCCCCAACACGCTTTCCAAGCGTGCGCCCTAGGCCTCTAGGCGAATCCTCCGCGGTGAACAATACAAGACCGATGGGGGTGGTTGCGAACTCGATCCCTGGTCCGGAGATCGGGTAGGGTTGGGGCCAGCCCCTCACGTGGCGCTATCTGACTGAACTCCCCCAGGGCCGGAAGGCAGCAAGGGTAGGTTGGCTCTGGCGGGTGCGTGGGGGGCGTTGACGTTTGTGCGGCGGCTCACATGTCGGCGGGCTCCGATACCGTCGTAGACGTGTCATCCCTCGCGCTGTACCGCCGCTACCGCCCCGAGACCTTCGCCGAGGTCATCGGGCAGGAGCATGTGACCGACCCGCTGCAGCAGGCGCTGCGCAACAACCGGGTCAACCACGCGTACCTGTTCAGCGGGCCGCGTGGCTGTGGAAAGACGACGAGCGCGCGGATCCTGGCGCGCTGTCTCAACTGCGAGCAGGGGCCGACGCCGACGCCGTGCGGCGCGTGCCGGTCCTGTGTGGACCTCGCCCGCGGGGGCGGGGGCTCGATCGACGTGATCGAGATCGACGCCGCGTCGCACGGTGGTGTGGACGACGCCCGTGAGCTGCGGGAGAAGGCGTTCTTCGGGCCCGCGGCCAGCCGGTACAAGATCTACATCATCGACGAGGCGCACATGGTCACCTCGGCGGGGTTCAACGCCCTGCTGAAGGTGGTGGAGGAGCCTCCGGAGCATCTCAAGTTCATCTTCGCGACGACGGAGCCGGAGAAGGTCATCGGCACCATCCGGTCGCGGACGCATCACTATCCGTTCCGGCTGGTCCCGCCGGGCACGCTGCGGGACTACCTGAGCGAGGTGTGCGGCCGGGAGGACATCGCGGTGGACGAGGCCGTGCTGCCCCTGGTGGTGCGGGCCGGGGCCGGCTCGGTGCGGGACTCGATGTCCGTGATGGACCAGCTGCTCGCCGGTGCCGACGAGGGCGGTGTGACGTACGCCATGGCGACGGCGCTGCTCGGGTACACGGACTCGGCACTGCTGGACGAGGTGGTGGACGCCTTCGCGACGGCGGACGGCGCGGCGGCCTTCACCGTCGTGGACCGGGTGATCGAGGGCGGGCACGACCCGCGGCGCTTCGTGACGGACCTGCTGGAGCGGCTGCGGGACCTGGTGATCCTGGCGGCCGTGCCGGACGCGGTGGAGAAGGGGCTGATCGACGCACCGGCCGACGTGCTGGAGCGGATGCGGGCCCAGGCGGAGGCGTACGGGGCCGCGGAGCTGAGCCGCGCCGCGGACCTGGTCAACACCGGGCTGACGGAGATGCGGGGCGCGACGTCGCCCCGGCTGCAGCTGGAGCTGATCTGCGCGCGGGTGCTGCTGCCCGCCGCGTACGGGGACGAGCGGTCCCTTCAGGCCCGGCTGGACCGGTTGGAGCGGGGGGTCGCGTTGGCCCCCGGTGCGGCTGCCGCCGCGCCCGCGCCCGTTGCCGCCCCCGCCCCCGTTTCAGCCTCTGCGCCCGTTTCCGCGCCCGGGCCGGTCGCCGGGACGGCTGCGCCCGGGCCGGTTCAGGCCGCGCCATCCGGCGCGGCGGCTCCGGAAGCGCCTGCCCCGCAGGCCCCGGCTACCCAGGCTCCCGGCCCGCAGGCCCCGGCTCCACAGGCCGAGGGTGGGCGGCGTCCCGGGGCGTGGCCGACGGCGGGCGCGGGGGCGGGTTCCCCGGCGGGGGCACGTCCCGCGGCTGCGGAGGCGCCTGCGCCGCCCCAGGCGCCGGTGCCGCAGGCCCCGGCTCGCCAGGCCCCGGCCCCGGTCCCGCAGGGTGCCGCTCCGCAGGGTGGTGGAGGCGGTGTCGCGCAGGTGCGGCAGATGTGGCCGGACGTGCTGGAGGCCGTCAAGAGCAAGCGTCGGTTCACCTGGATTCTGCTCAGCCAGAACGCGCAGGTGAGCGGCTTCGACGGGACGACGTTGCAGCTCGGCTTCCCGAACGCCGGCGCGCGGGACAACTTCTCCTCCGGCGGCAGCGAGGACGTGCTGCGGTCCGTGCTGAGCGAGCGCTTCGGCGTGCAGTGGAAGATCGAGGCCGTCGTGGACGCGGGCGGTGGCGAGGGGTCGGCGTCCGCGGCGCCAGCGCGGCCGTCGTACGCGCAGCCGCCGCCACCGTCCGCGGGGTTCCAGGCGTCACAGCCATCACAGGCGTCGCAGCAGCCCCAGCAGCCCCAGCAGCCGTGGCAGTCGTCCGCTCAGGCTGCTCCTCAAGCCCCCCAGGCTCCGCAGAGCCCTCAGGCCTCCCAGGGGTACCAGCCGCCTCAGCCGTCCCAGCAGCAGGGAAGCCCGTCGGCGGGGCCGTCCGCCCCGCCCGTGCCGCCGGTGGCGGAGAGTCCGCCGCCGCCCGCCGTCTCCGTCGAGGACGACATCCCGGAGGACGACGACCCGGATCTGGACGAGTCGGCGCTCTCGGGCCACGACCTGATCATCCGCGAGCTCGGGGCCACGGTGGTGGAGGAGATCAACCACGAGTGAGCCGGACGGGAGCACCGCGGAGCACGTAGGCTCGGCACACGAGCACGTGTCAGTGCCCGCCAGCAGGCGAGCCAAGCGGACGAAGGAGCGAGCCCGTGTTTCCCGGTGGTGGTCAGCCCGACATGCAGCAGCTGCTGCAGCAGGCCCAGAAGATGCAGCAGGATCTCGCCGCGGCGCAGCAGGAGCTGGCGGAGACGTCGGTCGAGGGCTCCGCGGGCGGCGGCCTGGTCAGGGCGACGGTGACGGGGTCCGGGGAGCTGAAGGCCCTCGACATCGACCCCAAGGCGGCGGACCCGGAGGACACCGAGACGCTGGCCGATCTCGTGCTGGCCGCGGTCCGGGACGCGAACGCCGAGGCGCAGAAGCTCCAGCAGGAGAAGCTGGGCCCGTTGGCGCAGGGTCTGGGGGGTGGCGGGGGCGGCGGCATCCCCGGCCTGCCCTTCTGAGCCACCGGTACTCCCAGGACCCCCAGGACCCCCAGAACAAGGCGCACGAGGAGCAGCGGTGTACGAGGGCGTTGTTCAGGACCTCATCGACGAGCTGGGCCGGTTGCCCGGTGTGGGGCCGAAGAGCGCCCAGCGGATCGCGTTCCACATCCTGCAGGCCGACCCCGCCGACGTGCGGAGGCTGGCCAGCGCGCTGTCCGAGGTGAAGGCGAAGGTGCGGTTCTGCGAGGTCTGCGGGAACGTGGCAGAGGAGGAGCAGTGCCGCGTCTGCCGTGATCCGCGGCGTGACCCGTCGGTCATCTGTGTGGTGGAGGAGCCCAAGGACGTCGTCGCGATCGAGCGGACGCGGGAGTTCCGGGGCCGCTACCACGTGCTGGGTGGCGCGATCAGCCCGATCGAGGGCGTCGGGCCGGATGACCTGCGGATACGGGAGCTGTTGGCGCGCCTCGCCGACGGCGCCGTCACCGAGCTGATCCTTGCCACGGATCCGAATCTGGAGGGCGAGGCCACCGCCACGTATCTGGCCCGGATGGTGTCGGCCATGGGTTTGAAGGTCACGCGGCTGGCCAGTGGTCTCCCCGTGGGGGGAGACTTGGAGTACGCCGATGAGGTCACGCTGGGGCGGGCCTTCGAGGGGAGAAGGTTGCTTGATGTCTGATACGACGCATGCTGCCACGGTCACCACGGAGGGCTCGCGCGTGGCTTCACGGCTGAGCGACGCGGCTGCCCCGGACGACTTCGCCGTTCAGATCGCCGACCAGGTCGAGAGCTTCATCCTCGCCGTCACGGAGGTGGCGAAGGGGGACGAGCCGAGCAGCGCGGTGCCGTATCTGCTGCTGGAGGTCTCCCAGCTGCTGCTGGCCGGGGGCCGCTTGGGCGCGCACGAGGACATCGTGCCGGACGAGCGGTACGAGCCGGACACGGGTCCGGAACCGGACGACGTGGACGAGCTGCGGGAGCGGCTGGCGACCCTGCTCGACCCGGTGGACGTGTACTCGGAAGTCTTCGACCCGTACGTCCCGCGCAACGCGCCCGTCACGAGCCGGATCTCGGACGACATGGCGGACGTCATCACGGATCTGCGGCACGGCATGGCGCACTACCGCGCGGGCCGGACGTCGGAGGCGCTGTGGTGGTGGCAGTTCTCGTACCTGTCGAACTGGGGCTCCACGGCCTCGGCTGCGCTGCGTGCGCTGCAGTCACTGGTGGCGCACGTCCGACTGGACACGCCGCTGGGCGAGCTGGACGGCCTGGACACCGACTCGGGCGCGGACGGCGACGACGGGGAGCTGGAGCGCGAGGCCGGGGCGGTCATGGCCGCCGAGATCGGTGTGCCGCTGGGGATGAGGCCCAGCGGCGACGGCAGCGTCTGACGGACGCGTTCCCTTCCCCGCCGTCTCCCGGAAGGCCCGTTCCCGGAAGCCTGTCAGCGGAAGCCCGCCCACCACGTACGGAACGCCGCCTCCCTCACCGGGAGGCGGCGTTCCGTACGTGGAGCAGGGCCTGCCGATGCCCCCTCGGCACCGGCAGGCCCTGTCGTGGCCTGGAGGCGTGACCGTCAGAAGGTCAGGCTCCAGGAGTCGATGTAACCCGTGTCGCCGCTGTAGACGTCGGTCACCCGGAGCTTCCAGGTGCCGTCGGCCGCGACGGACGAGGCGTTGACGGTGTACGTCGCGATGACGTTGTCGGCACCGTCGTAGTAGTCGTTGCTCTTGAGGACGGCGGAGGCGCCGTTCGGAGCGACGATCTCGACCTTCAGGTCACCGCGGTAGGTGTGCTTGATGTCGACGGCGATCTTCAGATCGGACGGGGCGTAGCCGCCGATGCCGCTGACGGCGATGGCCGAGGTGACGGAGTTTCCGGCGTCCGGGATGTTGACGTTGTCCGCGTTGGTGAACACGCCGGTGCCGGGGTCGGTCGGGTCCGTCGGGTCGGTCGGGTCCGTCGGCTCGCCGCCGATGGCGGTGAGGGTGGCGGCCGCGTCGGCGAGGCCGGCGCCGCAGCCGCCGCTGCACGAGCCGGGCAGTGTGCGGGCGTTGTTCTCGATGGCGGTCTGGACCTCGCCCGGCGTGATGCCGGCCTTGGTCTCGTACATCAGCGCGGCGAGGCCGGCGATGTGCGGGGCGGCCATGCTGGTGCCCTGGTAGGCGACGTAGTTCTCGTTGCCGATGCTGCGGGTGCCGCTGTTCAGCGTGGAGAGGATGCCGTTGGCGCTGGAGACGGCCGTCTCGCCACCGGGGGCGGCGATGTCGACGACGTTGCCGTAGTTGGAGTAGCTGGCGCGGTTGCCCTCGCGGTCGCTGGCGGCGACGGTGATGACGTTGTCGCAGCTGGCGGGGTTGTAGTTGGCCGCGTTGGCGTTGCTGTTGCCGGCCGCGACGACGACGGTGGTGCCGCGGCTGACGGCGCCGTCGATGGCGTTCTGGGTGCCCGCGTCGCAGGAGCCGCCGCCGCCGAGGCTCATGTTGATGACGTCGGCGGGGTTCGGGTTGTCCGGCACGCCCTGGACGGAGCCGCCGGAGGCCCAGATGATGGCGTCGATGATGTCGGCGGTGGTGCCGCCGCACTTGCCGAGGACGCGCACGGGCTGGATGGCCGCGTTGTGGGCGATGCCCGCGATGCCCTGGCCGTTGTCCGCGGAGGCGGCGATGGTGCCCGCGACGTGGGTGCCGTGCCAGGAGTTGTTGGTGTCACGGGCGGGGATGGGGCGGCCGAACTGGTCGGTGCCGCACTCGCCCTTGTTCATCCAGTCGCCGGGGTCGGAGGGGTCGGCGTCACGGCCGTCGCCGTCCTGCGACATGAAGGTGTCGGAGATGAAGTCGTAGCCGTCGATGACGTTCGCGGCGAGGTCGGAGTGGGCGACGTAGCCGGTGTCGATGACGGCGACGTTCACGCCCGAGCCGGTGGACCCGGAGGTCCAGGCGTTCTCGACGTTCATGCCGGCGGTGGCCTCGAAGAGGTCCCACTGCTGGTTGTACAGCGTGTCGTTGGGGTCCGCCATCGTGTACATGCGCGTCTCCGGGACGACGTACGCGACGTCCGGGTCGGCCTTGTACTCGGAGATGACGTCTTCGAGGGCGCCGTCCTTCAGCTCGCCGCCGAGGTCGACGAGCGCGGCGCCGGTGCCCAGCCGGCGTTCGAAGTCCAGGGACTTGCCGGCCTTCTTGCCCTTGGCCTTGGCGTCCTTCTTCGCCTCGGTGTTGGACTTCGCTTCGCTTGCCTGCGTCTTGTAGCCGACGATGAGGCGCTGGGCCGCGCTGTCGGCGGTCTCCTCCGCACCTGCCGCGGTGGGCTGGGCGCTGGGGGCGGCCAGGGACGTCGTCACTCCCGTGCCCAGGAGTGCGGCCGTGGCTACTGCCAGAACGGATATGCGGAGATGTCTGGAACCGTTCAAGGGGGTGCTGCCTTTCACGGGCCGGTCCCGGAAAGCGGAACCGGCGAATGGTGCGGTTCATGACAAGTCGCGCATGCTGCGTCGGCCGCCCGGTGGGGGGTGGGGTAGGGGGTTTGGGGTGGGGGGTGGCGGCCAAGGGGGTGGACGCGGGCAACGGAGGGAACGCCGGCACGAATGCGATGGGTGCGCGCACTCGTGCTCGGTGCCGGGACCGCAGGGTGCCGGTGACCCCGCCTTGGTGAACGGTGCCCGCCCGCACGCCCGCTCCCTCCGGGGTGCCCTTGCACGACACCGGTTGGCCGAGCGCGGTCGCAGCGAATCCCCCGCAGCGGGTGAACGTTCGACCAACCGGTGGCCAGGAACCTACGGACGGACAGCTTGTACGACTATCCGGATGCCGCAACCTACGGATACGCAATTAACCCCAGCGTCCGTCGGACGCCTGGTCTAGTCCTGACCTGCGCTTTCGGGGGAATCGGCGGGCTCCCGGGCCTCCGCGAGGTCCTGCCGGGACGCCGTGCCCAGCTTCCGCATCGCGCGTGCGACGTGCTGCTCCACGGTCCGGGGTGAGAGGTGCAGCGTTGTCGCGATCTCCCGGTTGGTCAACCCCGTCGCCGCGAGTTCCGCGACCTCGCGTTCGCGCGGGGAGAGTTGGTCTCCGTACGACGGGCGCCCCGGCGGGCGTCGCCCCTCGGCGGGCTGGTGCGTGCGCAGCGCGGCCCGCACCCGGGCCGCGTCCCAGGCGGCGCCGAGCTCGGCGAACCGCTGCGCCGCCGTCGTCAGCTCCGCGACGCCCTGCGCCCGCGCCTCCTGGGAGGTACGCGCCACGACACGCCGTGGGGCGGAAACTGGTGAACTGCCCCTTTCGCTCCGTGAGTTCGGCTCGCCCGTGTTGCCGTGCCCGTCCGCGTCGACGCGCTTGCCCGCGTCGTCCCCGCCCAGGTCGCTCGGGTTGCCCTCGCCTCCGCGGCCGACCGCCGCGTCCGCGGCCGAGTCCGCGTCCGCGGCCGAGTCCGCGTCCGCGGCCGAGTCCGCGTCTGCGGCCGAGGCGAGCAGGCAGCGTCCCGCGCCCTCGGCCGTCAGGGCCTGGACGTAGGGGCGGGGGAGTGCCGCGAACGCCGCCTCGGCCTCCTGGTACAGGATCGCGGCCTCGGCCGTCCGGCCCGTCGTCTCGGCGAGCACCGCGCGCGTCCAGCGCAGCGTGGCGAAGGCCACGGGGGTGTCCAGCCCGTCGAGGCCGGCCGCGAACTCCTCCGTCAAGGTGTGCGCTTCGGCCGCCTCGCCCGCGCGGGCCAGCGCCTCCACGGCCCACGGGACCAGCTCGACGGCCCACACCCACACGCCCTTCTCCGCCAGCTTCGACCACGCCGCGCGGGCCTCCTCCGCCGCCGCCGGGATGTCCTGCCGGGCCAGCGCGAGGCGGATGAGCGCGCCCGAGACCGCCGAGGCCAGCGGCGCCGCCGCGTGCTCGACGGTCGGGGCGTCCGGGCCCGACAGCCAGGACAGCGCCCGGCTCCACTCACCCTGTGCCAGGCAGAGCAGGCCCGCCACCATCCGCGCGTCCGCCGAGATGACCGGCATGTCGGAGGTCTTGCGGACGAACTCCGCGCACCGCTCGACCAGGCCGTCCCACCGCCCCGCCGTCCACTCCAGCAGCAGCCGCGTGCCCAGCCCCGTCTGCTCGGTGTAGGGGGAGCCGCTCTTCGTCGACAGCTCCAGCCCCTGTTCCAGCAGCTTCCCGGACCGTTCGTAGTGCCCCAGCCAGGCCGCCGCGTTGGCGGCGTTGCACAGCCCGCGCGCGGCATGGTGACGCCGCTTGGGATCCGGGCTGTCCATGGGCAGGGCCTCCAGCAGCTCCCACCCCTCCGGGTTGCCGTAACTCAGCGCCAGCGAGGCGCGGTTGGCGGCGACCGCCGCGCGCACGACGTCGTCGCCGCTGGCCTCCGCCGCCTCCTCGGCCTCCCGCAGCCACGCGTGGTGGACGTCGAGCGAGCTGCCCGGCCAGTACGGCATGGCCAGGGCCGACATGGCCCGCGCCGCCAGGTCCGGCCGCGCGGCGCGCAGTTCGCCCGCCGCCCGCTCCAGCTCGCCCCAGCCCTGGTGGCTCATCCCGACCTGGTTGCACAGCAGCAGCCCCAGGTCGAGCCGCATCTCACCGCGGACGGCGGCGGGCAGCCGCTCGTCCTCGACGATCTGCGCCAGCACCTCCACCGTCTGGTCCGAGCGCAGTCCCACCACCGCGCTGCTCGCCAGCACCCCCGCCAGATGCGCCCGCGTCTCCAGAGGGACGGCGGACGAGGCCAGCGTCGTCTCCAGCAGGCAGATGGCCTCCTGGTGTCGCCCCGCCCGCGCGTGTTCCCGGGCCGCCCGCTCCACCGCCCGCAGCCAGCCCCGGACCCGGCCGCTGGCCCTGCGGTGCTGCGCCAGAGCCGTCCACGGCACCGGCTGCCTGCGCTGGAGCACGTCCGCCGCCCGTCCGTGCAGCTCCTGCCGGACGGGGCCGGGCAGCGTCGTGTGGACGGCGTCCGCGGCCAGCGGTACGGGCAGGGCGTACCGGCCCTCGGCGTCCTCCGCCAGCGCGGCACCGGTGAGCGCGGCGACGAGGGCGGCACGGCCCGGCGCGGTGCCGTCGCCCCCACGGGCGGTGTCGGTGTCGTCACCGGTGTGGCCGGGGCCGCCGTCGAGCCCGGCGACTGCGAGCAGCTCCGGGCCGCTCACCGGTTCACCCAGCACCGCCGCCGCCCACACCACACGGCGGGCCCGCGACGGGAGCGCCTCCGTCCGGCCCAGCACCAGGTCCCGCAGCCGCACCGGCACGCCGACGGCGTCCACATCCGCCGCCGTGCACCGCAGCCGGGTGCTGTCCCGCAGGGCCGCCAGCATGTCCACCACGACCTGCGCCACGCCGCCGGTTCGCTCGTGCAGCCGGGCCACCGCCTCCGGTGTGCATCCCTCCCCGACCGCCTCCACGGCGGCCTGCCGCACCTGCTCAGGCGTCCACGGCGCCACCCGGTGGGGCAACACCGTCAGCTCGTCCCCGTACCGGGGCGGCGGCGCGCCGAACGGCAGCCCGGCGACGGCCAGCTCCTCGGGCCGGTACGTCACGACCGCGGCCAGCCCGGGGCGCGGGTTCTCCAGCGTGCCCCGCAGCCGGGCCAGCTCCTCGGCGCCGGCGCGGTGGACGTCGTCCACGAGCAGCAGCACCGGCCCGCCCGCCGCCACCTCGGGCGGCGGCCCGGCCGCCGCGCCGCAGCGCCAGGACACCGTCGTGACCCGGGCCGCCTCCGGCAGTTCGGCCATCCGCCGCAGCAGCCGGCTCTTGCCCGTGCCCGCGAGGCCCTCGACGAGGATGAGCGTCGGCCCGGAATCCGCCTCCGTCAGCGCCCGCCGCAGCCGACGCACCCAGAATTCCTCACCTACCGTGACCACACTGCTCCCGAGCGCTGCTCACCGGGCCTGCCGGCGTTCTTTGCGTATCCGTACTTCAGTTTGCCCTGATTGCGGGGAGAGGGGGACAGCGGACAGCGTGGTTTTCACGAGTAGTCCAGATCCCGGACCCCTGGGAGACGGCTACGGGCAAGCGGAACAAGCGCGCAGGAGAGCCGCATGATCACCGCAGAGCACGGCGCACACCACCAGCAGACCGTCACGACGACGCTCGCCGAGCCCTCCCCCACCCCGGAGCAGGCCGCGTGCACACTTCCCGTCACGCGCGCCGCGGCACCCGCTCTCCGCCACTTCGCCACGACCACCGCACGCGGCTGGAACCTGTGCGAGGAACTGCACGACGCCCTGGCCCTCGTCGTCACCGAGCTGGTCACGAACGTCATCCTGCACAGCGGCAGCGCCGACGTCAGCCTCCGCATGCGGTGCGTGCCCGCGCGCCGCGCGCTGCACGTCGAGGTCGAGGACGCGGGCCACTGGCGCCCGCACGCCGTCCCCGCCCCGGACGCCGACCAGCGCTACGCCGAGCGCGGGCGCGGCCTCGCCCTCGTCGAGGCCTGCGCCACCACCACCTCCGTCCGGCTGACTCCGGCCGGTACGACGGTGCGCGCCGAGCTGCCGCTCGGCTGAGACGGCGGCCGCCCGGCCGACCGGTTCACTCGTCCCAGGCCTGCACGGTCGTCTGCTCGGTGATGCGTCCGTCCCGCAGTGTGGCCATCGAGCTGGCGAAGACCCTCGTCCCGTCCGGGTACTCGCAGGACTCCACGTACGCGATGTGGTCGCCCTGCACCACGCATTCCTCCAGCTTGTGCGTCATGTCCCGTGAGAACACGTCCTCCAGCACGCCCCGGATCTCGTCCCGGCCGTGCCTGACCATCGGGTGGCTCGGCTGCGTGTTCCGGTCGATCATGCGGTACTCGGCGTCGTCCGCGTAGAGCTCCAGCATGGTCCTGGTGTCCCGGCCCTCGACGGCACGCCTGAGCGCGTCCGCGTCGAAGGCGGAGCCTGCTGCCGCGGTGCCCATGAGTCTCTCCTTCTTCCGTCCGTCCCCTGTCGTGATCCTGTGCCTGTCGCCCCCTGTTCCAGATTGCGCCTCCCGCGCCGGGCGGGCCAGTTCGGCGGTCGACGGCTACGAGCTGTGTGATGATCGGATGATGGTGGGGAACCCGGTGAGACGACGACGCCTGACCGCGCGACCGGCAGCACGTCGTCTCTGCGTGCCGTTGGCGGCCTGCGCGGCCCTGCTGACCGGCTGCGGCGTCGAGCCGACGGTGACGCCGTCGCCCGCGGGTGACGGCCCGCCCACCCGTGAGTACTCCGTCGAGGCGGACGAACTGCACCGCGACGGCTTTGATGCTCCGACCGGCGGTGACCGGGCGCTGCCCCCGCCTCCGCCCCCGGCCTCCGTCCCGAACCCGCTCCCCGCGGACCCGCTCCCGCTGGACCCGACGCCCTCACCCGAGCCGACCACCTGCCCCGACTCCGGCGTGCGCATCACCACCCCGTGGCCGCCCGAAGCCGCCATGGGCCTGCGCGCCATGGGCCTCACCCTCACCAACTGCGGCGACACCCCGTACACCGTCGAGGGCTACCCCGAAGCCCGCGTCCTCGACGCCGAGCGTCGGCCCGTCGACGTCCAGGTGCTCGACGGCACCGGGCGCATCGCCGGCATCGGTGGCGAGGACGGCGCGGTCCGCCGCGTCACGCTCCAGCCCGGCGAATCGGCGCAGGCCAGCGTCGTCTGGCGGAACACCGTGGAGTTCGGTGACGTCGTCCACGCCCCCCACCTCGACGTCGCCCCCGGCGCCGGGGAACCCTGGCACACCCTCACGCCCGACGGCGGCCTTGACCTCGGTACCACCGGCCGCATCGCCCTCAGCCCCTGGCACCCCGCGCCCTGACGCCGACGCCCGCACACGATGGGGCAACGCATCAGGTCCGTAACCCAATTGGTTCCCCCTTGGGCCGTCGGCCGGCCTCCGCTAGCCTGAGCCGCATGCATGGGGGACTGGAAGAAAATTCTAGTTTGAGCGGTAGCGGCGCCACGCCTCTCCAACCGGGGGACCCACGGCGCATCGGCTCGTTCCGACTGCTCGGGATGCTCGGCGCGGGCGGTATGGGCCGCGTCTACCTGGGGGACTCGGCGGGGACGTACGTCGCCGTCAAACAGGTCCTCCCGGCGCTGGCCGAGGACCAGGACTTCCTGCGCCACTTCGGGCACGAGCTCGACAACCTCGCCCGACTGCCCCACGGCGTCAGCGCGCGCCTGCTGGAGAGCGACCGGGACGCCCAGCCGCCCTGGCTCGCCACGGAGTTCGTCCCCGGCGTCACCCTCAGCGACGCCGTCCGGCGGAACGGCGACCCGCTGCCGCCCGCAAGCCTGTGGAGGCTGCTCCGGGACGCGGCGGCCGGGCTCAGCGCCGTCCATGAGGCGGGCATGGTCCACCGCGACCTCAAGCCCTCCAACGTCATGCTGACCCTCGACGGCGTGACGCTCATCGACTTCGGCGTCGCCCGCGCGGCCGACCAGAGCCGGCTGACCCGGACCGGCATGGTCATCGGCACCCCCGCCTACATGGCCCCGGAGCAGGCCGTGGCCGAGCGGGAACTCACCGGCGCGGCAGACGTGTTCGCCCTCGCCGGGCTCGTTCTCTACGCGGTGAACGGCCGGCCGCCCTTCGGCGACGGTTCCGGCCCCGACCTCTTCTACCGCGTCGTCCACGCCGAGCCCTCCCTCGGCCGCCTGCCCGAGACCGACGCCGAGCTGGCGGCCGTCGTCGAGTCCTGCCTCGCCAAGGACCCCGCGGACCGGCCCACCGCCGCCGAACTCGTCGACCTGGCGGACGAGCACGTCCCGGCGGCGACGACGGCGCTGTGGCCGCAGCCTGTCGAGGATCGGATCACGCAACGGGCCGCCTTCGCCGCGCAGCCCCCGCCCCCGGCCCCTCCCGAGCCGGAGCCGGAGCCCGAGGCCGAGCCCCGGTCCGAGTCCGTGTCCGACCCCGAACCCGAGGCGGGCGCCAAGGCAGCCCCCCGGTCGGAACCCGGGGCCGAAGCCGACCCCCAGCCCACGAGCGCACCACGCAGGCGTCGCCGGACGCTCCTCCTCACCCCCGTCGTGGTCGCCGCCGGCACGATCCTGACCGTCTCGCTCACCCCTCACCTGCTCCCGCCACGGGACGGCGACGCCGACGCCGCCGAGCCGCCGTCGGCCCTCGCGCCACCGTCCACCGAGACGCCGGCCGAGGGCTCCCCGAACCCGAACTCCCCCTCGCCCAGCCCCTCGGGCAGCCGGGAGGAGCCCACCGGCAGCCCGTCACCGGGGGCGCCCGGACCGGCCGAGGGCACGGACGGCGGCACCGGCTCGGGCGGCACCGCAGGCTCCGACGGCGGCGCCGCCGGAGGGCCGGACGGCTCGGACGGCGGCACCGGCGGCACTGGAAGCCCGGGCACGTCCGGCGGTTCCTCGGGCGGTTCCTCCGGTGGTTCGTCGGGCGGCTCCTCCGGTGGTTCGAACACGTCCGGCGGCTCCGCCACGTCCGGCGGTTCCTCCGGCGGCACCCCGGAGCCGCCGACCGCGCCGTCGGGGAGTCACCAGATCCGCAGCGCGTCGATGAACCGGTGCGTCGCCGAGTCCGACAACCCGTACGGCGGCTCCTCCGTCCAGAACGCGGCCTGCGGCTCCCAGGCGAGCAACGGCACCATCCGCTACTACCAGTGGACGTACGCCTCCGTGGGCGGCGGCACCTTCCGCCTCGTCGCCCAGAGCTCCCGCCAGTGCCTGGAGTCGGTCAGCTACGCGGGCTACTCCCTCAAGGACTGCGACGGCTCGGACGCCCAGCACTGGCGCGTCGGCACCACGTCGTCCAACGGGCACAGCCTCGTGAACGTGGCCGACGGGGCCTGCCTCACCATCAACAGCTCCTACGGGCTCCAGGGAACCGCCTGCAACCCGTCCGACCTCGACCAGTTCTGGCACAACACCTGACCGCCGACCGGGGCGGGCGGCCCGCCGGCCCACGGCAGCCGCCCCTCCCGGCCCCGATCCGGCCGGGGCCGCTGCGCTGTCACCGCGAGCGTCCCTCGCGATGATCGAGACAGCGGAGGAGGATCACGGCCATGCGGACTGAGTGCGACCTCAGTGGGGCCTACCGGCGCAAGTCGACCTAGAGCGGCGGCAGCGGCGGGAACTGCCGCGAAGTTCTGGAGCGCATCCCGGCGTCGTCGCCTTCCGTGACGCGAAGGCTCCCGCCCGTCGCCCCGTGGTCGTACGTTCGGACCGTTGGACGTCCTTCATCAAGGCCCTGAAACGCCCTTCCTGATGCGTACACCCGGTCGAGTGGGGTTACCTGGGGGTGTAGCCGGGCCCGCAGGAGGACGCCATGGGGACGACGCTCACCTCAGAGCGCTTGACGCTGCGCTCGTGGACGCTGGACGACGTCGACGCCGCGCTGGCGATCTACGGCCACGAGGACGTCGCGCGCTGGCTCAGCCCGGCGATGGACACCGTCGGTGACCGGGACGCCATGCGGCTGCTGCTCCAGCAGTGGATCGCGGAGGACTTCCGGGCCACGCCCCCCACGGGACGCTGGGCCGTGGAGCTGACGGCTGAGCGGCGGGTGATCGGCGGCGTCGTCGTGCTGCCGATGCCTCCGGAGGGGGAGGACCTGGAGTTCGGCTGGCAGCTCGTGCCCGAGGCGTGGGGGCACGGTTACGCCGCGGAGGCGGGCAACGCCATCGCGCACTGGGCGCTGAGCCAGGCGGACGTGGACGAGCTCTTCGCCGTCGTCCGCCCCAGCAACACCCGGGGGGCGGCGACGGCCAAGCGCATCGGCATGGAGTGGGTGGGGGAGACCGACAAGTACTACGGGATGCGGTTGCAGGTCTACCGTCTGCGCGCCGGCGACCTCGACCACCCGCTCCCCGGCCAGACCACCGCCACCGAGACCAGCCCGGACTAGAACCGGAGCGAGCACTTCGGGTCCCCGTCACGATGCCGCACCTCACGGCATCGCCACAGGAGACGATCTCTCAGTCCCAGGGCTGGCCGATTCTTCCTTCCAGCACGCGCCAGTTCTCGCCCGTCTGGTACTCGGTGGCATTGGACTGGCAGCGGACGAAATCCGCTTTCGGGTCTGTCGTGTCAGGAAGGACGGCTGCTTCTCCGGTGACTTCCTGAGCTCCCATGACAATCTGGTAGCCGAAGGACCTGAGGTTGGCCAGTTCCCTCCCGAAGACTTTGAGCTTGGGTGCCAGGTAGAGATTGTCCTGGCGTCGCTCAGAGGCGAGGTAGAAGGGGGCACGCGAGTGGACCCCGCCGAGCAGCCAGGAGTCGTTGACGAGAATCGACCAGTTCCTGGTGTGGAGAATCGCACCTTGATCGACGCCCGGAATGCGTTCATCGATGGTCTTGAGGTTCTCACGCAGAATGTCGTCGATTCCAGCTCCTCCGGGCTCGCCGGGCCGCCCCGACCGGAGACCGCCCGCGATGAGACCTTCGATGGCGTTCGACCGGCACGCCCGGAGCGTGCTGTCGTATACCCACCAAGCCACGTCCACCCACGGCGTCTCGAACGAGTCTCTCCCGTCGATCACAGCCGTGCCCGCGTCGTCGTACACGCCCCGCGCCTCCATGGCGGCGTCCATGAACTGTTCCCTGTTCCAACCGCGGGTCATCTTCCACCTCTCGGAAATCGGGTGCACATGTGGGAGATGGGCCAATGATGCACGGTACTCGCGGGGAGATCGTCCAGTGACCAGTTAAACCACCCCATCTGGTAGAGGTGATGGCCGGTGCGTGCAGGCCGCTGGCCCGAGCGCCCTCAGCTCTGGGGCGTGCGCAAGGCGTGCACCAAGAGTGCGCGTGCGCGGACCCACATACCTGTCGTGGACATCCCGGACACGGCTCCGCGCACCT
Source organism: Streptomyces sp. WMMC1477 (assembly GCF_027460245.1). Taxonomy (NCBI): domain Bacteria; kingdom Bacillati; phylum Actinomycetota; class Actinomycetes; order Kitasatosporales; family Streptomycetaceae; genus Streptomyces; species Streptomyces sp. WMMC1477. The sequence goes on along the minus strand of NZ_JAPZBD010000003.1, from coordinate 2,376,948 downwards.
TCACTCTCGCTGCGAAACAGGAGCCTCGCAGGTCAGGGAGAACCCTGGGGCGGCAACGGCAACGGCAACGGCAACGGCAATGGCAATGGCAACGGCAACGGGAAAAGGTTTTTTCTGACGAAGTCGCTCCTGCGTCTCTCCGTACCCACGGGGAGATCCCTCTACGCCGGAAGCAACCGGAAGGGGTGAGTATGCGGGGGGTTGGTTTGCGCTGATGCAGGCATGAGCAGCGATCCTGCTGCACGGCATCACAGAACAGAATGGAGTGACGATGTCCGTCATCAGCGCCCTGCGTAACGCGCTCAACAGTTCAGACGCGGACCAGAGGAGGCAGCAGGAACAACTCGACTTCATGCTGAACGCTGCGAAGAACAAGGGGGAGGTGTTCGATAACGAACTTCGACTTTCCTACACCGATCCCGAGTCCCAGCTCATCAAGATCGTGGGCGTCCCCACGTACTACGACCACGGATATCTGGCAAATGTACACGAAGGTGCGGACGCCGGGATCTCCAGTGCCGTCGACACCTTCTTCGCGGGAAAGGATGGGGCTGTAAAGAGTGGCATCCATTCGCTCGTCACCACGGCGGTGAACGCAATCCTCGGAAATTCTTCCATGGGGGAGCAGCTCGATGACAAGACCTTCATCGCTCTGGAGCATAACGCCATCGTCCGCGTGGACGTGAAGTTCTGGCGCTATAACTTCTCCGACAGGGGCGTGATCGGCAACACGCAGAACGTCTTCAGCTACTCTTTCGGGCGCTCTGTCGTTGATCACACGGCGATGCCGATCGATGTCCTGATCAACCTCGTCAGCCAGGAGATCGGCGACGATGCGGCGCCGGACTATCTGAGGAAAATGGAGGAGATCTACAAGATCCAGGAGCAGCTGGATCCCGTCACCGCACACAAGGGGTACCAGCACCAGAGCATTGATCGCGCCGTCGACCGGGAAGTTCTCACGCCCGAGGAGGCGGAGCAGCATCACGGGGCGGTGGAAGAGGGGAAGACGGTCCTGACGTCTTCACGTTCCGCTTGACAGCGCGTCTGCGGATGACTGCTCGACACCCAGCCATGAGCTTGTTCTCTGGCCTCGCGCTTTCATGAGGCGGGCTGTCCGGCGGTTGGTCAGGTTATGGAAAAGTGCCTCGGGCAAGCGAGCATGAGGACGTGTCGATGACGTCGAGCCCGGTGCCCCGGTGCTCGCCGGCGCGCCTCGGGTTCTCCTGGATCTCCTGCCGGCGACTCGACCACCCGCTTCCCGGCCAGACCGCCCCCGCCGAGACCAGCCCGGACCGAGAGTGCGAGGCGATCGGGTGGGGCACCGCCCGGCGCTGCCCCACCCGATTCCTCAGCGAGGGGCGAGAGTGCGGTCGAGGAGGGGCAGCAGGCGGTCCCAGTGGCGCGCCGGTGCGGCGGGGTCGAAGGCGTCGGTGTCGGCCATGGTGAAACCGTGGACGGTGCCGGGACAGATCTCGGAGGTGTGGTCGACGCCTGCGGCGTCGAGGCTCTGGTTGAGCTCTGCCAGGCGGCCCTCGGGCGTCAGGTCGGACTCGGCGTGGCCGAAGTGGGCCCGGGCGGTGACTCGGCGCAGGTTCTCGGGGCCGTCGGCGGCCACGGGGGCGTGGAACGCGGCGTCGGCGGCCACCTGGCCCGGGTGGGCCACGGCGGTGCGCACCGCCAGAAGGACTCCGACGCAGTAGCCGGTCACCGCGACCGGCCCGGCGCTGACCTCGGGCTGGGCGGTGAGGAACGCGAGGTAGGCGTCGGCGTCGCTCAGGCGCCTCGATCCGTCGTCGCTGACCGCGCGCGGCTTCGAAACCCGCTTTCCCGCACTGGCCGACGTCGCGGCCGCCCGCACCTGGGGCGGCTGGATCGGGATCACCTCGTCGTGGCTGCGGTTCGCCGGCACGATCGGTGACAACGCCCACTACGTCCATCGGCCGCAGTCGCCACGGCCTCGCTCAGGCGCTCTATCTCGGCGCGCCGGGTGCCTCAAGGACGACCGTCGCTGAACTCCACCGGCCCTTCAGGAAGGCTGTCGACTGAGCGGCACTCGAACATCTCTGTGACCAGGGTGCGCACAACGGAAGCAGTGAGCGAAGCCAGTTGAGGAACTACCTTGCCGACGTCTCTTTCGTCTGCCTCAGCTGATGATGCACCCACTTTCACGAGGATCTTTCCCTGGGCGTTTACTGAACCCGGGCATGCTACGTACATGAAGAATGCGCCATTCCTGTACGCGCCGTAGTCCTCACCCCATTCTGTTGGCTCACCTCGCTTCTGCATGTCTTCTCTGGGGTATTTGTTCCCGGCGTTGTAGATGTACTCGAGCCAGACGTCGTTGTCACCGGCCCGCAGGACGCAGGATGCGCTCGAGAAATTGTCGTCCGCCCACCCAAAGCGGCTACGGGTATGCTCTTCTTCGGTGAACTTCTCCCCCTCTCGGGGGAAGAAATCTCTGAACTGTTCTCCCTTCAAGGTGCCATTGCATACGCTGTCAGGAATGCTGACCTTCTCTGGTGTCGATGCTTGATAAACGCCGAGCGTAATACCCAGTGCGAGGACTGCGGTGAATGCCGCGATGACCGCCGAGCGTTTCCCTCGCATGATCTTCCTTCGAGTTATGGCGAGCTGACTGGGGGCGATGTGAGATCTGGTTCCGGTATTATCGAGCGATCTTGAATGATTCCTTGATTTTCTCATAAGCGGCATCAGCGGCCCAGCCGATCTCTTCATGGTCGCGCGAGTATCCGGCCTGCTGGGCTCCCGCGAATACTGCCTCCTTCATCGCCTGGGCTGTTTTCTCCCGTTCGGCGGTGTGGAAGTCTTTACCCTTCTCGGCTGCCTGTTCGGCCGCCTTGGCAGGGTCTTGCTTGAAATGTTCGAGTGTGGCTTCTCGGAGGTCTTCAATAATCCATCCGGCCACCTCGCCGCCCACCTTAATTCGCTCAAGCCCCATCTCGGCGATGCGCCCGACCCATTTGTCTGCAGTTTCTAGGGATTTATTGAAATCTTCGGCCTTCTTCGCGCCATCGTCGGCTTCCACGATGGCGTCTGCTCGTCCGGCCGATGCTGCGGCCGCAACGTCTGAGCCAGGGAAGGATGCGCGTTCTGCTGCGTTCTGAAGATCTCCGCCCGGGGCCCGGAGGAGCGCTTCTCGCATGACCTCGGCACTCACGGCTTGCTGGGCGTTGATGACGGCGGCGTACCCGTCCGGGTCGGTGGCGACGTTCTTGATGAACCCCTCCAGGGAGTTGTTGTGGTTGTCGAAGTACGCCTGTGCTCCGTGGGGTTCGATCAGGTTGGCACTGTCGCCGCCTGCCGTCGCGTCCTGGATGTCGTGCATGTATTCGGCGGCGACGTTGCCGAGGCTGTCGGTGAGGGCTTCGAGCTCGCCGCCGGGGCGGATGAGGGCGGCGGGCTCGCCGCCACCGAAGCGGGAGACGAGCTTCTCGACGAGTTCGGCGCCCTCCTTGGTGTGCTTCACCGAGGGGCCTTCGTCGCCGTAGGGACGGCCCGAGGTGGCGGCTTCGAGGGCGCGGCCGAGGGAATCGACGCCGTTGATCTCCTTCTCGTCCCAGTGGACCGCGGAGTCAGGACGCCACGGGCGGGCATCCTTGCCGTTCTCGTCGCCGAGGAAGTAGTCGAAGTTGCTGAGCTTCTTCGGGTTGCCCTCGCCGCCCCCGGTCGAGCCGTGGAAGAACTCCTCGGCCGCTGCCGGGCTGTGGGACATCGCTTCCATGAGCCCCGTCATGGGGTCGAAGCCGCCTCCGTGCTTACCGAGGCTCAGGTCGAGGCCCCACTGCCCCGGCGCGGGCTCGGGGTGTTCCCACGTCCTGTAGTAGTTGCCGTTATCCCGCTCGAACAGGACCATGTCCTGCGCGATGGGGTTCAGGAACTCCTTGTCGTACTCGCCGTGGCGGAAGATGTTCGCCATGACCTGGTAGCCGCGAGGGGTGTACGTCGTGTCCGGGTGGTTGAGCAGGAGGGGCTCGCGGCCGAGTTTCTTCAGGTCGGCGATCCAGCGGTCGCCGATGTAGGTCTTGTCACCGGCCGCCGTGGGCTGGTGGTTCGGCGGGAGGTCGGTGGCGGTGGCCAGGGTGACGCCCATGCTGTTCTGGATGTGGTGGGCGAGGTCGAGCCGCTCCTCGTCCCCGTCCAGCGAGGCGTCGACACCGAGATGGGCGTGGAGCCGGAGGGCCTCCTCCGGGCCGAGCGCGCGGTAGAAGCTGGTGGCGAAGGCGTCGTCCTTGGAGTTGTGCTCCATGAGGAGCTGCCACTCGGTGAGTTCCTTCGTGCTGAGCTGCTTGCCCTCCTGGGTGAGCTTCAGGCTCTTCTCGGCGAGTTGGGTGGCTCGTTCGGACTGGGCTTCGTCGAGCGAGTCGTAGGTCGCGTGGCCGAAGTTCCGCGCGTCGGGGCCCTGGCTCTTGTCGAGTGCGCGATTGAGGGAGGCGTCGATCTCCTCGGCGTTCTCGATCAGCCGGTTGAGCCGTCGCTCCAGGGCGTCGCGGGCCTCGATCTCGGCGTCGGTGCGTTGGACGGGCCCGGAGTCGCCGGGGTAGGTGGCGAAGCCGACCTTGACGGTGCCGTCGCCGTTGTCGATGACGACGAGCCGGGTGTCCCGGTGCTCGACGGCGCGTCTCAGGCTCTTCTGGATCTCCTCCAGCTCCGTGTGGGCGTCGCGCAGGACGCTCCAGACGCTGCGGGCCTCGGCGTGGGCGTCGTTGAACTCGTTGCCGGTCTTCTTGACGAACTCCCTGGTCACGCTCGCGTTGAGCCCAGCCCAGCGGGCGCTTTCGGAGAGGCGTACCATGCCGCTGCTGTGCGTGTTGGCATGCTCGGCGATGTCGTCGAGCGCGTCGACCATCGTCTTCCAGTCGTCCACCGCCTCGCCGAGGGCACCCAGGTCCACGTCGCGCAGATCCGCGAAGGTGATCTTCCCCATGACCTCTGCTTCCCTCAGCGGATCAGCTTGTCGATCTCCGAGACGGAGAAGACGGCGTTGTTGTGGTGGTGCCGCATCGTGGCCTCGACGTGTGCCTCGTCCTCGGCGTGGCGCTTCTTGGAGAAGTCCAGGTGGTTGCTGATGTGGGCGCACGCCTGGAGCAGCGTGTCGACCTTGGTCCGCCACGTCGTCTCGGAGATGTTGAGCGTGCGGCCGGAGAGGAAGTTGTGCCGCTCAAGGCTTCTGCCCGCGCGGGCTGTTGAACTACGGTCCTCGCCGTCGCGGCCGGCGCCCTGGATGTCCGCCGCCTTCTTGAACCTGCTGTGCAGGTCGAACGCGGCGTTCCCCACCACGCCCAGGTCGTCCTGGTGGACGACGAGATCGGGCTGGCCGCCGCCGTAGCCGCCCTCGCCGTCGAGGCCGTTGAGCCTGGTGGCGTTCTGCCGCTCCTGTGCGTTCGTCCTGAGCTCGGCCCACTCCGCGTCGAAACTCATGCAGCCCGATTCCGTCCCACTGTGGTCAGCTGTTCGGTCGGGGAAGGAGGCTACCAGGGGGAGCTGAACGATCGCTGAACGTCATCCCCGGGCCAGGGGCTTGCGCAGGATGTGTTCGCGGCGGCCGTCGGGGGTGAGGTCGCCCTGGGGGCCGGTGTCGGTGAGGCCGTTGCGGCGGTAGAGGGCGAGGGCGGGCGCGTTGTCGGGCCGGACCGCCAACTCCAGGAGCGCGGAACCGGATGCGCGGGCGAAGTCCTCGACGGCCCGGATGAGGGCGTCGCCCACGGCTCGGCCCCGGGCCTCGGGGGCGACCCAGAACGAGGTCAGCTCCGTCACCCCGGCCGTCCTGCCCGGGATGCCGCCGGCCATGCCGACGTCCTGCCCGCCCAGCGAGGCGATGAAGGAGCGTGAGCCGGGGATGGCGAGGCGGGCCCGCCACCGGGCCTCCCGGTCGCCGTCGCCCGGTCACTCGGCCAGGGTGGAGCCGAAGGCGTAAGGGGCCTCGGCCAGGGCCCTGAGGCGCAGTTCGCGCCAGACGGGCCAGCCCTCGGGCCCGAGGGAACGGACGCGCGGTGTCATGCGGCCTCGCACTGCGGGCAACGGTCCTTGCCGTCCCAGCGGGACCAGCCGAAGGCCCTGGGCGTGAGGGACTGCCCCTCCAACTCCTCGCGGACCGCGACACGGTAGGCCCAGACGGCGCCGATGTAGGGGTGGTAGGCGTCGTGGAACGCGGCCGACGAGGGCTCGGCGCCCGCGGCGACGGCGCGCTGGAGGCCGCGGAGCCGCTGGTACATGGCCTGGCCCGCGCTGGCGACGGTGGTGTCGGCGTCGATGAACAGACGCTCCCTGACCTCGTTGATCCCGCTGTCGCCAAGGGCCGCACGGGCCGCCTCGTCCAGGTCGGGGACGCTGCCGGGGAACTGGGCGATCCGGCGCAGCTGGGCGTGGCACGCCTCGGCGGCACCGATGAACTCGATGTACACCGCCCGCCGACGTTCCCCCAGCCCCTGCCCGCTCTCACGGCGGTGGCTCAGGAAGTCGGCCAGGACGGTTCCGGCTATGGCGATGGAGCCGCCGCTCACGGTCGCGACGAGCGTCCCCCAGTCCATGCGTCTGTTCTCCCCCCGGCCGGTGCTCATGGCGTCAGCGATCGAATCTACTCTCATACGACCAATGATCGACGGCGGCGGGAGACGGGAACGTGGAAGGCGTCAGACGCGTGCGCGGGGCGATGCTCTGCCTGGCGGTGGCACTGCTCACCGGGTGTGGCGGGAGTGGTGACGGCGGCGGGAGCGCGGCGCCGACGAGCGGCGCGAGTGCGAGCCCGAGCCCGAGCCCCGACGTGATCGCCGTCCCCTCCCCGGAGGCGCCGAGGCCCGACCCCGAGGACAACCCCTTCGGCCGCCCCCAGACGCCCGAGCAGCAGCGGGTGGTGGACGCGCTGCCCAACTCCGGGGTGATGCTCGGCTGGAAGGCGGGGTACGAACCGTCGGTGCACGACGTCGGAGACCGGGAGCTTCCCGCCTACCAGAGCCTGTGCGCGGGGCCCTACGAGGAGCGGTGCGAGGGCGCTCTGTCCATGGGTTCGTCGCTGTTCCTCAAGCGTGACGGGGAGCCCACCAACGCCACCTTCGTCATGGTCTCCTACGAGGACGAGGAAGCGGCCGAGGCGGCGTACGCAGCCTGGTGGCGGCAGAACAGCGAATTCCTGACCGCGCCGCAGAAGGCTTCCGTCGACGCCGTGGGCGACGAGCGGGACGCCCTGCGTGGCACCAACGGGACGGGCGACATCGCGGCCGTGGTCCAGCTGCGGGTCGGCCCGACCGTGCTGACGGTGCAGGTGACGGGGATGACGGAAGGAGCGGGCGGTACATACACCAGCGACGCGCAACTCAGTCGGCTGGCCGGACTGTTCGCCGAGGGGGCCGCGGAGGCCTGGTCGTAGCGCACTCCGCCGGCTACCTGGCCGAGCCGTCGGTCCGTTGCCGGATCCCGGCAACGGGGGCCGTCGACAAACGACCGGCTATGGACTGGCGGGCGGTGGCCGTGGTGCGGCATGGTTTGTACGCAGGGGAAGGGGGACGACGATGGGGGAAACGAAGACAGCGGTGGCCGGGCCCGTGCTGCGCTGCGGCGGGGTGACCGTCCGGCTCTCGGAGGACGGCATCGAGTGGGAGGACCGCAAGGCGGTCAGCCGCATCCCGTACGAGGCGGTCGTGTCGGTGTCGGCACACGCGACGGTGGGTCGGTACGCACGGCTGCGGCTCGGCCTGCACCACACCGGCACCGGGCACCCGGATCACTACGAGTTGCTGTGCCTGCGCCGCTCCGGTCAGCCGTTCGCGGAGGAGCTGAACGAGCGGGTGTCCGACGCGGGCGGGGGCTGGGGCCTCGGCCGTCGCCCGAGGGTCACCGTCGAGCCGCGCTCCGCCGCGCTCACGCTGCGCACCGCACGAGCCGCGCTGCGGAAGCGCTGCGCGGTGCGCTGAACGGCGTGACGTGAGGCCCGCCGTTCGTTCGGCGGGCCTCGGTACCGCGCTTTCCCGGGGCGCTGATCCCGCCTCGCGGAGTCGCGGCCGAACGTGTATTCCGGCGATCGTTTCTTCTGCTGTGATTCCTCATTCGCTTTGGTGACGCTGTCGCCCTTTCTCGTGGGTACGCTGCTGTGGTCGGCGAACATGCGGCCCATGGGAGCAGTAATGAGCACCGAGCCCGAGTACCAGCGGCCGACCCCGCCCGAGGGCGGTTACACCGCCGAGGACCTCGACCGGCTTCCGAATCTGCCCCCGCACACGGAGCTGATCGACGGAAGTCTCGTTTTCGTGAGTCCGCAAGCGTCCACGACGTGCTGAAGCTCAGCGTCCCGTTCGACGTCGAGATCGACCTCGGGGACGTCGAGGCGCGATAGCCCCGAGGCTCAAGTCGCGGGCTTCGAGCGTTCTTTGCAAGGAATGGGTGGAGGGTTCCACCCGCCCCCCGGCCCCTGCCCGGTCGCGGGGAGAGCGACTGCTCAGGGCGTAAATATGACTAACGGTGGTCAAGTTGCCACGCCGAGTGTGCGCGGTTTAGGTTCGCGGCAACAAAGAAATGACCCCGGTTGGTGTCGTCAGCACCAGGGCCGGGGTCTGACCGACGAATCGTCCACAAGTAGAAAGACCAACGATCCGTGGCTGTTCACGACCTTAGCCCCGAGCCCGCCGCCGACGCACACCCTCTCGCCAATCCGGGGTACGGAAAGCGCTCGGCGCCCGAACAACTTCCCCGTACCGCCTCAGATTTCGTACATCTGCCCGCCCGCGAGGCGTCCATCGCCGCCTACCTCGACCGCTTGCCCGACGGCGCGGACGTCTCCGTCAAGACGCTGGCCAAGGTGCTGCCTTACGGGCAGTGCGCCCTGCGGGCGGCGCTGCGGCGGCTGTCGGAGGCCGGGCATCTGCGGCGGGTGCGCGAGCATCTGCTCGGGGATGGCACGCAGCACTGGGTAACGCGGACGTACTTCACCCGCACCGCGCGGGACGACGCGTGGTGGGCCTCCTTTCGCGCGGGCGGCGGCGGCGTGCCGTCGCGCGGGGTGAGGGAGGCGGAGCCCCCGCGCCGCCGGGAGCCCGCGTTCGAGGTGCTGGCCGGGCTGGGGCGGCGCGACGCGCGCATGACGCTGTCCGCCGCGGCCTGCGCGGCGCTCGCGCCGCTCGCCGGAAGGTGGCTGAAACGGGGCGTCACGCCGGAGGGGCTCGGGCTCGCGCAGACGGAGATCACGGTGCGATCTACATGTGGCTGCTGAGGCAGTGCATGCAGCAGCGTCCCGAACTGGATCTGCTGCCGGACAGGGGTCTCCGCGTCGAGGAGTACCGCAAGGGAAGGGCTCGCCCGGACGGGTGTCTGGCTCCAGCGGATCACTTCGTGGGAAGCGGGGAGTGGGTGGACCCGGATGGTGCGCTCATGACGGTGGAGATCACTTCCGCGGATGCGGACACCGACCGCCGTGACCGGACCGAGAAGCGGGACGGATACGCCGCTGCCGGTATTCCGGTGTATCTGCTCGTCGACCGGGAGCCGGGCGCCGTCGTCGTGTACGCGGAGCCGGAGAAGGGGCGGTACAAGAGCCGCCGTACCCACTACTACGGCGACACGGTCCGCCTGCCGGAGCCCGTCGGGATCACGCTGCACACCGAGAAGCTGAAGGACTACGCGTAGGGGTTCCCGGGCCGGGGCTCACCGGGGCGGTGACGCATTGTGTGAGGTATCGCACGTTTCCGTGTGGGGGCGCCGGGAGCGGGCAGGGGAGGCCGTGGCCGCGTCTCAGGATGCGGTTTCGGGAGGCCGATATCCGACCTCTCGATAAAATGAGCCGACCGAGGGCCCCGGCGAAAGGGTCCGGTGAGACTGAGAAACGAGGAGCGCACGTGAGCCTAGTCGTGCAGAAGTACGGCGGCTCCTCCGTTGCCGACGCAGAGGGCATCAAGCGCGTCGCCAAGCGGATCGTCGAAGCCAAGAAGCGTGGCCACGAGGTGGTCGTCGTGGTGTCGGCGATGGGTGACACGACGGATGAGTTGATCGATCTCGCCAGTGAGGTGTCTCCGATCACCTCCGGTCGCGAGTACGACATGCTGCTGACCGCCGGAGAGCGTATCTCCATGGCGCTGCTGGCCATGGCGATCAAATCGCTGGGCCACGAGGCGCAGTCCTTCACCGGGAGCCAGGCCGGCGTGATCACCGACGCCGTGCACAACAAGGCGCGGATCATCGACGTGACGCCGGGGCGGATCCAGGCCGCGCTGGACGAGGGCAACATCGCCATCGTCGCCGGCTTCCAGGGCGTCTCGCAGGACAGCAAGGACATCACCACGCTCGGCCGTGGCGGGTCCGACACCACGGCCGTGGCGCTGGCCGCCGCGCTGAACGCCGAGGCCTGCGAGATCTACACCGATGTCGACGGCGTCTTCACCGCCGACCCCCGGGTCGTCAAGAAGGCGAAGAAGATCGACTGGATCTCCTTCGGTGACATGCTGGAGCTGGCGAGTTCCGGCTCCAAGGTGCTGTTGCACCGGTGCGTGGAGTACGCACGCCGATACAACATCCCGATCCACGTCCGGTCGTCGTTCTCTGGCCTGCCGGGTACGTGGGTCAGCAACGAACCGCGAGTAGGGGACGAGCCCATGGAGCAGGCGCTCATCTCGGGTGTCGCGCACGACACCTCCGAGGCCAAGGTGACGATCGTCGGCGTGCCGGACAAGCCGGGCGAGGCCGCCGCCATCTTCCGGGCCGTCGCGGACGCCGAGCTGAACATCGACATGGTCGTGCAGAACGTCTCCGCCGCCTCGACGGGCCTGACGGACATCTCGTTCACGTTGCCCAGGACGGACGGCAAGCGGGCGATCGAGGCGCTGGAGCGGCGCAAGGTGCAGATCGGTTTCGACTCGCTGCGCTACGACGACCAGGTCGCGAAGATCTCGCTGGTCGGCGCGGGGATGAAGACGAATCCGGGCGTCACGGCCACGTTCTTCGAGGCGCTGTCCAACGCGGGCGTGAACATCGAGCTGATCTCCACCTCGGAGATCCGGATCTCGGTCGTCACCCGGCAGGACGACGTGAACGAGGCCGTGCGGGTGGTGCACACCGCGTTCGGGCTCGACAGCGACTCCGAGGAGGCCGTGGTCTACGGCGGCACCGGCCGCTGACTCACAGGCTGCGGGATCGAGGGGCGTCGGACGCGGTCCGGCGCCCCTCGGCGTTCCCGGTCCGTCCCGAGGTGGCCGGGTTGGCGGGAAATGTGAAGCAGCCGTGATCAACCTGTGTTTGGTATGGACTTGCCCAGGGTCATCCCGTGGTCGAAGATGCTCGCGGTGCCTGGAACCACAGGGCACTCCGGCGCGTCCTCGGGGCGCCATCGCGAGCTCCACGGCGCCGGTGAAGGGGAAGTACGAATGAGGCGAGTACGCATGGGGGAGTTCGTGACGTCGTCAGATGCGACGCCGAGCGCGTACAACCCTGACGGGGGGCGGCGTGTCATACAGGCGTGGCAGAGGTACTCGTTTCGACGGCACGGCCTATCGGCGGCGTGCCCGTGATGGCGCCGTGGTCGGCGGCTTCCCAGCGTCCGGCGGCGGCGCGCGCGCCCGGATCGCGGGGTGCCATGGCCCCTCCGACGGCCACGGGGCTCCCGCCCGCGCGGTACGGCGAGACTGACGGTGCCGCTGTCGTGGGCACCAGCGTCGACCACCTGACCGAGACCTACCGCACCCACTACCGTTCGCTGCTGGGCTTGGCGGCCCTGCTGCTGGACGACACCGCCTCCTGCGAGGACGTCGTGCAGGAGGCGTTCATCCGCGTGCACTCCGCCCGCCGGCGGGTGAAGGACCCGGAGAGGACGCTGGCGTATCTGCGGCAGACCGTGGTCAACCTCTCGCGCTCCACGCTGCGCCGCCGCATCCTCGGCCTGAAGCTGCTGTCGAAGCCGATGCCGGACGCGGCGAGCGCGGAGGAGGGCGCTTACGAGGCGCTGGAGCGGGACGAGCTGAAGCGTGCCCTGCGCGGGCTCCAGCGGCGGCAGCGGGAGGTCCTGGTGCTGCGGTACTTCGCGGACATGACCGAGGAGCAGGTGGCTCAGACGCTCGGGATCTCCCGGGGCTCGGTGAAGGCGTACGGCTCGCGCGGCATCGCCGCGCTCCGGGTGGCGATGGAGGCACCGGCATGACGGCGGGGCCGGGCAGGGGCCGGGGGCCGGACGAGAGCTCCGGGCTGCCCGAGGACGAGGACGAGCTGCGGCGGCTGCTCCAGGACGCCGTGCGTGACATCGAGCCGTCCCGGGACGCGCTGGACCACCTGCGGCACGCCGTGCCCGTACGCCGGGCCCGGCGTCGGCACGCGATGATCGGCGCCGCCACGGCGGTCCTGGTCACGGCGGTGACGGTGCCGCTGATGACGACCGGCGTGGTGCCGGGGCCGCTCGCGGAGGACGACCGGGCGAACGCGGCGCACAGCACGGACGCCGGGAACGGCAAGCCCTACGGCGGCCGGGACACGACCGGGGCGCAGGGCGAGTCGTCCGGCGACGCGGGGACGGGAGACGACGGCGCCGCGTCGCGGCCCAGCGCCTCCCCGAGCCCGGACGACACCGAGGGCCTGGGCCCGTCCTCCCCGAGCTGCCTGCGCGACCAGCTCGGCGAGCCCGCGGCCGAGGTCGGCAAGCCGGACGAGGACGGGGTGATCCACGGCGCTTTCCGGTTCACCAACGTCTCCGGTGAGAGCTGCCGGGTCGGAGCCGTGGACCAGCTCTCGGCGAAGGCGCGCGGGGAGGCGGACGCCACCGCGATCACCGTCCTGGACCACACCGCGGGCGGCCGGGCCCCCGGCCTGCCCGAACCGCCGGAGGTCGTGAAGGAGCTGATCCTGCGCCCCGGAGAGTCGTTCCAGGTGCGGTTCGCCTGGATGCCGGACGCCGAGCGCGGCCCCGGGGGCTGCCCGGTGCCGGACGCCGGGCCGGAGCCCGAACCGGAGCCGTCGGAGGGCGGCACCTCGGGCGGGAGCGAGAGCACAGCGGGCTCCGGCGGGGACGACGGCGGCGCCCAGAGCGGGGACGGGGGCACCGAGGGCGGCGAGGAGACGACGTCCGGGTCCACCGGCGGCGGTGGCACCGAGGGCGGGGAGCAGACGGCGACGTCCGGCGCGTCGGGCCCGGAGCAGGGTGAGCCGTCCGGGCTGACGACGCTCTCCGACACCGGGACGGGCAGCGGTGAGCAGGTGGACGAGGGCGAGGGCGCGGCCACGGCCGTGATCCTGCGCTACGTCCCGGCCGCGGGGGAGCCGTCGGCGCCGGCGGCCTTCCTCGGCGAGGTCTGCGCCGGGACGGTGTACCGCACCGGCGTGCTGCCGGTGAGCTGAGCCGCAGCCCCGCAGCCCCGCAGCCCCGCAGCCCCGCAGCCCCGCAGCCCCGTAGCCCCGCAGCCCCCGCTCCCGACGGGCGGGGGCGGGTCCGGCGTGCCGGTTTCACCCCCGTACCGTGGTGGGTGTGTACCGGTTCCTGCTGACTCCCCGCTGGTGGATGCTCAACGTCTTCCTCGTGCTGGCGGTGCCGTTCTGCGTGGTCATGGGCGCCTGGCAGCTGAGCCGGTTCGAGGACCGGGTGGACTCGCAGCGCCGCCACGACCGGCTGGCCGCGCAGGGCGCCGCCCAGGAGGCCGAGCCGCTGGCCGCGCTGCTCCCCGTCACCGGTGACACCTCCGGCCGGATGGCGCGGGTCGAGGGCCGCTACGACACCGGGCACGAGTATCTGGTGCCGGACCGCTCGCTGGACGGCGAGCGGGGCTTCTACGTGCTGACGCCGCTGCGTCCCGACGGCGGTCGGCCGGCCGTGCCCGTCGTCCGCGGCTGGCTGCCGGGGGAGCCGGACGCGTCCCGGGTCCCGCCGGCCCCGGCGGGCGAGGTGCGGGTGACGGGCGCGCTCCAGGCGTCTGAGAGCCGCGGCCGGACGGGCCTGCCGGCCGGGCAGCTCGGGGTGATCAGCGCGGCCTCGCTGGTGAACCTGGTGCCCTACGACGTCGAGGACGCCTGGATCACCGTGCAGTCGACGCGCGAGCCGCTGAGGGCTGTCCCGCCCGCCGCCGCGAAGGGCAGCGGGCTGGACATGAAAGCCTTCCAGAACCTGGGCTACACGGCCGAGTGGTTCGTCTTCGCGGGGTTCGTGGTGTTCATGTGGTTCCGCTTCTTCCGCCGTGAGGTGGAGGTGGCCCGCGATGCCGAGCTGGGCCTCATTCCCGGGACTCCGGACCGGCAGACGCCGGATCGGCAGACGCCAGGCCGGGAGACTCGGGAAGACCCAGGTGCCGCAGTGCGAACCGCAGCTCCAGACCGACCTGCTTGATCCGCTCCTCCACCACCAGCGAGCCGTGCCCGGCGTCGTAGCGGTACACCTCGTGCGGGTGCCGCCGGGCGGCCAGGCGCTCGAGGTAGTTCTCCACCTGCCGGATCGGGCAGCGCGGGTCGTTGACGCCGGCCGAGATGTAGACCGGGGCCCGGACGGCGTCCACGTAGGTGATGGGCGACGAGGCCGCGTACCGTTCGGGCACCTCCTCGGGAGTCCCGCCGAGGAGCGTGCGGTCCATGGACTTCAGCGCCTCCATCTCGTCGTGGTAGGCGGTGACGTAGTCGGCCACCGGGACGGCCGCGATGCCCAGCGTCCAGTCCTCGGGCTGCACGCCGAGGCCGAGCAGGGTGAGGTAGCCGCCCCAGGAGCCGCCGGTCAGGACGAGCCGCTCGGGGTCGGCCAGGCCGGAGGTGACGGCCCACTCCCGCACCGCTGCGACGTCCTCCAGCTCGATGAGCCCGACGCGGTGCTTGAGGGCGTCCGTCCAGGCGCGACCGTAGCCGGTGGAGCCGCGGTAGTTGACGCGTACGACGGCGAAGCCGTGGTCGACCCAGGCGGCGGGCTGGGCGGCGAAGGCGTCGGAGTCGTGCCAGGTCGGGCCGCCGTGGATGTCGAAGACGGTGGGGAAGGGGCCCTCGCCGTCGGGCCGCTGGACGAGGGCGTGCACGCGCCCGCCGGGCCCCTCGACCCAGACGTCCTCGACCGGCCGCGAGGCGGGCGCCCTGAGCCCCGGCGGGTCCAGGACGACGGCGCCGGAGGTCGAGCGCAGCGCCGGGGGATGGGCGGCGGAGGACCACAGGAACTCCACGGTGCCGTCCGGGCGGGCGGTCGCCCCCGACACCGTGCCCGGCGGCGTCTCGACCCGGGTCAGCTCGCCCCCGGCCAGGTCGTAGCGCCACAGCTCGCTGCGGGCCTGGTAGCTGTGGACGACGAGCAGCCCGCTGCCGTCCGGGTACCACTCGGCGCCGACGTCTCCGGGCAGGTCGAGGGCGAGGTCGTGCGTCTGGCCGGCGACCGGGTCCCACACCATCGGCTCCCACCGGCCGCGCCGCTGGTGCCCGACGAGCAGCCGGGCGTCGCCGTCGCGCGGGACGAAGCCGAGGACGGCGAGCCCCAGCTCCTTGGTGCCGCCCTCGCTGTCGTCCAGCTCGGCGACGGTCGTGCCGTCGCGGTCGACGACGCGCAGTGCCGCGTGCAGGGCGTCGCCGTGCTCGGTGTGCTCGATGACGAGGTAGCGGCCGTCGTGGCTCAGGTCGCCCACGCCCGCGGACTCCCGGTGCCGGTAGATCTCGGCCGGCTCCCCGCCCGGCGGTACGACGTGGATCGTCGTGCCCTCCTCGTCGGTGGAGCGGCCCACGACGGCGGTGCCGTCGCGGCCGAGGGCCAGCCCGGCCGAGTAGGCGGCCTTGAGCCCGGGCACGGCCGGCTCGTCGCCGCCCGCACCGCCTTCGCCCGCACCGCCTTCGCCGTCCCCGCCGGGGCCGGAGAACGGCTGCCGCATCCAGACGCCGAACTCGTCGCCGTCGGTGTCGGCGAACCACCAGACCCAGCGGCCGTCGGGGGAGAGGAGGCCGTCGGTGGTGCCGTTCGGCCGGTCGGTGACCTGGCGGGTCTCGCCGGTCGTCCGGTCCCAGGCGTACAGCTCGTAGGTGCCGGTCGCGTTCGACACGAACAGCGCGTGGTCGGGGGCGTCTTCGGCCCAGTCGGGCAGGGAGACGCGCGGGGCGCGGAACCGCTTCTCCCAGTCGGGCATGGTCTCTGCGTCGGTCATGAGCTCTATGTAAGCCGATCGACGGGGGTGGGCCCGCCACCGGGACGCGCGGCGCCCCGGCACGACCGGGGCGCGCGGCGCGGTCACGGCTCCAGCAGGTTGCGCTCGCGGATGAGGTAGCCCAGCTCCAGGCGGCTCTTGGCGCCGACGCGGGCCATGATCTCGGAGACGTGGCGCTGGCAGGTGCGCACGGAGATGCCGAGGGCGCGGGCCACGCCGCGGTCGTCGGAGCCCTGGACGAGCAGCCGCAGTATGGCCTGCTTGGTCTGGTTGCCGATGCCCTGGATGGAGGGCTTGTCCTGGCAGCGGCCCATGGGCTGGCCCTGGGCCCACAGGACCTCGAAGACGTCGGCGGCGAAGGAGCTGAGGTCGGGGTCCCGCAGCACGAGGGCGCCCTCGGGGGCGTCCGGCAGGGGGAGGACGACGGTCTCGCGGTCGAAGACGAGGAAGCGGGTCAGGCCGCTGCTGAGGGTGCGGATCTCGGCGCCGTGGGAGGTGAGTTGGGTGGCGTGCCAGAGGGTGGCGCTGTCGAAGCGGGCCGAGTGCTGGTAGAGGGAGCGCAGTTGGACGCCGCGGTTGAGCAGGTCGAGGTCGCGGTCGGCGGCCTCGGCGAGGACGTCGGCGGGGCGTGGGCCGCCGGGCTGGGCCGCCAGGACCTCCTTGGCGCAGGAGGTGGCGAGCTGGTTGAGGGTCTCCCGCACGGCGCGGTTGGAGGTCAGCCGCTCCTGGGAGGGGGCGTCCAGCTCCCCCTGGGCGCGGTGGATGGAGTCGAGCAGGTGGAGCTGGTCGCGCAGGGCGGCGAGGCGGCGCTTCTCCTCGGCGAGGTGCTGCTCGTGGGTGTGGAGGACCCGCATGGAGGACAGGGCCGGGTCGACGGCGGCGATGCGCTGCCGTCCGACGCGGCGCAGCAGCCCGAGCCGCAGCAGGGACTCGACGGCTGCGTCGGCCGGTTCGCCCTCGTCGCCCGCGGCGGCGCGGGTGGCCTCCTCGATGGGGAGGACGGTGTGCCGGACGACGTGGCGATAGAGACGGATCGCCGTGGGGCTGAGAACGGGGGGTATCGTCCGTGCGCCTTCGCTGACCATCGGAGCCTGTCCTTCTTGAGACTGTCTTGTTTGCGACGCCAGGTTGAGCTTGCCACAGCATTCCGCGCGAAGTACCGGGTAAAACAGAGGCGTTGGGTCTTCCTCCGAGACTGCGCGAGCAGGCCGCGAGCGGACCGCGAGCCGGTGGCCCGCGACGTGCGGGCGCCGGCGGGCGCCGAGCGCCGGGAGCGGTCGTGCCGGCCGGACGACGTCCCCTTCGGGACGCTGGCCGCCGTGCCGAGGGGAAGACGTCGCCGGGGGTGTTCCGTTGCCCGGAGGGGCGGTGAAATCCGTCCCGTCACGGCCGGGCGGAGGGGGCGCGGAGGGCTGGGATCCGCCGTGGAACGGCGCTGGCCTGCTGCGCAAGCCTTCCTACTTACGCCTGTCTCAATCACGACAATGTCGTTATGTTGCCGCGCGACACGGCGCCGGGGCAACCTCTTCCCGTGGGGCTCGCCGCCACCTCAGGCGACCTTCAGAGAACAATCTTCACAGGATTGGATACGGGGACATGGCCAAGAGAGCAGCGCTCGCCGCTTCGGCCTCCGCACTGGCGTTGGGTCTGGTGCTGGCAGGTGAAGTCCTGACACAGGACGCGGGTCCGGCCGCGCACGTGGCGGCGGATCAGCGGCCCGGCCAGATCTCCGCCGTCATGCAGTCCGGAGGTTTCCAGAACGACACCGGGTGGGGCTGACCCGAGTGCTGGGAGCGAGCGGACGGGACGCCGGCCTCCGGGCCGTCGCCTCGTCCGTGCTCCGCGGAGAGAACGGGGGTCTGTTCGGTGTGCTTCCGGGACGCGGCCGTCGGCCGGTCCGCGGAAGGTCCTGACGGCACCGTCCGGCACCCGCGCGGCGCCCCGCGACAGCGGGAAGGAGGCCGAGCCGGCCGGACGAGACCGGTCCGGCCGCTCGTGCCGCGCCCGTGACCACGCCCGTCACCACGCCCATGCCGCGCCCATGACCGCGTCGGCGACCGCGTCGGTGACCCGTCGACGTCGAGCGCCGACCTCACGCGCCCCTGGCGACGCGAACACGCCACGCGCCCATGCGACGGGATCGCGACCGAGCGCCGTGATGCCTCACGAACAGAAAGATCCTCTGTGACATGAGTGTGTACCTGCACCGCAACTTCCTGCTCAGCTTCCTCGCGTCGTTCATCTCCCTGTTCGGCTCGAAGCTGCTGATGATCTCGTACGTCGCGTACGTCTTCACGGAAAAGGGAAGTGCGACGCTGGCCGCGATCGTGTTCGCCGCCGACTGGATCGCGAACCTCTTCATCGGCATCCTGGGCGCGCAGTACATCGACCGGCAGGACGCCAGAAAGCTGCTGATCTGGCTCAACCTGGTCACCGCCGGCGTCACGCTGGTGTTCCTGGGCTTCACCGACCCGGACCTGTACGTCTACGCGGTCGTCATCATCTTCCTGCGGGCGCTGCTGAAGAGCGCGGTGCAGAACGCCCGGGTCAAGGGACTCGTGCAGTTCTTCAGCGAGAAGGAGACCAACACCTTCTCGCCGCTGTTCAACTCCGCCCTGCCGATCGCGATGGCGCTGGCGGGCGCGGTGGGCATCGTCATCCTCGACATCGCCGGAATGGCCGCCGTCGTCCTGATCGACGCCGCCTGCTTCCTCGTCGCCGCCGGGCTGATGGTGCTGGTGCGGCCCAACAAGACGCGGCTGGAAGCCTCGTTGAGGAGCTCGCGGGGCGAGGGCCGCCGCACCAGCCTGGCCGGGGTGCGGGACGCGTCCTCGCTGATGTCGCGCAACGACACGATCGGCACCGCGGTCTTCTACATCGTCCTGTCGGTCACCGCGTTCCAGGCCACCTACGAGTCGCTGATCACCGTGATCCCGGAGATCTGGTACGGCTACGGGGAGTCCGGCATCGCGCTGTTCTTCACCTTCGAGTCGATCAGCATCATGGCCGGCGCCTTCATCTACCAGTGGTTCAGCCGCCGCGACCTCATCAACGACTCGAACAAGCAGAAAGTCAACCTGTCCGTCGTCACGGCCATCACCGCCCTGTATCTGGCGATGCCCGCGACGAGCGACAACATCGTCCTCGCGGTCGCCGTGTTCTCCCTGATGGTCCTCGGCGGCGAGGTCATCTGGGTGCACCACTTCAAGCTGATGATCGCCACGACGCCGGACGCGCGGGTCTCCTCCGTGGTGGGGCTCCAGACCGCCATCGGGTACAGCCTCATGGCCGTCTTCGCCTTCGTCTTCGCCCGCGGCCTGGACAGCAGCCTCGGCATCGACACCACCGTGTACCTCAACGTCGCGCTCACCGTCGGACTCGTCATCGGCTGGGAGCTCCTCCGCAGGAAGATCCAGCGACGTGAGCAGCAGCAGGCGACGCCGTCCGGTGTCGACGACCCGGCACCCGCCCAGACCGCCGCCCAGTAAGTCCCTTTGGAGGAACCAGCCATGACGGCGTCCGAGAAGAAGCAGGCTTTCGTCCTGCTCGAACTGATGAACCACATGCTCCTGATCGCGCAGGAGGCCAAGCGCCGCGGCCACCACGTCGTCGTCCTCAACCAGGGGCCGTTGCAGGACAAGGGGCCCTTCGCGGTGCCGGACGGCCTCGTCGACGAGCTCGTGCGGGTGCCCTCCTGGTCCGACGCGGAGCAGGTCGGCAAGATCGTCGACACCGTGCACGCCACCTACGATGTGGTCGGCACCTACGCGGCCTTCGAGGCGACGCTGCCCTTCGAGGCCGAGATCAGGCACCGCGCCGGACTGCCCACCAGCGGCTTCCACGGCGTCACCCAGGTGCTGGACAAGGCGCGGGTGCGCCGGAAGCTCTACGCCGAGGGGCTCTCCACGCTGCGCTCGGTCTCCCTCACCGAGGCGCTGGCCTGGGAGAGCTGGGAGTTCGAGCGCTCCGCGGTGCTCAAGCCCGCCAACGGCACGGGCAGTGCGCTGTGCTTCATGGTCGGCACGATGGACGAGCTGCGTGAGGCCGCGGATCAGGTCGCCGCGGCGGCCGTGGTGAACCCGATGATGAAGGAGTACATCCTCAGCCACGGCGAGTTCGTCCTGGAGGAGCGCGCCGAGGGCGAACTGCTCTCCGTGGAGTCCCTCGTGGACCGGGGCGAGGTGCACGTCGTCGGGCTCACCGGGCGGTACGTCTCGGCGATGGACCCCGTCGTCGAGCAGGCCGCGTGCTTCCCCTACCCCCATCCGCGACGCGCGGAGATCGAGTCGGCGGCCCGGGACTTCCACGCCGCGCTGGGCATCGGGCACGGGCCCACGCACCTGGAGGTCATGGTCCCCGACGAGGGCCCGATCGAGCTGATCGACTTCAACATCCGCATGGCCGGGCTGGCCATGGCGGTGTGCATGGGCAACGCCTTCGGCATCGAGTACGCCGTGCCGCTCACCGACATCGCCTGCGGCGAGCGGCCCGACCTCGCCTTCCTCGGCAACGCCCGCCGCGCCTCCGCCGACATCCTCCTCCTGCCGCCCCCGGAAGCCACCGTGATGTGCGAACTGGGCTTCCCCGAGGGCACCGAGTACGGACGGCACATGAAGGAGATCGGCACGCCGCTCTCCGGGCGTGCCGACCAGCTCGACGTCGTCGGCATGGTCATCGTGACCGCCGACAGCGTCGAGGAACTGCACGACAGGATCCTGACCGTGCGGAGGGAGACCCTCTTCGACGGCAGGCCGCTGGGCGACAACCCGAACAACCAGCTCTTGTTCCCGAGGTACCACCACTCCGCAACCCTTGCCTAGGAGCGATCCCCCATGACGGTTACCGAGTCCGGTGCACAGGCGCAGACCAGCAAGATGCAGGAGACCGACGCCCGTTACGAGAAGCACTTCGCCGACCGCTTCACCGGTGCCGAACTCACCGGCCTGCAGGAGCGGTTCCGCGACGAGCACATCGTCCCCATCCGCGGGTTCTGCCCGCCCGACCTGCTGAGCGAGTTGCAGCGCGAGGCGTTCGGGATCATGGACGAGCACGGCGTCGACCGCAAGTTCTCCTTCGAGATCACCGACGGCACCCCCCGCCAGATGACGACGGTGGGCCAGCCGGTCATCAAGGACGAGGGCCACCTCATCCACGCCACCTACTTCTCCCCGGCCGTCAAGAGCCTGCTCGGCTCCATCGTGGGCGAGGAGGTGTACACCTGCCCCTACGCCGGCGAGCACTACGTGATCAGCCGGCTGGGCAAGAACGGCGACACCCACGGCTGGCACTGGGACGACTACACCTACGGCTTCATCCTCGTCCTCCAGGCCCCCGAGTACCGGGACGGCGGGTTCGTCCAGGCCGTGCCCCACACCTCCTGGGACAAGAAGAACCCCGACGTGTACGGCGCCCTGCTCAAGAGCCAGGTCCGCTCGTACCACCTGGAGGCGGGCGACGCCTACGTAGTCAAGACCGACACCACCATGCACCGCGTCTACCCGATCCGCGGCGAGACCAGCCGCACGATCGTGAACATGACGCTGGCCAGCGCCGCCGACCTGACCCGTGAGATCACCCACGAGACCAACGACGCGCTGTTCGGAGGCACCGGTGCCTAAGTCGCAGGAGCAGGAGAAGCTGCGGGACACGGAGCGGACGGCACAGGCGGCGCCGGAGGGCGCCGAGCAGCTCCGGCACAGCAGCACCTCGGACGTCGCGGAGCTGGTCGACGCGGAGCCGCGGGAGAGCATGCGCTTCTTCCCCGGCTTCGTCCAGCCCTACCTCACCTGGATCACCGGCGTGCCCCTCAAGGGCGGCAAGCAGCTCATACCCTGGAGCCCCAACCGGGCCGGCCTGCTCGGCCTGTTCCAGATGGCTGGGGGCATCACGCTCGGCGCGTTCGCGCTGCACCCCTTCACCGCCTGGTCCATCCCCCTGCTCGTCCTGGGGTGGCTGTTCACCAGCGGCGGCATGCGGCGGCTCGACGTCGTCGTCGTCCACCAGACGCTGCACCGGATGTTCCACAAGTCTGCGCGCGTCAACCGCGTGGTCGGGGAGATCATCACCACCGCGTTCTGGCGCACGCCCTACGACAAGAACCGCGAGGAGCACCTGGCGCACCACGCCTACCCCTGCTCCATGAAGGACAGCGACACCCTCTACCTGCTGGGCACCGGCATGCGGCCCGGCATGACCCGCTCGCAGTTCCGCACGTACCTGTGCAAGGCGCTGTTCTCGCCCCGGCACCACCTCCTCGGCTTCTACGGCCGGGTCAAGGGCAACTTCGTCGGCGTGAAGCCGCGGTACCGGCTGGTCATGTCGATCGTCTACGCCGCCGCCACCGCCACGTTCGTCGGCCTGACCGGCTGGTGGCTGGAGTGGCTGCTGCTGTGGGTCTTCCCCGTGTCGTACGTCTTCCAGAACTGCACCTTCCTCTACACCATGACCGAGCACCGCTGGTGGCTGTTCGGCAACCAGGAGCGGCTCAGCCGGGACAAGCGCGACCTGCTGACCTTCGGCCGCTTCTGCGGTGAGCCGGTGCCGGACCCGTCGCTGGGCGGCGTGCGCAAGCTCGGCGCGTGGACCCACTGGACGTACCGGATGCTGCTCGTGCACTCCGCCTACCGGATGTTCGTGCTCGTCGGCGACACCGTCCAGCACGACCTGCACCACGTCATGCCCGCCTGCGACTGGGCCAACTCCCCCTGGATCCGCGCCGACGACCAGGACAACCGGCCCGAGCGCTACACCGAGGTGTGGGGCTCGCTCGCCGACCACCTGCGCGCCGCCGGTCAGGTCGACGGCGACCGCACGGGCCTGCCCGAGGACACCGAGCCCACGCCGTGGGAGGAGTCGGTCCCCGTCCTCACGGGCGTCGTCGCCGCCCCCGCGGGCTCCGTGAGCAAGGCATCGGGAGGCACCTCATGACGGACGTACTGGTCATCGACGGCACCGGGCGCGGGCACGCGATCTGCGACCTGTTCGTGCGCACCGACCCCGCCACCCGGGTGTACTACGGCCCCGGCTGCGACGCGCTCCAGGCCGAGCGCATCGTCCCGGTGCCCGCCATCCGGCTCGACTCACCCGACAGCGCGCTGGAGTTCCTCGCCGAGCACCCGGTCGAGTTCGTCTTCGTCTCCAACATCGACGCCCTGTCCATCGGCTACGCCGACGTGCTCGCCGAGCACGGACACCGGGTGATCGGCCCGTCCCGCGAGGCGGCGGCGCTGGAGGCCAGCAAGGAGCGCGGCAAGCGGTTCTGCGACGAGCACGGGCTGCCCACGGCGCGCTACGCCTCCTTCACCGACGCCGAGGCGGCCCGCGCCCACGTCCGCACCGTGCCCTACGCCTGCGTCGTCAAGACGGACGGGCTCACCCCCGACGGCGACGGCTCGGTCGTCTGCGACACCGCGGCCGAGGCCGAGGCCGCCCTCGAGGCGTTCGCCGCGGCCCAGGGCGAGAGCTTCCACGTCGTCATCGAGGAGCGCCTGTACGGGCAGGAGATCTCCGTCTTCGCCCTGCTCGACGACGCGGGCTACCTGCTCTTCCCCACCGCGCTCGACTTCAAGCGCACCCTGGAGCGCGACGCCGGCAAGAACTGCGACGGCATGGGCTCCATCGCCCCGCACCCGCAGGCGTCCCCGCTCCTCATGGAGGAGATCCGGCGCACCCTCGTGGACCCGCTGGTGCGCGGCCTGCGCGCCGAAGGGCTCGCCTACACCGGGTTCGTCTACATCGGCGCGATGATCACCGGCACGGGCCTGCGGGTGATCGAGATCAACACCCGCTTCGGCGACTCCGAGGCCGAGGCCGTCCTGCCCGGCGTCCACAGCAACTTCACCGAGCTGTGCCGGGCCGTCCTGCGCCGGGACGTCGCGGGCCACCCGCTCGTGACGGACGGGCTCGTGCGGTGCAGCGTCGCGCTCACCCAGGGCTGCCTGGACCTCTCCGACCCGACGACACCGCCGGGCTGGCCCTTCGGCGACTTCGTCACCGGCCAGCCCATCACGGAGTCGACGACCGAGGCGCCGGACGCCGGCCAGGTGTTCTACGCCAACGTCCGCACCGGGGCCGACGGCCGCGCCGTCTCCAGCGGCGGCCGGGTGCTCCACGTCGTCGGTACCGGCATCACCCTCGCCGAGGCCCGCGCCGCCGCCTACCGGCGCATCGAGCGGATCACGTTCCCCGGCATGCGGTACCGGTCCGACATCGGAGCCGCCTTCGAGGCGGCACCCCCCACCCAGTTCACCGAGGCGCACGGGGAACTGGCCGTCGCGGACAGCGGAAGGTAAGACGTTACGTGGCCACTGACACCATCACGCCGACGCTCTTCGAGACCGTCGAGTCCGGGGTCCGCTCCTACGCGCGGTCCTTCCCGGGCATCTTCACCAGCGCCAAGGGCGACCTGCTGTTCACCGAGTCGGGGGAGCGGTACATCGACTTCCTCTCCGGAGCGGGCACGCTCAACTACGGCCACAGCCCGGACTGCATCAAGCGGGAGCTGATCGGCTACCTGGAGCGGGACGGGCTGATGCACGGCCTCGACCTGTCCACCTCGGCCAAGGCCGACTTCCTCGACGCGTTGCGCACCTTCGTCCTGACCCCGCGCGGGCTGGACTACAAGGTGCAGTTCACCTCGCCCACGGGCACCAACGCCGTCGAGGCGGCCCTGAAGCTGGCCCGGCTGGCCACCGGCCGGACCAACGTGGTGGCGTTCAGCGGCGGTTTCCACGGTGTCAGTGCGGGTTCGCTCGCGGCGACGGCCTCCGGCTACTTCCGCCAGGGGCTGCACGCCACGCTCAACCACGTCACCCACATCCCCTACCCGGACTCCCCCCTCGGGGAGTTCGACAGCCTGGACCTCCTCCGCCGCATGGTGGAGGATCCCAGCTCCGGGGTGGAGAAACCGGCCGCGGTGCTGCTGGAGACCGTGCAGGGCGAGGGCGGCGTCTGGGTGGCCCCCGTGCCGTTCCTCCAGGGCCTGCGCGAGCTGTGCGACGAGCACGGCATCCTGCTCGTCGTCGACGACATCCAGGCGGGCTGCGGCCGGACGGGGACGTTCTTCTCCTTCGAGCGGGCGGAGATCGTTCCCGACCTCGTCACGCTGTCCAAGTCGATCGGCGGCTACGGGCTGCCGCTCGCGGTCCTGCTCCTCAAGCCGGAGCTGGACATCTGGCAGCCCGGCCAGCACAACGGCACCTTCCGGGGCAACCAGCTCGCCTTCGTCGCGGCGGCGTCCGCCCTGCGGCACTACTGGAGCGACGACACGTTCTGCCAGCGGGTGCGGACCAAGGGCGAGCTGGTCACCGAGCTGCTCCAGCGCCGGGTCGTCGAGCCACTGGGCGTCCGCGTCCGCGGCCTCGGCCTGATGCAGGCCGTCGACGTCAGCGGCGTGCCCGGACTCAACGCCGCGGAGGTCTCGCGGCGCTGCTTCGAGAAGGGGCTCGTGGTGGAGGTCTGCGGCCGCGCCGACGAGGTCCTCAAGATCCTGCCGCCCCTCACCATCAGCCAGGTCTCCCTGTCGGCGGGGCTCACCATCCTCATCGACTCCCTGGCCGAGCTGCACCCCGCGGCCGCCGTTCCGGCCGGCCGGAACGACCAGAAAGACCAGCACGACCTGACCACGAACGGAGCAACGACCGCATGAAGACAGCAGTCATCGTCTCGACCCGGGGGTTCGCCGCCTTCCGGTACGACCTGCTGGAGTCGCCGGAGTCCGTGCGGTTCGTCGGGGTCTTCTCCGACCTGGACGTCGTCAACCTCTCCGAGGAGCAGCGCGGCTGGTTCGAGCGGATCCACGTGGTGCCGTGCGGGCTCCCCGACCCCAGCGCCATGCTGGCCTCGCTCGTCGACGAGGACGCGGCCCGCAAAGCCGTCGAGGAGGAGCTGGACGGCACTTCGCTGGACGAGCTGACCCTGCACTGCTACGACGAGCAGAACATGATCGTCGCGGCGGCCATCCGCTCCCACTTCGGCATCCGCGGCCCCGGCCTGGACGACATCCTGCCGTACCGCGACAAGGTGCTCATGAAGCAGCGGCTCCTCGACGCCGGCGTCCGGGTACCGCTGTTCGGCGTCTTCTCCCCCCAGCGGCACGCGGAGGACCGCGCCGGATACTTCAAGGAGATCGTCGGCGAGGTCGGCCTGCCCTTCATCCTCAAGCCGACCGACGCGGCCGGCTCGGAGGGCGTCCTCAAGATCGCCGACTCGGCGGAGTTCGAGCGCCTGCCCGCCGACTTCGGACGGGACTACGAGTACGAGGAGTTCGTCGAGGGCGCGATGTACAGCGTCAACATCGTCACCGAGGAGGGGAAGACCGTCTTCGGCGGCGTCACCGAGTACCTCGTCAACTCGATGGAGATCCCCGGCGGCAAGGTCAACGCCGACATCAACCTCATCGACTCCGACCCGCGCGTCGCCCGCATGGTGGCCTTCGGCGAGCAGGCCATGGACGCCCTGGGCCGCATCGACGGGGCCTCCCACCTGGAGCTGTTCCGGACGGCTGACGACGAACTCGTGTTCCTGGAGGTCGGCGCCCGCTTCAAGGGCATGGCCGGGCTTGCCGCCATGCAGCGCAACTACGCCATCGCCTTCGTCAACCTCGCCTTCCAGATCGAGAGCGGGGTGCGCAGCCGCCCCTGGGACGCCGAGCAGATCTACTGCTACGACGGCGTCGTGCCCAAGAGCCACGGCATCGTCGCCGAGCTCATCGAGCCCGAGCTCGAGAGCGACGTCGAGATGACCTGGAAGGTGGAGGTCGGCGAGGAGATCGAGAAGAGCAACTCGCTCATCGCCAACGGCGGCACCTTCCTCGTGCTCAACAAGGACTACGAGGCCGCCTACCGCGACTTCCGGCGGCTCGCCGACTACCGTCCCATCCGCTACCACCGCCCCAGCCGCGTCCTGAGCACCGAACCGGCCGCGCCGGAGCGGGCGGTGGAGTACTTCCGGGACGCCCGGCTGGCCTGCGAGACCGACCCGTTCGACCTCCACCACGACATCGAGGCCGAGGTCGCGGGCCTGGTCGTCGTCGACGCCCGGCTGCCCGAGGCGTACGCGAAGGAGCGGTTGCCCGGGGCGATCAGCCTCCCGCACCAGCACATCGACGCCGAGTCCGTCGCCGGGCTCGACCGGGACGCCGTCCACGTCGTCTACGGCTGGGACCCGGCCTGCAACGGCGCCACCCGCGCGGCGGCCAAGCTCGCGGCGCTCGGGTTCCGGGTCAAGGAGATGATCGGCGGCCTGGAGTACTGGAAGCGCAAGGGATACCCGACCCGCACGGACCGCCCCGAGTGATCCGGCCGCCCACCGCGACCGGCCGCCTCGCCGACGCCCTGCTGCTGCACGCGGCGGAGACGACCGGAGGGCGGCCGGACCGGTGGCGCACCGAACTGGGGCTGGGCGCCGCCGGTGCCGTCCTCGTCGACCTGGCGTTCATCGGACGCGTGGCGGTCCGGCCCGACGGCGTCACCGTCCGGTCCGCCGCCCGCGTCGAGGACCCCGTCGCCGACGGGGTGCTGGGCGCCCTGCTGCTGACCGGGCGGGGCCGCTGCCTGGAGGGCTGCGTCGAGCATCTGGCGCCGTCCGTCTACGAGGCGGTGCTCGCCCGGCTGCTGGCCGAGGGGCGGCTCGAGTGCGTGCGCGGCCGGTTCGGCGCCCGGTACGGCCGCTGCCTGCCGACCGCGCCGGCCCCGACACCGCCGCACGGGCCCCACGCGGACGCGCTCGCGGCGCTGTCGGGTGCGGTCCGCAGGCGTCCGCCCGGCCGCCGGGCCGCCGACGGCGGCCCGGCCGTCGAGGCGGTCTGCGCCGCCGTCGAGGGCCGCCTGCGCGCCGCAGCCCAGACCCTCACCTGTCCGTTCTAGCCCGCGCCCCCGCAGGAGCGCGGGGAACTGCGCGAGCGGCCACGACGCACCGGCAGGCGGCGACGCGCGGGCAGGGGCGCCCCCGGTGCCGGGGCTGCGCTTGCCAGCCCTGCGCCTCTGGCGCAGACCTCCCGAGCGCAGGTGGCGCCCCGGCCAGGCTTACCCCAGCTCGACCTGGATCTCGATCTCCACCGGTGCGTCGATGGGCAGGACGGAGACGCCGACCGCGCTGCGCGCGTGGACGCCCGCGTCGCCGAGCACCTCGCCCAGCAGCTCGCTCGCGCCGTTGACGACCCCGGGCTGGCCGGTGAAGTGCGGGGCGGAGGCGACGAAGCCGACGACCTTCACCACCCGGACGATCCGGTCCAGGTCACCGGCGACGGACTTGACGGCCGCCAGGGCGTTCAGCGCGCAGACGGCCGCCAGCTCCTTCGCCCGCTCCGGCGAGACCTCGCTGCCCACCTTGCCCGTGGCCGGCAGCGAGCCGTCCACCAGGGGAAGCTGACCGGCCGTGTAGACGTACGGACCCGTTCGCACGGCCGGAACGTACGCGGCCAGCGGCGCCGCGACCTCGGGCAGCTTCAGGCCCAGCTCGGCGAGCTTCGCCTCGACGCGGCCCGCGCTCACGCCTTCTCCCGCTTGAGGTAGGCCACGAGCTGCTCGGGGTTGTTCGGGCCCGGCACGACCTGGACGAGCTCCCAGCCGTCCTCGCCCCAGGTGTCCAGGATCTGCTTGGTCGCGTGCACGAGGAGCGGCACCGTTGCGTATTCCCACTTCGTCATGGGCCTGAGCGTAACGGCTGGGGCCCACTCGTTACGCTCGCAGGGTGAGCAGGCTGCATGTGGTCACCGGCAAGGGCGGTACCGGCAAGACGACGGTCGCCGCCGCACTCGCGCTGGCCCTGGCGGACGCCGGGAAGCGCACACTCCTCGTGGAGGTGGAGGGACGACAGGGCATCGCACAGCTCTTCGAGACCGAGGCGCTCCCCTACGAGGAGCGCAAGATCGCCGTGGCCGCCGG
This sequence comes from Streptomyces sp. WMMC1477, assembly GCF_027460245.1. Taxonomy (NCBI): domain Bacteria; kingdom Bacillati; phylum Actinomycetota; class Actinomycetes; order Kitasatosporales; family Streptomycetaceae; genus Streptomyces; species Streptomyces sp. WMMC1477. The sequence goes on along the minus strand of NZ_JAPZBD010000003.1, from coordinate 2,347,988 downwards.
GGGCGGTGAGGTGTACGCCCTGGCCATCGACGCCGAACGGGCCCTGCTGGACTACCTCCAGATGTTCTACAAGCTCGGCGGCGCGGGCCGCGCGCTGAAGAAGATCGGCGCCATCGACTTCGCCACCACCATCGCCCCCGGCGTGCGCGACGTGCTGCTGACCGGCAAGGCGTGCGAGGCGGTCCGCCGACGCGACCGGGACGGCGCCTTCGTCTACGACGCCGTCGTCATGGACGCCCCGCCGACGGGCCGCATCACCCGGTTCCTCGGCGTCAACGACGAGGTGGCCGGGCTCACCCGCGTCGGCCCCGTGCACAACCAGGCCCAGGCCGTCATGCGGGTGCTCAAGTCCCGGGAGACCGCGGTGCACCTGGTGACGCTCCTGGAAGAGATGCCGGTGCAGGAGACGGTCGACGGGGTCGCCGAACTGCGCGGCGCCGGGCTGCCGGTGGGCGCGGTCGTGGTCAACCTGGCGCGCCCCGCGGTGCTGGACGCCGCCGCCCTGGCCGCGGCCGAGGACCTGCGCCCCGACCTGGCCGAGGCGTTCGCCGCGGCGGGGCTGGGCGGCGAGCGCAGCGGCGTCGGTGCCCGGCGCCTGGTGGAGCCGCTGCTCCGGCAGGCCGGGGAGCACGCCGAGCGGGTACGGCTGGAGGCGCTGCGGAGGGAGGAGATCGCCGCGCTGGGCCTGCCCACGCTGGAACTGCCGCTGCTGTGGGACGGCGTCGACCTCGCGGGCCTGTACGAGCTGGCCGCGCAGGTGCGCACCCGCGGCCTGGACGCGGCGGGCCGCCTCGGCGCGGCGGGCGACCTCGGCGCGGCGGACCACGTCGGCGCCCCGGGCCGCCGCGGACGCCCGGACGACGCGGCACACCGGAACCTCTCCGAGGACCACCGGACGGACGGCGGCGAGCCGGAAGGAGCCGGAGCATGAGCCCGGAGACCCTGCGGGACGTACCGATACTGGAGACCGACCCGCTGCTGGACGACCCGGACACCCGCATCGTGGTGTGCTGCGGCGCGGGCGGCGTCGGCAAGACGACGTCCGCCGCCGCCCTGGGCGTGCGGGCGGCGGAGCGCGGCCGGAAGGTCGTCGTCCTGACCATCGACCCGGCGCGTCGGCTGGCGCAGTCCATGGGGCTGACGGAGCTGGACAACACGCCCCGGCGGGTGCCCGGTGTCGACACCGCCAAGGGCGGCGAACTGCACGCGATGATGCTGGACATGAAGCGCACGTTCGACGAGATCGTCGAGGCGCACGCGGACGCGCAGCGGGCCCGCGCGATCCTGGAGAACCCCTTCTACCAGTCCCTGTCGGCCGGCTTCGCCGGGACGCAGGAGTACATGGCGATGGAGAAGCTCGGCCAGCTGCGGGCCCGCGACACCTGGGACCTCGTCATCGTCGACACCCCGCCCAGCCGGAGCGCGCTGGACTTCCTCGACGCCCCCGGCCGCCTCGGGTCCTTCCTCGACGGCCGGTTCATCCGGCTCCTGTCCGCACCGGCGAAGGCGGGCGGCAAGGCCGGGCTGAAGATGTTCAGTCTCGGCATGACGGGCGTGTCGATGGTCACGGGGGCGCTCGGCAAGCTCCTGGGCGCCGGCATGCTGCGCGACGTCCAGACCTTCGTCGCGGCCATGGACACCATGTTCGGCGGCTTCCGCACCCGGGCGGATGCCACCTACCGGCTGCTCCAGGCCCCGGGCACCGCGTTCCTCGTCGTCGCCGCGCCCGAGCGGGACGCCCTGCGGGAGGCGGCGTACTTCGTCGAGCGGCTGCACGCCGACCGCATGCCCCTGGCCGGGCTGCTGCTCAACCGCGTCCACGGCAGCGACGCCGACACCCTGGGCGCCGAACGCGCCCTGGCGGCGGCGGAGGCCCTGGAGGACGCCGCCGGTGACGGCGAGCACCACGAACTCGCGGCGGGGCTGCTGACCCTGCACGCCGAGCGGATGCGCGTCATCGCCCGCGAGCGCCGGATGCGGGATCGTTTCACCACGCTGCACCCGGAGGTGCCGGTGGCCGAGGTGGCCGCGCTGCCCGGTGACGTCCACAACCTGGCGGGGCTGCGCGACATCGGCGAGCGCCTCGCCGCCCAGCGCCCCTGAACGGGCGCTCCGCCAAGGGCGCGGGGCACCGCGCGACCGGCCACGAGCACCCGCACCCCGCACCCTGCGGGCAGGGGCCACCCTCTGCCCGCACGGTGCTCCGCGCCGCGCGGCCGCACCGGCCGACCCCGCGCCTCCCCCTGGCGCGGACCTCACCAGCGCGGCGGCGGCGACCCTTCAGACCGCCGCGACCGGCACCTCCGCCTGGCCGGGCGGCGACTCCGCGTAGCCCTGCCCGAAGGACTCGTACTCCGCCCGGGCCGTCTCCAGCAGCCGGCGCCAGGACGTGACCGTGGGGCGTCGGCGCAGCAGCGCCCGCCGCTCCCGCTCGGTCATGCCTCCCCAGACGCCGAACTCCACGCGGTTGTCCAGGGCATCGGCCAGGCATTCGGTGCGTACCGGACATCCGGTACACACTGCCTTGGCTCGATTCTGGGCCGCGCCTTGCACGAACAGTTCATCCGGATCAGTCGTACGGCAGGCGGCCTGCGTACTCCAGTCGGTTGCCCAGCTACTCATGCTGGTGCCGTCCTCTCCCGAAATCGAGGCTCCCCCACGGCGACAAACGGCATATGCACCGTCGCCGGTTGAGGACGTTACGGAAGGCGAGCAAGCGACAACACCCCCGTCGGGCCCAATCTTGAATGGCCCGAACGGACTATGCGTGCGCGGGACATCACCCAACGGAGTGACCCCACGTCGGGCGGCTTGCCACGCGTCCGGGCGACCAGTCGTCTGTCATATGACGCCCATCCGGACGGCTCTCATCACTCACAGGAGTGAGATTCCGGACGTTACGGCCCCCGCGCGCGGCCACCCTAGCCGAACACCCGCACCCGTGTTCGCTCTTTTCCCACGCATGTTCGGCGACTTCCTCTCTCGCCCCTCAGTTGAACGACCCCCACGCGCGGAGGACGTGCGGACGACGCCGGTCGACGCCGGTCGACCCGGAGGACCCGCGAACCCGGTCGCGCGGCAGCCCGCGAAGCCTGTGGCGCTGGGGGAGCGGCGGGGCGTCGGGCTACCCTTGCCCGCATGGCAAACAAACGCTCGGGCGGTGGGCTGTCCGCGACGCAGCAGGCCGCCAAGTTCCTCGGCGTCAGCGTCCTCGCCGGAGCGGTCGCGGCCGGGATCGCCCTGCCCGCCGTCGGCATCGCGGGCCTCACGGCCAAGGAGACGGCGCAGGGCTTCGAGGAACTGCCGATCGACCTCAAGCGGCCCCCGCTCAGCCAGAAGACCCGCATCCTCGACGCCGAGGGCGGGCTGATCGCCGACGTCTACTCGCGCAACCGGGTCGTCGTCCCCCTGGACGACATCTCCCCGTGGATGCGGAAGGGGATCGTCGCCATCGAGGACTCCCGCTTCTACGAGCACGGCGCCGTCGACCTCAAGGGCCTCCTGCGCGCCCTGACCCGCAACGCCCAGAGCGGCGAGGTCACCCAGGGCGGGTCCACCCTGACCCAGCAGTACGTGAAGAACGTCTTCGTCGAGGAGGCGGGCAACGAGGAAGAGGCCTTCGAGTACGCCACCCGGAAGACCCTCGGCCGCAAGATCACCGAGCTGAAGTACGCCATCGCGCTGGAACAGGAGCTGACGAAGGACCAGATCCTGGAGAACTACCTCAACATCACGTACTTCTCCGAGCAGGCCTACGGCGTCGAGGCCGCCGCCCAGCGCTACTTCTCCAAGCCCGCCAAGGACCTGGAACTGCACGAGGCCGCCCTGCTGGCCGGCATCGTCCAGAACCCGAGCAAGTACAACCCGGTCGGCTTCCCGGGGAACGCCAAGGAGCGCCGCGACACGGTGCTGCGGCGCATGGCCGAGGTCGGCGACATCACGCCCGAGGAGTTTGAGGCCGCCCAGGCCAAGGAGCTCGGCCTCGACGTCAGCGCCCCCCGCCAGGGCTGCATCACCGCCGCCGACGAGGCCGGCTTCTTCTGCGACTACGTCGCCAAGGCCTTCCTCAGGAACCCGGCCTTCGGCAAGACGGACAAGGAACGGCTCGCCCGCTGGAACCGCGGCGGCCTCACCATCCGCACCACGCTCCAGCCCAAGGCCCAGGCCGCCGCGGCCGCCGCGTCCAAGAGCAAGGTCAACCCCGACGACGAGGTCGCCGCCGCCGTCGTCTCCATCGAACCCGGCACCGGCAAGATCGTCGCCATGGCCCAGTCCCGGCCGTACGGGTTCAACGCCGAGAAGCACCAGACCATGCTCAACCTGTCCGTCAACCACGACATGGGCGGCTCGACGTTCGGTTTCCAGGTCGGCTCCACGTTCAAGCCTGTGGTCGCCGCCGCCGCACTGGAGAAGGGCATCAGCCCGGCCCACACGTTCAAGAGCGACTACAAGCACGAGTTCGACCTGTCGAAGTTCACCACGTGCGACGGACAGCCGTACAACCAGGAGAAGTACGACGTCCCCAACGAGCTGAAGACCGAGCGCGGCACCTGGGACATGACCAGCGCGCTGGGCATGTCCATCAACACCTACGCCATCGACCTCCTGCAGAAGACCGGCATGTGCCAGACGGCCAAGATGGCCAAGGCCATGGGCATCACCCAGGGTTCGGGCAAGCCCCTGGACATCCAGCCCTCCATGGCCCTCGGCGCCCAGCCCAGCAGCCCGCTGACCATGGCCGCCGCCTACGCCACCTTCGCCAACCGCGGCACGTACTGCGAGCCGATGGCGATCGAGTCCGTGACGGACGCCGAAGGAAACGAACTGCGGCCCCCGGGCCCGAACTGCAGCTCCGCCATGGCCCCGAAGACGGCCGACACGATCAACCAGATGCTCAAGGGCGTCGTCGAGGACGGCACCGGCACCTCAGCCGGCCTGCCCGGCCGCGAGACCGCGGGCAAGACGGGCACGACCGACGAACGGCGCAACGCCTGGTTCGTCGGCTACACGCCGGAGCTCTCCACCGCCGTCTGGGTCGGCGGCGACGGCGCCGAGAAGGTGTCGATGTTCGACATCACCATCGGCGGCCAGTACTACGCCAAGGTCAGCGGCGGCGGCCTGCCCGGCCCCATCTGGCGGACAGCCATGTCCGGCGCCCTGGAGGGCGTGCCCGCCTCCGCCTTCAACCCGGTCAAGGTGCCGCGCGCCAAGCCGGACAAGGACAAGAAGCCCAAGGACGACGACCGCGACGACGGCCGCCCCGGCGGGCCCCCGCCCCCCGGCGACCCGGAATGGCCCGAGTTCCCCTGGGACCCGCTGACCGGCGGCAACGGCAACGGCGGCGGTAACGGCAGCGGTGGCTGGACCGACGGAGGCACCACGGACGGAGGCACCACCGACGGCGGCACGACCGGCGGCACCACCGACGGCGGCTGGGGCGGCACCACCGGAGAGCCGGGCTACCCGCCGAGCCCCCGGTAACGGCACCACGACGACGGGCCCGCTCCTCGGGAGCGGGCCCGTCGTCGTCGCGTCACGCCGGAGCCGTCACGCTCTCACCGGACCGAAAGGCACCCGGACGAGGCGGCCGGAAGCGTCCGTCAGCCGCGGAGGCGTCCGTCAGCCGAGGCGCCCGGTGGGACGGCAACGGGGGCGGACGGCGGAGGGGACGCGGGTCGGTTCCACGAGGGCGGCTCAGCCCGTGAGGGCCTTCTTCACGGCGGCGGCCACCCGGCCGCCCTCCGCGCGCCCCGCCACCTTCGGGTTCACGGCCTTCATGACCTGACCCATCGCCTTCGGCCCCTCCGCGCCCGTCTCCGCGACCGCCGCGGCCACCAGGGCGTCGAGCTCCTGGTCCGTCAGTTGCGCGGGCAGGTACTCGACCAGCACCCGGCCCTCGGCCCGCTCCCGCTCGGCCGAATCCGCCCGGCCGCCCTTGTCGAATGCCTCGGCCGCCTCACGGCGCTTCTTCGTCTCGCGCGTGAGGACCTTCAGCACCTCGTCGTCGGAGAGCTGGCGGGCCTCCTTGCCCGCCACCTCCTCCTTACTGATCTCGGACAGGGCCATCCGGAGAGTGGAGGAGCGCAGCTCGTCGCGCTCCTTGATCGCTGCGGTCAGATCATCCTGCAGCCGGGACTTGAGGGTGGTCATGCCCGTCAGTCTGCCAGCAATCACCCCCACACGCGTCCGGATAAACCCCCGACCGCCACACCCGCCCGCCCTACAGGCCGTACGATCACGAACGACACACCGGCACGGGAGGGGAGCCCTGTGTACAAGCCGACGGAACTGACGTCCCTACAGACCCGGTTGCGGCCCGCGCCGCTGGCCGAGGACGGCACACCCGCCCTGTGGACGGCGCGTGTCGCCGCCCTGGGCCCCGAAGCCGCCCGGCTCGCCCGGGACGTCCTCGACCCCACCGAGACCGCTCAAGCCGCCTCCTTCCGCCGCGAGGCCGACCGCGCCCTCTACGTCACCTCACACGTGACGCTGCGCCTGCTGCTCGCCGGCCACCTCGACCGGCCCCCCCAGTCCGTCCCCTTCACCCGGCTCACCTGCCCCGGCTGCGGCGAACCCCACGGCCGTCCCGCCGTCGCCGGCTCGCCCCTCCACTTCTCGCTCTCCCACACCGGCGACCTCGCCCTCGTCGCCGTCGCCACCGTTCCCGTCGGCGCCGACGTCGAGGCCCTCCCGTCCCCGGACACCGTCGACAACGTCATCCGGGCGCTCCACCCCCGCGAGGCCGCCGAGCTGCGCGCCCTGCCGCCCCGCGAGGCCCCCACCGCGTTCACCCGCACCTGGACCCGCAAGGAGGCCTACCTCAAGGGCCTCGGCATCGGCCTCGCCCGCGACCCCGGCCTCGACTACGTCGGCTCCGGCCCCACCGCCGCCGCCCTCCCCGGCTGGACGATCACCGACGTCCACGCCCCCACCGGCTACGGCGCCGCGGTGGCCACGGCCACCACCTGACCCGAGAGCCCCGCGGCCCCCGGAACCACCGACGTCCCCCGAGCCGAGCAGTCCCCCTCCCCTTGATCGTCCCGCCCTCCGATCCCTCTGAGACGATGGAGGGATGCGCGTGCGATACGGAGTACCCCTGGGTGTGGCCGCCTTCGGAGCGGCCTGCGTCGGCTACGCGGTGGGCATCGAGCCCCGCGCCTTCCGCCTGCGCCGGATCAGCGTCCCCGTCCTGCCCCCCGGAATGCGCCCCCTGCGGCTGCTCCAGGTCTCCGACATCCACATGGTCAGCGGCCAGCGGCGCAAGCGGCGCTGGCTCCAGTCCCTCGCGGCCCTGCACCCGGATCTCGTCGTCAACACCGGCGACAACCTCTCCGACCCCGAGGCCGTCCCCGAGCTCCTCGACGCCCTCGGCCCCCTCATGGCCTACCCCGGCGCCTACGTCTTCGGCTCCAACGACTACTACGGCCCCCGCCTGCGCAACCCCGCCCGCTACCTCATGGAGAAGGCCAGCGGCCGCCACGGCCTCAACGGCAACCCCCCGGCCGTCGGCGCCGTCCACAACCCCTGGGAACCCATGCGGGACGCCTTCGACGCCTCCGGCTGGGCCGACCTCACCAACGCCCGCGGCCGCATCAAGCTCGAGGGCTGCGACCTCGCCCTCACCGGGCTCGACGACCCCCACATCAAGCGCGACCGTTACCACCAGGTCGCCGGCGGCCCCGACCCCGGGGCCGACCTCAGCCTCGCCGTGGTCCACGCCCCCTACCTGCGCAGCCTCGACGCCTTCACCGGCGACGGCTACCCCCTCATCCTCGCCGGCCACACCCACGGCGGCCAGCTCCGCATCCCCGGCTACGGCGCCCTCGTCACCAACTGCGACATCGACACCGCCCGCGCCCGCGGCCTCTCCACCCACACCGTCGACGACCGCCGCGCCTACCTCCACGTCTCCGCCGGCTGCGGCGCCAACCGCTACACCCCGGCCCGCTTCGCCTGCCCCCCCGAGGCCACCCTCCTCACCCTCACCCCCCGGTCCCGCTGACCGCCGCTGCTCCTCGCGGAACCGGATTTCGCGCTCACGCGAGCGTGGGCTAAAGTAGTCCCCGTTGCTTCGGGGTGTGGCGCAGCTTGGCAGCGCGCTTCGTTCGGGACGAAGAGGTCGTGGGTTCAAATCCCGCCACCCCGACTGAAGAAACACAGGTCAGGGCCACCGACTCACGTGAGTCGGTGGCCCTGAGTCGTTTCTGGAGATCGTGTGGGAGAAGTCCGGGAGAAGATCTTGGCCGGCGCTCTCCCACACGCTGCCGTCTCCGCGACCACAGCGTGGTGCAGCCCGACCACGGACCCCGTGCGGTCGCCGACCTGACCGCTGTCAGGAATGCCGGATCGAGCCCGTTCCACGCCCTCTTCCCTCACCCAACGGGCCCGCCTATCCTCGCGATCACGCGACCAGGGGGGTGGCATGGCCGCAGAGGCCACGAGCTGGCAGAAGGAACAAGTCAGTCGTGCCTTCGTGCACGCCTTGGCCACACAGGGCGGATACACGATCTGTGACTGGAACGTGGACAAGGACGAGGGGACGTCACTCTCCGCTCGCGCGGTCTCATGGTCGACATCCAACTCAAGTGCACGCAGAGCCCGCGCACCGTCCGTAGCAGCTTCAGCTTCGACTTGGACATCGAGACATACGACAAGTTGCGTGATCCGGAGCGCTCGGCTCCCGGGCACCTTGCGATGCTCATCGTTCCGCCCGATATCGGGCGTTGGGTGATCCACCAGCCCGATTCGATAGTCCTCGCCCGTCACGGATACTGGGCTTCGCTCCATGGCATGGGGCACACCGGCAGGAGATCCACCACGGTGATGCACCTTCCTGAGCGCCAGGAGCTAACCGCGAAGGCCATGGGCACCATGGCCGGGCCTGGCAGCGCAAAACACAGACCGGCTTCACCAGGGACGACTTCACCATCGACTTCGACCGGCGCCAAGTCACCTGCCCGAACGGTCAGACCAGCAGAAACTGGACCGAAGCCCCCGGTCATGGCCCTCTATACGGCTGCCCGGTTCCATCCCACCCAGTGCAACCCGTGCCCCGACCGGCCTGTCTGCACACGGGGAACCTCAGTGCGCACGGTGAACTTCCTCCTCCGCCACCTGCGCGAACTCCAGGCCCGCAACCGCACCGACCCGCAGGACCGCCGGTGGAAACGGCTCTACGCCACCCGGCCCGGAGTCGAAGGACCATCTGCGAACTCGTCAACGGCCACCAGGTCCGCCGCAGCCGCGGCCCCGGCCTCCGCGAAACCCACGTCCAGCATGTGCTGATCGGCGTCGCCGTCAACATCGAGCGCCTCGCCTCACGCGCACCCATCCATGCCTACAGTCCCAGACCCCCGACGGCCTTCCAGAAGTACCTCGACTCCCGCAGCCTGAACTGGGAATGCTGGTGGCGGCAACGCACGTAAACCCGGCAACCGAAGATCCCCGAGAGTCGCTCGATGTCTCCGTCTCCTACGGAGTCGCCCGTGAGGAGTGGCCTGGCTGCGCGGGGCAGTCATGCACGGTGGTCCGGCGGGCGACGTTGCCCGCCGGCCTGTTCGACGTGATCGCAGTTACCGTTGGTGAGGGCGCGGCCGCGTATGGGTGGCTGTCTGCCGTTCTGGCGTGGAAGAGCCCCACGACGCGACTCCCGCGGTCCCGACGCTCGCTGGTGCGGAAGCGAGGGCTACGGGTTTTCCTCTTCGTTCTCGGCCTGGTGGTCCATGGTGGGAGCCTCGGGGAACGTCCGTCGCCACCAGATCCTCACCTCGCGGGGCGACCGCAGGCGAACTACGGTCATACCGTCCCGCTCCCATGCCGCCAGCCGGGGTGGGAGGTCGACGGCGTGCCGGCGGTGCGAGGCGGCGGCCCAGGTGAGTACCGACTCCTTCCCTAGCAGAGCTGACCAGTTCTCGCGGTTGCCGTTCCAGAGCCGCTCGCGTGTCAGGATGCGTCGGAGCGACCGCCGGGCCAGGCGGGGGAGCACGAGGTGCAGGGGCATGTCGAGCCAGATGACCGTGTCCGCCTGCTCCCAGAGCCACGCCGTCCGGCCGAAGTAGTTGCCGTCGCACACCCAGCCGCCCGAGGCCAGGTGCTCTTCCACGGCGCGCTGGAAGCCCTCCTGTGGAACGGGCTTCCAGCCGGGACCGTGGGCGAAGGCGTCGAGTTCCACGTGCACCACGCCGAGCCGACGCGACAGCCGCTTGGCCAGGGTGCTTTTCCCCGCGCCTGACGTTCCGATGACGATAACGTGCCTCATCCTGCCTTCTCGACGGGTGTGGGGTGTGGCTCGTCAACTATGCCGTGTGAGCGCGAGACGTCGATTCACGCCGCCCGACAGCGCGGGCACCGGGGCGACCGGGTCCGACGCTGCGCTGGCCTGCACAGGGGCGTCTTCGCGCGGCGGCCGGGCCGTGAGGATCAGCGGGCGGCGAGGAGCGTGTCCGGGGTGAGGGGGAGGGTGCGGACGCGGTGGCCGGTGGCGTGGAAGACGGCGTTGGCGACGGCGGGGGCGACGCCGACGGCGCAGATCTCGCCGAGCCCCTTGGCGCCCAGCGGGTTGACGTCGGTTTCGGCCTGGCCGACGAAGCGGGCGTCGACGTGGCCGATGTCGGCGTGGACGGGGACGTGGTAGTCGGTGAGTGCGGGGTTGACCATGCGGCCGGAGACGGGGTCGAGGGTGAGCTTCTCCATGAGGGCGGCGCCGAGGGCGTAGATGATGCCGCCCTGGGCCTGGTTGCGGGCGGTCTTGGCGTTGAGGACGAGGCCGCAGTCGAAGACGGCGACGTGGCGGGTGACGCGGACGCGGGGGAGGTCACGGTCGATGCGGACCTCGGTGAAGTGGGCGCCGAAGGTGGACAGGGCGCGGGGGGAGTCGGCGGCGGGGTTGTAGTCGCCCTCGCCGCGGAGGGTGCGCTTGCCGTGGCGGGACATGAGGGCCTCGTAGGTCTCGCCCCGGCCCCGGTCGTCGCGGTGGAAGAGGCGGCCGCTCTCGGCGTCGACGTCGTCCTCGGCGAGGCCGTGGAGCGGGGAGCGGGGGTCGCCGACGGCGAGTCGGACGGCGGTGCGGCGGGCGTCGGCGGCGGCGAGGTGGACGGCGCTGCCGGTGCTGCCGGAGGTGCGGGAGCCGAAGGTGGGCGCGGTTTCGGGGAGGTCGGTGTCGCCGGCGCGGATGCTGACGCGGTCGGGGCCGATGCCGAGGCCGGAGGCGGCCACCTGGACGAGGGTGGTGAGGGTGCCGCCGCCGATCTCGACGGTGCCGGCGCGGACTTCGGCGGTGCCGTCGCGCCGGAGCTCGACGACGGCCCGGGCGCGGGCGCGGTGCTCGACGCGGATGGCGGAGGCCATGCCCCAGCCCACGAGGTCGTCGCCGTCGCGCATGGAGCGGGGGCGGGGGTCGCGGCGGCCCCAGCCGAAGACGCGGGCGCCGAGGTCGTAGCACTCCAGGAGCCGGTTGCCGGCCCAGGGTTTGCCGTCGGACGGGCGGACCTCGGCGTAGTTGCGGCGGCGCAGCTCGACGGGGTCGAGGCGGGTGGCGTGGGCCAGTTCGTCCATGGCGGACTCGAGGGCGAACATGCCGGGGCTGTCGCCGGGGGTGCGCATGGCGCCGGAGGTGCTGGTGTTGACCTTGGCGACCCGGGTCGTCGTCCGCAGGTGAGGGACGGGGTACATGACACGGGTGCAGGCGGTCGTCGTCTCGTGGCGGTCGACGACGAAGGAGGTCGGGTTGACGCTGTCGTGGGTGAGGGCGCGGACGCGGCCGTCGCGGTCGGCGCCGATGCGGATGGTCTGACGGGTCTCGGGCATGTGTCCGGTGCCGGTGAAGACCTGCTTGCGGTCGATGGTGAGCCGGACGGGGCGGCGTACGGCCCGGGCGGCGAGGGGCGCGAGGTAGGTGTGCGCCCAGACGAAGGACTTGTTGCCGAAGCCGCCGCCGATGTACGAGGAGACGAGCCGGACCCGGTCGAGGGGGAGGCCGAAGGCGGCGGCGAGGGCGGGCCGGTGGCGGAAGACGCCCTGACTGGAGTCGTAGAGGGTGAGCCGGTCGGGCTTCTCCCAGACGGCGAGGGTGGAGGACGGCTCCATCGGGGTGTGCGAGATGGTGGACGTCCGGTACTCGCCGGCCACCTTGACCTGGGCGTCGGCGAGTTCGCGCTCGGGTTCGCCACGCAGGGAGTCGGGGTCGCCGAGGACGAGGTAGGGGCCGGTGGGCGTGTAGGCGTCGGGGAGCGCGTCGTCGAGGGTGGGGACGGGCTTCTGGGTGCGGTAGTGGACGCGGACGAGGGCGGCGGCGCGACGGGCCTGCTCCAGGCTCTCGGCGACGACGAGGGCGAGGGGCTGTCCGGCGTGGAGGACGCGGCCGTCCGCCAGGGGCATGCGCGGCTCGGCGCCGTAGGGGATGTCGGGGGTGCCCTTCCACGCGGGCCGGTCGTTGTGGGTGAGGACGGCGAGGACGCCGTCGGCGGCGAGGGCGGCTCGGGTGTCGATGCGACGGATCCGGCCCGCGGACTCGGTGCTGGTGACCATGACGGCGTGGGCCATGCCGGGCACGGTGACATCGCCGGAGTAGACGGCGCGTCCGGTGACCTTGTCGCGTCCCTCGACCCGGTCGAGCGCCGCGCCGAGCGGCTCTTCCCACGTGGCCATCAGCGGCCTCCCGCCTCGGTCAGGGCCCGCCGGACGCAGCGGCGGAGCAGTTCGACTTTGTAGGCGTTGTCGGGTTGCGGCCGGGCCTCCGCGGCGGCGGCCTCGGCGGCGGCGGTGACGGCCGCGCCCGTCAGCCGCCGGCCGGTGAGTTCGCGTTCGGCGGCGCGTGAGCGCCAGGGTTTGGGCGCGACGCCGCCCAGGGCGACGCGGGCGTGCCGCACCGTCCCGCCGCGGACGTCGAGGACGGCGGCGACGGAGACGAGGGCGAAGGCGAAGGAGGCCCGGTCGCGGAACTTGAGGTAGTGCGAGCGCCGCCCCCCGGGCTGGGCGGGAAGCTCCACGGCCTCGATCAGCTCGCCGTGCCGCAGGGTGTGTTCGCGGTGCGGGGTGGTGCCGGGGAGCCGGTGCAGCTCGTCGACGGGGATGCCGCGACGCCGTCCGCCGCGGCCGACGACGCGCACGGTGGCGTCGAGCGCCTGGAGGGCGACGGCGAGGTCCGAGGGGTGGACGGCGACGCAGCGGGAGCTGGTGCCGAGGACGGCGTGGTGGGAGCTGTCGCCGTCGAGGGCGGCGCAGCCGGACCCCGGGTCGCGCCGGTTGCAGGCGTATTCGGGCAGCCGGAAGTAGGAGCACCGAACGCCCTGGAGGAGGTTGCCGCCGAAGGTGGCCATGGTGCGGATCTGCGGTGAGGCGCCGGACGCGAGGGCCTGCGCCAGCAGCGGGTACCGCTCGCGCAGTGCCGCGTCGAGGGGCGCGTTGGGGTGGAGGGCGCCGATGCGGACGCCGCCGTCGGGCAGCCACTCGGCCTTGTCGAGGGGCAGGCCGCCGATGTCGACGAGGTGGGACGGGGCGCGGACGCCGTCCCGGACGAGCGTCACGAGGTCGGTGCCGCCCGCGACGACGCGGGCGTCGGATGCGGCGGAGAGGAGGGTGACCGCCTCCGCCACGTCGCGTGGCCGGGAGTAGTGGAACAGCCGCACGGTCACATCTCCTTCCGCGCCTGGGCGATGGCGTCGGCGATATGGGGGTAGGCGGCGCAGCGGCAGAGGTTGCCGCTCATCAGCTCGGGCACCTGCTCGGCGGGGACGTCGGGGGACTCGGCGAGCAGCCCCGCGGCCGACACGATCTGGCCCGGGGTGCAGAACCCGCACTGGAACCCGTCCTGTTCGACGAACGCCTTCTGCAGCGGGTGCGGACGGCCGTTCGCGGCCAGGCCCTCGACGGTGGTGATCTCGCGCCTCTCGTACATGACGGCGAAGGTCAGACAGGACACGATCCGCCTGCCGTCGACGAGGACGGTGCAGGCTCCGCAGGCGCCCTGGTCGCAGCCCTTCTTGGGACCGGTGAGCCTGAGCCGTTCCCGCAGTGCGTCCAGCAGGCTGGTGTGGACATCGACGTCGACGTCGCGGGTGCGCCCGTTGACGGTGAGGGCCACCGTGGCCGTGCGGGGCGGTTCGCCTCTGCCGCCGCGCTCCTCGTCGTCGTCCCGGACGCGGGCGGCGGCCTCCGTCGGGGAGAGCAGCGCGGCGGCGCCGGCCACGCCGGCGCCCACGGACGCCCCGGCGACCAGGACCGTCCGGCGGTCCACGCCCTCCGGCGGCGGGGCGGAGCCCCTGTCGGCGGTCTCCGTGGTCTCCGCGGGCTGTGGCGGATCCGTCGTGTGTGCCGGGCTGTTCGAGTTCTCCGTGTGCTGTAACGCCATAGAGCATCCCCACAGGTCTCACGGTCGCCCGGCATTCGCGGCGGGCGGGCAGTACTCACACAGTAAGTCGTATTCTGCTTAAAGCCAATACTCTGTCAAGGTTGAGGTGTCGGGGAGTACCATGCGGCCATGCAGATGCCAGTCACGGAACGCCTGGGGCACCACGTCAAACGGGTCGAGCAGGAGCTCATCGCGCTCAAGCAGGCGGCGCTGAAACCCGCGGGGCTGACGGTCGCCCAGTACACGGTTCTGGTGGTGCTGGCGCAGAACCCGGGCGCGTCGGCGGCGGCTCTGGCCCGCCTCTGCCTCGTCACGCCGCAGACGGTCGCGACGATCCTGACCAACCTGGAGGGCAAGGGGCTCGTGGTCCGGACTCCGCACCCCTACCACCGCAACGCCACCGAGACCCGGCTCACCGAGGCCGGCGAGGAGACCCTCGCCACCGCCGACGCGGCCGCGGTGCGCATCGAGCGCCGCCTCGGGGACGCCTTCACCGCCGAGGAACGCGGCCTGCTGATCGAACTCCTCGGCCGCTGCTCCACCACCTTCCACGCGATGGCCGAGGAGGTCGACGGGGGCCGCGGCGTCCTCGCGCCGTTCCGCGGGGCCTCGGGGGCCTGACGGGCGGCGGGCCGACGGCCTCAGTGCGGCGCGGCCGGGGGCGGCCCCGTGCAGGGGCAGGGCGGGAGTGGCGGGAGAGCCCGGCCGTCCGCCGACACGCGCTGGTACGCCTCCGCCACGTGCCGGAGCCAGGTCAGCTCGTCGGCGAACTCGCTGCCCGGCTGGCGCGACCCGGGGCCCGTCTGGTGGTCGGAGGGCTGCCGCCCGGCCCGCTTGCGGCGGACGGCCAGGGCGAGCACCGCCGCCTCCAGGAGGAGGTCGGGATCGTGCTCCCGGAGGCCGCCCTTGCGGCCGCCGCCTTCCCGGGACCGGGGCGGCTCCGAGCCGTGCAGCGCCTGCCGCAGCCGCTGCTCGCAGGCGTCGCACACATAAGGGCGGAGCAGGCGCTGACCGTCCCTGATCTCGATGATCATGCGGTAGAGCCGCGTCTGCAGGTCACGTGAGTACAGGGCCAGACGCGGGGATCGGGGCTCGAAGAGGGCGATGCCCGGGGCGGCTTCGCACAGCGTGGACCACAGGGGGTGCAGCGTGCGGTACGACCGGCGCTGCGCCAGCCGGGAGGAGAGGCCGGCGCCCCAGCCGGGCAGGGTGTAGCCGACGACGATCACCAGGGAGCCGACGGTGGCCATCAGGGGGCTCCACAGCACGGCCGCCTGGTCCAGCGCGGTCGTCCCGCACCAGCGTCCGACGACGCCGAGCAGCTTGCCCACGATGAACCCCAGCACGAAGACCGACCCCACGGCGGCCAGGCGCAGCGACTGGGACAGCCACGGCCGCTCGACCGCGTGCGAGGAGGGCCAGGTGTGCCGGGCGGTGTTGGCGAGGTTCAGGCCGTACGTGGCGAGGAAGACGACCACGTAGACGCCCGCCGTGGGGTGGGTGGCGAAGTGGACCTCGAAGTCGACCGGGTGGGAGCCCGGCAGGGGCGCGGCGAAGAAGAACGCGGCCATGGCGACGATGGCCAGGAGGTAGGGCAGGGTCACGGTCGGCAAGAGGCGTCTGGCTGTTCCGGGGGAGCGGAACCAGCCGGTCACCATCACGTGCGCGGACAGGGCGGCCAGGACGATGGAGGTGTGGCCGAGCAACGTGCCGATGTTGGGCACCCCCGTCACGCGGCCGAGCCACACGTACGTCACGGGGGCGAGGAACAGGTAGGCGATGCCGTTGAACAGGCGCGTACCGCACAGCGCGCGTAAGGCGAGGTTGCGCGGGTCACGCCGGAAGTCCTGCCACTTGTAGGCGAAGGCGGTCAGGTTGACGAGGCCGGAGAGGGTGTGGGTGAAGCTGAAGACGTACTCGAGGGTGGTGGTCACCTCCGGTGACCACCGCCGTGCTGGAGTGAACGTTCCAGCCGGGCCACGAGCTCGCTCATGTCCGGCGGGACGGCGGTCGTGGCGAGGAGCGGTCCGCTGGCCAGCCGCAGGACCTGGGTGGCGAAGTACTCCGCGGCGTACTCCTCGGGACGGCCGTACTGGGTGCGCCCCAGCATGTGCCGCATGAGGGTCGGGTCGATGTCGTCGTCGAGGAGGAAGCCCGTCTCGGGCGGCTCGTCGCCGCCGGCGGCCGGGGAGGTGTGCTCCCAGACGAGGTGCCCCAACTCGTGCACGATCACGTGGGTCTGGTGGGGTGTCGTGGTGTGCGCCTCGTAGAACACGTAGTCCACGGTGGACGTGGAGACGAGGAGGCCGGCCGGGCCGCTGGCGGGGAACGACAGCGGCGCGAGCCGTATTCTGCGCCCCCGGCGTTCGGTGATCTGGTGGCAGAGATCCTCCACGGAGAACGGACTGGTCAGGTCCAGGCTGTTGATCAAGTGCTGTGTTTTTCGGCGGATGTGACGGTGTTTCATGGATCGCAATCCCCCTTCACCGGCAACTGCCCTGGGAACCATCATGTGGCAGAGTCGGTCCCCAAGAAAGGTCCCGCCTGGCGCTGGGGTGTCCCCGGCCGAGCCGTCGGGCCGTCGAACCGCCGGGTACGTCTCAGGGGGTGAGGCCCAGGCGGTGGGCGTAGAGGGCGGCCTGGGTGCGGTCGGTGGCGCCGATCTTGAGGTAGACGCCGCTGAGGTGGTTCTTCACGGTCTTCTCGGAGATGCCGAGGCTGCGGGCGATGAGCCGATTACTGAGACCGCGGGCCAGTAATCGGAGAACTCCCAACTCCCGGCCGGTGAGGTTAAGCGTCGGGGCTTCTTCCACTGTTGCCTCCTTCTTGCCTTTGTGGGGCATGGGAGAACAGGCAATCCGTGATGCGGGCGGGCCGTAGGAGAAGGGGTGGGCCGATACCCGCACGAGTGAGAGACGAAAACCGCTCGGTTCCTCGGGGCACACCGCCGGGTGCGTGCGGTGGCCTGACTCGATGCACGCTCAACGCCTTTGCGAGTGAGCATTATTGAGGGGGTCAGACGGCGTGCAGTAACCTCTGCGAGATGTACCCTCAAGGGTCTGCGTCAGCCTTACACGGACGCTACGTCGCCGCCGGGGTCCCGTCAACTGGCATGGCCGCAGTCACCCCCCACGCATGCCTCCAGTTGTCAGTGGAGAGGGTAGAGGAGTTGGGACAAATGGGGACAGAGTCGCACGGATTGCTGGCTCAGCGGTTGAACCACCTGTTCGAGACCGTCCACCCGCGTGGTCGTGGGCCGTTCAGTAACGAGGAGGTGGCCCGTGCCGTACGGGAACAGGGCGGGGACATTTCCAAGCAGTACATCGCCTACCTCCGCAAGGGCGAACGGGGCAATCCGCGCATTCATCACCTCGAGGCGCTGGCCAAGTTCTTCGGCGTGCCGGTCTCCTATTTCTTCGACAGCGATTCCGCGGCCAGGACCGAGAAGCGACTGGAAGAGCTGGCGGCGTGGCGGGACGCCGGGCTGACCCAGCAGGATCTGCGCTCCCTTGAGCGTGCGGGCGTCACCGGTGTGGCGATGCGGGCGGTGGGGCTCTCGCCCAAGGGGCTGGAATTCGCGAAGGCCGTCCTGGACCAGTTGCGCGAGATGGAGGGGCTCGGCCCGGGGGAAGGCGCCCAGGGCGAGGACGGAGCCCGGACGCCCGGAGCCGGCCGGGGACCGGAAGGCCGGGGACGGGGAGACGGCCCGGGGTCGGAGGGTGGTCAGGGGTCGGAGGCCGGCCAGGAGGCGGAAGGCGCCGGGAGCGGCTCCGTGCGGGAGAGACCGCGCGGGGACGCCTGAGCGGTTCCGCCACAGGCCGACGGCCCGGGGCCCGCGTCCGGTCAGGGCGCGAGGAGGACCTGCGCCGAGTAGCCGAGGCCGGAGCCGAAGCCCGCGGTCAGTACGAGATCCCCGGGCCTGATCCGCCCGCCCGCGGTCAGGGTGTCGAGGGCGAGGGGGACCGAGGCGCCGGAGACGTTCCCGTCCTCCCGGACCGTCCGCGCCACCGCGACGGACGGGGACAGCCCCATCGTCTTCACGGCCGCGTC
The DNA here is from genome assembly GCF_027460245.1 of Streptomyces sp. WMMC1477. NCBI lineage: Bacteria > Bacillati > Actinomycetota > Actinomycetes > Kitasatosporales > Streptomycetaceae > Streptomyces > Streptomyces sp. WMMC1477. The sequence continues at coordinate 2,329,591 of NZ_JAPZBD010000003.1, read as the reverse complement.
GATGATGCGCACGTTGGCCTGGTGGGGCACGAAAGCGGCGATGTCCCGCAGGGGCACGCCGGCCGCCTCCGCCGCCTGGGCGCACACCTCGGCGACCGCGCCGATGGCCCAGCGGAAGACCGTCGCGCCGGCCATCTCCAGGAAGGGCCAGCGCGCCAGCGGGTCGTCGCGCAGCTCGGTGAAGGAACGGCTCTGCTCGATGGCGTGCAGACCCTCGGTGTCGGTCCCCCACACGGTGGGTCCGATGCCGGGCTCGTCGGCGGGGCCCACGACGGCCGCCCCCGCGCCGTCGCCGAAGATGAAGGCCGTCGAGCGGTCGCGGGGGTCGACGATGTCGCTCATCCGCTCGGACCCGACGACGAGGACGTGCTCCGCCTGCCCGGAGGCCACCAGGCTGTTGGCGACGGCCAGGCCGTGGGAGAAGCCGGCGCAGGCCGCGCCGAGGTCGAAGGCGGCGGCGCCGTGGGTCCCCAGCTCGGCGGCGCAGGCCGCCGCGGCGGGCGGGGCCTGGTGCAGGTAGGACATCGTGGCAAGGACGACGCAGGATAGGTCCGCGGGGTGCGTTCCGGCGGCGCTCAGTGCCTTCTCCGCGGCCCGGGCCCCCATGGCCGGAATCGTTTCCCCGGCGTCGGCGAAGTGTCGTGTGAAGATTCCCGACCGGGCTTCTATCCACTCCGGATCCGAATCGATGAGTCGGCAGATTTCCTCGTTGTCCACCACGCGGCCGGGGCGGTAGGAACCCACTCCCAGAATGCGGGAGAAGCGTCTGGGAGTGCTTCCGGTGGCTATGTTCATCGATGTCATCAATCCCATCGCGGAGCAGTGCGCACGGGTGTTGTTTTCCATCAGACGCGTGATAATCGAACGCTGTCAAGGAATGGTTGGCGGGACGTTTGTCCTGGGGTTGTTTCTGGCCATGTTGGCTGGTAATCGGGCTTCTCTCGGGCTCTGTTGCGGATCACCCGCCGTGTGCGAGACTGACGTCCTCAGTGCCCGCGCTCATATGGAGGAGCGAAGTGTCACAGGATTTTTCCCCCCGCACCCACACGGCCACGATCGAGTGGCAGGACCAGGGCCCGCTTTTCGCCACCAATTCCTCGGCATCCGGTCTTTCCTATCTACGGGGGCTCATCTCGGGGGAGGTCGTGGCGCCGCCCGTCGCGCAGGTTCTCGGTATCTCCGTCGTCAAGGCCGACCCCGGCGCGGTGCAGTTCACCATGCCGGTCAAGAACTTCTTCACGAATCACCTCGGTGTGCTCGCCGGGGGCATCCTGTCGACACTCGTCGACTCCGCTCTCGGATGCTCGATCCTTTCCGCGATTCCCGAGGACAAGGACATCGTCACCCTCGACCTCAACGTGGACTTCCTGCGCCCGGTGCGCGGCGAGGAGGGCCTGGTGACCGTCGACGCCGAGGTCGTGCACCTCGGGCGGAACCGTGGCCTGGCGAGCTGCCGGGTGATCGACGCGGACGGCCGGCTCTGCGCCGTCGGCAAGAGCAGCTGCCTGGTACGGAGCAAGGCGCCCGCCGAACCCGCGCAGCCCGCGGACGCCACCGGCGGCGCGGAGCCGCGGCGATGAGCCGCCCACGCGCCGGCCAGGGGGCCGACGGGTCCGCGGCCCACTCCGCGGCCGCGTCCGGCGCCCGGCCCGCCGCCGAGCCGGGCACCCAGGCCACTGACGCGCCCGGCGCGACCGTCGCCCGGTCCGGTACGGGCCCCGGGCTCACGGTCGGCCAGGTCCTGCGCGACCGGCGCGTCATCACCGACGAGGACATCGCCGCCTTCGCCGACCTCGCCGGCGACCGGGGCCAGCACCACGTGGCGGCACAGGGCCGGGCCATGGCCCACGGGCTGCTCACCGCCTCGCTGGCGACGAAGATCGGAGGGCAACTCGACTTCATCGCACGGCGCATGGGCTGGGAGTTCCTCCGGCCGGTCTGGTCGGGCGACACCATCACCGCCGAGGTGACCGTGACGGCCCTGCGCGAGGGCCGTTCCGGCACCCGGGTGGAGTTCGGCATCGAGATCCACAACCAGGACGGTGAGACGGTTCTCCGCGGTGACAGCTCGGGGGTCATCCGTCACTGACCCCCTCGCCGGGGCCCCAGCGCGGCGAGGACGCGGTCGGCCGGGACGTCGCGGTGCTCGGGCGGCCGCCGTCCCGTGCCGCACACCGCCGTCACGCGGCCCCGTCGGCAGGACCACCACACCTCCAGCGCATCGGGCACCCCGGAGGCGGCCGCTTCCTGCCGCCGTCCCCGGATCCGGACCAGGACCCGTAGCCGCCCGTCGGCTCCCGCCCGCAGCTCGTAGTCGCGCAGTGCCGGAGAGGGGCGCCGACAGGCCTTGAGCGCGGCCTCCTTGCAGGCCACCAGCACGGTGGCGAGGAGGCCGGGTGGCGCGGTGTGCGGGAGCGGCCCGGTGGCGGCGTCCGGCCGCTCACCGGGGGCGAGCAGCCGCGGCAGCAGGACGTCGTTGCGGGCGTCGACGGGTTCGACGTCCACCCCGACCCGGTCCGCGGGCCCGCCGCGGCTGACGGCGCAGGCGGCCAGCTCTCCCGTGTGGGTCAGCGAGAGAGCCGTGCCCCGGGGCGCGCCCAGGAGCCGGGGAGCGCCGTCCGGGCCGGGCGGGATCTGGGCTCCGTGGCCTCCGGTCGCCCAGAGCACGGCGGCCTTGGCGGTGAGCCGGGTGCGGACCCACTCGGCGCGCCGCGGCCCGGTGAGTTCGGCGGCCCGGGCACGCTCTCGGGGGCCGAGCAACTCCTCGGGCGCGGCCCGGCCCGCCCACGCGCAGCTCACCACCAGCACCCGGGCGCCGTCCCGGCTCACCGGACGCGCTGGATGGCCCGGACGAAGGAGCCCAGGTCCGCGACGCTCGGCTCGCCCGGCGTGTCCACGAAACCGCGCACGAGCCGGACCACCGCGTCGTACGCCTCGGTGTGGTCGTAGGAGGTGGCGTCGGCGACCTTCAGCGACCAGCGCCAGTAGCCCTTCATCGTGTCGGCGAGCGGCATCCGGAAGGTCGCGATGACGTCCTTGAGGCCCGGAACGGCCGCGGCGCCGTCCCGGGCGACGTAGGCGCCGACGAGGTTGCTGTAGAAGGCGAAGTGGCGGGCCTCGTCGCGGGCGAGCCGGCCGAGGAGCTCCGCCAGGAACGGTTCGCTGACCGTCTCCCGGAAGCGCTGGTAGAAGAGCTGTGTCGCCTTCTCCTGGATCAGCGTGTACGTGAAGGACTGGACGGGGTGCTCGTAGGGGAGGGCGAACTCCTTCCGCCCCTCCTCGGCGAGAGTGGCGAGGACCTCCTCCCTGCTCGCCATGCCGGTCTCGACCTGGTAGCGCGTCAGGGCGGAGGCGTGCCGTTCCTCGTCTCCGGCCCAGGCGACCAGGAAGCGGAAGTACTCGCGGTTGAACCCGAAGCGTTCCAGCTCCTGTTCGGCGTCGGCCACCGGGAAGGCTTCGAGGAAGTGGGAGAGGTAGCCGGGTATGTGGTCCTCGACGAAGGTGATGAACCGGACGGCGGAGCGGTCGGTCTCGGTGAGCCGCTCGGGGCGCAGGGAGTCCCAGTCCAGGTCGGCCAGGGTCCAGGAGCGCTCGCCCGCACGTGTCACGGCCTGGTCGACGAGGTCGTGCATCTCCAGGGAGGGGAGCAGGTCGTCGAGTACGGGTGTGGCGTTCATACCGCCGCCTTCGGGCCCAGCCGGGACTTGGCGGCCGTGAGCGCGTAGTGCTTGGAGGTGTAGCCCCAGCCGGCGTTCGCGGTGCGCAGGTAGCGCACGAGCGGTTCGGCCATGCCGGGCGCGGCGGCCTCGATCCGCTCCCGGTTGGCCTGAGCCCGCCGCTCCCACTCCTCGATGGTGCGGTGGTAATGGGCGGTGAGGTCGTCCAGCCGCTCCAGGCTGAAGCCGGCCGACTCGGCCGCCTCGATGAGCTGGGAGAACGGCACCATGTCGGCGAAGCCGAAGATGGTCTCGGTGACGTGCCGGGTGCCGGGCCGGGAGGCGAACTCGCGGTAGACCTCCGCGCTGCGGAAGCAGCTCTCGGAGAGGTAGAGGCGGCCCTCCCGGCGCAGCGAGGCGTACGCCTTGCGCAGCACGGCCACCCGGTCGGGCATGTGGACGATCGAGCCGAGCATGGTCGCCGCGTCGTACCGTCCGTCGATGTCCAGGTCGCTGTAGGAGCCGACCCGGATGTGGACCCGGTCGGCGATCCTCAGGCGCAGCGCCTGCTCCCGGACGTACTCGGCCTGCGGGGTGGACGGCGTGACGCCGGTGACCTCGCACCCGTACTCCTGGGCCATGAAGAGGGTGAGGCTGCCCCAGCCGCAGCCGACGTCGAGCAGGCACTCGCCGCCCCGCAGGCCGAGGCGTTCGGCGACGAAGTGCAGCTTGGCCGTCTGGGCCTCCTCGAGCGTCGCGCCCGGGGTGAGGTAGAGCGCCGAGCTGTACTTGACGCGCTCGTCGAGGAAGGCCATGAAGACCTCCGACGGCAGCTCGTAGTGCTCGTTGGTGGCCTGCCGCGCCTCCTCCGGCGGGAGGGCGAGGCCGCCGTCCCGCCCCTCCGGCGGCGCCGGGCGCGCTCCGGTGTGCGTGTCGGTGGTGGTCATCAGCCCTCCCGGCCGGCCTGGGCGAGGACGAGGTCGGTGAGTTCGCCGGGGGTGCGGACGGCGAAGATGTCCTCGTCCTCGAACTCCACGTCGTAGACGCGCTCGACCTGGGCGACGACGCGCAGGAGCCGCACGGAGTCCGCGCCGGGAAGCTCCTTGAGGACGGTGTCCTCGGCGATGCGGTCGGCGCCGATGCCCAGTTCCCTGGCGGTCTGCGCGCGGACCTCGTCGAGGACGTCGGACTTCTTCAGGGGGGCGGAAGCCGCTTCGGTCTGCTGGGACATGGTCATCCAATCGCGTGGTCGAAGTAGTGTGCGAGGCGGTCGCGGTCGGCTCCGGACAGGCCCATGTGACCTTCGGCCTGTTCCGAACGGATGGGTTGGTAGGCGGAGTTGGCCATCACGTGCACGGTGCCCCCGGTGTCGAGGACGTCGGCCTCCGCGTGCACGACGCCGCCGCTCTCCCGGGCGATGCGGGCGACGGCCCGGTAGGGCGTGCCGGTGCGCAGGGGGCTGAGGAACTTGGTGCGCAGGGTGGCCGAGAAGGCCAGCAGCCCCCGGTCGAGGGCGATCAGGTCGCCCATCAGCTCGTCGACGAGGACGCTGACGATGCCGCCGTGGACGACGCCGGGGTAGGAGGCGTACGCGTCGGAGAAGGTGATGTCCGTGCCGAGCCGGCCGTCGTCGAGCCGGAACATCCGCAGGGCCAGGCCGATCTCGTTGCGGGGCGAGCAGCCGAAGCAACGGAACAGCGGTTCCTCGAGCCAGGGGAGTTCGACGGGTGTGGCCTGGTCGGTCATGCGGTTCCGTCCTCCGCGCGGGGCAGTTCGGCGAGGATGCGCCGGACGTCGCGGAGCCGCTCGACCGGCCGCCCGGTGAGCTCGGCGAGGGTCTGGTAGAGCTGCCGGTGGATGCGCTCCCACTCGGTGCCGTCGTCCACCTCGCCGAAGTAGCGGAAGACCTCGTCGATGGTGACGTGGCCGTCGAGCTCGGGGAGGTTGCCCTTGAACTTGCTGACGGGGTGGTTGTAGCGGCCCTCCGGGTCGGCCATGTAGACGTAGAAGGTCTCCAGGACCGAGGGCAGCTCCTCGGGATGGGTGACCAGGCGACGCGCGGTGTAGTGGATGAACTCCCGTGCGTGGCGCGCCTCGTCGCCGCTCGCCCGCTTCATGATCCTGGCGATGACCGGCTCCTCCGCGACCCGGCTCACGCACTTGTACATGTGGTTCGTGGCGATCTCCGAGATGATGTTGGTCGCGAGCGTGGCCGAGGGTGTGATGCCCGGCGGATACGGGGCGCGCATGGCGTTGATCTGCTCGTAGCCGACGTCCGTACCGGCCAGCCGCAGCCACTTCTTGAACGCGAGGTGGTGCTGCAGCTCCTGGTAGCCCCACAGGCACACGAAGGCCGAGAAGTCGTAGTCGTCGACGAACTCGTTGAAGAAGCCGTGCTGGGCGGCGATCGAGTTGGACTCGCCCATGACGGCGCCCATGGCGAAGGCGACGTACTCCGGCCGCACGAGGTCGGCGCGGAACTCGTCCCACGGGATGTCGCTCATCTCCCAGGACGCGTTCTGGTAGGCGGGGAACACGTCGTAGCTGTGCAGCGGTTCCGCGTCCGGGTCGCGGGCGGTTTCGAGCTTGTGCGGCGTGGTCACGGTGTGTCCTCCGGTTCGGTTCGGGCGGTCGTGGTGGCGGTGGCGGTGCCGGTGGCGGGCGAGGCGGCCCCGGCGTCGGTCAGCTCCGCCAGGCGTTCCCGGGTGCGGGCGCGCTGCCACTTGCCGCTGGTGGTCCGGGAGATCCAGCGAGGTTTGACCAGGTGCACGCGCACGTCGGTGAAGTCCATCTCCCGGGCGACGCGGGCAGCGATCTCCGCTTCGAGGCCGGCGTCCGCCCGCTTCGGTTCGGCCTCGGCCACGACGCGGACGACCTCGTGGCCCTCCTCGGTGGCGTCGGAGAAGGCGACGCAGCGTTGGCGGTAGACGCCGGGCACCTCGCGGGCGACGGCCTCGATGTCGTCGGGGAAGTAGTTCTGGCCCCGGACGATGACCATCTCCTTCGTGCGGCCGGTCACGAACAGCTCGCCCCCGTGGCGGAAGCCGATGTCGCCGGTGCGGAACCAGCGTCCGTCGAAGGCGGCCGCCGTCGCCTCGGGGGCGTTGTAGTAGCCGGACGTGACGGCCGGCCCGGCGATCTGCACCTCGCCCAGTTCGCCGGGCGCGCACACGTGCCCGTCCTCCGCGACCAGCCGCAGGTCGAGGCCGTGCACGGGAGTGCCGAGCGCCACCGCGTCCTTGGCCCCCCGGGCACCGCGGGGCACGGGCACGACCCGGCCGGTGGCCGCCAGCTCCTCCCGGTCCAGGGCGAGCACGCGGGGCTTGCTGCCCGGCTCGGGGAAGGTGATGCCGAGGGTGGCCTCCGCCATCCCGTAGACGGGGTACATGACGGTGTCGCGCAGGCCCGCGGGCGCCAGGTGGTCCGTGAAGCGCTCCACGGTCCGGGCGCTGACCGGCTCGGCGCCGTTGAAGGCCAGCCGCCAGGCGGACAGGTCGAGCTCCTTGACCAGCTCGGGCGGGGCGGCGTCCACGAACTGGTCGTAGGAGAAGTTGGGGCCGGTGATGATCGTGCCGCGGTGCTCGGCGAAGTAGGCCAGGAGCTGGGCGGGACGGCGCAGGAACGCGGTCGGGGTGAAGACGTGCACCTCGGCGCCGTTGAGGAGGTGCGAGAAGAGCCCGACCAGGCCCATGTCGTGGAAGGTGGGCACCCACTGCATGAAGACGTCGTCCGGGCTGAAGCCGCCGGAGACCACGCAGGCCCGGACCCCGGCGGCCATGGTGCGCTGGCTGAGCTGCACGCCCTTGGGCGCGCTGGTGCTGCCGGAGGTGAACTGGACGACGGACAGGGCGTCCGGGTCGACGCCGGGCAGCCCGCTCTCGGCCCCGGGCGCGGACACGGCGGGGTCGATCAGGACGAGCCCGGGGACCCGCTCGGCGAGGAGGGAGCCCAGCGACTCGAAGGCCGCGCCGAGGACGAGGTGGCGGATGCCGGCCACCCGCAGGATGCGGGCGAGCCGACGGGCGGTGCCCTCCTCGTCGCCGAATCCGGCCGGCAGCGGCAGGACGCTGCACGCGGCCCCGGCCCGCTGGGCGCCGAAGAAGAGGCTCAGGAACCGGGCGTCCGTCGGGACGAGGAGGCCGACGACGGTGCCGGGGCCGACGCCGTGCTCCAGCAGCCCGTGGGCACAGCGCAGCGAGGACTCGGCGAGCTGGGCGCCGGTGATCCGTTCCTCGCTTCCGGGAAAGGCGACCACGGCCTCGGGGGAGACCCGGGTGTGGTGGAGAAAGCTCTCGGTGAGGGTGTCACCGGACAACAGGGGGCTACGCACGGTTTCAGGGTCCTTTCGGGGCGTTCCGGCGGGATCGGCCGCGGTGTCGCCGCACGGGCTGCTCCTCGGCCCTTCGGCTCCTCGGCCCTTCTTCTCCATCGCTCGACGGAATGCGGAAAACCGGGAGGGCCGGTGCCCGGGGGCGTCAGCGGACGAGGTCCACCCGCAGTTCCTTGAGGCCGCGGAAATTGACGTGCGGGCGCCAGACGACGTCCTCGGTGGTGAGCGAGATGCTTCGGTAGCGGCGCAGCAGTTCCCGGAACACCATGCGGCCCTCGATCTTTCCGAGAAGTGCGCCTATGCAGTAATGCGGGCCGCCTCCGAAGGAAAGCGGTTTGATGTCGCTGCGGGTCATGTCGAGTTCGTCCGGCCGGTCGTATCTGCGCGGATCGCGGTTGGCGGCGCCGAGCAGGACCATCAGTTTCGAACCTGCCGGAATGGTCTTTCCGCCGACCTCGACATCGGCCGTGGCGATGCGGGCGACGAGCTGGACGGGGGCGTCGTACCGGACGAACTCGTCGACCCCCTCCTCGATGAGATCCGGGTTCTCGCGCAGCGCCCGCAGCTGGCCGGGGTTCCGCAGGAGGGCCAGCGTGCCGTTGCCGATGAGGTTGACCGTCGTCTCGTGACCCGCGTTGAACAGCAGCAGCACGTTGGCGATGATCTCGTCCTCGGAGAGCCGCTCGCCGTCCACCTCCGCCGTCACCAGCCGCGACAGGATGTCGTCCTGTGGGTCACTGAGCCTTTGCCAACCTGGGCTTTGAGCTGTCCAGTTGGCTCGACACAGGGGTGAAGCCCCTGGTAGACGGGTTCACGACCAAGATCGCCCGATACCCACCAGAGGCTTCACGTGCTTGTCTACCCGTGCGGGCTGGACGTGTCCAGTCGGTCCCTGACCTTCCTCGCCGCTCGTCTGCGCGAGCACCGTCGTCGGATCGGAAGCCGCTGGCGTCGGCTCACCGTCGGCCGTCAGGCCCTGCTGGTGCTGGCGCATCTACGCAACGGGACCACATATGCCCAGCTCGCGGCGGGTTTCGAGATCGGCACGAGTACGGTCTACCGGTACATCAACGAGGCCGTCGAGCTGTTGGCCGCACTCGCACCGACCCTCGCCGAGGCGGTTCGGACCGCTTCGGGGAAGGCCTACGTCCTGCTCGACGGGACGCTGCTGTCGATCGACCGGATCGCAGCCGACCGGCCCTTCTTCTCCGGCAAGCACAAGAAACACGGGATGAATGTGCAGGTCCTCGCCGACCCCTTCGGCCGTCTGCTGTGGGCCTCACCGGCCCTGCCCGGCGCGGTCCACGACGTCCGCGCGGCCCGCGAACACGGCATCGTCGAAGCCCTCACCGAGGTCGGCGTCACGTGCTGGGCGGATAAGGGCTACCGGGGCGCCGGCGGCACAGTCCGCACCCCGTGCTGGGGACGGTGGGAGACCCTCTCCGCAGGTCAGAAAGCCGTGAACCGGTCCCAAGCGAAGATCCGGGCCCTCGTCGAGCAGGCCGTCGCCACTCTCAAGGCCTGGCGGCTCCTCCGCAGGCTCCGCTGCTCGACCATCCGCACCACCGGCCTCGTGCAGGCCGTCCTCGCCCTACATCTGGCCAGCTCAAAGTGAGGTTGGCAAAGGCTCACTGCGCCGTTTGGCCAGGTGCTCGGCGATGTAGGCCCGGAACTCGCGCACCGAGGTGTTCATGGCCTCCTGGGTGGCCTCGTCCAGGGCGGGGTCGACCACGTGGCCGATGGCCTCGGTCCAGCGGCGGCACTGGTCCCGGTCCTCGACGGGCAGACCGACCAGCCCGCAGATCACGGTCACCGGCAGGGGGAGCGCCAGGTCGTCGATGAGGTCGATGCCCGCGCCCGCCCCCATGTCGTCCAGGACCCTGCTCAGGATCCCGGATATGCGCGGACGCATCTCCTGGATGGCGCGCGCGTTGAACACGGGGTTGACCAGCCCGCGGATGCGGCGGTGCGCCCCGCCGTCCAGCATGAGCATCCACATGCGCGTGTCGGTCACGATGGGGCTGTTCCAGCCGCCCCGGTGTTCCGCCCATTTCGCGTCGCGGTGGAATTCGCTGGTGAGATGCGGATCCCGGAGGAGCTGGGCGGTCTCCTCGTAACCGGATACGACCCAGAATCCGAAGGGCGTCCGGTGGACCGGTTCGGTGTCCCGCAGCCGCGCGTACTGCGGATAGGGATCGCTGCGCAGGCTCGGATCACGCGGGTCGTAGAGAATTTCCGATTTGGCTGCCTCCATGGTCGGACAGCGTGTCAGGAACGTGAATGACCGAACAATAGGACCAAGGTCCCTGGGACCAAGGTCCCACGGCCGCCCTGCTGCTATTCGACGGGTTGTGCTGTGTAATGAACTGGCGCACACCGCCGGCCGTTCATCCGGCGGACGGCGATGTTTCGCCGATCCGAACGCTCGCGCCCAGACGCACGCGCGCTCCCGGACGCCCCGGCACCGCCGAGGCCGTGATCGTGGCCGGGCTGCCGAGCGCGTCACCCATGTCCACGGCGATCTCGGTGACGCCCCGCCCGGCGAGGTGGGCCGCGAGGCAGGCGGTGCTGTTGGCGTTGGCGATGTCCTCGGGCACGCCGATCGACGGCGCGAACATGCGCGCGGCCAGCCGCCCCGCGCCGGACGGCGGGGAGTGCACGTAGGCGCCCAGCAGGCCGAGCCGGTCGCAGCCCTCGCGGAGACGGCCGAGATCCGGTCGCAGGGCCGCCAGGGCCGTACGCGAGGGCACCGGCACCAGCAGCCGCTCGCGGCCCACGCCGGCCACCCGCATCCCCCGCCCCGGCTCCCGGGACGCCTGCGGCGCCGTGTCCCGCCCCGGCCACCCGGACGGGACACCCAGCGCGGACCGGGCGAGTTCGCGCTCGTCGTCGGTGGGCTCGCGCAGGTCGACCGGGCCCGGGTCGAAGGCGGCGGTGACGTGGTCGCCGTCCCGTACGGACCAGCCCTCGAACACGCGTTGCGCCGTGCGGACGGTGGCCCGGAGGCGTCCCCCGGACCCGGCGCGGTCGGCGAGGAAGGCCAGCGCGGCCACCGTTCCGTGGCCGCACGCGGGCAGCTCCCCCTCGGCGGTGAAGAAGCGGAGGTCCACCGTGGGCTCCCGGGACGCCTCGTGCCGCACCCGGAGGAAGACGGCGTGCGAGGCACCGCTGTCCGCGGGAACGCGGCGGCGCGCCCCGTCCGGCCACTCCTCCTCGTCGACCACCACGGCGGTGGGGCTGCCCCCCCCCGCGCCGTCGCGCAGACAGGCGTGCACGAGCGTCACGGAGGGCGCGGCGGGCGGCTGGAGCGGTTCGGGCGGCTCGGGTGGTTCGGGCGGCGCGCTCATCGGCGGCTCCCGTCGTCGCGGTCCCGTGCGGTCGTGCTCACTTGCCCTTCTCTGTGCCCGGCAGCGTGGCGTAGCCCGTGGAGGCGCCCTTCTCCGTGAGGTGCGCGCCCTCCTGGAGCTGGAAGAGGGAGCCGAAGGGGCGTTCCGCCAGCGGCAGGCGCCACGTCCCGGGCTCCACGCGCACCGTGTGGGAGACGTTACCGCGCAGGAGCGTCACGCCGGGCTCGTTGTGGCTCGCGTGGGGGCCGAAGTAGATCGGGTAGGCGTCGGCGGCCCGGTAGGCCGGCAGGAAGGCGCGGCGGAACCGGTCCGACCGGTTCGGCGAGGAGTAGTGGAGCAGGAGGCAGTGGATGAAGACGACGCTCCCCTCCGGCTCCTGCGGCCCCGGCCGCGGGCTCCTGCCGGGAACCTCAGCGGGGCGATGGCGTTCTCGGATGGTGCGACAGCCGGTTCGCCGTGCTCGCCCCTCGTCGCGCGGGGGCTCGGCCTCCGGACGTGCGCGTGGCTCCCGGCGACCGCGACCGGGTGCGGGTACGACCGGTGACCGTCGGGGGCCGCGCTCGCCTGCCAGTGTCCACGATCGGCTCCCCCGCCGACAGCGGCGCTGTGCCGCCGCCTCCGGGCCAGGGAGCGGAGAACCGGGAGGAGTCGGGAGTGGGACGCCGGGGGGCGCGGCCTCCGCCCCGTGCCCTCAGCCCGGCAGGGTCTGGGTGACGCGCCACAGGCGGCGGGGCAGTTCGCCCTCCTCGAAGGCGTGCACCTCGTCGAGCCGCCAGCCCTCGGCGAGGGCGTCGACCAGGGCCCGGTCGAAGAAGTGCACCGCGAAACCGCCGTGCTCGAAGATGCCGTCGCCATGGGCGACGCCGGTGCCGTGGTGCGCGTCGCCGGTGTGCCGGACGGTGTACACGAACGTGCCGCCGGGGCGCAGGACGCGGCCGATCTCGCTTACGAGCCGGACGAGTTCACCCGTGGTCAGGGCCATGCACAGCAGCATGTGCGCGAAGACGCCGTCGACCGCGTCGTCCGCGAGGGGCAGCCGGTCGCGGACGTCGTGGACGTGCGTGGTCACCGACCCTGCGGGGCCGAGGGCGGCGGCGTCCCCCGCGAGCTGGTCCAGGCCGGTGGGGCTGAAGTCCGTGGCGTGCACGGCGAACCCCTCCCGGGCGAGGAAGAGGGCGTCGCGGCCGTGGCCCGCGCCGAGCTCCAGCACCCGCCGGGCGCCCGCGGCGCGGAAGACGGCGGCGGCGTACCGGCCGGGTGCGGAGGGCTCGTCGCCGTACATGCCGGGGTGGTCGGCGTACGTCCGCCGCCAGTGCTCGCGCTGCCGCGCGGCCAGCTCCTCGTCCCGCATGTCCGCTCCCGTGGTCTCCCCGCGGCCGGTCCCGCCGTGGGCACGGAGCCAGCCTACGGCTCGGGTGTGACGGCGGCCGGCATGGCGCGATCCGTGGGATGCCTGTCGTTGACGCCATCGGGCAGGGCGGGCGACGGTTGGGGGGTGAACCAGCGCCGCATCGTCTTCGTGATCTTCGACGGCTTCCAGCCGCTCGACCTCGTGGGCCCGCACGAGGTGTTCCAGCACGCCGCCGCGCGGTCGGGGGCGTACGCGTGCGCGGTCGTCTCGGCCCGGGCCGGCGCCGTGCGGTCGAGCAGCGGCCTGCTCCTGCACGCCGGGCACGGGGTAAACGACCTCGACCCGGCCGGGACGGACACGCTCGTCGTCGTCGGCGGGGAGGGCGTCGACCGGGCGCGGGAGGACGCGGCACTGGTCGGCTGGACCGCCGCCGCCGCGGCCGGCGCCCGCCGGATCGCCTCGGTGTGCAGCGGGGCGTTCCTGCTGGCCGCCGCGGGTCTGCTCGACGGGCGCCGCGCCACCACGCACTGGGCCCGCGAGCACCAGCTGACCCGGGAGTACCCGGCCGTCCGCGTCGACTGCGATCCCGTCTTCGTCCGGGACGGCGACGTGTGGACGTCCGCCGGGGTCACGGCCGGAATGGACCTGGCCCTCGCCCTCGTCGAGGACGACCTCGGTCGTGACGCCGCCCACGCCGCCGCCCGCGAGCTGGTGCTCTTCCTGCGCCGCCCGGGCAGCCAGTCCCAGTTCAGCCTGGCCCTGTGGTCGCGTCAGCCCGCCACCGAACCGCTGCGGGCCGCCGTCGCCGCCGTCCACGCCGACCCCGGCGCCCGGCACGGCATCGCCGAGCTCGCCGCCGTCGCCGGGCTGAGCCCCCGTCACCTGCAACGCAGGTTCACCGCCGAGCTCGGCGTTCCGCCCGGCACCTACGTCGAGCGGATCCGCGTCGAGGCGGCGCAGCGCGCCCTCGCCGAGAGCGACGAACCGGTCGAGGCCATCGCCCGCCGCTACGGCTTCGGCACGGCCGAGACCCTGCGCCGGGCGTTCCACCGCCGGACCGGCGTCGCGCCCTCCGAGTACCGGGAGCGCTTCGGCTCCACCCTCGCCCCCGAACCCCTCCACCCCACCACCGAGAGGACCTCCGCATGACCACGTACGGCGTACTCGTCTTCGACGATGCCGAGGAACTGGACTTCACCGGCCCCTGGGAGGTCTTCCACACCTCCGCCGTCCTGCGCGGGCAGGGCGACGACGCGGTGCTCGTCGCCGAGGGCTCCGGCCCCGTGCGCTGCAAGCGCGGCATGCGGATCCTGCCCGACCACAGCCTGGACGACCACCCGCCGCTGGACGTCCTCCTCGTCCCCGGCGGAGAGGGCGCGCGCCTGACGCAGCCGCACAACCCCGTCGTCACCGAGTGGATCGCCAAGACCGCCGAACAGGCCGACTGGGTGCACGGCGTGTGCACCGGGGCCTTCCTGCTGCACGCGGCGGGCCCGGCGCGGGGGCACCGCGTGGCCACGCACTGGGCGCACGAGGACGAACTCGAGGCGCTCGGCGACGTGACGGTCGTGCGGGACGCCCGCTACGTCGTGGACGGCAACGTGCTCACCAGCCAGGGCGTGTCCGCGGGCATCGACAGCGCCCTGTGGCTCGTCGGGCACCTCCACGGGCGCGAGCACGCCCGCGCCGTGCGTCGCGCCATCCAGTACGACCCCGCCCCGCCGTACGTCGCCGACACGCCCAGCTGACGCCCGGGAAAACCGGTGGCGGCGCGGCGGCGGCCGGAGGAAGGGTGGCCGCATGAGCGAGGCCACGCGTGAGATACGGGCGGTCCACACGGCCGACACCGTCACCGTCCACCAGGCGTACGCGCCACACCTCGGCGTCCCGGCGGCGCGGGACGGCCGCTTCCCGGCGAGCTGGAAGCGGGACCGGATGACGTGGGTCAAACCCTCGTTCCTGTGGATGATGTACCGCTGCGGCTGGGGCGCCAAGGCGGGCCAGGAGACCGTGCTCGCGGTCGAGATCACGCGCGCGGGTTTCGAGTGGGCGCTGCGGGAGGCGTGCCTGTCGCACTACGCCGCCGGGCTGCACGCCGACCGGGCGTCCTGGCGGCGCGCGGTGGCGGCGGCACCGACGCGCGTGCAGTGGGACCCGGAGCGCGATGTCCACCTGCGCCCGCTGCCGTACCGCTCGCTGCAGCTGGGCCTGTCGGGGGAGGCGGTGCGGCGCTACGCGGACGAGTGGATCGTCGGCATCCGCGACGTCACCCCGCTCGCCCGGGAGGTGCACGCCCGGGTGCGGCACGGGGACGTGGACGGCGCGCGGGCGCTGCTCCCCGACGAGCGGCCGTACCCCACACCGCCGGGGCTGCTGTCCCACCTCGGCGGCTGAACGTCCCGGGGCGGCCGGTGCGGGGACGGCCCCGCAGCGCCGCGGGCACGGTCCCGGCGGGCACCGGCCGGGACGCGCGGGGTGAGCGGGCGCGCGGTCAGCGGGTGCCGCGGTGTGCGGGTGCGCACGGTCAACGGGTGCCGCGGTGCTTGACGGTGGCCTTCTGCGTCTTGCCGTGGTGCTTGGCGCTGCCGCCGCCCCCCGCCTCGCGCATCGCCTGCCGGGTGCGCTGCTGGAAGGCGGTGTTCTTCGAGTTCTCGTGCTCGGTGAAGCCGTCGCGGTTCTGCCGGTGCTTCTTGGACATGGCCTGCCCCTCCTCGTCGTCCCTCCACTGTCCCCCGAACGGAGCAGTCCGGCATCTCGGACCATTTCGCTCGCACGCTCGAATCTTCGGGCCCCGGGGTCGTACGATCCGCCCATGGCGAACAACGGCCGGAACGGCCAGTGGTACCCGGCGTCGTGGCCGGAGCGCATCCGCGCCCACCAGCGCGGCGAGCTCACCCCCGTCGAGCCGAAGCGGGCCGCGACGGTGATGCTGCTGCGGGACGGGGCCGAGGGGCCGCAGGTCCACATGATCCGGCGCCGCACCTCGATGGCCTTCGCGGGCGGCGCCTACGCCTACCCCGGTGGCGCCGTGGACCCGCGGGACGAGGCCGAGATCCGCTGGGGCGGCCCGGACCGCGCGTGGTGGGCCGGGCGGCTGGGCGTGAGTCCGGCGGAGGCCCAGGCCATCGTGTGCGCGGCGGTGCGGGAGACGTTCGAGGAGGCCGGCGTACTGCTGGCGGGCCCGGACGCCGAGTCCGTCGTCGCCGACACCACCGGGGAGGACTGGGAGGCCGACCGCCGCGCCCTCGTCGCCCGGGAGCTGTCCTTCGCCGACTTCCTGGCCCGCCGCGACCTCGTGCTGCGCGGCGACCTGCTGGGCGCCTGGGCGCGCTGGGTGACGCCGGAGTTCGAGGAGCGGCGCTACGACACCTGGTTCTTCGCCGCCGTCCTGCCGAAGGGCCAGCGCACCCGCAACGCGTCGAGCGAGGCCGACCGGACGGTGTGGACTACGCCCGCCGAGGCCGCGGCCGGCTACGACCGGGGCGAGCTGCTGATGATGCCGCCCACCATCGCCACCCTGCGCGACCTGGACGTGCTCGGCTCGGCCGACGAGGCCCTCCCCGCCGCCGCCGGACGCGATCTGACGCCGGTGCTGGCCCGCGCCACACTGGACGGGGAGGAGATCGTGCTCTCCTGGCCGGGGCACGAGGAGTTCGAGAAGAGGATCTTCCGGGTATGACGAACGCCGCCGAGCTTCCCGGGCAGCCGCGCGGAGCCGTGGTCACCGGCCCCGTCACCGAACGGGCGACCTGCGTGCTCGCGCCCAACCCCTCCGCGATGACGCTGGACGGCACGAACACCTGGATCCTCGCCGAGCCCGACGCGCGCGACGCCGTCGTCGTCGACCCGGGGCCGCTGGACGAGGGGCATCTGCGCGAGGTCGTCGCCATGACCGAGCGGGCCGGGAAGCGGGTCGCGCTCACTCTGCTGACCCACGGCCACCCCGACCACGCGGAGGGCGCCGCCCGCTTCGCCGAGCTCACCGGCACGAACGTCCGCGCCCTCGACCCGGCGCTGCGCCTGGGCGGCGAGGGGCTGGGCGTCGGGGACGTCGTGACCACCGGGGGCCTGGAGCTGCACGTCGTGCCCACGCCGGGGCACACGATGGACTCGCTGAGTTTCCACCTGCCGGCCGACGCGGCCGTCCTCACCGGCGACACCGTGCTGGGCCGCGGGACGACGGTCGTCGCGCACCCGGACGGCCGGCTCGGTGACTACCTCGACTCGCTGCGCCGACTGCGCTCCCTGACCGTGGACGACGGCGTGAGGACGATCCTGCCGGGGCACGGCCCGGCCCTGGAGGACGCGCAGGGGGCCGTGGACTACTACCTGGTGCACCGAGCGAAGCGGCTGGCACAGGTGGAGACCGCCGTGGAGAACGGTTTCCGCACGGCGCCGGAGGTCGTCGCGCAGGTCTACGCGGACGTCGACCGCAGCCTGTGGCCCGCGGCCGAACTCTCCGTCCGGGCGCAGCTCGACTACCTGGCCGAGCACGGGCTGATCTGACCGCGCCGCCCGTTGCGCGGGCCGGGCGTGTCCCGGGGCTCAGCGGGAGCGCTTGGCCAGCCGCTCGACGTCCAGCAGGATCACCGCACGGGCCTCCAGTCGCAGCCAGCCACGGCTGGCGAAGTCGGCGAGGGCCTTGTTGACCGTCTCCCGGGAGGCGCCGACGAGCTGGGCCAGCTCCTCCTGCGTGAGGTCGTGCACGACGTGGATGCCCTCTTCGGACTGCACACCGAAGCGCCGGGAGAGGTCCAGCAGCGCCTTGGCGACGCGGCCGGGCACGTCGGAGAAGACGAGGTCCGACATGGAGTCGTTGGTGCGCCGCAGTCGGCGGGCCACCGCGCGCAGCAGGGCGGAGGCGACCTCGGGGCGCACGTTCAGCCAGGGCTGGAGGTCACCGTGGCCCAGGCCGAGCAGCTTCACCTCGGTGAGGGCGCTGGCCGTGGCCGTGCGGGGGCCCGGGTCGAAGAGGGACAGCTCGCCGATCAGCTCGCCGGGCCCGAGGACCGCGAGCATGTTCTCCCGGCCGTCGGGGGAGCTGCGGTGCAGCTTCACCTTGCCCTCGGTGACGACGTAGAGCCGGTCACCGGGGTCGCCCTCGTGGAAAAGGGCCTCTCCGCGGGCCAGCGTCGTCTCGGTCATGGAGGCACGCAGCTCAGCCGCCTGCTCCTCATCGAGCGCCGCGAAAAGCGGGGCGCGCCGCAGAACGTCGTCCACGAGTTTTCTCCTTGTCGACCTGCGCATGAGGGTACGGGCCCATGATGCCGGACGTCTGAAACAGTGCGATCAATCACAAGTTTGACGCACCGGGCCTTCACAGTGTGAGGCAGGGGTGTGAACGGGCAGGGATCGACCCGGGCCACCGGCGGATGTCGGCGCGTCCCCGTAGGCTGGCCGGGTGGTCAGCAGCCCAGCCAGAGCACAGGAGAGGGGGCCGGACGGGTGAGCGCTTCCGGTGATTCCGCCGTGGGCGAACGCGGCACCGCCAACCGGGGGAGGGCGGGGAGCCGCCGCACGAAGCCGGAGACGCGGCTCGGGATGGTGCGCCGGGCGCGTCGCATCAACCGCGAGCTGGCCGACGTCTACTACTACGCCCACCCCGAGCTGGATTTCGAGAACCCGTTCCAGCTCCTCGTGGCCACCGTGCTCTCCGCCCAGACGACCGACCTGCGCGTCAATCAGACGACGCCCGCCGTCTTCGCCGCCTACCCCACTCCGGAGGACATGGCGGCGGCCGACCCAGAGATGCTCGAGGAGCTCGTCCGCCCCACCGGCTTCTTCCGGAACAAGACGAAGTCCCTCATCGGCCTCTCCGCCGCCCTGCGGGACCGCTTCGACGGCGAGGTCCCCGGCCGGCTGGAGGACCTGGTCAGCCTGCCCGGCGTCGGCCGCAAGACGGCCTTCGTCGTCCTCGGGAACGCCTTCGGGGTCCCCGGGCTCACGGTGGACACCCACTTCGGGCGGCTCGTGCGCCGCTGGGGTCTCACCGAGCAGACCGACCCGGAGCGCGTCGAAGCCGAGATCGCCGAGATCATCCCGAAGAAGGAGTGGACGGACTTCTCGCACCGTACGATCTTCCACGGCCGACGCGTCTGCCACTCCCGGCGCCCCGCCTGCGGGGTCTGCCCCATCACCGCCCTGTGCCCCGCCTACGGCGAGGGCGAGACGGACCCGGAGAAGGCGCGGAAGCTGCTGAAGTACGAGCTCGGCGGCCAGCCCGGCCAGCGGCTGCGCCCCCCGGCCGACTACCCGGGGCAGCCCGCGCCCGGCCCCTCCGCCGAGCAGGCCGCCCGGCCGCGGGAGGCGCGGTGAGGGTACCCGGCACGGACGGCGCGCCCGTCGTCGTCAGCTCGGACGGCGTCCCGCGGTGGCTCACGCCCGTCGTGGACGCCGCCGCCTCTCTGCGACCCGAACAGCTCAGCCGCTTCCTGCCGCCGCCCACCGGAGGGCGGCAGTCGGCCGTGCTGGTGCTGTTCGGCGAGGTCTCGGACGCCGACGGGCGGCCCGGCCCCGAACTGCTGCTGATGGAGCGGGCCGGCAGCCTGCGCTCGCACGCGGGCCAGCCGTCCTTCCCCGGCGGCGCGCTCGATCCGGAGGACGGCGATCCGCTGGGGGACGGCCCCGTGCGCGCCGCCTTGCGGGAGGCCGAGGAGGAGACGGGGCTCGACCCGGCGGGCGTGCAGGTCTTCGGGGTGCTGCCCAAGCTCTACATTCCGGTCAGCGGCTTCGTCGTCACCCCGGTGCTCGGCTGGTGGCGCGAGCGCAGCCCGGTGCAGGTGGTGGACGTCGGCGAGACGGCGCGGGTGTTCACCGTCCCCGTCGCCGAGCTGGTGGATCCGGCCAACCGCGCCACGGCCCTGCACCCCAGCGGCTACCGTGGCCCCTGTTTCCAGGTGCGCGACAGCCTCGTGTGGGGCTTCACGGCGGGCGTCATCGACCGCATCCTCCACTTCGCCGGATGGGAGCGCCCCTGGGACCGCACGCGCGGCATACCGCTCGACTGGCGCTCCTGAACGGTCCGCCGCACCCGCACGCCCGCCTTCGGCCGCCGTGGCCCCCGGGGCCCTGGCCACCCGGTCCGGTCCCCGGGCCCCGGCCCCTGACCCCGGGCACGGCCTCTGCCCCTGGCCCCGGGCACGGTGGCCGGGGCTCGCGATGCAGCGGTGACCGATGATGCTTACGGTGCTGCTCATGCGAAGACCACCGACGAACGGCAACCGGCCGGTACGGCGAACGAGGCGAGGGTGATGCGGTGAACGTGCTGGACATCCTGCTGGTGCTCGCGGCGCTGTGGTTCGCCGTCATCGGCTACCGCCAGGGCTTCGTCGTGGGCGTGCTGTCGGTGGCCGGGTTCCTCGGCGGTGGGCTCGTCGCCGTCGTCGCGCTGCCGCCGCTGTGGAGCGAGCTCGGCGGCGGCGCCGCCGGCACCTGGCAGGCCGTCGCCGCCGTCGTCATCGTCATCGTCTGCGCGTCCATCGGGCAGGCGTTCACCACGCACCTGGGCAACCGGCTGCGCGGCCACATCACCTGGTCCCCCGCGCGGGCCCTGGACGCCACGGGCGGCGCGTTCGTCAACGTCGTGGCCATGCTCTTCGTCGCCTGGCTGCTCGGCTCGGCCCTGGCGACGACGTCCCTGCCCACGCTCGGCCGCGAGGTCCGCAGCTCCGCCGTGCTCCAGGGCGTCTCCCGCGCCATGCCCGGCCAGGCGACCACCTGGTTCACCGGCTTCGGCTCCGTCCTCACGCAGAACGGTTTCCCGCAGGTCTTCTCGCCCTTCACCGCCGAGCCGATCACCAACGTCCCCTCACCCGACCCCGCGCTGGCCGCCGGTCCCGCCGTCGCCGAGGCGAAGGAGTCCATCGTCAAGATCACCGGGACGGCCCCGAGCTGCGGCAAGTCCCTGGAGGGCACCGGATTCGTCTTCCACGACGACCGGGTGATGACCAACGCGCACGTCGTCGGCGGCGTCGACGACCCCACCGTGCAGGTCGGCGGTGAGGGGCGGCTCTACGACGCGCGCGTCGTCCTGTACGACTGGGAGCGCGACATCGCCGTCCTCCACGTGCCCGGCCTCGACGCCCCCGCGCTGGAGCTGGCCGACGGCGACGCCACCACCGGAGACGGCGCCGTCGTCGCCGGCTTCCCCGAGAACGGCGGCTTCGACGCCCGCTCCGCCCGCGTGCGCGGCCGGGTCCAGGCCGACGGCCCCGACATCTACCACCGCGGCACCGTCCGCCGCGACGTCTACTCCCTCTACACCGTCGTCCGGCAGGGCAACTCCGGCGGCCCGCTGCTCACTCCGGAGGGCGAGGTGTACGGCGTCGTCTTCGCCAAGTCGCTGGACGACCCGGACACCGGCTACGCGCTCACGCTCGACGAGGTGCGCGAGAACATCACCCGGGGGCGCGCCGTGCAGAAGCCCGTGGACAGCCAGGGCTGCGCGATGTGACGCCGGGCTCCTGCCCCGCCGCGCGTGGGTGTGGAACGCCACCGTGCGGCCGGCTCGGGCGCCCTACCGCGTGCTCGGGCTCATGGGCGCCCCTTCGGGCGTGATCAGGTGCGCGGATGCCGCAGCCGGGCACCGACCCAGCGGGCGCGGCGCCCGAGGATGCGCGGAATCCCGATGCGAGGCGCCTGCCCGGACCGTGGCTCGCGGAACTCGCGCGGATGGTGTGCGGAACGCACGGCCAGCCGCGAACCGGCTGCCCTGCCGCGGATGTTGCGAGACACGTCGCGTTGGTCCTGTGTCCAGCCCATACCCCGGACTGTGCCCGCGCCCGGAGGGCGGTAACCGCTGAACGACCACCGAATCGGCTCATGCTCCGGGCACATGTGCGACGCACGTGGCCACCGGGGCGCGTCGGAGAACGGGGCCGGGACGCGTCGTCCGGCCGTCACCGGAGCGCTCCGCCTGGGGCGGCTAGCGGTCCGGCTCGGGATCCTTCAGCCAGTCGATCAGCTCGGTGTTGAAGGCGGCCGGGTCCTCCTCGTGCGGGAAGTGCCCCAAGCCGTCGAACAGCCGCCAGCGGTACGGCGCTTCCACGTACTGGCCCGAACCGGCCGCGCTTCTGGCCCGCACCACCGGGTCGAGCGAGCCGTGCAGGTGCAGGGTCGGCACCCGTACGAGCCGCTTCATCCGGCGGTAGAACTGCACGCCGTCCGGCCGGGCCAGCGAACGTACCAGCCAGCGGTACGGCTCCACCGAGCAGTGCGCGGTCGAGGGGATGCACATGGCCTGCCGGTAGACGTCGAGGACCTCGTCGTCGAACGCTTCGAAGACCCGGGGCCCGGACCACTCACGCACGAACCGGGCCACCAGCGCGCCCTCGTCCGCGACGAGTTGCCGCTCCGGGACCCAGGGCCGCTGGAACCCCCAGACGTATGAACCGGCGGTGCTCTGCCTGACGTCGCGCAGCATCGCCGCCCGCCAGCGCCGGGGGTGCGGCATCGAGACGACGGCGAGCCGCCGGATCAGCTTGGGCCGCATCGCCGCCGCCGTCCAGCCCAGATAGCCGCCCAGATCGTGGCCGACCAGCGCCGCGTCCGGCTCACCGAGCGACCGCACGACGCCGGTGATGTCGAGCGCGAGGTTCGCCGGGTCGTAGCCGCGCGGCGTGCGGTCGCTGCCCCCCACGCCCCGCAGGTCCATCGCGACGGCCCGGTACCCGGCCTCCGCCGCGGCGGTCAGCTGGTGGCGCCAGGTCCACCAGAACTGGGGGAAGCCGTGCACGAACAGCACCAGCGGGCCCTCGCCCAGCTCGGCGATGTGGAAGCGGGCGCCGTTGGCGGCGACGTCCCGGTGCGTCCAGGGGCCGTCGAGCGCTGGGACGGACGGGCCGGGTGAGGCGGGGGCGGTCATGGGGACGAGTCTGTCACTTCCCGGACGACTTCCCGCCCGCCCCGGCCGGAAGGGCGGACTCCCGCTCCGGCTCCCGCTGGGCCGAGGTGAGGGACGCCGCCTCCCGCGAGGACCGCGCCGCGCCCGCGGGCCGCGGGTGCGGCCTGGCCTTCTTCAGCACCGACGCCGACTCCCGGGCCGAGGCCATGGACCGCTTCGGCGCCTGGATCTTCTTCAGCAGCGACTTCGCCGCCAGCCCGCACACCACGGCGAACAGCAGCATCAGACCGCCCACGATGGCCATCGCCACCGCCAGCGGGATCTTCCACCACGCCTCCAGCCAGTACGCGAGCGCGAAACTGAACACCGGCAGCGAGAAGAGCGCCAGCACGCCCGCGACGAGGATCGCGCCGCTGCCCGCGACGCCGCGCGAGACGGACTGCCTCATCTCCGTCTTCGCCAGCGCGATCTCCTCGTGCACCAGTGCCGACAACTCGGTTGCGGCCGAGGCGACCAACTCACCGAGGCTGCGTTCGTCCTGGGCACCGCTCATCGCTCACTCCCTCTGGCTGACTTCTCTCAGCGTGTCGACTCGTCAGGCGGGCCCGCCGCTACCGTGCAGTACCCGGGTATCAGCATGCCGGACGGGGCCGCCGGCCGATGCGTCCGGGCTCCGCGTTTCGGCGCGCCGACGAAGCCGGGACGGCGGCCCGAGGGGCCCGCGTCCGACCGTACCGCCTGGAAACCGGTCAGTCCGGAACCCTTCCGGAGCTCGTCCGGCACGCTTGCGGAGCGCCGGCGAAACGCCTGCGGACGCGGGCGGGGTGCCCGGAGTGCGGACACCCCGGACACCCCGGTGACGCGGCCGGTACCGCCCCCCGGCCGGGGAGGCCCGGCGCGGTCGCGGTGGCCGCGGCGGTCAGTCCTCGCTGGCCGCGCCCGGCAGCTTCGACTGGATGAGCTGCATGACGGAAGGGTCGGTCAGCGTGGTGGTGTCCCCCAGGTCCCGGTCCTCCGCGATGTCCCGCAGGAGCCGACGCATGATCTTCCCGGAGCGGGTCTTCGGCAGCTCGCCGACGGCCATGATGCGCTTCGGCTTGGCGATCGGGCCGAGCTCGTGGGCGACGTGGGCCCGCAGCTCGCCGACGAGGCCCTCGCTCTCGGCCGCCGAGCCGCGCAGGATGACGAAAGCGCAGATGGCCTGCGTCGTCTGCGGGTCGGTGGCTCCGACGACGGCGGCCTCGGCCACCGCGGGGTGCGAGACGAGCGCCGACTCCACCTCGGTGGTGGAGATGTTGTGCCCGGAGACGAGCATGACGTCGTCCACCCGGCCCAGCAGCCAGATGTCGCCGTCCTCGTCCTTCTTCGCTCCGTCGCCCGCGAAGTAGCGGTTCTCGAAGCGGGACCAGTAGGTGTCCAGATAGCGCTGGTCGTCGCCCCAGATCGTGCGCAGCATCGACGGCCACGGCTCGGTCAGCACGAGGTATCCGCCGCTGCCGTCGGGCACCTCGGCCGCCTCGTCGTCCACGACCGTCGCCGCGATGCCCGGCAGCGGCACCTGCGCGGAGCCCGGCTTCGTGGCGGTGACCCCGGGGAGCGGGCTGATCATCATGCTGCCCGTCTCCGTCTGCCACCACGTGTCCACGATCGGCGTGCGGCCGGCGCCGATGTGCTCGCGGTACCAGATCCAGGCCTCCGGGTTGATCGGCTCACCGACCGAGCCGAGGATGCGGAGCGAGGACAGGTCGAACTTGGCCGGGATGTCGTCGCCCCACTTCATGCAGGCACGGATCGCCGTGGGGGCCGTGTAGAAGATCGTGACGCCGTACTTCTGCACGATCTCCCACCAGCGGCCCTTGTGCGGGGAGTCGGGGGTGCCCTCGTACATCACCTGCGTGGCGCCGTTCGCCAGCGGGCCGTAGACGATGTAGGAGTGGCCCGTCACCCAGCCGATGTCGGCGGTGCACCAGAAGACGTCGGTCTCGGGCTTGAGATCGAACACCGCGTGGTGGGTGTACGCCGTCTGGGTGAGGTAGCCACCGCTGGTGTGCAGGATGCCCTTCGGCTTCCCCGTGGTGCCGGAGGTGTAGAGGATGAACAGCGGCTGCTCGGCGTTGAACGGCTGGGGCGTGTGCTGCTCGCTCTGCCCGTCCACCAGCTCGTGCCACCACAGGTCGCGCCCTTCGGTCCAGCCGACGTCCTGGCCGGTGCGGCGGACCACGACGACCCGCTCGACGCGCTCCGTGCCGGGGCGCGTCAGCGCCTCGTCCACGGCGGGCTTCAGCGCGCTGGCGGCGCCCTTGCGGTAGCCGCCGTCGGAGGTGATGACGACCCGGGCGTCGGCGTCCTGGATGCGGGTGGCCAGCGCGTCGGCGGAGAAGCCGCCGAACACGACGGAGTGCGGTGCGCCGATGCGGGCGCAGGCCAGCATCGCGTACACGGCCTCCGGGATCATCGGCAGATAGATGGCGACCCGGTCGCCCGCGCGCACGCCGAGTCCGGTGAGCGCGTTGGCCGCCTTGGAGACCTCGCGCTGGAGCTCGGCGTAGGTGATCGCGCGGCTGTCCCCGGGCTCGCCCTCGAAGTGGATGGCGACGCGTTCCCCGTGCCCGGCCTCCACGTGCCGGTCCACGCAGTTGTAGGCGACGTTGAGCTCGCCGTCCTTGAACCACTTCGCGAACGGCGGGTTCGACCAGTCGAGCGTCTCGGTCGGCTCGGTGGCCCAGCTCAGCCTGCGGGCCTGCTCCGCCCAGAACCCCAGCCGGTCGCGCCGCGCCTGCTCGTAGGCCTCTGCGGTCACGTTCGCGGCTGCGGCCAGCTCGGCCGGGGGCTCGAATCGGCGCCTCTCGTGGAGCAGATTCGCCAGGCTCTCGTTGCTCACGGCATCTCCCTTTCCCGGGGTGTGCGCTGTGTCCCAGCTCATACCTCAGCAGGTGGCCAGGTGGTGTGACAAGGGTTTCCCGGAAATTGGTTTAGACCTCTTGCGCCAAGTGGTCGAGCAGCTCGGCCGAACGGTCCGCGGACGGTCGACCGGCGGCATGACGGCGGCCCCTTCACTCCGCCCGCACCGGCGTGAAGACCGCCGCCCGCCCCGTCGTGCCGTCCGTCGCGTCCAGCACGTAGGCCTGGGCGTCGCCGACGTGGAAGTACATGCCGTGCAGCTCCAGCGTCCCCTCGGCGACGCGCTGCGCCACGCATGTGTGAGCCAGCAGGTGGTGGAGCTGCTGGACGATGTTCGTGAGGCACAGGGACTCCAGCTCGTCCGCCACCGGCCGGTCCGCCAGGCGCGGGGCCGAACCGTTCTGCGCCGCCAGCCGCTCCAGGCTCGGCTGCCCGTGCCGCAGCCAGTGCGCGAGCGCGCCGGGCGGCGTGTCGGCGTCCTCGGCGGCGGCGCCGGTGTGGAGCGCCTGCATGGCCCCGCAGCCGGAGTGCCCGCAGACGGTGATGGCCCCGACGCGGAGCACGTGGACCGCGTACTCCAGGGCCGCGGCCACCGAGTGGTCTCCGGTCGCGCCCTGGGACGCGGTTCCGGGAAGCGGAACGAGGTTGCCGATGTTCCGCACGGTGAACAGGTCACCCGGACCGCTGGACGTGATCATGCTGGTGACCAGACGGGAGTCGGCGCAGGTCAGGAACAGCTGGGAGGGGCGCTGACCGTCCCGGGCCAGCCGGGCCAGCTCCGCGCGGACGAGTGGGGCGGTCGTCCGCTGGAAGTTGCGCACGCCGCCCAGCAACTGCCCGTGCCGCTGGGGCGCGGCCCCCGCCTCCGGGTGCTCCGGGCCGGGGCGGGTGCACTGGTGGTTGCGCCACGGCGTCCACGGCGTGCAGTGGTGGGTTGCGGACGGCTCGGCGATCCGGGCTCCGGCGCGGCCGGCGATCTCCACCGTTCCGCCGTGCGCCTCGTGGCTCGCCCGCCAGTCCTGCAGGGCCTCGTAGGCGGCGTGGTCCATGAACGAGCCGTCGAGCTCCACCCGGACGTCGGCGCCCGGCGGTACCTGGGCCAGCGTCCGGCTCAGCCGGGGGACGGCGAGGAACGTCAGCTGGCCCCGGACGGTGATCCGGTGTGTCCGGCCGGACTCCTCGCCCCGGCAGCCCCGCGCGGCACCGCACGCGCCGCTTCCGTCCCCGCCCCGTCCGCCGTCGCCCACGTCCCCGTCGTGGTTCTGGGCCGCGTCGTCCGGGACCTCCGGGACGCCGGGGCCGGAGTGGATGATCCGGGTGCGCGTCAGCCGGTGGAGGGCGACGCCGACGGCCACGGCGATGCCGATGCCCACCCCCTCGAGGACGCCGAGCAGCGCGACCCCCGCCACGGTGGGGAGGTAGACGACGACCTCCCGGTGCCGGGTGACGGTGCGCAGATGCGTGATGTTCACCATCTGCACGCCGACGACCATGACCAGCGCGGCCAGGGAGGCGAGCGGGATCGGCTCCAGCAGCCCGCCCAGGAACGCGGCGGCCAGGGCGATCCAGCAGCCGTGCAGGATGGTGGAGTTGCGGCTGACGGCACCGGCCTGGATGTTGGCCGTGCTGCGGACGGCGACGCCGGCGACCGGCAGCCCGCCGAGGGCGCCGGAGACGATGTTGGCCGCACCCTGGCCGCGCAGTTCCCGGTCGAGATCGGCGCGGGGCAGGGGACGCTCGCCGGTGCGCCGGACGCGCGCGGTGGCCAGCTTGTCGGCGGCGCAGGCCGAGAGCAGTGAGGCGACGCTCCCCACGAGTGTGACGGTGAGGACCGCCGCCAGCAGGCCGAGCACCGGACCCTGTGGCAGCTCGGGCAGGGCGTGGCTGCGCCAGGACGGCAGATCCACCCGGGGCAGATCCAGCGGCGCGAGGAAGGCGAAGCCGGTGGCGAGGAGGACGGCGGCGAGCGGTCCCGGGACGATGCGCCGCACCCGGCCGAACCGCCCGCGCAGCCGGGGCCAGGCCAGCAGGACGGCGATGGTGAGCGCGCTGACCGACAGGGCGGCCGGGTGGGGATCGGACAGCTGCTCGGGCAGTTGCCTGAGGTTGTCGACGACGGAGCTCTGCGGGCTGCCCCCGAGGACGATGTGGAGCTGGGCCATGGCGATCGTCACGCCGATGCCCGCGAGCATGCCGTGCACGATCGCGGGGCTGACCATCAGCGCCGACCTGGCCACGCGCAGATGGGCCAGGGCGAACTGGGTGAGCCCGGCGAACACGGTGATCGCGCACGTCGTCCGCCAGCCGTACACCTGGATCAGCTCGGCCGTGACGACGGTGAGCCCCGCGGCGGGGCCGCTGACCTGGAGCGGTGCTCCGCCCAGCCACCCGGCGACGATGCCTCCCACGGCGGCGGCCACCAGGCCGGCCTGGAGCGGTGCGCCGGTGGCGAGCGCGATGCCGAGGGAGAGCGGCAGGGCCACCAGGAAGACGGCGATGGACGCCGAGAGGTCGGCTCCGCGGGGGGAGGCGGCGGGCGGTTGGGGAGGTGGGGCGGCCGGAAGCGTGCTGAGGCCGGGCGCGTGGGTGCGGTCGGACATCGATCCCTCTCCGTCTTCGGTCGCGGCTGCGCGTCGCCCGGCCACGGCGGCGGCCGGGCGACGCGCAGCACAGACGTGGGTCACGGTGCGTGTCTGTCTGGTGACGCTCAAGATTCGGTAAACGGAGCGTAAGGCAAGGTAAAGAGCGGCGAAAGCGACCAGCGGTCGCCTGGCCTCGCATTCCTTCTCATGGGTGAAAAGGGACCGGATCATCGGTTTGTCATACTGATCTAAAAATCACATCGTGCGACTTTCTTGGTACACGGTGTGAGGGGAACGGCAGGGCGGCAGCGCCTCCGGACACCCGCGCACGAAGGCGTCGAGTGGCGAGGTGGACGAATGGTGGCGGGCTTGCGTAAGCGCTGCGGCGGTGCCGCGGCGATGATGGCCATGACGGTGCTGGCTACGGGCTGCGGCAGTGGAACCGCCGGGCAGGACGGCGGCGGGATGAGCCGCATGGACGCCCAGGCGAAGGAGCGGTCGCTGCCGCGGATGATCGGCGACGGCTCCACCTCCTTCACCGGGCGGCAGCCGAACCAGCCGGAGGTGGCGCGGCTGAAGCCGGGGGAGCGGCCGCCCCAGTTCGTCGTCTTCTCCTGGGACGGCGCCGGTGAGGACGGCAAGAAGCTCTTCTCCCACTTCCGCGAGGTCGCCAAGAAGCACGACGCCCATATGACGTACTTCCTCAGCGGCATCTACCTCCTGCCCGAGGACGAGCGGGCCCGCTACCGCCCGCCGGGCCACTCGCCCGGCGCCTCCGACATCGGCTACCTGAAGGACGAGAACATCCGGGCGACGCTGGAGCAGGTGCGCGGTGCCTGGCAGGACGGCAGCGAGATCGGCACCCACTTCAACGGGCACTTCTGCGGCCCGACCGGGGTGGACACCTGGTCCGCGGCGGACTGGAAGAGCGAGATCGAGCAGGCCAAGTGGTTCGTCCGGAACTGGAAGACGACGACGGGCTGGAACGGGGAGCGGGCGCTGCCGTTCGACTACGAGCAGGAGCTGATCGGCGGGCGCACACCCTGCCTCGAAGGCCGGGAGAACCTGCTGAAGGCCGCCCGGGACGTCGGCTTCCGCTACGACTCCAGCGGCATCGGGCGCCAGGTCTGGCCCGGGAGGGAGGAGGGGCTGTGGAACCTGCCGCTGCAGCTCGTCCCGATGCCCGGGCGTAGCTTCGAGACCCTCTCCATGGACTACAACTTCATGGTCAACCAGTCCGGAACCGTCAACGGCGACCCGGCGAAGCGGCCCTACTGGGAGCAGCAGATGCGCGAGGGGCTGCTGCAGGGCTTCGAGCGCGCCTACCAGGGCAACCGGGCCCCGATGATCATCGGCAACCACTTCAACAGCTGGAACGGCGGCATCTACATGGACGCCGTCGAGGACGTCATCGCGTCCGTGTGCGGGCGGGACGAGGTGCGCTGCGTCTCCTTCGAGCAGCTCGTCGACTGGCTCGACGCCCAGGACCCGGCCGTCCTGGAGCAGCTGCGGACGCTCGGTGTGGGGGAGAAGCCCGCGCGGGGCTGGCGCGACTTCATGACGCCGACCGCCGCGCCGGCCGGGGACGCCGCACGGCCGCGCGAGTCCTGAGAGCCGGACGCCCCCTCGGCCGTCCGACGGGCTCGCCGTCACCCGCGCCATGACGCGGGTGGCGGCGAGCGGGCCCTGATCCCGGGTCAGACGGGCTGGGCGGCCGCCTCCGCGGCGCCCGCGCGCAGGCTCTCGCGCAGGACGAAGTCCGGATCGACCTGGGCCGCGAGGTCGGCGCCCGTCCGGGCGTTGCCCCAGCTCTCCGCGTTCTTCAGGTGGAAGTGCACCATCTGGCGGGTGTAGCGCTCCCAGTCCCGCCGCTCGTACGCGGCGTCCGCCGTCTCGTACAGCGTGTCGAGGGCCTCGCGGTTGACGTCCTCCAGGGCGGACAGCGGCAGCGGCCGGCCCTTCTCCATCGCGCGCACCCACTCCGAGTGGCCGACGGTGACGAGGAGGTCCTCCCCGACGGCGTCCCGCAGGAAGGCCAGGTCGTCCGGCCCCTGCACCTTGTTGCCGACGACCTTCAGCTCGACCCCGAAGTCCCGTGCGTACTCGCGGTACTGGCGGTAGACGGCCACACCCTTGCGGGTGGGCTCGGCGACCAGGAACGTCGTGTCGAAGCGGGTGAACATGCCGGAGGCGAACGAGTCGGAGCCCGCCGTCATGTCGACGACCACGAACTCGTCCCGTCCGTCGACGAGGTGGTTGAGACACAGCTCCACCGCGCCCACCTTCGAGTGGTAGCAGGCCACTCCGAGGTCCGCCTCGGTGAACGGCCCGGTGACCAGCAGCCGCACGGCACCGCCGGCGCCGCCGTCCAACGCGACGTCGCGGGCGCAGGCGTCGTAGACGGGGTTGTCCTCGGCGACGCCGAGCAGTCGGGATCCCGCGCCCGGAGGCGTCGTCTTGATCATGGTCGCGACGTCGGTGACGCGGGGGTTCGTGCCGCGCAGGTACTCCTTCACGAGGGGGAGGTGCGCGCCCATGGCGGGCAGGGCGGCCGCCTCCTCCTCGTCGAGACCCAGGGCCGCGCCGAGGTGCTGGTTGATGTCCGCGTCCACGGCGATGACGGGGAGCCGGCGGGCGGTGAGGTGGCGGACGAAGAGGGACGACAGGGTCGTCTTCCCGCTGCCGCCCTTCCCAACGAAAGCGATCTTCATGTTCATCAGCGTAGGGTGCGCGGGTGGGTGCGGGGCCGGATTCGGTGATCGAGTGAACAAGACCACTCGTTCGTGGGGCTTGGGGGTGGGCGGGGGTGCGTAGGGTCGTGCCCATGAGTGCGAAGCCTGATCCGTTGGCCCCGCTCGGCGCCCTGCCCGGCGTCGACGCGTCCGTCGAGTCGATGCGCAAGGCCGTGGACCGGATCTACGGGCATCGCGTCATGCGCCGCCGCAGCGCGGAGGTGACCTCCGAGGCCGTACTCCGCGGTGCCCGCGCCTCCGCCGCCCTCGCCGGTGCCGACTGGGCGCTCGAAGAGGTGCGTCGACGCACGGATTTCGGGGCCGATCCGCAGGCCAGGACGGTCGGTGCCGCGCTGCGCGTCACCGCCGAGGCGGGCCAGTTGCTTCCGGTCTGGCGTCAGTCGCCCCTGCGCGTGCTGGCCAGGCTCCACCTCGTCGCGGCCGGGGGCGCCGGCGCGGACGAGACCGTCGGCCGCCCCCGGCTCGCGGGTGAGCGGGTCGACGAGCCGGTCGTGACGCTGCCGCTTCCGGCCGCCGACGAGGTGGCCGCCCGGCTGGAGGGCCTGGCGGAGCTCATCGCGGCCGGAACCTCGGCCCCCGCCCTCGTGACGGCGGCCGTGGTGCACGGCGAACTGCTGACGCTGCGCCCCTTCGTTTCCCACAACGGTCTCATCGCCCGGGCCGCCGAGCGTGTCGTGCTCGTCGGGAGCGGCCTCGACCCCAAGTCGATCTGCCCGGCCGAGGTCGGCCACGTGGAGGCCGGACCGGAGGCCTACCGCGCCGCGCTGGACGGATACGCCTCCGGCACGGCCGAGGGCGTGGCCGGGTGGATCGCCCACTGCGGCCGGGCCGCCGAGCTGGGCGCCCGCGAGTCCACGGCCGTGTGCGAGGCGCTGCAGCGCGGTGCCGCATAGGCTCTGACGCGGCTGCCGGCGTCCGTTATGGGTGGTTGAAGCGGAAAGTAAAGTTCCACGCCCTGGCTTCCGCTTCATCCCGTGACGGGGTACAAAGGACTTAACGGCCCGCGAGACCTACGGCCATCCGGGAAGGATGACCGAGAGACTGAAGGCCCCACGGACCGACGCATGAAGATCGAGCACCCACGCGACGCCGACCCGTCGATTACGGGCCTACCGCATCAGAGGCCGGGCAAAGATCCCGCTCTGCGCGGCTACTTGAGCACGCACTGGTAACTCGGTGGACATGCCAGCGGCGGCACGGCTCCCCGGAGCGGTGTCGCCGCAACTCCGGGTCCGGGCCACCGTCCGCGGGTCAGGCCCGCAGCCGGCGCCGCTGCGTGTACCAGACGAGCCCGGCCGTCACCGCCGCGGCGGCCACCGCCGCCCCGGCCAGCACCGGCGTGGGCGGCACGGAGAGCTGGGGAAGCCGCTGCCTGAGCCGCACGGGCCGGGTGAAGGTGAGCGTTGGCCAGCCCCGCTCGGCCGCCTCCCGCCGCAGCACGCGGTCGGGGTTCACGGCGTGCGGATGCCCGACCGTCTCCAGCATGGGCACGTCCGTCCCGGAGTCGGAGTAGGCGTAGCACCGGGAGAGGTCGTAGCCCTCGGACGCGGCCAGCTCCGTGATCGCCTCCGCCTTGGCCGGCCCGTAGGCGTAGTACTCCACCTCGCCGGTGTAGCGGCCCTCCTCGATGACCATCCGGGTGGCGATCACCCGGTCCGCACCGAGCAGCTCGCCGATGGGTTCGACCACCTCGGCGCCCGACGTCGAGACGATCACGACGTCCCGTCCGGCCAGGTGGTGTTCCTCTATCAGCGAGGCGGCCTCGTCGTAGATGATGGGATCGATGATGTCGTGGAGCGTCTCGGCGACGATCTCCTTGACCTGCTCGACGTTCCAGCCCCGGCACAGTGCCGACAGGTACTCGCGCATCCGCTCGATCTGGTCGTGGTCGGCGCGACCGATGAGAAAGATGAACTGCGAGTACGCGGTGCGCAGGACGGCCCGGCGATTCATCAGGCCACCCCGGTAGAAGGACCGGCCGAAGGTCAGCGTGCTCGACTTCGCAATGACCGTCTTGTCCAGGTCGAAGAAGGCGGCGGTGCGCGGCAGGGAGGCGTTATCCACGAGACAGAGGATAAGGCCCGCCATTCGGCGTACCCTGGGGCGCGTGGGTTTGCCTGAGAAGGCTCTCGGGTACACCATGGAAGTCACGGATCGTTCGCGACCGTGCTAACCCGGTTCGACTCCTCCCCCCCCCCGAGTCGACCGAGGAAGACGACCCCCGCTCTCCCCCCCCGGCGGGGGTCGTCGCATGTCCAGAGGGGTTTTCGCGTTCTCGCACGGTTCCTCCCGTCGCTCGGTACGTCGTGGTGCCACTCGGCCGCCACCCATCAAACACGTAACCGAACGTAGTCGTCGGCGTGCTCTCCGGTTGTCACCAAGACGGGTGGCGGAGTTATTCACAACTGGCGAGTTCTCCACAGATATGGGCCGAGATCCCCGAGATTTTCCCGGCTTCCGCAGAGTGATTGCGCACGGCATCCGCGGCGTTCGCGGATGTGAGAGTGCGAAGCCGGAAGGAGAAGGCCCCGATGGCCGAAACCACGACGGAACCCATCCTGATCCTCACCGAGGACACGGGCCTCCTGGACGATCTGCTGCGGTTGTGCGCGGCGGCCGGAGCCGAGGCGGAGGTGGCACACGGTGCACCGGTGAACGAAAGTGCCTGGCGTGCCGCGCCGCTGGTGCTCGTCGGCGAGGACCGGGCGGCCCACCTGCACGGCGCCGCGGGCGTGCCTCCGCGCCGGCCCGGTGTCCTGCTCGTCGGCCGCGATCCGGAGCGGCGCGAGGTGTGGGAGCGCGGCATCCGTGCGGGAGCCGAGCAGGTGGTCTTCCTGCCCGAGGGCGAACCCTGGCTGGCCGGCCGGATCGCCGATGCCGCGGAGGGCACGGCCGAGCAGGCCCTGACGATCTCCGTGACCGCCGGCCGCGGCGGCGCCGGGGCGTCCACCCTGGCCTGTGCCCTGGCCGTCACGGCCGCGCGCTCGGGCCGTCGCGCCGTGCTGGTCGACGGCGACCCGCTCGGCGGCGGCCTCGACGTCCTGCTCGGCGGCGAGACGGCCGAGGGCCTGCGCTGGCCCGCCTTCGCCGGTTCCCGGGGCCGGGTCGGCGCCGTCGCGCTGGAGGACGCCCTGCCGCGGCTGCACGGCGTCCACGTGCTCAGCTGGGGACGCGCCGACGCACCCGGCGCCGGAGCCGAGGCGATGCGCTCGGTGCTCGCCGCGGCCCGGCGCCGGGGCGGCGTGGTCGTCGTCGACCTGCCGCGTGGGGCGGAACGCGACGGCGCCGTGTGCGAGGCGCTCGCCCAGGTGGACCTGGGGCTGCTCGTCGTTCCGGCGGAGCTGCGCGGAGTCGCGGCGTCCGGCCGGGTGGCGGCGCGGCTGTCCGCGGCGCTGAACGATCTGCGTGCGGTGGTCCGCGGCCCCTTCGGCTCCGGGCTGGCCGGCGGCGAGGTGGCCCGTCTGCTGCGGCTCCCGCTGGCCGGGGAACTGCCGGCCGAGGACGGCCTGCGGAGCGCCGTCGAGCGGGGCGTGCCACCCGGTGCCGTCAGGGGCGGGCCGTTGGCCCGCTTCTGCTCCGCCTTCTGGGAGCAGGCCCTGGCCGCCCGCGAGCAGGCGGGGGCCGCAGCATGACGGCGTCGCCCGAACTGGTGGAGGCCGTGCGCACGCGGCTCGCGGCCTCCGGAGCCGAACCGACCCCCGCCCGGGTCGCCGCCGCGCTGCGGGCCCAGGGGCGGCTGCTGGGGGACAGCGCGGTGCTCGGCGTCGTCGCGGCGCTGCGCTCGGAGCTGGTCGGCAGCGGCCCGCTCGAACCCCTCCTCGCCGATGCCGCGGTGACCGACGTCCTGGTCAACGGCCCGGACGAGGTCTGGGTGGACCGAGGGCGCGGCCTGGAGCGGGTGCCCGTGCGGTTCCCGGACTCCGCCGCCGTGCGGCGGCTGGCCCAGCGGCTCGCCTCCGCCTCCGGGCGGCGGCTCGACGACGCCAGGCCATGGGCGGACGCCCGGCTGCCGGACGGCACCCGGCTCCACGCGGTCCTCCCGCCCGTCGCCGTGGACGCCCCCTGCCTGTCCCTGCGGGTCGTGCGTCCGCGCGCGTTCCGGCTCGGCGAGCTGGTGGCCGCCGGCACCCTGCCGCCGGGCGGGGACGGGCTGCTGCGCGCCGTGTTCGACGCCCGCCTGTCCTTCCTCGTCTCCGGCGGCACCGGCTCCGGCAAGACGACGCTCCTGAGCGCTCTGCTCGGCCTCGTCCCCCACGACGAGCGCCTCGTCCTCGCCGAGGACTCGGCCGAGCTGCGGCCCGACCATCCGCACGTGGTCCGGCTGGAGACGCGCCCGGCCAACCAGGAGGGCGCGGGAAGCGTCAGCCTGCGGGATCTCGTCCGCCAGGCGCTGCGGATGCGCCCCGACCGGCTGGTGGTCGGGGAGGTGCGGGGCGGCGAGGTACTCGACCTGCTGGCCGCGTTGAACACCGGGCACGAGGGCTGCGGCACCGTCCACGCCAACGCCGCGGCCGACGTGCCCGCCCGCCTGGAGGCCCTGGGCACGACGGCCGGGCTCGACCGCGCGGCGCTGCACAGCCAGTTGGCCGCCGCCCTCTCCCTCGTCGTCCACCTCGTCCGCACCCGGTCCGGGCAGCGCCGCCTCGCGGAGATCCACGTCCTGCGGCGGCACGCCGACGGGCTGGTGCACACCGTGCCCGCCGTGCTGTGGGCCGAGGACGGCTTCGTCCGGGCCGCGGGCTGGCCCCGGCTGCGGGAGCTGTGCGAGCGCGGTGGGGGTGCGTCGTGACGCCGCCTGGCGGAGCGCCGGACACCGTCTACGCCGCGCTGGCCCTCGCCGGGGCCGCCGTCTGGCTGGCCGGCGGGCGGGGCGCGGGCGACCGGCGTCCGAGGCTCCTGCTGGCCGGTGACGGCGCGGCGCCCCCCGGCTCGCCGAGCTCCACGGCCGCGCGGGCCGCCGCCCGGCTCCGGGGTGCGGCCGCGCGGTGCGGGCGGCAATGGCTCTGCCTGCCCGCCGGGGCGCTACTCGGCCTCCTGGGCGCGTCACCGCTGCCGGTCCTGGCCGGGGTCGCCGCCGTACCGCTGGCGAGCCGGTCGCTGCGCGCCCGGGAGCGGCGCCGTGCGGCCCAGCGCCGGGAGGCCGCCGTCGTAGAGCTGTGCACCGCGCTCTCCGCCGAGCTGCGCGCCGGACGTCAGCCGGACGCAGCCCTGCCCGAGGCGGCCGAGGCCGGGCGTGCGGCCCTCGGCGAGAGCCGGGCCTCCGTGCTGGCCGCCGCACGCTTCGGCGGGGACGTTCCGTCGGCCCTGCGGCGGGCGTCCGGCCGGTCCGGTGCCGAGGGGCTGGCCGGTGTCGCCGCCTGCTGGCAGGTCGCGGTGGACGGCGGCGCGGGCCTGGCCGACGGGCTCGATCGCGTGGCCGACGCCCTGCGCGCGGAACGCGACGAGCGCGAGGAGATCGACGCCCAGCTCGCCGGCCCACGCACGACGGCGGTCGCCCTCGCCCTGCTCCCCGTCTTCGGTCTGCTGTTGGGCACGGCGATGGGCGCCGAGCCGCTGCGCTTCCTGCTGCACTCACCGACCGGCTGGGGCGTGCTGGCGGGCGCTATGCTGCTGGAGGCGGCCGGCCTGGTCTGGACGCGACGGATCGTCCGGGCGGCCGGCGCACGCCCCTCCCGCCCCGCCCTCCCGGCCACCGGGCCCGCCCCGGCCGAAGGACGGTGACGTCGTGCACGGGCTGTGGACGACGTCCTCCCGCGCCGGGCCGGGCCTCCCCGCCCTCCTCCGCCCGGCCACCCGGCGCCGGGT
The DNA here is from genome assembly GCF_027460245.1 of Streptomyces sp. WMMC1477. Taxonomy (NCBI): domain Bacteria; kingdom Bacillati; phylum Actinomycetota; class Actinomycetes; order Kitasatosporales; family Streptomycetaceae; genus Streptomyces; species Streptomyces sp. WMMC1477. The sequence goes on along the minus strand of NZ_JAPZBD010000003.1, from coordinate 2,293,025 downwards.
GGGGGCGGCCCGGCGGCTGACCGACCTGCTCGACCCGGACGGTACCGGGGCGGCTCCACCCCGCAGGCGGCACCGGGCGCGGGCCTCCCCCGTGGCACCGGGGGCCAGGCGCGACGCCGCCCTGTCCCTGGGCGGTGGCGTCCTCGGCCTCCTGCTCCTGGGAGGAGCGGCCGGAACGGCCGTCGGCGTCGTCCTCGCCCTCGGCCTCTGGCGATGGCTGCGGACGCGTCCGGAGCGCTCCGGACGCTCGGCCGAACAGGCCCGGGAGCGGGCGGTGGCCGAGCAGTTGCCGCTGGCCGCCGAGCTCCTGGCGGCCTGTCTGGCGGCCGGCGCCACGCCTCTGGAGGCCGCCCGGGCCGTGGGGGACTGCCTCGGCGGTCCCCTCGGCCACCGGCTGGCCCGGGCCTGCGCGGAGCTGCGGCTGGGGGCCGATCCGCAAGCCGCGTGGGGCCGGGTGGCCGCACTGCCGGGCGCGGCGGCCCTGGCCCGCTGCCTGGAACGCGCCCACAGCTCCGGCGCGCCCGCCGTGGCCCCCGTCGCACGACTGGCCGCGGAGAGCCGCGCGGGGCGGACGCGCCGGGCCCAGGCCCGGGCACGGCGTGCGGGAGTCCTCGTCACCGGGCCCCTGGCGCTGTGCTTCCTGCCCGCGTTCCTCCTGGCCGGGGTGGCCCCCGTCGTCATCGGGCTGGGCCGCTCCCTGCTCTGAGCCCGCCACGGATCCGCGAACACGGGGCGGGCGGCCCCGAGCCGACGGCCCGAGCGAGCAGAGCCAACAGATCACCCGAGACAAGCACGACCGAGCGAGAAGTGGAGACACGATGCTGGAGCGGAAGGTGCAGGAGATCCGCCGCGCCCTGCGGGGCGCGCACCGGGACCGGGGCATGAGCACAGCCGAGTACGCCGTCGGGACGATCGCCGCCTGTGGCTTCGCGGCGGTGCTGTACAAGGTCGTCACGAGCGAGCCGGTCAGCTCGGCGATGCAGCAACTCGTCGAGAGGGCACTCGATGCGGGTTTCTGACGCCCGGCCCGGTTTCACGCGGGCCGGTCACACGCGGCCCGGTCACCGCCGGGCAGGCCGGGCGCGGGCCGGCGGTGACCGCGGTCAGGTCACGGCCGAGACGGCGGCGGTGGTGCCTTCACTCGCCCTGCTGGCCGCCCTGTTCGTCTGGGGCCTGATGGCGGGGGCGGCGCAGATCCAATGCCTCGACGCCGCGCGGGCCGGTGCCCGCGCGGCGGCCCGCGCCGAGCCGGCGGAGGCGGTGCTGGCCGCCGCCCGCTCGGCCGCCCCGGAGGACGCCGAGGTGAGCGTGGGGCGCGAGGGTGACCTCGTCCGGGTGCGGGTCCAGGCACACCTGGCCGGCCCTGGGGCGGTCGGACTCGACGTGGACGGAGAGGCGGTGGCCCATGTGGAGGCGGGCTGAGCCTCCCGGCCGCGGCGGCCCGGCAGCTGCGGCCGGGGGCGACCGGGGATCGGCGACGGTGTGGGCGGTGGCCTGCGCGGCGCTGCTGTGTGCCCTGTTCACGGGTCTGCTCGCCATGGGACAGGCGGTGGCCGCCCGGCACCGCGCCGGAGCCGCCGCCGACCTCGCCGCGCTGGCCGCCGCCGATCACGCCCTCCGCGGTGAGGCCCCGGCCTGTGCCGCGGCCGGGCGGGTGGCCGCCGCACAGGGTGCGACCGTGGTGCGCTGCGCGGTGCGGGGCACCGTGGCCGACCTGACGGCCGCGGTCAGCTGGGGCCCCTACGCGCCCGAGGTCAGGGCCCGGGCCGGGCCGGCTCACCCCGTCGGCGGTGACGTGACGTCAGCCCGCGGCGCGCAGCAGCTCCGTCAGCAGCCGGACGGCGCCCTGCTTGTCCAGGGGGTCGTTCCCGTTGCCGCACTTGGGGGACTGGATGCACGAGGGGCAGCCGTTCTCGCACTCGCAGGCCGCGATGGCCTCCCGGGTGGCGGTCAGCCACTCCCGCGCGGTGTGGAAGGCGCGCTCGGCGAAGCCGGCGCCGCCGGGGTGGCCGTCGTAGACGAAGACGGTGGGCAGGAGCGTGTCGGGGTGCAGGGGTACGGAGACGCCGCCGATGTCCCAGCGGTCGCAGGTGGCGAACAGCGGCAGCATGCCGATCGACGCGTGCTCGGCGGCGTGGAGCGCGCCGCCCAGGAGCTCCTGAGAGATGTCCGCGGTCTCCAGCTGGTCCTCCGTGACGGTCCACCACACCGCCCGGGTGCGCAGGGTGCGCGGCGGCAGGTCCAGCCTCGTCTCGCCCAGCACCTCACCGGTGATCAGCTTCCGGCGCAGATACGAGACGACCTGGTTGGTGACCTCCACCGAGCCGAAGCACAGGCGCCCCTCGCCCCAGGGCACCTCGGTGTCCGTCTCCAGGACGGTGACCGCGGTGGTGTCCCGGGCCATGGTGGTCCAGGGCGGGCTGGCCTCCTCGACCAGCGCCACGGCGCCGTCCGGATCGTCCAGGCGCAGTTCCCGGACGACGTAGGTGCGCCCCTGGTGCAGGTGGACGGCCCCCTCGTGGACGGTGGTGTGAGCCGCCGCGGCGTCGACGGTGCCCAGCAGCCGTCCGGTGCCGCTCTCGACGACCTGGACGGGGCGTCCGCCCTGCCCGCGGATGTCGGCCAGGTCCGCGGCCCGGCGCCGGCTCGTCCAGTACCAGGCCCCGCCGCGGCGGCGCAGGAGCCTGCGCTGTTCGAGCTGCGGAATCAGCTCGGCGGCCTCGGGGGAGAACAGGGCGAGGTCGTCCCGCGTCAGCGGCAGCTCGGCGGCCGCGGCGCACAGGTGCGGCGCGAGGACGTAGGGGTTGTCCGGGTCGAGCACGGTCGTCTCGACGGGCTTGGTGAAGATCGCCTCGGGGTGGTGGACGAGGTAGGTGTCCAGCGGGTCGTCCCGGGCCACCAGGACGGCGAGGGCGCCCTGCCCCCGGCGTCCGGCGCGCCCGGCCTGCTGCCACAGGGAGGCGCGGGTGCCCGGATAGCCCGCCAGCAGGACGGCGTCCAGGCCGGAGATGTCCATGCCGAGTTCGAGCGCGTTCGTCGCGGCCAGGCCCAGCAGCTCACCAGTGTGCAGCGCGCGTTCCAGCGCCCGGCGCTCCTCTGGAAGATAGCCGCCCCGGTAGGCGGCGACACGCCGCGGCAGTGAGCTGTCCACCTCGGCCAGCCGCTCCTTGGCCAGCACGGAGATCAGCTCGGCCCCGCGCCGGGAGCGGACGAAGGCGACGGTACGGGTGCCGTTGGCCGCCAGGTCGGTCAGCAGCTCCGCCGTCTCGGCCGTGGCGGTACGCCGCACCGGCGCGCCGCGCTCGCCGCGCAGTTCGGTCAGCGGCGGTTCCCACAGGGCGAAGACCAGGTCACCGCGCGGGGAGGCGTCGTCGGTGATCTCGGCGACCGGAAGTCCGGTCAGCCGGGAGGCGGCGTGCCCGGGTTCCGCCGCAGTGGCGGAGGCCAGCAGGAAGGCGGGCTCGGCGCCGTACCGGGCGGCCACGCGGCGCAGCCGCCTGAGCACGTGGGCGACGTGCGAGCCGAAGACGCCGCGGTAGGTGTGGCACTCGTCCACCACGACGTAGCGCAGGCTGCGCAGGAAGGAGGACCAGCGGGCGTGCCCGGGCAGGATGCCCCGGTGGAGCATGTCCGGGTTGGTCAGCAGGTAGTTGGCGTACTGGCGGACCCAATCACGTTCCTCGGGCGGGGTGTCCCCGTCGTAGACGGCCGGGCGGACGGCGGTGCCCAGGGGCGCTGCCAGCTCGGCCACCGCGCGGCGCTGGTCCGCGGCGAGGGCCTTGGTCGGCGCCAGGTACAGCGCGGTGGCGCCACGCGCGCCGGGCCGCTCGGAGCCGTCCAGCAGCGCGCTCAGCACCGGTACAGCGTAGGCGAGCGACTTGCCCGAGGCCGTGCCGGTCGCGACGACCACGGATTCGCCCGCCAGGGCGAGCCGGGCCGTCTGGCTCTGGTGCTCCCAGGGCCGGTCGATGCCCGCGGCGCGGACGGCGGCGATCACTTCCGGCCGAATCGCGGCAGGCCAGTCCGCATGGCGGCCCGGCCGGGCGGGCAGGTGCTCCGTATGAGTGATGCGTGCGGAGCGTGCGGCCCCGGCGGTGAGGAGTGCGAGAGCCGACCGGGGTGAGGAGCCCGCCCGCCGGGCTCCCGCGCCGTGTGGGCGCCGCCCGGCGGGCTCGCCGAGGCCGCCGGGCCTGTCGGGGCGCTCGGCTTCGTCCGGGTGGCGTGGGTCGCCTGGGTGTCGGGCCATCAGCACCGAGTCTGTCACCGGCGCGGCGGACATTGGCGGCAAGGCGTCGTGCACCATCGCACTGAAGTGATTGAATGCCCCTGCGGCTGCCGATCCATGGGGGGCGACCGCTCGCTTGCAAGGTGCTGGAGGAGATCCGTGGACCTGTCCTTGTCGACCCGGACTGTCGGTGATCGCACGATCGTCGACGTTGGCGGCGAGATCGATGTGTACACCGCGCCCAAGCTGCGTGAGCAGCTCGTGGAACTGGTGAACGATGGAAACTTCCACCTGGTCGTGGATATGGAACGGGTCGAGTTCCTCGACTCCACCGGCCTGGGTGTGCTGGTCGGCGGGCTCAAGCGGGTCCGTGCCCACGAGGGTTCGCTGCGTCTGGTGTGCAACCAGGAGCGCATCCTGAAGATCTTCCGGATCACGGGCCTCACGAAGGTGTTCCCGATCCACAGCTCCGTCGACGAGGCCGTCTCGGCCACCGACTGACGCGGCTTCACCCGATGCCTCGGGCGGTGTCGCCCGGGGCCGCGTTCCAGGGGAGTGGGTGTCGGCTCCGGCTGCCCCCGCCCCCTGGGCGAAGCACTCGTACCACCTTCAGGGGGATGGCTATGGCCACCGTCGAACTGCGTTTCAGCGCTTTGCCGGAGCATGTGCGCACCGCCCGGCTGGTCGCCGCGGCGGTCGCCCGTCGGGCCGGGGTGGACGAGGCGGTGCTCGACGAGGTCCGGCTGGCCGTGGGTGAGGCGTGCAGCCGGGCCGTGGGCCTGCACCAGAGCAGCGGCCTGGAGTCGCCCGTACGGGTCTCGCTGATCGAGGACGAGAAGTCGTTCTCCATCGAGGTGGGGGACGACGCCCCCACCGCCCCGGCCCAGCTCGTGCCCGGCGCCCGGGAGACGGAGGGCGCCGCACCCCGCGCCGAAGCCGCCGACGCCGAGAGCGACATGGGGCTCGCGGTGATCAGCGGCCTCGTGGACGACGTCGAGGTCACCGCCGACGAGCACGGCGGGCTCATCCGCATGTCGTGGCCCACCGCGGCCCACGCCGTCCTGCCCTGAGCGGTGCCTGCTGCGGCCCACGCCGTCCTGCCCTGATCCGGCGCTCACCGAGGCCCACTCCGTCCTGCTCCGACCCGGGCCCCGCCTCGCCTGCGGGGTTCACCCGTACCCGGCTCCCGCCGTTCGGCGGCGTTTGCCCTGACACGGCGCACACCCGCGGCGCGGGCTGTGCGCCGCCGTCGTTTCCGGCCCTCGTGGTCTCCCCGGACCGGCGGCGGGCCGCACCTGTGCCCGGACCGTCGTCCTCGCACCCTCCGTATGCCCTGCGGAAAGCCAAAGAGAAGATCATTAAACAGATCATTTTCTCGGCGTCAGGAATATCTCGGCATTCCTTCTTGTGAGTGAATTCTCAAGCCTTCGTCTCTGTCGGTCTTCGCTGGTGCAGGCGAATTCCCGTTACCGCGCTCTGTTTCCCGGCGCCAGTGATCCCTAGAATCCGCCACATCTTTCCCGCAAACGCCATGGGCGCGCTCTCGCGCCACACGTCAAGGAGGACGAATGGCGGGGCAACTTCCCCCTCTGCAGAACCATCATCAGCTGGCCGCCGACGCCGTGCTCACGTCCGGCAACCGCGGCCTGGTCCTGGTGATCGCCGCCGTCGCGGCAGCCGCCCTCGCCGTCGCCGTGGTGCTGCTGCGCCAGGTGCTCGCGGCCGGCGAGGGCACGGACAGCATGAAGAAGATCGCCGCGGCCGTGCAGGAAGGCGCCAACGCCTATCTCGCGCGGCAGTTGCGCACGCTCGGCGTATTCGCCGTCGTCGTGTTCTTCCTGCTCATGCTCCTTCCCGCCGACGACATGAACCAGCGCCTCGGCCGTTCGCTGTTCTTCCTGGTCGGTGCGTTGTTCTCGGCGGCCACCGGCTATATCGGCATGTGGCTCGCGGTGCGCAGTAACGTGCGAGTGGCGGCTGCGGCCAGAGAGGCGAGTTCCGGCGACGGGGGTGCGGAAAAGGATCTCGTCGCGGTTTCGCACAACGCGATGAAGATCGCTTTCCGTACCGGTGGCGTCGTCGGTATGTTCACCGTCGGCCTGGGCCTGCTCGGTGCCTCGTGCGTCGTGCTCGTCTACGCCGCCGACGCGCCGAAGGTGCTGGAGGGTTTCGGTCTCGGGGCCGCCCTGATCGCGATGTTCATGCGCGTCGGCGGCGGCATCTTCACCAAGGCCGCGGACGTGGGCGCGGACCTCGTGGGCAAGGTCGAGCAGGGCATCCCCGAGGACGACCCGCGCAACGCCGCGACCATCGCGGACAACGTGGGCGACAACGTCGGTGACTGCGCGGGCATGGCGGCCGACCTCTTCGAGTCCTACGCGGTCGTCCTCGTGGCCAGCCTCATCCTGGGCACCGTCGCCTTCGGCGACGCCGGCCTCGCCTTCCCGCTGCTGGTGCCGGCGATCGGGGTCATCACGGCGATGATCGGCGTCTTCGTCGTCTCCCCGCGCCGCACGGACCGCAGCGGCATGACCGCCATCAACCGCGGCTTCTTCATCTCCGCGGTGATCTCCCTGGCGCTCGTCGCCGCTGCCGCCTACGCCTACCTGCCGGCGACCTTCGCCGAGCTGGACAACGTCGGCGACGGCGAGATCGCCGCGCACGACGGCGACCCGCGGCTCATCGCGCTCGTCGCGGTGGCCATCGGCATCGTGCTGGCCGCGCTCATCCAGCAGCTCACGGGCTACTTCACGGAGACCACCCGCAAGCCGGTGAAGGACGTCGGCAAGACCTCCCTGACCGGCCCGGCCACCGTCGTCCTGTCCGGCATCTCGCTCGGTCTGGAGTCCGCCGTCTACACGGCGCTGCTCATCGGGCTCAGCGTCTACGGCGCGTTCCTGCTGGGCGGCACGTCCATCATGCTGGCGCTGTTCGCCGTGGCCCTCGCCGGGACCGGTCTGCTGACCACGGTGGGCGTCATCGTGGCCATGGACACCTTCGGCCCCGTCTCGGACAACGCGCAGGGCATCGCGGAGATGTCCGGCGACGTCGAGGGCGCGGGGGCCCAGGTCCTCACCGACCTGGACGCGGTCGGCAACACCACCAAGGCCATCACCAAGGGCATCGCCATCGCCACCGCGGTCCTGGCCGCCGCCGCCCTCTTCGGCTCCTACCGGGAGGCCTTCGAGACCGAGGCGGCCAAGGTCGGCGCGGCGGCGGACGAGTTGGGGCTCAGCCTGGACATCGCCCAGCCCAACAACCTCGTCGGCCTCATCCTCGGTGCCTCGGTCGTCTTCCTGTTCTCCGGTCTCGCGATCAACGCCGTCTCCCGCTCCGCGGGCGCGGTGGTCTTCGAGGTGCGCCGGCAGTTCCGCGAGCGCCCGGGGATCATGGACTACACGGAGAAGCCGGAGTACGGCCGGGTCGTGGACATCTGCACGAAGGACGCCCTGCGCGAGCTGGCGACGCCCGGTCTGCTGGCCGTGATGGCGCCGATCGCGGTCGGCTTCACGCTCGGCGTCGGCGCGCTCGCGTCGTTCCTCGCGGGGGCCATCGGCACCGGCATCCTCATGGCCGTCTTCCTGGCCAACTCCGGCGGTGCCTGGGACAACGCCAAGAAGCTCGTGGAGGACGGCCACCACGGTGGCAAGGGCAGCGAGGCGCACGCGGCGACGGTCATCGGCGACACCGTGGGCGATCCGTTCAAGGACACCGCGGGACCGGCGATCAACCCGCTGCTCAAGGTCATGAACCTGGTGGCCCTGCTGATCGCCCCGGCCATCGTGACGCTCTCCTACGGTGACGACGCCAGCGCCGGTGCCCGGGCGGTGGTGGCGGTCCTGGCCGTGGTCGTGATCGTCTCCTCCGTCTACGTCTCCAAGCGGCGTGGCGGCTCGCTGGACGACGGCGAGGTGGCGGAGCGTCAGTCAGCCCCGCAGGTGGACCCGGTGGCGGCCCCGTAGCCGCGCCGGGGGCCGGTCGAGGGCGGACGGCGTGCCGGGGTGCGCCGTCCGCCCTCGGCATGCCGGAGCCGCCACCCTTCGGAGGACGAAACGGCTGCTTTAATGCCGGAAGTGGACGAATCGCACGCCGAGCGCGCCGTAGGCGCCCCTTCGACGTGTATCTTCCGGCCCGGTAGCCACGAAGGGATGGGTCGACCGGTGAACAAGAAGCTTGCCTTGGTGCTCAGCACCGGCGCGGTGCTCGCTCTGACGCTGACCGGTTGCGGTGACGACGACACCGACGCCGAGACGCGGGAGTGGGCGGAGGCGGTCTGCAGCGAGGTCGGGCCGCAGGTCGAGAAGATCCAGAACGCGAACTCCACGATCGCCGAGGCCAGCGAGGCGGACCAGAGCTCGGCGGAGGTCCAGAAGGCCGACTCCCAGGCGTTTCAGCAGCTCTCGGAGGCCTACGGCGCTCTGGCGGACGCCGTGGACGAGGCCGGCGACCCTCCGGTGGAGGACGGGGCGGAGCTGCGGGACAACGCGGTGAAGGAGCTCAACGACATCTCCACCGCCTACACGGACCTCAAGAAGCGGGTCGACGGTCTCGACACGCAGGACCAGTCCGCGTTCGCCGACGGCCTGGCCGACATCGCCGACGACCTCAAGAAGCTCGGCACGAGCGGTGACGAGGCGCTGGACCAGCTCCAGACCGGCGAGCTGGGCCAGGCGATGGCCGAGCAGCCCGGCTGCCAGCGGCCCGAATCGCCCGAGGCCTCCGGGGAGGCGTAACCCGCCCCCGGGGGGACGGGGCCCGGCCGTGCCGAGGCCGCCGTCCCCCGGTCGGGGAGCCCGTGCCGCGCCGGGCCGACGGGGCACCGGTCGCCGACGGGGCCGGACGCCGCACAATGGAGCGGTGAGTACGCATCCCCTGCCCTCTGACGACCGCGGCACGACCAGCCGGCTGCGGGAGGCCTTCCTGGCCGCCGAGTTCACCGCGGACGGCCTGCTGGAGCTGCTGGGCGCCTCGTCGTACGCGGCGCTCGCCCGCAACGAGACCGTTCCCGCGCTGCGCGCGACCCGCGGCGGCTCCACGCTGGAGGTGCTGGTCCGGCTGTTCCTGCTCCAGCGGTCCGTGCCCCGGCCCCAGGCCGGGGCCGCACTGCCGCTGGCCGCGGCGCTGGAGGCCGGCTGGCTGCTGCCGGCCGAGGGCGACGAGGTGCGTGCCTCGGTGGACGTGCGCCCGTACAGCGGCCCGGCGGGGCAGGACTGGTGGATCGTCTCGGACGCCGGCTGCGGCGTCGGCGGCGCCGGGGGCATCGGTGACCGTGCGTCGGACGTCGTCCTGGGCGTCGGCGGGGCTTCGACGACGCTGGCGGGCATCACGGTCCGCACGCCGGTCAGGCGGGCGCTGGACCTGGGGACGGGCTCCGGTGTCCAGGCACTGCACGCGGCCCAGCACGCGGCCCACGTCACCGCGACGGACGTCAACCCGCGGGCGCTGCGTTGTGCCGGGCTGACGCTGGCGCTGTCGGGGGCCCCGGCTCCCGAGGCGCGGCAGGGCTCGCTCTACGCGCCGGTCGCGGACGACGAGCCGTTCGACCTCATCGTCTCGAACCCGCCCTTCGTCATCACGCCGCCGGGACAGGAGGGCGCGCGGCTGGTGTACCGCGAGGGCGGTCTGCGCGGTGACGACGTCTGCCGGAGCCTCGTGCGGAACGCCGCGGACCACCTCGCCGAGGGCGGCTACTGCCAGATGCTGGCCAACTGGCAGCACGTCGCGGGGGAGGACTGGCGGGACCGGCTGCGCTCCTGGCTCCCGGCCGGGTGCGACGCCTGGGTGGTGCAGCGGGAGGTCCAGGATGTCACGCAGTACGCGGAGCTGTGGCTACGGGACGCCGGGGACCACCACGGGCCGGGCTACGCGGCGCGCTACGACGCCTGGCTGGAGGAGTTCGAGCGTTCCGGTACCGAGGGCGTCGGCTTCGGCTGGATCACGCTGCGCAACTCGGGGGCGGCGGACCCGGCGGTCACGATCGAGGAGTGGGCGCACCCGGTGGAGCAGCCGCTCGGAGGCACGGTCGTGGAGCACTTCGAGCGCCAGGACTTCCTGCGGACGTACGACGACGCGGCCCTGCTGGAGACCAGGTTCCGGCTGGCCGAGGGGGTGCTCCAGGAGCAGATCGGCCCACCCGGGGCCGAGGACCCGGAGCATGTGGTGCTGCGTCAGAGCCGGGGCATGCGCCGGGCCTCGCAGGTGGACACCGTGGGCGCCGGCTTCGCGGGGGTGTGCGACGGGACGCTGCCCGCGGGACGCATCCTGGACGCCATCGCCCAATTGGTCGGTGAGGACCGCGAGGCGCTGCGCTCCCGGACCCCGGAGGCGATCCGGCTCCTGGTGGAGCAGGGCTTCCTGCTGCCCGAGGAGGGCTGAGGTCCGGCTCGGCGTCGCGGCAGCTCGCCGCCGTCCACGGGAAGGCGTCGCCTCCTCCACGGGTGTCGCCTCTCCACGGGCGTGCGCGCCCCTTCCCGGGCGTGTCCCTCACGGGCGTGCGCGCCCCTCCACGGAAGGTGTCGGTCCTCGCCACGGAAGGCGTCGGCCGGGTCCTGGGCGCCGGTCTCCGTTGGGCGGCCGTTCGGGTGTTCGTTCACCCGGCGTTCCGTTCGCCGCCGCCCGGCGGTGGGACGCTCGGCGGCATGGAAAGTGCACCCACGGCATTCGTCGGTGGCGTCTGCGCCCTGTTCGGCGCCGCGCTGTTGTTGTGGACGGTGGCCAGGGCGGGCCGGCGGCGTCCCGTCGCGGTGCCGTCGGGGCCGGTCTCACCCGCCGGTGCCGCGTTGATCGCCGCGGCCTCGGGGTTGTTGCTGGCGGGAACGGGCTGCTGGCTGCTGCTCAGCCTGTGAGGCCCCGGCCGGGGCCGTTCGAAGCGCAGACGCCGAGGGCCGGCGACCGTCACGGTCGCCGGCCCTCGGCGCGGGTGCGAGACCGGTTCACGGCTTCAGGATGCGGCCCTGCGCGTCGGTGCGGTCGTCCTTCGTGAAGAACATGATGCCGTCGATCAGCGCCCAGATGCCGCAGCCGCCCGCGGTCAGCAGCTGGCCGATCGCCATGCCGGTGTGGCCGGTGTAGAACCGGCCGACGCCCAGGCCGCCCAGAAGGAGGGTCAGAAGACCGGCGGTGGTCTTCGACTTCTCGGAGTAGGGCTGGCCGTTGGGCGCGATGTTGTCGGCGTTTGCCATGGGGTGTTGCTCCTTTTGAGCGGTTTGAACAGGACGCGACAAGCCGTAGCGTCACAGCCGCCCGGGTGACAGAGTCCGGGGTGGCGATGATCTGGACTCGCGACCCGTTCATCCGGTTGCAGGAAAATATGAGTCGTAATGCAAGCGTGACGAACCCCGGTGGGGTATTCCGGGGTGTCGGGGTGAAACCGGTCAGACGTGTGCGTCCGCCGGGGTGTTCACGTCAGCCCACGAGGTTGCGGGCCACCGTCCACGTCACCATCAGCAGCGCCGCGGGAAGGACGGCACGGGTGCTGACCTTGGGGCGGTACCGCCGTCCGCGCAGGCCCGAGACGAGCCAGCGGGTGCCGAGGTAGGCCACGACGGGAACGCCGAGGACGAGCATGGCCGCGTTGTCGGCGAAGGCCGCCGCGACGTCCCCGTGCAGGAGGTCGTACGCCATCCGCGTGGTGCCGCAGGCGGGGCAGTCCAGGCCGGTGGCCCAGTTGAAGAGGCAGCGGGGGAGGAACTGCCCGGGGGAGTGCGGATCGGTGCGGTACAGGTACGCCGCCCCCGCGCCGCCGGCCGCGAGGGCGGCCAGCGGCCCCACGGCCGGATGGCGAGGTCGGCGGGTGCGCGGCGCGGAGACGGTCACGGCGGGGCTCAGCTGCGCAGGATGCGGCCCTGGGCGTCCGTCGCGTCGCTCTTGGTCAGCGTGATGATGCCGTCGATCATCGACCAGATGCCGCAGCCGCCGAGGGTCAGCAGCTGGCCGATGCCGATGCCGATGTGGCCGGTGTAGAAGCGGCCGATACCGAAGGTGCCGACGAGCAGCGTGAGCAGGCCCGCGGTGATCTTGGACTTGTCGGAGTACGGACGGCCGTAGGGGTCGTAGCCGTACGGCGCGTTCGGGTCACCGGTGTACTGGCCGGGGGCGGCGCCGCCCGGGGCTGGCGGGGCCTGCGGGTAGCCGTAGCCGGGCTGGCCGGGCTGGCCCGGAGCGCCGTACGGGCCGGGCTGACCGGGCTGCGGGCCGGGCTGGCTGTAAGGATTCTGCTGCGGGTCGGACACGTTCTTCCCCCGGGTGGAGCGTAGAGGTGGGCACTTGACGTCGCCATACTGCCAGCCCGCCCCCGGTTGTCGGAACCGCGGTCGTGCCCTTGGCGCAGAGCGGTTGCACCTGTGGTACGGCATCGTGGCGCAGAGTGTGGTGTCCACGACAGTGAGCGCCCGGACGGTGGTCGATCGGGCCGCCGTAACCGGCGCATATCGTGCATGCTGGGTGGTATCCGTATCGATCGACCGCCCGGTGCGGCCCGGCCGGCCTCACCCCGGGCGTCGTCGAACCGCACTGAGGTGATTAGTCGGGTTACCGTTCGAGTGGCGTTGCTGACTTTTCCCGTTTGACAGGAGAGCGGGAGGTACGGTCACACTCCGACCCACCAGCGCGGCGCACGACATCCCACCGCGCCGACGTCGCGCCGGGCCGGCGAGCCGGGTCAGCGCACCCGTGCGACGTCAGCCGGCCCGCCCCGGCACCGCAGTACCTCGCAGCGCACCCGCTGACCACCAACCGGAGAGAAGAGCGAGAAGTTGTCCCCGACCAGCGATACCGCAACGGGCGGTCGTCGACTCGTGATCGTCGAGTCGCCCGCCAAGGCGAAGACGATCAAGGGCTATCTCGGCCCTGGCTACGTCGTCGAGGCGAGCGTCGGGCACATCCGCGACCTGCCGAACGGGGCCGCCGAGGTGCCGGCCAAGTACAAGGGTGAGCCCTGGGCCCGTCTCGGGGTGGACGTCGACCACGACTTCGAGCCGCTCTATGTCGTCAACAGCGACAAGAAGGACCAGGTCAAGAAGCTCAAGCAGCTGCTGGCCGAGTCCGACGAGCTCTACCTCGCCACCGATGAGGACCGCGAGGGCGAGGCCATCGCCTGGCACCTCCAGGAGGTGCTGAAGCCCAAGGTCCCCGTGCGCCGCATGGTCTTCAACGAGATCACCAAGGACGCCATCCGCGACGCCGTCAACAACACCCGGGACCTCGACCAGAAGCTCGTCGACGCCCAGGAGACCCGCCGCATCCTGGACCGCCTCTACGGGTACGAGGTCTCGCCCGTCCTGTGGAAGAAGGTCATGCCGCGGCTGTCGGCGGGGCGCGTGCAGTCCGTCGCCACCCGGCTCGTGGTCGAGCGGGAGCGCGAGCGCATGGCGTTCCGCGCCGCCGAGTACTGGGACCTCACCGGCACCTTCTCGGCCGGGGGCACCACCGCGTCCGACACCTTCGGTGCCCGGCTGACCGCCGTCGACGGCCGCCGTGTCGCCCAGGGCCGCGACTTCGGCTCCGACGGACAGCTCAAGCGCGCCGACCAGGTGCTCCACCTGGACGAGCAGGCCGCCCGCTCCCTGGCCGCGGCCCTCGCGGAGGCCGCGTTCTCCGTCCGCTCGGTCGACTCCAAGCCCTACCGTCGCTCTCCCTACGCGCCCTTCCGCACGACGACGCTCCAGCAGGAGGCCTCGCGCAAGCTCGGCATGGGCGCCAAGGTCACGATGCAGGTGGCGCAGCGCCTGTACGAGAACGGCTTCATCACCTATATGCGTACGGACAGCACGACGCTGTCCGAGACGGCCGTGACCGCCGCCCGTGCCCAGGTCACCCAGCTCTACGGCGCGGACTACCTGCCGGACAAGCCGCGCTCGTACGCCGGGAAGGTCAAGAACGCGCAGGAGGCGCACGAGGCGATCCGCCCCTCCGGCGACCGCTTCCGCACCCCCGCCGAGACGGGCCTCACCGGTGAGCAGTTCAAGCTCTACGAACTCATCTGGAAGCGGACCGTCGCCTCGCAGATGAAGGACGCCGTGGGCCAGTCCGTCACCGTCAAGGTCGGCGGACGCGCGGCCGACGGGCGGGAGGCCGAGTTCTCGACCACCGGGAAGATCATCACCTTCCACGGCTTCCTCAAGGCCTACGTCGAGGGCTCCGACGACCCGAACGCCGAGCTCGACGACCGTGAGCGCCGGCTGCCGCAGGTCGCCGAGGGCGACGCGCTGGGCGTCCGGGAGATCACCGCCGACGGCCACGCGACCAAGCCGCCCGCCCGCTACACCGAGGCCACGCTGGTCAAGGAGCTGGAGGAGCGGGAGATCGGCCGCCCGTCGACGTACGCGTCGATCATCAGCACCATCCTCGACCGGCGGTACGTCTTCAAGAAGGGCACGGCCCTGGTGCCGTCCTTCCTCTCCTTCGCCGTCGTCGGGCTGCTGGAGAAGCACTTCGGCCGGCTCGTCGACTACGACTTCACCGCGCAGATGGAGGACGACCTCGACCGCATCGCGCGCGGGGACGCCGAATCCGTGCCGTGGCTGCGCCGCTTCTACTACGGCGAGGGCGAGACACCGGGCGGCGCCGCCGAGGCCGGCAACGGCGACGGCGACCACCTGGGCGGGCTGAAGGAACTCGTCTCCGACCTGGGCGCCATCGACGCGAAGGGCGTCTCCTCCTTCCCCGTCGGCGAGGGCATCGTGCTGCGCGTCGGCCGCTACGGCCCGTACGTCGAGAAGCCGGGTCCCGAGGGCGAGACGGGCCAGCGGGCCGACGTCCCCGACGACCTGCCGCCGGACGAGCTGACCGTCGCGCTGGCCGAGGAGCTGTTCGCCAAGCCCAGCGGCGAGCGGGAGCTGGGCACCGACCCGGGCAGCGGCAACCCGGTCGTCGCGAAGTCGGGCCGCTACGGCCCCTACGTCACCGAGGTCCTGCCCGAGGGCACCCCGAAGACCGGGAAGAACGCCGTCAAGCCGCGCACGGCGTCCCTGTTCAAGTCGATGGACCTGGACACGGTCACACTGGACGACGCCCTCCGGCTGCTGTCCCTGCCCCGCGTCGTCGGGGTGGACCCGGAGTCGGAGCAGGAGGTCACCGCCCAGAACGGCCGCTACGGCCCGTACCTGAAGAAGGGCACGGACTCGCGCTCGCTGGAGAGCGAGGACCAGATCTTCAGCATCACGCTGGAGCAGGCGCAGGCCATCTACGCACAGCCGAAGCAGCGCGGCCGGGCCGCCGCCAAGCCCCCGCTGAAGGAGCTGGGCGCCGACCCCTTCAACGACCGCCCGGTCGTCGTCAAGGACGGTCGTTTCGGCCCGTACGTGACGGACGGCGAGACCAACGCCACCCTGCGGCGCGACGACGACGTCGAGACGATCACCGCCGAGCGCGCCTTCGAGCTGCTCGCCGAGAAGCGCGCCAAGGGCCCGGCCAAGAAGACGGCGAAGAAGGCGGCGGCGAAGAAGACGGCCGCCAAGAAGACGACGGCGAAGAAGACCACGGCGAAGAAGACGGCCGCCAAGAAGACGACGGCCAAGAAGACCACGGCGAAGAAGTCGGCGGCCAAGAAGACCGCCGCCGCGAAGCCGGGGCCCGCCACCGAGTGAGAGCACGAGCCGCCGCCCCCGCCCGGGGGAGGCGGCCTCGCTCGTTCGCGCTCCCGGGCGGCGGGCGAGGCGGATCACGCGTACCGGCTGCCGTTCCCGACCGGAGGGCCGGCTGGCCGTCCGGCCGCCTGGCCGTCCGGCCGTCCGTCGTCCGGCCGTCCGTCGTCCGGCCGTCCGTCGTCCGGACCGGAGCTGCCGGATCCGCTCGCGCGCGGCCCGATCTCCGGGTCCGGGCCGACGGTGTCGGCCGCACTCGATACGCTGCCCGTATGACGCGAGCAGAGCAGCCAATGACGGGCGACTCCGCCTCCGAAGCCCTCGCCGCGGACTCCCGCGAGCGCGCGGTGCGCGCGCTGGTGCGCTACGCACCGCTGCGACGGTTGTGGAGCGCCACCTACGTCAGCGGAATCGGGGACGCCCTCGGGCTCCTCGTGCTCACCCTCCTCACCGTCCAGGCCGTCATCGGCGTGGCGCTGACCGGCGGTGAGACGCTGTTCGGCGGCGGCTACCGCGGGGTGGCCCTCGCCGTCGTGGCGGTCTTCGCCACCCGCCTGCTCGCCACCCTGCTCTGCGGTGCCGTGCTGCTCGGCCCGGTCTCCTCCCTCGTGGCCCCGGGCGGTCCGCTCGACCGCCGCTGGACGATGATCGGCGCCGACGGCCTGCGGGCCGCGCTGCTGATCGTCGCGCCGCTGTGGATCACGTGGACGCCGGACAGCTCCTATGCCTTCCTCCTCGGCACCGTGTTCCTCGCGGGCGCGGCCGAGCGGCTGTGGACGGTCGCCAAGGACAGCGCGGCCCCGGCCCTGCTGCCCGAGCCGCCGCCCGAGGGCGCCGCCATACGCCCGCTGCCCGACCAGCACGAGGCCCTGCGCCGGCTGTGGGTGCGCGGCTCGTTCCTCGCCTTCCCGGCCGCCGCAGCGGTCCTGCTCGTCGTCACCCTGCTCAGCAATCTGCTGGGCACGGGCATCGTGTGGTTCACCGACCACCAGGCGGCCCTGGCGTCCTACGTCGCGGCCGGTCTGTTCGCCGCGTCGATCTCCCTGCTCGTCTTCCTCACCCTGCCCGCCACCTCGACGCCCCGCCCGCGCTCCCCGCTGGAGGGGCTGCGCAGGCCGCGCACCGCCGCCGGTCCCGAGCGGGGCCGGACGGGTGCCGTCCCGCTGCTCGTCACGGTCGCCGCCGCGGTCGCCGGCGCGGTCGGGGGCGCCGTCGCGGTGAGCGTGCTGCACGCGGCGGACTTCGGCGGCGGGCCGGTCACCTTCGCCCTCCTCGTCCTCGGCCTCACCGGCGGCACCGCCTGCGGCATCCGCGGAGCCGGGCACGTGCTGCCCTCGCTCTCCCGGCGCCGGGTGCTGGCCCTGGCCCTGATCGTCACCGGGGCCGCCCTGCTGCTGACGGGCCTCGTCTCCGACACGGCGACGATGCTGGCGGCCGGGCTCTTCACCGGGCTCAGCGCCGGGGTCGCCGCCCGCGCCGCCCACACCGTGCTCGACCAGGAGACCGAGGAGTCCCGTCGCACGCGGATGACGGAGCACCTCGGCGCCGTCGTCCGGCTGAGCATCGCGCTGTCGGCCATCCTGGCCCCGCTGCTCGCGGCGCTCATCGGCACCCAGCGGGTGGAGAGCGGCAAGTTCGTCTTCGCTCACGGCGGCGCCGCGTTCGTGCTCATGCTGCTGGGCGCGCTGCTCCTGCCCGTCGCCGCGCTGGTGCTCACCCGCGTGGACGACCGGCAGGGCGTGCCGCTGCGCCGCGACCTCCTGGACGCCGTCCGTGGCGGCGACCCGGAGCAGGCCACGGCCACGACGGGCTTCTTCATCGCCCTGGAGGGCGGGGACGGCGCGGGCAAGTCCACGCAGGCCGAGGCGCTCGCGGAGTGGATACGCGGCAAGGGACACGAGGTCGTCGTCACCCGGGAGCCGGGCGCCACGCCGCTCGGCAAGCGGCTGCGCTCGATCGTGCTGGACGTGTCCTCGGCCGGGCTGTCCGACCGGACAGAGGCGCTGCTCTACGCGGCCGACCGCGCGGAGCACGTGGAGACCGTCGTCCGGCCGGCCCTGGAGCGCGGCGCCGTCGTCATCACCGACCGCTACGTCGACTCCTCCGTCGCCTACCAGGGGGCGGGCCGCGAGCTGTCGCCGTCCGAGATCGCCCGCATCTCCCGCTGGGCGACGGACGGCCTCGTCCCGCACCTCACCGTCCTGCTGGACATCTCGCCCGAGACGGCCCGGGAGCGCTTCACCGAGGCCCCGGACCGGCTGGAGTCGGAGTCGTCCGGCTTCCACCAGCGGGTGCGCGCCGGGTTCCTCGCGCTCGCCGCCGCCGACCCGGCCCGCTACCTCGTCGTGGACGCGGGCCAGGAGCCGGAGTCGGTCACCGGCGTCGTCCGGCACCGGCTCGACCAGGTGCTGCCGCTCTCGGAGCAGGAGATCCAGGAGCGCGAGGAGGCCCGGCGGCGCGCCGAGGAGGAGCGCAAGCGCCGTGAGGCCGAGGAGGCCGCCCGCCGCGAGGAGGAGGAGCTTCGCAAGGCCGAGGCCGAGCGCCTGGAGCGGGAGCGCCAGGAGGAGCTCGCCCGGCAGGAGCGGGAGCGCCAGGAGGAGTTGGCCCGGCTGCGGGCCGAGGAGGAGGCCAGGGAGCAGGAGCGGCGCCGCCAGGAGGCCGAGGCCGCTCGCCGTGCGGCCGAGGCCCGGCTCGCCGAGGAGACCCGGCGCCGGGCCGAGGAACTGCGCCGTCGCGCCGAGGAGGAGCGGGAGCGCCGTGAGGCCGAGGAGGCCGCCCGGCGAGCGGAGGAGGAACGTCTCGCCCGCCAGCGCGAGGAGGAGACGCGGCTGCGCGAGGAGGCGGCGGCCCGGCGCGTGGAGAAGCAGCGCAAGGCCGAGGAGGCGCTGCTGCGGGCGGAGCGGAACCGCGCGGCGCAGCAGGCCGAGCAGGAGCGCGCGGTGGGCGGCTCCGAGGAGGACACCGTGCAGGTGCCCCGGGTGCCGCAGGATCCTCCCGCCGGCGCGTCCGACGGGGAGACGCAGGTGCTGCCGCAGGTCCCCGACGACGCGGCCCGGGGCGAGGCCGGGGGCGGCGCCCCGCGCGGGAGCGACCCTGACGACGTCACGCGCGAGCTCCCGCTTCGGCCGGACGCTCCCGCGGCCTCCGAGGCTCCCCCGGTTCCTCCGGCTCCCCCGGCGTCAGAGCCGTCGGACCGCGCCCGGCCCCGTCCCGCCTGGGCCGAGGAGACGCCGATGGACGACCTGCCGACCCTGGCGGACGAGCTGCTCGGTCCCTACGAGGAGCCCGCGGCCGCGAAGGACGGAGACGGGGGCGAGGACGGGGACGCCGAGGCCGACGGGGCCCATGGCGGCGAGCGCGGCCGACGCCGCTGATCCGGCTGCGGTCGGGAGCGCGCCCGGGGCTCTTGGCCGGTCATCGGCGTCTGGGCCGCCCCCGCGGCCCAGACGCCGCGCAGCCCACGGCCGGTACGAGCGGTGCCGGTGCCCGCGCGTTCCGCGGAAGCGGAGGCGGTGCGGGCGGTTCCCTTGCGTCCTTGGAGTCCGGCAAGGAGGGAGCTCCCGGCCGGCCGTCGGGGAAGGGCCGGCCCGAGGCTGCATGGTGACCATGTCATATGACTAGTCGGAGCGAGCCGGGCGTCGCCGGTCGAGCCCCGGAACGTCACCGGAGTTCACCCGCCCGGCGCAGTGCCGACGCTGTCGGTGCCATCCACGACAATGGACGCCGGAGTACGGCCGGGGTACGTCGAGTGGGACGTACCGACGGGCGAGCGGGATCGACCGAACGAGAACGGCGGCGGAAGGGCAGCCATGGCGGTGTGGGACGACCTGGTCGGCCAGGAGAGGGTGGTGGCCCAGCTCGCGGCCGCCGCCCGGGACGCCGACGCCTTCGTCACCGCCCACGCCGCCGCCGGCACCGCCGCCGAGGCCGCCCACACCCCGGCCGACACCGCCGCCGAGTCGGCGATCGCCGCCGGCTCGTCCATGACGCACGCCTGGCTGTTCACCGGCCCGCCCGGCGCCGGCCGGGCCACGGCGGCCCGGGCCTTCGCCGCCGCACTCCAGTGCGTCAGCCCCGACCGTGCCTCGGGTGGTGTCCCCGGCTGCGGCTTCTGCGACGGCTGCCACACCGCGCTCGTCGGCACCCACGCCGACGTCGACGTCATCCGTACGGATCAACTCACGATCGGCGTCAAGGAGACCCGCGAGCTGGTGCGGCGCGCCCAGCTCTCCCCGGCCGGGGGGCGCTGGCAGGTCATCGTCCTGGAGGACGCCGACCGCCTCACCGAGGGCGCGGGCAACGTCCTGCTGAAAGCCGTCGAGGAGCCCGCTCCGCGCACCGTCTGGCTGCTGTGCGCTCCCTCCACCGAGGACGTCCTGCCCACCATCCGTTCCCGCTGCCGCCTGCTGTCCCTGCGCACCCCGCCGGTGGACGCCGTCGCCGAGCTCCTCGTCCGGCGGGACGGCATCGAGCCCGCCCTCGCCGCCGCCTGCGCCCGGGCCACCGGCGGCCACATCGAGCGCAGCCGTCGCCTCGCCACCGACGAGCGGGCCCGGGCCCGGCGCATGGCCGTCCTGAAGCTGCCGACCCGGGTGGACACGGTCGGCGGCTGCCTCGGCGCCGCCCAGGAGCTGATCGACGCCGCGACCGAGGACGCCAAGCAGGTCGCCGAGGAGCTGGACGCCCGGGAGACGGAGGATCTGCGTGCCGCGCTCGGCGGCACCGAGGGCAAGCGGATGCCGCGCGGCACCGCCGGGGCGATGAAGGAGCTGGAGGACCGGCAGAAGCGCCGTGCCACCCGCACGCAGCGGGATTCGCTGGACCTCGCCCTCACCGACCTCGCCGCCTTCTACCGCGACGTGCTGGCCCAGCAGCTCGGGGCCGCCTCCGCCCCCACCGGCCCCGACCTGGGCCTCTCCGCGGCGGAGAGCGTCGGCCGGCTGGCCGCGTCCTCGCGCCCGGAACAGACCCTGCGGCGCATGGAGGCCATCCTGGAGTGCCGGGAGGCCCTCGACCGGAACGTCGCCCCGCTCCTCGCCGTCGAGGCGATGACGCTGGCGCTGCGCGCGGGCTGACGGCGTCCGGGGATATACGCTCCGTGGTGATCCCCACGGCAGGACCCACGGACTCGACCCGGCGAAGGTGACCGATGGACCCCAGGCGGCTGCTCCGCACCTCCGGCACGCTCACGGCAGTGGCCGCACTGCTCCTCACCAGCTGCACGGCCGAGGACGGCCGGGCGTCGTCGGCCCCGCCCGGCAACGCGTCCGACGCGGCGGGCCGGGGCGTCGACCGCGTCCTGCGGCCCCTCCCCGCCGAGATCCCCGACGACCTGCGCCCCTACTACGACCAGCGGCTCGACTGGCGCGACTGCGGCCCCGAGGGCTTCCAGTGCGCCGAGCTCACCGTCCCGCTCGACTACTCGGCCCCCGCCCCCGCCCCCGCCCCCGCCCAGGACCTCGAGCTGGCCGTCGTCCGCTCCCGATCCGCCGGCTCGGGCGAGCCCGCGGGCTCCCTCGTCGTCAACCCCGGCGGGCCGGGCGGCTCCGCGGTGGACTTCGTGCAGGACTTCGCCGGGCTCGGCCTGCCCGAGCCCGTCCGGGCCGAGTACGACGTCGTCGGCTTCGACCCGCGCGGCGTCGCCCGCAGCGAACCGGTCGAGTGCCTCTCCGACACCGCCATGGACGCCTACACCAGCGCCGACGTCACCCCCGACGACGCCGCCGAGACGGCCGCCCTCAAGCGGGCCAACGACTCCTTCGCCGACGGCTGCGCCGAGGACGCCGGGGAACTGCTGGGCCACGTCTCCACCATCGAGGCCGCCCGGGACATGGACGTCCTGCGCGCGGCCCTCGGCGACGACAAGCTCACCTACCTCGGCTACTCCTACGGCACCCTGCTCGGCGCCACCTACGCGGGCCTCTTCCCCTCCCGCTCGGGCCGCCTCGTCCTGGACGGCGCCATCGACCCGTCGCTGCCCGCCGAAGATCTCAACCGCGACCAGACGGCCGGCTTCCAGACGGCCTTCACCGCCTTCGCCGAGGACTGCGCCGACCGCTCCGACTGCCCTCTCGGCACCGACGCCGCCCAGGCGGGCGACACGCTCGGTGCCCTCCTCTCGGCGATCGACGAGGAGCCGCTGCCCACCGGCGAGGAGCGCGAGCTGACCGAGTCGCTCGCCACCACCGGCGTCATCACCGCCATGTACACCAAGCAGTACTGGCCCCGCCTGCGCCGCGCCCTCGCCGACGCCCAGGACGGCGACGGGGCCGCCCTCCTCGCGCTCTCGGACACCTACTACGAACGCTCGCCCGACGGCTCGTACGGCAACCTCATGTACGCCAACGCGGCCGTCAACTGCCTCGACCAGCCCGCCCCCTTCGCCGACGCCAAGGAGGTCAAGGCCGCGCTCCCCGCCTTCGAGAAGGCCTCGCCCGTCTTCGGCCGGAACTTCGCCTACTACACGCTGGTCTGCGCCGACTGGCCCGCGGAGCCCACCGGCGAGGCCAACCGCATCGAGGCCGAGGGTGCCGACCCGATCCTCGTCGTCGGCACCACCCGGGACCCGGCCACCCCCTACGTCTGGGCCGAGGGCCTGGCCGCCCAGCTCGACTCCGCGAGCCTGCTCACCTACGACGGCGACGGCCACACCGCCTACGGCCAGGGCGTGCCCTGCGTGGACGACGCCGTGGGCGCCTACCTGCTCAAGGGCACCGTGCCCGCCGACGGAAAGCGCTGCTGAACCCCGGCGCGAGCACCCCGCCGAGGTGTGTAAACTAAACCGCGCTGCACACCACGGCACGCCGCCTTAGCTCAGTCGGCCAGAGCGACGCACTCGTAATGCGTAGGTCAAGGGTTCGATTCCCTTAGGCGGCTCCGCGAGAAGCCCAGGTCAGTCAATTCTGGCCTGGGCTTTTCCACGTTGGTGGCATTGACTTGGGTCCGCTTCTCTCGCTGGGCAGCGCCGTGTGTGAGCCTGCGTGAGCGGACGATGACACCCTGCGGTCGGCCGGTTGCCACGGCAGCCGTGCTGGAATCGGGTTGGTGGCTACGCGGTTGACCAGTGAGCGGGCGCGGTGCAGGAGTAGAGCACGGGCTACTGGCCGGAGCGGAGGGCCGCGGTGGCCTCGAGGAGTCCGTCTCGCTCCAAGCGGCCGAGCACATCCCCCGTGGTGCCGGGTGGGTTCCTCCAGGAGTCGGCGATCTGTTGCACGGCAGCGAAGACGCGCTGCCGGTCGAGATCGATCTGGGCGAGGACGAAGTCGTCGGCGGAGACGGCCTCGATGTTCCACAGCGCCAGTGCCTCTTCAGGGAAGTCTTTCAGGTTGTGGGTCACGATGAGCTGAGCTTGCGCCTTGATCGCGGCGGCGAGCACGTGGCGGTCATCCGTGTCGGGCAGTTGCAGCGCCGACTCCAGAGGTTCGTGGTCCTTGACGAGGCAATCCCGCACAGCGCGCATCATCAACTCGCGTGTTCGGGCCAGCTTCGCCGGGTTGAGCTCTGGGCGGTTCGTATGAAGGTTCGTGAAGACCTCGTCCAGGATCCGATCCGTCCATTTCGCTTGTACGAGTCCCGCCTGGGCTATGCGGATGAGCAGATCGCGCAGGGTGCTGGGGTACAGGACGCAGGCGTCGTAGACGACAGTGAACGCCACGGGGTCAGATCAGTCCCATCTCCTGGTTCAGGGCGGTGAGCTCGTCCGCTGCTTGCCGGCGCCTCTGGTCGTCCTGGCGCTGGTAATCGAGGAGTGACTGTGCCTTGATCCTGCGGTGAGTGCCGACCTTCCGGTAGTCGATCTCACCGGCCTCCAGAAGCCCGATCAGGAACGGCCGGGACACGTTGAGCATGTCGGCTGCCTGCTGTGTGGTGAGCTCGGCGTGCTCAGGAACGATGGAGACGGCGCGGCCTGCCGCCATGTGGCTCAGCACTATGGCCAGCAGTTCCACTGCTTCGCGCGGCAGCTCGAGATCGGCTTCGCCTTCCTCGATTCGGAAGTGGATCCGCTCAGCGTCGGGCGAACGAGCGAGGGACTTCTTCACGGGCGGCAGAGCTCGCGCCGCGAAATCGGCGCTGGCTCCCGACGGGGGGGTGGGTGGAGCAGTCGAGGCGCTCATGATGTGACCGTCCCTTCGTGCTGCGGCAAGGATCGCTTCAAGGTGCCATAAGTGCATTATCCGCAACAGTCGAAATAAGTGCAACTGCTGTTGCGGCATGCTGCCCTCATCGCACAGACCAGTGTCCGCGTGGCCGGCCCCTTGGCGACCGCCCACATGCCTCCTCCCGGAGCGGCAGGCGCTTCGATGCCGTCGGGCCTGAGTGGGCATGGATCGCCGCGAGCTTCGTTGCGGCGACGCAGCTTCGGTTCACGAGCCTGCGTGAGCGATGCGTGAGCGGACGGGGTGGCACAAGGCGGACTCGGCGGCATGGCCAGACAAGGGTGCACGTCGCTGAGCAAGGGAAACGGGATGTGGCGACACCGACCGGCAGTGGCCGAGATGATCTTGGGGCACTCGTAATGCGTAGGTCAAGGGTTCGATTCCCTTAGGCGGCTCCGCGAGAAGCCCAGGTCAGTCAATTCTGGCCTGGGCTTTCCTGTCTGTCGCACCGACTGCCGCAACGCTCCGCCATGGACGGGCGACTTCGCGGGTGAGCACGCCCGGGCGAGATCCGGTGCCCCGTGGTCGGCCAAGGGGGCCGTCCTCGCTACGACGCCGAGCCGCTTCCGGTGTCGATGAGGATCTGCTCGGCCGTACTGGGGTTGTCGGCCAGGACGGCCTGGGCCATCGCCGCGTGGGCTGCCTCCGGCGTCGCGTCCGGAGGAATCACCAGCAGGGCGAAATGGTCCTCGGCGCCTCGCGTGATCAGGACGGTGTCGTCACCCACCGGGAAGGAGTCGACGTGCACCACCATGCCGTCGACGACGACCCGTGTCGGCAGCTCCTCCCAGGCCGCAGCGTCCAGGCCGACGCGCGTCAGGGGGCCGAGGTGGTCGGTGAGGGCGCTCAACAGCGCTGGCAACTCCGCCCCGATGTCCCGGGACCTCGGCCACCAGGCTCCGTCCAGGCGGCCCTCACGCGATGCTGTCGTCTCCAGCCGGAGCAGCGCTCCGCCCGGCCGTATCCGCCAGTGGGAGCCCGTCGGCAGGTGACGCGAGCCGGTGGGTGCGTCGGGGTCGGTCATGAGGATCACCCGTTCGGGATCCGACACGATCACGGAATCGCCTTGCTCTTCCCACGCTACTCCTCGTCCGCCGCGATACCCCGGGTGCTCGTCCGTCTTCCGGTTCGTCACGTCTGTTCCTCCAGGACGGCCGGAACGGGTGGGAAGACGGTACCGACGGAGATGAAGCGGGGTACCGCGTTACCGGGAACCCGCACCACGTCGATGGCCTCGTCGCTGTTCGTGGCCCCCCGGCCAGGTACTCGCAGAGGAATCACTCGCACAGCACGCCGGTCGTGGGGTGAAGGCGACGGCCGAAGTGCCGTGGGCGGCGAGGAAGGCTCGGGAGCGGAGACCCCGATCGCGGTGGCGGCCCTCTCGTCCGGAAGCGCCTCGGCGCAGGGAAGTCGGGAGAAGCCGCCGACGGCCGGGCCCTTCTCGCTGCCGCGCCCGTGGAAAACACCGGGGCGGGGCCCTGCGACGGCGGAAGAGCTGAGCTGGTGCAGGTGGCACGTGACGGTGCTGCGGCTGACGGTGATGCCGGGACGTCCCAGGTTACTGACCAGCAACGACGCGTCAGGGAGAGCCGGTGGTGCCGTGTGACGGCGTGCCCCGTGCCGAGGCCGGCCCGTCAGCTCGGAAGGCCGGTGCGGCAGGCGTGGCACGGTCTTGGCTTCGGGCGACGTCAAGAAGTGAATGCACGTCACATCTCTTGTTTTGCACGGGTGTTGGGGCGGCAGGTGTGTGACGGGAGCATGGAACTGTGACGTGAGACACACTTGGTGCTCCTGTGTTCCTTCCGCGGTCCCGTGCGGCATGATTCCGAGCGGATACCCGTTAGTAGGTAGCAAGTCGACCGTTACGCCGCCGTCTTCCCCCGCGCCGCATCTCCCGTCCTGGAGGGGCTGTTGTCGACCACTGTCAAGAACGCCGTTCACGGGGACATCTCCGTCGGTACCGTCCTGTCCTGGACCAAGCGGTACACCGATCAGGAGGTCCGCGACTTCTTCGAGCTGAGCGGCAACCCCGTCGATCCGCTGCCGGAGGAGCTGCCCTACATCCTGGCGGTCGCACCGCTGACCAAGCTGGGCGGGGACCTCGACTACCTCTCCCAGAAGATGGACTGGTCCGTGGCCCGGCCGGTCGGGCGGGGTGAGGAGATCACGGCCGAGCTGGAGGTCACCCGGCTGGAGCCGACGGAGGGGATGACGAAGATCGCGTTCAACGCCCGGATCCGGTGCGGGGACGACGTCGTCATCACCGGCCGCAGCAAGGGTTTCATCGTCGGCGTCTGAGGAGATTGGCTGCCATGGGCATCACCCGAACCGCTACGCACACGTTCAACTCACAGGAGATCGACGTCTGCGCCCGCCTGACCGGGGACCTGGGCGCACACCACATGGGTGGCCTCGGGGACCGCCGGATGGCCCAGGGCGCGCTCACGCTCTCCGCGGTGCCGCTGCTCGCCGAGCCGGGCGTGCACATGCGGGAGCTCTCCTTCACCTTCCTCGCGCCGGTCTTCGCCGGGGACACGGTCACCGCGAGTCTCTCCGCCACCGAGGGCGGGGAGGCGCCGGCCGGGCGCGTCCTGCTCGACTGCGAGGTGAATGTCGTCAACGCCGAGGGCGCGCCCGTCCTGGCCGGTACGGGGGTCGCCGAGGTCCCCCGCGCGCTGTTCGACGAGCAGACCAGAGACGGGAGATGAGCCGTGACGACACCCGGCCCCACGAGCGAGCTGAAGCTGCTCAGCCATGAAGTCTTCGTCGACCCCTACCCGACGTACGCGCTGCTGCGCGAGCACGCTCCCGTGCACTGGGACGACCAGCTCAACGGGTTCCTGCTGACGCGGTACGACGACGTGTACGGCGCCCTGCGCGATCACGAGACGTTCTCCTCGCGGCGCATCGGCCTGCTCGCGGCCCGCGGCGGCGCGGACCCGTCCCCGGCGATGCGGCACTTCATCCAGCTCGCCTCGCAGTGGATGTGGATGCTCGACCCGCCGGAGCACACCCGGGTGCGCAAGCTGATGTCCCAGGGCTTCAGCCCCCGGGACGTGCGGCAGGTGGAGCCCCGGGTGGAGGGGATCGTCGCCCGGCTGGTCGACGGGCTGATCGAGCGCGGCAGCTTCGACCTCATCCCCGACCTCAGCCGCGCGGTGCCGATCGGGGTGCTGCTCGCCCTCTACGGCCTTCCGGACGAGGACGGGCCGATGCTCACCGAGTGGGCGGACACCATGAAGCTGTTCCTCGGCGGCGCGCCCGACCTGCTGGGCACGCACGGTCCGGCGGCCCAGTCGCTGCGGCAGATGATGGCGTACCTCGGCGAGGTGATCGCCGAACGGCGCCGGGCCCCGGGCGACGACCTGATATCCCGGCTGGCGCAGGCCGAGGAGAACGGCGAGCGGCTCGACGACGAGGAGCTGTGCTCGAACCTGCTCCTGCTGCTGGTGGCCACGTACGAGACCAGCGTCGACATGCTGGGCAACGGCCTGCGCGGCCTGCTGGCCGAGCGCGACCAGTGGGAGCTGCTCCGGGCCGAGCCGGACCGCATCCCGGCCGCCGTGGACGAGATCCTGCGCTGGGACGGCCCGGTGCAGCTCACCCACCGGCTGGTGACGCGGGACGTCGAGCTGCACGGGACGACGATCCGGCAGGGTCAGCTCGCCTACCTCGTGCGGGGCTCGGCCAACCGCGACCCGGCGCAGTTCGCCGACCCGGACCGGCTCGACGTCACCCGCACGGAGACGGGCCACGTCGCGCTCGGCACCGGGGTGCACTACTGCATCGGGGCCGGGCTGGCGAAGGTCGAGGGGGCCTACGCGCTGCGGGAGCTGACCCGGCGCATCCCCGGGCTGGCGCTCGACCCCGAGCGTCCGTACCGGTGGCGCGCGGACAACCTGCAGTTCCGCGGCCTGGCCACGCTGCCCGCGACGACCGGAAGACCGTAGCCGGGCGTCCATGAAGACGACAACGGGGGCTGAGCTTCACCTACACCTGGTCGAGCTGTCCGTCGTGCACGCGGCGGCGGAACAGCTGCCGGCCGCGTTGCCCGGGCCGGAGCGTGCGGCGCTGCACGGCCGGTACGCGCCGGGCCGCCGCCGCACGCAGGCGGAGGCGTCCCGGGTCCTGGCCCGAGCCGTCCGGCGGCGCGCCCCGGGGCGGGCGCACCTCAACGTGAGCCACGACTCCGGGCTGCTCGCCCTCGTCCAGGGGGCCGGCCGCTGCGGGGTCGACGTCGAGGACGCGCCGGAGGGCGAGCTGCGCGAGGTCGCCCACCGCTTCTGCGGGGCCGAGGACCGGCCCCTGCTCGCCGGGCCGGGCGGGGCCAGGCTGCTGTGGGCGGCCAAGGAGAGCGTCGCCAAGGCGCTCGGCCTGGGGCTGCGCGCCGGGCTCGCCACCATCCACTTCACCGCTCACCCCGGCCGGTCCTGGGCCGAGGTCACCTGGCGCGGCTCGGCGGCGGGGCTGCGCACCCGCGCCGTCGACCTGGGCCACCGTCACCTGGCGGTCACCGCCGAGGCCGTGCCCCGGGTCGTCCGCCTGACCCGGTGGGCGCCCCGGCACGCCGACGGCCGCTGGTCACTGCACCCGACCGCCTCCACGGCGGGACTTCCGGAGATATCGACGTCCGACTGACAGCGCGATGGGGGCCAACGCATGGACGAACCGACACTGCACAGCTCGCTGGACAAGGTCGTGGCCGACCACGGGGAGGTCACCGTCGACTTCCCCGCCGAGCGGACCGCGCTCTCCCTGAACGACCTGAGCACGCGCTCGCGCCGGATCGCGGCGCGCCTGCGCGGGCTGGGCATCCGTGAGGGCGACCGGGTCGGCGCCCTTTCCACCAACGAACCCGACTTCCTCCTGTTGTTCTTCGCGCTCAGCCGGCTCGGGGCGTGCGTCTGCCCGCTGCCGATGAACACGCGGGAGGCCGAGACCGCGAAGCTCGTCAGCGTCCTGGACGACGCGGGCATCAAGGACGTCCTGGTCTCCGGGCGGCTGGCCCCGATGCTGCCGTTCATCGAGGAGGCGGTCCCGGGCCGCCGCGTGCTCGGCGCCGCGGACGTCCTGACCGACGGTGAGGGCGACGCCGAGGTGGACGGCGTCGAGGTGGACGCGGACCGCGAGATCGTCCTGCAGTACACCTCGGGCAGCACCTCCTACCCGAAGGGCGTCCGGCTGACGCACGCCAACGTGCTGGCCTGCCTGCGGGCGATCCGGGACGGGATCAGGCTCACGCCCGCCGACCGGAACTCCAGCTGGCTGCCGCTCTTCCACGACATGGGCCTGTTCGGCACGCTGACCGGCATCCTCACCGGGGTCCCGTGCACGATCTGGCGCCCGTCCGCGTTCGTCAAGGACCCGGCGGGCTGGCTGCGGCAGTTCGCCGACGGCGGCTACACCATCAGCCCGATGCCCAACTTCGCCTACGACTACCTCGTGGACGCGGTACCGGCCGAGGAGGCCGCGTCCTACGACCTGTCCCGCTGGCGGGTGGCGTTCAACGGCGCCGAGCCGATCGCCGTGGACTCGCTGGAGGCTTTCCTCCGGCGCTTCGCCCCGGCCCGCTTCGACCCCCGCACGATGCTGACGGTCTACGGCCTGGCGGAGGCGACCCTCGCGGTGACGTTCCCGCCGCTGGAACGGGAGCCGCGCTGGGACTGGGTGGACCGGGCGGCGCTCGCCGAGCGCGGCGCCGCCGTGCCGGTGGAGCGGACGGCGCCCGGTGCGCGCGGGGTGGTCGGCGTCGGCAGCCCCGTGCTGGGGATGCGGCTGCGCGTGGCCGACGCCGAGGGGCGCGCCGTGGCCGGGGACCGGGTGGTCGGCGAGGTGCAGCTGCGCGGCCCGTCCGTCACGGCGGGGTACGTGGACGACGCCGGAACCCTGGACCAGCCGTTCACCGCGGACGGTTGGCTGCGCACCGGCGACCTGGGCTACCTGGCCGGGGGCGAGCTGTACATCACCGGGCGCGGCAAGGAGATGCTCATCCTCCGGGGCACCAACTTCTACCCGGACGACGTGGAGAGCGCCGTACGCACCGACGAGGCCGTGCACCGGCGGCGCTGCGTGGCCTTCGTCCACCAGGCGGACGAAGGGGACCGCCACGACGAGTACATGGTGCTGGTCGCGGAGACCAGCCGTCCCGAGGCCGAGCACCCCGAACTGGCGGCGCGGCTGCGTCACCGGGTCCGCTCGGCGCTCGGGCTCGACGAGCTGCGGGTCGTCCTCGCGGCTCCCGACTCCCTCCCTCGTACGACCAGCGGAAAGCTCCAACGACTCACTGCGAAGCGGGCCTTCGCGGATGATCAGGCCGAAAGGGGCAACTGATGCACACCTACGACGTGTTCACGCAGTACGAACGCAACCACTGGAAGCTGACGGACGTCGACTTCTCCGCGGTCCGCAAGGATCTCGTCCAGCCCGAGTACGTCACGATCGCCAAGAGCGCCGTGATGGGCGAGTCCAACGTGATCGCCGCGGTGCACGGCTTCCTCAACGAGTTCGTGGAGGACTACGACTTCTCCACCTTCGCGGTGGTCTGGGGCAACCAGGAGGTCCAGCACCACTACATGTTCAAGGCGTGGCTGGACGCCGTCGGGGAGAAGGTGGACGACGGCGCGGTGGCGGCCATGCGCGCCCCGTACGACCCGGGCACCACCCCCTCGGCGACGCTGGCCACCAACATCATCTCCGAGCTGACGGTCAACCACATCTACCGCCGCGTCGCCCACGCCGTCGAGGAGCCCGTTCTCCACGACCTGTTGCTGAAGGCCAGCCGGGACGAGGCCGCGCACGCCCGGGAGTTCATCCACTTCTGCCGGGAGCGGCTAGCCCGCCACCCCGAGGAGAAGGCCTCGGTCCTGGAGACGCTCTACGTCTACACCTCCGACTCCCGCATCAAGCACCCCGTCGGCCTGTTCAAGAGCAACCTGACCGAGCTGGAGGACCACGAGACCATCGACACCGCCTTCGAGCTGTTCCTGGAGCAGGTGGCGGACGCCGACGAGCTCAAGGAGCTCCAGCACAAGATTCGCCGCGTCTTCGGCGGCATCGTCGAGATGGACCTGTCGACCAACGGCAAGGTGCGCCACGCCCTCGCCGACGTGATCGCCGCATGACGGCCCGCACCGAGGCGACGGACGGCCCTCTCGGCGAGCCGGTCGAGCTGCCCTGGCGCGTACTGCCGGACTACCAGTGCTTCGGCTGCTCGCCGGCCAACGACAAGGGCCTGCGGCTGCGGTTCGTCCACACCGCCGACGGCGGCATCGAGTGCGCCTTCAGCTTCGACCGCGCCTTCGAGTCCTATCCGGGCGTCGTGCACGGCGGGATGTCCACGACGATCTGCGACGAGATCATGGGCAACCTGCTCGTGCTGCGCCTGGGCGTCTCCGTCTTCACCACCAGCATGCGCACCCGCTACGTCGAGCCCCTGGCGATCGGCGCGTCCTACCGCTGCACGGCGAGCACCGAGGCGGTGGCGGGGGACGCGGGCCCGCACCACGCCCAGGCCGAGATCACCGACGCCGGGGGGAACGCCGTCGTCTTCGCCACGGGCGCGTACCAGCCCGTGACCGAGGAGCAGGCCAAGAAGCGCATGGCCATGTCCGAGCGCGAGGCTCGGCTGGTCGACGAGGCGCTGGCCGAGCTCCGCTCCCACTGACCGCACGACCGCACTGCCACCAGCGAGGAGAGACACCGACATGGCCGAGAGCACGAGCAACGACGAGATCATCCGCACCGTGACCGAACTGGTCGCCGCCGAGTTCGGGCGCCCCGTCGAGGAGCTGACGCCCGACCTCGACCTGAGCGCGGTGGAGGGCGCCGACTCGGTGAAGGTGCTGCGGTCCGTCGCCCGCATCGAGCGCACCTACGACATCGAGCTGGAGGACGACCAGGTCTTCGGCTTCAAGACGATCAACCACGTGGCGGACGCCGTCGCGAAGCTGATCGCCGAGCGGGGCTGACCCGTGACTGCCGAGGCGAGGACCAACCAGCACTACGACCAGGACCCGCGGGTCTTCGAGCTCTACCTCGACCGGACCCGCAAGTACAGCGCCGGGATCTACCGCACCGACGAGGACACCCTCGACCAGGCGCAGCAGAACAAGCTGCATTACGTCGCCGACCGGCTCGGCGCGGCGCCGGGCAAGCGGATCCTGGACATCGGCTGCGGCTGGGGCTCGCTGATCCTCTTCATGGCCGCCGAGTACGACGCGACGACGGTGGGCATCAGCCCGGCGCCCAACCAGCACGCCTACATCGCCGAGCAGGCCGCCGCGGCCGGCCTCTCGGACCAGGTGTCCACCCGGATCGGCGAGTTCGAGGAGCACGAACCCGAACCGCGCTCCTTCGACGCCATCAGCATGCTCGGGTCCATCGTCCACATGCCCGACCTGGACGGCGTCTTCCGCAAGGCCTACGCGGCGCTCAAGCCGCGCGGCCGGATGTACGTCTCCGAGAGCTGCTACCGCAACGCCGCCCGGCGGGCCGAGTTCGGCGAGCGGGAGAACTCCGTCTTCGTCCGGGACTCCATCTTCGGCTGGGGCGACATGCGGCCCCTGTCCGACCTGGTGCGCGGTGCGGAGAACGCCGGGTTCACCGTCGTCGCCGTGGACGACCTGACCGAGAACTACTGGCGGACGATCGAGGACTGGCTCGCCAACGTCGCCCGCAACGCGGAGCGGCTGGACGCGATCGAGCCGGGGCTCTCAGACCAGCTGACCCGCTATCTCAAGACGGCCAACGCGGGATGGGGCTTCACCACCAAGCACTACGCCCTCACCCTGCAGAAGTCGCGTTAGGGGGAGCGATGACCGACTCCGTCACCCCGACCCGGCGGATCGCCCAGGTGGGCGGCCCGCTGCTGCCCGCCGCCGACGTGGACACGGCGGTCGGCGCGTTCCTGCGCACCTCGCCGCCCACGCTCCGCTGGGACGTCGACTTCAGCTTCGACTGGGCGCAGGCCGACGCCGGCCGGCTCACCGAGGGCGAACGGTCCGCGGTGCAGTTCATCACCATCATCGAGGACCACCTGCCCGGCTACTTCGCCCTCTACGAGCAGAACTTCCCCGTGGACGACAGCGTCGACCGCGAGACCTACATCCACAACCGCGAGCTGTACCACTTCACCGTCCGCTGGGCCCAGGAGGAGGACACCCACGCCCGGGCCCTGGCCAGATACCAGCTGTCCGCGGGCCTGGCCGAGCGGGACGCCCTGTGGGACTCCCTCGCCGAGGAGGGCCGTAAGCAGTTCCAGCTCCCCCACGACGAGGCGGTGCAGTTCTTCACCTACCCCCTGGTCCAGGAGAAGGCCACCCAGATCTACTACCAGCACCTACGCCAGGCGGTCGGTGATCCCCTGCTCAAGGAGATCCTGGTCCGGCTCAGCAAGGACGAGGCCCGGCACTTCTCGTTCTTCGCCGACATGGTCCGGCTGTACCTGGAACGCTACGGCGACGCCGTCGTGGATCCCATCCGTGAGGTCATCGCCGAGTTCCGCATGCCGCTCGCGGACACCATCCGCGGGTACTGGCGCTGGGCCCTGAAGATCGCCGACACCGCCCGCTACGACCACACCGAGGCGTACGACCACCTGGTCAAGGTCGTCAACCGGGCGGTGGACGCCAGGTCGGACAAGGTGGACGAGCTGATCTCCTTCGTCACCGCCTGCCGCCAACTCCAGACCAGCCCGCTCTGACGCGGTCCGGTCCCCACGAACCCCGGGTCAGCCCACTGCCCCGGGGTTCGCCGCGTCCCCGCCCGGGATCGCTGCGACGATCGCTGCCCAGGCGGCGGGGAGACGACGCTTCTCGTCGCGCCTTCGACCACACCCCGTAGTTGTTGCTCATCGTCAACTCCCTTGTGGCCAGTGCGCTGTCACATCCGAACCCCTGGTCAGCGCAGCCCGGACCACTTCAGAGTGGCGCCCGCGCTGAGGGTGCCGCCGCGGCCCAAGCGGCCCCCGGAGGTGTGTCTGCGGGGTGAGGACTGCGCCCTCGTCCGGCCGTATGCCGTCGCGCACGAACGGGACATGGCGCAGGACGGGACCGAGATGAGGGGCTGATGCGGCACACCGGCGGGCCCGCACGGCTGTTGCCGTGGAGCGGGCCGGAGGGGCGGCCCTGCTGCGTCGTGGGGGACGGGTATCTGCCGGGTGGCCGACCACGTGGAGGGCGTCCGGCTCGCCATGGCCGACGAGCTGCTGGGCCCCGTGGACGACCTGCTCGCCGACCGTCGGGCGACGGCCGAGCAACTGCGCCACGTCGTCGAGCGGACGGCGGAGGCGCCGCGGGACGTGCGCCGGATCGCCCGGAGCCGTGGCGAGCGGCTGGGGCGTAGGGGCGGGGGCCTCGGCCCCACGGGCGGCGCCGTCCGGCTCGTCGTCGGCCGTCAGGGCAGCGTGGCGACGACTCCCGCGTAGGAGAGCCCGGCGCCGTAGCCGAGGAGCAGGGCCGTGTCCCCGGGCCGCGCCTCACCGGCGGCGAGGACGGCGTCCATGGCCAGCGGGATGGAGGCGTCGGCCGTGTTGCCCGAGGTCACGATGTCCTTGGCGACGACGGTGCGCTCCGTCAGCCCGATGCGCTTGGCCATGGCGTCGATGATGCGGACGTTGGCCTGGTGCGGCAGGAAGACGTCCAGCGCCTCGACGGGCACCCCCGAGGCGGCCAGCGCCCGTTCCGCCACGCGCGACATTTCGTACACGGCCCACCGGAAGACCCGCTGCCCCTCCTGCCGCATCCACGGGAACTCGCGGCCCGGCGCGTCCCGCAGGACGCTCCACGGCTCGGTCTGCGCGATCGCGTCCGCCTGCGAGCCGTCGGCGCCCCACACGGCGCGTCCGATGCCGGGGGCGGCGGAGGGGCCCACGACGACGGCTCCGGCACCGTCGCCGAAGAGGAACGCCGTGGCCCGGTCGGCCGGGTTGATGAGGTCCGTCATGCGCTCGACGCCGACGACCAGCACGTGGCCGCCCCGGCCGCGGACGGCGTCGGCGGCGAGGACGACGCCGTGCACGAAGCCCGCGCAGCCCGCCGCGAGGTCGAACGCCGCCGCGTTCACCGCGCCGACCCGGTGGGCGATCTCCGCGGCCACGGCGGGCGTCTGCCGCAGGTGGGTGAACGTGGCCGCGATGACGCAGTCGAGGTCCGCGGGGTCGAGCCCGGCGGCGGCGAGGGCCTTGGCGGCGGCCTGCTCGCCCATGACGCCGAGCGACTCCCCGGGGTCCGCCCAGCGCCGGGTGACGATGCCCGTCCGGGAGCGGATCCAGGCATCGGAGGAGTCGATGAACCGGCACGCCTCCGCGTTGTCGACGACGCGACGCGGCCGGTACGCGCCGACTCCCGTGATACGCGCGAACGGTGTGTCGGTGGAGTTGGTGATCTCTGCCTGCATGGGTGCGTCCGACCTATCCCTGACGTGCGGTCCCGGCCTGCTGAAGCGCCGCGGGAACGCCTTCCTACCCGAAGGCGTCCGGCGGCGGGCGCGACGCGCGGGACGTCATCCGATCGGGTGGGGTCGGGCGCGCCCGTATCTCCTTCGCCTCGTCCGTTCTTCCGCGGCTGCACGGCTGTGCGAGCGACTGGTTGACGGAGGGTCAGGGTGATGGCGCCGTGGGTACGTACCGTGGAAAGGGAAGGCGGAGCGATGACAGCCAACCTGATCTGGGGCGGCCTCCTGCTGGCCGGCCTCGTCTACGAGATCCTCGCCCTGCGCAGCACGCGACGCGGGGACACCCTCTCCGAGCGGGTCCGGGCGTGGTTCCGGGTCCACACCCGGCCCGGCCGGGCGCTCTTCGCCGTGGCCTGGACGGGCTTCGCGGCCTGGTTCCTGGTCCACATCCTCGCCTGACCGGCGGTGCCGCGAGCCGCCCGCGCTCGCACCGACGCCTCCCGGCCCGCCCTCCGTCGGACGGGTGAGCCGGGAGGCGGTTGTCGGTGCCCGGTGGAAGCCTGGCGGGAGCGGGGACCGACGCGAAGAGGAACGAAGAGGAACAGGGAAACCACACCATGATCACGACTGACTACGTACCCGGCTCGCCGTGCTGGCTCGACCTGGGCGCGCCCGACATCGAGGCCGACACCGCCTTCTACGCCGCCGTTTTCGGCTGGGACACCGAGGGAATGGAGGGGCCCGACGGGGAGGTCGGGTTCGTGATGCTGAAGGAGGACGGCAAGTACGTCGGCGCCATCGGCAAGCTGGAGGAGAGGGACGCCCGTTCGGCCTGGATGCTCTACTTCCACACCGCGGACGCCGAGGCCACGACGCGGGCCGTCGAGCGGCTGGGCGGCACCGTGCGCGTCCCCCCGACGGAAATTCCGGGGGAGGGCAGGATGGCGCAGTACACCGACCCGCAGGGCGGCCAGTTCGCCGTCTTCCAGCCGGGGGCGGACGGCTCGTCGGGCCTTCAGCTCGTGGACGAGTCCAACAGCCTGTGCTGGACGGAGCTGATGACGCCGGACGCCGCCGGGGCCAGAGCGTTCTACGGGGAGCTGTTCGGCTGGAGCTTCAGCGACATGCCGATGCCGGGCGGGCAGGAGGGGACGTACACCATGCTGACCCCGGCCGGGCAGCCGGAGGAGCGGATGCACGGCGGCCTGATGGAACTGCCCGCCGAGGCCCTGGAGCTGACGGGCGGCCGGGCCTACTGGCACCCGGTGTTCGCCGTGGAGGACGTGGACGCGGCCCTGGGCCGGGCCCGGGAGAAGGGCGGCACGGTCCAGATGGGCCCCGAGGACGCCGAGGGCGTGGGCCGGCTGGCCGTCGTCGTGGACGGCTCGGGCGCCGACTTCGTGCTCCTCAAGCCGGAGCCGATGCCCGCGCGGTGACGGTCGCCGTGCGCGAGCCGTGCCGTGTGCCGCGCCGTGCCCTGGGTCTGCCCGCGGCCCGCGGCACGGTCACGCGCTCTCGCGGGCCGCACCGGCCTCGCGTGCCTCGCGTGCCTCGACAAGGGCGTCCGCCGCCCGGTCGAGGAGGTCGGCGGCCTCCGTCAGGTTGCAGGTGACGGGGAAGCGGTCCATGCGCAGCCCCGTGCGTTCCTCGATGACGGTGCTCAGCTCGGTGAGGGTGAGCGAGTCCATGTCCAGCTCGGCGAAGGTGGCGTCCGGGTGGAGGTTCATCCGGGGCAGGCCGAAGGTCTCGTGGAGGACCTCGACGAGGAAGTTCAGGGCCACAGACATCGCTTTCCCCTTCCGGGACGGGCACCGAGGCGGCGGTCCGGCGCTCCCCGCGGGGGTACCGGCACGCCAGCCCCACCATGGCGTCCGCCCGGCGCCGCCGCCGGGAGCGTCCGGCCCCCGGCCCGCCCGCTTCACCCTCGTGGGCCAAGCGGCGTCCGGCCCGGAACCCTCGGGCCGGGCGGCGGCACGGGTTACGGTCGGGAGCGTGACTGCCGGGTCCGGCGTGCGCCGCTCACGTATCGGGTGCCCGGCTCCGGCATGACCGCCCGGTGGGCCAGAGCCCCGCCGCGTCCTCCGTGTCCGCGACCCCGGCGCCCGCCGCGCGTGGCGCCCCCTCCAACGAACCCGGGACCGGAGTCAGTCACCGATGCCGCACGAAACCCAGCACCAGCACGCCGCCGAACGGCCCGCCGACGCCGTCGAGCTCAACCACACCATCGTCCACGCCCGTGACCGGCGGCGGTCGGCGGAGTTCCTCGCCGAGATCCTCGGGCTGAGCGTCGGCGCCCCGTTCGGGCCCTTTCTGCCCGTGGACCTCAGTAACGGCGTGACGCTCGACTACTACGAGGCAGGCCACGAGCCCGTCCAGTCGCAGCACTACGCCTTCCTCGTCCCCGAGGCCCGCTTCGACGCCGTGATCGCGCGGCTGGAGGCGGCCGGGGTCACCTACTACGCCGATCCGGGCCACACCGAACCGGGCCGCACCAACGATCTGTTCGGCGGCCGGGGCGCCTACTTCGACGACCCCGACGGCCACAACATGGAGATCC
Organism: Streptomyces sp. WMMC1477; assembly: GCF_027460245.1. Classification (NCBI taxonomy): domain Bacteria; kingdom Bacillati; phylum Actinomycetota; class Actinomycetes; order Kitasatosporales; family Streptomycetaceae; genus Streptomyces; species Streptomyces sp. WMMC1477. The sequence goes on along the minus strand of NZ_JAPZBD010000003.1, from coordinate 2,255,114 downwards.
TGACCCGGCCCTACGTCCGCCCCGGGGAATAGGGCCTGACGGCCGCGTCTGGCCCGACGGGGTGGCACTTCGCCCCGTGCCCCTCGTTCGGAGCAGGAAAGGTGTGAAAAGAAAGATCAGGTGAAAAACGTCATGCGATCACTTTTCCCTCACTCCTTGGAGGAGAGCATGACGCGCATGCGTACCGTGGCCGCCGCTGCTGCCATCGCCGCCCTCGGGCTCATGGCGAGCGCCGGGACTGCCGCCGCCTGTGACCGGGGCGGCGACAAGCACGGCAACGAGACGACGACCGTCGTGAACGCCTGCAACTCGATCGGCCTGCAGGAAGGGCTGATCAACCTGTCCGGCGGGAACGTCTGCATCGACTTCTGACGTCACCGCCCACACGTCCGCCCCGGGCCGAACACCGGCCCGGGGCGGACGTGCGTCCACTCCTCCTCGGCGAGCGTCAGCCCATCTTGGCCAGCAGCTCGCGGCAGGCGGTCTCGCAGCGACGGCAGGTGTCGGCGCACACGCGGCAGTGCGCGTGCGCGGCGGCGTGCCGCTCGCACTCGTCGGCGCAGGCCCTGCAGGCCGTCGCGCAGGCTTCCAGCACGGCGCGCGTGATGTTGGCGTCGTAGCCGGTGTGCCGGGACAGCACCCGCCCGGTGGTGTCGCAGACGTCCGCGCAGTCGAGGTTGGTGCGGACGCACTTCCGCAGCTCGGCGACCCGCTCTTCGGACAGACACGAGTCCGCGCAGGAGGTACACGCCTCGGCGCAGGCGAAGCACTCCTCGATGCAGCGGACGAGCGCGACCCGGTCGACGTCGCCGAGCGACGCCGGGTACGTCTCCAGCATGTCCTTGGCCGGGGTGGCCATGAATCTCGCCTCCTTCGGATCGCCCCGGCGGCTCCGGGACTCACCCGGCCGGGTAACACGGTGCGGTCCCGCGAAACCCGTGGGACCACACCGTGCGGCACGTGGAGGGCTACTTCTTCAGCGTCGGCTCCGCGATGGCGCCGACGAGCGAGCTGTCACACCCGTCCGGGTCCATGTGGATGCGGATGCGCAGCACGTTGGTGACGTCGACGCTCATCTCGGCCGGGCGCCCGAGCGTGACGGCGCGGGTGGCGAGCTGCTTGCCCTGGGCGTTGCTGATCGTCAGCCGCATGTCCCGGCCCGCGGTGGAGGTGTCGGTGACGCCGGCGACGAAGGTCAGCGTCTTCCACTTCCGCTGGAGGTCGTACTCGATGACGGAGCCGCACGAGTCCTGGGTGACGAGGGCGTCGGCGTAGAACGTGGTGTCGATCGTCGCCGTGCCCTGCTTGTAGTCGCCCTCGTTCTTGACGGACTGGAGGAGGGTCAGCGGAATCTCGTCGCGGTCCTCCGGAATCACGGGCGGCTCCTCGCTGCCGGACGGGTCCGTCGGGAGGTCCGGCGCGGGGTTCTCGTCAGGGGCCGGTGTGGGCATCGGGGTCGGGTCCTCGGCCGGGTCCGTCGTGTCGCTCTCGTCCGGCTTCGGCTCCGCGCTCTCGCCGGTGCGCTTGTCCTCGGCAGCGGTCGTCGGCTCGCCGTTGTCCAGGAAGCGGCCCGCCGCGTACGTGCCGGCCCCGGCCACGAGCGCCACGGCGAGGACCACACCGGTGATGAGGACGCCGCGGCGGCGCTTCTTCTTCGGCTGCGGCGCGGTGGGGGCCGGCGCCGCCGTCGCCGCATAGCCGGACGGGTAGGGCTGCGGGGCGGGCGCCGCCCCGGAGTACGGTCCCGCGTGCTGGTACCCGGCGCCGCCCGCCGGATAGCCGTAGCCGGGAGCCGGTGGCTGCGCGGGGTCGGGCCGGGTGGCCGGGTGCGTGGCGTTCTCCCGGGCGACGGGCGTCCCCAGGGCGAAGGTCGGGTTGTCCGGGCGCGGCGCCGGCGCGGGGGTGGCGGCCGGTCCGGGACCGGGGGCCGGGGCGGGGTGCGGGTCCGGCGCCGTGGGAGCCGCCGGCGCGGCCGGTGCCGGTGCTGCGGGGGAGGACGCGGGGCCGCCCGGCGGGGCGTCCTGGAGCGCCGCGCTCTCGGAGGCGGCGTCGGGGGGCGGCGCGTCCTGCGGTGCCGACGGCTGCGGTGCCGACGGCTGCGGTGCCGCGTCCTGCGGGGCGGCGGGCACCTCGCCGGTGCCGTCCGGGCCGGGGGCCGCGGCGGCGGGCGGGGCCGAGGGTGCCGGCGTGTGGGCCGGTGGCGGGGGTGCCGCGGGCCTGGCCGGCGCGGGGGCGGCGCTCGGCGCCGGCGGAACCGCGGGCCTGGCCGGGACGGCCGCACCGGCGCCCGCCGCACCGGCAGCGCCCGCAGTGGCCGCGCCGGCCGCCGCTGCGCGGGACGTGGACGAGGCCGAGGTGGAGAACACCGCCTGGCGGAGGCGCTTGATCCATGTGGAGAGGCTGTCGGGGCGCGCCGCCGGGTCGGCGGAGAAGACGGCGAGCACCTCGTCGCGGGCCTCGTCGTCCTGTGCCGCCAGCGCGGGCAGGTCCCGGAACTGGCGCCGTAGCTGCTCGGGGGTGCTGGCGGGCGACTCGCCGGAGAGCAGGAAGTAGGCGATGGCGCCGAACGCGTACCGGTCGGTGGCCGGGGTGCGGCGCCCGTCGAACACCTCGGGCGCCGCGAAGCCGGGGGTGAACCAGACCTCGGCGGTGCGGTGCTCGGCGGTGAGCTTGCTCAGCCCGAAGTCGACGAGCGTGGCCTGCCCGTTGGCGTCGATCATGACGTTGCCGGGGGAGAGGTCGCCGTGCACGACGACGCGCCCGGAGGGCGTTCCCCTGCCCAGGTGCAGCCAGTCCAGGACCTCGGCGAGCTGCTCCAGGTAGCGCAGGGCGTCGCGGCGTTCGGCCGGGGTCTCCAGGGTGTGCTCGGCGCGCCAGTCCCGCAGGTCGAGGCCCTCGACGTGGTTCATGACCAGGCACAGCGCCCGCCCGGGCGGGGTGCCGGCCTCCCCGGCCTGATGCGGCGGCATGCCCTCGAAGTGCTCGCGGATGCCGACGACCCCGAGCCGGTGGACGAAGCGCAGCAGCTCGGCCTGTTCGCTCCAGCGGGAGCTGATCTTCGCGAACTCCTGCGGCCGCATGGTCTCCTGGGTGTCGAGCACCTTGACCACGACCGGTTCGGCGGCGCCGCCGAGCTGGATCTCGGCGAGGTACAGCACGGCCTCGCCGCCGCGTCCGATGGAGCGCAGAAGCCGGTAGCGGTCCGGTGCCGACTCAGGACCGATGTAGAGACTGGTGTCCAAATCTCCCCCGTAAGTGCCTCTCTGAGGTGGAGCCGTCCCCAACTCCCCCGAGCCGTTCCCCTGCCGGCCGCGCAGTTACTGTAGTTGACCCGACACGGGCGGAGGTTCCGACCCTGTGTCAGTTCTGCACTACGGCGCTGCAGGCGCCGGCAGGGGACGGGGGACGGGACGTCGGCGCAGGCCCCGGGGGACGGTCAGCGCTCGGTCAGGAGGCCTCTGCGCAGGGTGGCGAGGGTGCGGGACAGCAGCCGGGAGATGTGCATCTGGGACAGGCCGAGTTCGGCGCCGATCTGCGCCTGGGTCATCTCCTCGCCGAAGCGCATGCACAGGATGCGCTTCTCGCGTTCGCCGAGCCGGGCGATGAGCGGCCGGAGCGCCTGGATGTTCTCGATGCCCTCCAGCGCCGGGTCGAGCTCCCCGATGCGGTCGGCGATGCTCGGGCCGTTGCCGTGGTGGTCGCCGGGTTCCTCGGCGCCGGCGTCCAGGGAGCCCGCGGTGTAGCCGTTGCTGGCCACCAGGCCCTCGATGATCTCCTCCTCGCTCAGCCCGAGTCGCCGGGCCAGCTCGGCCGTCGTGGGGGACCGGCCGAGGCGCTGGGTGAGTTCGTCCCCGGCCTTGGCGAGGTCGATCCGCAGTTCCTGAAGCCTGCGGGGGACGCGGACCGACCAGCTCGTGTCACGGAAGAACCGTTTGATCTCGCCCATGATGTAGGGCACGGCGAAGGTGGTGAACTCCACGCCGCGGTACGGATCGAAGCGGTCGATGGCCTTGATCAGGCCGATCGTGCCCACCTGGATCATGTCCTCCGTCTCGCCGGCCCGGCTGCGGAAGCGGCGCGCGGCGTAGCGGACGAGCGAGAGGTTGATCTCGATGAGCGTGTTGCGGACGTACTGGTGTTCGGCCGTACCCTCATCCAGCGTGCGCAGCCGTTCGACGAACAGCCGGGTGAGCGCTCGGGCGTCCTCGGGGGCGACGGCGTGCGCCTCCCCCGAGTGCGGAAGATCGTCCGCTGCGGCCGTCGCGATCTCCTGTGTCGGGGCCGGTTCCACCCCGACGAACCCTTCTCGCGCGTTCTTCGACTGCCAGGCGGTTGCGTTCATGTTCACGAATGCCCTCCCCGGTCGCTTCGTGGACGGCGAGTCGCATACCCGCGATTTCCATGAACACACCAGGAAGATTGCCCCCACTCCAGAGGCGCGCGCCCGCGCGCACCGGCGCGGGCGCGCGCCGTACCCCTGCGGGTGCCCGGCGCGGGCGGACACCCGGACGGCCCTGCGGCGACGGCGGTCGGCCTGCGGGCGCGCCGGGGCGCCGTTACCGTGACCGGAAGCGGTTCTCCACCCGGGGGCCGGTGAGCGGAAGGCAGGACCATGCCCGCACGTCCCGAGGGCTTCCCCTGCTGGGCCGATGCGATGGTGAGCGACCTGAACGCGGCCGAGCACTTCTACGGCACGCTGTTCGGCTGGACGTTCGAGGGCAGCGCCGACGAGTTCGGCAACTACACGCAGGCCCGGTCGAACGGCGACGTCGTCGCCGCGCTCGTGCCGCAACTGCCCGGGCAGCAGGCGTGGCCCGTCGCGTGGAGCCTCTACTTCGCCGTCCGGGACGCGGACGCGACCGCGGCACGGGTGCGGGAACAGGGTGGCGAGATCCTGATGGAGCCCACGAGCATCGCCGACTACGGCCGCATGTTCGTGGCGCGCGACCCGGCCGGTGCCGTCTTCGGCGGATGGCAGGCCGGCATCCATCCCGGCTTCGCGAAGGTGGGCGTGCCGGGCGCGTACGCCTGGAGCGAGATCCGTACGCGGGACCCCGCCGCGGTCGACGCCTTCTACCCGGCCGTCTTCCCCATCGCCCCCCGGCACCCGCCCGACGCCGGGTCAGGCGCCGAGGGTGCCCAGGGTCCCGAGGGCGCCGGCGCGGACGGTGGGAAGGACGTGCTGCTGTGGGAGGTCGCGGGCGAGGCGGTCGGCGTGCGGCGCCGCGTGGCCGAGGACGCGTCGGCGGCGTCCGCGGCGGGCCCCCGGGTGGAGGTGTACTTCGCCGTGGCCGACGTCGACGAGGCCGTGGCCACGGTGGAGCGGCTCGGCGGCCGGGTGGGCCGGGGGCCGGTGGACAGCCCGTACGGCAGGCAGGCGAGCGTCACGGATCCGCAGGGCGCGGTGTTCGGGATCATCGACGCCGAGACCCGGGCCGGTGCGCCGCCCGGTTAGGCGGCGAGCCCCCCGGCCGTGCCGGGCGGGTGCCGGGCGTGAGTGCCTACCCGTTTCGACCCCAGGTCATGCGTATCCGATGTTTCACCCGACAGGCACGGCGGGCAGTAAGGGTGACTGTGTGCCCAGTGGGTCCCCATCGTCCGCCGTTCCGGGAGGAGTTGCCGTGGACACCGTGGTACAGAACGCCGACAGCGGCCCTGACCCCCGTCCCACCCCAGCCGCACCGACCAACCTCGCGTCCCCGCCCGTGGCGGGCTCGACCGCGGAGGCCCCGCCCGCGGACCGCGCCCGGGGGGCGGGCGCCGACACCGAACCACCGGGGGGCCGTCCGCCCTCCGACACCGCCGGGCTGACCGAGGCCGAGGCCGACGCCTACGTCCGCGGCATCTGCTTCAAGACCGGCCCGCCCCGCCGCGTCGGGGTCGAGCTGGAGTGGCACGTCCGCGACCGGGAGGACCCGGCCCGCGCCGCGCCCCCGGAGCTGCTCGACGCAGCCCTCGCCCCCTTCCAGCCCGGCGGGACCCCGGGACGACTGCCCGGTGGCGGCCGCCTCACCCGCGAGCCGGGCGGGCAGCTCGAACTGAGCAGCCCACCGGGGGAGTCGCTGGCCGACTGCGTGAGCCTGACCGCCACCGACCTCGCCGTCCTCCGGGAGGCGCTCGACGACGCCGGCGCCACCCTCCACGGACACGGCGTCAACCCGTACCACACCCCACCGCGGGTGCTGGACCACCCGCGGTACCGGGCCATGGAGGCCCACTTCGACCGGCTCGGTCCCTGGGGCCGGGCCATGATGCGCGGCACCGCCGCCGTCCAGATCAGCCTGGACGCCGGCGACGACGGCGACGGCCCCACCGGCTACCGGCAGCGCTGGGAGCTCGTCCACCGGCTCGGCCCCGTCCTCGTCGCCGCCTTCGCCAACTCCCCGCGCTGGAACGGCCGCCCCACCGGCTGGGCCTCCACCCGGCAGCGGATCTGGTATCACACCGACCCCCCGCGCACCCGCCCGCCGAGCGCGCATCGCCCGCCACGTGCCGAGTGGGCCCGCTACGCGCTCGACGCCCCCCTGCTGTGTCTGCGCCGGGGCCACGACGGGCCGGGCGCGGACTGGACGGCGCCACCGCGCCTCACGTTCCGCGACTGGCTGCGCGGCGACTGTGCCGAACGTCCCCCGACCCGCGCCGACCTGGACTACCACCTCAGCACCCTCTTCCCCCCGGTGCGCCCGCGCGGCTGGCTGGAGCTGCGCATGATCGACGCTCAGCCCGGGGACGGCTGGATCGCGGCCACCGCCGTCGCCGCCACGCTGCTCGACGACCCGGACGCGGCGGCCGAGGCCCGGGCCGTCACCGAGCCGCTCGCCGCCCGGCCGCCCGGCCCGGGGCTGTGGCTGCGAGCGGCCCGCCACGGCCCGGCCGACCCGCTGCTCGGGCCCGCGGTGCGCGGCTGCGTGGCCGCCGCCGAGGCCGCGCTCGCCAAGAGCGCGCCGGGCGGCGCCGCGCACCGGGCCGTCGCCGAGTTCGCCGAGCGCTACGCCGACCGGGGCCGCTGCCCCGCCGACGTCCACCGAGGAGCCGCCTGATGTCCGCCACGCCGCACGCACCCTCGAACCCCGGCACCGCGAGCACGGGCCCGCGCACCGCCCCCGCGCCGGGGGCCTCCGTCGCCCCCGCGCCGCCACCCGGCGTGGGGCCCGAGGCCCTGCGCCGCCGCGCGCTCGACGCGCTCGGGGCCGCCCGCTCCCGCACGCTGGGCCTCGTCGACTGCCTGGACGAGGCCGGGCTCACCGCCCAGCACTCCCCGCTCATGTCCCCCCTCGTGTGGGACCTGGCGCATATCGGCAACCAGGAGGATCTGTGGCTGTTGCGCCAGGCGGGCGGCGGGCAGGGGATCAGGCCCGACCTCGATCCCGTCTACGACGCCTTTCGCACCCCGCGCGCCGACCGCCCGGCGCTGCCGATGCTGCCGCCGGAGCAGGCCCGCGCGTACGTCGCCGAGGTCCGCGACCGGGCGCTCGCGGTGCTCGCCGGTGCCGACCCGAACGCGGCGGAGCCGCTGACCCGCTCGGCGTTCGTCTTCGGGATGATCGCCCAGCACGAGCAGCAGCACGACGAGACGATGCTCGCCACCCACCAACTGCGCCGCGGCCCCGCCGTCCTGCACGCCGAGCCGCCGCCGGCCGCGCCCGCCGGGGAGCGCCTGCCCGGCGAGGTCCTCGTCCCCGGCGGCCCGTTCACCATGGGCACCGACGACGAGCCGTGGGCCCTGGACAACGAGCGCCCCGCCCACCGGGTCGACGCGCCCGCCTTCTGGCTGGACACCACACCCGTCACGGGCGCCGCCTACCTCGCGTTCATCGACGACGGCGGATACGAGGACCCGCGCTGGTGGCACCCCGAGGGCTGGGCCCACGTGCGCCGGACGGGGCTGCGCGCCCCGCTGTTCTGGCGTCGCGACGAGGACGGCCGGTGGACGCGCCGCCGCTTCGGCCACGTCGAGCCGGTGCCGCTGGACCGCCCGGTGGTGCACGTGAGCTGGTACGAGGCCGACGCCTACGCCCGCTGGGCGGGGCGTCGGCTGCCCACGGAGGCCGAGTGGGAGAAGGCCGCCCGCCACGACCCGGCCACGGGCCGCTCGCACCGCTACCCGTGGGGCGACGCCGACCCGGGCCCCGACCACGCCAACCTGGGCCAGCGGCATCTGGAGCCTGCCCCGGCCGGTGCCTACCCGCCGGGGCAGGCGCCCTGCGGCGCCCGGCAACTGCTCGGTGACGTCTGGGAGTGGACGGCCTCGGACTTCACCGGCTACCCGGGTTTCCGGGCCTTCCCCTACCGTGAGTACTCGGAGGTGTTCTTCGGTTCCGAGTACAAGGTGCTGCGCGGCGGCTCGTTCGGCACCGCACACGTCGCCTGCCGGTCCACGTTCCGCAACTGGGACTACCCGGTGCGGCGGCAGATCTTCGCCGGCTTCCGCACGGCGCGGGACGCCGGGCCAGGGGAAGGAGCTTCCTGATGTGCCGTCATCTGGCCTATCTGGGACCGCCGGTGCCGCTGGCCCGGCTGCTCACCGAGACGAGGCACGGCCTGTACGAGCAGTCGTGGGCGCCGCGCCGGCAGCGGCACGGCACCGTCAACGCCGACGGCTTCGGCGTGGGCTGGTACCCGGACGGCCCGGACTGCGCGGGCGGCGAGGGCGGCCCCGACGGACCAGGCGGGCACGGGGCGCATCCCGCCCGCTACCGCCGCGCCGTCCCGATCTGGGCCGACGGCAACCTGCCGGACCTGGCCCGGACGATCCGCAGCCACGCCGTGCTCGCCGCCGTGCGCGACGCCACCGCGGGGACGACGCAGGACGAGAGCGCCGCGGCGCCCTACGCGGACGGCCCCTGGCTGTTCAGCCACAACGGCTCCGTCCCCGACTGGACCCGCCTCGCCGACGAGCCCGCCCTGCGCCCGGCGCCCGCCGACCTCCTCGCCATGGAGGCCCGCTGCGACACGGCACTGCTGTGGACGCTGGCGCGCACCCGGCTGCGCTCCGGTCAGCCGGCCGGGCGCGTCCTGGCGGAGCTGGTCCTCGCCGTGGCCGCCGTCCGTCCGTCGGCACGCCTCAACTTCCTGCTCACCGACGGCCGCACCGTCACGGCCACCCGCTTCGGGGACACGCTGTGGTACCGGCGGGGCGAGGACGCCGTGACGGTGGCCTCCGAGCCGGACGCCGCCGAGGGTTGGTGCGAGGTGCCGGAGGACTCCCTGCTGGTCGCCACGCCCGCCGCGGTCCGCACGACCCCGCTGGCCGAGGCCCGCGCGGCCTCCCTCACCGGACCCTTCAGCGCAGATCCGCCCGTCGGCCCCGCGCCGGGACGGGACGCGGCCCGCGTCCCGGAGACCGCGGTCGCCGCCCCGGAGCTCTTCGAGAGGACACGCACGCCATGACCACCAGCCCCGACGGCTTCAGCCTCACCCGCCGTCTCGCCGCCGACCACCAGACCGAGGCCCTGCGCTCCGACGTCCTCAAGGGGCTCACCGGCCGGCCGAAGACGCTGCCGCCCAAGTGGTTCTACGACCGGCGCGGCAGTGAACTCTTCGAGCAGATCACCCGGTTGCCGGAGTACTACCCCACCCGCGCCGAGCAGGAGATCCTGGAGGAGCATGCCGAGGAGATCGCCGCCGCGGCGCCCGCGCGCACGCTCGTGGAGCTGGGCTCCGGTTCCTCCAGCAAGACGCGGCTCCTGCTGGACGCCCTGACCGCGCGCGGCGGCCTTGAGCTGTACGCGCCGCTGGACGTCAGCGAGGACGCCCTGGCCGCGGCGGGGCAGGTCCTCGCCGTCGACTACCCGGAGCTGACGGTGGAGGCGGCCGTCACCGACTACGAGGTGGACCTCACCCTGCCCGGCGAGGCCCCCCGGCTCGTCGCCTTCCTCGGCGGCACCCTCGGCAACCTGGACGCGGCCGGGCGCCGGGCCTTCTACGCCACGCTGCGCTCGCAACTGGGCCCCGGAGACGGGCTGCTGCTCGGCGCCGACCTGGTCAAGCCCGCCGAGGTCCTCGTCCCCGCCTACGACGACGCGCAGGGCGTCACGGCCGAGTTCAACAAGAACGTCCTGGAGGTCCTCAACCGGGAGCTGGGAGCCACGTTCGACACGGACGCCTTCGACCACCGAGCCCTGTGGAACGAGGAGGAGTCTCGCATCGAGATGCGGCTGCGCTCCCGCTTCGCCCAGTCGGTCGCCGTCCCCGCGCTGGACCTGACCGTCGAGTTCGAGCGGGGCGAGGAGCTGCGGACGGAGATCTCGGTGAAGTTCCGCCGCGAGGAGCTGACCCGGGAGCTGGCGGCCTCCGGCTTCGCCCTGCGCCACTGGTGGACGGACTCCGAGTCGCGCTTCGCGCTCCTGCTGGCCGAGCCGGAGGGCTGAGGCGGAGAGCTGGGGCGGAAGGCTGAGGCGGGGCGCTCGGGCAGGGCGCCCGGGCGGGGCGCTCGCACCCCCGCGCGAACGGCGGCACCGGGCCGGGCCCGGTGCCGCCGTTCGCGTGCTCGTCGGGGCGGGAGCGCGGACCGGCGGACGGGGCCGGACGCGGGGCACGGGGGGCGTCGCCCGAACGGGTCAACCAGACGGGACACAGCACCCGTAGCACCGCAGCCTGGAAGCACACAGGTACACCCGGGTCGGGAGCGGGTGCGCGTCCCTTCGGCGCGTGCCGTGCGCAGGAGGTGCCGCGATGCCGCAGGTGCAGGTCTACGTCTCGATTCCGCTACCCGTCGACGAGGTCTTCGTTTTCCTGGCCGACGGGCGGAATCTGCCGCGCTGGCACTCCGGCGTCATCGAGATCCGCGGTACCGATCCCTTCGGCCCCGCCTACGGGAACGGCTGCGCGTACCGCTACCGGTTCCCCGGCCGGCACCGCGACTTCCGGCTCGAGTGCTGCGCCTACGAGCGGTACCGCAGGATCGGCTTCCTCGGGCAGCGCATGTGGACGCCCCTGGGCAGCCAGGTCCCGCGCTACGACTTCCGCCTCTGGCCCCAGGGCGCGGGCTGCCGGGTGGGCGTGCAGGTGACGTCCTGGCTCACCGGAGGCATGCTCGCGCTCTGGCCGGTGGTGGCGTTCGGCTGGCGCCGCGATCTGCCGGAGGACGTGCAGCGGCTCCACGAGGTGCTGACCGGCACCGAGGGGACGGCGGACGTCGGCTTCGACCCCGGCTCCGGGGCCATCGGGCCGCAGCCCCGGCCCGCGCTCGCCGGCCGACGGTTCAGCCGCAGCAGGTCCCTGTCATAGCCCGCCCGTTCGCGGGCGTCCCGCCGGGGAAGCCCCGGCCCACTCCCGGGAAGGCCCGCCCCCGGGGAGCCCCGCCCCCGGGGAGCCCCGCCCTCGGGGAGCCCCGCCTCGGGGAGCCCCGTCCCCGCCCCGAGCGGGCGGGGACGGTGGTCAGCGCGGGCCGTCGAGACTGTCCAGGGCGTTCAGGGAGGGGATGAGGAGCGGGCGCGCGGCGCCCTCCATCATCGCCGTCACGCCGTTGATCGCGCCGGCTGCCGGGTCCTCGGCGACGCCCACGGTCATGGATGTCGACTGGCGCAGCCGGTCCGCGAGGCCGGGCAGCTCGGCGTAGTCGCCGGCCAGCATGATGCCGCGGTCGGCGAGGTCGGCCACCAGGTCGGGCGGGCAGCGGTGCAGGATGCCCCGGATCGTGTCCACGACCGCCATGAGCGGGGCGTGCGTCGCGGTGAGGAGGTCCGGAGCACCGACGCGGATCAGCCGGGCCAGCCCCGTGCCCGCGTCGCGGCCGTGGACGACGAGGCCGTCCCCGTCGCCCGAGTGCCCGCCCGTCTCCGCCGCCACCGCCTCGGCGTGCAGGGTCCGCACCGTCTCCGAGGGGACGGTGATCCCGTGGTGGTTGCGCAGGTGGCGGCCGATGGCGGTGTAGAGGGTCTCGCCGCCGACGCCGACCCGGCCCGCCGCGACGATCGCGCCCAGCGAGAGCACCGCGACGTGGGTGGTGTCGGCGCAGCACAGGACGATCATCGTCGCCTCGGGCTGCTCCGCGGGGAGCCCGCAGCCGACGGCCGCGGCCACGAGCGTGTCGACCAGCTCCACCCGCCGGCAGCCCAGCCCGGTGAGGGTCTCGACCGCGGAGCGCTGGGCGAGCGGGTCGGCGTCGTGCGGCACGCACATGGCGGCGCGCAGCAGCGGCCGACGCCGCCAGGCCCGGCGGACCTTCTCCCCGACCATGGCCCGCAGCATGCGCTGCGCCATCCGGACGTCGTGCACCGTCCCGTCGGCGATGGGACGGACCACCCGGATGTGCGGGGGCGTGCGGCCGTGCATCCGCCGGGCCGGGGTGCCCACGGCCATGAGCGCGCCGGAACGGGTGTCGACGGCGACGACGGAGGGCTCGTCCACGACGACGCCGGACTGCCGGAGGTAGACCCGGGTCCGGTCGGCGCCCAGGTCGACGGCGACGGTGCAGCGGCGCAGTTGCTCGTAGCTGAAGTTCACGGCGCTCTTTCTCCCCGCGCGAGGTGACAGGTGCCCTTATCGTCCGCGCGACGCCGCGGCCCCGCGCGCGGGGCTGAGCCGTACGGATCACGACACCACCCCGATCGGCCAGCGGCGGTCTGACGAGGCGTCGGTTCGCGCCGCCGCCGCGGCCGTCGGGGTGTGTGTCTCCGGTCCGTCAGGAGCCGAAGGCGGCCGGGGTGCCGGATGCTTTCGGCGCGTCCGGGGTCTCCCGCGTGCCCGGGGCCTCGGGCACGCCCGGGTCCCCGCCGCCGAACTGGGTGCGGTGCAGCTCGGCGTAGCGGCCGGAGCGGGCGAGCAGCTCGTCGTGGGTGCCGCGCTCCACGATGCGGCCCGCTTCGAGGACGAGGATCTGGTCGGCCTGCCGGATGGTGGACAGCCGGTGGGCGATGACGACGGCGGTGCGCCCGGCCAGCGCCTCGGTGAGGGCTTCCTGCACGGCGGCCTCGGAGGTGGTGTCCAGGTGAGCCGTGGCCTCGTCCAGGATCACGACGCGGGGCCGGGCGAGGAGCAGCCGGGCGATGGTGAGGCGCTGCCGTTCGCCGCCGGAGAGCCGGTAGCCGCGTTCGCCGACGACCGTGTCCAGGCCGTCGGGCAGGGAGGCGACCAGCTCGTCCAGCCGCGCCCGGCGCAGCGCGTCCCACAGCTCGTCCTCGGCCGCCTCGGGCCGGGGGAGGAGGAGGTTGGCGCGGATGGTGTCGTGGAAGAGGTGGCCGTCCTGGGTCACCATGCCGACGGTGTGTCGCAGCGAACGGGCCGTCAGCCCGCGTACGTCCGCCCCGCCGACGCGGACGGCACCCTCGTCGACGTCGTACAGCCGGGCCGCCAGCTGGGCGATGGTGGACTTCCCGGCCCCGGAGGAGCCGACCAGGGCCACCAGCTGGCCGGGCTCGGCGCGGAAGGAGACGTCGTGCAGGACCCGCTCGCCGCCGCGGGAGTCCAGCGTCGCGACCTCCTCCAGGGAGGCGAGGGAGACGGCGTCGGCGGCCGGGTAGGAGAAGTCGACGGCGTCGAACTCGATGGACGCGGGCCCCTCGGGCGCGGGGACGGCGTCGGGCGCCTCCTGGATCAGCGGTTCGAGGTCGAGCACCTCGAAGACGCGCTGGAAGCTGACGAGCGCGGTCATGACCTCGACCCGGGCGCCGGCCAGCGCGGTGAGCGGGGCGTAGAGGCGGGTGAGGAGGAGAGCGAGCGAGACGACGGTCCCGGCCGCGAGCCCGCCGCCGACGGCGAGCCAGCCGCCGACCCCGTAGACGAGGGCGAGCGCGAGCGCGGAGACGAGGGTCAGCGCGGTGACGAAGGACATCTGGAGCATGGCGATCCGCACCCCGATGTCACGCACCCGCCCCGCCCGCCGCAGGAACTCGGCGGACTCCTCCTCGGGGCGGCCGAAGAGCTTCACCAGCGTGGCGCCGGGCGCGGAGAACCGTTCCGTCATCTGCGTGCTCATCACCGCGTTGTGGTCGGCCGCCTCCCGGGAGAGCCGGGCGAGCCGGGTGCCCATGCGCCGGGCCGGGAGGACGAAGACGGGCAGCAGGACGAGGGAGAGCAGCGTGATCTGCCAGGACAGCCGCAGCATCACGCCGAGCGTCAGCAGCAGGGTGACGACGTTGGAGACCAGCCCGGAGAGGGTGTCGCTGAAGGCCCGCTGCGCGCCGATGACGTCGTTGTTGAGCCTGCTGACCAGGGCGCCGGTGCGGGTGCGGGTGAAGAAGGCGACCGGCATGCGCTGGACGTGGTCGTAGACCGCGCTGCGCAGGTCGAGGATGAGGCCCTCGCCGATCCGGGCGGACAGCCAGCGCGTCAGCAGCCCGATCCCGGCCTCCGTGAGGGCGATCAGCGCGATCAGAACGGCCAGCAGCACGACGGCCCTGCGGTCCTCCCCCTCGACGATGACGTTGACCACCCGCCCCGCGAGCAGCGGCGTGGCCACCGCGAGCCCGGCGGCGAGGGTGCTGAAGGCGAGGAAGAGCCCGATCAGCCGCCGGTGGGGGCGGGCGAACCGGGCGATGCGCCGGAGGGTGGCTCTGGAGAAGGGGCGTTGGTCCTCGGCGGCGTGGCGGGCGTTGTACAGGGCGTGCCAAGCGGTCATCTGCATGGACATGGGGCCTCCGGCGCGACGGGCGGACTCGACACGGTCGACGCTAGAAGGTGAACCAAGCTGGAGGTCAAGCTTTTTCCGCGGACTCGCCGGAACGGCGAGGGCCCCGGGGCCGGGTGGGGAGGCTGCTCGGCCCCTTGGCCCGGTACGCGCGCGTCCCGACGTTCGGTGCGGCCGGCCGGGCCGCTACCAGCTCGACGTCATCAAGCTCAGGTCCACCGCCGGCACCGGCTACACGTACGTGACGCGCAAGAACCGGCGGAACGACCCGGACCGGCTGACGCTGTGCAAGCACGACCCCGTCGTGGGACGTCACGTCGACTTCCGCGAGGAGCGCTGACCGCGCGCGAGCACCGGGCCGTGCGTCGCCCCGACCGCGAGCCCCGGCCATGCGCCCCGGCCGCGAGTGCCGGGCCGCGAGGTGCCGGGACGCGCGCGAGCGCACGGTGAACGCCGGTCTCCTGGAAACCCGTCCCCGATGGCCCCGCCCATCCCGACCGAAGGACCGCTGATGCCCCGTCGGCGTGCGGACGCGCGCAAGCCCGCCCGTCCGCTCCCTAATCCGCTGGACACCGCCGGGATCACCTATATCGACTACAAAGACACCGACCTGTTGAGAAAGTTCGTATCCGACCGGGGAAAGATCCGCAGCCACCGGGTGACGCGGGTCACCGCACAGCAGCGGCGGCAGCTCGCCCGGGCCATCAAGAACGCTCGGGAAATGGGTCTGTTGCCCTACTGCTCGCGCTGAGTGCCGGGTTTGTGCGGACCGGTGCGGGGAACCCGAATGCCGCGCGACGCGTCTACGGGTGCGTGGGGGGAGGTGTCCGCCCGCACGTCCGGGCGTGTGCCGGAGGAGAGTGTGCCCACCTCGTATATCAGCCGGTAGCCGGGCCGCAACCCACTGTCGTGCACGTGCATCCGCACATGCATGTGCAATTGAACGACGTTATGATCCGGGGTAGTTGACCGCAGAACCGGCATTGACCGACCCGGGAGAGTCCTCATGCAGCAGGCGTACAACGGCATGGCCGCAGCGGACCTTCTGGGGGTCACCTGGCAGAAGAGCCAGCACAGCAATTCCCAGGGTACGTGTGTGGAGTTCGCCAAACTCCCCAGCGGCGACATCGCCGTGCGCAACTCCCGTTTTCCGGACAGCCCGGCGCTCGTCTACACCCCGGCCGAGGTCGAGGCCATGCTCCTGGGTGTCAAGGACGGCGAGTTCGACCACCTGATAGTGGACTGACGGGCCCGCGCCCCGGGAAAGGCGCGGGAGAACCGCGCGACCGGTCACGACGTGGCCGGTCGCGCAGACATGCGGACGGGGGCGGCCCGTCGCCCGGTGCCGGGATCCGCTGTGGCCGGCCCCGCGGGATTCGCGGTGCCGGCCACAGCGGCTACGCGGGAACCTCGACGCGGAAGAGCGCCCAGACGACCTTGCCCGGCAGCGTGCCGTGCAGGGGCTGCCAGCCCCAGCTGTCGCTGAAGGCGTCGACCAGGAACAGCCCGCGCCCGGACTCCGCCGTGCTCTCGTCGAACCCGGACGCGTCCGGGTTGCCGGAGACGGGAGCCTCCCGGCTCGGGTCGCGCACCGCGCAGACCAGCCGGGAGGCCCAGCGCATGAGGTGCAGCCGCACCGGCGGGTCCAGCGGCGGGGCGTCCGTGTGGGCCAGGCCGTGCCGCAGGGCGTTGGTCACCAGCTCCGAGACGGCGAGGGTGACGTTCTCGCAGGCGTCGTCGAGCTCCCACCCGGCGAGGGTGGTACGGGTGAACTCACGCGCCGTGCGCACCGCTTCGAAGTGCGGTGGAAGGCCGCAGGAGGCCGATCCGGACAGTGTCCCCGGGTCGAGTGGGGGAAGACTTCGCCATAACGGGTCAAGAACCGTCGTTCCTTCAGTCCCCATGAACGAGGTCCCCCTGACTGTGACGGCGATTGCGTCCCCGGATGGCGGCGGGAACCCAAATCTGTTGGAACTTAGTGCACTTGGGCTCCTCCCATGGTTCCCAATGCTTGCGGCGGATGCAAGGGCAGATGCACGTGCACGAGGAACTTTCGATTCTGTGTAACCAGTTGGGCACGCAACGGAGCCCAAAGATGGCAGACTGGCTCCTGGGTCGGGGAGCTTGTCTGATCAAATAAGGAGTGTTCCGGTGGCAAGCGTCACAAATGGGACGGGTGGGTCGAGTGGCTCGATGGTGCGCCGCATACTGCTCGGCTCGCAGCTGCGGCGCCTGCGCGAGGCCCGGGGCGTCACCAGGGAGGACGCCGGGTATTCCATCCGCGCTTCCGAGTCCAAGATCAGCCGGATGGAGTTGGGTCGGGTGAGCTTCAAGGCGCGGGACGTCGCGGACCTGCTAACGCTCTACGGCGTGACGGACGAGGCGGAGCGCGAGCCCCTGCTGAACCTGGCGAAGGCGTCCAGCGTCGCCGGCTGGTGGCACAGCTACAGCGACGTCCTGCCGTCCTGGTTCCAGACCTACGTCGGGCTGGAGGGCGCCGCATCCCAGATCGACACCTACGAGGTGCAGTTCGTCCACGGCCTCCTGCAGACGGAGGAGTACGCCCACGCCGTCGTGGCCAGCGGGCACAGGTCCATGCGGCTGTCGAAGGAGGAGATCGAGCGCCGCGTCGCCCTGCGCGTGGAGCGCCAGAAGATCCTCTTTCAGGACGACGCGACCGAGCTGCGGTGCGTCCTGGACGACGCCGCGCTGCGCCGGCCCTTCGGCAGCGCCGCCGTCATGGACAAGCAGCTCCAGCACCTCATCGACCTCTCCGAGCGCCCCAACATCCACCTCCAGGTCGTCCCCTTCGACCTGGGCGGGCACCCCGCCGAGTCCGGCGCCTTCACGGTGCTGCGCTTCCCCGAGCCCGAGATCCCCGACCTCGTCTACCTGGAGCAGCTCACCGGCTCCCTCTACCTCGACAAGCCCGAGGAGGTCGCGGCTTACGGCGGTGTCCTGGACCGACTGATCCAGGACGGCAGCCTCTCACCCGCGGAAACCCGCGACCATCTGCACAAGATCCGTCAACTCGCTTGATCCGCACGTACGATGACGTGAGATCAGAGGCTTTCCCCCCTCCGCATGTCCTCAGCATGTAAGGAACCTCACGAAGGAACGACATGCCCTACTTCACGGACCTGGCGCAGCAGTACATCGACGGTGAATGGCGGTCCGGGAGCGGTTCCTGGGACGTCATCGACCTCGACCCCTACAACGGTGACAAGCTCTGCTCGATCACCGTGGCCACCGTCGCGGAGATCGATCAGGCCTACCGCGCCGCCGAGCGTCACCAGCCGGGCTGGACCGCCGTCAACCCCTACACGCGGCGGCTCGTCTTCGAGCGGGCGATACGCGTCATCGAGGACCGTGAGGAAGAGATAACGGAGGCCATCATCGCCGAGCTGGGGGGCACCCGGCTCAAGGCGGCCTTCGAGCTGCACCTCACCAAGGAGGCCCTGCGGGGAGCCGTCGCTCTCGCGCTCCGGGCCGACGGGCGTATCCTCGCCTCCCCCGTGGACGGCAAGGAGAACCGCCTCTACCGCGAGCCCGTCGGCGTCGTCGGCGTCATCGCACCCTTCAACTTCCCGCTCTTCCTCGCGATGAAGTCCGTCGCCCCAGCGCTGGCGCTGGGCAACGGCGTCGTCCTGAAGCCACACGAGGACGCGCCCATCACCGGCGGCACCCTCCTGGCGAAGATCTTCGAGGAAGCCGGGCTGCCCGGCGGCGTGCTCAACGTCGTCGTCACCGACCTCGCCGAGGTCGACGACGCGTTCCTTGAGCACCCCGTCCCGCGCGTCATCTCCTTCACGGGTTCGGACCGCGTCGGCCGGCACGTGGCCACCGTGGCCGCCGCCCACCTCAAGCACGTCATCCTGGAGCTGGGCGGCAACAGCGCCTTCCTCGTCCTGGACGACGCCGACGTCGACTACGCCGTCGACGCCGCCGTCTTCAGCCGGTACGTCCACCAGGGCCAGGTCTGCATGGCCGCCAACCGCATCATCGTGGACCGCTCGGTCGCTGCGGAGTTCACCGAGAAGTTCACCGCCAAGGTGCGCACGCTCACCGTCGGCGACCCGAGCGAGCCGGAGACCGTCGTCGGCCCGCTGATCAACGCCAGCCACGCCGACCGGCTCGCCGCGCTGGTCGAGCAGGCCGTCGAGGCCGGCGCCACCGCCCTCGTGCGCGGCCGGGTCGAGGGCAACCTCTTCCACCCCACCGTCCTCACCGACGTCCCGGCCGACTCCCCGGTGCTGACCGAGGAGATGTTCGGGCCGGTGGCCGTGATCATCACGGTGGACGGCGAGGACGAGGCCGTCCGCGTCGCGAACGACTCCCGCTACGGGCTGAGCGGCGCCGTGCACACGGCGGACCTCGAACGCGGCGTGCGCGTCGCGCGGCGCGTCCACACCGGCATGATCCACGTGAACGACGGCACGGTGGCCGACGAGCCCGTCGTCCCGTTCGGCGGGGAGAAGAGCTCCGGTCTCGGCCGGCTCAACGGGGACCACTTCGTGCAGGCGTTCACCGTGGAGAAGTGGGTCGGCGTCCAGCACGGCCGCAGCGACTTCCCGTTCTAGGGCATACGCCCCCGGCGCCCCGCTGCGGCGCCGGGGGCGTTGTCAGTGACGCCCCGTAGGCTTCTGGGAGTTGAAGGGCCGTGCCCCTCGCGGTGGGCTCGGCCGCTGGCCCGTGAACCCCGCGGAAGGTGAACGCCATGCCCACTCCTGTCGCTCCCGAGGCCCACGGTGACGAGCGCGGCGCCCTCCTCGCCTACCTCGACGCCCAGCGCGGCGGCATCCGCCGCTCGGTGCTCGGGCTCACCGAGGAGCAGGCGTGGTCGGCGCCGTCGGCGAGCGCCTGTTCGACGGCCGGTCTCATCAAGCACGTCGCCCTGACCGAGCAGGGCTGGCTGCGGACGATGACGGGCCGGCCGCAGGACTTCGCCGACCCGGCGGTGCAGGCGAGCTGGGCCCGGAGTTTCGACCGGGAGGAGGGCGACACCGTCGAGGCGGTGCTGGCCCGGTACGAGGAGATCGCGGCGGCGACGGAGAAGGCGGCCCGGGAGGTGCCCTCGCTCGACGACACCTTCCACCTGCCCGACGCCCCCTGGGCGGCCGGCGGGCCGCGTTCGTGGCGCTGGGCCCTGCTGCACCTCGTCGAGGAGGTCGCCCGGCACGCCGGGCACGCCGACGTGATCCGGGAGACGATCGACGGCAAGGGCGCGTTCGAGCTGGTGGCGGAGGCCGCGGCACGGGGCGCGACGGAGCCGTCCCCTGAGTAGTCAAAGTTGACGCTGGGGCCTAGGCTGGGCGGCGTCACGACAGTCGGGGAACAGGCCGGGAGGGAACGTGTCCGCCATCCGGCTCCTCGTGCTGGGCGCCGTCCGCCAGCACGGCCGCGCCCACGGGTACATGGTCCGCAACGACCTGGAGTTCTGGGGCGCCGACCGCTGGTCGAACGCCAAGCCCGGCTCGATCTACCACGCGCTCAAACAGCTCGCCAAACAGGGCCTGCTGCGGGCGCACGACACCGCCCCCAGCACGGCGGGCGGCCCCCCGCGCACCGAGTACGAGCTGACGCCCGAGGGGGACGCGGAGTACCTGCGGATGCTACGGCACGCCCTGACCGCCGTCGACGAGAAGCCCGACCTGCTCACCTCCGGCGTCGGCTTCCTCGTGGACCTGCCCCGGGCGGAGGCCGTCGCCCTGCTGAAGCAGCGGGTCGAGGCCCTGGACACATGGCGCGAGGAGGTCGACGCGCACTGGACGCCCCCGGGGGACACCCCCGGCGAGCAGGGCCACATCGGCGAGATCATGGGGCTGTGGGTGCACACGGCGGCGGCCGGAGCCGAATGGACCCGGGGCCTGGTCGCCCGGCTGGAGGCGGGGGCCTACACGATGGCCGGTGAGGGCGAACGCGAGGTCACCGTCCTCCCCGAGGGCACCGCCAACCCCTTCGCCTGACCCCCTCCGGCGCTCGGCTCCTCCGCCCGGCCCATCGGCTTGCACCTCACGTCACGTGAGGCGGCAGCGTGGACGTCGACACACCGAGCAAGGGAGGCGGACGTGAGCTACTCCGTCGGTCAGGTCGCCGGGTTCGCGGGCGTCACCGTGCGCACGCTGCACCACTACGACGAGATCGGCCTGCTCGTGCCCGGCGAACGGAACGTCGCCGGGCACCGCAGGTACAGCGACGCGGATCTCGACCGGCTGCAGCAGATCCTCTTCTACCGGGGGCTGGGCTTCCCGCTGGAGGAGGTCGCCGTACTGCTGGACGACCCGGACGCCGACCCGAACGAGCATCTGCGGCGCCAGTACGCGCTGCTGACCGATCGGGCGGAGCAGCTCCGGAAGATGGCCGCCGCCGTCCAGCACGCCATGGAGGCACGGAAGATGGGCATCAACCTCACCCCCGAGGAGAAGTTCGAGGTCTTCGGGGACTTCGACCCGGAGCGGTACGCGGAGGAGGCCGAGCGCCGCTGGGGCGGCAGCGACGCCTGGGCCGAGTCCCAGCGCCGGGCCGCGAGCATGACCAAGGAGGAGTGGAAGGCCGCGATGGCCGAGTTCGACGCGATCCACCGCCGCATCGCCGGGCGGATGGCCGAGGACGGTGACCCCCGCACGGCGGAGGCGATGGAGCTGGCCGAGGAGCACCGGCGGTTCCTGTGCCGCACGAGCTACGACTGCACGTTCGAGATCCACACCGGGCTGGGGGAGATGTACGTCGCCGACCCCCGCTTCACCGCGTACCTGGAGCGGTTCCGGCCCGGCATGGCGGCCTATCTTCGCGACGCCATCGTGGCCAACGCGGCCCGGCACGGGTATCCGGCCGCCTGACGCCGCGTCGGACCGCCGCCGGGCGGTCGCCGCCCACCGGTTCACCCGGCCCGGCGGGCGGGGCCCCGGGGACCGCGCGGGCCGACTGTGCCATCCTGCTGGGGGAGGACCGGAAGGAGCAGAGGAGACACAGGGACGTGGCCGCGGATTCCCGGAGGCACGAGCACGCCGGGCACCCCGGCGACGGCGAGGAGCCCGAGGGCTCCGGAGGCCGGCCGGACGAGGTGCACAGCGCTTTCACCCCGCCGCTCGGCGTCCCGCTGCCCCCGGTGCCGCCCGAGAGCGAGCACCCCACCTCCGAGTTCGCCCTCCCCGAGGGGTTCCGCCCGCCCGCCGAGGAGCCGTCCGGCAGCGCCTTCAGCGAGCCCGGCGAGTTGCGGCCCTCCGACGTCGGCCAGTTCACCCCGGCGTCCGGGATTCCCGTGCCCGGCATCGCGGCCCGGCGGAACGCGCCCTGGCAGGACCGGATGCGCAGCATGGTGCGGCTCCCGCTCGCCGAGCGTCCGGCGCCGCCCGAGCGCCGGCCCCGGGGCGAGGAGGAAGCGCCGGTTCCGGTGCCGCGCGTGCTCGACCTGACGCTGCGTATCGGGGAGCTGCTGCTCGCGGGCGGTGAGGGCGCCGAGGACGTGGAGGCCGCGATGTTCGGCATCTCCCACGCCTACGGGCTCGACCGCTGCGAGCCCACCGTCACCTTCACGCTGATCTCCGTCACCCACCAGCCCTCGCTCGTGGACGACCCGGTGACGCTCAGCCGCACCGTGCGCCGCCGCGGGACGGACTACACACGACTGGGCGCCGTCTACCGGCTGGTCGCCGACATCACCTCGGAGACGGACCACCTGTCCCTGGAGGATTCCTACCGGCGGCTCGCCGACATCCGCCGCAACCGGCACCCCTATTCCAAGAACGCCCTCACCCTGGCCAGCGGGGTGCTGGCCGGGGCGGCGGCGACGCTGGTGGGCGGCGGCGCGACGGTGTTCGTCCTCGCGGCGATCGGCGCGATGCTCGGCGACCGGCTCGCCTGGTTCGCCTCCGGCCGGGGGCTGCCGGAGTTCTACCAGTTCGTGGCCGCCGCCATGCCCCCGGCGGCGATGGGCGTCGCGGTGGTCCTGATCCACCACCCGCTGCTCGACGACGTCCGGGAAGGGGCGGTCGTCACCGGCGGCCTCTTCGCGCTGATCCCCGGACGGGCGCTGGTGGCGGCCGTGCACGACGGGCTGACGGGCTTCTACATCACCGCCTCGGCCCGTCTGCTCGAAGTGGTGTACCTCGTCGTCGGCATCGTCTGCGGCGTGCTGACCATCCTGTACATCGGCGACCAGCTCGGGGGCAACTTCCCGCCGGTCGACGTGTTCCGCGTCGAACGGCCCGCGACGCAGCTCATGGCGGCCGTCCTGCTCGCGCTGGCGTTCACCGTGCTGCTCCAGCAGGAACGCTCGACGATCGTGTGGGCCACGGTCAACGGGGGCGTGGCCTGGCTCGTCTACGGGACCCTCGCGGACACCGCCGACTTCGACCCCGTCTTCGCCACCGTCGTCGCGGCCGGGCTGGTGGGCCTGTTCGGGCAGCTGATGTCCCGCTACCAGTGGGAGTCCGCGCTGCCCTACGTGACGGCGGCCATCGGGCCGCTGCTGCCGGGCAGCGTCACCTACTACGGACTGCTCGACATCGCGCAGGGCAACCTCAACGGCGGCCTCACGAACCTGTCGACGGCCGTGGCGCTCGCGCTCGCCATCGCCATCGGGGTGAACCTCGGCGGTGAGCTCGCACGGCTGTTCATCAGCTCGCCGGGTGTCGAGACGCCGCTTCCGGGCCGGCGCGCCGCCAAGCGCACCCGCGGCTTCTGAGCCGCGCGGGGCGCCTGCGCGGACGCGACGACGGGCGCACCCCGGCCCGGGGTGCGCCCGTCGTCGTACGAGCCGTGGGCGGCCTCAGTGGGCGCCGCCGCTGGCCTCCAGCCGCTTGACGGAGGCCTCGACCTCGGCCTCGGCCTCGGTGCGACCGACCCAGTTGGCGCCCTCGACGGACTTGCCGGGCTCCAGGTCCTTGTAGACCTCGAAGAAGTGCTGGATCTCCAGCCGGTCGAACTCCGAGACGTGGTGGATGTCGCGCAGGTGCTCCATCCGCGGGTCGGAGGCGGGGACGCACAGCAGCTTGTCGTCGCCGCCGGCCTCGTCCGTCATCCGGAACATGCCGATCGCGCGGCACTTGATGATGCAGCCCGGGAACGTCGGCTCGTCCAGCAGCACGAGGGCGTCCAGCGGGTCACCGTCCTCGCCGAGGGTGCCGTCGACGAACCCGTAGTCGGCCGGGTAGACGGTCGAAGTGAACAGGTGGCGGTCCAGGCGGATGCGCCCGGTCTCGTGGTCCACCTCGTACTTGTTCCGCGAACCCTTCGGGATCTCGATGGTGACGTCGAACTCCACTGGGAGGCTCCTCCGTGATCAACACATTCTCTGGTGATTAAGTGTCCCCCACGCAGATGTGTGCTCGCGAAAGGGGCTGGTCCGAGGTGCGCGATGCGGCCGGGGACGGGTCGACCAACACGTTCCGTGACACGGTCCGGCGGGCCGGAGCGCGCTGGAGCGGACACGTCCGACAGCGCTGGCGGACGCTTCCCCCGCAGCGACGGACACTCGGGCTGACGGCGGGTTCGGCCGCCGTCGGCCTCGCGGTGTCCCTCGGCGCGGTGGCCGCGGCGGGCCCCTGGGACCACGGTCAGCGTACGGCCGAACGCACCCGGGCGGCCGCGCTGGAGTCGGACAGTGGCGGGAGCCACACCGACGACGCCCGGCCCGGCTCCGCCGCCGGGCCCGAGCCCGGGGAGGCGCCGGAGCCAGCCCCGAGCGCCCCGCCCGTGCTGCGCCCGGCCGACGCCTCCGGCGAGGCCCCCACCCGGGGCGGGCTCGCACAGGCCCTGCGGGCCGGGCTGAAGGACGAGGCCCTGGGCCGGACGGTCGGGGTCGCCGTCGTGGACGTGGCCACCGGGCGGGTGCTCTACGAGTCGGGCGGGGACAAGGCGCTCGTTCCCGCCTCCACCATCAAGCTGGCCACCGCGACCGCCGCGCTGACCGCCCTCGGCCCCGAGCACCGGCTGGAGACGCGTACCGTCTGGGACCCCGGCTCGCGCCGGGTCCTCCTCGTCGGCGGCGGCGACCCGACGCTGACCGAGGACCGGCTCGCCGCCCTCGCCCAGGGCACGGCCGAGGCGCTGCGGGAGCAGGGGCTGCACCCGAAGGCGCTCGGGTACGACGTCTCGCGGTTCAGCGGCGACCTGCGGCACCCCATCGGCGTCAATCCCAACCTCGCCCCGCTGAGCCCGCTCATGCTGAACGCGGCCCGGACGGACGGTTCGCGGCGGGGCCCGGCGCCGCGCGAGGCCGACCCGGCCGCCGCGGTGGCCGACCGCTTCGCCGAACTGCTCGACGAGCACGGGGTCTCCGCCGGACGGACGGAGCGGGCCCGCGCGCCGAAGGACGCCCGGCGGCTCGCCGCCACCCGCTCGGCCCCGCTCGCCGGGCTGGTGGAGCGCATGCTCACCGACAGCGACAACGACCTCGCGGAGGCGCTGGCCCGGCACACCGCCCTCGCCACCGGGGAGCCCGCCGACTTCGACGGCGCCCGGGCGGCGGCCCAGGAGGTCCTGCGCGGCCTCGGCCTGCCCGTCGGGCACGCCCGCTTCGCGGACGGCAGCGGCCTCAGCCGGGACAGCCGGGTCTCGGCGACGCTTCTGGCCTCCCTCCTGGCCACCGCCGCCCACGCCGACCACCCGGAGCTGCGCCCCGTCCTCACCGGGATGCCCGTGGCGGGCTTCACGGGCACCCTGGGCGGCCGGTACGGGACGGAGGCGACGGAGGACGCGGCCGGCGTCGTGCGTGCGAAGACGGGCACGCTCACCGGGGTGAACGCCCTGGCCGGGACCGTGGTGGACGCCGACGGGCGGCTGCTGGCGTTCGCCTTCCTCACCAACGGCACCGAGAGCCGCGGCGCCGCGCACGCCGCCCTCGACCGTCTGGCCACCGCCCTCGCGGGCTGCGGCTGCCGGTGACCGGCGGCGTCCCGGATCGGACTGTGCCGGTCACCGCCGACGCCGTACGGTGAAACCATGACGAGTCCCGGCCCCCGGACGGTGGAGAGCCTGTGAACCCGCTGAGCCCCGACAGCATGGTCGACTGGAACCTCGCGACCGCGACCGCCACCCGCCTGGTCCGCCAGGGGCCGGAGGTGAGCCGGGACGAGGCGCGCGCCGTCGTCGCCGAGCTGCGCCGGCACGCGAAGGCCTCCGAGGAGCACGTGCGGTCCTTCACCGGCCTGGAGCCGCGGGGGCCGCAGGCCGACACCCCGGTCCTCGTCGTGGACCGCCCCGGCTGGATCCGGGCCAACGTCGCGGGCTTCCGCGAGCTGCTCGTCCCGCTGCTGAAGAAGATGCACGAGCGGCGGGCCAAGGCGCCCGGCGGCATGGTCCTGGGCGCGGTGGGCGGGAAGGTCGCCGGCGTCGAGGTCGGCATGCTGCTGTCCTTCATGGCCTCCAAGGTGCTCGGCCAGTACGAGACGTTCGCGCCGCCGACGGCCGAGCTGCCGGGCGCGCCCGGCGGGGGCGGGGGACGGCTGCTGCTGGTGGCCCCGAACATCGTCCACGTCGAACGCGAGCTGGACGTCCCGCCGCACGACTTCCGGCTGTGGGTGAGCCTCCACGAGGAGACGCACCGCACCCAGTTCACCGCCGTGCCGTGGCTGCGCGAGCACCTGGAAGGCGAGATCCACGCCTTCATGGCCGAGACCGACGTCGACCCCTCGACGCTGCTGGAACGGCTGCGCGAGGTGGGCCAGGCGTTCGCCGGGAGCCGGGACGAGGAGGAGGGCGCGGGCCGGGGCGGCGGACGCAGCATCGTCGACCTGGTGCAGACCCCGGCCCAGCGGGAGGTCCTGGACCGGCTGACGGCCGTCATGTCGCTGCTGGAGGGCCACGCCGACTACGTCATGGACGGGGTCGGGCCCGCCGTCGTGCCGGCCGTCGGGGAGATCCGGGAGAAGTTCCAGAAGCGCCGCCAGGCCGGGGCCGGGCGGCTCGACCTCGTGCTCCGACGGCTGCTGGGTCTGGACGCCAAGCTGCGCCAGTACCGGGACGGCGCCCGCTTCGTGCGGACGGTGGTGAACCAGGTGGGCATGGACGGACTCAACAAGGTGTGGACGTCGCCGAACACGCTGCCGACGAAGTCCGAGATCGCCGAGCCGGCGGACTGGATCGCCCGGGTGCACCGCTCGGCCGACGCCTGAACAGCGAGAACGCCGCCCCGGGCGGCGGACGGACGGCACACGGGCGGCGCCCGTAGGCCGGGTCGGCCGGGAAATCACCCGTCCGAGGGACCGTGACCGAGTGTGGCCGCGTGCGATGCTCGGAGCCTCGGCCCGCTTCTGTCACCATCGTCGCACCCAGCGTGACAAGCGGACGTCTCCGACGCTCGACAGCACCTCGCTGTCCCGCCGCTCCACGAGCCTTGAGGAAGTGAACGGACATGGGTCCTCACCCCGCGGTCGCCGCGATACGCCTGGCGGTCCGCCGCGCCCTGAACGACGTGCTCGCCGACTCGGCCGCACGCCCCGCCCCCGACCAGGACGGCGCCGCCGCCGTTCCCGGTTCCCCGTCCCTCCGGGCCGACGGGCCCGCCCCCCTCGTCCTGGTGGCCTGCTCGGGCGGGGCCGACTCCATGGCCCTGGCCTCCGCCCTCGCCTTCGAGGCACCCCGGCTCGGCCTGCGCGCCGGGGCCGTGACCGTCGACCACGGGCTGCAGGACGGCTCCGCCGCCCGCGCCCGTGAGGTGGCCGACCGCCTGGCCGCTCTCGGGCTCGCTCCCGTCGAGTCGGTGGCGGTCGCCGTCGGCCGCGGCCCGGGCCCGGAGGCCGCCGCCCGCGACGCCCGCTACGCCGCCCTGGACGCCGCCGCCGTGCGCACCGGGGCTGCCGCGGTCCTGCTCGGCCACACCCGGGACGACCAGGCCGAGACGGTTCTGCTCGGCCTCGCCCGCGGCTCCGGCACCCGCTCCCTGTCCGGGATGGCCGCCGTCTCCGGCTCGCTGACCGGGGAGCCCGGGGCCGAGCGCCGCTACCGCCGCCCGTTCCTCGCGGTCGACCGGCAGACGACCCGCAAGGCGTGCCTCGTCCAGTCCCTGCCCGTGTGGGACGACCCGCACAACGCCGACCCGGCCTTCACCCGCTCCCGGGTGCGGCACGAGGCCATGCCCACCCTGGAGAAGGCGCTCGGCAAGGGCGTCACCGAGGCGCTGGCGCGCACCGCCCAGCTCTCCCGCGACGACGCCGACGCGCTGGACGCCTGGGCCGCCGAGGCGGAGAGCCGGGCGCGGATCAGCCCGCCGGGCACGACGCGACAGCGGCAGACCGTGGTGCTGGACGTCACACGCCTGGCCGCGCTGCCACCGGCGGTGCGCCGCCGGGTCCTGCGCCGGGCCGCCATCGAGGCCGGCGCGCCCGCCGGTTCCCTGTTCGCCCGGCACGTCGAGGAGACGGACCGGCTCATCACCGGCTGGCGCGGTCAGCGGGCCCTCAATCTGCCCGGCCGGGTCGAGGCGCTGCGGCAGGGTGGCACACTGGTCATTCGGCGAAGCGACAGCTGAGCCGAGCGGTTTCCCCCGGCCGGGCCGGGAGATTCCCGACGGCGGCCGTGTGACTGGCGAACGACGAGGCGAGAGCAGCAGGGTGGACGACAAGGACATGGGCGCCGACCTCAAGTCGGTGCTCATCACCAAGGAAGAGATCGACGCGAAGCTGGCGGAGCTGGCCGAGAAGATCGACGCGGAGTACGCGGGCAAGGACCTGCTGATCGTCGGGGTGCTCAAGGGTGCCGTCATGGTCATGGCGGACCTGGCACGGGCGCTGTCGAGCCCGCTCACGATGGACTGGATGGCGGTGTCGTCCTACGGGGCCGGCACCCAGTCCTCCGGCGTGGTGCGCATCCTCAAGGACCTGGACACCGACATCCAGGACAAGCACGTGCTCATCGTCGAGGACATCATCGACTCCGGGCTGACGCTCTCCTGGCTGCTGTCGAACCTCGGCTCGCGCGGGCCCGCCTCGCTCAACGTGTGCACGCTGCTGCGCAAGCCGGACGCGGCCAAGGTGTCGATCGACGTCAAGTGGGTCGGATTCGACATCCCGAACGAGTTCGTCGTCGGCTACGGGCTCGACTACGCCGAGAAGTACCGCAACCTGCCGTTCGTCGGCACGCTGGCTCCGCACGTCTACGGCGGCTGAGCCTCCGGGCCGCGGGAACACGCGGGCCGCCGTCTCCGTTGGGAGAGGTGAGGGCGGCTCTCTTTACCACGCCCGCGAGCGGCGGGGGACAATGCTGGGGTACCGTCCGAAGGTCGGTCTTTACAACTCACGATGGCAGGAGGGACGGGGCGTCACCGCCTCGTATGGATGGACGTGAAGCGATACTTCCGTGGGCCGGTCATGTGGATCGTGCTGGCCGTCCTCGCTGTGGTCGTGTTTATGCAGTTCGTCGGCTCGTCCGAGGGCTACAAGACTGTCGACACCGGCCAGGTCGTCAATGCGATCCGCGAGAACCAGGTGGACTCTGCCAAGCTCTCGACGGGCGACGAGCAGACTGTCGAGCTCGACCTCAAGGACGGGGTCGAGATCGAGGACAGCAACAAGATCAAGGCCAGCTACATCGACGAGCAGGGCTATGAGCTCGCTCAGGTGCTGCAGGCCAAGCTCCAGGACGACCAGCTTCCGGAGGGGTACACCGTCACCCCGAAGGAGCAGAGCCCGTTCGTCGGCATGCTCTTCTCCTTCCTGCCGTTCCTGCTGATCATCGTGATCTTCCTGTTCCTGATGAACCAGATGCAGGGCGGCGGCTCCCGGGTCATGAACTTCGGGAAGTCGAAGGCCAAGCTGATCACCAAGGACACGCCGAAGACCACGTTCTCGGACGTCGCCGGTTCGGACGAGGCCGTCGAGGAGCTCCAGGAGATCAAGGAGTTCCTCCAGGAGCCGGCCAAGTTCCAGGCCGTCGGCGCCAAGATCCCCAAGGGCGTGCTGCTCTACGGCCCGCCCGGTACCGGTAAGACGCTGCTGGCCCGCGCCGTCGCGGGCGAGGCGGGCGTGCCGTTCTACTCGATCTCCGGCTCGGACTTCGTCGAGATGTTCGTCGGTGTCGGCGCGAGCCGCGTCCGCGACCTGTTCGAGCAGGCCAAGGCCAACGCCCCGGCCATCGTCTTCGTCGACGAGATCGACGCCGTCGGCCGCCACCGCGGCGCCGGCATGGGCGGCGGCCACGACGAGCGCGAGCAGACGCTGAACCAGCTCCTCGTCGAGATGGACGGCTTCGACGTCAAGGGCGGCGTCATCCTCATCGCCGCCACCAACCGCCCCGACATCCTGGACCCGGCGCTGCTGCGTCCCGGCCGTTTCGACCGGCAGATCGCGGTCGACCGCCCGGACATGCAGGGCCGCCTGGAGATCCTCAAGGTTCACCAGAAGGGCAAGCCGGTCACCCAGGACGTCGACCTGGGGGCCGTCGCCCGCCGTACGCCGGGCTTCACCGGTGCGGACCTGAACAACGTGCTGAACGAGGCCGCGCTGCTCGCGGCCCGCTCGAACGCCAAGCTGATCGACAACAAGTTCCTGGACGAGGCGATCGACCGCGTCGTGGCCGGGCCGCAGAAGCGCACCCGGATCATGAGCGACAAGGAGAAGAAGATCACCGCGTACCACGAGGGCGGACACGCCCTGGTCGCGGCGGCCTCGCCCAACTCCGACCCGGTGCACAAGATCACGATCCTGTCCCGGGGCCGCGCGCTCGGCTACACCATGGTCCTGCCCGACGAGGACAAGTACTCCACCACGCGCAACGAGATGCTCGACCAGCTCGCCTACATGCTCGGCGGCCGGGCCGCCGAGGAGCTGGTCTTCCACGACCCGACGACCGGCGCCGCCAACGACATCGAGAAGGCGACGGCGACGGCCCGGGCGATGGTCACCAAGTACGGGATGACGGAACGTCTCGGCGCGATCAAGTTCGGCTCCGACCAGTCCGAGCCCTTCCTCGGCAAGGAGATGGCCCACCAGCGGGACTACTCCGAGGAAGTCGCCGGGCTGGTGGACGAAGAGGTCAAGAAGCTGATCGAGACCGCGCACAACGAGGCGTGGGAGATCCTCGTCGAGAACCGCGACATCCTCGACAACCTCGTCCTGGAGCTGCTGGAGAAGGAGACGCTGGGCAAGGAGGAGATCGCCGAGATCTTCAAGCACGTCGTCCGGCGCCCGGCCCGCCCGGCGTGGACGGGGTCGACGCGCAGGACGCCGTCGAGCCGTCCGCCGGTATCCACGCCGAAGGAGCTCGCCGTCGCGGGCTCCGGCACCCCGTCGCTGGAGAAGGGCAAGGAGATCGGCCCGGTGGACGCCCCCGCGGACTCCCCGGCCGACGCCTCCGTCGACGTCGAGCGGCGCGGCGAGAGCTGACCTGTGAGGGGCGTCATGCCCCGGAATGCCGTCCGCGCCCCCTGGGTTCTACCCTGTGGGGCGCGGACGCTTTCGTACGCTGTTCGAACGCGAGGTCCGCGATGATGTGGGCGCGGGCCGCAGGCACGCGCACAGGCAAGGAACGAGGCAACCCATGATCGACCCGGTGAGTCTGGCAGGCGAGGGCGCGGTCGGCGAGTTCGACGCCATCGGAGAATTCGACGAGAAGCGTGCCGAGAACGCCATCCGCGAGTTGCTCATCGCGGTCGGAGAGGACCCGGACCGCGAGGGCCTGCGGGAGACCCCCGCCCGGGTCGCGCGGGCCTACCAGGAGATATTCGCCGGGCTGCGGCAGCGCCCGGAGGACGTCCTGACCACGACGTTCGACCTGGGCCACGACGAGATGGTGCTGGTCAAGGACATCGAGGTGCTCAGCTCCTGCGAGCACCACCTCGTGCCCTTCGTCGGCTTCGCCCACGTCGGTTACATCCCGTCGACCAGCGGCAAGATCACCGGCCTGTCCAAGCTCGCCCGGCTGGTGGACGTCTTCGCCCGCCGCCCGCAGGTGCAGGAGCGGCTCACGACGCAGATCGCCGACTCGCTCATGCGCATCCTGGAGCCGCGCGGCGTCATCGTCGTCATCGAGTGCGAGCACATGTGCATGACGATGCGGGGCGTGCGGAAGCCGGGTGCCAAGACGCTGACCTCCGCCGTCCGCGGCCAGCTCCGCGACGCCGCCACCCGCTCCGAAGCCATGAGCCTCATCATGGCGCGCTGACTTCTTGTGCTCGGTTCGCCGCCGGGCGCTTTGGTGCGGTGTCGACAGTCGTCGACTCCCCCGGCTAACGCCGGGAGGTGCCCCCAGAGCCGGAGTCGGGGTTGCCCAAGGCCGGAGGCGGGCGTGCCCAGGCGGGGCGGGCTTGCGCTGGAGACCGGAGGCGGGCCGGGAAGTGAGGCCCGGGTGGGGCCTACTCTGGACGCATGAGCGCCACCCATCGTCCCTTGCGAACCGTTGACGGCCTTCCGGAGTGGGGGCGCTGCGGGGTGATGGGGGTGATCAACGTCACGCCCGACTCCTTCTCGGACGGCGGCCGCTGGTTCGACACCACCGCGGCGGTCAAACACGGCCTCGATCTGGTGGCCGAGGGCGCCGACCTGGTGGACGTCGGCGGTGAGTCGACGCGCCCCGGCGCCCTGCGGGTGGACGAGGAGGAGGAGCTGCGGCGCGTCCTCCCGGTCGTCCGCGGGCTGGCCGGCGAGGGCGTCCTCGTCAGCGTCGACACCATGCGCGCGTCCGTGGCCGAGCGGGCCGTCGCCGCGGGGGCGCGGCTCGTCAACGACGTCAGCGGCGGTCGGGCCGACCCGGACATGGTGCCGGTGGTCGCGGAAGCCGAGGTCCCGTTCGTGGTCATGCACTGGCGGGGGCAGTCCGTCGACATGAACGACCGCGCCGTCTACGGGGACGTCGTCCGCGAGGTGACCGACGAGCTGCGGTCCGCCCTGGACCAGGCGGTCGCGGGCGGTATCGCGATCGAGCGCGTCGTGGTCGACCCCGGGCTGGGCTTCGCGAAGAACGCCGAGCACGACCTCGCGCTGGTCGCCGCGCTGCGAGAGCTCGACGCCGAGCTGGGGCGCCCCCTGCTGGTGGCGGCCTCCCGCAAACGTTTCCTGGGCCGCGTGCTGGCAGGGGAGCCCGGCTCTGCCCCGCCGCCCGCCCGGGAGCGGGACGCGGCCACGGCGGCCGTCTCCGCGCTGGCGGCGCGGGACGGCGCCTGGGCCGTGCGGGTGCACGAGGTGCGGGCCAGCGCCGACGCCGTCCGGGTCGCCCGGGCCGTCGCGGAGGCCGCTCGATGACCTCGGGCGGCTCCGGCGACGACACCGAGGCCGCCGCCGCGGCGGTCGAGGCGGCGAACCGGGCGCTGTACGACGCGCTGGAGCAGGGGGACTACGAGGCCCTGGCCGCGCTCTGGCTGGACGGCGACGTGAGCGTCGTCCACCCCGGCTGGCCGGTGCTGCGCGGGCGCGGCGAGGTGCTGCGGTCGTATGCGCTGATCATGGCCAACACGGAGTACATCCAGTTCTTCCTGACCGACGTGGAGGTCTCCGTCGTCGGGGACGCGGCGCTGGTGACGTGTACGGAGAACATCCTCAGCGGGGGCCCCTCCGAGGCCGACGGCTCGGCGGGGGAGCTGATCGGCGGGCTGGTGGTGGCCACCAACGTCTTCCGTCGCGACGTCGACGGCGTCTGGCGGGTCTGGTCCCACCACGGCTCGCCCGTCATCGCCGAGGACACCGACGAGCCGGACGACGCTGCGGCCGCCGATCCGGACGGCGACGCCGGCGAGGGTTCGACGGGCCCGGAGGGCTGAGCGCCGCGGGGAGCGCGTCCGCCCGTCACCCACAGGAGTGCCGTCGGGGGGAATACCGGCGTCGGGTCCGCGCCTTGTGGGTAGGCGCGCCTCGGGCCGCTCCGCCGCCGTCCGTGTCATCCGTCACCCCGTCCGGCGCGGTCGGGCCCCGCGCGCACGGGCTGTCGGTGTGCGCGGGTAGATTCGATGCGGCGCCGGTGCGGCCGGGACGGCTGTGCCGAAAGGACAGAACCGGATGAAGTGACACAGAACGGTGGCGTGACACGCATGACGATTGGGGTGATGCACGCGTGGATCGCGTAGCCGTACGCGGGCTGAGGGCACGGGGGTATCACGGGGTCTTCGCGCACGAACGTGCCGAGGGCCAGCTCTTCGTCGTCGACGTGGACATGGGGGTGGACACCCGCGCCGCCGCCGCGGGGGACGAGCTGGGCAAGACGGTGCACTACGGCGTGGTCGCCGAGGAGGTTCACGCCGTCGTCACGGGGGAGCCGGTGGACCTCATCGAGACACTGGCCCAGCGGATCGCCGATCAGTGCCTCACTCACGAGGCGGTACACGAGGTGGAGGTGGTCGTCCACAAGCCGGAGGCCCCGATCACCGTGCCCTTTGACGACGTGACCATCACCATCAAGCGGAGCCGATCATGACGCCGAACAGTGACCCGACCGTGCAGCCGGTACCGGCTTCCGTGGTGCGCCAGGTGGACGCCGCCGATTCCACGCTGCACAACCCGAAACGCGCCGTCCTCGCCCTCGGGAGCAACCTCGGCAACCGGCTGGAGACCCTGCAGGGTGCCGTCGACGCGCTGGAGGAGACCCCGGGCCTCCGCGTCAAGGCCGTCTCCCCGGTCTACGAGACCCAGCCCTGGGGTGTGGACCCGGAGTCCCAGCCGCCGTACTTCAACGCCGTCGTCCTGGTGAAGACGACACTGCCGCCGTCCTCCCTGCTGGAGCGCGGCCAGGCGATCGAGGAGGCGTTCCAGCGGGAACGCTCCGAGCGCTGGGGCCCGCGCACGATCGACGTGGACATCGTGTCCTACCAGGACACCGTCTCCGGCGACCCGGGGCTGACGCTGCCGCATCCGCGCGCGCACGAGCGGGCCTTCGTCCTCGTGCCGTGGCACGACGTGGACCCGGAGGCCGAGGTCCCCGGCGTGGGCACCGTGGCGGATCTGCTGCGCGGAGTCCCGCGGGAGGGCGTCACGCTGCGCTCCGACCTCACGCTGGCCCTGCCCGAGTAGTCATGGTCAAACAGCTCCGCCTGCGCACCCTGGTCGGCGTCTTCGTCC
Source organism: Streptomyces sp. WMMC1477 (assembly GCF_027460245.1). Lineage (NCBI taxonomy): Bacteria > Bacillati > Actinomycetota > Actinomycetes > Kitasatosporales > Streptomycetaceae > Streptomyces > Streptomyces sp. WMMC1477. The sequence goes on along the minus strand of NZ_JAPZBD010000003.1, from coordinate 2,220,563 downwards.
TGACCGGCGTCCTCGCCTGGGCCGGGTCCGGCCTGTGGGACAACCTCGGCACGCTGCCCGCCGTTCCGGCGCCGGCGCCCATCGTGCTGGCCGGTATCGCGGCGATCCTCCTGGCCACGACGCTGTCGCTGCGTGGCCGGCTGAAGGGCCAGCGGGAGCGCCGGGCCGACGTCAAGGCGGTGGAGCCGATGATGGCCGCCCGCGCCGTGCTGTTCGGCCAGGCGAGCGCGCTGGTCGGCGCCTTGGTCGCGGGGGTCTACGGGGGGATGGGCGTCCACCTGCTGACCTCGGACCTGTTCCAGGTCGGCGCCCGCCGCGAGCAGGCCCTCTACGCCGGGCTCTCCGTCGTGGCGGCCGCCGCGATCGTCGCCGTCGCTCTGTGGCTGCAGCACGTGTGCCGCCTCCCGGAGGACGAGGACCCGGCCTCTCCCGCCCCCACGTCCTGAACCGCCCGGGCCCCGGTCGGGCGGGGCCGGTGGTCAGGTGGCGGCGGTACGGCGTTCGAAGTCGAGCAGGTGGAGCTTGCGGTCCAGGCCGCCGCCGTAGCCGGTGAGGCTGCCCGAGGCCCCGACGACGCGGTGGCAGGGCACGATGATGCCGACGGGGTTGCGGCCGTTGGCCATGCCGACGGCCCGGGAGGCGGTGGGGCGGCCGATGTGCTCGGCCAGCTCGCCGTAGGAGACGGTCTCGCCGTACGGGATCTCGCACAGCGCTGCCCACACGGTGCGCTGGAACGGGGTGCCCTCCAGGGCCAGCGGCAGGGAGAACGCCGTCCGCTCGCCCGCGAAGTACTCGCCGAGCTGGGCGGTGACGTCCGCGAAACCCTCCGGTTCCGGCACACCGAAGCTCGCCTCGGGCGGCCGGTGGCGCTGGTCCGTCATGTAGAGGCCGCGCAGCACGCCGTCCTCGGCCACGAGGGTGAGGGGCCCGAGAGGAGAGTCCAGCACGGTGTGGGTGCGGTTCGCGTAGGTGTTCACACCACCAGTCTGCGTCGGCCCGCGACCCCGGACCGGCGGATTTCGGACGCCGTCGTGGGCGGTCGGGCTCAGCGGTGGACGCTCTCCAGCGTGACGGCGTCGCGGGGCACGTCGGCGTTCTCGGGGGAGTCCGTCGCGACGGACCGCCGCAGCGCCTCGTGCAGCCGGGCCGGGGTGAGCACTCCGGCGAACCGGTCCCCGTCCAGCACGGCGATCCAGCCCGCGTCGTACTGCAGCATCGTGGCGAAGGCCTGCTTGAGTGAGGCGCCCAGCGGCAGCCAGGCGTCCATGCGGCGCGCCCGGGACCGTACCGCCCCGCTGTCCGCCGCCCCGCTGTCCGCCGCCCCGCTGTCCGCCGCCCCGCTGTCCGCCGCCCCGCTGTCCGCCGCCCCGCTGTCCGCCGCCGCGCCGTCCGCCGTCGCTCCGTCCGGCCCCGTGCCGTCCGCCGTCGCGCCGGGTTCGGCGAGCGCCTCGGCCGCGACCCAGCCGTGCAGGGCGCCGGCGTCGTCCAGGACGACGGCCCAGCGCGCGCCCTCGGCCCGCAGCCGCGCGGTGGCCCGGTCGAGCCGGTCGCCGAGGCGGACGACGGGCGGCTGCTCCAGGTCCCCGGGCTCGATGGGGGTCACCGAGAGCCGCTTCAGCCCGCGGTCCGCCCCGACGAACTCGGCCACGTACGGCGTCGCGGGGGCGCCCAGCAGGCGGGCGGGGCTGTCGAGCTGCTCGATCCGGCCGTGCCCGTAGACGGCGATGCGGTCGCCCAGGCGGACGGCCTCCTCGATGTCGTGGGTGACGAAGAGGACCGTCTTGCGCACCTCGGACTGGAGGCGCAGGAACTCGGTCTGGAGATGCTCGCGGACCACCGGGTCCACGGCCCCGAAGGGCTCGTCCATGAGCAGTACCGGAGGATCGGCGGCCAGGGCGCGGGCGACGCCGACGCGCTGCCGCTGACCCCCGGAGAGCTGCTCGGGGTACCGGCCGCCGTGGACGGCCGGGTCGAGGCCGACGAGGTCGAGCAGCTCCGCCGCGCGGCGCCGGGCGGCCGACCGGGAGGCGCCGAGGAGCACGGGCACCGTCGCGGTGTTGTCCAGCACCGTCTTGTGCGGGAAGAGGCCGACCTGCTGGATGACGTAGCCGATGCGCCGCCGCAGCTTCACGGGGTCGGTCGCGGCGACGTCCTCGCCGTCGAGCAGGATGCGGCCGGAGGTGGGCTCGATGAGACGGTTGACCATCTTCATGGTCGTCGTCTTGCCGCACCCCGACGGGCCGACGAGGGTTACCAGCTCGCCCTCGGCCACCTCGAACGACAGCTCGTCCACGGCGACCGTGCCGTCCGGATACCGCTTGGTCACCCGTTCGAATCGGATCATGGCCACCCTTCCGTCGGGGCGGCCATTGTGCCACCCGTTACGGTCACCGCTTCCCACCCTTCTGTCACTCGTGCGGGTTAGGGTCTCGGGGTGATGACGACCGGGACGGAGAGCTGTCTGGCCGCCAACGACTGGTTCTGTGCTGAGTATGTACGCACCCGGAGCCAGGAGTTGACCGATGCGACGGTGCAGCACGTCTGGATCACCCTCGCCGCCGTCGGTATCGCGCTGCTCGTCGCGTTCCCGCTCGCGCTCGTCGCGCGTCGCTGGCGGGCCGCCGCCGGGCCCGTCCTCGGCCTGACGACGGTCCTCTACACCATCCCGTCCCTGGCCATGTTCGCCCTGCTGCTCCCGCTGCTCGGGCTCTCCGCCGCCGTCGTCGTCACCGGTCTGGTGCTGTACGCGCTCACCCTCCTCGTCCGGAACATCCTCACCGGGCTGTCCTCCGTGCCCGAGGAGACCCGCGAGGCGGCACGCGGCATGGGGTACGGGCCGGTCCGGCTGCTCTTCGCCGTCGAACTGCCGCTGGCCCTGCCCGGGGTGCTCGCCGGGGTGCGGATCGCCACCGTCTCGACCGTGTCCCTGACGACGGTCGGCGCGATCGTCGGCTACGGCGGCCTGGGCAACCTCGTCTACAGCGGCATGCAGAGCTTCTTCAAGGCCGAGGTCGCGACGGCCTCCGCGCTGTGCGTGGCCCTGGCCGTCCTCCTCGACGTGCTCCTCCTCGGCGTCCAGCGGCTGCTGACGCCCTGGCAGCGCGCCGGCTGTGAGCGCCGGCCCCGTCGTCCGGTCCGCTGGGCCCGGCGAGCCGAGCGGGTGGTGTGACATGGCCGCGGGGAACATCGTGACCGACACCTGGGCGTGGCTGGCCGACGGCGCCAACTGGAGCGGCCCCGGCGGGGTGTGGGAGCGGCTCGGCGAGCACCTCTTCCTCACCGTGGCGTGCCTCGCGCTCGCCTGCGCCATCGCCCTGCCCCTCGCGCTGTGGCTCGGCCACATCGGGCGCGGCGGCGCCCTGGCCGTCAACATCTCCAACTTCGGCCGGGCCGTGCCCACCTTCGCGGTGCTGGTCCTGCTCGGCCTCACCCCGCTGGGGCGGCACGGGGACTGGCCCACCGTCATCGCCCTCGTGCTGTTCGCCGTCCCGCCGCTGCTCACCAACGCCTACGTCGGCATGCGGGAGGCCGACCGGGGCGTGGTCGAGGCGGCCCGCGGCATGGGCATGTCGGGGCCGCAGCTGCTGTGGCGCACCGAACTCCCCCTCGCCTACCCACTCGTCATGACGGGCGTCCGCTCGGCCGCCGTCCAGGTCGTGGCGACGGCGACGCTGGCAGCCCTGCCCGGCGGCGGCGGCCTCGGCCGCGTCATCACCGCGGGCTTCCGCACCTACGACACCCCGCAGGTCGTGGCCGGGGCGCTCCTCGTCGCGGCCCTCGCGCTGGCCGTGGAGGGCGTGCTCGTCCTCGCCGACCGGCTCCTCGACCCGATGCGCGGCCGCCGCCGGGCCCTCCGGGCGGCCCCCGCGTCGCCCCCGACACAGTCAGCCACCGATCCGACCGAAGGAGCAGCACTGTGAGATTCACCCGTACCGGACGAGGTGCCGCGCGCGGCACCGCCGTCCTCGTGGCGGCCGTCCTCGCCGCCGGGCTGACGGCCTGTGGCGGCGAGAGCCTGGAGGAGGAGGGCGGTACGGCCGGCGAGCAGGAGAAGGGCAGCCTGGTCGTCGGCTCCGCGGGCTTCACCGAGTCCGAGATCATGGCCCGGATGTACGCCCAGCTCCTCGCGGAGGCCGGCTACGACACCCGGGTCCAGCAGGTCGCCAACCGCGAGCTGTACGAACCCTCCCTGGAGAAGGGGGACATCGACGTCGTCCCCGAGTACGCGGCGACCCTGGCGGAGTTCCTGAACGCCAAGGTCAACGGCGCCGAGAAGGCCACCGCGAAGCCGGTCGCGAGCAACGACGTCGACGCGACGATGGCGGCGCTGGAGAAGCTCGCCGGGCAGCGCGGCCTCGCCGTCCTCGAAGCCGGCGACGCGGTCGACCAGAACGCCTTCGCGGTGAGCGCGGACTTCGCCGACGAGCACGGTCTGACGACGCTCACCGACCTCGGCGAGAAGGGCCTCGCGGTCAAGCTCGCCGCCGGCGACGAGTGCCCCGAACGTCCCTTCTGCCAGCCGGGGCTGGAGAAGACGTACGGCATCGAGATCGCCGCCCTCGACCCCAAGGGCGTCGGGACGGTGCAGGCCAAGCAGTCGGTCGCCGACGGCACCAACGACATGGTGCTCACCACGACCACCGACGCCACGCTGGAGCAGTTCGGCCTCGTCCTGCTGGAGGACGACAAGGGGCTGCAGAACGCCGACAACGTCGTGCCCGTCGTCAACGCGGAGGACGCCGGCGCCCAGGACATCGCCGACGTGCTCAACGCCCTGACCGCGGTGCTCACCACCGAGGACCTCACCGAACTCAACCGTCAGGTCGACGCCGAGCGCCGCAAGCCCGCCGACGTCGCCCGCGACTACCTCACGTCCAAGGGTCTGCTGTAGGGATCGTGGGGCGGACGGGCGCCGGGAACCCGGCGCCCCCGCGCCAAAGCGACAAAGGGGGCGTGCGCGGTCGGATAACCCCCTGGGAACGATTCGCCACGCGCCCTCCCGGACGAAGGCCACGCAGGGTAAATTCCGGGCCATGCCACGAGGACGTCACCGGCACGCCCCACCCCTGCACCGGATGCTCGCCCCGGCCGCCCTCGCCGCTACCGCGCTGACCTGCGCGGGCGGTGCCTGGGTCGCCGGTGACGGGCTGCTGCCGCGCGCCCTCGCCACGGGGGCGGCCGCCACCGCCCTCGTCGGCGTCGGGCTGCTGCGCCGCTGGGACCGCACGGCGGGTCGCCGCCTTGCCGAGGCCCAGGCGGCGCGGCGCAGCATGGAGTGGCAGGTCGAGGAGCGCTGCGCCGAACTCGAAGAGGACCTGGAGGAGTCCCGCCGGCTGCGCGCCGAGTCGGCGCGGGAACTGCGCGCCAAGCGGGCGGAGTTCGAACGGCTCCGCACCGAGCACGCCGCGCTCCTGCGCCGGTACGCCCACGCCGAGTCGGACCGCGCCACGGCGCTGGAGGGCCGCCGTCAACTGGCCATCACCGCGGCCGAACCGGCGAAGGCCCTGCCCCCGGGCCGCTCGGCCGCCCGGCTCGACCCGGCGGCCTTCCAGCGGGCCTTCGCCGTGCTGGAACGGATGGAGGCTCAGGCTGCCCTGGGCGCCCGGCTCCCGGACGCCGGCGGCGGCTTCGACTACTTCGCCGCGGGCTGCCCCGAGCCGGCTCCGCCGCGCCCGGCCGCCAACGTCATCGACCTGGCCGACCGCGGTGCCGAGGAGTCCCGCCCCGTCGAGTCGGGGCTGCGCCGCCGCCGCATCTCGTAGCGCGCGCCGGTCGGCCGCGCGGCCGACCGGCGCGCGCGGCCTCAGCCGACCACGCGGTAGGCGATCGTCCGCTTCGACTGCGGTGCGCGGGCGGGGGCTACCGGGCTGATGATCACCCGCATCGGTGGGCCGGTGGCCCCGCTCGCGGCCGACCCGCATCGCGGCGTCCCCTCCCGTTCGACATCGCGCAAGGAAGGTCGCGACCAGCGGCCGCTGATGCGACGTCAGGCGGAGGCCGAGTTGTTGCTCACTTGTCGATGTCGCCGACGACGAAGAAGAACGAGCCCAGGATCGCCACCATGTCGGCGACGAGCGTGCCGGGCAGCAGCTCGGTGAGCGCCTGGATGTTGTTGTAGGACGCCGAGCGCAGCTTCAGCCGGTACGGGGTCTTCTCGCCCTTGGAGACGAGGTAGTAGCCGTTGAGGCCGAGCGGGTTCTCCGTCCACGCGTACGTCGCGCCCTCGGGCGCCTTCAGCACCTTCGGCAGCCGCTGGTTGACGGGGCCCGGCGGCAGCTCGGCCAGCCGGTCCAGGCAGACCTCGGCCAGCTCCAGCGCGTTGTGCGTCTGGGCCAGCAGCACCTCGAAGCGGGACAGGCAGTCGCCGTCGTCGCGGGTCACGACGCGCAGGGTGTCCTGGAGCTCGCCGTAGGCAAGGTAGGGCTCGTCGCGGCGCAGGTCGAAGTCGACCCCGGAGGCCCGGGCGATCGGCCCGCTGACGCCGTACGCGTGGACCGTCTCGGGACGCAGCACCCCGACGCCCTTGGTGCGGGCGCGGAAGATCTCGTTACCCAGCACCAGGTCGTCGTAGACGTCCATCCGCGAGCGCAGGCTCGTCACCGCGGCCCGGGCGCGCTCCGGCCAGCCGGCCGGCAGGTCCTCCTTGAGGCCGCCGACGCGGTTGAACATGTAGTGCATCCGCCCGCCGGACAGCTCCTCCATCACGTGCTGGAGGTCCTCCCGCTCCCGGAAGGCGTAGAAGATCGGCGTGATGCCGCCCAGCTCCAGCGGGTAGGAGCCGAGGAACATCAGGTGGTTCAGCACCCGGTTCAGCTCGGCCAGCAGCGTGCGCAGCCACACGGCCCGCTCGGGCACCTCCATGCCGAGCATGCGCTCGACGGCGAGCACGACGCCCAGCTCGTTGGAGAACGCCGACAGCCAGTCGTGCCGGTTGGCCAGCACGATGATCTGCCGGTAGTCGCGGGCCTCGAACAGCTTCTCCGCCCCGCGGTGCATGTAGCCGACGACGGGCTCGGCCGCGCTGATGCGCTCGCCGTCCAGCACCAGGCGCAGCCGCAGCACGCCGTGGGTGGACGGGTGCTGGGGGCCGATGTTGAGCACCATGTCCGTGCTCTCGGCCGCGCCTCCGATTCCGACCGTCGTCTCCGTCATGCGGCCAAGTCTGACAGCTCCGGCGCGCCGTGTGCGCCGGAGCCTAGGCTGGAGCCATGCAGCAGCGGGCGGAACAGGGGCAACGGGACGCGTCGCGGGACCGGCCGGAGCGATGGCGTGGCGTGGAGCGGGGGCTGCTCCGCATGCGCCGCGCGGTGCTGCTGACGGCCGCCGCCGTGCTGACCCTCGCCACGGCCGTGCCCCTCCTCCTGGTGGGCCCACTGTGGGCGCTGCCCGCGCTGCTGTGGCCCGCGCTCGCCCTGTGGGGCTGGTACGCGCTCGGCCGCAACTGGCGGTCCTGGCGCTACCGGGAACGCGCCGACGACCTGCTCATCAGCCGGGGCGTGCTGTGGCGTGAGACGACGGTGGTGCCCTACGGCCGGATGCAGCTCGTCGAGGTCACCTCCGGGCCGCTGGAGCGCCGCTACGGGCTCGCCCGGGTGCAGCTCCACACGGCCGCCGCCACCACGGACGCCGCGATCCCCGGGCTGACCCCGGCCGAGGCGGAGCGGCTGCGCGACCGGCTCACCGAGCTGGGCGAGGCCCGATCGGCGGGACTGTGACGAGCGAGCGACGCCCGGGCGAGGACGCGGCGGATGCGGCGCCGGGCGCGGCGGACGAGGGCGAGACGGCTCCGGACGGGGAGGCTCCGGACGGGGAGGCTCCGGACGGGGCGGCTCCGGACGGGGCGGTGCCGGACGCGGTGGACGGGAAGGGGCGGCGGCTGCACCCCGTCACGCCCTGGCGGCGGGCCTGGGCGCCGATCGCGGCGATCGTCGTCTTCGCCGTCCAGGACTACGAGCGCACCCGGGCGTGGGCCGAGGAGCTGACGGTGGGCTGGCTCGTGCTGGCCTTCGCCGTCGTCGTGCCGACGGCCGCCGCCTACGGCTTCCTGTCCTGGTGGGCCACCCACTACACGGTGACGGACACGGAGCTGCGCATCCGCACCGGGCTCGTCTTCCGCCGGGTCGCGCACATCCGGCTCGACCGCATCCAGGCCGTCGACGTCTCCCGGCCGCTGTTGGCCCGAGTCGCCGGGGTGGCCAAGCTGAAGCTGGACGTCGTCGGCACGAACGAGAAGGACGAGCTGGCCTATCTCGGCGAGTCCGACGCCGTCGCCCTGCGCGCCGAGCTGCTCGCCCGGGCCGCCGGGATCGCCCCGGAGGCGGCGCCGGAGGCCGGGGAGGCGCCGGAGCGCGAGCTGGTGCGGGTGCCACCGGGCATGCTCACCGTCGCGCTGCTGCTCATGGGCACCGGCTGGGGGCTGCTGGCCGCGCTCGTCGTCGTCCCCGGGACGCTGTGGTGGCTCAGCGGCAGCGTCACCGCGGCGATCGCGGCCGGGCTGCCGATGCTGGGCGGCGCGTGGGTGTCCACCGTCGGCCGGTATCTGACCGAGTACGACTGGAAGGTCGCCGAGTCCCCGGACGGCCTCCGGCTGGACCACGGGCTGCTCAACCGCGAGCACGCGACGGTGCCGCCCGGCCGCGTCCAGGCCGTGCGCGTCCTCGAACCGCTGCTGTGGCGGCGTCGCGGCTGGGTGCGGGTGGAGCTGGCCGTCGCGGGCGGCGCCGCGGGCGAGGCGCCCACGGTGCTGCTGCCCGTGGCGGAGCGCGCGGTGGCCGCCGGGGTGCTGGCCACGGTGCTGCCCGGCGTGGACGTGGCGGCGGCGGTGGCCGCGGCCCGCCCCGTGCCGCCGCGGTCCCGGTTCGCGGTGCCGGTGTGGTGGCGCGGCTACGCCCACGGGGTCACCGACGCCGTGTTCGTCACCCGGCACGGGCGGCTGCGGCGCGTGCTGGAGCTGGTGCCGCACGCCAAGGTGCAGAGCGTGCGCCGGACGCAGGGGCCGTGGACGCGCCGGCTCGGGCTCGCGGACGTCCACGTGGACCACGGCGCGAACGCCGCCGTCGTGGCGAGGCTGCGGGACGCCGACGAGGCGACGGACATCCTCGCCGCGCAGGCGGAACGATCCCGCACCGGACGGCGCACCGCCCGCCCCGAGCGCTGGCTCACCTGATCCGACGCCCCCGGGCTCCGACGCCCCGGCCGTCAGCCCAGCACTCCCCCAGCTACCCCTGGAAGGCGCGCCCAGCGGACCCCCACCGGCTCCACCAGCCACACGTGCCCGCCCAGCCCCGCCGGGCCGAGCAGCTCGGCCGCCTCCCCGGCCCGGACCAGCGCCCGCACGTAGCCCGCCGGGTCGGTGGACGCCAGGCCCAGCGGCGGCCGGCCGGCCCGCACCCCGAGCAGGGTCAGCGCCTCCCGCTGGGGCAGGAGCTCGGCGCCCGGCCCCGCACAGGCGTCCAGGGCCACGTGGGCCGTCAGATCGCAGGACCCGTCCGGCACCGGCGGCACCGCCCGCCCGTCCCGGTAGCCGGTCAGCGTGCCGAACGGGGGCCGGGCGGCGCGCTCGTGCCCGTAGTCGACGGCGACGGCCAGCCCGCGGTCCAGCACGCCCACCGCGGCCCGCCACGCGGCGTCGCGGGGGCGGCCCACCTCCGCGCGGCCGCCCGGCTCCGGGCGCCCGTCCGGCCCCGCCGGGCACGGCCACCACCGGGCCAGCCACTCCGCGTCCGCCCCCGTCACCGGCGGGCCGAGGCGCTCCGCCCCGTCCGGCCGGACCAGGACCCGCCGCCACCGCCCCGCCACGTCCGTCTCGGCCACCTCGCACGGCACGTTGTCCAGCCACTCGTTGGCGAAGACCAGCCCCGTCAGCCCGCCCTCCGGCAGCTCGGGCCGCCACTCGACGCGCGGGTCGAGGCCCTCGGGGCGGGCGGCCCGCTCCACCGCCACCGGGCGCAGCCGCCGCACGCGCTCACCGGGCAGCGCGGCCAGCACCCCGGTGAGCAGCTCGCCCCGCCCGGCCCCGACGTCGACGAGCGCCAGCTCGGCCGGGCGGCCCAGCTCCTCGTCCACCCGGCCCAGCAGCTCCGCCACGGCCCCGGCGTACAGCGGGGAGGCGTGCACCGAGGTGCGGAAGTGGGCGCTGGGCGCCTCACGGAGGAAGAAGCCCCCGGGGCCGTAGAGCGCGTGCTCGGCGGCGGCCCGCCAGCCGGTGTGGCCCTCGACCGGTTCGGTCTGCTCGGGTTCGGGATGTTCGGTCACGGCACCACGCTAGGGCGCGCGCGGCAGCGGCGGCAGCGGGCCATGGCGCGGCGGTCGCAGGACGTGTCCACCCTGGGGAGTAGGCGGGGGTCCCAGGGATCGGCCCTCCGGCTGACCCGTTCCGCTGTCACGGTGTTTACGCTGGGTGACGTGCATCGGCTCTACGAGTTCCTCCGCAGACATCCCATGTGGGTGGACGGCTTCTGGGCCGTCTGCCTGCTGCTGATCGCTGCGGTGTGGCTGGTGGCCGAGGCCGAGGCCGGTGAGTTCCGCCGGCTCTCGGACTGGCAGCTCCTCGCGGCCGTCCCCATCTCGGTCGCGCTGTCCGTCGTGGTGTGGCTGCGCCGCCGCTGGCCCGAGGCCATGCTGCTCCTCGCCGTCGCCGCGGGCCTGGCCCAGCTCGCCACCGACGTCTTCGCGGTGCCGCCGGACTTCGCGATGCTGGTGATCGTCTTCACGGTCGCCTGCCGAGAGGTGCGCTGGGCGTCCCGGCTCGCGCTGGTGGGGGCCTTCGTGGGGCCACCGCTGGCCGCCCTGCGGTTCGCGGAGGAGGACGGCAGCACGTTCGGCGACATCGCCGCGCTCGTCTTCTTCCTCGTCTGCTTCCTGCTGGCCTGGGTCATGGGGGACTCCCTGCGGACCCGGCGGGCGTACTACATCGAGCTGGAGGAGCGGGCGGCCCGGCTGGAGCGCGAGCGGGAGGCGCAGGCCAAGGTCGCGGTGGCGGCCGAGCGCGCGCGGATCGCCCGCGAGCTGCACGACGTCGTCGCGCACAACGTGTCCGTCATGGTCGTCCAGGCCGACGGCGCCGCCTACGTCCTGGACAGCGCGCCCGAGCAGACGCGGCAGGCGCTGGAGACGATCTCCGGCACCGGACGGCAGGCGCTCGCCGAGATGCGCCGCCTGCTCGGCGTCCTGCGGGACGACGAGCGCGGCGAGGCGGGCGAGTACGTGCCGCAGCCGGGCGTGGAGCAGCTCACGGAGCTGGTCGAGCAGGTCCGCGGCACCGGGCTGACGGTCGACTTCCGGGTGGACGGCACCCCCCGGCCGCTGCCGAGCGGGGTGGAGCTGACGGCGTACCGGATCGTGCAGGAGGCCCTCACCAACACCCGCAAGCACGGCGGCCCCGAGGCGGGCGCGACGGTGCGGATCACCTACGGCAGCGACGAGCTGAGCCTCCTCGCCGAGGACGACGGCCGCGGCGCCCAGGCGGAGCTGTACGAGGAGGGCGGGGCCGACGGCCTGGGTCACGGCCTGATCGGCATGCGCGAGCGTGTGGGCATGGTGGGCGGCCTGCTGGAGACGGGCCCGCGCCCCGGCGGCGGCTTCCGCATCCGCGCCAGCCTCCCCCTGGCAGGCCAGAGCTGAGCCGCTCGCGGCGGCCCGGCCCCGGGCAGCCCCGTACACATCAGAGCCGCGCCTTGCACAGAGCGACCGGCCTCAGCGCGAGAACGCCCCGCCGCTCCGGTCGGAGCGACGGGGCTTCGGGCTCGCCGCAACAGCAGGGCCAGCCGGTCAGCCCGACAGCTCCCCACGCTTGACGGCTGACACGAAGCCGCCCCAGCCGTCCACCGAGAAGGCAAGCGCCGGACCGCTCGGATCCTTGCTGTCACGCACGGGGACAACGCCTTGCGTAGCCGCGTGGTCGGGAGCCCACTGCACGCACTGGCCTCCCTGACCGTCGCTGTATGTGCTGCTGACCCAGCGGGTCTCACCCGGGTTTGGTGTGCTGCTCATCTGCGTGTTCCTTCATGATCGAGTGGATAAGGCGCAGTGACCGGGCCTCAGACTCGGCCGAAGCGCGTAGCCGCTCGTACGTGGCCGTCCAGCTTCGTACGGCCGTCAAGGAGTCGTTCACATGCCCCTGCCCTGTCGTCTCCGAGTACAGGACTGATGCCCCGTCGGCTTGCGTAAGCAGGGTAAACGGCAGCCCCGAAGCGGGGGCACCTGCTGTGAACTGTAGGACTTGAAGGGAGACATGAGGACTGCTCGCCATCCTCAGCAGATGCTCAAGCTGCCCAACCATGACAGCAGGGCTACCGACTTCCGTCCGTAAGACCGACTCGTGAAAGATCACCCACAGAAGCGGCGGACGGTCACGTTCGAGTACTTCGCTACGACGCAACCGAAGCTCAACGCGGCGCTTGATCTGCCCGTCCGTCTCACGCGGGTGTGCTGCCCGGTAGACAGCATCGGCATACTCCGCTGTCTGTAGTGCGCCCATGACGAACGCGTTCGAGTAGTCCTCAACCTTGGCGGCACTCTTCTCAAGCTCAACGTACGGGATGAACCATTCCGGGTGCCCTTGCTTGCCCAGCTTCGCGCGGAGGCGCACGTATACGCCCGGCGTGCCTGCCACACGGTCCATGGCTGCCGCGAAGGCCTCAGAGGCCAGCACAGTACCGTTCTCAACCTTGCTGACCTGCGCCTGTTGGTAGTGCAGCCTGTCAGCGAACTTCGGCTGAGACAGCCCCAGGGACTCCCGTAGCGCCTTCGCCTCCTCCCCGAAGTACGTGGCGCCGTTCACGGGCCGCTGCACCTCGCCGGATTCGCTCACGCGTTCAACTCCTCGGTATTCCATATCCGTTGGAATGACGCCAGACCTGTTGAGAGTAAGCGCCCATGGTGATGCTCGGAGTACACAACGTAAGTACCCGCCCACGCGAGGGGCGAACAGGCAACGGTGTACGGAGAACCAGCATGACGACAGCGGACAGGCGGCGGGCGGCGGCCGAGAGGATCAGAGACGCGGAGTCGGCGTGTGGCGAGCTGGCCGACGCTCTCAAGGGGGCCGGGGTACGCCTGCCGTCACTGGGGCTGGATGTGCCGTCGTGCGTCGGCCCTGACCCGCTGGCGTTGGTCGAGCTGGGCCGCCGCCACGTCCAGACGGCGCGTGCCCTTGTCGCCGCACTCCGGGCCAACGAGGCCACGGGAGCGGAGCGGTGAGCGCGGAGCCCCCAGGGCCGCCGGACGAGCCCCAGGAGCGGCCGGAAGCGCCCGAGGTGCAGCCCGGCGGGAAGGCAGCCGGTGGGGATGACCTGAACAGCCGACTTACGCGGCTGGGGGAAGAGATCACGGCGCATCTGGAAGGGCTGAGGAAGAAGTGACCCGCGACAGCTACGCGTTCCGCCGATTCCACGTCGAGGCGGACGGGGAGCCGGACGCGGAAGCCATCACGGCCACGATGCACTGAGCCTTTGCCAACCTCACTTTGAGCTGGCCAGATGTAGGGCGAGGACGGCCTGCACGAGGCCGGTGGTGCGGATGGTCGAGCAGCGGAGCCTGCGGAGGAGCCGCCAGGCCTTGAGAGTGGCGACGGCCTGCTCGACGAGGGCCCGGATCTTCGCTTGGGACCGGTTCACGGCTTTCTGACCTGCGGAGAGGGTCTCCCACCGTCCCCAGCACGGGGTGCGGACTGTGCCGCCGGCGCCCCGGTAGCCCTTATCCGCCCAGCACGTGACGCCGACCTCGGTGAGGGCTTCGACGATGCCGTGTTCGCGGGCCGCGCGGACGTCGTGGACCGCGCCGGGCAGGGCCGGTGAGGCCCACAGCAGACGGCCGAAGGGGTCGGCGAGGACCTGCACATTCATCCCGTGTTTCTTGTGCTTGCCGGAGAAGAAGGGCCGGTCGGCTGCGATCCGGTCGATCGGCAGGAGCGTCCCGTCGAGCAGGACGTAGGCCTTCCCCGAAGCGGTCCGAACCGCCTCGGCGAGGGTCGGTGCGAGTGCGGCCAGCAGCTCGACGGCCTCGTTGATGTACCGGTAGACCGTACTCGTGCCGATCTCGAAACCCGCCGCGATCTGGGCATATGTGGTCCCGTTGCGTAGATGCGCCAGCACCAGCAGGGCCTGACGGCCGACGGTGAGCCGACGCCAGCGGCTTCCGATCCGACGACGGTGCTCGCGCAGACGAGCGGCGAGGAAGGTCAGGGACCGACTGGACACGTCCAGCCCGCACGGGTAGACAAGCACGTGAAGCCTCTGGTGGGTATCGGGCGATCTTGGTCGTGAACCCGTCTACCAGGGGCTTCACCCCTGTGTCGAGCCAACTGGACAGCTCAAAGCCCAGGTTGGCAAAGGCTCACTGTGTCGAGTGTGGCGAGACGGGGCCCACAGTCGAAGCCACGAAGGAGAAGACCCCGGAAGCTCAGGGGAGGGCGGCGCTCGAAGCCCAGAAGGTCGCGGGCTCGTGGGTGGAGGCCCATCACAAAGAGGCACGTGAGCACCGCACGTTCCGGATGCTGGTGGGGCTTCCCTACCGGCTTGTCCCGGGGGAGTGGCGATGAGGTCTTCCGCAGACGGCTACTGGTGCGAGCTTGTCGCGCGAAGCCCCGACGCGTCCGGGGAATGGTGGCTCGGTGGATACCGGGCGAGCTCTCCCCGGCTCGCCGTTCGCTGGTTCCGTGGGCAGGCCGTACGCCTGGCCAACGCCCTTGACCCGAAGCCCGGCGTCGGCCCCCTCCCGCCTGACTGCCTTCACGAAGTCGAACCGAACAGCCCCAACCCCGGATCGATCTTCCGTGAGTGGGCGGAAGATTCCCGCCATCAAGCACGGCAGATGGCCACCCTCGCAGCCGGCAGCCCCATCAGCGTCAACGCCGGAGGGGTGGATGCCATCTACTCGCTGTCCGCGCGCCCCATCGCCGTCGGTTTCATGGCCGACGGGAAGCCAGGTGAACTCGTCCACGCGGCAGTCTGAGGATGTCCGCGGAAAGCTCCGCCTCTGTCGGCGCGAAAGAAGCAGTACGACGGCAGAAGCGGAAAACAGAGCACCGCCGGACTTCGCATCGAAGGCGCATCTCTCAGCCGCCTACAGCGACCAAACCCTGGTCACCCGGGTAGGCCCGACGCACGCCGACGAAGCCCGGCCGGACGAGAAGCCGACCGGTAGTCCCACGTCCTCGTCCACCCTGCCGGGGCTCATTGTGTCCATGCTTCACCGGCTTGACGCGCGCCCTGGACACAAGGTGCTGGACGTGGGAACGGGCTCCGGTTATTCCGCCGCGCTCATGGGACACCGACTCGGAGACGAGAACGTGACGAGCGTGGACGTGGACGGCTATCTCGTCCAGGCTGCCCGCGCCCGGCTCGCTGAGTTCGGCAGGAACCCGCGCATGGAAGCAATCGACGCGACCGGAGAACTCCCGGAGCCGGGATACGACCGCATCATGGCAACGGTTTCCGTCCGTCCGGTGCCGAAGACCTGGCTTCACGCCCTCCGCCCGGGGGGACGGCTCGTCACCACCATTGCCCACACGGCGCTTCTCATCACCGCCGACATGGGAGACGACGGCATCGCACGCGGCAACGTCCAGTCGGACCCCGCAACATTCATGGGGACGCGCCGGGGAGCCGACTATCCGCCGAAGCTGAATGAGGTATTCGCGACTGCCCGTGAGGACGAGGGGGACGAGGTCCGGGCGGCTGACGGACCTCTTCCGGATCTCTGGCAGGAATGGCCGCTTCGTTGGCTCTACGAACTCGGCACTCCCGGCGTCGAAACCCGCGCGGCGACGTACCCCGACGGTCAGCGGTGCGTCTGGCTTCTCTCCGCTGACGGCTCATGGTCGCGCGCCGAGCAGCCGGAATCCGGTCCGGGCCGGGTCCATCAAGGCGGGGCCCGTCGGCTCTGGGACGACCTGGAGCGCGTACGCCGGAAGTGGGAAGAGGGGAACCACTTCCCACTGCACTCCATGACCGCCGAACTGTCGCCGGACGGCTCTCACCTCGTCGCACCCGGCGGAGCCTGGCGATTCGCGATCTGACGGATTCAACTCCATGGCGGTTGTGCCGTGTTAATCTCGCGGCACAACCGCACAAAGAAAGACCCCGGCGGCGCGCCAACGCCCCGGGGCATGGCCACCAGCAACCCCTTGGAAGGACTGGCGACGTGCGCCACCTTATCGCGCACGCCTTCGTGGCGTGCCTTCATGCTCTGCTTCGCTTCACCCTCCCCGCGTCCGGTCGCCGACGCCGGGGCGACGAGGGACCGCCGACGTGGGCCTGTGAGCCGCTGGGCGAGTGGCAGGGCGCCGGCGAGCCGCCCCCGATCACCCTCACGCACCGGAGCCCGTACGCCGCTGAGAGCTCCGCGCAAGACGTCGTCGAAGGCGAGCCCAATCCCGTCCGTTGGTACGTCGTCATCGCCGAATCCGCCGCCTGGCTCGACCAGGTGAAGGCACAGCGGCGGAACGCGCTCCTTCTCGCCCTGGACGGTATCGATGTCGGGCCGGACGTGATTCATGGCGTACGTCTCCCCATGGCGGCGGCCGGATAGGGCGTCGTGGCGGCCCACGGGCTGCCCCGTCTCCGCCGGGGAGGGCGGCAGGCTGGGCTGCTCGTGGGGACGGTTGTCCACCTTCCGCCGTACGGGGCGGGACGGGGAGTCCCCCTCTGGGCCGACCCGGTGGGGCGTTTCGCTGCGTACGCTGGCCGTACGGCTGAGGGCGAGGTAGCGGCCCCGGAGACCCGAGCAGCCCCGAGAGAACCCGCAGAAGAGGAACCCGCCCCATGACCGTGCGCGTGATGCTCGTCGACGACCAGGTGCTGCTGCGCACCGGCTTCCGCATGGTGCTGGCCGCCCAGCCGGACATGGAGATCACCGCCGAGGCGGCGAACGGCGTCGAGGCGCTGGACGCCCTGCGCACCACGGCCGTGGACGTGGTCCTCATGGACATCCGCATGCCGGTGATGGACGGCGTCGAGGCCACCCGGCGCATCTGCCAGGAGGGCCAGGGCGGGCCGGGCGACCCGAAGGTGCTCATCCTCACCACCTTCGACCTGGACGAGTACGCCTTCGCCGCGCTCAAGGCCGGGGCGGGCGGCTTCCTGCTCAAGGACGTCCCCCCGGCCGAGCTGCTGAACGCGATCCGGGCGGTGCACAGCGGGGACGCGGTGGTGGCGCCGTCCACGACCAAGCGGCTCATCGACCGCTTCTCGCCGCTGCTGCCCGGAGCGGCCGGGGGCGGGCAGGAGCCGCCGGAGGCGGGCCGGCTGACGGAGCGGGAGCGCGAGGTGCTGCTGCTCGTGGCCCAGGGCCTGTCCAACGGGGAGATCGCCGCGCACCTGGTGCTCTCGGAGGCCACCGTGAAGACACACGTGGGCCGCATCCTCACCAAGCTGGAGCTGCGCGACCGCGTCCAGGCCGTCGTCTACGCCTACGAGAACGGCCTGGTCCGCGCCGGGGGCCACGGCTGACCCGCACGACACGCCCCTACGCCCGAGCCCGGCCCGCGTAGGCGAGGAACGTCCGGGCCGCCTCGCGGACGTCCTCGGCCGTCCAGTCGAGCCCGGGCGCCTCGACGGTGACGTCGGTCGCCGCGAGGCCCGGCGGCCCCGCCGCCCACCAGAGCCCGAACAGTGCGGTGCCGGTCTCCTCGGCCTGCCGCACGGCGGCCAGCGTCAGCGCGTCCGGGTCGCCCGCGAGCCAGACCTCGAACTGGTGCGTGTGCGGCTCCTCCGGGTGGACCACGGCGAACGGCAGCTCCGCGGCGTCGAACGCGGCCCGCAGCTCCGCCGCGACGAGCCGGGCCCGCGTGACGTAGGAGGGCAGCCGGGGCAGCTCACGGTCGAGCCCGGCGAGGGCCGTCAGCACGGCCGGCCACTGCTGGACGAGGTTGCCCCCGTAGCGGTGCCGCCAGGCCCGCGCCTCCTCGACGAGGTCCTCCGGACCGGCGAGCGCGGCCCCGGACAGCCCGCGCAGCGACTTGTAGAACGAGACGTAGACGGAGTCCGCGAGGGCGGCGATCTCGGCCAGCGGGCGGCCGAACCAGGTGGTGGACTCCCACAGCCGTGCCCCGTCGACGTGGACGACGGCCTCCCGCTCGCGGGCCGCCGCAACGGTCCGGTTCAGCTCCTCCCACGTGGGCAGCGCGTACCCGGCCGCGACCAGCGGCAGCTCCAGCATCACGGTGCCGACGGGCTCGTCGAGGCCGTACACGTCCTCGGCCGTGACCGGGGCGCGCGCGGCGCCGATCCGCACCGGCTGGAGCCCGCTCAGCCGCTCCAGCGCGTCCCGCTCGTGCTGCACCGGATGCGCCCCGGGGTGCAGTGCGACGCGCGGGTTCCCGGTGCGGGCCGCCCAGCAGCGCAGGGCCGCCTGCTGGGCCATCGTGCCGGTGGGGAACCAGACGGCGGCGGGCATGCCCAGCAGCTCGGCGGTGCGTTCCTCCAGCTCGGTGACGACGCCGTCGCCGTAGAAGTCCGGCCACTCGGCCCCGGACCGGGCCACGGCCCCGGTGACCTCGGCGAGGCGCTCGGCGAGCGGCCGCACCGGCCCCGTCGACAGCTTGCGCCGGGCCCGCTCGGCGGCCACCAGGCGCCGCCACCGGTCGACGCCCCCGGACCCGCCCTCCGGTCCGTCGTGCGGGCCGCGGTCGGCTGCCTCGTCCCGGCCGCGTCCCGGGTCGTCCTGCGGAGTGACCTCCCGCGCGGGCCGGTGCTCGTCGTCGTCCGTCATACGGGCATCCTCGACCGCTCACCGGGTGTGACGCGACCGATTAACCCGCTGCCGTGCCCCGGCGCGTAGCATGGGTCCGACGTCCGGTACCGGGATACAGCGGACTGGAACGGAAGGCCCGAACCGCGTGAACGAACCCGTGAACGAACACGATCCCGCCCGGCCCCCTCGGCCGGTCTCCTCCCCGCAGTCCGCGCAGCCGGCCCGGCACGCCCACGAGCGGCCCGCCCGGCTGGGCGTCGGCGTGGTCGGTGCCGGGCGCGTGGGGCCCGTGCTCGCCGCGGCCCTCGGGCTCGCCGGTCACCGCACGGTGGCCGCCTCCGGGGTCTCCGACGCCTCCCTGCGCCGCGCGGCCGAGCTGCTGCCCGGTGTGCCGCTGGTCGAGCCGCGCGAGGTCCTGGCCCGCTCCGAGCTGGTGCTGCTCACCGTGCCGGACGACGCGCTGCCGAACCTGGTGACGGGCCTCGTCGAGACCGGCGCCGTCCGCCCGGGCCAGCTCCTCGTCCACGCCTCCGGCCGCTACGGCACGGCCGTGCTGGAGCCCGCGCTCCGGGCCGGGGCGCTGCCGCTCGCCCTGCACCCGGTGATGACGTTCACCGGCACCTCGGTCGACGTCCAACGGCTCGCGGGCTGCGCCTTCGGCGTCACCGCGCCCGAGGAGCTGCGGATGGCGGCCGAGGCCCTGGTGATCGAGATGGGCGGCGAGCCCGAGTGGATCCCCGAGGAGGCCCGCCCGCTCTACCACGCGGCCCTGGCCCTGGGCGCCAACCACCTCGTCACCCTCGTCGCGCAGGCGCAGGACCTCCTGCGCTCGGCCGGGGTGGCCGCGCCGGACCGGATGCTGGGGCCGCTGCTCGGGGCGGCCCTGGACAACGCCCTGCGCTCGGGCGACGCGGCGCTGACCGGCCCGGTGGCGCGTGGCGACGCCGGTACCGTCTCCGCGCACCTCGCCGAGCTGCGGCGGCACGCGCCGGGCGCGGTGTCCGGCTACGTGGCCATGGCCCGCACCACGGCCGACCGGGCGCTGGCCGCCGGCCTCCTCAAGCCCGAGCTGGCGGAGGACCTGCTGGAGGTCCTCTCGGACGGAGCACGCCCATGACCCTCCTGCACACGGCCGCCGAGCTGCGGCGGCTGCGCCCGGCCGAGGGGCGCCGGGGCGTGGTGATGACCATGGGCGCCCTCCACGACGGGCACGCGGAGCTGATCCGCACGGCGCGGGCCGCGGTGGGCCCGGGCGGGCAGGTCGTGGTCACCGTCTTCGTCAACCCGTTGCAGTTCGGCGCGGGGGAGGACCTCGACCGCTACCCGCGCACCCTGGACGCCGACCGCGTCGTGGCCTCCGCGGCGGGGGCGGACGTGGTGTTCGCGCCCGCCACCGAGGAGGTCTACCCGGGCGGGGAGCCCGAGGTACGCGTCTCGGCCGGGCCCATGGGGGAGCGGCTGGAGGGCGAGCACCGGCCCGGGCACTTCGACGGCATGCTCACCGTCGTCGCGAAGCTGCTGCACCTCACCGCCCCCGACGTGGCCTTCTACGGGGAGAAGGACGCCCAGCAGCTCGCCCTCATCACCCGCATGGTGCGGGACCTGAACTTCCCGGTGGAGATCGTCGGCGTGCCCACCGTGCGGGAGCCGGACGGCCTCGCCCTCTCCAGCCGCAACCGCTATCTCTCGCGGTACGAGCGCAGGGTCGCGCTGGCCCTCTCCCGCGCGCTGTTCGCCGCCCGGGACCGGCTCACGGCCGAGGCCGCGCTGCGCGCCCGGGCCGCGGCGGCCCCCGCCCGCGAAGGGCGGGCGGCGGCGCTCGCCAAGGTGGGCGAGTCCCGCGCCTCGGCCGACGCGCACGCGCTGGCCCACGCCACCCGCGGTCCGTCGGCCGCGCTGGCGGCCGCCCGCCTGGTACTGGACGAGGCGCGCGGCCTGGACGTCGACTACCTCGCCCTCGTCGACCCGGCCGACTTCACCGACGTCGACGACGACTTCGAGGGGGAGGCCGTCCTGGCCGTGGCCGCCCGCGTCGGCGGCACCCGCCTCATCGACAACATCCGCCTGCCGTTCGGAGCCGCAGCATGAGCACCGCGACCGGCTCCACCCCGGGGAGCGCCCGGGGCGCCGCGCCCACCGGCATACGTCTCGCCGCGCCCGCCCCGAGCTGGGCCATCGAGGCCGACGTGGTCGTCGTCGGTTCCGGCGTGGCCGGGCTGACGGCGGCCCTGCGCTGTGTCGCGGCGGGCCTGGCCACCGTCATCGTCACCAAGGCCGACCTGAACGACGGCTCCACCCGCTGGGCGCAGGGCGGCATCGCCGCCGCGCTCGGCGAGGGCGACACCCCGGACCAGCACCTCGCCGACACCCTGGTCGCCGGCGCCGGGCTGTGCGACGCGGAGGCCGTGCGCACGCTCGTCACCGAGGGGCCGGACGCCGTCCGGCGGCTGATCGCCAGCGGCGCCGTCTTCGACACCGCCGCGGCGACCGGCGAGATCGAGCTGACCCGCGAGGGCGGCCACCACCGGCGCCGCATCGCCCACGCGGGCGGTGACGCGACCGGCGCGGAGATCTCCCGCGCCCTGGTGGAGGCCGTGCGCGGCGCCGGCCTCCGCACCATCGAGCACGCGCTCGTGCTGGACCTCCTGCGCGACGCCGAGGGGCACACCGCCGGTGTCTCCCTGCACGTCATGGGCGAGGGCCAGCACGACGGCGTCGGCGCCGTCCACGCGCCCGCCGTCGTGCTCGCCACCGGCGGCATGGGACAGGTCTTCTCCGCGACGACGAACCCGGCCGTCTCCACCGGGGACGGCGTCGCCCTCGCCCTGCGCGCCGGGGCCGAGGTCAGCGACCTGGAGTTCGTCCAGTTCCATCCGACGGTGCTCTACCTGGGCCCGGGGGCGGAGGGGCAGCAGCCGCTGATCTCCGAGGCGGTGCGCGGCGAGGGCGCCCACCTGGTGGACGCCGACGGGGTGCGGTTCATGGTCGGCGCCCACGAGCTGGCCGAGCTGGCCCCGCGCGACATCGTGGCCAAGGGCATCATGCGGCGCTGCCGGGAGCAGGGCACCGACCACATGTACCTGGACACCCGGCACTTCGGCGCCCGGATGTGGGCCGAGCGCTTCCCGACGATCCTGGCCGCCTGCCGCTCGCACGGCATCGACCCGGTGCGGGAGCCGGTCCCGGTGGCCCCGGCCGCCCACTACGCCTCCGGCGGCGTGCGCACCGACCTGCACGGCCGCACCACCGTGCCCGGGCTCTACGCCTGCGGCGAGACGGCCTGCACGGGCGTCCACGGTGCCAACCGCCTCGCCTCGAACTCCCTGCTGGAGGGACTGGTCTTCGCCGAGCGCATCGCCGCCGACGTCGCCGCCGCGGCCCGTCCGGCCAGGGTCCCGGCCGAGCCGCCGCCCGAGCTGACCCTGCTGCCGCCGGAGGCCCGGATCGAGATCCAGCGGATCATGACCCGCGGCGCCGGAGTGCTCCGCTCGGCCGAGGGCCTGGCCGCGACGGCCGCCGCCCTGGCGGCCCTGCGCCACGCCGGGTCCGCCGAGGAGCCCGCGGGCTCCTCGGCGGGCAAGCCCGCCGAGCCGGGCACCGAGAGCTGGGAGGTCACCAACCTCCACCTGGTCGCCTCCGTCCTCGTCGCCGCCGCGGCGCGGCGGGCGGAGACCCGCGGCTGCCACTGGCGCGAGGACCACCCGGACCGGGACGACGCCCGGTGGGCCCGCCACCTCGTCGTGACCCTGGGCCCCTCCCCGGCGGCCGACGAGCCGCGCCCGGGCCGCCCCGACGCCCCGCACCCCGACGCGCCGGCCGACGCGGCGCGGCTCACCCTGCGCACGACCGACACCACCGGCTTCCCGCCGGTCATCCCCGCCGCATCCGAGGAGAAGCCGTGACGACCCCTGACGACCGCACCCGACCCGAGCCGGTGGACCTGCCGCTGCTCCAGATCGGCGGCCCCGGCGCGACGGCCGCCTCCGGCGGCTGCGGGGACGCGTGCGGCTGCGGCGAGCTGGACGAGGAGCTGGACCTCGATCCGCTGGAGTGCGGCCTCGACCCCGAGCTGGCCCAGCTCCTCGCCGAGGCCGGGCTCGACCCCGTCCAGGTCGAGGACGTCGCCCACTTGGCGATCGAGGAGGACCTGGACCACGGCGTGGACGTCACGACCGTGGCCACCGTCCCGGAGGACGCGGTGGCCACCGCCGACTTCACCGCCCGCGAGGCGGGGACGATCGCGGGCCTGCGCGTGGCCGAGGCGGTGCTCTCGGTGGTGTGCACGGACGAGTTCGAGGTCGAGCGGCACGTCGAGGACGGCGACCGGGTGACGCCCGGCACCGTCCTGCTGAGCGTGCGCACCCGCACCCGCGACCTGCTGACCGGCGAGCGCAGCGCCCTCAACCTGCTGTGTCACCTGTCCGGGATCGCCACCGCGACCGCCGCCTGGACGGACGCGCTCGCGGGCACGAAGGCCCGGGTCCGCGACACCCGCAAGACGACGCCGGGGCTGCGGGCGCTGGAGAAGTACGCGGTGCGCTGCGGCGGGGGCGTCAACCACCGCTTCTCCCTCTCGGACGCCGCGCTGATCAAGGACAACCACGTGATCGCGGCGGGCGGCGTGGCCGCGGCGTTCAAGGCCGTGCGGGACGAGTTCCCGGAGCTGCCGATCGAGGTCGAGGTGGACGACCTGGACCAGATCGAGCCGGTCCTGGCCGAGGGCGCCGACCTGCTGCTCCTGGACAACTTCACCCCGGCCGAGACCGCCGAGGCGGTCAGCCTCGTCGCCGGGCGGGCGGCCCTGGAGTCCTCCGGACGGCTCACGCTCGCGAACGCCGCAGCGTACGCGGCGACGGGCGTCGACTACCTGGCCGTCGGCGCGCTCACCCACTCCGCGCCGATCCTGGACATCGGCCTGGACCTGAGGGACGAGGCCTGAGTCATGCTGCTGACCATCGACGTCGGAAACACCCACACCGTCCTCGGCCTCTTCGACGGCGAGGAGATCGTCGAGCACTGGCGGATCTCCACCGACGCCCGCCGCACCGCCGACGAGCTGGCCGTGCTGCTCCAGGGCCTGATGGGCATGCACCCGCTGCTCGGCGTGGAGCTGGGCGAGGGCATCGACGGCATCGCGATCTGTTCGACGGTGCCCTCGGTGCTGCACGAACTGCGCGAGGTCACCCGCCGCTACTACGGCGACATCCCCGCCGTGCTGGTGG
Organism: Streptomyces sp. WMMC1477; assembly: GCF_027460245.1. NCBI lineage: Bacteria > Bacillati > Actinomycetota > Actinomycetes > Kitasatosporales > Streptomycetaceae > Streptomyces > Streptomyces sp. WMMC1477. The sequence continues at coordinate 2,196,648 of NZ_JAPZBD010000003.1, read as the reverse complement.
AGCCCGGGGTGAAGACGGGCGTGCCCGTCCTCATGGACCACCCGAAGGAGGTCGGCGCCGACCGGATCATCAACGCGGTCGGCGCGGTCGAGCTGTACGGCGGCCCCTGCGTCGTCGTCGACTTCGGGACGGCGACCACGTTCGACGCCATCTCCGCGCGCGGGGAGTACGTCGGCGGCGTGATCGCGCCCGGTATCGAGATCAGCGTCGAGGCGCTCGGCGTGCGCGGGGCCCAGCTCCGCAAGATCGAGCTGGCCCGACCCCGCTCGGTCATCGGCAAGAACACGGTCGAGGCCATGCAGTCGGGCATCCTCTACGGATTCGCCGGCCAGGTGGACGGCGTCGTGGACCGGATGGCCCGGGAGCTGGCGGGCCCGGACGGCGATCCGGACGATGTCACCGTCATCGCCACGGGCGGGCTGGCGCCGATGGTGCTGGGGGAGTCCTCGGTGATCGACGAGCACGAGCCGTGGCTCACCCTGATCGGTCTGCGCCTGGTCTACGAGCGCAACGTGGCCCGGATGTGACGCGCGGGACCGGTGGGCGGCGGCGGGCGCGTCACGGGGGCATTTCGTCCGTTTAGCACTTAAAGTCACACTATGCCCACGCCACATGGTTCCCGAGGCGGTATGGCCTTCAGCACGGAGGAGCTGAGCGTGCTCCGTCGTGCCCTCGCCACCGCCCTCCAGTCCGCCGCGCTCCCGGCCCAGGAGATCAGGGAGTGCCTCCACCTCGCACTGGCCGTGGACGACGCGACGCGTGAAGCCGCACGGCTCCGGCGGTTCCTCTTCGCCGAGGTGGACCGCTACCGGGCCGCCCTCCCCGGCTCGGCCACCGGCTATCTCGGCCGCCTGCGCGACGCGCTCGACGCGGGCTACACCGCGACGGACGAGGACGTGGCCGCGCTCCGCCGGCTCTGCTCCGCGCCCGCCAGCCCCCGGGAGGCCGCCCGCCGCACGGAGCTGCTCGTCCGCGCCGCCCTGCCCCTCGCCCGCACCCGCCTGCTGGCCCTCCCGGGGGGACGCGCCGCCGAGGGCGAGGAGGAGCGCCGGGCGCCGAAGGAGCAGCCCGCGAAGCAGGAGCCGGGCAAGCAGGAGCCGGGCAAGCCCGGCGAGGAGCAGCCCGGCAAGGAGAAGCCGAAGCCCGCCCAGCAGCCCGAGCCGGAGCGGGAGCGCCCCGGGGAGCCGAAGCGGCCCTCCCGGCCCATCCCCACGCCCGGCGAGGTCTTCCCGCCGCGCCGCAAGAGCCGCCCGCCGGAGGGCGAGCTGCTCACGGCCTGACCCCGCGCCGGGGGGCCGCCCCGCGCGGCTCCCCCGATCGGGCGGTGTGGCGAAGGCCATGCCCGGGTCGGTCCGCGCGGGCCGGGGGGCCTGCCCTACGCTCGTGCCCATGGACTACATTGCCGCACTCACCCCTTCCGCGGTGATGGCCGTTGCCTTCACCGCACTCATCGTGACGATCGTCCGGAGTCAGGGCGGCGCCAACAAGGCCAAGGAGGACGCCGCCGTCGACGCGGCGTACGCCCAGGCCGAGGCGGCGACCGCGGAAGGCGAGGCCCGCGCCTGACGGGTCGGTAAGCGCGCACGACCAGGGTCTGCGGAGAACCACCGGGTTCTCCCGCAGGCCCTTTGCCGTTCCCGGGCCGCCCCGGCTCCCGCCGGGCCCGGGAACCGGTGCCCGCGCGGCCGGGCGGCGGCGACCTATCATTCTTCCTGTGCCACGACCTTTGGGAGAGCTCGAAGACGCGGTTATGACCCGGGTATGGGGGTGGAACCGCCCGGTCACCGTGCGGGAAGTTCTCGAGGACCTCCGGGAAGAACGGCGGATCGCCTACACGACGGTCATGACCGTCATGGACAACCTGCATCAGAAGGGCTGGCTCCGCCGCACGCAGGAGGGCCGGGCCTATCGATATGAGGCCGTCTCGACCCGGGCCGCGTACTCCGCCGCGCTGATGAACGAGGCGTGGTCGGCCAGCGACAACGCCGCGGCCGCGCTCGTCGCGTTCTTCGGGATGATGTCGCAGGAACAGGTCGATGCGCTGCGGGACGCCCTGCGGGTGGTGCAACTCAATGGGGTGCGGCTGACCGCCCCGGACGAGCGATAGCGTGCGGGCATGGCAGAAGAGATAAGCGGGAACGCCGTGACGGTCCGTCGGGCGAGGACGTCGGACGTGCGTACCGTGCGACGCCTCATCGACGCCTACTCGCGTGACCGCATCCTGCTCGACAAGGCGACGGTGACGCTTTACGAGGACATCCAGGAGTTCTGGGTCGCCGAGCGCGTCCCGGACGGCCGGGTCGTCGGCTGCGGAGCCCTGCACGTGATGTGGGAGGACCTCGCCGAGGTGCGCACGCTGGCCGTGGACCCGGTGGCCCGCGGCACCGGTGTCGGGCACCTGCTGCTGGAGAAGCTGCTGGAAACCGCACGTCGACTGGGGGTTCGCCGCATTTTCTGCCTCACGTTCGAGGTGGAGTTCTTCGGCAAGCACGGATTCACGGAGATCGGGGATGCCCCCGTCGACGGCGATGTGTACAGCGAGCTGCTGCGCTCGTATGACGAAGGCGTCGCCGAGTTCCTCGGCCTTGAGCGGGTGAAGCCGAACACCTTGGGCAACAGCCGCATGCTCTTGCATCTCTGACCGTTGTCACGGCGACATCACAACCATGGGCTGCTTTGTCCGAAAGATCCTGACCCCGCGTCGTGTGTTCGCGCGCAAACCTCGATCGGGGTTTGTGTTTTCCGGAGAAAAGCGGTTTGCTGTGGTTGTCGATATCAGTATTCGCTTATAGCCCCCTGTTCGGGAACGGGGAGGCAGTACGAATGGGAGTAGCCGGTGGCACAGAAGGTTCAGGTCCTTCTTGTTGACGACCTTGAGGGCGGCGAGGCCGACGAGACGGTGACGTTCGCGCTGGACGGCAAGTCCTACGAGATCGACCTCACCGAGGCCAACGCGCAGAAGCTTCGGGAATCCCTGGCGGAATTCGTCAAGGCGGGACGCCGCACCGGCGGCCGGTCCGGCGGTCGCGGAAAGGCCCGCACGGGCTCGTCCGGAGGTTCGCAGGACACCGCCAAGATCCGCGCGTGGGCCAAGGAGAACGGCTACAACGTCAACGACCGCGGCCGCGTGCCGGCCGAGATCCGCGAGGCGTACGAGAAGGCCAACGGCTGAGAACGGCCGGGCCCGGGCCGGCACGGCGGGGCGCGTTCCCGCCGGCGCCGTGCCGGGCCGCCGTTCTCCCGGCTTCACGCCGGGTGCTCCCCCGGAGGCCGCGGAGGCAGTCCCTCGGCCCTCTCCCGTGCTGTCCCGGGCCCTCCCGGCCCGGTTCGGCGCCAACCCCCACACGAGCCGCCCCTTCCGTGCGTGTCGCGACGGTGGGGGCGGCGTCCGTCATGCGGGGGCCGTCCCTCTCCCGGGGGTGCGCGGGCCGGGGGCGCGTGTTCCCGGCGGCCCGGTCGGCATCGGGGGGATCGCCGCGTCTGCCGTGAGCAACTGCTCTCGGCGCATGCGGGCACAGGAAGTGACGAAAAGATGGCAATGGGTGACTGTCATGTCGGCCACCTGGGGTGCAACCGTGTTCGCCCGTAGCGGATGACCCCCCTCCCCGGGGTATGGATCAGCGGCGGCGGGGGGTAAGACATCACCAGTGGTGACGGGGGTGTGGCAAGGGCGATGGCGCCGGGGGGCCCGACGTGTCGTGGACGAGGCGTTCGCCATCGGCGTAGCGAATGCAGGTGCATCGACTTGGCCTGCGGGAACATCGTCTCGCACCATCGGGTTGGAACTGGTGTCGCCCGCACCGTGGCACGGGACGGCGAGCGGGTGTCGGCAGTTGGAATGAGCGGTCCCCCGTTGCGGGACTAAGCTGCGGAAGGACAGGGAGGGGACCTACCCCTAACTGACTGACCGCTCTGAGGAGCGATTAACGATGTTCGAGAGGTTCACCGACCGCGCGCGGCGGGTTGTCGTCCTGGCTCAGGAAGAAGCCCGGATGCTCAACCACAACTACATCGGCACCGAGCACATTCTCCTGGGCCTGATCCACGAGGGTGAGGGTGTCGCCGCTAAGGCACTGGAGAGCCTCGGGATTTCGCTCGAGGCGGTCCGCCAGCAGGTGGAGGAGATCATCGGCCAGGGCCAGCAGGCCCCGTCCGGCCACATCCCCTTCACCCCCCGGGCCAAGAAGGTGCTGGAGCTCTCGCTGCGCGAGGCCCTCCAGCTCGGCCACAACTACATCGGCACGGAGCACATCCTGCTCGGCCTGATTCGCGAGGGCGAGGGCGTCGCCGCCCAGGTCCTGGTGAAGCTCGGCGCCGACCTGAACCGGGTGCGGCAGCAGGTCATCCAGCTGCTCTCCGGCTACTCGGGTGGCAAGGAGACGGCCACGGCGGGCGGTCCGGCCGAGGGCACCCCCTCGACCTCGCTCGTTCTCGACCAGTTCGGCCGCAACCTGACCCAGGCCGCCCGCGAATCCAAGCTCGACCCGGTCATCGGGCGCGAGAAGGAGATCGAGCGGGTCATGCAGGTGCTGTCCCGTCGGACGAAGAACAACCCGGTGCTCATCGGCGAGCCCGGTGTCGGCAAGACCGCCGTCGTCGAGGGCCTGGCCCAGGCGATCGTCAAGGGCGAGGTGCCCGAGACCCTCAAGGACAAGCACCTCTACACCCTGGACCTCGGCGCGCTGGTCGCCGGCTCCCGCTACCGCGGTGACTTCGAGGAGCGCCTGAAGAAGGTGCTCAAGGAGATCCGCACCCGCGGCGACATCATCCTGTTCATCGACGAGCTGCACACCCTGGTCGGCGCGGGCGCCGCCGAGGGTGCCATCGACGCCGCCAGCATCCTCAAGCCGATGCTGGCCCGTGGCGAGCTGCAGACGATCGGTGCGACGACCCTGGACGAGTACCGCAAGCACCTGGAGAAGGACGCCGCGCTGGAGCGCCGCTTCCAGCCGATCCAGGTCGCCGAGCCCTCGCTCTCGCACACGATCGAGATCCTCAAGGGCCTGCGGGACCGCTACGAGGCCCACCACCGCGTCTCCATCACCGACGCAGCCCTGGTCGGTGCGGCCACCCTGGCCGACCGCTACATCTCCGACCGCTTCCTGCCGGACAAGGCCATCGACCTCATCGACGAGGCCGGTTCCCGCATGCGCATCCGCCGCATGACCGCCCCGCCGGACCTGCGCGAGTTCGACGAGAAGATCGCGAACGTCCGCCGGGAGAAGGAGTCCGCGATCGACTCGCAGGACTTCGAGAAGGCGGCCAACCTGCGGGACAGCGAGAAGCAGCTGCTGGCCCAGAAGGCCAAGCGGGAGAAGGAGTGGAAGGCCGGCGACATGGACGTCGTCGCCGAGGTCGACGAGGAGCTGATCGCCGAGGTACTCGCCGCGTCCACCGGCATCCCGGTCTTCAAGCTGACCGAGGAGGAGTCCTCGCGGCTGCTGCGCATGGAGGACGAGCTGCACAAGCGCGTCATCGGCCAGGAGGACGCCATCAAGGCGCTCTCGCAGGCCATCCGGCGCACGCGTGCGGGCCTGAAGGACCCGAAGCGTCCGGGCGGCTCGTTCATCTTCGCCGGCCCCTCCGGCGTCGGTAAGACGGAGCTGTCCAAGACGCTCGCCGAGTTCCTCTTCGGCGACGAGGACGCGCTGATCTCCCTCGACATGTCGGAGTTCAGCGAGAAGCACACCGTCTCGCGGCTGTTCGGCTCGCCTCCCGGCTACGTCGGCTACGAGGAGGGCGGCCAGCTCACCGAGAAGGTGCGCCGCAAGCCGTTCTCGGTCGTCCTGTTCGACGAGGTGGAGAAGGCCCACCCGGACATCTTCAACTCGCTCCTGCAGATCCTGGAGGACGGTCGCCTGACCGACTCCCAGGGCCGGGTCGTGGACTTCAAGAACACCGTCATCATCATGACGACGAACCTCGGCACCCGGGACATCTCCAAGGGCTTCAACCTCGGCTTCGCCGCCGGGGGCGACGTCAAGACCGGCTACGAGCGGATGAAGGCCAAGGTCAACGAGGAGCTCAAGCAGCACTTCCGGCCCGAGTTCCTCAACCGTGTCGACGACACCGTGGTGTTCCACCAGCTCACGCAGGAGAACATCATCGAGATCGTCGACCTGATGATCGCCCAGGTGGACGAGCGGCTGAAGGACCGCGACATGGGCATCGAGCTGAGCGGCGAGGCCAAGCAGCTGCTGGCCAAGCGCGGCTACGACCCGGTCATGGGCGCCCGTCCGCTGCGTCGCACGATCCAGCGGGAGATCGAGGACGCGCTCTCGGAGAAGATCCTCTTCGGCGAGCTGCGCCCCGGTCACATCGTGGTCGTGGAGACGGACGGCGAGGGCGAGACCGCCACGTTCACCTTCCGCGGTGAGGAGAAGGCCCCGCTGCCGGACGCGCCTCCGGTCGAGGCCGGCCCCAACCTCTCCAAGGACACCTGAGGCTCCGCCTCGGCGCTCCTCAGCCCGGCCCCGGCACGGTTCCCGTGCCGGGGCCGCGGCGTTCCCGGGGCTACGCCCCTATGCTCCCGCCGCCTCGTCCGGTTGAGCCGGGTGTGCAGGCCCCAGCCCCACCCTTTCGCCGTTTCCCGGGGCCTCGCCCCGGACCCCGCGCCTGTACGCGCACCGCAGCTGCGGGTGCGTCGTGGCCGTTCGCGCAGTTCCCCGCGCCCCTGGGGGCGCGGGGAGCGGGCTCTACGGGGAGACCACGTTGCGCGACACCTTCACCTTGAGGGCTGAGGGGAGCGTCCTCTCCACGACCTCCGGCGGCCATTCCGGCACCACCAGCGTGCGCAGCCGGGGGAAGGCGCCCAGCCAGGACATGTCGAGCCCGGCGGACCACCCCGTGGAGAGCCACAGGTGGGTCAGTCGTTCCGCCGGAACGTGGGCCACCAGGTCTTCCGGCTCGTGGACGTACGCGGCATGGACGCGGGAGCGGCCGCCGAGATCCCGTAGGGCCTTGAGGTGCTCGACGGAGGCCACCGTGAAGTACAGCTCGTCCTCGGCGAGGTGCGCGATGACCTCGCGCGCGTACTGCCGGGTGTCGTACCGGTGCCAGGCCCAGGCGAGCTGGCGCCGCACGCCCAGCGACGGGTGGCTCCGGTAGCGGGCGAGCACCGGGAGTGCCGCGTCCTCGGTGAAGCTGGAAGCGGTGATGACGACGTTGAGCGCGGTCTCGTCGTCCAGGCCCTCGGGGCCGGGCAGCAGCCCGAGCACCAGCGGACTGCCGACCCCGTCGGCCAGCCAGTGGGCGAAGGCGAGGTCGCGCGGGGGGACGAGCGAACGCAGGCGGCGTTCGACCTCCTCCCGCACGGCTGGGTCCAGCTCGGTCGCCTCCTGGAGGCAGGTCGCCGCGAGCAGCTCGCGGTAGTGGTGATCTTCCGCGTACTCCGAGTCCGGTGGCCCGCTGAGCAGCCCCCGCAGCAGCCGGGCGCGTTCGGCGGGGCGGGCGTGGGCGACGGCCATGCGCAGGACGTCCTCCCACTGCGTCTTGTCCGCGTTGTCCAGCAGGAGGGGGAAGTCGCCCTCCTCCACGGCGGCCTTGGCCGCCAGGTAGTCCTGGAAGGTGCGGTGGACGAAGTCGACGCGGTCGGCGGCGGGCTCGCGCAGCAGCCCGGAGCGGTCGCGCAGGTGGCGGTAGACCCCCTCCGGCGTGGCGGTGATGTGGGCCATCTGCGGAAGCGTGCGCTCCAGCTGGGCGACGACGTCGGCGCGGTCCATCTCGGCGCGGCCGTTGCGCAGCATCCAGTGGGCCAGCTTCTGGAGCAGGACGACGGAGGAGTCCTTGGACAGCCTGAGCGCGTCGTCCCGGATGGCCCGTTCGACGTCGCGCCGCTCCAGCAGCATGGACAGCGCGGCCTCGTAGAGGTCCTTGCGGCTGTGCGGGAGGAAGCCGTGGCGCTCGCGGTGCAGGGCGCACAGCAGGCCGCACATGAGCGGGTTGGATGCGAGCCGGGCGAGGTCGGACGTCGTGCGGACCAGGCCCAGCAGGGCGTCGGCCAGCTCGGGCGGAGCCTCGGCGGCCTCGTGCCAGCGTTGGACGAAGGCCGCGACGTCGGCGCGGCCCATGGGGGAGAGGGCCAGCTCCGCGAAGCCGTCGCGGGCCAGCCAGTCGTTCTCCACCGCCGAGGGGCGGGAGGTGACGAGCCACAGGTTGCCGGGGAAGTCGGCCAGGAGCTCGCGCAGCCAGCGGCGGGTGGCGCCGCGCTCGGTCTCGGGGATCTCGTCGATGCCGTCGACGAGGAGCAGGCCGCGCCCGGCGCGCAGCACGCCGACCGCCCAGCCGTCGGGCTGCTCACCGGCGAGGCTGCTGCCGGCCGCGTGCAGGAAGTGGTCCGGGGTGGGCGGCTGGCCGTCGCGTAGGACGCGGCGCAGCGGCAGCACGAAGGGCACCCGGCCGACGAGGTGGGGGAGGCGGGCGAGCCGTTCGCCGTCCTGCCGGGCCGTGGTGACGGCGAGCCACTGCAGGAGCGTCGTCTTGCCGGACCCGGCGGCGCCGCGCAGCAGTACCCGCTCGGTGCCGTGCAGGGCGCGCTCGGCCGGGAGCGGGGCGCCGCCCGCCTCGGCCTCCAGGGAGATGTAGGCGGTGTCCAGGGGCCATTCGCGGGTGTGGTGGAGGTCGAGCCCGTAGATCGTCAGCTCGCTGTGCCGACGGGCGACGTGGGCGGCGTACTCCTCCTCGAAGCGCGCGTCGGCGGCGGTACGGTCGGGGACGCGTTCGGCGAGCAGTTCCAGCGTCGAGGCGATCCGGTCGAGCCGGGCGGACTGCTCGACGGCGGTGCGGGCGACGAACGTGGAGTTCTGGGTGAAGAAGTTCAGCACGTGCAGGCACACGGTGTGCAGGAGCGGCCCGAACAGGGCGTCGGCCCCGGCGGAGAGGTGCTCCGGGCGGCCGACGCGGGCGGCCAGCTCTCCGGGGCCGAGCCGGACGGCCTGGACGTCGTCCATGTCCAGCTCGCCGAGGCGGCCCAGGGCGTGGGCGAGGGCGTCGGCGACCTCCCGCCGCACCTCCGGCGCGGGCGCGTCGTGCGGGCCCGCGGCCTTCGCGTACCGGGCGACGACCTCCTCGGCCAGCCGGGCCAGGTCCCCGGGGTCGAGGGTGCGCTTCTCGCCGCGGAAGGAGAGCCAGCCGCCGATGCGGACGGGCTGGTCCACGAGGCCCGCGCCCGGGCCGCGCCGCACCAGCAGTTTCCGCACGAGCGGTGTGACGGCACCGGCGGCGACCCGCATGCCGAGCGTCGTCGGTTCCACTCAACCCCCTTGCCAACTCCCTTGAGCCTTCGGCCGGTCCAGCTCAGCGTAGCCGCATCAGGCGCCGCCCACGGGGGCGCTGGCGGGCAGGTGCAGGGTGGCGGAGGCGCCGGGTTCGGCGTTGCGGAACGTCAGCCGGGCGCCCAGCACCCGGGCCTGGCCGACGGCGATGGTGAGCCCGAGCCCGTGGCCCCGTCCGGCCCGGTCGGTGGAACCGGTGCGGAACCTGCTCGGCCCTTCCACCAGCAGCTCGGCGGGGAAGCCGGGACCGTGGTCACGGACCCGCACCCGGCGCCCGTCGACGGTGACCTCGACGGGCGGGGCCCCGTGGCGCCCGGCGTTGGCCAGCAGGTTGCCCAGGATGCGTTCGAGCCGTCGCGGGTCCGTGGTGACCACCGCGTCCCCGAAGACCTCGACCACGGCCTCGGGGTCGAGCGCCCGCACCCGGCGGCCGACGAACTCCCCGAGCGCGATCTCCTGCAGCTCGGCGCGTTCCGCCGCACCGTCCAGCCGGGCCACCTCCAGGATGTCCTCCACCAGCGTGCGCAGGACCTGGGCCCGGTCGCGCACCAGTTCGGAGGGACGTCCGGGCGGCAGCAGCTCGGCCGCGGTGACCAGGCCGGTCACGGGGGTGCGGAGCTCGTGGGCGATGTCGGCGGTGACGCGGCGTTCGGCGTCGAGCCGGGCCTGGAGGGCGTCGGCCATGGCGTCGATGGCCCGGGCCAGGTCGTCGGCCTCGTCCTGGCCCCGGCCGCCGATGGCGTCCCGCACCCGCACCTCCGCGTCCCCGGCCGCGACCCGTCCCGCCGCGGTGGCCGCCTTCCGCAGCCGCCGCGAGAGCTGGCCGCCGACGAGCACGCCCAGCGCCGTGCTGCCGACGACGACGGTCCCGGCGCCCACGACCAGCGTGCGGTCGAGGTCGGCCAGGACCGAGTAGCGGTCGGTGAAGCGGGAGTGCAGCGAGAGGACGCCGCCGCCGGGCAGCTCGGTGGCCGCCCACACGTCGGGGGCGTCGTCGCCGTTGTCGCTCACGTACGTGGCCCGCTCGCCCTCCTGGACGGCGAGCCGCAGCGGCTCGGGCAGCTCCGGGTCGTTGAGCTGGGCGCCGAGCGCCAGCCGCTCGTTGAGCTCGTAGATGCGCTCCGCCGAGCGCAGCCGCTCGTCCTGCACGTCCCGGCTGTTGCTGATCATCGTGACCCGGGCGGCGTTGTGGACGATGAGGCTGAGCAGCAGGGCCACGAGCGCGCTGACGGCGGCGATGGCGCCGCTCAGCTTCCACCGCAGCCCGGCCCGGAACGCACGCACGGCCGCCCGTCAGCCCCTCAGCTTGTAGCCGAAGCCGCGCACGGTCTCGATGCGGGCCTGGCCGATCTTCGCCCGCAGCCGCTGTACGTGGACGTCGACGACGCGGGTGTCACCGCCCCAGCCGTAGTCCCACACCCGCTCCAGCAGCCGGTCCCGGGACAGCACGGAGCCCGGCGCGGTGGAGAACTCCAGCAGCAGCCGCATCTCGGTGGGGGTCAGCGGCACGGGTGCGCCGTCCCGGCGGACCTCCATGCCGTCGGTGTCGACCTCCAGGTCGCCGAAGCGCAGTATCCCGTCCACCGGTCCGGCCGGGTCCGCGGACTCGGCGGGCGGCTCGGCGGCGCCGACGGCGGCCCGGGAGTGCTGGAAGCGGCGCAGCACCGCGCGGATGCGGGCGACCAGCACGGCGCCGTCGAACGGCTTGGTGACGTAGTCGTCCGCGCCCGCCTCCAGACCGAGGACGACGTCGATGGAGTCGGCCCGGGCGGACAGCATGATCACCGGCACGGTGGACTCGTCGCGGATGCGGCGGCACAGGCTCACCCCGTCCAGCCCCGGCACCATGACGTCGAGCAGGGCGATGTCCGGCCGCCTGGTGCGGAACGCCTCCAGCCCGGCCAGCCCGTCGGGCACCGCCGTCACCGCGAAGCCGTCCCGCTCCAGCGTCAGCTGCAGGGCCTCGCGGATGACGTCGTCGTCCTCGACGAACAGCACGTGTGTCTCGGCCACCGTCTCGCTCAGCCCTCTCCGCCCGTGTCGCCGCCGCTCTCGGTGGCTCTCGGGTACTCCTTGTAGGTGCGGTCCCGCTCGGCGAAGCCGTCCTTGCGCCACTCGTAGGTGGCGATGTCCTCCCCGGAAGGGCAGCACATCGGATCGACGTCCAGATAGACCTGGGTGTGGACGAGCAGCGCCTCCCTCGTCGGCTCCGCGAAGACGGTCGGCTCCTCGTCGGCGAACACGTTGACCCACTCGCCGGCCCGCCCCTGCCGGTAGACGTACGCCCCCACGCCCTTGCCGTCGGCGCAGGCCGAGACGTTCACGACGAGGTCCTCCGCCTCCCCGTCGGTCAGGTCCGCGGACGTGACCTGGATGGGCCACGCGTCCTCCACGCAGGGCGCCAGCCCCGCCTTGACGTCGTGGCTCACCTCCGGGTCCGCCCGCAGCAGCGAGACGATCTCCACCTCGCCCCGCGCCCCCGGCGGGGAGACGGGCGCCCCGGCGGTCGGCGTCTCCCCGTCCCGCGTGGCGTCCGGTGCGGACGGTGAGGCCTCGTCGGGCTCGGCCTCGTTCGGCCGGGGCGTCACCGCGGGCAGCGGGCTGGCCTTCGCCTCCGTGCCCTCCCGGGCCGTGGCCGACTCCTCGATCCGCACCCCGTCACCGGCCGCGCAGCCGCTCAGGACGAAGACGAGCGGAAACAGGGTGACGACCGCCCACGCGGCCGGCGCCCTCAGGCCGCGCAGACCGCGGGGCGCGGCTCCCGAACCCGCTGCCACTCCTGCTCCCTGCTCTCCAGCTCCGCGCGCAGCCGGGCCAGTGCCCGGTGCAGCGTGCTCTTCACCGTCCCCGTGGACATCCCGAGCGCCTCGGCCGTCTCCTCCGTGCTCATCTGCTCCCAGTGCCGCAGGACCACGACGCTGCGCTGCTTGGGCGCCAGCACCGACAGGATGTCCATCAGCAGCGCGCGGTCGGCGTGCTGCCCGAACCGGTCCTCGTCACTGGCCACCTCGGGCAGCGCGTCCGTCGGCACCTCCTGCAGGCGCCTGGCCCGCCACCACTCGGTCCGGGTGTTGATCATCACACGGCGAAGATAGGCGTCGGCCAGCGACTTGTCCTCGATCCCGTCCCATTTTCCCAGAGTCCGCACCAGGGCCGTCTGCAGGAGGTCCTGGGCGTCCACCGGATCGGGCACCAGCCGGCGGGCACTGCGCAGCAGCGCCTCCTGCCGGGACCGCACGTAGGCCTCGAAGGACTCGGGGACCTCGGAGATCTCGGGGGACTCGCAGGTCTCCTCGGGGGGCAGCGTCACTGGGTCGCCTCCTCGTGGCCGGCTCGCCGATCGGTTTCCCCGATCTGCCACGAAGGTAGGGAGACGGTGTTGCGGCACCCCGCTGACGACCGCACGGCCGCCGCACGGGCACCCATCGGTTCTGTAACAGCGCCGGAGCGGGCCCCGGCGCCGCCCGTCGGTCACCCGTCGGCGGCCCCGTCGGTCACCCGCGCGGCAGCCGGTAGGCCGGGCCGGGCAGGGGCTCGACCAGCCCGTCGGCCACCAGCCCGTCCAGGGCCCGGGCCCGCTGCACGGCGTCGTCCCACACGGCGTCCAGCGCCGCCTGCGGCACCGCGCCCGGCGCCTCCCGCAGGACGGCGAGCAGCTTGCCGCGGACCTGGCGATCCGTCCCCGCGTAGGTCTGCCCGCGGCGCGGCGGCCCCTCGTGGGGCGGGGAACCGGCCAGCCGCCACGTGCAGTTCCCGGCGATCGGGCACCGCTCGCAGCGCGGGGAGCGCGCGGTGCACACGAGCGCGCCCAGCTCCATCGTCGCCGCCGCCCAGCGCGCGGCGACGTCCTCGCTCTCCGGCAGAACCGCCCGGGCCAGCTTCCGCTCGGCGGCCGTCGTCGCGCCCGGCGGGTACTGGGAGCCGTTGATGGCGCGGGCGAAGACGCGGCGCACGTTGGTGTCCAGCACCGCGTGCCGCCGTCCGTACGCGAAGGAGGCCACGGCGGCGGCCGTGTACTCGCCCACCCCGGGCAGCGCGAGGAGCTGCGCGTGCTCGGACGGGACGTCGCCGCCGTGCCGTTCCGCTATGGCCGACGCGGCCCCGTGCAGCCGCAGCGCCCGGCGCGGGTAGCCCAGGCGCCCCCAGGCCCGCACCGCCTCGCCCGGCGACTCCCTCGCCAGGTCGGCCGGGCGGGGCCAGCGCTCCATCCACTGCTCGTACACGGGCAGCACCCGGTTGACGGGGGTCTGCTGGAGCATGAACTCGCTGACCATCACCCCCCATGCCCCCGCCTCCGGACGCCGCCAGGGCAGATCCCGGGCGTGGGCGTCGAACCAGTCGATGACGGGACCGTGCAGCACGGTCGCGGAGTGCTCGGTGGTAGCAGTCATGGCACCCACGATCCTGGCATGCCGGGCCCGGTGCCGGAAACGCCGCGCGGCGTTGACGCCACCCGCGCAACGCTTTGCGGCATGCGGGGGAGCGCGCACACGGGCGCCCGGCCACCTTTGATACGAAAAGTTGACGTGCTGGGCGGCGGGTGCGTCCCGGCGGACGGCTGATGTCTCGTAAGGTTTCCGGCGTGGGATCACTGCGCAATCCGGTCGGGCCGCTCCCCTCCTCCATCTACTGGCGACGGAGGGTCGTCGCGGCGTCCGTGGTCGCGCTCCTCCTCCTGCTGCTCGTGTGGATGTTCAACCTGGGCGGTGGCGACGGCGAGACCCGCGGCCAGGCGAACACCGGCCGGGACGACCAGCGCGCCGCCAGCTCCATCACGCCGGGCCCGAGCAGCACGGAGTCCCGGGACGACACCCGCCCCGGCGGCCGGGACGAGGCCGACGACGGCTCCGACGGGGAGAGTTCGGGCTCCGACGGCGGCTCGGGCGCGGGCCCCGACGAGGGGGGCGCCGGCGGGGACGGCGCCAAGAACGGCGACGACGAGCCGGGCGGCGGCCCCTCGGGCGGCGGGAACGGCGGCACTGCCGGGCTCCCGGCCTGCACCTCGGGCCAGGTGCGGCTCAGCCTCGTCGCCGTCGAGAACACCTACGCCCCCGGGGAGCGCCCCCGGCTGCGCCTCACCGTGGACAACTCCGGCGGCTCCGACTGCCGCGTCGCCGTCGGCCCCGGGCAGGCCGTGGTCACGATCACGCTCGCGGGCGACGAGGACGAGACGGTCTGGTCCTCCGACCACTGCGCCGAGGGCGGCGACACCGCCCAACTACGCGTCCCTGCCCGTGACAAGGCCGACCACACCATCGAGTGGGACCGCCGCGGAAGCGCCCCCGACTGCCCGAAGAGCTCCCGCGACGCCGCCACCCCCGGCACCTACCTCGCCGAGGTGAAGGCACCCGGCCTGGGCACCGCCCAGACCTCCTTCGTCCTCGCCAAGGACTGAGCCCGCGGCCTCACTCCGCCGCCCGTTCGACGGGAACCCACAGCTCGGCGTCGGCCCGTGCCGCGTCCGGGGACAGCTCCGTGCGCAGGATCTCCGGCCCCGGACGGCTCTGGTACGGGTTGGACGGGAACCACTGGGTGAACACGTCCCGCCACAGGTGTTGCAGCGCCTGCGGGAACGGTCCGGAGCTCTCGAAGACGGCCCACGCCCCGGCCGGTACGGTGAGCGCCTCGCAGCCCCCGGGAGTCGGAGCCCCCGTCACCACACCGTGGTAGTAGTCGAGTTCGGTTCCCTCCGCCCGCGTCGGGTCCAGGCCGTCGCTGACGCCCACGATCCCGGCCGGCTCCTGGTCGGACAGCGCGGCGAGCTCCCGCAGCGTCTCCTGGCCGATGCTCCGGATGAAGGCGCCGATGGCCGGATTCGGCCCCTCGTGCACGAGGGGGACCCGCGCCCTCCTGCCCACGACCCGGAACCCGTCCTTCTCCACGATCCGATAGCGCATGCTGCCACTCCCTTCGACGACGAGGCGGAAGGACATCCGTGGCTGGGCGGCCAGCGCCGCACCGGTCCGCCGGGCCTCACCGGGGCCCACGCCGTGCACGGCCCGGAACGCCCGCGCGAACGCCTCGCCCGAGCCGTAGCCGTAGCGCACCGCGATCTCCAGCAGCGTCCGCTCCCCGGCGAGCACCTCGGCGCCCGCGACGGTGAGCCGCCTGCGGCGCACGTACTCCGACAGCGGCATGCCCGCGAGCGCCGAGAACAGCCGCCGGAAGTGGTACTCCGACGTCAGCGCGATCCGCGCGGCCTCCGCCGTGTCGATCCGCCCACCGAGCCGCGACTCGATGTACGCCAGCGCCTCGTTCAGCCGCTCCAGCACGTCGATCTCCTTCCCTTGCGCCGACCACGCTAGGAAGGGCGCGGGGCGCCGCACCCGACATCCTGTGCCCGGCCCGGTCGGGTGCGGGGCGGCGCTGGTGCCGGGCGGTCGGTCCGGTCGTGGGCGGTCAGGGGGTCGGGCGGGGGCCGAGGCGGACCGTGGGGTCCAGGCACCAGCGCAGGGCGTCGGGCCAGGGGCCGTAGCCGGCGTCGAGGTCCAGGTGGGCCTGGCCGGGCAGCGTGTCGGTGTCGATGCCGAGCGGCTCGCCGAAGACGGCGGCGGCGCCGCCGGGGCAGTACGGGTCGTCGTCGGAGCCCACGAGGCGGGTGCCCTGCGGGGCCGCGGCGGCCACGGCGTCCGCCGTCACCGCCGGGTGGGCGAAGGCCGCGATCTCCGGGTGGCCGAGGGCCACCTCGGAGGCGGGCGGGGCGACGAGGAGGACCCGGTGGGCCAGGGCCGTGCCGTGGCCGCGGGCGGCGGCCCGCAGCCACAGCAGGCAGCCGAGGCTGTGGCAGACGACGACCCGCTCCCGGCCCGCCGCCGCGGCGAGGTGCCGGTCGAGCTCGGCGAGCCACGTGCCCGGGTCGGGCGCGTCCGGGTCGGGGAGCTGGGGGAAGGCCACGTCGTGGCCCAGGGCCGCCAGCTCGTCCGCCAGCCGGCGCAGCCAGTGGCCCTCGGGCCGGTGGTGCTGCCAGCCGTGCAGGAGCAGGAAGGCGGGGCCGGCGGGGTTCGGCTCGGCCACGGCTCAGACGTACCGCTCGAGGATGGAGGACTCGGCCAGACGCGAGAGGCCCTCGCGGACGGAGCGGGCCCGGGCCTCGCCGACGCCCTCGACCGTCTGGAGGTCGTCCACGCTCGCGGCCAGCAGCTTCTGCAGCCCGCCGAAGTGCTCGACGAGCCGCTCGATGACGGCGCCCGGCAGCCGCGGCACCTTGGCCAGGAGGCGGAAGCCGCGCGGGGAGACGGCGGAGTCGAGCGTCTCCGGGGCGCCGCTGTAGCCCAGTGCGCGGGCCACGGTGGGCAGCTCCAGCAGCTCGGAGTGGGTGAGCCTGTCCAGCTCGGTCAGCGCCCCCTCCACGGTGCGGACGCGCTTGCCGGAGGGCTCGGGCACGTAGTCCCGCGCGACGAGCTCGCGCTCCGGCTCGACGCCCGCGATCAGCTCGTCGAGCTGGAGGGACAGCAGCCGCCCGTCCGTGCCGAGCTCCACGACGTACTCGGCGATCTCCGTGGCGATCCGGCGCACCATCTCCAGCCGCTGGGCGACGGCGGAGACGTCCCGGACCGTCACCAGGTCCTCGATCTCCAGCGCGGAGAGCGTGCCCGCCACCTCGTCGAGCCGCAGCTTGTACCGCTCCAGGGTGGCCAGCGCCTGGTTCGCCCGGGACAGGATGGCCGCGGAGTCCTCCAGGACGCGGCGCTGCCCGCCCACGTAGAGGGCGATGAGCCGCATGGACTGGCTGACGGAGACCACGGGGAAGCCCGTCTGGATGGACACGCGCTGGGCGGTGCGGTGCCGGGTGCCCGTCTCCTCCGTCGGGATCGAGGCGTCCGGCACGAGCTGCACCCCGGCCCGCACGATCTTGGTGATGTCCTTGTCCAGCACGAGCGCGCCGTCGAGCTTGCACAGCTCACGCAGCCGGGTCGCGCTGAACTCGACGTCGAGCACGAAGCCGCCGCTGCACAGGGGTTCGACCTTCTTGTCCATGCCGAGGACGATGAGCCCGCCGGTGTTCCCGCGCAGGACGCGCTCCAGGCCGTCGCGCAGGGCGGTGCCGGGCGCCACCGCGCTCAGCGAGGCGCGCAGCAGCTTGTCGGCCGCTCCGGCCCGGTCGATGGGTGCCACGGCGCTCCTTCGGTCGTGCCTGGTTCCGGCGGTTCCTTCGTCGGGTCGTGCGTACGTGCGGTCGAGACCAGGGCAAAGTCTACCGGCGGCCCCGTTCGTCAGGCTTCGGAGCGTCGTGGGGGGAGCGCCCGCAGTGCCTCGCCTATGTCCGCGACCTCCAGAACCCGCATGCCGGAGGGCACCTTGCCCGGGTCCGAGGGAACGAGGGCGTGCGTGAAGCCGAGCCGCGCGGCCTCGGACAGCCGCCGCTGCACTCCCGTGACGCGCCGCACCTCCCCGGCGAGCCCGACCTCCCCGACGGCCACCAGGTTCTTCGGCAGCGGCGTGTCGATCGCGGCGCTGGCCAGCGCGAGGGCCACCGCCAGGTCGGCCGCGGGCTCGGACAGCCGCACTCCGCCGACGGTGGCGCTGTAGATGTCGCGCTTGCCCAGCGCGTTGATCCGGCCGCGCTGCTCCAACACGGCCAGCATCATCGACACCCGGGAGTTCTCCAGGCCCGATGTCGTGCGGCGCGGGGAGGGGATCTGCGAGTCGACGGTGAGGGCCTGCACCTCCGCGACGAGCGGACGGCGGCCCTCCAGCGTCACGGTGAGGCAGGTGCCGGGAACGGGCTCGTCGCGCCGGGTGAGGAAGAGGCCCGACGGGTCCGCCAGCCCGGTGATCCCCTCGTCGTGCAGCTCGAAGCAGCCCACCTCGTCCGTCGCCCCGTACCGGTTCTTCACCCCGCGCACGAGCCGCAGCCGGGCGTGCCGGTCCCCCTCGAAGTGCAGGACGACGTCGACCAGGTGCTCCAGCAGCCGGGGCCCGGCGATCGCGCCGTCCTTCGTCACGTGGCCGACGAGCAGCGTGGCCATGCCGCGCTCCTTCGACGCCCGGATCAGCGCCCCGGCCACCTCCCGCACCTGGGCGACGCCGCCGGGCGCGCCGTCGATCTCCGGCGAGGCCACCGTCTGCACCGAGTCCATGATCAGCAGGCCGGGCTTGACGTCGTCGAGGTGGCCGAGCACGGCGGAGAGGTCCGTCTCGGCGGCGAGGTAGAGGTGGTCGTCGAGCGCGCCGATGCGGTCCGCCCGCATGCGCACCTGGCCCGCGGACTCCTCACCGGTGACGTAGAGCGTGGGCCGGCCCTCCGAGGCCGTCTTCGCCGCCACGTCCAGCAGCAGCGTGGACTTGCCGACGCCGGGCTCGCCCGCGAGCAGCACCACCGCACCCGGCACCAGACCGCCGCCCAGGACCCGGTCCAGCTCGGGCACGCCGGTGGAGCGGGCCGCCGCCTGGCGGGCGTCCACCCGGCCGATGGGCAGCGCCGGCGACGTCACCCGGCCCGGAGCCGTCGTCCGGACGCCGCCGCTGCCCGCGCCCGTCTCCTCGATCGTGTTCCACGCGTGGCACTCGTGGCAGCGGCCGAGCCACTTGGGCGTCGTCCAGCCGCAGTCGGAGCAGCGGTAGGTGGGGCGGTCCTTCGCGGAGGACTTGCGGGCAGCCATGCGCTCACCGTAGCGGCGCGTTCCGACAGACCGACCGGCCAGGCGTCCCGCACGCGGGGGACCCGGGCGGGTGAGGCCGTTCTCGTTCGAGTGAGATCGTCACTCGTCCGGGCGAATCCCGGGTGCGCGGGCGGAATGCGCCCCCGCGCGCCGCCTACCGTCGCCGGATGATGACGAGCAGGCGCGAGCAGCACCCCGACACCGGCAGCGCGCCGCGCGCCCGGCGTGCCGCGTCGTCCGGCCGGCACGCCGGACGGCCCGGCACGGGCGCCCACCGCGTCGTCCCCCAGCGGGAGCAGCGGGCCGCGCGGAAACGCGCCGGGGAGGGCACGGGAGAGCCCATGCCGATGCGTACGGCCGAACGTTTTGCCGACCCTGCCTCCGGGGGGTCCGAAAGGCCCGGCGGGCGCGGGAAGTCCCGGGAACGCGGCAAGCCCGGGGAATCCGGGAACCCCGGGGAATCCGGGGAGCGGAGGGGGCTCAGGCCGCCCGCGCACTTCGACGCCTACCTGGACGGGCTGTTCACCTACTGCCTGTCCGTGATGTGCGAGCACGACACCGCCACCGCCGCCCTCGGCGAGGCCCTCGCCGTCGCCGAACGCCAGCGGCTGCGCGACCGCGCGCCCACCGACCCCGCGCAGCACCGGCCCTGGCTCTACGCCCTCGCCCGCTGGTCCTGCCTGCGCCGGCTCAACGCCAACGCCCACGCCGTGCCGGCCGAGCCGCTCTCCCCCCGGGCCGCCGAGCGCCGGCGCCGCGAACTGGGGGCGCTCGCCTGGCCGGAGGCCGCCGGCACGGCACCCGAGCAGCGCGAGGCGCTGGAGCTGGCCGTCCGGCACCGGCTGCCGGTCCACGAGGTGGCCGCCGTGCTCGCCCGCCCCACCGCCGTCACCCGGGAGCTGCTGTCCAGCGGGGCCTGCGAGGTCGAGCGCACCCGGGCCGCGCTCGCCGTCGTCGCCACCGGCGGCTGCCCGACCGTCGCCGCGATCGCGGCCGGCAGCCGGCAGGGCGAGCTGCGCCTGAGCACCGCCCTGTGCCGGGAGCTCGTCCGGCACGTCGACGAGTGCCCCGGCTGCCGCCGCAGCGCCGAACGGCTCGCCGCCAATGGGCCCTGGCCCGGCACCGCGCCCACCGGTACCGGCAGCCTGCCGCTGCTGGTGGCCCCGCGTCCCGCCGTCCACGCCGCCCTGCTGCTCGCCCAGCGGGCCCGCCTGCTGCACGCGCCCCGCTTCGACCGCCGCGGTTTCCCGCTCGCCGACCGCGACCGCACCGCACGCCGCGAGAAGCTGCGCAGCCGGGCCGTCACGACCACCGTCGTCGCGACCGTCATCGCCGCGCCCGTGCTCGCCGTGTGGGCTGCCTACCGCGGCGCCCCGCTGACCGGCGAGGCCCGCGAGGAGGCCACCGTGACGGCGGTGGAGGCCGAGGACGAGGACGGCGCCCGCGGCTACCCGCCGGACGGGGAGCACTCCCACGGCGACCTCGGTCCGGGCGGCCGCTCCGGCGACGGGCGTCCCGCGGTCACCGTGACGTCCGACGAGCGGGGCGAGCACCCCGGAGAGGACGCCGCCGACCACCCCGTTGACCCGGGCGGCACGCCCGCCGAGCCGTCCCCCTCCCCGGGGCCGGACGGCGGTGCGACGACGGCCCCGGCGCCCTCCCGCCTCACCGTGGAGGCCGGCACCGCGGACGGGGCCACGGTGATCACGCTGCGGAACCCGGGCGGCTCCCCGGTCTCCTGGTCCGCCTCCACCGACGCCGCCTGGCTGCGGCTCAGCCACACCTCCGGAACCCTGCGACCGGGTGAGTCGGCCACCGTCAGGGTGACCGTCGACCGGGACGCCGAGCCCGCCGGCACCTGGTCGGCCCGCATCCACATCGCCCCGGCCGACGCCGTCGTCACCGTCGAGGGGGAGGGCGCGGCACCTGACCCCGGGCCCTCCGAGCCCCCGCAGGACCCCGGGCCGAGCGACCCCCCGCCCTCCGGCGACCCGAGCGGCGAGCCCTCGACGGAACCCTCCTCGACCCCGGGCTGAGCCGGGGCCGAGCCCGGCCGGGGCGCTGGGGCGGCTCAGCCCGGCAGCCGCCCGTGCACCGAGCGCCACAGCCGTGGCAGCTCCCGCTCGTACCCCTCGGCGAGGGCCGCCTCCCGCGCGTGGAGGAGGCCGTAGGTGAACGAGGGCTCCCCGGCCGTGTGCGCCCGCAGGGCCAGCTCGCGCAGTGCCCGCCGGGCCACGACGCTGTCCTGGTGCTCGCCGAGCAGCTTCTGCACGGACGTCAGGGACCGGGCGGCGCGCTTGGCCCGCCTGCCCAGCGCGGGACGGGCCGCCTCGGCCGCGTAGCGGGCCCGCTTGGCGGCCTTGCGGGCCTCGTGCAGCGCGCGGTCGCGCTCGTCGCCCGGCGGGAGCTCCAGGGCCCGGCCGACGCGGGCGTCCAGCCGCTCGACGTCCCGCCGCAGGACGCGGGCGAGGACCTCGGGTGCGGGGCGCTCGGCGGCCGGCCGCAAGGGCGGGTCGGCCAGCAGCTCGTCGAGCTCGCGCAGCAGGACGAGGTGGTGCGGGTCGTCGAGGACCTCGATCGCCCGGGTCCGTGAGCCGCCCCGCCGTGCCCGGTCCTCCGCCCGCAGGCGGTCGGCGACCGGACCGAGCCGCAGCGCGGGCGGCAGTTCGGCCAGCCGCCCGGAGAGCCGCTCCGCCAGCACCTCGCGGTCACGGTCCTGGGCGAGCCCGGCGGCGAGCCGGCGCAGCTCCTCGCCCAGCGGGTCGGTGACGGCGCGGTCGAGGACGGGGGAGGCCGAGCGGAAGCAGCTCCGCAGCCGCCGGGTGGCCACCCGCATCCGGTGCACCGAGTCGGGCACGTCGCGGCGCACCGCCGGGTCCAGCGCGACCAGGGCCTCGACCTGCTCCCGGACGTAGTCGAGCACGCACGCCCCGGCCGTCCCCGGCGCTGGCGCCGCAGGCTCGGGGGCGCTCCCGGAGGGCGCTTCTTCCGGGGCCGTCTCCGCGAGGGCCCGCTCCAGCTTGGAGGCCGCCCGGGCCCGCCGCAGCCCGGCGGCCAGCAGCCGCTTCTCGATCCGGTCCAGCAGCTTCGGCCGCCCGTCCGCCGCAAGCTCCGCCTCGACCTCGGTCCACCGCGCCGGGCGCCCGGCGGCCCCGGAGGGGCGTCGGGCCCGGACGTGGTCCACCGACACCTCGGCGAGCGGCGTGCCCTCGGCGTCGCGCAGGCCGCGGGCCCGGCGCTCGGAGACCAGCTCCATCACCGGCACGAGCGGCGCTTCCCGCACCCGGGAGTGCACGAGCGCGATCAGCTCCCGCGGCACCTCCGGGGCCAGCGGCGCCCGGATCTCCTCGCGGACGTCGGGCCCGACCGGGAACTTGAGGTGCCAGCCGTCGTCCGACCCGCCCGTCCGGCGGCGCAGGGTGATCCCGGCGGCTGCCAGCCGTCCGTCGGCGGTGTCGTAGTACACGGCGTCGAGCCGCTGCCGCCCCGCGTCGACGACGGAGCCGACCCCGCGCACCCGCATGTCGGGGGGCTCGATGTCGTCGGCGGCCTCGTACTTGCGTTCCGTCTCGCGCACGGCGTCCACCATGTCTGGACGCTACGCCCGGTGCCGCGGCCGGGCAACGGGACCGGAAACGGCCGCTGCCGGCCACCGCGGGGGCGGTGGCCGGCAGCGTGCGTGCGCGTCGGTCGGCTCAGTACGGGCCGTTGACGTTGTCGATCGAACCGTAGCGGTCGGCCGCGTAGTTGCAGGCGGCGACGATGTTCGCGACCGGGTCGTACTGGTCGTGCGGGGTGCCCGCGACGTGGTAGGCGTCGAAGGTCGGCTTGATGACCTGGAGCAGCCCGATGGACGGGGTGCCGCGCTGGGCGTTGATGTCCCAGTTGTTGATGGCGTTCGGGTTGCCGCTGGACTCCCGGATGATGTTGCGGTGGATGCCCTCGTAGGTGCCCGGGATGCCGTGCTCGGCCATGATGTCCAGGGCCTCGCGGATCCAGCCGTCCAGGTTGTTCGTGTAGCTCTTGGCGGCGACGGTGCGCTCGGCGGAACGGTCGGCCCGGTCCTCGGTGCCGCGCGCCTCGGCCTGCGGGATGGTCAGCTCCTGGCCGGGGAGGATCAGGTTCGGGTCGGTGCCGACCGTCTCCTCGTTCTCCTCGTACAGGGCCTCCCAGCCGCCCTCGACCTCGTGGTCGGTGGCGATGCCGTGCAGGGTGTCGCCGGACACGACGGTGTGGCTCTCGGCCTCGGCCTTGGCCTGCGGCGCGGCGGCGGGCTTCTGCACGACGGAGGTGGGGGCGGCCTGCGCGGTGCCGGCGGCGACCAGCGGCATGGCGAAGCCCGCGGTGCCGATCGTCAGGGCGAGGGAAAGCCGGGAAACGCTGCGGGTGTTGAGGGCGGTGCGGGCGCGGCGGTGGCGGCCACGAGACATAGGGGTGTCCTCTCCTACGCCTGCGAGGTGAGCTGTCGGATTCGGGCGAGAGTTGCCCGGCCATTTCCCTCGAAAGGCCCTCGGGGCCCGCTGGTGCCGTATGTGGCACGGCGCTTCGAGAGGCGTGGCTTCACCCCAAGCCGGTCACGGAAACCCGTGTCCGGCGGCTTACCTGGTTCCCCCGCTCCTGCCGCGGTGACGTGGTGCTTTACCCCATGGCCCGGGCGGCAGGATTCGGCGTCCGGGTCGGGACTCCCCCCAGGTGGGTCGGGAGCGGACACACATAAACACAGGGATTTCGCCGGGGACAAGCAGCAGGGATACCGACATTTGGCGCCCAACCGACGATCATGAGGAATTCTGCAACAGAACGCGTCTGTGCCTTTTCCGTGTGTGAGAGGGAAGGTGAGGGGCGATGTGTAAGAGGGCCTTTTTTCCGGGGAGTTGTCGAAGGCCGTATGGCGGTCGCCACGTGGTTGCGCCCAGCGGTCGACTTTCCGTGTGACGCTCACCACGCCTATTCACATAGTCTGGCAAATCCGACATTTGAATTCAGGCATCCGCCTCTGGAGTCGATGGCTTTAATTCGGACATCAAGGCTTTTTCGGGGTGAATGGCTCGCAGGGATGGGGAGCGGGAGGCGGCGGGGTCTCGGCGGTTCGCCGAGACCCCGCCGGTCCCCGGCGGCTCCGCGTGACGCTCCCCGGGGGCATGGCGCCTGGCGTCGCCTCTCGTGCCGCTCGGTGCTCCGCCCGTGCCGGGTTCCCGTGGCCGGGCTCCCGCGGTGCCGAACCGCCGGGCCGGCGGCCCGGCGGTCGGCGGCCCGGCCTGACCGGCCGCTCGGGCCGGTCAGGGGCGGGGCGGGTCCGCGGGATGGGGGGCGAGGGGGAGCTGGGCGGCGAGCCGGGTCTCGCACAGTTCCACCAGCCGGTCGTAGGCGTCCTTGCCCATCAGCTCGGTCAGCTCGGCCCGGTAGGAGACGTAGACGGGGTCCGCGCCCTGGTGGGCCGCCGGTGCCCCGGTGCACCACCAGTGCAGGTCGTGGCCGCCCGCGCCCCAGCCGCGCCGGTCGTACTCGCCGATCGAGACCTGGAGTCTCTGCTCGCCGTCCGGCAGCTCCACCCACTGGAAGTCGCGGCGGATCGGGAGCTGCCAGCAGACGTCCGGCTTGGTCTCCAGCGGCTCCCGCCCCTCGCGCAGCGCGAGCAGGTGCAGGGCGCAGCCTCCGCCGCCGGGGAACTCGGGGCGGTTGTTGAAGATGCAGGCCCCGCCGTAGCGCCGGGTCTTGCGCTCGCCGTCCTCGTCGACCTCGGTCCAGCCCGAGCGGATGCCCTCGTCGTGGAACTGCCACACCTCCGGCGTCAGCCGCTCGACGTGCTCGGTGACGCGGCGCTCGTCGTCCTCGTCGGAGAAGTGCGCGCCGAGCGTGCAGCAGCCGTCGCTGGCCCGCCCCGCCCGGATGCCCTGGCAGCCGTTGCCGAAGATGCAGCCCCAGCGGGAGGTGAGCCAGGTCAGGTCGCAGCGGAAGACCTGATCCTCGTCGGCCGGGTCGGGGAACTCCACCCAGGCCCGCGTGTGGTCGAGGTCGACCTCCTCGCCCATGGCCCGACGCTGCTCGCCGCCGATGTTCCCGCCGGCCTTCCGGCTTTTGCCCGACTTCTTCGCGTTCGTCTTGCTCACGACTCCAGCGTACGGGCACGGGGCGCGACCACCGGGGCCGGCGCGTTAGCGTTCTTCCTCATGAGACTCGGTGTCCTCGATGTGGGTTCGAATACCGTTCACCTCCTGGTGGTGGACGCGCACGGGGGTGCCCGTCCGCTGCCCGCCTACTCGCACAAGGCGGAGCTGAAGCTCGCCGAACTGCTCGACGAGGACGGGGCCATCACCCCGCAGGGCGTGGAACGGCTGGTCGCCACCGTCAAGGAGGCGCTGGAGGTCGCCGAGGACATGGGGGTGGAGGACCTCCTGCCGTTCGCGACCTCCGCCGTGCGGGAGGCCTCGAACGACGGTGACGTGCTGGGGCGGGTCGCGCAGGAGACCGGAGTCCGGCTGCGCGTCCTCTCCGGCCCGGACGAGGCGCGGCTGACGTTCCTCGCGGTGCGCCGCTGGTTCGGCTGGTCCTCGGGGCGGCTGCTGGTCCTCGACATCGGCGGCGGCTCGCTGGAGATCGCCTGCGGCTTCGACGAGGAGGCGGACGCCGCCGTCTCCCTGCCGCTGGGCGCCGGCCGGCTCACCGCGTCCTGGCTGCCGGGGGACCCGCCGGACCCGGACGACGTGCGGGCGCTGCGCCGCCACGTCCGGACCGAGATCGCCCGCGTCGTGGGCACCTTCAGCCGCCTGGGCGCCCCCGACCACGTCGTGGCGACGTCGAAGACGTTCCGGCAGCTCGCCCGACTCGGCGGGGCGGCCCGCTCGGGCGAGGGGCTGTACGTCCAGCGGGAGCTGAGCCGCACGTCGCTGGAGGAGTGGGTGCCGCGGCTCGCCACGATGACGGCCGAGCAGCGCGCCGAGCTGCCCGGGGTCTCGGAGGGCCGGGCCCGCCAGCTCCTGGCCGGGGCGCTCGTCGCCGAGGGGGCGATGGACCTCTTCGGGGTGGAGACGCTGGAGATCTGTCCGTGGGCGCTGCGCGAGGGTGTGATCCTGCGCCGGCTGGATCTGCTGCGCTCGGTGTGACCGCCCGCCGCGCCCGGCTGCCCACTGCCCGCCGGGCCACGCCGCCCACCGCCCGCCGCGCCCCCCCGCCGGGCCGCCGCCCGCACGGCTGCCGCCCGCACCGCCGGGGCCGTGCGGGCGTGCGCCGCGTGCCGCTCCGGCTGACGCGGCGTCACCTCGCGCCCGCTCGGGGTGAAAAAAACTTCAAGATCGTGCGGGGCTCGCTACGCGCGTCAACTTCCCGCGCGTGAAGCCGACTTGATCGCCGCATGACCTGCAGTAACAGATCTCCGGAAATCGGAACGAGGGCCCCGCGATGCGGTCGGCGGGGCGGGTTCGCGGCATGTGTCCGCGAGGAAAAACTCATGTGAACCACTTGCCTAACGCCTGTTCGCCGGTGGAGGGTCGGCGCTGCGTGGATGACATGTCCGCGTCGACAGGCCCGTTACATCCTCGAACGGACAGGACCCTTCATGACAGTCATGCGTTCCCCCAAGCGCAGATGGTCAGCGGTCGCGGTGACCTCCGCGACCGCCGTCGCCCTCAGCGTCGGTGCCGCCTACCCCGCGATCGCGGCCGACGAGCCCACGGGCGTCATCATGGGCGCCGATGCCCCTGGTGCGATCAAGGACCAGTACATCGTCACCCTCAAGGCGGGTGCGCCGGACGCCGAGACCAAGGCCGGCAAGGACATCGCCAAGAAGTACGGTGCCGACATCGAGCACGTCTACGAGGAGGCCCTCAACGGCTTCGTCGTCGAGCTGGGCGAGAAGCAGGCGAAGAAGCTCGCGGCCAACCCGCACGTCGCGAAGGTCGAGCAGGACGCCAAGGTCCAGCTCGCGGACACCCAGACCAACCCCACCTGGGGCCTGGACCGCATCGACCAGCCCGACCTGCCGCTGGACAACAGCTACACGTACTCCAACACCGCCGGCTCCGGCGTGACGGCGTACATCATCGACACCGGCATCAACCACAGCCACAACGACTTCGGCGGCCGCGCCAGCTTCGGCTTCGACGCCTTCGGCGAGGACGGTGAGGACGGCAACGGTCACGGCACCCACGTCGCCGGCACCGTCGGCGGCTCCACCTACGGTGTGGCCAAGAACGTCGACCTCGTCTCCGTCCGCGTCCTCGACGACGGCGGCTCGGGCTCCTACTCGGGCGTCATCGCCGGTGTGGACTGGGTGACGGACAACGCGCAGCTTCCGGCCGTGGCCAACATGAGCCTCGGTGGCGGCGCCAGCTCCAGCGTCGACGACGCGGTGCGCAACTCGATCGCCGCGGGTGTGACCTACGCGGTGGCGGCGGGCAACAGCAACGCCGACGCCGCCAACTACTCCCCGGCGCGGACGACGGAGGCGCTGACGGTCGGTTCGTCGACCAGCAGCGACGCCCGCTCCTCGTTCTCCAACTACGGGTCGGTCCTGGACATCTTCGCCCCGGGCTCGAACATCACCTCAGCGTGGATCGGCAGCGACTCGGCCACCAACACCATCTCCGGCACCTCGATGGCCTCCCCGCACGTGGCCGGTGCCGCCGCCCTGCTGCTCGGTGACAACCCGGGCTACACCCCGACGCAGGTCGACTCCGCGCTGGAGTCCGCCGCCGCGCAGAACAAGCTCAGCGGCGTGCCGTCGGGCACCCCGAACCTGCTGCTCCAGGTCGGCGAGGGCGACCCGGGCGACCCCGGTGACCCGGGCGACAGCTTCGAGAACACGAACAACTACGACATCAACGACCACAGCACGGTCGAGTCGCCGATCTCCGTCAGCGGTGTCGGCGGCAACGCCCCGGCCGACCTGAAGGTGGCCGTGGACATCAAGCACACCTACATCGGTGACCTGAAGGTCGAGCTCGTCGCCCCGAACGGCTCCGCCGTCGTCCTGAAGGACCACGGCGAGGGTGGCAGCAGCAACGACATCAACACCACCTACACCGTGGACGCCTCGTCCTCGGCCGCGGACGGCACCTGGAAGCTCCGGGTGACCGACAACTACTCGTGGGACCAGGGCTACATCGACGCCTGGAGCCTCCAGTTCTGATCAGCCCCGGCGACACCCGGCGGTGATCACCGCGAGTGACCCCTGAGCTCAGCCCCCACGGCCCCGCGCCGTGGGGGCTGAGCCGCGTCCGCCCGCGGCCCGGCGCGGTACCGTGATCCAGGCCACGTCCCGCCCCGGCTGCCTCCCCGTACCCTGGGCGCGTGCTGCGAGACGATCAGGCCGTACCCGGCGGCGCCGGGATCAAGGTCGCGCTGTCGACGGCCTCGGTGTATCCCGAGACCACGGCGGCGGCGTTCGCGATGGCCGGACGGCTGGGCTACGACGGCGTCGAGATCATGGTCTGGACGGACCCGGTCAGCCAGGACGTGGACGCCCTGCGCCGCCTGGAGGACCACCACGGCGTGCCGGTGCTCGCCGTCCACGCCCCCTGCCTGCTGATCACCCAGCGGGTGTGGTCCACCGACCCGTGGACGAAGCTCCAGCGGGCCAGAGCGGCCGCCGAGCGGCTCGGCGCCTCCACCGTCGTCGTCCATCCGCCGTTCCGCTGGCAGCGCGGCTACGCGCGGGCCTTCGTGCGGGGCATCGAGCGCATGGCCGACGAGACGGACGTCCGCTTCGCCGTCGAGAACATGTACCCCTGGCGCTACCGCGACCGCGAGATGGCCGCCTACGCGCCCGACTGGGACCCCACCAACGACGACTACCGGCACTTCACGCTCGACCTCTCCCACACCGCCACCGCCCGCAGCGACACCCTCGCCATGCTGGGCCGCATGGGGGACCGGATCGGCCACGTCCACATCGCTGACGGCACCGGCTCGGCCAAGGACGAGCACCTCGTCCCCGGGCGGGGCGAGCAGCCCTGCGCCGAGGTGCTGAACCACCTCGCGACCAGCGGTTTCGACGGTCACGTCGTCGTGGAGGTCAACACGCGGCGGGCCATGTCCTCCGCCGAACGCGAGGCTGACCTGGCGGAGGCGCTGGCCTTCACCCGTCTCCACCTCGGCGCCGCCGCCCGCCGGCCCTGACACCGCGGGGCCGAGTCCCGCCCCGGCGCACCGTCTCATCATGTGACGCCGGTGTCCGGATCATGGGCGGGGCGGCGTACGCTCGAAGGCCGGTGACCGCAGGGTCACCCGGCACCGTCACCCATCACCCGACGCAGGGAGTGGAGCCCAATGCCCGAGCTGAGGTCCCGCACCGTCACCCACGGCCGCAACATGGCGGGCGCCCGCGCCCTCCTCCGCGCCGCCGGCGTAGCCCGCGAGGACTTCGGCAAGCCCATCATCGCGGTGGCCAACAGCTTCACCGAGTTCGTCCCCGGGCACACCCACCTCCAGCCCGTCGGCCGGATCGTCTCCGAGGCCATCAAGGCCGCCGGCGGCGTCCCGCGCGAGTTCAACACCATCGCCGTGGACGACGGCATCGCCATGGGCCACGGCGGCATGCTCTACTCGCTGCCCTCCCGCGACCTGATCGCCGACTCCGTCGAGTACATGACCGAGGCGCACTGCGCCGACGCACTGATCTGCATCTCCAACTGCGACAAGATCACGCCCGGCATGCTCATGGCGGCCCTGCGGCTCAACATCCCCGTCGTGTTCGTCTCCGGCGGCCCCATGGAGGCCGGGAAGACGACGCTCGTCGACGGCACCGTGCGCAGCAATCTCGACCTCGTCCACGCCATGTCCGAGGCCGTCAGCGACACCGTCTCCGACGAGGACCTGGAGCGCATCGAGGAAGCCGCCTGCCCCACCTGCGGCTCCTGCTCCGGCATGTTCACCGCCAACTCCATGAACTGCCTCACCGAGGCCCTGGGCCTCGCCCTCCCCGGCAACGGCTCCGTCCTCGCGACCCACACCGCCCGCAAGGAGCTGTACGAGGCCGCGGGCCGCACCGTCGTCGACGTCGCCCGCCGCTACTACGACGAGGGCGACGAGACGGTCCTGCCGCGCAACGTCGCCTCCCGGGCCGCCTTCGAGAACGCCATGGCCCTCGACGTCGCGATGGGCGGCTCCACCAACACCGTCCTCCACCTGCTGGCCGCCGCCCAGGAGGCCGGGCTCGACTTCACCATGGCGGACATCGACGCCGTCTCGCGCCGCGTCCCCTGCGTCTGCAAGGTCGCCCCCAACGGCAACTACCACATGGAGGACGTCCACCGGGCCGGCGGCATCCCCGCCATCCTGGGTGAGCTCCAGCGTGCCGGACACCTCCACGAGGACGTCCACGCCGTCCACAGCCCCTCCCTGGCCGACTGGCTCAAGGAGTGGGACATCCGCGGAGGCGCCCCCTCCCCGGAGGCCACCGAGATGTTCTACGCCGCCCCGGGCTGCGTCCGCTCGGCCACGGCCTTCTCGCAGTCCGAGCAGTGGGAGACCCTGGACCTGGACGCGGCGAACGGCTGCATCCGCGACACCGCCCACGCCTACTCCGCCGACGGCGGCCTCGCCGTCCTCCACGGCAACCTCGCCGAGGACGGCTGCGTCGTGAAGACGGCGGGCGTGGACGAGTCCATATGGACGTTCGAGGGCCCCGCCGTCGTCGTCGAGTCCCAGGAGGACGCCGTCGACGCCATCCTGAACAAGCGCGTCAAGGAGGGCGACGTCGTCGTTGTCCGCTACGAGGGCCCCAAGGGCGGCCCCGGCATGCAGGAGATGCTCTACCCGACGGCGTTCCTCAAGGGCCGCGGCCTCGGCGCCAAGTGCGCCCTGGTCACCGACGGCCGCTTCTCCGGCGGCACCTCCGGCCTGTCCATCGGCCACGCCTCCCCGGAGGCGGCGGCCGGCGGCACCATCGCCCTCGTCCACGACGGCGACCGCATCGCCATCGACATCCCGAACCGCACGATCGAGCTGAAGGTGTCCGACGCCGAGCTGGCCGCCCGCCGCGAGGCTCTCGGCGGCGTCTACGCGCCCAAGGCCCGCGAGCGCAAGGTCAGCCAGGCCCTGCGCGCCTACGCCGCCATGGCCACCAGCGCCGACAAGGGCGCCGTCCGCGACGTCCGCCTCCTCGGCTGACACCGCGCCCGCCCCCGGCGAGCCGCGCCGACCGCCGTGTCCGGGTCCGGGCTCGCCGCGGCCGGGCGTGGCGGGCCCCGTTGGACTACGGTGCGGGGACCGGAACGCCGAGTCGGGGACGTGCCCATGAGCGATGCGAACACCGAGGATCCGCTGACGCCGGACGAGGCGCTGGCGGCCGTCGCCTACCTGGAGGCCGCCCAGCGCGGTGACGAGGACGCGCGGCGCGCGCTGGCCCGGCGCGACGAGACGGAGCGCCCGATGCCGGCCCTGCTCGCCGTCTTCGGCCAGCAGGTCATCAGCAGCATGACGACCGGCTCGCACGGGCTGGACGAGACCAGCGTGCGGGTCTCCAACGTGCTCGCCGCGACGCTGGCCGCCTGGGCGGCGCACACCGACGACGCGGCCTCGGACGCCATGGCGCACAGCGTCATCGCCTTCATCCAGGCCGTCTCCCGGGCGGCCGACGAGGACGTCCTGCCCCTGCTCGCCCGCCTCCGCGCCGCCGCACTCCGCGTCTCCGGCGACTCGTAGCGCGTCTCCGGCGACGCGTGGGGGACGGCTCCGCACCGGCGTACCCGTGCTCAGCCGGCGGGGGAGCCGAACCAGCGGGCGAGGTGCGGGTGCAGCTCCCGCTGGTCCTCGCCGGCCCAGGCCACGTGGCCGTCCGGGCGCAACAGGACCCCGGGCACGTCCAGTTCCTCGCTGACGTCGACGACGTGGTCGACCCGGTCCGCCCAGCCGTCCACCGAGAGCCGGCCCGTCTGGTCGAGCAGGAGGCCCCGGCCCCGGTGCGTCAGCTCGTAGAGGCGTCCGCGCTTCAGCGGCACGTCGCGCAGCCGCCGGCCCAGCAGCGCGTGGCCCTCTCCGAGGTCGTAGCGGACGTCGACGGCCGTGATCATGCCGGTCACGTAGCGGTTCACCTCCTCCAGATCCATCAGCCGCGCGAACAGCTCCCGCAGCGCGGTCGCACCCGGATCGGTCCCGAGCAGCGTGATCTGCGCCCGGGTGTTCTCCAGCACCCGGGCACCGACCGGGTGCCGTTCGGCGTGGTAACTGTCCAGCAGGCCCTCCGGCGCCCAGCCCGCGACCGCGGCGGCCAGCTTCCAGCCGAGGTTGAACGCGTCCTGGATGCCGAGGTTGAGGCCCTGGCCGCCGGTGGGCGGGTGGACGTGGGCCGCGTCGCCGGCCAGCAGCACCCGGCCGACCCGGTAGCGCTCGGCCTGCCGGGTGGCGTCGCCGAAGCGGGAGAGCCAGCGCGGTGAGTGCGCTCCGAAGTCCGTGCCCGCGACGGCCCGGAGCCGCTGCCGGAACTCCTCAAGCGTCGGCGGGGCGGTGCGGTCCTCCGACACCCCCTCGGCGGGCACGACGAGCCGGAACACCCCGTCCCCGCTGGGGGCGGCGCCGAACCGCAGCTGGCTCCTGCGGACCTCGGCGACGACCGCCGCCACCGCCTCCGGGTCCTCGGTCAGCTCCATCTCCCCCAGCAACGTCTCGACGCTCGCGGGCTCACCGGGGAAGCCGACCCCCAGCCGCTTGCGCACCAGGCTCCGGCCGCCGTCGCACCCCACGGCATAGCGGGCGCGCAGCGGCGCCCGCCCCGCGAGCTCGACGGTCACCCCGTCCTCGTCCTGGCTCAGCCCGACCACCTCGTGGCCGCGCCGGATCTCGGCGCCGAGCTCGCGGGCGCGCTCGTTCAGCAGCCGTTCCGTGACGGGCTGCGGCGTGGCCAGGCCGTACGGGTGGGCCGTGTCGAGCCGCTCGGGCCATGCCTTCATGACGCCGCCGAAGAGGCCGCCCACCCGGAACGTCTCGCTGACGTCGAGGAACCGGCCCAGCAGGCCGCGCTGGTCCATCAGCTCGACGCTGCGCGTGTGGAGGCCCTGCCCGCGGGACTCCCGCGTCGGCTCGGTCAGCTTCTCCAGCACGACCACGTCCACGTCGTGCAGCCGCAGCTCGCAGGCCAGCAGCAGCCCGGTCGGCCCGCCGCCGACCACGATCACGTCGGTCATGGAATCCCCCCACTGGGTAAAAGCACATGTTCTTCGCTCATCCGCGCTTTCCGCGGGTTCCGCCTTCGAGTGGGGATTCTGTGCCATAACCGGGGTCTTGCCGCAAGCCCCCCGGTGCGCTATACGTTGAGAGTGGCAAGGAGCGGGTTTTCCCCTTGCCTTTTCTTTTGCCGTGCCTTTCGCCGACGCCCTCACGGTGCGGACCCCTCACGGTGCGGACGACGAAGCCCCGGCCGGTCGAACGCTCGACCGGCCGGGGCTTCGTCGTCCCGCGCGGTGGGTTACGCCAGCTCGACGAGCAGGTCGCCGGCCTCCACCTGCTGGATCGCGTTGATGGCGATGCGGGATACGGTGCCCGCCCTGGGCGCGGTGATGGCGGCCTCCATCTTCATGGCCTCGATCGTGGCCACCGTGGCGCCCGCCTCGACGGCGTCGCCCTCGCTGGCGACGAGGGTGACGACGCCGGCGAAGGGCGCGGCGACGTGGCCGGAGTCGGACTTGTCCGCCTTCTCGGTGGCCGGGATGTCGGAGGCCACCGAGCGGTCCCGGACCTGGATGGGCCGGATCTGGCCGTTGAGGGTGGACATCACGGTGCGCAGGCCGCGCTCATCGGCCTCGCCGATGGCCTCCAGCTCGATGAGCAGCCGGACGCCGGGCTCCAGGTCGACGGCGTACTCCTGGCCCGGACGCAGGCCGTAGAAGAAGTCCTTGCTGGCGAGGACGCTGGTGTCGCCGTAGGCCTCGCGGTGGGTCTCGAACTCCTTCGTCGGGCCCGGGAAGAGGAGGCGGTTGAGGGTGGCGCGGCGGTCCTTGTCGAGGAGCTCGCGGTCCTCGTCGGTGAGCTCCCGCATGGGCTTGGCGGCGGAGCGGCCCTGGAGGGCCTTGGTGCGGAAGGGCTCGGGCCAGCCGCCGGGCGGGTTGCCCAGCTCGCCGTGGAGGAAGCCGATGACGGAGTCGGGGATGTCGAAGGTGTGCGGCTCGGCCTCGAAGTCCTCGGGGGAGACGCTGGCGCCGACGAGGTGCAGCGCGAGGTCGCCGACGACCTTGGAGGAGGGCGTCACCTTCACCAGGTGGCCGAGGATGCGGTCGGCGGCGGCGTACATGGACTCGATCTCCTCGAACCGCTCGCCGAGGCCGAGCGCGATGGCCTGGGTGCGCAGGTTGGAGAGCTGGCCGCCGGGGATCTCGTGGTGGTAGACGCGCCCGGTGGGCGAGGCGAGACCGGCCTCGAAGGGGGCGTAGACCTTGCGCACGCTCTCCCAGTAGGGCTCCAGGTCGCCGATGGCCTGGAGGTCGAGGCCGGTGGGGCGCTCGCTGTGGTCCGTGGCGGCGACGAGCGCGGACAGCGAGGGCTGGGAGGTGGTGCCCGCCATGGAGGCCACGGCGCCGTCGACGGCGTCCGCGCCCGCCCGGACGGCGGCGAGGTAGGTGGCGAGCTGGCCGCCCGCGGTGTCGTGGGTGTGGATGTGCACCGGCAGGTCGAACTCGCGGCGCAGCGCGGAGACGAGCTTCTCGGCGGCGGGGGCCCGCAGCAGCCCGGCCATGTCCTTGACGGCCAGCACGTGGGCGCCGGCGTCGACGATCTGCTCGGCGAGCCGCAGGTAGTAGTCGAGTGTGTAGAGCTTCTCCGCGGGGTCGGAGAGGTCGGAGGTGTAGCAGAGGGCGACCTCGGCGACGGCGCTGCCCGTCTCGCGCACGGCCTCGATGGCCGGCCGCATCTGGCCGACGTCGTTGAGCGCGTCGAAGACGCGGAAGACGTCGATGCCGGTGGCGGTGGCCTCCTGGACGAAGGCGTTGGTCACGTCCGTCGGGTACGGGGTGTAGCCGACGGTGTTGCGGCCGCGCAGCAGCATCTGGAGGCAGATGTTGGGGACGGCCTCGCGCAGCGCGGCCAGCCGCTCCCACGGGTCCTCGGCGAGGAAGCGGAGGGCGACGTCGTAGGTGGCCCCGCCCCAGCACTCCAGCGAGAGCAGCTGCGGCGTGGTGTGCGCGACGGCGGGGGCGACGGCGAGGAGGTCCTTCGTGCGCACCCGGGTGGCGAGCAGCGACTGGTGGGCGTCACGGAACGTCGTGTCGGTGACGCCGAGCGTCGGGGACTCGCGCAGCCAGCGGGCGAACCCCTCGGGGCCCAGCTCGGTGAGCTTCTGCTTGGAACCCGCGGGCGGCGCGCCCTCGGGCAGCCCGGGCAGCTTGCTCACGGGGTCGACGGTCTGGGGACGCGGGCCGTGCGGCTTGTTGACGGTGACGTCGGCGAGGTAGGTCAGCAGCCGGGTGCCGCGGTCGGCGGAGTGCCGGGCGGTCACCAGGTGCGGGCGCTGCTCGATGAACGAGGTGGTGACGCGGCCGGCCTGGAAGTCCGGGTCGTCCAGGACGGCCTGGAGGAAGGGGATGTTGGTCTGGACGCCGCGGATGCGGAACTCGGCGACGGCGCGGCGCGCGCGGCCGACGGCGGTGGCGAAGTCGCGCCCGCGGCAGGTCAGCTTGACCAGCATCGAGTCGAAGTGGGCGCTGATCTCGGTGCCGGCGTGGGCGGTGCCGCCGTCCAGCCGGATGCCGGAGCCGCCGGGGGAGCGGTACGCGCTGATCTTGCCGGTGTCGGGCCGGAAGCCGTTGGCCGGGTCCTCGGTGGTGATGCGGCACTGGAGTGCGGCGCCGCGCAGGTAGACGCGGTCCTGGGACAGGCCGAGGTCGGCGAGCGTCTGACCGGCGGCGATGCGGAGCTGCGACTGCACGAGGTCGACGTCGGTGACCTCCTCGGTCACCGTGTGCTCGACCTGGATGCGCGGGTTCATCTCGATGAAGACGTGGTTCCCGTCGCGGTCGAGCAGGAACTCGACGGTGCCGGCGTTGCGGTAGCCGATCTGCCGGGCGAAGCGCACGGCGTCCCCGCAGATGCGCTCCCGCAGCTCGGGGTCGAGGCCGGGGGCGGGAGCCAGCTCGATGACCTTCTGGTGGCGGCGCTGCAACGAGCAGTCCCGCTCGAACAGGTGGATGACGTTGCCCTCGCCGTCGGCGAGGATCTGCACCTCGATGTGGCGCGGCTCGACGACGGCCTTCTCCAGGAACACCGTCGGGTCGCCGAAGGCGGACTCGGCCTCCCGGGAGGCGGCCCTGATGGACTCGCGCAGGGCGGCCGGGTCCTCCACGCGCCGCATGCCGCGACCGCCGCCGCCCGCGACGGCCTTGACGAAGACGGGGAAGCCCAGCTCCTCAGCGGCCCGTACCAGCTCGTCCACGTCGGTGGACGGCTCGGAGGAGCCCAGGACGGGCACGCCCGCGGCCCGGGCGGCGGCCACCGCGCGGGCCTTGTTGCCGGTCAGCTCCAGCGTCTCCGCGCTCGGCCCGACGAAGGTGATGCCCGCCTCCTCGCAGGCCCGCGCCAGGTCGGGGTTCTCGGAGAGGAAGCCGTACCCCGGGTACACGGCGTCGGCCCCGGCGTCGCGAGCCGCCCGGACGACCTCCTCGACCGAGAGGTAGGCCCGTACCGGGTGCCCTGGTTCGCCGATCTCGTAGGCCTCGTCGGCCTTGAGGCGGTGCAGCGAGTTGCGGTCCTCGTGCGGGAACACGGCGACGGTCCCCGCCCCGAGTTCATAGCCGGCGCGGAACGCGCGGATGGCGATCTCGCCGCGGTTGGCGACCAGCACCTTGCGGAACATGGCTCATCGGTCCCTTCGGTCGGGTGAAGGCATGAGGCTCGCGTGCGTGCGGGACGGCCGGGGGTTGCTCACGTGACGCACGAGCCCTGACCACGCATACCCCGCCGCGGGCCGCACAGCACGGCCAGCGCTGGGTGCGTCGTCGGACCCGTGCCAGAGTCCATCACGGGAGACGGGCCGTCGTGGAGGTCGCACGCGTGTTGAACCGCTCACTTGACTTCCTCCCCGCCTGTGAGCGGGGATTTCCCTGGGAAGGGGTTCGGCCGGTCGCCCGGCTTACGGGTTCCTGCTTCGCGGACCGGCTGACGCCGAGGTCTCCACCGGCTGAGACGGCCTGCCCGGCCGCCTTGATGTCCTTCGCCGCGTTCACGTCCGCATGATCGATGTTGCCGCACTCGGGATTCTTGCACCGGAAGACCGCTTGGCTCTCGCGGTTGCCTTCGGCGACGAACCCGCAGGCGTGGCAACGCTGCGAGGTGTATGCGGGATTGACCTTCACCAGCGTCGTGCCCGTGGACCGGGCTGCGCTGGTGAGTGCGAGTTGGAGGCGGTGCCATCCCTTGTCGAGGATCGCCCGGTTCAGCCCTGCCTTGGCCCGGACGTGACGGCCCGGACGCTCCGTGGTGCCGGCTCACCATCGAAGATCCACGCCTGGTGTGGATCTACTTCGAGGCGATCGGTCGCGGGGGCGAAGGTCTGGAGCGACGGCGGGTACCCGACCGGCTACGGATCGATCAGCGGCGATGTGTCCGTGTTCTTCGTCTCCGTGGACCAGGATGCGCACCATCACGTCGCCTTCGTCATCGAGTCGCACCGTGTCGGGGACCTCGACCTGATGCGTGAGCTGCTCCCCGCCTACGTTCGGCTGGAGACCGGGCGTCTGGGGCTCGGCGAGGTCGGCGTGACACCTGACCCCTCGCGGCGGGAGCGCCTCCCGCGCGGCCGATAGCGCCCGCGCTCCCCGGGGAAGCGCGGGAGGCCCTGGAACGGCAGCCGTGTGGGCGCGGAGCGGCCGGGCTGGACCTGGCACCGGTCGTCCCGTGCACGCGCGAGGTGAGGGTCGCGGGGCATCAGTCAGGCAGCGAGTGCCGTGGTTGATGGGAACGGTGGGCCGTCCCCGAAGACCAGCTCGAACCAGACGCTCTTGCCGCCGACGCCGAAGAGTGCTTCGCCGATGCCGCATCCGCCCCAGGCGTCGGCGAACAGGTCGAGGATGAGGAGCCCGCGCCCGCGTACGGCATCCGGCCCGATGGTCCGCTGCCTGACCGGGAGGTCAGGGCACGTGTCGGTCACGCTGACCCGCAGTACGGGGTTCTCCCACCGGAGGCGGACCGTCGCCGGGCCCTCCGAATAGCGCACGGCGTTGGACGTGAGCTCGGACGTGAGCAGCTCGGCCCGGTCGATGAGATCGCCCAACCCGTGGGCCGACAGTACGGCTTTCAGAGTCGTCCGGGCGATGGCAGGGCCACGCGGGTCGCGGGGGAAGTGGAGTTCGTACGACCAGGGTTCGCCGAAGGCGAGCGGACACGGGTCGGTGATCGGTTGGTCGGGGTCCACGTGCTGCATCAGCACTCCAAGAGGGTGCGGAGGTTGGCGGTCGATGTGCCTGCGCAGTGCGGTACGGCTGGTCAGGCCGTTCACCAGCTCTCACGTCCAACGGTGGCCTTGCCGACGGCCCTGTTGCGCGGCCGCGTTGAGCCGCCGGTGCGCTTCCGT
Organism: Streptomyces sp. WMMC1477; assembly: GCF_027460245.1. Classification (NCBI taxonomy): domain Bacteria; kingdom Bacillati; phylum Actinomycetota; class Actinomycetes; order Kitasatosporales; family Streptomycetaceae; genus Streptomyces; species Streptomyces sp. WMMC1477. The sequence goes on along the minus strand of NZ_JAPZBD010000003.1, from coordinate 2,158,282 downwards.
CCGGACACGGGCTGGTGAGTGGTACGGCTCACAGATTAGAGCATTGCAACTCACCTGTGAGTCGATATTATCGAAGAGGTGAATCACTTCATGGGTAACTGGACCGCGGAGTTACGGCCTGTCAGACTGACCGGCGCGCACACGAGATGAGGACCTATGGCGCCACGGAGCCCAGTTACCGGTCGGCAGCGCCGACTGGCCATGGAGCTACGCCGCTTGCGCGAGCAGGCAGGCGTATCCGTGCAGCAAGCCGCGGCGATGCTCGGCTGTGACCGGACGATGGTGTCCAACATCGAAGCGGCTCGCACGTCGGTCAGCGCTGAGCGAATCCGTCAACTGGCATGCAACTACAACTGCCCTGATGAAGACCTGATCGAAGCGCTGGCCTCTGTGGCGAGCAGCCGACGTGACGCACGCTGGTGGAACGAGTACCGAGGCAAGCTGCCGGACGGCTACCTGGACGTCTCGGAGCTGGAGCACTACGCCCGTCGCATTCGAACCGCGCAGACCGTGCACCTTCCCGGCCTGTTGCAAACGGAGGACCACGCCCGAGCGATCTTCGACCTGGCCGTGCCGAAGCTGCCACGCCTGGACGTGGAACTACGCGTCGCGCACAGGATGAGTCGAAAGGCCGTTCTCGACGGGGAACATGCGGTTCCGTACACGGGCATCATTCATGAGGCTGCCCTGCGGATCGAGTTCGGCGGACGCCAGGTGGCCCGTCAGCAGCTCGAGTACCTCGCCCAAGCAGCAGAACGCCCGAACGTCACCCTGCTGGTGATTCCTTTCAGCGCTGGGGCATTCCATGGCGCAGGGCAGTCGATCCTGTACGCGGAAGGCCCTGTTCGACAACTCGACACTGTCCAGCTCGACACATCGTTCGGGGCTCACTTCGTGGATGCACCAACCCCTCTGACCAACTACCGCGCTTTGCTGGACCTTATGGAGCAGTCGGCGCTGTCGGCTGACAAGTCGCTGGGCTTCATCCGAGAAGTCGCCCGTGAGATCTGAGAGGTGCAAGGCTGTGGAGATTCACGCATGGAAGCGCTCGTCATACTGCGCTGGTGGCGGGAACAACTGCGTTGAGGTGGCCGTCTGTGGCGACGGGCAGATAGCCCTGCGCGACAGCGCGTTCCCGGCGCGAGCGGTGAGGGTGAACCGTTCCGCGTTCGCGGCGCTCATCGCCGAGGTGCGCGAGCCCGGCGCGGATGGGGCGGGCACTCCCCTGTGACGTCACTGTCACCGCACGCAGCAGAGATCCCTCAGTCCAGCGAGTCAGTTGGGGTGTTTGCACGTGCGCCCCGGAGGGCGTGAGCCGTTGGCGCCCGGATCATCCGGCGCGTGGCCAGTGTGGGGTGACGGCCTTGGTCGTGAACGATCTCCTCGGCGGCTACCTGGTGCAACGTCGCCCTGGCTGCTCACTTCCGTACGGCGGATCTGTTCACGGCCGACCGTCACTTCCGCGTGATGCGGCCCCTGACGCAGCACACGGCCTTTCGGCTGCTGCCGGAGGACGGCTGAGCCCGCGCGGGCCGACGGCGGCCGGGGCGACGGGCTCGGGGGGCCTACGTGAAGAAGGCGATGCCGTCGTCGGGGAGGTCCTTGATGTCCTTGGCCCACTCGCTCGGGTCGACGACCTTCTTGAGCTGGGCCGACATGTAGGGGCGCAGGGGCACCTCGGGGGTGGCCTTCTCGCCGACCCACATGAGGTCGCCCTTGACGTAGCCGTACAGCCGCTTGCCGCCGCTGTACTCGCCGGCGGAGGCGAGGCGGGCGATGGCGTCGGTGGCCAGGTCGATCTGGGGCTTGCCGTCCGCCAGCTCGCCGTGCCAGACCTCGGCGACGCCCTGGTCGCGGACCATGACGACCTCGACCTTGCGGTCGGGGTGGATGCGCCAGTAGCCGGTCTCGGACTCCAGCGGGCGGACCTTGTTGCCCTCCGCGTCGAGCACCCAGGAGTGCGAGGTGTAGCTCAGGAAGGCCCGGCCGTCGTGGGTGAAGGCGACTTCCTGGCCGAAGTTGCACTGCTCGGCGCCGGGGAAGTCCGCCACGCCCGCGCCCGTCCAGCGGCCGAGGAGGAAGGCGAGGGGCACGAGGTCGGGGTGCAGGTCCGAGGGGATCTCGATCATGGAGGGTTCAGTCGCTCGCTGGTTCGGGGGCGTCGGGCTGCTGCGGGCCGGGGGTCAGCGCTGGCCCTGGAAGAGCTTCGCGACGGTGAGGAGCGCGAATGCCCCGGTCCCGATGACGACGAGGACCATAAGGGAGAGGAAGGCTGCCTCAAGCACGGGGTGCTCCTTGCGCGGCTGGGCGGTGGACGGTGGGCCGGAGCCGAGTCTAGTCGCCGCGGCGCGGGGCGGCGCTGTGAGGTCCGCCGCTCCGGTGCGTGCCGCCCGGTCTACGGTGAGCGCATGACGGACGAGAAGAAGCTCGTGATCAAGGTGACGGCGGGGGCGGACGCCCCCGAGCGGTGCTCGCAGGCGTTCACGGTGGCGGCCGTGGCGGCGGCCAGCGGGGTGGAGGTCTCGCTGTGGCTGACCGGCGAGTCGGCGTGGTTCGCGCTGCCGGGGCGGGCGGCGGAGTTCGAGCTGCCGCACGCCGCCCCGCTGCCGGACCTGATCGCGGGTATCCAGGCCGGTGGACGGATCACGCTGTGCACGCAGTGCGCGGCGCGGCGGGAGATCACGGAGGAGGACGTGCTGGAGGGCGTGCGCATCGCCGGGGCCCAGGTCTTCGTGGCCGAGGCGATGGCGCCGAACACCCAGGCGCTCGTGTACTGAGCACGAGTCGGCCACGTGCCCCGGGCACGGCACAAGGTCACGGGCACGGCAAAGGGCCGCACCCCTCGGCGTCCAACCCGGGGTGCGGCCCTTCGGCCCTTGGCCGTCTCGTACGACCGGACTCTCCCGCGACCGCCGGACGGAGTCCGGCGCGGTGTCCCGAAGCCTGGGAGGCCGCCTGCGGCCGACCAGCGCGAGGGGCACGCGGAGAGGTCAGACGGCGATGGCGACCTCGGCCACACCGCCCTGCTGGGCGACGACGGTCCGGTCGGCCCTGCCGCCCGGCACGAGGGCGCGGACGGTCCACGTGCCCTCGGCCGCGTAGAACCGGAACTGGCCGGTCGCGGACGTGGGGACCTCGGCGGTGAACTCGCCGGTGGAGTCCAGGAGCCGCACGTAGCCGGTCACGGGCTCGCCGTCACGCGTCACGTGGCCCTGGATCGTGGTCTCGCCGGGCTTGATGGTGGAGGCGTCGGGGCCGCCTGCCTGTGCTCCGCACATGTCGGATGTCCTCTTTCGGATCGGGAAAGTCAGACGGTGGGGGTTACTTGGCGGCGCCGAGCTCGATCGGCACGCCGACGAGCGAGCCGTACTCCGTCCAGGAGCCGTCGTAGTTCTTGACGTTCTCCTGGCCGAGCAGCTCGTGCAGGACGAACCAGGTGTGGGCGGAGCGCTCGCCGATGCGGCAGTAGGCGATGGTGTCCTTGCCCAGGTCGACGCCCTCGGCCTCGTACAGCTCCTTCAGCTCGTCGTCCGACTTGAAGGTGCCGTCGTCGTTGGCCGACTTCGACCACGGGATGTTGCGGGCGCTCGGCACGTGGCCGGGACGCTGCGACTGCTCCTGCGGCAGGTGCGCCGGGGCGAGCAGCTTGCCGCTGAACTCGTCGGGGGAGCGGACGTCGACGAGGTTCTGGCTGCCGATGGCGGCCACGACGTCGTCGCGGAAGGCGCGGATGGAGGTGTCCTGGGCCTTGGCCTGGTACTCGGTCGCCGGGCGGGTGGGCACCTCGGCGACGAGGTCGCGGGAGTCCAGCTCCCACTTCTTCCGGCCGCCGTCGAGGAGCTTGACGTCCTGGTGGCCGTAGAGCTTGAAGTACCAGTAGGCGTAGGCCGCGAACCAGTTGTTGTTGCCGCCGTAGAGGACGACGGTGTCGTCGTTGGCGATGCCCTTCCCGGACAGGAGCTTCTCGAAGCCGGCCTGGTCGACGAAGTCGCGGCGGACCGGGTCCTGGAGGTCCTGCTTCCAGTCGATCCGGACGGCGTTCTTGATGTGGTTCTTCTCGTAGGCCGAGGTGTCCTCGTCGACCTCGACGATGACCACCTTCGGGTCGTCGATGCGGGCCTCGACCCAGTCGGCGTCCACCAGGACGTCACTGCGGCTCATGAAGTTCTCCTCCGGGGCGTTGGTGCTGCTGTGCGGTGAGCGGGTGCGGGCATGTGCCGCGCTGCGGCGGTGCTGCCGTGGGGCTGTGGCGGTGCGCGGCGGGGCGTGCGGGCGCGTTCGCCGGGCGGCGGTCCGGTGCGCGTCGCACGGCGCTGTGCGGGTTCGGAAGGCGGGTACGGCCCGGCGCGGGGTGGCGGAGTCCGGCACGCCGCGCGCTCCGTCGGCCGGAACCGGCCGACGACGGCGGGTCGTCAGGCGGTGGGGCGACAGAGCATGGCGGCGACGCGGCACAGGTCAACTGTCCGGCGCTTGGTGAGGTCCGCCTGTCGGGTCATGCGGACGATCGTAGGGACGGGCGCGGCGCGTGTCACCGGCGTTCCGGATGGCGAGACGTGATCGACCACTTGGTGGGATGAAGTGCGGGTCGCGAGCGGCCTCCGCGCGGGACCCGAGGGGCGGGAGAGGTCGCCGTCTCGACGTCGCGCAGTGGACGTCTCGCATGCTGGACGCCTCGTCCGCGCTCGGGCCGCTTCGGGCGCCCCGGGGCACGGAATCCGGGGTGACAACCGCGCGTCCGCCGGGTTCGGGGGCCTCCCGGGGCCCGTGGTCGTCGGCCGGTTCGGGCCGGTCAGCCGGTGACGCTCACCTGGCGACCGGAGAAGGTCACCTCGACGCCGTCCTCCGTCGCCTTGATGCCGGTGAGTGAGACGCCCGAGGGCAGGCCGGTGAGCTGCCGGGTGTAGTCGATCTTCTGCCGGACCAGCTCCTCCACCCCCGGGAGGTCCGCGCCGGGCACCTCGTCAGCGCGCAGCCGGACGGTGTCACCGTTCTCGACGCTGATCGTGCTCGTCGTCGAGTGCTCCAGCGTCTGCCCCAGCACCGGTACGGTCACCGAGCCCGTCACCTTCACCTTGGTGCCGCCGTTCTCCGCCGTGCCGCCGTAGCCGATGGTCACGCCCTCCTCGGCGGCGGCGCTCAGGGCCTCGTAGGTGAGGTGGGCGGTGCCGGTGGTCTCGGCGGCCACGCCCCCGGAGAAGTCGTCGGCGAGGTCGATGTCGCTGGCGTGCGCGTCGAACTCCCGCACCTCCAGCGTGCGGTCCCCGCTGGAGGTCGTCATGCCGCTCAGCCTGATGTCGACGGAGTCCAGCTCCCGGCTCGCGAGCTGTGTCAGGAAGGGGAAGCCGCCCACGGAGACCTCGGCCTCCTCGGCGTTCCGCGAGGCCTTCACCTCGTCCGCGATCCGTCCCTCGACGTAGTTGACGGCGATCCGGTCCACGGCGACGAACAGGCCGCCCAGCACGAGCAGCACGATGAGTGTGATCCGCAGTCCGCGTGGCATGGTCGTACGCCCCCCTGTTCGACTGTCGCGATCCTAACCGCGGCCGCGTGCCCTCCGTCGGGCGGCACGCGGCCGCGGTCGGCGGCGTCGGCGCACGTCGGCGGCGTCAGGGGACGCCCGGACGGCGGGTCACAGCACGGAGGCCAGCACGTGCACGGCGGGCGCGGCCAGCGCGAGCGGCAGGCTCACCCCGGCCGTCATGTGTACGAAGCGCGACGGCCAGTCGTAGCTGGCCGCGCGCAGCCCGACCAGGGCGCACAGCCCGGCCGCCCCGCCGACGAGGGCGGCGAACCCGGCGTCGCCCACGTCCGTGAGCCAGCCGGCGCCCAGCCCCGCGCCGACCGCCGCGAGCAGCGCCAGGACCGCCGACGGCGGGCCGGGCAGCGGCAGCGCCCGCAGCGGGACCGCCGCCGCGACGGCGGCCGCACCGATGCTCACGGCCTCCCAGCGGACGTCGGCGGCGGCCAGGAAGCCCGCGGCGAAGACGGTGAGCACGGTGGCGGCGACCCCGGCGGTGAGGGCGTGGAGCCGCTCGTCGGCCGAGCTGCGGTTGCGGAGCTGGAGCAGCAGGACGAGCAGCACCCAGATGCCGAGCGTGCCCAGCAGCGCGGTGTCGGTGTGCTCCTCGCGGGCCGCGAGCAGGGCCGCGTCGGCGGAGACCCCGGCGAGGAAGGCGAGGGCGATGCCCTGCCGTGCGGGCCACATGCCGTTGAGCCGGTACCAGCCGGCGGCCGTGAGCGCCTGGAGCGGGAGCAGCGGGACGAGGACGGCGAACTCGCCGAGCGGCGCGGCCACGGCGAGCAGGACGGCCAGGGCCAGGGTGAGGGCGGCCGGGCGGAGGCCGGGCTCGATGATCGGGTTTCCGGTGCGCTCGGCGACGCCGCCGGGCCCGTGCCCGGAGCCGGGCCTGCGCCGCCGTCCGCGCCCGCCGCTCCCCGCGGGCCGGGCCGGGGCGGGGTGTGCGGCGCCCTCCGCGCTCGTGCCCTCCGGCGCCGCGGCCTCCGGAGTCGTGTACCCCGCGGCCGGGGTGCCGGGCTGGGCGGGCACGCCCCAGGCCGTCGTGGACCCCGGGGCCGGGGCCGGTGCGGGGGCGGGACGTGCGGGCGGCCGGGGGGGCCGGTGGCCGTGGGAGTCGCTGGGCCGGCTCACCGCGACCCCCCGGCGAACGGCGGCAGCACCTCGACGGTGCCGCCCTGGGTGAGCCGGACGGCGTCGTGCGGACGCGTGCCCACGGGGTCGCCGTCGACGAGGAACGAGCAGCGCCGCAGGACGCGGGCGAACTCGGGGCGGGCGGCGTGCCGGTCGCGGGCCGCGTCCAGTGCCTCGGCCAGGGTGGCCGCCTCGTATCCCTCCTCCGCGAGCCCGGCCGCGGCTTTCGCCGCCGCCCAGTAGCGGATGGTTCCCTGTGCGGACATGTCGTGACTCCCAGCGGTGCCGGCCCGGTGTGTGATGTGCCACCCCATCATGGGGCACGTCACGGGCGCTCCCGCGCCCGCCACCGCCGTGGGGCCGGCCCCGCGAAGTGCCCACCGCGCCGGGGCCCGCGACGGCCCGCGGGGCGGGTGGGGGCGCACGCGGAGGCGGGGGAGGCGCATCCCGCGCACCGGGAGCGCACCTGGTTCGCGCGAAGTGGCATCCGCTACACACCGCTGCCGTCGGGGTCGGTTTGGGCTATTCTTCGGAGCAGAAGGACTCGGGCAACGTCGCCTCCGGGTCCTTTTCGTGCTTTCGGGCCCCCGCTCCACGCCGTCGATGGGACCGAGGAAGGACTCACCGTTCATGAGCTCGCTTCTCCTCCTGACCAACGCCCTCCAGCCGTCCACGGAGGTGCTGCCCGCCCTGGGGCTGCTCCTCCACAACGTGCGCGTCGCGCCCGCCGAGGGGCCCGCGCTGGTCAACACCCCGGGGGCCGACGTCATCCTCGTCGACGGGCGCCGCGACCTGCCCCAGGTGCGCTCGCTGTGCCAGCTCCTGCGCTCCACCGGGCCGGGCTGCCCGCTGGTGCTGATCGTCACCGAGGGCGGCCTCGCCGCCGTGACCGCGGAGTGGGGGGTGGACGACGTCCTGCTGGACACGGCGGGACCGGCCGAGGTCGAGGCCCGGCTGCGGCTCGCGCTGGGCCGCATGCAGCTCACGGTGGACGACAGCCCGATGGAGATCCGCAACGGCGATCTCTCGGTCGACGAGGCCACCTACAGCGCCAAGCTCAAGGGCCGGGTGCTCGACCTGACCTTCAAGGAGTTCGAGCTGCTGAAGTACCTGGCCCAGCACCCCGGCCGCGTCTTCACCCGGGCCCAGCTCCTGCAGGAGGTGTGGGGCTACGACTACTTCGGCGGCACCCGGACCGTGGACGTCCACGTGCGGCGGCTGCGGGCGAAGCTCGGCCCCGAGCACGAGTCGCTGATCGGCACCGTGCGCAACGTGGGGTACCGCTTCGTCACCCCGGAGAAGACCGACAAGAAGCCGCAGCACGGCCGCGAGGGCGGGGACGGGGAGTCCAGCGTGGCGGAGGAGGCCGAGCGGGTCGCGAAGGACGCCGCGCGGTCCGGGCCCAAGTGAGGGCGCCGTGCTCGCCCGGTGACGATCGGGACACGGGGTGACCGGAGAGCCGGTCACCCCGCGTAGACTGCCCGCCGTGGCGAAGGTGACGCGGGACGATGTGGCACGACTGGCGGGTACGTCGACCGCGGTCGTCAGCTACGTGATCAACAACGGCCCCCGTCCGGTGGCGCCCGCCACCCGTGAGCGCGTCCTCGCGGCGATCAACGAGCTGGGGTACCGGCCCGACCGGGTCGCGCAGGCGATGGCCTCCCGCCGCACCGACCTCATAGGCATGATCGTCCCGGACGCCCGGCAGCCCTTCTTCGCGGAGATGGCGCACGCCGTCGAACGGGCCGCGGCCGAGCGGGGCAAGATGGTGCTCGTCGGCAACTCGGACTACCTGGACGAGCGCGAGGTCCACTATCTGCGGGCCTTCCTCGGGATGCGGGTGGCCGGGCTGATCCTGGTCAGCCAGGGGCCCAGCGAGCACGCCGCCGCCGAGATCGAGGCGTGGGACGCCCGGGTCGTGCTGCTGCACCGGCGGCCCGAGGCGATCGAGGACGTCGCCGTCGTGACCGACGACGTGGGCGGCGCCCACCTGGCCACCCGGCATCTCCTGGAGCACGGTCACCCGTACGTGGCCTGCCTCGGCGGCGTCGAGACCACGCCCGTCGTGGGCGACCCGGTCACGGACCACGTCGAGGGCTGGCGCCGCGCCATGCGGGAGGCCGGGTGCTCCACCGAGGGCCGCCTCTTCCAGGCGCCCTACAACCGCTACGACGCCTACGAGGTCGCCCTCACGCTGCTGGCCGGGCCGGACCGGCCGCCCGCGATCGTCTGCGCGACGGACGACCAGGCCATCGGGGTGCTGCGCGCCGCGCGCGAGCTGCGGATCGACGTGCCGGGGGAGCTGGCCGTCGCCGGGTTCGACGACGTCAAGGAGGCGGCGCTCACCGATCCGCCGCTGACGACGGTGGCCTCCGACCGCTCCGGCATGGCCCGGGCCGCCGTGGACCTCGTGCTGGACGAGGCGCCCCGCCTGCTCGGCAACCGGCGCGAGCGGCTGCGCCAGTTCCCCTCGGCGCTGGTCGTCCGCCGCAGCTGCGGCTGCCGCTGACCGCGTGCCGGCGGCCGTCCGCCGTGAGTCCCGGGCGGCCGTCCGACGTCAGTCCTCCGCCAGGGGCACGTCCTCGGCGCTGAGGCACTCCCCGTCCTGCGGGATGTCCTTGACCGCGCGGTTCAGGTCGACCAGCGCGTCCCCGACGGCGTCCGCGCGGCCGTGGAACGTCACCGCGACGGCGGGGGCGCGGCCGTAGGTGGTGACGGTGCGGGTGCCGTCGGCGTTCATCCGGTCCTCGTCCAGCACCCAGCCGACGCCGTCGACGTCCAGGCACAGGTCGGTCGTGGGCGGGGGCGGCTCCACACCGCACTGGAGGACGATCGAGGCGTCGCCCCAGACGGCGGTCCCGGTGCCGCTGGCCCGGTCGCGCTCCTTGCCGAGGAGCGGGTCCGGGAGCGCGGCGAGGACGTCCGCGCAGCGGGGGTGCCCGGCGGAGGGCCCGGGGGTGACGGAGTAGGTCGTCCCGGGGGAGTGGCGGCCGAGGACGAGCGTGGCGCCGAGCGCGAGCACGGCGATGCCGAGGGCGGTGAGGAGGAGGGCCCGGCGGGGTCTGGGCGGAAACCGCATGCGGACCAACTTGTGCTCGGATCGGGCTGGCGGGGGGAGCCTCCAGCCTACCCGGGGCGCCGTGGGGCCGGCGGCCGGGCGGCCCCCGCCGGGGCGGGGGCCGGCGAGCATGGCCCCCTGGGCCCGGCACGGTGCTGGGCCGGGGTCAGGGGCAGGGCGTGTAGGTGAAGCGGCGCGGGCCCGGGCCGGCCTCGGCGGCGACGTCCTTGGGGTTGACCAGCCCGCAGCGGTCGAGGGTGAGGCAGCCGCAGCCGATGCAGTCGTCCAGGTCGTCGCGGAGCTCCTGGAGCTGCTTGATGCGCTGGTCGAGGTCCGAGCGCCAGCACTCGGAAACCCTGGCCCAGTCCGCCCGGCCGGGGGTGCGGCTCTCCGGCAGCAGGTCCAGCGCGGCGCGGATGCGCTCCAGGGAGATGCCGACGCGCTGCGAGGCACGGATGAAGGCGACGCGGCGCAGGGTGTCGCGGGTGTAGCGGCGCTGGTTGCCGCTCGTGCGGCGGCTGTGGATCAGGCCGTTGCGTTCGTAGAAGCGCAGGGCGGAGGTGGCCACGCCGCTGCGGGCGGCCACCTCACCGACGCTCAGTTCCGGTGTCTTCCACGAGGGTGATGTCATGCGCCACAGAGTAGTTGACCTCAACTTAAGTTGAAGTACGAGGCTCTACGCAGCGGTTCGGAGAACACGCCGCCACCGGCCACCGACGACTTCGGGGAGATCCGTCATGTCCAAGCCCAGCACCGCGCCCCCGCGCCTCGCCGTCATCACCGGAAGCGTCCGCGAGGGCCGCTTCGGCCCGACCGTGACCTCCTGGTTCGCACAGGAGGCCCGGGAGCACGGCGGCTTCGAGGTGGACGTCGTCGACCTCGCCGAGCACCCGCTGCCGCTGGTCATGCCCGGCTGGGGCGGGGAGGCCGACCCGGAGACCGTGCGGCACCGGCGGGAGCTGTCCCGGCGGCTGACCGAGGCCGACGCCTTCGCCGTCGTCACCCCCGAGTACAACCACAGCTTCCCGGCCTCGCTCAAGAACGCCATCGACTGGTTCCGGGAGGAGTGGCAGGCCAAGCCGGTCGGCCTGGTCTCCTACGGCGGCCAGAGCGGCGGCATCCGGGCGGCCGAGCAACTGCGCCAGGTCTTCGCGGAGATGCACGCTCTGACGGTGCGGGACGCGCTCAGCTTCCACAACGCCTGGGACGTCTTCGGGCAGGACGGGCGGCCCAAGGACGCCGAGGGGTCGGCCCGGGCGGCCAAGGGGCTGCTGGGCCAGCTCGACTGGTGGGCCGAGGCGTTGCGCGAGGCCCGCGAGCGCCGCCCCTACGGGGTCTGACCGCGTCCGGCGCCGGGGCGCGCGCGGCGCCCGGCCCGAGGGCGGCCCGGCTCCCCGCAGGAGAACCGGGCCGCCCTCTTCGTCACCTCGGGCCGCCGCTCAGCGGACGACGGTGATGCGGTCCGCCGCCGGGGCGCTCAGCGGGGCCGCGGCGGAGGAGTGGGCCAGCAGGTACTGCTCCAGCGCCTTCAGGTCGTCCCCGCCGACCAGCGGGTCCGTGGCCCGGGCCAGGGTGGCGAAGCCGTCGCCGCCGCCGGCCAGGAAGGAGTTGACGGCGACGCGGTAGACGCGGTCGGCGGCCAGCGGCTCGCCGTTCAGCCGCACCGAGTCCGCGACGACGCGGTCCGCGCCCGTGCGCGTCAGGTCGAGGGTGTAGGTGAGGCCCTCGGAGACCTGGAGAATCTTCGGCGACTCCGCGTTGGCGCCGCTGACCTGCTCCCGCAGCACGGCCAGGAGCTGGTCGCCCGTCAGGGAGACGATGTTGACGGTGTTCGAGAACGGCTGGACGGTGTAGCCCTCGGAGTAGGTCACCACGCCGTCGCCCTCGGAGCCGGAGGCCGCGTAGGTGAAGTCGGCGCGGATGCCGCCGGGGTTCATCAGAGCCAGCTCGGTGCCCTCGTCCTGGGTGCGGGCGTGGGCGAGCTGCGCGTCGGCGATGAGGTCGCCGAGGGGGGACTCGGGGATCGAGCGGTCCGCGGTGATGTCCTCGGAGATGTGGCCGATCGGCCGGTTGGCGACGGGGGCGGCCAGCTCCTTCCAGTCCGCGATGAGCTCGGTGAGGTCCTTCGCCCTGGCCTGCTCGCGGTGCACGACGTGGTTCGTGCCGGTGACGGAGGCGCGCACGATGTCCTGGGTGCGCCGGTCGTAGGCCATGTTCAGCTCGGTGAACAGCCGGCCGTAGGAGGCGGCCGAGGTCACCAGGCGGTCGTTGCCCTCGGGGTCCGGCAGGCTGCACACGTACGGCTGGTGGGTGTGGCCGGTGACCAGGGCGTCGACGCCGGCGTCCGTGCGGGCGGCGATGTCCACGATCGGGCCGGATATGCCACCGCCGGAGGCGTCGCAGTCCGCGTTGTAGGCGGGGTTGGCCGGGTAGCCGCCCTCGTGGACGAGGGCGATGACCGCGTTGACGCCCCGGCCGCGCAGCTCCTCGGTGTACCGGTTGATGGTCTCGGCCTCGTCCAGGAACTTCAGGCCCTTGATGCCCTCTGCGGAGACGATGTCCGGCGTGCCCTCCAGCGTGACACCGATGAAGCCGACCCGGACGCCGCGGATCTTCTTGACGGTGTAGGGCTTCAGCAGCGGCTTGCCGGTGTCCTCGCGCACCACGTTGGCGGCCAGGATCGGGAAGTCGGCGCCCCCGAACGTCCGGCCGTCGGCGTAGCAGCCGTCGACGGGGTGGCAGCCGCCGTCCTGAAGGCGCTTCAGTTCCTCCCGGCCCTCGTCGAACTCGTGGTTGCCGACGCCGACGACGTCCATGCCGAGGGCGTTCATCGCCTCGATGGTCGGCTCGTCGTGGAAGAGGCCGGACAGCAGCGGGCTGGCGCCGACGACGTCACCGGGGGCGACGGTCATCGTGTAGCGCTCGCCTTCGCGGGCCTCGCGCAGCGCGGTGGCCAGGTACTCGGCGCCGCCCGCGGCGACCTGCTCCGTCGTGCCGTCCGGGTGCTCGCGGGTGACGCGGCCCGAGGAGCCCGACGGCGGCTCCAGGTGGCCGTGGAAGTCGTTGACCGCCAGCACCTGGAGATCGACGGTGGGGCCGTGGCCGGGGTGGCCGGGGCGGTCGCCGGGCCGCTCGGACGCGGCCTGGGCGGACGGCAGGGCGGCCGCGCCGAGGGCGACGGCGGCGGCCAGGCCCGCCGCGGTCGCGGCGAGTCTGCGCGGGAACCGGCGCCCGGACGTGCTGCCGGGGGGTGTGGACATGGGTGTATCCCCTTCGCGGAGAGTCAGGTTCGACGTGGGTGGGGCTCGGGGTGTCCGAGCAAGCGGCAGCCTACGGTCAACGCGCGTAGCGTGTCAGGAGCCGTGCGGTAACGGCCCGGTGGCCATCAGCGGGCGTACTCTCTGGAAACATGAGTGACGTGGTGGTGACAGACCGACTGTCCGACGCAGTGGTGGGCGAGGCCCTGGCCCTCATCGAAGCGGCGGCCCGTACCGACGGCCAGTCCGCGGTGTCCGAGCAGGGAGTGCTCCAGCTCCGCGGGGGCCACCGGGCGGGCGTCACCCACTTCCTGATCCGATCCGGCGGCGAGCTCGTCGGCTACGGGCAGCTGGAGGAGACCGACCCCGTCGAGGCCCCGGCGGGCGAGCTCGTCGTCCACCCCGCACACCGCGGGCAGGGCCACGGGCGTTCGCTCGGCCTCGCGCTGCTGGAGGCCTCGGGGCGGCGGCTGCGGCTGTGGGCCCACGGCGGCCACGCCTCGGCCCGGCACCTCGCCCAGACCCTCGGCCTCACGCTCTTCCGCGAGCTGCGGCAGCTGCGCATGCCGCTCTCGGCCGAGTCCCTGCCCGAGGTGGCGCTGCCGCCGGGGATCTCGATGCGGACGTTCGTGCCGGGCAAGGACGACGCGGCCTGGCTGGAGGCCAACGCCGCCGCTTTCGCGCACCACCCCGAGCAGGGCTCGCTGACCCAGCGCGACCTGGACGACCGCAAGGCCGAGCCGTGGTTCGACCCGGAGGGCTTCTTCCTCGCCGTCCGCTCCGAGGGCGCCGTGGAGGCGGAGGAGATCGTCGGGTTCCACTGGACGAAGGTGCACGAGAAGGAGCAGCTCGGCGAGGTGTACGTCGTCGGCGTCGCCCCCGGGGCGCAGGGCGGCGGCCTGGGCCGGGCCCTGACGACGACCGGCCTGCGGCACCTGGCGGCCGTGCGGCACATGCCCGCGGCCATGCTGTACGTCGACGCCGACAACGCGCCGGCCCTCGCGGTCTACGAGCGCATCGGCTTCCGCACCCACGCCGTCGACCTGATGTACCGCACGGAAACCTGACGCACGGCGCCCGACATCCCGGAGGACGCTCCTCCGACATGTTGGCGTAACCAGTGATTCAGACTCGGTTGCGAGCATCGCGGAATGCAGCAACCGCACCGAAGGCCGACGGTCGCCGCGGGGGGCTTCCCCGGTCGGTCGACCGCTCGGCTCGGTGTGCCCGAATCGTCCGGATCATCCGAGCGGCACGCCGCGGCGGAAGAGCGGAAGAATGGGGGAATGAGCCAGTCCGCGCATTCCACCCAGCCGTCCGGTACCCCCTCCGGCGCCCAGTCCGGCACCCCTTCCGGGGGCCCGCAGCGTGTGCCCGAGCCCGCGCAGCCGTCCGTGGGGGCCATCGCCGCGTCCCGCCCGAACGCCGTGCAGCTCCACCCGCTCGGCAGCGCCTCCCTGTCCGCCACCATGGACCCGGGCCTCGACTCCGAGCCGGACTCCTACGACGCGGCGTCGGACGCCGGTGACCTCCCCCGGGGACGCTTCCTGGAGCGGGAGCGCAGTTGGCTGGCGTTCAACGAGCGCGTCCTCGAACTGGCCGAGGACCCGAACGTCCCGCTCCTCGAACGGGCGAACTTCCTGGCGATCTTCGCCAGCAACCTGGACGAGTTCTTCATGGTCCGGGTGGCCGGGCTCAAGCGGCGCATCGCCACCGGCGTCGCCAACCGCTCGGCCTCCGGCCTCCAGCCCCGCGAGGTGCTGGAGCTGATCTGGACCCGCTCCCGCGAGCTCATGGCCCGGCACGCCGCCTGCTACCAGCAGGACGTCGCCCCCGCGCTGGCCGACGAGGGCGTCCACCTCATCCGGTGGGCCGACCTCACCGAGAAGGAGCAGGCCCGCCTCTTCACGCTCTTCCGGCAGCAGATCTACCCCGTCCTCACCCCGCTGGCCGTCGACCCGGCGCACCCCTTCCCCTACATCTCGGGCCTCTCGCTCAACCTCGCCGTCGTCGTCCGCAACCCGGTCAGCGGGCACAACCACTTCGCCCGGGTCAAGGTGCCGCCGCTGCTGGCCCGCTTCCTGGAGGCCTCGCCGCAGCGGTACGTGCCGCTGGAGGACGTGATAGCCGCCCACCTGGAGGAGCTCTTCCCCGGGATGGACGTCCTGGCCCACCACATGTTCCGCGTCACCCGGAACGAGGACCTGGAGGTGGAGGAGGACGACGCCGAGAACCTGCTCCAGGCCCTGGAGAAGGAGCTGATGCGGCGGCGCTTCGGCCCGCCCGTCCGGCTGGAGGTCGAGGAGTCCATCGACCCGTACGTGCTGGACCTGCTCGTGCGCGAGCTGAAGGTGTCGGCCTCCGAGGTCTACCCGCTGCCCGGCCCGCTGGACCTCTCCGGGCTCTCGGGCATCGTCTCCCGGATCGACCGGCCCGAGCTGCGCTACCCCAAGTTCATCGCCGGCACCCACCGCGACCTCGCCGAGGTGGAGTCCGCGTCCGCGCCCGACGTCTTCGCCGCCCTGCGTGAGCGCGACGTCCTCCTGCACCACCCCTACGACTCCTTCTCCACCTCCGTGCAGGCGTTCCTGGAACAGGCCGCGGCCGACCCCGACGTCCTCGCCATCAAACAGACCCTCTACCGCACCTCCGGCGACTCCCCGATCGTGGACGCCCTCATCGACGCCGCAGAGTCCGGCAAGCAGGTCCTCGTCCTCGTCGAGATCAAGGCGCGCTTCGACGAGCAGGCCAACATCAAGTGGGCCCGCAAGCTGGAGGAGGCCGGCTGTCACGTCGTCTACGGCCTCGTCGGGCTCAAGACGCACTGCAAGCTCTCCCTCGTCGTCCGGCAGGAGGGCGAGCAGCTCCGCCGCTACGCCCACGTCGGCACCGGCAACTACCACCCCAAGACGGCCCGGCTCTACGAGGACCTCGGCCTGCTCACCGCGGACCCGCAGGTCGGCGCGGACCTCTCCGACCTGTTCAACCGGCTCTCCGGCTACTCGCGGCGCGAGAACTACCGGCGGCTCCTCGTCGCCCCCACCTCCCTGCGCGACGGCCTCGTCACGCGCATCGGCCAGGAGATCGCCCACCACCGTGCCGGGCGGCCCGCCTTCGTGCGGATCAAGGTCAACTCGATCGTCGACGAGGCCGTCGTCGACGCCCTCTACCGGGCCTCCCGCGCCGGCGTCCCCGTCGACCTGTGGGTCCGCGGCATCTGCGCCGTCCGGCCCGGCGTGCCCGGGCTCAGCGAGAACATCCGCGTCCGCAGCATCCTCGGCCGCTTCCTCGAACACTCCCGGATCTTCGCCTTCGGCGGCGGCGGAGAGCCCGAGGTGTGGTTCGGCAGCGCCGACCTCATGCACCGCAACCTCGACCGGCGCATCGAGGCGCTGGTGCGCGTCACCGACCCCGCCCACCGGGCGGCACTCAACCGGCTGCTGGAGACGGGCCTCGACGACGGCACCGCCTCCTGGCACCTCGGCCCCGACGGCGACTGGACCCGCCAGGCCACCGACCCCGAGGGCCGGCCGTTGCGCAACGTACAGGAAATGCTCATCGACGCCCGGAGGCGCCGACGTGGCCCCACGACATGACCTCACGGCCGACGGCTCCAGGCCGTCGGCCGCCGCGGCACCGCGCACCAGGGTGCCGCGCGCCGCCGGAGCCGGCTCGGCGCGGCTCGGCACCGGCGGAACGGGGGGAGACAAAGCGCCACCGGCACCCGTGGCCGGCACCGCCGGCGAACTGCTGTCCGGATATCTGCACCACCAGGCCGCCGAGCTGCTGCGCGCCCTGCGGATGCACGAGGAGACGGCCGGCAGCCCGGAGGCCGTCACCGAGACGGCCCACGCCGTCCGGCTGCTGCGCCGCGCGGCCCGCCGCATCAGCGCGACCCTGCACACCTTCCGCCGGCTCCTCGACCCCGCCTGGGCCGACGAGCTCTCCGCCGAGCTGAACTGGCTCTCCGAGCTGCTCACCCGCGAGTACGACTACGCCAACCGGCTCGAACGGCTGCTGTCCGCCCTGCACCGGCTGTCGTCGGCGCCCGAGGAATCCGACGGCGCGGGGGCCGCCGGACGCCCCGGGGTCGGCGCCGCCCGCGCCGGAGCCCTGCTGGAGCGCCAGCTCACGCTCCTGCGCACCCGGGCCCACTCCGCAGCCCTCCAGGCCCTCGGCTCCGGCCGCTTCCACGCCGTCGCCGACGCCGTCGCCGTCCTGGCCTCCGAGGTGCCGCTCGCCGGTGACGCCCTCACCGGCGCCGCCGGGCACCGCCCCGCCCACGCCGCGCTGCGGCCCAGCGCCGAGCACGCCCATCGCAGGCTCGTGGACGCGGTGGACTCCCTGCCCTTCGGCCCCGGCGCCCTCGCCCACACCCTCACCGCCGCCGAGGACCGCTACGACGGCTCCTGGCACCAGGTCGGGCTGCTGCTGCGCTTCGTCCGGTACGCCCAGGAGGTGCTGGGAGAGGAGAGCCCGCCGCTCAGCACCGCTGCCCGGCACCTGCGGCGCCACCGGGAGGCCGCCGACGCAGCCGGGGCCGCCGCCACCGCCGGGCGCACCCCGCGCATCGCCCCGGCCACGGCCTACGCGCTCGGCGTCCTGCACGCCGACCAGCGGCACGAGGTGGAAGCCGCCCGGCTCGCGTTCTGCCGGGTCTGGCACCCGGCCGGAGGTGCCGACCATGCACCCGTCCACGCCTGACGCCGCGCGCGTCATCCGCGCCGCCGGCTGTGTGCTCTGGCGGCCGGACCCCTACGCCTTCGTGCTCGTCCACCGGCCGAAGTGGGCCGACTGGTCGCATCCCAAGGGCAAGCTGCACACCGGGGAGAGCGCGGCCGAGGCGGCCCGGCGCGAGGTGCTGGAGGAGACGGGCATGACGTGCGTGCTCGGTGCCCGGCTGCCCACGCTCACCTACGAGGTGGCCGGGCGCCCGAAGACGGTCGACTACTGGGTGGCCCAGGCCGTCGCCGGGAGCTTCGTGCCCAGCCGCGAGGTGGACCGCGTCGTCTGGCTGCCGCCCGGCCGCGCCCGGCTGCTGTTGACCCACCCGCGCGACCGCGACCTGCTGGACGCCGCCGTCACCGCCCTCGGCCGCTGAGCCGGATCGGCGCCCGCGGGCTGCTCCGCCGCGGGCGCCGATCCGGCTCAGGCCCGGGGGGCCAGGGCCGGCCACGCCACCGTCACCTCGCCCTGCCGCCAGCGCCGCGGGCCGTCCGACACCGGCCAGCGCGCGGCGAGCGCCCGGACGGCGGCGACCCAGCGCTGCCGTGCGCCCAGCGGCGCGAGCGGCGCCGCCGACGCCCAGGCGGCGTCGAAGTCGGCCAGGAACGCGTGCACCGGCTCGCCCGGCACGTTGCGGTGGATCAGCGCCTTCGGCAGCCGCTCCGCCAGCCCGGACGGCCGCTCCAGCGTGGCCAGCCGGGCGGCGAAGGTCACCGTGCGCGGGCCGGACCAGTCCAGCGTCACCCACACGTGGCGGCGCCCGATCTCGTCACAGGTGCCCTCCACCAGCAGCCCGCCCGGCGCCAGCCGCGAGCACAGCCGCGCCCACACCTCCGGGACCTCCTCCTCGCCGTACTGGCGCAGCACGTTCGCGGCCCGGATCAGCAGCGGACGCTCGGTCAGCGGGATCTCGAAGCCGCCGCGTACGAAGGACAGCCCCTCGCGGACGTAGGGGCGGGCCGCGGCCACCCGCTCCGGATCGATCTCCACCCCGGTGACCCGCACGTCCGGGCGCACCCGGCGCAGCCGCGTCAGCAGCTCGACGGCCGTCCACGGCGCCGCGCCGTAGCCCAGGTCGACCGCCAGCGGAGGGTCGTCGGCCCGGCGCAGCGCGGCCCCGTGCGCGGCGGCGATCCAGCGGTCCATGCGCCGCAGCCGGTTCGGGTTCGTCGTCCCCCGCGTCACCGCGCCCACCGGGCGGCGGGCACGGGGGGCGGGGGGCGACGCGGGCATGAGGGCAAGCGTACGGGCCGAGGCACAGGTCACGTTTGGGCAAAGACGGGAAGAGCGAGGCTGCGGAGGGCGTTGCCGCCCGGGGACACCGCCAGACGACACGCACCGCACACACCGCCGGCCAAGGGAGCACAGGTGAGCTCGTACGTCACGCGGCTCGGACGGCGGCTGGGTCTCCCCGGGAGGGTGCCCCGCCGCGTCGCGATGCTCAGCGTCCACACGTCGCCGCTGCACCAGCCCGGCACGGGGGACGCGGGCGGCATGAACGTCTACATCGTGGAGCTGGCCCGCCAGCTCGCCGAGCTCGGCATCGAGGTGGAGGTCTTCACCCGCGCCACCTCCGCCGCGCTCCCCGCCACGGTGGAGCTGGCGCCGGGCGTCCTGGTGCGGCACGTGGACGCCGGGCCGTACGAGGGCCTCAAGAAGGAGGAGCTGCCCGCACAGCTCTGCGCCTTCACCCACGGCGTCATGCGGGCCTGGGCCCGGCACCGCCCCGGCCACTACGACCTCGTCCACTCGCACTACTGGCTCTCCGGCCACGTCGGCTGGCTGGCCGCCCAGCGCTGGGGCGTGCCGTTGGTGCACGCCATGCACACGATGGCCAAGGTCAAGAACGCCGCCCTGGCCGCCGGAGACACGCCGGAGCCCGCCGCCCGGGTCATCGGGGAGACGCAGATCGTGCGCGCCGCCGACCGGCTCGTGGCCAACACCGCCGAGGAGGCCGGCGAGCTGGAGCGGCACTACGACGCCGATCCGGCCCGCACCGCCGTCGTCCACCCCGGCGTCAACCTGGCCCGCTTCCGTCCGGGCGACGGCCCGGCCGCCGCCCGCGCCCGCCTCGGCCTGCCCCACGACGCCTTCGTTCCCCTCTTCGCCGGGCGCATCCAGCCGCTCAAGGCCCCCGACGTCCTGCTGCGCGCCGTGCGCGTCCTGCTCGACGAGGACCCGGGGCTGCGCGGCCGGCTCGTCGTCCCCGTCGTCGGCGGGCCCTCCGGCTCCGGGCTGGCCAAGCCCGAGGGCCTGCAGAAGCTCGCGGCCAAGCTGGGCATCGCCGACGTCGTCCGGTTCCGCCCCCCGGCGGACCAGGACACCCTGGCCGACTGGTACCGCGCGGCGAGCGTGCTCGTCATGCCCTCCCACAGCGAGTCCTTCGGGCTGGTCGCCATCGAGGCGCAGGCCAGCGGCACGCCCGTGGTGGCCTCCGCCGTGGGCGGGCTGCCCGTCGCCGTCCGGGACGGGGTGACGGGCTTCCTCGTCGCCGGGCACGACCCGGCCGACTACGCCCGGGCGCTGCGCCGCTTCGTCGCCGACCCCGCCCTCGTCACCCGAACGGGTGCCGCCGCCGCCGAGCACGCGCGCGGCTTCGGCTGGGCCACGGCGGCCCGCCGCACCGCGGAGGTCTACGCCGACGCGCTCGCCGCGCGCCGCCGTCGCCTACGATCGCTGCATGTCTGACGCCGCCGCAGTGATCGAGCAGACGCTCGCCGACGCCGAGCTGGAGTGGGAGTCGCCGGGGCCCGGCACCTACGTCGTCACCCTTCCGGGCACCCGCAAGCTCTCCACCACGTGCCAGCTCATCGTCGGCGCGCACTCCCTCTCCGTGAACGCGTTCGTCATCCGCAACCCGGACGAGAACCACGAGGCCGTCCACCGCTGGCTCCTGGAACGCAACACCCGTCTCTACGGGGTCAGCTACGCCATCGACCACCTCGGGGACATCTACCTCGTGGGCCGGCTGCCGCTCGCCGCCGTCACCCCGGACGAGATCGACCGCATCCTCGGCACCGTCCTGGAGAACGCGGACGGACCGTTCAACCACCTGCTGGAGCTGGGCTTCGCCGGGGCCATCAAACGGGAGTACGCCTGGCGCACCTCGCGCGGCGAGTCCACCCGCAACCTGGCCGCGTTCACCCGCCTGACCGGCGAGGACCGCGAGTAGCCGCCCGGCCGTCCGGCCGCCGTCATCGCCGGGGCTCCGGTAGCCCGACCGCGCGGTACGCCTGAACAGCAGCCGGCCGCGGAGTGGCAGCCGGAAGGGACCCGCATCCGAGCTCAACATCGGTGCGAGGGATCCGGTGGACTCGATGACGGACCCTCACGCAAGATCGAGGCTAGAGGTCTGCTACGAGAAGCCGGTAGCCGACGTCGAGAGCTTCGCGGCCGCCGGCGACCGGGCCGCGGCGACGTCGACGCCGTCAGCGCCATGCTCGCCGCGCACGGGATCGTCGCCCTCGACGACTACCGCTCCGAGCACTGCCCCGGCGTCGCCGCCGCCACCTGGGAGGCCGTGTTGAACGGCGGGCTGGACCCCGTCTGCGTCAGCGGCAATAAGTTCTACGGCACCTGGGGCGATCCCGAGCCGGTGCGGGCGGAGCTGGCCGAGTGGCTCACCGGGAACCCCGCGCTGTGGCACGAGGAGCAGTCCGTCGCCGGACACCGGCTGCTGCGCGTCAAGCCGCGGCCCGGGGCGGCCGAGCCCCGGCACCCCGCCCCCGGCACCCCGCGGCCGCCACGCCCGTCCGCGCCGCGCCGAGGCCCGCGCCCCGCCCGGGCGGCCGCCCCCGCCGCGTCGCCCGGCGTCTCGCGGTGGACCTGCTGCCGCCCCTCGTCACCCGCACCCTGGTCGCCGCCCGCCGGCGGGGCGGGCGGCGCTGAGCGGCGGGCGGTGCTGCGGGCCCGGGGCCCGGCGCCCGCCAGCCGGTAGGCTCGCGGGAGGACGCCAGACACCGCGGGGGTTGCCCATGTCCCACGCGCCGGAACCGGGCCCGTACGGGCCCGGGCTCACGCCGGAAGCGGAAGCGCTGTACCGCGCGCTGCTCGGCGTCGCGGAGGGCGCCGCCGCCCGGGATACCGCCGGGCCGGACGACGGGCGGCTCGCGGAGCTGGAGCGGCTCGGCCTCGTCGGGCGGGACGCGGAGGGCGTGCCGCGTGCCAGGCCGCCCCGGCTCGTCCTGGAGCGCTGGGCGGCCGAGCGCGAGTTGGAGGCCGTCCGGGCGCGGGAGACCGCCGGCGAACTCGCCCGCCTGTACGCCGTCCACTCGGGGGCGGGAGCGCAGATCGCCGAGGTGCTCGAAGGCCGGGAGACGGTCGTCGGGACGTTCGAGGCCATGCAGGCCGAGGCGCGGGAGCGCATCCGCGCCTTCGAGCGCGGCTCCTACCTGCGGCCCGAGGAGGTCGGCCCGAACCCGTCCCAGCTGCCCGCCATGGAACGCGGCGTGGCCTACCACGTCATCTACGACGCGGCCTTCCTCCAGACCGACGTCGGCCGGCGCTCCCTCCAGGCGGCCGTCGGCGCCGGGGAGAACGCCCGGGTCTTCCCGGGCATCCCGATGAAGCTCGTCATCGCCGACGCCTCCCGGGCCCTCATCTCGGTGCCGCAGCGATCGGGCGGCGGCGTCATGGCGCTGCTCGTCCACCCCTCGATGCTGCTGGACGCGATCACCGGGCTCTTCGAGGCCTTCTGGCGGCTGGCCGTCCCCGTCGGCACCGGGCCGGGGCGGGACGGGGCGCCCGGCGGCACCGAGCCCAGCCCCGACACCCAGCGGCTGCTGGCCCTGCTCAGCGCGGGCTCGACGGACGAGGCCATCGCCCGCGATCTGGGCGTCAGCGAGCGCACCGTGCACCGCCGGATCAGCCGGCTCCAGGAACTCCTGGGCGCCCGAACCCGCTTCCAGCTCGGTGTGCAGGCCGCGCGCCGGGGCTGGCTTTGACACGACAGGGGCCTTTGTCAGAAACCCGCCATGACGGGAACCCGACATGTACGCGGGCTTTCCCGCAGGTGACACCGGCGGACAGGGTGATGCAACGCTCCCGCCCGGCAGTTCGTGCTGCCGGGCCGGGGCGACCCCCCTCGTCACCGGAAGGACCCGCACGTGTCTGTTCCCAGACGTCTCGCCTCGCGCCGGGCGCTCGGCGCCACCGCGACCGCCCTCGCCGCCACCCTGCTCGCCACTCCGCTCGCCACGAGCCAGGCGTCCGCCGCACCGGCGCCCACGTCCCGGGCCGCGGCCGAGCCCGACACGGCCGCGCTCGCCGGAGCCCTGGCCGACCAGGAGATCGACTGGGAGACCTGCGCGTTCCCGGGGCTGCCCCAGGAGACGGCAGACCGGCTCCGCACCGTCGAGGGCCTCGCCTGTGCCACCGTCACGATGCCGCTCGACTGGCACGACCCGGGCAACGGCAAGACCATCGACGTGCGCATATCCCGCACCGCCACCAGCGACAAGAGCGACCCGGAGCGTCAGGGCATCGCCCTCGTCAACCCCGGCGGGCCCGGCGGCTCCGGGCTGCCCTGGGGAGCGGCCATGGCCCAGCGCGCCCCCGAACTGGCCGAGAAGTACGACTTCATCGGCTTCGACCCGCGCGGCGTCGGCCAGAGCACCCCGCTCACCTGCACCTACACCGTCCCGGACGACCCGGACGACCCGGACGCGGTCAACCGCGCCAAGGTCAAGGGCTGCATGGACGGCGGCCTCGCGCCCTACATCAACACCGAGCAGACCGCGTACGACATGGACTTCATCCGCGTCCTGCTCGGTGAGGACCGGACCAGCTACATCGGCTACTCCTACGGCACCTGGCTCGGCGCCTGGTACGCGGGCACCTTCCCCGGCAAGTCCCACCGCTTCCTGCTGGATTCCTCCACCGACGTCACGACGAAGTCCCTCCAGCGCACCTGGGACCTCCAGCCGCCCAGCCGTGACCGGCAGTTCCAGGAGGCCCTCCTCCCGTACGTCGCCCGCCACGACGACGTCCACGGCGTCGGCACCGACCCGATGAAGATCCGCGAGCACTTCGAACGGGCCGGCGGCACCCGGGAGTTCATCGGCCAGCTCTTCATGGCCTACTACATCATCCCGGCCATGTACGACACCTCGCAGTACCCGACCGCCGCCTCGGCCGTCGCCGTCATCGCCGAGTCCGGCATCCCGGCGGAGGGCTCCGACCAGGATGCCGTCGAGACGGTGGTCGACGGCATCCTGGCCGACGGCGGACTCGACGCCGACCAGCGTGCCTTCGTCGCCGACGCGAAGGCCGACATGCTGGAGGCCATCGAGGCCAGGGAGCGGGGCCAGGGCGCCGCGGGCGAGACGGCGACCTTCGACGCCGCCTTCGAGGCCATCCGCTGCCAGGACGGCCAGTGGAACCAGAACCTCAACTACTGGCAGGAGTGGCTGCAACGCCAGCAGCGCCACGCCCCGCTGCTGGCGGCCTTCAACTCCACTCCGCTGTGCGCCTACTGGCCCACCGGCAACCGGATGCCCAAGGCGTATCAGAAGACGTTCCCCGAGCTGCTCGTCGTCCAGTCCGAGCTGGACGCCGCCACCGCCTACGAGGGCGCCCTGTCCACGGGCAAGAAGCTCCCCGGCGCCAAGATGATCAGCGTCGACAACGAGGGAAGCCACGGCCTCTTCCCCTACGGCACCACCTGCGTCGACCTCCCGGTGATCGACTACTTCCTCACCGGCACCACGCCGCGGGACCGCTTCACCGGCTGCCAGGGCCTCCCGCTCCCCGGCGAGGAGAAGACCTACGAGGTCGCCGGTGAGCTGAAGAAGAACGGCAAGATCAAGATCCGGATGCGCACGGACGAGGTGAAGGAGGCCAACCGCCTCGTCCGCGACCTCCTCCGCGAGGCCAACACCCCGGACCCGGCCGAGGCCGCCGTCTCCCAGTCCTCCTGACACCTCGACAACCACCCCCCACCGGGGCCGGGCCGCGCTGCACCGCGGCCCGGCCCCCTCTTCCGTCCACGCGTCCCCTGCCCGACCCCCGTGCGGGCCGGGGCGCCGGCATCCGGCCCAACTCCGGCCCGTCCGGGGTTATTCCGAGGCTGCCGCCGTGGCGTCCAGCGCCAGGGCCAGCAGGCCGTGGACGTACGCGTCCACGGGGTGGCCGCTCGCCAGCAGTTCCGGGAGGTCGGCCGGGGCGAACCAGCGGTGGCCGGAGTGCTCGGCCGGCCGCTGTGCCGGGGCACTCGGCTCTCCGGCGACCTCCACGAGGTAGTCCGCCTCGTGCCGGACGCCGCGTCCGTCGTCCCCCTCCCAGGTGTCCACGCGCAGCAGCCTGCGCAGCCGGGTGAGCCGCCAGCCGGTCTCCTCGCGGACCTCCCGGGCCAAGGCGTCCACCAGCGTCTCGCCCGGCTCGACGTGGCCACCCACGACGTCCCAGCAGCCGGGGAACAGCGGGCGGTCGACGCTCCGCCGCTGGGCGAACGCCTCCCCGCGCCCGTTCACCACGACGGCGCCGACGGTCCACACCTCGCCCGGGGCGGGCTCGGGCAGCACCACGCCGGCCTCCACGGCGACCGGGGACGACATCATCCGGGCCGCCGCCCGTCAGAACGGGACGAAGTTGGTCAGCGTGCAGCCGTCCACGAGCGGCTTCTCCTGCTGGTAGCCGCTCGGCACCTCGAATCCCTTCTCGCAGGTGAAGAGGACCAGCCCGGCGACGTGCAGTTCCCGCGCCGCGGTGTCGCCCTCCGGGACGACCGCGAAGTCCTGCCCCACCAGGAAGCGCTTGGTGTCGCCCTCGACCTCGGCCTTCATCGTCGCGGCCTGGAACTTCTCCATGTCCCCGATGGCCAGCAGGGTGATGTCGCGGTCCTGCTGGTCCTCGCAGACCGCGCGCTCCTTGATCCCCCACGACGCGTCCAGGGCCTCGTCGTCCATCGTCCCGCCCCCAGAGCCGACCTTCAGCCCGTAGCAGCCGGTGTTCTCGTTGACGAACTGCTCGATCGCCGCCATGTCGCCCGCCTTGGGCAGGCCCATGCCCGACATCGGGCCGTCGTCACCGCACCCGCTGAGCGTGGCCAGCGCCGCGACCGCCGCCGCCCCCGCCGCGCAACCCTGCCGTATCCGCATATCCGCGTCCCCCAGAGGAAGGGCACCGTCAGTCATCCGACGCTGACGTGCCGTTGAGATCACCGCGGTGAGGATAGCCAACTGACCACGGCCTCGCCCACGCGCGGCCTGGCGTGGACAGGACGGCCGGAGCGATGAGTTTCGGGGAACGGGGCCGTCTGACCCCGCGTAGGCCGTCGGCGGAGAAGGAGGAACGCGGCGTGACGGTGATCATCGCGGGGTGGCTGGACGTGGCCCCCCAGGAGCGAGACCGGCTGGTCGAGGCGCACCGGGAACTGGTGGTGGCGGGGCGAGGGCAGCCGGGCTGTCTGGACCTGGCGATCTCGGCGGACCCCACGGCCCCGGGGCGCGTCCGCCTGTTCGAGCACTGGGAGTCCCAGGAGACGCTGGACGCCTGGCGGGCGGTGGCACCGCAGCCGTCGGTACCGGTCGAGATCGGGCACGCCGAGGTGTTCAAGCACGAGGTGGCCCGCTCCGGGCCGCCGTTCGGCTGAGCGCCTCCGCCCGCGCGCGGCGCCCGCCGCCCGGTGGGGGTCGGGGGCGGGCGCCGGGTGCCGGGGCGCGGTCAGCAGCTCGCGACGCGTTCGTACCAGCCGGGGGAGGTCTCGGCCAGTGACGTGTGGGTGTAGGTGTTCCACAGGCCGAGCGCGTCACCGGAGCCGACGGCGTAGGTGTAGCCGTAGCTGACGACGGCGCGGCCGGCCGTGGTGTGGGCGTAGTTGCTGGCGGTGACGCAGGTCGGGTCGCCGGGGTCCGGGTCACCCGGGTCGCCGGGGTCACCGGGCTCGGTGGTGCCGAGGCCCCAGTCGGTGGTGATGGCGGACGTGGAGCACAGCACGTCGGCGAAGTAGCTGCCTGACGCCCCGCAGCCCTCGGCGGGGCGGACGGGGACGGCGTGCCCCATGCCCGTCGCCGTGTACCGGTGGACGACCGTGCCCGAGGGGCCGTCGTACGTCGTCCGGGTGACGCCGCCGGGCAGCGAGGTGGAGGAGTCGGGTGAGGCGTCGGTGCCGTGGACGTCGGTCCACTGTTTGACGGACTCCGTCGCGTTGACCGGGCGCACGGTGGTGTCCGAGGTGCCGTGCCAGACGGAGACGGTGGGCCAGGGGCCCGTGTAACCGGGGTTCTCGGCGCGGACGAGGTCGCCCCAGGCGTCGGCGGACCGGGTCTCGCCGGGGTTCATGCACCCGAACGCCTCGACCATGTTCGTCGCGCAGCCGTGCGGGACGCCGGCGAGGACGGCGCCGCCCGCGAAGACGTCGGGGTAGGCGGCGAGCACGCTGGAGGCCATCGCGCCGCCGGCGGAGAACCCGGCGACGAAGACGCGGGACGGGTCGGCGCCCGCGGCGTCCACCGTGTGGGCGACCATCTGCCGCAGGGACAGGACCTCGCCCCGGCCGCGCGAGGTGTCGCCGGGCTCGAACCAGTTGAAGCAGCGCGAGCTGTTGTTGACCGTCTCCTGCTGGGCGGCGACGAGCGCGAAGCCACGGGCGTCGGCGTACTCGGCCCAGCCGGAGCCCGCCACGTACCCGGCCGCGTCCTGGGTGCAGCCGTGCAGGACGAGGACGACGGGCGAGCCGGACGCGAGCCCGTCCGGCAGGTGGCGGTACATCGTGAGGGCGCCGGGGTTGCTGCCGAAGCCCGTGATCCGCTCCAGGGCGGACGTGGCGGTGACGTCACCGGGCAGGGAGGTGGAGGAACCGGCGGGCGCGGGGGGCGCGGCGTGGGCGGCCGTGGGGGAGAGGCCGGTCAGGGCGAGGAGGGGCAGGGCGAGGGCGGTCAGTGCCGCCGCCGCCCGGCGGAGCCGTTGCGGTGATCTCATGTGGGGTCCTTTTGGCCTGAGGGACCGGACGTTCCGCACGGTAGGGCCGCGCCGCGGACCGCCCGAACAGGGCGTGCGCACACCGCTCCCGCGCCGCTGGTGTCCGCGGGACACATTGCCGCGGGGCGTCCGCGGGCGGAGGCTGCCGTCTCAGCGAAGCCCGCAGCAGGGCAGTCACCGCACCACACGAGGAGCCCGCCGCCATGCCCAGATCCGTACCCGGGGCCGGAATCCGGTCCGCCGCACCCGCCCGGGGCACCGCGCCCCTCCGGCGCCGTTCCGTTCTCGCGGCCGCCGCGCTGGCGGCCTGCGCGGCGCTGACCGCCTCCTGCGCGAGCCCGGGGAGCACCGCGGACGGCGGGGGTGACGCCGACGAGGTGAAGGTCGCGCTCGTCACCTCCGTCAGCGGCCCGCTCGCCTCCTACGGCGAGCAGTACCTGCGCGGCTTCGAGGCCGGGCTCGACTACGCGACGGACGGCACCGGCGAGGTGGACGGCGTCCGCATCACCGTGCTGGAGGACGACGACGCGGGCGACCCGGCCAAGGGGGTGTCCCTGGTCAAGAAGCGCATCGGCCAGGGCGTTCCGATCGTCGCCGGGACGGTGGCCTCGGGCGTGGCCACGCAGATCGCGCCCGTCGCCGCGCAGAACGAGACCCTCTACATCTCGGGGCCGGCCGCCACCGACGCCCTCACCGGCATCAACGACCACACGTTCCGCTCGGGCCGGCAGACCTACCAGGACGTGGTGACCGCCCGGGAGATCCTGGCGGCCGAGGGCGGCGGGGAGGGCGACCGGAAGGTCGTCGTGCTCGCCCAGGACAACGCCTTCGGGCAGGCCAACGTGGCCGCCGTGGAGTCGGTGCTCGGCACCGGCGGCACCACGGTGACGTCCGTCCTGGCCGCACCCGGCGCCACCGACCTGACGCCCACCGCCCGCAAGGTGCTGGCGGCCGAGCCGGACATGGTCTTCGTGGCCTGGGCCGGTGACACGGCCCGGTCGATGTGGGCCACGCTGGAGCAGCAGGGCGTCCTGGACGAGGCCACCGTCGTCACCGGCCTGGACAGCCGCGCCAGTTACCCGGTGTTCGGCAAGGCGCGCGAGCGCGTCACCCTGCTCGCCCACTACGTGCCTGGCGCGACGGGGACGCCGGAGGCGAAGGCGATGCGCGCCTACTTCGAGGAGAAGGGCTGGGAGGAGGACCTGTTCAGCCCGGACGGCTTCACCGCGGCCCAGCTGGTGGTGCGCGCCGTCGAGGCGGGCGGCGCGGACGGCGACGTCCAGGCCATGATCGAGGCGCTGGAGGGCTACGCGTTCTCCGGGGTGAAGGGGCGGCAGACGGTGCGGGCCGAGGACCACGCGCTGCTCCAGCCCATGTTCCAGGCCGGGTTCGACGGCGACCTGCCCGCCGTCACCCGGACGCTGGAGCCCGGCCGGGTCGCGCCGTGACGGCGGCCGCGCGCGGGCCCGCCCGCGGGGGATCCACCGGCGAGCGGGTCGCCCGCGGCGCGGCCGGGACCGTCCT
This sequence comes from Streptomyces sp. WMMC1477, assembly GCF_027460245.1. Classification (NCBI taxonomy): domain Bacteria; kingdom Bacillati; phylum Actinomycetota; class Actinomycetes; order Kitasatosporales; family Streptomycetaceae; genus Streptomyces; species Streptomyces sp. WMMC1477. The sequence continues at coordinate 2,129,151 of NZ_JAPZBD010000003.1, read as the reverse complement.
CGAACTCGACCGGCTGAGCTGGCACGTCGGCGCCGTGCGCATCGTGGACGAGGTCTGCCTCACCGTGACCGAGGGCGAGTTCCTGGCGGTCATCGGCCCCAACGGGGCGGGCAAGACCTCCCTGTTCAACCTGGTCTCCGGGGTCCGGCGGGCGACGTCCGGGGCCGTGAGGCTCGACGGGCGCGACCTGACCCGCCTGCCCCCGCACCGCCGGGCCCGGGGAGGGATCGCCCGCACCTTCCAGTCCTCGTCCGTCTTCCCCACGATGACCGTCGCCGAGCACGCGGAACTGGCCGCCCGCGCGGCCGGGGCCCGCCGCGTCACCGGCCGCAGGGTGGCCGGGCTGCTGGCCCGGGTCCGGCTGGAACACCGGGCGGACGCCCTGGCCGGCGGCCTCAGCCACGGGGACAAGCGCAAGCTGGAGCTGGCCATGCTGCTGGCACCCACCCTCGCCGGGGCGGGCCCGCGGCTGCTGCTGCTGGACGAGCCGATGGCGGGGGTCGCCGCCGAGGAGACCGGTGAACTCACCGCCGTCCTCCGCGAGGTGCACCGCGAGGAGGGGCGGACCGTCCTCATGGTCGAGCACCACATGGACATCGTGCTCGGCCTCGCCGACCGGGTCGCCGTCATGCACCACGGCCGACTGCTGGCCGTCGGCAGCCCCGCCGCGGTCATGGCGGACGCGACCGTGCAGGACGCCTACGTCGGGGAGGCGCTGTGACCCCCGGACCGCAGGCGGCGAGCCCGCTGCTCGACGTGCGCGGGCTGCACGTCGAGATCGCCGGCTCCCGCATCGTGCAGGGCGTGGACCTCGCCGTCCCCGCCGAGGGCGTCACCGCGCTGCTCGGCCGCAACGGCGTGGGCAAGACGACGACGGTCCGGGCCGTGCTCGGGCTGCTGCCGGACGGCGGGCGCGTCACCGCGGGCACCGTCACGCTGGACGGCGCGGACGTCACCGACGAGCCCACCCACCGCACCGTGCGGCGCGGCGTGGGCTACGCCCCCGAGGACCGAGGCGTGTTCGCGCACCTCACCGTCGCCGAGAACCTCTCCCTGGCCGAACGGCCCGGCTCCGCCCACCACTACGACCTCGTCCACGACCTGTTCCCCGAACTGCGCGACCGGCGCGCCCAGCCCGCCGGTTCGCTCTCCGGCGGGCAGCAGCAGATGGTGGCCATCGCCCGCACGCTCCTCAACGACAACCGGCTCATCGTCGTGGACGAGCCGACGAAGGGGCTGGCGCCGCGCGTCGTCACCGAGGTGACCGAGGTGCTCGAACGCGCCGCCGAGCGTGTGCCGCTGCTGCTCGTCGAGCAGAACCTGGCCGTCGTGCGGCGCCTCGCGCGGCACGCCGTCGTCCTGGACGCGGGCCGCACCGTGCACACCGGGGACGCGGCGGCGCTCCTGGCCGACCGGGAGCTGACCACCGCGCTGCTCGGCGTCGGCGCCCGCCCCGGGCCACCCGGTCCCGGGCCGGACGCCGGGCCGGACAACGGACCGCAGCCCGGAGCGCGTTGCGGCGCGAGCACGGCGCCGGGCGACGGCGCACCGGCCGCCACACCGAGAGGAACCGCCTGACATGGAGACGTTCGTCCTCCTCACCCTCACCGGACTCGGCCTGGGCGCCCTCTACTTCCTCATCGCCTCCGGGCTCGCCCTCATCTTCGGCCTGATGGACGTGCTCAACTTCGCGCACGGCGCCTTCCTCACCGTCGCCGCCTACACCGCCTGGGCCACCGCCGACGCCGTGCCCGGCCTCGGCGGCCTGCTCCTCGCGGCCGTCGTCGGCACCGCGACCGGGCTCGCCCTCGCCGTCGTCGTCGAGTTCGTGCTGATCCGGCGGCTGTACGGGCGGCCCAAGGAGCAGATCCTCGTCACCGTCGGCCTCTCGCTCGCCGTCCCGGCGGCCGTGCAGACCCTCGCCGGGGCGGACGCCCGCACCTTCCCCGTGCCCGAGTCGCTGGCCGGCACGGTCGGCGTGTTCGGCGCCAACGTGCCGGTCAACCGCTTCGTGCTCATCGGCGTGGCGCTGACCGTGCTCGTCGCGGTCCGGCTGTTCCTCAACCGCACCCGCTACGGGCTCGTCGTGCGGGCCGGGGTCGAGGACCGGGCCATGGTCACCGCCCTCGGTATCGACGTCACCCGGGCCTTCACCGTCGTCTTCGCCCTCGGCGGCGCCCTCGCCGGGCTCGCCGGAGTGCTCGGCGGGCTGTACTTCGGCTCCCTCTCCCCGCACCAGGGCACCGGGCTGCTGATCTTCGCGTTCGTCGTCGTCATCATCGGGGGGCTCGGCTCCATCACCGGCGTCTCGCTCGCCGCACTCGCGGTCGGCCTCACCCAGCAGTACGCCGACTACTACGCCGGCGGCTACGGGGACCTGGCCGTCGTCGTGCTGCTCGCCGTCGTCGTCCTGGCCCGCCCCGTCCCCGGCGCGCCCACCCCCTTGGAGCGGCTGCGGCGGCTCGCCGCTCCCGGGTCCGCCGCCGTCCCCGCCAGCACCGAAGGAGGCCGCGCATGACGGTCACGTCCGCCCCGCCCGCCGCCACCGCGCCCCCGGCCGCCTCCGGCGGCCGGGACGCGGCCCGGCGCCGCGGACTGCGCTCCGCCGCCCTCCCGGCCGCCGTCCTGCTGGTCCTCGCCCTCCTGCCCTACTCGGCGCTGGAGATCCCGGTCCTGCTGGAAGGCCCCGTCAACTCCCCCGGCTCGCTGCAACTCTTCGCCCTGTGCCTGGTGTTCGCAGGGCTCGCGCTCGGCTACGACCTGATGTTCGGCCGCACCGGGCTGCTCTCCTTCGGCCACGCCCTCTACATCGCCGGCGGCGCCTACGGCACCCAACTGGCCATGACGGAATGGGGACTGGGCCTGCTCCCGGCCGTGCTGGTCACCCTCGTGCTGGGCACGCTGGCCGCCGTCGTGCTCGGTGCCGTCTCGCTGCGCACCCTCGCCCTCGGCGGCATCGGCTTCGCCATGGTCACCCTCGCCTTCGCCCAGGCCGGTTCGCTCCTCGTCGGCCGCAACCCCGGCGGACTCACCGGCGGTGAGGAGGGCCTGCCCCTGCACACCGCCGGGGTGCCCGACGCCTTCCTCGGCGTCGCCAACACGGTCAACGTCTACTGGCTGGCGCTCGGTTACCTCACGCTCGTCGCCGCCGTCGTCTGGTGGGTCACCGCGCGGCCCGTCGGCCGGGTGTGGCAGGCCGTACGCGACAACGAGCCGCGCGTCGCCGTCCTCGGGCTCGACCCCTTCCGGTACAAGCTGGGCGCCTTCGTCCTCGCCTCCGCCCTCGCCGTGCTCGGCGGCGCCGTGCACCTCCTCGTCACGGCCGGGGCCACCCCGCACTCCAGCACCCCGACGTTCACGCTCACGCTGCTCGTCATGGTCGTGCTCGGCGGCAGCGGCACCCGCTGGGGGCCCGTCCTGGGCGGCGCCCTGTTCACCTTCCTCGACCAGCGGCTGGCCGCCGTCGCCGACGTCGTCGAACCGCTGCTCATCCTGGGCACTCTGTTCGTCCTCGCCGTCTACGCCGCCCCCGGCGGCCTCGCCTCCCTGCGCCCGCGCTCCCTGCGCCCGCGCTCGCTGCGCCCGCGCCGAAAGGGGTCCCGGTGACCGAGCCCGCCCCCGTCCCCGCCCGGGAGTACGCCGTCCCGGTGCGGGGCGGCCGCCTCGCCGTCACCCACTGGCCCGGGCGCGGCGAGGCGGCCGACGTCCCCGGCGAGGCCCCCGTTCCGGACGAGGCCCCCGGCCCCGGCGACGTGCCCGTTCTCGCGCTGCACGGCATCACCGCCAACGGCCACGCCTTCACCGCGCTGGCGGAGGCGCTCAGCCCCCGGCTGCCCCTGCACGCCCCCGACCTGCGCGGCCGGGCGCACAGCGCCGCCCTGCCCGGGCCCTACGGGCTGGCCGCCCACGTCGAGGACGTGCTCGGGCTCCTGCGCCACCTCGGCCGTGAACGTGCCGTGCTCGTCGGGCACTCGATGGGTGCCTTCGTCGCCGCCCTGGCCGCCGCCCGGCACCCGGAGCGCTTCCCGCACGTCGTCCTCGTCGACGGCGGGCTCGGCTTCCCGCCCCCGGACGGCACCGACATCGACGCCCTCCTCGACGCCGTCATAGGCCCGGCGATGCGGCGGCTGCGCATGACCTTCCCCGACCGGGCGGCCTACCGCGCGTTCTTCCGCTCGCACCCCGCGTTCACCGCGCACTGGGGCCCGCACGTCCAGGCGTACGTCGACCGTGACCTCGTCGGCGACCCGCCCGCCCTGCGCAGCAGCTGCGTGCTCGACGCCGTGCGGGCCGACGGCGCCGACGTGCTGCGCGGCCCCGAGGTCCTGGCCGCCGTCCACCGGCCCGGCGTCAGGGCGACGCTGCTGTGGGCGGAGCGCGGCCTGCTGGACGAGCCGCAGGGCCTCTACGACGAGACCCGGCTCGCCGCCGCCGGGCCCGACCCCGGCCGGGTCGCCGCGCACCGGCTGCCGGACACCAACCACTACTCGACCGTGCTCACCCCGGCGGCCGTGGCCGCCGTCGCCGACGCCGTCCACCGCGCCCACGTTGAGGTGTGCCAGGGATACACGGGCGGCCGGACAAGTGTGGACCGCTGACACATCGGGGGCGGCGCGGGCCCTGCCTAGTCTGCGGACATGACGCCACACTCCGTCACCCTCGACCTCGGCGGGCGCACCGCGCTCGTCACCGGTGCCGCCAGCGGAATCGGGCGGGCCTGCGCGCTGCGGCTGGCCGCCGCCGGAGCCAAGGTGCGCGCCGTGGACCGCGACGCGGCCGGGCTGGACGCGCTCGCCGAGGCCGCCCCCGACGCCGTCGAGCCGCTCCGGCTCGACCTCACCGACCTGGACGCCGCCGAGCAGGCCGCCACCGGGATCGACGTCCTCGTCAACAACGCCGGGCTTCAGGTCGTCCGGCCCCTGGAGAGCTTCCCGCAGGACGCCTTCCGGCTCATCCTCACCGTCATGCTGGAGGCGCCCTTCCGGCTGATCCGCGGCGCCCTGCCGCACATGTACGGGCAGGGCTGGGGGCGCGTCGTCAACGTCTCCTCGGTGCACGGGCTGCGGGCCTCCGCCTACAAGGCGGCCTACGTGTCGGCCAAGCACGGGCTGGAGGGCCTGTCCAAGGTCACCGCCCTGGAGGGGGCGGCCCACGGCGTCACGTCGAACTGCGTCAGCCCCGCCTACGTCCGCACCCCGCTCGTCGAGCGTCAGATCGCCGACCAGGCCCGGGCCCACGGCATCCCCGAGGACCGGGTCGTCAGCGAGGTCATGCTGGCCGACTCGGCCGTCAAGCGGCTGGTCGAGCCGGAGGAGGTCGCCGAGGCGGTCGCCTACCTGTGCGCCCCGCCAGCCGGAGCGATCACCGGCAGCTCCCTCCCGCTCGACGGGGGCTGGACGGCACACTGACGTCCATGCACGACGAGACCGCCACCTCGTACGACCCGCCCCGCACCCCGCCCGACTACCTCCAGCTCCTGGTCAGCGGCGCGCCGGCCGAGGCCTTCGACGGCCCGACGACGCCGGAACGGGTCCTCGCCCTGCGGCTGCGCGCCGAGCTGGAGGGACGGCGGCGGCGCGAGGCAGAGCTGACCGCCCTCATCGAGACGGCCCACGACCTGGCCGGGCTGCGCGACCTGGACGCCGTCCTGCGCGCCATCGTGCAGCGCGCCCGCTCCCTGCTGGGCACCGAGGTCGCCTACCTGACGCTCACCGACCGCGAGCGCGGCGACACCTACATGCGCGTCACCGAGGGCTCCGTCTCCGCCCGCTTCCAGCAGCTGCGGCTGGGGATGGGGGAGGGGCTGGGCGGGCTGGTCGCCCAGACGGCCCGCCCCTACGTCACCGACGACTACTTCCGCGACACCCGCTTCCAGCACACCGCCCCCATCGACGGCGGCGTCCGGGAGGAAGGGCTCGTCGCCATCCTCGGCGTCCCGCTGACGCTCGGCGGCGAGGTCATCGGCGTCATCTACGCCGCAGACCGGCGCGCCCGCGTCTTCGAGCGCGAGCAGATCGCGCTGCTCTCCTCCTTCGCCGCGCACGCCGCCGTCGCGATCGACACGACCCGTCTCATCGCCGAGACCCGCGGCGCGCTCGCCGCGCTGGAGGCCACCAACGAGACCATCGAGCGGGCCGGAGAGGTCCACGACCGGCTCACCGCGCTGGTGCTGCGCGGCGGTGGCGTCGACGACGTGACCGCCGCCCTGTCCCAGGTGCTCGGCGGCCGGGTGGAGTTCACCGGGCCCGGGACGGCGACAAAGGCCGTGGAGCGCTCGGCCCGCGCGGGCCACGCCGTCCGGGAGGCCGCGGGGCAGCCGGGCGGGGCCGGGGCGGGAACCGGGGCCGGGGCGGGAGCGGACGCCGGGGCGCCCTGGGTGGCGGCGGTCGCTGCGGGCGGGGAGCTGCTGGGCGCCCTCGTCCTGCACGGGCAGCCGCGGCTCGACCCGGTCGACCAGCGCACGCTGGAGCGCGCCGCCATGGTCACCTCGCTGCTGCTCCTTGCCCGACGCTCCGCCGCCGAGGCCGAGCAGCGGGTGCGCGGCGAGCTGCTCGACGACCTGCTGGACACCCCGGGACGCAGCCCCGAGGTGCTGTGGCAGCGCGCCGCCCGGCTGGGCGCCGACCTCGGCGCGCCGCACGTCGTCCTGGCCGCCCTGGGCCCCGCCGACGCGGACGCTCCCGAGGACGCCGACGCCCCCGACGGCGGTGGCGCCCCCGAGAGCGAGGGCGCCGCCCGGCACGGCAGCGGCCGCGGGCGGCTGTGGGCCGCGGCCTCCCACCTGGCCGCCACCGCCCACGGGCTGGCCGCCGCCCGCGACGGCGGCACCGTGCTCCTGCTGCCGCTGCCCGAGGGGACGGACGCCGGGGAGCTGGCCCGCCGCGCCGCCGCCCAGCTCGGGGCCGCCGTGCACGCCCCCGTCACCGTCGGCGCCTCGGCCGTCGTCGCCGGGCCGTCGGGTGTCCCCGCCGCCTACGCCGAGGCCCGCCGCTGCGTGGACGCCATGCTGTTGCTGGGCCGGGGCGGCGAGGGCGGCGCGGCCCAGGACTTCGGCTTCCTCGGGGTGCTGCTCTCCGACGCCCGCGACGTGGGCGGGTTCGTCGAGCGCACCCTCGGCCCCGTCCTCACCTACGACCGGCGGCGCGGCACGGACCTCGTCGAGACCCTCGCCGCCTACTTCGACAGCGGCATGAGCCCGGTGCGGGCCAAGGACCTGCTGCACGTCCACGTCAACACGGTCGCCCAGCGGCTCGACCGGGTGGCCAAGCTGCTGGGCGACGAGTGGCAGTCTCCCGAGCGGGTGCTGGAGGTGCAGCTAGCGCTGCGGCTGCACCGGCTCTCGGGCGCCTTCACCGGCGGCCGCTGACGGCGCGGGCCGCGGCGGGACCGGCCCGCCCGCGCCCTCGTCCCCGTCCTCGCCCGGGGCGGGTGCGTCGCCGTCCGAGAGGTCCCGCATCCGCGTCTCCCGCGCGCACAGGATCGCCACGACGGTCAGCGCGGCGGCGGCGATCACGTACAGGGAGACCGGCACCGAGCTGTCGAAGTCGGCCAGCAGCGCGGTGGCGATCATCGGCGCGGGCGCGCCCGCCGCCACCGAGGAGAACTGCGCGCCGATCGACGCGCCGGAGTAGCGCATGCGGGTGGCGAACAGCTCGGCGAAGAACGCCGCCTGGGGCGCGTACATCGCCCCGTGCAGGACCAGCCCGACCGTGACCGCGAGCAGCAGCGCCGCGAAGTTCCGGGTGTCGATCAGCGCGAAGAACGGGAACATCCACAGGCCCACCCCGGCGGCGCCGATCAGGTACACGGGCCGTCGGCCCAGCCGGTCGGACAGGGCTCCCCACAGCGGGATCGTCGCGAAGTGCACGGCCGAGGCGATGAGCACGGCGTTCAGCGCGCTCTGCTTGGACAGGTCGAGCTGGTCGGTGACGTAGACGAGGATGAAGGCGGTGATCACGTAGTAGCTGATGTTCTCCGCCATCCGGGCGCCCATGGCCACCAGCACGTCGCGCCAGTGGTGGCGCAGGACGGCCAGCAGCGGCGGCTGCTCGGCCTTCCGGTCCTCGGCCTTGCGGGCCTCCGCCCGGGCCAGCGCGGCCTTGAACACCGGCGACTCGTCCACCGAGATGCGGATCCAGAGCCCGACGAGGACGAGCAGGCCCGAGAGCAGGAACGGCACCCGCCAGCCCCAGGACTCGAACGCGGCGTCGCTCAAGGTCGCCGTCAGCGCCGCGAGCACACCGGTGGCCAGCAGCTGGCCGGCCGGGGCGCCGGTCTGCGGCCAGGAGGCCCAGAAGCCGCGCCGTCGGGCGTCACCGTGCTCCGAGACGAGGAGCACCGCGCCGCCCCACTCCCCGCCCAGGGCGAAGCCCTGCACGAGCCGCAGCGTCGTCAGCAGGACGGGGGCGAGCGAGCCGACGGTGGCGTGGGTGGGCAGGAGTCCGATGGCGAACGTGGCGCCGCCCATCAGCAGCAGGCTCAGCACCAGCAGCTTCTTGCGGCCGACGCGGTCGCCGTAGTGGCCGAACACCAGTGCGCCGACCGGCCGCGCGGCGAACCCGATGGCGTACGTCAGGAACGCCAGCAGCGTGCCCACGAGCGGATCGGAGTCGGGGAAGAACAGCTCGTTGAAGACCAGCGCGGCGGCGGCGCCGTACAGGAAGAAGTCGTACCACTCGATCGTCGTACCGATCAGACTCGCCGCGACGATGCGCTTCAGCGGGCCTTGCGGGGGCGGGGCGGGCGGGGAGGAAGCCGCGGCAGCCATGGTTCTCCACTTCCGGGCGGGGGGGGACGGGACAGGCCACACCGTAGGAACCCCCACGTCACGCGCCCATGTGGTCGCGCACCATACTTCCGCCGTCGCACATGCCGCTCACCCCCACCCCGGGCACGGTCCGGCGGGGGAAGCGCATGCTGGGGGTATGGGTGTTGTCGTCGGGACCTGCGGATGGCAGTACCGGGACTGGCGCGGCGTGCTCTACCCGCGCGAGCTGCCCGGACGGCTGTGGCTGGAGGAGTACGCCCGGCAGTTCCGCACGGTGGAGAGCAACAACGCCTTCTACCGGCTCCCCGCGCCCGAGACCTTCGCGGACTGGCGCGACCGCACTCCCGAGGGCTTCGTCATGGCCGTCAAGGCCAGCCGGTACCTGACGCACCTCAGGCGGCTGAGAGACCCCGAGGAACCGGTGCGCAGACTGCTGTCCCACGCGGAGGCCCTGGGCGACAAGCTCGGCCCCGTCCTCCTCCAGCTTCCGCCCACGCTGCGGGCCGACCCGGCCCTCCTGGACGCCTGCCTCGCCGCCTTCCCGCCGGACGTGCGGGTGGCCGTCGAACCGCGGCACTCCTCGTGGTGGACGCCCGAGGTCCGGTCCGTCCTCGCCGACCACGGGTGCGCCCTGTGCTGGGCCGACCGCGCCTCCCGCCCCGTGACACCGCTGTGGCGCACCGCCGACTGGGGCTACGTCCGCTTCCACGGCGGCCGGGCGCGGCCCTGGCCCCGCTACGGCCCGCAGGCCCTGCGCAGCTGGGCCGAGCGGATCGCCGACGCCTGGCCGCCGGGGGCCGAGGTGTTCGCCTACTTCAACAACGACCACGGCGGCGCCGCCGTCCTGGACGCCGGCCTCTTCGCCCGCTTCACCGCCGCGCCCGGCGGGGGCGCGCACGGCGCTTCCCGGGGCGGGCCGGCGGGCGGTCCGCCAGGTGGAAGCTCATCCGGCGGCGGCGAGGGCACGCATTAGTCTGGTCGCCATGGCCGACGCGACGTACAAGCTGATCCTCCTCCGCCACGGCGAGAGCGAGTGGAACGCGAAGAACCTGTTCACCGGGTGGGTGGACGTCAACCTGACCGACAAGGGCGAGACGGAGGCGATCCGCGGCGGCGAACTGCTGTCGGACGCCGGCCTGCTCCCCGACGTCGTCCACACCTCCGTGCAGAAGCGCGCGATCCGCACCGCCAACCTGGCCCTGGAGTCCTGCGAGCGGCACTGGATCCCGGTGCACCGCTCGTGGCGGCTGAACGAGCGGCACTACGGCGCCCTGCAGGGCAAGGACAAGGCGCAGACCCTCGCCGAGTTCGGCGAGGAGCAGTTCATGCTGTGGCGCCGCTCCTACGACACCCCGCCGCCGGTGCTGGAGGACGGCGCCGAGTGGTCGCAGAGCGGGGACCCGCGGTACGCGATGATCCCGCCGGAGCTGCGCCCGCGCACCGAGTGCCTGAAGGACGTCGTCCACCGGATGATGCCGTACTGGTACGACAACATCGTGCCGGACCTGGCCGCCGGCCGCGTCGTGCTGGTCGCCGCGCACGGCAACAGCCTCCGTGCCCTGGTCAAGCACCTGGACGGCATCTCGGACGCCGACATCGCGGGCCTGAACATCCCGACGGGCATCCCGCTCAGCTACGAGCTGGACGCCGCGTTCCGCCCGGTCAACCCCGGCGGCACCTACCTCGACCCGGAGGCCGCCAAGGCCGCCATCGAAGCGGTGAAGAACCAGGGCAAGAAGTAGCCCCGGAGGCCGGTACGGCGCGTGGCCCCGGTCCGCACGCGTGGTGCGGGCCGGGGCCACGGTGTCCGCCGGGGCGGTGGTGCGGGGTCAGCCGCAGCCGCCGCCGCAGTTGCAGGGGCCGCCGGCCTGGCAGCCGCACTGGCAGCCGGGGCCGCAGCCGCAGTTCCGCTCGGGCTCCGGGGTCTGCACGTTGCGCACGGCACCCTCCTCAGGATGGGCTGAGCATCAGCCCATCCAGGAAACCCCGGCGCGGGCGGGGGCATCAACGGCGCGTGGATGCACGCCTCAGTCGGAGGCCGGCTCCTCCACGACGGCGGCGGCGGCGACGGCGGCCGGGTCGAGCTCGTCCGCGTAGTCCCCGGTGACGAGGTACACCACGCGGCGGGCGACGGAGACGGCGTGGTCGGCGAACCGCTCGTAGTAGCGGCCCAGCAGCGTCACGTCGACGGCGGTCTCGATGCCGTGCTTCCAGCGGTCGTCCATGAGGTGCTGGAAGAGCGTGCGGTGCAGGTCGTCCATCTTGTCGTCGTCCGTCTCCAGCTGGAGCGCGAGGTCGACGTCCTTGGTGATGATGACCTCGGCCGCCTTCGCCATGAGGCGCTGCGCCAGCTGGCCCATCTCCAGGATGGTCGCGTGCAGGTCGCCCGGGACCGCGGAGGCGGGGAAGCGCAGCCGGGCCACCTTGGCCACGTGCTGGGCCAGGTCGCCGGAGCGCTCCAGGTCCGCGCTCATCCGCAGCGAGGTCACCACGATGCGGAGGTCGGTGGCGACGGGCTGCTGGCGGGCGAGCAGCTGGATGGCGCGGGTCTCCAGGCCGCGCTGGAGGTCGTCGACCTTGTCGTCGTTGGCGATGACGCTCTCGGCGAGCTTCAGGTCCGCGTCGAGTATGGCCGTCGTGGCGCGGCCGATCGCGGAGCCGACGAGCCGGGCCATCTCGACCAGGCTGTCGCCTATCGCATCCAGCTCCTCGTGGTAAGCGTCCCGCATGGGGCAGTCCTTCCGTCGCTCTTGTCCGTGCCGCCGCCCGGGGTGTCGGCCGGGGTTCTACGGTGCCACGGTCCGCCGGGAATGCGTCGGCGTCGACCCCGCCAAGTGAACCACTCAGGTCGTTCGGGTGAATTCTGGGAGTCTGCCGGGGGAGGAGCGGGGCGCGGCCCTCGTCCGGGGAGCCGGCCAGGTGTTGTGTGCCGGTTCACGGCTTTCGTTCCCGCCTCAGTGAACCAGTGCCGACCTGTCGGTGAACTCTGGGGGACGAGTGTTCGAGCCGGCCGGGCAAGTCTGGGAGGGGCTCCCCGGACCCGCTTAGTCTGAAGCCATGGACGTGAACGCGGCGGTTGCCGCAGTGGCCGCGATCGCCGGTGTCTGCACCGGTGCCATCGCCGTCCTCGCGTTCCGCTGGAGCGAGCGCGAGCAGGCCCGGCCCACTCGGTCCTCCCTGCACACCGAGCCGGTGCTGCCGCCGGGCGTGGACACCGTGCTGTCGGTGCTGCGGTCCTCGGCGGTCGTTCTGGACGAGGACGACGCCGTCGTCAAGGCCAGCTCGGCGGCGTACGCCCTGGGCTTGGTGCGCGGAGGCCGGCTGGCCGTGGACCCGATGCTCCAGATGGCCCGCGAGACCAGACGGGACGGCGAGATACGGCAGGTCGAACTGGAGCTGGCCCGCAGAGGCAGGGGCGACGCCCTCGCCGTCTCCGCCCGCGTCGCCCCGCTCGGCTCCCGGCTGGTGCTGCTGCTGGTGGAGGACCTCACCGAGGCGCGTCGCATCGAGGCCATCCGCCGTGACTTCGTGGCCAACGTGAGCCACGAGCTGAAGACGCCGGTCGGTGCGCTCTCCCTGCTCTCCGAGGCCGTGATGGACGCCAGCGACGACCCCGAGGCCGTCGAGCGCTTCGCGGGGCGCATGCAGAAGGAGGCCACCCGGCTCACCAACCTCGTCCAGGAGCTGATCGACCTCTCCCGGGTGCAGAACGACGACCCCATGGAGGACTCCGAGCCGGTCGCCGTCGAGGAGCTGGTCGCCGAGGCGGTCGACCGCAGCCGCCAGGGCGCGGCCGCCAAGCAGATCACCATGGCCACCGGCGGCATCGAGGGCCTGTTCGTCTTCGGGCACCGCGGGCAGCTCGCTGCGGCGCTGGGCAACCTGGTCGAGAACGCCGTCAACTACTCGCCGCCGCGCACCCGGGTCGGCATCGCGGCGAGGCGGGTGCCCGCGCCGGGCGGCGACATGATCGAGATCGCCGTCACGGACCAGGGCATCGGCATCTCCGAGCGGGACCGCGACCGCATCTTCGAGCGTTTCTACCGCGTCGACCCGGCCCGCTCCCGGGCGACGGGCGGCACCGGCCTGGGCCTGGCCATCGTCAAGCACGTCGCCGCCTCCCACGGCGGCGAGGTCTCCGTGTGGAGCGCCGAAGGCCAGGGATCCACGTTCACCCTGCGACTTCCCGAGGCCGGGCAGGCCCGGGAGCGGGCCGAGGAGAACCGCCGCAGCCGCAACCGGCTCAGCGGCGCACTCCAGGAGCCCGGGGACTACCACGGCCCCGAGGGCGACGAGAGCGTCGACCCCGTGGAGTCCACCGGCCCGATCGAACCGGTCGGCCGACCCAAGCCCGTCAGCCCGATGGACGGGCCCGGCGGCGGGGCGGCCCTTCCCCCCAGCCCCCGTTCCCGGCGGCCCCACACCGCCGACGGTTCAGAAGGCACCGTCAGGGGACGGTCATACGAGACCTTCACCCAGGATCAACTCTCAGCCCCGGAGGTCCTCCCGTGACCCGAGTGCTCGTCGTCGAGGACGAGGAATCGTTCAGCGACGCGTTGTCGTACATGCTGCGCAAGGAGGGTTTCGAGGTCGCCGTGGCGACCACGGGACCCGACGGCCTCGACGAGTTCGAGCGCAACGGCGCCGACCTCGTCCTGCTCGACCTCATGCTGCCGGGGCTGCCCGGCACCGAGGTCTGCCGTCAGCTCCGCAGCGTGAGCAACGTCCCCGTCATCATGGTCACGGCCAAGGACAGCGAGATCGACAAGGTCGTCGGGCTGGAGATAGGAGCCGACGACTACGTGACCAAGCCGTTCTCCTCGCGCGAGCTCGTGGCCCGCATCCGCGCCGTGCTGCGGCGCCGCGGGGAGCCGGAGGAGACGGCCCCGGCCGCGCTGGAGGCCGGTCCGGTCCGGATGGACGTCGACCGGCACGTCGTCACCGTCGGGGGCGGCAAGGTGGACCTCCCGCTCAAGGAGTTCGACCTGCTGGAGATGCTGCTGCGCAACGCGGGCCGCGTCCTCACCCGCATGCAGCTCATCGACCGGGTGTGGGGCGCCGACTACGTCGGTGACACCAAGACCCTCGACGTCCACGTCAAGCGGCTCCGCGCCAAGATCGAGCCGGACCCGGGCGCCCCCCGGTACCTGGTGACGGTCCGCGGCCTCGGCTACAAGTTCGAGCCCTGACGGGCCCGCCCCCGCACGGGGCGCTCCCCTCGGCGGGCACACACGCGTGGGACCCCCGGCCGCACGGCCGGGGGTCCCACGCGTGTGCGGTGCCGTCGGCCTGGCGGGCGCGACGGACCGACCGGGTCAGCGTGCGGACTCGACGTCCTCGGTGCCCTCGGAGCCATCGACCCCTGCGACGCCCTCGGAGCCTTCGCTGCCCTCGACGCCCTCGACGCCCTCGACGGCCGGGGACTCCGCCTCGTCCTGCGTGCCCGCCTCGCCCTCGCCGTCGGCGGGCTCGCCCTCGGAGTCGTCGGGGGTCTCGCCTCCCGGCGTCTCCTCGGTGCCCTCGGTCTCCTCCCCGGCGGGGGTCTCCTCCCCGGCGGGGGCCTGCTCGGCGCCCGGCGCGGGCGAGGGGCCCCAGGGAGCGTAGTTGTCCTGGCCCGAGGGGAAGACGAGCGCCTTGATGTCGATATCGCCCGTGGAGCTCAGCTCGAAGGTGAGCTGCTGCGCCTCGCCGTCGTGGATCTCCTGCGCGGCCTCGCTCTCGACGACGGCGGACGCGTGGCCCTCGCCGCCGAGCACGAGCCGGCCGCCCGCCGGGACGGTGAGGCTGTCACCCTCGGCCGGGGACAGCTCGAAGGAGCCGTCGCCGTTGGGTGAGGTGAAGGTGATGCCGCGCAGCGTCTCGGCCTTGTCGCCGTTGTTGAAGATGGTGGCCGTCACGCCGGCCGGGCCCTCGCCGTCCTCCGAGGTGATCACGAGGACGTTCTGCAGCGCGATGTCGCCGACCTGCTCGGAGGGGGTGTCCGGGCGGACCTGGCTCGTCCCGGCCTCGAACCCCGCCCCGCACCCGGCCAGCGAGAGGGACGAGAGCGCGAGAACGGCGGCGGCGACTGCGCCGCGTCGAAGGCTGCTGCGGCTGCTGCTCACGGCGGCGCATCTCCTAGCGGTGAAGAACGAAGGCGTCTGTCAGCGGCTCAGCGTACCCACCCCAGGTGACGGCCCCGCACCCGACCCGCCTCGCGGTCGGGTCGGGGTGTGGAGCCGTCCGGGGGAGGAAATGAGTCCCGACGGTCTCCACGGATTCCGTGACGCCGAATGCGGGTCGAAGTCGGGAATTGATCTTCCCGACCGTTCGCGGTTGCGTCGGCGCAACACTCGGACGGAACTGTTGATCAATTGGCGTGCGTCGAACGACCTTCCAGAAAATCCGGCATAACGGACACTGATAAACGTCTGCGCGTCCGTCTCGCCGGTGTTTCCGGGTGCCGCCAGAGGGGCTCCCACCTGCGAATACCCGCTCGCGTGGCGGGGGGCGAGCACGGCGCGGGGGCTGTTGTCAAGCCCTGAGATGGGCCCTGACCTGCGGAAATGCCATTCAGGACGACCCGCTCTCGTGCTATCCTGGATAGCCACGGAAGGGGTACCTGTCACATGACGTTCAAGGTTGGCGACACCGTGGTCTATCCCCATCACGGGGCCGCGCTGATCGAGGCCATCGAAACTCGTCAGATCAAAGGCGTGGACAAGACCTACTTGGTTCTGAAGGTCGCCCAGGGCGACCTCGAAGTTCGTGTGCCGGCGGAAAACGCCGAGCTGGTCGGCGTGCGTGATGTGGTCGGCCAGGATGGGTTGGACCGGGTCTTCGAGGTGCTGCGTGCACCGTATGCGGAAGAGCCCACCAACTGGTCCCGTCGCTACAAGGCGAACCTGGAGAAGCTCGCCTCCGGTGACGTCATCAAGGTGGCCGAGGTCGTGCGCGACCTGTGGCGCCGGGAGCGTGAGCGCGGACTCTCGGCCGGCGAGAAGCGCATGCTCGCCAAGGCGCGGCAGATTCTGGTGAGCGAGCTGGCGCTCGCCGAGAACACCAACGAGGACAAGGCGGAGGCCCTGCTCGACGAGGTCCTGGCCTCCTGACCGTTCCGTCACCCGTTCCGGCGTATCGGAACGGGTCATCCCGGAGGGGCCGGACGTCTCGATGACGTGCGAAACGCCGCGGTGCCCGAGTGACGGCCTGAGGGCCGCTCGGCTCGGGCGCTGCGGCATTTGTGCTGTTCGCGGGCCCCGGTCTCCCGGGTATCCCGCGGCCTCCCCGACTCCCGCGGCTTCCCGGGTGCTCAGGGGTGCGTTGTTCACGTTGTTCGGCTGTGCGTCAGCCGCTGTTGCCGACGGCGTCACCACCAGGACCGCCGGCGTCGCCGTCCGGGCGCTTCGCTGGCCTCCGGCCCCCGCGCAGCGGTGTTCCGTCGCCCCGGACGGCCGGCACAGCCCTTGCTCCACGCCCGTAGGCCGGAACGCCGGGCCGGGCGGCAGACTTGGTCGGTTGTCACGGAAGGGACCGACCAAGGCCTCACACCCGGCACGCTGTGGCCATACCCATCTCAGCCAAGGACACAAACCTGAACGTGCAACCAATGTCTGATCACCTGCCCGGCGACGAGCGTCCCGCGCCCCGCGAGGCCCGGACGGCCGTCGTCATCCCCGCCGCCGGAAAGGGCATACGGCTCGGGCCGGGGGCCCCCAAGGCGCTGCGCGTGCTGGGCGGAACCCCGATCCTGGTCCACGCCGTCCGCGCCATGGCCCGGGCCCGTGACATCGCACTCGTCGTGGTCGTCGCCCCGCCGGACGGCGCGGCCGAGGTCCGGCACCTCCTCGACGCGCACCCGCTGCCGTCCACCGGGCAGTCGACGGACGTCGTCGTCGTGCCCGGCGGCGCCACCCGGCAGGAGTCCGTGCGCCTCGGCCTCGCGGCCCTGCCCGAGCGCATCGAGGTCGTCCTCGTGCACGACGCTGCCCGTCCGCTCGTCCCGGCCGAGACGGTGGACGCCGTCGCCGCCGCCGTCCGCGCGGGGGCACCGGCCGTCGTCCCGGCCGTGCCGCTGGCCGACACCGTCAAGCAGGTCGAGCCGCGCGACGACGGCACGCCCGAGCCCGTCACCGGCACCCCCGAGCGGGCCCTGCTGCGGGCCGTCCAGACGCCGCAGGGATTCGACCGCGCGCTGCTGGTCGAGGCCCACGCCGCCAGCGCCACCGAGGGCGAGGGCGCGACGGACGACGCCGGGATGGTGGAGCGGCTCGGCAGGCCCGTCGTCGTCGTGCCCGGCCACGAGGAGGCGTTCAAGGTCACCCGTCCGCTGGACCTCGTGCTCGCCGAGGCCGTACTCGCCCGACGGAGGTCCACCGATGGCTTCTGAACCGCCGCCGATCCCCCGGGTCGGGATCGGCACCGACGTGCACGCGTTCGGGGCCGGGCGCCCGCTGTGGTGCGCCGGTCTGCTGTGGGACGAGGGCGACGGGCTCGCCGGCCACTCCGACGGCGACGTGGCCGCGCACGCCGCCTGCGACGCGCTCTTCTCCGCCGCAGGCCTGGGGGATCTGGGCGCTCACTTCGGCACCTCGCGGCCCGAGTGGTCCGGCGCCTCCGGCGTCAGCCTGCTCGGCGAGGCCGCGCGCATCGTGCGGGCCGAGGGCTTCGTCGTCGGCAACGTGGCGATCCAGGTCATCGGGGTGCGCCCGAAGATCGGCAAGCGCCGGGAGGAGGCGCGGAAGGTGCTCTCCGAGGCGGTCGGGGCACCGGTCTCGGTCTCCGGCACGACGACGGACGGCCTCGGCCTCACCGGGCGGGGCGAGGGCCTCGCCGCCATGGCCACCGCCCTCGTCTGGGCGCCGCGCCCCTGAGCCGGGCGGTGCCCGAGCCCGACCGTCCGGCACCGTTCGTCGGCCGGGCCGCCCCGAGCGGGGCGGCCCGTGCCGCGACCCGCCGTCCGGCACGGCCCGGGCCCCGGATGGCGGGCTTGGCGGTGTGATCGAGGTGGGTACGGGTAACGCGTCCATCCGTCGCACCCCCGTGGGAGGCCCGCCGTGGCAGTCGCCCTGTCCGACAACCTCAAGCAGCTCCTCGACAGCAAGGTCTTCATCGTCGTCGCGACGGTCCAGCCCGACGGCAGGCCGCAGGTCTCCCCCGTCTGGGTGAAGCGGGACGGCGACGACGTGCTGTTCTCCACCACGGTCGGCCGCCGCAAGGAGAAGAACATGCGGCGCGACCCCCGCGTGAGCGTCGTCGTCCAGCCCGCCGACGCGCCCTACAACTACGCCGAGATCCGCGGCACCGCCACCATGACCACCGAGGGCGGGCAGGAGCTGATCGACGAGCTGTCGACGAAGTACGTCGGCAAGAAGTACAGCGAGTTCAACCCGGCCTCCGCGCAGGAGCCGGAGCGCGTGGTCGTCCGGATCACGCCCGAGCGGGTCGTGGGCATGGGCAACCTCGCCTGAGCCGCCGCCGCACGGTCCGTCTCCCGCCCGCCGTGCGCGCCCGCCCAGGGGTGCCGGGCCCGACCGCCCGGCACCGCGCCGGGCAGTCGCCGGCTTCTACTACCCTTGACGGGTGACTCTTCGCCTGTACGACACCAGCGCCCGGCAGATCCGTGACTTCGAGCCCCTCACCCCGGGCTGCGTCTCGATCTACCTGTGCGGTGCCACGGTGCAGGCCGCGCCGCACATCGGGCACATCCGCTCGGGCCTGAACTTCGACATCATGCGTCGCTGGTTCGCCTACCGCGGCTACGACGTCACCTTCGTCCGCAACGTCACCGACATCGACGACAAGATCATCACCAAGGCCGCCGAGCAGGGCCGCCCCTGGTGGGCGATCGGCTACGAGAACGAGCGGGCCTTCAACGACGGCTACCGCGCCCTCGGCTGCCTCCCGCCCACCTACGAGCCGCGCGCCACCGGGCACGTCCCGGAGATGATCGAGATGATGCGCGCCCTGATCGACAGCGGCCACGCCTACGCGGCCGACGGCAACGTCTACTTCGACGTCCGCTCCTTCGACCGCTACCTGGCCCTGTCCAACCAGGACCTCGACCACCTGCTCCAGCCCTCCGGCGAGGGCGAGACCGGCAAGCGGGACCAGCGCGACTTCGCCATGTGGAAGGCCGTCAAGCCCGGCGAGCCCCACTGGGACACGCCGTGGGGCCCCGGCCGCCCCGGCTGGCACCTGGAGTGCTCGGCCATGGCGCACAAGTACCTCGGCTCCGCGTTCGACATCCACGGCGGCGGCGTCGACCTCGTCTTCCCGCACCACGAGAACGAGATCGCGCAGTCCGCGGCCTACGGGGACGCGTTCGCCACCTACTGGCTGCACAACGCCTGGGTGACGATGAGCGGCGAGAAGATGTCCAAGTCGCTCGGCAACTCCGTGCTCGTCTCGGAGATGGTCAGGCACTGGCGGCCCATCGTGCTGCGCTACTACCTCGGCACCCCGCACTACCGCTCGACCATCGAGTACAGCGAGGAGGCGCTGCGGGAGGCCGAGACGGCCTTCGCCCGCATCGAGGGCTTCATCCACCGGGCCGTGGAGCGCACCGGCCCGGTCGAGCCCGCCGCCGAGGTGCCCGCCGAGTTCGCGGCGGCGATGGACGAGGACTTCGGCGTGCCGCAGGCCCTCGCCGTCGTCCACAGCACCGTCCGGCACGGCAACGCAGCCCTGACCGCCGACGACAAGGACGCCACCGCCACCGCCCTCGCCGACCTGCGCGCCATGCTCGGCGTCCTCGGGCTCGACCCGCTGGACGCCCACTGGCACGGCGCGGGCCACGAGAGCGGCGAGCGGCTGCACGAGGTCGTCGACTCCCTCGTCCGCCTCGTCCTGGACCAGCGCCAGGCCGCCCGCACCCGCAAGGACTACGCGACGGCCGACGCCATCCGCGACGAACTCACCCGGGCCGGTCTCGTCATCGAGGACACCCCGCAGGGCCCGCGCTGGGAGCTCGGCTCGGCCGCCGGGCACTGAGGCCGGGCCCCGCGCGGGGCCCGGCGCCGGGTGACCGGGCGGCAGGGCCCGCGCGCCAAACACCCCGGCGCGGTGCCGCCGCTCGACGCCGCCCGCACCATGGACGCGGGCGACACCACAGAACCTCACGCAGTACCACCGGAAAGAAGGACCCTCCCATGGCCGGCAACAGCCAGCGGCGCAACCGCCGCACGTCCAACAAGAAGGGCGCGCAGGTCGGCAGCGGCGGCCAGCGTCGCCGTGGCCTGGAGGGCAAGGGCCCGACCCCGCCCGCCGAGATGCGCAAGGGGCACGCCAAGCAGCGCGCGGCACAGGCCCGGGCCCGCCGCGCCACCGGGCGCCCCGCCCCCCGCCGCGGTGGCCCGAAGGGCACCGCGGAGCTCGTCGTCGGCCGCAACCCCGTCTTCGAGGCCCTGCGCGACGGCGTGCCCGCCACCACGCTCTACGTCCAGCAGTTCATCGACAGTGACGACCGGGTGCGCGACGCGCTCAAGCTCGCCGCCGACCGCGGCGGCATCCACCTGCTGGAGGCGCCCAAGCCCGAGCTGGACCGCATCACCAACGGCCTCAACCACCAGGGCCTCGTGCTCCAGGTCCCGCCCTACGAGTACGCCCACCCCGAGGACCTGACCGCCGCCGCCTTCGACGAGGGCGACGACCCGCTGATCGTCGCGCTCGACGGCGTCACCGACCCGCGCAACCTCGGCGCCGTCGTCCGCTCCGTCGCGGCCTTCGGGGGCCACGGCGTCGTCGTACCCGAGCGCCGCGCCGCCGGGATGACGGCCGGGGCCTGGAAGACGTCCGCCGGCACCGCGGCCCGCACCCCCGTCGCCCGGGCCACCAACCTCACGCGGGCGCTGCAGGCCTACCAGAAGGCCGGGCTCATGGTCGTCGGGCTCGCCGCCGACGGGGAGGCCGAGCTGACCGACCTCGATCTGCTCGACGGTCCCGTCGCCATCGTCATCGGCAGTGAGGGCAAGGGCCTCTCGCGGCTCGTCAGCGAATCCTGCGACGTCCGGGTGCGCATCCCCATGCCGGGCGGTGCGGAGTCCCTCAACGCCGGTGTCGCCGCCGGCGTCGCGCTCTACGAGGCGGCCCGGCGCCGCCGCTGAACCCGGGCCAAAGGCCCCTGCGGTGTGCCGGGGCGTGCACGGTGGCCGCGCGCGCCCGGGGTGCGCGCCCCCGGGGCGCGGGCTCGCCCTTTGACTGATCGCGGACAGATCAGCGGGGTCAAGGCAGTGTCCTAACGGTCCGTCACTCGGTTAGATGAGTGTGGACACCAGAACACCCCGCACGCCCACCGGGGGAAGCCCGGGCGGTTTCTTCGACGATGAGCCGATCCTCAGCTCCGTCAAGGTGCCGAGCGACCCGGCGCAGGTGATTGTCAACAACGTGAGCTTCCGGGTGAAGCTCGCCACGCCGACGCCGCAGAGTCGCGCGCTGGCGGACACCGCCCAACGGCTCCCGGGCGCCCCCGCCGGCGCAGCCGCCCCGCTCGCCCCCGCCGCCGTCTCCGTTCCGGCCGCCGCCGCGGCCGGTGCGGCGACCGCCGTCAAGCGCCGCGCCCCCGTGGTGTGGAGCGGCCAGAGCGCTCCCGGCGACACCGCGGCCACCCGGCTGCTGGACGCCGTGCGCCCCGGTGGCCTCGGTACCGTGCCGCCGCAGGCGGACGGGCAGCGTTCCCGGTCCGCCGGCTCGACCCAGGTCCTGCCGCGGGTCACCCCCGACCTCACCGTCCCGCCGTCCGTCGTGGGCCCGCGCCCCCCACAGGACGAGCGCCCGCTCCTGGACGGCGTACGGCCCGCCGAGGGCGCCTACGACACCCCCGCCCACGGCACCCCGGCCACCGACGGCGACGGGTACGAGGGCTACGACGCCGGCCGCTACGAGCTCGCCGGCGACGACCGCCGCCCCGCCCGCGAGGGCGCCGACCGCGCACGGCACGCCTACTACCCCGGCCGGCGCATGAACCTCGGCGTCGTCCTGCTGCCCCTGCGCATCTTCCTCGGCTTCATCTCCATCTACGCCGGCATGGGCAAGCTCACCGACCCCGTCTACTTCGAGGGCGGCGAGCGCGGCTCGATGGTCCACTGGCTCGAATCCCTCGAGCCCTGGACGATCGCCGCCCCCCTGCACGGCTTCGCCGTGGCCCACCCCGTCGGCGCGGGCCTGACCGTGGCGTTCCTCCAGGTGCTCGTCGGCGTCCTCACCGTCTGCGGTCTGTGGCAGCGGCTCGCCGCGGGCGTCGGTGCCCTCCTGTCCGCCGCGCTGCTCGTCACCGTGAGCTGGCGCAGCGTCCCCGTCTACGACGCGCCCGACATCATCTACCTCGCCGCCTGGTCCCCCCTCGTCATCGCGGGCGCCCCCGTCTACTCCCTCGACGCCCGCCTCACCAGCGAGGCCTGGCGGCGGCTCGGCCCCCGCGTCGCCCTGTGGGACCTCCGCCGTCGCGTCCTGCGCCGCGGCGCCCTCATGGCGGCCGTCGTCGCCGGGCTCACCCTGCTCGTCGGCTCCCTGCTCGGCAGCGCCGTCCGCTCCGCCCAGGTGACCACCGTCCCGGCACCCGGCGAGCCCCTCCGCAACCACCAGCCCGGCTCTCCGCTCCCGCAGGACCCGGCCTCCCGGCCCAGCCAGGGCGTCACCACCGGCCCCACGGCGGGCCCGAGCGCCGGGCCGAGCGCCGAGCCCAGCACCACGCCCAGCCCGGACGCCGCCGAGGAGACCACCGGCAGCGACGGCACCGGCGACGCCCCCAGCCAGGACCAGACCGTCCAGGCCCCGGCGCCGCCCCCCGCCCCCGAACCGCCCGCGCCGCCGCCCGCCCCGGAGCCGCCCACCGACGGCTCCTCCGGCGGCACGCCGGACGGCTCGACCGGCGGCACCACGGGAGGCTCCGGCGACGACTCCGGTGACTCCACGGACGGCTCGTCCGGCGGCGGCGCCCTCGGCGGCCTGCTCGGCTAGCGGCACCGCCCGCCCGGCCTGGCGCGTGGTCTCCCCGCCCGCGCCGGGCCGCCGGGTGCCCTGCGGCGCGGTGATCGGTGCCGTGGTCCGTCCCGTCGCCGGTTCCGTCGCCGGTTCCGTCGTCGGTCCGGTCGTCGGGGCCGGAGCCGCCGTCAGAGGGAGACGACGCGCTCGGGGGCACCCCCGCTACTGCGGCGTCTCCACCGGCGGCTCCGGCTCGGCCTGGGCGGAGGCCGCCAGCTCCCGGGCGGCCTCCGACAGGTCCTTCGCCGTGTCGATGGCCCGCCAGTACGCCCCCTGCGGCAGCGGGAACCCCGCCAATCGCCCCTCCCGCGCCAGCTGGGGGAACGCCGTCCGCTCGTGGTCCCCGCGCTCCGGCAGGAAGTCCGTGAACTCGGGCGCGCACACGTAGACGCCCGCGTTCACCTCGTACGTCGTCGGCGGGGCCTCGATGAAGTCCGTCACCCGCCCGAAGCCGTCGGTGCGGACCGCGCCCCAGGGAATCCTCGGCCGGGCCAGCGCCAGCGTCGCCACCGCCGCCCGCTCGTGGTGGAACGCCGCCATCTCCCGCAGCGGGAAGCGCGTCCAGATGTCGCCGTTCGTCGCGTACCAGGGCTCGTCCGTGCGCGGCAGCGCCTGCGCCGCGAACCGCAGCCCGCCGCCGCGGCCGAGCGGCTCCGGCTCCACCACCGTCGTCACCCGCAGCGGCCCGGCCTCCGGCCCCTCACCGACCAGTGGCAGCTCCGCCGCCGCCAGCCACTCCTGGAGCACCGACGCCAGGTGTCCGCACGACACGACGACATCCGTGACGCCCTCGTGCGCCAGCCAGGACAGCTGAAAGCCGATGATCGGGGTCCCCGTCCCGGGGATCTCGATCATCGGCTTGGGCCGGTCGTCGGTATAGGGCCGCAGCCGGGAGCCCTGGCCACCGGCCAGGATCACGGCCTGCGTCGGTTGAACACGCGGATCGTCTGCCATGCCTGCACGCTATCGGGCGGGGGCCGACGATCCGCGGCAAGCTCAGCGGAAGTCGGCCACGCCCGAGGCGAACGAGGTGTCGCACACCGGCCGCGCGAAGCGCTGTGCCCGCTGCGGCGAGCCGTACTTCTGGACGGCCGCCTGCCCGAGCGCCCGGGCGATCGCCACGCAGTGCCGGGCCAGCGACGGCTTCTCGTCCACCGCGCGCTGGAGGCTGGTGAGGGCGACCCCCGGGTCCTTCTCCTGCAGCTCCGCCACCAGCCGGTCGCGCAGCACCTCGTGCGGCGCCCGCGGCTCCTGACGGCCGGACGCCGCGCGCTCGGTGGACGCCGTCAGCATCTGCGACTCGGAGGGCGCCCCGGACCACGGCACCCGGGCCACGGCGAGCGTCCCGGACAGCACCAGGACGACCGGAAGGACAAGGGCGAGACTTCTGCCGATACGGCGCACTGCCTGATTCACTGGTGTCTTCCTCGCGACGGGATTCCCCGGCGACGCCAGGGGCGGAACGGGTGCCCACAAAAGGGCTGCCGGAGCGATGGTAGCGAGGGGTAGTGATATGGCGACAATTGGTCACCCTGATGAGCGAAGAAAAAGTGGTTTCGCGGGCGTGATGTTGACGCCTGGCGCCCCGGACGAGTCATCCCACGCTCATGCCGTTGCCGTTGCCGTTGCCGTTGCCGTCGCGAGTGCGGCCGTCCCTGCCGCGCCGTCGTCGCCCGGACGGCGGAAGGGGCCCGCCCGGAGGGCGAGCCCCTTCCGCTCGGTGCGCTCGGTCAGTCGCTGAGCCGCTCACCCGAGGAGGTCGCGAACACGTGCGACTCACCGGCCCGCGGCACGACGTGGATCTCGGAGCCCTTCTCCGGCACACCGCGGCCGCTCACGCGCACGACGATGTCCTTGTCCTCCCCGCCCACGTGGGCCGTGCCGTAGACGAAGGCGTCGGCCCCGAGCTCCTCGACGACGTTCACCGTCACCGGGAGCCCGGCGGGCTCGTCCTTCTCCAGCGCCCGCGCGCCGTCCCCGTTCACCAGGTCGAAGTGCTCGGGCCGCACGCCCACGGTCACCGTGCGGTCGCCCTGGGACGCGGCCTCCGCCACGGCCTCCCGCTCGACCGGCACCAGGCTGTTGCCGAACTTCACGCCGCCGTCGGTGATCGGCACCTCGACCAGGTTCATGGCCGGGGAGCCGATGAAGCCCGCGACGAACAGGTTCGCCGGCTTGTCGTACATCCGGCGCGGCGAGTCCACCTGCTGGAGCAGGCCGTCCTTCAGCACCGCCACCCGGTCGCCCATCGTCATGGCCTCGACCTGGTCGTGCGTGACGTACACGGTGGTGATGCCCAGCCGCCGCTGGAGGCTCGCGATCTGCGTACGGGTCTGCACGCGCAGCTTCGCGTCGAGGTTGGACAGCGGCTCGTCCATGAGGAACACCTGCGGCTCCCGGACGATCGCGCGCCCCATCGCCACCCGCTGCCGCTGACCGCCGGAGAGTGCCTTCGGCTTGCGCTCCAGGTACTCGGTCAGGTCGAGGATCTTGGCCGCGTTCTCCACCTTCTGGCGGATCTCGGCCTTCGGCACGCCCGCGATCTTGAGTGCGAAGCCCATGTTCTGCGCGACGGTCATGTGCGGGTAGAGCGCGTAGTTCTGGAACACCATCGCGATGTCCCGGTCCTTCGGGGGAAGGTGGGTGACGTCCCGCTCGCCGATGCGGATGGCGCCCCCGTTGACGTCCTCCAGCCCCGCGAGCATCCGCAGGGACGTGGACTTCCCGCACCCCGAGGGGCCGACGAGGACGAGGAACTCGCCGTCCTCGATCTCGATGTCGAGCTGGTCGACGGCGGGCTTCTCGCTTCCCGGGTACACCCGCGTCGCCTTGTCGTACGTGACCGTGGCCATGTTGTTGTGTCTCCTTCACCGGCAGGAACGTGCCGGACGATCCGAGTAAAGGGAGGAGTCGTCCACGAGACCGTGGACATTCCGCGAACGTTAACCCGCGACCGACCGCTTTGTCAGTAGCCGGAAGTACTCGCGACCGCCCGTTGGCGGCTGTGTAGAGTTGACCGCGTCCACGCCGCCTTAGCTCAGCTGGCCAGAGCAACGCACTTGTAATGCGTAGGTCGTCGGTTCGACTCCGACAGGCGGCTCCGACGCGAGGCCCCGGTCCACCCCAGCGGTGGCCGGGGTCTCGCGCGTCGCGGCCCCCGCGCGACCGCCGGGGCGGGGCGGACTGTCGGTGTGAGCGACGATCGTGCGGCCCTTCCGGCGAGCTGGCGGCGGCCCCGGGAGCGGCCGGCCGCCGCGCGGGTCCAGCTGGACGGCCCGCCTGACACGGTCCTCTCCTCGGTCCACGCGTTCCCGGACCACCACGAGCTGGGCCCGGCCTTCGACGGCCTGGCGCACCCGGGCGACGAGCGTGAGCCTCCGGTCGCCCTATCTGCCGCCGTCGGCTCCCGGCAGCAGCCGGGGGTGTGACGGGAGGGTGACCGGCCAGGGCTGCCCGGCCCTCGGACCGGGCCCCGGCCGGGTCTGCGCGGGGCGGCGGGTCGGACGTATCGTCCGTATATGAGGGATATGTCGGCGTGTGGGCGGGGCCTTCGGCGCCCGTCCGTCGGGGCCGGCCGGAGGGAGTGAGGGCGTGGCGGACGGCGGCGGCTCGGCGCCCGCGGCGGGCTCCGGCCTGGAGTGGCTCGACGGTCCTCTGGTCGACGGCATGCGCGACACCGGCGCCACCACGGGCGCCGTGTACCTGCTGCCGCCGGGCGAGGAGACGCTGTACCTCGCCGTGCTGAGCGGGCTGTCGCAGGAGATCGCCGTGCCCTGGTCGCGGGTGGAGCTGGGGGCCTCGACCCCGGTGAGCGACGCCCTGCGGGGGAACCGGCTGGTGTGGCTCGGCAGCCAGGAGGAGGTGGCGCGCCGCTATCCGCGGATCGCGCTCGTGCTGCCCTACCCGTTCACGATGGCCGCCGCCCCGATCGCCACCGACACGACGGTGTGGGGCGGCCTGGTGATGCTGTGGCCGGGCGCGCACACGCCGCGGCTGAGCGCTCACGAGCGCGACGCGGTCGACCACACCCGCAGCCGCCTGGGGCTGCGGCTGCTCAGGGCCGAGGAGGCCGGGCACCCGGTGCTGCCCGGCTCCGAGCCGCGGGTGCTGCCCCCGTCCCGCACCATGCCCCACCGGCCGGACCTGGAGCGGGCCGCGATCGACTTCGCGGAACGGCTGCCCGACGGCAGCTGCGCACTCGACCTGGACGGCAGGGTCACCTTCGTCACCGCCACCGGTGCCGAGCTCCTGGGCGCCGAGGTCGCCGAGCTGCTGGGGACGCTGCCGTGGGAGACGCTGCCGTGGCTGGACGACCCGCTCGTCGAGGAGCACTACCGGTCCGCGGTGGTGACCCACCAGCCCACCTCGTTCACCGTGCTGCGCCCACCGGACCGGTGGCTCTCCTTCCAGCTCCACCCGGACACCACCGGCATCAGCGTCCGGATCGCCCCCACGGACCCGGAGCCGGCGGAGGACGAGGCGGGAGGCCGGCGTCCCGAGGTCTCGGCCGTGCCGAGCCGGGCCGGCGTGCTGGCCCATCTGACGCATCTGGCCGCCACGCTGGCCGAGGCCGTCGGGGTCCGGGACGTGGTCGACGGGGTCGCCGACCAGATCCTGCCCGCCTTCGAGGCGCAGGGCCTGATCCTCTTCGTGGCGGAGGACGACCGGCTGCGGATCCTGGGCTCGCGTGGTTACAGCGCTGAGGCGGCGGAGCGTCTGGACGGTCTCCGGCTGTCGGCGTCGCCGAGCCCGGCGGCGCAGGTTCTCAGCGACGGCGTCCCCCGCTTCATCCCCGCCCCCGAGGAGATGGAGAGGCTGTTCCCGGGCGGTCCGGCGCTGCCGGGGACGGCCTCCTGGGCGTTCCTGCCGCTGATCGCCTCCGGCCGTCCCGTCGGCTCGCTGGTGCTCTCCTACGACCGGCCCCGCCCTTTCCCGCCGACGCAGCGTGCCGTCCTCGTCTCCGTCGCCGGGCTCGTGGCCCAGGCGCTGGACCGCGCCCGCCTCCACGACACCAGACAGGAGCTGGCCCACCACCTCCAGACCGGCCTGCTGCCGCGCACCCTGCCCCGGGTCCCCGGGCTGGACGTGGCGGCGCGCTACCAGCCCGCCGGCCCGGGCATGGACATCGGCGGCGACTTCTACGACCTCATCCGCCTGGACGACACCGCGGTCGCGGCGGCCATCGGCGACGTCCAGGGGCACAGCGTCACGGCCGCCGCGCTCATGGGCCAGGTCCGCACCGCCGTTCACGCCACCGCCGGCGCGCCGCCGGGCGAGGTCCTCGCCAGTACCAACCGCCTGCTCACCGACCTGGACCCGGGGTTGTTCACCAGCTGCCTCTACGTCCGCGTCGATCTGGAGCGCCGTCGGATCTGCCTGGCCAGCGCCGGGCATCCGCCCCCGCTGCTGCGCCACCCCGACGGGCGCACCGAGACGCTCGACGTGCCGCCGGGCCTCCTGCTCGGCATCGATCCCTCGGCCGAGTACGAGGCGGCGGAGTTCCCCCTGCCGGCCGGAGCCACGCTGGCCCTCTACACGGACGGGCTCGTCGAGACTCCCGGCGTCGACATCGAGGACGCCACCGCCGAGCTCGCGGGCCATCTCGCACGGGCGGGGGACCGGCCCGTGGAGGAACTCGCCGACACCCTGGTCGACCGGGCCCGCGAGTCCGCGCCGAGCATCGACGACATCGCCCTGCTCCTGCTGCGCCCGGGGCCGGCCGACGGGTGACGGGCACCGGGCGTGCCACGGGCGCGGTGTCACCCGAACGGGGGTCACCGGGTGGGGGCGGGCCGGAGGCGGGCGCAGGGTGGGAGGCATGTGGCCGCGCAGGGTGGCGCAGGGGGCGGCGGTGCCGGTGCTGGCACTGCTGATGACCTGGAGCGCCCCGGAGCGGCCCCCGGTGGTGGAGCCGGGGGCCGAAGCGGGGCCGCGCCCGTCGGCGCCGAAGCCCCCGGTGGTGGGGCGGGCGGTGTGGCACGCGGACGAGGAGGCGGTGCGGGAGGGCCCGGCGCGCACGCCGTCCGCCGAGGCGGTCTTCGTCCACCACACCAACCACCCGAACACCTACGACTGCGAGCGGGACGTGCCGGGGCTGTTGCGGGAGATGCAGCGGCAGCACATCGAAGGGCGGGGCTGGGACGACCTGGGCTACAACTTCGTCGTCGACCGCTGCGGAACGATCTACGAGGGCCGGGCCGGGAGCGAGGAGCGCACGGTGCTCGGGGCGCACACGAAGGGGTTCAACAAGCGGAGTGTCGGCATCGCGGCGCTCGGCACCTTCGGCGCGGGCCAGGAGGTGCCCGACCGCATGCTGGCGGCGATCGCGGCCGTGGCCGCCTGGAAGCTGAGCCCGGGGGCCGACCCGCTGGGCCGGGTGCGGATGGAGTCGACGAACGACGCGAGCCTGTACCCGAAGGGGGCGGAGGTGACGCTCGACGTGATCGCCGGGCACCGGGACGGCTATGCGACGGACTGCCCGGGCCAGGCGCTCTACGAGGCCCTGCCCGGGCTGCGGGAGCGGGTGGCCCGGCTGCGGACGGAGCACGCGGCCCGGGCCTCGGGCGGTGGGTGACGGCCCGGCGGACGTCGGGACCGTCACCCGCGGGACGAGGACGGCCGCTACGGGACGAGGACGACCTTGCCGGTGGTGGCGCGCTCCTCCAGGGCGCGGTGGGCCTTGGCGGCCTCGGCCAGGGGGAAGGCGTGCACGAGTGGGTCGAACGTGCCGTCGGTGAGCCGTGCCATGGCGCGTTCCTCCAGCACCCGCAGGTTCTCCACGCCGCCGATCCGGTCGAACATCGGCTTGCCGAGCACCGACCGGGAGACCACCCCGCGGCGGCGCTGTTCCTCCTCGTCGAGCACGGCCTGCCCGGAGGGGTCGAAGGACGTGGCGGCGTAGCCGTAGGACAGGTGGGTGCCGCCGGGCGCGAGCAGGTCGGCGGCGGCCCGGCCGACGTCGCCGCCGACGCCCTCGAGCACGTGGGTCACGGGGCCGGGCACCCGCCGCGTCCAGCCCTGCTCGCGATAGTCGACGGCCGCGTCCGCGCCGAGCCGGAGGACGGCGGCCGTCTTGTCCGGGCCGCCGGCGGCGCCGATCACCCGGGCTCCGGCCCGCCGGGCGTACTGCACGAGGAGTGAGCCGATGCCGCCGGCCGCGGCGAGGACGAGCACCGTGTCGCCCGGGCCCGGTTCGATGAACTGGAGGATGCCCATGGCGGTGCGCCCGGTGCCGATGACGGCGACGGCCTGGGGCGCGGCGACGCCCCCGGGCAGGACGTGCAGCCGTTCGACGCCGGTGACGGCCCGTTCCGCGTAGCCGCCGGGGACCATGCCCAGGTGGGCGACGACGCGGCGGCCCAGCCACTCGGGGCCGACGCCCTCGCCGAGGGCCGTGACCCGGCCCGCCACCTCCCGGCCGGGGATCGTGGGCAGCTCGGTGGCCGTGGGCGTCGGGCCGGGCTGCCGGCCCGAGCGCAGGGCGGTGTCCACGAGGTGGACCCCCGCGGCGGCCACGTCGACGAGGACCTGGCCGGGTCCGGGAACCGGGTCGGGTACCCGTTCGTAGGTGAGGTTCTCGGCGGGGCCGAAGGCGTGCAGTCGTACGGCGTGCATGGTGGTTCCCCCCCCAGCGGCTGGCGCGTGCGGTGCGGTGGGCACCCAGCATCGAACGTGAATGTAAGTTCAAGTCAACCGCCCGGCGTCGGTGACTGTCAGTGGTGGCCCCCATGCTGGATGTCATGACACCGCGCACGCCTTCGCAGCCGCCCCGGCCACCCCGTCCGACGTCGTCCCGGCCGGCGGGTCCGGCGCCGCCCCGGCCCCCCGAGTTCACCCTGCCCGAGCTGGACGCCCACCCCGGCCCTCTCGCCCCCGAGGGGGACTACGACGGCCTGGCGTTCACCTCCCTGGACCTGACGGGGGCGGACGCGCCGAGTGCGCGGTTCCTCGACTGCGCGCTGAGGGACGTCACGCTGGACGAGGCCGGGCTGCGCGGCGCCCGGTTCGCCGACTGCGCGCTGGAGGCGGTCAGGGGCGTGGGCACCGACCTCGTCGACGCCCGGTTCCGGGACGTGACCTGCGCGGACGTCCGGCTGGGCGGCGTCCGGGCGTACGGGGCGAGCCTGTCCCGCGTCCTGTTCCGGGGCGGCAAGCTGGACTTCGTCAACCTGCGGGGGGCGACGCTGACCGACGTGGCCTTCGAGGGCTGCGTCCTCGTCGAGCCGGATCTCGCGGGCGCCACGCTGACCCGGGTCGCCTTCCGGGACTGCGTCCTGCGCGGTGCCGATCTGACGGGCGCCACCCTCGTCGACGTCGATCTGCGGGAGACGGCGGGGTTCACGCTCAGCCGGGGCGTGGAGCGGCTGGCCGGGGCGACGATCACCCCGGCCCAGCTGCTCGACCACGTTCCCGCGCTCGCCGCCTCCCTGGGCATCCGGGTCCGGCCGTGAGGCGCGGCGGCGTTCCTCGGGCGGTGCCTACCCCCGGGGCAGCGCGCGGGCGGTGTGCACGGTGGTGGCGTGCAGGTAGAAGGCGTCGGGCCGGTGCAGCAGACCCGCCTCCGCCCCGGGGTCGAGGAGGCGGTCCAGCGTCGCGAGGTCCTCCGCGTCCAGCAGCCCGGCCAGCCGCTCGCGCTTGCGGGCCAGCCGGTCGCGCAGGTGTGCGCGCGCGGGCCGGGCCAGCGGCGCCGGGTGCTCGGAGAGGAACGTCCGGCTCCCGGTGGGGGTGAGCCCGGCGGCGGTGAGCAGGGCGGGCCAGTCCTCGACCACGTCCACGGTGCCGCTCAGCCCGGCGCGCATGGCCGCGAACGCCTCCTCCTCGGCGGCGTCCAGGCGGGCCTGGAGGCCGGGCCGCCCGAGCCCGATGTCGCGCGGGAGGAAGCGCGGGGGCAGGCCGCGTTCGGCGACGGCGAGCAGGCCGCCGGGGCGGAGGGCGGCGGCGAGGGAGGTGAGTGCCGCCTGCTGGTCGCCGAGGTGGTGGACGACGTTGCTGCTCCAGACGAGGTCGGCCGGCGGCAGGGTGCCGAACTCGGCGGGCAGGTCGGCGCGGTGCGTGGTCAGCTTCAGGCCCTGCCCGGCCGCGCGTTCGGCGGCGTGCTCCAGCAGGGCTGCGGACTGGTCGGCGGCGACCGTCTCGGCCTCGGGGAAGGCCCGGGCGAGCACGCAGGCCGCCACCCCGGGGCCGCTGCCCACGTCCAGCACGCGCCGGACGGCCGGCTCCGGGGCGCCACCCGAGTCGCCGCCCGAGTCGCCGCCCGCACCGACGGGCGCGTCGGCGGACGCAGCGACGGGGGCTCCGGCGGACGCCAGGTCGCGGAGCCACTCCGCCGCCCGCTCCAGGTACGGCAGGTGCAGCTCGCCCTCGCGCAGCAGCTCGGTGACCATGGCGTCCCAGTCGAGGTCCGCGTGGTCGTGGTGATGCCCGGCCTGCGTGTGGTGGTGTCCCGTCATGGTGTGCGCCTCCGTGGTGTGCGGTCCGGGGTTCACGCCCCGCGGAGGCCCAGGGTGCGGGCTGCCTCGCATTTCCGGCAAACTTTGTTGCCGTTTCCGGGACGTCGCGGTGCAATGGGCCGCATGGACGACACCACTGCCATCAGCCGGGCCCTGGACGAGGTCGGCCCGCGGCTCAAACGGCTGCGCACCGGGCGCGGGGTGACGCTCGCGGCGCTGTCGGAAGCCACCGGGGTCTCGAAGAGCACCCTGTCCAGGCTGGAGACCGGCCAGCGCCGCCCGAGCCTGGAGCTGCTCCTGCCGATCGCCCAGGCGCACCAGGTGCCGCTGGACGAGCTGGTCGGCGCGCCCGAGGTCGGAGACCCGCGCGTCCGCCTCGTCCCCCGGCACCTGGAGGGCCGCACGGTGCTGCCGCTGACGCGCCAGCCGGGCCCGCTGCAGGCGTACAAGATGGTGGTGTCCGCCGAACAGCGGACGCCGGACCCGGTGCGCCACGAGGGCTACGAGTGGATGTACGTGCTCGCCGGCCGGCTGCGCCTGGTCCTGGCCGAGCACGACCTCGTGCTGGGCCCGGGGGAGGCGGCGGAGTTCGACACCCGGCTGCCGCACTGGTTCGGCAGCACGGGCGAGGGGCCCGTGGAGGTCCTCAGCCTCTTCGGCTCCCAGGGGGAGCGGATGCACGTGCGTGCCCGGCCGCGTCGCGGTGCGTCCCGGGAGCCGGGCGACGAGCCCGGGCGACAGGGCGCCCGGGGGGACACCCGGCCGGGCACCCGGTCAGGCTCCTAGACGCGGGGGAAGCGGGCCTGGAGGTCCCAGACCAGCGGGTTGTCGCCGAGGTCCTCGTGCAGGTCCACCAGGTCGGCGACCAGGTCGTGGAGGAAGTCCCTGGCCTCCCGCCGCAGCGCGGAGTGGCTGAAGGCGAGCGGGAGTTCGTCTGGCGCCCAGTCGGCGGTGACCTCCACCCAGCCGAAGCGGCGCACGAAGCGCAGCCGGTCGGCGGACTCGGTGAGGTCCAGCTCGGCCCGCTGCGGCCGGGACGCGCGGCTGCCCAGGGGGTCGCGGTCGAGGTGCTCGACGACATCGCACAGCGCCCAGGCGAAGTCCAGCACCGGCACCCAGCCCAGGGCGGTCGCCAGCTCCCGGTCGGCGTCCACGTCGGCGAGGTAGACGTCGCCGCGGAAGAGGTCGTACCGCAGGGCCCGCACGTCGGCCCGCGCGTAGGCGGTCTGCGGCGGGTCGGGGAGCCTCCGGGAGAGCGAGTAGCCCAGATCGATCACGCGTCCATGCTCCCACGTGCGGCGCAGTGGCCCGGGGGCGCGCGATAGGTTCCCGGTGGGCGGATGGGGACGTCGCCGGGAGGGAAGGACATGACCGGGCAGCACAGCACCGGGGAGCTCGTGACCGGGGAGAGCTACACGTTCGCGACCGAGTGGGACGAGGAGCGGGCGCGGCTGGCACACCTGGGCGCGTTCTGGGAGCCCGCCTCCCGCCGGGCGCTCGTGGCGGCGGGCGTGCCCGAGGGCGCCTCCTGCCTGGACGTCGGCGCCGGGGGCGGTTCGGTGAGCCGGCTGCTGGCCGGCATGGTGGGGGAAGGCGCGGGCCGGGTGGTCGCGCTGGACGTCGACACCCGGCATCTGGAGGCGGCCGGGCTGCCGTCGCGGGTCGAGATACGCCGGCACGACCTGTTGGCCGACGAGCCGCTGGGCGAGACGTTCGACGTCGTGCACGCGCGGATGGTGCTCTCGCATCTGCCGGAGCGTGCGAGGGTGCTGGACCGGCTCGTCGGGTACTGCGCCCCGGGCGGGCTCGTCGTCCTCTCCGAGTTCGACATCGACGTGCCGGGGCCGCTGCCCGCGCCGCGCACGGCGGCCGAGCGGTTCCAGCGGGTGCACGACGCGGTCGTGACGCTGCTGGGCGGGCGGGGCTGCGACAACCGGTTCGGGCACCGGCTGCCGTCCGCTCTCGCGGAGCGCGGGCTGACCGGCGTCGACGCGGTGGTGGACGGCGGGGCGCTGCGCGGGGGGAGCGCCGGTGCCGAGTTCTACCGGCACACCTTCCGGCGGCTGCGGGAGCCGCTGCTGACCGGCGGGCTGGTCGGCGAGGAGGACTTCGGCCAGGTCCTGGCGGACCTGGCCGACCCCGGGTTCGTCACGCTCTCCGCGCCGCTGGTGTCCGCGTGGGGGAGGCGTGGGCCCGCTCCCGCGCGATCCGGGCGTTCTCCCGGGTGAGCAGCAGGACCTCCCGGAGGAGATCGACGCTGCCGCCGCCGCTGCCGAGCGGGTAGAGGCGCACGTCCTCGCGGTAGGCCTGCCGGGCGATGCGCAGGTGCCGGCCGCGGAACGTCGTGACGGTGCGCAGCAGCTCCACCAGTGCCTCGGCCCCGGCCCGCACGGCGCCCGCGTGCGGCCCCCCGGCGGCCGTCAGCAGTCGGCCCACGGCGGACGGACGGCCGTGCCAGGCGGCGTGCAGGTCGCGCCAGCGCGGGAGGCCGTAGGGCACGGAGTCGAGCAGGAACCGCTCGTACGCGTCGACGCCGGCGTCCGAGAGCCACACCACCTCGTCGACGAGCCACAGCGGCACCTGGGCCGCCGCCGGACCCAGGTAGGCGGTGCCGTCGACGGTGAACTCCTCGAAGTAGGGGCGCAGGCCGCGGGCGAAGAACTCGGGGCTGACGTCCGCTATCACCCGGTCGATCGACTCCACCATGACCTGGGCGTGCCCGCCGATCTCCGCCACGAGCGGGGCGAAGCCCGGCTCCCAGGGTTCGGTGCGGCTGAGCTCCCCGCACAGCTCCAGCGCCGTGTGCAGCCGGGGGAACGCGTGCCGCACGGAGTCCTGGAGGGCCCGCTCCTGCGCGTCCCCGGTGTAGGTGCGGCGCCGCTCGCCCGTCGGGTTCCACACGCAGTAGTGCAGCACCGTGTCCCGCGGCACCATGTCGGTGCGGCGCCCCAACTCCTCCAGGACGGGCAGGAGTTCGGGTACCACGCGGCCCGGCTCGGCGCCGTGGCGCTTGATGGAGCCGGCGAAGAGCCCGATGTCGCGCATGGCGGCCAGGCACGCGTCGCGGGAGAAGCCGCCGACGTCGGCCGTATCGGGGAGGATGCGGCGCAGTGCCGTGGCCAGCGCGAACAGATCGGCCCGGGGGTTGATCCGCGGCAGCCTGGCGCACAGTTCGTCGGCGCCCAGCGGGTCGGCGGCCTGGACGGCGCGTATCTGCTCGACGGAGCCGTACGCGACCGTCGTCGTGAGCATCGTCAACGCCCCCGCCGGACGCGGGCGAACTGCATCGGCACCGTCAGCGGGCCGTCCAGCCCGGTCTCGACGCTGCGCCCGGTGAAGTTGCCCATCTCGACGACGTCGAGGCCGGCGTTGACCAGGGTCTCCTCCAGCTCGCCCGGGGCCAGCCGGGCCGGTACGAGCCCGGACTGGATGATGTCGTCGAGCTTGGACGGGCCGCCCTGCCGGGGCCAGGCGGCGAACAGCACGGCGGCCTCGGGGGCGAGCTCGATGACGTAGCCGTGCCCGCGCTCGCCGAGCAGGGTCGCGAGCGAGTCGCCCGCCCACTGCCGCGCCTCCTCGGGCAGCTGGTGGATGACGGTGCGCACGTAGACGTTCTGGTCCCCGAACTCCTGGTGGAGGCGGTCCGCCTCGCCGGGCACGGACAGGTCCAGCTGCCGGTAGGCGATGTTGTCCCGGGGGTGCAGCTGCCGCGCCGCGGCCAGCGCGGAGGCGGAGACGTCGTAGCCGACGACCCTGTCGAAACGTTCCGCCAGAGCCTCCGTCTGACGGCCGTTCCCGCAGCCGACGTCCGCGACCGGCAGCCCGGGCGTGTACCACTCCTGAAGCCGCGGCAGGTGGCGGTGCACGGCCTCGGCCGGGTCCACGTCCCACAGCGTCGCGCCGTCCTCCACCGGACGGTCCCGCCAGAAGGCTTCCCAGGCGCTTGCGTTCCCCTGCACGTCTATCTCCTCGTTAGCGGACAGTTCCGGACGTCTCGGTCGGCCGTGCGCACCAGAAGGGGCCAGACCCGATGGCCTGGCCCCTTCGCGACGGCTGTCTCAGACGTTAACGCCGAAGTCCTGAGCGATACCCGCCAGCCCCGACGCGTAACCCTGGCCCACGGCCCGGAACTTCCACTCCGCGCCGTTGCGGTAGATCTCGCCGAAGACCATGGCCGTCTCCGTCGCCGCGTCCTCGCTGAGGTCGTAGCGGGCGATCTCCTGCTGGTTGGCCTGGTTGATGATGCGGATGAACGCGTTGCGCACCTGGCCGAAGTTCTGGCTGCGCGACTCGGCGTCGTAGATGGACACCGGGAACACGATCTTGTCGATCTCGGCGGGCAGTGTCTGCAGGTTGACGTTGATCTGCTCGTCGTCACCGCCGCCCTCGCCGGTGCGGTTGTCACCGGTGTGCACGATGGCCTGGTCCGGCGAGGCGGTGTTGTTGAAGAAGACGAAGTGGCCGTCGGTGTGCACCTTGCCGGCGGCGTTCACCGCGATGGCGCTCGCGTCCAGGTCGAAGTCGGTGCCGGTGGTGGTGCGGACGTCCCAGCCGAGGCCGACGGTCACCGCGGTGAGGCCAGGGGCCTCCTTGGAGAGCGAAACATTGCCGCCCTTGGACAGGCTCACAGCCATGGGGTGGGTCCCTTTCTCAAGGTTCTCGTCAGATGCGACGACGGTACATTCACTCCCCACAACGCTGCTCGGGTACGCGCAGGTTCCGGCGACGGGTTTCGGCCCGGTTTCGGCCCGCCTTTCGCCGCACGTCCGAGACGGCTTCCGGGTGGCTGCGGGGCGGTCCGACGCCGAGGGGGCCCGGGGAAAAGGCGGTGCGGGTGCCCGGGGGAGAGGAGATCATGGACGCATGTCCGGTCCCTACGTCATCCGTGGTTCTGTCGCCCTGCCCGAGTCGGAGCTGAGCTGGCGGTTCTCGCGTTCGTCCGGGCCGGGCGGGCAGCACGTCAACACCAGCGACAGCCAGGTGGAGCTGCGCTTCGACCTGGCCCGCACCGACGCCCTGCCGCCGGTGTGGAAGGAGCGGGCGCTGGACCGTCTCGGCGAGCGGCTGCGCGACGGCGTCCTCACGGTGCGGGCGAGCGAGCACCGCTCGCAGTGGCGCAACCGCGAGACGGCGGCCGTCCGGATGGCCTCGCTGCTGGCCGAGGCGACGGCGCCGCCGCGGCCCGAGCGCAGGAAGAAGCGCGTGCCGCGCGGTGTGGTGGAGCGGCGGCTGCGCAACAAGAAGCGGCGCGGCGAGGTGAAGCGGGGCCGTCGGGGGCAGGGCTGGGACTAGGGTTCCGTGCCACTCTGAGTGGTTTCTTCCCGATGTTCACGGTTCCTCCGGGTCGTCCCGGACACTCCTGCCGAACCCCGGCAGTGGACTAGACCTCTTGGGGGATCTCGGGCGAGACTGTGGACGTGGAATACGTCATCGCCCTCGATGTGGGCGGCACCGGCATGAAGGCCGCCCTCGTCGGCCCGGACGGTGCGCTCCTGCACGAAGACCGTCGTCCCACCGGCCGCGGCCGGGGTCCCGACGCCGTCACCGCCGCCGTCCTGGACTTCGCGGCCGACCTCGCCCGCACCGGCGCCGACCGGTACGGGCGCGGCCCCCGGGCGGCCGGAGTCGCCGTGCCGGGCATCCTCGACGAGCCCGCGGGGGTGGTCCGCTTCGCCGCCAACCTCGGCTGGAGCGACCTCCCCCTCCGCAGGCTGCTCGCCGAGCGGCTGGGCCTGCCCGTCGCCTTCGGCCACGACGTGCGCACCGGCGGCCTGGCCGAGGGGCGCATCGGCGCGGGCGCCGGTGTGGACCGCTTCGTCTTCGTCCCCCTGGGCACCGGCATCGCCGGGGCCATCGGCATCGACGGCCGGGTGGAGGCCGGAGCCCACGGCGGCGCCGGGGAGATCGGCCACATCGTCGTCCGGCCGGGCGGCCCGCCGTGCGGCTGCGGCCAGCACGGCTGTCTCGAAACGCTCGCCTCCGCCGCCGCCGTGGGCCGCGCCTGGGCCGAGGCCAGCGGGGACGCCCGGAGCACGGCCGCCGACGCGGCGCGCGCCGTCGCCGCGGGCGACCCCCGGGCCGAGGCCGTCTGGCGGGACGCGGTGGACGCCCTCGCCACCGGCCTCGTCACCGCGCTCACCCTGCTCGACCCGCGCATGCTCATCGTCGGCGGCGGCCTCGCCGAAGCCGGGGACACCCTCTTCGCGCCGCTGCGTCAGGCCGTCCGGGCCAAGGTGACGTTCCAGCGGTTGCCCCTGATCGTTCCGGCCGCCCTCGGGGACGCTGCCGGCTGCCTGGGCGCGGGGCTCCTCGCCTGGGACCTACTCACCGCGGAGGTCGCGACCCGATGACGCAGCAGTTCAGCCTCGCCGGGGCCAAAGTCGTCACGCCGGACGGCGTGTTGGACGGTGGCCGGGTGACCGTCGAGGGCGGCCGCATCGCCGCCGTCGAGCCGGCGGCCGGGCCGGGGGAGCCCGCGGCACCGCACCCCGGCGACGTCGACCTCGCCGGGCACTGGCTGGTGCCCGGCTTCGTGGACGTCCACAACCACGGTGGCGGCGGGGCCTCCTTCACCTCCGGCACCGCCGAGGACGTGCTGACGGCCGTCCGCACCCACCGCGTCCACGGCACGACGACCCTCGTGGCCTCCACCGTCACCGGCGAGCTCGACACGCTCGCGCGGCAGGCCGGGCTGCTGTCCGAGCTGGTCGAGCAGGGCGAGCTGGCCGGAGTGCACTTCGAGGGCCCCTTCATCTCCCCCTGCCGCAAGGGCGCGCACAGCGAGGCGCTCCTGCGCGACCCGGACCCGGCCGAGGTCCGCAAGCTCGTCGACGCCGCGCGGGGCACCGCGGTGATGTGCACGCTGGCGACCGAGCGCCCGGGCGGGCTCGACTCCGTCCGCCTCCTCGTCGACGAGGGCGTGCTCGCCGCCGTCGGCCACACCGACGCCACCTACGAGGAGACGCGGGCGGCGATCGACGCGGGGGCCTCCGTGGCCACCCACCTGTTCAACGCGATGCCGGCGCTGGGCCACCGGGCCCCCGGGCCCGTCACCGCCCTGCTGGAGGACGAGGGCGTCACCGTCGAGCTGATCGACGACGGCACGCACCTCCACCCCGCCGCGCTGCGGCTGGCCTTCGACCGCGCGGGCTCCGGCCGGGTCGCCTTCATCACCGACGCCATGGACGCCGCGGGCTTCGGCGACGGCCGCTACCGGCTCGGCCCGCTGGACGTGGAGGTCGTGGACGGGGTGGCCCGCCTCGTCACCGACGACGGCAGCCCCGGCTCGATCGCCGGCTCGACGCTCACCCTGGACGCCGCGCTGCGCCGCGCCGTCACCCGGGACGGCATCGGCATCGAGGACGCCGTGCGCGCCGTGTCGACGACCCCCGCGCGGCTGCTCGGCCGCTCCGACCGCGTCGGCGCGATCCGTCCGGGGCTGGACGCCGACCTCGTCGCCCTCGACGCGGACCTCACCGTCCGCGCCGTACTCCGCCGCGGCGCGTGGGCCGTCGCCCCCGGTCCCGCCTGAGACCGGCCCGCCTGAGACCGGCCCGTCCGGGCCCCGCCGGGGCCCGGCTCCGCCCGGGTCTCAGCCCTCGGCCGGAGCGAGCCACACGCGGCCGAGGGCCACGTCGCAGGCGTCCTCCGCGCCGCAGGTCAGACGGAAGACGTTCTCGCCCTCCTTGACCGTCACCTGGCCGTAGGTGTACGTCCAGGACTTCTCCCAGTCGTTCTTGGGGCCCTTGGCGAAGTTCTTGAAGTTGACGTTCTGCGGCTTCGGCGCCTCGTTGACGAGGAGGCTGAGCTTCATGTCCTTGCCCGGCACGGTGTAGCCGAAGTACAGGCGGTAGGTGCCGGCCTCGGGGACGTTCGTCGTCCAGGTGACCGTGGCGCCGGGCTTGTTCATGCCCGTCACGTACTTGCCGTCCTTGGCCTTGGAGCCGGGGACGTCCCCGGCGACGAAGGGACCGTTGTCGAGGCGGAGGCTGGAGGCGTCCTCGCCGGGCAGCTCGACGTCCTCGGGCTCCTTGTCCTTCTCCTCCTCGCCCTGCTGCTCGTCGTCCTTCTGGCCGGTGCCGTCGGTGCCGCCGGACTGGCCGTTGCTCGCCGAGTTCTGGGCCTGGTCCCCGGCGTCGTCACCGGAGAAGGCGACGGCCGCGCCGACGCCGATGAGGACGGCGCCCACCACGGCCAGGGCCGCGATGAGCAGGCCGTTGCGCCGCTGTCCGCCGCCGGAGCCGTGACCGGAGCCGCGGGCGCCGTGGCCGCCGCCCGCCGGGCCGGCCATCCCCCGGGTGGCCGCACGGCCGCCGGGCTGCGTCTCCGGGGCCGCGTAGTGCGCGTTGGGGTAGGCGTTGGCAGCGGGAGCCTGGGGCGGGTAGCCGTAGCCGCCCTGCGGGGCCTGCGGGCCCTGCGGTGGCTGGGCCTGGGGCGGCGGGCCCTGGGGCGGGTAGCCGTAGCCGCCCGCCTGCGCCTGCTGGCCGCCGTAGCGGCGCTCGCCCACCGGGCGGACCTGCTGGTACGAGGTGCGGGGGACGCCCTGCTGCTGCGGGGCCTGGTCCGGCGCGCCGCCTTCCTGGCGGTACAGATAGCCGAACGGGTCGTCCCCCTCCGGCGGCGTCGTACCGTTGTTTCCGGCGGTCATCCCCTGTTCTCCTCACACGGCATCGGCTGACCCCGGGCAGCCTACCCCGTTCGGGGGACAGCGCAGGCGTACTCCTGTGCGTGGGATACCCCCCCGGGTCCGCTACCCGGCCCGCCGGTGGCCCTTCGAGCGGGAGCGCTTCTCGACGTACATCCGCTGGTCCGCGGACTGGAGGATCTCCTCCACCGACTCGCCGCAGGAGGCCCAGCCGATGCCGAAGCTCGCCCCGACCCGCACCTGGCGCCCCTCGACCCGGATCGGCGGGACGATCGCGTTGCGCAGCCGCACCGCCAGGTCGCCCGCGTCGGCGAGGCCCAGCCCGTCCGCGAGGACGACGAACTCGTCGCCGCCGAGCCTGGCCACCGTGTCGTTGTCCCGCACGCCCGCCGCGAGCCGCCGCGCGACCTCCACGAGGACGGCGTCGCCGCAGTGGTGGCCGAAGCGGTCGTTGATGGACTTGAAGCCGTCCAGGTCGCAGAAGAGGACCGCCAGCCCCTTGGCCGCCGGGTCGTCGCTCTGCGGCGCGGTGACGTGGACGTGGTGGTCGAATCCGGCGCCCACGGCGGGCGGCGCGGCTGGGACGCCCGCTCCGGGCTCGTCGGCCTTGAAGCCGTCGACGTCGTACCCGTCCGGGCTGAAGCCGTGGGCGCGGGCGTCGTCGAGGTACAGGGCGCCCGAGTCGTAGGCGTCGACCCAGGTCGCGTCCGGGCCCGGGTGGCCGGAGTACACGCCCGCGTGGTCGTCCCGGTGGCCGTCGCCGTGCCCGTTCGCGTGCCCGCCCGCGTGGACCGACGTCAGCGCCGGGCGCTCGCACAGCCGGGCACTGAGCCGCGCCCGCAGCTCGGCGCTGTTGGGCAGCCCGGTCAGGGAGTCGTGGCTGGCGCGGTGGGCGAGCTGGAGCTCGTGGCGCTTGCGCTCCTCGATGTCCTCGACGTGGGTGAGGAGGAAGCGCGGTCCGTCGGCGACGTCCGCGACGACGGAGTTCCGCAAGGACACCCAGACGTAGGAGCCGTCGCGGCGGCTCATCCGCAGCTCGGCCCGCCCGCCCTCGGCGGCGGTGCGCAGCAGGGTGCCGATGTCCTCGGGGTGGACGAGGTCGGAGAAGGAATAGCGCCGCATCATCGAGGCCGAGCGCCCGAGCAGCCTGCACAGCGCGTCGTTGGCCTTGATGAGCCGCCCGTGCTGGTCCCCGCCCATCTCGGCGATCGCCATGCCGCTGGGGGCGTACTCGAACGCGGCGCGGAAGCTCTCCTCGCTCGCCCGCAGCGCCTGCTGCTCGCGCTCCAGCCGGACGAGGGCGCGCTGCATGTTGGCGCGCAGCCGGGCGTTGCTGATGGCGATGGCGGCCTGGAACCCGTACATCTGGAGGGCCTCGCAGCCCCACGGGCCGGGGCGGCGGCCGTTGCGCGGCCGGTCGACGGATATGACGCCGAGGAGGTCGCCGTCGGAGGTGTACATGGGGATGAACAGCCGGTCCATGGGGTGCCACTCGTCGGGGAAGCGCGGCGCGGGACCGGGCGAGTGCCACTGCGGGACGTCGTCGTCGTCGAGCACCCAGCCCTCGGTGTAGGGCACGAACCGCAGCTCTCCCCAGGCCTCGCCCAGGGCCAGCCGGCGTTCCCAGGAGGCGCGGGAGCCGACCCGGCCGGCCATCATCGCCTCGGCCCCGGTGCTGCCCGCGACGGCGGCGACGACGAGGTCCCCGTCCTGGCGCACGAGGTTGACGGCGGCCATCTCGAAACCGAGGCCGGTGACGATGCCGTCGGCGACCGTCTGGAGGGTGTCGGCGAGGCTGCGGGCGGTGTTGAGCTGCGCCACGGACTGGTGCAGGCGACGCAGGCTGGTGAGGCGGACGTACGGCTCGGAATCGGTGTCCATCGCCCTCCCCTCGTGGCTCGTCGCCGGCCCGAAATGCCACTCGTCCGAGTGTTTCCGCCACTGAATCACAGGCTGCTCCACCCCCGGTACACAGGGTCAGCAATAAATCTCATCTGTGACTCATGTCACAATAAGAGGTTCTGGAGGTGCGGATTTCCCCTCCGGTGAGCGCCGTCGTACCCCTGTTCGGGGCGGTTGGTGCCGGTCCTAGGACCCGGCTGGTTCCCGGGCCCGATGCGCCCCGGCCCGGCGGCTCGCTAGCGTCGCCGCTGTGTTTCCGACAGCAGCGCACCGCACCGATACCGCCGCCGACACCGCGCGGACGGCGTCCGCCGACCCCGCCGACGCCGCCGCCGTCCCCCATCCTGGAGGGGTGAACGAGGAGCAGTTCCGAGCGGCCATGGCCCGGCTCGCCGCCGGGGTGGTCCTGGTGACGGCCTTCGACCCCGAGGAGGGGGCCCGGGGCGCCTACGTCGGGATGACGGCGACGGCCTTCGTCTCCGTCAGCCTCGACCCCCCGCTCGTCCTCCTCAGCGTCCGCACCGGCTCCCGGATGGACGAGCTGCTGGCCCGGCGCGAGCTGTGGGCCGCCAACCTGCTGGCCGACAACCAGCGGCAGACGGCCGGGCGCTTCGCCATGAAGGGCCGGCTCAGCGACGAGCTGCTCTTCCGGGAGCTGCCGCACACCCGGGGCGACATCGCCGAGGCCCCCCTCGTCCACGGCGCACTCGCCCACCTGGAGTGCCGCACCGAGCAGCGCGTCCCCGCCGGCGACCACACGCTGCTCGTGGCCCGCGTCCTGACGACGGGCGTGCCCGGAGCCGACGGCGGCCCCCTCACCTACTTCCAGGGCCGCTACCGCACCCTGGGCTGAGCCGGGCACCCGGGGCCGGGTCGGGGCCGCCCCCGGGGCACGCGTTACGTTGGCCGGGGCGACGGAGGCGGGGGTGAGCACACGGTGAGCGAGAGCACGGACGGGCCCGAGGACGAGCCGCGGGGCGCGCCCAGGGGCACGGCCGGTGCCGGGCCCGGGGACGGGCCCGCCCGGGAGCTGTCCGCGCGGGACGAGGCCGTGCTCGCCGTCGAGCGGCGGGGCTGGCCGGGGCCGGGCGCGAAGGAGCGGGCGATACGCGAGCGGCTGGGCATGCCGCCGACGCGCTACTACCAGGTGCTCAACGCCCTGCTCGACGACCCCCGGGCCCTCGCCCACGACCCGGTGACGGTGAACCGGCTCCGGCGCGTCAGAGACGCGCAGCGGCGGCGCCGGTAGGGTCACGGGCATGGTCCGCTTCGACGCGCACGCCATCACGCCCGCCGGGCGCACCGGCTTCGAGGCCATCCAGGCCGGTCCGGGCCGCTCGGTCGTCGCCTTCGACTTCGACGGCACCCTCGCCCCCATCGTCCCCGACCCGGCGGACGCCCGCCCCCACCCCGACGTGCTGCCCGCGCTGGTGCGGCTCGCGCCCCATGTGGCCGGGATCGCGGTCGTCACCGGGCGGCCCGCCGAGCTCGCCGTGCGGTACGGGGGCTTCGCCGACGTACCGGGCCTGGAGGGCCTCACCGTCCTGGGCGGCTACGGCGCCGAGCGCTGGGACGCCGCCACCGGCGAGGCCTCCACGCCGCCCCCCGACCCCGAGGTGGCCGCCGTCCGCGCCGAACTCCCCGGCCTCCTCGGGAGCCTGGCCCTGCCCGAAGGCGTCACCGTCGAGGACAAGGGGCTGGCCGTCGCCGTCCACACCCGGCGGTCCACCGATCCGGAGGGCGCGCTGGCCGTCCTGCGCGAGCCGCTGGCCGCCG
Source organism: Streptomyces sp. WMMC1477 (assembly GCF_027460245.1). Taxonomy (NCBI): domain Bacteria; kingdom Bacillati; phylum Actinomycetota; class Actinomycetes; order Kitasatosporales; family Streptomycetaceae; genus Streptomyces; species Streptomyces sp. WMMC1477. Next base: position 2,084,654 of record NZ_JAPZBD010000003.1, on the reverse strand, counting down.
TGGCCGAGCGGCACGGCCTGCACCTCGAACCGGGGCGCTGCGTCCTGGAGTTGCGTCCGCGCGGCATGGACAAGGGGCTGGCGCTCGCCGCCTATCTGGCGGAGCGGGGCGCGGGCCCCGCCCTCTACGCCGGCGACGACCTGGGGGATCTGGCGGCCTTCGCCGCGCTGGAGCGGCGGCGCGCCGAGGGGCTGCCGGTGCTCCTGGTCAGCGCCGCCCCCGAGGTGCCCGCGCTGGCCTCCCGGGCCGACGTCGTCGTCCCGGGGCCGGCGGGCGTCGCCGCGCTGCTGCGCTCGCTCGCGGAGCCGTGGGCGGCGCCTACGCCTCGCTGAGCGCGCGGAGTTGGGCGAGGAACCAGGCGCGCGGCGGCAGCGCCGTCGCGGCGGCGGCGAGCCGCTTGGTGGCCTGCGTGCGCGCCTCCGGCGCGACGGAGAGGGCCTCGTCCAGGGCCCGGGCCGTGGCGCCGACGTCGTAGGGGTTCACCAGCAGCGCGTCCTCGCCCAGTTCGGCGGCGGCCCCGGCCTCGCGGGAGAGGACGAGCGCGCAGCCGTGGTCGGAGACGACGGGCACCTCCTTGGCGACGAGGTTCATCCCGTCCCGGATCGGGTTGACCAGGGCCACGTCCGCCAGCCGGTACGCGGCCAGCGAGCGGGCGAAGTCGTCCTCGACGTGCAGCACCACCGGCGTCCAGCCGGCCGTGCCGAACTCGGCGTTGACCGCGTCCGCGAGGCGGGAGACCTCCGCCGTGTAGTCGCGGTAGACGGCGAGGTCCTGCCGGGAGGGGTAGGCGAAGGCCACGTGCACCACCCGCTCCCGCCAGTGCGGGAAATCGGTCAGCAGCCTGCGGTAGGCGTGCAGGCCGCGCACGATGTTCTTCGACAGCTCGGTGCGGTCCACCCGGACGATCGTGCGGCGGCCCTCGCCGATCCGCTCGCGCAGCGCGGCCATCCGCTCCTCGACGTCCGCCCGGTGGGCGCGTTCGCGCAGGAAGGCGGCGTCCGCGCCCAGCCCGTGCACGCCGACGCGGGTCGTGCGGCCCTCGTGGGTGATCAGCAGCTCGTCGTCCGCAGAGGCTTCCGCCGGCTCCACCGTCGCGCCCAGGACGTCGGCGCAGCAGGCGGCGAACGCCTCGGCCCAGCGCCGGGTGAGGAACGCGGCGCGGTCGGCGCCGAGGATGCCGCGCAGCACGGCCGTGGCGGCCGCGTCGGGGAGTATCCGGTAGTACGCGGTGGGGGCCCAGGGGGTGTGCGAGAAGTGGCCGGTCCGCAGGTCCGGCCGTAGCCGGCGCAGCAACTCGGGGACGAGCGCCAGGTGGTAGTCCTGGACGAGGACGACGGCGCCCTCGGCCGCCTCGTCGGCCAGCGCCCGGGCGAAGGCCGCGTTGTAGGCCTCGTAGGCGGCCCACCGCTCCTCGAAGCCGGTGTCGAACACCGGCTCCAGCGGCGTCTGGTAGAGCATGTGGTGGACGAACCAGAGCACCGAGTTGGCGATGCCGTTGTAGGCGTGGGCGAAGGTCTCGGCGGGGATGTCGAGCATCCGCACCCGCTGGCCGCCGGTGTCCTCCGCCGGCAGCAGCCCGTCGGCGCGCCGGACCGCCGCCCGGTCGCCCTCGCCGAGCGCGGCGCACACCCACACGGCGTCCGTCCCGGGGCCGACGGCCGAGAGCCCGGAGACGAGGCCGCCGCCGCCGCGTCTCGCGCCGAGCGAGCCGTCCTCGGCGAACGAGTAGGAGACCGGACCACGGTTGGAGGCGACCAGGACCTGGGACACGTGGGACGCAGCGACCATGCGGCGAGCGTATCCGCATCGGCCGCCGTTCAAACGGCCGTGCGGTTCCGCCCCCGCGAGGGGCGCGGGGAACCGCGCGACCGTCCGCGGCGGACCCGCGGTTCGCGACGCGCGTGCGGGGGCACCCCGTGTCCGGGCCGGGCCCGGTGCCGGGGGCTGCGCGACCGGGCGACGGGCGGCCTACGCGGCGTGGCGGGCGGCGGTGTACTCCGGGACCGTGCTCATCGGCGGCCGCTCCTCGGTGTCCACGGGATGCGTGCGGGGGACGAAGCCGCCGCCCTCCTCGCGGGCGAACTGGGTCAGCCCGGCGTGGGTGAGCGGCGCCCCCGCGATGCGCCGCTGCGCCGTGCGGTAGATGGCCGCCGCCATCCTGCCCAGGGCCTGGCCGTCCTGGTTGCGGTGCTTGCGGACGCCGACGTCGACCTGGGCGAGGGCGTCCAGCCCGACGGCGTGCAGGGAGTCCACCAGCAGCGCCAGCTCGACGCCGTAGCCGACGGGGAAGGGCAGCCGCTCCAGGAGCGAGCGCCGGGCGGCGTACTCCCCGCCGAGCGGCTGGACGAACCCGGCCAGCCGGGGCCAGTGCAGGTTGAGCACGGGCCGTGCCACCAACTCGGTGACGCGGCCGCCGCCCGCCGGGCTGTCCCCGAGCGGCCGGTCGTACATCCCCTTGACGAGGTGCAGCTCCGGGTCGGTGAGCAGTGGGCCGACGATGCCGGAGACGAAGGTGGAGCGGAAGTCCCGCAGATCGGCGTCGACGAAGCAGACGATCTCGCCGCTGGTGGCCAGGAGCGAGCGCCACAGCACCTCCCCCTTGCCGGGCACGGTCGGCACCCGGGGCAGCAGCGAGTCCCGGTGGACGACCTTGGCCCCGGCCGCCGCCGCCACGTCCCCGGTGCGGTCGCTGGAGCCGGAGTCGAGCACCACCAGCTCGTCGACGAGCGGGACCTCCCGCGTCATGAGTTCGGCACGGATCGTGGTCACGATGTCGCCGACGGTGGCCTCCTCGTTGAGCGCGGGGAGCACGACGCTCACGCTGCCGTGCGCCCCCGCCGCCCGCTTTGCGGCGAGCAGCCGCGCGAGCGGTCGGTCCGATGCGCTCCAGGAGCGCCGGTGCAGCCAGCTCTCGACCTCGTTCAGCACGTATCCGCCTCCAGCGATCAGCCGCGAACGCCTGCGTCTCGCGGTTCGGACGACCCCATCCACCCTCACGGCCGTCGGTTACAGTCTTGAACAGCGCACGTGACCTCCGCATGTCGGGGCACGTCGCGGACGGACCCGGCGCCCACCGGCGCCACCGACAAACACGCCGCCCGGCGTCATAGAGCTCATCCAGAGGGGCAGAGGGAACGGCCCGTAGAAGCCCCGGCAACCCTCCCGCGCGCGATTGCGTCATTCCGGTTCATTCCGGAGGCGAAGGCCGCCGTGGGGAAGGTGCCAATTCCGTCCCATGGCGAGAGCCGTCGTGGGGAAGATGAGGAGAAAGGGCCTCGCCTCCATGGCCGTGAACACGGTTTCAAGCACCGAATCCAACTCCGCCGCCGCTGTCGGCAGCGCCGCCGCGGGCGTCTCGCTCGGCCCCGCCGTGGCGCTGTCCTGTCGCGAGTGCGGCGAGCGTACCCCGCTGGGCCCCAGCTTCGCCTGTGTGGCCTGTTTCGGCCCGCTGGAGATCGCCTACGAGCTGCCCCGGGGTGACGCCGAGGCGCTGCGCCGGCGGATCGAGGCCGGTCCCGACAACATCTGGCGGTACGCGCCGCTGCTGCCCGTGCCCGCCGACGTCGCCGCCAAGCCGAACCTGAACCCGGGCTTCACCAAGCTCGTGCGCGCCGACAACCTGGCCAAGGAGCTGGGCGTCACCGGTGAGCTGCACGTCAAGGACGACTCCGGCAACCCCACGCACTCCTTCAAGGACCGCGTCGTGGCCATCGCCGTCGAGGCCGCCCGCGCCTTCGGCTTCACCACGCTCTCCTGTTCCTCCACCGGCAACCTGGCCGGCGCGGTCGGTGCCGCGGCGGCCCGCGCCGGGCTGCGGTCGTGCGTGTTCATCCCGCACGACCTGGAGCAGGGCAAGGTCGTCATGGCCGCCGTGTACGGGGGCGACCTCGTGGGCATCGAGGGCACCTACGACGACGTCAACCGGTTCTGCAGCGAGCTGATCGGCGACCCGGCCGGTGAGGGCTGGGGCTTCGTCAACGTCAATCTGCGCCCCTACTACGCCGAGGGCTCCAAGACGCTCGCGTACGAGATCTGCGAGCAGCTCGGCTGGCGGCTGCCGGACCAGATCGTCGTCCCGATCGCCTCCGGCTCCCAGCTCACCAAGATCGACAAGGGGCTGCGGGAGCTGGTCGAGCTGGGCCTCGTCGAGGACCGGCCGTACAGGATCTTCGGCGCCCAGGCCGAGGGCTGCTCCCCGGTCTCCCAGGCGTTCAAGGGCGGCCGCGACGTCGTCCGCCCGGTGCGGCCGGACACCATCGCCAAGTCGCTCGCCATCGGCAACCCCGCCGACGGCCCGTACGTGCTCGACATCGCCCGCCGCACCGGTGGCGCGGTGGAGGACGTGACGGACGAGCAGGTGGTCGACGCGATCAAGCTGCTGGCCCGCACCGAGGGCGTCTTCGCGGAGACGGCGGGCGGCGTGACCGTCGGCGTCACCCGCAAGCTGATCGAGAACGGCCTGCTCGACCCGGCGCTGACCACCGTCGTCCTCAACACCGGCGACGGCCTGAAGACGCTGGACGCCGTCGCGCCGACGACCGGCCCCAGCGCCGTCATCCGCCCTTCGCTGGACGCCTTCCGCGCCGCCGGCCTGGCGTGAGCCGCGTCCCGCGGCCCGTCTGACCCACGCCCTTACGACTCGGGTACCCGGGACCCGGTACCCACGACTCGCGAAAGTGATCCCACCATGAGCGTCAACGTCCGCATTCCCACCATCCTGCGCACCTACACGGGCGGCCAGGCCGAGGTCACCGCCGAGGGCGCCACCCTGGGGGAGGTGCTGGCCGACCTGGAGAAGAACCACGCCGGCATCAGCGCCCGGGTGCTGGACGACACGGGCAAGCTGCGCCGTTTCGTGAACGTGTACGTCAACGACGACGACGTCCGCTTCGCGGAGGGCCTCGCGACGCCGACCCCGGACGGTGTGGGCGTCTCCATCATCCCCGCCGTGGCCGGCGGCGCGGTCTGAGCGTCGGCGGTTCCTGCGACGGACGCACTGACGGTCCGTCACTTCGCCCTCGGCGTAAGTTCGTTGCGGCTCCGCCCCGTCCCCGGGGCGGAGCCGCGGCGTGTTCGCGGCCCTCCAGAGAGGCGGAAGCGGTCATTCCGGCTTCCGCGAAGCGGTAGGGTGAGATGCGAAACCCCCCTGACAGCACCCCGCATGACGGAGATTCATGCGGGAAGTTCTGCCTGCCACGGAAAGTGGCGCAGAAAGTTATGTCCGGTTGACTCCTGTTATGTCCTGCCGGGTCTGTCCCGGTTCATCGATGGATGGCCGCTATCGGGCGATCGGTTCTCCGTGGATTTCTCGTCTGATTGACCTGTTGCACAGGGCGTTCGTCCAGATACATTCAGCGGCGGTCGACGCGTTCCGGCGCACAGCACCCTCGCGACCCAGGGGGTGGACTCTGACCCGGGTCCGCGGAGTGCGGGCTCGTGCAAAGGGCCAGTAATAGGGGAGTTAGGAATGGCTCAGGGCACCGTCAAGTGGTTCAACGCGGAGAAGGGCTACGGCTTCATCGCGGTCGACGGTGGTGCGGACGTGTTCGTCCACTACAGCGCGATCCAGATGGACGGCTACCGCACCCTTGAGGAAGGGCAGCGGGTCGAGTTCGAGATCTCGCAGGGTCAGAAGGGGCCGCAGGCGGACATGGTCCGCCTGACCGCCTGAGCGACGACCGTCCACGCCACCTCCCGAAGGGCCCGGCCATGGCCGGGCCCTTCGGGCTTTCCGCATGCGTGCGCCGCGCTCCGCCGTGGGCGGTCCCGCCGCGTGATCCCGGTCGCCCCGGGTGTCGCGGAGGCCGGGACATCCGGCCCGGGGCAGGGCCCGGGCGCTTGCACTCACAGGGGGCGAGTGCTAATCATGGGGCTTAGCACTCTGCACATGAGAGTGACAACGTAGGACCGGTTCGGTGAGGTCCGCGCGGCCCGGCGGGAAGGAACGCCAGGTCGTGCAGGCCGTCCGTCGCGGGCGCCAGCGCGGTCCTGAAGCACTCCACCCCAGTCCTGGGAGGACCACTTCACATGGCCAAGATCATCGCGTTCGACGAGGAGGCGCGGCGCGGCCTCGAACGCGGCATGAACCAGCTCGCCGACGCCGTCAAGGTCACGCTTGGCCCCAAGGGTCGCAACGTCGTGCTGGAGAAGAAGTGGGGCGCCCCCACGATCACCAACGACGGTGTCTCCATCGCCAAGGAGATCGAGCTCGAGGACGCCTACGAGAAGATCGGCGCCGAGCTCGTCAAGGAGGTCGCGAAGAAGACGGACGACGTCGCCGGTGACGGCACGACGACCGCTACCGTCCTCGCCCAGGCGCTGGTCCGCGAGGGTCTGCGCAACGTGGCCGCCGGTGCCAATCCGATGGCCCTGAAGCGCGGTATCGAGGCCGCCACCGAGGCCGTCTCCGCCGCGCTGCTGGAGCAGGCCAAGGACGTGGAGACGAAGGAGCAGATCGCCTCCACCGCCTCCATCTCCGCCGCCGACGTCCAGATCGGCGAGCTGATCGCCGAGGCCATGGACAAGGTCGGCAAGGAAGGCGTCATCACCGTCGAGGAGTCCCAGACCTTCGGTCTGGAGCTGGAGCTCACCGAGGGTATGCGCTTCGACAAGGGCTACATCTCGGCGTACTTCGCGACCGACATGGAGCGTATGGAGACCGTCTACGACGACCCGTACATCCTGATCGCGAACTCCAAGGTCGGCAACGTCAAGGAGCTGCTGCCGCTCCTGGAGAAGGTCATGCAGTCGGGCAAGCCGCTGCTGATCATCGCCGAGGACGTCGAGGGCGAGGCCCTGTCCACGCTGATCGTCAACAAGATCCGCGGCACCTTCAAGTCCGTCGCCGTCAAGGCCCCGGGCTTCGGCGACCGCCGCAAGGCCATGCTCGGCGACATCGCCATCCTCACCGGTGGCCAGGTCATCTCCGAGGAGGTCGGCCTCAAGCTGGAGAACGCCGGTCTCGAGCTGCTCGGCCGCGCCCGCAAGGTCGTCGTCACCAAGGACGAGACCACCATCGTCGACGGTGCCGGCGAGAGCGAGCAGGTCCAGGGCCGGGTCAACCAGATCCGCGCCGAGATCGAGAACTCCGACTCGGACTACGACCGCGAGAAGCTCCAGGAGCGCCTCGCCAAGCTGGCCGGCGGCGTGGCCGTTATCAAGGCCGGCGCCGCCACCGAGGTGGAGCTCAAGGAGCGCAAGCACCGCATCGAGGACGCGGTGCGCAACGCCAAGGCCGCCGTCGAGGAGGGCATCGTCGCCGGTGGTGGCGTGGCCCTGCTCCAGGCCTCCAGCGTCTTCGAGAAGCTGGAGCTGGAGGGCGACGAGGCCACCGGTGCCGCCGCCGTCAAGCTGGCCCTGGAGGCCCCGCTCAAGCAGATCGCGGTCAACGCCGGTCTCGAGGGCGGCGTCATCGTGGAGAAGGTGCGCAACCTCTCCGTGGGCCACGGCCTGAACGCCGCCACGGGCGAGTACGTCGACATGATCGCCGAGGGCATCATCGACCCCGCCAAGGTGACCCGTTCCGCGCTGCAGAACGCCGCGTCGATCGCCGCGCTGTTCCTCACCACCGAGGCCGTCATCGCCGACAAGCCGGAGAAGGCCGCCGCCGGTGGCGCGCCGGACCCGACCGGTGGCATGGGCGGCATGGACTTCTGATCCGGACGGATCGGCGGTTCCCGCCGGGGCGCCCAGCGCTCCGGCCCGGGGCGGCTCTCCCCTCCACGGGGAGAGCCGCCCTTTCTCTGTCCCTCTTCCTGTCCCTTCCTCCCGGCCCGCTTGCCCGCCCTCGTGGCCGTACCGCGCCCCCGTCCGCCCGCGATTGCCGCGCGACGGACCGCATCGGGCATACCACGTCATACCTGTGAGAATCAGCACGTCCGGCGTCCCTGTTCAGTGCGTGCGAACGCTGGTTAACCTCCCGTGAACCGCACGGCCACGTACGCGACCCGTACCGCCGCCGTCGGAACAGAACCATCCGCTCCACCCGACTCACGAGGACGGGACGTACCACCCCCATGAGCTCGCTTGACGCCCTCATCGTCGACGTCAACGACGTCTTCTGGACGTATCTGCTGGTCCCGCTCATCGCGATCGCGGGCCTCTACTTCACCCTCCGCTCCCGGGGTGCCCAGCTCCGCCTGGTCCCGGACATGCTGCGGGTCTTCAAGGGCAAGCGCTCGGACGGGGTGACCCCCTTCGGCGCCTTCACCATCTCCGCCGCCGCCCGCATCGGCACCGGCAACGTCGCCGGCGTGGCCGCGGCCATCACCCTCGGCGGGCCCGGCGCCGTCTTCTGGATGTGGATGATGGCCCTCGTCGGCGCCGCCTCCGCGTTCGTCGAGTCCGTCCTCGCCCAGCTGTACAAGGCGCGCGGCAAGGAGCCCGGCACCTACCGCGGCGGCCCCGCCTACTACATGCAGCGCGCCCTCGGGAAGCGCTGGCTCGGCGTCCTGTTCGCCGTCCTGGTCACCCTGACCTTCGGCTTCGTGCTGACCGCCGTGCAGTCCAACACCATCGCCGTCGCGGTCGAGGGCTCGCTCGGCGGCGTCGAGTCCGGCTGGTTCACCCCGATGCTCGGCCTCGGCCTGGCCGGCCTGCTCGCCCTCGCCGTCTTCTTCGGCGTCAAGCGCCTGGCGAAGGTCACCAGCACGCTCGTCCCGGCGATGGCGGTCCTCTACCTGATCCTCGGCACGGTCATCGTCGCCCTCAACGCCGGCCAGATCCCCGGCATGCTGGGCGACATCGTCGGCGGCGCCTTCGGGCTCCGCGAGGCCGCCGGCGGCGCCATCGGCACCGCGATCCTCCAGGGCGTGCGCCGGGGCATGTTCTCCAACGAGGCCGGCATGGGCTCCGCTCCGAACGCCGCCGCCTCCGCCGAGACCTCGCACCCCGTCAAGCAGGGCCTCGTGCAGACCTTCGGCGTCTACTTCGACACCCTCGTCGTCTGCACCATGACCGCGTTCGTCGTGCTGAGCGCCAACCCGTCCCTCGCCGAGCGCGGCGGGGCCGACGTCACCCAGTCCGCGTTCGCCGCCACCCTCGGCGACTGGGGCGCGCACGCCCTCACCCTCATCGTCTTCATGCTGGCCTTCAGCTCGATGATCGGTAACTACTACTACGGCGAGTCCAACATCCAGTTCATGACCGGCTCCCGGTCCGTCATGACCGGCTACCGCGTCGTCGTCCTGAGCTGCGCCGTGCTCGGCGCCATGGGCTCGGTCAGCATCGTGTGGAGCCTGGCCGACATCACCATGGGCGCGATGGCCCTGGTCAACCTGCTGTCGATCCTGCCGCTGTCCGCCGTCGCCTTCAAGCTGCTGCGCGACTACCAGCAGCAGCGGCAGGCCGGGCTCGACCCCGTCTTCACCCGCGACCGGATCCCCGGCCTGCACGGCGTCGAGTGCTGGTCCCCCGAGCCCGGCTCCGGGTCCGCGGACCAGCCCGCTCCGGCGAAGGCGTCCGCCGCCACGCGGAGCTGAGACGGCCGGCCGGCCGAGGGAAGCGATCGTGTGGCCCGTGGGGACGGTGTACACCATCCCCACGGGCCACACCTGCTGCGTGGCGCCGGTCGGCTCGGATGGCGGGGAGCGGCGCCTGCGGGCCGGTGACCACCGCGTCGTCTGCACGGTTCGTGACGACCGCCTGCTGGCGCACGGCGTCCGGGCCGGGCGCCGCGGTGAGGTGCACCGGGGGCGGTGACACGGGGTACGCCGTCCGGCGGACCCGTGTGGCCGCGCCCGGCGCTTCCGCGGAGGGTTGGCGTACCCGGGTGCGCTGGACGGAACGCACCCGCCCGAGGCGTGAGGGCACCCATGCGCACATCCACCCCCGCCCTGGCCGACCGCCAGGAGGCCCACTTCCTGGCCTCCCTGAGAGCCCAGGCCCCGGCGCCCGAACGGCACGCGCTGTGGCTCGGCCTCGTCGCCGTCGCGTTCACCGCCGTCCAGCTCGCCCTCGTCGTGCCGGGGCTCGGGCTCGGCTGGGACGAGACGGTCTACGTCAGCCAGAGCGGCCCCGACGCCACCCGGGCTTTCTTCAGCGCGCCCCGGGCCCGCGGCATCAGCTACCTCGTCACCCCCGTCACCGCGGTGACCGACTCCGTCACGGTGCTGCGGATCTACCTGGCCCTCCTCGCCGGAGGCGCGCTGTTCCTCGCCCTGTGGGTCTGGCGCATCCTCCTGCCCGCCCCGGTGCTCGCCCTCGCCGGGGGTCTGTTCGCCTCGCTGTGGATCACCCTCTTCTACGGCCCGCAGGTCATGCCCAACCTGTGGGTGGCCTTCGCGGCCCTGGCCACCGTCGGCTGCTTCCTGCGCGCCGTCGAGGCCGAGCCGGGACGCGACCCCCGCGCCCTGCTCGGCCTCGGCCTCGGCATCGCCTGCGTCGCCCTGCTCCGTCCCGGGGACGCCGCCTGGCTCGGCCTGCCGCTCGTCCTCGCCGCGCTCGTGGTGCCGCGCTGGCGGCGCCCGCTGCCCGTCGCCGTGCTCGGCTCGGGCGCCGTGCTCGGCGCGGCGCAGTGGCTGGTCGAGGCCCACCTCTCCTACGGTGGCGTCCTCGCCCGGCTGGACCGGGCCGGGGAGATCCAGGGCGGGCTCGGCTGGAACCTCGCCGTCGACGACCAGGTTCGCGCCCTCGCCGGCCGTTCGCTGTGCCGCCCGTGCGCCATCGGCTGGGAGCACCCGGTGACCGCCCTCTGGTTCCTCCTGCTCCCGCTGCCGCTGATCGCCGGGCTCGTCGTCGCCGCACGGCTGCGGCTGTCGGCCCCCGTGCTGCTCGCGACCGTCACCGGGCTGTCCGTCGCCGTGCCCTACCTGTTCCTCATCGACTACGCCGCCCCGCGCTTCCTGCTGCCCGCCTACGCCCTGCTCGCCCTGCCCGTCGCCCTGTGCCTCGTCCGGCTGTGCACCCGGCCCTCCCGCTGGCGTCCACTGCTCGCGGGGCTGGTCGTGGTGGGGCTCCTGGGGCACGTGGCGGTGCAGTACGGGGTGCTGCGGGATGCCGTGGACCGCAGCGGGCGGGCCGCCCGGGAGATCGCCGGCGTCGCCGCCGAGCTGCGCCGTCTCGGCGTCCGGCCGCCCTGTGTCGTCTCGGGGCACGACGCCGTCCGCGTCGCCTACCGGGCCGGCTGCGCCTCACGCCAGCTCACCGGGCACGACGGCAGCATCACCCCCGCCGGACTGCGCGAGGCGGCGGACCGCCACGCGGTGGCCGTGCTCGTCGCCGGCGACCGCCGGCCCCCGTCCGTCGCCCGGACCTGGACGGAGCACCCGCTTCCGGACCGGTCGGTCAGCCCGGACTACCGGGCGTATGTCGCTCCGTGAGCCCGGTGGCGGGGCCTGGGACGGACGTGGGCCCGGGGTCAGACGGCGGGCGGCCACACCGGCCGCTGCTCCGACGGGACGGCCGCCAGCGCCGCGCCGGGCGTGGGGTAGCAGTGGAAGACGTGGCGGGTGCCGGTCAGCGTGAGCATGCGCAGCACCCGGCTCCCGACGGCCGCTAGCAGGAGCTGACCGCCCAGTCGGCGGCACAGCCAGTTGAGGGACAGCAGGCAGTTCAGCCCGCGCGAGTCGCAGAAGCCGAGCGCCGTCAGGTCCAGCACGAGGTGGTGGTGGCCCGCGTCGACGAGCGTCCCCGCGTGCTCCTGGAGCTGCCGCTCGGTGGAGACGTCGAGCTTGCCCGCGACCCGCACCAGCGCGCAGCCCTCGGTCCGCGCGACATCCGTCAGGCTGATGCTGTCCGTGTCGCTGTACATCCCGCTCTTCGCCTCCCCTCGTGCCCTCGCCCGTCGGACTCATCGTAAACCGTTGCAAGACGGCAAACATCGCCGCGGGCGCCGAGAAGCCGCCTCCGGCCGTCACGGGGACGGCCCGGACGGTCCGCGGGAGTGTGCCGTACCCGCCCGCCCCACACCCCCGCTTCCCGCGACCGTCCCGGTTCCAGCATGCCCCGATCCCGGCCGCCCCTCATCTTCAGACGCCCCGCCCGCCGACGTTCCCCGCCGCCCCGCCCGGCGCGGGGGCCGCGGGTGCCTCCACGGCCCCGAACGCGTCGATCACGTCGAACGCGTCCCGGAAGCCGCGCAGCCCCTCCGCGAGCGCCGAGCGCGCCGCCGGTGCCATCGCGTCGAGCACCCGCGAGAGCACCTCCTCCCGGCGCACCCGCAGATCGCGCAGGAACGCCTTGCCCTCGCCCGTCAGCCGCAGCTCCAGCTCCCGTCGGCTCACCTGGCTCACCGAGCGCTCCACGAAGCCGATCGCCTCCAGCCGGTCGCACAGCCGGCTCACGGACGACGGACCCGCCCCGAGCAGCGTCCCCAGCGTGCGCAGGTTGACGCCCTCCTCACGGTCCAGGCTGTACATCACCCGCAGCTGTGCGGTGGACACCGGTGACGACGACACCGCGTCCCGGCCCCGCTCCCACACCACCTCCAGCAGCTCCACCACCTCCGCCGCGAGCCGGGCGGCATCGCCGCGGCGACCGTGAGGGGGTGCGGGGTTCAGGCCCATCGAGCAGTGCACTCCGAATCAGCGTCGACAGCACGGGTTCTGGCGCGGTCCACCACCATAGGTCCGGACCGCCGCCCGCCCCGCCGCGCGCCGCCGCCCACCCCGCCGCCTACCCCGCACGGCGGGGCGCCCCCCGCCCGTTCGCGTGACGGGCGGGGAAGGCCCGCCGCCGTCGTCCACGGATGCGTCACACGCGCCGGGCGAACCCGCACGCGTCCGGCCGGTCCTCGAGATCCCCGCGGCGGTCGTAGGGGTCGGTCAGCTCGTCTCCCGGCTCGGCCTGGTCGCCTTCGCCGTACCAGGTGAACTCCGGCTCGATGTATCCGGGAGCGGCGTCACACCTGGTGTTCGTGATGTCGGCGATGTCGTACAGGATCCACAGTCTGCCCTCGGTCCCGGTCCACTCGTCCAGCTCGCCGACGTGCACCTCCAGCACCCGGCGGACCAGCGAGCGGCCCACGGCATGCGGGGGGTCGGCCTTCGTCACCGGGTAGACGAAGCTGTAGTCGGCACGGATCACGGCGGACCCGTCGTCCCCCTCCTCGACGGTCATCCGGCCGCGCACCTTGATCACCTCACCGGCGAGCTCGACCTTCTCCGGGTCGAACCGGGGGAACCACCACACGGGGTTGTCCTCCTCGGTCGGGTTCTCCAGAGCGCGGCGCATGCCGTCGAGCACGTCCTCCTGCAGCGGGTCGATCAGCGCGAGGGCCTCCTCGGGGTGGCCGCCCCGGAGGACCGCCCGGTCGAGGTGCGAGGCGACGAGGAACTCCTTGGTCAGCACCAGCGACGACGCGACCGTCTCCTTCGACGTCTTCCCGACGGCCTCCGCCTCCGGCAGGACGATCGCCTCGGCGCCCTCGGCCCATCGCTTCGCCGGTGAGCCCGCGAACGGGTCGTCCAGCGTGGGACGCTCCGGGTAGCCGTACTTCGGGGCAGCCGTGGGCGCCGCGGACTCGGCGGCCAGCGGCGCCGACGCGCCGTCACCGTCGCCCGGAGGCCCGGCCTGTCCGTCCAGCCAGACGTATCCGGTGCCGAGGGCGGCGAGCGCGAGCGCTCCGGCGACCCACCGTCCGGCCCGCCACGCGGGACCGTTCCGCCAGCCTCCGGGCCGCCGCGGCGAGGCCGTCCCGTCGTCGGGCGGCGAGGCCTCGTGGCCTGGGTTGTCGGTGGGCGGCGGAGCGGCAGTCATACGGTCTTCCTCGATGATCACGGTGCTGAACTGCACGAACGCTAGATCATCGAGAACACGGACCGCAGTGGACACGACAACGAACCCGTAACGCCCGCACCGCCGTCAGCGGGCGTCCGCCCCATCGCACGGATGGGGAAGCGGCGCGCGCGCCGGGCCGTTCCCGATATAGGACTGGGACCATGACGACCACACGCGACGAGTCCGCCACCGGAGCGCCCTTCCCGCTTCCGCAGGCCGACTACCTGGCCACCCTCCCCAAGGCCACCATCTACGCCTGCGTCTTCCTCACCGACGAGCGGGGCCGCGTCGTCCAGCTCCGCTCCGTCTTCCGGGACCGGCCCTGGCAGCTGCCCGGCGGCAACATGGACGCCGGGGAGGACCCGTTCAGGACCGCCGTCCGCGAGACGTACGAGGAGACCGGGCTGCGCGTCGACCGGCCCTGCCCGCTCCTGCTCATGCACTACGTGCGCTCCGAGGCCCGGGACGCGCCGCTGGCCAAGGTCGGCTTCTGCTTCGACGGCGGCACCCTCACCGACCGCCAGATCGCCGGCATCCGACTCGACCCGGCCGAGCACGACCGCTGGGCCGTCGAGGACTGGGCCACCTGGGAGCGCCTGATGCCGCCCGACGGCTACCGGCGCATCGCCGCCATGGCCGAGGCCCGCCGCACCGGCCGCGCCGGGCTGCTCGTCACCGAACCCGCCACCGCCACCGGCGCTTGACCCTCACACGGTGTCAGGCCGTCTGCTGAGGACAACATGTTCAGCATCGGAGACTTCGCCAAGCACGGCAGCGTGTCGGTACGCATGCTGCGCCACTACGACGCGGTGGGGCTGCTGCGCCCCGCCCGCGTCGACCCGCACAGCGGCTACCGCTACTACGGCGCCGCCCAGCTGGCCCGCCTCAACCGCATCATCGCGCTCAAGGACCTCGGCTTCACCCTGGAGCAGGTCCGCGCGGTGCTCGACGAGGAGGTCGAGCCGGGCGAGCTGCGCGGCATGCTGCGGCTGCGCCGCGCCGAGCTCGCGGCGGCCATGGCCGCGGACGCGGCCCGGCTCACGCAGGTCGAGGCGAGGCTCCGGACGATCGAGAGCGAGGGAACCATGTCGTCCCAGGACATCGTGATCAAGCGGGTGCCCGCCGTCCGGGTGGCGGAGCTGACGGCCACCGCCGAAGGCTTCGGACCCGACCACATCAGCCCCGTCATTCAGCCGCTCTACCGCGAGCTCTTCCAGCGGCTCGCCGCCGCCGGGGTCACCCCCGTCGGTCCGGGGGTGGCCTACTACGAGCCCCTGGAGGGCGGTGCCGTCACCGTGCACGCCGGGGTGCAGGTGGCCGTGGAGCCGGACGACGCCCACGACTTCACCGTCGTCACCCTGCCCGAGCTGGAGTCCGCCGCCACGCTCGTGCACCACGGCTCGATGGACGGCGTCATGCCGAGCGTGCAGGCCCTGGCCCGGTGGATCGAGGCCAACGGCTACCGCACGACCGCCCCGCCCCGCGAGGTCTACCTCTCCGCCGACGGCGACCCCTCGACCTGGGTCACCGAACTCCAGGAGCCGGTCGTCCGGGAGCCGGCCGTCAGCGTCTAGTCAGGCCGCCGCCGACGACGTGCCGGTTCCGGGGGTGGGGCGCGCCGCGATCACGTTCGCTCCGCGTGCCCGGACTGCCCCAGGGGTACCCACCAGACGAGGTGGGTACCCCCGTCGTCTCGGCTGCCGTCCTGCATGTCACCACCAAGCTGGTGCGCGCGTTCCTTCATGTTGCGCAGTCCGCTCCGTCGGCCCCCGGGCGCGATGCCCGCGCCGTTGTCGGTGACGGTGAGCCGGACCAGCCTGCCGTCGGTCTCGAGCGCCACCTCAGCTCGGTCGGCGCGGGCGTGGCGGGCGATGTTGGTCAGGGACTCGGACAGGACGGCCATGACGTGGTCGGCCGTCGCCCGGGGGACATGCGTGTCGAGCAGGCCCTCCATGCGGACGCCGGGGGCGAAGCCCAGCAGAGGCGCCGCGTCGTCGACCGCCCGCACCACCCGCGCCCGGAGGGCCGGCGCCATGTCGTCGCCCCGCGAGCGCAGGCCGAAGATCGTCGACCTGATGATCTTGATGGTCTCGTCGAGATCGCCCACCGCCCGCAGCACGCGTGCGGAGGCCGCCTCGTGCTCGATCAGGCGGCCGGCGCTCTGCAGCGTCATCCCCGTGGCGAACAGCCGCTGGATCGCCAGGTCGTGCAGGTCGCGGGCGATGCGGTCGCGGTCTTCCAGCAACGCGATCTGTTCGGCGTCCTTGCGGCGCTCCGCCAGCTCCATGGCGACGGCCGCCTGCGCGGCGAAGACCTGGAGGGACTCCGTCTCCTGCTGGGTGAACTCGTGCCGGCCCGCCTCGCTGGCCAGCAGGACCACGCCGCGCACACCCCCGCTTGAACCGATGGGCGCGGCCACCGCGGGGCCGAGGCCCTCCAGGCCGGCGGGCGAGCCGGCTGCTACGCGCTCGTCCCTGGACACGTCCGGTGTGCTCACGGGGGCGCCCTGGACGAATACCTGGCCGACGAGGCTGCCCCGTGCGGGCAGCACCATGCCGCTGAGCGTCTCGGCCCCCTGCCCGATCGCCAGCTCCACGGCAAGCGTGTCGGTGCCGGGCACCGGCACGGCGATCACCCCGAGGGCGGCCGACGTGATCTCCCGCGCCCGCTCCGCGATCAGCGCCAGCACGTCGCGCTGCCCGGCGCCCGACATCAGGGTGTGTGTGATCTCCGCGTTCGCCTGGAGCCAGCGTTCGCGTAGCCGTGACTCCTCGTACAGCCGCGCGTTGTCGATGGCCACACCCGCCGCCACGGCCAGGGTGGCCAGCACCGACTCGTCGTCCTCGTCGAACTGGAGCCCGTCCCGCTTCTCGGTCAGGTACAGGTTGCCGAAGACGTGGTCGCGCACCCGGATGGGCACGCCGAGGAAGGTGTTCATCGGCGGATGGTGCCGCGGAAACCCGTATGAGGCGGGGTGCCCGGAGAGCTTCGGCAGGCGCAGCGGCTCGGGACGGCGGATCAGCTCGCCGATGATGCCGTGTCCTTCGGGGTAGTGGCCTATGCGCTCGATCTGTTCCTCGTCGATGCCCACCGTGTAGAAGGCCGACAGGCGCTTGCCGTCCGGGCCGATCACCCCGAGCGCCGCGTACTCGGCGTCCACCAGGGCCGCCGCCGCTTCGACGATGCTGTGCAGCACGTCCTCCAGATTCAGCTCACGCCCGACGGAGAGCACTGCCTCCAGCAGACTGTGCACCCGGTCCCGCGTGCCGCGTGCCGCGTCCAGACGGGCCTGCAACTCCTCCAGCAGTTCGTCCAGCCGCAGTTGGGGCAGCCGTACACGGGCCTCCTCATCCGTCCCCTCCGAGCTTCGCACCGCTGATCCTCCATGCCCGCGCGCCTTCCGGCGGTCGTGCCGCCCCGTGTCACGTTAGCGGCTCGGTCCGAAGGGGGGCGGCGACCGGAGGCTCGGGGCGCGAAGCCGCCCGTGGCGGACGGCGCCGTTCCGTCGGATGACGATGAGAGCGGTGCGCACCGAGGTGAGGTGTGGGCCAGGGCGGCCGCGGCCACGAGCGCCAGCAGGGCGAGGCTTGCCGCATACGTGCCGTACACGCCGTACAGCGAACCCATGACCAGCGGTGGAAGGAACCCTCGCAGCCCTCCGGCGGCGCCGACCAGGCCGGTGACCGAGCCGACCTGGTCGACCGGGGTCAGCAGGGCCACCAGGGGACCGAACGCTCAAGCCCGGGGCCCGGTCACGGCACGGTCGGGCCGCGTGGCTCAGGCGCCTTCCTGCCGGAGCCGGTCCCGGGCCCGGGTGGCGATCACCGCGGCCTGGACGCGGCGTTCGACCCCCAGTTTCGCCAGCAGCCGGGAGATGTGGTTCTTGACCGTCTTCTCGGCCAGATACAGCCGCTGACCGATCTGGCGATTGGTCAGCCCTTCACCGATCAGATCCAGGATGTCCCGCTCCCGGTCCGTAAGCCCCGGCAGCGCCTCCGGTTCCGGATTGGGCTCCTGGTCCTGGCGCAGCCGGGCCATCAGCCGGGCGGCCGCGCTGGGGTCGAGCATGGACTGCCCCCGGGCGATCGTGCGGACGGCCGACACCAGGTCCGAACCATGGATCTGCTTCAGGACGTACCCGGCCGCCCCCGCCATGACCGAATCCAGCAGCGCCTCCTCGTCGTCGAACGACGTCAGCATCAGACAGGCCAGCTCCGGCATCCGCGAGCGCAGCTCCCGGCAGACCGTCACACCGTCGCCGTCGGGCAGTCGGACGTCCAGGACGGCCACGTGCGGGCGCAGGGCGGGAACCCGCGCCAGAGCCTGTTCCACCGTGGCGGCCTCGCCCACGACGGTGATGTCGGGTTCGTCGTCCAGCATGTCGTGTACGCCGCGCCGTACGACCTCGTGGTCGTCCAGCAGGAAGACCCGGACCGGGGTGTGGGGACCGGGGTGCTGGCCGTCCGCCATCGAGTGCTCCTTGTTCCGTTGGCCACTTCCGGGGGCATCGGACGCGGGCCACGGAAGCGCGGCCGGTCGGTCCCCCCTCGGAGATGCTCCGCCACCGAGGGCCGAAGGGCCAGGGCCGGTCGGCCCCACTCCGGTGCCGCCCCCTCGGCGACGGGACCGCGACCGGCCGCCGAGGGAGCGGTCGCGCTCGGTCGCGGCGAACTCGCGGCACCCCCGTTCGGACAGGGGCGGACGCGGGTCGTTCGCGGCGCCGAGCGTCCCCCGAACGCCACCCGGGCCGGGACGGTCGGGGCACAGATACCCGGGCCGTTCGTCCCCTCATCGCCCAGCGCCCCTGGAACGGGGCCGAAACGCCGGACGTGCCTGCTACACAAGGGGACGCCGCCCGACATGACGTGCTGCGGCACCCACCCCCCGCTCTCAGCCAGGGAGGCTTCATGCTGTCCGTGGAATCCGCCCCCGTGGTGCGTACCACCCTGCCGGCCGTATCCGGCGCGCTCGACGAGATCACGACCGTCTTCTACCGCGAGATGTTCCGCGACAGGCCGGAACTGCTCGACGGGATGTTCAACCGCGGCAATCAGGCCAGCGGTGCCCAGAGCCGCGCGTTGGCCGGCTCGATCGCCGGGTTCGCGGCGGCCCTGCTCGACGACCCGGAAACCCGCCCGGATGTGCTGCTGGAACGTATCGCCCACAAGCACGCCGCTGTCGGGGTCACCGACGACCAGTACGCCATCGTGCACAAGTACCTGTTCGGCGCCATGGCCGAGGTACTCGGCGACGCCGTCACCCCGGCTGTCGCCGCGGCCTGGGACGAGGTGTACTGGCTCATGGCCAACGCCCTGATCAGCCGTGAGGCCCGCCTCTACCGGGAGGCCGGCGTCGAACCCGGCGAGGTGTGGCGGCCGTGGACGGTGGTCGACCGCCACGCCGAGACACCGGACGTGGTCTCTTTCGTACTCCGGCCGGCCGACGGTCTCCCCGCGCCGCGGGCTCGGGCGGGCCAGTACGTCAGCGTGCGGGTGCTGATGGCCGACGGAGTGCGCCAGCTGCGCCAGTACAGCCTGTCCTCCGATCCAGGCGGCGCCGCCCGGCGCATCACCGTGAAGCGGGTCACGGGAACTGCCGGGGCACCGGACGGCGAGGTGTCCAACCTGCTGCACGACCACGTCCACGAGGGTGACGAGCTGACGCTCTCCGCCCCTTTCGGGGACGTCTTCCTCGATGACCCCGCCGACGCCTCCACCCCCGTGGTCCTGGTCTCGGCGGGCATCGGCGGTACCCCCATGTGCGGCATCCTCGCCCATCTGGCCGGCATCGGCGCCACCCGCCCGGTCCTCGTCCTACACGCCGACCGCTCCCCGGCCGACCACGCGCTGCGCGCCGAGACAAGCGAACTGACCCGCCGACTGCCGGCGGCCACGGCCGTGTTCTGGTACGAGAGGGCAAGCCGTGAGGAACCCGCCTCCCGTGAGGGCCTGATGGACCTCGACGGCATCGAGCTGCCCGACGATGCGACGGTGTTCCTGTGCGGGCCGCTGCCGTTCATGCGCGATGTCCGGGGGCGGCTGCTGCGTTCCGGTGTTCCGGCACAGCGGATCCGCTACGAGGTCTTCGGCCCCGACCTGTGGCTTCCCGACCCGTCGGCATGACGCCAGGGGCAGCCGGGCCTCCGCCAGAGCCGAGGCCCGGTGCCGGAGAGCGCGGAGGAGCCGGTCTGCTCACCACCGAGCCGCGCACCGGGACCGGCTGATGGCCCGACGGAGGGGCTCAGCGGCGGGCCGCGTCGACGGCGGGCCGGAGGTGGCCCCGCGCGCCGGCCAGGTGACGGGCGGCCGTCGCGGCGTCGGCCCCGGTCAGGAGCATGAGCAGGGCGGGCTTGACCTCGCCGGAGGTGGCGGCGAGTGCGGCCTCGATGGCCTCGTCGTCGGCGCCCGTCGCGAGAGCCAGGATGCGCCGGGACCGGGCGTGCAGCTTCGCGTTCGAGGCCCTGACGTCGACCATCAGGTTCCCGTAGGTCTTGCCCAGCCGGATCATCGTGACCGTCGAGATCATGTTGAGCACGAGCTTCTGCGCCGTGCCCGCCTTCAACCGGGTGGAGCCGGTGATGAGTTCGGGCCCGGTGACGATCTCGATGCCGTGCTCCGCCGCCACGGCGAGCGGGGAGCCCGCGTTGCAGGCCAGACCGATCGTCAGCGCTCCCACGGCGCGGCCGTGTTCCACGGCGCCGAGGGCGTACGGCGTGCGGCCGGAGGCGGAGACGCCGACGACGGTGTCCGCGGCCGTGAGCTTCAGCCCGTCCAGGTCGGCGACGGCCAGCTCGGGCCGGTCCTCCGCGCCCTCGGTCGGCGTCGCGAAGGCGGCCAGGCCACCGGCCACCAGGCCGACGACCTGGCCGGGCGCGGTGTTGAACGTCGGCGGGCACTCGCTCGCGTCCAGCACCCCGAGCCGCCCCGCGGTACCGGCCCCGGCGTACACCAGGCGCCCGCCGTCGGACATGCGCAGGGCGACGGCGTCGATGGCGGCGGCGAGCTGCGGCAGGCTCGCGGCCACCGCGGCGGGGATCCCGGCGTCCTCGCCGTTCATCAGACCGCAGATCTCCAGGGTCGGCAGCCTGTCGATCTCGGCCAGCTCGGGGCGGAACGCCTCGGTGGTGAGCACGTCGAGCTGTCGGCGCAGCTCGCGGTCGGAGGTCATGCGGCTCAGGGCTCTTTCCGTGCGAGGGCGGACGGGACGGCGGGCGCGGGGTGGGGGGTGTGTGGGGGGTGTGGGGGGCGGCGGGCGCTGACACGCCCTCGGATCAGCGGTGCGGGGGCGTGTGACGGTGGGCCAGCGCCTCGTACGAGGCGGCCAGCGCGGGCGCCGCGGTGTCGTAGGTGCGCTGGGCGACGCCCACGAACAGGCAGTCCACCACGAGGAGCTGGCTCGTGCGGCTCGACATGGCCGCCGGGCGCAGCTCGCTCTCGCGTGCGGTGGACGTCGTCAGCACGTGGTCCGCGTACTGGGTGGCCTCGGCGTCCGGACGCCCGGTGATCGCCACCGTCGTCGCCCCGTGCTCGAAGGCGACCCGCAGCGGCTCGATGACGTCGACGGTACGGCCCGAGTGCGTGATGGCTATGGCCACGTCCCCGGGGCGGAGCTGCACGGCGTTGGTGACCGCGAGATGCGGGTCGGCGTGCGCGTGGGCCAGCATCCCGATGCGCAGCAGCTTCTGTACCAGGTCCTGGGCGACGAGGCCGGATGCCCCGCTGCCGTAGACGTCGATCCTGCGGGCGTCGGCGAGCGCGGTGACCGCCGCCTCCACCTGCGCCGGGTCGAGCGTGACGGCGGTGTCGGCGAGGGTCTGCTGCTCCTCGCGGGCGAGCTTGGCGATGACGTCGCCGATCGGGTCGTCCACCGCGATGTCCGCGGTGACGGCCGGCGCCGCCCCGGAGGCCTGCTGGGCCGCCAGCCCGGCGAGCGCGAGCCGCAGGTCCCGGTACCCCGGATAGCCCAGCACCCGGGACGTGCGCACGACGGTCGCCTCGCTCGTGCCCGTCCGCTCGGCGAGCCCGGTCACCGTCAGCGAGGCGCAGCCCGCCGGGTCACCGGCCACCGCCTCGGCGACGCGCTGCATGGACCGTGTCATGCTCGGGCCCAGCGTGCGCACCTTCGCCGCGAGCGCCGCCGGATCGGGCCGCTGCGCGTCCCCGCCCCGGCCCGCCGCCCGGCTCCCGCCGCGTGCGCCGCCTCCGCCCGGTGCACGGCCCCCGCCGGGCGTGGCGCCTCCGCGGGGAGCGGCACCTTCGCGCTGCACCGGGCGCGGGGGGCCCTGCGCCCGGTGCGCGCCCTGCGCCCCCGGTGTGCTCTGGGGCCCCGGCGTGCCCTGGGCCCTCTGTGTCCGGCCGGCCGGTGGGCCCGCCGCTCTCCGCGCCCCGCTGCCGCTCCCGCTTCCGGGCCCGGGCCCGGGAGTCGACCGGGCAGTGGCGAAATTTTCCTTCATGACACCTCTCATGTGGCGGAAAATATTTTCGGACCCGGGTCGCGTCAACCCCGCAGGAAGCACGTCTTCCCATGCGGTCCAATGGAGGCATGGCAAGCAAGGACGCAGGCGAGGGCGAGGCAGCCCTCCACACGGCACGAGCGCTCATCCTCGCCGATCTCGCGGCGCACGACGTCACCGGCGCCGACACCGTCTCCCTGGTCGAGGACGCCGTCGTCCACCGGCGCTGGTGGGTCGCGCAGTGGCCGGAGGGCGCCGCCTACCTTCCCGGTCTCGTCGCCCAGGACGTGCAGGACGCCCTCCTGGAGCGGTACGGCCGCTGGCCCCTGTGCCCCGTCTGCGGGGACGACGACCCGCACGCCCTCGACGTCGAACCGCCGCTCGGAGAGGACCCGCACTGGGCGTGCGGCAAGACGGGCGCCCTCGTCGCCCCCGTCGGCGGCCTGGGGGAGCGCCGCTCGTGACGCTCTACATCGACCCGCCCATGTGGCCGGGCCACGGCCGGATGTGGTCCCACCTGATCAGCGACGACTCCTTCGCCGAGCTGCACGCCTTCGCCGCCGCCGTCGGCTGCCCGCCCCGCGCGTTCGACGGCGACCACTACGACGTCCCCGCCTCCCGTTACGACGACGCCGTCCGGGCCGGGGCCGTCGAGGTCGGCAGCCGCGAGATCGTCCGCCTCCTCACCGCCTCCGGCCTCCGCCGCCCCAAGCACCGCCCGCCCCACCCCGCCCCGCGGGGCCGGTGAGCCGAGCGGGTAAGGGCGGGTCAGTCAGCGCCCGCCGACCAGTACTCGGACTTCACGCTCGGCACCGCGTCCTCGGAACGCGTCCAGTCCACGTCCGACACCTCGGACTCGATGGCGCAGGGCGTCGACGCCTTGAAGTGCGCCTGGCCGTAGGCCCCGAAGAGAATCCGGACGCGAAACCCTTCAGGCGTCTCGGCGTAGATGGCGGGGTTCTGATCACGGTTCACAACGTCCAAGATCGTGTACCCGCGCTTCTTCCAGTAGTCCTCCACGCTGCCGATGAAGTTTCCACGCCGCTGGTCAGAGATGACGGTCACCACGGCACGGCGCCGTGACACGGCTCCGGTTCCGGTTTCGCCGTTCTTCCAGTCCGTGCACCCTTGGTGGCTCCCCTGAAAGTGAACCCATTCGACCTCGGGTTTGATGGCGTTCAGCGTCTCGTCCAGAATGGCGTCCGCTTGATCTGCGGCCTCTTGCATGTTCACGTTGATCTCCGGTTCCCCTGCCCCGCTGCCCTCGATCACGCTGCAGGCAGTCAGAAGGATGGACATGAGGGCGAGAGCTGCTGCGCGGGCCTTCACCTGTGCTCCTCAGGGACGACGAGTTCGGGTTGGCCAGCAACAACGGCGGCGATATTGTCCGCGGACTTGTGGTCCTTTTCCGGGTTGAAGTAGTTCGAGTGTGCCGGGGTGGCCCCTTCGCCGTCGACGAAGGGGCGTGGGCCGTCGTCCACCTCGAATCTGTTGGCCCCGAACGCTTCGCTCGCCGGGTCCTTGCCGAACCAGATGTCGTCATCGCCGATGTCGCCGAGCTCGTACCCCACGTAGGAGCCGAGCGGGCCGAAGACGAGGCCGCCTCCGCCGCCGGCGATCTCACCCTTCGACGGGAGCTGGGTCACGGGGTCGTTCTCGGCGGCCCCCACGTAGACGTGGTCGCTTCCGACCCCCAGCTCGGACGCCTTCTCCGCGTTCACGCCCGGGCTGCCCAGCAGGATGATGTCGTCCGCGCCGGGAATCCCGCCGGGCTCCTGCGCCGCCAAGCCGACCGTGAGTGATCCGTAGGAGTGCCCGATGGCCGTGATGTGTGGGTCAGCGTGGTCGTTGGTCGCGGCCAGCCCGTTCATGAAGCTGTTGTAGGCGGGGGCGCCGGCTGCGGCATGATCGTTGCTCATCACGTCCGCGTTGTCCAGGAGATCTTCTGCCGGCAGTTGGGGTGCGTCATAGCCGAGCCAGACGATCGAGGCGCTGGACGGGTCCAGCTCTCTGGCGCCTTCGGCGGTCTGCTGCGCCCTCAGCAGGTCGTTCTTCGCGAACGCCTCGTCCAGTGAGGTGCCCAGCCCGGGCACGTAGGCGGACACGTTTCTGGAGGTGTCCGGGTTTCCGTAGCTCACGATCGCGCGGCCGTTCCCCTCGTCGTCGATGCCGAGGAGGAACATGGGGATTTCGTTCTCTCCGCGAAGCTTCGTGTCGATGACTTCGAGTGCCTTCAGCTGGTTGCGCGCCTCGTCCGTGTCCGTCGCTTCGAGCTTGCCCATCAAGAGGGGCAGGTAACTCCGGTTGGCCTCGTCCCGGACCGCGGCCGGAATGCCGTCGAGGTTGCCGATGACGTCCGGATGCAGGGTCAGGTACTGCTGGCGCTGGTCCTCGCTCAGTCCGTCCCACCAAACCTTACGCTGCTCCGGGCTGGTGCATTGGCCGAGCCCCTCGGGCAGGTAGTCGTCAGCGGCGGTGCCCATCGCCTCGGAGTCGCGGTAGGCGTCCGTCCACATGGCGTCGCTCACGTCGACGCCCGGCTTCGTCTTCATGCGGGCGATGGCCTCGGCGTACGCGCTGTCGATCGCCCTGGCCTTGCGGACGGCATCACTGATCCGGTCGGCGATGTCCTGGGCCTTCGGCCGGTTCGGGTTGAAGTCCAGGGCGGTCAGACCCCAGTCGTGGAGGCCGTCCGCCCAGCCGTTCGCCCCCGTCACGGTTCCCCCGGGGTTCTCCTCCCCGCCCGGCACCAGAGGAGCGGGCGGGTACGTCACAGAGCCGTCCGCGTGCACGGTGAACTTGAGCGCGAGCGCGTCCTCCGCCGCTTCCCGTACCGCACGCTGGTGGGGCGTGAGCTCGGTGGCCAGCCCGTCGAGTGCGGTGTTGAGCAGGCCGCACTCGACGTAGACGTAGTGGAAGTTCTCGCCCAGCCGCTTGAGGCGCCCGACGGCGGCCTTCTCCGACTCCCCCTCCTGGGAGTCCCGCAACGAGGCGACCATCTTCTTGTCCACGTCGTCGCGGGCGTTGCCCGCCCGGTCGCGCGCCTCGGCCCAGCCGTCCGCCGCGTCGCGGATTCCCGACAGGTCGAGATCCTGAAGCTCGCCCCAGGTCAGTCCGCTTTCCATGGTCATCGACCGCCCATGCGCCTGAGTCGCGCTTCCGTCGCCGTCTCGTTCTCGCCGTGGTCCTTCGCGACCCTGCGCAGCCTGTCGCCGAGCGTCTCGCACTCGTCGCGGGCGTCCTTCAGGCGTCGTTCCCAGGTCGAACGCACGGAGTCGAGCTGGACGACGCTGGCCAATCCCGCCCCTTCGGAACCCAAGCGCTGATGTGAGGTGCCCAGCTTGTCGACGGCCGAGCGCATGCTGTCCCTGAGCCCGTCCGCATCGTTCGCTGCGGTGGTCCAGGGGCCGGCGGAGTGCTTGAGCTTGTCCCGCTCGGGGCCCGCGCCGCTCGCCGAGGCGAGCTGCAGAGCGGCGAGTCCGTCGGTCCCGGGCTCGGCTGCCGGTCTCGACGGGGCTGCCATGGCGAGGAGGGGCTGCCATGGGTCCGGCATGGCGTCTGACGTCATGCGTCCTCCGTCCGTCAGGGGTGGCCGAGGCTGTGGACCTCAAGCCTTCGGATCTGTGGACCAGCGGGTCCCCGGCTGTGGCCCGCGCAGCAGTGTGACCCGCACCGGCAGGGGATTTCATGAGTACGCGTACTCAGGTGCCGGATCGTGACAACTGGCCTGCCAACGCGGGACGCCTGGATGACCAGACCTCCGGCGGACTGGGGGTTCCGGAGATGGCGAGTACGGGGCTGTGCGGGCGGGCCGGGCCGTCGCGTCGGCCGCCCCAACGGGCCAGGGGAGCGGCCTGCGGTTGCCGCATGCGCGGTGCCTGAACCGACGGGCGCGCTCTCCCTGGCCTGTGTTCCCCCTACCCCGGCCGCCGCCCCCCTGGGGCGCCGGGGTCGCCACTGGACGTGGCACGTGCCGACCAACGTAGTGACCGAACGCGGCGACGGCAGGTGTCCATGTGCACGGTGATCGGCGGGGAGGGTGTCGCCTTGCACACCGTGCGGTGCCGGAGACCTCGCCCAGACCCGGGACCGGCGCCATCAGCCCATGACCAACTGCCGTGCGACGTAGGCGGTATGTGTGCCCTAGCCTCGGTGGCATGGAGATTCTGGGTACGACGCTGCGCGTCTGCGTGAACGATCTGGACGCCGCCGTTCCGGTGTACGAGCGGCTGACCGGGGCCGAGGGCATGCGGTTCGCCAACGGACCGGTGGAGGCCGCCGCCGTCGGTCCGTTCATCCTCATGAGCGGGCCCGAGGCGCACATCGACGTGCTGCGCCGCATCACCGCGACCCTGGCCGTGCAGGACGTGGAGGAGGCGGCGACGGAGCTGGCCGCCGTCGGTGCCGAGGTCGTCGCCGGGCCGCAGTCCACGCCGATCGGCCGGGCGCTCGTGGCCCGGCACCCCGACGGCTCCGTGTTCGAGTACGTGGACCGGTCCGCCGGGGCGGCCTGACCGCCGGCTCCGTGCCGCTCGGTTCCGTGCCGCTCGGTCAGGCGCCGCTCGGCTCCGCGTCCGCGTCGGTGACGGCGTCCTGGAGGCGGCGCCACGGCCGCTCCGCCTCCAGTTCGAACGCCAGCTCCAGCAGCGTCCGTTCGGCGCCCGGGCGGCCGGAGAACAGCACGCCGACGGGCAGCCCCTCCGCCGTCGCGGCGGCGGGCACGGACATGGACGGCGTCCCCACGACGTTGTCGAGCGGGGTGAAGCCGACGTAGTCGACGACCCGCTCCAGCAGCCGGTCGAACGGCACGTCCGGGCTCAGGTGGCCGAGCCGGGGCGTGGTGTGGGCGAGCACCGGCGACATGACGAGGTCCAGCCCGCGCAGGGCCGTCGCGTAGGCCAGCCGCGAGCGCTTCAGCCTGCGGAGTACGGCCGGGGTGCGGTGCACGTGCCGCACGTAGCGCTCGCGCAGGCCCCGGCTGAAGCCGTCCATGCGGCGCCGGTCGAAGCCGGCGCCGAGGCCGCGGCCGGTGAGGCCGATGAGGAAGGCGAGCATGCCCCAGTAGTCCAGGAAGTCCTCGGTGAACCGGGGGTCGACGGGAATCCGGACCGGCTCCACCCGGTGTCCCAGCTTCTCCAGCGCCGCGGCCGTCTCCGTCACCGCGGCCTTGGTGGCCTCGTCCGTCCGCACACCCGTGGGCGACTCCAGCAGCAGCCCGATGCGCAACCGCCGCTCCGACGGCCCCTCCACCAGGCCCAGCGGGGGCAGCTTCGGGTTGCGCCAGTGCGTCTCGGCAGCGGCGAGGAACGCCGCCGAGTCCCGCACGGTCCGGCTGACGACGCCGTCCGTGACGAGGTCGATCGGAAGCTTGCGGCTCATGTCGTTCGCTACCGTCCGGCCCCGCGTCGGCTTGAGGCCGAACAGCCCGCAGCAGGCGGCGGGGATGCGGATCGAGCCGCCGCCGTCGTTGGCGTGGGCGAGGGGGACGGCACCGGCGGCGACCAGCGCCGCGCTCCCGCCCGAGGAACCGCCCGCCGAGTACGCGGTGTTCCACGGGTTCCGCACCGGTTCGGCGTCCTCGAACTCGGTCGTCGCGTTGAAGCCGAACTCCGGCAGCCGGGTCTTGCCCAGCACCGTGACGCCGGTGCTGAGGAACTGCCGGGCGAAGGGCGCGTGCCGGAGCGCGGGGCGCGGCGTGAAGGCCGCGCTGCCGTGTCCGGTGGGCAGGCCCAGGTAGTCGACGTTGTCCTTGACGAAGCTCGGCACCCCGGCGAACGCGCCGCCCGTCACCGTGCCGTCCTGCGGCACGTCGACGTGCACCTGGACGGCGTTCAGCGCCGCCGCCGCCCGCACCCGCGCCGCCGCGTCCCGCGCGACCTCGGCCGAGCTCACCTCTCCGCGCCGGATCGCCTCCGCCAGCCCGACGGCGTCGTGCTCGCCCAGCGCGTCGTCCGCGAAGGTGTGCACGGTCGTCGGCAGGGTTCCGCTCATCTCGCTACCTCCACACGGCCGGGGATGTCGCCCGTCATCATTCCCTACTCGCCGGTAGGAAGCGAGGGTGTGACACGCCCCGCCAGCGCGGCCGTGGTGCGGCGGAAGGCCCGCCGCCCCCTCAACTGCCCAGCTGCACAAGGTCGTTCACTTAACGGTGACATATCCGTTCCGTGGTACACCGGAAGGACACCGGACCGAGCAGCGAGGAGCAGCCGCCCATGCCCGAGACTCAGCCCTCAGCCACCCTGCCGCGCGACACCCGGGTCCTGGCCATCGGGTTCCACCCGCGCGCCCTCGACTTCGGCAGGATGCCGGAAGGCGTCGACGAGCAGACCCTGACCGCCCGCATCGAGGCGGGCAACGCCGGGCTCCGCGAGGCGGGGTACGACGTCGTCCTGTGTCTGCTGGAGGACGCCTCGCCGGAGGCGGCCGAGAGCGCGGTCCGCAAGCACCTCGCCGAGCAGTCGTTCGGACTGGCCGTGATCGGCGGGGGTGTGCGCATGCTCCCCGAGCACACGCTCACGTTCGAGCGCCTGGTCAACGTGCTCACCGAGACCGCCCCCGGGATCCGCCTGTGCTTCAACACCGCGCCCGACGGCACGCTGGACGCCATCCGCCGCTGGATCTCCGAGTGAGCCGGACGGCCCGCACCGAAGGCTGACGTCGGGACCCGCGGCGAGCGGAGTCCCCGCCTCCGCTCGTATCGTCGTGCGTGCACGGTTCCGGCCCGCCGTCGAGGCGCCGTTGAAGTGCCGGACCGCACACTGACGGGCCCGCCCGGTGACGCTTCGCACGGTGGACGTCAGCGGTGGCCGAGTGCCGTCGTCGCCAGCCACAGGGCGTGCCGGGCGCTGGGGCTGTGCAGGAGGGAGAGCCCGAGGGCCTGTTCCGCGTTGACCAGCCGCTTGCGCACCGCGCCCACGGAGATGCCCAGGCTCTCTGCCGTACCGGTGAGGCGGGCGTCGGCGCGCAGCCAGGCCCGGACCGTCGTGCTGCCGGCCGCCGGTCCCCGCCTTCGCTCCAGCGGGGCGAGGAGGGAGCGCGCCCAGTCCCGCGCGGCGGGCGTGGCCAGGAGGTCGGCCAGCGCGCCGGGGGCCGGGGTCTCGGAGGCGTTGTCGGGGTGCGGCTCCGCCGCCTGGATCCGCAGGGCGAGCCAGGCCGCGGACTGGTCGGCGACGCGGTGGAGGTCGAGGCCGAGGAGGGTGTCCAGCAGCCGGAGGCGGGCGGCGAGCGTGTTGCGGTGGACCTTGAGGTGCCGGTGGGCCGCGCTGCCGAAGGTCAGCCAGGAGGACAGGGTCCCCAGGAGCTCCGAGGGGCCCGGGTCTGCGCGGCGGTGCGGTGTGTGGTGGCGGCACGGGGCGAGCAGGTGGCGTGCCCAGGCGCGGCCCTGCGCGGTCAGGAACGGCTCGACGCCGATCCGGCCGCCGCTGCGGGCCGCGAGTCCGGCCGCCATTCCGCGGGCCACGGCCAGGGCGTGGAAGGCGTCCTCGTAGGCGGCCGGGACCCGCTCCAGCGGCACGTCGCCGCTCACGCCCACCCGGCACGGGACGCGGTGGTCCGCCGTCAGCGTTTCGGCCCAGGAGTCCGCGGGCTGCCGCGCGGCGCTCGGTATCAGGGCGATGAGGTGGCGGCGCTGCACCGGGCAGGGGACGAGCCAGGCCGAGCCGAGCGTCAGCCCGACGACGTGCTCGGCCACCTCGTCCCTCCGTCCGTTCGGGCACTCCACGATGAGGACCCGGACGCGTGGGGCCAGCCGGGGCCGCAGTGTGGCGGCGATCCGGTGGGCCGCGGCGACCTCGCCCACCATGAGCAGGTGGAGCACGGCCTCCCGGCTGTGCGCCTCGGCCTCCCGGAGTCGCCGGCAGTCACGTTCCGCCCGTTCCAGGCGTCGGCTGAGCGTCAGCACTCCGGCGGCGTGCGCCAGCAGGTCGGGTTCCTGCGGTTCCTGCGGCTTCTCCGGCCCGACGGCGGCGAGGTACGGCGCACCGCCGCCGTCGCCGAGTGACGGCAGGCGTACGCGTTGGTCCCGCTCTCCGGGCAGGATGGCGGAGGCGACGGCGCGCCGGTGCAGTTCGGGTACCGCGCGCGCGGCCGACGCCGGGATGCCGGTGCGTGCGCGGCCCGGCGGCTGTGCCAGGACGTCGCCGTCCTCGGCCAGTATCGCGACGGGCCCCCGGCCGCGCTGGGCGAGTTGCGCGAGGACGGCTCCGACGGCACCGGGACGCCCGGCCAGCCGCACGAGGGCCAGGACGTCGTCAGCCAACTCCATGAGATTCCCCCGCAGCGTGCACAGTCCCTCGACAGGGCCGACCGTATAGCCCGGCCGGGCTCCTGGCGGCGCCCCGACCTGGGTTGTTGCGAAAGTGATCTCTACCGGAACCCCCGGAGCGCCCGGTGCGGGGTGCGGCTCAGGCGGGTGGTGCGGCGGCGCGCAGGGGGCAGCCGGTGCCGACGCGGGCGCGGAGGTCGTCCCGCAGCTCGGCGAGTTCGGTCATGCGGGCGTCGATGAGCTGGATCTTCTCCGCGAACAGCGCGGACAGGGCCTCCGCCGTGTCCGGCGCGTCCCGCAGCTCCTCCCCGAGCTGGGCGATCTCGGCCAGGGAGAAGCCCAGCGTCCGCGCGGTACGCACGTAGTGGAGCCAGGTCGCCGTCTCCGGGGAGAAGTCGCGGTAGCCGTTGGCCAGGCGCTCGCCGGTGACGAGACCGAGCTTCTCGTAGAAGCGGATGGTGTCCTTGCTCAGGCCCGTCCGCGCGGCCAGCTCCCCGATACGCACGCTTCCCTCCGCCGCTCGTGGACGTGCCCCGTCGCTCGTGGGCTTGACCTTGGAGCTTACTCCACTGTTTAGCGTGAGGTCCGCCGCTGCCACCGACCAGCAGGAGCCTTCCCGTGAGCCGTGTCCCTCGTCCCTCCGAGCCCTACCGCCGCGCCTCCTACCTGCGGCTCGTCCGTGCCAGCGCCTGGTACGACCTGGTCGTCACCGCGGGGTTCGCCACGCCGTGGACCTACGCGCTGGTGCACGGCGTCCTCACCTCGCTGGGGGAGGCGCTCGGGGTGGGCGGCCTGCCCGAGGCCGACCCGATGCAGGTGCTGTACGCGAACCTGCTGGGCTCGGTCGTGGTGGTCTGGGCCCTGCTGCGGATCGTCAGACCGCTGCCGGTGCACGGGCTGTTCGACGGCGCCGCCCGCGCACTGTTCGCCCTGTGGCAGGCCTACGCGCTGACGCAGGGCGCCACCGGGGTGCTGTGGTTCTTCCTCACCGTCGAGGCCTCGGCCTGCGTCGCCCAGCTTCTGCCCTGGTGGCGGGGTCGGAGGCGGGCGGCGGACGCGACCGGCGCACCGGTATTGCCGCCGCACCCGGCGCGGGGCTAGGTTCGCGGCACACGCGACCCCCCCCCACAGCGCGGAGTTGGGCATGAAGGATGCGGTGTTGCGTCGCGCCGAGGCCCCGGTGCTGGTGGGACGCACGGGCGAGCTGCACGCGCTGCTGGACGCGGTGACGCATCCGCCGGCCGTCGCGCTGGTCGAGGGCGAGGCGGGCATCGGCAAGACGCGCCTGATCCGGGAGGCGGTGGGGCACTCCTCGGTCCGCGGCGCCACGGTGCTGGTCGGCGGCTGCCACCCGCTGCGCGAACCCTTCCCCTACGGGCCGGTGTTCGAGCTGCTGCGGCGGCTGGAGGGCCGGGTGCCGACGGAGCTGAACCCGGTGTGCGGGGCCCTGCGGCCCTACCTCCCGGAGCTGGCCGACCGGCTCCCGCCCGCGCCCGAGCCCCTGGCGGACCGGCGCGCCGACCAGCACCGGCTGTTCCGCGCCGTGCGGGCGCTGCTGGACGGCGTCGGGGCGGCCGTCATCGTCGTCGAGGATCTGCACTGGGCGGACGACGGAACGCGCGACCTGGTCCGGTTCCTCGTGGACGACCCGCCCGAGGGGCTGAGCACGGTGCTGAGCTACCGCCGCGAGGAGCTGCCGGGGGCCGGGCTGCCGCTGGGCCGGGCCTACCGGCAGCCACCGGGGACGACGGCCGTGCTGGTGCCGCTCGGGCCGCTGGACGTGACCGCGGTGCGCAGCATGACGGCGGCCCTCACCGGAACCCCCGACGTCCCGGCGGCCCTGGCCGAGGCGCTGCACGACCGCACGGCGGGCATCCCGTTCGTGCTGGAGGAGGTCGTGCGGGCGCTGCCCGAGGGGGTGAGCGGCACCGACTCGCTGGACGCCGTCGGCGTCCCGACGCGCCTGCACGAGGCGATGGCCGACCGGATGGCGCTGCTGTCCGCCCGTGCGGCGGCCTGCGTGCGGGCCTCCGCCGTGCTGCGAATCCCGGCGGGGGAGGAGCTGATCGCCGCCGTGGCCGGGACCGACGTGCCGGGGGCCGGCGCCGCGCTCCGGGAGGCCCTCGGGGCGGGCGTCCTGCACGAACTGGGCCCGGACCGCTACGGCTTCCGGCACACCCTCGCCCAGCAGGCCGTCTACCGCAGCATCCCGGGCCCGGCCCGCCGCGCCCTGCACCGGGAGGCCGTCGGGGCGCTGGGCGGGGCCGAGCCGCAACCGCTCGTCCAGCTCGCCTACCACGCCAGGGAGGCCGGGGAGCGGGAACGCTGGCGCCACTACGGCGAGAGCGCGGCGGAGACGGCCCAGCGCATGGGCGACCTCGCGCTCGCCGTCGAGCTGCTGGAGGAGCTGCTCTCGGACCCGGCGCTGCCCCCGCTGAAGCGGGCCGGCCTGGCGACCCGTCTCAGCCGGGCGGCCGTCAACACCGTCTCGCACCGGCGGGCCGCCGCACTGCTGCGCCGCATCGTGCAGGACGACCGGCTGCCCGACGGGCTGCGCGGCGAGATCCGGCTCAACCTCGGGCTGCTGCTGCACAACCAGGCGGGCGACTACGAGCAGGGCCGGGTCGACACCGAGCTGGCCGTGGAGGAGCTGCGGGACCGCCCGGCGCTGGCCGCCCGCGGCATGGCCGCCCTGGCCCTGCCGAGCTGGAGCGACCAGCCGTACCGGGTCTACGAGCAGTGGATCGAGCGGGCCGAGGAGCTCGTCGGGGACGACCGGGCCGACGCCTGGCTGCGCACCGCCGTGCGCGGCAACCACCTGGCCCTGCGGCTCAGCCGGGGCGATCCGGCGGTGTGGGAGCAGGCCGAGGAGCTGGTGCGCGGGGCCGAGCAGGGCGAGGTCCAGCAGCGCGTACACGTGGCCCGCAGCTGCGGAAACCTCGCCGACTACGCGACCTACCTCGGCCACGACGCGCTCGCGCACCGCTACCGCCGCGAGGCCGAACGGCTGGCCACCGAATACGGGGCCACCTTCGTCGAGGGCATCGCCGCGGGCACCGCGCTGCGGCTGGACTGGCACGGCGGCCGCTGGGAGGGCCTGGCCGAGCGGTCGGCGAGGCTCCTGGAAGGACCCCTCGGCGTGGCCGCCGTCGCCGCCGACGCCCAGCTCGTGCTGGGCCAGCTGGCCCTGGCGCGCGGGGAGTGGGAGGAGGCGACGGCCCGGCTGGAGGCGGCCGGGGTCGCCGACCCCGACAACGCCCCGGCCCCGGTGCTGGCCTCGGCGTGCGGGGCGATGGTCAGGCTGCGGCTGGCCCGCGGCGAGCCGGGCGCCGCCCGCGCCACGGCGGAGCGCGCGGTGGCCCGCGTCCGGCGCAAGGGCGTCTGGGCCTGGGGCGCCGAGCTGGTGCCGATGGCCGTCGTCGCCTTCGTCCGGGCGGACCTCGGAGCCGAAGCCGAGGCGCTGACCGAGGAGTTCGCGACGGGGCTCGGCCACGGCGACGTGCCCCTGGGCCCCGCCGCCCTCGCCGCCTGCCGGGGTGTCCTCGCGGCAGCCGGACGACGTCACGACCGCGCCCTCGCCGCCTTCGAGGAGGCCCGCGCGGCCTACGCGCAGCTGCCCCGCCCCTACCCGGCGGCCCTCGCCGCCGAGGCCGCGGCCCGCGCCGCGCTGGCCCTCGGTACGGCGGACGCCCCGGCCCGCATGGGCGACGTCGCCGAGGAGTTCGCCGCCCTCGGCGCCACCCGCGACGCCGCCCGCTGCCGCCAGGTGCTGCGCGGCACCGGCGTCGTGACGCCGTCCCGGCGCGGCCGGCGCGGCTACGGGGACGCGCTCTCGCCCCGGGAACGCGAGGTGGCCCGGCTGGTCGCCCTCGGGCACACCAACCGGGAGATCGCGGACGTGCTGTTCCTCTCCCCCCGCACCATCGAGCAGCACGTCGCGAAGGTGCTGCGCAAGCTCGGCGTCGCCTCCCGCAACGAGGTCCCCGCCGACGGCGCGTGACCCCCGGCGCGCGACCGCCCCGGGAGGAATACGTAGGTCCTACCTACCGATTCACGGATTGTTTGCGCCCCCGCTCCGACGGAGGGTGAGCCCGCCCGGTCCGGGGCTGCGGCCCCGGCACCGGCCGTTCACCCCCACTGGAGGAGCAGAGGTATGCGCACAAGCAGAAGGCGGCTCGGCGCGCTGTGCGTCGGAGCGGCGACGGCCACGGCCACGGCCACGGTCCTGGCCCTCGCCGGACCGGCCGCGGCGGCCGCGGCGGCACCGGCGGGCCAGGCCCCCGCCGAGGCCCCGATACGCAACGCGGACGCGCCCGGCGTCGTCAAGGGCCAGTACATCGTGGCCCTGAACGGCGGAGCGTCCGTGCGGGCGGGAGCGAAGGCGGAGGTCCGGTCCCAGGCCGAGAATCTCGCCGGGAAGCACGGCGCCGAGGTCAAGCGGGTGTACTCCGCGGCGTTCCGGGGCTTCTCGGTCACCGCGACGGAGGCCGAGGCCAAGGCCCTGGCCGCCGCACCCGGCGTGCGGTACGTCGAGGCGGACGGCGTCGCCCGCCCCGTCGGAGAGCAGCCCAACCCGCCGTCCTGGGGCATCGACCGCGTCGACGGCGCCCTGGACGACGTCTACGCCTACCCCGCCACCGGCTCCGGCGTCACCGCCTACATCGTCGACACCGGCGTCGACATGAGCCACCCCAACTTCGAGGGCCGCGTCAGCAGCGGCTACGACTTCATCGACAACGACGGCGACGCCTCCGACTGCCAGGGCCACGGCACCCACGTCGCGGGCACCGTCGGCAGCCGGGACTACGGCGTCGCCAAGGACGTCGACATGGTCGCCGTGCGCGTGCTGAACTGCCAGGGCTCCGGCCAGTGGTCGCAGATCATCTCCGGCATCGACTGGGTCGCGGAGAACGCCAGCGGCCCGTCCGTGGCCAACTTCTCGCTCGGCGGCGGCGCCAACTCCTCGGTCGACGACGCCATCCGCGGGCTCATCTACGCCGGCGTCACCACCGCCGTCGCCGCGGGCAACGACAGCAGGGACGCCTGCAACACCAGCCCCGCCCGGGTCGCCGAGGCCATCACCCTCGGCTCCACCGACTCCGGCGACGGCCGCTCCAGCTTCTCCAACTACGGCCGCTGCCTCGACCTGTTCGCCCCCGGCGGCAGCATCGTCTCCACCCGCAACGGCGGCGGCTCGCAGACCATGAGCGGCACCTCCATGGCCACCCCGCACACGGCGGGTGCGGCGGCCCTGTACCTGGAGGGGAACCCGTCGGCGTCTCCGGGTGAGGTGCGGGACGCGGTCGTGGGTGCGGCCGAGCAGGGTGTGGTCGGGAACCCGGGCAGTGGTTCGCCGAACCTGCTGCTGAACGTCACCGGGCTGGGGGACGCTCCGGAGCCGGGGCGGCCGTCGGCGGAGTTCGCGGCGGACTGTTCGCAGACGGAGCCGGTGTGCGCGTTCGACGCCTCGGGGTCCTCGGACCCGGACGGACAGATCGCCGGCTACGCGTGGGACTTCGGTGACGGTGAGTCCGGCACCGGGGTGGACCCGAGTCACACCTACGCGGCGGCGGGTTCCTACGAGGTGACGCTGACGGTGACGGACGACGCGGGCAACAGCGACAGTGTGACGCGTTCGGTGCGGGCGGGTGCGCCGCCGGCCGGTGAGGCGCCGCGGGCCGCGTTCACGGCGTTCTGCATGCAGAACGTGTGCGACTTCGACGCCTCGGGCTCCACGGACGCCGACGGTGACGTCGCCTCCTACGCCTGGTCGTTCGGTGACGGCGGGACGGGCGGCGGGGTGACGGTCTCGCACGCGTACCCGGTCGCGCAGCAGAACTACACCGCGCAGCTGACGGTGACCGACGCGGCGGGCAACAGCGACACCGCCACCCGGCAGATCCAGTGCTGGGGCTTCGGCACCAGCGCCTTCTGCTTCGCGCAGTGAGGCAGGCGTAACCCCATCACCTGAGGGTGTGCCGGTCCGGCGACCACCGGTCCGGCACACCCTCACGCCACCTCCAGCACCGCCCACACCGTCTTGCCCGGAGCGGCGACGCGCGGTGTCACGCCCCACGCTGTCGCCAGCCGCGAGACGAGCAGCAGTCCCCGGCCGCTCTCCGCGTCTCCGGGCGGCTCCTCGACGTCCGTCGTCCCCGGCACCCGCTCACCCCGTGCGTCCGTGACCTCCACCCGGACGGCCCGCGCGTCCCGGCGGAGCAGGAGGTGGAAGTCCCGCCCCGGCACGTGCCCGTGCCGCACCGCGTTGTTCACCAGCTCCGCCGCGATCGCCGTCACCGCCTCGTTGACCGGGTGCGTGTAGTCGTGCCCCCACTCGTCCAGCCGGTGCGACACCAACCGCCGGGCGAGCCGCGCCCCGCGCGGCGTCGAGGTGAACCTCATCCCGAACGTCCGGCCCCGCGCCGGGCCTTCGTCTTCCCCGACCGCCGTGCT
Organism: Streptomyces sp. WMMC1477; assembly: GCF_027460245.1. Lineage (NCBI taxonomy): Bacteria > Bacillati > Actinomycetota > Actinomycetes > Kitasatosporales > Streptomycetaceae > Streptomyces > Streptomyces sp. WMMC1477. The sequence goes on along the minus strand of NZ_JAPZBD010000003.1, from coordinate 2,047,770 downwards.
CGCGGCGGCATTCGCGTTCTCCATACGGTCAACGTTCCGGTCTCGGGCTGGCGTTGGCGAGGCCCGACGCGCTCACCGTCGGTAGTGGTACGCGCGGCACGGGCGCGTGTACCCACGCGTGCGCCGGAAGGGAACCGGAACCACCCCCTCAACAGGCCACTTTGCCGGTTCTTGGGAATTCCCGGACCGCTTCACCTAGTTTGGCGAGTGGAGGCGCGCTTACCGAGAGCGGCGGTACGTGCACACGGGGTTCCTGTGCGAGACGTGCGGCGTGACCTGCCGCGCGGGGCCGCGTTGGCGGCTGTGGAGGTGGCGTAGATGAGCGAACACCCGGAAGACGACGCGGTCCGCACCGACGGCGAACCGAGCACGGGCGCGGTGTCCGTCTTCGGTCGCCAACTCAAGCGCTTCCGCGTCAGAGCGGGGATGGAGCGCCCCGAACTGGGCGACGCGACCGGCTACTCCGCGTCCACCATCGCGTCCTACGAGCAGGGCCGCCGCATCCCGCCGCTGACGTTCATCGACCAGGCGGACGACGTCCTGGACGCGGCGGGTGTTCTGCGGGAGATGAAGGGAGCGGTTGAGCGAGCCCAGTATCCCCCTTTCTTCCGCGGTGCGGCGAAGCTGGAGTCCGAAGCGGTTGAGCTTCATGTCTACGCGACCCAGGCTGTGCCGGGGCTTCTGCAAACAGAGGAGTACGCTCGCGCGGTCTGTGCCATGGCGCGTCCTCTGCTTGATGAGCCCGCTGTCGAGGAGCGAGTCGTAGCCCGCATCGCTCGTCAGCGGATCTTCTCGCGGAAGCCCCCGCCCATCATCAGCTTTGTCATCGAGGAAGCGGTGCTGCGTAGCCGCTTCGGTGGGCGCCACGTCATGCGCGGGCAACTTGAGCAGATCCTGCTGTATGGGCAGAACCGCAACGTGGTGATCCAGGTGATGCCGACGCAGTGTGAGGAGCATCCCGCGCTTGACGGCCCGTTCACCTTGATCGAGACGCGTGAAGGCCGTCGGTTCGCCTACTTGGAGGCGCACGCCCGGAGCCGTCTCCTTAGGGAGAGGTCGGAAGTCCGGCAGTATGAAGAGCAGTACGGGATTCTGCGGGCGCAAGCGCTGAGCCCGCGTGAGTCCTTGGCCCGGGTCGAGAAGCTGCTAGGGGAGACATGACGAAGAGGAACATTGCGCCATGTGAGCTGGCATGGTTCAAGAGCAGCTACAGCGGGAGTGCTGGCGGAGAGTGTGTCGAGGTGGCGATGAGCTGGCGCAAGAGCAGCTACAGCACGGGAGCTGGCGGAGAGTGTGTCGAGGTGGCGATGAGCTGGCACAAGAGCAGCTACAGCAGTGGCGAAGGCGGTGAGTGCGTGGAGGTGGCGGAGTGCCCGGGGACGGTGCACGTCCGTGACTCCAAGCGGCTGTCCGGGCCCACGCTCTCCATGGCTCCCGCCGCCTGGGCCGCGTTCGTCGGCTTCGCCTCCGAGGGGCGTCGCTGACGTCATCGCGCCGATGCTCGTGCCCCTGCGGTGTCACACCGCAGGGGCACAACCATGAGCTCTCGCGCTCAGCGCACTGAGTACGGGAACGGATACCGTCCGCGAACCGCCGTTCGTAGCGTGCGGGGCATGAGCGACATCGAAACCGCACCCGCCCCTGCCCCCGAGGCCACCGGCTCTTCGGTCGGTGACCGGAAGGACCTCCGCGGACCGATGCGGCGCCTCGGCCTCGCCCTGCTCGCGGTGGCGGTCCTGTTCGTGGGGTTCTTCGTCATGGTGCTGGTGCCGTTGTTCGCCATATCCTGCGAGTCCTGCCAGGACGTGGTCCGGCCGCAGCGGTTCGGGGACGCCCTGGTCTTCATCGCGCAGACGGTGGTGCCGGTCGTGTCGGTGGCCACGGCGTTGGGCACCGTCCTGTCGCGCCGGGGCGCGCGGGTCGCGGCCTGCGGGCTCGGCCTCCTCGCCGCGCTGTCCCTCACCATGCTCGTCCTCGGCCAGTTCTCGCCGTAGGCGGGCTCAGGCGGCGCGGGCGCCCGCGTGGGCGAGGGCGCTGGGGGTGAGGCGGCCGACGATCGCGGGGGTCTCGCGGACGAGGGTGTCGTCGGTGAGGGCCTCGACCATGAACAGGGCGAAGTCCACACGGCGCGTGAGGTCGCTGGCCAGAACGGGGTCGCCCACGTGCCGGCTCCACACGGGCAGGCCCTGGCTTCCGCCCTCCTCCAGCGTGCTGCCGCGCACCACGGTCCACCGGGCGTCGCTGGCGAAGATCCGGCGGCAGGCTTCGACCTGGTCGTCGATCTCGACGTAGCGCAGGAGCTTGCCGAGCCGGGTGGCGAGCCGGAGGCCCGCCCTGAAGGTCCAGGGGTAGGTGTCCTGGCCGTCGCGGGTGATGTGCCAGCCGCAGGAGAACACCAGGCGTGCGTCCGGCTCGGCGTGGTCGAGCACGGCCTGCGCGGTGCCGGACGCGTACTGCTGCACACCCCAGGGCACGAGCACGGTCAGGACGCCGTCGCAGCCCTGGACCGCGCGCTTGATCACCCCGGGGTCGTTGGTGGGTCCGGGGACGATCGTCATGCGGCCCTCGAACTCGGCGAGTTTCGGCACGCTGCTCTCCCGGCACACGCCGACGACCTCGTGGCCGCGTTCCAGCGCGTGCCGGACCATGTACTGCCCGAGCTTCCCGGAAGCTCCGATCACGCAGACCTTCTTCTTCTGACCCGTGCCCATGGCGCAGCCCTTTCACCGCCGTGTCAACCTTACGATGTAAGGCACGGTAGCCTTACGTCGTAAGGTGGTCAAGGCGAGGGAAGGGAGAGCGGATGCCCGGGGGAGGCAGGACCCGGCGCGGGGCGGCTGAACGCACCCCGCTCAGCCGCGAGCGGGTGATCCGGACGGCGATGGCCGTGGCGGACGAGAAGGGCACGGCCGCGCTCACCATGCGGGCCGTGGCCAAGGAGCTCGGCGTGGAGGCGATGTCGCTGTACCACCACGTCGCGGGCCGGGAGGACATGCTCGACGGCATGGTGGACGCGGTGTTCGGCGAGATCGAGCTGCCGCCGCGCGACGCCGACTGGAAGAGCGCCATGCGCCACCGCGCGGCCTCGGCCCGCGCCGTGCTCCGGGGTCACCCGTGGGCGGTCGCGCTGCTGGACTCCCGGGCTCAGCCCGGGCCCGCGACGCTGCGTCACCACGACGCCGTCCTCGGGGCGTTGCGCACCGGTGGGTTCTCGGTCCCGATGGCGGCGCACGCCGTCTCGCTGATCGACAGCTACGTGTACGGCTTCGTCATCCAGGAGTCGAGCCTGCCGTTCAGCGGCCCGGCGGAGCTGGAGGAGGTCGGGGAGGCCATCCTGCGCGCGATGCCCGTCGACGCCTATCCGCACCTCGCCGAACTCGTCACCGAGCATGCCCTCAAGCCCGGTTACGACTACGCGGAGGAGTTCACCTTCGGCCTCGCCCTCGTCCTCGACGCCCTGCGCCCGGACGAGGGCACCTGATCGAGTGAAACGGCGACACGACACGCGGCCGACGACCACAATGTGCACATGGCCGATGACTGGAAGCGACAACTCGACGCGCTCCATTCGGAGCTCGTGCACCGTGACGACCCCACAGCCTGGGTGACGGAAGCCGACGCGGTGGAGGCGTCCCGACGCTATCCGCACGTCGCGGTCAGGGGCCCCGTCTTCGGGATCGCCGTACAGGACCCGGCCGTCGGGCCGCGGTGGCGGCTGCTGAAGCCGCTGGTGGACGGGATGCCGCAGCAGGCCCGCGACGCGCTGAACTCCCATCTGTGGTTCACGGCGAAGGACGGCACCGACGACCCCGAGGTGCGGCGCGAGCTGCTGGCGGCCGTGGCCGTGCTCGAACAGGAGCCGGTCAACGAGGTGGAGGCCCTCGGCGTGCGGTACCGCGTCGTGCGCGGGGAGGAGTTCGCGCGCAGCGACGAGGACGGGACCCTGGAACCGCCTCGGCCCACGGACCGGGAACCGGCCGAGCGCTCCTGGGAGGGCCGGGACCGGGACACGTCGTCGGACGAGGGCTTCGTCCTCGAGCCGGACCGGGACGACGGGTTGATGGCCGGTGCCATGAAACTGGCCCTGCGGGGCTTCGTCTACTCCGCCCCCGGTTTCCCGAGCGGATGTGCGCGGAGTCCCGGCGGGCGGCCGAGACCCATCCCCAGGTCGTGCTGCTACCGGTCGGGTTCGGCGTGGTCGAGCGCGGCGGGAAGGGCTGGCGGCCGCGCGGCGGGCTGCGGCCGACCCCGCACGCGGCGCGCCGCATGCTCCACGAGGCGATGACCGAGAGCTGGCCGCTGCTCTACCAGTTCGACGACGAGAAGAAGGCGCGGTACGTGGAGGCGGCCGAGGCCTTCAGGGCGGCCGACCGGGCCGACGAGGCCCGGGTGGACGACCGGCTGTTCCGCATCTGCCGCACCGAGCGGATGGTCCGCATGGGCCGCGACGGGCCGGAGCCCGCACGCCCTTCGGACGTGGACGACTACGGCCCCATGCGGATGCACCCGACCATGGACGAGGACGGCACGATCCACTACGACGCATGACCCACGGCCCCTCCGGGGCTGCCCGGGCTCAGGGGCGGCGGCCGGTGAGGGCGACGAGGCGGTCCTGCACGGGGGCGTCGGCGGGGACGTCGACGGGCGGGTCGAAGATGCCGACGCCCTGCCAGGCGGCGATGCTGGCGGCCAGGCGGTCGTGGAGGGTGGCGGCCAGCCCGGGGTCCATGCGGGCGTCGGCGTCGATGCCGCGCGCGAGGTCCCAGCCGTGGATGGCCAGGTCGAGGATCATCTGCCAGGCGTACTCCTCGGCGGGCGTGGGCCCGGACGAGGTGTGCACGTTCCCGGAGAGGGCGCCCGGGCGGTGGAAGGCGGTGCCCGAGGCGGCGGCGGCCCGGGCCCACGCGCCGACGGGGTCGGAGCCGAGGACGTCGCCGTCGAACCGGTCGCCGACCTCGGCCAGGGTGGCGCCGCGCAGCATCCAGGGCGCCCAGAGGTGCTCACTGGTGACGTGGTTGAGCAGGTCCCGCACGGACCATGCGGTGCACGGTGTCCCGGCCGCCCACTGCTCGTCCCGCACCTGGTGGACGTGCTGGTCGAAGGTGTGGAGGGCGCGGTCGAACGCGGTGAGGAGTTCCATGCCCCGAGCGTGCCACCGGTTCCTTTGAAGGGTGGGACGAAGGCGCTCGTGTCGGCTCCCGGCCCGGAAGCGACTCACACCCGGCTCAACGCGTTCCGAAGGTCGTGGGTGAACGCCTGCCATGAGGGGAGAGCGGCCACCGGGCCACAGGGATCGAGTCGTTCCAGCAGCTTGTGCCGGTGCTGCGGGAAACGCTTCTGGAAATTGACCAACCGTCGGCCCCGGTATCCGCTGGACCGGGCAAGTGTGTCCTTCAGCAGCTTTTTCGGGTCTGCCACGGTCTCCACGGCCTTGCCCCTGGGCAGACCGAGCCGGACCCTCCCGTTCGGGTTCTCCGAGACGTGCCGGATCGCCGACTCGTCGAGAAGCAGCCAAGCCTCCAACATGCGCACAGGGACTACGGCCACGTGGGGCCGGCCGGGCCACTGCGCTGCCACTGCCTCCGCGATCTCGTTCTCGCGCTCGGCCGGTGTCCCCCGGTCGGCGTCACGGTGCACGATGACGATGTCGTACACGTCTCCGAGCTCCTTGAGCACGTGTAGCTTCTCGGGAATGGAATGGCACGAGCCCACGCCGAGTCGTCCCAGCTCGGGCGCTGCGACCGTGACGGACCTGCCGCTCTGGGCCGCGACCGCCTCAATGTGCGGCTTGAGCCCCGCGTCGCTGGTGCCTTCGCCTGTGAACAGAATGCGGAGTGTCACGCGACCCCCAGGTCCAGGGTGGTCTGCGCACCTGGCGGCGTGGTCAGGTAAGGCAGGATGTCGGCCTTGGTGACGTAGTCGCGGCGGCCTCCGGCTTCCCGCCAGGTGTCTGCCAGCGGACGGAGCCGCAGGGCGCGAACGGTGGAGCCGTCGCTCAGCCGGTGCAGGGCGGTGTCCGCGAACAGCAGTTCCTCGGGGGACACGAGCTGCACGACGCCGGGCGAGTGGGTGTTGATCAGGACCTGGCGGAAGGGGTTGTCCGGCGCCGGGGCTACTGCGGGGTCGACGGCGAGGTCCCTCACGAGATCCACCATGGGGACGAGGTTGGCGGGGTGGATGCCGTTCTCGGGTTCCTCCATGCAGACCATGCCGCGCACGGTGGGGTCCTCGAGCAAAACGCAGAGGGCCAGAAAGCGCAGGGTTCCTTCGGAAAGGCTGCGAGCCGGGAGCATCATCCCGTCGGCTTCTCGGACCTGGACGGTGAGCAGTTGTCGCACCTCGTCCTGGTCCACGGCGAGGTCGCGGATCTGCACGCCGGTCAGGTCCGAGAGCCGCCCCGCGACGCGGGCGAAGACTCTGGCGGGGTCCGGCTCGCCTTCGGCAGGGGGAGTGTGGGCCACTCGGTACAGGGCGGCGGGCAGGTGCGAGCCGTCGACGCCCATCGTCGGCGGGTCGATGAAACGATCTGCGCTGCGCAGGGCCGAGGGCTCCAGGGCCAGTCGCCGCCACGACTCCATCTCACGTCTGGCCGCCAGGATGGTCTGGTCGTCGCTGGACGTGATGGTGGAGACGACCGTCGCCGGTGCCCTGGAGGCGGCGGCGGGCTTGGGCTGGCCGCGGCTTCCGCCGTCCTGGTGGACCTTGACGATGGACTCGTCGGAGCTGGTGTCCGTGTCGGTCGAAATGAACGGCGCGCCACTGCGGTGACCGACGATCACGGCATTGCGGAACTGACCCGCGCTGTGGGGGAAGCGAAGGTGCTTCTTCGCCGCGCCCTTGGTGATATGCCGGAGGTCCTCGCGCAGGAGCGTCAGCCGGCCGAAGCGATCGAGGCCCGAAGGCTCCTGATACCCGATCTCCAGCTCGTAGCGGAGGAACGAGGTCGTCGGATGTGTGACGCGCCCGAAGTCGTCCTCGACCTCCAGCGGGACGATCATCTCGGCGGCGAGGCTCATGCGGTAATGGGCGCCGCTGAAGCCCTTCCAGAACAGGTCGCGGGGGTCCCCGTGGCGTTCGCCGTGCACACCGCGCACCTCCTGGGCCGCCTCCATCATCGACTTGTCCGCGAGGAGGGAGAGGAACTGGACGGCGTCGAACACGTTGGACTTACCCGTGCCGTTCTCCCCGGCGATGCAGGTGAACGGCCCGAAGTCGATGGCCAGGTTCATCAGGTTCTTGAACCCGTGGACCTCGAGTCTGGTGAGCATCGGGGACTGCCTCCAGCATTCATACAGCGCGTTGCGGCTCAGCGTAGATGTCCCGGACACCGGGCGGCGAATGATCTTCAGCGGGCGTCGAGGAGGGCGAGTTCGGTGGTGAGGTTGTGGCGCGCGGGGGCCTCCCAGCGGGCGGCGCCGTGCGGGGTGCGGAAGAGCCGGGGCAGGTTGAGGAGTTGGCGCAGGACGGCGGCGCGGCCCGCGATGAAGGCGTCGTCGGGGACGAAGCCGTACTCGGCGCGGACGGCGGCGGCGTAGGCGGCGTAGGCCTCGGGGGAGCCGGCGAGGACGGCGAGGTCGGCGTCGCACAGGGCCTCGCCGTCGGTGTCGCCGGGGGCGGGGTCGTGGCCGACGGTGAGCCGGACGAGGCGGACGACCTCGTCGGTGCGGGCCTGGCCGACGCCCGCCTCGGGGAGGGCGCGGGCGGCGAGGGAGGCGCTGCGTTCCTCGTTCTCGCTGCGGTCGGGCCGGTAGACGGCGTCGTGGAACCAGGCGGCGAGGCGGACGGCGTCGGGGTCGGTGGCGTGGTCGGCCAGGGCGTCGAGGTGGCCGAGGACGGCGAGGAGGTGGTCGGTGGTGTGGTAGCGGCGGTGGGGCTCGGCCCAGCGGGCGAGCAGGTCGCGGCCGTAGGGCTCCGGATCGGGGCCCGGGGCGTTCTCGCGGGCGCTGGCCAGCAGGGTGTTCCAGCGGGCGAGGAGGTCGGCGTGGGCGGGGTGCGGCTCGGGCATGGCCCCATTGTCGCCGGGCGGCCCCGGCCCCGGCCCCCGGACGTGGGCGGGCTCGCCCGCCGGTGACGGACTAGCGTTGGAGGTGTGCGGGGCGGCGAGGTGGCGACCCTCTTCCTCTGCGGCGACGTGATGCTCGGCCGTGGCGTCGACGCCGTCCTCCCGCACCCCGGCGACCCCGGGCTGCGCGAGCGGTACGTGCGAGACGCCGGGGCGTACGTCGAGCTGGCGGAGACGGCGAACGGCGCCGTACCGCGTCCCGTGGACTTCGCGTGGCCGTGGGGGGACGCGCTGGAGGTGCTCGACGAGGCCGCCCCGGACGTGCGCGTGCTGAACCTGGAGACGAGCGTCACCCGCAGCGACGACTTCGACCTCGCCAAGGGCGTGAACTACCGCATGAATCCGGCCAACCTGCCGTGCCTGGCGGCGGTCCGGCCCGACGTCTGCGCCCTCGCCAACAACCACGTGCTGGACTTCGGCCGGTCCGGCCTGCGGGAGACGCTGGACTCCCTGGCGGCGGCGGGCCTGCGCGGGGTGGGCGCGGGGCTGGACGCGGACGAGGCGCGGCGGCCCGCCGCCGTCCCGCTCGCCGGCCGGGGCCGGCCCACCCGGCCGGGCCAGGAGCCGGGCGGCCGGGTCCTGGTGGTCTCCTTCGGGATGCCGACCAGCGGCATCCCGCCGGGCTGGGCCGCGACAGCCGACCGCCCCGGGGTCGACCTCGTCCCGGACACGTCGTACGCTGAGGCGCGCGCCGTCACCGAGCGTGTCCGGCGGGTCCGGCGGCCGGGCGACATCGTGGTGGCCTCCGTCCACTGGGGCTCCAACTGGGGCTACCGCGTCTCCCGCGACCAGCGGCGCTTCGCCCACGCGCTGATCGACGGCGGCGTCGACGTCGTGCACGGGCACTCCTCGCACCATCCGCGCCCCGTCGAGGTGTACGAGGGCCGGCTCGTCCTCTACGGCTGCGGCGACTTCGTCAACGACTACGAGGGCATCACCGGCTACGAGGAGTACCGGGACGACCTGCGGCTGCTGTACCTGGCCTCCGTCGCGCGGGCCACGGGACGCCTGACGGAGCTGCGGATCGTCCCGCTGCGGGCCCGGCGGCTCCGGCTGTGGCACGCCTCGTCCGCGGACCGGGCCTGGGTGCGGGCGCTGCTCGACCGGACCGGCCGCGAGTTCGGCACCCGCTGCGCCGCCGGGGCGGACGGCGACGCGTCGCTGCGGATCGCGCCACCGAGGGCGGGAGGGGAGTTACGCCGCGCGCATGTCATGTGGCACCCTGAGGATATGTCTAGACCAATCCTTGAGGTGATCGCGCTCTGCGTGGACGACGCGGTGGCCGCGGAAGCGGGTGGGGCCGACCGTCTCGAACTGGTCACCGACATGGCCTCGGACGGGCTGACGCCGTCGCTGGAGACCTTCACCGCCGTCCGCGAGGCCGTCCGGCTTCCCGTGCGGGTGATGCTGCGGGCCGCCGACGGCTTCGCGGCCGGTGACGCCGCCGCCCGTGCCACCCTGCGCGACCGGGCCGCCGCCCTGCGGGCCGCCGGGGCCGACGAGTTCGTCCTCGGCTTCCTCGATCCGACCGCCGGCCCCGACCTGGGCGCCCTCCGCTCCCTCCTCGACGTCCTGCACACCTGTCGCTGGACGTTCCACCGGGCCATCGACCACGCCCCCGACCGGGCCGCCCTGCGCAAGGCGGTCGGCGAACTGCCCGGCCTCGACACCTATCTGACGGCCGGGGCCGCGGCCGGCGTGGGGGAGGGGCTGTACGTGCTGCGCGACGAGGCCGCGCGGGCGGCGGCGGGCGAGCCGGGCTACGAGCCGCGGATCATGGCGGGCGGCGGGCTCCGGCTGGAACACGTGCCGGTGCTGCGCGCGGCCGGGATCGACGCCTTCCACATCGGCGGCGCCGCCCGGCTCGACGGCTGGACGTCACCCGTCGCGGAGACGGCCGTCCGCGAGTGGCGTACCGCTCTGGACACCTGAGCGGGCCGGGGACGCCCTGGCGCACGGGTGCCGGGCCGACGCGGGCTCCGGGCCGACGCGAACCGAACCGGCACGGGCTCCGGGGCGCGGGCGCCCGCCGCCGGGCGGGGCGCCCGGCGCTCGCGCGCGTGTCAGTCGCCGCGGCGGCGGGGCTCCCCGCCCGGGGAACGGCGGCCGGGCCGGCCGTCGCCCGGGTCACCGAGGACGGTCACCCGGAACGCCGTCACCACGAAGACCTTCACCGCGCGGAGGGCGTTCCCGAGCCGGTGCGGCCCGTGCCGCCCGACGGGGCCGACCGCGGTGGCGCCCGGCGCACGGGACGGCCGTCCGCCGCCGTCACCCGGTCCGCCCATCGCGGGAGTCGCGGATGCGGTACTCATACCCCCAGCATGCGGGCCCCGCGCGCGGCCCGCATCGGCCGAGAGGCCCGTCTCCCGACTGGCCCGTGTCCGCCCGGAGGAGTAGGGGCCGAGGGGCCGGACGTCCCTACCGGAAAGGCCCCCGCGCGGGCCGCGGCGACGGCGGGCTGAAATCCGGTCGACCGCCCGGTGACGCGCGGGTACACTCTCCCGCCTTGCCGCCTCCCGGACCGGGGAGGACCGCGGCCGGTCGGAACCGGCCGCTCAGGGGCGCCCCATGGCGTCCTGTGCCCTCCTCCGACACCGACGCGCTCCGTCCGTCGCGACGCGCCACGGCATCCCGACGCCACGGCATCCCGGCGCCTCGACGCCCGGGAGTCCGCCCGCGCCCAGGCCCGGCCATCGCCGCGCCGACGTGCGCCGACGGCGCCGCGCCGGTGCCGGACCCGCAGCCGAGAGTCACCGGAGGCCTCTGCCGTGCCCGCGCCCGCCCCTGCCGGGGGACCGCTCGACGACGAGCGCGCCCACCTGGCCGCGTCCCGTTCCGCCCTGCGCGCCATGCGCGCGGACGTCGAAGCCCTCGACATCCGCGACGTCACCGCCAACTGGGTGAACGCCGCAGTCCTCCAGGCACAGATCGACCAGCGCATCACCTCGCTCGCCGACCTCGCCGACACCCCGCTCTTCTTCGGCCGCCTCGACTACGACAGCGGCGACCACACGGACCGCCGCTACTACATCGGACGGCGGCACGTCCACGACACCGTCGGCGACCCCATGGTCATCGACTGGCGGGCCCCCGTCTCGCAGCCCTTCTACCGGGCCACCCGGCACGATCCCCAACACGTCGGGCTCCGCCGCCGCTTCGGCTACACCGGCGGCGAGCTGACCGCCTACGAGGACGAGCACCTCACCGACCCCGAGGCCGCCGACGAGCCGGCCGGAGCCCTCCTCCAGCGGGAGATCGAGCGTCCCCGCGTCGGCCCGATGCGCGACATCGTCGCCACCATCCAGCCCGAGCAGGACGAGATCGTGCGCGCCGGGATCGAGGGCAGCGTGTGCGTCCAGGGCGCGCCCGGCACCGGGAAGACGGCGGTGGGACTGCACCGCGTCGCCTACCTGCTCTACGCGCACCGCGAGCGGCTGGCCCGCACCGGCACCCTCGTCATCGGGCCGAACGCGTCCTTCCTGCGCTACATCGAGCAGGTGCTGCCCGCACTGGGCGAGCTGGAGGTCAAGCAGGCCACCGTCGACGAGCTCGTGGCCCATGTCCCGGTGCGCGCGACGGACGACGCCCGGGCCGCGGCCGTCAAGGGCGACGCCCGCATGGCCGAAGTGCTGCGCCGGGCCGTGTGGGCCCAGGTCACCGAGCCCACAGAGCCCTGTGTCGTCGTCCGCGGCTCGCGGCGCTGGCGCGTTCCCGCGCACGAGGTGGCCGGGTTCGCGGCCGAGCTGAAGGCCCGCGGCGTCCGCTACGGCGCCGCCCGCGAGGCCCTGCCCCGGCGGATCGCGCACGCCGTCCTCGTCCGGATGGAACGCGGCGGCGAGGCCCCCGACGACCGGGTGCAGGACGCCGTCGCCCGCAACGCGGCCGTCAAGGCCACCGTCAAGGCCGTCTGGCCGCCCGTGGACCCGGCCAAGCTCGTCCTGCGGCTCCTCTCCGACGCCGACTTCCTCGCCGAGCACGCCGACGGCGTCCTCGACCCGGAGGAACAGAAGGCGGTGCTGTGGGCCAGGCCCGGGCGCGGAGTGAAGTCGGCGCCGTGGACGGCGGCGGACGCCGTCCTGGTGGACGAGACGATGGACCTCGTCACCCGGACGCCCTCCCTCGGCCACGTCGTCCTGGACGAGGCGCAGGACCTCTCGCCCATGCAGTACCGGGCCGTCGGCCGCCGCTGCTCCACCGGCTCCGCGACCGTCCTCGGCGACATCGCCCAGGGCACCACCCCCTGGTCCACCGCGTCCTGGGCCGAGGCCCTGGCCCACCTGGGCAAGCCCGAGGCCGCCGTCGAGGAGCTGACCCGGGGCTTCCGCGTTCCCCGGCAGGTCATCGCCTACGCCTCCCGGCTGCTGCCCGCCATCGCCCCCGAGCTGGCCCCCGCCACCTCGATCCGCGAGTCACCGGGCGACTTCGCCGTCCGCCCGGTCGCCCCCGGCACGCTGACGGACGCCGTCGTCGCCGCCTGCCGCGAGGCCCTGGAACGCGAGGGATCCGTCGGCCTCATCGCGGCCGACGCCCGCCTCCCCGAGCTCACCGCCGCCCTCGACGCCGCCGGGCTTCCCCGCCTGGCCCCGGGCGAGGAGACGAGCCCCGACGTCCGCCTCACCCTCGTGCCCGCCTCGCTGGCCAAGGGCCTGGAGTACGACTCCGTCGTCCTCGACGAGCCCGCGGCCATCGTCGACGGCGAGCCCGACCCGCGCACCGGTCTGCGCCGCCTCTACGTCACCCTCACCCGAGCCGTCACCGCCCTCACCGTCGTCCACGCCGCCCCGCTGCCCACGGAGCTGGCGCAGCCCGCCTGACGCCCGGCCCCGGCCGCCGACCGCCTCCGGGCGGCGGCCGGGGCCGTGGTCAGCCCGCCGACTCGAAGCCGGTGATCTCGTAGCACACCTCGTCGTCGATGCCGTTGGCGTAGCGGTCGATCTCGATCAGGGTCGGGCGCCCGTCGTCGGCCCGCTCGACCTCGACGGAGTCCGCCCCGTTCCGCTCGGCCTTCTCGGCCTTCTCCAGCAGCCCACCGATCGTCGGCACCTCCACGTTCCCAGGGGCTGGGTTCTCCCCGACCGGCTCCCACTCCGTGGCGCGCCCCTCGGTGACGGTGACCCGGAAGGTGCCCGCCAGGACGTTGAAGCCGCACGACTGCGTCAGGGTGTACGCGTAGTCCGACGGCTCGCTCCACTCCGGCTCGCCGCGCCCGGGGCCTGACTCGGCCTCCTTCGCACAGGCCGCGAGCGGCAACGCCAGCGGCACGATCAGCAGGCCGAACGCGGCCCGTCTCCAGTAACCCGGTTCCGTCGAAGACGCCTTGGCGAGACCCATGCCGCTCTGACGCCCCCGCCTCCCGCCCGGTTCCGCCCCCTCCGGCCGCCGTCACGCGCGGAACCGCGTGTCGGCGCCGAGTCAGTCGCGCAGGTTGCGGTAGACGTCACGGCGGTTGCCGACCGCGACGACGAGGATGATGAGTTCGCCGTCATCGATGCGGTAGGCGATGCGGAAGTTGCCGACTCGAAGCCGGTAGATCTCGTGCTCCCCCGACAGCTTCTTCACGTCGCCGTCGCACTGGTACGGATCGTCTCCGAGAGCGGTCAGCGCCTGCAGGATGCGCATGGCCGACGTGCGGTCGATGGCACGGAGCTGCCGCCGGGCCCGGGGCAGCCAGCGGAAGGCGTACTTCATGCCACCCGGCTGCGGTCGGGGCCCTCGAAGATGTCCGCGACGACCTCGGCCATGGAGTACGTCGGGCCGTCGCCCTCCTCGGCCAGCGCCTGCGTCGCCTCTCGGGCCAGGAGTTCGTCGGCGGCGTCCTCGAGCGCTGTGAGGTCCTCTATCGACACGACGGCCGCCACGGGGAGACCCGCGCGCGTGATCACTGTCGGGTCGCCCTGTGCCGCCTTGTCCAGGAGGTCGGCGAGGTGGGCCCGGGCGTCACGGACGGAGACGTTGTCAGCCATGAGACCGAGTGTACGCGCAGGTGTGTACACGCGGGGCCCCGGCGACGGCCGAAGGTCACACCTCGTCGGGGACGTCCTTCCCGGGGGCGTCCGGGTCCGGGAGGTCGGAGGCGTCGACGATGCGGTAGGCGTAGCCCTGCTCGGCGAGGAAGCGCTGGCGGTGCGCGGCGAAGTCCTGGTCGACCGTGTCGCGGGCGACGACGGAGTAGAAGCGGGCCTCGTGGCCGTCGGCCTTGGGGCGCAGGACGCGGCCGAGGCGCTGGGCCTCCTCCTGCCGGGAGCCGAAGGTGCCGGAGACCTGGATGGCGACGGTGGCCTCGGGCAGGTCGATGGAGAAGTTCGCGACCTTGGAGACGACGAGCACGGACAGCTCGCCGCGCCGGAAGGCGTCGAACAGCTTCTCGCGCCGGGCGTTGCTCGTCTCGCCCTTGATCACGGGGGCGTCGAGCCGTTCGCCCAGCTCGTCGAGCTGGTCGATGTACTGGCCGATGACGAGGGTCTGGTCGCCGGCGTGGCGGCGCACCAGGGCCTCGGTGACCTTGAGCTTGGACGGGGTCGTCGCGCAGTAACGGTACTTCTCCTCCGTCTCGGCCGTGGCGTAGGCGAGCCGCTCGGACTCGGTGAGGCTGACGCGGACCTCGACGCAGTCGGCGGGGGCGATGTAGCCCTGGTTCTCGATCTCCTTCCAGGGCGCGTCGAAGCGCTTGGGGCCGATGAGGGAGAAGACGTCGGACTCGCGGCCGTCCTCGCGCACGAGGGTCGCCGTCAGCCCGAGGCGGCGGCGGGCCTGGAGGTCGGCGGTGAACTTGAAGACGGGCGCGGGCAGCAGGTGCACCTCGTCGTAGACGATGAGTCCCCAGTCGCGGGAGTCGAACAGCTCCAGGTGGGGGTAGACGCCCTTCCGCTTGGTCGTCAGCACCTGGTAGGTGGCGATGGTGACCGGGCGGATCTCCTTCTTCGTGCCGCTGTACTCGCCGATCTCGTCCTCGGTGAGCGAGGTGCGGCGCACCAGCTCGTGCTTCCACTGCCGGGCGGAGACGGTGTTGGTGACGAGGATGAGCGTGGTCGCCTTGGCGCGGGCCATGGCCCCGGCGCCGACGAGCGTCTTCCCGGCGCCGCAGGGCAGGACGACGACGCCGGAGCCGCCGTGCCAGAAGCCCTCGACGGCCTGCCGCTGGTAGGGCCGCAGGGCCCAGCCGTCCTCGGCCAGCTCGACGGGGTGGGCCTCGCCGTCGATGTACCCGGCCAGGTCCTCGGCGGGCCAGCCGAGCTTGAGCAGGGCCTGCTTGATCTGGCCGCGCTCGGAGGGGTGGACGGCGACGGTGTCCTCGTCGATGCGGGCGCCGACGAGCGGGGCGATCCGCTTGGAGCGCAGCACCTCCTCCAGCACCGGGCGGTCGGTGGTCTGGAGGACGAGCCCGTGGGCGGGGTGTTTGGAGAGGGTGAGCCGCCCGTAGCGGTCCATGGTGTCGGCGATGTCCACGAGCAGCGCGTGCGGCACGGGGTAGCGCGAGTAGGTGACCAGGGCGTCGACGACCTGCTCGGCGTCGTGCCCGGCGGCGCGCGCGTTCCACAGGCCGAGCGGGGTCACCCGGTAGGTGTGGATGTGCTCGGGGGCCCGCTCCAGTTCGGCGAAGGGGGCGATGGCGCCGCGGCACGCGTCGGCCTGCTCGTGGTCGACTTCGAGCAGGAGCGTCTTGTCGCTCTGGACGATCAGGCAGGACACGTACACCCTCCACGGTTCCGGTGGCGGCCCGCCGGAGTGGCCGGGCGCCCCTCCTATGGTCCCTGATCGCCGTGGCCGTGTTGCGAGGAGTGACGCGTGAGGCGTAAATGGAGTCAAGGTGCAAATGGGAAAAAGGGAAGGGAATGATCCGATGCTGCCGCTCAACGAACCGCTGACCGAGCAGGCCACGCGGGAGGCGCTCGCCCAGGACGTGGACGCCGCCCTGAACGCGACCGAGGCCGACGGTACGTTCCGCGACACCAGCGAGTGCGCCGCCCTGCTGATCTTCGCCGGCGCGGCACTGCTCGCGCCCCCGGCCCCGCGTCCGAAGAAGGGGTGAGCTGACCGGCGTGGCCGAAGCACAAGGGCCCGCGTCCGGTCTCCCGGCCGCGGTGCAGAACACCGCTTCGGTGATTGCCTCCGCCCTCGACGGCGGAGGCAGTCGCCTGTCCGTACCCGATCTCGCCGGGTCCGTCGCGCTGTCCGCGGACGACCCGCTGCTCGTCGCCTGCGTGCGCGTGCTCGGCGCCGACGCGCTCGCCCCCGCCCTGCTGTACGACCTCCGGCCCGCCCCGGCCGACGTGGCGCTTGCCGAGGCCGCGCGCGACGGCTACCCGCCGCAGTCCGACGCCCCGGCCGCCACCGCCTGGAGCCACTGGGGGCTGGCGGAGGCCCTGCGGACGCTGACCGGGCACGGGGTCCGCGAGACGCAGCCGGACGCCGACTGGGTCGCCGGAGAGCCCTGGCCCCGGCTGGCGCACCGCATGGCGCAACTCGCCCCGCTCGCCTCGCCGGGGCTGGACTCGGCCCTCGCCACCGGGGCCGCCAAGCGCCCGGTGGACCTCGGGCGGGGCTTCGTGCGGGCCGTCCGCCGCCGCGACTGGCTCCAGGCCGCCGGGGTCGGCCGCTGGCTGGCCCTCGTCCCCGGTGTGCCCGCCTCCCTCGGCCTCGACGCCGGGCTGGAGTTCGTGCGGCACCTGGGCGCGGCCGAGGACGCCCGGGTGGCGCTGCACGTCCGGGCCGCGCAGCTCATCCGGGTGACGGCCCCGGTGCGGGGAGCGACCGTATGACCGCCGAGGCACCCGCCCGCGCGGTGCTGCGCCGCGCGCTCGCCTGGCTGGACGCCCACCGCGAGGCGTTCCGTCCGCCGGACGACGCCGGGGAGCGGGCGACGCCGGATCGCGTCGTCAAGCCGCTGGGCGAGCTCGGGCAGCTCATGGCCCGGGTGCGGCGGCGCACGGAGCCGGGGAGCGTGGAGCACGCCCGCGCCGGCGAGCTGCTGGAGTTCGCGTGGCAGGCGGCAGGCCGCGGGGAGCTGTTCCACACGCTCGCGCTCGCCGAGCCGCACGCCACCTATCCGCTGGAGATGTACGCGGCCTTCGCGGCGACGGGCCGCAGGCACCGCGGCTTCGAGGCGTTCGCGCGGTTCGGGGCGGGCACCCGGGCCTGGCGGTCGACGGAGTGCCAACCGACCCGCGCGCTCGCCGTCCTGGAGGCCGAGCGGCGGCTCGGTCTCGGCCCGCACACCGATCCGGGGGCGGCCACGGCCGCGACGTGGCTGGGCGGGCTGCCCGAGCCGTGGGCGTTCGAGACCCGCGCCGGGTACGCCGCCACCCACCACGTCTTCCACGTCACCCGGTGGGGGGAGGCGCCTGAGCTGCTGTCCGCCGACGTCCGGCACTATCTGGCGGCGTGGCTGCCCGCCTGGACGCGGAGCTGCCTGGAGGAGGAGTCCTGGGACCTGGCCGGGGAGCTGCTCGCCGTCGCCGCGTGCCTGCCGGAGCCGTCCCGCGACACGGACGCCGCCTGGCGGGACTACGCCGCCGCCCAGGGCCCGGACGGCGTCGTGGCGCCGCGCGGGCCCGCGCCCACGGGCACCGGTGAGGACGTCTTCCTCGCCTGCTATCACCCCACGCTCGTCGCGGCCTTCGCCGCCGCGCTCACCGTCGACCGCCGGCCGGCGCCCCTCGAGGCCGCCGTGGGAGGCCAACCGTGATCCCCACGCAGATCCCGCACGACGTCGGCGTCCGCGCCCTGGAGTGGCTGGCCGCGCACCGCGACCACTTCCGGTTCCGCTTCACGGAGGACGACGCCCTCGACCTGGCCCGGCTCAAGCCGGTCGGGGAACTGGCGGTCATCGGCAGCGCGCTGTTCCGCGAGGGCGTCGCCGGCAGCCGCCAGTCCGCCCTGGCCCGGGAGCTCCTCGACTTCGCCTGGCGCGACGTCCTCGACGGCGGCGCGGCCCTGGCCCGCATCCAGCGCGACGAACCGCTCAGCCCGATGCCCCTGGAGGTGTACACACCGTTCAAGGAGCTGGGCCTGCGCAACCCGGAGGTCGAACGCCGCGCCGCCGCCACCCGCTCGCTGGCGAGCTGGGCCGCCCTGGAGGTGCAGCCGACGCGGCGGCTCGGCCTGAGCGTCACCGAGGAGCGCGCGGGCCACCCGCCCTCCCTCGACGTCGCCGAGGCCACCCGCCGCACCTGGCTGGGTCAGACCCCCGAGCCGTGGACGCTGAGCTTCCACCTCGCCTACGACGTCACCCACGCCGTCTTCCACCTCACCCGCTGGGGCGCCCGCCCCGAGGCGCTCCCGCCCGGCCTGGCCGCGTACCTCGACCTGTGGCTGCCCGCGTGGCTGGAGGACTGGGCCGAGCGCGGGCACTGGGACCTGCTCGGCGAGCTCCTCGTCGTCGACGCCTGCCTGCCGCGGCCCACGCTGGACGAGGCGGCGTGGCGGTCCTACGCGGCGGCCCAGGACCGCGGCGGCGCCATGCCCGTCGAGGGCGGTATGCCCGACGCCCCGGACGACGCCGCCCTCTTCGACCAGCTCCACCACCCCACCCTCGTCGCCGCGTTCGCCTCCGTCATGGCCACCTCCCGGTCCCTGGCCGCCCTCCCGGGGAGCACCGCGTGACGGCCGGGCTGCGGGACGCCGCCGCCCCCACCGGCCCCCGGCTGCGGGACGCCGTGCGGGAGGCGGCGGAGGCGCTCGACGGGCCGGACACCGTCGTCGCCGTCAGCCGGGACGGCGAGCGGCACGTCCACACCGGGGGCGACGGGCCCACCCCGCCCGCCGAGCGCGAGCACCTGCGGTACGAGATCGGCTCGGCCTCCAAGACGTACACCGTGCTGCTCGCGGCCCGCCTGGCCGCGCTCGGCCCGGTCGGCCTGCACGACCCCGTCACCGCCCACCTCCCGGCCACCCCGCCCGACGGCCACCGGGACGCCATCACCCTCGCCCACCTCGCCACCCACACCTCCGGCCTGCCCCGGCTGCCGCACGACCCGGTGTTCCTGCGCCAGCTCGCCGCCGCGTACCGCACCAACCCCTACGCCCGCTACGACACCGAGCGCCTCGTGTACGCCTTCGCCCGCACCCGGCCGCGCCGTCCACCGGGACAACGCTGGTGGTACTCCAACTTCGGCGCCGCCCTGCTCGGCCAGGCCCTCGCCCACACCACCGGCACGCCCTACGCCGACCTCCTCACCGACCACGTCCTCGGCCCGCTCGGCCTCGGCAACACCGGGCTCCACCCCGGCGTGCCCGGACGCGACGCCCCCGGGCACCGCCGCGACGGCTCCACCCCCGTGCCGCCCCTGGTCATGCGGGCCTTCGCCCCGGCCGGGGCCGTCCGCGCCACCCCGCACGACCTGCTGGCCTTCCTGGAGGCCCACCTGACGCCCGGGGCCACCCCGCTCGCGGCGGCCCTGCGCGAGGTGACCCGTCCCGTGCTGCGGCGCGGTGCCAAGCCCCGCCAGACCCACACCCTCACCTGGTTCCAGGAGGGCGACGCCCTCTACCACCCGGGCGCCACCCCCGGGCACGAGGCGTTCCTCGGCTTCAACCCCGCCACCCGCACCGCCGTCGCCGTCCTGGCCGCGCGCAGCTGGAGCCGCCGCAGCCCGCTCGGCGCGCTCGGCTACGACCTGCTGACCGGCACGTCCTGAGCGCCCGCCGGCTCCCCGTCGGCGATCCCCCGGCGCTCCGTCAGCCGTCGGCGAACCGGTCGCGCAGCTCCTCGTCGAGCTCGGCGACGCCCGTGACCCGGTGCAGGGCGAACGTGCGGACCTCCTCGGCCGTGTGGTCGTAGGCGGACACGAAGCCGCCCTCCACCCGCACGGGCGCGATGACGCGCTGGCTGGCCGCGCCGTCCGCGTTGACATAGCCCAGCCACACCGGAGTGCCCGTCAGCACCGCGCTCTGGAGCGTGGCCAGCGTGTCGGCCGCGGTCGTGCGCGGCGGCCCGCCGCCCGGCGCCGCCGGCTCCCCGACGCGCTCGCGGTGCGGCACGGTGGCGGCCAGGTCGCCAGCCCGGATCGCCCGCACGGCCGCCGCGAGCAACGTCGCGTCGGGCGGCGGCGGGCCGTCGGGGACGGGCTCGGGCGCGCTGCGCGGCGGGGTGCGGTGCGCGGCGGCCCGGGCGATCAGGACGTCCCCCTCCGCCGACTCGGCCGCCGGGGCGTGCCCCATCTCCCGGAGCTTCTCCAGCAGGTGCCCGGGGTCGGCGGTGGCGGCCAGCACGGTCGGCGCGAGCAGCCGCAGGCCGAGGGGGGCCGAGCGCTTGTCCGCCAGGATCTCCGCGAGCAGGGTGTCGTCGTCGCAGCGTACGTAGCAGGACGCCGCGCCCACCCGGAGCCTGCCGTGCCGCCGCGCCACGTCGTCGATCAGATACGTCAGCGGCTGCGGCACCGGGGTGCGGGAGTGCGCAGCGAGGAAGGCGTGCAGATCGGTGGCGGTGCGCCCGGCGTCCAGCGCCCGCCGCACCGAGTCCGGCGTGAAGCGGTACACCGTCGCCCCGCCCTTGGACTCGACGTCGGCCAGCACGCCCAGCGCCTCCGCCAGCGGGCGCTCCAGCGGGCCGGGGGCGACGGCGGTCAGGTCGGCCTGGAGCAGGACGTGGTCCAGCGGCTCGGGGAGCAGCGGCGCCAGCCGGGCCGCCGCGGCTTCCGCGGCGGCCGTGACCTCCGCCGCCGTCCGGGCCGCGGTCAGCCCGCGGGCGGGCCCGGCCAGCGCGCCCCGGCCCGTCACCCCCAGCAGCTCGGCCTCCCGCAGCACCGCCGCGCACAGCCGTTCGCGCAGCTCCTCGGCGCCGCGCGCGGGGCGCTCCCAGCGCAGCCGCGCGAGCAGGTCCTCCTCGCCGGGGACGCCGCCCTCGGGCAGCTCGGCCAGCAGCTCCAGCACGCGGCGGCGCACCTCGGGAGCCTGGGCCCGGTCCAGCCCCGGGCCCAGCGCGGCCAGCGCCCGGCCCTTGGCGTCCCGGGCCCCGGCCAGCCCCGGTACCCGGGTGCCGGGCAGCCAGGCGGCTACCAGCGTCGCCCAGCGCTCCTGCGGCGGCAGGTCGCGCCACAGATCGGCGGCCGGCGTGGGCGCGTAGCGCTCGTCGGGCTCCCCGTCGGAGGCCAGCAACCCGGCGGCGTAGGCGAGTTCGAGCCAGAACGCGGTCAGCGGCTCGGGCAGGTCGAGACTGACGGCGGTCCGCTTCAGGTCCCGCATGCCGAGGCCGCCCGCGCGCAGGACCGGCGGCGGCGCGTCCTCCCAGGCCGTCAGCAGTTCGTCGACCGTGCCCAGGGCCGTGAACGCCTGCCCGGCTGCGGTGGCGTCCACCGTGGCGGGGGCGTGGGTGCGCCGGGCGGCCACCTCGGGCGCGTTGGGCTCCAGCTCGTGGTGGGCCCGCCCGTCGCGCAGGTGCAGGGCCACCTCGCGGGGCAGGACGACCGTCCGCCCGCCGTCGGGTCCGGCCGGGGCGCCGGTGGGCAGCAACAGCCCCCGGTCCAGCAGCCAGCGCACCGGAGGCGTCACCGACGGGCCCGGGGCGCCGCCGTCCGAGCTGCCGCTCCGGCCGCCGCCGACGGTACCGAAGGGCGGCCCCCACGTCAGCCTGTCCAGCACCGCGCGGGCCCCGTCGGGCGCCTGCTCCAGCAGCGCGGCCAGCCGCGCGCGATCGGTGAACAGCCCGGTCAGCGCGGTGAGAGCGCTCACCGGGTCGTGGGTGGTGGGCAGCCCGGCGTTGGCCAGGATCTCCTGGAGGCGCCCCGGGGACATCCCGGCCGCCGCCTCCGCGAGGGTCGGCCCGAGACCGGTGGGGGAGGGCGCGGTGGGCGAGGGGGAGAGCAGTTCGCGGGCCGTCCGCACCAGGCGCACCCGCTCGTCGGGGCCCCACACCAGCGCCCGCGTCCGCAGCGCCGCGAGTGCGCCCGGCAGGGCCTCCTCCCCGCCGGGCAGCAGCGCGGCCAACTCCTTCGGCGAGCAGGGATCGGGGGCCACGGCCAGCGCCTGGGCGGTCTGGAGGGTGAAGCGGTCCAGCCGCTCCAGGGTCCGGACGACGGAGGCGCGGGTCGCGGCGCGGGTGGCCAGCTGCGTCACATCGCCGGGGACCGGTGAGAGAAGGTCGGGACGGGCCCGCAGCAGCTCGGTGAGTGCGTCGTCGGGCCTGGCGCGCAGCTCCTCGGCGAGGGTGCGCGGCGCGGCGGTCTCACGGGTCATCCCACCCACGGTACCGGGCTCGGCGCTGTACGGTCGGGGCGTGGGGATCGACAGCGAGAAGCTCGTTTTCGACTATCTGAGCCGGGTGGGCGACCTGGCGCACCGGACGACGATGACGGCCGCCGAACGCGCGCGCCTCATCGGCGAGTTGCGGGCCGGGATCGAACGCGCGCGGGCCACGGGCGGCGCCGAGTCGGTGGCCGAGGTTCGGCGGCTGCTGAGCCGGCTGGGCCGGCCGGAGGACGTCGTCGAGGCCGCCGGTTCCGGTGCGGAGGTTCCCGTCCCCCGCCCCGCGGAACCCGGGCGGGACGGCGAGGGCCCGCGCCCGGGACGCGGCGAGCGACTCCGGCCACGGCGCCGCCGGCCCCCCGAACCGGAGCCCGGCCCGCCGCCCGGGCCCACCCCGCCGCATCTCGTCGGCATGGACGAGCTGCCGCCCGAGGCCGCCGACCCGGAGTGGTGGCGCGGCGAGGGCGGGCCGGTCATCCAGCCCACCGGCGGCCAGGTGGCCGGGTTCGTCGGCGGCATCGAGATCCCCGAGATGCTGATGCCGCCCCCGGAGACCGAGGAGGACGACGGGAAGCCCGCCGGGTCCGGGGCCGGGAACGCGGCGGAGGACGGCGCGGCGGTCGACCTCACGAAGGGGCCCGAGGTGCCGGCCGGCGCCGGCGCGGGGGCCGGGGCCGGGGCTGGCGCCGGGGCCGCGCTCAAGGGGGACGCGCCCGCCCCCGAGGCCGAGGCGTCGCCCCCGGGGCGCTGGGCCCGCGTCCGCCGGCTGGCCGGCCCCCGGCACCGCGAGCCCGGACTGGCCCGGGTCGGCGGCCCCGTCGAGCTGCTCGCCGCCCTCGCCCTCGTCGCCGGAACCGTCTTCGGCTCCCTGCTCGCCCTGGCCGCCGGGTGGCTGCTCGCCTGGTGGTCCCCCCGGCTGCCGCTGACCGAGCGCAAGTGGGCCGTCCTCGGCGTGCCAGGCGCCGTCGTCGGCGCGGGGACGGCCTGGCTGTGGGGCAGGCTCGCCGGGCACTGGGGCGAGCCCATCCCCGAGGGTGCGCTCGGCGAGGCGGTCCAGGACACCTACCCCTGGTGCGTCCGCGCCGCCGCCCTGGCCTCCGCGCTGTTCCTGGTCTGGCGGGCCCGGCGCGTCCGCTGACGCCCGCGCCTCCGCTGCCGCCCGCAGGTCCGGTCACCGGCCGGCCCGGGGTGCGCCCGGCTGTGCGTCGCGGTCCGTGGCCGCGCTGTGGCCGCTCGCGCAGGTCCCCGCGTCCCTGCGGGGCACCCCCGGGAGGCATCGCACAATAGTGCGCATGCCCGAAACCCGTCCGGCCGCCGTGCCGCCCGCCTCGCCGCCCGCCTCGCTCACGGTCGGTTTCGATCTCGACATGACGCTCATCGACACCCGCCCCGGCATCAAGGCCACCTACGATCTGCTCGCAGCCGAGACCGGGGTCCCCATCGACAGCGCCCTCGCCGTGAGCCGGCTCGGGCCCCCGCTGGAGACGGAGCTGGCCAACTGGTTCCCGGCCGCCGCCGTGCCTGCTGCCGCGGCCCGCTACCGGGAGCTGTACCCCGACCACGCGATCGCCCCGTGCGCGGCTCTGCCCGGCGCCGTGGAGGCGCTGGCCGCCGTCCGGGCGGCGGGCGGACGCACCCTCGTCGTCACCGCGAAGAACGAGCAGCACGCCAAGCTCCACCTCGACCACCTCGGGCTGGTCCCCGACGCACTGGCCGGCGGGCTGTGGGCCGAGGCCAAGGCGGAGGCGCTGCGGGAGCACGGGGCCGCCGTCTACGTCGGCGACCACCTCGGCGACGTCCGGGGCGCCCGGACCGCCGGTGCGCTCTCCGTGGCCGTCGCCACCGGGCCGTGCCCGGCCGGGGAGCTGCGGGCGGCGGGCGCCGACGTCGTCCTGGGGGACCTGCGGGCCTTCCCCGGCTGGCTCACCGGCTACCGCCCCGACGCCGCCTGAGCCTGCCGCCGCACGGCCCGGCGCTGGGCCGCCACCGACCGCAGGAAACCCGCTCCGGCCAGGGCGAAGCCGAGGCCCATGAGCATGGACAGGAAGTACGCGGCCGACGGGAACGGGTCGGTGCCCAGGAACAGCGGCACGAACGTGATGACCGTCGCCAGTGCGCCCAGCGTGAAGACGACCATCCCGATACGGATCAGCACGTCGCCGGGGCGGGGCTCCTCGGCCGGGGCGGCGCCCGGCTCGGCGCCCGGCTCGGGGGACTGCTCGGCGGGGGTGGGTGTAGGGGTCACCCGTCCAGGGTAAGACGGGGTGAACGGGTGCGCGGTCCTGGGCGCCTCCGTCGGTTCGGTGGCCCCTTGTCACCGGGCCCGGGGAGATTAATCTTGGGTACGGCGGGTCGAGAGCGGCCCGCCGGAGTGTTATCCGGCCACCATACGAGTGCGAGGACAGGACAGACGTGCCTACCGGCAAGGTCAAGTGGTTCAACAGCGAGAAGGGCTTCGGCTTCCTCTCCCGCGACGACGGCGGTGACGTCTTCGTCCATTCCTCCGTGCTCCCGAGCGGCGTCAGCGCGCTGAAGCCGGGCCAGCGAGTGGAGTTCGGAGTCGTGGCCGGGCAACGGGGGGACCAGGCGCTGTCCCTCACCCTGCTCGACCCCGCGCCGTCCGTCGCCGCGGCCCAGCGCCGCAAGCCCGACGAGCTCGCCTCCATCGTGCAGGACCTCACCACGCTGCTCGACGGCGTCTCCCAGCAACTGGAGCGCGGCCGGTACCCCGACAAGCAGCACGGGTCGAAGATCGCCGGGATGCTGCGGGCCGTCGCCGACCAGCTCGACGTCTGACGTTCCCCGAGGCTTCCGCCTCCTTGTCCCCTCCCTTCCTGGGGTTCTTCTCCAAGGGGCCGTGCGCCGCTCTCCGGCGCCCGGTCCCTTCGCTATGCCCGCACTTCTTGTTCGGCCTGCTCGGCCCTCCCCGGCCCCCGGCCCCCGGCCTCCGGGCCCGCCGGGGTGCTGACGGAGTGTGAGGGTGACGGAGGCTCAACCCCGTCCAGGCGAGGCTGGCCTGGGCCAAAGCGGGCGTTGGGCCGGAAGGTCACCTTCCGTCGTGGAATCTTCACAGCATGGCCCGCCCTGGTGTCCCTGCCCCTGACCCGCTCACGGCCTCTCCACAATTCCGCGCCGCGTGGTTTTCTCGCCATGTCCGGCAAAAACGGTCAAGAGGATGTCTTCTTCCCGGCGGTGGGTCGCCGCCTCCTGTGAAGGGGGAAGGGGTTCTTGTTACATTCCCTGCACATTCCCGGCCGCTACGGCGAAGTATCGGGGACGCTCTGCGGGCGCTCATTGGTGTGATGACAGAACGATGTGATGTCATCGTCCTCCCTGCGGAGTCAGGCAGTCGTCGCCGCCAGTCTCGACTGCCGGACGGCCGTGGAATTGATTGGTTCAGCGTGTGCTGAGTCGGTCCCCCCAATCAGTGATCCTTTTGCTAACGGAAGGAAGTTCCACCATGGACTTCGCCCCCCAGGTCGAGACCCGCGAGATCGACGACGCCGAGCTGGACAACGTCGCCGGTGGCGTCGCCGGTGTGTCCGCCAACGCCGGTGGCGTGCTGGACGTCACCGCGATGGCCGACGTCGACGGTGCCGTGGCGGGCCTGACCGCTCCGGTCGCCGGTCTGGCCGCCCCGGTCGCCGGTCTGACCGGTGGCGTCGCCGGTGCCGTCACCGGCAGCCTGTCCGCCGGTCTCTGAGACTCGCGGAAATATTCCCCCTGTAGGCCCCGGGACATCAGTCCCGGGGCCTACAGGGGGTGGCCACGGAAAGGTGTGGCCCGCGCATTCGCTTATTCATTCGCGGCTGCCGGACCCGATGCCCCGCACCGCGCACGCCTTTCCGCAGAAGAAATTCGGCCGGATCGGGAGAGCCGGGTCGGCGAGAGGTTGGATCGTGCAGTTCAGGCAAAAGGCGTATGCGAAGTTCCAGGCGCCCGAGGCGTTGGACCTCCCGGTGCGCTTCGCCCGTCCGCAGGGCCTTCTCGTGCTGCTGGTGACCCTCGCCATGATGGTCGGTGCGACGGTGTGGGGCATGACGGGGAGTGTCTCCGCGAAGCTGGACGCGGTCGGCGTCCTCACCCATGCCCGGGGCGCCTACGTGCTCCAGAGCCCGGTCGGCGGTCAGGTGACGGGTGTGCTGGCGGAGGAGGGCGACCTGCTGCGGGGCGACGCTCCGTTGCTGCGGGTCCGCACGACCGAGGGCGAGCACGTCGTGCGCGCCGTGGCGCCCGGCCGGGTGCAGGCCGTCACCGCCGAGATCGGAGCCGTCGTCACCCCGGGGCGGGACGTGGCGACCCTGCAACGCGTCGAGAGCCCCGACGAGCCGCTGGTCGCCGTCCTCTACGTGCCCGGTGGGAAGGCCTCCGGCATTCCGGACGGCGCCCGGGTGGACCTGGCCGTACGGTCCGTTCCCCGGGAGGAGTTCGGAGTGCTGCGCGGCCGGATCACCGCCGTCGGACGGGCCCCGCGCACCGTGCAGCAGCTCGCCGGGTTCCTCGGGGACGCGACGCTCGCCGAGCAGTTCGCCGCACTCGGCGGCCCGGTGGCGGTGACCGTCACCCTGGAGCGGTCCGCGCGGGGCGAGTCCGGCTACCGGTGGTCCCGCTCGGAGGGGCCGCCCTTCGCCGTCGAGGCGATGACGCTCACCGACGCGGCCGTGCACCTGCCCGACCAGCGTCCCGTCGACTGGCTGTTCGCATGAGCCGCCGACGCGCCCCAGCCCCGCAGCACGGAGGCCAGCGCGGGGCCGGACGGGCAGCCCAGCGCGGGGCGCGGCCCGAGGCCGGGCGCGTGGCGCAGCGTGGTGCGCAACGCGGCGGCGCGACCCGGCGCCGGCACCGGCCCGGGCCCGCCCCCCGGGCACGACGGGAGCCCGTGCCCACGGCACGCCGGCACAAGACCGTGCGCACGCCCACCGTGCTCCAGATGGAGGCGGTGGAGTGCGGCGCCGCCGCGCTGGCCATGGTGCTCGGTCACCACGGGCGCCACGTGCCCCTGGAGGAGCTGCGCATCGCCTGCGGCGTCTCCCGCGACGGCTCCCGGGCCAGCAACCTGCTGAAGGCGGCCCGCGGTTACGGGCTGACCGCCAAGGGCATGCAGATGGAGCCCGCCGCGCTGGCCGCCGAGGTGGCGGCCCCGGCCATCCTGTTCTGGGAGTTCAACCACTACGTCGTCTACGACGGCCCCGGGCGGCGCTTCGGCCGCCGCGGCGTCTACGTCAACGACCCGGACAAGGGCCGCCGCTTCGTCAGCCTGGAGGACTTCGACACCAGCTTCACCGGCGTCGTCCTCACCTTCGAGCCCGGCCCCGGCTTCCGCGCCGGTGGCCGCAGGCCGGGCGTGCTGGGCTCGCTGCCGACCCGGCTGCGCGGCATGTCCGGCACGATGTTCGCCGCGCTGCTGGCCAGCCTGCTGCTCGTCGGCGTCGGCGCCGCCGTCCCCGCGCTGAGCCGCACCTACATCGACATGTTCCTGATCGGCGGCCAGTCCTCGCTGCTCGGCGTGCTCTTCGCCGCCATGGCCGCCTCCGTCGTGCTCACGGCCGTCCTCACCGGGGTCCAGCAGGCCAACCTGCTGCGCGGGCGCATCATCTCCTCGACGCTCGGCAGCGCCCGCTTCCTGCGCCACCTGCTGCGGCTGCCGGTGACGTTCTTCACCCAGCGCAGCCCGGCCGACCTCGTCCAGCGCCTCCAGTCCAACGACACGGTGGCCGAGACGCTGGCCCGCGACCTGGCCAGCGCCGGAGTGGACGCCGTCGTCGTCATCCTCTACGCGCTGCTGCTGTGGACGTACGACCCGCAGCTCACGCTCGTGGGGGTGGGGATCGCGCTGCTCAACGTCGTCGCGCTGCGCGTCGTCGTCCGGCTGCGGGCCACCCGCACCCAGAAGCTGCGGGCCGACAGCGCCCGCCTCACCAACACCTCCTACAGCGGGCTCCAGCTCATCGAGACGATGAAGGCCACCGGCGGCGAGAACAGCTACTTCCGCCGCTGGGCCGGGCAGCACGCCATCACCCTCGACGAACAGCAGCGGCTCGGCGTGCCGACCGCCGCGCTCGCCGTCGTCGCGCCCACGCTCGCCACGCTCAACAGCGCCGCCATCCTGCTCATCGGCGGCACCCGGGCCGTCGAGGGACACATCTCCGTCGGCCTGCTCGTCGCGTTCCAGGCCCTCGTCGTGCGCTTCACCGCGCCGATCACCCGGCTCAACGGCGTCGTCGGCCGCGTCCAGGACTTCGCGGCCGACGTGGCACGGCTGAAGGACGTCGAGAACTTCCCCGTCGACCAGCTCTACTCGCGCCGCGAACCCCCGGCCGACACGCGTCGGCTGAAGGGCCACGTGACGCTGGAGAACGTCTCGTTCGGGTACAGCCCGCTCGACAAGCCGCTGCTGCGGGAGTTCTCCCTGACCGTCGGCCCCGGGCAGCAGGTGGCGCTCGTCGGGCCTTCCGGGAGCGGCAAGTCCACCGTGTCCCGGCTCATCTCCGGGCTCTACACGCCCTGGGAGGGCGTCATCCGCATCGACGGCCAGCGGCTGGACGACATCCCGCGCGGGGCGCTCGCCTCCTCGGTGTCCTTCGTCGACCAGGACGTCTTCCTCTTCGAGGGCACGGTCCGCGACAACGTGGCCCTGTGGGACCCCTCCATCACCGACGAGGCCGTCGCGGCCGCGCTCCGGGACGCCGCGCTGGAGGACGTCTTCCTCGGCCGGCCCGGAGGCGTCCACAGCCCCGTCGACCAGGACGGCCGCAACCTCTCCGGCGGCCAGCGGCAGCGGCTGGAGATCGCCCGCGCCCTCGTGCGGCGGCCCAGCATCCTCGTCCTGGACGAGGTGACCAGCGCCCTGGACGCGGAGACGGAGCAGGTCATCATCGACAACCTGCGCCGCCGCGGCTGCGCCTGCGTCGTCATCGCCCACCGGCTGAGCACCGTGCGCGACAGCGACGAGATCCTCGTCCTCGACGGCGGCACCGTTGTCGAGCGCGGCCGCCACGAGGAGCTGATGGCTGCCGGGGGCGCCTACGCACAGCTGGTCATGGAGCACTGAGTTGGCCTTCCTCCACGACGCCGTCCCGCATCCCGACGACGCCGGCTTCGCGCCGTACGACGCCGCCCCGGCGCCGCACGGCACCGCGTCGGCGGCGGGGGCGGACGACCAGCCGTACGATCCCGTCCTCGCCGCCGTCGGCGCCCTGGGCGAGCCCGTCGACTGCACGGGGCTGCGCAGCATGGCCCTGGACGGGCCGCACGTGCTGTGGCTCGTCGAGGCCGGCGCGCTCGACCTGTTCGCCGTCGACGCCGCCCAGCAGGGCCACTGGCACTTCCTGGGCCGACTGGGCCCCGGAGCCCTGCTGCTGGGCCCGGTGGAGGGCCCGCGGCACACGCTCGTCGGCCGCCCGCTGCGCGGCTGCGCGCTGCGGCGCGTCTGGCTGCGCGAGCTGCAACCGCAGACGCCCCCGCCCCACGCCGGGGACGGCACCGGCTACGGGCCGGAGTACGACCAGGGCTACGGCCACGGCCCCTACGGCCGGGACCCTTACGCCGACGACGCCCACGGCTACGGCCACGACGCCTACGGCCACGGGCACGGCGGGCACGAGTACGGGTACGGAGTCGAGCAGGCGTACGGGCCCAGCCCGCTGGAGCACGCGTTCGCGGTCGGCGTCGGCCACGGCCTCCGGGTGCTGTCGGAGGCGCCGCGCCAGGGGCACGGGGGCGCCGAGCCGCCGCCCTCGGCCGAGGACCTGCTCGCGGCCCCGGACGACGACGAGATCCTGTGGGTGCGGGTGCCGCCGGGCAGCGTCCGGTACGGGGCCGAGTACGGGGCGGACGCCGCCGCCGACCTGCTGGTGGACGGTGCCCTGTGGCAGCGGCTGGTCAACCAGCAGTACCGGCTGACCTGCGCCCTCGACCGCTGGATCGACCACCTGGAGCAGGTGCACGAGGACCGCACCGCCGCCGGCATCGCCGCGGGGGAGACGGTGAAGGCGCAGGCGGAGCAGGCGCTGCTGGCGTCCATCCGCACCCGCGGCGGGCGCGGCGCGGGGATCCAGGCCGAGGCGACGGACGACGAGACCCTCGCCGTCTGCCGCACGGTGGCCCGCGCCGCCGGCATCACGCTCACCGCCCCGGCGGCCGGGGCGTCACCGCTGGACGAACGCACCGACCCGATCGAGCGCATCGCCCTGGCCTCCCGCATCCGCACCCGGGGCGTGGGGCTGCGCGGGCGCTGGTGGCGGGAGAACGTGGGCCCGCTCGTCGGCCGCCAGGCGTTCACCGGGCACCCGGTGGCGCTGCTGTGGCGGCGCGGCCGGTACGAGGCGGTGGACGCGGAGGGGCGCCGCACGCGGATCGGGACGCCGGGAGTCGCGGCCCGGTTCGCGCCGCGTGCCGTCATGCTCTACCGGCCGCTGCCGGACCGTCCGGTGGGCGCCTGGCGGCTCGCCCGGTTCTGCCTGCACGGCACCCGCCCCGACCTGGGGACGCTGGCCCTGGGCAGCCTCGTCGCCGTCGCGCTGGGTGCCCTCGTGCCCATCGCCACCGGGCGGGTCCTCGGCGTCTACGTGCCGGCCGCGGAGACGGGGCTCATCGTCCAGGCGGCGCTGGCCGTGATGGTCTCCAGCATCGTGGCGGCCGCGTTCATGCTGCTGCAGAACCTGTCGGTCCTGCGGCTCGAAGGGCGGGTGGAGAGCACGCTCCAGCCGGCCGTGTGGGACCGGCTGCTACGACTGCCCACCCGGTTCTTCACCCGCCGGTCCACCGGCGAGCTGGCCAGCGCGGCCCTGGGCGTCAGCCACATGCGGCGGGTGCTGTCCGGCGTCGGCCCGGTCGCGGTGCAGTCGAGCACGGTCGGGGCGATGAGCCTGGTCCTGCTGCTGTGGTACAGCGTTCCCCTGACCCTCGCCGCCCTCGGGCTGCTGACCGTCGTCTGCGGCACGTTCCTGGTGCTGGGCCTGTGGCAGGTGCGCTGGGAGCGGCGGCTGACGAAGCTGTCGCACCGGCTCAACAACCGGGCCTTCCAGACCCTGCGCGGGCTGCCCAAGCTGCGGGTGGCCGCCGCGGAGAGCTTCGCCTACGCCGCCTGGGCCCGGGAGTTCGCCCGCAGCCGGGAGATCCAGCAGCGGGTGGGGCGGATCAAGAACGTCACCACGGGGCTCAGCACCGTCTACCTGCCCCTCACCACGTTGATCATGTTCATGCTGCTCGCCGGTCCGGCGCGCGGCACCCTCACCGCCGGGGACTTCCTCACCTTCAACACCGCCGTCACGATGCTGCTGACCTCGGTCACCCAGATCACCGGCGCGTTCATCTCCGCCGCCTCCGCGCTGCCGCTGTTCGAGCAGATCCGGCCCGTGCTGGACGAACTCCCCGAGGTGCCCGGCGGCAGCGCGCACCCCGGCGTGCTCACCGGTCGCGTCGAAGCCCGGAACCTGTCCTTCCGTTACACCGACGACGGCCCCCTCGTGCTCGACGACGTCTCCGTCGAGGTGACGCCCGGCGAGTTCGTCGCCGTCGTCGGACCGAGCGGCTGCGGCAAGTCGACGCTGCTGCGCATGCTCATCGGCTTCGACGCCCCCGACCACGGCAGCGTCCTCTACGACGGCCAGGACCTCGCCGCCCTCGACCGGGCCGCCGTCCGCCGCCAGTGCGGCGTCGTCCTCCAGCACGCGCAGCCCGTCGTCGGCTCCATCCTCGACGCCATCCGCGGCGCCGAGGAGTTCACCCTGGAGGAGGTCTGGGAAGCCGCCCGGATGGCGGGGCTCGCCGAGGACATCGAGGCCATGCCGATGGGCATGCACACGATCCTGTCCACCGGCGGCGGCACCATCTCCGGCGGCCAGCGGCAGCGGCTCATGATCGCGCAGGCCCTCATCCGCCGCCCGCGCGTCCTCTTCTTCGACGAGGCCACCAGCGCCCTCGACAACGAGGCCCAGCGCGCCGTCATCGACAGCACCCGGGCCCTGCGCTGCACGCGGCTCGTCATCGCGCACCGGCTCTCCACGATCATGGACGCCGACCGGGTGCTGGTGATGTCCGCGGGGCGGATCGTGGAGCAGGGGACGCCCGCCGAGCTCCTGGCCCGCCCCGAGGGCCCCTTCCACCACCTGGTCCGCCGTCAGCTGGCCTGAGCGGGGGCACGCGTCTGGCAGGTCCGCGCGGACGGCACCGGGCCGGAGCCCCGGCCGGGCGCGCTCAGACGGGCCGCAGCGCGTCCGGCGGCAGCGGTGGCACGAGGCCCTCGGCGGCGGCCCGGGTGAGCAGACCGCGCACGGCCGCGTAGCCCGCCTCGCCCAGACCGGCGGTGAACTCGTTGACGTAGAGGCCGATGTGCTGGTCCACCACCGCGCGGTCCATCTCCTGCGCGTGCTCCAGCACGTACCCGCGGGACGCCTCGGGCTCGTCCCAGGCCATCCGCACCGAGGCCCGGATGGCCCCGGCCAGCGCCGTCAGCCGCTCCGCGCCCAGCGAGCGGCGCGCGACGATCGCGCCGAGCGGGATCGGCAGCCGCGTCGTGCGCTCCCAGTGCTCGCCCATGTCCGCGAGCCGGTGCAGGCCGAACCCACGGTAGGTGAACCGCGCCTCGTGGATGACGAGACCGGCGTCCACCTTGCCGTCCCGCACGGCGGGCATGATCTCGTGGAACGGCAGGACGACGATCTCCCCGACCCCGCCGGGCACCTCCGCCGCCGCCCACAGCCGGAACAGCAGGTAGGCGGTGGAGCGCTCGCTCGGCACGGCCACCGTCCGGCCCGTCAGCGACAGCCCCGGCTCGCGGGTCAGCACCAGCGGGCCGCAGCCGGTGCCCAGCGCCCCGCCGCACGGCAGCAGCGCGAACTCGTCCAATACGTAGGGCAGTTGCCCGTAGGAGATCTTCAGGACGTCGAACGGGCAGTCGGCGCCGCGCTCGGCGAGCCCGTTGGTCACGTCGATGTCGGCGAAGGTGACGTCGACCGGGGGCGCGTCCGGCACGAGCCCGTGCGCCCAGGCGTGGAAGACGAAGGTGTCGTTGGGGCAGGGCGAGTACGCGATCGAGACGGTGCCGTCCCCGGCCCCCCGCGGTACGTCAGCCATGAGTGGTCCTCCACTTCGTCCGGGACCTCGTCCACGTCTCCAGCAGCGGCGCCGCCGCCCGGAACGCGTCCCCGAGCGCGGCCAGCGCCTCGGGAACCCGCCAGGCCGCGCGGTCCCGCGGGCCGACCGCGTTCGACACGGCCCGCACCTCCAGCGCCGGGACGCCGAAGGCCGCCGCGGCCTCGGCGACCCCGAAGCCCTCCATCGCCTCCGCCACCGCCCCCGGGTGACGCCGGACCAGCTCGGCGGCGCCCCGCGCGGTGCCGGTGACGGTGGAGACGGTCAGCACGGGCCCGGTCACGCCGCCCACGGCCTCGGCCAGTTCCCGCACGGGCTCGGGGGGCGGCCGGTGCACCGACGTGCCGAAGCCCAGCCCCGTCACGGGCCGGAAGCCCTCGGCCGTCTCCGCGCCCAGGTCGGCGGCGACGAGCGCGGTGGCCACGACGATCCGGCCCGGTGCGACACCGATGCCGCCACCGATACCGGCCGACACGACGAGCTCGTACGGTGCCCCCGCGAGGTCGGCCGCCGTCAGCGCGGTCGCCGCACCGGCCGCGGCGGCGGCCGGGCCGACACCCGCGACCAGGACGTCCAGCTCGGCGCCGGCGCCCTCCGGACCGTCCAGCACGACCCGGTGCGCCTCCGCCGTGCCGGGCAGCCCGACCGGCCTCGGCGGCCAGCCGGCGGCACCCGTCACCGCGTCCCGCTCGTGCGGGACGGCGGTGACGACCAGGACGCGCACGGGGACCGGTGGGTCAGTCGAGGTTGAGCTTGAAGTTCCAGACGCCGAAGACGCCCGGCTGCTCCTTCTGGTCAGCCTTGGGCTCCGGCGTCTCCAGGATCGTCAGCGTCACGCTGTCGCGCTGCTCCATGCCCAGCTGCTGGACGCCGTCGAAGATGTCGCTGACCTCGAACGACTGGTACGTCGTGTCGTGGTAGTTGCGGAACTCGCCCAGCGGACGGCCGTCGAGCAGCACGAACCAGCCGCGCTCGGCGACCTCCGGCTCGACGCCGACGCTGAGGTTCTCGTCGCGGTCGAGGGTGATGGTCTGGTCCTTGTCGACCTTGTCCGCCTCGTCCCCGCACTTCTCGAGGGTCTTGTCGCTCAGCTTGTCGCCGTCGTTGTAGCAGGCGGCTTCCGCGAAGACACTGTTCGAGCCGACGGTGACCGTCGTCATCGGAGTGGGCTTCTCGCCGCACGCGGACAGCGTGAACAGCGCGACGACGGCGGTGCCGGCCGCAACGGCGGCCCGGGTGTGACGGCCCCGGAGCCGGGAGGGCATGCTGGTCATGAGGGGCAGGCTATCGCCCCCGTCCGCTCAGGCGACGCGGGGGTGCGGCGTGCCGCGCCTGGCCGCCGCCAACAGCCCCCGCACCGAGGCCAGCGCACCGGCCGCGATCAGCGTGGCGCCCACCGCCATGCCCAGCGTTCCGTACAGCGGCAGCACGATCCCCACCGCGCCGCCCGCCACCCACGACATCTGCACCAGTGTCTCCGAGCGGGCGAACGCCGACGTCCGCACCTGCTCGGGCACGTCCCGCTGGATCAGCGCGTCCATCGACAGCTTCGCCAGCGCCTGGCACACGCCCGCGCACCCGGCGACCGCCGTCACCGTCACCGCCTCGAACCGCACGGCCGCCACCAGCGTGACGCCGAAGATCACCACCAGCACCGTGGCGATGATCAACTCCGGGGCGCGGGACCTCAGCCACGCCCCCAGCGTCGTGCCGAGCGCGTTGCCCGTACCGGCCGCCACCGCCACCAGCGCGAGCGAGAACGCGGCGCTGCGCCCGTCCATCGGATGCTCGCGCAACAGGAACGCCAGGAAGAAGGTCAGGAACCCGGACAGCGCCCGCACCGAGGAGTTCGCGATGAGCGCGTTCAGCACGGACGCGCCGACCGTCCGCAGCCCCGGCCGGTGCTCGGCGCGGTGCTGGTGCCCCGGGGTGTGCTTGGCCACCCACGGCTCCGGCTCACCCCGCGCCGCCGCGAGCTGCGCCCGGTGCTCGCCCTTCGCCGAGTCCACCTGGTGCGGCAGGCTGAACGCCAGGAACATGCCGACGATCTGGATCGCGAACGCCCCGTAGAGCGGCCACTCCGGGTCGATCTGATGCAGCCCGGCACCGACGGGTGCCGCCGCACCCGTCGCCAGCAGACCCGCCAGCGTGATCCGCGAGTTCGCCTTCACCAGCGAGATGCGTGGCGGCAGCAGCCGCGGCACCACGGCCGAGCGCACGATGTTGTACGCCTTCGACGCCACCAGCACGCCCAGCGCCGCCGGATACAGCTCCAGCCCGCCGTCCCCCACCGCGCCCGAGAGGGCCAGTGCCAGCAGCGCCCGGGCGAGCAGCGCGCCCGCCATCGCGGCCCGCCGCCCGTGCGGGATCCGGTCCAGCAGCGGGCCGATGATCGGCGCCAGCAGGACGAACGGCGCCAGCGTCACCGCCAGGTACAGCGCCACCCGGCCGCGCGCCTCACCGGTGGGGACGGAGAAGAAGATGGTCGAGGCCAGGGCGATCGTGATGAGCATGTCGCCGGCCGAGTTGATCATGTGCAGCTCGATGAGCTTGCCCAGCCCCGACTCGCCGGCACCCTGCGCGTGCGTGGCCCGGCGGATACGCCGTCCCAGCGCGCTCGGCGGCCGGTGCACGGCACGCCCCACGCCCCGCGCGACACGCCGCGCCACCCCCGGGCGTCCTCCCGGCCGGCCGACACCCTCGTCCCACGGCTCCACGCCCCCGGACACCGCCGCGCCGCCCGGCGTGGCGGCACCCGGCCGTATACGGCCGCCGCCGCGCCCCGGGCGCCCCGACGGGCCCGTCAGGCGCCCGCCTTCCACATCGTCGGTCACCCCGTCAGTGTGCCCCAGGTTGACCCGTTTCAACGGCATCGAAGCCCGACCGGCACCGGAACCCGCCGCGAGCCGAACTCCTCCTTCCGCACCCGCCTCGGTCGGTTGCGGCACGTCGCCGTGGGGTAGCGTGGGAGCACAGCGCGCCCCGTACGGCATCGTCCCCCGTGTTCCCGGTGCGGGTTACGTCGCAGCGGTCCAACGGTCCGCTCCGTCCCCCACGGCGACCACCCGGCCACCTGTCGTGCGCGCAGGCGCGACATGGCGTAGGGAAGAGACGATTGCTGTGAGTGCTGCGATGCGAAGCCGTACCCCCGACCGGCTGTGCGCCGAGGCAGTGGAACTCGCCCGGGAGGCCGCCGTCGACGCGGCCCGCCCCGGCACAGTCGGCGACTACCTCGGAGCCGTGGCCGACGGCGACCGCGTGGTGACCCACCTCTTCGAATGCCAGGAGCGCGGCTACCGCGGCTGGCGCTGGGCCGTCACCGTCGCCCGCGCCTCCCGCGCCCGTGTCGTCACCCTCGACGAGACGGTGCTGCTGCCCGGCCCCGAGGCCGTCCTCGCCCCCGTCTGGGTGCCCTGGAGCGACCGCCTGCGCCCCGGCGACCTCGGCACCGGCGACCTCCTGCCCACCGAGCCCGACGACCTGCGCCTGGAACCCGGCTTCTCCGGCGAGGACGCCCCGCCCCCGAACTCCGCCACCCCCGAGGCCCACGCCGAGCACGAGCCCGGCCCGCTGCCCCGCACCGGCGAGATCGGCGCCGTCGCCGACGAGCTCGGCATGCGCCGCCCCCGCGTCCTGTCCCGGCTCGGCCTCCACCTCGCCGCCGAGCGCTGGGAGGACGACTTCGGCCCCCGCACCCCGATGGCCCAGGCCGCCCCCGCCTCCTGCCAGACCTGCGGCTTCCTCGTCCCCCTCGCCGGCTCCCTCCGCCAGGCCTTCGGCGTCTGCGCCAACGAGTACGCCCCCGCCGACGGCCGCGTCGTCTCCTTCGGCTACGGCTGCGGCGCCCACTCCGAGGCCGCCGTCATGCCGCAGCCGCCGCAGCCCCCGCCTCCGGTCATCGACGAGACCAAGGTCGACACCCTCCCCCTCCACGACGCCGAGGCTCCCTCCCCGGCCGCCCACCCGGAGTCGGACGAGCCCGCCTCCTGACCCTCCTCACCCCCCACCCAACCGAAGCGACGCGTTCCGCCGAACGCGCTCGCCCTCCGGGGCTACAGTGACGCTCGAACGTTGTGTAGCGGGCTGATCACGCACGCGGAGAACGGGGGGATGGAGAGGGTGGGGAAGCGGTGTCGTTCGACCAGGAGTGGGCCCAGCTGAAGGAGCGGGCGGGGCTACGGCTCGCGGGGGTGGCGCCGATCGACGGTGGGGGCGGAATCCCCGGACCGCAGCTGAAGGTCACCCCCTCCCTGCTGGAGAACCGGGCAGGCGAGGCCGAGACCGTCCGCACCGCCTTCCGTAAGGCGGACGACGAGACGATGAAGGAGACCGGCGAGATCGCGAAGGGCCTCACGGGCTTCGGCTCCGCCGGAGCCTTCGCGGTGTTCCAGGAGCGCTGGCGCGAACAGATGACCTTCATGGACGGCCTGCTGGGCCGGGGAGTGGCCCAGTCCCTCCGCAACGCCGCCGGGCTGTTGCGCGTCGAGGACCTCGACCAGGCGGACAAGGCGAGGGACATCGACGTGCCCAAGGACGTCAAGTAACTCACCGGGGGGACCGGAGATGGTCACGTACCACAACCTGATGAGCGCCGACCTCACCCCGCTGGACGAGGCGGTGGTGAGGTGGCGCAGCCTGCCGGGCCGGTTCAACACGGTCAGCCGCGACTTCGACAGCCAGGTCATCAAGGGGTTGCGCGGTTCCGACTGGAGGGGAGAGACGGCCGAGGCGGCGTTCACGAAGTTCGACGCGGTCGTCCGCCAGTTCCTCTCCGCCGAGGACGAGGCACGCGCGATCCACCGCCTGCTCGAAAGCGCACTGGAGGCCTTCCGGTCCGCCCAGAAGCGCGCGCGGGCCGTCCGCACCGAGGTCGAGGAGGACCGCAACCTCAGCATCTCCTCCGAGGGAGTCGTCACCTTCTCCGCGACCGATGACGAGGACGGCAGCAGGCAGAGGCTCTACGTCGAGACGATCACGGGCTACAACACCCGGATCCGGAGCGCGGTCAACGACGCCACGGACGCGGACGAGGCCCTGAAGTGGGCTCTGACGCAGGACAGGAACGGTCGCGACCAGGGTTTCAACGCGGGCATGTACGCCAGCGTCGACGCCGCGGCGGAGGGCAGACGGCAGGCCGCCGAGGACGCCGACACCACGACCCGCATCCTCGCGAAGGGGCACGGGGCGGACTACGCGGACCTGCGGACCCTCAACAGGGTGCTCGCCCGACGCGAAGGCGACCCGTACTTCGCCGAGCGGTTCGCCCTCAAGGCCGGCCCGAACGGCGTCCTGGAGTTCTGGGCGGGCGTCACCGCCGACCACGACAGGACCAAGAAGCAGACAGCGATCCTGACACGACTCCAGGACTCACTCGGCCACACCCTGGCCACGGCCTCGCACTCCCAGAGCCCGGAGATGCGGCAGTGGAAGAAGGAGATCATCGAACTCGGTGGCGAGCGGGTCGTCGCCCCGACCAACCCGGGTGCCGAGCCAGTCAAGGCCCGGACCCCGTACGGATTCCAGGTCCTGAGCAGCCTCCTGCACGAGGGAGACTTCGACCCCGACTTCCTCCAGACCTATGGTCGGGAACTCATCGACTTCGAGAAGAAGGGGGGCAGCAGGTACATCTGGACCCTGGGCGTCGAGCCCCACTACCTGAACATCGGCGGTACCGACAAGGGCAACGACCCGATGGCGGGCTTCCTGACGGCCCTGGGAAATAACCCGGAAGCATCCAAGGGATTCTTTAAATCCGGCAATTGGGATAATTACGATCCCGGTGAATGGGATAAATACCTTGACAAAGATCTGAAGTACCTTCTTCTCGAGCGCGACTGGCCTCATGACCCGGTGGAGGGCGAAGACTCGAGGCGAGGGTTTGCGTACGATGAGCTTGGCCGTGCCCTGGAGTCCGCCACGCTGGGAGTCCCCTACCGCGAGGTGGGCCTCCAGCGTGACGATGTCACGGCCAATGTCATGGAGCAGGTGGCTATCGCCGTGGCCCATGATCCCGATTTCTCGGGCAAGCGGCCAGGTGTGCTCAACAGCCTAGCCGAAATGGGAGCGGGGTATATAGACGACCTGTCGTGGGGTGTTGCGCCATACGCCGGTCCAATGGACGCTGAGGATCACAGGAATATGTTCGACCGAGAGGGTGGCGGCCACATCTCACTGGGTGAAGACGCGGCTCGGAGATTTCTCTTCAGCGTCGGTCAACACCCTGGCGGCTACGAAACTCTCTCGGCTGCTCAGCACGCCTATACCGCGACTCTCATGGAGGCACAGGGGGACGACGTGCGTATGGCGAGTAAGGCTCAGAACGTAGGTGCGTACAACCACGGAATCCTCGACGAGGCGAGGACGTCGCAGATCGAAGAGGGCTTCAAGGGCAAGGCGGACGAGGTGAACAGGGCCCGGGAGGAGTCCGCGTCCTGGAAGAAGTACGGCGTCAGCGTTGGAGTGAGCGGAGCTGCATTCCTAGGGGTGGCGGCGGCGACGGCGAACCCAGCCGCCGGGGTTGCCGCCGCAGTCGCCGTTCCGGTTGCCGTGGACGCAGGTGCCAAGGCATTCGACACGTATTTCGGGAACGAGATGTCCGAGGATCTCAAAGCGGGAGAGAAGAACAACTTGATCGAAGCGGGGCTCGAGTCCGAGAAAATCATTAGTCACGGTCAAAGAATGTCCTGGAGTAACGGGTACGCGTACCAGGAGCTGCACGGCGTGAAGGACTTGGCGATGGATGGAGGGGCTGCGAGCGCCTACATGCGCGGGATGCAGATCACTGACAGCGCGGATGGAGACTGACACGTGAGGCGAGCGCTGGTGACTTCTGCCCTGCTCGGTGCCCTCGTTGGTTGCGGTCTAGGGGTTTCGGAGGCAGGTGAGTCCGCCGACTATGATGCGCTCTGTCATGGAGTGTTCGCGGAGGTAGAATTCCATGAGCCCGGAGTCAAAGGGATTGCACCGCCGGAGCGGATAGTGGATGAAACTGAAGCGAGCCCTCGATACCCAGGAAACTTCTGTCGTCTTCGTCTGCCCGGTGAGGATTCTCGGCAGTTCGATCTCAACTATGATTGGGCTGGCACAGGAGACGCGTACAGGCCGCCAGAAATCCGAAGTAGTCAAGGGTCAGACTCGGAGTTTCTCTATGAGGGCTCGAAGTATTACGAGCTCATCGGCGTGGTGAGAGGACCTGAGGCGGGCACTATGAAGATCCGTTTCCCCTGCGAGGTGGCGGGTCGAGACGAGCCGCGCACGGTTGAGGGTCGCGTTCGGGACCAGGTGGATCTCATGGCCATGTACGGCCATGCGTCTTTGCTCCGTGTTTCGGCAGAGAGAGCGGCTGAGGGCTTCGGGTGCCGGAACGAACTGGACTTCCGGGACGCGGCCGAGGAGGAAGGGCCTGCCCCCACCGTCCCACCGTCGCCGGACAGGTAACGGGTCGGACAGGTGCCGGGCGCGCCAAGGTCCGGACGGGGCGGTGGACCGGTCTGGGGGTGACGCAGGCCGGCCGCGGGGCCGCCGCGGGGCCGCCCCGGGGCCGTCCCGGGGGCGTTCCGGTGGTGGGGGAGCCCGGGGGGAGCGGTACCGTCGGCCGCATGGACGGTGATGTGTTCGGAGTCGGCGAACTCCGACGGCGAGTGTTGGACGCGTGGACGGCCTCGCCTGCCCGCTTCCGGGAGGACGCGAACGCCGAGGAGGAGCTGGCCCTCGGGGGCTACCGGGACCGGCTCGTCGTGGAACTGGCCCAGAACGCGGCGGACGCGGCGGCGCGGGCCGGGGTGCCGGGGCGGCTGCGGTTGACGTTGCGCGACGGCACGCTGGTGGCCGCGAACACCGGGGCCCACCTGGACGCGGCCGGGGTGGAGTCGTTGGCCACGCTGCGGGCTTCGGCCAAGCGGGACGAGGACGCGACGGTCGGCCGGTTCGGCGTCGGGTTCGCCGCCGTGCTGACGGTGAGCGACGAACCGGCCGTGGTGAGCCATGGCGGAGGTGTGCGTTGGTCGTTGGCGGAGGCTCGGGAGCTTGCCGCTGCGGTGCCAGGGCTGGCGGAGGAGCTGCGGCGCCGGGACGGCCACGTGCCGTTGCTCCGGTTGCCGTTCGCCGCGGAGGGGGCCGCGCCCGCCGGGTACGACACGGCCGTGGTGCTGCCGTTGCGGGACGCGGCCGCGCGGGAGTTGGCGGACCGGCTGCTGGCCGGGGTGGACGACGCGCTGCTGCTGGCCCTGCCGGGGCTGTCCGAGGTCACGGTGGAGACGGCCGAGGGCGAGCGCACGCTGACGCGCCGGGCCGACGGGCCGTGGACGGTGATCGGTGACCGGCGCTGGCGGGTGGCGTCGGCGCACGGTGTCACCGATCCGGCGCTGCTGGCCGACCGTCCGGTGGAGGAGCGGGGCCGTCCGGTCTGGACGGTGACGTGGGCGGTGCCGGTGGACGGCTCCGGGGCACCGGTCCGGCCGGAGGCGGCGTCCGTGGTGCACGCGCCCACGCCCACGGACGAGCCGCTGGGCGTGCCCGCGCTGCTCATCGCGAGCTTCCCGCTGGAGTCGACGCGGCGGCACACCGCGCCGGGCCCGCTGACGGACTTCCTGTTGGACCGGGCCGCCGACACGTACACGGAACTGCTGCGCGACTGGCACCCGGTGGGCCCGGGGGTCATCGACCTCGTCCCCGGCCCGCTCGGGCGCGGCGAGCTGGACGGGGCGCTGCGGGCGCGGCTGCTGGAGCGGCTGCCGGGCGTGCCGTTCCTGCCGAGCGCCGCCCCGGCCGACGAGCCGGACGGGGCCGAGGGGGCCGACGGGCGCGTGGGAGCCGAGGGCGGGCCGCTGGCGCTGCGTCCACGGGACGCGGAGATCGCCGAGGGCGCGGGCTCGGCCACGGTGGCCGTCCTGGCGGAGCTGTTCCCGAGCCTGCTGCCCGCGGGGCTGGAGCGGCGCACCGAGCTGCGCACGCTGGAGGTGCCGCGCATCCCGCTCGGCGAGGTCATCGACCGCCTCGCCGGGATCGAGCGCGATCCCGCGTGGTGGCGCCGGCTGTACGACTCGCTGGCCGGAGTGGACCCCGACCGGCTCACGGGGCTGCCCGTGCCGCTCGCGGACGGCCGCACGACGATCGGTCCGCGGCACGTCCTGCTGCCGCTGCCCGACCTGGCCGGAGCGGAGCGGCTGGCCCGGCTGGGGCTGAAGGTCGCCTACACCGAGGCCGCGCACCCGCTGCTGGAGAAGCTGGGCGCCGTCCCCGCCACGCCGCGCGCCGTCCTGACGACGCCACAGGTCCGGGGGGCCGTGGCCGCCTCACTGGACGCCGACGAGGTGTGGGACGAGGACGGCTCCGCGCTCGACCCGGAGGAGCTGACGGACCTCGTGCTCGGCCTCGTCCGGGACGCGGGGCTCGCGCCGGGCGACGAACCGTGGCTGGCCGCGCTCGCTCTGCCCGACGAGGACGGGGAGCCGGTGCCGGCCGGGGAGCTGGCCTACCCCGGCAGCCCGTTCGCCACCGTGCTGCGCGAGGGTGAACTGCCGCTGTGCGACCGGGAGCTGGCCGAGCGCTGGGGCGAGCAGACGCTCACGGCGGTCGGCGTGCTGGCTGACTTCCCGCTGGTGCGCGCCGCCGACGTCGTCCTCGACCCGGACGAGTTCGAACCCCGGGACACCGACTACCCCGAGCCGGACGACGCCGGGCTGCTCGACGCCGTCGACGTGTGGTGCGAGGACGTCCTGGACCAGCTCCCCGACACGCCGGTGCCGCCGGTGGCCACCGAGCTGCTGGCCGTCCGCGACCTCGACCTCGTCGACGACGACTGCTGGCCGCAGGCGCTCGCGCTGCTGGCCCGGCCCCCGCTGCGGGACGCGCTGACCACGCCGGTGCGGGTTCTGCTGCCCGACGGCACGGCCGAGACGGTGCGCTCGTACACCGCGTGGTGGCTGCGCGGCCATCCGGTGCTGGACGGCCGGCGGCCCGCCGGGCTGCGCGCCGCCGGCGGCGACCCGCTGCTGGCGGGAC
Source organism: Streptomyces sp. WMMC1477 (assembly GCF_027460245.1). NCBI lineage: Bacteria > Bacillati > Actinomycetota > Actinomycetes > Kitasatosporales > Streptomycetaceae > Streptomyces > Streptomyces sp. WMMC1477. The sequence goes on along the minus strand of NZ_JAPZBD010000003.1, from coordinate 2,004,431 downwards.
TCTACGAGGAGGCCGACGCGAGCGGGTTCGACGACCCGGCGCTGCTGCACGCCCTCGGCGTGCGCACCTCGGCGGCCGCCCTGCTCGACGAGCCCGGGGGCGCCGCCGAGCTGCTGGGACGGCTCGCCGACGCCGAACTACCCGTCGGCCCCGCCCAGCTCCACGGGCTCTACTCGCTGCTGGCCGAGCTCGACCCGGACGAGGTGACGCTTCCGGACGAGGTCCGTGCCGTCGTGGACGGCCGGGTCCGCGTGGTCGACGCCGAGGGCGCGCTCGTCGCGGACGCGCCGGACCTGCTGCCGCTGGCGGCGGGGCGCGCCCTGCTGCCGGTGCGCCCGGAGCGGGCCGCGCGGCTGGCCGCCGTGCTGGACGTCGGCCTGCTGAGCGAGGCCGTGCCCGCGCCCGCCCCCGGCGGCGGCGCCCTCCGCGAGGTGCCCGGCGAGGTCCGCGACCTGCTCGGCCCCGACACGCCGACGTCGTACACCGAGCATGACGAACTCGTCGTCGAGGGCGTCGAGCTGGACTGGCGGCTCGGGCCGGACGGCGCCCTGCACGCCGCCACGCTGGAGGGCCTCGCCGCCGGGCTGGCCTGGGCGGCGGGGGCCTGGCCCCGGCGCTTCGAGGCCGCCGCGCTGCTGGAGGACCCGGAGCGCGCGGACGAGCTGACGGTCGACCGCTGGTTCGACTGATCCGGTCGTGGAAACGCCGCGCACCCGGCCCGTGAGACGCACGCCGTCTCACGGGCCGGACAGCCCCGTTGCCGGGCTACCGAGCGGTTAGGCTCGGCACGTGGCTGAGATCCAGATTCCCGCTGACATCAAGCCCGCCGACGGACGCTTCGGATCGGGTCCCTCCAAGGTGCGGACCGAGGCGCTCAGCGCCCTGGCCGCCACCGGCACCTCGCTGCTGGGCACCTCGCACCGCCAGGCTCCGGTGAAGAACCTCGTCGGCCGGGTCCGCGAGGGCGTGCGCGAGCTGTTCTCCCTGCCCGAGGGCTACGAGGTGGTCCTCGGCAACGGCGGCTCCACCGCCTTCTGGGACATCGCGACCCACGGGCTCATCGACACCAGGTCGCAGCACCTGTCCTTCGGCGAGTTCTCCTCGAAGTTCGCCAAGGCCGCCAAGCTCGCGCCGTGGCTGGCCGAGCCGAGCGTCGTCGAGTCCCCGGCCGGTACGCACCCGCAGGCGCGGTCCGAGGCGGGCGTCGACGTCTACGCCCTCACCCACAACGAGACCTCCACCGGTGTCGCGGCCCCGCTGAAGCGGGTCGAGGGCGCCGACGAGGGCGCGCTCGTCGTCGTGGACGCCACCTCCGGCGCCGGCGGTCTGCCGGTGGACATCGCCGAGACCGACGTCTACTACTTCGCCCCGCAGAAGTCCTTCGCGGCGGACGGTGGCCTGTGGCTCGGCGTCTTCTCCCCGGCCGCCCTGGAGCGCGCCGAGCGGATCGCCGCGAGCGACCGCCACATCCCGGCCTTCTTCGACCTGGCCACCGCGATCGACAACTCGCGCAAGAACCAGACGTACAACACCCCGGCGCTGGCCACCCTCTTCCTCCTGGCCGACCAGCTCGACTGGATCAACGGCCAGGGCGGCCTGGACTGGGCCGTGCGCCGCACCGCGGCCTCCGCCCGCGCCCTCTACGGCTGGGCCGAGGCCGCCAAGTACGCCTCCCCGTTCGTCGTGGACCCGGCGCAGCGCTCCCAGGTCGTCGGCACCATCGACTTCGCGGACGAGGTGGACGCCGCCGCCGTCGCGAAGGTGCTGCGGGCCAACGGCATCGTGGACACCGAGCCCTACCGGAAGCTGGGCCGCAACCAGCTGCGGGTGGCGATGTTCCCGGCCGTCGAGCCCACGGACGTCGAGGCCCTGACCCGGTGCGTCGACCACGTCATCGAGCGCCTCTGATCCCTGGGCGAGTCCGCACGTGACGGACCGGACGGGCCCGGCCGCCAGGCGGCCGGGCCCGTCCCCGTGTTCCGCACCCGTGCTACGCCCGGCGGCGGCCGCCCCGGAACGCCAGCCACACGGCGAGGGCGATGGCGATCCCCGCGCCGCCGAGCGCCAGCGTGTCCCCGTCGACGTCCCGCCCGGCCCCGTCGCCCGAGGCACCCGGCTCCGGCCCGCCGGCGGAGCCGGACCCGTCCTTCCCGTCGTCACCCTGCCGGGCGCTCTCGGGGAGCAGCTCGCCGCTCAGCTCCCGGGCGATGACCTCCTCGCCCTCGCCCTCGCTCCCGAACAGCACCGTCCGCCCGTCGGGAGCGAACGCAAGGGACTCGCCCTGCCGCTGCATCGGCACCGGGAGTCGGCCGACCTCCCGGGGCGCGCCGTCCTCCCAGGCGTACATCCGCCCGCCGAAGTAGCTGCGCACGGCGAGCCGGCTGCCGTCGGGGGAGAAGGCCGCGTCCGTGGCCCACAGCTCGATGTCGGCGATCCGCGTGAAGGTGTTCACGCCGTCCGCCGACAGCTCCTCGGGACCGGCGTACAGGCCGTCGCCGCCCTCCGTCTTGCCCACGATGTACACCCGCCCGGTGCCCGGGTGCACGGCCAGTGACTCGGCGTCCCGCGCGCCCTCCGCGTACCGCACCCGGTAGACGGTGGGCTCGACGGTGGCGTCCGCCAGTTCGGCGGGCTCGGCGAACCGGTAGATCCACACGTGCGGCCAGGTGCCGCCGAGGTTGTCGCCGATGTCCCCGACGTGGACGTCGCCGTCCGGGCCCACCGAGACGGCCTCCAGGTCCCGGCCCTCCACTCCGGCCAGGGTGATCGTGGCCAGCGTCTCGCCCGTCTCGCCGTCCACCGCGAACAGCTCGGCGCTGTTGGCGCTGTCGTTGTGCGTCCAGTACACGCCCTTGTGCGCCCGGCTGGCCGCCAGCCCGCTCGCCTCCGTGATCCGCGGGTCCCGCACGGTGAAGCCCGGCTCCTCGGCGGCGGTCGCGAGCCCGGCACCGAGCGGTGAGACTGGGAGGGTGAGGCCGAGGGCCAGCAGCGCGCCGAGGACCGCCGTCCGCTTCCGCATCAGTCGTGGCCCGGCACGGTGTCGACGAGCCCGTCCCGCACGATCCCGCGCAACTCCTCGCGGTGCGGGGGGATTCCGATGGCTGCGTGGGCGACGCCGATGATCTGCCACCACCGGCCCGGCGACTGTCGAAGCATGATCCGAATGTACGCCCCGGGCCCGGGGCGCGGGCTCGACCCTCCCGGTACCGGCATCCCACGCGACGGCGTGAGCGTTATCACGCCGCAGGTCAGAGTCGGTTACCGGCAGAATATGCCGGTGCGTTTCATGTGCGTCGGAGACTCGATGACGATCGGCAGCGCCGGTGACTACACCTGGCGCTACCGGCTGTGGGCCCATCTGCGCGCGGCCGCGGTGCCCGCCGAGTTCGTCGGTCCCCGTGACGCGCTCCACGAGGGCTCCCACGACTACGGCGAACCGGCGTTCCCGGCGGCCGACCGCGGCCACCTCGCGGGCTGGGGCGAGGGCTGGCTGCACCACGCCGACGTCATCGCCGACGCCGTCCACGCCCACCGCCCCGACGTCCTCCTCGTCTCCCTCGGCCTCATCGACCTCGGCTTCTACACCGACGCCGGGCAGACCGCGGCCAACGTCCGGCGCTTCCTCGCCGAGGCCCGCCGCGCCGACCCCGCGACACGGGCCGTGCTCCTGCCCGTCATCCCCAACGTGCGGGCCGCGCACGACCCGCCGTTCGCGGCCGAGGTCGCCCGCTTCAACGCCCTGCTGACCGTCGCCGCGGCCGAGCTGTCGACACCGGCCTCCCCGCTCGTCCTGGCCGCCGCCCCCGCCGACTGGGACCTGGCCCGCGACACGTACGACGGCACCCACCCCGCCGCACCCGGCGAGCACCGGCTGGCCGCCGCCTTCGCCGCCGCCCTCCACGGCGCCTGGGCCCTCGGCGCCCCCTACGCCGTCGCCCCGACCGACACCGCCGAGCCCGCGGCGATCCCCTGAGGTGACCTCGCGCCGTGCGTATCTGTGTACCGCGCGGCCGACCGCGACCCCGCGTCGGCGGAGGGGAGCGCCATGCCGAGAAGGCCGCCTACGCGACCGCCAAGGTCGCCGTCTACCTCGTGGTCGACCCCTACGTCGGCCGGTGCCGGGTGTTCACGCTGCCCAGGGACGGCGACTCCGCGAGCGAGCTGACGGTCGACTTCGGCACGGAGATCAACCTCAAGGACACCCCCGTCGGCCTGATCCTCACCACGGACGACTTCTCCCGCGACTGACGGCCGCGGGCCGCCGCCTCCGACTCGCCTCGTACGCGAGCGGAAGGCGACGGCCCCTCGGCACGGGCGCGCTACCTCACCAGGCGAAGGCTTCGGGAGACGGCCCGGGGCCGGGGAAGATCTCGTCGAGGGCCGCCAGCAGCTCCTCGCTCAGCTCCAGCTCCAGGGCGCGCAGCGCCGAATCCAGCTGCCCGGGCGTGCGGGGGCCGACGATCGGGCCGGTCACGCCGGGCCGGGTGAGCAGCCAGGCGAGCGCCGCCTCGCCCGGCTCGAGGCCGTGCTTGTCGAGAAGGTTCTCGTACGCCTGGATCTGCTCGCGCGTCCTCGCGTCCTTCAGCGCGTCAGCGGCGCGGCCGCTCGCGCGGCGCCCCTGGGCGGCCTCCTTCTTCAGGACGCCGCCGAGCAGCCCTCCGTGCAGCGGGGACCACGGGATGACGCCGAGGCCGTAGTCCCGCGCGGCGGGGATGACCTCCATCTCGGCGCGGCGCTCGGCGAGGTTGTAGAGGCACTGTTCGCTCACCAGGCCGACGCGGCCGTGCCGGGCGGCGGTCTCGTTGGCCTGGGCGATCTTGTAGCCGGGGAAGTTGGAGGACCCCGCGTAGAGGATCTTCCCCTGCTGGACCAGGACGTCGATCGCCTGCCAGATCTCCTCGAACGGCGTCGACCGGTCGATGTGATGGAACTGGTAGACGTCGATGTAGTCGGTCTGCAACCGCCTGAGCGAGGCGTCGACGGCTCGGCGGATGTTCACCGCGGAGAGCTTGTCGTGGTTGGGCCAGACCTCCCCGTCCGCCGCCATGTTCCCGAAGACCTTGGTGGCGAGCACCGTCCTGTCGCGCCGGCCACCACCTCCGGCGAACCAGCTCCCGATGATCTCTTCGGTGCGGCCCTTGTTCTCGCCCCACCCATACACATTGGCCGTGTCCACGAAGTTCAGACCCGCGTCGAGGGCGGCGTCCAGGATGCCGTGGCTGGTCGCTTCGTCTGTCTGCGGACCGAAGTTCATCGTGCCGAGCACGAGTCGGCTGACCTTGAGTCCGGTACGTCCGAGCTGTGTGTACTCCATGGACAACAGCCAACTGCTTCGAGTCCGCTCCAGGCAAGAGCACCACGCACCGCCGTCCGTCCGCGAGGTGCCGGTACAGGCGGGAACACGAGAACCCGGGACCGGTGCACGGCGGACGGTGGTCCCGCGCCGGTGTGCCCCCCGGGGCGGGGCGGCGGCGTCACCGGGGCGTCATCGGCGTCCTGGTGACGCCCCGGCGCCCCGGCGTCCCGGGCGCCGCGCGGACGTCAGCGGCCGAGGGCGGCGGCCACCGCGACCACGGCGAACATCAGCAGGAGGCCCACCGTCACCACACGCGTTCTGATCTTGGCGTTCACGCTGTCCACGGTAGCGGCCCGGCTCATCCGCCCAGCGGCCAGGAGGCCAGCTCCTCGTAGTGGGGTTGCTCACCCGGCACGCCGGAGCGCGGCGGGTGGCTGCGGACGAGGCTGACGCGCTCCGCGGGCCACGGGGGAGCGGTGAAGTCGGCGAGCGCCTCGACGAAGGGGGCCAGCGGCGTCGGCCGCCGGGGACGGCCCCGGGCCAGGGTGAGGTGGGGGTGGAAGGGGCGCTCGGCCTCGGGTGCCCCCACGCGCCGGCCCGCCGCCGCCGCGGAGCCGGCCAGCCGGCGCAGGTGCGTGCGGTGGCCGGGGTCCCCGTACGCGACGTCGGCCCACAGGGCGCGATCGCCGAAGTGCCCGCCGCCGCGCAGCCGCAGCGCCAGGGGTGCGCGGCGGTGCGCGGCGCGCTCCAGGCGGAGGGCCAGCTCGGGTGCGACGTCCTCGGGGATCTCGCCGTAGAAGGCGAGGGTGAGGTGCCAGCCGGGCGGCCTCGTCCAGCGCAGGGCCTCGGCCTCGGGCAGCTCGGCCAGCTCCGCGACCCGCCGCTTCAGCGCGGTGACGACGTCCGGTGGCGGCAGCAGCGCGGCGAAGAGCCTCATGACGCCGCTCCCGCCGTGGCGGTGGCCGAGGCCTTCGCCGGGGCGGCCGCGGGCGTCGAGGCCACCGGTTCCCCGGCGGAGCCGTGGCCGGCGCTGCCGCGCCCGTCGGGGCCGGACCGCGCCGCGGATTCGGGGGCCCGGGGGACGAAGGCGACCAGGCGGCTGCCCCGGCGCAGGTTCATGCTCAGCCGCAGCCCGGCCGTCCGGGCGAGGGCCAGCGCCACGAGGCCGGCGGCGAGGACGGAGACGAGGCCGCCGGCCAGAAGCCCGACGCGCGGCCCGTAGGTGTCGGTGATCCAGCCCATGACGGGGCCTCCGATCGGGGTGCCGCCGACGAACACCATCATGAACAGGCTCATCACCCGCCCGCGCATCGCGGAGTCGGTGGCGAGCTGGATGCTGGAGTTCGCGGTGACGTTGAACGTCAGTCCCATGATGCCCACGGCCACCATCAGCCCGGCGAAGACCCAGAACCACGGGGTGAGGGCGGCGACGCCGAGCAGGGCTCCGAAGGCGGCGGCGGAGCCGACGAGCAGCCGCATGCGGGAGGTGGTGCGGCGGGCGGCGAGCAGGGCACCGGCCAGGGAGCCGGCGGCGAGCAGGACGTTGAGCAGGCCGTAGACGCCCGCGCCCTGGTCGAAGACGTGCTCGGTGAAGGCGGTGAGCCAGATGGGGAAGTTGAGGCCGAAGGTGCCGATGGAGCCGACGAGGATGATCGGCCAGAGCAGCTCGGGCCGGCCGCGGACGTAGCGCAGCCCCTCGCGGAGCTGCCCGCGCGCCCGTGGGACGGGCTCGACGGGACTCAGCTCGGCCTGGCGCATGAGCAGCAGGGCGGCGATCGGCGCGAGGAAGGAGAGGCCGTTGATCAGGAACGCCCAGCCGCTGCCGACGGCGGTGATCATGACGCCGGCGACGGCGGGCCCGACGAGCCGCGCGGACTGGAAGTTCGCGGAGTTCAGCGAGACGGCGTTGCGTAGCTGGCCCGGTCCGACCATCTCGGCGACGAACGTCTGCCGGGCCGGGTTGTCGACGACGGTGACGAGGCCGAGGGCGAAGGCGAGCGCGTACACGTGCCAGACCTGTACCGAGCCGCTGAGCGTGAGCGCGGCCAGCGCGAGCCCGGTGAGGGACATCGTCGACTGGGTGAGGAGCAGCAGCCGTCGCTTCGCGCACCGGTCGGCGATGACGCCGCCGTAGAGGCCGAAGAGCAGCATGGGCAGGAACTGCAGGGCGACGGTGAGGCCGACGGCCGTGGCGGAGCCGGTGAGGCTGTGCACCAGCCAGTCCTGGGCGATGCGCTGCATCCAGGTGCCGGTGTTGGAGACGAGCTGGCCGGAGGCGAACAGGCGGTAGTTGCGCACCCGCAGGGAGCTGAACATCGAGGGCTTGGCGGCGGGCTCGGTGTCGGGCTCGGCGTCGGCGCCGGAGCGGGGCGCCGCCCCGGTACGGGCTCCGGTGGCGGTACGGCCGGTCTCGGCCGGGACGGGGACCTCCCGCGTCGGCCCGGCCGCCCCGGTCGGTCCGCTTCTCGGGGTGTGACCGGTGGTGGCGTTAGTGGCGCCGGTGGCGGTGGTGTGATGGTGGTGGTGTTCGTTCGGTGCGGGTGCGGAGTCTGCTCCGGGTCCCGTACTCAAAGGTGCTTCGCCTCCTCGCTGGGTGTGCGTCCTACAGATGCGCGAGCTTCTCCAGTGCGGGCGCGGCCTCGCGCAGCTTCGCCCAGTCGTCTTCGTCGAGCCCGCCGGCCAGCTCGGCCAGCCAGCGGTTCCGCTGGGTGCGGGCGTCCTCCAGCATGGACTCCGCCCGCTCGGTCTGGGTGACGATCTTCTGTCGCCGGTCTTCCGGGTGCGGGTCCAGCCGGACGAGGCCCTTGGCCTCCAGCATGGCCACGATGCGGGTCATGGACGGCGGCTGGACGTGCTCACGGCGGGCCAGTTCGCCCGGGCTGGCCGAGCCGCAGCGGGCCAGGGTGCCCAGGACGGCCATCTCGGTGGGGCTCAGCGACTCGTCGACCCGCTGGTGCTTCAGGCGGCGGGAGAGCCGCATGACCGAGGAACGGAGCGCGTTCACGGCTGCGGCGTCGGCACCGCTGGACAGATCCGGCATGGTGTTTAGGTTAACTCATTACCTGAACTAACAAGTAGTGGGTTTGCCGTTCCCTTCATCACACGAACGGGTGAGATGGCGAGGAAAGCCGGACGATCACATCGGTCGAAGCCCGACCGTGGTCGGCATGACGTCACGCGTCCTGACCCTCCGCATAGACGACGAGCTCCTGGGGCGTCTCGCCCAGCACGCCGCCCGACGCCGCATGACCCTCCAGGACTACGTCCTGCGCACCCTGGTCCGCGACGACTTCGACCAGCGCTTCCGGGTCTGCGTCGAGAAGACGGAACGTTTCTACGGCACCTGACCGAGCCGGGCTCAACGCGTCACTCACCGCGCCCACAGCGGCAGCGGCCGGAGGGAGGGCATCCAACTCCTGACGACGACGGCGGCCGACCGGCGGACGTCGACGCCGTAGCCGTGGCGGCACGCGGTGGAGGTGAGCAGCGGGAGGGCCCCGCGTCTGCGCCACCGGTGAGGCGCTGTCGCCGACGAAGGCGAAGGGGTCGAGGACGCCCCTGGCATGCGCAGGGGGAGCGGGCAGAGGAGTATGCGCGCGTTGTGGGCGATGGCCACCTCGGCGGCCCGCTCGTCGTGGGTCTGGAAGACCGAGGTGAAGGGGGCGTCGGCGAGGTCGGGGCGTCGCGGGGTGCCGCCGACGCCCCGACGAAGGAGCGCGCCCGTCGAACTCGCGATCCGCGACTGGGCCCGGCGTGACGAGAGCGTCGCCGAACGGCTGCGCCGCGTCGACAACCGGCGCATGGACTACCTGCGCTCGCTGTTCGACGCGATCTGCGGCGACGCGGACGAGGCCGAGGTGCGCTCCCTCATCACGTTCTCCCTGCGGATCGGCACCTCCTTCGTCGCCGCCGAGCACCGGGGCCGCAGCCGTGAAGAGGTCATGCGCCTCGCCCGCCGGCACCTGCTGCGCTGACCGCGGCCGGGGCCGCGGGCCGGGCTCAGCGCAGGCCGAGGAGCTGCTCGATCGGGTCGAGGAGGAAGTAGACGAGGAAGCAGGCCCCGACGGCGTTCAGCAGCCACGGGACCTCCCGCAGCCGCCCGGTTCCGGCGCGCAGCAGGATGAAGGCCAGGACGCCGATGCCGATGCCGTTGGTGATGCTGTAGGTGAACGGCATCGCGACCATGGTCAGGAAGGCGGGGACGGCGACCGTCAGGTCGTTCCAGTCGATCTCCTTGACGTTCGCCGCCATGATCAGGACGCCGACGACGACGAGGGCCGGCGTCGCCGCCTGCGAGGGCACCACCGTGGCCAGTGGCGTGAAGACCAGGGCCAGCAGGAACAGCCCGCCGGTGACCAGGTTGGCCAGGCCCGTCCTGGCCCCCTCGCCGACGCCGGCCGTGGACTCCACGAAGCAGGTGTTGGCCGAGCAGGAGCCGAAGCCGCCGCCGACGACCCCGATGCCGTCCGTCATGAGGATGCGGCCCATACCGGGCAGCCGGCCGTCCTCGTCCGTCAGCTTCGCCTCCTCGCCGACGCCGATGATCGTGCCCATCGCGTCGAAGAACCCGGACAGCAGGACCGTGAAGACGAACAGGCAGCCGGTGAGGACGCCGACCTCGGCGAAGCCTCCGAAGAGGCTGACCTCGCCGACGAGCCCGAAGTCCGGCATGCTCACGACCTGGTCCGGCAGGCTCGGCACGGCCAGGCCCCACGCCTCGTCGGGGATCGCGGTCACCGAGTTGAGGGCCACGGCCAGGACCGTCGTCACGGCGATGCTCAGCAGGATCGCAGCGCGGGCCCTGCGCACCACGAGCACGGCCATCAGGGCGAGTCCGGCGACGAAGACGACGACGGGCCAGCCCTGGAGCTGCCCGCCCTGCCCGAGGGCGAGCGGCACGGTGGTGTGCGCGTCGTCGGGGTTGCGGGTGACGAAGCCGGAGTCCACCAGGCCGATGAGCGTGATGAACAGCCCGATGCCGATGGCGATGGCCCGACGCAGCCCGCCGGGGATGGCGTCCATGACCCGTTCCCGCAGCCCCGAGGCCACCAGGATGAGCAGCGCCAGCCCGGCCAGGCACACCATGCCCATGGCGTCCGGCCAGCTCATCCGCGGGGCGAGCTGGAGCGAGACGACGGCGTTGATGCCGAGTCCCGCCGCGAGGGCGATCGGGACGTTGCCGATCACCCCCATGAGGATCGTCGTCAGTCCGGCCATGAGGGCCGTGGCGGTGACGAGCTGGGCGTTGTCGAGCTGCTGCTCGTACTTGTCCGTTCCGGCGCCGAGGATGATCGGGTTCAGCACGATGATGTAGGCCATCGCGAAGAACGTGGCCAGTCCGCCGCGTATCTCGCGGCCGTAGGTCGAGCCGCGCCGGGTGACGCCGAAGAAGCGGTCGAGCGGGCCGGCGGGGGGGGGGCGGCGTGGGGGAATCGCCGACGGTGGCGGCGGCAGCCGGAGCGGACATCAGGCACATACCTCTTGGAGGAAACTACGACTTGCGTCGTCTCAACGGGGGTGGTTGCAGTATGAACAAATGAATCCGGTGAGCGCGAATCCCCCGCCCGTGCTGCGGTGCGACTCACCTCACGCCGCCGTGTAGGCGAGCGATAGGCTGGCCACGTGATGCGTCTGAGGACCTGGCTGGACGACGACCGGGAGGCACCGGAGCCGCTGGAGGGCAACGTCGTGCTGACCGTCGCCGTCGGCACGGCTCTGTGGTTCGTGCTCTTCCTCGCGCAGCTCCCCTTCTACGGCTGGTTCGCCGACAACGGCCACACGTGGTGGCTGTGGAGCTGTCTCGCCGGGGGCGGCCTCGGCCTCGTCGGCCTGCTCTACGTCCGCGCCCGGGACGCCGCCATCCGCCGCGCCGCCCGGCCGTCCGGCCCGGAAGCCCCGGAGCCCTCCGGGCGCCCCGCCCAGCACCCCTCGCCGGCCCCGGGCGAGGCCGCGGACTCCCCCGGGAAGGCCGACGGGCGCCACCGCTGACGCCCCGCCGCCTCATCGCCGGCCTCGCCGGCCGCCAGCCCGGCCACTCCCGCGGCCGCGAGAGGGCGGCAACCGCAGGCCGTCGTGGCGACGCCCATCGCTCCGCCCGCATCGGCTCCGTCGCGAGAGGCGGGGTCCTGGGTCGGTTCACCCCGGCGTCCTCATCGGCCTGCTCACCCGTCGGTTCCGCGTGGCCCAGTGCGAAGTCGGGCACGCGCGTGTCAGGGCCGAGCCGGTATGCGTGAGGGGCTGGTGGGCGCTGTCTCCGCCCGGACCGCCGACACCCCTCGAAGCCGTTCTCGAAGGCTTCGCACCGCCGGTAATCAGTGGAGAATCAGAGAACATGACGATGTGTCAGCTGAATGGCCTATGCTGTGGCGCGTACGAGCCTTCCGGTGCACCGGAACTCTGCGGCCGGGGAGTGCCCCGGCTCCCAGGAATGGGCCGTGGCTGGTGGATCGGGTTCAGCGTGAACTCCGGTCCGGCCGAGCCAGGGGGCGGGTCGACGGGGCGCCGGAATGACGCAGCGCGTATCGCAGCACTTCCCGCAATGTGCGTCGGGGTCGAGTCGGCGATGCAGCCGCAATCCGCCCTGTCCAGTTGTAGGGAGAGTGATTCCCCGCATGAACCCGCATCCGCCCCCGCCGAGCCGGGTCTACTACATCGACGATTCCGGCACCCCCGGCGATGGGATGGTGTTCTACTCGGCCATCGGTGTGCCGTGCGACCAGACGGCCGCGATCGAGGGGAATTGGCGTGAACACCGCAGGTCATGGGAAGTCGAGCACGGTGTTCCGGCCGACTACGAGCTCCATGCGAACAAGCTGATTCCCGGCCGTGGTCGCCCCGGGGGCCGGAATCTTCCACGTATTGAGCGGTGGCTCCTCGCGCAGGCAGCCCTCGACGTCATCGGCGCCGCGTCCGCGCTTGACGTGATCACGGTGTACGCCCACGAGCCCGGGGCGTGGCGGGAGGCTCGCGAGCGCGCGTTCGGTGGTGCTCTGCGTGCGATCGACCGGCGGCTGGCGCGGTCCGGTGAGTACGGGCACGTGGTGGTCGACGGTGACGGAACCGATGCCTTCTACGCTGCCACCTGGCAGAGTCTCTCCCCTCCTCGTCTGCCGATTCCGCTCACCCAGGAGTCCTCGGCGTCCAGCGACTGGCTCCAGATGGCCGACCTCGTCGCCTACACGGCGTTTCAGGCCGTAGCGCGTCGGCCGGCTCGTCAGCACATGTGGGGCTGGTACACCCGCTACCTGCCGAAGGCGGGAGAGCCGGTGAGGCTGTGACGGAGGGGTGGATTCATGACGAGGCCCCGGCTCGGAAGCCGGGGCTCGTGAAGAGCAGACCTGGCACGCGCGAGATGCACGGCCCGGACCGCGACACCAGGCTACACGCCGAGCCCTGGTCAGGCAATGGCGATCATTCCCGTTCTCCGTTGATCCGTTTCCCCAGGAAGAGGGTAATCCGTGCCTGCTGAATCGAAATTCTCCGAACCGGATTTCCACGGTTCTCTCGATTACCGTGACGCCACGGGAATGCCCGCCGAGGCGGTCAGTTTCCGATATGATTCGGAAGAGGTGACGGTCAGCGGATTTCAGCGGCGGTTGCCGTCTGTCGCCTCGGCGGGAGACCGGATGAAGCTCGTCAGGGCGGGCCTGGCCGACCGCTTCACCTCCCTCACCGAGGACGCCTGGCACGCGGTGGCGCGAGCGGCTGTCTCCCCTTCCGGTCTGGCCACGCAGTTGCGATCACAGTCCACGCTGCCCTCGGCGATGATCGAGGAACACGTCAACGGAGCCACCCTCTTCTCCCTCTACGCCAGGACCTGGTTGACCGAACTCTTCCCCGGCCTCCAGCCGCGTACGGGGCAGGAGGCCCTTCCGGTGCCCGACCCCACGGTCGAGGGCGCCCTGAACGGACCTGTTCCCGCGGCTACGACGGTGTATCGCTACAGAAGCCAGGAGCATCTGCGCGACCATCTGCGGCAGACCATCGCGCAGACTCGGGAACTGAACCGCCAGAAGTACGATCACTCCATCCTCGCCCGGCGCATCACCCGGGCTGTTCTCGCCCATCCCGGGCGACTGGAGTTCGACGACGGAACCGAACCCGTCCACGTGATGCTGGTGCGAGACGGCATCACGCGGCTGACGAGTTCATGGGCCTTGCTGGCTCCCGACGGCGCGGACGCGCAAACCATCGCTGAGGCGTCCTGTGAGGTGCTGCTGGCCCAGAAGCCCACGCGCCGCGGCGTCGCGTCGAAAGCCCTGAGCCAGCAGATGGCGGTGGGCCGGCAGGGAAAACTGGTGGAGATGCACGAGGCGTTCTCCCGGGGCGTTCTGTCGGACCATCCGGCCGACCGTTCCGTCCGGCTCGGGCAGACTCTCACGGTCCCCGCTCAGATCACCGTGGGAGTCCGTTCTCACGAGGTGAACGGGCTCCCCGCGAAAGAGGTGTTCGACGATGCTGTGCGCAGCATTCTCGCGTCCGTTCACGTGGAGTTCTCTCCCTGGGAGGACGCGGCCCAGAACGTCGAGGTCGGTTCCCGGGCGCTGAAGCGTGTTCAGTGGGCCGGCTCGGCCGGACGGCACGGCGTCGGCGCGGACCTGAGCGACGTGGTGGACCTCGCCCTGGGACGCAGAGGGCCCCGGGATCTCGCCGACGTGTTCGACACCGACATCCCCGCGACGCCGCTGTGGCGGGCCGTCTACCTCGTGCACGCCCTGACGCGACCCGCCGTCTTCGGGAGGGTCAAGGCCGAGGCCAAGCACATCAAGGGCACGAAACGGATGACGAACGCCGGTTACGCGGAGCTGCTGGGTCCCATGGTGGACCTGCCGTGGCGGGCCGCCAAGCGTAACCTCCTGAGGCAGGCGCGCAACGCATGGGCCAACGGCGGAGTCCTGACGGACGAAGTACGGGGCGAGTGGCAACCCACGCCGCACGAGGACTTCACCGCCCTCGTCGGCCCCGCCCTCCAAGGGGACGACAACGCCCGGCTGACGCTCGTGACCGCCGGGGGCATCGCCCTGATCGCCGACAAACTACTCACCCGCAACGTGGGCTCCGCCGTGGGCCGCACCGTCCCCTACCGGGCCGACGTCAACGCGGTGGTGGCCGACTTGGGGCGGCGGGACAACCCGGAGGGACTGTGGCTGCTGGCGCTCGCGGCCGCGCGCTTCCAGGCCGACGGCAAGGCGCAGAACTCCTACACGGACAAGCAGCTCAAGGCCGTCGGACCCAAGGGCATGTACGTCATTCCCGACGTCGACCTGGCCCAGCCGGACCGGATACGCCGCGATCCCGGGGGCCTCGCGGAACGGCCTCTGACCCAGTACGAGGTCACCCGGATCGCCGACCCCGAGCGCGCCGCCCGGGAGGAGGTGAACCGTCGGGAGGCCGGCCGCAGCTCGCGCGAGCCCGACGTGGCGGAACTGCTCGCGCAACAGCAGCGCAGGCTGCGCGGTCACCTGACCGACGCCCGTCAGGCACTGGAGGCTCTGCAGAACATCCGCAACGACCCGGCCACGGGAACGCTCAGCCTGCTGGGGTCCGAGGACGACGCCCAGCAGTTGAACAAGCTCGCCCAAGAGCTCAGCGCCAGGATCTTCAACATCATCTCGGCGGAGTTCGACGAGGAGCCAGAGCCCGAACCGGAGAACGACGACGTCGAGACGTGACCCCGGGGCGTCCCGGGACCGTCCCCGGCGACGCCTGTCCCCCGCGGGCCCTCCGTACTCGTGCGTCCCCGAAACGGCGAGGGGCGGATGTCTTCGCCTTGGAGGCCTGAGGGGTGCACGCTGGAGGGCATGGGACTGGCAGGGCAGCTTCGGAAAGCCGTACGGGGAGACGTCGAGTTCGACGCCGCGAGCAGGGCGTTGACCACGATGGACGCCTCCAACTACCGCCGCGTGCCCGTGGGCGTCATCGCGCCCAGGGACGCCGAGGACGTCGCCGCGGCGCTCGCCGTCTGCCGTGAGCACGGCGTCCCCGTCGTCCCCCGGGGCGCGGGCACGAGCATCGCCGGGCAGGCCACCGGCACCGGTGTCGTCCTCGACTTCACGCGGCACATGAACGCCGTGCTCGACGTCGATCCCGAGGCCCGCACCGCCGTCGTCCAGCCCGGTGTCATCTGCGACACCCTCCGCGCCCACGCCGCCCCGCACGGGCTGACGTTCGGTCCCGACCCCTCGACGCACAGCCGCTGCACCCTCGGCGGGATGATCGGCAACAACTCCTGCGGCTCCCACTCCGTCGCCTGGGGCACCACCGCCGACAACGTCCACGCCCTCGACGTGCTGACCTACCGCGGCACCCCCGCCCACCTCGCCCCGGGCGGCCACGACGTACCCGAGCCGCTGCGGAGCACAGTGCGGGCCCTCGTCCACGGCGAGCTGGCCCGCCTGCGCACCGGCTTCCCCGAACTGCCCCGGCGCATCTCCGGCTACGCGCTCGACGCCCTCCTGCCCGAGCACGGCGAGGACTGGGCCCGCGCCTTCACCGGCGGCGAGGGCACCCTCGGCGTGCTCACCCAGGCCACCGTCCGGCTCGTCCCCGCGCCCGGCGCCCGGGTGCTCGCCGTCCTCGGCTACCCCGACGAGAGCGCCGCCGCCGAGGCCGCCGTCGGCCTCCTGCCGCACGCGCCCCTCACCGTCGAGGGCATGGCCGCCGACCTCGTCGCCCCCGCCGCCCGCGCCTCCCTGCCCCGCGGCGCGGCCTGGCTCTTCGCCGAAGTGGGCGGCGACACCCCGGCCGACGCCGAGGCCGCCGCCCGGCGGCTGTGCCAGGCCGCCGCCACCGGCACCACCGACCACCTCCTCCTCGTCGATCCCGCCGCCCAGCGCGCCCTGTGGCGGGTCCGCGAGGACGCCTCGGGCACCGCCACCCGCATGCCCGACGGCAGCGAGGCCTGGCCCGGCTGGGAGGACTGCGCCGTCCCGCCCGCCCGCCTCGGCGCCTACCTCGCCGACTTCCGCGCCCTCCTGCGCGCCCACGGACTGCGCGGCCTGCCCTACGGCCACTTCGGCGACGGCTGCATCCACGTCCGCATCGACTTCGACCTCCTCAGCCCGCCCGGCATCGCCCGCTTCCGCGCCTTCTCCGAGGACCTCGCCCGGCTCGTCGTCCAGCACGGCGGCTCGCTCTCCGGTGAACACGGCGACGGCCAGGCCCGCGCGGAGCTGCTCCCCGCCATGTACGGGCCCGAACTCGTCGCCCTCTTCGAGCGGTTCAAGGACGCCTGGGACCCCGACGGCGGCCTCAACCCCGGCGTGCTCGCCCGCCCGCACCGGCTCGACGAGAACCTCCGCTTCGCCGTCCTGCCCCGCGAACCCGTGCCCACCGCCTTCGCCTACCCGCACGACGACGGCGACTTCGGCGCCGCCGTCCGCCGCTGCGTCGGCGTCGCCAAGTGCCGCGACACCACCGCCTCCGGCGCCACCGTCATGTGCCCCTCCTACCGCGCCACCGGCCAGGAACAGCACTCCACCCGGGGCCGGGCCCGGCTCCTGCACGAGATGCTCGCCGGTGAACTCGTCACCGACGGCTGGCAGTCCGAGGAGGTGCACGAGGCGCTCGACCTGTGCCTGTCCTGCAAGGGCTGCAAGACCGACTGCCCCGTCGGCGTCGACATGGCCACCTACAAGGCCGAGTTCCTCCACCACCACTACGCCGGACGCCGCCGCCCCGCCGCCCACTACGCCATGGGCCGCCTGCCGCGGTGGCTGCGCCTCGCCGCCCTCACCCGCACCGCGCCCCTGCTCAACGCGGCGGCCTCCGTCCGCCCGTTGGCGCGGGCCGCGAAGCGGCTCGCCGGGCTCGCCCCCGAGCGCGACATCCCGCCCCTCGCCCCCGAGCCCTTCACCCGGTGGTGGCGCCGCCAGGACCGCACCGCCCAGCCCTCCGGCCCCACCGCCGTCCTGTGGCCCGACACCTTCACCAACCACCTCTCCCCGGCCGCCGGCACCGCCGCCGTCGCCGTGCTCCACGACGCCGGGCTCCGGCTCGCCGTCCCGCCCAGGCCCGTGTGCTGCGGCCTCACCTACGTCTCCACCGGCCAACTCGACCAGGCCCGCGCCGTCCTGCGCCGCACCCTCGACGTCGTCGCCCCCGCTCTGGACGCCGGGCTGCCCGTCACCGTCCTCGAACCCCCCTGCGCCGCCGCCCTGCGCACCGACCTGCCCGAGCTCCTGCCCGAGGACCCGCGCGCCGCCCGGCTCGCCGGGCTCGTCCGCACCTTCGCCGAAACCCTGGAGGAACTCGCCCCCACCTGGACCCCGCCCGTCGTCGGCCAGCCCGTCGCCGGGCAGACCCACTGCCACCAGCACGCCGTCCTCGGTGACGCCGCCGACCGGCGCCTGCGCGACCGGGCCGGGCTCACCGGCGAGCTCTCCGGCGGCTGCTGCGGCCTCGCCGGCAACTTCGGCTTCGAGGCCGGACACCACGACGTCTCCGTCGCCTGCGCCGAGGACCAGCTCCTCCCCGCCGTCCGCCGGGCCCCCGCCGACGCCGCGATCCTGGCCGACGGCTACAGCTGCCGCACCCAGCTCACCCAGCTCGCAGGCGTCCGCGGCCAGCACCTGGCCGAGGTCCTGGCCGCGCACCTGCCGTCACCGGCCCGCACCGACGGCCCGGCCTGTGCCGTCACGCCGACGGGATCCCGTCGGCGTGGACGACCGTGAAGTGGCGGTCGGGGCCCGGCGCCTCCAGCGCGTCGACCGTGGCGACGGCCAGGTCCTCGGCGCTGATCCACGAGCGGCCGTCGGCGGCGGTCAGCAGGGTGTCGGCGCCGCGCCGGTAGCGGCCGGTCCGGTCGCCGGGCGCCAGCAGGGCGGGCGGGCTCAGATACGCCCAGTCGGCGGCGGGGTGGGCCTCGCACGTCCGCAGCTGGGCGACCCCGGCGGTGGCCACGTCCCGCCACTCGGTGGGCACGTACGCGGGGTCGTCGGCGACCAGCGGCCCGCCGTCCCCGGGGCTGCGCAGCGCCCCGGCACCGCCGACGACGAGGACCCGGGCCCCCGCCTCACCGGCGACGTCCAGCACGGTACGGGTCGCGCCGACGAGGAACTCCCGGTCGGCGGGGAAGGTGCGCACCGCCAGCACGACGGCGTCCGGTGCGGCGCCGGACAGGGCCCGGCGCAGGGCGCCGGCGTCCGCCGCGTCGACGCCGACCGGCGTCACGCCCGGCTCGTCGCCCGCGGGCCTGCGCGACAGGGCGAGTACCCGGTGCCCGCGTCCGGCCGCCTCGGTGGCCACCCGGCTGCCCACCATCCCGGTGGCACCGAGCACGGCGATCGTCATCTGCGGCGTCGTCTGCTGAGCCGTCTGCGTCGTCATCTGCGTGTCCTCCCTGGACGTCGGCATGTCGGTGGTCAGGCGGCCCGGCTGCGGGCGAGGCGGCCGGAGAGGTTCGGGGGATCGAGCTGCGCGGCGAGCATGGCCGCCAGGGCGAGGGCGAAGCCGAGGGCCTGCGGCAGGCTCAGCGACTCGCCGAGCGCGATCCCGACGACGGCCGCGACCAGGGGCGACAGCAGGACCAGCGGCGCCGACGCACCGACCGGCAGCCGGCCTATGCCGCGGAACCACAGCGCGTACGCGATCAGCCCGCCGACGCTGCCGAGCCACAGGTAGCCGCCGACCGCACCCGCGTCGAGCCGCTGCGGCACCCCCTCCACGATGAGCGTGAACGGCAGCAGGAGCAGCCCGCCCGCGGCCAGTTGCCAGCCGGCCAGGGTCAGCGGGCCGGCCCCGGAGGGGCGGCCCCAGCGCTTGGTGAGGACGAGTCCCGTCGCCATGGTGGCCGTACCGGCGAGCCCGGCGAGCACGCCGAGGGCGTTCAGCCCGGCCCCCGGCCCGAGGACGACGAGCCCGACGCCGAGCACGCCGAGCACGCCCCAGGCCCACCGCCAGCCGGTGGGCCGGTCGCGGAGGACCGCCATGGCCAACCCCGCGACCAGCAGGGGCTGGGCGGCGCCGAGCGTCGCCGCGACACCGCCCGGAAGCCGCTCGGCCGCCAGGAACAGCAGCGGGAAGAAGGCGGCGATGTTGAGCGTGCCGAGCACGGCGGCCTTCCACCACCAGTCCCCGCGCGGCAGCACGCGGGTGATGGCCAGGGCGAGCAGCCCGGCGGGCAGCGCCCGCATCAGCCCGGCGAACAACGGGTGCCCGGGCGGCAGCAGTTCGGTGGTCACGGCGTAGGTGGTGCCCCAGGCCGCGGGAGCGATCGCGGTCAGCGCGACGGTGGCCCCGTGCCGTGTGGTCAAGGTCTGCATGGGGTGAAGTCTGGGCGGGAAACGGCCATGAATCCAACGCATGTTTGCGATGCAAGCCATGAACTGCAACCATGAATGGATGGACCTCCAACAGCTCCGCTACGTCGTCGCCGTCGCCGAGACGCGCAACTTCACGCGCGCGGCGGAGCGCTGCTTCGTCGTGCAGTCCTCGCTCAGCCACCGCATCGCCGCGCTCGAACGCGAACTGGGTGTCAAACTGTTCGCCCGCTCCAGCCGCCGCGTCGAACTCACCGACGCGGGCGAGGCGTTCCTCACCGGCGCGCGGGAGTGCCTCGCCGCCGCCGACCGGGCGGTCGTCGACGCCGCCGCCGCGACCGGCGTCGTCCGCGGCCGGCTCGCCGTCGGCGTCATCGTCACCACGGCCGCCGTCGACGTCCCCGAGCTGCTCCAGCGCTACCGCGCCCGCTACCCGGACGTCCGCGTCCTCCTGCGCGCCGGCGGCAGCTACGAGCTCGCCGCGGCGATCCGCAAGGGCGAACTGGACATCGCCTTCCTCGGCCTGCCCGAGGGCGAGCTGCCGACCGGCGTGGAGACCCTCGCCCTCGATCACGACCAGCACGTCCTCGTCGTCCCCACCGGCCACCGGCTCGCGGGCGCGCCCCGGGTCACGCTGGAGGAGATCGCGGAGGAGACGTTCGTGGACTTCATGGACGGAACCCCCGCCCGCACCCAGTCCGACCAGGCCTTCACCGCCGCCGGCCTGACCCGCGACGTCGCCTACGAGGCGGGCGTCGCCGAACTCATCACCCGGCTGATCGGCCGCGGGCTCGGCGTCGGCCTCCTGCCCTCGGCGTTCATCCGACCCCTCGCCGCCGACGACCCGGAGCTGGCCCTCGTCCCCGTCGTCGACGGCCCGCGCCGCGTCGAGTGCCTGGCCTGGAGCCGCTTCAACCCCACCCCCGCCACCCGCGCCCTCCTCGACGTCCTCGGCGTCCGCCCCCGGCCGTAGCCCGTTATGCGCGGTGCCGCCGCTGCGGCGCCGTGCGGGCTTCCGGTGGCCGAGCGCGCAAGCCGGCCACCGGAAGCCCCGCGTCCGCGCCCCTCCGTAGCGGGCGCGCCGGACGCCGACCCGTGCGCCCACCGCCCCCTCCGCTCTGACCAGGAGCGAAGCACATCGCCCGGGTGCGTCCCTTTGTAGGCCAGTGCGACGGCGCGCCGCACCGCCGCACCGATTCCAGAAGAACCGCTTCCGGAACCGTTCCGCCAGCCGGATTCGACCGTGCCTCAGCCGCGCGTCGATAGGTTCTCGGCATGGAGATCTCCAGCGCGACGATTGTGGGCGGCGGTACGACGGGTACCGCCCTGGCCGTGCTGCTGCGGCGGCGCGGGGTGCACGTCGAACTCGTCGAGGCCCGGCCGGACTTCGGTGCTCTCGGAGCCGGAGTGCTGCTGCACGGGAACGCGCTGCGGGTGCTGCGGGCGGTCGGCGTCTGCGACACCGTCCTGGCGGCGGGCACGCCCTTCGCCTCCCTGGGCATCCTGCGCCCCGACGGCTCGCTCCTCACCGAACAGCCCGACCTGCACAGCGGCGGGCCGGACCTGCCCCCCGTCTGCGGCATCACCCGCCCAAGGCTCCAGCGCATCCTGGCCCAGGCCGTGACCGAGGCAGGGGTCCGCGTCCACCTCGGGCAGCGCGTCGAGGAGGTCGAGCAGGGCGCCGAGGGCGTCCGCGTCGCACTCGCCGACGGTCGGCGACTCCACGCGGACGTCGTCATCGCGGCCGACGGCGCCCACTCGGGCCTCCGCCGCCTCGTCGACCCGGGCGTCCCCGAACCCACCGGGTGGGCCGTCTGGCGGGCCCTGATACCCCGTCCCGCCGACGTCACTCGCACCTGTCTGGCCTACGGCGGGGTCGCCCACATCGCCGGATTCGCCCCGATGGGAGCGGACACCGGCTACACGATGTTCGTCGTCGACGCCCCGCCCGTCGCAAGCGAGCCGCGCCGCGAGGACTACGCGCGGCACGTGGACGAGCTCGCCGCCGCCTACGGCGGTCCGGTGTGGAAGGAGATCCGCGGCCACCTCGCGGGCGCCGAGATCCACCACACGCGCTTCACCCACTACGTGGCCCGGCGCTGGCACACGGGACGGCTCGCCCTCGCCGGGGACGCCGCCCACTGCATGCCTCCGACGCTAGCCCAGGGCGCCGCGATGTGCCTGGAGGACGCCCAGGTGCTCGCGGACTCCCTCACCGCCGAGCATGCCGACGTCGCCGAGGCCCTGGCCGCCTACCAGGCGCGACGTCTCCCGCGCGTCCGGGCGGTCGCGGACGCCAGCATGCGACTGGGTGAACTGCTCGCCACAGGCCGGCACCGGGAAGGCCCCGCCCTCATTCACGGGACCCTCACCGCCCTCAGCGAGGAGCCCTAGGCCGGCTCCAGCCCGGCGACCGGCCCCAGCACCATTCGGCCAACTCCGCCCGGGCGGGGGCGAGGCGTCAGGTATCCGTGTCCTTGGGGTGCCGGGTGGACGCCTGGACGTGGTGCACGGTGCGTCGCTCCTCGTCCACGAGATACCGCACCCTGCCGCCCGCCGTCACTTCGTACTCCCACTGCGGATACGTCTTCCCGCCGATCGCGCCGGTGGCGAGCCGGCCGCGCAGCCGGTGCTGCCGGTCGGGGTCGCTCATGCGCCGGGGGTCACTGCGAAGCGCCTCGTAACAGCGACGCGTGTTCGCCGCGGCCGAGGCGC
This sequence comes from Streptomyces sp. WMMC1477, assembly GCF_027460245.1. NCBI lineage: Bacteria > Bacillati > Actinomycetota > Actinomycetes > Kitasatosporales > Streptomycetaceae > Streptomyces > Streptomyces sp. WMMC1477. The sequence goes on along the minus strand of NZ_JAPZBD010000003.1, from coordinate 1,982,162 downwards.
ACAGGTCCACCCACCCCTTGGCAGCCTCGTTCGTGGCGAACCGTAACCGCCATTCGTCGCCGACGGGCGGTGCGGGGACATCGTCACCGCGTTTCGGTGTCACGGTGCGGGCACCTCTCCGTGATCCTCGTCGGGGAGGGGCGTGGTGAGCTGGGCGGCGAGGTCGGGGTCGGCCAGGATCCTCGCCGTGGCCCGCCACTCGGTCACGACTCGGTGGACGTTCGTGTGCACGTCCAGCTCCACCGCGTCGCGGGTCGCGTCTATGAGGTCGACCACGAACTCGCGCACCTCCTCGGCCGACAGATGCCGCACCCACGGAAAGACGCTGGGCAGGGACATCAGAACGGCCCGAGCACCCTCGTCATGGCTCATCAGGGCCGTGAACAGGCGGGACGTGACGTCCGCGGTCTCCTCCCGCTGTTGGTCGTGTCGCTCCGTGGTGAGGTAGAGGCCCTCACCGTCGCGTCGCGTGACCCGTACCCGCTGGGCGCGTTCCACCGTCTCGGCCACGCGCTTGGAGTGCTTCGACAGGTCGGAGAAGGGCACGGTCGGAGTCGTCATACGCCGAGATTACTTCGGAACATATTCCGAAGTCCACCCGACGCGTCCCCGCGCTTCAGGCGTAGAGGTGGAGCAGGGCCTCGACGTACTCCTCCAGGCGCCGGGTGAGGACGGCCGGGGTGAGGTCGGCGCGCCCGAGCTCGCGCCACGGGACGGCGACCTTCTCGGCGCCCGGGGCGACGGCCAGGGCGTCGAGAAGGCGCCAGTACAGGTGGTCGGCCGGGTCCTCGCTGAGGGCGCCCCCGGCCGCGAGGTAGTGGTCCGCGAGCCGCAGGCCCGCGGGCACGCCGTGCAGCAGGGCGACGGCGGTGGAGCAGTGGGCCACGTCCAGGTCGGCCGGTCCCCACGACGTCTCCACCCAGTCCACGACGCCGGTAATCCTCAGGTCGGGGCCGTGTCCGGTGAAGAGGACGTTGCCCGGGTGGAAGTCGCGGTGCAGGAAGCAGGGCCGGTGGGCGGGGGGTTCGCGGCGGATGACCTCCACGGCCCGTCGCCACAGCTCCGGCCGCGCGGTGTCCTCCGGGACCGCGACCCCTTCGGGGCTGGTCCACGCCTGGTACGGACGAGGCCGGGCCCCCTCCGGTACGTCCACGCGGTGCACGGCGGCCAACTGCTGTGTGAGGAGGGTGACTCGGAGGTCGACGTCGTCCTCGTCCAGCCGGATGCCCCCGGGCAGCAGCGACATCGCCAGGGAAGGGTGGTCACAGTGCTCCGCGGCGGCGTCGATCGCGTGCAACCGCGCCGCGGGCACATCCGTGTCCGCGAGCAGGCGGAGCACGTCGGCCTCGCGCGTCAGCAGGCCCGGTGCGTGCCGCACGAAGAAGGGCTTCACGAACGAGCGCAGGACCAGCGCGTACGGGCCCCGGCGCCCCTCGATGTCGAGTCGGCGCATCCGGGAGGTCCACCCGCCGCGCAGCGCCGTGGCGGACCGTATGCGGTCGCCGGGAGGCAGGCTGCGCTCCAGCCATCGGCGGGTGTTGGGCCACTCCGCGTACTCGCTGTCGGTGGGCTGGGGGAAAGTTGCGGTCTCGGGTTCGATCACGCGCGGCAGCCTAGGAGTTCTCCCCTCCCGGGGTGGGGCGCCCTCGCTGGGGGCGCCCCGCCCCGGGGGTGGTTAGCGCCAGGTCATGTTGAGCTCGTGCTCGAACGCGGCGTATCCGGCGCGTTGGAAGGCCTTCGCCATGGGCGTGTTGCCGAGGTCGGTGGAGGCCCTGACGCGGGGGACGCCCTGCCCGGCGAGGACGCGGGTGCCCTCGGCGAGGACGTCGTCGATGTAGCCGTCGCCGCGGTGCTCGGGCAGGACGGCGAGGTAGGCGATGATCGGGTTGTAGCCGTTGTGGGCGGGGAGGACGAAGCCGACGGGCGTGCCGTCGGGCAGGGTGGCCACGCGCCACCAGTCCCGTGGGCTGTCGTAGCGCGCGAGCTCGTCCTCGTAGTGGCTGACGGCCGCCGCGCGGGCGGACATCCGGGTGAGGTCTTCACGGCTGTGGGCGTCGAGCGTGCCCTCCAGCGCCGAGGTCATCAGCGTCAGCAGTTCCTCGGTGTCCCGGAGTTGGCGGAAGTTGAGGCGTCCGCGCGGGGCGGGAGGCGGGGCGTCCGGGAGCCACTCCAGGCGGATGCGCTCGACGAACAGCCGGCCGCCCGTGTCCGCCACGACGGCCATGCGGTCCTGGACGGTCCGCCGGGCGGCGGGGTCGTCCTGCCAGCCCGGTGGGACGAAGCGGGTGTACTCGGGCGGGGTGGCCCCGGGCGGGAGGGTGGCGGCCATCGCGGTGCGTAGCAGCTTCGTGCCGACGGCCACGCGCTCCGGGCCGGGCAGGGTGTCGTCGACGTCGAGGATGTCCAGGAGGAACGGGGTGTCGTTTCCCGGACGGCTCCACCAGCCGAGCCTGGCGAGCAGCTGGCCGCCGCGCTCGGCGATCCACAACCACCCTGGCCGTCGGCGCCCCTGGGTGAGGTCGTGTGCGATCCCGGTGTTGAGGGTGTAGGGCAGCTGGTTGAAGAGGTCGAGCTCTTCGCGTCCGGCGATCGGGCGCAGGGTCAGTTCGTGGCGTTCCACGGTCATGCATGCTCCGGTGAAGGGTGCCCGTCCGCTCCCCTGTCAGCGGTGGTCGGTGCTCCGGGAAGAGACGGGCGTGATGGTCATGGCGGTCATCGGTTCGCCCTTCCTCTCGCTGTCGTGCCCGCGGCCCTGGTGGCGTGGCGGGGTTCCGGGCGTCAGGTCTACCCGAGTGCCGTTCCGGTCCGCAACGCGATTTCCGTGGTGGTGGCGGTGAGAAAATCCAGCAAGCATGCTTGCTTGTTTCTCCTCGGGCTGCCACGCTGGCGATGCCTTCAGGGAGGGAGAGCCGCGTGGTGCGGATCGGCAATGCTTCGGGCTTCTACGGGGACCGGTTCGACGCGGTCGAGGAGATGCTCACCGGGGGCCCGCTCGACGTCCTCACCGGTGACTACCTGGCCGAGCTGACGATGCTGATCCTCGGCCGGGACCGGCTGAAGGACCCGGACCGGGGTTACGCCCGCACGTTCCTGCGGCAGCTGGAGAACGGGCTCGGGCTGGCCCGGGAGCGCGGGGTCAGGCTGGTCGTCAACGCGGGCGGGCTCAACCCGGCCGGGCTGGCCGGCGCCGTACGGGAGCTGGCGGAACGGGTGGGGGTGCCCGCGCGGGTCGCCCACGTCGAGGGGGACGACGTCCTGGGCCGGGGGTGGGGCGAGGGCGTGCTCACCGCCAACGCCTACCTGGGCGGGGCCGGGATCACCGCGTGCCTGCGGGCCGGAGCGGACGTCGTCGTCACCGGGAGGGTGACGGACGCGGCCCTGGTCAGCGGGGCGGCGGCCTGGTACCACAACTGGGGCCCGAAGGAGCTGGACGCGCTGGCCGGAGCCGTGGTCGCCGGGCACGTGCTGGAGTGCGGCACCCAGGCCACCGGGGGCAACTACGCGTTCTGGCGCGAACTGCCGGGCGGACCGCCCTACGGCTTCCCGCTGGCCGAGGTGGCGGCGGACGGCGGCAGCGTCATCACCAAGCACCCCGGCACCGGGGGCGGCGTCACCGTGGGCACCGTCACCGCGCAGCTGCTTTACGAGACGGCGGGCCCGCGCTACCTCGGCCCGGACGTCACGGCGCGGCTCGACACGGTACGGCTCACGGCGGACGGCCCCGACCGGGTACGCATCGACGGGGTACGGGGCGAGGCCCCGCCCGACACCGTCAAGGTGGGTCTGACGCGGCTGGGCGGGCACCGCAACGAGGTGGTCTTCGTGCTCACCGGGCTCGACGTGGAGGCCAAGGCCGCCGCCGTCCGCGAGCAGTTGGAGGCAGCCCTCGACCGGGCCGGGGCCCGCCCCGAGCACGTGAGCTGGACCCTGGCCCGCACGGACCGGGCCGACGCCGACGTCCAGGAGGAGGCGAGCGCGCTGCTGCGCCTGGTGCTCCGGGACCGCCGCCCGGAGGCGGTCGGGCGGGCGGTGAGCGGGGCGGCCGTGGAGCTGGCCCTCGCCAGCGTCCCCGGGTTCCATCTGACGGCCCCGCCCGGCAGGGGCGCGCCCTACGGCGTCTTCGAGGCAGCCTTCCTGCCCGCCGCCGAGGTGCCGCACACCGCCGTCCTGCCGGACGGCTCCCGCGTCGCGGTCCCGGCGCCACCGGTGCGCGAGGACCGGGCCGCCGCCGTGGCGGAGCCCGCGCTACCCGCGCCGCTGCCGCCCGGGCTGCCCACCCGCCGGGCCCCGCTCGGCGCCGTGGCCGGGGCCCGCAGCGGCGACAAGGGCGGCAGCGCCAACGTCGGTGTGTGGGCCCGGGACGAGGACGCCTGGCGCTGGCTCGCCCACACCCTGACCGTCGAACGCCTCCGGGCCCTGCTGCCCGAGACGGCCGGCCTGCCCGTCACCCGTCACGTCCTGCCCAACCTCCGGGCGCTCAACTTCGTCGTCGACGGTCTGCTCGGGGAGGGTGTGGCCGCGCAGGCCCGCTTCGACCCGCAGGCGAAGGCCGTGGGGGAGTGGCTGCGCGCCCGCCACCTGGAGATACCCGAGGTGCTGCTGTGACCGTCCTGCCCACCGCGCTCGACACCGCCGCGCCCGAGTACGCCGCCCGCCGCGCGGCGATGCTGGAGAAGCTGGCGGAGCTGGACGCCGAGCACGCCAAGGCCGTCGCGGGCGGCGGCGAGAAGTACGTCGCCCGGCACCGCGAGCGCGGCAAGCTGACGGCCCGCGAGCGCGTCGAGCTGCTCGTCGACCCCGACACACCGTTCCTCGAACTCTCGCCGCTGGCCGCCTGGGGCAGCGACTACACCGTGGGCGCGTCGCTCGTCACCGGCATCGGCGTCATCGCGGGCGTCGAGTGCCTGATCACCGCCAACGACCCGACGGTGCGCGGTGGCGCCAGCAATCCGTGGACGCTGAGGAAGGCGCTGCGGGCCAACGAGATCGCCCACGCCAACCGGCTGCCGTGCGTGAGCCTCGTCGAGTCCGGCGGCGCGGACCTGCCCAGCCAGAAGGAGATCTTCATCCCCGGCGGGGCCCTGTTCCGGGACCTCACCCGGCTGTCCGCCGCCGGAATCCCCACCGTCGCCGTCGTGTTCGGCAACTCGACGGCGGGCGGCGCCTACATCCCCGGCATGTCGGACCACGTCATCATGGTCAAGGAGCGGGCGAAGGTCTTCCTCGGCGGGCCGCCGCTGGTCAAGATGGCCACCGGCGAGGTCGCGGACGACGAGGAGCTGGGCGGCGCCGACATGCACGCCCGCGTCTCCGGGCTCGCCGACCACTTCGCCGAGGACGAGCCGGACGCCCTCCGCCAGGCCCGGCGCGTCGTCGCCCGCCTCAACCACCGCAAGGCACACGCCGACCCACCGCCCGCCGAGCCGCCGAAGTACGACGGGGAGGAGCTGCTCGGCCTCGTCCCGGCCGACCTCAAGGCGCCGTTCGACCCGCACGAGGTCATCGCCCGCGTCGTCGACGGCTCCGACTTCGACGCGTTCAAGCCCCGCTACGGGCCGAGCCTCGTCACCGGCTGGGCGCGGGTGCACGGCTACCCCGTCGGCGTCCTCGCCAACGCGCGCGGCGTGCTGTTCAGCGAGGAGTCCCAGAAGGCCGCCCAGTTCATCCAGCTGGCCAACCAGCGCGACGTCCCGCTGCTGTTCCTCCACAACACCACCGGCTACATGGTCGGCAGGGAGTACGAGCAGGGCGGGATCATCAAGCACGGGGCCATGATGATCAACGCGGTGTCCAACTCGCGGGTCCCGCATCTCTCCGTGCTCCTCGGGGCCAGCTACGGCGCCGGGCACTACGGCATGTGCGGCCGCGCCTACGACCCCCGGTTCCTGTTCGCCTGGCCCAGCGCCAAGTCCGCCGTCATGGGGCCGCAGCAGCTCGCCGGGGTGCTGTCGATCGTCATGCGGGAGTCGGCGGCGGCCAAGGGCAGGCCGTACGACGAGGAGGGTGACGCGGCCCTGCGCGCCATGGTCGAGCAGCAGATCGAGTCCGAGTCGCTGCCGATGTTCCTGTCCGGGCGCCTCTACGACGACGGCGTCATCGACCCCCGGGACACCCGCACCGTCCTCGGGCTGTGCCTGTCCGCCATCCACACCGCGCCCGTCGAGGGCGCGCGCGGTGGCTTCGGCGTCTTCCGGATGTGAGGGGTGTGAGGGCTGTGGAGAAGACGATGACCGTCACGTCACTGCTGGCCGCCAACCGCGGCGAGATCGCCTGCCGGATCTTCCGCACCTGCCGCGAGCTGGGCGTCGCCACCGTCGCCGTGCACTCCGACGCCGACGCCGGAGCCCTGCACGTCAGCGAGGCCGACGCCGCCGTCCGGCTGCCCGGCGACACCCCGGCGGAGACGTACCTGCGCGGCGACCTGGTGGTCAAGGCCGCGCTCGCCGCCGGGGCCGACGCCGTCCACCCCGGCTACGGATTCCTCTCCGAGAACGCCGACTTCGCCCGCGCCGTCACGGACGCCGGGCTGGTGTGGGTCGGGCCGCCGCCGGAGGCCGTCGAGGCCATGGCCTCCAAGACCCGCGCCAAGGAGCTGATGCGGGCCGCCGGAGTGCCGCTGCTGGAGCCCCTCGACCCGGCCGCCGTCACCGCCGCGGACCTGCCCGTCCTCGTCAAGGCCGCGGCGGGCGGCGGCGGCCGGGGCATGCGCGTCGTCCGCGAACTCGACGCCCTGCCCGGCGCGATCGCCGCCGCCCGCGCGGAGGCCGCGGCCGCCTTCGGGGACGGCGAGGTCTTCGTCGAACCGTACGTCGAACGCGGCCGGCACGTGGAGGTGCAGATCCTCGCCGACACCCACGGCACCGTCTGGGCGCTGGGCACCCGGGACTGCTCCCTGCAACGCCGCCACCAGAAGGTCATCGAGGAGGCCCCGGCGCCCGGCCTCACCGAGGAGCTGCGCGGCGTCCTCCACACCGCCGCCGTCGAGGCCGCCCGCGCCGTGGCGTACGTGGGCGCGGGCACCGTCGAGTTCCTGCTCGCCCCCGACGGGCGGCCCTGCTTCCTGGAGATGAACACCCGCCTCCAGGTCGAGCACCCCGTCACCGAGGCCGTCCACGGCGTCGACCTCGTCGCCCTCCAGCTCCGCGTCGCCGAAGGGCACGCGCTGGAGCCGGAGCCCCCGGCCCCGCGCGGCCACGCCGTCGAGGCCCGCCTCTACGCCGAGGACCCGGCCCGCGGCTGGCAGCCCCAGACCGGCACCCTGCACCGCCTCGCCGTCCCCGGCGCCGCCCAGCGCGGAACCGGCGGCCCCGGCGACTCCGGCGTGCGGCTCGACACCGGCGTGCGGGACGGCGACGTCGTCAGCCCGCACTACGACCCCATGCTCGCCAAGGTGATCGCCTGGGCGCCCACCCGCGCCGAGGCCACCCGCGCTCTCGCCCACGCCCTCGGCCGGGCCCGCGTCCACGGCCCCGTCACCAACCGGGAGCTGCTCGTCCGCTCCCTGCGCCATCCCGAGTTCACCGCCGGGCACCTCGACACCGGCTTCTACGAGCGCCACCTCGCCGAGCTCACGGCCCCCGAGGACGACGGCACAGGCCAGGCCCTCGCCGCGCTCGCCGCCGCCCTCGCCGACGGCGCCGGCGGCCGGTTCGGCATCGGCGGCTGGCGCAACGTCCCCTCGCAGCCGCAGCGCAAGACCTACCGGGTCGGCGCGGACGGCACCGAGCACGAGATCGCCTACCTGCCCACCCGGGACGGGCCGCGCGCCGAGGGCTTCCCCGGCGTCCGGCTGCTGCACGCCGAACCCGGACGGGTCGTGCTCGACGTCGACGGCGTCCGGCGGCCCTTCGACGTCGCGGCCTACCCCGGTACCGACGGGGACACCGTCCACGTCGACTCCCCGCTCGGCGCCCACGCCTTCACCGCCCTGCCCCGCTTCCCCGAGCCCACGGCCCGCACCGAGCCCGGCTCGCTCCTCGCGCCCATGCCCGGCACCGTCGTCCGCGTCGCCGAGGGCCTGGCCGTCGGGGACGCCGTCGCCGAGGGGCAGCCGCTGCTGTGGCTGGAGGCCATGAAGATGGAGCACCTCGTCACCGCCCCCGCCCCCGGCACGCTCACCGCCCTGCACGCCGAGCCCGGCCGCCAGGTCGACGTCGGCGCGCTCCTCGCCGTCCTCACCCAGGAGCCCCAGGACCCCGAGGAGACCCAGGAGCCCCAGGACCCCCAGGAACAGCGCCACGCACCGGAGCCCGCGCCACCCCATGAGCCCGAGGAGAAGCCCTGATGGACACCGCACTGGTCGAGTCGCAGGAGCTGACGGACCTCCGAGCCGCCGTAGCCGCCCTCGGACGGAGCTACGGCCGGACGTACTTCGAGACCGTCACCCGCGAGGGCCGGCACACCGACGAACTGTGGGCCGAGGCGGGGAAGCTCGGGTTCCTCGGCGTCAACCTTCCCGAGGAGTACGGCGGCGGGGGCCGCGGCATGCGCGAACTGTGGGCCGTCCTGGAGGAACTGGGCGCGGCGGGCTGCCCGCTGCTCATGATGGTCGTCTCGCCCGCCATCTGCGGCACCGTCATCGCCCGCTTCGGCACCGAGGAGCAGAAGCGCCGCTGGCTGCCCGGACTCGCCGACGGCAGCGCCAAGATGGCCTTCGGCATCACCGAGCCCGACGCCGGCTCCAACAGCCACCGCATCACCACCACCGCCCGCCGCGACGAGGCCACCGGCGACTGGCTGCTCACCGGCCGCAAGGTCTTCGTCTCCGGCGTGGACATCGCCGGGTCCACCCTCGTCGTCGGCCGCACCGAGGACGCCCGCACCGGCAAGCTCAAGCCCTGCCTCTTCGTCGTCCCCCGCGACACCCCCGGCTTCCAGCGCAACCTCATCCCCATGGACCTCCAGGCGCCCGAGAAGCAGTTCGAACTCGTCCTCGACGACGTCCGGCTGCCCGCCCACGCGCTCGTCGGCGACGAGGACGCCGGGCTCCTCCAGCTCTTCGCCGGGCTCAACCCCGAGCGCATCATGACCGCCGCCTTCGCCCTCGGCATGGGCCGCTTCGCCCTCGACCAGGCCGTCGCGTACGCCCGGGGCCGCAGCGTCTGGAAGCAGCCCATCGGCGCCCACCAGGCCATCGCCCACCCCCTCGCCCAGGCCCACATCGAGCTCGAACTCGCCCGCCTCATGACGACCAAGGCCGCCGCCCTCTACGACGCGGGCGACGACGTCGGCGCCGGCGAGGCCGCCAACATGGCCAAGTACGCCGCCGCCGAGGCCAACATCAAGGCCGTCGACCAGGCCGTCCACACCCTCGGCGGCAACGGGCTCAGCACCGAGTTCGGCCTCGCCGCGCTCATCAACGCCGCCCGCGTCGCCCGCGTCGCGCCGGTCAGCCGGGAGATGATCCTCAACTACGTCTCCCACCAGTCCCTCGGCCTGCCCAAGTCCTACTGAGGAGCCCCCTTCCATGAACTCCCGGGCCGACGAGAAGGACCTCGTGCTCAGCGCCGACGAGCGCGGGGTCCGCATCCTCACCCTCGACTCACCCCACAACCGCAACGCGCTCTCGCTCCCCCTGATGACCGAGCTGCGCCAGGCCCTTGAGCGGGCCGCCGCCGACGCCACCGTCCGCGCCGTCCTCCTCACGCACACCGGCAACACCTTCTGCTCCGGCGCCGACCTCAGCGGCCGGGGCGGCACCCCCGAGGACCTCGTCGCGCTGCTGCGCGCCCTGGTCGAGCTGCCCAAGCCCGTCCTCGGCCGCGTCACCGGGCACGTGCGCGGCGGCGGGCTCGGCCTCCTCGGCGCCTGCGACATCTCCTGCGCCGCGACCCCGTCGTCCTCCTTCGCCTTCAGCGAGGTGCGCATCGGCGTCGCCCCCGCCGTCATCTCCCTCCCGCTCCTGCCCCGCCTCGAACCCCGTGCCGCCACCCGGTACTACCTCACCGGGGAACGCTTCGACGCCGCCGAGGCCGCCCGCATGGGCCTGGTCACCCAGGCTGCCGACGACGTCGACGCCGCCCTCACCCCCGTCCTCGACTCCCTGCGCCGCTGCTCCCCCCAGGGCCTCGCGGCCGCCAAACAGCTGGTCACCGCCGAGGTGCTGCGCGCCTTCGACCGGGATGCCGGTAGCCTCACAGAGCTGTCCGCGCGGCTGTTCGGCTCGGCCGAGGCCCGCGAGGGCATGACGGCATTCCTCGAACGACGGGACCCGGAATGGGCGCAGTGACGACACCGAAGCAGGACCGCAGCCGGGCCACCCGGCAGCGCCTGCTGGAGTCGGCCGTGACCTGCCTGGCCGAGCACGGCTGGTCGGGCAGCACGGTCACCGTCGTCGCCGAGCACGCCGGCGTCTCCCGGGGCGCCGCCCAGCACCACTTCCCGACCCGCGAGGACCTCTTCACCGCCGCCGTCGAGTACGTCGCCGAACAGCGCTCCGCCGAACTGCGCGCGCTGACGGGCGACGGCGACGACGACCGCCCCGGCCGGGGCGGCACCCACGCCGCCGTCGACGCCCTCGTCGGCCTCTACACCGGCCCCCTCTTCCGCGCCGCCCTCCACCTCTGGGTCGCCGCGTCCAACGAACCCCAGCTCCGCCCCCGGGTCACCGATCTGGAAGCCCGCATCGGCCGCGAGACCCACCGCATGGCCCTGCACGTCCTCGGCGCCGACGAGTCCGTCCCCGGCGTCCGCGAGACCGTCCAGGGCCTCCTCGACATGGCCCGCGGCCTGGGCCTCGCCAACCTCCTGACCGACGACAGCGCCCGCCGCGCCCGTGTCGTCACCCAGTGGGCCACCCTCCTCGACCAAGCCCTGGCCGCCGAGCCGGCCGCGCGCTGACGGGAGCCGTGCCCCCGGGCACCGGCTCCCGTCACGCGACGACGCGGCGGCCCGACCGCTACTCGCAGCCCACGCCGTCGCCGTCCCGGTCCAGGTGGCGCCCGTACCCGGGCTGTCCGGCGTACACCGGTGCCGCGCCCGCGGCCCGGGCGGCCGAGCAGTTCTCGTAGTACACGCTGCCGCCCCCGCCGGAGCCGGAGGTCGAGCCGCCGGAGGTCGAGCCGCCGGAGGAGGACCAGTACGGCTCGCACGCGACGCCGTCCCCGTCGGCGTCGAGCCCCGCCCGGTAGCCGGGGCTTCCCCGGTGGAGCGGGGCGGCTCCCGCCGCGCGCACGGCGTCGCAGTTCCGGTAGTAAGCGCTGTCGGAGCCGCCGGAGCCGCCGGAGCCGCCGGAGCCGCCGGAGCCGCCGGAGCCGCCGGAGCCGCCGGAGCCGCCGGAGGAGGAACCGGTGGACGAGCTGTCGGAGGACGGGGAGCTCTCGACGGGAGTGGGCGTCGGGGAGTGCAGCCTGGTGCCCTTGTCCCCGGGGCAGTCCGTCTCCGGCGCGACCAGGTGCACCTCGGCGCTGGAGGAGTCGGCGTTCAGCGGCGTGTCGGCCTCCGGGCTCTGGAAACAGACCGTCCAGTCCTGGTGCTCGGCCGGGAGATCGACGTCGCTGTAGGCGCTGTGGGCTTCGAGCGCGGTACTGACAAGGGACTCGACCCGGTCCTCGGCCTCCCCGAACTCAAGACCGATGAGCTTGGGCATCGTCGACGCGGGTGACGGCGTCGGGTCGGGCGTGCCGACCGGGCTGGGGCTGGCCGACGTCGTGGCGCTCGGGCTGGACGACGGCCCCGTGTCGGTCTCCTCGGGAGAGCACGCGGTGACGGCCAGGCCGAGGACGGCGGCAACGGCTATGAGGCAGTGGCGCTTGGGCAAGAAAGTCCCCTGTTTGTCAGCGTGTTGAGCTGGAGCGCCGCTCAACATACTGACGCCGGGACCTTCTACCGGCCGGTACGCCGTAGTTGTGTCCTCCGCGGCATGCCCCCTGGGGCACGTCTCAGCGGTCGCGGGTCAGGAGAGGCTTGACGTCCAGGATCGGGGTCGCGTCGATGGCTTCGAGGTTCCGGACGTGGACGCGTGAACCCGCCGCCGACAGGATGTGGACTCGGTGCAGGCCGATCGGGTTGGGGCGGTCGGGGGAACGGGTGGCGAAGACCCCCGTGAGCGGACGGGTGGCCTCGTCGCGTGGACGGACCGTGAGCGTGTGGCGATCGGCGCCGTGGAGCCAGGTGAGCAGCAGCACGTCGGTGCCCGGGACGAGGCCGTCCAGCGCGGGGAGGTAGGCGTCGTCGAAGACGAGCCAGGCGTCCGGGGCGCCCTCGTCGGGCTGACGCGGCGCCGCCGCCCGGTCCTTGAGCGCCGACTCGACATGCCCGATCGGATGCAGGGTGAATGCGTTCATGCGCGTCTTCCCGTCCTCGCCCGTGCGTTCGCGGCCCGCCGGCCCCGGGGCCGGGCGAGCGCGCCCGGCGCTGCCCGGGCGAGCGGACCGATGTCCTGGACCGTCATCGTGCCCGAGGCCCACGCCACCGTCGTCGTCCCGGCGTCCGGCGGCGGGGCCGGGACGCCGGTCGAGGCAGCGTCGGCCGTCCCCGGGAAGGCGGGTAGGGCCGCATCGCCACGCCTGGCCGGTCGGCTCAGAACAGATCGTCGCCGGGAAGGGCGGCGGCCTGGCGGATCCAGCTCGTCAGCAGGCCCTCGTCGATGTCGCTGTCCTCGTGGATGTCCAGGTAACGCACGTGCTCGTGCCTGGACCTGCCAGCGGGCAGCGGGTCCAGAGAGGAGCCGTTGAGCCAGGTGACCTTCACATAGCGGGTGAAGCAGTGGAAGCTGAGGAACCATCCGTTGCCGTCTACACCGTAGAACGGTGAGTTCCACCGGACCGCCTTCCGCACGCCCGGCACGGTGCGGACGACGAGCTCGTCCAGACGGCGGCCGACCCCGCGCTTCCAGCCCGGCATCGCCTCGACATAGCTCCGCACGACCTCGTCCCCGTCACCCTTGGGGATCTGCGGATTGCCGCCCGACAGCAGTCGTGGCCTCTCCGATGGGTTGTCCGTCATGCGGCCCATGTTAGCGATTTCGACGGATTGGCCCTGTTTCGGAGAGAGGCACGGCGAGTTCGGCCAGACCGGGCGGAGTGGCGACGTCTCCTTCTACGCGCGGGGCGTTCCGTTCCAGCGCCAGCTGGTCAGGCGAGGCCGCCCGGGCAGTTCGGCGCGACCGGTGGCCCACAGCAGGGTTGGCCAGGGTTCCGTGTCCCGGGGCGCCTCGGGAAACAAGCGGGTGAGCACGCGCTCGCACAGCTCGGCCGGCGGCGTCCAGGCCAGTTCCAGCCCCTGCGCCAGGTCGTGGACGTGGGCGAGGGTCTCCACGACGCCCATCGCCGCGAATCCCTCGGGGTCGGACACGCCGAACACGTGGTACGCGCGGGTCTGCGGCGGTGCCGTGCGCACCATGGCGGCCAGCAGCGCGCCGCTCGCCTCCAGCGCCTGGAGCAGGCCGGCGGTTCCCGCCTCCCGGTTCACGCGAATCGTCGTCTCCGGGCCGCCTGGTCGTCGGCTCTCCCACGCGATGGGCACCTCGCTGTCCACGGGGGGTGTCCTCGGGCCCAGTTGCACGGCGTAGGCGAAGAGGTCGTCGCTGAGGTGCTCGACCGTCTCCCAGCAGTCCCACTCCAGCGAACCCGCCTTGCCGTCCCACGCGGTCGGGGCCACGTCGCGGAGGGCGGCTACGGCCAGTCGTACGACGAGGTCGACGTCGTCGGCGGTGACAGGGGTACTGGAGAGGCCGGGCTCGGCTGTTCGGGGCATGGCGGGACCGTACCGGCCCCTGACGCGCTCCCGCCATCGCTTTGTCACCGGCCGGGCCGGGGTCAGCTCGGCTTCGGGATGGGCCCGCCCCGCGTCCGGTGACGCCTCGCGTAGGACCAGGTCACCGCGGTCATCAGGGCGGGAAGACCTCGCGCAACACCCGGTCGCGTTCGCGTTCGGCGCGCGGTGCCCGCTCCCTTTCGAGGCCGTCCCGCGCCCGGTCGGAGACGGGTCAGGCGCCGAACAGCGTGCTCGCCAGGGTGACGTGCACGACCGTGCCGCCGAGGATGCTCAACAGGGCGTTGCGCCACCGCACGTGCAGCGCGACCGTCACGGCCAGGGCCGTCAGCGGGGCGAGGGCGCGGGCCTGCGCGACCTCGACGTCGTGCAGGCAGTAGACGACGAGGATCACCATGACCCCGGCGGGCATCCGGGTGCTGAGGTACTGGACGGTGCCGCTCGCCCGAAGCGGAGCGAGGGCCGCGAACGGCAGGGCGCGCAGGGCCCAGGTCACGGCTGCCGCGACGAGCACCGCCGCGACGGCGTATCCGGTGTCAGGCACGGCCGGCCTCCCGGCGGTGCGCGACGCGGCGGGCCAGCAGGGCGGCGGTGAACAACGCGAAGGCCACGAGCAGCAGTTGGTCCGGTGCGACCAGCCATGCGAGCAGCGCGCTCGACAGGGCCAGCAGCGGCGTCGGCAGGTCGCCCCGCCGTTCCCGCAGGGCGTCCAGGGCCAGCACGGTGAACAGCGCCGTCAGGGCGAACTCCAGGCCGACGACGCCGTCCGGGATGAGCGCCCCGAGCAGCGCGCCCGCCGTGGCGCCCCCGACCCAGTACAGGTGCAGGAACAGCTGCACGCACAGCACCCGCTTCCCCGACCACGCGCGCGCCCCCGCCGTGCCGGTGAGCGCGTAGGCCTCGTCCGTGAGCGCGAACGTGCTGTACGCCTTGCCCAGCCGCCCCCGCACCCGGTGCAGCGGGAACGAGAGGGCGTAGAAGACGTGCCGGACGTTCACCAGGAAGGCGGTGACGGCGACCGTCGTGAGCGGTGCGACGGCGCTGACCAGGCCGATGAGCAGGAACTCGAACGAGCCGCCGTAGATCAGCGCGGCCGACAGGCCCGCCCACCACCAGTCGAGCCCGGACTGCGTCACGAGCGCCCCGAAGGCCACCCCCAGCGGGATGAACCCGAGGCCGACGGCGGCGGACTCCTCGAACGCCCGCCGTGCCTCCGACCGTCCCCGGGACGCGGGTGCCGCAGGGCTGAGACCGGCCGGCGGGTCGACAACAGCGGTGCTTACTCCCATGCCGACACTTTAGAAAAAATCTCGGCTCATATGGTTACCGAAAATGCCTCTAGGGTGGCCATGTGAGCAAGGAAATCAGCATCGATGCCATCGACCGAGAAATTATCTTCCATCTCCGCCAGGACGGTCGGCTGACCAACGTCGAGCTGGCCAAGCGCGTCGGCCTCACGCCCCCGCCCTGCCTGCGCCGCGTCAAGCGGCTGGAGGAGAGCGGTGTGATCACCGGCTACCGCGCCGTCATCGACCCCGCCGCCCTGGGCCGCGGCCTGGAGGTCCTCATCGATGTCGAGATCTACGCGAACGACCGCAAGACGGTCGAGGAGTTCGAGGACACCGTCGCCGCCTACGAGGAGGTCATCGAGTTCCGCCGCATGTACGGCCGCCCCGACTACTTCATCCGCGTCACCGTCGCCGACCACGCCGCCTACGAGGCCTTCCTCACCGGCAAGCTCAGCGGCCTCCCCGCCGTCCTCCGCCTCGAATCCCACCTGCCCATGAAGACGATCAAGACCTACTGAGCCCTTCTCGTCCTCCGCCCCCGTTCAGCGCCCTCCCTCCGCTTCCCCGGGCCGGGGCTTGCGATGCCTTCCGCGTCCGGGCCGCAGCGGCCTCCCTCCCGGCTCCGGCCCGCGCTCCGACTGCCGCTCCGGCCCCCGCTCCGGCCGCCCCGAGGGCGCCTCCTGCGCCGGCGGATACAGGACGGCCTTCGCTTCGGCGAGGCTCGCCGCGAACAGATGCGGCTCCCACGCGTAGCCGTTCCACCGCTCGATGACGCGCGGCGCCTCGGGATCCACGTGCGCCCCCTGCGGGCCCTCCCCGGTGACAGCGTGCACGGCACGCAGGCGCCCGACGCGCCGGTCCCGGCGTTCCGCCCACTCCTCCAACGGCTCGTCGTCCACCACACCGCTCCTTCCGCCGACCGGATCGCCCAACCGACCAACGCGCCGCCCCGGCCGCCCGTCACGCGGCACGCGGCACCCGCCGCCCGGGGCGACCCAGCCAGGCGGTGTGGCGGCCGTCCGGCGTCACGGTCATGCCGAAATCCCCCGGCCCGGGCCCGCCCGCCTCCCTCCACCAGCGGTGGGCGGACTCCACCTCCCGCCACAGGCGCCGGGAGCCGTGCTCCCAGACCGTGAACGCGCTCCCGGCCGGGCCCGCGGCCGCGCCCGCGTCGTCGACCGCGGCCCAGGACGTCGCGTCCGTCGTCGCCACCCACAGGCGGGAGCGCACCCCCGGCACGCCGGGGTCGTGCTGCCAGACGCACCACACGTCCGGCAGCTGGAGCCCGACGGCGAACCGCGCCGCCCAGTGCTCCCCCGTCACGCTCCACTGCGCCAGGCGCGTGGCGGACTCCTCCGGGACGTGCCCGTCGCGGACGACGTCGCGGAAGATCCGCAGATCGGTCCGCTGCCCCCGCATCAGCATGAACGCCGCGTGCGGGTGGAAGCGTCCGTCGGCCGAACCGTCGCCTCGTACGGTGAGCCGCAGCAGCCCGAAGCAGAGCCACGGCGACTCCCAGGGCGTCAGGACGACCCCGCCGGGGGCCACCGCCGACAGCCAGCGTTCCGGCACGCGCCGCACCGCGCACGTGGCCAGCAGCCGGTCCACACCGTCCGTCACCACAACGGAGCCGTCCCCCGTGACGACCCGTGGCTCCACGCCGACCGAGGCCAGGGCGCCCCTCGCCCGCGCGGCCAGCCCTTCGTCCACCTCCACCGACGTGACCAGCGACGAGCCCAGCCGGTGAGCCAGCAGCCCCGCGTTCCACCCGTCCCCGGGTCCCTGCCTCCCGCATGCCGGCCCTCGCCGCCACTGCCGCCCTTACCCGTTCCCCATGCCATGACGTGTCCCTTCTCGTCGTGTCGTGCCGTGCCGTGTCGCGTCGTTCTCGCGTGCGGCGACCGGAACCGGCCGCAGCGTCAACTCCCAGGCACAGTCCCGGCCGACGTGGTGTCGGAACAGCGGCTCGCCGCGCTCCAGCCGGTGCCGCGTCTCCTGCCGCACCGCCTCACCGCTCCAGGCCCGGAAGGCCTCGGCGTCGTCGCCCGTGCCCAGCGTCTCCGCGACGCACAGGGCACGCTCGCGCGCCCAGCCCTGCACCTCGTCGGGGCGCAGGGCGAACGCGTCGCCCAGGTGGTACATCCGCGCCTCCGGCCCGCTCTGGTAGGCGACCAGCTCCGCCCGGTACGCCCACACCCTCCTCACGCCCGGCCTCCGTCCAGCGGGCACCGGAACCACACCGCCTTGCCGCCCCCGGCCCGGGCGTGCCCGAACCCGGTGACCATCTCCCGCAGCAGCCACAGCCCCCGGCCGCGTTCGGTGTCCCAGTCCGGCTCCGAGACGACGGGCGGTTCCGCCGACCGGTCGACGACCCGCACGCACACGTCGTCGGCGACCCGCTCGACCTCCAACCGGCACCGCGTGTCCGGCACGTGCCGCACCACGTTGCTCAGCAGCTCCGACACCCCCAGCCGGGCCACCGCCACGGCCTCCACGTCACCCCCCAACGCCCGCACGGCCTCTGCCACCTCACGCCGCCGCCGCGCGATCCCCCGCGCCGACGCCGTGAACTCCCAGGCCCACGCGTCCCCGAGGACGCCCCGCCGCGCAGGCGCCACACCGGCCCCGATCCCCCTCACCGGCCACTCCTCCGCCCCTCGGCGCCCCGCCCACCGGGGCACCCGGCGGCCCGGTGACGCCGCAGCAGCACCCGGCAGTCCGCCGCCCGCGAGTGATCACCGCGCCGCCTCGCCTCCTCCTCCCCCCGCCGCCACCGCACACACTCCACACACCCGCTCATGGCTCTCTCCTTCGCTTTTCTGGGCTTCGGGGTCGAAGCACCGATCGCATGCCTGTACTCGACGACAGCTCAGCCGCGCAGTGGCTGCCGGAAGGGCGATCTCCTCAGTAGGCATACTGGACCGGTGGACCGGTCCAGTCAACCCGTACGGTCACGCCTGGTTGACGGAATGTCATGTCGAGGATTGCGAGAGAAGTGCTTGGTGAAGCATCTGCGACTACATGGCGTAGGTGTCCACTCGCTCATACATCGAACCGGGAGTGACGCCTTCTTCGCAGACCAGCGGGCGTCCTGCCTGGTCGTACGCCGTGTGCAGAACGACGACTACGGCGGTTCTCTCCGTTAGGCCCAACTGGTCCGCTTCCACGTCCGTGGCCATGCGCACGGCCGTGACATCAACTCCTTCAACAGGGAATCGGCCAGTCTGACGGCGGACGTAGCGCGTTGTGCCCTCCGCGATCGGGGCTGACTGTGCCAGTCGCGGTGATGTTTCTGCTACATCGGGCGGGAACCAGGCGACGACATAGCTGTGCTGGCCGCCGTCTGGTAGCTGCAAAAGACGTGCACGACGCAACGCCTGAGCTCCGGCGTCCAACCTCAGCGTCTCAGCGATATGTGGCGGAGGGGTTGTCCACTCAGGCACTCCCACGCGCAGGAAAGGCATGCTGCCGGTGACGCGCGTTGTTCCTGCGTGACGTCCTCCGGCCGGCCTGGCGACAGGAGTTTCCGTGACTACGAACCCCGTGCCCTGGCGGGCCTCCACCACGCCGTCGGCACGGAGAACGTCCATGGCCTTGATGGCCGTAGCGCGGGAGACGGACCACCGTTCTGCAAGATCACGACCGGACGGAAGAAGTTCTCCGGGCCCGAACTCTCCCGCGGCAATCCGAGAGCGTAGATGTTCGGCGATTTCCTCGTACTTGAGCAGTGCCATGGCTCCCCGCGCTCGATCACTGTCGCTGGACTGGTCCACCGGTGCGCAGGATACTTCGACCATGTCGAAGCCACCGTTCGCGCCTGAGGTCGAGCACTTCTACTCCAACGTCGTCGACGAGAACGCCCGGCTCAGTGCGTCGGCGGATGGCCGCCTCGAACTGCTCCGTACGCAGGAGCTCCTGCGCCGGTTCCTTCCGGCAGCGCCCGCCAGGGTCTTGGACATTGGCGGCGGCACCGGGGTGCATGCACGATGGTTGATCGCCGATGGCTATGAGGTCGACCTCATCGATCCCGTGCCCCGGCACGTGGAACAGGCGGCAGAGCTGTGTTCTGCCTCACTCGGCGACGCGCGGGACCTCGTCGCCCCGGACGCCACGTACGACGTGGTCCAGGTGCTCGGCCCTTTGTACCACTTGCCCGATGCCAAGGACCGGCAGTCGGCGCTGTCCGAGGCGGCTCGTGTGGTGAAGCCCGGCGGGCTTGTGGCCGCAGCGGCGATCAACCGATACGCGTCACTGTTCGAGCATGTCACCTATGCGCATCTGCATACCGAGCGTCTGCAGGATTCGATTGCGGGCATCCTTCGCACGGCCGTGTACGACGGGCAACGCGGTTTCACTCTGGCGTACTTCCACCGTGCGGAAGAGCTTGCGGAAGAACTCCGGGGCGCCGGGCTCGTGGACGTGCACGTCTAC
Source organism: Streptomyces sp. WMMC1477 (assembly GCF_027460245.1). NCBI lineage: Bacteria > Bacillati > Actinomycetota > Actinomycetes > Kitasatosporales > Streptomycetaceae > Streptomyces > Streptomyces sp. WMMC1477. The sequence continues at coordinate 1,962,729 of NZ_JAPZBD010000003.1, read as the reverse complement.
GGCATCGAGGGCCCGGCATGGTCCGCTCTCAAGGCAGTAGAGCAGCAGTCGGGGAGACCGCCCTCCGACGACTTGTTCAACTCGGTTCTGACGGCCGCGCGATTGGCGGAGCCCTATCCCGAGCTGCTGGCAGCGAGCTCCCATCTCCTGGCGGTGGGAAGGGCACCTGAAGGGACCGACCTGCTGGACTGAGAGACTGGGCAGGAGCCGGGATGTGGAGCAGGTAGTCGTCGTGGAGGCGTGCACACACCGAGAGCCGGCGGTTCATCCGGCTCACTCCTGGCGCGCGAAGGGCAGCGCGGGGTTCGACTCCCCTCAGACAGTGCAGCCCAGCAACGCGTACAGGTCACCGTGCACAGCGCACAGCACATCACCGCGTGCAGATCCATGGCGACGAGGGCGGGTTCGGGGATTCCACGTCGTGCGGGAGCAGAGCCGGGTCGGAGGGGCCACCGTGGGGGCGTGGCCTCCTCCGACCGGGGGTGCGGGTCAGCGGTTGACCATGTCCCAGGTCTCCGCGTACACCGTCGCGTCGGTGAGCAGGTCCGAGTGGCTGAGGCAGGACGTCCTGGTGTTGTCGGCGCCGGACAGCGACACGGAGCTGTCGGGGCTGATCACGGCGTCACAGGGGGACCACCAGGTCGCGTAGCGGGAGGTTCCGGGGGTCTCGTCGCCCGAGTTGAGGGCGGTGAGGAAGTCGGAGCCCCCCGCATCTCTAAGCAGGACGTGTTGAAGCAGGCCTCGGCCATGTCGGTGCCGTGGTTCGGGCCACCGAGTGAGGCCCAGGAGTCGACCTTGGAGGTCCCGCCGAGGTTCTTGAGGTAGTAGCGCGACGAGAGCCCGCCCATGGAGTGGGTGACGATGTCGACCTGAGCGGCTCCCGTCGCGGCGAGCAGACGGTCCACCTCGGCGGACAGCTCCTCGGCGGTGGTGCGGTTGGACTGCCACGAGTTGTAGGACCACTGGTGCAGGCGGGAAGCCGGCCAGCCGTCGGCCTGAAGCGGTCGGCCGTGGCGTCCCAGTTGCCGCCGCTGCCGTTGTAGCCGTGGACGAAGAGGACGGGTCGCCGGAGGTGAAGCGGGCGGAACCCGTCCGTAACGAGGGGCGGGTCTTCGATCCGGCGCGGCTGGTGGAGGACCCGTGGATCGGGGACCACGTGTTCGCGGTCGGGGAGGGCCGAACGGACACCGGCAGTCAGCTGGCGGTGCCGACGACGCTGTACCTGGCTCTCGCGCTCCCCGCCGGGCTGGGCTTCCTCGTCCCGTTGGCGCGGCGGCTTCGGGCCCGGACCTGACGCCCCGGAACCGCGACGTCGTACCGGGCTTCGTCCGCGGCCTGGGCGGGGTGCCACCACGGCACCGCGACGTGCCGTGGACGCGGGCGGCGAGCCACCGTGGTCGGCCGCCGGTCGACGTGCGGCGCTGGTTCGGCTCCGGTCTCGGGCGTTCGGGAAGCGGGGCGGTTCACCGAGGAGGCCGTGTGTAGGATCACCGGGTTCTCGTACCAAGAGGTGTTCTGCCCCGTGACCGTCGTACCGCCGTCCCGCCCCCCGAGCGTGGTGCCGCTTCAGTCGCTGGCCCGTGCGGAGGACGGCGAGCGGCTGCACGCGCTGCTGTGGCGTGCCGGGCCTGGCTGGCGGATGATCAGCAGTGCCGTGCTGGGCGGCGGTATCGGAGAGCGGGCCTGGGTACTGAACGCCCAGGTCTCCCACGGCTACCGCCGCACCGACCCGGACCAGCACCTGGCGGACCTCGCTCGTGACGCCGGTGCCCACGGACCTGGGGTCGGCCTCATGACCGCCGCCGACGTCCGGGCCCATGCCCGCGCGTGTGACAGCGGCGTGGAGGCGGTCGCCACGGCAGGGCTCGGGGTACGCGGCTGGGCCGCCACCCCCGCGCCGGGTACGGACCGGGCGGCGGCGCCGGGCACGATCAACGTCATCGTCGCCCTGCCGGTGGCGTTGACCGACGCGGCACTGGTCAACGCGGTCGCCACCGCCACCGAGGCCAAGGTGCAGGCACTGCTGGACGTCGGCCTCGACTGCTCCGGCACGCCCACCGACGCCGTCTGCATCGCCGCGTACACCCCGCGCCGGGGCGAGGATCCGCACGCGTTCGCCGGACCCCGCTCCCTGTGGGGAGCTCGTCTGGCCCGGGCCGTTCATGCGGCCGTCCGCACCGCGGCCACAGCCTGACCGGTGCGCGGAGCAGGCGGCCTCACCGGGTTATCCGTTTGCGCTCGGGGCCGTCGGGCCAGCAGTGTGCGCGGAATGAACGACGTACCCGAGCGGTGGACCCAGGCGAACATCTATCCCGACATGTGGGCGGACCCGGGCGAAGATCCGCGCGAGAGCGAGGGAACCACTCAGGACGGTGAGCTGGCGACAGTGCAGGACTTCCTGACGAACTATCGCCTCACCCTGCGGATGAAGTGTGAGGGGCTGGACGCGGAGCAACTGGCGCGCAGGTCGGTTCCGCCGTCGACCATGTCGCTGCTGGGCCTGGTCCGGCATCTGGCCGAGGTCGAGCGGGACTGGCGCAACTGGGTGGTGCCGGAGAACCCGGCGCCGAAGCTGTACGGAGTGCGGGACGCGGACTTCGACGGAGCCGTGGCCGATCAGGCGTTGGTCGAGGGGGCGTTCGCCGATCTGGAGCGGGAGCAGGCGGCAACGGACGCGGTGCTGGCCGAGTACGCGGACCTGGGCGCTCGGGTGGGGAAGGACGGTACGTCGATCCGGGAGCTGTGGGTGCACCGCGTCGAGGAGTACGCACGCCACTGCGGGCACGCCGACCTCCTGCGGGAGCGCGTCGACGGCCGCGTGGGCCAGTAGGGACAGCCCGTAACGCCGGGCCGTGGGGAGGAGCGGGGCTCCTCCCCACGGCCCGGGGCGCGAGCGCCCGGGCCCGGGGAGGGTCAGAAGCCGGGGATCTCCTCGACGCCGCGGCGGCCGGGGCCGGTGTAGCGGGCCGAGGGGCGCACGAGGCGGCCGGTGCGCTTCTGCTCCAGGATGTGCGCGGACCAGCCGGCGGTGCGGGCGCAGGTGAACATCGAGGTGAACATGTGCGCGGGGACCTCGGCGAAGTCCAGGACGATCGCGGCCCAGAACTCGACGTTGGTCGCGAGGACGCGGTCGGGGCGGCGGGCCTTGAGCTCGGCCAGGGCGGCGTTCTCCAGGGCCTCGGCGACCTCGAAGCGGGGGGCGCCGAGCTCCTTGGCGGTGCGGCGCAGGACGCGGGCGCGGGGGTCCTCGGCGCGGTAGACGCGGTGGCCGAAGCCCATGAGGCGCTCGCCCTTGTCGAGCTGCCGCTTGACGTAGGCGGTGGCGTCGCCGGTGCGCTCGATCTCCTCGATCATGCCGAGGACGCGCGAGGGGGCGCCGCCGTGGAGGGGGCCGGACATGGCGCCGACGGCCCCGGAGAGGGCGGCGGCGACATCGGCGCCGGTGGAGGCGATGACGCGGGCGGTGAAGGTGGAGGCGTTCATGCCGTGCTCGGCGGCGGACGTCCAGTAGGCGTCGACGGCGGCGACGTGCTTGGGGTCGGGCTCGCCGCGCCAGCGGCGCATGAACCGCTCGACGACGGTGTCGGCCTTGTCGATCTCGCGCTGCGGCACCATGGGCAGGCCCTGGCCGCGGGCGGACTGGGCGACGTAGGAGAGCGCCATGACGGCGGCGCGGGCGAGGTCCTCGCGGGCCTGTTCGGCGTCGATGTCCAGCAGCGGTTTCAGGCCCCACACCGGGGCGAGCATGGCCAGGGCGGACTGGACGTCGACCCGGATGTCGCCGGAGTGCACGGGGATGGGGAAGGGCTCGGCCGGAGGCAGGCCGGGGGCGAAGCTGCCGTCCACCAGCAGGCCCCAGACCTTGCCGAAGGACACGTTCCCCACCAGGTCTTCGATGTCGACCCCGCGGTAGCGGAGAGCGCCGCCCTCCTTGTCGGGTTCGGCGATCTCCGTTTCGAACGCGACGACTCCTTCGAGCCCAGGAACGAAATCGGACATCAGGCGGCTCCTCGCGATGGGTCGGGACGGCTGGGTCGCCCACTGTCCCGTGGGGCGGCGGTCCGTCGCCGAGATCAGGATGGTGCGCGGGCGGGTGGTCCCCCCCGCCTCGGGCGCGATCGATCACCATAGCCGCGCTTTATGCACGCGACACCTTCACAGTCGGGGATTTCCGCCGGTTCGTCACCTCCGGGACACGCGTGAGAAGTGGCACACAGCGCGATCGGGTTCCCCCAGGTGTACGAACGCCGAAGAGGGGGAACACTCGTCCACCACCGGCGGGTGCTGCTGCAAGATGGAGGCGTGACTGACGCCCAGGATCACCCGCACAGCACCGACCCGTCCATCGAGGCCGCCTTCGCCGCGCAGGCCGCCGCGAGTGCGGCCGAGGCCGCGGCGAACGCCGCCGAGGCCGCCGCCTCCCGGGCTCGCCGCGCACTGGACCCGGCCGTCATGCGCGCCCACTACCGGCAGGCGGGGCTGGCGGAGGGGGACCTGGCCGAGGACCCGGTGGAGCAGTTCGACCGCTGGTTCCACGCGGCCGAGGAGGCCGGGCTGCATGAGCCGAACGCGATGATCCTCTCCACCACGGACGCCGAGGGCCGGCCCAGCTCGCGCACGGTGCTGCTCAAGGGGTATGACGCGCAGGGCTTCGTCTTCTACACGAACTACGGCTCGCGCAAGGGCCGGGAGATCGCGGGAAACCCGCGGGTGTCGCTGCTCTTCCCATGGCACGGCGTCGCCCGTCAGGTGATCATCGAGGGGCGGGCGGAGCGGACGGGACGGGCGGAGACGGCGGCGTACTTCCGGACGCGCCCGCACGGCTCCCAGCTGGGCGCCTGGGCCAGCGAACAGTCCTCGACGCTCGCCACCCGGGAGGAGCTGGACGCCCTCTACGCGGGGCTGGCCGCACGCTATCCGGAGGGTGAGGACGTTCCGGTGCCGCCGCAGTGGGGCGGCTTCCGCGTCGTCCCGGAGACGGTGGAGTTCTGGCAGGGCCGGGAGAACCGGCTGCACGACCGGCTCAGGTACCGGCGGGCGGGGGAGGGCTGGGCGGTCGACCGCCTGTGCCCCTGACGGCCCCGCGGAGACCCGGCCCGGGGCCAGAGAGGCCCCGGGCCTGCCGAGCCCCGTGTCTTCGGCACGGGCCTCCCGGGCACGGGAACGGCCCGCGGGTCTTCCCCTCCGCGGCGGCGGAGAGGGAGCCGGTCGGACGAACCGGCGACCCGCGGGCCGGGTGACTGCGTGGATATGAGCCGGTCAGACCGGCCTTCGCTGAGCGACGACTGGCCTGGTCAGGCCGCAGTCACCTCACGCGTCCGGTGGTCGTACATGCTCCGGATCACCTCCTCTCTCGTGTCCTCGCACGCTAACTCCGCCCCCGGAGGCGGGGCAACGAAATTTCGGGGCCGCAACGATTTCGCCGAAGCTCCTGTGCGTTGCGTCACGCTGGAGTTGAATAGGCGTGCATGCACCGTGCACGTAAACGTACGGATCGCGTGCGTACGCGCACACACCGCTTCGACGCAGCAGAGAGCGGCACGGTCACGAGCCCGGCCGCCCGGGGGTGCAGATGTCCGCTCAACCCGATACCCACTCCGAAGCCACGGCCGACGGCGGTGAGGGCGACCCCCAGACCGCGCACCGTCCCGGTGGTGAGTCGCTGCTGGCGGCGCTGCTGGACGGCATGGACGCCGCGCTCTTCGCCCTGGACGCGGACGGCGTCGTCACCCACTGGAACCGCGAGGCGGAGCGCATGCTCGGCTGGAGCCCACGGGAGGCCGTCGGGCGCCGGGGGCTGGCGGGCTGGGCCGTGCGCCCGGCGGACGCCGAGGACGTGCAGAGCCGGCTGCTGGGCGCGATGACCGGGCCGGGGCGTCAGGTGCACGAGTTCGCGCTCGTGACGAAGGACGGCGGGCGGGTGCTGGTGCGCACGCAGTCCTCGGTGGTGCGGGACGCAGCCGGGGAGTCGGCCGGGGTGTACTGCGCGTTCAGCGAGGTGCACACCCAGATCGATCTGGAGCGTTCGATCGCGCTCAGCGAGGCGCTGTTCGAGGACGCCTCCTGGGGCGTCGTGCTGATCGACGCGGACCTGCGCCCCGCTGTCGTCAACCGGCACGCGGCCCGGGCCCTCGGGGTGCGGCGGTCGACGCTGCTGGGGCGCCCGCTGGGCGATGTGATCAGCAACGGTCTGGAGGAGCTGGAGAGTGCGCTGCAGCACGTGCTGGCCGAGGGCACGCCGCCCGCCCCGGCCGACCTGTGGGTGACGCTGCGGCCCAGCGGGGACGGCCCGGTGGACCCGCCGCTGCGGCGGTGCTGGCGCAGCGGGTTCCTGCGCCTGTCCTCACCGATGGCCGAGGAGCCGGTGCCGCTGGGGGTGGCCTGGGTCTTCCACGACGTCACGGACGCGAAGCTGACCGAGCAGCAGGCGGCCCGGCTGCGGTTCCGGGACAGCCAGCTGCACCGGGCGGCGCGGGCGGCGGCCGAGTGCGACGACCCGATGGAGGCCGCCGCCGCCCATCTGGACTTCGCGCTCGCCGGGTTCGCGGACCACGCGCTGCTGGACCTGGCCGCGGGGGCCCGGCTGGTGCGGGCCGGGCACGCGCCGGGGGGCTCGGCCTGGCACCCGGCGCCGGAGAGCGGGCTGCCGGTGCCGTACATGGTGAACCATCCGGCGTTGCAGGCGTTCGAGCACGGCGGACCGGTGCGCGCGGGGGCGGGCGGGAGCACGTCCCCGGAGTGGGCGGCGGCGCGCTCCTGGCCGGAGGGGACGGCGTACGGGTTGTGCGCGGCGCTGCGCAGCCGGGGCCGCACGCTGGGCGTCGTGACGTTCCTGCGGGGCCCGGTGCGGCGGAACTTCGACCGGGCGGACACCGTGTACGCCCAGGACGTCGCGGTGCGGATCGCCGCCGCCGTGGACCTGGCGCAGGCGGTGCGCGGCGAGCGCCGTCGCGGAGTGCCGCCCGCGACGGGCCGGTAGCCCCCCGGGGCGGCTCCGAGAGCCCGTGCGGGGCGGCGCTCAGCGGCGGTAGAAGATCCGGTCCGCGTACTCGGTCATGACGCGCTCGTTCCAGGCGTGCCCACCGTCGACGTTGCCGGAGCGCAGGAGCGGCGGGGTGAGCCCGCGGTCGGCCAGGACGCCGGCGGCGGTCGCGACGGCGGCCTGGATGAGGGCGCAGGAGACGACGGTGGAGGCGGGGGCGAAGGGCGCCGGGACGTCGGGGTGGGTGAGGGTCGCGTCGCCCACCGGGACGCGGTTGTCGAGGACGACGTCGCAGTGGTCCTTGAGGAAGGTGCCGGAGGCGTTCCGGGGGGTCGTCTCGCAGGCGTAGGCCGTCGAGGTCAGCCCGATGACGCCGAGCCCGAGGGAGCGGGCGTGCCGGGCCATCTCGACGGGCAGCGGGTTGCGCCCGGAGAGCGAGACGACGACGAGGACGTCCCCGGCGCGGGCGGGTGAGGCGTCCAGGGCGGCGGTGGCCAGCCCGTCCACGCGCTCCAGGGCGCTGCCCAGCGGCGCGGGGTGGACGTCGACGCCGACGAGCCCGGGCACGGCCAGCAGGTTGACCACCGCGAGCCCGCCGGCCCGGTAGACCACGTCCTGGGCGACGAGGGCGGAGTGGCCGGCGCCGAACGCGAAGAGCCGTCGGCCCTCGGCCACGGCGTCGGCCAGCAGCGTGCCCGCCGCCGTGATCGACTCCGCTTCCCCCTCCCTGACCTGCTCCAGCAGGCCGATCGCGCCGTCGAGGAACCGTTCCGCAAGATCGCTCGCGCTCATGGCGCTCACGCTAGAGGAAGAGGAGTGGTCTGGACCAGAGGGCGTACGCGGTGGCCCTGGGTAAAGCCCGGGTCAACCCGGCGTGCGACGGTTGTCCTCGGGATGGGTCAGAATTGGGTGCAGGGCCACCGCACAGCTGACGAGGGGCACGTACACCAGATGTCAGGACTCATCGACACCACCGAGATGTATCTCCGCACCATTTTGGAGCTGGAGGAAGAGGGCGTCGTGCCCATGCGTGCCCGCATCGCCGAGCGCCTGGACCAGAGCGGGCCGACGGTCAGCCAGACCGTGGCCCGGATGGAGCGCGACGGGCTGCTGACCGTCGCGGGGGACCGCCACCTGGAGCTGACGGCCGACGGGCGCAGGCTCGCGACCCGGGTCATGCGCAAGCACCGGCTGGCCGAGTGCCTGCTGGTGGACGTCATCGGCCTGGAGTGGGAGCAGGTGCACGCCGAGGCCTGCCGCTGGGAGCACGTGATGAGCGAGGCCGTGGAGCGGCGGGTGCTGGAGCTGCTGCGCCATCCCACCGAGTCCCCGTACGGGAACCCGATCCCGGGCCTGGACGAGCTGGGGGACGCGGGCGACGGCGAGCCGTTCCTGGCCGACGCGATGGTGAGCCTGGCCGACCTGGCGCCGGGGCCGGACGGCAAGACGGTCGTCGTCCGCCGCATCGGCGAACCCATCCAGAAGGACGCCCAGTTGATGTACACCCTGCGCCGCGCCGGGGTGCAGCCCGGCTCCGTGGTGACGGTGACGCCGGGCCCGGGCGGTGGCATCCACGTGGGCAGCGGCGGCGAGGCGGCCGAGCTGCAGCAGGAGATCGCGGCGCACGTCTTCGTCGCCAAGCGCTGAGGCCTGACGGCCGGTCGGGCCGAACGCGCTGCTCGGGACGGTCGAGATGCCCGCAGCCATCGGGATGCCGGGACGGTCGAGATGCCCGCAGCCGTCGGGACGCTGCGGTCGTCGGGATTGCCGGGGCGAGACCGTCGGGGCCGTGGCCGGACGCTCGCCGTCGTGGTCGCGCCGTCGCGGCCGGGCGGTTCCGGCCGCTGCGAGCCTCCGGTGGCGGCTCCCCGCACGGTTGCCGACGCGGCGTCGACAAGGGGTTCTCGTCCTCGAGTTGACCGGAATGCATCCGACCGGGTGCGGGGCGTGACACCCTGGGCTGACGCTGTCGCGTCGAAGGGGGTAGCCGCCGTGCGGGATCGGCTCATCGCGAGAGCCCCGGTGGCATGTGCGACCGGGGCCCCGCTTTCCCGTGCCCCCCTGGGTGGTGCGGCCCGGATCCCCGAGCGTTCCGGGCCGCCCTCCGCGGGCGCCCGATACCTCCCGCTTCTGTGCGGCGCCCGCCTCCCGGTACGACTCTCCCCGGCGGACAGAACGTCAACCGTGATCGGCTGTCACTCGATTGAGGGAAGTTGCGCTGGAACTCCGCGTGTTCGAATAGTCGTTCGATACCGTGGAGGTGGATCGGCCGACGGTCTTCGGTGGCGGGGATCAGCCGGTCGCGGCCGGGCGGGGCCAGGGCGGCACCACGTCGGCCGCCCGGCCGCCGCGGGTGCACAGGGGCGGCGGCCTGCGGGGCGGCCTGCGGTCCGGTCCGCGACGCGACGCGGCGTCACGGCAGGCGGCACACGACACAGAGCGGATTTCCAGCCAGTTTCCGGATGTGGGGGTCGGGTCACATGGTGCGACGCATCGACGTCACCGGTACGGGCGGGCTCAGACTCGCGGCCTGGGAGTTCGCCGACGGGCCCAAGCCCCCGCCCGTCGGCCCGGACGCACATCCGGCCCCGGCGTCCGGAGCCGTCCCGCCCGGAGCCGCGCCACCGCCCGGGGTGTTGCTGCTCCACGGGCTGATGGGCCGCGCCTCGCACTGGGCGGCCACCGCCCGCTGGCTCTCCGGCCGTTACCGCGCCGTCGGGCTCGACCAGCGCGGCCACGGCCGCAGCGACAAGCCCGCCGACGGCCCGTACGACCGGGACGCGTACGTGGCCGACGCGGCCGCCGCCATCGAGCAGCTGGGCCTCGGCCCCGTCGCGGTCGTCGGGCACGCGATGGGCGCCCTCACCGGGTGGCAGCTGGCCGCCCGCCGCCCCGACCTCGTCCGCGCCCTCGTCGTCTGCGACATGCGGGCGTCCGCCCTCGGCGAACGGTCGCAGCGCGAGTGGGAGTCCTGGTACCGCTCGTGGCCGCTGCCCTTCGCCACCCTCGCGGACGTCCGCGCGTGGTTCAGCGAGGGCGACCCGACGCAGGAGCGGGCGAGCCGCTCCCGTGGCGAGTTCTACGCCGAGGTCATGGCCGAGCGGGCCGACGGATGGCGGCCCGTCTTCTCCCGCCGCCAGATGCTCCTGGCCCGCGAGGCGTGGGTGCTCGACGCGCACTGGGAGGAGCTGGCGCAGGTGCGCTGCCCGGCCCTCGTCGTGCGCGGCATCGACGGCGAACTGGGGCGCGCGGAGGCGCAGGAGATGGTGCGCGTGCTGCCCAACGGCCAGTACGCCGAGGTCGCCGACGCCGGCCACCTCGTCCACTACGACCAGCCCGAGGCCTGGCGCGCCGCCGTCGAGCCGTTCCTCGCCTCGGCTCTCTCCTGAGGCAGCCGCCGGAGGGCCGGAGCGCACCCCGCACAGGGGACACCGGACGCGCCGTCAGGCGGGTCGGCAGCGTGGCGCGTCAGGCGGTGCAAGCCCTCAGCGCCGGCGGGCCGCGGCGGCCTCCTGGCCGCAGCAGTACGCCAACTGCGGGAGCAACTCGTCGGCGTCGGGCAGCCAGCGGTTGACGGGCGTCGGACGCCGCACCCACTGGACCGAGCCGCGCACCCCGATCCGGGTGGGCGGGGCGGCCACCCAGGAACCGACGGAGTGCGTCGTCAGGTCGAGCGCGCCGGGCGACCAGCCGAGCCCCCGGATGAGGTCGGGGGCCTTCGCCGCCGCGCCCGGCAGCACGAAGAACACCATCCGGCCCTGCGGGGTGCACGTGACCGGGCCGAGCGGGACGTCCATCCGCTCCATGCGGGCCAGCGCCAGGCACCCGGCGACCTCCGGCACGTCGACCGCGTCGAACGTCCGCCCCGTGGGCAGCAGCACCGACGCGAACGGCGAGCGCTCCCACAGCCGTCGGGCCGCGGTGCCGCTCCCGGTGGCGTGCGCGGCCCAGCCCGGCTCCCGGGGGTGTGCGCCAGGGGAGGGACAGTCCGGGACGCCGCACGTACAGCGCGGCACCCCGTCGACGATCTCCAGCCAGGTGCCCGGCAGGACGTCCCAGTGCCGCTCCCCGGCGTAGCGAACCGCGTGGTCGAGTAGCGTGCCGCCGCTCGACGGCGCCGACTGTCGGGGGACCTGCCGGGACGGCTGCGGGGTCTTCTCACCCGCCGAGGGCACTGCGATCGTCTCTTCCACGCAGATCACAACTCCACCGTCCGGCAACGGTTACGGTTCGTCGTCCGCTTGCCGCCGGCGCATCGTCACAGCACCCCGCCCGGTCGGAGCACGCGGCGGTACCGCGGGGCGCACCGAAGCACGGACGGGGGCGCAACGCCGGGTCCGGCCCCGGTCCTGGGTAGCCACCAGCGGTGCCCGCCGTCGGACCGAGGGGACCGCCATGGCAGCCGCCGCACCGCACCCCCCACGCAACCTGACCCCGCGCCGCCCCAACGACCGGCTCGCCGTGCTCATCGAGGAAGCCGGCTGTTCCAACGCCGGGCTCGCCCGCCGGGTCAACGACATCGGCGCCGAACACGGCCTCGACCTGCGCTACGACAAGACCTCGGTGGCCCGCTGGCTGCGCGGCCAGCAACCCCGGGGCCGCGCCCCCGCCCTCATCGCGGAGGCGCTGGCCCGGAAGCTGGGCCACCCCGTCAGCCTGGACGACGTGGGGATGTCCGCCGCCCGCAGCCCCTCCGCCGACCTGGGACTGCGCTACGAGCCGCACGTCGCCGACGCCGTGGAGCAGACCGGTGAGCTGTGGCGCTGCGACGCGGCGGGGCGCGAGGCCTTCGCCGGGCGCCCGGTCACGGCGACGGCGCTCGTCGAACCCAGCCGCGACTGGCTGATCAGCCCGCCCGACGAGGTGATCGCGCGCACCGCCGGGCCACGGGTCGGGATGGCGGACGTGGCGGCGGTGCGGGCCACCACCCGGGCCCTGGCCGAGCTCGACCACCGCTTCGGCAGCGGGCACGTCCGGCCCGTCCTCGTGCACTACCTCGCCGGCGTCGTGTCCGGACTGCTCGGCGGCTCCTACCGGGACGAGGTCGGGCGCGCCCTGTTCGCCGCCGCCGCTCGCCTGGCCGAACTGGCCGGGTACACCGCCGTCGACACCGGGCAGCGGGCGCTGGCCCAGCGGCACTATGTGCGGGCCCTGCGGCTGGCGCAGGCCGCGGGCGACCGCGCCTACGGGGGCTACGTTCTGGCCGCCGGCATGAGCCACCTGGCCGCCTCCCTGGGCAGCCCCCACGAGGTCGCCCAGCTCGCCCGGGCCGCGCAGGAGGGCGCCCGGGGGCGGGCCACCCCGCGCACGGAGTCCCTGTTCCACGCCGCCGAGGCCCGCGGCCACGCGCTCCAGGGCGACCGGGCGGCCTGCCGGCTGGCGGCCGGGCGGGCGCTCGGCGCGTTCGAACGGGCCGAGTCGGGGTCCGGGGGCAGCGGCGACGACCCGCCCTGGATCGCGCACTTCGACGCCGCCTACCTCGCCGACGAACTGGCCCACTGCCAGCGGGACCTGGGGCAGGCGGACGCCGCCCGGCGGCACGCCGAGGAGGCCCTCGCCCTGCACCCGGAGGGCCGGACCCGGCGACGGGCGATCGATCTGCTGCTCCTCGCCGAGGCCCTGGCCGGGCAGCGGGACGTCGAGGCGGCCTGCCACACCGCCAGCCGGGCCGTCGAACTGCTCGACACGATCCGCTCCCGGCGCGGGCAGGAGTATCTGTCCGCCTTCCGGGAGCGGATCGAGCCCTTCGCCACCGAACCGTGTGTGCGGGCGTTCACCGCGCGGCTGGACGGCCCGGACCGCCGGGGCCGCCAGGACCGCGGGGCCCGCCCGGACCACTCGGACCAGGGCTGATCAGGGCCGCGGCCGGTAACGGGGGACGTCGTGGCCGGGCGCGCGGGCAACCGGGTAGCGTGAGCCCGCTGCCGTCCCCCGCGCGGAGGACGGTCAACAGGCCATCCGCCTAGGCCGGGTGGCGCTTTCGGTGCAGGGCGCATGAGGTGTGAGGAGTCCGTCGGTGACAGCGCACAGCGGGCAGGGCGACGAGCCCCGCGAGGGTGTTGTACTGCCGTCGAACGGAGAGCCGTGGGAGCAGCGGCCCGAGGAAGCGGAGCAGTCCGCGCCGCCGGCCGGTGGTCAGCCCTGGGGTCAGCCCTGGGGGCCGGCCACCGCCCCCCAGCCGCCGACGGCCGCCCCCCAGCAGCCGCCGGCCACCCAGCCGCCGACCGCTCAGCTCCCGGGCGCCCAGCCCCCGATACCCCAGCCCCCGGCACCCCAGCCCCCGGCCTTCGGGGCCTCGGCCCCGCAGCCCCCGGCCGTGGCACCGCCGCCTCCCGCCGTCGCACCGCCGCAGGCCCCGCCCGCGCCCGCCGCTCCGCCCCCGCAGGCTCAGCCGACGTTCCCCCCGCAGGCGGTGCAGGGGCTGCCGTCCGGGCCCGGCGTGGCCCCCGCGGACGAGACGCAGCTCCTCCCGCCACACCCGCTGTCCGAGCCGCCGCCCCCGCACGTGAACGCGGCACCCCAGCAGCCCGGCGTGGGCCCTCCGCAGGTACCGCCGCTGCCCGGGGCCGCGGACGAGACGCAGTTCCTCCCGCCCCAGCAGCCCGGGCCCCCGCAGCCCTACGGCGGCCCGATGCCGCCGCACCACGGGGCGTCGGCCGACGAGACGCAGCTCCTGCCGCCGCAGGCCGGGCCCGGGCCCCTGGGGGGCCAGGGGGCGGGCCCGGCGCCCGGGGGGATGCCGCCGTCGCCCCCCACCCACGGAAACCCCGAGAGCACTCAGCAGCTGCGCCGTGTCCCGGGAAGGCGCCGCGCGGGAGCGCAGGAGGACGGGCGGCCGCAGCAGCCGCAGGGGAAGCCGTTCGACATCCGGCCCGGCACCCCGGAGAAGCGGCAGCCGCCGGCCGAGTTCGACAGCCTCTTCCGGCCCGCTCCCGACGCGGGTGCCGGGCCGGCCCAGGGCGGCTACGGCTATCCGCACGGCTCCCAGGCCGCGCGGTCCGCGCATGCCCCGCACCCGGGCGGCCACCCCGGAGACCCCGGCCCCCCGCACGGCCATGGCAGCCACGGCGGTTATGGCGGCTATGAGGGGAACGAGGGTCACGACGGCTACGGGTACGAGCCGGAGGAGCCGGACGACGCGGGTGGCCGGCGCCGCAACCCGGTCCTGATCGTCGCCGTGGCCGCGCTGGCCATCGTCGCCGCGGGCCTGGCCGGCGGGGCGGCGCTCAACAGCGGGGGTGACGAGCCGCAGCCGGAGGAGGCGAAGACCTCGGAGCCCTCGGCCGAGCCCGGCACCGACGGCGGGACGGCCGGTGGGGACACCGCACAGGAGCAGGCCCAGGCGCTGGACGAGCTGCTGGCGGACAGCAACAACAGCCGGGACTCCGTCATCAGCTCGGTCGAGAACATCAAGCAGTGCAAGAAGCTCGGCAAGTCCGCCAAGGACCTGCGGGACGCCGCGGGACAGCGCAACGGTCTGGTGGAGCGCCTGGGCAAGCTGAGCCTCGACAAGCTGCCGGACCACGAGAAGCTCAGCGGCCGGCTGGAGGATGCCTGGAAGGCCTCCGCCGAGGCCGACGAGCACTACGCGGACTGGGCCGACCAGGTCGCGGGGAAGGACGGCTGCGACGACGGTGAGGCGAAGTCCACCGAGTCGCTGCGCAAGGGCCACCGGGCCAGCGGCGACGCGACGTCCGCGAAGGAGGACGCGGCCGCGCTGTGGAACCCGGTCGCGCGCGAGCACGGGCTGACGGAGCGCAAGCCGACGCAGCTCTGAGGCGCGACGGCGCGGGCAGGGCCGGGCCCTGCCCGCGCTGTCCCGTTCCGGCGGCGACCGGGCCGGGGGACGGCCTGCCGTCCCCCGCCGGCCGTCCCCCGGTGTCCGTCAGCCGTCCGTCAGCCGGTTGAGGGTCTCGCCGATGTCCACCGGCTCCTCGCGCGCGGAGACGAGCTGCCCGCCGCGGACCTTCTGGAAGTTGACCATGGAGTTGACGATCCGCGGGTAGGACGGGAAGCCGAGGAGGTCCTCGTACTGCCAGCTCAGGTCGGGCGTGAGGCCGCCGGTGCTGATGGGGCCGGAGTCGTCGAGCGCCTTGTACACGCTGTGGGCGCTGATCTCCCGGCCGTCCATGCCCTCCAGCACGGAGCGGAGCACGGTGTAGGCGACCCAGGTGGTCTGCACGCCGGGGTCGGCCGGGTCGATGCGGTTGTCGCCGAAGGCGTACTCCCGCACGACGGAGCGCATCTCGTCCCACTCCGGCTCCTGGCTGGCGGGGTACCAGCTCGTGACGTAGGAGCCCTCCAGCATGCTGGCCGCGCCGCCGGTGCGGTTGACCAGGGACTGCTCGACGCTGCCGAGCACGGAGGCGAAGGTCACCCTCTCCCCCCGGTCCCGCAGGCGCGTGAAGGAGTCGAGGAAGGTGCCGGTGCGCCCGCCGAGCGCGGCGGCCACGCAGGGCGCGTCCTCGGCGCTGCCGTCGGCGGTCGCGTAGGCGTCCTCGGCGGTGGCCGGGCCCGTCTCGGCGTCCTCCTCCGGGGCGAGGCCGACTCCGGCGGCCTTCAGGGCCGCGCGTGCCTCGGTGGTGTACTCGGCGGAGTCCTCCGGCGCGGGGACGTCGGTCACCGCTTCGGTGTCGCTCTTCCGCCCGAGGCCCGCGTCGAACACGCCGGGGAGCTCGTCCCCGGCGATGGTGTCGGGACGCACGAGGGCGACCTCGTCGCACAGGTCGGCGAGCTGCCGTCCGCTTCCCGCCACGAGCGCGGGCTGGCCGCCGTTCACGGGGAAGGAGTAGGGGCTGGAGAACTCCTCCTCGGTGAGCCCGTAGCCGCCCAGGTAGGGAATGCCGTGGACCTCGAGGGAGGGGAGGGCGGTGCGTGCGTGCGTGGTGTAGGAGCCGACGACGGCGACGGCGCCGACGTCCCGGGCCTTGCGCGCGCAGGCCGCGACCCGCACGCTGTCGTTACCCTCGTTGCAGGTGACGACCTTCAACTCGCGGCCGTTGACGCCTCCGTTGTCGTTCACCCAGCGGGCGTAGGCGGAGGCGATGGCCGTCATGCCGGGCATGTTGGTGGCCTTGGTGTCGGCGGGGGCCCAGGTCATGACGGTGATCGGGCCCTTCGATTCCGCCGATGCGATGCCGCAGCCGGTGAGAGAGGAGCCCACCGCTGCGGCGGCGAGAGCCGCGGCGGCGACGGAGCGGAATCGGGGTCTGAGGCTTTGCGTACGGGGGACGCGCGAGGCGGTCATGACCATCGACCCTGGCGGGCCGCGTGTAACACCCGAGTGATGCTCTCCTAACGGTGAGCATCGTGCAGGTGAAGAACGGGGGCGGCACCGGCGGTGTCGGTGGGCGAACGTACGATCGTGAACCGTGCAAGCTCAGGACAGCTCTTCCCGTCGCGGCCGTCGGTCCCGCACCATGGGCGGCATGCCGGTCAACGACATGCCGTGGTGGCGCTGGCGCACCAACGTGCGCTCGGCGCTGCACATGCTCTCCGACCCTGTCTTCCAGCGGACGTACTGGCTGGAGGCCCGCCCCGGCTACGGGGACGTGACGGACGCCGTCTACCGCCTGGTGGAGGACACCTGGCTCGATCACTGGTCGGCGGACAAGTACGTCGGCTCCGTGTTCCGGGATGCCGAGGAGGCCGCGGCCGTCGACGCCGCGGTGCTGCGGGTCCTGCGGATTCTGCACCAGGTCGGGGCGGACGCCCCCGTCGCCGCCTACCTGGAGCACCCGGGCTGGGCGGAGGCGTGCGGCGCGGCCCGCGCCGCGCACGTCCTGCTCGCGGGCAACGACGGGGAGGACGCGGACGAACCGCCGAAGTCCCTCGATGTGCTGGCCATCGTGCTGCGAGCGGTCTGAGGGTTCCCACCGGTGTGCCACCCTGGTGCCATGAGCCCGTCGCCGCCCGCCGCCGCCCGCGAACAGTACGTCCTCACGCTGTCCTGCCCGGACAAACAGGGCATCGTGCACGCCGTGTCGAGCTATCTCTTCATGACCGGCTGCAACATCGAGGACAGCCAGCAGTTCGGGGACCACGACACCGGGCTGTTCTTCATGCGCGTGCACTTCAGCGCGGAGCCGCCGGTGAGCCTGGAGAAGCTGCGGGCCAGCTTCGCCGCCGTCGGTGACTCCTTCCAGATGGACTGGGAACTGCACCGGGCCGAGGCCAGGATGCGGATCGTGCTCCTGGTGAGCAAGTTCGGCCACTGCCTGAACGACCTGTTGTTCCGCGCGCGGATCGGGGCGCTCCCGGTGGAGATCGCGGCCGTCGTCTCCAACCACACCGACTTCGCCGAGCTGGCGGGCTCCTACGGCGTCCCCTTCCACCACATCCCGGTCACGAAGGACACCAAGGCCGAGGCGGAGGCCCGGCTGCTCAGGATCGTCCGCGAGGAGGGCGTGGAGCTGGTCGTGCTGGCCCGCTACATGCAGGTTCTCTCCGACGACCTCTGCAAGGAGCTTTCGGGCCGGATCATCAACATCCACCACTCCTTCCTGCCGAGCTTCAAGGGCGCCAAGCCCTACCACCAGGCGCACGCGCGGGGCGTGAAGCTCATCGGGGCGACGGCCCACTACGTGACGGCCGACCTCGACGAGGGGCCGATCATCGAGCAGGAGGTCGAGCGGGTCGGGCACGAGGTCACGCCCGAACAGCTCGTCGCGATCGGACGGGACGTCGAGTGCCAGGCGCTCGCCCGCGCCGTCAAGTGGCACAGCGAGCACCGCGTCCTGCTCAACGGCAACCGCACCGTCGTCTTCACCTGAGCCCGAGCCCGGGGCCCGGGGCCGAGCCCGGGGCCCGGGGCCGGGAGTCCACTCACGGGCTCACGGGCTCAGGGACGGGAGAGCGAGGCCGTCGCGAGGAGGATGTCGCGCACGGCCTCCGGATCGCCCTCGGCCCCGGCGGCGGCCTCCAGCGGCGGCACGTGCCCCGCGGCGAGCTGGCAGAACTCCAGCCCGTCGAGCGCCACATGAGCCACCGACGTCTCCTCGGTGCCCTCGGTGCCGGGTGAGTCGAGCGGGATGTGCCAGTGGCCGCCGCCCGGGCCCTCGATCTCCAGGTGCAGCGAGCGGCCGGCCGCGCCCGCAGGGGAGAGCCCGCGGGCCGGGGCCGCGAGGCCGGATCTGCGGCGGTCGGCGAGCACGGTCGGCAGCGTCCGGGCGGCGAGGTCGATCAGCCGGTGGAGATGGGCGGCGGCCGGCCGCTGGGCCGGGTAGTCGACGGCCTCGGCGATGCCCGTCGCGTGCACCCAGCAGGCGAAGGCGCGGTCGAGGAAGGCGTCGGGCAGCGGGCGCCCCGACCCGGGGACGACGAGACCGGTGCGCCCGGACGCGAACGACGCGGCCTGCACCAGACTGTGCGTCTGCTCGCGCCAGGGCGTGTGGACCGCGCGCGGCGAGCGCCCGGCCAGGGTGCGCCAGTACGCCTCCTCCCGCTCCAGGCCCGGGGCGGCGGGTGCGCCCGGCACGGGGTCGGGCAGGCCCAGGGCGGCCGCCAGCACCCCGTCGACGGCGGTGAGCCGGCCGATGACCCGGCCCACCGTCGTCGTCCGGGAACGCTGCTGCTCGCCGTCGAACCAGCGCCATCTGACCTCGGCACCCCACTCGCCCGAGCCCATGTCGCGCAGGAGCGCGTCCAGCCGGGCCGTCTCGGCGTCGTAGGGCGCGGCCCACAGCGGGACGGGGATGCGGGCCGGGCGGCGGTCCAGGCAGCCCTCCAGGACGCGGGCGCGCAGCAGCGGGTCGAGGTCCAGGTTCTCCTCGTGCTGGAGCAGCCCCACGGCGTCGCGCAGGCGCAGCGCCTCCTCGGCGCAGGCCGCGCAGTCGGTCAGGTGCTCCTCGACGGCGGTCGTCTCGTTCTGCGGGCAGGCTGAGAGCGCCCAGGCGCCGAGAAGGGACTTCAGGGTGCTGTGGTCGAGTGGCGCCACGGGATCCTCGGTGACGGGGACGGGACGGGCGGCGTCCGGGCCCGTGGGCGGCGGAGGCGGGCAGGCCGATCCGTCCCGGGGGCCGGGCACGTGCGGGCCGGGCTCCTGGTCGTCCGCGGCGCTGCGGGGCGGCGGTATGCGCGGCGGTTCCTCGCGGCCGTCTCCCGGTACGCCGTCCGCGCCCGGCTGCCGGGGGCCGCTCACAGCTCGCCGCCCTGCCCCGCGGGCCCGGGGGACGGCGGTGTGGCGGGCGTGGCGGTGGACAGGAGCTGGAGCCCCAGCCGCAGCCTGCGCCGCGCCTCGTCCTCGGTGACGCCGAGATCCCGGGCCGCCTCGCGGTAGGTGCGCCGCTCCCGGTGGGCCAGTTCCAGGGCGGCCCGCAGGGACGTCGGCATGGCCGTGACGATGTAGTCGGCGCGGGCGGCGGCGGAGGCCGCGCGGACCTGCTGTTCGAGTTGCTCCTCGGGGTCGTCCGCCTCCCGGTGCCGCCTGCGGAGCTGCTGCACCGCGTGCCGCTGCGCGAGCCCGGCCATCCACGACCGCATCGTGCCCTCTTTCGGCCGGTAGGTGTCGGGATGCTCCCAGACGTGCGCGAACACCTCCCGCGTCACGCTGCCGGCGGCTGACTCGTCCTGCAGTACGCGGTGGGCCAGCCCGTACACCAGCGACGCGAACCGGTCGTACAGCTCGCCCAGCGCCGCGGCCTCGCCGCGCACGAGGCGCTGCTGCATCTTGCGGTCCCAACGCGGTGGTGTGTCCTGCGCCATGGTCTCGCCCCCAGCCCTTCGCGTAGGTCGAATGTAGGTGAAGGCGCCGACAGCGTGCGGCTCTTTGCGGCAATGCGTCAACATCGCACGACTCCACGGGGTGGCCGCGGTGTCACCGTACGCTCGTACCGGTGTCCACGTCGGGTGAGATTCTGTCCTTTATGTGACGGAAAGTGGGGAGTCCCGGTGTCGAGTTGGGCACAGCGGCCGGGCATGTGCGGCCACTGTCGCCCGCCATGGGCTTAGGGTCGGGGGAGAACCAGTTCGTTTCATGGGCTGTCACCGAGGGCAGCCGAGCCGTGGAAGGGTCGATTCCGGCGGGTCGAGGGAAGGGCTTCGAGTACGTGTCGTTGAAGGTGATGGAGGAAGAGCGGGGGGAGTGGACCGTCTTCCGGGTGTCCGGCGAGCTCGACCTCGTGACCTCTCCAGCGGTCCGCCAGCACGTGCACGACGCCGTGGCCGACGGCAGACTGAACGTGGTGCTCGACCTGTCCAGCGTCCAGTTCTGCGACTCCAGCGGGGTGGGGGTGCTCATCGCCGCCCGTCGCCTCATGCACGCCTGCACCGGCAGCCTCCGGCTGATCCTGCCCGCCAAGGGCGCCGTGGACGGCTCGCACGTCAACCGGGTGCTCGCCGCGCTCGGCGTGCGGCGCCTCTTCGCCTGCTATCCCGACCTCGACGCCGCCACCGACGTCTCCGCCCGCCCGCTCAGCGCGTAGCCCCGCCCGGCGGACAGCTCCGCCCGGTGCGCGGTCACCCGCGTGTGCTGACGCGTTGTCGGCGGCGCGGCTCAGCGCACGGTGCCGCGCACGAGCGGCCGGGCCGTCGTGACGAACGCGTTGATCGCGCTGCGCGAGCTGCCCCGGCCGGCGTCCATCACCTCGCGGCTGTTGCAGACGTCGTGGAGCTCGGTGATCGACCGCATCGCCTCGCTCGCCCGCTGCCGTATCCCCTCGTCGTCGGTGAGCAACTGGACGCGGAACTCGGCCTCCACGGCCTCCGTGCGCAGCTGGTACATCTCCCGGGTCAGCGCGTTGACGTCCTCCGAGCCGGGCCGCTCGTTCACCACGAACCAGCGGTGGACCGCGAGCCGCCGGTAGTTGAACAGGGCGCCCGCGTAGGCGGCGAAGGCGTCCAGCCGCTCCTGCCGCACGCGCGTCCGCTCCTCCAACTCCCGCGCCCGCTCGGTGATGCGGCGCTGGAAGAGATACGTGAGCGAGGAGCCGAAGAGGGTGCCGAGCACCGCGATGATCGCCGTGAGTGCCTGCATGGCCTCAGTGGATCATGGTCCCGGGTGCCGTGTCACCGACGCCGTTTCACCGGTCCCCGGCCACCGTCGCGGCGAGGCGGCCGGCCTCCTTGGCCAGCCTCCGCAGCGGCCCGCCGACGGGGTCGGTGTAGCCGGTGAAGTGCAGCCCGGGGGCCGTGGAGCCGCGCCCCGGCGGCAGCGGCCGGCCCCGGCCGTCCAGCACCCCCAGGTGGGCCACGAGCTCCTCCAGCCCGTTCCGGTACCCCGTCGCCGCGATGACGGCCTGCGGCGCGATCGTCGAGCCGTCGGCCAGGTGCACCTTCTCCCCCTCGAAGGACTCCACGGCCGCCACGGGCTCCACCTCGCCCCGGCGCACGGCCCGGACGAAGCCCGAGTCCACCACCGGCGGCCTGCCCTCCCTGGCCCGGGTGTACAGCCCGGCGTCCGGCTGCGGCAGGCCCTGGGCGGCGAGGTCGGGCACGGTGAGCCGGCGCCACAGGGCCGCGGCCCGGTCCGTCACCGGGATCGGCAGCCGGTGCAGCAGCACGTGGCCGGCCTGCGCGGGCCAGCCGGCCGTCGACCGCCGGACGAGGTGGGGCGCGCTCCGCACCGCCAGCCGCACGCGGGCGGCGCCGCCGGCGGCCAGTTCCGTGGCGATCTCGGTTCCGGTGTTGCCCGCGCCGACCACGAGCACGTCCAGCCCGGCCCACTGCTCCGGGCCCGGGTAGTCGGCGGAGTGGCGCAGCGGGCCGGGGAAGTCGTCCCGCCCCGGCCACTCGGGCAGGCGCGGCGTGTGGTGCAGGCCGGTCGCCACCACGACGACGTCGGCGCGCAGTTCGCGTCCGCCGTTGGCGCGCAGCAGCCAACGGCCCCCGTTCCCGGCGCCCCCGGCCTCGTCGAGGCGCTCGATGCGGCTGACCTCGACGCCGGTGGCGATCTCCAGCCGGTGGTGCTCGGCGTACCGCTCCAGATAGCTCACGTACGCGTCCCGGCTCGCCCAGCGGCCGGCCGAGCGCGGAACGGCCAGGCCCGGCAGCGCGGACCAGCGGCGGGTGGTGTGCAGCCGGAGCCCGGGGCGGTGGGCGCGCCAGGCCGCCCCGACGCGGTCCGACTTCTCCAGGACGACGGTGTGGATGCCCCGTGCCGTGAGGGCGGCGGCCGTCGCGAGCCCGGCGGGGCCGGCGCCGACGACGTGCACCGGGAAAGTCATACGGTGATCGGACATGGGCATGCCCACGAGCTTAGCCCCGTACGGCGCGTGCCGTGGGCGGATCCCGACGGCGGTAACACACGATCAATTCGCTTCGTCCACCGTTCGAACCGGGTCCCGTTCACCCGATCAGCACTAAGTGCGCACGTCGTGTGCGGGTTCGGCACGACACCCACTGAGGGGATTCTCACTTCAAGAGAAGGGCACATGGACGTGCGCATACGGATAGGGCGGGGGGCGGGTGCGGCGAGCGTGGCCCTGCTGGCCGTCGTCACGTTGACCGCCGGCAGCGCGGGCGCGGTCGAGCCGGAACCGCTGGGCACGATCAGGGACGCGGGCGTCGGGCCCGTGGTCCGGGGCGAGTACATCGTCGTCATGGAGGACCGGGGCGCCGAGCCGGCGGCCGAGGTGCGGGAGCGGGCCGAGGACCTCGCGCGGGAGCACGGCGCACGGCTGGACCACACCTACACGGACACCGTCGAGGGCTTCTCCGTCCTCGCCTCCGAGCGGACGGCCCGTCGGCTCGCGGCCGACCCGGCGGTCGCCTACGTCGAGCCCAACCGCCTCGAACGGGGCGACGGCACCCAGGTCGACCCCGCATGGGGGCTCGACCGGGTCGACCAGCGCGAGCTGCCGCTCAGCGCCAGCTACACCTACGACACGACGGCGTCCAACGTCACCGCCTACGTCATCGACTCCGGCATCCGCATCAGCCACGACGACTTCGGCGGCCGCGCCTCCTACGGCTACAACTTCGTGGACGACAACACGGTCGCCTCCGACTGCCACGGCCACGGCACCCACGTCGCCGGGACCCTCGGCGGCTCGTCGTACGGGGTGGCCAAGGGGGTCGAGCTCGTCGCCGTCAAGGTGCTGAACTGCGACAACCTCGGCACCACCGCCGACGTCCTGGCCGGATACGACTGGGTGGCCCAGAACGCGACCCTGCCGGCCGTGGCGAACGTCAGCATCGGCGGCAGCGCGAGCGACACCAAGGACGCGGCGGTCCGGGAGATGGTCGAGGCGGGCATCACCGTGGCCGTCTCCGCGGGCAACAGCGACCAGGACGCCTGCACCCGCTCACCCGCGCGCGAACCCTCGGTGATCACGGTCGCCGCCAGCACCTGGACGGACGCCCGGACGAGCTGGTCCAACTGGGGCTCCTGCGTGGACGTCCTCGCCCCGGGCAGCTCGATCGCCTCCGCGAGCCACAGCTCGGACACCGGGACGGCGACCAAGAGCGGGACGTCGATGTCCGCGCCGCACGTCACGGGCGCGGCGGCCCTGTACCTGGCCGACCATCCGGCGGCGAGCCCCGCGACGGTGACGACGGCTCTCCTGGACGCGGCGACGACCGGGGTCCTCACCGGCCTCGCGGGCTCGCCCGACCGGCTCGTCTACAGCCGAGGCTGAGCCCCGCCCCGCGGGAGGCGCCTGACGGCGTCCGGCCGCCCGCGCCGCGCCCCGACCGGTGACAGGTCCGGTGGGGCGGGCGCGGGCGGCCGTGTGTCCGTGCGGGCGCGTGCGGACGCGCCCGGCGTCGTCCGGGGCTTCCGTCGTCCGAGGCTTCCGGGAGCGGCTCGCGGGTGCTCGCGCGGGCCGCCGGGAGCGGGCGTCGTGGCCCGCTCCGGCGCACGCCGAACCGCTCCGGCGCGTCGCGGCGCACGCGCGCCCGCTCCGCCGCGTCCGGCGTCCGGACGCGGCGGGACTGCGGCCGGTCTTCCGGCCCCGGGCCCCGTTCAGGCCGCGGGCTTGCGGCCGGTGACGCCGAGGTGCACCAGCAGCGTGAGCCCGGGCTTGAGGTCGGCCTGTCTGGCGCCCCAGGTCGAGAAGCTCTTCTGGTGCCCGGCGACGCCGGTCATCATCGTGACCAGCGAGCCCGCGAGGGCGGCGGCGCTGACGTCGGGGTCGACGCGCTTCCTGGCCTGCTGCTCCTTGATCGACTCGGTGAGCGAGCCGACGACAGAGGTGAGCAGCTTCGTTCGCAGCCTGGTGAAGCGCTTGTCCCCCTCGGCGGCGGCCAGGTCGATCACGCGGAGGATCGCCTCGTTGCGCCGCCAGAACGTCAGAAACCCGTCGACCAGGTCTTCGGCGGTCTGTGCACCGGCCTTGCCCGTCCACGACCGGTCGGCGACGAGCGCGTTCAGTTCGCCGCTGCCTTCCTTGGCCGTGGAGTCGGCGAGTTCCAGGACGGCGCCTTCGACGTCGGGGAAGTACTGGTAGAAGGTCGCCGGCGAGGTCCCCGCCTTGCGGGCGACGTCGATGACCTTGACATCGCGGTAGGGCGACGAGCTGAGCATGTCGCTGAGGCAGTCGAGCAGCTTCAGACGGGTCGCCTGTCCGCGCCGTCCGGCCACCCGGCCGTCAACAGTTCGAACTTTTCCTGCCATATCGTCAGCTTAGCGACGTCGGGGGCGGATGCATCCGGCCAAGGGCAAACGGGTTGTCTAGTCCATTGTGGACCACCGTGATCGAGTCGGTGGCGGTTCCCGGTGTATTCCTGACGTCGCCTCCTCTGAGGGGCCCTCTGGTGGCTCCCCGTCCGGTACTCCCGGCCGCTCCACGGGGCGCGGGAAACCGGACGCGGGTGGAAAATGCGGTGAACAGGGCAGATGGGCAGAACGCCGCTGTGAAGCGTACGAACCGGGAGGCCGATGCGGGTGCGGAACGGGTGGAAGCGGGTCGCACGAGGCGGTGCGCGGGGAAGGGGAACCGACCGCGCGACGACCGGGGCGGGGACGGCGCCGGAGCCGGAGCCCGGCGCGGCTCCGGCGGAGAGCCGGGGTGAGGGTCCGGGGCAGGGCCCGGACGAGAGTGGGAGCGAGAGCCCGGACGAGAGCCGGGGTGAGGCCCGGGGCGAGCCCCCGCGCGAGGCTCCGGACGAAGCCGTCGGTGTGCCCCCGGACGAGGGGGCGAGCGGCGGTCCGCCGGAGGGCACACCCTGCTGGGCCGACGTCATGGTGTCGGACCTGGCGGCGGCGAAACGGTTCTACGGTGAGCTCTTCGGCTGGACGTTCGACGAGCCCGCGCCCGCCGCCCAGGGTCACTACACGGCGGCCCGCAGCGGCGGCCGTGTGGTGGCCGGGCTGATGCGCAAGACGGACGGCCGCATGCCGACGGTGTGGACGGTCTACCTGGCCGTCTCCGACGCCCGGGCGGCGGCCGGGCGGGTCGCGGCCGCCGGCGGTCAGGTGATCGGGGCCCCGCGCCCCGTCGGCTCCGGCCCGGCCGGGATCATGGGGATCGCCGCCGACCCGGGCGGCGCCGTCTTCGGGCTGTGGGAGGCCCGGGCCCACACCGGCTTCGGGCGGTGGGGCGAGCCCGGCTCCTACATCTGGACCGAGGTGCACACCCGGAGCCCCGCCGAGGTCGACGCCTTCTACCCCGAGGTCTTCGGCTACCGGCCGCTGAGCGCCGCCGCAGTCCGGGACCCCGACGCGCAGGGGGACGATCCCTCCCTCCTCGTCTGGGCCCCGCGTGGGCGCCCCGCCGACGAGGCGCACGCCGTCGTCGCCCGCTGTCTGATGGAGGAGGGCACCCCGCCCCAACTGCCCGCGCACTTCCTCGTCTACTTCGCCGTGGACGGCTGCGAGGCGGCGGTCGAGACCGTGCGACGGCTCGGCGGCCGCCTCCGCCGCGCGCCCGAGCTCGGCCCCTACGGACGCTGGGCGGTGTGCACGGACAACCAGGGAGCCGATTTCGCGGTCCTTGACCCTGGGGAGGAGCCGTCGCGGGAGGCCCCCGGGGAGCCCGCCCGCGCGGCCTCGGAGGAGCCCACAGCACGGCCCGAGCCGGAGTGACACACCGTCCGGCCCGGGCGTCCGGGACGGCCCGCTCCGGAGCCGCGCCGTCCGGGTGGGGAGAGCCCGGTGCGGTGTGTGGGGCTCCGGTGTGCACGGGCGACGGAGGGGTCGACGGACTGTGCGGATCGCGCGCGGACACGGCCGAACCGCCCCCGGGTTCGCCTCGGAGGGCTCCGGCAGGAAGAATCTGTCGGGGGACCGGTGCCACACGGCAACGGTGAGAAGGTGCTGGGGGGCGGCGAAGACGATGAGCCCCTACGGGGAGGTGGCAGGAGCATGGTGGATCAGTTGACGCAACACGATCCGCGCCGGATCGGTCCGTTCGAGGTCCTGGGACGCCTGGGAGCGGGCGGTATGGGGCTGGTCTACCTGGCCAGGTCCGCCTCCGGCCGCCGTGTGGCGATCAAGACGGTGCGCACCGAGCTGGCCGAGGACCAGCTCTTCCGCGTCCGCTTCACCCGCGAGGTGGAGGCGGCGCGGGCGGTCAGCGGCTTCTACACCGCCGCCGTCGTCGACGCGGACCCGCGCGCCGCCATCCCGTGGCTCGCCACCGCCTACGTCCCGGCGCCCTCGCTGGAGGAGATCGTCACCGAGTGCGGGCCGCTGCCTCCCCAGGCCGTGCGCTGGCTCGCGGCCGGGATCGCCGAGGCCCTGCAGTCCATCCACAACGTCCAGCTGGTCCACCGCGACCTCAAGCCGTCCAACGCGCTCGTCGTGGAGGACGGCCCCCGGGTCATCGACTTCGGCATCGCCTCCGGCGTCTCCAGCACCCGGCTGACCATGACCAACGTCGCCGTCGGCACCCCCGCCTACATGTCCCCCGAGCAGGCCAGGGACTCCCGCAGCGTCACCGGCGCCAGCGACGTGTTCTCGCTCGGCTCCACCCTCGTCTACGCCGCCACCGGGCACGCGCCCTACCACGGCGCCAACCCCGTCGAGACGGTGTTCATGCTGCTGCGTGAGGGCCCCGACGTGGAGGGGCTGCCCGAGGAGCTGCGCCCGCTCATCGAGTCCTGCATGAACATGGAGGCCGAGCTGCGGCCCAGCCCGGCCGACCTGCAGGCCCAGCTCGCCCCGCACCTGTTCTCCTCCGGCAACGACGACAGCGGCACGGCCTCGGCCTGGCTCCCGGGCGGCGCGGTCGAGCTGATCGAACGCAAGCGGGGCGGGCGGAACCGGCCCCCGGCACGCCCCGCGCACGCCGCCCCCGCGGCGCCCTCCGCCCCGGCCCCGATGGCTCCCGCGTCCGTCGCCCCCGCGCACGCCGCCCCGGCGCCCTTCGCCCCCGCTCCGGCCCCCTCCTCGGAGGCGCCCGGGCCCGTCCCCGTGCGGCCCGCGCCCGGTCCGCACGCGCCCTCGCCCGAGCCCGCGCCGGTCCCCGTGCACGCGGGCGCGCCCGCGGCGGACGGCGCGCCCGTGAGCCTCGCCGGGGCCCCGGCGCCCATCGGCCCCGGGCCACGCCGCCGGGACGTCCACGGCGTGGCCCCGGTCCCCGGCACGCACTGGGTCAGCCCGCCGGCGGGCGCCTCCGCCTCGGCCGTCGCGGCACCGCCCGCGCCGTCCTCGGCGCCCGTCGCGCACCCGTCGGCCGTCTCGCCCCCGCCCACCTCCGCACCGTCCGCGTCCCCGTCCCCGGCGCCCGGGGGCGGCGCCGGCGAGCCCCGGCGCTGGCGGCCCTGGCGGTTCCGGATGTCCAACGACGTGTGGGGCACCCCCGTCGTCGCCGGGGACCTGCTCTACGTCACGTCCTTCGAGGTGCACGCCCTCGACACCACCACCGGACGCCGCCGCTTCAAGACCCGCGACGTGGCCTGGTCCATGGCCGTGGCCGACGGCCGCGTCCACGCCTCCGACGGCCCGAGCCTCTTCGCCCTCGACGCCCGGGACGGCGGCGAGCGCTGGAAGGTCGCCGTCGACGCCTGGGTGTACGCGCTGAGCGCCGGGGACGGCGTCGTCGTCACCGCGACCCGCGGTGGCGCCGTCCAGTCCTGGTCCGCGGTCGACGGCGAGCGGCTGTGGGAACTGACCGGCGCCCAGGCGGACTTCGAGACGGCCGACGCCGGGCCGCTCCTGCACCAGGGCACCGTCTACCTGTGGGCCGACGGGCTCCTGTACGCCCTGGACGCCCGTTCCGGCGCCGAGCGCTGGACGTACCCCGTGGGCGACTCGTCCGCCACGGGCGGCGTGCCCCTCCGGTTGCTCCCCGCGCCCGACGGCGCCGTCTACGTCTGCGCCGGGGCCCGCATCCTGGCCCTCGACGCGGCCACCGGCACCGAGCGCTGGCGCTTCCACTCCCCGGACGCGTTCCTCAGCCCGCCCGCCTTCGCCCCCGGCGCCGCGGTGGCCGGCGGCGGGCTCTACGTCGCCGACTACCGGGGTGTCGTCTACGCGATCGACGCCGCCACCGGGCACGACCGCTGGCGCATCCCCACCCAGGCCCGCAACTCCATCGACCCCGTCGTCGTCTCCGACGGTCTGGTCCACGTGGCCAGCGGCAGTGCCCTGTACACCATCGACGCCGTCCCCGGCACGGGCCGCTGGCGCTTCGAGGCGCACGGCGACCTCGTGGGTGCCCCGGTGGCCGCCGAGGGGCGCGTGCACTTCGGCTCCGTCGACCAGTCGCTCTACACCCTCGACGCCGTGGGCGGGCAGCTCCGCTGGAAGCTGGAGACGGGCGGCGAGGTCACCGGCTCCCCGCTGGTCTCCGGCGGTGTGGTGTACGCGTGCAGCAAGGACCGCTGCGTCTACGCGCTGGACGCCGAGCGCGGCACCCGCCAGCAGAGCGCCTGACGGCGAACGAGAACGGGGGTGCCGTCACCACGTTGACCGTGGTGACGGCACCCCCGTTCTCCTTCAGCCCGCCGGACGGGCAGACGTCATACGACGTGGCTGTCCGCGGGCGCGACGGTCATGTGGTTGTCGGCCGGCGGCGCCGTCTGGTGGTCCTCGGCGAGCACGACCGTCTGGACGTCCTCGGCCGGCGGCGCCGTCTGGACGTCTTCGGCCAGGGCGGGTGAGGCGCAGAACGCCACCGCGCCGGCGGCTATGGCGAGTGCGGCGAGCGGCTTCTTGAGGGAGGTCATGAACAGCCCTTCATCGGAGAGGACAAAACAACAGAAACGTTACGGCCTTGCTGGTTTTCCTGACGGCCTTTTGGCTGAAACAGCGATCGAATATGACCGGTACCGTCCACATGCCTGAGGGCCCGCGCCGGCAACTCCCCCTCTCAGTCGCCGGTGCGGGCCCTCAGCCTCCCCCGAGGCGGTTGGACTAGCGGGCGGGTTCGCCCGTCTGGTGGTGGTCACCCAGGGCGACCATCTCGCCGCTCTCCTGGTCTTCGCTGACCTGGAGCGGCTCCCCCGTCTGATGGTGATCCCGGAGCTTTGCGCCGCCCCGGTCCTGTTGTTGTTCGTCGGTGACCATGACCAGTTCCTCCCGTTGGTGGTGCTCAAGGTCGCTGTCCAGCGGCTCCCCCGCCGGCCGCTGGACCGATGGCGAGGGATGCCCGCCGTCTCGATGCGACCTTCCCCGTGATCCGCTCCGCCCCCCGCGGACCGGATCGACACACTCAGCATGGCGGGGGGCGATAAACGAACGATGAACGTCGTTTCAGCGCGGCCCGGTCCGCTCGAACTCCGTGGTCAGGCAGCCACCGAGGCCAGCAGTCGACGAACCTCGTCGGCCTCGGCGCTGCCTTCGGCCTCGTAGGTCGCGAGGGCCTCGCGCCAACAGGCCGCCGCACGGCCGTGCTGGCCGATGCATTCCAGGGAACGGCCCAGCAGAGTCAGGACGTTGGCCCGGCGCCAGGCGCCGCCGATACCCCGTAGGACGGCGAGAGCCTGCTCGGCCTGTCCCGCGGCGGCCGGTGCCTCTCCCAGCCGGAAGCTCACCTCCGCCAGCCGGTAGTGCGTCATGCCGACCCAGAGGCGCTGGCGGAACTCCTGGAAGATGGTCAGTGCCCCGGCGAACTCCTCCCTCGCCCCGCCGAGGCGCCCGGCGTCGGCGAGTGCCAGCCCCAGCGTGTAATGGCCGTTCGCCAGGCGCATCGACCCCGTCGAACGCTGGTAGATGGCCACGGCGTCCTGGGCGAGCTTCACCGCGGTGTCCGTGTTCCCCGCGCTCAGTTCGGCGCGGGCGAGGTTGCACATGGCGCTCGCGGCCGAGGTGGTGTTGCCGTAGCTCTGAAAGACGGTCAGGGCCGGCCTGAGGTAGCTCCGGGCCAGGTCGGAGTGGCCCTGGTAGTTGGCGGAGATGCCGGAGAGGTTCAGGCCGTAGGAGACGGTGAGCGGGTCGTCGGCGGCCTGGCCGAGCTCGGTGGCGGCCAGCGCCTGCTCCGTCGCAGTGTCGAACTGGCCGGAATGGATGTGGAGCGCCGCGAGGACCATGTGGCAGCGGCCGGCCGCCCAGGCGTCCCGCTGCTTCTCCGCCTGGCCGTTCAGCAGCAGCGCCGCCAGCTCGTACTGGCGGACGTGCGAACCCGACTCGGCCAGGTCGCGGGCCACCACCAGCAGGTCCGTCGCCCTGCGGAGGGTGCCGCCCGTCCCCGTCTGGCGCGCGCAGGCCAGGATGCCGGGAGCCTCGGCGAACAGCCAGTCGATGGCCGTGCTCCGGTCCGGGAAGTCCAGGCCGTCGCACCGGGTCCTCTCCAGGAAGTCCACCAGGCGTTCGTCGGGCCGGCCGATGCGGTACACGCTGGTCGCGGTGGCGAGGTAGAAGTCCAGCAGCCGGGCGAGGGCGGGTTCGCCCTCGCCCGCCGGGGCGTCGCGCTCGGCGCAGTCACGCGCGTAGAGCCGGACGAGGTCGTGGTAGCGGTAGCGACCGGGGGCGGCGGACTCCAGCAGGCTGATGTCGACCAGCGACTCCAGCAGCTCCTCCGCGGTGTCCGCGTCGCGGTCGACCAGGGCCGCCGCGGCCGCCAGGGAGATGTCGGGGCCGTCGGCGAGGCCCAGCAGCCGGAAGGCGCGGGCCTGTTCGGGGTCGAGCTGGCCGTAGCCGAGTTCGAAGGTGGCCTTGACGGCGAGGTCCCCGGCCTGGAGCTCGTCCAGACGGCGGCGTTCGTCGCCGAGCTTGCGGGCGAGGACGCTGACGGTCCAGGTGCGGCGGGCGGCGAGCCGGGAGGCGGCGATGCGGATGGCCAGCGGCAGGAAGCCGCAGGCCGCCACCACGTCCAGCGCCGCGTCCCGCTCGGACTCCACGCGCTCCGCGCCGACGATCCGGGTGAACAGCGTCATGGCCTCCTCGGGGCTCATGACGTCCAGGTCCACCAGGTGGGCACCGGCCAGGTCGATCATGCGGGTGCGCGAGGTGATCAGCGCCGCGCTGCCCTCCGTGCCGGGCAGCAGTGGCCGGATCTGCGCGGCGTCGCGCGCGTTGTCGAGAAGGGCGAGGACGCGCCGTCCGGCGAGCGTCGAGCGGAACAGCGCCGCGCGTTCCTCCACGCCCTCGGGTATCGCCGAGTCCGTCGTGCCCAGGGCGCGGAGGAACGCGCCGAGGACGGCCTCGGGGTCGGCGGGGGTGGGGCTGGCGCCCTGGAGGTCGACGTAGAGCTGGCCGTCGGGGAAGTGCTCGCGGGCGGCGTGGGCGAGGTGGATGGCGAGCGTCGTCTTGCCGACGCCGCCGATGCCGGCCACGGCGGAGACGGCCATGACCCGCCCCTCGGCGCTGCCCAGTTGGGCGCCCAGCTCCTGGACGAAGGCCGCGCGCCCGGTGAAGTCCGGCACGGTGGCGGGCAGCTGGTGCGGGCGGACGAAGGCCGGGGCGGCCGGTTCCGTGGCGGGGGCGGTGAGGGACTCGTCGGCGCGCAGGATGCGCTGCTGGAGCTCGGCCAGCTCGGCGCGCGGCTCGACGCCCAGCTCGTCGGAGAGCAGCCGCCGGGTGTCGGCGTAGACGGCGAGCGCCTCGGCCTGCCGCCCGCTGCGGTAGAGGGCGAGCATGAGCAGCTCGCGGAGCCGTTCGCGCAGCGGGTGGGCCGCGGTGAGCGCCGTCAGCTCGGATACGGCCTCGGTGTGGCAGCCCGTCTCCAGGTCCAGGTCGAGGCGGTGTTCGAGCAGGGTGAGCCGCCACTCCTCCAGCCGGGTGCGCTCGGTGGCGGCGTAGGGCCCGGGGACGTGGGCGAGGGGCTCGCCGTCCCAGTGGTCCAGCGCCCCGGCGTAGAGGGCGCGGGCCCGCCGGCGGTCCCCGGAGTGGGCGCTCTTCTCCGCGTCGGCGGCCAGCCGTGCGGCCTCGTCGGCGTCGACGCGGGCGGCGGGGCCGGTACGGATGGCGTAGCCACCGGACTCGCTGACCAGCGTCTGCGCGCCGAGGACCTTGCGCAGCCGCGAGGCGTAGGTGCGCAGCGCGGCCAGCGCCTGCTGTGGCGGCTCCTCGCCCCAGATCGCGTCCACGAGCTCGGAGGCCGTGGCCGTACGTCCGCCGCGCAGCAGCAGCGCCGCGAGCAGCGCCTTCTGCTGCGGTGAGCCGGTGGCGAGCGCCTCTCCGTCGCGCCAGGCGCGGATGGGCCCCAGCACTGCGAAGCGCAGCCCCGTGCCCGGGTCGGCGACCATGCGTGCCCCCTCAGTTTCCCGTCCTTCGGTGCCGCGTGGAACCACAGTGTGCCTTCTCCGGCACGGAATGGGCAGTTCGGTCCCAGCCGCCGTGGCCGGTTCGAACTCCTCACGCTGTGGCATGGGCTGAGCACGCGGTACCCCAACTGACCGAAGTTACAAGAAGTTGCCCGTCCGCGCTGCCCCGCCCCCGCGTGGACGTGACCGAATCCGTACGCGGGGGCGGGGCGTGCGGACGCCGTCAGTCGGCCGTCAGCCAGAGCGGGTTGGTCATCGCGACCATGGGGCCGGGCAGGCCGCCGCCGGGACCGGGCCGGCGGACCTCGGCGCGGACATAGGTGGCCAGGGAGGCCGTCGTCGTCCACTCCAGGGTTCCGGCCGGGCCGGAGCGCAGCTCGCCCTGGTCCGTCAGGAGCCGCGCCGTCGCGTCCCCGGGCGCGCCCTCGACGTCGAGCCGCACGGTGACGGGCGCTTCCGGGTCGCGGACGCGGAGCCGTTCGCCGATGCCGGCGTACCGCCCGCGCTCGTCCGCCGCGCTCAGCCGCACGGTGACGGCGGCGGACTCGGCGAGGTAGCTGCGCCCGGCGCGCAGGGCCGCCAGGACGGCGGGGCGGCTGAGGTCGTCGGCGTGGACGACGGTCTGCGGCAGGCCGACGACCTGGGGTTCGCGGTGGGCGTCGCTGTTGCCGACGGCGGGCAGCCAGTTCCGGTGGCCGCGTGCCGCCAGCTCCAGGTCCCAGCCCGCGACGGACACCTCGTCGTCTGGCGTCCACGGCCCGTTCCACACCTCGACGGCGTCGGCGCCCTCGAAGCCGAACTTCCACTGGCAGCCGACGAACGGGCAGTGTGGGTGCGCCGGGACGACGAGGCCGTCGGCGCGGTGCACGCGGCGTACGAACCCGTCGTAGGCGTGGTCGCGGGCCCGGTAGCGCCAGTCGACGAAGGTGCCCGGGTCGGTGCCGACGGCCAGGTAGTGGCCGTTGCGGGTGGTGACCTCCTCGCCGCACAGGATGAGCAGGTCGTCGCCCCACAGCCCGGCCCACGCGCCGTGCCCGGAGGTGGTGTTGTGCTCGGTGGTGACGATGAAGTCCAGCCCGGCCGCGCGGGCTGCGGCGGCCACCTCGGCCGGGGTGCGCCGCCCGTCGGAGTGCACGGTGTGCAGGTGCCCGTCGCCCCGGTACCAGGCCCGGCCCCGGCCCTTCGCCCGCTCCGGCGGGTAGGACGGCCGCACGGCCTCGCCGGGGGCGCCGTACCGCAGGGTCACGCTCACCTCGTAGTCCAGGCCCTGTGGGGCGACCGTGTAGGGGCCGAGGACGACGTGCCAGGTGCCGGGCCGCACCGGCCCCGCCAGATAGCCGGGGGTGGCCCGCTCGGCGGAGATGGCGAACGCGCTGCGGAAGCCGCCGGACCAGCCGCGGAAGCCACGGCCGGGAAGGTCGGTGCCGCGTTCGTCGAAGATGCCGATGTCGAGGGCGTTGCCGCGGGTGCCGTCGGGGACGGCGGGGCGGTCGTAGGAGTAGGAGACGGCGATCTCGCGTACTCCGCGCGGCACTTCCACGGGCAGGTAGACGTAGTCGGCGACGCCGGCCGGCAGCGTGCCGCGCACGGTCCGCGTCTCCTCGCCGTCCACGCCGGCCGAGCCGTTCCCGCCGTTCCCGCCTTCTTCCGTCGGCCGCCCGGCGGCCGACGCGAACTCGACCGGAGCGAGCGTCAGGGCGCCCATGCCCGCGGAAACACCCAACACCGTACGCCTGTCCAGCACGACGAACCCCCACATCGGGACGGATACACGACCGGCGCCACGGTTGTACGCGCGGACGACGGCCGGGGAAACCCCGCGCGTCGCCGGGGCCTTGGCCCGGCGAACCGTTTCCGGCCGCCGCGTGCCGTCGGCTCAGCCCGGCGCGCCGCCCCGGGGGTGGTGGGAGCCCAGCGCGGTGACGGTGGCCAGCTCGCGGAAGGCGGCGGCCGGGTCGTCCGGGGTGGGGGTACTGCCGTCGAGGCAGAGGGTGGCGTACCCGTGGGCCAGGGACCAGGCCGCCAGCGCCACGGGGCGGGGCGCCCCGGCGGTGTCCTCCTCGCCGGTGATGCCGCCGAGCAACTCGGCCCAGGCCCGTTCCCGCTGTGCCGCCAGCCCGGGGTCGTCGGGGTGGAGCAGGTGGGGCCGGAACATGACCTCGAAGTGCGCGGGGTGGGTGAGGGCGAAGGTCACGTACCCGGCGCCGAGGTCGCGCAGGCGGTCCGGGGGGTCGGGGCGGATCGCGGCGAGGGTGTCGGCCAGGAGCCCGTAGCCCTCGGCGGCCAGGGCGGTGAGCAGCCCCGTGCGGTCGCCGAAGTGGTGCGCGGGGGCGGCGTGGGAGACGCCGGCGCGACGGGCGAGGGCGCGCAGGCTCAGCGCGGCCGGTCCGTCCGCGGCGATGACCTCGGCGGCGGCGGCCAGCAGGGTGCGGCGCAGGTCGCCGTGGTGGTACGGGCGTGGTTCGGGCATGCGGGCCACCGTACCGGAATCTAGACGTTGACAAGTCCTCCGTGGCGCGGCAATCTGGACGCTGTCAAGATGCAGGTTGCCGGCCGACGCTCGTCACCGCCCGCCCGACGCCTGTCCAGGACGGCCGACGAAAGGCCAACCCATGCCCGTGTCCCACACCGCCTCGGCCGCCGCAGACCCGGCCGTGCCGCCCGCGGCGCCCACCGTGCCGCTCGGCCTCGTCCGCCGCCTGTGGCAGACCCTGGAGCCGCTGCACGCGATCATCTACTTCGCCCCCGAGGCCACCGAGGAGGCGGCGGCCCTCGGCCTCCCGGTCGACGAGCGCTGGCCAAGCTACTTCGCCTGGCGCGCCGCGCCGCTGGGCGCCGCCTCCGCCGAACTCGTCACCGCCACCTTCCACAGCTTCAGCCCCGCCATGGTCCGCCGCCACCTGCCCGGCGTCTGGGCGACAGCGGCCCCGGAGGCCGTGCTCGACGCCCGGCTGCGCGCGGCCGACGCCGCCCTGCGCGCCGCCCTCGGCGAGCGCGTCGCCGACCCGGCCGTGGCCGAGGCCGCCGAGCTCGCCCGGAGCGCGGCCCTCGCCGCCGACCACGCCGCACGTCCGCTGGCCGCCGCCAACGCGGCCCTGCCCTGGCCCGCGGAGCCCCACCTCGTCCTGTGGCAGGCGGTGACGCGGCTGCGCGAGCACCGGGGCGACGGGCACCTGGCCGCCCTCCTCGCCCACGGGCTGGACCCCGTCGAGACGCTCGTCTCCCACTCGGCCGCCGGCGCGGCACCCGCCGAGGTCTTCGCCAGCCGCGGCTGGACGGACGCCGAGTGGGCCGCCGCCACCGAGCGCCTCACCGCCCGCGGCTGGCTCGCACCGGACGGCACCGCCACCGAGGCCGGGCGGGCCGGCCGGGCGGCCGTCGAGCGGCTGACCGACGAACTCGCCGCCGGGCCCTGGACGCGGCTCGGCGTCGAGTCCTGCGAGCACCTGGCCGGGCTCGTCCTGCCCGCGGTGCTGGACGTCGTGGGCACCGGCCTCCTGCCCGAACGCAGCACCCTGGGCATCGGGATGAGCTACCCGCACCAGGATTGACGTGCTCCCTGGCCCAGAGGCCGGGGAGTGCGACCTGGGCCGAGGTCACACCCCCCCCGCCCGGGCGGGCCCGGTGCCGGGAACCGCGCCGGCCGGCCCCCGTGCCGTCGACGCAGACCTCCCCGGCGCGCGGGGAACCGTGTGGGCTCAGGCCCGGGGATAGCGGCGCAGCCAGCCGGGGCTGCCGGCCGGGGTCGCGGGGGTGTGCAGAGCCGAGCCCTGCGTCATCTCCATCGCGAAGTCGTCCGCGAGCTGGAGGATCGTCGCCCGGCCCTCCAGCTCCACCACCCAGTTCGGCGGCAGCGCCGTCTCCCCGTGCAGGGCACCCAGCAGGTTGCCGCAGACCGAGCCCGTCGAGTCCGAGTCGCCCCCGTGGTTGACGGCGAGCAGCAGCCCGTGGCGTGTGTCCTCGGCGACCAGCGCGCAGTACACGCCCATCGCCAGCGCCTCCTCGGCCACCCAGCCCGCGCCGAGCGATTCCACCCGCTCGGCGCTCGGCATGCCCTGCCGCACCGCCCCCAGCGCCCGCTTGAGCGCGTCCGTCGTCTCCTCGTGCCCCGGATGCACGGCGAGCAGCGCCAGGGCCTGCTGCACCGCGGCGTCCAGCGACTCGCCCCGTGTCACGGCGTGCACGATGACGGCGAACGCCCCGGCCGCGAGGTACCCGGTGGGATGCCCGTGCGTCTGCGTCGCGCACTCCACGGCGAGCTGAAGCACGAGCTGCGGCTCCCAGCCCACCAGCAGGCCGAAGGGCGCCGACCGCATCACGGTCCCGCACCCCTTCGACTCCGGGTTCTTGGGGCTCTCCAGCGTGCCCATCCGGTCGTCCGCCAGCCCGGTCAGGCACGCGTTGCCCGGTGCCCGCCGCGAGTACAGCCACTCCTCGCGGGCCAGCCAGCCGTCGTCCTCCTTGCGCTCGTCCGGCCCCCAGTCCCGCTGGGTGGCGGCCCAGCGCAGATAGGCGGCGTGGACGTCCGTCGGCGGATGCCACGCGCCCGCGTCCCGGCGGACGTGCGCCCTGATGAGCCCGTCCACCGTGAACAGCGTCATCTGCGTGTCGTCCGTGACCGCGCCCCGGCGCCCGTAGGCCGGGACGTAGTCCGTCACGCCCTGCGGCCCGTGCCGCTCCCGGATCGCGGCCAGCGAGTCGAACTCGACGCCCGCGCCCAGCGCGTCACCCATCGCCCCGCCGAGCAGGCACCCGCGCACCCGGCTGCGGAAACCCTGCTGCTCGGCCCGCCCCCACATGGCCCCACCGCCCCCGTCCACCCCGGTCACCAGCCTTCCCCGCGGTCGCCTACAGACTGCACCGGGCACTGTAATCCAGCCGGTTGAACACCCGCTGTATTCCCGCTCGTTACCGGGCGGGGGCCGTCTCGCCCCCGGACGGGCCGCCGTCGGGCAGGCCGTTCCCGGGCCCGCCGTCCGCGCTCAGGAGGGGCAGCAGTTCCGGGAGCCGGCCGTCGGCCGCCTGCGCGGCGGCCACCCGCTCGGCGGGCACCTCGCCGTAGGTCGTCGTGCGGGGACGGGCCGGACGGCCCGCGGCCTCCGCGATCGCCCGCAGCTCCGCGACGGAGCGGTGCGAGCCGTAGGAGGACCCGGCCATGCGGGAGATCGTCTCCTCCATCAGCGTTCCGCCCACGTCGTTCGCGCCCGAGCGCAGCATCTCGGCGGCCCCCTCGGCGCCCAGCTTCACCCAGCTCGTCTGGATGTTGGGGATGTGCGGGTGCAGGAGCAGCCGGGCCATCGCCGTCACCGCGCGGTTGTCGCGCCGCGTCGGGCCGGGGCGGGCGATACCGGCCAGGTAGACCGGGGCGTTGGTGTGGATGAACGGCAGCGTGACGAACTCCGTGAAGCCGCCGGTCTCCTGCTGGACGCGGGACAGCGTGCGCAGATGGCCCAGCCAGTGCCGCGGCTGGTCCACGTGCCCGTACATCATCGTCGAGGACGTGCGCAGACCCAGCGAGTGCGCCGTCGTGACCACCTCCGTCCAGGTGGCCGCCGGCAGCTTGCCCTTGGTGAGGATCCAGCGCACCTCGTCGTCCAGGATCTCGGCCGCCGTGCCCGGCAGCGAGCCCAGCCCGGCCTCCTTCGCGGCGACGAGCCACTCGCGCAGCGACATCCCCGTGCGCGAGGCCCCGTTGACGACCTCCATGGGCGAGAACGCGTGCACGTGGATGCCCGGTACCCGTTCCCGCACGGCCCGGACGAGGTCGAAGTAGGCGGTGCCCGGCAGGTCCGGGTGGATGCCGCCCTGCATGCACACCTCCACCGCGCCCACGTCCCACGCCTGCTGCGCCCGGTCGGCGACCTGGGAGAGGGAGAGGGTGTAGGCGTCGGCGTCCGTCCGGCGCTGCGCGAACGCGCAGAACCGGCAGCCCGTGTAGCAGACGTTGGTGAAGTTGATGTTCCGCGTGACGACGTACGTGACCTCGTCGCCGACCGCGTCGCGGCGGACGGCGTCGGCGATGCCGCACAGCGTGTCCAGCGCCGGGCCGTCGGCGTGCAGCAGGGCGAGAGCCTGCTCGTCGGTGAGCCGGGCCGGGTCCTCGGCGGCCCGGGCGAGCGCCGCGCGGACCTCGGCGTCCAGCCGCTCGGGCGCCGGACCCCGCGGGGTCATGCCGGGGGCCGCGGCCTCGCGCAGCGCCTCCCAGTCGCCGTACACCGCGTCGAAGTCCTCGCGCCGGTCGGCGCTGCGGCCCGTCGTGTCGACGGTGCGGTGCAGGTCGGTGCGGCCGGTGGCCGTGAACACCTCGTCCGGCTCCTGCCAGGGGCGCCCCTCCACCACCGCGTCCTGGCGCGCCAGCCCCGTGTCCGGGTCCGCCAGCGCACCGACGTGCGGGCGCAGCCGCGGGTCCAGCCACGGCTCGCCCCGCCGCACGAACTCCGGGTACACGCACAGCCGTTCCCGCAGACGGAACCCGGCCGCCGCCGACCGCTCGGCCAGGACGTCGAGCTGCGGCCACGGACGCTCGGGGTTCACGTGGTCCGGGGTCAGCGGGGACACCCCGCCCCAGTCGTCGATGCCCGCGCCGATGAGCCGCTCGTACTCCTCGTCCACCAGGTTGGGCGGTGCCTGCAAGGGTGCCGACGGGCCCATGATGTGCCGGGCCACCGCCACCGTGGCCACCAGGTCGTCGAGTTCGGCGTCCGGCATGCCGCGCATCGCCGTGTCCGGCTTCGCGCGGAAGTTCTGGATGATCAGCTCCTGGAGGCCGTGGTACGCGCGCTGCACGCGCCGCAGCGCGAACAGCGACTCCGCCCGCTCCTCCGGCGTCTCCCCGATCCCGATCAGCAGCCCGGAGGTGAACGGCACGCTGGAGCGCCCCGCGTCTTCCAGCACCCGCAGCCGGACCGCCGGGTCCTTGTCCGGCGAGCCGTGGTGGGGCCCGCCCGGCTCGCTCCACAGCCGCCGCGCCGTGGTCTCCAGCATCATCCCCATCGACGGCGCCACCGGCTTGAGCCGCTGGAAGTCCGACCACGTCAACACGCCCGGGTTCAGATGCGGCAGCAGCCCCGTCTCCTCCAACACCCGCACGGCGACGGCCCGCACGTAGGCGAGGGTGTCGTCGTAGCCGTGCGCGTCCAGCCACTCCCGCGCCTCCGGCCACCGGTCCTCGGGCTGGTCCCCGAGCGTGATCAGCGCCTCCTTGCAGCCCAGTTCGGCACCGCGCCGGGCGACGTCGAGGACCTCGTCCATCGACATGAACATCCCGTGGCCGGCACGCCGCAGCCGGCCCGGCACCGTGGCGAACGTGCAGTAGTGGCAGCGGTCGCGGCAGAGCCGCGTCAACGGCACGAAGACGCTCTTCGAGTAGGTGATGACCCCCGGCCGCCCTGCCTCGGCCAGCCCCGCGTCCCGCAGCCGGGCGGCCGAGGCCGTCAGCCGGGCCAGGTCGTCACCGCGCGCCCGGAGCAGCACGGCGGCCTCGGCGACGTCCAGCGCGACCCCGTCCCGGGCCCGTCTGAGCGCCCGCCGCATGGCGGTGGCGGTCGGGCGGGAGACGGCGGGTACGTCGGAAGTCATCATCCGAGCGTACGCCGCCACCCCCGCCTCACCAGGGGGATCACCTACAGCACGCGCGTGATCTTCGCCGCCGCGCCCGGCTCGCCGAGCGGCTCCGCGAGGGCGACGGGCACGCTGACCCGGCCCGGCCCCTCGCCGACGGTGAGCCGGCCCACCTCCGTGCCCGCGTCCGCCTCGCCGGGCACCGGCTCCTCGCCCGCCGACAG
This sequence comes from Streptomyces sp. WMMC1477, assembly GCF_027460245.1. Taxonomy (NCBI): domain Bacteria; kingdom Bacillati; phylum Actinomycetota; class Actinomycetes; order Kitasatosporales; family Streptomycetaceae; genus Streptomyces; species Streptomyces sp. WMMC1477. The sequence goes on along the minus strand of NZ_JAPZBD010000003.1, from coordinate 1,922,439 downwards.
CTTCAGCTCCACCGACTGCCCCGGCCAGCCCACGGCCACCACGTCCTCCGTCGCCACGAGGTCCGTCCGGCCGCCCAGCCCGTCGTCCACCACTCCGACGACCGTGCCCTTCTCGACGATCGTCCGCGCCGTCAGCACCTTCTGCGTGGACTGGATCAGGTCCTTGCCCGCCGCCAGGACGGAGTCGATGATCGGCGGCTGGTGCTGCCCGAGAACGGCACCGATGATCAACTGCCGCGTGCCGCCGACGTCCGCCGTCGCGGCGAACAGCAGGTTGCCGCCCGCCGCGGTGGTGGTGCCCGTCTTGATCCCGACCGTGCCGTACAGGGGTACGAGCCGGTTCCAGTTGTCGTGTTCCGTGCCGTTGCGGTCCGTGTACGCGGGCTTGTCGACGATGTCCCGGAAGACCTCGAACTCCATCACGGCCCTGCCCAGCTTCACCTGGTCCTCGGCCGTGCTGACGGTGTCGTCCCGCAGCCCGCTCGGGTCGGTGTAGGTGGTGTTCGTCATACCGAGCTCCTCGGCCGCGGTGTTCATCCGCTCGACGAAGGCCGCCTCCGAGCCCGCGTCCCAACGGGCCACCAGCCGGGCCACGTTGTTCGCCGAGGCGATCATGATGGCGTCGAGCGCCTCGCGTTGAGTGATCGTTTCGCCGTCGGCGACCCGGACCGTCGACTCACCCTGCTCGCTGTAGCCCGCCTCCTTCTCGGCCTTCGCGTCCACCGGGATCGACGCGCCGTCCTCGCCGGGCTCCATCGGATGCGCCCTGAGCAGCAGATACGCCGTCATCGTCTTGGCGACGCTCGCGATCGGCACGGGCTTCTGCTCGCCGTGCGTCCCGAACGAGCCGATGCCCTGGACGTCGACCGCCGCCTGACCCGCCTCCGGCCACGCCAGCTCCGGCGTCGCGCCGTCGAAGGCGTACGAGCCGGCCGCCGTGAGCTCCAGCGAGGGCTCCGGCGGCGGACGCAGCAGCTGCGCCGCGACGAACACGACCGCCAGCAGCGCCACCAGCGGCGTCCAGATCTTGACCCTGCGCACCAGGATGCGCAGGGGCGTCGGCGGGGGAGCCGGCTTGTTGGTCAGGGCCGCCAGGAGCTCTATCGGCCGCTCGCCCGTCGGCGGCAGGGGCTGCTGCCGCGTCCGCTCCGGCTCCGGGACGTCCTCGGCGGCGGGGGAGGAGGACGCGGCGTCGGAGGGCAGGGGGACGAAGCGGCTCGTCCGTTCCGGGGCGCGCTCGCCGCCGTTCGGCGGTGCGGGCGGGGCCGCGGTCGGCGCCGACTCCGGGCGCGCCGCCCGCAGCGCCGTCGTCGCCGGGTCCCCGCCGCTGCCCGCGCCGACGGCCGGCTCGGGCGCGGGCTTCCCGGGCTCGGTCTCGGGCTTCTCGGGTATGGCCTCGGCTGAGGGCTCGGTCTTGGCGGGGGCCGCCGGTGCGGGCGCGTCCGCCGCCGCGTCGCCTGCGGCGTCCGTGGCGTCGTCGGCCTCGTCGTCGTCCGCGACGCCGTGCACGGCCTCGTCGTCGGAGGCGGCCTCGGAGGCGGCCTCGGAGGTGGCCTCGTCCCGGGCGTCGCGGGACTCCTCGGCCTCCCCGGCGTCCTCGTCCGTGGCGTCGCCTCCGGCGGTCGCAGGGGCCCCCTCGGCCTCGCCCCCGGTCTCGGCGTCCTCCTCGGCGTCCTGGGCGTCCTCGGTCACGTCAGAGGCCGGCCCCGCGTCGTCCTCGGCCTCCGCCGGCTCCTCGGCCGCGGAGTCCACGTCGGGGCCCGAACCGGGCTCCAAGGTCTCGTCGGTGCCGTCGGTCTCCCCGGCGCCTTCGGCCTCCGGTCCGGCGGCGGCCGCCGCGGGGGCACGGAACATCGTCGTCGGGGTGTCGACGGCCGGGGCCTCGGCCTCGGGGGTGCCGCCGCTCGCCTCCGCCCCGACGGCGCCCGCCTCCGGCTCCTGCACTGGTTCCGCTTCCGACGTCGGGGCCGTGCGCTTCCGGAAGGCCGCACGGGGATCGACCGACACGCTCGAGGCGGGAACCGACGCCTCGTCCGTTGCCGTCTCCCCCGACGACCTTCGCTGCTCCGACCTCTCGGGGGACTCGCCCGCCACCGTGCCTCCTGCCGTTCCGTTTTGTCGTACCCGTATCAGTGTCTCCTGGGCAGCTCGGTTCGCCCGGCTTCCCTGCCGCTAGACGAGTACGACATACCTATCGGTTCCACTACATTGCGGGCAGGCCCTCTCGACAGAACATTGTGAGAGGGGTCACCCTGTCATGCATCCACGCGGGGAGGCATGGATGGGCAGGAGCCGCAGAACAATTCCGGAGGAGCTTCTGCTGCTAGCTCTGGACCCGACCACGGGTACCACGGCGCAGCCGCAGTCGCTTGACCTCGGCCTTGCCGGAGCACAGCTCGTGGAGCTGGCTCTGGCCGGGCGCATAGCCCCAGACGGGGACCGTATCGCCGTGGTGCTGCCACGGCCGACCGGAGATCCGACGCTGGACTCGGCGCTTGAGCTGTTGCGCAGGCGCGGCAGTCCGGTGCGTGCCGTCAACTGGGTAGGCGGGCCCCGGCTGGGGCTGCGTCAGACGTACCTCACGCATCTGGAGCGCTGTGGCATGGTGCATGCCGTCAACGGCCAGATGTGCGGGGTGCTGCCGACGACCCGCTACCAGGCGACGGACACGGCCATCAGCCGGGAGATCAGGGCCCGGCTCGATGCGGCGATCCGCACCGGCGTTCCGCCGGACCCGCGGACGGCCGCGCTGGCCGCCCTGGCGCACGCCGTCGGGCTGGGCAAGCACTTGTACCCGGGCAACGAGGGACGGTCGTGCCGGTCGCGATTGCGCGACCTCATCCGGCACGACCCGATGGGCGGCCTGGTCGCCCACGCGGTGATGGACGTGCAGAACGGCGCGGCGGTGGGTTCGCGGCGCGGGGCGGCCGCCAGCGGCGGGACCTCCGCCCGCGGGAGCCGGTCCGCGTCGACGGCCTCGTCCGCCGGCGGTGTGCCCGCGCAGCCCAGGCGGGCGGGCATGATCCGCGTCGCCGGGGTGCGCTGAGCCACGGCACGTCCCTGACCGCCCAGCCGGCACCCGCAGCCACCGGGTGCCGGCTCCGGGCTGCCCGGACGCGACCGGGCGGCGTCGAGGTCGACACCCCGTGCGTGTGTTCGCCTACGGGCTGTGGTCGAATTTCCGGCAAAGTGCCGGTGCCGGGGCCTCGTTGCTGGCACCCTGCTGGAGTCAAGCGACCCTGACCAGCGGAGGTGCACGTCCGTGGCGTCCAACGTCAATCCCACCGTGAGAAGGCGCCGACTGGGTCAGGAGCTGCGCAGGCTCCGCGAGGAGAAGGGCATGACGGCCGAAGAGGTCGCCGACCGCCTCCTCGTCTCCCAGTCCAAGATCAGCAGGTTGGAGAACGGGCGCCGCAGCATCAGCCAGCGGGACGTGCGCGACCTGTGCGGCGTGTACGCGGTCGAGGACCGCCGCATAGTCGAGTCGCTCATGCAGATGGCGAAGGAGTCCCGGCAGCAGGGCTGGTGGCACGCCTTCGGCGACATCCCGTACAGCGTCTACATCGGCCTGGAGACCGAGGCCGCGTCGCTGCGCATCTACGAGCCGCAGATCGTGCCCGGCCTGCTCCAGACGCAGACGTACGCCGAGGCCGTCATCGCGGGCGCGCTACCAGAGGCGTCCCCGGCCGAGGTCGAGAAGCGCGTCCAGGTGCGCATGCGCCGCCAGCAGCGGGTCTCCGCGCCGAACGAGCCGCTGCGGCTGTGGGCCGTGCTGGACGAGTCGGCGCTGCGCCGCCGGGTCGGCGGCCGGCAGACGATGATCGAGCAGTTGGAGCACCTGTGTGAGCTGTCCCGGCTGCCGCACGTGACGGTGCAGGTGATGCCCTTCTCCATGGGTGCCCACCCGGGCGTCAACGGCCAGTACGCGATCCTCGAGTTCCCGGACACCGCGGACTCCACCGTGGTGTACCTGGAGGGCGTGACGAGCGATCTCTACCTGGAGAAGGCGCAGGACGTGCAGAGCTACAGCGTCATGTACGAGCATCTGCGGGCGCAGGCCCTCAACGCCGACGACAGCCGGGCCTTCGTCCAGGACGTGGCCAAGGAGTACGCCCGCGAGACCTGAGGTGGCCCGGGAGCGAGAAGGGCGGCACCGTACACCGCGGCAGCGGGGTTGCGGAAGTAGCAGGCGGAATATGCCACACGGTCGAGTGAACGCCCCCTACGCGGTGGTGGATTGCCGAGTACGGTCGATCATGTGCCAGTAACAAGACTGGCTTCTCATGCTGAATCCCTTCCATCGCGACATGGTGGGATATAGGGGAAGACGGGAGCAGACATGGCAATCCGGCAGGGCAAGACCACGCGGTGGGTGAAGTCCAGCCACTCCGGCGGCAACGGCGCCTGTGTGGAAGTGAAGTCCCCGCTGCGCGCGACGATCGCCGTCCGGGACTCGAAGAATCCGCAGGGTCCGTCCCTCGCCTTCGCCCCGGTGTCCTGGACGTCGTTCGTGGGCGCCGTCGAGGGCGGAGAGCTCGACCGCGCCTGACGGCCGTGAGCGGCCTGCCGTGCTCCGTGCCCGGCGCCTTCCGGCCGGTCCGCCGTCCTGGCCGAGAGCCCCGGGCGCGGCCCGAGGAGGCCGCTTCCTTCGGCAGCGCGCACCTGCCCCCCGGTGGGCCGGTGCGCGCCGCCGTATCCCCTCCCCGCATGTCCCGGACGCCACCGCCGGTACCCACGCCCCGCCCGGCCCGGCAGGCTGCCGCGTGACGGCGTGAACGTCGCGGACGAGCCCCGGGCCGGCACCGCCTCAAGAACGACCGGGCCTCCCTGTCCGGGCCCGGCCACGGCTCCTGGGTCCTGTCGTCAAAGGGGGTGTCCGTCCGCGAGCCGGGGTCCCCCGGCGTTGGCCGGGGGAGTCGCGCGCAGGGCGCTATTGACGACAGGGCCTAAGGTTGTTGGCGGCGTCAGAGCCGCCGGGCTCCCGACCCCGCGCCCCCGGAGGGCGAAGGGGCCGGCGGTCCGGAGGGAGACGCGGGCCTGGAGTGTGGTGGGCGGCGCAAGCAAGTGGGGCCGGAAGCCGACGGCCTGAGCGTGTCAGACCGGCCGGACTTCCGACCCCGCGCCCTCTGAAGGGCGAGCACGCCGTGCGGACCCCCGTTGCCGTACGCCGTGCCGTCTATTTCGTTTTACGCGCCACGGAGAGGTTACGACCTGGGTGCCCCCTCTTGTCAAGCGGGCTTTACGATGGGGGTCGAGTCCGCCGAGTGCGTAAACTTGATGAGACACCGGCTGCGGTGCGGACCAGCCGCAGGAGCCGACCACGAGGGGTGATGGGGTGGACAGGGGGACACCCGGGAACGGGCGCACCATCGCGGAGCGGTTGGACCATCTGATCGGGACGATCCACCCGCCTGACCGCGGGCCGCTCAGCTACATGGAGATCGCGGAGGCGATCAAGGCGAAGGCCGGCCCGGGTGGGCAGACCGTCTCCCATGCCACCATCCAGAAGATCCGCAAGGGTGAGATCACCGACCCGAAGGTCTCCACGCTCACCGTGATCGCCGGGTTCTTCGGTGTTCCCGTCACCTACTTCTTCGACGACACCGTGGCCGACCGGGTGGACGCGAAGATCGCCAAGGTGAAGCAGCGGGTGGAGCTGACCCGGGCCCAGCGTGAGCTGGCGGACATGCTGGGGGACGGGGACGTGCGCGATGTGGCGGTCCGGATGAACGGGCTGTCCGTCGAGAGCCTGCGGGCGATTCGCGGCGTGGTCGACCAGGCCCGTCGGCTGGAGGGGCTGCCGGACACCCCCGGCCGGACCGGGTAGCCGGGCCTCGGCCGGCTTTACCGGGAAAGGGCGGAATCGTCGCCCTTGCTCGATGTCCGCCGGGACGAGGGGAATCCGGGGTGGTGCGCCGCGTGCCGAATCGAAGCCAGCGCGCGATGAATTCTGTGTGCTGCAACACGGAAACCTTATTGACTGATAATCAGTCGCCGGAATTTGGTCTCTGGACTCCGGCAGAGCCTAAACTCGGGGCCCGAAGGAGTCCGTATGCCCAAGACGAGCCGCCGTGCCCGCTGCGAGGCCGTCGCCGACGCTCTCGATCTGCCCCGTCCGTTCGACCTCGACGTCCTCTGCGAGCGCATCGCCGCAGAGCGTGGACGTCCCCTACGGCTGGTCCCGCTGGAGGCCGCGCCGGACGGCAGCCTGCCCTGTGGGGTATGGGTGGCGACGCGGAACACCGACCTGATCTTCTACGAGCCGGCCACCAGCTCCTTCCACAAGCTCCAGATCGTGCTGCACGAGCTCTCCCACATGCTGCTCGGCCACGGTTCGCCCGACGCCGAGCGCCCCGCCTACGTGAGCCGGCTCATGCCGGAACCCGACGGCGAACCGGTCGAGGACGACGAGGACGAGCTGGACATGGACCAGCTTCTCCACATCCTCGGCCGCACCAGCTACAGCGACGACGAGGAGCGTGACGCCGAACTCCTGGCCACGATCCTCAGCGACCGTGCGGTCACCTCCGTCCCCGCGAAGTGCGACCAGGCCGCCGACGTCCTCGACCGGCTCAACGACGCCTTCGGATCCCCCATACGCTGGTGAGGAGCCCATGGAAGCCGCCGTACTGATCCTGCTGTGGGCCACCGTTCTGTGGCGGGTCCCGACCGCCTTCCGCAGCCCGAACCAACGGGTGCTGTCGGTGACGTTCTCGGCCCTGACGATCGCGATGACCCTGCGGCTTCCCGACGTCATGCGGGTCATCGACGAGGGCACCGGGATCCACAACCTCTCCACGCTCCTCAAGCACGTCTTCGGCATCACCTCCGCCGCCGCGCTGCTGGAGTTCGTCTTCCGCATCACCGGCACGAGCACGGCCCGGGGCCGCGCCTTCCGCGCGCTGCTCGCGGGCGGGACCCTGCTCGCCCTGTCCGTCCTGTTCTCCCTCACCCCGCGCGACGCGCAGGTGGCCGAGTACTTCGAGAGCAAGGCCGGTGCCGGCGCCGCGGCGACCGCCTACCTCATGGTCTGGTACGCCTACCTCGGCGGCGCCCTGCTCATCGCCACCCTGCTGTTCGTCGGGGCGCGTCGGCACGCGGGCGCGAGCTGGCTGCGCTCCGGGCTGCGGTTCCTGGGCCTGGGCACCGCGGCGGGCGTCGGCTACGCCCTCGTGCGCGCCGTCTACCTGGTGGCCGCGCTGCTCGGCGCGACCGACGACGCCCTGGACGCCGCCGTCGCCCACTGGACGGACGTGGCCAAGCACGCAGCCATCGTCCTCATCCTCGTCGGCAGCCTGCTGCCCGCCGTCGGCGTCACCCTGCAGGCGCGCCGGTCCTGGCGGCTGCTGCGCCAGCTCGGCCCGCTGTGGCGCGACCTGACGGAGGCGGTGCCCGAGGTCGTCCTGCACGAGGAGCTGGGCCGCAGGGAACTGCGGATGCGGCTCCACCGCACCGTGGTGGAGATCCGGGACGCCATGCTCGCGCTGGAGCCCTACGGTTCCGCCGCGGACCGCGAGCGCGCCGAGACCGTCGCCGACGCCAGCGGGCTGAGCGGTGACGAGCACCACGCCCTCGCCAACGCCTGCCGCATCGAGGCCGCCCGGCGGGCCAAGCTCGCCGGACGTCCGCCCCTGGACCCCGTGCGCCGGCCCGACCCCGACGAGGACGCCGCCGTCCGCGAGCGCCTGCACGGCCTCGGCCACCTCGGCGACCTGGACGCCGAGGTGGATCTCCTCCTCCGGCTGGAGGCGGCCCGGCACCACCCCGCCGTCCGGGGGTTCACCAGCAGCAGCCCCGAGGCCGTCCGTCAGGAGCCCGCACGACCGTGAGCACGCAGTCCGCGACCACCGCACCACCACGCTCCACCGCACGGCTGATCACCGACGGCTTCGAGCCGAAGAACTGGATCATCGCCCTCACCGTCCTCGTCGGCTGGCGGGTCGACGGGCTCGCCGGGATCGGCTGGGGGCTGTTCGGCGCGTTCTTCGCGGCCGTCCTCCCCGTCCTGTTCATCACCTTCGGCATCCGGCGAGGCACCTGGGCCGACCGGCACCTCGGCGTCCGGCAGCAGCGGCTCGTCGTGATGGTGTTCATCACCGCCTCGGTGACGACGGGCACGCTGCTGATGGGGGCGTCCGGGGCGCCCCGCGCCATGATCGCCCTCATCGCGGCGATGATCGCCACGCTCGTCGTCCTGATGGCGATCACCGCGGCGTGGAAGGTGTCCGTCCACGCCGCGGTGTCCTCGGGCAGCGTCGCGATCCTGGCCCTCGTCTGCGGGCCGTGGGCGCTGCTGGCGTATCCGCTGGTCGCACTGGTGGGCTGGTCCCGGGTGGAGCTGCGCGACCACACCACGGCGCAGGTCCTGGCCGGCACCGGGCTGGGGGCGCTCGTCGCCGCGGGGACGTTCGGCCTGCTGGCGGGGGCGGGGGCCGTGTCCGGTTCCTGGTGACGCCCGCGTCCCGACCGCACCGCCGCCCGGGCCCTCCGCGTCCCCGGGGCCGCGCGCGCCGCCGCGTGTCCGGGGCCGCGCGGGCCCTCCGCCGTCAGCCCTCGTCGTCCACCGAGGCATCCGGGACCGTCGGCTCCGCGGTGTCCCGCCCGGCCAGCACGTCCAGCACCGCCTGCCCGAACTTCGCCAGCTTGTTCTCCCCGACGCCGCCGACCGAGCCCAGCTCCGTCAGCGAGCCCGGCATCCGGGTGGCGATCTCCCGCAGCGTCGCGTCGTGGAAGACGACGTAGGCCGGGATGCCCTGCTCCTTCGCCGTCGCCGCCCGCCAGGCGCGCAGCGCCTCGAACCGCGGCACGGCCTCCTCCGGCAGCTCCACGGCCGCCGCCTTCCGGCCGCCGCCCCCGGAGCCCTTCGCCCCGCCGGCGGACTTCGCCGCGGCCACCGCCTTCGGGTCCTCCCGCAGCGGCACCTCCCGGCGGCCGCCCAGCACCTCGGCGCTCGCCTCCGTCAGCACCAGCGTGCCGTACTCGCCCTCGACGGCCAGCAGGCCCGTCGCCACCAGCTGCCGCACCACCGAGCGCCACTGCGCCTCGCCCAGCTCCGTCCCCACCCCGAAGACCCTCAGGGCGTCATGGTCGAACTGGATCACCTTCGCCGTCTTGCGGCCCAGCAGGATGTCGACGATCTGCCCGGCGCCGAACTTCTGGCCCCGTTCCCGCTTCAGCCGCACCACCGTGGACAGCACCTTCTGCGCCGCCACCGTGCCGTCCCACGTCTTCGGCGGCGTCAGGCACGTGTCGCAGTTCCCGCACGGCCCGCTCTCCTCGCCGAAGTAGGCCAGGAGCCGCACCCGGCGGCACTCCACCGTCTCGCACAGCGCCAGCATCGCGTCCAGATGGGCCGACAGCCGCCGCCGGTGCGCCTCGTCCCCCGGGCCGACGTCGATGAGCTTGCGCTGCTGCACCACGTCCTGGAGCCCGTAGGCCAGCCAGGCCGTCGACGGCAGCCCGTCCCGCCCGGCCCGGCCCGTCTCCTGGTAGTAGCCCTCGATCGACTTCGGCAGGTCCAGGTGGGCCACGAAGCGCACGTCCGGCTTGTCGATCCCCATGCCGAACGCGATCGTCGCCACCACGACCAGCCCGTCCTCGCGCAGGAACCGGGCCTGGTGCTCCGCCCGCACCGCCGGGTCCAGCTTCGCGTGGTACGGCACCGCCTCGATGCCCTGCTGCGTCAGCCACTCCGCCGTCTTCTCCACCGAGGACCGGGAAAGGCAGTAGACGATGCCCGCGTCCCCCTCGTGCTCGGCGCGCAGGAGCTTCAGCAGCTGCTTCTTCGGCTCGCCCTTGGGCACGACGCGGTACTGGATGTTCGGCCGGTCGAAGCTCGCCACGAAGTGCCGGGCGTCCTGGAGCTTGAGCCGGGAGGCGATCTCCGCGTGCGTGGCCTCCGTGGCCGTCGCCGTCAGCGCGATCCGCGGCACCTGCGGCCAGCGCTCGTGCAGCTCCGAGAGCGCCAGGTAGTCCGGCCGGAAGTCGTGCCCCCACTGCGCCACGCAGTGCGCCTCGTCGATGGCGAACAGCGAGATCTCGCCCCGGTCCAGCAGCCGCAGCGTCGACTCGACGCGGAGCCGCTCCGGCGGCAGATACAGCAGATCGATCTCCCCGGCCAGGAACTCCGCCTCGACCAGGCGCCGCTCCTCGAAGTCCTGCGTGGAGTTGAGGAACCCGGCGCGGACGCCCAGCGCCCGCAGGGCGTCCACCTGGTCCTGCATGAGTGCGATCAGCGGGGAGACGACGACGCCGACCCCCTCCCGCACGAGCGCCGGCACCTGGTAGCACAGGGACTTCCCGCCGCCCGTCGGCATCAGGACCAGCGCGTCCCCGCCCCCGGAGACGTGCTCGATGATCTCCTGCTGCTGCCCGCGGAAGGTGTCGTACCCGAAAACGCGGTTCAGGACGTCGAGGGGACTGCGCTGATCGGCCATCCGCCCATGCTAAGAGCGCCCCACGACACCCGTGCACCACATCCGGCCACCCGCCCCCGCCGGGCCCGCCCCACCGTGCCCTCGGCGTCGGCTCAGCCCGCCGGCGGTGCGCCCCGGGCGATCAGCGGCGCGCCATGCGGACCGCGCCCGCGCTCGCCAGGACCACCAGGGCGATGGCCACGCACTGCGCCCAGGACAGCTCCTGCCCCAGGATGAGGAAGCCCGCCGTCGCGGCCAGGGCGGGGGCCAGGCTCATGAGCACCGCGAACGTCGCCGCGGGCAGCCTGCGCAGGGCGAGCAGCTCCAGGGCGTAGGGGATGCCGGAGGAGAGGACCGCGATCGCCAGGCCCGGAGCGAGCACGGCGGGCTCCAGCAGCGTCCCGCCCGCGGACGCGACGCCCAGGGGCAGGCTGAGCAGCGCGGCGACGGCCATCGCGATCGCCAGGCCGTCCAGCCTCGGGAAGCGTGCCCCCGCCCGCGCGTTGAGGAGGATGTACGCGGCCCACATCACTCCGGCCCCCAGGGCGAAGGCCACTCCCGCGCCGTTGAGCCGGCCGAAGTCGCCCTGGCCCAGCAGGTAGACCCCGGTCAGGGCGAGCCCCGCCCACAGCAGGCTGGCGGCGCGGCGCGAGGTGACGACCGACAGCAGGAGCGGGCCGAGGACCTCCAGGGTCACCGCCGGGCCCAGCGGGATACGGTCGATCGCCTGGTAGAAGAGGATGTTCATACCGCCGAGTGCCAGGCCGAAGCCGCAGGCCACCGCCCAGTCGGCGCGTGTGTAGCCGCGCAGCCGGGGCCGGGTGACGACCAGCAGCAGCAGAGCGGCGAACGTCACCCGCAGCGCCACCGTGCCGAGCGCTCCCGCCCGGGGGAACAGCAGCGACGCGAAGGCGGAGCCGAACTGGACGGACACCGCCCCGAGCAACACCAGACCGACGCCGCCGAGGCTTCCGTACCCGGCGGCGCGACGTCGCAGGAGGGGTGCGGCCGTGGCCGATGCGTCTCTCACCGTGGTCGTCATGGTTCCACGCTATGAAGCGGGTCGCGCGCTGTGAAATGCCGATTCCCCGGCGGTTATGCTTCTGACGCATGACCATCGAGCTGCGACACCTGCGGGCCTTCCTCGCCATCGCAGAGGCGGGCAACGTCACCCGTGCCGCCGCCCGCCTGCACGTCAGTCAGCCCGCCCTCTCCCGCACCCTGCGCCGCCTAGAGGACCACCTGGGCACCCGCCTCGTCGACCGCTCCACCCACCACCTGGAGCTCACCCCCGAGGGGCACACCTTCCGCGACAAGGCCGCCGCGGCCCTCACCGCCTTCGAGAACGCCGTCGACCCCGCGGGCCTGCGCCGCTGGCCGCTGCGCGTCGGCCACAACTGGGCGGCCCTCGGCGACCACACCATCCCGCTCCTGCGCCGCTGGGACGAGAACCGCCCCGACGTGCCCCTCGAACTGCTCCGCATCGACGAGCACACGGCCGGTCTCGCCCAGGGCAGGGTCGACGCCGCCCTGCTGCGCGGCACCGTCCAGCCGCCCGGCTGCCGCACCGAGCCGCTGCTGTGGGAGGAGCGGGTCGTCGTCATGCCCGCGGACAACCCGCTGGCCGCCCGCCCCCGCGTCACCCTCGCCGACCTCACCCCGCACCCGATCGCCCTCAACACCGTCTTCGGCACCACGACGCTCGACCTGTGGCCGCCCTCGGCCCGTCCCACCGCCACCATCGAGGTGGGCAACACCGACGAGTGGCTTCTCGCGATCGCCGCCGGCCGCGCCCTCGGCGTCACCACCTCGGCCACCCCGAGCAACCACGCCCACCCCGCGCTCGTCTACCGCCCGCTCGTGGACGCGCCCCCCGTCCCCGTCGTCCTCGCCTGGCGGGACGGCGCCGGCCACCCGGCCCTCCCCGAGTTCGTCGCCCTCACCCACGCCGTCCTCGCCACCGAGGCCGGCTGAGCGTGCCCCCGTCGTGACCGGCGCCCCGACGGGACGCCTCCCGGGCGGCCGCCCGCTACCAGCCCCCGCCGAACAGCGGTTGCAGGGTCGCCACCAGGCCGGACGTCACCGCGAACACGCCGCCCACGCTGGCCAGGCCGGTGCTCGCGTCCTGGAAGAGCTCCTGCCGGAGCTGCGCCCAACGGGAGCTCCAGAACACCATCCTGAACTTCTGCCACCTGTGCTGACGCAGATGGCAGCCCATCAGCGCGCCGCGGCTGTTGTTGCGGCACGCCCCATCGCGCCCGGTCGCCCCGCACCACACGGGTACGTTGAAGAAGAAGTAGAAGCTGCACACACCGGACAGCACGACGAGTGCGACCGGACCGACATCGAGGCTCAACCAGCCGGCGACCAGGACGGCGAAGACGACCCAGCCCCAGTACTTCCCGAATCCCTTCATGGAAGCCAATGATCCGGCGGTGACGTGCGCCGCGGATCGGCGCGGGAGGGGGCGCACCGGAGTGAACCGGTGCCGGCGGTGCGGTGCCGTGGGCCGGTCCGGACGGCGCGGCCGGACCGGTGAGGCTGCCGTAAGCCGAACCGGCGGACGGGGCCGGAAAGTTGCCCCGGGGCGCCGTCGCGGCGATACAGTCCGGCCAGAGCCGGGTCGGGGACCAGGGGAGGGCCGGACGTGCTGGAGATCGTGGCGGTGGGCGCGCTCACCGCGTTCCTCACCCAGGTGGCGAACGGCGCCGCCGGGGAGATGGGCAAGCAACTGCTCCAGTCGACGGGCGCCCTGGTGCGCCGGACCATGGGCCGGGAGACACCGCTCCCGGAGAGCGCGGAGGGCCGGCGCACCCTCGCGGGCCAGATGCACGCCCGCATGGCCCGGGACCCGCGGCAGGCGGGTGAGTGGTCGCTCCTCGTGCGGGGGCTCTCGGAGCAGGCGCTGACGCTCTCCCCGGGGCGCGGACTGCCCCCGGCGCCACGGGACTTCACCAACCGTCAGCGCGTGCTGAGGCAGTTGGGGCGGGAGGCCACGCGTCCCGCCGCCGGACGGCCCCGCGTCGCGCTGCTGTACGGCCCGCCGGGCATCGGCACGACCGCCGTGGCCCTCCACCTCGGCGCGGCCCACTACGCCCGGTTCCCCGACGGGCAGTTCTACGTCGACCTGCGCGACGCGGCGCGCGACACCGGGCCGGAGCCCGGCGTCGTCCTGCTGCGTCTCCTGCGGGAGATGGGCGTGGAGCCGGAGCGCGTCCCGCCCACCGAGGAGGGCCGGGAAGAGCTCTACCGGACGCTCACCGCCGACCGCAGAGCACTCGTGGTGGTCGACCACGCGTCCTCCCTCGCCCAGGTGCGTAACCTGATCCCGGCCACGCCCGAGGTCTTCCTGCTGGTCGTCGTCTCCGGCCCGCCCTTCGCGCTGGAGGCCGAACGCGTCCCCGTCCCGCCGCTGAGCGACCGGTACGCCGTGCGCATGCTGCGGACGGTCGCGGGGCGGGAGGACACCGCGCTCGCCAAGCCGCAGATCCGGCAACTGCTGCACCACTGCGGGGGCAACCCCCTCGCCCTGAAGACCGCCGCTTCCGGGCTGCTGCGGGCCGGGGACGGCCCCGCCCCGGAGCCGTCCCCCGGAGCGACCGGCCGCCCCGCGCTCCCGGGCCCGGCCGGGGACGCCCACCGACGCCTGCGGCCACAGGCGGCACGCCTGTGCGGGCTGACGGCGCTGGGCGGATGGCCGTCCGTCGACGCGCGCCTCGCCGCCGCCGCGGGAGCCGTCACCGAGCGGGAGGCCGGCCGGCTGCTCGCGGAGGCCGCCGACGTCCACCTGCTGGAACCGCGGCCCGACGGCCGCTACCGCTTCCGCCCCGAGGCGCGCCGCCTCCTGGCCGACCGGGCCGCCGCGGAGCACGGTGCCGCCGCGTGCGCCGCGGCCACCGAGCGCGTGCTCGACACCCTGCTGCGACGCGCCCGGCACGCCGCACACGCCGCCCTCCCGCAGAGCTGGCGCACCGAACCGGCGCCCGACGACGAGAGCCCCCACGCCGACGAGGCGGAGGGCGTGGCCGCGCTGGCGGCCGACGTGGACAACCTCGTCCGCGCGGTCTTCGTGGCCGAAGAACACGGACACCTCGACACGGGCCTGCGCCTGGCCCGCGCCCTGTGGCCGCTACAGCTCAAGGCCGGGTACTGGGACGAGGCGCTGCCCGCGCTACGCGTGGCCGTGCGCTGGGCCGGCGAACACCGGCCGGACACCCGGATGGCGGGCGCGCTGCACTTCCAGCTCGCCCACTGCCTCGGCGCACTGGAACGCTGGGAGGAGGCCGAGGGCGCCGCCCGCGCCGCCGTCGCGACCGAACGCGCGGCCGGACACCTGCGCGGCGAGGCGTCGTCGGTGGAGTTCCTGGGCCTGCTGAGCCTGTACCAGTGGCGGTACGAGGCGGCGTACGAGCGGTTCGTCGAGTCGGAGCGGCTCTACCGGAACATCACCGAGGGCCAGGAGGGCGCCGCGGACCGAGCGCGCGCCCTTGCCCTCTCCGAGCGCCACCAGGGACGCGCCCTGCGCGGCATGGGGCGGCCGGCTGAGGCCGGGGACGCCCTGGAGTCCGCCGTGGACTTCTTCGCCCGCCGGGGCGAGGCGTACAACCAGGCCCGCGCCCTCACCGATCTCGCCGAGACACTCCACGACGCCGGCGACGACGCCGCGGCCCTGACGCGGATCACCGAGGCGGAACGCCTGCTCAGCCCGGTGGCGGCTCCGCATCTGCGCTATCTGGCCAACCTGCGGCTCCGCTGCCGGCCCCCGGGGTGACCGGCTCCACGGTCACGGGATGCACGCCGCCCGCCACCCGCGCCCGCAGCGTGACGCCCCGCGACGGCACGACCCCGCCCGCCGTCAGCCAGGCGTACAGGGCCGACGCGTACACCGCCGGGTCCGCGTCCGCGCCCGGCCCGGCCGACAGCCGGAACGAGTCGTTCTCCCCGGTCCGCGCCCCGGTCCGCACGCCGGTCCGCACGGTGCAGGCGTCCGGCCCGGTCACATAGGCGGCGAGCGCGCAGTGCGGATGCCGACCCAGCACCTCCGCCGTCCACGGGCCGGGCCCGCCCAGCCGCGGGTCGTCCGGCGCCCCGTCCCGGAGGACGACGTCGGCCACCTCCAGCTCACCGGGGTCCCGGGTGTCCTCGTGGACGGCGAGATGGGCTTCCCCCTCGACGTCCCGGAAGGGCGCGGTGGACCGCTCGACGACGACGTCCACCCCCTGGACCCGCGTCCGGACGTACAGCGGAGCCGTACGCCGCGGCGGGTCGTGGGGCGGCAGGGGCAGCGGCTCCAGCAGGGCGCGCGCCTCGGGTTCCGGAAGCTCCATGAGCGCGTAGAAGTGCCGGCGCAGCAACGCCGCCGCGGCTCCCGGAGCCGAGGTGACGTACGCGGCCGCACCGGCCCCGGGCGGGGGCTCGGCCAGGAGCTTGTCCACCTGCTCGCGCAGCGGCCCGTGCGGGGCGAGCCGTGGCGCCTCCCGCACGAACGCGGCCAGCGGGGCCTCCGGGTCCAGCCGGCCCCGCCCGTCTGCGGCCAGCAGCACGGGGACGCCCAGGGCCGCCGCGTAGTAGGAGACGGCGCCGAAGTCCCCCAGGACCACGTCCGCCGCCAGCAGGGCCTGCCGCCACCCGTGCACCGGGTCGACCGGCGTCAGCCCGCCGCGCCGGGCCCGGTCCAGCCAGGCCCTGATCTGCCCCGGACCGTGCCCGTACCAGATGTTGGGGTGCAGCACGGCCGCCAACCGGTAGTCGTCGGCGGGCAGCTCGGCGCCGAGCCGGGGGAGCAGGCCGGGGAGCACGTCCGTCTCGCCCCCGTCGCCGAAGAGTCCCTCGGAGTTCCAGGTGGAGTTGAGCACCACCAGCCGCTGCCCGCGGCGCACTCCCAGGGCACGCCGGAACCGCTCCCGGTGCCGCCGGGCCGCCAGCATGCGGTCGAAACACGGGTCGCCCGCGAGTACGGCCGCCCCCTCGGCCTCCGGGCAGGCCCGGCGCAGCCGCTCCAGCTGCTCTGGGTGGGACAGCACGAGGGCGTCCACGAACGGTTCCCCGTCCGCCAGCAGCCATTCTCGCGACAACCCGAACGTCGGTTCGCGGTTCGCGGTTCGCGGTTCGCGGTTCGCGGTTCGCGGTTCGCGGTTCGCGGTTCGCGGTTCGCGGTTCGCGGTTCGCGGTTCGCGGTTCGGTCAGCCTCTTAGTGTATCCAACCCCATGCGAAAGGACGGCCAACTTGCCTTGTATGCGCGAGAGTTGGCCACCAAAGCTTGCGGACACCGCGAGGTCGACCGACGTCGACAACGCCTGCTCCCAGGGCAACACAGGAAGCCCCCATTCGGCGAAGAGTTCCCGCACCCCCGCCTGAAACGCCGACGAACCCGTCGATGTGACCAACAACTGCACCCGGAAGTCGTCGTGGAACAGCGGCAGAACATCCAGCAGCCGCCCCGCCGAGGTGACGTTGTGGACGACCAGCAGCACGCGGCGGCACCCCGCCCGGCTCGCCCACCGACCGGCGCCCTCACCCACCGGCACACGGATCGGCAGGGGCTCGACTGACCCCACTGCTCATCTCCCGGGCGTACGATCTGCTCTCCCCGGCCACCCTAAGCGCGCGGGGATCTCCTCACGCACGGCGGGGCGCGCAATGCGGCGGCTCTCCCGAAGGGCGACGCCGGACGCCGGAAGCCGGTCCCCGGCCGGTGGGCCGGCCCGACGCGCCGACCCACGTACCCGGCAGGCGCGCGGAGCCGTCCGGGAAATCTGTCATGGCTGCTGTAGAGACGCGCTCGCGGCGGGGCTAATCTATTGGCAGACAGGAAGCCCCGACGCGACGGCGGGGCGGTGGGGCCGCAGTAGGCTTGGGCCGCCTCGTCCGCCCGCCGGGTGCCGAGCCGGGTGGCTGGTGGAGCTACGCAGCAGGAGACGGAGAGGGCAGGAGGCGCACGTCGCAGTCACGCAGCGGTGACCCCCACCCCGCTCCCAGGCCGTCGAAGGCTGGTGGGCGACCAGAGGGCCGTCGCCGCGGCGGATGGGTGGACGAGCTGGCCGATGCCCCCAGAAACCGCTGGTGACGTAGGCACCAGGGCCCCGCGACGCGTTCCCCCAGCAGAGGTGCAGATTGACCGCAGACACACCGCTCGACCGTCTCGACGACGACGACTATCCCGCATACACGATGGGGCGGGCGGCGGAGATGCTCGGCACCAGCCCCGCCTTCCTGCGAGCCCTCGGTGAAGCCCGGCTGATCACGCCGCTGCGCTCCGAGGGCGGCCATCGCCGCTACTCGCGCTACCAGCTCCGCATCGCCGCCCGCGCCCGCGAGATGGTCGACCAGGGCACGTCCATCGAGGCCGCTTGCCGCATCGTCATCCTGGAGGACCAGCTGGAAGAGGCGCGGCGCATCAACGACGAACTGCGTCGGCGCGGTGATGCCGGGGCCGGCCCCACGACGGACGGCTGACCTGCCCCGTCACGGCGTACGGCAGCCCCGGGCCGCGGTTCACCAGCCCTGGTCCGTGACCTCCCGGCGGTCGGACGGGTCGGGGGTACCGAGCATCGCGGAAGCCCGCTGAAGCGGGTCGGCGGCCTCCGGGACGGCGTCCTTGGGCGTGGTACGGCAGGTGAAGCCGAGCTGGGCCATGGCCTTGAGGACTTCGCGCGCGCTGAAATCGCGGCGGTCCTGGCGGGTGATGACCTCGCCGACCTGCATGGTGGGGTAGCTGCGGCGCCCGATGATCACGGAGTCGCCGGTGACCGGCTCGGGCTTGACGCCCTTCATCGACTCCAGCACGCCACTCTTGGTGAGCTCGAACGGGAAGCGGGCGATGACACAGCGCATGATGCCTCACAAGGGTGGAAGGACGGGGGCGGCGGGGCGGACGAGGTCGCCCGGGGCGTTCCTGCGGGGACGCACGGGCAGGGCCAGGGGATGACTCCTCGCGAGCGGGTTCGGCTCTTCCGGGGTGGTTCTATGCTCTCGCGCCGGCGGCGGACCGACGTGCGGATGTAGGCCGGCCGGCCGAAGCCGGACGGCGCCGGCCGCGTGCGGGACCGCCGCGCTGGGGCGGCTTGGCCACGGGCGCGGAGACGACGACCGGTATGCCGGACGGGGCCTGGGCACCGGTGATGCGGCGCAGGGCCTCCGAGCCCGCCCGGACCTGGGTCGTCCGCGGGGTGATGCTGGCCATCGCCATGACGCGGGACACGGTGCGGCGCTGCTCCGGGGTGACCAGGGTGACGACGCTGCCGGACTCACCGGCCCGGGCCGTGCGGCCACTGCGGTGGAGATAGTCCTTGTGGTCGATCGGGGGATCGACGTTGACGACGAGGTCGAGGCTGTCGACGTGGATGCCCCGCGCGGCCACGTTGGTGGCCACCAGCACGCTGACGTGACCGTCCTTGAACTGCGTCAGCGTCCGGGTGCGCTGGGGTTGCGACTTGCCCCCGTGCAGGGCCGCGGCCCGCACCCCGCTCTTCAGGAGGTGCTTGGTGAGCCGGTCGACGGCGTGCTTCGTGTCCAGGAACATGATCACGCGACCGTCACGTGCGGCGATCTCGGTGGTCGTGGCGTGCTTGTCGTCACCGTGGACGTGGAGCACGTGGTGCTCCATCGTCGTGACCGCGCCCGCGGACGGGTCGACGGAGTGCACGACGGGATCGCTGAGATAGCGGCGCACGAGCAGGTCGACGTTGCGGTCCAGGGTGGCGGAGAACAGCATGCGCTGGCCTTCCGGGCGGACCTGGTCGAGCAGGGCGGTGACCTGCGGCATGAACCCCATGTCCGCCATCTGGTCCGCTTCGTCCAGAACGGTGGCGGAGACCTGGCCCAGACGGCAGTCGCCGCGCTCGATGAGGTCCTTGAGCCGTCCGGGGGTGGCGACGACGATCTCGACACCGCCGCGCAGCGCGCCGGCCTGTCGTCCGATCGACATCCCTCCCACGACCGTGGCCAGCCGCAGACCCACCGAGCGGGCGTACGGCGTCAGGGCGTCGGTGACCTGCTGTGCCAGCTCACGGGTGGGGACGAGGACCAGGCCCAGCGGCTGCCGGGGCTCGGCGCGCCGCCCGGCGGTGCGGGCCAGCAGGGCGAGCCCGAAGGCGAGGGTCTTGCCGGAACCGGTGCGCCCCCGGCCGAGGACGTCGCGTCCGGCCAGGGAGTTCGGCAGCGTCGCGGCCTGGATCGGGAACGGGACGGTCACACCCTGCGAACCGAGCGCGGCCAGCAGCTCGGGGGGCATGTCGAGATCGGCGAAGTGCGTCACTGCGGGCAGTGCGGGGGTGAGCGTCTTCGGGAGAGCGAAATCACCCTGAGCCGTGCCCGGGCCGCGCCCGTGCCCCTTGGACCGGGCCGGTCCGCCGCTTCGGCTCGGGGCCGACGACCGGAAGCGGTTGCCGTTCTTCCCCCCGGCGGCGCCCTTCCGGCCCCGGGCCGAGCGGTTGTCCGTGCGGGTGCGGTTCATGCGGAACCTTCCTCGATGCGGCACGTATCAAGGAATTCCCACAGCCGGAAGCCGCCCAGAGAATTGCAAGTACAGGCCGAATGGAACGCGTAAGCAGATCGTGCGCTGCAATACGGTCTGGCGGGGATGTATTTCATCCCGGAAGGGAAATCCACGTGGATTGTCCACGGATTCCCCATGCGCGTCCTCAGGTGAGGACCCGCGGGGGAGCGTACGCAGTCGGGGCCCGCACCCCAAAGGATGCGGGCCCCAACCGGACAGTACGCGTCAGCGTCAGGCGGTGACGATGTTCTCGGCCGTCGGGCCCTTCTGGCCCTGCGCGACGTCGAAGCTCACCTTCTGGCCCTCGAGCAGCTCACGGAAGCCCTGGGCGGCGATGTTCGAGTAGTGGGCGAACACGTCGGGGCCGCCGCCGTCCTGCTCGATGAAGCCGAAACCCTTTTCCGAGTTGAACCACTTCACGGTGCCAGTAGCCATGTTTTTCTCCTTCGGGGCAGTCAATCGGTGCCCGTACCGCACGGACACCGCGTCGCCGCGATGATCACCCCGCCGGAAAAGACCGGTGTCAAAAGCACTTCCAGTGGCGTAAGAGCCGACCGTGAAGAACCTGGAATTCGGGAACCACAACTGCAACTGGGTCAACGCTAGCACGTCGCGGCGCCCTGTGTGCAGGGAATCATTTCGGCCCTTCGTCGTTGCAGGGAAACTACCCGCACCCTCGGTCAAACCCTCACCCCGCGAGTGCAGATATCCGTGACCCACGGACCGTGCCGACCGGAAATTCCGGCTCCCCCCACAGGGGCCTGACCGCCCTCCAACGGCCTGGGGGGAACGGCCCACCCCCGCCTCGCGTCGTCCCTCTCCGGGGGCACGGCGGCCGTGCCCCCGGAGAGGGAGGGACCAGGTGAACCCAGGGGACTTCGCCCAGTGGACACGGCGGTTCGAGGACGAGCGGGCGCGCAGGCGCGCCCAGGGCGACCCGGACTGGACGCGGAGGGCGACGCTGCATCCGGCGGTGTGGGCCGGCATCCAGCGCTTCCAGGTCGGCGAGGACGGTGACGGCGCGAACCTCATCGCCAAGGCCGACGAGGCCGGAGACGACGACTACGCCCAGGCGGTCCGGCTCTTCGTCGCGGAGGAACAGAACCACGCCCGCCTCCTCGCCCGCCTCCTGGCCGCAGGCGGCATGCCGACGTTGACCGGCCACTGGAGCGACAGGGCCTTCGTGCGGCTGCGGCGCCTCATGGGCCTGCGCCTGGAGCTGCTGGTGCTGATGATCGCGGAGGTGGTGGCGCTGCGCTACTACCGAGCCCTGCGCGACGGCACCGACGACCCGCTCACCACGGAGGTGGCCGGGCGCATCCTCTCCGACGAGGAGCGCCACGTGCCGTTCCACTGCGAGCGGCTGCACGCCTCCCTGGCGGAGCTGCCCCGTGCGACGCGCCGCCCGGTGATGGCCCTGTGGCGACTCCTCCTGCTCGCGGCCTCCCTCGTCGTCGCCGCCGACCACGGCCCGGCATTGCGGCGGCTCGGCGTCGGCCGGCTGCCCTTCGTGTCCGACGTCACCGCCTCGGCCACCGCGGTCGTCGCCGCCGTCCTGACACCCCGTCCGGACGCCTCCGCGAGCGTGCGCTGACGGTAGGAGCCCGGCGCCAGCCCTTTCAGGGCGCGACGGCCCGGCCGGCGGCCGCCGGAAAGGCGGCGAGCCCGGTCCGGTTCGCTACGCCGAGTTTTGCGTAGAGGTGAGCGAGGTGGGTCTTGACCGTGCTGCGGCTCATGAACAGCCGTGCCGCGATCTGCGGGTTGTTGAGGCCCTCGGCCGCCAGCCGGGCGACGGTCAGCTCCGTCGGCGTGAGGCTCCCCCAGCCGCTGGCAGGGCGGCCCCGGGCCCCGCGGGCCCGCCGGGCGTAGGCGACGGCCTCGTCGGGCGACAGCGCGGCTCCCTCGGCCCACGCGGCCGGGAAACCCGCGCCGAGCTCGTCCCGGAGTGCCGCCAGGGTGGCGTCGTACCCGCGTCGACCGCCTGGCCGCCGGGGCAGTCCCATGACCTCATGCGCCCGGTCACCGGCGGCCAGGACCCGTACGGTCGCCGGCGCCGCCATGGCCGGGGCGAGCGACTCCAGGCTGTCCGGCCAGTACATCCGCAGACCGTGGTCGAGGCGGATCGCCAGCGCCTCGTGGCGGAGGCTGATGTCGCCGGTGAGATGGCCTTGTTGCTCAAGCGCGTCGGCCAGGGTCCGTGGCATGCCGAGCCTGCGCGCCGCGTCCGTCGCGCGGTCGAGTTCGTCACGGGCCGCCTCGATCCGCCCGGCGAGCCGCAGTGCCTCGCCGTAGCCCACGTGCATCTGAGCCGCCAGGTAGGTGGGGGCTCCGTGGTCCGTCTGCCGCACATCGCGCTCGAACCAGCGCAGGGCGCCGTCGAGATCGCCGTCGGCCAGGCACAACCGCCCCAGCGTCAGGGCCGCTCCGGGCACGAAGACGTCGGTGTCGGCGTCGCCCACGAGCCTGCGGACCGGCCGTACGGCGTCGTGCGCGCCCGCCGGGTCGCCCGAAGCGACCAGGGCGTTGGCGAGCGCACCGCGCGCGATGCCCACCCGCAGGTAGTCGTGCAGGGGCTCGGCGAGTTCGAGCGCGTCCTCGGCCGAACGTCGCGCGTCGGCCGGCCGTCCGCGCACGAGCGAGGTGGCGGAGAGGAAGGCGAGCGCCGTCGAGGCGATGCCCGGGTGCCGGCCCTGCAGTCCGTCGACCGCGCTCTCCAGCAGGGAGCACGCCTCGTCGTGGCGGTCCTGCAGGTGCCGGATCATCCCTTGCATGCCCACCTGGGCGTGGACGAACAACGCGTCGCCCGCGGCCCGTGCGGAGCGGACGGCCTGGGTGGTGAGCTCCCAGGCGGCCTCGAAGTCGGTGTAGAACCGGCCCACCGAGGCGAGCGAGAGACACGGGCCACGCAGTTCCTCGTCGCCGTGCTCGGTGGCCAGCTCAAGGGCCTGCCGGGCCAGGCCGTGCTCCTGGTCGAGCGGGCTCGCGGTGTCCACGACCAGGGCCAGCCCGGTGAGCAGCCGTGCCTGGAGGTGTCCGCGGTCGCTCGGGGCCCGCCCGAGCGCACGCCGCAGGAACCCGACGCCTTCGAGCCCGTTCCGGTGCAGGTGCCAGAGCCAGGGCAGCTCCGCGCCCAGCCGCCGGCCGGGCGCGGGGTCGTCGGCGGCGAGTCCCCAGAGTGACCCACCGCGTGCCGGACGGCTGGCCGCGCGAGGACGCACCCTTCACGTCCGCCACCGACGGGGTGGCCAAAGCCGTGGAGCAGGCCAAGGAACTCGCCGGCGACGGAGACGTCGCCATCGCCACGCCGTCCATCACCCGACAGTGCCTCAACCTCGGCCTGATCGACGTGATCGCGGTCGACCTCGTGCCGGTGCTGCTGGGCAAGGGCGTCCCCTTCTTCTCCGGACTCGACGGCACGCCCACCAAGCTGGACACCCCCACGGTGGTCGAAGCCGACGGCGTCACTCACCTCCACTACCGCGTCCGCCACTGACACGGCGCCCTTCACCGCGCGACGGGCGCCGGGCCCGCGAACCGCCGCGGCCAGGACCCCACTTCGGCGGGGATGGATGATCAACCCGCGAACGTCACAGGCCACCTGGGAACCTTCCCAGGTGGCCTTTCGCGCTGGTGCCCCCGGCAGGATTCGAACCTGCGACACCCGCTTTAGGAGTGGGATTGGATCCTTGCCAGGGGGTGCCTTGCGCTGTCACCCGGTGCTGTTTCTCCTGGTCAGGACTGCGTGGCAAGCCATGTGATCCGACTCATGCCGACCTGTATCAGGTAGTCCGCTCACGCATCGCTCACGCACCTGAGGTACCTCGGTGTCGTGCTGGCGCATCCCCACCTCGCTGTAGTGGAGTCTGTGGCGCCCGGTTCGTTCTCGCCATCTTCCAACGTCTTCCGGAGCTGCCGCTCCGGCAGCACGTGCAGGCACCCCGGGGCCGATCGGCATGAGCACCTCGGGGGCCTCATGGTTGAACCATGGGATGCTGGCTGCTCCCTCTGGCAAAGTGATCGTCACTGCTAGACGATTCTCGTGAGGAACCTTGTGAGTACGCTCGGAAGCTTCATCTGGTCGATTGCTGACCAGCTTCGGGGGCCCTACCGCCCCAACCAGTACGGGACTGTGATTCTTCCGTTCACGATCCTGAGACGGCTCGACTGCGTACTTGAGCCGGACCGTGTGGTGGTACGAGAGCTGGCTGCGAGGTACGAGAACCCGAACCGGCTCAAGGTCGAGGTCAAGAAGGCCACGGGGCGGACATTTTACAACACCTCCAATTACGCGTTCGCGAACTTGCTGACCGATGCGGACGGGCTGGCGGACAACCTCGCTGACTACATCGACCGATTCTCCGCCGACGTGGACGTGTTCGAGTACTTCGACTTCAAGAAGGAGCTCCTGGCCCTGGAGAAGGCCGGGCTCCTACGCGAGATCGTCAAGTCCTTCGGCGCTGTCGATCTGCATCCCGACATGGTGTCCAACGCAGACATGGGAGATGCGTTCGAGTACATCATCCGCAAGTTCAACGAGGCCGCGAACGAGACCTCCGGTGACCACTACACGCCGCGCGACGCGATCCGGCTGTTGGTGGACCTGCTTTTCGCGGAGAAGGACGTCGACCTCTCTGAGGGCAGCATTATCAGGTCGCTGTACGACCCCACCGCCGGTACCGGCGGCATGCTCTCCCTGGCAGAGGAGCACCTGCTAGCCCAGAATTCCGACGCGAAGCTCACTCTGTACGGGCAGGAGTACAACCCGCAGTCGTACGCCATTTGCAAGTCCGACCTGCTCGCCAAGGGCCATGACACGACCAACATCGCCTTCGGTAACACGCTCACCGCCGACGCCTTCAAGGGGCGCCAGTTCGACTATTGCATGTCCAACCCGCCCTACGGAGTGGACTGGAAGCAGTACGCCAAGGCGGTCAAGGCGGAGCGCGACACCTCCGGCCCTTACGGCCGATTCGCGCCGGGGCTCCCCGCGACCTCGGACGGCCAAATGCTCTTCCTGCTCCACTTGGCCCACAAGATGCGCGCACCCGAGGACGGCGGCGGCCGCGTCGGCATCATCATGAACGGCTCACCGCTCTTCAACGGCGCTGCCGCATCCGGCCCCTCCAACATTCGTAGGTGGCTGCTGGAGAATGACCTGGTCGAGGCGATCGTCGCGCTGCCGACCAACATGTTCTTCAACACCGGCATCGCCACCTACATCTGGATCCTCGACAACACCAAGCACCCCGACCGCCAGGGCAAAGTCCAGCTCATCGACGGCACGTCGTTCTGGACCAAGATGCGCAAGAACCTCGGGTCCAAGGGACGCGAGATCAGCGACCGTGACCGCGCCGAGGTCGTGCGGCTGTACGCCGACTTCGAGGACGCCGACCCTGACTTCTCCAAGTTGCTACGCAACGATGAGTTCGGCTACTGGACCATCACCGTCGAGCGTCCCCTGCTCGATGAAGGCGATAACCCTATCGTCGACCGCAAGGGCAATCTGAAGCCCGACTCGAAAAAGCGTGATACCGAAATCGTGTCCTTCACCTACGGCGGCTCAACCGCAGGCGCCGCCGGGGAGCGCGAAGTAATCCAGACGTACTTCGACGCTGAGGTGAAGCCGCACGTTCCTGACGCCTGGATCGACTGGGCCAAAACCAAGACTGGCTATGAGATTCCCTTCACCCGCCAGTTCTACAAGTACGTGCCACCTCGCCCGCTTGCCGAGATCGACGCCGACTTGGAGAAGCAGGTCGCCAAGATCCTCGATCTCCTCCGCGAGGTGGAGCAGTGATCACCACGCCGCCGCCTGACTGGCGTGCGACAACGGTGCGGCGAGTGTTGCGCCCGCTGGACCGACCTGCTCGGTCGGGGCTCGGTGTTATCACCGCCTACCGGGATGGCACAGTCACTCTGCGCGCGAACCGCCGTAAGGATGGCTACACCTTCTCTGATACCGAGAACGGCTATCAGGAGATCCGTCCCGGCGACCTGGTCTTCCACGCCCTCGACGGCTTTGCCGGCGCCGTCGGCGTCTCGGACAGCCATGGCAACGGTTCGCCCGTCTACCACGTCTGTGAGCCTATGGCGGGCGACGATCCCGCTTACCTTGCCCGCCTGCTACGCCACCTTGGAACCTCCGGCTTCCTTGCCACCCAGGCGCCGAACGTCCGTGAGCGCAGCGTTGACTTCCGCAACTGGAGCACATTCGCTCGCATTCCTCTCGTACTGCCCCCGACCGACGAGCAGCGCTCCATCGTCAACTTCCTTGACCGCGAGACAGCCGACATCGACACGCTCATCGACGAGCAGCAGCGGCTGATCGAGATGCTCCGCGAGCGGCGGTGGTCGGTTGTAGAGCGAAGTGTTGCGCTCCTTGACTGGAACACGCCATTGAAGGCAGTTGCTGTTTTGGTCCAGACGGGGCCGTTCGGCAGTCAGTTGAAGTCCGATGAGTATGAGGATGGTGGCACGCCGATCATCAATCCATCCCATATCGTCGCAGGTGAAGTCGTCCCCGATCCGAGGGTCGCGGTCGGCGCTGCCAAAGCAGAACAGCTTGCGCGCCATGCTCTTGAGGAAGGTGATTTGGTCGCCGCCCGTCGAGGAGAGCTTGGACGCTGTGCGGTCGTGGGGGCCCCTGCAGTGGGCTTCCTATGCGGGACGGGCTCGGCGCTTATCCGGTTCAATCGAGCATTCATCGAGCCAGCGTTCGGGGCCATCGTATTCAGCAGCCGGCGGAATCGCGATGCACTCGCGCTCGCCTCCGTTGGATCGACGATGGACAATTTGAACTCCGACATCATTGGCTCCCTGCGTGTTCCGGTTCCAACGCTTGAGGAGCAGCGTGGGCTAGTGGCGGAGATCAGCGATGCGACTGCGAAGATCGACACGCTCATCGAGGAGACCGAGCAGTTCATCGAGCTCTCCAGGGAACGTCGGCTTGCGGTGATCTCGGCGGCGATGACCGGGCAGATTGACGTACCAGGAGTGGTGTGATGGCCGATCACAATGAGGTGGTCTTCGAGACAGAGATCTGCGAGTACCTGGAGGCGCACGGCTGGCTCTATTCGGAGAACGACCGTGACGGCGGAGAGTACGACCGGGAGCGGGCGCTGTTCCCGAACGACCTGTACGCGTGGCTGGAGGAGACACAGAAGCCGGCGTACGAGAAGGCGTTGAAGGCGGCGGGGTCGCAGGCGAAGTTCCTCGACGTGCTGACGGCGGCGCTGGATAGGCCGCTGGAGCATGGCGGGGGCACACTGAACATCCTGCGCAACGGGGTGCAGTACATCGGTGGCGGCCGGTTGAAGATGGCGCAGTTTCGCCCCGAGACCTCGCTCAACGAGACCACGACGGCGCACTACGAGGCGATGCGGGTGCGGGTGGTGCGGCAGGTGCACTTCTCGACTGCTGACCAGCGCATCCTCGATCTGGTGTTCTTCGTCAACGGTCTTCCGGTGGCGACAGTGGAGTTGAAGACCAACTTCACCGAGTCGCTGGATAAGGCGATCAACCAGTACAAGCAGGACCGCAACCCACTGACTAAGGGACGGCCTGAGCCGCTGCTGTCCTTCGGACACCGCGCTCTGGTCCACTTCGCGGTCTCGAACGACCTCGCGGCGATGACCACCAGGCTGGAGGGGGAGAAGACCCACTTCTTGCCGTTCAACATCGGCTTCGACAGCGGTGCCGGTAATCCGCCCGGCGCGGACGGACGGTCGTCGACGGCGTACCTGTGGGAACGCGTATGGGAGAAACACGCCTGGCTGAACATCATCGGGCGCCTGATGATCGTGCAGACCAAGGAAGAGTGGGACGTCACCAACGGCACGTCGGTGCGGCGTACGAGCATGCTTTTCCCGCGGTTCCACCAGTGGGAGGCCGTGACGAGCATCGTCGAGGCGGTGAGGGAAGAGGGCGTCGGGCAGCGGTACCTGATTGAGCACTCGGCTGGGTCGGGGAAGACAAACACCATCGCCTGGACGGCCCACCGGCTGGCGAGGCTGCACGTCGATGATCGGAAGGTCTTCGACTCGGTCGTCGTGGTCGTGGACCGCACCGTGCTCGACTCCCAGCTGCAGGATGCGATCCGGCAGATCGACGGCACTGGCAAGATCGTCGCGACTATCAGCCCCGAGGACGTCCGCAAGGCCGGCGCGAAGTCGAAGTCGGGTCTGCTGGCGCAAGTGTTGAAGAATGGCGAGCTGATCATCGCCGTGACGGTGCAGACTTTCCCGCATGCGCTGGACGAGATCCGGACCGACGCTGGCCTCAAGGGCAAGCGGTTCGCCGTCATCGCCGATGAGGCGCACTCCTCCCAGTCGGGTCAGATCTCCTCGAAGCTGAAGCAGGTACTGACGGCCGAGGAGGTCAAGGAGATCGAGGAGGGCGGCGAGGTCGATGTGGAGTCGGTGCTGGCCTCGGAGATGACCGAGAGGGCCGAGTCGGAGAGCATCTCCTACTTCGCCTTCACCGCGACGCCGAAGAACAAGACCCTCGAACTGTTCGGCCGCAAGGGTGCCGACGGGAAGCCGCACGAGTTCCACCTGTACTCGATGAAGCAGGCGATCGAGGAGGGCTACATCCTCGACGTGCTCAAGGGCTATCAGTCCTACGACACCGCGTTGAAGATCGCCGGCAGGGCCGAGAGCGGTGACGGGGGAGAGGTCGAGGAGGCCGCCGCCCGCAAGGGGCTCATGCGGTGGGTGCAGCTCCACCCGACGAACATCAGCCAGAAGGTGCAGATCATCGTCGAGCACTTCCACGCCAACGTCGCCTACCTCCTCGAAGGCAAGGCGAAGGCGATGGTGGTGACCGACTCGCGCAAGTCCGCAGTGAAGTACAAGCTGGCCATCGACGCCTACATCGCCAGGCGCCGCACCGAAGACGCCTCGTACAACTACCGCACCCTGGTTGCCTTCTCCGCCGGGGTGACGATGACCGAGGACGAGACCTGGCACAGCGACTGGGGCCCGCAGCCGTCGAAGGGCGACGAGTTCACCGAGGCCAACATGAACCCCGGCGCCGGGGCTGATCTGGCAGCCGCATTCAAGGGCGAGACGTACAAGATCATGCTGGTCGCCAACAAGTTCCAGACCGGCTTCGACCAGCCCTTACTCTCGGCGATGTACATAGACAAGAAGCTGTCAGGGGTCACCGCGGTGCAGACACTCTCGCGGCTCAACCGCACCCATCGCACCGCTGGTGGGGAGCAGAAGCGCAAGACGTTCGTCATCGACTTCGCCAACAAGCCCGAAGACATCAAGGCAGCCTTCGAGCCGTACTTCAAAGACGCGACCCTGGAGACCGAGACCGATCCGTATGTCGTCGTCCACCTGGCTAACAAGCTTGCCCAAGCCGGGATCTACACCGAGGACGACGTTCGCAAGGTCGCCGAGCTGTGGGTGACCAGAAAGGGCAACAACGCGCTCTCGGCGGCGATCAGCCCGGCGCAGCACGACTTCCGGCGCCGTTACGCGCGGGCGATCGAGGAGGAGGACAAGGTCACGCTCCAGGCGCTCGACCTGTTCCGCAAGGATGTCTCCACCTACGTACGTCTCTATGACTTCATGTCCCAGATCGTCGACTACGGCGACCCCTACATGGAGATGCTTTCGATCTTCCTGCGCCTGTTGGAGAAGGTCATCGCCGAGTCCGCTTGGGCGGCCGACGTGGACCTCTCCGACGTGGTGCTGGTCGGGGTCAAGCACAACAAGGCAATCCCGGTCAACATCTCGCTCGTGGGCGACGGGCAGCTGAAGGGCATCAGCGCAGCCGGCACAGGAATGAAGAAGGATCCGAAGTACGTGGCGCTCCAGGTCGTCATAGACAAGATGAACGACCTCTTCGGCGCCGAATCGTTCGCCGAGTCCCAGATCAGGGAGTTCGTGCAGGGACTCGTCCAGCGGTTGCTCGCGAACTCGAATTTGATCAACCAGACCAAGGTGAACTCCAAGAAGCAGTTCCTGGAGTCACCAGATTTCCAAGCAGCCGTTACGGAGGCGGTCGCAGACAACCAGGACGCCCACAACACCATGGCTGACTATTTCTTCACCGACGGGCCGGCCATCAATTCGATCATCGTCGCCCTCGCGGATGCCTTCTACGAAGCGGCGATCGATCAACAGGTGGATGCTTAGAAACGGCAGCACGCACGTCGCGCCCCAGCAGCGGGCTTTGGGTCAAGGCCCGCTCGCCTAACTGCCAGCCTCCGCCCTCAGCGCTTCCGCCAGTCTTTGTGGGGCTCGATGAGGGTGCTGCCTCCTGCTCACTTCATCCTGCAGACCGGGCAGATCACGTACCACTCGTCGCCTGGTGCACTCTCGTCCATGTACCCGTCCTGTCCTGTCCCAGGGCAGTCTTCGGTGACTTCTTGTTGACGCATCGCTTCCCCTCAGTGAGCCTTTGCCAACCTGGGCTTTGAGCTGTCCAGTTGGCTCGACACAGGGGTGAAGCCCCTGGTAGACGGGTTCACGACCAAGATCGCCCGATACCCACCAGAGGCTTCACGTGCTTGTCTACCCGTGCGGGCTGGACGTGTCCAGTCGGTCCCTGACCTTCCTCGCCGCTCGTCTGCGCGAGCACCGTCGTCGGATCGGAAGCCGCTGGCGTCGGCTCACCGTCGGCCGTCAGGCCCTGCTGGTGCTGGCGCATCTACGCAACGGGACCACATATGCCCAGATCGCGGCGGGTTTCGAGATCGGCACGAGTACGGTCTACCGGTACATCAACGAGGCCGTCGAGCTGCTGGCCGCACTCGCACCGACCCTCGCCGAGGCGGTTCGGACCGCTTCGGGGAAGGCCTACGTCCTGCTCGACGGGACGCTCCTGCCGATCGACCGGATCGCAGCCGACCGGCCCTTCTTCTCCGGCAAGCACAAGAAACACGGGATGAATGTGCAGGTCCTCGCCGACCCCTTCGGCCGTCTGCTGTGGGCCTCACCGGCCCTGCCCGGCGCGGTCCACGACGTCCGCGCGGCCCGCGAACACGGCATCGTCGAAGCCCTCACCGAGGTCGGCGTCACGTGCTGGGCGGATAAGGGCTACCGGGGCGCCGGCGGCACAGTCCGCACCCCGTGCTGGGGACGGTGGGAGACCCTCTCCGCAGGTCAGAAAGCCGTGAACCGGTCCCAAGCGAAGATCCGGGCCCTCGTCGAGCAGGCCGTCGCCACTCTCAAGGCCTGGCGGCTCCTCCGCAGGCTCCGCTGCTCGACCATCCGCACCACCGGCCTCGTGCAGGCCGTCCTCGCCCTACATCTGGCCAGCTCAAAGTGAGGTTGGCAAAGGCTCAGTGCCCGGTGGATGAGGCTGCGCCTTCGGCGGCGACAGCGGCAGGGCGGATGCAGGCTAGCGCAGCCCACCGACACGAGCAGGTCCCTCGAGAATCGTTGGTGGCGATACTCCGACGTCCAGAGCACGATGGTCTCCGCAGGTAGTCAAAGATCGCCGTGCGTCGCGACGGTCACCCAGCTCGACAGCCGGGCACTTTGCAGGACTCCAGTTGGCGGGCGGACGGGTTATGAGCTCGCCAGACGGCTTCCAGATCCAACGTGTCGCGCGCGGTGCGCATGCGGGTGAAGGCGTTGTCGGAAAAGCGCTTCAGGCGTTGGGAGCTGAAGACGAACTCGTGGCTGCACGCGGGATCAGCGTCGATGCCCAGGTGTCGGCGCAACGCGAGGCACTTCGGCTGGGTCAAGTCAAGTGCCTCGGCGAGCTCGGCCGCCGAGCGGTGGTACTTGGCCTGGAGATCCACCTCCCGGATCGCGGCCGCCGGCACGGATTCATCAGCCGCATAGCGCACTGGCGGAGCCGCCTGGTTCTTGACGAAGCGCACCTTGACCAGCAGTCCCTCACCGTCCGTAGCAGTGGCCAGCTCCTCCAAGCGAGGGAAGACTTCCGAGCGCCTCGCTCCCCCACGTATGCCGGCCTGAACGCGATCGACGTCCTTACCCGAGACGCGGGTCTCCGGCCCGGTGTGGGCCTCCATCGCCAACAAGGTTCGAATCCTGGCTCGCGCCTCGTGCGTCGCGCGTCGGCCCGGCTTGAGTAGGGCTGCGATCTGTGTGTATTCCTCGTCCAAGAGGAGCGCAAGGTCACGGGGCGGGTCAACCGAGACCGGCAGTACGCGGTCGGGCAGGTGGTTAGCGAGCGACTCCTTGAATACGCCCCTGAGCAGGTCGTCGAAGAGTGTCACGGCAGCTCGGGCATGCACGTACAGCAGCTGCTCGGAAACCTGGTTGAACCAGTGCTGCTCGTCATCGCGCATGGCGTCGATGGCTCTGAGCGTTCCTGCGTCAGGCTCGTTGAGCTTGATGTCCGGGTGTTCGGCGGCTTTGCGTACGCAGGTCTCAAATCCGAGTGACCGGCCCAGGGCCGGGTCGAAGACGCTAATGCCCTTCTGGACGAGCGCGGCTTTCAGCAGCATCTCGAAGGAGTGCTGAAGGTGCAGAAGTACCTTCGTTTCTCGCCCTCGGTCGTGCGGCGAGTTGAATGCCTCGGCCGCCGCAACCATCGAAGAAACGGCCTTCTCCTTGAGGACACGAGCCTCTTGCCTCAGTCTCACTCGCAGCCCTCACGTTCCAGACGCACCAGACAATCGGTGTCCAGGGTAGAGGGTTCCTGTTATTACGGGCTGGTAGATGCTACGACGAGCACCGGCCCCGCTCGGACGCCCCGTTTGTGCGCCCAACCTGTTCAACGGGGCCCCGCTGGACGTACTCCGAGACCGGGCCCTGAGGGTCATTCCTGCACTGCCCGCCTCTGGGGTCAGCGGGTGTCGCGGATCATCACGGTGAGGACCGGTGAGGCCGGTGACGGCTGGCTCTGGCCGATGTCCTCGTACCCCCACGACTTGTAGAGCGCGTGGACTTTTCCATCGCCGGCGGCCGGGTTGACCATGAGCGTGACGTACGGCTCGTCACGGGTGGCGAGGAGGGCGTCGTGGATGCGGCGGGCGGTGCCGGTCTTCCGCCAGGTCGGGCGGACGCCGATCTCCTTCAGAGCCACCGCCGGGCGCTCGGTGTAACTTTCGGCCGGCGTCGGGCTGGTGCGCTGCCAGTAGCGGTTGCCGTGCTCGATGGTGTTGCCGTAGGCGTAGCCGACCGGATGTCCGTCCGCGTACGCGAGGACGGCCGTGAACCCCGGCTCGGTGCCGTGTCGGTCCAGGCGTTCGCCGAACGCGGTGACCGCGTAGTTCGGCAGGTGGAGGAGCGGGGCGCGCACGTCGGCGTACACGTCGAGGAGGTCGCCGCGGGCTGTGTCGAGGGTGGTGAACGTGCGCAGTTCGATGGCGGGCGCCGTGGTCATGCGGCCATCCTCCAGGTGGCGGCGTGCTCGGTCCAGGTCTGCACGGTGGAACTGCCCGGCGCGGTGGCGCGAAGTGCGGCCCCGAACTCCTGCAGCATGCGTGTGACCCGGGCGTGCTGGGTGGCGGCTTCGGCGGGGACCTTCATCGCGGTGGCCGCGGCGGCGTCGGGGGCGCCCTGGGCGAGCTGGGAATGGGCGAGCCGGGTGGTGGTGATGGCCCGGGACCGGATCATGTGGGGCCGGAGCGCGGACAGGCAGCGGTGGGCGTGGTACTCGGCGGTCGAGTAGTCGCCGAGCGCCAAATGTGCGGAGAGGGACAGAGAGTCCAGCTCGGCCTGGTCGTAGAAGGCGAGCATCCACACTGGCCGGTAGTCGGCGGCATTGGCGCGCAGCATGGCGTCCTGGGCCTGGTCGAAGGCGCGGCGGGTGCCGGTGCGGTCCTGTGCCGTGCCGTGGATGGCGCCCTGGCGGGCCATGCCGAGGGAGGCGAACAGAGGGTCTCGGCGGGTGAGGTGCAGGTTGCGGGCCACGTCGTTGGCGGCGAATGCGTCGGCGGGGCGGCCCATGTGGCGGTACATGGTGCCCGCGTGGCTCCAGATGCGGAACTTGATCGCTTGGTCGCCGGACATCTCGGCGAGGGCCTGGGCCTCGCGCATGTGCGCCTTGGCGACGTCGTAGCGCCGGCCGTCGATGGCTGCCCACATCGCGGAGGAGCGGAAGGCGGCTGCGGAGGCGTAGAGATTGCTGCGCACGCGCTGAGTGGCGCTGCCGGCGTTCTGGAGGTTGAGTGCCTCGTCGGCGAGGGCGGCGGCCCGCTGTTCGATGCCGAGTTGTCCGCCGTGGCGGTGGTCGCTGGCGATGATCTCGGCGAAGCGCTTGTTGAGGCGGTTGACGTCGCTCATGCCGATACGGCGCGGCGATGTGGTGCCGGGTGCGGCTGCTGCTGCGGCAGCCGCCGCGATGCTGCCGACGAGGGTACGGCGCTTCATGTCGGGGTCCTCCTGCTGCGGTGGGGCCGGGGTGGACGAAGGCCGGCTCCGTGGCACGAACCCTAAAGCGACGGCGGGTAGTCCGGTGAGGTCCTCAAGTGCCATGCGCGCAGCGGACTTTGGCCACGTGACCCGGCCCGCTTTCCATGCCCGGACCGACGAGCCGTCGAGTCCTCCAAGGCGCCCGGTCAACCGTTCAATGGCCCTGTTCACGGCCTCGGCGAGGCTGTTGGAGCTGTAGCCGTGTTCGGTCATCCACGCCTCAAGAACGGTGTTGCGGGTGGTGTCCATGCGGGCACGGTAGCCCGCACGATCCCCGCCCGCCAGGTAAAGGGGGAGCCAAAACGCCCTAGGTCGGTCCGTCGGCTGACTACCTGAACGTCCTAACCAGGCTGCAGGGGCAGGGAGTTGTCTGGGTGCTGGTCGCTCGCATGCCCACCTGGCGGGCGGCTGTTGACGGCCCGGATCGCCCCCGAGGTTTCCCCCGCAGGGGCGGGCCGGGCGCCGAGACGACACGAAGGCTCCACCCAATGACGAGTCTGAGAAAACCAGTTGAAGTCCCATCCGTCGGCCACCCCACGTACAGCCAGACCTTCCCGTGCGAGCCGTCCACGGCCATGATCGGCCGCGACCTCGTCCGAGCCGTCCTCGGTGTGTGGCACATCGACGGCCTCGCCGACCGTGCCGCGCTGATCGTCACGGAGCTGATCGCGAACGCCGCCCGGCACACTCCGTGTCCCGAGATCCGCCTCACGGTCGGGCGGCCGAGCGCGACACGAGTGCGTGTTGGGGTCGTGGACCGGGAACCGACGCGTCTGCCCATACTCGGCCAGGCGGGTGACAACGACGAGTCGGGGCGTGGGCTGCTCCTCGTCGATGCTGTCGCCGACCGCTGGGGCTACGACCTGCATGGCTCGGGCAGACGCCCCTGGGGCAAAGAGGTCTGGGCGGAACTCAGCACCGGGGGCGGCGAGTGAGTATCCCGGCCACGGCACCCTCGCCCCTTCCGGATCTCGCCAGACTCCGGCCCCGCCAGCAGATGGCCATGGACTGCGCCCTGTGCGCCCGCTGGCTGGGAGCGAGTGGGCGACGGCTGGGGGAGATACGCCACTGGGGCCTGCCGTCCAGCTCTGGGCCTGCGCTCCCCACTGCCAGGCCGCCAGATCGACCATCCCGACCAGCTGAAAAGGGGACGTCCTTCCATGGAGTGGCCGTGGATCACCGGTGACTGCTGGCTCGGCTGCGGGCGTACCGGAGTCCTGGTGATCTGGCTCGGACCGGTGCAGTGGGACGGGCAGCACGCACCCTTCTACGCGTGCGAGCAGTGCCTCGATCGCCTGCAGGCCCAGGCGCTCGCCTACTTCATGGAGCGGCGGCCGTCGTCCGCTTGATCAGAGTCCCTGCACACGACTTCCCGGCGTGATGCAGGCAGCCCGCGAGGACTTCCTACGCGGAGCACGTCACCTCGCGCCGGGCAGCCAGGAGCCGTCGAGGAGCAGCCATCCGGCACCGCTCCCGTGGGCACTTGGTGGGCGCTCCAGCCCAGTAACACCACAACGACTAAAAGGAGTTGAAGCATGACGCGCAGCACCGTAGTTCCCAGCCGCACTGAAGTACGCCCCCAGATTCCGGGGGCCTCGGACGGCTTCGACCTGGACGTCTCCCTCGTCGAGATCGCCGACCCGGCGGGTCTGGTCAGCCTGACCGACGACAACTGCGGGTCCACCTGCGGCGCTTGCACCACCAACGTCGCCTAACCCGGCCCTCAGGTCAGCCCGGTCTGGTGCCGCCGCGTCTCCGCGCGGCGGCACCAGCCGCCCGCCCCCTCACCTTCGGAGGTACTTGGTGGTTGCTTCGCCTGCAGCGTTCCGCGCCGGTTCCACCGCTCTCGTGCGTGCCGTGGCCCGGCCCTCACTGCCGTTTCCTCCATGTCCTGACCTCGACGACCGCTCGCCCAGTGGTGCGTCTGCCTGTGTGGCGTGGCTACGCGCGGCCTGGGCGGACAAGGACGTCGCCGAGGCCCTCCGGTACTCCAGCCCGGTCCTGGCCGCGCAGGTAGAGGCCCTGTGCACGGCCGAGCACCCAGCCCTCCGGGATGTGCAGCGCGCGGCGCTGTCCGTGGCCCGCTACCTGCTGCGCGCCCAACACCGGGCGACGCCCTTCGGCCTGTTCGCCGGCGTGGCCACCGCGGAGTTCGGCCCCCAGGCGCGGGCCGACTGGGGCGAGGAGCACGTGGCCGTCGGCCGTGCAGGGGCAGAGTGGTTGGCGGCCCTGGTCGAACGGCTGGAGTCGTGCTCGGACCTCCTCGAGAGGCTGCCCGTCGTTGTCAACAACACCGTGACGTACCGGGGTGACCGGCTCATCGTGCCGTTCCAGCCTGACGTCCAGGACGACCGGACTCGCGCGGTCGAGGCGTCTTTGGCCCTGACCGGACCGGTGCACGCGGTCCTTGCCGCGAGCAGGGCGCCGATCCGGTTCGGCACCCTCGTGGACAAGCTCCAGACGGAGTTCCCCGGGGCCGGTCCAGAGAAGGCACGTCAACTGCTGGCGGAGCTGATCAGGCGGCGGGTGCTGATCACGGGTCTGCACGCTCCGAGCACCGAGACCGATGCCCTCGGGTATCTGGTGGACCAACTCGACGCCGTCGACGCTGGAAGCCTCGCCCCGGTCGCGGAGACCGTACGCGAACTCCGTGCCATCCGGGTGGGCCTGGAGGAGTGCGCCACGCACGGTGGCCGGGACAGCGTCGCGGCGCGGATGCGAGACCTCGTCCCGGGCCTGCGTCGCCATCCCGTCGCGCTCGACCTCCGCCTGGATGCGCGGCTCGTTCTGCCGGAAGCGGTCGCCCGAGAGATCGAGCGCGCCGCTCTCGTCCTGACCCGCTTGAGTATCCGCCCGTACGGGACCGCCGCCTGGAACGAGTACCACCAGCGGTTCTACGAGCGGTACGGCATCGGCACGATGGTGCCGCTCGCGGAGGTCGTCGCGGACAGCGGCACTGGCTATCCCGACGGCTACCCAGGCGCTCCGGCCGGCGCACGCAGGCCCCGCGTCTCCGGTCGGGATGACGCCCTCGTAGGGCTGGCTCAGACCGTCGCGCTCGACGGCCGTGACGAAGTGATCCTCACGGACGAACAGATTGAGGCGCTGGGCGTGGGTTCCGACGAGCCTCGGCTGCCGCCGCACTTGGAGATCGGGGTGCGGGTGTACGCGGCCAGCCTGGCGGAGTTGCAGCGTGGGCATTTTCGGCTGGAGATGGTGAGCGTGTCCCGTGGTATCGGCGTCTCCACGGGCCGGTTCCTCAGTGTGCTGGCTCCCGCCGACCGCGAGGCCCTGACCGCCGAGCTTGCCGACCTCCCGGCCGCAGACGGCAACACCATGCCCGCGCAGGTTTCATTCCCGCCCCTGTTCCCCGCGAGCGCCCACGTCACTCGCGCCCCACAGGCCCTGCCCACTGTGATCAGCTTTCAGGAACACCGCGCCCCGCAGGACACCGTCCTCACCCCGGAGGACTTGGCCGTGGGGTGCGACGGCCGCCGCATGTACCTCGCTGTCCCTGAGCGAGGCCACCGCGTGGAGGCCGTTGGGATGCACGCGCTGAACCTGCGCGCCCACACCCCGCCGCTGGTGCGGTTCCTCACCGAACTGTCCCGCGCCCAGTGCGCGCAGGTCACCGTCTTCGACTGGGGCGCCGCAGCGGCGATGCCGTTCCTTCCACGTCTGCGGTACGGCCGGATCGTGCTGGCCCCGGCACGCTGGCGTCTGGAAGCGTCCGAACTGCCCGGCCATGTCCGCCCTCGGGCTGAGTGGGACGCCGCCCTCAGCGACTGGCGTGCCCGGCGGAGGCTGCCGCGCCGCGTCCATCTCGTCGAGGACGACCGGCGCCTTTTCCTCGACCTCGACGAGGCCGGCCAGCGTGCGCTCCTGCGCAGGCACCTCGACCATTCGCGCCTCGCCGTGCTCGTCGAGGCCCCGGAACCGGAGGCGTACGGCTGGTGTGGCGGGCGAGCCCACGAGGTCGTAGTTCCGCTCAAGGCGACCCGACCGCCGACGTGGCCACCACTGCCCGCCCCCAGCCGGGCCCGTGCCCTGTCTGCGGCCCAGACGCAGACGCCCGCCGCTTTCTCTGTTCTCCTGGCCGCCCTGTACGGCGATTCCAGACGCCAAGACGACTTGCTTTCCAGGCACTTGCCCGGCCTCCTCGAACAACTCGGCAACCCACCGTGGTGGTTCATCCGCTTCCGCGACCCGGACCAGCATCTCCGCGTACGCATCGCCCTCCCCGGCCGGGAAGCCTTCGCCGACACGGCCCGAACGGTGAGCGCCTGGGCTGACGAGCTACGAAGCATCGGCCTGCTGGCCGACCTGCGCTATCCCACCTCCTACCGGGAGATGGGCCGCTGGGGCTCCGGCGCCGCATGGGAGGCCGCCGAGGAGGTTTTCCGGGCGGACTCGCGCGCCATCCTGGCCCAACTCGCGCAGCCACAGCACCCCGGA
Source organism: Streptomyces sp. WMMC1477 (assembly GCF_027460245.1). Taxonomy (NCBI): domain Bacteria; kingdom Bacillati; phylum Actinomycetota; class Actinomycetes; order Kitasatosporales; family Streptomycetaceae; genus Streptomyces; species Streptomyces sp. WMMC1477. Next base: position 1,883,730 of record NZ_JAPZBD010000003.1, on the reverse strand, counting down.
CTGCGCACGCTAGTGGCGGCCCACACGGTCGCCATCGCCTCCGCGTTCCTCGGCAGCACCGCAGCCGGGATGCGGTGGCTGATCGACCACATCCCGCCGACAGCCCCCGCTCCCGTTCCTCGCCCGCAGTTCACCGATGCCGTACGGCTCGCCGACCCGAGCGACGACTGGGCGGGGCTGCGCCGTGTCCCGGGCGGGGACGCCATCGTGTCGGGATGGGGCGACCGGGATACGGCGCTCGCCGCGTACCGGCCGCACCTGCCCGGCCCGGACACTCAGGGCATCGCCGTCGATGACGTCCTGACCTCCCTGCTGCACGTCCACTTCGTGCGCCACGTCGCCGTGAACTTCCCGGAGGAAGAGGTGTGCCTCTACCTGGCGCGCGCCGCCGCCCTGGCCTGGACAGCCCGCACCAGGGGGAGGGCTTCGTGACCGTCCACCCCGTGCTCGGCCTGGTCGATGCCATCGCCGCCCAACTCGCCGATCCCGACACCGTGCCCCTCGGCTCCAGGACGCTGTCCTCGGACCGGCAGCATCTTGCTTACGGCCCTCCCGGAATCGCGCTGCTGCACATCGAGCGGGCCGCGAGCGGCCTCGGCCCGTGGCACCACGCCCACGCCTGGCTCGCCGCCGCCTGTCGGCAGCCGCTCACCAGCGGCCCGGACAGCCACCCGTTCTACGGGGCGCCCGCCTTCGCCCACGCCGTGACCTGTGCTGCCGACCACCTTCCCGGCTCCTACCAGCGAGCCCTCGACGCGATGGACGGACAGATCGCCGTCAACGTCGGGCGCCGTCTCGATGCCGCGCACCGCCGCATCGATGCCGGACGCCTGCCGCAGCTCGCCGAGTTCGACGCCATCCGGGGCCTCATCGGATACGGCGCCTACCTACTGCGCCGAAACCCCGGCAGCTCCACGATGCGCGCCGTTCTCGACTACTGCGTGCGCCTCACCGAACCGATCACCCACCACGGCGAGACCCTGCCGGGCTGGTGGACGGAGACCGGTCCCTCCGGCAGCCCGGATGACCAATTTCCCGGCGGACACGCCAACACCGGTATGGCGCACGGCATCGGCGGCGTGCTCGCGCTCCTGGCCCTCGCCGCTCGGAACGGCTCCGTGACCGACGGGCACCACGCGGCACTGCACACCATCCTGACCTGGCTGGACCGCTGGAAGGAGAAGGCCGACGGCGGGCCGGTCTGGCCGTACTGGGTCACTCGAAGCGAGCTGAGCAGGGCGCGTCTCGCCCCGTCCGCGCCCCGGCGACCGTCTTGGTGCTACGGCACCGCCGGCCTCGCCCGCGCCCAGCAACTTGCCGCGCTCGCCCTCGGCGACACCCGACGCCAGATCGACGCGGAGAACGCGCTCGTGGCCGCCCTCACCGATCCCGACCAGCTGAAGGCCACAACGGACAACGGCCTCTGCCACGGGTTCGCCGGCCTCGCCCACGCTGCCGCGCGGACGGCCGACGACGCCCACCCCTCAACCGCGGGAAAACTCCGAGTCGCGATCCCAGCCCTCCTGGCTGCGGTCATCCCACCGGGCACCGACCCCGAACTCATGGCCAAGGCGCTCATCCAGGACCAGCAAGGCAGCTCCGGCCTCCTCGACGGGGCCGCTGGCATAGCCCTGGTCCTCCTCGCGCCCAGCACCGCCGCACCACCCCGGTCCGCCTGGGACGCATGCCTCCTCATCGCTTGATCCACCAACCGAAGGACCCTTATGCCTCCCGACCGCTGGCAGCAGCACAACATCACCTTCGTCGACCGCGAGATGGCACGCCACACCATCGCCGGACGCCTCGGCCCCGCCCTGATCGAGGCCGAGGCCGAAGGGCAGCTCACCGGCTGGTGGTTCATGAACAAGCAGCCCTGGCCGCTGCGTTACCTCGCCGACAAGCCCTCACCAGCCATCGAGGCGCTTCTGAGCGATCTCATCGGCGACGGTGTGGCCGTGTCGTGCCTGCCCAGCATCTACGAGCCCGAGACCGACACCTTCGGCGGACCCGAGGCCATGGACGCGGCCCACGAACTGTTCCACAGCGACTCCCGCCACCTGCTCACCTACCAGCCGGGCCCGATGCACTTGGGACGCCGGGAAACCGCCATCCTGCTCGCGAGCGCCATGATGCGCGGCGCTGGACTCGACTGGTTCGAACAGGGCGACGTATGGGCGAAAGTCGCAGCCCTTAGACCAGCCACCAATCCACCACCACGCGAACGAGCCGTTGAACTGACCTCGCCCGTGCAGAAGTTGATGACCGTGGATGCCTACAGCCTCTGCTGCCCGAACGGTCCACTGCACAGGTATGACGAGTGGGTCACTGCCTTCGAACGGACAGGAGCCACGCTCGCCGACCTCGCAGGCCGTGGCGCCCTCACCCGCGGCCTGAGAGCCGTCATCGCGCACCACGTGATCTTCCACGCCAACCGCGCCGGTCTCCTCCGGGACGACCAGAGCGCCCTGTCCCACATCGCACGAGAGGTAGTCATGGGAACGAGTGACCACACCGAGTCGCCCACCGAGGCAACGGCCGACATCGATAGCGTCAGCGCGGTGAACACCGATACGATCACCACCCCCACGGCGGACGCCGAGCGCCTCCGCAACGCCTTGGTCGACCAGCTCCGCGCGGACGGACACGCCCGCACGCCCGCCGTCGAGACCGCGCTGCGGACCGTGCCCCGCCACGTGTTCGTGCCCGACGCGTCGCTCGAAGACGCCTACGCCAACGCGCCCGTGCACATCAAGTACGACACCGACGGCACCTCCATCTCCTGCGCCTCCCAGCCAGGCGTCGTTGCCCTCATGCTGGACCAGCTCGAAGCCCAGCCCGGCGAACGCATCCTCGAACTCGGCGCCGGCACCGGATACAACGCCGGTCTCCTCGCCCACCTGGTCGGCGAGAGCGGACACGTGACCACCCTCGACGTCGACGAGGACCTCGTGGAAGGCGCCCGTGCGCACCTCGCCGCCGCAGGGATCACGAACGCCGAGGCCGTGACCCGCGACGGGGCACTCGGCTACGCCGAAGCAGCGCCGTACGACCGGATCATCGCCACAGTGGGCGCGCACGGCGTGCCGCACGCCTGGCTGCAGCAGCTCGCCCCCGGCGGCCGGCTCCTCGTCCCCCAGCGCCTCAAGGGCACGGTGTCCCGCTCCATCGCCTACGAGCAGCGTGACGGCCGGTGGGTGTCCCTCGGCAGCGAGATGAACACCTTCATGCCGCTTCGGCGGGGCATCGCCGACGACGACCGCCGAGTGATCCCGCTCAGCACGGACGGCACCGTACGACTCCAGGCCCCCGCCGGGCTCAGCATCGACGCCGATGCCCTCGCAGGTGTGCTTGACCAGCCGCGCGCCGAGGAGTGGACCGGCATGACGGTCCGCGCCATGGAGTCACCGGAATGGATGGAACTGTTCGTCACCTGCTCCCTGCCCTCCGGCCTGATCCGGATGCTGTTCCCCCAGAGCGCCAAGGGCACTCTGCTCACCGAGGACCCCTACCCCTCGTCGACCGCGGTCGTCGACAATGGTGCCGTCACCTACCTCGCCCGGCGCCTTTCGAAGGAGCAGACCCCCGAGGGCGACAAGCTCTGGGAGTTCGGCGTCATCGGCCACGGCCCCGGCAGCGACGAACTGGCCGCGAAGGTCGCCGACATCATCCGCTCCTGGGATCACGACTACCGAGGCCGTGAGGCCACGTTCGAAATCCAGCCCCTCGACACCCCCGCCATCGAGCAGCGCCCCGGCTTCTTCGTCCTCGACACCCCGCTGAACCGCATCGTCGTCGACTGGCGATGACGCACCACGCGTAGCGGACGGTGCCCGTCGGTACACGGCTGGCGGGCACCGTCGCCTCAGCAATCCTTGCTTTCAACCCGGGGGAGATCCATGGACCCGCACGGCCTCACAGCCCAGCGCTTCCCGCTCGTCGCCCGATTCCGCCCCGCCTGCCGGCCCCTGCCTGAACGTGTGCGTGCACTCGTCGACCTGGCCGACACCGCGGTGAGGAAGGCCGACCAGGGTCTCGCGTCGGCCTTCTACAACCAAGCCGCGCTCCTCGCCTCCGACCTCGACCTTCCCGACCTCGCCCGCGAGATGTGCCACCAGCACGCCGTCGCCTACCTCTACGCCTGCCCCCTGCCCGGCATGAGCGCAATCCGAGGACTGGAACCGGTCATCAACCTCGCCCGCCTCCAGATCCGCGCCGGCCACGCCGATGAGGGGCGTCAGCGACTTCTCGACCTGTACAGGGCCGTGGAGACCGGCACAGCGGCACGGTTCGAGGGCGTCACCGTACCTGCGTACCTCACAGCGACCAGCGAAGACCGCCAGGAAGTTCGCGCATGGCTGTGGCGCGTCCTCCTCGCAGATGGCACGCGCACCCTCACCACCGAGGGGCGATGGGCCGAGGCCCTGGCGCACATCGAAGCCCACCATGGCATCGGACAGCGGATGCTCGACGGTCGGCAGGTCGCCGTACTCGCCGCCCTCGCTGCGAACGACACGGCAGGGGCTGCTGGTCTCCTTACCGACACGAAGCCTGGCGACCCGTGGGAACAAGCCGTCACGGCATGCCTGACCGTCCTGTGCCGCCGTGACGCCGGGCAGCCGATCGACAGCCACCTGGCCGACCTGGTGACGGCCTACTCCGGACGGAAGACCGAACCCGGGATGACCGTCTTCGACACCCGCCTCGGACTTACCGTCCTCGACGCGATCGGGTCCGCCGAGGCGTCCGCCGCGCACCGCATCGTCGAGGACCTCCACCGCAGGACGACGGACGCCGAGGACGGCTACGCGGTCCGAGAGAATTTGGCTCACCCCCTGTTCGCCGAGATCGCCACGGACCGGCAAGTACACGACTGTCGCGCGCTGGTGCGGGCCTGCGCCCTCGGCACGGGGGTCTTCCCGGACGAGCTGCGAGGAGAACTGACGTCGGCTCTGCGCGCCAGCGACAGCGTGATCCGGGAAAGCCTCACACGTTCCTCCGATACCAGAGGAACGCAACCCCTGCGGGCCTGACGGTCCCTATCGGCGCTGTCGGCGCTGCTGTTCGGTAGGCGTCGTAGCCGTCGGCGGAAGCTGACCGTCGTGGGTTTGCCGGACGCGGATTGATCCTGCGAGGGTGGAGCGGCGGCGGGCGGCTTCGGCTCGGCGGTTGGGTGCTGGGTTTCGGCCGGTGTGCTGGATGCGGGTGATCAGGACGCGGGCGGGCTGTCGTGCGGTGGTCAGCTCACGCTGGGCAGCGGCTTCCTTGAGGAGCTGGTGGGGTTGGTGGCCGAGGGCTTCGGCGTCGGCGAGGACGGTGGCGAGCGCGGGCCAGGCCGGGTCGGTGAGGATGCGCTCGGCGTGGTCGGGGACGGCTGCCCGCACATCGCTGGCGAGGACGCGCCGGGCTTGATTCCTGGGTGGGCGGGCTGTGAGTTCGGCGAGCGTCGGGGCGAGGGCTCGGTCGGCAGCTGTCTGGAGGTGCTGGACGGCCTGGCGGGCGGAGTCGGCCTGGTGGGCGTGGTTCTTCGCTTCGTGCCAGCGCGCGGCGACGATGGTGGCCCAGACGAGGGCTGCGGCCAGGGCGGCCAGGGCGCTGCCGTCGGGACCGGTGGCGGTGTGGACGGTGTCGCGTGCCGCGCTGCGCAGGGCGTGGGCGGCTCGGTCTTCCGCCCGGATCTGGGAGCGCTGGGCCCGGGCGAACGCCTTGGAGGCGGCGTGGAGTTCGGCCTGCAGGTGGGCGGGTGCCGACTGGGCGGTGGCTTCAAGAAGTTCGCCGAGGGCGGTGATGCGAGCCTGGGCGTGGGCGTCGTCGGCGAGGTCGGTGTGCAGGGTGTCGAGGGCGTCAGCGGCTTGATGCCACGGGCTGCTGGGGTGGATGCGGCGGGCGGTGGGGTGTTCCTCGGGTCGGCTGGATTTGAGACGGGCCTTGATTTTGGGCAGGGAGAGGTCGGGGGAGATCTTGCTTCCGGGGTGGTAAATCTGCTCGCCGGTCTCGTTGACGTCGCCGGGGCGGCCGGCGGCGTAGCCGAGAAGGTCTCCTGACGGGCCGCGCCGGACCTGGACCTCGACGCCGCTGGCTTGTAGGTAAGCGATGAATTCCTCGGCGTTGGTCACGTGGGGGATGGCGGCGCGGATGCGGTCCTGGAGCCACTCGGGGCTGGGCTGTTGCCAGCCGAGGCGTTCGGCCTTGTGCATCTCGGCCTGAGTCGGGCGACGGCTTCCGGTTCCGTCCCCTTTCTTCAACTGCCGTAGCCCGTATTCCTTCTCGATCTCGCGGCAGGCGTCACCGACGCGCACGCCGCTGCCGTGGAGCTTGGGGCGGCGGCCGTCTTCGCGAACGGTGGTGGCGAGGATGTGGATGTGGTCATCGGCATGGCGGACGGCGATCCAACGGCAGCCCAGGTCATCCCCGGCCGGAGCGATGCCAGCCGCCTGGACGATGCGCTGCGCGATCTCGCCCCACTCGGCATCGGAGAGGTAACGGTCCTCGGGGGCGGCACGGACCGGGCAGTGCCAAACATGGTCGGCGACCGGCTTGCCGAACTCGCCGTTGCGTAGCCGTACGGGTGCGTCGAGGTGGCGGGCGAGTTCGGTGAGGGTGGCGTTCTCGTCGCGGCCGGGGTCGGGCATGCCGAGCATCGCGAAGCCGGCCACGATGTGCGGGTCGAGGTGTTCGTCGTGGTCGCCGGGGCCGTAGAGGTAGGCGAGCAGGCCGCGGGTGTTGGCCCCGGTCGGTTTGATGGCTGCGATCACGCGGCTGCCTCCGTCTCCGGGTCGGCGGGCTTGCGCAGGGCTTCGGCGATCAGCTCCAGCAGGTCGTGGAGTTCGATGAGGCGTTGGCGGATGTCGGGTGGGGTGTGGTCGCTGTTGAGGGCGCGGGCGATCTGGTTGATGTTGACGCCGATCCGGTTGAGCTGGCGCAGGACCTGAGCGCGGAAGACGTGGGTGCGGCGGCGGTCCTCGGACAGAGGCAGGTTGGCGGTGAACCGGCCGGTGATGAAGGCGAGGACGATGTCGGCGGCGAAGCCGGAGTCGCCCCTGTAGCCGTGCTCGGCGGCGGCCTCCTGGAGACGGGTGTGCTCGTCGCCGGTGAAGCGCAGGGGGCCGACGCGGACGACGCGCTTGGTGCCGGTGAAGCGGCGGATCGTGGGCTGCACGCTCTTCACGACCGGCTCACCGCCGACGCTCTCGGCGGTGTCGGCGGCGCGTACGGGGCGCAGGGTCTCGCATTGGACGGTGTGGAGGGTGTCCGCGTCGGGGCCGCTCTCGGCCCCGACGTCCTGGCCTGGCGCCCCCTGGTGCTGGGCCGTCTCCGCCACCCCCGGGGCGGAGACCCCCGAAGACCGGCCTTGAGTCGGACTTGGGGTACTACTGGCTCCGCCCGGGGCAGGTCGTCCGAACGCGCGGCGCCAACGGTCCATCAGCGTAGGGGACTTCGTCAGCGGTTGCGGATCATCGGGAATGTGGTCGGGGCGGCACCGGTCGTGCGTCATGGACGGTTCTCCAGAGCGGGGTGGGGAGGGAGTGCGGGTCACGGCGGAGATCAGATGGAGTTCGGACGGCTGCCGCCGTATCCACAGGTGTGGACGACCGTGCGTTACACGGGGCAGCGGCCAGCGGGCCGGGTGACCGGAAAGGTTCCGGTCACCCGGCGGCGGTTCCGGTCAGCCGCCGGGCCGATCGGTCTCGGCGGAGGCTTCGAGTTCGGCGCGGAGGATGTCCATCACCTCAGTCAGCCGCTGGCTGCCGACCGTCAGCCCTTTGTCCTCAACCGCCGCGCGGACGACGGCCCGGGTGAGCTTGCCCTGCTCAGCGGCAGCAGCCCGGCCGATCTCCACGAGTTCCTCAAGAGGAGCCCCGGGCGGACGGCCACCGCGCACCTTGCCCGCCGCAGCGGAGGCGGGCGATTCCGGCGACTGGACGGATGCAGCGGCCGACAGCCCATCGGCCGGGACGGGCTGAGTCAATAGCTCGGCAGGCCCGACGCGCCCATCCGGAACCTCGCCGGACCGGCCGACCGCGACGGCCAGGGCCTCGTCGAGGTGGACGGATGCGGTGACCGGCGGCTCCGGCACCTGCACCGAATCGGGGCCCGATGGGTCGACATCAGGCTGTGCGACGAGCGCTTGGATCTGCCGCATCAGCACGCCGAAGGCCACCATCGCGGCGGCCGGGGGAACCGCGGCGACCACATAGTCGAGCAATGGGACGCTGCTGGCGTCGCGCGTGCCGGTCACCCCGGCCACGTTGAGCCCGATCGAGCCGACCGATCCGATAACGGTCACGCCGATGGCCCACAGGTCGGTGACGCGGCGCAGGCCCGCACGGAGCATGAGGAGTTCGCCCGCGACGATGAACGCGTCCAGCGTCGCGGGCCACGCCCATCGGCGGGTCGGTGAGTCGCGGAGTCCGTGTTGGGCGGCGACCTCGGCCAGGTGGGCGTAGGAGAGCCAGAACGCACCGGCGGTAAGGGCCACGATGACGATGCCGGCCGCGCGGAGCACGTACTGCTCCGCAGTCGGCTTCGTCTTCGCTGGTTGCCTCTGACCGGGCTGGTCGTCCAGCGGCGGGCGGTCTCGGTGACGGGACATGAGAGGGACCTTCAAGCGGGGTGCTCCTGGGGTAGTGGTGTGGTGCGTCTTTGCCGTTGCAGGCGCAGGTCACAGCGGGTACGGCAACCGCCTCGGCCTTCCGTCCTGGCGGGTGGCGTCGACGTCTTGCTCCGACTCGGAGCAAGACGTCGACGCGTCCTGGCGGGCCTGGTGCCGGTGTGGCCGTGCCCCGGGCCGGGACGGTGGCGTTGCGTCTTCCGTCCCAGCGGGCGTTGCTGTGACCTGCGCTGATACGGCAGGACGGCGGGGGACGGCGCAAGACGGATGCGGGCAGCCTCTTGCGGCAGGGCTGCGATCGCGGATCGCATTGCCGTCTTGACCCCGGTTCCCGTCTTGCCGGTATACCGTTTGACCTGCGAGATCACGGCAAGGACGGCAGGGACGGCAACAAGGGGGGCGGAGTTCAGCCCGCGTCGAGTTCGCCGGGCAGAGGGCGTTCACTCAGTGAACGGCGGGTGGTTCACCGGGCGGGCCGCCTGGGTGTCCACTGAGTGGATGGTGGGGCAGTACCGGCTCCAGGCATCGAGGAACTTGTTGCGCATGTAGCCCTTGCGCTGAGTCCGGTCCGCCATGCGCACGTTGCCGGGCCTGATCTCGAACTCGCGCAGCATCCTGCCCAGCTCGCGGGCGGTCAGCCCGCCCCGCCCCCACTCCGCCCACGGAGCCTCCGCGTCTTGGCGCAGGTGGTGGAGGAGTTCCGCGGTGGACAGGCTCTCCACCTCACGCTGGGCGTAGAACACCCGGCGGATATCGGCGAGAATCCGCGCCCCGCTCGGGTGGTCCTCCTCGGCCGCCACTTCGGCGGCGACCATCCGCGCGCACGCGAGGCGCGCCCGCCGGGGCCAGTGCCCGCCAGCCAGGTCGGCGACGATGACCAGGGGCTCCCAGGTGTCCGCGGCACGGTCCTCGACCGGCATCTCCGGCTCCAGGTCCGCGGCCTCGTCCAGCAGGGGCCTGGCCCACGCGGCGATACGGTCGCGCAGATCGTGCAGGGCCGGGATGTCACGACGGGAGCGGAAGGGCTTGACCTTCTCGCCCTCGGCCGGCGCCGCATCCGGATCACCACCGACCGGTCCATAACCGTGTCGGGCAGCTCGCCGATCCCCGCGATGGCCGCCATGGCGAAGGTCGCGAAGCGGTGCGGGGTGTGGTCGTTGCCCACCACCCGGGTCACGTAACGACCCCGCTGGTGGCCGGCGTTGAGCAGGCCGCGCGTCTCCTCGTTCTTCTCCGCGACCTTCGGGCCGAAGATGGTGTCCGCCTCGTCCACCAGGAGGGTTGGCGGGTTGTCCTCGGAGATCGATCGGAAGATGGCCGCCGGGGTGGTGTTGATGGTGAGCATCGGTTCGTGGACCGTCTCGGTCAGCACGTCCAGGAGCCGTGACTTGCCGCACCGCTTCGCCGGCCCCACCACCGCCAGGCGCGGGGCGTGCTGCCACGAGGGCTGCATGTGCGTTGCCGCCACCCACAGGGTGATCGCGTCCAGGGCTTCCGGGGAGGGCGGGATCACGAACTGGGCGATCTGCCCGTGCAGTTCGTCCAGCAGCTTCGAGCCGTGGGTCGGCTCCGCGTCGGGTATCTCCACGAGTTCGCTCGGCGTCTTGGCCTCGTCGGCGCTGCGGGCGTCGTCCGCATCACCGGTGGGGCTCGGATCGGCGTCGTCGGCCTGCGTGGAGTGCAGGTGGGCGCCGGGTCGGCCGGGGATGGCTGCTGCGGGCCAGACGGCCTGGGCGGGGGCGGAATAGGGCTCGGGGTTCTCGGGTTGCACTCGGCAGCTCCTTGTCTGGCGGTGGCGGGCTGGCATGCCCTGGCCGCCGGGTCGGTTCACATGGGACTGGTGGGGAGTCATCGGGCCTCCGGCGTTGCACCGCCGGGGGCCCACCCTTTTCTCGCGGGCGCCAGGCCATCGCGAGGGAACACGGACGGTACGTCCACGCCCGGCAACAGTCCAGCGTTTCTGTGTCAGCTCAGCGCAGAACCGTCTGCTATGGTTCCCCGCTCTCACGCGGCCAGGCCCAACAGAACCAACAGGTCTGCGGTCACCACCCGGTAGGCGTTGCCCAGCCTCAGCACCTTGCACGGGTACTGGCCTCGCTTCGCCAGCTCGTACCCCTTGCTCCGCCCCAGCCCCAGCGCCCGGTTGCCCGTCTCCAGGTCAACAGCGGCGGGAAGCTCCAGCAGCTCCTCGCGGCTCATGCCCTTCGCCCGGCCGACGGGTTCGTTCTCGCGCATACGCGCTCCATCCATGACTGAGCCCTCGGCGAACACGGCGATCGCGCTCGTCTCCCGGCCATGGAATCAACGTTAGGCAAGTTAATGTGTCTTCATGACACAAACCCGTTCCGACCATGGATACGAAGAAGACACCGAGGCCGACGACCTCGAATGGGAGGACCACGTCATGGCCACCGTGGCCGGCGAGGTCCGCAGACGACGGAAGGAACTGCGGTGGAGCGCACAGGATCTGGCCGACAGATGCGAGGAGATCGGCTACCCGATCCCCCGCAACGTGATCGCCAACATGGAGTCCGGCCGCCGCGCCGTCCTCCCTCTGGTCGAGGTCATGGTCTTCGCCAAGGCCCTGCGCATGTCCCCGATCAGCCTGATCTACCCCGTCGGCTACGTCGACGAGGTCCGCCAACTCCCCTACGAGGAACCGCGACCGGCCTGGGACGCCCTGCAGTGGTTCACCGGCAGTTCGGCTGCCGATGACGCCACCGACTACATGCTCGACCACTTCCTGGCCCACGACCTCGAACTCCGCTCAGCCTTGGCCGCCGTGGAGAGTGAGGACTACGAACGCTGGAAGGTCAAGACCGCCCCCAACCGCGTCCAGCGGGAAGCAGCCGAGCGCGCCTTGGCCCGGTACGCCGATCAGGCCGCCAACGCCAAGCACGAACTACGACGCCACCGCGACGCCATCCGCGAAGCCGGCGGCACTCCACCCCACCTGCCCTCGCAGCTTGACGACGTCGACCCACCCGGTACCGACCCCACCGAGGAGAACGATCTTTGAAGGGTTCCACCCACCGCCGCTGCTACTGCCGCGACCCTCACACTGGCAACCCGCTCGGCAAGAAATGCCCCAAGCTCTCCGGCCGCAAGCACGGCTCGTACTCCATACGCCAGGAGCTTCCGCCCCGCGAAGACGGCACCCGCCGCTCCTTCAGCCGCGCCGGCTACGACTCCCTCAAGGCCGCCCAGGCGGACCTCGACCACGTGCGCGCGCTCGTCGGCCTGGCCGACGCCGACGACTCCGAGGGCCTGGCCCAGATAGCCGAGTTGTTGGAGAAGGTGGCCGACGATAAGGCCCCGCTGCCGAACATCGAGGCCACCCGCAGGCGCCTCAGCCACGGCCTTGACCTGACGAGCAGGCTCACGGTCGGCGAGTGGCTGGACATGTGGCTGGCGGGCAAGAAGGGGCGGCAGAGCGCCATCAGCCGCGACGAGAGCAACATCCGTGTCCACCTCAAACCACGGATAGGGCACTACCGGCTCGACCGCCTCCGGGTCGCCCACCTGTCGGAGATGTTCGAGGCCATCGCCGAGGCCAACGTCGAGATCGCCGAAGGCAACGCAGCCCGCCGCAAGGCGTTCGAGGACCTCGCCGAGATCCCCTGGAAGGGCCGCGAGCCCCGAGCCCGCCGCAAGGCGATGAGGGAAGCCATCGCCGAAATGGAGCCCTATCGCCGCATCGTGGGACCGGCCACACGCCAGCGCGTTCGCTCCACGCTGCGGGCTGCACTGAACGCTGCGATCGCCCAGCAGTTGATCACCTTCAACCCGGCCGCCCACGTCGAATTGGAGGCGGGCAAGCGGCCCAAGGCTCTCGTGTGGACCGAGGAGCGCATCCTCCACTGGAAGCGCACCGGCGAGAAGCCGTCGTCGGTGATGGTCTGGACGCCGGAGCACACCGGCCTCTTCCTCGACCACGTCGCGGAGGACCGTCTGTACGCCCTCTTCCACCTGATCGCGTTCCGCGGACTGCGACGGGGCGAGGCATGCGGCCAGAAGTGGACCGACACCAACCTGGACGCCGGTCTCATCACCGTCGCCAAGCAACTCGTCGTGGACGGCTGGGAGGTGTACGAAGACGACCCCAAGACTGACGCTGGCGCTCGGACCATCGCGCTGGACTCCGACACGGTCCAGGCCCTCAAGCGGCACCGCGCCCAGCAGGACAAGGACCGCAAGGAGTGGGGGAGCGCCTGGGTGGAGACCGGACGCGTCTTCACCAAGGAAAACGGCGAGATGCTCCACCCCGCCAACGTCACACGGCGGTTCATCGAGCTGTACGAGGAGATCGACCTCCCACCAGTCCGGCTCCACGACCTCCGCCACGGTGCCGCGACCCTCGCCCACGCGGCCGGGGCCGACCTGAAGGACATCCAGGAGATGCTCGGCCACTCCTCGATCACCATCACGGCCGACACGTACACGAGCCTGCTCCCCGAGGCGGACCTCGCCATCGCCGAGGCCGCTGCCCGGCTCGTACCGCGCGCCCGCGTCACCTCCGCGAACACCGCTCCCGCGGCGGAGCCCAAGCCCGAAGACGCGGAGCATCCCGGCCCGGAGTCCGTGCCGGATGATGCTGATCCGTTGGGAGAAATTTCGGAGATCAACTCTCCGTCCGCTCACGCACCGCTCACGCAAACGGCCCCGGACGAGAAGTCCGAGGCCGAGTAAGAGCCCTCCCTGGGGGATAAACCCCAGGTCAGAGCGGTAACGCGTTGTGCCCCCGGCAGGATTCGAACCTGCGACACCCGCTTTAGGAGAGCGGTGCTCTATCCCCTGAGCTACGGAGGCCGGGGTGTGCCGGGGCCAGTGTAGCGGCCGGGTGGCGGGGGAGGGGAACGCGGGGCGTGGGGGCGGGTGACGCAGGTCACCGGGGGTGCGGGAAATAAGTGGGGAACAGGTCCCCGTTTGTGGTTGTGTTGGAGCTGACCGAAAGGGGGTGCCGGTATGCGGGCCGACGCGCTGCGCAACCGGGAGCGGATCGTGGACGCCGCCCGGGAGCTGTTCGCCGAGCTGGGCGCCGAGGTGCCGCTCGATGAGGTGGCCCGGCGGGCCGGGGTGGGCAACGCGACGCTGTACCGGAACTTCCCGGACCGGGGCGCCCTCGTGCTGGGGGTCGTGCAGCGGGTCACGGACCGGATCGCCGAGCGGGCCGAGCGAGCGCTGGGTGACGCGGGTGACCCGTTCGAGGCCCTGTGCGGTTTCGTGTCCGGTGCCGTGGAGGAGCGGATCGGGGCGCTGTGCCCGCTGATCACGCAGACGGTCGACCACGAGCACCCCGAGTGGGTCGCGTCGCGGGACCGGTTGCAGGTGTTCGTCGACGCGGTGCTGGTGCGGGCCCAGGAGGCCGGGGCCGTGCGGACGGACGTGGCGGTGGGGGACCTGCTGATGGCGCTCAGCCAGCTCAGCCGGCCGCTGCCGGGCACCGGTTGCGGGCGGTTCGAGCCGTTCATGGCCCGGCACATCCAGCTATTCCTCGACGGTCTGCGGGCCCCGGCCGGCTCCGAACTGCCGGGCTCCCCGGTGACCTTGGAGGCCCTGCGGCAGCCCGAGTGACTCCGGCTCTCTCTCCGTTCTCTTCCCGTTCTCTTCCCGTTCGTTCTCTCTAGGGGGATTCCGTGGTGTCCGACGCGCCGCCCATCCAACCTGATCCGCAGCGATGGAAGGCCCTGGCCTTCATCGCCACCGCCCAACTGATGGTCGTGCTGGACGCCACCATCGTGAACATCGCACTGCCCTCGGCCCAGCAGGACCTGGACATATCCGAGGCCAACAAGCAGTGGGTCATCACGGCCTACGCGCTCGCCTTCGGTGGGCTGCTCCTCTTCGGCGGTCGCATCGCCGACCTGTGGGGACGTCAGCGGACGTTCGTGACGGGGCTGATCGGCTTCGCCCTGGCCTCCGCGCTGGGCGGCATGGCCGTCAACCAGGGCATGCTGTTCGGCGCCCGGGCCCTGCAGGGCGTGTTCGGTGCCCTGCTGGCCCCGGCGGCGCTGTCGCTGCTGTCGGTGATGTTCACCGACGCCAGGGAGCGGGCCAAGGCCTTCGGCATCTACGGCGCCATCGCGGGCGGCGGCGGTGCGATCGGCCTGATCCTCGGCGGCGTCCTCACCGAGTACCTGGACTGGCGCTGGACCTTCTACGTCAACATCCCGTTCGCGGCCGTCGCGGCCGTCGGGGCGGTGCTGTTCATCCGGGAGCCCGCGGGTGCCCGGAACCGGTCCTCCCTGGACATCCCCGGGGTGCTGCTCTCGACCACCGGTCTGGTCGCCCTCGTGTACGGCTTCACCCGGGCCGAGGAGTACGGCTGGACGGACGCGGGGACGCTGGGGACGTTCGCGGTGTCCGGTGTGCTGCTCGTTGCCTTCGTCGTCACGGAGGCCCGCACGAAGGCGCCGCTGCTGCCGCTGCGCGTGGTCGCCGACCGCAACCGCGGCGGCGTGTACCTCTCCCTCGGTCTCGCGATCATCGCGATGTTCGGTCTGTTCCTCTTCCTCACCTACTACCTGCAGTTGGTGAAGGGCTACAACGCGATGACGACCGGCTTCGCGTTCCTGCCGATGATCGCCGGCATGGTGACCGGCTCCACGCAGATCGGCGCGCGCCTGATGACGCGGGTGCGGCCGCGGTTCCTGATGGGGCCCGGGTTCCTGGTGGCCTCGCTCGGCATGCTGCTGCTGACGCGGCTCGACCTCGACAGCTCCTACGCGACCCTGATCCTTCCCGCCCAGCTGCTGCTGGGCCTGGGCATGGGAACGGCGTTCATGCCGGCGATGGCGCTCGCGACGCACAACGTGCGGCCCCAGGACGCGGGGGTGGCCTCCGCGATGGTCAACACCTCGCAGCAGGTGGGCGGTGCGATCGGTACGGCCCTGCTGAACACCATCGCGGCGAGTGCCGCGGCGTCCTACGTTCCCTCGACGAAGGTCGTGGGCGACGTCCGGATGCTCGCGGTCGTGCATGGCTACACGACGGCGATCTGGGTGGCGTTCGGCATTCTGCTGGGCGCCTCGGCCCTGGCCTTCACACTGGTCAACGCCCGGGGCCAGCAGGGCGGTGGCCCGGTCGCCGGGAGCACGAAGGGCGCGGACGACCCGGAGCCGGTGCCGGTGCTGGCGCACTGACGACGGCGGGGAGCGGGGCGGCACCGGCGCACGGCTGGTGCCGCCCCGGCGCGCGTTTCCGCCGCGCTTCCGGCGGTGTCCGGGCGGAGGGTCAGACGTGAACGGGTACTTCGGCAGCCGGGCGAGACGGCGGGGCGGGGTCGGCCATGGAGGCCTGGGCGAGCCGGGCCAGCTCCCGGCGGTCGAGGCCGGCCGACGGGAGCGGCGGGTGCGCCCGGACCGTGATGGCGAGCCCGGCGCACCGCGCGACGTGGCGCAGCGACGTCGGGAACGACGACTCGCCGACGTAGGCGGGGACGGTGCTCGGCTCGCCGTACTGGCGGTAGCCGAGGGTCACCGCCTGTACGGGGGCGCCCGCGTCGATGGCGGCCTGGAAGGTGGCCCGGCGGAAGGCGCCGCCCGGCGCCGTGCACCAGGTGGTGGCCGCGGGGAAGAGGGCGAGGGGCCGCCCGTTGCGCAGGACGGCGGCGACGTCCGCGACGACGTCGGGCAGCGTGCGGACGGCGTCCCGGTCGATGAACAGCGTGCCGGCCCGCCGGGCGAGCCGTCCGAGCACCGGCCACTCCGCCACCTCCCGCTTGGCGAGCAGCGGGGTGGGCGCGGCGGCGAGCAGGGCGACGGCGTCGAGCCAGGAGATGTGGTTGGCGACGATCAGCGTTCCGGGGCCGTCGGCCGGACGGCGGGGACCGAAGCCGGGCAGGGGCGCACCGGAGACCTCCAGGGCGATGCCCAGTGAGCCGAGCACGCCCCGGGCCCGGTCGCGCAGCAGCACCGGGTCGGCGAGCCCCTCGCCGTCGCGGGCCGCCCGCCCGACCGTCGCGCCGAGGGCGGACAGCCGCCGGGCGGCGGTCGCGGCGGACACCGTCCGGGTGGCGCGCCCCACGCACCTCGCCGTGCACGACGAGGTGACGCGCCAGAGCGTCACCGCTCTGCCCCGCTCGCCGTCTCGCCGAGGAAGTAGCGGCGGTAGCGCTCGTTCATGCGCGCCATGTCGAGCAGCGTGAAGAAGTCGGCGGTGTGGAACTCGGGGTCGTGGGCCGGGGGTCCGCACAGCCAGGCGCCGACGCGCAGGTAGCCGCGCAGCAGCGGCGGCAGATCGGTCGGCGAGGTGCGTTCGGGGGCCGGCGCGACGGGCCGCCAGGGCTGTCGCGGGGTGACGCGCAGCGAGTCGGGGGCGGCGTGCCTGCCCTCGGCGAGCCGCCAGGCGGTGTGCGCGGCCCGGCCGCCGTCGGAGAGGGGCACGGAGGCGCAGCCGGCGAGGTAGCGGTGGCCGGAGAGCAGGACGTAGCGGGCCAGCGCCGACCAGAGGAGGTTGATCACGGTGCCGTTGCGGTGGTCGGGGTGGACGCAGGAACGGCCGGCCTCGATCAGCGTCGGACGCAGGGCGGTGAGCGAGGCCAGGTCGAACTCGCTGTCGGAGTACAGCCGCTCGCTGCGGCCGGGCGGCACCAGCCGGTAGGTGCCCACGATCGTGTGGGAGCCGCGCTCCGTGACGACGAGGTGGTCGGCGATCTCGTCGACATCGTCGATGTCGTGGCCTGCGAGCGGGGTGTGGAGCCGGGCGCCCATCTCCTCGGCGAAGACCTGATGGCGCAGGCGCTGTGCGGCGCGGACCTGCTCTGTCGTGTGCGCGACGGACGCCTCGTAGCCGTCCGAGTCCGGCTCGGTGGCGCTCGCGAACTGCGCGTTCGCCGGTTGGGTGTTCGCAGGGTGGGTGTTCCCGAGGTCGTTCGCGTCGTGCGGGGCCGCGTCCTGGAGGGCGGCGCGGTGGGGGGCGGCGACGGCATGCGTCCCGTCATGGCGGGTGTCATGCGAGGTGGCACGCGTGGATGTCGCGGGCATGGTGACTCTCACTTCCGTGGCGTCCCGGGGACGAAGGACCAGGGCGCGCGGAGACCGCGGGCCCTGCCGTGCAGGCTGTCCGCGTCGGTCGGGAGGACGTGCCGGGCTCCCGCGACATAGGGGTGTTTCCGGCGCGCGGTAGGGGGGTGCGGGCGGTTCGGTTCGGCGCCGTTAACCCGGCAGTGACTTCTCGTACCAGGCGACGTCCCAGTAGCGGCCGAACTTCCGCCCGGCCTCGCCGAACGTCCCGACGTACCGGAAGCCGAACCGGGTGTGGAGACGGACGGAGGCCTCGTTCGGGAGCGCGATGGCGGCGAAGGCGCGGTGGACGTCCCCGTCGGCGAGCTCGGCGAGGAGGCGGCGGTAGAGGAGGGAGCCGACGCCGCGCCCGACGGCACGCGGGTCGAGGTAGACGGTGACCTCGACGGAGCCCGCGTAGGCGGGCCTGGCCCGGAACGGGCTGCTCGTGGCGTAGCCGAGCAGCCGGCCGGGGGCGGGGACGGGAACGGGGGCCGAAACGGACGCGGCGGCGCGGCGGCCGTCTGACGCGGAGGCGCTCTCCTCCGCAACCAGGAGCCGGTGGGGGCCGTCCTTGGAGTAGGACAGCAGCCACGGACGTCGCTCGTCGGGGGTGAACGGCGTCAGGTCGAAGGTGATCGGCGTCTCAGTGACGTAGTGGTTGTAGAGCGTCGTCAGGGCGTCGAGGTCCTCCTCGTCGCCCGGCCTGACCTGCACCTCTGCCGGGCCTGCCACGCGTCCCCCTCCGAGCTGTGGCGGGCCAGGATACTGCATGATCAAAAAAACGGCGGGCAAGTTGGGAATTCTGTCCTGATTCGACTCGTTGAGATGTTCGGAAACGGTTACCCGGTCAGGCAGGACGGAAGTTCCGGGCGTCCTCAGACACGGGTGTCCGGTCCGCCACCGCCCAGCAAGTGACACACGCAAGGGAGAGCGCATGGCAACCCGTGCCGTCGCCCGTCGTCAGCAGCCCGCCGTCGAAGGTGCTGAAGCGGCGAACAGTGCGCGCGTAGGCGGCGATGTCGCCGACCGTGACCTGGTCGGCATGTACCTCGACGAGATCGCCCGCACGCCTCTGCTGGACGCCGCCAGAGAGGTGGAACTCTCGCTCGCGATCGAGGCCGGGGTCTACGCCCGCCGCATCCTGGAGGGTGCGGAGGAACCGCTCGCCGGCGGCGCCGGAGAGCAGGCCACGCGCGAGGAGCTCGAGGCCGTCGTAGCCGAGGGCGAGCGGGCGAAAGACGTCTTCATCCGGTCCAACCTGCGCCTCGTGGTCGCCGTCGCCCGCCGGTACCCACGCAGTGGCCTGCCCCTGCTCGACCTGATCCAGGAGGGCAACGCGGGCCTCGTGCGGGCCGTGGAGAAGTTCGACTACACCAAGGGCTTCAAGTTCTCCACCTACGCGACGTGGTGGATCCGTCAGGCGATCACCCGCTCCATCGCGGACCAGTCGCGCACGATCCGGCTGCCCGTGCACCTCGTCGAGGAGCTCGGCCGTATCCGGCGCGTGCAGCGGGAGTTCGGCCGTGAGTACGGGCGCGAGCCCGAGGCGACGGAGATAGCCGCCGAGCTGGGCTCCTCGCCCGAGCGCGTCACCGACGTGCTCGACTGGGCCCGGGACCCGGTGAGCCTGAACATGTCCGTGGACGACGAGGGGGAGACGCAGTTCGGCGACCTGCTGGAGGACACCTCGGCGATCTCGCCCGAGCAGTCCGTGCTGACGCTGCTGCGCAGCGAGGAGCTGGAGAGCCTCATCGGCCGGCTCGACAACCGGACGGCCTCCATCATCCGCGCCCGCTACGGGATCGAGGACGGTCGCGAGCGGACGCTGACCGAGGTCGGCAAGCAGCACGGGCTGACCCGCGAGCGGATCCGCCAGATCGAGAAGCACGCGCTGCTGGAGCTCAAGCGCATGGCTCGCGACACCGGTTTCGACGCGGCTGCGTAACCGGCGGCTGGACGCGGCGCGCCCCGGGCGGGAGGGCTCCTCCCCCGGGCCCCGTCGGGCGGTGTCAGGAGCGGCGCATGGCCGGTGGTGGTGTGCGCCCGGGCAGCCGGGCCGCACCCGCGCCAGCCGCCGCCCCCACCGTCGCCTGCCGCACCTGAGGCGACCGGTCCTGAGTGGACCGGTCCCCCGGGCCCCCTCCGGTCGCGACGTGACGGCCCGGCTCAGGGCAGGTCGTAGAGGTCCCGGTAGGCGGGGATCTCGCCCTGCGCCGCGCTCACGGTCTCGGCGGCGAGCACCGCCTTGACGATCGCCCGGGTCAGCGTGTCGGCCCCGGCGGCCAGGACCGCGTTCAGCTCCGCCGGGCCGGCGGGCTTCCGGCGGCCAGCGGAGAGGGCGAACACCGTGTCCCCGTCGTGCATGAGGTGCGCGGGACGGACGGCCCGTGCGAGCCCGTCGTGGGCGCACCCGGCCAACTTCTGTGCCTGCGCCTTGGTGAGCGCGGCGTCCGTCGCGATCACGGCCAGTGTGGTGTTCAGCGGCGGCATGCCGAGCACGGCCCGGGCGCGGTCCAGCCGCTCGCCGGCCGCCGCGTGCCGCTCGGCGTCCGGAGTCGTGTACCGGCCCGCGAACAGCTCGCCGTAGAGCACGCCGGACTCCGGGTCCAGCACCGAACCGACCGCGTTGACCACGGCCAGCGCGGCCACGGTCGGCCCCGAGGGCAGCCGTGTCGAAGCCGTGCCCACGCCGCCCTTGAGCCCGGCCGTCACCGCCCCCGTGCCGGCACCGACGTTCCCCTGTGCGACCTCGCCCCCGCTCGCTCTCGCGTCCTCGGCGGCGGCCCGTCCGAGGGCGGCGTCGGGACGGGCCCGCCAGTCCCCGCCGCGGCCCAGATCGAAGAGGCACGCCGCCGGAACGACCGGCACCACCTGCGCCGGGTCCGGCCCGACCGGGACCCCGCGCCCCTGCTCCTCCAGCCAGCCCGCGACCCCCGTCGCGGTGTCGAGCCCGAAGGCGCTGCCGCCCGTGAGTACGACGGCGTCGACGCGCTGCACGACGTTGCGCGGGTCCAGGGCGTCCGTCTCGCGCGTCCCCGGCCCGCCGCCGCGCACGTCCACGGCGGCCACCGCACCGCCCCGGGGCGCGAGCACTACGGTGGTGCCCGTGAGCCACCCGTCGCCGGCGCGCTGGGCGTGACCCACGCGCATCCCCGGCACGTCGGTCAGCGCGTCGCGTGGGCCCGGCTCCCGCCGGTCTCCGGCCGTCGCCCGGCTGGGCCGAGCGTGCGGTGTGTCGCCTGTGCCGCGCGGGGCGGGACGGGATGGTCGCCTGATCTCGGTTTCGTCAGCCACGGAACATGGGTACCAGCTCCCGCGGCGCGGGGGACGGTGCCGGGGGCGTACAGCGAACGTTGATCAGACGTTCATGCGTGCCCCGGACGCTGGACGGCATGTCGGCGGATCAGCAGCAGAACAGCAGCCCTCTCGCGTCGTCCCCTCCCGGCTTTCCGGGGCTTCCGGCCTTTCCGGAGTTCGGTTCCGCGGGAGGCCCGGGGTGGGAGGCCGGGCACCCGGCCGCCGAGACCGGCCGCAACGGCGGGCGAGGCCACGAAGGCGAGCGGTCGCGGCCCTCCACCCCGCCGCCGACGGCCGAGTACCTGCATCCGCGGCTCCTGGGCCAGGCACGGCTGGCGGCCGGCGCCCTGCGCCGGCTCGGGGCCGTCTCGGGAGAGCGCGTGGCCGTGCTCATGCCGATGTCCCCGGAGTCGGTCGTGGTGACGATGGCCTGCGGGCGACTGGACGCGCTGCGTGTGACCCTGCCCATGGGAGCCCCGGAGCCCACCCTGCGCCAGGCGCTCCGGGAGGCCGGAGCCCGGATCCTGGTCGTCGCCGACGCCTGTGAACACGACGGGGCGCTGTACCCGGCCAAGCAGCAGGCCGACCGGGTTTTGGCCGACTGCCCCACGGTGCGCTCGGTGATCGTCGTGCACCACGTCGCGCGGCCGGTGCCCTGGGTGCCGGGGCGCGACCTGTGGTGGCACCAGGCCCTGGATAGGCTGGGACCATGACCGCATCGCAGGACCCCGCCCGCCGGCCGGACGGGACCGAGCCCGGCGCCCCGAGTGATCCGGCGGCCGCGCTGGACTTCGGCGATCCGCTGAGCCGTCCCGGCACGGACGACACGGATCACGGCTGGGGCGGATCGCCGTCGGCGACGACCGCAGATGCGGCGGCCGATCTGGCCCGGTTCCTGGACGAGAAGCCGCCGCACCACATCTGAGGTATCCGCTCAGGAACCCCGGTTCTGCCCGCCGTCCCGGGGCGCGGCGACGACGGCCTCCTGGCGCGGCTCGGAGCCGTCGCGCTGCGTGACGAGAGCGTCCCGGATCTCGGAGAGGACGTCCAGCTCCGTCTTCGCGGGCGGGGTGTCGTCCACGGGCTGACGGGCGGCGACCCGCTGCTTGTAGCGGTTCATCGGCATGATCATGAGGAAGTAGACGACGGCCGCGGTGATCAGGAAGGTGATCGACGCGCTGATGACCGAGCCCCACTTGATGGTGATGCCGGCGATCGCCTCGCCTGTCTCCGGGTCCACCACGCAGGGGGACTTCAGGCAGGACTCGTAGGCGTCCAGGTCCTTCGGCCCGATCGCACCCACGACGGGGTTGATGACGCCCTCCACCACGGCGCTCACGATCTTGGTGAAGGCGGCGCCGATGACGACGGCAACGGCCAGCTCGACGACGTTGCCCCGCATCAGGAATTCCTTGAATCCCGCCAGGGCGCTCTGCTTCTCGCTCAAGGGACTGCCTTTCTGTGCATGCTGACGCACACGCTCGGGGGTGGGGCGCGGCGTGCGCCGGAGTGCAGGCTTCCGCAACACCGCACCCGGCACGCTGCACGAGCGCCGTCCCGCCTGTCCAATCCGGTGCCCTCGTACGGCTGGTGTGCAGCGCACCTGTGCGGGAGACGTACGTCGGGCGGCAGGAGGAGTTCATCGCAGCGTCACCGCCAGGGGCGCCCCCAGAGCCGCACGGCCGACCAGCCGGGCGGCGGTGGACCGCGGTACCGAGAGAACCACCAGTGCGCCGTTCGCGGCAAGCGTCCCCGTCACAGCCCCACCAGCGTGCGTGCGCGGATCCGGTTCGGGGACCTGGACCACCCGGGCCCGCTGAGCCAGGACGGTCGCCGTCGCCCCGCCGTCGGGCTCGGTGTGCGCCCCGGCAGCGGCGTCGGCTCCCGCACCCGGCCCGGCGCGCGATCCGCCATCCGGATCGGGGGCGGCGGCGAAGGCGGAGGCGGGCGGACCGGCTAGGACGTCCACCCGGTCGCCCGGTGTCAGCAGCCGGACGACGTCCTCGTCGGCGATCCGTACCGGGGTCTGCACCAGCTCCTTTGGCGCGGGGCGGGGAGGCGATGGCTCCTGCTCGGCGGCGATGCCCTGCGCCGCCGCGTCGGCCGGGGGCTCGGACCTGGGTGGGTCGGCGCCCCCGCGCCCCGGGCTGAGGGCGACGAGGAGCACGGCGCCCAGCGCCAGGCCCAGACCGGCCGTGCGGCGCACCCGGCGAAGGGCTGTGCGCAGCCGATGCCGGAGCAGAAGCCCGGCCCGCACGGGAGGGAAGGCCGGCAGCGGCGTGGTGGGTGGCACGGAGGCCGTGGCCGCGCAAATCGCTCCCGGCCGTGCGGACTCCGGCCGTGCGGACTCCGGGGGCGCGGACTCCGGGGGCGCGGACTCCGACGGGAGAAGCTCGGGCGGTGGTGAGCCGGGCGGCACCCCTCCGGGGGCAGCCGGTGTGGTGACGGCGGCCGGGTCAGCAGGCGGGCGGGCGGCGGTCGGGAAGCAGAGGGGCGTGGCGGCTGAGGACATCGGCGGGCACCTCGGTTCAACGACGCGGGCGGGAACGCCCACCACGGTGCCGCAGTCGCCGGTTCCCCGCTCGACCCTGTGGATTACTCGCCGGTTGTGGACAACTTTCCGCGCACGCGCACGCCCCCGCCCCGGCTCACGGCAGGTCGATGCCGGGGTCGAACCCGGCCAGAGCCTCCGAGCATCCGCACGAGGGGGACTCGGGCAGGGCCGCGACGGCGTCGAAGAGCACGGTGCGCAGCCTTCCGAGGTTCTCCTGGAAGACCTGGAGCACCTCGGTGTGGGAGACGCCCTCGCCCGCCTCCGCACCGGCGTCCAGGTCCGTCACGAGCGCGAGCGAGCTATAACACAGACCCAGCTCGCGGGCGAGAACGGCTTCGGGATGCCCGGTCATGCCCACCACGGCCCAGCCCTGGGCGGCGTGCCAGCGCGACTCCGCACGGGTGGAGAAGCGGGGGCCCTCGACGACGACCATCGTGCCGCCGTCCACCGGCTCCCAGCTCTGCCCGCGCGCGGCGGCCAGCGCGACCTCGCGCCCCGTCTCGCAGTACGGGTCCGCGAAAGAGACGTGCAGGACGTTGGGGCGGCTGCCGTCGGCGCGCTCCTCGCCGTCGAAGTAGGACTGCGCCCGCGCCTTCGTGCGGTCCACGAGCTGGTCCGGGACGACGAGTGTGCCCGGTCCGTACTTCTCGCGGAGCCCGCCCACGGCGCAGGGTCCGAAGACCTGTCGCACCCCGGCGGCCCGCAGGGCCCACAGGTTCGCGCGGTAGTTGATGCGGTGGGGCGGCAGGCGGTGATCGCGCCCGTGCCGGGGCAGGAACGCGACCCGGCGGCCACGCAGATCACCGACGAACAGCGCGTCGCTGGGGTCCCCGTACGGCGTGGTCCCCCGCACCTCGGTGACGTCGTCCAGGAAGGAGTAGAAGCCGGAGCCTCCGATGACACCGATCTCGGCCTGCGCGGGATTCGTCATGCGGGACACCTTAGGACCCGGTGTGACGGCCCCCTCTGGCGGGACGTCCACGAGCCCGTGCCGGCGCCCGCACGAGCCCGTACCGGCGCCGCGGGAAGTCCGACGGCGCCCGGGGAACCCGACGGCGTGCCCGGACGTGCCCGGCGGCCGCACCCCGAGAGGGGCTGGACCCCCGGGCGGCGGGTGGAACGCGTGTGAGCGGGTTTCAGGCCGCGGGTGAGGAGGCCTTGGGCTTCGACTCGCTCTTGGCCGCGCCCTTGTCCGACGAGGAGCCGGACGAGGAGCCGGACGCGGAGGACGACGAGGAGTCCGAGGATCCGGACGGGCTCGTCGAACCCGAGGAGTTCGACGACGGCGCGCTGCTGGACGACGAGCCGCGGCTGTCGTTCCGGTAGAACCCGGAGCCCTTGAAGACGATGCCGACGGCGGAGAACACCTTCTTCAGGCGCCCCGAGCAGCTCGGGCACTCGGTGAGGGCGTCGTCGGTGAACTTCTGCACCGCCTCGTGGCCCTCGCCGCACTCGGTGCACTGGTACTGGTACGTCGGCACTTGCTCCTCCTGGCACTCGTCTCTATGGAGTGCTAACGACGCTCCATGGTGCAGTATTCCGGCGTCTTAGTCCACTGCAACGGTCACACGGTGACCGGCGCCACGTGCCGCGACCGTCGACTCGGAGCCCTGGGCGGGGCGTGGCGCGAGGTGCGCGCGCAGGGCGTTGACGGCCAGCGCGGCCAGTGCCGTGCCGATGAGCGGGACCGTGAAACCGGCCGCCGCGCCGAAACCGTCGGCGAGCTGCCCGGCCGCGGTGGCCGCGGCGGCCTGCCCCAGCGCGACGGCGCCGGTGAGCCAGGTGAAGGCCTCCGTGCGGGACCTCGCCGGGACGAGCTGCTCGACGAGGGTGAACCCGGTGATCATGGCCGGAGCCACGGCGAGGCCGACGAGCAGGCCGACGGCGCCGAGCACGGCGGTGGTACCCGCCGAGGCGGCGAACCAGAGCGGCACCGTCACCAGGGCCAGCACGGCCGAGGCACGGGGGAGCCGCCGGTGGGGTGCGGAGCGCCAGACGATGACGCCGCAGGCCACGCCCGCGAGCATGTTGCCGCCCGCGAAGACGCCGTAGAGCAGGCCGTTCACACCGGGCTGGCCGATGGACTCGGTGAAGGCGGTCAGGGAGACCTGCATGCCCCCGAACACGGCGCCGATGCCGAGGAAGACGGGGATGAGGACGCGTACGCCCGGTACGGCGAGGGCCGAGTGTCCCGAGCGCCCGGCGCCCGGTGCGTGGTGCGCGGGCGGTGCGGTGCGGGACTGGGTCGCGAAGAGCAGCCCGCCGACGACGGTCAGCGCGGCCTCGGCGG
The DNA here is from genome assembly GCF_027460245.1 of Streptomyces sp. WMMC1477. Taxonomy (NCBI): domain Bacteria; kingdom Bacillati; phylum Actinomycetota; class Actinomycetes; order Kitasatosporales; family Streptomycetaceae; genus Streptomyces; species Streptomyces sp. WMMC1477. Next base: position 1,857,976 of record NZ_JAPZBD010000003.1, on the reverse strand, counting down.
TGAGCCCGGCGGCCGGGTGGACGCCGGTGCACAGGGCGGTGGCCAGGACGGGGCCGACGACGAAGGTCAGCTCGTCGGTGACGGACTCGAACGCGGCGGCCGTCGGCAGCAGCGGGCCGCCGTTCAGCCGGTGCGCCCAGCGGGCCCGCACCATGGGGCCGACCTGCGCAACCGAGGCGCCGGTGGGCACGGCGGTCAGCAGCAGCGCCCACAGCGGGGCCTCGGCGAGCGCGAGGAAGATGAGCAGGGTGACGGCGGCGGCGTGCAGGACGGCGCCGGGGACGAGCACGGCGCGCTGTCCGAACCGGTCGGCGAGCTTGCCGGCCTGCGGCGCGCACAGGGCCATCGAGACGCCGGTGGCCGCGGAGACGGCACCGGCGGTGCCGAAGGAGCCGGTGGTGTGCTGGACGAGCAGCACGATGCCTATGGTGAGCATCGCGAACGGCTGTCGGGCCAGGAAGCCGGGGATCAGAAACGACCAGGCACCGGGGGTGCGCAGCAACTGACGGTAGCCGGGCTTGGAGGCCACGGCCGGGCCTTTCTGCCGCCTGGTAGTGCGCGCCCGGGTCTGCGGGCCGTCTTGCGCACCGAGAGCCGTCCTCTCGCACCTCCGGACGGATCTCACGTCGGCCGGTGCCGGCTCTGCATCAGGCAGGGTCGGGAAACCATGTCTTTGTACTTCGAGTGTAACCAGTGAGTACAGCCTGGCATTCCAAGGCCATGGGCCGCGGTCTCGCTGACAGCCGTCGGTCGGCTCGGGTCAGGTCAGCGGCTCGGCGCCGAGCGGCCCGGCGGCCCCGATGCGCCGGGCGGCCCGGGGTGGGGGCGCCGTCCCAGCCAGCCGGCGAGCTTGCCGCCGCGCCCGACGGCGATCAGCCGCCGTTCGGCCTGGTCCCGTACCGCGTCGGTGGCGACCACGAGGAGGTCGTCGCCCCGCATCAGCACCGTCGTCGGCGTGGGGACGAAGCTCCGGCCGTTGCGCACGACGAGGGTGACGGCCGATCCCGGGGGCAGCCGCAGCTCGGCCACCTCCACACCGTGCATGCGGGAGGCCGCCGGGATGGACAAGGACAGCAGATGTCCGCGCAACCGTTCCAGCGGTGCGGACTCGATGTCCACGTCCATGGCCGTGTCCCCGTTGCCGATCCGCAGCCGGCGGGCGAGCCAGGGCAGCGTCGGCCCCTGGACCAGCGTGTAGACGACGACGAGCACGAAGACGATGTTGAAGATCCGGCCGCTCTGTTCGAGTCCGGCGACCATGGGGATCGTCGCGAGCACAATCGGGACGGCGCCGCGCAGCCCCGCCCAGGACATGAGCATCTGCTGGCGCCAGGGCATGCGGAACGGGGTGAGGCTCAGCACGACGGACAGCGGCCGGGCGACGAGGGTGAGGGCCAGCCCGATCAGGACGGCCGGCCAGAAGTCGTCGAGCAGGTCGCTGGGGGTGACGAGGAGCCCCAGCAGGACGAACAGGCCGATCTGGGCGATCCAGGCCACCCCGTCGGCGAAGCCGCGGACGGCGGGGCGGTGGGGGAGCTTGGCGTTCCCGAGGATGAGGCCGGTGATGTAGGTCGCGAGGAAGCCGCTGCCGTGGGCGAGGGCGCCGACGGCGTAGGAGAGCACGCAGAGGGCCAGGACGGCGATCGGGTACAGGCCGGAGGCGGGCAGGGCGACGTGCCGCAGGCCGAGCTCGCCCAGCTTGCCGACGACGCCGCCCGCGACGATGCCGATGGCGAGCTGGAGCACGATCGTGCCGACGAGCGCGTACCAGGGCTGCGGGTCGGTCGCGAGGGCGGAGAAGGCGACGACGAGGATGACGACGGGCGCGTCGTTGAAGCCGGACTCGGCCTCCAGCATGCCGCTGAGCCTGCGCGGCAGGGGGATCACCCGCAGGACGGAGAAGACGGCGGCGGCGTCGGTGGACGACACGACGGCGCCGAGGACCAGGGACAACTGCCAGGACAGCCCCACCAGATAGTGCGCCGCCGCCGCGGTGACGAGCACGCTGACTCCGACGCCGACGGTCGCCAGTACCGCCGCTCCGCCCACGGCCGGGCGGATTTCCCGCCATTTCGTGGCGAGCCCGCCCTCGGCGAGGATCATCACGAGGGCGGCGTAGCCGAGCACCTGCATGAGTTCGGGGTCACTGAACTGCACGCCCAGACCGTCCTGGCCCATGGCGACGCCGATGCCCAGGTAGATGAGCAGCGTCGGGAGCCCGCTGCGGGTGGAGAGCCGGACGGCGGCCACGGCGACCAGGAGGACGAGGGCGCAGGCGAGCAGGAGTTCGTTGAGGCGGTCGACAGTCAGGGGCCGTTCCTCTCTTCTCGGGCTCCGGCGGAACCCAGGGGGATCCGGCGGGTGCCTGACGGGTGGGCGTCCGGCCGGTGGGCCGGGGCGGTCGCGGACGACGTCCGGGGCGCGCGGCCTGTGCGACGACGCGGCGCTCCGGGGCGCGGCACTCGCGGGAGGTGCGGGCGCCCGGGTCCGACGAGCGCCGCGTCCGGATGCGGTGGTTCAGCAGAACCGGCCGTGCACAAGCCCGCTGGCGTGCAAAGATCGGGTAAATATTCGTTGCCTAGTCTAACAATCTACCATCGGTTGATCGGCGGACGCAGGTGGACGCTTCGGACCCGGCCCCGATGCCCCGCAGGAGCGCGCTCCCCGGGCGCCTAGAGTTGCTCCAGCACGGATCCTCCGGAGTCCCAGCCCCGGGATCCGCCGGAATCCACCGGCCGTAACGTCCCACCCTGCCCCGAAGGACAGCGATGCCCGCTCTGAAACGGTCCCGGCGCGCCCGCCTGGTTGTGATCACTCTGGTGCTGCTGCTTGTCGGGGGGCTGGTAGCCGGCGGCGTCTGGACGGTCGGCACCGTCCGCGACTCCTTCCCGCAGACGACGGGCTCCGTCAAGCTGGAGGGCCTGTCCGGCACGGTCGAGGTCAAGCGCGACGCCAACGGCATACCGCAGGTCTACGCCGGAAGCACCGAGGACCTGTTCATGGCGCAGGGCTACGTCCACGCCCAGGACCGCTTCTGGGAGATGGACGTCCGGCGCCACACCACTTCCGGACGGCTCTCCGAGATGTTCGGCGAGGGTCAGGTCCGCACCGACGCCTTCCTGCGCACACTCGGCTGGCACGACGTGGCGAAGGAGGAGTACGAGACCAAGCTCTCCGAGGAGACCAGGAACCACCTCAAGGCCTACTCCGCGGGCGTCAACGCCTACCTGGCGGATCACGGCGGCTCCGGGCTGTCCCTGGAGTACGCGTTCCTCGGCTTCGTCAACAAGGACTACGAGCCCGAGCCGTGGACGCCCGTCGACTCCGTGGCCTGGCTGAAGGCCATGGCCTGGGACCTGCGGGGCAACCTCAAGCAGGAGGTCGACCGCTCCCTGATGTCGACCCGCCTCGACGAGGAGCAGATCGAGGACCTCTACCCCGCCTATCCCTACGACCGGCACCGCCCGATCGTCGAGGGCGGCGGCGTGGACGAGGACGACACCTTCTCCCCGGACGGAGCCCCGGCCGCCGGTGAGGACGGCGCCCAGGCCCCCGACGGCGAGGCCACACCGGACCTGCCGGGCGACGGCACGCAGGACCCGGCCGGCTCGGACGGCGCCCAGGACCCGGCCGGTTCCGAGGGCACCCAGGGCCCGCCTGGCGACGGCACGCAGGGCGGGGCCGACGCCGACGGCGTGCGGACGCAGTTGGGCGGCATCGCCGACTCGCTCGACGCCCTGCCCTCCCTCCTCGGCCCCAACGGCAGCGGCATCGGCTCCAACTCCTGGGTCGTCTCCGGCGAGTACACGACCACCGGCCGCCCGCTGCTCGCCAACGACCCGCACCTCGCGCCGCAACTGCCCTCGGTCTGGTACCAGATGGGCCTGCACTGCACGAAGGTCAGCGAGGAGTGCCCGTACGACGTCTCCGGCTTCACCTTCTCCGGCATGCCCGGCGTCGTCATCGGCCACAACCAGGACATCTCCTGGGGGATGACCAACCTCGGCGCCGACGTCACCGACCTGTACCTGGAGAAGATCGAGGACGGCACCTACCTCTACGACGGCGAGCAGGTGCCGTACGAGACGCGCACCGAGGTCATCAAGGTCGCGGGCGGCGAGGACCGGGAGGTCACCGTGCGCTCCACCCGGCACGGCCCGATCATCTCCGACCGCGACACCGAGCTGTCGCGCGTCGGCGAGAGCGCGCCCATCACCGGGGCCGCCCCCGACCGCGGCGACGGCTACGCCGTCTCGCTGCGCTGGACCGCGCTGGAGCCCTCCGCGACGATGGACGCTCTCTTCGCGCTCAACCGGGCCGCCGACTTCGAGGACTTCCGGGCCGCCGCCCGCGACTTCGCCGTCCCGTCCCAGAACCTGGTCTACGCCGACACCGAGGGCAACATCGGCTACCAGGCCCCCGGCCGCATCCCGACGCGGGGCAAGGGCGACGGCCGGTACCCGGCGCCCGGCTGGGACCCGGACTACGAGTGGACGGGCTCCGTTCCGCAAGAGGCGCTGCCCTACGAGTACAACCCGGAGCGCGGCTACGTCGTGACCGCGAACCAGGCCGTCATCGACAAGGAGCGCTACCCCTACCTCCTCACCGACGACTGGAGCTACGGCGCCCGCAGCCAGCGGATCAACGACCTCATCCAGTCGAAGATCAAGGAGGGCGGGAAGATCTCCATGGACGACATGCAGACCATGCAGTCCGACAACAGCAGCGAGATCGCCAAGCTCCTCGTCCCGTACCTGCTGAAGATCGACGTCAGCGACCCGTACGTCCGCGAGGCCCAGCAGCTCCTGGAGGGCTGGGACTACACGCAGAGCGCCGACTCCGCCCCGGCCGCCTACTTCAACGGCGTCTGGCGCAACCTGTTGAGGCTGGCCTTCGGCGAGAAGCTGCCGAAGGAGCTGCGGGTCGAAGGCGAGTGCCTGCGCGTGCGCCCCGCCGACGACTCCGGCCCGCTGGAGGACCTGGACGGCACCCCCCGCACCGTTCCCGAGTGCGGCGAGCGCGACCCCGACACGGCGCAGCCCGACGGCGGCGACCGCTGGTTCGAGGTCGTCCGACGGCTGCTGGAGGATCCGGAGAACGACTGGTGGACCGCGCGCGCCGACGGGCTGGAGAGCCCGGCCGCCGAGGGCCGCGACGAGGTGCTGGCCCGGGCCCTGAAGGACGCCCGCTGGGAGCTCACGACCAAGCTGGGCAAGAACATCGACACCTGGAGCTGGGGCCGGCTGCACCGGCTGATGCTGGAGAACCAGACCCTCGGCACCGAGGGCCCCGGCCTGGTTCAGCGCCTCCTCAACCGCGGCCCGTGGGAGCTGCCCGGCGGCAAGGACGCCGTCAACGCCACCGGCTGGAACGCGGCCGGCGGCTACGACGTCGTCTGGGTGCCGTCGATGCGGATGGTCGTGAACCTGGAGGACTTCGACAAGTCCCGCTGGATCAACCTCACCGGCGCCTCCGGCCACGCCTACCACCCGAACTACACGGACCAGACCGACCTGTGGGCGGAGGGCGAGCTGCTGCCCTGGGCCTACAGCGAGGAGGCCGTGGCGGAGGCCACCGAGGACACGATGGCGCTCACCCCCTAGCCGTCCCCCTGGCCCCCCGCGGGCCGGCCCGTGTCGGGCGTGCGCCGGAACCGGTGCACGCCCGACGGCGTCACGGCCGCGTGCACCGGCCGGTCGTGCGGCTCGGCCGGCACCTCGGGAAGCAGCTCGTGGTCGTAGAGCAGGACGACGAGTGCGGGCCGCGCCCCGGCCGCCGCCAGCCGGGCCAGCACCCGGTCGTACGAGCCTCCGCCCCGGCCCAGTCGCAGCCCGCCCCGGTCCACCGCGAGCCCCGGCAGCAGGACGGCGTCCGCTCCGGTGACGGCCTCCGGGCCCAGCGGCCGCCCGGTGGGCTCCCACAGCCCGCGCCCGGCGCGGCGGAGCGACCCCGGCCCGGCGTACTCGGCCCAGTCCAGGTCGTTGTCCGGCAGCAGGACGGGCAGGAGCACCCGGACACCGCGCGCCCGCAAGCCGTCCAGCAGCTCCCGCGTCCCGGGCTCGGCCCCGATCGACACGTACGCGGCCACCGTGCCCGCCCCGGCCAGCTCCGGCAGGCTCAGGGCCCGCCCGGCCAGAACCGCGGCGGCCCGCGCCGCGTCCTCTTCGGACAGGGCCCTGCGTCGCGCCAGCAGTGTGCGGCGCAGGGCCTGCTTCGGCGGGCCGGGCCGTTGCGGGCCGGGGCGGCCGTCGTCCGTGTGGTGCTCGTGGTCCATGTCCGGTTCCTCACTCCCGGGCCCGCGCCGTCCCGGGCAGCCGCTCGTCCGACCGCATGGTGCCACCGCCAGGGTGGCGCCCCGAGCAGGGCCGCCGGGCGTTCCCCGCAGCCGCGAATTCACCAGATAGGGTTTCGTCATGACTGAGACACGTCCTCCGATCCGTAAGGCCGTCATCCCGGCAGCCGGTCTCGGCACCCGCTTCCTGCCCGCGACCAAGGCCACACCGAAAGAGATGCTGCCGGTCGTGGACAAGCCCGCGATCCAGTACGTCGTCGAGGAAGCGGTGTCCGCGGGGCTGACGGACGTGCTCATGGTCACCGGGCGCAACAAGCGTCCCCTGGAGGACCACTTCGACCGCAACTACGAGCTGGAAGAGGTCCTGCGCACCAAGGGCGACGAGGCCAAGCTCGGCCGGGTGCAGGAGTCCAGCGAGCTGGCCACCATGCACTACGTCCGCCAGGGCAACCCGAGGGGCCTCGGCCACGCCGTCCTGTGCGCCGCCCCGCACGTCGGCGACGAGCCCTTCGCCGTCCTCCTCGGCGACGACCTCATCGACCCGCGCGACCCGCTGCTGGCCCGCATGACCGAGGTCCGGGAGCAGCACGGCGGCAGCGTCGTCGCCCTCATGGAGGTCGACCCGGCCACCATCCACCTCTACGGCTGCGCCGCCGTGGACAGGACCGGGGACGACGGCGTCTTCGCCGTACGGGACCTGGTGGAGAAGCCGGCCGCGGCCGCCGCGCCGAGCAACCTCGCCATCATCGGCCGCTACGTCCTCGATCCCGCCATCTTCGAGGTCCTCCGGCGCACCGAGCCGGGGCGCGGCGGCGAGATCCAGCTCACCGACGCCCTCCAGACCCTCGCCGCCGACCCGTCGCTCGGCGGGCCCGTGCACGGCGTCGTCTTCCGCGGCCGTCGCTACGACACCGGTGACCGCGGCGACTACCTGCGCTCCATCGTCCGGCTCGCCTGCGAGCGCGAGGACCTCGGGCCGGAGTTCCGCTCCTGGCTGCGGGAGTTCGTCGCCAAGGAGATGGCGCCCTCGGTGGACGGCGCCCCGGAACCCCTGATCCAGGAGGCCGTGCGGCTGTGACCGACGTCTGGTCCGTCGACGACCACCTCGCGGACGTCCTCGCTTCGGTCCGTCCGCTGGAGCCCATCGAGCTGCCCCTGCTGGAGGCGCAGGGCTGCGTGCTGGTCGAGGACGTCCTCGTGCCCGCCGAGCTCCCGCCCTTCGACAACAGCTCCATGGACGGGTACGCCGTGCGCACCGCGGACGTCCACGGCGCCGGCGACGAGTTCCCGGCCGTACTCACGGTCGTCGGCGACGTGGCGGCGGGCAGCACCGAACTGCCCGTCGTCGCCCCCGGGCAGGCCGCCCGGATCATGACGGGCGCTCCGCTGCCGCCCGGAGCCGAGGCCGTCGTCCCCGTGGAGTGGACCGACGGAGGCACCGGTGGCGGCCCGGCCGACGCGATGACCGCGCACGCCGCCGACCCCTCGGGCGCCGGCGGTGAGGTCCGCGTCCACCGTCCCGTGCGGGCGGGGCAGTACGTCCGAGTCCGGGGCAGCGACGTGCGTGCCGGCAGCCTCGCACTGCGCGCCGGCACCGTCCTCGGCCCCCCGCAGCTCGGCCTGCTGGCCGCCATCGGGCGGGCGTCCGTCCCCGTGCGGCCGCGGCCGCGCGTCGTCGTCATGTCCACCGGCAGCGAGCTCGTCGCCCCCGGCGAGGAGCTGGGCACCGGCCGCATCCACGACTCCAACAGCTACGTCCTCACCGCCGCCGCCCGGGACGCCGGCGGCCTGCCCTACCGGGTGGGCGCCGTCGCCGACGACGCCGACTCCCTGCGCGCCGCCCTGGAGGACCAGCTCTCCCGTGCCGACGTGATCGTCACCAGCGGCGGCGTGAGCGTCGGCGCGTACGACGTCGTGAAGGAGGTGCTCAGCGGCGTCGGCTCGGCACCGGGCGACGACCTCGTGGCCTGGGGCGGCGGCGTCGAGTTCCGTCGGCTGGCCATGCAGCCCGGCAAGCCGCAGGGCTTCGGGCTCATCGGCGCCGACCGGGTGCCGCTGCTGGCGCTGCCGGGCAACCCGGTGAGCGCGTACGTCTCCTTCGAACTGTTCGTCAGGCCCGTCATCCGCACCCTCATGGGCTGTGCCGAGGTGCACCGGCCCCGGGTGCGGGCCGTGCTCCGGCTCCCGGACGGCGCCCCGCTCAGCTCGCCGGAGGGCAAGCGCCAGTTCCTGCGCGGGCGTTACACCCCGCCGGGGGCGGGCGGCACCGGGCCCGGCGAGGTCACCCCGGTCGGCGGGGCCGGTTCGCACCTCATCGCCGCCCTCGCGCACGCCGACTCGCTCATCGTCGTCCCCGAGTTCCTGACCCGGGTGGACGAGGGCGAGGAGCTGGAGGTCGTGCCGCTCGGCTGAGCACGGTGCGCGGGCCGGCCGGGCCCCGGGGCCGGGGCCCGAGGGCGCTGGTTCGCGGCGCGGTCGGCGGCGTCGGCGGCCGTCGGGTGCGGGTACGGTTGCTGCCCATGAACAGCCAGCAGCACCTCACCCACCTCGACGAGTCCGGGGCCGCCCGGATGGTAGACGTCTCCGCGAAGGACGTCACCGCGCGCACGGCGACCGCCAGCGGGCGGGTCCTCGTCGCACCGCGCGTCGTCGAACTGCTGCGCGGCGCCGACGGCGGACTGCCCAAGGGCGACGCGCTCGCCACCGCCCGTATCGCCGGGATCATGGGCGCGAAGAAGACGCCGGAACTGATCCCGCTGTGCCACCCCCTCGCCGTCTCCGGGGTGAAGGTCGAACTGAACGTCACCGACGACGCCGTGGAGCTCACCGCCACGGTGAAGACCACCGACCGCACGGGCGTCGAGATGGAGGCCCTGACCGCCGTCTCGGTCGCCGCGCTGACGGTCGTGGACATGGTGAAGGCGGTGGACAAGGGCGCGGTCATCACCGACGTCCGGGTGGAGGAGAAGACGGGCGGCAAGTCCGGGGAGTGGAAGCGCTCATGAACCCGGCTCCCGTACGCGCGCTGGCCGTGACCGTCTCCAACCGCGCCGCCGCCGGCGTCTACGCAGACACCGGCGGGCCGCTGCTCGCCGAGGGGCTGCGCGCCATGGGCTTCCAGGTGGACGGGCCCAGCGTGGTGCCCGACGGGGACCCGGTCGAGCAGGTCCTGCGCAACGCCGTCTCCGTCGGCTACGACGTCGTCGTCACCACCGGCGGCACCGGGCTCACCCCGATGGACCTCACCCCCGAGATGACCGGCCGCGTCCTCGACCACGAGATCCCCGGCATCCCCGAGGCCATCCGGGCCGCCGGGCGGGCGAAGGTCCCCACGGCGGCCCTCTCGCGTGGCCTCGCCGGCGTCGCGGAACGTACCCTGATCGTGAACCTCCCCGGCTCCCGGGGCGGGGTCAAGGACGGCCTGGCCGTCCTCGCCGAGATCCTTCCGCACGCCGTCGACCAGCTGCGCGGCGGCGACCACCCCAGAGGTGAAGCGCACTGAACGCCGTATGGCCGGTCGTGCTGGCGGACGGCGACATCGCCCTCCGCCCCATAAAGGTGCGCGACCAGCGGGCGTGGCGGGATATCAACCAGCGCAACCGCGCCTGGCTGCGCCCCTGGGAGGCCACCGTGCCGCCCGCCCCGCCCGGCCGGTTCCCGCCGCAGCGCCCCACCTACCGGCAGATGGTCCGCCATCTGCGCAGCGAGGCGCAGGCGGGCCGGATGCTGCCGTTCGTCGTCCTGTGGCGCGGGCGCCTCGTCGGCCAGCTCACCGTCGCGGGGATCACCTGGGGGTCGATGTGCTCCGCGCACATCGGCTACTGGATCGACCAGGCCGTAGCCGGGCGCGGCATCACCCCGACGGCGGTCGCCCTGGCCGTGGACCACTGCTTCGGCCCCGTCGGCCTGCACCGCATCGAGATCTGCATCCGCCCCGAGAACGGGCCGAGCCGCCGGGTGGTCGAGAAGCTGGGGTTCCGGGATGAGGGCGTCCGGCCGAGCTACCTCCACATCGACGGCGCCTGGCGCGATCACCTCGTGTACGCGCTGACGGCCGAGGAGGTCCCCGAGGGCCTGCTCACCCGCTGGCACTCCCGCTCCCTGCCCGGCACGGCGCAGATGTAGCCGGAGTGGGCAAAGCGGCGCGCCGACAAAAGAATTCGCATCAATGTTCGAATTCCACGTGGTTTCGGTGAATTACCGGTCTGAACCAGCCGTGAAAAAGTGTCGAGATGTCAGGCAGATCGTGCGACACACCGCACCGATTGGCTGATGCACCTCGTCAAACCCCTCTACGGTGTGAGACGTGAGCAGTAGCGGCCTCATTTACGCAGTCATCGTCGGGGCCTGGGCCGCCTACCTGGTGCCGATGTGGCTCCGCCGTCAGGACGAACTCAACGACGCCCGTCCGACGGAACGGTTCAGCACGGCAATCCGCGCGCTGACTGGACGGATGTCCACCGGCCGGCGCCAGGCCAAGGACGGCGACGACGAGCAGCCGGAGCAACCGGCGCACGAGCGGCCGGACGGCACCCCCGACGCCATCCGGCGCTTCACCGACCCCGCCGGCGCCCGCGGCCCCGAGCCCCACGCCGGCCCGTCACCCCACGCCGCCCCGGACCCCGGCCCGCCCGCTCATGCAGCCACCTCGGCCCCGGCCCCGGGCGCCCCGGACGCCGGCGCACAGGAACCCGCCGCCCCCCGGTCCGCCCTCACCCCCGAGGAGCGCGCCGCCCGCGCCAAACTCCTCGGCCGCCGCCGCCGCACCACGATGGTGCTCTTCCTCGCCCTCACCCTCGGCTCCGTCGCCGCCGCCGTGGGCGGCACCCAGTTCCTGTGGGCCCCCGCGCTGCCCGCCGCCCTGCTCACCGCCTGCGTCCTGTACGTCCGCGGCCAGGAGCGCCGCCGCCACGCCGCCCGGCTCGCCGGCGCCCGGCCCGACCAGCAGCAGGCCGAGGCCGCGGCGCGCCGCCTCCGGGAACGCCGCCACGCCGCCGTGGCCGCCACCCCGCCGCCCCCCGCCGCCACCGAGCCCCGGGCCGGCTCCACGCCCACGGACGACCGGCGAGCCCTGGTGGAGGAAACGGACCACGCCGAGTGGGTCGACCAGCAGCGCACGCCCCGCGCCCTGCACGACCCGGACGGCTGGGAGCCCGTCCCCGTCCCGCTGCCCACCTACGTCAACGCCCCGGTGGCCCCCCGTCACGCCTCAGGGGTGGACCTGGGCGCCCCCGACACCTGGAGCTCCGCCCGCTCGGAGCCCCCCGTGGCCCCCGCCGCCCCCGCGGCTTCCACGGACGACCGCAGGCGCGGCCGCACCCCGCTCTTCGACCAGTACGCGGACCAGGACCACCCCCGCGCGGCCAACGAGTAACCCCCCGGCCTGGATTTTCCCGCCGCCCTCCCCGGGTGCTACAGTTTCACCCGTCGCAAGGGCCTGTAGCGCAGTCCGGTAGCGCATCTCGTTCGCAACGAGGGGGTCAGGGGTTCAAATCCCCTCAGGTCCACAGTGTGAGTCTTCCTGAGTCAGCTCAGGAAGAGTTCACGAGGTCCCCGTCCGGTCTGATTGACCGGACGGGGACCTCGTTGTTTTCCCGGTGTGTGGTTGAGGTGGGGCTGCGGCCCGGCGGAACGGCTCCAGGTGTCATGCCGGATGCGCGGTCGCGGCAGAGCATGGGGGATGCAACAGCCAGCATGACGGTCTTCTTCTGCGCGAAGTGCGGTGCTGAACTGACGTCGGACCTTGCGGAGCTTCCCGGCATCCCAGATGTGTCGGCGCATGACAAGGACCGCGACCGCGCGACCCGGCTCGCACCCTCGACCGTCCCGCCGGGCTCCTACGCCATCGACCCCGAGCCGTGGGGAGCCGCGCTGACCCTGTTCTCGTACTCGCGGCGGGCCTTGAGCTGGGCTGGCACTGCGGGAAGACCCTGGCCGCCGTCGAGTGGCTGGCAGCGGGCGAGAAGCTGGCGGTGACGGCGGGGACGGCGCTGACGCGCAGGGTGTAGCCCTGGCCGCGCCGTACGGTCACCCCCTGGTCGAGCGCGGCGCGCTCGGCGGGCTCCAGTTCGGTGGTGCGGAGGTAGTCGGCGACCTTGCCGGGCATGTCGAGGGTGACCGGCAGCTCCAGGACGGGAGGGCCCTCCTCACTGTCGGTGTGATCAAGCAGGAGGTCGGCGACGGCGGTACGGATGGCGCCGCGACTGACACCGTGGTCACGGGCGAGGGCCGCGATGGAGCGGCCTTCCAGGTACGCGGTGCGTACATCGGCGGTCTGGGCGGCCGCCACGGCGGGGCGGCGCCCGCCCTTGTTGCCCTTGGCCTCGGCGGCGCGCAGCCCGTCGTAGGTCAGCTCGCGCTGGAGGTCGCGTTGGAGTTCGCCGGCGGCGGCGAGGGTCTGCACCGTGAACTTCACGGTGGACAGCAGTTCGCCGGTGCGGGGGTGGCGGGCGGTGAGGTCCATGGCGGAGAACGCGCCGTCGTGGATGCGCAGGGCGAGCTGGTCGCGGTGCAGGACTTCGAGGACGTCGAGGATGTGCTGGTTGCCGCGCACGAGGCGGAACATCTCGGAGATGTGCACGGTGTCGCCCGGTCGCGCGTGGGTGAGCAGTTCGCGGAACTTCGGGCGCTGGAGCGGGCGGAGGCGGCTGGAGGTGCCCGGGTCCTCCACGAAGACGATCGGGTCCTCGATCCCGGCCTGGCGAGGACGAGGTCCTGGCGGGCGGTGGACCGCTGGTCGGTCGAGACCCGCTTGTAGAGCAGGTTCGCCACCGAGGGGCCCCTTCCGTACGGAGGATCGGACCCTATCTGTCATCAAACCCCTGTCAACCGTCACCATCGGATCTGATCGGATTCGCGCCGCCGCGAACCCCCGGATTTCCCGCGTCCATTGGACGCGTCAGCCGCCTGTCGTCATTCGATCGTCTGCCGACAGGGCGGGCAACGCATCCAGGTGGTGTAGTCGGGACAGGCCGCTGTCTGCCATCGGTGAAAACCACCCCGAGCGGGCCCAACGGACCATTACCGTCCAGACCCGTGACGACGATTACGACGCGTACAGTCGAGTATCCGGCCGACGGTTTGACGATGATCGGGCACCTCGCGCTCCCGGCAGGTGTTGACCGCCGGCCCGCGGTGCTGCTCGGACCAGAGGGCACGGGGCTCAGCGACGTCGAGCGCCGCAGGGCCGACGCTCTCGCCGAGCTGGGATATGTAGCGCTGGCCTTCGACCTTCACGGTGGGCGCTATTTGGGGGACCCCGAGGAGATGCTGGCCCGCTGCATGCCGCTGCTCGCCGACCCCGACCGGATGCGAGGAATCGGCCACGCGGCGCTCGATGTGTTGCGCACTGAACCGCGAACCGACCCCGACCGGATAGCCGCCGTCGGCTACGGCACCGGGGGCGCCATCGCGCTGGAACTCGGGCGCGACGGCGTCAACCTGCGCGCGATCGCGACAGTCAACGGGCTGATCACGGGCCGACCGAGCGAGGCGGAGGGCATTCGCTGCCCGGTATGGGCCGGGGTCGGGTCGGAAGACCCGATCATGGCGCCAGCACAACGGGATGCGTTCACCGCCGAGATGCAGGCCGCGGGCGTCGACTGGCGCCTCGTGGTCTACGGCGGCGCCTTGCACGCCTTCCACCATCCATCGGTCGACCACATCGTACGTCCCGGCGTCGGCTACCACCCACAGCACGCACAGCGAGCCTGGCGTGACGTCGTCGCTCTGCTCGCCGAGTGCCTGCCCGTCACGGATTGATCCGATCGGCTCCTGATACTCACTCCTGCCCGTCGTCGTCGTCCGGCTCTGGGGCATCCGGGTCGCGCAGAGGGCGCAGGGAGCCGGCAGCCGTGACGCCTTCTCCAACTGCGGCGACGTCGAAAGCCGCTCCTTCTCCGTCTTGCGCTTTCGCCGTGTTCAACAGACGGGTGGCCATCAGGACCTGGAACAGGTCCAGGGCCTCGTCGATGGCCTTCGCCTCCAGGCGCCGCATCACCGCGGTGAGCATCGCCGTGCGCTTCGGCGCCGCCGCCCGCTCCCGCAGCGGCGCCTTCGACCCCAGCGCGTACCGGGCCAGCGCGGCCATCCGGTTCGGCGGGATCTGCGACAGCCGCAGCCGCCCGTGCCGGTACGCGCCGATCTCGTCCACCCGCTCCAGCGCGCGGGCGAACGCCGTACCCGTCGTCCGCGCCTCCGCCGCCTGCCGGGCCAGCACGGACATCCCGGGCAGCAGGACCCGGTGACGGCGCAGCCAGCCCACCGCGTGGTCAAACAGCGCCTTCGGGCCCTCGGCGTGCGTCCACGCCCGCCCGTGCAGGAACGTACGGAACCGCCGGCCCCACTCGGCGTCCTCGTAGGGGTGGTAGGCGTAGGCGTCCCGGATCTCCCACGCGTGGTCGTACAGCGTCTGACGTCGCTCCGTGTACCGCTTGACCACCGACGGGTCCTCGATGCCGAGCTGCACGGGCACGAGCCGGACCGTGGCCAGCCCCGGACCGGGCCCGGAGGCGTTTCACCGAACCCCAGCGGCGAAGTGGATCACTGTGCTAGACGGCCATGATCGTTCTCACCGATAGCCGCTGTACCTATGTTCCCCGAGGCCGGTGTACGCCTACGGTGCCGACGCTCCGACGGCCCGCAGGCGGGCCAGGGAGCACGAGCCCGCCCACGGGCGCGTCCGTACCGAGTACACGTACGGCGACGACCCGCGCGACATCCCCGGCTGACCCGGTGCCGGCGGCGCCGCGCTACAGCAGCCCGCCCATGGGCAGGGCGCGCTCGGCGAGCCTGCCGTGGAGCCGTCCGTCGGCCGTCTCGGCGTGCGCGAGCCAGTCCACGGTGACGAGCAGCCCCGCGTGCTCGGTCACCTGCTCCGGCGTCAGGGCGCAGAACCCGGCGACGTGGTCCAGGGGCAGGCCCTCGTCCCCGGTGTGGACGAGGCGTCCGTCGGGGGCGGTGTGGGCCGCGGTGTAGAGGGCCAGGAGGCGGGCGGCGGCGGGGAGCTTCTTCTTGCGGATCTTCCGGTCGCCTACGGTCTTCTGGGCCCAGCCGGAGATCCTGGACCGGGTGGTCTTGCCCAGCGCGAGCGGGTGGGCGCCGTCGTGGAGCAGCGAGGGGACGGTGAGCGCGGTGGGGTCCTCCGGGCGGGAGGCCAGGACGTCGGCCACGGTTCCGGGCAGGCGCAGCCAGCCGGCCGCGGCCAGCCGTTCCAGGACCCGCTCGGCGTCGTCCCGCAGCCAGCCGGTGAGGTCCTGGCCGGTGACGTTGGCGGTGCCGGAGCGGGCGGCGCGCAGGGTGAGCATGAGCACCGCCAAGTGGATCTCGGGCTCGGCGACGGGGGCGTGGGTCCGGACGTGGTCCAGCACGGCACGGGCGTGGCCGGGCTGTTGACCGGTCAGCATCCGGGGCACCGGCGGTTCCCCGTCCGGGCTGCCGATGGGCACGCCGGTGCGGTGCGCGTTCATCTCGCGGGTGGCCTGGGCGGCCTTCTCGGCGCGCCGGGCCTCTTCGTGCAGCGAGCCGTCCCCGCTCGCCTCCGCCCACAGGGCGAAGGCGCGCGCTTTGCGGTCGTGGAGTTCGGCGAGGAGGGGGAGGTCGGGCTCGGGACGCCGCTGGTAGGCGCGGAACGCGTCGCCCAGTTCGACGAGCTCTTCGCGCAGGGTGTCGGGCCGCAGGTCGTGCGGGACGGTCCGCTGCGCGATCTTCCCCGGGGGCTTGGCCCGGCGCGGCTCCCGGGAGCGGGAGGCGGTGCGGGTACGCGGCACCGTCGCCCCTCCGGCGGACGGGGCGGACGGTGTGCCGGAGCCCTGGTCGGAGAAGGCCACCGCCGTGCCGCCCGCGGGGGGTTGGCCGGTGCTCGCCGCCCTCGTGGCCCGGGCCGCTCCGGCCGGTGTGGCGGCGGTGTCCAGGACGCGGCAGTCGGCGGTGGCGGCGGCGCAGCGCGCACAGGTCTCGGCGATCCGCCACAGCCGTCCGGCGCGGTCCGCGTACACCGTCAGCACGACCGGGCCGCCGCACCGCACCGCACCCGCTCCCGCCCGGGCCTCGCCGTGCCGGCCGGTGCCGGGGTCGGGGGTGTGCCAGGCGCAGTCGGCGGCACGGCAGGCACAGGCCGCCCGCCCCCGTGGCCCGCCGCTCTGAGCGATGGCGGCCAGGTGCGCGTTGACGTGGCCGACCGCGGCCTTGCGGCCCGCGGCGGTGCCCTCGGGGAAGCGCTGGTCGGGGCAGGCCGGACGGGAGCAGGAGAGCTTCACCGCACCGGCGGACGGGCGGCCGCAGGGGTCCAGACGCACCGTCCACACCCGTCCCGCCACGCGCTCGTCCCGCTCCGTGCCGGCTTCGACCGCCATCGTCCCCTCCCAAGCTTCGCCCGACCGTCTCCCAGGGGTGATCCCCGTCATGAGGGATACCCGCCGACCAGCCCTTGGAGAACGAGCCGCCGCGCACAAGGTGACGGCATCGAGCAGGAATGAAGAAGCCGCGGCGAGGGAAGCGCGCCTAGCGTGATGGGCATGAATTCCCTTGCATCCCTCACCCTTGAGGTGGCCGACCCGACGGCCGCCGAGCACTTCTACGCCACCGCCCTCGGGCTGGGCCCGCGGCTTCGGCTGCGGGCCTCCGAGGCGCCGACGACCGGCTTCCGCAGCTTCGCGCTGGCGCTCACGGTGTCTCAGCCCGCCGACGTCGACCTGCTCGTCGACGCCGCCCTCGGCGCCGGTGCCAAGCCGCTGAAGCGGCCCGAGAAGACCCTGTGGGGCTACGGCGGTGTGGTCCAGGCTCCGGACGGGACGATCTGCAAGGTCGCCACCTCGTCCAAGAAGGACACCGGTCCGGCCTCCCGGGACGTCGACGACTTGGTGCTGCTGCTCGGCGTCGAGGACGTCAGGGCGAGCAAGCGGTTCTACGTCGGCCGGGGGCTGGCCGTGGGCAGGAGCTTCGGCGGCAAGTACGTCGAGTTCGCCGGGGAGGGCCCGAGCCCCGTCAAGCTGGCGCTGTACAAGCGCCGCGGCCTGGCCAAGGACGTCGGCGTCCCCGCGGAGGGCGGCGGCTCGCACCGGATCGTCCTCGGCGGCTCGGCCGACCCGTTCACCGATCCGGACGGGTTCGTGTGGGAGGCCACGTCCCTGGCGTCGGCGGGGTCCTGACCAGCCGCCCGCCGAGCGATCGGTCGGCGTTCGCCGGGGTCTGGCCCGCCCGCAGACCGGCCCCACGGTCAACCGTCAGGGCGCCGGGTGCGGGACTGCCGGGTAGCCGAGGGTGCGGGCGTGCTGGGCGGTGGCCGCGAAGTCGGCGGTGGGGGAGAGCGCGGCCAGCGTCCCCGGGGAGAGCGGGGTGGCCGCGAGGACCGACTCGACGGCCTCGCGGTCCACCCGCTGCTCGAAGTAGTCCTCGGCGAAGCGGACGTAGGCCTCCGGGCTTCCGTCGGCGAGGAGCTCGAAGAGGAAGCCGGCGCCGTCCGACTCGTCGTCGGCGAACTCCACCGGGCCGCACTGCCATGCGGCGCCGCCCGCCTCCCGCCACGCGCACACCGTGGCGTCGAAGAACCCGTCGAGCTGGAACTCCGGTTCTCCCGGGTAGTGCGCGAGGGCGGCGGGAAGGCCGTCGAGCAGGCCGGGCCAGTGGGCCCGAGGCTCCTCGCGCCAGGGCGTCGCGGCGCACTCGTGGTCGAAGCCGTAGAGGAACACTCCCGCCGGGTCGAACGCGATCGCGTACAGGCCCCCGGAGCCGTTGTCCATCTGCGCGAGGTCGACCCCCTCACGCCACGCGGGCAGGAAGGTGTGCGTGGGGGCGAAGTCGTCGAGGACGGAGTCGAGGAGCGCGAACGCGCGGCAGCGGGTGGCCAGTGTGGCGGGGTCGGGCAGGAGGGTCACCAGTTCGCGGACGTTCATGGAGGCATTCAACAGCGCTCCGCTGACGGTGGGGGTCGCTGATGTGTAGCCCGGCGGTCTTGACGTTCTTCAGGGCCCCTACATAATGCGTCTTTGGCAGGAGCACGTCAGACCTGGGGTGAACTCCCGGGCCGGGCCGCTCCCGTCACGGGCCCGCACCCCAACGGGCTCTCCGACTCCAGGAGGAGCTTGCAGTGAGGATCAAGCGAACCACCCCCCGGCCGAGAATCCGCAAGCGTGCTCACCTGATCGGGGCCGTCGCCGGCCTCGTCGCAGCCACCACGATCGGACTGCCCAACGCCGGTGCCGCCGAACCGCACGCGTACAGCGCGACCGAACTGGCCCAGGTCGACGCGGCCGTGCTCGGCACGGACGTGGAGGGCATCGCCTGGCACGTGGACGAGGCCTCCGGCCGCGTCGTCGTGAAGGCCGACTCCACCGTCTCCCGGGCCGAGCTGGCCCGGCTGCGGAAGGCCGCCGAGCCCAACGCCGGTGCCCTGCGGGTCGAGCGGACGCCCGGCGTCCTCAAGCCCCTGATGTCCGCCGGTGACGCCATCTACGGCAGCGGCTACCGCTGTTCGCTGGGCTTCAACGTCCAGAGCGGCGGCACGTACTACTTCCTCACCGCGGGCCACTGCGGTGACGTCGCCGCCGACTGGTACGCCGACTCGGGCCAGAAGACGCACATCGGCCCGACCGTCCACTCCAGCTTCCCGAACAACGACTACGCGCTCGTCGAGTACACCAACACCTCCCTCAGCCACCCCGGCGGCTTCGTGGCCGACGACGCCTACGTGGGCCAGTCCGTCAAGCGCACCGGCTCCACCACCGGCACCCACAGCGGTGAGGTGACGGCGCTCAACGTCACCGTCCGCTACGTCGGCTCCGGCACCGTGAAGGGCATGATCGAGACCAACGTGTGCGCCGAACCCGGCGACTCCGGCGGCCCGCTGTACGACGGCAGCAAGGCCCTCGGGCTGACCTCGGGCGGCAGCGGTGACTGCCGTTCCGGCGGCACGACGTACTACCAGCCCGTCCCCGAGGCGGTGAACCGCTACAAGGTGAGCGTGTACTGACCCTCGGGCGTTCCGGTCGGACCCACTCCTCCCCGGGTCCGGCCGGGACCGGGTCAGGCCCCGGTGACGGCGGGAGCGGTGCGGGGCCCGCAGGAGGGCCCCGATCCCGCACCCGGTGCGCCGGTCCGCTCAGGGGGAGGGCAGGGTGGCGCGGAGCCGCTCCTGGAAGTGCCGGGCCGCCGCCGTGCCGGCCCAGTCGGGGTCGGCCGTCAACCTGGCCTGCAGGCCGCGCAGTTCCCGCACGATGGTGGTGCGCGGGGCGGCGAGCGCGTCGTCGAGGACCTCGTACGCGGCGGCCACCGCCGCCTCCGGGTCCCCGGCGCAGGCGTGGGCGTCGGCCAGCCGCAGGGTGAGCAGCGTCCGGGTGGGTCGCATGTGGGCGGGGAGGGTGCACAGGGCGGCGCGGCTGGCGGCCACGGCGCGGTGGGCGGCGCGGGGGTCCCGGGCCCGGGCTGCGACGTCCCGCAGCGCCCCGGCCGCGCTGGACTCCAGCCGCATCACGCCCTGCGGGCCCACGAGCCACGGGGCCTCGGCGCGGTCGCGCTCGCCGAGGCCGCCCAGGAGCTCCCGGGCCCGGGCGATGTGTTGTTCGACGTCGCCGAGCGAGCCCCGGAGCGCGTTGCCGCGGGCCCGGTAGAGGGAGGCCATCGTCGCGACCCAGCGGCGGCCCGGGGCCGCCTGTTCGAGCGCGGCGGCGTAGGAGTGGACGGCGTCGCGGTCCCGCTCGATCCGGGCCACCATGGCCATGTCGAAGAGCAGGGCGACCTTGGCCGTCGCGTCGCCCGAGGCGTCGGCCCAGCGCAGCCCGTGGCCGTACCAGGACATGGCGAGCCCGTGCTGGTCGTGCAGCACCCGCAGCCAGCCGGCGAGTTGGGCGTAGCGGGCGGCGAGCCGCAGCAGCGGCGGCGCGGAGCGGGCGGCCACCTGCTCGGACCGCTCGACCAGGGCCCGCAGGGTCCGCTCGACGGGGGCGCAGTCCACCCGGCTGCGGCCGACCGCCATGCCCTCGAAGGCGGCCAGCAGCGCGGCCAGCCCGTGCACCCCGTCGGTGTCCACCGGCAGCGCGCGACCGGGCGCGAGGACGTGGCCGGGTGGCGGGACGGCGCACCCGGCGGTGTCGTGCAGGGGGCAGGGCAGCCCGTTGGCGGGAAGGGACGACGGCCAGTTGGCCAGCAGCTCCGGTGTGACCCGCGCGGGCAGGCCGTCCACAGCGGGGACGGGGTAGGGCAGGAGCGGGGAGGAGGCCCCGCTGGAGCGCTCCCACAGGGCCGTCAACTCCCCTCCGCTCCGCAGCAGTGCGTCGGTGGCCTCGGGGAACCGCGGGGGCGGTCCGCGGAAACCCCGCTCCATCTTGCTGATGTGACTGTGGTGGTAGCCCAGCAGCGCGCCGAGCTGGGCCTGCGTCAGCCCGGAGCGCGAGCGCCAGTACCGCAGCCGCCGACCGAACGCCGCCCAGCGGGGTTCACCTTCACCGCCCATACCGGTCCCTCTCCATGGCGGCCATCGTGCCGCGCCGGGCGGCCGAAAAGAAGTCCGATGCACCGCTGAGCGGATTCCCGGACCCGCCCAGTGTCTGAACGGGGGCAGGCTGACGGGGCCGCCCCGCAGGTCAGCGGTGCGCGCACGCACGCGCGTCGTCCGTGCCCGTCAGCCGTGCGCCTCAGCCGTGCGCCTCAGCCGTGCCCGTCAGCCGTGCGCCTCAGCCGTGCGCCTCGGCCGGGGACGTCGCGGCCTCGGAGGCTGCGGTGGTGAAGCGCAGGTGACCGTCGTCGACCCGGGAGCGGCCCAGGAGGCGAAGGTCCCGCAGGTAGTTCTGGTGGAGGCGCCAGGGTGCCCGGGCGCCCTGCCGGGGCAGCGCGTCGACGCCGCGCAGGACGTAGCCGGAGCGCAGGTCGATGAGCGGACCGGGTTTCTCTCCGGGCGGCAGGGCGGGGGCGACGGGGACGGCCGCGGCATGGCCCGTCTTCTCCAGGTGGTCGAGGAGACGGCACACGTAGCGGGCGACGAGGTCGGCCTTCAGCGTCCAGGAGGCGTTGGTGTACCCGAGGGTGAGCGTGAAGTTGGGCACGCCGGAGAGCATGGCGCCCTTGTAGGCGAGGGTACGGCCGAGTTCGACCTCCTCGCCGTCCACGCCGAGCCGGATGCCGCCGATGGGCTGGAGGGTGAGCCCGGTCGCCGTGACGATGACGTCCGCGTCGAGGTGGGCACCGGAGGCGAGGGCGATGCCCGTCTCGGTGAAGGCGGTCACGCGGTCGGTGACGACGGAGGCGTCTCCCCGGCGCAGGGCGCGGAAGAGGTCGCCGTCGGGGGTGGCGCACAGCCGCTGGTCCCAGGGCTCGTAGCGGGGCGTGAAATGGGTCTCGACGTCGAAACCGTCCGGCAGCCAGTTCCTGACGCCCCGGCGCAGCAGGGCCTTCATCAGCCTCGGCCGGCGCCGGCTGAGCTGGTACCCGGCCTGCGAGACGAGGACGTTCTTCCAGCGGACGGCGACGTGGCGCACGCGCTCGGGCAGCGGGCGCAGCAGCCGCGCCAGCGGGTCGGCGGCGGACATCGCGGCCACGTAGCTCGGCGAGCGCTGGAGCATGGTGACGTGGGCGGCGGACTCGGCCAGGGCGGGGACGAGGGTCACGGCGGTGGCGCCGCTGCCGATGACGACGACGCGGCGGCCCCGCCAGTCGAGGTCCTCCGGCCAGTGCTGGGGATGGACGACGGGCCCCCGGAACCGGTCCGCGCCGGGGAAGTGGGGGGTGTGGCCCGCGTCGTAGCGGTAGTAGCCGGCGCAGGCCGCGAGGAAGGAGCAGGTGATCCGCGTCTCCTCGCCGGTGTCCAGGCGGCGTGCGGTCACCGTCCAGCGGGCCTCCCGGCTCGACCAGTCGGCGCGCAGCACCCGGTGGCCGAAGCGGATGTGCCGGTCGACGCCGAAGGCGCGGGCCGTGTCGCGGATGTAGTCGCGGATGGCGGCGCCCTCGGCGATGGCCCGGTCGCCCCGCCAGGGCCGGAAGGCGTAGCCGAGCGTGAACATGTCCGAGTCGGAGCGGACGCCCGGGTAGCGGAAGAGGTCCCAGGTGCCGCCGACAGCCTCGCGGGACTCCAGGACGGCGAAGCTGCGCCCCGGGCTGTCCCGGCTCAGCCGGCAGGCCGTGCCGATCCCGGACAGCCCGGCGCCGACGACGAGGACGTCGACGTGTTCGGACGGCGGAGGGCTCAGGCGGTCAGGGTCTTGGCGTAGCACCGGCTCTCCGGCTCGTTGCGGTAGTAGCCGAACTTGGCGCACGGCTCGTAGCCCTCGGACTCGTAGAGCGCGATGGCCTCCGGCTGCTTGTCACCGGTCTCCAGCACCATCCGGACCCGCCCGGCCGCCCGGGCGTCGGCTTCGAGCTGGGCCAGGATCTTGCGGGCCAGGCCCTGCCCGCGCGCGGCGGGGACGACGTACATCCGCTTGATCTCGGCGTCCCCGTCCCGGTAGCCCTCGCCGTCGCGGTCCATGGCCCGCCAGGCGCCGGTGGCGACGGGCACGCCCGCGTCGTCGTAGACCATCAGGTACAGCCCGCGCGGGGGCTCGAACATCCCCGGGTCGAGCGGTGTGGCGTCGCCCTCCTCGTCGCCGTAGCGGAGGACGTACTCCTGCTGGACTTCCGCCTCCAGACGGCGCGCGTCGGGGTCGTCGTAACGTATCCGGGCCGTGTGCATACCGGAAATCCTAAGGAAGGAAATCTCGGTACCCTGCCGTGATGCTCAGGATTTCGACTGCGAACGTCAACGGTCTCCGGGCGGCGGCCAAGAAGGGGTACCTGCCCTGGCTGGCGGCCTGCGAGGCGGACGTGGTGTGCCTCCAGGAGGTCCGCGCCGAGCCCGCGCAGCTCACGGAGGAGGTGCGGGCCCCGCAGGGCTGGCACGCGCAGTGGGCCCCGGCGGCCGCCAAGGGCCGGGCCGGTGTGGCGGTTCTCACACGGCGGGAGCCCGACGCGGTGCGGGTCGGCTTCGGCGTGCCCGAGTTCGACACCGCCGGCCGGTACGTCGAGGTCGACCTGCCGGGTGTGACGGTGGGGAGCCTGTACCTGCCCTCCGGTGAGGTCGGCACCGAGCGGCAGGAGGAGAAGGAACGGTTCATGGCCGCCTTCCTGCCGTACCTCAAGGAGCTGCGGGAGCGGGCCGCCGCGGCCGGCCGGGAGGTGCTGGTCTGCGGCGACTGGAACATCGCCCACCAGGAGGCCGACCTCAAGAACTGGAAGGCCAACCGCAAGAACGCCGGGTTCCTGCCGGAGGAGCGGGAGTGGTTGGGCCGCGTGCTCGACCCGGCGGACGGCGGCTTCGTCGACGTCGTCCGCCAGCAGCACCCGGAGCAGGCGGGCCCGTACTCGTGGTGGTCCTACCGGGGGCGGGCCTTCGACAACGACAGCGGCTGGCGCATCGACCTCGTCGCCGCGACGGAGAGGCTCGCCTCCCGCTGTGTGAAGGCGTACGTCGAGCGGGCGGCGAGCCACGCCGAGCGCTGGTCGGACCACGCACCGGTCACGGCGGTCTTCGAGCGCTGAGGGCTGCCCGACGGGCCCGCCGCCCTGGGGAGGTCTGCGCGGAGGCGCGGGGTCTGCCGCGCCTCCTCAGGCGTCGGGGTCCTCCCGGGCCGCGAGCCAGGCGTCGAACCGGCTGCGCACCCCGCGGTCGAGGGCCATGGAGAGCTCCGCGTCGACGATGTGCTTCGCGTAGGGGCGCAGCCGGTCCACGGCGGTGGCGACGTCCTCGGCGTGCCGGTCGCCGCTGAGCAGGTGCTCGGTGAGGACGTCCGCGAAGACGGCGGAGATGGCCTCGACGTGCGCGCGGACCTCGCGGGCCCCGGCCAGCACCTCGGCCAGCGGGATGCCCTCGCGGACGAGGGCGGCCGAGGCGTCGAGCAGACGGCGGCTGATGTGGACGATCTCGTCGCCGTCGACGGACAGGTAGCCCAGCTCGATGGAGTCGGAGAGGTTGTCCGGGGTGGCCTCGCCGGGGAAGTGCTCGGCCAGTTCCTCGGGGGTGAGGCGGACGGGGACCTCCTCCGAGAAGGGGGCCGTCAACGCCGGTTCGAAGCCGAGGAGTTCGGCGGCCTGGTGGGAGTCGCGGCCCTTCTCGAAGGCGGTGAGCAGCTCGGTGATGCCGCCGAGGGTGTGCCCCCGGGCCAGCAGCGCGCCGATCGTGCGGAGCCGGGCGAGGTGGTGCTCGTTGTACCAGGCGATCCGGCCCTCGCGGCGCGGCGGAGGCAGCAGCCCGCGCTCGCGGTAGAAGCGCACGGTGCGCACGGTGATCCCGGCGGCCTCGGCCAGCTCGGCCATCCGGTACTCGCGCTCCGCGCCCACGACGCCCGTCGCCGTCCCGTCCGCCGGGCCCGCGTCCGTCTCTGGGCCGTCGTGCGCCCCCGGGCCGTCGTGCGTCGCCGGGCCGTCGTCGTCCGCCGTGACGCCGCGCGCCGCACGGGTGTCCTCTGCTCCCGCCGCGTCCCGAGGCGCCGCTGCGTCCGGCGTCGTCCCGGCCGCCGTGATGTCCGCCGTGGCGGCCGGTGTCCGGCCGCGGTCGTCGGTCGTGTCCTGCCGCTCGTGTGAGTTCCCCACCCGGCCAGCCTATGACCTCGGCCCGGGAAGGGGGTGGGGTCGGGCGGGCCCCGGCGTCCCTGACCAGCCTCGATCCGAGCCGGGCGAACACCGGTGCAACCACCGGTAACTTTTCTGCGCCCGACCCCTGTTCAGGCGGGGGCCGCTCCTTTACGCTGCGACTGCGCCAGTGATTGCTGGCGCGGTTGAACGAACGGTACGGACCGGGAGGGCGCGGCATGGCCGAGCGCGAGCATGAGCACGTACGGGTGGCGGTGATCGGTTCCGGGTTCGGCGGCCTGGGCGCCGCCGTTCGACTGCGCCGAGCGGGCATCACGGACTTCGTCGTCCTCGAACGCCGCGGCGCGGTCGGCGGCACCTGGCACGACAACTCCTACCCCGGATGTGCCTGCGACGTCCCCTCGCACCTGTACTCCTTCTCCTTCGCGCCCAACCCCGACTGGCCGCGCAACTTCTCCGGGCAGGCGCACATCCAGGCGTACCTGGAGCACGTCGCCGACACCTTCGGGCTGCGTCCGCACATCCGCTTCCACCACGAGGTCGAGCAGGCCGAGTGGGACGCCGATGAGCTGCGCTGGGTCGTGCGCACCAGCCAGGGCACGCTCACCGCCGACGTCGTCGTCTCCGCCACCGGGCCCCTGTCCGACCCGAAGATCCCCGACATCCCCGGGCTCGACGGCTTCCAGGGCAAGGTCTTCCACTCCGCGCAGTGGGACCACGACTACGACCTGCGGGGCAAGCGCGTCGCGATGATCGGCACCGGCGCCTCCGCCATCCAGATCGTCCCGGCCGTCCAGCCGACGGTCGGGCGGCTCACCCTCTTCCAGCGCACTCCGGCCTGGGTCATGCCGCGCATGGACCGCAAGATCACCGGTGCCGAGCGCTGGCTGCACGCCAAGGTGCCCGCCACCCGCTACCTGCGCCGCCAACTGCTGTGGGGCATCAGGGAACTCCAGGTGAGCGCCTTCACCAAGCACCCCGGCGAGCTCGGGCTCGTGCAGAAGCTCGCCCTGGCCCACATGAAGCGGGCGATCAAGGATCCGGTGCTGCGCGAGCGGCTCACGCCGGACTACCGCATCGGCTGCAAGCGCATCCTGCTGTCCAACAGCTACTACCCGGCGCTCGCCCAGGACAACGTGGACCTGGTCGCCTCCGGGCTCCGGGAGTTCCGGGGCGCCCACACGCTCGTCGCGAGCGACGGCACCGAGACCGAGGCCGACGCCGTCGTCTTCGGCACCGGCTTCCACGTCACCGACATGCCCATCGCCCACCGGATCAAGGGCGCCGACGGGCGGACCCTCGCCGAGGAGTGGAACGGCTCCATGGAGTCCCTGCGCGGGGCCAGCGCGGCCGGGTTCCCCAACTTCCTGACGATCATCGGGCCCAACACCGGGCTCGGGAACAGCTCGATGATCCTCATGATCGAGGCTCAGCTGAACTACATGGTCGACTACCTGCGCCAACTCGACACCCTCGGCGGCCGGGTGGCGCTCGACGCCAGGCGCAGCGCCGTGCACGCCTGGAGCCACCGCATCCAGGAGCGGATGCAGCGCACCGTGTGGACCACCGGCGGCTGCGACAGCTGGTACCTGGACGCCAACGGGCGCAACACGACCGTCTGGCCCGGCACCACCACCGAGTTCCGCCGGGCGACGCGCGAGGTGCGGCTGGAGGAGTACTCGGTCCTCCGCGCGAATCCGGCCGCGGCCGGGGCGTCCGCCGAGGCGGTGCCCGACGAGGCGACGCCCACCCGGAAGCCCGGCGCGAAGTCGGGTACGAAGTCGGGTACGGAGCCCGCCGCCAAGCCCGCGGGGCGGTCCGCGTCCGCGAAGGGGGCCGCAGCATGAGCGACACCACGCACCCGGCCTCCGGCCCCTACGCCCCGCCCACGCCCAGGGCCACCCGGACGGTGACCTCCAGCACCGGCGCACGGCTGCACGTGGAGGAGCACGGCCCGGCCGACGGCCGCACCGTCGTGCTCTCCCACGGCTGGACGTGCTCCACCGCCTTCTGGGCGCCGGTGATCCGGAGCCTGACGGCCGACGGCCTGCGCGTCGTCGCCTACGACCAGCGCGGGCACGGCAGGTCTCCGGCCACCCCCGGCCGGTACAGCACACAGGCCCTCGCCGACGACCTGTGCGCCGTCCTGGAGGCGGTGCTGGCCGAGGGCGAACAGGCCGTCGTCGGCGGGCACTCCATGGGCGCCATGACGATCGTGGCCGCGGCCGGACGTCCCACGCTGACCCGGCACGCGGCGGCCGCCTTCCTGTGCAGCACGGGAACCCGTCGGCTGCCGGACCGGGCCCGGGTCATCCCGGCGCCCGGCGGGCCGCGGGCGCGCCGGTTCGCGCACCGGCTGCTGCTCCACGCGTCGGCGCCGCTGGGTCCGGTCTCGGCGGTCACCCGCCGGCTGCTGCACTACGCCACGATGGGCCCGTCGGCGGCGGCGGAGCAGATCGAGGCCACCGCCCGCATCGTGCACGCGTGCCCCCGCCGGGTGCGCGCGGGGTGGGGCCGGGTGCTCCACGGCCTGGACCTCTTCCAGCAGATCGCCCGGCTCACCATGCCGGTGGCCGTGCTGGCCGGCACCCACGACCGGCTCACCCCGCTGCCCAACGCCCGCGAGCTGGTCGCCAACCTGCCGCGGTGCGTGGGGGCCCACGAGAAGCGGGGCCTCGGCCACATGACGCCGCTGGAGGACCCGGCCTCGGTGACGGACGTCCTGCGCGGCCTGGTCGCCGACCACCTCAAGCCCGCCGGAGACGCGGCGGCCCCCCGAGCGAAGGAGGACGCATGAAGCGCTGGAACCTGGAGGGCCAGGTCGCGGTGGTGACGGGTGGCGCCCGCGGCGTCGGCGAGCTGCTCGCCCGCAAGCTCGCGGCGCGCGGAGCGAAGATCGCGCTCGTCGGCCTGGAGCCGGACGCGCTGAAGAAGGTGAGCGCTGCCCTGCCGACGGAGTCGGCGCACTGGCACGCCGACGTCACCGACCACGAGGCGATGGCCGCGGTGGCGGCCGAGGTCGCGGAGCACTTCGGCAAGGTGGACGTCGTCGTCGCCAACGCCGGGGTCGCCATGGGCGGTCCGTTCGGGGAGAGCGACCCCGTCGTCTGGCGCCGGGTCATCGAGGTCAACCTCGTCGGCGGGGCCGTCACCGCGCGGGCGTTCCTGCCCGTCCTGACGGAGTCGCGCGGCTACTTCCTCCAGATCGCCTCGCTCGCCGCGATCACCCCGGCGCCGATGATGACGGCCTACTGCGCGTCCAAGTCGGGTGTGGAGGGGTTCGCGCACAGCCTGCGCGCGGAGGTCGGCCACCGGGGCGTGCGGGTCGGCGTCGGCTATCTGAGCTGGACCGACACCGACATGGTGCGGGGCGCGGACGAGGACGACTTCATGCGCGACCTGCGGCGCAACTCCATGCCGCCGCCCCTGAACAAGACCTATCCGCTCGGGCCGGCCGTGGACCGGATCGTCGTGGGCGTCGAGCGCCGGTCCGCACACGTCTACGGGCAGTGGTGGCTGCGCGGGATGCAGATGGTCCGCGGCGCCCTGCCGACCATCGTCGGGATCGGCGGCAGGCGGGAGATGCGCAGGGCCGAACCGAAGCTGCTCGCCTCGCGCGGCAGCAGGCACACTGGACTCGTCGGCGCCGGGGGTGCCGCCGACGAGCGCGAACGCGTCTGAGACGCCTCGCGCGACGGCCCGCCCACGGCGGGCCGGAGGGGAGAAAGGTCGGGGCGCACCCGGGGGAGGGGGTGCGTCCCGACGCCCGGCCCGCGTGGGCGGCACCGTCCGCGCGGGCCGGGGCGCCGTGCACGTCGGCAGTCGGCGTGCACGGCGGCGGTCGGCGTGCGCCGCCCGGATCAGCGGTCGAAGCGCTCGCGGGCGTCGTCGGCCCGCTCGCCGAGCCGGTCCCGCTCCTCCTGGACGCGGTCCTGCATGTCCTGGCCGCGCTCCTCCTCGCGGTCGCCGCCGCGGCCGGCCCGTCGTCGGGCCTCCTCCTTCGCCCGCTGCGCGGCATCCTTCATGTTCTGCGTCCTGTCCTTGAACTCGTCCTGCATACCCATGTTCTGCTGCTCCACGTCGGTGTGAGTGGTCGGCCGTGATCGGCCGTGATCAGCCTGACACGCACCGGCATACCTCGCATTCCGGCCTAAACCGTGCGGGGTGGCAGCGGGGGGCGTCGGCGGTCGGGGACGTCGGAGTAGTCGGGCGGCGTGCTCGCCGGGTTGCTCTCGAGGAGCTCCAGCGCCGTCCCGACGGCGGTGCTCAGGACCGTGTACCGGCCCTCCGCCCAGTCCAGGGGTGTGCGCAGAGCCTCGATGTCCGGGGTGACGCCGAGGTTCTCCACGTCCCACCCGTAGGCGTCGAACCAGGCGGCGTTCATCGGGACGGTGATGATCGTGCCGTCGCCCAGCCGGTGACGTCCCGTCATGCCGACGACGCCGCCCCAGGTGCGCGAGCCGACGACGGGCCCGAGCCCGAGGAGTTTGAACGCCGCGGTGATCATGTCGCCGTCCGAGGAGGTCGCCTCGTCGGCCAGGGCGACGATCGGCCCGCGCGGCGCGTTGGAGGTGTAGGACACCGGCTCGGCGCCCCGGGTGAGGTCCCAGCCGAGGATGCGGCGGGTCAGTCCCTCGACGACCAGCTCGCTGATGTTTCCGCCCGCGTTGCCGCGCACGTCCACGATGAGCGCGGGCCGGGTGACCTCCATGCGCAGATCCCGGTTGAACTGCGCCCAGCCCGAGCCGCCCATGTCGGGGATGTGCAGGTAGCCGCACTTCCCCTCGCTCAACTCGCGGACCACGGCGCGTCGTTTGGCCACCCAGTCCTGGTACCGCAGCGGCCGCTCGTCGACCAGCGGAACGACGGCGACCCGCCGGGGCGGCCCGGAACCGTCGGGGCTGCGGAAGGCCAGCTCCACCGTGGTGCCCCCGGCGCCGGACAGCAGCGGGTAGGGCCCGGCCACCGGGTCGACGGGGCGGCCGTCGACGTGGGTGAGGACGGCGCCCTCGCGGATGCCGGAACCGGCCAGCGGGGAACGGGCCTTCGGGTCCGAGGACTCGCCCGGCAGGATGCGCGAGACCAGCCACTCACCGTCCTTCGTCCGCGCGAGGTTGGCGCCGAGCAGCCCGATGGGCCGCTGGTAGTGCGGCGGCCCCTCGTTGCGCCGGGACCCGGCCACGTAGGCGTGCGAGGTGCCCAGCTCGCCCAGGACCTCGCGCAGCAGATCCGCGAACTCGTCGGGGGAGGCCACCGCGTCCACCAGCGGCCGGTACTGGTCGAGGACGGCGTCCCAGTCGATGCCGCACATGCCCGGGTCCCAGAAGTAGGCCCGGGCGATGCGGCCGGCCTCCGCGAAGGCCTGCCGCCACTGCTCGACGGGGTGGACCTCGTGCATGATGCGGCGCAGGTCGATCCACACCGTGGAGTCGCTGTCGGGGCTGTCGTTGGCCGGCACGGCCCGCAGGTCGCCCTCGTCGTTGAGGACCATGCGGGTGCCGTCGCCGCTGACGGCGAAGGAGTCGACGTCGACGCTGAGTTCCACCCGCTTGGCGCGGGCGATGTCGAAGTACTCCAGCGTCGGGCGGCCCGAGGTGTCCGCCGGGTTGACGAACGTCTCGCCCAGCGCGCCGGAGATGGGGTAGCGCAGCCACACCACCCCGCCCCCGGCCACCGGTTGCAGTGCCGAGTACTTCGAGGCGGCCACCGGGAACGGCGTGACCCGGCTGGCCAGCCCCTCGGCCTCCACCAGCACCGCGCGGTCCTCGTCGAAGCCGCTGGGCGTCTCGCGCGGGTCGAGGCCGCCGGCGGCGGGGCGGCCCTCCGGGTTGAGCGCGAACGGCGAGGGCGTCGCGGAGGACAGCGGGACGAGGTACGGGCGGCAGCCCAGCGGGAACGACAGGTCGCCGGTGTGCACGTCGTAGACCGGGTCGAAGCCGCGCCAGGACAGGAACGCGAGATGCCGCCCGTCCCGCGTGAACACCGGCTGCTCGTCCTCGAAGCGGCCGTTGGTGACGTCGATGACCGTGCCGTCCGCGAGCCGTCCGATCCGGATCTGCCGCAGGGTCCGCCCGACGCCCGGGTGCGCCCAGGCCAGCCACTGTGAGTCGGGGGAGAAGGCGAGGTCGCGCACCGGGCCGTTGGCGGAGCGCACCAGCTCGGTGATCGCCGGCTCGGGTCCCTCGCCCTCGTCCTCCGTTCCGCCTTGACCGGCGCCGGGCGGCGTGGTTCCGCCCTCCTCCCCGGCGCCGTCCTCCGGCGTGCGCCGCGCGGTCAGGTCGTTCTCGCGCTCCAGCAGCCCGGCGACGTCGACGAGCAGCAGCCGTCCGTCGTGTGTGGCGACGGCGAGGGTGCCGCCGTCCGGGGAGGCGACCAGCTCGTGGACGAGCCCGAGCCGTCCGGACGCCATCCGGCGCGGCCCCTCGCCGCCGCTGGCCCGGGGCAGATAGGCGAGCTCGACGGCGTCGGCGCCCTCGGCGTCGGTGACGTAGGCGATGAGCCCGGTGGCGCCCAGCATCTCCGGCAGCCGTACCCGCACGCCGGGGGTGGTGGAGATGGCCCGGGCCGGTCCCTCGCGGTGGGTGAGCCAGTACAGGCTGCCGCCGACGCACACGGCGCTGGCCCGCCCGGTGGTGTCCACCGCGAGGCCGTCGAGCCGGGTGGCGGCCGGGACCTGGTAGCTCCGGCGCCCGGGGCGCGGCCCGCACGGCCGCACGTCCAGCCGCCGTGGCTGCCCGCCGGGGCTCAGGTCGTCCACCAGCCACAGGTCCCCCGCGCACTGGTAGACGAGACGGCTGCCGTCGGTGGCGGCGTGCCGGGCGTAGAAGTCGGCGTGGTCGGTGTGGCGGCGCAGGTCGGAGCCGTCGGGGCGGCAGGAGTACACGTTGCCGACGCCCTCGTGGTCGGAGAGGAAGGCGATCCGCCAGGCGGGCTGCCCGTCGTCCTCGGTCCGGGTCCCGTCGCGCACGAACATGGGGGAGTCGAGGTGGCCGGCCAGCTCGGGCAGCAGCCGCTCGCCGTGCAGCCACAGCCGTCCCGTCGCGCCGCCCCGGTAGCGCTTCCAGGCGGCGGGCTCGTGCGGCGGACGGCCGGTCAGCAGAAGGGTGCGGCGCTCACCGCCGGGGAAGTCGCGCAGGTCGGCGACGGCGATGTCGCTGCACGGCCCCCAGGGGAGCTGGCCGCCGGGCCCGCCGTCGAGCGGCAGCCGGTAGGCCCAGGTGAAGTAGGAGAACGGCTGCCCGTGGGAGGCCACGGCCAGGATGTCGCCCTCCGGCGTCCAGCCGCAGACGCGGGTGTCCGGCGCGCCCCAGTACGTCAGCCGCCGGGCCGGGCCGCCGGCGACGTCGACGAGGTGGATCTCCGGGTCCAGGCTGCGCCAGGAGGTGAAGGCGATGTGCCGCCCGTCGGGGGAGAAGCGGGGCGGGCCGACCCGCGTGCGGTCGACGGTGAGCCGCCACGCTCGCCCCGGCGGCTCGCCCGCCGGGGCGAGCGGTGCCGCCCACACGTCGTCCTCGGTGACGAAGCAGAGCAGGTCACCGTGCAGGTGCGGATACCGGAGGTACGCGGCGTCGTCACTCACCCCTCTTATGGTTCGGCCGTGCCGGGGGCCCGGCAAGTCGGCCCGGCCCGCGCGAGTGCCCGTGAGACGCGCGCCCGGGGGTGAAGCGTTCCACAGCGGGGATGTGAGCTACGCCTCAGTGTGGCGCGGCGGGCACCCGTACAGTGCGCTTGGGCGTCTCTTCTGTCAGGGGCTGTCATTTTCCGAGCCGACCGGCCCCGCACCGCCGAACTGTCCGATCATCTCGCACCGACCGCCCGCACGACCAGACCGGAGTAACCCTCCCGTGGCCACATTCCTGTACAAACTCGGCCGGCTCGCCTTCCGGCGGCGGCGCATCGTAGCCCTGCTGTGGGCGGCGCTGCTCGTCGTCGTGATCGGCGCCGCCTCCACCGCCGGCGATCCGCCCGACGACGAGTTCGCCCTGCCCGGGACGGAGTCCCAGCAGGCCTTCGACCTGCTGGAGGAGCGCAGCCCCGGGGACGCCGCCGCCGACGGTGCCCAGGGCCGCTTCGTCTTCAAGGCCCC
The DNA here is from genome assembly GCF_027460245.1 of Streptomyces sp. WMMC1477. NCBI lineage: Bacteria > Bacillati > Actinomycetota > Actinomycetes > Kitasatosporales > Streptomycetaceae > Streptomyces > Streptomyces sp. WMMC1477. Next base: position 1,825,046 of record NZ_JAPZBD010000003.1, on the reverse strand, counting down.
GGACGGGGAGAAGATCACCGACCCGGAGAACCGGGCCGCCGTGGAGAAGGTCCTCGGCGAGCTCTCCCCGGAGAAGCACAGCCAGGTCGTCGGCGTCCCGAACCCGTTCGACACCAAGTCGATCAGTGAGGACTCCACCACCGCCATCGCGAACGGCGTCTACGAGGTGCCGGGCCCCGAGCTGACGGACGAGACCCGTGAGCAGGTCGAGGACGCGATCGAGCTGGGGCGGGATGAGGGCCTGACCGTCGAGGTCGGCGGTGACGTGCTGTTCGTCGAACCCGAGATGGGCAACGGCGAGATCATCGGCATCGGTGTCGCCGCGCTCGTCCTCATCCTCACCTTCGGCTCGCTCGTGGCCGCCGGGCTGCCGCTGATCACCGCCCTGATCGGCGTCATGATCGGCGTCACCGGCATCGCGGCGCTCGGCTCCACGCTCGGCCTGTCGGCCACCACGAACACGCTCGCCATGATGATCGGCCTCGCCGTCGGCATCGACTACGCGCTGTTCATCGCCTCCCGGTACCGGGCCGAGCTGATGGAGGGCCGGGACCGCGAGGAGGCCATCGGCCGGGCCGTCGGCACGGCCGGCTCCGCCGTCGTCTTCGCCGGCCTGACGGTCGTCATCGCGCTGGCCGGCCTCGCCGTCGTCAACGTGCCGATCCTGACCAAGATGGGTCTCGCGGCCGCGGCCACGGTCGTCATCGCGGTGCTCGTCGCCATCACGCTCGTGCCCGCCGCGCTGGGCATGGTCGGCAAGCGGATCTTCGGCCGCAAGGTGCGCAAGGCCAACCCGGAGACCGGCGCTCCGCCGATGCCCGCGGACGACGCCAAGCCGAGCCTGGGCGCCCGCTGGGCCGGCTTCACGCTGCGCCGCCCCCTCGTCGTCCTGCTGACGGCGGTCATCGGGCTCGGCGCCGTCGCCGTCCCGGTCGGCAGCATGACGCTCGGCCTGCCGGACGAGGGCAACTCGCCCACCTCCAGCACGCAGCGCCGCGCCTACGACCTGGTCGCGGAGGGCTTCGGCCCCGGGTTCAACGGCCCGCTGATGGTCGTCGTGGACCTGGACGAGGTCGTCGAGAAGGGCGGGGACGCGGACCGGACGGCCCGCGACATCGGCGACTCCCTGCGGGAACTCGACGGCGTCGCCGTCGTCGGCGAGCCGGAGATGATCAACGAGGAGAAGAACGCGGCCGTCGTGCCCGTCATCCCCGAGACCCGGCCCAGCAGCGTCGAGACCGAGGACCTGGTCCGCGAGATCCGCGGCATGTCCGGGCAGATCGAGGACCAGTACGGCGCGGTCGTGCTCGTCTCCGGGTTCACCGCCAGTCTCATCGACTTCTCGCAGGTCATGGACGACGCGCTGGTGCCCTACCTGACCCTGGTCGTCGGCCTGGCCTTCGTCCTGCTGCTGATGGTCTTCCGCTCGGTGCTGGTGCCGCTCAAGGCGGCCCTCGGCTTCCTGCTGTCGGTGCTCGCCGCGCTCGGCGCCGTCGTCGCCGTCTTCCAGTGGGGCTGGGCGGCCGAGCTGCTGGGCGTGGACCAGACCGGCCCGATCATGAGCATGATGCCGATCTTCATGATCGGTGTGATCTTCGGCCTGGCGATGGACTACGAGGTCTTCCTCGTCACCCGGATGCGGGAGGCCTACGTCCACGGCGAGCGGCCGGGCCAGGCCGTCGTCACCGGCTTCAAGCTGGGCGCCCGCGTCGTCACGGCCGCCGCCGTCATCATGATCAGCGTCTTCGCCGGCTTCATCGGTGCCGGCGACTCGATGATCAAGATGATGGGCTTCGGCCTCGCCATCGCCATCCTGTTCGACGCGTTCGTCGTGCGCATGGCCATCGTCCCGGCGGTGCTCGCGCTGCTCGGCGACAAGGCCTGGTGGCTGCCGAAGTGGCTCGACCGCATCCTGCCCAACGTCGACGTGGAGGGTGAGCGGCTGCAGCAGCACCTCACCGCCACCAAGACCGCGCCCGACCCGGCCCCCGAGCACGCCAGGGTCTGACGCCGGCGTCCCCGACGACGCCCGGTGGCCCGGTACCGCACGCGGTACCGGGCCACCGGTGTGTCGGAGGGGCCGGGCTCAGACGGGCCCGAGGAGGGCGGCCAAGGCGGCGTCGACGTCGATGCGGGAGGACTCGGCGGCCTCCGGCACGAAGGTGTACGTCGCCGCCAGGAAGCGGTGGAGGTCCTCGCGGCGGAGTTCGACCAGCGCGGTGCCCTGCGGTGCGCACAGCTCCAGCACCGTGCGGCCCACCCTGCCCGGGCGGATGCGGACGTCGCCCTCCCCGGCCGGTCCGCACAGCCCGTCGTCGAGAAGCCGGCGGGCGAAGACCCAGGTCACCTCAGTGCCGCTCAGCGAGGCCTCGGCGGGAAAGGTGACGCGCAGGGCGAGCGGGTCGGCGCCGTCGTAGTGCAGCGTGGCCGGCACCGGTCCGGAGCCGGGGCGGCCGGGCAGCCGCACCCGGACGGTGTGGTCGATGGTCAGCGGTCGTCGCATGCGTCGGCTCCTTCGCGGGCGGGTGCCCGTCCACCCGGTAAGACCCGGAAATCGCCGTCCTGGTGCGGCCCGACGGCTGTGAGCTGCCCCACAGGCCGCTCTGACCTGGCCTTCCGCCGCCGAGCGGCCGTGGGTGCCGCCCGCAGTGTGAGACATGCGCTCTTGCAAGCCATTCGCAACTGGGGACTATCATCGTCCGGTCGCAGCCGCGACCGACGTGATCCAGCCGACCGTTAGGCGAACCAGCCATGCATGTCCCCGACGGATTCTTCGACGGCCCCGTCTCGGTGGCCGCAGGGGCGGTCGCCGTCACCGCGGTGGCGGTGTCCCTCAAGGGCGCCCGACGCGAGCTGGACGAGCGGGCCGCCCCGCTCGCCGGGCTCGTCGCGGCCTTCGTCTTCGCCGTCCAGATGATCAACTTCCCGGTGGGTGCCGGAACCAGCGGCCACCTCATGGGCGGTGCGCTGGCGGCCATCCTCGTCGGCCCCTACACGGCCGTGCTGTGCCTGTCCGTCGTCCTCATGCTCCAGGCGCTGCTCTTCGCCGACGGCGGCATCACCGCGCTCGGCGTCAACATCACGCTGCTCGGCGTCGTCGCCGTCCTCGTCGCCTACCCGCTCTTCCGGCTGCTCGCCAAGGTCCTGCCCCGGCGCCGCAGCTCGCTGACGGCCGCCTCCTTCGTCTCCGCCCTCGTGTCGGTGCCCGTCGCGGCCATGGTGTTCACCCTGCTCTTCGCCGTCGGCGGCACGGCCGACATCTCGACCGGTGCCGTCTTCGCCGCCATGACCGGCGTCCACACCGCCATCGGCGTCGGGGAAGGCGTCATCACCGCGTTCGCCGTCGGCGCCGTCCTCGCCGCCCGGCCCGACCTCGTCCACGGCGCCCGCGGCCTGCGCGCCCCGCTCGTCCTGCGCGACGCCAGCGGCTCCGAGACCGAGGTCCCCGCCGCCGCGCCGCGGCCCGCCGCCGCCCGCTCCATCCGCCCGCTGTGGGCGGGCGGCCTGGCCGCCACCGTCGTCTGCGCCGGCTTCCTGAGCTTCTACGCCTCCTCCGAGCTCGACGGGCTGGAGCGTGTCGCCACCGACCACGAGATCATCCAGCAGGCCGAGGACAGCGCCACGGCAGACTCCCCGCTCGCCGACTACGGCGTCGAGGGGGTCGACGACGAGCGGCTCTCCGGCGGCCTGGCCGGACTGATCGGCGTCACCGCCGCGCTCGGCGTCGGCACCGGCTTCTACCTGCTCGCCCGGCGCCGGGAGGCCGGCCGGAACGCCCCCGGTACCGCCACGCCCGAGCGCGAAAGCGTCTGACATGGGTGCCGGGCACGCCCACGCCCTCTACCGGCACGGTCACTCGCCGGTGCACCGGCTGCCCGCGCACTGCAAGACCGTCGCCACGCTCGCCTTCGTCCTCGCCGTCGTGTCCACGCCCCGCACGGCGGTGTGGGCCTTCGGCGGCTACGCGCTGCTGCTCGCCGCCGTGGCCGTCGCCGCCCGGGTGCCGCCGGGCTTCCTGTTGCGGCGCATGCTCGTCGAGGTGCCCTTCGTCGTCTTCGCCGTCCTGCTGCCCTTCCTCGCCGAAGGGCCGCGGGTGGAGTGGCTGGGGCTGTCGCTGAGCGAGTCCGGGCTGTGGAGCGCGTGGAACATCCTCGCCAAGGGCACCCTGGGCGTGGCGGGCTCGGTCCTGCTCGCCGCCACCACCGAGCTGCGGGACCTGCTGCTCGGGCTGCGCCGCCTCAGGCTGCCCGCGCTCCTCGTGCAGATCGCCGCGTTCATGGTCCGCTACCTCGACGTCATCGCCGGCGAACTGCGCCGCATGCGGATCGCCCAGGCGTCCCGCGGCCTCGACGCCCGCGGCCTGCGGCAGTGGGGCACACTCGCCCGGACCGCGGGCGCCCTGTTCATCCGCTCCTACGAACGCGGCGAGCGGGTCCACCTGGCCATGCTCAGCCGCGGCTACACCGGCGCCATGCCGGACCTCGACAACGGCACCGCGACGCGCCCGGCCCAGTGGGCGGCCGCAGCCGCCCTCCCCGGCGCCGCTCTCCTCGTCTGTCTGATGGGATGGACCCTGTGAGCCCCGCACCCGCGCCCGTTCCCGCCTCCGATGCCGTCTCGCTGGACGTCTCCGGCCTCGCCTACGCCTACCCCGACGGACACCAGGCGCTGTTCGGCGTCGACCTCACCATCGGCCGCGGGGAGCGCGTGGCCCTCCTCGGCCCCAACGGCGCCGGGAAGACCACCCTCGTCCTGCACCTCAACGGCATCCTGACCGCCGGGGCCGGACACGTCAGCGTCGGCGGACTGCCCGTCGCCACGGCCCACCTCGCCGAGATCCGCCGCCGCGTCGGCATCGTCTTCCAGGACCCGGACGACCAGCTCTTCATGCCCACCGTCCGGGAGGACGTCGCCTTCGGCCCCGCCAACGCCGGGCTGCGCGGCCCCGAACTCGACGCCCGGGTCCGGGAGGTGCTGGAGCGCGTCGGCATGGCCGACGCCGCCGACCGGGCCCCGCACCACCTCTCCTTCGGCCAGCGCCGCCGCGTCGCCGTCGCCACCGTGCTCGCCATGCGCCCCGAGATCCTCGTCCTCGACGAGCCCTCCTCCAACCTCGACCCGGCCGCCCGCCGCGAACTCGCCGAGATCCTGCGCGGGCTCGACGTCACCGTGCTCATGGTCACCCACGACCTGCCCTACGCCCTGGAGCTGTGCCCGCGCTCAGTGATCCTCAGCGACGGCGTCATCGCCGCCGACGGCCCCACCCGCACCCTGCTGTGCGACGACGCCCTTCTGCGCGCCCACCGGCTGGAGCTGCCCTTCGGCTTCGACCCCCGCTCGGTCGCCCTCCCGGACGCGTAGCGCACCATAGGGGACGACCAGTACGACACCGGCCACGCCCACCCCCCACGTGCGGCCGGACGGCACCAGGCAGGAGCAGCAGCGCAGTGACCGAGGTCCAGGGCACGGTGGCCGCCGGTTTCGAACCGGTACTGCACGCCTTCCGGGCGGGCTTCACCGAGCGCGGCGACGTCGGCGCCGCGGTCACCGTCTACCGCGGCGGCCGCCCCGTCGTCGACCTGTGGGCCGGCCGTGCGGAAGCCGACGCCTCCGGGAGCGACGCGCGGCCCTGGCAGCGCGAGACCGCGCAGGTCGTCCGTTCCGCGACCAAGGGCCCGTCCGCCGCCGTCCTCCACCTGCTGCACCAGCGCGGCCGCATCGACCTGGACGCGCCCGTCGGCACCTACTGGCCCGAGTTCAAGACCCGCGGCAAGGAGCGCGTCCTCGTCCGGCACCTCCTCGCCCACCGCGCCGGGCTGCCCGTCCTCGACACCCCCCTCACCCCCGAGCAGGCCCGGGACGGCGCCAGCGGCCCGGCCGCGCTCGCCGCCCAGGCCCCGCTGTGGGAGCCCGGCACCGCCCACGGCTACCACGCGCACACCTACGGCTGGCTGCTCGGCGAGGTCGTCGCCCGGGCCACGGGACGCAGCCTCGGCCGCTGGTTCGCCGAGGAGATCGCCGCGCCGCTCGGCCTGGACCTGTGGATCGGGCTCCCGGACGCCGAGGCCCACCGCGTGGGGCGCGTCGCCCCCGTGACCGCGCCCGAGCCCCCGGCCTCCGCCGGGCTGAAGGTCCGCCCCAAGCCCGCCGTGGCCCGCGCCCACCAGGACCCCACGTCCGTCACCCGGCGCGCGTTCACCGTCATCGACCCGCTGCCGGACGAGAACGACCCCGCCTACCGCGCCGCCGAGCACCCCGCCTCGGCGGGCGTGGCCACCGCCCATGCCCTGGCCCGCTTCTACGCCGCGCTCCTCGGCCCCGTCGACGACGTCGGCCGCGGCCCCGGGACCCGGCTCTACGCCCCCGCCACGCTCGCCCTCGCCCGCACCGAGGAATCCGCCGGCCCCGACCGCGTCCTCCTCGTCCGCACCCGCTTCGGCTCCGGGTACATGCTGCACGGGCCCTCGTCGCCCCTGCTCTCCCCCTCCTCCTTCGGCCACCCCGGCCGTGGCGGCTCGCTCGCCTTCGCCGACCCGGAGACGGGCCTCGGCTTCGGCTACGTCACCTGCGGCCTCCAGCAGTCCGTGACGTCCGACCCCCGTCCCCAGTCCCTCATCCGCGCACTCCGCGGCTGTCTGTGAGGCGGCAGCCGCCGGCCGGCTGGTGCCGCGCCGCTCGCAGCCCCCGGCGACGGGCTGTCGGCCGGTTGCCGACGGGCAGGGCCTTCCTAGCCGTCGTGCTGGAGGCCGTCGGTGAGGGTGTGCAGGGCACGGGCGAGGCGGGCCCGGCGGGTCTCCGGCGTCCGGGCCTGGAGCAGGGGAAGCAGGAGTTGGTAGCGCGCGGTCCGGTCCAGGGCCTCGAACACGGCCCGGGCGCCGGGAGCGTTGTCGAGGGCCTCGGCGAGGTCGGCGGGTACGGTCGCCGTCCGCTGTGAGGCGTAGGCCGCGTCCCAGCGTCCGTCCTGCCGCGCCTTGCGGACCTCCTCCAGGCCGGGCTCGCGCATCCGCCCGGCGGCCGTCAGCCGCTCCACCTTCTCGACGTTCACCTGCGACCACAGGCTCCGCGGCCTGCGGGGCACGTACTTCTGGAGGTAGTACCGCTCGTCGAGGGCCCGGCGCTGCCCCGAGATCCAGCCGAAGCACAGGCCGATGTCGACCAGTTCGTCAGAGGTGACCGAGGGGATGCCCGAGCCCTTCTTGGCCATCTGGATCCACACGCCCTCCCGGCGCGTGTGGTGCCCGGCCGCCAGCCACTCCTCGAAGGCGGCGCCGTCCGCGCACGTGATGATCTCCACGCCGTCGAGCTGCTCCATACCGGGGAGCATAAGTCCGGTCGGGCCGTCAGGCGCCGGTGGCGCCGGGGGCGGGGGAGGGGGCGGGGCGGGCGGTGCGGCAGGTGCCGGAGGCGGTGAGGGCCTCGGCCACCTTGCGGGCGGCGGCCGCGTCGGCGGTGAGGAAGGCGCAGGTCGGGCCGGAGCCGGAGACGAGGGCGGCGAGGGCGCCCGCCTCCGTGCCGGCGGCGAGGGTGTCGGCCAGGGCGGGGCGCAGGGACAGCGCGGCGGGCTGGAGATCGTTGGCGAGGGTGGCGGCGAGCCCGTGGACGTCGCCGGTGCGCAGGGCGTCGAGCAGGGCCGGGGACGGCTCGGGCTGGGGGACGTCGCGGCCGGCGGCCAGCCGGTCGAACTCGCGGTAGACGGCCGGGGTGGACAGGCCGCCGTCGGCCACCGCGAAGACCCAGTGGAAGGTGCCGCCGACCTGAAGCGGGGTCAGCAGCTCGCCGCGGCCCCGGCCGAGGGCGGCGCCGCCGACCAGCGAGAAGGGGACGTCCGAGCCCAGCTCGGCGCAGATCTCCAGCAGTTCGGCGCGGGGCGTGCGGGTGCCCCACAGGGTGTCGCAGGCGAGCAGGGCGCCCGCGGCGTCGGCACTGCCGCCCGCCATGCCGCCGGCGACCGGGATGTCCTTGGCGATGTGCAGGTGGACGTCGGGGGCGATGCCGTGCCGGGCGGCCAGCAGCCGGGCGGCACGGACCGCCAGGTTGGAGTCGTCCAGGGGCACCTGGTCGGCGTCCGGGCCGGTGCAGGTGATGCGCGGCTCGGCCGCGGGCGCCGCGGTGACCTCGTCGTACAGGCCGACGGCGAGGAACACGTTGGCCAGGTCGTGGAAGCCGTCGGGGCGGGCCGGGCCCACCGCCAGCTGCACGTTGACCTTCGCCGGCACCCGAACCGTGACGCTCATCTGGTCAGTCCCCCTCGACCGTTCGTTCCGCTCGTTCCGTCTTCCCAGCGTTCTCTTCGACGTTCTCGCCGGTGTCCTTGCCGATGTTCGCCGCCTGTTCGGCGATCGCGGCGAAGTCCGTCACCGTCAGCGACTCCCCGCGCGCCTGCGGCGAGACGCCCGCCGCCCGCAGGGCCTGCTCCGCGTTGGCGGCCGAACCGGCCCAGCCGCTCAGCGCGGCCCGCAGCGTCTTGCGGCGCTGGGCGAAGGCGGCGTCCACGACGGCGAACACCTCCGCCCGGCTCGCGGTGGTGCTGGGCGGCTCCCGGCGCACCAGCGACACCAGGCCCGAGTCCACCTTGGGCGCGGGCCAGAACACGTTCCGCCCGATGGCCCCGGCCCGCCGGACCTCGGCGTACCAGGCGGCCTTGACGGACGGCACGCCGTAGACCTTGGAGCCGGGGGCGGCCGCCAGCCGGTCCGCGACCTCGGACTGCACCATCACGAGCGTCCGCTCGACGCTGGGGAACGTGGCGAGCATGTGCAGCAGCACCGGGACGGCGACGTTGTAGGGCAGGTTGGCCACGAGCGCGGTGGGCTCGGGGCCCGGCAGTTCGGTGACGTGCAGCGCGTCGGAGTGGACGAGCGCGAAGCGCTCGGCGGCGCCCGGCAGGCGCTCGGCCACCGTGCCCGGCAGGGCCGCGGCCAGGACGTCGTCGATCTCGACGGCGGTCACCCAGCGGGCCGTCTCCAGCAACGCCAGGGTCAGGGAGCCCAGCCCCGGGCCGATCTCCACTACGACGTCCTCGGGCCGCACCTGGGCGGTGCGCACGATCCGGCGGACGGTGTTGGCGTCGATGACGAAGTTCTGCCCGCGCTGCTTCGTGGGCCGCACCCCGAGCGCGGCGGCCAGCTCGCGCACGTCGGCGGGCCCGAGCAGCGCGTCCGGCGGACCGGCCGCGGCGGCGGGGTCGGGGGGTGTGCTCACCGGGGCAGTTTACGGGGCGTGCGGATAGCCGAAGGCCCGCGCGGTGTTCTCCGCGACGTGCCCGGCGAGCACGTTCACGTCCGTCCGCCGCACCTCGGCCATGGCGCGCAGCGTCACGGGGATCAGATAGGGCGCGTTCGGGCGGCCCCGGTAGGGGACGGGAGTGAGGAACGGTGCGTCCGTCTCCACCAGCAGCAGCTCCGGCGGGGCGACGGCCAGGGCGTCGCGGAGCGGCTGGGCGCTCTTGAACGTCACGTTGCCGGCGAAGGACATGTAGTAGCCCTTGGCGGCGCAGACTTTCGCCATCTCCGCGTCTCCGGAGTAGCAGTGGAAGACGGTCCGCTCCGGGGCGCCCTCCTCGTCCAGGATGCGCAGGACGTCCTCGTGGGCGTCGCGGTCGTGGATGACCAGCGCCTTGCCGAGCTCCTTGGCGAGCGCGATGTGCCGGCGGAAGGACTCCTGCTGGGCGGCCATGCCTTCGGGGCCGGTGCGGAAGTAGTCGAGCCCGGTCTCGCCGACGGCCAGCACCTGCGGGAGGGCGGCGAGCTCGGCGATGCCCGCCAGCGCGTCCTCCAGCGCCCGGGGACCCTCCTCCAGTGTCAGCCGCGGCGCCTCGTTCGGGTGCAGCGCCACGGCCGCCCAGACCGCCGGGTGCTCGTCCGCGACCTCGGCCGCCCAGCGGGCCCGCTCCAGGTCGCAGCCGATCTGCACGACGGTCGTGACCCCGACCGAGGCGGCCTTCTCCAGGGCCTCGGCCACGGGGGCGTCCTGCATGTCGAGGTGGGTGTGGGAGTCGGCCACGGCCACGTCGAGGGGCTCGGGCGGCGGTGGCGCGGACGGGTCGGCGGTCGATGACGCGGGCATGCGTCCGATCCTATGGGCTGCCTGCCGCCACCCGCTCATGCGGGACGTCCGCCCACGCGGGACGTCCGCCCACGCGGGACGTCCGCCCACGCGGTCCCGACCGCTCGTGTGGTCCCGGCCGTCCGTCGTGGCCGGCGGGCCGCGTCGCGGCCCCGGCGGGCCTCAGTGGCTGAGCGGCGGCCAGCCCACTCCCATCGCCGTCGCGACCGAGGCGGCCTGCCCCGCCCGCACGATCCGTACGTCGTGCCCGCCGCACTGGGGGCAGGTGAGCCGGCTGAGCGGGGAGGGGACCCGCTCGCCGTCGGCGAAGTAGAGCAGGTACGGCCGGTTGTCCCGGTCGACGTGGTGCTCGATCTCGTACGTCTGCTCCCATGACTGGCCGCAGGCCAGGCAGGCGAAGGCGTACGACTCCTGGACCGTACGCGGCGGCGCGTCCCTGAAGTCGGTCATGGCGGCTCCTCCCACTACCGAATTCGAGCGTAGACCCGTACTGGCGAGTAGGAGATATCGGTGCAGAATGCCGCATAAGGGCGCTCCGGCGGCCACCCCAGCCCACCCCTGCCCATCCCGGGGGCTCCTCAGGGCCACCCCGGGCCCCGGGGCGTGCCGCGGCCCTACGGCCGGGGCTTGGCGGCGACGACGGCGTCGAACACCGCGCGCTTGCGCACGCCCGTCTCCCTGGCCACCGACGCGATGGCCTCCTTGCGCGGCTCGCCCGCCTCCTCGCGCGCCGCGACCCGCCGCGCGAGCTCCGTCGCGTCCAGCTCGGCGGCGTCCGGCTCCGGGGCGCCGGCCACCACCACGGTGATCTCCCCGCGCACGCCGTCGGCCGCCCAGTCGGCCAGCTCCGCCAGCGGGCCGCGCCGGACCTCCTCGTACGTCTTCGTCAGCTCGCGGCACACGGCCGCCCGCCGCTGTGGGCCGAAGGCCTCCGCCATCGCGGCGAGCGTGGCCGCGAGCCGGTGCGGGGACTCGAAGTAGACGAGCGTCCGGCGCTCGCCGGCGAGCTCGGCCAGCCGGGACCGCCGCTCGCCCGGCTTGCGGGGCGGGAAGCCCTCGAAGCAGAACCGGTCCACCGGCAGTCCCGACAGCGCCAGCGCCGTGAGCACCGCCGACGGCCCGGGCACGGCCGTCACCCGCACCCCGTGCTCGACCGCGGCGGCCACGAGCCGGTACCCGGGGTCGGAGACGGAGGGCATGCCCGCGTCCGTCACCAGCAGCACCCGGGCCCCGCCGGTCAGCTCCTCGGTCAGCTCCGCGGTGCGCGCGGCCTCGTTGCCCTCGAAGTACGACACGACGCGCCCGGCCGGCCGCACCCCGAGGGCCTGGGCCAGCCGCCGCAGCCGCCGGGTGTCCTCGGCGGCGACGACGTCGGCCTCGGCCAGTTCCGTCGCCAGCCGGGGCGGGGCGTCGGCCACGTCGCCGATGGGGGTTCCTGCCAGTACGAGCGTTCCGTTCACCGCACCATCCTCGCACCGCCGCCTGCGGGACCGCCGCGCCCCGCGTTCCCTACGATGTCCCGGTGAGGAGTGAGATCACGGCGCCGGGCCGGGAGCGCCCCGCGATCGAACCCACCCGTTCAGGGTGGCCGGACCGGCTGCGCCGCTACGGCTACGCGCCCCCGCCGCGCGACGGGGTGCGGGAGCGGCTGGTCCCGCCCTTCCCGGTGGCGCGGGCGCGCGTGTGGTCGGTGCTCGGCGTCGAGCCGCGGTGGCGCGGCTGGGGCGGGCCGCTCCTCGTCGCGCTCGTGGCCGGGCTGATGCGGTTCTGGCGGCTCGGCTCCCCGCGCGAGGTGATATTCGACGAGACGTACTACGCCAAGGACGCCTGGTCGCTGCGGGAGCTGTTCTACGAGGGCACCTGGGACAAGGGGGCCAATGAGGCCATCCTGGCCGACCCGCAGTCGATCCCGCTCCTGGAAAACCCCTCCTACGTCGTGCATCCGCCGGTGGGCAAGTGGGTCATCGCCGTGGGCGAGCAGCTCTTCGGCCTGACGCCGTTCGGCTGGCGCTTCATGGTGGCGGTGCTGGGCACCCTGTCCGTGCTCATGCTGTGCCGGATCGGCCGCCGGCTGTTCCGCTCGACCCTGCTCGGCTGCGTCGCGGGCGCGCTGCTGGCCGTGGACGGCCTGCACTTCGTCATGAGCCGCACCGCGCTCCTCGACATCGTCCTCATGTTCTTCGTGCTGGCCGCCTTCGGCTGCCTGCTCCTCGACCGCGACCGGACCCGGGCCCGGCTGGCCGCCGCCCTGCCCCAGGACCGTCCGGACGACGCCGTCGCCGCCCTGCCGCTGGGCGCGCGCCCCTGGCGGCTCGCGGCCGGGGTCTGCCTCGGGCTCGCCTGCGGGACGAAGTGGAGCGGGCTGTTCGTGCTGGCCGCGTTCGGCCTGCTCACCGTCGCCTGGGACGTCGGGGCCCGGCGCACCGCGGGGGCCCGGCGGCCGCTGCGGGCCATGCTCCGCCGGGACGCGGGCCCCGCCTTCCTCTCCCTCGTCCCCGTCGCGGGGCTGGTCTACCTCGCGTCCTGGAGCGGCTGGTTCGCCAGCGACGGCGGCTACCACCGGAACTGGCACGAGGGACCGGGGGCCGAGACGTCCTTCGGCTTCGTGCCCGGCCCGCTGCGCAGCCTGTGGCACTACGAGTGGCAGAAGCTCACCTTCCACGTCGACCTCACCGACGGGCACGCGTACGACTCCCACCCGTGGAGCTGGATCGTGACCGCGCGGCCCGTGTCGTACTTCTACGAGTCCCGCGAGCCGGGCGAGGGTGGCTGCGCGGAGGGCGGGGGCTGCGCCCAGGAGGTGCTGGCGCTGGGCACGCCGCTGCTGTGGTGGCTCGGCTGCGCCGCGCTCGTGTACGCCCTCTACCGCTGGGCGCTGCGGCGGGACTGGCGCTCCGGCGCGCTGCTGTGCGGGCTGGCGGCCGGCTACCTGCCGTGGTTCGTCTTCCAGGAACGCACCATCTTCTACTTCTACGCCGTCGTGTTCGTGCCCTTCCTGTGCCTCGCGGTCGCCCAGCTGCTGGGCGCGGCGGCCGGGCCGCCGCGCTCGACCGAGGTGCGCCGGGCCGTCGGGCTGGTGGCCTGCGGGGTGCTCGCGCTGCTCGTCGTGTGGAACTTCGTCTACTTCTGGCCGCTCTACACCGGCCAGGAGCTCTCCATGGAGGAGTGGCGCGCCCGCATGTGGCTGGGCACCTGGATCTGACCGGCGGGCCGGGCGGCGCTGTCGCGCTCCGGCCGGTCCGCTCTGTCACACTCCGGCAACGGCCCGGCTCCGGGAAGGACGGCGCCACCACACCGCCGGGTGCGTGCTCTAGGGTGCGACGTGGTCCCCGGTGGCCACCGGGGAGGGGTGGAGGACCGAGGACTTATGAGAGACGCTCAGCGCATGGCGGTGATCGGCGCCGTCTGTGCCGTTGCCGTGGCGACGGCCGGTTTCGGCGCGTACGCCCTGGTGGGGGACGACGAGGGCAGCGGCAACAGCACCGTGAGCGGCCAGGACGACGGCAAGCCCGGCGGTAAGGAGACCGGCCCGCTCAGCGCCACCGAGGTGCGGGGCGTGGCGGAGGAGTTCCTCACCGCGTGGGAGTCCGGGGACGCCGCGAAGGCGGCCGAGCTCACCGACGAGGAGGCCGCTGCCAGGGCCGCCCTGACGGCGTTCACCGAGGACGCCGGGGTCACGGGCGTGACGCTCACGGAGGGCGCGCCCAGCGGGGCGAAGGTGCCCTTCGACCTCACCGCCCAGCTCGCCCACGAGGACGTGACCGGCAGCGTCGAGTACGACGGCGCGCTGACCGTCGTCCGGGACGCCGACACCGGGGAGCCCGTCGTCGACTGGGAGCCCTCCGTGCTGCACCCGGAGCTGGCCGAGGGGGAGCGGATCGTCACCGACGCGGGCGGCATGCCCGAGGTGATCACCGTCGACCGGGACGGCGAGGAGCTGACGGCCGAGGAGTTCCCCGAGCTGAAGGAGGTGCTCCTCGACGTCTCCAAGCGCTACGCCGAGGACTCCGAGGGCGTCGCCCCCGTCTCGATGCGGATCGTCGACAAGGGCGGCGAGGAGAAGAAGGTCCTGACGAAGCTGTCGGAGGGTGAGCCGGGCAAGATCCCGACCACCATCGACGCGAACCTCCAGCGGGCCGCGCAGGCCGCGCTCAAGGACAGGAAGAACGGCGCGGCCGTCGCCGTCCGGCCCAGCACCGGCGAGATCCTGGCCATCGCGGACGCCCCGGCCGGCGGCTTCAACGCGGCGCTGCGCGGCTCGTACGCCCCGGGCTCGACCTGGAAGGTCGTCAGCGCCTCGATGCTCATCGAGAAGAACCTGGCCAGCGCCGACAAGCCGCACCCGTGCCCGAAGTACTTCACCCACGGTGGCTGGAAGTTCCAGAACCTGGACGAGTTCGAGATCGAGGGCGGCACCTTCCGGGACAGCTTCGCCGCGTCCTGCAACACCGCTTTCATCAGCCAGGCTCCCGAGCTCGCCGACGACGACCTGACCCAGCAGGCCCGGGACCTCTTCGGCATCGGCCTGACCTGGAGCGTCGGCACCGGGACGTTCGACGGCTCGGTCCCCGTGCAGGCCGACGCCCAGATGGCCGCCTCCCTGATCGGCCAGGGCGGGGTGCGTGCGAACCCGCTCAACATGGCCTCCGTCGCGGCGACGGTGAAGGCGGGCGTGTTCAAGCAGCCGTACCTCGTCCCGCCCACGGTGGACAACCGCAAGCTGGCCACCGCGCCGCGCGCGATGAGCCCGGCGCTGGCGGCCGAGCTGCGCTCGCTGATGAAGACGACTGCCACCAGCGGCACCGCCGCCCAGGCGATGGCCTCCGTCGGCGGCGACAAGGGCGGCAAGACCGGCTCCGCCGAGGTGGACGGCCAGGACAAGCCCAACGCGTGGTTCATCGGCTACAGCGACGACCTGGCCGCCGCCGCGGTGATCCCGAACTCGGGACACGGCGGCACGAACGCCGGACCGGTCGTGGCGGAGATCCTCAACGCGGGCTGACCCGCCCCGCCCGGACCGCCGACTCCACCCCGACCTCCGCCCCGCGCACGGACCGCCCCCCGGGTGCGGGGCGAATGGTGCGACTACGCTGGGGAATTGCCCCACCGTGACAAGGAGCCGCACCGTATGGCCGTCAACCTGGTCAATCTGGAAGCCGTCAGCAAGGCGTACACGCTGCGCACCCTGCTGGACGGCATCTCCCTCGGCGTGAGTGAGGGGGACCGGATCGGGGTCGTGGGCCGCAACGGCGACGGCAAGACGACGCTGATCCGCATCCTGGCCAAGCTGGAACGGGCCGACGAGGGCCGGGTCACCCATGCGGGCGGGCTTCGGCTGGGTGTGCTGACGCAGCACGACGCCCTGGACCCGACCGCCACCGTCCGACAGGAGGTCGTCGGGGAGCTGGCCGACCACGAGTGGGCCGGGAACGCCCGGGTGCGGGACGTGCTGACCGGGCTGTTCGGCGGGCTGGACCTGCCCGGCTTCCCGCAGGGCATGGACACCGTCATCGGCCCGCTCTCCGGTGGCGAGCGGCGCCGGATCGCTCTGGCCAAGCTCCTCATCGCCGAGCAGGACCTCGTCGTGCTCGACGAGCCCACCAACCACCTTGACGTCGAGGGCATCTCCTGGCTCGCGGCGCACCTGCGGGCCCGCCGCTCGGCGCTCGTGTGCGTCACCCACGACCGCTGGTTCCTCGACCAGGTCTGCACCCGGATGTGGGACGTGCAGGGGGGCGTCGTCCACGAGTACGAGGGCGGCTACAGCGACTACGTCTTCGCCCGGGCCGAGCGCGAGCGCATCGCCGCGTCGGAGGAGGCCAAGCGGCGCAACCTCGTCCGCAAGGAGCTGGCCTGGCTGCGCCGGGGCGCCCCCGCCCGCACCAGCAAGCCGCGCTTCCGGATCGAGGCGGCCAACGCGCTGATCGAGAGCGAGCCGCCCGCCCGGGACAGCGCCGAGCTGACGCGCTTCGCCGGGGCCCGGCTCGGCAAGACGGTGTTCGACCTGGAGGACGTCACCGTCCAGGCCGGCCCGCACGCACTGCTGGAGCGTCTGACCTGGCAGCTCGGGCCGGGTGACCGCATCGGCCTCGTCGGCGTCAACGGAGCGGGCAAGACCTCGCTGCTGCGGGCCATGGACTCCGCGGCGCGCAGCGACGGCGAGGAGCAGCCCGCCGGGGGCCGGATCACCGTCGGACGCACGGTGCGGCTGGCCTACCTGTCCCAGGAGGTCTCCGAGCTGGACCCGGCCCTGCGGGTGCTGGAGGCCGTGGAGGGCGTCCGGGGCCGGGTGGACCTGGGCAAGGGGCGCGAGATGACCGCCTCGCAGCTCTGCGAGCAGTTCGGCTTCGGCAAGGAGAAGCAGTGGACGCCGGTGGGCGACCTGTCGGGTGGTGAGCGGCGCCGGCTCCAGCTGCTGCGCCTGCTCATGGACGAGCCCAACGTGCTGTTCCTGGACGAGCCCACGAACGACCTGGACATCGAGACGCTGACGCAGCTGGAGGACCTGCTCGACGGCTGGCCCGGCTCGCTGGTCGTCATCAGCCACGACCGCTACTTCGTCGAGCGCACCACCGACCGGGTGTTCGCCCTGCTCGGTGACCGGACGCTGCGGATGCTGCCGCGCGGGATCGACGAGTACCTGGAGCGGCGCGAGCGGGCCCGGGCCGCCCAGGGGCCGGGCGGTGCGGCAGGCGGTGGCGCGACGGGCGCCGGTGCGACGGGTGGGGCCGCGGCCCCGGCCACCCCGGCGGCCGGGAAGCCCGCCGCCGTCTCCCGGGCCGCGCAGAAGGAACTGCAGCGCATCGAGCGGCAGCTCGACAAGCTCGGCGAGCGGCAGAGCACCCTGCACGCGCGGATGGCCGAGTGCGCAACCGACTTCGAACGCGTCGCGGAACTCGACGGTGAGCTGCGCGAGCTGACGGAGCGGAAGGACGAGCTGGAGCTGCGCTGGCTGGAACTGGCCGACGGGCAGTGACCCGGCCCGGGACGTCCCGGTGGGCGGTGCGGCGGCCGTCTTCCGGACTGCCGCCGGTAACGGGTGTGTTCCGGCTCGGTGGCGACTGCGGTGCCTCCTGGGAACCGAACGAGGAGCCTTCGGTGTCCGGTGGTACAAAGGGCTTCGCCCAAGTTCCAGTCGATTGCCGAGACCAGGCGGGCCAAATGTCCGATTCGCTCGTCCCTACGGGGGAATGAGGGGCAGGGCAATCGGTCCGCATGCGCAGAAGGACCGCCATGTCGCAGCCGCCGCCACCCAGCCAGCCGCCCAACCAGCCGCCGGGGCCCCCGGGACAGCCGCCGAACCAGCCGCCGTCCGGCGGCTTCGGCCCGCCGCCGGAGCCTCCGGCCGAGGGCCCCTCGTTCCAGAAGGGGCCGGAGCAGCCCGGTCAGCCGCCGCAGACCCCGCCGCCGCCCGGGCAGGCACCCGGTGGTTACGGCTACCCGCAGGCGCCCGGCCAGCCCCCCGGCCAGGACCCGGCCCAGACGCCGCCGCCCGCGGGCTACGGCTACCCGCAGGGGCCCGGTCAGGCCCCGGGCCAGCCCGGCCCCTACGCACAGCCGGGCCCGTACGGGCAGCCGGGCCAGCCCGCGCCGTACGCCCAGCCGGGACAGCCCGGCCCCTACGGCCAGCAGCCGACGTACCCGCTGCCGAACGTGCCGCAGGGCCAGGGCGGCGGGAACAAGAAGCTGCTGGTCATCGTGGCGGCCGTGGTGGCCGTCGCGCTGATCGCCGTCGGCGGCATCTTCCTGTTCACCGGCGGTGACGACGACCCGCAGGCCAAGGACGACGACAAGGGCCACAGCCAGGGCGGCGAGGACGGCGGTGCCGACGGCGGCCAGGACGGTGGCAAGGGGGGCGAGCAGAAGGAGCCGCAGGACACCAAGGGCGAGCTGGCCTGGCAGGTCGAGCCGCCCACCGACTTCAACGCCAAGATCATCATGGAGCTCCCGGGCGTCTGGTTCGCCGGTGACAACGTCGTCAAGTACGAGCACGACGCGGTCCGCGCCTACAACCTGGAGACGGGTCGGAAGGCCTGGGAGATCCCGGCGGTCCGCGGTGAGCGGTGCGCCGCGGCGGACACGGCCTCCGGCGACAAGACGATGATCCTGTGGGGCCGCAAGTGCGAGAAGGCCATGGGCATCGACCTCGCGGCGGGCAAGGAGCTGTGGCGCGCGGACCTTCCGGCCAAGGAAGGCGAGAGCATGGCCGACGTCAGCTACCCGCAGATCGGGGTCAGCGGCGACATCGCCGGCGCCGCCTGGATCGGCGGCTCGGCCGCCTACAACCTGACCAGCGGCAAGCTGCTGTGGAAGCCCACCGAGGACTACACCGAGTGCCGGGACCGTGCCTACGTGGGCGGCGACATGTTCCTCTCGAAGGTCGAGTGCGGCTTCGGCGACGAGGAGAAGCTCCAGCACCTGGACGCGAAGGGGGGCAAGAAGGCCGAGTGGGTCGCTCCGAACGGCGTGGAGATCAAGCGGGTGTTCTCGACCGACCCCCTGGTCATCGGCGTCAACGCGGGCGGTGAGAGCAGCATCTCCATCACCGACCTGATGGTCCTCTCCCAGGACCTGAAGCTCCAGCAGAAGATCACCGTTGACGAGGAGCGCTTCCAGTACGACTCCGCGGGCATCGGCCTGACGGAAGCCCACAACGTCGTCGTGGACCCGGACGCCAACGTGATCTACCTGGAGACGAAGGCCCACCAGGGCGGCGAGAGCCGGACGAACGAGATCGTCTCCTACGACCTCAAGACCGGCGGCCAGAAGCAGGTCTTCGAGCTGGGGCAGGCGGGGAGCATCTCGCCGGTCGCCATGCACGACGGGAAGCTGCTGGCCTTCGCCGACGGCGGCTACGAGGTGGAGGCCAACCTCCAGCTCCTGGACCCGGCGACGGGCAAGGGCGAGCTCTTCCTCGAACTGCCGACGGACGACGACGAGGACCTGCGGCGGATGACCACGACCTCCAACGCCCGGCCTCTGTACGGCAACGGCACGTTCCTGCTGGTCGCGCACCAGCTGTTCAAGGAGACCTCCCTCAACAAGGCGGTGCTGATGGCCGTGCGCTGAGCACGGGCCGCACCGGGCGGGCCGCACGCGTCGTCGCGTGCGGCCCGCCGTCGTGTCAGGGCTGGGCGTCGGGGCTGGGTTTCGGGGCTGCGCGGGCGGGCGCGAGGCGGTAGCTTGCCCGGCTACGGATCGTGTGAGCGGGCGCACCGCGGACCGTGCGACGACGGTGTGCGCACACGGCCGGCGTTCGGGGGACGGACGGGCGGAGAGGGGCGGGAGCGGTGATGGGGGTACGGGTCGTGGTCGTCGACGAGTACCGGCTGCAGGCCGAGGCGTTGGCCTCGGCGCTGCGGCTGCGCGGGCACCGGGTGCTGGCCGCGCTGACCGCGGACGCGGACGCCGTCGAGGTGGTGGTGCGCAGGCGGCCCGAGGTGTGCCTGTGGGGGACGGGTGTGCCCGGGACGCCGGGGGCGTTCGAGCCCGTGGCGCTGATCAGGGCGCGGCAGCCGCTGACGTCCGTCGTCGTGCTCGGCCCGGTGCCCCATCCCCGGGGCGTGGCGGCAGCGTTCGCCGCCGGGGCGTGCGGCTACGTGCCCTGCGGGGAGCGGGTGGCCCAGGTGGACCGGGCGCTGTGCCGGGTGCGGGCGGGGGAGGCGGCGGTCACGCCGGAGCTGTTGCGGCAGGCGTTCACCGAGCTGCTGCACCCGGCGCCGGGGCCGGGGGAGGAGGCCGCGCGACTGCGGGCCCTGCTGACGGTCCGGGAGATCGAGGTGCTGACGCGGGTAGCCGAGGGCGAGGACACCCGGGGGGTCGCGGCGGCGCTGGGCATCGCGCCGAGCACGGCACGGACGCACGTGCAGCGGGTGCTGTCCAAGCTGGAGGTGGGTTCCCGGCTGGAGGCGGCGGCCCTGGCCGTGCGGACGGGGCTCCTCAGGTGAGCGGCTTGGTGAGCAGGTAGTCGGTGACGCCGGGCGGGTAGTCGGGCAGCGCCAGCGCGATGGTGTAGCCGTGCAGTTGGTAGAAGCCGGGGGCCTGGAAGTCCCAGGTGCCGACCCGGGCGAAGAGGCAGTCGTGCTCTCGGCGGGCGATCTCCTCGGCACGGGCGAGGAGCCGACCGCCGAGTCCGGCGCCGCGGTGGTGCTCGTCGACCCACAGGTAGTCGACGTGCAGCCACCGCCCCCAGACGTGCCCGACGAGCCCGCCGGCGAGGGCGTCGCCGTCCTCGGGGCCGAGGGCGTGGACGTGCAGGGGGACGTCGGTGTCCAGCGGGGTGTCGCGCATCGCGGCCAGCACGGGGGAGCGCCGGGTGTTGGTCTCCCGCAGCCGGGAGACCAGCAGGTCGCGACGGGCCGGGCTGACCGTCGTGTCGAAGGTGTACATGCGCGCCACACTAGGCCGCCGGGGGCCTGGGCCGGGAACGCTTTTCCCGGCCGGGCCCGGACGGATACCGCGGCGGGGCTTCCGCCGGGACGCGGCGTCCGTACCCTGGTCCGCACCGTGCCGGGGGTGTGCCGAGGGGTGGGTGTGTGCGACGGATCCGGGTACTGGTGGCGGACGGCCACCGGGTGTTCGCCGAGTCGATGGCCGCGGCGCTCGCGGCCGAGCCGGACTTGGAGCCTGCGGCGACGTCGAGCGGGGAGGCCGTGGTGCGCTGTCTGGAGCGGGGCGCGGTGGACGGGCGGCCCTTCGGGGTGCTGCTGGTCGACGTCGAGCTGATCGGCTCGGGCGGGGAGCCGGGGCCCGGCGCGGTGGAGGGGGCGCCGCTGCTGGCGCGGCTGCGGCGGGCGCATCCGGGGCTGCGGACGGTCGTGCTGGCGGCGCGGGACGACTCGCGGCGTGCCGCCGCGGCGTTCCAGGCGGGGGCGGTGGGCTGGGTGGCCAAGGGGGCGTCGCTGTCCCGGCTGCTGCTCGTCGTCCGGGGGGCGCTGCGGGACGAGACGCACGTGCCGCCCGCGCTGTTGACGGGCGTGCTGCGGGAGTTGACGGCGGGGGCGCGGCAGCGCAGCGAGGGGGAGCGGCTGCTGGCCTCGCTGACCCCGCGGGAGCACGAGGTGCTGCGGTGCATGGTGGCGGGGCTCGGGCGGAACGCGGTAGCGGAGCGCCTGTACCTGTCCCCGCACACGGTGCGGACGCACATGCAGAACGTGCTGGGCAAGCTGGGCGTCCACTCGACGCTGGCCGCGGTGGCGTTGGCGCGCCGGGCGGGGATCGGCGCGTCGGGCGGGGCCCCGGGCGGGGGCGGACCGGCGGCACAGCCCGGCCCCTGACGTCAGGGCCCGGCGGGAACGTTGTCGAAGGGGGCGGTGAGCCGGCGCAGCAGTCCGGCGAGGTCCGAGCGCTGGGCGGTGGACAGCTCGACGAGGATGGCCCGCTCCTGGGCGAGCAGCCCGGCGAGGGCCTGGTCCGCGCGGTCCCGGCCCTCGCCGGTGAGGCGGACGAGGACGCCGCGGCGGTCGCTGGGGTCGGGCAGCCGCTCGACGAGGCCCTTCTTGGCGAGCCGGTCGATGCGGTTCGTCATGGTGCCGGAGGTCACCAGCGTCTGGGTGAGGAGCTGGCCGGGGGAGAGCTGGTAGGGCGCACCGGCGCGCCGCAGGGAGGTGAGGACGTCGAACTCCCAGGGCTCCAGCCCGTGCTCCGCGAACGCGATCCGACGGGCCCGGTCGAGGTGGCGGGCGAGCCGGCTGACCCGGCTGAGCACTTCGAGCGGTTCCACGTCGAGATCGGGGCGTTCACGGCGCCACGCTGCCACCAGTCGATCGACCTCGTCCTCCATGCGATCAGTGTAGTAGTTGTGTCGCCATAAAGTTTCTTGATGTCGAGATAAATTCGAGGGATGACGGCCCTCCCAGGGTGGAAGGCTCCGATGGCCGGGACCGCCTGTCAGGCAGGGCCGGTCCGACGCACGCGAGGAGGCACCACACATGTCGTCCGCTCCAACCTGGGACCCACAGATCTACCTTCAGCACACGGACCACCGCACCCGCCCCTTCCACGACCTGCTGGAACGCATACCCGAGCTGCCCGCGGCCGGGCGCCCGGCCCGCATCGCCGACCTGGGCTGCGGCCCCGGCAACGTGACGGAGCTGCTGGCCCGCCGCTGGCCCGACGCGCGCATCACCGGCTACGACAGCTCACCCCAGATGCTCGCCGCCGCCCGGACTCGTGAGGGCGGCACCCCGGGCGGCGGACACCTCGACTTCACCCGCGGCGACATCGCCGACTGGGAACCCCAGGAGCAGTACGACCTGATCGTCTCCAACGCCGCGCTCCAGTGGGTGCGCGGCCACGCCGAACGCTTCAAGGCCTGGCTGGAGGCGCTGCCGCCCGGCGGCGTGCTGGCCTTCCAGGTGCCCGGCAACTTCACCTCGCCCAGCCATGCGCTGCTCGGCGAACTGTGCGACGCCCCCCGCTGGCGGGCACGCCTGGCGGACCAGGGCCGCCGCTACGTCCACATCCTCGAACCGGCCGAGTACCTCCGGTGGCTCACCGACCTCGGCTGCACGGCCGACGTGTGGGAGACGACGTACGTCCAGCTCCTCCAGGGCCGCGACGCCGTGCTCGACTGGGTGCGCGGCACGGCCCTGCGCCCGGTGCTGACGACCCTCGCCGACGACCCGGAGGCCGCGGAGGCGTTCGTCGCCGAGTACCGCGACCTCCTGCGGGCCGCCTACCCCGAGGGCCCGGACGGCACGGTGTTCCCGTTCCGCCGGATCTTCGCGGTGGCCCGCAAGCCCGCCTGACCCACGCCAGTCGGGGGCCACCCCCGTGACCCCCGGACGGCCGCCGCGGGGCGCCCGGAGCACTCGGCCCGGGTGCCCCGCGGCGGGCGGTCAGCCGTTGCGGGAAGGGGTCAGCCCGTGTTGCGCAGGCCCGCGGCCACCCCGTTGACCGTCAGCAGGAGCGCCCGGGAGACCGTCTGGTCCGGCGCCTCGCCGCGCTCGGCGGCCCGCCGCTGCCGGTCCAACAGGGCCACCTGGAGGTAGGAGATCGGGTCCAGGTAGGCGTCGCGGATCTTCAGCGTCTGCCGCAGCACGGGGTTCGACTCCAGCAGCTCGCTCTCCCCGGTGATGTGCAGCACCTCCCGCACGGTCAGCGCGTGCTCCGCCTCGATGACGTCGAAGACGTGCCGCAGCTCGGCCGGCACCAGCGTCTCCACGTAGTGCCGGGCGATCCGCAGGTCCGTCTTGGCCAGCGTCATCTCGACGTTCGACAGGAAGTTGCGGAAGAAGTGCCAGCGCTCCTGCGCCTCGGCCAGGACGTCGCCGAGCCCGGCCTCCCGGGCCGCCTTCAGCCCGGTGCCCACACCGAACCAGCCCGGCACGATCTGCCGCGACTGCGTCCAGCCGAACACCCACGGGATCGCCCGCAGCCCGTCGAGCCCGGCCCCCGAGTCGGGGCGCCGGGCCGGACGCGAGCCCAGGTGCAGCTCGGCGAGCTGGTCGACCGGCGTGGCGGCGAAGAAGTACGCGGGCAGGTCCGGGTCCTCCACCAGGGCGCGGTAGGCGCCGTGCGCCGCCTCCGAGACCGTGTCCATCGCCGCGTCCCAGCGGGCCAGCGCCTCGTCCGACTGGCGCGGCGCCGTGTGCAGCGCGGACGCCTGGAGGGTGGCCGCGACGGTCAGCTCCAGGTTCTCCCGCGCGAGGGAGGGCACCAGGTACTTGTCCGAGATGACCTCGCCCTGCTCGGTCACCTTGATCTCGCCCTCCAGCGTCCCGTACGGCTGGGCGAGGATGGCGTCGTGCGTCGGGCCGCCACCCCGGCCGACGGTGCCGCCGCGGCCGTGGAAGAGCCGCAGCCGCACGCCGTGCCGGTGCGCGACGTCGCGCAGCCGCCGCTGCGCGCGGTGGATCTCCCACTGCGAGGTGGTGATGCCGCCGAACTTCGAGGAGTCCGAGTAGCCGAGCATGACCTCCTGGAGGTCGCCGCGCAGCGCCACCAGCTTCCGGTAGGAGGGGTCGGAGAGCATCGCGTCCAGCAGCTCGTCCGCGATCCGCAGTTCGTCGGTCGTCTCCAGCAGCGGGACGATACCGATGCGGGCCCACCCCGCGTGCAGGTCGATCAGCCCGGCCTCGCGGGCGAGGATCGCGGCGGCGAACACGTCGTCGGCGCCCTGGCACATCGAGATGATGTACGACTCGACGACCTCGGGCCCGAAGGTGTCCAGAGCCCGGCGGACGGTGTCGAAGACGCCGAGGGTCTTCGCCCCCGCCTCGTCCAGCGGCGCCGGGGTCGGGGCCAGCGGGCGCCGCGAACGCAGCTCCTTCGCCAGCAGCCTGCGCCGGTAGTCGCGCGGCATGTCCTCGTACCGCCAGGACTCCTCACCCAGGCGGTCGAAGAGCTGGCCCAGCGCACGGTGGTGCGCGTCGGCGTGCTCGCGCACGTCCAGCGTCGCGAGTTGCAGTCCGAAGGCGCCCAGCGTGCGCAGCACCCGCTCCAGCCGCCCGTCGGCGATCAGCTCGCCGCGGTGCTGCCGCAGCGAGGACTGGACGAGCACGAGGTCGGCCAGGAGCTCGCCCGTGCCCAGGTAGTCGCGCCCCGGGACGTGGGGCTTGTCCTGCGCGAGCCGGTCCCGGGTGTTGAGCAGCTTCTGCCGGATGCAGGTGACCTTCAGCCGGTAGGGCTCCTCGGCGTTCAGCCGCTTGTAGCGCGGGCTGATCTCCGGCAGCCGCTCCAGGTCGTCGCTCAGCGAGTCCAGCATCTCCTGCGTGGCCCCGCAGTTGCGGATGGAGCTGGACAGCGCGCCGCGCAGCTCGTCCACGTGCTCCAGGGCCTGCTCGATGCCGTGCTCGTGCTGGAGCATCAGCACGTCCCACGTCACCTGCGGGGTGACGTTCGGGTTGCCGTCGCGGTCGCCGCCGATCCAGGTGCCGAAGGTCAGCGGGCGCGAGCCGGCGGGCAGCGGCGCCCCGGCGCGCTCCAGCTCGGCAGCCAGGTCCTCCAGGACGTCGCCGACGGCACCGCGGTGCAGCTCGTCCAGGTAGTACACCGCGTTGCGGGCCTCGTCCGTCGGTTCGGGGCGGGCCACGCGCAGCTCGTCCGTCTGCCAGATCAGGTCGATGTTCTCCGCCAGCCGCAGGTCGGTGCGACGGCGCTCGGCGGAGTCGGTGACCTCCAGCAGCTCGGCGACCTTGCGCAGCTTCGTCAGCACCGAGCGGCGGGCCGCCTCGGTGGGGTGCGCGGTGAACACCGGCCGCACGCCCAGGTGCCGGGCCGTCTCCCGCAGGTGGGCCGGGTCGGCGTCCTTCAGCAGGTCGGCGGTGCGCGACAGCCGGCCGCCCTCGACCGAGCGCGTCTCCCGCATCTCCCGGCCCCGGTGCACCTGCTCGGTGACGTTCGCCAGATGGAAGTAGATGGAGAAGGCCCGCACCAGCTTCGCGGCGGTCTGCGGGTCGGTCTCACCCAGCAGCGCGGCGGCGGCCTCTCCGTCGCTGCGGGTCAGCGCCCGGACGCGTTCGACCAGCTCCAGCAGCTCCGGGCCTTCCTGCCGGACGATCGTCTCGCCCAGCAGATCGCCCAGTCGGCGGATTTCGGTGCGCAGGGCGCTGGTTCCCTCCGAGGTCTCCACGGCCTCCGGACGGGGATCGGCACTGCTCATGAGGGGCGGCTCCTTGCAGCTCTTCGGCAGCTCTTGGCGGCACTGTGGTGCACCCGGCCAGCGGCTGCTGCGGTTGCGTCGCCGTCAGCGCGGGCACACCTGATGTCAGGACATTCTCGCTCTTGGCAGGTCACGGACCGCGCTGTCCGAGCGCCCAGGATAGATCGATCGCCTACCCCGAGGCCGGGCTGTCCACGCACCGGTCGCCGCCGCGGGCGGCGGCGCGTGCCGCACGCCGCGTGCCGGCCGTGCGGTATGTCACGCCGAACTCGAGCACCTCACAGTCGTCCGCCCCTGTGATGGTCGAGCGAAGTGCTGCCATACTTACGAAACCGTAGGTTACGGTCCCGTAGGTGGGCCGGGCCGCCCCCCGACGGATGAGGACACATATGACGACGACACCAGACCTGATCGACGGCGCCGTCGACACCACCGCCGAACACGTTCGGACCACCGCGAACGACCTCCCGCCCGCGTCCTCCGCCACCCTGGGCGGGGAGGAGCGCCGCTCGGTGGAGCAGATCACCCTGCTCCTCTTCATCGCGGTGCCGTTCGTGGCGCTCGTCGCCGCGGTGCCGCTCGCCTGGGGCTGGGGAGTCAGCTGGCTCGACCTCGGCCTGATGGCCTTCATGTACTACCTGGGATGCCACGGCATCACCATCGGCTTCCACCGCTACTTCACCCACGGCTCCTTCAAGGCCAAGCGGCCCCTGCGCATCGCGCTCGCCATCGCCGGCTCCCTGGCCGTCGAGGGTCCGCTCGTGCGCTGGGTCGCGGACCACCGCAAGCACCACAAGTTCTCCGACGCCGAGGGCGACCCGCACTCCCCGTGGCGCTACGGCGAGACGGTGCCGGCGCTCATGAAGGGCCTGTGGTGGGCCCACATCGCCTGGATGTTCGACACCGAGCAGACCTCGCAGCAGAAGTACGCCCCCGACCTCGTCAAGGACCCGGCCCTGCGGGCCGTCTCCCGCCAGTTCGTGCTCTGGACGACGGTCTCCCTGCTGTTCCCCGCCCTCGTCGGCGGCCTGGTCACCTGGTCCTGGGAAGGGGCGCTCAGCGCGTTCTTCTGGGGATCCCTGGTCCGCGTCGCGCTGCTGCACCACGTCACGTGGTCGATCAACTCCATCTGCCACGCCGTCGGCAAGCGCCCCTTCAAGTCCCGCGACCGCTCCGGCAACGTGTGGTGGCTGGCCGTGCTGTCCTGCGGCGAGTCCTGGCACAACCTGCACCACGCCGACCCCACCTGCGCCCGGCACGGCGTGCAGCGGGGCCAGATCGACTCCAGCGCCCGTATCATCCGCTGGTTCGAGAAGGCCGGCTGGGCCTACGACGTCCGCTGGCCGCAGGCGCACCGCCTGGACGCCAAGCGCGCCGAGGACCCCCGCTCCTCCCGCCGCGAGAAGGCCACGGCCGACGCGGCATGATGGTCGCCGTGGCGACCGATGACGGCAGTACCCAGCAGCACAAACCCGACGCTCCTTCCCGGCGTGCGCGACGCCGCATGACCGGGAAGGAACGCCGGGAGCAGCTCCTCGACATCGGGCGCAGGCTGTTCGCCGAGCGCGGCTTCGAGGCCACCTCGGTGGAGGAGATCGCGGCCAAGGCCGGGGTCTCCAAGCCGGTCGTCTACGAGCACTTCGGCGGCAAGGAAGGGCTCTACGCCGTGGTCGTCGACCGTGAGATGCGCCAGCTCCTGGACATGGTGACCAGCGCTCTCACCGGCGGCCACCCCCGCGAGCTGCTGGAGCAGGCCGCCTTCGCCCTGCTGGACTACATCGACACCTACACCGACGGCTTCCGCATCCTCGTGCGCGACTCGCCCGTCGCCTCCACCACCGGCACCTTCGCCTCGCTGATCAGCGACATCGCCACGCAGGTCGAGGACATCCTCGGCCGGGAGTTCGGCGCCCGCGGCTTCGACGAGAAGCTCGCCCCGCTCTACGCCCAGGCGCTCGTCGGCATGGTGGCCCTCACCGGCCAGTGGTGGCTGAACGCCCGCAAGCCGAAGAAGGCCGACGTCGCCGCCCACCTGGTGAACCTCGCCTGGCACGGCCTCGACGGGCTGGAGCAGCACCCCCGCCTCATCGGCCACCGCAAGGCGTGAGCGCCCGCGTGCCGAGGGTGTCGCCTAGGTGTTGTAGGTGTTCTGGGCGCGCGGCAGACCGTCGATGACCAGGCACTCGGCGGCGTCGGCGGCACGGTCGACGAAGTAGTCCAGCTCCTTGCGCTCGGCCGAGCCGAAGTCCTTGAGGACGAAATCCGCGACGGCCATCCGGCCCGGCGGACGGCCCACGCCGAAGCGCACCCGGTGGTACCCGTTCCCCAGCGACTTGGTGATGGACTTCAGGCCGTTGTGGCCGTTGTCCCCGCCGCCCAGCTTGAGGCGGAGCGCGCCGTAGTCGATGTCCAGCTCGTCGTGGACGACGACGATCCGCTCGACCGGCACCTTGTAGAAGTCGGCCAGCGCGGTCACCGGGCCGCCGGAGAGGTTCATGTACGTCATGGGCTTGGCCACGACCACGCGCCGGCTGCCCGGACCGGGTGGGCCGATACGGCCCTCGACGACCTGGGCCCGGGCCTTGTGCGCCTTGAACGCCGAGCCCATCCGCTCGGCCAGCAGGTCGGCCACCATGAAGCCCACGTTGTGCCGGTTCCCCGCGTACCCGGGGCCCGGGTTGCCGAGCCCGGCGATCAGCCAGGGGCCGGTGGTGGACTCGCTCATGCCTGCTTCTCCCTGCGCCTGGTTCCGGGGGCCGACGCGGCCCCCGGGGGATGCACACACTACGGGCCGGGCCGCAGGAGGCTGCGGCCCGGCCCTGGGGGTGTCCCGGCAACACCCCCGGGCGTCACTCGGCGCCCTCGCCCTCGCCCTCCTCGGCGGCCTCGGCCTGCGCCGCCAGCACCTGGATGACGGTGGTGTCGCCGTCGACGGCCAGGGTGACGCCGGAGGGCAGCTTCACGTCCTTGGCCAGGACGCTGTCACCGGCGGCCAGACCGGCGACGGAGACGGTGACCGACTCCGGGATGTGCGTCGCCTCGGCGTGGACCGGCAGGGCGTTGAGCGAGTGCTCGAGAATGTGCTGGCCCGGGGCCAGGTCGCCCTCGGTGACCAGCGGGATCTCGACGTCGACCTGCTCGCCCTTCTTGACCGTGAGCAGGTCGATGTGGACGAGGAAGCCGCGGATGGCCTCACGCTGCACGGCCTTGGGGATGCACAGCTCCTTCTTGCCCTCCACGTCCAGGTTGATCAGGACGTTCGAGGTCTTCAGGGCCATCATCAGGTCGTAGGCGGGGATGACGACGTGCACCGGCTCGGCACCGTGGCCGTAGATCACGCCGGGGACCTGCTCCTTGGCCCGCAGCCGGCGGGACGCGCCCTTGCCGAACTCGGTGCGGACCTGGGCGGAAAGCTTCACTTCGGACATGACGTTCGCTCCTCGTCTGGGGTGAATCGCTACACGTCACCCGGCCACGAACGGCCTGCTACGAAGAGCGCGTCGATTACGGACCACCGCGCCGTGAGAACGGTGCGGCCTCCCTCGCCGAGCAACCCGCTCAGGGTACCCGGCCGGGAGGCCGCAGCGTAAATCGGAGGGCCGGGCCCGGGGGCCCGGCCCTCCGGTCAGCCCTCCTCGAAGAGGCTGGTGACGGAGCCGTCCTCGAACACCTCGCGCACCGCGCGGGCGATGGTCGGGGCGATCGACAGGACGGTGATCTTGTCCATGTCCAGCGCCTCCGGGGTGGGCAGCGTGTCCGTGAAGACGAACTCGCTCACGCGGGAGTTCTTCAGCCGGTCCGGAGCCGGGTGGGACAGGATGCCGTGGGTCGCGGTGACCATGACGTCCTCGGCGCCGTTGGCGAACAGGGCGTCCGCCGCCGCGCAGATGGTGCCGCCGGTGTCCACCATGTCGTCGACGAGGACGCAGACGCGGCCCTCCACGTCACCGACGACCTCGTGCACGGTGACCTGGTTCGCGACGTCCGGGTCCCGGCGCTTGTGCACGATGGCCAGCGGGGCGCCCAGCCGGTCCGCCCAGCGGTCGGCGACGCGCACCCGGCCGGCGTCGGGGGAGACGACCGTCAGCTTGTCCCGGTCCACCCGGTTGGCGATGTAGTCGGTGAGCACCGGCAGCGCGAACAGGTGGTCGACGGGACCGTCGAAGTAGCCCTGCACCTGGTCGGCGTGGAGGTCGACGCTCAGCACCCGGTCGGCGCCAGCCGTCTTCAGCAGGTCGGCCATGAGGCGGGCCGAGATCGGCTCGCGGCCGCGGTGCTTCTTGTCCTGCCGGGCGTAGCCGTAGAACGGGATCACGACGGAGATGCTGCGCGCGGAGGCCCGCTTCAGCGCGTCGATCATGATCAGCTGCTCCATGATCCACTTGTTGATCGGAGCCGTGTGGCTCTGGATCAGGAAGCAGTCGGCGCCGCGCACCGACTCCTGGAAGCGGACGTAGATCTCACCGTTCGCGAAGTCGATGGCCTTCGTCGGGACCAGGTCCACCCCGAGCTCGCTGGCCACCTCCTCGGCCAGCTTGGGGTGAGCGCGGCCGGAGAAGAGCATCAGCTTCTTCTCGCTGGTCGTCTTGATCCCGGTCACTGCGGTGTCTCCTTGGGCTGCGGTGGTGGTGCGCCTATCACGGTACGCCCCGGTGGGCACACCTCGTCAGGGGCCGTCCTTTTGCAGGTGTGACGGTGGTCATGCCTTCCGGATGCCGGAATCCTCCGCACCCCGCGCCGGGCGTGCCGTCTGGGCCGCCTGTGCCGCGGCACTGCCGGGCCGCTTGCGGGCCACCCAGCCCTCGATGTTGCGCTGCTGCCCGCGCGCCACGGCCAGCGAGCCGGGCGGCACGTCCTTGGTGATCACCGAGCCGGCCGCGGTATAGGCGCCGTCCCCGACCGTCACCGGCGCGACGAACATGTTGTCCGAGCCCGTCTTGCAGTGGGAGCCGATGGTCGTGTGGTGCTTGGTCTCGCCGTCGTAGTTCACGAACACGCTGGCCGCGCCGATGTTCGTGTACTCCCCGATCGTCGCGTCGCCCACGTACGACAGGTGCGGCACCTTCGTGCCCTCGCCCACCCGCGCGTTCTTCATCTCCACGTACGTGCCCGCCTTGGACTTCAGGCCCAGCTCCGTGCCCGGCCGCAGGTACGCGTACGGGCCCACCGACGCCTGCCCCCCGATCCGGGCGCCGACCGCCACGGTGTGCGTGACCTCGGCCTCCGCGCCGACGAACGTGTCCGTCAGCCGCGTCTGCGGGCCGACCTCGCAGCCCGCGGCCAGGTGCGTCGAGCCCAGCAGCTGCGTACCGGGGTGGACGAGCGCGTCCGGCTCGAACGTCACCGTCACGTCCACCCACGTCGACGCCGGGTCCACGACCGTCACCCCGGCCAGCATCGCCCGCTCCAGCAGCCGGTCGTTCAGCAGCCGCCGGGCCTGGGCCAGCTGCACCCGGTTGTTGATACCGACGATCTCCCGGTGGTCCGCCGCGACGGCGGCCCCCACCCGGTGGCCTTCCCCGCGCAGGATGCCCAGCACGTCGGTGAGGTACTCCTCGCCCTGGCTGTTGTCGGTGCGTACCTTGCCCAGCGCCTCGGTCAGCAGCGCGGCGTCGAAGGCGAAGACCCCGGAGTTGATCTCACCGATGGCGAGCTGCTCCTCCGTGGCGTCCTTGTGCTCGACGATGGCGGTGACCGAACCGTCCGCCCCGCGCACGATCCGCCCGTACCCCGTCGCGTCCGGCACCCGGGCCGACAGCACCGTCACCGCGTTGCCCTCGCCCTCGTGCGCCGCCGCCAGCGCGGCCAGCGTGTCACCCGTCAGCAGCGGCGTGTCCCCACAGGTGACGAGCACCGTCCCGGACAGCGTCACGCCGTCCGCGGCCAGCTCCTCCAGCCCCATGCGCACCGCGTGCCCGGTGCCGTTCTGCTCGTGCTGCACGGCCGTGCGGGCACCCGCGTCCAGCCCCGTCACATGCGAACCCACCTGCTCACGAGCGTGGCCCACGACCACGACGAGATGCTCCGGATCGAGTTCCCTGGCTGCGGCGACGACGTGACCCACGAGCGACCGCCCGCAGATCTCGTGCAGAACCTTCGGCGTCGACGACTTCATGCGGGTGCCCTCACCCGCTGCGAGAACGACGACGGCTGCCGGGCGGTTGGCGCTCACGGTATGCCCTTCGGCTTCGGGTGAATGTCACCCGAAGGATACCGCTGCGTCCCCGCGGACCGGGTGCCAGCCCGGCGCGCGGGCCACGGACGGCGGACCGCGCACCGGGCCCGGAACTCAGTCGGCGACGTGGCCGCGGCCGGTGAGGGCCGCCAGCGAGGCCCGCACCCGCGCCAGGTGCTCGCGCAGCTCGTCCGCCTCCTCGCCGTGCTCCCGCAGCAGCCGCGTCGTCTCCGCCTCGACCCGCTCCTCCTCGGCGCGGGCCGTGGCCACCACCCCCTCGGCCTCGGACCGCGCCTCCTCCTCGGCCAGCCGCGCCGCGCGCTCCGCCTCCGCCTGCTCGCGCCGCGCCGCCGCCAGCGCCTCCCGGCCACGCTCCTCCAGCGCCGTCACCCGGGCCTCCACCTCGGCCTCCCGGGCCGTCAGCTCACCCTCGGCCGACTCCCGCCGCGCCCGGTGCTCCCGCTCCTGGCCCTCCAGCAGCGCCGTGCACCGCTCCGAGACCTCGCGCAGCGCCTCCTCGGCCTCCCCGTGCACCCGGCCGGCGGCCTCCCGGGCCTCCCCGCGCAGCGCGTCCGCCCGCGCCCGGGCCTCGGCCAGCACCCCGTCCGCGGCCTCCGTCCCGGCCGACCGGACCCGCGCGGCCTCCGCCGCCGCGGCCTCCCGCCCGGCCCGGCCCGCCTCCTCGGCCTCGGCCCGCAGCCGGGCCGCGTCCTCCTCGCCGGTGCCCCGCACCGCCGCCGCCTCGGCCTCCACCTCGGCCAGCAGCGACTGGGCGCGCGCCCCCAGCGACTCGAACGTCGGCGGCGGCAGAGCCTCCACCACCGCGTGCAGCCGTTCCGCCTCCTCGCCCAGCTCCCTGGCGAGGACCTCCAGCCTCGCCAGCGACCCGCGCGCCTCCTCGATCTCCTGCCGGAGGCCGTCGACCTGCCGGTCCACCTGCGCAGGCCGGTAGCCACGGCCCCGTACGACGTCGAAGCCGTGCGGTGACTTCGTCGAAGACATCCCTGTAGGCCTCTTCCACTCGAGCGCGTCCGTCGTCCCAGGATGCGGCATAGCAGCGCATCCCGGGACGAACACCGTCAGGCGTGTGCGAAGGAACCCGGGCTACAGCAACCCGTCCCAGAGCTGCTCCACCAGCACCGACCACCAGTTCTCCGGGTGGCTCAGCGCCGCCGGGTCGAGCGCGGCGAGCTGCTGCTGGAAATCCACCGTCCAGCGGCCCGCCTGATCCGGCGTCAGGCCGTAGCGCAGCCGCCACATCCGCCCCGCCATCGCCAGGCAGCGCGCGAACTCCGGCAGCCCCGTGTTGACGAACTGCGCCGGCGCGGGCGCCCCGTTCGGCGCCGCCTCCAGCGGCACGGCGACGATGTGCGCCGTCCCGTACTGCACGCACAGCTGGCGGCCGAAGTCGCTGCCCATCACCAGATACGTCCCGGCGTCCGGCCCCGGCTGCACGCCGCGCTCCTGCGCCAGCTCCGCCAGCGTCGGCACCGGCCGACCCGGCTGGGCCTGCGCCCAGAAGAACGGGCCGAACTCCGTCGGCAGCCCCGCCCACATCAGCGTCTGCGCGACGATGTCGGGCACGCCCTGCCGGGAGACGGCCCGCTGGTCGAACCGGAACACGCCCTGCGGGCCGAACGCCTGCTGCAGCTCCTGCCCGATCCCGTCCGGCGGGATCGGCGCGGCCTGCGGCACCGGCTGCAACGGCGCCCGCACCGGAGCCGGGCGCGCCGGACCGTCCGCCACCTGGTGCAGCTCGCCCTGATGCGTCAGCAGATGCCGCATGCCCTGCTGCCGCGACCCGTGGTCGGTGCCGTAGGGAGCCGTGTGGCTCACCCGCACCTGCGGCCACGTCTCGCGGACCATGCGCGCGCAGTAACCGCCCGGCAGATCACAGGACTCCAGCTCCGTGTGGAGCTCCAGCACCTCCTGCGGCGGCACGTTCATCGACCGCAGCTCGTAGAGGATCTGCCACTCCGGGTGTGGCATCCCCGGCGCGGAACGCCGGATGAGCTGCTGCTCCGAGCCGTCCGGAGCGCGATAGCGCAGCACCGCCATGTACCCGGGACCGACCATCGGCACCCCCGGCTGCTGCGGATAGCCGTACGCCTGCCCACCGGGGTGTCCCTGCGGAGCGCCGGGCTGTCCCTGCGGCACGCCCGGCGGCGGCTGCGGGCTCCCCGGCGGCGGCTGCGGCGGAGGGGGCGCGCCGGCACCGGACGGCCCCGGGCCCGCCAGCATCGTCGCGGCCTGGTGCACGTCACCACCGCTGTGGCCCGGCGGAGCGGGCGGCGCCGGCGGCTGCCCGCCCTGGCCCGGCCCGCCCTGCGGGCCCGCCAGCATCGTCGCGGCGTGGTGCACACCGCCGCCCGACGAGCCCTCACCGGACGGCGGCGGTGGCGTGCCCGGACCCGGCTCGCCCGTACCGCCCTGCGCCGCCACGTCGTCCGCCGACACCATCTGCGTCGGCACATAGCCGCCGGCCACCCCGCCGGAGCTCCCCGAGCCCGCCGCACCCTGCGGCTTGCGCCCGGCGCCCGGGACCCCCGGCGCGCCCGGGGGCGGTGGCACCGTCGGACCCCGGCCACGCGAGGGCCGCGGCGTCGGCTTCACCTTGCTCGTCGCCGCGTAGGCGATGCTCTCGCCCTCCTCCGGCGGAGCCGCCGGCCGCTCCAGCGCCGGGGACAGCTTCGTCGGCGGCAGCGCGCTGCCCTCGGGCATCAGCTCCGTGCGCGGCTCGGCCACCGGCGCCGGCGGCTCCGGCGCGGCGCCCGCACCGGGCTCGTCGTCACCGCTGCCGAGCGGCGGGCTGAACACCGTGTCCGGCAGGGCGATCGACTCGCCCTCACCCGAGTCCGAGGTGTCCGCCCAACCGCTCACCACCGGACGCGCGGGCTCCGCGGGCGGCTGCGCCACCTGCGGCTCCGGTGCGCGCTGCGGCTCCGGTGCGGGCGGGGCCACACCGCCCTGCGAGGGAGCCGCGGTCGCCGGTTCCGTCGGCCGCTCACCGCCCCGGCGGTCCGGAATGCCCATCCGGTCCGCCGCCTCCTGTAGCCAGTCCGGCGGCGACAGCAGGAACGACGTCGCCTCCAGGTCCGTCCGCCGCGGGGGTGCCGGCTCCGGCGCGGCCTCCGCCCGCGTCCCGTACTCCTCCAGATACCGGCGGATCACCTCACCCACCGACAGACCCGGCCACAGCGTCGACTCACCGCTGTCCCGCGCGATCACCAGCCGCGCCAGCCCGCCGTCGCCCCGCGGCCCGTCCGCCCGGTCCTCCGCCCAGGCCACGAAGCCCAGCTCGAACTCCCGCACCTTCACCTCGCGGTGCTGGTACGCCGGGACGCCGCCGTTGATCCAGCGCTCCGCCCGCTCCTGCGCCTGTGCGAACGTCACCATCCCGCTCACCCCTCCACCGCGACGGCACGCGCGAAGCCACCGTCGACCATCAGGTTCGCCACCGTCTCCAGCTCCGGCGGATTCCCCGCCAGGCGCAACAGAAACGCGTCGAAGTCCGCCCCGCACGGCAGCAGCAGCGCGTCCACGCGCTCCTGCACCCCGAGACCGTCCCGGTCCCGTGCGTCGTCGTACGCGCAGAACCACACCGATCCCACGCTCTCACCGCGCACCTTCACCGCCAGCAGACCACCGTGCACGAACCCCACGCCCAGGAAGTCCTTCGTGAGGTGGTCCCGCAGGCACTTGTTCACGTAGACCAGGTCGTTGACCGCCGGCTCGTCCCGCACGGTGAGGAACGGCTGGTCCACCAGCAGCCCCAACTCGGCGTCCAGCGCGACCCCGACCGGCGCGCAGCCGCCCGCCGCCTTCAGGAACGACCGGTAGGCACCGGGCAGCCGGTACCCCAGCGACTCCTCGACCTGGGCGACATTCTCCTCCGGCACCGCCACCCGGTGCGGCACCTCGAAGTGCGCCGGACGCGTCTCCTGCAGCGGCCGCGTGCCCCGCTTGCCGTGGTCCACCGCGGCCGTCGACAGACCGCCGTGATGCCGCAGCAGAGCCTTCACCTCCACCGGCACCAACTCCATCCGGCGGCTGTGCGGAACGTGATGCCACGTCCAGCCGTGCGGCGTCGCCACCGGCGGCAGATCCGCCCACAGCTCGTGCCCCTCCGCGTGCTGGGCCACGTTCGCCGAAACGTAGTCCGTCAGCCGCAGCTCGTCGACGCCGAAACCCTCCGGCGGCTCGGCGATCTCCGCCGCCGCCCGCGCGTACGGCGTGAACGACGGGAACCCCGAGGCGTCCACCCGCACCCCCTGCGGGAAGCGCGCACCGCGCACCGGGTCCGGAAAGTGCACGACCTGACCCGCGTACGCCGCATTCGGCGGCGCGGCCTCCTGCCCGAGCCGACCTGTCGTCATTGGCGGTGCTCCCTGTGAGTGGCGACTGCTCGCCCACAGCGTATGCGCTCCCCCCGAGGCCCCACCCGACGCCCGCCTCCCGGCGCCTGTCACAGATCCGGGACACACCAGGCACGGAACCCGCCTTACGCTGCCACGCGAACATTTGGCAAAGTCGACCCCACCTGACGGGGGACGAAACGGGGAGGGAGCACCACCATGCAGACGACGCACCACACCACCACCGACCCCCGGCTCGGCTGGGGAGACGGCCCCGAGACCGGCGCCGCGCCCATACCGCTCCACCGCCGCGACGGCATCATGCCGACGACGGCCGCCGCCCTCTCCGTCCGCGGCACCACCCTCACCTGCGCCGCCGGGAAGTCCGGCCCGCCCCCCGTGCACCACCCCCTCGTGCAGGACTTCCTCGACACCCTCACCACCGAACGTCGCGAACGTCACACCGGACGCTGCCCCGAAGCCGTCCTCATCTCCCGCTACCTCACCAGCGCCGAGGCCGCCCGCTCCAAACGCGCGGCCCGAAAACCCTTCACCGGCGGTGACGCCCGCCGGGCCCTCAAGCACGCCAAGATCACCACCCGCCGCATCCGCGAACAGGGCGACCCCGAACACGGCACCTACGCCCCGCCCTGCCGCTCCTGCGACGCCCTCCTCGCCCACTTCGGCGTCCGTGCCGTCGACCCCACCCGCACCAGCCGATGACCACCCGATTCCCCGTCGCCGTCGACGCCGCCCTGCGCGACGCCGGCTGGCGCCCCGGCCGCTGGGACATGTGCCAGGCCGAGATCTGGGCCGACGCCCTGCGCGCCCACGCCTCGCCCGCCGGACACCGGCACGCCCTCTTCCCCGCCGCCGTCGAAGCCTGGGCCGAGTTCGGCGGACTCCGCATCGCCGGCACCGCGCCCGGCCGCCACCTCGCCCCCACCCCGGCCGTCATCGACCCCTCCGCCGGGCTCCACTGGGCCCGCACCCTCGCCGACCTCGGCCGCGCCCTCGACACCCAACTCGCCCCGCTGGGCACCGAGGAGGGCCACCACGGCGAACCCGCCGCGCTCCTCGCCCTCGACCGCGAGGGCCGCGTCTACAGCCTCGACCACAGCGGCGACTGGTACCTCGGGTACGACGTCGACTCCGCGCTGGCCACGCTCGTCACCGGAACCCGGCCGCAGCGCCTGGAGTACCCCCAGCACTGACGGCCGCCCGGCGGGAGCCGGGCCCCGGGCCCGTCAGCGCGGGCCCTCCGGAATGACCGCCGACACCCGGAAGCCCCCCGAATCCGTCGGCCCCGACACGAACACACCGCCCAGCGCCGTCACCCGCTCCCGCATCCCCACCAGGCCGTTGCCCCCGCTCGGCAGCCCCGCGTCCACCACACCCGCCGCCGGAGCCGCGTTCTCCACCTGCACCGCCACCTCCGCGTCCCGGTGCGCCAGCCGCACCCGGGTCGCCGCACCCGCCGCGTGCTTGTGCACGTTCGTCAGCGCCTCCTGGACGACCCGGAACGCCGTCTGCTCCACCTGCGGCCCGTACGAGCGCACCTCGCCCTCGACCGACAGCTCCACCGCCATCCCGGCCGCCCGCGACTGCCCCACCAACTGCTCCAGCCCGCCCAGGCGCGGCCCCTCCCCGTCGGCCCGCAACAGGGCGTCCCGCTCGGCCGCAGCCGCCGCGAACCGCGCCACCCGCTCCAGCGGATGCTCCCCGCCACCCGCGGGCTCGGCACCCCGCACACCGCCGGGCTCGTCGTCCTCGTGG
Source organism: Streptomyces sp. WMMC1477 (assembly GCF_027460245.1). Lineage (NCBI taxonomy): Bacteria > Bacillati > Actinomycetota > Actinomycetes > Kitasatosporales > Streptomycetaceae > Streptomyces > Streptomyces sp. WMMC1477. The sequence continues at coordinate 1,787,071 of NZ_JAPZBD010000003.1, read as the reverse complement.
GCCCGCAGCACCCCCAGCATCGCCCGCAGCTCCGACAGGGCCTGCCGCCCCATGTCCCCCACGAGCGCCGCGTTCCTCGCCGCCTTCGCCGGGTCCTTCAGCGCCACCGCCTGCAACGCCGCCGCGTGCACCACCATCAGGCTCACCCGGTGGGCCACCACGTCGTGCATCTCCCGGGCGATCCGCGTCCGCTCCTCGCCGCGCGCCCACTCCGCGCGCTCCTCCGCCCGGTCGGCCAGCAGCGACAGCTCCCGTTCCAGGCCGTCCGCCCGCTCCCGCAGCGCGTCCACCAGCCGCCGCCGCGCGCCGACGTACAGCCCCAGCAGCACCGGCGGCAGTACCGTCACCGCGGACAGCAGCGCCGCCAGCAGCAGCAGGAACCACCGCGGCCCGGGGACGTCGGCCTCCGCCCCGCCCGGCAGGAACTGCAGATACGTGACGACGAACGAGCCGACGACCATCATCCCGGCCAGCAGGGCGATGATCCGGCGCGGCACATCCGTCGCCGAGAGGGTGTACAGCGCCACCGTGGCCAGCAGGAAGCCCATCTGCGCGGGCATGACCGCGATGGCCACCAGCACGACGGCGATCGGATAGCGTCTGCGGAACACCAGCGAGCCGCCCGCGAACAGCCCCAGCAGCATCGCCGCGACGACCGGCAGGCCGGTCTGCGAGGCGAACGGAACCCCCTCGGCCGCGCACTCCACAGCGGACACGACGCCCAGCGAGACGTCCAGCACGGCGGCGCGTCTGCGTCTCCACCACAACGGTCCCGCCCGCCCCCGTGGCACCTCAGCCCCCGACTCGGTCATACCGACCACCCTAAGACCCCGCGCCAGCCGTTTCCCGGCGGCGCCCGAGGCGGATCACCTGCGCGTTCGCGCACGGCGCGCCCCCGGGAACCGGAGCCGTTCATTCCTCGCTCGCACCGGTGAATCGACCGCGTTCTCGACCTACGGGCGTGTGCCCACCCTCGCTCTGTGTGCATGTCATGAGTCCGCAGACGTGGCCGCCGCCGAGCGATTCCGGGCGGGGCAGGTCGGTGTGCCGGTCTCGCATCTCCAGAAGACGAGCCTCAAGCGGCACAACCCGAAGGCCGCGCGGCTGACGGCTGATACACGTCATCGTGGCTGCCTCCGGGGGGTCGTTCTTGACGGTGCTGATCTCTGCCGTCGCATTGAGGGCTGGTGGTACGGCATAGTGGAGGGCGTCAGTTCGGCCACCAGTAACGGATGTCCGAATTGACCTTTACGTGGTCCCCTGTGGTGTAATTGGCAACACTATCGGTTTTGGTCCGATCATTCCAGGTTCGAGTCCTGGCGGGGGAGCAGTTCGTGGAGGGCCCTGGCCGATCGTCGGCCGGGGCCCTTCGTGTTGCCCTGTCGCGCACCGCTTGCGCCTGACGTCAGGGGAGGGGCGAGGCTTCCCCTAAGGGGCGGGGCAGGGTCGGGCCCGGGCACCGTTCGTCCCTGCGTACGACGAGGACGAGGGGCCCGCGTTCCTACGGTTAGGGCGTGGTCGAGGGGTGGGGAAAGCCCCCGGTCGACAGACCGACAGACACCATCGCGGCGCGCCCCCTGCCTGTACGAGGCTCGACTCAGCACGCCACGCACGTCACCAACACGAACGCGATCAGAGGGAGAACACCGTGACTACGGCTGTAGCGGACGCCACGTCCGGGGGGTCCGGCGGGACCGGGGGGCCTACGGCCGTCGCGGCGCAGGCGCGACAGGTCGTCAAGGCGTACGGCTCGGGGGAGACGGAGGTGGTCGCCCTCGACCGGGTCGACGTGGACATCGCCGCAGGCGCGTACACCGCGATCATGGGCCCGTCGGGCTCCGGCAAGTCGACGCTGATGCACTGTCTGGCGGGGCTGGACACCGTCTCCTCGGGGCGCATCTGGGTGGGGGACACCGAGATCACCGGGCTGAAGGAGAAGAAGCTGACGCGGCTGCGCCGCGACCACATCGGCTTCGTCTTCCAGTCGTTCAACCTGCTCCCCACGCTGAGCGCGATGGAGAACATCACGCTGCCCATGGACATCGCCGGGCGGAAGCCGGACAAGGCGTGGCTGGACCGGGTGGTCGAGACGGTGGGGCTGCGGCAGCGGCTCAAGCACCGGCCGAACGAGCTGTCGGGCGGTCAGCAGCAGCGGGTCGCGGTGGCGCGGGCGCTGGCAGCACGGCCGGACATCATCTTCGGTGACGAGCCGACGGGCAACCTGGACTCGCGTGCGGGCGCGGAGGTGCTGGGCTTCCTGCGCCGTTCGGTGGACGAGCTGGGGCAGACGATCGTGATGGTCACCCACGACCCGGTGGCGGCGGCGTACGCGGACCGGGTGCTGTATCTGGCGGACGGCCGGATCGTGGACGAGATGCGGCGGCCGACGGCCGAGATGGTGCTGGACCGGATGAAGGCCTTCGACACGGTCGGGCGGGTGTCATGACGATCGTTCGGACGTCGTTGCGCAACTTCTTCGCGCACAAGGGCCGGATGGTGCTGTCCGGCATGGCGGTGGTGCTGTCCGTCGCGTTCGTCTGCGGGACCCTCGTGTTCACGGACACGATGGGGACCACCTTCGACAAGCTGTTCGGCGACACGGCGCCGAACGTGATGGTGTCGCCGGAGGAGCGCGAGGGCGGCGGCGGTGAGGACGAGCTGCCGTCGAACGGCCGCCCCGACACGCTGCCGGCCTCGGTGGTCGAGCGGGCCGGGGAGGTCAAGGGCGCCGAGACGGCCTTCGGCGTCGCGATGAGCATGGCCGTCACCGTGGTGGACGGGGACGGCGAGAACATCGGCCCGACGACGGGCGCCCCGACGCTCGCCAGCAACTGGACGGAGCTGGACCGCCGGGCGATGAAGGTGTCGGCCGGTCATCCGCCGCGGGGGCCCGACGAGGTGATGGTCGACGCCGACACCGCCGAGAAGCACGGCATCGGGCTCGGCGACGAGCTGCGCACGATCTCGGTGTTCGGCGAGTTCACCTCGAAGGTGTCGGGCATCGCCGAATGGGAGATGACGAACCCCGGCGCCGCGGCGCTGTACTACCCGACGGAGGTCGTGCAGGAGCGGCTGCTGGGCGGCGGCGAGGTGTTCACGTCGGTGGCCGTGCTGTCGGCGGACGGGGTCACGGACGAGCTGCTGAAGAAGCACGTGGTGGCGGCCGTCGAGGACGGGCTGTCGGTGCAGACGGCCGAGGAGTACGCCGCCGAGAACCAGGAGGACGTGGGCGGCTTCCTGGACGTCATGCGGTACGCGCTGCTGGGCTTCGCGGGGATCGCGGTGCTCGTGGGCGTGTTCCTCATCGTCAACACGTTCTCGATGCTGGTGGCGCAGCGTACGCGTGAGCTGGGGCTCATGCGGGCGCTCGGCGCGGAGCGGCGGCAGGTGGGCCGTTCGGTGGTGGTCGAGGCGCTGCTGCTGGGCGTCGTGGGTTCGCTGGTCGGCATCGGGGTCGGTGTGGGGATCGCGGTCGGGCTCATGGAGCTGATGGGCCTGATGGGGATGAACCTCAGCACGGACGACCTGACGATCGCGTGGACGACGCCGGTGGTCGGCCTGGTGCTGGGGGTGGTCGTGACGCTGCTGGCGGCGTGGCTGCCGGCACGCCGGGCGGGCAGGGTCTCGCCGATGGCGGCGCTGCGCGACGCGGGGGTGTCCGCGGACGGTCGTTCCGGGACGCTGCGCGCGGTCTCCGGCACGGTGCTGACGGTGGCCGGAACGGCCGCGCTCGTCGCGGCGGGGACGGCGAGCGAGGCCGGGCCGGGGTCGATGTACCTGGCGCTGGGCGTGCTGCTGTCGCTGCTGGGCTTCGTGCTGGTGGGTCCGCTGCTGGCCCGGGTCGTGGTGCGGGCGCTGTCGGTGGTCGTGCTGCGGGTGTGGGGACCGGTGGGCCGGCTCGCGGAGCGGAACGCGCTGCGCAACCCGCGGCGTACCGGCGCCACGGCGGCCGCGCTGATGATCGGTCTGGCCCTGGTGGCGGGGCTGTCGGTGGTGGGTTCCTCGCTGGTGGCCTCGGGCCGGGACGAGGTGGACCGCTCGGTCGGGGCGGACTTCATCGTCACGAGCACGGGGGGCCAGCCGGTGACGCCGCAGGTGGCGGAGTCCGTCAAAAGGCTGCCGCTGCTGGAGCACGTCACGGAGTACCGCTATCTGTCCGGCACGGAGCTGCGGCTGCCGGACGGTGAGCGCGTGCCGGGGGACGTCTCGGCGGTCTCGCCGACGTACGCGCAGGACGTGCGGGCGGAGACGGTCGAGGGTGAGCTGTCGGAGGCGGTCACCGCCGGTGGCATGTCGGTGGGCGAGGAGTTCGCCACGGAGCACGGGCTCGGTGTCGGGGACCGGCTGGAGGTGCTGTTCCCCGGTGGGGAGGGCGCGGAGCTGGAGATCCGTGCGGTGACGTCGGCCGAGACGATGATCGACCAGGGCCAGATGTACCTGGCGCTGGCGACGGCGGAGGCGCACATTCCGCGGGACCTGATGCCGCTGAACATGATGATGCTCGGCACGGCGGTCGAGGGCGGCGAGAGCGCGGCCTACGAGGCGCTGAAGGCCGAGCTCAGGAGCTACCCGCAGTACGAGGTGCGGGACCAGGCGGAGTACAAGCAGCTCCTGGAGGACCAGGTGGGCCAGCTGCTGACCATGGTCTACGGGCTGTTGGCGCTGGCGATCATCGTGGCCGTGCTGGGCGTGGTGAACACGCTCGCGCTGTCGGTGGTCGAGCGGACGCGGGAGATCGGGCTGCTGCGGGCCGTCGGGCTGTCGCGGCGCCAGTTGCGCCGGATGGTGCGGCTGGAGGCGGTCGTGATCGCCCTGTTCGGTGCGCTGCTGGGCCTCGGCCTGGGCCTGGCCTGGGGCGTGGCGGGACAGCAGCTGCTGGCCCTGGAGGGCCTGCGCACGCTGGAGATCCCGTGGCCGACGATCGTCACGGTGTTCCTGGGCTCCGCGGTCGTGGGTCTGCTGGCGGCGCTGGTCCCGGCCTTCCGGGCCGGCCGGATGAACGTGCTGAACGCGATCGCCACCGACTAGGCGGAGTGCGGCCGCCGCGAGGGCGTGCGGCCGCACACGCCACGCCCCCCGGTACGGGCTTCCCGTGCCGGGGCCGCGGCGTTTCGGGGGCGCGGGCCGCGCGGGGGGCGGCCGCGGGCTCGGCCACGCGTGCCGGCCGTGGTCGTCTGTCGGCCGTTGTCGCCCTGAGCGCGTACGCTGGGCAGCCCCGGCCCGCTCGCGTGTCGGGTCCTTCGTGTTGTCCGAGGACGGAAGAAAACACCAAGCCATGAGCCTGTCCGGTCTGCTCGATGCGGTGGTTGCCGATGCGGGGCTGCGCGAGGCGGTCGAGGCCGCCGTCGCGGGGCGGCGTCGTGAGGTGGATCTGGTGGGGCCGTCGTCGGCGCGCCCCCTGGCGGTGGCGGCGCTGGCGCGCCGCGGCCCCGGCCCGGTGCTGGCCGTGACGGCCACGGGGCGCGAGGCGGAGGACCTGGCCGCGGCGCTGCGCTCGCTGCTGCCGCCGGAGCGGGTGGCGGAGTTCCCGGCGTGGGAGACGCTGCCGCACGAGCGGCTGTCGCCGCGCAGCGACACGGTGGGCCGGCGGCTTGCGGTACTGCGCCGGCTGGCGCACCCGGAGGCCGTGGACGAGGCGGGCACCGGCCCGGTGTCGGTGGTGGTGGCCCCGGTCCGCTCGGTGTTGCAGCCGCAGGTCAAGGGGCTGGGCGAGCTGGTGCCGGTGAGTCTGCGCACCGGCGAGTCGGCTGACCTGGGCGAGGTCGTGGACGGCCTGGCGGCCGCCGCGTACTCGCGGGTGGAGCTGGTGGAGAAGCGCGGCGAGTTCGCGGTGCGCGGCGGCATCCTCGACGTCTTCCCGCCGACGGAGGAGCACCCCGTCCGGATCGAGTTCTGGGGTGACGACGTCGAGGAGATCCGCTACTTCCAGGTGGCGGACCAGCGGTCGCTGGAGGTGGCGGAGCACGGGTTGTGGGCACCGCCGTGCCGGGAGCTGCTGCTGACGGACGCAGTGCGGGAGCGGGCGGCGGCGCTGGCCGAGGCGCATCCGGAGCTGGGCGAGCTGCTGGACAAGATCGCCGAGGGTATCGCGGTGGAGGGCATGGAGTCGCTGGCCCCGGTGCTGGTGGACGAGATGGAGCTGCTGCTCGACGTGCTGCCGCGGGGCGCCATGGCGGTCGTGTGCGATCCGGAGCGGGTGCGGGCCCGGGCGGCGGACCTGGTGGCGACGAGCCGGGAGTTCCTGGAGGCGTCGTGGGCGGCGACGGCGGGCGGCGGTCAGGCGCCGGTGGACGTGGGCGCGGCCTCGCTGTGGTCGATCGCCGACGTCCGGGACCGGGCGCGGGAGCTGGGCATGCTGTGGTGGTCGGTGTCGCCGTTCACGGCGGACGCCGAACTGGGGCTGGACGACGGCGACACGGTGCGGCTGGGCCTGCGGGCCGCGGAGTCCTACCGGGGTGACACGGCGCGGGCGCTGGCGGACACCAAGGGCTGGCTGGCCGACGGCTGGCGGTGCGTGTACCTGACCGAGGGGCACGGTCCGGCCGCCCGCACGGTGGAGGTGCTGAGCGGGGAGGGGGTGCCCGCGCGGCTGGACGAGGAGCTGGCGGAGCTGGCGCCCTCGCTGGTGCAGGTGTCGTGCGGTGCGCTGGAGCGCGGGTTCGTCGCGCCGGAGCTGAGGCTCGCGGTGCTGACGGAGACGGATCTGACGGGGCAGAAGGCGGCGGGCCGGGAGGCGGCCCGGATGCCGGCGCGGCGCCGGAAGACGATCGATCCGCTCACGCTGGAGGCGGGCGACTACATCGTGCACGAGCAGCACGGTGTGGGCCGCTACGTGGAGATGGTGCAGCGCACGGTGCAGGGCGCGACGCGCGAGTACCTGGTCGTGGAGTACGCGCCCGCCAAGCGCGGCCAGCCCGGGGACCGGCTGTTCGTGCCGACGGACCAGCTGGAGCAGGTCACCAAGTACGTGGGCGGTGAGGCGCCCTCGCTGCACCGGCTGGGCGGCGCGGACTGGACGAAGACGAAGGCGCGGGCGCGCAAGGCGGTCAAGGAGATCGCCGCGGACCTGATCAAGCTGTACTCGGCGCGGATGGCGGCGCCGGGGCACGCGTTCGGCGGCGACACGCCGTGGCAGCGGGAGCTGGAGGACGCCTTTCCGTACGCCGAGACGCCGGATCAGCTCACCACGATCGGTGAGGTGAAGGCGGACATGGAGAAGCCGTCCCCGATGGACCGGCTGATCTGCGGCGACGTGGGCTACGGCAAGACGGAGATCGCCGTGCGTGCCGCGTTCAAGGCGGTGCAGGACGGCAAGCAGGTCGCCGTCCTCGTCCCGACGACGCTGCTGGTGCAGCAGCACTTCGGGACGTTCTCCGAGCGGTACGGGCAGTTCCCGGTCGTGGTGAGGGCGCTGTCGCGGTTCCAGACGGACGCGGAGGCGAAGGCGGTCCTGGAGGGGCTGCGGGACGGCTCGGTGGACGTCGTCATCGGCACGCACCGGCTGTTCTCCTCGGAGACGAAGTTCAAGGACCTCGGCCTGGTGATCGTGGACGAGGAGCAGCGGTTCGGCGTCGAGCACAAGGAGCAGCTGAAGAAGCTGCGGGCGAACGTGGACGTGCTGACGATGTCCGCGACGCCGATCCCGCGCACGCTGGAGATGGCGGTGACCGGCATCCGGGAGATGTCGACGATCACGACGCCACCGGAGGAGCGGCACCCGGTGCTGACCTTCGTCGGTCCGTACGAGGAGCGGCAGATCGCGGCGGCGATCCGCCGGGAGCTGCTGCGCGAGGGCCAGGTCTTCTACATCCACAACCGGGTGGAGTCGATCGACCGGGCGGCGGCGCGGCTGCGCGAGGCGGTGCCGGAGGCGCGGATCGCGACGGCGCACGGGCAGATGTCGGAGTCGGCGCTGGAGCAGGTCGTCGTGGACTTCTGGGAGAAGAAGTTCGACGTGCTGGTGTCGACGACGATCGTGGAGTCCGGGATCGACATCTCCAACGCGAACACCCTGATCGTCGAGCGGGGCGACAACTTCGGCCTGTCGCAGCTCCACCAGCTGCGCGGCCGGGTCGGCCGGGGCCGGGAGCGCGGGTACGCGTACTTCCTGTACCCGCCGGAGAAGCCGCTGACGGAGACGGCGCACGAGCGGCTGGCCACGATCGCCCAGCACACCGAGATGGGCGCGGGTATGTACGTGGCCATGAAGGACCTGGAGATCCGCGGGGCCGGAAACCTGCTGGGCGGCGAGCAGTCGGGGCACATCGCGGGGGTCGGCTTCGACCTGTACGTGCGGATGGTCGGCGAGGCCGTGGCGGACTTCCGGGCCTCGCTGGAGGGAGAACCCGGCGGAGCCGCGGAGGAGCCGCCGCTGGAGGTGAAGATCGAGCTTCCGGTGGACGCGCACGTCCCGCACGACTACGCGCCGGGGGAGCGGCTGCGACTGCAGGCGTACCGCTCGATCGCCGCCGCCACCTCGGAGGAGGACATCGCGGCGGTGCGCGAGGAGCTGGCGGACCGCTACGGCCCGCTGCCGGAGCCGGTGGAGAACCTGCTCCTGGTGGCGGGGCTGCGGATGCTGGCCCGCTCGTGCGGGGTCACGGACGTCACGCTGCAGGGGAACAAGATCCGCTTCGGCCCGGTGGAGCTGCGGGAGTCGCAGGAACTGCGGCTGAAGCGCGTCTACCCGGGCTCGGTGGTGAAGGCGGCGGCCGGCCAGGTGCTGGTGCCGCGCCCCAAGGCCGGGGGTATCGGCGGCAAGCCGGTGGTGGGCCGGGACCTGCTGGCCTGGACGGGCGAGTTCCTGGCCACGGTGCTGGGCTCCTGACCCGCGCCCTGAGGAGGCGCGGTGAACCGCGCTGGGGCGGCCCGGTGCGGGCGGCGGCCCTGGGGCGACGACGGAGACGAGGGCCCTTCCCGGCGGGGTTCTGGGAAGGGCCCTCGGCGGACCGGCCGGGGCCGGCGTGCCCGTGGGTCAGAGCTGCAGGCTCCACTGGGCCGGAGCGGTGGTGAAGTCGATCAGCTCCACCTCCAGGTCGAGGACCTTCGCGTCGGCCGGGGCGTCGAAGGCGTACACGGCGGTGGCCTTCTTGCCGGGCAGCAGTTCGCCGGAGAAGCCGGAGCCGACGGTGTTGTCGAAGATCTCCTCGGCGTCGACGCCGTCCTCGCCGGCGCGGGCGCTGACGGTGATGAGGTCGGCGGAGACGTTCTCGTCGCCGGTGTTCTCCAGGGTGACGGTCACCTTGTGGGCCGTGTTGCCCTCGGTGTGGCCGACGGCGTACTCGTCGGGCGTGTAGCCCTCGGCCGCGGAGACGGTGATCTTGAGGCCGCTGTCGTAGACGGCGGTGTCCCCGGCGGCGTAGGCGCCGCTCTCGTCGGACTTCTCCTCGCCCTTCTTGTCCCCGTCCTTCGTCTCGCCCCCGGTCTTCTCCTCGCTGCTGCTGGAGGGCTTGCTCTCCTTGGTCGGCTCGTCGTCCGTGCCGCAGGCGGTCAGTCCGCCGACCGCGAGGACGGCGGTGGCCACGGCGGCGATGAGCGTACGGGTGCGGGTGGTGTTCACGGACATGGCTGTACCCCTCGATTCCATGACGGACTTCGTCAGTGCGGCTCGTTGTGAACCGGTGGGTTAATAACAGCAGAGTCTGTGAATCGAGTCAACACGGTTCACGCTGTTCTGTGAGTTCACCGAGTGAACGGTGCTGTGAACCGCTCTCCGGGTATGCTCGAACGAACCCCAGCAGCCACCCGAGAGAGGCCGGTGACGTGTCGCAGAGCTCGCCAGACGTGCCCGAGGTGACGGCGGCCGGGATCGCCCGCCTCGCCGGAGTGGGACGGGCCGCCGTCAGCAACTGGCGCCGCCGCTACCCGCACTTCCCGCAACCCGTCGGCGGCACCGAGACCAGCCCGGCGTTCGCCCTCGCGGAGGTCGAGGAGTGGCTGCGCGCCCACGGCAAGCTCGCCGAGGTCCCCCTGCGGGAGAAGGTGTGGCAGCACCTCGAGGCCGCCCCCGAGGGCGTCGCGGGCGCCCTCGCGCGGGCCGGGGAGTACCTGCTGCGGCGTACCGGCGGTACCGCACCGGCATCCGCTCCCGCCTCGGCTCTGGCACCGGATTCCGCGCACGCACCCGCACCCGCGCACGCCGCCGAGGCCGTCCCCGGGCTGCCCGCCCTGGCCGACGAACTGGGCCCCGGCGAGGCCTTCGCCTTCCTCCTGGGCCGCTACTTCGACGCCAACCCCCGCGCCTACACGCTCACCCCGCCGCCCGCCGCCGACCTGATGGCCCGCCTCGCCGGCCCCGCCGCGACCGTCCTCGACCCCGCCTGCGGCTCCGCCGAACTGCTCGCCGCCGCCCTGCGCCAGGGCACCGGCGCCGTCGAGCTGTACGGCCAGGAGAGCGACCCCGCCCTCGCCCGGCTCGCCGCCCTCCGCCTCACCCTGTGCGACGGAACGCCGCGTCCCGTCGCCGTCCACGTGCGCACCGAGGACGCCCTGCGCACCCCCCTCGGTGAACAGCCGGGCACCGAGGCCGTGCTGTGCCACCCGCCGTTCAACGAACGCAACTGGGGCCACGACGAACTGGCCTACGACCCCCGCTGGGCCTACGGCCTGCCCGCCCGCACCGAGTCCGAGCTGGCCTGGGTGCAGCACGCGCTGGCCCGGCTGCGGCCCGGCGGCACCGCCGTCCTGCTGATGCCGCCCGCAGCCGCGTCCCGCCGCACCGGCCGCCGCATCCGCGCCGCGCTGCTGCGCCGGGGCGCCCTCCGGGCCGTCGTCGCGCTGCCCGCCGGGGCCGCACCGCCGCACAGCCTCCCGCTCCACCTGTGGGTCCTGCGGGCCCCCGGCGGGCCCGTCTCCCCCGACCCGCACCTCCTCCTGCTGGACACCAGCACCCGGCACCAGGGCAGCGGGCGGGACCCGCTGCCCTGGGAGGAGCTGAGCGCCACCGTCCTCGCCGCGTGGCGGGCCTTCGACGCCGGAAGCCCGGTCCCCGAGGAGCCCGGCGTGTGCGGCACCCGGCCCGTCATCGACCTGCTGGACGACGACGTCGACCTCGCCCCGGCCCGCCATCTGCCCCCGGCCGGGGGCACCGCGGACGTCGAGGCGCTCACCGGGATGCGCGGGAGGCTGGACCGCACCCTGCGTCGCACTCTCGAACTCGCCCCCGCCGCCGGGCCCGTGACCGACGACGGGCCGCGCTGGACGCTGACCACCGTGGGCGAACTCGTCCGCGGCGGCGCCCTGGAGCTGCGAGCCGGCGGCTCCGGGGGCTCGGGGGGCTCCGAGGGGGAGCCGGCCGTCACCCGCGAGGGCGACGTCGTCATCCCCGTCCAGGGCCGGGGCGCGGCCTACGTCGTCGCCGCCGACCGCGCGGGGGAGACCCTGGCCAAGCCGCTCTACCTGCTCCGTCCCGACCCGAACGCCCTCGACCCCTGGTTCGTGGCCGGGTTCCTGCGCTCGACCGCCAACACCCGGCAGGCCAGCAGCTACGCCTCCACCGCCTCCCGCCTCGACGTGCGCCGCCTCCAGCTCCCGCGGCTGCCGCTGGAGGCCCAGCGCCGCTACGGCCTCCACTTCCGCCGCCTCGCCGACTTCGAGGCCGCCCTCGTCCTCGCCGCCGACGTGGGCACCCAGCTCGCCCAGGGCATGTTCGACGCCCTCACCGACGGCACCCTCACTCCGGACTGACCGCCCGCCGTCTCACGCCGTGCCCGCCCTGTGCCCCGAGACCCGGAGCCCGGATACGCTCCTCCTACAAGCTGTCAGGTACGGCACGGAGAGATGGCGGGAGCATGAGCATGCACGACCCGGTCAGACCGGCGACCCCAACGCCCTACCGCCAGGGGCCCGGTGGCGGGGCGCTGGTGGTGCGGGTGCTGTTCGCGTCGTTCCCCGTCTGGTCGCTCGGCATGCTCGCCTGGGTGCCGTCCCTGCGGTTCGCCGTCCTGCGCAGCCGTGCCCTGGACTGGGCGGTGTTCGCGGGCTTCCTGACGCTGAGCGTCCTGGAGGTCGTGTTCGCCCTCGCCCTCGAGGACGAGCCCGAGGGCTCCAACGTCAGCGCCGCGGCCGGTGGTCTCGTCCTCGTCCTGATCATCGGCGCGACGGTGCACGCCGTGCTCGGCGACCGGTTCCCGCGCCCGCCCGCTCCCTACCCGCACCACGCCGGGCCGTACTCCGGGCCCCGCCCCGGGGCTGCCCCGGGCGTCGTCCCCGGGGCCGTCCCGCCCGGCTACGGCCCGGGTGCGCAACCGGCGGCACCCCCCGCGCCCGGCTACGGCTACCCGCAGCCGCCCGCCGTGCCCCTCCACCAGCAGCCGACGCTCTACGCCCCGCCGCCCGCCGCGAGCCCGCACACGCCCCCGCCCGCGAGCCCGCACACGCCCCCGCCCGCGCCCGCTCCGGCCGCGCAGGGCCAGCCGGAGCCGCAGGGCCGGATGCGGCAGGTGGCCTCCGAGCTGGACGAGCTCGACGAGCTGCTGCGCAAGCGGGACGGCCGGTGATCGGCCGCGTCATCGCGGGCCGGTACGAGCTGACCGAGCCCCTCGGCAAGGGTGCGATGGGCCAGGTGTGGGGCGGCCACGACCGGGGCCTGGGCGGGCGTCCGGTGGCGGTGAAGCTCATGCACTCGGGCCAGATGGCCTCGCTGTCCGGCAGCGCCGACCCGGAGGAGCTGCGCGAGCGGTTCGAGCGCGAGTGCCGCGTCACCGCGCAGATCGACCACCCCAACCTGGTCACGGTCTTCGACGCGGGGCGGGACGACGACGAGCTGTTCCTCGTCATGCAGCGGCTGGACGGCAGCGACCTGGCCGACCACCTCGCCGAGAACGACCCCTACCCGTGGCAGTGGGCCGTGGCCGTCACCGCCCAGCTGTGCGCGGCCCTGGTCGCCGTGCACGCCGTCGGCATCGTCCACCGCGACCTCAAGCCCGGCAACGTGATCGTCCGCCCCGAGGGCCGTGTCGTCGTCCTCGACCTGGGCATCGCGGCCGTCGGCTCCGCCGCCGACACCCGCCTCACCCGCACCGGCACCCTCATCGGCACGCCCGTCTACATGGCGCCCGAGCAGGCCATCGGCACCGCGCCCGTCGGGCCCGCCGCCGACCTGTACGCGCTGGGCGTCATGCTCTACGAACTCCTCACCGGCCAGGTGCCCTTCGAGGCCCCCGAGGCCACCGGCCTGCTGTACAGGAAGCTGCACGAGGAGCCCGTGCCCGTCCGGGAGGTCCGCCCGGAGACGCCGAGCGCGCTGGCCGCCCTCGTCCACCGGCTCCTGCACAAGGACCCGCAGGCCCGCCCGGCCGACGCCCACGAGGTCTACGAGGCGCTGGCCCCGCTCCTGCCCAGCCCCGGAGCCCCCGGCCCCGCGCTGCCCCTGGACCCGTCCCGGCCCTTCCGCCGGCCCCTGGAGCCCTGGCCGCAGCGTCCGGCCCGCCCCGCCCCCGCCGCCGGCTTCGGCCCACCGCCGGCGACCGGCCTCGCGGCCACCCTGGAGGACGTCCGGCGGCTGCTGTCCCACGGTCAGTACGCCCAGGTGGCCGACCTGCTGGGCGCCGCCCTGCCCACCGCGGCGGCCGAGCACGGCGAGGGCTCGCCGATCGTCCGCAGCCTGCGCAAGCAGTACGCGGTGACCCTGATGGAGGCGGGCCAGTACGCCCGCGCGTTGCCCGAGATCACCCGGCTGGTCGCCGAGTACGCCGCCGAACGCGGCCCGCACGACCCGGTGGTCACGCAGCTCCTCCAGGACGAGGCCCTCTGCCGCCACAACCTCACCGGTCACTGACACCGCCCGCCGCTTTGGCGCGTCCACGTCACCCGTCGCGCGTCGTACGCATGAAGTTCACCCCACGGCCGCCCTGCGGGCACGTGGCGCCCACTCCGGCGGCCTAGCCTCCGTGTCGGGAGGCGGTGTGTCCCGCAGCCCTGGCCTGATCCACTCGACCGGGAAGCCACGTGCCCAAGCTCTCAGTGATCGTCCCCTGTCACAACGTGCAGGACTTCGCCCCGGACACCCTCAGAAGCCTCAGCCGCAACGCCGGTCCGGACACCGAGTTCCTGCTCGTCGACGACTGCTCGACAGACGCCACGGGCGATCTGCTGCAGCGTGCCGCAACGGACATCCCGCGGTCGAGAGTGCTCCGCCACGAGGTCAACCGAGGAATCTCACAGGCCCGCAACACCGGCATCGACGCGGCTCGCGGTGACTATCTGACCTTCCTGGACGGCGACGACTGGTACGCCCCGGGCTATCTCGACGAGCTGCTCGCGTCAGCCCAGAGGCTGGACTGCGACTTCGTGCGCACTGACCACGTGCAGGCGACCGGCCGCACGCGGTCCGTTCAGCGTGCCCCGGCACCGCGCCGCGGTGTCGTCCTCTCGCCCCGTGGCGCCATCGGCCCGGCGACGATGAAGACGATGGTGGACTACCCCTTCGTGTGGGCCGGTGTCTACCGCCGGAACCTCTTCGACGACGGACTGCGCTTCGAGTCCCGGCTGCGCACGGCCGAGGACCGCGTCTTCACGTGGCAACTGCACCTGCGCGCCGAGTCCTTCGCCACCGTCGGCCTGCACGGCGTCTTCTACCGGCGCGGCGTGGCGACCTCCCTCACCCAGATCGGGGACGAGCGTCAACTGGACTTCATCCCCGCGCACGACCGCATCCTGGAAGAGGTCACAGCGCACCAGGAGGCCGACCGCTTCCTGCCCAAGATCGTGCGCACCTACTGCGCGATGATCGCCTTCCACATGAGCGGATCGACCCGCTATGACGCAGAGACGACGAGGAAGCTGCGCCGCGAGGCTTCCGCGGCGCTCCGCAGAATGCCCTCCGACGTCCTCGAAGCGGTGCTCTCCGTGCTCGACGAGAAGCGCGCCGCGGTACTGCGACGGCTGCGTGGGCGCGGCACTGGAAAGGCGGCATGACGGCATGACCACGGAATCGATCCACGCGAACCCGACGGTTCGGCACACCGAGCTCCGTCCGCAGATCTTCGAGGTGTCCACTCTCTACGGTGCCGCCACCCTCGCCGCCGCGCTCGACGCCGGGCTCTTCGGACCGGCGGAGGCCGCCCGCCGCGTCCTCCTCGTCTCCAACAACGCGGCCGTACCGGAGACCGCCACGCCGTTGGGCGACATGGCCGGCTGGGCCGGCATCGTCACGCGCTTCGACCTGGTGGTCGACTGGAACGCCACGATCCGGCCACTGCACCCGAGTGACTGGTCGCCCGCGGAGCAGGACGCGCCGCTGTGGCAACGTGTCTTCCGGGAGGCCTGGGGGCTCGGCGAGGGTATCGCCGACCTGGTGGTGGAGTCCGTTCATGCCAACCCGGCCGCTGCGCTCGCCCGGATCTTCGCCGACGCCGACGTGCACGTCTACGCCGACGGGCTGATGAGCTACGGGCCGACCCGCGAGGCACTGCCCGCCGCCACGGCCCCGCGCATCGTGCGGCTGCTGCACCTGGACCTCGTCCCCGGACTGCGGCCCCTGCTCCTGAGCGAGTACGAGGTCGCGTCCGAGACGGTCCCGGACGCGGCGTTCCGCGCCGTCCTCGACGAGCTCACGGCCGTCGCCGCGGACGATCCGGAGGTTCCGCGCGACTCGGCCCGCGCGCCCGGCGCCGTGATCCTCGGTCAGTACCTCGCCGCCCTCGGCATCCTCAGCACCGAGGAAGAGGAAGAGCTGCACGCCCGCATGCTGCGCGCGGCCGCCGCAGCCGGGCACGAGAGGGTGCTCTTCAAGCCGCACCCGACCGCACCGAGCCGCTACTCGCGGGCCCTGGAGAAGGCCGCCGCCGACTGCGGGGTGGAACTGCTCGTCCCCACGACATCGCTGCTCGCCGAGGCCGTCTTCGGCCGCTGCCGCCCCCGCCTCGTCGTGGGCTGCTTCTCGACGGCGCTGTTCACCGCGGCCACGTACTACGGCATCCCCGCGGCGCGCGTGGGCACGGACCTCCTGCTCGACCGGATCGTGCCCTACCAGAACAGCAACCGGGTGCCGCTCACCATCGTGGACGCGCTGCTGCCCGACCTGGAGGCGTCGAGTTCGGCGGAACCTCGCGGCGACGTCGGCCCGTTGGTGCGTACCGTCGGATACTGCATGCAGCCCCGGCAGTACGCGGCCCTGCGGGCCGAGGCCCACGCCTGGCTGGAGGAGCACTTCGGCACCCACACGCAGCGCTACTTCAAGCGCCGTCGGCTGACCAGCCTGGAGCTTCCCGGCAGCCTGGCCCCCGCGGGCGGCCGCTTCCCGGGGGGTGGTGCCGCGCTGCGCGTGGCCCGGCGTGTCAGGCGAGCGGCCAACCGGCGCCGTTGAGGACGTCGGTAGGCAACGCCGTGACCGTGTGCTGGACACCGGGCGAATCGGCTGTGCCGTTCGTCGTCGAGACGGTCGTCGTTCATCGCCGGTACACCCGGCCTCCGTACGGTGCTTCCGTAACGCCCTGTGAATCCGGGCGTACTTGAGGCTTGGAGCATCATGAAACGGGTCCGTACCGGATGGTTGGAGCGCCGCCTGGACCGGCGATCCGCTCCGGCACCGAACACCGAGGTCCCCGTCCGCCCGACGACTCTCGACCAGAGCATCGAGGCGTGTGCGGCACACAGCGGGAAGCTCGTGTACAACCGCGACCGCAAGCGTGCCGAACTGGGAGAGGCGCTGCGGCAGCTCCTGGTCGTCCATGCCCGCACGGCGGTCGGCTCGGCGAGCGGTGCGGGGCGTGGCTCCGGCTGGGCCAAGGAGTCCCCTGAGCTCCTTGACGCCCTGCTGGAGGCCGGTAACAAGGCGCTGTACTGCTGGTCCGTCGCGGAGCTGGAACTCGCGCTGTCCATCACCGACGCCGTGCTGACCGAGCGGCCCAACTCCCGTGCGGGATGGCGGCTGCGGGCCCGGGTACTGGAGGAGCTGGGTGAGGACTCGGGTGCGGCCGAGGCGCACGAGCGCTACGTCGCGCTCTGCCGTGACGACGACCTGGGCATCGCGGCGCGGGTGACGGGGTTGCGGCAGAGCACCACCCGGCTGGCAGAGCTCCTGGACCTGCTGCGGGAGGAGTTCCCGAAGGCTTCCGGCTTCGTCGGCGGGGAGCCGGCGGAGCTGTGGGCCGAGGGCCTCGCGATGGACGAGCGGGGGGAGTGGCCGCAGGCCGCCCCGCGTCTGGTGGCCGCCCTGAGCACGATGCACGAGCAGGGCACGTCGAGCATCGACATGGGCGAGGCGCTCGCCGGCTTCATGGATCGCCACACCACGCGTCGCCCCGACGGCGTGATCGGCAGCGCCGTCGTGCTCCGCGCGTACGCGGACCACGTACGCCTGCGCTCCCAGGGGCCGGTCGCGGACTGGGACGGGGGAGCGTCGATCATCACCGTCGGGGACTTCCGGAATCTCGTCGCGGGCAAGAGCATCTGCCTCGTGGCCAACTCCCAGCGCGTCGGATCGAGCTCCATGGGCAAGGAGATCGACTCCTACGACCTCGTCGTCCGCTTCAACTCCTTCCGCATCGACGCGCCCGCCACCGGCTCGCGCACCGACATCCACGCCACGATCCACAAGCACGGATTCAACTGGGGCGAGAAGGTGCAGACCCGCCTTGTCTTCGGCGGTCTGGAAGAGCAATGGAAGCAGTCCATCCGCCAGCGCCTGGTGCCCGGAGCGCAGCGTTATCTGAACGACGCTTCGCTGCGCTGGCCTGTGCGCAACCTCGGGAGAGTCTCCGAGGAGGAGTGGCCCTCCATCCCCACCAGCGGCTTCAACATGCTGTGGCTGCTCGATTTCCTCGACGTCAATCCGACGATCGACCTGATCGGATTCGACTTCTACGACTCCGGCGCCTATCGGCTCCCGGGCGCGATGAAGCTCCCCATCACCTCCGTTCACGAGTACCTGAGTGAGAAGGCGTGGGTCATGGACCGGGCCACCAGCCGTACCGAGATGAGGATTTCGCTCCGATGACCGCGCCAACCCCGGCGGCCGGCGCCGCAGCCCCCAACCTGACCGGCAAACGCCGCGTGGCGTTCGCGTCGTACGTCGAGGAGAACTACCTGCCCGGCTTTCTCGCACTGCTGCGCAGCCTGGCCCTGTCGAACCCGGGCGTCTGCGAGGATTTCGTCGTCCTCTACGACGACCTGCGCCCCTCGTCCGTCGCGGCAATCCGCCGTCTGCACCCGCGCATCGTGCTGCGGCGCGTCGACGACACGCGCTACGAGGACTTCGTCAAGGGTGACCCCGAGAACTACCTGATCCGTAAGGCGTACTTCATCCTCGACGTCTTCCGGATCCGCGACTACGACACGGTCATCACCCTGGACACCGACATGGTGGTCCTCGGAGACATCAGCGAGCTGCTGACACTGCGCCACGGACTCGCCGCCGTTCCCCAGTTCTTCCACGGTCAGCACAAGCTCAACAGCGGCCTGCTCGTCATCCAGCGCGAGTACCTCACCGACGCGTTCTGCGCCCGGCTGGACGAGACCGGCCGTTCCGGCCGGTACGAGCTGGACAAGCACGACCAGGGCATCCTCAACGCCGTCCTGGACGGGGACTTCGTCCGGCTCGACCCCCGTTTCAACTTCGTCAAACGCAGACTCTCAGGCGACAGGCCGGTACCCGACGACGTAGCCGTCCTTCACTTCACCGGCCGCCACAAGCCCTGGAACGGCGGAGAGGAGGGGTACACGCTCGCCGAGGAGGCCTGGCAGCGCCACACCATGAGCGAGAGCGCGCTGGCCGCCGCCTACATGTCCCAGCCCGGGACCAAGCATCCGGATCTCCTCCTGCACTTCGGCCGCCAGCACGTCGAGCGCACCGGCGATGTCGCCGCCGCCCGACAGGTGGCGTCCGCGTGCGTCGCGACCGGGCGCTACCAGGAGGCGGTGGACATCCTCGGAGGGATCACCCTCCCGGCCCGTGCCGCCTGGCCGCACGAGGTGCTCGGTACCGCGCTCATGGCACTCTCCCGGTACGAGGAGGCCGAGGCCCACCTCCTGCTGGCCACCGCCGGGCCCAAGAACGCCGCCAGGTCGTACGGACGGCTCGCCCAGCTCGCCTGGACCCTGAACGACGACGCCGCCGCACACCGGCACGCCGCCGCGGGTCTCGCCGTGGAACCGGTCAGCCGCATGTGCCGCATCCTGCACGAACGCACCCGCCCCGACACGGGTGCCGACGAGCCCGCGGCCGAGCCCTCGGGCCGGCTCTCGCACGTCGCCTTCTACATGGACCGGCAGGGCAACGCGGGCGACAAGCTGCTCCCGGAGTCCGTCCGGCTCTGCTTCGACGGTGACACCGGACCCGCGCGCTGGCACTCCCAGCACGCCCACCGGTTCTTCGACGAGGCCGCCCTCGACCGCGTCAACGCCGGCCGCGGCCTGGTCGTCGGCGGTGGCGGGCTGTTCATCCCGGACACCGCTCCCAACGGCAACAGCGCCTGGCAGTGGAACGTCCCCGACCGCAACCTGGAGCGGATCACCGTACCGCTGGCCGTCTTCGCCGTCGGCTACAACGCCTTCGACGGACAGTCCTATCGCCGGGAGCGCTTCACCGAGAGCCTGCGCCTCCTGGTGGAGAAGTCGGCCTTCTTCGGGCTGCGCAACAGCGGCTCCGTGCAGAGGGTGCGCGACCTGCTCCCGGCCGGGCTGCGCGACCGGGTGCTCTACCAGCCCTGCCCGACGACCGTCACCCGGCAGCTCGTCCCCGACTGGCAGGACCCGGCCGGCCGGGCCGACACCATCCTGCTCAACTGCGCCTACGACCGCGCCGGACTCCGCTTCGGCCACGACTACGGCCACTTCCTGGACGAGATGGCCAAGGCCGTCCGGGCCCTGGGCGAGCACGCCGAGGTCCGCTGCGTCGCCCACGCGCTGGAAGACGAGCGCATAGCCTTCGACCTGCGCCGCGAGCACGGCATCTCGCTGCCCGTCGTCCCCATGTACGACTGGGACGGCGACGCGATCCGCGCCGAGTACGCCCGCACCAGGCTCGTGATCGGCATGCGCGGCCACGCCGGCATGATCCCGTTCGGCTGCGGCACGCCGATCATCAGCCTCGTCTCGCACCCGAAGATGGCGTACTTCCTCGCCGACATCGAGCGCCCCGAGTGGGGCGTCTCCGTCCACGAGCGTGACCTCGGCGCCCTGCTCACCGAGCGCGCTCTCGGCATCCTCGACGACCACGCCACCGTCGTCGCCGACGTCCACGGGCGCCAGGACCTCCTGTGGAAGGTCACCCAGGACAACATGGCCGAGCTGCGCAAGACGTTCGGGGAGGCGCCGGCATAACGCGTCACGCGCAGGAAGGGGGGGACCGCACGCCGGTCCCCCCCTTCCGTCTGCTTCCTCAGCCGAGGAGGCGGCGGAGGCCGAGGCGTTCCCACAGGAGGCTGGAGCCGTAGGAGAGGGTGATCACGACGGTGAGCATGCCGAGGAGGGTGAGGGTGGCCGTGGGGGCGCTCATGTCGGCGGAGACGAGTGGCCGTACGAGTTCCTCGACGAAGAGGACGTGGATCATGTAGGCGCCCATGGCCGCGTTGGCGCCCCGTCGTATCAGCGGGCGCAGCCGCTCGGGCACGTTCCTCCGGCTGACGAGGAGCAGCACGCAGGCGGTCATGGTGCCGACGAAGAGGTGGGCGTTGGGGATCACGTAGTGGACCTGTGTGTGGTACCAGAGGACCCCGGCCATGGCCACGGGCAACAGGGCGGCGAAGGGCCACCGCCGACCGCGCAGGGCCGAGCCCGGAAGCGCCAGCAGCAGAGCGCCACCGATCGCGTACACGATCGAGTAGGTGCCGAAGCCCCAGCCCATACGCGGCACGGCCCAGCCGGTGACCTCGGAGACGGTGGACAGGGCGGTGGGCCCTGTCGCGATCGCGAGGAGCGCCAGACCCAGCTTCCACGGCCGTCGGCCGTCCTTGACCAGCACGGCGAACGCCAGCACCGCGACGACCGGCAGATAGACGTAGAGGAACCACAGGTGGTAGGCGGGCTGGACGGACGCGAACAGCCCGTCCACCGCCAGCTCGATCATGGGTTGCTCGTTGCGGTCCCTCAGCCAGGCCCAGGTGAGGTAGATCCCGGTCCAGACGAACAGCGGCACACCGGTGCGGATGATGCGTGTCCACATCCGGTGTTCATCTCGCGGCACCGCGCCCACCAGCACACCCCAGCCCGCGATGGCGAAGAAGACCGGCACCGCGAAGGCGTTGACGGCTTCGAAGACGTGGCCGGTCCAGTAGGCACCGGACCCGTTCCCCCTCTCGCCGTCGACCGCGTGGATGAACGTGGCCGAGACGTGCCCGAGTATCACCGTGCAGGAAGCCAGCAGCCGCAGCACGTCGACGTCGAAGCGGTGCCCGGCTGCCTTCGGTTCGGTCGCGGGGGGACGGATGCGAGCTGATTCCGTCGCGCCGACGGAATTGCCGGTGCCGGGGGAGAGGGGTCTGAGTGCCATGGTGGTGTGCTGGTCCTCAAAGGGTGTCGGCGAGTGGAATGGAGACTCTCCGACCATTAGCTCTCCCCCCGGAACGCCGTGGGCCGCCCGGGTGACACAAGAGTGAACGACGGATGTGGGCAGGATTCGTTCCGTTGTCGTCCCGTGGGTGCCCGACCTCAACCAGTCGCTCGACGCCGGCGACCTCAAGCCCGGTCAGCGGCTCAAGACCGGCCCCGGCACCTCCGTCCAGCCCACCGCCACCCGGTGTCGTCATCGTCCGCTTCCTTTCGTCGCCGACGACGCTCGAAGCTCCATGTGACTTCACGTCAAGGCGTTGGCCGTGGGGTGGGCGGGGGCATCCGATGTACGCCTGTCGTTCACCCGGTGGACGGGCGTGTGCCACCTGGCTTGTCGGGACGGTCGGCAGAGTGCATCGGTCGGCTCCGGTGCCGATAGCCCGTTGCCGCCCGAGGAGCCTGGAGGCCCCTGCCCGCCATGACGACGCTGCCGAGACCGACGACCGCCGCTCCGGCCGCTGACCGGGCGCGCGACCCGTGGTGGGACAACGCGCGGTTCGTCGCGGCGACGTTGATCGTCGTCCTGCACACGGTCGGCAGCATCATGGCGCGGCACGAGACGCTGCACGCGTACAGCCTCGGGACGTGGCCGTTCCGGGTGCCGTTGTTCGTCATGCTCGCCGGGGTGTTCAGCAGCGCGGGGCCGCTGGGGAGCGGGCGGCTGCGGGGGCTCATACAGTGCATCGCGGTGCCGGCCGGGATCTTCAGCGTCCTGTACTCGCTGGAGGTGTACGCGCTCGGGGGTGAGTTCCAGCTCCACGTCACCAAGCTGCCCTGGACCCTGTGGTTCCTGATGTCCCTGTTCTGCTGGCGGCTGCTGCTGCCGCTGGTGGTGCAGTTGCGGTACCCGCTCCTCGCCACCTCCGCCGCAGCACTCGGTGCCGGGTACGTGGGCACGCTGGGGATGGAGTTCTCGGCGAGCCGGACGGTGGTCTACCTGCCGTTGTTCCACCTCGGCTGGCGCATCGGGCAGGGGGCGCTGCGGGAGTGGTTCACCGCGCGCTGGAGTCTGCCCGTCGCGCTGTGCGGGGTGTTGGCCTCGGGCGTCGTCGGGCTGATGTGGCACCGGGAGATCAAGGGGTCCTGGCTGTCGATGCGGCACGTCTACACCGGGGACACGCTGCCGCTGGAGTGGGCCTGGCTGATCCGGCTGGCCATGCTGGCGGCCGCGGCGGCGCTCGTGCTGTGCATGCTGCGGCTCACGCCGCGCCGCAAGCTGCCGTTCGTCTCCACGCTGGGCTCGGCCGGGTTCACGATCTACCTGCTGCACCCGCTCGTCATCCTGCCCTTCCGGGAGAAGGGGTTCATCGAGCGGGTCAACACGCCGTTGGAGCAGGTGGGCCTGGTGCTGTGCGCGGTGGCGCTGGCGGCCGTTCTGGGGTCGCCTCCGGTGCGGCGGCTGGCCCGGCCGCTCACGCGTCCCCCGATCGGCCGCCTCTTCGCCCCGCTGCCGGACACGACCGGTGGCCCCACATCTGCTGCTGTCCGAGCGCCGCGAATCCCAGCCCCGGGCGCTCCTGTCGGAGCGCCCTCCCGGCAGGGAGCGGCGTTGGAGGCGATGCGGAGGCGGGGTTGACGCCTGCGCGTCACGGCGTGAAGTTTGCGTGAGGAGTGCCTGCGTGCGGGGTCGATCCCCGAGTCTGAGGACGTCGTGCGGCTGCCCGCACGCATGGCGGAGGCACTGAGGAGGGCGTGTGACGTCGCGGCCGGTCCCGCCGTTCGCTGAACCGCTGGCCTCCTGCGTGCACTCAGCGGTACACCTGGAGACGTGGGACGTCTACGCGATCGCGGACGAGGACGCGGGCTTCCTCGCATGGCGTCGTGGTGAGGACCCGCACGGCGTGCCGGGGGACGTCTGGTGGTCGTCGTTCCACGACGCCATCGCCCAGGCCGTTGGCAGGGGCGTCGTCGTGCGCCGGGCCCGCGTGGTGTCCGAGCCGCACTCGGAGTACATCCGGCACGCCACTTCCCGAAACCTCCGGAGGCTTGCCCGTCGCTCTTCATCTGAAGCATGCGTACGGGTGCCTGGAGCGTTGGTCGGACGCATACGTCGGCTACTACACGGCGTCTGGCCAGATGGCCGTACGGACGCTGCTGACATGCCCGCGAGCCGGAGTGACGTGCCCTGAGCCACCTGTGTGCGGGGACGCCTGAGAGAAGCGAGGGTCAGGTCAGGTCCAGCTCGCCTACGGTCTGGCCGCCGCTGGTCTCGCCGGTGGGGCGGAAGCCGAGGCGGAGGTAGAACTTCTCGGGGCCGTCCTCGCCCGGGTGCCAGGTGACGGTCAGCCGGTTGCCGCCGCGGCGGCGGATCTCGGCGGCCACGGCCTCGACCGCGAAGCGGCCGTAGCCCCGGCCCTGTTCCCCGGCGGCGATGTTGAGGCGCCAGAGGCCTGAGCGGAGGTCGGTGCGGGTGCCGTCGTCCTTCCAGTCGACGTCGAAGAAGCCCATGAGGAAGCCGACGGGACGGTCTCCGTCGAGGATGAGGCGCGGCCAGGCTATGTCGGGGTGGACGTACGCCTCGGCCAGGGACTTCGCGACGGGCTCGACCAGGTGTTCCTGGTCCGGGCGCACGCGCAGGTCGGTCGCGGCGTCGAGGTTGGCCGCGGTGATCTTCTCCAGGCGGAGTGTGCTGGTCATGACGGCACCCTACGGCGCGGAGACGGGAGCCTCCGCGCCGAGGAGTGCGACGTCAGGCCGCTGAGGTGTAGCTCGCGAAGGCGGCCCAGGCCGTGGGGCCGAGCGCGAGCCGGGGGCTGTCGTCGGTGCACTTCGAGTCGCGGACGTGGACGGTTCCGGGAGTGGCGGCGACCTCGACGCAGGCAGGACCGTCGTTGCTGCTGTAGCTGCTCTTGACCCACTCCAGGGTGGTGCCGTCTTCGGACGAGAGCGTGAGCGTCATGCGCTGTATCCCAGCTCCGCGCCGAACTCGGCCTGCGTGAGGCCGGACGCCTCGCGCCAGAGCTTGAGTTGTCGGCAGACGGCCTTGATGACGGCGGTGGACTCGTCGTCGCCGAGGTCCCAGCCGGGTCGGCTTCGTGACGCTCAGCGTAGGCGGAGGCGGTCACTCTGGGTGAGGGAGCGGAGAAATCGAGCCGAACACCGGATCGTGGGTTCCCGCGTCCCGGTGGGCCAGGGCATGGCGGGGCCCGACGTCACCCACCCAAGTACGGGAGGAAAGGAGTGACCAAAACCCGACCCCACCCCGGTAACCCGGACGGGTGGTTGTGCCCAAGCGGTCTGGACATGCAGTGAGTTGTCCGGCATAGGCTCCCGGCATAACCGACCACATGCGACGGCCCCCGCCGGGACTGGCATCCCGGACGAGGGCCTGACCAACGAGGAAGAAAGGCCCTTCCCGTGGCTGAGACGCAGCCTAGCGCGCTCGAGCGCGCGGAATCCGGTGATCCATGCCGGGGCGTGACGCACGAACGGGTGCGGCACACCGAGTGCTTCACCGTGGTGGGCAACCACCTCGCCCAGCACCGCCGGTTGAGCCTGAAGGCGATCGGCCTGGCCGTGCACATCCAGTCGCTCCCGGACGGCGCGCGGGTGGACATCAAGACCCTCGCCGCGCAGTTCCCCGAGGGCGAGGTGAGTATCGCCGCCGCGCTGCGGGAGTTGGAGGCCCACGGGTACCTGACGCGCAGGCGCCGGCGGTTGCCCGGCGGGCGCATCGTCACGCAGACGACGTGCCACCACCGGCCGGCCGGTGCCGTCGCCGGGCGGCCCGGTGCCTGCCGGCCGCAGGCGAGGGCGCGGGTGGGGGCTGGGCGGCGGCACCCTGACGGCCCGTCACCGGCCCCGGCACACGAGGCCCCGCCGCCCCCGCCGGAGGCCCCGCCGCCCCCGCCGGAGGCCCGGGCGCTCCTGCCCGAGGCCCCGCCGCCCGCCCCGAGGCGGACGGCGCCGCCGCTGCCGGAGCCGAGGCGCCCGGAGTCGGCGCCGTACGGGGCGGCGCGAGGGTTCCTCGTCCGGCTGCGGCGCAGCGACACCCGGCTGCTGCTGTCCGAGGGGGACGTGCGGCGGCTCACCCCGGCCGTGGCGGCCTGGTTCGAGCGCGGCGCGAGCCCGGAGGCGCTGCGGAACGCGCTCACCGCGAACCTGCCGGAGCCGCTCACCCGCCCGGCCGGGCTGATCGGCTACCGGTTGACCGCGCTCCTGCCGCCCGCGTCGGCCCCGGCGGCGCAGCCCCCGCCGCCCCGCCCGCCCGATCCGTTCCAGGAGTGCGACACCTGCCCCCGCGTATTCCGCGCCCCCAGGCCGGGAGGCTCCTGCCCCGTGTGTCGCGCGGCGCGTGACGTCGAGCGGTGTTGACGGGTACGGCTGCGCACGGGGGCCGATCCGTCCGACGACGCTTCGCGGGCCGTCCCCGGTCCAGGCCGACGGCGAACCGGCCCTCGTGGCACGGGGAGGCTGAACCACCGCGACGTCACGGAGGGAAACCTCGCTTCCAGCACGGCCCTTGGCCACCCATCCTTGCAACCGCCCGCCGGGTCAACATCGTTACTGTAGGGGGCGCGTCCGCTGGGGGCGCGGACAGACTTCGAGGTGAAGGGGGTGCGGGCGTGGCGAGCATGGAGGATGCGCGGGCTTCGTTCGACCGGTTCGACGCGGACAAGGACGGTCTGGTGACCGCCGAGGAGTTCAAGCGGGCCATGGCGGAGATGGGCGACCCGTTCGTCACCGGTCCGGTGGCGGAGGCGGTCATAGCGGCGAAGGACGCCAACGGGGACGGGAAGCTGTCCTTCGAGGAGTACTGGGAGGCCCTGCGCAAGGCGTGACGCGCGGGCGGGAGCCCTTCTGGCGGGGCCCGGCGAGACGGGCGTGGCGAAACGGTGGTGGATCGGGGGGTTGACTCCTTACGATCACCAGGCAGGACGAAACGCCGTCGTTTCCGGCCCAGCCAGGAGGCCCCCATGCATCGCCGTAGGTCCGCGCTTCCCCTCTCCGCCGCAGCGCTGCTGCTGGGCGGGGTCCCGCTGCTGACGGGCTGCGGCGGAGAGACGCATCCGGGTGCGGCGGCCGTCGTGGACGGGGACCGGATCGAGGTGTCCTCGGTCCAGGCGCGGGCGGAGGCGGTGCGGGACGCCCAGCGCTCGGATCCGAACGGCGGGCAGCTCATCCAGCAGACGGGCCCGCTGCCGCGCTACACGCTGAACTACATGCTCCGGGAGCGCGTGGTCGAGGAGTCGGCGCGCCGCCACGGGGTGGAGATCACGCGGCGCGACGTGCAGGAGCACCGGGCCGCGCAGGAGAAGCAGCGCGGCGGCCCGAAGGGGCTGGAGGCGTTCATGATCCAGCAGTCGATCGCGCCGGAGCACATCGACGACGCCCTGCGCATGCAGCTGCTGATCGACGGGATCGCCAAGGCCATCGGCGTCGGCCCGCGGACGCCGAACGCCGACGACGTGATGAACCGGGAGTTCGTCGAGACGGCGCGGTCCCTCGACATCGACGTCAATCCCCGCTACGGCGAGTGGGACGTCGACCTCGTGTCGCTCATCGGTGGGACGGAGCCGTGGATCAACCCCGCCCGGACGCCGCAGGAACCGGCCTGACCGGGCGCGTTACATTCGACGGGTGACGTCCCGCGAAGAGGCCATAACCCCCGAAGAGACCCCCGCGACCCCTGCGGCGACCGGCGACGAGAGCCGGGACACCGGGCGTGTCGTACTGCTCACCACCAGTCACCGGGTGGCGCCCGGGCTGCTGTCCTGGCCCGCCTGGCAGGCGCTGCGCAGCGCCGACCGGGTGGTGTGCTCCGACGCCGGGCACCCGCAGCTGCCGTACCTGCGCGAGGCGGGGGTCGCGGTGGAGGAGGCCGGGCCGACGGCCCGGGAGCTGGTGACGGAGTGCGCGGGCGGCCGGACGGTCGTCGTGGTGGCCGGTGCGGAGGGTGAGCCCCGGCTGACCGACGGGCTGGCCCGTCTCGCGGGCGGCGGCCGGGAGGCCATGCCGGACCTGGAGCTGCTGCCGGGCTCGTACGACCTGCCCGGCGCCCGGCTGCTGGATCTGGTCGAGGTCATGGACCAGATCCGGGAGGTGTGCCCGTGGACGGGCCCGCGCACCCACGAGGACCTGGTCAAGTACGGCATCGAGGAGGCGTACGAGCTCGTCGAGGCCATCGAGACGGGGGACCGGGAGGAGCTGCGCGAGGAGCTGGGCGACGTCCTGCTCCAGGTGGTCTTCCACGCCCGGATCGCGCAGGACGACCCGGACGAGCCGTTCTCGATCGACGACGTGGCGGCCGGGATCGTGGCGAAGCTGGTCCACCGGCACCCCCACGTGTTCGGCGAGGAGACGGCGGAGACGGCGGAGGACGTCAAGGAGCACTGGCGGCGGACGAAGGCCGTGGAGAAGCGCCGGACGTCGGTGACCGAGGGCGTGCCGCTGGGGCAGCCGGCGCTGGCGCTGGCCGCGAAGCTGGCGGGCCGGGCCCGTACGGCGGGGCTCGACGTGCCCGCGGCGGGCGTGGGCGTCGGCTACGAGCTGCTGGGGCTGGCCGTGCGGGCCGAGGCGGAGGGCGTCGACCCGGAGACGGCGCTGCGGGCGGCGGCCCGCGCGTACCGGGACGCGATCATCGCGCAGGAGCAGCGTTCGGCGGCCGCGCAGACGGCGACCGGGAAGGCGACCGGGACGGCGGAGACGGCGACGGGGGCGGACGCGTCGCCGAGCTGAGGCGGGCCCGGCCCGGCGGGGCTGCGTAAGGTGCGGCCTCCGGGGTACTCGGCGGCCATGAACGAGAGCCTTGCGACACGCCTGGCCGACGCCGGGCAGGCTGCGGAGGACCATCTGGTCGGTCTCGGCCCCCTGCTCATCGGCATCGTCATCACCGTCCTGCTGGTCCTCACGGTGACGGTGGGCGTCCACAAGATCCGCCGGAGCGTCGGCCGCTCCCAGCCTCCGCTCCAGCACCCGGGGCACCGGGACACCACCGGGCACGGTGCCGAGGTGACGGGGAGCACCGGGCACGAGCGGGAGCTGCGGGAGCCGGACGAGATGCCGCACGACGGCAGGCGCCGGTACCCGAACGAGATCGGGAACTGGGGCACGCACCGGGGAAAGACGGACGGGCGGCGCCGCTGGGATTTCGGCAGTCGCGGCGGCGACGTCCCGAAGTGACGCGCCCGCGCGTACCCGTGCCCGTCACGCACCGTGCGCACCCGCCCCGGCCGCGTACGGCCGGGTGGCCCGACGTCCGGCGGGACGGCGAACCCGGAGCCCCGGCTTCCTCGGGCTCGGCATGGGGAACGCCGTCCGGCCCGCACGGCGGCCCGTGGAGGGGGTGGGCGGAGGCCGGGGCGCGCGGGTTAGTTTCGCGTGGTGAACGTGAACGACCGCCCCCCGATGCCCGACCTCTTCACCCGGGAGTTCGCCGCCGACCCGTATCCGGCGTACGCCTGGCTGCGGGAGCACGCGCCCGTGCACCGCGCGGAACTGCCCAGCGGGGTCTCGGCGTGGCTGGTCACCCGGTACGAGGACGCCCGCCAGGCCCTCGCCGACCAGCGGCTCAGCAAGAACCCGGGCGCGCACAGCGAGCGGGCGCACGGCAAGGGGAAGGTCGGCATCCCCGGCGAGCGCAGCGCCAACCTGATGACGCACCTCCTGAACATCGACCCGCCGGACCACACCCGGCTGCGCCGTCTCGTCTCGCGCGCCTTCACCCCGCGGCGCGTGGCCGCGTTCGCGCCGCGCGTGCAGGAGTTGACGGACGGCCTCATCGACGGCTTCGCGGCCCGCGGCAGCGCCGACCTCATCCACGAGTTCGCCTTCCCGCTGCCGATCTACGCCATCTGCGACCTGCTCGGCGTCCCGGCCGAGGACCAGGACGACTTCCGGGACTGGGCGGGCATGATGCTCCGCCACGGCGGGGGGCCGCGCGGCGGCGTGGGGCGCGCGGTGAAGAAGATGCGCGGCTACCTGGCCGAGCTGATCCACCGCAAGCGCGACGACCTCGGGGACGACCTGATCTCCGGGCTCATCCGCGCCAGCGACCACGGTGAGCACCTCACCGAGAACGAGGCCGCCGCGATGGCCTTCATCCTCCTGTTCGCCGGGTTCGAGACGACGGTCAACCTCATCGGCAACGGCACGTACGCGCTCCTGCGCCACCCGGAGCAGCGCCGTCGGCTCCAGGACGCCCTGGCCGCGGGGGACACGGCGCTGCTGGAGACCGGCGTCGAGGAACTGCTGCGCTACGACGGCCCGGTGGAGCTGGCCACCTGGCGGTTCGCGACCGAGCCGCTGACGCTGGGCGGGCAGCGCGTCGAGACGGGCGACCCCGTGCTGGTGGTGCTCGCGGCGGCCGACCGGGACCCGGCGAAGTTCCCGCACCCGGACATGCTCGACCTCGCCCGCCGCGACAACCAGCACCTGGGGTACGGGCACGGCATCCACTACTGCCTGGGCGCGCCGCTGGCCCGGCTGGAGGGGCAGACGGCACTCGCCACACTGTTGCGCCGGCTCCCCGACCTGCGATGTGCCGCCGAACCGGAGGAACTGCGGTGGCGCGGCGGCCTCATCATGCGCGGTCTGCGCAGCCTGCCCGTCGAGTTCACGCCTGACGGGGGGTCAGTCGGCGACAGTCCGTGACCGTCGCGTGATCCTTGCGACACTGGGTTGTGATGGACGGGTGTTCGACGTTAGGTTTCCGCCGTCAGCGGACCCCGTCGCGGGACCGCTCGTCGTCTCAGGAGAGGTCACCGCATGCGTTCCGGGAGCGGGCGGCATCGTCGCCCTCGTCAGGCCCCTGCCGTCGTCGTCGCCGCGGGGGTGACCGGCGCGGGGATGGCCCTGCCGCTCTTCGCGGCCTCCGGCGCCCAGGCCGCCGACGGGGCCGTGTGGGACCGCGTCGCCGAGTGCGAGAGCGGCGGCGCGTGGAGCGCGAACGAGGGCAGCGGCTACTACGGCGGCTTCCAGCTCACCCAACGCACCTGGGAGCAGTACGGCGGCACCGTGCACGCCGACCGCCCGGACCTCGCCAGCCGCGGGCAGCAGATCGCCGTCGCCGAGGCGGTCCTCGCGGCGGAGGGCCCGGACGCCTGGCCCTCGTGCGCCGTGACGAGCGGCCTCACGGCCGCGGTCAACGGCGTGACCGAGACGCCCGCGCCCCAGCCGCCCCCGGCCCCCGGCGGGCCGGACGGCACGGGTGACGCCGAGCACCCGGCCGAGGGCGCGCCGGAGCCGGGCACCCCGGGGGCGACCGGGACGCCGGCGGCTCCCGACGCGGACGCGACCCCGGGTGAGCAGAAGCCGGGCTCCGGCGAGCGGTCCGACGCCGGGTCCGGCGCGCCCTCCGCCGCGGCGACCGGGCGCCCGGGGCAGACGCCGGGTCAGACGCCGCCCGAGAGGCCGAGTGAGACGCCGACCGGAGTGCCGGGCGACTCGGGCGACTCCTCCGCTCCGGACGTGGACTCCTCCACCCCGGGCGACCCGTCCGCCCCCGACGTGGACTCCTCCGCTCCGGACGTCGACTCCGACGGCGGCACGGAGGGCACCGGGCGTCATCGGGGCGACCGTGACCCGAGGGAGTCCGGCCGGGAGGCGGCGGACCGCTCCGAGCGCGGCTCCGGGCGGCATGCGGCTCCGGCGGGGCCGGCCGTCGAGTACCTCGTCGCCGCGGGGGACTCGCTGTCCGGGATCGCCGCGGAGCAGGGTCTGGACGGCGGCTGGCCCGCGTTGTACGCGGCGAACGAGTCTGTCGTCGGCGCCGACCCGGACCTGATTCTGCCCGGGCAGGAGCTTCGACTTCCGCTCGTTCAGGAGTAGTTGACGGCCCGGGAAGGAGCGGACCTCACCCGTCCGGATGCAATGTGACGATCGTCACATTCCTTTGTCGGCGTGTCCGGGTTGCGGGCCCCGGGCAAGCGTGCCGGGACCTGCGGAATCGATATGACGAGGCGTCAAGTCATCCCCTCGTGTCGGTTTCAGGGGTGTTTGATCGGATTATTGTGGTAGGTCTACGTTCGCATCGCCCACTCCCGTGGGGTCGTCGACCGTCACGCCGAATCCTGCCGACGGTCGGCGGGAACATCGTCGCGTCCGCGAACCGCAGGCAGGAGCGGGGGAACCAGGCGAGTGCCGCCCAGGCGGCTCGGGGTGAAGTCCGGCGCGGGAACGCCGCGCCGGACCGGGCGACTCACGCGTCCGAACCCGACAGCTCACCTCGCAGGCGTCCGGTGAGGAAGACCGTCCATGCTGTTCACCGACAAGGACTCCGCCAAGAGTCGTAACCGTCAGCCCGTCGTCGTCCGCCTCGCCGCCTCGCTCGCCGGATTCGCCGGCGCCGCTGTCGGCGGCCCGGTGGTGATGGCGAGCAGCGCGCAAGCCGCCTCCGTCGACACCTGGGAGAAGGTCGCCCAGTGCGAGTCGAGCGGGAACTGGCGCATCAACACGGGGAACGGGTACTACGGCGGACTCCAGTTCGCCCAGTCGAGCTGGGAGGCGGCCGGCGGACTCCGGTACGCGCCGCGGGCCGATCTGGCCACCAAGGAGCAGCAGATCGCCGTCGCCGAGCGGCTCCTGGAGATGCAGGGCCCGGGAGCCTGGGCCTGCGCCGAGGAGGGCGGCCTCACGGCCGACGCCCCGCCCGCCGACGTCGCCCCGCAGGCGCCGGGTGGGGCTGCCGCCCAGCGGCAGCCGCGCCCCCGGCCGCCGCAGCCGCAGCAGGGTCAGTCGCCGCAGTCCCAGCAGGCCGCCCCCGCGCAGCAGGATGCCAAGGGGCAGTCGGGGAAGGGCGGCACGTACGTCGTGCGCCCCGGTGACACGCTGGCCGCCATCGCCCACCGCCACGGCATGACCTGGCAGGAGCTCTACGCCCGCAACAAGGCCGTCGTCGGGGCCGACCCCGACCTGATCTTCCCCGGTCAGCGCTTGGAGGTGTGACCGGGGCGGGTCACCCTCGGGGGCTGCCCTCCGAGGGTGACCCTGGCGGTCGGGCCCGGCACGCGTCCCCTGTGCCGGGCCCGCCGCGCGCCCCGTGCCGGCCGGTGTGTACCCGGTGTGCACTCCGCGACGGCCCGCCGCGGCCCTCGCGCCGGGGCCGGCCGGGTCCCCCGCCGCGGGCCCGCCGAGCCGTCGGCGTATCCGTCCGCACAGCGAGACGACGGCATTATCTTCAGTCAATGAACAAAACCTGGTTCGCCTCTGAGCTGGGAATTCACCGCGGCGCCTCGCCCCGGACGCGGCCCGCAGGCCCACCGCGGGCCACCGGACCGCTAGGCTCCTGCCTCAGGAAGACCGACCCACACGAAGGAGAACCTCGTGCCGTCCATCGACGTCGTCGTAGCCCGCGAGATCCTCGACTCGCGAGGCAACCCCACGGTCGAGGTAGAGGTCGGCCTCGACGACAGCAGCACCGGCCGCGCGGCCGTGCCGTCCGGCGCCTCGACCGGCGCCTTCGAGGCCCTTGAGCTGCGCGACGGCGACAAGGGCCGCTACGGCGGCAAGGGCGTCGAAAAGGCGGTCCTCGCCGTCATCGAGCAGATCGGCCCCGAGCTGGTGGGCTACGACGCCACCGAGCAGCGCCTCATCGACCAGGCCATGCTCGACCTGGACGCCACCGCCGACAAGTCCTCGCTGGGCGCCAACGCCATCCTCGGCGTCTCCCTCGCCGTCGCGCACGCCGCCTCCGAGGCCTCCGACCTGCCGCTCTTCCGGTACCTCGGCGGGCCCAACGCGCACCTGCTGCCCGTGCCGATGATGAACATCCTCAACGGCGGCTCCCACGCCGACTCCAACGTGGACATCCAGGAGTTCATGATCGCGCCCATCGGCGCCGAGTCCTTCTCCGAGGCGCTGCGCTGGGGCACCGAGGTCTACCACGCGCTCAAGGCCGTCCTGAAGGAGCGCGGCCTGTCCACCGGCCTCGGCGACGAGGGCGGCTTCGCGCCCGACCTCGGCTCCAACCGCGAGGCCCTGGACCTCATCCTGGAGGCCGTCAAGGCCGCCGGCTACACGCCCGGCCGCGACATCGCGCTCGCCCTGGACGTCGCCGCCTCCGAGTTCTACAAGGACGGCGCCTACCAGTTCGAGGGCCAGTCCCGCAGCGCCGCCGACATGACCGCCTACTACGCCGAGCTCGCCGAGGCGTACCCGCTGGTCTCCATTGAGGACCCGCTGTTCGAGGACGACTGGGAGGGCTGGCAGACCATCACCGCCCAGATCGGTGAGAAGGTCCAGCTCGTCGGTGACGACCTGTTCGTCACCAACCCCGAGCGCCTGCAGCGCGGCATCGACGACAAGGCCGGCAACGCCCTGCTGGTCAAGGTCAACCAGATCGGCTCGCTGACCGAGACCCTGGACGCCGTCGAGCTGGCCCAGCGCAACGGCTTCAAGTGCATGATGTCGCACCGCTCCGGCGAGACCGAGGACGTCACCATCGCGGACCTGGCCGTCGCCACCAACTGCGGCCAGATCAAGACCGGTGCCCCGGCCCGCTCCGAGCGCGTCGCCAAGTACAACCAGCTCCTGCGCATCGAGGAGATCCTCGACGACGCCGCGGTCTACGCCGGCCGCAGCGCGTTCCCGCGCTTCAAGGGCTGACGTCTCACGGCCGGCGTCTGACGGCCGACGTCGAACGCCGCCGCGTCCCGGCCCACGGTCCCGCGTACCGTGGGCCGGGACGTACCGTTCGGACAGCGATCAGGGAGGTGGACCCTTGGGAGGTGCCCCGGAACGGGAACGGTTCTCCACCGCGACCCGGCTCAGGGCGCTGGGTGAGCAGGCCGCCGAGCGCGTCTACCGCGCGCAGAGCCGACGGCTCCGCGGCGGGCCGCGCCGCAGCCGCCTCACCGGGCGCGCCGCCCTCCTCGCACTCGTCCTGTGCTCCCTCGTCGTCGCCCTCGCCTACCCGACGCGCAGCTACGTCTCCCAGCGCTCAGACATCGCCGAGGAGCGCCGCAAGCTCAAGGAGACCGAGGAGCGCGTCGCCGAACTGCGCGAGCTCAAGGCCCGCCTCCAGGACCCGGCCTACGTCGAGCAGCTCGCCCGCGAGCACCTGCACTACGTCCGCACCGGCGAGCGCGGCTACATCGTGCGGAGCGGGACCGGCGGGGCCGACGAGACCGACGCACCGCGCCACCGCGGCGAGGACGGCGGCGCCGGCCGCGCCTGGTACACCAACCTGTTCGACGGCCTCGACCGCGCCGACGCGGGCTGAGCCCCCGCCCCTCCGCTTGCTCATCTCCCCTGACGATCCGACCCGAGAGACACACCGCCCGCATGGACACTCCGCCGCCCCCGACCGACCCCACGCCGCCCACCGACGCGGACGTCGCCGCCTTCAAGGCGCAGCTCGGCCGACCGCCGCGCGGCCTGCGGGCCATCGCCCACCGCTGCCCCTGCGGACAGCCCGACGTCGTCGAGACGGCCCCGCGGCTGGAGGACGGCACGCCGTTCCCCACGACGTACTACCTGACCTGCCCGCGGGCCGCCTCCGCCATCGGCACCCTGGAGGCGGAGGGCGTCATGAAGGAGATGACCGAACGGCTCGCCACCGACCCCGAGCTGGCCGCCGCGTACCGGGCGGCACACGAGGACTACATCGCCCGGCGCGACGCCATCGACGTCCTCGCGGGCTTCCCCAGCGCGGGCGGCATGCCCGACCGCGTCAAGTGCCTGCACGTCCTCGTCGCCCACTCGCTCGTCGCCGGCCCCGGTGTCAACCCCCTGGGCGACGAGGCCATCGCGCTGCTTCCCGAGTGGTGGCGCAAGGGCCCCTGCGTCACCACCGACGAGACCGGAACCCGGGCCGCCGACGCCGAGGAGACCGACCGATGACCCGCGTGGCCGCCGTGGACTGCGGCACGAACTCCATCCGCCTGCTCGTCGCCGACCTCGATCCGGCCACCGGCGCCTTCAAGGAGCTGGACCGCCGTATGCGGATCGTCCGGCTCGGCCAGGGCGTGGACCGCACCGGGCGCCTCGCCTCCGAGGCCCTGGAGCGCACCTTCGCCGCGTGCCGCGAGTACGCCGACGTCATCCGCTCCCTCGACGCCGCCCGCGTCCGCTTCGTCGCCACCTCCGCCTCCCGGGACGCCGAGAACCGGGACGACTTCGTCCGCGGTGTGGTGGACATCCTCGGCGTCGAGCCCGAGGTCGTCACCGGTGACCAGGAGGCCGCCTTCTCCTTCACCGGCGCGACGAAGGAGCTCACCGCCTCGGGGCTGGACACCCCGTACCTCGTCACCGACATCGGCGGCGGCTCCACCGAGCTCGTCATCGGCACCGACGAGGTGAGCGCCGCCCGCAGCGTGGACATCGGCTGCGTCCGCATGACCGAGCGCCACCTCGTCCGGGACGGCGTCGTCACCGACCCGCCCACGGCCGAGCAGGTCGCCGCCATAAGGGCCGACGTCGACGCAGCCCTCACCCTCGTCGAGGAGACCGTCCCCCTCACCTCGGCACGCACCCTGGTGGGCCTCGCCGGCTCCGTCACCACGGTCGCCGGCATCGTCCTCGGCCTGCCCGAGTACGACCCGGCCGCCATCCACCACGCCCGCGTCTCCCTCGACCAGGTCCGCGAGGTGACCGACCGTCTCGTCCACTCCACCCACGCCGAGCGCGAGGCGATCCCCGTCATGCACCCCGGCCGCGTCGACGTCATCACCGCCGGTGCCGTCATCCTCCAGGCCGTCATGGAGCGTTCCGGCGCCACCGAGGTCGTCGTCTCGGAACACGACATCCTCGACGGCATCGCGTTCAAGCTGGCAGCAGGCGGCGACGCCGACTGAGCCGGGTCGCGGTGGGGCCGGCCGCGGCCGTGCTCCGCGTCGACGAGGGCGCGCACGGAGCGACTGGCCTGCGGCCGGCCCACGGGGTCACCGCGGTCGCGTTCGGGATTCGTGTCCGCCGGTGGAGGGAGTCACGGCGGGGGCGTCGTCGGCGGGTTCGGGCTCGGCACCGGCCGGGTGGCCCGTCCCGGGGGTGGGCTCACCGTTGTCCTCGCCGCGGGTGGCGATGAGGGACCAGCCGATGGAGACGGTGATGGTGGCGAGGATGACACCCAGGGTCAGGGGGATGGGCAGCTTGCCGACGGGCGTCTCGGACAGGATGAGTTTGACGCCGGCGAAGATGAGCAGGACGGCGAGGCCGTAGTGGAGGTAGGTGAAGCGGCGTAGCAGTCCGGCCAGGCAGAAGTACAGGCTGCGCAGGCCGAGGACGGCGAAGGCGTTGGCCGTCCACACCAGGAAGGTGTTGGTGGTGATCGCCAGGATCGCGGCGACGGAGTCGACGGCGAAGACCAGGTCAGTCGCCTCGATCGCGATCAGTGCCACGAACAGCAGCGTGGCCACCTGCCGACCGCCGATCCGCGTGAAGAACCGCCCGCCGTGGTAGTGGGGGTCGGTGGGAACGACCTTTTTGACGAGGCGGACGACGGGGTTGCGGTCGGGGTGGAGTTCCGCGTCCTTGGAGACGGCCATCTTGTACCCGGTCCAGATCAGGAACGCGCCGAACAGGTAGGCGGTCCAGAAGAACAGCTGGAGCAGTTCGGCACCGACGAAGATGAACACCAGCCGGAAGACCAGGGCGCCGATGACACCCCAGAACAGGACCTTGTGCTGGTAGGCGTCGGGGACGGCGAAGAAGGAGAAGACCAGCGCGAAGACGAAGACGTTGTCGATGGACAGCGCCTTTTCGATCAGGTAGCCGGCGTAGTAAGTGGACGAGACCTCGCTGCCCTGCCACCAGAGCAGGACCAGGCCGAAGGCGAGGCCGATGGCGATCCACACGGCGGACCAGATGGCCGCCTCCCTGAAACCGATCACGTGGTTGTCGCGGTGGGCGATGAGGTCGACGGCGAGCATGACGGCGATCACGAGGCTGACCGCGGCCCACACCCACAGGGGGACGGCGAACGACAGGTCATTCATGGTGGATCGGCTTCCGTGAACGGGTCGGCGGACCGGTGTACGTCCAGCGTCACTCACCCAGAGAAACCCGTCAAGTTTTACGCGAATATTTTTTCGCCAATAAGTTTTCATGCGAAGCCGTCGGTTGTGCGAAGCCGACTTCGTATGATGAGGGCCATGAGGCAGCCCTCCAGCTCGCGCGCCGACCACTGGACCTTTCTGACCAATCACGCCCGCGTCCTGATCGCCCTCGCTCGCGAACCCGAAGCGCGCGGGCGTGATGTCGCCGACGCCATCGGCATTACCGAACGCGCCGTCCAGTTGATCGTCGCCGACCTCGAAGCGGCCGGCTACCTCACCCGGGAACGCGTCGGCCGTCGCAACCGCTACACCATCGACCCCACCGTCGCCCTCCGCCACCCCAGCGAGGCCGACCACCCCGTCGGTGATCTCCTGGCCACCTTCCTGTACCGCGAGGACGTTCCCACCGTCGAGGCCCGGCGCACCACGTCTTAGCCGGAGCCGGAGCCGGAGCCGGAGCCGGAGTCCGCACGCGGCGTCGGGGTGTGCGGCGGCCGGCCCCGGCCTTTGCGCCCGGCGCTCCTCAGCGGGAAGCGTGGGGCCCGGCCAGCGGCACCCACGGCACCGGCGGGGCCGCATGGACGAACGGGGTGCCGCGGAGGGCGGCCGCCTCCATCACCGTGTGGGCGTCCAGTTCGGCCGGCCCGCTGCGCGAGACCACCAGCCGTGAACAGCCGTGAGCCGCGGCCGAGTCCAGCAGGGCCTTCGCCGCGTGCAGTCGGCCGCGCGCGCGGCCGGTGGGGCGGTGGAAGGCGGCCGGGTGGTGGGCGATCCCGGCGCGCGCCAGGCGTGGCAGGGCCCGGCCCAGCACCGCCCGGGCCGCCGCGGAGTCCGGGCGGGAGGCTGTGTGCCCGGAGGGAGACGGCGGCAGTACGGCGATGAGCAGGAGCGGTACACCGCGCGCGGTGGCGAGCCGGACGGCCGCGTCCGCGACGGCGGCGTCGTCGAGGCGGTCGGCCAGTACCGCGCCTACCGGGAACCGGTGGCGGGTGACCTCGCGGCCGGAACCCGAGGCGTGTGAGGGGTTCGGGTGGGGGGTGGTGTTCATGGCCTTCGAGCCTTCTGGGAGGGGGTACGTGCAGTGTCCCCCGGCACTGTGAAGTGCGTCAATGTTTACGCGAAATATTTTTCGCGTAAACGTGTCGCGCAGGTGCTCCGTGCTGGCCTGTTCCTCCGGCGGGCCGCCGGGGGGTGCCCCGCCGTGGGGCCGGGTGAGGCGGCTCGCGGGGGCTCCGACGAGAAAATTCGTGAAGTTCTTCACAAGGAAAAGTGCCCCGGGGGGCTCGATTCGTTGCTTCTGGGTGGGCTGGAGATCCGTTCCGGAGGTGAGAGGCGGGTTTCGGTTGCGTTTCAGAGGTGGCATCGCGGCGGGTGCGGAGCCCGCCGCTCCCGTCCGGTTCGCCGGGTGCGGCCGAAACCTCGCAGCTCACAGCCCTGCGGGAGGGGCCGGTGAGTTGTGGTGAGTTCCCGTGCCGGATGTGTCTCCCATCACGGGGCGGCGGAGTGTAGCAGAGGAGCGGGGAAACCTTGTGAAGGGGCTCACGAGCGCCGTCCCATCGGGTGCTGGATACTCGATGGCATGAGCACCACGGAGCGTCCTCGAATCCTCGTCGTAGGTGGTGGGTACGTCGGTCTGTACGCAGCGCGCCGCATACTGAAGAAGATGCGGTACGGCGAGGCGACGGTGACCGTCGTCGACCCGCGCTCCTACATGACGTACCAGCCCTTCCTCCCCGAAGCCGCCGCCGGCTCCATCTCCCCGCGTCACGTCGTCGTCCCGCTGCGTCGCGTCCTGCCCAAGGCCGAGGTCCTCACCGGCCGCGTGAGCAGCATCGACCAGGACCGCAAGGTCGCCACCGTGACACCGCTGGTCGGCGAGGCGTACGAGCTTCCCTTCGACTACCTCGTCGTCGCGCTCGGCGCCGTCTCCCGCACCTTCCCGATCCCCGGCCTGGCCGAGCAGGGCATCGGCATGAAGGGTGTCGAGGAGGCCATCGGCCTGCGCAACCACGTCCTGGAGCAGCTCGACAAGGCCGACTCCACGACGGACGAGGACGTCCGCCGCAAGGCGCTGACCTTCGTTTTCGTCGGTGGCGGCTTCGCCGGTGCCGAGACGGTCGGCGAGGTCGAGGACCTGGCGCGGGACGCCGCGAGGTACTACCCCAGCATCAGGCGCGAGGACATGCGGTTCGTCCTCGTCGACGTGGCCGACAAGATCCTCCCCGAGGTCGGCCCGGAACTGGGCAAGTGGGGTCAGGAGCACCTCCAGAAGCGCGGCGTCGAGGTGTACCTGAAGACGTCCATGGAGTCCTGTGTGGACGGCCTCGTCAAGCTCAGCAACGGCCTGGAGGCCGAGTCCAACACGATCGTGTGGACCGCGGGCGTCAAGCCGAACCCGGTGCTCTCCCGGTACGGTCTGCCGCTCGGGCCGCGCGGCCACGTGGACACGCGGCCGACGCTCCAGGTGGCCGGCAGCGACTACATCTGGGCCGCGGGCGACAACGCGCAGATCCCCGACCTCGCCGCGCGCGAGGCGGGCAACGAGAACGCCTGGTGCCCGCCGAACGCCCAGCACGCGCTGCGTCAGGCCAAGGTGCTCGGTGACAACGTCATCTCGGGCATGCGCGGCTTCCCGCAGTCCGACTACAAGCACGCCAACAAGGGTGCGGTGGCCGGCCTGGGCCTGCACAAGGGCGTCGCGATGATCGTCATGGGCAAGGCCAAGATCAAGCTGCGCGGTCGCCTGGCCTGGTACATGCACCGCACGTACCACGGTCTGGCCGTTCCGACCTGGAACCGCAAGATCCGCGTCTTCGCCGACTGGACGCTCGGTATGTTCCTCAAGCGCGAGGTCGTCTCCCTCGGGGCGATGGAGAACCCGCGCGAGGAGTTCTACGAGGCCGCGCGCCCGGTGCCGACCGGTACCTCGGCCGAGAAGCGCACCAAGGCCGGCGCCAAGTAGCCGGTACGCCGTGGCCGGTACGCCGGGTACGCCGAAAGGGGCCGCCCTCCATCCGTGGGGAGGGCGGCCCCTTCGCGTGCCCGGGCGGCCGGCTCACCGCTTCACGAGGCGTTCGAACACCGAGGGGTCGTAGGCGGTGACGACGGGGGCGGGGGTGCCCTTCGCCCAGGTGAAGGTGATGCCGGGGTTGTGGACGTCCGAGCCGTCGGGGAGGAAGAAGTGCGGGCTGCCCTGCACCGAGGGGCCCTGAGCCTCCTCCCACTGGGTGAACAGCCCGGCCCGGTGCGTGCCGTGCCGCAGCGCGTGGTCGAGGCGCTCGGCGTCGACGAGCGGGCAGGCCGCCGCGACGTCGACCACCTCCGGGTGCACGCTGACGCAGCGGGACTCGGCGTAGAAGGCGTGCCGCAGCGCCGCGTCGAGCTGGTCGCCGGCGGCGAGGCCGTCGATGTGCTGGGCCGCCTGCACGGCTTCCATGGCCAGCAGCGTGGTCACGGCGTACTCGGACTCGGGCCGCCGCCAGGGCCGCCAGCCGAGCTCCGGCTCCACCTCGGCGACGACATCGACCTCGGGGTCGAGGATGCGCTTGGGCGTGGGCCGGGAGTTGAACAGCTCCAGGGGGAACGCCCGGTGCTCGACGGCGAGTTCGACGTCCTGGGCGCGGGCGGCCCGGCGGAGGTTGTGCAGGGCGAGCGAGGCCCAGGGACAGCCGATGTCGGAGTAGACGACGACGCGGCGTGCGGTGTCGGCGGGCATGGGGGCTCCAGGGTTTCGGTTGTGGTCGTGGCGGCACGAGGCTTCGGGGGCCTTCGCGCCCCGGGCTCGGGGCGCGCCGGGTACGTCGTGGGCGCGCGAGGCCCCGGGCGCCTAGGCGCCCGGGGCCGGTCCTGCGCCTGCCGGTCCTGCGCCTTCGCGCAGACCTCGCACGAGCGCGCCTAGCGCGGGCCGCCCAGACGCACGGGTTGGTGGGGTTCCGCCGGGAGGGGGGCGAGGGGAGCGTCGGAGGTGGGGGCGGGGTCGGTCGGCACGGCGGGTTCCGCGTCGAGCCAGACGCCCGTCGGGGTGCCGAAGCGCGGCTTCTCCTCCCGGCCGTCGAAGATCACCTCACCGCGCCGCACGGTCAGCTCGGTGCGCCCGGTGAACGTCCAGCCCTCGTACGCGGACCAGCCCACCTTCGCCTCCGTGTGCTCGGCGGACATGATCCACGTCGCGTCCGGGGCGAAGAGGGTGAGGTCCGCGTCGAGGCCGATGGCGATGCGGCCCTTGCGCGCGGTGAGGCCGAACAGCTCGGCGGGCCGCTCGGCGCACAGCCGGGCGACGCGCGTCATGACCTCGTCCTGCTCCAGGTCCGGATAGCGGCGGCGCATGCCGGTGTGGACGGCGATCAGCATCTCCTGGGTGCCGGGCAGCCCGGGCGGGGCGTCGGCCACGGCCAGGACCTTCTCCTCCTTCGTGTGCGGCGCGTGGTCGCTGCCGATGGTGGCCACACCGCCGTCCATCACGGCCTCCCACAGGCGCCCCTGGTCCTTGAGGCAGCGGATGGCCGGGCGTAGCCGGATGCGGGCGCCGAGCCGCTGGGTGTCGGGCGCGGAGAAGGACAGGTGGTGCGGTGTGACCTCGTAGGTGATCGGCAGACCGACCCGGCCCGCCGCCTTGAGCAGGTCCGACTCCTCGGACGAGGAGACGTGCAGGATGTGCGCCGCCGTGCCGTACTTGCGGACGAGCTCGATGACGCGGGACACCGCGACGATGCCGCCGCTGCGCGGGTGCGCCGACTCGTAGGCGTCGTACCCGGCCGGCGGGTCCTGGTACTCGTCCAGCAGGGCGAAGACGCTGTCGTCCTCGGCGTGCAGCACGAGCCGGATGCCGCATTCGGCGGCGACGGCGAAGACGCGGTCGAGGACGACCGGGTCGCGGATGACGTGGGGGGCGGTGTGGTGGCCGGTCATGAAGACCTTCACCGTCGTGGCCTGCTGGGGCCGGAGCCGGTGCAGGCTCTCGACGCTGTCCGCGGTGACGCCCATGTGGAAGCGGTAGTCGACCAGCGAGTTCCCCGCGACGAGCGCCGCCTTCTCGGCCGCCAGCTCGGGTTCGACGAGCGGGGGCTTGGTGTTGGGCATGTCGATGACGGTGGTCACCCCGCCGGCGGCCGCCGCCCGGCTGCCGTGGGGCCAGTCCTCCTTGTGGGTGAGGCCCGGGGTGCGGAAGTGGACGTGCGAGTCGATGAGTCCGGGCAGGAGATAGCGTCCGGCGGCGTCGATGACGTGGTCCGCGGGCGGGGCGGCGCCGTCGGCGAAGATGGCGGCGACCCGCTCTCCGGATACCGCCACGCCGCCGTCGTGCACCCCGTCGGGTGTGACCACCCGTGCACCGGTGATGACGAGATCGTGGTTGGTGCTCACCTGAAACTCCTGTCGTGGACGGCGCCCGGGGCGGGCGCCATGTGCTGACTGCGTGTGTGCCCTGCGCCGTCCTCCGGCGGGTCGGGCCGGACGGGCGGCTCGGTCGAGTCCTGCGGTTCGGGCGAGTCCTGTCGGTGGGTCGGATGGCCGGGTCCGGTCGGTCCGGTCGGGTCGGGTCGGGAGGGGCGCGTGCGCTCCCCGGGCGGGAGCCGGGAGGGCCCGTCGGTCAGTGGGTCCAGGGTGCGCTCACCAGTTCCCGGCACAGGTCGTTGGTCGGGCCCATGAGGCCCACCGCGCGGGCGTCCAGGGCCAGTTGGTTCAGCGGGTGCTCGCGGAGGTAGCCGGCGCCGCCCAGCAGGCGCAGCGCCTCCGCGGTGACCTCCTCGCAGCACTGCGAGGCGAAAAGCTTGCTGTGCAGCGTGGTGACGCCGGGGTCCGCCGTGTCGCGACGGCCGGAGGCGTCCACCAGGGCGCGGGCGGCGGCCACCTTGGCCGAGAGGTCCACCAGCCGGTGACGGACGGCCTGCTGGTCCCGGAGCCCGCGCCGCACGGCATGCGTGAGGGCGAGCCGGTAGGCGGCCTCGGCGAT
The DNA here is from genome assembly GCF_027460245.1 of Streptomyces sp. WMMC1477. Classification (NCBI taxonomy): domain Bacteria; kingdom Bacillati; phylum Actinomycetota; class Actinomycetes; order Kitasatosporales; family Streptomycetaceae; genus Streptomyces; species Streptomyces sp. WMMC1477. The sequence goes on along the minus strand of NZ_JAPZBD010000003.1, from coordinate 1,743,700 downwards.
GCCGACGGCGACGGCCCCGAGGGTGGCGCCGGACTCCCGGACGCCGGCGATGACGCGCACCGCGTCTCCGGCGGGGCCGAGCACCGCCGCGTCGGTGACGCGGCAGGACGTCAGCTCGACGAAGCCCGTGGCGGAGGCGCGCATGCCGACGAGATCCATGCCGGTGTCGGCGGTGAGTCCGGGGTTCTCCGCCTCGACGAGGTAGAAGGTCTGCCCGTCGCCGCCGTAGCCGGACCCGGCGCCCGCGGACCCGGCGCCCGCGGACCCGGCGCCCGCGGGCTCAGCGGGCCCGGCGGACGGAGCGGACTGGGCCAGCACCAGGTAGAGCTGGGCGATCCCGGCGCCGGTGGTGAAGGTCTTGGCCCCGTCCAGGACCCAGCCGCCGTCGGTGCGGACGGCCCGGGTGGCCAGGTGCCGCTTGTCCGCGCCGGCGCCGGACTCGCTCCAGGCTGAGGCGGCGAGCCAGGAGCCGTCGGCCAGCCGGGGCAGCCAGCGCGCCCGCTGCCCGGGGGTGCCCCACTCGGCGATGCGGGCGCTGACGGCGTAGTGCTGGAACAGGATGATGGCCACCGAGGGGTCGGCGGTCGCGACCAGTTCGACGAGCCGGTTGGTCAGCAGGGCGTCCCCGCCCGTGCCGCCGTGGGCGGCGGGAACGGCGGCTGCGAGCAGGCCGGACCCGCGAAGGGCGGTGAGGGCGTCCCCGGACGGCGCGCCCGCCGCGTCGGCCGTGGGCGCGAGGTGCCGCAGGGCGGCGAGGAACTCCGCGTAGCGGGCGGCCAGTTGCTCGCGCCCGGGCGTCACGGCACATGCTTCGGCCGGGGCGCTCGGGCGGGTCAGACCGTCAGCGGCTGCCATGCGGGCTCCTCCCTGTAGTCGTAGTTCTTCAGGGAGGCGATGCAGGCGGGTTCGTCGAGCCGGGCGAGCTTGCGGCTGACGCTGACCCAGTGCAGCAGGTCGACGCCGTCCCCGCGCCCGGCGACGGAGGCGGTGGCGCCCGTGGAGCCGCCCGGCGTGTCGATCTCGATGACGCCGCGGGGGAGCCCGGCCCGCCGGGCCAGCCGCTCGGGGACGGTGCCGGGGATGCTGGCGGCTCCGGCCAGGCAGGTGGTGCCGGTGAGGGCGATGCTGGGGTGCCACCTGGGCACGGAGATGGCCCGTACGGCCAGCCGCCCCGGGGTGTAGCAGCCGACGGCGGCGATCTTGGGGAGGATGCCGTCGGTGGGCCACTGGAGCAGCTCGGCCGCCGCCGCGCGGATGTCCAGCATCAGGGAGAAGGTCTCCTCGCCCGCCTCGAAGAGCTCCCGGGCGCTGTGCAGGCCGAGGGCGGTGGCGTCGACGAAGACGTACGGGTTGCCGATGGAGACGAGCGAGGCCGCCTGCACACCGGTGGACGTGAGCAGTTGGTCCACCGGACTGCCGGTCAGCAGGAGGTCGTCCAGGCGGGCGGCGGCGTCCTGGAGGAAGTGCACCGTGAAGCTGCCGCTGCGCCGCCGCGCCTCGTCCACCTCGCACACCACCTGGTCACCGGTGTTGACGACGCGTACCCGCACCCGGCCGCCGGGCGCGAGCCGGGGCAGCCACGCCTGGCCGTCGGCCGCGACGACGGCGGCGAGGATGGAGTGCCCGCAGTTGCCGTGGAAGTCGAACCGGTCGACGCCGGTGGGCAGGGCCTGCACGAACCGGTAGTCCAGGTCGAACATGGGGTGCCCGGAGGGCTCGACGAGGGCGAACTTGAGGATGTCGCCGCGTCCGTTCTCCTCCAGCCACTCCCGGATCGTGCTGAGGACCGGGCGCAGGTGTACGTCGTTCTTGGGCAGTTGCCGCTGGTCCAGCACGAGCGTGGGGGTCGGCGCCCCCATGGCTCGCGCGATGTATCCGATCACACCGCCACCTCCGGCATTCTGTAGTCCAGCACGCGTCGCCGCGCCGTGGCCGGGAAGAACCGCTCCCGCCACAGCTCGTGCACCATCAGCGCCCAGATCGCCGTGGCCGCCCGGTCGCTCGGGGCCGCGGACTGCGCCCGGAACAGCGCCTCGACCTGCCGCCGGTCGAGCAGGCCGTGGCGGCGCAGCCGTCCGGGGGCGAGCACCTCGCGGGCGTGTTCCATGAGCGGCTGCCCCGGCCGGAGCATCGCGGTGACGGGCAGCGTGAACGGCTGCTTGGGCCGGGTGAGGACGGACTCGGGCAGCAGGCCCTCGGCCGCCGCGTACAGCACCCGCTTGCGCCGCCCGCCGGAGATCTTGAGCCGGGACGGCAGGGAGCGGGCGTGGCGGACGACGTCCGGCTGGCAGAACGGCAGCCTGACCTCCACGGAGGAGGACATGCTCAGGTGGTCGACGCGGCGCAGGTGGTAGGCGGGCAGCCGCTCGCCCACCTCGAACGCGGTGAGCGCGGCCAGCCGGTCCGGGTGGCCGCTTCCGTCCCGGCGCAGCCGCGCGGTGATCTCCTCGCTCACCGAGCCGTGGTCGGCCATGAAGGCGCGGTAGTCGGAGCTGTAGAGGCGGCCGCGCAGGGCGGAGGGGACGGCGGCCAGCGCCTCCACGTAGCCGGGCACCCAGTCGGTGCCGGCGGGGGCGTGGACGGCGCGGTGGAGCCGGTCGTAGCCGCCGAACAGCTCGTCGGCCGCGTCGCCGGTGAGCGCGACGGGGAAGCCGGCGCGGCGCACGGCGGCGAACAGGGCCTGCGTGCTCAGGGTGATGGGGTCGGCGTTGGGCTGGCCGAGGTGGCGGACGACGGTGTCCAGCAGCCCGGGGAACGTCGCCGGGTCGATCTCGACCTGGTGGTGCCGGGTGCCGGCCCGGTCGGCTACGGCGCGGGCGAACGCCCGCTCGTCGGCCGGCCAGTCGCCGGTGTAGGCGATGGTGAACGTGTGCAGCCCCGGCACGGCCTCCGCGGCCAGCGCGGTGACCAGGCCGGAGTCCAGCCCGCCGCTGGTGATGGCGGCGACGGGGACGTCCGCCTCGGTGAGCCGGTGCACCTGGGCGCGCAGCAGTTCGCGCACCCGGTCGCCGGCCTCCGGTTCGGTGCCGTGCGGCGGTTGGGCGGCCGGGGCGGGCGGGCGCCGCACGAGGGTCAGCCCGCTGGAGCGGGTGACCCTGGCCGTCGCGCCCGGGGGCAGGACGCGGACGCCCTCGAACATGGTCCGCTCGCCGAACGGCGTCTTGGTGGCGAGGTAGGTGTCGAGCCCGGTGGGCAGCGGCGCGGCGGGCACGTCCGGGAAGGTGAGCAGGGCGGGCAGCTCGGAGGCGAAGTGCAGCCGCCGCCGCGCCGGATCCCAGTGGTGGTACAGCGGTTTCATGCCGACGTCGTCGGTGAACAGCCACAGCGTGGGCTCGCCGCGCAGATCGACCAGCGCGATCGCGTACATGCCGTCGAGGAGTTCGGTGAAGCGCGGTCCGAACTCGGTGAACAGGGCCGGGATGACGGAGCCGTCACAGGCGTCGGCGAACGCGTGGCCCCGCGCTTCGAGCTTCTCCCGCAGCTCCCGGTGGTTGTACAGCTCCCCGTTGAAGACGGCGACGACCTCTCCCGGGGCCGTCCGCAGCGCGTAGGGCTGGGCGCCGCCGTCCGGGTCCATGACGGCCAGGCGGTTGCTGCCGAGAGCCCAGTCGGCCCCGGATCGCAGGCCATGCCCGTCCGGGCCGCCGTGGCGCTGGGCCTCGGCCACCGCGCGCAGGGCGTCCCGCGTGCAGTGGGCGTCGAAGTGACCGAGAATCCTGCACATCGAAGAGATCACCGAACCTTGGCCGATACACCGGCTCGCTCGTAGAGGACCGGATCGAACGGGGTCGGGCCGCCGCAGGTGGCGAACCGGGGCGCGCCGGGGTCCTCGACGGGATGCCGCGTGCCGTGCGGCACGCCGGGCGGCGCGTAGAGCACGTCGCCGGGCCGGGCGTCGTACCACCTGCCGTCCAGGTGGAGCTGCCCCTCGCCCTCGAAAGCGATGAACGCCTCCTCGCTCTCCGGGTGCACGTGGACGTTGAAGTACTCGCCGGGGTTCATGACCCCGCAGTGCAGGCAGAGTTGGGGGGAGCCGGTGCCGGGCCAGAAGAGGAAGTTCATCGTCGCGGTGCGCTGTGAGGCCTCCGGCCCCGCGCCGACGCCGGTGAAGCCCCTGAGCTGCGTCTCCCCGTTCCACAGCGTCGAGAAGCGGCGCGGAGAGGGGCCGGGAGAGCGGCCGGGGCGCAGCGCGGTGCGCCACACGTAGGCGGTCAGCCCGGCCGGACCGGCCGTGAGGCCGTACGGTTCGCCGGTGGGGGCGTAGACCGTGTCCGCGCGGCCGACGGGCCGCTCGGCCCGTCCGGCGCGGGCCCGGCCGGCGCCCTCGAACACCACGACGACGTTCTCCTCCTCCGCCGAACCGCCCGGCCGCCAGAACCCGTTCGCCGGGACGCGGACGACGTCGAGCCGCACGATCCGGGCACCCAGGTGCGGTCCGACGGCCTCGGCCACCAGGCAGCCGTTCCGCGTGACGTACTCCAGTTCCCGCGCGGGCAGCACCGCCCCGCGGGTGGCGAGACCCCTCATGCCGCGGCCTCCTCGGGGGCGAGGAGGGCGTCGAGCGTGCCGTCCGGGTCGGAGATGGCGGCGACGGTCATCCGTGCCACCCCGGCGAGCGGCGCGTCGGACACGCCGGGTTCGCGGCGCGTTCGCGGTGTGCGTGTGATGACCATCTGATCCTCCATGTGCCGCAGGGTTGCGCGAACCGCTCGACCGGCGGTGGAAGGCGGACGGGCCGGCCCAGGGGGCCGACTGCTGCCGCCGGCGCGCCGTCCGCCGCGCACGGTCAGGTGCGGCTGCGCACCGCCGGCGCGCCGTTGACCGGAGCGAGGTGGGCGCGCGGCGTCTCGGCCTCGGCGACCCGGCCCTCGTCCAGCCGCACCGCGTGGTCGCGGGCGATCCGGCCGGTCGTCTGGAGCACGGTCAGCGAGTCGTAGCCGAGATCGGTGAAGGACGCGTCGAGCAGATCGCCTTCGAGGTTGACGGTCTCGTCGTCGCCCACGCTCTCGCGGAGCAGCCGGCTGAGGCCGGCGGTGGTCAACTCGGGCACGGTGATCGCTCCTTCGTCGGTGCGGCGGAGGGGTGCCCGGTCGCGGCACCGCCCCGTTCGACGTGCTCGCGCCGAGCGTGGCCGGGCGTGCTCGACCCGCATTCGAAGCGTGGTCGCGTGGGTACGCCGTGTGGCCCGGACCCGGCGTCGGCCGGGACGCGAGATCGTTTCGAGCCACGTTCCAGGGCGGTCTGTGAGCTTTCGGCGTGGGTGCCCCGGCCCGGCGGTCGGCTCGTCGCGCGACCGTTCTCCCGCTTCAAGGAGCAGCCTGATGACCGTGCGTGAGGTCGAGCACGACACCGTGGTCGACGCGTCGGCGTCGGACGTGTACCGGCTGATCGCCGACGTCGCGAACTGGCCGCTGATCTTCCCTCCGGCCGTCCACGTCGACCAGCGGGACCTGGCGGGGAACGAGGAGCGCATCCGGGTCTGGGCCAGCGTGGACGGCGAGGCCCGCCACTGGACGTCCCGGCGCACCCTGGAGCCCGCGGCCGGACGCATCACGTTCCGGCAGGAGGTACCGGCCCCGCCGGTCGCGGCCATGGGGGGCACCTGGGTCGTCGAGCCGCTCGGCGCGGCGCGGTGCCGGGTGCGGCTCATGCTCACCTACCGCGCGGAGGACGACGACGCCGAACTGCTCGCCCGCATCGACAGCGCCGTCGACCACGGCAGCCCCGTGGAGCTCGACGCGCTGCGGGCCAACCTCGAACGCGTCCTCGGCCCCCCGGAACTGACGCTCACCTTCCGCGAGTCGGTACGGATCGACGGCCCCGTCACAGACGTCTACGCCTTCGTCGCCGAGGCCCGGCACTGGCGGGACCGGCTGCCGCACATCGTCGACGTGGACGTGCGCGAGGCGAACGCCGGAATCCAGCGCCTGCGCCTGGAGACCCTCACCGGGGACGGCTCCTCGCAGACCACCGAGTCGCTGCGGGTCTGCCTCCCGCACCGGCTCGTCGCGTTCAAGCAGACGACGCTGCCGGCCCTGCTGCGGCTGCACACCGGGCACTGGGAGTTCGACGAGGACGTCACCGGCGTCACCACCGCCACCGTCCACCACACGGTGGTGCTCGACTCGCGCCAGATCCCCGGAGTGCTCGGCCTCGAGGCCGGGATCGGGGAGGCCGGGGACTTCGTGCGGTCCGTGCTGGGCGCCACCAGCCGGACCACGCTGGAGTTCGCCAGGGACCACGCGGAGCGGGCCCGCGTATGAGCGGCGACGAGCCCGGGGCTCCGGCTCGTCGCCCACTCCTTCCGGCCCCGCCGGGACGACGGAGTCCCGGCGGGGCCGGGGGTGGGCCGCGGCGTCACGGCCCGGCGTCCGGCGCGGGCGCCCCGCCCCACGTCACCTGGCGCACCTCGACGATCAGGTCCTCGCTCGCGATGGCCCGGAAGCCGTCCCACACCCGCCCGGCGCGCTCGCCCGCGGGAATCGCGCTCAACACCGGTCCGTACCGGCCCACGTGGCCGTTGACGGAGACCACGGGCACGTCGGTCACCGCGGCCACGCCGAGGCCCTCCCCGGCGGCGGGTATCCTGCGGTGCTCCGCGCGCAGGACGTCGTCCCACGTGCTCACCGTCATCTCGCGGGCCAGCGAGGGGCAGAGCCCGACCTCCATGAGCGCCGCCCGGATCGGATCGTCCACCGTCGGCCCGGGGTCGGTGCCGTCCCACCGCTCGCACCAGCCGGCCAGCCCGCCGCCCTCGGCGTGCAGCCGCCGCGCCATCGCCTCGTAGAGCGGGCCGAGCGTGCAGCGTCCCCCCTCCATCGCGGCGGCGGCCAGCACCCGGGCCGGCCCGCGGGCTGGGTCGGGGCAGCCCGGGGCGCCGCCGGGGAGGGCGTCGGCACGCAGCACGGCGCCCCCGGCGCAGTGCGGCCGCACCCGCACCGGCCGCACCCGCTCCACCTCCCGCAGCCAGCGGTAGGTGATCCACGTACGGCTGCACAGGGGGTCGAACCAGAGGTCCGCTTCGTCGTAGACGACTCTGCTCTGGTCCATCGGTTCGCCTCTCCTCGGAAGTCCGTCGGCCATGGTCTCCACCGGGGTTCGAGTACGACTCGAACCCCGGTGGACCCGTCCGGTGCGCCGCCCCGCGGTCCTGGCGGTGGCGTCACGGTGGCGCTTCTCGCGGGCTGCCGGTGGAGCCGAACACGTCACCGCCCCGCTGGGCCTGTTCAGCGGGGCGGTGACGCGTCGGGCAGCCCGCGGGGGTCAGGCGAACGTGGGGATGCGCAACTGGTCCCGCGGCTCGGAGACGCCCACCGGCGTCGACGAGGCGCTGTCCGACGGAGCGGGGTTGAGGACCTGCAGCTGGAGGCGCTGCATTTCGGGGCTGGGCTCGAGCCCCAGCTCGTCGTGCAGGATGCGGCGCAGGTTCTGGTAGGCCTGCAGCGCTTCGGCGCGCCGCCCCGCCGCGCCGAGCGCCGCGATGAGCTGCCCGTGGAACCACTCGTTGAGCGGGTAGTCGTTGACCAGCTTGCGCAGCGTCGGGATCGACTCGCGCTGCCGCCCGAGCTGGTTGTCGGCCTCGATCCGCAGCTCCAGGGCGCGGATGCGCACCTCCTCCAGGTGGACGATGTGACCGCCCAGCATGTCGCCGGCGGGAATGTTGGACAGCGCGGGCCCCCGCCACAGGGACAGGGCGCGGTTGAGATGCCCAGCCGCGGCGGCCGGCTGCCCCTGGCTCAGCTCGGTGTGGGCGCGGGCGACCAGCCGTTCGAAGATCCGGATGTCGACCTCGTCGTCCTCCACCGCGATCAGATACCCCGGAGCGTGGGTCACCAGCAGGGCGCGTTCGGAGGGAATGAGCTGTTCACTCTCGAACATGCGCCGGGCGTGGTAGATGTACGTCTGAAGCGTCGTTATGGCGCTGCGCGGCGGCCGTTCGCCCCAGAGCTCCTGAATGAGGCAGTCAGAGGTCACGATTTCGTTGGGCCGGGTCAGCAACAGGGCGAGCGTCTGGCAGACCTTGGGGGTACTGGGCAGATGCGTCCTGCCGTCGTCACTCACGATTTCGAACGGGCCGATGAGATTGAATCGCACTGCACATGCTCCTCTTCACGAGTGAAGAATGCGATACCGCGTTCTTCTCCGAGGGTGCCTTCCGAAACGGTAGGCGGGGTGCGGGCAATTCCCCATCGCGGATGGCCGAGAGTGTCACATCGGGCCAAACCGGATCGGTCCGTTTGGGCCGACGCCCTGACGGGAAGGGACCGCCCGGGCCGACCGGGCCGCCGCTCCGGCCGCGCGGGCGGGGTCAGGCCGCGCTGCGCCAGCCGGGCAGCGGCTGGTGCACCCACGACCGGGCCGCCGGGTGGTCGGGACGGCTCATCGTCCCCCAGTGCACGGTGGTGCGCGTCGCCTCGGCATCCTCCTCGGCCGCCCGCGCCCGCAGCCGGGCGCTGAGCACCGCGGCCACCGCGGCCAGCTCCTCGACGGTGGGGGAGCCGCGGGTGACGCGCCAGGACGCCGCGCCGAGCACCTGGGACGGCGCAATCGCGGACGGCTCGGAGGCGGGCCCCTCCGGTGCGGACGGCGCTTGCGCGAACCGCTCGCGTGCGGAGGCCGGTTCGGGCCGGACGTCCGCGCGCGGCACCGGCCGCGGCGTGTCGGTCCGGGGCGTCGCCTGTGTCGCCTGTGCCATGGGTCCTCCCGGTGGGGACGGCGGCCCGGCCGTGCGGCCGGGCCGTCTACTGCGGCTGGTTTCCGTGCTTGCGGCTGGGCAGCGGTGCGTGCTTGTCGCGCAGCATGGCCAGCGCCTTGACGAGGGCGGTCCGCGTCTCGCCGGGGTCGATCACGTCGTCGACGAGGCCGCGTTCCGCCGCGTAGTAGGGGTGCATCAGCTCCCCGCGGTACTCCGCGATGCGTTCGTTCCGGGCCGCGTCCGGGTCCGGCGCGGCGGCGATCTCCCGCCGGAAGACGACGTTCGCCGCCGCCTCCGCCCCCATGACGGCGATCTCGTTGATCGGCCAGGCCAGGGAGACGTCGGTGCCGATGGAACGCGAGTCCATCACGATGTACGCGCCCCCGTAGGCCTTGCGCATGATGAGCTGGACGCGCGGGACCGTCGCGTTGCAGTACGCGTACAGCAGCTTTGCCCCGTGCCGGATGACGCCGCCGTGCTCCTGGCCGACGCCCGGCAGGAAGCCGGGCACGTCCACCAGCGTGACGAGCGGGATGTTGAAGGCGTCGCACATCTGGACGAAGCGTGCGGCCTTCTCCGAGGACTCGATGTCCAGGACGCCGGCCAGCCGCGAGGGCTGGTTGGCGACGATGCCGACGACGTGGCCGTCCATCCGGGCCAGCGCGCACACCACGTTGGGCGCCCAGCGCTCGTGCACCTCGAACCACTCGCCGTGGTCCACGATCTCGGCGAGCACCTGGGTGACGTCGTAGGAGCGGTTCGGGTCCGCGGGGACGAGGTCGAGCAGCGCGTCCGTGCGCCGGTCGGCCGGATCGCCGGCGGGTTCGACGGGCGGCAGCTCGCGGTTGTTGGAGGGCAGGTAGGACAGCAGATGCCGGACGTCCTTCAGACAGCACCGCTCGTCGTCGTACGTGAAGCCCGCGACGCCGGACGTGGTCGCGTGCACGTCGGCGCCGCCCAGCTCCTCGTGGGTGATGCGCTCGCCCGTCACCGCCTGCACGACGTCGGGGCCGGTGATGAACATCTGCGCCGTGCCCTTGACCATGAACACGAAGTCGGTGAGAGCGGGGGAGTACGCGGCGCCGCCGGCGCACGGCCCCATGATGACGCTGATCTGCGGAATCACCCCGGAGTTGCGCACGTTGCGCTGGAAGATGCCGCCGTACCCCGCGAGCGCCGTCACGCCCTCCTGGATGCGGGCCCCGGCGCCGTCGCAGAGCCCGACGATGGGCGCCCCGGCCTTCTCCGCCAGGTCCATCACCTTGTGGATCTTCTGCGCGTGCGCCTCGCCGAGCGCGCCGCCGAAGATGCGGAAGTCGTGCGCGTAGGCGAACACCGTCCGCCCGTTCACCTTCCCCCAGCCGGTGAGGACGCCGTCGGTGTGCGGCCGCTTGGCCTCCAGCCCGAAGCCGGTCGCCCGGTGCCGTCGCAGACGCTCCGTCTCGACGAACGTCCCCGGGTCGAAGAGGAGTTCCAGCCGCTCCCGGGCGGTGAGCTTCCCCTTGGCCCGCTGGGCGGCGGTGGCCTTCTCGCCCGGCCCCGCCTCGACGCGCTCCCGCAGCTCCGCCAGCTCCGCGGCACGGGCCCGGGTTCCGTTCGGGGGCGGCGTGCTCTGCTCGGGCTCGGCGGTGTTCCGCAGCGGGGTGTCCTGTGCGACGCTCACGCGTGCCCCTTTCCTGCCCGTCCCCGCGCCGGTGCGGTGCCGGGACGGGCATGACCGGCGGCTCGCCGGCCGCCTGACGTCTCGGTGGATTCGGTCGGTTCGGCGCGGGCCCGCGGATCAGCGGCCCGTGCCTCCTCCAGCTTCGGCGCCGCGCTTCGCGTCGTCCTTGAGATAGCAGCCGAGAACGGCTGAAGTGACGCGGCCGTCGAGCAGCGCGGAGGCGTGTGCCCCGGGGCGGTCCCCGGCCGGGCCCGGCTCCACCGCGACGCTCACCGTGAAGCCCTCGGGCAGCGGATGCGTCTCGAACTGCCAGCCCGTGTCGGGCGCGGGCGAACCGTCCGCGCGCAGCAGCCTGGGCACCGCGGTCGGAGTGAGCGGGGTGGTGAAGCCGAAGGAGTGGAACGGCAGCCGCAGCCCGTGCCCGAGTGCCTTGCTGTAGGCCTCCTTCAGCGTCCACAGCCGGATGAACGCCGCGTTGCGGTCCTCCTCCGGGAGCCACTCCAGGGCGTCCCGCTCGTGCTGGGTGCACACGTCGTCCTCCAGCCCCCGCCCGTACACCGAGCGGCTCGCGGGTTCGACGTCGACGCCGATCGCGCCCCGGCGGCTGAGCCCGACGACCATCACCTCGCCGGTGTGGCTGAGGGACATCTCCAGTTGCCCGCACCCCCGGATGTAGGGGCGCCCGTTGGGATTGCGGGCCAGTTCGAGCTGGCCGGGGTCCGCGTCCAGCACTGTCGCCGCCACCCGCTTGAGCAGCACCCGCGAGGCCGCGAACCGCCGGCGCGCCTCGGGGTTGCCGAATCGCTCGTAGCGCCCGGCCTCGCTGCCCAGCAGCCGGGTCAGCTCGCCCTCGGACAGCCGCCCCGGTTCCCAGTCGGAGAGGAACCCGTACGCCGTGACGTACTCGCCGGCGCCGCTGTGCAGGGCGGTGTCCAGCCCGTGCCACGGGCCGTCCTCGCCGCTCACCCGCACCGGGGGCGGGCCCACCAGTCCGCTGCCTACCGCCATGACCGTCTCCTTCGCCTCGCTGTCTCCGCCTCCCGGCACCGCCCGGCCGGGGGCCCTAACTCCGTCCGACGGCCTGCCACGTCGGCGGGACGGCGGCGGCCGCCGAGGCCGGCGGCCCGTCGCCGGCGGCCCCGCCCAGCGCCGTTCCGTACAGGTCCAGGGAGCGGCCCTGGTGGTACCGCGTCACCACGTGGGCCACCATGGCGTCGGTGTCCTCCCGGAGGGCCTCCGAGCCCGGCAGGCCGAGCCGCAGGCAGATCCGGCCGAGCGCCGCGGCCAGCCAGGCGGGCTCCGACAGGAAGCCGCAGCCGGACTGCCGGACGCCGTAGCGCCACAGGCCCAGACAGGCGGCGCCCGCCGTGAGCAGCGTGTAGCGCTCGGCCAGCGCGTAGCCGCGCGGATTGGCCAGCACCGCCGGGTCCCGCTCGGGCAGCTCCTGGCACTCCCCGGCGACGACGCCGAGCTGCCCGGCGAGGGCGCGGGCCCGCTCGCGCACCACCCGGCCGTGGGCGGAGTCGAGCGCGGGGCCGCCGTCCAGGAGCCCGTCGACGTCGGCGAGCAGCGAGGTCAGCGGGTCGTCGGCCGCCGCCACCTTGAGCCGGGAGGCGTCCAGCGGCGGCAGCGCGTCGTGCAGCCCGAACAGCTCCTCCGGCGCCGTGTGCGGCGAACGCTTCCAGGACCGCCGGGCCAGGGTGGCGAGCTGGGGCACCAGGGAGGAGAGTGCCGCCACCGCGCCGGTCCGGCCCGGCGGCAGTTCGGAGAGGTCGATCAGATGCTTGCGGAACGTCCCGTAGCCCACGCCGTCGTGCCGGGCGTGCGCGAGGACGGGCAGCAGGTCGCCGGTGCTCTGCTGGAGCAGCCGGTGCCCGAGGTAGGTGCTGGCGGCCGACCAGAGGCTGGAGAGCGCGGGCAGCAGGTGCAGGGCCCGGAGGGTGGCCAGGGACAGGCAGTCGGCGATCAGGAGGTCCGCGAAGGCGGAGGCGATGACCTCCTGCGCGTAACGGGAGCCGAAGGAGTGGCCGTTGTCTCCCCCGGCCAGGACCACGGACAGCACCGACCGCAGGGCCGTGTCGGCACAGCCGATCGCCATGGCCGGCACCAGCGGGCGGGCCATCTGGTGCGCCCGCACGAGCGCGGCGGAGCCGTGCCCGGTGGTCCCCAGCACCCGGCCCGCGCCCACCGGCCAGCCGTCGAAGCGCAGCTCGCCCACGGGCAGCCGCCGCAGGCCGACGAACTCCTGGGACGGCAGCTCGCGCATGGCGGAGGCCGGCAGCTCCTGGCGGGGGAGCAGCATCGCCGTGTCGCCGCCGCCGGCTCCCGGTTCCGCCCCGGACGCCCCCTCGTTCCCGGGCCCGCCCTCGTGCTCGTCCCCGTTCCCGTTCCCGTGCTCGGCCAGGACGACGAAGGCGTCGGCGCGGGGTGCGTTGAGCAGGGGCGCGCTGTGCCCGGACAGGGACAGCCCGCCCGCGTCCACGGCGGCCCGGAGCCCGATACCCGCCCGGGCCGCGGCCGGGGCCTCGCGGGGCGCGGCGACGAGCCGGCCGCCGTCCAGCAGGACGGTGGCCGCGGCCCGGCGCTGAGCGGCGTCGCCGTAGTGCCACACGGACAGGGCGGGCAGCAGGCTGGCGGTGCCGTAGCCGCCGCCGAGCGCGCTGTCCCGCCGGTAGACGGCGCGCAGCAGGCGGGCCACGGTGTCCAGGCCGGTGAGCCGGCCGCCGAGGTCCGCGGGGACGAACTCCTCGTGCAGGCCGAAGGAGGCCAGCGTCGGTTCGCCGCCCAGCGGCAGTTCGCCGCGCCGGTCCGCCGCCAGCACCGCCGCGTCGGAGAGCGGGAGGGTCGTCTCTCGCGGGTCTCCGAGCAGCCGCTCCAGCTCGGCCACCCGGTCTTCGGTGGGCGGGAGTCGCATCATGGGCCTCACTGTCCCCAGGGCGGCTGGAACGCGGCTCGCACAGTGCTTGAAGGGCCCCGCCGCCCGGGCGCGCCCGGCGGGCGGGCCGACGGTCGGCGGGCGACGGCCGACGGGCGTCAGGCGGCGGTCGGCGGCGTCAGGCGACGCTGGAGAGGGCGGAGGCCGGAGTGTTCCGTTCCGCCGTGGTCAGGACGGCCGCCAGATGGGCCACCGAGGCGAGGGTGATGTGGCGGTGCCAGCCCCGGAACGAGCGCCCGGCGAAGTCCCGGATGCCGATGCGCTCGGAGACGGCGGCGCAGTCCCGCTCGGCGGTGTCGGCGAGCCGGGCGAGCCGCAGCAGCCCCGGGACCGGCGTGCCCGCGGCCCGCGCCAGCCACATCCGGGCGGCGCCGTACGGGGCGCTCGGCCAGTCGGCGAGCAGCAGCATCGGCGTCCGGGGGCCCGGCCCGTCGAACTCCCCCGGCAGCACCGGGATGGCGGCCGCCACACCGCCGTCCGCGCCGGGCCCTCCGTATCCGCCCGGGCTCTCGGCCTGGCGGCGGAACTGCTTCATGGTCGCGACGAGTTGCCCGGCCGTCACGGGCTTGTCGCTGTAGGCGTGCAGCCGGGTGTTGTCCACCCGGACCGGGGTGTGCGGGCCGATCCGCACCAGCAGCGGCGCGCGGCGGTCGCCGAAGTGGCGGACGCAGCGGCGCACGTCGAGCCCCTCGGCGTCCAGGACCACGGGGCGTCGCCCGGCCCGGGCGCTCTCGAGCTGCCGCACCGCGTCGCTCGCGCACTCCTCGAGACCCGCCGCGCGGCTCGTCTCCGGGATGCAGGCGCGGTGCCGCCGCAGCGGGTCCTCCAGCCAGCTGGCGGGCAGCACCAGCCGCCAGTTGCACGGCACCGCGGCCCGCTCGGAGGCGAGCCAGGCCCCGAAGGCCTGCTGGGCGTTGACCGTGTGCCCCAGGTGCGGCACGAACTGCTGGTCCACGCCCACGGAGTGCGGTCCGGCCTTGGGGATGACGAGGGGGCGTACCACCCAGGCGCGCGGAACCAGGAGCGCGTCGACGCGCTGGGCGAGGGAACGGCGCACGGCCGCCCAGTCCCAGGAGGAGGAGCTGATGAAGTGGTGGACGCTCTGCTGCGCCGCCTCACCGCCCATCTGCTCGGCGATGTTCCGCAGCGTCTTGCGGCCCTGGGCCGCGAGCAGGGCCCGCACGTAGCTCTCCGCCTTCAGCCGCTGGTCCCGGCGCAGCAGCGAGGCGAAGAGCCCCTCACAGAGATTCCCTACCAGATCATGACCTGTAGCCATCGTTCCCCCTAACCGACGTCCTGCCGGATGCAGTGCATCCACGGTTGCCTGGAGGGTTGCTCCGTCCCGTCCTGCGTCCTTACCGCCTCGGTTCCGATCGGTTACCGTTCACTTTTCAAAGTCCCGTGTTCGCATGGTTGCTCACCGTTGTCCGTTCATTGCTGAGCCCTTGACCGCGTGCCTAGAATCGAACGCTGATACTCAGGCAGGGCGGTGTACAGCGACGGGGGGCTGGCGAGCTCATGATGCTGGGTGCTGCACGGACGACGCATGGACCCGATTTCCGGATTCTCGGCACGCTCGAAGGCCGGTACGACGGAGCGGCGCTGCGCCTCGGCGGCGCGCTGCGCGAACGCACCCTGGTCATGCTGCTGTTGGAGGCCGGCCGGGTGGTGCCGGTCGCCCGGCTCGTCGAGGCGGCCTGGGACAGCTCGCCACCCAGCAGCGCCTTCCACCAGATCCGCAAGGCCGTCGCCGAACTGCGCCAGCGCATTCCCGACGGCGCCGAACTCATCCAGACCGACGGCCCCGGCTACCGCGCCGTCATCGCCGAGGAGCAACTCGACCTCGCGCGGTACCGCGCGGGGGTCAGCCGGGCCCGGCAGGCCGTCGTCGACGGAGACCGCGCCGGTGCCGTCACCGCGCTCCAGTCGGCGCTGGAGCTCTGGCGCGGCCCCGTGATGGCGGGCTTCGGCGGCCCCGTGATCGACGCGGCCTCGGCCGCGCTGGAGGAACAGCGCCTCGGCGCGTGCGAGCAGCTCTTCGACCTCCAGCTCGCGGCCGGTCAGGCCCCCGCCGTCATCGGGGAGTTGCGCGGCCTGGTCAACCAGTACCCGCTGCGCGAGACGCTGCGCGGTCAGCTCATGCTCGCGCTCTACCGCACGGGGCGGCAGGCGGAGGCCCTGGAGGAGTACAGCCGGGTGCGCACCCTGCTCTCGGACGAGTTGGGCATCGACCCCAGCGTGGAGCTGAGCCGCCTCCACGAGAGCATCCTGCGCCACAACCCGGCCCTTGAGGCGCCGGACACCGCCTCGGCCCAGGCCGCGCCGACCTCCGCCGCCACCGCTTCCACCGCCCCGGCTCCCGCCACGTCCGGCCCCGGGCCCGTCGACGCCGGGGCCGGCGCCCCCGACGTCTCCGGTGGCTCGGCTGCCGCGGGGGCTGCGGCGGGTGCCGAAGCCTCTGCGGCCTCCGGGGCTTCTGCCGCCTCCGCGGTCTCTGCGGGCGAGCCGTCGCCGCCCGGCTCCGGGGGCGCCGAGCCCGGCCCGGCGCCCGGTGCCGCACCGCCCACGGCGGACGCCGCTTCCGGCGAGGCCACGGCGGCCTTATCGCCCACGGCACCCGAGCCGCCCACGGCACCCGAGCCGCCCACGGCACCCGAGCCGCCCACGGCACCCGAGCCGCCCACGGGCAGTCCCTCCGACCCGGCGGGCGGCGACGTCCCGTCCGCGGAACCGGGCTCCGGAGGCACACCGTCGCCCGTGCAGCGGTCGCCCGTGTCCACCACCGTCCCCAGCGCGCTCCCCTACGACCTGCGGGACTTCTCGGGCCGGGCCGAGGAGCTGCACTGGATCACCGTCGCCGTCCGCCGGGCCCCCGGCGAGTGCGCGCGGATCATCGCCATCGACGGCATGGGCGGCAGCGGCAAGACGGCCCTGGCCATCCGGGCCGCGCACCGGCTGGCCGAGAACTACCCCGACGGCCAGCTCTTCGTGGACCTGCGCGGCTACACCCCGGGCCAGGAGCCCCTGAGCGCGTCCATGGCCCAGGAGGCCCTGCTCGCGGCGGCCGGGGTGCAGAGCGAGGAGATGCCGACCGCACCCGCGGGCCGAACCGCGCTGTGGCGGTCCATCACCAAGCAGCTGCGGCTGCTCGTCGTGCTGGACAACGCCGCCGACGCCGACCACGTCCGGCCGCTGATCCCCGCCTCCTCCGGCTGTCTCACGCTCGTCACCAGCCGCCCCCGCCTCGTCGACCTGGACGGCGCCGACTGGCTCTCCCTCGGCACGCTCTCCGAGGTCGACGGGCTGGACCTGCTGCGCCGTACTCTCGGCACCGAACGCGTGGAACGGGAGCCGCAGGCCGCGGCCGAGCTCATCCGGCTCTGCGGACGCCTCCCGCTGGCCATCCGCATCGCCGCGGCCCGGCTGCGCAACCGCTCCCACTGGACGATCCAGCGGCTGGCCGAGCGCATGAGGGACGAGACGCGCCGGCTCAGCGAGCTCAACTCCGCGGGCCGCAGCGTCGCCGTCGCCCTGCGGATGTCCTACCAGGCGATGACCGAGGCCCAGCGGGCGGACTTCCTGATGCTCGGTCTGCACCCGGGGCAGACGATCACGGCGGACGAGGGCGCCGCGCTGCTCGGCCGCGACGTCCTGGAGGCCGAGGACGCGCTGGAGGCGCTGCTCGACGCGCATCTGATCGAGGAGCCCGAGCCCGGCTACTACAGCTTCCACGACCTGGTGCGCAGTTTCGCGCTCGGGCTGCGCAGCGCGACCACCGCAGCACGGGAGGAGAACGCCGTGCGGCGGCTGCTCGACCACTACGTGGTGCACGCCGAGCGCGCCTGCGACGCCCTGTTCCCCGAACGTTCCCGGCACGCCGGGCTGTTGCCGACGCGGGCCCCCGAACCGCCGCCCTTCGCCGACCGCGCCCCCGCGCTGGACTGGCTCGACGCGCACCGGGACAACCTGATCGCCGCCGTCGAGCTGGCCTACCGCCACGGCATGGACCGGCACGCCGCCTACCTGCCGCGGACGCTGTCCTTCCACTCGGCGATCCGCAACTACCCGCAGGACGCCCGCCGGGTGTGCGAGCTGGCCGTCGCCGCCGCCCGCCGCCTGGGCGACCCGGACATGCTGCGCCTCGTGCTCACCATCCTCGCCGTGGAGCACTGGATGGTGGGGGCCTTCCAGGAGGGCATCGTCTGCCTGGAGGAGGCCCTGGAGCTGGCCCGCTCGCTCGGTGACGAGGAGAGCGAGGCGGGGTGCATGGGGCGGCTCGGCCAGATCTACAACAGCCTGGGCGAGTTCCACCAGGCGCTCAGCTGCCTGGAGGGCGCCAGCCTCATGGAGCGCAGGCTCGGCACGACGCGGGAACAGGCCGGGACGCTCAACGTGCTCAGCTCCGTCACCGCCCGGCTGGGCAAGTTCGATGAGGCCGCCGACGCAGCGGAGCGGGCCATCGAGCTGTGGCAGGACATCGGCGACCTGGGCCACACGATCGTCGCGCGCTCCAGCCTCGCCTTCGCCCTGCTCGGGCTGCGCCGTCCGGCGGAGGCCCTGAGGGAGCTCGGCGCGGCCAGGCGGCTGTGCGAGGAGCTGGACGGCCCCGCCACGACGGCACTCATCCTGGCGCAGCACGCCGGGGCCCACATCATGCTCGGGCACCACCGGGAGGCGCGGGAGTACATCGGGCTGGCGCTGCACATTCCCGCGATGAAGGACGTGACGATCCGCCGTGCGACGGTGGAGAGCATCGCCGGCCGCGTCTATCAGGCTTTGGGCGAACCGAAGTTGGCGCTGGCCAGCGGGCGCCGCGCTTATGACATGGCCATGAGTATCAAATTCCGTTATGAGATGGCGCAGGCTCTTGACGGATTGGCCGATGCGAGCAAGAGCGTCGGAGACAAGGACGGCGCGCACGATTATCGGTGCCGGGCCGATGCGCTGTTCGAGCAGATGGGCGTGCCGGAAAACGCGCGTCGGCTCTTCTGAGGAGGGAGATCCTCCGCAGGAGAGCCGACATGGTGGCTGCGGTCAGCGGGCGGCGGTCAGGGTGTGCCCTTGTCGTCGAACGTGCCCAAGGTTCCACCGCCCTGCTCGCTGATGGCGACACCCGGCGCAGGGTCCGCGACGTTCGGCCCGGTGATGGCAACCCCCCATGAGAACGCGGCTGCGGCGAGGATTCCGACCAGGCTGCTCAGCTTGATGCGCATTCCCTTGCCCCCTCTCGACTGTCGTGGATTCTTTCGACACAACGAGAGTAGCACCGTGGCTTCCCGAGTCGTTCCCCCTCGGTCACTGCCAGCTTACCGACGCATTCCCAGCGTGTGGAGCCGTCGATTCGCCTTTCCTCATGTCGCGGTACACCGGGCCGACCGGCGCTTTTCCTCGGCCGTCTCTGCGGGCGTATGCGGAGCCGCGGGCGCCGTTGACCGGTTCCCGTACCCGTCCCCGGCGGTGGCGATACCCGGTTCGGCGCGCGCACGAGACCGGGCCGCGGAACGGGTCAACGGGGGGAGACACCGTCCCGCGGCCCGGGGCCACAGGCGCGGACCCGCGGCCCGCGGCCTGCGGAGCGGGCGAGCGGGGGAGCGGGTCCGCGGGAGACGAGCGGAGTCGGGGTCAGGCGGTGATGGAGCCGAGCCGGGGGCGGGCGAGGGCGAGGAAGTCGCCCGTGTCGAAGGCGATCGACGCCTCGGGCCGGATGTCGTTGAAGACGATCTCCGGGAGCTCGCACAGACGCTGATCCACGATCAGCTCCAGCGCCGGGTCGGCCGAGTACGGCGCAGGGGGCCGCTGAAACCGGTGACGGACGCGGCCGTCTCCGGGGTGACGAAGCCGGCCGAACCGGCGCCGTAGAGCCGGGCCACCGCGATGAGGTCGAGGGCGCAGCCCTCCGGGACGACGGCCAGCACGTGGCGCAGCGTCCGCTTGCCGCGCTTGACCCGCAGGACGACGCACCGGGCGACGCCCTCGGAGGCGGCGGGCCGGAACCGGAAGCGGGCGCCCCGGCAGGCGGCCAGACCCAGGAGCCGGGACCAGCCGGACGGGTTCTCCCGCGGCGTGCCCGCAGCGGTGCGCGCGTTCGGCCTGGCGTTGGGGGAGTGGAGCAGAGCAGGCACCGGGTTCCTCCTCAGAACGCGCTTGCATTGCTTCGGTGAAGCGTGCGACGGCACCATCCCCTTTCGCTCCCCGGCGGTTCCCGCCGCACCTGCGCCGCGGCCGCCCCGTGACGGGCTCGCGACGGCGGGCGGGGCCCGGTGCGAACGCACCGGGCCCCGCCCGTCCTCACCGCTCCGCCCGGCCCGTCCTCACTCGGCCTTGATGGCCGCGAGCATGTTGAGGCGGGAGGCCCGCCGGGCGGGCCACATGGCGGCCAGCACGCCGACCACGGCGGCCAGGAGGAGGAAGAGGGCCATCCGGCCCCAGGGCAGGACCAGTTCGTACGTCGGCAGGACGCCGCCGACGATCTCCCCGGCCGCCCAGCCGAAGAAGACCCCGAGGCCGAGGCCCATCACCCCGCCGAAGAGGGAGATGACGACGGACTCCAGCCGGACCATCGACTTCACCGAGCGGCGGTCCAGGCCCACCGCGCGCAGCATGCCGATCTCCGGGGACCGTTCGAAGACGGACATCGCCAGGGTGTTCACGACGCCGAGCACCGCGACGACGACCGCCATGGCCAGCAGCCCGTAGAGCATGTTGAGCATGAGGGTGAACATGGAGGCGATCTCCTCGGAGATGTCGCCCTCGTCCTGCACCAGGACGGCCGGGTTGTCGCCCAGCGTCCGCTCCAGCGCGTCCTGCGTGGCCTCGCTCGCCCCGCCCTCGGTCTTGACCAGCACCTGCATGTCCGTCACCCGCTCCATGTGCGGGTCCAGGGTGGCGGTGTCGAGCATGATGCCCCGGAGCATCTCGTTGCCCTCGTAGACGCCGGAGACGGTCAGCTCGCCGCGCTCCCCGTCCTCGTAGGTCAGCGGGATGGTGGAGCCCCGCGTCCAGTCGTACTCCTCGGCCGTGTCGGCGTCGACGATGGCCGCGTCACCGCCGAGGCCCTCCAGGGAGCCGGCGGCGAAGTCCAGCGACAGCAGCTCGCCGAGGTCCCGCCCGTTGACGCCGGTCAGGTACTCGGTGGAGCCGTCGACCTCGGCCGGCGAGTTGCGCAGCGGGCTGACCGCCGTCACCCGCTCGTCGTCGGCCAGTGCCTCCGCCACCTCGGGGGCCAGGGGGCTGAAGCTCGCCATGGAGACGGCGTAGTCGGCCTTCAGGGCGTTTGTGGCCATCTTCTCGATGCCCTTCTGGGCACCCCCGGCCAGCACCGTCATCCCGGTGATCAACGTCAGACCGATCATCAGCGCGGAGGCCGTCGCGGCCGTGCGGCGCGGGTTGCGGACGGCGTTCAGCCGGGCCAGCTTCCCGGAGACCCCGAACACGCGCAGCAGCGGGGACGCGGCGGCGATCAGCGGCCGCGACAGCAGCGGTGTCAGGACGAAGACGCCGATCACCAGGAGGGCGGCGCCGAGCCCCATCGGGCCCTTGGCGGCGTCCGCGTCCATGCCGGTGCCGGCCAGCACCAGCGCCGCACCGCCCCCGGCCAGCAGCGAGCCGACCGTGTTGCGCAGGAGGAGCCCGCGGCCCGAGGTCTTCGCGTGGACGCTGTTCATCGCCGCGACCGGCGGGATCTTGGCGGCCCGGCGGGCGGGCAGCCACGCCGCCAGCACGGTGACGACGACGCCGACCAGCAGCGAGGTGACGATCGCGTCCGTGCCGACCTGAAGCGGTCCGTCCGGGACGGTGACCCCGAGGGAGCCCATGAGCGAACGCAGCCCGGCCCCGATGCCGACCCCGGCGGCCAGCCCGGCGACCCCGGCGACCAGCCCGACGACGGTGGCCTCGATCAGCACCGACCGCGTCACCTGCCGCCGGCTCGCCCCCACGGCCCGCAGCAGCGCCAGCTCCTTGGTGCGCTGGGCGACGAGCATGGTGAAGGTGTTGGCGATGATGAAGACGCCCACGAAGAGCGCGATGCCCGCGAAGACGAGCATGCTCGTCTTCATGCCGCTCATCTCCGACGCGATCATCCGCGACTGGTCGTCGGCGAGCCTGGCCCCCGTGACGGCCTCGGCGGTCGTCGGGAGGACGTCCTCCACGGTCCGCTTCAGCTCCGCCTGCGAGGTGCCCTCGGCCGCCGTCAGCGTGATCTCGTCGTACTGGCCCGCCTCCCCGTAGAGGCGCTGGGCCGTGTCGGTGTCGAAGAGGACGAGCGTGCCGCCGGCCGCCACGTTGCCGTCGTCGGTGGTGAAGACGCCGGTGACCTCCTCGGTGCGCACGGGTCCGTCCACGGACATCCGCACGGTGTCACCGACCTCGTAGCCGGTGCGCTCGGCGGTCTTCGCGTCCAGCGCGATCTCACCGGCCCGCTGCGGCGCGCGTCCGCTCCGCATCGGGTAGCGGTCGTCCGAACCGTCCGCCCCCGGAGAGTAGTTGGCGCCGCGTGAGGACCAGCCCTGGCCGACGAGGTCGCCGTCCCGGTCCGCCAGGGCGGCGAACCCGGACACGGTGCCGGTGGCGCGCGCGACCCCGGGCAGCCCGGCGGCCTCGTCCAGCAGCTCCTGGCGCAGCGCCGGGGCGTCGCCGGGGGTGGTGGACGCGTCGGAGTCGGGCCGGAGGGCCACGTCGACGTGTTCGAAGCCCTTCTCGGAGCTCCTCTGGAACGCGGTCGAGACGGTCGAGGTGAACACCAGGGTGTCGGCGACGAACGCCACGCCGAGCAGGACGGCGAGCACGGTCATCAGCAACCGGGCCTTGTGCGCGAGCACAGTGCGCACAGCGGTACGGAACATGGTGGAGTCCTACGGGAGGTTCGGGGGAGGCCGGGCGGGAGGGTACGGGCGCGACGGGGAGCGCCGGGCTCAGCTCGTGCGCCCCTTGGCGTCGAAGCCCTTCATCCGCTCCAGCACCTTGTCGGCGGTGGGCGCGGCCATGTCGTCCACGATCCGGCCGTCGGCGAGGAAGATCACGCGGTCCGCGTAGGAGGCGGCCACCGCGTCGTGGGTGACGATCACGACCGTCTGCCCCAGCTCGCGCACCGAGTTCCGCAGGAAGCCGAGGACCTCGGCGCCGGAGCGGGAGTCCAGGTTGCCGGTGGGCTCGTCGCCGAAGATGATCTCCGGCCGGGAGGCGAGGGCGCGGGCCACGGCCACCCGCTGCTGCTGCCCGCCGGAGAGCTGGCTGGGCCGGTGCTTCAGCCGCCCGCTCAGGCCCACCGTCTCCACGACCTGGTCCAGCCAGGCGCGGTCCACTCTGCGCCCCGCTATGTCCAGGGGCAGCGTGATGTTCTCCAGCGCGTTCAGGGTGGGCAGGAGGTTGAACGCCTGGAAGATGAAGCCGATCTTGTCCCGGCGCAGCCGGGTCAGCTTCTTCTCCTTCAGCGTCGTCAGCTCGGCGTCGCCGATGCGCGCGGAGCCGCTGGAGACGGAGTCGAGCCCGGCCATGCAGTGCATGAGCGTCGACTTGCCGGATCCGGACGGGCCCATGATCGCGGTGAACTCCCCACGGCGGAACTCCACGGAGACCCGGTCCAGGGCGATCACCTTCGTCTCGCCCGTGCCGTAGACCTTGGACAGGTCGGCGGCGCTGGCGGCCGCCGCCCCCGTACGGACGGTGGCGGGCGCGCCTGGCTGGGTGGTGCTGGTGGTCACGGGAACGGGCTCCTGTTCGGTCAGGCGAAGGGGTACCACCCCATCGTGGGCCCGCGCCCGGCCCCGGGGATCAGCCCTGCCGCCCGTCTTGGGGCCGCCTTCCGGCGTATCCGCCCCGGCGGCTCCGTCCTACCTCCGGATGACTCCGACCCCGACCCGTCTCCGGCGCCCCCCCGGGGGGCCGGTCCCGGCCGAAACCGGACGGCCCCGGGCGGGCCTGGGCCGGGCCCTTCCCGCCGCCCACCCGACGACTTTGCGACATTCCTGACCCACCGGCATATGCCAACCGGAGAGCCTGATCGTGCTGGTAACGTCTGACGGAGCGTCAGGCAGCAATAAAATAAGACAACATCGTTCACCGAACGCGACGTTGGAAGCACAGATCCGGTTATTCTCGTTGCGCACCCTCGAAGCGGGTCCCCGCCGCCTGGCGGACCCGGAAGTCGGTGCCCGGATGGTGGAATGTAGACACGACGAGCTTAAACCTCGTTGGCCTCGTGGGCCGTGCCGGTTCGAGTCCGGCTCCGGGCACACCGGCGCTCCCCGGCGCCGGACGGGCCGTTTCCAGCCCCCACCCGCGCCCAGGCACCCACCCCGTCGACGCGGAGAGCCGCCCGTGCCGTCCCCCGGCCCCCTTCTCCCCGCCCTCTCCCTGCTGCTGGTCCTGGCCGCCTGCACGGGCGAGCCATTCCCCGAGCCGCCGTGTTCCACCGACGGAACGGCTACCTCCGCGGCCGAGCCCGTCTGCGTTCCGGGTGCCGAGCCCGTCGTGCCCTACGACCCGGACTGGTCCCTCACGGTCGACGAGACGGGCCAGCCGGTCATGCCGGCGCCTTGACCGGTGGGCGGCCGTTGCCGCGGTGTGGCTCCTGGGTATCGCCGTGCTGTGAGTCCCCGTCCGGCTCAGGCGGCGGTCGTCCAGGCGGAGGTGTCGGACGCGGCGCGGGCCCACAGGGTGAGCAGGCGGCTGTACTCCTCGGCCCGCCGGGCGTCGGCGGGCTGCTCCATCAGGCGCCGGATGGCGGCGTTCACGTCGTCGGCCGGGGCGGGGCGAGCCGGGTCGTGAGACGGGGAGGAGAAGGTCATGGGTTACAGAATAGGGGCACCCACTGACACTGTGCGTCGGGTTTTGGCCACGGATGGGCAGCGGAGCGGGCGAAGTTGACGTCCGGTCAGTTCGCCCGTCCGGCCCCGGCGTCCCTGTCGGGGCGCGTGTCGGTGTCCGCGGTGGCGTTCGGGTCGGTGGTCTCCGGGGCCTGGGCCGGGTCCTCGGCGGGGAGACGGCGGCGCCTGCGGTGGCGCAGGAGGGCCCAGGGGCCCCGGGCGGCGCTGACCTCGGTGCCGCCCTCGGAGGCGGCCTGCACCGCGGCGTGGGCCACGGGCAGCAGGCCCTCGCGGCGGGCGGCGTCCGGCCGCTCCTCGGCCTCGGGCCACAGCCCGAGCGCCCCGCACACGGTCGGCAGGACGGCCATGGCGGCCGTGGCGTAGCCCTCGGCGGAAGGGTGGTAGCGGTCGGGCCCGAACAGCTCGCGCGGGTTGGCGGCGAACTCCGGGCCGAGGAGGTCGCCCAGGGACACGGTGCGGCCGCCGCGGGCGACGACGGCGATGGTCTGCGCGGCGGCGAGCTGCCGGCTCAGCCGCCGGGCGAGCCAGCGCAGCGGCTGGCCCATGGGCTCCACCGAGCCCAGGTCCGGGCAGGTGCCGACGACGACCTCGCAGCCCGCCGAGCACAGCCGCGTCACGGCGTCCGAGAGGTACCGCACCGAGCGGCCGAGCGGCATCCGCTCGGTGACGTCGTTGGCCCCGATCATGACGACGCACACGTCGGGGACGCGGTCGGGGTCGGCCAGCAGCAGGCTGACCTGGCGGTCGAGGTCGTCCGAGCACGCGCCGGGGAGGGCGACGTTCCGCAGCCGTACCGGGCGCTCGGCGACGGCGCCGAGGCCGGAGGCGACGAGCGCGCCGGGGGTCTGGCGGGCGCGGTAGACCCCCTGCCCGGCGGCTGTGGAGTCGCCCAGGAAGGCCAGGCGCAGGGCGGGGACGCCGCGCTGTCCGAAGGCGGCGCCGTACCGGCCGTCGGCCTGGGGCGGCAGCTCCGGGGGGCCGCCGACCTTCCGTCTGGTGAGCTGTACCTCCGCCACCAGCACGCCGACCGCCGCGCCGCCCAGCAGTCCGATCCCGCTCCCGCCGTACGCGGCGGCGGCCGCGATACGCCGCGCCACCCTCGCCCTGGACATCCCCTGCCCGCCCTTCCCGTCGCGCCGTTCCGTCGGCGGCCCGCCCCGTCTCCCGTTCGCGCGCCTATCCGGTTGTTGCCCGCCCCGGTCCCCGCTGCAACGCCCCGTAAGGCGGGTCCGCGGAATAGGCTGCTGTCACGGGACCGCGATCGCGGTCGCTCCTTCCGATGCGGAGACCACATTGCAGTATCACGAGTCGATGATCGAGCTGGTCGGCAACACCCCGCTGATCAAGCTGAACAACGTCACGTCCGCCTCCGGGGCCACCGTCCTGGCGAAGGTGGAGTACTTCAACCCCGGCGGTTCGGTGAAGGACCGCATCGCGGTCCGCATGATCGAGGCGGCCGAGCGCTCCGGCGAGCTGAAGCCCGGCGGCGTGATCGTCGAGCCGACGTCCGGCAACACGGGCGTGGGGCTGGCGATCGTCGCCCAGCAGAAGGGATACCGCTGCATCTTCGTCTGCCCGGACAAGGTGTCGACGGACAAGATCAACGTGCTGCGGGCCTACGGCGCCGAGGTCGTCGTCTGCCCGACCGCCGTCGCGCCGGAACACCCCGACTCCTATTACAACGTGTCCGACCGGCTGGTGCGGGAGACCCCCGGGGCCTGGAAGCCGGACCAGTACAGCAACCCGAACAACCCGCGGTCCCACTACGAGACGACCGGTCCCGAGCTGTGGGAGCAGACGGACGGCCGTATCACCCACTTCGTGGCGGGCATCGGCACCGGCGGCACGATCTCCGGTACCGGCCGCTACCTCAAGGAGGTCTCCGAGGGCCGGGTGCGGATCGTCGGCGCCGACCCGGAGGGCTCGGTCTACTCCGGCGGCTCGGGTCGCCCCTACCTGGTGGAGGGCGTCGGCGAGGACTTCTGGCCCTCCGCCTACGACCGTGACGTCACGGACGAGATCATCGCCGTGTCCGACAAGGACTCCTTCCAGATGACCCGCCGCCTGGCCAAGGAGGAGGGCCTGCTGGTGGGCGGCTCCTGCGGTATGGCCGTGGTCGCCGCGCTGCGCGTCGCCGAGCGGCTCACGCCCGAGGACGTCGTCGTCGTCCTGCTGCCGGACAGCGGGCGCGGCTACATGTCGAAGATCTTCAACGACGACTGGATGGCCGACTACGGCTTCCTCGCCGAGGGTGAGCCGACGGCGGCCCGGGTCGCGGACGTGCTGAACCACAAGGAGGGCGGCGCGATGCCCTCGCTCGTCCACATGCATCCCGAGGAGACGGTCGGCGAGGCGATCGACGTGCTGCGCGAGTACGGGGTCTCCCAGATGCCGATCGTCAAGCCCGGCGCGGGCCACCCGGACGTGATGGCGGCCGAGGTCGTCGGCTCCGTCGTCGAGCGGGAACTGCTGGACGCGCTCTTCACCCAGCGCGCCTCCCTCGGCGACCCGCTGGAGAAGCACATGAGCGAACCGTTGCCGCAGGTCGGCTCGGGCGAGCCGGTAAACGACCTGATGGCCGTGCTGGAGCACGCGGACGCGGCGATCGTGCTCTTCGACGGCAAGCCGACGGGTGTCGTCAGCCGTCAGGACCTGCTGGCGTTCCTGGCCAAGTAGGGGCTCTCGACGGGCCGTGGAACACGGCGGAAACACGGTGCGCGGCCGGTGGCACAGGAGTCACGGCCGCGCAACGGTCCGTTAACAGCGGCCCGGCATCATGACGGGTGTCGGCAACGGCGCCGATGCGTTGCGGCACTCCGGAGCGGCTCCCGGAGAATGCGCCGCCCGGGCACGTCTCACGCGCCCCGGGGGACCGTCGTCGTCCCGACCCCGGTGTCACACCGGGGGTTCGACGGTCCCCCGTTCCCTCCTCCCGCCTCAGTCCCCGTCCTCGGCGCGGCGGTGGCCCCAGGGCAGCCGGCCGGCCGAGTGGAAGGCGTTGACGCCGACGATCCCGGCCCAGGCGACGAGGATCCCGGCCAGCCCCGCCTGGTCCCCGGCCACCGCGGAGAGCGGGATGCCGAGCACCAGGGAGATCACGGCCAGGGCGAAGACGGCGCCGGGGCCGGACGGGCCGTCCAGCCCGCGACGCCCGGACGACGCCTCCCGCACGGCCGACATGCGCTGCTCGGCCAGGCGCCGCCGCACCCGGGTGTCCACGATCTCGTTCAGCCGGACGTCGACCTTCTCCAGGAACGAGTCGACGAGCGCGTCGTCGTACTCGGGGCCCAGCTCCTCGCGCGTCTGCAGGGTCGCGTCCAGTTCCCGCTTCATTTCGGGGTCCACCGCACTCATACCGGTGACGGTAGGCCGCGTTGGTGCGGAAGGCACGGGGGCTAACCCCCCGGTCGCCGCACCGGCCCGCCCACCCTTTGCATAGAGTCATACAGGAACGGCGAGGGATGAAAGCACAGGGAGGGCGGGTGGAGGCCATGTCCGGCGCGGCGGCACGGTTGCACAAGCTGTTCGAGGGGCACCGGCTCACCCCGACGCAGCGGCGCATCGCGCAGTGCATGGTGAGGCGGGCCGACGACGCGCCCTTCCTCTCCAGTGTCGAGCTGGCCGAGCTGGCCGGGGTGAGCCAGCCCTCGGTGACCCGGTTCGCGGTGGCGCTCGGCTTTGACGGCTACCCCGCGCTGCGCCGCCACCTGCGGGAGACCCCCGGCGGCGGAGCCCCGGGCGGCGAGGGCGAGCACACGGCGAACGCCTACCAGCAGGCCGTGCGCGAGGAGATCGCCAACCTGCGGCTGCTGGCCGCCCAGCTCGCCGACCCCGCCCCCGTCGCCGAGGCCGCACGGGTCCTGGCCGGCTCGCGGCCGCTGCCCGTGCTCGGGCTGCGCGCCGCCTCCGCGCAGGCCCGCGGGTTCGCCTACTTCGCCGCGAAGGTGCACCCGGACGTGCGGCTGCTGGACGAGGGCGGCACCATGCTCGCCGACCGCATCGACGCCGCCGGGCGGGCCGGGGCCACCGCCCTGATGTGCTTCGCCCTGCCCCGGCACCCGCGCGAGGTCCTCGACGCCGTCGAGCAGGCCCGGGCGGCCGGGCTGCGCGTCGTCACGGTCGCCGACAGCGCCTTCACACCCGTCGCGCACCCCGAGGACATCCTGCTGCCGGCCGCCGTCGGCACCGGGCTGGTCTTCGACACCGCCTGCGCGCCGATGCTCCTCGGCCGGGTGCTGCTGGAGGCCATGTGCGACGAACTCCCCGACGCCCAGGCGCGGCTGGAGGAGTTCGACGCCCGGGCGGCCGAACGCGGCCTCTTCCTGCCCTGAGCCCGCGAGCGCCCGAGCCCGCGGTCCGTGAGGCCGATCCCGTGAGCCCGTGAGCCCGTGAGCTCAGTGCAGGGTGGCGCGGGTCGTGGCCGCCACCCGCTCCAGCGCCTCGGCCAGCTCCCGGCCGACCGCCTCCGAGGGCGTGCCGCCCGCCCGCGCCGTCTCGGCCAGCAGGGCCTGGGCCAGGTCGTGCCCGGCCACCGCCACCTGGTCGCCGACGGCGAACAGGCCCGCGTCCGGCAGCTCCCGGGGGGCGTGCCCCGGCCCCTCGACGCGCTGGGCCCGTGCCGCGAGCTCGCGGGCCAGTGCCAGCGCCTCGGCGGCGGCGCCGCGCCGCAGGGCACTCTGCGGCAGGGCGCGCAGCCGGTCGGCGAGCGCGTCGACGGCGGTCATCAGGGGCATCACATCGAGCACGCCGCAAGCCTATGCGCCCCCGGTGGAAGCCTTCGGCCCCCGGAGGGCCTGTTGCCAAGGCCCCGCTCCTCGGGCACGGTGTCGGGAAGGACTCAGCGAACGCGTCCGGAGGCGCCGATGTCCCAACTCTTCTCCGACGAGACCCATCAGAACCTGCTCGCCCGCATCCCCGAGTGCACGGGCCGTGAAGTGGGGGACTGGATGCGGACCGTCGACGACGGTCCGTCGTTCTTCCGCTTCGAGGACAAGGTGAGCTGGCTGCGCGGGGAGCACAACCTCGCCTACGGCCACGCGAAGGCCATCATCCACGAGCACGACCGCCGTCGCGGCCGGGCCGCACGCAAGCACTGAACCGACACGCAGAGCCGGCGGCACGCGGGAACGCCGTGCGGTTCTGCCGGATACGCGGTACTGACCGAGGCGGCGCGGATACCCGTGGGGCGGAGTCCGGGAAGGGCGCCCTGAGCAGACGCGGAACGGCCCGCGAGGCATCGCCTCGCGGGCCGTTCGTCGCGGCGGTGGAGCCGCGTCAGCAGTGTCAGTCGCTGCTGTTGAGGATCCAGGCCAGGCGCAGGAACTCGAAGTAGATCCAGGCCAGGGTCATCGTCAGGCCGAAGGCGGCCAGCCAGGCCTCCTCACGCGGGGCGCCGTACGCGATGCCGTCCTCGACCTGCTTGAAGTCCAGGGCGAGGAACAGCGAGGCGATGACGACACCGGCGATGCCCATGAGGATGCCGACGGTGCCGGTGCGGAAGCCCCAGCCGTCACCCGCGCCGAAGAGCGCGAAGCCGAGGTTGACCAGGCAGAGGACGCCGTAGCCGATGCCGGCGGCGATGGCGAAGCGGGCGAAGCGGGCGTTGACCCGGATGATCCGCGACTTGTACAGGAACAGCACCGCGCCGAACACCGCCATGGTGCCGATGACCGCCTGCATGGCGGCCCCGGGGGCGTAGGTGTTGATGTAGTTGCTCATCGCGCCCAGGAACACGCCCTCGAAGACGGCGTAGGCGATGATGAGCGGCGGTGAGGCCTTGGCCTTGAACGACTGCCACATGCCCAGGCCGAAGGCGAAGAGCAGCGCGACGATGGCGATGCCCAGGCCGACGTTCAGGATCCAGGCGGCGGTGGCGGTCAGGACGACGGTGCCGAGGGTCATCGCGGTGCGCGAGACCACGTCGTCCATCGTCATGCGGTCGGTGCGCGGGGCGGCGGGCGCATGGCCCACGCCCGGCTGCGCCTGGGCGTACGGGTTCCCCGCCTGGGCAGCGTAGGGGTTCCCGGCCTGCGGCTGGCCGGCCTGGAAGCCGGCGGAACCGTCCCGACTGAACCCCCGTCGCGAGAAGACCGGGTTGCTGCTCCTCATCTCACTCCTCCATGGCCGCACGGCACGGCGTCTTCGATCAGGGTAATGGTTGAGCAAAAGTCGCACGGTAGTCCACCGCTCCAACGCGGGGAAGAGAGGAAATTGTTCCCTTTACGTGACACCCTTCGTACAGGCGTTCCCGTGCGACGCCTCTTCGGGGGCCTGCGCGGTGGCCCCCGGCGCGCCGGTCGCGGTCCGTGCCGGGGCCGGTCGCGCCGGTCGGGCCGCCGTTGCGAGCCGTTTCACACGACGGGAACCGTGACCTCGGCGCTACGCACGGGTAGCTTCGCGAGGAGTTCCGGCCCGTCCGTTCTTCCTGGAGTCGTCATGCCCGAAGCAGTGATCGTTTCCGCCGCCCGTTCGCCGATCGGGCGCGCCTTCAAGGGCTCCCTCAAGGACGTGCGCCCCGACGACCTCACCACGGAGATCGTGCGCGCCGCGCTGGCCAAGGTCCCGCAGCTCGACCCGCGGGACATCGACGACCTGATGCTGGGCTGCGGTCTCCCCGGCGGTGAGCAGGGTCACAACCTCGGCCGCGTGGTGGCCGTGCAGCTCGGCATGGACCACCTGCCCGGCTGCACCATCACCCGCTACTGCTCGTCCTCCCTGCAGACGACGCGGATGGCGATGCACGCGATCAAGGCGGGCGAGGGCGACGTCTTCATCTCGGCGGGCGTCGAGACGGTCTCCCGCAGTGTGAAGGGCAGCTCGGACGGGCTGCCGGACACCCACAACCCGATCTTCGCCGACGCCGAGGCCCGTACGGAGGCCCGCGCCGAGCAGGGCGGCGAGGGCTGGACGGACCCGCGCGAGGCCGGCGAGCTCCCCGACGTCTACATCGCCATGGGGCAGACCGCCGAGAACCTGGCCCGGGTGAAGGGCGTCACCCGGCGGGACATGGACGAGTTCGGCGTCCGCTCGCAGAACCTCGCCGAGAAGGCCATCGCGGACGGCTTCTGGGAGCGCGAGATCACGCCGGTGACGACGCCGGACGGCACCGTGGTCGGCAAGGACGACGGCCCCCGTGCGGGCGTCACGCTGGAGGGCGTCGAGGGGCTGAAGCCGGTCTTCCGCCCCGATGGCCTGGTGACGGCGGGCAACTGCTGCCCGCTGAACGACGGTGCCGCGGCGCTGGTCGTCATGTCCGACACGAAGGCCCGCGAACTGGGGATCACGCCGCTGGCCCGCGTCGTCTCCACCGGGGTTTCCGGGCTGTCGCCGGAGATCATGGGCTACGGCCCCGTCGAGGCGAGCAGGCAGGCGCTGGCCCGGGCGGGGATGACCATCGGCGACATGGACCTGGTGGAGATCAACGAGGCCTTCGCCGCGCAGGTCATCCCCTCCTACCGGGACCTGGGCATCGACCTGGACCGGCTGAACGTCAACGGCGGCGCGATCGCCGTCGGCCACCCCTTCGGCATGACGGGCGCCCGCATCACGACGACGCTGATCAACTCGCTCCAGTGGCACGACAAGCAGTTCGCGCTGGAGACGATGTGCGTGGGCGGCGGCCAGGGCATGGCCATGGTCCTGGAGCGCCTGAGCTGACGCGGCCCCGCGGGTCGTCCGGCCGCCGGGCCGGGTGACCCCGGGGGTGGTACGTCCCTGGGATGTGATCTACCTCCCAGGGGCGTACTCTTTTCGCAGCTCAGTAAGGCTTTGGCCAGAGGTTCGTTCGGGGGTACATGCACGTTTTGTGACGTTTTCCGCTGTGCTTGAGCCCGGGGCGCGGTAAAGGTGAGGTAGGAATCGGGGCTGAAGCCGAGTCGGGAGAACGTCCAGTGATCGCCATATCCCTCATCCTGCTGCTGGCCGCCGTGGTCGTCGCGGCCCTCGGCGGGGCCGCCCTGCACGCCGTGCGCGGGCTGCGCCGCGAGGTGGCCGGACTCCGCCGTGACCTCGCGACCCGGGCACGCCGTGCCGTGCCCGCCGCCCGTGCGGAGCCCGTCGGCGAGGAGGTCCGGGCCGCGGTCGCGGACGCGCTCGCGGCCGAACGCGAGCGTGAGCTCGCCGAGGCGCGCGCCTTCTGGGCCGCCCAGGAGGCGCGGGACGCCGAGGGGCTGGGCGACGGGCCGCCCCCCGGCCTGGCCTCCGAGCTCGCGGCCGGGCCCTACGACGGCCACTCCGACCACATCGTGAGCGCCATGGACGCCGCGCTGCTGGACGCCCTCCTCGACGAGGTGGCGACGTCGGCCGGCCAGCCCGTGGTGCCGCGCCAGCCCGACCGCGACTCCGGCGACCGGGCCCCCGCCGCCCGGCCGGGGAACCCCGGGGAGCCCGGGGGTGAGACCGGCCCCGGGGAGCTGGTCCCCGAGCGTGCCGACGTCGAGCACGAGCAGCACGCCAAGCACGAGCAGCACGGCATGGCGTACTCCGACGGGGAGTACGACGCCGAGCCCGTGGACGTCGAGGCGCGTGTCGAGCCCGCCGCCGAGGCGGCGCACGTCGAGGCCGGGCACGTCGACGTCGACCCGGCGGAGTCCGCGCGGGCGGACGCCGAGGCGGCCGGGCGGGCCGCCGCCCGCCGCCGTCACCCCTCCAACCCGCACCACACCCTGGCGGGTGAGCCGGTGGTTCCGGCGCAGGCCGGTGCGCCGGAGAGCAACCCCGAGCGCACGCTCGCCCGGCTGGCCGCCGTGGCCGAGGCGGGCACGGAGCTGGCAGACGTGCGCCCCGGCCCCCTGGGCACGTTGGACGTCTACCTGTTCGCCGACGGCACCACCGTCTGCCTGTCCCCGGGGCACCGGGAGACGGCGGAGCGGCTGGCCGACGCCCTGCGCGCGGGGAAGCCGCCCGTGCTGCTCGGCGGCTCCGGCGTCTCCGGCGGCTACGCCCTGACCTTCGGGTGCGAGGACGAGACGGTCTACGTCCTG
Organism: Streptomyces sp. WMMC1477; assembly: GCF_027460245.1. Lineage (NCBI taxonomy): Bacteria > Bacillati > Actinomycetota > Actinomycetes > Kitasatosporales > Streptomycetaceae > Streptomyces > Streptomyces sp. WMMC1477. Next base: position 1,710,600 of record NZ_JAPZBD010000003.1, on the reverse strand, counting down.
GCCGACCGCGTCATCGCCTCCCTGTGAGCCCCGCCCGCCGAGGCGGGCCCTGTCACCGTTCCTCCGCCGCCCCGGACGGTCGCACCGCGATCCGTCCGGGGCGACGTCGTCATGCCGGGGCCCGGTGCGCCGTGCCGGGGCGCCGGCGGTGTTGACTAGTTATATTCAGTTCGTAGAGTGTGTGAATACTTCGATCCGTTCAAGCGGCACACACCGGCGTCCGGGAGGCAGGGGCTCATGGCAGCACAGGCAGGGCAGAGTGGACCGCGCACGGTGCGCGCACCCCGGGGGAGCGAGCTCACCACGCTCGGCTGGCAGCAGGAGGCCGCCCTGCGGATGCTCCAGAACAACCTCGACCCCGAGGTCGCGGAGCACCCCGACCAGCTCGTCGTCTACGGCGGCACCGGCAAGGCCGCGCGGGACTGGCGCTCCTTCGACGCCATGGTCCGCACCCTGCGCACGCTCAAGGCCGACGAGACGATGCTCGTCCAGTCCGGCCGCCCCGTCGGCGTCATGACGACGCACGAGTGGGCCCCGCGCGTCCTCCTCGCCAACTCCAACCTCGTCGGGGACTGGGCCAACTGGGAGGAGTTCCGGCGCCTGGAGCAGCTCGGCCTCACCATGTACGGCCAGATGACCGCCGGCTCCTGGATCTACATCGGCACCCAGGGCATCCTCCAGGGCACCTACGAGACCTTCGCCGCCGTCGCCGCCAAGCGCTTCGGCGGCACGCTCGCGGGGACGATCACGCTCACCGCCGGGCTCGGCGGCATGGGCGGCGCCCAGCCGCTCGCCGTGACCATGAACGACGGCGTCGCCCTGTGCGTCGACTGCGACCCGCGCGCCATCGACCGCCGCATCGAGCACCGCTACCTCGACGTGCGGGCCGACTCGCTCGACCACGCCCTGGAGCTGGCCACCGCCGCCCGCGACCAGCGCAAGCCGCTGTCGATCGGCGTGCTGGGCAACGCCGCCGACCTCGTGCCGCGACTGCTCGCCATGGGCGCCCCCATCGACATCGTCACCGACCAGACCAGCGCCCACGATCCGCTGGCCTACCTCCCCCTCGGCGTGGACCTCGCGGACATGGCGTCCTACGCCGCCGAGAAGCCCGCCGACTTCACCGCGCGGGCCCGGGAGTCGATGGCCAGGCACGTCGAGGCGATGGTCGGCTTCATGGACGCGGGAGCGGAGGTCTTCGACTACGGCAACTCCATCCGCGGCGAGGCCCAGCTGGCCGGGTACGGCCGGGCCTTCGAGTTCCCCGGCTTCGTCCCCGCCTACATCCGCCCGCTGTTCTGCGAGGGCAAGGGCCCGTTCCGCTGGGCCGCCCTCAGCGGCGACCCGAAGGACATCCACGCCACCGACCGCGCCATCCTCGACCTCTTCCCGGAGAACGAGTCGCTGGCCCGCTGGATCAGGATGGCCGGGGAGCGGGTGCACTTCCAGGGCCTGCCCGCCCGCATCTGCTGGCTCGGCTACGGCGAACGCGACCGCGCGGGCGAGCGGTTCAACGACATGGTGGCGAGCGGCGAGCTGTCCGCACCCGTCGCCATCGGCCGCGACCACCTGGACTGCGGCTCGGTCGCCTCCCCCTACCGCGAGACGGAGTCCATGCTCGACGGCTCCGACGCCATCGCCGACTGGCCGCTGCTCAACGCCATGGTCAACGTCGCCTCCGGGGCGTCCTGGGTCTCCGTCCACCACGGCGGTGGCGTCGGCATGGGCCGATCGATCCACGCCGGGCAGGTCACGGTGGCCGACGGCACCCCGCTGGCCGGGGAGAAGATCCGGCGCGTCCTCACCAACGACCCGGGCATGGGCGTCATCCGGCACGTGGACGCCGGGTACGAGCGGGCGGACGAGGTCGCCGCCGAGCGCGCCGTCCGCGTCCCCATGCGCGAGGGCGCCGGGAGCGCCGAGCGCCGGGGTTCCGAGGGCGAGGGGCAGCGGGCGTGACCTTCCTGGAGATGTGGCGGGACCTCGCGGGCATCGGCCGCAGCGCCGAGACCGGCGGCTACCGCCGCTACGCCTGGACCCCGGCCGACACTGACTGCCGTGCCTGGTTCCACGACCAGGCGGCGGCGCGCGGGCTGGCCTGCGAGACGGACCGCAACGGCAACCAGTGGGCCTGGCTGGGCGACCCGGCCGCCGGGGACGCCGTCGTCACCGGCTCCCACCTGGACTCGGTGCCCGACGGCGGCGCGTTCGACGGGCCGCTCGGCGTCGTCTCCGCGTTCGCCGCCCTGGACGAGCTGCGCTCCCGGGGACGGGAGTTCGACCGTCCCCTCGCCGTGGTGAACTTCGGCGACGAGGAGGGCGCGCGGTTCGGCGTCGCCTGCACCGGCTCCCGGCTCAGCTCCGGCAAGCTCGGCGCCGAGGCCGCGCGCGCACTGCGGGACGCCGACGGCGTCACCCTCGCGCAGGCCATGGAGCGGGCCGGGCAGGACCCCGAGGCCCTCGGGCCGGACCCGGACCGGCTGGCACGCGTCGGCGCCTTCGTCGAGCTGCACGTCGAGCAGGGCCGGGCGCTGGCCGACACCCCGCACCCCGTCGGCGTCGCCTCCGCCATCTGGCCGCACGGGCGCTGGCGGTTCGACTTCCACGGGGAGGCCAACCACGCGGGCACCACCCGCATCGTCGACCGCCGCGACCCGATGCTCACCTACGCCCGCACCGTCCTCGCCGCCCGTGCGGAGGCGGAGGCGGCCGGGGCGCTCGCCACGTTCGGCAAGGTCGCGGTGGACCCGAACGGCGTCAACGCCATCGCCTCCCGCGTCCGCGGCTGGCTGGACTCGCGGGCCGCCGACGAGGCGACGCTCGACGCCGTCGTCACCGCCATCGAGCGGGCGGCGGTCGAGCACGGCCGCGGCGACGGCGTCCGGGTGGGCGTCACCCGCGAGTCCTTCACCCCCGTGGTGGAGTTCGCGCACGACCTGCGCGACCGCATCGCCGCGCGGCTCGACGGCGTGCCCGTCCTGCCCACCGGGGCGGGACACGACGCCGGAATCCTGGCCGACACCGTCCCCACCGCCATGCTGTTCGTGCGCAACCCCACCGGCGTCTCGCACTCCCCGGCCGAGCAGGCCACCGAGGACGACTGCCACGCCGGGGTCGACGCCCTCGCCGACGTACTGGAGGACCTCGCGTGCCGGTGACCTACTGGACCGAACACGTCTGGCTGGACGGCCGGGTGGCCTCGGGTGTGGCCGTGGACGTGGCGGACGGCCACGTCAGCGCCGTCCGCGACGGCGTGCCCGCCCCGCCGCCCGGCGCCGAGGCGCTCCGCGGCCTCACCCTGCCGGGCCTGGCCAACGCCCACAGTCACGCCTTCCACCGGGCCCTGCGCGGCTTCGTCCAGGCCGGCGGCGGCGACTTCTGGACCTGGCGCGAGCAGATGTACCGCGTCGCCGAACGCCTCACCCCCGACACCTACTACGCGCTCGCCCGGGCGGCCTACGCGGAGATGGCGCTGGCCGGGATCACCTGCGTCGGCGAGTTCCACTACCTGCACCACGCGCCCGGCGGCACCCCCTACGACGACCCGAACGCCATGGGCCACGCCCTGACCGCCGCCGCGGCGGACGCGGGCGTCCGCATCACCCTGCTCGACACCTGCTACCTGTCCGCCGGCTTCGGACAGCCGCCCACGCCGCCGCAGCGCCGGTTCTCCGACGGCACCGCCGAGCGCTGGGCCACGCGGGCGAGCGAGCTGAAGGCCGACGGCAACACCCGCCTGGGGGCGGCCGTCCACTCCGTGCGGGCGGTGCCCGCCGAGGAGCTGGAGACCGTCGCCCTGTGGGCGGCCGACCGGCACCTGCCGCTGCACGTCCACCTGTCCGAGCAGCCGGCCGAGAACGACGCCTGCCAGACCGCGCACGGCCGCACCCCCACCGAGCTGCTCGCCGACCACGGCGTGCTCGGGCCCCGCACGGTCGCCGTCCACGCCACCCACCTCACCGACGCCGACATCGCCGCGCTCGGCGGCTCGGCCACCGGCGTGTGCATGTGCCCCACGACCGAACGGGACCTGGCCGACGGTATCGGCCCCGCCGTCGCCCTCCAGCGGGCCGGCAGTCCGCTGTCCCTGGGCAGCGACAGCCACGCCGTCGTCGACCTCTTCGAGGAGGCCCGCGCGATGGAGCTGGACGAGCGGCTGCGCACCCGCACCCGCGGGCACTGGACGGCCGCCGGGCTGCTGCACGCCGCCACCGAGGCCGGGCACGACGCGCTCGGCTGGCCCGACGCCGGGCGCATCGCGGTGGGCCGGCTCGCCGACTTCACCACCGTCGCCCTCGACAGCGTCCGCACGGCCGGTCCCCCGCCCCGGCTGGCCGCCGAGACCGCCGTGTACGCGGCGAGCGGCGCGGACGTCCGGCACACCGTCGTCGGCGGGCGGCACGTCGTCCGCGACGGCGTCCACACGACGGTGCCCGAGACGGCGGCCGCGCTGGCCGCGGCCGTCTCCGCGGTGACCGGCTGACCCACCGCACCCGCCCCGCCGCACGCGCCACCCCCGCACCCCGCACCCCCGCACCCCCGCACCCCCGCACCCCCGTGAAGGAGCCCCATGGCCGCCGCGACCACCCTCATCCGTGACATCGGAACGCTGGTCACGGGCGATCCGGAGCTGGGCGAAGGGCCGCTCGGCCTTCTGCGGCGGGCGGCCGTGCTCATCGAAGACGGGCGCGTCGCCTGGGTCGGCCCGGACGCCGGGGCCCCCGCCGCCGACGCCGCCCACGACGCCGGGGGCCGGGCCTGCCTCCCCGGCTTCGTGGACTCCCACTCGCACCTCGTCTTCGCCGGCGACCGCACCGAGGAGTTCAACGCCCGGATGTCCGGGCGCGCCTACACGGCCGGCGGCATCCGCACGACCGTCGCCGCCACCCGGGCGGCCTCCGACGCCGAGCTGGCCGCCACCCTCGACCGGTACGTGCGCGAGGCGCTGCGCCAGGGCACCACCACGCTGGAGACCAAGTCCGGCTACGGGCTCACGCCGCAGGAGGAGGCCAGGGCGCTGCGGATCGCCGCCGCTCGGCTGGAGGAGGTCACCTATCTCGGCGCCCACGTGGCGGCCCCCGAGTACGCCGACGACGTGGCCGGGTACGTCGACCTCGTCACCGGGCCCATGCTCGACGCCTGCGCGCCGCACGCCCGCTGGGTCGACGTCTTCTGCGAGCGCGGGGCCTTCGACGGGGACCAGGCGCGGGCCGTCCTCACCGCGGGCATGGCCCGCGGGCTCCAGCCGCGCGTCCACGCCAACCAGCTGACCTACGGGCCCGGCGTGCAGCTCGCCGTGGAGCTGGGCGCGGCCTCCGCCGACCACTGCACCCATCTGACGGACGCCGACGTCGCGGCGCTGGCCGACGGCGAGACCGTGGCCACCCTGCTGCCCGGCTGCGAGTTCTCCACCCGCGCGGAGTACCCCGACGCCCGGCGGCTGCTCGACGCGGGCGTCACCGTCGCCCTGTCCACCGACTGCAACCCCGGGTCTTCGTTCACCAGTTCGATGTCGTTCTGCATCGCCGTCGCGGTGCGTGAGATGGGCATGACCCCGGACGAGGCGGTGTGGTCCGCGACCGTCGGCGGGGCGGCGGCCCTGCGGCGCGAGGACGTCGGACGGCTGCGCCCGGGCTCCCGCGCCGACCTGATGTTGCTCGACGCCCCCAGCCACGTCCACCTCGCCTACCGTCCCGGCGTTCCGCTGGTGACGGACGTCTGGCAGGGCGGGGCGCGCGTCGTGCACCGATGAGTTCCCGGGCCCCCGTCCGTCTGTACCGCCGAGAAGGTCGGCTCGGACGAGGACAAGGGGGCCCGGTGACAGCCTGGCCGGACGGCACGGAGTTGTTGGAGCGGGCCATCGGCTTCGCCCTCGGTGCGGTGCGGGACGTGACGCACGCGGAGCTGGAGCGGCCCACGCCGTGCCGGGGGTGGGATCTGCGGGCGCTGCTGCGCCATCTGAACGAGTCGCTCACCGCGCTGCGGGAGGCCGTGGACGACGGGGCCGTCGCGCTCCTCCCGGCTCCCGAGCCACCGGAGGAGGCCGCCGACCCCGTCCCGGCGCTGCGGGCCCGGGCCGGGGGGCTGCTGGCCGCCTGGTCGGCCGCCGATCCGGGTCGGCGGGCCGTGGCGGTGGGCGGGTGCCCGGTGGCCACCCGCGCGGTGACCTGCGCGGGCGCCCTGGAGATCGCCGTCCACGGCTGGGACGTCCACCGCGCCCGGGGTCGGCCGGGGCGGCCGGTTCCGGCGCCGCTGGCGGCCGGGCTGCTGCGGGTGGCGCCGCTGCTGGTGCCCGCCGCGGGGGAGCGGGCGCCGCTGTTCGCCCCGCCCCGTCCGGTGCCGGCCTCGGCGCCGCCGGGCGAGCGGCTGGTCGCCTATCTGGGCCGGGACCCGGCCGGGGCTCCGCTGTGCCCCGCTCCGGGCGCTGCCCCGGGCCCTACTCCGGGAGTGTGACGTCCACGGGGCGGGAGTCCGGCGAGGCGTGGCCCGCCGCGTTCACCGCCCGGACGGTGAAGGTGTAGCCGATGCCGGGCTCCAGCCCGGTGATCTCCGTCCGGAGCGTGCGCGCCCCCACCTCGGCGACCGGGGTGGCCGTGCCCTGCTGGTGGATCCGGTAACCCGCGACGGGCGTGGCCCCCTCGGCCGGGGCGGGCGGCAGCCAGCTCAGCAGGACGGTGCCCGGGCCGACGACCCGGGCGTCGAGCCCGCGCGGCACGGGGGGCGGCGCCTGAGCCGTCTGGGACGCCGGCGGAGGCTGCCGCGGGACCGGGGCTGCCCAGGAGCCCACCGACTCGCCGGACGCCCCCGTGCGGCCCGCCGGGGCCCCCGCGGCCTCTCCCGGGCCCGCGGGTGACGCTCCGGCCGCCGCCGCGCCCGTGCCGGACGCCCCGGCCGCCGTCGTGAGCGTCATGACCAGTACGGCCGTCACCGCGGCCGGAACCGCCCGGCCGATCGCGCACCTGAACGCCACGGGAGACCTCCTGGGGACGACGGGCTTCCGGTTACCGTCCCCTCATTCTGCGGCGCCGGGTGTGACCCTCCGCAACTCGGCGCGCGCACACGGCGAGGGCCCGCCTGGACGCTCGCCTCGGCCTGGAGGCGGGCGTCCGGACGGGCCCCGGGCGCGGGTGCCGGACGGCGCGGTGCGCCGGCGGGTCACTCCTCGATGAGCAGACCCTTGCGCAGCTTGCCGAGCGTGCGCGACAGCAGGCGGGAGACGTGCATCTGGGAGATACCCAGCTCCTCGCCGATCTCCGACTGCGTCATGTTGGCCACGAAGCGCAGCGAGAGGATGCGGCGGTCGCGCGAGGGCAGCTCGGCGATCAGCGGCTTCAGGGACTCGACGTACTCGATGCCCTCCAGGCCGTGGTCCTCGTAGCCGATGCGGTCGGCGAGGGCGCCCTCGGCGTCGTCCTCCTCCGGCTGGGCGTCGAGCGAGCTGGCGGTGTAGGCGTTGCTGGCCGCCATGCCCTCGACGACCTCTTCGCGGGAGAGGTTCAGCCGCTCGGCCAGCTCGGAGACGGTCGGCGCGCGGTCCAGCCTCTGGGCGAGCTCGTCACCCGCCTTGGCCAGGTCGAGGCGCAGCTCCTGGAGGCGGCGCGGGACGCGCACGGACCAGGAGGTGTCACGGAAGAACCGCTTGATCTCGCCGATGATCGTCGGCATCGCGAAGGTCGGGAACTCCACGCCCCGGTCCGGTTCGAACCGGTCGATGGCCTTGATGAGGCCGATGGTGCCGACCTGGACGATGTCCTCCATCGGCTCGCTGCGGGAGCGGAAACGGGAGGCGGCGAACTTCACCAGAGCGAGGTTGAGCTCGACGAGCGTGTTGCGGACGTAGGCGTGCTCGTGCGTCCCCTCCTCGGCGGAGGCCAGACGCTCGAAGAGCGTCTTGGACAGGGCCCGCGCGTCGTGTGGCGCGATCTCGTCGTAGGGGGGGATCTCGGGAAGTCCGGCGAGGGCGGCGTCGATATCGACAGGGTCGGAATCGACGGCGTCCGAGTCGACGGCGTCCGAGTCGACGGCATCGGCGCCGACGGTTTCGGATCCCTCGCTCAGGGGATGCTCGGCGTGTATCTCGTCGAGCTGGGGCGACATGCTGTCCTCCTCGTTGACCGGCATCAGGCTGCCGGGGCCGTGACGTGCACTGCTAGGTGCGGCGCCTCCATGGCTGACGTACTGGCTGGTTCTTTTCTAGGGGTATCCGGTGTTGCGCGGGGATGGCAAGTGCGATATGTCCGGATCGTACCGATAGGACGTTTCGTTCCGGTACCCGTGGGAGCCGTCAAGGCGTAGGGTTCGAATGTGCGATCACGGGGGGTCGAGCAGCGCGCGGCGAGGGGGGCGACCGGCCGCGAAAACGCAGATGAAGACGCAGATGAGGTGTGCATGGACCGCGGAATGCCCGGGAGCACGAGCCACCGGGGGCGCCTGACGGTCGGCGTGCGTCGCACGGGGGAGACCGCCGTCGTCACGCCCGAGGGTGAGCTTGATCACCACACCGCCGAACTGTTGCGTACACCACTGGAATCAGCCCTTGAAGAGGGGTGCAGGCACCTCCTCGTCGACTGCTCGGAGCTGGAGTTCCTCGACTCCACCGGGCTCAACGTGCTGCTCGCCGCCCGGCTGGAGGCCGAGGCCGCGGGGGGCGCCGTCCACCTCGCGGCGATGCGCCCCGTCGTGGCGCGGGTCTTCGAGATCACCGGGGCCAAGGCCGTCTTCACCGTCCACGACTCGCTGACCGACGCACTGGAGGCGCTGCCCGACACCTGACCGGTGCGCGGGGACACGCCGAGCACCGCGCGGAACCCCTGCCCCGGCGTCCGTCCGGTGAAGCGTAATCCGCATCACACCAGCCCGGGGGAATCGGTGGGTGTTCCCGCCGAGTGGACGGGCAGGAGACCCTCTGTATCTGCTGGCGGCATAGGTCCAACTCGGGAACCGGTGAGGTGAAGGACTGATGAGCACCACCCGGCCCTCTCCGGCGGGCGAGATCGGCCCGGAGCCCGAAAACGCTCCGGCTGCCTGCGCCACGCCGTCCGGGCAGGTGCGCGAGCTGCGGCAGGTACGTCGCCTGCGGCTGCTCGGCGTCAGCGGGGCCGTCCAGCGGGCCCGGGACTTCAGCCGCGAGGCCCTCAACGACTGGGGTTGGCTGCCCGCCGTCGACTGGGACGCCCAGGCCGCGGCCGAGGACGTGCTGCTCGTCGTCTCGGAGCTGGTCACCAACGCCTGCCTGCACGCGGGCGGGCCCCAGGAGGTCCGGGTGGCGCGCGGCCCGAAGTCGGTGCGCGTGGAGGTGGTGGACGGCGGCGACGGACGCCCCGAGCCCCGTACCCCGCACCGGGCCGGCCGCCCCGGCGGTCACGGCATGTTCATCGTGCAGCGCCTGTGCGCCGACTGGGGCGTCGTCCACGCGCCCGATGGCCGGGGCAAGACGGTCTGGGCCGAGCTGGCCCAGCCGTAGCCGCCCCCGGCAGGGGCGCGGGCACCCGCGCGAGCGGCCACAGCGCGTCCGCGGCCCGCGCCGTGTGGGCGAGGGCCGCCCAGATCCTGCCCGGCACCCGCCCCCGGGGGCTGCGCATGCCAGTTCCGCGCCTTCGCGCCGACCTCCCCACCGCCGCGCCGGGCATCGTGCTACGCCGGGACGGCCGGTGCCGCGCGCGACGGCGGGTCCGTGCCGAAGGCGAGGCCCTTGGCACGGACCCACCGTGGGCTCCCCGGGCCCGTCCCGGGGGGTTCAGGGGGTCAGCCGACGTCGCCCATCAGCGCCCGCAGGCGGCGGGCTCCGGCGGTGAAGGCGAGGCCCGCGGCCATCGCGACGATCGCCCACATCGTGTAGTAGAGGGTGTCGCCGAGAGGCTCGTTGAGCCGCGTCACCCAGCCGTTGAGCGCGTTGCCGGTCGCGAGGAACCACAGGCCCATGATCTGGCTGACGAACTGCTTGGGCGCGAGCTTGGTGGACAGGGAGAGGCCCACCGGGGAGAGGCACATCTCGCCGAGGGTCTGCACCAGGTAGACGCCCAGCAGCCAGAACACCGTGACCTGCCCGGTGTCGCTGGCGGCGGCAGCGGCGCCCGTCAGGCCCATCAGGCCGAAGGAGCCGCCGACGAGCAGCATGGCCAGGCCGAACTTGACCGGCGTGCTGGGCTCGCGGTTCCGCTGGGCCAGCCGCACCCACAGGGCCGCGAAGTGGGGCGCCAGGATGATCACGTAGACCGGGTTCACGGACTGGAACCAGGAGGCCGGGAACTCCCAGCCGCCGATGCCGCGGTCCGTCTTCTGGTCGGCGAAGATCGTCAGCAGCGAGCCGGACTGGTCGTAGATCATCCAGAACAGCACCGCGGTGACGAAGAACCACACGAAGGCGACGACCTTCGGCCGGTCCTCGGCCGTCAGCTTCGGGCTGCGGAACATCAGCCAGAAGTAGCCGACGGGCAGGACGATGCCGAGGACGGCCAGCGCGTTGACGACGTGCTCGATGTCGAACGTGCCCAGGGCCACGTCCAGGACGAGGGCGCCGACCGCGACCGCGCTCCACAGCAGCGTCCGGTTCAGGACACGCCGCTTCTCCTCGGGGGTGGCCGGGGTGGCCGGGTGACGGCCGACCTCGCCCAGATGCCGCGCGCCGAGCACGTACTGGACGACGGCGAGGGTCATGCCGACGCCGGCGATGCCGAAGGTGCCGGTGGGTCGCGACGCGCGCCGAAGGGTGGGGGCGTGCGCCCGTACGGGGGATGCCGCGGGGCCGGTGGCGCCGGTCCGCGCGAGAGGGGACCGGGCTGGTCGTTTCCCGGTCCTGGCAGGGTCCCGGCACGGGGCACCGGCGCGCTGCGCGCCGGGCGCCGCACGCGGCGGCCCTGGCCCCACGGAGGAGGCGCGCTCACCCTACGCGAGGTCCCACCGCCATGCGAAGACCCATGAGGGATGAATCACAGGGGAAAATCAGCTTTCACTATCACTTCCCAGGTCCATCACCGTTTCCTCCCTCGATAGTGCGGGCTAGACCAGAGACGGTTCACGCTGTGCGACCGCCTCTTTCCCCTACTGGCCCGCAGGTCAGCCGGGCGGGACTACCATCGGGCCATGACCCGAGTACTGCTCGCCGAGGACGACGCCTCCATCTCCGAGCCGCTCGCCCGGGCCCTGCGCCGGGAGGGCTACGAGGTGGAGGTCCGGGAGGACGGGCCGAGCGCCCTGGAGGCCGGACTCCACGGGGAGGTCGACCTCGTCGTGCTGGACCTGGGTCTGCCCGGCATGGACGGCCTGGAGGTCTGCCGCCGGCTGCGCACGGAGGGCTTCGGCTTCCCCGTGCTCGTGCTCACCGCCCGCGCCGACGAGGTCGACACCGTCGTCGGCCTGGACGCGGGCGCGGACGACTACGTGACGAAGCCCTTCCGGCTCGCCGAACTGCTCGCCCGGGTCCGGGCCCTGCTGCGCCGCGGCACCGCCGAGTCCCCGCACCCGACGACGACCCACGGCGTGCGCATCGACGTCGAGTCCCACCGCGCCTGGATCGGCGAGGAGGAACTCCAGCTCACCGCGAAGGAGTTCGACCTCCTGCGGGTCCTGGTCCGGGACGCGGGCCGCGTCGTCACCCGCGACCAGCTCATGCGCGAGGTCTGGGACACCACCTGGTGGTCGTCGACCAAGACGCTCGACATGCACATCTCCTGGCTGCGCAAGAAGCTCGGGGACGACGCCGCCAACCCGCGCTACATCTCCACCGTGCGGGGCGTCGGCTTCCGGTTCGAGAAGAACTAGCCCCGGGACCGCAGACCGCCATGCGCCGCCGCCTGATCAACTCCACGCTCGCCGTGGTGGTCGTCGTCATCGCCGTCTTCGGCATCTCCCTGGTCGTCATCGAGACCCAGGCCATCGAACGCAGCGCGCGGGAGACGACCAGCTCCGAGGCCGCCCGGCTGGTCGCCGTCGTCGAGGCGCGGCTCGCGGCGGGCGAGCAGGTCACCGCCGACACGATGCGCAGCGCCGTCCCCGCCGACCGGTACGTGCGGATCGAACTGCCCGGGCAGGAGTCCATCGCCCTCGGGGAACGCCCCCAGGGCGGCGTCATCCAGGGCCGGGCCCAGGGCGGCTCCGGGGAGACCGTCGTCGTCCAGCAGCCGCGCAGCGTCGTCACCGACGAGATCGGCCGCATCCTTATGATCATCATCGCGGTGGCGCTGGTGACGGTGCTGGCCGCCGTGCTGCTCGCCGTCCGTCAGGCCCGCCGCGTCGCCGCCCCGCTCACCGACCTCGCCGAGACCGCCGAACGCCTCGGCTCCGGCGACCCGCGCCCCCGGCACCGCCGCTACGGCGTCCCCGAGCTGGACCGCGTCGCCGATGTGCTGGACGCCAGCGCCGAGCGCATCGCCCGCATGCTCACCGCCGAACGGCGGCTGGCCGCCGACGCCTCGCACCAGCTCCGCACCCCGCTGACCGCCCTGTCGATGCGGCTGGAGGAGATCGTCCACAGCGTCGGGGACGCCGCCCCCGAGACCGTCCGCGAGGAGGCCGCCATCGCCCTCGCCCAGGTGGAGCGGCTCACCGACGTCGTCGAGCGGCTCCTCACCAACAGCCGCGACCCCCGCTCCACGTCCGCCGTCGGCTTCGACCTGGACGAGGTCGTCCTCCAGCAGGTCGAGGAGTGGCGGCCCGCCTACCGCGGCGCCGGCCGGGCCATCGTGCACTCCGGCAAGCCCGGGCTGCGCGCCGTCGGCACTCCCGGAGCCGTGGCCACCGTCCTGGCCACCCTGGTCGAGAACTCCCTCATGCACGGGGACGGCACCGTCGCCCTGCGCACCCGGATCGCCGGGAACCAGGTCGTTGTGGAGGTCACCGACGAGGGCCCCGGCGTCGATCCGGAGCTGGGCTCCCGCGTCTTCGAGCGCACGGTCAGCGGGCACAACTCCACCGGGCTCGGCCTCGCCGTCGCCCGCGACCTCGCGGAGGCCGACGGCGGCCGCCTGGAGCTGCTACAGCAGCATCCGCCGGTGTTCGCGCTGTTCCTCAGCCGTGAGGTCGCCGGCGCCCCGGCCGAGGCCTGAGGCCCGCCCCCGGAACACCCAGGCGCGGTAGGACCAGAACCGGAACGCCGTGCCCAGACCGAGACCGACGCCGTACTTGGCGACGTTGTCGGCCAGCGGGGAGGTGAAGCCGAAGCCGTAGTGCGAGACGGCCAGCGCCCCGTTCTCGATCACCAGCCCCACCGCGCTGAACAGCAGGAACAGCGAGGCCTCCCGCGATATCCGGCGCTTGTCGGAGTGCTGGTAGGTCCAGTAGCGGTTGCCGAGGTAGTTCGTCGCGACGGCCACCGCCGTCGCGATCACACCGGAACGCACGGGGGCGAGCTGGAAGGTGTGGATGCACAGGTTGAAGACCGCGACGTTGACCAGGAAGCCGAAGGCCCCGACCGTCCCGAACTTCGCCAGTTCCCGCAGCAGGCGCTTCAGCCGGACGGCCTGCTTCGGATGTTCACCCATAGTGATCTTCAGCGCCCCGTTCGGTCAGCTCGGCCCCCAGCACCTCATGCTAGGGCCTGGCCGGAGGGTCGGCCGAGTCGCGCGTCCCTGCTCTGGGGTACCCGCGCGTTCGATACCCGTGCGTCAGCGCTCCGGACGCCCCTTACCCTGGTGACGTGACGTTTCCGGTAGTCGGCATGGTCGGCGGTGGCCAGCTCGCCCGTATGACCCACGAGGCTGGCATCCCGCTCGGCATCCGTTTCAAGCTCCTCAGTGACACCCCGCAAGACTCGGCCGCGCAGGTGGTCGGCGACGTCGTCGTCGGCGACTACCGCGACCTGGACACGCTGCGTGACTTCGCCCGCGGCTGCGACGTGATCACGTTCGACCACGAGCACGTGCCCACCGAGCACCTACGCGCCCTCCAGGCCGAGGGCATCGCGGTGCGGCCCGGGCCCGACGCGCTCGTCCACGCCCAGGACAAGGGCGTCATGCGGGCCCGGCTCGACGCCCTGGGCATCCCCTGCCCCCGGCACCGCGTAGTCGCCGACCCGGCCGACGTCGCCGCCTTCGCGGCCGAGGGCGGCGGCTTCCCCGTCGTCCTCAAGACCGTGCGCGGCGGCTACGACGGCAAGGGCGTGTGGGTCGTGGACGACGAGGAGCAGGCCGCCGATCCGTTCAAAGCCGGTGTGCCGGTGCTCGCCGAGGAGAAGGTCGACTTCGTCCGCGAGCTGGCCGCCAACGTCGTCCGCTCTCCGCACGGACAGGCCGTCGCCTATCCCGTCGTCGAGTCCGTCCAGGTCGGCGGCGTCTGCGACACCGTGATCGCCCCCGCGCCCGGGCTCAGCGCCGAGCAGTCGGCCGGCGCCCAGGAGCTCGCGCTGCGCATCGCCCGGGAACTCGACGTCGTCGGACACCTGGCCGTCGAACTCTTCGAGACGCGCGACGGCCGCACGCTCGTCAACGAGCTCGCCATGCGCCCGCACAACTCGGGTCACTGGACGATGGACGGCGCCGTCACCTCGCAGTTCGCCAACCACGTGCGCGCCCTGCTCGACCTCCCGCTCGGCGACCCGCGCCCCCGCGCCCCCTGGACGGTCATGGCCAACGTCCTCGGCGGCGACTACCCCGACATGTACGGCGCCTACCTGCACTGCATGGCCCGTGACCCCCAGCTCAAGATCCACATGTACGGAAAGGACGTGAAGCCCGGCCGCAAGGTCGGCCACGTCAACACCTACGGCGCCGATCTCGCCGACGTGCGCGAGCGCGCCCGGCACGCCGCCGACTACCTGCGAGGAACGATCACCGAATGAGCGACGCCCGCCCCGCCCCCCTCGTCGGCATCGTCATGGGCTCCGACTCCGACTGGCCCGTCATGGAGGCCGCGGCGCAGGCGCTCGCGGAGTTCGAGGTGCCCCACGAGGTCGACGTCGTCTCGGCGCACCGCATGCCGCGCGAGATGATCGAGTACGGCGAGAACGCCGCCGACCGCGGTCTCAAGGCCGTCATCGCGGGCGCCGGCGGCGCCGCCCACCTGCCGGGCATGCTCGCCTCCGTCACCCCGCTGCCCGTCATCGGCGTCCCCGTCCCGCTGAAGTACCTCGACGGCATGGACTCGCTGCTGTCCATCGTGCAGATGCCCGCCGGCGTCCCCGTCGCCACCGTCTCCGTCGGCGGCGCCCGCAACGCCGGGCTGCTGGCGGTGCGTATGCTCGCCGCCCACGACCCGAGCCTGCGGGAGCGTGTCACCGCCTTCCAGGAGGAGCTGAACGAGCAGGCGACCGAGAAGGGCCGCCGCCTGCGCAACAAGGTCGCGAACGCCGACGGCTTCGGCTTCGCCCGCTGACGGCCGGGGACAGCCATGACCGACTCCCTGACCCGCGCCCGCAAGCTCCTGGCCGACTTCCCCGTCGTCGACGGCCACAACGACCTGCCCTGGGCCCTGCGCGAGCAGGTCCGGTACGACCTCGACGCCCGCGACATCGCGACCGACCAGTCCGCCCACCTGCACACCGACCTGCCCCGGCTGCGCGCCGGGGGCGTCGGCGCGCAGTTCTGGTCGGTCTACGTCCGCACCGACCTCACCGGGGACGCCGCCGTCAGCGCCTGCCTGGAGCAGGTCGACGTCGTACGGCAGCTCGCCGCCCGCCACCCCGAGGACCTCGAACTCGCCTTCACCGCGGACGACATGGAGGCCGCCCGGCGCCGGGGCCGCATCGCCTCCCTGATGGGCGCCGAGGGCGGCCACAGCATCGCCAACTCGCTGGGCACCCTGCGCCAGCTCCACCAGCTCGGCGTCCGCTACATGACGCTCACGCACAACGACACCATCGACTGGGCCGACTCCGCCACGGACGAGGCCCGGCACGACGGGCTCACCGCGTTCGGCGAGCAGGTCGTCCGCGAGATGAACCGCGCCGGCATGCTGGTGGACCTCTCCCACGTCGCCGCCACCACCATGCGCGACGCGCTGCGCGTCACCCGCGCCCCGGTGGTGTTCTCCCACTCCTCGGCCCGGGCCGTATGCGACCACCCGCGCAACGTCCCCGACGACGTCCTGGCCCAGCTCCCCGCCAACGGCGGCATCGCCATGGCCACGTTCGTGCCCAAGTTCATCCTCCCCGCCGCCGTCGACTGGACCCGGCGGGCGGACGAGAACCTGCGCGCCCACGGCTTCCACCACCTCGACACCACCCCCGAGGCCATGGCCCTGCACCGGGCCTTCGAGGAGGCCGAGCCGCGCCCCGTCGCCACCCCGGCCACCGTCGCCGACCACCTGGACCACATGCGCGAGGTCGCCGGCGTCGACCACATCGGCATCGGCGGCGACTTCGACGGCACCGCCTTCCTGCCCGCCGGGCTGGACAGCGTCGCCGGATACCCCAACCTGATCGCGGAGCTCCTGGACCGCCGCTGGTCCGAGGCCGACCTCGCCAAGCTGACCTGGCACAACGCGGTACGCGTGCTCCGGGACGCCGAGGCCGTCGCCCGCGAGCTCACCGCCACCGCACCCCCGTCCAACGCGACCATCGGTCAACTGGACGGCTGAAACCCCCGTTGACGCCGCCGGGACGGGGCGGGGAAGGATGGGCGCATGATCGCGCTGAGACGCCTGGCGGCCCTGTCCCTCCTCCCCCTGTCCCTCGCCCTGGGCGCCTGCGGCACCGAGACCGGCTCCGGTTCCGTCGACGTCCCGGACCGCGCCGAGCTGGAGCGGCGCGCGGCGAGCATCGGCAGCGCCCCTGAGCTGATCTACGTCACCGAGGCGGACGGCTACGCCCTCGCCAGGCAGTCGGTGGGCGTGTACGGCGGCGACGGCTTCAGCGCGGCCTACTTCTCGCGGGAGCAGGGCGCGACCTTCATGCTCACCGTGGACCGCGGCGAAGCGGGCTGCGACCAGCCCGCCACCGCACCGGACGCCGGTGAGGGCACCTGCGAGGCCGACGGCGACCTCTACTACCGCGCGGGGCCCTCGCAGCACGTCTACGAGCGCGGGGCGGACGGCCACGTCGTCCGGGTCAGCTCGGACCGGGGCGGAACCGACCGCGAGACCCTGCGCGAGGCCGCCGAGGCCGCCCACCGCGCGGACAACGCCGAGCTCCACGCCGTCCTGCCGCCGCTCTCCGAGACCCCCGCGCCCATCGAGCGCGGCGACCTCCCCGAGCACGGCGACGCCGCCCCTCAGGACCCACCCGGTGTCAGCGGCTGAGCCCGCGCCCGCCTCCGGCTTCGGCCCGTGCAGCGGCTGCGTAGTATGGATCTAGGTAGATGGGAACTACCTGGATGAGATCTACGTGAGATCGCCGAGGAACCGGAGCTGCTGCCCACAGGCGGCCGGGACTGGCCGGAAGCCTTCCGCGCCCTCGCGAGCGCGCTCCCCGACAACACCCCGTCGATCGTCGTGCTCGACGGGGTGCCCTGGTTCACCGAGCAGGACGCCGCTTTCGACGGAGCCTTGCAGACCGCCTGGGACCGACTGCTGTCCAGGCGCCCGGTGCTGCTGCTCCAGCTCGGCAGCGACATCCACATGATGGAGCGGCTGACCGCCTACGACCGGCCGTTCTACGGCCGCGCGGACCACCTGGTGCTCGGTCCGCTGAACCCCGCCGAGGTGGGATGTGCCCTGGGGCTGTCCGCAGCCGACTCCATCGACGCCGCCCTGGTCTCCGGCGGCCCCCCGGGCATTCTGCGCGCCTGACCGCAGGGGACGAGCGCCCTGGCCTTCCTGGAGGCCGAATGCCGGGATCCGGCCTCCCCGGTGTTCAGCATCCCGGAGTCCGCGCTGATGGCCGAGTTCCCCGGACCGGACCAGGCCCGACGGGCGCTGGAGGCGGTGGGCAGCGGGGACCGAACCTTCGCCAACATCGCTGCCACGGCTGGAGGGCGAGAGGGAGCGCTGCCCTCCGGATCTCTCTCCGCTGCTGCGCCGCCTGGTCGGCGAGAAGCGGGCGCTCGCCC
The DNA here is from genome assembly GCF_027460245.1 of Streptomyces sp. WMMC1477. Lineage (NCBI taxonomy): Bacteria > Bacillati > Actinomycetota > Actinomycetes > Kitasatosporales > Streptomycetaceae > Streptomyces > Streptomyces sp. WMMC1477. The sequence goes on along the minus strand of NZ_JAPZBD010000003.1, from coordinate 1,692,682 downwards.
TTGACGAGCCGCTGTCCACGCGTCCCGGCAAGCCCGCCCTGTACCGGGTGGCCGACAGCAACCTCCGGCTGTATCTGGCCGCGCTCCGCGCGGCCCAGGAGCAGACGAGGCGAGGCCGTCCCGAGGTCGCCTACCGCCTCGTCGAACGACGGTGGGCCACCTGGCGCGGGCGCGCCGTGGAGCCCGTCGTCCGTGAATCCCTGGAGCTCGCGGCACTCGACGGCGCTCTGCCGTGGCCCGAGGTGGAAGCCGTCGGAGGCTGGTGGAACCGGCGGTTCGACCCGGAGATCGACCTCGTCGGCGCCGACCGGGCGCCCGTGGCCGGGAGGATCCACTTCGCCGGCTCGGTGAAATGGCTGAACACCCCGTTCGACGGCCGTTACCTCGCCGCCCTGCGCCGGGGAGCCGTCGAGGTGCCCGGCCTCGACGCCGCCCGCACGGGCCTGGTCATCGCGTCGGCGAACGGCATCGCCCCTGGCCTCGACACCGACGGCGTCGGCCTCGTCTGGCGCCCGAGGACGTGATCGCGGCCTGGCGGACGTCAGGGCCGCAGCAGGGGTGACGTCGGGGTGACCCGGCCGGTGAGCCTCAGGCCGCGTCGGCCGGGGCCGGGGTGCGGCGGGAGGCGATGACCTTGCGGGCCAGCGAGCGCGGGCTCGTCAGATAGCCCCAGCCCCACGCCATGTGCATCGTGGCCAGCGCCACCGGGATCCGGGCGCGGGCCGCGAGCGGCAGCCCCCGGCCGGCCGGAACCGAGCCCGCCGTGATGGCGGCGAGGTACCCGCCCGGCACGACGAGGGCCCACGGCGTGACGACGGCGCCCAGCACCGTGCCCGCGGCGATGGCCAGCAGCGCCGTCGGCGGGGCGAGATAGCGCGGGTTGATGGAGCCCGGGTGGTAGCGGGCGACGACGTGCCGCCAGCGGCCGTAGTTGCGGTACTGCTTGGCGAGCGCCCGCACGCTCGGCCGCGGCCGGTAGGACACCAGCAGTTCGGGGGAGAACCAGATCCGGCCGCCCGCCGCCCGGATGCGGTAGTTCAGCTCCCAGTCCTGGGCCCGGATGAACTCCTCGTTGTAGCCGCCCTGCTGCTCCAGGACCTCCCGGCGGAAGACGCCCAGGTACACCGTCTCGGCCTCGCCCGCCTCGCCGCCGGTGTGGAAGGCGGCGTTGCCGACGCCGATCCTCGACGTCATCGCCGCGGCGACGGCCTGTTCCCAGGCGTTCTCACCCTCGGCGTGCATGATCCCGCCGACGTTCGCCGCGTCCTGCTCGTCCAGCAGCCGCACGGCCGTCGCGATGTAGTCCGGGGAGAGCATGCCGTGCCCGTCCACCCGGACGACGACAGGGTGCCGGGACGCCTTGATCGCCGCGTTCAGCCCGGCCGGCGTGCGCCCCGTCGGGTTCGGCACCGTGTGCACCCGCGCGTCCTCGGCCACCAGCGCGGCGGCGATCTCGTCCGTGCGGTCCGCGGACGGGCCGAGCGCGATCACGACCTCCAGCTCGCCGGGGTACTCCTGGGCGAGGATGGCCCGCACCGATTCCCTCAGGTGCCGCTCCTCGTCGAGGACGGGCATGATCACGGAGACGGGGGGCGCCGGGCGCGCCGCGCCGGGTACTGCGGAAGTCACCCCGTCACGTTACCGCGAACGGAGGAACGTGCCGCACGGCAGCCGCCCCCGCGACCGGCCGGGCCGTACTGTGACCCACAGCCCGACCCCTGCCCGGAGGTCCCGTCCGTGCCCCCTACGCCGCGCCCCTCCCGGCGCCGCCCGGCGCGCCGGCCGCCCCGGTGGAGGCTGCGGATCAGCCTCGCCACGGCCGGGACGGTCCTCGCCGTCAGCGGCTTCGGGCACGTGGTCATGACGGGGGTGGTGGACGGCATCGGGCGGGTGGACCCGTTCGACGACCTCGGGGACCGGCCCGAGGCGGGCAAGGGCCTCAACTTCCTCGTCGTCGGCGTCGACGGCCGCGAGAGGATCTCCGAGAAGCAGCGCCGCGCGTACCACCTCGGCGGCGCGCCCTGCCAGTGCACGGACACGATGATGCTCGTCCACCTCTCCGAGGGCCGCGACCGCGCTTCCGTCGTCAGCCTGCCGAGGGACAGCTACACCACCCTCCCGCCGCACACCGACCGGGAGGGGGGCGTGCGGCACGGGGCACTGCCCAGCAAGCTCAACGCCGCCTACACCCACGGCGGGCCCCGGCTCACCGTGGAGACCGTCGAGCGCATGACCGGCGTCCACGTCCACCACTACCTGGAAGTGGACTTCACCAGCTTCATGCGGACGGTCGACGCCGTGGGCGGTGTGCCGGTGTGCACGGTGAAGCCGCTCAAGGACAGCCACTCGGGCCTGGACCTCCCCGCCGGCACGAGCGTGCTCGGCGGCGGCGAGGCGCTCCAGTACGTCCGTGCCCGCCACGTGGACGGCAGCGCCGACCTCGGCCGCATGGAGCGACAGCAACGTTTCGTCGCCTCCCTGATCGACCAGGCGACCCGCAGCGGCGTGCTGATGAACCCCGGCAGGCTGCGGAAGGTCACGGACGCCGCCCTCTCCTCCGTGCGGGCCGACCACGGCTTCGGCTCGGAGGAGATGCTGGCCCTGGGGAAGGCCCTGCGCGGCCTCGGCCCGGCGTCCTCGGAGTTCGCCACGGTGCCCATCGCCAACGCCCGCCACCGGGTGCCTGAGCTTGGAGAAACCGTTCTGTGGGACGAGGAGAAGGCGAAGAAGCTGTTCATCGCCCTGCGCCGGGACGAGCCGCTCACCGACCGCCCGGCCTCCGGCGCCGGTGAGAAGGGCGACGGCGACGAGGGCGCCGGGAAGGGCCAGGGGGAGCCGCCGGAGCGGGCCGTGCCGGTGGCGGTGCCGCCGCGCAACATCCGGGTCCAGGTCGACAACGGGACCGAGACGTCGGGACTCGGCCACCGGGTCGACCGGGAGCTGGCCGCCACCGGCTTCGCCACCACGGGCATCCCCGGCAACGCGAAGAAGCAGGACGTCGAGAAGACCGAGATCGCCTACGACCCCCGCTGGGACCGCTCCGCCCGCTCGCTGGCCGCCGCCCTGCCCGGCGCCGAGCTGCGCGAGGTCGAGGGCCAGGGCCCCCTGATGCGCGTCACCCTCGGCGCGGACTTCCGCGAGGTCACCCCCGTCCGCGCGGCCGAGCCGCCGCCGGACCGCGCGGCCGAGCGGCGCAGGGGCTACACGGTCGTCACCGGCGACCAGGTCGTCTGTCCGGACTGAGCGGCCGGGACCGGGCGGCCCTGCTGGGTGCCGTCAGCCGTCGTGCAGGCCCTCGGCGGTGCGGCGCTCGCGCAGCTCGCGGATCGCGCGGCGCCGGGCCAGCCGGTGGGTGCGGCGGATGTGCGCCTCCTGGTAGCGCCGCCGGTCCCGCTCCGTCTCCGGCATCACGGGCGGCACGGCGCGCGGCTTGCCGTCGGTGTCCACGGCGGCGAACACCAGGTACGCGGTGCCGACCTGGCTCGGGGGAGAGGATTCGTTCCAGCGCTCGGCCAGCACCCGCACCCCGACCTCCATCGAGGTCCGGCCCGTCCAGTTGACCTGGGCTTTCACATGAACAAGATCGCCAACGCGGACCGGCTCCAGGAACACCATCTCGTCCATCGACGCCGTGACCGCCGGACCCTCGGAGTGCCGCCCGGCCACCGCTCCGGCGGCGTCGTCCACCAGCTTCATGATCACGCCACCGTGCACGGTGCCGAGGAGGTTGGTGTCGTTGTGCGTCATGATGTGCGACAGCGTCGTACGGGACGCCGCCGTCGGCTTCGCCGGGAGTTCGCTCTCCGCGGCGGCCTTCGCAGGGTCGGTCATGCCGCCAGCGTAAGCGGCGGTCCGCAATTCGGGCACGGCGGGTCGAATGCTGCGGCTCTGCAACAGCCCTGCCCCGGTTCCGTACCCGGGTGTGTCGCCCGCGCGTGGGGCAGGGCACACTGCCAGCCATGAGCGACTGGCCCCAGGGATGGACCGGAGACCGCGACCGCGAGCAGTACGGCCGCGGGGCGAGCAGAGCCGAGCCCGAGGACGCCCGCGTCATGCGGACCGTCCGCGGCGCGCCCGGAGTGCCGTCCCAGCCCGCCGACGGCTACGACGCCGGCCGGGCCCAGGGGCACGACGGATACGGGCAGCCCACCACGTACGGCTCCGCGCCCGCCGGGCCCGAGCCCGGCTACGACCCGGGCTACGACCCCGGGTACGACGCGGGGGCTCCGGGCCGGCCCGGCATCCCCCGGCAGGCCGGGCCCGGCCACGGCTCCGGCGGCCCGGGCGGCATGCCCGGGCCCGCGCCCCGTCCCCGGCCGAACTGGCGCCGCCGCATCACCGTCGGCCTCGTCGTCGGCCTCGCCGCCCTGCTCGTCGTCGGCGTCGGCACCTACTTCTGGGCCGACGGCAAGCTCCAGCGCGACGTCGACCTCGCCAAGGTCGAGGACCGCCCGGAGGCCGGAAAGGGCACGAACTACCTGATCGTCGGCTCCGACAGCCGCGCGGGCCTCAGCGACGAGGACAAGGACAGGCTGCGCACCGGCTCCGCCGCGGGCAAGCGGACCGACTCGATGATGATCCTGCACGTCGGCGACAACGGGAACAGCCTCATCAGCCTCCCGCGCGACTCCTGGGTGACGATCCCCGAGTTCACCGGCTCCGAGTCCGGCAACCGCATACCCGCGCAGCAGCAGAAGCTGAACACCTCGTTCTCCATCCAGGGCCCCGAGCTGCTCGTCCGCACCGTCGAGTACAACACCGGGCTGCGCATCGACCACTACGCAGAGATCGGCTTCGGCGGCTTCGCCAACATCGTCGACGCCCTCGGCGGCGTCGAGATGTGCTTCGACAAGGCCGTCAAGGACAAGAACTCCGGAGCGGACTTCGCCAAGGGCTGCCACCGGCTGGACGGCGCCGAGTCGCTCGCCTTCGTCCGCAACCGCTACAACGTCGAGGGCGGCGACCTCGGCCGCACGCAGAATCAGCAGAAGCTCCTGGCCGCCCTCGCCAAGGAGAGCGCGACCCCCTCCACCGTGCTCAACCCCTTCTCCCTCTACCCGACCATGGGCGCCGGCCTGGACTCGCTCATCGTCGACAAGGACATGAGCCTCTTCGACCTCAGCTCCATGTTCTGGGCCATGAAGGGCCTCACCGGCGGCGAGGGCACCCAGATGAACATGCCGCTGTCCGGCTTCTACACCGCCCCGGGCGGGCAGAGCGCGCTCAAGTGGGACATGGCGCGCGTGAAGCCGCTGATGGAGCAGCTGAAGAACGACGAGAAGGTCACCGTCAAGGGCGGGATGTAGCCCCTCGGCCCGACGCGCGAACAGAGCGGCCCCGGCGGAGTCCCCGCCGGGGCCGCTCTCACGTGCGCCGGACCTGCCTCACTGGGCGCACAGGCAGAAGGGGTGCCCCACCGGGTCCGCGTAGACCCGCCAGTTGCGCTTGCCGCCGTCGTCACCCTCCAGCAGGGTGGCGCCCAGCTCCAGCACCGCACGCTCGGCCTCCTCCAGCCGCTCACGCGGAACGTCGAAGTCCAGGTGCATCTGCTGGCCGTGCTCGGTCGACGGCCACCTGGGCGGCTGGTAGCCCTCGGAACGCTGGAAGGCGAGCCGCCGCCCGTCCGGGCCGACGATCTCCAGCCACTCGTCGTCGCTCTCCGGGTCCGTCTCCCAGCCCAGCACGGCGCTGTAGAAGGCGGCGAGCGCCCGCGGGTCGGGGCAGTCGATCGCGGTCACTCCGAATTCGGCGATAGCCATACGGAAAGGTCTCCCTCGTGAGGCTCGTCCCTCGGGCGGTGGGCCGTCCCACCGCCCGCAAAGGGGCCAGCCTGCCCCACCCCGCCCACCGGGTCGAGCAATTTTCGTCCGCCCGTGCTGTGTCGCGGCGCGATGGGTCAGACGGTGCCGAAGTCTTCGGCCTTGACGCTCGCGACGAAGGCGGAGAAGGCGTCGGCAGGGACGTGGAGTGCCGGACCGCCAGGGTTCTTGGAGTCGCGGACGGGGACGATGCCGTGTGTCGCGATGAGGTTGGCGGCGACCTCGATGCACTGGCCGCCGTTGTCGCTGTAGGAGGACTTGTACCAGCGGGGGGATTCGGTCGTCACAGGGTGCCCTTTCGTCAGATGGCGCCGAACTCCTCGGCCTTGACGCCAGCGACGAACGCGGAGAAGGCGTCGGCGGGAACGTTGAGTACCGGGCCGCTCGGGTTCTTGGAGTCGCGGACGGGGACCACGCCGCGCGTTGCGAGGAAGTTGGCGGCGACCTCGACGCAGTTGCCGCCGTTGCTGCTGTAGGAGGACTTGTACCAGCGGGGGGATTCGGTCGTCACGGGGTGCCCTTTCGTAACTGCTCGAACATGGCCACGGAGGCCGCCTGGGCCAGCGCTTCGGCCTGTAGCTGATGGTAAGCCGTCAGCATCGGTACAACGGCGGTGACTTCGCGCTCCAGATGCCCGCGTGCCTGGGACTCGGCATAGGCGGCCATGGACCGGTCGGCCAGGGTGAGCAGATTGACCGGCAGGTTGAACGGGCGCCGCGCTCCTATGTCGAAGGGCGACACCTGGAGAACCCAGTTGGGAAGCGAGGCGACCTCGGCCAACCGCTGGAGCTGGGCTTCCATGACCTCTGCGCCTCCCACCGCGTGCCGCAGGCAGCTCTCGTCCATCACGACGAGCACCATGGGCGGCCGGGGACGCACCAGCGCGGCCTGCCGTTCCGCCAGGAACGAGACCCGCTCCTCGGCTTGTTCGGGCGTGATGGCACCACGCTGCACATCGCCGTCCGCCAGCGTCCGGGCGTACTCGGGCGTCTGCAACAGGCCGGGAATGAGACCGACTTCGAACAGCCGGATCTCGACGGCCCGACCCTCGTAGCCGACGTACTCCGGAAAGCCTTCCAGCAGAGCCCCGTGCTTGAGCTCGCGCCATTCGCGCTCGAACGCGTCGCCGGTGTCGAGCGCCTGATCCGCACTGCGCGAGAACCGCAAGGTCGGGGACTTCCGACCAGTTTCGACCGCTGACATATGCGTGCTCGAATATCCCATCCGAGCGCCCAGTTCCTCCTGCGTCCACCCGCGCCGTTCCCGCTGGCTGCGCAGACGTGCGCCGAACGCCGCTTGAGGTGAGGCGTCCGGATTCAACTCCTTGCGGTTCAACCGGCTTTCACCAACCTTCCCTCCGTTTCCCACAAGTTGAGTGGTTCCCGACTGTAGGCCACGCTTGGCCACCCCGGTAGTGGAACCGCTACGGAGAGGAGTGGCCGGTGTCGGATATGGACGGTCCCACGCAACGGCGCACGCCCCGCGCGTCCGCCGAAGACGCTCACGCCCGGGCCCCGGGCACCGAGGATGACCGCGGTGAACCCTGGGGCCACGACGAGGCGGGGGAGCCGTATGCCGACTGCGAGGACTCCGCGCTGCTGCGGCGGCTGCGGGCGCAGGTGAACGAGGAGAATCGCATGCGCCGATCCGTGCGGTGGGCGCCATGACCGCGACCCGTTGGTGCGTCGCGCTCGCCCTCGCGGCAACCGCCGGAGCGGCCCTGGCCTGGCGGCGCCGGGCGCGGGCGGAGGTGCCTCGCGCGGCCTTCGCCGAGCTGCGACGGCTGGAGACGGACCAGGTGCTCCGCGCGGCCTTCCTCATCGCGCTGGACCAGGCGATCGTCGAGCGGGAGCGATGGCGCACGGAAGAGCTGGAGGCCGTGGACGCGGCGGCCGGACAGCTCCTCGACCTGCTGAGCCCCGAGAACGACGAGCGGGCCCGATGAACGGGACGCGGTATCTGGCCGAGGCATGCGGGGGGCGACGCCCGGACGACGGTGCGGCTCGGCAGCCACCTCGCCCCCACCCGTCGGCTGGCCCTGAGGTGGCTCAGGCAGCGGGCCCGACACTTCGCCGACGCCCTCGACCCGGACCCCTCCACCCCGTGGATTCCGCCGCTCGCCCTCCAGCGCGTTCCGTACGCCGACCACGACGCGCCCGCCGAACTCAGGGCTTGGGCCGAGGGCGCCCGTGTGCACGATGCTGCGTTGCAGCGTCTCGCCGAGGGACTGCCCTGCGTGTTCGTCATCCACGACGACATCTGTTGGTACGCGTTCACGGCGCGACCCCTGCCCGTGCTGAGGGCTGTGGGACACCCTTGAACGCATCCGTAACTGGCTGAACGCGGAAGGCGGACTGCCGCTGAACGGGGCACACGCCCGCATCACCCCCGACGGCGTGGTGCACCGGTACCGCGGGGTACGCCGCGGGCAGCCGTGCCCGAACCGAGTGGACACCCGACCACCGGGCCAAGCACATATCGGCCGCCGGCTGTCACGGTGAGCGGTCAACCGCAGAACGTTACTTTCGCTGCGTGCCTGATATCCTGCGTCCAGTGAAAGTGTCACCGAGTCTGCTTCCCATCCTCAGGTCCCGCACGCAAGGAGAGCTCCTCGCGCTCGTACTCCTGCATTCGGAGCGCGAATACAGCATCACCGAGCTGGCCGACGAGATCGGAGTGACGCCCACGGCTGTCCTCCGCGAGGTTGACCGGCTGAGCGGCGGCGGCATCCTGGCCGACCGGAGAGTGGGGCGCAGCCGCCTCGTCAGGGCTCGTACGGACACTCCGCTGTACCGTCCGTTGAGCGATCTCATGTCCGTCTCCTTCGGCCCCATGCCCGTGCTCACCGAGGCGTTGGGGAAACTGGAAGGTGTGCGGCGGGCGTATATCTACGGCTCTTGGGCCGCCCGGTACAGCGGCGAGCCGGGGCCGCCGCCCGCTGACGTCGACGTCCTCGTCGTGGGTGATCCCGATGCCGACGCGCTCTTCGACCTTGCCGAGGAGGCATCCCGTCGGCTGCGCCGCGAGGTCAACGTCCACCGGGTAACCGTTGAGGCGTGGGAGGCCGACACTGATGATCCGTTTCTCACCAGCGTTCGCGAACGTCCGCTGGTCCGGCTGAACCTCGACCAGGAGGTGTAGTGACGCGCTGGAACCAAGGCCGGTCGACGGTCGACGCGCTCATCAGCAGTGGTCGGCTGGAGCGCGTGCCCGCTTCCCGGCAGGCCGCCGAAGCGGAGCTGGTCCGGGCCCGCACGCATGTCGGTTCCGCACGGCAGCTGTTGGCCACCGACCCAGAGGGCGCATACACGCTCGCCTATGACGCAGCGCGCCGAGCACTGGCCGCGGTACTGCAGAACCAGGGGCTACGCGCCACCAGTCGCGGTGGCCACACCGTCATCTACGAGGCGGTGCGGGCGCAGCTCGACCCGCCGCTTGGGGCCGCGCTGCGTCCCTTCAACCGCATGCGAGCCCGGCGTAACGAAGTCGAGTACCGCTCATCGGAGGCTCCGGCGGTGACGCCGCAGGAAGTCGAGGCGGACATGACGAAGATCGAGGCGCTCATCGAGCTCGCGGAGAGGGCGATTCCGAACATGCCACGCTATTGAGGCCCGGATGGCTGCGTACGTCTACGGCTTGGCGTGCCTGGGGGCGGCCGGGAGCCTGCTCCATGACGCGCTGCCGTGGCGTGTGACGGCCTCCGGCTCCAGCGGGCGCGTTCCCTACGCCGTGGGGCGGCCGAGGGCGCGGAAGGTCCAGCCCGCCTTGCGCCACAGCGCCGGGTCGAGGGCGTTGCGGCCGTCGAGGATGTGCCGCTCGGAGACCTCCTCGGCCAGCCGCTCCGGGTCCAGCTCGCGGAACTCGCGCCACTCGGTGAGGTGCAGGACGACGTCGGCGCCCCGCACGGCCGCGAGCGCGCTCGGGGCGTAGCCGAGGGTGGGGAAGAGGGCGCGGGCGTTGTCCATGCCCTTCGGGTCGTAGACGGTGACCTGCGCGCCCTGGAGGTGGAGCTGCCCGGCGACGTTGAGGGCGGGGGAGTCCCGGACGTCGTCGGAGTCCGGCTTGAAGGTGGCGCCGAGGACGGCGATCCGCTTACCGAGGAGGGCGCCGCCGACGGCCTCGCGGGTCAGCTCGACCATGTGGCCGCGGCGGCGCATGTTGATCGAGTCGACCTCGCGCAGGAAAGTCAGGGCCTGGTCGGCGCCCAGCTCGCCGGCGCGGGCCATGAAGGCGCGGATGTCCTTGGGCAGGCAGCCGCCGCCGAAGCCGATCCCGGCCCGCAGGAACTTGGCGCCGATCCGGTCGTCGTGGCCGATGGCCTCGGCGAGCTTGACCACGTCGCCGTCGGCGGCCTCGCACACCTCGGCCATGGCGTTGATGAAGGAGATCTTGGTGGCGAGGAAGGAGTTCGCCGCCGTCTTCACCAGCTCGGCGGTGGGGAAGTCGGTGACGACGAAGGGGGAGCCCTCGGCGAGGGGCCGCTCGTAGACGGCGCGCAGCAGGTGCTCGGCGCGCTCGGAGCGCACGCCGACGACGATGCGGTCCGGGTGCAGGGTGTCCTGGACGGCGAAGCCCTCGCGCAGGAACTCCGGGTTCCAGGCGAGCTCCGCCTCGGCGCCGACGGGGGCCAGCTCGGCGAGCCGGGCGGCCAGCCGCTCCGCGCTGCCCACCGGCACCGTCGACTTGCCCACGACCAGCGCGGGCCGGGTCAGCAGCGGGGCCAGCGACTCGATCGCGGCGTCGACGTAGCTCATGTCACAGGCGTACTCGCCGTGCCGCTGCGGAGTGTTCACGCAGACGAAGTGGACGTCGCCGAACTCCGCCGCCTCGGCGTAGGACGTGGTGAAGCGCAGCCGCCCCGAGGAGCCCTCGACCCCGGTGACGTGCCGGGCCAGCAGGTCTTCGAGGCCCGGCTCGTACATGGCCGCCCGGCCCTGGGACAGCAGCTCGACCTTCTCGGCCACCACGTCCACGCCCAGCACCTCGAAGCCCAGCTCGGCCATGGCGGCGGCATGCGTGGCACCGAGATAGCCGGTACCGATCACGGTGATCCTGGGGGCCATGCGGGGTACTCCCTGACAGCGGGGGACGGCAACGGGGCCCGAGCATAGCCGGGACACGTTGCGCACTGTCGGCAAGCTCACGTGTACCCGTGGGGGAGCCGACCAGTAGAATTCGGTTACTTAACGGTAACTAGCACTGGCACTGAGCAACCCATCTCCAAGGGAGTGAGTCACCGTGGCGGGAGCCGCTGATTTCGACCTGTACCGGCCGGCCGAAGAGCACGACATGCTTCGCGACTCGGTGCGCGCGCTCGCCGAGGCGAAGATCGCACCCTTCGCGACGGCCGTCGACGAGGAGGCCCGCTTCCCGCAGGAGGCGCTGGACGCGCTCGTCGCCAACGACCTGCACGCCGTGCACGTCCCCGAGTCCTACGGCGGCGCCGGGGCCGACGCGCTGGCGACCTGCATCGTCATCGAGGAGGTGGCCCGCGTCTGCTGCTCCTCCTCGCTGATCCCCGCTGTGAACAAGCTCGGCTCGCTGCCGGTCATCCTCTCCGGCTCCGAGGACCTGAAGAAGAAGTACCTGGGCCCCCTGGCCAAGGGCGACGCCATGTTCTCCTACTGCCTCTCCGAGCCCGACGCGGGCTCGGACGCGGGCGGCATGACGACCCGCGCGGTGCGGGACGGCGACCACTGGGTGCTCAACGGCGTCAAGCGCTGGATCACCAACGCCGGCGTATCCGAGTACTACACGGTGATGGCTGTCACCGACCCGGAGAAGAAGACCCGCGGCGGCATCTCCGCCTTCGTGGTGGAGAAGGGCGACGAGGGCGTGTCCTTCGGTGCCCCGGAGAAGAAGCTCGGCATCAAGGGCTCGCCCACCCGCGAGGTGTACCTCGACAACGTGCGCATCCCGGCCGACCGCATGATCGGCGACGAGGGCACCGGCTTCGCCACGGCGATGAAGACCCTCGACCACACCCGCATCACCATCGCCGCCCAGGCCCTCGGCATCGCCCAGGGCGCGCTGGACTACGCCAAGGGCTACGTCCGCGAGCGCAAGCAGTTCGGCAAGCCGATCGGCGACTTCCAGGGCGTCCAGTTCATGCTGGCCGACATGGCGATGAAGATCGAGGCCGCCCGTCAGCTCACCTACGCCGCCGCGGCCCGCTCCGAGCGCGTCGCCCTCGGGGGCCCGCACGAGGACCTGACCTTCTTCGGTGCCGCCGCCAAGTGCTACGCCTCCGACGCGGCGATGGAGGTCACCACCGACGCCGTCCAGCTCCTTGGCGGCTACGGCTACACCCGGGACTACCCGCTGGAGCGCATGATGCGCGACGCGAAGATCACCCAGATCTACGAGGGCACGAACCAGGTCCAGCGCATCGTCATGGCCCGCAACCTGCCGTAAGGCGTTGCCCGGGTTCAGCGACCCGCCCGAGGCGCCCGGCCGGGGCTTCCCGGCCGGGCGCCTCGCCGTCGCGGCCGAGGGCGCCCGTCGGCCCCCGCCCGTGTGGATTCGGCCCCTCGCCCGTGTGGAGGCCCCGGGCGTGCGGCGAGCCGCCCGCGCCACGACACTCGAGGCGAGCCGACGGGAGGCAGCCATGGCCGACGAGCCGGACCAGCCCGGTGCCGCGGGGCGCGAGCGCCGCTCCGACGGGCCGACCGTGCTCGTCGGGTACGCCTCCGCCCACGGCTCCACGCGGAGCATCGCCGAGCGCGTCGCGGCCGGGTTGCGGGAGGCCCCCGCCGAGGCCGACCTCCGGCCCCTCGGTGAGGTGGCCGACGTCCACACGTACGACGCGTTCGTGATCGGCAGCGCGGTGCACGACATGGCCTGGCTGCCCGAAGCCCTCGCCTTCACCCGTCGCCACCGGCCGGCGCTTCGCACGCGCCCCCTGTGGATCTTCAGCGTGGGCGCCCCCGCCGCTCTGCGCGGCTGGGGGAAGGCCATGGTGGGGCAGGAGGAGCAGAAGGTGGTGGGGGAGTTGCTGGACGCACTGCGCCCGCGCGGTCACCGGCTCTTCTCCGGCGTGATCCGGCCCGAGCACCTGTCGGTGTCGGGGCGGATCGCGCTCAAGGCGATGGGCCTGCGCTACGGCGACTACCGGGACTGGGCGGACGTCGAGGACTGGACGCGGCAGATCGCGCACGACCTCGTGGGCGGTCGGCCCGGGGGAGGAGACTGACCTGCCGGACGAGGTCAGCAGCGTGGGACCTCCGTCGGTGATGTGGCAGTACCCGCGCACGGGGCTTCCCGGCCGCAGCGTGCCGAGAACCCGACCGGGGCGGCCGCCGGGCCGAGCTTGCGGAAGGGGTGCGTCAAGGAGTCCATCCGGACGACGTCGCGCTCTGTCTCGGGGTCGACCGGTTCCCCTTTGCCATGGTTGCGGCCTTGGAGGGATCGGAACTGATCCTCCGTCCGTGCGCCGTCTCTTCGCTGGACGCGAGGTGCGAGACCCCCGCCTGATCGCCGGTCGGGTTCGGCTCTCAGCGTCGGGACGCCAGCACCGCAGGCCTGCGGAACACGGCCCCTCCCCGCCCCGCGCCGGGGGCGCCGGGGCGGGGCCTTGGGATCAGTGGCGGGTGTGGGTGGCCCAGACGGGGGTGTCGGACGCGTTGTAGATCACGACGTTGCCGTCGGCCTGCACACTGAGCCTGGCTCCCGGGTTGCCGTCGGTGCCCGAGGCCCACAGGGCCCGGTTGTCCTCGGTGTAGATCACGAGGTTGCCGTCCTCCTGGAAGACCGCGCGCCGCCCGCCGGGGCCGGATACCCGGGAGAACCACCGCGGGTCCTGACGCTCGTCGTGGACGACGAGCTTGCCGTCGTCCTGGAGGGTCAGCCGGGCCTTGCCCGCGTCCACCGCGTCCTCGATGTCGAAGGTGGAGACGGCGGCGATGTCGTGGTTGCCGCTCTCCCGGACGGTGACCTTGATCTTCTCCTCGTCCTCGCCCAGCTTGCCGTCCGCCAGCCTGTCCAGGGTCGAGAGCGACGGGGTGAAGGCGTAGACGGCGCCCTCGGTGCGGACGAACTGCTCGAAGCGCACCCGCTGGTCCTCGAACGAGACGTCGGTGCTGACGCCGATCACCGGGTCGGCCCCCGGTTCCGGGTCACGCCGCGGGAAGTTCGGATCGTTGACCCAGTCCTTCTGGATGAACTCGAACTGCCGTACCAGGTCCGACTGGTAGCAGACGAAGACGAGGCCGCGGCTCGCGTCCGGTCCACGTCCGGGGCCGCCCGCCGGGTCGAAGGCCTGCCCGTAGGGGATGCCGCGCCGGATGATGCGGCGGGCGTCGAGCCCGCCCTTCTCCGGCTCCGGCTTCCCACCGGGCCCCAGCACCAGACCGTCCCGGGGGTTGGTCTTGCGCAGGTGCGAGAACAGCGGGGTGACCTCGCCCTCCGGATCGTCGGCGAAGCTGATGTCGTTGTCCTGCCCGGCCTCCGCGTCCGAGACGGCGTCGGCGTGCGGGCACTTGGCCACCGGGGTGCCCGAGCGCCAGCGGCCGACCATGCGGGCCGCCAGCCACTCGGCCGTGGCCTCCGGCGGCACTGCCTTGGCGTTCTTGAGCTCCCGCAGCCGCAGGGCGACCTGGGCCCACCAGCCCGGGACGTCCTGCCCCAGCCGCCGCACCACCTGGAAGGAGCCGTTCACGGCCCAGAGCGGGAGGCCGTGGGGCCGCCCGTTGACGGTCTCCTCGCCGACGACGAACTCGCCGGCCGGGATGCGCCGGGTGCCGGGGCTGTCCTTCTTCCACTCGGGGTGGTCGGGGTCGGGCTCGTCGAAGCCGATGACGGCCGGCTCGCTGACCCCGTCCTTGAAGCCGAAGTGCTCCTTGCCCCGGCGCTCGCCCTCCAGCGTCCTGCCGTCCTGCTCGAAGGTGATGACCACCTTGTGGGCCGCGGCCTCCTGGCGCTCCATGCCGAGTGCCGTGCGCAGGTCCTCGGGCCGGTCGGCGGCGACGGTGAGCACGGCGTGGACGGTCTGGCCCACGCTGTCGCCGAACAGCCAGTTCTCCGGTGAGTTGTCCCCCGTGTCGCCCAGCATTCCGGCCCGGGCGGCGGGGCCCTGCTTGAAGGCGTGCTGTGTCGTGCCCTCGGTCGTGTTCGGGAACGGCTCCCCGCCGGTCAGCTCCTGGAGCCCGGCGTAGGTGAAGCCGATGCTCCGCCAGGTGGCGTTGAGCTTCTTCGGGTCGTCACCCGCGGTGTACCTCCGGGCCGTGCTGAAGGCGGCGTTGAACGAGGCGACCTGCCGTGTCGTGGCGATGCGCGGCTTGAGGCGGCGCAGCCAGGTGCGGGCCCGCACGGGGTCGTCGAACTTCAGGAACAGCAGTTGGACGTGGTCCTTCTTGAAACCCGCGAGCACGTCGCCCTGGATCTCTCTGCTCTGCCGCAGCGGCAGCCCGGTCATGGTGCCGGTCATCGTGTCCTCCATCGGTGTGCGCTCCCTTTCAGCTGCTCTGCTGCGGGGTGAAGTGCACCCACTTGGCCACGCTGGGTACGCCGTCCTCGTTGAGGAGGAACAGCATGTAGTAGCCGGGCGGTGCGGCCTTGGCCGAGGGCGGGGCCTGGAGTTCGAGTGAGGTGCCGGAGCGGCCCTTGACGCGGACGTCGAGGTGGCGCTGGCTGAAGTTGACGGCGTGGGTGGCCGTGGTGGGGGCCAGCAGGACGGCGCGGTCGACGTCCTCCGGGGTGCCGGTGAGGACGGTGAAGCGCTCGTCGTAGGCGAGGGCCCGCTGCGGCACGGCCGCGAGGTCGGGGCGTTCGCCGCCGTGCAGGTAGGCGGGCTCGTAGATCTCGATGCTGCCGTCCATGTCGTCGGTGATGTCCGGGTCGTTGGCGATCTGCTGTGCCTCGTCGCCGGTGACCATGACGCGGCCGTCGGGCAGGACGACGGCGTTGGAGTGATAGCCGCGGGGCAGTCGTTGGACGGGCCCGAGCCGCCAGTTGCCGTCCTCACCGCGCAGCTCGACCTGCCGGTACTTGGGGTCCGCGTTCGGGTTGTACGGGCCGTTGCCGTAGTCGCGGATGTCGAAGGCGCCGTTGACGGTCATCAGGGTGCCGTCGGGCAGGATCAGCGTGTCGTCCTGGGTGCGGCCGAAAGCGCGGGGCTCCTGCTTCTTCCACTGCCTGCCGACGAGCTGGTACGTGTTCGGGTCGTTCCGGTCGCCGCCGAGCACCAGGACGGAGTCGGGCCCGCGGAAGCCGGCGGGCAGAGGGACGGCGGAGCCGTAGTTGCGCAGGGACGTGCCGGGCCGGTCGGGCAGGGCGGTCCGGGTCTCCTTCACCGGGTCGAACAGCCACTGCTGGTCGTGGTCCCGGCCGAGCCCGTAGATCTTGCCGTCCCGCAGCGAGAACAGGTGGGGGTAGTCGTGCCGGTAGGGGGCCGTGGCGCCGAAGGTGTCCACGGCGACGCCCCGGGGCACGTCCGCCTTCACGACGGGCACGGGGCGGGCGAAGGCGGGGAAGCGCTCCACGACCTCGGTCGGCGTGCCCCAGCCGAGCTCGGACTGTCCGGACATGACGAGGATGCGCCCGTCCGGGCCGGTGACGGCGCTGGGGTACCAGCGCCCCACCGACATCTCCTCGTTGAGCGCCCAGGTCTCCGTCCAGGGGTCGAAGACGAGGGAGAGCTTGGCCCCGGCGCCGTGGTTCCCACCGAGGTTGCCGCCGAAGACGCCGAGCATTCCGTTGGGGAGGAACGCGTGGCCGGCGCAGAAGAAGGGTGCGGGCCTGGGCTCGTTCTTGCCGTCCGGCATGTTGATGACGGGGGGCGTGACCTTCCTGAAGGCCTCGGGCCCGGTACCCCTCGCCGGGTTCCACAGAAAGGCGCGGCCGGCGTTCTTCTCGCCGATGACCTGAGTGGGTGCGGTCTCCCGGGTCGGGTTGGTCTCCATCCGCTCGAAGGAGAACATCAGCACCTTGCCGGTGGGCAACTGGGCCACGTGGACGGCGAAGTCGGGGGAGGGGAAGTACTGCGTGAAGGCACCGAAGTCACGTGGGTCGACATCGGCGTTGTGGGCGGCCTGCGAAGTGGTGAGGCTCTTCAGCCGGGCCGTCCGCATGGGCTGCGGGTAGTCGCCGATGTCCTCGATCGCCCTGCGGGTGCGGGCGTGCGCCTCGGCGTGCTCCCGTCCGATGACGGCTGCCTCGTCCTTGTCGACGCGGACACGGGTGTCGGTGGCGGTCTCGGAGGTCGTGTCGTGGGGGGCGTCGTGTGCGAGGGCCGGAACCGCCACCGCGAGGGGGCGATGAACGCGGAGAGTGCGGCACAGGCGGAGATCAGGGCGGGGGGTCTGGGTCGTGGCATGGGGGTTCCTCGGGTTCAGGGCCACTGCCGGCGGGGGTCCCGCACGGTGCGCAGCACCGTCCCGCGTCCCCCGGGCAGGGCTGAGCCACCCCCGCCTTGGGAGCCCTTGCGGCGTTCATCCCAGGGCGGGTCATATGCGTACGGCACTAACCGGCGGTCACTTACGGTTGCATATGAGCACACTGGGTGATGATGTGCAATGGCTGAGCCTGCCGGTCGCGCGAGTGGTCGACGCCCGAACAGATGACGGGATGCCGGTGGGTCCGGCCCGTCACCAGGTGGCGACCGGGTTGACGTGCATGCAGGCGTCCCTGTCCATGCCGTTGAGGCCGTCCAGCTCCGGCGGGGGCCGGTTGTCGTCCTCCTGGCGCGGCGAGGGGTTCGCGGGGTCCCGCGTGTCCGGGTACGTCGCGCCCTCGGGCCAGTCGGCGCCCACGGTGAGGGCCAGTCCGGGGTCGGCGGCGGCATGCCGTACCGCGTCCTCGGGCAGTCCGAGCGCCCTCGCCACGGTGAGGGCGGCCGCGCGCTGCCCGGGCTCGGCGTAGGTGAGGACGGTGTCCTGCCGGGAGCGCGGTGTGGCGTCGGCCACCGTCTGGGTGAAGCCGGCCGACCGGAGTTCGCCAGCGACGGCCGTGGCCCGCCCGGAGACCGGCGCGTGTCCCACGCCGCCGGTGCCGTTGAACACGCGCACGGCCACGGAGGACGGGTCCACCGCGGGTTCGGTGGGGTCGGCCGTCGGCTCCTTCGACGGGGACGCGGAGGGCGACTCGGGGCCGGTCGGGTCGGCGGCCTGGGCGGGCTTCCCGTCGTCCTCGCCGTCGAGGGCGACGTCGCGGCGGAGCATCGAGAACACCTGCTCGGCCTCGCCCTCCTTCGGCAGGACGTAGCTGCCGCCGGGGGAGTAGACCCACGGCATCGTCGCCATCGTGATGCGCTCGGAGGGCACCTTCTTCAGCTCGTTCGCCAGGTCGAAGAGCTTCTCGACCCGGTCCAGGCCGTGGTCCACGGTCAGCGCGCTGGTGGCCTCCTCGGCCAGCCGGCGCAGCCGGTTCGGGTTGCTGAGCTTCGTCCCGGACTTCAACTGCCGGACCATCGAGGACATGTACATGTGCTGGGCCCTGGCCCGGCCGATGTCGCTGCCGTCCTCGAAGCCGTACCGGGTGCGCAGCCACTGCAGGGCCCGCTCACCCCGGACCGTCGTCTCGCCCTGTTCGAGGCGCAGGCCGGAGCGGCGGTCGTACACGTTGGCGTCCACGCACACCGGGACGCCGCCGACGGCGTCCGCCATCGAGACGACGCCGGTGAAGTCGATCATCATGAAGTGGTCGACCGGGATGCCCGTGAGCCGCTCCCAGGTGGCCACCGTACAGCCCGGACCGCCGTTCTGGAGGCTGGCGTTGATCCGGTCGACGCGCTCCTGATAGACCGTGCCGTCCTCCGGATCCGTGCAGCGCGGGATCGTCACCCGGGTATCGCGCGGGATCGACAGGACCGACATGTCGCCGCGGTCGGCGGACAGGTGCAGCAGCATCTGGACGTCGGCCAGGGGCGGCCGGCCGCGGTCGGCGCGGGCCCCGCCCAGCCGCACGTTCTCGTCCGAGTTCCGGCTGTCGGAGCCGAGGAGCAGGATGTTGAGCGGCGTCTGCCCGGCGGCGTTGGGCTCGACGGGGTCCAGCTTGTCGTCGCCCAGGTGGAGCGCCGCCTTGCGGAGGTCGCTGTTCAGGCTGTCGTACCAGAGGTAGCCCGCGCCCGCGGTGCCGAGTATGAGCACGCACAGCACGATCGCCGACCAGCGCAGGACGCGGCGGGCGAGCGGCGCGGGCCGCGTCCGGGCCCGGCCGCCATGGCCGTCGCCGCCGCCCCGGCCGGGCTCGGGCCGCCGTTGCCGCGGCACCGTCTCCCGGTCGTGGTCCGGGCCCCGCCCGCCGTGGGCGGGGTCTCCGCCCACGTGCGGCCGGACGCCGGTCCCGGAATCGTGTTCCTTCGGTCCCACCGGATCTCCCCCTCGCCAGTCCGGTCAGTGATCACTTGGCGCAGACGTTCTCGTCCCCGCCGTTGATCTTCTGGACGCCCTCGGGCGCCTCGTCCGGTGCTTCCAGCGGCGTACCGGCGGCCACGTAGTCCCTCCCCAGGACCAGGGTCATCGGTACGCCCTCGCCCGCGGGCGCGTCCTGCTTCTTCAGCGCTGACTTCGGCAGGCCCATCATCTCGGCCAGCGTCGCGGCCTGGCCGGCCTGGTCGGAGCCGAAGGTCAACGTCGTCGTCGGCTGCTTGGCGTCCGCGTTGCCCGCGTTGGTGGACAGCGGCACGCCCTGGACGTTCTGCAGCCAGGTGACCGTCTTCTGGGCCGCGCCGACCGGCCCGCCGCCGTTGAGCACGTCCACCCGCACCTGCCCGGCGGGCGCCTTCGCCACGGGCTTCGCGTCGTCCTTCTTCCCGCCCTTCCCGCCGTCCTTCTTCCCGGTGTCCGTCAGCGACTTGTCGGCTCTGATCATCTGGAACAGCGGTCGTGCCTTGGCCTCGTCCAGCACGACGGTCGCCTTGACCTTCTCGGCCGGGTTGTCGAGCACCGGCACGGTGGCGAAGGTGATGTTCTCCGGGTTCACCTGCGACAGGTCCCGAGCCAGGCCGGAGAGCTTCTTCACCGAGCCGATGCCGGTGTCCACGGTGAGTGCGTTCGTGGCGGCGCGGGCCAGGTCGAGGACCTTGCCCGGGTCGGTGAGGGTGTCCCGCGACTTCATCTGCCGGAACATCGAACCGAGAAACTGCTGCTGGAGCTCGATGCGGCTGAGGTCGCTGCCGAGCCCGACGCTGTTGCGGGTGCGCACGAAGGCCAGCGCCTGCTCGCCCTCGACGACGTGCGTGCCCGCCTCCAGCTTCAGATGCGACTTCGGGTCGTCGATGTCCTTGGCGACGCAGACCTCCACGCCGCCGACGGCCGTGGACAGCTCCTTGACGGCGTTGAAGTCCGCCATCATGAAGTGGTTGATCTTTATCCCGGTGACCTGCTCAACCGTCCGCCAGGTGCAGCCGGGGTCCCGGCCGTTCTGGCCCAGGCTCTCGTTGAACCGGACGCCCTGGGAGCCGGGGATGAGCTTCTCCGTGCCGTCCTGCTGTTTCGTCGGGCAGCCGGGGATGTCGACGATCATGTCGCGCGGGATGCTCAGCACCGTGGCGTTCGAGCGGTCCTCGGAGACGTGCAGGAGCAGCGTGGTGTCCGCGTGGCCCACGCTGTCCCGGTCGCCGTAACTGCCGTTGCCCTCCCCGGCCCGCGTGTCGGTGCCGATGAGCAGGATGTTCACCGGTTCGCCCGACGTCGCCGGGTTGTCGATGCCGGTGTCGACCTTGTCGATGTTGCCGTCGAGCTCCCGGTAGAGCAGGTATGCGGTCGTGCACCCGGAGAGCACGAGCAGGGCCAGGGCGCCGCCGCCCCAGCGCAGCACACGCTTCTTCCCGGACGGCTTCGGCTTGGGCTTCCGGCGTCGGTGCGGGCCGGTGCCGCCCTTGCCCTCGGCGGCCGGACCGGGACGCTGCCCCGGGACCCGGCGGCGTCCGCTCCCGGTGGCGGGGGAGCCCTCGGAGGGACGCCAGCCCGTGCCGTGCCCGGAGCCGGCCGGGGAGCCGGTGTCGCCGCCCGCCGCCTGCCGGGGAGGCGGCGCGGCCTCGTGGCCCCGCTCGGGAGCCCCGCCGGCTCCCGGTCCGGCGTCACCGGTGGCGGGCAGGCGCAGCTCGTAGCTGCCCGTGCCGGGGTTGTACACCCACTGGTCTGCGGGATCGATGTTTCCCGCGTGCCCACGGCCTTGCGCGTCCACTCGCGTGCGTCCTCCGTCGTCCGGGTCGCGCCAGCCCCCTCTGAGCGCTCCGGTGGTCAGGGCGGTCGATTCGAGCGCTCACACTATCCGCCCAGTTCAGCGCGCAGCCATGCCGGTGACACATCCCTGGGGGTGTGAATCCGGCACTACGGGGCGAAGACGGTCAAGCGGGGAGATCGGTTCCGTGGGATCAGTCACACGGCGCGTGCTCGGCGGTCGCTCCGCTGTAGGTCGGCGTCGGGGTCGGCTCGCTCGGGCCGTCGTCGTCCCCGGTGCCGCGCTCTCCGCGCGCGCCGTCCGCCTCCTGCCGGTCCTCCGCGTCCTCGGACCGCTGGACGACGTCCACCGGGCGGTCCTTGCGGATCAGGGTGAACAGCCGGTCCGCCTCCGGCTGTACCAGCTCGTCCCGGTTCGGGTCCTGGCTGTAGGGCTGCCGCGGCACGGTGAGGAAGACGAGGCCCTCCTCGGGCAGCTCGCGCAGGCCGCGGACGAGCTCGTACAGCTCGGTGAGCGAGTTGAGTCCCTCGTCGGCGGTGAGGGAAGAGGTCGCCGCGTCCAGGACCGGCACCAGCTTGGCCGGGTTCATCAGCACGCCGGTGCTGCGCACCTTCCGGAACAACGAGGCCAGGAAATCCTGCTGGCGCTCCATGCGCTCCGTGTCGCTGCCGTCGCCCAGCGCGTGCCGGGCGCGGACGTAGCCGAGCGCCTCCTCGCCCCGCAGGGTCTGCCGCCCGGCGGGCAGCCGCAGCTTCGCGTCCCGGTCCACGACCGGCTTCGGCAGGCAGACCTCCACGCCGTCCACCGAGTTCACCAGCTTCTTGAAGCCCTGGAAGTCGATCACCAGGTGGTGGTCGACGCGGATGCCCGTCAGCTCCTCCACGGTGCGGATCGTGCAGGACGCGCCGCCGAACTCGTAGGCCCAGTTGAACTGGGCGAACTGCTCGCGCGACTCCTCACCCTCCCGCCGGTCCACGCAGCGCGGGACGGTGACCATCAGGTCCCGGGGCAGGGACACGGCCGTCGCGCTCTCCCTGTCCGCCGAGAGGTGCAGCAGGATCGCGGTGTCCGAGCGGGCCTGGCCGTCGTCCTCCCCGTAACGCCTGTTGTCGCCCTCGCGGCTGTCGGAGCCGATGAGGAGGACGTTCTGGGCGTCGTGCACCTCCGGGACGGGCCGCTCCTTGTCGTAGCGCTTGAGGATCTCGGCGGTACGGGTGTCCGTGGTGATGTTGTCCTCGAACCTGAGGTAGAGGGCGGCGCCGATCCCGGTGGCGGCCAGCACGACGAAGGCCCCGCCGGCGGCGGCCCAGCGCAGCCAGCGGCGGCGGGAGCGTGGCGCGGGAGCGTCGGCCGCCTCGCCGTCCGAGGCCGCGTCCGGCTCACCTCGCGGCTCCGTGCCCGGCTCGCCGGTCCGGGGCCGCTCCGCGGGGGCCGGGTCGTCCCCCCGGCCCGGTTCCGGCCGCGGGCCGCCTGCGTCGTCGTCGTTGGTCACGGCGTCCATCCCTCGCTTGCGGCGGCGTGGCCCGGGCCGACGGCGCAGGACCGCGTCGGGGTGCCGCGCGGCCCGGCCGGGCGAGCCCGGGTTCCGGCCGCCTGGTGGGGCGGTCGCGGGCGGGTCCTCCACCCATCGTGAAACCAGGGCCGACGCCTGGCGAGCCCACGGCGACCGCTACTGCGCCGTGTGGGTGACGCGCTCGCTGTCCCTGCGCGACGCGAGCGAGGCCGCGTCCAGGCGGTCGAGATTCCGGCACAGGACGACCGAGCCCCCGGCGGCCAGCGGGGCGAGCAGGCCGCGGGACAGGCCGTCCCAGTCCGCGTAGCCGAGCCCGGACAGGACGCGGGAGCCGGACGTGAGCCCGAGGGCGGCGGCGTCGGCACGGGCGCGTTCGACGACCTGGGCCCCCGTCAGCTCCTCGCCCGAGATCGCCAGGGCGATGTCGTCCGGCGCGGGCGGAACGTAGGGCGTGAAGTGGTCCCCCTGGCCCGGGACCTCGACGGCGTAGTCCGCGAAGCCCTCCGGCGGCTCCGGGAACCGGGCGCCCAGGGGGCGCAGGCTCATCGCGACGCGCGGTCCCGTGCACGCCCGCGCCTCGGCCAGTGCGTCCGGTCCGGCGACGACGACGTCGGCGGCGGCCGGATCCCCCTGGGGGGCGGCGACGACGCCCGTCGAGGCACAGGCCAGCATCCACACCGCCGTCTGCCAGTGCGCGGGCAGCAGCAGCGCCACCCGGTCGCCGGGCTCGGCGGACAGCTCGTCCTGGACCAGGTTGGCGGTCTTGGCCACCCAATTGGCGAACGTCGCCACGGAGAGTTCGACGCGCTCGCCCGTCGCGTCGTCGTAGAAGGTCAGCAGCGGGCGTGCCGCGTCCTCGGCGAGGGCGGATCTCAGCAGGTCGGCAGGGGTTCGGTCGGTGGCGTTCATGCGCGTCAGCGTACGACCCGGCTCCGCTGGCGCACCGTCAGCGGGTCTGCCGAGCGAGGGATGTTGACGGTATTTCAGGGCTCTTGTCCGGCAAATGCCAGATGGACAGACGTAACGGGTTATGAACACCATCATGACTATGCGTGCACTTCTGACGTCCTCGATCGGAGTGGTCTGCTCGGCCGCGCTCCTCGTCCCCCTCGCCTCGTCCTCCGTCGCGACCCCGGCCGCGCCCTCCGCCCCCGTCCCCGTCCCCGGCTCCGCGGTGCCACCGGCCGAGGGCACCGCTTCCGGGCACCCCGAGTCCGGCGCCGGGTCCGACTCCGGGTCCGGCGCCGAAGCCGACGCCGGTGCCGAAGCCGGTGCCGCCCGCCCGGCCGGAAACCGGTCGCTTCCCCTGGAGCCGGCCACGCCGAACGACCCCGTGACGATCGAGCTCGGCGCCGGGGCGGTCGACGCCCTCGCCGGGATCGCCCCGCGTGAGGTCGAGAGCTTCTCGCTGCTCGGCGTCGCCTGGGCGGACGCCCGGGAGGAGCTGCACAGCCGCGTCCAGGTGCGGACCAGGGACGCGCAGACCGGCGAGTGGTCCGAGTGGCGGGACCTGGCCCACCACACCGACGAGGCCCCCGACCCCGGCTCGGCCGAAGGCCGCGGCGGCCCGGTCCGGGGGAGCACCGCCCCCCTGTGGGTCGGGACGTCGGACGGCCTCGCCGTCCGGGTGCTCCCCGAGGCGGGCCGGGAGGCGGCGGAACTGCCCGAGGGGCTGCGGCTGGAGATGGTGGACCCCGGCGGTCGCCTGTCCGCCGACCCGGCGGCCGGGCCGGACACCGGCTCCGGCGCCGACCTTCCCTCGACCCGCGCGTTGACCTCGGCGCGTTCGGCCGGAGCCGCCGGGCCTGATGCGGCGTCACCCGAAGCGCCGTCAGCCGGATCCGGGGCCATGCCAGGTGCCGGGCCCGAGGGCACGGCGCGGGACCTCTCCCCGGCCGCCTCGGCGGCCAGCGCGGCCAACGCGCGCATCGCCGAGCTTGGTGCCAAGCTCATCCCCGCGCTCAACCGCAAGCAGACCGCCGCCGGGCTGGCCGAGGCCCACGCCGGCGTCTCCCATGACCACGTGGGGCCGCGCCCCGGCATCGTCACCCGGCGCGGCTGGGGAGCCGACGAGAGCCTGCGCGACGGCGGGTTCCTCTACACGAACACCGTCAAGGCGGCCTTCGTCCACCACACGGGCGGCAGCAACTCCTACAGCTGCTCCCAGGCGCCGTCCGTCATCCGCAGCATCTACCGCTACCACACGATCAGCCTGGGCTGGCGGGACATCGGCTACAACTTCCTCATCGACAAGTGCGGCCAGATCTACGAGGGCCGGGCCGGCGGTGTGCGGCGTGCGGTGATGGGCGCCCACACCTACGGCTTCAACCACGACACGATGGGGATCGCCGTACTCGGCTCGTTCGGCGGCGTCAGCCCGACCAAGCAGGCCACCGACGCCGTGGCCAAGCTGACGGCGTGGAAGCTCGGCCTCTTCGGTATCAACCCGGCCGGCAGCGTCACCCTGACGTCGGGCGGCGGCAAGTACCCGAGGGGTACCCGGGTGCGGATGGAGGCCGTCTCCGGCCACAGGGACGGCTACGCCACCGCCTGCCCCGGCGCCCGCCTCTACAGCGCGCTCGGCGGTATCCGCTCACTGGCCGCCCGGCTCCAGGGGCGGTAGCCCGTCCCCGTCCCCGGCCCGTCCGCGTCCGTGTCCGCGGCTGCATCGTCCCCCTCCGTGTCGTCCGCTCCGTTGCGCCGCTCTGTCCGTGCGCGCCCCCGCGTCCGGCCCGGTGTCTCTCCGGCCACTCCGGAGTGCCCGGGCTGTGGCGCGGGGGCGCGCACGCGTCCACCGCAACCTCACCGAGTTCCGCCTCGTCCTTGTCGGAGTGCTCCGGCGGTCCGTGCGTCCCGGTCCGTGGAAGGGCGCGTTTTTAGCTCCGCCTACACTGGCCGACCAGCTAACCGGGCAGTAACCTTCGGCAAAACCTCGGCAGGAAGCAGGACAAACGTGACAGAAGCGATCCTCCTCGTCGGAGGGAAGGGCACCCGGTTGCGCCCGCTGACGGTCAACACGCCGAAGCCGATGGTGCCGGCGGCCGGGGTGCCGTTCCTGACCCACCAGCTCGCCCGCGCCCGCGCCGCGGGCGTGGAACACGTCGTGCTGGCCACCTCCTACCTGGCCGAGGTGTTCGAGCCCTACTTCGGGGACGGCTCGGCGCTGGGCCTGCACCTGGAGTACGTCACCGAGCGGGAGCCCCTCGGCACCGGCGGCGCCCTGCGCAACGTCGCCTCGCGGCTGCACTCCGCCGCCGACGAGCCCGTCCTCGTCTTCAACGGCGACATCCTCACCGGCCTCGACATCGCGGCGCTGGTGTCCACCCACCGCAGCACCGGGGCGGACGTCTCCCTGCATCTCACCCGCGTCCCGGACCCCCGGGCGTTCGGGCTCGTGCCCACCGACGACGCCGGGCGCGTCACCGCCTTCCTGGAGAAGCCGCAGACCCCCGAGGAGATCGTCACCGACCAGATCAACGCGGGGGCCTACGTCTTCACCCGGTCCGTGCTGGACACGATCCCCGAGGGACGGCCCGTCTCCGTGGAGCGCGAGACGTTCCCCGGGCTGCTGGCCGAGGGCGCCCACCTCCAGGGCATGGTCGACTCGACCTACTGGCTGGACCTCGGCACCCCGCAGGCCTTCGTCCGCGGCTCGGCCGACCTCGTCCTCGGCCGCGCCCCTTCCCCGGCCGTGCCCGGGCGGCGCGGGGAGTTCCTGGTGCTGGACGGCGCCGAGGTCGCCCCGGACGCCAAGCTCTCCGGGGGCACGGCGGTCGGCTCCGGTGCCGCGGTCCGCGCGGGCGCCCTGGTCGAGGGCAGTACCGTGCTGCAAGACGCCGTCATCGAGCCCGGCGCCGTCGTGCGGGACTCCCTGATCGGGGCCGGGGCCCGGGTGGGTGCCCGCACCGTGCTGGACGGCGCGGTCATCGGCGACGGTGCGGTCGTCGGGGCCGACAACGAGCTGCGGGACGGCATCCGCGTGTGGTGCGGGGCGCGCATAGCCGACGCCGCCGTGCGCTTCTCCGCCGACTGCTCGTGACCCCGGGCCCGGGGTGCCGGCACCGGCCCGGCACCGGCCCGGACCGGCACCGGTCGCCGACGCCGGCCCGGGTTGTCACCGCCCCGGGCTAGCCTGAACGCGTGTCCCTCACCCGAAGCTGGGCTCCGCCCGGCCCGTACGACCTGCGCCGCAGCCTCGGCGTGCTGCAACGCGGCCCCCACGACCCGGCCTGCCAGGTGGCCCCGGGCGCGGTGTGGCGGGCGAGTCGCACGCCGCAGGGCCCGGTGACGCTGCGGCTGGTCCAGGGGCGGGCGCGGGTGACGGGCACGGCCTGGGGGCCGGGCGCCGAGTGGGCGCTGGACCGGCTGCCCACCCTGCTCGGCGCGGCGGACCGCCCGGAGGAGTTCGTCGCCCATCACCGGCTCACCCGCGAGGCGCACCGCCGGCTGCCCGGGCTGCGGCTGGCCCGCACCGGGCTGGTGCTGGAATCGCTGATCCCCGCCGTGCTGGAGCAGAAGGTGACGGCGATCGAGGCGTACCGCGCCTGGGGGCGGCTCCTCCGGCGCTTCGGCGAGCCCGCACCGGGCCCGGCGGAGGGACGGCCGGAGGGCCTGTACGTCATGCCCGATCCGCGCGGCTGGGCCCTCGTCCCGTCCTGGGAGTGGCACCGGGCCGGGGTGGACGGCAAGCGCGCGGCCACCGTCGTCCGCGCGGCGCGGGTGGCGGGGCGGCTGGAGGAGGCCGCCGCGATGGCGCTGCCCGAGGCGCTGGCGCGGCTCCGGCTCGTCCCCGGGATCGGTCCGTGGACGGCGGCCGAGACGGTGCAGCGGTCCAACGGTGAGCCGGACGCCATCACGGTCGGCGATCTGCACCTGCCCCGGCAGGTCGGCTACGCGCTGACCGGCCGGAGGGACACGGACGACGACGGCATGCTCGCCCTCCTCGCCCCCTACGTGGGGCAGCGGCACCGCGCGGCACAGCTCATCCTGGCCGGCGGCCCCCGCATGCCCCGTCGTGCCCCGCGCATGTACGCCCGCGACATCGCCCGGTTCTGACGGTCCGCCGCGCGCACCAGGCGGGCGGACAGGGCCTCGGGGCCCGCCACGCCGGGCGGGCGCGGTCAGCGGACGACGGTGAAGTCCGCACCGGAGCGGGGCGGGCGGGGGAGCGGGGCGCTCGCGGGGCGGCCGACGGCCACGGTGCCCATGGGGTCCCACGTGGCGGGGAGGTCGAGTACGCCGCGGACGACGTCCCGGCAGAACATCGTGGAGGACACCCAGGCCGAGCCGAGGCCCTCACCGGCCAGCGCGACGAGGAGGTTCTGCACCCCCGCGCCGGCCGCCACCACGAACATCTCCCGCTCGGCGGTCGCACGCCGCTCGTCGGGGTAGCGGTGGGCGCCGTCGGCGACGAGGCAGGGCACGACCAGATACGGCGCGCGGCGCAGCACGTCCCCCCGGCGGACGCGGCGCGCGATGGCCGCCTCGTCCCGGCCGTCGGCGCGCAGGTCGGCGATCCAGGTGTCCCGCATGGCGTCCAGCAGCCGCAGCCTGCTCTCCGCGCTCTCCAGCAGCACGAACCGCCAGGGCGTGGTGTGGTGCGGGGCGGGCGCGGTGACGGCGAGGTCCACGGCACGGCGCACGGCGGCGGCGTCGACGGGGCCGTCGGCGAACTCGCGGACCGTGCGCCGCTGTGCGACGGCCTCCCGCACCGCCTCGGAGGTGCCGAGCCGGAACATGTCGTTCTCCGGCGCCCTGACGAGGGCGGCGGCGCCGAGGTCGGGGCGCGCGTCCGGGGCCGGCTCGCCGGCGGCCTCGGCGGGGAGGAGCCCGTGGACGTGCTGGGGCAGTCCGCGGACGACGGCGACGGGGCGGCCGTCCGCCTTGCCCTTCACCAGCTCCGCGGCGGCCGCCAGTTCGTCGGCGACTGCGGTGACCGTCACCCCCAGCGGATTGCCGTGGGAGTCGGACCCGCCGCGCAGGTCGTCCAGGACGCGGACCCCCGAGGCGCCGACGGCCACGTCCGTCTGCCCCTCGCGCCAGGGCCGGCCGAAGGTGTCGGTGACGACGACGCCGACCTCGACGCCGAGCACGTCCCGCAGGCCCCGGCGGATGCGGCGCGCGGAGGCGTCCGGGTCCTCGGGCAGCAACAGCACGGTGCCGGAGGGGGTGTTGGAAGCGTCGACCCCGGCGGCGGCCATGACGAACCCGAGCCGGTTCCGCACGATGCGGGTGGCCCCGCGCCGGGCCACGACGCGTACCGTCTCGGCGTCGATGGCCGCCTCCCGGTCCGCGGCCTCGGCCATCCGGCCCTCGGCCTTGCTGACGATCTTGGAGGTGACGACGAGGACGTCGCCGTCGGCGAGGCCGGGCAGCCCGTTCCCGGTCGCGGCGTCGGCGATGAGCTTCACCAGGTCGTCGCCGGGCCGGACTTCGGGCATCCCGGGCGGGGCCCACACCTGGTAGGCGGGCACGTCCGCCCCGGGCGTGCCCGGCCGGGGCGTCACGCGCGGACCTCCTCGGCCAGGGCCAGGGCCGTCCGTGCCATGGCCGCGGTGGCCTCGGCGTCCGACATCAGCAGGGGCACCGCGCGGCAGCGGATCCCCGCCGACTCGACCTCCGCCGCGACTCCCGCGTCGGACTCGTCCACCAGCCAGCCGTCCAGCAGTCCGGAGCCGTAGTGCGCGGCCACGGCGGCGGCGCTGGACTCGACCCCGATGGCGGCGAGCACCTTGTCGGCCATGCCGCGCACCGGTGCGCCCCCGATGATCGGGGAGAGCCCGACGACCGGGACGTCGGCGTCCGCGATGGCCTCGCGCACCCCGGGCACGGCCAGGATGGTGCCGATGCTCACGACGGGGTTCGACGGCGGGAAGAGGACGACGTCGGCCGCGGCGACGGCCTCCACCACCCCGGGGGCGGGCGTGGCCTGTTCGGCGCCGACCGGGACCACGGCGTGCGCCTTCGGCTCGGCTCGCATCCCGACCCAGTACTCCTGGAAGTGGACGGCCTTGCGGCCCTCCTCGGTGTCGACGACGACATGCGTCTCCACCCGGTCGTCCGTCATCGGCAGCAGCCGCACGCCCGGCTGCCACCGTTCGCACAGGGCCTCGGTGACGGCGCTGAGGGGGTACCCGGCGCCGAGCATCTGGGTGCGCACGATGTGGGTGGCGAAGTCGCGGTCGCCCAGACCGAACCACTCGGGGCCGACGCCGTAGGCGGCCAGTTCCTCCTTCACCGCGAAGGTCTCGTCGGCCCGGCCCCAGCCCTGTTCCTCGTGGATGCCGCCGCCGAGGGTGTACATGACGGTGTCGAGATCCGGGCAGACCCTCAAGCCGAACAGGTGAATATCGTCCCCGGTGTTGCCGATGACGGTGACGTCCGCGTCGGGCGCGGCCTGTTTGAGGCCGCGCAGGAACCGGGCGCCACCGATGCCTCCGGCCAGAACCACAATGCGCATGCGGCCCAGTCTGTCAGCCGCGGGCGAGGTCCCGGGCCGCGGACGAGCGCTGCGGTGTGTGCGTTGACGCCTCGCCCCGCCCGGGGAGGGGGGCCGCCGTCGGCGTGGGCAGCGGGACGACGAGCAGGGCGACGGCGGGCTCCAGCGCGTCGTTGACCAGTTCGCGGGCCGGGCCGGGCGCGAACACCCGCCGCGTGCCCGGCGTCAGCGTCCGCGTCGACGGGCCGGCGCGCTCGGTCAGCCGGCCGGCGAGCACGGCCAGGACGCCGGCGCCGAGCCCGGGCACGTCCTCGGTGCCGGTTCCGGCGGTGGCCGCCCCGGGCGCGGCTCCGGTGGGCTCGTCCGCGGCCGGGCCCACGGGCGCGTGCGGGGTGGTGCTCTGTCCCGGCACCCAACTCAGCAGCCAGACCTCGTGGCTGGGCCCGCTCCGCAGGCGGCGGTACCGGCGGGAGCCGGCGTCATAGCGGACGAGCGGTTCCCAGGTCTCGCGGTCGGCCGCGAAGCGGGCGGCGAGCCCGGCCAGGCCGGCGACGGTGCTGGGATGCTTGGGGGCGGGCGGCAGGAGGTGGGGTACGGCGAGGATGTCGCCGGCGATCTCGACGTCGCTGTTCACGGTGTGCGGTTCCTGTGGGTGCGGTGCGAAGGCCGCCCGGGCGGCGGGCGACGGGCGGGCTGGAGGAGGCGGAACGTCTCAACAACAGCGACAGGAACAACAGCGGCAGGGAGCCGGGGCAGCGCGAAGGGCCCCGCGGCTGCGGGGCGGGCGGTTCGCAGCGCTCGCTGTCGGCTCGGCCATGGGAGCAAGAACAGCGTGTCGTTCGTTCCCCTGTCAACCGGCTCCGCCCGATTGGTGGTCGCTGTCACTCCATCCGGTGAGGGGCCGTGAGGAAAGGTTTGTGCGCCTCGTTGGGGGATACATGCCGCAGCAACCGCGCACGTGGATGGCGTTGTCGATCCGTGACCGATTTGTGATCTTGGTCGCTTCGGGTGTTGTCGCGCGTTGCGGGCGGGGTCCGTCACGGCCTCCTCCGGGTGCGGGTGCGGACCGGGGGGACCGGATTCGGTTGTCATCGTTTGGGGCGATTTCAACACTTACCGCGGAGGCTTGGTTCCGCAGAGTGAATAACGGGCCCGCTAGCAGAACCCGGCTTGACTGGTCCGGATCGGCACACTTGTAATTTCACTCGTGTCGTTCGCGGGCGATAACGACGGCATCACGGGGACGTAAAGACGACAAGGGGCGCGCACATGACCGAGCCGTTCCAGCAGTTGCTGGTGCAGGAGGCAGACGAGGAGCTCGGCTGGCAGGAGCGCGCTTTGTGCGCGCAGACGGATCCCGAGTCCTTCTTCCCGGAGAAAGGCGGCTCCACGCGCGAGGCCAAGAAAGTCTGCCTCGCCTGCGAGGTGCGTTCCGAATGCCTGGAGTACGCACTCGCCAACGACGAGCGCTTCGGGATCTGGGGCGGTCTTTCCGAGCGGGAACGCCGTCGGCTGAAGAAGGCCGCCGTCTGACGACGGGCGCCGGGGCCAGGCGGCCGGCGCCGGAGACCTGACCGCGGGCCGACGAGGACCGGCGCGACGGGCCGCCGTCGACCGCCGCCGACCGCGGTCGCGGGGGCGACGGCCGAGGGCAGGCCGTCGGGCGCCGATCCGGCGGCGCCGCGCCTCCCGCCGGCGAGACGCGCGCCCGGGGCCCCGGAACCCGGGAACCGGGACCGGCTCCCGGCCCCGCACGCGCCCGGGGCCGTGCGGCACCCGCGAGCGGGCCGGGTCCGGGCCGTTCCCCTCGGCGAACGAACCGGAGGGCTACCGGGCAAACGACCGGCGAACGACCGGGCATCCGGGCGAACGACCGGGCGCGAACGAACCGCAGGGTGACCGGAGAGCCGCCCGGGGACCGGCGGGGCGAACGGCCGCGCGGGCGGGGAGCCCCGCACGGGGTGCCGCGACGCGGCGCAGCGCTAGTGTGGGCCACCGTCCACGACGCAGCCGCGTCGACCGCACCCACCGACCGGGGCCCACAGCTCGATGTCCGTGCACAGCCAGTCGTCGGCGGCCCAGTACGAGCAGGCCGCGCCCGAGTTCCCCCAGCATGTCGTCACCGCCGTGCTCGTCTCCCACGACGGTGAGCGCTGGCTACCCGACGCCCTGGCCGGAGTCACCGGCCAGACGCGCCCTCCGCAGGACGTCATCGCGGCCGACACCGGCAGCGCCGACGGCTCCGCCCGGCTTCTCGCGGACGCCTTCGGGCCCGACCGCGTCCTGCATCTCGCCCGTCGCACCGGCTTCGGCAACGCCGTGGGCGAGGCGGCCCGCACAGCGCCCGTCCTGACGCCCGACGACCTGCCGTACCTCAAGCGCCCCAGCGCCTGGGACCCGGCCACCCGCACCTGGCGCATGGAGGCCTACGACATGCCCGAACTCCCCCACGGGGAGCCGGTGCACTGGCTGTGGCTCCTGCACGACGACTGCGCTCCCGAGCCCGACGCCCTGCTCGAACTGCTGCGCGTCGCCGACTCCAGCCCCTCGGCCTCCGTCGTCGGCCCCAAGCTGCGCAGCTGGTACAACCGCCGCCAACTCCTGGAGACCGGCGTCACGATCGCCTCCAGCGGCCGCCGGTGGACCGGCCTGGACCGCCGGGAACAGGACCAGGGCCAGCACGACCAGGTGCGCCAGGTGCTCGCCGTGTCCACCGCGGGCATGCTCATCCGGCGCGACGTCTTCGAGCGGCTCGGCGGCTTCGACCGGCGTCTGCCCCTCATGCGGGACGACGTCGACCTGTGCTGGCGCGCCAACGCCGCCGGACACTCCGTGCTCATCGCCCCGCAGGCCGTGCTGCGGCACGCCGAGGCGGCGTCCCGGGAACGGCGTCCCATCGACTGCGCGGGCCGCACCGTGGCCGGGCCGCACCGGGTGGACAAGGCGGGCGCCGTCTACACGCTGCTCGTCAACGCTCCCGGACGGGCCCTGCCGTGGGTGTTCCTGCGGCTCGTCCTCGGCACGCTCGTGCGCACCCTCGCCTACGTCGTCGGCAAGGTGCCGGGACAGGCGCTCGAAGAGATCACCGGCCTCTCCCGCACGCTGCTGCGCCCCGGGCTGATCCTCGCGGCCCGGCGGCGGCGCGGGAAGCGGAACCCGGCCCTGCCGCCGGGAGAGTCCCCGCCCGACCCCAAGGAGCTGCGGCCCCTGTTCCCGCCGCCCGGCGCCACCGTGCGGGCCACCCTGGAGCGGGCCGCGTCGAGCGTCTCCCGGCGCACCGGCGCCGAGACCCCGCCCGGAGGCGGTGGCCGGCACGGTGCCGTCGAGTCGGGCCCCGGCGCCGAGGATGCCGACTTCCTGGAAGTCGAACAGTTCGCCCGGGTCAAGCGCATCGCCCGCCGCCCCGGGCCCATGCTCTTCGTCGCCCTGCTGCTCGTCTCGCTCGTCGCCTGCCGGGCGCTGCTGGACTCCGGCGCCCTCGCCGGGGGCGCGCTGCTGCCCGCCCCCGGAGACGTCTCCGGGCTGTGGTCGCGCTACGCCGACGCCTGGCGGCCCGTCGGTATCGGCGGCACCGAGTCCGCGCCGCCCTACCTCGCGCTCCTCGCCGGGCTGGCCGCGCTCCTCTTCGGCAGCACCGGGCTCGCCATGACGCTGCTGCTCGTGTGCTCCGTCCCGCTCGCCGGCTTCTCCGCGTACTTCGTCTCCCGCCCGCTGGTGGACTCCCGGCTGCTGCGGGCCTGGGGCGCCGTCGCCTACGCCTTCCTGCCCGCCGCCACCGGCGCGCTGGCCTCGGGCCGGGTCGGCACGGCCGTGCTCGCCGTGCTGCTGCCACCGCTCGCCCGCACGGCCGTGGCCGCCGCCGGGATCGGGCGGACGGGACGGCCCACCTGGCGTGCCCTGTGGGCCTGCGCCCTCCTGCTGACGCTCGTCACCGCGTTCACGCCCGTCGTCTGGGCCGTGGCCGCCGTCCTCACCCTGGCTCTCCTCGGGGTCCGGCTGCGGCAGGGGGCCGGGACCAGTGCGCTCGGGCCCCGGGCGCTGCTGCTCCTGGGCACCCCGCTCCTGCTGCTCGCCCCCTGGTCGCTGACGCTGCTCACCAGCCCCGGAACGCTGCTCGAGGAGGCCGGTCTGCCCTACGACGGCGGCACCGCCTCCGCGCTCGGCCTGCTCACCCTGGACCCGGGCGGCCCCGGCACGTACGGCGGGCTGGTCCTCGTCGGACTGCTCCTGGCCGGCCTGGCGGCCCTGCTGCGCCCCGAGCGGCAGCAGGCCGTCCGCGGGCTGTGGGGCGTGGCCCTCACCGGGCTGCTGTTCGCCGTCCTCTCGGCCGGTTCCGGCTGGGCCGGGCCCGCGTCGCTCGTCTACGGCCTCGCCCTGGTCGCGGCCGCCCTGCTGGGCGCCGAGGGCGCCCGCACGCGCGTCACCGCCCAGTCCTTCGGCTGGCGGCAGCCGGTGGCCGTGCTGGTCGCCGCGCTCGCCGCGCTCGCGCCCGCCGTCTCGGCGGTCGGCTGGATGGTGCACGGCGCCGACGGACCGCTCCAGCGGCGCAGCCCGGTGCAGGTACCGGCCTTCGTCGCGGAGGAGGCGGCCACGGCCGACCGCCCCCGCACGCTCGTCCTCGAGGGCGGCGACGGCGAGGAGGTCCGCTACACGCTCGTCCGCGGCTCCGGCGCCCGGCTCGGCGACGGCGACGTCCTCCGGGGCGCCGAGGAGCCCGGACACCTCGCGGACACCGTGGCCAACCTCGTCGCCGGGTCCGGAGCCGACCAGCGGGACCAGCTGGCCGGATACGGCGTCCGCTACGTCTTCGTGCGCGGCGACGCCTCCCGCGACCTCGTCCGCGTCCTGGGCGGCACGCCCGGACTCCAGCGCCTCAGCGACCAGCACGGCGGCCACCTGTGGCGCGTGGACGACGGCACCGGCGTGGACATCGCACGCGTGACGATCGTGGCCGAGGGCGAGGACCCGGTCGCCGTGGCCGCCGGGCCGGTCGACGTGGCCGCCGAGATCCCGGTGGGCCCCGAGGGGCGGGTGCTGCGCCTCGCGGACGCCGCCTCGGACGGCTGGCGGGCCACCCAGAACGGCCAGGAGCTCGAACCCGTCACGCTGGACGGCTGGGCCCAGGGCTTCGAGCTGCTCCCGTCGGCCGGGCGCGTCACCGTCGAGTACGAGACGCCGACCAGCCGCACCGTGTGGGTGTGGACCCAGGTGTTCGGGCTGCTCGTCGTCCTGGTGCTGGCGCTGCCGGGCCGCAAGCAGCACAACGACGACGACCTGCCGGAGGCGGAGGCCGCGGCCGTACCCGCCCAGCCCGTCGACGGGGAGGGCCGCCGGGCCCGCCGGCTGCGCGCCGCCGCCGCGGAGCGCACCCCGCCCGCCGACCCGGCCGTCGCTGCTGTGCCCGCGGCCCCCGAGACGCCCGCGGCCCCCGAGACGCCCGCGGCCCCCGAGACGCCCGCGGCCCCCGGCGTGCCCGCGGGCTCCGGGTGGGGCGGCGACCCGGCGCGGGAGGCGCAGGCCCAGCCCTCCGTCCCCGGCCCGCAGCCCGGGTACGACGGCTCCTACGACGCGTACAGCGCATACGGCACCCACGGCGCCCACACCCCCCGCGACGACGGCCGGGGCCACCACGACGGCACGACGTACGACCACCGGAGCCAGCAGTGAGCCTCAACCGCCCCGTCACCGCCCTCGCCGCGGCCGTCGCCGCGCTCGCCGCCCTCACCGGCGTCGCCACGGTGACGACGTCCGGGGCCGAACCCGGCGCCGGCTCCCCGGCGGACGCCGAGCGCCGGCCCGTCCAGCGCTCCACCCTCGTCTGCCCGCAGCCCGCGCCGTCCGACCTGGCCGAGACGACCTTCACGGCCTTCTCCCCGGGCGTCCCGGGAAGCGGTGCGGCGGAGAGCGGCGAGGAGGACGGCGAGGGCCGCGCCGGGTTGCTGCCCGCCGTCTCGACGCTCGACAACGGCGGTTCCGAGAAGCGGTCCGAGGACGCGAAGCCGCTGCTCGCCCTCACCCAGCCCGGCCGGCCCGCAACCCACACCGCGGACAGCATCGACATCCCCGCGCTCAGCGGCACCGCGACGGGCGCGCTCGCCCCGGGCTGGACCGTGCAGCAGACGACCCTCGTCGCCGTAGGCGGCGGCCGCGGCCTGCTCGGCCTGCAGTGCTCGGTGCCCGACACCCGCTTCTGGTTCCCCGGGGTCAGCACCGCGGAGGAGCGCCACGACTACATCCACCTCACCAATCCCGACGAGGCCTCGGCCACCGTCGACCTGAAGCTGTACGGCCCCGAGGGCGCGATCGAGTCCGAGAGCGGCTCGGGCATCAACGTCCCCGCCCACTCGACCGTGCCGGTGCTGCTGTCGGCGCTCACCCCGGAACCGGTCGAGAGCGCGACGCTGCACGTCGCCGTCCGCTCGGGCCGGGTCGGCGCGCAGCTGCAGGCCGTGGACGAGAAGCTCGGTTCCGACTGGCTCACCCCGGCCGCCGAGAGCCCCGGCCAGGTGGTGATCCCGGGCCTTCCCGGGGACGCCACGGAGGTGCGGCTCAGCGCGTTCACGCCCGGCGACTCCGACGTGACGTTCCGGGTCGGGCTGGCGGGCCCGTCCGGCTCCTTCACCCCGGCGGGCCAGGAGACCCTGCACGTCAAGAGCGGCATGACGACGTCCGTGGACCTCCGCGAGCTCACCCGCGGGGAGCCGGCGTCCCTGGTGCTCACCCCGGAGGAGGGGGACGGCAAGGCCCCGGTGGTGGCCGCGGCGCGCGTCGTCCGGGGCGGCGCGGACGGCTCGGGTGAACAGGACGGCGGCGGGAACGGCGGCGACGGCGAGGGGGCCGGGGGCGAGCGGGAGGTCGCCTTCATCCCGTCGACCGGCCCGGTCGAGTGGCGCGCCACGGCCGCGGGGAACGAGCGGAAGGGCAGCACCCTCTACCTGACGGCACCGCGGGACGGCGCGAAGGTGAAGGTCACGGCCTCGGCGGGGAGCGAGGGCGGCACGCCCGCCGAGCGCACGGTCACCCTGAAGCCGGGCTCGACGACGGCGGTCGACGACCTCTCGCCCCAGGACGGGGAAGGGCGTTTCGCGCTCACCGTCGAACCCCTCTCGGGCGGCCCGGTGTACGTGTCGCGGATGCTGGAGCGCGAGGAGGACGGCATCCCGATGTTCACGGTGCAGGCGCTGTCCGACGACGGCGGCACGGTGACCGTTCCCCCGGCCGCCCAGGACCTGGCCGTTCTCAACCGGTAGCCCCCGGCCGGGGCCGGGCCGGCGGTCAGTCCTGGCCGTACCGGGGATCGACGGACTCGGGGGCGAGGCCGAGCAGCTCGGCGACCTGCTCGACGACGACCTCGTGCACGAGGAGCGCCCGTTCCTCGCGGGTCCGGCTGCGCAGCTCCACGGGGCGGCGGTAGACGATCACCTGGTCGGGCCGGTCGCCGCGCGCCGGGACCAGCCGGCCGAGCGGCACGCCGTGGCCGAGGCCGTCCCAGACGTCCTGCGCCTGCCCGGAGTCGTCGAGCGCGGGCACGTCCTGCACCCCGAAGCGCACCGAGGAGAGCTGGGGCCACTGGCGTTCCAGCCGTTCCGCCGAGTCGCGCACGAGATCGTCGAACGAGGCGGCCCGGCTGACGGCGAGCGGGACCTGCGGCGGCGCGAGAGGGCCGCGCATCCCCCGGCCGTGGCGGTCTCGGTGGCGCGCCCGGTTCGGTGGCCGATGCGGCGGTACGGCGTTGCTCATCACCCCTGAGCGTATCCGGAGGCAGCCGCCCGCACCCGGGTCCGCGCTGCCGCGCCGTGGCGGGGTGTGACGGAGGGTGCGGCGAGCCGGTCCCCCGGGGAGACCGGAACGGCGCGGGGCAACCGGGTAACGGTGGCCGGAGGGGGCGCGAGGGCCTCCGGCTGTCGGCCGATGACCGGTCGGGCGAGGTTCCTGGCGGCTTTCCGACAGTTGGCCGACCGTTTGCCGCTCGCGGGTGGCGCCGTCCGGGCTGCGGGTGACCGCCCCCGCGCCTCTTGCAGTGACGATTCTTCAGAGAGCCCGGGCCTTTGCCCTGTTCAGTGCCCGTCCCTCCCGGCCGCCCTTTCCCGGCGAAGCGGGACGACACGGCCGGGTGACCCCCGGGTGAGTCGTCGCAGCCCGCTCAGGAGTGCGGTACCGTCCAACATCGTGAGCCCTGTACGTCGCTGTTCGCGCACCGCGTGCGGTCGTCCCGCCGTCGCGACGCTGACGTACGTCTACGCGGACTCCACGGCCGTCCTCGGCCCGCTCGCGACCTACGCCGAGCCCCACTGCTACGACCTGTGCTCCGACCACTCGGACCGGCTCACCGCACCGCGCGGCTGGGAGGTCGTCCGCCTCGCCGTC
The DNA here is from genome assembly GCF_027460245.1 of Streptomyces sp. WMMC1477. Lineage (NCBI taxonomy): Bacteria > Bacillati > Actinomycetota > Actinomycetes > Kitasatosporales > Streptomycetaceae > Streptomyces > Streptomyces sp. WMMC1477. The sequence continues at coordinate 1,654,425 of NZ_JAPZBD010000003.1, read as the reverse complement.
CCCACCGGTCCCGCCCGGCACTCCGGGGACGACCTGGAGGCCCTGGCCGACGCCGTCCGTGAGGCGGCCCGCGCCCCGCGCACCGAACGGCAGCGGCCGCGCCCCGCCGCCTCCGGCCAGGAGGCCGACCCGATGGAGGTCGCCCGCCGGGGGCACCTGCGCGTCCTGCGCTCGCCCGACCCCTGACCGACGCCCCGCCCGCCGGCCCGACTGCGGCCCGCCCGCCGGCCCGACCGGCCGGAACCCGACCCCGGCCGACGGGGCCCCGCCCGGCGGAGCGGTAGATTGGCCCGCCTGAATGGACGGACGAAGGGGCGGGCTGTGCCTGACATGTCGCAGATCATCAAGGCGTACGACGTGCGCGGCGTCGTTCCCGACCAGCTCGACGAGGAGCTCGTCGGACTGTTCGGCGCCGCCTTCGCCGAGATCACGGGCGCCGCCCCCATCGTCGTCGGCCACGACATGCGGCCCTCGTCCCCGGGCCTGGCCGCGAGCTTCGCCCGCGGCGCCGCCGCCCGTGGAGCCGACGTCACCCTCGTCGGGCTGTGCTCGACCGACCAGCTCTACTTCGCCAGCGGGCACCTCGACCGCCCCGGCGCCATGTTCACCGCCAGCCACAACCCGGCCGAGTACAACGGCATCAAGCTGTGCCGGGCCGGAGCCGCCCCCGTCGGCCAGGACACCGGGCTCGGGGAGATCCGCGCGCTGGTCGAGGAGTGGCTGCGCACCGGGCCGCCCGAGCCGGCCCACGCACCCGGGACCGTCACCGAGCGGGACGTCCTCGCCGACTACGCCGCCCACCTGCGCACCCTCGTCGACCTGAGCTCCATCCGGCCGCTCAGGGTCGTCGTGGACGCGGGCAACGGCATGGGCGGCCACACCGTCCCGAGCGTGCTGGCCGGGCTGCCCGTCGAGCTGGACCGCCTCTACTTCGAGCTGGACGGCACGTTCCCCAACCACGAGGCCAACCCGCTGGACCCGGCCAACATCGTCGACCTCCAGCGCCGCGTCCGGGAGACCGGCGCCGACCTGGGACTCGCCTTCGACGGCGACGCCGACCGCTGCTTCGTCGTGGACGAGCGCGGCGAGCCCGTCTCCCCGTCGGCCGTCACCGCCCTGGTGGCCTCCCGGGAGCTGGCCAAGCACGGGAGCGGCACGATCATCCACAACTGCATCACGTCGTGGTCGGTGCCCGAGGTCGTCAAGGAGGCCGGGGGCACGCCCGTCCGCACCCGCGTCGGCCACTCGTTCATCAAGGAGGAGATGGCCAAGACCGGCGCCATCTTCGGCGGCGAGCACTCCGCGCACTACTACTTCCGCGACTTCTGGAACGCCGACACCGGCATGCTGGCCGCGCTGCACGTCCTGGCGGCCCTCGGCGAGCAGGACGGGCCGCTTTCGCGGCTCTTCACCGCCTACGACCGCTACGCCGCCTCCGGCGAGATCAACAGCCGCGTCGCGGACCAGCCGGGCCGGGCCGCCGCCGTCGAGGCCGCCTACGCCCAGCGCGACGACGTGACCCTCGACCACCTGGACGGGCTCACCGTCACCGCACCGGACTGGTGGTTCAACCTGCGCGCCTCCAACACCGAGCCGCTCCTCCGGCTCAACGTGGAAGCCCGGTCCGCCACGACCTGCGCCGCGATCCGCGACGAGGTCCTCGCCATCGTCCGGGCCTGACCCGCAACAGCCCGCCGGACCGGTCCGGACCGGAGCCGAAGCCTCCGCCGCGCAGGCGCACCCCTGACCAGCGGCGGTAGGCTGAGGCCAGTTGCCCAACGTCTGGAGGGACGTCATGCCGCTCGAAGCCGGCCTCCTGGAGATCCTCGCCTGCCCGGCGTGCCACGCACCCCTCCGGGAGGAGCCCGCGCCCACCGGGGAGCCCGCCGACGCCGAGCTGGTGTGCACCGACGCCGCCTGCGGGCTCGCCTACCCCGTCCGCGACGGCATTCCGGTGCTCCTGGTCGACGAGGCCCGCCGACCGGCCTGAGACGGGGGCACGCCATGCTGGACGAGCCGCTTCTGGACGACCCGCGAGCCCTCGCCGACGCCGACCGGGCCGCCCTCCTCCGCGCCACCGCCGAGGCCGGGGCGCGGGTGCGCACCGCCGTCCGCGACGCGACGGACGCCGGCCTGACCGAACTCCGCCCCGACGGCCGCCCGCGCGGCCTCCTCGTCGCGGGCCCGGCCCCCGCGGCGGGCTGCCTCACGGACCTGCTCGCCGCCGTCAGCCACGGCGTCCTGCCCGTGTCCCTCCTGCGGCCCTTCGGCGCGGCGGCGGCACCGGAGGCGCTGCGGTGGGCCCTGCCCGGCTGGGCCGGCCCGCTGGACCTGCTGGTCATCGTCACCCCGGACGGCGGCGAGCCCGGCCTCAGCGCCCTCGCCGAGCAGGCCTACCGGCGGGGCTGCACCGTCGTCGCCGTCACCCGGGAGGGCTCCCCCGTCGCGCGGACCGTCCACGACCTGCACGGGCTCGCCGTTCCGGTCAGCCTGCCCCCGCCCGCCGCCGCGCCGCGGGGCGAGGCGCCGCCCGTCGCTCCCGGCTCGCTGTGGGCGCTGCTCACGCCGCTGCTGGTCCTCACCGACCGGCTCGGCCTCGGCCACGCCCCGCCGCACGCCCTGCAGAGCCTGGCCGACCGGCTCGACGCCGTCGCCGAGCGCTGCGGCCCGGCGGCCGAGACCTACGCGAACCCGGCCAAGACACTCGCCGCCGAGCTCGCCGAGTCACTGCCCGTGCTGTGGAGCGAGGGGCCCGTCGCGGGCGCCGCCGCCCGCCACTTCACCACCGCCCTGGCCGCGCTGTCCGGCCGCCCGGCCCTGGCCGCCGAGCTGCCGGAGGCCCTCACCGTCCACCGGGCGCTCCTCAACGGCGTGTTCGCAGCCGGCGCCGACGAGGACGACTTCTTCCGGGACCGCGTCGAGGAGCCGACCAGACTCCACGCCCGCGTCGTCCTGCTGCGCGACCTGACGGGCGGCGCGGAGAGCGCCGCCGAGCCGGCCCGCGAGCTGGCCTTCACCCACGACACCGGACTCAGCGAACTGGAACCCACCCCCGGCAGCAGCGTGTTGGAAAGCGCCGCCGAGCTCATCGCCACAACGGATTTCGCTACGGTTTACCTGACGCTCACCCCTGAGGCGTAGATCTGTCAGGCGCTCCAGCCGACAGCCAGGCGGGAGTCCGTTCGACACCTCGTGGAGGAAGCCCGATGGACCGGCTCGTCAACACCGTGCGCCCCTACGCCTGGGGCTCCACCACGGCCCTCCCCGAGCTCCTCGGCGAGGAACCCACCGGCAGCCCCCAGGCGGAACTGTGGATGGGCGCCCACCCCGGCGCCCCCTCCCGCATCGACCGCGGGGACGGCCCGCGGCCCCTCACCGACGTCATCGCGGCCGACCCGGCCGGAGAGCTGGGCGCGGACAGCGTCGAGGCCTTCGGGCCCACGCTGCCGTTCCTGTTCAAGGTCCTCGCCGCCGCCGTCCCGCTCTCCGTGCAGGTGCACCCCGACCGGCGGCAGGCGCGCGACGGGTTCGCGGCCGAGGAGGCCGCGGGCATCCCCCTCGGCGCCCCGCACCGCAACTACAAGGACGACAACCACAAGCCCGAACTCGTCTGCGCCCTCACCCCCTTCGAGGGATTCTGCGGCTTCCGGCACGCCGACGAGGCCGCCGAGATCTTCGCCGGGCTCGAGGTCGACGGCCTCAAGCCCTACGCGGACCTCCTGCACGCCCACCCCGAGGGCGACGCCCTGCGCGAGGTGCTGACCGCCGTCCTCACCGCCGACCGGAACGAGATCGCCGAGACCGTCTCCGAGGCCGCCGTCGCCGCCGAACGCCTCGGCGCCGGGGACGGACCCCACGCCGCCGCCTACGCCGCCGCCGCCCGCGCCGCGCACCACCACCCCGGGGACCCGGGCCTCCTCGCCGTCCTGCTGCTCCACCACGTCGTGCTCCAGCCCGGTGAGGCCCTCTACCTCGGAGCGGGCGTACCGCACGTCTACCTCAGCGGCCTCGGCGTCGAGCTCATGGCCAACTCCGACAACGTGCTGCGCTGCGGATTCACGCCCAAGCACGTCGACGTCCCCGAGCTCCTGCGCGTCGTGCGCTTCGAGCCCGGCGACCCGGCCGTGCTGCGCCCCGAGGCCGGGGAGGACGAGGCCGAGGTCTACACGACGCCCGTCGACGAGTTCCAGCTCTCCCGGCACGTCATCCCCGCCGCCGCGGCGCCCCGCACCCTGCCCGCGCACGTCGCCCAGATCCTGCTCTGCACGCAGGGCGAGGTCACGCTGCGGGACGCCGAGGGGGCCGAACTCCGGCTCGCCTCCGGCCAGTCGGCCTACATCCGGGCGGACGCAACGGTACGGGCGGAGGGTGAGGGTACGCTCTTCCGCGCTGCGGCGGCCGTCACGCCGCGCTGAGCGAACCGGCCGCCGGCAGCGACACATCCGTACCCCGGAAGGACGTCCCGCATGAGCGCCCACAGCGGCACGAAGGCCATCCTGGCCGCCCTCTGCGCCAATCTGGCCATCGCCGCCGCCAAGTTCGTCGCCTGGGCGTTCAGCGGATCGTCCTCGATGTTGGCCGAGGGCGTGCACTCCCTGGCCGACTCCAGCAACCAGGGCCTGCTGCTCCTCGGCGGCAAGAAGGCCAAGCGTGCGGCGACGGAGGAACACCCCTTCGGCTACGGCCGGGAGCGCTACGTCTACAGCTTCCTCGTCGCGATCGTGCTGTTCAGCCTGGGCGGCGTCTTCGCCCTCTACGAGGGCTACCACAAGATCTCCGACCCGCACCCGATCGAGCACTGGTACTGGCCCGTCGGCGTCCTCGTCTTCGGCATCATCGCCGAGACCTTCTCGTTCCGCACTGCCGTCCAGGAGGCGAACGCCGTCCGCGGCGACCGCTCCTGGAGCGAGTTCGTCCGGCACGCCAAGGCGCCGGAGCTGCCCGTCATCCTGCTGGAGGACCTGGGCGCCCTCGTCGGGCTCGTCCTGGCGCTCGGCGGCGTCGGCCTCGCCCTGCTCACCGGCGACGGCGTGTGGGACGGCGTCGGCACGATGTGCATCGGCGTGCTGCTGGTCGTCATCGCCGTCGTGCTCGCCGTCGAGACCAAGTCCCTGCTGCTCGGCGAGGCCGCCGGGCCCGAGGACCTGAAGAAGATCCGCTCCGCGCTGGTGGACGGCGAGGGCGTGACGTCCATCATTCACATGCGCACCCAGCACCTCGGTCCCGAGGAACTCCTCGTCGCCGCGAAGATCGCCGTCCGGCACGACGACACCGCCGCGCGGGTCGCCGAGGCCATCGACGCCGCCGAGGAGCGCGTGCGCGCCGCCGTCCCGTCGGCCCGCGTGATCTACCTCGAACCCGACCTGCTGCGTTCGCCGACGCCCGAGGCGGACGCCACCGTCGGAGCCTGACCGGGACGGTGTGACACCCGTCGCTCAGGCCCTCCTCGCGGCACGCGCCATTGGGACGAGCGCGCCGAACGTGTAGATTCGTCAACGCACAGACGTCGCTGCTGATGGCGGTCGGGCGTCCCGCACCGCGGGGCGGTCGAGGGAGAGAGGGCCTCCGACGGACTGCGCTGCGGCCAGGGGACCAGAGGGTCCGTAGGGTGCACCGGGGCGGGCGCACAGCGCCACCCGGTATCGCGTCGCACCCTGTCGCGTACCCTGCCCGCTGCCGCAGACCAGCCCACGTACCTCGACCCACAACCGAGGAGCAGCACACCATGACGACGACCGACAGCACGCGTGACTTCAAGGTCGCCGACCTCTCGCTGGCCGAGTTCGGCCGCAAGGAGATCTCGCTGGCCGAGCACGAGATGCCCGGTCTGATGGCCATCCGCGAGGAGTACGCCGCGCAGCAGCCGCTGGCCGGCGCGCGGGTCACCGGCTCGCTGCACATGACCGTGCAGACGGCGGTCCTGATCGAGACGCTCGTGGCGCTGGGCGCGCAGGTGCGCTGGGCGTCCTGCAACATCTTCTCCACCCAGGACCACGCGGCGGCCGCCGTGGCGGTCGGCCCGAACGGGACCGTCGAGAACCCGAAGGGCGTGCCGGTCTTCGCCTGGAAGGGCGAGACGCTGGAGGAGTACTGGTGGTGCACGGAGCAGGCGCTCACCTGGCCGGGCACCGACACCGGCGGCCCGAACATGATCCTGGACGACGGTGGGGACGCCACCCTGCTCGTCCACAAGGGCGTGGAGTACGAGAAGGCCGGTGAGGTCCCGGCCGTCGAGACCGCGGAGAGCGACGAGCACCGCGTGATCCTCGAGCTGCTCCACCGCACGCTGGGCGAGTCGCCGCAGAAGTGGACCCGCCTCGCCTCCGAGATCCGCGGCGTGACCGAGGAGACCACGACGGGCGTCCACCGCCTGTACGAGATGCAGCAGGACGGCCTGCTGCTGTTCCCCGCGATCAACGTGAACGACGCGGTGACGAAGTCCAAGTTCGACAACAAGTACGGCTGCCGCCACTCGCTCGTGGACGGGATCAACCGCGCCACCGACGTGCTGATCGGCGGCAAGGTCGCGGTCGTGTGCGGCTACGGTGACGTCGGCAAGGGCTGCGCGGAGTCCCTGCGCGGCCAGGGCGCCCGGGTCATCGTCACCGAGGTCGACCCGATCTGCGCCCTCCAGGCGGCGATGGACGGCTACCAGGTCGCCCGCCTCGAGGACTTCGTCGAGACCGCCGACATCTTCATCACCACCACGGGGAACAAGGACATCATCCTGGCCTCGGACATGGAGCGGATGAAGCACCAGGCGATCGTCGGCAACATCGGCCACTTCGACAACGAGATCGACATGGCCGGCCTCGCCAAGATCGAGGGCGTCGTACGCGACGAGGTGAAGCCGCAGCTGCACACCTGGACCTTCGCCGACGGCAAGAAGATCATCGTCCTGTCCGAGGGCCGCCTGCTGAACCTGGGCAACGCGACGGGCCACCCGTCCTTCGTGATGTCCAACTCCTTCGCCAACCAGACGATCGCGCAGATCGAGCTGTTCACCAAGACCGAGGAGTACCCCACCGGCGTGTACGTCCTGCCCAAGCTGCTGGACGAGAAGGTGGCGCGGCTCCACCTCGACGCCCTCGGCGCGCGCCTCACCGAGCTGCGTCCGGAGCAGGCCGCCTACATCGGCGTCCAGGTCGAGGGCCCGTACAAGCCCGACCACTACCGCTACTGACGGTACTCACCGACCGACCGGCACCGATCACCCACGGCGGCCGGCTCCGCCGGAAGTCGGCCCCCGTCGCCCCGCCGGGCGACGGGGGCTCGCCGTATCGAGGACCCACCATGCCCCGCGGCCGCTACTCCCTGCACGACCCGCACGACCACACCCCCCTCGGCGAGGAACACTTCCAGTGCGCCACCGGCCCCTCCGGCTGGCGCTACGTCTCGCGGACCACCACGCCCTCGGGAGCGGAGGCCGGCTCCGTCGACCTCACCCTGGACGAGCTCGGCCGCCCCCTCCGGCTGGAACTCCGCGCCGGCGGCTGGCACGTCCGCGGCGCGGCCCTCGACGGCGTCACCTGGGTCCGCGCCGACCCCCGGGGCGAGCACGCGGAGGAGGGCAACGTGCGGGCTCACGGCTTCACCGGTGCCTCCCCCGCCTTCCTCGTCGCCACGTCCCGGCTGCTGCGCCCCGCCACCGCAGCGCCCGCGACCCGGGTGCGCCTCGTCGCCTTCAGCCCTCCCGTCCTCGCCCCGCGCACCCTCGACCAGAGCTGGACCCTCGTCGGCAGCCAAGCACACCCCACCGACAGCGCCCCGCTCGTCGTCGACGAGTACCGGGTCGGCGACCTGGAGACGGGCGAGCAGCACACCGTGCACATCGCGGGCGACGTCGTCCTCTCGGCACCGGGGATCGAGCTGGAGGATCTCGAGTCCCCGCCCTCCACCTTCGAGACCCCGGGCTCCTCCGGGCCCTTCGGCCCCTCCGGCTGACGGCCACTCCCGCGCGCGGCGACGTCCGGCGCGTCAGGCCGGCGGCACGAACCCGCCCCCCGCGGGCCGCTCGGGGCCCGTGGGGGGCGGGCTCGTCCCGTCCGGGGCCCGACGCACCGAGCCGTGCCACCCGGGCACGGCCGCCGGCCGCCGCGCTCCCGCGGCCCCGGGCGGCACCGCCGGCGCGGAGGCCGCCCGCACGGCGGGCCCGGGCCCCTCTCCCCAGAGCCTCCTGGCTTCCCGCCGCTGCCGCTCGGACAGCACGCCCGCGAGGTAGCCGACGGGGGAGACCCCCTCGGGCGCCGGCGTACCGGTCGCGGCCACCACATCACCGGCCAGCCGCTCCGCCAGTGAGGCACCGACCCGCGGATCGAGCTGCCCCGCCCGCGTCAGGTACTGCCGCACCGCCAGCCACAGCGAGTCCGGCACGCGGGAGAGCTCCAGCCCGCCGAAGTACCCGGCCAGCCACGGCGGGGGAGCCGGCACCGGGGCCGACCTCGGCGCGGGCACCCGCTCCGAGACGACGAGCGTCCCCGCGAAGACGTCCCCCAGCCGACGCCCCCGGGCCGAGACCAGGGAGGCGACACAGGCCACCGTGCCCAGCGTCAGCTGGATCTCGAAGAAGCCCAGCAGTCCGCGCACCAGCGCGTGCCGGAACCGTACGGGGCCGCCGTCCACCCGCACGACCCGCAGCCCGCACACGAGCTTGCCCAGCGAACGGCCATGGGACAGCGTCTCCACGGCCACCGGGCCACCCATGAGCACCACGATCACGAGCCCGACCGACACGGCCGCCACCGCGGCGCCGTCCAGGCCGAGCACCGCCGTCGTCAGGAAGACGGACAGCAGCAGGTAGACGGTCCACAGGGCCAGCAGGTCGATGGCGACGGCCAGCGCCCGGCTCGGCACCCTCGCGGGCCGTAGCCCGAGCACCACCGCGTCGCCCGTCACCAACTCGCTCACGGCACATCCCCTCCGCTCCGCCGCCGGCTTCCCCGGTCGCGTTCCGCCTACGCACAGTCTGCCGACCGGCCGCTGCGAACCGCCACGGCGGTCTGCCAAGCTCGCAGCATGGATCTCGACGTCTTCGTCTCCGCGCACCGCCCCGAGTGGGAGCGGTTGGAGGAGCTGCTGCGCCGCCGCCGTCCTCGCTCCGGGGCCGAGGTGGACGAACTCGTCAGCCTCTACCAGCGCACCGCCACGCATCTGTCGCAGATCCGGTCCAGCGCACCCGACCCCGCGCTGACGGCCAGGCTGACCGGGCTCGTCGCCCGGGCCCGCAGCGCCGTGACCAGCCCGCGCCGCTCGTCCTGGCGCGACGCCGGTCACTTCCTGGCCGCCGGCTTCCCCGCCGCCGTCTACCGCACGCTGCACTGGTGGGCGCCGACGGCCGTCCTCTCGCTCTGCCTCGCCGCCGTGATCGGCTGGTGGATCGGCGTCACCCCCGAAGTCCAGGCCGCCATCGGCACCCCGGAGGAGCT
>NZ_JAPZBD010000003.1:415000-1640000 GCF_027460245.1 Streptomyces sp. WMMC1477 | reverse complement strand
GCCAGTAAACGGCGGTGGTAACTATAACCATCCTAAGGTAGCGAAATTCCTTGTCGGGTAAGTTCCGACCTGCACGAATGGCGTAACGACTTCTTGACTGTCTCAACCATAGGCCCGGTGAAATTGCAGTACGAGTAAAGATGCTCGTTTCGCGCAGCAGGACGGAAAGACCCCGGGACCTTTACTATAGCTTGATATTGGTGTTCGGTTCGGCTTGTGTAGGATAGGTGGGAGACTGTGAAGTCATCACGCTAGTGGTGGTGGAGTCGTTGTTGAAATACCACTCTGGTCGTGCTGGATGTCTAACCTGGGTCCGTGATCCGGATCAGGGACAGTGTCTGGTGGGTAGTTTAACTGGGGCGGTTGCCTCCTAAAGAGTAACGGAGGCGCCCAAAGGTTCCCTCAGCCTGGTTGGTCATCAGGTGGTGAGTGTAAGTGCACAAGGGAGCTTGACTGTGAGACTGACGGGTCGAGCAGGGACGAAAGTCGGGACTAGTGATCCGGCGGTGGCTTGTGGAAGCGCCGTCGCTCAACGGATAAAAGGTACCCCGGGGATAACAGGCTGATCTTCCCCAAGAGTCCATATCGACGGGATGGTTTGGCACCTCGATGTCGGCTCGTCGCATCCTGGGGCTGGAGTCGGTCCCAAGGGTTGGGCTGTTCGCCCATTAAAGCGGTACGCGAGCTGGGTTTAGAACGTCGTGAGACAGTTCGGTCCCTATCCGCTGTGCGCGTAGGAGTCTTGAGAAGGGCTGTCCCTAGTACGAGAGGACCGGGACGGACGGACCTCTGGTGTGCCAGTTGTTCTGCCAAGGGCATGGCTGGTTGGCTACGTTCGGAAAGGATAACCGCTGAAAGCATCTAAGCGGGAAGCCTGCTTCGAGATGAGGGCTCCCTCCTCCTTTGAGAGGGTAAGGCTCCCGGTAGACGACCGGGTTGATAGGCCGGATATGGAAGCCCAGTGATGGGTGGAGTTGACCGGTACTAATAGGCCGAGGGCTTGTCCATAGTTGCTTGCGTCCACTGTGTAGGTTCTGAGACAACAACCGTGTGTTGGCCGGTTTGTTTGTTTCATAGTGTTTCGGTGGTTATAGCGTTAGGGGAACGCCCGGTCACATTCCGAACCCGGAAGCTAAGCCTTTCAGCGCCGATGGTACTGCATGCGGGAGCGTGTGGGAGAGTAGGACGCCGCCGAACAGATTGTGTGGGAAGCCCCGTTGGATTCATATCCAACGGGGCTTTCTGTGTTTCAGCTTCCCGACGGCCGGTTGCCCAGGCAGCAGCGTACGAAGTCCTGGACGACCGCGTTCTGGTCGTCGCTCGGTGCCCAGGCGACGGCGACCTGGCTGGGGCTCACGGACTCGACGGTGCGGTAGACGATGCCGGGACGGGCGTAGTAGCGGGTCGCGGACGCCGGGGCCAGAGCGATGCCGTAGCCGTTGGCGATCGCGTTGAGCCAGTCGTCGGGCTGGTCGGTGACGGCACCGATGCGGACGGGCCGCCCGCCGCGTTCGTCCACGGCCAGCCAGTGGTCCCGAAACCATCCTGCTTCCGCCGGAGCCGCGATGAACGGCTCGTCGCACAGTTCGGAGAAAGAGATCACCTCCCGCGCCGCGAGTCGGTGTGCTGCGGGAAGTGCGACGCAGCGGGGCTCGGTGAAGAGTACGGCGACTCGCAGGTCCTCCTGGCCGGGAAAGGGCACCCGTACGAGTGCGACGTCCGTTTCCCCGTCGAGAAGGCCGGCGCTGGGGTCCGACCAGGCGGCCTGGCGCATCTCCAGCTTCCACCCCGAGCGACGGCGGGAGAACGCACCGACGATGTCGGGCGTGGCCTCGTTGGCCGCGCTGGCCAGGAAGCCCACCCGAAGGACCTGAACGGCGCGGCTGTCGGCGGCTTTGGCTGCGCGACGTGCTTGCTCCCAGCCGTCCAGCAGGTCCGGAAGGCGGGCCATGAGGGCGGTGCCCGCCTCGGTCAGCGTCATCCCGCTGCGGGAGCGGACAAACAACCGGACCCCGAGCTGCGTTTCCAGCTGCCGGATCTGTTTCGTCAGGGTCGGTTGCGAGACGTAGAGCCGCTCTGCGGCCCGGGTGATGCCGCCTTCCTCGGCGACCGCAACGGCATAGCGGAGGAGCCTCGTGTCGACGTCCATGCCCGCAGGCTATCGATGCGGGTATTGGACGGTTGCCAGTGCTCTGGGCGACTCTTCCAGGGTGTTCATTGCATACCTGGCCATCACGGCCCTCACCGTTCTCGCGAACGCGGTCATCGCCGCGCTGGACTTCCTGCGCAGCCCTTTCGTTCTGGCCAACTCCGCTGCTGTGGGTGTTCCGGAATCCTGGCTGCCCCTTCTCGGCGGACTGAAGTCCTTTGGTGCCGTCGGCCTGGTGATGGGCTTGTTCGGCTTCCACGAACTGGCCCTCTCCGCGGCGGCCGGACTCAGCCTGTTCTACGTCGGCGCGATCACCGTGCACATACGTGCCCGCATCCTTCGCACCATCGCGTTTCCCGCCGCCTTCCTGGGCATGGCGCTGACCTGTCTGGTGTTCGAGGCGGAGCGCTTCGCGTGAGGCCGGGGGAGAGGGCGTCAGAGCCGCCCCGAGGCCTTGAGGGCGAGATAGGCGTCGGCCAGGGCGGGCGGGAGGTCGGCGGGGGGCGCCTCGATCACCGTGGCCCCGTGGCGGCGGAGCTGGTCGGCCGCCCGGTGGCGCTCGGCCTTGGTCTGGGCCGCCGCGGCGGCCTCGTACACCTTGTCCACCGTGCCGCGGGCTCGGGCCATCTCCTCGATGCGGGGGTCGGCCACCGAGGCGACGATCACGGAGTGGCGCTGCATGAGCAGCGGGAAGGCCGGCAGCAGGCCCTCCTCGACCGGTGCCGCGTCGAGTCCCGTGAGCAGGACGATGAGTGACCGATGGCGGGCGTTGCCCAGGACGGCCGAGACCATGGCGTCGGCGTCGGACTCGATCAGGGCCGCTTCCAGGGGAGCCATCGCCTCGACCATGGCGGGCAGCACGTCCTTCGAGCTGCGGCCCTGGACCTGGGCCCGGATCCGGCGGTCGTGGGCGAGGAAGCTCACCCGGTCACCGGCGCGGGTGGCGAGGGAGGCGAGCAGCAGTGCGGCGTCCATGGCCGCGTCCATGCGGGGCACGTCGCCGACGCGGCCGGCTGCCGTGCGGCCGGTGTCCAGCACGATGACGACGCGTCGGTCACGTTCGGGCCGCCAGGTGCGCACGGCGACGGTGGACTGGCGGGCGGTGGCCCGCCAGTCGATGGACCGGGTGTCGTCGCCCGGGATGTACTCGCGGAGGCTGTCGAACTCGGTGCCCTCGCCGCGGGTCAGAACGCTGGTGCGACCGTCGAGTTCGCGGAGACGGGCCAGCTTGGCGGGGAGGTGCCGCCGACTGGCGAAGGCGGGCAGCACGCGCACGGTCCACGGAACTTCGTGGCTTCCCTGGCGCGCGGCGAGGCCGAGCGGGCCGTGGGAGCGGACGGTGACGCGTGCGGCCTTGCGGTCGCCACGGCGCGTGGGTGTGAGAACGGTGAGGATGCGCCTACGCTCGCCCGGCGGAACGGTCAAGGTGCGCCGGGACGCGTTGACTTCCGTGCCCGGGCGCCAGCTGCTGGGTGGCCAGGCGTCACGAACCGTTGCGCGCAACGGGCGTGGGGAGGGGTTGACGAGGGTCAGGCGGACCGCCGCAGACGCTCCGAGTCGAACTGATGTGTCACCGGAACGTGTGAACTGGAGGGTTCGTACTGGCGCGGCGCGGATGAGGTCGTAAACCATAGCCAGTGCAAGAGGGAGTTGGACGGCGAGAAGGCCCGTCCAGCCAGGCAGTAGCAGGCCGGCGACGAGCGTGCCGAGAGCAGCGACGAGAGCTGAGCGTCCGGTGAGGGCCATGGTCGGGTCACCGGCTCAGCGGGGTACGGGAACATGGGCGAGGATCGAGTTGATCACGCCGTCGGCGGTCATGCCTTCCATCTCCGCTTCCGGGCGGAGTTGGACGCGATGACGGAGCGTCGGTAGCGCAAGGGCTTTGACATCGTCGGGGATGACGTAGTCGCGGCTGGTGAGCCAGGCCCATGCGCGCGCTGTGGAGAGCAGCGCGGTGGCACCTCGGGGCGAGACCCCGAGGCTGAGGGAAGGGGACTCACGCGTGGCTCGGCAGATATCCACGATGTAGCCGGCGATCTCCGGGGAGACCGAGGTCCGGGCCACGGCCTGGCGGGCGGCTTCGAGCTCGGCCTGGCCGGCGACGGCCTCGACGCCCGCAGCGCGCAGGTTTCGCGGGTCGAAGCCCTCGGCGTGGCGTGTGAGGACGCCGACCTCGTCCTGACGGGAGGGAAGGGGGACGTTGAGCTTGAGGAGGAATCGGTCGAGCTGCGCCTCGGGCAGGGGGTAGGTCCCCTCGTACTCGACCGGGTTCTGGGTCGCCGCCACCAGGAACGGGTCGGGCAGCGGGCGAGGCACGCCGTCGACGGAGACCTGCCGCTCCTCCATCGCCTCCAGAAGCGAGGCCTGGGTCTTCGGAGGTGTGCGGTTGATCTCGTCGGCCAGCATCAGGTTGGTGAAGACCGGGCCCGGCTGAAAGGAGAACTCTGCGGTCCGGGCGTCATAGACGAGCGAGCCGGTCACGTCACTGGGCATCAGATCGGGGGTGAACTGCACGCGCTTCGTGTCCAGTGTCAGCGTCGCGGCCAGGGCGCGGACCAGGAGTGTCTTGGCGACGCCGGGCACCCCTTCGAGCAGCACATGGCCCCGGCAGAGCAAGGCGATGACCAGCCCGGTGACGGCGGCGTCCTGTCCGACGACGGCCTTGGCGATCTCACCGCGGACGGCTTCGAGGGCGGCGCGGGCGTTGTCTGGGGCGGGGGCGCTCACGAAGGGCGGTCCTTGTCTGTCGTCGAGTCGGCGGAGGCGGGGCTGATGCGGCGTTCCAGGTGGTCGAGGTCGTCGGCGAGGCGCACCAGGGCGGCGTCGTCCCGCGGTGGCGGACCGAACAGGAGGGTGTGACCGGCTGTGTGCTCACCGGTGTGGCGGGCGACGGCCGGAACGACGGTATCCGGTGAGTGCGCCTGCCCGGGCGCGATGCCCAGGAAGGGCGCCAGACGCAGACGGGTGGCCGCCCGCAGCGCGTCGGCGGCGCGGTCGCGGGCGTCGGCCTGGCGGTAGAGGCGGGCCCGTCCCTCGGTGGCCTCCGCCGCCGGGACGGCGACCGGCAGCCGCTCGGGCACGAGAGGGCCCAGCCGCCGGGCTCGCCACGCGGCGGTGAGCACGGCGGCGATGGCCAGCTGGACGCTGCCCCACAACCAGCCGGAGGGGATGAGCTCGATGAGGCTCGCGTCGCCGGAGTCCCCGGCGGCGGGATCGGCGGGAGAAGGGAGGTACCACACGAGCTGCTCGCGTGACCCGAGGAGCTGCAGCGCGAGTGCGGCGTTCCCCTCCTCGTCGAGGCGTTCGTTGTGGAGGAAGTCGGTACTGCCGACGACGACGGTGTCGCCGTCGGCGGACGGGACGCGCACCAGGCTCGGCAGGCCGTCGGCCGGATAACAGGTGTCGGCGTCCTCCACGACGCTCTCCGAGGTGACCTCGTACCCGATGCCGCCCAGTTCGACGGATCCGGAGCGGCGGGCGTAGTCGGCGGCGCAGCGGGGGGCCAGGGTTCCGGTGTCCGGCTCGCCGGCGGCCCGCAGGTCCGGGGCGAGGGTGGTCGTGGAGGCGTCGGGGGCGAGTAGAACCGTCCGGCCGCCGCTGGGCGCCGTCGCCGACCGGAGCATGTCGAGTTGCCGTTGCGTCAGCAGCTCGGGCCGCGCGACGAGGAGCGTGGTGTCGGCCGCGGCGGCGTCCGCGGCCTCGGCCGTCGTCGTCACGACCCTCGTGTCGATCCCGCGGTCCGCCAGGAGTTCTGCCACCGCACGGGTGCCGTTCCGGTCGGCCGAGCGGGGGTCGAGGGCGCCGCGCTGCTCACCGGAGCGCAGGAGCGCGATGACCACCGCTGCGACGAGCAGGACCAGCAGGGCGACGAGGAGCCCGCGCGATCGGAGCCAGATCAGGCGGGCCGACGGGGAGACGGATGAGGTCGGCGGAGAGGAGGTGGTGGGCGCGTCCGTCATCGAGGGAGCCCTTCCCCGGTGCCGGTGGGAGTGAGCTGCGGGCGGGCTCGGCGAAGGGCCTCGTCCAGCGCGCGCACCGCTTCATGAGCGGCTTGCGTGCCGGGCCGTCCGGCGTAGGTGACCTCGTCGAAGGCGTGGGCGGCCGAGCGCAGCGCCGCGGCGTGGCCGGGCAGGGCGCGTCCGGCCTCCACGGCCGCCTCGTCGGCCGTGCGTCCGGGCTGGGGGTCGAGCAGCGCTCGTTCCTCCAGGCCTCGCACGATGGCGCGCATCCGCTCCTGCACGGCGGCGCTCCAGGCTCCGGCCGCGGCCTGCCGGTCGGCGGCGGCGCGGTACTCGTCGGCGCTGCGGGGCGAGGTGTCGAAGAGGCTCGCGGTGGCGTCGCGGGGCCCGGGGCGCAGCCTGCCCAACCGCAGCCGCAGGGCGAAGAGCAGGGCCACGACCGCGACGGCGATGACGGCCAGGCCCGTCCAGCCGCCCGGGCTGAGGTCGAGGGCGGCTCCGAGGAGGTCGTTCAGCCGGTCGAGGACCCACTCCACCGCGCGCTCGACGAGCCCGGGTTGGTCGGCCTGGTAGAGGGGCTTGGACAGCTCGCGTTCCGCTGCCTCGCGGGCGCTGTCCCGATCGATCGTGACCGGGACGTCGTCGCCCTCCGCGGCCTTCGGCGCGAGCGTCGCGGCCGCGCCGCCCAGCGCCGTCACCCCGGCCATCGTGTCAGCCCTCTGACGCGGCCGGTCCCGGCTGTCGCGTCGTGTCGCCGGTGTTCCCCGCCGCTCGGGCGAGTTCCAGGTCCAGTGCCTCGCGCCGGATGCGGGCGTCGATGTAGAGCAGGGCCGTGACGCCGGCGCTGAACGGCAGCGTCACCGTGGCCGTCACCACGGAGCCGATGGCCAGGATGATCAGGTACGGCCAGGTGAGGGTCTCGGGGACGCCGCCCAGCAGCCCGCCGGAGCCGCCGCCGACCGCCGAGGCGGCCAGGCTGGCCGGCAGCGAGATGATGAACGAGAGCACCATGACCAGCAGCGCGGCGAGGAGTTGGATGCCGCAGATGCGCCACCAGGAGCCGCGGACGAGCTTGGCCGAGCGTCGCAGCGCCCCGATCACGGTGGCGCGCTCCAGCATCAGCGCCGGAGCGGAGAGGCTGAACAGCACCCACAGCCAGACGACCACGACCAGGCCGCCCAGGGTGCCAAGGACGACGAGGAGGCCGGCAACGGGGCCGCCTCCGGCCGCGCCGAGCAGTGCTCCGAGGACGATCCCGACGGCCAGCGCGCCCAGGACGATCAGCGTCACCAGGACCGTGAGGGCGAGCAGCCGCAGCAGCCGCGGGCGCGCGTCCTGCCACGCCTCGGCCACCGACACGGAGCGGCCGAGGACGGCGCGGCTGACGACCATGGTGAGCATGGCGGTCGCCAGCACGGTGCCGATCATGGCCATGAGCAGCCGGACGCCTTCGCTGGCCGCGGTGGTGCCGAGGGCGTCGGCGAGCTCGTCCGTCGTGGGGTTCTGGTTGTCCTCCAGCGCCGCGAGGCTGCTCATGTCGTTGAACCACACCCCGGTGACGACGGTGGCGACCAGTTCGATCAGCACCGCGATGCCCAGGGCGATCCCCAGGACCGGCCGCCAGTGGGCGCGCATGGTGGACACGGCGCCGTCGAGGATCTCCCCGACGCCCAGGGGCCGCAGCGGGATGACCCCGGGCTTGGCGACGTGCGCGTGGGGCCAGCCGGAGTGGCCGTGCCAGCCGCCGGGCGCCACGGGCGTGCTCCAGCCCTGCCGACCGCCCCAGCCGCCCTGGTCGCCCGGGTCGCCCGGGGTGCTCCAGCCGGTGGGGCCGCCGGGCGGCGGCTGCTGCGGCGACCAGCCGGACGGCGTCGGCGCACCGGAGTCCTCGGGTGCGCCGTCGGGTGCGGACGCGTCCCGGTCGCGGTCTCCGTGGGGCTGCTCTGGCTCGGAAGACCCGGGCGAGGCCCAGCCCGGAGCGTCGTTCACTGGGGATCCACCTCGGTCGTCTGTTCGTCGTAGGCAGCCATCGTGCCATGGGGCCCCTCTCCTCGTACCGGGCCCTGCCCGTGGGGGCGGGAAGCGGGCAGACTGGGCCGATGGCTGATCACGAAGCGAACGCGGTTCCGGTCCTGCGGTGGGCGGAGCCGCCCGAGGGCCCTGTCGTGGTCCTGCTCGACCAGACGCGGCTACCGCTGGAGGAGGCCGAGTGCGTCTGCACGGACGTGCCCGCGCTGGTCGCGGCGATACGTTCGCTGACGGTGCGGGGCGCGCCGCTGCTCGGCGTGGTCGGCGCCTACGGCGTGGCGCTGGCCGCCGCGCGGGGGTTCGACGTCCGGGACGCCGCCGACCAGCTGGCCCGGGCCCGGCCCACGGCGGTCAACCTCGGCTACGGCGTCCGGCGGGTCCAGGCGGTGCACGAGCGGGTCCTGGACGCGGGCGCCGGCCGGGAGCGGGCCGCCGCGGAGGCCCTGGCCGAGGCCAGGGCGGTGCACCGGGAGGAGGTCGAGGCCGGAGCGGCCATGGGCGAGCACGGCTGGGCACTGCTGCGGGAACTGCAGCCGGGCGGGAGCCTGCGCGTCCTGACGCACTGCAACACCGGAACACTCGTGTGCGGTGGCGAGGGCACCGCCCTGGCCGTGGTGAAGGCCGCCCACCGGGCGGGCGAGCTGCGTCGGCTGTGGGTGGACGAGACGCGGCCGCTGCTGCAGGGCTCGCGTCTGACGGCATGGGAGGCGTCCCGGGCGGGCATGCCGTACAGCGTGCTGCCGGACAACGCGGCGGGGTCGCTGTTCGCGGCGGGTGAGGTGGACGCCGTCGTCATCGGCGCGGACCGGATCGCGGCGGACGGATCGGTGGCCAACAAGATCGGAAGCTACCCGCTGGCCGTCCTGGCTCGTTACCATCACGTACCGTTCCTCGTGGTCGCCCCGCTGAGCACGGTGGACCTGGCGACGGCGGACGGCTCCGGGATCGAGGTCGAGC
Organism: Streptomyces sp. WMMC1477; assembly: GCF_027460245.1. Taxonomy (NCBI): domain Bacteria; kingdom Bacillati; phylum Actinomycetota; class Actinomycetes; order Kitasatosporales; family Streptomycetaceae; genus Streptomyces; species Streptomyces sp. WMMC1477. The sequence continues at coordinate 1,630,907 of NZ_JAPZBD010000003.1, read as the reverse complement.
AGCGGGCGGACCATGAGGTGACGGAGCCGACGGGCGGCGCCCGGGTTGCCCCGCTGGGTGCTCAGGCCTACAACCCGGCCTTCGACGTCACCCCTCCGGAGCTGGTCACGGCCATCGTCACGGAGTCCGGCGTCGTCTCGCCGGTCACGGGCGAAGGCCTGGCCGATCTGTGTCACCGATCACGCACCCGAGCATCACGAACAGGTAATGGGATGATGAACGCATGAAAGGACGTGTCCTCGTCGTAGACGACGACACCGCGCTGGCGGAGATGCTCGGCATCGTGCTGCGTGGTGAAGGCTTCGAACCGTCGTTCGTCTCGGACGGCGACAAGGCTCTGGCTGCGTTCCGGGAGACCAAACCGGACCTGGTGCTGCTCGACCTCATGCTGCCGGGCCGGGACGGCATCGAGGTGTGCCGGCTGATCCGGGCCGAGTCGGGTGTGCCGGTGGTGATGCTGACGGCCAAGAGCGACACCGTGGACGTCGTCGTCGGCCTGGAGTCCGGCGCCGACGACTACATCGTGAAGCCGTTCAAGCCCAAGGAGCTCGTCGCCCGCATCCGGGCGCGGCTGCGCCGTTCGGAGGAACCGGCACCCGAGCAGCTCACCATCGGCGACCTGGTCATCGACGTGGCCGGGCACTCGGTGAAGCGCGACGGGCAGTCGATCGCCCTCACCCCGCTCGAGTTCGACCTCCTCGTGGCCCTCGCGCGCAAGCCGTGGCAGGTGTTCACGCGGGAGGTGCTGCTGGAGCAGGTGTGGGGTTACCGGCACGCGGCGGACACGCGGCTGGTGAACGTGCACGTGCAGCGGCTGCGCTCAAAGGTCGAGAAGGACCCGGAGCGGCCGGAGATCGTGGTGACGGTCCGCGGCGTCGGGTACAAGGCGGGGCCGGGCTGAGATGACCGGGAACGGTGCCGTTCCGCCGGAGCCGAAGGCGGGACGGTCCTCGGGCGGCCGGGGCGGCGGCGTGTTCGCGCCGGTCCGCCGCGCGGGGCAGCTCTTTCCGGACGGGCTGATCGCCGAGGGCAGTACCGGTAGCCGCGCGCATCCCCTGTTCCGCATATTCGTGCGCTGGGTGCGGCGTCCGCTGTTGCCCGCGCTGCGGCTGTGGCGGCGCAACATCCAGCTGCGGGTCGTCGCGGCGACGCTGCTGCTGTCCCTGGCGGTCGTGGGTGTGCTGGGCGTCGTGGTGTTCGGCCAGGTGCGCAACGGCCTGCTGGAGGCCAAGCACCAGGCCGCGCAGAGCCAGGCGGCGGGCGGTTTCGCGGTGGCCAGGGAACTGGCCGACAACGCGGCGGCCGCCAGCGGCTCGGACGCCGAGAGCGGGCGCAACGTCCTCAACGCGGGGGCCTGGCTGACGCAGCTCGTGCAGCAGCTGGCCAGTGGTGGTCAGGGCGTGTACTCGGTGGTCGCGCTCAGCTCCGACGACGAGACGCTGCCGTTCAGCGCCGGGGAGAACAACACGCGGGGGCCGCGGGCCTCGGGCGAGGTCAGGCCCGAGGAGTCGGTCGGGAAGGAACTGCGCCGCGCCCTGGACGCGAGCCCCGACACGTACATGAAGTACGGCGAGATCGTCCGCACGAACGGGGAGAAGCAGCCCGCGCTGATCATCGGCAAGCGGCTGAACGACGTCAACGGCAATCCGTACCAGCTCTACTACCTTTTCCCGTTCACTCCGGAGGAGCAGTCGCTGACGCTCGTCCGGGGCACGCTCACGACGGCCGGGATCTTCCTCGTCGTCCTGCTGGGCGCGATCGCGTGGCTGGTCGTCCGGCAGGTCGTGACACCGGTGCGGATGGCCGCCGGGATCTCCGAGCGCCTGGCCGCGGGGCGGCTCCAGGAGCGCATGAAGGTCACCGGCGAGGACGACATCGCCCGGCTCGGCGAGTCGTTCAACAAGATGGCCCAGAGCCTGCAGGTGAAGATCCAGCAGCTGGAGGAGCTGTCGCGGATGCAGCGGCGCTTCGTCTCGGACGTCTCGCACGAGCTGCGCACCCCGCTCACGACGGTCCGGATGGCCGCCGACGTCATCCATGAGGCCAAGGACGACTTCGACCCGGTGACGGCGCGCTCCGCCGAGCTGCTGATCGGCCAGCTCGACCGCTTCGAGTCGCTGCTCGCGGAGCTGCTGGAGATCAGCCGCTTCGACGCCGGGGCGGCCGCTCTGGAAGCGGCGCCGACCGACCTTCGCGAGGTGGTGACCCGGGTCGTCGAGGGCGCCGAGCCGCTGGCGAACGTGAAGGGAAGCCGGATGGTGGTGGTCGGCGCCGAGCAGCCGGTGGTCGCCGAGGCGGACACCCGCCGGGTGGAGCGGGTGCTGCGCAACCTCGTGGTCAACGCGATAGAACACGGCGAGGGCCGGGACGTGATCATCCGCCTCGCCGAGGGCGAGGGCGCGGTGGCGATCGCGGTGCGGGACTACGGCGTGGGGCTGAAACCAGGGGAGGCACAGCGGGTGTTCAACCGCTTCTGGCGGGCCGACCCGGCCCGCGCCCGTACCACGGGCGGTACCGGGCTCGGTCTGTCCATAGCCGTCGAGGACGCTCGGCTGCACGGCGGCTGGCTGCAGGCCTGGGGTGAGCCGGGCGGCGGTTCGCAGTTCCGGCTGACGCTGCCCCGCGCGGCCGGGGAGGTGCTGCGCGGTTCGCCGATCCCGCTGGAGCCCGCGGACTCCCGCCGTCGCTCGGCGGCGCCGCCGCAGCCGGCGCCGGTGGCCGGGTCCGGCCGTCCCGCGCTGCCGGCCGGGGCCCCGCGGCGTCCGGAGGGCGGCCACCGTGAGGGCTGAGCGGAGCGCCGTGGCACTGCTCGCCGTGGGGGCCCTGCTGCTCACCGGCTGCGCGTCCATGCCCTCCAGCGGCGACGTCAGGAAGATCGAGGGCAGCCAGCGCTCGGATGGCGAGGCCCAGGTGCGGGTCTTCGGCGTGCCGCCCCAGGACGGCGAGCGGCCCGCGCAGATCGTGCGGGGCTTCCTGGAGGCGACCACCAGCGACGAGGCCGAGTACGAGACGGCCCGCGAGTACCTGACGAAGGAGAAGGCCGAGAGCTGGGACCCGTCGGCGGGCACCGTCGTCATATCCGGCGGCCCGGAGGTACCGCCCGGCGGTGTCCTGCCCGACTCCGAGGAGAGCGGCTTCACCGTCGAGGTCACCGGCTCCCGCGTCGCCGAGGTGGACGGAAAGCACGCCTACACCCCCGCGGAGGGCCCTTACCTGGGCCTCTTCCACCTCAGCCAGGAGGACGGGGAGTGGCGGATCGACAAGCTCCCGGACGGCCTGGTTCTCGGTGAGGCCGACTTCCAGCGCATCTACCGCTCCGTGAACACCTACTACTACGCCGGCCTCGGCCCCGAGGCCGGGGACGTGCCCCAGGGCAAGAACGTGCTCGTCGGCGACCCCGTCTACGTGCGGCGCCGCATCGACCCGGTGACGGAGACGGTGCGCGCGCTGCTGAACGGACCCACGGACTGGCTGCGGCCCGTCGCCACCTCCGCCTATCCGACGGGCGTGCGGCTCGCCTCGGGGGAGCGGCAGCTCGCGCTCGACGACTCCGGTGAGTTGCAGGTGAGCCTGGCCAGCGGTGCCAAGGGCCAGCCCCTGCGGGTCGAGCGCAAGCAGTGCGAGCGGATGGCGGCCCAGCTCCTGCACACCGTCGACCATCAGTCGTCGACCCGCGTCAAACGGGTCGTCCTGGAGAACGAGCGCGGTGACCTCCTGTGCGGCCTCCGCAGCCAGGAGGCGCAGCGGTACGCGCCGGGCGCGCTCAACGGGCGTGCGGCGATGCAGTACTACCTGGACGAGACCAGCCGGCTGGTCGCGCTCGGCGACGAACAGCGCGCCGGCGTCCCCGTCGACGGTCCCTTCGGCACCGGACAGCTGGCGATGCGGCACGTGGCGGTGAGCCGCGGCGAGACGAGGGCCGCGGGGGTGTCGCTGGACGGTTCGAGCCTGTACGTCGGGCCGCTGCACGCGCCGGAGCCGTTCGGGAAGCCGGTGCTGACGAGCGCGGGGCTCCCCAAGGACGAGACGGCCGGGCTGACGGCGCCGAGCTGGGACGGCCTGGGGGACCTGTGGGTCGCCGACCGGGCCCCGGAGAAGCCCCGGCTGCTGCGGATCCCCGACGGCCGTGGGACGCCCGAACGGGTGGACGTGCCCGGCCTCGGCGAGGGGCGCATCGAGGCGCTGCGGGTGGCCGCGGACGGCATCCGCATCGTGCTGCTGGTCCGGGAGGGCGAGGCCGTCACGCTGATGCTCGGCCGGGTCGAACGGGAGAACGACGAGGCGGGGCGGCCCCGGGCGAAGGTCACCGGCCTGCGCAACGTCGCGCCGCAGCTGGAGAACGTGGTCGCCGCTTCCTGGGCCGGCGGGAGTCGGCTCGTGGTCGTCGGCAAGGAGTCCGGGGGCGTGCAGCAGGTGCGGGTGATGTCGACCGACGGCTCGCCCGGGACGCCTGCCAAGCTGCCGAACGTCAATGAGATCGAGGGCATCGCCGCTTCGGAGGACGAGGACAAGCCGCTTCTGGCGGACTCGGCCGAGGGGATCGTCCGGCTGCCGCGGGACGGCGACTGGCAGGAGGTCACCGAACACGGCTCCGCGCCCGTGTATCCGGGATGACGCTCCGTCACGAACCTCTTCCCCATTCGGTGCTCATCGGTTACTCTCTGTAGTTATCTCCGGTGTTCTTCGCTGAAGGGGGCGGGATGAGTGACTGCTTGGAGGCGGGATGTGCGGCGGTACACGCGGCCGGACGTGTCGCGGGACGTGCGGCGGGGCGAGTGGCAGGCCGTGTCGCGGGGTGGGCGCCGGCAGGCGTCGTGGGACGCCTGGCGGGGCTGGTGGCACGAGCTGGCCGACGTGCTGCTCTCCGCCGAGTGCGCCGGATGCGGGGCCGCGCGGACGGGTCTGTGCGGGCGGTGCGGCCGGGCCCCGGCGGCGGGGCCGGTGCGCGGCTGGCGTCCCACGGGCGCCAGCCCGCCTCCACCGTGGCTGCCTCCGGTGTACGCGGCCGGGCTCTATGCGGACGAGTTGCGCGCCCTTCTCCTCGCGCACAAGGAACGCGGCGCCCTGCGGCTCGCCCGACCGCTGGGCGCGGCCCTGGCGGGGGCGGTACGGGCGCCGCTCGCCGCCGGAGGAGCGGTGCGCGGCCCGGCGGTGTTGGTGCCGGTGCCGTCCGCCCGGCGAGCCGTCGCCGCCCGCGGGCACGACCCGGTGCACCGCCTGGCCCGGGTCGCCGCGGCCGAGCTGCGCCGGGACGGTGTCGCGGCCGTGGTGCGCGCCGTCCTGCGGCACCGCCGCGCCGTGGCCGACCAGGCGGGGCTGAGCCCGGAGCAGCGGCGGCGCAACGTCGACGGGGCGCTGTGCGTGCCCGCCGCGGCCGCCCGGCTCCTCGGTGCGGGCCCGTTCGTCCTCGTCGACGACCTCGTGACGACCGGCTCCTCGCTGGCCGAGGCGGCGCGCGCTCTCACGGCGGCGGGTGGCCGGGTCGTGGGCGCCGCCGTCGTGGCGGACGCGCCCCTCCCGGCGTCTCAGGGCCCCCTTGAGCGCCTGTGCGGGGAATCGGTGGGGGGTCCCGGTGCATGACCGGGGCGCCGTCGGGGCAGGGAATGCGCTACCGGCGCCACCGGGACGCCGGGGGAACACGGCAGGAAACAACAAGAGGACAGCTCATGAGGGGTACGCATCGGTAGGGGGTGCCGACTGTCCCGCACTCGGGGTACGTTCGGTAGAGAGGAGGCCGGGGCTCCGACCTCGGTCTCCCTCGAAACGGAGTCGTGTGGCGATGCCACACCCAGCCGGTCCTCACCGGTCGCCTCTCTTTTCGAGTGGGTGGCGATCTTCCCGATGGGGGAGAAGGAGGTGGAAGTCGCAACCCGACGTAGTGCCGGAGGGTGACCGGTCAGCCCCGGAACCGTCCGGCCTCAGTGCACAAAGGACGTGCCTCGTCGCACGTGACGTGGCAGTCCGGGAACGGAGTTCTGCGTGGACATCGTCGTCAAGGGCCGTAAGACACAGGTACCCGAGCGGTTCCGCAAGCACGTGACCGAGAAGCTGAACATCGAGAAGGTTCAGAAGCTCGACGCCAAAGTGACCCGCCTGGACGTTGAGGTGTCCAAGGAGCACAACCCTCGTCAGGCCGACCGTTCCGACCGCGTGGAGATCACTCTCCGGCACCGCGGCCCGGTCATTCGGGCCGAGGCGGCGGCGACCGACCCCTATGCGGCACTCGACCTGGCGGCGGAGAAGCTGGAAGAGCGCCTGCGGCGCCGGCACGACCGGCGCACCTCCCGTCGGGGAGCCGCCCGGATTCCGGCCGCCGAGGTCCCCACGCAGGTGCCCGGCGTCGCCACCCTCAACGGCAACGGCGAGCTGGGTGCTTTCGAGGCCGACGTCGAGGCGGCCCCGTCCACGAAGAAGGTGGGCCCGCTGGAGGTTCAGGGGGAAGGCCCCCTGATCTGCCGGGAAAAGACCCATGACGCCGCGCCGATGACCCTCGACCAGGCGCTGTACGAGATGGAGTTGGTGGGGCACGACTTCTATCTCTTCATCGACTCCGACACGAAGCTGCCGAGCGTGGTCTACCGGCGGCACGCGTATGACTACGGGGTCATCCATCTGAATCCGGACCCCTTCGCCGAGGAGATCCCGCCGGGCGCGGGTGGTTCTCTCGGCGGCTGAGCCGCCTGCGGCGGTCATGGGCGCCGCCCGCGTCTCCGGGAGGGCGTACGCGTCCTCCCGGGGGCGCGGCGGCGTGCGATGCGGTCGGCTGTCCCCTCGGCTGCTCCGCGACGTCGCGAGCCCCCGATAGCATGAGCCTCACCACCAACCGGCCAGGTGCCCAGCCCGGTTGGCGCCGACCGGGCATGGGCAGCAGGGGGAGGAACGATGGCGGACAGCTTCGGGCCCACGATGCCCCTCGGCGGGCAGGCCGGCACCATGGCCACCGTCGAGGAGGCCGGGCGGCGTGGGCGGTGTGAGCCGGTCCGGGTACTCGTCGTCGACGATCACGAGCTCTTCCGCCGGGGGCTGGAGATCGTGCTCCAGACGGAGGAGGACATCCAGGTCGTCGGCGAGGCTGGAGACGGGGCCGAGGCCGTGGAGAAGGCGGCCGACCTGCTGCCGGACATCGTCCTGATGGACGTGCGCATGCCCCGGCGCGGTGGCATCGAGGCGTGCACGGCCATCAAGGAGGTCGTTCCCAGCGCGAAGATCGTGATGCTGACGATCAGCGACGAGGAGGCCGACCTCTACGACGCGATCAAGGCGGGTGCCACCGGCTATCTGCTGAAGGAGATCTCCACCGACGAGGTCTGCGCCGCCATCCGGGCCGTCGCGGACGGCCAGTCGCAGATCAGCCCCTCGATGGCCGCCAAGCTGCTGACCGAGTTCAAGTCGATGATCCAGCGCACCGACGAGAGCAAGCTCGTGCCGGCTCCCCGGCTCACGGACCGCGAGCTGGAGGTCCTCAAGCTCGTGGCCACCGGGATGAACAACCGGGACATCGCCAAAGCGCTGTACATCAGCGAGAACACCGTCAAGAACCACGTGCGCAACATCCTGGAGAAGCTCCAACTGCACTCCAGGATGGAGGCCGTCGTCTACGCGATGCGGGAGAAGATCCTCGAGATCCGCTGAGCGCGGGCCCTCCCCGCCCGGGAGACCCGGGCCCGGCGCATCTCGGCTACGCGCGCAACTCCGCCGTGAGCGCCGCCGCCAGCGCGCCGTCGTCGCAGCGCTCGACCCGTATGTCCTCGCAGCCCACCCAACTCGCCGCCTCCCGCAGCGCGGTGGCCATGGGGGTCACGGCGCTCGGGGACGCCATCGAGACCTGGCGGGCCACCAGCGTCCGCCCCTCGCGGCCCGGGTCGACGCGGCCCACGAGCCTGCCTCCGGCCAGCAGCGGCATCGCGAAGTAGCCGTGCACCCGCTTCGGCCTGGGCACATAGGCCTCCAGGCGGTGGGTGAAGGCGAAGATCCGCTCCGTGCGCGGGCGGTCCCAGATCAGCGAGTCGAACGGAGAGAGCAGCGTGGTGCGGTGCCGCCCGCGTGGAGGCAGGGCGAGAGCCGCCGGATCGGCCCAGGCGGGCTTGCCCCAGCCCTCGACCTCGACCGGAACCAGCGGGGTGTCGCCGATCACCGCGTCGACCTGGGCGCCGCGCAGCCGGTGGTAGTCGGCGAGATCGGCCCGCGTCGCCACCCCGAGAGCGGATCCCGCCTGGGCGACCAGGCGGCGCAGGCACTCCCCGTCCGTCAGGTCGTCGTGGAACAGCTCGCCCGGCACGGCCCGCTCGGCCAGGTCGTAGACGCGCTTCCAGCCGCGCCGTTCGGTGCACACGACCTCGCCCACGTCCAGCAGCCACTCGACGGCGATCTTCGTGTCCGACCAGTCCCACCACACGCCGCCGTTCTTCGCCCCGCCCAGCTCGGCGGCGGTCAGCGGGCCGTCCGCCGTGAGCCGGTCCCGCACCTGGGCGCAGACGGCGTCCCGGTCCGCCAGCCGGTGCCAGCGGTGGCCGGCCGCCCGCCGCGCCCGCCGCCGGAAGGCGAAGCAAGGCCACTCCTCGACGGGCAGGATGCAGGCAGCGTGCGACCAGTACTCGAAGGCGTGCCCCTCGGACCAGTAGGCCTCCTCCACCGCCGAGCGGTCCACGGCGCCGAGCCGGGCGTAGGGGATCAGCTCGTGCGAGCGGGCCAGTACCGAGATCGTGTCGAGCTGCACCGCGCCGAGCTTCCGCAGCACGCCGCGCACTCCCGCCCGGCGGTCGGGCGCGCCGAGAAAGCCCTGGGCGCGAAGGGCGATCCGCCGTGCGTCGTCGGCGGAGAGAGTGAGCTCGGGAGTGGGCGCTGACGTCATGCCCACACCGTAGGCCGGGCCACCGACAACGCGGCTCCGGCCCGGCCCGGCCCGGTGCTGTGCGGCGCGGTGCGGGTGCGCCGGTTCAGGCCGGGGGCGGCGTGGCCGTGTAGGGCGTCGGGCTCGTCCTGCCCCAGTCGGCGGGCAGCAGCGAGGCGGACCAGTCGTCCCGGCGCTCACCCCGGTGGACGGTCCGGGCGCGGTGGACGCCCTCCATCACGAAACCGACCCGCAGCGCCACGGCCCGGGACGCCTCGTTGCCCACGTGGGCGTACCACTCCAGCCGCTCGGCGCCCAGCGCGGTGAAGGCCCAGTCGACGACGGCCCGGGCGGCCTCCACGGTGTAGCCCTGCCCCCGCTGTTCCGGGGCCGTCCAGTAGCCCAGTTCGGCCGTGCGGTCCTCGGTGTGCAGCCGTGCGGCGCGGACCAGTCCCATGGAGCCGACCAGGGCACCCGTGTGCGTGAACACCCCGAACGTGTAGACCGTGCCGTCCCGCCACCCGGCCGGGCAGATGTTCAGGAGGAAGTCCTCGGCGTGCCTGCGCTCGTACGGTTGCGGCACCTGCGTCCAGCGCGGGATCTCCGGGTCCTGGCAGGCGGCGTGGACGGGCTCCACGTCGTGCGGGGCGAAGGGACGCAGGAGCAGACGCGCGGTGGTGAGGGTGACGGGTTGCATGTCCGCATTCTGCCGTTGGTCCACCCAGGCCGCGCGGCCGGACGCGAACGGCACCTTCGGAGGGCCCGGCACGTTGGGGGTACAGGGGCGCGCGCCCCTCGCATACGATGGCCGGTGCGGTACAGCCCTCGGCAGGGAGAGGGAACAGCCAAGCATCGCACCACCGTGCCAGGCCTACCGGCAAGGAGACCATCCCCAGTGTCCGTCTTCAACAAGCTCATGCGTGCAGGCGAAGGCAAGATCCTGCGCAAGCTGCACCGCATCGCGGACCAGGTGAATTCCATCGAAGAGGACTTCCTCGACCTCTCCGACGCCGAGCTGCGGGCCCTGACCGACGAGTACAAGGAGCGGTACGCGGACGGCGAGTCCCTGGACGACCTGCTGCCCGAGGCCTTCGCGACGGTCCGTGAGGCCGCGAAGCGCGTCCTCGGCCAGCGCCACTACGACGTCCAGATCATGGGCGGCGCGGCGCTGCACCTCGGGTACGTGGCGGAGATGAAGACGGGTGAGGGCAAGACGCTCGTCGGTACCCTGCCCGCCTATCTCAACGCCCTGTCCGGGGACGGTGTGCACCTCATCACCGTCAACGACTACCTGGCCCAGCGCGACTCCGAGCAGATGGGGCGCGTCCACAAGTTCCTCGGTCTGGACGTCGGCTGCATCGTCGCCAACATGACCCCGGCGCAGCGGCGGGACCAGTACGCCTGCGACATCACCTACGGCACGAACAACGAGTTCGGCTTCGACTACCTGCGCGACAACATGGCGTGGTCGCAGGAGGAGCTCGTCCAGCGCGGCCACAACTTCGCCATCGTCGACGAGGTGGACTCGATCCTCGTCGACGAGGCCCGCACCCCGCTGATCATCTCCGGCCCCGCCGACTCGGCCACCAAGTGGTACGCCGACTTCGCGAAGCTCGCCAAGCGGCTGGAGAAGGGCGAGCCCGCCGACGTCCGGCTGCAGAAGCCGGAGACGGGCGACTACGACATCGACGAGAAGAAGCGCACCGTCGGTATCCACGAGCAGGGCGTGGCCCGCGTTGAGGACTGGCTCGGCATCGACAACCTGTACGAGTCCGTGAACACCCCGCTCGTCGGTTATCTCAACAACGCCATCAAGGCCAAGGAGCTGTACAAGAAGGACAAGGACTACGTCGTCATCGACGGCGAAGTCATGATCGTCGACGAGCACACCGGCCGTATCCTCGCCGGTCGCCGCTACAACGAGGGCATGCACCAGGCGATCGAGGCGAAGGAGGGGGTGGAGATCAAGGACGAGAACCAGACGCTCGCCACGATCACCCTCCAGAACTTCTTCCGCCTCTACAACAAGCTCTCCGGCATGACCGGTACGGCGATGACCGAGGCCGCCGAGTTCCACCAGATCTACAAGCTCGGCGTGGTGCCGATCCCCACCAACAAGCCGATGATCCGCAAGGACCAGGCGGACCTGATCTACCGCACCGAGGTCGCCAAGTTCGACGCGGTGGTGGAGGACATCGTCGAGAAGCATGCGAAGGGGCAGCCGATCCTGGTCGGCACCACCTCGGTGGAGAAGTCCGAGTACCTCTCGCAGCAGCTCACGAAGCGCGGTGTGAAGCACCAGGTGCTGAACGCGAAGAACCACGAGCGGGAGGCTCACATCGTGGCCGAGGCGGGCCGCCGGGGCGCCGTCACCGTGGCCACGAACATGGCGGGCCGCGGTACCGACATCCAGCTCGGCGGCAATCCGGAGGCCATCGCGGAGGACGAGCTGCGTGCCAAGGGCTACGACCCGGAGGAGCACATCGAGGAGTGGGCCGCCGCGCTGCCCGCCGCCCTGGAGCGGGCTGAGGAGGGCGTGAAGGCGGAGCACGACGAGGTGAAGCGGCTCGGCGGCCTGTACGTGCTGGGCACCGAGCGGCACGAGTCGCGCCGCATCGACAACCAGCTGCGCGGCCGCAGCGGCCGCCAGGGGGACCCGGGCGAGTCCCGCTTCTACCTCTCCCTGGGTGACGACCTGATGCGGCTGTTCAAGGCCCAGATGGTCGAGCGGGTGATGGCCATGGCGAACGTCCCCGACGACGTGCCGATCGAGAACAAGATGGTGACCCGGGCCATCGCCTCCGCCCAGTCCCAGGTCGAGCAGCAGAACTTCGAGATCCGTAAGAACGTCCTCAAGTACGACGAGGTGCTCAACCGGCAGCGCGAGGTCATCTACGGCGAGCGCCGCCGTGTCCTGAAGGGTGAGGACCTGCACGAGCAGGTGCGGCACTTCATGGACGACACGATCGAGGCGTACGTCCAGGCCGAGACGGTCGAGGGCTTCGCCGAGGAGTGGGACCTCGACCGGCTGTGGGGCGCGTTCAAGCAGCTCTACCCGGTCTCCGTGACGGTGGCCGAGCTGGAGGACGAGGTGGGGGACCGCGAGGGCCTGACCGCCGAGTTCCTGATCGAGGCCGTCAAGGAGGACATCCACGCGCAGTACGACGAGCGGGAGAACGAGCTCGGCTCGGAGATCATGCGCGAGCTGGAGCGCCGGGTCGTGCTGTCCGTGCTGGACCGCAAGTGGCGCGAGCACCTCTACGAGATGGATTACCTCCAGGAGGGCATCGGGCTGCGGGCCATGGCCCAGAAGGACCCGCTGGTCGAGTACCAGAGGGAGGGCTACGACATGTTCCAGGCCATGATGGACGGCATCAAGGAGGAGTCCGTCGGCTATCTGTTCAACCTGGAGGTGCAGGTCGAGCGGCAGGTCGAGGAGGTCCCGGTGCAGGAGCGGCCGGCGGCGGCGCGGGAGGAGGCCCCGAAGGAGGCCGTCCCGGCGGGCGCCCGTCCGGCGATCCGTGCCAAGGGCCTGGAGGCTCCGCAGCGGCCGGACCGGCTGCACTTCACCGCTCCCAAGGTGGACGGTGAAGGCGGCGTCGTCGAGGGCGACTTCGCGGTCGAGGACGCCGAGCCGGGGGCGAGCTCCGCGGGTGACGGCATGACGCGGGCCGAGCGCCGCAAGGCGCAGAAGAGCGGGGGCCGCCGCCGCAAGAAGTGACGGCAGCTCCGCCGCGGCAGGCGGAGAGGCGGACCGGGGCCGGACGCGGAGAGCGCGTCCGGCCCCGTCGTCATGTCGGCCCGGCGGCGAACGGGTCAGGTCCGGCAGTCGACGTCGAGCTCCACTGCGGCGCACCGCCAGCGGCGGGCGGGCGTCTGTTCCAGCCGGAAGGCGAGGGCCCGGGTGCGGTCCCCCGAGCGGACGCGGGCGAAGGCCTCCAAGGCGCCCTGGCGGGGGGTGGAGGCCCCGACCTGGAGGAGCACCGGCCCGTGGGCCGGCGCTCCGGTGGCGAGCGGGGCCCGCGGCGCGAGGCGGACGAGGTCGTCGTAGGCGGCTCCGGTGACATGGCCCAGAAGGCTGTGTACGGGACGCCTGCCGCTGAGCACGAGCAGCAGACGGTGTGCGAACCAGTAGTGCGGGAGCCGGTCGCGGGCGCTGTGGCGCGCGGTGGCGAGGGCGGACCGGGCGGGGCGGCGGCTGTCGCGGCGGCCCGGCGGGCGGAGGGTGTGGGCGGTCGTCATGGTGTTTCCCCGTGTGTGCAGGTTGATGGGCACGTTTACTACTGGCCAGTAGCTTTTCTCGTCGCTCTTTGTATCCGTGCCGTCACCGCGTGGCAAGTGCGGGTCGCGGGCGCGCTCGCCGCGGCGGCCCGTCACCCGTTCCGGGGCCGGGGCGGCGCCCCTTGACCTGCTACGCGGCTGACCTGCGCGGGGAGCGTGTGCGCCGGGCCCACGCCGCGCCCCGGTGGCCGTATCCTGACGGACAGCCCGTACGACGGCCTCACACGAAAGCGGCAGTTCATGCGCCTCTACGTCCCCCTGACCCTGCCCCGGCTGGCGCTGGCGCACCGGCAGGGCGAGCTCGGCCCCGCCCCGCTGACGGCCTTCGCGGTCACCCCGGCGCTGCGCGCGTGGTACGTCTCCGACGATCTGGAGGAGCTGGAGTACGCCGCGCTCGGCCGGGCGGCGCTCAGCTCGCTGCGGCTGCTCGCCGCCGAGCCGGATGCCCCCCGGCGACGGGTGGTGCTGGCGGCGGACGTGGCCGACCGCGCGGTGACCTGGGACGACGAGGACGCCGGTGAGGGTTCCGGCGAGGCCGCCGGAGCGCTCGGCCGGGTCCGGGCGACCGGCGCGATCGCGCTGTCGAAGGTGGCGGCGCTGCATGTGGACGCCGAGGACGCGGCGGTGGACGTCGACGCGGCCGCCCGGGCGCTCTCGGCGGCCGACGCGGGGGACGAGGACGCGCGCTTCACGGTGGAGGGCGCCGACGGCCACGAGCTGCTCTGGTACGCGACACAGGAGCTGGACCAGCTGCTGTGACGGCCGCGCGCCGCTGACGGCATCCCCGCGCGGCGGTGCGGGTGTCGCCGACCGGACTCCCCGCCTGTCGGCGGCGCCGGGTACGGTCGGGAGCATGCGTGGAGACACCATTCACATCGTGTGGGACTGGAACGGCACGCTCCTGCACGACATCGACGCGGTGATCGAGGCGACGAACCTCGCCTTCGCCGAGGTCGGCATGGAGCCGATCACGCTGGAGCGCTACCGCGAGCTGTACACCGTGCCGGTGCCGCGCTTCTACGAGAAGCTCACGGGCCGGGTTCCCTCGGAGGAGGAGTTCGCCCACCTGAACGAGCTGTTCCACCGCCACTACTTCGACCGCGTGGACACGGTGACGCTGACGCTCGGCGCCGCCGAGCTGCTGGCCGCCCGGCAGGCCGCCGGGGGCACGCAGTCGCTGTGCTCCCTGGCCCCGCACGACCACCTCGTGCCGCTCGTGCGCAGGCACGGCATCGAGGGGCACTTCACCCGGGTGGACGGCCTGGCCACCCCCCTGGCGGGGCACGGCAAGGCGCGGCACATGGCCGGGCACCTGCGTTCGCTGACGGACGTGGAGCCGTGCCGCACCGTCGTCATAGGCGACGCGCTCGACGACGCGCTGGCCGCCCGGCACGTCGGCGCTCAGGCGGTGCTGTACACCGGCGGCTCGCACAGCCGGGCCAGCCTGGAGGAGGCCGGGGTCCCGGTCGTGGACACGCTGGCCGACGCGGTCGACGCGGCCGAGCGCATCGCCCGTTGACGCGAGCCCGCGCCGCCCGCCCTCCGTCTCTGTCCAGAACGTCAAAGTTCGGGCCCCGCTTTTGTACACATACGGCCCATGACGCCGCCCCGGTCCGGAGCGATAGCCTTACCTACGTGATCAGCGCGATATCCGTGCCCGGGGACGCAGACGATGGCGCTTTCCCCGCCTTCCGCCACCGTCGGCGCGAGGCAGCACCGCTCGCTGGTCGAGTTTTCCGGCATACCGTCGAACTGGAACGGCCCGTGAGGGTCTCGGCGTCATGCCCTGTAACAGCGGAATCCCCCATCTGACGTCACGCAACGGCGCGCGACAGGAGCCAGAGGACATGCAGACCAAGCTGGACGAAGCCAAGGCCGATCTGCTCGGGCGAGCCGCCCAGGCCGCCGAAGGCAGCCCCACCGGGAGCCTCCCGGCGCAGGGGCTCGAACCGGAGGCCCTGGAGTCGTATCTCCAGCGCTACTACCTGCACACGGCCCCCGAGGACCTCGACGACCGGGAGCCGGTCGACGTCCTGGGTGCCGCTCTCTCGCACCACCGGCTCGCCCAGCAGCGTCCGCAGGGCACGGCGAACGTCCGGGTCTACACGCCCAGCGTCGAGGAGAAAGGCTGGACCTGCACGCACACGGTCGTGGAGGTCGTCACCGACGACATGCCCTTCCTGGTCGACTCGGTCACCAACGAGCTGACCCGCGAGGGCCGGGGCATCCACGTCGTGATCCACCCGCAGGTCATCGTCCGCCGGGATGTCACCGGGAAGCTGCTGGAGGTGCTGGACGCCGGGCGTGACCCGCTCTCGCCGCGGCCGAGCACCCACACCCGGGAGCAGCTGCCGCCGGACGCGGTCACCGAGTCCTGGATCCACGTCGAGATCGACCGGGAGACGGACGCGACCGACCTGCAGCAGATCACCCTCGATCTGCGCCGCGTCCTGTCCGACGTGCGCGAGGCCGTGGAGGACTGGCACAAGATGCGCGGCGCGGCCCTGGCCATCGCCGACGGGCTGCCGCAGGAACCCACCAACGACCTCTCGGACGAGGAGATCGGCGAGGCCCAGGCGCTGCTGCGCTGGCTCGCGGACGACCGGTTCACCTTCCTCGGCTACCGCGAGTACGAGCTGGAGCAGGTCAGCGGCGAGTCCGGCGAGCCGGAGGACGCGCTCAAGTCCGTGCCCGGCACCGGCCTCGGCATCCTGCGGGCGGACCCCACGCACACCACCGACGACGACGGTCACCCCGTCTCGTCGTCCTTCAGCCGGCTCACCCCCGACGCGCGCGCCAAGGCGCACGAGCGCAGGCTGCTCGTCCTGACCAAGGCCAACAGCCGTGCCACCGTGCACCGCTCCTCGTACCTCGACTACGTCGGGGTGAAGAAGTTCGACGCCGAGGGCAACGTCATCGGTGAACGCCGCTTCCTCGGCCTCTTCGCCGCCTCCGCCTTCGTGGAGTCCGTCCGGCAGATCCCCGTCATCCGCCGCAAGGTCGAGGCCGTCCTCTCGCACGCGGGCTTCACGTCCGACAGCCACGACGGCCGGGACCTCCTCCAGATCCTGGAGACCTACCCGCGCGACGAGCTGTTCCAGATCCCCGAGGACGAGCTGCGCTCGATCGCCATCTCCGTCCTCTACCTCCAGGAGCGGCGCAGGCTGCGGCTGTTCCTGCGCCAGGACGAGTACGGGCGCTACTACTCGGCGCTCGTCTACCTCCCGCGCGACCGCTACACCACGGGCGTGCGCCTGCGCCTCATCGACATCCTCACCGAGGAGCTGGGCGGCACCAGCGTCGACTTCACCGCGTGGAACACCGAGTCGGTGCTCTCGCGGCTGCACTTCGTCATCCGGGTCGAGCCGGGCACCGGGCTCGGCCGCCTCACCGACGCCGACGCCGACCGGATCGAGGCCCGGCTCGCCGAGGCCGCCCGCTCCTGGGCGGACGGCTTCGCGGAGGCGCTCGTGGCCGAGTGCGGTGAGGAGCGGGCCGCCGAGCTGAACCGCCGCTTCGGCACGCTCGGCGGCAATACCTTCCCCGAGGGCTACAAGGCCGACTTCCCGCCCCGCGCCGCCGTCGCCGACCTCCAGCACCTGGCCCAGCTCGACGAGACGGGCGAGGACTTCGCCCTGAGCCTCTACGAGCCGGTGGGCGCCGCGGCGGGGGAGCGCCGGTTCAAGATCTACCGCACCGGCGAGCCGGTCTCCCTCTCCGCCGTCCTGCCCATCCTCCAGGCGATGGGCGTCGAGGTGGTGGACGAGCGGCCGTACGAGCTGCGCACGGCGGACGGCAACCGGGCGTGGATCTACGACTTCGGGCTGCGGCTGCCGGAGACGAGCGTCGAGGGGCTGGGCGAGGACGCGCGCCGCCGCTTCCAGGAGACCTTCGCCGCCGTCTGGCGAGGCGAGGCCGAGAACGACGGCATCAACGCCCTCGTGCTGGCCGCCGGGCTGACCTGGCGGCAGGCCATGGTGCTGCGCGCCTACGCCCGCTACCTGTGGCAGGCCGGGGCCAAGTTCGGCCAGGCCACGATGGAGGAGACGCTCCGGCGCAACGTCCACACCACCCGGCTGCTGGTGAGCCTGTTCGAGGCCCGGCTGGCCCCGGAGCGGCAGCACGCGGGCCGGGAGCTCGTCGACGGGCTGCTGGAGGAGCTGGACGGCGCGCTGGACCAGGTGGCCAACCTGGACGAGGACCGCATGCTGCGTTCCTTCCTCACCGTCATCAGGGCCACCCTGCGTACCAACTACTTCCAGCACACCGACGACGGCGGGCTGCACGGGTACGTGTCGATGAAGCTGGACCCGCAGATGATCCCGGACCTGCCGGCACCGCGGCCGTCGTACGAGATCTGGGTCTACTCGCCGCGGGTCGAGGGCGTGCACCTGCGCTTCGGCAAGGTGGCCCGGGGCGGCCTGCGCTGGTCCGACCGCAAGGAGGACTTCCGCACCGAGATCCTCGGGCTGGTCAAGGCGCAGGAGGTCAAGAACACGGTCATCGTCCCGGTGGGCGCGAAGGGCGGGTTCGTCGGCAAGCGGCTGCCCGACCCGGCACAGGACCGGGACGCCTGGCTGGCGGAGGGCATCGCCTGCTACCGCACCTTCATCTCCGGCATGCTCGACATCACCGACAACCTGGTGAACGGGGCCGTGCTGCCGCCCAGGGAGGTCGTCCGGCACGACGAGGACGACACCTACCTCGTCGTCGCCGCCGACAAGGGCACCGCGACGTTCTCGGACATCGCCAACGAGGTGGCCGTCTCCTACGGCTTCTGGCTGGGCGACGCCTTCGCCTCGGGCGGCTCGGCCGGGTACGACCACAAGGGCATGGGCATCACCGCGCGCGGCGCCTGGGAGTCGGTCAAGCGGCACTTCCGGGAGCTGGGCCACGACACCCAGACGCAGGACTTCACCGTCGTCGGCGTCGGCGACATGTCCGGTGACGTCTTCGGCAACGGGATGCTCCTCAGCGAGCACATCCGGCTCGTCGCCGCCTTCGACCACCGGCACATCTTCGTCGACCCCGACCCGGACGCCGCCACCTCCTACGCCGAGCGCCGCCGCCTCTTCGAACTGCCGCGCTCCTCCTGGGCCGACTACGACGCCGAGAAGATCTCCACGGGCGGCGGCGTCTTCCCGCGCACGGCCAAGTCCATCCCCGTCTCGCCGCAGATGCGCGAGGCCCTCGGCCTGGAGACGACGGCGACCAGGCTCACGCCCCCGGAGCTGATGCGGGCCGTCCTCCAGGCGCCCGTGGACCTGCTGTGGAACGGCGGCATCGGCACCTACGTGAAGTCCTCCGCCGAGAGCAACCAGGACGTCGGCGACAAGGCCAACGACGCCATCCGGGTCGACGGCAGCGAGGTGCGCGCCCAGGTCGTGGGCGAGGGCGGCAACCTCGGCCTCACCCAGCTCGGCCGCATCGAGTACGCGATGTGCGGTGGCAAGGTCAACAACGACGCGATCGACAACTGCGCGGGCGTGGACACCTCGGACCACGAGGTCAACATCAAGATCCTGCTGAACGCCGTCGTGGGCAACGGGGACATGACCGTCAAGCAGCGCAACGCGCTGCTGGCCGAGATGACCGACGAGGTCGGTGACATCGTCCTGCGCACCAACTACGCGCAGAACGTCGCCCTGGCCAGCGCGCTGGAGACGGCGCCCGGCCTCCTCCAGGCCCACGCGCGGTTCATGCGCGCCCTGACCCGGGCCGGCCGTCTCGACCGGTCGCTGGAGTTCCTGCCCTCGGACCGGCAGATCAGGGAACGCCACGCCAGCGGCCAGGGGCTCACCCAGCCCGAGCTCGCGGTGCTGCTGGCCTACGCCAAGATCACCACCACCGAGGCGCTGATCGGCACCGGCCTGCCGGACGACCCGTACCTGCGGGACCTGGCCCACCACTACTTCCCGCGTGCGCTGCGCGAGCGGTTCCCCGAGGAGATCGACAACCACGCGCTGCGCCGTCAGATCGTCACCACGATGCTGGCCAACGACACGGTGAACATGGGCGGCTCCACGTTCCTTCACCGGCTCCGCGAGGAGACGGGGGCCACGACCGAGGAGATCGTGCGCGCCCACACAGCGGCCCGGGCCATCTTCGACATGGCCAGGGTGTGGGACGAGGTCGAGACGCTGGACAACGAGGTGGCGGCCGAGACGCAGACCCGCATCCGGCTGCACAGCCGCCGCCTCGTCGAGCGCGCGACGCGCTGGCTGCTGGGCAACAGGCCCCAGCCGCTGCTGCTCGCCGAGACGGTGGAGGTCTTCAGCGAGCGCGTGGAGACCGTCTGGGCGCAGCTCCCCGCCCTCCTCAAGGGCGAGGACCTCGCCTGGTTCGAGGCGATCCACGAGGAGCTGGAGGCAGCCGGGGTGCCGACGGGTCCGGCCCGCCGCGTCGCCGGGTTCTCCTCGGTCTTCCCGGCGCTGGACATCGTGGCCGTCGCCGACCGCACCGGGCGGGACCTCATGGACGTCGCCGAGGTCTACTACGACCTCGCCGACCGGCTGAACATCACCCAGCTCCAGGACCGCGTCAGCGAGCTGCCGCGGGCCGACCGCTGGCAGTCGATGGCGCGGGCCGCCATCCGCGAGGACCTCTACGCCGCCCACCAGCTCCTGACCGCCGACGTACTGGCCGCAGGGGACGCCTCGGCCACCCCGGAGCAGCGCTTCAAGGCGTGGGAGGAGAAGAACGCGGCGGTCCTGGGCCGCGCCCGGGCGACGCTGGAGGAGATCCAGACCTCCGAGACGTTCGACCTGGCGAACCTGTCCGTGGCGATGCGGACGATGCGCACCCTCCTGCGCAGCAACCGCTAGACCGGGCTTGTGCGCTTGCCGGCCCCGCGCGAAGGCGCCGGACCGGCGGGCGCCGCCCCCGGCGCCGGGTCCGGCCCGGCCGGGGCGCCCCCTACGCCGCGGCCTGAGGGTGCGCTGTGGCCGGTCGCGCGGTTCCCCGCGTCTCTTCGGGGCGCGGGTCAGACGCCTGACCGGGCGGAGCGCAGGCTCTCCGCCGGGCGGACGACGCGGGGCGCGCCGGCCGGTGCGGGCGCGGGCCTGCGCTGCTCCAGCGGGACGACGGGGGCGAGCCCGGCGCCGTCCAGGAAGACGGCCCGCACGACGCGCTCGGCGGCGTGCCCGTCGTCGTAGGGGCAGAAGCGGGCGCGGAACGCCGCGCGCAGCTCCGCTCCCGCGGCCGAGCGCCAGCCGCCGCCGTGGAAGAGCCGCACGAGGGCGGGCAGGTCCCGCACGACCGGGCCGGGCGGCGCGCTCGTCAGGTCGAAGTACGTGCCCTGCGTCGCCCGGTACGTCTCCCAGTCGTCGGCGTGGATGACGACGGGCCGGTCGAGGTTGGCGAAGTCGAACATCAGTGGCGCGTAGTCGGTGACGAGCGCGTCGGCGGCCAGGCACAGCCGGGCGGCCGACCGGTGCGTGCCGCTGGGCGCACTGCCGTCGAGGACGACGTACCCGGGCCCGAGGGCGTGGGTGAGCCGGGCGAGGTCCACCCGCGGCGGACGGCCCTGCAGGTAGGGGCGTTCGGCGGGGGCGTAGAGCACGGCGACGACGCCCGGGGGCACGCCCAGCTCCGCGCGGATGCGCGCGACGTCCTCGGCGGTGGCCTGGTGGAGCACGTCGTTGCGCGGGGCGCCGTACTCCAGCGTCGTGTACCGGCCGGGGTAGGCCCGTTCGCGGGCCAGCGTGGCGTGACGGTTCGCGGAGAGGCTGTAGTCCCAGTCGTCGATGCGGGCGAGGAGCTCGGTGAAGTCGGTACCGAGGCCGGCGAGCGGCGGAGCCCCCAGGTCCAGGCCCTCGCGGCCGAGCGGGGTGCCGCGGTGTGTCTGGACGACCGTCTGCCCCGGCCGCTTGCGCGGTCTCGGCTCGATGTCCCCGCTGGTCACCAGGAACGTGGCGCGGGCCAGGGCGCGCAGGTGGGCGGCGGAGCCGGGCTGGAGACGCCGGACGCTCCGGGGCAGGCCGGCCGCCTGGTCGGCCGTCGCGACCCAGGCCGTGCGCAGCCCGGGGATCAGCCTGCGGGCGGCGGCCTCCAGCGCCGCCGGGTCGCCGGCGTAGCCGCCCTCGCCCGGTGCCGTGAAGACGGCGAGCCCGGGGTCGAGGCGGCGGCGCGCCTGGACGCGGTAGTACGCGCGGACGAGCGTGCCGTGTACGGCGCGGGCGGCGGACCGCAGACGTCGCCGGAGCCCGTCGGCGGCCCAGGCGAGCCGGAAGGTGCGCCGGGCGCCGAGCCGGAGCAGCAGATGCCGGAAGCCGGTGCGCCCGGCGGCGTCCCGGTGGCGGGCGCACTGCTTGCCGCTGCGCCGGAAGAACTCGGAGCGGCTGGTGCGGGGCAGCCGGCCGGGGGCGAGGATGAGGGAGGTGAGGTGGTCGCTCATCCGGCGGTAGAGCACGGGGCGCCACCGGGCGAGGTGCCGGTGTTCGCCGAGGAAGGCGAAGACGCGGTCGTACTGGGCGAAGACGTCGAAGTGGCGCCGCGGGGCCTCCGCCAGCAGTCCGCCGTTGCGGCGCCGACGGTGCCGGACGCAGACGCGGTCGAGGACGGTGACGGCCTCGGCGGTCAGCAGGGTGCGCCAGGTGAAGGGGACGCCTTCGTAGGCTCCGGACGGGAAGCGCAGCTGGTGGCGCAGGAGGAACTCCCGGCGGTAGGCCTTGTTCCAGGCCACGCCGGGGAGCCGGAGGAGGGCGGGGCGGTCCTTGGCCCGGAAGACCTGGGGGTCGCGCTGGCCCAGGAGTCCGGAGGAGCCGCCGTGGTCCACGCGGCCGTGCCAGAAGGCCCGTTCGTGGTCGAAGACGAGGACGTCCGGTTCGGCGGTGTCCTCCAGCCGGTCGGCGACCGCCTGGAGGGCGCCGGGGGCGAGTGCGTCGTCGCTGTCCAGGAAGAGCACGTAGCCGCCCCGGGCGTGCAGCACGCCGGCGTTTCTGGCCGGGCCCGGCCCGCCCGGTTCCTCCAGGCGCAGGACCGTCACCCTCCGGTCGGAGGCCGCCGCGTCGGCGAACAGCCCGCCGCAGGCGTCGGCCGAGCCGTCGTCCACCGCGATGAGCTCGAAGTCGGTGAAGGACTGGGTGAGTACGGATTCCAGGCACTCGGGCAGGTAGGCGTGCGCCTGGTGGGCGGGAACGATGATGCTGAAGCGGGGCACGGCACACATCCCAGGGGTGGGCGCGATCATGGGGCCGGTCTGTTAAGCCGATAATGCGCGGCGTGCATGCTGAGGCTGGCCATTTGGGCCACCGCCCCGCGTTTCCCACCCGACCGGCCCACCCCGGTTCGCCTCTCCGGGCGTCTTCCCGGCGCCCCTCGGGACGTCCGGCATCACCCCGGCGGTGGTATCCGCGCCGTGCCGGACTCCACCGCGGCCCGCTCGATCGCACTGGCCAGCAGCGCCAGGTCCGTCGGCCCGTTGCCCAGCTCGCGGACCGGCCGCCGGGTGGGCGGATCGCCGGCGCGGGCCCAGTCCAGCGGCTGCACCGTGGGCCGCTGGGTGGCCGTGCGGGGAATGCGCGCGGTGACCCGGCTGGCCTGGAACGGCGTCGAGGCACCGTCGGGCAGGTGCAGCACCCCGCGCCCCGGCGGGCAGTCCGCCTCCGGCCCGCCGCCGAGCGCGACCCGCAGCGCCGAGCCCTGGTCGGCGACGGTGTGCGCCGTGCGGTCCGGACGGCCCGTCGCACACACCAGGTGGACCCCGAGCCGCAGCCCCTCCCGGGCCACCGCTTCGAGCGCGCGCACCACCGAGCCGGCGGCGGGCCGCCCCGGATTGCCCAGGGCCGGAGCCACCAGGGCGTCCAGATCGTCCACCAGGACGACGAGCCGGGGCAGCGGCGCCGCCGCCCCCTCGCCCACCGCCGCACGGGGGCGCAGCCGCAGCGTGCCCCGGTCCGCGTCCGGAGCGCCCGCGGCGGCCTCCGCACCGACCGGAACGCCCGTGGCCCCGCCGGCCGTGGGCCGGCCCGCCGCGGCCTCGGCCGCCGCGGCGTGGCCCGCGGCCTGGCCGTCGCGGGCGACGAACGCCTCGTAGGTGTGGCCGTCCAACAGCTCCGCACGCCGCTTCAGCTCACCCGTCAGCGCCTGGGCGAACGACCGCATACGGACCGGGTCGCCCGCGCTCAGGTACAGGGTCGTGTGCGGCAGCTCCGTGGCCGCCCACAGGGCCTGCCCCGAGCCGCCGTCGACGAGCAGGAGCCCCAGCCGGTCGGGACGTTCGGACACCGCGAGCGCGGCGGCCGCGGAACACAGCAGTTCGGACTTGCCGCTCCCGGCGGCCCCGCTGACCAGCACATGGCTCCGCGCTGCGGCCACATCGACGTCGACCGGCCCGCGCGGCCCGGCCCCCAGGAGCAGCGCGGCGCCGGGCGGACGGCCGCCGGGCTCCGGCCAGCGCGCCAGCACCGCGGCCGGGGTGGCGCGCGCCAGGCCCAGCTCCTCCAGCAGCCGCGAGCTGTCGGGCAGCGGGGCGGCGTGCCGGGCTGCCGGGACACCCGCGCCGGTACCGGCCGTCTCGGCCTCCCGCAGCGGAGCCAGGGACCGGGCCACCCGCTCGGCCCAGGGCGCCGACACCCCGTCGACCGTCGCCGGCTCACCCACCCGGTCGCCGCCCCGGCGCACCACCCGGACCGCCGTCGCGACGGCGCCGCTGAGCAGCCCCACCGCGCCGCACTCGTGGAAGGCGGGGAGCACGCTGCCGGCCGCGGCCAGCGTCTCGGACTGCGGGGACGAGGGCGTGGCCGGAGCCGTCTCGGCCAGGCACAGCACGTGGACCCCGGCCGCGGCGCCGCCGGAGGTGAGCCGGGCGACGGTCTCCCGCAGGGCTGCCGTACCGGGATCGCCGTCCACCACCAGCACCGTCGCCGGGCCGGTGTGGCGGGCGGCGGCGGCCCGCACCTCGTGCCGCTCGGCGCTCGTCCAGCCGGGCCCGAGCGGACCGTCGTCCAGCCGCCGGGACAGCTCGGCGGTGCGGGCCGTGGCCTGCTCGCGGTCGAACGCGAGCAGCAGCCGGCAGTCCTGGCCCCGGGCCGGGCGCAGATGTGGCAGCCAGCCCAGCCACGACCAGTCCCGGGTGCGCGGAGCCCCGCGCCCGGAGGCGAGCAGCACGATCTCCAGTGAGCTGGGCGGATGCAGCGTGGCGAGCTGCGCGAGGACGGACCGGGCCAGGGGCAGCAGCCGGTTGCGGGGGCCCGCGAGCCCGAGGGAACCGGCCTCGCGCAGCGACACGGTCACCGGGCTGCCCGCGCGGGCTCCGTGGTGCGCCGTGCCGAGTCGTACCGTCAGCGCGTCCTCGTGCGCCGGCTGCCCGACGTGGCGTTCCCACAGGCGTGGACCGTGGCCGAGGGCGGTCAGCAGGACGTCGGCGGGATCGGGCCAGCGCCCCGGGTCGGGGACGGGCACCGGGCCGCCCGGCGCCGCGGGCGCCGGGCCGTCGTACGGGCCGGGGGCGGCGGGCGGCCGCCTGGCGGAGAACCGGCGGGCCCAGGCGCCGATACCGCGGGCCGCACGGCGGTCGGCCTCGGCGGTCGCGTGCTCCGGCGGGGCGCCGGGGGCCCCGGGCGGGGGCCCGGGGGCGGCGACCGGTGCGCCCGGGGAGCCGGCGGCCGGTATCCCGGCCACGCCGGTGCCGTGCGTGACGCTGCCCGCCGGGCCCGCGGGGGCGAGCGGCTCGCCGCGCCCGCCGGGCCCGGTCTGCTCGGGGACGTAGGCGAGCGCGGCGGCCTGCCGGGACGCCGGCTGCGCGGCCGGGGCCTCGGCGGCGTGCGCTCCGGGGAGCGGAGTGCGCTGGGCGGGGAGCGACGGGTCGTGCGGCAGGGGCACCGGGTCCGTGCGCAGCCGCAGCACCGACTCGCCCACCCGCAGCGAGGCACCGGGACGCAACGGGACGGGGCGCTCCCCGACCGGGGCGCCGTCGGCCGTCGTGCCGTTGGTCGAGCCCAGGTCCGCCAGGCTGACGGCGCCCGACTCCGTGACGGTCACGACGCAGTGCAGCCGCGAGACGTCCGGGTCGTCCAGCACGACGTCGGCGTCGGCCGAGCGGCCGATGCGGATGTGGCCGCCGTGCAGCAGGTGGACGCCGCCCGCGTCGGGCCCCGCGACGACGTGCAGCCGGGGGCCGACGCCGGGCGCGAGGGAGGCCGACGGCTCGCCCGGCTGGTACAGGGTGACGACGGCGCCGTCCACCAGTGGGGGCTCGCCCAGGGCGTGCCGCTGGGCGTCGAGCCGCTGCCCGTCCGCGTAGACGGCGGCCGACTGGCTCTCGCGGGACGGGGCGGCGGGCGCGGCGCCGGAGGCGGCGGCTGCCCACGCGGCCACCAGACCGCCGGTGACGGCGGCGAGCACGGTGCCGGGCGGGGCGGTGACCATGACGTCACACGCCTCCGCGCCCTGCCACGAGCCGCCGCGTGGCCCACGGACGGTGA
This sequence comes from Streptomyces sp. WMMC1477, assembly GCF_027460245.1. Taxonomy (NCBI): domain Bacteria; kingdom Bacillati; phylum Actinomycetota; class Actinomycetes; order Kitasatosporales; family Streptomycetaceae; genus Streptomyces; species Streptomyces sp. WMMC1477. The sequence continues at coordinate 1,605,371 of NZ_JAPZBD010000003.1, read as the reverse complement.
GCCGGATCTGATTCGGCATCGCCCCTCCCGGTTCAGCCCCGTGTGTGCATCCTCCCACCCGCGACCGACATCCCATGCCGCGAGCGCCGTCCAATGATCTTGATTGGCCTGGGTCGCGCGGAAGTGAGGTCGCGTGTGACCGAGTTCACACCTGCTGTGGTGACACTTCTGACCAGCCGTGTACCTATCACGACCGGAACGGCTCGCGCTCGGTGAAGGGGGCCACCGACGCCGTCCTCAGCCCCGGGCAGAGGACGGCGTCGCCCGGTTCCCGGCCACCGTGGCGGCGCCTTGTCTACAGTGGAGCGCACGGCCCGCGCGCGGGAGCGGGCGGGCCGGGCCGCTGGACGAACGAGCAGACAGCGTCCAAGATCACTCAGGTCCGGATCGCTCCGGTCCCGACCACCCAGTCCGCCCAGGAACGACCAGGGAGCCGATGACGTGCGGCCCGTAGGCAGCAAGTACCTCCTCGAGGAGGCGCTCGGACGCGGCGCCACCGGCACCGTGTGGCGTGGCCGGCAGCGGGAGACGGCCGGCGAGGAGGCCGCCGTCGCCGGGAGCCCTGGCGAGCTGGTCGCGATCAAGGTGCTCAAGGAGGAGCTGGCGGGCGACCCCGACGTCGTCATGCGCTTCCTGCGCGAGCGCTCCGTGCTGTTGCGGCTCACGCACGAGAACATCGTGCGCACCCGCGACCTGGTCGTCGAGGGTGATCTGCTCGCCCTCGTCATGGACCTCGTCGACGGTCCCGACCTGCACCGCCATCTGCGGGAGAACGGGCCGCTGACACCCGTCGCCGCCGCCCTGATCACCGCTCAGATCGCCGACGCGCTCGCCGCGAGCCACGACGACGGCGTCGTCCACCGCGACCTCAAGCCCGCCAACGTCCTCCTCGCCGAGGACGGCGACGGCATGCGGCCCATGCTGACCGACTTCGGCATCGCCCGCCTGGCCGACTCGCCCGGCCTCACCCGCACCCACGAGTTCGTCGGCACCCCCGCCTACGTCGCGCCCGAGTCCGCCGAGGGCCGGCCCCAGACCTCCGCCGTGGACGTCTACGGCGCCGGCATCCTCCTCTACGAGCTGCTCACCGGCCGTCCCCCGTTCGGGGGCGGCACCGCGCTCGAGGTGCTCCACCGTCACCTGAACGAGGACCCCCGGCGCCCCGAGGGCCTGCCCGAGCCGCTCTGGACGGTCGTCGAGCGGTGCCTGCGCAAGCGCCCCCAGGAACGGCCGAGCGCAGCTGCCCTCGCCCGGGCCCTGCGGACCGTGGCCGCCGGGATCGCGCCGGACGCCGCCCCCGAGGAGCGCAGCGCCGCCCTGGGCGTGGCCGCCCTGCTGGCCCCCGACCCGAGCCCCGCCCCCGTCCCCGGCACCGGCGGCGCACCCGGCACCGCGGACGCCGACCCGACCCAGGTCCTCCCCGCCGGCAGCGGCGCCCCCGCGTTCGACCCGAACGCCGCGACCCGGATCATGCCGCACGGCGGACCGGGGGAGGGTGCCGGCCGCGGGGCGTCCGCCGCTCCGGGCGGCCTCGACGGCACGGCCGTCATGCCGCAGCACCCGCCCGCCGAGCCGAGCCCCGCCGCCGCCGAGGGCGGGGGTGCCCACCCCTGGGAGAGCCAGCTCCGGGCCGCCCGCGACCGCAACGCGCAGACGCAGTACCAGCCGCTCGACCCGGGCCAGGACCCGCTGCGGCGCCGCCCGCCGCGCCGCCCCGCGCCGCAGCAGCCCGACGGGGGCCAGCAGCCCGGGCCCGCTCAGCGGTCCGCCCGCGTGCAGCCGGCCGCCCCGGCGCCCGACCGGCAGGACTACGCGTCTCGCGCGCCTCAGCAGCCCCAGCAGTACCAGCAGCGTTCGGCGCCCCAGCAGTACCAGCAGGCGCCGCAGCCCTACCAGCAGCAGCCGCGGCACTACGAGCCGCAGCCGCAGCGGTACGAGGAGCGCCGCCCGGCTCGCGCGCCCCGGGAGCCGGGGCCGGCGAGGCGACGCGGCGCCAACCCCATGCGCATCCCGGGCCTGGGGTGCCTCAAGGGCTGCTTGTTCATGATCCTGATCCTCGCCGCGATCGTGGCGCTGGTCTGGAACTTCACCCCCGTTCCGGAGTGGGTGGCCGAGGGGCGCAGCTTCTGGGAGACGATGGTCGACTGGTTCGGGGAGATCCGCGAGGCCGTCGGCGCCCGGGTGGACGGCAGCGGCGGTCCGGGCGCCGGCTGAGCCACCGACGGCACCGGGGGACGGGCCGCCCAGGGCCGGTTTTCCACCCGAACACCCGCTATGTCCGAGGGAGTTTGGCGCAGCGGCTCACCACGGCCCCGGCGCCGGATACTTTGGACGCCATGGCACGGAAGATCGGCAGTCGATACACGGCCCACCAGATCCTCGGTCGCGGCAGCGCCGGCACGGTGTGGCTGGGCTCGGGGCCGGAGGGCCCCGTCGCGATCAAGCTCCTACGCGAGGACCTGGCGGCCGACCAGGATCTCGTCGGCCGCTTCGTCCAGGAGCGCGCCACGCTGCTGAGCCTGGACCACCCCCGGGTCGTCGGCGTGCGCGACCTCGTCGTGGACGGGCACGACCTCGCCCTCGTCATGGATCTGGTCCGCGGCTCGGACCTGCGCACGCAGCTCGACCGCGACCGGCGGCTTTCGCCCGCCGACGCCGTGCGCGTCGCGGCCGACATCGCCGACGCGCTGGCCGCCGCCCACGCGGCCGGCTACGTCCACCGCGACGTGAAGCCCGAGAACATCCTGCTGGACGAGGCGCACGGGCACGCGCTCCTCACCGATTTCGGTATCGCCCGGCTCATCGACGCGCCCCGGCGCGGGGGCGGCGGACGGGTTGTCGGCACACCCGACTACGTCGCGCCCGAGATCGTCGAGGGGCTGCCGCCTCGCGCGGCCGTGGACATCTACGCCCTGGCCACCGTGCTCTACGAGGCCCTGGCCGGGTTCACGCCGTTCGGCGGCGGCCATCCGGGCGCCGTGCTGCGCCGCCAGGTCACCGAGAGCGTCGCGCCGCTGCCCGGCATCCCCGACGAGCTGTGGCGGCTCATCCACCAGTGCCTGGCCAAGGCCCCCGCCTCCCGGCTGCGGGCGCCGGAGCTGGCGGCCCGGCTGCGGGAGCTGCATCCGCACCTGGCCGGCCAGCCCCCGCTGGACATCGACGAACCCGAGCCCGAGCCCGTCCCGCAGGAGGAGCCGCCCGCCTATGAGCCGCCGCCCGCCCGGGGCGCCGTGCCCCTGGTGCGCGGCACTCCGGCTCCGGACGCGGCGAACCGCGAGACGCACACCAGCATGCGGGTCCCCGCAGCTGACGAGCTCGCGGGCGGCGCCCGCGGCACGGCGCGCACGCCCCGCGCGCCCGGCCAGCCGCGCGCCGGATCCGCCCGGCACCGGGCCGCCGAGCGGCGGCGCCGACTGCGGCTCGGGGCCGCCGCCACGGTCGCCGCGGCGGCCCTCGGCGTCGGCGGCTGGCTCGCGTTCGGCGGCGACGGCGGGGACGAGGGCGGGGACCCTCCCGCGGTCGAGACGGACGGCGGACCCGGCGACGGGGCAAGCCGGTAGGCTGGAGGCGTGGCAGTCGTCGATGTATCCGAAGAGCTGAAGTCCCTCGCCTCCACCATGGAGTCGATCGAGGCCGTGATCGACCTCGACAAGATGAGGGCCGACATCGCCGTGCTCGAAGAGCAGGCGGCGGCCCCCTCGCTGTGGGACGATCCCGACAACGCGCAGAAGGTCACCAGCAAGCTCTCCTATCTGCAGGGTCAGCTTCGCCGGGTCGAGGAGCTGCACGGCCGCATCGAGGACACCGGGGTGCTCTTCGAACTGGCCGACACCGAGGACGACGCGGACGCCCGGGCCGAGGCCGAGGCGGAGCTGCAGTCGGTGCGCAAAGCCGTCGAGGAGCTGGAGATCCGCACGCTCCTCTCCGGCGAGTACGACGAGCGCGAGGCCATGGTCAGCATCCGTGCCGAGGCCGGCGGCGTCGACGCGGCCGACTTCGCCGAGCAGCTCCAGCGCATGTACCTGCGCTGGGCCGAGCGCCGCGGCTACCCGACGGAGGTCCTGGACACCTCCTACGCGGAGGAGGCGGGCATCAAGTCCACCACCTTCTCGGTCAAGGCCCCCTACGCCTACGGCACGCTCTCCGTGGAGCAGGGCACGCACCGCATGGTGCGCATCTCCCCGTTCGACAACCAGGGCCGTCGTCAGACGTCCTTCGCCGGTGTCGAGGTCATGCCCGTCGTGGAGCAGACGGACCACATCGACATCCCCGAGAACGAGCTGCGGGTCGATGTGTTCCGCTCCTCCGGCCCGGGCGGCCAGTCCGTCAACACCACGGACTCCGCGGTGCGCATGACGCACATCCCGACCGGCATCGTCGTCTCCTGCCAGAACGAGAAGTCCCAGATCCAGAACCGCGCGGCGGCCCTGCGCGTCATGCAGTCCCGGCTGCTGGCCCACCGCCGGGCCGAGGAGCAGGCCAAGATGGACGCCCTCAAGGGCGACGGCGGCAACTCCTGGGGCAACCAGATGCGTTCGTACGTGCTGCAGCCGTACCAGATGGTCAAGGATCTCCGCACCGAGCACGAGGTCGGCAACCCCCAGGGCGTCCTGGACGGCGACATCGACGGTTTCCTCGAGGCCGGGATTCGCTGGCGCAAGCAGCAGGAGACGCCGCAGAGCTGACCCCGGCCCCCGATCCTGTGTTGCATGGCTCACACCTGTCCGTCTTTGTCGACAAGTGGTCGCCGAGGCTGGACATTTCGCCCAGCCTTCGCTTGACGCTGGTGTGAAAACTGGGAAAGCTGTCCGATCAGCAGGCGTGTGTCAGGGACGAGTGCACAGGTGGGGGCGAGTGGGCGGCCCGGCCCGCAGAGTGGCCGTGGGCTCCCCGGTCGAGGTCCCCGGCACCACGAGCGCCCGGTACCGCTGCTCCATCGACACAAGAGCTACTGGGGGTAGTTGGTAGTGACCAATTCCAAGACGCGAGTGCGCGTTGCGCGGATCATCGCGGGGACGGTGTTCGCCGCGGGGGCTTCGCTGACGGTCGCCGGCGTCGCGCAGGCCGCCGGCAGCACCGGCACCGGCAGTGGTGACGGCGTCACCACGCAGGACGGCGCCGACGACGGTGGTCTGCTCACCGGCACGGTGACGGTCACCGGTGGCGGCTCCGGTGGTGACGAGCCGGAGGACCCGGAGGAGACGACGAGCGGCGGCAACACCGCGGATGGTGGGAACACCGCCGATGGCGGGAACACTGCTGACGGTGGGAACACTGCTGACGGTGGCAATACCGCGGATGGTGGGAACACCGCCGATGGCGGGAACACTGCTGACGGTGGCAATACCGCTGACGGCGGGAACACTGCTGACGGTGGGAACACCGCCGACGGTGGCAACTCCGCGGATGGTGGGAACACCGCCGACGGTGGCAACTCCGCGGATGGTGGGAACACCGCCGACGGTGGGAACACCGCGGACGGTGGCGGCACGGCCGACGGCGGCACCGCCAGCGGTGACACGACGAACGGCACCAGCGGTGACCCGCAGAGCACTGGCGGTACCGGCGGCGAGCAGCCGCAGACCACCGGCGGCGCCAACGAGGACATCACCACGCCGGAGCAGAAGCCGCAGCCGCAGCAGCCCGCCACCCCGCAGGGCGGTGGCGAGGAGCTGGCCGAGACCGGTTCGACCGAGACGGCCTTCCTGCTCGTCGGTGCCGCGACGATGATCGCCGGCGGTGTGGGCTTCCGCATGCTGCCCCGCCTCATGAACCGCAACGGCGCTGCCGCCGCCTGAGCCACAGGCGCGTAACGCGGACGCCAAGGGCCCGGACACCGTGGGTGTCCGGGCCCTCGCGCTGAGTTCCCGAGTGTCGTCGGCTTCAGAGTGCCAACTCGCCGGCGAGGAGGGACACGGAGAGCAGGGCCATGAGCAGGGCGAGCAGCATGGCGGGGGTGAGGGCCGCGAGCGGGCCCCCGCGGTGCAGCCGGTCCCGCTGGGCGCGGCAGACCGAACAGCGGGCCTCGCTGACGGGGCCGGCACAGTTGGCGCACACCAGTCGGTCGCATGTCATGCGATCTCCTCCTTCTTCGCGCCAACGCCCTCGTGGAGTGATTCGTTCCCCAAGGGTTGTCCTGCCCTCCACTGTGCCAGCCTTCACCCCGTGACGCATACGTGCGCAAATATCGGAGGCGGACTGCGACGGCACGGGCGCTTCGCGTAGGGTCAGCCCACTGACGGGGAGCCGCGCCGCGGCCTCCGCTCCCTCTACCCAGGTCGACGTGGTGTAAATCAGTGATCCGATTCGACAGTGTCTCGAAGACATACCCGAGGCAGGCTCGCCCGGCCCTCCGTGAGGTGTCGCTGGAGATCGAGCGTGGTGAGTTCGTCTTCCTCGTGGGTTCCTCCGGTTCCGGCAAGTCCACCTTCCTGCGGCTGGTTCTGCGGGAGGAGCGGGCGACGCACGGGCAGGTCCATGTGCTGGGCAAGGATCTCGGGCGACTGTCCAACTGGAAGGTGCCGCAGATGCGCCGCCAGCTGGGGACCGTCTTCCAGGACTTCCGGCTGCTGCCCAACAAGACGGTGGGGGAGAACGTCGCCTTCGCGCTCGAGGTGATCGGCAAGCCGCGAGGGCAGATCCGCAAGACGGTGCCCGAGGTGCTGGAGCTCGTCGGTCTGGGCGGCAAGGAGGACCGGATGCCGGGCGAGTTGTCCGGTGGTGAGCAGCAGCGCGTGGCGATCGCCCGGGCGTTCGCGAACCGGCCGATGCTGCTGATCGCCGACGAGCCGACCGGCAACCTGGACCCGCAGACCTCGGTTGGCATCATGAAGCTGCTGGACCGCATCAACCGCACCGGCACCACGGTCATCATGGCCACCCACGACCAGCAGATCGTGGACCAGATGCGCAAGCGCGTCATCGAACTCGAACAGGGCCGTCTCGTGCGCGACCAGTCGCGTGGCGTCTACGGCTATCAGCACTGAAAGGACGCCATGCGCGGCCAGTTCGTTCTCTCGGAGATCGGCACCGGTCTTCGCCGGAACCTCACGATGACGTTCGCGGTGATCGTGTCCGTCGGTGTCTCGCTCGCCCTGCTGGGCTCCTCGCTGCTCGCCAACCAGCAGATCAGCGCGATGAAGGGGTACTGGTACGACAAGGTCGAGGTCGCGATCTACCTCTGCAACAAGAACGACGCGGAGAACGATCCCGAACACTGCGACAGGGGTGCCGTCACCGGCCAGCAGAAGCGCGAGATCGAGGCGGACCTGAAGGAACTCGGCGTCGTCGAGAAGGTCTACTTCGAGTCGAAGGAGGAGGCCTTCAAGCACTACCAGGAGGAGTTCAGCGACTCCCCGCTGGCGACGTCCCTCACGCCGGACCAGATGCAGGAGAGCTTCCGCGTCAAGCTGAGCGACCCGACGCGCTACGACGTCATCGCCAGTGCCTTCGGCGGCCGGGCCGGGGTGCAGGAGGTGCAGGACCAGCGCGAGCTGCTGGCGCCGTTGTTCAGCCTGCTCGACGGCATGAGAACGGCGGCGCTCTTCGTGATGGCCCTGATGCTCCTCGTGGCCATGCTGCTGATCGTCAACACCGTCCGGGTCTCGGCGTTCAGCCGGCGCCGGGAGACGGGGATCATGCGGCTCGTGGGCGCCTCCAGCTTCTACATCCAGCTCCCGTTCATCCTGGAGGCGGCGATCGCCGGGCTGATCGGGGCGGGCGTGGCCTGCGGAATGCTGCTGCTCGGCAAGCTGGTGCTGATCGACGGCTTCCTGGCCGAGCGGCTCCAGGCGATCAACTTCGTGGGCTACGACGCGGTGTTCGGGCAGATGCCGTGGGTGGTCGCCGTAGGGGTCGCTATGCCCTCTCTGGCCGCCTTCCTCACGTTGCGCAAGTACCTGAACGTGTGAACCCGGTGTGAGATAGAACGCGAGCGCCGTACGGTCAAGCCGCCGTGCGGCGGCCCGCGCTGTCCTAGACTCCGCCTCATGTCGGGCTCGTGGATGTTCGTCCAGCCCCGCCGCATCGGCCGCGGGGCGGCTCTCCCCTTGGTCTTCGCGGGGGTGCTGCTGACCGGCTTCGCCACAGGGTCCTGGACGACGGACGGACCACCGCACGACGACGCGCGCGGGCCGGGCGGTATGCCGCCCGGCGCGGTCGCCGAGCCGGAGCGGAGCGGTGCCAACGACGCCCAGGACGCCGTGAGCCGCAGCGGGGACCGTTGGTCGGCCGCCTACACGGCGCGGGAGTACGAGGGCGTGCGGGAGGCCCTGGACGGCCGCTACGTCGGTGTGGGGATCGCCGTGCGCGGTGGCGACGGGGCCCCGGTGGAAGTGGCCCGGGTCACCGAGGGCAGCCCCGCCGCGCGGGCCGGAATCCGCCCCGGTGACCGGCTGCGCACGGTCGACGGGCGGGACGTGACCGGGCTGCCGGTGACGGAGGTCGTGGCACGGCTGCGCGGCGACGCCCTCGCGGTCCCCGAGGGCAGCCGCGTCGAGCTGGGCCTCGGCCGCGCCGGCCGGGAGTGGGACGCGACGCTGGAACGCGCCGGGCTGGAGACGGAGGCCGTCACCGTCGAGCGGCTGCGGCACGGCATCACCCGGCTCAAGGTGGCCGCGTTCACCACCGGCTCGGGCGAGGCCCTGACCGCGGCCGTGGCCGCCCTGCCCCCCGGTGAGGGCGTCGTGCTCGACCTCCGGGGCAACTCCGGGGGGCTCCTGTTGGAGGCCACGGAGGCCGCCTCGGCGTTCCTCGACGGCGGCCTGGTGGCCACCTGGGGCGAGGGCGAGGGCCAGCACGCGCTCTACGCCGAGCCGGGAGGGGACACCGAGAGCCCGCTGGTCGTTCTGGTGGACGGCGGCTCGATGAGCGCGGCCGAGCTGCTGGCCGGGGCCCTGCAGGACCGGGGCCGGGCGCTGGTCGTCGGCAGCCGGACCTTCGGCAAGGGGGCGGTTCAGGTGCCGTACGAGCAGCCGGACGGCTCGGTGGCCGAGCTGACCGTCGGCGAGTACGCCACGCCCGGGGGCCGGACCCTGGAGGGCGTCGGGCTGCAGCCGGACGTCGCGGTGGAGGGCGGCGAGAGCGCCCAGGACAAGGCCGTGACGGTATTGAGTGGCCTCGCCGCCCGGGCGTGAGGAACAATGGTCCGGTTATGGCTAAAGAGACCGGTCGCAAACTCATCGCGCAGCACAAGAAGGCCCGGCACGACTATCTGATCCTGGACACGTACGAGTGCGGTCTCGTACTGACCGGTACCGAGGTGAAGTCGCTGCGTCAGGGCCGCGCGTCCCTGGTCGACGGCTTCGCCCAGCTCGACGCGGGGGAGATGTGGCTGCACAACGTGCACATCCCCGAGTACAGCCAGGGCACGTGGACCAATCACAGCGCCCGGCGCAAGCGCAAGCTGCTGCTGCACCGGGCGGAGATCGACAAGCTCACCGGAAAGATGCACGAGAGCGGCCTCACCCTGGTGCCGCTGTCGCTGTACTTCAAGGACGGCAAGGCGAAGGTCGAGCTGGCTCTCGCCCGCGGTAAGCGGGAGTACGACAAGCGGCAGACGCTGCGGGAGAAGCAGGACCGGCGGGAGGCCGACCGGGCCATCTCCGCCGCCCGGCGCCGCGCCCGGCGGTAGGCCGCGGCGGCGGCGTCCCGGTGTCGGGCCCCGAGGGCACCCGGGCCCCGAGGGGCCGCTGGGTGCCGGGCTGCCCCCGGGCGGTCGCCGGACGGGCGTCCGCGCCATGCGGGAATACAGTGGCCGGGATGTGCGTTGATCCCGTACGATAGGCGGCAGCAGTGCCGCGCAGGGCCGTCACCGGAGGTCAAGGCCACCGGGTTCTCGCGGGTTGTCAAGTGAACATGGGGATGATCGGTTTCGACAGCGGATGTCGAAGCAGGGGAAGCGAGCCGAGGAACGCGGCAATGATCTCGTTAACCACGGGCCGCAAAAAAATAATCGCCAACACCAAGCGCGATTCCTTCGCCCTCGCTGCCTGAGCAGCGACCTGCGAAGTGTCAGCCCGGGTGCGTTCCCGACCCGGTTCCTGGCATCAGCTAGGGAACTCACCGCGTAGACCCGGTCACGGGGTCTGCCGGGACATCACACAGTGACTGAGCCCGTCGGCAGCTTGTCTGCGTGACTGCCGGGGCTGAGAAAAGCACAGCAGACTGCGCTCGGAGAAGCCCTCCTTCCACTTCGTTGGACGCGGGTTCGATTCCCGCCATCTCCACTACACGGGCGAAGGCCCCCGCCACCGGCGAGGGCCTTCGCCCGTTTCCCGGCCCGGGCGCCCGCGCGGCCCGTCCACAGTCGTTCGCAACCGTTCGCCGAATATCGTCGCCGTCGGCAACTCGCGGGAGGCGCAACGTTGTTGGCGTGCAGCCACCGGGTTACTGTGGGTTTCGAGCGTATGGCTTTCTTATTCACGACGGGGGTTGAACGGGGTTGAAGCCGCGCTGGGTCGCCGAGCCGTACCGTGGATCCGGTGTGACCTCGTTCCAACGTGCTCTAGAGCATCTCGGCAGTTTGGAAAGGTCACGAGAACTTCATGGAATTCTCCATTCTTGGACCACTGCGGCTCACGGACGAGGGACGGTCCTATACACCGACGGCGCCGAAGCAGCGGCAGCTCCTGGCCCTGCTGATCCTCAACGCGAACCACGTGGTCACCACCGGGTCCTGCTTCGAGGAGCTGTGGGGCCCGACGCCGCCGAACGCCGCGCTGTCCACGCTCCACTCCTACGTCCTCCAGCTGCGGCACGCGCTGAAGCGGGTGCCGCGGATCGGCACACTGCAGGCAGCCCGCCGAATCCTGGAGACCCGGGACGGCGGGTATCTGCTGGCGGCCGAACCGACGGCGCTCGACGTCCAGCGGTTCTCCGCCCTGGTGCGCGAGGGCCGGGCCGAGCTGGGGCAGGACGACGCCTCCGCGTCCAAGCTGCTGCGCGAGGCGCTGACCCTCTGGCAGGGCTCCGCCCTCGCCGACGTGCAGGCGGGACCGGTGCTGCGGGCCCATATCGTCGGCCTGGAGGAGGACCGCCTGACCGTCCTGGACCAGTGCCTGGACGCCGAGCTGCGGCTGGGCCGCCACCAGGAGCTGCTGGGGGAGCTGAGCCGGCTCGTGACCCTGCATCCCACCCACGAGAACTTCAACGCCCAGCTCATGCTGGCCCTGTACCGCTCGGGGCGGCGCACCCAGGCCCTGGAGGTCGTGCTGCGCCTGCGCAAGATCCTCAACACCGACCTGGGCATCGAGCCCTCGCCCCGGGTGCACCAGCTCCAGCAGGCGATCCTCGCCTGTGACCCGCGGATCGACCCGCCGACCCTGGCTCACGATGCGTGAACCGGCGTCGGCGGGCGGTCGGCGGGCCCGTCTCACAGGGATTCCACGTGCTCACCCGGGGTGAGACGCCGGCGGCAGTCGAACACGTAACGGGCCGCTGAGGCGACGGCCTCGTAGTCGACGCCGTCGTGGTCGGTGACCAGCAGCACGGCGTGTGCCCGCGCCAGCTCCTCGGGGCTGAGCTCGGTGCGGGTCACGCCGTCGATGCTGACGTCCTCCGTGACGAACGGGTCGACGGCCCGTACCTCCGCCCCGGCCTCCACCAGCAGCTCGGCTATCTCCAGCGCCGGGGACTCACGCAGGTCACCGGTGTTGGGCTTGTAGGCCAGGCCCAGCATCAGGATGCGGGAGCCCGTCATCGTCTGCCGGCGCCGGTCCAGGCCCCGGGTGAGCCGCCGCACGACGTACTCGGGCATCTGGCTGTTCAGCTCGTCGGCCAGTTCCACCAGCCGGAACCGTCGGCTCGACGTCCGCTCGACCTTCCAGGACAGGTAGAGCGGGTCCACGGGCAGGCAGTGGCCGCCGACACCGGGGCCCGGGGTGAAGCGCATGAAGCCGAAGGGCTTGGTGGAGGCGATGTCCAGGGCCTCCCAGACATCCGCGCCGATGCCCTCGGCATGCGTGGCCAGCTCGTTGACCAGGGCTATGTTCACGTGCCGGAAGGTGTTCTCCATGACCTTCGCCAGCTCCGCGATCCGCGGGGTGCGAGCGGTCACGACCTCCTCGACGATGGCCGAGTAGAACGCGGTGACCCGGGCCAGCGAGGGCTCGTCGACGCCGGACACGACCTTGGGCGTCGTCTCGAACGTCCATCGGGCGTTGCCCGGGTCGATGCGCTCGGGGCTGTAGCCGAGATGGAAGTCCGTGCCCGGCTCGAGCCCGGAGCCCTCGTGCAGCAGGGGCGCGAGGAGCTCCTCCGTCGTCCCCGGGTAGCTCGTGGACTCCAGGATCACCGTGGCGCCCGGGGTGAGCACCTCGGCCAGGGCGTTTCCCGCGCTCTCGACGGCGCTGAGGTCGGGCACGCCCTCGTGCAGGGGCGTGGGGACCGTGATCACCGCGATGTCGAAGCCCGCGAGGTCCGCGGCGTCCATGCTCGGGCGGTAGGTCCCCTCGTCCAGCACGGCCCGCAGTCGCTCGGAGGAGACGTCACCGACGTACGACTCACCGACGGCGAGCTTCTTCACCCGGGACTCGGAGATGTCGTACCCGACGACCCGGTACCCCTTCTCCGCCGCCGCGACGGCGAGCGGCAGACCGACGTACCCCTGGCCGAGCACCACCACTGTGGAGGTCATCGCAGCTCCTTAATCGAAGAACTCGCACACCGCGTCGGCGATGTACTCCACCTGGGCGTCGCTCAGGTGCGGCCAGATCGGTATGGCCAGGTTGTGGTCGCTCGCGTACTGGGCGCCCGGCCACTGCGCGCCCTCGGGGGCGAAGCCGCTGAAGGCCGGCTGCCCGGGGAGCGGCACCGGGTAGTAGACGTGGGTGCCGATGCCCTTCTCCGTGAGCCAGGCGCGCAGGTCCCCGCGGCGGCGGGCCAGGAGCGAGTACACGTAGTAGCAGCGGCCGTTGCGCCCGGCGGGCGGTGGGGTGACGCCCCGCTCGGCCAGCGGTGTGAAGCGCTCCGTGTAGTAGTCGGCGATGCGGGCCCGGCGCTCCAGCCGCTCCTCGAAGCCGCCGTGCCGGTGGAGCTGGAACGCCGCGGTCACCTCGTCGAAGCGGCTGTTCTGGCCGACCCGGTGGTGCAGGAACCGGGTGATGCCGTCCTGGCCGTGGTTGCGCAGCATCCGCACGGTGCGGGCGAGTTCCGGGTCGTCGGTGAGGACGACGCCGCCCTCCCCCGCCGTGCCGAAGGCCTTGACCTGGAAGAACGAGAAGACGCCCAGATCGCCCCAGCGGCCCGCGGGAACGCCGTCGAGCACCGCGCCCTCGGCCACCGCCGCGTCCTCGATGACCGGAACGCCGTGGTGCTGCGCGATCTTCGTGATGCGCGGCATGTCCGCCATGATCGAGAAGATGTGGGCGGGCATCACGGCCTTCGTCCGCTCCGTGATGAGCGGCTCCATGGCCGCCGGGTCGATCACCATCGTGTGCGGGTCGACGTCGGCGAAGACGGGCGTGGCGCCGAGGTTGGCCACCGAGCTGGCGACCGGCTGGCAGCAGAAGGCCGGGACGACGACCTCGTCGCCGGGGCCGATGCCGAGCGCCTGCACGGCGAGGTTGAGCCCGCCGGTGCCGCTGGAGCAGGCGACGACGTGCTCCGCGCCCGTGGACTTCTTCAGCTCCTCCTCCAGCCGCGCGGTGCGGCGGCCGAGGATGAACTTCTGCTCCGGGTCCGTGCCGACCTCGTGGAGCAGGTCGAGAAAGGCCTCCCGGTCCGTCTCGAAGAGGTCCGGCGGGAAGAAGGGAATGGTCACGTCACTGCCTCCCGGCGTAGAAGTCGGCGATGGCGGCGCAGACGGACTCGACGTGCGCCTCGGTCATGTCGGGGTAGAGCGGCAGCGCGATCGTGCGGCGGCAGGCCGCCTCGGCGTTGGGGAAGCCGCCGGGCCGGGCGGGCAGCTCCGCGTACGCGGGCTGGGAGGCGATCGTGCGCGGGTAGTACGTCTCGGTGCCGATGCCGCGCTCGGTGAGGTGGGCGGCCAGCCCGTCCCGCCGCTCGACCTCGATCGTGTAGACGTAGAAGACCGGGTCGCTCGCGGCGGCGCGCGGCACGATGCGGGGCACGGCCAGCACGCCGTCGGTGCCGCGCAGCCGTTCGGTGTAGGCGTCCGCCAACTCCCGTCGGCGGGCGATGTCCTGGTCGAGCCGGGAGAGCTTGGCCAGGAGCACGGCGGCCTGGACGTCGTCCATCTTGCTGTTGGTGCCCGACTCGCCGGAGAGGTTGGATATCCCGGCGATGTGGTCGATCGTCCGGCCCATGCGGCCGTGGTGGCGCAGCGTTCCGGCCCGCTCCGCCAGCGTGCCGTCGTCGGTCAGGACCGCGCCGGCGTCCCCGAGGGCGCCGAGCGTCTTGGTGGGGAAGAAGGAGAGCACGCCGCCGGTGCCGAGCAGCCCGCCGTGCCTGCCGTCCCAGCGCATGCCGATGGCCTCCGCGCTGTCCTCGAGCACCAGCAGGCCGTGCCGCTCGGCCACCGCGCCGAGGGCGGCCATGTCGGCGAGCTGGCTGAAGAGGTGGACGGGCATGATCGCCCGAGTGCGCTCGGTGACGGCGGCCTCGACGGAGGCCGCGTCCATGCCGTAGTCACCGTCCGCCGTGATGTCGGCGAAGACGGGCGTGGCCCGGGCCATGGTGACGGCCGAGGCGCTGGCGAAGAAGGAGAACGCGGGGACGATGACCTCGTCACCGGGCTGGATTCCGGCCGCGCGCAGCAGCAGGACCAGAGCGTCCGTTCCGCTGTTGACGGCTATCGCGTGCCGGGCTCCGGTGTATTCGGCGAGCGCGCGCTCGAATTCCTGGACCTTGCGGCCGTGGGAGAACTTTCCGCGGTCGAAGACCTCTTCGGTGTGCTGCCGGATGAGCGGCCAGAGAGCTGTGAAGGACTCCCTCTGGTCGAAGAACGGGACCGGTGTGGGCCGGGCGGCGGTAGAGGTGGTCACCATGGAAAAGGACCTTAGAAAGACGATGTCCGAGTGGGCTACGACAAGAAGTTGCCGGGTGGCGTTGCCAGCGGCGGGCGGCTGCCTTTCCGCCCTTGTCAGTGAGTGGTTTGGCCGGTGAGCCCGGGAGCCGGTGAGCCGGGCGCCGGTGACCGCGGGGCGGGGGGACCGGCCGGCAGCGGGAGCCGCCGAGCCCGGTCCCGGCCGGAGGCGGGAACGGGTTCCCCGCCTCCGGCCGGCTGCCGCGGGAACGCTCAGGGGTGCGCGGTGATCTCGGGTTCGCCGGAGGGGGTGCCCTCGCTCTCCATCTGCTGGGCGATCTTCATCGCCTCCTCGATGAGGGTCTCCACGATCTTCGACTCCGGCACGGTCTTGATGACCTCGCCCTTCACGAAGATCTGCCCCTTCCCGTTGCCCGAGGCCACCCCCAGATCCGCCTCCCGCGCCTCACCGGGGCCGTTGACCACACACCCCATCACCGCGACACGCAACGGCACGTCCATCCCCGTCAGCCCCGCCGTGACCTCCTCGGCCAGCTTGTACACATCCACCTGCGCCCGCCCGCACGACGGACACGACACGATCTCCAGCCCCCGCTCCCGCAACCCCAGCGACTCCAGGATCTGGATACCGACCTTCACCTCCTCGGCCGGCGGCGCCGACAACGACACCCGGATCGTGTCCCCGATCCCCTCACTGAGCAGCGCACCGAACGCCACCGCCGACTTGACCGTCCCCTGGAACGCCGGACCCGCCTCCGTCACCCCCAGATGCAGCGGATAGTCACACCGCTGCGCCAGCAGCCGGTAGGCGTTCACCATCACCACCGGATCGTTGTGCTTCACCGAGATCTTGATATCCCCGAACCCGTGCTCCTCGAACAGCGAGCACTCCCACAACGCCGACTCCACCAACGCCTCCGGCGTCGCCTTGCCGTACTTGCGCAGCAACCGCTGGTCCAGCGACCCCGCGTTCACCCCGATCCGGATCGGCGTCCCCGCCGCGGAGGCCGCCCTCGCGATCTCCTTCACCTTGTCGTCGAACTGCTTGATGTTCCCCGGATTCACCCGCACCGCCGCACAGCCCGCGTCGATCGCCGCGAACACGTACTTCGGCTGGAAATGAATATCGGCGATCACCGGGATCTGCGACTTCCGCGCGATCGTGGCCAACGCGTCCGCGTCGTCCTGCGTCGGACACGCCACCCGCACGATCTGACACCCCGAAGCCGTCAGCTCCGCGATCTGCTGCAGCGTCGCCCCCACGTCCGAGGTACGCGTCGTCGTCATCGACTGCACGGACACCGGGGCGTCCCCGCCCACGGCCACCGAGCCCACCTGGATCTTCCGGCTGACCCGGCGCTCGGCGAGCTTGATCGGTACGGACGGCATTCCCAGCGCAACCGCTGTCATGTCAGGCCCCCTTGAGCCGCTGAGGATGATGCTCGGGCACGGCGGTGGGCTGGGCCGGCGCCTCGGTGGCGCTCAGCAGTTCCCCGACGGTGCCCGCGATGTTCTCGGCCGTCAGCCCGGACTCGGCCAGCACCTGGCCCCGGCTGCCGTGTTCGAAGAAGGTCTGGGCGAGGCCGCACGTACGCACCGGCACGCGCACACCCGCCTGTTCGACCTCCCGCGCCACCGCCGCGCCGACGCCACCGACGACGCCGTTGTCCTCCAGGGTGACGACGAGCCGGTGCCGGTCCGCGAGCTTCACCAGCGCGGGGTTGACCGGCTTGACCCAGCACGGGTCCACCACGGTGGCGGCGACGCCCGCCTCCGCGAGCCGGTCCGCCGTCTCCAGAGCCAGACCCGCCAGCGCGCCGACGGCGACGATCAGGACCTCGGCCTCCCCCTCGGGCCGGGCCAGGACGTCCACGCCGTCGACCGTCTCCACGGCCTCGACGTCGGCGCCCACGTTCCCCTTGGGGAACCGGACCACCGTCGGCCCGTCCGAGACGGCCAGCGCCTCCCGGAGCTGGCGGCGCAGCCGGACCGCGTCGCGCGGTGCCGCGACCTGGAGGCCGGGCACGACCTGGAGGACGGACAGGTCCCACATGCCGTTGTGCGAGGCCCCGTCGCTGCCCGTGGCCCCCGCGCGGTCGAGCACGAAGGTGACCGGCGCGCGGTGCAGCGCCACGTCCATCAGCACCTGGTCGAACGCGCGGTTGAGGAAGGTGGCGTAGACGGCGACGACGGGGTGCAGCCCGCCCGCGGCGAGCCCGGCGGCCGAGGTGACGGCGTGCTGCTCGGCGATGCCCACGTCCAGCACCCGCTCCGGGTGGAGGTCCGCGAACTCCCCCAGCCCGACGGGCTGGAGCATGGCCGCGGTGATGGCGACGACGTCCTCCCGCTCCGCGCCGACCTTGACCATCTCCTCGGAGAACACCGACGTCCAGGACCGGCCCGCCGGCTTGCCGCCGCCCGCCGAGGCGCTGGGTGCGGCGCCGACCGCGTGGAAGCAGTCCGCCTCGTCCTGCTCGGCGGGCGCGTAGCCCTTGCCCTTGGTCGTCACGCAGTGGACGATGACCGGCCCGCCGAAGGCTCTGGCCCGCCGCAGCGCCCGTTCGACCTCGTCGACGTCGTGTCCGTCCACCGGGCCGACGTACTTCAGCCCCAGGTCCTCGAAGAGGCCCTGGGGGGCGACGAGGTCCTTCAGGCCCTTCTTCGCCCCGTGCAGGGTCTGGAAGAGCGGTCCGCCGATCATCGGCGTCTGCTGGAGTGCCTCCTTCCCCCAGGACAGGAAGCGCTCGTAGCCCTGGGTGGTGCGCAGCGTCGTCAGGTGCCGGGCCAGCCCGCCCCGGGTGGGGGCGTAGGAGCGGCCGTTGTCGTTGACGACGATGACGAGGGGCAGGTCGTCGCTCGTGGCGATGTTGTTGAGCGCCTCCCACGCCATCCCGCCGGTGAGCGCGCCGTCCCCGATGACGGCGGCCACGTGCCGGCCGGCCGCGCCGCGCAGCCGGACCGCCCGCGCCAGGCCGTCGGCGTAGGAGAGCGCGGTGGAGGCGTGCGAGTTCTCGATGACGTCGTGCTCGGACTCGGCCCGCGAGGGATAGCCGGACAGGCCGCCACGGGAGCGCAGACCGGTGAAGTCCTTGCGCCCGGTGAGCAGCTTGTGCACGTAGGACTGGTGCCCGGTGTCCCACAGCACGCGGTCGTCCGGGGAGTGGAACACCCGGTGCAGGGCGATCGTCAGCTCGACGACGCCGAGGTTGGGGCCGAGGTGGCCGCCCGTGCGCGTCACCGAGGTGACCAGCACGTCGCGGAGCTCGGCCGCCAGGGCGGGCAGCGCGGACGGCGGCAGGGCCCGCAGGTCCTCCGGGCCCTCGATGCCGTCCAGCAGCGGCGTGCGCGGACCGTCCCCCGCGGCGGGACGGGACATGTGGTTGCCCGTGCCGTTCCCGGCCTTCGGGTCAGTGGGTGGGACCAAAGCGCACCTCCATGTTCGGCGCCAGCCCCAGCTCCGGGCCGGTGACGGTCTTCTCGGTGGCGATGAGCACGTTGTAGTGGTTGGGGAAGTGGCAGGAGTCGAAGCCCAGCACAGTGCCGACCCGTCGGCCGTTCGCCCAGACCTCGTCGCCGCGGTCGATGACACCGCCCGCCTCGATCTCCACGAAGCCGAGGAAACCGACGCGGTCGACCCGGGCGCCGGGCGTGGTGTCGTGCTGGTCGGTGGTGACGAGTTCGTGGATCTCCTCGCGCCGTACGCAGCGGCTCGCGTACTCCTCCAGCCGCATGCCCCGGTTCTCCTTGCGGTGGATGAGGATCTTCACCAGCGATCCGCTGACCGTGCGCTTTCCGCCGTCCTCGGCCGGGTTCACCGTGAGGCTCCTTCCGTGACGGGGGCGGCGACGGGCGTGCCGCCCGTGGACTCCCGGGCCCGGGCCGCCTCGTGCTCGTAGACGGCGGCGACCAGCTCCAGGGCCGCGAGGCCGCCCTCGCTCGGGTCGGCGCCGGCGCGGACGGTCGCCGCGAACTCCCGCAGGACGCCCTCGTACTCGTGCCACAGCGACTGCTTGAACCCGTCGTGGCCGCCGAGCATGTCGGCGGTGCGGACCTGGCCGTCGGCCAGGCGGACCTCGATGTCCTTGCGCTCGCCCGCGTAGGACCAGTCGAGCAGGACCCGGGCCGTCGCCCCGCCCGGGGCGCGCAGCTCCACGTCCGCCTGGCGGTCCACTCCGTCGCCGTCCCGCGTCACGGTGGCGCCGGTCAGCTCCACCGGACCGAGGAACTGGCGGACGGTGTCGAACGCGTTGGGGCCGTTGTCGGCCACGCAGCCGCCGCCGCACCGCTCCGGGTCCAGATACCAGCGGTCGTCCCCGGCGTGTTCCTCGATCCGCTCCAGGTAGCGGACCGTCACGGAGCTGATGGGCGTGGACTCCGGCAGCGACTCCAGCAGCGTCAGCGCGTTGTCGTTGTAGCGGCGGTGGAAGGACGTGAACAGGGGCACACCCCTGGCCCGCGCGGCGGCCACCAGCGCGCGCCCGTCCGAGACGCGGGTGGCGAGCGGCTTCTCCACGCACACCGCGACCCCGGCCCCGACCAGGTCGGTGCACAGGGCGGCGTGGACGTCGTTGGGCACGTTGACGACGGCCGCGTCCAGCCCGGCCTCGGCGAGCATGTCGCGGTGATCGGTGTAGCACGCCGTCCGCCCCCGGTACGGGGCGAGCGCCTCCGGCCGCAGGTCGCACACGGCGGCCAGCTCGACCTCGGCGAGTTCGTCGAACGCCGCCGCGTAGAAGCGGGAGATGACGCCGAGCCCGATGATGCCCACGCGCAGCGGGCGCGGCTCCTCCGTGGTGCTCATGCCTGCTCTCCTTCCGGCGGGGTGAGACGGAGTTCGGCCGCGACGTCGCGCAGCTCGGCCAGCAGCTCGGGTGCGACCGGCACGCCCTGCCCCAGCGCCTCGGCGCGCAGGGCCGCCTCGCGGCTGCCCGGGTAGCCGACCGGGGCGTCCGGACGCAGCGGCGGGCAGCCGGTCAGGGCACCGAACAGCGCGCCGGCGTCCGACAGGAAGGCGTCGGCCGGGCGCAGGGCTCCGGGCGCGACGACGAGGGCGACGACGCCGATGTCGTCGTCCCGGCCGCTCGGCCCGCCGGTGCCCTCGTAGGCGTCCGGGGAGGGGCCGAGCCCGGCGCCGGGGACCAGCGCGGCGAGCACCTCCACCAGCAGGGCGAGACCGTAGCCCTTGTAGGCGCCCGTCTCGGGCCGGCCGCCCAGCCACAGCGGGAAGCCCTCGCCGCGGTCCAGAGCGTGCGGGTCGGTGACGGGGGAGCCCTCGGCGTCCACCATCCAGCCCTCGGGTATCTCCCGACCGGCCCTGGCCGCCTCCCGGATCTTGCCCGTGGGGACCGCGGTGGTGCTCATGTCCAGCACGTAGGGCGGCAGCTCGGGCCCGGCGGGCGCCGCGACGCTCAGCGGGTTGGTGCCCAGCATGGCCACCCGGCCGCCCGGCGGACGGGCGATGCGCTGCTGCCCGCAGTTGGAGGCGAGCACGCCGACCATGCCGCGCTCCGCGACCCGTGCGGTGTGGTGCCCGGCGCAGCCGAAGTGCGTTGCGCCGCGCACGGAGACCATGCCGATGCCGTATTCGGCCGCCCGCTCGGCGGCGAGGTCCATCGCCTCGGTGGCCTGCCAGAGGCCGAGGGCCTGATGGGCGTCGACGAGGACCGCCGCGCCCCGGTCGCTGAGGATCTCCGGCTCGGCGTCGGCCACCATCCGCTTGTCCTGGAACTGCGGGAGGTAGAGCCGGGTGAGGTTGGCCAGGCCGTGCGAGCGCATACCGGCGAGGTCGCCGTAGACGAGGGCCTCGGCGGCGAGCCGGGCCCGGCCCTCGGGCACGCCCAGCTCGGCGAAGACGTCGGCGGCGAAGTCGCGCAGCCGCTCGTAGGGAACGCGTGGCGTCATGGCTGTCCGTTCGTAGCGTGAGCGAATCGGGTGAGGAGGGCGGCGACGGAGCCCGCGAACTCCTCCAGGTCCGTCAGGTCGGCGTGCTCACCGGCCGCGTGGGCGCCGTTGGCGTCCAGGTCACCGGGGCCGAGGACGACGGTGTGGGCGCCCTCCACTCCGTGCATCCAGATCGCGTCGCAGGTGCACGCGGGGGCCTCGGGCGGCGCGGCGGCCACCCCGGCCGAGCGCAGGAGCGCCTCCGCCCAGGGATCGTGGCCGTCCAGCGCGGGCAGGCCGCGCTTGAGCCACTCCAGGCGGGTGACGCGCTCGGCCTCGGCCGCCGTCAGCCCGAAGCCGGGCACCTCGGCGAAGCGCTCGGCGAAGGAGCGCAGCCCCGCGGCCAGCTCCTCCTCCAGCGCGCCGGTGAGCAGCCGGCCGGACTCCGTGGTCGGGTAGGCGAGGTTCAGGAGCAGCTTTCCGCTGCCGTAGACCTTGTTGTGCAGCTCTCCGGTGTGCAGCCCGGCCACGCACACCCTGGTGCCGGGCACCCTGCCGCAGAGCGTTCCGGCGAGGTGCGCGGCCAGGTGGCCGAGGAGCACGGTGGCGTTGTGCCCGCCGCCGGGGTGGTCGTCGATGGAGTCGGTGCCCTGGACGGTGACCCGGGCCGTGGCCGCCGCGGTGGAGCGCGGCACCGCGAGGTTGCGGCTGGGCTCGCAGAAGACGTTGAGCCGGCCGGTGTGCCCGGCCTCGACCAGCGGGCGGGTGCCGAACACGCCCATGGCGCCGCCCTCCTCGCCGGAGACGAGCTGGATCAGCACGCCCGTCGACTCGCCCAGCTCCGGGACGGTGGCGATCGCCTCGCGCACCCCGGCCAGCAGGGCCACGGCCGGACCCTTGGCGTCGATGGAGCCCCGCCCCTCGAAGCGGCCCGCGTGGAAGGAGGGCTCCCAGAAGCCATCGACGGTGTCGACGTGCACGTTGAACATGACCGTGCGCTCGCGCGGCAGGCCGGGACCCAGCCGCAGCACCATGCTCGGCTGCTCGGCGAGGAAGCCCGGGACGCGGGCGGCGGCCTCGCGCACGGTGACCGGGACGCCCGGCAGCTCCAGCACGGAGGCGGGGGCCGCCGCGTGGTGCACCACCGAGAAGCCGAGCGCGGCGGCGGCCTCCGCGTAGCGGTGCTGGGCCTCCCACAACCGCGGCGGCGGGGTGCCCTCGGCCGCCTCCAGCAGCCCCACGGTGGGCAGCTCCAGCAGCTCCAGCAGCAGGTCGAGATCGGCCGGGAGCAGCTTCACCGGTTCCGCGCCGGTCACGTGGCCTCCCCGGCGAGCCCCGCGAACAGCGCCTCCAGCGCCCGGCCGTAGCCGACGAAGGCCGCCACGCCGTCCTCCCCGGAGGTGGCCAGCGACTCGTGCGGGCGCACGTTGATGTGCGGCTCGATGGACCACACGCCCCGGTAGCCGGACTCCGTCAGGTACCGGACGGCGTCGGCGACCCGGCAGCGCCCGTCGCCGGGGAGGGTGTAGCGGACGTCGTCCCGCGTGCCGACGGCGTCCTTGATGTGCACGTGGGCGACGTGCGGTGCGATGCTCGGCAGCAGGTCGTAGGCCTCGTAGTCGTAGGCGACGCCGTTGCCGGTGTCGAAGAGCAGCTTCAGCGCCGGGCTGTCCACGGCCTCCAGCAGCCCGAGCATGCGCTCGGCGCTGCTGCCCGCCCAGCCCGCGCAGTTCTCGTGCAGCAGGACCAGCCCGGCGTCCTCCGCATGGGCGGTCAGCTTGCCCATACGGTCCAGGACGGCGTCCCGCCAGCGCTCCTCGCTCCAGCCGTCGTTCGGATAGGACATGACGCGCACGTTGCGGGTGCCCAACCGCTCGCAGCGGTCCGCGAGGATGCGCAGCTCCCGCAGGTCCTCCTCGAAGTCCCCGCTGATGGGGCGGGCCCAGTTGGCGATGCGGGAGTCCACGCAGGTGACGCCGAGGCCGGCCGCGGCCAGCCGCTCGGTCAGCCGGCCGAAGGCCGCGTCGTCCAGGTCCGCCAGCGCCGTGCCGTCGACGGAGCGCAGCTCGATGCCGCTCCAGCCCAGGGTGGTGAGGGCGCTGAGCTGCTCGTCGAGGGAGGCTCCCGCCTCGTCCCCGATACCGCTCAGCAAGGGGGCGGCGAAGGGTGCCGCGGTGTCAGCTCGCATGGAGTCCGTCCTTTCCGGGGCCGGCCGCCGCGCCGGCCGGCTCCCCGTGCTCCGCCCGTCGCTTCGCCTGCTCCAAGAGCTCCACGACGTGGGCCTGGAGCTCGAAGTCCGCGGCGAGGTCGGCGCCGTCGGCGAAGGCGCGGTAGGCGTGCAGCAGGCAGGCGTCCATCGCCTGGTCGTGGAAGATCTCGTGTTCCGCCGTCATCCCGAGCGGCGTCACGCGCAGCTGGGCGTACGGGTCGTCACCGCTGACCGGGTAGTGCCCGAGGGCGGTGCCGGCGTCGAACTCCAGCAGGATGCTGCGCTCGCGCACCGGGGCCACCAGGTCGCAGTCGATCGTGGTGACCACTCCGCCGTCGTGCCGCAGCGTCAGGCCCGCACTGCCCATCCGGGGCGCCACGCGGCGGCCGTCGGTGGCGTCGCTCCACTCCGCCGCGGTGACCCGCCCGCCGCCCGCCAGCCGCAGCGCGACGCCCACCGAGTGCGGCGGCTCGACGTCGAACGCCGTCGGATGGCTGCTGTTGCGCAGCGTGCGGCCGAGCCGCGGCTTGCGCTGGTGCACCGTGACCCGGCGCAGTGCCCCGAGCCGCCCCGAACCCACCAGCGTCGCCAGCCGTTCCGTGAGGGAACTGTGCAGCCACGGGCCGACGACGGCGACGTCCAGCCCGTACGCGTCCCGCGCCCGGCGCAGCTCGGCCACCGTCGCGGTGTCCGCGCCCAGCGGTTTCTCCACCAGGAGGCGGCGGTAGCCGAGCGCCGCCAGCTCGTGCAGCAGGGGCACCCGCGCCGTCGGCGGCGTGCACAGGTGGACGACGGTCCGCGCCGGATCGCGCAGCGCGGCCGCCGCGGCGAGCGTGGGCACGATCTCCAGCCCGGCGGGTACGTCGAGTACCGGCGGCGGCAGGGCGTCGTAGCCCATCGGGGCGGAGTCGGCGAAGAGCGCGCCACCCGCCCCGCTCTCGCGCAGGCGGTGCACCACCGGAAGGTGCAGGTCCCGTCCGGAGCGTCCAATCCCCACGACCAGTGTGTGCAGCAACGGGCCTCCTCAAGGACTCGCGGCGGAGGCTTCACGCTAAGGCGAGAGCGGCGTCACGGTGATTGGCAAATACCTGCCTGCCAGGCGCCGGTGGGCACGCACTGAATTGCCATGGCAGGCCGCTTCGGCCACTCCCTAGCCTGAAGGACCGCTACCAAGGGGGTTGTTCGATGACCGTCGCCGAGAACGTCGAGGCCGCCGCGCCGCAGTCGGGCGTGGACTACGTCTTCGATCCCACGTGGGACCAGGAGACGGAGCGGCTGCGCACCAACGAGGCGCTGTGGGACGCGGGCACGATCGAGCGGCTGGAGCGGAGCTGCTGCGGGCCCTGCCCGGCGCGGGCCGCGACGAGCACGCCGTCGAGACGGCGATGGCCCGGCTGCGCTCGGCGCTCGGCGCGCCCAAGCTGATCCAGACCGTCGTCAAGCGCGGCTACCGGCTGGCGGTCGACGCCTGAGGCGCTCGCCCCGCCCGACGCGGGCCCCGACCGTTGAACGGACGGGCTCCGGCGTGCGTACCGCTGGGTGAGTGCGGCGCCCGGCGGGCGGGACGGCGCGTCGGCCGCCGAGCGGGGAGCGCATGCGTATCGACCGGGGACACAGCGTGGGTGAGGATGCCGTCGTGGCCGACCGAACGTCGCAGGACGACGCCCTCATGCGAGCGCTCTACGACGAGCACGCGGGCGCGCTGCTGGCTTTCGTGCTGCGCCTGGTCGGAGGCGACCGGCACCGCGCCGAGGACGTCGTCCAGGAGACGCTGCTGCGGGCCTGGCGCAACGCCGACCAGCTCCGGCGCGCCGCCGGCTCGGTGCGGCCCTGGCTGGTGACGGTCGCCCGCCGCATCGTCATCGACGCCCACCGCGGCCGGCAGGCCCGCCCGCACGAGGTGGACGCCGCGCCGCTGGAGACGCTCCCGGCCGCCGACGAGATCGACCGGGCCCTGCGCCTCATGACGATCGCCGAGGCCATGGCGGACCTGACCGAGCACCACCGCTCGGCCCTCGTCGAGACCTACCTCAGGGGCCGGACGGTCAACGAGGCGGCCGAGGTGCTGGGCGTCCCGCCCGGTACCGTCCGGTCACGGGTCTTCTACGCGCTGCGCTCGCTGAAGCTCTCGCTGGAGGAAAGGGGGGTGACGGCATGACGTCGCACGCGCACCGCACCGACGTCGGCGCCTACGCCCTCGGCGCCCTCGACCCGGCGGACGCCGAGCGCTTCGAGGAGCATCTCGCCGACTGCCCGTCCTGCGCCCGGGAGCTGGAGGAGCTGCTCGGGCTGCGGTCCGTGCTCGCGGAGTTCGCGCAGGAAGCCCCCGCCACCGGGGACGACGGCGACGGGCTCACCGCCCGGCCCGCGCCCGGCATGCTGGACCGGCTGCTGGGCGCGGCGGCCGCCGAGCGGCGCCGACGCGGTCGTCGGCGCCTCGCGCTGGTCGCCGCCGCCCTCGCCCTGATCGTCGCCGGGCCCGTCGCGGGCGCCGCCTGGACGACGGGGCAGGACGCGGACCGGACACGGCCCGGCGCAGCCGCCGAGGCCGTGTACGCCGAGGGCGGCAAGCGGAGCGCGACGGACCCGGCGACCGGCGTCGCCGCCACCGTCGCCACCGTCCCGCGCGCCTGGGGGACGGAGGTCGCCGTCCGGCTCACCGGCGTCAGCGGGCCGCGCACCTGCGGGCTGGTGGCCGTCGGCAAGGACGGCACCGAGCAGACCGTCACCACCTGGACCGTCCCCGCCACCGGCTACACCCCGCGCGAGGAGCACTACTACCTGGGCGGGGCCGCCTACGACCGGTCCGCCATCGACCGCTTCGAGATCCGCACCCTCGACGGCGCGCACCTGGTGACGGTGCCGGGCTGAGCCGGGGGCGGCACCGGGCCGTCCGGCCGGGGGAGCCCGCCGGGCTGAGTGCGGGTCAGCTGACCACCGCTCCCCACCTTGGCGTACGGTGGACGGCTGCCCTGGACACAGCAGAAGGGGGCCCTTGCGTTGGAGGCGCAGGACACGAGCGTGCGGGACCGTGAGATCCACGCCGAGCAGAACCACCTGGACGCGGTCTACCGCCGCCTGGAGGAGAAGATCCACGAGGCCGAGTTCCTCATGGCCGACGCGGGGAAGCGCGCCCAGGTCGGCACGCCGGGAGCCCTCGCCGAGCGCGACGCCCAGGTGTTCCGGGCCGGGGTCCACCTCAACCGGCTCAACAGCGAGTTCGAGGACTTCCTCTTCGGCCGCATCGACCTCCTCGACGGCGAGGACGGCGAGAGGGGCCCCGACGGCGCCTACACCTCCGTCGAGCCCGCCGAGGACGCGATCCGCCCCGACGGGACGGCCGACGTCGCAGAGACCCTGCACATCGGCCGGCTCGGCGTGCTCGACGCCGACTACTCCCCCCTGGTCATCGACTGGCGCGCCCCCGCCGCCGCCCCCTTCTACCGTGCGACCCCGGTGGCCCCCGGCCGCGTCCTCCGGCGCCGGGTCATCCGCTCCCGCGGTCGGAAGGTCCTCGGTGTCGAGGACGACCTGCTGCGTCCCGGGCTCACCGCCCGCCTGAACGGCGAGGAGCTGCCCGTCGTCGGCGACGGCGCGCTGATGGCGGCGCTCGGCCGCGCCCGCGGGCATGCCATGCGCGACATCGTCGCCTCGATCCAGGCCGAGCAGGACGAGGTCATCCGCGCGCCCGCCGCCTCCGTCACCGAGGTCGAGGGCGGGCCGGGGACCGGCAAGACCGCCGTCGCCCTGCACCGTGCCGCCTACCTCCTCTACCGCGACCGCCGCCGCTACGCCGGGGGCATCCTCATCGTCAGCCCCACCCCGCTGCTCGTCTCCTACACCGAGGGTGTCCTGCCGTCCCTGGGGGAGGAGGGGCAGGTGGTGATCCGGGCGCTGGGCTCGCTGGTGGAGGGCGCCGAGGCCGACGCCCACGACCCGATGCCGGTGGCCCGGGTCAAGGGCTCTGGGCGGATGACGAAGGTGCTGCGCCGGGCCGCGCGCGGGACGCTGGAGCTGGCCGGGACCCGGGAGGCAGCGGCCGGACTGCGCGTCGTCGCCTTCGGCGCCCGGGTCGAGCTGGACGCCGAGGAGCTGCGGGCCGTGCGCGGTGCCGCCCTGGGCGGCACCGCACCGGTGAACCTGCTGCGCCCGCGCGCCCGCAAGCTGCTGCTCGACGCGCTGTGGGAGAAGTCGGGCGGGCCGCTGCGGTACCCGCCGGGGACGGACCCTGAGCTGGCCGCCGAGGCGCGGCAGGGCTTCGACGAGGACGTCGCGGAGGAGGACGCCTTCCAGGCGTTCCTGGCGGCGTGGTGGCCGGAGCTGACGCCCCGGCTGGTGCTCGCCGCCATGCGGGACGAGAAGCGGCTCGGCCGCTGGTCGCGCCGCTGGCTCCAGCCGCGCGAGGCCCGGCGGCTGGCCCGCTCGCTGTCCCGGCTGGACGCGGCCGGTAAGGGGCCGCTGTCCGTGCACGACGTCGCCCTGCTGGACGAGCTGCACTCCGTGCTCGGCGCCCCCGCCAAGCCGCGGAAGCGGGAGATCGACCCGCTGGACCAGTTCACCGGGCTGGCCGAGCTGACCACGGCCGCCGACCGCGACCCGACCCGGCGCGAGGCCCGGCCGGCCGGTCCCGCCGAGGAGCGCCGGGACTACGCGCACGTCATCGTCGACGAGGCGCAGGACCTCACGCCCATGCAGTGGCGCATGGTCGGTCGTCGGGGCCGCCAGGCCACCTGGACGGTGGTGGGCGACCCCGCGCAGTCCTCCTGGTCCGACCCGGAGGACGCCGCGGAGGCGCGCCGGGAGGCACTCGGCACCCGGCCCCGCCGCCGCTTCGAGCTGACGGTCAACTACCGCAACCCGGCCGAGGTCGCGGAGCTGGCCGCGCGGGTGCTGGCCCTGGCCATGCCCGGCGTGCAGCCGCCGAAGGCGGTCCGCTCGACCGGGCTCGTGCCCCGGTTCGCGCTGGCCGACGGCGACCTGGGCGCCCGGGTGCGCGAGGAGGCGCGGCGGCTGCTGGCGGAGGTCGAGGGCACGGTCGGCGTCGTCGTCCCGATGGCGGTCCGGGAGGCGGCGGCCGACTGGGTCGCCGGACTCGGCGACCGCGTGGTGGCCCTGGGCAGCCTGGAGGCCAAGGGGCTGGAGTACGACGCGACGGTCGTCGTGACCCCGGCGGACATCGCCGACGAGTCCCCGGCCGGGCTCCGGGTGCTCTACGTCGCGCTGACCCGGGCGACGCAGCGGCTGACGATCCTCGCCGGCGAGCGGGACCTCCCGGACGCGGCCGGCGTGCCGGACCTGCTGCGGGACTAGCCCTGACGGGCGGGGCGGCCGGACGCCCCGCCCGGGCCGTGGGGACAGCGGCCGGTCGCGCGCCGTCCCGGTCGCGCGCCGTCGTGGTCGGAGGGACCGGCCGTGCCGGAGACGCCCGCAACCCGGAGACGGAAATGACCAGGAGGCGGGCCCCTCGGGCCCGCCTCCTGGTGACGTTCAACGGCGCCGACCCGCCAGCTCGCCTCGCGGCAAGTGGTCGCTCTGAGCGACGAAGGTTGGGCCCGGGGGCATGGATCGGGCCGACGCCACGTCCAGGCTAACAAACGGGATTCCCTTACTCGAGACACCCGTTCGGCGGGGGTGGTGGAGCGGGGTGGCGCGCAGGCGCGGAACCGGCGGTGCCCGGACCTCCGTCCCCGGGAGTGCCCGGCCGGGGACGGAAGGGGAGGTCCGGGCTTCCGATACGAGAGCAACTCTCGTATGGTGGAATATCTTTTCCGGATCGCGCTCCGTTTACCGCGTACCCGACGGTAGGTGGGACGATTCGGAGGCAAACGCGCACCCGCGAAGTGCTTGAGTGAAAGCAGAGGAAGTCGGCATGGCTACGGCGCCCAGCGTCTCCTACTCGATGACCGTCCGGCTGGAGGTTCCGGTCGGCGGCTCGGCGGTCAGCCAGATCACCACGGTCGTGGAGTCGTCCGGCGGGCACGTCACCGCCCTCGACGTCACCGCCTCCGGGCACGAGCGGCTGCGCATCGACGTCACGGTCGCCGCGAGCTCCACCGACCACGCCAACGAGATCGTGCAGAAGCTCGGCGGGATCGACGGTGTGACGCTGGGGAAGGTCTCGGACCGCACCTTCCTCATGCACCTCGGCGGCAAGATCGAGATGTCGTCCAAGCATCCCATTCGCAACCGTGACGACCTCTCCATGGTCTACACCCCCGGTGTGGCCCGGGTGTGCACGCAGATCGCCGAGAACCCCGAGGACGCCCGCCGCCTGACCATCAAGCGCAACAGCGTCGCCGTCGTCACCGACGGCTCCGCCGTCCTCGGCCTCGGCAACATCGGCCCCCAGGCCGCGCTGCCGGTGATGGAGGGCAAGGCGGCCCTGTTCAAGCGGTTCGCGGGCATCGACGCCTGGCCGCTGTGCCTGGACACCCAGGACACCGACGCCATCGTGGAGATCGTCAAGGCCATCGCCCCCGGCTTCGCCGGCATCAACCTGGAGGACATCTCCGCGCCCCGCTGCTTCGAGATCGAGGCGCGGCTCCGGGAGGCCCTGGACATCCCCGTCTTCCACGACGACCAGCACGGCACCGCCATCGTCGTCCTCGCGGCCCTCCACAACGCCCTGCGGGTCGTCGGCAAGTCCATCGGCGACGTGCGGGTGGTCATGTCCGGCGCGGGCGCAGCCGGCACCGCCATCCTCAAGCTGCTCATCGCGGCGGGCGTCAAGCACTCCGTCGTCTGCGACATCAACGGCGTCGTCCACGCCGACCGCGACGACCTTCCCGCCGCCGGCACCGCCCTGCGCTGGATCGCGGACAACACCAACCCCGAGGGGGTCACCGGCACGCTCAAGGACGCGGTGGCCGGTGCCGACGTCTTCATCGGCGTCTCGGCGCCCAACGTCCTGACGGCCGAGGACGTGGCCACCATGGCGGACGGTGCCATCGTTTTCGCGCTCGCCAACCCCGACCCGGAGATCGACCCCGCCGTGGCCCGGCAGACCGCCGCCGTCGTGGCCACCGGCCGCTCCGACTTCCCCAACCAGATCAACAACGTCCTCGTCTTCCCGGGCGTCTTCCGCGGTCTGCTCGACGCGCAGTCCCACACGGTGACCGACGGCATGATGCTGGCCGCCGCCCGCGCCCTCGCGGACGTCGTGGGCGAGGAGGAGCTGAACCCGAACTACATCATCCCGAGCGTCTTCAACGAGAAGGTCTCCGGCGCGGTGGCCGGCGCCGTCCGCGAGGCCGCCCGGGCCTCCGGAGCCTGAGCCCCCGGCCGGGCCCCGGCCTGGGCCGGACGGCCGACGACCGAACGGGTGGCCGGGCCTCCGGGTGCCCGGGCGGGGGGCGGCGGCCGGGAACGGCGCGTCGCGGACGTGCCACAGCCGGGCCCCCGTAGGGTTGCGGGCGGACAAAGCCCGAGCAACGTCATCCTGACGCGACGGCGGAGCTTTTCGTGTGATGCGACGGGCCCCGGATTGGCTTTCCCGCCACTGGTGGGGGCAGGATGCGTGCCGGGCGCGAGGGTCTGGGAGCAGACCCGGGTCGCGGCACTGTCCGAGGGCCCTGGCAGCATCGGCTTCGTCTCACGCCTCAACGGCAAGAAGAACACGGGAGTAACACACATGAACCGCACTGAGCTGGTGGCCGCTCTGGCCGATCGCGCCGAGGTGACCCGCAAGGACGCCGACGCCGTTCTGGCCGCCCTCGCCGAGACGGTCGGCGAGGTCGTCGCCAAGGGCGACGAGAAGGTCACCATCCCGGGCTTCCTCACCTTCGAGCGCACCCACCGTGCCGCTCGCAGCGCCCGCAACCCGCAGACCGGCGAGCCGATCCAGATCCCGGCCGGCTACAGCGTCAAGGTCTCGGCGGGTTCCAAGCTGAAGGACGCCGCCAAGGGCAAGTAAGCCCCACGCGACAGCGCGGGCGGCTGTCCCGGTCACCAGGCCTGGGCAGCCGCCCCTTCGCGTTCCCGGACCCCGCCGGGGCGCCCGTGCCGCCCGCCGGGAAACAGGCGACAGCCCGCCCCGGATGCTCGGGGCGGGCTGTCGCGGAGGCTCGGGGCGAGGTGGTCAGGGGGTCTCGACCTTGGCGCCGAGGCCGGGGAGCTTCTCCATGAAGTTCTCGTAGCCCCGGTTGATCAGCTCGATACCGTGCACCCGCGAGGTGCCCTGGGCAGCCAGGG
This sequence comes from Streptomyces sp. WMMC1477, assembly GCF_027460245.1. Classification (NCBI taxonomy): domain Bacteria; kingdom Bacillati; phylum Actinomycetota; class Actinomycetes; order Kitasatosporales; family Streptomycetaceae; genus Streptomyces; species Streptomyces sp. WMMC1477. The sequence goes on along the minus strand of NZ_JAPZBD010000003.1, from coordinate 1,574,148 downwards.
CGGCGATGAGGTACGAGAAGCCGCCGCGCAGGTCCGGGATGACCAGTTCCGCGGCCTGGAGCTTCGTCGGCCCCGACACGACCGCCGAGTGGAGGAAGTTCCGCTGGCCGAAGCGGCAGGGCGTGCCGCCCAGGCATTCGCGGTAGAGCTGGATGTGGGCGCCCATCTGGTTCAGCGCCTCGGTGAAGCCCAGCCGCGACTCGTACACCGTCTCGTGGACGATCGACAGGCCGGAGGCCTGGGTCAGGGCGACGACGAGGGGCTGCTGCCAGTCCGTCTGGAAGCCGGGGTGGACGTCCGTCTCCAGCGCGATCGCGTCGAGCGGGCCGCCGGGGTGCCAGAAGCGGATGCCCTCGTCCTCGACCTCGAAGACGCCCCCGACCTTGCGGTAGGTGTTGAGGAACGTCATCATCTCGCGCTGGCTGGCGCCCCGGACGAACACGCTGCCCTCGGTCGCCAGCGCGGCGCAGGCCCAGGACGCGGCCTCCAGCCGGTCGGGCAGGGCGCGGTGGCGGTAGCCGCCGAGCTTGTCCACGCCGGTGATACGGATGGTGCGGTCGGTGTCCATCGAGATGATCGCGCCCATCTTCTGGAGCACGCAGATCAGGTCCTCGATCTCCGGCTCCACGGCCGCGTTCGACAGCTCGGTCACGCCCTCGGCGAGCACGGCCGTGAGCAGCACCTGCTCGGTGGCGCCGACGGAGGGGTAGGGGAGCTGGATCTTCGTCCCGCGCAGCCGCTGCGGGGCCTCCAGGTACTGGCCCTCCGGCCGCTTCTCGATCACCGCGCCGAACTGGCGGAGCACGTCGAAGTGGAAGTCGATCGGCCGGCCGCCGATGTCGCAGCCGCCCAGCCCGGGGATGAAGGCGTGGCCCAGCCGGTGCAGCAGCGGGCCGCAGAACAGGATCGGGATGCGGGACGAGCCGGCATGCGCGTCGATGTCCGCGACGTCGGCGCTCTCCACGTTGGACGGGTCGAGCACGAGCTCATCGGATTCGGCGCCGCTGCGCACGGTCACCCCGTGCAGTTCGAGCAGCCCCCGCACCACGCGCACGTCACGGATGTCGGGAACGTTGCGCAGGCGGCTCGGCTCGCTGCCGAGCAGGGCCGCGACCATGGCCTTGGGCACGAGGTTCTTCGCGCCTCGGACCCGGATCTCGCCCTGGAGCGGGGTGCCGCCGTGGACGAGGAGGACGTCTTCGTTGCCGGTCATGGAACTCGCGATCTATCACATCTTTGGGCGGGGGACAGACGAATGGTAGCCGCCGTTCGACCGGGCTTCGCCAAACACGCGTCGATGCCTTCAGCTCCGACGTACGGCCGTCGGTCCGGACGGGACGCCCGGCCGGGCGCCGGGTACCGGAGTCCGGCACCCGGCGCGGGACGCGGTGCGGAATCATGGGGGCATGTCCTCCGAGGTGTCCTCGCTCACCGGACGGTTGCTCGTCGCCACTCCGGCGCTGACCGACCCGAACTTCGAGCGTGCCGTCGTGCTGCTCCTCGACCATGACGCGGACGGCTCCCTGGGGGTGGTGCTCAACCGGCCCACCCCCGTGGACGTCGGCGAGATCCTGGAGCCGTGGGCCGGGCTGGCGGGCGCGCCCGGTGTCGTCTTCCAGGGGGGACCGGTCTCGCTGGACGCCGCGCTGGGGGTGGCGCTCATCCCCGGTGGCGAGGGGCCCCTCGGCTGGCGCCGGGTGCACGGCGCGATCGGTCTCGTGGACCTCGACGCCCCGCCCGAGGTGCTCGCCGCCGAGCTGGGCTTCCTGCGGATCTTCGCCGGCTACGCGGGCTGGGGCGCCGGCCAGCTGGAGCAGGAGCTGGAGGAGGGCGCCTGGTACGTGGTGGACTCCGAGCCCGGCGACGTCTCGTCCCCCGACCCCGAGGGGCTGTGGCGCGCGGTGCTGCGGCGGCAGCGCGGCGTGCTCGCGCTGGTGGCCACCTACCCGGACGACCCGTCCCTCAACTGAGGCACGTCCCGCCGTCCGGACGGATCGGTACCCTTGGATGCCATGAGCACTCTTGAGCCCGAGCGCGGTACGGGTACCGGCACACTGGTCGAGCCGACGCCCCAGGTGTCGCACGGCGATGGCGACCACGAGCGCTACGCCCACTATGTCCAGAAGGACAAGATCATGGCGAGCGCGCTGGACGGCACGCCCGTGGTCGCGCTGTGCGGCAAGGTCTGGGTGCCCGGCCGCGACCCGAAAAAGTATCCGGTCTGCCCGCTGTGCAAGGAGATCTACGAGTCCATGAACAGCGGTGGCGACAAGAACGGCAAGGACGGCAAGGACGGCGGCGGCCGGAAGTGAGCCGAGCGGGCCGGGTCGCGCAGTTCCCGCCCGGCACCGCGCGCCGCGTCGGCGGCTGAGCGTTCCGTCCGTCGTCCGCGTACTTCCCCGCACCGGTTCTTCGCGTGCTTCCTCTCACCGGTCCGGTGCGGCTCCTTCGGACGCCCGATCGACGCCGAGTCCCCGATCGTGTGAGAGGGACCCGATGCCGTACGGCACGGCCCCCACGCCCTGCGAGCGTGAGGGCTATGCCGTACGTCTGCGTTGAAGGAACGATTCGTCAGCCCGCCCGCCGCTCTCCGGCCCCGCCCCGGCCGTCTTCGCCGGACGAGCCGTCCCGGCGGGTGCCCGCCCTGCTGTGGCGTCAATACATGTGCCAGAGTTGCCACGCCCGCCCCGTGAGCACGTACGGTACGGCTGGGCATCCGGGAGACCGGGGAAGGGGCTGGGTTGAGCACGCACGCACCGCATGCGCCACATGATCCAGGGGTGACGCGGCCCGTCACCCTGCCGTCCACCCTCGACGAGGCCGTGGCGGCCCTGACCGCCATGCCCGCCGCCGTGCCCGTCGCCGGCGGCACCGACCTCATGGCGGACGTCAACGCCGGGCGGCTGCGTCCCGCCGCCCTCGTGGGCCTGGGCCGGATCAGCGAGATCCGCAGCTGGGAGTACCAGGACGGCAACGGGCTCCTCGGCGCCGCCCTCACCCACGCCCGCATGGGCCGCCCCGACTTCGCCGCCCTCTTCCCCGCCCTGGCCGCCGCCGCCCGCGCGGCCGGCCCGCCGCAGATCCGCAACGCCGGGACGCTCGGCGGCAACATCGTCAGCGCCGCCCCCACCGGGGACACGCTCCCCGTGCTGGCCGCGCTGGAGGCCACCCTCGTCGTCGCGTGCCCCGGCGGGGCCCGCCGGGAGATGCCGGTCAGCAACCTGCTGAGCGGACGGGAGCTGCTGAACCCCGGCGAAGTCGTGGGCTTCGTCCGGGTGCCGCTCCTGCACGCGCCGCAGACGTTCCTGAAGGCCACCGGGCGCACCGGGCCGGGCCGCGCCATCGCCTCGGCCGCCGTCGTCCTCGACCCGGCCCGGCAGGGTCTGCGCTGCGCGATCGGCGCCGTCGCCCCCATGCCGCTGCGTCCGCTGGAGGCCGAGCAGTGGGCGGCCTCGCTCATCGACTGGTCCCAGGTGCGGGTGCCCGGCGGTACCGCGCTGGCCTCCGAGGCGCTGTCCGCCTTCGGTGACTACGTCGCCATGGCCTGCATCCCCGACCCGCCGCCCGACCCGGAGACGGGAGAAGCACCGGCCCTGCCGCCGGCCGTGGCCCAGCTGCGGCGTACCGTGTCGGCACTGGCCCGCCGAGCCCTCGGGAGGGCGCTCGCATGAGCAACGACCCGCACCCCGCGTCGTCCGCGCCGCCGCAGGGCGGCTGGGGCGGCGAGTACGACGGTGACGCGACCGCGTTCATCCAGCTTCCGCCGCAGGTCGCCGAGGGCGGCCACGAGGATCCGGCCTTCGCGGGGCAGAGCCCGCTGGCCGCGCCCGGCACCGGCCAGGGCTGGGAGCCGCCGGTCATCCCGCCGCCCACGCCCGCGGCCACCATGGACCCGGCGGACACCGGAACCTGGACGATGCCGTTCGCCGCGGCCCCCGCGTCCGCCGACGCCGCGGGCCAGGTCCCGCACACCGCCGCCCACCAGGACCACGCGTACGGCCCGGAGTTCGGGCAGCCCCCGGCGGACACGCCCGGCCGCTCCGCCGCGGCGGTCCTCGGGCAGGGCGCGGCCGCGGCCCTCGCGGGCTCTCACGAGGGCCGGCTGCACGCCGACGCGGGCGCCGCCGGGCAGGGCGCGCCGGAGGCGCATCCGCACGGGCCGGATCCGGGCCCCTCCGGCCCGCAGAGCCCGGGCCATCCGCCCGCCGCGCCCTTCGTCCCGGCCCCCGCGCCGGCCCCGGACGCCCAGCCCCAGCACGCCCCGGCCGCGGTCCAGGAGCCCCCGAGCCCGCACCAGGCGGGCCCGGAGCCGGGCGCCCAGAGCCCGGGTGTCCAGGAACCGGCCGGCCTTGTCCCCGAGGACGCCCCGGGGCCCGGGGCCCCTGCCGAGCCCCCGGCCCAGCCCGAGCCCCCGGCCGAGGCTGCGGACGAGCACCCCCTGACCTCGTACACCCTGCGCGTCAACGACAGCGAGCGGCACGTCGGTGACGTGTGGATCGGCGAGTCGCTGCTGCACGTCCTGCGCGAGCGGCTCGGGCTGGCAGGGGCCAAGGACGGCTGCTCGCAGGGCGAGTGCGGGGCCTGCTCGGTGCTGGTGGACGGGCGGCTCGTCGCCTCCTGCCTGGTGCCCGCAGCGACCGCCGCCGGAAGCGAGATCCGCACCGTCGAGGGCCTGACCGCGGGCGGTGTCGCGTCCGACGTCCAGCGGGCCCTCGCCGCCCGCTCCAGCGGGCAGTGCGGCTTCTGCGTGCCGGGCATGGCCATGACCGCGCACGACCTCCTGGAGGGCAACCACGCCCCCACCGACCTGCAGATCCGCACCGCCCTGTGCGGCAACCTCTGCCGCTGCTCCGGCTACCGGGGCGCCATCGAGGCCATCCGTGAGGTCGCCGCGGAGCGCTCGGCCCACGCCCGTCCCGCGCAGGGCGAGGCCGGGGCCGACGCCGAGCCCGGCGCGCCCCGCATCCCGCAGCAGGCCGGGCCCAGTGACGAGGGAGACCCGCAGTGACGTCCAGCGACGCGGTGACGGCGACCCCGGCCGGGGGCACACCGCTGCCGCCGTCCCGACCGCAGACCCCACCGGAGCCGCACGGCCTCGGCGCGTCCGTGCTGCCCGCCGACGCGCTCGCCAAGGCGCAGGGCACCTTCGCCTACGCGGCCGACCTGTGGGCCGAGGGCCTGCTGTGGGCGGCCGTGCTGCGCGCCCCGCACCCGCACGCCCGCATCGTGTCCATCGACACCGGGCAGGCCGCGGCCATGCCCGGGGTGCACGCCGTCATCACCCACGCCGACATCCCGGGCGACGCCAACCACGGGCGCGGCGTCGCCGACCGCCCGGCCCTCGCCCGCGACCTGGTCCGGCACCACGGTGAGGCCGTCGCCGCCGTCGCGGCCGACCACCCCGACACCGCGCGCCTCGCCGTCGCGGCCATCGCCGTCGAGTACGAGGTCCTGGAACCCGTCACCGATCCGGAGAAGGCCTTCGAGGCGGAGCCCCTGCACCCCGACGGCAACGTCGTGCGCCACCTGCCGCTGCGCTTCGGCGACCCCGAGGCCACCGGCGACGTCGTCGTGGAGGGCCTCTACCGCGTCGGCCGCCAGGACCCGGCCCCCATCGGGGCCGAGGCCGGGCTCGCCGTGCCGCGGGCGGACGGCGGCGTCGAGCTGTACACGGCCTCCACCGACCCGCACACCGACCGAGACCGCGCCGCCGCCTGCTTCGGGCTGCCCGCCGAGCAGGTCAAGGTCGTCGTCACCGGGGTCCCCGGCGCCATGGCCGACCGCGAGGACCTGAGCATCCAGATCCCGCTCGGCCTGCTGGCCATCCGCACCGGCTGCCCCGTCAAGCTCGCCGTCGGCCGCGAGGACTCCTTCCTCGGCCACGCCCACCGGCACCCCACACTGCTGCGCTACCGGCACCACGCGGACGCCGAGGGCAAGCTCGTCAAGGTCGAGGCGCAGATCCTCATGGACGCCGGCGCCTACGCGGACGGCTCCCACGAGGCCCTGGCCGCGGCGGTGTCGTTCGCTGCCGGCCCCTACGTCGTCCCGCACGCGACGATCGACGGCTGGGCCGTGCGGACCAACAACCCGCCCTCCGGCCACCTCCGCGGCGAGGGCGCCCTCCAGGTGTGCGCGGCCTACGAGGGCCAGATGGACAAGCTCGCCGGCGCCCTCGGCATCGACCCGGCCGAACTGCGCGCCCGCAACGTCATGGCCACCGGGGACCTGCTGCCCACCGGGCAGACCGTCACCTGCCCGGCGCCCGTCGCCGAACTGCTGCGCTCCGTGCGGGAGGCGCCGCTGCCCGCCCTGCCGAAGGACTGCCCGCAGGAGGAGTGGCTCCTGCCCGGCGGCCCGGAGGGCGCGGGGGAGCCCGGCGCCGTCCGGCGCGGGGTCGGCCATGCCGTCGGCATGGTCCACCTGCTCGGCGCGGAGGGCGCCGACGAGGTGTCCACCGCCACGGTGAAGGTCAACGGCCCGGTCGCGACGGTGCTGTGCGCCGCCGTCGAGACCGGTCAGGGCTTCGCGACGCTCGCCCGGCAGATCGTGCAGGAGATCCTCGGCGTCGACGAGGTGCGGGTCGCCCCCGTGGACACCGACCAGCCCCCCGCCGGTCCCGGCGCCCGCGGCCGCCACACCTGGGTGTCGGCGGGTGCGGTCGAGCGCGCGGCCAAGATGGTCCGCACCCAGCTCCTCCAGCCGCTCGCCGCGAAGTTCGGCATGTCGACCGAGCTGCTGTCCATCGCCGACGGCAAGATCACCTCCTACGACGGCGTGCTGTCCACGACGGTCGCCGAGACGCTGGAGGGCAAGGAGCTGTGGGCGACGGCGCAGTGCCGCCCCCACCCCACCGAACCGCTGGACGACAGCGGCCAAGGCGACGCCTTCGTGGGCCTCGCCTTCGCCGCGGTCCGGGCCGTCGTCGACGTCGACGTCGAGCTGGGCTCCGTCCGTGTGGTGGAACTGGCCGTCGCGCAGGACGTGGGCCGCGTGCTCAACCCGGCCCAGTGCCGGGCCCGCATCGAGGCGGGCCTCGCCCAGGGCGTCGGCGCGGCCCTCACCGAGCACCTGCGGGTCTCCCGCGGCCTCGTCCGGCACCCCGACTTCACGGGCTACCCGCTGCCGACGGCCCTCGACGTGCCCGACCTGCGCATCGTCGACCTCGTCGAGGAGCGCGACGTCGTCGCCCCCTTCGGCGCCAAGTCCGTCAGCGCGGTGCCGCTCGTCGTGGCCCCGGCCGCGATCGCCTCCGCCGTCCGCGCCGCCACCGGCCGCCCCGTCAACCGCCTCCCCATCCGCCCCTCCGCCGTCGTCACGGGGTGACGGCAGGTAAATGGTACCGCCACGGTACCGTTCGCGGTACCGTGGCGGTATGGCTATGAACCTGCGACTGGACGACGAGCGTGCCGAGGCCCTGAAGCAGCAGGCGGAGCGCGAGGGACGCAGCATGCACGCGATAGTGCTTCGGGCGATTGACGACTACCTGGCCAGCAACGCTCGACAAGCGATGATCCGCGAGATGGCACAGGGCGAGGCCGCCAAGTGGCGTGAGGTGCTGGAGCGGCTCAAGTGACGCTCTACCTCACCGCTGAGGAGGTTCTGACGATCGCCGACTTCGCGTGCGACGACATGCAGGTGGTCGTCCGGGAGGCCAGCCTCCTGGAGTCGGCTGTGTACAGGCCGTCGGCTTCGATGTTCGGTCAGGAGGTGTACCCGGACCTCTTTGACAAGGCGGCTTGCCTGCTGCAGTCGCTGGCCATCAACCATCCCCTCATCGACGGCAACAAGCGCACGGCGTGGCTGTCATGCACGATGTTTCTGAGGATGAACGGGCAAGATCTGCGACCGGACCAGGACGCGGCGTACGAGCTCGTCATCGCGGTCGCGAGCGGTGAGCTGGACGACGTCAAGGTGATCGCCGACCGGCTGCGTGTGCTGAGCCCGGGCTGAGCGCACGGGTCCGGGGCCCGGAGGCGGGGTTGGCCGGATGGGGGCGTTGGGGGTGGGGCGGCCCGGGTAGGCTGGCGCGGTCCTGGCGTCGACCCACCGCACGGAGACCGTGTCTACCACCTCACACCACCTGTCACCGGCCTTCCCCGGTCGCGCTCCCTGGGGCACGGCCGGCAAGCTACGCGCCTGGCAGCAGGCCGCGATGGACCGCTACATCACCGCGCAGCCTCGTGACTTCCTGGCCGTGGCCACCCCGGGCGCGGGCAAGACGACGTTCGCGCTGACGCTGGCGTCGTGGCTGCTGCACCACCACGTCGTGCAGCAGGTGACCGTGGTCGCGCCGACGGAGCACCTGAAGAAGCAGTGGGCGGAGGCCGCCGCGCGGATAGGCATCAAGCTGGACCCGGAGTACAGCGCGGGCCCTCTCGGCCGGGAGTACCACGGCGTCGCGGTGACGTACGCGGGCGTCGGCGTGCGGCCCATGCTGCACCGCAACCGCTGCGAGCAGCGCAAGACGCTGGTGATCCTGGACGAGATCCACCACGCCGGCGACTCCAAGTCCTGGGGTGAGGCCTGCTTCGAGGCGTTCGAGCCCGCGACCAAGCGGCTGGCGCTGACGGGTACGCCCTTCCGCTCCGACACCAACCCGATCCCCTTCGTGGAGTACGCGGAGGACAACGCGGGGGTGCGCCGGTCCGTCGCCGACTACACCTACGGCTATGGGAACGCCCTCGCGGACGGCGTCGTGCGTCCGGTCATCTTCCTCTCCTACAGCGGCAACATGCGCTGGCGGACGAAGGCCGGCGACGAGGTCGCGGCCCGGCTGGGCGAGCCGATGACGAAGGACGCCGTGTCCCAGGCCTGGCGTACCGCGCTGGACGCGCGGGGCGAGTGGATGCCGAGCGTGCTGAGTGCGGCCGACCGTCGGCTCACCGAGGTCCGCAAGGGCATCCCGGACGCGGGCGGGCTGGTGATCGCCACCGACCAGGACTCCGCGCGGGCCTACGCCAAGCTCATCCGGGAGATCACCGGCACCTCCGCGACGCTCGTGCTCTCGGACGACTCCGGTGCCTCGCAGCGCATCGAGGACTTCAGCGGCTCGGACGACCGCTGGATGGTCGCCGTCCGCATGGTCTCCGAGGGCGTGGACGTGCCGCGGCTGGCGGTCGGCGTCTACGCGACGACGATCTCCACCCCGCTCTTCTTCGCGCAGGCCGTCGGCCGGTTCGTCCGTTCCCGGCGCCGTGGCGAGACGGCCTCGGTCTTCCTGCCGACCATCCCGATGCTGCTGGGCTTCGCGCACGAGATGGAGGTGGAGCGGGACCACGTCCTGGACAAGCCGAAGAAGGGCGGGGACGAGGACCCGTACGCGGAGGAGGCCGACCTGCTGAAGGAGGCCGAGCGGGAGCAGGACGAGGACACCGGCGAGCAGGACATGCTGCCGTTCGAGGCGCTGGAGTCGGACGCCGTCTTCGACCGGGTCATGTACGAGGGCGCCGAGTTCGGCATGCAGGCCCACCCGGGCAGCGAGGAGGAGCAGGACTACCTGGGCATTCCCGGGCTGCTGGAGCCCGACCAGGTGCAGTTGCTGCTCCAGAAGCGGCAGGCGCGGCAGATCGCGCACAGCCGCAAGCGCCCGGACGAGGAGGCCGACCTGATGGAGGTGCCGGCGGAGCGGCGGCCCGTCGTCACCCACAAGGAGCTTCTGGAGCTGCGCAAGCAGCTCAACTCGCTGGTGGGCGCCTACGCGCACCAGAGCGGCAAGCCCCACGGCGTGATCCACACGGAGCTGCGCCGCCTGTGCGGTGGGCCGCCGACGGCCGAGGCGACGGCGGGGCAGCTCACGCAGCGCATCACGAAAGTGCGCGAGTGGGCGACCCGTATGCGCTGAGGACGTCCGGCGGATCGGGCCGAACGGTGCCGGGGCCGCGTGGCCGTGCGACCGGACCCCGGTGTGCTGTGGCCGGCGCCGTGGTGGCCGGAGGCGGGCGGCGGCGACCGCGCTCAGCACACGGGCCCGGGCACGGGTGCGCAGGTGGTCGGAGGCGGAACCGAGCAGTGCCTCACCGAAATCTTTCGGACATGGAGCGTAAAAAGGGGGCCACTCCCTGGCCTCGCGTGCCCGGATTCTGGACGAACTCTTCCGCTCAGCGGATCGGGTCGCTAGGTTTCGGACACGCACACGCCCCGTGGCAGCGCCGCCTCGGAGCGCAGCCGGTGCGGCCCTTGCCAGCGCGACCGGTGGCCTCCCCCCATGCTGCCCACGGGACCTGGGCAGCGACGCACGACGACCGTGTGGAGGGGGCGGGTGCCGCCGGCACTGACCCGAAAGGGGCGTCGTGACCGCGGAGACCTCTCAGACGCTCGACCGGGGACTCAGAGTCCTGAAACTCCTCGCCGATACCGACCACGGGCTGACCGTGACCGAGCTGTCCAGCAAGCTCGGGGTCAACCGGACGGTCATCTACCGGCTGCTCGCCACCCTGGAGCAGCACTCACTGATACGCCGGGACCTCGGTGGCCGGGCCCGGGTCGGGCTCGGCGTCCTGGGTCTCGGCCGTCAGGTACACCCCCTCGTGCGCGAGGCGGCGCTGCCCGCCCTGCGCTCGCTCGCCGAGGAGGTCGGGGCGACCGCCCACCTCACCCTGGTGGACGGGGTGGACGCCCTCGCCGTGGCCGTCGTCGAGCCGAGCTGGACGGACTACCACGTGGCCTACCGGCCCGGCTTCCGGCATCCCCTGGACCGCGGTGCCGCGGGCCGCGCGATCCTGGCGGGCCGCGGTCCCGGCTACGAGCAGCCGGGGGGATACGTGCTGACGCACGGCGAGTTGGAGGCCGGTGCGAGCGGTGCCGCCGCGCCCCTGCTCGGCGTGGCGGGGATCGAGGGCAGCGTGGGCGTGGTGATGCTCGCCGACTCGGTGCCGGAGAAGGTCGGGGACCGTGTGGTGGCCGCGGCCCAGGAGGTCGCGGACGCGCTGCGCTGACGCCGTGGGCGGCGCTGACGCCCTCGGCCGTGGGTGGCCGCGCGGGCCGATGTCACCCGTGCTCTAGATTGCACGGGTGATGTCTGCTCTCGCCGCCCGCCGCCGTCCGGTGCTGGCCGTCTGCGGCCTGCTGCTCGCAGGCCTGCTCGCCGCCGCCGCGTTCGCCCCGCTGCCGTACTCCGTGGCCCAGCCCGGCGTCACCGCCGACGTCCTGGGCGAGTACCGGGGAGAGCCGGTGATCTCGGTCAGCGGCGAGGCCGTGCCGGAGGAGCCGGGTGAGCGGGACGGCGCCCTGCTGATGACCACGATCGCGGCCACCGGCCCCGACACCCCGGTCCGCCTCGGAGAACTTCTCTCGGGCTGGTTCGGGGAGGACCGGGCGGTGTTGCCGAAGGACGTCGTGTACCCGGAGGGCGACTCGCCGGAGGAGATCCGCGAGCACAACGAGGACACGATGCTCAGGTCGCAGGACGCCGCGGTGGACGCGGCGCTGGACGAACTCGGCATCGCCGAGGACGACGTCGTGGTCACCCTGAGCCTGGAGGACATCGGCGGGCCCAGTGCGGGTCTGCTCTTCGCGCTCGGCATCGTGGACACGCTCGACGGCGAGGAGAGCCTCACCGGCGGAGCGACCGTCGCCGGCACGGGCACCATCGACGGGGACGGCACGGTGGGTCCGGTGGGCGGGGTGCCGCTCAAGACGCAGGCCGCGCGGCGGGACGGCGCCACCGCCTTCCTCGTCCCCCTGGCGGAGTGCGCCGACGCCGCGGCCGAGGTGCCGGAGGGGCTGCGGCTGATTCCGGTGCGCACGCTGGACGACGCGCTCGCCGCGCTCGCCGCCCTGCGCTCCGGGGAGCCGACACCGGCCTGCTGAGCGCCGGCCGGCGCGTGCGCCCCCGGCTGCTGCGGTGTCGTCCGCCGACGACGCGGACCGCTCACGACACGGGCCGCTCACGGCGCCGGCGGGCGGGAGACCTGGCGCACGAGCGGCACGATCCGCAGCGGCACGGGGTTCTCCATGACGATCGCCGTCGAGGCGCGGACGATGCCCGCGAAGCCCACCACCCGGTCGATGACGCGCTGGAGGTCGGCGTTGGAGCGGGCCACCAGCCGGCAGAGCATGTCGCCGTGCCCGGTGATGGTGTGCAGTTCCAGCACCTCGGGCACGCTCGCCAGGTGGGCTCGGACGTCGGCGCCCTGCCCCTGGGTGATCTCCAGCGTGGCGAAGGCCGTCACCGGGTAGCCGAGCGCGGCGGGGTCCACGTCGGGGCCGAAGCCGCGGATGACGCCGGAGTCCTGGAGCCGGTCCAGCCGGGCCTGCACCGTGCCCCGGGCCACGCCGAGCCGCCGTGAGGCCTCCAGGACGCCGATCCGGGGTTCCGCCGCGAGCAGTTCCAGCAGTCTGCCGTCCAGCGCGTCGACACCCATTGCCCGCCTCCCATGGTCATTGTGTACAGATCGTACGATGGTTCTGGCCTACCACTGAACAGATTGTCCAGTCACTCTGCGAACTATTGCGCACCCTGTGGAACGGAGGGACCCTGCGTCTATGACTGAGACCCTTCAGAACGCCCAGACCTCCCGGCAGGACGACCCCTTCCCGGTCAAGGGAATGGACGCGGTCGTCTTCGCCGTCGGCAACGCCAAGCAGGCGGCGCACTACTACTCCACCGCCTTCGGCATGCGCCTGGTGGCCTACTCCGGGCCGGAGAACGGCAACCGGGAGACGGCCAGCTACGTCCTGGAGTCCGGCTCCGCGCGGTTCGTGCTGACCTCGGTCATCAAGGAGTTCACCGAGCACGGCCGGTTCCTGGCCGAGCACGTCGCCCGCCACGGTGACGGCGTGGTGGACCTGGCCATCGAGGTGCCGGACGCCCGCGCCGCCTACGCCTACGCCGTCGAGCACGGCGCCACCGGCCTCACCGAGCCCTACGAGCAGAAGGACGAGAACGGCACCGTCGTCCTGGCCGCCATCGCCACCTACGGCCACACCCGCCACACGCTGGTGGAACGTTCCGGCTACGACGGCCCCTACCTGCCCGGCTACGTCGCCGCCGAGCCGATCGTGGCGCCCGCCGAGAAGCGCACCTTCCAGGCCATCGACCACTGCGTCGGCAACGTCGAACTCGGCAAGATGAACGAGTGGGTGACCTTCTACAACAAGGTCATGGGCTTCACCAACATGAAGGAGTTCGTCGGCGACGACATCGCCACCGAGTACTCGGCGCTGATGTCCAAGGTCGTCGCGGACGGCACCAAGAAGGTGAAGTTCCCGATCAACGAGCCCGCGATCGCGAAGAAGAAGTCGCAGATCGACGAGTACCTGGAGTTCTACGGCGGCCCGGGCGTCCAGCACATCGCCCTCGCCACGAACGACATCGTCTCCACCGTCCGCGCGATGCGGGCCGCCGGCGTGCGCTTCCTGGACGTGCCGGACACCTACTACGACACCCTCGGCGAGTGGGTCGGCGACACCCGCGTCCCGATCGACGAGCTGCGCGAGCTGAAGATCCTCGCCGACCGCGACGAGGACGGCTACCTGCTCCAGATCTTCACCAAGCCCGTGCAGGACCGGCCGACCGTGTTCTTCGAGATGATCGAGCGTCACGGCTCGATGGGCTTCGGCAAGGGCAACTTCAAGGCCCTGTTCGAGGCGATCGAGCGCGAGCAGGAGCGCCGCGGCAACCTCTGAGCCGCCACCGCCCAGCGCGAGCGGCCTTGCACCGGACGGCCGTACAGCCGTCCGGTGCAAGGCCGTTGCCGCCGCCCCGCCCGCCTGGCACGCTGAACCGTATGGCTGACAGCGCGGGCGGTGCGGGCACGGTGACCGAGCGGCTCCTGGACGGCCTGCCCGCCGAGGCCGTCCTCACCGACCCCGACGTCCTGGCCGCCTACGCGCGCGACCACGCGGGCTTCTGCCCCGCCGGCGCCCCCGCCGTCGTCGTCCTGCCCCGCACGGTGGAGCAGGTGCAGCACGTGCTCCGGACGGCGACGGCGACCCGCACCCCCGTCGTCCCCCAGGGCGCCCGCACCGGTCTGTCCGGCGCCGCCAACGCCACGGACGGCTGCATCGTGCTGTCGCTGGTCAGGATGGACCGCATCCTGGAGATCAGCCCCGTCGACCGGATCGCCGTCGTCGAGCCGGGCGTCGTCAACGCCACCCTCTCGCGGGCCGTCGCCGAGCACGGCCTCTTCTACCCGCCGGACCCCTCCAGCTGGGAGGAGTGCACGATCGGCGGCAACATCGGCACCGCCTCCGGCGGGCTGTGCTGCGTCAAGTACGGCGTCACCGCCGAGTACGTGCTCGGCCTCGACGTCGTCCTCGCCGACGGGAGGCTGGTGTCCACCGGACGCCGCACCGCCAAGGGCGTCGCCGGGTACGACCTCACCCGGCTGTTCGTCGGCTCCGAGGGCAGCCTCGGCGTCGTCGTCAAGGCGGTGCTCGCGCTGCGTCCCGAGCCGCCGCGCTCCCTCGCCCTGGCCGCCGAGTTCCCCACACCCGAGGCCGCCTGCGACGCGGTGTGCCGGATCATGGCGGGCGACGGCGGCCCCGGGCACACGCCCGCCCTGCTGGAGCTCATGGACCGCACCACCCTGCGCGCCGTCAACGAGCTCACCCGGATGGGCCTGCCGGAGACCACCGAGGCCCTCCTCCTCGCGGCCTTCGACACCCCCGACGCCGCCGCGGACCTCGCGGCCGTCGCCGCGCTGTGCGAGGCCGCCGGGGCCACCGAGGTCGTCCCGGCGGAGGACACCGCCGAGTCCGAACTGCTGCTCGCCGCCCGGCGCTCCGCCCTGGTGGCGCTGGAGCGGCTCGGCGGCGCGACCCTCATCGACGACGTCTGCGTTCCCCGCAGCCGTCTCGCCGACCTGCTGAAGGGCGTCACCGCCGTCGCCGACCGCACCGGGCTCACCATCGGCGTCTGCGCCCACGCCGGTGACGGCAACTCCCATCCCGTCGTCTGCTTCGACGCCGCCGACCCCGGGGAGGCCGCCCGGGCGCACGCCGCGTTCGACGAGATCATGGCGCTCGGGCTGGAGCTGGAGGGCACGATCACCGGCGAGCACGGCGTCGGGCTGCTGAAGAAGGAGTGGCTGGCCCGGGAGCTCGGCCCCGTCGGCCTGGAACTGCACCGCGGCGTCAAGCGGGTCTTCGACCCCCTGGGGCTGCTCAACCCCGGCAAGCTCTTCTGACCTCCCCGCCCCCCTCGCGGGCCCCGTTCGCCGCACGCGGCCGGTCGGCCCGTTGGCGGAACCCGTGCCCGCGGGCGAACGTGGGATGAGGAGGCCGAGAGATGACCAACACGCCAGCAACGCGTCACCGCCGCAGGGCCGCGCCGTGAACCGGCCGGTCGTCGTGGGCGTCGACGGTTCCCCGTCGAGCCTGGAAGCCGTCGCCGTGGCGGCCCGCGAGGCGCGGCTGCGCCGCTGCCCACTGGAGGTCGTGCACGCGTTCGTCTGGCTGGCCCTGCGCGTGCCGCCCCGCCCCCCGGCGCTGGGCCCGGCCGAGGACGAGCTGCTCGGTCCCGTCGAGGGCGGGCTGCGGGACCAGGCCGAGCGCGCGGTGGCCCTCGCGGTGGAGCGCGCCCGCGCCGGAGAACCCGAGGTGGAGGTCACCGGCGCGGTCGTGCCGGGCGAGGCGGTGCCGGCCTTGGAGGACCGCTCGCGCGAGGCGGCGCTGCTCGTGGTGGGCAGCCGGGGCCGAGGCGGGTTCACCGGGCTGGTCCTGGGCTCCACGGCGGTGCACCTGGCCGCGCACGGCCACTGCCCGCTGCTGGTCGTGCGCGGTACCCGCGACGACGAGCGCCCCGTCCTCCTCGGCGTCGACGGTTCGCCGGCCGGCGCGGCGGCGGCCGACTTCGCCTTCGCGGAGGCCGCCCTCCGGGGCACCGGCGTCCTGGCCCTGCACGCGTGGACCCCGTGGAACGTGAAGGCACCGCGCCCGGAGGATCCGGCGGCTCCCTACGCCCTGGAACAGGGGGTACTCGCCGCCGGCGAGGAGCGGGTGCTGGCCGAGGCCCTGGCCGGACGGACGGAGCGCCACCCGGAGGTCCCGGTCGAGCACGAGGTCGTGCGCGGCGGGACGCGTGAGGCGCTGATCGACAGGAGCGAGCGGGCCGGGCTCGTGGTCGTCGGGGCCCGGGGGCGCGGCGGGTTCACCGGGCTGCTGCTCGGCTCGGTCAGCCAAGCCGTCCTCCACCACGCCCACTGCCCGGTCGCCGTCGTCCGAGGGCACGATGCCCGGCACTGAGGCCACCGGGACCCCCCGCCCGCCCGGCGGCCGGCACCCGGCCGAGGCGCACCACGCGCTGGTGGCGCACGAGGTCGTGCTGCTGCTGGAGACGGACGCCGAGCGCGGCCTGAGCGGGCCGGAGGCCGCGCGGCGGCTGGAACGGTTCGGCCCCAACCTGCTCCCTCCGGCCACCGGAGGGAGCCTGCTGCGGCGGATTCTGGGCCAGTTCCACCACCCGCTGATCTACGTCCTCCTCGTCGCGGGCGCCGTCACCGCCGCGCTCGGGGAGTACGTCGACTCGACGGTGATCCTCGCCGTCGTCCTCGTCAACGCGCTCATCGGGTTCGTGCAGGAGTCGAAGGCCGAGGCGGCCCTGGAGGGGCTGCGGGCGATGGTGCGCACCACGGCCACCGTCGTCCGCGGGGGGCGGGAGCACACCGTGCCCTCGGCGGAGCTGGTCCCCGGCGACCTCGTCGTCGTCGAGGCCGGTGACAAGGTCCCGGCCGACGTCCGGCTGGTGCAGGTGGCGGAACTGCGGGTGGACGAGTCGGCGCTCACCGGGGAGTCCGATCCGGTGACCAAGGACGAGGTGGTGCTGCACCCGGGAACCCCGGTTGCCGACCGCCGGAACATGACGCACTCGGGGACGCTGGTGACGGCCGGGCGGGGCGCGGGCGTCGTCGTGGCCACCGGGCCGGAGACGGAGCTGGGCGCCATCCACCGCCTGGTGGGCTCCGCCGAGACGCTGGCCACGCCCCTGACCGCCAAGCTCGCCGCCTTCAGCAGGATCCTGACGGTGGTGATCCTGGCGCTGGCCGCGGTGACGTTCGCGATCGGACTGGCCCGCGGCGAGGAGGCGGTGCGGATGTTCACCGCCGCCGTCGCCCTGGCGGTGGGCGCGATCCCCGAGGGGCTCCCGGCCGCCGTCACCATCACGCTCGCCATCGGGGTCGTCCGGATGGCCCGGCGCCGCGCGGTGATCCGACGGCTGCCCGCCGTCGAGACGCTGGGCGGCACCACGGTCATCTGCTCCGACAAGACCGGCACCCTGACCGAGAACCAGATGACGGTGCGGACGCTGTGGACGCCCGACGGCACCGCCTACCAGGTGACGGGGAGCGGCTACGACCCCTCCGGCACCCTGCGCGACGCCGACGGCACCGCCGTGACCGCCGACGCGAGCCACGCCCTGCGGTGGTGTCTGCTCGCGGGAGCCGCCTGCAACGACGCCGTCCTCACGCGCGCCGGAGGCCGCTGGGAACTGCGCGGCGATCCCACCGAGGGCGCGATGCTGGTCGTGGCGGGCAAGGCGGGCCTGCGAGCGGACGAGGTGGCCGAACGCCTCCCGCGGACCGACACGATCGCCTTCAGCTCGGAGCGGCGGTACATGGCCACCCTCCACGACGACGCCGCATCGGGCGCGTCCGCGGTGCTGGCCAAGGGGGCCACCGAACGCGTCGTCGGCCTGTGCGCCGGGCAGATGGCCGCCGACGGCGGCACCCGGCCGCTGGACCGTGCCGCCGTCCTGGCCGCGGCCGAACGGCTGGCGGCCGAGGGGCTCCGCGTGCTGGCGACGGCGGCGCGCCCGGCCGCCGAACCGGCCGCCTTCAGCGAGCGGGAGCTGCCGGGGACGCTCGTCCTCACCGGGCTCCAGGCCATGCTGGACCCGCCGCGCCCGGCCGCCACCGCCGCCGTCGGCGCCTGCCACGACGCGGGCATCACGGTCAAGATGATCACGGGGGACCACGCGGCCACCGCGTCCGCCGTCGCCGGGCGGATCGGTCTGCTGACCGGGCCGCGTCCGGGGGAGGGCGAGGTGCTCACGGGCACCGAGCTCGCCGCGCTGAGCGCGCGGGAGTACCCCGCGGCGGTCGACCGGGCCCGGGTCCTCGCCCGCGTCTCGCCCGAGCAGAAGCTCGGGCTCGTCCGGGCCCTGCAGGAGCGCGGCCAAGTGGTGGCCATGACGGGGGACGGCGTCAACGACGCCCCCGCCCTGCGGCAGGCCGACATCGGAGTCGCCATGGGCCGCGGGGGCACCGAGGTGGCCAAGGACGCGGCCGACATGGTGCTCACCGACGACGACTTCGCCACCATCGAGGCCGCCGTCGAGGAGGGACGCGGCGTCTTCGACAACCTCACCAAGTTCGTCGTGTGGACCCTGCCGACGAACATGGGCGAGGGCCTGGTGATCCTCGTGGCCGTGCTGCTGGGCAGCACGCTGCCGATCCTGCCCACGCAGATCCTGTGGATCAACATGACCACGGCCGTCGCGCTCGGCCTGATGCTCGCCTTCGAACCGAAGGAGCGGGGCATCATGAACCGGCCGCCCCGCGACCCCGCCCGCCCGCTGCTCACCCGGGCCCTGGTCCTGCGGGTGCTGCTGGTCTCGGCCCTGCTGATCGCCGGCTCCTGGTGGGTGTTCGGCTGGGAGCGCGACGCGGGTGCGAGCCTGGCGGAGGCGCGCACCGCCGCGGTGAACCTGTTCGTCTCCGTGGAGGTGCTGTACCTCTTCAGCTGTCGCTCGCTGACCCGTCCGGCCTGGCGGCTCGGCCTGTTCGGCAACCGGTGGGTCATCGGCGGCGTCCTCACCCAGGCGCTCGGGCAGCTCGCCCTGACCTATCTGCCGACGATGAACCACCTCTTCCACACCGCGCCCATCAGCGCGCGGACGTGGCTGCACATCCTGGGCGTCGCCCTGCTCGCCGCACTCGTCATCGCCGTCGACAAGCGGCTGCGCCCGGCACCCGGTTAGTGGGCGGCCGGCATCGCGGCGGACGACCGGTCAGGGTCCGTGACGACGCGACAAGGAGACAAAGAGACCAGGGGACAAGGAGAGGATTCCGATGGACAAGCTCGTGTTCGCCGTCATCGTGGTGGGGCTCTGGATCGCCATCGGACTCGTCACCGCGTGGTGGATGGCGCGCCGGGGCCACCGCGACCCGGGCTGGATCCTCATGGCGGCGTTCTTCGGCCCGGCGCTGGCTCTGGCCGCGAGCGAGCGCATCCAGCGGAGGCCCCGGATGCTGGCGCTCACCGAGTCCGGGAGCCCGGCACCCGACGGGGTGCGGGTGCTCGTCGGCGTGGACGGCTCCCCCGCCTCGGAGGCGGCCGTCGACCTCGCCGTCCGCCTCGTGGCCCAGGGCTCGGGGACGCTGACGGCCGCGGAGGTCCTCGACTACGACGCGGCCGAGTCCGCCGAGAAGGTGGCCGCGGCCCAGGACCGGCTCATCGCCACCGCGCGACGCGTCGGGGGCCGTGTCGCGCGGTGCGAGGTCCTGTCGGGGCCGCCCGCCCGGGCACTGGCCCGGTTCAGCCGGGAACAGGGCATCGACGTCCTCGTGATCGGCAGCCACGGCCGTGGTCTGTCCAAGAAGCTCCTGGGCGACGTCGCCCACGGGCTGCTCCACGAGTCGGCCGTCCCGGTGCTGGTGGTCAGCCGTCCCGCCGCCCGGGCGGCCAGCCCGCCGGCCGGACGCTCGGCCCCGGGCGGGTGAGCCGCCCGCCCCGTTTCGGCTTCCGCCCTCTTCGGGGGTGCGGCCCCTTCGGGCTGCGGCCTCGGCGTCCCGCCGGCCCGGGCGCCGGCCGACGGGACCGCTTCTCACACGCCCGGCTCCTCGCTGAGCAGCGCCCCCAGTTCCTCGTCCAGATCCAGTTCGGCCGACTCCTGGCCGGGCGGCACCAGCCGAAGGGTGCGCTCCACCCACGCCGCCACCGGGCCCGAGGGCGCCTGGAGCAGTGCCTCGCCCTCGGGCGAGCTGAGCGCCATGCACATCACGCTGCGCCCCGGCGTCCGCCCCGCCGGACCGGGGGAGAGCGGCCACACCCGCACGTCCCCGTGGCCGGACGGCCGGAAGACGCCCTCCATGAGGAGATCCCTGGCGAACGTCCAGTGCACGGGGTGCGCCGAGCCGATGTGGAAGGAGACGTGGACGGCGTACGGGTCGTCGGTGCGGTAGAGGAGCTTCGCCGGGACCGAGGCGCTGTGCTCCGGCGAGAGCACCAGAGTCATCTCCAGTTCTCGTTCGACGGTGATGTGCATGACGGGATGCCCTTCCTGAATGCTGGCGTGACGCGGTCTGCACCAGGTGAGAGAGCGCGGCGGCCGGATCATTACGCGACTTCGCGAAGAAATCTGCGAACGGTTCCGGCCCGGAGCGTGCGGGTCCGCCGACAGCGCGCCGAGACCCCCGCGGACTCTGGTAGATGTGGACGCTGCACACCCCAGACTTCGGCCAAGCAGATACGGGACCGGACAGATGAGCGCGCCTCCCTCGGCATCCGCCAACGGCAGCACCCCCGCAGGCTATTACCCGGATCCTTCCATCCCGGGATACATCCGCTACTGGGACGGCGTCGCGTGGGTACCGGGGACCAGCCGCCCCGAACCCCGCCCCGGCGAGCCGCTTCCCGAGCCGCCGGCCGGGGCCCGTCCGCCCGCCGTCCCGGAGCCCCGGACCGCCGCTCCGGAGCCGCAGGACGCCGCGCCCGCCGCCGCGCCGGGACGCCGGGACGCCGCGCCCGCGCCCACCGCCGAGCCCCGGGACGCCGTCCCCGCCCCCGCCGCCGAGCCGCAGGACGCCGTCCCCGCACCGCGCGACGCCGGGCCCGCAGAGGAGACCGGCCCCGTCTTCCTGGACGACCAGCCGGAACCGTCCGACGCCCGGCCGCAGACACGGCCGGTGACGCCGCGCCAGGCCCCCGCGGAACCCGCCGCGGAGCCCGCGGACCGGGCGCGCCCCGAGCCCGCGGACCGGGCACGCCCCGAGCCCGCCTCGGCCTGGCGGGCGGACGCCTCCCGGCAGTCCGGCTTCGGCACCGACGCGGACCGCCGCGTCTCCTGGGGTGCCGGAGGCGGTACGGGCGCCGCGGCTGGGGCGGGCGGTTCGCCGTCGCAGCCGAAGCCGGGAGGCACGCCCTCGGGCGGCGCCGCACCGGGCGCGCCCGGCGCGGACCCGCGTGGCGGCTGGCAGCGGCCCGCGGCCGCCGACGCCGTCGCACCGGCCGGGGCTCCGGAGTCCCGGCCCGCCCCGGCAGCCCGCAAGGACGACACCTACACCCTGCGCGCGGTCCGTCCCCGCTCCGGGGAGCCCGCCCAGGCACCGACCGTCGGCGCACCGCCGGTTCCGGCACCGGCTCCGGCGCCCGCCTCGGCTCCGGCGGTGCCCGCACCCGCGCCGCCTCCGGGGGGTCCCGTCGCCTCGGAGCCGCCGGGCGGCTGGGCGCAGCAGGTCCGCGAACTGGCCCAGCCCGCGGGCTCCGGGCCGGGGCAGGGGGCGGGGGCCGCCGCGGCGATGGGCTGGAAGCCGCCGGTCAACGACCCCTTTCTCCAGGCCGCGCAGGAACAGGCCCGGCCCGCCGGGCTCGGCCGCAGGTTCGCCGCCCGGCTCATCGACTCCGTCCTGCACCTCGCGGTGGCGGGAGCGGTCGCGGCGCCGTTCGTGCCCAAGGCGCTCGACCACTGGGAGGCCCAGGTGGACGCGGCCGAGCAGGCCGGGGTCACGCGCGAGATCTGGCTCATCGACGGGACCACGGGCGGCTATCTGGCCGTCGTGCTCGGTGCCCTCCTGGTCTTCGGGCTGCTGTACGAGGTGCTGCCGGTGGCCCGTTGGGGCCGCACGCTGGGCAAGAAGCTCTGCGGCGTGGAGGTGCTGCGGGTGGAGGAGCAGACGGCGCCGGGCTTCGGGCCCGCGGCCGTGCGCTGGCTGCTCCACAGCGTGCTGTCCGTCCTGGGCGTCGGGGTGGTCAACGTGGCCTGGTGCCTGTTCGACCGGCCGTGGCGGCAGTGCTGGCACGACAAGGCGGCCCGCACGTTCGTCGCGCGGCCCGCGCGGGGGTCCGTGCGGCTCGGCTGAACCGCCGCGTTCCCCCGGACGGACCGTGCGGGATGCGGGGCGCGGCGGCCCGCGATGCACTCGTGGCCATGAGCACCGACGAGCCGCGCCCCGGTGGGGAGCCGCCGGAAGAGGACCCGTTCCGCAAGCCGCCGCAGGCCCCGCCGCCCCCGGAGCCGGGCGGGCCGTCCGGCGGGGGGCCCTACGGGGGCGGTGCGTCGGGCGGGGAACCGTACGGGGGCGGTGCGTCCGGCGAGGGGCCGTACGGCGGCGGGCCCTACGGGCCGGGGCCGCCGGGGCCGTACCCCTACGGCCAGCCGGGGCCGCCGACCGGGATGCCGCCGCTGGCCTCCCGGGGCAAGCGGCTTCTCGCGCGCATCATCGACTGGCTGATCGTCGCGATCCCGGTGCTGCTCGTCACCGGGCTGGCCTTCGGCACCTGGACGATGGACGGCGACGGCGGCGCGTACGACGGCGGGAGCTTCGCACAGACCGTCATCTACGTTCTCGTCTACTTCCTCTACGAGGGCGCGATGCTGACGACCCGGGGGCAGACGCTCGGCAAGATGGCCATGAGCATCCGCGTGGGCATGCTCGCGGACGGCGCGGTGCCCGCCGGGAACCCCGGCTGGCTCCGGGCGGCGGTGTACGCGCTGCCCACGGTCGTGCCCTGCCTCGGCTTCGTCTTCTGGCTCGTCAACGTCCTGTGGTGCACCTGGGACGAGCCCTATCACCAGTGCCTCCACGACAAGGCGGCGAAGACCGTCGTCGTGCAGACCTGACGCCCTGTCCGGCGTCATGTCGACATAGCGCCTTCACGGCACATCGTCACGTCAACACGGGCCGGGGGCGGTCAGCGGCGCAGGGAGGGCTGCGGCAGACGCTGTTCGGTGTGTGAACGGCCCACCGCCGCGGGGGTGGTGGAGGGGTGCGGGCCCGCGGCGTCGGCGGTGGCCCGCTGCCGGGCGGGGGCGGTGAGGGCGACGAGCAGCCCGAGCACGAGGGAACCGCTCGCGATGAGCACGGCCCCCGTGCCGGACTCCGTCCGGGTCAGGAGGAGGAGAACGACCGCTGAGAGCACGACAGTCGCGGAACCGTAGGCGATCTGGGCGGGGTTCGGGCGCGGCATGGCGGAATCCGTCCTTGGGGGTGTCGGCCGTCGTCGGTCTGGTCATCGGCGGCCGTCGAGCGACTCTACGATGCGAGATGCCCGCCCCGGACGCTGGGTAAGCATGACCTAACCCACGGCGCCGGTGCACGGGGGGCGCACGGAGTCGTGTCGTCACCACGACGTCGCCCGCGAGGCCCCCGCCCTCGCCGACGACGACCAGAAAGCGTCACCCGGCGGTCAGTTTGCGTCAAGGCGTAGATCAGGAACGCAACCTACCGGCTTGACGTGTCTAAAACAAGATCTGTCTTTTCTTGTTTCACTCCTGTCCAATGCCTCCCGTCAAGTCTCGTACTTGCAGGGGAGGACATCACACCCGTGATCAGAACAAATCGATCCATAAGATCGAAGACAGCGGCGCTGGCAACCGCCGTCGCCGCGATGAGCGCGGCAGTCGTCATGCTGCCCTCGACCGGGGCGCAGGCTCAGGAGCCGGCGAACGAGCCGACGCATCCGCAGTCGGCGAAGGCGGCCCACGTCGACCACGACCTCGAGGGCCCGCTCACGCAGCAGCAGAGGGGCCAGAAGCTGGCCGCCCTCGAGGCGCTGGCCAAGGGCCAGAAGCCGGAGGAGCGCAACGGCTCCAAGGTCATGAAGCTCGGCAAGAACAAGTTCGTCGAGATGGAGCAGGTGAAGACCGACAAGATCTTCACCATCCTGCTCGAGTTCGGCGACCAGGTCGACCCGGAGTACGGCGGCAACCCCGGTCCGCTGCACAACCAGATCGCCGAGCCCGACCGCGACGAGGACAACACCACCCTCTGGCAGGAGGACTTCAACCGCGAGCATTTCACCGACATCTACTTCGGTGACGGCCGCGGCAGCGTGAAGTCCTACTTCGAGGCGCAGTCCTCGGGCCGGTACAGCGTCGACGGCTACGTCACCGACTGGGTCAAGGTCGACAACAACGAGGCCCGTTACGGCAACAACAAGTGCGGCCAGTCCACCTGTGCCACGGTGTGGGACGCGGTCCGCGACGGTGCCAACGCCTGGGTCGAGCAGCAGAAGGCCGCGGGCAAGAGCACCGAGGACATCAAGGCGCAGCTCGCCGAGTTCGACGTCTGGGACCGCTACGACCACGACGGCGACGGCGACTTCAACGAGCCGGACGGCTACCTGGACCACTTCCAGTTCGTCCACGCCGGTGAGGACGAGTCCGCCGGCGGCGGCGCGCAGGGCGAGAACGCCATCTGGGCCCACCGCTGGTACGCCTACGGCACCGACTACGGCAGCACCGGCCCGGACAACAACAAGGCCGGCGGCACCGAGATCGGCGACACCGGCGTGTGGATCGGTGACTACACCGTCCAGCCGGAGAACGGCGGCCTGGGTGTCTTCACCCACGAGTACGCCCACGACCTCGGTCTCCCGGACCTCTACGACACCTCCGGCACCGGCGAGTCCGCCGTCGGCTACTGGTCGCTGATGTCCTCGGGTTCCTGGCTGGGCAAGGGCGAGGACGCCATCGGTGACTGGGCCGGCGAGATGACGGCCTGGGACAAGCTGCAGCTCGGCTGGCTCGACTACGACACGGCCAAGGCCGCGACGACGTCGTTCCACAAGCTCGCGCCGCAGTCCGACGAGCCCGGCCAGAAGCGCAAGGGCAAGCAGGGCGTCGTCGTCGAGCTGCCCGAGAAGGAGGTCACCACCACCGTCGTCAAGCCGGCCGCCGGTGCGATGCAGTGGTGGAGCGGGAGCGGTGACGACCTCACCAACTCGCTGACCCGTTCGGTGGACCTGACCGGCAAGACCTCCGCCACCCTGGACCTCAAGGGCTGGTGGGAGATCGAGGCCGGTTACGACTACCTCTACACGCAGGTCTCCACCGACGGTGGCGCGACCTGGACCGCGCTGGACGGCACCAAGAACGGTGAGCCGATCGGCCGCGACGGCAGCGACACCCCGGCGCTGGACGGCGAGTCCGGCGGCTGGGCCGACCTGTCCTACTCGCTGGACGCCTACGCCGGCCAGCAGGTGGACCTGCGGTTCTTCTACCGCACCGACGGTGGCGTGGCCGAGATGGGCTTCGCGGCCGACGAGGTCACCATCACCGCCGATGGCGCGACCCTCTTCCAGGACGGTGCCGAGGACGGCGACGCGGGCTGGACCGCGGACGGCTACACCCGCATCGGCGAGTCGTTCACCAAGTCCTACCCGCAGTTCTACATCGTCGAGAACCGCCAGTACACGGGCTACGACAAGACGCTGGAGACCGGTCCGTACAACTTCGGTTTCCCGGACCGCCCGAACTGGGTCGAGCACTTCAGCAACGAGCGCGGCATGCTGGTCTGGCTGTGGGACACCTCGCAGCTCGACAACAACGTCGGTGTCCACCCCGGTGAGGGCCTGGTCCTCCCCGTCGACGCCCACGCCGGTGTGGAGACGTGGTCGGACGGTACGGCCATGCGCAACCGCATCCAGGGCTACGACTCGACGTTCAGCTGGTTCCCGACGCACGGCATGACCCTGCACAAGGGTGGCGAGCCGGCGAAGATCAGCGCCAAGATGCCCAACCCGGTGTTCGACGACCGGAACGGCACCTACTGGTCCGCGGAGAACCCCACCCACAGCGTGAAGGTGCCCGACACCAACACGCGCATCACCATCCTGGACCAGCCGTGGCACGGTCGGCACATGCAGATCATGGTCGGCCCCTCCCAGTGGTGGTGAACCTCACCTGACGTCACCGTTCCTCACGGATCGGAATGACCGCAGGTCATGAAGCGATCGGCCGTCGCCCCCTAGCGGGCGGCGGCCGTTCGCGCTTCAATGCGTGGTGACCGCTGGACACCACCAAACGGGGGAGTTGATCATGACAGGAGGCGGATACGCGCGTCAGCCGGACGGCAGCGTCGTCGTGGCGCTGAGTCTGCCGGAGTCGGCCGGGGCCCGGTCCCGTCGCATCCGGGTGCTGGTCAGGGCCTCGAACCGGGCCCGTGCGCTGACCCGGCTGCGGAACCTCGGCCTGCGCGCCGTGTATCTGCGCGGCAACGCGCAGCCACCGACGCCGGACGAGGTCACCGCTGTGCTGCACCACCCCGACGGGCTGGTGTGGCGGGAGGAGCCCGCGCCCTGCACGGCGGCGGCCTTCTGGCAGCCCGCACGCGCCCTGCTGCGGCCGCAGACCGCGCTGGACGGCGCGGTGGCGGGCGGCTGACGTCGCGGGCCGTGTGCGAGGCCCGGAACCCGGAGCCGGGGTCCGGGCCCGTGTGGGCGGGGCCCGGAGCCGGGGGCCGTCCGCGGCGGCTCAGGCCGCCGCGGGCTTGCCGCTCAGGGCGACGCCCACGCTCCGCAGCTCCTCCATCGCCTTCTCGGCGGTCTCGGCGGAGACGGCCGCGGTGAGGTCGAGCAGCACCCGGGTGCGCAGGCCCTCGCGGGCCGCGTCGAGTGCCGTCGCCCTGACGCAGTGGTCCGTCGCGATGCCCACGACGTCCACCTCGCTCACGGCCCGCTCGCGCAGCCACCGCGCCAGCAGGACGCCGTGCTCGTCCGCGCCCTCGAAGCCGCTGTAGGCCGCCGTGTAGGCGCCCTTGCTGAAGACGGCGTCGACGGCGCCGGAGGCGATCACCGGGGCGAAGCTGGGGTGGAAGCCCACGCCCTCCGTCCCGGCGACGCAGTGCGCGGGCCAGGAGCGCTGGAGGTCGGGCCGGGCGGAGAAGTGCTCGCCCGGGTCGATGTGGTGGTCCCGGGTGGCCACGACGTGGCGGTATCCGGCCGCCGCGTCGCCCACCAGCTCGGTGATCGCGGCGGCGACGGCGGCACCGCCGGACACCGCGAGGCTGCCACCTTCGCAGAAGTCGTTCTGCACGTCGACGACGATCAGTGCGCGGTGCATGATGGGGACCCTTCGATGGTGGTGGCGTACCGATCCGGCCCCGAGGGCCGGGTCCTTCCTCTTCGAGCCTAGGGCCGCCCCGCCCGGAGCGGGAGAGGCGGCACGGCCGTCCGGTTCCGCTCCCCGACAACCGCCGGCGAGCGGAGCGTCGGGCTAGATCCAGCCGCGTTCGGCGGCGCGGGCGCCCGCCTCGAAACGGCTCCGTGCCCGCAGCCGGTCCATGAGCTGGGCCACGACCCGGCGCACCGTCCGGTCGGAGAGGCCGAGCTGCCGGGCGATGGCGTGGTCCGTCAGCCCCCGGACGAGCATGCCGAGCAGCTGGCGCTCGGACTCGGTGGGCGGTTCCTCCCGCTCCTCGTGATAGCGGTCCGCCCGCTCCCACAGCAGGTCGGATAGGCCGCTGAGGGCGCGCAGCGCCGCGGAGTCCCGGGTCAGGACGTACTGCGTGCCGGCCCCGAGGCCCGTGGTGAGGACGGCGCCCCCGGCGGTGAGGACGAGGGCGCCGGGGGGCAGCCGGGGGCTGTGGCGTACCCCGACGCCGTCCTGGACGTGCCGGGCCATGGACTCGGCGATGTCGGGCAGCCGGAGGCCGGCGTGGGGGAGCACGACGCGGGTCCTCCCGGCCGCGCGGCGGAGCCGGAGGCCGGGCTCGCGGAGGACGTCGAGGACGGGGTCGTCGAGGGCTCCGCCGTTCCAGTAGCAGAAGACGTCGCCCTCCTCGTCCCCGAGGAGGCGGCGGGCGGTCTCGGTCACCTCGGCGGCGTCGCGCAGGGGCTGGGTGCTGACGGTGTGGGGGATCATGCCGGGCCTCTCGGACGGAAGAGAGCGGACGGTCACCGGTGCGGGCGGTTCGGCCCCGGGATCGGTGGTTCGAAGCTGAAGCCGACACCCCGGGAGGTTCTGATCCACTCGCGGCTGCCGAGCTTGCGCCGGATGGCGGCGACGTGCGCGTCCAGCGAGCGGGAGTTGCCGGGCCACTGCTGATCCCACACGGCGTCGAGTAACCGCTCCCGGGGGAAGACCCGGGTGGGCGAGGCGGCGAGCAGGGCGAGCAGGTCGAACTCCTTGCGGGTGAGCTCGACGACGTCGCCGTCGAGGGTCACGATCCGCCGCGCGCGGTCGATGGTGAGGGCGCCCTCGGTGATGACGGGCTCGGACGGGGTGGTGTGCTGCGTCCCGGTGCGGCGCAGGACGGCGGTCATGCGGGCGAGCAGCTCCTGCATGCGGTAGGGCTTGACGACGTAGTCGTCGGCGCCGACGCGCAGGCACAGGACCTTGTCCAGCTCGCCGGAGCGGGCGGTCACCGCGATGATCGGCACCCGGGACGACGAGCGGAGGCTGCGGCAGACCTCGATGCCGTCCATGTCGGGCAGGTTGAGGTCCAGCAGGACGATGTCGGGTCCGGTGCCGTCACCGGCGGCCCGGATGTTCCCGGGCCCGGTCCCGGCGAGGGCCTCGCGGCCCGTGGCGACGTGGTGCACGTCCCAGCCGTACCGGCCCAGCGCTTCGGTCAGTGCCTCGGCGACGCTGCTGTCGTCCTCGACGAGCAGGGCCTTCATGGAGTCCTCCGACGGTCATCGGGAATGACGCAGCGGAGGGTTGACGGTCCTTCGCCCCCGCGCAAAGAACATCAGTTCAACGTAACAACGAAGATCTTACATACGTCTCACACGCCTATGGGGGTTCTGCTGCGCAGATCTCGCAGTTGCTCCCTAGCATGGGGAACACCGGGGGGTTACTGCACAGTTGGTCAACGGGACTCCCCGGGACGGCACTTAACGGGGAGGCTTTTCAGGCGTGGAAAGTGACGGTGTGCCAACAGCCGGCCGCAGAGTCCTCCGCGACGGAGTGGACCGGCCCGACTGACGCGGTGGGAACGTGCCCGCCTCTGTGAACGACGAACGCCCCCACGTACCGCAGACGCCGGGGCGGCCGCGCGCTGCGCCGGCCGCTCGCGGCCGTCGTGGTCCGCCGTCGTGCCCGTCCGCGCCCTCCCCGCCCCTGTGCGTCCACGAGAACAGCGAGAAAAGGCACACGGTGATGACTGCCATTGACTTCGCCCAGTACCCCACTTCCCGCACCGGCCACCGACCCTCCCGCTCTCCCACGGCCTGCACCGTGGTCGCGGCCGCCGGGCCGCGCCCCGCGTCCCCCAGGACACCGCCCACCGCGCAGGCGGCGTCCGTTCCCGCCGCCACCGTCTCCGCCCACCCGTCGGCCGGCTTCTCCACCATCCAGGCCGTGCTGTCCGCCGCGCGCCGGGACGTGGTGATGATCCGCTCCGAACGGGCCCCGCTGCCCGGCGAGATCCGGCAGGAGGCGGCGGCGCTGCTCACCCTCGTCCGGCGCTGGGTGCGGGTCAGCGTCGTCTGGGACGAGGAACTGCTCGCCCAGCCGCGCATCGCCGCGTACGCGCTGTGGCAGGACCGTTCGGGCGTCGAGGTCCGCACGGCCGCCGGGGTGCCCGTCGAGGTGACGCTCGGCGACAGCCGTACCGCGGTGGTCGGCGGGGTGCGGGGCGGTGACCTCAGCGTGTGCCACTGCCCGGAGATCGGCAGTATGCTGCACTTCTTCTTCCTCGGCACCTGGGAAAACGCCGCACCGTTGGCCGCGGACCACTGGGTGCCGGCCGGCGAGCACGCGCAGGACGTGCTGCGCCTGCTCGCCGAGGGGCACACCGACGAGAGCATCGCCCAGTTGCTGAACGTCTCCCAGCGCACCGTCAGCCGGACCGTGGCCAAGATCATGCACGAGCTGGGCGCCCGGAGCCGGTTCGAGGCCGGAGCGCTGGCCACGCGCCTGGGCTGGCTCTGCCGCCAGGACCTGCGCGCCTGAGGGGTCCCCGACCCCGTGCGGCGAAGGACCGGGCGCCGGGTCGACTCTGGCGGCGCGTCCGGGGCGACCGGGGCGCCCGCGAGGCGGCGGCCGAGCGGCGCTGGCGCGCGCTCGCGGGCGGCGCGATGCGCCGGGGCCCATGGTGACCGTCGGCATCACCGCCCTCCTCGTCCTGCTCGGACTCCCCTTCCTCGGGGCGGAGTTCGGCACAGTCGACGTGGCCGCGTTCGCGACCGAGCTGTCCACGCTGGACCACGCTGCTCCCGTGGGCACTGCTGTTCATCCTCGTGGTGACCCTGTTCATGGTCTACGTGATGACCGGCTCGTTCGTCCTGCCCCTCCAGGCCGTCGTGCTCAACGCGCTCAGCCTGACGGCCATGTTCGGCGCCTCGGTGTGGGTCCTCCAGGACGGCAACCTCAGCGGCGTCCTCGGCTTCACGGCCACCGGGTTCATCGAGACCTCGCTGCCGGTGCTCATGTTCTGCATGACCTTCGGCCTCTCGATGCACTACAGCGCCTTCGTGCTGTCGCGGATCAAGGAGAACCACGACCGCACCGGGGACCATCGCGCGGCCGTGGCCGCCGGCATCGCCCAGACCGGCGGCGTCATCACCGCGGCGGCGGTCATCCTCGCCATCGTGTTGGTGGTCATCGGCACCTCCGAGATCACCATCACGAAGATGCTGGACCTCGGGGTGGCCCTGGCCGTGCTCGTCGACGCGACGCTCGTGCGCTGCCTGCTCGTCCCGGCGCTGATGTCCGTCTTCGGCAAGGCCACCTGGTGGGCCCCGGCCCCGCTGCGCGGCTTCCGCGGGATCAGCGGGGAGGGCGGCCCGCCCGGGCCCGAGGCCGAGCCGGAGCCCAAGGTTCTGGTGCGCGAGTAGGCCCGCCCCGCGCTGGCGAGGTCTGCGCGAAGGCGCAGGGCCGGCTAGTGCAGCACCCGGCCCCGGCAGGGGGCTTGCCTGAGGCCCCGGCCGCCACGTCCCCGCGCCCCTCTCCGGGCGCGGGGACACGCGTCAGGAAGCCGGGGGCAGCACGTACTCGGTGGGCAGCACCGGGTCGCCCGGCGAGAGCTGCGTCGCCGACAGCGGCAGCCCGGCCCGGGCCCGCCGGTGCCGCTCCCGCGGGACGTCCAGCGGCTCCCGGGCGAGAACCTTCCCGCCGCGCACCAGCTCGACGCGCAGCTCGTGCCCGGCCAGCTCCGGTGGCACCGGCCCGGTGCCGAGCACCTCGGCCTCGGCGACCCCCTCGGCGTCCGGCCGGCGCGCCGCCCACTTGGCACCGGCGACCGACAGCTTGCCGCCCAGAGACCTCTTGGCCACGGGACGCAGCGGGGCGTCCGGCCCGTCGCCGTCGGCCCGGGCGACCAGTTTGTAGACCATCGAGCTCGTCGGATGGCCGCTCCCGGTCACCAGGCGGGTGCCCACGCCGTAGGCGTCCACCGGCGCCGCGGCGAGCGAGGCGATGGCGTACTCGTCGAGGTCGGAGGTGACGATGATCCGGGTGTCCCGGGCGCCCAGCTCGTCGAGCTGGCGGCGCACCCGGTGCCCGAGCATCAGCAGGTCGCCCGAGTCGATGCGCACCGCGCCCAGCTCGGGCCCGGCGACGTCCACGGCCGCCCGGACGGCGGCGGCGACGTCGTAGGTGTCCACGAGCAGCGTGGTACCGCGCCCCATGGACGCGATCTGGGCGACGAAGGCGTCCCGCTCGGTGTCGTGGACCAGGGTGAAGGCGTGGGCACTGGTGCCCACGGTGGGAATGCCGTAGCGGAAGCCCGCCGCCAGGTCGGACGTCGAGGAGAACCCGCCGACGTACGCGGCCCGCGCGGCGGCGACGGCCGACAGCTCGTGGGTGCGGCGGGCCCCCATCTCGATCAGCGGCCGGCCGCCGGCCGCGACGGCCATCCGGGAGGCCGCGGCGGCCACGGCCGAGTCGTGGTTGAGGATCGAGAGGATCACCGTCTCCAGCAGCACGCACTCGGCGAAGGTGCCCTCCACCTGGAGTACCGGTGAGCCCGGGAAGTACACCTCGCCCTCCGGATAGCCGCGGATGTCCCCCTGGAAGCGGTAGTCGGCGAGCCAGCGCAGCGTCGGTTCGTCCACCACGCGGCGCTCGCGCAGGAAGTCCAGCACGCCCTCCTCGAAGCGGAAGTTCTCCACGGCGTCCAGGACCCGCCCGGTCCCCGCGACGACGCCGTAGCGGCGGCCCTCCGGGAGCCGGCGGGTGAAGACCTCGAACACGCAGCGGCGGTGCGCCGTGCCGTGGCGCAGCGCCGCCTGCAGCATGGTCAGTTCGTAGTGGTCGGTGAACAGCGCCGTCGAGGGCACGGCGACGGGCAGACCCAGCTCTCCAGCAACGTCCATGACAGCGATGCTACTCCATATCTCGTCAGAGTGACGATATTGGTCGGGCGCGTGTTCGAGACGCTGTGGGCGCCGCGCCGCCCCGATGGCACGGGCCGTTTGCGCACCCACCCGGGGGCGGTGGCAGCATGGAACCCGTGACCGTACCCGTGGAGATCGAACGGACCGAGGCGAGCGAGGCCGCCGAGGCGGTACCGGAGCCCGACGTCCCCTGGGTGACGGTCGTGCACAACGACCCGGTCAACCTCATGAGCTACGTGACCTACGTGTTCCAGGCCTACTTCGGCTATCCCAAGGACAAGGCGCACCGGCTCATGCTCGACGTCCACCACAAGGGCCGCGCGATCGTCTCCAGCGGTACCCGTGAGGAAATGGAGCGCGACGTGCAGGCGATGCACGGCTACGGCCTGTGGGCGACCCTCCAGCAGGAGCGCTGATGGCGGCGCAGTTCGAACCGTCGTCCAGCGTGCCCGGCGGTGCCGCGATCGGCCTGGACGAGCTGGAGATCTCCATCCTGCGCAGTCTCGCCGTCCAGCTGCTGGAGCTCATCGGGCCCGGGGACGAGGCGGAGGCGGGCGACGACCCGCTCGCGGAGCTCTTCGCGGACGGCCCCAGCGAACCGCCCAGCGACCCGGCGCTCGCCCGGCTCTTCCCGGACGCCTACACCGGCCCGGGGGAGCGGCAGGACCGCGCGGCCCGGGAGGCCGGGGCCGAGTTCCGCCGCTTCACCGAGAACGAGCTGCGCGACCGTAAGCGCGCGGACGGCTTGGCCGTCGTCCACACCCTGGACACGCTGCGGCCGGCCGAGGGCTCCGGCGCGGCGGTGCTCACGCTGACCCCGCAGGAGTCGCGTCAGTGGCTGGGCGCGCTCAACGACCTGCGGCTGACGATCGGCACCCGGCTGGAGGTCGAGGACGACGCCGACGACCTCTACCGGCTGTCCGACGACGACCCGCGCAAGCCGCTCGTCATGGCCTATCTCTGGCTGGGCGCCCTGCAGGAGTCCCTGGTCGCCACGCTCATGCCGTGAGCCGGTCCCGCCCCGCCGCCAACTCGATCGCCGCGTGGGCGGGTTGACCGCATCCCGGGCTGTCCGTGCCCCCGCGACCGGCGGAGATCACAAAAAGTAACGATCTTGGGTCGATAATCGGTGTTCCGATCGTCACTCTGTGAATCGGATGACCGAAATCTTTGGATTCATACCGACTGTGACCCGGCCGTTATGTGGTCGTGTGATCCGTGCCACATGACTTCCGTCGCTCTGCGTGGTAGGAACAGCCAATCCGATTTTTGCGCGGGGCTAACGCCTGAGCGAATTTCGGTGGAGACTGCGTGGCGACCCCCTTGCGTGCACGCTGTCTCCCTGGGTCCCCAGCACCGGTAACCCCGCCGGTGACCCCCCACAACCGTCCGCCGCACTAGGCAGAGGTCTTCCATGGCAACCAGCGAAACCACGTGGACCGATTCGGTCGACGAGGCCGTGAACGGCGTCTTCGAACCCGTCGCCGACTTCCTCGGTGAAATCGTCTTCTACACGGTCAACATCTTCGGAGCCGATTTCCCGCTCATCGTCGGCTGGCTCGTCGTCGCCGGTCTCGTGTTCTCCACGTACTTCGGGCTCGCGCAGTTCCGGCACCTGAAGGTCGCCTACCGGCTGGTGCGCGGCAAGTACGACCAGAAGGACGCCCCCGGTGAGGTCAACCACTTCCAGGCGCTGACCTCGGCCGTCTCGGGCACGGTCGGCCTCGGCAACATCGCGGGCGTCGCCATCGCGATCTCCATCGGCGGCCCCGGCGCCACCTTCTGGATGATCCTGTGCGGCCTCCTCGGCATGGCCACCAAGTTCGTCGAGTGCACGCTCGGCGTGAAGTACCGGGAGTTCAACGCGGACGGCACCGTCAACGGCGGTCCCATGCTCTACCTGCGCAAGGGGCTCGCGGAGCTGGGCAAGCCGGTGCTGGGCAAGGTGCTGGCCTTCGGCGCCGCCTTCAGCCTGCTGTTCTTCACCTTCTTCGGCGGCAACCTCTTCCAGATCAACCAGTCGCTGGAGCAGGTCGTCTCCGTCACCGGTGGTGAGGAGGACAGCGTCTTCGCGACCAGCGGCGGCGCCCTCTTCTACGGCGTGGTCATCGCCGGCCTCGTGGCCCTCGTCCTCATCGGCGGCATGCGCAGCATCGGCGCCGTCACCAGCCGCCTGGTGCCCTCCATGGCGATCCTCTACGTGATCGCCTGTCTGCTGGTCATCAGCTTCAACGTCACCGAGGTGCCCAACGCCCTCGGCACCATCGTCACCGAGGCCTTCAACCCCGAGGGTGTCGCCGGTGGTGTGATCGGCGCCCTGATCATCGGCTTCAAGCGGGCCGCCTTCTCCAACGAGGCGGGCATCGGCTCCGCTCCCATCGCCCACTCCGCGGTGAAGACGAAGCGCCCCGCCACCGAGGGTCTCGTCGCCATGCTGGAGCCGTTCATCGACACGGTCGTCATCTGCACCATGACGGCGCTGACGATCATCATCGCGGGTGGCCCGAAGTACCAGGCGACGCGCGACGCGGCCATCGAGGGCCGGGAGTTCGACGACAGCACCGCTGCCGGTATCTCCATCACCTCGGACGCCTTCGACACCGCGCTGCCCTGGTTCCCCTACGTGCTGACCGTGGCCGTGGTCCTCTTCGCCTTCTCCACGGTGATCACCTGGGGCTACTACGGCCTCAAGTGCTGGGGCTACCTCTTCGGCCACAGCAAGACCGGTGACCTCGTCTACAAGGTCCTGTTCTCGATCATCATCGTCTCCGGTGCGCTGCTCGGCCTGGGCACGCTGGTCTCGCTGGCCGACTCCACGCTGTTCATGGCCGCTCTCTTCAACATCCTGGGTCTGTACTTCCTCGGCCCGATCGTGAAGCGGGAGCTGAAGAAGGTCCTCAACTACGTCCGCCGCCGCGACGCGGGCGAGTCGGAGGAGGAGATCGAGGCCGCGGAGCTGGCCGAGGAGGCCGCTTCCGCCTCCGTCCAGAAGGGCTGACGTCCCCGGGCCCCGAGGCCTCCAGGTCGGTGCCTTTCGCCCGACGCGGGCGGGTGCCCCCTGTTTCCGGTGAAATCCGGGCAGGGGGCACCCGCCTTTCTGCGGTCCGGTCCGCTGTTGCCCGGTGATTGCCTGTAGCGACCCTCGATAAGGGCCTGAGGTGGATTGTCGCCGGAGAATCCGGCTTTCCGGGCGATGGTGACCGGAAAACATCCCGCATTCGCCCCGGGGAGGCGGAATGACGTTTTCCGGTGTGCGGTGCCCGCGGAAACGCCCCTTCGTCCCGGGCGTCGAACAGCTCACGGACGGCCCCGGACCGGCTGCGTATCCTCGTCCCCATGCTGACCATCAACCGAACGTTGCACGACCAGATCGTGGCCCACGCCCGGCAGGACCACCCGGACGAGGCGTGCGGCGTCATCGCCGGCCCGGTGGGGCAGGGGCGCCCCGAGCGGTTCATCCCCATGCTCAACGCCGCCCGCTCGCCCACGTTCTACGAGTTCGACTCAACGGACCTGCTGAAGCTCTACCGGGACATGGACGACCGCGACGAAGAGCCCGTGGTCATCTACCACTCCCACACCGCTACCGAGGCCTACCCCTCGCGCACGGACGTCAGCTACGCGAACGAGCCCGGCGCGCACTACGTCCTCGTCTCCACCGCCGAGTGCGGCAACGAGGACGGCCCCTTCTCCTTCCGCTCGTTCCGCATCGTGGACGGCGAGGTGAGCGAGGAGGAGGTCGAGATCGTCGACGCCTACGCCCCCGCCACGGAGACACCGGCCGAGACGTCGGCCCGTGGATCGGCCGCCGCCGAGGCCGAGCGATCTGAGACGCCAACGTCCGCATCATGAAACGCCGGTCCGATCGCGGGTCCGGGAATCGCTACGATGTGCCCATGGTTATCAACGACGTGAACACCAAGGCCCCGGGCTGCCTGCTCGTCGCGCGCCTGCACGTCGACCTGTGCCGCCTCTCCAGCGCCATGTGTTGAGGCCGTCGGCCGCGCCCCGCGCTGCCGACGCGACACCTCCGTACGCCCTCGCGCACCAGCCTTTCCCACCGACCAGGAGCACACCCATGGCCATCGAGGTCCGCATCCCGACCATCCTCCGCACCTACACCGACGGCCAGAAGGCCGTCGAGGGCGCCGGCGCCACGCTCGCCGAGCTCTTCCAGGACCTGGAGACCCGGCACAGCGGCATTCAGGAGCGGCTCGTGGACGGCGGCGAGCTGCGCCGCTTCGTGAACGTCTACCTCAACGACGAGGACGTCCGCTTCCTCGACGGCATCAACACCAAGCTCGGCGACGGGGACAGCGTCACCATCCTCCCCGCCGTCGCCGGAGGCATGCGCTGATGCGCTACGACGCGCCGCTGGCCGCGGTCGGCAACACCCCCCTGGTGCGGCTGCCGCGGCTCTCGCCGTCCGAGGACGTCCGGATCTGGGCCAAGCTGGAGGACCGCAACCCGACCGGCTCGGTCAAGGACCGCCCCGCCCTGCACATGATCGAGCAGGCGGAGAAGGACGGCCGCCTCACCCCCGGCTGCACCATCCTGGAGCCCACCTCGGGCAACACCGGCATCTCGCTGGCCATGGCCGCCAAGCTCAAGGGCTACCGCATCGTGTGCGTCATGCCCGAGAACACCAGCGAGGAGCGCCGCGAGCTGCTCGCCATGTGGGGTGCCGAGATCATCTCCTCGCCGGCCGCCGGCGGCTCCAACACCGCGGTGCGCGTCGCCAAGGAGCTGGCCGCCGAGCACCCCGACTGGGTGATGCTCTACCAGTACGGCAACCCGGACAACGCGGGCGCGCACTACGCCACCACCGGCCCGGAGATCCTCGCGGACCTGCCCTCGATCACGCACTTCGTCGCCGGGCTCGGCACCACCGGCACCCTCATGGGCGCGGGGCGCTACCTGCGGGAGCACAGGCCGGACGTCCAGATCGTCGCCGCAGAGCCGCGCTACGACGACCTGGTCTACGGTCTGCGCAACCTGGACGAGGGCTTCGTGCCCGAGCTGTACGACGCCTCCGTACTCACCTCCCGGTTCTCGGTGGGCTCCGAGGACGCCGTCACCCGCACCCGCGAGCTGCTCGCCGAGGAGGGAATCTTCGCCGGGGTCTCCACGGGGGCGGCGCTGCACGCGGCCATCGGCGTGGGCCGCAAGGCACTGCGGGCCGGGGAGTCCGCGGACATCGTCTTCATCGTGGCCGACGGCGGCTGGAAGTACCTGTCCACCGGCATCTACACCGCCTCCTCCACGGAGGAGGCCGTCGCCCGGCTCCACGGGCAGCTCTGGGCCTGACGGGCAGCCCCCGGGCCCTGCCCGCGCGGTGCCGCGGCCGTCCGGACAGGGCCGCCGGAGCCGTCCGAACCCTGCTCGCACTTCCGGCGGGGGACATCCCTCGCGCTGGTGATTCCGCCCACACCGTGGCGTTCCTGAGGAGCGAGGGCAGCCGGTGCCCCTTACGCTCGGAGACTCCCCTACCGGGCTGCGCGGAGGTTCCCACCCCTATGAAGCTCACCGTCGTCGGCTGCTCGGGTTCGTTCCCGTCCGCGGAGTCGGCCTGTTCGAGCTACCTCGTCGAGGCCGACGGTTACCGACTGCTGCTCGACATGGGCAACGGGGCCCTCGGCGAACTGCAGCGCCACTGCGGGCTCTACGACCTCGACGCGATCGTCCTGAGCCATCTGCACGCCGACCACTGCATCGACATGTGCGCCTACTTCGTCGTCCGCTACTTCCGTTTCGAGGGCGGGCGCTGCGCGGCACTCCCGGTCTACGGCCCGGCCGGCACGGAGGAGCGGCTGACCACCGCCCACGCCGACACCCCGTCCGAGACGGCGATGCGTGAGGTCTTCGACTTCCGGACCCTGACCGACGGCGCCGTCCTCGACCTCGGCCCGTTCCGCGTGCACACCGCCCTGGTGGACCACCCCGTCGAGGCGTACGGGTTCCGCGTCGAGCACGGTGACTCCGTCCTGACGTACTCGGGCGACACCGGGGAGACCCCCGTGCTGGAGGAGCTGGCGCGGGGCGCCGACCTCTTCCTGTGCGAGGCCTCCTTCACCCACGGCAAGGAGGACATCCCCGGGCTGCACCTCAACGGCCGCGAGGCCGGGGAGACGGCCAAGCGCGCCGGGGTCTCCCGGCTCGTCCTGACCCATGTGCCGCCGTGGACGGACGCCCAGGTCAACCTGCGGGATGCTCAGGCCGTCTTCGACGGCCCGGTGGAGCTGGCCCGCCCCGGCGCGGTCTACGCGTTCTGACGCCGCCGCCGGCCCGGTGGGCCCGGCCCCCTACCGCAGGTTCTCCCGTTCCATCGCGGCGATCTCCTCGTCGGACTCCCGGCCCGGGGTCTTGAGGTCGAACCGCAGGATCACCACGCGGAAGAGCACGTAGTAGACCACCGCGAAGCAGAGACCGACGGGGATGATCAGCCAGGGCTTCGTGGCCTCGCCGTAGTTCAGCACGTAGTCGAAGAGCCCGGCGGAGAACGTGAAGCCCTCCCGGATGCCCAGCGCCCACGTCACCGCCATCGAGACGCCCGTCAGCAGGGCGTGGATGCCGTAGAGCGCGGGGGCCAGGTAAACGAAGGAGAACTCGATGGGCTCCGTCACCCCGGTGACGAACGAGGTCAGCGCGAGCGAGAGCATCATGCCGGTGACGGCCTTGCGGCGCTCGGGGCGCGCGCAGTGCGCGATCGCGAGGGCGGCGGCGGGCAGGGCGAACATCATGATCGGGTAGAAGCCCGTCATGAACATCCCCGCGTCCGGGTCGCCGGCCAGGAAGCGGAAGAAGTCGCCGTTGACGGTCTCGCCCTCCTCGTCCGTGTACTCACCGAACTGGTACCAGGCGAACGTGTTGATCAGCATGTGCATCCCGAACGGGATGAGCAGCCGGTTCAGCACGCCGAAGACCCCGGACCCCCACGCCCCGAGGTCCGACAGGCTCTCGGCCGTGCTGTCCAGCGCGTTGCCGACCGGCGCCCAGCAGTACCCGAAGCCCACGGCCAGCACGAGGGCGAGGAGAGACATCACGACGGGGACGAAGCGACGGCCGCTGAAGAAGCCGAGCCAGTCCGGCAGCCGGGTGCGGTGGTAGCGCTCCCACACCTTGGCCGTGACGACGCCGAGCACGACCCCGCCGAGCACCCCCGGGCTGACCGGCTCCCCGGTGACGGGGTCGGTGAAGGCGCTCTCCAGGATGTTGACGAAGACGAGGTAGGCGACGACGGCGGCGAAGGCCGTCGAACCGTCCGCCTTGCGGGCGAACCCGATCGCGACGCCGACGCAGAACAGGATCGCGATGTTGTCGATGACGCCGGCCCCCGCCCCGCTGAACACGGCCGCCAGCCGGTCCCAGCCGAGCCCCTCGTCGCCGAGGACGTCCGGCTGGCCCAGCCGCAGGACGAGCCCGGCGGCGGGCAGGGCCGCCACCGGAAGCTGGAGGCTGCGCCCGAGCTTCTGCAGCGACCGCAGCGTCGCCTGCCGCCAGGTGCGGCGCGGCCTGTCGTCCCGCGCGGTGTCGGCCTCGGAACCCATCGGCGCTCTCCCGGTTCGACCTGCGGGCGATGGGCGCGGCCCCATCGCACTGCCGTGCGGGCGCGGTGCCCGCGCCCACGAAGCCTGCTGAACGCCATCATTCGCGACAAATCGTCCCCATGCGCGCGAGCATGGTCCAACCGTGTGTTAATGTGTCAATCTGACGGCTGGTGACACCCGGTAGAGACTCAGGAGAGAGCCCATGGCCAGCAAGGCTGAGAAGATCGTCGCCGGGCTCGGTGGCATCGAGAACATCGAAGAGGTCGAGGGTTGCATCACCCGCCTGCGCACCGAGGTCCTCGACTCCTCACAGGTGAACGAGACCGCCCTCAAGGCCGCCGGAGCCCACGGCGTCGTCACGATGGGCACCGCCGTCCAGGTCGTCATCGGCACCGACGCCGACCCGATCGCCGCGGAGATCGAGGACATGATGTAGGCGCGCCCCGCCCCCACCGGCCCGTTCCCCCCGTGGAACGGGCCTTCCGCTTTCCCTACTAGGCTCGGGGCATGTCACGCATCGACGGCCGCAGCGCCGAACAGCTCCGCCCCGTCACCATTCAGCGGCACTGGAGCAAGCACGCCGAGGGCTCCGTGCTCATCTCCTTCGGCGACACCAAGGTCTTCTGCACCGCCAGCGTCACCGAGGGTGTCCCGCGCTGGCGCCGGGGCAGCGGCCAGGGCTGGGTCACCGCCGAGTACGCGATGCTCCCGCGCGCCACCAACACCCGCGGCGACCGCGAGGCCGTCCGCGGGAAGATCGGCGGGCGGACCCACGAGATCTCCCGGCTCATCGGCCGCTCACTGCGCTCCGTCGTCGACTTCAAGGCGCTCGGCGAGAACACCGTCGTCCTCGACTGCGACGTCCTCCAGGCCGACGGCGGCACCCGCACCGCCGCCATCACCGGTGCCTACGTCGCCCTCGCCGACGCCGTCTCCTGGTGCCAGGAGCGCAAGCTCATCCGCGCCAAGGCCCAGCCCCTGACCGGCACCGTCGCCGCCATCAGCGTCGGCATCGTCGACGGTGCCCCCCTCGCCGACCTCTGCTACGAGGAGGACGTCCGCGCCGAGACCGACATGAACGTCGTCTGCACCGGCGACGGGCGCTTCGTCGAAGTCCAGGGCACCGCCGAGGGCGAGCCCTTCGCCCGCGACGAGCTCAACGCCCTCCTCGACCTCGCCGTCGCGGGCTGCGCCCAGCTCGACGGCGCTCAGCGGCAGGCCCTCGCCGCCCAGTAACCAGGGCAACCAGCACGCCCCCGGCGGCGTCTCAGCCGGTACCGGACCGTACCCTTTACCGGGGCTTTACCCCGAGCGGTCCGGCCGGACCGGCTTCCCAGCGAGCGAAAGAGGACCCGACGTGCGTCGTACCCTGCTCACCGTCGCCGCAGCCGCACTCGCGGCCACCGCACTCATCGGCTGCAGCGCCGTGGAGAAGGCCATCAGCTGCGCCACCACCGCGGCCGCGATCGCGGAGAGCGTGGGCGACCTCCAGGACGCCGTCTCCAACGCCGGCGAGGACCCGGTCGCCGCCGCCGAGGCCCTCGACCGCATCGACGACGACCTCGACCAGATAGCCGAGAACAGCGGCGACACCGACGTGACCGCCGCCGTCGACGACATGCGCAAGGCCGTCGACAACGCCCGCACCTCCCTCGACAACGGCCAGGTGCCCGACGTCAGCCCCGTCGGCGACGCCGCGAACGAACTGACCTCCGTCTGCACCCCGAACTGAGCCCTCCATGACTGACGCCTCGCCCGCCGCGCCCCGCCTCGTCCTGGCCACCCGCAACGCCCACAAGGTCACCGAGCTCCGCGCCATCCTCGGCGCGGCCGGCCTCAGCGCCGACCTCACCGGCGCCGACGCCTACCCCGACATTCCCGACGTCAGGGAGACCGGCACCACCTTCGCCGAGAACGCCCTGCTCAAGGCGCACACACTCGCCCGGGCCACCGGCCTCCCGGCCGTCGCCGACGACTCCGGGCTGTGCGTCGACGTCCTCGGCGGCGCGCCCGGCATCTTCTCCGCGCGGTGGGCCGGCCGCCACGGCGACGACAAGGCCAACCTCGACCTGCTGCTCGCCCAGCTCGCCGACATCGACCACGCCCACCGCGGTGCCCACTTCGCCTGCGCCGCGGCCCTCGCCCTGCCCGACGGCACCGAACGCGTCGTCGAGGGGCGGCTGCGCGGCACCCTGCGCCACACCCCCGTCGGCGCGGGTGGCTTCGGCTACGACCCGATCCTCCAGCCGGACGGGGAGACGCGCACCTGCGCGGAGCTGACGCCGGAGGAGAAGAACGCCATCAGCCACCGCGGTCGAGCCTTCCGTGCCCTCGCCCCGGCCATCCGCGAACTCCTCGGCTGACGCG
Organism: Streptomyces sp. WMMC1477; assembly: GCF_027460245.1. Lineage (NCBI taxonomy): Bacteria > Bacillati > Actinomycetota > Actinomycetes > Kitasatosporales > Streptomycetaceae > Streptomyces > Streptomyces sp. WMMC1477. The sequence goes on along the minus strand of NZ_JAPZBD010000003.1, from coordinate 1,532,011 downwards.
GCGCGCGGCCCCTGGTGAACCGATACCGGGGGCCGCGCGAGGAGTGTGCGGCGGAAGGGATTCGAACCCTCAAGCCCTCACGGGCCACAGGACCTAAACCTGCTGCGTCGCCTCTGCGCCACCGCCGCCGGTGGGAGGCATCGTATCGTCTACGGTCTCGTCTCTCTTTGCGGGCTCGGGAGACTCGGGAGAGCGGGTCAGCTGAAGCCGTGCGGTGCGTCGGTTCCTCCCGCAGTACGTGTCCGTGAGGGCATGGCAGTTCGGGCACAGGTACCGCAGGTTCTCCCGGCGGTTGTCGTGCCAGTCACCGTTGACGTGGTCGATGTGCAGGGTGAGCGGTTCGCCCTGCCACGCGCCGCGGTTGCCGCAGCGGCCGCAGGCGTACTTGATACCCACGGCATCGAGTGCCTGCCGCAGGCGGGGACGGCTCGTGCGCGGGCTCCCGGCCGGGGTGACCCGCAGGACGTTCTCGGCTCCCGACCTCGGCCGCACGGGCGGAACGTCCGGGGAGCTGCGGGGCCGACGCCGGAAGTGACCGGTGTCGATTCCTGCGCGGGTGATGGAGCGCCGGACCTTGTGCCAGCTCGCGTTGTTCTCCGGCAGGCCCATGGCGCGGACGACGCCCGCCACGCTGGTGTTCGCCGCCACGGCCTCCCGCAGCCGCGCCTCCGGAAGGGCGATCCGGGCATGACTGAAGTGACTGACGTCCACGCCCGCCTGCTGCAGTGCGCGGCGCAGGCAGGCACGCGTCGCGCCGTCGTCGGCGAGGTCGAGACGGCGAGCGAGGGCTCGTACGCTGGAGCATCGGGCGGCCTCTCGCCGCAGCTCCGCCTCGGAGATCTGCACGTGGAGTTGTGGTCGGCTCAGCCCGGGGAGGTTTCTGACGTCGATCCCCGCAGCGGCGATGCGGCGGCTCAGGTGGGAGAGCGTGCCGCTCGCGGGCCGGGCCCCCAGCCTGCACGCGACTTCCCGCAGGGAACGCGACGTGGCCACGGCGTCGGCGATGGCCGCGTCGGAGTACTTCCGCCAGGGGCTGCGCTGTTTGAAGTGGGCGGTATCGAGGCCGTACTCGAGGACCTTCCGCTGGATAGTGCGCCGCCTGCCACCACTCGGTGTCACGTTCAACGTGCGCATGAGCTCGGCCCAACTCGAGGACCGCGCCACGGCGTCGGCCAGTCTCGCCCGCTCGCCCGGGGGGCGGGGGAGCGCCTCCGTGCATGCCCCGGCCGCCGTCGCGGCGTCTGCGGTGGCCTCGCGTGTGTACGGATACGTCATGATTCCCTCCCTTGGCCGCGGAGGGCATGTCGGCGAACCCTCCCCCCGTTCGACTCAACGAACGCGTGAGCGATCGGTTACGCCGAACGGGGGCGCCGTGTCCGGGTCAGGAGGCGGCGATGCCGAGGTCGCGCATGAGCTTGGCCACGTGCCCGGTCGCCCGCACGTTGTAGAAGGCGTGCTCCACCGCGCCCTTCTCGTCGACGACGATCGTGGAGCGGATCACGCCGGTCACGGTCTTGCCGTACATCTGCTTCTCGCCGAAGGCGCCGTAAGCCCTCAGGGTCTCCTTGGAGGGATCGCCGACGAGCGTGACCTTGAGGTCCTCCTTCTCGCGGAACGCGGCCAGCTTCTCCGGCTTGTCCGGCGAGACGCCGACGACCTCGTACCCGGCGTCGGCCAGGACCTGCAGGTTGTCGGTGAAGTCGCAGGCCTGCTTGGTGCAGCCCGGGGTGAGGGCGGCGGGGTAGAAGTAGACGACGACCTTGCGGCCCGCGAAGTCGGCGAGGGAGATCTCCTTGCCGTCGGCGTCCGGGAGGGCGAAGGCGGGGGCGGTGTCGCCGGGCTGCAGGCGCTCGCTCATGGGTGCTCCTTGTCGTGATGCGTACCGCCGAGGGTAACCGCGCGGGAAACCGGGGTGTGGTGGGGCGCCGGTCCGGGGGAGCTGACAGACTGTCCACTAGCTTGGACCCCTTATGACGGCCGACGGAGGAGTTGCGGTGCCGGACAGGACCCCCGCGCAGATCGAGGCGGACATCGTCCGTCGACGGGAGCAGTTGGCCGCGACGCTGGACGAGCTCGCGGTGCGGGTGCACCCGAAGACGATCGCCGACGACGCGAAGGCGGCCGCGGCCGCCGCCGTGGACCGTACGGCGGGGCGCGCCTATCTGGCCGCGAACCGGGCGGTCGGCGCGGTGCGTGACCAGCTGGTGACGGAGGAGGGCTCGCCGCGGCTGGAGCGGGTGGTGCCGCTGGCGCTGGTGACCGTGGCGGTGGTCGGGCTGTACGTCGGCTCCTCGCGACGTCGGCACCGCTGACCGGGCCCGGGCGGGCCCTGAGATACGGTCGGCCCCGTGAGTTCGCATACGACCGACGACAAGCTGCCCATCCGGATGCTGCACGACCGGGTGCTGGTCCGTACCGACATCCCCGAGGGGGAGCGCCGTTCCTCCGGTGGGATCGTGATTCCGGCGACGGCGGCGGTGGGCCGGCGCCTGGCGTGGGCGGAGGTCGTGGCCGTCGGCCAGAACGTGCGGACGGTCGAGCCCGGTGACCGGGTGCTCTTCGACCCGGAGGAGCGGGCCGAGGTGGAGGTCCGGGGCGTCGCCTACGTACTGATGCGCGAGCGGGACCTGCACGCCGTCGCCGCCGAGCGGCTGGCCGGGTCGGAGGACTCCACGGGGCTCTATCTGTGACCTGACCGTGATGTCGGTTTCGGGGTAGCCTGTCCGGAGCCCGACGAGACGCGCCGTACCGGGCCGTCCCTCCCCGCGGGTGAGGGACGAAGGCAAAGACGACGCACCTGTCAGTGATCACTCACGGAAGGTGTGCACGTCATGGCGTGGGTTCTGTTGGTCGTCGCCGGTCTGCTCGAGGTCGGCTGGGCGGTCGGGCTTCCCTACACCGAGGGCTTCACGCGGCTGTGGCCGAGTGTCCTCACCGTGCTCGGCTTCGCGGCCAGCATGCTGCTGCTCGCCCAGGCGGCGCGGACGCTGCCGATCGGTACGGCCTACGGCGTCTGGGTCGGCATCGGTGCCGCCGGTGCGGCGATCCTGGGCATGGCCGTCCTGCACGAGCCGGTGACGGCCGCCCGGATCTTCTTCATCTCGCTGCTGCTGGTGGCCGTGGTCGGTCTCAAGGCGACGTCCGGCCACTGAGCCGCTCCCCGGCCGCCTTCTCCCCGGCTGCGCCGCCCGTGGCCGTCCCGTCCGGGGCCGGTGCAGGTTCCGGTTCGCTGCGGTCGCGGGCTGCGGGCTCGCGCGGGCCGGTCGGCTTGCCGTCGGCCTCGTCCCCGTCCCCTCCTCCGTGGCCGTTCCCGGTGGCGGGGGCGTCCTCGCGCGCCCCGGTGCCGGAGTCGCCCGCGTCCCCGGTGTCGCCCGAGCCGTCGGAACCGCCCGGGCCGCCCGCCTCGGTGGGGGCGGGGGCCTCGGGCTCCGTGCCGTCTTCGCTGTCCTGGCGGTCTTCCTCGGAGTCCTCGCCGTCGCTGGGGACGGGGGAGGGCTCGGGGACGTCGGGGGAGAGGTCGAAGCCGATGACCGGCTCGCCGGCGAGAGCGGCCCCGGTGTACTGGCCCCAGATCCGGGCCGGGAAGCCGCTGCCGCTGATCTTTGCCAGTCCGGCCGCGCCGTGCAGGGCCTTCTGGGCGCCGGTCTCCGGGTCCTGGCCCATGATCGCGACGACGGTGGCGAGGTTCGGCGTGTAACCGGCGAACCAGGCCGCCCGGTCCTTCTCGGCGGTGCCCGTCTTGCCCGCGGCGGGGCGGCCCGCGCTCTGGGCGGCCGTTCCGGTGCCGCCCTCGACGACGCCCCGGAGCAGCGCGGTGGCGGCGTCGGCGGCGACCCGGGGCATGGCCCGCACGGGCTTGGACTCCGGGACCACGACCTCCTCCTCGCCCCGGGTCACCTCGGCCACGAGCCGGTAGTCGACGCGTTCGCCGTGGTTGGCGAGGGTGGCGTAGGCCTGGGCGAGGTGCAGGGTGCTGGGCGTGGCGGTGCCGAGGGAGATGGACGCTCCGGCGTTGGCGAGGGCCGGGGTGTCCTGCGGGATACCGGCGCCGACGAGGGTCTCGCGGACCTTCTCCGGGCCGACGTCGACGCCCATCTGGGCGAAGACGGCGTTGACGGACTTGTCCATGGCCTCGCTGACGGGGATGTCGCCGTGCGAGTGGTCGCCCTCGTTCTGCGGGTTGTAGCCGATGCGCCGCCCGTCGTCGACGACCTCGCGCTTGCTCGTGCCGTCGTAGACGGTGCTGGGGCCGATCGGGTCGCCGTCCTGCGTCTCGGCGTCCTCCGCGACGGCGGTGGCGTACACGAACGGCTTGAACGTGGAGGCGGCCTGGTAGTCGGTGCGGGTGGCGTTGTTGGTGTACTGCTCGGTGAAGCTCACCCCGCCGTACATGGCGACGACGTCCCCGGTCTGGGGGTCGATGGAGGTGCCGCCCGCCCGCACGTAGCCGTCGACCTCCCGCTCCTCGCTGAGCTGCGGGTAGAGCTGTTCCTCCACGGCCGCGACGAAGGCCTCCTGCTTGTCCCGGTCGAGGGTGGTGGTGATGCGGAAGCCGCCGCCCGCGAGCCGGGACTCACTCACGATGCCCTCCTCGTCCAGGTACGTGCGTACGGCCTCGAGCAGGTAGCCGCGCTGTCCGGACAGCGACATGGGCGGCTCGATCGGCTGCGGCGTGGGGAACTCCAGCTCCCGCCGGTCCGCGGGGGTCAGCCAGCCCTCCTTGACCATGCCGTCGAGCACGTAGTTCCAGCGGGCCACGGCCCGGTCCCTGTTGTCGGGGTTGGCGACGACGTCGTAGCGGCTGGGGGAGTTGACCACGGCGGCGAGGTAGGCGCCCTCCGCTACGGTCAGCTCGCGGGCCGGCTTGTCGTAGTAGGCGCGGGCGGCGGCCTGGAGGCCGTAGGCGTTGCGGCCGAAGTAGCTGGTGTTGAGGTAGCCGGCGAGGATCTCGTTCTTGCCGACCTCCTGGTCCAGCTTCATCGCGATGACGAACTCCTCCAGCTTGCGGGTGATCGTCCGCTCCTGGGAGAGGTAGTAGTTCTTGACGTACTGCTGGGTGATGGTGGAGCCGGACTGCTTGCCCTCGCCGCGCAGCATGTTCCAGCCGGCGCGGATCATGGCCTCGGGGTCGACGCCCGACTCGTTGTAGAAGTCGCGGTCCTCGGCGGCGAGTACGGCGTGCTGCGTGTGCTTCGGGACCTGGGCGAGCGTGATGTTCTCCCGGTCGACGTCCCCGTCCTTGGCGAGGAGCGAGCCGTCCGCGTACAGGTAGACGTTGCTCTGGGCGGTGGCCACCTGGTTGGGCTCCGGGATCGGCACGAGCAGATAGCCGAGGACGAGGGCGCCCGCGAGGAGGACGACGCCGAGCAGGAACGTGCCGACGAGGAGCCGCACGGTCAGGGCGAGTCGCCGCCGGGCACGCCGGGCCCGGCGGCCGGGGCCGCCCGGGGCCGGGGTCCCGGGCTCGTCCGGCTCCCCCGGCCCGCGGCCTCCGCCCGCCCCCGCCGTCTCCCGCCGCGGCCGCCGCTCGCCGGGGCCGCCGATGGGCTCCGGGGGGCGGGAAGGGGGTGGGGTGTCGGGGCCGGGGGGCGCGTCGTCGCCGCGGGTCGGCTCGTCACTCATCTGTCCGCAGACTCCTCGTCCGGCGTCGGGTCACGGGCGGGGCCGCGACGGTGGAGTTTCATCCCCATAACACTCAAACACGGCAAAACACCCAGGGGTCGTCGAACACTCCAGCAACCCGGGGGAACGGGTGCGCCGGACGGGTCATGTGGGTCGCGCTCCCGTTGGGAGACGATCACCCCGCACAATCGACCCAGTCGCGGAACGGGTGGAGACATGGCGAGTACGGAGCAGGGTGCGAACGCGGGGCCGGCGGCGGGGCCGGGTGCGGAGCAGGGGCCGGCGGGCGGTGGGCGCGGGCGGGGGCCCGGTCTGGCCCGCGAGCTGGGAGCCTTCACCGCCGCCGACGTGGAGAAGCAGCGCGGTGTGCGGCGGATGAAGGCCATCGCGACGGCGGCACTGGTGCTGGCGGCGGTGGTGTACGGGCTGGCGACGTGGGCGGAGCACGCCGGAGCGGGTGCGTGGGCCGGGTACGTCGCGGCGGCGGCCGAGGCGGGCATGGTCGGCGCGCTGGCCGACTGGTTCGCCGTCACGGCGCTGTTCAAGCGGCCCATGGGGCTGCCCATCCCGCACACGGCCATCATCCGCACCAAGAAGGACCAGCTCGGGCGGAACCTGGGCGACTTCGTGGGGGACAACTTCCTCTCCGACGACGTGGTCCGCTCCCGGCTGCGGGCCGTGGGGATCGGCTCCCGGCTCGGGAGGTGGCTGGCCGACCCGGAGCACGCGGACCGGGTGACGGCCGAGCTGGCCACCGCCGTGCGCGGGGCGTTGACGGTGCTGCGGGACGCGGACGTGCAGGCGGTGATAGGGGAGGCCATCAACCGCCGGGCGGACGCCCAGGAGATCGCGCCGGGCCTCGGCCGCATGCTGCAGCGCATCGTCGACGACCAGGGGCACCGGCGGGTGCTGGACCTGGTGTGCGGGCGGGCCCACGACTGGCTGCTGCGGCACCGGGAGAGCGTGATGGAGGCGGTGGCCGGGGGCGCCCCGGGCTGGACCCCGCGCTTCGTGGACCACAAGATCGGGGAGCGCGTCTACAAGGAGCTGCTGCGGTTCGCCGCCGACATGCGGGACATGCCCGACCACCCGGCGCGGGTGGCCGTCGACCGCTTCCTCGGCGACTTCGCCCGCGAGCTGCAGGAGGACCCGGCGACCCGGGAGCGGGTGGAGCGGCTGAAGTCCGAGCTGCTGGCCCGGGACGAGGTGCAGGAGCTGATCGCCTCGGCGTGGTCCTCGGTACGGGCGATGATCGTCGCGGCGGCGGAGGACGAGCGCAGCGAGCTGCGGCTGCGGGTGCGTGCCTCCCTGCTCTCCCTGGGGGGCCGGCTGGCCTCGGACGGGCGGCTGCAGGACAAGGTGGACGACTGGGTCGAGGGGGCCGCCGCCCACGTGGTGACGACGTACCGGCACGAGATCACCTCGCTGATCACCGAGACCGTGGCGGGCTGGGACGCGGACCAGACGGCCCGCAAGATCGAGGCGAACATCGGCCGGGACCTCCAGTTCATCCGGATCAACGGCACCGTGGTCGGGTCGTTGGCGGGGCTGGCGATCCACGCGGCGACCCGGATCCTCGGCGGCTGAGTGCCCCGACGGCGGGGCGGGTCGGGAACTTTCGGAAGTTACCGTCCAGTACGTGGATGGTGGTTGCGCGCTTGTGACGGGTTCTTGGAGGATCGTCCGATTCCTCTGATGGCCGTCCCCATCGTGACCCCTCACCACTGAAGGAGTGTGCCTGTGAAGCTGCTGCGTGTCGGGCCCGCGGGGGCGGAGCGTCCGGCGGCCCTCGACGGGGCCGGTCTCCTGCGCGACCTGTCCGGGCTCGTCCCCGACGTCGACGGCGCCCTGCTCTCGGACGACGCCGCGCTCACCCGGATCCGGGAGGCGCTGGCCGCCCGCGAGCTGCCCGAACTCGACCCGGCCGGGCTGCGCGTCGGGGCGCCGGTGGCCGGCATCGGCAAGATCGTCTGCATCGGCCTCAACTACCGCGACCACGCCGAGGAGACGGGGCAGCCCATCCCCGAGGAGCCGCTGGTCTTCATGAAGGCCCCCGACACCGTCGTCGGACCGCAGGACACGGTGCTCGTGCCGCGCGGCGCGCGGAAGCTGGACTGGGAGGTGGAGTTGGCCGTCGTCATCGGCCGCACGGCGCGCTACCTGGACGATGCCCAGCAGGCGCGGGCCGCCATCGCGGGGTACACGATCACGCACGACGTCTCGGAGCGCGCGTTCATGCTGGAGCGCGGCGGCCAGTGGGACAAGGGCAAGAACTGCGAGACGTTCAACCCGATGGGCCCCTACCTCGTGACGCCCGACGAGGTCCCCGACCCGCAGGCCCTCGGCCTGCGGACCTGGGTGAACGGCGAGCTGAGGCAGGACGGCAGCACCGCCGACCAGATCTTCCCCGTGCTGGAGGTCGTGCGTTACCTGAGCCGGTTCATGGTGCTGCGGCCCGGCGACGTCATCAACACGGGCACCCCCGCCGGGGTCGCGAACGGGCAGCCGGAGCCCAAGCCGTTCCTGTGTGCCGGGGACGTGGTGGAGCTTCAGGTGGACGGCCTGGGCCGGCAGCGCACCGAGCTGAAACCCGCGTAGCCGGAGCGGCCGACCCGTGGTTCACGTGGCGGGCCCCGCGGGTGAAGGCCCCGAAGAGCGTCGGCAGCGCCAGGTTCCACCTCGCCACCGCGGGGACGACGGCGGGTACCGGTCCCTCAACGCGTCCACCTCACCCGACCTCGTCCCGGCTCCGGCCTCCAGCGTACGACGGAGGCCGGAGCCGGAACCTGACCCCGTGGACCCGGCGGGCCGGGGGGCGTCTCAGAGGCTGGCGCGGTGGAGGCCCGGCGGAACCGAACACATAGGCTGGAGGTCCGCACCGCACGGCAGGAGCAAACGTGGCAGAGCGCAAGCCCATCGAGTCATGGCTCACCGACATGGACGGCGTCCTCATACACGAGGGCGTGCCCATCCCCGGCGCCGACGCCTTCATCAAGCGGCTCACCGACTCGGGCAAGCCGTTCCTCGTTCTGACGAACAACTCGATGCAGACGCCGCGCGACCTCCACGCCCGGCTGTCCCGCATGGGCCTGCACGTGCCGGTGGAGAACATCTGGACCTCGGCGCTGGCCACCGCGAAGTTCCTGGACGACCAGCGACCGGGCGGCACCGCGTACGTCATCGGTGAGGCGGGTCTGACGACCGCCCTGCACGACGTGGGCTACGTCCTCACCGACACCCGCCCCGACTACGTCGTCCTGGGCGAGACCCGCACCTACTCGTTCGAGGCCCTCACGAAGGCGATCCGGCTCATCGACGGCGGCGCCCGCTTCATCGCCACCAACCCCGACGAGACCGGCCCCTCGGCCGAGGGGCCGCTGCCCGCGACGGGCTCGGTGGCCGCGCTCATCACCAAGGCCACCGGGCGCGAGCCCTACTTCGTCGGCAAGCCCAACCCCCTGATGATGCGTGCCGGGCTCAACGCCATCGGCGCGCACTCCGAGAGCAGCGCGATGGTCGGCGACCGCATGGACACCGACGTGCTGGCCGGTCTGGAGGCGGGTATGGAGACGTTCCTGGTGCTCACCGGGCTGACCCGGAGCGAGGACGTCGAGCGCTACCCGTTCCGCCCGTCCACGGTCGCGGACTCCATCGCCGACCTGGTCGAGCGCGTCTGACGGAACGCCGCCGCCGGCACCCGTTCGGCGGCGGCCCGCGTGCGGGCACGGCCGTGGCCGGGGATCTTCGAAGGGCATCGACCCCGGAGGTTCCCCATGAGTTCCGCATGCCCCGCCAGGGTGACGTTCCGTACGGCGCTGCTGCCGCTGGGCACCGCCGCGCTCGCCGTCTGCGGAGCCGCCCCCGCGTCGGCCGCCCCGGCCGATCCGGTCGACCCGGAGCACGCCGGGTCCGTCGTCGTCGCCCCGGCGAAGGTGCGCGCGGGGGGCGCGGTGGACCTGCGGGTGGCCGCCTGCGACGGGGACAAGGGGCTGGCCCGCTCCCGGGCGTTCGTGGAGACGGCGACGCTCAAGGAGGCCGCCGACCAGACGCTCACCGGCCGGGCCGACATCCGGCCCGCCGCCGAGCCGGGCCGCTACACGGTCGTCGTCGACTGCTACGACAAGACGGGCGACCTCAAGCGCGGCATCGCCGAGGGCTCGGTGTTCGTCGTCGGCGGCCGGCCGCACCCCGAACCCACCCACCACGACGGCCGCCACGACGGGCACGACCGGGACCGGCACCACGGGCAGCCCGTGGCTCCGGTGCGGGCGGGCGGCGGCGGCACGGCCGACGACGCCGAGGGCTCGGCCCCCGCCGCCACGCTGGCCCTCGCCGGGGCCGGGGCCGCGGGGCTGGCCGGGTTCGCCGTCCTGCGGCGGCGCCGCCTCGCGGCGCGGCGCGGCGCCGACGACTGAGCCCGTGTCCGGTGAGGCGCGGTCCTCGGGCACCGGGCGGCTGATGACGGGCACCGCCTGGGCGGTGCTGCTGCTGGCGCTGTGGTTGTGGGGCAAGGACCTCACGGACGCCGTGCCGCCCCCGGCCGCCGTGCGGGACGTCGCGGCCGGTAGCCGGACGGGGGAGGAGGGCGGTCACCCGCTGCCGCCGACCCGGGCTCCGCTCGCGGACCGGGCGGCGCCGCAGCGGGTGGCCGTCGAGGGCCTGGGCGTGGACGCGGTCGTCGTCCCGCGCGGGCTGGACGAGGACGGGGCGGTGGACCCCCCGCCGTTCCGGGAGGCCGACACGGTCGGCTGGTACGCGGGCGGCGCGGCGCCCGGCGAGGAGGGCGCGGCCCTGCTGGTGGGCCACGTGGACACCGAGACCGACCGGGCCGTCTTCTACGAGCTGAGCACCGTGAAGCCCGGAACCACGGTGCTGGTCACCCGGGCGGACGGCACGGTCGCGGAGTTCACCGTCGAGGACGTCGAGGTCGTCCAGCGGGAGGGCTTCGACGCCGAGCGGGTCTACGGGCAACGCCACCCGGGCCGGGCGGAGCTGCGCCTCATCACCTGTGGCGGGACCTTCGACGAGAAAGCCGACGCCTACACGGCGAACGTCGTCGTCTCGGCGTACCTGTCGGGGGTCCGCCCGGCATGAGGGATGGGCGTTCGATCCGGCGGCCGGGTGTGCCACGATGGGCCCGACCGGTTTCAACCGTCTCCAAAGGGGAGTGGATGTACGGCATCGACGCCGGCCGCGGACAGCGCCGCCCGCACACAGGAACGAAGGCCGCGGCGGCGGCCCTGGCCGCGATGGTGCTGCTGGGCGCCTGCTCGTCGGGCGGCGACGAGGAGGGGGCGGCCCCCCCGAACTCCCGGCCGAGCGTGGGCCAGTCCTCCTCCGGCACCTTCTGGGTCAACCCCGACAGCAAGGCCGCGCAGACGCTGACCCGGGTGCGGGACGAGGGCAGGGCGGACGAGGCCGAGCTCGTCGAGGCGATCGCCGAGCAGCCCGTCGGCCAGTGGATCGGCACGGAGGACCCGGAGGCGGAGACGCGCCGCGTCACCGAGGCCGCGGCCGCGGCCGACCGCACGGCGCTGCTCGTCCTCTACAACATCCCGCACCGCGACTGCGGGCAGTACTCGCAGGGCGGCGCCGCCGACGCGAACGCCTACCGGAACTGGATCGACCGCGTCGTCGCGGGCATCGGCGACCGGGAGACGTGGGTGGTGCTGGAGCCGGACGCGCTGCCGCACCTCCTCGTGCCCGGCTGCGTGCCCGAGGAGTTCCACGAGGAGCAGTACACGCTGCTGCGCGAGGCCGTGGGCAAGCTCGGCGCGCTGCCGAACACGCGGGTGTACCTGGACGCGGGCAACCCGCGCTGGGTGCGGGACCCGGGCGGCCTGGTGGAGCCCCTGCGCCGTGCGGGCATCGAGCAGGCCCACGGCTTCTCGCTGAACGTCTCCAACTACCAGACGACGCGGGCCAACGCCGACTACGGCCAGCGGCTGTCGGCGATGATCGACGGCAAGCCCTTCGTCATCGACACCAGCCGCAACGGCAACGGGCCGGTGGCGGGGCACGAGGACGAGGAGGCGTGGTGCAACCCGCCGGGCCGGGCGCTCGGTGAACGCCCCACCACCGAGACGGGCGAGGAGCAGATCGACGCCTACCTGTGGATCAAGCGCCCGGGCGAGTCCGACGGGACCTGCAAGGGTGGCCCCCCGGCGGGGGAGTGGCACCACAGCTACGCGCTGGAGCTGGCCCGCAACGCGGGCTGAGCCGGCCTCCCCCGGCGCGCGGCCGGGGGAGGGGCCGGGGAGGCGGGGTCAGCCCTCCTCGCCGGGGCCCGGCACGTGCACCCAGACCGACTCGGACGGGATGCCCTCGGCGTCGACCACGTTGACCATGTAGTACCCCGGAGGCACCAGCGTGGGGTCCTCGGGGACGGTGACCCGGACGCCGTCGTCCGTCCGCTCGAACTCCAGGGCCACCGAGCGCTGCTCGACGTTGGTGACGTGGGTGAAGGAGCCCGGCCGGATCAGCCGCGCCTCGGCCACGTCGGCCGCGTCCTTCGTGCGGAACTCGGCGGTGCCGCCCAGCACGACCGTCTGCGGCTCCCCGCCGTCGTCGGCCAGCTCGGGACGCGGTCCCTGGAAGAGGTAGGGCGGCTGGTAGATGTCGATCTGCTGCTCGAACTCGCCCGGCTTGGTGTTGGCCTCGTCCGCGAACAGCGAGTCGGAGCCGAACGTCATCACCCGGCCGTCGGGCAGCAGCAGCGCGCCGGAGTGGTAGTTGCGGCCCACCAGCGGATCGGCGACGCGGCGCGAGGAGTTGCTCTCCGGGTCGTAGATCTCGGCGCCCAGCACGTTGCTGTCGCTCAGGCCCCGGTACCCGCCCGAGCCGTTGGTCGTCAGCACGGTGTCGTCGGGCAGGATGACGCTGCTCGGGTAGCGGACGGGCGCGTACAGCTCGGGGCCGTCCTCGAAGCGGGGCAGGTCCTTGGTGAGGTCGACGATGCGCGTCTTGCCGGTGACCTTCTCGCTCTCGCCGATGCCGCCGCCGCCGAGCACCATGTACCGCTGGTCCTGGGCGGGCGGCAGCAGGACGGCCATCGCGGTCTCCAGTGCGTCGGGGTCGCTGATGCCGGGGACGACCTCGAACTCGTCCTCCCGCCAGTCCCACAGGCCGGGCGTGCGGCCCTCGTCGGCCGGGCCGTAGCCGGAGCTGGTGCCGGTGTAGAACAGCTCACCGCCCTGGGACAGGAACATCCCCGGGTAGGTGGGGAAGTAGCGCTGGTAGGGGAGGGTCTCCCACTCCTTCGTCGCGGGGTCGTAGATCTCGACCTTCTTCGACACCTCGCCCATGTCGTCCAGGCCGGACACGGAGATGACGCGACCGTCCTCCAGCGTGGTCAGCGTCGGGTACCAGCGGGCGTCCTCCATCGGGTCGACCCGGATGTACTTCTCGGCCACGGGGTCGAACTCGAAGGAGTCGCGGATGCCCTGGAAGTCCTTCTTGTCGAAGGACAGCTTGTTGGCGATGCCGTAGACGTTGTTCTTGTCCTCGCCGGTCAGCCCGGCCACCGTGTACTGCTCGGTGGCGCCGGTGGCGTGCTGCTTGCCCTTGTGCTCGGCCTCCACGTACAGCCGGGCCTGGCTGGCGGTGACGGTGACCTCGCCGGTGACCGGGTCCGCCTTCTTCTCGGCCCGGGGCACCAGCACGGAGTCCTGGGCGACGAAGACCTTGCCGGAGTCGTTGCCCGTGAACCTGGTGCCCTTGGCCAACGTCATGGGCTTGTCCGGGTTCTCGTTGCTGACGATCATCAGCCCGCCGGCCTTCTCGACGTCGCCCTCGAGCGTCTCGTACCGCTTGGTGCCGCCGGCGACCAGCAGCTTGCCGTCGGGAAGCTGGCTGTGGCCCGCGCAGAACATGTCGGCGGGGGTCGGGATGTTCTTGAACGTCCCGTTCTCCGGGTCCCACAGGACGCTGCGGAAGGTCTTGGCCGCGAACTGCTCGGCGTCGTTGCCCGACCCGGCGATGAGCAGCACCTTGCCGGTGTGCAGGAGGGCGGCGTGGATGGTGTTGATCCGGTACTCGTCCGGGACGTTCACCGTGTCCCACTTGCCGTTGTCGGCCTTGTAGGACGCCTGGTTGATCTTGTATTCGTGATACTGCTCCGAGCCGTAGCGGATCAGCCAGGGCGCGTTCATCCCGGCGACGGCGAGCAGGGCCGCCGTGGAGATGGCTATCCGCTTCGTGCGGCGGCTCGGACGGTACTTCACGGCTCACGACTCCTGGCTGAAACGTGCTGGTGCGTGCGTGCGAGTGGGCGGTGGGGCGTGCCGGCCGGGGGCCGGGCCGTCAGGGTCGCGGCGAGGGACGCCCGGCTCCGGGCAGGCTGGTCCGGACGGTCTCGTCGGAGCCCGCGGCGGGCAGGACGGCGGTGGTCGCCGCCCGGTCCACCGGCCCGGCGGGCGCCCCGGGCCCGCGCGGTGCGTCCGGGGCCGCGGGGGCCCGGGGCGCCGTGGGGGCCGCGGATGCGCCGGGCGCCGCGGGTGCGGCGCCCTGCTGACGTCGGCGCTTCAGCTCGGCCCGTACCGTCACGCGCCAGCCGACGATCGGGGCGGCGGTGATCAGCAGGGCCAGGGCGGCCCAGGTGAGCATGGCGGGGTGGTCGTGGCCGAGGAAGAACGACCCGACGAGCGAGCCGCCGAAGACGGCGATGAAGAAGAGGTGGACGCGGAAGGTGCCGAACAGCGTGTCGGGGCTGGCCGAGTCGCCCTTGGGTGTGACGACGAACTTGCTCTTGCGGCGCAGCACGGCGTCCATGAGCGAGCGGGCGTAGATGGGCGCGGAGAGCGCCGACATCAGCATGCCCGCGAGCCCGCCGGAGCCCTCCGGCTCGTGCGGGGAGACGTTGTGCCGCCGGTTCCAGATGTACAGGCCGACCTGGAGGGCCGAGGCGTTGCCGTAGAGCATCATCCAGACGATCGGGTCGATCTGCACACCGGAGGCGCCCAGGCCCAGGAAGAGGGCACAGCTCAGCGCGGCGAGAATCCAGTTCAACGCCGAGATCGGGTAGAAGATGATCATCATGGTGTAGTTGAACAGCTTGCCCGGCGGCAGCGAGTACCAGCCCTTCCAGTACTGGCTGAGGATGGTCTCGTAGGTGCCGCGGGACCAGCGGAGCTGCTGGGTGAAGAAGTCCGTCCAGGCGTTGGGGCCCTCGCCGACGGCCAGCACGTCCGGGGTGTACACCGAGCGCCACTTGCGGCCGGAGTCCGGGTTGCGGTGCCGGTGCATCTCGAAGCCGGTGGCCATGTCCTCGGTGATCGAGTCGTAGAGGCCGCCGATCTGCTTGATGGCCTTGACGCGCACGGCGTTGCTGGTGCCGACGAACATGGGCGCGCCGTAGCGGTTGCCCGCCCGCTGGATGAGCGCGTGGAAGAGGAACTGCTGGCTCTCGGCCGCCTTGGTGACGAAGTTGTCGTAGTTGCCGTAGACCTGGGGGCCGATGACGAAGCCGACGTCCGGGTCCCGGAAGTAACCGAGCATCCGCTCCAGGTAGTTCGGCAGCGGCACGTGGTCGGTGTCCACGCCGGCGAAGAAGTCGTAGGCGTCGCCGTGCGCGTCCAGCCAGGCGTTGTAGTTGCCGTGCTTGGTCTTCGCGCGGAAGGCGCCCTTGTCCGTGTTCCAGCGGGCGACCCCCTTGCGGCTGAAGTGGTGGACGCCCAGGCGCTGGCAGACGGCCTTCACCTCCGGGTCGTCGCCCTCGTCCAGCAGCCAGACGTGGACCGTGCCGCGGTGCCGGATCCGCACCGCCGCCTCCAGGGTCCTGGTGACCATGGACAGCGGTTCCTTGCCGGGGACGAACGAGGTCAGGAAGGCCACCCGCGTGCCCGACTCGGGCACCACCGGCACCGGGTCCCGGGCCACGAGCGTGGCATGGGAGTTGGAGAGCACGTTGAGGGTGCGGAACAGCTCGATGAGGCCGATGGCGACGAGCATGACGACGTCGAGGGCGAGCACCAGGTCCGAGACCGAGCCCTCGTCGCGCTGGGTCCAGTGCTGGGGCTGCATGAGCCAGACGAACAGGCCGAGGGAGAGCAGTGGGGCCGCGGCGAGCAGCAGCGCCGCCCTGACCCGGTGCGGCTCGTCGGCCAGCAGGCTGCGGTAGCGCACCCGGTACGGGGTGTCGCGCGGGGGCTGGGTGAGCGGGCCGGCGAGGCGGCTGTAGTGCTCGTAGTCGTAGCGCGGCGGCGCCTTGCGCGGCCAGCGCAGCCCGCGGCCGAGTGTGCCGACGGCCGTCTCGCCGGTGCGCTGGCTGATCCGTTCGCGCACGACGCGCAGTTTCGTCGTCCGTGACGCGTCGTCATCGGCGTGCGGCGTCGATCCGCCCCGTGCCGTCATGTGTCCATCCCCCCGCACACAGCGTCCTGTGTGCCGTCGTTCGGGTTGTGCCTCCCCCGGTCCCCAAGACAGGGGCAGGGGCGTTCCGGTTCCCGGAACCGCACAAGAACCACACAGACGGACCCCGACCGCGCAGGAGTTCCGGACCAATGACCGAAGGTCAGCTTTTCGAAACCCTCACATGATCGCAAGAGTGTGATGACCTGATTGCGGAGAGATGCGGCGATTGCCCGGACGAACGTGATCAAATCGATGTGGGGCCCCGGCCGACACGCCCGGTCCCTTCCCCGGCCTTCGCGGCCCTCGCCCGGCTCCGCCCTTGCTGGCCCCGCCCCTCGTCCCGCCTCCCGCTCTCCCCCGTCCCCCGGTCCCGGCCGTCGCCGGGCCCGCCCCTCACCGGGAGCGAGCCCGGCGGCGCCCGCGGGCGTCAGTCGATGCCCCGCCAGATGTGCGGCTCGGCGTCGCCGTCCTCGTCCTCGCCCGCCAGCAGGGCCGCGACGCAGGGGGCCTCCTCCACTCCCGCGGACCGTTCCCCCGCGGACCGACCCCCCGTGGACCGGCCGCCCACGGACCCGGACGTGCTGAGCGGTGCGTGCGCGGACTCCCGCACGGGCCGGCCCATCGTCACGTCGATCACCGTCACTTGCGTCAACTCCCTCGGACGTCGGTCGGGCAGCACGACTCAGTGTGCGCGAGCGCCGCGCCCCCCGCGACCGGGCACGCGCGAAAACCCGCAGGTGGCACGCGGTGACGGGCGGCGTGGCCCGGAATGCCGAGTGGCAGGTCCACTCGCTCGGATCGTGCGCGCGGCCGGTCGCGAACCAGCCGAAGCCCGGCAGAACGACCACCCCCGCGGCGGTCGCGAATCACCCGAACAGGGGACGGGATTCGAGCCGGGTTCCACCGGCTGCGGAGACGCTGGCCGTCCGAACGCACGGGATGTCGTCCCGTCCGAACGCACGGGACGACGCGAGACCAGGGCCAGCGGGCGTGAAGGGGAGGTCGCCGTGACACGACAGAGTTCCGCCGGTCCGGCCGGCGCGAACGCCGAGCACACCATCGGGATCGACGCCCCTCCCGGCACCGTCTACCGGCTCATCGCCGACATCACCGGCTGGCCGCAGTTCCTGCGATCCGTCGTCCACGCCGAGGTCGTCGAGGACCGGCTCGTCGGCGGGGAGCGGCGCGAGCAGCTCGTCCAGCTCTGGGCGCTGGCCGGGGACCGCGTGCAGAGCTGGACGTCCCGCCGTGTCCTCGACCCCGGTGCCGGGCGGGTCCGGTTCGAACAGGTGCTCCCCGCCGCCCCGGTGACCTCCATGCAGGGCGACTGGCGCATCGAGCCCACCGACGCCGGCGGCACCCTGCTCGTCCTGCGCCACGCCTTCCGCACGGTGCGCGGGGACCGGGAGGCGGCCGAGTTCGTCGCCGACGCCGTCGACGACAACAGCAGAAGCGGACTGACCGCCCTGCGCAACCACGCCGAACTCGGCGAGCGCCACGACGCCCTCCAGTTCGCCTTCCGCACCAGCGTCGACATCGCGGGCGCCGCCGGCTCGGCCGACACCGTCTACGCCTACCTCCGGCAGGCCGAGCACTGGCCCGAGCGCCTGCCGCACGTCGTCCGCGCCGCCGTCACCGAGGCCGGGCCCGGCATGCACCGCCTGGACATGGACTCCCGCACCCCCGACGGCACGCTGCACCACACCAGATCCGTGCGCGTCTGCTTCCCCGGACGCCACGCCATCGTCTACAAGCAGCAGCGGCTCCCGGTGGCGATGCGCGCCCACACCGGGCGCTGGCAGCTCGCCGGGTTCCACACCGGGCGCGGGGAGCCGCGGCTGCGCGCCACGTCCTGGCACACCATCACCCTCGACCCCGAGGGAGTCCGCAGCACCTACGGAGACGACGCCACCCTAGCCGAGGCCCGGCAGCACATCCGGACGTCGCTGAGCACCCTCAGCGACACCGCGCTCAGCCACGCCAAGCAGTACGCGGAGGCCTCCCGCGCCGGAGCCTGACCCCGGCCCACCGCCGGGGACGCGGCGAGGCCCGGACCCGGCCGGCCGGCCCCGACACCCCGTTCGCGGAGGCCGGGCTCGACTCCGTCGCCGCGCTGAGCCTCTACGGCGACATCGAGGAGGAGCACGGCCCGCTGATCGATCCCACCGACATCCGGCTCTACCCCACCGCCCGGGAGCTGGCCCGCTTCCTCGCGCTGCGTGCACCGGGGCCCGCGGGCCGCCGCACCCGGGTGCGGGCCGCGGTGCTGCTGCCCCCTTCATGCGGCGCCTCGGCGGCGCCGAGGGCCCGGCGTGCCTGCCGGTGTGCCGGGGGCCGCGGACCAACGCCGTCGACCTGGCCGGCGTCCTGTCCGCCCTGGAGGCCGGCCCCTTCGCGGGCGCTCTGGCCGCCTGACCGGCGCCAACGCGTGAGGCCCCCCGCCGTGGCAGGGGGCCTCACCTTCGCTGTGCGCCGCCAGGGACTCGAACCCCGGACCCGCTGATTAAGAGTCAGCTGCTCTAACCAACTGAGCTAGCGGCGCCCGCGTCGCTCATCCTACCGTCCCGGGAGGGGTGCTCCTCACCACCCGGCGGTGGCGTGCGGAGTGCGCCACGCCATCTTGCGGACGTGTCTCAGATGCACAGGGACAGTAGGACGGGTGCCGCCTGTTCGTTGAGCCTGCGGGCCGCCGACCGCAGCCGGTGGGCCTGCCGGATCGGCAGCGACAGGGCGAGGCAGCCCACGGAGGCGCCCGCCGTCAGGGGCACGGCCGCGCACACGGTGCCGATGGCGTACTCCTGGAGGTCCAGCACGGGGACGGTCGGCGGACGGC
Organism: Streptomyces sp. WMMC1477; assembly: GCF_027460245.1. NCBI lineage: Bacteria > Bacillati > Actinomycetota > Actinomycetes > Kitasatosporales > Streptomycetaceae > Streptomyces > Streptomyces sp. WMMC1477. The sequence goes on along the minus strand of NZ_JAPZBD010000003.1, from coordinate 1,513,206 downwards.
TGTCCAGCTCGGACAGCAGCGCCCGCTCGTTCGTCGTCGTGCGCGAGGTCAGCCGGATGGTCTTGTGCCGCGAGAGGTGGTCGCGGCGGCCGTCGTGGTCGAGCTGGGTGAGTAGCGCCTTGCCGACGGCGCTGGCGTGCGCGGCGGCCTTGAAGTCCACCCACTCGGCCACCGGGGGCGTGTTCGCACCGGCCGAGAACTGGGTGATCCGTACCTCGCCGTCCTCGTAGCGGCTGATGTAGACGGCCGCCCCGATGTCGTCCCGCAGCTCCGAGAGCTTGGTGTGGAGCTGCTCGCGCAGGACGCCCTGGTGGTCGCCGGAGGAGCCGAGCCGCCGCAGGGCCTCTCCGGTGACGTAGCCGCCGTCCGGCAGTCGCTCCACGTATCCCTCGGTGCGCAGCATGGCCAGCATGCGCGCCAGTTCGGCGGGCGGCATCGCGGCCTGCCGGGCGAGCGCGCGCTCGGCTATGCCGTCCCCGTTGCGGGAGACGGCTTCCAGAAGCCGCAGAGCGCGCTGCACCGCGCGGTAGGACGCGGCGGGTACGGGCTTCGGCATCACCACGGTTGCCCCCTTGGAGGTTGTGACCGCTGGAGCAGTGACCTTCAGCATTCCTCAGGTAGCGTCGTGTCACCTGCGTGGTCTCACGATAGCCTCCAACCCCCCGTCCGGAACCAGTCGTTACCACGATCGGCATATGCCAGTGACCTGCGGGGCTGCCGGGAGGGGCGGAGATCCGGCCTCCCTCACGTGGCCGAGACCTTTCGGACGACGAGCGACAGCAGGGCCGCAGGCGCGCACAGGGCGCCCACGGCGACCCACACGACGTCGTAGGTGGCGAAGACGTCCCTGGCCACGCCGCCCAGGACCGCGACGAGCGCCGCCCCGACCTGGTGCCCCGTGCTGACCCAGCCGAAGACGATCGAGCTGTCGGCGCCGAAGTGCTCCCGGCACAGCGCGATGACCGGCGGGACGGTGGCCAGATCGAGCAGCCCGAACAGGACGACGAAGGCCACCATCGGCGCCCCCACGGTGGGGGCGAGCAGCATCGGCAGCAGAAGCAGCAGGACACCGCGGGCCGCGAAGTACCCGGCCAGCAGCCGCCGGGCGTCGTAGCGGTCGGTGAGCCACCCGGAGGCCAGGGTGCCGCCGATGTTGCAGACGCCGATCCCGGCCAGCAGCGAGGCCGCGACCGTGGTGGGCATGCCGTGGTCGTGGGCCGCGGGCGTGAAGTGGGTCCACAGGATGCCGTTCGTCGAGGCGCCGCAGATGGCGAAGGCAGCGGCCAGGAGCCAGAACGTGCTGGTGCGCGCGGCCTGGCGCAGCACGCGCAGGGTGCGGCGGGCCGCGCCCGGTACCGGCGGCGGCTTGGGGACGAGGGTGCGGGAGCCGTAGGGCGGCAGGCCGACGTCGGCGGGGTGGTCGCGCAGGAGGAGCGCGGCGAGCGGGGCGGCGGCGAGCGCGGCCAGGGCCACGGTGATCACCGAGGGCCGCCAGCCGTGGTGGTCGGTCAGCCAGGCGAGCCCGGGCAGGAACACGGTCTGGCCGACGACGCTCGCCGAGGCCAGCGCGCCGGTGACCAGGCCCCTGCGGTGGTCGAACCAGCGCAGGGAGACCGTCGCCGCGAAGGCCATGGCCAGTGAACCGGTGCCGAGGCCGACCAGCAGCCCCCAGTAGAGGGTGAGCTGCCAGGCCGCCGTCATGGTGGGCGTGAGGGCCGCCCCGCCGGCCATGAGGAGCAGGGCGCCGCCCACGACGCGGCGCAGCCCGAAGCGGTCCATGAGCGCGGCGGCGAAGGGCGCCGTCAGCCCGTAGAGGACCATGTTGACGGAGACCGCGAAGCCGATGGAGCCGCGCGACCAGGCGTATTCCTCGTGCAGCGGGTCGACCAGCAGTCCGGGCAGCGCGGAGAGCGCTCCGGTCACCATCACCGCCAGCGCCGCGACGGCCGCGACCCACCAGGCCCGGTGCACGCGGTGGGACCGGGGCGGGGAGCCGTCCGCGGCGCCGGACCGCGCGGGCGCGGGCCCGCTCGCCGCACGGGTCGCCGGTCGGGCCGCCGGTCGGGCCGCCGGTCGGGTCTCGGGGAGCGTTTCGGGGGAGGTCGGGCACGTCATGCTCCGATGTTCGGCTCCGGTGGGACGCCGAACGAGTGGCCTGATGGCCATGATGTGAAAGAATCGGGCCATGCGTGCGGTCACGACGTCCCCGAACCGACGGCCCGGCGGCGGAGTGCGTCGGCACCGGGTCGCCGTCCTCGTACGGCACGGGCTGCTGCCCGTCGAGCTGGGCATCGTGCACCGGCTGTTCGGCACGGCCGAGGCGCCCGACGGCACCCCGCTGTACGAGGTGGTCACCTGTGCCCTGGAACCCGGGTCCGTCCGCACCGACACCGACTTCACCCTCGGCGTCGCCCACGGCCCCGAGGCCCTGGCGGACGCCGACACCGTCGTCGTACCGGCTGCCGAGGAGGACTACGTCCGCGACGACGCCGGGCTGGACCCCGCCCTGCGGGCCGCGCTCGGCCGCGTCCGGCCGGGTGCGCGCACCGCCTCGATCTGCACCGGAGCCTTCGTACTGGCCGCCGCCGGGCTGCTCGACGGCCGTCGCGCGACGACGCACTGGCGCTCGGCCCGGCAGTTCCGCTCGCTGTTCCCGGCCGTGTGCCTCGACCCCGACGTCCTCTACACCGACGACGCCGGCGTGCTCACCTCCGCCGGGGTGGCCGCGGGCGTCGACCTGTGCCTGCACATGATCCGGTGCGACCACGGGACGGCGGTGGCCAACGCGGTCGCCCGGCGCTCGGTCGTCCCGCCGCACCGGGAGGGCGGCCAGGCGCAGTTCATCCAGCGGCCGGTGCCCCGGGAGCTGGGGGAGGGCTCGACGGTGCGGGCGCGGGCCTGGGCGGCGGAACGGCTCCACGAGCCCCTCACGCTCGGGGATCTGGCCGCGCGGGAGGCGATGAGCGTGCGGACCTTCACCCGGCGCTTCCGGGAGGAGGTCGGCGTCTCGCCGGGCCAGTGGCTGACGCAGCAGCGCGTCCAGCGGGCCCGGCACCTGCTGGAGGAGAGCGACCTCCCGGTGGACCGGGTCGCCGCCGAGGCGGGCTTCGGCACGGCCGTCTCCCTGCGGCAGCACCTGCACGCGGCCCTGGGCGTCTCGCCGAGCGCCTACCGGACGACGTTCCGGGTCGGCGCGGCGCGGGAGCCCGAGCCCGGGGACGGCTGAACCCGCGCGGTCGGCCGGGCCGGGGCCGCCGGGGCCGGGAAGCGGCTGAGCGCGCGGCCCCGGCGGGGGACGCGCGCTCAGCCGACGTGGCCCGTGCGGGCCGAGGGAACGGTACTCAGAGAACGGCGCTCAGGAACTCCCGGGTGCGCTCGTTCTCGGGCTCGTTGAACATCTTCTCCGGCGAGCCGGACTCGATGACGCGCCCTTCGTTGAACATCAGGACGGTGTCCGAGATGTCCCGGGCGAAGCCCATCTCGTGGGTGACGCAGAGCATGGTGATGTCCGTGGTGTGCGCGATGTCCCGCAGGACGTCCAGCACGCCGGCGACCAGTTCCGGGTCGAGCGCCGAGGTGACCTCGTCCAGCAGCAGCACCTGCGGGCGCATCGCCAGCGCCCGGGCGATGGCCACGCGCTGCTGCTGACCGCCCGAGAGCTGGGTCGGGTACTTGTCGATGTGCTCGGTCAGGCCGACGAGCTCCAGCAGGCCGCGGGCCCGCTCCTCGGCCTCGTCCTTGGACAGCCCCAGCACGTGCACCGGCGCCTCGGTGATGTTGCGCAGCACCTTCATGTTGGGGAACAGGTTGAACTGCTGGAAGACCATGCCGATCTTCTTGCGCACCTCGCGGGTGTGCTTCTCGCCCGCCGGCACGAGCTTGCCCCCGCGCTGCTCGTGCGTGAGGTAGTCGCCGTCGACGGTGATGGTGCCCTCGTCGGGCTTCAGCAGGGTCATGAGCAGCCGCAGGATCGTCGTCTTGCCGGAGCCGGACGGTCCGATGAGCGTGACGTGCTTGCCCGCGTCGACCGTGAACTCGAGGTTGTCCAGAACGACGTTGTCCCCGAACCGCTTGGTGACGTGGTCGAAACGGATCAGCTCGCTGCCGCTCGCTCTCGTGGCGGGGGCTTCCTGGCTGTTGGTGATGTCACTGGACAAGACGACGCTCCAGGGCTCGGATCAGAAGGGAGGCCGGGTACGCGATGAGGATGAAGGCGACACCCACCACCGTGTAGGCCTCGAAGGTGAAGGTCTCGTTGCTGAAGGCGCGGGCCTCGCCCAGCATCTCGAAGGCGCCGATGACGGCGATCATCGGCGAGTCCTTCAGCATCGCGACGACGTAGTTGCCGAGGGCGGGGACCACCCGGCGGATGGCCTGCGGCAGGATCACCGACGTCCACGTGCGGCGGCGCGGCAGGCTCAGCGCGGTGGCCGCCTCCCACTGGCCCGCCGGGACGCCGTCGATGCCGGCTCGGTACACCTCGGCGGTGTAGGTGGAGTAGTGCAGTCCGAGGCCGACGATGCCGGTGGTCAGCGCGGACATCGAGATGCCCATCTCGGGGACCACGTAGAACAGGAAGAACAGCTGCACCAGCAGCGGGGTGTTGCGGATGAACTCGGTGACCGCGGTCACTGGCCAGCTGATCCACTTCTGGTGCGAGCGCTGCGCGATGGCCCACACCAGACCGAGGGTGAAGGCCACGAGCGAGCCGAGGGCCAGCGCCTGGAGGGTGACGAGCACCCCGTCCCAGAAGCGCGGCATGAAGTCGCTGACGACGTCCCAGTCCCAGTTCATCCCAGGCCTCCTGCGGTACCGGTCTTGGCCTGCGCCGACTCACCCTCGGCCTCGAGCTTGCGGGTGAACAGATCGGACAGCGCCCCCTTCTTCGGGGTCTGCCCCAGGCCGGCCTTCGCGCGGCGCTCCACCAGACGCATGCCGCGCGTGAGGACGAAGGCGATGACGAAGTAGGAGAACAGGAGCAGGGTGTAGGCGGGTGCGCTCTCGTTCGAGGCCAGCCGGGAGAGGTTCCCGGCGAAGGTCATGTCCGCCACCGAGATGACCGAGACGAGGGCGGTGCCCTTCAGCAGCTCGATGAGCAGGTTGTTGAAGGGCGGGACCATCTCCGGCCACGCCTGCGGCAGCTCGATGCGGCGCAGCCGCTGGCCCTTGGTGAAGCTGAGGGCGATGCCCGCCTCACGCTGTCCGGCCGCGACGGCCGCCAGCGAACCACGGACGATCTCCGAGCCGTAGGCGCCGTAGGTGAGCCCCAGCGCCACCACGCCCGCCGCCATCGGCACGAACTGCCAGCCGAACATCAGCGGGAAGGCGAAGGCCATCCACAGCATGAAGATCAGCGCGGAGGTGCCGCGGAAGATCTCGAAGTAGATGCCGGCGAGGAACCGCACGATCCACAGGTCGTGGGTGCGGGCGATACCGACGACGAAGGCCACGGCCCCGGCCAGGGCGGCGCTGTACAGCGTCACCTGGATGGTGATCCAGACACCGGGAAGGAACCACTCGGTGAAGATGCCTGAGCTCATTCGCACAGCTCCTCTGCGGTGAGGTCGGTCATCTCCGCGCGGGTGAAGCCGTAGGGCTCGACGATCTGCAGCAGCTCCTTGTAGTCGTTCTCCTTGAGCTTGTGCAGCTCCCGGTTGAACGCGTCGCGGAGGTTCTTCTCGGAGAGCCGGAACGCGAAGCCGCCCGCGCCGTAGGCCGGCTCGCCCTCCAGCGTCGGCTGGAACGGCTCGGTGCCGTCGGCCCGGTCGTTGTCCTTGACGACGGCCTGCACGGTGATGTTCGTACCGGCGAAGGCGTCCACCCGCCCCTGGACGACGGCGTCGAGACCGGCGACCTGGTCGGGCAGGATCAGGATGTCGCTGATGCCGGCGTCCTTCGCGTAGGCCACCTCCGCGTAGGCCTCGCCGCTCGCCAGCCGGAGCCCCTGGTCCTTGACGTCCTGGTAGGTCCGGATGTTCTTCGGGTTGCCCTCGGGGACGATGAACGCGTCCAGCATGAGGTAGTCCGGGTCGGAGAACAGGACCTGTGCGCAGCGCGTGGGGTTGATGTACATCCCCGCGGACACGCAGTCGAACTGCTGTGCCTGGAGCCCCGGGATCAGCGCGCTGAACTCCGTGGGCACCGGCTCGATGTTCGGCACACCGAGCCGTTGGAAAATCACCTTGGCGATGTCCGGAGCCTCGCCGGCCGCCTCCCCTTCGGAGTTGATGTAACCGAAGGGCGGCTCACTGGCGATGCCGACCCGGACGGTGCCCCGGTCGCGCAGTCTCTCCAGGAGATCGCCGCCCTCCACTTTCCCCTCGTCGGGTGCCTTGCTGCACCCGGCCGCACCCAGGAGGCCCAACGCCGCCGTCCCGCCGAGCAGGGCGCGGCGGCTGATGGGTCTTCTCCCGATGCCACGGAATTCGCTCAATGTCTGGAACTTCCTCGGTGGTGGAGCCATGGGCGCGCGGCTACCCAAACGCTATGAAGATATGCCCGCCACTTTCGGCCGCCGATCCTTCCGGTACTCCGTTCGGGCGGTGGGGTGTTGGGGCTGCGGGCACGGCTGCGCGGGCGAAGGGGCGGGGAGCGTGCGGGCGACGTGACCGGCCTGGCGTGGCCGGGTGCGGCCTCCCTGGGGTGAAACAGCAGCTATGTCATGATTTGGGCCATGCGGACGTCCTGGCACGGCGACGACACCCTGGCCGCTTCCACCACCTCGGCGAGCGCCACCCCGGCAGTCGCCACCCCGGCGCGGTCCAGGGCGGACGCCCGTGCGGGCCGGCTCCTCCTGGCCTTCCGGCACGGCAACCAACTCGCGTTCGACGCCGCGCTCGACGGGCTGGACTGCGACGAGAACGCCCGCGACCTCCTCGCGTCCCTGTGCCGGGTGGCCAACGACTGCGTCCGCGGCGCGTACCCGGCGGAGGCGGGCGACCGCAGGCTGCGGCGGCTGGCCGCCTCCGACGCCTCCGGAGCCGTCGCCGGGCGGGGCGGGCGCTGGGTCGAGACCGCCGAGGACGCGGCCCCGCACGTGGCCGTCCTCATCGAGGCCGTCGACCAGAACGACACCGAGGCCGTGCAGGACCTCGTGCGCGCCACCCCGGACACCACCTTCGTCCTCGGGAAGCTGGTGCACGCCGTGGCGCTGCTGCTCCCGGCCGTCCCGCCGCAGTACCTGCGCCGCGTGCTGGCGGAGCTGCGGGACCGCGACGCCGCCTGGTCACCGGCACCCCAGGACATCGGGTAGAGTCTCCTCCCGCCGGTCACCGCACCGGCGCGGGCGCCGCTAGCTCAGTTGGTTAGAGCAGCTGACTCTTAATCAGCGGGTCCGGGGTTCGAGTCCCTGGCGGCGTACGGTGAGGCCCCTGCCTGAGGCAGGGGCCTTTCGTGTGCCCCGAAGGGACGCGGCAACGGTGCGACCGGCCGGGAGGTGCTCGCACCCTGGGGCGTGCGGGCAAGAAGCTCCCCTGGCCGGGGCCGGCCCGGAGCTGGGGGCTGCCCTTGCCGGCCCTGCGCCCGTGGCGCAGACCTCCCAAGCGCGCCGGGTCGCGCTACGCGCGCCGGGTCGCGCTACGCGCGCCGGGTCGCGCTACGCGCGCCGGAAGGACAGGCTCTCGCCGATCGCCCCCGCCCGCCACAGGTCCTGGCAGGCGTCGGCCATCCGGTCCAGGCCGTCGATGACGCTGCCCCACACGATCCCGGGCACCCAGCCGGCGTCCCCGTTGATGAGCAGGTTGTTCCGCTCGTAGAACAGCGCCAGGTCGACCACGGTGGGCCGGCCCTGGTGCCGTGCGTCGGTCTCGTAGCCGTAGGACGAGGTGCCGAGCTGGACCTCGGTGAAGGTGAAGTAACAGAGGTCGCCCGGGATGGGGGTGATCGTCGGGTTCTCCAGCGGCGGTTCCTCGGGGGCGAACGGGGGCACCAGGGCGTAGATCTCGTTCCGCGCGTACTTGGCGTGGTAGACGTCGCCGCCGAGCGGCAGCGCGTTCCACACCGCGGCGCAGGTGATCGGCGCGCGGTCGTCCAGCAGCCGGGCGGTGCAGCGCACTCCGCGCTTGTCGAGCGACACCTCGATGAAGCGGTCGGCCATCGTGACTCCTCTGGGGGCATGCCCCCGGCCCGGAGCCGGGGGAGGAACGAACAGGAGCGGCGGGCCCGCCGAACGGGCCCGGGCCGGGGCTCAGGAGCGGACGGGCGACTCGGCGAGCAGGGGCGGCGGGGGCAGCTCCGGCAGCCCGGTGCCGTACAGGGCGTGCGCGGCACGCAGGACGAGCGCGTCCGCGTGCCGGGCGGCCACGAGCTGGACGCCGATGGGGAGCCCGGCGTCGTCCAGCCCGCAGGGCAGGCTGGCCGCGGGCTGCTGGGTCAGGTTGAACGGGTAGCTGAAGGGCGTCCACCCCGTCCACCGGGTGTGGGGTGAGGTCTTGGGCACCTCGACGCCGCGCTCGAAGGCCGTACCCGGCATCGTCGGCGTCACGAGCAGGTCGTACCGCTGGTGGAAGGCGCCGAACCGGGCGCCGAGGGCCATCCGCACGTCCACGGCCGCGAGGTAGTCCAGCGCCGAGTAGCGGGCGCCCTGCTCGATGATCTCGCGAAGCCCCGGGTCGAGCCGGGCGCGCTGTTCCTCGTCGAGCCCCTGGGTGACGCGTGCGGCGCCGCTGAACCACAGGACGTGGAAGGCCTCGACCGGGTCGGCGAAGCCGGGGTCGGCCTCCTCCACCCGGGCGCCCAGCTCCGCCAGCCGCTCCACGGCCCGCCGGACGGCGGCGGCGACCTGGGGCTCGACGGGTACCCGGCCGCCGAAGTCGGGGGAGTAGGCGATCCGCAGTCCGGCCACGCCCCCGGCGAGCTGGTCGCGGAAGTCGCCGGGGTAGGGCGCGAGGGCGGACCAGTCCCGCGGGTCCGGGCCGCCGATGACGTCCAGGAGGAGGGCCGCGTCGGCGGCGTCCCGGGTCAGCGGGCCGACGTGGGCAAGGGTGCCGAAGGCGCTCGCCGGGTACAGCGGCACCCGCCCGTAGGTCGGCTTGAGCGCGAAGGTCCCGCAGAAGGACGCCGGGATGCGCACCGACCCGCCGCCGTCGGTGCCCAGGGCCAGCGGCCCGGCGCCGAGGGCGACGGCCGCCGCGGCGCCGCCGCTGGAGCCGCCGGCCGTGCGGTCCGGGGCGTACGGGTTGCCGGTTGAGCCGTGCCGCGGGCTGTCGGTGACGCCCTTCCAGGCGAACTCCGGTGTCGTCGTCTTGCCCAGGAACACGGCGCCGTGCTCGCGCAGCCGGGCGACCGAGGGCGCGTCCTCCTCCCACGGCCCGGCGTCGGAGATCGTCCACGAGCCCTTGTAAGTGGGCGCGCCGCGTTGCAGCAGGATGTCCTTGACCGTGACCGGGACGCCGTCCACCAGGCCGGCCGGCGCGCCGCGCCGCCAGCGCTCGGCGGAGGCCCGCGCCTGCTCCAGCGCGGTGTCCCCGTGGATCCGGACGAAGGCGTTCACCCGCGGGTCGACGGCCTCGGCACGCTCCAGTGCCGCGCGCGTCGCCTCCACGGGTGAGAAGTCGCCCGCGGCGTAGCCCGCCACGAGCTGGGCCGCCGTCAGGGCGGTGAGATCGGTCAACGCGTCCTCCCGTCAGTGTGCCGGGACGTACCCCAGCTTCTTGTCCACGATGTTGAGCGGCGGCCTGCCCGCGGCCCAGCGGTCGAAGTTGTCGCAGAACTGTTCGGCGAGGTCGCCCCGCCAGCCGAGGGTGTCGCCGCTCATGTGCGGGGAGATCCACAGGCCCGGCACCCGCCACAGGGGGCTGTCGGGGGTGAGGGGCTCCTCCTCGAGGACGTCCAGGGCCGCCGCCCGCAGCCGCCCGGCCGTCAGCGCGTCGACGAGGTCGGCGGTGACCACGTGCGCGCCCCGGCCGATGTTGACGAAGGCCGCCCCGGGCCGCATGCGGGCGAAGGCGGCCGCGTCGAACAGACCCTCCGTCGCGGGGGTGAGGGGCGCGGCGCACACGACCCAGTCGGCCGTGGGAAGAAGATCGTGCAGGGTTTCCGCTCCGTGCACCCGGCCGAATTCCGCGTCCCCCTCCCGGGGGGTGCGGCCGACGAGTTCCACCCTGACACCCAGTGCCAGCAGAGTTCGGCCGATGGCCCTTCCGATCGGTCCGGAACCGACCACCACGGCCCGCGTTCCGCCGAGCCGTATCGTCTCCCGGTGCCGCCACTGCCGGGCGCGGTGCAATTCCCAGGTTCCGAGGAAATCCTTGGCCATTGCCAGGACCAGTCCGGCGACGTATTCCGCGATGGGCTGGTCGAAGACCCCGCGGGCATTGGTGATCATCACATCGGAGTCCGCCAGCTCCGGCAGGAGCCGGTCCACCCCGGCGCTCGCCGTGTGCACCCAGCCCGGCCGCGGGCCCTCGCCCGGCCACGCCTCTTTCACCGCGTCGGAAAGGAAGTTCCACACGAGCAGGACGTCGGCCTCGGGCAGCAGCCCGGCGAGGCCCGCCTCGTCGGAGTGGAGCACCCGGGCGCGCCCGGCGAGCCGGCCGAGGTCCGGCGGCGGGTCGTCGTCGAGCACCAGGACACGGGGTTCTGACATGGGTGGGAAACCTCTTCGAAACGGGTCGGTGTTTCACTCGAAGGCCTACCCAAAGGTCTGCCCGAAGCTCGGCCGGAGTACAGCCTTCAAGGGAAGGATTGACCACGGTAGGGATCGGAAACTACCTTCGTCAACAAAGGCATCTGCCCCTGCGTCTCCGGCTTTCGGCCGGCTTCGAGGTTTTCACCTCTCCTTGCTCCTTGTTGCGGCCATCGGCCATCCCTGCGTGTGTGAGGGGCCCGCAATGGATGTCTCGTTTCTCGGCGGTCCTGAACCGCAGCGCGGCGTGGGAATCGTCGCGCCGTTCGATTTCGCGTTGGACCGCGAACTGTGGCGCTGGGTCCCCGACGACGTCTCCCTGCACCTGACCCGAACCCCCTTCGTCCCCGTCGAGGTGAGTCTCGACCTCGCGCGGCTGGTCAGCGAGCACGCCACGCTCCGCGAGGCCGTCCAGGCGCTCACCGCCGTCTCCCCCGAGGTCGTCGCCTACGCCTGCACCTCCGGCTCCTTCGTCGGCGGCCAGGCCGGCGAGGCGGCGATGTCCTACGCCATGGGCCAGGCCGGGGAGACGCCGGCGCTCACCACCTCCGGCGCACTGCTGGAGGCCCTCCAGGAGATCGGGGCCCGGCGCGTCGCCCTCGTGACCCCGTACACGAAGTCCGTCACCGACTCCCTGGAGGAGTACCTGGGGGAGGCGGGCATCGAGGTCACCGGGCGCTGCTACCTCGGCCTGACCCGGGAGATCTGGCGCGTGCCGTACCGGGACGTCACCGGCATGGCCCGGGAGGCGACGGCGGAGGGCGAGCCGGACGCCCTCTTCATCAGCTGCACCAACCTCCCCACCTATGACGCCATCCCGCAGCTGGAGGCGGAGTTGCGCATGCCGGTGCTCTCCGCCAACCAGGTGACGGTCTGGTCGGCCCTGCGCCGCATCGGCAAGCAGGCCGTCGGCCCCTACCAGGCACTGCTGGACCCGGTCGCCAGATCGGGACCGGCCGCGATGTCCGGGCTGCCGGCCCCGGCGGCCCCCGAGCCCCCGCCCCCGGACCCGGAGCCGGAGGTGGCCCTGGCCGGCTCGGCCCTCCCCGGACCCGAGACCGAGTTCCCCGACCCGCTCGCCGACCCCGCCGGCCCCGACGACCTGACGGGCGGCCAGGCGCCCCCCGTCTGACAGGAGCAGTCCATGCAGAAAGCCGCCCAGCACTCCGTGGGATTCCTCTACCCCGGGTACTCCGCCGAGGACGACTACCCCCGGCTGGAGGGCATCCTCCGGGAGGCCGGTGCCGACGTCGCGCTCCCGCTCGTCCACACCGACATCGGTGAGGACGCCCACCGGGTCGACGCCCTCCTGGAGATGGGCTCCGGGGACCGGCTGGCCGACGGCATGACGGCGCTGTCCGGGCGGGGCGCCCGGACGGTCGTGTGGGCCTGTACCAGCGCCAGCTTCGTCTTCGGCTGGGAGGGCGCGCACGAGCAGGTGCGCACCCTCTCCGCCGTCGGCGGGCTGCCCGCGTCCAGCACGTCCTTCGCGTTCGTCCACGCCGTGCGTGCCCTCGGCCTCCAGCGGGTCGCCATCGCGGCCACCTACCCGACCGACGTGGCCGAGCACTTCGCCGCCTTCCTGAAGGCGGCGGGCATCGAGGTCGTCTCGCTGCGCGGCAGCGGCGTCATCACGGCCGCGGAGGTGGGCACCTGGGGCCGCTCCGAGGTGCTGGAGATGGCGACGTCGGGGGACCACGCCGCGGCCGAGGCGGTGCTGCTCCCGGACACGGCCCTGCACAGCGCCGAGCACCTGCCGGTGCTGGAGGCGGTGCTGGGCAAGCCGGTGCTCACCGCCAACCAGGTCAGCGTCTGGGAGGGCCTGCGGCTGGCCGAGCTGTCGGTGCGGACCGAGGCGCTGGGCGCCCTCTTCCGCTGACCCGCCGAGCATCCCGGGCGGGGACGCCCCCAAGCCCCGGGGGCCTCCCCGCTCACGTCCGGCGTTCTGCGCCTCGTGCCCTGCGGCCCGCGTCCTGTGACACGACGTTCCCGCGCGGCGCCTCCCGCGGGGCCGACGCGAGGAGCGCGGAGATCCGCTCCGGCGCGACCGGCTTGGAGTAGTGCCAGCCCTGGCCGGTGTCGCACCCGATGCGGCGCAGCCGTTCCGCCTGCACCGGGCCCTCCACGCACTCCGCGGTGACGGTCAGCCCCAGCTTGTGGGCCAGGTCCACGAGGGAGGCCACGATCGTCTCGTCCGCCCGGTCGGTGCGGCCGGACTGCCCGGCCTGGAAGCCGCGCACGAACATGCCGTCCAGCTTCAGCGCCCGCACGGGCAGCCGGCTCAGATAGGCGAGGTTGGAGTAGCCGGTGCCGAAGTCGTCGATGGCGATGCGCACCCCCATCTCGGAGAGCGCCTGCAGGGCCCGCACCGGGCGGCCCCCGGAGCCCATGACCTCGTTCTCGGTCAGTTCGAGCTGGAGCAGCCCCGGCGGCAGCCCCGTCTCCTCCAGCACGTCGGCGACGTCGGTCACGAGGTCGGAGTCCCACACCTGGCGCACGGCGACGTTCACGGACACGTAGATCGGCAGCCCGGGGTGCCGCAGCTGCCAGCCCCGGGCCTGGCGGCACGATTCGGCGAGCGCCCAGCGGCCGAGCGGCACGATGGCCCCGTTCTCCTCGGCGAGCCCGATGAACTCCTTGGGGCCCAGCGTGCCGAACCGAGGATGCCGCCAGCGCACGAGCGCCTCCACCCCGCGCAGCGTCTCGTCCGCGAGGCCGACGATCGGCTGGAAATCCAGGGCGAACTCGCCCCGGTCGACGGCGGGCCGCAGCATGCTGGAGAGGGCCTGGCGGGTCATCCGGTGGGCGTTGCGCTCGGGGTCGAACAGCGTCCAGCGGGCCTTGCCGTCGGCCTTGGCCCAGTACAGCGTGGTGTCGGCCGCCTGCATCAGCTCCGTGGGCCCGGTACCGGCGGACGGACGCTCGACGACGCCGATGCTGGCCGAGATCGTGTGCCGCTGGCCGGCGAGCCGGAACGGCCGCTGGAGCGCTCGCAGTAGGGCGTCGGCCAGGTCCGTGAGCTGCTGCGTCCCGGTGGAGCCCTCGACGAGCAGGGCGAACTCGTCCCCGCCGAGCCGGGCGACGAGGTGCCCGCCGCGCGGCCCGGCCGCACACTGGACCAGCCGGCGGCCGACCAGGTCGAGCAGCTCGTCTCCGACGCGGTGCCCGAGGGTGTCGTTGACGGCCTTGAAGCCGTCCAGGTCGAGATAGCACAGGCCGACGCGCCCGGTCGCGCTCTCGGCGAGCGCGGTGGCCAGCCGTTCGAAGAACAGCGACCGGTTGGGCAGCCGGGTCACCGGGTCGTGCATCTCCAGATGGCGCAGCCGCTCCCGCAGTTCGCGGTACTCGCTCACGTCGGCGACCGTGAGCACGGCCGCCGGCCCGGGCGGACCGGCGGCCACCAGGCCGACCTCCGCCCACAGGAGCGCGCCCCCGGGGTGCTTGAGCCGCCGGGTGCAGCGCACCTCCGCGCGCTCGCCGCGCAGGACGGCGGCACAGGCGGCGCGGGTGCGGCGGTCGAGACCGAGCGGGGCCAGCTTGGTCACCGGAAGGCCGACGAGGGACTGGGCGGAGGCGTCCAGCAGTTCGGCGAAGGCCGGGTTGACGGTGGAGATGCGCCCGGAGCGGTCGACGAGCGCCATCGCCAGCCGGGCGCTGTCGAACGCGACGCGGAAGTCCACCTCGCGGTGACCGTCCGTAGCGACGCGGGGCGCTGCTCCGGTGGCGTTCGGGTCGCCACCCGGCGCGTCCAGGGTTGCGTTCACCGATCGCTCCCGGAGGGGTTCGTCACTGGAAAGTCAGCCGATCATAGGGGCTTACGTGGCGGACAGGCCAGCACGGGCCGGAGCCGGGACACCCGCGGAGGGGACCGTCGCGCACGCCAGTACGAGCACCGGGGTGATCGCACCGGAACGGCGGGACGGCTACGCACGGTGAAGCCGTGGTCCTGACCCACCCGGCCTAGTCCAGCAGGACGACCAGCGGAATATCGGCCCACAGTGGACGAAGTGTCGGCAACCCGACCGGGTCTGTCCTCGGAGGTCCCTGTGCGATCGACGCCTCCCACGCCGCCCGCGCACCCGCCGCGCCGCGCGGCTCTCGGCGGGCTCCCGCGCCGTGCGGCCGTCCGCCGCGCGGCCTCGGTGCTCACCGTGCTCACCGCCGTCGTCGGCACCTCGTCGTTCGCCGGGCCCGCCACCGGCCGCCCGGTCGCCCCGCCGTGCGCCCTGCAGCGCACGGACGCCCATCACTCGCTCGGGCTGGACACCTGGAACGACGCTTACGTGCGCCCCGAGCGGACCGTCGACGCGATGATGGTCTTCCTCTCCTTCCCCGACGCGCCGCCGCTGACCTCCCCGGGCCAGCTCGCAGCCGACCACTTCCCCGCCACCGGGAACTTCTTCGAGCGCGCCTCCTACGGCCGGCTCGACCTGCGGCTGCACGCCACGCCCCGCTGGACGCGCATGCCCAAGCCCGCCCACGCCTACGGAATAGCGCGGGACTGGGACGCCGAGGGCCGGGCGGCCTTCGTGCGCGACGCCCTCGCCGTCACCGACCCCCGCGTCGACTTCGGCGACTACGACCTCGTCTACTTCGTCGCCGACCCCGACGCCCCCGGCGTCGACTCCGACGCGACCAAGGTCGTGAACTTCCGCGAGCCCGTCACCGTCGACGGCACCGAGCTCCGCCGCATCGTGACCGTGTTCGAACGGTTCCCGGCCGACCGCAACGTCCTCGCCCACGAGACGGGGCACGTCTTCGACCTGCCCGACCTCTACAACCGCCCACGCGACGGCAAGGGGGACTGGGACACCTACGTCGGCGACTGGGACCTGATGGGCAGCCAGTTCGGACTGGCTCCCGACCCCTTCGGCTGGCACAAGTGGAAGCTGGGCTGGCTCGACGCCGAGCACGTCGACTGCGTCGGGTCGCCCGGCACCACCCTGCACTCCCTCCAGCCGCTCGGCCGCACCCCCGTGCGGCGGGGCCACGCAGCCGGGACCCGGCTCGCCGCCGTGCGCACCGGTCCGGACGAGGTGCTCGCCGTCGAGGTCCGCGAGCCGCTCGGCAACGACGCCCGGGTGTGCCGCGGCGGGGTACTGGTCTACCGCGTGCGCAGCGACACCGCCTCGGCCGGCGGGCCCGTGGAGGTGCTCGACGGGCACCCCGAGTCCGTGGCCTGCCGCGCCACCTCCGTCCACCCGCCGCTCGCCGACGCCCCGCTCGGCGTGGGGGAGACCCTCTCGGTGGACGACGGCGCGGTGCGGGTCACCGTGCTGGACCGTTCCGTGACCGGAGAGTGGGCGGTGCGCATCACCCGGCGCTGAGCCCGGGCACCGAGCCCTGGCGCTGAGCCCGGGCACCGAGCGCGGGGACTGGGGCCCGGGGTGGCTCGCTGGCCGGCGCCGGAGGCGAAAGGGCCGGTCAGAGCGTTGGTGCCGAGGTGCCCCGAGCATGCGCGAAGGCCCTCCGCTGTCGCGGAGGGCCTTCGGCCGTCTGTGCGCCGCCAGGGACTCGAACCCCGGACCCGCTGATTAAGAGTCAGCTGCTCTAACCAACTGAGCTAGCGGCGCCTGCTGACGTCGTAGACCTTAACACCCGCATCGCCGCGAGCGGAAATCGATAGCCCGCGACGACCCTCCCGACCAGCGCGGACCGCCCTCACGGCGGCCCACAGCAGGTCCCGCGGGCCCGGCAGCCGGCCCCCGTGCGGGGCGGGCGGCACCAGCCAGCGAGACCCGGCCGCCCCCGCGCCCTCGCCGGGCCGCGGCGGAGCCGGCACGGGGACGACGTCCCCCGGCCCGTAGCCCAGCAGCGGCGGGATCTCCTCGACGTCGTGCCTGCCCTGCCACTCCTCCCAGTGCAGCAGTGCGGGCAGGCGGCGGGCCGTGCCGGGCGCGGCGAGGAAGAGCACCCGCCCCTGCTGGACGGCGACCGGGCCGGCGCCCGCCAGCTGCTCCGCCATGCGCCGGCCGAACAGGGCCGGCGCGCTCACCGCGTCGAACACGGTGCCGCAGGGAAGCGGTTGCGCCCGCTCCGGGAAGGCCCCCCACAGGGCGCGGACGCTGCGGGGGAACGGGCTCGCCGTGGCCGGCCAGTCCGGACCCGCGGCGGTGTGGGAGTCGGTGCTGCTGTGCAGGGAGGCGAGGTCGTCGCGGAAGGGGATGCTCATGGCATCCAGGTGTACCGTGCGTATCCGTTCGGTCACGGCACCTGAGTGAAAACCCCGCGTCGCCGCGTGCGGTGCGCTACTCTACGCACGCGCACCACGCCCACGGGTGACATCCGCGGCCGGCGGCCGGCCGAGACCTCAGGGTGCGCTCGGGGCTGCGACGGAACCTCGTCAGGGCGTCTCGGCGGACTGCTCGATGAGCTGCCTGCCGAAGGCGATCATGCGGCGCGCGTAGTCCTCCGTCCACTCCGCCCGGTCCGCGATGGCGTCGTCCGGCAGCTTGTCGAACCGCTTCGGGTCGGCGAGCTGGGCGGCGGCCATCGCCTGGTACTCCACGGCCCGGTCGGCCGCCGCCTGGAAGGCGAGCGCCAGCTCCGTCGACCGGGACAGCAGCTCCCGCGGATCGCTGATCGACTCCAGGTCGAAGAAGTGCTCCGCGTCCTCCGCCGCGGCGGCAGGCTCGAAGAGCAGCGGCGCGGGCCGCCTGGGCTGAGGAGCCGGCTCCGGCTCGGGCATGAACGTACCTCCACGTCGTAGACCACCGTCCATTGTCCCGCGAACCCCCGCGCGCTGTCTGCCCCCGCCCGGGGCCGGCACCGCCCGGGGCCGCGTCGCCGGGCACGGGGCCCGGGCGCTCAGCCCCCGGCGGGGACCCGGTGGGCCGCCAGCTCCGCCAGGACCTCCTGCTGGGCGGCCCAGCCGTCCGGGAACGCCACCTCCACCCCGAGCCGCACCGGGTCGGCCGACGGGTGGTCGTCCAGCAGCTCCGCCACGCCCGCGCGGCACACGACGACGCAGGCGTGCCGGTGCCGGGACGCCAGCACGCACAGCCGGCCCGTCTCCAGGTGGAAGGCCGTGGCGTCGGGCCGGCCCGACAGCGGGTGCAGGACCACCGTGACGTCGTACTCCCGGCCCTGGAGCCGGTTGGCCGTGTCCACCGTGACGCCCGCCACGCCCCGCCCGGCCAGCGCGGCGCGGACGGCCGCCGCCTGGTCCCGGTGCGCGGTGCCGACCGCGACGCGGTCCGCGGTGAGCGGCACCGGCTCCGGGCGGCCGCGCTCGTCCGTCGTCACCCCGCCGCGCTCCAGCAGCCGACGCACGACGTCGGCCACCGCCGCCACCGCCTCCGGGTCGGTGCGCGGCGTGTGCCGGGCGGGCAGTTCCAGCAGCCCCCACCCGGAGCTCGCCGCCTCGTCCAGCACCCGGTCCACCGGCGAGCCGTCCGAGCGTGCGGTGAAGCCCAGCGTCCGGTCGTCCGGGCCGGTGCCGCTGCGAAACGGTGTGAAGGGGTAGAAGGCGCGGGACACCAGCGGCGCCGCGGAGGCCGGCAGCCGCCAGGACACCGGCAGCCGGTGCTGCGGCAGCTCCGGGTGGTGGGCCAGCAGCGCGGACACGGCACTGGCCGACGGGTCGTACGTCAGCCCCGCCCACTGCTCGGTGCCCACCTGGCTGAACGGGTCGAGCTGGCCCGGATCGCCGACGAACAGCGCCCGCTCGAACAGCCGGGCCACGGCCAGCAGCGCGTCGGACCGCATCTGGTAGGCCTCGTCGACGATGGCGTGCTCCCACCGCTGTCCGTCCGCGCCGCCCCGCGCGAACGCCCACTTCATCGCGGTGGAGACGACGACGGCCTGCCCGGCCAGGTCAGCGGGCTTGGCCGAGGCCCGCACCCGGGCGTGCCGGTCCAAGGCCGGGTCGTAGGGGGTGTCGTTGCTGTGCAGCCGCCCGACGGGCAGCTCCGGGTCGGCGGTGGCCAGGCGGTCCACGAGGTCGTCCACCTGGGCGTTCGTCTGGGCGACGATCATCAGCGGGCGGCCCACCGCGGCGAGCTCGCGAGCAGCGCGGACGACGAGCGTCGACTTGCCCGCGCCCGGCGGCGAGTTCACCACCACGCCGCGTTCCCGCCCGTGGAGCGCGTCCGCGAGGATCGCCGCGGTGGCGGCGTCCGCGGCCGCCCCCGGGTCCCGCGCCTCGGGGCCCCCGGGCTCGGCGGTGTCCTCTCCCTGCTGTTCCAGTCCGATCGTCACATCAGGTCCTCTCCGGTGACGGGGTCGGGCGGCTCGACCCGTGCCGGGCCGGGCGGGCCGCCGTGGGTCCACGGGGTGTCCTCCGGTTCGGGCAGGTCGGGGCCGCCTCGCGGGGTGTGGTCGAACAGCGTCCAGCACACCGTCTCACCCGGTTCGGGAACCGAGCCGGGCGCCGGCTCCCGGCCGCGGCCCATCCCGTTCGTCAGCCGCACGGTGACGAGCCCGGGCCCCGGAGCGGCCACGCACTCGCCCTGCTGCGAGGTTCCGTCCGCGCGGGCGCGCCACACCCGCACGCCCGCGCCGGGCTGGACGTCGTCCTGGGTGACGACGGTGACTAGGGGGCGCGGCATCGGGCGCCTGCCGGTCGAGTAGGCGGACTCGACCTCCGTCACGGTGCCGCTGAACGCCTCCCCGGCGAGCCGGCGCGCGGCCATCACCAGCGGGTCGTCCAGGGCCTCCTGCGCGGACAGCCGCGCCTGGTCCCGCTCGCGGGCGGCGAGCTTGCGGGCGGCCGTCACCGCGTCGTCCCGCCGGGGCTGCGGCGGCTCCCCGGCGCGCACCCGGTCCCGGTGGGCGGTGTAGGACCAGCGGTCACCCTCCCACCGCCGGGCGACGCGCTCCCCGGGCGGCAGCGCCCGCAGCAGATCGAGCGCCTCCCACACCGCGTCCCAGGTCGGCCGGAGCTGCCCGGACAACAGCTCGGCGATCTCGTCCTCGGCGCCGCGCACCCCCGCGTCGTAGCGGGCGACGGCGGGGGCGAGGAGCCGGTTGTCGAAGGCCGGGTCGGTGGCCGGGCCGGCGGGCGGCAGCAGCAGCCGGCCGGCGGCGTCCCGTGCCGTCTCCGCCCGCAGGGCCGCCTCGGGGCCCGCCGCACCACCCTCCCGCAGCCAGGCGAGCAGCGCGCCCAGGTGCTGGTCCTCCAGGGGGCTCTGCCCCGTCGCCCAGTGCCGGGTCAGCAGATCGGTGACGGCCAGGAGCAGCGAGGAGCCGGGCACCCGGGACCGTTCGCCGTAGTGGCTGAGCCAGCGGCCGAGCAGCGGCACGCGGGCGGGCGCCGGATACGCCGCCTCCGGGTCCTCCTCGGCCGTCCTGCGGAAGCGCATCGAACGGCCCAGCAGCCGGACGAGGGCCACGCCCCCGGAGTTGGGGACGAGGAGCTGCGGGGCGTCCAGGCACAGCTCGGCCTCCTCCCCGGAGCGGCGGGCGATGGTCTCGACCTCGTCCTGCCCCGCCTCCAGATGCGGCAGCATGGCCTCGGCCAGCTCGGCGAGGAACCGGAAGCGCAGGTCCCGGTCGCGCGGCTGCGGGACGGTGAGGAGCACCGGCTCCGCCGCGTCCGTCCCTACCAGCGCGGCCAGCGGGGCCCCGGCCTCGCCCGCCGTGGTCAGCGGCACGAACACCAGCGGCCGCTCGGCCAGATGGCGGTGGCGCACGGTGGTCAGCGGCTGGGCCCGTCCCGCCGCGGCGGCCTCGACCCGGGCCAGCGTGGCCAGCAGCGTCATCGCGGACCACCCGCTCCCGCGCGGGCGGCCGCCAGCGCCTCGGCGCGCAGCCCCGCCGCCCGGCGCAGCGCGGCGACGGCCGGCTCCTCCTCGCCGTCCGCGTCGTGGCCTTCGCCGTGGCCGGCGCAGCTGCCGCCGCGGGCGGCGCCGAGGACCTCCGCAAGAGTGGCGAGGGAGCCCAGCTCCCCGCGCACGGCCCGGCCGAGCACTGTCACCTCGCCCGCCTCGCGGGCCGCCGCCCGGCAGTGGAACGCCAGCTCGCAGGAGGCCAGGCACTCGGGCGCGTAGGCCGCGGGCACCTGGGCGACGGCCTCGGCCAGCTCGGCGCCGGGCCGGTCGACGTCGAAGGTGACGCCGGGCGGCAGCGCGGCGGCGATGTCGGCGAGCCGGGTCAGCCGCGCGAGCTGCCGCCGGACGGCCGCGCGCTGCTGCCGCAGGTCCACGGCGGCGGCCGTCGGCAGGTTGGAGAAGTCCTTCGGGCACACCAGCAGGACGACGTCCGCGACCCGCCCCGGGCCGACGGGCTCCTCCAGCGCCAGCGTGTAGACGGCGGCCTGCCGCACGGCGGCGCCGACCTTGGCCGGGTCCGCGGCGCCGTCCAGGATCGGGAACGACTTGACCTCGACCACCGTCCGGGTGCCGTCGGGCGCCACGACGAGGGCGTCCGGCTCCAGGTGCACCGGCGCGTCGGCCACCTGCAGCTCCAGCATCGGGTGCACCAGGACCGTCCACACGCCGGGGCCGGCGGCGTCCGCCTCTTCCACGGCGAGTGCGGTGCGGGCGGCGCGGCCGACGGGACCGTCGGCCGCGAGATCCGGCACCTCGACGGCGAGCGGCTCGGGGGAGCCGTCCCCGGTGGCCGCGCGCAGCATGCGGACCAGCTCCGCGCCGCCGTCGGCGTGCACCCGCGACTCGAAGGCATGGCCCCGGGTGAAGGCGAACTGGGACTGGCCGAACGGCGCGGGGGAGCCCAGGGCGCGAGCCAGCGCCGTCTTGTCCACCCCCGCTCCGTCCAGCAGGGCGCGGCGGCGGCACCCGGGGTTGGCGGTCAGCGCGGCCAGCGCCCTGGCGTCCAGCGGGCGGGGCGGGTGGACGGCTCCGCGCAGCTCGGCCAGCCGCTGTCGCAGCGGCGCCGCCGCGCCCGCCGTCCGGGGCGGGGCAGGGTTCACGTGCGTCACCCGGGGCAGTCTGGCATCTCCCACGGACAGCCGGACCGCGCCCGTCCGTTCCACGCCCCGCCACGCGGTCCGGGGCGGCCCGCCGAGGACAGGCCGGGGCCCGGTCGGCCCGGACGACCGGGCCCCGGCGTGGCCGGCGGGTCAGGAACCCGACGGCTTGGCGTAGTCGCCGAATCCGGCCCAGTCGAGCATGACGCACGCCTCGTCACCGAGCACCCAGGCGTCGTGTCCGGGCTCGATGCTCACGAACTCGCCCGGCCCGACCTCGGCGGTCTCGCCGTCGTCCATGGCGATCTTCATCCGGCCGCTCAGGCAGTACCCGACGTGTGCCGCCTGGCAGCTGTCCGTGCCCGCGATGGGCTTGACGTGCTTGGACCACTGCCAGCCCGGCTCGAAGATCGCCTGCCCCACCGGCCCCTGGGCCGTCTGGAGCAGATCCAGCTCGCCCTTGCTCTCCTCGAACGGGCGTCGCTCGTCCGCCGCCGCGAACGTCTTGTGCACGATCCCGGCCATGATCATCTGCCTCCCGGGAGAGAACGCTTTCGTCCCCGAGCCACCTTCCAGGCTACCGGCGGCGGGGGTGCGCCGCAGGGTCCCGGCACACCCCCGGCGCTCGTCCGCCGGACCGGCCTCAGGCGCCGCGTACGCCCTCCAGGAAGTCGGGGACGTGCGGTTCGCGCTGGTGCGGCAGGAGCCGGGCGGCCGTGCGGCGCAGCATCGTGCGGATGCGGGTGGAGTGCACCGAGGCCAGCAGGTCCAGCGCCCGCACCCCCTGCGCCGCCGCCTCCTCCGGAGCGCGGCTCGCCGCCAGGTCGTCGGCCAGCTCCGCCGTGAACAGCGCCCTGTTGCGCGCGAAGTGCGGCGGCTGCAGCTCGACCGCGCGCCGCGCGCACACGCTCGCCCGGCCGAAGTCGCCGAGCGCCGCCCAGCACTGGGCCTCCAGCCCGGCCAGCTCGGCCTCGCCGAAGAAGGTCATCCACTCCGGGTCGGTGTCGGAGGGCCCCCGGGCGAAGAGGTCGTGCGCCCGGCCCAGTGCCTCCTGGCAGCCGGACCGGTCGCCCAGCCCGCTGCGTCCGCCCGCCTCACGCAGGCTCAGCAGCGCCAGCAGCCGCGGTGAGCCCAGGCCGGCCGCGGCGAGTTGGCCGGCCTGGGCGGCCCGGACGGCCTCCCGGTGGCGGCCCGCGTCCCGGGCCAGGAACGCGGTGTTGCAGAAGGCGTGCGCCTCCAGTCCCGCGTCTTTGGCGACCCGCGCTGTGGCGAGCGCCTCCGCGTAGTGTGAACGGGCGTCCTCCAGTTGACCCGAGTCATGGGCCAGCCAGCCGACGGAGATGGCCAGTTCACCGGCGCCCGAGTGCAGCCGGTCGGCCACGGACTGGCGGCGGATGCCGGTGTCGAGCAGCCGGTAGGCGCCGCGCAGGGCGGTGCCGGCCCGTTGGAAGAGGCTGTCGGCGCCGTGCTGGTCGTCCAGCAGCCTGATGTGTCGTACCGCCTGTTCGACGGCGTGGGCCTCGCTCTCTCCCGCCCTCGCGGGCAGGTCGGGGGTGGCCAGGGCATCGGCCGGTCCCGGGCCCAGGCCCAGGGACGCGGCGAGGGCGGCGGGGCCGCCGGTCATGAACGCGCGACGCAGCACGTCGCTCTCCTCGTCGGTGTGGAAAAGGGTCTCGGCGAGACGGGGCGCGAAGAGCCCGGCCGTCACCTCCGGCGCGTCCGGTTCCCCTGAAGACGCGCGCGGTCCTGTGGCTGCCGTGTCACCTTCGTGCCTCCCCCGTTCCCGCGCTCCCCGGCCTCGGACGGCTTCGCGCGGGGCGAAGCCCAGATCCGCCAGCGTCCGCCCGGGGAACATGTGCAAGAACACACGTTCATAGGCGTAGTTGGGGCAGCGGATCGCGCCTGCCTCCACCCGTCCGATGTACCGGGCGTCGCACGATACCTGCTCTCCGATCTCGCGTGCCGCCCGGCGGACGGCGGCGGCGAACTCGCTGGGCGAGCGGCTGCCGCGCAGCCTCCGGAAGGCGGTGTTGGGCCGCGTCGCAGGCTGCCGACGGGCTGGTGCCGCGGGGGCGGGGACCGCGGTCGCGGAGTTCGCGGCCGCAGGATCCGCGGGCCCGGAGGGCGTGGGGGCCGAGGGCCGCGCGGACGCGGAACGCGAGGCCGTGGAAGATGACGTAGAAGGTGACGACGCCATGCCCGGAAGGTACATCTCGTGACAGGGCGGCCACGCAGGGTTCGCCGACAAACGGCATATCCCATCCGCGTTCTGCCATGAAGTGCCATCCTTTGCCGCCGTACCCGCCGTAGCCCCCCGCATCGCCGGACGTTGAACCCGTCACCAAGTCAGCGCGTAAGGCGGAGGGGTGGTCTCCTTGCTGGACACCGACGGCCCGCGAATCACGGCACACTCCGGTGCGGCACCGGGCCGAAGGCCGGACACGGTCCGGTCGGGCGCCGCACGCACCGGCGTCGTCCGGCCCAGGCTGACCCGGCCGGCGCCGGGCGAACCCTGCGATCTGGTGACGGTCCCGGCGCGGGAGGGGCTGGAAGCCGCCGACATCCTGCGGTTGTGGGACGGCGTCGGGCCCGTCCTGCACGACGGCGGCGGCACCACCCTGGGCTTCCTCGTGCCGCCGGGCACCGCCGACGGCTGGGACGTCCCCGGCAGCGCCTGCGCCCCGGCGAGCATGCCGCCCGGGCGGGCCGCCGACGCCCCGCCGGTCCCGGGCGCCTGCTGGCTGGTGCCGCCGGAGCGGGCCTACGTCCCGGCCACCGAACCGGCGCTCCTGCGCGCCGCCCTGCGCGAGGCGGCTCACGTCATCGACGTCGCCGACCGCCAGGGTTAGGGCCCGTCCGGCGGGTCAGGCCAGGCGGGGCCGGGGTGCCGTCGGCGCCGAGGCCGCGTCCGGGATACTGGCGGCATGGGCAGAAGGGCAGGTCAGCGGCGGCGGGGTGGGCGCGAGACGGTGAGCGCACGGGTCGGCGGCGGTCTCGCCCGGCTGGTGCCGGAGCCCGACCGCCCGCGGGGCTGGACGCTCACCCTCGACGACGCCCCCCAGTCGTGCGTGGATCTGGACGACCCGACGTATCTGGGCTTCTCCTACCAGCGCCGCCTCGGGCACGCGCTCGACGTGGCCCTGGCCGCGGCGCCGGGGCGCCCGGTGCGCGCAGTCCACCTCGGCGGGGGCGCGTGCACACTGGCCCGCTACGTGGCCGCGACCCGGCCGCGCTCCACCCAGCAGGTGATCGAGGTGGACACCGAGCTGACCGCCTTCGTGCGGGAGCGGTTGCCGTGGGACGCCGGCTGGCGCATCCGGGTCCGGGGCGCCGACGCCCGGGCGGGGCTGGCGCGGATCCCGGACGGCTGGGCGGACGTGGTCATCGCCGACGTCTTCACCGGCGCACGGACCCCGGCCCATCTGGGCACCGTCGAGTTCCAGACGGAGGTGCGCCGCGTCCTCGCGTCGGACGGCCTGTACGCGGCCAACGTGACGGACGGGGCCTCGCTGGCGTATCTGCGCGGACAGCTGGCCACCGCGCTGGCGGCCTTCCCCGAGGCATGTGTCACGGCCGACCCGGCGGTGCTGCGCGGGAGCCGGTTCGGCAACGCCGTCCTGCTCGCCGCCGACCGGCCGCTGCCCGTGGCCGAGCTGACGCGTCGGGCCGCCGGCGACCCGCACCCGGGCCGGCTCCAGCACGGCCGGGAGCTCGCCGCCTTCACGGGCGGAGCCCGGCCCGTCACGGACGCCGAGGCCCGGCCCTCCCCGTCACCTCCGCCGGACGTCTTCCCCGGCCGCTGAGGGGGGCCGTCGGCGGTCCGCCGCCCTCGCGGCGCGGCCCCGCGCGGCCCGTGCCCCGGCACCCCGGCCGGGCCGACGAAGCCGCCCGGGCCCACCCCCGCCCGGGCCCACCCCACGTTCCGCCTCGCCGGCCGAGGGTGTTCCGGGCCCCGTGACCGCCGGCCGTGGGTCTCGTTTGCCGGTTACCCGCTGGACCAGAGCTGAGAGGACGCCGGTATGGGCTGGAACGGCGAGGACGACGGCGCCACCTACCAGGTGGTCGTGAACGCCGAGGAGCAGTACAGCCTCTGGCCGATGGGGAGCGAAGTTCCCCTGGGATGGCGTGCGGAGGGCAAGAACGGCTCGAAGCAGGAGTGCCTGAGCTACGTTCAGGAGGTGTGGACCGACATGCGCCCGCTGAGTCTGCGCAAGCGGATGGAGGAGGCTGAGCGAGCCAAGGGCTAGGGCTTCACGTCTCCGACAGGCCCCGGCTCCGGCGGTGCTGCCTGAGTGGCCTGCCGGAACCGGGGTTGACGTGGCGCCAGCTCGGATCCTGAACTGGCGCAGGGTCAGGATCCGCTCTGGCGACGACACCCGCGTGACGGCGACGGCTGGTCCGTTCGGTCCAGCGTCGGCGTGGCTGAGCGTGCGCCGCGGTGCGGCCGTCGCGATCCTCGCAGTGACGACATCGCTACGAGGAGGACGATCTCATGCCCGGTACGTCTGGCACCCGGTTCGCGCGCCTCACCTCCCGGCGGGCGGTGCTGCGCGGCGGCATGCTCACCGCACTGGGGTGCGTCCCGGCCCTGGGGGCCGTCCGCCTGGCCTCGGCGGAGGAGAGCCCGGAGTCCCTGCGCGCGGCCGGGCGGCCCTGGGCTCGCCCGCTGGCCGGTCATCACCGGGTCTCCGCCCACTACGGCATCCCCGGGGACTGGCTCGCCGGTCACCACACGGGAATCGACTTCGCCGTCGACAGCGGCACCCCGGTGCACGCGGTGGGCACCGGAACGATTGATTCCGCCGGTGCCCTGGGGGACTACGGCCAAGCGGTCGTCCTCCGGCTGGCGGACGGTCACTTCGCCCTGTACGCCCACCTCTCCCGGATCGACGTCCGCGCCGGGCAGCGGGTGGCCGGGGGCGAGGACCTCGCCCACACCGGGGCGACCGGCCGCGTCACGGGGCCGCACCTGCACTTCGAGATCCGCACCACGCGCGACTACGGCACCGACGTCGACCCGGTGCGCTACCTGGCCGACCGGGGCGTCTCCATCCTCTGAGCCGCGGTCACCGGGACGGGGGCTCAGCCGTCGGCGGGCGCGGGCGCAGTGCCCGGGGCCGCGCTGGCGGCGAAGGCGCCGCGGGCGAGCCGGTGAAGGAGCGCGGCGGTCACCGAGGTGTCCGGGAGCGCGGCGGGGCGGCTGAGCCGGGGTGTGGAGTTCAGCAGGCCGAAGACCGCGTGGACGGCCGCCCGGGCCTCCGGCTCCGCCAGCCGGGGGTGGACCTCGCGGACGACGGACACCCACAGCTCCACGTACTCGCGCTGGAGGCGGCGCACCCGCTTGCGGTCGTCGTCGCGCAGCCGGTCGAGCTCGCGGTCGTGCAGGGTGATCAGCGCCCGGTCGTGGAGGGCGAAGTCGATGTGCCCGGCGATCAGGGCGTCGAGCGCGGCCTCCGCGGGGGAGCCCGCGGCCACGGCCTCCTCCAGCCGCTGCCGGCCGCCCTCGTGCAGCCGCTCGCTGATGCCGACGAGCAGTTCGGCGAGCATCGCGTCCTTCCCGGCGAAGTGCCGGTAGAGCCCCGGACCGCTGATGCCGACGGCGGCGCCTATCTCGTCGACGCCGACGCCGTGGAACCCGCGCTCCGCGAAGAGCCGTGCCGCCTCACCCAGGATCTGCTCGCGCCGGCTGACGCGCTCGGTGCGGGCGGACGCGGCGGGTGCCACGGCTCCGGGGTCTGCGGGGGTCTCCGTGCTCATGGAGACAATTCTAGACAGCCCCGTTAGCGGGCGTTAACCTTGCGGGAGAGGTTAACGCACATTAACCCCTTGCGACCTGCCAACCACCACACGAGGGGGCACAGGGCAATGCAGCAGGCACCGCCGCTGGCCGGCGCCGCAGACCCGGCGTCGCCGGCCTGGCGCACCAACGAGGCGGCTCACCGGGAGCTGGCCGCGGAACTTCGCGAGAAGCTGGCGACGGCCCGGCTGGGCGGAGGGGAACGGGCCCGCGCCCGGCACACCGCGCGCGGCAAGCTGCTGCCCAGGGACCGGGTCGACGGGCTGCTCGACCCCGGCTCGCCCTTCCTGGAGCTGGCCCCCCTGGCGGCCGACGGGATGTACGACGGTCAGGCCCCCGCGGCGGGCGTCATCGCCGGCATCGGACGCGTCAGCGGCCGGGAGGCCGTCATCGTCGCGAACGACGCCACCGTCAAGGGCGGCACCTACTACCCGATGACGGTCAAGAAGCACCTGCGGGCGCAGGAGGTGGCCCTGGAGAACCGGCTGCCCTGCCTCTACCTGGTGGACAGCGGCGGCGCGTTCCTGCCCATGCAGGACGAGGTGTTCCCCGACCGCGAGCACTTCGGCCGGATCTTCTACAACCAGGCCCGCCTGTCGGCCCGCGGCATCCCGCAGATCGCCGCGGTCATGGGCTCGTGCACCGCCGGCGGCGCCTACGTCCCGGCGATGAGCGACGAGGCCGTGATCGTGCGCGACCAGGGCACGATCTTCCTCGGCGGCCCGCCCCTGGTGAAGGCCGCCACCGGTGAGGTCGTCACCGCCGAGGAGCTGGGCGGCGGCGAGGTGCACTCCCGCATCTCGGGCGTCACCGACCACCTCGCCGAGGACGACGCCCACGCCCTGCGCATCGTCCGCAACATCGTCGCCACCCTCCCCGAGCGCGGCGCGCCGCCGTGGTCGGTCGAGCCCGTCGAGGAGCCCGCCGCCGACCCGGCCGGGCTCTACGGCGCCGTCCCCGTGGACTCCCGCACCCCCTACGACGTCCGCGAGATCATCGCCCGCGTCACCGACGGCTCCCGCTTCCAGGAGTTCAAGGCCGAGTACGGGACGACGCTGGTCACCGGCTTCGCCCGCATCCACGGCCACCCCGTGGGCATCGTCGCCAACAACGGCATCCTGTTCTCCGAGTCCGCCCAGAAGGGCGCGCACTTCATCGAGCTGTGCGACCAGCGCGGCATCCCGCTGCTGTTCCTCCAGAACATCTCGGGCTTCATGGTCGGCCGCTCCTACGAGGCGGGCGGCATCGCCAAGCACGGCGCCAAGATGGTCACCGCCGTGGCCACCACCCGGGTGCCCAAGCTGACCGTCGTCGTCGGCGGCTCCTACGGCGCGGGCAACTACTCGATGTGCGGCCGGGCCTACGGGCCCCGGTTCCTGTGGATGTGGCCCAACGCCAAGATCTCCGTCATGGGCGGCGAGCAGGCCGCGTCCGTCCTCGCCACCGTCAAGCGGGACCAGCTCGAGGCCCGCGGCGAGGAGTGGAGCACCGAGGACGAGGAGGCCTTCAAGGACCCCGTCCGTGCCCAGTACGAGACGCAGGGCAACGCCTACTACGCCACCGCCCGGCTCTGGGACGACGGCGTGATCGACCCGCTGGAGACGCGCACGGTCCTCGGCCTGGCGCTGACCGCGTGTGCCAACGCGCCGCTGGGCGAGCCCGGCTTCGGCGTCTTCCGGATGTGAGGGGGAACCACTGATGCCACAGAAGGCACCGAAGATGTTCGACACCGTACTGATCGCGAACCGCGGCGAGATCGCCGTCCGCGTCATCCGTTCGCTGCGCGCCCTCGGGGTGCGCTCGGTCGCCGTCCACAGCGACGCCGACGCCGACGCCCGGCACGTGCGCGAGGCCGACACCGCCGTCCGCATCGGCCCCGCCGCCGCGAGCGAGAGCTATCTGCGCACCGACAGGCTGCTGGAGGCCGCCCGCGCCACCGGCGCCCAGGCCGTCCACCCCGGCTACGGCTTCCTCGCCGAGAACGCCGACTTCGCGCGCGCCGTCACCGAGGCCGGGCTGACGTTCATCGGCCCGCCCGCCGACGCCATCGAGCTCATGGGCGACAAGATCCGCGCCAAACAGACGGTGTCCGCCGCCGACGTGCCCGTCGTCCCCGGGTCCTCGGGCTCGGGGCTGACGGACGCCCAGCTGGCCGAGGCCGCCCGCGAGATCGGCATGCCCGTGCTGCTCAAGCCCTCGGCGGGCGGCGGCGGCAAGGGCATGCGGCTCGTGCGGGACGCCGCCGTGCTGGAGGACGAGATCGCCGCCGCCCGGCGCGAGGCCCGCGCCTCCTTCGGCGACGACACCCTCCTCGTCGAGCGGTTCATCGACGGCCCCCGGCACATCGAGATCCAGGTCCTCGCCGACGGCCACGGCAACGTGCTGCACCTCGGCGAGCGCGAGTGCTCCCTCCAGCGCCGCCACCAGAAGATCATCGAAGAGGCGCCCAGCCCCCTGCTGGACGAGGCGACCCGCGCCGCCATGGGCGCGGCGGCGGCCGACGCCGCCCGGGCCTGCGGCTACCGCGGCGCCGGCACCGTGGAGTTCATCGTCCCCGGCGGCGACCCCGGCGCCTACTGCTTCATGGAGATGAACACCCGCCTCCAGGTCGAGCACCCCGTCACCGAGATGATCACCGGGCTCGATCTGGTGGAGTGGCAGCTGCGCGTCGCCGCCGGCGAGCCGCTGCCCTTCTCCCAGGACGAGATCACCCTCACCGGGCACGCCGTCGAGGCCCGCATCTGCGCCGAGACCGCCCGGGTGAGCGGTGAGAGGGTCGACTTCCTGCCCTCCGCCGGCACCGTGCACCTGCTGCGCGAGCCCCGGGGCGAGGGCGTGCGCACCGACTCCGGGCTCACCGAGGGCACCGAGGTCGGCACCACCTACGACCCGATGCTCGCCAAGGTCATCGTCCACGGCCCCGACCGGCCCACCGCGCTGCGCCGCCTGCGCACGGCACTGGCCGGCACCACGGTCCTCGGCGTCGACACCAACACCGCGTTCCTGCGCGCGCTCCTGGCCCACCCCGACGTCGTCTCCGGTGACCTCGACACCGGGCTCGTCGACCGGGACGCCGCCGCGCTGGTTCCCGCCGCGGTCCCGGACGAGGTCTACGCGGCGGCGGCCCTGCTCCGCCACGCCGCCCTCCGCCCCAGCCCCGACCCCGGCGGCTGGACGGACCCCTTCGCCCAGCCCACCGGGTTCCGCCTCGGCGGCGAGCCCGCGTGGACCGTCCACCACCTCAGGCTGCCGGGGCGCGACCCGGTCGCGGTACGGGTGCGGCACGGGGCCGGGGGCGCGGCCGAGGTCCGCATCGGGGACGCCGACGCGGTCCCGGCCCGGCTCGCCGCGGCGGAGGAGGGCCGGGTGCACCTGGAGTGGGCCGGCGTCTCGCACCGCTTCGAGCATGCCGCGGACGGCCGCCACCACTGGCTGGGCCGGGACGGCGCCGCATGGCTGGCGCAGGACCACGACCCGGTGGCCGCCGCCCTGCGGGGCGGTGCCGGTGCGGCGGGCGCCGACGCCCTGACGGCCCCCATGCCGGGCACGGTCACCGTCGTCAAGGCCGCGGTCGGCGACGCCGTCGAGGCGGGCCAGGCCCTGCTGATCGTCGAGGCGATGAAGATGGAGCACGTCATCTCCGCCCCGCACGCCGGCACCGTCACCGAACTGGACGTCACGGCGGGCAGCACCGTCGCCATGGACCAGATCCTGGCCGTGGTGGACCCGCACGCGACGGACGGGGCGGGCGCCGCCGAGGGCACGACGGAAGGGGCCGGGGCATGACCGACGGACTGCCGATGCGCGTACCCGCTCCCGGGCTGCCGGGCCGGGTCCGCATCCACGAGGTGGGCCCCCGGGACGGGCTGCAGAACGAGCAGGCCGTCGTCCCGGTCGAGGTCAAGGCCGAGTTCATCCACCGGCTCGCCGCGGCCGGGCTCGGCACCGTCGAGGCGACCAGCTTCGTCCATCCGAAGTGGGTCCCCCAGCTGGCCGACGCGGAGGAGCTGTTCCCGCGCGTCAGCGAGCTCGCCCCCGGGGTGCGGCTGCCCGTCCTCGTCCCGAACGAGCGCGGCCTGGACCGCGCCCTGGCGCTCGGAGCCCGGCAGGTCGCCGTCTTCGCCAGCGCCACCGAGTCCTTCGCCAAGGCCAATCTCAACCGGACGGTGGCCGAGGCGCTGGCGATGTTCGAGCCGGTCGTCGCGCGGGCCAAGGAGGCCGGCGCCCACGTCCGCGGCTACCTGTCGATGTGCTTCGGGGACCCCTGGGAGGGCCCGGTCGCGCCGGACGACGTCGTCCGCGTCTGCCGCGCCCTCACCGACATGGGCTGCGACGAACTCAGCCTGGGGGACACCATCGGTGTCGCCACCCCCGGCCACGTCACCGCACTCCTGGCGGCGCTCACCGACGGCGGCCTCTCCGTCGACCGGCTGGGCGTCCACTTCCACGACACCTACGGGCAGGCGCTGTCCAACACGCTTGCCGCCCTCCAGCACGGCGTCACCACGGTGGACGCCTCCGCCGGGGGGCTCGGCGGCTGCCCCTACGCCAAGAGCGCCACGGGCAACCTCGCCACCGAAGACCTCGTCTGGATGCTGCACGGCCTGGGCATCGAGACCGGGGTCGACCTCGGCCGTCTCACCGCCACCAGCGCGTGGATGGCCGACCGACTGGGCCGACCCAGCCCGTCCCGCACCCTCCGTGCCCTCTCCCACAAGGAACGATGACCATGTCCCTGGATCACCGACTCACCCCTGAGCACGAGGAACTCCGCCGTACCGTGGAGGAGTTCGCCCACGACGTCGTCGCGCCGAAGATCGGCGACCTCTACGAGCGGCACGAGTTCCCCTACGAGATCGTCCGCGAGATGGGCCGCATGGGCCTGTTCGGTCTGCCGTTCCCCGAGGAGTACGGCGGCATGGGCGGGGACTACCTGGCCCTCGGCATCGCCCTGGAGGAGCTGGCCCGCGTCGACTCCTCGGTGGCCATCACCCTGGAGGCCGGCGTCTCGCTCGGCGCCATGCCCGTCTACCGCTTCGGCTCCGAGGAGCAGAAGCGCGCGTGGCTGCCCAAGCTGTGCTCGGGCGAGATGCTGGGCGCCTTCGGCCTCACCGAGCCCGAGTGCGGCTCCGACGCGGGCGGCACCCGCACCACCGCGGTGCGCGACGGCGACCAGTGGGTGATCAACGGCACCAAGTGCTTCATCACCAACTCCGGCACCGACATCACCGGCCTCGTCACGGTCACCGCCGTCACCGGGCGCAAGGAGGACGGCTCCCCGCTGATCTCCTCGATCCTCGTCCCCTCGGGCACGCCCGGCTTCACCGTCGCCGCGCCCTACTCCAAGGTCGGCTGGAACGCCTCGGACACCCGCGAGCTGTCCTTCTCCGACGTCCGGGTGCCGCTGGCCAACCTGGTCGGCGAGGAGGGCCGCGGCTACGCCCAGTTCCTGCGCATCCTCGACGAGGGCCGCATCGCCATCGCCGCGCTCGCCACCGGGCTGGCCCAGGGCTGCGTCGACGAGTCCGTGCGCTACGCCCGGGAGCGGGAGGCCTTCGGCCGTCCCATCGGCGCCAACCAGGCCATCCAGTTCAAGCTGGCCGACATGGAGATGCGCGCCCACACCGCCCGCATCGCCTGGCGGGACGCGGCGTCCCGGATGCTGGCGGGCGAGCCGTTCAAGAAGGAGGCGGCCATCGCCAAGCTGTACTCCTCCGAGATCGCCGTCACCAACGCGCGTGAGGCCACCCAGATCCACGGCGGCTACGGCTTCATGAACGAGTACCCCGTCGCCCGCATGTGGCGCGACTCCAAGATCCTGGAGATCGGCGAGGGAACGAGCGAGGTCCAGCGCATGCTGATCGCCCGCGAACTCGGCTTCCAGGCCGCCTGACCCGCCTCCCCCTCCGACCCCCGGCGGCGGAAGCCTCCGCAGCCCAGACACCGGCCGCGGAGGCTTCCGCCGTCCTCCCGCTGACGACCCATCGTGGCGCACGGCCGGTGGGGCGGTGGCCCCGCCGGTCACGTCCAGGTGAGGCGCTGCCCGTCGGGGCCGACGTGCAGCCGCATGCGGGCCGTGGGCGGGCGCCCGTCGGCCTGCCACCGCGTGACACGCTTGGTGATGTCGTCCCACAGCCGCGCCGGGCCACCCTGACGGACCATCCACCGCCCCCCTTCCCAGAAGACGGCAGCCCATGATCCCGCCGCCACGTCGACCACGACGTGTTCGGTCCGGCCGTCCCGATCCAGGGTGAGCCGCTGTGCGCGCGGCGCGGCGAACCCCGCGACGAACCGGGCGGTCCAGTCGTCGAGCACGTCCGCGCCCAGCTCCGTGGGGACGGCGTCCCCCTCGCCGAGGTTCGGCAGCATGCCCAGTGGGGTCGGAAGGTGGGGCCGGGCCAGCATGAACGAGACATGACCGCCGCCCCTCGACCTGCTCGGGGAAGACGCCCCCGGCCACCTGCGTCACCAGCGTGTCGTCCTCGTAGATCCGCGCGAGCCCTTCCGCGGAGTCCGCCGTCGTGGGCCGGCGAGAGGCTCTGGCCAGACGCTGCCGCAGGCCGGTCACGTTCGCCGAGATCGGTTTCGCCGTGGATACATCAGCCTCCCACGCGAGTACCGTGGAAAGCCTGGTCGACCTGGGGAGGCTGGACATGGACCTCGCGGCGGGGTGTGCTGGGGGCGGGGCCGATCCGGGCCGCTCGTTGACGACCGGGTGCGCGACGTGCGGGCGCTGCTCCGGCCGCACCTGGGCCACCCCGGCGCCCGGGAGCTCTACGAGCGCTCCCACACGCTGCTGAGGCCACGGGCGGTGTGACGCCTCAGCCGGACAGGGAGCCGCCGAAGATCTGCCAGGCCAGCAGGGATTTCGCCACCAGGCTGAGAACCAGGTAGCCCTGCTCCCCGTAGGCGTAGTCGGACCACCGGCCGACGCCCCGGTACTGGAGCCACTGGTTGAGGCCGAAGCTGAAGAAGAGGACGGCCTGTACGACCACGATCCCGTACACGAAGCCGGGGACGGTCTCGGCCGCGACGACGTTGTAGACGATCGCCGCCCACGGCGCCAGGCCGACCAGGGTGCCGAACCAGAACGGCAGCATCGTCGTCACCGCCCGCCCCGGCGGGTTCATCAGCTCTTCGAGCCAGCCGAAGAGGATCATCCCGATGTTGGCCCCGGCGACGGCGAGGACGGCGTTGATGCCGGTGATGCCGGAGTAGAAGCCGATGAGGAGCACCATCAGCGTCGCGCTCAGCGCGTACTCGACCCACCGGAACCGGTTGATGCCCCGCCTGAGGTCGCGCTCGTAGGTGGAGCGGAAGACCGTCGCCGTCAACAGGTGGTCCAGGGCCGCGAGGCCGAGGAAGACGGCGACGGCCCATCCGATCGGCACGTCGAACAGCGCCTCGGGGGCGGGCGCCTCCGTCCCCGGCGGACCCTCGGGAACGGAGGAGGTGACGGTGATCGAGAAGCTCCCGGCGAGGAGGACGATCGCCACGGCCTGGGCCAGGTGCAGCAGCGTCAGTCCCAGGTTCCATGCCCGGAGCCCGGCGAGGCGTTCGGGGGTGACCCCGCTGGCCACCGGAGTGCCGTCCTCGCTTCTCACGTGTTCCTCCAGGGGTGGGTCGCAGCCGCGTTACGGGTTCATGGTCGTCCCTGCCCCGTCCCGGCCCCCGCAGTCACGCCGTCACTTCGCCGAAAGTCCCCCGTGTGGCGCCGGGGGGCAGCGACGCGACGTGCCGGGCCCGTGCGACGTCCCGGCCCGGCCCCCTACTTCGGCTTGATCACGCGGAAGGGAAGAGCTGTTCGCGTACCCACCGGGGGTCGGGGTTGGTGTGCGGCCGGCCCGCCACGACGACGGTGGGCACGGTCTCGTTGCCGTCGTTGGCCGCTCTCACCGCTGCGGCTCCTGCCGGGTCGCGCCAGATGTTCACCCAGTGCAGTAGGCGGGCGCTGCGGCCGAGTCGGAGGCGCAGCCGCATGCAGTACGTGCAGCCCGGCCGCCAGAAGACGACCGGTCGGCCGTCGTCCGCGCTGCGGCGCTGCGCCTCCTCCGCACTGATCGTCCTCGGGAAGATCAGGGGTGAGTTCACGCCGGCGAGCGCCAGGAACGCCAGCAGGAGCCCTGCAGCCGTGCCGGGGTTCCCCTTGAGGACCTGCGCCGTCGTGATGGCCGAGCCGCTGAGCACGAACAGCATCGGCAGGATCCAAGCGCGCATCATGGTCATACAGGCTATCGACCACGCCCAAGGCCGTGAAGGTGAGTCCGCCGCCTGGCGATGTTCCCGGGGAAGCGTGCCAAGGTGCCGGACGACGGCCGCGGCACGGCGGCGCGCGCCGTCGGGGCGGCGTCAGGCGCGGCAGTGGAGCATCTCCAGTGGGGGGTTGGCGTGGTGGTCGGCCCAGTGGGCCGCGCCGAACGTGAGCAGTCCGGCCTCGGAGACCCTTAGGGGGACCCAGGTCAGCTCCGTGAACCCGGCCGCCCGCAGGCACGTCTCGTAGACCTCGCGGCGCGGCCGGTGGGCGACGAAGGAGACCGGGGGGTCGAGCAGGGCCGTGGTGCGGACCTTGGGCCCGGTCTCGCCCTCCTCGCCGGTGAGGACGCTGCGGAAGCCGTACGTCTCGGGGGTGGGCCCGTCGAAGCGGTAGTCGGGCGACTGGTTGAGGGCGAACAGTTCGCCTCCGGGCCGCAGGCTCCGGTGCGCGGCGCGGCACATGCGCTCGGCCGTGGCCAGGTCGTCCGCATAGTTGAGCAGTTGAACGGCCAGGGCGACGTCGAAGCTGCGCCCCAGGGGCCCAGCCGGGACACGTCACCCACCTCGTAGCGCACGCCCAGCGCGTCGCGCTCCTCCACCTGCCGGGCGACGGCGACCATCTCGGCGGAGATGTCGACGCCGAGTACCTCGGTCGCGCCGCGCCGCCTGAGCTCGCGGCTGTAGAAGCCGGTGCCGCAGGCCAGGTCGAGGACCGCTCTGCCGTGCACGTCGCCGACCAGTCCGAGGAAGCTCGGCACCACCACGTACCGCTCCAGCGGCAGGGCCTTGAAACCCTTGTACGCCTCACCGATCGCGTCGTGCTGCTGTCCACCCATCGTGCCGTCCTCCCCTGGTGCCCGGTCATGGCTTCGGCCCGGCGGTCGCCTCCCGGGGCGTGCCGTGGCCTTCGGCGGGCGGTCTGTCCGAACGCCGACCGACCGCCGTACTGGCGGAAACCACGAAGATCGGGACCGCGTCCGGGGCGGGTGTACGGACGGGAGGGGGTTTTCGCTGGTCAGGGCGGGGGCGCCGTCGTCCGCAGGTGCCTGCGCGTCGGGGCCGCCGAGCTCCCGACTGAAGCGGATGGGTAGGTTCCAGACGTTGAAAGGTGCAAGACATGCCCGAAAGCGGGCAGGAAACTTGCGTGGGTGCCCGCCGGGCCCCAGTATCGGTCCGTGCTCGAACGCCGGACGCCGGCCCACGACGACCTCGTGGACCACCTGACCCGCACCACCGCGCTGCCGCGCGGTGAGGCCGCGCGGGTCGTCCTCGACGTGCTCGCGTACTTCGACGAGACCGCCGAGGACTACGTGCGCCGCCGGCACCGGGAGCTGCAGTCCGCAGGGGTGCGGAACCCGGCGATCTTCGAGCGCATCCAAGCGGAACTGCCGTACCGGGCGGTCGCGCCGCCCGAGCTCAGCCTCCGGCAGCTGCGCCGCATCGTCTACGGCTGAGCGACGAGTGCGACGACGGACGAGGAGAAGCCCATGTGCGGGATCGTGGGGTACATCGGCAAGCGGGACGCGGCGCCCCTGCTGCTGGAGGGGCTGCAGCGGCTGGAGTACCGGGGCTACGACTCGGCTGGCATCGCCATCCACAGCAGCGGCACCGGCAAGAGCGCGGGCCTGAAGACGGCCAAGGCCAAGGGCCGCGTCCGCGAGCTGGAGGCCCGGCTGCCCAAGCGGTTCGCGGGCACCACCGGCATCGCCCACACCCGCTGGGCCACCCACGGCGCGCCCAGCGACGAGAACGCCCACCCGCACCAGGACGCCGAGGGCCGGGTCGCCGTCGTCCACAACGGGATCGTCGACAACGCCGCCGAGCTGCGCGCCAAGCTCACCGCCGACGGCGTCGCCTTCGCCTCGGAGACCGACACCGAGGTCATCGCGCACCTCGTGGGCCGGGCCCAGGGTGAGACGCTGGAGGAGAAGGTCCGCGAGGCGCTCGCCGTCATCGAGGGCACGTACGGCATCGCCGTGCTGCACGCCGACTTCCCCGACCGCATCGTCGTCGCCCGCAACGGCTCGCCCGTCCTGCTGGGCATCGGCGAACACGAGATGCTCGTCGCCTCCGACGTCGCCGCCCTCGTCTCCCACACCCGCCAGGTCGTCACCCTGGACGACGGCGAGATGGCCACCCTCAAGGCCGACGACTACCGCACCTACACCACCGAGGGCTCCCGCACCTCCGCCACCCCGGAGACGGTGGAGTGGGCCGCCGAGTCCTACGACATGGGCGGCCACGACACGTTCATGCACAAGGAGATCGCCGAGCAGTCCGACGCCGTCGACCGCGTCCTGCGTGGCCGGATCGACGACCGGTTCGCCACCGTCCGGCTCGGCGGTCTCAACATGGACGCCCGCGAGGCCCGCGCCGTGCGCCGGGTGAAGATCCTCGGCTGCGGCTCCGCCTACCACGCGGGTCTCATCGGCGCCCAGCTCATCGAGGAGCTGGCCCGCATC
This sequence comes from Streptomyces sp. WMMC1477, assembly GCF_027460245.1. Taxonomy (NCBI): domain Bacteria; kingdom Bacillati; phylum Actinomycetota; class Actinomycetes; order Kitasatosporales; family Streptomycetaceae; genus Streptomyces; species Streptomyces sp. WMMC1477. Next base: position 1,475,203 of record NZ_JAPZBD010000003.1, on the reverse strand, counting down.
CCGGCCGACGCCGAACCGGCCAGCGAGTTCCGCTACCGCAACGCCGTCGTGGACCCGGACACCCTCTACATCGCCGTCAGCCAGTCCGGCGAGACCTACGACACCCTGGCCGCCGTCCAGGAGCTCAAGCGCAAGGGCGCGCGGGTGCTCGGCGTCGTCAACGTCGTCGGCTCGGCCATCGCCCGGGAGACGGACGGCGGTGTCTACGTCCACGCCGGCCCCGAGGTGTGCGTCGTCTCCACCAAGTGCTTCACCAACACCGCCGTGGCCTTCGCCCTGCTCGCCCTGCACCTGGGCCGCATCCGCGACCTGTCCGTGGCGGACGGCAAGCGCGTCATCGAGGGGCTGCGCAAGCTCCCCGGGCAGATCGCCGCGATCGTGGCGCAGGAGGACCGCATCGCTGGGCTCGCGAAGGACTACGCCGAGGCCAAGTCGATGATGTTCGTCGGCCGGGTGCGCGGCTACCCGGTGGCCCTGGAGGCCTCTCTCAAGCTCAAGGAGATCTCCTACATCCACGCCGAGGCCTACCCCGCCTCCGAGCTGAAGCACGGCCCCCTCGCCCTCATCGAGCCCGCCGTGCCGACGGTGGCGATCGTCCCCGACGACGACCTGGCGGAGAAGAACCGGGCGACGCTGGAGGAGATCAAGGCCCGCAGCGGCCGCATCCTCGCCGTGGCCCACAGCGAGCAGGAGAAGGCCGACCACACGATCGTCGTACCGGCCAACGAGCCGGAGCTCGACCCGATCCTCATGGGCATCCCGCTCCAACTCCTCGCCTACCACACGGCCCTGGCCCTCGGCCGTGACATCGACAAGCCCCGCAACCTGGCCAAGTCCGTCACCGTGGAGTGAGTTCGGCGAGGCGGGGCCCGGCGTGGGTCCCGCCTCGCCGTGGGACCCGAAGCTACTCCCGCGTAGCAGGTGCATTGTGCGCTTGTGACGGGCATACACCCGTCAACGTGCTGCCGACGGGGAGGTGACGGTCCCGGTTCGGCGGCGAGGCCCGGTGTAATGGGCGACGCCGGGCCGCCAGAGCGGCTCCGGGTGCGTATGGTGGCACGCGCCCGGGGCCGCACATTCGTGCGCCGGGCGGGTGTGCCGGGTGCTGTGGGCGTCCAGGGGGGGCAACGCGCCTGAGGGGAAACGCGTTTCGGGGAGCCACGCGCTCAGGGGATGACGACGACGGGGCGCTGCGCCCGCCGGGCCAGCCGCCCGGCCACGGAGCCGAAGATCCGGCCGACGATGCCGTGCGTCGAGCCCACGACGATGGCGTCGGCCTCGTATTCGCGGCCGACCTCCTCCAGTTCGTGGCAGATGTCCCCGCCGCGCTCGACGAGGATCCACGGCACCTCGGAGAGATGCTCCGCACAGGCCAGCTCCAGCCCGAGCACCTCGGTGCGGTGGTCGGGGACGTCGACGAAGACCGGGGGTTCGCAGCCGGCCCACACCGTCGTCGGCAGCCGGTTGGCGACGTGGACGATGATCAGGCCCGAGCCGGACCGGCGGGCCATGCCGATGCCGTAGGCGAGCGCCCGCTCGCTGGAGACCGAGCCGTCGAAGCCGACGACGACGCCGTGCTGGAAGGCCGGGTCACAGGGGTGATGGGCCGGCGTGGTGTCCGGTACCGCGTCGTGGAGCGCCGGAGGGTCGGCGACCGGCTTGCGGTCCGCAGGTTCGGGGATCTCGTGTCCGGCCATGAGCGTCTCGGCGAAGAAGTCCTCGGATGAGGGAGGCGGATGGTTGTGGGCTCAGTAAAGTCTGGTAACTGCCTTTTCCTCCCCCGTACCCCGAGGGTACGGCCCTACACACGCCGTGCCCAGGGACTCGGACCGCTCGTCCGGAGGATTGAGGCCGAAGCATGCCCGAGAGGGCGCCCCCGCGCAACGCCGTCTCGTGCGTGTCCTCGTGCTTGGCCCCGCGCGGGACAGGCCGCCGCGCCCGGGGAGCCGGTGGTCGGCCCCGCGTGGCACCGTCCGTGGGCCGGTCCGGCGGGAGGCCCCGGTCCGGCGCCCGCCGTCCGCGGGGGAGGACGGGCGTGCCCGGCCGCCGTCGTCCGGTCTTCGTCGTGACATGCCACGAACCGCCGCCGGGGCACGGCCTCGTGCTTCCGTGCGCCCCTGGTGCTCCGCCGACGCCGTGGCCGAAGTCGAATCGAACGCCAGTCGCTTCGGCATCGCGGCGGAGCCGCGTCGTTGAGCACTGTTCGGTCGAGGCGGCGTCCGTCGGCTCACCTGCCGTCGCGGCTGGTCAGGCTTGGTGTGACCCCGGGCCGGTGTGGTGGCCCGGAGAGGCGGGTCGGGTGGGGCGGGCGAGCGGCGGCGCACGGTCGGTCCGGGGTGCCCGAATGGGGCGCCGACCGGGTCGTTCGGGTGCACGGGGGTCGAAGTGACCGACGTGCATGCACTCTTTTCGGCCAACTTCCGAACGTGGTACACACCTTGGCAGGAACACTCATATCGCCCGCTCCACCAGGAGTGAAAGGAGTGCAGCCGGTGAACGCACCATACGCAGCCCCGGTTGGGCGCCCGTGGCAACCCTGGGGGGCGTCGACGGATGCAACGCTTCGTGATCGAATGCTTTACGCCACGCTGTGTTGTCGACAAAGCACTGAGTGATGAACTTGTCACTGCGACTGCCTACGACGCAGTAGATTCGATCTTGGCAGAACCACGGCGGGGGAACCGTGCAACACCGAGAGGAAAGCGACCACTGAGGGGGGCTTGACCACATGAGCCAGGACCCATCGCACGGCCCCGCGACGCACGTCCGGAAGCTGACCGCCCGGCGGCGTCGTGAGATCGTGGCGGTGCTGCTGTTCGGCGGAGGACCGATATTCGAGAGCTCGATCCCGCTCTCCGTCTTCGGCGTCGACCGGCAGGATGCGGGAGTACCGCGGTACAGGCTGCTCGTCTGCGCCGGCGAGGACGGACCACTGCGCACCACGGGGGGCCTCGAACTGTCGGCGCCCCACGGCATCGACGCGATATCCCGGGCCGGGACGGTCGTCGTCCCCGCCTGGCGTTCGATCACCCAACCACCACCGGCCGCGGCCCTGGACGCCCTGCGCCGCGCCCACCAGGAGGGCGCGCGGGTCATGGGCCTGTGCACCGGCGCGTTCGTCCTCGCCGCGGCGGGGCTGCTCGACGGCCGCCCGGCGACGACCCACTGGATGTACGCGCCCACACTGGCCAAGCGCTATCCGGCCGTCCACGTGGATCCGCGTGAACTGTTCGTCGACGACGGCGACATCCTGACCTCCGCGGGGACGGCGGCCGGCATCGATCTGTGCCTGCACGTCGTCCGCAGCGACCACGGCGCGGAGGCGGCCGGCGCCCTGGCCCGGCGGCTCGTGGTGCCACCCCGGCGCGGAAACGCCGCCGACGTGGGCCAGTTGCACCGGCTGGACAGGTCTTTACCAGAAGAGATCGGCACCGACCCGCTGGCCGAGGTCGTCGCCTGGGCGCTGGAACACCTCCACGAGCAGTTCGATGTGGAGGCGCTGGCCGCCCGCGCCTACATGAGCAGGCGCACCTTCGACCGGCGGTTCCGCGCGCTGACCGGCAGTGCGCCGCTGCAGTGGCTGATCACCCAGCGGGTGCTTCAGGCGCAGCGGCTCCTGGAGAACTCCGAGTACTCGGTGGACGAGGTCGCGGCCCGCTGCGGCTTCCGTTCCCCGGTCGCGCTGCGCGGGCACTTCCGGCGGCAGCTCGGCGCCTCACCGGCCACCTACCGGGCGGCGTACCGGGCCCGGCGTCCGGCCGCGCCCGACGGCCCCGGGCCGGACGGCCACGGCGCGGAGGGCGGACCACCCGGGGGGGCGTTCCGCCTCCCGCCGTCGCGTCCGGAGAGCGGGCCCGAGGGCGGCTTCCCGGGCGGCGCCCTCGTCACGGCCGGGGCGGGCGGCGGCACGGGCGGCCACGGCGGCTCCGGCGGCGGCCACGGCGGGGCGGCGGGCCACGGCCGGGCGCGCTCGGAGGCGTACGCGGCCAGGGTGCCCGGCCAGCGCGGTCACGTGACGTCCTGAGGGTCCGCGGGGTGTCCGGTCAACGTAGGGTTACCCGCATGAACGATCGGATGGTGTGGATCGACTGCGAGATGACCGGCCTCTCGCTGACCGACGACGCTCTCGTCGAGGTGGCAGCGCTGGTGACCGACGGAGAGCTGAACGTCCTCGGCGAGGGGGTGGACGTCGTCATCCGCCCCCCTGCCGAGGCACTGGCGAACATGCCCGACGTCGTGCGCGCGATGCACACCACCTCGGGTCTGCTGGACCTCCTCGACGGTGGCACGACGCTGGCCGACGCCGAGGCGCAGGTGCTCGCCTACGTGAGGGAGCACGTGCCGGACGCGGGACGGGCGCCGTTGTGCGGGAACTCCATCGCCACCGACCGGGGGTTCCTCCACCGGGACATGCCCACGCTGGACTCCCACCTGCACTACCGGCTCGTCGACGTCTCCTCCGTCAAGGAGCTGGCCCGGCGCTGGTATCCGAAGGCCTACTTCAACAGCCCGGAGAAGGGCGGCACGCACCGCGCCCTGGCCGACATCCGCGAGTCCATCGCGGAGCTGCGCTACTACCGGGAGGCCGTCTTCGTCCCGGCACCCGGGCCGGACTCGGAGACCGCCAAGGCGATCGCGGCCCGGCACACCGGCGGCGCCTGAGCCGGGCGCGCACGCCGGCGGCGCACACCGGCGGCGCGGACCGGCGGGACGGACCGGCGGGGCGGACCCCGCGTGCGGGCGGGCCGCGGAGCGCGGCCCGAAAAGGCGTGCGCGACCACCGCCGAAGACCCTGTACACTCGTATCCGGCCGGTGCGGGAAGCCCCCGAGAGCCGGTCGTGGTGGGCGTAGCTCAGTTGGTAGAGCACCTGGTTGTGGTCCAGGATGTCGCGGGTTCAAGTCCCGTCGTTCACCCTTGAAAGAAGGCCCGTGACCTGCGGAAACGCAGTCACGGGCCTTTGTCGTGCGGGCCCCGGGGCCCCGAGGGTCCCGGGGGCCCCGGGGGAACGCGACGGGGCGTCAGCCGCCCCGGCGCGCACGCGCCTTCACCCCGGCACCCGGTAGCCCGCGACGGAGGGCCAGCGGACGGTGAGGACGACGGACTCCGCCTCCGCGTACCAGGAGTGGTCCACGCCCTTGCCCCAGACCACGTAGTCGCCCTGCTCGGCCAGCGTGACGCTGCGGCGGGGGAACTCCAGCCGGAACCGGCCGCTGACGAGGACGAGGAGAGCGGTACGGGTTTCACCCGTCACCCACTCCGCCCGCCGGTCGCCGACGGGGTGCACGCCCCACTTGATCTCCACGTCCTCGCTGTGCCGCGGGTCTCCGGGGGACTTGAAGTGGCCCAGCAGCCAGCCCCGGTCCAGGGCGGCGTCCCGGGCCGCGTGGCCCACGTACACGTCCTCGCGGATGCCGTCGTCCATGCCGGTGCAGGCTACCCGCAGCCGGCGGGTGAGTCCGCTCCGGTCGGGTGCGAGCTCTGGACACCCGGGGGGACCCTGGGTAGCGTCGAATGAGCAAGCGCTTAGAAATCGAGTACCAGGACCGACCCGAGGGAGGCGCGCCCATGCGTCGCACGGTGTTCAACAAGGACCATGAGGCGTTCCGGCAGACGATCCGGGAGTTCATCGCCGCCGAGGTCGTGCCGCACTACCCGGAGTGGGAGCAGCGGGGCATGGTCTCGCGGGACCTCTACCGCAAGCTCGGCGAGCTGGGCGTCTTCGGGATCGAGGTGCCCGAGGAGTACGGCGGCGCCGGGGAGACGAGCTTCAAGTTCAACGCCGTGATCAGCGAGGAGTGCGCCCGCGCCGGGGTCAGCTTCGGCGGCTCGAACGTCCACACCGCGCTCTGCCTGCCCTACCTGCTCAAGTACGGCACGGAGGAACAGCTCCGGCGCTGGATGCCGGCCTTCGTCTCCGGCGAGATGATGACCGCCATCGCCATGACGGAGCCCGGCACCGGCTCCGACCTGGCGGGGATGAAGACCACGGCGAAGCTCTCCGAGGACGGCACGCACTACGTCCTCAACGGGGCCAAGACGTTCATCACCGGAGGCGTGCAGGCCGACCGCATGCTGGTCTGCGCCCGCACCGCGCCGCCGACCCCCGAGGACCGGCGCTCCGGCATCTCCATCCTCGTCGTCGACGTCCGCAGCGAGGGGTACGAGGTCGGCCGCACCCTCGACAAGCTCGGCCTGAAGACGTCCGACACCGCCGAGCTCAGCTTCACCGACGTCAAGGTGCCCGTCGAGGACCTCCTCGGCGAGGAGGGCAAGGGCTTCGAGTACCTGACCCACAACCTGCCGCAGGAGCGGCTGGGGATCGCGGTGGGCGCCTACGCCCAGGCCGCCGCCGCCGTGCGCTTCGCCCAGGAGTACGTCACCGACCGGACGGTCTTCGGGCGCTCCGTCGCCTCGTTCCAGAACACCAAGTTCGTCCTCGCCGACTGCAAGTCCGACGTGGACGCGATGCAGGCCGTCGTCGACCGGGCGCTGGAGGCGCACGACGCGGGCGAGCTGACGGCCGCCGACGCCGCCTCCGCCAAGCTGTTCACCACCGAGACCGCCGCCACCGTCATCGACCGCTGCCTCCAGCTCCACGGCGGCTACGGCTACATGCGGGAGTACCCCATCGCGCGGCTGTACGCGGACACCCGCGTCACCCGCATCTACGGCGGCACGAGCGAGGTCATGCGCTCGATCGTGGCCAAGTCCATGGGGCTGTGAGCACGGCGTGAACGCGGCACTGGACTCCCTGCTCGACCTGCTCGACCTGGAGCGCATCGAGCGGGACATCTTCCGGGGCGCCAGCCGCTCGGCGATCGTGCCCCGGGTGTTCGGCGGACAGGTGGCCGCCCAGGCGCTGGTCGCGGCGGGGCGCACCGTCCCCGCCGAGCGGCCCGCCCACTCCCTGCACGCCTATTTCCTGAGGCCGGGGGACCCGGGGGCGCCGATCGTCTACAACGTGGACCGCATCCGCGACGGGCGCTCCTACACCACACGGCGCGTCGTCGCCGTCCAGCACGGGCAGCCGATCTTCCACCTGTCGGCCTCCTTCCAGGTGCACGAGGAGGGCTTCGAACACCAGGCGCCCATGCCGGACGCCCCGGACCCGGAGTCCCTGCCGACGGCGGCGGAGCTGTTGCCCGCGCACGCCGACCTCTTCATCGACCCGGGGGTGGCCGAGCGGCTGGCGGAGGCGCGGGCGGCCGTCGACCTGCGGTACGTGAACGAGCCGCCCTACGCGGCGGCCGGGCGCGGGGCGACGGAGCCGCGCTCGCAGGTGTGGTTCCGCACGAACGGCAAGCTGGACGGCGGGCGCGACCAGCCGATGCTGCACATCTGCCTGGCCACCTACGTCTCGGACATGACGCTGCTCGACTCCGTGCTGCTCGCGCACGGCCGGGGCGGCTGGGTGACCGGCGACGTCGTCGGCGCGAGCCTGGACCACGCCATGTGGTTCCACCGGCCGTTCCGGGCCGACGAGTGGCTGCTGTACGACCAGGAGAGCCCCACGGCGCAGGGCGGCCGGGGGCTCGGCAAGGGCGCCATCTACACGGCGGACGGCTCCCTGGTGGCCTCGGTCATCCAGGAGGGGGCCGTCCGCGTCCCCCGGTCCCGCTGAGGCCCGTCCGGCGGATCAGGCCGAACGATGCCGTGGGCCGCGCGTCGTGCGGTCGGCCCCCGGGACGCGGTGGTACCCGCCGCGGCGGCCGGACAGCGGTGCCGCCACGGTCCAAGCACCGTGGTGCCCCTTCCGGTGCCAGGCCGCGGGGCAGGAGCCCATCCGTGGGCCCGCCGGGCGCGTCGGGCCGATCCGCGGACGCCGGCGGAGGCGGCGCTCAGCCGGTGAGCCCGGCCTGCGCGAGGAGGTAGGCCGTCATCGGCTCGTAGAAGCGCGGGTTGACCACGTGGTCGTCGAGCGGGACGGTCACCGAGAGCGTGCCCTCGGCCTCGGCGAGGAAGAGGGCCGGGTCGTTGCAGTCGGCGAAGCCGACCGCGTCCAGGCCGTGCTGCGCGGCGTACCCGGCCCAGCCGTGGTCGGCGCAGACGAGGTCGGGCAGCGGCTCGCCGTGCCGGGGCAGGGCGTCCAGGACGGCCCGCATCGGCTCGGGGGAGTGGGTGTGCCACAGCGTCGCCCCGCGCTCGTGCATGGCGACGTCGGCGAGCTGGACGACGACGCCCTCGTCGGCCACCAGGCCGAGCGGCACCCGCACGATGTGGCACCCGGCGGCCCGCAGCGCGGCGGCCACGCTGCGGTGCACGTCGAGCAGGCCGCCCGGGTGACCGGTCGCGAAGAGCACCCGCTCGCCCGCGTCGGCCGCCTTGCGCAGCCGGACGGCCGCCCGCTCCAGGGCGTCCACGGTCAGTGCCGGGTCGATGGTGTCCTGCCCGGTGCGGTGGCCCGGGTCGTCGACGACGCCCGCCCGCTCGGCCATGACCGCCAGCACGTCCTGCTCGTCCGTCCACCGGTCGCCGAACTCCAGGCCGAACCAGTAGTACCGGTCGCCGTTGGCCAGCGCCCGGTAGTGCGCCAGGTTGTTCTCGCGCGGTGTCGCGACGTCCCCGGCTATGCGGGTGTGCCGCAGGTGCTCGATCAGCTCGGCCCGGCTGGGCACGGCGGGCTGCGGGGGCGGAGGGCTGACGGGCGGTTCCATGGGTGCGGGCATGCGCTCATTGTCGCGTGTCCGTGCGGTCGATGGACCATGTGTCCAAAACGCGGCACCTGTCCGCTCAGAAACGTCCATGTCGGCGGGGTCTCCGCAGCGCCTACCCTCGCGCGTATGAGCAGTGAGACGAGCCCCCACCCCTCCGGCCGTCCCGTCGGTCCCGTCGACTCCTCCCGCGTCCCGCGCTACGCAGGCCCGGCCACCTTCGCCCGGCTGCCGCGACTGGACGAGGTCGGCGCCGCGGACGTCGCCGTCGTCGGCGTCCCCTTCGACTCCGGCGTGTCGTACCGGCCCGGCGCCCGCTTCGGCGGCAACGCGATCCGGGAGGCCTCCCGGCTGCTGCGCCCCTACAACCCGGCGCAGGACGCCTCGCCGTTCGCCCTCGCCCAGGTGGCCGACGCGGGCGACATCGCGGTGAACCCGTTCAACATCAACGAGGCCGTCGAGACGGTCCAGGCCGCGGCGGACGAGATCCTGGACACCGGTGCCCGCATGATGACCCTGGGCGGCGACCACACCATCGCGCTGCCGCTGCTGCGCTCGATGGCCCGCAAGCACGGCCCCGTCGCCCTGCTCCACTTCGACGCCCACCTGGACACCTGGGACACCTACTTCGGCGCCGAGTACACCCACGGCACGCCGTTCCGCCGCGCCGTCGAGGAGGGCATCCTCGACACCTCGGCCCTCTCCCACGTCGGTACCCGCGGTCCGCTGTACGGCAAGAAGGACCTGGACGAGGACGAGAAGATGGGCTTCGGCATCGTCACCTCGGCCGACGTCATGCGGCGCGGGGTGGACGAGATCACGGACCAGCTGCGCCAGCGCATCGGCGACCGCCCGCTGTACATCTCGATCGACATCGACGTCCTGGACCCCGCCCACGCGCCCGGCACGGGCACCCCGGAGGCCGGCGGCATCACGTCGCGCGAGCTGCTGGAGATCCTGCGCGGGCTCGCGGGCTGCAACCTCGTCTCCGCGGACCTGGTGGAGGTCGCTCCGGCGTACGACCACGCGGAGATCACCTCCGTGGCCGCCTCGCACACCGCGTACGAGCTGACGACGATCATGTCCCGGCAGATCGCCGCGTCCCGCTGACCTTCCCGCCGACGTCACGCGCCCTCGGTGCGCCGCGCGGCCCGTCCCGGGCCGCGCGGAGGCTCCGGGGGCGTTCGCGTGCCGGTGTCGGCTCGCATGGGCCGGGCGCATGTGCACGGTGCACGGTAAGGCCCTCGTTTCGGCTGGGTAACCGGCGATTTTCGGCCGTGTTCCAGGCGGCCGGGAAGCCGTCCTTGACTCCACTTGTTGGGCACCGTGCCCAAGTCGGCTCGTATCCTTGCTGGTAGGGCGTGCGTGGGCGTTCGGTTACCGTCTGGTAGGTGTATTACTTCCTGCCACTTATTTAACACACAACGTTACTGATTCTGTTCGGTCGATGTGCAAACCAAGGTGATTATCGACCAGACTCCCCAACGTAATCCCGCGGGACGGGGCGTCGAAGACGCTAGGCGGCGGTGCTGGCCCTGTGGGGGGTGCTGGCCCGTCAAGTGCCACCAGCGCGACGCCCCGCCGGAACGGCCCTGGAGAGAGGCCTGACTCTCCGGGGTCGTTCCCTTTTCCCCGGCGCTCACGTTTCCCCGGCACGCGCCTTCGGCGCCGGGGTGCGCGTCAGACGGGCGGGGGTCAGAGCTCGGCGTGGAGCCGCCGCAGGAAGCCGACCGTGCGCTCGTGCGGGTCCGCGGCGGCGCACAGCCGGTCCATCACCACCATGTACGCCTCCACCTCCGCCCGCTTGTCGAGGTAGAGCGCGCTGGTGAGCTGCTCCAGGTAGACGATGTCCGGCAGGTCGGGCTCGGTGAAGCGCAGCAGGGTGATGGGGCCGCCCGCCGCGGCCAGGCCGCCGATGGCGAAGGGGGCCACCTGGAGCGTGACGTTCGGCAGTTCGGCCACCCTCAGCAGGTGCTCCACCTGCCCCCGCATCGCTCCGGGCCCGCCCAGCGGCCGGCGGAGGGCCGCCTCGTCTATGACGGCCCACAGCTTCGGGCCGTGCGGCCCCGTCAGGAGCTCCTGCCGCCGCATCCGCAGCCGCACCCGGCGCTCGATCTCGGCCTCGCTCGCCTGCGCGTGGCCGAGAAGCGTCACCGCCCTGGCGTACTCGGCCGTCTGGAGCAGCCCGGGGACGAACTGGACCTCGTACGTCCGGATGACGGAGGCCGCCTCCTCCAGGCCGAGGAGTGTTTCCAGCCAACTGGGCAGTACGTCGCTGTACTGGTGCCACCAGCCGGGGTTGTTCGCGTGCCGGGCGAGGGTCAGGAACTCCTCGCGCTGCTCCGGGTCCAGGACGCCGTAGAGGGTCAGGAGGTCGGCGACGTCCCGCTCCTTGTAGCCGACGCGGCCCAGCTCCAGGCGGCTGATCTTGGCGTGGGAGCCCCGGATCGCCTCGCCCGCCGCCTCGCGCGTGATGCCGCTGGCCTCCCGCAGGCGCCGCAGGTGGGTGCCGAGCACGATGCGCAGGACCGTCGGCCCGCCCCGGGGCTGGGCCAGGAGCCGGCGAACCGGAGAGTCGTACTCGGGCTGTGCTGCCATCTGGCCTGCTCCTGGGTGCTCCGGGGTGCCGTAGGTAAGGGGGCAGTCGGCAAGTCTCCCATTACGGCGAAGGACTGTACAGCCGGTCAGGGGCCGGTGACCAGGTCGTCGAACTCGCCGTCCTTGGCGCCGAGGATGAACGCCGAGATCTCGGCGTCGGTGTAGATCAGCGCCGGTCCGGCCGGGTAGCGCGAGTTCCGCACCGCCACTCCGCCGCTGGGCAGTTCGGCGACCTCCACGCAGTTGCCGCTGGGGTTGCTGCGGCGGCTCTTGCGCCAGCGGACCCCGTCGAGCCGGTCGGCCGGTATGCCGCCGCCTTCGGCGTGGACGGCTCCCTCGCCGCCGGAGCCCTCGTCCGTCGGAGCGCCCGGTCCGCCGGTCAGTCCTGTCGTCCCTGCCATACCTGCCACTTCTGCCTCTTTTGTCACTTCGGTCCCACCAAGATCTCTGGCTGAATACTGCCTCAGAAGCCCCCGTAATTGCATCTGTACTTGCATCCGCACTTGCAGGCGTAAGTACAAATGCCACAGGATGGAGGGCGCAAGCGTGTTCCCAGCGACGTGAGCGCACCGGAGACGACGGCTGCGGGGTTGGACGATGAATCAACCGGCGAGGTGGGCGGAGTCAACCGTGCCCAGCCCTCCCTTCGGTCTCTCCGGCGGATCGGCCCCGTACCCGATCCTGGGCTCCGCGAGGTCCGCTCCCGCCCCGGTGGCGACACCGGCCGCGGAGTCGGCCTCCGCCTTCGCCGCCTGGACGCTGGACACCGGTCCGCACGCGCCCGGCCTCGCCCGCGGCTACACCCGTACCGCACTGTGCGGCTGGGGCCTGCACGACCTGGTGGACGACATAGCCGTCTCCGTCTCGGAGATGGTCACCAACGCGCTGTGCCACAGCACCGATCCCTGGGACCCGCCGAGCGGCCGGCCGGTGATGCTGAGCCTGCTGCGCCAGGGCGGCACCGTCCTGTGTGCGGTGCTCGACTCCGGCGCCAGCACGCCCGCGGTACGGGACGCCGAGGACCTCGCCGAGGGCGGCCGGGGACTCCAGATCGTCGACTGCCTCTCCGACGACTGGGGCTGGACGACGCCCGGCCCCTGCGGAAAGGCGGTCTGGGCCCGCTTCTCCGCCGGCGCCCCCGCGGACGGCGCGCCGTGCGCGGCGTGCGCCGACGGCGAGGCCGTCACCGAGTGCGCCGACTGCGCGGCCGACGCCGACCACCTGGCCGCCGTCATGGCGCCGGACGGCATCACCTGCGTCGCGGACCTCCAGGACGAGGCCGAGTGGGACGGGCTGACCCGGCTGCTGCTCCTCTCCGAGATCCTCGGCGGCGGCCGACCGGCCTGGATGGACGCCATGGGCCTGCGGCCCAGCCACGGCCGCCCGCAGGCCCCCTGACCGAGCCGCGGTCCTCCTGCCCCGGCCCGGTCTTCCCGGCCCGCTCCGGGCCTCCTGCCCGGCAGCGGCCCCCGGGTTTCCCGATCCGGGCCCGGCCGCCACGTCACCCGGTCGGCGCCGAACGGCTGCGCGAACCCGGGGCGGCCGGGTGGAATGAAAGCGGGCCCGGCGGCGTTGGGGCTTTCCGGCGGGATCGGAGAACGACCGGAAAGGGTGGGGCCGCGTGATGACGGGGACAGGGCCATCGGAGGCGGGGCAGGAACGCCCGGGCTGGGCCAGGCGCCTGACGCGCCAGTGCTGGCGCTACCGGCGGAACGTGCTGCTCGCCCTCGGAGCCTCGCTCGCCGGCATGGGCGTCATGGCCCTGGTACCGCTGATCACCAAGGCCGTCATCGACGACGTCACCGCGGGTGAGACGGGTGACATGACCCTGTGGATCAGCCTGCTGGTCGGCGCCGCCGTCCTCGTCTACGGGCTGACGTACCTGCGCCGCTACTACGGCGGGCGGCTCGCCCTCGACGTCCAGCACGACCTGCGCACGGACATGTACGAGGCCATCGTGCGCCTCGACGGCCGCAGCCAGGACGAGCTGTCCACCGGCCAGGTCGTGGGCCGGGGCACCAGCGACCTCCAGCTCGTGCAGAGCCTGCTCTTCATGGTCCCGATGATGATCGGCAACGCGCTGCTCTTCGTCGTCGCGCTCGCCGTCATGGTGATCCTCTCCCCGCTGCTGACCGTCGTCTCGCTCGCCGTCTTCCCGCTCCTGTGGTGGGTCGCCTCCCTCAGCCGGGCCCGGCTCTTCCCGGCCACGTGGTACGCGCAGCAGCAGGCCGGGGCAGTGGCCTCGGTGGTGGACGGCGCGATCACCGGCGTCCGCGTCGTCAAGGGCTTCGGACAGGAGCGCCAGGAGAAGGCCAAGCTGCGCGCGGTCGGCCGGGTGCTCTACGCGGCCCGGCTGCGCACCCTGCGCTACAACGCGCGCTACACGCCGGCCCTGCAGTCCATACCCTCGCTCGGCCAGGTCGCGATGCTGGCCCTGGGCGGCTGGATGGCTGTGGGCGGCTCGATCACCCTGGGCACCTTCGTCGCCTTCTCCACCTACCTCGCCCAGCTCGTGGGCCCGGTCCGGATGCTCGCGGCCATGCTCACCGTCGGGCAGCAGGCCCGCGCCGGCGTCGAGCGCGTCTACGACCTGATCGACACCGAACCGCAGATGACCGAGCGCCCCGGCGCGCAGGAGCTCCCGGCCGACGCTCCGGCCTCCGTCGAGTTCGACGGAGTCACCTTCGGGTACGACCCCGAGCACCCCGTGCTGGACGGCGTCAGCCTGGAGGTCAGGCCGGGGGAGACCCTGGCCGTCGTGGGCCCCAGCGGCAGCGGCAAGTCCACCGTCTCGATGCTCCTGCCGCGCTACTACGACGCCACCGGCGGCGCCGTCCGCGTCGGCGGGCACGACGTGCGGGACCTGACCCTGCACTCCCTGCGCTCCGCCATCGGCCTCGTGCCCGAGAACAGCTTCCTGTTCTCCTCCTCCGTCCGGGAGAACATCGCCTTCGGCGCGCCCGACGCCACCGACGAGCAGATACGCGCCGCCGCCCGGGCCGCCCAGGCGGACGGCTTCATCCAGGATCTGGCCGAGGGCTACGACACCACCGTCGGCGAGCAGGGCCTCACCCTCTCCGGTGGCCAGCGCCAGCGCATCGCCCTGGCCCGGGCGATCATCACCGACCCCCGGCTCCTCATACTCGACGACGCCACCTCCGCGGTGGACGCCCGTATCGAGCACGAGATCCACGAGGCCCTGCGGGGCGTCATGCGCGGCCGCACCACGCTCCTCATAGCCCACCGCCAGTCCACCCTCGCCCTCGCCGACCGGATCGCCGTCCTCGACGGCGGGCGGCTGGTGGACGTCGGCACCCACGCGGAACTGACCGAGCGCTGCTCCCTCTACCGCCGGCTCCTCACCGACCCGGACGAGCTGGGCAACGTCGAGCGGGACCCGGCCGGGCAGGCCGCCCACGACGGCCACCGCACGGTGGACGGCGTGACCCCGGAGCTGTGGGTCCGCCGGGAGGGCGAGGAGGAGGGGGGTTCCGCCGCGAGCCAGGCCGGCACCCTCGCCGCGCAGAGCGGGCGCCCGGGAGCCTGGGGCGCCGAGCTGGCGGCCTCCCCCGGCAGCCCGGAGCTGCTGGCCAAGGTGGCGGCCCTGCCCCCGGCCACCGAAGCGCCCGACGTGGACGAGGAGCAGGCGGAGGAGGCAGCGGCCTCGCTGCGGCACGGCGGCTACGGGCTGCGGCACCTCCTGCGCGGCTTCGGCGGGCCGCTCGCGCTCGCCCTGGTCTTCGTCGCGATCGATGCCCTGGCCCTGCTGGCCCTGCCCGTCCTCATCCGGCACGGCATCGACGAGGGCGTCACCCGCTCGGCGCTCACCGCCGTGTGGGCGGCCTCCGCGCTCGCGCTCCTCGTCGTGGCCGGGCAGTGGGCGGCCCAGGTCCTCGCCATCCGCCTCACGGGCCGCACCGGCGAGCGCGTCCTGTACGCCCTGCGGCTGAAGATCTTCGCCCAGCTCCAGCGGCTCGGGCTCGACTACTACGAGCGCCACCTCACCGGCGCCGTCATGACGAGGATGACGACGGACGTCGACGCGCTGTCCACCTTCCTGCAGACGGGCCTCGTCACCGCCGTGGTCTCGCTGATCAGCTTCGCCGGCATCCTCGTCGCGCTGCTGGTCATCGACCTCCAGCTCGCCCTGGTCGTCTTCGCCTCGCTCCCGCTGCTGGTCCTCGGCACCGTCTTCTTCCGTCGGCAGTCGGTGCGCGCCTACGAACTCGCCCGGGAGCGGGTCAGCGTCGTCAACGCCGACCTCCAGGAGTCCGTCGCCGGGCTGCGCATGGTGCAGGCCTTCCGCCGCGAGGGCCTCGGCGCCGACCGGTTCGCCCGCCGCAGCGACGGCTACCGCCAGGCCCGCGTGCGCGGGCAGTGGCTGGTCTCCGTCTACTTCCCCTTCGTCCAGCTCCTGGCCGCCCTGGCCACGGCGGCCGTGCTCATCGTCGGTGCCGACCGGGTCGCCGCCGGCACCCTCACCGCGGGTGCGCTGGTGGCCTACCTGCTCTACATCGAGCTGTTCTTCGCCCCGGTGCAGCAGCTCTCCCAGGTGTTCGACGGCTACCAGCAGGCCGTCGTCTCCCTCGGCCGCATCCGCGAGCTGCTGCGCGAGGAGACGAGTACCCCGGTCGCGGCCCGGCCGCTCGACCCGGGCCGCCCGCGCGGGGAGATCGCCTTCGACGACGTCTCCTTCCACTACCGCTCGGCCGAGGGCGTCCCGCTGGCCGAGGCAGCCCTGGAGGGCCTGAACCTCACGATCCCGGCCGGGCAGACGGTGGCCTTCGTCGGCGAGACCGGCGCGGGCAAGTCCACCCTGGTCAAGCTGGTCGCCCGGTACTACGACGCCACCGAGGGCCGCGTCCTGGTCGACGGCACCGACGTCCGCGAGCTGGACCTCACGGCCTACCGCGGCCACCTCGGCGTCGTCCCCCAGGAGCCGTACCTCTTCCCCGGCACCGTGCGGGACGCCATCGCCTACGGCCGGGAGCACGCCACGGACGCCGAGGTGGAGGCCGCCGCCCGCGCGGTGGGCGCCCACGACATGGTGGCCTCCCTGCCCGGTGGCTATCTGCACCCCGTGGGTGAGCGGGGCCGCAACCTCTCGGCCGGGCAGCGCCAGCTCATCGCCCTGGCCCGTGCGGAGTTGGTGGACCCGGCGATCCTGCTGCTCGACGAGGCGACGGCCGCGCTGGACCTCGCCACCGAGGCCCTGGTCAACCAGGCCACCGACCGGCTGGCCGGGCGCCGCACCACCCTCGTCGTCGCTCACCGGCTCACGACGGCCGCCCGGGCCGACCGGGTGATCGTCCTGGACCACGGCACGATCGTGGAGGACGGCACCCACGCGGAGCTGCTGGCCGCCGACGGCCGCTACGCCGCCCTGTGGCGCACCTTCGCCGGAGAGCCCCAGCCCGAGCCCGCTGCCACGTAGGGCCCCCGCCGGGTCAGCCGACCGGGGCCGCCTCGTCGGCCTCGTCCGGCGCGTCGCGCAGCGCCGGTCCGCCGGGGCCGGCCGCGCGGTGTGCGGCGTCCCGGCGGCGCGCGGCCCGTCGCGCGAGCCGTTGCAGGGCCGCCTCGGACGGGGAGCCCGGCTGGGCGGTGTAGGCGATCAGCGTCGTCTCCGGGTCCCCGGCGGGCCGGAAGCCCTCGTACCGCACCGTGAGCTCCCCGACCGCCGGATGGAGCATCCGGTACGTGCCGTGCGTACGCTCGTCCACCTCGCGCGCCGCCCACATCCGGCAGAAGTCCGCGCTGCCGTCGGACAGTTCCTCGATCAGGGTGTCGAAGGCGGGGTCGCCGGGGTGGCGTCCGTGGTCCATGCGCAGATAGGCCACGACGTTGCGCGCCTTGGTCTCCCAGTCGACGTAGCGGGCCCGGACCTCCGTGTCGAGGAAGGTCAGCAGGGCCGTGTTGCGCCGGTCGGCCGGCAGCGCCGCGAGGTCGGTGAGCAGTTCGGCGTACAGTCCGTTCCAGGCCAGGATGTCGGTGCGCCGTCCGACCACATAGGCCGGAACCTCGGTGAGCGCCGCCAGTAGACTCCGCACCCCCTCGCGGACCTCCGGGGGCGCCGTCCGTGCGGCCCCCGGGCGGCCGCCGACGGCCCGGGCCAGGTCGTGCAGGTGTGCCCGCTCGGCGGTGGTGAGCCGGAGCGCGGTGGCCACGGCGTCGATGACGGAGTCCGAGACGTTCTCCCCGCGCCCCTGCTCGAAGCGCACGTAGTAGTCCACGCTGACGCCGGCCGTCTGCGCGAGCTCCTCCCGGCGCAGGCCCGGGACCCGCCGTCGGCCGCCGAATCCGCTCAGTCCGACGTCCTCCGGCTTGAGGCGGGCCCTGCGCGAGCGGAGGAAGGCGCCCAGTTCGGCTCTGCGATCCATACGGCCCACTGTACGAACCGGCAGCCGACGCACGGGGGTTCCGCCGGAACCAGGCTGGCCGGTCCCCCGGTGCGAGGCGGCTCTGCCGGGCGGGCTCCTGAGCCGGAAGCATCGGGAGCGCCAGAGAACGACGACTTCGAGGAGCCTCGTGTACCACATCGCCGTCAGCTTCGACGTGCCGGAGGAGCGCCGCGCCGACTTCGTCGCGGCTGCCCTGGCGGACGGCCGCCATTCGGCCGCCGACGAGCCCGGCACCCTCCGCTTCGAGCTCATCGCGGACTCCGAGCGGCCGGGCCGCTACTACCTCGACGAGGCGTACGAGGACGAGCGCGCCTTCGACCTCCACTGCGAGGGGCCGCACTTCGCCCGCTTCTTCGAACTGATCAAGGACTACGCCGAGGGGCCGACCTGGCTGATCAAGGGCAACCGGATCGAGGACGAGCTGACCGCCACGGCGGCCACGACCGCCCCGACTCCCGAGGAGACCGCACGATGAGCCTGACCGTCATCGTCGTGTTCGACGCCGCCCGCGGGAAGGAGGACGCGTTGCGCACGGCCCTGGAGGCCATGATCGAGCCCTCGCTGGAGGAGCCCGGCTGCCTCGCCTACCAGCCGTACGTGGACCCCAGCCGGCCGGGGAACATGGTGATCATCGAGGAGTGGACCGACCGGGCCGCCCTGGAGCGCCACTTCGGGACGCCGCACTTCCAGCACGTCGCCCGCGAGCTGGAGGCGTTGCTGAGCCGGCCCTTCACCCTGCGCCACCTCATCGGGGCGGGGGAGGCGTCCCCGGCCGCCCGAAGGTGACGCCGTCACGTACCCGGGCGCGTGGTCCCGGCCGGGTACGTGACCGGGTTTTGTCCCCATTCCAGCATTATCCAGGGCGAGTTCGTGAAGCGTTCCGCAGCGCTTCGCGCCTCGTTACCCTTCGGCGCGGCGCCGGTACCTAGCCTCCGCTCGGCGCCCGCGTACCGCTGACCGGGTACCACCCCCCACCAGTCGAAGGAGTCAGCCCGTGGACATGAACCGCAGAGCAGTCCTCCGTGCCGCCGTCGCCGGGGCCGGAGGCCTCGCCTTCGCCGGCAGCCTGTGGCAGGGGGCGGCGCTCGCCGCGCCCGCGCAGAACGGTCCCAGCCCGTACGGCCCGCTCCAGTCCGCGGACGCCAACGGCATCCGGCTGCCCGAGGGCTTCACCAGCCGCGTCGTCGCCCGGTCCTCCCAGACCGTGCCCGGCACCGGCTACACCTGGCACGGTGCCCCCGACGGCGGCGCCTGCTTCGCGGACGGGGAGGGCTGGATCTACGTATCCAACGCCGAACTGTCCGGTGGTGACGGCGGGGTGAGTGCGCTCCGCTTCGACGCCGACGGCTCCGTCACCGACGCGTACCAGATCCTCTCCGGCACCAACCGCAACTGCGCCGGTGGCCCGACCCCGTGGAACACCTGGCTGTCCTGCGAGGAGACGGCCTACGGCTACGTCTTCGAGACCGACCCGTACGGCGTGCGGGCCCCGGAGCGCCGGGACGCGATGGGCCGCTTCCAGCACGAGGCCGCGGCCTGCGACCCCGACCGCCAGGTGATCTACCTGACCGAGGACGAGGGCGACGGCTGCTTCTACCGGTTCCGCCCCGCCGTCTGGAGTGACCTCTCCCAGGGCGGCACGCTGGAGGTCCTGGTGGCCGGCGGCGGGACGTCCGGCAACGCGAGCTGGCAGGAGGTGCCGAACCCGACCCCGCGTCCGGGCCAGACCGAGACCCGTCACCAGGTCTCCGGGGCCAAGCACTTCGACGGCGGCGAGGGCGCGTACTACGCCGACGGCGCCTGCTGGTTCACCACCAAGGGCGACAACCGGGTGTGGCGGTTCAACGCCGCGGACGACACCTACGAGCTGGCGTACGACAACGACCTGGTCGACGGCTCAGCGCCGCTGACCGGCGTGGACAACATCACCGGCGCCGTCTCCGGGGACCTCTTCGTCGCCGAGGACGGCGGCAACATGCAGATCAACATCATCACCCCGGACGAGGTCGTCGCCCCGTTCCTGGAGATCGACGGGCAGAGCTCCTCGGAGATCACCGGCCCCTGGTTCAACCCGGCCGGCGACCGGCTCTACTTCTCCTCGCAGCGCGGGACCAGCGGCTCGTCCTCCGGCGGCATCACCTACGAGGTCACCGGCCCGTTCCGCAGCTCCGCCGAGGACCCCACCGACCCGCCCCCCGGCGGCGAGTTCACGAACGACGGCGACGTCACCATCAGCGACCACAGCACCGCCGTCTCCGAGATCGCCGTCCTGGGGATCGGCGACGCCGGGAGTTTCGAGGTGGACCTGGACCTCCACCACACCTACATCGGCGACCTGACGATCGACGTCATCGCCCCGGGCGGCACGAGCTGGCGGATCTGGAACCGGGACGGCGGCAGCTCCAACGACATCCAGCAGACCTTCGGCCTGCCCGGCTCCGGGGTCGACGCCGACGGCACGTGGACCCTCGAGATCCACGACCACGCGGGCTGGGACCAGGGCCACCTGGACTCCTGGACGCTGCGCTTCTGACGCCCGGACCGTGCGGGACGGCGCTCCCGCCGTCCCGCACCACCTCTCCGGGGCCCGTTCACCCAGCCGCCCGCACCAGCCCGGCCAGGTAGGTGTCGACCGTCTGCAACGGCCCGCCGCTCAGCTCCTCGACGCCGTCCCACCAGTGCGTCGCGGCGATCTCCTCCGTCGGCGTGAAGGCCTCGGGGCGGTCCGTGCGGGCGGTGAACACGGCTCCGCGCAGCACCGTCTGCTCCGGCCCGATCGCCGTCGTCGCATAGCCGGCGAAGGACAGGGCCGCGGCGGGCACCCGCTGCCCCGTCTCCTCCAACAGCTCCCGGACGGCGGCGTCCCGGGGCGACTCGCCCGGCTCCACCCCGCCGCCGGGCAGCTCCCAGCACGAGCGCTTGCGGACCCGCACGAGCAGCAGCAGCGACCCGTGCCACAGGGCCACGAGCGCGTAAGCGGCCTCCGCCGCACCTTCCTCCAGCGCGTCGAACCTCAGCAACGTCATGTCCCGCGGCCCGGTGGCCAGCACCTCGTCCATGGCGCCGACCCTACGCGGCCGGTACGACAGGCGACGTCGGCCGGGCGAGGCGGTGGACCCCGCCGCCGGTCGGCGGTGCGGACCCGCCGACCGGGGGGTGGTGGCCCGGCCGACCGGCGGATAGGTTCACCGCGAACATCCTGACTACCTACCCACATCCAGGGGGAGTTGTCCATGCGCGCAGCGCTCAGAGGGGTGCTGGCTCTCAGCGTGCTGGTCGGCACGGCCGGGGCCGGCACCGCGTCGGCGGGGGCCGCCACCGCGGCCGAGGCCGACATCAAGGACCGCATACTCGCGATCGACGGGATGCGCCTCATCGAGGAGAAGCCCGTCGAGGGGTACCGGTTCTTCGTCCTCGGATACGAGCAGCCGGTCGACCACAACCGGCCCTCCGAGGGAACGTTCGAGCAGCGGTTCACGCTGCTGCACAAGTCCGAGGACCGGCCCACCGTCTTCTACACCTCGGGCTACGGGGTGAGCACCAGCCCGCGTCGCAGCGAGCCGACCCGCATCGCGGACGCCAACCAGGTGTCCATGGAGTACCGGTACTTCACGCCCTCGCGCCCGGAGCCGGCCGACTGGTCCAAGCTGGACATCTGGCAGGCCGCCAGCGACCAGCACCGGCTCTTCGACGCGCTCAACGACGTCTACGACGAGAACTGGATCTCCACCGGCGGCAGCAAGGGCGGCATGACGGCCACCTACTACCGCCGCTTCTACCCGGACGACATGGACGGCACGGTCGCCTACGTCGCCCCGAACAACACCAACGTCAAGAACAACACCGCCTACGACCGGTTCTTTCGCAACGTCTCCACCGAGGAGTGCCGGGACCGGCTGGACGGCATTCAGCGCGAGGCCTTCCTGCGCCGGGACGAGATGGTCGACCGCTACACGAAGTGGGCCGAGGAGGAGGGCTACACCTTCGAGCTGTACGACTCGCCCGACCGTGCCTTCGAGGTCGTCGTGCTGGACTTCGTGTGGGCGTACTTCCAGTACCAGGACGAGGACGACTGCCTGAAGGCCCCGAAGGCCGACGCCCCGACGGACGAGCTGTACGACTACATCGACCAGATCTCCGGCTTCGCCTTCTACACGGACCAGGGCATGCTGCCCTACACGCCGTACTACTACCAGGCCGCCACCGAGCTGGGTTACCCGACCGTCCGCACCCCCAACCACCTCAAGGGGCTGCTGCGCTACCCGGACGTGTACCACCCGAGCGAGGCCGTGCCGGACGAGATCGACGTCCCGGAGCTCGACCGCAGGGCGATGAAGGACATCGACCGCTGGGTGCGCAAGTCCTCCTCGGAGATGCTCTTCGTCAACGGTGAGAACGACCCGTGGGGCGCCGAGCCCTTCCGCGTCGGCCCGCGCGCGGAGGACGCCTACGTGTTCACCGCCCCCGGCGCCAACCACGGTGCGAACATCGCCCAGCTGCCGCAGGACGAGAAGGCCGTGGCCACCGAGGCGGTGCTGCGCTGGGCCGGAGTGGCGGACGAGGCCCGTCCGTCGGCCCGCTCGGCCACCGGGGAGGCCGCGCCGCTCGCGCCGTTCGACGCGAAGCTGGACCGCCCGGCGGTGGAGCAGACGCCGTTCGCCCTGCCCGGGCGCCTCGGCTGACGCCCCGGCACCTCAGCGTCACCCGGTCCCGCCGAGCCCGGCTCGGCGGGACCGGGTGACGTGCGGGGGCTCCGCTGAACCTGCGGCGTGAGCGCGTCCACGGCGTGATTCACGCGCTCAGGCACGGTGCACGGCCAGCGTCCCGGGCGCGGTCACCTGTACCGACCCGTCCGCTGCCACGGTGACGTCCAGCCGGCCCCCGTCGACCTGGAGCCCGCCCACGGACAGCGGACCGTAGTTCCGGGCGAAGGTGGGGGCCACGGTCAGCGTGCCGGCCGGGACGTCGGCTTCCAGACCGAGAGCCGCCCGGAGGACGAGGACCGAGGCGGCGGCCGCCCATGCCTGGGGACGGCAGGACGCCGGATAGGGGGCGGGCGCTGGTCCCGCCTCGGTGCCGTGGCCCGCGAAGAGTTCGGGCAGCCGGGCGTCGAACGCCGCCGATGCCGCGAGCAGCCCGTCAGCCAGGGAGGCCGCGGCGTCCGGGAAGCCTGCCCTGGCCAGGCCGTGGACGGCGATGGCGGTGTCGTGCGGCCAGATCGAGCCGACGTGGTAGCCGAAGGGGTTGTAGCCCACCGCGTCGCTGCTCAGTGTGCGCAGGCCGTGCCCCGCGTCGAGGTCGGGGCCGGTGAGGCGGGCGGCCAGCAGTGCGCTCTCTTCCGGGTCGAGCAGGCCGGTGCCGAGGAGGTGGCCGAAGCCGGAGGTGGCGGAGTCGACCGGCTGGCCGTCGCCGTCCAGCGCGACCGCGGGGTACGGGCCCTTCTCGTCCGTCACCCAGAAGTGCTCCCGGAAGCGGGTGGCGAGCCGGTCCGCCCAGTCCTCCCAGCCGTCCGCACCCGGCCGCCCGAACGCGCGCAGCAGGGCCGCCCCGGCGCGGGCGGCCTCGTAGGCGTACGCCTGGACCTCGCACAGGGCGATCGGCGCGTGGGCACGGCGGCCGTCGCCGTGGCGGATGGAGTCGTCGGAGTCCTTCCAGCCCTGGTTGGACAGACCGTGGCCGGTCTGGTCGACGTACTTGAGGAAGCCGTCGGCGGCCGCCGCCTCGCCCATCCAGCCCAGGGCCGCCTCGGCGTGCGGCAGGAGTTCCTCGACCTGGGTCGGGTCCATGCCCCAGCGCCAGGCGTCGTGGAGCAGGGTGATCCACAGGGGGGTGGCGTCGACCGTGCCGTAGTACACCGGCGGGAGGGAGAGCCGGCCGGCGATCTGGAGGGTGGCGCGGCGCACCTCGTGGAGGATCTTGCCGGGCTGTTCCTCCGTGGCCGGGTCGGTGACGGCGCCCTGGCGGCGGGCGAGGGTGCGCAGGGTTCCGGCTGCGAGGTCGGTGCCGAGCGGGAGGAGCATGCGGGCGGACCAGAGCGCGTCACGGCCGAAGAGGGTGAGGAACCAGGGTGCGCCGGCGGCCAGGAACTGGTCCGGGCGGGCCGGGTGGGGTGACTGGCGGTCGGTCAGGCGCAGCCGCTCCAGGTCGGCCAGGGACTGCTGAAGCCACCGGTCGAGGCGGCGGTCCGCGCTGTGCAGCGCGGGGACGGACCAGGGCAGCCGGTGTGCGGGCGGGGCCGGGAACTGGTCGCCGTCCGTGTACGCCGCCGTACAGGTCAGCGTCACGCTCCACGAGGCACCCGGCGTGAGGTCGACGTCGTACGACAGTTCGCCCGTCGGTGCCTGGAGCACATCCGGCGCGGGCTCGGCCGTCAGGCGTACGGCGAAGTCGTCGGCGGACCAGGCGAGCCCGACGGTGTCCGCGTCGGTGACTCGCGCTGGTGCCTCCTCGGCCCCGCGGCCCGACTTGACCTGCTCCATGGTGGCGAGGTCCGTGCCGGCGCCGACCGTCATCCGGAAGCGGACGTGCTCGCCGCCCGCGTTGGTGACTTCGAAGACCTCCTCGACGCGGCCGTCGGCCGTGCTGCGGTGGCGGTGCAGGGCGACGGCCGGGTCCGGCGTGGTCTCGCCGAGCCCGCGCAGAACGGCCCGGAAGCCGGCGCGGTCCGCGCCGTGGAGCCCGCCCTGTGCCGGGGCCAGGGCGATGCCCTCGGCCGTGACGGTCAGTCGGGAGAGGGCCCTGCGGTCGCCGTGGTAGAAGCCGTCCGCGGGCCCGCTGAGCTGACCGTCCGCCCGCGAGATCACGAGGCTGGGCGCGTGCAGGGTGACGACCGCGTCATGCAGGAAGGGCTGGAGGCCACCGGTCGCGGAAGGGGCGGTCGTGGCCGGGTCATCGGTGTCCTGGGGCTTGACAGTGGTGTCCAAGGACGGAGAACCTCTCAGCGTTGGATCGTTAAAACGACACTAAGTCAGGTGTCGGAGCGAACACAACGCCCGTGGGAACGCCAAAGAGAAACCCGTATCTCCTCGTCAAGTCGGAGAGCTGCATGCCCCGCTCCAGGAACAGCCCCTCGGCCAGAGGCGGCCCGGTGACGCTCGCGACGGTCGCCCGCCGGGCCGGCGTCTCACCGCAGACCGTGTCGAACGCGATCAACTCGCCGGACATGCTGCGGCCCGAGACCCTGGAGCGGGTCCGGCACGCGATCGATGCGATGGGCTACCGCCCCAGCCGTGCGGCGCAGACGCTGCGCACCCGTTCGAGCAAGCTGATCGGCTACGGCATCCAGCCCGTCCCGGCCAGCTCGCCGGTCCTGGACCGCTTCCTGCACGCCCTCTCCCAGGCCGCCGACGAGGCCGGCTACCGGATCCTGCTGTTCGCCGCCCCGCCCGGCGGTCCGACCCTGGAGGGATACGGGGAACTGCTCGACCAGCACGAGGTCGACGGCTTCGTCCTCAGCGGCACCGAGCACGGTGACCCGCGCCAGGCGTGGCTCGCCAAGCGCGGTGCGCCGTTCGTCGGCTTCGGCCGGATGTGGTCGGGGCGGCAGATCGGCGACTGGGTCGACGTCGACGGCGCCTTTGGGACGGACGCGGCGGTCGAGCACCTGGTCTCCCTCGGCCACCGCAGGATCGCCTTCCTCGGCTGGGAACGCGGCTCCTCCGCCGCCGGCGACGACCGCGCCGAGGGCTGGCGACGGGCCCTGCGTCGACACGGACTGCCGGTGCGCGGGCGGCGGGCGCAGAGCGTGAACGACGTCGACGCGGCCCGCACCGCGGTGAAGCCGCTCCTGGACGCCGGCGCGACCGCCGTCGTCGCGGCCAGCGACATGCTGGCGCTCGGCTGCTACCAGGCCCTGCGCGAGCGCGGTGCCGTTCCCGGCCGGGACGTCGCCGTCTTCGGGTTCGACGACTCGCCGACCGCCGAGATCCTTTCCCCCGGCCTGGCCTCGGTCGCGCAGCCGCTGGAGGACGTCGGGCGGGAGTGCGTACGGCTGCTGCTGGCGCGTATCGCGGCTCCCGACGCGGCGCCGGAACGCCTGCTCCTGGAGCCGACGCTGATCACGCGCGACAGCGTCTGCCCGCCGGGCGGCGGCGCCACGGCGGAGACCGCCTCGGCCACGTAAGGGCTTCCCCGGTCCCGTCGTCGCTGCCGGCCAAGCATCCCTTCCCCGGCCCTGGTTCCGCGTCCTCGGCCGACCGGACGGAGCCGCACGTGACACCCCCAACCCACGGAGGATTTCCATGGTCAGCCGAACGGCCGCCGCGGCACTCGTCACCTGCGCGGTCCTGATATCCGCGACAGGCTGCTCGTCGGGCTTCGACAGCGGCACGACAGAGCAGGACTCCAGCGCCGAGCAGCATCTGACCCTGCTGATCGCCAGCTCGGGCGACGCGGAGACGCGGGCCGTCAAGGACGCGGCGGCGGCTTACGTGAAGGAGACCGGCCACACGGTGACCGTGGACGTCGCCAAGGACATCAACCAGCAGCTCGCCCAGTCCTTCGCCGGAAACAAGCCGCCGGACGCCTTCTACGTCAACTCCGACCAGTTCGCCAACTACGCCGAGAGCGGCTCCCTCTACCCCTACGGCGACCGGATCGAGGACGCCGACGACTTCTCCGAGCAGCTGCGCGCCTCCTTCACCCACGACGGAGAGCTGGTGTGTCTGCCCAAGGACACCTCCACCCTCGCCCTCGCGATCAACACGGACCTGTGGAAGAAGGCCGGACTGACCGAGAAGGACTATCCGACCACCTGGGACCAGCTGAAGACGGTCGCCGCGAAGCTGACCCGGGGCGACGTCACCGGGCTGGTCGTCAACGGCGAGTGGGCACGTCTCGGCGTCTTCATGAAGCAGGCCGGCGGCTGGATCACCAATCCCGACCAGACGGAGATCACCGCCGACAGTACGCAGAACGCCGACGCGCTCACCTACGTGCAGTCGCTGCTGGAGTCCGGCTCCCTGAAGTACGCCAGCCAGGTCGACACCAACTGGGGCGGCGAGGCCCTCGGCAAGGGCAAGGCCGCGATGACCATCGAGGGCAACTGGCTCACCGGCGGCATGGAGGCCGACTACCCCGAGGTTGACTACACCGTGGTCCCGCTTCCCGCGGGCCCGGCCGGCCAGGGCACGCTCGCCTTCAGCCAGTGCTGGGGCGTGGCCAA
The DNA here is from genome assembly GCF_027460245.1 of Streptomyces sp. WMMC1477. Classification (NCBI taxonomy): domain Bacteria; kingdom Bacillati; phylum Actinomycetota; class Actinomycetes; order Kitasatosporales; family Streptomycetaceae; genus Streptomyces; species Streptomyces sp. WMMC1477. The sequence goes on along the minus strand of NZ_JAPZBD010000003.1, from coordinate 1,448,391 downwards.
GGACAGCAGCCACCGGGCGGCGGCCGTGAAGCTCGTCGAGTACCTCACCAGCAGCGCGCAGCAGCTGAAGAACGCCGACGCCTTCGGCGTGATGCCCTCCCGCACCAGCGCGCAGGCCGAGTACGCCCAGCAGAACCCTTCCGCCAAGGCGTGGGTCGACGCCAACGCCCACGCGCAGGGTCCGGTGACCCTCGCCGGTTTCGACAAGGTCCTCACCCAGTTCAACACCGATCTCGCGGGACTGGGCACCGGCGACCCGGAGAGGATCCTCGCCGACCTCCAGCGGAACGGCGAACAGGCCCTGGCGAAGGGCGAATAGGCCGCCATGTCACCCCTGTCTCCCCGTGGCACCACTTCCGCGGTGACCGGTGGCGGATCCCAGGTGGCCGACCCGCCGGGCGCGGCTGACGCGCCCGGCGGGCCCGGCCCGGTGGCGGCCTCCCGCACCAAGCTCGCCCCGCGTGCGGGGCGTCGCGCCGAAGGAGTCTGGGGCTGGCTGTTCGTCAGCCCCATGGTGGTCGTCCTCGGCCTCTTCCTGGTCCTGCCGACCCTGATGGCGCTGTGGGTGAGCCTGCTGGACTGGGACGGCCAGTCCAATCCCTTCAGCGGCCAGGCGACGTTCGTCGGGCTCGACAACTACCGGAACCTGCTCACCCGGGACGGCCTCGACCGCACCCTCTTCGCGACCTCGCTGCGCAACAACGTCTACTACGTGCTGCTGACCGTGCCGCTGCAGACCGTCATCGCGCTGGGACTGGCACTCATCGTCAACCAGCGGATGCTGCGCGTCCGGGGCGTCCTGCGCACCACGTTCTTCTTCCCCTCGGTGACCAGCTCGATCGCGGTCTCCACCATCTTCCTGTTCCTGTTCCAGGGCAGCGGCGCTGTCAACACCCTGCTCTCCTGGATCGGGGTCAAGGGCCCCAACTGGTTCAACGACCCACGCGGGGTCCTCTCCCTCCTGCTCGGTGGCCTGGGGATCGTCGACTCCGACCAGCCCTCGGGTGCGTTGGCCGACCGCTCCTTCATGGGACTGTCCTGGTTCGAATGGCTGTCCGGGCCGTCCGTCGCCATGTGCACGATCATCGTGCTCGCTGTGTGGACGACCTCCGGCACCTTCATGCTGATCTTCCTCGCGGCCCTCCAGAACATCCCCCGCGAACTGGAGGAGTCGGCCGCCATCGAGGGAGTAGGCCGCTTCCAGATGCTGCGCCATGTCACGCTGCCCGCCCTGCGGCCCGTCCTCTTCCTCGTCCTCACCCTGGGCACGATCGGCACCTGGCAGGTCTTCGACCAGGTCTACGTCATGAGCCAGGGTGCCCCCGGCAACACCACCCTCACACCGGCCTTCCTGTCCTACTCAAGTGCTTTCGGTGACGCCGACTTCGGTCAGGGGGCGGCCATCGCCTTCCTTCTGCTCGCACTGATCCTCACCATGACCGGCCTGCAGCGATACGCGCTCCGCGAGCGCACCGCCCGCCCCACGAGGAAACGATGACCCCCAAGTCCGCGCCAGCGACGACCACCAGGCCCCCCGCCACCGTGACGGCCGAGTCCGCACGGTCACAGGGGCGTCCCGTGCTCGGCCGGTTCCCGGTGCCGCTGCGGATCCTCGGCTACACGGCGGTGGCCGCCGTCGGGCTCCTGTACCTCATGCCGTTCGTGATCCAGCTGGTGACCGGGTTCAAGACCGATCCGGACGCCGCCGCCCACCCTCTCGGGCTGATCCCCACCACTCCCACGACCGCCGCCTACCAGCGCCTGTTCGGCCTCAGCCAGGCCGGGGACGGCGTGCCCTTCCTGCGCTGGCTGGGCAACTCGGCGTTCGTCACCGTCGTGGTCACCACCGGACGCGTGCTGTTCGACGCGATGGCCGGTTACGCCCTGGCCCGTCTGCGCTTCCCCGGCCGCTCCCTGCTGTTCGGCTTCATCCTCGCCGTCATGGCGGTGCCCGGCATCGCCCTGCTGATCCCGCGCTTCCTGGTGCTCAACACCTTCGGGCTCTTCGACACCTACACCGGCATGATCCTGCCGCTGCTGGTCGACGCGGCGGGGATCTTCATCATGAAGCAGTTCTTCGCATCGATCCCCCGTGAGGTGGAGGAGGCCGCGCGCGTCGACGGCGCGGGCGTCTTCCGTATCTTCTGGTCGGTGGTCCTGCCGATGGCCCGCCCCGCCCTGATCACCCTCACGATCCTCTCCTTCCAGGGCTCGTGGAACGAGTTCACCCACTTCCTCGTGGCCACCCAGTCCAGCCAGTACGAGACCCTCACCACCGGCCTCGCCCGCCTCGTCTCCGGCGGTCTCGGCGGCGGCACGCAGTACCCGCTGAAACTGGCGGCGGCCCTGCTGACCACCCTGCCCGTCGCTGCTCTCTTCTTCTGTTTCCAGCGTTACTTCGTGCAGGACGCCAACGCCGGAGCCGTCAAGGAATAGCTACCGAACGGCCCCGGGGAAAGCGGACTCCTCGCCGTACGGCACCCACCAGCGGCCACCACACGCCGGCGGCCACGGCCGGAACGCCGGCCGGAAAGACCCCAACACCCCTTCGCCCAACCGCCGGTGATAGCGCCACCGCAGCCCACGGCCGTCGACACGTCCGCTCCCACGCCGCATCCGTCAACTCGCCACGCCCCCACACGATCAGTCATCAGACAGGTCTCAGGGCAGCTCGCCCGGTGAGGGGTAGGAGCTCTGAGCGCCGGGCTGGGCGACGGAGGCGGCACCCGCGCGCACCGCGAACCGTACGGCGGTGGCGAGGCCGTCGCCGCGGGCGAGCCGCCAGGCGAGCGCACCGGTGAAGGCGTCGCCCGCGCCCGTGGAGTCCACCGCCTCGACGCGGGGCGCCGGGACGAGTGCGGTGCCCTCGGGGCCCCGGGCGAGCGCTCCCGCGGCGCCGAGGGTCACCACGACGCTGCGCGGACCGTGCCGCAGCAGCGCCGCGGCCCAGTCGGCCGGGGTGCCGCCGTCGGCCGCCCCGGTGCCGGCGAGGAGCAGCCGGGCCTCGTGCTCGTTGACGACGAGGGGGTCGCAGAGGGCGAGGACGTCCGGAGGCAGCGCGGCGGGCGGTGAGGGGTTGAGCACGACGCGGGTGCCGGCGGCGGCGGCGGTGTAGACGGCGGCCGCCACCGTCTCCAGGGGGATCTCCAGCTGTAGCGAGACGACGGCCGCCGCGCCCACGGCGTCCTGGGCGGCGGCCACGTCGGCCGGGGTGAGGTGCCCGTTGGCGCCGGGGGAGACGACGATGGTGTTGTCTCCGCCCGGGCCCACGGTGATCAGGGCGACGCCGGTGGGCGCCCCGCCGGTCAGGAGGGTGCCGGTGGCCACCCCGGACGCGGCGAGGGAGTCCGCCAGCAGCCGGCCGTGCGCGTCGTCGCCGACCCGGGCCAGCAGGCCCGCCCGGGCGCCGAGCCGGGCGGCGGCGACGGCCTGGTTGGCGCCCTTGCCGCCGGGGTGGAGGGCCAGATCGGAGCCGAGGACGGTCTCGCCGGGCGTGGGGTGCCGTTCGACGACGGTGACCAGGTCGGCGTTGGCCGACCCGATGACCAGGACGTCGAGCCCGGTGCCCGGGGTGTCCGCCGCGGGACCCGGGGCCGTCAGGAGGACCGCTCCGCGCTCTGCCGGGAGGCGGGCGGGGCCGCCGTCGTCACCCGGACCGCCATGGCACACGCCTTTCACGTCGGGGGGTTCGTGGGAAGAACCGCATACGAACGACTACGCCCGGATTGAAGACGACGACCGGGGTGCCGGGCAAGTGGGCCCCGGTGGTCCACGGGCTCGCGGACGGGGTGTCGCGCTGTCAGTGGTGGGGGTTACGGTCTGTGACATGTCGTTTCAGCCAGCCGTGCTCGAAGGTGTCCTCGAGCGCGTGACCTATGCGAACGAGGAGACCGGGTACACCGTGGCCCGCGTCGCGCCCTCGCGGCGGAAGGACGCGGGCCACGGCGGGGATCTGCTCACCGTCGTGGGCGCACTGCTGGGCGCGCAGCCGGGGGAGTCGCTGCGGATGGAGGGGCGTTGGGGCTCCCATCCGCAGTACGGCCGCCAGTTCACCGTGGAGAACTACACGACGGTGCTGCCGGCCACGGTGCAGGGCATACGGCGCTACCTCGGATCCGGGCTGATCAAGGGCATCGGGCCACGCATCGCCGAGCGCATCGTGGACCACTTCGGGACGGCCACGCTCGACGTCATCGAGGAGGACACCGGACGGCTCGTGGAGGTGCCCGGGCTCGGCCCGAAGCGTACGGCGAAGATCGCCGCCGCGTGGGAGGAGCAGAAGGCCATCAAGGAGGTGATGGTCTTCCTGCAGGGGGTGGGCGTCTCCACGTCGATCGCGGTGCGCATCTACAAGAAGTACGGGGACGGTTCGATCGGCGTCGTGCGGGATCAGCCCTACCGCCTGGCGGCGGACGTGTGGGGCATCGGCTTCCTCACGGCCGACCGCATCGCGCAGGCCGTCGGCATCCCGCACGACAGCCCGGAGCGGGTGAAGGCGGGGCTCCAGTACGCGCTGTCCCAGTCGGCGGACCAGGGGCACTGCTTCCTGCCCGAGGAGCGGCTCATCGCGGACGCCGTGAAGCTGCTCCAGGTCGACACCGGGCTGGTGATCGAGTGCCTGGACGAGCTGGCGGGGGAGGAGGAGGGCGTCGTCCGTGAGCGGGGGCCGAACCCGGAGTCCCCGGACGACACGCTGACGGCGGTCTACCTGCTGCCGTTCCACCGGGCCGAGCGCTCGCTGGCGGGACGGCTGCGGCGCCTGCTGTCCACGCCGGAGGACCGGCTGCCCGCCTTCGCCGACGTGGACTGGGAGCGGGCCCTCGCCTGGCTGGCCCGGCGCACCGGAGCGGATCTGGCGCCCGAGCAGCGGGACGCGGTGCGGCTCGCCCTGACCCGCAAGGTCGCCGTGCTCACGGGCGGGCCGGGCTGCGGCAAGTCCTTCACCGTCCGCTCGGTGGTGGAGCTGGCCCGGGCCAAGGGGGCGTCGGTGCTGCTGGCCGCGCCCACGGGCCGGGCGGCCAAGCGGCTCGCGGAGCTGACGGGCGCCGAGGCGTCCACGGTGCACCGGCTGCTGGAGCTCAAGCCCGGCGGGGACGCCGCCTACGACCAGGAGCGCCCGCTCGACGCGGACCTGATCGTCGTCGACGAGGCCTCGATGCTCGATCTGCTGCTGGCCAACAAGCTGGTCAAGGCAGTGCCGCCCGGGGCGCACCTGCTGCTGGTGGGAGATGTGGACCAGCTGCCGTCGGTGGGCGCGGGCGAGGTGCTGCGGGATCTGCTGGCCGAGGGCGGGCCGGTCCCGGCCGTCCGGCTGACGCGGATCTTCCGGCAGGCCCAGCAGTCGGGTGTCGTCACGAACGCGCACCGGATCAACGCCGGGGCGCCGCCGCTGGTCCAGGGCATGTCCGACTTCTTCCTGTTCGTGGAGGAGGACACGGAGGCGGCGGGCCGGCTCACGGTGGACGTGGCCGCGCGGCGCATACCCGCGAAGTTCGGCCTCGATCCGCGGCGGGACGTCCAGGTGCTGGCCCCGATGCACCGCGGCCCCGCCGGGGCGGGGACGTTGAACGGCCTCCTGCAGCAGGAGATCACACCCGGGCGGCCGAACCTGCCGGAGAAGCGCTTCGGCGGCCGGGTCTTCCGGGTGGGGGACAAGGTGACGCAGATCCGCAACAACTACGAGAAGGGGGTGGCCGGGGTCTTCAACGGCACGGTCGGTGTCGTCACGGCGCTCAGCCAGGAGGAGCAGACGCTCACGGTCCGCACCGACGAGGACGAGGAGGTCGAGTACGACTTCGACGAACTGGACGAGCTGGCCCACGCGTACGCGGTGACGATCCACCGCTCGCAGGGCAGCGAGTACCCGGCGGTAGTGATACCGGTCACGACCGGGGCCTGGATGATGTTGCAGCGAAACCTGCTGTACACGGCCGTCACCCGGGCGAAACGCCTCGTCGTGCTGGTCGGCTCGCGCCGGGCGCTGGGACAGGCGGTCCGGACGGTGTCGGCAGGGCGCCGGCACACAATGCTCGATCATCGATTGCGCGCGGTGGGCGCCGAAGCGTAGCGTTCATGCGGCACTCCGTGCCACACAGGCGCCTTCGGCCGACCCCGAGTGCACCGTCCGGCATGAATTGAGCGACAGTGGACACAGTGGACTGGTCAGGGCACTTCGGTATCCACCTCTGGAAGCTCGAACGACCTTCGAGCACATTCATCAAGAGGCACGACGTCGGTGAGGGATGACGTGAGCGACAACGGCGGCAACGTTGAGAAGTCTGTAGTACTGCGGCACGGGGACAGCGAGTACAGCTACCCGCTGGTGGAGAGCACCGTGGGGGACTCGGGGTTCGACATCGCCAAGCTGCGTGCCCAGACGGGCCTGGTCACGTTGGACTCCGGCTATGGCAACACCGCGGGGGTGAAGTCCGCGATCACCTTCCTCGACGGTGAGCGGGGCATTCTGCGCTATCGCGGCTATCCGATCGAGCAGCTCGCGGAGCGCGGCACCTTCCTGGAGACGGCCTATCTGCTGATCCACGGCGAGCTGCCCACCGTGGACGAGCTGGCGGCCTTCCGCGGTGAGATCACCCAGCACACCCTGCTGCACGAGGACGTCAAACGCTTCTACGACGGCTTCCCCCGGGACGCCCACCCGATGGCCATGCTGTCCTCGGTGGTCAGCGCGCTGTCCACGTTCTACCAGGACAGCCACAACCCGTTCGACGAGGAACAGCGCCACATCTCGACGATCCGGCTGCTGGCCAAGCTGCCGACGATCGCCGCGTACGCCTACAAGAAGGCCGTCGGCCACCCGGTCGTCTACCCGCGCAACGACCTGGGCTACGTCGAGAACTTCCTGCGCATGACGTTCTCCGTGCCGGCCGAGGAGTTCGACCTCGACCCGGTCGTCGTCAGCGCTCTGGAGAAGCTCCTGATCCTGCACGCCGACCACGAGCAGAACTGCTCGACGTCGACGGTCCGGCTGGTCGGCTCCTCGCAGGCCAACATGTTCGCCTCCATCTCGGCCGGCATCAGCGCTCTGTGGGGCCCGCTGCACGGCGGTGCGAACCAGTCCGTGCTGGAGATGCTGGAGAGGATCCGCAACGACGGCGGGGACGTCGACGCCTTCATCCGCAAGGTGAAGAACAAGGAGGACGGCGTCCGCCTGATGGGCTTCGGCCATCGGGTGTACAAGAGCTTCGACCCGCGCGCCAAGATCATCAAGGCGGCGGCCCACGACGTGCTGTCGGCGCTCGGCAAGTCCGACGAACTGCTCGACATCGCGCTGAAGCTGGAAGAGCACGCGCTGAGCGACGACTACTTCGTCTCGCGCAACCTCTACCCGAACGTGGACTTCTACACCGGCCTGATCTACCGCGCCATGGGCTTCCCGACCAGCATGTTCACCGTGCTGTTCGCCCTGGGGCGGCTGCCCGGCTGGATCGCCCAGTGGCACGAGATGATCAAGGAGCCCGGCTCCCGCATCGGCCGCCCGCGGCAGATCTACACCGGCGTCGTCGAGCGCGACTACGTCCCGGTCGAGCAGCGGTAACCAGCCCGTCGGCTCCATCCGTCACACGGCCCCGGTCCACCTGCACCGGGGCCGTGCGCGTGTCTCAGGGCTCGTCCGCGCGCCTCGCTCGATCATGTGACGCACGTCACATGATCGGCGTACAACCCCGGACCCTCCTGCGCGGTCGAACCGGGTGACTGCAACACCCGGCGGAGTTGTGGTCCGGGCTGGCGTTCCCGGGTGCTTGAGCGGCCCTCCGGTCAACGTGCAGCCCAGCCGAACGCCCGGCTCTGATCCCGTGGGGGGAGTCAGGGTCGGGAGAAGGAAGCGCCCCCGTTCGCGGGCCCGTGGGGGGACTCGCGAGGGGGCGTTTTCCTGCTTCCCGGTCGCCTTCCTTCCCGCGGCCCGGGCGTTCGCCTCGGCGCCCGGCGTGCCTCGGCCGCGTCTCAGGCGCGGCCGACGAGCTCGTAGCCCGCTTCGTCGACGGCGGCGCGGACCGCCGCCTCGTCGGGGGCCGCGGCGCCGGTGACCGAGACCAGGCCCGTGGCGGCGACGGCCTTCACCTCGGTGACGCCTTCCAGGGCGGACACCTCTTCTGTGATGGCCTTCTCGCAGTGGCCGCAGCTCATGCCGCTGACCTGGTACGTGATCGTGGTCTCGCTCATGGTGTCTCCAATGCGCGGTGTCCTCGGGTTCCCGAGCTCGAACGCCCTCAGTGTATACCCCCCGCCCGTATGAAATCGGGTATACCCCACCTGGGTGGCCCGTCCTGGGCCGGGGGTGCCGGTTCCGTCGTCGCACGCTCACGGCCTACGCGCCGCGTCGTCCGCCCGCGCCCGGGCGGCGGGTGACCCAGTCGCGGATGGTGTCGGCGTACCAGAAGGGACGACCGCCCTCGACCAGGTCGGGCGGCGGCAGCAATCCGTGCTTGCGGTAGGACCGGACGGTATCGGGCTGCACCTGGATGTGCGCGGCGATCTCCTTGTACGACCAGAGACGGTGGTCGGCCATGTCGGGGGCACCTCCACAGGAGTGTCGGGTGATGCGGCATCAGCCTGTGCCGGGCCGAACGAGGGTCCGGGCCGCCACTGCCGGGCTGTCAGGCTTCCGTGACCGGGAACCCGCGTAACGGTGACAGTCGTGACGAACACCGCACCGCACACCGGCAGCGGTCATCACCCGTCCGTGGCCACCCGGGAGACGTGGCGCGGCGGGCGGGACGGCAGGTGGACCGGAACGGAGGGCGGTACGGAGAGTGGGCGCGGCGGGCGGGTAGCGCGTCCGGCCCCGTATTCTCGTGATCATGTGCGGAACGTCGGGCGTCACGGTCCGGTGGGCCGCGGCCCTGAAGGACACCGCACGCTCGGGCCTGCGGATCGAGCGGGGCGCGGTCGCGCCGCTGCTGGCCCTGCGCGGCACCTGCGGCGTGGCGCTGGTCCTCGGGCTCACGCTGTGGCTCGGCTCGCCCGGGCTCGCCGTCTCCTCGGCCTTCGGCGCCTTCGCCTCGGGGATCGCCACGTTCCAGCGGAGCTGGCGGCCCCGTCCGGTGCTGGCGCTGGGCGCAGCGCTCGGCCTGTCGGTGAGCGCCTTCCTCGGCTACGTGCTGGCCGGGCACCCGTGGGCCTTCACCCCGATGCTGGCCGCCTGGGCCTTCGGCGCGGGCATGGCGTGGGCGGTGGGGGCGGTCGCCGGGGTGGTCAGCGCCTTCACGGTGGCCATGATGCTCGTCGTCGTGACGCTGCCGTCGAGCGTGCCGGAGGCCGCGGGACACGCGGCGATCATCGGCCTGGGCGGGGTGGTGCAGGCGGCGCTGATCCTGCTCTTCCCGATCCGCCGCTGGGCGGCGCGCCGGGAGGCGCTGGCCGAGGCGCTGGAGTCCGTCGCGGGGTACGCCCGGACGCTGCGGGAGGACCCGACGGCGCCCTTCGACCCGCAGGCGCTCGTCCGCGCCCGCCGCGCCGCCGCGGTGACCCCGCGCCAGGCCCGGCACCGGCCGCGCCAGTTGCAGGGCTACCGGCTGCTGGCGGACCGGTTCCGTCCGGTGCTGGCCTCGCTCGCCGACCCCGTCGTCGGGGGCGCCCCCGAGGGCCCGGCGCGGGAGCGCGTGCGGGCGCTGCTGGAGGCCGCGGCCACGGTGCTGGACGCGGTGGCGCGGGCGATCCGGTACGGGGAGCACGTACGGCTGCCGGGTGAGGCGCTGGAGGTGCTGCGGGTGCCGGCCGACGGGCCCGTCCTGCCGCCCGGCCCGGCGCGCCGGGCGGCCCTTCGGCTCATCGCGCTGAGCGAGGAGCTGGTGGAGGCCGCGCAGGAGCCGGTGGAGGTGACGGAGGCCGGCCGGCGGCCCCATCTTCGGCGGCCGAGCGGGGTCCGGCAGCTGCCGGTCGTGCTGCGGGCGCTGCGGTGGGAGCTGCGGGGCTCCTCGCCGGTCCTGCGGCACGCGCTGCGGGTGGCGGCCGTCGTCCCGGCCGGGTATCTGCTCGGGGAGGCGCTGCCCACCCGCCACGGCTACTGGATCGGGCTGACGGCCGTGATGGTCCTGCGGCCGGACTTCTCGGAGACCGTCGCCCGCGGCGCCGCCCGGCTCGCGGGCACGGTCACGGGGGTGGCACTGGCCGGGGCGCTGATCGCCCTGACGGCCCCGGGCACGTACCTCGCGGCGGTCTACGCGGTCGGCAGCGTGTTCCTGCTCTACCTGCTGATGCGCAGCGGCTATCTGGTGATCTCGGCGTGCATCGGCGCGTACGTGGTCTTCCTGCTGGGCCTCGCAGGGGAGGACTGGGCGCAGACGGTGCCGCAGCGGATCTGGCTCACCCTGCTCGGCGGTGCGCTGGCCCTCGTCTCCTACGCGGTGTACCCGGCCTGGGAGACGCCGCGGCTGCGCGAGCGCCTCGCGCAGTGGCTGACGGCCGTGCTGGCGTACGCGGTCGCCGTGCTGGACGGCTTCGGGCACCCGGCCGGCCGCCGTCCCCGGCAGGTGCGGGACGCGCTGCTGGACGCCCGGGCCGCGCTGCTGGAGTGGGACGAGGCCGTGGCGCGGGCCGACGCCGAGCCGGTGCGGCACCGCGGACTGCCCCGCCGCCGGGCCGCCGACGCCCAGGCGGCCGTGCGGACGGTGGGCCGCTCGGCGATGCTGCTGGAGGCGCACCTGCCGCCCCCGGACGCGCGGGACGACCCCGGGGCCGCCGCCTTCGCCCGGGAGCTGCGGGACGCCGCCGGGCGCGCCGACGCGGCCCTGCGCGCCGGCGCGCCCCTGGACCTCACGGCGCTGGGGGCCGCCCTCGCCGCGTGGCAGGCGCACGCCGAGCACCCCGACGGTGTGGCCCTGCGGGTGGCGGAGCTGGTGACGGAGGCCCTGGGGGAGCTGGCCGCCGCGGTGGACCCGGCCCGGCACCCCCACCGTTGAACCGGGACACGGCGCGCGAGGCCGTTGCCCTATCCTCGGCGGCCTATGGACCGCCTCAGCCGTCGCCGTCCCGACCGTGGGGAGTCACCGGGCCCGCCGCCGGGCCCGCTGCCGAGGCTGCTCGCCGGGCTCGCGGCGGGGGTGGCGCTCGCCCTGGTCGTCGCCCTGCTGATGTCGGGACCGGACGAGGACGGCACCGGGCCCCGGACGCCGGACGCGTGCCGGGAGCTGAGCGTCACGGGATGGCGCGCCGACGAGGCGATGACGGCCGAGTTCGCCCGGTACGGGGACGACAACGCCCGGCTGGACGACTGGACCGGCGGCGACGGCAGCCGTTCGGTGCGGCTGCCGGACGGGCGGACGCTGTGGCTGTCCGCCGACACCTTCCTGGACCGGGTGCACCCGGCCATCCCGGCCGGCGGCCCTTCGCGGGACCCCTCGCCGGTGTGGGTGCGCAACGCGGGCGTCGTGATGTCGCCGGACGGCCGGCTGGAGCGCACCCTGCTGGGCCCGGGGCCCGGCGCGTTCTTCCCCGGACTGACGGGGCGGGACGGCCGCGAGGTGTGGCGCTGGCCGGTGCAGGGCGTCGTCGAGCCGCGGGAGCCGGGCGCGCGGGAGCGGGTCGTGCGGGTGCTGCTGTGGCGGCGGGAGGCGGGCGGCCCGCCGTGGGCCTTCGGGGTGCCGCGCGCCACGGAGGTCGCCACGCTGAGCCTGCCGGAGCTGAGGCTGGAGTCCGTCGAGCCCGTCGACGTCCCCCGGGACGGGGATCCGGCGCGGCGGGTGCTGTACGGGACGTCGGCGGTGCGCGAGGGCGGGTGGACGTACGTGTTCGGCGCCGACGAGGGGACCGTGCGGGGTACGTCGTCGCGGGCGCACGTGGCCCGGGCGCCGGTGGGCGCGCTGGCCGACCGGTCGGCCTGGCGGTACTGGGACGGCGCGGGCTGGCGGGCCGATCCGGCGGCGGCCCGGGCGCTGCCCGTCGGCGCCGCGCCGTGGGCCGACCCGGACCGCGGCGCGAGCAACACCTACACGGTCACCCGGCGCGGCGGCACCTGGCTCCTGCTCACCACGGACGCGGGCGGGCCCGACGGACGGGGGCTGACGACCGTGACCTCGTACTGGGCCTGTGCTCCGCAGGGGCCCTGGCACGGCCCGTCCGACGCGTTGACGCCGCCGCTGCCCGAGGGCGGCCGGGCGGCCGGGGCGGTGGCCTACAACCCGCAGGCCCACCCCGCCTTCAGCGGTGGCGGGGCGGACCTGCTGCTGAGCTATGACGTCAACGTGACGGGCTCGACCTCGGCCGTGCACCGGGACGTGGCGCTGTACCGGCCGCGCTTCGTCCGGCTGGAGGTCAGCGCTTCCCGCTGACCCCGTCGCCGCCCTCGCCCGGGCCCTCTCCCGGGCCCTCGACGCGGCGCTCGGCGGCGCGCTGGGCGGCTGCCTGGGCGGCGAGCTCAGCCTCCTCGCGCTGGTCGATGTCGGGGATGCCGTCGTGGTCGTCGTCGCGGTTCTCCTCGTCCCAGATCCGCCGGTAGTGCTTGTCGCGCCACTTCAGCAGGACGGCGGCGACGAGGGCGGAGAGGAAGGAGGCCATGAGGACGGCGGCCTTGACGTGCTCGGTGATCGCCGAACCCTCGTCGAACGCCAGCTCGGTGACCAGCAGGGAGACGGTGAAGCCGATGCCCGCCAGCATGGAGATGCCCACGATGTCGGACCAGGACAGGTCGTCGCTCAGCTCGGCCCGGGTGAAGCGGGCGGCCACGTAGGTGCCGCCGAAGACGCCCACGATCTTGCCCACGAACAGGCCGAGGGCCACGCCGAGGGCTTCCGGCTCCCCGGCCGCCTCGCTGAGGTCTCCGAGGGAGACACTGACGCCGGCGGCGAACAGGGCGAAGACCGGGACCGCGAAACCGGCCGACAGGGGGCGCACGAGGTGCTCGATGTGCTCGGCGGGCGAGGTCTCCTCGTTCGGGCGGGTCCGGCAGCGCAGCAGCATGCCCATGGCGACACCGGCGATCGTGGCGTGGATGCCGCTGTTGAGCATCAGCACCCAGATCGTCACAGCGAGGGGCACGTAGATGTACCAGCCGCGGACGTTGAGCTTCTGGTGCAGCGCCCAGAACAGGATGAGCCCGACGACCGCCCCGGCCAACGCCCACATCTTCAGCGTGGAGGTGTAGAAGAGGGCGATGACGAGGATGGCGCCGAGGTCGTCGACGATGGCGAGCGTCAGCAGGAAGGCGCGGATGCCGGAAGGCAGGTTGGTCCCGATGACCGCGAGGACGCCGAGGGCGAAGGCGATGTCGGTGGCCATCGGCACGGCCCAGCCGTTCATGTCGCCGTTGCCGGCCGCCGCGACGGACACGTAGAAGAGGGCGGGCACGACCATGCCGCACAGCGCCGCCACCACGGGCAGCGCGGCCGCCGCCGGGTTGCGCAGCTCACCGACGACCAGTTCGCGCTTGAGCTCGATGCCCGCGACGAAGAAGAAGAGCGTCAGCAGCCCGTCCGAGGCCCAGTGGGCGACGGAGAGCTCCAGGCCGAGGGCCGGGATGTCCAGGTGGGCCTTGCTGACGTCCTCGTAGAACTCGCTGAGCGGGGTGTTGGCCAGGACCAGCGCGACGACCGCGGCACCCAGCAGCATGAGACCGCCCACGGTCTCCGTCCGCAGCGCGTCGGCGAGCAGACGCCGCTCCTTGAGCGGCGGCCGGGCGAACGCGCGCTGCGGCGAGCTCTGCTGTGGCGTGGACGTCATGGGGCGGCCTCCGGGCAAGGTCGGGCACAGAACGAACAAAGCGCGACGGATCGCACTGCCGACCAGACTTCCCGGCACACCATTGATCAATTATTGACGCACTTGTTGTGTCCCTCACCGTACCCGCACGTCACGGCTTTACCGCAAGCCGCGCTGTGAGCTGCGTCGCTCTACCGGCCGGTACCCGTCGGCGCGCAGGCTCTAGGCTGGTCAGAGTGCCGGAGTGGGTTCCGGTGGGCCCGGTCGACGGGGGTGAGGGGCCGGGGGGGGAGACCGAGGGGTGAGGCCCGGGAGGGCCTGACAGGGGAGGCACCGTGCGACGCGCTGGCATTTCGGGGGATTTTCTGGGGGACTACCCGCGGCTGCTCGCCGAGGTCTCCACGACGGGGCGGCTGCCGCACCGCGACGAGCTGGACGCCTTCCGCTCTCTGGGTGAGCGCGCCGCCGAGGACGGACACAAGCTGCGCGAGGTCGTCACCCTCTTCGTCGGCGAGACCCGCGCCCTGTGGGGGACCCTGCCGGGGGTGATGCGGGCGGCCGGTCCGGCCGAGCGGGCCCGCACGGGTGACGCCATCCTCGCCGCGCTGGAGGGCGCCATCGGGGCGCTCGGGGACGGTCACGAGCAGGCGCGCCGGCTCGCGGTGCGGCAGGAGGAGGCCGAGCGTCGCGAGTTCGTCGACGACCTCCTCCACGGCCGCAGCGACCTGGGCCGGCTCGCCGAGCGGGCCCAGCGCTTCGGGCTGCGGCTGTCCCACACGCACACCGTCGCCGTCGCCGAGGGGTACGAGGTCTACGACGACGTCCACCCCACCGTCCGGCGCATCGAGCGGGAGCTCGTGGCGCGCTTCGGCGACCGCGACGCGCTGCTCACGACGAAGGACGGCCGGCTGGTGTGCATCGCGGCCAGCGGGGACGACCGCGCGGTCCTGGACGCCTTCGCCCTTCTGGCCGAACGCCCGGGTCCCGGCTACGTCTCGGCCCGACGGGTGGCCCTGGGCCGGGAGCACACCGGCCCCAGCGGTGTCGTCAGCAGCTACGAGGAAGCGGTGGAGGCCCTGCACGTGGCCGACCGGCTCGGCCTGCCCACGGTCAAGCTCACCGCCTCGGAGCTGCTGGTCTTCCCGGTGCTGCTGCGTGACCGCAGCGCCATCGCTGACCTCGTCAACACGGTGCTCGGCCCGCTCGCCGGGGCGCGCGGCGGCGCCGAGCCCCTCGTGCAGACGCTCATGGCGTGCTCCCAGTCCGGCTACGTCAACGCCGAGGCGGCCCGCCGGCTGGGCGTGGGCGTGCGCACGCTCACCTACCGCCTCGCCCGCATCCGCACCCTCACCGGCTACGACCCCGCCGACGCGCTGCAGCGCTACACCCTGGAGACGGCCGCGATGGGCGCCCGGCTCCTCGGCTGGCCCCAGCACGAGCTCTGACCTTCTCCCCGTCAGACCCCTGACGCGGTACGCGAGCTGAACCGGACGTGAACGTGACGTCCCGTCAGGCGTCCCGTCCTCGGTGCCGTCCTCGGTTGCACCGGCCCTCGGCACATGTTCATGCCCAAAGATTGCCGGAATCAGGCAATGCGGCGTGTGCACGTCGAGTGCCACCATGAGTGCACACCGCAGCCGGGAGGGGGAAGGGCGATGGGAGGAATCGGGGGTTTCCTGGACGCCGCTTCGGCGTTCCCCGCCGTCCTGTTCGGCCTCGCGCTCGTCGTCGTGGTCGGCTACTGGCTCGCGGTTGTCCTGGGGGGATGGGGTGTTCCCGGGTTCGGCGCCACAGAAGGAGGGGATGGCGCCGACCCCGGGGACGCCGGTCACGGTGTCGGGGTCGCGGGGGTGTTCGCGGCCTTCGGGCTCGGTGGCGTTCCCGTCACCGTGACGCTCTCTCTTCTCATCGTGATTGCCTGGTTCATGTCGCTGAGCGGCACGGCGCTCTTCGACGCCCTCTGGCTCCGCGTCCTCGTCCTGCCCGCGGCGGTCTTCCTCGCCTGGGCGGGCACACGGCTCCTGATCGCCCCGCTGCGCCACCTCACGCCCCGTGAGGAGGGCGTGGACCGCGCGGATCTCGTCGGCCGGGTGTGCACCATCCGCACCGGCCACGTCTCCGGGCGCTTCGGACAGGCCGAGGTGGCCGCCGAGGACGGCTCGACGGCCGTTGTCCAGGTGCGCGCCGACGGCACGGACGCGGCCCGGCTGATGCTCGGCAGTACGGCGCTCGTCTTCGACTACGACGCCGAGGGCGAGTTCTTCCGCGTCGCCCCCTTCGAGCCGACGCCCGGGGCCGATCCCGCGCCGCGGCCGGATACCGGCCGCTGACGGCCGCCTCCGCTCCGCTCTTCCACACTCTTCACCGCACAAGGGAAACCACCGCTATGGATGCCATCACCACAGGATTCGGCGTGCTCCTCGCCGTGTGCCTGCTCATCGGGCTCGGCGTGCTGTTCATGGTCAGCAAGCTCCTCCGCAAGGTGCCGCAGGGCAAGGCCCTGATCGTCTCGAAGATGCGCAAGGTCGAGGTCACCTTCACCGGCATGGTGGTGCTGCCGGTGCTGCACAGGGCCGAGGTCATGGACATCTCGCTGAAGCGGATCGAGATCGACCGCACCGGCAGCGACGGCCTGATCTGCCGGGACAACCTCCGGGCGAACATCCGCATCTCGTTCTTCGTCCGCGTCAACAAGACCCGCGAGGACGTCATCAAGGCCGCCCAGGCCATCGGCACCGAACGCGCCAGCGACCGCGTGACGCTCCAGGACCTGTTCAACTCCAAGTTCTCCGAGGCGCTCAAGACCGTCGGCAAGCAGTTCGACTTCGCCGACCTGTTCACGCACCGGGACGAACTGCGGGACCGGATCATCGCGCTCATCGGCACCGACCTCAACGGCTACACCCTTGAGGACGCGGCCATCGACTACCTGGAGCAGACACCGCTGTCCAGCCTGGACAGCGACAACATCCTCGACGCCCAGGGCATCCGCAGGATCACCGAGCTGACGGCCGTCGAGCACGTGCGCACGAACGAGTTCAAGCGCAACGAGGAGAAGGAGATCACCCGGCAGAACGTCGACGCCCGGGAAGCCGTCCTGGAGCTCGAACGCCGGCAGGTGGACGCCGAGATCCGGCAGCAGCGCGAGATCGACACCGTCCGCGCCCGCGAGGAGGCCGAGACCGCCCGCGTCCAGGCGGAGGAGCGGCTGCGCGCCCACACCGCCCACCTCAAGACGGAGGAGGCGCTCGGCATCCAGAACGAGAACCGCGAGCGCGAGGTCGCCGTCGCCAAGCTCAACCGGGAGCGGGTCGAGGCCGTCGAGCGGGAGCGCATCGAGAAGGACCGCCTGCTGGAGGTCATCGCCCGGGACCGGGAGACCGAACTGCGCCGCATCGCCGCCGACAAGGAGGTCGAGGCGGAGAAGCGGGACATCGCCGACGTCGTCCGCGAGCGCATCGCCGTGGAGAAGACGGTCGCCCAGCAGGAGGAGGAGATCAAGAAGCTGCGCACCGTCGAGGAGGCCGAGCGCGAGCGGCAGGCGCTCGTCATCGCCGCCGAGGCACAGGCGCAGGAGCGGCTGGTCAAGGACATCAAGGCGGCGGAGGCGGCCGAGCAGGCCGCGCAGCACCGCGCCGCCGAGGAGCTCACCATGGCCGAGGCCCGGCGCAAGGCCGCCGACCTTGACGCGGAGGCCACGCTGCGGCTGGCCGAGGGCAAGAAGGCGGACCAGGCCGCGAGCGGGCTCGCCGAGGCCGAGGTCCGGGAGCGGATGGCCGACGCGATCGCCAAGACCCGCCGGTTCGAGGCGCAGGCGGCCAAGGAGATGGGGCTGGCCGAGGCCGAGGCGGCCAAGGAGAAGGGCCTGGCCGAGGCGGAGGCGATGCGCGAGAAGCTCAAGGCCGAGGCCGAGGGGCTGACCGAGAAGGCGAACGCCATGGCGGTCCTGGACGAGCAGAGCCGCGAGCACGAGGAGTACCGGCTGCGCCTGGAGGCGGAGAAGGAGATCCGGGTGGCGGGCATCGACGTCCACCGGCAGATCGCGGAGGCGCAGGCCAGGCTCGTCGGGGCCGGGCTGGAGAAGGCCAACATCGACATCGTCGGCGGCGACTCCGTGTTCTTCGACAAGCTGGTCGGCTCGCTCTCCGCGGGCAAGAGCGTGGACGCCTTCGTCGGCAACAGCGAGACGGTGCGGACGCTCGCCGGGAGCTGGCTGGACAAGGACGGCGGCTCCACGTTCCCCGAAGACGTCAAGGCCATGCTCTCCGGGCTGGGCGCCGACGGTCTGCGCGACCTCTCGGCCGCCAGCCTGCTCACCAAGCTGGCCGCCGCGGGCGGCGACGGCACCGCCCCCGCCGCCAACTAGGCGCCGACCAGGCGCCGACCGGGCCGGTTTCCGCGGACCGGCCCGGGGACGGGGCCGCCGCCCCGTCCCCCGCGGCGCACCCTGACGGTGCGCCGCGGCCGGTCGCGCAGTTCCCCGCGCCCCTCCGGGGCGCGGGGGCCCACCACGAGGAGTTCGATACGCATGACGGGCGCAGCCCAGGCCATGGACACCGCCACCTACGACGTACTGCGCGGCCGGATGACCACCGCGGCGCAGAGCCTCGGTGAGCGGGCCGACGCCCTCAACACCCGCCGCGCCGCCACCTTCGGCGCGGGCGGCGTCGAGCTGGGCCACAACGGCACGCTGCGCACCGGGCGGCCGCGGGTGCCCCGCGACCTCGCGCAGGTTGGCGGCCTGCTGCTGGCCGGGTTCCACACCCCGGTCGCCCCGGGCCGGGAGACCGGCGTCGCGGACGTGTTCACCCTCTACCGCCTCGTCGACGGCGAGTTCACGGAGGCCGGGCCGGATGCCCTGCCCGGGCTGCTGGACGACCCGCGCTTCGGGTGCGACTTCGCCGAGCTGCACCGGTACTACCGGCAGGCCCGCCTGCTGCGGCTCCGCCGCGTCGGGGCGCTGCTGCTCGCCGTCTTCCGCACCGGCGACCGGGCCAGCGACATCCGCGTGCTGCGCTGGCGCGTCGAGCCGGACGGCACGCCCGCGTACGTCGACGCCAAGGGCGAGCGGGACCACGTCCTGCCGCCCGCCCACGACCTGACCTGGGTCACCGCGGGCCGCGGCGACCACGTCACCGGCCGCCACCCGCACATCGCCCTCGACGGCGGTGCCCTCTACCTGTCCACGGTGGGCGGCAGCCTCACCCTCAAGACCGAGAACGACACCGAGACGGCCGAGGGCGTCTACGCCGAACCCGTCGCGGAACCCCTCCAGTCCCTGGCCGACGCCGACGTGGCCTACGCCCGCGTCGGGCCGCTGCTGCTCCTGCGCGTCCGCCCCTACAACGAGCCCGCCGACCGCCACCTCGTCTACAACGAGCGCTCCGGCGAGGTCGTCCGGCTCGACGCGGTCGGGCTGTCCTGCCACCGGCTGCCCGACGACCACGGCGTCGTCTTCCCCGGCGGCTACTACCTGAGCACCGCCCCCGCCGGGGCCGCGGCCCGCACCTTCGACACCGACACCGCGGGCATGGAGTTCGAGAGCGTGCTGCGCGCGCCCAGCGGCGAGGACGTGCTCTACGTCTTCCACGCCCCTGCCGAGGGACGCACGCTGCTGCTGCCCTACCACGTCATCCGCAAGGAGATCGCGAGCCCCATCCCGGCCCGGGGCCACGCCCTGTTCGAGGACGGCACCCTGGCCGTGCTGCGCACCCGCGAGAGCGAGCCGGCGCGCCTGCACCCGGTCCAGGTGTGGCGCACGCCGTACGTCTCCGACGCGTACGCCGCCGCCCTGCCCGCGGTGGCCGGGCCGCTCGGCCGCATCGGCAACGCCGAGCTCGTGCGCGGGATCGCCGCCGCGCTGTCGGTGGCCCGCATGGCCGACGAGATGGCCCCGGCCAGCGCCGTGTTCGAGGACATCGCCGCGGCCTGCGCCCGAGTCGCCGACGACTTCCCCTGGCTCGACGCCGAGGGCCTGGAGGGCATGCACGAACCGCTGGCCGAGCTGGGCTCGGCGGCGACGCAGGTGATCGCCGAGTTCCGGCGCGTCGAGGAGCTGCGGGCCCAGGCGCGGGCGGCGGTGGAGGAGAAGGCCGCCGCCGTCACCGCCCTGGTGCGCCGCGCCCGCGGCGAGATGCCGGATGGCGCCGACGGCTGGGTGCGCCTGCTGACCGAACTGCGCCGCGCCCAGGGCGGCGTGGAGACCCTGCGGGATCTGCGCCACGCCGACCGGGAGCGGGTCGAGGCGCTCGCCGGGGAACTGGCCGAGTCGCTGGCCGCCACCGGCCGCCGCGCCGTGGGCGACCTCGCCCGGGCCGACGCCTTCGACGGCCCCCGCACCGCGGTCGACGCGCTCGCCGACGAGGCCGGCGAGGCCGGGTCCGTCGTCGAGGCCGAGGCGCTGGGCGAGCGGATCACCGAGCATGCCGAGCGCCTGGCCGCCGTCACGGACGTCGTCGGCACGCTGGAGATCTCCGACGTCACCGTGCGCACCGCGCTCCTGGAGCGCGTCGGCGACGTCATGGGCGCCGTCAACCGGGCCCGGGCGGTGCTGGACGGCCGTCGCAGGGAGCTGCTGGAGCGTGAGGGGCGGGCCGAGTTCGCCGCCGAGTTCGCGCTGTTCGGCCAGGCCGTCGCGGCCGGGCTCGCCGCCTCCACGACGCCGGAGGAGTGCGACGACCACCTGGGCGGGCTGTTGCTGCGCCTGGAGGACCTGGAGTCCCGCTTCGGCGTCTTCGACGACTTCCTGGCCCGGCTCGCCGAGCGCCGCGAGGAGGTCTACGAGACGTTCTCCGCCCGCAAGCAGGCCGCCCTCGACGAGCGGGCCCGGCACGCCGAGCGGCTGGCCGAGTCCGCCGGGCGGGTCCTGGCCACGGTGACCCGCCGCTCGGCCGCGCTCGGCACGCAGGAGGAGGTGGCCGCCTACTTCGCCGGCGACCCGCTGGTGGCCAGGATCCGCGCCACGGCCGAGGAGTTGCGCTCTGTCGGCGACACCGTGCGCGCCGAGGAACTGGACGGCCGCCTCAAGGCCGCCCGCCAGGAGGCCGCCCGTGCCCTGCGCGACCGCGTGGACCTCTACGACGCCGAGGGCACCGTGCGGCTCGGGCGGCACCGCTTCGCCGTCAACGGCCAGCCCGTCGACCTCACGCTCGTCCCGCAGGACGGCGCCCTCGTCTTCGCCGTCACGGGCACCGACTACCGGGCGCCCGTGACGGACGCCGGGTTCGAGACGACCCGCGCCTTCTGGGACCTTCCCCTGCCCTCCGAGACGCCCGAGGTGTACCGGGCCGAGCACCTGGCCGCCCGCGTCCTCGCCGAGACCGGCCCGGCCGCGCTGCGCGAGGCCGCGGACCGGGAGGGCGGGCTGCTCGCCGCCGTCCGCGAGGCCGCGGAGGCCGGCCACGACGAGGGCTACGACCGCGGGGTGCACGACCACGACGCGGCGGCGATCCTCACCGCCGTCCTCGGCCTGCACGCCGCCGCCGACCTGCTGCGCTTCCCGCCCGCCGCCCGCGCCGCCGCCCAGGTGTTCTGGACCCACGGCACCGACGAGCCGGCCCGTGCCGCCTGGGCCACCCGCGCCCAGTCCCTCGGCCGCGCCCGGGCCGCCTTCGGCGCGGGCCCGGCCGTCGCCGAGCTGTCCGCCGAACTCGACGCCGCCGTCGGCGCCTTCGCCGAGCGCCACGCCCTGAGCGCGGCCGAGGAGGCCGGGACCTATCTCTTCGAGGAGCTGGCCCTGGGCGGGCCGCGGTTCGTCACCGGCGCCGCCGCCCGCGCCCTGCTCTCCGCCTTCCGCACCGCGCTGGGTGGCGAGGACTCCACCGGGGCCAAGGAGTTCGCCGAGGATCTGCGCGCTCTGGGGGCCGACCTCGCGGCCCGCCACCAGCTCACCGAGGCGTGGCTCTCCTCCTTCGCCGCCACCCGCTCCCTGGACACCGCCGACCTCCCCGAGGCCGCCGCCGTCGAGCTGTGCGGGCCCGCCCTCGACCGCCGCGACGTCGACGCCCCGCTCACGGCCACCGTCCCCGGGCTGCTCGGCGCCCACCCCCGGCTGCGCGATGGCGAACTCACGCTGCGGCTCGACGAGTTCCTCGCGCGCACCGCCGCCTTCCGCACCCACCACGTGCCCGCCCACCGCGCCTACACCCGCCGCCGCAACGCCCTGCTGGCGGCCGAGCGCGATCGGCTGCGCCTGGCCGACCTGAAGCCGAGCGTCATGGCCTCGTTCGTGCGCAATCGGCTCATCGACGAGGCCTACCTGCCGCTCATCGGGGACAACCTGGCCAAGCAGATCGGCACCGCGGGCAGCGAACGCCGCACCGACAGCCAGGGCCTGCTGCTCCTCCTCTCCCCGCCCGGTTACGGCAAGACCACTCTCATGGAGTACGTCGCCGCCCGGCTCGGCCTCGTCTTCGTCAAGGCCGACGGACCGGCCCTGGGCCACGCCACGACGTCGCTCGACCCGGCCGCCGCCCCCGACGCCGCGGCCCGCCGCGAGGTCGAGAAGATCAACTTCGCGCTCGACCTGGGCAACAACGTCTGCCTCTACCTCGACGACATCCAGCACCTGTCCGCCGAACTCCTCCAGAAGTTCATCCCGCTGTGCGACGCCCAGCGCCGCGTCGACGGCGTCTCCACCGCCGACGGCCGCCCCCGCACGTACGACCTGCGCGGCAAGCGGTTCGCCGTCGCCATGGCGGGCAACCCCTTCACCGAGTCCGGCAGCCGCTTCCGCGTCCCCGACATGCTCGCCAACCGCGCCGACGTGTGGAACCTCGGCGACGTCCTCACCGGCAAGGACGACCTCTTCGCCCTCAGCCACGTCGAGAACGCCCTCACCGCCAACCCCGTCCTCGCCCCGCTCACCGGACGCGACCGCGCCGACGTCGACCTCCTCGTACGCCTCGCCGCCGGCGACCCCGCCGCGGCCCCGGACCGGCTCGCCCACCCCTACGCCCCCGCCGAACTCGACCAGATCCTCGGCGTCCTGCGGAACCTGCTGCACGTCCGGCGCACCGTCCTCGCCGTCAACGCCGCCTACATCGCCTCTGCCGGACAGGACGACGCCACCCGCACCGAACCGCCCTTCCGCCTCCAGGGCTCCTACCGCAACACCAACAAGCTCGCCGAGCGCATCGCCCCCGTCATGAACGACGCCGAGCTCGAAGCCCTGCTCGACGACCACTACCAGGCCGAGGCCCGCACCCTCACCTCCGGCGCCGAGGCCAACCTGCTCAAGCTCGCAGAGCTGCGGGGGCGGCTGACGGCAGAGCAGCGCGAGCGCTGGGAGCAGCTCAAGGACCGCTGGCGGGCGGCGAGGGAAGCGGGGTGAGCAGCGAGGTCGGCAGCACCGGCTCGATCGTGTAGCAGCCGCCGCCGGCCGGGATCTCGCCCGGCTCGCAGTCCGGCCGTGGAAGCGGGTCCCACGGCCGGCCCGGGACGCCCGGCCCCGTCGGTACCGGGCTGGGCGGCTGCCACGGCTCCACCGTCCGCGTCGGCACCGGCGACGGCGGCCGCTCCTCCTCGAACTGGGTGGAGAAGAAGACCAGCCCGACGACGACGGCGGCGACGAAGCCGCCGATGCTCACCGCCCGCTTGTCACCGCCGACCCTTCGCCCGTCCTCGCGCGGCGGCCCCGGCACCCGCAGCCGCGACACCCGGCCCGTCCGCTCCAGCGGCACCGTGACGTTCGCCCCGCACAGGACCAGCTGAAAACGCAGCCGCGCCGCCGCGTCCCGGTCCGTGAGCGCGACCCGGGACAGCTCCGCAGCCTCCCGCGCCTCCTCGTCGTACGTCACCAGCACGCCCGGCGAGGCCCACCGCACGCTCCACGACGCCCGGCCCGCCGTCACCAGCGCCTGCCCCACCAGCACGCCGACCGCCCGCTTCGCCGTGCCCTGGGCGCCCCACTGCCGCGTCCCCCAGTCCGTCGCGGCCAGCGCGCCCGTCAACTCCGCGCCCCGGCCCGCCTCCAGCAGCCCCAGCACTCCGTCCAGCGAGGGCTCCGGCGCCGAGCCCAGCAGCGCCAGCGGCGCCCGCAGGTCCTCCGCCGCGCCGATGGCCTGCACCTCGACGGCGTCGTCCAGCCACTCCTCCCACGGCTGGCCCGGGCCCCGCCCGCCCAGCGGCCGCAGCAGCGCGCGCCACACCCCCTCGGGCAGCGGCTCCCCGCACAGCCCCGCGCCGGGACGCGGGCCGGTCCCGGCGCCGGAGCCGGCCACCGTCAGCACGGCCAGCGCCGCCAGCCGCGCCTCCGTCGGCGGGTGCGAGTCCAGCCGCGTCCGCCGCGGCTCCGGCTGCTCCCGCCGCCACTCCTCCAACGCCTCCCCGTACTCGGTGTCCGTCAGCATCGCCGCGAACGCCCGCATCGGATCGTCCGGCGTGCGCCCCCGCCCAGCCATCGGGTCCAGGAAGCGCTCCCGGAAGTCCGCCCAGGCGGCCCCGACGACGTGGACCGACGTCAGCGCCGAGGCCATCGCTTCCGGGCCCGCCACCCGGGCGGCCGCCGCGTCCGCCTCGAACTCCTGCCGCCGCCGCACCGCCAGCGACACCGCGTCGTACAGCCACGCGTAGGCGCCCAGCACCCGGAAGTGCAGGCCCGAGTACATGGCCACCACCGGATTGCGCACCGCCGCGTCCGCGATCCCCGCCCGCGCCGCGTGCAGCGCCGCCGAACCCCGGTAGACCGTCGCAGCGAACCGGGTGTGCCGCCGCGCGTAGTGCCCCAGCTCATGGCAGAGCACCGCCCGCACCTCGTCCGCCCGCAGCCCCGCGAGCAGCGGCACTCCGATCTCCATCCGCCGCCCGGCCACCCGCAGCCCGGACCGGGTGTCCTCGCTCACCGAGGCGTTCACGTCCAGCGTCAGCCGGATCTCCGTCGGCACCGGCGCCCCGACCGCCTCGGCCAGCTCCGTCACCGTCTCCCACAGCTCCGGCGACTCCTTCCGGCCCACCCGCACCGTGCCCTTCCGCGGCTCGGGCGCCCGGCCCGCCGTCAGCAGGGCCCGCAGGATCGCGAGCACCGCCGGCAGCCCGAAGGCCGCCGCGAACAGCGGCGTCGGCGAGGACATCGGGCCCGGCGCCCCGAACGCCATCCACAGCGCGCCGACGGCCAGCACGGCGTAGAAGAGGACCAGCGCCCAGGACACGACGTAGAAACCGGCCACCAGAACCAGGGCCAGCGCCCCACGCCACGCAGCCCCAGGCCGCACCGCCGCCCGCCGTGCGGCCCTCACCCCGGCCCGCCTTCCCCGCCCTGACCGAGGACGGTGTCCCGCACCCGTGCGGCGGCCTCCGGCTCGGCCGCCGCGCACGCCCGCAGCCACGCCTCCGCCGCCGCGAGGGCCACGGCCAGCCCGTCGCCCTGCGGCGGCGGCCGGTGCGCCGCCCGGCCCAGTGGGCGCAGGTCCTCGCCACGCATCCGCACCCCGGGCCGCACGAGCCTGTCGTCCTCGCCACCGGAGCCCCGCGCCGCGCGCTCCCGCATGCCCAACACCTTCTCCAGCCTCCGCCGGGCCTTGGACAGGTTGGCCGCCACCCCGCCACGGCTCAGGCCCAGCTCCTCGGCGACGTCCTGCTGCGACACCCCGTTCAGGCAGTGCATCACCAGCACCGTGCGCTGCCGCTTCGGCAGGGTGGCCAGGGCCGCGAGCACGGTGCGCGCGTGCGCCGTCTGCTCGACCCCCGCCACGGCCGGGACCGGAAGCCCCTCCAGACCGGCCGCCCGCGTCCGCGCGTTACGCCGCCCCGCCGCCCATAACCGCTGCCGCACCACCCGGTACACCCACGCGTCAGGAGCCTCGTACCCGCGCAGCCTCTCCCAGCGCCGGTACGCCTCCGCGTAGGCGTCCTGGACGGCGTCCTCCGCGTCCTGCCGATGCCCGCACAGCAGCAGCGCCCTGGCGAGCATCCCCGTGAACGTGCGGGCGAAGAACGCCTCGAAGGGCTCCGCGTCCTCGTCCGCGACGGTGCCGTCAGCCTTCACCGCGTCGGTCATCGCCGCCCCCCTCGGGAACTCCGGACCGCCAGTCTGGCACCCCGGTATTCCACGGTCACATCGGTGTCGCGGGCCCGCAGCGCCCGGGAGAACACACGCTCCCGCTCGCGGGCCCTGAGCCAGTGCACCAGGACTCTTACCCCCGCCGCGACGGCTCCCATCCCCACGGTCGCCACGATCTGCTCAACCATCAGCCTGCTCCCTCGGACGGTGTCGTCACGGATAACAGGGCGGCGGAGCCGAAACGTTTACCGCCGGTTCCGGGACGTGCGGCCGACCGCGGGCGGACAGGCGTTGACGGGCCTCGCGGCAGGCGGAATCCTGGTCCGGTGATCACCGCGCGCGAACTCAACCGGGCCACCCTCGCCCGTCAGCTCCTCCTGAACCGCGAGCCGCTGACCGTGCCCGAAGCCGTCCGCCGCGTGGTCGCGCTCCAGGCCCAGCAGCCCGCCTCCCCCTACCTCGCCCTGTGGAACCGGGTCACCGAGCTCACCCCGGCCGACCTCGACGCCGCCTTCGCCACGGGCACGGTCGTCAAGGCGACCCTGTTGCGCCTCACCCTGCACGCGGTGCACGCCGACGACTACCCCGTCCTCCGCGCGGCCATGCAGCCCACGCTCTACGGCTCCCGGCTCGGCGACCGCTTCGCCGCCGCCGGGCTGACCCCCGAGGACGCTCACACGCTCGTCCCCGAGCTGCTCGCCTTCGCCCACCGCCCCCGCACGTCGGCCGAGATGCAGGCCTGGGTCGAGGAACGCCTCGGCCCGGGGAAGAAGGAGGGCGCGTGGTGGGGGCTGAGGGCCTACGCACCCCTCCACCACGCCCCCACCGACGCCCCCTGGTCCTTCGGCCACCGCCCGTCCTTCGTCGCCTCCGGAACCTCACCGGCCGCGACGGGCCGCACCGTTGACCAGGACGCCCTGCGCACCTTCGTCCTGCGCTACCTGGCCGCCTTCGGCCCCGCGACGGTCGCGGACGTGGCCCAGTTCGCGACGGTGCAGCGGGGGCCCGTCCGCGCGGCCCTGCGCGCCCTGGACGGTGCCGTCGAACAGCTTCACGGCCCGGACGGCGGCACCCTGTTCGACGTCCCGGACGCCCCGCGCCCGCCCGCCGACACCCCCGCCCCGCCCCGGCTCATGGCCATGTGGGACAGCACGCTGCTCGCCTACGCCGACCGCAGCCGCGTCATACCCCCCGCCTACCGCCCCCTGGTGGTCCGCCGCAACGGCGACTTCCTGCCCACCCTGCTGGTGGACGGTCAGGTCGCAGGCGTCTGGCGCCCGCTGGAGGACGGCGTCGAGGCCACAGCCTTCCATTGCCTGTCACCGGCCACCTGGGACGCCCTCGCCGCCGAGGCCCACGCCCTCACGGCCTTCCTCGGCGACCGTGAACGTGAGGTCTACCGCCGCTACCACCACTGGTGGCCCAAGCTCCCCACACCCGCCGAGGTCCGGCTGCTGTAGCCGCCGCTCAGGGGGTACCCGGCGACCTCTGCGGGCGCGGGGGCCTCCGTCTCCGCGGCCACCGGTCGCCGCTCCCCTCACTGAGCCGGTTGCGGCGCGGGCCCGCGGCGCAACGCCCGTGCTCCACGTCACGATCGAGGGCCACACCGGGGCGGGGACCGCCGCCGCTCGGCGAGGCCCGCCCCGGTGGTGGTGTCCGGGAGCTGGGGGGCGGTCAGAGCTCGTCGACCCAGTACGGGGACAAGTTCATCCGGCCGTTGCCACGGGCACCGTTCCGGTGGCCGTCCGTGTCGACCGCGAGTGTGTACCAGGAGTCCACGTAGTCGGGGTCGTTGGTGTACCAGGAGTCGGGGATGGCGTCCAGGACCGCGTTCACCAGGGGGATGTAGGCACCCTGGTCGATGATGGTCAGCAGGGCGTCGGCGATGGCCGTGGCGAGCGCGCGGTAGTTGGTGTCGCCGTCGTCCTCCATCATCACGACATCGGCGAGGTTGTACTTGTAGAAGGACCAGTTCACCAGTACCTGGTTGGGGTAGTAGGTGCGCTCGTCCGTGTCCAGGTAGGGCATGTCGACCGGGTCGACCCGGACCTTCCCGTCCAAGCCGAAGCCGCTGACCAGCGAGAAGATCTCCGCGTCGCCCGAGATCCACGGTTCTTCGTCGTCCTTGAGGTAGACCGAGTCCACCTTGGTCGTCCAGAAGCCGCCCGCCGCCGCCAGGTCCGTGGGGGCCTTGCGGTCGCTCGCTGCCGGGTGCAGGCCGTGGTCCGTCAGCTCTTCGGCGAGCAGGTCCAGGCCCGCCGACACCGCTTGGGACATGTCCAGATCGATCACGTAGACCGCCTGTCGTGGAGCCTCAGCCGCGTCCAGGGTGTGCGCCCGGCCGCGGCTGTCGTACGCCGTCACCGTCATGGCGTCGTCGTCCTGCGTCGCGACCGCCACCAGCGGCTGCGTGCCCGGTGACAGCTCCTGCCTCATGGTTTCCGTGCCGAGCCGCAGCCGCAGCAGTGAACTCACCCGGCCGTCCAGCCCCTTCGCCGCCGCGATCCGCCGGTCGGCGGCGGCGACCGTCCGGGCCAGTTCCCCGCCCGCCGCGCTCTTGGCGCTCGTGGTCAGCGAGTGGAGTCCGATCTCGCTCGACTCCAGCACGGCCAGTCGAAGTTCCTCCCGCCACTGGGCATCTCCCAGCGACATGGCGACCGCCTTGGCCGTCTGCTCCTCGATACGGGTCACCGACTCGTAGGAGGCCGTCGAAGTCGCCGGGGGCGCCGTTGCGCCGGCCGCGGGGGTGGTAGCGCCCGCCAGCGCGACGACGGCGGTGCAGAGGGTGAGTGCCACGGCGTTGCGTCGCACCATACGTCTGTTCAAGGGTCCTCCTGGGAGCGTGCGGCATCCGCGTCTCGGACGGGGTGTCGGCGAAGGTGGGGGAGCGCATTCAGGACGAAGTCGTGCAGTGTGACGGATCTATGCGAGTAGAACTCGCGGAAATAGCATGTACATGTAGACATCCCGGCGCAAGGGGCACGTGGCGTCCGGACGGGATCGGCCGGATACCGACGATCCGGCGGGCGCGGAGCGCGGGGCCCGCGTTCGGGTCTTCGACCCCGTCCCCCCGGGGGCTGCGCCTGCCGAAGTACGTCAGGGACGTTCGGCCGCGTGTTCCGCGGCAGGCTGAGTCTGCCTGCGCGTATGTCAGGCCACCCGGAAGGGGAAGCACGAGTCGACCGTGGGCTCCGCCATCATCCCGACGATTCTCACCACCGCCGGTGTGG
The DNA here is from genome assembly GCF_027460245.1 of Streptomyces sp. WMMC1477. Lineage (NCBI taxonomy): Bacteria > Bacillati > Actinomycetota > Actinomycetes > Kitasatosporales > Streptomycetaceae > Streptomyces > Streptomyces sp. WMMC1477. The sequence goes on along the minus strand of NZ_JAPZBD010000003.1, from coordinate 1,419,510 downwards.
CCGGCATCCTGCTCTTCGCCGTCAAGGGCCTTCTCGACCAGCAGCCCGACCTGGCCACGCCCTTCAAGTGTGCCCGCCAGGTCCGGAACGACGCCGTCGAGGACGCCCGGAGCAGCCGACTTCACGTGACCGCGAATCCGGACCGACCGTTGAACGCGACGGCGGAATTCCGCCAGTCCCAGGCATTCGGGGCCGGAAGTCTGGACACGAGCCCCTCCGCTGCTGCCTGTGCGACGCCGAACCCGGCGCGGAGCCGCTCCTCTTCGGTTACCGGCCCAGGCTGCCCGCCAGGCCCTACCGCGAGGTCGGGGCAGGGCTCGCCCACGCCGAGCCCTACACGGGCCCCGCCGGCCTCACCGGCTACCCGCCGCACCGGTACGGGCGCCCCCAGGTGCTGCGGGCGTACGACGAGCGAGGCTGGATCCACCCGGCCTCCACGACCCACGACGGCACGAACCCGGAACGGGCGATGGCCGACGTCCTTGCCGAGCCCGCGGGCCAGACGAATGGGCGTCCGTGACGAACCGGCCGACCGGGACCCGGGACGGCGTCCCTCGCTTCGGCCCCTCGCAGACTGGGCCGCTCGGGGGCGGGGGTTCACCACCCGACGGGGTGCCCAACCCCCGCCCATCCCATCGGCAAGACCGTCCGTGCCGAACGTCGTCCGTTGCGCGCGGCCGGGAAATTCAGTGTTCCGCCCGCCCCGTGAAGACGCAGGATGGGGCGCATGACTCTGGCCACTCCCACGCTCCACACCGACCGCCTGCGACTGCGGCCCTTCACCGGCGCCGACGCCACCGCCCTCTACGCCCTGCACAGCAACACCCTCGTGATGCGGTACTGGGACTCTCCGCCGTGGACGGAACCGGCCCGCGCCGAGCGCTTCCTCGCGAGGTGTCAGAAGCTGGCGGAGGAGGGCATCGGCGCGCGGGTGGCCATCGACCGCGCTGCCGACGGGGCCTTCGTCGGCTGGTGCGGGCTGCACGAATGGAACCCGGGCCACCGCAGTGCGTCGTTGGGCTACTGCTTCGACGAGGCCGTCTGGGGCCACGGCTACGCGACGGAGGCCGCACGCGCCGTGCTGACGTGGGCGTTCGACACGCTGGACCTGAACCGCGTCCAGGCCGAGACCGACACGCGCAACGTGGCGTCCGCCCGGGTGCTGGAGAAGATCGGATTCGTGCGGGAAGGGACGCTGCGGGAGGAGTGCGTCGTGGACGGCGAGGTGTCCGACACCTGGGTGTTCGGGCTGATCAGGCGGGAGTGGCAGCCGCCGTCCGCCGGCTGAGCGTGAGTGTCGGCGCCCTCGCATGACGGGAGTGGTGGGCAGCGGGGAGCCCCTGGCCTGCGGCGTGCGTGGAGCACCGTTCGCCCCGGGGCACCCCCGTGTCCCCGGGGCGAACGTGTGGGCGGCTCGGCCGCCCGCTCAGGACGTGTACAGCGACTTGAGCCTGGTCACGTTTCCCTCGCCGTCGAAGCTCAGGTCGTACCCGGTGCGCGGACGGGCGTCGGCCTCCTGCGCCGTCAGCCGGCTGACGAACTCGGCCTGCGAGTACGAAGCGGCCCGGCTGTCGTCGCCGAGCGGCACCGACAGCAGCACCTGGGCCTCCTCCGCCAGGGGGACCGTGGTGTAGGGGCCCTCGCCCGGCACCACGATCCACGCCTCGTGCGGCTCCGTCATGGCCTCCTTCTTCGCCGGCCGCACCGAGACGTAGGTCGTGCCGCCCTCGGTCCAGGCGTCCTCGATCTGCACGAACTGCTTGGTGCCCGCGAAGGGGGCCTGGTCGGCGGGCGCCGACGTGCCGTCGTCCGTTCCGGGGCCCGAGTCCTTCTCGTCGTCCGAGGACGCGGCCGCGGAAGGCTGCATCGAGGCCGACGGCTGGGTGGCGGCGTCCGTCCCGTCGTCGCCGCACCCCGTCAGGACGACGGCACCGAAGGCGACGGCGACGAGGCAGTGCACGGCGGGGCGGCGGCGTGAGATGCGCATGGTCAAGGCTCCCCTGGGTCAGGAGTGGATCGGGATACGTGACCTCTACGCACCGGCCCGGCCGGTGGGTTGCATGCGGATGCGAGAAATTCTCGGACGCCCCGCTCCGGCAGCCCGGCCGGGCTCACCGCGGGAGCCAGTGGGCCTCCCGCAGCGACTGAACCCGGCCCTCGCTGTCGTAGTCGATGGAGAGAATCCACCGCGGCTCGCCGGCCAGCTTCTCCACCAGCTGGTCCAGTTCCACGTCCGTGGGCTCCCCGCCCGTCAGCTCCCGTGCCTCGACCGTCGTTCTCCCCGGCAGGGTCAGCGTGTGCACCACACCGGTCGGCTCCGTCGAGCCCTCCACGGTGCGGAGCTGCTCGACGGTGACCCGAACGGTCTCGCCCCGCGCCTCCGCGTCGTACACGTAGCCCAGCTCGCTCGCGTACTCCTGGCCCGGGGCGGGCGAGGGCGGCACGAACGCCGAGGTGCTCGGCGCCGGGTCGGCGGCGGTCGGTTCCGGCTGCCAGGGGGCGGAGGCGAGGGAGAAGCCACCCACGGCCAGGGCCGCGGCCAGCAGCACACCGCCGGAGGCCGCGGCCGCCCGCTTGCGGCGTCGACGCTGCTCACCGCGCGCCCGAATGCGCTCCGCGGCCATCGGCGCCGCGTGCCGCCGACCCGACTCGGCGATCTCGGCCAGGTAATCCTGCAGCCCGGTCTCGTCAGCCATGACGCACCTCCGACAGCCCACTCGTCCGCGGATCAAGTTCGGTATCGGCCAGCAGCCGCGCCAGGGCCGCCCGGCCCCGGCTCAGCCGTGCCTTGACCGTGCCGACGGGGCAGTCGGTCTCGGCGGCCACCTGGTCGACCGAGAGGTCGCACAGGTGGTGGAGCACGACGGCCCGTCGCTGCGCCTCGGGGATCTTCCGCAGCGCCTCGACCAGCAGCACGTGGTGCGGCTCCGGCGGCGGTACCGAAGGGGGCGGGCCCTGTTTGCGGACAAGGGCGAGCGCGGTGCGCATCCGCCGGAACCGGCTCACCGCGAGCCGCCAGGCGACCGTGCGCACCCATGCCTCGGGGGCGCCGTTCAGGTCCAGCGAGCCCCGGCGTTCCCAGGCCCGTGCGAAGGCTTCCTGGACGACGTCCTGCGCTTCGGCCAGGTTGCCCGTCATCGCGTAGAGCTGCCCGATGAGCCGGCTGACGCTCGCGGTGTAGAAGGCGTCGAACGCCTCCTCGTCGGACTCCTGGGCCCGCGGTTCGTCTGGCGCTCTCATACTCCCCCAACAAGCTGCACCGTGCCCCCGTGCCGCTCGAAGGGCCTGACCACAGGAACGCACTCTAACTGCGGCCCCCGAGTGCGGACGCAGCTCCCCCTGCCCTGACCATGTCAGACATCACGGCGGCGTATGAACGAGGACGGTGAGGGCGAGATGGCCGGCGGTGTTCTCCCTCGCCGACATCAGATGGCTGGAGGGGAAGACCGTGCGCCCCTCGGTGGCCAGCCGCCGGAAGAGGCGGCGGGCCCACCGGACACCCTCCGGGTCCATGCCGTTGACCGGCTCGTCGAAGACGAGCACGGGCGGGTCGCCGAGCAGGGCGGTGGCGGCCGGCTGATCGAGGAAAGCGCTGGGGCACCGCCCAGCGTTTGCTGGGAGAGCGCGTGCCAGGCGCCCTCAGCCAGGCGGGACTTTCGAAACACCCCTAAGCCCGGCTGCGTGACCAGGACTCGGCGCGCAGGCGGGCGGCGTCGGCGGGGCGGGTGTCGTCGAAGAGCGGGCGGCCGCCCGCCGTGACGCGGAGGCGGTCGACGTGGACGCCGCGGCCCGCGTAGCCGCCGTCGACGGAGTAGGACCAGCGGACGTGGGTGGTGGACGGCGGCAGGGCGGCGGAGGCGTCGAGCCAGCGGCGGCCGGAGTAGCCGTGGAAGGTGCCGTCGGTGCGCCAGCGGTGGCCGTCGGTCGCCAGGGTGAGGGGGACCGGGGCCCAGGTGCTGCCGCCGTCGGTCGAGGCCGCGAAGGCACCGGTGTCGTAGTCGGGTTCGGTGTCGTACCAGAGGTGGAAGGTGGCCACGGCCGCGGTGCCGGGCGGGACGGCCAGGGGCGCGGTCAGGGTGGCCGTCGTGCCCTCGCCCGGGTGGGCGCGCCAGGCGGTGCGGCCCGTGGTGGGGCGGACGGGCAGGGCGTGGGCGAAGGCGCGGGTGGGACGGCGGCGGTAGACGCTGTTGGTGCCCCGGGCCCGGGTGGGGTGGACGCGGTTGGTGAGCAGGACGAAGACCATGCGCGTGACCGGGTCCACGGTGACGCTCGTACCGGTGTAGCCGGTGTGGCCCGCCGTCACCGGGGACGTCAGGGCGTCCATGTACCAACGCTGGTTCACCTGCCAGCCCAGGCCGCGGCCGGAGGACGCGTGATCCGTGAGGACGGCGCGGACGGAGTCCTCGGACAGGACGCGGGTGCGGCCGTAGCGTCCGCCGTCGGCGAGCATCTGGGCGAAGACGGCCATGTCGTACCCGGAGGAGAAGAGCCCGGCGTGGCCGGCGACGCCGCCGAAGGACCAGGCGTTCTCGTCGTGCACCGTGCCGCGGACCATGCCGCGGCCGGTCCACGGCTGGTACTCGGTGGCGGCGACGCGGTGGTGCTCGGCGGCGGGCGGGTTGAACCGGGTGTCGCGCATCCCCAGGGGCCCGGTGACGCGGTCGGCGATCAGGGCGTCCAGGGACGAGCCCGTCACCCGTTCCATGAGCGCGCCGAGGGTGATCATGTTGAGGTCGGAGTAGGCGTATCCGGTGCCGGGCGGGCGTTGCAGGGTGGAGGTGTAGACGGCGTCCATGCGGGCGGCGTCGTCGGGCAGCGCGTACAGGCCCAGCCAGGGGACGAGGCCCGAGCGGTGGGTGAGGAACTGCCGGACGGTGATGGCGCCCTTGGCCGGGTCGGCGGCGGCGAACTCGGGCAGGTAGCGGGCGGCGGGCGCGTCGAGGTCGAGGACACCCTGCTCAGCGAGTTGCACGGCGACGGTGGAGGTGAACAGCTTGGTGACGGAGGCGAGGTCGAAGAGGGTGTCCTCGGCCATGGGCACCCACTGCTCGGGCGGCAGCTCGACGGCCCGGTCCCGTTGTTCGTCCCAGCTCGCGTAGCGCAGGGCGTGGCCGCGTGCCTCGTGGCCGACGACGACACCGTCCCGCACGGCCAGGAGGACGAAGCCGGGGAAGGACGGGACGGGGCGGTCGGGGGAGGGGCGCGTGAACGCCTCGGCCTCGTCGGCGATCTGGTGGACCCGCGCGGCGACGAGGCCCGCCTCGGCTGCGCTGCCGTAGCGCAGGGGGCGGGAGACGGCGGGGAAGCGGAGGTCGGCCGGGGTGATCGTGGGCGGTCCGGCGACGGGCGGGGCGGCCGGGGGCGCGGCGGTGATCGGAGGCGTGGCGAGGGCCGGTCCGGCGCCGGCCAGGCCCGTGACGCCGGCCGCGCCCGCTGCCACACCGAGGTGGAGGAACTGTCTGCGTTTCATGAAGGGGGGAGCCTCCGGGAGGGGGTGTTCAGCGGTAGAGCAGGTGCTGTGCGCGCAGGCGCCGGAAGGCGCGGAGGTCGTCCTGCCACAGGGCGGTGACGTCGTCCGCGTCGGCGCCGTCCTCGATGGCGAGGCGCACCGCGCGGTTGCCGCTCAGCCGGTCCAGCCAGTAGCTGTCCCCGCCGTCCTGCGCGCGCCAGCCGTAGGCGGGGAACAGGCGCCGCTGCTCGACGATGAGGGTCAGGGCGGTGTGGACGGGGTCGAAGGCGTCCGGGTCGGTGACCTGGAGTTCGACGCCGCCACAGGTCTGGCCCGCCCACTTGGAGAAGGTCGGCTTGAAGTAGGCCTCCCGGAACCGGACGCCGGGCAGCGACCGGGCGGTGAGCGCCTCCTGCCAGCGGTGGTCGACGTCCGGGGCGCCGAGCAGGTGGAAGGGGAGGGTGGTGCCGCGCCCCTCGGAGAGCGCGGTGGCCTCGGTGTAGCAGGTACCGGCGTAGAGCCGGGCGGTGGCGACGCTCGGCATGTTGGGGGAAGGGGCGACCCAGGGCAGGCCGGTGGCCTCGTAGCCCTCGCGCCGCCGCCAGCCCGCGAGCCGCTCGACGTGCAGTTCGGCCCGCCGTCCGCCGGTGGCCTCCGGCACGAAGACCGAGTTGAACAGCCCGGCGAGCTCGCCGACCGTCATGCCGTGCCGCTGGGCGATGGGTTTCAGCCCGACGAAGCTCGCGTTCTCCGGGTGCAGCACCGGGCCGGTGGCCTCGCGCCCGGAGACCGGGTTGGGGCGGTCGAGGACGACGAACCGCAGGCCGAGGTCGGCGGCCGCCTCAAGGGCCAGGTACATCGTCCAGATGTAGGTGTAGAACCGGGCGCCGACGTCCTGGATGTCGAACACGACGGTGTCCAGGCTCAGTTCGGCGAACCGCTCCCGCATCCGGCCGGCGTTGTTGTAGGCGTTGTAGACGGGCAGGCCGGTCTTCTCGTCGAGGAAGAAGTCCTCGCCCTCGCCCGCCTGGGAGGTGCCGCGGAAGCCGTGCTCGGGGCCGAAGACGGCGACGAGGTCGACGGCGGCGTCCTCGGTCATGACGTCGACGATGTGCCGCAGCCCGGCGTCGACGCCGGTGGGGTTGGAGATGAGGCCGACGCGCTGCCCGGCCAGCGAGGCGTACCCGCTGCGGCGCAGCGTCTCGAAGCCGGTGCGCACGCGCGGCCCCCGGCCCGGTGCCGAGGAGGCGCGGCCGGCGGCCGCGGCGGCCGACGCCCCCGGTGCGCCGGCCGCCAGTGCCGCCGCGCCCGTGAGCGCCGCGGAGCCCGTCAACAGGCTTCGGCGTCGCGGGCCCCGGCGCTTCTCGGGGTGCTCGCGGCCGCTCACCGCTCGTACCCCAGTCCGTGGCCGAGCGGGAACAGGGGTTCCTCCGGGTTCTCGGCGGTCGGGATCATGACGGGCAGTGTGCCCTGCGGTGCCGTCTCGCCCAGCAGGACGCGCGCGGCGGACTCCAGCGCGCCCGCCCCGTAGGAGTAGGTGGCGAGGTGGGTGGCCGCCTCCGGGTAGCGGGCGATGTCGTAGGGACGGCCGACGGCGAGGGTGAAGACGGGCTTCCCGGTCTCCAGCAGGGCGCGGACGAGCCGGGCCTGCCCGGGGGCGGTGGCGGTGCCGCGCGTCGTGACGACGACGGTGTCGTGGCCCTCGGCCGCCGCGACGGCCGCCTCGACGGCGTCGGCGCCGGGATTGGAGCCGGCCCAGTGCGCGGTGGCGGTCACGCCGCGGTCGTCGAGGTGCCCGGCGAGCCGTGCCGTCGTCGTGGAGCCCCAGCCGGTGACGAGGACGCTGCGGCCGTCCGCGGCGAGCGGGAGCAGCCCGTCGTCGTTCTTCACGAGCGTGGTGGTGCGGTCGGTGATGCGCTGGGCGGCGGCCAGGTGGTGCGGCGGTCCGACGCGCTCGGCCACCTTCGTCACGTCGGCGAAGGGCCGTTCCACGATGCCGCGTTCGTGCTTGAGGGTCAGCACGCGGCGCACGGAGCGGTCGATGCGCTCCTCGGTGAGCTCGCCGGAGGCCACGGCGTCCATGACGGCGTCGTAGGCGGTCGGCAGGTCCGGCGGCATGAGGAGGAGGTCCACGCCCGCGCGCAGGGCCCGCACGGGCACCTCGGCGTCGGGGTAGGTCTCGCGCACCCCGGCCATGGACAGCGAGTCGGTGACGACGACGCCGTCGTAGCCCAGTTCCTCGCGCAGGAGCCCGGTCATGATGGGCTCCGAGAGGGTGGCGGGGGCGCCGGAGGGGTCCAGTTCCGGGAACTGGATGTGGGCGGTCATGACGGCCCCGACCCCGGCCTCCACGGCCTCGGCGAACGGCGGGGCGTCGATGGTCCGCCACTCCTTGAGGGTGTGGTGGATGACGGGCAGGTCGGTGTGGCTGTCCACATTGGTGTCGCCGTGGCCGGGGAAGTGCTTGGCGGTGGCCGCGACCCCGTTCTCGCCACCGGACTGGTAGCCCTTCACCTGGGCCGCCGTCAGCTCGGCGGCGAGGTCCGGGTCGCCGCTGAAGGAACGGACGCCGATGACGGGGTTGGCGGCGTTGACGTTGACGTCGGCCACGGGGGCGTAGTTCTGGTTGATGCCGACGGCGCGCAGCTCCCGGCCCGCGATCCTGGCCGCCTCGCGGGCGTCGCCCGCCCGGCCGGAGGCGCCGAGGGCCATGTTGCCGGGGAACTGGGTGGCCGGGGGGCCGAGCCGGGTGACGATGCCGTGTTCCTGGTCGGTGGAGATGAGCAGCGGCACGTCCGTCCCGCTGTCCAGAGCCGCCCGCTGCAGCCCGTTGGACAGCCCGGCGACCTGGTGCGGCTCACGCAGGTTGTCCGACCAGGCGAAGTAGATGACGCCGCCGAGATGGTACTCCGCCACGGCCTCCGCGCCGTTGTCGACGCCGAGCCACCGCTGGTTGCGGGCGACGTCGTCGGGGTCGGTCGTGTCCGCCGTCTCGCCGTAGGCGTAGGTGACGAATAGCTGACCGACCTTCTCCTCCAGCGTCATCCGGTCGAGTTGCCCGTCGACCCACCGGGCCGTGTCGTCCCCGCCGCCGTCACGGGCCCCGGCGTCCCCGGGGCCGCCGTCCCCGGCGAGGGCCGGGGCGGCGGTGAGGAGCAGGGCACCGGCAGCTGCCAGGGCTGTGAGCGATCTGCGGAAGCGGCCTTTCGGCTGCTGCCTGCCGTCGTGCATCGGGTGTTCCTTCCGGGCGGTGGCGTGACGGACCGAGGGACGGGGGCGGGGCGTCAGCTCAACTCGGCGGCCACCTCCTCGCGGAGCTGGGGCAGCATGTCCTGGAGGACGCCGGGGCAGAGGGTGTCGCCGAAGTCCTGGTGGCCGTAGATGCGGTGTGGCGGGACGCCGTACTGCTCGCAGACGTAGGCGCACAGGATCACCAGCACCTCCCACTGGGCGTCGGGCGGTGTCGCGCCCTCGTGGTAGGAGCCCTCGTTCGCGATGCCGATGGCCTGGTTGTTCTGGCCGTAGGTGTGGGCGCCCTGGACGAGCCCCCAGCCGGCCTGGAGGGTGCTGAGGCTCTGGTGCCGCCCCTCGGTGATCCAGCCGCCGCGGCTGTTGACGAAGTGGTAGCCGGTGTCGGTCCAGCCGTTGCGGTCCTGGTGGATGTACTGGACCCAGCGGGCGTGCGAGTGGGCCTGGGCGCGGGAGAAGTCCTCCGTGTTGGCGCTCACCGTGTGGTGGACGATGATCTTGTCGGGACGCTTGGAGAGGACGGTGACCGAGCCGTTCGGCGGGTTCGCGCCCCACTCCTGGGTGCTGTCGATGTCCGGTTCGAGGGCGGACGCGGCGGGTCCGCCGGCGGCTGAGGCGGTCGTGGCGTGGGCCAGCCCGGCGGCGGTGGTCAGCCCCGCCGCCCCGGCGACGAGCAGACCGCGCCGGCTGAGGTTTCCGAGGTCCATGGGGACTCCCTGGCGTGGTGCCGGGTGCCGCGGTGCGGTCGGCCCGGTCGCGGCCGTTCCGCACCACGGCACCCGGTCACGGATGAGGTGGGGGGCGTCGTCAGGCGGTGTTGTTCGCCAGGGCGAGCAGCCGGCTCATCGAGCCGTTGAACTTGTTGCGGTCGACGTCACCGGAGACGCCGCTGACCCGGCCGGTCGCGGTGTACTGCCAGAACGTCCAGGTCGGGAAGCCGCTCGGGACGGTGGGGCTGGAGACGTGCCAGTGCGCGACCCACAGGGGCGCCTTGTCGTACATCCCGCTCCAGTAGCCGGTGCAGGTGTTCCACCAGCTCGCCGTCGTGTAGATGACGATGTCGCGGCCGGTCCGGTACTTGTAGGTGTTGTAGAAGTCGTAGATCCAGTTGCGCATCTGGGTCGTCGACAGCCCGTAGCACATCGAGCCGGAGGGGTTGTGCTCGATGTCCAGGACGCCGGGGAGCGTCTGGTTGTCGGCGGACCAGGCGCCGCCGTTGCTGGCGAAGAAGTTGGCCTGGGTGGCGCCGCTGGAGTAGTTGGGGCGTGCGAAGTGGTACGCGCCGCGGACGAGGCCCGCGTAGTACGCGTTCGTGTAGTTCTGGCCGAACCGCGAGTCCTTGAAGCTGGTGCCCTCGGTGGCCTTGATGTAGGCGAAGTCGATGCCCGCGGCCTTGACCGAGTTCCAGTTGATGTAGCCCTGCCAGTGCGAGACGTCGATGCCCTGGACGCCGCTGGTGTCCGTCGGGGTGATGTCGGCGTCCTGCCCGGCGGCGTCGTGACCGGGGCCGCGGCCCTGCTCGATGCGGGTGCCCACGCCCATGTAGGCCTCGCCCGGCTCCACGCGCTCGCCCGGCCCGGGCGGCTGGGCGGAGACGGCGGCGGAGGCGGGGACGGCGAGGGTGAGGACGAGGGCGATCACGGCGGTGACTGCGCCGAGGAGCGCGGCCGTCCGGGACCGGGATCGACGGGTGCGGCGGGGGGAAGGTGATCTGTACGCGGGCATGGCGCTGCCTCCTGGCACGGCGTGGGGGTGGGCCGGGACTGCACACGATCAGTGCTCTCGATCACTGCCTCGGCTGGGCTGGGATTCGCCATGAGCACGACACGATTACTGCACGCGCGTAGACCGCCGTAAAGGGGCTTCGCGCAAAACTCTGGTCCAGTCCTCTGGTGACGACGCTGAGCAGGTGCGCTTCCGCCCGGTTGGCCGAAACTTTCCGCTCTGAAGGGGAGGTTGGCGCGTCCTTGGGGGCCCGCCCACCGGTCCGGCGGCCGTCGCCGCACCCCGCCGGAGACCTCGGGTGCCCCCTCCCGGCGGCGGCGGCCTGCGCCCCGCCCGGCCGGGGCGTCGACTGCCGCCGGGACGTGGCGGCGGTATTCTGCAACGGCGCCCGGGAGGGTGCCGGGCCGGACCGTCCGCGGCACACCGCGGACCGTCGGGCGGAAGCGAGCCGGAGCGAGTCGGAGGAGGTGGCGCCGTGGGTCTGCGCAGATGCGGCGAACCTCCCAGTCGGTCACCGCGCGGCGCCGCCGTCCCGCATCCCTAGCGGTGCGACAGTGGTCGGTGGTGCCCCGCGGTAGGCCCCCATGCCCGACCAGAACCACGCCGCAGTGCTGAGGACGTTCCCATGCCGCAGAGCTCCGTCACGGACGAACTCCACCCCGACCTGCCCGAATCGCTCCAGGACATAGTGGAGAACAAGCATCTCCACACCGCGCTGGAGTGGCTGGAGACCCACCCTCCGCACATCATCGCGGACGAGCTGGCGCGCATGGACAACGTGACGGCGGGGGTCGCCTTCCGGCTGCTCGACAAGGACCGGGCGCTCGACGTCTTCGAGGAGCTCGAACCCGTCGACCAGCAGGCGATCCTGGAGGGCCTGCGCGACCACACCTTCCGCGAGCTGGTCGAGGGCATGGACCCGGACGACCGCGCGCGGATGCTGCGTGAGGCCCCGGCGAAGGTGGCCAAGCGCGTGCTCGCCGGGCTCAGCGCGCACGAGCGCCGCATGACCGCCGCCCTCCTCGGGTACCCCGAGGGCTCGGTCGGCCGCTACATGACGCCCGAGGTGGTGGCGCTGCCGCAGGACCTCACCGTCGAGCAGGCGCTGCGCACCGTCCGGGAGAAGGGCGCGCACGCGGAGACCGTCTACACACTCCCCGTGGTGGACGGCGGCCGCCGCCTCACCGGCATCGTCGAGCTGCGCGAGCTGGTGCTCAGCCCGCCCGACACGATGCTCTCCTCGCTCGTCGTCAGCGAACCCCCCTTCGCCCGTGCCACCGACTCCGCCGAGCAGGCCGCCCGGCTGATGCGCGAGACCAACGACCTCAACCTGACCGTCGTGGACAGCGAGGACCGCGTCGTCGGCCTGCTCACCTTCGACGACGCCGACGAGGTCATCGAGGCGGCCGACACCGAGGACGTGGCGCGGCAGGCCGGTGCCGCGCCCTGGGCGGGCCACTACATGGCCGCGGGAGTGTGGCAGCTCGCCCGCTACCGTGCCCTGTGGCTCTCCCTGCTGCTGGTCGCGGCGACCCTCACCGTCACCGTGACCCGGGCCTTCGAGGGCACGCTCGAACAGGTCGCGGCCCTGGCCATGTTCATCCCCATGCTCATCGGCGCGGGCGGCAACGCGGGCGCCCAGGCCGCCACCGCCTGCGTGCGGGCCATGGCCGTCGGCGAGGTGCGCGGCTCGGACCTGCTGAAGGTGATATGGCGCGAGTGCCGCGTCGGCACCGTGCTCGGCGGCCTGCTGGCCGGGCTCGGCGTCGTGGTGGCGGCGGCGTTCGTCGGGGTGAAGATCGCCGTCGTCGTCGGCATCACCCTGGTGCTGATCTGCGCCTGGGCGGCCACGATCGGCGGCACCATGCCGCTGCTGGCCAAACGGCTGCGCATCGACCCAGCGGTCGTCTCCGCGCCCATGGTCACCACGCTCGTCGACGCGACGGGGCTCGTCATCTACTTCCTCACCGCGAAGGCCGTCCTCGGCGTCTGACGCGTCGGCCGTTCCAACTCCCCCTGTCCGGGAGAGGGGTGACGCGAGCACCCCACAGCACGTAGGTTCGGATCATGCCGGACGGAAAGCTCTGGGCGATCAGCGATCTGCACGTCGCCTACGAGGAGAACCGCAAGATCGTCGAGGGGTTGCACCCCGAGTCGCCGGACGACTGGCTCATCGTCGCCGGAGACGTCGGTGAGCTGATGGCCGACATCAGCTGGGCGCTGGAGCTGCTCGCGGGCCGCTACGCCCGGGTGATCTGGACGCCGGGCAACCACGAGCTGTGGACGCCCAAGGACGACCCGGTGCAGCTGCGCGGAGAGGCCCGCTACCGCCATGTCGTGGAGCTGTGCCGCAGCATGGGCGTGCTCACCCCCGAGGACCCGTACCCCCGGTGGACGGGCCCCGGCGGTCCCCTCGTCGTCGCACCCCTCTTCCTGCTGTACGACTACAGCTGGCGCACCCCGGGTGCGCGGACGAAGGAGCAGGCGCTCGAAGAGGCCTACGACACGGGCGTGGTGTGCAGCGACGAGTTCCTCCTCCACCCGGACCCGTACCCCTCGCGCGACGCCTGGTGCCGGGCCCGCGTCGCCGCCACCGAGCGGCGGCTCGCCGCCTGCGACCCCGAGGTGCCGCTCGTCCTCGCCAACCACTACCCGCTGGTGCGGGAGCCGACCGACATCCTGCGCTTCCCGCAGTTCGCCCAGTGGTGCGGGACGGACCTCACCGCCGACTGGCACCTGCGGTTCTCCACGCACACGATGGTCTACGGGCACCTGCACATCCCGCGCAGCACCCGCCACGACGGCGTCCCGTTCGAGGAGGTCTCCGTCGGCTACCCCCGCGAGTGGCAGCGCCCCGGTCACCCGCGCAACGTGCCCCGGCAGATCGCCCCCCGGCCCTGAGGGCCGCCCGTTAGGCTGCCCGGATGACGCATCCCGACGAGCTGCCCAGGGCCGAGTTCGCCTTCCCCGGCCCGCTGCGCGACCGGCTGGTCGCGGCCATCCTCTCCGGTGCCAAGACGTCGACGACGAGCCTGGCCGCCGCGTACGACGCCGGCGAGGAGCCGCTTCCGGCCGTCGGGGAGCGCCGGGCCGTCGTGGACTCCCGGGACCGGCCCGTCGCCGTCATCGAGGTCACCGGGGTGCGCAGGCTCACCGTGGCGGAGGTCGACCTCCAACACGCCCTCGACGAGGGCGAGGACTACACGACGGTCGCCCAGTGGCGTGCCGAGCACGAGCGCTTCTGGCACGGCGACGCGGTGCGCGAGGAGCTCGGCGACCCGCACTTCACCGTCACCGACGCCACCCCCGTGATCGCCGAACGCTTCCGGCTCGTGGAGGCCCTCGGGGACACCCCGCACCCTTCCCAGGGGCCCACGGGCGGGACTTCCGCCTCCTAGGACATCCGCAGGTCCACCGGGAGCTCCTGGCGGCGGGAGATGTCCAGCTTGCGGTACACCCGGGTGAGGTGCTGCTCGACGGTGCTGATGGTGACGAACAGCCGGCCCGCGATCTCCCGGTTGGTGTAGCCGTGCGCCGCGAGCGCCGCCACCCGCTGCTCCGAGGTGCTCAGCAGGGAACGCGCCCGGGCGCCCGCGGTGATGAGACCGGGGCCGTGTCCGTCGCCGGGCGTGGGGGCGGCCGGGCGCGAGCGTCCCGCCATGCCGGGCGCGATCTCCTCGCACAGGGCCTCCGCTCCGCAGCTCTGCGCCAGCCCCCACGCCCGGCGCGTCAGGGCACCGGCCCGGCCGGAGACGCCCTGCTCGCGCAGCGAGGCGGCCAGGTCCGCCAGGGCGCGGGCCAGCTCCAGCCGGTCTCCGGAGCGGCCCAGCGCCTCGGCCGCCTGCTCCAACAGGCCCGTCCGGCGCCGGGGCTCGACGCTCGCCGCCCAGGCGCGCAGCGCCAGCCCGCGCACCCAGGGCAGATGCCCCTCGGGCCCCGTGAGCTGCTGCCGGGCGAGCTGCTCGGCCCGCACCGGCTCACCGATCCGCACGAGGGCGAGGGCCGCGTCCGACCGCCACGGCAGTACCGAGGGGCGGTCGGCCGAGCGGGTGCGGGCGATCCGGCCGGCCTCCGTGAAGTCGCCCAGCGCGGCGTGGAACCGGCCGGTGGCCAGGGAGTGCCGCCCGCGCGCCCGCAGATACGCCAGCCCCTGGGCGGAGCCGAGCAGCTCCGGCGGCACCGGGCGGTCCAGCAGCCGCCCGGCCGCCGTGCGCCGCCCGAGGCCCGTGCGGGCCAGCACCAGGGCCGCCACCGGGGCCAGGGCGAACGCGTCGCCGCCGCCCTCGGGCAGGCATCCCATGGCCTTGACGGCGGCCTGCTCGGCGTTGCGCACGTCGCCCTGGCGCAGGAGGAGTTCGGCGTGGACGGTGCCGAACACCGCCGCCCAGCCCGCGATGCCGCGCCGGACCGACTCGTCGCGCAGCGCAGTGGACCACGGCACCGCCCGCTCCGGCTCCCCGGCGGCCGACAGCGCCCGCAGGGCCCGAACGAGCACGGGCACCGTCGGACCACCGAGGCGGGTGTCGCGCAGCACGCTCTCGGCGTCGGCCACGTGCCGCGCCAGGCCGTTCTCCCGTTCGCTGAGCCTCATGCCCGAAACAGTGCCCGCCGCACCCGGTCCACCGGGTGACCCGGGCACCGGCTTCCGCCGACACTTACGTGAACAGTCCGCCAATACCGGCGGGCCGGCCCAGCCTCCCGTCCCTGTCGTCCTCCGCGCCGCCCTCGCCCCCGGCGCCGGGCTGAACGGGTGCGGCCTGGGCCAGGTACAGGGTGGCGCACAGGCCCTCGCCTGGGGTGCCGCCCAGTTCGAGGCGGCCACCGCAGGAGGCGACCAGCTTGGCCGCGATGGGCAGGCCGATGCCGCTGCCCCCGCCGGAGTGCTCCGCGCCCCGCCAGCCGCGGGTGAGCGCCGCCTCCCGCTCGGCGGGCGTCATGCCCGGCCCCTCGTCCCGCACCCGGATCTCCAGCCGGGTGCCGAGAGTGATGCCGACGTGGACGTCACTGCCCTCCGGGGCGTAGGTGAGCGCGTTGTCGAGCAGCACGTCCGTGGCCTGCTCCAGCGCGCCCGTGCGGGCCAGCGCCCAGGCCTGCCGGGGCCGGTCGAGCCGCAGCCGGATCGTCCGCCGCTCCGCGACCGCGGCCCAGCCCCGCACGCACTCCTCGACGACCGCGCACACGTCGACGACCTGGGTGCTGGGCTGCGCCCGGCCGCCGCGGGCGTGCTCCAGCATGTCGGTCAGCGTCCGGTCCAGCCGGTCCACGTCGGCCAGCAGCCTGGCGTGCCGCTCCCCCGCGGCCTCCGGCGCCACCCCGGCGAGCGTCTCGATCCGCAGGCGCAGGGCGATCAGCGGGTTGCGCAACTGGTGCGCCACGTCGGCCAGGACGTGGTGCTGCTCCTCGGCGACGCTCTGCACGGTTGCGGCCAGCCGGTTGACGTCCTCGGCGAGCCGGTTCACGTCATGGCCCCGGAAGCGGGCCTCGGCGCGCAGGTGGTAGGCGCCGTCGGCGACGGCACGCAGCGTGCGCCGCACGCGCCGCAGGTCGTGTGCCGAGCGGCGGTGCAGCAGCACCGCGGGCAGCAGGGAGCAGCCGAGGCCCAGCGGCCACAGGACCGCCAGCCCCGCCCACACCGTCAGCACCCGGTCCCGGGCCGCGTCGCAGGGCCGCTGGACGAGGAGGGCCGGGCCCCCGCCGTCCCCGCCGCCGCCCAGGGCGAGCCGGGCGGAGGCGCACGGGCCACGGGGCGGCAGCAGGGGCGGCGGTGTGCTCCGCAGCCGCCGCGGCTCGCCGCCCGGCGGCGGTGCGGCCACGGCCGCACGGGCCCGCGAAGGGTCCTCGGCCGTCGTCAGCACCGAACCGTCCGTGCGGCGCACCGACAGCTCGACGCCCTCCCGGCGCGCGAGCCGCTCCAGCGCCCCGGCGGCCCCCGGGCCGTCCAGGGCGCTCGCCCGCCCGGCGCCGCCGAGCCGGGCCTGCGCCGTCGCGGCGGCGGAGGCCACCGCGGCCACCGACTCGCCCTGCACGTGCCGCGCGTACAGCCAGCCCGTCGCCGCCAGCGGCACCGCGAGGACCGTGCCGACGAGGAGTCCGAGCAGGGCGATGTACGTCAGCCGCACGGGAGGTCTTCCCCCGACAGGACCTCGAAGCTGAAACCGACGCCGCGCAGGGTGCGCAGCCAGCCGCCCGCGCCGAGCTTGCGCCGCAGCGCCGAGACGTGGGCGTCCAGCGTGCGGGAGGTGCCCGGCCACTGGTCGCCCCACACGTGTTCGAGGATGTGGGCCCGGCTGAAGACCCGGCCCGGGGCCCGGGCCAGGAGCGTGAGCAGGTCGAACTCCTTGCGGGTCAGCGGCACGGTGCGGTCGGTCAGCCGGACCTCGCGCCGCCACAGGTCGATCGTCAGCGCGCCCCGGACGAGGCGGTGTTCCTCCCCCGGCTGGGCGGCGGTGCCGGGCTCCGGCGGCGGCTCGGCCCCGCCCGGGGGCTCGGGGGCCGGGGGAGCGGCGTCCCGCAGCCGCCGCAGCACCGCCGTCATCCGTGCCAGCAACTCCTGGAGCCGGTAGGGCTTGACCACGTAGTCGTCGGCGCCCAGCCGCAGGCACAGCACCTTGTCCAGCTCGTCGGAGCGCGCGGTGACGGCGATGATGGGCACCCGCAGCCGGGCCCGGACCTGCCGGCACACCTCCAGGCCGTCCATGTCCGGCAGGTTCAGGTCGAGCAGGACGATGTCGCAGCCGGGCCGGGTGGCGAGGGCGGCGGCTCCCGTCGCCACCCGGGCCACCTCCCAGCCGTGCAGCCGCAGGCCCTCCGCCAGAGCCTCGGCGACGTCCGGATCGTCTTCGACGAGCAGAGCCTTCATGATCCCCCTGGTGCCTCCGTCGCGCCGGTCACCTGGACGAACGCCGGGCGGCGGACCGCTGTTCCAACTGCCGGTCTCCGGGTGGCGAAGCGCAGATATTACCTGCGTTTCACACTGGCTTGCAGTTGCCCGCACGCTGGCCTAGCACGGGCCCCGTAGCGTGCGACCGACCGAGTCTGGAACTCCCGGTGTACCGCGCGCGATCCCCGGGACGCTGGGGAAGGGGCCGCACGGGCATGGGGACCGCAACAGGGGGCCGTCGGCCGTGGCACCGCACGCTGACACTGTGGGTGGTGATCGGCCTCGCGGCCGGGGCGGCGTTCGGCGCGCTCGCGCCGGAGTACGCGGTGCGGACGCGCTTCCTCGCCGACGCCTTCGTGTCCCTGATGACGATGATCATCGCGCCGGTCATCTTCACCACCGTGGTCAGCGGCATCGTCGCCGTCGGCGGGGGTCGCCGCCTGGGGCGGCTGTCGTTGAAGGCCCTCCTGTACTTCGAGGTGGCCACGACCCTCGCCCTGCTGCTCGGGCTGCTCGCCGGAAACCTCCTCCTCCTGCTCCCCGTCGGACGGGTGGACGACGCCCAGGTCCGCGAGAGTGACGTGGCACCCCTGGAACGGGTGGCCGCGGACTCCGCCGACGGCACGCTCAGCCTCGACTGGATCGTCCCGGAGACCTTCACCGCCGCCTTCACCAGCGGCAACGCCCTCCATGTGCTGCTCGTCGCGGCGCTGTTCGGCACCGCCCTGATGATGTCCGGCGAGCGTGGCAAGCCGGTGCTCGACCTCATCGACCGGCTCGGCCACATCTTCTTCCGCGCGGTGCGCCTGCTGGTCGCCGGCGCGCCCCTGGCCGCGTTCGGCGGCGCCGCCTTCACGGTCAGCCGGTTCGGACTCGTGCCGCTGCGCAGCCTCGCCTCGCTCGTCCTCGTCTTCTACCTCGCCTGCGCGTTCGTCGTCTTCGCCGGCCTCGGGCTGCTTGCCCGCCTCAACGGCTTCTCGCTGCTGCTCCTCATCCGCTATCTGCGCAGCGAGCTCCTCGTCCTGCTCGGCACCTCCTCCTCCGAGTCCGTCTTCCCGCAGGTCCTGCGCAAGCTGGAGCTGGCCGGCGCGCCCCGGGCCGTCTCCGCCCCCGTCCTCGCCGGCGGCTACTCCCTCCACCTCATGGGCACCTGCGTCTACCTGACGACGGCCGCGGTCTACCTCGCCGCGGCGGCCGGGGAACCCCTGTCGCTCGGGGAGCAGCTCCTCTTCCTCGCCCTCGCCCTGGTCACCTCCAAGAGCGCGGTGGGCGTGACGGGCTCGGGCCTGGTCACCCTCGTGGCCACCATCTCGATCGCGCACTCGGTGCCGCTGGCCGCCGTGGCCCTCGTCATCGGCATCGACCGGCTGATGTCGGAGGCCCGCGCCTTCACCAACCTGCTCAGCAACTCCGTCGCCGCCGTGGTCATCACCCGGTGGGTCGGCCGCCTGGACCGGCGGCGGCTGCACCAGGTGCTCACCGCGCCGAGACCGGCCGACCACCGACGTCCCGAGGACGATCCGGCCGTCGTCCAGATCAACATCTCCGACTGACCCCGCCGCCAGTCATCCCGTCCGCCCGGTGGCCGCCGGTCCCCACAGCCGAACGCCTCCGTCCGCTCTCCTCAGCCGCCCCCAACCGAGGGAGACCCGCGATGATCACGCTCTCGCCCCACCAGCCGGCCCCGGTGCGGCCGGACGCCTCCCCGCGCCCGGACGCGCCCCTGCGGCCGGACGCGTCCCCGCCCGTGGCCGCGCGCGGTGCCGAGGCGGATCCCCTCGGTGCCGCGCTCGCCGCGGCCCGCCACAACGTCGCCCTGGTGTGGGCCCCCGGTACCGCGAGGCCGGAACCGCCGCGGCGCGAGGCGGAGCCGCTCCAGGACCTGCTGCGGCGCTGGGTGCGCGTCAGCGTCCTCTGGGACGAGAGGCTGCTGGAGACGCCCGCCCTCGCCGCGTACGCCCGGCGCCAGGCGCGGGCCGGCGCCCAGGTGCGGATGGCCCGGAACGTCCCCGTCAGCTTCGCCGTCGTGGACTGCGACGTCTCCCTCGTCGGCCCCACGGCGCCGGAGCCCGGGGCGCGGCCGGCGGCGCCGCCCGGGCCCGCCGTGTCCGGCTGCCCGGAGACGGTCCACCTGCTCCACTACCTCTTCCTCGGCCTGTGGGAGGGCGCGGCACCCCTGCGTACCGAGGAGCCGGGCCGCCACGACGGGCAGACCAGGTCCGTGCTCGTGCTGCTGGCCCAAGGCCTGACGGACCAGCAGATCGCCCACCGGCTGCAGGTGTGCGAGCGCACCGTCGGCCGCGTCGTCGCCCGGCTCATGGGCGAGCTGGACGCCCGCAGCCGCTTCGAGGCCGGGGTGCGGGCCGCCCGGCTCGGCTGGCTGGAGACCGGCGCCCGCCCGGCCTGATCCGGGCGCCCCGTCCGGTGGCTTCACGGGCCGCGCCCCGCCGGGGACGCCCCGGGCCCTGCCCCGCCCGGTGGTCCCGCGGCCGTCCGGCATCCGACACCCGCGTCGGACAGCGGCCAACGGCCGCCGTCGCCGCCTTCGGACAGGCATGCTGCTGCGCTGGATACGGTCACCGGCCGGATGGGAGCTTCGACAGTGAGACGTGACCGAACGCATTACCTCTACCTCGCCGTCATCGCCGCGGTCCTCGCCGGGGTGCTGGTCGGCTTCGCGGCCCCCGGGGTCGCCGTCGAACTCAAGCCGCTGGGCGAGGGGTTCATCGCACTGATCAAGATGATGATCGCGCCGGTGATCTTCTGCACCATCGTGCTGGGCGTCGGCTCGGTGCGCAACGCGGCCAAGGTCGGCACCGTGGGCGGGCTGGCCCTCGGCTACTTCCTGGCGATGTCCACGGTGGCCCTCGCCATCGGCCTGCTCGTGGGCAACCTGATCGACCCGGGCAGCGGTCTCGACCTGACGGACGACGTCCGCGAAGCCGGGGCGGCGAAGGCCGAGGGCGCCAGCGAGGGCACGGCCGACTTCCTGCTCGGCATCATCCCCACCACCCTGATCTCCGCGCTCACCGGCGGCGAGGTGCTCCAGGCGCTGCTGGTGGCGCTGCTCGTCGGCTTCGCCCTCCAGGCGATGGGCACCGCGGGCGACCCGATCGTGCGCGGCATCGGCCATCTCCAGCGCGTCGTCTTCCGGGTGCTGGCGATGATCATGTGGGCCGCGCCCGTCGGAGCGTTCGGGGCCATCGCCGCCGTGGTCGGGGAGACGGGCGTGGACGCGCTCACGTCGCTGGCCGTCATCATGATCGGCTTCTACACGACCTGCTTCCTGTTCGTCTTCGTCGTCCTCGGGCTGATCCTGCGGCTCGTCGCCGGGGTGAACATCTTCGCGCTGCTCAAGTACCTCGGGCGCGAGTTCCTGCTCATCCTCTCGACGTCCTCCTCCGAGTCCGCCCTGCCGCGGCTCATCGCGAAGATGGAACACCTGGGCGTGTCCCGGCCCGTCGTCGGCGTCACCGTGCCGACCGGCTACTCCTTCAACCTCGACGGCACCGCCATCTATCTGACGATGGCCTCGCTGTTCGTCGCCGAGGCCATGGGCGACCCGCTGACCGTCGGCGAGCAGATCTCCCTGCTCGCCTTCATGATCATCGCGTCCAAGGGAGCCGCCGGAGTCACCGGCGCGGGCCTGGCCACCCTGGCCGGCGGCCTCCAGTCGCACCGCCCCGACCTCGTGGACGGGGTGGGCCTCATCGTCGGCATCGACCGCTTCATGAGCGAGTGCCGGGCCCTGACGAACTTCGCCGGGAACGCGGTCGCCACCGTGCTGGTGGGCACCTGGACGAAGGAGATCGACAAGGAGCAGGTCGGCCGGGTGCTGTCCGGGCGCAGCCCCTTCGACGAGACGACCATGCTCGACGCCGACCACGGCCACGAGGCCGCCGGGCCGGAGCCCTCGCGGGAGAGCGAGCCGCCCGCGGCCCCGGCGGCGGAGCCGGTGACGGCCGTCTCGCCGGGCAAGCGGTGACGCGTTCGCCGTCGTGACGGAGGCCGGGCTGTCCGGTACCGGCTACCGCTGTCGGGTACCGGACAGCTCGGCCTCCCGCGGGCCGGGCGGCGGGAATCCGTGTGACCATCGCCGACGGAACTGACCTCGGCACGGCCGCACCCGGGCACCCGGAAGGGGGACGACGATGCCTTCGACCGCCCGTACCGCGCGCTGGCTGGACGCCGGCGGCGAACTCGCCCGGGCCGCCTCCCGGTTGCTCGGAGCGGGCCCGGGCGACGTGCACTGCTACTGGAACTACACCTCCCTCCACGACCCCCTGCTCGACGTGCTGCACGACAGCGGCGCCCGGCTGTGGGACCGCGAGGGCTGGGTGAGCCTCGTCTACCCGACCGCCGCCCTCGGCGAACCGGCCCTGGCCCCCCGCATCGCCGGGCAGCGCTCCCACGGCATCGACGTCGGCCACCACCCCCGGCTGCCGCCCGGCGCCATGCTGCTCACCGGCCACGGCGCGCTCGTCACCTCCCGGCCCGCGCCCGGCGGCCCCTACGCCGTCGTCGAGGACGCGGCCACTCTGAAGGCCCTGCGGGCGCTGTGGGAACTGGTCCGGCAGGGCACCGAGGCGGTGCGGGCCGACGGTGACCAGCAGCCGACCGAGACGGAGTACCGGCTGCTGGACATGCTCGTGCGGGGCCTCACCGACCGCGCCGTGGCCCGCCGCCTCGGCCTGTCCGAGCGCACCGTGCGCCGCATGGTCGCCCACCTCATGGACCGCCTCGGAGCCGCGAGCCGCTTCGAGGCCGGCGCCCGCGCGGTGGAACGCGGCTGGCTGGACTGAACGCCACTTCGGCGGGTCCGGCCGGCCGCGGCCCGCACGGGCGCCGTCAGGCGTGGATGCCGCCGTCGATCTGGAGGACGGCGCCGGTGATGTAGGCGGCCCGCCCGGAGACCAGGTAGGAGATCAGGTCGGCCACCTCCTCGGCGCGGCCGGTGCGGCCCAGGGGGATGTGCTGGAGGGCGCGCTCCATGAGGTCGGGCGGCAGCTCGGCGGTGATGTCGGTGTCGATGAACCCGGGGACCACGACGTTGGTGCGCACGCCGTACCGGCCGACCTCCCGCGCCAGCGACTTGGTGAAGCCGATGACCCCGGCCTTGGACGCCGCGTAGTTGGTCTGCGTCGCGTTCCCGTGCAGCCCCGCGACGGAGGAGACGGTCACGATCGAGCCGTGCCGGCGCCGGATCATGCCCTGCACGACGGAGCGGCACACGTGGTAGACGCCGTCGAGGTTGGTGCGCAGGACGGTGTGCCAGTCCTCGTCCTCCATCAGCGCGAGCGGGGTGTCCCGGATGACTCCGGCCGAGGCGACGACGGTCGTGACCGGGCCCAGGGCGTCCTCCGTCTCGGCGACCAGGTCCGTCACCGCGTCGGCGTCCGCCACGTCGGCCCGCTGGACGTGCGCACGGCGGCCCAGCTCCCGGATCTCCTTCTCCAGCTCCAGCGCCGCGGCGGAGTTGCTGGCGTAGCACAGGGCGACGTCGTGGCCGTCCCGGGCCAGCCGCAGCGCCACGGCCCGTCCGATCCCGCGTGATCCTCCGGTGACGAGCGCCACCGGGTCGGGCGACGACTGGGTCATGGGGTTCTCCCTCTCGTGGACTGCGGCGGCTCGTGGATTGCGGCGGCGGGCGGGCAGGGGTGACCCCCACCGGGGCCGAAACTCCGCTCTCCCTGAGCGTCGTTCGTCCGTGGCCCGATCCCGGAGCGCCCGGAGCCTAACCAGCCCCCGACGGCGCCGGGAAGCGAAACCCCCATGGCCGATCAACGCGCGGAGACCGCTTCGGAACTGGAAGAACGCAGATGGGCGAAGGGGGCTTCGGGCGGTGGGCGGCGACCGATGGGGGTTTCTCTTTCCCGTGTCGCGGAGCCCACGTACGGTCGTCCGCGTTCCACGGGGAATGGCCGGAAACGATGTGGTCCGACCCACCACCCGCGCACCCCGAAGCCTTCTCGTCCCCCCTCCGCCGCGGTACGTCCCGCGCGGTGGTGCACAGCCTGAAAGGGGCTCCGTCGTGATGCCGCAGAGCGGTCACGGAAGGAACGCCGACGCCACGCTTGTCGACCACCTGCGGGCGGCGTTCCTCGAACACCCAGACCGGCACATCCACCGCTTCCTGACCGACGGCGAGGGCGAGCCGCTCACGCTTTCCAACGGCGACATGGACCGCCGCGCCCGGGCCGTCGCCCGCGCCCTGCGCGAGCGGATGTCGCCCGGCGACCGTGCGCTGGTGCTGTGCCCCTCGGGGCTGGACTACATGGCCTCGTTCTACGGCTGCCTCTACGCCGGCGTCATCGCCGTCCCGATGTACCCGCCGAACCCGGCCCTCCTCAAGCGGACCCTGCCGCGTCTGGTCAGCGTCATCTCCGACGCGCAGCCCTCGGTAGTCCTGGCCACCTCCGAGGTCGCCGCCCTGGCCGAGGAGATCAACACCCACGCCCCGAGCCTGCGCGGCCTGGACTGGCTGGCCGTCGACGACGCCGAGGGGATCCCGGCCGCCGCCGGCTGGCGGCGCCCGGACGCGACGCCCTCGGACACCGCCTTCCTCCAGTACACCTCGGGGTCCACCGGGCGGCCCAAGGGCGTGATGGTCAGCCACGCCAACCTCATCCACAACCTGGACTGCCTCGCGGACGCCTGGTTCCGTGAGGACGACCCGGACGGCGGCATCGTCACGTGGCTCCCGCCCTACCACGACATGGGGCTCATCGGGACGATGCTGCTCCCCGCCTACCTCGGCCGCGTCGTCACCACGATGTCGCCGACGGCCTTCCTCAAGCGCCCGCTGCGCTGGCTGCGCGCCGTCAGCGACCTGCGCGCGACCGTCACCGGGGCGCCCAACTTCGCCTACGAGCTGTGCCTTTCGAAGATCCGCGAGGAGGAGCGGGCCGAACTCGACCTGAGCTGCCTGAAGGTGGCCTTCTCCGGCGCCGAGCCGGTGCGCGGCGCCACCCTCGACCGGTTCGCCGAGACCTTCGCCCCGCAGGGCTTCCGGCGCGAGATGTTCTTCCCCGGCTACGGCCTCGCCGAGGGCACCCTCATGGCCTCCGCCGGTGACCGCGACGCCGACGTCGTCCGGCTCAGGCTGGACCCGCAGGAGTTCGTCCGCGGCCGGGCCGTCCCCGTCCCGGCCGGCGAAGAGGCCGACGGAGCGAAGGAGCTGGTGGGCTGCGGCCGTACCGCGCCCGGCCAGGATCTGGCCGTCGTCGACCCGGAGACCCGCACCCCGCTCCCCGACGGCCACGTCGGCGAGATCTGGGTACGCGGACCGAGCGTCGCCGGCGGCTACTGGAAGCGCCCCGAGGAGTCCGAGGAGACGTTCGCCGCCCGGCCGGCGGACGGCGGCGAGGGCCCCTGGCTGCGCACCGGCGACCTCGGCTTCCTGTACGACGGCGAGCTCTACATCGCGGGCCGGAGCAAGGACGTCATCGTCATGGACGGCGAGAACCGGCACCCGCAGGACATCGAGCAGTCGGTGGAGCACGCCGACCCCGTGCTGCGCCCGAGCGCCGCCGCCTTCTCCGTCGACCGGGACGGCGAGGAGCGGCTCGTCGTCTTCCAGGAGACCCGGCCCCGGCTGGCGGCCGAGGAGGCCGAGCGCGCCCTGGCCGCGATCCGCACGGCCGTCACCGAGGACCACGGACTGGCCGTCTCGGCGATCGTCCTCGTCCGGCCCGGCGGCATCCCCAAGACGTCCAGCGGCAAGGTGCAGCGTTCGGCGTGCCGCCAGGCGTACCTGAGCGGTGAGTTCACCGCCGTGGCGCGGTGGGGGGAGGCGTGATGAGCGACGGCCCGCACGGGAACGGCACGACCGGCCCGGCGCCCCGCGTGCCGGACCGGGACGAGGTGCTCGCCGTCCTCACCGAGGAGGTCGCCGGGCGGCTCTCGGTCCCGCCCGCCGAAGTGGACCCGCGCACGCCCGTGGCCTCCTTCGGGCTCAAGTCCGTGGACATGGTCGGCATCGTCGGACGGCTGGAGACCCTCACCGGCCGCGAACTGCCCGCCACGCTCGTCTGGGAGTACCCGACGATCGAGGCCCTCGCCGAACACCTCGGCCGCGAACAGGCCCCGGCGCGGGCCGCCGCCCCGGCCCCGCCGCCCGCCCGGCCCGCCGGCGCGGAACCGGGCGAGCCCGTCGCCGTCGTCGGCGTCGGCTGCCGCTTCCCCGGCGGCGTCGACGGCCCCGCGGCCTTCTGGGAGCTGCTCCTCGCGGGCCGCGACGCGGTGACCGAGGTGCCCGCCAGCCGCTGGGACGTGGCCGAGCACTTCGACCCGGACCCCGCGACCCGGGGCCGCACCAACAGCCGGTGGGGCGGGTTCGTCGACCGTTTCGACGAGTTCGACGCCCACTTCTTCGGCATCCCGCCCCGCGAGGCCGACGGCATGGACCCGCAGCAGCGGCTGCTGGCCGAGGTGGCCTGGGAGGCGCTCGAGGACGCCGGAACGCCTCCGGGACGGCTCGCCGGCTCCGCCACCGGCGTCTTCGTCGGCATCGCCAACAACGACTACGGCCGCCCCCGCATCCAGGACCTCGACGGCATCGACGCCTACACGATGACGGGCAACGCCCTCAGCGTCGCGGCCAACCGGCTGTCCTACCTGCTCGACCTGCGCGGCCCCAGCCTCGCCGTGGACACCGCCTGCTCCTCCTCCCTCGTCGCCGTGCACCAGGCCTGCGCGAGCCTGGCGGCGGGCGAGTGCACCGCGGCCCTGGCCGGGGGCGTCAACCTGATCCTCTCCCCGGCCCCCGCCGTCAACTTCAGCAAGAGCGGCGCCATGGCGGCCGACGGCCGGTGCAAGACCTTCGACGCCGCCGCCGACGGCTACGTGCGCGCCGAGGGCGTCGGCATGGTGCTGCTCAAGCCGCTCTCGCGGGCCCGGGCCGACGGCGACCGGGTCCTCGCCGTCATCCGCGGCGGTGCCGTCAACCAGGACGGGCGCACCAACGGACTCATGGCCCCGAACCCGCGCTCCCAGGAGGCCATGCTGCGCGACGCCTACCGCACCGCGGGCGTCGACCCGGCGGACGTGGGGTACGTGGAGGCCCACGGCACCGGCACCCTGCTGGGCGACCCCATCGAGGCGAAGGCGCTTGGCGCCGTCCTCGGGGCCGGGCGCCCGGCCGACGAGCCCTTCCTCGTCGGCTCCGTCAAATCCAACATCGGGCACACCGAGGCCGCCGCCGGGATCGCCGGGCTCATCAAGGCCGTGCTCGTCCTGGCCCACCGCACCGTCCCGCCGAGCCTGCACTACCGGGAGCCCAACCCGCACATCCCGTTCGCCGATCTCGCCCTGCGCGTCGCCGACACCACCCGCGAGTTCCCCGGCCACGCGGAGGTCGCCACCGCCGGGGTCAGCTCCTTCGGCTTCGGCGGCACCAACTGCCACCTCGTGCTCCAGGAGGCGCCGCCGTCCGCCCCCGCCCGGCCGGACACCTCCGGCCGGGCCCGGCTGCTGACCCTCTCCGCCCGCACCCCCGAGGCCCTCGGCGAGCTGGCCGCCCGCTACCGGGAGCTGCTGGCCGAGCCCGCGGAGAACCTCCGCCTCGCCGACGTCTGCCACAGCGCGGCCCTGCGCCGCGAAGCCCACGAACACCGGCTCGCCTGCGTCGGCTCCACCCCGGACGAGCTGCGCGCCGCGCTCGCCGCCCACACCGCCGGGGAGCCCCACCCCGGGCTCGTCGACGGCCGCATCCGGCCCGGGCGCGTCCACAGGACCGCGTTCGTGTTCTCCGGCCAGGGCCCGCGCTGGTGGCCGCTGGCGGCCGAACTGCTGGAGAACGAGCCCATCTTCCACGACACCCTCGACCGCTGCGACGCGCTCCTGCGCCGGCACGTCGACTGGTCCCTGCTCGACGAGCTGCTCGCCGCCCCGGACGCCTCCCGGCTCGGCGAGAGCGACGTGTGCCAACCGGCCCTGTGCGCCGTGCAGATCGCCCTGGCCACCCTGTGGCGCTCCTGGGGCGTCGAACCCGACGCCGTCGTCGGCCACAGCGTCGGCGAGATCGCCGCCGCCCACGTCGCCGGCGCCCTCGACCTGGGCACCGCCCTGCGCGTCGCCCTGCACCGCGGCCGGGTCATCCGCTCCGCGACCGGTGGCCGGATGGCCGTCGCCGCCCTCTCCCGCGAGGCCGCCGCCGCATGGCCGGACCGGCTCGGGCTGGACGGCGTCTCGCTCGCCGCGAGCAACGGGCCCACCTCCACCGTCTTCTCCGGCGACGCCGAGGGCATCGCCACCCTCGCCGAACGCCTTCAGGAGGCCGGGCACTTCTGCCGGGTCCTGGAGTCCGTCGACTTCGCCTCGCACAGCGCCCACATGGACCCGCAGCACGACGAGCTGCTCGCGCTGCTGGACGGGCTCGTCCCGGCCCCGACGACCCTCCCCATGGTCTCCAGCGTCACCGGCGAGACCATCGAGGGCGAGGCGCTCGACGCCGCCTACTGGGCCGCCAACCTCCGCCGCCCGGTCGAGTTCGACCGCGCCATGACGGCGCTCGTCGACTCCGGCCACGACACCGCCGTCGAGATCTCGCCCCACCCGCTGCTCGGCCCCTCCGTGGCCGAGCGGATGGAACAGCGCGAGACCGACGGCGCCGTCGTGTCCTCCCTGCGCCGCGACGAGGGCGGCAGCGCCGCGCTGCTCGGCGCGCTCGGCGCCCTCCACTGCGCGGGGCGGCCGGTGGACCTCACCCGCGTCGGCGCCCTGCGCGGCCGCCCCACCGACCTCCCCCGCTACCCCTGGCAGCGGCGCCGGCACTGGACCGAGGCCGGACCGCGCCGTGGGGCGGGTGCCGGACGCGGCGGCGGACACCCGCTGCTGACGGGCCACCTGCACGCCGCCACCGCGCCCCGCGCCCACCACTGGGCCGCCCACGTCGACCTGGAGAGCTTCCCCTACCTGGCCGACCACCGGGTGCGGGGCACCGTCGTGCTCCCGGCCAGCCTCACCCTGGACGCCGCCCTGGCCGCCGCCCGCGACCTGGCCGGGGACGACGCCGTCCTCACCGACGTCCGGCTCACGCGCGCGGCGACGGCCGCCGAGACGGTGCACGAGCCGAACCTGCAACTCGTCCTCACACCCGGGGACGCGGGCTCCGGCTCCTTCCGGCTCTACCACCGCGAGGCCGGGGCCGAAGGACCGGAGGAGAACTGGGAGCTGACGGCCGACGGCGGCTACGGCCCGCGGCCCGCCGCACCGGACCCGGCGGCCGAGGGGGCCCCGGTCAGCGACGGTGCCCCGGCGGCCGGGGGCGTCCCGCTGGCCGAGGCCCGGGCGGCCTGCCCCGAGCCCGTAGACCGCGCCGCGCACTACGCCGCGCTGCGCGCCGACGGGCTGGAGTACGGCGAGCGCTTCCAGGGCGTGGAGAGCCTGTGGCGCGGCGCGGGCCGGGCCCTCGCCCGCATCCGGCCGCCCGAGGACGTCGCGCGCGACCGCGACCGCTACCTCCTCCACCCCGCGCTGCTCGACTCCTGCCTGCACGCCCTGGCCGCCGCCCTCGGCGGGACGGGGGAGGAGGCCGGACGCGGCACCCACCTGCCCGTGGCCGTCGGCACGTTCGACTGCCCGCCGCGGCCCCGCGCCCCGCGGTGGGCCTACGTCGAGACCGGCCCGGCGCCGCGCCCCCGGTCCGGCCCGGACGGCGACCGCGAGGGCGGCCCGGACGGCGACCGCGACGCGGAGGACGAGGGCCTGGTCACCGGAAACGTCCAGCTCTACGACGAGGACGGCGAACCCGCCGGCCGGCTCGACGGCATCCGGCTGCGGCGGCTCGAACCCGCGGCCGGCACCGACCCGGTCGACTCCGCCCTGCTCGAACTCGGCTGGGATACCTGGACCCCCGCAGACACGCCCGCGGGCCCGGCCGCCGACGCCGGCTGGTGGCTGCTGCTGGCCGACGGCGGCGGAGTCGCCGAGGACCTGCGCTCGCGGCTGGCGATCCGGGGCACCGCCTGCGTCACCGTCGCTCCCGGCGAACACTACCGGCACCTGGACGACGGCCACTTCGAGGCGCGGCCCGGCCACCCCGACGACCTCGCCGCCGTCCTCGACGCGGCGACGGCGAACCGGGCCGGCCGCTGCGCCGGGGCCGTCCACGCCTGGGGCCTGGACCTCGCCGACCCGGATCCGGACCCGGATTCCGCGCCCGCCGGGCCCGGGCCGCTCGGGGCGGGCTACGACCTCGGCTGCGTCTCCGCGCTCCACCTCGTACAGGGCCTGGACCGGCTGGAGGCGGCGAAGACACCCCGGCTCGTCCTGCTCACCCGGGGCGCGCAGCACCTCGGGGACGAACAGGCCCCGGCCACGGCGGCCCAGGCGCCGCTGTGGGGCCTGGCCAAGGTCGTCGCCGTCGAACACGCCGAACTGCGGCCCGTCGTCGTGGACCTCGATCCCGACGCCCCGGTCACGGGCGTGGGCCGCGTCCTGGAAGAGGTGCTGCGCACGCCGGGGCCCGCCCAACTCGCCCTGCGCGCGGGCACCCTGCGCACTCCCGGGCTCGTCGCCCACCGGCGGCCTGCCGCCGAGCAGGCGGCCGCGTGGCGGGAGCGGCCCTTCGACGCGGCGGCCGACGGCAACCTGCGCATCCTCCCGACCCGCCCCGGCGTGCTCGGCAGCCTCGCGGCCACCCGCTGCGAGCGCCGGGAGCCGGGCCCCGGCGAGATACAGATCGAGGTGGGCGCGGCCGGACTCAACTTCAGCGACGTCCTCAAGGCCATGGGCACCTACCCCGGCATGCCGCCCGGCGGGGCGCCGCTCGGTGCGGAGTGCGCCGGGCGGGTCAGCGCCGTCGGGGAGGGCGTCACCCCCCACCGGCCCGGTGACCGGGTGATGCTGCTCGCCGAGTCCGCCATGGCGGCCTACGCCACCACCGACGCCCGGCTGGCAGCCCCCCTGCCCGGGACGCTGGACCTCGCCGAGGGGGCCGCGGTCCCCGTGGCCTTCCTCACCGCCCTCTACGGTCTGGAGCACCTGGGCCGGCTGGCCGAGGGGGAGAGGGTCCTCATCCACGCGGCGACGGGCGGAGTGGGGCTGGCCGCCCTCCAAATCGCCCGGCGCGCCGGGGCGGAGGTCTTCGCCACCGCCGGCTCCGAGGCCAAGCGCGACCTGCTGCGCGCCCTGGGCGTCGAGCACGTCATGGACTCGCGCTCCCTCTCCTTCGCCGACGAGGTCATGGAGCGCACCGGCGGCCGGGGCGTCGACGTCGTCCTCAACTCGCTCAGCGGGCGCGCCCTCACCCGGAGCCTGTCCCTCCTCGCCCCGCACGGACGGTTCGTGGAGATCGGCAAGCGGGACCTCCACGCCGACAGCCCGCTCGGCCTCGGTGCCCTGAAGCAGGGACGCGCCCTCCTCGCCGTCGACCTGGAGTGGACGATCCTGCACCGGCCCGAGCTGATCGCCGAGCTGCTGCGCGAGGTCGGACGGGGTTTCGCCGACGGCGCGTTCAGCCCGCTGCCGGTGACCGAGTTCGGCTACCGGCGGGCCGCCGACGCCTTCACGCACATGGCGCAGGCCCGGCACACCGGCAAGATCGTCCTGCGTCCCGAGGCCGAACCCGTCCTCGCCGTGCCCCCGGACGCCTCGCCGGTCCGGGCCGACGGAACCTATCTGATCACCGGCGGGCTGGGCGCGCTCGGCCTCGCCACCGCCCGGCACCTCGTCAATCAGGGCGCCCGGCACCTCGTCCTGACCGGTCGCGGCGCGCCCTCGGCCGAGGCCGCCCGCGCCGTCGGGGAACTGCGCGCGGCCGGGGCGGAGGTCGCCGTCCGCGCGGCCGACGTCTCCCGCTACGAGGACGTCGCCGGGCTGGTGGCCGAGATCGAGGCGAAGATGCCGCCCCCGGCCGGGATCTTCCACTCGGCCGGTGTTCTCGACGACGGCGTCCTGCGGCAACTCGACGCGGACCGCATGCGCTCCGTCGCCGCGCCCAAGGCCGAGGGCGCGTGGAACCTGCACCGCGCCACCCTCGGCCACGAGCTCGACCTCTTCGTCCTCTACTCCTCGGCCGCCGCCCTCGTCGGCTCCGCCGGGCAGGGCAACTACGCCGCCGCCAACGCCTACCTGGACGCCCTCGCCTGGCACCGGCGCGCCCGCGGGCTGCCCGCCCTCAGCATCGACTGGGGGCCCTGGGCGGAGATCGGGCTCGCCGCCCGGCCCGACCGAGGCGGCTCCCTCGACGCCCAAGGCGTCCGCAGCCTCACCCCCGCGCAGGGCGTCGCTGCCCTGGACCGGCTGCTGCGCGGCACCGCCGCCCAGGTCAGCGTCCTGCCCCTGGACCTGCCGCGGCTGCGGAGCGCGGCCGAGGGCGGGCTGCTGCCCGAGCTGCTGACCCGGCTCGCGGCCGGGTCGGCGGACGCCGACGGCGCGGACGGCGGTGGCGGTGCGGGCCGGGGCGGTGGCGCCGCCGCGGCGTTCCGCGAGGAGCTCCTCGCCACCCCGCCGGGACGCCGGCGGCGTACCCGGCTGGCCGGGCACTGCCGGGACCTGGCCGCCCGCGTGCTCGCGGTGGACCCGGCCACGGTTGACCCGGGCGTACCGCTGGCCACCATGGGCTTCGACTCGCTGCTCTCGCTGGAGCTGCGCCGCCATCTGGAGGCCACGCTCGGCGTCGGGCTGTCCGCCACCGTCACCTGGCGGTTCCCGACGATCGACGCCCTCGTCCCGTACCTCGCCGAACGCATGGACGTCCCCCTGGACGCCCCCGAGGAGCCCGCGGACGCGCCCGAGGCCCCGGACCGCACGCCGGACGCCGCCGCGCCCCTCCCGGATCCCGCCGCCGCACCGCCACCTCCCGGCGGACCCGAGACCGACACCGAGACAGCCGAGCTCGACGGACTCGCCGACAGCGACATCGAGGCGCTGCTCCTGGCCAAGATGACGCAGATCGAGGAAGGAAACGCCCGATGACGCCGCAGGAGACGCCGACATCGACGGCCACCCTCAAACGCGCCTACCTCACGATGGAGCGGCTCCAGCGCCAGGTCGCCGAGTACGAGCGGGCCCGCTCCGAGCCGATCGCCGTCGTCGGGCTCGGCTGTCGCTTCCCCGGCTCCGTCGCCGACCCGGAGAGCTACTGGAAGCTGCTGAGCGAGGGCACCGACGCCATCACCGAGGTGCCCGCCGACCGCTGGGACGTCGACGCGTTCTACGACGAGCGGCCCCGGACCCCCGGCAAGGCCAGCACCCGCTGGGGCGGCTTCGTCGACCGCATCGACCGGTTCGACCACGACTTCTTCAACATCTCCCGCCGCGAGGCCATGGCCATGGACCCGCAGCAGCGGCTGGCCCTGGAGGTCGCCTGGGAGGCCCTGGAACACGGCGGGATCGCGCCCCACTCCCTGGCGGGCAGCCGCACCGGGGTGTTCATGGGCGTGTGCAGCACCGACTACACCGCCAACGTCTTCGGGCACCCCGCCGACATCACCGCCTACGCCAGCACCGGCACGGCCCACTCCATCCTCCCCGGCCGGATCTCCTACCTCCTCGACCTGCGCGGCCCGAGCCTCGCCGTCGACACCGCCTGTTCCTCCTCCCTCGTCGCCGTCCACCAGGCGTGCCAGAGCCTGCGCAGCGGGGACTGCGACATGGCGCTGTCCGGCGGCGTCAACGCGGTGCTCACCCCGCAGGCGGCCATCTCCTTCTCGCAGTTCCCCGACATGCTCTCCACGGACGGCCGCTGCAAGACGTTCGACGCCTCGGCCAACGGCTTCGTGCGCAGCGAGGGCTGCGGCGTCGTCGTCCTGAAGCGGCTCTCGGACGCCCTGGCCGCCGAGGACCGCGTCCTCGGCGTGATCCGGGGCTCGGCCGTCAACCAGGACGGGCACAGCTCCGGCATCACCGCGCCCAACGGCGCCGCCCAGCGCGACGTGCTGCGCCGCGCCCTGGACGCGGCGGGCGTGGACCCGGCGGACGTCGGCTACATCGAGACCCACGGCACCGGGACGAAGCTCGGCGACCCCATCGAGGTGGAGGCGCTCGCCGAGATCTACGGCCGCCCCGAGGGCGAACCGCTCTACCTGGGCTCGTCCAAGACCAACCTCGGCCATCTGGAGGCCGCTGCCGGGGTGGCGGGGCTCATCAAGATCGTCACCTCCCTGCAGCACGCGGCCATCCCGCCGACGGTGCACTTCAAGGAGCTGAACCCGCACATCTCCTTCGACGGCACGACGTTCGCCGTGCCCACCGCCCTCACCCCGTGGACGGGCGGCGAGAGACGGCGGCTCGCGGGCCTGAGCAGTTTCGGCTTCAGCGGGACCAACGTCCACCTGATCGTCGAGGAGCCGCCGGCCCCCTCCGGGGCGCGGCCCGGCCACGACGAGGACCGGGGCACGGACCAGGACCGGGACACGGGCCAGGACCGGGGGGACACCACCCGGCCGCGGTCCCTGCTGACCGTCTCCGCCAAGAGCGAGACCGCCCTGCTGGCCCTCGCCCAGCGCCACGCCAAGCGGCTCACCGCGAAGGACCCCGCCCCGCTGGCCGACATCTGCTACTCCGCCAACACCGGCCGCTCCCACTTCCCCCACCGCATCGCCGCCGTCGGCGCCACCCGGACCGAACTGGCCGCCAAGCTGCGCGGCTTCGTCATGGGAGAGCCCGCCGACGGCCTCTTCCACGACGAGGCCGACTCCGCCGACGTCGTCTTCCTCTTCACCGGACAGGGGCCGCAGCGCACCGGCATGGCCCGCGGCCTCTACGCGACGCAGCCCACCTTCCGGCGCGTGCTCGACCGCTGCGACGAGATCCTCCGCCCGGTGCTGGAGACCCCGCTTCTCTCGGTGCTCTACTCCGACGACGCCGCGCCCGGCCGCGTCGACGAGATGGCCTACTCCCAGCCCGTGCTGTTCGCCGTCGAGTACGCCCTGGCCGAGCTGTGGCGCTCGTGGGGCGTCGAACCGGCGGCCGTCCTCGGCCACAGCCTCGGCGAGTACGCCGCCGCCTGCTTCGCCGGGGCCATGTCCCTGGAGGACGGCCTCCACCTGATCGCCGAGCGCGGCCGGCTGCTCCAGACCCTCGCCGAGACGGGCGCGATGGCCGCCGTGTTCGCCCCGGCCGCCGACGTGGCCGAGGTGGTCGCCGGGTATCCGGCCGAGCGGATCTCCGTCGCCGCCGTCAACGGCCGTGCCAACACGGCCGTCTCGGGGGACCGGGAGGCCGTGGCGGAGGTCTGCGCGGCCTTCGAGGCCCGGGGCGCGCAGACCAAGCTGCTGCGCATCTCCACCTCCTCCCACTCGCCGCTCGTCGAACCGATCCTGGAGCCGCTGCGCCGGCTGGTGGAGAAGGTGGAGTTCGCGCCCCCGCGGGTACCCGTCGTCTCCAACCTCACCGGCGAGCTGTGGCCCTGGGACCAGGCACCGGACGCCGACTACTGGTGCCGGCACGCCCGCGAGGCCGTCCGCTTCGCCGAGGGCGTGACCACGCTGCACGACCTGGGCTACCGCACCTTCCTGGAGGTCGGCCCCGCCCCCACGCTCCTCGGGCTCGTCGGCGACACCCTGCCGCCGGGCTCCGGGGCGCGGCTGGTGCCGAGCCTGCGTCCCAAGGAGGACGACTGGGAGGGGCTGCTCGGTGCCGCGGCCGAACTCTACGTCGGCGGCGTCGACCTCGACTGGGCCCGCTTCGACGCCGACTACACCCGCACCAGGACCGACGTCCCCCTCTACGCCTTCGACCGCACCCGCTGCTGGCAGCGGCCGAGCGGCACCGGCGCGGCCTTCTCCTGGACCGGCGGCGACGGGTCCCGGCCCGGGGACGAGGGCGAGGAGGTGCGGGACGCCCCGGCGCGCGCGCCGCGCAGGCGGGGCCGGGAGAGCCTCCTGCCCACCCCGGAGGAGCTGCGGGTCGTGCCGGACGAGGAGCGGGAGGGGTTCCTCACCGACCGGCTGCTGACCACGGTGCGCGCGGTACTGCGCTCCAAGGGGCAGATCGAGCCCGACCAGCAGCTCACCGGGCTCGGGCTCGACTCCCTCATGGCCGTGGAGATCCGCAACGACATCCAGGACCGGTTGGGCGTCACCCTGCCCATCGCCGCCTTCCTCAAGGGCATGACCGTGCGCGGCGTCGCGTCGCGGATCCTGGAGCAGCTGCCCGATCCGGCGGCCGAACCCGGGCCTGCCGCCGGCCCCGCCGCCGCGGACGACGTCCCGATCACCCGTGTGGAGCGGTTCGAGGACGTCGCCGAGGAGCTGCTCGCCGAGCTGGACGGGCTGAACGGAGGGACGGCGGCATGAGCGACCTGCAGGCCCGGCTCGCCGCCCTGACCCCCGAGCAGCGCGCCCGGTTCGAGCGGCTCCTCAGGGAGCGCGGCCGCTCCGAGGACCGGACGACGACGTTCCCGCTGGCCGTCATGCAGCAGGGCATGTGGTTCCTGGAGCAGTTGCGCCCCGGGAACCCCGCCTATCTGATGCCGGGGGCGGTCCGGATGCGCGGACGGCTCGACACCGGGGCGCTGCACCGGGCGCTGGGCGAGATCGTGCGCCGCCACGAGGCGCTGCGCACCGCGTTCACGCTGCGCGACGGGCAGCCCGTCCAGGTGGTGCACGGGCGGCTCGACCCGGAGCTGCCCTGCGACGACCTGCGCGGCCGGGTGGCCGACGAGGCGGCGCTGGCCGACCTCGTCCAGGCCGAGGCCCTGCGCGGTGGCCTCGACCTCGCCACCGGCCCGCTGCTGCGGGCCCGGCTGCTGCGTGTGGCCGACGAGGACTGGGTGCTCGTCCTCACCATGCACCACCTCGTCTCCGACCGCTGGTCGCTGGGCGTGCTGCTCACCGAACTGTCCACCCTGTACGAGTCCTACATCGCGGGGCAGCCCTCACCGCTGCCGGAACTCCACATCCAGTACGGCGACTTCGCCACCTGGCAGCAGCGGCGGCGGGCCGACGGGCACTGGGCGCCGGACCTGGCCCACTGGCGCGGGCACCTCGCCGGCGCCCCCGACCACCTCGACCTGCCCACCGACCGCCCCCGCCCGGCGGTGCAGTCCTTCAACGGCGCCTCCGTCCCGTTCAGCCTGACCGGGCCGCTCGCCGGGGAGCTGACCGACCTCGCCAAGCGGCACGAGGTCACCCCGTACATGGCGATGCTGGCCGTCTTCCAGCTGCTGCTGCACCGCTGGAGCGGGCAGGACGACCTCGTCGTCGGCGTCCCCGTCGCCGTCCGGGACCGGCCCGAACTGGAGCCGGTGATCGGCTACTTCGTCAACACCCTGCCCATCCGGGTGCGGCTCGGCGGCGAGCCGTCCTTCAGCGGGCTGCTGGAACGGGTGCGGGACGCCTGCCTGGACGCCTACGCCCACCAGAGCGTGCCCTTCGAGCTGATCGTCGCGGAGCTCGGCGTCGAACGGGACCTGAGCAGGCCGCCGCTGTGCCAGGTCAGCTTCTCCTACGGACGCGAGCCCGTGCCGGCACTCGCCATGGGCGGCATGGAGCTGACCCGCATGGCGCTGCGCAGCGAGGGCGCCCGCTTCGACCTCGAACTCCAGCTGTTCGACGTCGAGGACGGGGTGAACGGCTGGTTCGAGTACGACCGCGAGCTGTTCGACGAGGCCACCGTCGCGCGCCTGGCCGGGCACTTCCGCCGGCTGGCCGAACGCGTCGTCCGCGAGCCCGACACCCCCGTCGCCGAGCTGGAGCTCCTCGACGAGGCCGAGACCCGCCGGACGCTCGCCGCCGGGGCCGGGCCCGAGACCGAGTGGCCGGGCAAGGGGCTCATCCACACCTGCTTCGAGGACCAGGCCCGCCGCACGCCCGAAGCTCCCGCCCTGCGGTTCGAGGGCGTCACCCTCACCTACGCGGAGCTGAACCGTCGTGCCAACCGGCTCGCGCACCGGCTGCGCTCGCTCGGCGTCGGGCGCGACGTGCCGGTGGGTGTCGCCATGCACCGCTCCGTGGAGCTGGTCGAGACGCTGCTCGCCGTCCTCAAGGCCGGTGGCGCCTATCTGCCGCTGGACCCCGAACTACCCAAGGAGCGGCTGGGGTTCATGCTCGCCGACGCGCGGGTCCCGGTGCTGCTGACCCGGCGCGACGTGCTGGAGCGGCTGCCGGAGACGGCCGCCGAGGTGCTGTGCACCGAGGAACTGGACCTCGGCGGCGAACCCGAGCACGACCCCGAGTCCGACGTCGGCGGCGAGGACCTGGCCTACGTCATCTACACCTCCGGCTCCACCGGCCGGCCCAAGGGCGTGCAGAACGTCCACGCCGCGATCCGCAACCGGCTGCTGTGGATGCAGGACGCCTACGGGCTGACGGCGGACGACCGGGTGCTGCAGAAGACGCCGTTCTCCTTCGACGTCTCGGTGTGGGAGTTCTTCTGGCCGCTGATGACCGGCGCCACCCTCGTCGTCGCCCGCCCCGGCGGCCACCGCGATCCCGGCTACCTGGCCCGCACGATCCGCGCCGAGGCCGTGACGACGGTGCACTTCGTCCCCTCCATGCTCCAGCTGTTCCTGCGCGAGCCCGGGGTGGAGGAGTGCACGGGGCTGCGGCGCGTCGTGTGCAGTGGCGAGGCCCTGCCCCGCGACCTCGCCGAGCGCTGCCTCGACCGGCTCCCGGCCGAGCTGCACAACCTCTACGGGCCCACCGAGGCCGCCGTCGACGTCACCGCCTGGCCGTGCCGCCGGGACGAGGACGACCCCCGCCCGGTGCCCATCGGGCACCCGATCGCCAACACCCGGATGTACGTCCTGGACGAGCGGATGCGGCCGGTGCCCACCGGCGTCGCGGGCGAACTCCACATCGGTGGCCGCAACCTCGCCCGCGGCTACCTGGGCCGACCGGAGCTGACCGCCGAACGGTTCGTGGACAGCCCCTTCGACCCGCCCGCGCCGGACGGCACCCGGCCCCGGCTGTACAAGACGGGCGACCTGGCCCGGTTCCGCTCCGACGGCGCCCTGGAGTTCCTCGGCCGGCTGGACCACCAGGTCAAGCTGCGCGGGCTGCGCGTCGAACTCGGGGAGATCGAG
Source organism: Streptomyces sp. WMMC1477 (assembly GCF_027460245.1). Classification (NCBI taxonomy): domain Bacteria; kingdom Bacillati; phylum Actinomycetota; class Actinomycetes; order Kitasatosporales; family Streptomycetaceae; genus Streptomyces; species Streptomyces sp. WMMC1477. The sequence goes on along the minus strand of NZ_JAPZBD010000003.1, from coordinate 1,381,236 downwards.
GCCGAGCTGACCCGGCACGAGCGCGTCGCCGAGGCCGTCGTCGTCACCCGCCCCGACGCGGGCGGCGACCAGCGGCTCGTCGCCTACGTCACCGGCGCCGGTGACGGGACCGGACCCGGTTCCGGCGCGGACGTGCCCGAGGACGAGCTCGGCGGGTTCCTGGCCCGGCGGCTGCCCGAGTACATGGTGCCCTCGGCCTTCGTCGTCCTGCCCGAGCTGCCGCTGTCGGCCAACGGCAAGGTCGACCGGAAGGCGCTGCCCGAACCGGAGCTCGGGCGCGCCGCCGCCCGCATCCCCTATGTGGCGCCCCGCGACGAGCTGGAGCGGACCATCGCCGCCCTGTGGTGCGAGCTGCTCGGCCTCGAACAGGTCGGCGCCCACGACAACTTCTTCGACCTCGGCGGGCACTCCCTGCGCATGTCCGAGCTGCGCCTCCGGCTCATCGAGAGCCTGGGCACGGAGATCTCGATGGTCGAGCTGTTCCAGTACCCGACCGTCGGCTCGCTCGCCGCCCACCTCGGCAGGCCCGCCGCCGACCGCGCCGGCGGAAGCCTCGGTGCCCGGACCCGGGCGGCCGGCCGCCGCCGGGCCCACAGCCAACGTCAACAAGCCGCCGCCCGACGCGCACGCCCACGGAAGCAGTAGGGGACCGAAGTGACTGACACAGCCGACGACCTGACCGAGGTCGCGATCACCGGTATGGCCGGACGCTTCCCGGGCGCCCCGGACCTCGACGCGTTCTGGCGGCAGCTCGCGCGGGGCGAGGAGGGCGTCAGCGCCCTCACCGACGAGGAGTCGCGCGCCTCGGGCGTGGACCCCGCGCTGCTGGAGCGGCCCGACTACGTCAGGGCCAAGGGCGTCCTCGACGGCGGCGACCTGTTCGACGCCGCCTTCTTCGGCTACAGCCCCCGGGAAGCCGAGATCATGGACCCGCAGCACCGGGTGTTCCTGGAGTGCGCGTGGGAGGCGCTGGAGTCCGCGGGCGTCGACCCGCGCACCTTCGAGGGGCGCGTCGGCGTGTTCGCCGGCGCCGGACTCAACTCCTACCTGCTGTTCAACGTCATGCGCTCCGCCCGGGCCCGGGAGTCCGCGGGCGACTACCAGGTGATGCTGGGCGGGGACAAGGACTTCCTCGCCACCCGGGTCTCCTACAAGCTCGATCTCAAGGGCCCGAGCCTCACCGTCCAGACGGCCTGCTCCACGTCCCTGACCGCCGTTCACCTGGCCTGCCAGGCCCTGCTGGCCGGGGAGTGCGACATCGCCGTCGCGGGCGGGGTCAGCGTCGGCTCCCCGCTGCGCGCCGGCTACCTGTACGAGCCGGGCGGCATCCTCGCCCAGGACGGGCACTGCCGCCCGTTCGGGGCCGGGGGCGGCGGCACCGTCCCGGGCAACGGGGCGGGCGCCGTCGTCCTGCGGCGGCTGCCCGAGGCCCTGGACGCGGGCGACGTCGTCGACGCCGTCATCCGCGGCACCGCCGTCAACAACGACGGTTCGCTCAAGGCCGGCTACACCGCGCCCAGCGTCGAGGGCCAGGCCGAGGTGATCGCGGAGGCGCTGGCCGTGGCCGGGGTCGACGCCGACAGCATCGGCTACGTCGAGGCCCACGGCACCGGCACCGCGCTCGGCGACCCCATCGAGATCGCCGCCCTCACCCGCGCCTACCGGGAGCACACCGAGCGCCGCGGCTACTGCGCCATCGGCTCGGTCAAGGGCAACGTCGGCCACCTGGACGCCGCGGCGGGGGTCACCGCCCTCATCAAGACCGTCCTCGCCCTGCGCCACGAGACGATCCCGCCGAGCCTCCTCGACGGTGACCCGGCCCCGGGGCTCGCCTTGGAGGACAGCCCCTTCGCCCTCGCCGTCGCCGCCCGGCCCTGGCCCCGGGGAGCGGAGCCCCGCCGCGCCGGGGTCAGCTCCTTCGGCATCGGCGGCACCAACGTGCACCTCGTGCTGGAGGAACCCCCGGCCACCCCCGACACCCCCGACGCAGCCAAGGGCGCCGCCGGGGACGCCGTGCACGTCCTGCCGCTGTCGGCCCGCACTCCGAAGGCGCTCGCCGCCGCGGCCGGGCGGCTCGCCGAGCACCTGAGGACCCACCCCGGGCTGGACCTCGCCGACGTCGCCCACACCCTCACCCGCCGCCGGGCCTTCGAGTGCCGCGGCACGGTCGTCGCCCGCACCGCGGAGGTGGCCGCCGGCGCCCTGGACGAGCTCACCCCCGCCGAGGCCGTGACGGCCGCCGCGGGGCCGGCCCCGGTCGCCTTCCTCTTCCCCGGCCAGGGGACCCAGCACGTCCACATGGCCCGCGAGCTCTACGCCCACGAGCCGCGCTTCACGGCCGTGTTCGACCGCTGCGCCGAGCTCTTCCGCGCCCACCTCGGGGAGGACCTGCGCACCCTCGTCTTCCCGCCCCCCGGCGGCGAGGAGAGCGCGGCCCGGCGGCTGGAGCAGACCTCCGTCACCCAGCCCGTGCTGTTCGCCGTCGAGTACGCCCTCGCCCGGCTGTGGGAGTCGTGGGGCGTCGTGCCGCGCGCCATGGTCGGCCACAGCGTCGGCGAGTACACCGCCGCGTGCCTGGCCGGCGTGTTCTCGCTGGAGGACGCCGTCCGGCTGGTGGCCGCCCGCGGCCGCCTGGTGCAGGCCATGGAGCCCGGCGCGATGCTCGCCGTCTTCCTGCCCGAGCGGGAGACGCTGGCCCTGCTGGGCGACGAGCTGAGCCTGGCCGCCGTCAACTCCTCCCGGCTGTGCGTCGTCTCGGGCCCCGAGGAGGCCGTGGAGGAGCTGCGGCAGAAGCTCGCCGTCACCGGCGTCGCCACCCGTCGGCTGCACACCTCCCACGCCTTCCACTCGCCGAGCATGGACGGGGCGGTCCGGCCCTTCGTCGACGAGGTCCGCACCGTCGAACTGAACGCCCCCACCGTGCCGTTCTGCTCCAACGTGACCGGCACCTGGATCACCGACGCGCAGGCCACCAGCCCCGCCTACTGGGGCAGCCACCTGCGCGAGACCGTACGCTTCGCCGACTGCCTCGACGTGCTGCTGGCCGACCCGGAGCTCGTCCTCCTGGAGACCGGCCCCGGGGACGCCCTGCGCACCTTCGCCCGCGAGCACCGGGCCTTCGGCGCCGGACGCGCGCTGCTCGGCTCGCTGCCCCACCCGGGCGAGCGGCGCGACGACCGTGAGGTGCTGCGGGCCGCCTGGGGCGGGCTGTGGAGCGCGGGCGTGCCCGTGCAGTGGGGCGCCGCGGACCCGGAGCAACGGGGCCGGCTGATCCGGCTGCCCGGCTACCCGTTCCAGCGCAAGCGGTACTGGATCGAGCCCGACGCGGACGCCGCCGCAGCCGCGAGCCCGTCCCGTCCCGCCTCGGCCGACGGCGTGGACGACTTCTTCCTCACCCCGGGGTGGCGCCGCCTGCCCGAGGACCTCCGCCCCGGGACGCCGAGCCCCGCTTCCTGGGCCGTGCTCGGCGCCGACTCGCCCCTGGGCGCCCTGCTCGCCGAGAGGCTGGAGACCGCCGGCTCGCGCGTGCTGCGCGTCCACGCGGGCGAGGAGCTGGTCCGGGGCGAGGGCACACCGTGGACCGCCCACCCGCGGGACCGGGAGCACCTCGCCGCCGCGCTCCGGGAAGCCGGTACGACGGCCGGTGACGCGGGCCTGCGCGTCCTGCACCTGTGGAGCCTGGAGGCGGAGCCGGGCGCGGGTGAGCGGCCCGACGCCGGCTCCCTCTCCGCCGCCCGCCGCGCGGGCTTCGACAGCCTCCTCGCCCTCGCCCAGGCCGTCGGGGACGCCGAAGTGCCCGGCCCCGTGGCCGTCGAGGTGCTGTGCCGTGGCCTGCACGCCGTCACCGGCGACGAGGCGCTCCAGCCGGAGAACGCCACCCTCCTGGGCGCCTGCACGGTGCTCCCGCAGGAGGTCGCCGACGCCACCTGCCGCAGCCTCGACGTCACCGGGCTGGACCTGACCGCGCCGGGCGAACCGGCCGTCGACGCCGTGCTCGGGCTGCTCGCCCGGGAGACCGAGGACCGGGAACTCGCCCTGCGCGGCCGGCACTGGTGGGTCCGCGACTTCGACCCCGTCCCGCTGCCCGCCCCCGCCGCGGCGGAGAGCGGGCTGCGCGACGGCGGCGTCTACCTCGTCACCGGCGGTCTCGGCGGCGTCGGCCTCGCCCACGCCGAGCACATTGCGCGCACCGCGACCGGCCCCGTCCTCGGGCTCCTCGGCCGCTCCGCCTTCCCCGCCGAGGCCGACTGGGACGCCCACCTCGCCGACCACGGCCCCGACGACCCCACCGCCGTCCGCATCCGCCGGCTGCGCCGCCTCACGGAACTCGGCTCCCGCGTCGTCGTCCTGCGCGCCGACGTGACCGACGAGGAGGAGACGGCGCGGGCGGTGGCCGAACTGCGCCGCATCGGGGGCGGCCCGGTCAACGGCGTCGTCCACGCGGCCGGGCTGCCCTCGAACGGCATGATGTCCGTCAAGACCGCCGAGGACGCCGACGCGGTGTTCGCCGCCAAGACCCACGGCACCCTCGTCCTGGACCGCGTCTGCGCCGGGGACCCGCTCGACTTCCTGCTGCTGTGCTCCTCCCTCACCGGGGTCGTCGGCGGCCCCGGGCAGAGCGACTACTGCGGCGCCAACGCCTTCCTCGACGCCTACGCCGAGTGGCGGCGGCGGGACGGCGGCGTCCCGGTCACCTCGGTCGCCTGGGACACCTGGAACGGCGTCGGCATGGCCGCGGGCCTGCTCGACCGGTTCGGCGGCGACGCCACGGGCGAGCCCACCGGGCACCCACTGCTGCGGCTCGTGCGCACCGAGGAGAACGCCCGGACCTACGTCACCACCTTCAGCACCGCCGAGAGCTGGATCGTCGACGACCACCGCATCATGGGCCACGGCCTCGTGCCCGGCACGGCCTACCTCGAACTGGTGCGGGCCGCGGCGGCCGAACAGGCCGAGGGCCGGGACGTCGAACTCCACGACGTGCTCTTCATGGTGCCCGTCGTCGTGCCCGACGGGCAGACCCGCGAGGTGTTCACCACGGTCGAACGCCGCGACGACGGGCTGCGCTTCGTCGTCCGCAGCCGCACCGCGGACGGCGGCGACGGCGCGTGGCAGGAGCACGCGAACGGCTCCGTCTCCTTCCACGAGCCCGCCGAGGACCCGGCCGGACTCGTCCGCGACCTGGCGGAGCTGCGCGAGCGCTGCGAGGTCACCGAGGTCATCGAGACCGAGGCGGAGCTGAGCCGGCGGCTGCGGCTCGACCGCTTCGAGCGCGGCAGCGACATGGAGTTCAGCTTCGGCCCCCGCTGGCGCTGCCTGCGCTCCATCCACACCGGGGAGCGCCGCCTGCTGGCCACCCTGCGGCTCGACGACGCGTTCGCCGCCGACGCCGAGGACTACGCCCTGCACCCGGCGCTGCTCGACGTCGCCGGGGGCACCGCCCGCATCCACACCCCGGACGCCTACTACCTGCCCTTCACCTACCGCAGCCTGCGCGTCCACGCCGGGCTGACCCCGACCATCCACTGCTACGTGGAGCTGCGGGAGGCCGACGACAGCTCGGGCGAGACCATGACCTGCGACATCGACGTCCTCGACCCTGAGGGCCGGCTGCTCGTGCGCATCGGGGACTTCACCATCAAGCGCATCAACGACGTCACCGGCCTGCGGGAGCAGATCGACCGCGTCACCGCCGAGGACGCCGGAGCGGACCCGGCCGAGGAGGAGTTCAGCACCCTGCGGGCCCTCGGCGAGGGCATCGCCGAGGCGGACGGCACCGCGGCCCTGGCCAGGGTGCTCGCCGCCCCGCGCGTCCCGGCCCGTCTCCTCGTCTCCGGCAAGGACTTCGCCGCGGTCCGGCGGCTGGCCCGGGCCGTCACCCCGGCCCTGCTCGCCGAGGAGGCCGGGCGACTGGCGCCCACCGTCGGGACCCACCCGCGCCCCGAGCTGGACACCCCCTTCGTCGCCCCGCGCGGGGAGGACGAGGAGGCCGTCGCCGCCATCTGGCGGGACGTGCTCGGGGTCGAGGAGATCGGCGTCGACGACGACTTCTTCGCCCTGGGCGGCCACTCGCTCGCCGCCGTCCGGATCGGTGCGCAGATCCAGACCCGGTTCGGGCGCGAGCTGAGCATGCGCGACTTCTTCAGCTCACCCACCGTCGCCCACACGGTCGTGCTGCTGAACGGACCCGCCGGGACCGCGGGTGCGGCGGCCGACGACGCGATCGAGGTGCTGAGCCGCGACGAGCCGCCCGCCGCGGCGGAGGAGGACGTGAACGACCTCACCGACGAGGAGGTCGAAGCCCAACTGCGGGCCCTGCTGGCCGACGAGGCGGCCGACGACACCGAGGACGGGGACGACGCACGATGAGCACTTCTGACGAGAGCGGCGTGAGCGGCGTGAGCGAGCCGCGCGACCCGAGCGACCTGAGCGGCCTGTCGGCGGCCGAGAAGCGTGCCCTGCTCGCGGAACGCCTGCGGGCGAAGCGGGCGGCGAAGGCGAGCAGCGCGAACAGCGCGAGCAGCGCGAACAAGGCGAACAACGTGAGCACGGCGGGGAGGCCGCGGCGGCACACCTTCCCCGTCTCCTTCTCCCAGCAGCGGCTGTGGTTCCTCGAACAGCTCATGCCCGGCGGCGCCGCCTACAACGTGCCCGGCGCGCTCCGCGTCCACGGCCCGCTGGACGTCGAGGTGTGGCGGCGCAGCGTGCTGGAGATCGTCCGGCGCCACGAGTCGCTGCGCACCACCTTCGACGTGGGCGCCGACGGCGAACCCGTCCAGGTCGTCACCGAGGGCGCCGAGCCGGAGTTCGACGTCGTCGAGTGCGGCCACCTGCACGGCCCCCGGGGCGAGGCCGGCATCCGGGAGCTGGCCCGGGCCGAGTTCGCCCGGCCCTTCGACCTGCGCCAAGGTCCCTTGCTGCGCATGAGGTTCCTGCGCCTGGCCCCCGACGAGCACGTGCTGCTGCTCACCATCCACCACATCATCGGCGACCTGTGGTCCACCTCGGTGTTCTTCCAGGAACTCGTCGCCCTCTACCGGGCGTTCAGCGCCGGCGAACCCTCCCCGCTGCCGGACCTGACCGTCCAGTACGCCGACTTCACCGCCTGGCAGCGCCGCCGTCTGGAGGGCGACGCGCTGGACGGGGACGTCGAGTTCTGGCGCCGCACGCTGGAGGGCGCCCCGGCCGCCCTCGACCTGCCCACCGACCGGCCCCGCGCGGCCGTGCGCAGCGCGCGGGGCGGCTCCCGGCCCTTCCGGCTCTCCGCCGAAACCACCGACGCGCTGCGGGAGCTGAGCAGGCGCGAGGGCGTCACCCCCTTCATGGTGACCCTGGCCGCCTTCCAGGTGCTCCTGCACCGCCACAGCCGCCAGGACGACATCGTGGTCGGCGTCCCCGTCGCCGGCCGCGGCCGGCCGGAGATCGAGCCGCTCATCGGCTTCTTCGTCAACACCCTCGCCCTCCGCACCGACCTGGGCGGCGCGCCCACCTTCCGCGAGCTGCTGGCCCGCGTCCGGCAGACCTGCCTGAGCGCCTACGCACACCAGGAGGTGCCGTTCGAGCGGCTGGTGGAGGAGCTGCACCCGCAGCGCGACCTCTCGCGTTCGCCGGTCTTCCAGGTGTCCTTCGTCTTCCAGAACATCCCGCTGCCCGCCTTCGAGATCGGCGCGCTGAAGCTGGAGCCCATGGAGATCGAGAGCTCCACCTCCCGCTTCGACCTCGAACTCCAGGTCTTCGAGAGGCCCGAGGGCATCGGCGGCTGGTTCGAGTACGACAGCGACCTGTTCGACGGCCTCACCGTCGAGCGCATGTCGGCCCAGCTCGAACGCCTCGTCGCGCGGCTCGTCGCCGAGCCCGGGGCCACGGTCTCCGACGTCCCCCTCCTCAGCGGGGAGGAGGAGCGGCGGCTGCGCGCGCTCGGCAGCACCCCCGATCGCAGCTGGCCCGAACCCCTCCTCGTGCACCGCCGGTTCGAGCTCCAGGCCGCCCGCACCCCGGACGCGGAGGCCGTGCGTCTCGGGGACGACGCCCTCACCTACGCCGAGCTCGACCGGCGCGCGGACGGGCTCGCCCGCCGGCTGCGGAAGCTGGGCGTGGGCCGGGACGTCCTGGTGGGCCTGTGCGTCGAACGGTCTCCCGACATGCTCGTCGCCCTGCTGGCCGTGCTGAAGGCGGGCGGCGCCTACGTCCCGCTGGACCCGGGCTTCCCGCCCGAGCGCCTGGCGTTCATGCTGACGGACTCCGCCCTGCCGGTGCTGCTCACCCAGACCCATCTGCGCGACGCGCTCGGCGAGACGCGGGCCGTGACGGTGTGCCTGGACGCGCTCGACGAGGGACCCGGCGCCGGGGAGGCGGACGCGGCCGGACCGGACGCCGGGCCGGACGACGGGCCGGAGGCGGCCGTCGGCCCCGAGGACCTCGCCTACGTCATCTACACCTCCGGCTCCACCGGCCGTCCCAAGGGCGTGCAGATCCCCCACCGGGCCCTGGGCAACTTCCTGCACTCCATGGGGGAGCGGCCCGGCCTGGCCGAGGACGACGTCCTGCTCGCCGTCACCACCCTGTCGTTCGACATCTCCATGCTCGAACTCCTGCTGCCGCTCGTCGAGGGCGCCCGTCTCGTCCTCGTCCCCTCCGACGTCGCCGCCGACGGCGCCCGGCTGCGGGCGGCCCTGGCCGACAGCGGAGCCACCGTCATGCAGGCCACGCCCTCCACCTGGCGCATGCTTCTGGACGCCGGCTGGAGCGGAGCCCCGGGCTTCCGCGTCCTGGCCGGCGGCGAGGCCCTGCCCGCCGAGACCGCCCGGCGGCTGCTGGCGACCGGCGTGCGGCTGTGGAACATGTACGGGCCCACCGAGACGACGATCTGGTCCTCGGTCGCGGAGGTCCGGCCCGGTGAGCCCATCGCCCTCGGCCAGCCCGTGGCCAACACCCAGCTGCACGTCCTGGAGGCGGGCGGCGGCCTCGCCCCGCTCGGCGTGCCCGGCGAACTGTGCATCGGCGGACAGGGCCTCGCCCGCGGATACCTCGGCCGCGACGAGCTGACCGCCGAACGCTTCATCCCCCACCCGTTCCAGGAGGGCGAGCGCCTCTACCGCACCGGCGACCTCGTCCGGCGGCGGCAGGACGGCGGCATCGAGTTCCTCGGCCGTATAGACCAGCAGGTCAAGCTGCGCGGCCACCGCATCGAGCCGGGCGAGATCGAGAACGCCCTGACCCGGCAGGAGGTCGTCAAGGACGCGGTGACCCTCGTCCGCGAGGACACCCCGGGCGACCAGCGCCTGGTGGCCTACGTCGTCCCGGACGCCGATGCGGCGGAGGACGCCGACGCCGCGGAGGGCTGGGGGGCCGCCGCGAAGGCTGCGGGCCCGGACGGCCGGCGGTGGGCCGAGGAGGTCGAGCAGTGGCGGGACATCTGGGACTCCGCCTACGACACCGCCGCCGACGACGTCGACCCCGCCTTCGACATCCGCGGCTGGAACAGCAGCTACACCGGCGAGCCCATCCCCGCCGAGGACATGCGCGAGTGGGTCGACCACACCGTGCGCCGCGTCCTGGACACGGAACCCGCCTCCGTGCTGGAGATCGGGTGCGGCACCGGCCTCATCCTCTTCGGCGCCGCCCCGCACTGCACCCGCTACTGGGGCGTGGACATCTCCGAGGTCGCCCTCGGCCGGCTGCGCCGCGCCGTCGACGCCCCCGGGCGCGGCCTCGGCCACGTGCGGCTCTTCACCGCGGCCGCCGACGCCCTGGACCGGCTGCCCGAGCAGCTCTTCGACCGCGTCGTGCTCAACTCCGTCGTCCAGTACTTCGCCGACGAGCGCTATCTGCTGCGCGTCATCGAGGGCGCGCTCGCGCGGCTGGCCCCCGGCGGCTCACTCTTCCTCGGCGACGTGCGGAGCCTCCCGCTGCTGGAGACCTTCCACACCTCCGTACAGCTCGCCCACGCCGACGACGACACCCCCGTCGAGCAGGTGCTGCGGCGGGCCCGGCGGCACGCGGCCGAGGACGAGGAACTCGTCATCGACCCGGGCTTCTTCCACGCCCTGCGCGCCCGTCTCCCCGAACTCGCCGACGTCCGCTGCCTGCCCAAGCGCGGGCGGCTCGCCGACGAGCTCCGCCTCTTCCGCTACGACGTCGTGCTCACCACGCACGCAGCGACTGAAGCGACCGAGGCGACCGATGCCCCCGACGGCGCGGAGGACGCGCCGGAGCACCACGCCCCCGCCGACTGGCTCGACTGGCGGGAGGAGGAGCTCAGCGTGTCCGCCCTGCGCGGCCGGCTGACCCGGGAGCGCCCCCGCGTCCTGGCCGTCACCGGCGTCCCGCACGCCGCGCTGGACCCGCTGGCCGCGGCGCTCGCCGGGCAGCGGGTCCCCGCCACGGCCGCCGAACTGCGCGCCGCGCTCGCCGCGGCACCCGGAGCCGGAAACGCCACGGACCCCGAGGAACTGGCCCGGCTCGGCGAGGAGACCGGCTACCGCGTCGACCTCGGCTGGTCCCGGCACGGACCCGACGGCTCGCTCGACCTCGTCGCCCGCGCCCTCGACGAGAAGGGCACGCCCGTCGCCCCGCTGCCCGCCGCTCCGGAGCCGGAGCCGCGCACCGGCGGCTGGAGCGGCTACGTCAACGGCGCCGACCGCCGACTGGCCCGCCGTCTCGTGCCCCGGCTCAAGGCCGAACTGAGCCGGCGGCTGCCCGAGTACATGGTGCCCTCCGCGTTCGTCCTGCTCGACGCCCTGCCGCTCACCCCCAACGGCAAGACCGACCGCAAGGCCCTCCCCGCCCCCGACGGCACCCGCCGCGAGCTGGGCTCCGTCTACGTCGCCCCGCGCGACGCCACGGAGGAGACGCTGTGCGCGCTCTTCGCCGAGGTGCTCGGGCTCCCCGAGGCCGGGGTGGAGGACGACTTCTTCGCTCTGGGCGGGCACTCGCTGCTCGCCACCCGGCTCATCTCCCGCATCCGTGCCGTCTTCGACGTCGAACTCCAGGTGCGGGCCCTGTTCGAGACGCCGACCGTGGCCGCCCTCGCCCGCCGCCTCGGCCGGGCCGGCACCGCGCGCCCGCCCCTGGTGCCCCAGGAGCGGCCCGACCCCCTGCCGCTCTCCTTCGCCCAGCAGCGGCTGTGGGTCCTCGACCAGCTCGACGGTCCCTCGCCCACCTACAACCTGCCCATGGCGCTGCGGCTCACCGGAGCCCTGGACGCCGAGGCGCTGCGCGCCGCGCTCGCCGACGTCGTCACCCGGCACGAGTCCCTGCGGACCGTCATCCGCAGCACCGACGGCGTGCCGCGGCAGCACGTGCTGCCGCCCGAGGACGCCCGCCCCGCACTGCACCGGACGACGGCCGACGAGGCGGGCCTCGACGCGGCCCTGACCGCCGCGGCCCGGCACACCTTCGACCTGGCGGCCCGGCCGCCGCTGTACGCCGAGCTGATCACCCTCGGCCCCGAGGACCACGTCCTCGTGGCGGTCGTGCACCACATCGCCACCGACGGCTGGTCCATGGCCCCGCTCGGCCGCGACCTGGCCACCGCCTACACCGCCCGCCGCTCCGGCGCCGCTCCGGGCTGGGCGCCGCTGCCCGTCCAGTACGCCGACCACACCCTGTGGCAGCGCGGACTGCTCGGCGACCGCAACGACCCCGACAGCCTGTGGTCGCGGCAACTGGACTACTGGCGCGAGGCACTGGCCGGCCTCCCCGAACGCGTCACCCTGCCCACCGACCGCCCGCATCCCGCCGAGGCGACCCACCGCGGCGACGCCCTGGCCTTCCGCTGGGACGCCGCCGTGCACGACCGCGTCCTGCGGCTCGCCCGGGAGCTCGACGCGAGCCCCTTCATGGTCGTCCAGGCCGCGCTGGGCGCCCTGTTCACCCGGCTGGGCGCCGGCACCGACATCCCGCTGGGCGCCGCCGTGGCCGGCCGCACCGACCAGGCCGCCGAGGAGCTCGTCGGCTTCTTCGCCAACACCACCGTGCTGCGTGTCGACACCTCCGGCGACCCCACCTTCCGTGAACTCCTCGGCCGGGTCCGGGACCGCAGCCTGGACGCCTACGCCCACCAGGACCTGCCCTTCGAGTTCCTGGTCGACGCGCTGAGCCCGGCCCGCTCCCTGGCCCACCACCCGCTGGTCCAGACCATGCTGGCCTGGCAGAACGTGCCCGCCGCGGCCCTCGACCTGCCCGGCGTCACCGCGAGCCCGCTCGCCGCCACCACCGGCACCGCGCGCATGGACCTCGTCCTGTCCCTCACGGAGACGCACGGCCCGGCGCAGACGCACGGCACCGCGACCGGGGCGCCCGGCGCCGGGGCGGCGCCCGCCGGGATCGAGGGCACCGTCGAGTTCAACACCGACGTCTTCGACCCCGCGACCGTACGCACCCTCCTGGACCGGCTGCGGCTCCTCCTGGACGCCGTCACCGCCGACCCGGGGCGGGCCATCGGCGGCATCGACCTGCTCACGCCCGAGGAGCGGCACCGCATCCTCGTGGAGTGGAACGACACCGCGCGCGACTGGCCGCCGCGCACCCTGCCGGAGCTGTTCCGGGAACAGGCGGCGCGCACCCCCGACGCCCCCGCCCTCCTGCACGAGGACGGCAAGCAGACCTACGCCGAACTCGACGCCCGCTCCAACCGGCTCGCCCGGCTGCTGCTGGCCCGGGGCGTCGGCCCCGGGGAGCTCGTCGCCGTCGCCGTCCCGCCCCGCTCGGTCCCGCTCGTCACCGCCCTGCTGGCCACCGTCAAGGCGGGCGGCGGCTATCTGCCCGTCGACCCCGAGTACCCCGCCGAGCGCGTCTCCTACCTGCTCGGCGACGCCCGCCCCGCCCTCCTCGTCGCCACCACCGCGACCGCCGCCACGCTGCCGGAGACCGACGTCCCGCTGCTCCTGCTGGACGACCCGGAGATCCTGGCGGCGTGGGAGGACCAAAGCGCCGAGGGCCTCACCGACGCGGACCGCGCCCGGCCGCTCGACCCCTCCGACACCGCCTACGTCATCTACACCTCCGGCTCCACCGGCGCCCCCAAGGGCGTCGTCGTCACCCACACGGGCATCGCCAACCTCACCGCGGCACAGATCGAACGCTTCGGACTCGACGCACCGGGCAGCCGGCTGCTCCAGTTCGCCTCCTCCAGCTTCGACGCCTCCATTGCCGAGATCTGCGACGGCCTGCTCTCCGGTGCCGCCCTCGTGCTGGTCGCCAGGGACCGGCTGCTGCCCGGCGAACCCCTGGCCGCCACCTGCGCCGAGTACGGCGTCACCAACGTCACTCTGCCGCCGTCGGTGCTCGCGGCCATGCCCGAGGGCAGCCTGCCCCCGGAGCTGTCCCTCGTCGTCGCCGGCGAGGCCTGCCCGCCCGAACTCGCCGCCCGCTGGTCGGCCGGGCGCCGGATGATCAACGCCTACGGGCCCACGGAGACCACCGTCTGCGCCACCATGAGCGGCCCCCTGACCGGCGAGGGCACGCCCCCGATCGGCCGCCCCGTCCACAACGTCCGCGTCTACGTGCTCGACGACGGCGGCCAACCGGTGCCGCCCGGCGTCCCCGGTGAGCTGTACGTCGCCGGAACCAGCCTCGCCCGCGGGTACCTGCGCCGCCCAGAGCTCACCCGCGAACGCTTCCTGCCCGACCCCTTCGGCCCGCCCGGCACCCGCATGTACCGCACCGGCGACCTCGCCCGCTGGCGCGGTGACGGGCAGCTGGAGATGCTCGGCCGCACCGACCACCAGGTCAAGCTGCGCGGTTTCCGCATCGAGCCCGGCGAGGTCGAGGCCGCCCTCGCCGGCCACCCGGCCGTACGCCAGGCCGTGGTCGTCGTCCGCGAGGACCGCCCCGGCGACCGGGACCTCGTGGGCTACGCCGTCGCCGAGCCGGGCGACGGGGCCGGCGACGGGGACGGAGCTCCCGCGCGGCCCGAACCGGCCGTGCTGCGCGCCTTCCTCGCCGAGCGGCTGCCGCACTACCTCGTACCCGCCGCCGTCGTCGTGCTGGACGCCCTGCCGCTCACCACCAACGGGAAGATCGACCGACGGGCCCTGCCCGCACCCGACTTCGCCGCGGCGGGCGGGTCGCGCGCCCCGCGCACCCCGCGCGAGGAGGCGCTGGCCGCCGTCTTCGCCGAGGTGCTGGGCCTGTCCGAAGTGGGCGCCGAGGACAGCTTCTTCGACCTCGGCGGCGACAGCATCCAGGCCATGCAGGTCGTGGCCCAGGCCCGGGCGGCCGGACTCCACATCACCGCCAGACAGGTCTTCACCCACCAGACCGTGGCCGAACTCGCCACCGTGGCCGCCGACGGCGACACCCCCGCCGTCCACGACCCCGGCTCCGGCACCGTCGGCGCCACCCCCATGACCCACTGGCTGCGCGAACTCGGCGGCGAAACCGACGGGTTCAGCCAGGCCGCCGTCGTCCACACGCCCGCCGACGCCGACGAGCCGCGGCTGGCCCAGGCCCTGCTGGCCCTCGTCGACCACCACGACGCCCTGCGCGCCCGGCTCGACGTCACCGACGGCGCCTGGACCCTGCACGCCGACGAGCCCGGCACCGCGTCCGCGTCCGCGCTGCTGCGCCGGGTGGACGTGCGCGGGCTCGACGAGACCGCGCTGCGCGCGCGGGTCACGGCCGAACGCGCCGCGGCGGCCGCCCGGCTCGCCCCCGCCGACGGGCGGATGCTCGACGCCGTCTGGTTCGACGCCGGACCGCGCGCGACCGGGCGGCTGCTGCTCACCGTGCACCACCTCGTCGTGGACGGCGTGTCCTGGCGGGTGCTCCTGCCCGACCTGCGCACTGCCTGGACCGCCGTGGCGGCCGGCCGGCCCGCGGCCCTGCCGCCCGTGCCCACCTCCCTGCGGCGCTGGGCCGCCGCGCTGGCCGAGGACGCCCGGTCCGCCCGCCGCACCGCCGAACTGCCCCGCTGGACGGAGCTGCTCACCGGCACCGAGCGACTCGTCGACGGCCCGCTCGACCCCGCCCGGGACGTCGCGGGCACGGCGGGACGGCTCACCCTCACCCTGCCCGCCGACATCACCGCGCAGGCCCTCGGCCACGCCCCGGCCGTCCTGCGCGGCGGCGTCCAGGACGTGCTCCTCGCCGCGTTCGGCATCGCCCTCGGCCGGTGGCACCACCGCCGCAGCGGGCGGCCCGGCGCGCTCGCGGTCGACGTGGAGGGCCACGGCCGCGACGAACGCCTCCTGCCCGGCGCCGACCTCTCCCGCACGGTGGGCTGGTTCACCAGCGTCCACCCGGTGCGGATCGAGGCGGGGGAGCCCGCTGCCGAGGACGCCGGGCTCCCGGCCGCGCTCGACGCCGTCCTGCGGCAGGTGCGCGACGTCCCCGACGGCGGACTCGGCTACGGACCGCTCCGCCACCTCAACCCGGACACCGCGCCCCGCCTCGCCGCCCTGCCCGCCCCGCAGATCGCGTTCAACTACCTCGGGCGCGTGGCCGTCACCGGCGAGGCCGAACCGTGGACCCCGGTCCCGGCCGACCCGGAGGAGCCCCTCGGCGGCGGCGACACGGCGACGCCCATGGCCCACCCCGTCGAGCTCAACGCCGTCACCCACGACGGGCCCGACGGCCCCCGCCTCGTCGCGGACTGGTCCTGGGCCCCGGCCCTCCTGACCCGCGAGGACGTCGACCGGCTGGCGGCCGAGTGGTTCGCCGTCCTGCGCGCCGTCGTCGCCCACACGGCCACCCTGGAAGCCCCCGAGCGCGCACCGGGGACCGGCACCGGGGGAGTCACCGGGCCGGGCGGCGCGGCGGAAGAGCCCGTCACGCGGGTCGACCGCGACCGGGGTCTGCCCCTGTCCTTCGCGCAGCTCGACATCCTGCACCAGCCCGTCGACCCGCAGGACCCCCACCACAACGTCGTCACCGCCTCCCTCCTGACGGGCGCCCTCGACGTCGCGGCGCTGAGCGGCGCCCTCGACGATCTCGTCGCCCGCCACGAGGCCCTGCGCACCCGCGTCGTCCGCGAGGACGGCGAGCCCCTCCAGCGCGTCGACCCCGCCGGCACCTGGCCGCTGACCCTGTGCGAGGTCGACGCCGCCGACGCCGCCGCGCGGAACGCGGCACTGCGCGAGCGCGTGGACGAGGCCGTGGGCCGGCCGTTCTCCCTGGCGGAGGGGCCGCTCGTCCGGGGCACCCTGGTGCGCACCGGGGCCGAGGAACACGTCCTCATCCTCGTGATGCACCACATCGTCGTGGACCACTGGGCCTACGGCGTCCTCTACCGGGAGCTGGGCGCCCTGTACGCCGCCCGGACGCGCGGCCGCCCGGCCGCGCTGCCCGAACTCCCCTTCCAGTACGCCGACTACGCGGCCTGGCAGCAGCGTCGCCTCGCCGACGGCGCCCTCGACGAGCACGTGCGGTACTGGCGCGAGCGGCTGGCCGACCCGCCCGCCCCGCCCGTCTTCGACGCCCCCGTGCACCAGCGGTCGGCCGTCGCCGTCCGGGACGGCTTCACCCACGGCTTCGTGCTCGACGCCGGGGTGACGGCGGCCGTCCGGCGCACCGCCCAGCGCGAGGGCGCGACGGTGTTCATGACGCTGCTGGCGGCCTTCCAGCTCCTGCTGGCGTCCTACTCGGACAGCGAGGACGTCACCGCCGCCTTCCCCGTGGCCGGACGCGAACGCCCCGAGACGGCCTCCATGATCGGGTTCTTCATCAGCCCCGTCCTGGTGCGCTCCGACGTCTCGGCCGACCGCACCTTCACGGAGCTGCTCGCCGAGGTCTGCCAGGGTTCCCTGGACGCCTACGCCCACCAGGACGTACCCCTGCGAGCCATGCTCCACGAGCGCGCCACGGCCGGCAACGACGCCTTCCGTATCCTGTTCAACCTGCTCAACGCGGCGGACGGCGGACTCGACCTGCACGGAGTGCGGGCGTCGCCGCTCACCCTGGACGTCGGCGACGACGGGGTCTTCCCCGAGATGATCACCGAGATGCGGCCCGTCGCCGTCGACCTCTACCTCATGATGCGCGAGACGGACGGCGAGATGCGCGGCATGTGGCTCTACCGGCCCGAGCGCGTCGCACCGCCGGTCATGGCCGTGATGATGCGTCAGTGGACGCGGCTGCTCGCCCTGGTCGCGGAGCGGCCGGAGCTGACCGTCGGCGAGGTGCGCCGGGCGCTGCGGGACGAGAGCCTCGCCGCGGGGGAGGAGACCACGCCATGACGACACGCACCCACGACCGGCCCCCGGCCGGTCCGGAGCGGCCCGCCCGGCGCTGGCTGGGCGGCCGGACGCCGGACCCCGGGGCGGCCTTCCGGCTGTACTGCTTCCCCTGCGCGGGCGGCAGCGCGGCCATGTACCGCAGCTGGCAGGAGCGGGCACCGTCCCACGTCGAGGTCCGCCCGGTGGAACTGCCGGGCCACGGGCGGCGGCTGGGCGAGGACCCGTTCCTCGGGCTGCCGCCCCTCGTCCGGGCCCTGACGGAGGACCTCGCCGGCGAACTCCACCGCCCCTTCGCCCTCTTCGGGCACAGCATGGGCGGCCTCATCGCCTTCGAGCTGGCGCGGGCGTTGCGGGAACGCGGCCTCCCGCAGCCCGCGCACCTGTTCCTCGCGGCGACCGCGTCCCCGGAGCGGAAGGTCACCCGCACCGCCCTGCACGCCGCCTCCGACGAGGAGGTGCTCGACGAGCTGAGGGCCATGGGCGGCACACCCCGGGAACTCCTCGACGACCGGGAGCTGATGGACCTCGCCATCCCCACCCTCCGGGCCGACTACGCGCTGCTGCACACCTACGAGTACCGCGAGAAGCCGCCGCTTCCCGTCCCGTTCACCGTGCTCGGCGGGGCGGCCGACACGATCACCCCGCCCACCTCGCTGCCGGGCTGGCGCCGCCACACGACCGGCGGCACCGACCTGCGCACGCTCCCCGGCGGCCACTTCTTCGTCCAGGACACCGTCCCCGAGATCATGGCCGCCGTGCGCGCCGCCCTGCCCGTCCACGGTCCGTCCGTCACAGGGTGAGCACCCCGTGGACGGGCAGCCCGTGCAGCACCTCGGCGCTCACCCGCACCGTCCGGTCCCCGTCCTCGTACACCAGCCGCAGCCGCAGCGCGTTCAGCAGCTCGGCGCGGGCGACGTCGTCCGCCTCGGCCCACTCCATCAACGCGCGGAGGCGGCCGACCCGTTCGAGGAGCCGGTTGACCGTGCGCTGGGGCTGCCGCGCCGCCGACTCCCGCACCGTCGAACGCAGTGACCGGGGCAGCCACTGCCACAGCGGCTCGACGACCCGGTCCTCGCGGACGTACACGTTCACCGGGTGCGTCAGCCCGTTGGCCCGGGCGTACTCGCGGGGAAAGCGGCAACGGTAGTACGGCGCGCCGTTGTTCCGCGTCCCCTGCATCAGCCGCTCGCACAGGCCGCACCGCAGCCGGCCGCGCAGCAGGTACCGCGAGCCCGCCCGGACGGGCTCGGCCGGGGGCTCGGCCGGGGGCTCGGCGGCCTGCGCCCGGCCCCGCGCGCTCCCGCCCCGGCCGCGCTGCGCCAGGATGTCCTGCACGTCGCGGTACAGGGCGGGCGGGATCAGGGGCGGCGTCGGCTGCATCGTGCACAGGCCGCCGCAGCCGGAGCAGCCCTCCAGGTGGTCGAGCGCCATGTGCTCGCCCGCGTAACGGCTGTTGGTGATGATGGCCCGCACCGCCTGCTTGGACCACGCGCTGCCCCGGTGGTGCGGGTTGCGGCGCGGGTCGTAGGCGGAGGGGCGCGGTATGCCGCAGGCGGTGAGCCGCTCCGCGATCGACTGGAGCCCGCTGCCGGACACGTACTCCCGGAAGATGCGGCGGACGACGGGCGCGGTGTACGGGTCCGGCTCGAGCCCCGCCCGGTCGGGGCGCAGGCTGGGCCGGTACCCGTAGGGCGCCCGCCCCGCTCCGGCGGGATGGCGGGCGCAGGTGAGAGTGAGGTGGTCCCCCGAGGTCAACGTCATCGAAATCCCTCTGTCCCCTGAGTTTTTCCGAGGTCGGCACAGGAAGCGGCGGAATCGCGCCACACGGACCGGGCGGGCTGCCCGTGCGTGGGCGACACGGCGCCGGGCGGCGCGGTCAGGAGGTGCGGCGCGGCGGCCGGACGGGGGCCGAGGCGCCGGTTTCCGGAGGAACTCCGAAGCGGCACGGTATGCGGTCGGTACGGAGTGGTACTGGACGTCGAGCGCGCACGTGAATCTCCTTCACTGGTCACACCCACGGCGCCGGCCCCTCGCCGGGGATGCCCGTGACGGGCCGGTGCCGTTCTCCGTGTGCCGGGAGCCGGGTTCGGTTCCCGAACGAATCACGCCAGCTTCTCCGGCGGCCGTCTTGCCGGTCAACACGGCGTTGCCGCCGAAAGGAATGTGGATGCGCGGCTCTTCGGCGGCTTTCCGGCACCACCGAGGTGGGTGCCCGGGGGCGACGACGGGCGGGCGCCGCGGCTCCAGCGGGTGAACGAACGCGGGGACGCTCCGGCCCGTCAGCGCGACGTGCCGAACACCTGCGTCCACCACGGGCCGCCCGAGCCCGTGTGCCGGCCGATTCCCATCTCCTCGAACGAGCAGTTGAGGATGTTGGCGCGGTGCCCCGGGCTGTTCATCCAGCCCTGTACGACCTCGCTCGCCGTGCGCTGACCGCGCGCGATGTTCTCGCCGTAGCGGGACCACTGATAGCCCGCCGCGGTGATGCGGTCGCCCGGGTCCTCGCCGTCGGGGTTGGTGTGGTCGAAGAAGCTCCGCGCGGCCATGTCCCGGGAGTGCGCCAGGGCAGCTTCGGTCAGCCGGGAGTTCGTCCGCACGGGCCCGCAACCCGCCTTGGCCCGCTCGGCGTTGACGAGACTCTCGACCTCCTCGCCCGTGGACGGCGGCGCGGGGGGCTCCGGCGCCGGGGGCGGCGTCGGGCTGCTCGGCGTGGGGGAGGGCTTCTCGGGCGTGGGCGTCGGCGTCGGGGACGTGGTGGTGCTGGGGGAGGCGGACTTGCTCGGCGTGGGAGAGGGGGACGCCTCGGGGGACGAGGGCAGCGGCCCGGTGTCGGGCAGCCCGGCGTCGCTCGGTATCCCGGAGCGGGTCACCGGGGTAGACCCCTCCGGCCACAGCGTCACCAGCCCGATGACCGCGCCGCCGGCGACGAGCGCGGCCACCGTGGCCGTCACCACGCCCGGCCGCCGCGCCCGCCCCCCGCCTCCCGTGGACCGGTGCCGCCCGCCGTCGCCCACTCCGGGCCCGCGCGCGGCTCCGTCGGCTCCCGCGGCCCCGTCGGCGCCCGGGGAGCCTTCCGCGTCCCCGGAGCCGTGGCCGACCGCGGGCCTGTGCGCGTCCCCGGGGCCGGGGCCCCCGGGGACGGCACCCGGCGCGGGGGCGGCCGCGAGGGCGTCGGTCCCGGCCGACCCGAGCCCGGCCAGCAGCCCGGTGCTCACGGGCACCAGGCCCAGCGCCACGAGCAGCCGCTCGGCGGGCACGAGTCCGGCCTCGTGCCCCGAGCAGACGGTGCACCCGCGGGCGTGCCGCGCCAGCCGCTTGCGCCACAACGCGGAGGGACGCCCGTCCCAGGAGCCGAGCAGGTCCTGCAGCAGCACGCAGCGCGGCACGGAGGACAGCGCCCGCACTACCACCCGGGCGGTCTCCAGCTGGGCCTTCATCCGCTGCACCCGAACCGCCGTGTGCTGCGGCGAGAGCTCCATCGCCGCCGCCACCTCGGCCCGGGTCAGCTCGCCCGCGGCCTCCAGCCACCACAGCGAGAGCAGGGCGCGGTCGTCGGCGTCCAGCCAGCGGGTGGCCTCGGCCACCTCCTGCCGCTGCCCGGCCAGGCCCAGCCGGATGATCGTCAGGTCGACGAAGTCGGCGCCCGGGTCCGCGACGTCCCAGGCATCCTGGAGCCCGAGCCCGCTCTCGTCCCGCGCGGCCTGCCGGCGCCGCCACAGGTCGCGCACCCGGTTGGTGGCGATGGCGACCAGCCAGGCCCGGAAGCGCTCCGGGTCGCGCAGGGTACCGAGCCCCTGGAGGGCCCGCACGAACGTCTCCTGCACCACGTCGTCCACGTCTGCGTGCCCGTTCAGCGCCCGGCCCACCACGTTGTAGACGAGGGGCAGACAGGCGGCGACGAGCTCGTCCTGCGCCCTCTGGTCACCCGCCTGAGCCGCCCTGACCACCGCGACGTCGCACTCGCTGCCCACACCCGCCCCACTTCCCCGGGCCGCGCCCGCTGCTGGCTGATTCTCCGACACAGGGGAGACCGCGCCGTGGCCCCCGCGATAACGGAAAATCCTCCGGCGACCGGAACGCGGCACCGGCGATGCTATGACTCGTCTCATGGAGACGGCGCCCGGCGTCCACGTAGGCTGACGCACCGGAGAACACGCGCGTTCGAGTACGGCGGAGAGCACCGAATGACCGAAGTGGCCCCCCAGCGACTGCTGCGTGTCGTCATCGTCGACGACGAGGCGCTGATCAGATCCGGCTTCGCCATGATCCTCGGCACCGCCCCCGACCTGGACGTCGTCGCCACGGTGGCAGGCGCGGACGCCGTCTCCACCGTCCGTCGGCTCGAACCCGACGCCGTGCTGCTCGACGTCCGGATGCCGGACGTCGACGGGCTCACCGTCCTGCGGGAGCTCAAGCGGCTGCCCCGGCCGCCGCACGTGGCCATGCTCACCACCTTCGACACCGACGAGTACCTCGGCGAGGCCCTGCACGCGGGCGCGGGCGGCTTCCTGCTCAAGGACACCGAGCCGGACATGCTCATCCGGTCCGTGCGGGCGCTGGCCACCGGCGCGGGCTGCCTGTCGGAGTCCGTGCTGCGGCGGCTGCGCACCGACGGCTCCCGCAAGAACGTGCCCTCGGCCGTCCACGCCGTGGGCGCCCTGTCCGAGCGGGAGCGGCGCATCCTGGCCCTGCTCGGCCACGGCATGTCCAACGCCGAGATCGGCACCCGGCTCCTGCTCAGCACCAGCACCGTGAAGGACCACGTCAGCGTCCTGCTGACCAAGCTGGGCGTCAGCAACCGGGTCCAGGCCGCGGTGGTCGCCGAGCGTGCCGGACTGCTCACCCCGGAGGCATCGTGAGGTTCTCCCCGACGGTCCGGGCCCGGGCCGTGGACGTCGGCCTGGCGGGCACGGCCGTGGTCGCGACCGTCCTGTACTACGACCGGCTCACCGAGTGGTCCTGCCTGCTCTCGCTGGCCGCGGCCGGCGCCCTGCTGCTGCGCCGCCGCTTCCCCCGCACCGTCTTCCTGGTGACGCTGCCCGGGCTGCTCACCGGCGTCGCCCTCATCGCCGCGATGGTCGCGCTGGAGAACATCGTCCACGTCGAACGGCGCACGTGGCTCGTGCGGCTCGCCACCGCCTGCGTCGTGCTGGGGAGCTTCGTGCCCTGGCCGCTCCACCACCTGGTCGAGGCGACCCCGAGCGACAACGTGCAGGCCCTCATCTACGCCCTCATGCTGGGCATCCTGCCCGCCGTCATCGGCCTGCTGCGGCAGACGCGGCACGACCTGTCCGCCCGCATCACCGAGCTGGCCACCGTGCGCGACCACGAGCGCGCCCTGCACGCGGAGACCGTCGTCGCCCGCGAGCGGGCCCGCATCGCCCGGGAGATGCACGACGTCGTCTCCCACCAGGCCAGCCTGATCGCCGTGCAGGCCACCGCGCTGGAGCTGACCGCGGAGCAGGACGCGACGCGCGAGGTCGCCGGCACCCTGCGCAAGTCCGCCGTCACCATCCTCCAGGAGCTGCGCAGCATGGTCCTGGTGCTGCGCGCCTCCGGGGCCGGCCCCACCGAGCTGGCCCCCCAGCCCCGGCTGGCGGACCTGCCCCGCCTGGTGGAGGCCTCCGGCGTCCCCGCGACCCTGCATCTCGACGCCCCCGCCGACGCGGTGCTGCCGGAGGGAGTCGAGCGCGCCGCCTACCGCACCGTCCAGGAGGCGCTCACCAACGTGCGCAAGCACGCCCCGGGCGCGTCCACCACGGTGGACGTCGAGGTGGACGAGGAGCGGGTGCTCGTCCGCGTCCGCAACGGCCCGGCCACCCTCCCGCCGGAGGGGCTGCCCTCGGGCGGCCAGGGCATCGTCGGCCTCCAGGAGCGGGTGACGCTGCTGGGCGGGACGTTCGCCGCCGAGCGCACGCCCGACGGCTTCACCGTCCGCGCCGTGCTCCCCCTCACCGACTCCCCGCCGCCCGAGGCGCCCGCGTCCGCGCCCGAGCGGCACCCCGTCGCCGTCACCGCCGAGCCCACGTCGTCCGGGGCCCCGCGGCAGCACCGCTGACCCGCCGCCCGGGCGGCAGGGGCGCCACCGCGGGCGCTCCGCTCATGCGAGGGCGCCCGAGGGCCGTGCGGGCACCGTCGCGCCGGCCGGGTGCGGCGTCCGGCAGAACGGCAGCTCGCGGACGTCGCCGCCGCCGAAGTGCGTCAGCAGCAGCCGGCAGTACTCGGCGTCCCGCTGAAGGTGCACGCAGTGGTCGGCCTCGGTGATCACGACGCTGCGGCCCCTCGGGTAGGTGGCGGCCAGCCGCCGCCCGTGCACGGACGGCGTCGCCCTGTCGTGCTCGCCGGTGAACATCACGGCCGGGACGTCCGGGACGGGGTCCGGGTACACCATGCGCGCGAGCCGCAGCCGGCGGAGGTTGTCGATCATCTTCGCCCTCGCGTCGTCCGAGGCGCGCAGGAAGTCGACGCTCAGCAGGCGGCGCACCGGCTCGCCCCGGCGGACCGCCCGCTCCGGGACGCGCGGGCTGAGGGAGTCCACCATGCGCTCGGCGAAGGCCGCGAGCGCGCCGGCCGTCAGCAGCCTCTCCAGCTCCTCCAGGTCGTCCGCCTGCTCCGGCGTCAACGACCCGGCGACGCCGCTGAGCGCGAGCGAGGCCACGGCGGCGGGGTGGCGCTGCGCCAGCCGCTGGCCGATCAGCGCCCCGAAGGACGCGCCGACCACGTGGCAGGGGCCCGCGCCCGTGTGCTCGATGACCCGGTGCGCGGCGTCGGCCAGCAGATCCGTCCCGATCGACGGGGACAGCGCGTCCGCGCCGCCCCACCCGGGAAGGTCGACGGTGATGACGGTGGCGGCCCGGCCCAGCAGCGTCTCGTGCCGTCGCCAGGAGTACATGTCCTGGAAGGCGCCCCCGACGAGCAGCACCGGAGCCAGCCGCGGTCTCGGGTGCGGCACCACGCGACAGCCGTAGGTGTATCCCTGGTGGCGCAGCGTGTGAACGAGCTGTTCGGGCACTTCCCACCGCTTTCGACGACGACATCCCCGCGCGTACGCGGCCGGCGGACGCCGACGTGCCCGGGGCGGCCGGGTTCGTCGCGCGTCCCGACCGGCCAACGAGTGCCCTCGGCCGGGGTGCCCGGCCGCACCCCGAACGGAGGAACTAGTCGTACAGGAGCGGGTGCTGCGGCCGGCCGCAGCACCCGGCTCGCGGAGCCGGGGCGTTCTGGAGGGCGGGCCCCTCGCGCGGCTCAGGCGGCCGGCTCGGTGAGCGCGTCGAGGAGCTCGTCACGGCTCATCCTCGACCGTCCCCGCACGCCCGCGTCGGCCGCTCGGTGGTACAGCTCGTCCTTGGTCAGCTCGGCCAGCTCGGCCCGGCCGTCCTGCCGGGCCCGCTTCCCGCCGGGCTCCCGGCGGCCGGAGCGGGCCTGCTCGACGCTGCGCTCCAGAGCGTCCATGAGGTCGACGACGTTGGTGGGCCGCGGGGCCTCCTCCGCCCGGACGACCTCCTCGCCCTCCGCCTTCGCCTCGATCAGCCGCAGCACGCGTTCCCCGTAGGTGTCGTGGTAGTCCTCGGGCCGCCACTCGATGGCCATGGCGTCGACGAGCTGCCGGGCCGTGCGCAGCTTGCGCCGCTCGGGGCGGGCCTTGGCGGGGAGGGCGGGAAGCTCCTCGTGCGGGTCGCGGACCTCGTCGGCCCAGTGCAGGGTGTGCAGGGCGAGCACGTCGCCGTGGGCCCGGACAGCGACGAGGTGCTCCCTTCCGCGCATCGTGACCGTGGCGATCCCGGCCCGGCCGGCCTCGGCCAGCGCGCCGCACAGCAGCGCGTACACGTCGCCGTACTCCTCCTCGCGCGGCGCGAGGTAGTACGTGTTCGCGAAGTAGACGGGCTCCACCGCTGCCAGGTCCACGAACCCCCGGACGTCGATCAGCTGGGACTTGCCCGGGGCGATCTCCTCCAGCTCGTCCCGCTCCACGACGACGTACTCGCCCTCGGAGACCTCGTAGCCCTTGACGATGTCGTCGTAGTCCACCTCCTCGCCGGTGCGCTCGTTGACGCGCTTGCGCCGCACCCGGTCGGAGGTGCCGCGCTCGAGCTGCCGGAAGTGCACGGTGTGGTCCTCGGTGGCCGTGTAGAGCCGCACCGGCAGGGTGACCAGGCCGAAGGACAGCACTCCACTCCACATGGGCCGTGCCATGACGACTCCCCGCCGTGGGAACGTGTTCGGACACCGGCGGCGGGTACCCGCGCCCGCGTGACACTCACACCCAGCGGCGGAGTACCCGTGCGGGCGCCGGTCGAGCAGGTGCGCACCTACGCGTGGACCATCCCGACCACCCGCCCGGAGTCCGACGCCACGCTCAGTTGGGACGCCACGACCGTGGTCGTCGTCGAGGTCAAGGCGCTCGGCGCACTCGGCACCGGCTGGACCTACGGGCACGAGGCCGTCGCCACCCTCGTCGACGACGTGCTGGCCGGGATCGCGCGCCGCTCGGACGCGCTCAGCCCGGGACGGACCTGGACGGCGATGCTGCACGCCTGCCGGAACATCGGCGTTCCCGGCGTGGCGGCCATGGCCGTCTCCGCCGTGGACACCGCGCTGTGGGACCTCAAGGCGCGGCTCCTGGGCGTTCCGCTGGTCACCGCGCTGGACGCGGTGCACGAGGTCGTGCCCGTCTACGGCAGCGGCGGCTTCACGTCGTGGTCGGATGCCGAGAACGCCGCCCAGCTCACCGACTGGCTGCGGCAGGGCATCCCCCGGGTGAAGATCAAGGTGGGCCGGGACCCGGCGGCCGACCCGGCCCGGCTGCGCTCGGCCCGCTCGGTGATCGGCCCGGAGACCGAGCTGTACGTGGATGCCAACGGCGGCTACTCCCGCAAGGACGCCCTGAGCTGGGCCGGGTACTTCGCCGACCAGAACGTGCGCTGGCTGGAGGAGCCCGTCAGCTCCGATGATCTGGAGGGCCTGCGGCTGCTGCGCGACCGGGCCCCCGCCGGGCTGGAGATCACCGCCGGCGAGTACGGCTTCGGACTGCACTACTTCCGGCGGATGCTGGAGGCCGGTGCGGTGGACTGCCTGATGGCGGACGTCACCCGCTGCGGCGGCTTCACCGGGTTCCGGCGCGTGGCCGCCCTGTGCGACGCCCGGGGCGTCAGCCTGTCCGCCCACTGCGCGCCGCAGCTCAGCGCGCACGCCTGCGCGGCGGTGTGGCACCTGCGTCACCTGGAGTACTTCCACGACCACGTCCGTATCGAGGAACTGTTGTTCGACGGAGTGCTGCGGCCGGAGTCCGGCGGAGTGCTGCGCCCGGACCGCGCGCGCCGCGGGCACGGGCTCACGCTGGTCCCGGGCCGGGTCGCGCGCTACCGCGTGCGCTGAACGGAGGGAGGAGCCCCATGCCGGGCAGCCGCGGGACGGCGGACGCCTCGCTGGCGGAGTACCGCGCGTTCGAGGGCGTCATCGCCGAGGGCGAGTACGGGGCGGGCGCCGTGATCGTCTGGGACGAGGGCGCCTACGAGAACCTCAGCACGGACGAGGACGGCGAGCCGGTGCCGCTCGCCGAGGCGCTGGAGCACGGGCACGCCTCCTTCCGGCTGGCGGGCCGGAAGCTGCACGGCGGCTACGCGCTCACCCGCGTCCGCGGCGGCGAGTATCCCGCCTGGCCGCTGGTCAAGCAGGCCGACCGGTACGCCTCGCGGGCCGGCACCCCCGACCCGCGGCGGGCGCGCTCGGCACGCACCGGGCACACCCTGCGGCAGGTCGCCGAGGAAGCGGGAAACCGGTCGTGAGCGGCCCCCTCGACCGGCTCCCGGACCGCCACCGCCGACTCCTGCGACCCGCCCCGGAGGACCCGGGCGCGCCCATGCTCGCCGTGCTCAGCGACCGGCGCTCCTTCAGCGGCGCCTGGCTCTTCGAACGCAAGCTGGACGGCGTGCGGCTGCTGGCCGAGCGGCACGGGGACGCCGTCCGGCTGCTGTCCCGCAACGGCGAACGGCGCGACGACACCTACCCGGAGATCGTGGACGCCCTGGCCGGGCAGAGCCGCCCGGACTTCACGGTGGACGGGGAACTCGTCGCACTGCGGGGCGGGCGTACGGACTTCGCGCTGCTCCAGCAGCGCATGGGGATCAGCCGCCCGCGCGCGGCCCGGGCCAGCGGCATCGCCGTCCTGTACTACGTCTTCGACCTGCTGAGCCTGGACGGTACCGACACCCGGCGGCTGCCGCTGCGCGCCCGCAAGTCCCTCCTGCGCGACGCGCTCGACTTCCGTCCCCCGCTGCGCTTCACCGTCCACCGCAACCGGAACGGCCAGGACCTGCTGGCCGACGCCTGCGCCCGCGGCTGGGAGGGGCTGATCGCCAAGCGGGCCGACGCCGCCTACGTCCCGCGCCGGTCCCCGGACTGGCTCAAGCTCAAGTGCGTCCAGGGGCAGGAGCTCGTCATCGCCGGCTACACCGAGGCGTCCGGCAGCCGGGCGGGCTTCGGCTCCCTCCTGCTCGGCTACTACGAGGACGACCGGCTGCGCTACGCCGGCAAGGTCGGCACCGGCTTCGACCACCGCACCCTGCGCACCCTGCGCGAGCGGCTCGACGGGCTGCGACGCGAGCGCTCGCCCTTCGCCGACTCCGTGCGCGAACGCGGGGCGCACTGGGTGCGCCCCGAACTGGTCGCGGAGATCGGCTTCACGGAGTGGACCACCGCCGGACGGCTGCGGCACCCCCGTTACCTGGGACTGCGCGACGACAAGGCGGCCCGCGACGTGCGCCGCGAACGCCCCACGGGAAGGCCCGGATGACCGCGGACCACACCATCAGGGCCGCCCGCCGGCTGACCGGGCTGCGGAAGGACGGCTGAGCGGAACCGATTCGGCACCCGCTCCGCGTGGTGGCGGCCGTGTCGGCGCGGCCGGGGTCATGATGCTGGTGGGCTGACGAGGGAGGCTGCGCCGTGCTGGTCCTGCTCGCCGTGCACGCGGCGGCAGCAGTCGCGATGCCGTGGTGCGCGCGGTGGCTGGGCCGTGACGTCTGGCTTCTCGCCGTCTGTGTACCTCTCGCCACCGTCGTCTGGGCGTCCGTCAGGTCCGCCGGTGTGCTGGGCGGGACGGCCGTCGGGGAGTCCGTGGCCTGGGCCCCGGCGCTCGGCCTGGAGCTGCGGCTGCGGCTGGACGCCCTGGCGCTGCTGATGGTGTGGGTGATCGGGGGCGTGGGCGCGGCCGTGCTCGTCTACTCGCGCTACCACCTGTCCCGCGACCCGGGGCGCGCGGCCGGGCTCCTGCTCGCGTTCGCCGGGGCGATGACGGGCCTCGTGCTGGCCGACAACCTGTTCCTGCTCTACGTCTTCTGGGAACTGACGACGATCGCCTCCTTCTTTCTGATCGCCGGCCGGGGAGAACAGGCCGTGCGGCGGCGGGCGGCGCGGCAGGCGCTCCTGGTCACCACCTCCGGCGGGCTGCTGATGCTGCTGGGGTTCGTGCTGCTCGGGCAGGCCGCGGGCGGCTACGGCGTCGCGAGCCTGGTGGCGGAGCCGCCGCGGGGCGGCGCGGTGACGGCGGCCGTGGTGCTGGTGCTCGTCGGGGCGTTCGCCAAGTCGGCGCAGATGCCGCTGCACGGCTGGCTCCCGGCCGCCATGGTCGCGCCCACACCCGTCAGCGCCTTCCTGCACGCCGCGGCCATGGTGAAGGCGGGCGTCTACCTCGTCGCCCGGCTCGCGCCCGGCCTGGCCGAGGTCGCCCCCTGGCGTCCCATGGTGTTCACGGTCGGCCTCGTCAGCCTGGTGCTCGGGGCCTGGCGCGCGCTGCGCGAGACCGACCTCAAACGGCTGCTGGCCTACGGCACCGTCAGCGAACTGGGGCTGCTCGTGGTGCTGCTGGGGGCCGGTACCCGGACGGCGGCGCTGGCCGGAGAAGTCATGCTGCTGGCGCACGCGATGTTCAAGGCCGCGCTCTTCCTGGTGGTCGGGCTCTGGGACCACCACCTCGGCAGCCGGGACCTGCGCGAACTCTCCGGCGCCGCGAGGACGCTGCCGACGGTGGCCGTGGTCGCCGTCGCCGCCGCGGCCTCGATGGCCGGGGTGCCACCGGCACTCGGCTTCCTCGGCAAGGAGGCGGCCTATGAGGCGTTCGCCCACGGAGACCTCGTGGCGGACCCGCTCGTGCTCACCGGCGTGGTGGCGGGCTCGGCCCTGACGGTCGCCTACGCGGTCCGCTTTCTGCGCGGTGCCTTCGGCGGCCCGGCGGCGGAGCCACGGGCCCGCGGCGCCGCCGCCGGATACGTGGCACCGGCGGCGCTGCTGGCCGCCGCCGGGCTCGCCACCGGCCTCTGGTACGGCGGCACGCAGGCCGCTCTCGCCCCCTACGCCGACACGTTTCCGGCCGGAGCGGGGAAGCCGTACGAGCTCGCGCTGTGGCACGGACCGACCGCGGCGGCCGGTCTCTCCGTGCTCACCCTGACGCTCGGCGGGCTCGGCTACCTCCTCCTCGGCCGGTCCGGGCTGCGCCCCGGTGCCGCAGCGCCCCGCGCCCGGCTGCCCGACGTCCAGCACCTCCAGGAACGGGCCGTCGCCGGGCTGGACCGGACGGCCGCCGCGCTGACCCGGCACACCGAGGTCGGCTCCCTGCCCGTCTACCTGACCGTGCTGCTGACGACGGTGGCGCTCGTCCCCGGGGTGACCCTGGTCCGCCGTCTGCCGCCGCTGGACGCCCCGAGTCCGTGGGCGGTGGGGCTTGAGGTGCCGGTGGCCGCCGCCATCCTGGCCTCGACGGCCGCGGTCGTGGTCACCCGCCGCCGGCTGACGGGCATCCTGCTGGCCGGTGCGGTCGGCTACGGCGTCGCGACGCTCTTCCTCCTGTACGGCGCACCCGACCTGGCGCTCACTCAGTTCCTGGTGGAGACCATGACCCTGGTCGTGGTCGTCCTCGTGCTGCGACGGCTGCCCCCGCGGTTCACCCTCGGGCGCACCGCGGGGCGGGCCCGTGTCGCACGGGCCGCCGCCGCGGCGGCCGTGGGCTGCCTCGTCGGCGGACTCGCGCTCCTGGCGACGTCGGCGCGGACGGCCCCCGCACCCGCCGGCGCCTACCTGCGCCGCCTGGCCGAGACCGGGGCGGAGAACGCGGTCAACGCGATCATCGTCGACTTCCGTGCCCTGGACACCATCGGCGAGGTGTCCGTGCTGCTCGTCACCTCGATCGGCGTGGTGAGCCTCGTCCGGCTGTGGAGCCGGGGCGCCCCGGAGCGGCGCGAGCCGAAGGCCGGCGACCGGCCGTTGCCCCGCATGGCCCACGAGGACGAGCCGCGCGAGCGGTGGCTGCCGGGCGCCGACGAGAGGCCCGGAGGGGAGCGCTCCGTGCTGCTCGAAGTCATCACCCGGCTGCTGTTCCCCTCGGCGCTCGTGCTCTCCCTGTTCCTGCTCTTCTCGGGGCACTACGGCCCCGGCGGCGGCTTCGCCGGCGGGCTTGTCGCCGGACAGGCGTTCGTGCTGCGGTACCTGGTGGGCGGCCGGGCGGATCTCGGTGCCGCGTCCCCCGTGGGGGCCGGACAGCTCGCCGGCGGCGGGCTGGCGCTGATGGCCGGGCTCGGGCTGCTGCCGTGGCTCTTCGGTGGCGAGCCGCTGTCCAGCGCGCTCCCGACCGCGCGACTGCCCTGGATCGGCGACGTCCACTTCTCCACCAGCGTGTTCTTCGACGTGGGCGTCTACCTGCTCGTCCTCGGCGTCACGCTCAAGCTCCTCTCGGCCGTCGGCGTGAGCCTGGACCGGGCCCCCGAGGCCGAGCGGACGGGAGGGAGCCGCTCGTGAGCACGCTCGACATGACGATGGCCGCCGTCGTCGGCGCACTGTTCACGGCCGGCTTCTACCTGATGCTCCAGCGCTCGCTGATGCGCATCGTCCTGGGGTTCATCGTGCTCGGCCACGGCACCAACCTGCTCCTGCTCGTCGCCGGAGGACCGCCCGGGCGCCCGCCCGTCGTCGAAGGCGGCGCCGGCGGGGCGGGCGGCCCCGAGGCCACCGCCGAGTACGCCGACCCGCTGCCCCAGGCCATGGCCCTGACCTCGATCGTCATCACCTTCGGGCTCACCGCCTTCCTCCTCGCCCTGGCCTACCGGTCCTGGCTGATCTCCGGCCACGACGAGGTCCGGGACGACGTGGAGGACCGGCTCATCGGCACCCCGCGGGCCCGCAGAGCCGCCGCGGAGGACCGGGACGCCCCCGAGGAGGCCCGGTGAACAGCGTGCTCCCGGCCGTCCCCGTCCTGCTCCCGCTGCTCGCCGCGTGCGCCGCCGTCGCCGGGCTCCGGGGCGTCCCCATGCGGCTGCTGGCCGTGGGAACCCTCACCGCCGTGCTGGCCGCCTCGGCCACGCTGCTGGCCCGCTCCGACGCCCACGGCCCCGTCGTCCTGCACGCCGGGGGCTGGCCCCCGCCGCTCGGCATCGCCCTCGTCGCCGACCGGCTGTCCGCCCTGCTGCTGACCGTCTCCGTCCTGGTCGCTCTCGCCGTCCTGCTGTTCGCCATCGGACAGGGCATCACCGAGGACCGCCCCGGCACCGCCGCCGTCCTGCACCCCGCCTACCAGGTCTTGGTGGCCGGGATCGCGCTCGCCTACCTCTCGGGCGACCTGTTCAACCTCTTCGTCGCCTTCGAGGTCATGCTGGGCGCGTCCTACGTGCTCATCACCATGGACGGCGGCGCCCTGCGCACCCAGGCGGGCATGACCTACACGGTGGTCAGCCTCACCTCCTCGCTGCTGCTCCTCACCACCACCGCGCTGCTGTACGCGGCGACCGGAACGGTCACGCTCGCCCAGCTCACCGAGCGCGTCGCCGGGCTCCCGGAGGGCCTGCGCGGCGCGCTCGGCCTGCTGTTGCTCACCGTCTTCGGAATCAAGGCGGCGGTGGTTCCGCTGCACTTCTGGCTGCCGGACAGCTACCCGACGGCACCGGCCCCGATCACCGCCGTCTTCGCCGCGCTGCTGACCAAGGTCGGGATGTACGCGCTCCTGCGCACGCAGACCCTCGTCTTCCCCCGCGAAGGGGTGTGGCCGCTGCTGGCGGTGGTGGCCGTCACGACCATGCTCACGGGCATCCTCGGCGCCATCGCCCAGGACGACGTCAACCGGCTGCTGTCCTTCGCCCTGGTGAGCCACATCGGGTTCATGCTCTTCGGGCTCGCGCTGTTCGACGTGCCGGGGCTCACCGGCACCCTCCTGTACATGGTCCACCACATCCTGGTGCAGGCCGCGCTGTTCCTCGCCGCCGCCCTGGCGGTCCGTCAGACGGGTACCACGGCCCTGCACCGGATGCGCGCCCGGGCCGGGCCCACCCTGTCGGTGGCCGCCCTGTTCGGGCTGGCGGCGATGAGCCTGGCCGGCGTCCCGCCCTTCTCCGGCTTCGTCGCGAAGCTCGCGCTGCTGCGGGCGGCCGCCGAGGGCGGTGGCGCCGGCTACGCCCTCGCCGGGGCAGCCCTGCTCACCAGCCTGTTGACGCTCTACGCCATGCTCAAGATCTGGAACGCCGCCTTCGGCACCGGGCCACCGCCGCGGCACGACTCCGCCCTGGCCGGACGGCGGCGCGCCCCCGGGCACGCCCGCCCCACGACGTCCCCGCGCCGCCGGGGCTCCCTGCTCATGCTCGGGACGACGGCCGGGATGGCGCTCACCGGCGTGCTCGTCGCCGTCCTCGCCGAGCCGCTGACCCGGGTCGGGGAACAGGCGGCCGAGGACCTGCTGCGGCCCGAGGCGTACCGGAACGCCGTCCTTCGTGGGGAGGACGGATGAGCCTGCGCGACCGGGCCCCGCAGCTCGCCCGCCACGGCTGGACGTTCGGCTGGCTCTGGCTGGTCTGGGTGGCGCTGTGGGGATCGCTGAGCGCACCGGTGCTCGCCTCCGGCGGCCTGGTGGCGCTGGGGATCATGCTGGTGTTCCGGCTCCCCCCGGTCACGACCGCCGCCGTGCGCCCGGCGCGGGTCGTGCTGCTGGTGGGTCATCTGCTCTTGAGCGCGATGGGCGCCGCGGCGGTGATCGCCTGGGAGGCGGTACGGCACGGCCCGCGCACCCACGTGGCGATCGTCGAGGTGCCGCTGCGCGCCGACACGGACCTGCTGGTCACCCTCGTGGCG
The DNA here is from genome assembly GCF_027460245.1 of Streptomyces sp. WMMC1477. Classification (NCBI taxonomy): domain Bacteria; kingdom Bacillati; phylum Actinomycetota; class Actinomycetes; order Kitasatosporales; family Streptomycetaceae; genus Streptomyces; species Streptomyces sp. WMMC1477. The sequence goes on along the minus strand of NZ_JAPZBD010000003.1, from coordinate 1,347,955 downwards.
AACCTGACGACCCTGACGCCCGGCACCCTCGTCCTGGAGATCGACCGGGGCCGCCGCACGCTCTACGTACACGCTCTCCCGGTGCGGGACGCCGCCGGCGCGGAACGCGTCCGGCGGCGGGTGCGCTCCGTCGACCTGCGGGTCGTGCGGGCCTTGGGACGGCGCCCCGAGGCAGCGGAGGAGACGCCGTGACCCTGTTCTACACCCTCGCGATGGCCCTGCTCGCCGCGGCCGGGGGGCTGACCGTGGTGCGGCTTCTGCGCGGCCCCGGCGCCCTGGACCGGATCGTGGCCCTGGACGCTCTGATCACCATGATCGTCGCGGGCATGGCCGTCCACCTCGCGGCGAACGGGGAGACGTCCGTCCTTCCGCTGCTGCTCGTCCTGTCCCTGCTGGCGTTCATCGGCTCGGTGACCGCGGCCCACGTCATCGAGGCGAAGGAGCGCATCCGGTGAGCGCCGTGCTCGACGTCGCCAGCGTCGTGCTGGTGCTCGCCGGTGTCCTGTTCTGCCTGTTCGCCGCGGTCGGCCTGCTGCGTTTCCCCGACACCTCCACACGGCTGCACGCCGCCGCGAAGGCCCAGACCGTCGGCGTCCTGCTCACCCTGAACGCAGCCGCGTTCCAGGTGCCCGTGGGCGACGTCCCGACGCTGCTGCTCGTCGCGCTCTTCCAGTTCGCCACCGTCCCGGTGACCGCGCAGATCGTGGGGCGCACGTCCTACCGCGTCAGGGAGTTGGACCGCGACAGGATCTCCCGCGACGAACTCGCCGGCCACCCGAGGGAGCGCTCGGCCCCTGACGACGGCAGGTCCGACGGCGCGGGCAACGGCAGTCCCGGCGTCGCGGACGATGGCCCGGACGACGGCCCGGGCAACGGCAGGGGTGTCACCGGGGCCTGACGCCGTCTCCGCCACGCCTCGGCCGGCGCACGGGAGCCGGGGTCACCGTGCCCGTGCGGCGGCTACGGCGCCTTCGGGTCTCCGGCCGCCCCCCGGCCGTCGTCACTGTCCCGGCGCAGCGCGTCGACCTGGCCGGTGAGGGTCTCCACCCGGGCGGCGAGGTGCGGATGCCGGGGGAGCAGATGGGAGTGGGTGGCCGCGAGAGGGCCGAGGAGACCTGCGGCGTCGTCGTATGCGAGCGCTCCGGTGAGACGGGCCAGGATCTGCCGCGCCGGGCCGGGAAGGTCGGTGAGCGCGGTGATCTGCCCGGCCAGGCTGCGCAGATCGGCGGCGTTCCCCCGGGCCCAGGCCGTGACGGTGCGGTCGGCCGCCCGGCGGTCGCGGGTGGCGCGTACGCGCTGCTCTCCGGTGCTTCCGGCGGCGCCCGGGCGGACCCTCAGGTACCGGCGCTCGGCGGCCTGCCGGCTGGCGACCCCGAGCGGATGAGCCAGCTCGGCCCAGCTCGCCCCCGCCCCGCGCGCCGCCTCGATGAGCGCGGGCTCCCACGCGGCCAGCCGTTCCCGCAGCTCCCGCAGGAGCAGCAGAGCGGCCAGCGCCTGCTCGGAACCCCCCGGCTCGGCTCCGGGGCCATCGGGCGCTTCCGCCGGGGAGACCGTGGCCGTCCCGTCGCTGCCGTGGGCGGTGCGGACGGCCCGGTCGATGGCGGACAGGGCCGCCTCGGCGGCGGCCAGGGACAGGTGGGGGGCCGCGCCGTGCGGGCGGTCCGGGCCGGATCGGTCCGCTGCGCTCATGGACGTCTCCTTCGGCGGTTCGGGCAGAACGGTGGCACGGTAGCGCACGCGCCACGTCATCGCTTCGTTGACATCTGTAGTTGTCGTCGTTTCGATGACATGGTACAAGAGAGGCAGAGCCAGCGCATTGGCACTCTTGTCCGCGATGGAGGTGTACGTGATGTTGATGCGCACCGATCCCTTCCGTGAGCTCGACCGGCTCACCCAGCAGTTCCTGGACACCGGCGGTACCTGGTCCCGGCCCTCCGCCATGCCGATGGACGCCTACCGCGAGGGCGACGCGTACGTGATCGCCCTGGACGTGCCGGGCGTCAGTCCCGACGCCATCGACGTGGACGTCGAACGCAACATGCTGACGGTCAAGGCCGAGCGGCGTCCGGGAGTGAAGTCCGAGGACGTGCAGATGGAGCTCTCCGAGCGTCCCCTCGGCGTCTTCTCCCGACAGGTGATGCTGGCCGACACGCTCGACACCGAACGCATCAGCGCCGACTACGACGCCGGCGTGCTCACGCTGCGCATCCCGATCGCCGAACGGGCCAAGCCCCGCAAGATCGCCGTCGGCGGCGGCCGCAAGGAGATCCGCGGCTGAGGCCGGCGCCGCGGCGGCGCGAGAACCCGGCCGGAGGGCGGGGCCGCGCTTCCCCGCCCTCCCGTCCCGCGAGGGAGGAGGGATGGTGGCCATGCGCTGGGAGGTCTTCCTCGAACAGGTGCGGGAACGCGGCGAGTACGGCGGCCGCCGGGAGGCGGAGCGTGCGGCCCGCACCGTGATGGCCCTGCTCGGCGCCCACCTGGTGGGCCAGGTGCGGGCGGAGCTCGCCGCCCGGCTTCCGGAGACCTTCGCCGTGATCCTGCTCAATCCGCTCCAGGCCGCCGAACCCCTGTCGCCCGAGCGGTTCGTCCGGGCGACCGCCGCCTGGATCGAAGGTGCCACCGAGCAGACCGCCGCCTGGGATGTCGGGGCCGTGCTCAGCGTGGCGGCCGACGCTGCGGGCGACGACCTGACCCGGCGCGTCCTGCTGCAGCTCCCGCCCGGCTACGACCTCCTCTTCGGCCGGGCGGAACTCCTCCAGGCCGCCTGACCCCGGCGCTCCGGGCGCCGGGCACTCGGCCCAACGGCCCCGCTCGGGCTCCACGCCCGGCCGGGGCCGGCGTCCAGGTTCTGGGGCCGGCCCGGTCGTATGGCTCCTGGCCTGCGAAAACATCGCCAGCCGGTAGCCGGTGGCGCCCCCGGTAGGACTCGAACCTACGGCCAAGTGCTTAGAAGGCACCTGCTCTATCCGCTGAGCTACGGGGGCCCGTCATGGTCGCGCATCGGGTGGAGCCCCCGGACCTTCCCCATCCAAGGATAGAGGCGGCCCCGGTGGCTCCTGGATGCTTCACGCGCGCGCCACGGTGTGGAGGTTCCGTGAAGCGCTCCGATGATTGCAGCCGGGTGCGATTCCCGCATCGGTTTCCGCGGGGCGGCTGGCGGGTGTTGTGCACTCGTTATGCCCATGGGGTCCCCTGGGTCCGATTCCACACGGGTCAAATCGGACCATAACTGACTGAATAGGCTTCAAAAACCAGTCAGATTTGGGCATTCTTCATCTTGTGGCGATCTTGGAAGCACGGACCGAACTGCTCGAGGCGCTCACGGTACTGCGTGAGCGCGTGGCCGCCGTCCGCTGTGCGCTGCCCCTGCCGGGTGCCGAACGGGCGCGGCGGTCGCGGGCCGAACTGCTGGCCCAGCTCGACGACTACCTCGTTCCACGGCTGCGCGAACCGGACGCGCCGCTGCTCGCCGTCGTCGGCGGCTCGACCGGCGTGGGGAAGTCCACCCTGGTCAACTCGCTCGTCGGACGCCGGGTCAGCGAAGCGGGCGTCCTGCGGCCCACCACCCGGACCCCGGTCCTGGCCTGCCACCCCGAGGACCGCCGCTGGTTCGCGGACGGCCGCGTCCTGCCGGGGCTGACGCGGTGCGAGGCTCCGCAGGACGGCGAGGAGCCCGCCGCCGAGCCCGGCACGCTGGTGGTGGAGTGCACCCACGCGCTGCCCGCCGGCCTGGCGCTCCTGGACGCCCCGGACGTGGACTCGCTGGTCGCCGCCAACCGCGAACTGGCCGCCGAACTGCTGTGCGCGGCCGACGTGTGGGTCCTGGTCACCACCGCGACCCGGTACGCCGACGCCGTCCCCTGGCACCTGCTGCGTACCGCGAAGGAGTACGACGTCACCCTGGCCACCGTCCTCGACCGGGTGCCCCACCAGATCGCCGTCGACGTCTCCCGGCAGTACGCGGCCCTGCTGGAGCGGGCCGGACTCGGCGACGTCCCGAGGTTCACGATCCCCGAGCTCCCCGAGTCGGCCGGCGGCGGCCGCGGGCTGCTGCCGACGACGGCGGTCGAGCCGCTGCGGGCCTGGCTCGCCCACCGGGCCCAGGACCCCTCGGCCCGCGGCCGGGCCGCCCACCGGACGGCCTGGGGCGCGCTCGACTCGCTGCGTGCCCGCGTCCCGGAGCTGGCCGCGGCCGCCGCGGCCCAGCACGCCGCCGCCGTCCGCCTCATGACCCACGTCGAGCAGGCCTACGACGCCGCGGGGGAGCGGGTGCGCCGCCAGGTCGCCGGCGGCGAGCTGCTCGCCGGGGACACCGTCGCCCACTGGCGCGGCTTCCCCCTCGACAGCAGCGGCGAGGAACTGCTGGACGCCTGCGCGGACGGGCTGGCCGCGCTGCTCTCCGGAGCCGTCGGCGGGGCCGAGGAGCAGATCGCGCGCGCCTGGCAGAAGGAGCCCGGCGCCCCCGGAGTACCGACGTCGGTGACGGAGGGCGGGGCCACCGTCACCGACCGCATGGGGCTCGTCGTCCGCCACTGGCGGCGCTGCCTGGAGGAGCTGGCCGAGGAGGCCTTCCGGGCCGACGGCGGCGGCTCGTACACGGCCGAGGAGGTCGCCGCCCTCCTCTCCGCCGCTCTGCTCGGCGGAGACCGCGGCCAGGCCGCGGAGGAGGCCCTGCACAAGATCATCGGAGTCCCGGGAACCATCCGGCTCCGGGAACGCGGCACCGAGTTGCTGGAGACCTCCGTCCACCGCGCCCTGCGCGGCGAGCGCGCGCGGCGGCTGGCGCCACTGGAGGAGCTCGACGTCGGCTCCGAGCAGCAGGTCGAGTTGATCGCCGCACTGTCCGTACTCCAGAGGGAGCAGAGGGAGAGGTGAGCGACGTGACGGGATCGCCGGGCGAGACCCACGAGGACGGCACGGGCACGACCCCGGCCGAGACCGGGCCGCAGCGCTGGAACGACGGACTCATCGCCCGTCGCGCCCGCCCCTGTCCCGTCCCCGTGCTCGACGGGGGCCGGGGCGGCGGGCTCGCCGGGCCCGTTCCGGGAGCCGCGGCCGGGACGGGCCTGGGTGCGGCGGCCGCACCGGGTCCGGGAGTTGCGCCCGCGGCCGGTCCCGCCGGGGCCACGGCCGCCGCCGGAGCCGCGCCGCGGTCCTGGCCCGCGGCGGGGACGGTCTCCGGGTCCGCCGTGCAGTTCGGGACCGTCTCCGGGGCTCCGGCGGGCTCCCGGCCCGCCGGCCCGCCCGGCCCGGCGCCCGCTCCCGGCCCGGCGCCCCTGGCCGGGCCCGCGCCCGCGCCGTCCGCCGGTGGCCCCGGGCCGCACGGGAGCGGGGTGGCGGGCGATCCGTTGCCGTTCGCGCCGGAGCCCGCGCCCGTGACGCCGGTGCCCCCGGCCCCGGGCGGCCCCGTCGGCCCGGAACACCAGGAGGAGGGGCCCGGGCCGCTGCCGCCGAACGTCACCGAGCCCGCCCTGCCCCCGGAGACCGCCGGGGAGGCCCCGCAGCCGCCGGGCCTCACGCCCGCCGCCGCGGGGCCGCTCCCGCAGGCCCCGGACGAGGCCCCCTCGCCGGGGGACGTCCGCCGGACCGTCGGCCGCGAGTCGGGGCTGGCGGAGCGGCTGAACGCGCTGCGCGAGCTGGTCGGCCTCTCCCGGGCGCGGCTGGAGGCGGAGGAACTGGCCGACGTCGGCCGGGTGCTGGAGGCAGCCGAGGCCCGGGGCCGCCTCTCCCGGGAGTACACCACCGTGGCCATCGCGGGCCCGACCGGAAGCGGGAAGTCCACCCTGTTCAACGCCGTCGCCGGGGCCCAGCTGGCCGACGCGGGCGTGCGACGGCCGACGACGTCGAGCCCCGTGGCCTGCGTCTGGGAGACGACGACCGACCGGACCGGAGCCGAGGGGCTGCTGGAGCGGCTCGGCGTCCCCGTCCGGGCCCGGCGCCGCGCCCACCTGCGGGACGCCTCGCAGCTCGCCCTGCGCGGGCTCGTCCTGCTCGACCTGCCCGACCACGACTCGGCGGTGGTCGAGCACCGGGAGCAGGTGGACCGGCTGCTGGGTCTGGTGGACGCCGTCATCTGGGTGGTGGACCCGGAGAAGTACGCCGACGCGGTGCTGCACGAGCGCTATCTGAAGGCCTTCGCCGCCCACGCCGAGGTGACCCTCGTGGTGCTCAACCAGACGGACCGGCTCGGTGCCGAGGCCGCCGAGGAGGTGCTCGGCGACGTGCGCCGGGTGCTGGACGAGGACGGCATGGCCCTCGGCGAACACGGCGAACCCGGCGCCGAGGTGCTCGCACTCTCCGCGCTCACCGGCGAGGGGGTCATGGAACTGCGTTCGGTCCTGGCGGAGTTGGTGTCCGCTCGCACCGCCGCCGCCCGTCGGCTCGCCGCCGACGTGGACCTGGCCATGACCGGGCTGCGGCCGGTGTACATCACCGACGGCGTCCAGCCGCCCCCGGGCCTGACCGACCGGGTGCGCACGGACTTCGAGCAGCGACTCGGAACGGCGGCCGGTGCCGCGGCCGTCGGGCGCACCGCCGAGCGGACGTGGCTGCGCCACGCCGACCGGACGTGTGGCACGCCGTGGGCCGGGCTGGCCCACTGGTACGCCCGCCGCCGGGCGGAGCGGCGCGGGGAGCCGCTGGGCGGCCCGGCGGCCGAGGAGGCCACCGAGCCCGGGCACCCGGTGGCCCGGCCCGTGGTCGCCCAGGCCGTGCGCACGCTCGCCGACGACGCGAGTCGCGGCCTGCCCGAACCGTGGGCGCGCACCGTGCGAGAGGCCGCCTGGCGCGGCGCGGAGGGGCTGCCGGCGGCGCTGGACGAGGCGGTCGCGGGCGCCGGGCTGCCGCCGCAACCGGCCCGGCCGCGCTGGTGGACGGCCGCGGCGGCGGGGCAGGCCGCGCTGCTGGCCGTGCAGTGCGTCGGTCTGGGCTGGCTGTTGGGCACGCTGCTCGGCGTCTTCGCCGTCAACCCGTGGGTGCCGGCCGGGCTGCTGTCCGGTGGTGCGGTGGCCTCGCCGCTGCTGGCCTGGGCGTGCCGGCTGGTGGCCCGTGCGCCCGCCCAGGAGTACGGGGCCGCGCAGGAGCAGCGGTTGCGGCGGCTGGCGGCAGCCTGCGGCCGGACCCGGGTGCTGGAGCCGGTTGCCGCCGAGCTGCTGCGCTACCGGGAGGTGCGCGGCCAGTACGTCATCGCCGCGGGGGGAACGGACGGCGGCTGAGTCCCGGGCCCGTGGGGCGTGGCGAGCCCGCCACCGCGTGAGCGATGCCGCCGCGCGGTGGCGGGTTCGTCGTCGCGGTGGCCCGTTCGCGTCTCGCCGCGGCCGGGTTGTCCACAACCGGCCAGTAGTCCACAGGCTCCGGCACGGATTTGCCGTTCGCGCCAGCATGGTCTGCGACCGGTCCCGCGGGCGGCCCGGCGAGAAGTGGACGGGGAGGCGCGTCGGCATGAACGAGACGATGGTGACGGTGGTGGGGAACGTCGCGACGAAGCCGGATTTCCGGGACAACGGCCGGTGTCCGGCGGTGCGTTTCCGGCTGGCCTCGACGGTCCGGCGGTACGACCGCGAGCGGAACCTCTGGGCAGACGGGGCGACGAGCTTCTACACCGTCTGGGCGTGGCGTGCGCTCGCCCACAACCTGACGGCGTCGGTGAGCATCGGTGAACCCCTCGTCGTCCACGGCAGGTTGAGGGTTCAGGACAGCGAGCGCGAGGGGCAGCGGTGGACGGTCGCCACGATCGACGCCGTCGCCGTCGGCCACGATCTGACGCGCGGTACCTCGGCCTGGGTGCGGGCGGCGTCCCCGCGTGCCGAGTTCGGCGAGGCGCGGCCGGACCCGGTGCCGACGGGCTGACGGGGCGTCGAGGCGGAGGGGAAGCCTCCGCCGGGGGCGGCCGGCGAAGTGTCCGCGTTCGCGGCTTTCCGCGATAACGATTGCGCTGCGGTGCGCGTAGCAAATGTGAAAATCGGGAATCGTGTTGCGCTTGATCCCTACGATTCCGCAGACCACGGGGTTGACGAGGGGACAGCAATGAGAGCGATACGCGGACGGGCTGCCGCCCGTCGCGCGGTGGCGGGGCTGCTCACGGGGCTGCTCGCGGCAGCGGGAACAGCGGTGGGGGCGGGTACGGCGGCGGCGGGGGACGCCGGGGCCGGGGAACCGCAGCACGGAGGCGCCCATGCCACGCTGGACGGACTGAACGTGCACGACCGCGCGGTGATCCGGCACGACGGCGCGGTGATCGAGACGGGGGCGGGGCTCTTCGAGATGTCGGTGACCGGGGGCGGCAGTCTGCTGGCGTACGGCATCGACATGTACAGCTCCACCCAGCAGGACGCGCGGTACGCGGAGGTGCCCTGGCGCTCCTCCTCCCTGCAGGGCAACCCGGACGCCGGGAAGATCCGGTGGATCCTGCGCCACTCCTACCCCCAGGTCGACAACCTGGCCGAGCTGGCCGAGGAGGCGGGCGCCCGGCAGCTCACCCCGGAGACCGCGGCAGCCGGCACCCAGGTGGCCATCTGGCGGTATTCGGAGCGCACGGAGTCGGGAGAGCGGCCCGACGTCACCGCCGTCCATCCGGACGCGGAGCGGCTGGCCGACCACCTGGAGCGCCGGGCCCGCGAGCTGGAGGAACCGGCGCCCGCCGTGCGGCTGGAGTCGCCCGTCGTCTCCGGGCGGCCCGGGGAGCTGCTGGGCCCGGTGACGATACGCACCACGGCCCAGGCCGTCAGCGTCGCGCCCGGGCCCGAGGCGGCCCGGCACGGCGTCCGCGTCGTCGACGCCCGGGGGAAGACGGTCACAGCCGGCCGCGACGGCACGCGGCTGTGGTTCGACGTGCCCGATGACGCGGAGGACGGCGGCGGCGCCTTCACGGTCCAGGCGACGACGCCGGTGCCGGTCGGCCGGACGTTCGTCGGCACCGGAGCCCACGCGGCGAGTCAGTCGCTCGTCGTGGCCGGGTCGAGCGACGCCGCGGTCACCGCGACCGCCGTCACGAGCTGGGCGGCCGAGGGGGCGGCACCCGCCGTCTCCGCCCGGCGCGACTGCGCCCGGGGCGCGGTGGCCGTCACCGTCGTCAACCGGGGCGACGCGCCGTTCGCCTTCGCGCTCGGCGAGCAGGAGCTGGAGATACCCGGCGGGGCCACGGACACGGCGACGGTGCCGGTCGCCGAGGACCAGCGCTACGACATCACCGTCACCGGCCCGGGCGGCTTCGAGCGGACCTTCACCGGCGTGCTGGACTGCGAGACGATCGCCGCGCAGCCGCAGGACGCGGGGCTCACGGTCCACAGCGAGCCCGTCACCGTCGGCGGGAGCGACGGTGAGGTCAACCTGGCGGAGACGGGCAGTGGTACCAACGTGCCGCTGCTGGTCGGTCTGGCCGCCGGGCTGCTGGCTCTGGGCGGGCTGGCCGTGCTCATGGTCCGCCGCAAGCCGCAGCCGGGAGCCGGGTCCGCCGCGGCCCCGGACGCCGGGGACGGCGCCGAAGCGGAGCGCGACGAGAAATAGACACGACGTAGCGGAGCACTCACCCTCGGGTGGACGGCCGGCGGCCGGTTTCCGCCCGAGGCGTCCCGTACGGCAGGATGGATAACACCCCCTGTGGGGCCCCGCATCTTCACACCTACCAGACTGCCGGACGGTTTCTCTTGGCTGAGTTCATCTACACCATGCGCAAGGCGCGCAAGGCGCACGGCGACAAGGTGATCCTCGACGATGTCACCCTGAGCTTCCTGCCGGGCGCGAAGATCGGTGTCGTGGGCCCCAACGGCGCCGGCAAGTCCACCGTGCTGAAGATCATGGCGGGTCTCGAGCAGCCCTCCAACGGCGACGCGTTCCTGTCCCCGGGCTACAGCGTGGGCATCCTCCTCCAGGAGCCGCCGCTCGACGAGTCCAAGACGGTGCTGGAGAACGTCCAGGACGGTGTGGCGGACACCAAGGGCAAGCTCGACCGGTTCAACGAGATCGCCGAGCAGATGGCGACCGAGTACACCGACGAGCTGATGGAGGAGATGGGCAAGCTCCAGGAGCAGCTCGACCACGCGAACGCCTGGGACCTGGACGCCCAGCTCGAGCAGGCCATGGACGCGCTCGGCTGCCCGCCGGGGGACTGGCCCGTCACCAACCTCTCCGGTGGCGAGAAGCGGCGCGTGGCCCTGTGCAAGCTGCTGCTGGAGGCGCCCGACCTGCTGCTGCTCGACGAGCCCACCAACCACCTCGACGCCGAGTCGGTGCAGTGGCTGGAGCAGCACCTCGCCAAGTACGCGGGCACCGTCGTCGCCATCACCCACGACCGGTACTTCCTCGACAACGTGGCCGAGTGGATCCTCGAGCTCGACCGCGGCCGGGCCTACCCCTACGAGGGCAACTACTCCAAGTACCTGGAGACGAAGCAGTCGCGCCTGAAGGTCGAGGGGCAGAAGGACGCCAAGCGGGCCAAGCGCCTCAAGGAGGAGCTGGACTGGGTCCGCTCCAACGCCAAGGGGCGTCAGGCCAAGTCGAAGGCCCGGCTGGCCCGTTACGAGGAGATGGCCGCCGAGGCGGAGAAGACCCGGAAGCTGGACTTCGAGGAGATCCAGATCCCGCCGGGCCCGCGCCTGGGCAACGTCGTCGTCGAGGTGGAGAACCTCTCCAAGGCCTTCGGCGAGAAGGTGCTCATCGACGACCTGTCCTTCACCCTGCCGCGCAACGGCATCGTCGGCGTCATCGGCCCCAACGGCGCCGGCAAGACGACGCTGTTCAAGATGATCCAGGGCCTGGAGGAGCCGGACGGCGGCAACATCAAGGTCGGCGAGACGGTCAAGATCTCCTACGTCGACCAGTCGCGGGCCAACATCGACCCCAAGAAGACGCTGTGGGCCGTCGTCTCCGACGAGCTGGACTACATCAACGTCGGACAGGTCGAGATGCCCTCGCGGGCCTATGTGAGCGCCTTCGGCTTCAAGGGCCCGGACCAGCAGAAGCCCGCGGGCGTCCTCTCCGGCGGTGAGCGCAACCGGCTGAACCTCGCGCTCACCCTCAAGCAGGGCGGCAACCTGCTCCTCCTGGACGAGCCGACCAACGACCTCGACGTGGAGACGCTCTCCTCGCTGGAGAACGCGCTGCTGGACTTCCCCGGCTGCGCCGTGGTCGTCTCCCACGACCGCTGGTTCCTCGACCGCATCGCGACCCACATCCTCGCCTACGAGGGCGAGAGCAGGTGGTTCTGGTTCGAGGGCAACTTCGAGTCGTACGAGAAGAACAAGATCGAGCGGCTCGGCCCGGAGGCGGCCCGTCCGCACCGCGCGACGTACAAGAAGCTGACGCGGGGCTGACGTGCGCCACCACTTCGCCTGTCCCCTGCGCTGGTCGGACATGGACTCGTTCGGGCACGTCAACAACGTGGTCTTCCTGCGGTATCTGGAAGAGGCCCGGATCGACTTCCTGTTCCGGCTGGCGCGGGAGGCCGACACCGAGGCCTTCACGAGCGGTGCCGTGGTGGCCCGGCACGAGATCGACTACCTGCGTCCCCTCGTGCACCGGCCCGAACCGGTGGACATCGAGACGTGGGTGACGAAGATCAGCCGTGCCTCGGTCACGGTCGGCTACGAGATCAAGGACGCGACGGCGGTCTACGCACGGGCCAGCACCGTCGTCGTCGCGTACGACCTGAAGGAAGGGCGCCCGCGCCGGCTGAGCGAGGCCGAGCGGTCCTTCCTGGAGCCCTACCTCGATGACAGCAGCCATGTCCCGGCCGATCCCCAGGCTCGCTGACGCGGCCGAGGCGGCCGGAGTCGCCGCCTTCCTCCAGCGCCTGGTGCGCTGGGAGAAGACGGCGGCCGTCCGCCTCCAGGCGGGCGGCGGCGCTCTCGCGCTCTTCGCCCGCCCCGCGCGCTTCGACGTCCTGGCCGTCCGCACGGCCCGGCTCGACGACCCGGAGCTCAGGCTGGACACCACGGTGGCGGCCGGAGAGCTGCTGGAGCGGCTTGACGAGCGGGCCGGCACACTGCCCGTGCCCGCACCCGTCACCGGCCCGCCCTGGGCCGGGGTGCTGCCCCCGCGCGGGGGCTGGCAGCGGCTGGGCGGATTGCCGCCCGACGCCGTCCGCTCGGTGGCCGCCGCCGCGGTGGCCGAGTTCCGTCGCAGGGCCGAGGTCCTGGCACCGGCGGAGCGCACCCGCGAACAGCTCGACGCGCTGGCGGACGAGATCTGGTCCCGGCCGCTCGGCCGCACCGGGCTGCCGCTGCGCGCCGCGCACGCGGCCTACGCACTGGGTTTCCTCGGCGGCTCGGAGCCGCTCGGGCTGTCCTCCGCCGGGCCCTGGCTGCGGCTGGCCACGCCGCTCGGCTCGGTCGTGGTGCGGTCCGTCCGTCCCCCAGGGCTCTCCGTCACGCCCGCGTGAGCCGCGCGGGCGCGTGGCCTCCGCGCTCTTCACTCGGGGGCGTGGCCGCCCGCGCGACGGACGGTGCCGGGGCCGCCGGGGCGGTCAGCCCTGAGTGTTGATCATGGAGTTGGCGGCGTAGACCAGGTAGTTCCAGAGCTGCTTCTCCAGCTCTGCGGGCAGGTCCAGGCTGTCGACGGCGTCCCGCATGTGCCGCAGCCAGGCGTCGTGCGCGGCGCGGTCGACGCGGAAGGGGGCGTGCCGCATCCGCAGCCTCGGGTGGCCGCGGTGCTCGCTGTAGGTGCGGGGGCCGCCCCAGTACTGCATGAGGAAGAGCGCGAGCCGTTCCTCCGCCGGGCCGAGGTCCTCCTCCGGGTACATGGGACGGAGCAGTTCGTCCTCGGCGACGCCTTCGTAGAAGCGCTTCGCCAGCCGGCGGAACGTCTCCTCGCCGCCGACCTGCTCGAAGAACGTCTGCGTCTGCAAGGTGCCTCGCGGAATCTCCATCACGCACCCCATGGTCGCAGATGCGCGGGGAAGCGGTCCCGCCCCCGTGGTGACGGGACCGCTCCCGTGGTGACGGGACCGCGCGCCCTACGCGTCGTCCCAGCGGAAGAGCCGCCAGGCGAGCAGGGTGACGACGGCGCCGAACAGCAGCAGCCCGGCCATGACCGGCAGCGCCGTGGCCCAGCCCTCGCCCCGGGACAGCACGCCCTGCATCGCGTCGGCCAGGTGCTTCAACGGCAGGAACTCCGCGACCGTCCGCACCCAGGCCGGTGCCGTGTCCAGGGGGAAGAAGGCGCCGGAGAGGAACGCCATCGGCAGCACGATCACCTGGGCCAGGCCGTTGGCGGCCTCCTCCGTCTTCGCCCAGGAACCCACCAGCAGGCCGATGGACATGAACGCCAGCGAGCCGGTGAGCACGAGCGGAACGGACAGCCACCACTCGCCCGTGAGCCGCAGCCCGAAGTACGGCAGGGTCGCTATCCCCACGAAGATCGCGAACTGGCTGAGGGCGAGCGCGAGGCTGATGCCGACCCGGGCCCCGATGACCGACGTGACGCCGACCGGGGAGAGCCACAGGCGGCGCAGGATGCGCTTCTTGCGCCACGTCACCAGGTTGAGCGCCGGCCCGAAGACGGAGCCCATCGCCACGGCCCAGCCCAGCAGGCCGGGCGTGAGGAACTGGATCGGCTTGACCGACTCGTCCTCCACCCGCTGTGCCGTGAGCCGGAAGGCGGGCGGCTGGCCCGTCGCGGCCTGGTTGGCCTGCTGCACGACGGAGTCGAGGACGGAGTGGACGGTTCCGGCCCGCACCTGGTCGGCGGCCGAGAAGCGCAGCTCGACCTCGCCGTCCCGCTCGAAGACCGCCGCGTCGACGTCTCCGTGCCGGACGTCCTCCAGTGCCTCGTCCAAGGCCTCCTCGGAGCCGTCGGTCTTCTCCACCTCCAGCACGCCCCGGAGCTGCGCGCGCTGCTTCTCGGGCATGTCGTCCAGCACGGCCACGTCGCCGACCTGCACGATCTGGGACTCCGAGGTGCCTGCGTCCTTGAGCAGGGTGCCGAAGAGCACCAGGAACATCAGCGGGAAGACGAGCAGGAAGAAGACGGCGGCCCGGTCGCGCAGCAGGCCGAGCGCCATCGCCCGGGACAGGCTGCGGAAGGAGCGGGTGCGGTCCGCCCAGGACCGGGCGGGCGCGCCGCCGGAGTCGCCGGCGCCGCCCGTTCTGCCGGTGCCGTCGGTGCCGTCGGTACGTTCCGTGCCGTCGGGGGTGCGCTGCGCGGTCATTCGCGGTACTCCCGTCCGGTGAGCTGGAGGAAGACGTCCTCCAGCGAGGCCGCGCCGAGCTCCCCGATCAGCTCGGCGGGCGGGCCGACCCGCAGGACGCGGCCGCTGTCCATGACGGCGACCCGGTCGCAGAGGGTCTCGGCCTCGTCCATGTAGTGCGTGGTGAGCACCACCGTGCGTCCCTCGGCCTGGATGTCGCGGAGCAGGTCCCACAGGTTGCGCCGGGCCTGTGGGTCGAGTCCGGTGGTGGGTTCGTCGAGGAAGACCAGCTCCGGGTCGTGCACCAGGGCGCAGGCGATCGACAGCCGCTGTTCCTGCCCGCCGGAGAGCTTGTCCTGCCGTACGTCGGCCTTCTCCGCGAGCCCGACCCGTTCCAGCATGGCGTCCGCGCGCTTCCGCGGGACGCCGTAGAGGTCGCCGAACGTGTGGATCTGCTCGCGGGCCGTGAGCCGTTCGAAGAAGGCGGAGGCCTGGAGCTGCACGCCGATCCGGGGGAGCAGTCGCTTGTTCCGGGGCCAGGACGGCTCGCCCAGCAGCCGCGCGCTGCCCTCGTCGGGGCGGCGCAGCCCCTCAACGATCTCCAACGTGGTCGTCTTCCCCGCGCCGTTCGGTCCGAGAATGCCGTAGAACTCGCCACGCCCGACGGTGAACGAGACTCCGTCGACCGCCTGAACCTCCCCGTACCGCTTGCGCAGCCCTTCGACCGTTATCGCCGCGTCAGTGGTCATGCGGGGGACGCTATCTCACGCGTTCGAACGGAGTCCGGCCCCCTCGCGCCCCCGGGCCGGGGGCAGGAGAGTGGAGACATGGGCAGGGACGAACTGCTGTGGCTGCTGGAGGCCGAGGGGGCGCTGCCGGACCGCGCCTGGCGTGACGCGTTCGCGGAGGTGCCGAGGGAGCTGTTCGTGCCGGAGTACTTCCTGCCGGGCTTCGGCGGGTACGAGCGGCGCTCGGGGGACGCGGAGGACCCGGCGGCCCGGCGGCGCTGGCGGGACGGGCTCTACGAGGACGTGCCGCTGGCCACGCGGCTCCGGCACGGCGAGCTGGTCTCGTCCAGCAGTCAGCCCTCGCTGATGGCGCGGATGCTGGACGAGCTGGCGGTCCGCGACGGCATGGCGGTGCTGGAGATCGGTACCGGCACCGGCTGGAACGCCGCCCTGCTCGCGCACCGGCTCGGCGCGCACCGGGTGACGACGCTCGACCTCGACCCGGAGATCACGGGCGCCGCCCGCACCCGTCTCCGGCGCTCGGGCTTCCCCGTCACGGTGGTCACGGCGGACGGTGTCCGCGGGTGGCCGGAGCGCGCCCCCTACGACCGGATCATCGCGACCTGCGCCCTGGACACCGTCCCCCGGGCCTGGTTGGAGCAGTGCGCGTCCGGCGCGCGCGTCCTCACTCCGCTCTCCACCGGGCTCGTGCTGCTGCACGTCGAGCGGGGGGAGGAAGGGCCGCGGGCCCAGGGCCGGTTCCTGGACACCCCGGCCTTCTTCGTGCCCCTGCGCGGTGCGGCGGCCGCGGCACCGGGGAAGCCGGCCGCGACGGAGCGGCGCGAGCGGGACGACGGCGGGGTGCCGGCCACGGCGGCGGGCTCCGACGCGTTCCAGTTCCTGCGCGGCCTGACCGCGTCGGCGCTCAGCGGCCGGGAAACCTACGCGGTCTGGGAGCGCGCCGGTCACCCGGAGCGGCCGCGTTTCGGGGTGACCGCCGACGTCCACGGCGCCTGGGCGTGGCTCGACGAGCCCCGGGGCCCGGATCGCTGGCCGTTGCCGCGCCCCACCGGGCCCGCCGAGGGCGAGGGCCTGCGGGACGGTTCCGGGCTCAGCCCCGACGGACCGTCAGGGTCGTCCAGGCGCCGACGTGCACCCGGTCCCCCTCCCTGAGGGGCACCGGGACGAACGGCTGGATCGGTTCCTCGGCGCCGTTGATCGTCGTTCCGTTGGTGGAGTCCTGGTCGACGACGGCCCAGCCGCCGTCCGGCTGTTGGACGAGCAGCGCGTGCTGGTGCGAGACGCCCGGGTCCTCCGGGGGGCGGGACAGGTCGACGTCCGGCGCCTCCCCGGTGGACTGCCGTCTGCGCCCGATGGAGATCTGCTGCCCGGTGAGCGGCACCTGCTGCTCGGGCGAGTAGGCCGGCAGGTTGAGCGAGGCGCCCTCCGGTCCGCTGCGCTGCATCATCGCGGCGAAGTACTCCCGGTCGGGACCGACCGTGACCATCCAGCCGGTGCCGTGTGCCGGGGTGCCCGGGTAGCCGTAGCCGCCCGGCTGCTGCGGTGCGGCGGAGGCGGAGGGCGGGGCCAGGTTCCAGTCGCCCTGGTCCTGTTGGGGCCCGGCGTGCGGCTGGTGATGGGGGTGCTGCTGCGGGTGCGCCTGCTGCGGGATCGGCTCGGCCGGCCGGTTCATCTGCGAGGGCCGGGAGCGCTCGTAGACGGGCGGCGGCGCCTGCTGGAGGAAGCCGGGCGGTGGGGCCGGGGGCGCGTAGGACGTGGGGGACTGCGTGAGGAAGTTGTAGCGGCACTCCTCGCAGAAGGGAGCCTCGGGCTCACGCGGCGTACGGCACTGCGGGCACAGCTCGGTCTGCTGCGTCGGCCCCGGCGGCATGGGGCCCTCGGCCCCGGGTATCCCCGGGCCGGGCATGCCGGGCCCGGCCGGGGGCGGCCCGCCGGGGTAACCGGGGGCGCCGGCCGGGGGCGGCGGCGGGGGAGCCGGGTAGCCGTACCCGTGTCCGCCTGGTGCGGGGCCGCCGGGGTGCGCCGGGGGCGGCGGGACGGGGCCGGGGGCCGGGGGTGCGGCGGGTGCCGTCATCCGGTGTCCGCACACCTCACACCAGTCGTCGGCCACCGACTGGTGGCCGTTCGGACAAGTCGACATGTCGGGCTTCCCCCTCCGTGCGCTGTCAGTCGGCGGACTTCTTGACCCGCACCGTCTTGGTGGAGCGCGTCTCCAGCGTCATCTCGTCCGCCTCGGCGACCCTCGCCTTGAGTCGAACAGTACCCGCCGCCTCGTCCACGACGTCGACCACCTTCGCGAGGAGCTTGGCCGTCTCCCCGTTGCCGGAGACGGCCGCGAGCTGCACGGCGCGGCCGAGCTTCGCCGTGGCCCGGTGCTGGTCACCCGCCTTGCGCGCGTCCAGACCCTGCTGGATCGCCCGCGCCAGCTCGGCCTGTCCGGTGTAGTGGGCGACCTGCGGGTTGATCGCCGTGGAGGCGGCCACGTCGTCCGTCCACAGCGCCCTGACCAGGCCCTGCCCGAGCACCTCGGGGGCGTGGCCGCGCCGGGGCCGTACCAGCGAGACCCGGGCGGCGAGCATCTCCTGCCCGACGGCGGCCGGTTGCACGCGGACGCACACGTGGTAGTCCCGCGACTCGTCGCCCCAGGAGCCCGTGGGAAAGTCCCCGGCCCGCGGCCCCGCCTCGGCCCGCCGGTCGGTGAGATCCACCACCGTGGGGGCCACCTGCTTCACGAAGGCGGTCCCGGCGCCCTGCGGCGTCCACAGCCGCAGGCTGACGTCGCCGACCTCCTTGCCCATGGCGGCGGCCATCATGCCGGTGAAGTCCTCGGCCAGACCGGACGGGTCGGCCACGATGTCCGCCGTGCCCAGCAGCGCCGTCGCGATGCCGGTGACCTCCTTGACCTCCCAGTCCGTGCCGACGCCGCGCGCGTCACAGGTGAACCGCCCGGCGCAGTGGTCCAGGGCGGCCCGCAGCGCCTCGGGTTCCTCGTGCTCGTTGCGCCCGTCGGTGAGCAGGATGCCGTGCCGTACGGCGGCCTCGGAGGAGGCCAGCAGCTCGTCCGCCAGCCGAAGCCAGGTGCCGATCGCCGTACCGCCGCCCGCGTCCAGCTTCCGCAGCGCGGCCTTCGCGGCGGCCCGGGTGGAGTGGCCGGCGACGGCCAGGCGTCCGTCGCCCGGGTAGACCTCCCTGGCCACGTGGGTGCCCGCGACCACGGCGAAGCCCACGCCGTCGCGCACGGCGTCGATCGCGGCCCGCGTCGCGTCACGGGCGTGGCGCATCTTGTCCGGCGGGTAGTCCATCGAGCCCGAGCAGTCCACCATCAGGACGACGGCGGCCGTCGGGGGCGCCGCGGCCGTGCCGCCGACGACGTCGGCCGGAGCCGCGGCGGTGGCCGAACTCGGCAGCGGCAGCCCGCCGCTGGTCCCGCCGCCCGTCGCCGTCACGGTGACGATGGCGTCCACCTCCCGGGCGCCCGCGGGCAGGTAGGGGTTCTGGTAGACGTCGACCGAGAACCGCGGCACGTTGGACTTGGCGAAATTGGCCATGGCTCGCTTCTCCCCCCGGAGTTGCACATTCAGGTCGATCCTGCCCCCGGCGCGGTGGCCGGGAACGGGATGACCGCCACTGTTACGTTGTCGTGCCCGCCGCCCTTGATGGCGTGACTGACCAGATGCCGGGCCGCCGGAAGCGGCCGGGCGCGGGCGTCGGCCGGGACGGCCTCGGCCATCTCCCAGGCCGACTCGGCGTAGTTCCACAGGCCGTCCGTGCACACCACGACGACCCCCGGGGTCTCCGGCCGGAACGACGCGGTGTGCGGTTCGAAGTCCTCGGCGTCGGCGCCGAGCCAGCCGGTGATGGCGTGGGCCCGCGGATCGGCGAAGGCGTCGGCCTTGCTCATCAGCCCCGCGGCCACCATCTGCGCGGCCCACGAGTCGTCCTCGGTGAGCCGGGCGGGCGGGGCGGCCGGATCCTCGGGCACCCAGTACGCGCGGCTGTCGCCGATCCAGCCGACGGTCAGGAGGCCCTCGGCGACGACCGAGCCGACGATCGTGCAGGCCGGGGCGTTGCGGTCGCCGTCCTGCCCGGAGTCGGCGAGCGCGGCCACCGCCCGCGCGGCCACGCCCAGCGCCTCGTGCATGGCGTGCGGCGGCTGGACGCCGCGCGGCAGCGCGTCCAGCACCGCCCCGCGCGCCGCGTCGGCGGCGGCGGCGGAGGCCTCGTCGGGGCGGCTGGAGGACGAGACGCCGTCACAGACGATGGCGACGACCGCGGGACGCGTTCCGGGCAGCGCCGCCGTGGAGATCGCGAAGGCGTCCTCGTTGCGGTGGTGCCGCAGCCCCCGGTCGCTCGCGGCCGCCACGCCGGGCAACTCCTGTTCCAGATGGTCCCGTTCGCGCGGCTGGGCGCGTCCGCACCGCTCGCAGTAGCCATCGGCGTCGAAGGTGCCCGTCCCGCACCCGGCGCAGCGGGCCTGGGCGCTGTGCGGCGCCGTGGCGGCCGGGGCCGCCACGGGCCCGGTACGCGGGTCGGGCGCGGGGCGCGGGGAGGCCGCCTGGGACGCGGGCGGCGGGGCCGCCGCGGGTCCCGGGGCCGCGGCCGGGGCGCCGCCGTGCGGGGCGGGACCGGGCGGCGCCAGGGTGAAGTCCGGCACCGTGGGCGTCGGAACGGCCGGGGCCGGGGCCCGGCCGGGTTCGGGCACGCCGTCGAAGCGCACGGGCGGCCGGGGCGGCGGCCCGGCCGGTGGAGCGGGCGGGGGCACCGTCGGCGGCGCGCCCGGTGCCGGTGACCCCTCCGGCCGATCCGGTCGATCCGGGGCGGCCGGGGTGGGAGGGGGAACCGGTGGGGCTGACGAGGCCGGGGCGGCCGTCGGCGGCGGGGCGGAGAGGTTCACCCCGCAGCCCCCGCAGAAGCGGTCGTCCTCCTCCAGCGGCTCGGCACAACTGGGGCACGTGGAGCATTGGTCGAGCTGCGGCATCCTCACACCCACGTCCTGGGGCGGAGCCGGTTGGCCCGTTCCACCCACGAGATTCTCTCACTCCCGCTCTGCGCCAGCCGGGCCAGCCGTCTGCAGGAGCCCTCCAGTCCTAGACGCAGCCCGGTCTCGGTCGGTTCGCTGCCGAGGAGTACCGGATTCCGCGCGGGTGCTCCGGGGGCGGCGGGGCGTCCGGCGAGCACCCACTCCAGGGCCCGGCCCAGCACCTCGGTGGCCAGCCGCTCCCGGCGCGGCGCGTCGAGCCCGAGCGTCTCCAGCCGTTCCAGCTCGCCCGCGGCGGTCTGGACGTCGGGCAGCAGCGGCTCGCCGGGAGCGCGCTGGCGCAGCCGTGCGGAGATCGCCGCCACCCGGGCCGCGACATGGTGGATGGAGGACTCCGGAACGGACTCCAGCGCCGTGACGGCACCCGCCCGGTCCCCGACGGCCAGACGCACCCGGGCCAGCCCGAACGCGGCGCTGACGTAGTTCGGGTCGCTGGACCACACCAGCCGGTAGAACTCCTCGGCGTTGTCCAGCTGGCCGAGCAGTTCGGCGCTCACCGCCAGGGCGAGCTTGGGCGCGGGCTCGCCCGGGAACGCGTCGTAGACGGCGTCGAAGGCGACGGCCGCCGTCTCCCGGTCCTCGTTGACCAGGGCGGCCACGCCCCGGTACCAGACCACCCGCCAGTCGTCGGGGTGCCGTTCGGCCAGGTGGGCCAGGTCCGTGAGGCCCACCGGCCGCGTGGCTCCGGTGGCGGGGCCCAGTTCGAGCTGGGCGCGCAGGGCGCGCAGCCGCAGCTCCACCGAGTCGGCCGGGGCGGCGCGCAGGGCCGCGTAGAGGTCGGCGGGGGCGGCACCGGTGAGTCCGGCGAGGAACCCGGCGTTGGGGTCGGCCGGGTCCACGGTGGGGACGGGCAGGGCCAGCGCCGCGGTTCTCGGGTCCAGGGGCGTGATGGCCACCGGCCCGCTCGGCGGCGCGAGGGGCGCGGGCACCGGGCGGCGGCGTCCTCCCCGGCGGGCGCGCACGCCGGGCAGGTCGGCGTCCTCGTCGTCCGCCGAGAGCAACTCCGTGCTCACGACCCGCAGTTCCGGGCCGAACAGGGTGGACACCGCCGGGCAGGGCCGACCGCTGCGCAGCGCGACGACCTCCCGCAGCACCCCGGTCAGCTGCTCGGCCATCTCGGCGGCCGAGCCGAACCGGCGCTGCGGGTCGGGGTCGGTGGCCCGCACCAGGAACCGGTAGTAGGACTCGTACTCCCGGAAGACGTCGACGGTCTCCGGGTCCGGCAGGCTGTCGACGTACATGTTGGTGTAGCCGCGGAAGTCGAAGGTCAGCACGGCCAGGGTGCGGGCGACGGTGTAGAGGTCCGAGGCCACCGAGGGGCCGAACTCGGCGACCTCCGGCGCCTGGTAGCCCACGGTCCCGTACACGGCGCTCTCGTCGTCGTCCATCCGGCGCACCGCGCCGAGGTCGATGAGCTTGAGCTGGTCGTGCTGCTGGATGGCGTTGTCGACCTTGAAGTCGCAGTACAGCAGGTTGCGGCCGTGCAGGTGGCCGATCGCCTCCAGCGCCTCGATGCCGAACGCGCAGGCCTGGTCCACGGGCATGGGGTCCCGGCGGCCGTCGGGACCGCGCCGCTCCTCCGCGAGCTGCTTGAGCGACTTGCCGCCGACGTACTCCATCACGATGTAGCCGTCGAGGCTGCCGGTGCGCTGGTCGAGGTGCTCGACGAAGTTGTAGATGCGGACGATGCCCGCGTGCTCGATCTCGGCGAGGAAGCGCCGCTCGGAGATGGCGGCGACCATGGCGTCCTGGTCCCCGGTGTCCAGCAGGCCCTTGAGCACGACCCAGCGGTCCGAGACGGCCCGGTCCACGGCCAGGTAGATCCAGCCGAGGCCGCCATGGGCGAGGCAGCCCGCCACCTCGTACTGGCCGTGCACGACGTCGCCCGGGTTCAGCTTGGGCACGAAGGAGTAGGGCTGGCCGCACTTCGTGCAGAAGCCCTCGGTGCGGCCGGGGCGGCCCGCGCGGGAGCGGCCGACGGGGCTGCCGCAGTCGGGGTTGCCGCAGAACCGCTTGCGCTCGGGCACCTCGGCGCTCTCCAGCACGGCCGAGGCCGGGTCGGCCCTCGGCACCTCCGGCACCGTCACCAGGCCCGCGCCCAGCCGGTGCCGCGAGGACGCGCCCGAGGAGGAACCCCGGGAGCTGCGCACGGACAGCGACGGCGCCCGCAGCGAGCCCGTCACCGAGCGGGAGAGCCGGCCGGACACCGAGCGCCGGGAGGACTGCGAGCGTGCGGAGGCCCGCCCGGACGACGGCCCGGAGGAACGTTCCGACCGCCCGGAGCCGCCGAGCCGCCCGGACCCGGAGGAGCCCGAGTGGGCCTCGGAGCGGGCCGACGGCGTCGATCCCGGCCGCTGGGCGGCGGGGGCGACGACGGGCGACAGCCCGCAGGTGTCGCAGTACAGCTCGCCTCCGCCGACGTCCTCGTACGTCCCCTCGCAGTTCCGCTGCTGGCACGTCCGCTGCCCGCTCATCGACCGCCCTTCCCCGTCACGTCGTTCGTCCCGGCGCCCGCGCCGGTGTTCCCGGTGGCACCGCCGTCCCCGGTGGGCCGGCCGTCCCCGGTGGGCCGGCCGGCCCCGGTGCTCCGGGCGTCGTCAGCCGGGTCCGCGTCCTTCGGCGGACGCTGCGCGAGCCCTTCCACGGCGGCCCGCTGGTAGCGCAGGACGGCCTGCTCCGCGGCCCGCAGGTCGCAGGGAGCGCTCCACAGCATCCGCCGGGCGCCGTCGTAACGTTCGGTCAGCAGTGGGTCCTCCGCCAGCCCGTGCCGGGCGACCTTGGCCCGGTAGCCGTCCAGCCGCCCGCGCAGCTCCGCCCGGACGGCCAGCGGGGCCGTCACCGCCGCGAGCTGCTCCCTGGCCCGTTCCAGCTCCTCGTCGGCCCGCTGCTCCAGGCTGTCCAGCAGGGGCGACAGCCGGTGCCACCGGGCGTGCCTGCGGTACTCGGCAGCGGTCGCGAGCTGCTCGTGCAGGGCCGTCGCCGGGCCGCTGACCGCGGGCACCTCGGAGGCGGCGATCTTGGCCAGCACCTCGCCCCGGGCCGTCCGGGCCTCGGCGAGGGTGCGGTCGGCCCGGGAGAGGACGTCGCGCAGCCGCAGCAGCCGCTGGTCGGCGTCCTGCCGCACGGCGAGGACGGCCTCGATCTCCCGGCGCACGTCCTCCAGCGAGCGGGCGGCACGGTCGTACCGCTCGGTGTCCGGACGGCCCCCGCCGGGCGCGCTGCTGCCCCCGGCGGGCAGCCAGAAGGCCAGCGGATCGGAGATCACCTCGCCGCGCAGCGCGGTGAGTTCGGCGGTGATCCGCTCCAGCTCGTCCCCGGCGGGATGCTCGCCGGCCCGGGCGCCGACGGAGTGCGCGAGCGAACGGATGCGGCCCAGCTCGGCGGCGAGCAGGTCGATGCGGGCGGGCAGCGCCGACCACACCGCGTCGGCGGCCACCACCACCTCCAGCGCCCGGGCGTACCCGGCGTTCATGCGGTCCACGAGCTCGGCCATGCTCAGCCGCTCGGCCAGCCGGCCGCCGCGCGCTCCGCCGTCCCCGGAGACCGTCACGCCCTCGCCGCGCAGCAGCTCGGACAGCGCGATCAGGTCGTCCCGCCCCGGCCAGCGGCGTCTGCCCCGGATCTCGCGGGCGGTGCGCAGTGCCTCGGTGTACCGCTCGAACTGGCTCCACAGCAGGCCGATCGTCGCCTCGGCGGCGGCCCAGCGGTGCTTGGTGGCGCCGGTCAGGTCGGCGCCCTCCAGCAGCCTGCGCCCCGCGTGGTCCTGGAGGGCGAGCAGGGACGACTCGATCGCCTCGTGCTCCGCGCCGAGCCGGGCCAGCGCCCGGTCCACCTCGTCCCGGCTCAGCACCGGTCCGGAGGATTCCGTGGCCCCCATCGATCACCTCGCTGCTCTCGTCGGGCCTGCCCGTTCCCGGTGTCCGGCCACCTGTCCGCCTGCCCCGCCGGTGCCGTACCGGGCCTCAGTCCCGGTACTGCGGGGCGGGTGGACGCGGCTTCCGGTCGGGCATGACGTCCGCCAGCCAGCGGTCGTACGACGTTCGCCAGGCGCTGTCGGCGCCACCGGAACGGAAGTCGTCGAGCACCTTGTTGACCCGGCGCACCAGGTCCTCGTCCTCGAGGTTCATCGCCACGCCGTAGGGCTCGGTGGTGAACGGCTCGCCCACGAGCTCGACCGTCGGGTCCTGCGCGGCCAGCCCCGCGGCGAGCGCGCTGTCGGTCACCACCGCGTCCACCTCACCGAGCTGGAGCCGCACCAGGCAGTCCAACTGGTTCGGAACCAGCACCTGTTCGGCGCCGAAGCCCTGCTCGCGGATCGCCGCCGCGGCCGTGGAGCCCTTGGCCGAACACGTCCGCCGGTTCCGCAGCGAGGAGTCGTGCCCGGTGATCTCGGAGGCGCGCGGCGCCAGCACCTGCTGCCCCGCGACGAAGTAGGCGGTGGAGAAAGCGACCTGCTTCCGGCGCTCGCAGTTGATGGTCATGGTGCGCACCACCATGTCCACCTCCCGGTTCCGGATCGCCGGGATGCGCTGGTCGGTGGGGATCGTCCGGTAGACGATCTTCGCGTCGGGGCCGAGGAGGTCCCGCCCGATGGCCTGGACGAGGTCGATGTCGAAGCCGTCGATGGAGCCCGTCTGCGGATTGCGGTAGCCCCACAGGTAGTTGTTCTGGTCGACGCCGACGATGAGCTGACCGCGCTGCCGGACGCGCTCGACCGCTTCGCCCGCCGCGTCCGAAGGGCGCAGGCTGGCCGCGGCCGGGGTGCCGTCCTCGCAGGTCTCCGGCGCGGCGGGGGCGTTCGGGGCGGCAGGGGCCGCCGGTGGCCGGGCCGCCGCCTCGTGCGAGCGTCGGCCGTCCGCCGCCGCGCTCCCCGCCGACGTGCCGGTCCGGGCCGCCTCGCCCGGCACCCCCGCCGCCAGGAGGGCTGCCAGGGCGGGGGCGAGAGCCGCGAGCCCCACCACCAGGGCCCGCCGGGGCCGGGACCGGGGCCGCGGGGCCACCACGGCGGCCCGGGAGCGGCCGACGCCGTGCGACCCGCGGGCCGGGCCGGCGCCGTGCGTCCCGTGGGCCGGGCCCGCGCCGGAGGGGCCCGGGGCGCAGCTGCCCGTGGAGGGGGGCGCGCCGGAGGGGGCCGTACCTCTTCCCGCGTCGTCCGTACGCCCGGTCGTCGTCATCGCACCGTCCTCCCCGCTCACCGGTACTCCGCCAGCCTGCGGCCGATACCGGCCACCGAACCCGCCGCTCCCAGCAGCGTCAGCAGCCCGGCGCCCACCGCGAGCCCCGTCAGGGCCGAACGGCCGGACTCGGCCGCGCCGGTGAACTGCCCCTGCTCGTGTCTGATCGCCTCGCGCAGCGCGGCGTCCACCTTGTCGAACGCCTGCCCCGTGCTCTCCTCGGTGCCGATGGCCTTGGCCACCGCGTCGGCGTACTCGCCGGAGTTGTCCAACTCCCTTACCTCGGCGTGGCGTTCCTTCCACTCCCGGGCCTGCTCCATCGCCTCGTCGACGGCCGCGCGGCCCGTCTCGTCGTCCGCGAGCAGGGCGGCCCTCTCCAACAGCGCCCTGCCCGGCCGCTGCGCCCCCTCGCCGACGAGCCGCAGCATGCTCTCCTGGTACGTCTCCTCGTAGGAGGCGCCCGCACCGCGCGCCACCAGTGTCATGTTCTCGTCCCCGCGCGCCTCCAGCGCGGCCACCAGGGACTCGTTGAGCGACTGGAGCGAGCGCCCGGCGTCCCGCTCCGCGTCGCCGAGCCTGGACCAGGCGGTGCCGTGGCCGACGGCCAGCCACCCCAGGACGACGAGCACCGTGGCGGTGGCGCCGAGCAGCCCCCGGTTGAAGACCCGGTTCGTGCGCAGGTAGTGGCGGCGCTGCGCCCAGCCGAGCGCGCCCAGCACCAGCACCCCGAGCAGCAGGGCCTGCCACGGCCAGGACGTGGCCTCGTCGTGGTCCCGCTGGTAGCGGGCCGACTCCGTCTCGTAGAGGGTGCGGGCCGCCGGGAGCAGCGTCGTGCGCATCCGCTCGTCGGCGTAGCGCAGGTAGGCGCCGCCGATCGGCAGCCCCTGCCGGTTGTTGGCCCGGGCGGCCTCCACCAGACCGGTGTAGACGGGCAGTTCGCGGTTGAGGGTGCTGAGCTGCTGCCGGGCCGTCCTGGACCCCTCGCCGCTGGCGGCCGCCCGGGTGATCAGCTCGGCGGCCTGCCGGATGTCGTCGTCGTACCGCTCGCCCACCGCGCGGGGCTCCTCGCCGCCGGCCAGAAAGCCGCTCGCGGCGGTGGTGTTGGCGTCGGCCAGCAGCCGGTGGATCTCGGCGGCGTCGGCGCTGAGCGGCTGGCTGCTGCCGATGACGGCGTCGGCCGCCGAGGCGCGGGTGCTGACCTGAAGCGAGGTCAGCAGGCCGAACGTCAGCACCAGGACGACGAGGACGGCCCCGATGACCCGCAGCCGCCCCGGCTCCGTCGTGGCCGCGGCCCGCAGCCGCCGCCAGTTCTCCGTCCACGCGGTGTGCCGGGCCGGGCCGGTGGGCTGCCCGGGTGCCGGTGCGGAGGGCCCCGCGACGCCGGACGGCGGCCCCGCCTGGGGCGGCACGGCCGGCGGAGCCGTCGGCGGTGCGAGAGCCGGCTGCGCGCTCGGCGGCTGCGTCACGGTACGGGACCTCCCCCTCGGTCACACATCAAGCCTCCCCCGTCACGGCGAGCAGTATGACGGGTGAAGGTCACTTCCCGCACGGCCGGTACTCGTGCGGACGGGGGATCGTGACGACACGGTTGCACGCCCCGGGGCCCGGGAGGGCCCCGGAACACGACGAAGGCCCGGCTCAGACGGGGGTTCTGCCGTCGATCCGGGCCAGTGCGTCGTCCGCGCCGTACGGCCGCAGGTAGGGCAGCCAGCGCGGGTCCCTATGCCCGGTGCCGATGATGCGCCAGGCCAGCCCCGTGGGCGGGGCGGGCTGGTGGCGCAGCCGCCAGCCCAGCTCGGCGATGTGGCGGTCGGCCTTGATGTGGTTGCAGCGCCGGCAGGCCGCGACGACGTTGTCCCACACGTGCTGCCCGCCGCGGCTGCGCGGGATGACGTGGTCGACGCTCGTCGCCGTCTGCCCGCAGTAGGCGCAGCGCCCTCCGTCACGGGCGAAGAGCGCCCGCCGGGTCAGCGGCACCGGGCCGCGGTAGGGCATCCGCACGAACCGCTTCAGCCGTACCACGCTGGGGGCCGGCAGGACGTGGGTCGCGCTGTGCATCAGGGCGCCGGAGTCCTCCAGGCTGACGGCCTTGTCGTTGAGGACGAGGATGAGCGCGCGGCGGAGCGGTACGACACCGAGCGGCTCGTACGACGCGTTGAGGACCAGGACATGCGGCACGGTGCCTCCTTGTACGTCTGCGGCACGTGGCTCGTGCCGGGACGATCTCCCCTCAGTGTGTCCCGCGCGGGGGGCGTGGCGCCACCACGATCGCGTAACGCACCGCGCGTGTTCTCCACCACATCCCCTCCCGAGGTGGTGCCCCGCCGCCGATCGGCCGTGTCCGGGCGGTGGGCGCCCGCATACTCTGGGGGACGTGGCCGAGACGATGGACGAGCGGATCAGAGAAGCCGAACGGCACGCCGACGAGGCGGCCGGCTGGCTCCAGAACAACTGGGAGGCCTGGCTGGGCGCCGGGCTGCGCATCCTCCTCATCCTGGTCATCGCCCTCGTCCTGCGGGCGGTCGTGCGGCGCACCATCACGCGGCTGGTCGACCGGATGAACCGGTCCCGGGAGGAGGGGGAAGCGGCCGGCGGCGGGCTCGGCAGCCTCCTCATCAACGCGGAGCGGCGGCGGCAGCGCTCGGCGGCCGTCGGCTCGGTGCTGCGCAGCGTCGCCTCGTTCCTCATCCTCGGCACGGCCGCGCTCACGATGCTGTCGGTGTTCGACATCGACCTCGGGCCGCTGCTGGCCAGCGCCGGCGTGGCGGGCGTGGCGATCGGCTTCGGCGCCCGCAACCTCGTCACCGATGTCCTGACCGGCATGTTCATCCTGCTGGAGGACCAGTACGGGGTCGGGGACCGCGTCGACGCCGGGGAGGCCGTGGGCACGGTGCTGGAGATCGGGCTGCGGGTGACCAAGCTGCGCGGGGACGACGGCGAGATCTGGTACGTGCGCAACGGCGAGATCAAGCGCGTCGGCAACCTCAGCCAGGGCTGGGCCACCGCCACCGTGGACGTGCAGGTCCGGGCCGAGGAGGACCTGGACACCGTCCGCGAGGCCATCACCGGGGCCGGCCGGGCGATGGCCGGGAGCGAACCGTGGGACGAGAAGCTGTGGGGCCCGGTCGAGGTGCTCGGCCTGGACGCGGTGGGCATGGAGTCGATGACCGTGCGGGTCTCGGTGCGGACGATGCCCGGCGAGGCCGCGCCCGCCGCGCGTGAGCTGCGCTGGCGGGTCAAGCGGGCCCTCGACGCGCAGGGCATCCCGCTCGTCGACGACGAGGGGCTCGCCCAGCAGGCCGCGGCCGAGGCGGCGTCACGGCTGTCCCTGCGCAAGACCGGCGTCTGACGGCGGCCCGGCCGGGCGCGGACGAGATCCCGGCGGGGCGCGCGGACGGGACACGGCGGTCCGCGGACGAGGGCTCGGCCGGGCGCGGGGCAGGGGCTCCCGGGCCGGGCGAGGGCGTCGCGGGGGGCGTTGACCCCGCAGTGGTCTAGTCCTATCGTGCCAGGGGTGAAGATCGCAGTGGTGGGGGGCGGCTCCACCTACACCCCCGAACTCGTCGACGGATTCGCCCGGCTGCGCGACACCCTGCCGGTCACCGAGCTGGTCCTCATCGACCCCGACGCCGACCGGCTCGCCCGGGTCGGCGGGCTGGCGCGACGCATCCTCGCCCGCCAGGGCCACCCCGGCCGGGTCGTCCTCACCGAGGACGTGGCCGCGGGGGCCGAGGGCGCCGACGCCGTCCTCGTCCAGCTCCGGGTCGGCGGCCAGGCCGCCCGGCGGCAGGACGAGACCTGGCCGCTCGAATGCGGCTGCGTCGGCCAGGAGACGACCGGGGCGGGCGGGCTGGCGAAGGCCCTGCGCACCGTGCCCGTCGTCCTCCGGCTCGCCGAGACCGTGCGCCGGGTCGCCCCGGACGCCTGGATCATCGACTTCACCAATCCCGTCGGGATCGTCACCCGCGCCCTGCTGGACGCCGGCCACCGGGCCGTGGGGCTGTGCAACGTCGCCATCGGCCTCCAGCGCACCTTCGCCGAGCTGCTCCGCCTCCCGCCCGGGGAACTGCACCTGGAGCACTACGGGCTCAACCACCTCACCTGGGAGCTGGCCGTGCGGCACGGCGGCCCGCAGGGCCCCGACCTCCTGCCCGGGCTGCTGGCCGAACACGGACGGCCGATCGCCGAGCGGCTCCGGCTGCCCCGCCCGCTGCTGGACCGGCTCGGCGTCGTCCCCTCCTACTACCTGCGCTACTTCTACGCGCACGACGAGGTCGTGGCCGAGCTGGGGGAGCGGCCCTCGCGGGCCGAGGAAGTGGCGGCCATGGAGGAGAAGCTGCTGGAGATGTACGCGGACCCGGCCCTCGACGCCAAGCCGGAACTGCTGGCCAGGCGTGGTGGGGCGTTCTACTCGGAGGCCGCCGTCGCCCTGGCCGCCGCCCTGGTCGGCCGCGGCGGTCCGGCGGAGGGCCCCGGCCACCCGGACGCCGTCGACGTCCAGGCCGTCAGTGTCCAGGCCGTCAACGTGCGCAACGGAGGCACCCTGCCCTTCCTCCCGGACGAGGCCGTCGTCGAGGTGCCCGCCCGCGTCACGCCCCGGGGCGCCGAGCCGCTGCCCGCCCCCGGCGTCCCGCCGCTGTACGCCGGGCTCATCGCCCACACCGCCGCCTACGAGCGCCTGGCGCTGGACGCCGCCCTGCACGGCGGCCGGGACCGAGTCTTCGCCGCGCTGCTCGCCCACCCGCTGGTCGGCCAGTACGAGCGGGCGCAGGGCCTGACCGACCGGCTCATCGCCCACAACCGGGCGCATCTGCCGTGGGCCTGAGCGCGCGCGGCGGCGCGGCTGTCGAGGGCGGCGGCGCCGTCCTGGCCGTCGACGCCGGAAACAGCAAGACGGACGTCCTGCTCGCGGGGGTGGACGGCGAGATCCTCGGCACCGCCCGGGGGCCGGGCTTCCGGCCCGCTCCGGCCCGGCCGGACGCCGCGGGGGAGGCCGTGGCGGAGCTGGCCGGGCCCGTCCGCGCCGCGCTGGCCGCGGCCCCGCCGGGCGTGGACGTCGTCCACGTCGCCGCCTGCCTGGCCAACGCCGACCTGCCCCGCGAGGAGCGCGCCCTGGGCGCGGCCGTGGCCGCCGCCGGCTGGGCCCGCACCGCCGAGGTGGTCAACGACACCTTCGCCGTGCTCCGCGCGGGCCTGCCCGACGACGGCTCGGTGCGGCACGGCGTCGCCGTCGTGTGCGGGGCGGGGATCAACTGCGTCGGCCGCGCCCCGGACGGCCGCGTGCACCGGTTCCCCGCCCTCGGCAGGCTCTCCGGGGACTGGGGCGGCGGCGCCGGGCTGGCCGAGGCCGCGCTGTGGCACGCCGCCCGGGCGGTGGACGGCCGCGGCGCGCCGACCGGGCTCGCCCAGGCGCTCCCCGCCCACTTCGGGCTGGCCGGGATGCCCGAGCTGATCGAGGCCCTGCACCTGGGGGAGCTGCCCGCCGAGCGGCGGTACGAGCTGACGCCCGTGCTGTTCGCCGTGGCCGCCGAGGGCGACGCCGTCGCGGGTCGGCTCGTGGAGCGGCAGGCCGAGGAGATCGTCGCCATGGCCCGCGTCGCGCTCGACCGGCTCGGACTGCTCGGCACGCCCACTCCCGTCTTCCTGGGCGGCGGCGTGGCGGCCGCGCGCCATCCCGCCCTGCACGAGCGCGTCCTGCGCGGGCTCGCGCAGGCGGCGCCCCGGGCCGAGGCCACCGTGGTGGAGGTGCCGCCCGTGCTGGGGGCCGCCCTGCTCGCCCTGGACGCCGCGGACGCCCGCCCCGGGGCCCATGCCCTGCTGCGCCGGCGTCTGGGCGGGGCGCGGGGCCGGTGACGCCCCGCACCCGCCCGGGGCATAGCCTCACGGGGTGCTGACCGGTTCGACGTTCCCGCTGCTCCTCGGCGGCATCGTGTTCTTCGGCGCGGCCGTCCAGCGGCTGGCCGGAATCGGTTTCGGCCTCGTCGCCGCCCCCTTTCTCGTACTGCTCGTCGGCCCGATGGACGGCGTCACGATGGCCAACTGCGCGGGCATCGCCATCAGCGGCCTGGGGCTGCTGGCCACCTGGCGCGGGGTGCGGCTGCGCTCGATGGTCCCCCTGGTCGCCGCGGCGGCGCTGACCGTCCCGCTCGGCGCGGCCGTCGCCCGCGCCCTGCCCGAGCCGGTGCTGCTGACGGCCATGGGCGCGCTGCTGAGCGCCCTGGTGCTGCTCCTGGTCCGCGGGGTACGGCTGCCCTCCCTGCGGGGCACGACGGGGGCGGTCGCGGCCGGGGCGGCCAGCGGCTTCATGAACTCCTCGGCCGGCCTCGGCGGCCCCGCCGTCTCGCTGTACGCGGTCAACGCCGGCTGGTCGGCCCGCGAGTTCGTACCCAACGCGCAGTTCTACGGGCTGCTGGTCAACATCTTCTCGCTCGCGGCCAAGGGCGCGCCCGCGCTGTCCGGCGGGGCGTGGCTGGTCGCCGGGGGCACGCTGGCCGCCGGGCTCGTCGCCGGGCACCTGATCGCGGCCCGCACCCCGGAGGGGCGGGCCCGCCGGGTCATCCTCGCACTGGCGCTCGGTGGCGGCCTGGTCACGCTGGGCAAGGGCCTGTGGCTGCTGCTGCCGGCGAGCTGAGCTCCGCCGTTGACCTGAACCCGGGTTCACTTCCTACGTTCGGCGGCATGACACGCCCTTCCGCCACCCCGCCCGCCACCGTCCCTTCCGCCACCACGAGGTTCACGGCTCCCCGGACCGTGTCCACCGACGTCCCCGAGTTCACGGAGGCCGAGCTGCTCCGGCAGCCGCTGGGCTACTGGACGGGCGCCGCGAGCGCCGCGATCACCGGGTTCCTCAACGACAACCTCGCCCGCGAGGGCGTCCGGCAGCCGCACTGGTGGACGCTGAACCGCGTCCGCGAGGCCGACGGGGGCCTGACCCGGACGGAGCTGGCCGAGGTGGTCGGCGCGGGCCGTCCCTACGTCGACGTCTCCGTCCTCGACACCGCCGTCGACGAGCTGCTGGAGCGCGGACTGCTCGCGGAGGCCGGGGGCCGGCTGCGCGTCACCGGGGCCGGTGACGCGCTGACCGACCACCTGTGGACGGACGTGGTGACCCCGGCCCTGCGGCAGGTGCGGGACGGCATCGGCGACGAGGAGTACGCCGCCGTCATCCGGCTGCTGCGCCGCCTGATCCGCAACGTCGAGGGGGACGCCGGCTTCCGGCCGTGAGCCCGTGCCGGGGCGGCGCGCCGGCGTCCGCCGCGCGCGGCCCCGGCCCCCTGCCGTAAAATCTTGGGTGTCCTGGCCCCGACACCGCGTGCTGTGCGCTCGTGGCGTCGCCTGAACGGCAAATTGCCGGTGCTATCGTGACGTGACCTGCGCCACGTTCCGGTGCCGATGACGGATGCCCGCGCAGACAGTGGGTAGGCCACCGAATGTCCAGCTTGCCGTCCACGAACGGAGGCCCGCCGTGGCCACGTCCGCTGACCTTCTCACCGCCCTGATCACCCTGCCCAGACAGCAGGACAGGGCGGAGGAGGGTGATCCCTCCAAACAGGCCCTGCTGTCCCACCCGGACTCCGGCCTCGACGGCTCCTGCTCCTGCGGCTGCTACGAGGCGCCGCTGACCAGTGAGCCCCCGCTCGCCGACGTCGCCCCGCTGACGAGCGAGCCCCCCATCGCCGCCGAGCTCCCGCTGACCAGCGAGCCGACCGGCGCCGGCTTCGGCACGGAGTCCACGGAGATCTGATGGGCCGCCTGGCGCGGCTGGCCGCGGCACACGGTGTCGCCACCTCCTACGCCCCCGGCCCGGGCCGGGTGGTCGACGTACCGGAGGACTCCGTCGTCGCCGTGCTCGCGGCCCTGGGCATCGACGCCTCGACGCCCGAAGCCGTCCGCCAGGCCCTGGAGGCACACGAGCTGCAGGCCGCCGCCAGGCTGCTGCCACCCACCGTCGTCCTGCGCTCCGGGCAGGACGAGGCCCCGCACGACACCGGCCCGGGGCTGCCCGGCCTCCCGGCGCTGCCGCCGGGCACCGTGCTCCGGGTCGAGACGGAGGACGGCGCCCAGTACGACGCCGGTCCCGGCCTCCCCGTCAGCGTCCCGGCCGCCGTGCCCCCGGGCGTCCACACCCTCCGAGCGGAGGCCCCGGACGGGCGCTCGGCGCGGGCGCCCCTCATCGTCGCCCCCCAGCGGTTACCGCGTCCGCGGGGCCGCTCGCACGGTCTCATGGTCCAGCTCTACTCCGTGCTCTCCGGCCGCTCGTGGGGCATGGGCGACCTGGCGGACCTGGCCGACCTCGCGGCCTGGGCCGGGCGGACCGCGGGCGCCGGGTTCGTCCAGCTCAACCCGCTGCACGCCGCCGTCCCCGCCGCCGGGGGCGAGGGCACCGACCCGTCGCCCTACCGGCCCTCCTCCCGGCGCTTCGCCGATCCGGTGCACCTGCGCGTCGAGGACGTCCCCGAGTACGCCTACCTCGCGGGCGCCGAGCGCGACCGCATGGAGCGGCTGACGGAGCGCGCCGCCCGGCTGCGCGGGGGTGTCCTCCACAAGGGCGCCCACATCGACCGCGACGCCGTGTGGGCGCTCAAGCTCGACGCCCTGGAACTGCTGCGCACCGTCCCGCTGAGCCCCGGGCGCCGGGCCGACTACTGCGCCTACCTCGCCGACGGCGGCCAGGAGCTGGAGGACCACGCCCTGTGGTGCACGCTGGCCGAGCTCCACGGGCCCGACTGGCGCTCCTGGCCCGCCGGGCTGGACGATCCCCGCTCCGCCCGCACCGCCCGGGCCCGCACCCAGCATCTGGAGCGGGTGGACTTCCACTGCTGGCTCTCCTGGCTCGTCGACGGCCAGCTCGCCCGCGCCCAGGAGGCCGCGCGGGGTGCCGGGATGTCCCTCGGCCTCGTCCACGACCTGGCCGTCGGCGTCCACCCGTCCGGCTCAGACGCCTGGGCGCAGCAGGACGCCCTGGCCGCCGGGATGTCCGTCGGGGCCCCACCGGACGCCTTCAACGCCGCGGGCCAGTGCTGGGGGCTGCCGCCCTGGCGGCCCGACGCGCTCGCCGCCACCGGCTACCGCCCCTACCGTGAGCTGCTGCGCGGCCTGCTGGCCCATGCCGGGGCCCTGCGCGTCGACCACGTCATGGGGCACTTCCGCCAGTGGTGGGTGCCCGAGGGCCGCCCGCCCGCCGAGGGCACCTACGTGCGCTACGACGCGCAGGCCATGCTCGGGGTGCTGACACTGGAGGCCCACCGGGCCGGTGCCGCGGTGATCGGGGAGGACCTGGGCACCGTGGAGGACGGCGTGCGGGAGGAACTCGCCGACCGGGGCGTCCTCGGCACCTCGGTGCTGTGGTTCGAGCGGGACTACACGGGGGACGGCAAGCCGCTGGCTCCGGATCGCTGGCGCGCCTCCTGCCTGGCGACCGCCACCACGCACGACCTGCCCAGCACCGCCGCCCGGCTCGCCGGGGACCACGTCGGGCTGCAGCACCGGCTCGGGCTGCTTCAGGGCTCGCCGCGCGCCGAGCGCGCGGCGGCCGCCGCCGAGCGTGCGGAGTGGCTGGCCCTGTTCGCCCGGCTGGGGCTGCTGGCGCCGGGGCACGCGGAGGAGGAGGCCGCGATCCGGGCCGTCTACCGTTTCCTGGCCGCCACCCCGGCGTGGCTGATCGGCGTCTGGCTGCCGGACGGCGTCGGCGACCGGCGCCCGCAGAACGTCCCGGGCACGTCGCTGGAGTACCCGAACTGGCGGCTGCCCGTCGCGGACGGCACCGGGCGACCCGTCGCGCTGGAGGAACTGCTCGCCTCGCCCCGGCTGCACGCGCTGCTCACCGGGCTGCGCACCGCGCTGGAGGAGGACGGCGTCCAGGAGTAGCCAACCCGGAAGCCGACCCCGGATGAGCGGGGCGGAGCGTCGTTCGCTACGTTAAGAACGTGGTCAAGACTGAGACTGTTGCTGCGCGTGCCGGAATCGTCGGCGTCGCCACGACGCTGATGCTGCTGACGTCGTCCCCCGCCTTCGCCCTGACGCGAGACGACGGAGACGACCCGGGCACGGGGCTGAGCGTCGCCGAGACGCTGGGCCTCTACGTGGGTGCCCCGCTGCTGCTGTTCCTGCTGATCTGCGGCCTCGTCATGGTGGGCGACAAGTCCCGCAAGAAGAAGAGCTGACTTCCTAACACCTCCGTCGAGGGCGCTTCCCGGCCGTGCCGCCGGGAGGCGCCCTCGACGTGTGTCCGGACCGGCGGGACGTGCTGTGTGGTGTCGCCCTGGGCGCCCGCAGGACGGGCTGAGCCTCCGCCCGACGGGCCAGGCAGTACGTTGCCGGGCATGGCGGAATGGGACATCAGGAAGCTGCGGGTGCTGCGGACCCTCAAGGACAAGGGCACCGTGACGGCGGCCGCCGAGACGCTCCACCTCACGCCCTCCGCGGTCTCACAGCAGCGCACGGCCCCGGCCGAGCAGCTCGGCGTGCCGCTCCTGGAGTCCCACGGGCGACGTGTCCGGCTCACCCCGGCCGCTCCGACACCGCCGCACCCGCATCTCCCTGCCCGCCGACCCGCTCGACGTCGCGCTCCCCGACACGCACCCGCTGGCCCGGGCCGCGCACCTGGAACTGGCCGACCTGGCCGAGGAGCCGTGGATCTTCGGGCACAGCGGACCGTGGCCGGACATCACCCGGTCCGTCCGCGAGGCGGCCGGGTTCGTGCCGCGGCAGGCGCACAGCGCCGCGGACTGGTCCGCCATCGCGGCCTCCGTCCGCACCGGCACGTCGTCGCGGCGCACCGCCGCAGCGCGGAGGCGTGGCCCGCCGAGGGCCGCGCCCTGTCCGCGCTGCGGGCGGCGGCGGACACGCCGCCGCCCGGTTGACGGCCGTCAGGCCGCCGCGGCGCGGTCGGCGGCCTGGGCGCGCAGCGCCCGCGCCACGCCCGCGCGGGACTCGCCGACCAGCCGGCGCAGCGCCGCGCTGCTGTCGTCCGCGGCGGCCAGCCACGCGTCGGTCGCGTCCAGCGTCCCCTGGGCGACCTGGAGCGTCGGATAGAGCCCGATCGCGATCTGCTGCGCCATCTCGTGGCTGCGCGAGCTCCACACCTCGGCCAGCACCTCGAAGTACTTCGCGGTGTAGGGCTCCAGCAGCTCCCGCTGGTCGGTCTGGACGAAGCCCGCGATGACGGCCTCCTGCACCGCGTTGGGCAGCTTGTCGGACTCGACGACCTCGGCCCACGCGGCGGCCTTCGCCTCGGCCGTGGGACGGGCGGCCCGGGCGGTGGCCGCGTGCCGCTCGCCCGCCGAGGTGGGGTCGCGCTTGAGCTCCGCGTCGATGGCGTCGTCGCCCGCCCGGCCGGTGACCGCCAGCCGCAGCAGGAGCGCCCAGCGCAGGTCGGTGTCGACGTCCAGGCCCGGCACGCTCGCGCTGCCGTCCAGCAGCCCCTCCAGCAGGCCGAGCTGCTCGTCGGTGCGGGCCGTGGCGGCCAGCGCCCGGGCCCAGGCGAGCTGGTGGTCGCTGCCCGGCTCGGCCGCCCGCAGGTGCTCCAGGGTGGCCTGCGACCAGCGGGCGAGCCCCTCCGCGCGCCACTCGGGCGCCGCGTACAGCTCCAGGGCGAGCTTGACCTGCCGGTGCAGCGACTGGACGACGCCGATGTCCGACTCCTTGCCGACGCCCGACAGCACCAGCTCCAGGTAGTCGCGGGCGGCCAGCTCGCCGTCGCGGGTCATGTCCCAGGCGGCGGACCAGCACAGCGCGCGCGGCAGCGACTCGGTGAAGTCGCCCAGGTGCTCGGTGACCGTCTCCAGGGACCGCGCGTCCAGCCGCACCTTGGCGTAGGACAGGTCGTCGTCGTTGAGCAGGATCACCGCGGGGCGGGCCCGTCCGGCCAGCTGGGGGACGTCGGTCAGCTCGCCGTCGACGTCCAGCTCGACGCGCTCGTCGCGCACCAGGGCGCCGTCGCGCAGCTCGTAGAGCCCGATCGCGATGCGATGCGGACGCAGCCGCGGCTCGCCCACCGCGCCCTCGGGCAGCGCCGGGGCCTCCTGGCGGACGGCGAACCCGCGCAGCGTGCCGTCCTCGGCGACGTCGATCTCGGGGCGCAGCACGTTGATGCCCGCCGTCTCCAGCCAGGCCTCGGACCAGGCGGCCAGGTCCCGGCCGGAGGTCTCCTCCAGGGCGCCCAGCAGGTCGGACAGCCGGGTGTTGCCCCACGCGTGGCGCTTGAAGTAGGCCTGCACGCCGCGGAAGAACGCGTCCATGCCGACGTAGGCGACGAGCTGCTTGAGCACCGCCGCGCCCTTGGCGTAGGTGATGCCGTCGAAGTTGACGAGCACGTCGTCCAGGTCCCGGATCTCGGCCATGATCGGGTGCGTGGAGGGCAGCTGGTCCTGGCGGTAGGCCCACGTCTTCATCTGGTTGGCGAACGTCGTCCACGCCTGCGGCCACCGGCTGCCGGGGGCGTACGCCTGGCAGGCGATGGAGGTGTAGGTGGCGAACGACTCGTTCAGCCACAGGTCGTTCCACCACTCCATGGTGACCAGGTCGCCGAACCACATGTGCGCCAGCTCGTGCAGGATGGTCTCGGCGCGCACCTCGTAGGCCGCGTCCGTCACCTTGGATCGGAAGACGTACTGGTCGCGGATCGTGACCGCGCCCGCGTTCTCCATCGCGCCCGCGTTGAACTCCGGCACGAAGAGCTGGTCGTACTTCTCGAACGGGTACGGGAAGTCGAACTTCTCCTGGAACCAGTCGAAGCCCTGCCGCGTCACCTCGAAGATCGCCTCCGCGTCGAGGTACTCCGCGAGCGAGGGGCGGCAGTACAGGCCGAGCGGGACGCTGCGCCCGTCGCCCTCCCAGGTGCTGTGCACGCTGTGGTAGGGGCCCACGATCAGCGCCGTGACGTAGGTGGACATGCGCGGCGTCGGGGCGAAGGACCACACGGTCCCGGTGGGCTCAGGCGTCGGCGAGTTGGAGATCACCGTCCACCCCTGGGGAGCGGTCACGGTGAACCGGAACGAGGCCTTGAGGTCCGGCTGCTCGAAGCAGGCGAACACCCGCCGCGCGTCCGGCACCTCGAACTGCGTGTACAGGTACGCCTGCTGGTCGACGGGGTCGACGAAGCGGTGCAGGCCCTCCCCGGTGTTGGTGTAGGCGCAGTCCGCGACGACGGTCAGCTCGTTGGCCCCCGCCACCACCGACGGCAGCGCGATGCGGGAGTCGGCGAACACCTCGGCCACGTCGAGCGCCTCGCCGTTCAGCCGCACCTCGTGCACGGCCGGGGCGACGAGGTCGACGAACGTGCTCGTGGCCTCGCCGGCCTCGAACCGCACCGTGGTCACCGAGCGGAACGTGCCCCCTTCCTGCGCTCCGGAGAGGTCGAGGTCCACGGCGTACGCGTCCACGGTCAGGACACGCGCCCGCTC
This sequence comes from Streptomyces sp. WMMC1477, assembly GCF_027460245.1. Taxonomy (NCBI): domain Bacteria; kingdom Bacillati; phylum Actinomycetota; class Actinomycetes; order Kitasatosporales; family Streptomycetaceae; genus Streptomyces; species Streptomyces sp. WMMC1477. The sequence continues at coordinate 1,309,469 of NZ_JAPZBD010000003.1, read as the reverse complement.
CTGCGCCTCGTCACGGGTCAGATTCGTCCCAGGCACCTGGTGTCTCCCTCACGGTTGTCTCGGGCTTCGTTGCTCCGGCGGTCCGGACATCCTTCCACGCCCGCCCCGGCAGCGCGCAGCTCACCTGGGCCGGACCACGACACAGCCCGCCGGATCGCGCTCGTCGCACGTCATCAGGGCCGTGCGCACCACCGCCGCCTGCGTCCGCGGTGCGTCGCGCAGCCGCAGCGGGCACAGCCGGACGACGGCCACGCCCAGCCGCTCCAACACCTGCCGCCTGCGCGCGTACTCCAGCTCCGCGGTCTCGGTGTCCTCGGGGTACGCCGCCCCCGCCCACCGCCCGGCCCGGGCGTCCAGCTCGACGGCGACCCCCTGGGCGGGCCAGTACGCGTCCACCCACCCCAGGGACCGGCCCTCCGGCAGCCTCAGCTCCACGTTCCAGCACGGGTCGGGCAGCCCGTGCTCGCGCACCGCCGCGTACAGCCGCTCCTCGGCCACCGCCCGGCCCTCGGCCAGCAGCGCGTCCACGGTGTCCACGACCTGCGGGCGGGACAGCACCCGCGCCCGGGTCAGCTCCCGCACCAGCGCCTGTGCCTCGCAGTACCCGCCGCGCACGGCCTCGGTCAGCAGCCGCCGGACGGCGACGGCGTCGGTGAGCCGGCCCACCGCGTCGGCCACCGCCCGGGCCACCGGCGCCACCGGCACCCCGGTGACGTCCTGCGGCTCGGGCACCGCCTGGGAACGCACGATCCGCGCCCACCCGGCCGACCGCAGCCGGCGGGTGTGCGGCACCAGGAGGTCGATGCGCTCCAGCGAGGCCAGCGGCGGAGCCCCGGCCAGCCCGTGCAGGGCCAGCGCCGCGAGGCCGGTGACCATCACCGTGCCCGGCGCGGGCTCCCGCCGGGCGTACAGCAGGACCGCGTGCAGCCGCTCCTCGCTCGTCGCCGGACCGGGGTGCAGCAGGTACACGCCCGGCAGAGGCCGTTGCCACGGGCCGCCGCCGCGGCAGCGCTCCTGGGCGAGCGAGGCCGTCACGCCCCGCTCGCGCAGGGTGCGGGTGGTCACGACGCGGCGCCGGACGTCGGACAGGTCGCTGAGGGGGAGGGGAGTGAGGGGAGTCTCGTTCATGCCGAGGCGATTCCCGGCCGCTCCCCGCCCCCTAACGGCTGTTACCTGCCTGTCGACGAATCCGGACAAGACCGCCCTAAAGTACGGGTGTTCGACTGCCGATTAGGGGACCCGTCCCGGTGGGCGAGTCAGCCGCCCGCCCGCGCGTCGCAGGCCTGCCCGGCCAGCGCCCGGGCCAGGTCGTCCCTGGCCTCCAGCACCAGCCGGCGCAGGGCGGGCGGCGCCTCGGCGTGCTCGGCCAGCCAGGCGTCGGTGGCCGCCAGCGTGCCCGGCCTGCTCAGCAGCGCCGGGTACAGGCCGCGCACGACGGACATGCCGATCTCGATCGACCGCTCCGCCCACACCCGCTCCAGGACCGCGAAGTACCGCTCCACGTACGGCTCCAGCAGCTCCCGCTGACCGGCCTGGGCGAAACCGCTGATCGTGGCGTCCACCAGCGCGTTGGACAGCACGTCCGACTCGACGACCTCCGCCCACGCCCCGGCCTTCACCTCGGCGGACGGCCGGGCCGCCAGGCAGCGCACCTGGTGCCGCCTGCCCGACGCCGTGTCGTCCCGGGCCAGCTCGGCGTCGATCACCGCCGCGTCGGCCCGGCCCGCCGCCGCGAGCCGCCCGACGAACGTCCACCGCAGCTCCTGGTCGACGTCCAGGCCCTCGACGCGCGCGGAGCCGGCCAGCAGGCCCTCCAGCAGCGCCAGGTGCCCCTCGCCCTCGGCCACCGCGGCCAGGAACCGCGCCCAGGAGAGCTGGTGTCCGCTGCCGGGCTTCGCCGCGCGCAGTTCGCCCTCCGCGCTCTCACCCAGCTCCCGCGCCGCCTCGGCCCGGTACTCCGGCGTCACGTAGTGGTCGAGGGCGGTCAGCGTCCAGGCGTGCAGCATCTGGAGCACGCCGACGTCGCTCTCCGTCCCCGCGAAGCGCAGCACCAGCCGGAGGAAGTCCCGGGCGGGCAGCAGTGCGTCCCGGGTGAGGTTCCACACGGCCGACCAGCACAGGGCGCGGGCCAGCGGGTCCTCGACGGCGCCCAGGTGCTCGCGCAGCGTGGCCAGCGACTCCGGGTCCAGCCGCGTCTTGCAGAAGGTGAGGTCGTCGTCGTTGACGAGCACCAGCTCGGGGCGCTCGGCCCCGGCCAGCTCGGTGACGACGGTGCGCTCGCCCGTCACGTCCAGCTCCGCGCGGGCGTACCGTGCCAGCGGGGCCCCCTCGCCCGCCCGCCGGTACAGGCCGACGGCGACGCGGTGCGGGCGCAGCGCCGGGCGTTCGGCGGGGGCGCCCTGCAGGACGGACAGCTCGGCGATCCGCCCGTCCTCGCCGTAGCGCACCTGCGGGGTCAGGGAGTTGACGCCGGCCGTCTGCAGCCAGGCACGGGCCCACTCGCCCATGTCCCGCCCGGAGGTCTCGCTCAGCACCGCGAGAAGGTGTTCCAGCCGGGTGTTGCCGTAGGCGTGGCGCTTGAAGTAGCGGCGCGCGCCCTCCAGGAACGCCTCCCGGCCCGCGTAGGCGACGAGCTGCTTGAGCACCGAGGCGCCCTTGGCGTAGGTGATGCCGTCGAAGTTGAGCTTGGCGTCCTCCAGGTCGTGGATGTCCGCCGTGACGGGGTGGGTGGAGGGCAGCTGGTCGGCCCGGTAGGCCCACGCCTTGCGCCGGTTGGCGAAGGTGACCCAGCCCGAGTCGAAGCGCGTGGCCTCCACCTGCGCGAAGGTGCCCATGAAGTCGGCGAAGGACTCCTTGAGCCACAGGTCGTCCCACCACTCCATGGTGACCAGGTCGCCGAACCACATGTGCGCCATCTCGTGCAGGATGACGTTGGCCCGGCCCTCGTAGGAGGCCTCGGTCACCTTGCCGCGGAAGACGAACTCCTCCCGGAAGGTGACGCAGCCCGGGTTCTCCATGGCGCCGAGGTTGTACTCGGGCACGAAGGCCTGGTCGTACTTCCCGAACGGGTACGGGTAGTCGAAGTGGTCGTGGAAGAAGTCCAGACCCTCCTTGGTGACGCGGAAGATGTCGTCGGCGTCGAAGTGCTTGGCCAGCCCGCGGCGGCACAGCGCGCCCAGCGGGATCGTCAGCTCGGTGCCGTCGGGCAGGCGGCGCCGGTAGACGTCGGTCACCTGGTGGTAGGGGCCCGCGACCACGGCCGTGATGTAGGTGGAGATCGGTTTGGTGCGCTCGAAGCGCCAGGTGGCGGAGCCGTCGTCGTGCTCGGTGGGGGCTCCGGTGCGGTCCCCGTTGCTGAGCACCGTCCAGGCGGCGGGGGCGGTGACGACGAAGTCGAAGGGGGCCTTCAGGTCGGGCTGTTCGAAGTTGGCGAAGACGCGGCGGGCGTCGGCGGGCTCGTACTGGGTGTAGAGGTAGGTCTCCCCGTCCTCGGGGTCGAGGAAGTGGTGCAGCCCCTCACCGGTGCGGCTGTAGGCGCAGGCGGCGTCCACCGTCAGCTCGTTCTCGGCGGCGAGCGGGCCGATCTGGACGCGGGTGCCGTCGAAGATCCGGTCCACCGGCAGCGACGCGCCGTTGAGGGTGACGGAGTGGACGTGCGGGGCGAGCAGGTCCACGAAGGTGCTCGCGCCCGGCCGCGTGCTGCGGAAGCGGATCGTGGTGGTGGAGCGGAACGTGCGCGGGCCCTCGCTCGGCGCCGGCCGCACGGCGTCGCGGAGGTCGAGGACCACCTCGTAGCCGTCCACGGTGAGCAGCTCGGCCCGCTCCCGGGCCTCGTCGCGGGTCAGGTTCTCTCCGGGCACGGGCCGACTCCTTGTGACACCTGGGTTTCGCATATCGAACAACGGGGGTCAGCATGCCATGCGGGGCACCCCCGTGGGCAGGGCGCGTCTTCTCCCGGATCCGGGAATGCGACATGCGCCACACGGCGTTACCCGGAGTGGTAGCGACCTGCAGACCGAGGAGAGAACGTGCCCGAGAAGACGCCCGCCGACTTCTGGTTCGACCCGCTGTGCCCCTGGGCCTGGATCACGTCCCGCTGGATGCTGGAGGTGGAGAAGGTCCGTCCCGTCTCCGTCCGCTGGCACGTCATGAGCCTGGCCGTGCTCAACGAGAACAAGCTGGACGAGCTGCCCGAGGGGTACCGGGAGCTGCTGAAGACGGCCTGGGGCCCGGTGCGCGTGTGCGTCGCCGCGGAGCAGAAGTACGGCTCGGAGGCCCTCGGCCCGCTCTACACCGCGCTCGGCACCCGCTTCCACGTCCGGGGTGAGGAGCGTTCGGCGGAGACGGTCCGGGCGGCCCTGGCCGACGCCGGGCTCGACCCCGAGCTGGCTCGGGCGATGGAGAGCGGCGAGTACGACGAGGCGCTGCGCGCCTCGCACGCCGAGGGCATCGGCCTCGTCGGCCAGGACGTGGGCACGCCGGTCATCGCCGTGCCCGGCGCGGAGGGGGAGCCCCTGGGCTTCTTCGGCCCCGTCGTGACGCCGGCGCCCAAGGGGGAGGCGGCGGGCCGGCTGTGGGACGGCACGCTGCTGGTGGCCTCCACGCCCGGCTTCTACGAGATCAAGCGCACCCGGGAGGCGGAGCCGCAGTTCGACTGATCCGCCGGGACCCCTCCGCGCGGACGCTCCGCGCAGTGGACACGGGGCCTTCGCCGCGCGTCACGTCCATGCGGCGAAGGCCCCTTCACGCCTGCCCGGTGAGCGGTGAGAAGACGATCACGAGGGCAGGAGCCGGTGTGCCGGTGCCTCAGGGCGCCAGCAGCAGGTTGTTGGCGCGCTCCTTGGCGGCCGTGTAGCGGGCGGCGACGTCCTGCCAGTTGACGACGCGCCACATGGCCTCGACGAAGTCGACCTTCTGGTTGCGGTACTGCAGGTAGAAGGCGTGCTCCCAGGCGTCGAAGACGAGGATCGGCACCGAGCCCTGGCCGACGTTGCCCTGGTGGTCGTAGACCTGCTCCACGATGAGCCGGCCCGTGACGGGCTCGTAGGCGAGCACGCCCCAGCCCGACCCCTGGGTGGTGGCCGCGGCCTTGGAGAGCTGGGCCTTGAACTTCGCGAAGGAGCCGAAGGACTCGGCGATCGCGTCGGCCAGCTCGCCCGTGCCGTCCTTGTCCAGCGGCTCGCCGCCGCCGTCACCCGTCATGTTCTGCCAGTAGATCGAGTGCAGGATGTGCCCGGACAGGTGGAAGGCCAGGTTCTTCTCCAGGCCGTTGATGCCGCCCCAGCTCTCCTCGTCGCGGGCCTCCGCGAGCTGCTCCAGGGTGTCGTTCGCGCCCTTCACGTAGGCGGCGTGGTGCTTGTCGTGGTGCAGCTCGATGATCTCACCGCTGATGACGGGCTCCAGCGCCGAGTAGTCGTACGGGAGTTCCGGCAGTGTGTACAGCGTGCCCATGCTTAATCCCCTCGAACCGCTCTTGCGTATGACTTGCAATTAGAGGTTAGCAGCGACAAGCGGTGACAGACGTCCGGGCAGGCGGAGGGGCGGCCCCGTGGCGGGGCCGCCCCTCCGGAACGCGTGGGGTCTGGAACTCGGCTAGCCGTCGGTGGCCCGGGCCGCCAGGCGCTGCCGCGCGAGACCCACGAGGGTCAGCGCGAGCGTCAGCCCGCCGGTGGAGGCGAGCTGCACCCGCGTCGAGCCGTCGCGCAGCATCAGCAGCAGGATGCCCGTGATGGCGGCGATCGCCACCCAGGTCAGCACCGGGAACGCCCACATGCGCACGACCAGCCGCTCGGGCGCCTCACGCTCCAGCTTCCGGCGCGTGCGCAGCTGCGACACCGCGATGAAGCCCCACACGACGAGCACCGCGGCGCCCACCATGTTGAGCAGCCACTGGAAGACCGTCTGGGGCCACCAGAGGCTCAGCAGCACGGCGAAGAAGCCGAACGCGGACGACGCGACCACCGCGTGCCGCGGCACGCCGCCGGAGATCCGCCCCAGGAACCGCGGGCCCTCGCCCCGGCGCACGAGCGAGTAGGCCATCCGGGAGGCCCCGTAGACGTTCGCGTTCATCGCCGACAGCAGCGCCACCAGCACGACGACCTTCATGACCTCACCGGTCGCCGGAACCCCGATGTGGTCCAGCACGGCCGCGTACGGGCCGCTGAGCAGCGACGCGTCGTCCCACGGGATGAGCGTGACGATGACGGCCATCGAGCCGACGTAGAACACGGCGATACGCCACATCGCCGTCCGCACCGCTTTGGCGACGCCGCGCACCGGGTCCTTGGACTCGGCCGCCGCGATCGTCACCGTCTCCAGGCCGCCGTAGGCGAACACCGAGGCGAGCAGGCCCACGATGAGGCCGTCCGTGCCCCGGGGGAGGAAGCCGCCGTTGCCGGTGAGGTTCGCCGTCCCCGGCGCGTCCGTCCCCGGCAGCAGCCCGAGGATCGCGGCCCCGCCGATCAGCAGGAACGCCACGATCGCGAACACCTTCAGCGCGGCGAACCAGAACTCGTACTCGCCGAAGTTCCGCACCGAGGCAAGGTTCGTCGTGCAGAAGACGGCCATGAACAGAGCCACCCACGTCCACAACTCGGTGCCCGGCAGCCAGGTGAGCATGATCTCCGCCGCCGCGATGGCCTCGGCGGCGACGGCGACGCACAGCAGCACCCAGAAGATCCAGCCGGCGGTGAAGCCCGCCCACGGGCCGAGCGCCCGCTCCGCGTGCACCGAGAAGGAGCCGGAGGACGGGTGCGCGGCCGACATCTCGCCGAGCATGCGCATCACCAGCATGACCAGCAGCCCGGAGGCCGCGAACGCCAGCACGATCGCCGGACCCGCCGCGGCGATGCCCTTCCCCGAGCCGACGAACAGTCCGGCGCCGATGACCCCGCCCAGGGCGATCATCGACAGATGGCGCTGCTTCAGGCCGTGCGAGAGGGAACCGGGTGCCTCGGTGCCGTCCGCCGCGGGCACGGACCGGGCGCGGGCGGAGGCCTCTTGGGTGGGGGAGGAAGCCATGGGGGTCCAATGAGGGTGGGGGGATGGGCGGAAGCCGACGGAATGTCGCATTCCGGAGCCTCGTCAGTGTGAGGGACTTCTCATCCGCGCTTCAATGGCGCAGATCACTGCCCGCTGAACGGACGGCCCGAAGTTGCCGGGGTGAGGTGCGAACCGCATAACTGTAACGACCAATTACTGTCGCCAACGTCACCGTACGCGCCCGGAACACTTCGGATAGCGTCGACGCGTCCCCTCCGTACCCCTCGTCCCAGGAGGCTCACGATGAGCACCGCCGCAGCGGGCCCGCGCCCCGGCGCCGTCCTCGCCGACGTCCTGCCCGCCACCACGCTCAGCCGCTCCGTCGCCCGCGACGCCGCCCTGGTCCTCGGTGGCGCCGCGCTCACCGGCCTCGCCGCACAGCTCGCCGTCCCCCTCCCCGGCACCCCCGTCCCCGTCACCGGACAGACCTTCGCCGCCCTCCTCGTCGGCGCCGGGCTCGGCGCCCAGCGCGCCCTGCTCTCGATCGGCCTCTACGTCCTCGCGGGCACCGCCGGCGTGCCGTGGTTCACCGAGGGCGGCCACGGCGCGGCCATGCCCTCCTTCGGCTACCTCCTCGGCATGCTGCTCGCGGCCGTCGTCGTCGGCGCCCTCGCCCGGCGGGGCGGCGACCGCGGAGTGCTGCGCACGGCCGGCACCATGATGGTCGGCAGTGCGATCATCTACGCCGTCGGCGTCCCCTACCTGGCCCTGGCCGCCGACTACTCGGCCGGTGAGGCGGTCGCCAAGGGCCTCGTGCCCTTCCTCGTCGGCGATGCGCTCAAGGCCGCGCTCGCGATGGCCGCCCTGCCCACGGCCTGGCGGCTGGTCGACCGCGGCGCCTGAGCCGAGGCGCGTCGCGAGACGAGGGAGCCCGGTACCACTCGGTACCGGGCTCCCTGCCGTGCTCGTGACGGTGCGGGCTCGCGTGCGCGTGCGCGCTCCGGCTCAGCCGGCCGGCAGCTGCGCGAGCTGCGCCTCGATCCGGGCGATGTCCGCCTCCGCCGTGGACCGCCGGGTGCGGATCTTCTCGACGACGTGGTCCGGCGCCTTGCCGAGGAAGCCCTCGTTGCCCAGCTTGGCCGTCGTCTGTGCCAGCTCCTTGCGCGCGGCCTCCAGGTCCTTCGTCAGCCGGCGCCGCTCGGCGGCGAAGTCGATCGCCCCGGACAGGTCGAGCGACACCGTCGCCCCGGCCACCGGGAGCGAGGCCGTGGCGGAGAACTCCGCACCGGCCGGCTGGAGCCGCAGGAGCGCACGCATGGCCTCCTCGTGCGCGACCAGCGGCGTACCCGCCAGCTCCAGCTTCGCCGGAACCCGCTGTCCGGGCTGAAGGCCCTGGTCCGCGCGGAACCGGCGGACCTCCGTGACGGCCTGCTGGAGCGTCTCGATCTCCCGCTCCGCGGCCTCGTCCCGGAACCCGCTGTCGGACGGCCACTCCGCGACGACGAGGGACTCGCCGCCGGTCAGCGTCGTCCACAGCGTCTCCGTGACGAACGGGACGACGGGGTGCAGCAGCCGCAGCATGACGTCCAGCACCTCGCCCAGGACCCGCCCGGACACCTCGGCGGCCCGGCCGCCCGCGGCGAACGTCGTCTTGGACAGCTCGACGTACCAGTCGAAGACCTCGTCCCAGGCGAAGTGATACAGCCCGTCGGAGAGCTTGGCGAACTGGTAGTCGTCGTAGAACGCGTCCGTCTCCGCGACGACCGTGTTCAGCCGGGAGAGGATCCACCGGTCGGCGGCCGACATCTCCGAGGCCTCCGGCAGCGGCCCCTCGACCGTCGCACCGTTCATGAGCGCGAACCGGGTGGCGTTCCAGATCTTGTTGCAGAAGTTGCGGGACGCCTGCACCCAGTCCTCGCCGATCGGCACGTCCACACCGGGGTTGGCGCCGCGGGCGAGGGTGAAGCGCAGCGCGTCGGAGCCGTAGGTGTCCATCCAGTCCAGCGGATTGACCGCGTTGCCGAAGGACTTGGACATCTTCTTGCCGAACTGGTCGCGCACCATGCCGTGCAGGGCGATGGTGTGGAACGGCGGGGTGCCGTCCATCGCGTACAGACCGAACATCATCATCCGGGCGACCCAGAAGAAGAGGATGTCGTAGCCGGTGACCAGGACGGAGTTCGGATAGAACTTCTCCAGGCTCTCCGTCTTCTCCGGCCAGCCCAGCGTGGAGAACGGCCACAGCCCGGAGGAGAACCAGGTGTCCAGGACGTCGGTGTCCTGGTGCCAGCCCTCGCCCGCCGGCGGCTCCTCGTCCGGCCCGACGCAGACCGTCTCGCCGTTCGGCCCGTACCAGACCGGAATGCGGTGCCCCCACCACAACTGCCGTGAGATGCACCAGTCGAGCAGGTTGTCCACCCAGCCGAAGTACCGGGACTCCATCTCCTTCGGGTGGATCGCCACCCGGCCGTCGCGCACCGCGTCCCCGGCCGCCTGCGCCAGCGGGCCGACCTTGACCCACCACTGCATCGACAGCCGCGGCTCGATCGTCGTCTTGCAGCGCGAGCAGTGCCCGACCGAGTGCTGGTACGGGCGCTTCTCCGCGACGATCCGGCCCTCCGCCCGCAGGGCGCCGACGACGGCCGAGCGGGCCTCCAGCCGGTCCAGCCCCAGAAACGGGCCGTGCGCGGTGATGACCGCGTGCTCGTCCATGACCGTCAGGCTCGGCAGGCCGTGCCGCTGGCCGATCTCGAAGTCGTTCGGGTCGTGCGCGGGTGTCACCTTGACGGCGCCGCTGCCGAACTCCGGGTCCACGTGCTCGTCCGCGACGACCGGGATGGACCGGTCCGTCAGCGGCAGCCTGATCTCCCGGCCCACCAGGTGCCGGTAGCGCTCGTCGTCCGGGTGGACGGCCACGGCCGTGTCACCGAGCATCGTCTCCGCCCGGGTCGTCGCGACGACGATCGAGTCCTCGCCCTCGCCGTACCGGATCGAGACCAACTCGCCGTCCTGGTCCGCGTACTCCACCTCGATGTCCGAGATCGCCGTGAGGCAGCGCGGGCACCAGTTGATGATCCGCTCGGCCCGGTAGATCAGGCCGTCGTCGTAGAGGCGCTTGAAGATGGTCTGGACGGCCCTGGACAGGCCCTCGTCCATCGTGAAGCGCTCCCGCGACCAGGCGACACCGTCGCCCAGGCGGCGCATCTGCCCGGAGATCTGGCCGCCGGACTCCGCCTTCCACCGCCAGACCCGCTCGGTGAACGCCTCCCGGCCCAGATCGTGCCGGGACTTGCCCTCCTTGGCCAGCTCCCGCTCGACCACGTTCTGCGTGGCGATGCCCGCGTGGTCCATGCCCGGCTGCCACAGCGTCTCGAAGCCCTGCATGCGCTTGCGTCGCGTGAGGGCGTCGATCAGCGTGTGCTCGAAGGCGTGCCCGAGGTGCAGGCTGCCGGTGACGTTCGGCGGCGGGATGACCACCGCGAACGGCGGCTTCTCGCTCTTCGCGTCCGCCTCGAAGTAACCCCGCTCTACCCAGCGCTCGTACAGCTCTCCTTCTACCTCGGCCGGCGCGTACTGGGTCGGCAGATCGGCAGGTGCGCTGTGGGGGCCCTGGGGGCCGTGCTGAGTTTCGGTCACGGCGGCCAGTCTACGGCTGCGTATGTCATGGTCTCGAACCGGTTTGGCGCCCCGGTTCGGTGCGCTCCGGCCCAGCCGCGATGATGTACGGACCGCGTACGCACGTGCGGTCCGCACGCCCAGGGGAGGAACCACTTTGAGCCAGAACGAGCCGAAGCCGGAGCAGCCGCCCGAGCCGCCCGAGCCGCCGACTCCGCCGCCGGCGGCGCCCCCGTCGCCGGCGGGGAGCGACGCGTCCCCGCCGGCCCCGGGCCCGGCCACTCCGCCGTCGGCACCCGGCCCGGCCACGCCGCCGCCCCCGGGCCCGGCCGTTGCGCCCGCGCCGTCCGGCTACGTCCCGGCCCCGCCGCCCCCGGCCTCCTCCGGCGGCAAGGGCAAGGTCATCGGTATCGCGGCCGGCGCCCTCGCGCTCGTCGCGGCCGTCGTCGTCGGCGTCCTGCTGCTCACCGGCGGCGAGGACGACACCGAGGCCGGCGACCGCAAGAACAGCGCGGACACCGGCGGCAAGGGCGACGAGGAGAACGAGGACGAGCCCGACAACCCGGGGGAGACCGACGGGCTTGAGGACGGCCCCGCCCCCGACGAGCCGAAGCCCGAGGACGACCCCGCCGACCCGCCGGCCGACGGCACGCCCTACAAGCTGGTCCTGCCCCAGAAGGTGCTCGACGAGTACAGCCTCATGCAGGACGAGAGCGCGTTCGACGCGGAAGACGAGGACTTCCAGGAGGCCGTCGAGGCCATGCGGGTCGAGGGCGGCGAGGGCGTCCAGGGCATGTACTCCACCGTCGACGTCAACGACCCCTCCGCCTTCGAGGACCCGACCGCCCTGGAGGACCTGAGGATGCTCATGGTCTTCGGCTCCTGGGGCTCGGTCGCGGACCCGGAGGCCTCGGTGGACGGCTTCTTCGACGAGATGGAGAAGCAGGTGGCGGCGGACAGCGAGGCGGACACCCTGGTGGGTGAGCCCCGTGCTGTGCAGCCCGCAGGCCTCGACGGCGCGGTGATGAAGTGCCAGGTCATGCGCACCGAGGGGCTGGACGAAGGCGCCCAGGACGTCCCCCTGTGTGCCTGGGCCGACAACAGCACCGTGGTCGTGACCATGCCGATCAAGATGCAGGGGTCGGTCAGCGTTGAGGAGGGTGCGCAGATCGCGGCCGACCTCCGTGCCGAGGTCCGCGTCAAGGCCGGGTGAGTGCCGCCGCACCCGAGCGGAACCGTTCCAGATGTAAGGGTTCTGGAGCGGTTCCCGTATCGGATGCGGGACTTCCGGCACGTCTCGGCCAGGATGTAGGGAACGCGTCAATGCATGCGTGAAGCATGCGCACGGAGGGAAGCGTCTTGAGTTACCACCAGCCGCCGCCGCAGGGCCCGTACGGCCAGCAGCCCCAGCAGCCGGGTCCCTACGGAGCCCCCGCGCCCCAACAGTCCTACGGGCAGCCCGGCGGCGCTCAGCCCGGCTACGGGTACCCGGGACAGCAGCCCCCGCCCCCGCCGGGCTACGGCTACCCGGGCCAGCCCGGCCAGCCCGGCCAGCCGGCCCCCGGCGCCCCGCCGTACGGCCAGCCGCAGCAGCCCGGCGGCTACGTCCCGCCGCCCCCGCCCCGCAAGAGCAACACCGGCAAGGTCGTCGGTCTGTCCCTCGGCGCCGTCGTCCTCGTCGGCGCACTCGTCGGTGGCTTCATCGTCTTCATGGGCGACGACGGCGGGGCGGGCGAGGCGGCCGACGACGGCCCGCACAAGCTGGTCGCCCCGGAGACCGTCGACGCGTACAAGCTGCAGGACGGCAGCGGCGGTTCCATGGGGGAGGGCGACTTCGAGGACATGCTGGACACTCTCGGCATCTCCGAAGCCGAGTCGGTCGAGGGCGAGTACAACACCGTGGACACGAGCAACCCCGACTCGCTCAACGAGAGCAGCCTCGCCACGATGGAGATCGCTTCGTTCTCCGGCCTCTACGGCTCCGTGGAGGACCCGGAGCGGGCCGTGGACGACTTCTTCGGCGCCATGCGGGCGCAGGCGTCCAAGGACCCCGAGAAGGGCGAACTCGTGGGTGACCCCGAGGGCGTCTCCCCCGACGGGGCCGACGGCTCGGTCATGAAGTGCCAGGAGATCCGGGTCAAGGCCAGCGCTGACGTGCCCACGGACATGAGCACCGCGGTGTGCATGTGGGCCGATTACAGCACCGTGGGCATGGTGCTGCCCGTGAAGCCCATCGGCTCCACGTCCGTCGACGACGCCGCGAGCATCACGGGGAAGTTCCGCAAGGAGGCCCGCGTCCCGCTCGGCTGACGACGGAACAGACGCTCGACGGCGTGGGGCTGGCCCGGGGTGCGGGCCCGCCCCACGCGTACGGGTACGGGATGTGACGCGGCGGGCGCGTTCCGCGAAGATGGACCCCACGCGACAGCGCATGTACACGGCATGCGTGGGGAGGGGAGCGTCATGAGCCAGCACCAGCCGCCACCACAGGGGCCGTACGGGCAGCCGCCGCAGCAGCCGAACCCGTACGGCGCCCCGCAGCCGCAGCCGCAGCCGCAGCCGCAGCCGCAGCCGCAGCCCTACGGGCAGCAGCACCCCGGGCAGCCGTACGCGCAGCCGCAGGTTCCCGGACAGCAGCCGGGCTACGGCGGTCAGCCCGCCGGGTACCCGGGGCAGGCCGCTCAGCCGCCCTACGGCGTCCATCCCGGCTACCAGGCGGGTGGGTATCCGCCGCCCCCGCAGCCCCGGCGTGGCGGCGCGGGGAAGGCGATCGCGCTGACGGCGGGCGCGCTCGTCGTGGTCGGTGCCGTCATCGGCGGCATCGTGCTTCTGACCGGCGGCGGTGACGGGGGAGGGGCCGACATCGCCGACGACGGCCCGCACCGGCTCGTCGCGCCCGAGACCGTGGGGGAGTACCGGCTTTCGGAGGACGAGGACGCCGCCGCGGAAGCCGGCACCGAGGACGAGAAGTTCATGGCCGTCATGCAGAGCCTCGGGGTCTCGGACGGCACGTCGGTGCGCGGGACGTACGGCACCCTGAGCGAGGACGCGGCGCCCGAGCCGGGCGACTCCGCCTCGGACAACCCGCTGACCAGCATGAAGATGGCCTTCTTCGGCGGGGTCTGGGGCGAGGTGAACGACCCCGAGCAGGCCGTGGACGACTTCTTCCGCTTCGTCAGGAGTGAGGCGGCCAAGGACGAGGGCAGCACCACCGAGTTCGTCGGCGATCCGCGCGCGTTCACACCCGAGGGCTTCGAGGGCGCCGTGATGAAGTGTCAGGAGATCAGGGACGAGCAGGACGGCGTGAAGTTCGCCGCACCGCTGTGCGTCTGGGGGGACTACAGCACGGTGGGGATGGTCGTGCCCATCCCGGTGTTCGGCTCGATGTCCATCGACGCGGGAGCCCAGCTCGCCGCCGACTTCCGCGCCGAGGCCCGCGTCGGGGTCGCGTAGCGCCCGTCACGACGACGGCGGTGGGGCGGGCGGCGCGCTGCCCGCCCCTACGCTGGGGTCCGTCGACCAGACCCGGTGCCGGGCGGCGGTGGCCCGCTGCCCTCGGTCTCTCCCTCCCCCACCGGGCCCCGCCGTCCGCGGCCTGACGTGCCGCAGAAAGCGTCCGTCGTGTTCCGTACCTATCTGCTGCCGATCGAGGCCGCCGTCTCGCTGTTCCCCCTGGTCACCGCGCTGATCATGGCACCGGTCGCCGTCCGCGGCTACCGCAGGCGCGGACGGGCCGGGGGCTGGCCGGTCCTGGTCTTCTACAGCTTCGTCTTCTACCTGATCGCGGCCCTGCTGCAGACGGTCATGCCGCTGCCGGTCGACACGGACGGATTCTGCTCCACCGCCCGGTACGCGGAGCACCCGCAGCTGGAGCCGTTCGCCTTCTACACCAGCATCTCCCTGGCCTCGGGGGGAGACTGGGCACCCGCCACCCTGGTCACCCTCGTGCCCACGTGGACCAGCCTGCTCAACGCCGTCCTGCTCCTCCCCCTCGGCGTGTACCTGCGCTACCACCTGCGGCAGGGCCTGCTGTCGACCGGTGTGCTGGCCTTCGCCACCTCACTGTTCTTCGAGACCACGCAGTACACCGGGCTGTGGTTCGTCTACGCCTGTCCCTACCGGCAGTTCAACGTGGACGACCTCATCCTCAACACCGGGGGAGCGGTGGTCGGCTGGCTGTTGGCAGGACCGCTGGTCCGGGTGCTCCCCGTCAACGACCCGGAGCGCGAACGCGCCCGGTACGGGCTCCGGGTCACCTTTCCCCGGCGTGCCATGGCGTTCCTGGCCGACCTTGCGGGCTGGCTCGTCACGTGGACGCTGGCCGCGGGACTGCTGGCCGTCGCCACCGACCCGTCCACCGGCCGTGCGCACGCCTTCGCGATCGGCACCGGTCTCGGCCTGTTCTGGTTCTGGCTGGTGCCCCTCGCCTTCGCGTCCACCCTGGGGAAGCGCGCCGTGCTGCTGCGTGTCGCCCACCCGGACGGCACCCGGCCCGGCGCGCTGCGCATCACCGTCCGCACCTGGTGTCTCCACGCGCCGCTGGCGCTGGCATGGCTGGCCCTGGCGGAGCACACGGGAGCGATCGACACGCCGGAGCCGGCCGGGGCGCTCCTCCCGTACGCCGCGGCGCTCTCCGCGGTCGTCGTGTGGGGCTGGTCGCCGCTGGCGGTCCTGCTGCGTCGCGACGGCCGGGCTCCCTACGAGCGCTGGTCCGGCACGGTCAACGTCGCCATCCCCAGCAGACGGGACCGGCGTCCGGCCGCTGACCGCGACCGGGAGCGCGATCCGGCCGACAGCACGGCCGTCTAGGGGGAGACGCGGCGCCGTGGCGGCCCCGGGAATCCTCCGCAGGAGGGCCCGGGGCGGCCGCGCAGCGCCTACGCCGGAGTGACTAGGCCGACTTCTCGCGGGGGCCGGACTCGTTGCCGCGGTGGCGCGGCACCAGCGTCGGGTTCACGTTCGAGTGGACGACGTCCGCGGTGATGACGACGCGGGCCACGTCCTTGCGGGAGGGCACCTCGTACATCACGGACATCAGGACCTCTTCCATGATGGCCCGCAGCCCGCGCGCCCCGGTGCCGCGCAGGATCGCCTGGTCCGCGATGGCCTCCAGCGCCGGACGGTCGAACTCCAGCTCCACGCCGTCGAGTTCGAACAGCCGCTGGTACTGCTTGATGAGCGCGTTGCGCGGCTCGATGAGAATCTTGAGCAGCGCCTCGCGGTCGAGGTTGTGCACCGAGGTGATGACCGGGAGACGTCCGATGAACTCGGGAATCATCCCGAACTTCACCAGGTCCTCCGGCATCACCTCCTCGAAGTGGTTCGCCGACTCGATCTCGCGCTTGGAGCGGATCGTCGCGCCGAAGCCGATGCCCTTCGCACCCGCCCGCGCCTCGATGATCTTCTCCAGCCCGGCGAACGCGCCGCCCACGATGAACAGCACGTTCGTCGTGTCGATCTGGATGAACTCCTGGTGGGGATGCTTCCGGCCGCCCTGTGGCGGCACCGAGGCCGTCGTGCCCTCCAGGATCTTCAGCAGCGCCTGCTGCACGCCCTCACCCGAGACGTCCCGGGTGATCGAGGGGTTCTCGCTCTTCCGGGCGACCTTGTCGATCTCGTCGATGTAGATGATCCCGGTCTCGGCCTTCTTGACGTCGTAGTCGGCCGCCTGGATCAGCTTGAGCAGGATGTTCTCGACGTCCTCGCCGACGTACCCGGCCTCCGTCAGCGCCGTGGCGTCGGCGATGGCGAACGGGACGTTCAGCATGCGGGCGAGTGTCTGCGCGAGCAGCGTCTTGCCCGAACCGGTGGGGCCGAGCAGCAGGATGTTGGACTTGGCCAGCTCGATGCCGTCGTCCCGGCCCTGCGGCCCGCCGTTCTCGCCGGCCTGCACCCGCTTGTAGTGGTTGTAGACGGCCACGGAGAGCGCCTTCTTCGCGGGCTCCTGGCCGACCACGTAGCCCTCGAGGAACTCGTAGATCTCCCGGGGCTTGGGCAGCTCGTCCCAGCGCACCTCGGAGGACTCGGCGAGCTCCTCCTCGATGATCTCGTTGCAGAGGTCGATGCACTCGTCGCAGATGTACACACCAGGGCCCGCGATGAGCTTCTTCACCTGCTTCTGGCTCTTGCCGCAGAACGAGCACTTGAGCAGATCGCCGCCATCACCGATGCGTGCCACGAGGTGCTTCCCCTTCGCCTGTCACCGCCGGGGCCCCGGCGATTCCTGGTCCTTGCTCTTCGAAGGTACCTTGCCCAGGCCCTCGAATGGGCCCCCCTTGGCAACGATGAAGCCCAAGGGGGGCACCCTGGTGCCGAGTGAGCGGGCGAATCAGCCCGCCAGCCCGACCGAGCTCTTGCGGGTGGAGACGATCTGGTCCACCAGACCGTACGCGAGTGCCTCCTCCGCGGTGAGGATCTTGTCGCGCTCGATGTCGTCGCGAATCTCCTCGATCGCCTTGGTGGAGTGCTTCGCGAGCATCTCCTCCAGCTGCGTCCGCATCCGCTGGATCTCGTTCGCGGCGATCTCCAGGTCGGAGACCTGGCCGCGGCCCGTCTCGCTGTACGGCTGGTGGATCAGGATACGGGCGTTGGGCAGCGCCATCCGCTTGCCGGGCGTGCCGGCTGCCAGCAGGACGGCGGCGGCGGAGGCCGCCTGGCCCATGCACACCGTCTGCACGTCGGGCTTCACGAACTGCATCGTGTCGTAGATGGCGGTCAGCGCGGTGAACGAGCCGCCGGGGGAGTTGATGTAGATCGAGATGTCGCGGTCCGGGTCCATCGACTCCAGGCACAGGAGCTGCGCCATGACGTCGTTGGCGGAGGCGTCGTCGATCTGCACGCCGAGGAAGATCACCCGCTCCTCGAAGAGCTTCGCGTACGGGTCGTACTCGCGTACGCCCTGCGAGGTGCGCTCGACGAAGCGGGGCACGACGTAGCGGGCATCGGGGGAGGGGCCGGAGTAGCGGCCGTCGGGACGCTCGTAGAGACCGGCGCCGGGGAAGTTGTTCATCGGGTGTCCACCGTCCTGGTGATCCTCGTGAGGAGGGGGGAGGCTGCGAGTTGCGGGAAAGCCCTGCGGGGGCGGTGAACGGCGCTCAGGCGCCCGTTCCACCGCCGCCGGGAATGTCGGCCGCGGACCCGATCACGGCGTCCAGCAGGCCGTACTCGCGGGCCTCCTCGGCGCTGAACCAGCGGTCCCGGTCGGCGTCGCGGTTCCACTGCTCGACCGTCTGGCCGGTGTGCTGGGCCGAGAGCGTGGCCATCTTCTTCTTGGTGCGCAGGAGCTGCTCGGCGTGGATCTTGATGTCCGAGGCCGAGCCCGCGAGCCCCGCGGACGGCTGGTGGATCAGGATCTCGGCGTTCGGCAGGGCGAAGCGCTTGCCCGGGGCGCCCGCGCTCAGCAGGAACTGGCCCATCGAGGCGGCGAGGCCCATCGCGATCGTCACCACGTCGTTCTTGATGTACTGCATGGTGTCGTAGATCGCCATGCCGGCCGTGATCGAGCCGCCGGGGCTGTTGATGTAGAGGTAGATGTCCTTGTCCGGGTCGGCGGCAAGGAGCAGAAGCTGTGCGGTGATCTTGTTGGCGATCTCGTCGTCCACCGGCTGGCCGAGGAAGATGATCCGCTCGTTGAGCAGCCGGTTGTAGACCTGGTCGCCGAGCCCGCCACCGAAGTTGGGCTCACCGGCGGCGGAAGGCATCGGAAGCGTCACGTGTCCACCTGCTCGTGTCCGGACGGCTGGGCCGCCGATAAGGGCGCTCCATGTGCCGTCACTAGCGTCTTCGTGTACATGGACCCTAACGCGCTGGTCCCGCACCGCCATCCCGCTCCGAGAACTGTTCGCTGTGAGCGCAGGCTGCGTTCCGGCAGGTCGGGCGGGGAAGGGCGGGGCCGTTGCGCCGTACGCGAACGGGCCCGTGCGCGCTCGTGCACACGGGCCCGTCCGCCGGGTCCCACAGGGCCGGTCAGCCCTCGTTCTTCTCCTCGTCGGCCTTCTCGTCGGCCTTCTCGGAGGCGGCCTCGCCGGACTCCTCGGCGGACGCCTCGACCGTCTCGGCCGTCTCGTCCTCCTCGTCCAGCTCCACGACCTCGCCGTTGCTGTCCTTCACCGTGACGGACTCGACGACCAGGGCCAGCGCCTTACCGCGGGCGACCTCGCCGACGAGCATCGGCACCTGGCCGCCCTCGACGACGGCCTGGGCGAAGGCGTCGGGGGTCATGCCGGAGGACTGGGCACGCCGCATGAGGTGCTCGGTGAGCTCCTCCTGGCTGACGTTCAGCTTCTCCTTGGACACCAGCTCGTCCAGGACGAACTGGGTCTTGATGCCCTTGACCGCCTGCTCCCTGAGCTCCTCGTCGAACTCCTCCTCGCTCTTCTCCTGGAGCTTGAGGTAGGTCGCGAGGTCCATGCCCATCTGGCCGAGCTGGTGATTGACCAGGTTGTGCTTGCGGGTGTTGATCTCGTCCTCGAGGAGCTTGTCGGGGACGGGCACCTCGACCAGGCCGATCAGCTCGTCCAGCACCTTCTGCTGGGCCTCGGTGGCCTGGTCGTACTTCTTGCCCTGCTCCAGCCGCTTGCGGCTGTCCTCGCGCAGCTCGGCGATGGTGTCGAACTGGCTGGCGAGCTGGGCGAAGTCGTCGTCCA
Source organism: Streptomyces sp. WMMC1477 (assembly GCF_027460245.1). NCBI lineage: Bacteria > Bacillati > Actinomycetota > Actinomycetes > Kitasatosporales > Streptomycetaceae > Streptomyces > Streptomyces sp. WMMC1477. The sequence goes on along the minus strand of NZ_JAPZBD010000003.1, from coordinate 1,290,228 downwards.
GCTCGGGCAGCTCACGGGCCGAGACGGTCTCGACGTCGACCTTGACCTCGGCCTCCTGGCCCGCCGCGGAGCCGCCCTTGAGGGTGGAGGTGAAGGTGGCGGAGCCGCCGGCCTCCAGGCCGGTGACCGCGGCGTCGATGCCCTCCAGCAGCTCGCCGGAGCCGATGGTGTAGTCGATACCCTTGGCCACGCCGTCCTCGAGCACCTCGCCGTCGACCTTGGCCTCCAGGTCGATCTTGACGACGTCGCCCTCGGCGGCGGCGCGCTCGACGGCGGAGGTGGAGGCGAAGCGCTCGCGGAGCTGCTCGACGGCCTTGTCCACGTCCTCGTCGCCGACCTCGACGGCATCGACGGTGACCTCGATGCCCGAGTAGTCCGGGATCTCGATCTCGGGCCGGACGTCCACCTCGGCGGTGAAGGCCAGCACCTCGTTGTCCTTGAGATCGGTGATGTCGACCTCGGGCTGGCCGAGCGGGTTCAGCTCACCCTCCTCGACGGCGCTCTGGTACAGCTTCGGCAACGCGTCGTTGACGGCCTCCTCCAGCACCGCACCCCGGCCGAAACGCTGGTCGATCACCCGCGCCGGGACCTTGCCCTTGCGAAAGCCGGGCACCGTGACCTGCTGGTTGATCTTCTTGTACGCCGCGTCGAGGCTGGGCTTGAGCTCCTCGAAGGGCACCTCGACAGTGAGCCGAACCCGGGTCGGGTTCAGGTTCTCCACGGCGCTCTTCACGGTCGGTCTCCTTGGGGCTGACTGCTCGGGATGGTCGTCCTCGGACGCGTTGCTGACCGCGTTCCTCGGACGCTCTGTGTACGTGCCGCCCGGACCGGCTCCACCGGTCCGTCGTCACTCTGGCGCCCCGCATCCCGACGAGATTCCGGCAGGATGCCGACCAGGGCTGGTCAGAACCGGCTGGATCCGGCTGGACCCGGCAGGCGGGGCATCCCATGAGGAACACGGACACGACACAGGCACGCGCGTCTTCATACTACGTGGTCGGGGTGGCCGGATTCGAACCGACGACCTTCCGCTCCCAAAGCGGACGCGCTACCAAGCTGCGCCACACCCCGCCGGTGCGACACGTAGGGTACATGCCGTACGATGCACTGCGTGCCGCGCGGCGATCATTGGCCCGGGTCGGAAGACACGTCGACGACCTGCTCCAGGACCGCTGACGAGGTGCTCGCGGGCGTAGCTCAATGGTAGAGCCCCAGTCTTCCAAACTGGCTACGCGGGTTCGATTCCCGTCGCCCGCTCGCGCTGCCGACAGCCCGGACCGTCACGGTCCGGGCTGTCGCCGTTTCTCCCGCCCGTCGCCGGTCAGAGCGTGATGGAGCTGATGGACTCCGCCAGCGAGTCCAGGAAGTTCTCGATGGTCGGCGCCATGCCGCTGGAGGCGAGGAAGAAGCCGAAGAGCGCGGCGACGATCGCCGGGCCCGTCTTGACGGAGCCGCCGCGGATCATCACCACGAGGATGACCGCGAGCAACACGACCACGGACAGCGAAATGGCCACAACTGATCACACCTTCGTTCGGAACGCCTCGCCGCCGGCCTGAGGGATGGGCCCGCGCGCCCGCACCCTCGGCGGCACCCCCCATCGTGCCACCAACCGGGTGACCGTAGGAGCCCGTTGACATGCCGTCGGTGTGAAGTCCGCTGCGACGGCGGGTTGCTGGGCACGGTGGAGGGTGCCGCGTGGCACGCTCCAGGCAGTAAATCGGATCAAATGCCGTGAACCTGATCCCGTCGCGTCTCGATGGTCGCCGTGTGAGCACGAAGTGAAGAATTTTCATGAACGGAGGCAACCTGGCATCCGTCGTTTCCGTCTGAGTAATTTCGCGCCTATGGTGCGGTGGATGTTCCACGCTGCTTCCCGGCGCTCGGCATCGCCGGCCGCCGTACGCGAGACGCCCGACACGACGTGGTCGACGGCCCCGGCCCAGCCCGCGCCCGCCGCGGGGAGGGAGTGCAGACCGGTCAGGGCTCGGGACCCGTTCCTCGACAACGCCAAGTTCCTGACGATCGTCCTGGTGGGCATGGGGCACGCCTGGGCTCCGCTGACGTCGGAGAGCCGGGCCGTCGCGGCCCTCTACATCGCGGTCTACACCTTCCACATGCCGGCGTTCGCCCTGATCTCCGGCTACCTCTCCCGGAGCTTCCAGGGACGCCCCGAGCAGGTCCGGCGGCTGGTCACCGGGGTCGCCGTGCCCTATGTGGTCTTCGAGGTCGTCTACACCCTCTTCATGCGCCAGATCGGCGAGCCGGACCGGCCGCTGTCCCTCTTCAGCCCCGGGTACGCCCTGTGGTTCCTGTGCGCGCTGTTCGTCTGGCGGCTGAGCGCGCCGATCTGGCGGGCCCTGCGCTGGCCGCTGCCCGTGGCGCTCGGGATCGCCGCCGCGGCCGCCGCGACACCGGGGATCGGGGACGAGCTCGACCTCATGCGGGTCCTGCAGTTCCTGCCCTTCTTCGTGCTCGGCCTCCAGCTCAGGCCGGAGCACTTCGAGCTGGTCAAGCGGCCGGGGGCGCGGGCGGTCGCCCTGCCCGTGCTGCTCGGCGCCGTCGCCGTCGCCTACTGGGCGGTGCCCCGGATGAACCACGAGTGGATGCTGCACAACCGCTCCGCCCAGGAACTCGGCTCGCCCTGGTGGGTGGGTGTGGTGATGACGTTCGCTGTCTTCGGCTGCGCGGTGCTGCTGACCGCCTGCATGCTCGCCTGGACGCCGCGCCGGACGGTGTGGTTCACGGCCCTGGGCGCCGGGACGGTCTGCGGCTACCTCCTGCACGTTTACCCGATCCAGCTGGCCCGGCAGTTCGACTGGTACGCGTTCCCCGGAGCGGCCTCGCCGACCGGCTGCGCCGTCATCACGCTGCTGGCCTTCGCGATGATGACGGTGCTGTGCACCCCGGCCGTCCACCGGGCCGTGCGGCCCCTCGTGGAGCCCAGGATGGCGTGGTTCTTCGACCGGACCCCCGCGCCACGTTCACCCGAAAGGGTGAGTACCCCGGGGGCGCGCTGACCGCCGGTCAGTTCCGGCAGAGCAGCAGCAGGGCCCGGTCGTCGTTGACGTCCCGGGCCACCCGCTCGATCAGGTGCCACGCGGCACCGCGGAACCCGGTGGCGATGTGGGTCTCCGCGGCGCCCGTCAGCCGGTCGATGCCCTCGGTCAGATCCCGGTCGGCGGCCTCCACCAGACCGTCGGTGAAGAGCATGAGGACGTCACCGCGGCGCAGCCGCCCCTTCGCGGGGTGGAACTCGGCGCCGTCCAGCACGCCCAGCAGCGGCCCGTCCGCGGCGTGCTCCTCCCACTTGCCCGCCCCGGCGCTCAGCTGCATGGCCGGCAGATGCCCGGCCGACATCAGCTCGAAGTCGCCGGTGTCCAGGTCGAGCACGAGGTGGACGGAGGTGGCGAAGCCCTCCTGCCATTCCTGACGCAGCAGGTAGGCGTTGGCGGCGGGCAGGAAGCCCGGTGCCGGCAGGGAGCCCAGCAGCCCGCCGAAGGCCCCGGAGAGCTGGAGGGCCCGCGAGGCGGCGTCCATGCCCTTGCCGGAGACGTCGGTGAGGACGATCTCCAGGGTGCGACGGTTCGCCCCCGTGCGGGCGGCGACCACGAAGTCGCCGGAGAAGGACTGGCCCCCGGCCGGACGCAGGGACATCTCACCGTGCCAGCCGGGCGGCAGCTTGGGCAGCCGGCTCTGCACACCGAGACGTTCGCGCAGGTCGAAGAGCATGGTGCTGCCGCCGGTCCAGGGAACCCCGACGCGCATCCGGAACTGGGCGATCAGCAGCCCGGCCAGCCCGACCGCCGCGACCACGAGCACGCTGCCGGGCGTGACCCGGCCCGCGCCGTCGGTGTACGGGCCGAGCGCGACGGACTCGACGATGAGGGCCACGGCGGAAGCCGCGTACAGCGTCAGCAGGCTCACCGGGCGCAGCAGCAGCCCGCCGGCGATGACGGGCAGGACCAGCGTCTCCGGAGCCACCCACAGCGGCTGTACCACCGTGCCCCACGTGAACAACGTCACGACGAGGAGGAGCACGCCGAAGACCAGCCAGTCCGAGCCGTGGCCGCGGAAGGAGTCGACGCCCGACCGGCGCAACCGCAGCCGGGCCCGGTGCCACGCCTTGCGGCTGCGGTCCACCCGGGCCGCCTGCTCAGCCGAACCGGTGCGACCTGCCATGGCTCGGGACCTTATCCGGGGTGTCCGGCCTGCGTCGATTCCCAACCTCAGTCCGAAGTATTCCTGTTCGAAAATCGGATGCTCGGATGGGTGCGGTTTGGTAGGCAGGACGTATGACGACTGAGGTCCGCGCGATGCGCGCCGACGAGTGGGACGCCTGGTTCGACACCGTGGTCCGGGCCTTCGGCGCGGATCCGGCGGAGCAGGAGGAGCGGCGCGCCTGGCGCGGCGTCCTGGAGGTCGAGCGCGCTCTCACGGCGGTGGACGGACGGGAGATCGTCGGCACGGCCGCCAACTACAGCTTCCGGCTGACGGTGCCGGGTGGCGCCGCCGTCCCCACCGCGGGCCTCTCGGCGGTCAGCGTCGCCCCCACCCACCGGCGCCGCGGCGTGCTGACCGGCATGATGCGCCGACAGCTCGACGACGTCCGGGCGGCGGGGGAGCCGCTGTCCGTCCTCCGCGCCTCCGAGCCGGCGATCTACGGCCGGTTCGGCTACGGCGTCGCCAGCCGCTGCCTCGGCGCGACGGTCGACACGACACGGGTGAGCTTCGCCGCCCCGCCCGGTACGGACGACGTCCGGCTGCGCCTGGCGGACCCGGAGAAGTCCCTGCCGGACTGCGAGGCGCTCTACGCCCGTCTGGTGCCCGGCCGCCCCGGGATGCTGCGGCGCATGTCCGCCGCGTGGGAGCGGCGCCAGGTCCGGGTCCGGCCCGGCGAACGGGGCGACGCCTCGCCGCTCCAGTGCGTGCTGGCCGAACGCGGCGGCGAGCTCGTGGGCTATGCCCGCTACACCTTCCGCCCGCGCTGGGACGACGACGGACCGCACGGCAGCGTCCGGCTGCGCGACCTCGACGCCCTGGACCCGGCCGCCACGGCCGCCCTGTGGCGCTACCTGGCGGGGATCGACCTCACCGAGTCGATCGCGGTCCACGACCGCCCCGTCGACGATCCGCTCCAGCACCTCGTCTCCGACCCGCGCCGCTGCCGGCTCCGGCTCGGCGACCAGCTCCACCTGCGCACCGTGGAGGTCGGCGCCGCCCTGGCCGCGCGCACCTACACCGCGCCCGTCGACGTCGTCCTCGACGTCGCGGACGCGTTCTGCCCCTGGAACGCGGGCCGCTGGCGGCTGAGCGGGGACGGGCGTGGCGCGGTGTGCGAGCGCACCGACGCCCCCGCCGAGCTCGGGCTGTCCGTCCGTGAGCTGGGCGCCGCGTATCTGGGCGGTGTGACCCTGGCCGAGCTGGCGGAGGCCGGGCTTGTGCGGGAGGAGCGCACGGGGGCGCTCGCCGCGGCCTCGATGGCCTTCGCCGGAACCCGGGCGCCCTGGGCGGCCTACGGCTTCTGACAGCCGGGGCACCAGAAGAGGTTGCGTCCGGCCAGCTCGGCCGTCCGGACGGGGGCCGCGCAGACGTGGCAGGGCAGGGCGGCCCGGCGGTAGACGTAGACCTCGCCCCCGTGGTCGTCGACGCGGGGCGGGCGCCCCATGGCCTCGGGGGTGTGCTCGGGGCGGACGGTGTCGATGCGGTTGGTCCGCACGCCCTCGGGCATGAGGCCCACCAGGTCGTCCCACAGCCTCCGCCACAGCGCCGGTGTCAGCTCCCGCCCCGGCAGGTAGGGGTGGACGCCGTGCCGGAAGAGCACCTCGGCCCGGTAGACGTTGCCGACGCCCGCGACGATCTTCTGGTCCAGCAGCAGCGTGGCGATGGCCGTGCGGCTGCGGGTTATGCGCGCCCAGGCCCGCTCCGGGTCCGCGTCGGCACGCAGCGGATCGGGGCCGAGCCGGGCGACGACGGCGGCCTTCTCCGCGTCCGTGATCAGCTCGCACCGCGTCGGCCCCCGCAGGTCGGCGTAGGCCGCCTCGTCCGCGAGCCGCAGCCGCACGGTGGGCGGGGGCGCGGTGCCGGCCGGATCGCCGGGGAAGCCGAAGAACACCTTGCCGAACAGGCCCAGGTGCACGTGCACCCAGCCGAGGCCGGGGCCGAAGCCCAGGAAGAGGTGCTTGCCGGTGGCGTCGGCCGAACGCAGCGGGTGGCCGTCGAGCAGGGCTGCCGACCGGGCGAACGTGCCCTGCGGGCTGCTCGCCCGCACGGCACGGCCCGCGAAGCGGTCCCGGTAGTCGGCCGCCAGCCGGTGGATCGTGTGACCTTCGGGCATGGTCGGCTGCTGTGCTCCTCGGCGCTGCTCGGCGTTCCCCGGTGCTCCCGGCTGGCTCAGCCCTGCTGCGGGTGGTGCGCGGGGATCGGCGGGAGCTCGCGCGTCGTCTCGTAGCCGGCGAGCTGGTCGATGCGGCGCTGGTGGCGCTCGTCGCCGGTGAACGGGGTGCCGAGGAAGACCTCGACGAAGCGGGTGGCCTCCTCGGTGGAGTGCATCCGCCCGCCGATGCTGATCACGTTGGCGTCGTTGTGCTCCCGGCCCAGCGCGGCCGTCTGCTCGCTCCACGCGAGCACGGCCCGCACGCCGCGCACCTTGTTCGCCGCGATCTGCTCACCGTTGCCCGAGCCGCCGACGACGACGCCCAGCGCGTCCGGGTCGGCTGCGGTGCGCTCGGCGGCGCGCAGGCAGAACGGGGGGTAGTCGTCGGCCGCGTCGTAGACGTGGGGGCCGCAGTCGACGGGCTCGTGCCCGTTGGCCTTCAGCCACTCCACCAGGTGGTTCTTCAGTTCGTAACCGGCGTGATCGGAGCCGAGGTAGACGCGCATGGGCAGGATTTTCGCACGGGACGGCGTCCCTCCGCGCTCCGGGTGGCCGCCCGCGCCCGGGTGGGACCGTGCCCCGTGGAGCGGGGGCGCCGCTCCGTAGACTGGCGGGGTGAGCGAGACCCCCGGCAACCCCGGCCCCCCAGGACACGCGGAAGGCGACCCGTTCGGGAGTGACCCGTTCGAGGAGTTCGAGGAGATCGTCGGGGAGGAGACCCAGCGCGACCCCGACCTCGCGGTGATCGAGGCGGGCAGCCGCACGCTGCGCACCCAGGCCGGCCCGCTCGCCGCCGCCGACGTGCCCACCCGCCCCGCCGACCCGGAGACCGACCGGGCCCTGCGCGAGGTGGAGGACGCGCTGCTCGGCCGCTGGCCGGAGACCCGGCTGGAGCCCAGCCTCGACCGCATCCGGGCGCTCATGGACGTCCTCGGCGAACCCCAGCGCTCCTACCAGTCCGTCCACATCACCGGGACGAACGGCAAGACCAGCACCGCGCGCATGATCGACGCGCTGCTGCGCGCCTTCGAGCTGCGCACCGGCCGGTACAGCAGCCCGCACGTGCAGTCGATGACGGAGCGGATCTGTGTGGATGGGAGCCCGCTGTCCGCCGAGGCGTTCATCCGCACCTACGAGGACGTCCAGCCGTTCATGGATCTGGTGGACGCCGCCCAGGAGCACCGGCTGTCCTTCTTCGAGGCGCTGACGGGCATGGCCTACGCGGCGTTCGCCGACGCGCCCGTCGAGGTCGCCGTCGTCGAGGTCGGCATGGGCGGCAGCTGGGACGCGACCAACGTCATCGACGCGGCCGTCTCGGTCGTCACCCCGATCGCGCTCGACCACACCGACAAGCTGGGCGGCACGCCCGCCGAGATCGCCCGCGAGAAGTCCGGGATCGTCGCCCCCGGCGCCACCCTCGTCATGGCGCAGCAGCCGGTCGAGGCCGCGGCCGTGCTGATGCGCCGGGCGGCCGAGCAGGGCGCGACCGTGGCGCGGGAGGGCCTGGAGTTCGGCGTGGTGAGCAGGGAGGTCGCGGTCGGCGGGCAGCTGCTGACCCTGCGCGGGCTCGGCGGCGAGTACCCCGAGGTGTTCCTCCCCCTGCACGGCGCCCACATGGCCCACAACGCGGCCGTCGCCCTCGCCGCCGTCGAGGCGTTCTTCGGCGTCGGGGCGGAACAGGGGCGCAGCCTGGACACCGACACGATCCGCACCGCCTTCGCCGCCGTCACCTCGCCCGGCCGGCTCGAACTCGTCCGCGCCAGCCCCTCGGTGCTGCTGGACGCCGCTCACAACCCCGCCGGGGCCCGGGCGACGGCCGAGGCCGTCTCCGAGGCCTTCGGCTTCAGCCGGCTCGTCGGCGTCGTCGGGCCGAGCGGGGACAAGGACGTGCGCGGGGTGCTGGAGGCGCTCGAGCCGGTGCTCGCCGAGGTCGTCGTCACCCGGAACTCGACGCCGCGGGCGATGGACGTGGACGCGCTGGCCGCGCTGGCCGTCGAGGTGTTCGGCGAGGAGCGCGTGCGGGTCGAACCGCGCCTCGACGATGCGCTGGAGGCCGCGATCACGCTGGCCGAGGAAGAGCACGAGTACGCGGGGGCCGGGGTCCTGGTGACCGGATCGGTGATCACGGTCGGCGAGGCCCGGCTGCTGCTCGGAAAGGACCGCTGATGCGAACGCTGTGCGCCTCCACCCTGATCGCGGAGTTCCTCGTCATCGGCTTCGCCGGCCTGGTGGCCATGCGGCTCACCGGCCACTCCGCCACCGCGGTCTGGGTCGTCTCCGGCGTCGCCATGGCCCTGTGCCTGCTGCTGTGCGGCATGCTGGGCAGGCCGGGGGGCCTCCAGCTCGGCTGGGTGCTCCAGTTCGCGCTGATCGCGAGCGGTTTCGTCGTTCCGACGATGTTCGTCCTCGGCGTCGTGTTCACCCTGCTGTGGTGGGGTTCGATCAAGGTCGGCTCGACGGTGGACCGCGCCAAGGCCGAACGCGCGGCCGCCTGAGCCCCGCCGACGGCCCGGCCGTGCCCCTGCGGGGCGCGGGGGGCCCGGCCGTTGTGTAGCCTCAGCGCGTCCGGGCGCGTCGGGCGCCGGTTCCACGGCCTCGCCCGGGAACCCCCTGTCTGCCCGAACCTTCCGTCACCCCGGTGACCCGGACATCCGAAGACCTCCGAAAGCAAGGAGCGGCCCATGAGCCAGCGCACCCTCGTCCTCCTCAAGCCCGATGCGGTCCGGCGCGGCCTGGTGGGCGAGATCGTCGGCCGGATCGAAGCCAAGGCGGGCTGGACGATCACCGCGCTGGAGCTGCGGACCCTGGACCGGGCCACCCTGGAGCAGCACTACGCTGAGCACGAGGGGCGGCCGTTCTACCCGCCGCTGCTGGACTTCATGTCCTCCGGCCCGTCGGTCGTCATGGTGGTCGAGGGGGAGCGGGTCATCGAGGGCGTGCGTGCCCTGGCCGGCCCGACCGACCCGATCCAGGCAGCCCCGGGCTCCATTCGGGGGGACTTCGGGACAATTGTCCGGGAAAATCTCATTCACGCGTCGGATTCCGTCGAATCCGCCGAACGGGAGATGAAGATCTTCTATCCCGAGGGTGCCTGATTCGGTTTTCTGACGGCACGTCAGACGGGTGCGGCCGGGCTCCGCGCCCCGGGGCGACCGGTCCGCCGGTCGCCTTCTGCATATCTTTCGGGTTCTGGGGGAACGAATCACCCAGACGCGACGTCATCAGGGGTAGGACCGGTCGTCGCCTGCACCACAATGGCGGAGGAACCCGCTCCTCGTCGTGCGCGTGAACGCGACTACGATGGAGGCTTCCGGAAGACCCTCCGCGATCCGCAGCTCTTCCTGCCCTTTTGCCTGCTCATCACTTCGCTCCTGCTGGAAGGCCAGACGTATCCTCATGGCGAACAACATGTCGTTCATCGGCCGTGACATGGCGATCGACCTCGGGACCGCGAATACGCTGGTGTACGTCAGAGGGCGCGGAATTGTCCTCAACGAACCCTCGGTCGTCGCCATCAACACCAACACCGGCGGCATTCTCGCCGTGGGTGCCGAAGCCAAGAAGATGATCGGGCGCACGCCGGGCAACATCGTCGCCGTCCGGCCGCTCAAGGACGGCGTGATCGCGGACTTCGAGATCACCGAACGGATGCTGCGGTACTTCATCCTGAAGGTGCATCGGCGCCGCTACCTCGCCCGGCCCCGCGTCGTGATCTGCGTGCCCTCGGGCATCACCGGCGTCGAGCGGCGGGCCGTCATCGAGGCGTCCACGCAGGCGGGTGCCCGGCAGGTCCACATCATCGAGGAGCCCATGGCCGCCGCGATCGGCTCCGGCCTCCCGGTGCACGAGGCCACCGGCAACATGGTCGTCGACATCGGCGGCGGCACCACCGAGGTCGCCGTCATCTCCCTGGGCGGCATCGTCACCGCCCAGTCGATCCGCGTCGCCGGCGACGAGCTGGACAACGCGATCATCCAGTACGTCAAGAAGGAGTACAGCCTCCTCCTCGGCGAGCGCAGCGCGGAGTGGATCAAGATCACGATCGGTTCCGCCGCCGAGCTGGACGAGGACGAGCACACCGAGATCCGGGGCCGGGACCTGGTCAGCGGACTGCCCAAGACGGTCGTCATCTCCGCCGGTGAGGTGCGCAAGGCCATCGAGGAGCCGCTCAACTCCATCGTCGACGCCGTCAAGACGACCCTCGACAAGTGCCCCCCGGAGCTCTCCGGCGACGTCATGGACCGCGGCATCGTCCTCACCGGCGGCGGCGCGCTCCTGCGCGGCCTGGACGAGCGGCTCCGACAGGAGACCGGCATGCCCATCCACATCGCCGAGGACCCGCTCGACTCCGTGGCCCTCGGCTCCGGCAAGTGCGTCGAGGAGTTCGAGGCCCTCCAGCAGGTCCTGGACGCGCAGCCGCGCAGGTGACCCGCGGGCGCCGCACCGAGGGCGTACGACGCGCCCCCGACCGGGCGACATCGGTGGACAGCCCACCGGAAACACCCGAAGGTCCTTAGGCATAACACGGTTCCGACAAGGGGAAGGCACGGCCGTCGCACGTGAGGGACTCCCGAGAAAGCCGGCTTCTGCTCATCCTCCTCGTGGCCATCGCGTTCGCACTGATCACGGTGGACATGAGGAGTGGTGAGGACTCGCCGCTCGACACCGCCCGGGAGGGCGCCGCGTCCGTCTTCGGGCCGGTTGAGAACGCCGTCGCGGGGGCCGTCGACCCGGTGGGCAACGCCATAACGGCCGTCCGCCAGTCCGGCGACCGCCACGACCGGCTCGCCGCCCTGGAGCGGGAGAACGCGGAACTCAAGACGCGCCTCGGCTCCGACGAACGGCGCAAGTCCCGCGTCGCCCAGCTCGACAAGCTGCTGAAGACGGCCGCCGCGGGGCAGTACGGCGTCAAGGGCGCCCAGGTCGTCGCCATCGGCGCCGCCCAGGGCTTCTCCTGGACGATCACCATCGACGTCGGCAAGCGCGACGGCATCACCCCCGACATGACCGTGCTCAACGGCGACGGGCTCGTCGGCCGCGTCACCACCGTCGGCGCCACCACCTCCACCGTGCTGCTGGCCACCGACCCGGACTTCACCGTCGGCACCCGGCTGGAGGGCAACGACGAACTCGGCTTCGCCACCGGCCGCGGCGACAGCTGGCTCACCGTGCAGCTCCTCAACAGCAAGGCCGACGTGAACAAGGGCGACCGCCTGGTGACCTTCGGCTCCAGCAACGACCGGCCGTTCGTCCCCGGCGTGCCCGTCGGCAAGATCGTCGAAGTGCCTCCGGCCACCGGAGCACTCACCCGCACCGTCCGCGTCGAGCCGTACGTCGGGTTCAGCCGGCTCGACATCGTCGGCGTCGTCGTCGAGCCGCCGCGCGAGGACCCCCGCGACACGGTCCTGCCCGACCCGCCCAAACCGGAACCCACACCCACCGTCACCGTCACCGTCGGACCGGACGGCGAACCGCTCGAAGAGGGCGAGGAGGGTCAGGACGGACTGGAGGGCCAGGGCGGCCAGGAGGAACTCGACCCGCGGGACCCGGACGCGGAACCGCCCCCCGGAGACGATCCGGGCGGGCCCCCCGCCCCGCAGGACGTGGGCGGGGACACCGAGGAAGTGGCCGGCGAGACCGACGCCGACGAGCAGGGAGTGGAGTAGTCGATGCGCTTCAACCGCATGCTGCTGTCGGGGACCCTCCTCGTCGTCGCGCTCGTCGTCCAGGTCAGCGTCCTCGCCCGGCTCCAGCTCCCCGGGGCCACGCCCGACCTGCTGCTCCTGACCGTCCTCGGCCTGGCCCTCGTCTACGGCCACACCAGCGGCGCCCTGATCGGCTTCACCGCCGGCCTGCTCGCCGACCTCGCCCCACCCGCCGACCACGCCGTCGGCCGCTACGCCCTCGTGCTCTGCGTCGTCGGCTACGCCGCCGGACTGACCAAGCCCGAGACGGGGCAGCACCGCAGCGCCACCGCCCCCATGCTCGTCGTCGGCGTCGCGGCACTCGCCTCCACACTGCTCTACGCGGGCGTGGGCGCGCTCGTCGGAGACGGCGCCGCCCGCCACGTGGGGCTCGGCGGACTGCTGCTCACCGCGACCCTCTACGACCTCCTGCTGGCACCCTTCACCGTGCCGCTCGTCATGATCCTGGCCCGCCGGGCCGACCCCGATCCGCTCGCCGACGCCGCCGGGGGGACCGGCACCGCGGCCGAGAGCGCCTACCGGCCGCTCGCCACCGCGACCGCCGGCTCCGGCGGACCGACGCGCCGCCTGTTCGGCAGACGCAGTCGCACCAGCGGCTGGTCCACGGGCCGGACACGCTGGACGTCCAGCAGCGGAGGCGGGGGCGGCCGCGGGCTGCTGAACCGCTCGACCCGCCTCCGGGCGGGACGCGTCAAGGGAGCCAAGCGGCTGTGACGGGAGGGGCAAACCTGTGAGCAACATTCCGGAGACGGGGCGCACCTCACGCGTCACCATCCGCCTGATCGCCATTCAGATCCTGGTCTTCTCGCTGCTGCTCACCCTCGGCGGGCGGCTGTGGTACCTGCAGATCCGCAACGGCGACGAGTTCCAGGAGGAGGCGGCGGGCAACCACGTCCAGCAGGTCGTCCAGCCCGCGCCGCGCGGCACCATCTACGACGCGCGCGGAGTGCCCATCGCCGACACCGAGACCCGGCTCGTCGTCTCCGCCAGCCGCACCGAGCTGATGAAGATGGACGACGACGGCGAGGCCGTCCTCGCCCGCGTCGCCGAGGTCCTCGGCATGACCGAGGAAGAGGTCGGCCAGAAGGTCCGGCTGTGCAACGCCGAGACGCCGCAGCCCTGCTGGAACGGCTCGCCCTACCAGCCGATCCCGATCACCGACGAGGCCACCACCCAGCAGGCCCTCACCATCCGCGAACGCGGCGAGGACTTCCCCGGCATCACCGCCGAGCCCGCCGCCGTCCGCCGCTACCCCGCGCCCTACAAGGCCGACACCGCCCAGGTGCTCGGCTACCTCTCCCCGGTCACCGACGAGGAGGTCGCGGAGGCCAAGGACACCGACTCCCCGCTCCTGCGCTCCGACCAGGTCGGACGCTCCGGTCTTGAGCGCTCCTACGACACCGCGCTCCGCGGCGACTCCGGCGTGCTCCGCTACGAGGTCGACAAGCTCGGCCGCGTCCTCGGCATGGCCGACAGCGACGAGCCGGTGGCCGGCTCCTCACTCGTCACCAGCATCGACTCCCGCGTCCAGGCCGTCGCGGAGTACCAGCTCCACCAGGCCATGGAGACCGCCCGCCAGCAGACGGACACCATCACCGGACGGCCGTACGAGGCCGACGCCGGCGCCGTCGTCGTCATGGAGTCCAAGACCGGCCGGATCGTGGCCATGGCCTCCCAGCCCGACTACGACCCCAACGTGTGGGTCGGCGGCATCGACGCCAAGGAGTACGCCAAGCTCACCGGCGAGAACTCCAACTACCCGCTCCTCAACCGGGCCATCCAGGGACAGGCGGCACCCGGCTCCATCTTCAAGGTCGTCTCCAGCATGGGCGCCGTCAACGCGGGCTACCCCTTCAACGACAAGTACCAGTGCTCGTCCTCCTACAGCCTGGGCAGCCACAGCTACGCCAACTTCGAGTCCACCGGGCACGGCCCCATCACGCTCGGCCGCGCGCTCGAGGTCTCCTGCAACACCGTCTTCTACCGGCTCGGCCACCAGGAGTGGCGCAAGGACGGCGGCTCGGACGCCGGCCCCGGCGACGCCAACGAGTACCTCTACAAGGCGGCCAAGGGCTTCGGCCTCAGCAAGAAGACCGGCATCGACCTGCCCAACGAGGTCACCGGCCGCATCCCCGACCGGCAGTGGAAGCAGGACTACTGGGAGGCCAACAAGGACAGCTGGTGCAAGCAGGCCAAGGCGGCCGAGAAGAAGGAGGGCAAGGAGGACTACGTCACCAAGCTCGCCCGGGAGAACTGCAAGATCGGCATGCAGCTCCGCGCCGGCGACAGCATCATCTACGCCATCGGCCAGGGCGACATCCTCGTCACCCCCATCCAGATGGCCACCGGCTACGCGGCCATCAGCAACGGCGGCACCCTCTACGACCCGACCGTCGGCAAGGCGGTCATCAGCCCCGACGGCCGCGACGTCGAGATGATCGAGCCGCGCGCCCACGGCAAGCTCCCGGCCAGCGACAAGACGATCGCCCAGATCGACGAGGCCCTCAAGGGCGTCGCCACCCGCGGCACCGCCTCGTGGCGGTTCACCACCTGGCCGCACGACGAGGTCCCGATGCACGCCAAGACCGGTACCGCCCAGGTCTACGGCAAGCAGACGACCTCCTGGCTGGCCACCTACACCGACGACTACACGATCGTCATGACCATCTCCCAGGCCGGCACCGGTTCCGGCGCCTCCGGCCCCGCCGTGCGCAACATCTACGACGCGATCTACGGCGTCCAGGACGACGGCTCCATCGACCCGAAGAAGGCACTCCTGCCCACGCCGCAGAAGAAACTGCCGAAGATCGGGACCAACGGCACCGTCCAGCCCGAGCGCACCGATCCCAAGCTGGTCAAGTTCTGGCGTGAGGCGGAGTTCCTCTGATGAGCGTCCACTCCTTCGACAGCGGCGGCGTCGGCCAGCCCAAGAGCCTGTGGGCGCGCCTCACCGCCCGCGACTCCCTGGCACGCCGGCTCGACTGGCCGCTCATGCTCGTACCGCTGCTGCTGTGCGCCGTCGGCTCGCTGCTCGTCTGGTCGGCCACCCGCAACCGCACCGAGCTGACCGGCGGGGACCCCCAGCAGTTCCTCTACAAGCACCTGGTCAACACCGCCATCGGCATCGCCCTGGCCATCGGGGTCGTCTGGCTGGGGCACCAGCGGCTGCGCTCCTTCATGCCGGCCCTGTACGTGCTCGCACTGGTGCTCATCGGGCTCGTCTACACCCCGCTCGGCGCCACCATCAACGGTGAGCGCGCCTGGCTGAACCTGGCCCCCGGGCTGCAGATCCAGCCCTCGGAGTTCATCAAGGTCACGATCATCCTGGGCATGGCCGTCATCCTGTCGGCCAAGGTCGACGCCGGGGACCGGGAGCACCCGGACCACCGCACCGTCGTCCAGGCCCTCGCACTCGCCGCCCTGCCGGTCATCGTCGTCGGCGACCTCGGCCAGGTCATGGTGTGCGTCGTGATCATCCTGGGCGTCCTGCTCGCCTCGGGCGCCGCCAACCGCTGGGTGCTCGGGCTCATCGTCACGGGCGCCGCCGGTGCCGTCGCCGTCTGGCTCCTCGGACTGCTCGACGAGTACCAGCTCAACCGCTTCGCCGCCTTCGCCAACCCCGCCCTCGACCCCTCCGGCGTGGGCTACAACACCAACCAGGCACGCATCGCCATCGGCTCCGGCGGCCTCTTCGGCACCGGCCTCTTCGAGGGCTCCCAGACGACCGGCCAGTTCGTGCCCGAGCAGCAGACGGACTTCATCTTCACGGTGGCGGGGGAGGAACTGGGCTTCGTCGGCGGCGCCGGCATCCTGCTGCTCCTCGGCATGCTGATGTGGCGGGCCTGCCGCATCGCGCGGGGCGCCACCGACCTCTACAGCACCATCATCGCCGCCGGCATCGTCGCCTGGTTCGCCTTCCAGTCCTTCGAGAACATCGGCATGTCGCTCGGGATCATGCCCGTCGCCGGTCTGCCGCTCCCCTTCGTCTCCTACGGCGGTTCCTCGATGTTCGCCGTGTGGATCGCCATCGGCATGCTCCAGTCCGTCCGGATACAGCGCCCCCTCTCGGCCTGAGGACTCCGGGCCCTCCCCGGCCGGGCGCCACAAGCCTCCCGCCGACGGGTTACGCTGGAGGATCGCCGGGGTGAGCCGGTCGGCCACCGGGCCCGCCCGCACGCCCCGTCGCCCCGTACGAGCAGCCCAGCAGCACAACCCCGTCACCGAGGACGTCACCCATGCCTGTCGAGTCGGTCTTCCCGCGCCTGGAAGCCCTCCTCCCGCATGTCCAGAAGCCCATCCAGTATGTCGGCGGCGAGCTGAACTCCACGGTCAAGGAGTGGGACGAGGCCGAGGTCCGCTGGGCGCTCATGTACCCGGACGCCTACGAGGTCGGGCTGCCCAACCAGGGCGTCATGATCCTCTACGAGGTGCTCAACGAGCGCCCGGGCGTGCTGGCCGAACGCACCTACAGCGTCTGGCCCGACCTGGAGGCCCTGATGCGCGAGCACGGTGTGCCCCAGTTCACCGTGGACGCGCACCGGCCCGTCGGCGACTTCGACCTCTTCGGCGTCTCCTTCTCCACCGAGCTCGGCTACACCAACCTGCTCACCGCCCTCGACCTGGCCGGCATCCCGCTGGACGCCGCCGAGCGCACCGAGGACGACCCGATCGTGGTCGCCGGCGGCCACGCCGCCTTCAACCCCGAGCCCATCGCGGACTTCCTGGACTGCGCGGTGGTCGGCGACGGCGAGCAGGCCGTCCTGGAGATGACCGAGATCGTCCGCGCCTGGAAGGCCGAGGGCCGCCCGGGCGGCCGGGACGAGGTGCTGCTGCGGCTGGCCAAGACCGGCGGCGTCTACGTCCCCCGCTTCTATGACGTCGAGTACCTCTCCGACGGCCGCATCGCGCGCGTCGTGCCGAACCGCTCCGGCGTCCCGTGGCGGGTGTCCAAGCACACCGTGATGGACCTGGACGAGTGGCCCTACCCCAAGCAGCCGCTCGTCCCCCTCGCCGAGACCGTGCACGAGCGGATGTCCGTGGAGATCTTCCGCGGCTGCACCCGCGGCTGCCGGTTCTGCCAGGCCGGCATGATCACCCGGCCCGTGCGGGAGCGCTCCATCACCGGCATCGGCGAGATGGTCGACAAGGGGCTGAAGAACACCGGCTTCGAGGAAGTCGGCCTGCTTTCGCTCTCCTCCGCCGACCACAGCGAGATCGGCGACGTCGCCAAGGGCCTGGCCGACCGCTACACCGAGGACAAGATCGGCCTCTCGCTGCCCTCCACCCGCGTGGACGCGTTCAACATCGACCTGGCCAACGAGCTCACCCGCAACGGGCGCCGCTCCGGCCTCACCTTCGCCCCCGAGGGCGGCAGCGAGCGCATCCGGAAGGTCATCAACAAGATGGTCTCCGAGGAGGACCTGATCCGCACCGTCGCCACCGCCTACGGCAACGGCTGGCGCCAGGTGAAGCTGTACTTCATGTGCGGCCTGCCCACCGAGACGGACGAGGACGTCCTCCAGATCGCCGACATGGCCACGCGGGTCATCGCCAAGGGCCGCGAGGTCTCCCGCTCGAACGACATCCGCTGCACCGTCTCCATCGGCGGGTTCGTGCCCAAGCCGCACACCCCCTTCCAGTGGGCCCCGCAGCTGTCCGCCGAGGAGACCGACGCCCGGCTGGAGAAGCTGCGCGACAAGATCCGCGGCGACAAGAAGTACGGCCGCTCCATCGGCTTCCGCTACCACGACGGCAAGCCCGGCATCGTCGAGGGGCTCCTCTCGCGCGGCGACCGCCGCGTCGGCGACGTCATCCGCGCCGTCTACGAGGCCGGCGGCCGCTTCGACGGCTGGCGCGAGTACTTCAGCTACGACCTGTGGATGGACTGCGCCGAGAAGACGCTGCCCGCCCACGGGGTCGACGTCGACTGGTACACGACCCGCGAGCGCGCCTACGAGGAGGTCCTGCCCTGGGACCACCTCGACTCCGGGCTGGACAAGGACTGGCTCTGGGAGGACTGGCAGGACGCCCTCGACGAGACCGAGGTCGAGGACTGCCGCTGGACCCCCTGCTTCGACTGCGGCGTCTGCCCTCAGATGGACACGGCTATACAAATCGGCCCCACCGGCAAGAAGCTGCTCCCGCTCACGGTCAAGAAGTAGCCGTGACCAGTGGGCGACGCCATCCAGTACGGACATGAACTGGCCGGGGTCGGGGGCATCCCCACGTGCGCGGGGATGCCCCCGATGCCAGACGCCTCACGTGAGGTGGCTGAAACTGCTCCCCGCGCACGCGGGGATGGGGCTTCAGGCGGAAGCGGGTCAGCGTAGGGCGCTGCGGGCCTGCCAGTCGGTCCAGGAGAGGTTCCAGGCGCCGAAGCCGTTGCCGGGGGTCACGACGCCCTTGGTGTCCTCGCCCTTGATCTCGAACGGGTCGCCGGGGCGGACCTGGGCGTAGAACCAGGCGGCGTCCGCGTCGCTCATGCCGATGCAGCCGGAGCTCTTGTTGGCCTTGCCCATCCACCGGTCGTTCCAGGGTGCGGCGTGGGCGTACATGCCCGACCAGGTGAGCCGCATCGAGTAGTCGACCATCTTGTCGTACGCGTCGCCGAGGCCGACGGTCTCGGAGTTCATCCGGATGGTGCCCTCCTTGGCCATCAGCACGGCGGTGCCGCGCCAGGAGCGCTTGTCGCCGCCGGGGGTGCCGCCGGAGACGGGGATCGTGCGGACCTCCTGCCCGTCGCGTGTCAGCGTGAGCTGCTTGCGGTCGAGGTCGACGGTGACGACCTGGTCGGTCCCGATGGTGAAGTGGGTCGAGTAGTCGCGGACGAACCAGCCGCCCTCACCGGAGTCGGTGCCGTTCAGTTCGGCGGTGAGCGTGACCTCGGTGCCGGGGTTCCAGTACTCCTCGGGCCGCCAGTCGATCCGGTCGCGGCCGGAGTAGTCCTTGAGCCAGGCCCAGGTGCCCTCGGTGCCGTTGGACGTGGTGAGCTGCAACTGCCGCTCGACGGCGGCCTTGTCGGTGACGGGGTGGTCGAAGACGAGGGAGACGGGCTGGGCGACGCCGACGGTCGCGCCGGCGCCGGGCCGCCAGTCGACCTTGTTCACCCGGTCGGCCTCGGCGGTGGTGAACGCGGACTTCACCGTCTTCTTGCCGCCTGCCTCGGTCGTCGTCACGGCGGTGACGGTGTAGGAGGTGCCGGGGACGGCCTTGCGCCGGGAGGCCCAGTGCGTGCCGTCCGCGGAGAGTTGCCCGGTGAGGGAGTGGCCTTCCGCGTCGGTGACGGTGACCGAGGCGAGGGTGCCGCGCGAGGCCGTGACCGTGACGGGCTCACCGGCCTCGGCGTCCTCGCCGTGCGGCGTCACCGTGACGGTCGCCGGGCCGCCGTCGCCCGCTCGCTCCCCCGGCTTGTCGTCGGCGATGGACACGCCGGTGCCGGACGTGCAGGCGGCGAGCGGCAGGAGCAGTGCCGCGGCCGCCGCTCCGCGCATACGTGTGTGGCCCAAGGGTCTCCCCCATCACGAGTCGTGGTCCCAGGTGGCTGTACGAGGACTGTAGGAGCGAGAAAGCGCAGGTGAACGGCGCTGCGGCGATGTGACGGCGACTGGAGGGGAACGGTCATCGTCCGGTCACATTCGCCGCGCGGAGCGGTCAAGGACGGCTGTGAGCATCCTCGGCGTCCCAGGAGATCCGGGGGTCCCCCAGAGAGAGGCTCACACCGTGTCAGCGCTGTCCGTGACGGCCGTCCGCGGCCGGGAAACACCGCTAGGGCCCGTCACCGCGGCCGCGTACCGCCGGTTCCTGGAGTCCGGTGAGGGTACGGCACTGGGCGCCGCGTTCCTGCAGTGTCCGTCGTGGGCGGAGGTCAAGGAGGGCTGGCGGAGCCGGCTGGTCGGCTGGGGGCCGGACCCGGCGTCCGGGCGGCTGGCCGGGGTGGCTCTGGTGCTGCTGCGGCAACTGCCGGGCACGCGGAAGTTTTTCGCCTATCTGCCGGAGGGTCCCGTGGCCGACTGGGCCGACCCCGGCATCGACGGCTGGCTCGACCCGTTGCTGCGGTACCTGCGCGCGGAGGGCGCGTTCGCGGTGCGGATCGGGCCCTCGCCCGCGTACCGCCGCTGGAGCGCGTCCCGGCTGAAGGCGGCGACCGGTCCGGGCAGGCGGCTCGCGGACGTCCTGGCGAGCGAGGTCGACCCGCTGGGCGCGGCCGTCGCGGAGCGGCTGCGGGCGCGCGGCTGGAAGAGGTGCGGCGGTGAGGAGGACGGGGACGCGCAGCCGCGGCACGTCTTCCAGGTGGCGCTCACCGGCCGCACGCCGGACGATCTGTGGGCCGGGCTGAACCAGGAGTGGCGGCGCAACGTGCGGCGGGCGGGGAAGTCCGGGGTGGAGGTGGTCGTCGGGGGCGCGTCCGACCTGCCCGAGTTCTACCGGCTGCTGAGGATCACGGAGGAGCGGGACGGCTTCCGGCTCGGCCGGTCGCTCGCGTACTACGAGCGCCAGTACGCGGCCTTCAACGCGGAGGAGCCGGGCCGGATGAAGCTCTACCTCGCCCGTCACGGGGGCGAGATCCTCGCGGCCCACACCATGGTCCACGTCGGCGGTCGCGTCTGGTACCAGACGGGTGCCTCGGCCGACCACCGCCGTGAGGTCCGCCCGTCCAACCTGCTGCAGTGGCGGATGCTGCTGGACGCCAAGGCTCTCGGGGCCGACGTCTACGACATGCGCGGGGTACCCTCCACCCTCGACCCCGACGACCGCCCGTACGGGCTGCTGCGTTGGAAGCTGGGGACCGGCGGAGACGTCGTCGAGACCCTGGGGGAGTGGGAGAGACCGTTGGACGGCACGGCCAACCACGCGCTGTACCGGGCGTTCCAGACGTACCTGGCGCACCGGTGACGGCGCGGACCGCAACGGACGCGCGGGACGGGTCCGCGCGGGACGGGTCCGCGCCGGAGGGAGCCGCGCCGGAGGGGCCCGCGTCCGGCGGGGCGGCGCCGTCCCGGGGGCCGTCCGTGCTGCGCAGCGGCTTCGTCATGGCTGCCGGGTCGATGGTGTCGCGGGCGACGGGGTTCGTGCGGTCCGCCGTCGTCGCCGCCGCGATCGGTGTCGGGACGGTCGCCGACGGGTACGCCGTCGGCAACTCGCTGCCCACGATCGTGTACGTGCTCCTGATCGGCGGCGCGCTCAACGCCGTCTTCGTGCCCGAGCTCGTCCGGGCGGCCAAGGAGCACGGGGACGGCGGCGTCGCGTACACCGACCGGCTGCTCACCGTGTGCGTGCTCGCCCTGTTGGTGCTCACCGCGGGCGCGGTGTGGGCGGCGCCCGCGATCGTCGACGCGTACACCGACTACCCGCCCGGCCAGACCGCCATGACGGTCGCCTTCGCCCGCTACTGCCTGCCGCAGATCCTCTTCCTCGGGCTGTTCACGCTGCTCGGCCAGGTGCTCAACGCCCGCGGCCGCTTCGGCGCGATGATGTGGGCGCCGGTCCTCAACAACGTCGTCGTCATCGCCGTCTTCGGCCTCTACCTCGCGGCCTTCGCCACCGGCGACGGCGGGACGCTCGGCGCCACCGGGACCGCGCTGCTCGGCTGGGGGACGACGGCGGGCATCGTCGTCCAGACCCTCGCCCTGCTGCCCGCCCTGCGCGCGGCCCGCTTCCGCTACCGGCCCCGCTTCGACTGGCGCGGCAGCGGGCTCACCCGGCCGTTGCGGAACGCCGGCTGGCTGGTGCTGCTGGTGCTCACCAACCAGGCCGCGTACTGGGTGACGACCCGGCTGGCGACGGCGGCGGGCCTGCACGCGCAGGCGGTCGGCGTCGACGGCGGCGCCGGGTTCAGCGCCTACAACAACGCCTACCTGCTGTGGTCCGTCCCGCACGGGATCATCACGGTGTCGCTCGTGACGGCGCTGATGCCCCGGATGAGCTCGGCGGCGGCCGACGCCGACATCGCCGCGGTCCGGCGCGACGTGTCCTACGCGCTGCGCACCAGCGCGGCGGCCGTCGTGCCCGCGGCCTGCGCGCTCTTCGCCCTCGCCCAGCCCGTGCTGGCGCTCGTCTTCCAGTACGGCGAGACGGACGCGGCGGCGGTCGCCGTCATGGCGGGCACGCTGATGGCGTTCGCGCCCGGGCTGATCGCCTTCAGCGGGCAGTACGTCCTCTCCCGCACGTTCTACGCGCTGTCGGACACCCGCACCCCGTTCTTCCTCAACCTCGTGATCGCGGGTCTCAACGCGGGCCTGGCCGTGGTGGCGTACGTGGTCCTGCCCGCCCGCTGGGCGGTGACCGGTATCGCCGGAGGTTACTCGCTGGCGCTGTGGGCGGGCTGGGCCGTCACCGCCCTCGTCCTGCGGCGCCGTCTCGCGCCGCGGGGCGTGCCAGAGGGCGAGCGTGCGGGGCGATCCCGCCGCACGCCGGTGCGTGCCCTCGCCGCGCAGGCGCGGTTGCTGGCCGCCGCCGTGCCGGCGACGGCCCTCGGGTACGGCGCCGCCCGCTGGGCGGAGGCGGGTGGCGCACTCGTGGCGACCGGGGCCGGGGCTGCGGCGATCGCCGCCGTCTTCCTCCTGCTGGCCCGGCCGCTGCGGCTCGCCGGGATCGACGCCCTCGTCGGCACGGCCCTCGCGCGGCTGCGCCGCCGCTCATGACCCCGGCTCGGCGCCGGGCCGAACCCGACCGACTGGATACTGATGACATGCCTCGCGTACTCCTGATCGAAGACGACCCCTCCGTGCGCGAGGGTGTGGAACTCGGGCTGCGCCGGCGCGGCCACGAGGTCCGCACGGCCGGCACCGGCGAGGCCGGGCTCGCCGCCCTGCGCGAGTTCCGGCCCGATCTGCTGCTGCTTGACCTGATGCTGCCGGGCATGAACGGCGTGCAGGTCTGCCGCCGGGTGCGGGACGACAGCCAGCTGCCGATCATCATGCTCACGGCCCGCGGCGACGACTTCGACGTCGTCGTCGGCCTGGAGGCCGGCGCGGACGACTACATCGTCAAACCGGCGCGCACCGAGGTGATCGAGGCCCGCATCCGGGCCGTGCTGCGCAGGGTGGAGGAGCCCGGCGGCGGGCGGTCCGAGGTGGAGTTCCACGGTGAGCTGGCCATCGACCGCTCCGGGCTCACCGTGGCCAAGAACGGCGACCGGCTCGCCCTCGCGCCGTCCGAGATGCGGCTGCTCCTGCACCTGTCCGCGGCGCCCGGCCAGGTCTTCAGCCGCCAGCAACTGCTGGAGCACGTGTGGGAGCACAGCTATCACGGCGACGCCCGGCTCGTGGACGCGTGTGTGCGGCGGCTGCGCAACAAGATCGAGGACGTTCCGGGGAACCCGCGCTACATACAGACCCTGCGGGGCTTCGGCTACCGCTTCGGACCGCTGTGAGGCTGCGGCCCCCGCGGCCGCGCGGGCGGTCGCGCCGCGGGGGGACCACCGGTGAACGGCGCCGCCGTCCCTTCGGCCTGCGGACCCGTCTCGTCCTGGCATTCCTGCTGGTGGCCGCCGTCAGCGCCGGGACGACCGCCACGCTCACCTTCCGGGAGGCCCGCAACGCCGTCCTGCAGACGGCCCAGGACACCGCGGTCTCCTCCTTCCGCGCCCACGTGGGCGACCTCGGCATTCATCTGCCGGTGAACGAGCCCGACCTGGAGTTCGCCCTGCGCCGCATGGCCCGCGAGGGCAGGCCGCACCCGTGGTACGTCTACGCGGAGTACGGCTCGGCCCGCTTCTCCTCCGCGACGAACCCGAGGTCCTCGGTGGTCACGGCCGAACTGCGCCGCAGGGTCCACGCCGGTCCGCGCGGCAGCTTCCAGCGCGTCGTCAAGGACGGCGTGCCGTATCTGGCCATGGGCATGCCGGTCGTGTACGAGATCGAGAAGGACCGGGTGCTGCCGACCGGGCTGGTCCTGTTCGCGGTGATGCCCATGCCCGAGGAGCAGGCGAACGTGGAGGCGCTCGTCGCCGCCGCCCGGGACGGCGCGCTGCCCGGCCTCGCCATCGCCCTCGTGCCCGCGCTGATCGCGGCCCGCAGCGTGCTGCGTCCGGTGCGCGAGCTGCGCAAGGCCGCCCGCTCCATGGGCAGCGGCCGCCTCGACACCCGCATCCAGGTGCGGGGCGGCGACGAGCTCGCTGACCTGGCGCGGACGTTCAACGAGTCCGCCGGAGAGCTGGAGCGCTCCGTGGACGAGCTGCGGCAGGCGGAGGCGCGCGCCCGCCGCTTCGCCTCCGACGTCTCGCACGAACTGCGCACGCCGCTCGCGGGCATGCTCGCCGTCACCGAGGTCCTCGACGAGGACGCGGGCCGCTTCGACGCCGACACCGCGCGCGCCGTCCGCCTGATCAGCGCGGAGACCGGGAAGCTCGCGGTGCTGGTGGAGGACCTGATGGAGATCTCCCGGTTCGACGCCCGCGTGGCCGAGTTGCACACCGACGAGGTCGACGCCGCGGAGACCGTACGCAAGACGCTGGAGCGACGGCGCTGGACGGACGGGATCGTCACCGACCTGCCGGAGGGCATCCGCGCCCGGCTCGACCCGCGCCGTTTCGACATCGTCGTCGCCAACCTCGTCGGCAACGCGCTGCGGCACGGCGGAGCACGCGTGACCGTGACGCTGCGCACCGCCACCGGGGCCGACGGGACGGCATGGCTGGTCACCGAGGTCGCCGACCAGGGGCCGGGCATCCGGCCGGACGTCCTCCCGCACATCTTCGACCGCTTCTACAAGGCCGATGCGGCCCGCACCCGCTCGGCCGGCAGTGGCCTGGGCCTGGCCATCGCCGTGGAGAACGTCCGGCTGCACGGGGGCACCGTCCGGGCCGCGAACCGGCCCGGCGGAACCGGCGCCGTCTTCACCGTCGAGATACCGCTGAACGCGGGGGAGGCACCGGCATGAGACGCCGCCGCACCTTCCTGCCGGCCCTCTCGGCCCTCGCCGCGCTGCTGCTCGGCGGCTGCGGTGTCCCGGAGACCGGTGTGATCGAAGCGGGCGGCCCGGCCGAGGTCGAGGTCTACCCGTACCCGCCCAACGGGATGGTCCTGTTCCTCCGCTCGCTCGACGGGCGGCTGATGCCCGTGATCCGCTTCGTGGACGAGGCGCTCGGCGCGCCGGACCCGCCGGGACCGTCGCTCGTCGACACGCCCGGACCGGGCGTGTCGACGCCCCAGACGCTCGCGGAACTCTTCGCCGGGCCGCGGCCGAGGGAACGGCGGGCCGGGCTCACCGACGGCCTGCCCGAGTTCCCTTACGAGGGCGTCGCCCGGTCGGCGTCACACCCGGGGGGCGGGGTGGAGGTGCTGCTGCCGATCGCCCTCGCCGAGCTCGACGACCTGGGGGTGCGGCAGGTGGTGTGCACGGTCGCGTTCACCGAGGACGCAGAGGGCCGGACCGAGGTGCGCCTGCGGGGGACCGACGTGGCGCTCCCGCCGGCCGTCTGCGACGCGGACGTCGATCTCCGCGGCGTCCCGACGCCCACCGCCGCCCCCGCCGCGAGCAGCCCGCCCGCGGGTGGCTAGGTGTGCTGTCCGGACAGCACACCCAGGGAGCCCGCGGCCCTGCCCGGGGACGTCCGCCCGGTCTGCCAGCCCCGGCGCGGCCGTGGTGGAATGGCCCCGTGCCCGAGCTCCTCCTGCCGACCGTCCGCGTCCACGCCTCCTTCCTGGAGGCCATGGACGAGTTGCGCGCCGAGGGCCGCGGTGCCGTGGAGGACGGCTCGATGGTCGGCCGGGACATCCGCCTGTACGGGCCGCGGTGGGGCACTTCGGAGGGCTTCGCCGCGTACGTCGCCGCCGTCCGCGCCGACGCCCTGCCCGAGACGCCCCGGCCACCGGGGCACGTGCCCTCCACCACCTGGTGGTGGGTCGAGGGCGACGCCTACCTCGGACGGCTGGCCCTGCGCCACCGGCTCAACGGGCGGCTGCTGGAGTGGGGCGGTCACGTCGGCTACGACGTCCGCCCCTCCGCCCGCCGCCGGGGGCACGCCACGGCCATGCTGCGCGCCGCGCTCCCGTACGCCGCCGAGCTGGGCGTCGACCCGGTGCTCGTCACGTGCGACCGCGACAACCTCGCCTCCCGCAAGGTGATCGAGAACTGCGGTGGGATCTTCGAGGACCAGCGCGCGGAGAAGCTGCGGTACTGGGTACCGACGACCGCGCGCGAGCGCACGGGCTGAGCCCGCGGCACACCGCCCATTAGGCTGGAGACAGGACGACCAGCGCCCCGCGGGGCGCGTTCAGCAAGGAGAAGGACCCCTGGGGAAGCGACAGCCCGAAGGCCCGCCGCCCGCACCCGCGGTGCAGCGCATCCGTCTGCGCTACACCAAGCGTGGCCGCCTGAGGTTCACCAGCCACCGCGACTTCCAGCGCGCCTTCGAGCGGGCGCTGCGCCGCGCCGAGGTGCCGATGGCGTACTCGGCGGGGTTCACGCCGCACCCGAAGGTGTCGTACGCGAACGCCGCGCCCACCGGAACCGCGAGCGAGGCCGAGTACCTGGAGATCGCCCTCGCCGAACGGCGCGACCCGGAACACCTCCGGCGGCTCCTGGACGCCTCGCTGCCGACGGGGCTCGACGTGCTGGACGCGGTCGAGGCGCACACCTCCGGTTTCGCGGACCGGCTGACCGCGTCCCGCTGGGAGCTGCGGCTCGACGGCGTCGAGCCCGCCGAGGCCGAGCGGGCCGCCCGGGCCTTCCTGGACGCCTCCAGCGTCGAGGTGAGCCGGGAGACGAAGAAGGGCTTGCGCACCTTCGACGCCCGTGCGGCGGTGGCCTCGCTGGAGGCCGTGGCCGACGAGCCCGAGGGCGGACCCGATAGGCCGGAACAGGGTGGCTGTGCGATACTGCGGCTGGTAGTGCGGCACCTGACACCCGCCGTACGACCCGACGACGTCCTGTCCGGTCTCCGCGCAGCGGCCGGCCTGGCGCCGCCGGTCCCCGCAGGGGTGACCAGGCTGGCGCAGGGGCCGCTGGACGAGGAGAGCGGCACGGTGGCCGATCCGTTGGCGCCCGACCGCGACGCTACCCCCGTCGCGACGGCGCCGGGACCCGCCGCGTAGGGCCGGAGTCGAGACGCCGCCGACGTGCCAGGCACCCAGGGAGCCACCCGGGTACCGCCGTACGGCCGGCGCACACACCGACAGACTTTCGCCGTAGCCGGGCCGGATGGCCCGGAACCGGCGAGTGAGACGACAGCTCCCGTGCGGCGCCCGCGCCCCGGACCGCGACACCGAATCGATGCCGCGTATCCGCGGCGAGCGCAGGCGTGGCATCCGGGAGCGTGACGGGAGAAACCCGCGCATGCACGAACCGACAGACTCCACGCCCGTGGAGGGCACGGACGACACCACACCGAGTGACACGCTGCCGCCGCGCAGGCGGCGTCGTGCCGCGTCGCGGCCCGCCGGGCCGCCCGCCTCCGCCAGCACGGCCGCCGAGGAGGCTGCCGTGACGGTGGAGACCGCCTCCGAGGCGAGTGCCGAGGCCGCCGCCGAGCCGGCCGCGGACGCCTCCGCCGGGACCACGGCCGAGGGCCCTGCCGCCCCCGCCGAGGCGAAGCCCCAGCGCAGCCGGCGCCGGGCCACCCGCAAGGCCTCGGCACCGCCCGCCGCCGAGACCTCCGCGAGCGAGGAGCCCACGGCCGAGGAGTCGGCCGCGGGGACCGGGGAGCCGGCCGGGGCGAGCGAGGCCGAGAGCGCGGCGCCCGCCCCCGTGAAGAAGCCCCGCGCGCGGCGGGCGGCCGCGTCCGAGCCCGTGGGGCAGGGCCGCACCGCACCCGCGCTCGCCTCGAACGCGCTGTTCCAGCCCCCGGTCTTCACCGAGCCCACCTTCCAGACGCCCCACTCCGTGGCCGCGGCCGCGGAGGCCGAGGCCGCCGAGGCGGAGGTCGAGGAGGAGCCGGCGGTCGAGGAGCCCCCGGCCCGCCGCCGTCGCCGCCGTCGGGGCGGCGAGGCCCCCGAGCGCGGCGAACGGGGTACCCCCGAGCGCGAGCAGGGTGAAGCGGCGGAGGCCGCCGAGCCTGCGGAGGAGCCCGAGGCCGAGGGTCGCGACGAGGCCGAGGAGGGCGCCGAGCGGCCCTCCCGCCGCCGGCGCCGGGGCGGCCGTCGCCGCCGTCGTGGCGAGGCGGAGACCGCCGAGGACGCCGAGCAGCCGTCCGCCGAGGATGCGGGCGAGGGCGCGGAGGAACCCGCCGAGACCGGAGCCGAGGAGGGCGAGGACGCCGGGGAGGGCCCGTCCTCGACGAGCAGCTCCCGCCGCCGTCGCCGTCGTCGCCGCCGTGGCGGGGACGAGGCCGCCGCCCCGGCCGAGCCCACCGGGGACGACCCGGAGCGCACCGTCGTCAAGGTCCGCGAGCCGCGCAAGAAGAAGGCCGACGAGGGCGACGGTGTCCAGGCCATCAAGGGCTCGACGCGGCTGGAGGCCAAGAAGCAGCGCCGCCGCGAGGGCCGTGAACAGGGCCGGCGCCGGGTGCCGATCATCACCGAGGCCGAGTTCCTCGCCCGCCGCGAGGCGGTCAAGCGCGAGATGATCGTCCGGCAGAGCGGCGAGCGCACCCAGATCGCGGTGCTGGAGGACGACGTCCTCGTCGAGCACTTCGTCAACAAGGAGCAGTCCACCTCCTACGTCGGCAACGTCTACCTGGGCAAGGTCCAGAACGTGCTGCCCTCGATGGAGGCGGCGTTCGTCGACATCGGCAAGGGCCGCAACGCGGTGCTGTACGCCGGTGAGGTCAACTTCGAGGCGCTCGGCGTCTCCGGGGGGCCGCGCCGGATCGAGACCGCGCTGAAGTCGGGCCAGTCGGTGCTGGTGCAGGTCACCAAGGACCCGATCGGCCACAAGGGCGCCCGGCTGACCAGCCAGGTGTCGCTGCCCGGCCGCTACCTGGTCTACGTGCCCGAGGGCTCGATGACCGGCATCAGCCGCAAGCTGCCCGACACCGAGCGCTCCCGGCTCAAGCAGATCCTCAAGAAGGTCGTGCCCGAGAACGCCGGCGTGATCGTGCGCACCGCGGCCGAGGGCGCGAGCGAGGAGGAGCTGGCGCGCGACGTCACGCGGCTCCAGGCGCAGTGGGAGGAGATCCAGAAGAAGGCCCAGAAGGGCAACGCGCCGACGCTGCTCTACGGCGAGCCCGACATGACCGTCCGGGTCGTCCGGGACATCTTCAACGAGGACTTCAGCAAGGTCGTCATCAGCGGCGCCGAGGCCTGGGAGACGATCCACGGCTACGTGTCGCACGTCGCGCCCGACCTCTCGGAGCGGCTGCAGAAGTGGACGTCGGAGGTCGACGTCTTCGCCACGTACCGCATCGACGAGCAGCTGATGAAGGCGCTGGACCGGAAGGTCTGGCTGCCCAGCGGCGGCTCCCTGGTGATCGACCGGACCGAGGCGATGATCGTCGTCGACGTCAACACCGGCAAGTTCACCGGCCAGGGCGGAAACCTGGAGGAGACGGTCACCAGGAACAACCTGGAGGCCGCCGAGGAGATCGTGCGCCAGCTGCGGCTGCGCGACCTGGGCGGCATCATCGTGATCGACTTCATCGACATGGTGCTGGAGTCCAACCGCGACCTCGTCCTGCGCCGGCTCCTGGAGTGCCTCGGCCGGGACCGCACCAAGCACCAGGTCGCCGAGGTGACCTCGCTCGGCCTCGTGCAGATGACCCGCAAGCGCGTCGGGCAGGGACTGCTGGAGTCCTTCTCCGAGCAGTGCGCCCACTGCAACGGCCGCGGACTCCTCGTCCACATGGACCAGGCGCACGCCGCCGGCGGCGGCGGTGGCGGCAAGCGGAAGAAGAAGGGCAAGGGCGCGGCCCAGCCGGAGGCTCAGCCGGCCCCGGCCGAGGTTCCGGCCGCTGTCGAGCCGGAGCCCGAGCCCGTGGCCGAGGTGCTGGCCGAGGAAGCCCCGAAGGCCCTGCCCGAGCCCGCCTTCGAGCCCGACGAGGAGCTGTTCAGCAGCGTCGCCGAGGCCGAGAAGGCCGCCTCCCGCTACCCGCGCAAGCGCCGCCGGGCCAGCCGCAAGGCGACCGCCCCGGCCGGTGCTCCGGCCCCGGCACCCGAGCCGGAGCCGGAGTCCGCCCCGGCGCCCGGGCCCGCCCCCGAGGCGGCCGTCGAGCCGGAGCCCGCGCCGCAGCCGGTCGCCGCCGAGCCGGAGCCGGCCGTGGCCCCGGCCCGGTCCCGTCGCCGGGGCAGCCGGAAGGTCTCCGTCCCGGCGGGCGCGCCGAAGGCTGCCGAGGAAGCAGCCGTGACCGTCGTGGCGGCGGCCCCGGCGGCCCCGGCGGCCGAGGCCCCGGAGCCCGTCGCCGCACCGGAGCCGTCCCCCGCCGAGGCCCCGGCCGCGCCCTCGGGGCGCCGGCGGGTGAGCCGGAAGGTGTCCGTGCCCGCGGGCGCGCCGAAGGCCGCCGAGGAGGGCGCGGAGGGTGCCGTGACCGTGATCCCGGCGGCCGAGACGGCTGCCGCGGCACCGCAGCCCCAGCCCCAGCCAGAGGCCGTCCCGGAGCCCGGGGCCGTCCCGGCTCCGGAGCCGGAGGCCGCCACCGGCCGCGCACGCCGCCGGGTCACCCGGCGCGTGTCGGCGCCGACGGGCGCCCCGGAGGGTGAGCCCGCCGAGGCGATCGTCGTCCCGGCGGCCCAGCCGTCCACCGAGCCCGGGGCCGAAGCCGGTGCCGAAGCCGGTGCCGTGGCTCCCGCCGGGCCGGAGCTCAAGGCAGCCGCCAAGAAGACGACGGCCAGGAAGACAGCGGCGAAGACGGCAGCCAAGAAGACCACGGCCAAGAAGGCGGCGGTCAAGAAGACGACCGCCAAGAAGGCCGCCGCGAAGAAGACGACGGCCAGGAAGGCGGCGGCGAAGACGGCCGACAAGCCGGCCGACAAGGCCGACAAGGCTGAGGAGCCGGCCGCCGCGAAGAAGGCGGTCAAGAAGGCCGCCGCCAAGCGGTCGACGGCGAAGAAGGCGACGGCGAAGAAGACGGCGGCCGAGCGGGCCGCGGCCGCCGAGCAGACGGCCGCACCGTCGGTCTCGGCCGCCGCCGAGGACTGATCCCGCCGCGGCGGGACCGCCCGGTGGGTGCCGTGCCCCGGGGTTCGCCCCGGGGGCACGGGCGGCGGCCGGGGCCGGTTTGACCGGCCTGGTCAAGGCCCCGTAATCTTGACCGCTGGCGTGTCACTCCACACGTCACGCTCCTGAGCACCTCCCTCCCACCCGGCCTGCCGGCCGAGGGGAGAGGCCGCTCCACACCTTCCGGGTCGTGCCCACCGGGTGCGCCCGCGGTCGGCGGCTGGCATCAGGGGTTTCCCACAACGAGCGAGAGAGAGTTCCGCGTGTACGCGATCGTGCGCACCGGCGGCCGTCAGCAGAAGGTTGCTGTCGGCGACGTCATCGAGGTTGACCGTATGTCCAGCAGCAAGGTCGGCGACACCGTCGAGCTCTCGACCGTGCTCGTGGTCGACGGGGACGCCGTCACCAGCGACCCGTGGGTGCTGGCCGGCGTGAAGGTCCAGGCCGAGGTCGTGGACCACCACAAGGGCGTCAAGATCGACATCCAGAAGTACAAGAACAAGACCGGTTACAAGAAGCGCATCGGTCACCGTCAGCTGCACACCGCGCTGAAGATCACCGGCATCCCCGCCCCGGCGAAGTAAGGGACTGAGAACAGATGGCACACAAGAAGGGCGCATCGTCCACTCGGAACGGTCGTGACTCCAACGCGAAGCGTCTCGGCGTGAAGCGGTTCGGCGGTCAGGTCGTCAGCGCCGGCGAGATCCTCGTCCGCCAGCGTGGCACCCACTTCCACCCGGGCGCGGGTGTCGGCCGCGGCGGCGACGACACGCTGTTCGCGCTGGACGCCGGTGCCGTGCAGTTCGGCACGGCCCGTGGCCGCAAGGTCGTCAACATCGTGCCGGTCGGCGAGTAACCACTTTTCCGTCGCACACGAGCACGACCAGCAGCACTCTGCCGAGGGCGGACCGCCTCGCGCGCGCAGCGCGGGAAGCGGTTCCGCCCTCGGCGTGTTACCAAGCCTGTGAGCACCCCGTGCGGGCCGCACGGGCATCGAACCAGCCGGGAGGCATGCGTCATGACCACCTTCGTGGACCGCGTCGAGCTGCACATCGCCGCGGGTAACGGAGGCCACGGCTGCGCCTCCGTGCACCGGGAGAAGTTCAAGCCGCTGGGCGGCCCGGACGGCGGCAACGGCGGCCGCGGCGGGGACGTCGTCCTCGTCGTCGACCAGAGCGTGACGACGCTCTTGGAGTACCACCACAGTCCGCACCGCAAGGCCACGAACGGCAAGCCGGGGGCGGGGGGCAACCGGATGGGCGCGAACGGCGAGGACCTGGTCCTGCCGGTGCCGGACGGCACGGTCGTGCTGGACAAGCGGGGCAACGTGCTGGCCGACCTCGTGGGCGAGGGCACCACCTTCGTCGCCGGCGAGGGCGGCCGTGGCGGGCTGGGCAACGCCGCCCTGGCCTCCGCCCGCCGCAAGGCCCCCGGCTTCGCGCTGCTGGGCGTGCCCGGTGAGACGCGCGACATCGTGCTGGAGCTGAAGACCGTCGCCGACGTGGCGCTGGTCGGGTATCCCTCGGCCGGCAAGTCCTCGCTGATCTCGGTGCTCTCCGCGGCCAAGCCCAAGATCGCCGACTACCCCTTCACCACGCTCGTCCCCAACCTGGGCGTCGTGACCGCCGGGTCGACCGTCTACACCGTCGCCGACGTCCCCGGGCTGATCCCCGGTGCGAGCGAGGGCAAGGGCCTCGGCCTGGAGTTCCTCCGGCACGTCGAGCGCTGCGCGGTCCTCGTCCACGTCCTCGACACGGCGACGCTGGAGTCCGACCGCGATCCCGCCTCCGACCTGGACGTCATCGAGCAGGAGCTCGCCCAGTACGGGCGGGGGCTGGAGGACCGGCCGCGGCTCGTGGTGCTCAACAAGGTCGACATCCCCGACGGGCGGGACCTGGCCGACCTGGTCCGTCCGGACCTGGAGGCCCGCGGCTACCGGGTGTTCGAGGTGTCCGCGCTCAGCCGGGAGGGGCTGAAGGAGCTGTCCTTCGCACTGGCCGGCATCGTCGAGGAGGCCCGGGCGGCTCGCCCCAAGCAGGAGGCCACGCGCATCGTCATCCGGCCGCAGGCCGTGGACGACGCGGGCTTCACCGTGACCCGCGAGGCCGAGGGCCTCTTCCGGGTGCGCGGGGAGAAGCCCGAGCGCTGGGTGCGGCAGACGGACTTCAACAACGACGAGGCGGTCGGCTACCTCGCCGACCGGCTCAACCGCCTCGGGGTCGAGGAGGAGCTGCTGAAGGCCGGGGCCCGGGAGGGCGACGGCGTCGCGATCGGGGACGAGGAGAACGCCGTCGTCTTCGACTGGGAGCCCACCGTCATGGCCGGCGCCGAGATGCTGGGCCGGCGCGGTGAGGACCACCGCATGGACGAGGCCCGTCCCGCGGCGCAGCGCCGCCGCGACCGGGAGGCGGAGCGCGGCGACTCCTCCCAGCGCGAGTACGACGACTTCGACCCGTTCGCCTGAGGCGCGGGCGGCTCAGGCGCTGACGGAGCTCTCCGGGCTCGCGGGCTCTCCGGCCCGGGAGCCCGCCGCGTTCCCGGCCTGCGCCGCGTTCCCGGCGGGCCCGTCCACGTCGGTGTTCGCCACGGTCGTGTCCGCGGCGCCCGGCACCGCCGAGGCCCGCCCCGGCGGGCCCGCCTCGCGGGCGGGTGCCTCCGCGGCGTCGGCGGGGTCCGCGGGACGTCGGGTGCGCCGCTCCTCGGCGCGGGCGCACAGGGCCTGCACGGCGGCGTCGAAGCGGTCCAGGGAGGGCGGCTCGTCGGGCCCCAGCAGCCGCGTTTTCAGCTCGGCCCGGGCCTCGGCGAGGGTGTCCCGCGCCGGGTCGCGGACGACGGCCAGCAGCTCGGCGAGCCCCTCGGCGTCCGGCGGCAGAACGGTGGCCGCGTGGACGGTGGGGAAGGCGGCCCGGAACGCGTCCTCGCCCAGCCCCGAGGTGTTCACCACCGCGTAGGGCTTCTCGCTGGCCAGGTAGTCGGACACCACACTGGACACGTCGCTGACCAGCAGGTGGGTCTCGTTGAAGCACGCGTACAGCCCGGGGACGGCGCCGTCGACCACCTGGTGCTCCCACTCGGGCACCGCGGCCCAGTACGCCGCCTCACAGGCCTCCTGCGTCCGCTCCACGGCCTCGGCCCGGCCGGGCTCGGGCACCGACTGCGCGAGCATCCGCTCGACGTCGTCCGCGTCGGGCCGGAAGACGCCGTCGGCCAGCCGGTCCAGCTCCGCGGTGCGCCGGGCCAGCTCGGCCCGTGCCTCCGGCGCCGGGCGGCGGTGGCCCGACTCGGCCGCGCGGGCCGCGTTCGCCTCGGCGACGAGCGCCCTGATCCGGGCGTCGGCCGCGCCCGCGCGCGGGTCGACCGAGCCGGTCATGGGGTGGGGCTTGTAGACGAGGCGGACCCCGGGGTCGGCGAGCAGGGCGCGGACGATCCGCTCCCCGGCCAGCATGATCGACGTGTTGCCGGGGTCGTCCGTCCAGCCCTCCCAGGTGGGGGCGTACAGGACGGTCACGTACGGACCGGCGGGCGGGCCCGCGGCGGGGCGGATGGGGGCGAGCTGGGGGCGCCCGACCTCCACCACGTCCCGGTCGTCCACGCCGATGTCGGCCAGCCGGTAGCGCTCCCGCGCGGCCTGGCCCGCGACCCAGACCTCGTCGTACGCCTTCGCGTAGGGGTTGCAGCTCGACAGCTTGTCGCTCTCGCCGTGGTTGACGAAGGTGTGCATGAGGGAGGGGATGCGCAGCACCTGGGACGTCTTCCCGGAGTTGGCCGGGTGGATCATGATCTTCAGCGGGGAGCGTTCGAGCACCATCAGGTGCGCCACCCTGGGCAGGCAGACGACGGGCACGTCCGTCGCGGCGATCTTCTGCATCATGAACCGCTCGCGCAGCACGATCAGCGGGCGCCCGCGCACGGCCGCCAGGGTGCCCAGCCACATGTTGGCCTGGTAGGCGGACGAGGCCCCGCCGGAGAAGTACATCGCGTGGGTCGGCCGGTACGCGGCGAGCCAGGCGTCCAGCCAGGCGAGCACCGTCCGCTCGTCCGGCGCCCGCCGGTCGCCCAGCAGCCACTGGGCCAGCCGGCCTGTGCCGAGGACGAGGGCCGTGAGGGTGAGTGCGACGCCGCCCACCGCCCACAGCGGCTCCCGTGTCGCCGTGGCCGTCAGCATCCCCGCCGTCGCGGGCACCATGAACGTCAGCAGCCGTCGCCCCGGCTGGCGCGCCAGGATGCGCGGGGGCGCGGGGCTCAGCCCGAGCGCGGAGGCGTCCACGTTGCGGGTGAGGACCGGCAGCGCCCGGTCGCGCCGCACCAGCAGGGCGACGAGCTGGCAGGCGAAGTGCGTGACGTAGGCGGCCAGCAGGCCCCCGACCAGCGCCGCCTGCTCCCAGCGGCCCGGCTCCGCCAGGCGCAGCAGCCCGACGAGCACGATCAGGTCGCGCACGAGCTGCCGGGCGGTGACGTCGAACCGTAGGCGGCCGAGGAACGCCAGCAGCCGGGGCCGCAGCTGCTGCACGAGGAGATCGAGGCCGAGGCAGCCCGCGGAGGCCGCGATCAGCAGGGGCACCTGCGGCAGCAGCGCGCCGACGAGCTGGGCGGCGTACAGGCCCAGCAGGGCGAGGAGCGCGCAGAGCTGCCCCTTGCGGTGTGCGAGGAGTCCGGCGGAAGGCACGGGTCAAGCTCCTGGAGGGCGTGCGGGGCGCCGGCGGACGGCGGACGCGGGTCCGGCTCCGCCGGCGGGAGGCGGAGGGGTGCGGAGGGACGCGGGAGGGTGCGGAGGGTGCGGATGCGGAGGGCGCGGGACAGCGGCTGCGAGGCCGAAGGATCACCGCTGCGTAACCGAATGCTTCTCGACCGTAATCCGAAGGTACAACCCCTGACAATTCCCGGTGAACCACCATGCGCCGGGTTTTTCCAGTGTGCGCTCCCCTCGCACCACCGCGCGCCCCGGTGGGTTCCCGCTCATCCGTCCGGGGCGGTCCCGCGACCCGGACGCGCCGTCCGTCCCATGGACCGCGCGAGCGGGGCAAGAGCGACCTGACGTACATTGCGGCCGTAGAGCGCGAGCAGCACGCGCATCCGACAGACGCACACATGGGGGTCTCCGTGACAGCGGCAGCCGAGGCACGCGACGAAGCCGTCCGGCCCGAGGTCGAGCGCGCCCGGAGAATCGTGGTCAAGGTCGGCTCCTCCTCCCTGACCACGGCCGCGGGCGGGCTGGACGCCGACCGCGTCGACGCCCTCGTCGACGTCCTCGCCAAGCACGGCGACCGGGACGTCGTGCTCGTCTCCTCCGGCGCCATCGCCGCCGGGCTCGCTCCCCTCGGCCTCCGCCGCCGCCCGCGCGACCTGGCCCGCCAGCAGGCCGCCGCCAGCGTCGGCCAGGGCCTCCTGGTGGCCCGCTACACCGCCTCCTTCGCCCGCTACGGGCGCCGCGTCGGGCAGGTGCTGCTGACCTCCGACGACACCAGCCGGCGCGGCCACTACCGCAACGCCTTCCGCACCCTGGAGCAGTTGCTCGCCATGGGCGCCGTCCCGGTGGTCAACGAGAACGACACCATCGCCACCGACGAGATCCGCTTCGGCGACAACGACCGGCTCGCCGCCCTCGTCGCCCACCTCGTCCGCGCCGACCTGCTCGTCCTGCTCTCCGACGTCGACGGCCTCTACGACGGTGACCCGAGCACCCCCGGCACCACCCGCGTAGCGGAGGTGAACGGTCCCGCCGACCTCGCCGACATCTCCCTGGGCAGCGTCGGCTCGGCCGGCGTGGGCACGGGCGGCATGGTCACCAAGGTCGACGCCGCCCGGATCGCTGCCGGGGCCGGCATCCCCGTCGTCCTCACCTCGGCCAGCCACGCCGCCGACGCCCTCGCCGGCCGGGTTACCGGCACGTTCTTCCACCGGACCGGCCGGCGCAGCGCGGACCGGCTGCTGTGGCTCGCCCACGCCTCCAGCCCGCGCGGCGCCCTCGTCCTCGACGCCGGGGCCGTCGACGCCGTCGTCCAGCGGCGCACCTCGCTGCTGCCCGCCGGGGTGCAGCGGGTCGAGGGCGACTTCTCGGCCGGCGACCCGGTGGAGCTGCGGGACGGCCAGGGGCGCCCCGTCGCCCGCGGGCTCGTCAACTTCGACGCCAGGGAGATCCCCCAGTTGCTCGGCCGGTCCACCCGTGAGCTCGCACGCGACCTCGGACCGGAGTACGAGCGGGAGATCGTCCACCGCGATGACCTGGTGTTGCTGCGCCCCTGACCCGTCCGCGCCACCCCCCGCCTCCGGGGTTCCCGAGGGCCCCGCGACGTCAGCCTTTCCACGGACACCTTCGGGAAAAGGGCCACGCGAGCGGCCGAGGACTGGTCAACTGTGGTGCGGCGGTCGGCAGTACGGCCGCCCGGGCCTCCCGGCGAGAGCCGGCGGAGCCCGGCACCAAAGCCAGCACCCGCACGCACAAGGAGGCCGCCGTGAGACGACTGGCCAGCGTCGGTGACGTCTCTTCGGGGCAGCACACCGCGCCGCGGGCCACCGTGCCCCCGCAGCAGGCTGCGTCCGGCGAGGAGCGGACCGTCGATCCGGACGCGGCCCGGCTGTGGCACGTCACGCTCAGCGTCTCCGGGCGCGAGGTGCCGCTCGGCGAGGTCCGCCGGAGCCTGGAACAGCTCGCCCACGACCATCCCTTCCTCATGACCAGCCGCTACGCCGACGACCACGCCGAGATCCGGTACTGGGAGGAGGCCCGCGACCTGCGGGACGCCGCGGCGGTCGCGCTGCGACTGTGGGGCGAGCACCGCGCGAGCGCGCAGCTACCGCCCTGGGAGATCGTCGGCCTGGAGGTCATCGACCGGGAGACGTACCGCCAGCGCATCGCCGAGGGCTACGGCCCGCCGCCCGCGTCCCCGGTCGGCGTCCATCCGTTCTAGGCCCGGCGGGGGCCGCGGCGCGCGGCCGCGCCACCGCCGGGCGGCAGCCGAGCCGAAGGGGACCGTGCCATGTCTCGCACCGTGGACGACCGCGTGGGCACGCCGTCCCACCTGTCATACGCTGGCCGCATGACCAGCGCTTCGATGTCCTCTGGGTCCTCGGGCTCCTCCGGGTCCGCCACCGCCACCGCGCCCGCCGCGGGCTCTCCCGTGCTGGAGACCGCCCACCGGGCCCGGGAGGCCGCCGCCCTCCTCGCGCCGCTGCCGCGCACCGCCCGGGACGCCGCCCTGCTCGCCATCGCGGACGCCCTCGTGGCCCGTACCGGGGAGATCACCGCCGCCAACGCGGAGGACGTCGCCCGGGCCCGCGAGGCCGGCACCGCCGAGGGTATCGTCGACCGGCTCACCCTGACCCCGGAGCGCGTCGCCGCCATCGCCGCCGACGTGCGCGACGTCGTCGCCCTGCCCGACCCGGTGGGCGAGGTGGTCCGCGGCTCGACGCTGCCCAACGGCCTGGAGCTGCGGCAGGTCCGGGTGCCCCTCGGCGTCGTCGGCATCATCTACGAGGCCCGGCCCAACGTCACCGTGGACGCCGCCGCCCTGTGCCTGAAATCCGGCAACGCCGTGCTGCTGCGCGGCTCGTCCTCCGCCTACGCCTCCAACACCGCGCTCGTCGCCGTCCTGCGCGACGCCGTGGCCTCCGCAGGGCTCCCCGCCGACGCCGTGCAGCTCGTGCCGGGACAGAGCCGGGACAGCGTCACCGAGCTGATGACGGCACGCGGCCTCGTCGACGTGCTCATCCCGCGCGGCGGCGCCTCGCTGATCAGGACCGTCGTCGAGGGCTCCACCGTCCCCGTGATCGAGACGGGCACCGGCAACTGCCACGTCTACGTCGACGAGCACGCCGATGTCGACATGGCCGTGGAGATCCTCGTCAACGCCAAGGCCCAGCGGCCGAGCGTGTGCAACGCGGCCGAGACCGTCCTCGTCCACCAGGGCGTGGCCGACGCCTTCCTGCCCAGCGCACTCAAGGCGCTGGCCGAGGCCGGGGTGACCGTCCACGGCGACGCCGCCTGGCGGCAGGCCGGTCCGGACGTCGTTCCGGCCACCGAGGAGGACTGGGAGAACGAGTACCTCTCCCACGACATCGCCGCCGCGGTCGTGCCCGACCTGGACGCCGCCGTCGCCCACATCCGCCGCTACAGCTCCGGTCACACCGAGGCCATCGTCACCCGTGACACCGCCGCGGCCCGCCGCTTCGTCGCCCTGGTGGACTCCACGGCCGTCATGGTCAACGCCTCCACCCGGTTCACCGACGGCAGCCAGTTCGGCTTCGGCGCCGAGATCGGCATCTCCACGCAGAAGCTGCACGCCCGCGGCCCGATGGGGCTGCCTGAGCTCACCTCCACCAAGTACGTCGTCACCGGCGACGGGCACGTGCGCGGCTGAGCCGGCGCCCGGCGTCCCCGGCCGGTTCCGTGGGCGCCCGGGCGGGCGCGGTCCGGCGCGGAGGCGGCGCGGATCCACCGATCCGTCGCCTCCGCGGTCCGAACCCGTCTACTCTGAGGGGGTGTCGGACGAGGCCACGGGCCGCCCGCCCCACGACGGTGGCGAGCCCGACGACCGCGACCACGGGGCGGCAGAGGATGCCTTCGCCTCCGTGGTGTTCGACGAGGACTTCATCCGAGCGGCACCCGTGCACGAGCCCACCGCGGCCGAGCGGCGGCTCGCCGCGGCCCGCGCCGAGGCCGAGGCGGCGGCGTCCCGCGAGGACGGCTACCCCGAAACCGGCCCCGGCGCCGACGAGCCGGGCTACGGCGGCCACAGCGGCTACGGACACGACGAGTCCTGGGGCCCGGCAGCGTCCGGCCGCCACCCGCGCGCCGACGGCGCCTACGCCCAGTGGGCCCGGGCCCGCCGGGCCGACGGCCGGGGGGCCGTCCGCTGGTACCGCCCGGTCGCCTGGCTGCTCGCCCTGGTCATGGGCATCGGCCTGGTCGCCACGGCCTTCGCCGCCGTGCAGCGGTCCGGCTCGGGGCAGCGCGAGGAGCCCAGCCGCCCACCGGCCAGCAGCGAACCGGAGGGCTCGCTCGGCGCTCCCGCCCCACCGGCTCCCGGAGCCGCCGCGGCGGCCGCCCCCCGGATCTCCCCGACCGCCTGAACTCCTCCACGGCCAGGGCGTTTACTCCGCGACGGCGGGGCCTACCCTGTTGGTATGACCGGGCGTGCAGACCCTCCCGACGGCAAGCCCGAGGGGCGCGGTGACGACGAGTTCGGCTCGACGGTCTTCGACGAGTCGTTCGTCCGCGAGGCGCGGCTACAGGAGTACTCGGCGCAGGAACGCCTCGACGACCCGGAACACCGGGAGCACCCGGTGCGGAGCCTGCCCCGGCGCATGGCGGTCCTCGGTCCCGGCTCGTCGGCCAAACAGGGGATCGTGCTGGTCGCGCTCGTGGTGCTCGCCTTCGCCACCGCCATCTACCTGGGCATCACCAGCCCCTACCAGCAGCCCTCCACCGCCGGGGACCAGCCGCTGCGCGCCACCGTCGTCCCGCTCAGCCCCAGGAGCCCGGTGCCCGAGGGCGCGCCCGAGGCCCTGTTCGCCGACAGCCAGGCGGCTGACTTCCCGGTGGGCGCCGCGGGGGTGACGCTGCCCTCGCCCACCGCCACCGGGGACTTCAGCGACACCCAGGTGATGACGGCCCTCACCCTGGCCAAAGACTACGTCGTCGCCTCCGCCGTGGACTCCCGCGTCATCGGCGGCAGCACCGCGACGCCGGTGCGCGAGCTCCTCGTCGCCGACCAGCGCTCGCGGCTCGACCGCAGCCTGCGGGCCCCCGCCCCGGAGGGCGTCACCGGTGCGGGGGACCCCTCCACCGTCCCGCCCGCCACCGGCTGGCTCGTGCGCTTCGACAGCCAGCGGGTGACCGTGTCCGATGCCGGTGTGCGGGTCCGGGGCTCGATGACCGTCACCCAGCGCGACGAGGACGCCCTCGAGGTCACGGCCGACCACGTCTTCGTCTACGCCGTCCGGCCCGCCGGTGAGGCCGACACCGACCGCTCGTCGCTGGTCACCGTGCGCCGCCAGGTGCGGCTCCTGATGGAGCGGGGCGACCTGCTGGACAAGCGCCTCTCGGTGCAGCACGTGGTGATGCAGGCGGGCCCGCTGGCCTGCGGCACCGCCCACTCCGACCTGCTGCGCCCGCTCACGGCGGGGGAGTCCGCCGACGCCACCGAGGTCACCGGCACGGACCCGTTCGCCGACCGGCCGGTGGGCTCCCCGCTCTGCGGTGTGCTGGCCGACACGGCGCAGCCGGGCCCGCCCGGCGGCTGAGCCGCGCCACGCGCGAGCCCCGGGGCCGGGGCCGCAGCCGGGGCTCGGGGACTCGCGCGCTCGGTTCGCGGCCGCTCGCGTCTAGTTGCCGCCCGAAGCGCTCTCGCCCGCTGCCGTGCCGGCGCCGCTCCCGGAACCGTTCGGCCGGCGGCCGCCGCCCGTCGCGAAGTCCCGCAGTCTGCCGCCCAGATCCCCGGCGCCGCCGGCGACGTCCCGGATGAGCCCCATGAGCGGGTCCTTGCTCTGCTTGACCGACTCCCGGTAGTGGTTCGCCGAGTCCCGCACGGAGCCCGACACGGAGGCGTCGCCGTCCTCCGAGCGGCGCGGGTAGTGGCCGTCCATCAGCCGCTGGTAGTCCCGGCTGCGCGCCCACTTGCCCAGCTCGGCCGCGCGCACCGTGGTGAACGGGTGCGTGCGCGGCAGCACCTGGAGGATCTTCAGCACGGAGTCCCGCAGGTCCCCGCCGGCGTGCTCGTACTCCTCGGCCTGGGCGAGGAACGCGTCGATGTTCATCTCGTGCAGGTGGTGCCCGCCGGCGAGCTTCATCAGCCCGCGCAGGGAGGCCTCCAGGTCCTGTCCGACGAGCAGTCCGGCCCGGTCCGCCGACAGCTCCGACTTGCGGAACCACTCGCGCAGCGCCGTCACCAGGGCCATGATCGCGACGTTCCCCAGCGGGATCCAGGCGACCTTGACGGCGAAGTTCGTCAGGAAGAGCAGGATCGTGCGGTAGAGGGCGTGTCCGGACAGCGCGTGCCCGACCTCGTGCCCGACGACCGCCCGCATCTCCTCCTCGTCCATGAGCTCCACCAGACCGGTGGTCAGGACGATGACCGGCTCGTCCAGCCCGATGCACATCGCGTTCGGCTGCGGGTTCTGCGTCACGTACATCGCCGGGACCTTCTCCAGGTCCAGGATGTGACAGGCGTCCCGCAGCATGTCGTGGAGGTGCGGGAACTGCTGCTCGCCGACGCGCACCGAGTCCGAGAGGAAGAGCAGCCGCAGGCTCCGCTCCGGCAGCAGGCCGCTGAGCGTCTTGAAGACGGTGTCGAAGCCGCTCAGCTTGCGCAGCGCCACCAGTGCCGAGCGGTCGGCGGGGTGTTCGTAGGCGCGGGAGGAGATTCCCGGGAAGCGCCGCCGCTTGCGCCCGGGAAGATTTTCGGTGTTGCCCTGGCTGTCGCTCATTCGGCCCCCTGTGTCGAGTCTGTGGCGGCCCGTCCCCTCACAGGCCCTGCTCGCCGGCCTCCCCGGCCGGTTCGGCCCAGCCTACGGGGTGGGTGCACCAGCCGCGAGAAACCCGTCCGCTTACGATGTGCTGAACCTCCTGCCCGTTTCCCTCCCGGACAAGGTCCAGATGACGATGAATATCCTCAGCTCCGCTCCCGCCCTCTCGCTGCTCGCGTCGGGCTCCGAGGAACACGGTGGCGCGCACGCGAGCCTGAACCCGTGGCTCATCGGCGCCTCCGGCCTGCTCATGCTGCTGCTCCTGCTGTGGATCACCACCCGCTTCAACCGGGACCGCTGAGCCCGGCGACCGGCGGGCGGGACAGCGGTTAGGGTCAGCGCATGGCAGAGCACATAAGGCCGCAGCCGGAGCCGGGCAAACGGCGGCTCGGCGTGATGGGCGGGACGTTCGACCCGATCCACCACGGCCACCTGGTCGCGGCCAGCGAGGTCGCGGCGCGGTTCGACCTCGACGAGGTCATCTTCGTGCCGACGGGCCAGCCGTGGCAGAAGAGCCACCAGCGGGTGTCGCCCGCCGAGGACCGCTACCTGATGACGGTCATCG
The DNA here is from genome assembly GCF_027460245.1 of Streptomyces sp. WMMC1477. Classification (NCBI taxonomy): domain Bacteria; kingdom Bacillati; phylum Actinomycetota; class Actinomycetes; order Kitasatosporales; family Streptomycetaceae; genus Streptomyces; species Streptomyces sp. WMMC1477. Next base: position 1,247,090 of record NZ_JAPZBD010000003.1, on the reverse strand, counting down.
CGACCGCGTCCAACCCGCAGTTCTCCGTCAGCCGCCTGGACATCGACCGCGCCGGCAAGACGTACACCATCGACACCCTGCGGGAGCTGCGGGCCGAGCACCCCACGGACGACCTGTTCTTCATTACCGGTGCCGACGCGCTCTCCCAGATCCTCACCTGGCGCAACGCGGACGAGCTGTTCTCGCTCGCCCACTTCATCGGCGTCACCCGGCCCGGACACCACCTCACCGACCCCGGGCTCCCGGACGGCGGGGTGTCCCTCATCGAGGTGCCCGCGCTGGCGATCTCCTCCACGGACTGCCGTGCCCGGGTGGCGAACGGCGACCCGGTCTGGTATCTCGTGCCGGACGGTGTGGTGCGGTACATCGCCAAGCGCCGGCTCTACCGGGACCCGTCCGCACCGAACAGCTAGAGGGGCGGCAGCCGTGAACGACCGACAGGACCCGTACGGGCAGCAGCAGTTCACCGGGTACGACGAGTACGGCCGGCCGCTCTACCACGACCCCTACGCCCAGGGGTCCGACGGCGTCGACACGCGCTCCGAGCCCGAGGTGCCGGCCGTCCCGCAGAGCTACGGCCACGACTACGGGTACCCGGCCCCCGGCGGCTACGGGCAGCAGGGCTACGGCTACGACCCCTACGCCGGTCAGCAGGGCGCGACGGCCTGGGTACCGCAGCAGCCCCAGCCCGAGGAGGGCTACCCGGCCCCGTCGTCCTACCCGGACCAGGGCCCGGGCCCTTCGTACCCGGACTCCTCGCCGTACCCGCCCCCGTACCCGGACCAGGCAACGGCGTCCCCCTATCCGAACGCGGCCCCGTACGAGCCGGAGCCCGCGTACCGGTCCGATCCGCGGTACGAGCCCGAGCCGCCGTACGAGCCGGAGGCCCCGTACGAGCCGGAGTCCGGGCGCCCGGCGGGGGAGGCCGCCGGAGGCCACGACGAGGAGTCCGCCGCCCCGGCCGGGGCGGAGCCCGGGGCCGGGAGCGGCGAGGAGTACCGGACCGAGCAGTTCTCCTTCATCGAGGAGGAGGACGCGGAGTCCGAGGACGTCATCGACTGGCTGAAGTTCAGCGAGAGCCGCACCGAGCGGCGCGAGGAGGCCAAGCGGCGCGGGCGCAACCGCATGGTCGCGCTCGTCGTCGCGCTCGTCGTGGTCCTCGTCGGAGGCGTCGGCTACCTGTGGTCCTCCGGACGGCTCCCCGGCCTCGGCGGGGAGGAGACGGAAGCGGCCACGCAGGCCGCCGAGCAGCGCGACGTCATCGTCCTCCACCTGCGGGACATCGACACCGAGAACGTCTCCACGGTGCTGCTCGTCGACAACGAGACGGCCGGGCGCGGAACCGCCGTGCTGCTGCCCAACTCGCTCGCGCTGACGACCACCGACGGCTCCACGACCACCTTGGGCAAGTCCTTCGACAGCCAGGGCGCCGGGGCGACCCGCGAGGCCCTCGGAACCCTGCTCGGCGCCACGTTCCAGGGCACCTGGCGACTGGACACCCCGTTCCTGGAGAACCTGGTCGACTCCGTCGGGGGCGTCACGCTCGACGCCGACGTCACCATCCCCGCCGACGAGAAGGGCGAGCCGCCCCTCGTCGGGAAGGGTGCGGACCGGGAGCTGAACGGCCGGGCGGCCATCCGGTACGCGACGCACCTGGCGTCGGGCGAGGAGCAGACGAAGCAGCTCGGCCGCTTCGGCCAGGTGATGGTGGCGGTGCTGGGCAAGCTCTCCACCGACCCGGCGGCCGCCACCCGGACCGTCGTCTCGCTGGGCCAGGTCCCGGACCCGTCGCTCACGGACGGGCAGCTCGGGGGCGCACTGGCGGAGCTGGCCGCATACGCCGGCAAGGACCGGCTGGACACCCGGCTGCTGCCGGTCGAGCAGAACGGCACGCTGAGCGACGAGACGGCCCACGGCCTGGTCAAGGAAGTCCTCGGCGGCACCGTGCGGAACCCCGACCCGGACGCCGCCGTCCGCGTCAGCGTCCGCAATGCCACCGGCGACGGGGACGCCGCCCAGTCGGCCCAGATCACGCTGATCAACGGCGGCTACACCGTCGTCCCGGCGAAGGAGTCGGAGACCGTGGTGGAGGCCAGCACGGTCACCTACGCGGAGAAGACGGACGCGCAGCGCGCCGAGGGGGTGGCGAAGACGCTCGGGCTGCCCGAGGACGCCGTCCGGCAGGGCGAGGGGGCGGCCAACGCCGACGTCACCGTCGTGCTCGGCGAGAACTACGAGGACTGACCCCGTCGGCCCCGCCGCCCGGCGCCGGACCGCGGGACCGGCGGGGGCGCACGTCACCCCCCGCGCCGAGCACGGGCCCCGTGGCGGCCGTGAGACCCTGGGATGGCGTGCACGTCGTGCGCGCCCCGTACTCCCGACCGAAAGCATGCACCTGTGACCGCAACGGACCGTTCCCTGGAGCTGATCAACGCCGCCGCGCAGGCCGCCGCCGACAAGCTCGCGCACGACGTCGTCGCCTACGACGTGAGCGACGTGCTCTCCATCACCGACGCCTTCCTGCTCGCCTCGGCACCCAACGACCGCCAGGTCAAGTCGATCGTCGACGGCATCGAGGAGCGGCTGCTGAAGGAGCTGGGCGCCAAGCCGGTGCGCCGCGAGGGCGAGCGGGACGGCCGCTGGGTGCTGCTCGACTACGTGGACATCGTCGTGCACGTCCAGCACAGCGAGGAGCGCGTCTTCTACGCCCTGGAGCGGCTGTGGAAGGACTGCCCCGAGCTGGAGCTGCCCGAGGACGCCAAGGCCACCCGCGGCAAGGGGGCCGCCGAGGCGGACGCTGCGGAGGAGCGGTGATGCGCGACCGCAAGATCGTCCTGTGGCGGCACGGGCAGACGTCGTGGAACCTCGAGCGGCGCTTCCAGGGCTCCACGGACATCCCGCTCACTGCCGAGGGGCTGAACCAGGCGCGCCGGGCCGCGCGGCTGCTCGCCGCGCTGAAGCCCGACGCGATCGTCTCCTCCGACCTCGTCCGCGCCCGGGCCACGGCCGCCGAGCTGGCGGGCCTCACCGGCCACGAGGTGCTGCACGAGGAGGCCCTGCGCGAGACGTACGCGGGGAAGTGGCAGGGCCTGACCCACGACGAGATCGTGGAGCGCTTCGGCGAGCAGTACGCGGCGTGGAAGCGCGGGGAGCCCGTCCGCCGCGGCGGCGGTGAGCTGGAGACGGAGGTGGCCGACCGGGCCGCGCCCGTCGTGGAGCGCAACGCGGACAAGCTCCCGGACGGCGGCACCCTCGTCGTCGTCAGCCACGGCGGGACGATCCGGACGACCATCGGCCGGCTGCTCGGGTTGGACCCGTCGGCCTGGGAGTCGCTGGGCGGCCTGTCCAACTGCTCCTGGTCGGTGCTCGGTGAGGGTCTGCGCGGCTGGCGGCTGATGGAGCACAACGCGGGCAGTCTGCCCGAGCCGGTCCTGGGCGACGACGACTGAGGCCTGCCCGGCGGTTCAGGCCGGACGGTGCCGTGGTCCGCGTCGTCATGCGGCGGCCCTGGTGGGGAAGCCCCGCGGGCCAGCTGTGGACGGCGTCGGATCGCGGCGACCCGGATTTCGCGTTCCGCCAGGTCACCAGGTAGAGTTCTACTCGTTCACGGCGCGCCGGCCAGGCCGGAAAGCCGAGAGCGCGGGGCTATAGCTCAGTTGGTAGAGCGCTTGCATGGCATGCAAGAGGTCAGGAGTTCAATTCTCCTTAGCTCCACAATCATCAAGATCCCGTCCTCCTCCGGAGGGCGGGATTTCGGCGTGCGGTCGTCATCGGCGGCCTCCTGCGTTCCGACGTGACGTGGCAGAATCATCCGCAGTAGGGGGACGACCCGAAAGGGGAGGGACGCCGCGGTGCCCAGGCGCATCCACCGTTCACGCGAGGGCCGACTCGCACTCGGACCGACTCCCGGCTGCGGGGCCTGATGGGCGCCCACAGTAGAAAGTGCGACTGGTGCGGCAGCGGTACGCCCATCGTGCGCGACATGGAACCGCTCAACGCCCGTTACCAGTACTGGTGCGTCGAGTGCGCCAGGGCGCTGATCATCAAGGGCGATCCCATCGAGACGTACCGCGAGCTGGAGGGCGAACCCATCTACGGGCGTCTGCTGGAGGAGCACTGCACCCTCAAGCGCTTCTACTCGTTCGTCACGGTCTGAGTCCACGAGGGCCTGGAGGGCTGCCGGGAAACGGATTTGGCAAGCGGTGTCCCGGGCCGTGTAGAGTAGGCGACGCCGACGCGGGGGAAACCCGCGGAGGCCCAGACCCGGGGCTATAGCTCAGTTGGTAGAGCGCTTGCATGGCATGCAAGAGGTCAGGAGTTCGATTCTCCTTAGCTCCACAGATCGGGAAGCGGGCCACTCGTTCGAGTGGCCCGCTTCCGTGTTTCCGCCCCCCTCGGTGCTCCTGGGCGGCCCGGACTCCGCCCGTGTTCTCCCGGCCGGCCACGGGGACGTGGCCGGCTTTCCGCTCCGCGGGACACGGCCCGGCCGGGCCGCTCGGCTGCGGTACCCTGACGGCATGCGTGCCGTACGCCTTCTGCTTAGCCGGCCGCGCTGACCACGGGCCCTCCCACGGGCCGACGCGGCGCGGCTACCCCTCATGCGTGAGGGGCTTTTTCATTTCGGCGGGCAGAGACGAGACGATGGAGCCTTGAGGACATGACCCAGACCACCACCCCCGCGGAGAGCGCGGCCCCGCACCGCTACACGGCGGCCCTGGCCGCCGACATCGAGGCGCGCTGGCAGGACTTCTGGGAGAAGCACGGCACGTACCAGGCGCCGAACCCCACCGGGGACCTGGCCGGCGACCCCGAGCTGGTAGCACGGCCCGAGAAGTTCATCATGGACATGTTCCCCTACCCGTCCGGGGCCGGACTGCACGTCGGCCACCCGCTGGGGTACATCGCCACCGACGTCTACGCCCGGTTCCAGCGGATGACCGGCCACAACGTCCTGCACACCCTGGGCTTCGACGCCTTCGGCCTGCCGGCCGAGCAGTACGCGGTGCAGACGGGCACCCACCCGCGCGTCTCCACCGAGGCGAACATCGCCAACATGAAGGCGCAGCTGCGCCGGCTGGGTCTGGGCCACGACCAGCGGCGGTCCTTCGCCACGATCGACCCGGACTACTACCACTGGACCCAGTGGATCTTCCTGCAGATCTTCAACTCCTGGTACGACGAGGACGCCGACCGGGCCCGCCCCATCGACGAACTGGTCAAGGAGTTCGAGAGCGGTGAGCGGCCCACGCCCGAGGGCCGGGCCCCCTGGGCGGAGCTGACCGCCGCCGAACGCGCCGACCTGCTGGGCGACTACCGGCTGGCCTACGCCTCGGACGCCCCGGTCAACTGGTGCCCGGGCCTGGGCACCGTGCTGGCCAACGAGGAGGTCACCGCCGACGGACGTTCCGAGCGCGGGAACTTCCCCGTCTTCAAGGCCAAGCTGCGCCAGTGGAACATGCGCATCACCGCCTACGCCGAGCGGCTGCTGACCGACCTGGACGGGCTGGACTGGCCCGAGGCCATCAAGCTGCAGCAGCGCAACTGGATCGGCCGCAGCGAGGGCGCCCGCGTCGGCTTCCCCGCCGGGAAGCCCGGGCACGCCATCACCGTCTTCACCACCCGCCAGGACACCCTGTTCGGCGCCACCTACATGGTCCTGGCCCCCGAGCACCCGCTCGTCGACGAGCTGGTCCCCGACGCCTGGCCCGAGGGCACCCACGAGGTGTGGACGGGCGGCTACGCCACCCCCGCCGACGCCGTCTCCGCCTACCGCGCCCAGGCCGCCGCCAAGTCGGACGTCGAACGGCAGGCCGAGGCCAAGGACAAGACCGGCGTCTTCACCGGCGCCTACGCGCTCAACCCCGTCAACGACGAGCACGTTCCCGTCTTCATCGCCGACTACGTCCTGATGGGCTACGGCACCGGCGCCATCATGGCCGTCCCCGCCCACGACAGCCGGGACTTCGCGTTCGCCCGGGCCTTCGAACTGCCCATGCGCTGCGTGGTCGAGCCCACCGATGGCCGCGGCACCGACCCGGCCACCTGGGACGACGCGTTCGACTCCCACGAGGCGCCGGTGGTCAACTCCACCTCCGCCGCGGTGTCGCTCGACGGGCTGCGCGTGCCCGAGGCCAAGGCCGAGATCACCCGCTGGCTGGCGGAGCGCGGTATCGGCGAGGGCACCGTCAACTACCGGCTGCGCGACTGGCTGTTCAGCCGCCAGCGGTACTGGGGCGAGCCGTTCCCGATCGTCTACGACGAGGAGGGCGTCGCCCACCCGCTGCCCGAGTCGATGCTGCCCCTGGAACTGCCGGAGGTCGAGGACTACTCGCCGCGCACCTTCGACCCCGAGGACGCCGACACCTCCCCGGAGACGCCGCTCTCCCGCAACGAGGAGTGGGTCAACGTCACCCTGGACCTGGGCGACGGTCCCAAGCGCTACCGGCGCGAGACCAACACGATGCCCAACTGGGCCGGTTCGTGCTGGTACGAGCTGCGCTACCTGGACCCGCACAACGAGCGGCAGCTCGTCGACCCGGAGATCGAGCGCTACTGGATGGGCCCGCGTGAGGGCGCCCCGCACGGCGGCGTCGACCTGTACGTCGGCGGCGCCGAGCACGCCGTGCTGCACCTGCTCTACGCCCGCTTCTGGTCCAAGGTCCTCTACGACCTGGGGCACGTCTCCTCGGTGGAGCCGTTCCACAAGCTGTTCAACCAGGGCATGATCCAGGCCTACGTCTACCGGGACGAGCGCGGTTTCCCGGTGCCCGCGACCGAGGTCGAGGAGCGCGACGGCGCCTTCTTCCACGAGGGCGAGCGGGTCAGCCGCGAGCTGGGCAAGATGGGCAAGTCCCTGAAGAACGCCGTCACCCCGGACGAGATCTGCGCCGAGTACGGCGCCGACACGCTCCGGCTGTACGAGATGGCCATGGGCCCGCTGGACGTCTCCCGGCCCTGGGACACCCGTGCCGTCGTCGGCCAGAACCGGCTGCTCCAGCGGCTGTGGCGCAACGTCGTCGACGAGGCGGCCGGCGAGGTCACCGTCGTCGACGAGGAGCCGGCCGAGGACACCCTGCGTGCCGTGCACAAGGCCGTCGACGGCGTCACCCAGGACATGGCCGCCCTGCGGTTCAACACGGCGATCGCGAAGATCACCGAGCTGAACAACCACGCGACGAAGCTGGACCGGGTGCCGCGTGTCGTCGCCGAGCACCTCGTGCTCCTCATCGCCCCGCTGGCCCCGCACATCGCGGAGGAGCTGTGGCGGCGGCTGGGCCACGAGGACAGCGTCGTGCACCACCCCTTCCCCGTCGCCGACCCCGCCTACGTGGTCGACGAGACGGTGACCTGCGTCGTCCAGGTGAAGGGCAAGGTCAAGGCCCGGCTGGAGGTCTCGCCCGAGATCCCCGAGGCCGAGCTGGAGGCCCAGGCCCTCGCCGCGCCGGGCGTCGTCGCCGCGCTGGGCGGTGCCGGCGTCCGCAAGGTGATCGTCCGGGCCCCGAAGCTCGTCAACATCGTCCCCGCCTGAGGCGGGGGAGGCCCTTGGGGCGCGCTGCGGGAGCGGTCCGGGGACGCACTGGTCCCCGCCGCCCCCGCAGCGCTTAGGCTGGGAGGGACGGCAGTCGACGGACGGAGGCGTGCCCCATGGAGATCGCCGTGGCGGTGGGAGCCCTGATCTTCCTGGTCCTCGTGACCCTCGGCGTGATCGCCACCACCAAGGCCGTACGGGCCGTGGGGCGAGGCGTCGACCGCGCGAGCACCGAGGTCCGCAAGACCATCGACAACACGGCGCTGCGGGCCCGTTCCGCCCAGTTCGGCCCGGCGGGGGAACTCGCCCGCACCCGCCTCGAACTGCGGACGTCCATCGACAGCACCCGCCGCGAACTCGCCCTCGGCCAGCCCGGGGACGCCTCCCTCGCCGAGGCCGTGGCCCTGCTCGACCGGCTGCACGAGCACGCCCGGGGGCTGGACCGCGAGATGGGCGCGCTGATGGACCGCGAGCCCGACCGCGCGCGCATCGCCGCCCGCCTGCCCGAGCTGCGGGGCCGCGCGGAGGAGATCCGCCAGTCCGCCGACTCCCTGCGGTTCGCCGCCCAGGACCGGGCCCGCCGCCACCAGGCCGAGGAACTGGGCTCGCTGCGCGATCAGATCGCCCTGGAGTCCGGTGCCCTGCGGCACTGGGAGCAGCCTCCGGCTCAGGCGCCCGAGAAGCGGGACGTGCCGCCCTCCGGCGAGCCCGCGCCCTGACACCGGGCGGCCCGGCGTCCCCTCGTCGGCGCACGACCTCGGAGGTCAGGCTGCCGAGGGGCCCCGGGACGCAGTAATCTCCGGGCCATGGCCCGTCATGTCGCGATCATCACCGATTCCACGGCGTATCTGCCGCAGGAGGCGCTGCGGCGGCACCGCATCACCTCGGTGCCCTTGACCGTGGTCGTGGACGGCGAGCCGCTGGAAGAGGGTACCGAGATCTCCGCCCGCTCCCTGGCGGAGGCGCTGCGGCGGCACCGGCCGGTCACCACCTCCCGGCCGAGCCCCGAGACCTTCGCCGCCGCTTACCGGGACGCGGCCGGGGCCGGGGCGGAGGCCATCGTCTCGCTGCACCTGTCCGCCGAGTTCTCCGGCACCTACGACGCCGCCCTCCTCGCCGCGGCCGACGCCCCGGTGCCGGTGCGCGTGGTGGACTCGGGCGTGGTGGCCATGGCGCTGGGCTTCTGTGCCCTGTCCGCCGCCGAGGCGGCGGAGTCGGGCGCCTCGGTGGACGAGGCCGTCGCCGCCGCCGAGAAGCGGGCCGCCGCCACCTCCGCCTTCTTCTACGTCGACACCCTCGACTACCTGCGCCGCGGCGGACGCATCGGCGCCGCCCAGGCGTTGCTGGGCTCCGCGCTCGCGGTCAAGCCGCTGCTGGAGCTGGCGGACGGGCGGATCGGGCCGCTGGAGAAGGTCCGCACCGCGAGCCGGGCGATCGCCCGGCTGGAGGAGCTGGCCGTCACCCGGGCCGGAACGGCACCGGTGGACATCGCGGTCCACCACCTGGCCGCCCCGGAGCGGGCCGGGCAGCTCGCCGAGCGGCTGCGGGAGCGGGTGCCGGGGCTGGGGGAGTTGCACGTCAGCGAGGTCGGCGCCGTCATCGGCGCCCACACCGGCCCCGGTCTCCTCGGCACCGTGCTCTCGCCGCACTGACCCGCTCGGCGATGGCGGGCTCGGCGGTGGCGGGGCGCGTGGTCGCGGGGTGTGCGCGTGACGGGGCCGCGGGCGCGGAGCGTGCGCCGAGCGCGTGCCGACGGGGGCGGGTGTCGGGATGCGGGTGACGGGTGGGCGCTCACGGGCTCCGCTGTGACGGGTCCGGTGGTCAACTCCGGGGACAGGGTTCGCTCCTGCGGGTGGCTCGGATATCCACAACCGGCGGGTAATCCACCGGATCCCATCAAGATCAACATTGCGCTCGCGCACTCCCTACCGTCGGGCGCATGACTTCGCGATCTCCTCGTGACACGGCCGGGCCGGGGCGGACGCCGCGCGCCCGGCGGGCCGTCGACGCCCGGCGGGCGGCGACCCGTGCCGCCGCTGTCTTCGACGTGCCGCCCCCCGGCGCGCCACTGCCCGCCGCTGCCCCGAGCCCCCCGCCCGGGGCGCCGCTGCCACGTGCTGAGGCCATCGCCGCGGCCCGATCGGCCGTACGCGCCAGCCAGTACCGGGGTGAGCCCGTCCCGCCCGAGCCAGGCGGTGCCCAGCGCGCCGAACGCGTGCGGGCGGCGTCGCCGGACGCGGACGACGGGCCGGCCACCGACGCGCCGCCGCGGGCCGGGGCGCGAGCGGAGGCGGTCCGGGCGGGGGCGTCCCGAACGAAGGCGGCCCTGCCCCAGGCTCGGGTGGAAGCACCGCCTGCCGTGCAGGACGCCCCCGCGCCGTCGGCCGAGCGGCCCACCGGGCCGGGCCCGGCCCGCTGGGCCCTGCGGGAACGGCTGCCGCTCTGGCTGCAGACCCGTTGTGCCGTCGAGCCCAGAGCCCTGGCCGCGCTCCTCGTCGTGCTGCTCGTGGCGGGCGGCTTCGCGGTCCACACGTGGTGGGACGGCCGTCCGGAGCCGGTCGGGGTGCCGGTGGCGGCCGCCGCGACGTCCGGCCAGGAGCCCTCGCGGCCACTCCCGCGGCCGTCGGCCCCACCCGGCGAGCCGCCGCCCCGCGCGGACGGGCATGTGCTCGTCGACGTCGCCGGGAGGGTCGAGAAACCAGGGGTGCACCGGCTTCCGGCGGGCGCGCGGGTGGCGGACGCCCTGGAGGCCGCGGGAGGCGTCCGCCGGGGCACGGACACGGTGGCCCTCAACCGGGCCCGCGTACTGGCCGACGGTGAGCACCTCCTCGTCGGCGTCACACCCCCACCGGGCACGGCGCTCGGCCCCCGCGCCGCCGGGGCGCCCGGCAGCGGCCTCCGCGCCGGGCGGATCAGCCTCAACGCGGCCACGGAAGAGCAGTTGGACAGCCTGCCCGGCATCGGGCCCGTCCTGGCCCGGAAGATCGTGGAGTACCGCACGGAGCGGGGCGGCTTCCGCTCCGTCGGCCAGCTGCGCGAGGTGAGCGGCATCGGGGACAGCCGGTTCGCCGAGCTCGAACCCCGGGTCGCGCCGTGAACGCCCTGCCGGCCGCCCGGGCGCGGTCCGCCGTGCACGCGGCGTCCGGCCACCGGCTCGGCGCCGCACACCCACGGCAGGAGGCGCCTTTGGACCTCAGACTCGTGCCGCCCGCCCTCGCGGCCTGGGCGGCGGCCGCGCTCGCCCTGGGCGCCGACGGGCGCACGGCGGCCGTCTGCGCCGGCTGCTGCTGCTTCCTCGCCCTGGGGCTGCTCGTCGCCGCGACTCGCGGCGGGCGGTCGGCCCGCCGGCGGCCCGGCTCCCGTGGCGTCCTCCTCGCCGCGGCCCTGGCCCTGCTGTGCGCGGCGGCCGCAGGCGCCGTCGCCGCCCTGCACACGGCCGCCGTACGGGCCGGGCCGGTGGCCGAGCTCGCCGAGCGGCGGGCGCGGGCGCTCGTGGAGGTGACCCTCACCGGGGACCCACGGCTCGCCAGGCCCCGGGCGGACGGCGGGCCGCGCCCCGTCGTCGTCCCCGCCGAGGTCACCCGGATCACGGCACCCGACGGTCGGCGGACGCGTGTGCGCAGCCCCGTGCTCGTGGTCACCCTGAGTGACACGCCGCGCGGCTGGCTCGCTCTGCTGCCCTCCACCCGGCTCCGGCTCTCCGCCCGCCTCTCCCCACCCCTGCCCGGCCAGGGCGGCGAACTCACGGCGGTGCTCAGGCCGTCGGGGGCGGGGCCGCCGGCCGTCATCGGCGGCCCCGGCACCGTGCAGCGGCTGGCAGGTGCCGTGCGGGCCGACCTGCGGACGGCCTCGGCGGGCCTCCCCGCCGACGCCCGTGCGCTCCTGCCCGCCCTGGTCGTCGGGGATGCCTCCGGCATTCCACCCGACCTCCAACAGGCCGTCGAGGCGGCCGACATGACCCACATGATCGTGGTCAGCGGCAGCCAGCTCGCCGTGGTGCTGACCGTACTCATCGGCTCACCGGGGCTGGCCTCACGGGCCGAACGGGGAGGTCTCGCGGGCCGGTTCGGGGTGCCGCTGCGGTGCACCGCGGTCCTGGGCTGCGGGCTGATCCTGGCCTTCGTCACCGTCTGCCGTCCCGGGCCGAGCGTGCTGCGGGCCGCCGTCTGCGGCGGCCTGACCCTGCTGGCCCTCGCCACCGGCCGCCGCCGCTCGCTGCTCCCCGCGCTCGCGGCCGCCGTCCTGCTGCTCGTCTTGTACGACCCGGCCCTGGCCCGCTCCTACGGCTTCCTCCTCTCCGTCCTGGCCACGGCGGCGCTGCTGACCCTCGCGCCCTCCTGGAGCCGCCTGCTCCAGCGCCGCGGTCTGCCGGGGCGGCTGGCGGAGCTCCTGGCGGTCGCCGCCGCCACGCAGGTCGTCTGCGCTCCGGTGGTCGCCGTGTTCGCCGCCCGGGTCAGCCTCGTGGGCATCCCGTGCAACCTGCTGGCCGAGCTGGCCCTCGCCCCGGTCACGGTGCTCGGCTGGGCCGCACTGGCCGCCGGGCCGGTGGCGATACCGGTGGCCGAGGGGCTGTTGTGGCTGGCGAGCTGGCCGGCCCGGTGGATCGCCCTCGTGGCCCGCACGGGCGCGGCGTTCCCCGGTGCCGAGCTGACCTGGCCGGACGGGTGGGCGGGCGCCGTCCTCCTGGCCGTCGCCACCCTGGCCGCCCTCGCGTTCGTCCGCCGGGCGCTCGACCGGCCCTCGCTGGCCGCGCTCGCCGCCGTCCTCCTCCTCGTCGCACTGCTGCGTCCCGTTCCGCTCACCCGTGCCGTGACCGGATGGCCGCCCCCGGGCTGGCGGCTCGTGGCCTGCGACGTCGGCCAGGGCGACGGGCTGGTGCTCACCGCCGGATCCGGTACCGCGCTGGTCGTCGACGTCGGCCCCGACCCCTTAGCCATGGACCGCTGTCTGCGTCGGCTGGGCGTGGACCGGGTTCCGCTGATCGTCCTCAGCCACTTCCACGCCGACCACGTGCGCGGCCTGCCCGGCGCCCTGCGCGGTCGGGCCGTCGGAGCGGTGCAGACGACGGCACCCGGCGGCGCCTCCGGGCAGGCCCGCTTCGTGCGCCGGACGGCCGCGGCCGCCGGCGTGCCGGTGCTGCGGGCCCGTCCGGGGGAGCGCCGCCGTATCGGTGAGGGGCTGAGCTGGGAGGTGTTGTGGCCCCCCGTCGGCATGCGCGGTCTCGGCGCCAACGACAGCAGCATCACCCTCCTGGTGCGCACGGCCGGGCTAACCGTCCTGCTGCCCGGCGACCTGGAACCGCCCGCCCAGCGCGGGCTGCTGGCGCGCCACCCCGGGCTGTCCCGGGTGGATGTGCTCAAGGTGGCCCATCACGGTTCGGCGCACCAGCACCAGCCCCTGCTCGACCGCTTGTCGCCGGCTGTCGCCCTCGTCTCCTGCGGGGAGGGCAACGACTACGGGCACCCCGCCCCCGTCACGCTCACCGCCCTGCGGGCGGCGGGGGCACGGGTACGGCGCACCGACGTGGACGGCGCCCTCGCGGTCGACGTCGCCGGGCGGGTCAGCGTGAGCGGGCGGCGCGGGCGATCGTCACCACGGCCTTCTCCAGCGCGTAGGCCGGGTCGTAGCCGCCGCCCTTCACCGCGGCGTCCGCCTCCGCCACCGCACGCAGCGCCACGGAGACGCCGTCCGCCGACCAGCCGCGCATCTGCTGCCGCACCCGGTCCACCTTCCACGGCGGCATGCCCAGCTCGCGCGCCAGGTCGGCCGGGCGCATGCCCCGTGGCGCGGAGGCCAGCTTGCCGATGGCACGCACCCCCTGGGCCAGCGCGCTCGTCACGAGCACCGGGGCAACCCCCGTGGCCAGGGCCCAGCGCAGCGCCTCCAGGGCCTCGGCGGTGCGTCCCTCCACCGCCCGGTCGGCCACGGTGAAGCTGGACGCCTCCGCCCGGCCCGTGTAGTACCGGCCCACGACGGACTCGTCGATCGTGCCGTCGACGTCCGCGGTGAGCTGCGCACAGGCCGAGGCCAGCTCGCGCAGGTCGCTGCCGATCGCGTCCACGAGGGACTGGCAGGCCTCCGGGGTCGCCGAGCGCCCGAGCGCGCGGAACTCGGCCCGCACGAACGCCAGGCGGTCGCCCGGCCTGGTGACCTTCGCACAGGCGACCTCGCGGGCCCCGGCCTTGCGGGCGGCGTCCAGCAGCCCCTTGCCCTTGGCTCCGCCGGCGTGCGCCAGCACCAGGGTGATCTCCTCGGCGGGGGCCGACAGATACGCCTTCACGTCCTTGACGGTGTCCGCCGAGAGGTCCTGCGCCTGCCGGACGACGACGACCTTGCGCTCGGCGAAGAGCGACGGGCTGGTCAGCTCCGCCAGGGTGCCGGGCTGCAACTCGCCCGGGCCGAGCTCGCGTACGTCCGTGTCGGCGTCCTCCGCACGGGCGGCCTCGACGACCTCGCGCACGGCGCGTTCGATGAGCAGCTCCTCCTGGCCGACCAGGACGCTGCACGGAGCGAGGACGTGCTCCGCTGGGGGTTTCTTCGCTTTCGGGGGCATCGCCGACCAGCATCGCACGTCGCTCGGACACCGCTGCTGCCCCCGGTCCGGGACCCGGCACAATGGCCGGGTGAGCGATGTACGACACCTGCTCGTCCTGCCCGACCGGGACAGCGCGGAAGAGGTGGCCGAGGAACTGGCCGAGCGGCTGGGCCTGCCGGAGGAGCCGCAGCTCGTCCGGGACGCGCTGGCCGGAGAGGACGACGCCGAGGACGCCCAGTGGCTGGTGGTGGTGGAGGACCCGGACGGCCGCTGCGAGCCCGCCGCCCTCGACGCCCTGGCCGCCGCCCACGAGGGCTGGCTGGAGCGGGAGTGAGCGCGCCCCGGCCGGCGTCCCGTCCCGTGCGTCCGGTGGGTGCCTCCGGCCGGGCCGTCGCGGGGACCTAGGACCGCAGGAGGGGTGGGGACGGCGCCGCAGCCCGATGCCCGGGACGGCCTCCCGCCGTAGCGTCGCCCGCATGACGATCACCGAGTCCGAGCCTCCCCGCACCGCCGAGCAGCGCAAGCGCGACGTGTTGCGGCGGCTGTCCCGCGACAACGACGTCTGGGTGGCCACCGCCTCCCGGGACGGTCAACCGTGCATGGTGCCGCTGTCGTTCACCTTCCACGACGGCGCGCTGATCCTGTGCACGCGGCGCACTACGCCGACGGCCCGCAATCTCCTCTCGGGCGACGGGCAGGTCACCCTCGGCGTGGGGCTCACGCGTGACGTCGTGCTGATCCGGGCCGTGGCGGAGGCCGTCGGCGCCGACGGCCTCTCCGCAGCCGAGGGGGAGTCCTTCGCCGCGCGGACGGGCTTCGACCCGCGGGGCCGCGCCGACTGGGTGTTCTTCCGCTGCCGCCCCCGCACCCTGCGGGCCTGGCGCGAGGAGAACGAACTCGCGGGCCGCCTGCTGATGCGGGACGGCGTCTGGCTGGTGTGAGGCCCGGGAGCCCGCGTTCACCGGCGCCCCGGGGAGAGGGGAACACGGAAACGCCGTGGGGGCCGGAACGTCGTTCCGGCCCCCACGGCTCCATGCGTGCGACGGCTACTTCTCCCGCGTCCCCTCGTACATCTCCTCCAGCAGATGGCCGAACTCGCGCTCGACGACGGGGCGCTTCAGCTTCAGGCTGGGCGTCAGCTCGCCGTGCTCGACGTCCAGGTCGCGCGGGAGGACGCGGAACTCCTTGATGGTCTGCCAGCGCTGGAGCCCGGCGTTGACCTGGTCCACGTAGCCGCGGATGAGCTCGTGCACCTCGCGCGAGGCGACGACCTCCGCGTAGCCGCGGCCCTCTTGCCCGTTCTCGGCCGCCCAGC
Organism: Streptomyces sp. WMMC1477; assembly: GCF_027460245.1. Taxonomy (NCBI): domain Bacteria; kingdom Bacillati; phylum Actinomycetota; class Actinomycetes; order Kitasatosporales; family Streptomycetaceae; genus Streptomyces; species Streptomyces sp. WMMC1477. The sequence goes on along the minus strand of NZ_JAPZBD010000003.1, from coordinate 1,231,712 downwards.
CGAGGATCGAGGGCTCGTCCAGCGCGATGAGCGCGGTGCAGAAGTTCCGGTCCGCCCCGTGCACCAGGATGGTGGAGACGTACGGGCACACGGCCTTGAACTGCCCCTCGACCTCGGTCGGCGCCACGTACTTGCCGCCGGAGGTCTTGAACATGTCCTTCTTGCGGTCGGTGATCCGCAGGTAGCCGTCCTCGGACAGTTCGCCGATGTCACCCGTGTGGAACCAGCCGTCGGACTCCAGCACCTCGGCGGTCTTCTCGGGGAGACCGTGGTAGCCCTGCATGATGCCGGGGCCGCGCAGCATGATCTCGCCGTCCTCGGCGATCCGGACCTCGCAGCCGGGCAACGGCTTGCCGACCGTTCCGGTGCGGTAGGACACGCCGGGGTTGACGAAGCTGGCGGCGCTGGACTCGGTCAGGCCGTAGCCCTCCAGGATGTGGATGCCGGCGCCGGCGAAGAAGTAGCCGATGTCCGGGGCGAGGGCGGCCGAGCCGGAGACGCAGGCCCGCAGCCGCCCGCCGAAGGCGTCGCGCAGCTTCTTGTAGACGAGCCGGTCCGCGAGCGCGTGCTTCATCCGCAGCCCGGCGGGCGCGGAGGCGGTGCCGGTGCGGCGGAAGTTGTCCTGCGTGACCTTCGCGTACTCGCGGGCCACCTCGGCGGCCCAGAGGAAGATCTTGTACTTGGCCCCGCCCCCGGCCTTCGCCTTGGTGGCGACGCCGTTGTAGACCTTCTCGAAGATGCGCGGTACGGCGGCCATGTAGGTGGGCCGGACGACGGGCAGGTTCTCGATGATCTTGTCGATCCGGCCGTCGATGGCGGTGACGTGACCCACCTCGATCTGCCCGGCGGTCAGCACCTTGCCGAAGACGTGGGCCAGCGGCAGCCACAGGTACTGGACGTCCTCCTGCCGCGCCAGGCCCGTCATGGCGATGGCCTTGGCCATGTAGGACCAGTTGTCGTGCGGCAGCCGCACGCCCTTGGGCCGGCCGGTGGTGCCCGAGGTGTAGATGAGGGTCGCGAGCTGGTCCGAGCGCAGGGACTCGATCGTCTCCCGGACGGCCTCGGGCTTCTTCTCCAGGTGGGCCCGGCCGCGCTCCATCAGCTCGTCGAGGGTCAGCGCCCAGCCTTCGGGGTCCCCTTCGGCCGTGACCGGCTCACCGGCGGGGTCGATGACGACCACGTGGGTCAGGTGCGGCAGCTCGGAGCGCTTCTCCCGGGCCTTGGCGAGCTGGACGGCGTCCTCGGCGATCAGGACGCGGCTCTCGGAGTCCGCCAGGATGAAGGCCGTCTCCTCGGCGTTCGTGCCGGGGTAGACGGTGGTGGTCGCCGCTCCGGCGCACAGGATGCCCAGGTCGGCCAGGACCCAGTCCACCCTGGTGTTGGAGGCGATCGCGACCCGTTGCTCGGGTTCCACCCCCAGTGCCATCAGGCCGGCGGCGACGGCGAAGACGCGGTCGGCGGCCTCCGCCCAGGTGTAGGACTTCCATTCGTCCGGCCCCGTGCCGGAGGCCGGCGGCACCGGATAACGGTATGCCTCGTCGTCCGGGGTGGCCTTGATGCGCTCGAGAAAGAGCGCCGCCACGGAGGGCGGCCGGTTTTCGATCAGGGATTGCGTGTCGCTCACGACATCCTCCGTGGCCCGCGTTGTGCTGGGGGTGACTCACGAGTAACTGAAGCGCTGATCAGCCTAGGGGTGATGGCTCTCCGGGGAAAGACTTCGGGAGCGCGGCAACGCTTTCGTTACCCCTGGATACGCTGCCGGGAAGCCCGTCACCTGGAGATTCGTCCCTTCGGTCGGCCCGTCACCGGGCATCACGCCAGACGTCCGCCGCCGCTTCGGAGGTTCGGTCAACGGGTACGAAACGTCGAAATCGGATCGTGCTGCGACCCCGGGTCCGTTCTCCCGGTGGGGCGGTCCGAATTCCGGGCACTGCCCGGGTGCCCGGGCACCGGAAAACGGGAGTGCGCCGGAGAAAACCGGCACACTCCCGCTGCGTCGTCCGGGGGCTTTACTTCTTGCTCTTGTCTCCGGCCTCGTCGCTGGAGAGGGCGGAGATGAAGGCCTCCTTGGGGACCTCCACGCTGCCCACCATCTTCATGCGCTTCTTGCCCTCCTTCTGCTTCTCCAGCAGCTTGCGCTTCCGGGAGATGTCACCGCCGTAGCACTTGGCCAGCACGTCCTTGCGGATCGCGCGGACCGTCTCGCGGGCGATGACCCGGGAGCCGACGGCCGCCTGGATCGGCACCTCGAAGTGCTGCCGCGGGATCAGCTCGCGCAGCTTCCCGGCCATGCGGACGCCGTAGGCGTAGGCCTTGTCCTTGTGCACGATCGCGGAGAAGGCGTCCACCTTGTCGCCGTTCAGCAGGATGTCGACCTTCACCAGGTCGGCGCTCTGCTCGCCGGTGGGCTCGTAGTCCAGGGAGGCGTAGCCACGGGTCTTCGACTTCAGCGCGTCGAAGAAGTCGAACACGATCTCCGCCAGCGGCAGCGTGTACCGCAGCTCGACGCGGTCCTCGGAGAGGTAGTCCATGCCCTGGAGGTTGCCCCGGCGGGTCTGGCACAGCTCCATGATCGCGCCGACGTACTCGCTGGGCGCCAGGAGTGTGGCCCGCACGACCGGCTCGTGCACCCGGTCCACCTTGCCCGCGGGGAACTCGCTCGGGTTCGTGACGATGTGCTCCGTGCCGTCCTCCATGACGACCTGGTAGACGACGTTCGGGGCCGTGGCGATCAGGTCGAGTCCGAACTCGCGCTCCAGCCGCTCGCGGATGACCTCCAGGTGCAGCAGGCCGAGGAAGCCGACGCGGAAGCCGAAGCCCAGGGCCGCCGACGTCTCCGGCTCGTAGACGAGCGCGGCGTCGTTCAGCTGGAGCTTGTCGAGCGCGTCCCGCAGCTCCGGGTAGTCGGAGCCGTCCAGCGGGTACAGCCCCGAGAACACCATGGGCTTGGGGTCCTTGTACCCGGGCAGCGCCTTCTCGGCGCCCTTGTGGAACTGCGTGATCGTGTCACCGACCTTGGACTGCCGCACGTCCTTCACGCCGGTGATCAGATAGCCGACCTCGCCCACGCCCAGGCCGTCGGCGGCCTTCATCTCCGGGGAGTTGGTGCCGATCTCCAGCAGCTCGTGGGCGGCGCCGGTGGACATCATGCGGATGCGCTCGCGGCGGCCCAGCTCGCCGTCGACGACCTTCACGTAGGTCACCACGCCCCGGTAGGCGTCGTAGACGGAGTCGAAGATCATCGCGCGGGCGGGCGCGTCCTTGACGCCGACCGGCGCGGGGACCAGCCGCACGACCTCGTCGAGCAGCTCCCCCACGCCCTCGCCCGTCTTGGCGGAGACGCGCAGGACCTCCTCGGGCTCGCAGCCGATCAGGTGGGCCAGCTCGGCGGCGAACTTCTCCGGCTGCGCGGCCGGCAGGTCGATCTTGTTCAGGACCGGGATGATCGTGAGGTCGTTCTCCATCGCCAGGTAGAGGTTGGCGAGAGTCTGCGCCTCGATGCCCTGGGCCGCGTCCACGAGGAGGATGCACCCCTCGCACGCCGCCAGCGAACGGGAGACCTCGTAGGTGAAGTCGACGTGGCCCGGGGTGTCGATCATGTTCAGGATGTGCGCGGTCCCCGAGTCGTCCCCCGAGGTGGGAGCCCACGGCATCCGCACGGCCTGGGACTTGATCGTGATGCCGCGTTCACGCTCGATGTCCATGCGGTCGAGGTACTGCGCGCGCATCTGGCGCTCGTCGACGATGCCGGTGAGCTGGAGCATCCGGTCGGCGAGCGTGGACTTGCCGTGGTCGATGTGCGCGATGATGCAGAAGTTGCGGATCAGCGCCGGGTCGGTACGACGGGGCTCGGGCACGTTCGAGGGGGTCGCGGGCACGCGGGGTCCTGTCGGGGTCATGGCTTGCGGATCGGTACGTCGTCCCCCATCGTCCCATGTCCGTCGGCCCTGGTCCGATTAGGGAGGGGCGGAGCCCGACTGCTAGTGTGGACGACTGTGCTTCGTGCCGCCGTGTGCCCTCTTCACCGGCGGACCCGCGGGCCGGTCCACCGGCCAGCAAGCACGGAAGAGACATCTCCGATCCTGAAAAGGCTCCTTCGTGGCGAACATCAAGTCCCAGATCAAGCGGATCAAGACCAACGAGAAGGCCCGCCAGCGCAACAAGGCCGTCAAGTCCGAGCTGAAGACCGCCGTGCGCCGCGTGCGCGAAGCCGTCGCCGCCGGTGAGGCCGACAAGGCCGCCGCCGCCGTCGCCGTGGCCGGCCGCAAGCTGGACAAGGCCGTCAGCAAGGGCGTTCTGCACAAGAACAACGCCGCCAACAAGAAGTCGGCGCTCGCCCAGCAGGTCTCCGCTCTGCAGAAGTGATCCCGGCCGCCTCGGCGGCTCCCTCCGCCCTGTTCCGGTGACGGACCCCGGCTGCCCTCTCATCAGCCGCCCGCTCCGGGCCACCGGCGGAAGCACGACTCGCGCCGCACGCGGCCTGCGTTCGCCACGCGGGTGCGGCGCACCAGCACCACCCGAAGGCCCCGCCTCCCCTCCCCAGGGCAAGCGGGGCCTTCGTCGTCGCCCGGAACGTGGGCGGGGCCCTTGGGCGCCACCGGCCGAACGGTCGCCGGTCGCCGGGGTGTCAGTCGACGAGGTCGCGGACGACGGCGTCGGCCAGGAGACGGCCGCGGCGGGTGAGGGCGGCGCGGCCCGCGGCGTAGGCGTCCTCGCGGAGCAGGCCGTCGCCCAGGGCGCGGCGGGCCGCCGCCGCGCCCGCCGGGGCGAGGAGGCCGAGGGGGCAGCCGGCCTCCAGTCGCAGTTCCAGGAGGATGCGCTCTACGCGCCGGTCCTCGTCGGTGAGCAGCTCGCGGCCGGCGCCGGGGGAGCGGCCCTCGGCGAGGGCCTGGGCGTAGGCGCCGGGGTGCTTGACGTTCCACCACCGCACACCGCCGACGTGGCTGTGCGCCCCGGGCCCGGCGCCCCACCAGTCGGCGCCCGTCCAGTACAGCTCGTTGTGGCGGCAGCGGGCGGCCGGGGTGCGGGCCCAGTTGGAGACCTCGTACCAGGCGTATCCGGCGGCGGCGAGGGCCTCGTCGGCGATGAGGTAGCGGTCGGCGTGGACGTCGTCGTCCGTCATCGGGACCTCGCCGCGGCGGATGCGCCGGGCGAGCCCGGTTCCCTCCTCGACGATCAGGGCGTAGGCGGAGACGTGGTCGGGTGCGGCGCCGATCGCTGCGTCCAGGGAAGCGCGCCAGTCGTCGTCCGACTCGCCGGGGGTGCCGTAGATGAGGTCCAGGTTGACGTGCTCGAAGCCGGCGGCGCGGGCCTCGGCGACGCAGGCTTCGGGGCGGCCCGGGGTGTGGGTGCGGTCGAGGACGCGCAGGACGTGCTCCCTGGCGCTCTGCATGCCGAAGGAGACGCGGTTGAACCCGGCGGCCCGCAGCTCGGCCAGGTAGGCGGCGTCCACGGACTCGGGGTTGGCCTCGGTGGTGACCTCCGCGTCGTCGGTGAGCCCGAAGGCGTCGCGGACGGTGGCGAGCATGCGGCCGAGGTCCGTGGCCGGCAGCAGGGTGGGGGTGCCGCCGCCGACGAACACGGTCTGGACGGGACGCGGGTCGTCGCCCAGGACCTTGCGGGCGAGGCGGACCTCGTCGGCGAGCGTCGCGGCGTAGGTGTCGCGGGAGGCCAGCACGCCGCCGGAGCCGCGCAGCTCGCTCGCGGTGTAGGTGTTGAAGTCGCAGTAGCCGCAGCGGGTGGCGCAGTAGGGGACGTGCAGGTAGAAGCCGAGGGGGCGGTCGGCGCCGTCGGCCAGGGCGGCGGCGGGCAGGGCGCCGTCCTCGGGCACGGCTTCGCCGTCGGGGAGTGCGGAGGGCATGCGTCCATTGTCCGTGATCGGTCCGGCTCGTCGGGCCGCGCGTGGTTCCGGCCGTCGCCCGGGCCGGCGGTGAGGGCGTCGGTCAGCCCGTCGGGCCGCCGACCGTGACGTGGTCGATGAGCCGCTCGACCGGCCCGAGGAGCTCGGGCTCCAGGTCGCGGTAGGAGCGGACGGCGGCCAGGACGCGCCGCCAGGCGGCCCCGGTGTTCTCCGGCCAGCCGAGGGCCCGGCACACGCCGGTCTTCCAGTCCTGGCCGCGCGGTACCTCCGGCCAGCGTCCGATGCCCAGGGAGGCGGGCTTCACGGCGGCCCAGACGTCCACGAAGGGGTGGCCGACGACGAGGACGTGGGGGCTGCTCACCGACGCGGCGATCCGGGACTCCTTCGAGCCCGGCACGAGGTGGTCGACGAGCACGCCGAGGCGGGCGTCGGCCGTCGGGGCGAAGCGCTCGACGACGGCGGGCAGGTCGTCGACGCCCTCCAGGTACTCCACGACGACGCCCTCGACGCGCAGGTCGTCGCCCCACACCCGCTCGACGAGCTCCGCGTCGTGCCGCCCCTCGACGTAGATCCGGCCCGCCCTGGCGACCCGTGCCGGGGCCCCGGGCACCGCGATCGAGCCGGACGCCGTGCGCCGCGGCCCCGTGCCACGGGAGGCCGGGGCGTCGCGCCGCGGGCGTACCAGGGTCACCGGCGCGCCGTCGACGAGGAAGCCGCCCGGCGCCGTGGGGAACACGCGGAGCTTGCCGAAGCGGTCCTCCAGCGTGACCGTCGGCCCCTCGGCCGTCTTCTCCCAGCGGACGACGGCGCCGCAGAAGCCGGTGGCGGCCTCCTCGACGACGAGCCCGGCGTCGGCCGGCACCTCGGGAGCGGCCGTCCGCCGCTTCCACGGCGCGGTGAAGTCCACGTTGCTGTAACGGTCGTCGCTGCGCATGCGCGCATTCTGCCTGCCGTCCGCCCGTCACCCGCCCGCGGACGTCCCGTACGCCCCCGCTCGCCGACGGTCCGCTCGCCTCCCGCCCCCGCGGACGTCCCGCCCGCGGACGGCGCTCAGCCGAGCGCGGGGCCGGGCGCCGGGGGCGGGGCCGGGCGGCGGCGGAGCTGGTCGCGCTGGGCGGCGACGAAGGCGGCGTCGACGACGGCGCCGTGGCCGGGCACGTACAGGGCGTCCTCGCCGCCGAGGGCGAGGAGCCGGTCGAGGGCGTCGGGCCACACGGCGGGGTGGGCGTCGGGGCCGGCCTGGGGCTCGCCGGACTCCTCCACCAGGTCGCCGCAGAAGACGACCTCCGGCTCGCCGGGGGCCTGGCCGGGGACGAGGACCGCGAGGTCGTGCCCGGTGTGGCCGGGGCCGACGTTGGCCAGCATGACCCGGCGTCCGCCGCCCAACGACAGCGTGAGCTCGCCGCAGACCTGGTGGTGCGGGGCCACCAGGACGTCGACGGCGTCCGCGGCCTCCTCGGGCGCGAGGCCGTGCCGGACGGCGTCCGCGCGCAGCTCGTCGGCGAGCCGGGGGAGCAGCGCGGTCATGCCCACGGCGCCGTAGACCTCCACCCCGGCGAAGGCGGCGGTGCCGAGGACGTGGTCGAAGTGCGGATGGGTGAGGACGACGTGGGTGACGGGGAGGCCGAACAGCTCGCGCAGCTGCCGCCGGATCCCGGCTCCGGCGCGCAGCGACGCGCCGGTGTCGACGACGAGGACCCCGTCCCGTCCGCGCACGGCGCCGACCGTCTCGTCCCAGCCGGGCATGCGCCGGCGCACGACGCCGGGGGCGAGCTCCTCCCACAGCGCGTTTCCCTGTGCCGTCATAGGACCGACGCTAGTCGTACCGGTGCCACTTCGCCCGACGCGGGGTACCTTCGGGTCCGGCCGCCCTTGCCCGGGGCGTGGTACCCGGCCGTACACTGGTCCCGGATTGGCACTCAGGGATGCCGAGTGCCAGGGGCGGGAAAGAGCCAGGGAAGACCCAGCAGGAGACCCGGTCGCGGCCGGACGGGAGGTGCGCCACCATGCTCAGCGAACGCCGACTCCAGGTGCTGCGTGCCATCGTCCAGGACTACGTGGGCACGGAGGAGCCGGTGGGTTCCAAGGCGCTCACCGAGCGGCACAACCTCAACGTCTCCCCGGCCACCGTGCGCAACGACATGGCCGCGCTGGAGGACGAGGGGTTCATCGCCCAGCCGCACACCAGCGCGGGCCGTATCCCCACGGACAAGGGCTACCGGCTGTTCGTGGACCGGCTGGCGGGCGTCAAGCCGATGTCGGTGCCCGAGCGGCGCGCCGTCCAGCACTTCCTGGACGGCGCGGTGGACCTGGACGACGTCGTCGGGCGCACCGTGCGGCTGCTGGCGCAGCTCACCCGGCAGGTGGCCGTGGTGCAGTACCCGTCGCTGACCCGTTCCTCGGTGCGGCACGTGGAGCTGCTGTCGCTGGCCCCGGCCCGCGTCATGCTCGTGCTGATCACCGACACGGGCCGGGTCGAGCAGCGCATGGTGGACTGCCCGGACCCGGTGAGCGAGGCCTCGGTCGCCGACCTGCGGGCCCGGCTGAACAGCCGGGTGGCGGGGCAGCGCTTCACCGAGGTGCCAAGGCTGGTCCAGGACCTCGTGGACGCCTTCGACGGGGAGGACCGCGGCGCGGTCGCCGCCGTCGTCGCGACGCTGCTGGAGACCCTGGTGGAGGAGACCGAGGAACGGCTGGTCATCGGCGGCACGGCCAACCTGACGCGCTTCGGCCACGACTTCCCGCTCACCATCCGGCCGGTACTGGAGGCGCTGGAGGAGCAGGTCGTCCTGCTCAAACTGCTCGGTGAGGCAACCGATCCCGGTGTCACCGTACGGATCGGGCACGAGAACGAGCACGAGGGGCTCAATTCCACGTCCGTCGTCTCGGTCGGTTACGGTTCCGGCGACCAGACGGTCGCCAAGCTCGGCGTGGTCGGACCGACCCGCATGGACTACCCCGGAACGATGGGAGCGGTACGCGCAGTGGCACGTTACGTCGGACAGTTTCTCGCGGAGTCGTAAGTGGCGACGGACTACTACGCGATCCTGGGCGTGCAGCGCGACGCATCACAGGACGAGATCAAGAAGGCGTTCCGCCGCCTGGCGAGGGAGCTGCATCCGGATGTGAATCCGGACCCGAAGACCCAGGAGCGGTTCAAGGAGATCAACACGGCCTACGAGGTCCTCTCGGACCCGCAGAAGAAGCAGATGTACGACCTGGGCGGGGACCCGGCGGGCGGTGCCGCCGGCGGCTTCGGCGCGGGCGGCGGCTTCGGCAACTTCTCCGACATCATGGACGCCTTCTTCGGTGGCGCCGCGCAGCGCGGACCGCGCTCGCGCACCCGCCGCGGCCAGGACGCCATGATCCGGCTGGAGATCGACCTGGAGGAGGCCACGTTCGGCACCACCAAGGAGATCCAGGTCGACACCGCCACCGTCTGCACGACGTGCAGCGGCGAGGGCGCCGCGCCCGGTACCTCGGCCCAGACGTGTGACATGTGCCGCGGCCGGGGCGAGGTCTCTCAGGTCACCCGGTCCTTCCTCGGCCAGGTCATGACGTCCAGGCCGTGCCCGCAATGCCAGGGCTTCGGCACGGTCGTGCCCTCCCCGTGCCCGGAGTGCGCGGGCGACGGGCGCGTCCGCTCCCGCCGCACCCTGACGGTCAAGATCCCGCCGGGCGTGGACAACGGCACCCGCATCCAGCTCGCCGGAGAGGGCGAGGTCGGCCCGGGCGGCGGCCCCGCGGGCGACCTGTACGTCGAGATCCGGGAGAAGCCGCACTCCGTCTTCCAGCGCCGCGGCGACGACCTCCACTGCACCGTCACCATCCCGATGACGGCGGCGTCCCTGGGCACCAAATGCCCGCTGGAGACGCTCGACGGCCTGGAGGACGTCGACATCCGCCCCGGCACCCAGTCCGGCCAGTCCATCCCACTGCACGGGCGGGGCGTGACGCACCTGCGCGGAAACGGGCGCGGCGACCTGATCGTGCACGTCGAGGTGCAGACGCCGAACAAGCTCGACGCCGAGCAGGAGGAGCTGCTGCGCAAGCTGGCCAAGCTGCGCGGAGAAGAGCGCCCCACGGGACAGTTCCAGCCGGGCCAGCAGGGCCTGTTCTCCCGGCTGAAGGACGCCTGGAGCGGCCGGTGACCGGCCGGTGACCGGCTCCCCGCCGCCGTTCGGCGCACTGTTCGAGCATCCGGTCGTACAGGCGCCGATGGCGGGCGGCGCTTCCCGGCCCGAGCTGGCGGCCGCCGTGAGCGAGGCCGGCGGGCTCGGTTTCCTCGCCGCCGGGTACAAGACGCCCGAGGCCGTGTACGCCGAGATCCGGGAGCTGCGGCGGCTCACCGCGCGCCCGTTCGGCGTCAACGTGTTCGTCCCGCAGCCCGCCCCGGTGCCGGGGCAGCCGGAGACGCCCGGCCCGACGGGTGCCTCCGGCGCGCCGGGCAAGGACGCCTCGGCCCGGATCGCCGTCTACGCCGAGCAGCTCGCCGGTGAGGCCGAGTGGTACGCGACGGAGCTGGGCGATCCGGAGCAGGGCACCGACGACGGCTACGAGGGCAAGCTCGCCGTCCTGCTGGACGACCCGGTGCCGGTGGCCGGCTTCACGTTCGGCTGCCCGGACTCCGCGGTCCTGGAGCGGCTGGCCGCCGTCGGGACGCTCACCGTCGTCACCGTCACCTCGCCCGCCGAGGCGCGGGCCGCCCACCGGGCCGGAGCCGCGGCCCTGTGCGTGCAGGGCGTCGAGGCGGGCGGACACCTGGGCGTCCACCACGACGATCCGCACGCCGACGCCTCCGGGGCGGGGCGGGCCCTGCTGCCGCTCCTGGCCGAGGTCGCGGAGACGGTGCCGCTGCCCCTCGTCGCGGCGGGCGGCATCATGCGGGGCGCCCAGATCGCGGCCGTCCTCGCGGCCGGGGCCGACGCCGCGCAGCTGGGCACCGCGTTCCTCGCCTGCCCCGAGTCCGGCGCCCACCCGCTGCACAAGGCCGCGCTGACGAGCGCGCTCTACACCCGCACGGAGCTGACCCGGGCCTTCTCGGGCCGGCCGGCGCGCGGCCTGGTCAACCGCTTCCTGCGGGAGCACGGCCCCTACGCCCCGGCCGCCTACCCGCAGGTCCACCACCTCACCGCGCCCCTGCGCAGGGCCGCGGCCGCCGCCGGGGACCCGCAGGGCATGGCGCTGTGGGCGGGCCAGGGCCACCGGCTCGCCCGCGAACTGCCCGCGGCCCGGCTCGTCGCCCTCCTGGCCGAGGAGCTGGCCGCGGCGTGCGCCGGGCTGCCCGCCGGGAAGGCGCCCGCACCGGGGGGCCTGGCGTGACGGCCCCCGTCTTCGTCGTCGACGCCGGGCGCCTGCGCACCGGCCCCGTGGTCCTGGACGGGCCGGAGGGACGGCACGCCGTCTCGGTGCGGCGGCTGCGAGCGGGAGAGGAGGTCGTGCTGACCGACGGCGCCGGAACGGGCGGCCTCGGCACGGTGACGGCCGCCACCGGGAAGGACCGGCTGGAGGTCGACGTCCGGGAGCTGCGCACCGAGCCGGAGCCGCGGCCCGCCCTCACCGTCGTCCAGGCCCTGCCCAAGGGCGACCGGGGCGAGTTGGCCGTCGAGACGATGACGGAGACCGGCGTCGATGTCATCGTGCCCTGGACGGCCTCCCGCTGCATCACCCAGTGGAAGGGCGAGCGCGGCACCAAGTCCCTGGCCAGGTGGCGCGCCACCGCACGCGAGGCGGGCAAGCAAGCGCGGCGGCTGCGCTTTCCCCACGTCACCGAGCCCATGACGACCCGCCAGCTCGCGCCGCTGCTCTCCGAGGCCGCGTTCGCGGCCGTACTGCACGAGGAGGGCGGCAGCCCGCTGGCCCGCGCCGAGCTTCCGGCCGAGGGCGGCATCGTCCTCGTCGTCGGCCCGGAGGGCGGGGTCAGCCCGGCGGAGCTGGCGGCCTTCGCGGAGGCGGGGGCCCGGCCCTACCGGCTGGGCCCGAGCGTGCTGCGCACCTCCACCGCCGGCACCGCGGCGGCGGCGCTGCTGCTGGGCCGTACCGGCCGCTGGGACTGACCCCCCTTTCCCTCGCCTTCCCGTCAGCGGGGGCTCCGCCCTGGCACGCCCGGGTCCGCGCGTCGTCGCCTGGCGGTGCGCTGTGGCCGGCCGCCCGGTTCCCCGCGCCCCTGCGGGGCGCAACCCCCGGATCTCGCGAGTGAGCCAAGGGCGCGCCGGTGCCGACGCGTGTCGACACCGGGTCTGAGCGGCCGGAGGCGAACCGAGTGGGGAATCGGACGCGCGGTAGAGTCCGGGCATGGCTGGAGAACCGCAGGCGGACTGCCTGTTCTGCAAGATCGTCGCGGGTGAGGTGCCGGCGACGGTCGTGCGTGAGACCGAGACGACCGTCGCCTTCCGGGACATCAACCCCCAGGCGCCCACCCACGTCCTGGTGATCCCCAAGGCCCACCACGCCGACGCCGCCACCCTCGCCGCCGCGGCCCCCGGGCTCGCCGCCGACGTGCTGCGAGAGGCCGGTGAGGTGGCCGTGGAGGACAACGCCGAGTCCTACCGGGTGGTGTTCAACACCGGCTCGGGCGCCGGGCAGACCGTCTTCCACGCCCACGCGCACGTCCTCGCGGGCCGCGGCCTGCAGTGGCCGCCCGGCTGAGTCGCCGTCATCTCGCATGTCCGTACGTGAACTGGTGGTGCTCGGCACCGCCAGCCAGGTCCCGACCCGGCACCGCAACCACAACGGCTACGTGCTGCTGTGGGACGGTGAGGGGCTGCTCTTCGACCCGGGCGAGGGCACCCAGCGCCAGATGCTGCGCGCCGGGGTCGCCGCGCACGACCTGAACCGGCTCTGCGTCACCCACTTCCACGGCGACCACTGCCTCGGCCTCGCCGGCGTCATCCAGCGCGTCAACCTGGACGGCGTCCCCCACCCGGTGACCGCGCACTACCCGGCGAGCGGGCAGCGGTACTTCGACCGGCTGCGCTACGCGACCGCCTACCGCGAGACGGTGTCCCTGCGGGAGGAGCCCGTCGCGGCCGACGGCGTCCTCGCCCGCAGGCCGTCCTACACCCTCTCGGCGGCCCGCCTCTCCCACCCGGTGGAGTCCTTCGGTTACCGGCTCGTCGAGCCGGACGGCCGCCGGATGCTGCCTGAGAGGCTGGCCGCCCACGGCATCTCGGGGCCCGACGTCGGCCACCTCCAGCGCGCGGGCACGCTGGGCGGCGTCCACCTGGACGACGTCAGCGAGTTCCGGCGCGGCCAGCGGTTCGCCTTCGTCATGGACACCCGGCTGTGCGACGGCGTGTTCGCCCTGGCCGAGGGCTGCGACCTGCTGGTCATCGAGTCCACCTTCTCCGACGGGGACGAGGCCCTGGCGAAGGAGCACGGCCATCTGACGGCGGGACAGGCGGGGCGCATGGCGGCCGAGTCCGGCGTCCGGCACCTCGTCCTGACCCACTTCTCCCAGCGCTACCCGGACGCCTCGGCCTTCGCCGGGCAGGCCCGCGCCGCGGGCTTCACCGGCGAGCTGACGGTCGCCCGCGACCTCCTCCGCGTCCCGCTCCCGCGCCGACGGGAATAGGGCCTGTCCGGAGGCGGGTTGGCCAGGCATGTCACTGATACACAAGACGACGTTGACGCCCACCAAGGTGGACCTCCTCGCAAACTGGCTCCCCGCGCAGCCCTGGTTCGTGCCGCAGGGTGCGGGGCCCGAGCTCACCACGTCGGGCGGTTTCCGGCTGGACGACCCGCAGGGCGAGGTCGGCATCGAATTCCTCGTCGTCACCGACACGGCCGGGGCCCGCCCGCGCTCATACCACGTTCCGCTCACCTACCGCGGGGCACCGCTGGAGGGCGCGGAGAAGGCGCTCGTCGGTACCGCCGAACACGGTGTGCTGGGCCGCCGATGGGTCTACGACGGCGCCCACGACCCGCTGGTCGTCAGCCAGGTGCTGGCCTTCCTGCACGGCCGGGCGGAGGCCCAGCAGCAGCGCGTGAGCCACACCCCCGATCCGTCCGTCGGCCGCCACCTCGCCCCGGACACCCCCGAGGTTGAGGCTCCCGCCGAGCCCGCGATCAGCAGCGGGCCGGACGGCACCGACATCGCGCTCGGGCCGCTGGTCCTCACCGTTGCGCGGCTGCTCGATCCCGCGGCAGAGGATGAGGAGGCCGTCGGGCGCGTCGTCTCGCGCTGGGAGACGCCGCACGGAGCGCACCGGGCGCCGTTCTTCGTCCTGCGCCGCCGGTAGCCCGCCTGCCCCGCCTGCCCCGCCTGCCCCGCCCGCCCCGGCGGGCCGGGCGGGTCACGGCCACCGCGCGCGGGCCAGCAGGCGGTCGGCGACGGCGGGGGAGTCCACCAGGGGGTGCAGCGCGAGGGCGCGCAGCGCGGTGCGGCGGGAGCCGTCGGCGGCAGCGGTGACCACCCCCTGCTCGGCGGCCTTCACCTGGAGCATGAGCCCCAGCTCGGCGGGGCCGGGCGGCGGGCACGGCAGCGGCCGGGCGCCGCGCGCGTCCACCTCGCAGACGGTCTCCACGACGGCCTCGTCCGGCAGGGCCGCGATCGTGCCCGCGTTGCGCACGTTGAGGACCAGCCTGCGCGGGCGGTCCTCGGCGATGGCCCGCATCAGCGCGAGGGCGACGCGGTCGTAGCCGCCGCCGTCGAGGTCGCAGGCGTCGCGCCGCCAGCCGCCGGAGGCGGCGCGCGCCTCGGCGAGGTAGGTCTCCTCCCGCTCCCGGCGCGCGGCCTCCCACAGCCGGGGGGCCGCCGCCGGGTCCCGGGAGGCCCGGGTGAAGAACGCGTCCTGCTGCCGGGCCAGGAACTCGCCGCGGGTCTCCCCGGCCGCACGGGCGGCCGTGAGCGTCTCCCGCCGGAAGTAGTAGTAGTGCAGGTACTCGTTGGGGAGTACGCCGAGCGCGGCCAGCCACGGGGCGCCGAACAGCCGCCCCTCCTCGAAGGAGCCGAGCGCCTCGGGGTCCGCGAGCAGCCCGGGCAGCAGCTCCCGCCCGTCGAGGGTCAGGGAGCGCAGCCAGCCCAGGTGGTTGAGGCCGAGGTAGTCGTAGCCGACGGCGTCGGGGTCGGCCCCGGCCGCGCGGGCCGCCCTGCGCACGAGCCCCACCGGCGAGTCGCAGATGCCGATGACCCGGTCGCCGAGGACGGCGGACATCACCTCCGTCACCACTCCGGCCGGGTTGGTGAAGTTGACGACCCAGGCGTCCGGGGCCAGCGCCCGCACCCGCTGGGCGATCTCCCGGGCGACGGGCACGGTGCGCAGCCCGTACAGCAGCCCGCCCGCCCCCACGGTCTCCTGGCCCAGGACGCCCTCGGCCAGCGCGGTCCGTTCGTCCCGCACCCGCCCGGCCGTGCCGCCGACCCGGATGGCGGAGAAGACGAAGTCGGTGCCGCGCACGGCCTCGTCCAGCCCCTCGGCGACCCGGACCCGGGGGCCGTCGTCGATCCCGGCCAGCACCGAGCGGATGACGCCGACCCGCGCCGGGTCGGTGTCGTGCAGCACGACCTCCTCGATCCCGCTCCGCTCCCGGGCCAGCGCCGCGTACACCAGCGGGACCCGGAATCCGCCACCACCCAGAATGGAAAGTCGCATGGGACGGACGGTACCGGCCGTCCGGCACACTGGCGGCATGCTCGATCCACTCGCCGCCGTGCGGACTCCGCAGGACCCGGCCTGCGACGTGTATCTGACCGGGACGGTCTTCCTGGACATCATCTTCACCGGCCTCGACTCCGCGCCGGTGCGGGGCACCGAGTCCTGGGCGCGGGGCATGGGCTCCAGCCCCGGCGGCGTCGCGAACATGGCCACCGCGCTCGCCCGGCTGGGCCTGCGCACCTGGCTCTCGGCGGCCTTCGGCGACGACGTGTACGGCGCGTACTGCTGGGAGGAGCTGAGCCAGGGCGAGGGCGTGGACCTCTCGCTGGCGCGCACGGTCCCGGGCTGGCACTCCCCGGTGACGGTGTCCATGGCGTACGAGGGCGAGCGCACGATGGTCTCGCACGGGCACGAGGCGCCGCCCCGGCAGGCGCCGCCCGCCGACCCGCCGCCGACCCGCGCGGCGGTGGCCTCCCTGACGCCCGGCCTCGGCCAGGAGTGGATCCCCCGGGCGGCGGGGCGGGGCGCCCGGGTCTTCGCCGGCGTCGGCTGGGACGGCACCGGCCGCTGGGACCTCGCAGCCCTCCCCGACCTCCGGTACTGCGAGGCCTTCCTGCCCAACGCGGAGGAGGCCGTCCGCTACACCCGCACCACCTGCCCGCGCGCCGCCGCCCGGGCGCTGGCCGAGCACGTGCCGCTCGCCGTGGTGACGCTGGGCCCCGAGGGCGCCTACGCGGCCGACGGGCGGATGGGGGAGACGGCCGAGGTGCCGGGCATCGCCGTGGAGGCCCTGGACACGACGGGCGCGGGCGACGTGTTCGTGGCCGGGTTCGTCATGGCCTCCCTCGCCGAGTGGCCCCTCGCCGACCGGCTCGCCTTCGCCGGGCTCGCGGCGGCCCTGTCGGTGCGGCACTTCGGCGGTTCGCTGTCCGCCCCGAGCTGGGCGGAGATCGCGGCCTGGTGCCACCGCGTCCACGCCTGCCCCGCCACCGACTCCGGCACGGCGTGCCGCTACGCCTTCCTCCGCCGGCTGCTCACCGACGGTGAGGGCGTCGTTCCGCTGCGCCGCGCCGTCCCCACGATCGGCTTCCCCCGCCGGTGACGCGGGGCCGCCTGCGGGCGGTACCGGAGGGCACGGGGGGCGGCCGGGCGGGAAAAACCCGTGGGCGTGGCGGTCCGTCGGCGTAGCCTGGGTAGCGCAACGCATCGCCGCGACCGAGAGGGATGAGCAAGGCCCAGAGCCGGCCCATGACGCAGACATCCATTTCCCAGGCACCCCAGGCACAGGCACGCTTCGCCGTTCCCGCCAAGCATCCGATGGTCACGGTGCTGGGCTCCGGCGACCGACTCCTCCGCGTCATCGAGGAAGCCTTCCCGGCGACCGACATCCATGTGCGCGGCAACGAGATCAGTGCCACCGGCGACGAGGCCGAGGTGGCCCTCGTCCAGCGCCTCTTCGACGAGATGATGCTCGTCCTGCGCACCGGTCAGCCCATGACCGAGGACGCGGTGGAGCGGTCGATCGCGATGCTCCGCGAGGAGCGCGACGGCGCCCTGAGCGAGACGCCCGCCCAGGTGCTCACGCAGAACATCCTCTCCAACCGCGGGCGCACCATCCGTCCCAAGACGCTGAACCAGAAGCGCTACGTCGACGCCATAGACCAGCACACCGTCGTCTTCGGCATCGGCCCGGCGGGCACGGGCAAGACCTATCTGGCGATGGCCAAGGCCGTCCAGGCGCTGCAGTCCAAGCAGGTCAACCGCATCATCCTGACCCGGCCCGCGGTCGAGGCGGGCGAGCGGCTCGGCTTCCTGCCCGGCACGCTGTACGAGAAGATCGACCCGTACCTGCGTCCCCTGTACGACGCCCTGCACGACATGCTCGACCCGGACTCGATCCCGCGGCTGATGGCGGCCGGGACGATCGAGGTGGCTCCGCTCGCGTACATGCGCGGCCGTACGCTCAACGACGCCTTCATCATTCTGGACGAGGCGCAGAACACCAACCCGGAACAGATGAAGATGTTCCTGACGCGGCTCGGCTTCGACTCGAAGGTCGTCATCACCGGCGACGTCACGCAGGTCGACCTGCCGGGCGGCACGAAGTCCGGCCTGCGCCAGGTGCGGGAGATCCTCCAGGGCGTGGACGACGTGCACTTCGCCGAGCTGACCAGCACGGACGTCGTCCGGCACAAGCTGGTGGGCCGTATCGTGGACGCCTACGAGCGCTACGACGTCCGCAACAACGGCGGCGGGCCCGGTGCGGGCGGCGCTCGGTAAGCTGCGCGTACGCAGGCCGAGACGACGGAGAGCATCAGCGAGCACATGTCCATCGACGTGAACAACGAGTCCGGGCAGGACGTCGACGAGGAGGCGCTCCTCGACATCGCCCGGTACGCCCTCGCCCGGATGCGCATCCATCCGCTGTCCGAGCTGTCGGTGATCGTGGTGGACTCCGCCGCCATGGAGCGCCTCCACGTGCAGTGGATGGACCTTCCGGGGCCGACGGACGTCATGTCCTTCCCGATGGACGAGCTGCGTCCGCCCGCGAAGGACGAGGAGGAGGCCCCCCAGGGGCTGCTCGGTGACATCGTGCTGTGCCCCGAGGTCGCGGCGCGCCAGGCCGAGCAGGCCCCGACGGGGCACACCACGGACGAGGAGCTCCAGCTCCTCACCGTGCACGGCGTGCTGCACCTGCTCGGGTACGACCACGAGGCGCCCGGGGAGAAGGCCGAGATGTTCGGCCTCCAGCAGGCCATCGTGGACGGCTGGCGGACCGAGCGGGGCCTCACCGGGCCCTCACCGGCCCCCACCTTCACCTGAGGCCGGGCGGACGATGACCGAGATCCTCACCGTCGCGGTCACCCTGACCGTGATCGCCTGGCTCGCCGCCTGCGCCGAGGCCGGGCTCTCCCGGGCGACGGGCTTCCGGGCCGAGCAGGCGGTGCGCAGCGGGCGGCGCGGCAGCGACCGGCTCGCCGCCGTCGCCGCCGACCCGGTCCGCTACCTGAACCTGGCCATGCTGCTGCGGGTCGCCTCCGAGATGGCCGCCGGCGTCCTCGTCACCTACGCGTGCCTGCGCTACTTCGCCGAACCCTGGCAGGCGCTCGTGGTCGCCATGGGCGTCATGGTGCTCGTCTCCTTCGTGGCCGTCGGCGTCTCCCCCCGCACCATCGGCATCCAGCATCCGCTGAACACCGCCACGGCCGCCGCCTACGTGCTGCTGCCGCTCGCCCGGGTGCTCGGCCCGCTGCCCCAGCTGCTGATCCTCCTGGGCAACGCGCTCACCCCCGGCAAGGGCTTCCGCAAGGGGCCGTTCGCCTCGGAGGCCGAGCTGCGGGCCATGGTGGACCTGGCCGAGTCGGAGTCGCTCATCGAGGACGAGGAGCGCCGGATGGTGCACTCGGTCTTCCAGCTCGGCGACACCCTCGTCCGGGAGGTCATGGTGCCGCGGACCGACCTGGTGTCCATCGAGCGGTTCAAGACCATCCGGCAGGCCCTCACCCTCGCCCTGCGTTCCGGCTTCTCGCGCATCCCCGTCACGGGCGAGAACGAGGACGACGTCGTCGGGATGGTCTACCTGAAGGATCTGGCCCGCAAGGTCCACATCAGCCGCGAGGCCGAGTCCGAGCTGGTGTCCACGGCGATGCGCCCGGCCGCGTTCGTCCCGGACACGAAGAACGCCGGCGACCTGCTGCGGGAGATGCAGACCGAGCGCAACCACGTGGCCGTCGTCATCGACGAGTACGGCTCCACGGCCGGGATCGTCACCATCGAGGACATCCTCGAGGAGATCGTCGGCGAGATCACCGACGAGTACGACCGCGAGCTGCCGCCCGTCGAGGAGCTGGGCGACGGCCGGTTCCGCGTCACCGCCCGCCTGGACATCGGCGACCTGGGCGAGCTGTACGGACTGCCCGACCTCGACGACGAGGACGTGGAGACGGTCGGCGGCCTGCTGGCCAAGCTCCTCGGCCGGGTGCCCATCGCGGGCGCCGCGGTGGTGGTCGACCTCTCCGAGGAGCCCGCCGATCCCAGGCTCGCCGGGCTCCGGCTCACCGCGGAGTCCACGGCGGGCCGGCGCAACCGCATCGACCGCGTCCTGGTCGAGCGCGTCGACGCCGAGCAGCGGGACGACGACGGGGAGTAGCCCGGAGCGCCCCGGTTCACCCGGCCGGGTGAACGCCCCTGGCCCCGGCCGCACCCGCGTGCCGCCATGGACCCATGCACGCGTACCTGCGGCACCTTCGCTCGGGCCCGATCCGCGCCGCGCTCGTCCTGGCCCTGCTGGCCGGGCCGGGCTCGCTGGCGGTCGGCTGCGCGGGCCGTACCGGCCCCGGCGGACAGCCGGGCACGCCCGGCCTCGCGGCGGGACCGCTGAGCGAGGAGCGGCTGCGGCTCGCCGTGCTGAGCCTCGCCGACCTCCCCGCCGGCTGGGCCGCCGACACCCCCGACGCCGCCCGGAGGCGCGGCATCGGCGTCCCCGAGCCCGCGGAGGGGCCCTGCCGGGCCCTCTTCCGGGACCCGCCCGGCACCGGCGGCCTGGCCCGGTTCGCCCGTACCGAGGTGGGCCCGTTCGTCGTCGCGCGCACCGGCACGCACACGGGGGCCGCCGACGCCCGGGACGCCCTCGCCTCCTTCCGCGCCGCCGCGGGCCAGTGTCCCGCCTTCCCGGTCACCGAGGGCCCGGACGCCGGCGGCCGCGAGGTCATGTACCACGCCGAGACGCTGGACGCGCCGCGGCTGGGGGACGAGAGCGTGGCCGTGCGCTTCGTGCGGACGGAGTCCGGGAGCCGCGCGGGCACCGTCGTCTCCGAGGCCGTCTACGCCCGCCTCGGCGCCCACACCGTGCACCTCGCCCGCGCGGGGCGGGAGGACTCCGACGCCCGCGGCATCGTGCCCCTCGCCCGGCTGGCGCTGACGAAGCTGCGCACCGTCGCCGCGGGCGGCACGCCCTCGCCCGCAGGCTCCTTCCCGGGCGCGACCCGGCTGTGAGCGCCCCGGCGGGCGCGGCGACGGGCCGGCCGTCCCCCCGCTCACCGGCCGCCCGGGGCCGCCCACGGCCCCAGTAAGCTCAAGGTCATGACTGACGCCCAGGCCATCGATCCCGAGGACCGCAAGATCATCACGCTGGCGCGCAGCGCCCGCGCCCGCAACGCCGTCCCCGAGGGCGCCGCCGTCCGCGACGAGACCGGCCGCACCTACGTCGCCAGCACGGTGACGCTGCCCTCGCTGGAGCTGACGGCGCTCCAGACCGCCGTCGCGATGGCCGTGGCCTCCGGCGCGCGGTCCCTGGAGGCCGCCGCGGTCGTCTCCGACGCCGGCGCGCTGCCCGGCACCGACCTCGCCGCCGTCGCCGACCTGGGTGGAACGACGCCGGTCCTGCTGGCCGCCCCCGACGGCACCCTGCGCGCCACCCTCACCGCGGGCTGACCGGCCTCTCCGCTGGACGTGGGGCCGAGGCGACCGAGACGCTCACGGCGAGTGAGCCGAAGGACGCGCCGGTGTCGGCGGGCGTCGGCACCGGGTCGAAGCACCCGGCGGCGAACCGAGCCCGGAAGGGAGGGACAATGGGGGAATGACCAGCCCTTCCCGCCCGCCGCACCGTGCCGGCTTCGCCTGCTTCGTCGGCCGCCCGAACGCCGGCAAGTCGACCCTGACCAACGCACTCGTGGGCACGAAGGTCGCCATCACCTCGAACCGGCCCCAGACCACCCGGCACACCGTGCGCGGCATCGTGCACCGCGAGGACGCGCAGCTCGTCCTCGTCGACACCCCCGGGCTGCACAAGCCGCGCACGCTGCTGGGGGAGCGGCTCAACGACGTCGTCCGCACCACCTGGGCCGAGGTGGACGTCATCGGGTTCTGCCTTCCGGCCGATCAGAAGACCGGCCCGGGTGACCGCTTCATCGCCGCCGAGCTGGCCAAGCTCAAGCGCACCCCCAAGGTCGCGGTGGTGACGAAGACGGACCTCGTGGACTCCAGGGCGTTGGCGGCCCAGCTCGTGGCCGTCGACCGGATGGGCCGGGAGCTGGGCATCGAGTGGGCCGAGATCGTGCCGGTCTCGGCCACGGCGGGCAGCCAGGTCTCGCTGCTGGCGGATCTGCTGGCGCCGATGCTGCCGGAGAGCCCGCCGCTCTACCCCGACGGCGATCTCACCGACGAGCCGGAGCAGGTCATGGTCGCCGAGCTGATCCGGGAGGCCGCGCTGGAGGGGGTGCGCGACGAACTGCCGCACTCCATCGCCGTCGTCGTCGAGGAGATGCTGCCGCGCGAGGACCGCCCCGCCGACAAGCCGCTGCTGGACATCCACGCCAACCTGTTCATCGAGCGGCCCAGCCAGAA
Organism: Streptomyces sp. WMMC1477; assembly: GCF_027460245.1. Lineage (NCBI taxonomy): Bacteria > Bacillati > Actinomycetota > Actinomycetes > Kitasatosporales > Streptomycetaceae > Streptomyces > Streptomyces sp. WMMC1477. Next base: position 1,209,911 of record NZ_JAPZBD010000003.1, on the reverse strand, counting down.
GGGCATCGTCATCGGCCCGGGCGGCAAGCGGCTCAAGGAGGTCGGCAGCCGCTCGCGTAAGCACATCGAGGCGCTGCTGGGCACCCCCGTCTTCCTCGACCTGCATGTGAAGGTCGCCAAGGACTGGCAGCGCGACCCGAAGCAGCTCCGCCGCCTGGGCTTCTGAACCGCGCCCTGGTCTGCCGTAGGGCGGCCGCAACCGTGCCCGCGGGCGGGCTCAGCTCCGCTCGGGGGCGGCGGCGAGCAGCCCCTGCGTCTCCTCGGCCGTGAAGTCGAGCGCGCTGCCGAGGGCGGAGAGCACGGCCCGCTCGGCCGGGATGTAGGGCCCGTCCGCGAGGGCGATCCGGGCGCCCCGCAACAGCAGGCCGACGCGGCCGGGCTCCGCCAGGTGCGGCACCAACGGGCCCAGGGTCGCGTGCAGTTCGATCTCGACGCCGACGCCGTACTCGGCCGAGGTGTCGGCGCGCAGGGCCGTGCACAGGGCGAGCAGCCGCTCCTCGGTGCAGTCGGGGTAGCCCGCGGCGTGGACGGAGTCCACGGCGGCGCGGCGCACCGCCTCGCTGTCGCTGCCCCCGGTGGCCAGGACGGCCAGCGCCACGCACTGCACGCCGTCGCGCAGGAGCGCGGCGAGTCGGGTCGTGGTGGGCCGCTCCAGGGCCTCGGGGCCGAAATGCGTACCGCAGGACGTGCACGCGAGCACGGGAGCGGTGACGCCGCGGCGCAGGAGCGGCACTCCGAGCAGTTCGAGACGGCGGCGCCCCGTGCGGCGTTCGTAGTTGCGGTCCCCGCCGCAGGAGGCGCAGAAGAACTCGCCGTCCGCGACGGTGGTCCAGGCGGTGCGGACGCCCGTGCGCAGGCCCGTGCCCAGCCTCCCCCAGCCCGCGGCCGGGACTTCGCCCCCGTACCCGCCCGCCACGCGCAGTCCGCTCACGCCGCACCTCCGTCGCCCGGCCTCGTCGCCGGTGTCGCCACGCCAGGACGTGATGTTAACCACAGGGACGTGTCTCCGTCAGCCTCCAGTACCGGACAAAAAACCGGATCTGGGAAAGGCCCCGGCCAGGGTGTCGCCGGGCCGGGACCGATGCTGCCCGCCTCGCCGGTGAGGCGTCAACTCCCTCAGCGCGTGGCGCGGTTGACGGCCGATACCACGGCCTTGATCGACGCGCGGGTGGTGTTGGCGTCGATTCCCACGCCCCACAGGACCTTGCCGTCGATCGCGCACTCGATGTACGAGGCCGCCTGCGCGCTGGCACCCTGGCTCAGGGTGTGCTCGACGTAGTCCAGCAGCCGGACGTCGATCCCGTTGCCGGCCAGGGCGTCGAAGAACGCGGAGATCGGGCCGTTGCCGGTGCCCTCCAGTACCGTGGGCGCGCCGTCCACGACGGCCTCGACGGTCAGTGCGTCGTGTCCGTCCTTCGTCGTCTCCGTCTGGGCGCTGCGCAGGGCGATCCGGCCCCAGGGGCGCTCGGGCGTGGGCAGGTACTCGTCGCAGAAGGTGTCCCAGATCTGCGTCGGCGTGACCTCGCCGCCCTCGCTGTCCGTCTTCCCCTGGATGATGCGGGAGAACTCGATCTGCATCCGGCGCGGCAGGTCCAGGTTGTGGTCGTTCTTCAGGACGTAGGCGACGCCGCCCTTGCCGGACTGGGAGTTCACCCGGATGACGGCCTCGTAGGAGCGGCCGACGTCCTTGGGGTCGATGGGCAGGTAGGGGACCGCCCACTCGATGTCGTCCACGCTCTTCCCGGCCTCGGCGGCCGCGGCCTCCATGGCCTCGAAGCCCTTCTTGATGGCGTCCTGGTGGGAGCCGGAGAAGGAGGTGTAGACGAGGTCGCCCGCGTAGGGGTGGCGGGGGTGGACCTCCATCTGGTTGCAGTACTCGGCGGTGCGGCGGATCTCGTCGATCTGGCTGAAGTCGATCTGCGGGTCCACGCCCTGGGAGAACAGGTTCATGCCCAGCGTCACCAGGTCGACGTTGCCGGTGCGCTCGCCCTGGCCGAACAGGCAGCCCTCGACCCGGTCGGCCCCGGCCATGACGGCCAGCTCCGCGGCCGCGACGGCGGTGCCGCGGTCGTTGTGCGGGTGGGCGGACAGGCAGACGAACTCGCGCCGCGACAGGTTGCGGGACATCCACTCGAAGCGGTCGGCGTGTGTGGAGGGCGTGGAGCGTTCGACCGTCGCGGGCAGGTTGAGGATGATCTCGCGGCCGTCCTCCGGCTGCCACACGTCCATGACCGACTCGCAGACCTCCAGGGCGAAGTCCAGCTCGGTGTCGGTGAAGATCTCCGGACTGTACTGGTAGCCGAAGACGGTGCGGTAGTCCAGCAGCTTCTCGGCGTACTCCGTGACCAGGCGGGTGCCGTCCACGGCGATCTGCCGCACCTCGTCCCGGGTGCCGCGGAAGACGACCCGGCGGAACGTCGGGGCCGTCGCGTTGTACAGGTGCACCGTCGCCCGCGGGGCGCCGACCAGCGACTCGACGGTCCGCTCGATCAGCTCCTCGCGCGCCTGGGTCAGCACGGAGATCGTGACGTCCTCGGGGATGGCCCCGTCCTCGATGATGGAGCGGACGAAGCCGAAGTCCGTCTGGCCGGAGGAGGGGAAGCCGACCTCGATCTCCTTGTAGCCCATGGCCACCAGCAGGTCGAACATCTTCCGCTTGCGGGCGGGCGACATCGGGTCGATCAGCGCCTGGTTGCCGTCCCGCAGGTCGGTGGACAGCCAGCGCGGGGCCTTGGTGATGCGCCGGTCGGGCCAGGTGCGGTCCGGGATGTCCACGGCCTCGTAGGGGCCGTACTTGTGGACGGGCATACCGGAGGGCTGCTGGCGGTTCGTCATGACGTGTGGGCTCCTGTCGCGGAGTGGCTTCCTCAGCAGGCCGACGGTGGCAGCACCGAACTCCGCGGGGAGGGAGTCGGCCTCGACTACAGGCCCTCGCCGCGGCAGCTAAGGAGAAGCAGCCCGAATCGCATGGTTTCCGTAGCGTAACCGAGCCTCCGCGGGAGTGCGGCGCCTGTATCAGTATGCGAGACCTGTCATGCCTTCGCGCTGTGCGATGCGTCGGTTACCGTAAGGAGATGGACATTACGGTCATTCGCACCGGTGGTCAGGGCGGCCGGCCCCGCCGAGCCACCCTGACCACCTCGGACCCCGAGATGGCGGACCTCGCCCGCAGGGCCGTGGCCGAGGGCCACGGCACGCCCCCGGTGGGCGGCCCCGAGGGATTCAGCTACGAGATCACGGTCGACGACGCCGCCGTCTACTGCGCGGACCCCCGGCTCACGACGGCCCAGGCCCACCTGATCACGGAGGTCTTCCAGCAGGCCGGCTGACCGGTCCCGCCCCGTGGCCGCCGGCCCGTCCGCCCGACACCGGCCCCTCCGGTCCCGGCGGCCCGGTCCCGCTCTCCGCGCCGCCGGCGGCTGCGAGAATGGGCCCATGACCCTGTTCCGCGACGACGGCATCGTGCTGCGCACCCAGAAGCTGGGGGAAGCGGACCGCATCATCACCCTGCTCACCCGCGGCCACGGCCGGGTGCGCGCGGTGGCCCGCGGAGTGCGCCGGACCAAGTCGAAGTTCGGTGCCCGGCTGGAGCCCTTCTCCCACGTGGACGTGCAGTTCTTCGCGCGTGGCGGCGAGCTCGTCGGGCGGGGCCTGCCGCTGTGCACCCAGACGGAGACCATCGCCCCCTACGGCCGGGGCGTCGTCGCGGACTACGCCCGCTACACCGCCGGGACGGCGATGCTGGAGACGGCGGAACGGTTCACCGACCACGAGGGCGAGCCGAACGTCCAGCAGTACCTCCTCCTGGTCGGGGGGCTGCGCACGCTGGCCGCCGGGGAGCACGCGCCCGGGCTCGTGCTGGACGCCTTCCTGCTGCGCTCCCTCGCCGTGGGCGGCTACGCCCCCAGCTTCGACGACTGCGCCCGCTGCGGCATGCCGGGGCCCAACCGCTTCTTCTCCGTCTCCGCGGGCGGCGCCGTCTGCCCCGACTGCCGGGTGCCCGGCAGCGTCGTCCCCTCGCCGGAGGCGGTGCGGCTCCTGGCCGCCCTGCTGACCGGCGACTGGCCGACGGCCGACGCCGCCGAGCCCCGCCACGTCCGGGAGGGCAGCGGCCTGGTGTCGGCCTATCTGCACTGGCACCTGGAGCGCGGGCTGCGGTCCCTGCGCTACGTCGAGAAGGGCTGACGGGCGCCCCCCCGGCGCCCTGGCGGGGAGCCGGGCAGGCGGCCGGAGGCGGCAGGCGGCCCGGCGGCCGGCTTTAGGCCGGTGGGCACGGCAACCGATACCCTCGGGCTGATTCCTGCCGATCCTACGGAGTTGAGCATGCTGAGCCGGCAGACGCGCGCGTCCCGCGGCTACGTCGCCCCCGAGCCCCACCCTTCCGGCGCCCGCCCGCCGAAGATCCCCGCCGAGCTGGTGCCGGGCCACGTGGCGGTCGTCATGGACGGCAACGGCCGCTGGGCCAGGGAGCGCGGGCTTCCGCGCACCGAGGGGCACCGGATGGGCGAGGCCGTCGTGCTCGACGTCCTCAAGGGCTGCCTGGAGATGGGCATCAAGAACCTGTCGCTGTACGCCTTCTCCACGGAGAACTGGAAGCGCTCGCCGGACGAGGTGCGCTTCCTGATGAACTTCAACCGCGACGTCATTCGCCGCCGCCGGGACGAGATGGACGCCATGGGCATCCGCATCCGCTGGGTCGGCCGGATGCCCAAGCTGTGGAAGTCGGTCGTCCACGAGCTCCAGATCGCGCAGGAGCAGACGAAGAACAACAAGGCCATGACGCTGTACTTCTGCGTCAACTACGGCGGCCGGGCGGAGATCGCGGACGCCGCGGCGGCCGTCGCCCGTGACGTGGCCGCGGGCCGTCTCGACCCGGGCCGGGTCAACGAGAAGACCTTCGCCAAGTACCTCTACTACCGGGACATGCCGGACGTCGACCTGTTCGTCCGCCCCTCCGGCGAGCAGCGCACCTCCAACTACCTGCTCTGGCAGAGCGCCTACGCCGAGATGGTCTTCCAGGACGTGCTGTGGCCCGACTTCGACCGCCGCGACCTGTGGCGGGCCTGCCTGGAGTACGCGCAGCGGGACCGCCGCTTCGGCGGCGCCGTCCCCAACGAGGTCCCCGCACGGCCGCACACCGGCACGTGACGCCGGGCGGCGTGGAGCTGACGTACCAGGTCACGCGTGCCGAGATCGCGGAAGGGCTCCGCCTCCGCGAGGGGCCCGCCCGCACCTCCCGGGGCGGGGCCGTGGCCACGGTGGCCGTCGTCCTGCTGCTGGCCGCCGCGGCCTGGTTCGCCTTCGGGCCCGCCGGACCCGTGGCCGCGCTCCTCGTCTGCTTCGGACCCGTGGCCGCCTGGCTCGTCCTGCTGGCGCTGCGGAGCCACCAGGTGAGCAGCTGCCATCGCATCGCACGGGAACAGGGCGAGTGGCGGGCGGTCCTCGACGCGGAGGGCTTTCACGCCACCGCCGGGGGCCTGCTGACGGACATCGCCTGGTCCGTCTTCCCGCGCTACGCCGAGTCCGAGCGGGTCCTGATGCTGTTCGACCCGGCCGCCCGGGCCAAGGGGTTTCTCATCCTGCCCAAGCGGGCGATCGGGGCCGGTCGTCTCCCTGCCGTGCGCCGGCTCCTCGACGAGCACCCCGCGGGCGTCTGACCCGCCGACGCCACGGCCCCCGGCCGCCAGGGGCGGGCCGGGGGCCGTGGGCCGCGGGTGCCGGGGCGGCGCGACGCGCCCCGGCTTCCGTCAGCAGCCGATCAGGCGGGAGGCGAGGTAGGACTCGACCTGGTCGAGCGAGACGCGCTCCTGCTTCATCGTGTCGCGCTCGCGCACGGTGACGGCGTTGTCGTCCAGCGTGTCGAAGTCGACCGTGACGCAGAACGGCGTGCCGATCTCGTCCTGGCGGCGGTAGCGGCGGCCGATGGCGCCCGCGTCGTCGAACTCGATGTTCCAGTGGCCGCGCAGCGTCTCGGCCAGGCCGCGCGCCTTCGGCGAGAGCTTCTCGTTGCGGGACAGCGGCAGCACGGCGACCTTGACGGGGGCCAGCCGCGGGTCGAGGCGCATCACGGTGCGCTTCTCCATCTTGCCCTTGGCGTTGGGCGCCTCGTCCTCGACGTAGGCGTCGAGCATGAAGGCCAGCATCGCGCGGCCCACACCGGCCGCGGGCTCGATGACGTAGGGCGTCCAGCGCTCGCCGGCCTCCTGGTCGAAGTACGACAGGTCCTGGCCGGAGGCGGCGGAGTGCGCGCCCAGGTCGTAGTCGGTGCGGTTGGCGACGCCCTCCAACTCGCCCCACTCGGAGCCGCCGAGGCTGAAGCGGTACTCGATGTCAGCCGTGCGCTTGGAGTAGTGGGACAGCTTCTCCTTCGGGTGCTCGTACCAGCGGAGGTTGGCCTCCGAGAGGCCGAGACCGCGGTACCAGTTCCAGCGCTGCTCCATCCAGTACTCGTGCCACTGCTCGTCCTCGCCCGGCTTGACGAAGAACTCCATCTCCATCTGCTCGAACTCGCGGGTGCGGAAGATGAAGTTGCCCGGCGTGATCTCGTTGCGGAACGACTTGCCCATCTGGGCGATGCCGAACGGGGGCTTCTTGCGCGAGGTCTGCTGGACCTGGCTGAAGTTGGTGAAGATGCCCTGGGCCGTCTCCGGGCGCAGGTAGGCGACCGAGCCGGAGTCCTGGGTCGGGCCCAGGTGCGTGGAGAGCAGCCCGGAGAACTGCTTGGGCTCGGTGAAGGTGCCCTTGTTGCCGCAGTGCGGGCAGTTGACGTCGGTCAGGCCGTTCTCGGGGAGCCGGCCGTGCTTGGCCTCGTAGGCCTCTTCGAGGTGGTCGGCGCGGAAGCGCTTGTGGCACGACGTGCACTCGGTGAGCGGGTCGGTGAAGGTGGCCACATGGCCGGACGCCTGCCAGACCTCGGCCGCGAGGATCACCGAGGAGTCGATGCCGACGACGTCCTCGCGGGCGGTGACCATCGCGCGCCACCACTGACGCTTGATGTTCTCCTTCAGCTCCACGCCCAGCGGGCCGTAGTCCCAGGCGGCCCGCTGACCGCCGTAGATCTCGCTGCAGGGGTAGACGAAGCCACGGCGCTTGCTGAGGCTGACGATGGTGTCGATCTTGTCGGCGGCCACGGTGCTCTCTTCGTTACGAAACGACGACGGAATAACTCAGGTTACCGGCGCGTGCGGTCCCCGGACCAAATCGGTCCGTGGGGGACCGGAGAAGGGGCTGGGGCGCGCCGGTCACCCGGCGTGCGAACACTGTTCGAATTTGACAACGGTTTCCAACACTGCTGAAAATGAGTGTCATGAACGCACGACGCCGCCCTCACATATCCGTCCCCGCGACAGCGGGCGCCTGCGCCCTCGCCCTCTTCGCCCTGGCCGGTTGCGGCACGGGGGGCGCGGGCACCGACGAGGACGGCAAGCTGAAGGTCGTCACCTCCTTCTACCCGATGGAGTTCCTGGCCGAGGAGGTCGGCGGGGAGCACGTGGCCGTCAGCACCCTGACCAAGCCGGGCACCGACCCGCACGACCTGCGGATCAGCCCCCAGCAGACGGCCGAGCTGACCCAGTCCGGGCTCGTGCTGTACGTCAAGGGCCTCCAGCCCGCCGTGGACGACGCCGTCGAGCAGTCCGGCGTCGAACACGTCATGGAGGCCGGTGCTCTCGCGGAGCACGCCGGTGAGGAGGAGCACGGCGCGGAGCCGCACGGCGCGCGCTCCGGCCACGGCGCAGACGAGGACGAGGGTCACGAGGGCGAGGGCCACGACGAGGGCGAGGGACACGAGGGCGAGGGACACGACGGTCACGATCACGGCGGACTGGACCCGCACGTCTGGCTGGACCCGGTGCAGTACGCGGCGGTCGCCGAGGGTGTCGGCGAGGCGCTGGCCGAGGCCGACCCGGACCACGCCGAGGACTACCGCAAGAACGCCGACTCCCTCGTCGGGAAGCTGGGGGAGCTCGACACCGAGTTCGAGAACGGCCTGAAGAACGCCGCGACCGACACCTTCATCACCAGCCACGCCGCCTTCGGCCACCTCGCCGCCCGCTACGGGCTCGACCAGGAGGCCATCGCGGGCCTCAGCCCGGAGGACGAGCCGAGCGGTGCCCGGATGAAGGAGCTGCACGACGTCGCCGAGCGCGAGAACGTGAGCACCGTCTTCTTCGAGACGCTGGCCAGCGACCGGACGGTGAAGGCCCTCGCCGGCGACCTCGAACTCAGGACCGATGTGCTGGACCCGCTGGAGGGCATCACCGAGCAGTCGCGCGGTGACGACTACTTCGCCGTGATGCGCGCCAACCTGGAGGCCCTCCGGAAGGCCCTCGGTGCCGAGTAAGCCGCGTAAGGAGCCCCGTATGGACACCCCGGCCCCCTCGAAGGACGACGAGCCCGTCATAGCCCTGCGCGCCGCGCACGCCGCGCTCGGGGCCCGCCCCGTGCTGCGTGGCATCGACCTGGAGGTGGCCCGCGGAGAGGTCGTGGCGCTGCTGGGGGCCAACGGCTCCGGCAAGTCCACGACCGTCCGCGCCGCCATCGGGCAGGTCCCGCTCACCGCCGGCGGGCTGGAGCTGTTCGGCACCCCGCTGCGGCGCTTCCGGGACTGGCGCCGGGTCGGCTACGTCCCGCAGCGCTCCACGGCCGCCGCCGGGGTCCCGGCCACCGTGCGCGAGGTCGTCACATCGGGGCGGCTGTCCCGCCGGGGGCTCGGTCCGCTCCGCCGTTCCGACCGGGACGCCGTGCGGGCGGCGCTGGAACTGGTCGGCATGGCCGACCGGGTGAAGGACTCCGTGAGCGCGCTCTCCGGCGGCCAGCACCAGCGGGTCCTGATCGCCCGCGCCCTGGCCGGCGAACCGGAGCTGCTGATCATGGACGAGCCGCTCGCGGGGGTCGACCTGGCCAGTCAGCGCGTCCTTGCCGAGGCGCTGCGCCACCAGGTGCGGGCGGGGGCCTCCGTCCTCCTCGTCCTGCACGAGCTGGGGCCGCTCGCACCGCTCATCGACCGGTCCGTCGTACTGCGGGACGGCCGGGTGGAACGGGTGGAGCGTCCCGAGCAGCTCCACGACCTGGCCTGCCACCCCCACGACAGCGAGGTCGCCGACGTGGCGCCCGCCGTGCCCAGGATCGAAACGGGACAGCTCTCATGATCGAGATCCTCGACTACGCCTTCATGCAGCGGGCGCTGCTCGCCGCGCTGCTGGTCGGTATCGCCGCGCCGGCGGTCGGCATCTACCTCGTCCAGCGGCACCAGGCGATCATGGGCGACGGCATCGGCCACATCGCCCTCACCGGCGTCGCGCTCGGCTTCCTGCTCAGCACGCACGCGGTGTGGACGGCGGTGCTGGTCGCCGCGGCCGGCGCCGTGGCGATCGAGCTGGTGCGCTGGTACGGCAAGGCCCGCGGGGACGTGGCCCTCGCGATGCTGTTCTACGGCGGCATGGCCGGCGGCGTGATGATCATCAACCTGGCCCCCGGCGGCTCCACGGCGGATCTGCTCACCGCGATGTTCGGCTCCATCACCACCGTCGCGCCGGAGGACGTCACCGCGATCGTGATCCTGTCCTGCGCCGTGCTCGCCGTCTGCCTGGGGCTGCGGCGCCAGCTCTTCGCCGTCTGCCAGGACGAGGAGTTCGCCCGGGTGACCGGGCTGCCCGTGAAGCTGCTCAACCTGCTGCTCGCCGTCACGGCCGCCGTCACCGTCACGGTGGCGATGCGGGTCGTGGGGCTGCTCCTGGTCAGCGCGCTCATGGTGATCCCGGTCGCCGCCGCCCAGCAGGTGACCCGCGGCTTCGCGGTGACGCTCGGGCTGTCGGTGGCGCTCGGCACGCTGGTGGCGGTTTCGGGCACGGTCGTCTCGTTCTACGCCGACGTCCCGCCGGGCGCGACGATCGTGCTGCTGGCCATCGGAGTGTTCGCCGCTCTGGCCGCCGTCACCCCGGTCGTCGCCCGCAGACGGGCGGTGCGCGCGGAGCGGGACACCGGGCGGGCGCCGTCGGGCATCCTGGAGGAGGAGCCGGCCGGCCCGTGACCGGCCGAGCCCGGCCGCTCCCCCGGGACCTGGCACAATTGGGCGCGTCCAGGCCGAGCCGATTCGCCCGCACGGGTGGTTTTAAGGAGGCAACGGTGGCGACCGCAGGTCCCCCAGTCCGCGGCCGTTCGACCAGGCAGCGCGCCGCGGTGTCGGCGGCGTTGAGCGAGGTCGACGAGTTCCGCAGTGCACAGGAGCTGCACGACCTGCTCAAGCACCGAGGCGACTCGGTCGGGCTGACGACCGTCTACCGCACGCTCCAGTCCCTCGCCGATGCCGGCGAGGTGGACGTGCTGCGCACCGACGAGGGCGAGGCCGTCTACCGGCGGTGCAGCACCGACGACCATCACCACCACCTGGTGTGCCGCTCGTGCGGCAAGGCCGTCGAGGTCGAGGGCCCGCAGGTGGAGCGGTGGGCGGACGCCATCGCGCGGGAGCACGGTTTCGTGGACGTCGCACACACCGTGGAGATCTTCGGCACCTGCGGCGAGTGCGCGGCGCGGCCGAAGCGGCAGAAGAAGTAGCCCCCGGCAGCCCCCGGTGGCACTGACAGGAGAAGCATCCGTTCGATGACGCAGCAGCTCAGCATCGGTCCCCACACCGTGACACCGCCGGTGGTGCTGGCGCCCATGGCGGGGATCACCAACGCCCCCTTCCGGACGCTGTGCCGGGAGTTCAGCGGCGGCAAGGGGCTGTTCGTCAGCGAGATGATCACCACCCGGGCCCTCGTCGAGCGCAACGAGAAGACGATGCAGCTCGTCCACTTCGACGCGAGCGAGCGCCCGCGCTCCATCCAGCTCTACGGGGTGGACCCGGTGACCGTCGGCAAGGCGGTCCGCATGATCGCCGACGAGGACCTGGCCGACCACATCGACCTCAACTTCGGCTGTCCCGTCCCCAAGGTCACCCGCAAGGGCGGCGGCTCCGCGCTGCCCTACAAGCGCAACCTGCTGCGGGACATCCTGCGCGAGGCCGTCACCGGCGCGAACGGGCTCCCGGTGACGATGAAGATGCGCAAGGGCATCGACGACGACCACCTCACCTACCTCGACGCCGGACGCATCGCCGTCGAGGAGGGCGTCACCGCGATCGCCCTGCACGGCCGCACGGCCGCCCAGCACTACTCGGGCACCGCCGACTGGAGTGCCATCGCCCGGCTGAAGGAGGCCGTCACCGAGGTCCCCGTGCTGGGCAACGGCGACATCTGGTCGGCGGCGGACGCCGTGCGCATGATGCGCGAGACGGGCTGCGACGGCGTCGTGGTCGGCCGCGGCTGCCTGGGCCGGCCGTGGCTGTTCGGCGACCTCGTCGCCGTCTTCGAGGGCCGTGCGGACCAGATCGCGGCCCCCACGCTGCGGGAGGTCGCCGACGTCATGGTGCGGCACGCCCGGCTGCTGGGGGAGTGGCTGGGCGACGAGGCCCGGGGCGTCATCGACTTCCGCAAGCACGTCGCCTGGTACACCAAGGGCTTCTCCGTCGGCTCCGAGGCCCGGCGCAGGCTCGCCACCGCGGCCTCCCTGGACGAGCTGCGCGAGCTCCTGGACGGCCTGGACCTCGGCCAGCCCTGGCCCGCCGGGGCGGAGGGCCCCCGGGGCCGCACCCACGGGCGCAACCGCGTCGTCCTGCCCGACGGCTGGCTCGACGACCCCTACGCCTGCGCGACGGTGGGCTCCGAGGCCGAGCTGGACACCTCCGGCGGCTGAGCCTCGCCGGCCCCGTCCCCGGCAGCCCCTCCGGCCTCGGACGTCTCCCCGGCCGGCGCCGCGTCGTGGTCCGGCTCGGCGTCGTGGGCCGGCTCCCCGGCGCGGCCGGTCGCGGCCAGCAGGTCCAGGGTCAGCGCCGCCGTCCAGCCGAAGTCCAGCGCACCGTGCGCCCGGCCGGTGAGCGGGTCCAGGTACTCGGCGAACTCCGTCTCCCCGGCGTGCGCCAGCATGGCGGTGCGCAGCGCGTCGGCGCGCGCGGTGCGGCCGTGGTGGCGCAGCCCGCGCTCCAGCAGCCAGTTGACGTTGAACCACGCGGGACCGCGCCAGTAGCGGTGCCGGTCGAAGGCACGGCCGCGCAGGTCGTAGCTGGGCACCATGCCGATGCCGTCGCCCAGCCGGAAGTGCGGCCCCTCGGCGGTGCGCACCAGCGCGTCGACGAGGGCCTCGGGCAGGCCGGGCACCGCCAGCGGCAGCAGGCCCGCCGCGCTGCGCTCGTCGACCAGGTGGCCGCCCACCAGGTCGCGGCAGCGGAACTGACCGGACTCCGGGTCCCACAGCCGCAGCACCAGGGCGTCGGTCAGCTCCCGGGCCCGCAGCGCGTGCCCCTCGGCGTCCCGGGGGCGGCCCAGCTCCCGGGCGATGTCGGCCAGGGCGTGCTCGGAGAGGATCAGCAGGGCGTTGAAGCCGGGGTCCTCGACGGCGAAGGCGAAGCGGGCGCTGTCCTCGGAGTCGTCGTAGCCGGAGTCCCGGTAGTCGGCGGCGAGCCGGACGTAGCGGCCGTAGTCCAGGTCCGTCGGCCGGTCGGCGGGGGCGCCGTGGTCCAGGTCGGCGCGGCGGAACGAGCCGCGGGCCGCCGGGACGACGCGGCTCAGCGGGGCGTCCCAGCAGGGGCTGTTGTCCATGCCGGGCTCCCACGGGTGGACGCAGGCGGCCAGCCCGTGCCCCCCGAGGTTCCGTCGGCCGGTCAGGTACGCGTGCCAGGCGCTCAGCCGCGGGTAGAGCCGGTCGAGGAAGGCGCGCCGCCGGGACAGCCCGGGGTGGGCGCGGTGGACGAGCCAGGCGGCCAGCGCGTGGACGGGCGGCTGGACGATGCCCGAGGTCTCCCGGTCCCGCGGGGCGCCCGCCACCCGCCCGGCGGTGGAGGAGCGCCAGAAGTCGGGGCTGGGAAAGTAGGCGCCGCGCGGCACGACGGGGTTGAACACGATGTGCGGGACGCGGCCGTCCTCCCACTGGGCGGCGAAGAGCGTCTCCAGCTCGCGCTGGGCCCGCACGGCCGAGCGGTGCCGGAGCCCGATCGCGATGAACGCCGAGTCCCAGCTCCACTGGTGGGGGTAGAGGCTGCGGGCCGGCACCGTGGCGCCGCCCGTCCAGCTGCACGCCAGCACGCGGGCGGCGCGGCGGGCGAGCCGTGCCGGACCGACCGCCGGGCCCGCGGGTGCGGTCGGCGCGGCGGTCTGGTGCGGTATGGCGGTCAGCAGGGCGGTCTCGGTGTCGGTCACGCGGTCCACGAGGGCTCCGGTGGGTGGTCCCCGGTGGCTGCCCGGTCGGGCACCGGACCGGGGCTGCGCGCGGGGCGCCGCACCGGCCGGGCCCCGGCCGAAGCCGGTGGCACCTCCGAGTTACGTCCAATTAACACGGAAAGCTATGCGGCGTTACCTGGGGCGGACAAGCGTAAATAGGTCACACCGGCGATGCCTTGACAAAACACCCATCCGCCTCGCTGAGGGGCCTTCAGTTCGGGCGGTGCCGCCGGTGCGTTCTCGGCGGCGCGTGGTTCCGCCGTTCGGTGCGGGGGTCGGCGGCGCTCCGGGGTGCGGTGCCGCCCGGGGTGCGCGGCGACGGGGGGTCGACGCGGGAGTGGCGGAAGGATGTCTTCCGTCCGGATCCTGGGATGACGGGCCCTCCGGGTCGTGATCCTCGCCACGACTGATAGATGTTGCGCTCATCTGAGCGCTCTGCTGAAGGCTCCAGTTCTCCAATGAGCGGCACCCGGTGCCACGTATCTGGCACTCGATATCACGAGTCATGGTCACCCGGCGTGGCGGTCGCGTCGGTCTTCAGTCTCGCAGTGTCACTTTGTGTTCAAGCTCTGAAGGAATACCGTGCGGCCATTTGGGAGAGCCTTTACTTTCGATCCGCTGGCGGATGGGTGGTTGTAGCCGTGCGACGTGCCGCTGCCTCTGCTCATTCGCCTTGGATATGGGTACGCTCCCCGCCGTCAGGGCAGGCAGGCAAGCCGTACACGAGGAGCGAGTCCCGTGCCGGAAACTCAAGATCACGTAAGCACGAACCCCACCAAGTTCGTGTACGCCTTCACCGAGGGCAACAAGGACCTCAAGGATCTCCTCGGCGGCAAAGGCGCCAACCTCGCGGAGATGACCAACCTCGGGCTGCCCGTCCCTCCGGGCTTCACGATCACCACCGAGGCGTGCTGCCTCTACCTGGACAACGGCACCGAGCCGCCCGCCCTGCGGGACGAGGTCACCGAGCACCTCGACGCGCTCGAGAAGCAGATGGGCAAGCGGCTCGGCCAGGAGGACGACCCGCTCCTCGTCTCCGTGCGCTCCGGAGCCAAGTTCTCCATGCCCGGCATGATGGACACCGTCCTCAACATCGGCCTCTCCGACGCCTCCGTCGGCGGTCTGGCCACGCAGGCCGGTGACGAGCGGTTCGCCTGGGACTCCTACCGCCGCCTCATCCAGATGTTCGGCAAGACCGTGCTCGGCGTGGACGGCGAGCTCTTCGAGGAGGCGCTGGAGGCGGCCAAGGAGGCCAAGGGCGGCGTCACCGACGTGGAGCTGGACGCCGGCGACCTGCGCACCCTGGTCGAGCGGTTCAAGGAGATCGTCCGCACCGCCACCGGCCGCGACTTCCCGCAGGACCCGCGTGAGCAGATGGACCTCGCCATCCGCGCCGTCTTCGACTCGTGGAACACCGACCGCGCCAAGCTCTACCGGCGCCAGGAGCGCATCCCCGGCGACCTCGGCACGGCCGTCAACGTCTGCTCCATGGTCTTCGGCAACCTCGGCCCCGACTCCGGCACCGGCGTCGCCTTCACCCGCGACCCGGCCAGCGGCCAGCAGGGCGTCTACGGCGACTACCTGCAGAACGCCCAGGGAGAGGACGTCGTCGCCGGCATCCGCAACACCGTCCCCCTCGCGGACCTGGAACAGCTCGACAAGACGTCCTACGACGAGCTGATGCAGATCATGGAGACCCTTGAGCTGCACTACAAGGATCTCTGCGACATCGAGTTCACCATCGAGCGCGGCAAGCTGTGGATGCTCCAGACCCGCGTCGGCAAGCGCACCGCCGCCGCCGCGTTCCGCATCGCCACCCAGCTCGTGGACCAAGGCCTGATCGACGAGGCGGAGGCGCTCCAGCGCGTCAACGGCGCCCAACTCGCCCAGCTCATGTTCCCCCGCTTCGACCTCACCGCGCAGGCCGACCAGATCGGGCGCGGCATCGCGGCCTCGCCGGGCGCCGCCGTCGGCAAGGCCGTCTTCGACTCCTACACCGCCGTCAAGTGGTCCCGCTCGGGCGAGAAGGTCATCCTCATCCGCCGCGAGACGAACCCGGACGACCTGGACGGCATGATCGCCGCCGAGGGCATCCTCACCTCGCGCGGCGGCAAGACCTCGCACGCCGCCGTCGTCGCCCGCGGCATGGGCAAGACCTGCGTCTGCGGCGCCGAGGACCTGGAAGTCGACACCAAGCGCCGCCGGCTCACCGCCCCGGCCCCCGACGGCAAGGGCAGCATCGTCATCGACGAGGGTGACGTCGTCTCCATCGACGGCTCCACCGGCAAGGTGTACCGGGGCGAGGTCCCCGTCGTCCCCTCGCCCGTCGTCGAGTACTTCGAGGGCCGCATGCACGCCGGTGCCGAGGACGCGGACGAGCTCGTCCAGGCCGTGCACCGCGTCATGGCCTACGCCGACCGCGTCCGCCGGCTGCGGGTACGCGCCAACGCCGACAACGCCGAGGACGCCGCCCGCGCGCGCCGCTTCGGCGCCCAGGGCATCGGCCTGTGCCGCACCGAGCACATGTTCCTCGGCGAGCGCCGCGAACTGGTCGAGCGGCTCATTCTCGCCGACGCCGACACCGAGCGCGACGAGGCCCTGGCCGCCCTGCTGCCGCTGCAGAAGGGCGACTTCAAGGAGCTGTTCGAGGCGATGGACGGGCTCCCCGTCACCGTCCGGCTGCTCGACCCGCCGCTGCACGAGTTCCTGCCCGACATCACCGAGCTCTCGGTGCGGGTGGCGCTCGCGGAGGCTCGCGAGGACGGCAACGAGAACGACCTGCGTCTCCTCCAGGCCGTTCACCGGCTGCACGAGCAGAACCCGATGCTCGGTCTGCGCGGCGTCCGCCTGGGCCTGGTCATCCCCGGCCTGTTCACCATGCAGGTGCGGGCCATCGCGGAGGCCGCGGCCGAGCGCAAGGCCGCCAAGGGCGACCCGCGCGCGGAGATCATGATCCCGCTCGTGGGCACCGTGCAGGAGCTGGAGATCGTCCGCGAGGACGCCGAGCGCGTCATCGCCGAGATCGAGCGCGAGCACGGCGTCGAGCTGAAGCTCACGCTCGGCACGATGATCGAGCTGCCGCGCGCCGCGCTGACCGCCGGTCAGATCGCCGAGTCCGCCGACTTCTTCTCCTTCGGCACCAACGACCTCACGCAGACCGTGTGGGGCTTCAGCCGGGACGACGTGGAGGCCAGCTTCTTCACGGCCTACCTGGAGAAGGGCATCTTCGGCGTCTCGCCGTTCGAGACCATCGACAAGGACGGTGTCGGCAAGCTCGTCTCCGACGCCGTGGCCGCAGGCCGCGCCACGCGGCCCGACCTCAAGCTGGGCGTCTGCGGCGAGCACGGCGGCGACCCCGAGTCCGTCCACTTCTTCCACGAGGTCGGCCTGGACTACGTCTCCTGCTCCCCGTTCCGCATCCCGGTGGCCCGGCTGGAGGCCGGCCGCGCCGCCGCGGAGAGCGTGGGCAGCGACAGCCGCTGACCAACCGCCTGCCGGGGCCGCCGCAGCCGAACCCTCACCGCGCGGCGGTCCCGGCATCCGGAAGAGGGGCGGTACGGCACCTGTGCGGAGGTGCCGTACCGCCCCCTTTGCTCCGCCCGGGCCCGTCAGCCGGTCAGTCCGGGGCCCCGGTGGCGGTTCAGCCGCGGAAGGGGCCGCCCACCTCGTCGGTGACGCCCCTCGGACGAACGCGCCGCCGGCCGGCACGGGGTGCCCGTCCCCGTCACCAGCCGTCTGGTGGCCGAGGTGGCGGCGTCCGCCCGCTGAGACCCGGAACGGCGGAACCGGCCGCGCCGCGGTGCGGCACGGCCGGTTCCGCCGTGGGTGAGCCGATGGCTCGGGGTCAGATGGCGACGCCCTTGGCCCGCAGGTAGGCCAGCGGGTCGATGTCCGAGCCGTAGCCGGTACCGGTGCGGATCTCGAAGTGCAGGTGCGGACCCGTGCTGTTGCCGGTGGAGCCGACGAGACCGATCTGCTGGCCGCCGCTCACGCTCTGGCCCGCGGAGACGGAGAGCGAGGAGAGGTGGGCGTACTGGCTGTAGCGCCCGTCGGCGTGCTTGATGACGATCTGGTTGCCGTACGAGCCGCCCCAGCCGGCGGAGACCACGGTGCCCGCACCGACCGCGCGGACGGTGCTGCCGGACGGCGCGGAGAAGTCCACACCGGTGTGGTAGCCGCTGGCCCAGTAGGAGCCGGTGGCCCGGTAGGGGGTGCTCATCGAGGCGTTGACCGGGCGGACCCAGCCGCTGGCCGGGGCGGCCTTCTCGGCGGGCTCCTCGGCCTTGGGCTCGGGCTTCGGCTCGGGCTTGGGCGCGTCCTTGGCGGGCTCCGGAGCCGGTGCGGGCTTCTCCGCCTCGGGCTGCTCCTCCTTCTCCGCCTTCCTCTCGGCCTTCTTCTCCGCCTTGTCGGCTTCGGCCTTCTTCCCGGACTTCTCCGGCTTCGGCGTCGGCGTGGCGGCCTGGGTGACGTCCAGGCTCAGTCGCTGACCCGGAAAGATCAGGTCGGGGTCGGCGCCGACGACCTGGCGGTTGGCCTCGTAGACGGCCGGCCAGCCGCCGTCCACCTCGTGCGTGGTGGCGATGCCGTAGAGGGTGTCGCCGCTGACGACGGTGTAGTCCTCGGCGGCGGCCTCGGTCTTGGCCTTGGCGGCAGGCTTCTTCTCCGCCTTCTTGTCCGCCTTCTCGGCGGGCCGCTCGGCCTTGGCCTGCTCGGCCTTCCGCTCACCCTCGGCCGAGGCGCCGGCCGGGGTGATCTCGGGGGCCGGGCCGCCCTGGGTCAGGCCGGCGCGGGGGCCGCAGGTGGGCCAGGCGCCGGGGCCCTGCATCTCCAGCAGGCGCTCGGCGGTGGCGATCTGCTGGTCCTTGGTGGCGAGGTCGGCGCGGGGCGCGTACCGCGTGCCGCCCGCGGCCTCCCAGGAGGACTGCTGGAACTGCAGGCCGCCGTAGAAGCCGTTGCCGGTGTTGATGGACCAGTTGCCGGTGCTCTCGCACTGGGCGACCTTGTCCCACACCGAGACGTCGGCGGCGCTCGCGGAGCCCGCGGCGGCGAGGGGAACGGCGACACCACCGGCGGTGACGGCCAGGGACACGCGGGCTACGTGACGGGATATCAGGGGCTTGCGCGGACGGCGATGACGACCACGGGGCATAGGTGTGTTCCTCTCCTACGCCTGCGAGGTGAGCTGTCGGATTCGGGCCGGAGTAGCCCGGCCACGTCCCCACGCGTCACGCGTCGGGCTGTGGCTTCACCCCTAGCCGCACCGGTACGGATACGCGGTACGGCGCTTACCTGGTTCCCCCGCTCCTGCCGCCTGGGCTTCCTGGTGTCCCCCCGGCCGGGCGGCAGGATTCGGCGTCCCGGCGGCGGGGCCTCCGCATCCGATGCGGGGGCGGACGAACCGTAATCACAAGCGTTTGCGCCAGACAAGCAGCGCGCGCGAGCGCCGGGTTCCGGCACGCCGGACTCGGGCCCCGGTCCGGCACCGTGTGCACCGGTGCTGATTCCGAGGGTAAGGTTCCGGATCTTTCCGTATGTCCGAAACTCCCTGGTCAACGATGAATTTGGCACTCGGGAGGCAAAAAGCCCGGGGGGGGAGTGCAGCGGCGGAGCGGAGGGGGTTGTGAGTCCTGTCACCTGATCGTCGTGTCGAGCCCTTATATCGGGCGATTCCCTACGCAAACGCGCAGAGCGTCCTGACGGGCCCTCGGACCACCCTCCGGTCCGCCTTCCGTGTCACCCGCAGGTCCGCGTTCCCGTCCACCTGAACGGTCACGGCCCCCGGCCCCGGGGCCCGTGACCGGGTCCCTCAGACCGCCGGTGAGCCGGACAGGACGACGAGCCGCTGGGTGGCCCTCGTCATCGCGACGTAGCGGTCGACCGCCCCCGCGATCCCCTCGCCGAGGCGCTCGGGGCCGACGAGGACGACCAGGCCGAACTCCAGCCCCTTCGCCAGCTCCGGGGTCAGCGAGCGGACGCGGGACGTGCCCTGGAACGTCGGGTCGCCGATGACGCACGCGACCCCCTCGGCGTGCTCGGCGAGCCATGCGTCGAGGATCGCGTCCCGCTCCGAGACGGACCCGTGGGTGACGGGGACCCCGGAGCCGCGGACGGACGTGGGCACGTTGGCGTCCGGCAGCGCCTCCCGGATGACCGGCTCCGCCTCCGCCATGACCTCCTCCGGCGTCCGGTAGTTGACGGTCAGGGAGGCGAGCTCGACCCGGTCCAGCCCGACTCTCCGGAGCCGCTCCGGCCAGGACTCCGGTCGGCGTGGGTGGCCCCGAAGAACGGCTCCGCGGCGGGGGAGCGCCAGTCCAGCAGCAGCCGGCGCCCCGTACGGTCCGTCAGCCCGAGCCGCCCCACGTACAGGCGCTCGCCGTCGTCCTCGCCGACGATGTGACCGAGGCACAGGTCCAGCCCGAAGCGCCGCAGTGCGCGCAACCGCGCGGTCGCCCGGTGGATCTCCGCGTCCCGGTCCATCCCCTTCACACGAGTCCGCCGTTTGCTCCGGGGACCGCCCGCATGGGACCTTGCTCAGCGGTGTGTCGAAGCCGCCTCCCGCTGGTTCGGGCCGGGTGCGGCCGGAGAGCTTGGGGGGGGGGACCATGCGGCGAGCACGTCCCGGATGGACCATGACCGCCGTAGCCCGTCGGCCGAGGGCCTTCGCGTGCCTCGTGCTGGCCGCGACGCTCGCCCTGGGGGCCTGCGGTGGCGATGACGGTGACAGTGAACCCCTCCCCGTCACGAGTCCCAGCGACATCACGCCGGAACCGGAACCGGGACCGACCTACGGTCTGGAGCGGACCGAGGTGGAGGTCTCCATCGGGGAGACGTTCACCATCGCGCTGAAGGAGAACCAGTCCACCCCCTACAGGTGGGCCGTTCTCGACCCCGAGCCCGACCCGCGGGTCGTCACGCTGACCGACGACCGGTACGAGAGCGGCGGTACCGAGCCGGGGGCCGGGGGCACGCACTCCTACACGTTCCGGGCCGCGTCGGCGGGCACCACGCGGTTTTGGCTCCGCCACTGCGACGGGTGCGGCACCGAACACGAGAAGTCCGAGGGCGCCGACGCGGTGACCTTCACCATCACGGTGCGGGGGTGAGCCGGGCCCCGGCGTGGCGCCGGGGCCCGCCGGGCCGCTCACGGCCCGGCGGGAGCCCGGAGAGGTGCGGCGCCGCCGGATATGGACAGGGCAGGGCGGCGCCGGGCTCGGGTCAGCGCAGCCGGGTGGCGTACGCCGGAACGGCGACCGTCTCGTCGTCCAGGCAGCGCCCGGTCGCGAGGTCGAAGCGCTGCTTGAGCAGCGGGGAGGCCACGAAGGGCTGTCCGCCGACGGAGCCGAGCAGGCCGCGGGAGAGGACGTAGGCGCCGGTGAACGGGTCGCGGTTGCCGATGGCGTGGACGACGCCGGAGCGGTCGAGGAACAGGGCGATCTGACTGCCGTCGGGCAGCAGGGCGGCGACGCCGCGGCCGGTGACGAGGTGGTCCCTGTCGCACACCGCGGCCCAGCCGCCGGGGGTGCGCACCTCGACGCGGACGAGGGTCGCCGTGTCGGCCGCGGTGCCTTCCGAGCCTTCCGGGATGAGGACGTCGGTCATCAGCTCTGCGCTCCTTCGAGGGTGCGGACGGGGAGGTCGGGGCCGGCCAGGATCTCCAGGTCGGGTTTGGTCTGGTCGCGCTCGGGCACGAACCGCACGGAGGGGTCGGGGGCGTCGGGGGCGTTGACGAAGGAGACGAAGCGCCGCAGCCGCTCGGGGTCGTCCAGGGTCTCGGCCCACTCGTCCCGGTAGCCGGCGACATGCTCGGCCATCATGGCCTCAAGCTCGTCGCAGATGCCCAGGGAGTCGTGCACGACGACGTCCCGGACGTGGTCGAGTCCGCCCTCGGTACGCTCCAGCCAGACCGAGGTGCGCTCCAGCCGGTCGGCGGTGCGGATGTAGAACATGAGGAACCGGTCGATGAGCCGGACGAGTTCGGCGTCGGAGAGGTCCTGGGCGAGCAGGTCGCCGTGGCGGGGCGTGGCGCCGCCGTTGCCGCCGACGTAGAGGTTCCAGCCGTTGGCGGTCGCGATGACGCCGAAGTCCTTGCTCTGGGCCTCGGCGCACTCGCGCTGGCAGCCGGAGACGGCGGACTTGAGCTTGTGCGGGGCGCGCAGGCCCCGGTAGCGCAGCTCCAGGTCGATGGCCATCTTCACGGAGTCCTGCACGCCGTAGCGGCACCAGGTCTGGCCGACGCAGGACTTGACGGTGCGCAGCGCCTTGCCGTAGGCGTGCCCGGACTCGAAGCCGGCGTCCACCAGCCGGGCCCAGATGACGGGGAGCTGGTCCACCCGGGCGCCGAAGAGGTCGATCCGCTGGCCACCGGTGATCTTGGTGTAGAGGCCGAACTCCTTGGCGACCTCGCCGATGACGATCAGCTTCTCCGGGGTGATCTCGCCGCCGGGGATGCGGGGCACGATCGAGTAGGAGCCGTTGCGCTGGAGGTTGGCGAGATGGTGGTCGTTGGTGTCCTGGAGGGCGGCCTGCTCGCCGTCGAGGACGTACCCGCCCGCGCCGATGACGGGGGCGAGGGAGGCGATGATCGAGGCGACGGCCGGCTTGCAGATCTCGCAGCCCTCGCCGCCGCGCGCCTCGGGGCGCCCGTGGCCGTCCAGGAGCTGCTGGAAGGAGCTCAGCCGCAGGGCGAGGACGATCTCGTACAGCTCCTGGCGGGTCTGGCCGAAGCAGCCGCACAGGCCCGGGTCCACCTCGATGCCCTGGGCGGCGAGTTCGTCGCCCAAGAGCTGGCCGAGCACCTTGACGCAGCTTCCGCAGCCGGTGCCGGCCTTGGTGCACTTCTTGACCTCCGGCACCGTGGCGCAGTCGTGCTCGGTGACGGCGCCCCGGATCGTGCCCTTGGTGACGTTGTGGCAGCTGCACACCACGGCCTCGTCCGGCAGCGCGGAGGGGCCGAGCTGGGCGGGGGCGCCGACCCCGGCCGGGAGGACGAGCGACTCGGGGTCGGCGGGCGGCACGCTGCCGGTGAGGGGGCGCAGCAGCCCGTAGGCATCGGCGTCGCCGACGAGCACACCGCCGAGCAGCGTGCCGTCCTTCGCCATGACGAGCTTCTTGTAGACGCCGGCGCGGGAGTCGGCGTAGACGACGTCGAGGCAGCCCTCGGCGGTGCCGTGGGCGTCGCCGAAGGAGGCGACGTCGACGCCGAGCAGCTTGAGCTTGGTGGAGGTGTCGGCGCCGGTGAAGCCCTCGGCGTCCACCGTGCCCGCGATGGCGGCGGCGGCCGTCTCGGCCATCTCGTAACCGGGCGCGACCAGTCCGTAGACCATGCCGTCCACCGCCTTGGCGCACTCGCCGACGGCGTACACGGCCGGGTCGCTGGTGCGGCACCGCTCGTCGACGACGATGCCGCCGCGCTCGCCGACGTCCAGGCCGCACTCGCGGGCGAGCTGGTCGCGGGGGCGGACTCCGGCGGAGAAGATGACCATGTCGGTGTCGACGGTCGAGCCGTCGGAGAGGACCATGCCGGTCACGCGCCCGTCGGGGCCCGCGGTGATCTCCTTGCCGCCGACGCCGGTGTGGACGCTCAGGCCCATGTCCTCGATCTTGCGGCGCAGCGCGGCGCCGCCTCCCGCGTCGACCTGGAGGGCCATGAGCCGGTCGTTGAACTCGACGATGTGCGCGTCCACCCCGAGGCCCTTGAGGGCGCCCGCGGCCTCCAGCCCGAGCAGACCGCCGCCGACGACCACGCCGGAGGAGGCGTCTGTCGCGTACTCCTCGATGGCGAGCAGGTCCTCGATGGTGCGGTAGACGAAGCAGCCGTCGCTGTCCCTGCCCGGCACCGGTGGCACGAACGGGTAGGAGCCGGTGGCCAGCACCAGCGCGTCGTAGGTGAACGTCTGCCCGGAACGGGCGGTGACGGTGCGGGAGGCGCGGTCCACGCTCTCGGCCGGGTCGCCCACGTACAGCTCGATGCCGTGCTCGGCGATGAACGCCTCGTCCGTCATGGAGAGCTGCTCGGGCGTCACGCCGGAGAAGTAGGAGGTGAGCTGGACCCGGTCGTAGGCGGGGCGCGGCTCCTCGCACAGGACGACGACCCGGGAGCGCCCGGTGACGCCCTGGTCGGCCAGGGCTTCGAGGAAGCGCTGCCCGACCATTCCGTGGCCGATCAGGACGATCGTCGGCTTCTGTCGCGGCTCGGGCATGGTCACAGGCCTCCATCGTTCGTGAGCAGGTGGAGCAGTGGTGCGGAAGGCAGGGGTTCGTCCCCTTCCCAGGTCCTGGCGAGGGCGCCGACGGTGTCGAGGTCGCCCAGGAGGATGCCGCCGACCAGCCGGTCACCGCGGACGACGACCTTGCGGTAGGCGCCGCGGGTGGCGTCGGCCAGGTGCACGACGTCGTCGTCGGGCTGCGGCTCGGTCTCGCCGAAGGCGGCCAGGTCCAGCGGACCGGGGCCCGTCAGCGTGAGGCGGGTCAGCGCGCGGGTGCCGGTGTAGGGGCGCCCGGTGCGGGCGGCTCCGGCGGCTGCGGGCACGGCCGCGTCGCGCGGGGCGGCGTCGAGCACGGCGGCGAGGGCGTCCGCCTGCTCCTGGGCGGCGCCGGCCAGCCCGTATACGGTGCCGCGGTGTTCGGCGCAGTCGCCGATGGCGAAGATCCGGGGGTCGTCGGTGCGCAGCTCGTCGTCGACGACGACGCCGCGCGCGACGCTGAGCCCGGCGGCCTGCGCCAGCCCGGTGCGCGGACGCACCCCACAGGCCAGGACGACGAGGTCGGCGCCGAGCGCGTAGCCGTCGGCCAGGGTCACCGAGCGGACGGTACGGCGCCCGGTGCGCTCGTCCCGCCCGGTGCTGAGGCCGCGTACGCGGCACTCCGTGTGCACCTCGACGCCGAGCCCGGTGAGATGGGTGTGCAGGAGGGCGGAGGCGCCCGCGTCGAGCTGCCGTTCCATCAGGTGCTCGCCCTGGTGGGCGAGGACGGTGGCCACGCCGCGGGCGGCCAGGGCCCGGGCGGCGGAGACGCCGAGCAGCCCGCCGCCGATGACGACGGCGCGGGTGTCGGGCCCGGCCGCGGCGGCGAGGGCCGCGCAGTCGTCCAGGGTGCGGAAGGGGTGGACGCCGTCGGGGAGCCCGTCCTCGGGGACGCTGGCGAGGCTGTCGTCGAACAGGCCGCGGATGGGCGGCAGCACCGGGTTGGAGCCGGTGGCCAGCACGAGCGCGTCGTACTCCACCACCGAGCCGTCGTCGCAGACGACCCGCCGCTCGGCGCGGTCGACGCGCACCGCCCGCACCCCGGTCAGTCGCCGCACCTCGGGGCCGGGGGCGGGCAGGGCGATCACCTCGGGGGTGTACTGCCCGGCCAGCACCTCGGCGAGCAGCACCCGGTTGTAGGGCGGGTGCCGCTCCTCGCCGATGACGGTGACGGAGTGCCGGGGCCGCCCGGGGGCGTCCGCGGACCGGCCGAGCTGCTGCACGAGCCGGGCCCCGGCCATGCCGCCGCCGATCACCACCACACGCTGTTTCGAGGTCATGCCCCACAGCGTGCGTCGCCGCTGTTACCCGGTGGGTTCCCGGTTGTTTCCCGTGGGCAACGCCGACCTCAACCGGCTCACGGGGACGGTGTGAGCCGCACCGGGAGGACGGGGACGCTGTTGCCGACGAAGCTGCCGCGCCGGGGCAGCTCGGCCTCGTCCACGGCCACCGTGAGCTGCGGGAAGCGCGTGAACAGCGCCTCCAGCGCGATCGCAGCCTCCATCCGGGCGAGCGGCGCGCCGATGCAGAAGTGGGCGCCGTGGCCGAAGGACAGGTGCCGGTTCTGGGCGCGCGTGACGTCGAACACGTCGGCGTCCCCGCCGTGGGCGCGCGGGTCGCGGCCGGCGCCCGAGTACCCGGCCAGGACGGGCGTCCCCTGAGGGATCACGGTGCCGTCCACGGTGAGGTCGCGGGTGGGGTAGCGGAAGGGGAAGTAGCTCACCGGGCTGTCCCAGCGCATCGTCTCCTCGACGACGTCCGCCCAGCTCGCCTTTCCGCTCTGCACCAGGTCGAGCTGGTCGCGGTGGGCGGACAGGGCGCGGACGGCGTTGGTCAGGAGGTTCAGCGTGGTCTCGTGGCCGGCGATGACCAGGAGCAGCAGGGTGCCGATGAGCTCCTGCTCGCTGAGCCGGTCTCCGTCCTCCGCCCGGACGGCGATGAGCGCGCTGGTGAGGTCGTCGCCGGGGTCGGCCATGCGGGCGGCGGCGACCTGGCCGAGAACCTCGACCGTCTCCTGGTTGGCCTTGAGCACCTCGGCCGGGGCCAGGCTGGTGCTGACGACGCGGTTGGACAAGGCGTGCAGCCGCTCCCCCTGCTCGGCGTCCACCCCGAGCAGCCGGCAGATGACGCCCATGGGCAGCGGCATGGCGAAGTTGCGCCGCAGGTCGACGGTGCCGTCCTCGCTCTCCGCGGCCGCTTCCTCCAACCGGTCCAGCAGGGTGGCGGCCAGCTCCTCGACACCGGGGCGCAGCGCCTCGACCCGACGGGCGGTGAACGCGCGGCTCACCAGGGAACGCAGTCTGCGGTGGTCGGCGCCGTCGGCCGTCGTCATGCTCCGCACGGTGGCGAAGGTCCGCATCGGCCAGCCCTCGGGGATCTCGCCGTTCTGCAGGGCGGCGAAGTGTTTGGCGTCCTTGGCCACGTCGGGGTGGGCCAGGAACTCTTTCAGCTCCTCGTGGCCGAGCACGAGCATGCCCTCGACGTCGTCGGGCAGCAGCACGGGGACGACGGTGCCCCGCTCGGTGCGCAGCCGGGCGTTGGCGGCGTGAGGGCAGCCGCCCTGCGGGTCGAGGCGGTGCGGTGCGGGGTGGTCCTGGGTCATCGGGTCTCTCCCTGGTGCTGGGCCGGCTGCGGCATGGGCGGGTGGTGGACGGGCGACGGGGAGCCGAACGCGGGCGGCGTGGCCGGGGGCGGTCCCGCGTGGGACGGTGCGCCGGCGGGCGGCGTGGCCGGGAGCTGCGGTTCGGTGAAGCGGACCGGGAGGGCGGCCAGCCCCTTGGTCCAGGGCGACTTGACCCAGGCCAGCTCGTGCTCGGACACCGACAGCTCCATGTCCGGCAGCCGGTGCCGGACGGTGTCCACCGCGGTGCGGGTGATGAGCCGCGCCGGGTCCTGGGCGGGGCAGGCGTGCGGCCCGGCGCCGAAGGCGAGGTGGGAGCGGTTGCCGATGACCGGGCGGCCGTCACCGGGGAGCACGCCGGGGTCGGCGTTGGCCGCCGCGAGGCCGAGGATCAGCATGTCGCCGGCCCGGATGTCCTGGCCGCCGAAGCTCAGGTCGCGGGTGGCGTAGCGGGCGGGGAAGTTCTGTGTCGGGGGGAAGCGCCACAGCACCAGGTCGAGGGCGTCGTCCACGGTGAGATGACCGCCGGTGAGCGAGGAGCGGAACGCCGGGTCGGTGAGCAGGATGCGCAGCGTGGTGGCGATCCAGTTCACCGTGGTCTGGTTGCCGGCGACGAACATCACCACGAGGTTGTGCAGGACCTCCTCGTCGGTCAGCCGGGCCGGGTGGCCGAGCAGCGCCGAGGTCACGTCGTTGCCCGGGGAGCGCCGCTTGTCCTCGATGAGCTGCCCGAGGATCTCACCCATGCGGCGGCTGGCGTTGGCCGAGTCGGCGTTGGCGCCGACGGTTCCGGCGATGGCGTGCACGAGCCGCTGCCCGGTGCGTTCGTCCAGGCCCAGCAGCCGGGTGATCACCTCCATCGGCAGCTTGCGCGCGAAGTGCGGGACCAGGTCGGCCTCGCCGCGCTCGGCGAAGGTGGAGATCAGCCGCTCGGCCGTAGCCCGCACCGTGCGGCGCAGTTCGTGCCCGTTGATGCGGGACAGGGCGTCCGAGACGGCCGCCCGCATGCGGCGGTGCTGCTGGCCGTCGGCGAACAGTAGGGCGGGCCGCCAGCCGACCATGGGCAGGATCGGCGAGTCGGCGGGCACCCGGCCCTCGCGCAGCAGCGTCCAGCGGCGCGGGTCGTGCGAGAAGTCCTGTTCCTCACGGGTGAGGCGCAGGAGTTCGCGGTGGCCGAGCACCAGCCAGGCGTCGATGCCGGGGGCGACGGTCACCGGGGCGACCGGACCGTGCCGCAGCCGCAGCTCTTCGTAGAGCCCGGGCATCCCGTCGCCGTCCAGATGCGGCCCGTACAGCGCGGTGGCCGGGCAGCGGCCCGTGCCGGGTGCGGCCGCCCGGTCGTGACGGGGGTCGGGACGGGGACTCGTCATTGCGGCTCCGCGGCGTTGATGAGGTGGGTGACGAGGGCGATGAGCGCCCGCACGGAGGAGTGGTGCTCCCGGGCGTCGCAGACGACGAGGGGCGTCTCGGGCAGCAGGTCCAGGGCCTCGCGCAGCCGGTGCTCGCCGTGCTCCGGGCTGTCGGGGAAGGCGTTGACGGCGACGGCGAACGGCAGCCCCATGTCCTCCAGATGGCCGAGGGCGTCGAAGGACGCCGCCAGGTCGCGGGTGTCGACGAGGGCGAGGGCGCCGAGCGCGCCACGGGCCAGCTCCCGCCAGGCGGGCAGGAAGCGCGGCTGGCCGGGGGTGCCGAAGAGGTAGAGCACGAGCTCGCCGTCGACGGTGATGCGGCCGAAGTCCAGGGCGACGGTCGTCGTGGTCTTCGTCCGCTCGCCGCCGTGGTCGACCCGCGCCCCGGCCTGGCTCATGACGGCCTCGGTGGACAGCGGCCGGATCTCCGAGACGGTGCCGATCAGCGTCGTCTTGCCCACGCCCAGCGGGCCGACGACGAGGATCTTCGCGGCACCGGCCACGCTGGAGCGCACGTAGTGCTGCTCCTGCCCGGCCGACGGGTGCGCGGGCGGTGGCCGGTGGGCGGCCGGCGGGTCAGAGGCGGCTTTCGAGCCCATGGAGGACCTTTCTGAGCATGGTCACATCGGCGCGTTCGGCGACCGGGACGGGCGGGCGGGCCTTGACGAGGCCCCAGTCGATGAGATCGGCCAGCAGCACCTGCACGACCGACGGCGGTTGGCCCAGGTGGGCGGCGGCCTCCGCCACCGACAGCAGGCCCTGGCACTCCGCCAGGATGCGCCGGTGCTCGGGCTGCAGCCGGACGCCTCCCGGGGCGGTGGCGTCGTCCGCCGGACGCGTCGCCATCACCAGGGTCTCCCACGGCAGTTCGGCGCTCGGGGCGCCGGAGCGTCCGCCGGTGATGACGTAGGGACGGACGGCCGACGTCGTCCGCTCCTCCCGTGCGCCGGTCATCGCGGCGGGCCCACCACATCCCGGGGTCGGCTGCTCAGGTGGGCGCCGATCTTCGCCACCAGGAGCTGCATCTGCTGGGCGACGAGCCCGATGTCGGCGTGCAGGTCGGTGGCGACGCCCAGGTGAGCGCCGACCCCGGCGGCCGTGAAGAGGACGAAGCCGTGCTCCGACTCCAGCATGAGCTGCCGGACGTCGGCGCCCTCGCCGAAGACGAGAGACGCGGTGGAGCGGCTGGTCATCGTCATGGCGGCGCAGGCGGCGGCCAGCGACTCGGCCTCGTCGCGGCCGAGTTCCACCACGGCGCCGCTCAGCCCCTCGGCCGACGCGTGGCCCAGGTGCAGGCCGTCCTCGGAGAGCACGACGGCGTGCCGCACGCCGGGGATCTCCGTCAGCGGGCGCAGCATCCAGCCCAGGTCGGGAAGTCTCGTGATGGTTCCGGTCACGCCGGGCCCCCTTCGTCTCGGTCGGTGTGATGGGTGTCCCGCGCCCGCGTGCCGGGCGCTCCGGCGTCGTGCGGCGCGGCGTCGTGCGCCGCCGCGTCGCGGGGCGCGGTGGCCTGCGGACCGGTGCCGCCCGGCCCGGCCGGCTCCGGGGCGCCGGGGCGCGGGCCGGAGTGCTGGTCGGCGTGCGGGTCGGCGTGGCGGTCGGGGAGCCGGCCGGGGTACCGGTCGCCCTCGGCCGCCTGCGCCCGCCCGCGGCGGGAGCCGGAGACGACGCTGGCCACCGAGGCCCGGGCGGCGTCGGGGGACCACTCCCGCGCGGGCGGCCGGGGCGGCGGCTCGTCCGCCGGGGCCGGGTGCTCCGGCGGCAGTGGCCCGGTGTCCGGGAGCTGCGGCCGGGCGGGGGCGTCCGGGCCTGGCCGGCCCGTCCGCGCCCCGGCGCCGTCGGGGCCCGGAGCGGAGCGCGTGCCGTCGAGACCCGGGCCGGCCGGGGTGCCGTCGAGTCCGAGGTCGGCCGGGGTGCCGTCGAGACCCGGGCCGGCCGGGGTGCCGTCGAGTCCGAGGTCGGCCGGGGTGCCGTCGAGACCCGGGCCGGCCGGGGTGCCGTCGAGTCCGAGGTCGGCCGGGGTGCCGTCGAGTCCGCGGCCCGGTGCCCGGCGGCGGCTGCGGCGGCGGGGCAGCTCCGGCTCGGCGGGCCCGGACGCCCGCTCCGCGAACGGGCCCGCGGCCTGACCGTCGGCGCCCGTCCCGGGCCCGGCGGAGACGGCGGTCACCGGCTCCGGGCCGGGCGCGGCGTACGCGTGCGCGTCCCGCGGCGCGGGGCGCGAGCGGGCCTGCCGGGGCACGGGCGCGACGTCGGGCAGCGGCTCCGTGAGCAGCCGGTGCGGGACGAAGACGACGGACCGGGTGCCGCCGTACGCGGAGGCTCCGGTCAGCTCGACGTTGAAGCCCAGCTCGCGGGACCAGCGGCCCACGCAGGCGAGGCCGAGGCGGGGGACGGCGCCGAGCTGGGCGAGGTCCAGGTCGTCGCGCAACCGGCCCAGGGCCTGGTGCAGCACGTCCGGCGGCATGCCGAGGCCGGCGTCGTCGATCTCCAGCACCGCGCCCGCGCCCACCTCCCGGATCGTCACCACGACCTGTGTGCTGGACGGGGAGAACACCGTGGCGTTCTCCAGCAGTTCGGCGACGCTGTGCATCAGGCCCTCGACGGCGGGCGGTACCACGTAGAGGGTCTGGCCCCCGTGCACGTCGATCCGGCCGAACTCCACGATGCGCGACTGGGCCCCGCGGACGCAGTCGTACAGGGTCACCGGGCGCGTCTCCCGGCGGGCGGGCCAGATGCCGCACATCACCAGCAGAGTCTGCGCCTTGCGCGTCATCTGCGCCGCCGCGTGGTCGGCCTTCATCACCTCGCCCATGAGCCGGGAGTCGGTGATGATCTGCTCGACGTGGTCCAGCACCTGCTGCTGCACCGTCGCCATGGCGTGCATGTTGCGGGCCACGGACTCGAAGGCCGCCTGCACCGAGTCGCGCAGGGCGCGTTCGCGGCGCACCGCCTCGTCGGAGCCGAGCCCGGCGACGACGGCGGCGAGCGCCCGGGCGAAGTCCTCCCCGGTGGCGGCGGGTTCGGCCAGCGGCCCGGGGACGCCGTCGAGCCGGTGCCCGGTCCGCACGCGTTCGGCGATGGCGGGCATCCGGACCCCGGCCAGATGGGCGACCTCGGCGCCCCGCGCCCCGGCGACGGCCTCGGCGCGCTCCCGCGCCGTTCCGGCGGCGGCCAGCGCCCTTCGGGCCCGTAGCGCCGCCGCCACGCTCACGACGGCCGTGACGGCCAGCGCGGCGAGCACGGCCCGCGGCCATCCGGCGGCCCCGGGCAGCGCGGCTCCCGCCGCGCCGCAGCCGATCGCCACCGCCGCCGTGACGGCCCACCAGGTCTCCCGGGGCCTGGCGCGTTTCCCCCGCCTCCCCGTGCGTTCCACCGGCCGATTCAGCATGGCGTCCTCAACGTCACTGCCCCTCCGTGAGACGCCGGGTGTGACGTCCCGCAATGATCAACTGGTCAGGATCAGTCAGATCCTAGGAGTAACTTTCCATATGCGGGCCACGCTTCACCAGTGTCGAACGGCCGTCCGCACCCCCGCGGAGGCGCGGACGGGGTGGGCGGTCAGCGGTCCCAGGTGCCTCGTCCGGCCGCCCGCCCGGCGAACTCCGCGAAGCCCCGCGGCGGGCGGCCCAGCACCTCCCGTACGCCGTCCGAGACGTAGGCCATCTCTCCGTCGCGCACCCGGTCCAGAAGCTCGCACACGAGGTCCACCTCCGCCCCGTGCAGCCCGAGTTCAGACAGCGAGGCGCCGAACTCGGCCATCGTCAGGCGCTGTTCGCGCACCTCCCGGCCCGTGGCCGCGGCGATCTCGGCCACCGCGTCCCAGAAGCTCAGCAGCCGGTCCCCGCTCAGTTCGTACGTGCGTCCCGCGTGGGCGGCGGGGGCGCGCAGTACGGCGCTCGCGACGTCGGCGACGTCCTCGACGTCGACGAACGCCTCCGGCCCGTCCCCCGTCGGCAGCGCCAGCCCGCCCCCGCGCAGCGGTTCACGGAAGGCGTCGAGTTCGCTGAAGTTCTGGAAGAACCAGGCCGCCCGCAGGACCGTCCACGTCAGGCCGCTCTCCCGCACCGCCCGCTCGGTGGCCCGCGCCGAGACCTCCGTCGGCCGCTCGGCGTTCCGGCCGCGCATCGACAGCATCACCACCTGCCGCACCCCCGCACCGGCCGCGGCCTCGGTGAAGTCGCGCACCACGTCGGGCACTTCGGGGGCGCCCAGGTCGGGGGCGTAGGCCAGGTAGACGCGGGAGACCCCTTCCAGGGCTCCGGGCCAGGTCGCCGCGTCGTGCCAGTCGAAGGGCGGGTGGCCCGAGCGCGAGCCGGCCCGCACCGGGACGCCCTCGCTCCGCAGCCGGTCGACGAGGCGCCGCCCGGTGCGGCCGGTGCCGTTGGTGACGAGGACGAGGCCGCCGTTCGTGGCGTCGTCCGTGGATGCGCTGATGATGTCGTTGGTGTTCATGCCGACGAGTCAACCGGCCAGCGCTGAGACGATCCATGGCCGAAAAGCTCGAAGGCATACGCGAGCGTCTCGCTCACCCGGCGACGCCACCGCGTTCCCCGGCTAGGCTGGACGCGTGGACGTACTCGCGGAACTGCTGGACGGAACCCGGGCCCGGGGCGGCCTCTTCCACCAGATGATCGTGTCCCCGCCGTGGTCCCTGCGCGTGCAGGACGGCGCGCCGCTCTCCCTCTACACGCTGTTCCACGGCACCGGCTGGATCACCCCCGAGAGCGGAGCGCCCGTGCGGCTCGACGAGGGCGACATCGCCGTCGTCCGCGGCCCCGCCCCGTACGTCGTCGCCGACGAGCCCTGGGAGGCCGCGCGGGCGCCGCGGCTCGTCATCCACCCCGACGACACCTGCACCGCGCCGGACGGCACCGTGCTCTGTGCCGAACTCGCCCTCGGCGTGCGCACCTGGGGCGAGGGCACCGACGGCGAGGTCCACCTCGTCAACGGCACCTACCAGCTCGGCGGGGAGGTCAGCGGACGGCTGCTGGCCGCGCTGCCCCCGGTGCTGGTCATGCGGGCCGAGCAGTGGCGCTGCCCGCTGCTGCCCCTGCTCGCCGAGGAGATCGTCAAGGACGCTCCCGGGCAGCAGGCCGTGCTGGACCGGCTTCTCGACCTCCTCCTCATCGCCACGCTCCGCGCCTGGTTCGACCGCCCGGACGCCGAGCCCCCGGCCTGGTACCGCGCCCAGGCGGACCCCGTCGTCGGACCGGCGCTGCGGCTCCTGCAGGCGGACCCGGCCCGCTCCTGGACGGTCGGCGGGCTCGCCGCGGCCGTCGGCGTCTCCCGGGCCGCGCTCGCCCGCCGCTTCGGGGAGCTCGTCGGCGAGCCCCCGATGGCGTACCTCACCGGCTGGCGCATGGACCTGGCCGCCGACCTCCTGCGCGAACCGGGTGCCACCGTCGGATCGGTGGCCCGCCGGGTCGGCTACGCCAACGCCTTCGCGCTCAGCTCCGCGTTCAAGCGGCACCGGGGCGTCACCCCGAGCGCCCACCGCTCCGGCACCCCGGCCGCGGTGGGCTGAGTCCGGTGTACCGCGAGCGGCCCTCGACCCTCGGCGGCGGCGCCGTCTTGTGGACCCGCACCGCCGCGCCGGTCGCCGGCCCCGCCCTCGTCCTGCCCGACGGCTGCATGGACCTCATCTGGCGGGAGGGCGACGGAGCCGCCGGGTTCCTGGTCGCGGGCCCGGACACCCGGGCCCAGACCGGCGCCGAGCGGCCCGGCACCGCCTGGACCGGGCTGCGCTTCGCCCCCGGCACCGGCCCCGCCGTCCTCGGCGTCCCCGCCCGGGAGCTGCGGGACCAGCGGGTGCCGCTGGACGCGCTGTGGCCCGGCGCCCGGGTGCGGCGGCTGACCGAACGCGTCACCGAGGCCGCCGACCGGGGCGAGGCACTGGAGGAGCTCGCGGCCCTGGACGGGCTCGCCGCGCGCTCCCGCACACCCGAGGCCCCCGGCCGGGAGCTCCACCCCGCGGTGGCCCGCGCCCTCGCGGCCGGCCGGAGCGTGGCGGACGTCGCCCGCGAGGCGGGGCTCAGCGAGCGCCAACTCCACCGCCGGTCCCTGGACGCCTTCGGCTACGGCCCGAAGACGCTCGCCCGCATCCTGCGCTTCCAGCGCGCCCTGGAGCGGGCCCGGGCGGGCCGGCCGCCCGCCGAGGTCGCCGCCGTGACCGGCTACGCGGACCAGGCGCACCTGGCCCGAGACGTGCGCGCCCTGGCCGGGGTGCCGCTCGGCACGCTGCTCCGGGGCCCGGGCTGAGACTCAGTCGCCGAGCGGGGCGAAGAGGTCGACCGGGGTGCCGTCGGGGTCCGCGAGGACCGCATACCGCTGCCCCCAGGGCGCGTCCCAGGGCTCCTTCCGGGACGCGTACCCGGCCGCCGTCATCTCCGCGTACACGCGGTCGACGTCCGCCGGACCCTCGCACCGGAAAGCCAGCGCGACGCGGCCCTCGTCCTTCGGCATCTCCCAGCCGGGGTGCATCGAGCGCATCACCTCCACGGTGTCCCAGGCCAGCCGCACCCCGCCGGGGCCGACGGCCTCGGCGTGCGGGGCGCTGTCCGCCTCGGCGGGGAGGTCCAGCCCGAGCCGGCGGTAGAACCCGAGCGTCGCGGCCATGTCGGCCGTCACCATGCCGACGAGATCGAACCGGGGTGTCATGCGTGTCGTATGTGGCATGCCGCCGACGCTAGGCGCTTCCCGGGCCGCCGGTCTTGAACGAATCGGACGCGGCGCGCGGCGCCCGGTTCCGGATACGGTGCCGACATGGCCGAACT
Source organism: Streptomyces sp. WMMC1477 (assembly GCF_027460245.1). Taxonomy (NCBI): domain Bacteria; kingdom Bacillati; phylum Actinomycetota; class Actinomycetes; order Kitasatosporales; family Streptomycetaceae; genus Streptomyces; species Streptomyces sp. WMMC1477. The sequence continues at coordinate 1,175,615 of NZ_JAPZBD010000003.1, read as the reverse complement.
GCTGACCGTCCTGACCACCACCGACAGCGCGGAGTCGGCGCGGGCGCTGGCCGCGGGGGCCGTGGACCGCCGGGTCGCGGCCTGCGCGCAGATCGCCGGGCCCGTCACCTCCGTCTACCGCTGGAAGGGGGAGGTGCAGGACGACCCGGAGTGGCAGGTGCTGTTCAAGACGACGGCCGAGCGCTACGACGCGCTGGAGGCCTTCCTCGCCGAGGCCCACACCTACGACGTGCCGGAGATCATCGCCACGCCCGTGCGCCGGGCGAGCGCGGCCTACGCCCGCTGGGTGGCCGAGGAGACCGGCACATGAGCACGCCGGGCATGCCCCGCCTCCCGTTCTTCGTCTACGGCACCCTCCGGCCCGGAGAGCACAACCACACGTGGGCCCTCGCCGGGCGCACCGTGCGCGAGGAGCCTGCCACCGTGCGTGGCCTCGTGCTCTACGAGGGCCCCGGCTACCCGTACGCCGTGGCCGGGGACGGTGTCGTCACCGGCACCCTGGTGGAGCCGGACCCGGGGCGGTACGGCGAGATCCTGCACGTCCTGGACGAGCTGGAGGACTGTGTGCCCGGTGGCACGGCGAACGTCTACGAGCGGGTGACGGCGGAGGCGGAGCGGGTCGGGGGCGGCACGGAGCGCGTGTGGCTCTACGTGGCCGCGCCGCCCCTGGCCCGGCGGCTGTGCGAGGAGGGGACGCCGATCGTCTCGGGGGACTGGCTCAGCCGAGCTCGATGACGTTCAGCAACCGGTCCGTGGTGTCCGGCCCCGGGTTGCCGACGGCGCCGGGGGTGGCGGCCTGCTTCAGGTTCTGGGCCACCGTGGCCGGGTCGCCCCCGGGCCGCTCGCCCAGCTCCAGCGCGGCCGCCCCGGTCACCAGGGCGGCCGGGCCCGAAGTGCCGGAGAGCGTGGCGATGGAGGTGTCCGAGGTGTGCCAGGGCCCGGTGATGTTCGTGCCCGGGGCGAACAGGTCGACGACGCTGCCGTAGTTGGCGAAGGACGCCCGGTTGTCGCTCTGGTCGGTCGCGCTGACGGTGAGGGCCTCGGTGACGCGTGCCGGGGAGAAGCCGCTCGCGTCCGCGTTGGAGCCGCCCGCCGAGACGGAGAAGCCGACACCCGCCGCGATGGCGCCCCGGACGGCCTCGTCCAGCGCGGCGTTGGGGCCGCCGCCCAGGCTCATGTTGACCACGGCGGGCCTCTCGGCGTGCTCGACGACCCACTCGATGCCCGCGATGACGCCCGACACGGTGCCGCCGCCGTAGTCGTTGAGCACCCGCACGGCGACGACGTCAGCCTCCTTCGCCACGCCGAACGTCTCCCCGGCGATGAGCCCGGCGAGGTAGGTCCCGTGGCCGTTGCCGTCGTCGGCGACGGAGTCGCCGTCCACCACGTCCGTACCGTGGGACGCGCGGCCGCCGAACTCCTCGTGGGTAACGCGCACCCCGGTGTCCAGCACGTATGCCGTGACGCCCGCGCCCGCCGAGGACGGGTAGGCGTAGCGGCCGTCGAGCGGCAGCCACCGCTGGTCCAGCCGGTCCAGGTGCCAGGGTGCGTTCTCCTGCACGGTGCGGTGGCCGGCGGCGTGCACGGGGGTGTCCGGCACGACGCGTGCCACGCCGTCCTGCGCCGCGAGTCTGCGGGCCTCCGCCGGAGTGGCGCGCACCGCGTGGCCGTCCAGCACGGTGTCGAACGTCCGGGTGATCTCCGCCCCGGAACGCTCCAGGGCCGCGGCCGAGGCCCGGACGCCGTCCCGGTCGAGCAGGACCAGGTACCCCGCCTCCCGCTGCTGCTGCCGCCCGTCCGCCGGGGTGAATCCGAGGGTCACGGCGGCGAGGGCCGCCGCCAACAGTGCCGCCGTACGTTTCCGTGCCACGAGGAACTCCTCTGCGCTGGGGGACGCACTCGAACGGCGTGACCATGACAGCCCGGGCGGGATCCGTCCAGACCTCCCGCGTACGGGGCGTCAGTTTCCGGTCCTACGCCCCGGGACGGGCCGCGGATCGTTCCCCGGCCGCTGTCGCGCGCCTGTCGGAGCGTCCAGGCTGGGCCCATGACCGCTGCCTGGCCCGCCCACCTCGACGTCGGCGCCGTCCGCTTCGCCCGCCCCACCGCCGCGTACGAGGCCGTCGTGGCCTTCTACCGCGACGACCTCGGGCTCCCCGTCCTGGCCGCGTGGCGCGGGGACGCCGGGCACGCCGGATACGACGGCGCCGTGTTCGGCCTGCCCGGCACCCCGGTGCACATGGAGATCACCCAGCACGGCGATCCGCCCCGCGTCCCCGAGCCCCATCCGGAGAACCAGCTCGTGCTCTACCTGCGCGGCCCGGAGGCGGTGGCCGCCGCCTCCGGACGTCTCGAAGCCCGCGGCCATCGCCCGGTCGCGGCCGCGAACCCCTACTGGCCGCGGCGCGGGGCGGTGCTGTTCACGGATCCGGACGGCTGGCGCGTCGTCCTCGCCCCCTGGGTGTTCGGCGAGGCCCCGGTCCCGCGGCTCTCCTGAGCCGCACCGCACCGTCACACACCAAGGCGACGGCGCCGAACCCCGGGGGGGGGCGGGTCCGGCGCCGTCGCGGCTGGGAGGGTCAGGACAGACTGGCCAGATACATCCCCGACGTGCCCTTGCCGGGCGTGTTGCGGCAGGCGGCGTCGCCGCTGGAGCCGTGGACGAGGGTCAGGCACCGGCCCAGGGCGAGCTGACCGTAGTAGTTCGGGTGCATCGACTCCTGAACGTCGCCCTGGGTGGACTGGCTGTCGATCCAGCGCGCCCACTCACTCGTCCGTGCCGAGGGCGCCTGCGAGTCGGTGACCTGGGAGCTGCTCCGGGCGCAGACCTCCCGGCCCTGGAGCATGTCCCGGAGGTCCAGGAACCGGGTGCCCGTCGCCGTCGCCACGCCGTGGAGGCGGTCGGCGATCTGCGGCACCAGCGAGTCGCGCGCCCAGTCGGAGTCCTTGTCCCAGAACGGGCAGCCGCCGGTGTTGGTCCGCGACCAGCCGCTCTGCGCGTAGCGGTTCTCGTCGCCCCGCGGGATCGGCGAGGGGTAGGACTGGAGGACGATCTCGTAGTCCGAGGCCGCGTAGCCCGCCTCCGACATCACGGCGCGGATCTCCTCCACGGCCTTGGTGACGTCCGCCATGACGCCGTCGATCTTGGAGTCCACGACCTCCTGCTGGTCGTCGTGGCAGTAGGACCACCAGATGATGTAGTCGGTGGCGCAGTTCGTGATGATGTCCGCGAAGCCCAGGTCGTTGCCGCCGATCGACAGGGCGATGGTCTCCACGTCGTAGGCCGCGGCGACGGCCGCGAGCTGGTCGGCCTGCGGAGCCTCGCCCTTGTAGGCCACGCCGCCGTTCGAGGACCGGAAGACGTTCTCCGTGGTGGCCCCGGAGCAGGCGAGGTTGATCAGGGCCTGCGCGGTGCCGGTCGCGCTCTTGACCTCGGCGGAGTCGGAGCGGTGGCAGCCGCCCAGCGCGGTTTCTCCGTAGACCCGCGTCTTGTCGTAGGAGCTGCCCGTCCAGGCGCGGTCGGTGCCGTCGCGGCTGCCGGAGTTGTCGAGGCTGTTGCCCTTCCAGCGGCCCGCCTCACCGGAGATGTAGCTGTCGCCCATCGACACGATCGCGGTCGGCCCGGAACCGGGACTGGCGGCGGAGGGGCCGGCGCCCAGCGTCGTCAGCCCGGCGAACGCGAGCGGGATGGCGAGGACGGCGGCGGCGAGCCGCCGGCGTCTGCCGGGCGGCTTGGGGGTGCTGGCGGTGCTGCGGATTCCGGACACGGTGGTACTCCTGCGTTGAGCCGTGCCGGCCGTGCGGCCGACACCTGGCAGGCGGATGGGGGGTGCTCCCGGCCGGGTGGCATGCGGAATCTGGCACGCCGCTTTTTGTTACCGCAAGGTAGTTGCAGATGTCGTTTCGATTACGCCGTTGACGGCCGCCGGGCTTTGTCACGGGCCTGCACGTGCCCGGGGGGAAGCAAGGTGTGCGCGTGACAATTTCCCCGCCCGCGGGGCCTTCCGGGGCCCGTGGTGACGGCTGTCCCGTCGGCACTCCGGGTAACCGTCGGGCTGCCCCGGGGTGACTGCCGGGCCGGACGCGGGGGCGAGCGAAGGGCCCTTCGGGCGTCGAGTGGCCTGATCGGCTGCGCAGAGTGACCGGTCGCCCGCGTTCTCGCTCGCACCGAGTGCCCCCGACGTGCCCTGATCCGCCGGCCCTGGCAGGACGAACCCCTGTTCGTCGTCGCAGGCGACCACCTCCCCCGGCTCCGCCGTGCCGGGCCGGGGGATGCGCACACTGCGCTGCCGGTCCACGTGGCGGGGCCCCCGGCTCCGATGCCCGCCCGCGCCGGCCGGGCCAGGACCCTCGCCGGGAGGCTGATAGCCCGTGCGGCGGCTCCAGGAGTCGGGGGGTCGGATCTGGTGCTAGAAATGGGGTATGCCTGGGCGTTCTGCTCCACGGAGGCGTGGCACAGGCCGAGTGCTCGCCGGCCTGGCCGCCGGGAGGGAGGGCGCAGGCCGGTGGTGGAAGCTGCGCGGACGCAGCGTCGCGGGCCAGGTCCTGTTCTTCCAGATCCTCGTCGCCGTGGTGCTGATCTCCGCGGCGGTCGTCGGGGTCGTCCTGCAGGCCCGCAACGACACCGAGCACGACGCGCAGCGGCGGTCGCGGGCCGCCGCCGCGGCCTTCGCGCACGCGCCGGGCATCGTGGAGGCGCTGGAGTCCGAGAATCCGACGAGCGTGCTCCAGCCCCGTGTGCAGGCGTCCGAGTGGGACACCGGGGTCGACTTCATCACCGTGCTCTCGACCGACGGTACGCGGTACGCCGACACCGACCCGGACCTCATCGGCACCCGGACGCAGGGGGTCGAGCGGGCCGCCGAGGGGGAGGCGTTCACCGAGATCTTCCGCGGCGACCCGAGCGACGCGGCCCGAGCCGTCGTCCCCGTCACGGACGACCGGGGGCTGGTGATCGGGCTGGTCTCGGCCGGGGTGGAGATCGACACGGTCGGTGAGTCGGTGCAGGGACAACTGCCCCTCATCCTGATCTCCGGCGGTGTGGCCCTCGTCCTGGCCGTCGGCAGCGCGGCGCTGGTGAACCGCAGGCTGCGTAGGCTGACGCGGGGGATCGGGCCCTCCGAGATGACCCGGATGTACGAACACCACGACGCCGTGCTGCACGCCGTCCGGGAGGGCGTGGTCATCGTCGGCGGCGACGGCCGCCTCGTCCTCGCCAACGACGAGGCACGCAGGCTGCTGGAGCTGCCCGACGACGCCGAGGGACGTCCCGTCACCGGGCTGGGGCTCAACGACGCCACCGCCGAGCTGCTGGCCTCGGACCGTTCCGTGACGGACGAGGTGCACCTGTCCGGGGATCGGCTGGTCGCCGTCAACACCCGGCCCACGGCCCCCTTCGGCGGGCAGCCCGGGCGGGTGGCCACCCTGCGCGACACCACGGAGCTGAGCGCCCTGGCCGGAACGGCGGAGGTGGCCCGCGAGCGGCTGCGCATCCTCTACGACGCCGGGGTGCGGATCGGCACGACGCTGGACGTCGTCCGCACGGCCGAGGAGCTGGCCGACGTCGCCGTCCCGCGGTTCGCCGACTTCGTCACCGTCGAGCTGCTGGAACCGGTGCTACGGGGCGAGGAGCCAACGGGTCAGACCACGGAGATGCGCCGCTCGGCGCTGAGCGGGATCGCGGACGACCACCCCTTCCAGCCCGTCGGCGACCCCATCGCGTTCGTCGCGACCCACACTCCCATGGCCGCGGCCCTGTCCGGCGGGCACGCCGTGCTGGAGGCCGATCTGACGGTCGCGGACGCCTGGCGGGCCCAGGACCCGCAGGGCGCGAGCAACGCCCTGGCCTACGGAGTCCGTTCTCTGGTGACCGCGCCGCTCCAGGCCCGCGGGGTGATCCTGGGCATGACCAACTTCTGGCGCACGGCGGACTCCGAGCCGTTCGGGGAGGAGGATCTCTCCTTCGCCGATGAGCTGGCCGCCCGGGCCGCCGTCGCGATAGACAACGCGCGCCGGTTCACGCGCGAGCACGCCATGGCGGAAACGCTTCAGCGCAGCCTGCTGCCGCACGCGCTGCCCCACCAGAGCGCCCTGGACGTCGCCTACCGCTACCTGCCCGCGCAGGCCCGCGTGGGCGGCGACTGGTTCGACGTCATCCCGCTGCCCGGCGCCCGCGTCGCCCTCGTCGTCGGCGACGTCGTCGGGCACGGCCTGCACGCCGCGGCCACCATGGGACGCCTGCGCACCGCCGTGCACAACTTCTCCACTCTCGACCTGCCCCCCGACGAGCTCCTCGCCTACCTCGACGAGCTGGTCAGCCGCATCGACCTGGACGAGCCCGAGGGCGAGGGCATCACCGGCGCCACCTGCCTGTACGCCGTGTACGACCCGGTCTCCGGGCACTGCCGCCTCTCCCGGGCCGGGCACCTCGCGCCCGCCCTCGTCCTCCCCGACGGCACCGTGGAGTTCCCCGAGGTGCCCATCGCCCCACCGCTCGGCCTGGGCGGGCTGCCGTTCGAGTCGGCGGAACTGAACCTGCCCGAGGGCAGCCGGCTCGTCCTCTACACCGACGGCCTCGTCGAGGACCGGGACCGCGACATCGACGCCGGCCTGGACCTGCTGCACCAGACCCTGCGCCGCGCCGCCGACGCCTCCCCAGAGGAGACCTGCGAGGCGGTGTTCGGCAGCATGCTGCCCAAGAACCGCCGCGACGACATCGCCCTCCTCGTGGCCCGCACCCGGCTGCTGGACCGCACCCGCATCGCCGACTGGGACGTGCCGATGGACCCGGCCGCCGTCGCCACCGTCCGCGGCGCGTGCAGCCGCCAGCTCACGGCCTGGGGCCTGGACGAGATCACCTTCACCACGGAACTCGTCCTCAGCGAGCTGATCACCAACGCGATCCGCTACGGCACCGAGCCGATCCACGTGCGGCTGCTGTACGAGCGCACGCTGATCTGCGAGGTGTCCGACGGCAGCAGCACCTCCCCCCACCTGCGCCGCGCCGCCATCACGGACGAGGGCGGGCGCGGCCTGTTCCTCGTGGCCCAGCTCGCCCAGCGCTGGGGCACCCGCTACACGCTCACCGGCAAGGTCGTCTGGACGGAGCAGCAGCTCGCCGACGGCCAGCTGCCGGACCTGGCGATGCTGCCCGAGTTCGGGGAGCTGCCCGAGATCGAGTTGTGAACCCCGCCGGGCCCGTGCCCGGCCGGTCCGACGTCCCACGCAACCCGGCCGGGCCCCCGTGCCCGGCCGGGGGCCTCACCCCGCCGCCCGCTCCACGCGGACGGCGCAGACCTTGAACTCCGGCATCCGGGACGTCGGGTCCAGCGCCGGGTTGGTGAGCGAGTTCGCCCGGCCCTGCCCGGGCCAGTGGAACGGCATGAACACCGTGTCCGGGCGGATGTCCCGCGTCACCCGGGCCGGGGCCAGCGCCCGCCCCCGGCGGGAGGTGACGGCGACGGTGTCCCCCTCGGCGATCCCGTGCCGCTCCGCCAGCTGCGGGTGGAGCTGCACGAACGGGCCCGGCGCCGCGGAGTTCAGCTCCGCGACCCGGCGCGTCTGCGCCCCCGACTGGTACTGGGCCAGCACCCGGCCCGTCGTCAGCAGCACCGGGTACTCCGCGTCCGGTTCCTCCGCCGAGGGCCGGTGCGTGACGGGCGTGAAGCGGGCCCGGCCGTCGGGCGTCGCGAACCGGTCGAGGAAGAGCCGGGGCGTGCCGGGGTGCGGCGTCCCGCCCTCCTCCGGCGCCGGGCAGGGCCAGAAGACGCCGTCCTCCTCCGCGATACGGCGGTAGGTGATCCCCGAGTAGTCCGCCTTTCCGCCCGCCGAGGCGCGGCGCAGCTCGTCGAACACCTCCTCCGGGTCCTCCGGGAAGCCCTTCTCCCAGCCGAGCCGGGCGGCCAGCGCGTTCAGCACCGACAGGTCCGAGCGCACCCCGGGCGGCGGGTCCAGCGCCTTGCGGCGCAGCAGCACGCGGCCCTCCAGGTTGGTGAGCGTGCCGCCCTCCTCGGCCCACTGCGTCACCGGCAGGACGACGTCCGCGAGGGCGGCCGTCTCGGAGAGCACGACGTCGCACACGGCGAGGAAGTCCAGCGACCGCAGCCGCTCCTCCACGTGCGCGGCACGCGGCGCCGAGACGACCGGGTTGGAGGCCAGCACCAGCAGCGAGCGCACGTCCCGGCCGAGGGCGTCGAGCAGCTCGTAGGCGCTGCGGCCCGGGCCGGGCAGCGTGTCCGGGTCCACGCCCCACACCCCGGCCACATGCGCCCGCGCCGCCGGGTCCGTCAGCATCCGGTAGCCGGGCAGCTGGTCCGCCTTCTGGCCGTGCTCCCGGCCGCCCTGGCCGTTGCCCTGGCCGGTCAGGCACCCGTAGCCGGAGTGCGGCCGGCCCGCCCGGCCGGTGGCCAGCGTCAGGTTGATCCAGGCGCCCACCGTGTCGGTGCCCTTGGCCTGCTGCTCGGGCCCGCGTGCCGTCAGCACCATCGCGGACCCGGCGTCGCAGAAGTGGGCCACCGCTTCACGCAGCTGCGGCACCGGCACCCCGGTGATCCGCTCCACCAGCTCCGGCCAGTGCGCCATGGCCGCCGCCCGCGCCTCGTCCCAGCCCGTGGTGCGCGCCGCGATGTACTCCTCGTCCGTCCTCCCCTCCGCGACGACGAGGTGCAGCATGCCCAGCGCCAGCGCCAGGTCCGTGCCGGGGCGCGGGGCGAGGTGCAGATCCGCCTGCTCGGCGGTGCGGGTCCGGCGCGGGTCGACGACGATCAGCTTGCCGCCGTTCTCCCGCAGTTCGGTGAAGTAGCGCAGCGCGGGCGGCATCGTCTCGGCCGGGTTCGAGCCCACCAGGATGACGCAGCCGGACGTGGGGATGTCCTCCATCGGGAACGGCAGCCCCCGGTCCAGCCCGAACGCCCGGATGCCGGCCGCCGCCGCCGAGGACATGCAGAACCGGCCGTTGTAGTCGATCTGCGAGGTGCCGAGCACCAGCCGGGCGAACTTGCCCAGCAGGTACGCCTTCTCGTTGGTGAGCCCGCCGCCGCCGAAGATCGCGGACGCGTCCGGCCCGTGCGCCTCCCGCACCCGGACCAGTTCCCCGGCGATCCGGCCCAGCGCCTCGTCCCAGCCCGCGGGCTCCAGCGGCCCGCCGGGGGAGCGGCGCACCAGCGGCTCCGTCAGCCGTGACCCGGCGGCCAGCACCTCGGTGGCCGTCCTTCCCTTACCGCACAGGGCGCCCCGGTTCACGGGGAACGCGGTACGCTCCGTGACCTCCAGCCCCGGCAGCCCCGACGTCTCCGGGACACCGGTGGGCCTCAGCCCCATCCCGCACTGCAGCGAGCAGTACGGGCAGTGGGTCCAGGCGGGCTCCCGGGGCGGCGAGGCGGGCTGCGTGGCGGGCGTTGCGTTCATGGCGCCATCGTGCGTCGGCCGTGTTTCCTCGCCGCCCCCGCCGTGTTACCGCCCTGGTAACAAGCCGCTCCCGTCCGGCGTGCGTACGCTGTGAGGGTGACGCAACCGGCCGTTTCCCCGGCGCAACCGCCCGGCAACGGCCTCCGGCGAGACTTGCGGAGCATGACGGCACGACCCGACCCCATCGCGCACCGCTCCCTCGCCGCGAGCCGCCCCGCCGCCCCTGACCGCGCCGCGACGCCGCGCCGCGCCCGCCGCCGTCCGCAGGGCCCCACCCTCGTCGCCGTCGCCCACGGCTCCCGCGACCCGCGAGCCCTCGCCACCGTCCGCGCCCTGCTGGCCGAGGTCCGCGCCCAGCGGCCCGGGCTGCGCGTCGAGCTGGGCCACGTCGAGCTGAACGAGCCACTGCTCGCCGACACCCTCGCGGAGCACGCCCCCGGCCGGGCTGTCCGCGTCCCGCTGCTCCTCGGCCGCGGCCACCACGTCCACCACGACCTGCCCGAGGCCGCCGCCGCGGCCCCCCACCTGCGGATCGCCCAGACGGCGCCCCTCGGCCCGCACCCACTCCTCGCCGAAGCCCTGCACGCCCGGCTCGCCGAGCGCCTGACCGGCACGCCCTTCCCGGGCCGCGCGCGGCCCGACGCCGTCGTCCTCGCCGCCGCCGGCTCGCGTGACCCCCGCTCCGCCGCCGACGCCGACCGCACCGCCGCCCTGCTCTCCCGCCGGCTGGGCGGCATCCCGGTCCTGAGCGCCTACGCCTGCGCCGCCACCCCCACCGTGCCGCAGGCCCTCGCCGCCCTCCGCGCGGCCGGGCACCGCCGTATCGCGCTGGCCTCCTACTTCACCGCCCCCGGCTTCTTCGCCACCCGCAGCGCCCGCGAGGCCGGTCCCCGGGTACCGGCGGCCGATCCGCTGGGGGCCCACCCCGCGCTGGCCCGTCTCGTCCTCCACCGCTACGACGAGGGCCGCCGCGCCCTCGCCGCCGCCCCCGCGGTCCACACGGTGATGCTGGCCCGGACCGGGTAGTCCGTCGTCCACGACGCTCGGGCGGGGCCCGGTGCCGGGCCCCGCGCTGCCAGCCCCGCGCCTCCGGCGCGGATCTCCCAAGCGCGGGGGCTGGCCCCGCGGGGGGCGCGGGGAACGGCGCGATCGGCCGCAGCGCAGGGGCAGCCTGCGGCGGGCGGGCGAGGGCCGGGCTACCGTCGAGGTATGCACGGCACGTACCGGACGTATGACGCGGTCGACACCGAGCGCTGGGAGCCGGAGCCCGACAAGCGGCCCGGCCGCACCGCCTTCCAGCGCGACCGCGCCCGCGTCCTGCACTCCGCGGCGCTGCGCCGCCTCGCCGGCAAGACGCAGGTCGTCGCGCCCGGCGGCAGCGAGCACGCCTGGGACGCCACACCCCGAACCCGGCTCACGCATTCCCTGGAGTGCGCCCAGGTCGGCCGGGAGCTCGGCGCGGCCCTCGGCTGCGACCCGGACCTCGTCGAGGTCGCCTGTCTGGCCCACGACCTCGGCCACCCGCCCTTCGGGCACAACGGCGAACAGGTCCTCGCCGAGATCGCCGAGCCCTGCGGCGGCTTCGAGGGCAACGCCCAGTCCCTGCGGCTGTTGTCCCGGCTGGAGCCCAAACGATTCTCCGCCGACGGCGTGCCCGTCGGCCTCAACCTCACCCGCGCCGCCCTCGACGCCGCCACCAAGTACCCCTGGCCACAGGGCGGCCACCCCGCCGACCCCGCCTCGCCCAAGTTCGGCGTCTACGCCGACGACCTGCCCGTCTTCGACTGGCTCCGTGCCGGCGCCCCGGCCCACCACGCGTGCTTCGAGGCCCAGGTCATGGACTGGTCCGACGACGTCGCCTACTCCGTCCACGACGTCGAGGACGGCCTCCACGCCGGCCACCTCGACCCCAACCTGCTGCTCGCCGAGCCCGAGCGGCGGGAGATCTTCACCGTCGCCCGCGACCGCTACGCCCCCGACGGCACCGAGGACGCCGAACTGGCCGAGGCCCTCGACCGGCTCCTCGACCAGGAGTGGTGGCCACACGGCTACGACGGCACCGCCACCGCCCAGGCCCGGCTCAAGGACGCCACCAGCCAGCTCATCGGCCGCTTCTGCCTCGCAGCCGAGCACGCCACCCGCGCCGCCCACGGCACCGGGCCCCTCAGCCGTCACGCCGCCGACCTCGTCGTCCCCCGCGACGCCCGGCTGGAATGCGCCGTCCTCAAGGCCGTCGCCGACCGCTACGTCATGCAGCGCCCCGACCAGGCCCGGCTCCGCGCCGACCAGCGCGTCGTCCTCGCCGAGCTGGCCGAGGTGCTCATCCTGCGCGCCCCCGACGGCCTCGACCCGCAGTTCCGCGCGCTGTACGCCCGCGCGTCCGACGACGCCGCCCGGGTGCGGACGGTCGTCGACCAGATCGCCTGCCTGACCGACCGCTCCGCCCGTGATCTGCACGCCCGGCTCACCCGCACCGGAAGCCACACCACCGTGCCCACCGCGGCGCCCACCACCGTGCCCACTGCGGCGCCCGCCGGACGAACACGCCCGGCGAAGTGACGGTCGCCCCAGCACAGACCGGCAGGTCCGCACAATAGGTGTGCGCCCTTCCCGTGTTCGCGGTGATGCGGGACGCTCCCAGGTGAACCTTCCGGGGGGCGACCGGACGGCAGCGAGGAGGCACCAACGTGGTGGACGCGAACGAGACGTTCGTCATCATCGGAGGCGGCTTGGCAGGAGCCAAGGCCGCGCAGACACTGCGGTCGGAGGGGTTCACCGGCCGCGTCATACTGATCGGCGACGAACGCGACCACCCCTACGAGCGCCCCCCGCTCTCCAAGGGGTACCTCCTCGGCACCGAGGAACGCTCGGGACTCCTCGTCCACGAGCCCGCCTGGTACGCCCGCGCCGAGATCGAGCTGCACCTCGGCCAGCCCGCCGTCCACATCGACCGCGACACCCGGTCCGTCCGGCTGGGCGACGGCACCGTCCTGCACTACGACAAGCTGCTCCTGGCCACCGGCGCCGAGCCCCGCCGCCTGGACATCCCCGGCACCGACCTCGCCGGCGTCCACCACCTGCGGCGGCTCGCCCACGCCGACCAGCTCCGCGGCATGCTCACCCGGCTCGGCCGGGAGAACGGGCACCTCGTGATCGCCGGAGCCGGCTGGATCGGCCTGGAGGTCGCCGCCGCGGCCCGCAGCTACGGCGCCGAGGTCACCGTCATCGAACGCGACCCCGCCCCCCTGCACCGGGTCCTCGGCCCCGAACTGGGCGCCCTCTTCGCCGACCTCCACCGCGAGAACGGCGTCCGGCTCGTCTTCGGCGCCTCCCTCACCGAGATCGTCGGCGCCGACGGGCAGGTCCTCGCCGTCCGGACGGGTGACGGAGAGGAGTACCCCGCCCACGGCGTCCTGGCCGCCATCGGCGCCGCCCCGCGCACGGCCCTGGCCGACGCCGCGGGGCTGGAGCTCGACCCGGTCACCGGCGGCATCGCCGTCGACCCCGCCCTGCGCACCTCCGACCCGGCCGTCCACGCCGCCGGGGACGCCGCCGCCGTCCAGCACCCGCTGCTCGACGCCCGGCTGCGCGTCGAGCACTGGGCGAACGCCCTGCACAGCGGTCCCGCCGCCGCCCGCGCCATGCTCGGCCAGGACGTCGTCTACGACCGCATCCCCTACTTCTTCTCCGACCAGTACGACCTCGGCCTGGAGTACAGCGGCTGGGCCCCGCCCGGCACCTACGACCAGGTGATCTGCCGCGGCGACGTCGGCAAGCGCGAGTTCATCGCCTTCTGGCTGCACGAGAACCGGGTCCTGGCCGGGCTCAACGTCAACGTGTGGGACGTCGTCGAGCCCATCCAGGCGCTCATCCGCTCCGGCCGCCCCGTGGACGCCCAGCGCCTCGCCGACCCGGCCACGCCCCTGACCGACCTGCCCTCCGCCTGAGCCGCGTGGTGCGGGGCCGCTGCCGGCCCCGCACCACCGCCCTCAGGTGTTGCTGGTGCCCCAGTCGTCGGCCTCACCGTTCGCACCGCCCGGACCCCGGCCGCCCGACATCGCGCGCATCCGCTCGCTCACCGAGTGCGGCAGGCGGTCGCCCATGCGGTCGGCCGCCCGGCCCGCCGCGTCCCGGCCGCTGACCGCGGCGGCCTCGAAGGTGTTCCGGACGGCCGGGTTCTCGGCGAACCGCTGGGCCGCGTTCCGGAGCTGTTCATACCGCTCACGCCCGGCCCTCGCCCCGGCCACGTAGCCGATCGCGAGGCCGGTCAGGAACGTCAGTCGGTACCGCATGCTCGGCAACCCTTCCGTCGGTGTTCGTCACTCACTGCCCAGGGTGCCCCGCACCGGTGCGGATACCGATTTCAAACCAGGCCCTGGCATGCGCTAATGTATTGCTCGCAGCGAGGGAGCGCCCCCGGGGAACGGCGGGTGGACCCGAGCAGGGCAGTCCCCTGTAGCTCAATTGGCAGAGCAGCCGGCTGTTAACCGGCAGGTTACTGGTTCGAGTCCAGTCGGGGGAGCGCACCACACGAAGGGCCCCGTGCGGGGCCCTTTTTGGTGACCACCGGCGGGGCGGGAACCGTCCGCCGCGTGATCGTCGTCTCCCTCGCCGAAGGCCGCGGCCCACTCCGGGCGGGAGATCGTATAAGGAGCTATGCTGCGGCAGACGGCGCGTGCGGGAGCCCTCGACGCGCCGAACGGGGCGGTAGCTCAGCCGGTTAGAGCAGCGGACTCATAATCCGTCGGCCGTGGGTTCGAGTCCCACCCGCCCCACTCCTCGGGGACGAGGCCGGAGGCTTCTGGCCTGCACTGGAGTAACGACAAGGGCCGCCGCGAGTAACGCGGCGGCCCTTCTTCCTGCTCAGACCAAGATCCAGAGGACGCACAGGGGAACACGCGGTGGGGTCAGTGGACAGCGGGCCCCTCACCCAGCCATCCGGGCCCGAGGGCTCCGAGCGGGCGACGGCGAAGACCATGAGCGAAAGTCCGGCCGCCGCTCCTCCGGGCAGCGGTCGTTGACACTCTCTGCCCGGACCAGCTCCAGCTCGTTCGCAGCGCTGTCACGTCCCCGGCCGGTCATGGTGATCACCCCGAGCAGATCGGAGCCGGGCTGGGGCCGCGCGCCAACCCCCCAGGTGTCACTCGACTGCCGGGCCCGTGGTGGGGAAGGCGGCGATCTCGCCCTGCCAGGCAGCCTCCCCCTCCACCCGTACCAACGTCCCCGGTTCTTCGGCCCCGGCGCTGTCGTCGACCACACCTACGGCAGGCCATCACCGCGGCTGGCTCCGGCTGCGCCGCCGCCCTGGACGCCGAGCGGTACCTCGCCGCCCGCAGCGACACCGATACCGCAGGGCGAACGGGCCTTAGCTCCCGTCTGACGCCTCGCCTATGGCGCGGGCGCCCGCAGCGCCTCCATCGATCCTCGGTCCCCGAGGCCAAGTGGGGACAGATCGAAGGTCCGAGATGAGCCTCGGATCCGCCACCCTCGTTGGCCGGAGGGTGGCGGAGCCCACCATGGTGCGACGATCCGCGCACACCTCGCTCACGCGTTAGACGACGGCGACGTCGGCGGCCATAGCCGGGGACTGATCCAGGTTCACGGTCGTGTCACAGAGGCGGTCGACTTGAGCAGGGTCGTGAGAGACCAGCAGGACGGCACGCCGCCCCCTCAACGCCGCCACGGACTCTTCGACCGTGTCGCGACTCCGCTCGTCCAGCGCACTCGTCGGTTCATCGAGCAGCAGGGCAGCCGGTTCCAGCGCGATGGCCCTGGCGAGGCACAGCCGCTGACGCTGACCAGCGGAGAGGTTTCCGGCAGGCGAGTCGAGTCTGTCCCGTACCTCCTGCCAGAGACCTGCTTCCCGCAGGGCCGCCTCAGCCCTCTCACGGAGCGTGGCGCGAGATGCCCTGACCACATGCCGGAGACCGAATACGGCGTTGTCGAGAACGCTTCCTCCGAAGACAACCGGTGTCTGCGGGACGAGGACGACCTTCGCCCTGAGCTCGGCATCGCCCTTGCCATACCGGACCAGACGACCGAGAACGTGCAGTTCACCCCCGCGTGTGAGGCCGTGCGGAAGAAGGTCGACCAGCGCACGCAGGACCGTGGACTTGCCCGCGCCGGAAGGGCCGCAGAGGCCCGTCGTCGATCCGTGCGCGAGCTCGAACGACACCGGTCCCACGAGCGTCCTGTCGCCGCTGCGTACCCGCAGGTCGCGTGCGGCTATCACGATGTCCATCGCTCTCCTTCTGAGCGGTTGCGCAGCATGACCGCCACGCTGAGGAGTACTGCCGTGATCAGCACCAGCACCAGTGCGCTCGACCACGCTTGCGCCACTGATTGTGGATCGCCGGAATCCTGCGACAGGTTGAAGATGTGCGTCGGAAGGGCCTGGACGGGGGAATCCACCACCCCGCTCGGCAACGGGTCGGCTCCGAAGAACACGGTGGCGGTGAACAGCAGTGGCGCTGTCTCCCCGGCCGCGCGAGCGAGGCCCAGCAGGAGCCCCGTGACGGTGGCGGGCCACGCGTAGGGGACGACGACGGAACGGATGTACTGCGCCCGCGACAAGCCGAGCGTCATGGCGCTCTCCGTCATGTCGGCGGGCATGCCCCTCACGCGGGCAGCGGAGGCCAAAGCGACCACGGGCACGACCACGGGGACGAGGACGACCACCCCCGCGAGCCAGGATCTCCCCCAGCCCATGCCGTTGGACAGCAGAACGAACCCGGCGAGCCCGAGGAGAATGGTCGGAGCTCCGCCCACGGCGACGGTCAGCGTCTGCAGGACCCGCGCTGCCCGTTTGGAGGCGTAGACGCCGATCAGAATGCCTGCTCCGAACCCCAGCGGCAGCGAGACGGCCCCCGTGACCACCATGAAGAGCACCGTTCCGAGGATCTGGTCGCGTACACCGCCTCCAGTCGTGCCCACCGCCGGAGTCATCCAGAACGAGGGGTCGAAAGCGCCGGTGCCTTGGACGACGAGGAGCGTGAGCATCGCGACGAGCAGCGCGCACGGAAGCAGTAGAGCCGCCAGTCGCAAGGTCGCGGTCAACCGGTCACGCTGGACGCGGAATCCGGTAAGGACGCGGGGTCTGCGGATCTGCTCGCCGGCTGACCGCTCCGCGTTCACGCGAGTGCCCCAGACGGTCGCCGCGGCGACCAGGCCGAGGACGACGATGCCCAGCCCGCACAAGGCGGCGAAGTGCGAGCCTGACGTGCCTGCCAGCACCGGCTCGGGGCCCGCTAACTTGGTCGTCAGCGTTTGGCCTGGACGAACCAGCGAATCAAGGAAACCACCGGGGCTCGCTGGGAGTCGCCCGTCGGCTCTTCCCACGACGAGGTAGACCGCGATCGCTTCTCCGAGCGCCCTGGCCAGCCCGAGCAGCACTCCTGCACGCATGCCCGGCCGGGCGAGCGGGATGACCGCGGACCGTACGACCTCGCGTCGGGTCAGCCCGAGGGAGTAGGCGGATTCACGGATCCGGTCCGGTACGGCGGACAAGGCGTCGACGCTCACCGCCACAACTGTGGGCGTGATCATGACGGCCAGTACGATGCCGGCTGCCAGGAGGCTGTCACCTCCTGGAACGTCGGCAATCCCGGCGATCAGAGGGCGGATCGCCATGATGCCGATGAGCCCGTAGACGATGGACGGCACCGCTGCGAGCAGCTCCACACAGGTGCGCAGGGCACGAGCTAGCCGTGACGGCAGGTACTCCGTCAGCGCGACCGCCGCCGCCCAGCTCACCGGGACAGCGAGGGCCAGCGAGATCACGCACACCACGGCCGACCCGAAGATCATGGCCAGTCCGCCGTAGGCGTCGTGCGGAGGGCTCCAGGACGAGGACGTCAGCAGTTCGCCCCAGTCCACCTCCCCCCGGCCGACCCCGGTGAAGAGATACCCAGCCAGAACGAGGAGCACCACAGCCACGGACAGGGCGCCGGTGACTAACCAGCCCCATACCCATCTGGACGGACGTGGGCGCGACGCAGCGGGTGGGGCGGCGGAAGGCCGCACCGGGGTTGTCGTCGCCACCGGCTAGTACCCGAGCATGTCGACGGGCAGGTATCCGTGCCTGGGCAGCAGCGCCTGGCCCTCGTCGGACAGAACGTAGTCGATGAACGTCTTGACGCGGCCCTTCGGCTTGCCGTCGGTGATGAGGAAGAGGGGGCGGGCCATCGGGTAGCCGCCCGACGCGATGTTCTCCGCTGTCGGTGCGACACCGTCGAGCTTCACCGCAACAAGGTCGTCATGGCCCTCGATGAAGCCTGTGGACAGCGGGGCGACGCTTCCAGGCGTGGACTTCAGCTTGCTGCGTGTCTCCAGGTTGCCGCCGACGATGGCGAAGTTGTCCGTCGAGGGGGGCGGCGGAGCCTTCTCTTCTCCGTAAAGGTATTTGTCAAGAACCTCACGGGTTCCCCTGCCCGGCTCCTTGTCGTAGACGAAGACGTCGAGGTCCGGCCCACCGACCTCGGACCAGTTGGTGATCGTTCCCTCGAATAGGCCGCGCACCTGCTGCTTGCTGAGGCTCTCCACCCCCGCGTCCGCGACCTCCCTGGTGACGATCACGCCCACGGCGTCCGCACCGATCTGAGTCGGTTGCAGGTCCGCGTCCGGGTATGCGGCTCGATCCTGATCGGAGAGAGGCTTGGAGCTCATGCCGATATCGATCTGACCGGCCCCGAGCTGGGAGATGCCTCCGGCCGAACCGCCCTGTGTCGCAACGGTGATCTCAAGATCCTTCTTGCGGAGTGCCTGTGCAGCGTCTGTTGCTACGGGCGCCACTGTCGTGGAGCCGCTGACTCTCATGGCACCGGAGCCCGCTGTGTTCCCCTCGGCGCATGCCGCCAGCGGCGACGCCAGTAGCAGCACCATCGTTGCGGCTAAGGTTCGCCGGCGCAGTGTTCCCGACGTCGTTCCGGCGGAACTGCCGCAAGACATCCCCCGTGTGTTTGCCCTCGGTATCTGTCCCAACGAGGGCAACATCTTGCGGAACATCAAGATCCTCCTCAAGCATGGGCGTTGATTCCATGGGAGTCTAAGCAGAGAGTGACGCTTAGGGGAATAGTTCGTGAACTTCCTTTCTACATAAGGGAGTTCACGCCTTCAGAGGGTGCGGGGGGGCGGTTTGCCGCAAGTCGCCGTCGACGGATCGACGGAGTCTGCCGCTGACGTTTTGACCCGCCGGGTTCCGGTGGGTCGGTTCAGGGGTCGGTGTCGGTCCACGGCCCTCGCCCTTGAATTGACATACATCTAATCAGGCGGAAGAATGGGGCCGACCTTGATCGATACAGATGTCACCTGTGGGAGGGCCGCATGCGAGGGCTGCCACGGTCGAATCAAGCGCGCACAGGGTGACGGCGCGCAGTGCTCCCGAGGCGAGGGCAGTCTGCGCGCCCTCCAGGCCCGGGAAACGGACCGCCGTCCCGGCTCTGTGCACCACGGAGATCACGAGCTGGGGAGTCCTGTTCTACGCCTTTCCGGTCCTCGCCCCTCAGATCAGCCGGGACACGGGGTGGTCGGCGACCTCGGTGACGGCCGCGTTCTCCGCGGCGCTCATCGTCTCCGCTGTCGTCGGCTTGCCGCTGGGGCGCTATCTGGACCGGCGCGGCCCACGCATCGTCATGACCTCAGGCTCCCTCCTCGCCGTGCCGGCGCTGCTGGCGGTGGCCGCCGCGACGGAGTTCCAGTGGTTCGCCGCTGCCTGGCTGTTGGTTGGCATGTCGATGTCGGCGGTGCTCTACCCTCCGGCGTTCGCGGCGGTGACCGGCTGGTTCGACGGCACCGAGCGGACCCGCGCCCTCACGACGGTCACGCTCGTGGGAGGACTGGCGAGCACGGTCTTCGCACCGCTGACGGCCGTTCTGGCCGGGCATTTCTCCTGGCGGACGACCTATGTGATCCTCGCCCTCGTCCTCGCGGCGGTGACCGTGCCCCTGCACGCGCTGTGTCTGCGCAGCCCCTGGCCGGCCGAGCGGGCGAGTCCGGCCCGGCGTGTGCACGGGCACCGGCGTTCGGTGGCGCTCTCCCGGCCGTTCCTGATCCTCGCCGTAGCCATGACCCTGGCATCGTTCGCTTTCGCAGCTGGTGTGATCAACCTTGTTCCGCTGTTCGTCGAACGCGGCGCGAGCCCCGAGGTGGCCGCCTGGGCGCTGGGTATCGGAGGTGCCGGCCAGGTTCTCGGGCGGCTGTGCTACGCCAGGCTCGTCCGCCGCACGTCGGTTCGCGCCCGGACCGTCATCGCCTTCACGGCCGGTGCGGTGACGACCCTCGCGCTGGGTCTCCTTCCGGGACCCGTGCTCCTTCTGATCGTGTGCAGCCTGATCGCCGGAATGGTCAGGGGAATCGTCACACTGCTCCAGGCCACGGCGGTTACCGACCGCTGGGGCGCCGAGTCGTACGCGACTCTCAGCGGCATTCTCGCCGCCCCCGTCCTGGCCGCCACCGCGCTTGCTCCTTGGGCAGGCGCGGGTATCGCCGCGGCGCTGGGTGGCTATGCCGCTCTGTTCGTCGTGCTCGCGGCCGTGTCCGCGGCGGCCAGTCTGCTCGTCGGCGTCGCCGAACGTTGCGCGCGGGCGTGGGAGATGGCCTTGTGAACCGACAGCGTTCGCCGGTCGCGGAGACGGTTCAGGCGGGAGCGGAGAACATCCGGCACATCGCCGCCAGCACGTCGGGCGGTACCCGGTAGAAGACCCAGGTGCCCCGGCGTTCCGACGTCAGCAGGCCGGTCTCTCGCAGCTTCCTCAGATGGTGGGAAACGGTGGGCGCGGAGACACCAACGTCGGCGATGTCGCACACGCACACCTCGTCGCCGAGCCTTGACGCCACACGGGAGAAAAGCCGCAGTCGAACGGGGTCGCCCAGGGCCTTGAACATGGCAGCCATCTTCTCGGCATCGGATTCCGAGAGATCTCCGCAGGTCAGCGGCGGGCAGCAGGCGACCGCGCCTTCTTCAGTCGACGCTGTGGTCACGCTTGTCATCCCCATATGTTCACACCGCCGCCACGTCAGCGGCAATACGAATGACACAATGACGCGTACGGACCCCTCAATGGCCGAAATCGCCGGACCAGGTAGACCATTTCATGCGTGGACCCAAAGAGGTGCCTCCGGGCCGGATTCCGGTTTCCGCCGACGGTCAGCTCACCACTCGGCGTAGCCAGAGTGCCAGGAGTTCGACCAGCATCACCGTGACGAACACGAGCCCCGTGATGGTGGTCACCACCCCGAATTCGAGCACGCGCGAGGCGTTGAGCAGATGAAACCCGATGCCGCCCGCGCCTACAATGCCGAGGAGCGTAGCGGCACGGATATTGACGTCCAGTTGATACAGGACGTGGCCGACGAAGGCCGGAGCCGCCTGCGGCAGCGTCGCCGAGCAGAAGACCTGCACCCTGGACGCGCCGGTGGCCCGCAGCGCCAGTTCGACACCTGGGTCGACCTCCTCCAGGGAGTCCGCCACGAGCTTCCCGAGAAGCCCTACGGCGCCGACTCCCAGCGCCAACGCCCCGGCGACCGGGCCCAGTCCGGTGATCACGACGAAGACGATGGCCAGGACGAGCTCCGGGAGTCCGCGAATCAGAACGATGGCCGTCCTGAACGTACGAGCCACGCCCGGTGAAGGTGCGACATTGCGTGCCGCGCATGCTCCGACGGGCAGGGCGAGCACGGCCCCGATCAGCGTCGCGGCCAACGCGATCTTCACCGTGATCCACAGGTCGGCGAGGAGCGTCGGCATGATTCCTCCCGAGTCCGGCGGCCAGAACAGCCCCAGAGTCTCGGGGACATCGCCCAGGCCGTCGAAGAACTGGGAAGGTGGGATTCCCGTGCCCCAGACCGAAGCCAGCACCACCGCGACGGTCATGGCGGCGTAGGTGCTCCGCCGCCAGCGCCTGGCATCCCACGGTGGACTGACACCCGGCGTCGGACGAGCTCTGGAGGCCACGCCAGCCCGGGGGGCGGGCGTGAGGGTGCCTGCCCAGATACGGCCGGCACGTGTGACGGACCGTTGCCGCCGGCCCCGCCGGATCCCGCGCCCCGCGCTGGGTAGCAGGGCACTGCGGATCGCCCCCGAGATCAGCTCCGCGACCACACACAGAACCAGCACGACCAGCGCCAGCGCCATGGCCCGTGGGTAGTTCAGTTGCCGGAAGGCGGACGCGATGGCGAACCCGAGACCATCGACTCCGACGAAGCCGAGCACGACGGAGATGCGCAGGTTGATGTCGAACCGGTGCAGGGCGTTGGCCGTGAAGGAGGGCAGCACCTGCGGGAGGACTCCCGAGACGAGCTCCTGCAGCTTCCCGGCGCCACCGGCCCTGACCGCGGTGCGCGGACCCTCGTCGATCTGCTCGATCGCGTCGGCGTACATCTTGCCGACCATGCCGACGGAGTGCAGCCCCATGGCCAGAACGCCGGCCAGGGCACCCAGGCCGAAGACCCGGAAGAACATGATCGCGAGGACGACGTCGGGCACGGCACGCGCCACCACGATCAGCGCCCGGGCCCCGAGCCAGGCGCTCCCGCGCGGCGTCGTGTTCCGGGCCGCCAGCACGGCGACGGGGATGCTCACGAGCACGGAGAGCAACGTCGCACAGACCACGACCGCCAGCGTCTGCCCGCTCAGGATGGCGAGTTCACCCGCATCAGGAAAGTCCAGCGGCAGCGTGCGAGAGAGGAAGTCCGTCGCGTTCGCCGCGCTGTCGGCAACCGTGCCCACGTTGATGCGGAGATCCACGAACGCCCACACCGCCGCGAACAGCAGCCCGGCCGCAAGGAGTACGGCCGCGGTGCGGGTGGGTCTGGGCCAGGACGAGATCCTGGCCGGAACCCGCACCGGCGGCTGGGCCTCCGGTGCGGGCCGCATCGCCTGGCTCATGCCGTTCCTGCCAGAACGGCGCCGGCATCCGCGCCGACGCGGGAGTACACCGACATGACCTCATCCCGGTCCAGGCCCTTCACGGGCATGTCGAGCACCACCTCGCCGGCCCGGAGGCCCACGACGCGGTCACCCCAGGACAGGGCCAGATCAACCTGGTGAAGGCTGCACACCACGGTCAGCCGGCGCTCCTCACTGATGTCCTTGATCAACTGCATCACCTGTGTGGACGACTCCGGATCGAGCGAGGCGACCGGCTCGTCGGCCAGCAGGATCTCGGGGTGCTGCATCAGCGCCCGGGCGACTGCCGCGCGCTGCTGCTGCCCCCCGGAGAGGGTGTCCGCACGCTGCAGCGCCTGGTCGGACAAGCCCACCCGGTCCAGGTGTTCGAGAGCCTCGCGGCGCAACTGCCTGGGATAGGACGGCAGCCCCAGGCGTGGGCCACGTAGCCTTCCCAGAGCGCCCGTGCACACGTTCTCCAGCACGGTCAGGCTTCCCACGAGGTGGAACTGCTGGAAGACGAAGCCGACGCGGCGGCGCAGCCGGCGCAGCTCGCCGGGCTTGGCGGAGCCGACGTCGGTCCCCAGCACCCGCACGGTGCCGCTGCTCGCACGGTGGAGCCCGTCGAGATGGCGCAGCAAGGTCGACTTGCCCGAGCCGGAGAGCCCGAGGAGCACCACGACCTCACCTGCGGCGACATCGAGTGACACGTCGTCTAGGGCCGCCGACCCGGGGCTGAAACGCTTGGTCACACCCTGCAGATGGATGACGTCCCCGTGTGGTTCCCCGGGCTCCGCGGTCACTCCGAGCACTGCTCGTCCTTGGTGGTCGCGCAGACCTTGCGCACCCCGTCGTACAGGGAGTCCTCAACCTGCACGAAACCCCAGTTCTCCTGGTCACCGACAGCGCAGTCGTCGCCTTCACAGAAGCCCTGCGACCCCAGATAGTCGACGTTCGCCTTCTCTTGCAGCGCGCTGACGATCTTCTTCCTGAGGCCGCTGTCGAGGTCGCTGCTCACCGCCGCGGGAGACCCAGGAATGATCTCGGACTTCCAGATAGTGGTGACGTCGCCCTTCTCGATCTCTCCCCGGTCGATGAGCTGGTGCTCGACCATCGCGTCGTACGCGAAGCCCACCGCGCACTGCCCGTTGGTCAGGGCCAGCACGGAAGCGTCGTGGCCGCCCGCCATGACCGGCTCGATGTCCTTCGCCGGGTCGAGCCCAGCCTCGATGAAGCCCGCCGAGGGGTAAAGATAGCCGGAGGTCGAGTTGGGCTCGACGAAGCAGACCTTCTCCGACTTGGCGTCGGCCAGGCTCGTGATGTCCGACCCGGCCGCCACGAACCCGTGGGAGCGGTAGCCGGGCTGGGCGCCCTTGGCGTGTACGAGGGCGGCCGCGGGCTCGATGTCGAGCCCGGAGTTGCGGGCCAGTACATAGCTGAAGGGTCCGTAGACAGCGATGTCGATCTTCTTGGCGCGCTGGCCTTCGATGATCGCCGCGTAGCTCGTCGCCTGCTGGAACGTGACGTCCTTGCCGGTCTCCTCCTCAAGCATCGCGATGACGCCCTGGAAGCTCTGCTCCAGACTGGTCGAGTTCTCCGTCGGGATGGCGGAGAGGACCAGCTTGTCCGGATTACGGCCGCCGTCGGCGTCGTCGCCTGAGCTGTCCGCGCTGGCGCCGCAGGCGGAGAGGGCAAGCATCGACAGGACGGCGCAGGCGCTCAGTATGCGCCGGGAACGCGTGGGCACGGTCAGTCTCCTCTCGCCGTGGGCGGCTGGTGACCAAGGCCACCCACGGCGCTGTGGTGGGGCGCTCGCTCCGGTGAGAGGGCGAGCGGGTGAGCGGGTGAATCAGCCGAGCGGTTGGGTCAGGCGCGGCTGGTGGTCGCCGTCAGCGCCGCGGCGAACCGGTCGCGCATCTCCTCGGGCGAGTGCGTCGAGGTGGCCCGTGGCGGCATGGGCCCGGTTCGCGGCCGGGTGGGGATGAGCAACAGGTGTGGCCCCGGGGACCGCTGAGCGGCTGTGAACTGCTCACGCGCCTCGTCCAGCGTCCGGCACCGGGCGGCGGTGCGGTAGCCGGACGCTACCGCCACCTCGTCGAGCCGCGTGCTGCTCGACGTCGTCGACTGGCCGCCCGTCGACTCGTGGATACCGTTGTCCAGCACCACGTGGATGAGGTTCCCCGGGGCCTGCTCGGCGATCGCCGACAGTGTGCCCATATGCATCAGCGCCGCCCCGTCCCCGTCCAGGACTACGACGGAACGCCCGGGATCGGCCATGGCCACTCCCAGCGCGATGGCCGCGGCATGGCCCATCGAGCCCTGCATGTAGAAGTTCGCCGGACGGTCGGCCACGCCGAAGAGTTCGCGGCCGGTGTAGCCGGTGGTGGCGACGATGGGGGAGTCGCCCGCGAGCTCCGTGACGAGCTGTACGGCGTCGCGGCTGTCCAGCCGCTCCGGCTCGTCGGTAGCCGCGGTCTGGCACTTGCCCACCGAGCCCTTCTCCACCAGTACGAAAGGCGCCTCCCCGGCCGCTACCGCTTTCTCCACGCCCGTGAGGATCTCCGCCAACCCGGCTTCGTCGCAGTCGGCGCGCAGCATCCAGTACGGCAGTCCGAGGGTCTCCAGCAGGGAGACGGTCTTCGTCCCCATCACCTCGTGCTGCGGCTCATCCTGGGCAGGGTCGGGCCAGCCGCGCAGACTCACGAAGGACAGCACAGGGATCCGGTACGTCATCACCAGAGACGTGAGCGGATTGATCAGATTCCCCAGCCCCGAGTTCTGGAGCATCACGTACGCACGCCGCCCCGCGAGAGCCGCGCCGGCCGCCGTGGCCAGCGCACCGCCTTCGTTCGCGGCAGGAACGTAGCGGCCGGGAGACCGGCTCAGGTGCGCGATCGGCCCGCCGAAGAAGGAGCAGGGAACGCCGCTCGCGAACCGGAAACCCCGGTCGTCCAACGCCGCGCAGAAGTCCTCGGCTGCGATCATCGTCCACCGTCCTCGTCGAGCTGATCGGGGCGAAGCCGAACGGATCGTGCGACGCCGGGTGCGGTAGGTGTTGTGGCCGCCGGACGGGCGGAAGGGGTGTCGACCGTGCGCGGGTTCTGTGCCCAGGCCGGGCGCTCGTCGATGCGCACCACGGCACAGGTGATGGCCGTGCCCCCGCCATGCGCGACGACCAGTACGTGGTCTCCGGGACCGACGGTCCCGCTCTCTACGAGATGGTGGAGGGCGACGATCTGGTCATTGACCGTCAAGTGCCCGAACCGTCGTCCGTACTCCAGCAGGCCCTTGTCCGCGCTGACGCCCATCGGGTCGAGGATCGTCTTCAGATAGCTCTCCAGCCCCGTGAAGACGTGTGCGACCCGGGTGACGTCCTCCGGCCCGATCCCGGCCTCCGCCATCGAGCGGAGGGCGAGCTCGGCACGGAGCTCTCCCTGCCGGCTGACGACCTGGGCCACCGTGTCGTCCAGGTCGTCCTCGAAGGCTCCCAGACGCTCCCGGAAGTCAACCCGCTGGCCGCCCGCGCTGGTCGGCGAGTAGATCGGCTCATTGCCCCGGTAGAGCTGCTCCAACTCGGACGTGGAGCCCGAGTTGACCGACAGGAGGCGGGCGAACCCCCCGCGCCGGGAGAGCACCACTGCGGAGGCGGCGTCTCCGATCACCCCGTTCTGCAGGCCGAACTCCCAGCGGTTGAAATCCGGGCGCCCGGAGTTGTCCGCCCCGGTGAGCAGTGCTCCCGACCGGTCCGGGCTGGCCAGCAGATAGGAGGCCGCCAGTTCTACTCCGCCCACCAGACCGGCGCACGCCTGCCAGGTGAGGAATGACGGAACGTCGCGGTTCGTAGCGTGCTTCAGTACATAGGCGTGCGGTGACCAGCCCAACGGGCCCTGCGGCCAACTGTGCGCATGGATGTGGAGATCGATATCGTCCGGCCGCCCGGAGCGCCCGATGGCCTGCCGTGCCGCGTGAACGGCCATGTCCGGTGCCGATATGTCACCGGCGACCGCCGCCCCCGTCCAGCCGAACCACTCGTAGTCCTCCTGCGAGTAGAGCCCGGCTTCCACAGCGTCCTCGGCCTTCATGATCTCCGGTAGGTACACGCCGATTCCGGCGATGTGTATTCCAGGTGTCTTCATAGCGTGATGCCTTCCGCTCCCCTCGAACCCCGGTCAGACCTCGGTGTGGATGTGTTCGGCGATTTTGGTGATGGTGCCGCCGCGGAGGAGTTTGGTGATGGGGAGGTTGACCTGGTATTTGCGGTCGATTCGGGTGCGGAGTTCGACGGCCATGAGGGAGTCCATGCCCATGCGCTTGAGCTGTTGGGTGGTGTTGATGCGGTCCGGTGAGGTGTTGAGGATCGAGGCCACCATGTCCACCAGTTCGTCCTGGACGCCCTGGCCCGTCTGAGTGCTGTGGTCCGTGTTGGGCTGGGCTGACGTGGCGGTGGCTTGCGGCCGAGGCGCCTCGGGAACCTTCACCGCAGGCTCGGGCGCGCTCCGCCACGGCTCGGGTGTGGGTGCGGATGCGGACACCTGCGTCGGAGTCAGTGATGGGCCCGGTGCCGGATCGCCGGGTGCCGGTGCGGTTGCCGGGGCCGTCCGGGTGCCGGGCCCCTCGGTGTGGATGTGTTCGGCGATTTTGGTGATGGTGCCGCCGCGGAGGAGTTTGGTGATGGGGAGGTTGACCTGGTATTTGCGGTCGATTCGGGTGCGGAGTTCGACGGCCATGAGGGAGTCCATGCCCATGCGCTTGAGCTGTTGGGTGGTGTTGATGCGGTCCGGTGAGGTGTTGAGGATCGAGGCCACCATGTCCACCAGTTCGTCCTGGACACCGCTCTCCGCGCCGGAGCGGTTCGCCGTCGTGTCGGCTTGTGGCCGGGTTGCCTCGCGAGTCGTTTCCACCGCAGGCAGGGGCGCCCCCTGCCGCGGCTCGGGCCGAGCCGTCCGCGCCGGTTTCCCGGGCACTTCCGGCACCACCGGTGCCGCAGTCTCCGGTGTCGGTGTCGGTGTCGGTGTCGGCGTCGGCGTCAGCCGGACGGACCTCGGGTGCGCTACCGGCACCCGGGCGGTGACGGCGGGTTCGGCGCGGTCCGGCTTCGGCGTGGATTCGCGGTCCACCAGGTCGCGGAGCTGCGGCGTCGCAGCGAGGCTTGGATAGGCCCGTGCCCAGGTGCGCCAGTCCACCCTGAGCACCGCGGCCTGCCGGGTGCCGCTGCCGAGGAGTTGCCGCATGACTTCCAGGCCCTCCGCCGGGCTGAAGTTGTCCATGCCGCGCGGCACTGTGTCCTGGCCCTCCTGCTGGGCCTTGCGCGCCATCATGCCGACGCTGTCCCAGAAACCCCAGTTGACGACGGTCGCCGCCTGGTTTCGCGACGTCCGGTGCGCCGCCAGCGCGTCCAGGAAGGCATTGCCCGCCGCGTAACCGCCGAGCAACGGAGAGCCGAGGAGTGCCGATCCAGAGGAGAAGAGCACGAAGAAGTCGACCGCTTCGTTCTCGAGCAGGCGGTGGAGAGCCCATGTACCCGACACCTTGGCATGCAGCGCCCTGCGGACCTGGTCTGGCTGCAGCTCGCGCACCGGTGCGTACTCGATCGTCCCTGCGGCGTGTACCACGCCCCGTAGCCGCGGCAGGTCTGCCTGCGCGCGCTCGTCGAGCACCGCCCGCAGCGCGTCGAGGTCGGCGGCGTCGACCGCGGCGTATTCGACGTCTGTCCCGAGTGCGGCCAGTCGCCGCAGTAGCGCCGTCTGTTCCCGCCGCGGGTCTGACGGTTCCAGGGTGTCCCAGGCGTCGACCGGTGGAAGTACGCTGCGGCCCGTCAACAGCAGATGCCGGGCTCCCTGCTCAACCAGCCACTCGGCCAGCTGCCCGCCGATGCCGCCGAGCCCACCGGTAACCAGGTAGGTTCCATCGCCGCGAACGTCGAAGTGCGTGTCGCCGCGGGCGGCTCCCCGGCGGGTGCCGTCCTCCGCGGGGCGCACCACCTTGCCCTGAAGCGGCCGAAGGGTGCCCTGACCGGCGAGTTCGCAGACCTTGTCCAGGGCCGGCTTGATGGTGCCCGCCGCCTGTGAGACCAGTTCCGGTACGTCGAGCGCCTGGAAGGAGCGGTTCGTGGAGAGGGCGTCGGCCCCGAGGGAGAGGGGCGCGGCGCCGTAGGCCGCCCCCGCGTCGAGATACCGGCCTCCTGGAGCCAGCAGCTCGGCCGTCGACGGCGGTATGGCCCCGCCCCGGGTGCTGAGGATGACGTCGTACGAGGAGGCGCCCCCGCCGGTGGGCGGGAGGTCGGTCGTTACGTCGCAGGCCTCAGCGGAGAGCCACGCGGCGATCTGCTCGGCGGCGGGCGCCAGTTCACCGGTGCCGTCGTCGATCAGCACCCGCTCGCCAGCGCCGAGCCGTGCGCAGTCGTGCAGGGCTCGGTAGGCCGTCACGCAGCTGTAGGGCAGGGTGGCCGCCTCCGCCGCGGTGAGGTGCCGCGGCTTGTGGGCCACGAGTGCGGTCGGAACGGTCACGGACTCGGTGACCTCGCCCCGTACGAGCGCGACCACCTCGTCGCCCGCGACGAAACCCTCCACCCCGGGACCGGTCGCCCGGACGGTACCCGCACAGTCGATGTTGACGGTGCGGCTCTCGGCGACGGCCTGTGCTTCGCGAGCCGTCAGACCCACATGGGTGACCGCGATGGTCACCTCACCCGGCCCGGGGACAGCCGTCCCCGAGGCGGCGGCGGAGGGACGGCTGGAGGCCGGCAGCGCCTTCCTGACCAGGCGGGCGGCGAAGCGCCGGCCACCGCGCAGGGCCACCTGCGTCTCCTCGTCCGCGCGCAGCAGATGGCTGACGAGCGCCTCGGTGCTGGCCTGTTCGTGATCGATGTCGACGAGGCTCGCCCGCCAGTCCGGATGCTCGATGGCGAGGGTGCGGCCCAGCCCCCAGACCGGTGCCTGGAAGGGCGAATCCACCGTGTCCTGGGCGAGGACCTGCTGAGCGGAGCGGCTGACCAGCCACAGCCTCGGCGTCGACTCCATGGCGACTTCGTCCATCGCCTGGGCGAGGTTGACGACGCTGCCCACGGACAGGTCCTCGGCCCGTTTGATCTCCGTGGGCAGGGCGTCGCGGGAGCAGGTCGCGTCGAGGCTCCACAGGTGCACGATGCCGCGCACGGGGCCGCGCTGGACGGTTTCGATCAGGACCTTGGCGAGGTCGGTCCTGGACGTGGGATCGATGCGGTACCGGTCGCCACCGGTGGTGGAGTACCCGCGTGCCGCGGTGACCACGACAACCTTGCTGCCGGTGTTCTCCAGGTTCTTGACGACCTCCCGGCCGGTGGGGCCGGAGTCGGTCAGTACCACCCAGGTGCTGCCCGCCTCCCCACCGGAACGGCTGGCGGTTTCGGGGAGGCCGAGAGGACGCCAGTCGAGGCCGTACAGCCAGTCCTCGTACGCGCCCGGCGCCGGCACTTCGGGTTGGTGACCCGAGTGCGCGGTGAGCGGCTCGGGCGCCTTCCCGAGAAGGTACTGCAGCCGCAGGCCCCGCAGCTCCGCAACGACGTCTCCGGCTTCGTCGAGGATGGCCACGTCTCCGCTGAACGAGTCCGGACGGCCCCCTTCGAGCAGGTGGACGTGGCTCCACAGCCGGGTGGCCGGGCGCCGGTACAGCCTGACCTCCGAGATGCCGCCGAGGACGAAGGCGCCGTCCTCGCCCGGCTCGATGTCGGGCCGGGCGGCTACGAGGGCGTGAGCCGCCGCGTCCAGGACCGCCGGGTGGAACTGGTGCTGATCCCAGTCGGCCAGGAGCGGTGCCGGGCAGCCGAGGGCCGCCAGCGCCTCGCCGTCTGTACGCCACACCGCTTCGATTCCCTGGAAGGAGCCGTTCCACTGGTTGCCTCGGGCAGCATGCCGGGCGTAGAAGGCGGCACGTGACTGGTGCTCGGGCAAGCGGCCACGGATGGAGGCCACCGGCTCCGGGGCGGCAGGCCGCGCACCGAGGACCGAGACGTCGGCCTCGGCGCGCAGGATCCAGCCCTCGTCCGACGCGGCGCGTCCGTGCAGCCGGAAGGCGTGGCCTCCGTCTGCCCGGGGGGCCATGGTGACCCGTAGCGAGGTGGGGTCGTCGGCGTCGAGGAAGACGGCTTCGTGATAGCGCACGTCGGTCACGGCGATGGGTCCCGGACCGTGGATCTCCCGGGCGGCCGCCGCGGCCAGCTCGACGTACGCGGTGCCCGGCAGCACGACCGTTCCCTGGACCTGGTGATCTGACAGATAGGCGTTGCGGACCAGGTCGACGCCGCCTTTCCACACCCGCTTCCCGCCCGGGGCCCGGACTTCCCGACCCAGCAGCGGGTGGGTGCGGACGGCCGGCGGCTCGTCCTCGGCCTCAACTGCTGGAGGCCGCGGAGCGGATGCGGCCGGAGGCGCTGTCGTCGGCCAGTCCTCCAGCCAGTGCTCGACGCGCTGCCAGGGGTAGCTGGGGAGCGGAGTGAACGCGCCGCCCGTCGTCACCGCGTCCCAGTCGAAGGGGACGCCCGCGGTGTACAGTCTGGCCAGCGAGGTGAGGAGTGCGCCACGTTCGTCGTCCTCGCGCCGCAGGGAGCCGACGGCCAGCGAGGGCTGCCCGTGCTCCGCGGCCGTCGCGTCGATCGCGGCGGCGAGGACCGGGTGCGGGCTGATCTCGACGAAGACGGTCTCGCCCGCTTCGAGTTCTCCGCGCACCGCGCCGACGAAGTCCACCGGCTCGCGGATGTTCCGCGCCCAGTAGGTGGCGTCCAGTTGAGAGCCGTCGACGGTCTCGTTGAGGAGAGTGGAGTGCAACGGGATGGTTCCGGCCTTCGGGGCCAGGTCGGCAAGGTCGCTGAGCAGGTCCTCTCGGATCGCGTCCATCTGGGGTCCGTGGGACGCGTAGTCGACGTTGATCCAGCGGTTGAAGATGTCCTTCTCCTCAAGCGCGCCGAGGATCTCCGCGAGGGCGCCACGGTCGCCGGAGAGCAGCGTCGAGGTCGGGCTGTTGGCGGCCGCGAGGGCGACCTTGTCCTCATACCCGGCGATGGCTTCGGTCGCTTCGGCGGCGGAGAGCTCGACCCAGGCCATCGTTCCGTGCCCGCTGAGCCGACGGGCCATGCGGCTGCGGCGGCAGATCACCGCACCGGCGTCCTCCAGGCTGAGGGCTCCGGCGACGTAGGCCGCGGCGGCCTCGCCCATGGAGTGACCGATGACGACATCGGGCTCCACGCCCCACGAGCGCCAGACCGCGGCGAGCGCGATCTCCATCGCCCACAGGGTGGGCTGGATGACGTCGACCCTGGCGAACCTGTCGGCGTCGTCTCCGCGTAGCAGCTCGATCACGGACCAGCCGTTCTCCACCGCGATCACCTCGTCGCACCGCCGCATGGTGCTCAGGAAGACCGGGTCGGTGTCCAGGAGTTGCCGGCCCATCCCGATCCACTGCGAGCCCTGGCCGGGGAAGACGAACGCGATTCGTGGCCGTTCCTCCTCCACGTAGTCGACCGCGGAGAGCCCAGGAGCCTCGCCGTTCTCGGCGTACGCGCGCAGCGTGGCGGCCGCCTCGGCGGGGGAGGAGGCGGCGAGCGCGAGCCGGCTGTCGAAGTGGCTGCGTCGGGTGCCGGCGCTGTGACAGATGTCCCGCAGCGCGGGTACGTCCCCGTTGTCGAGGAGCTCGGCGTAGGAGACGGCGAGCTCGGAGAGCGCCTTGGGGCTCATGGCCGACAGCGCCAGCAGCTCGGCACGGGAGTCGTCCCGGTCCGTCGCGCCGCGCCGGACATCCTGGTCGGCGGCCGACGCCGAAAGCACGACGTGTGCGTTGGCGCCGGTCAGCCCGAAGCTGCTCACGCCCGCGAGCGTGGGGCGGTCGCGTTCCGGCAGCGGCGTGCGTTCTCTGGGCAGCCGTACGGGCAGCTCGTCCCACGGGATGGCTGGGTTCGGCGTGCGCTGGTGGAGGTTCGGGGGGACCTCGCCATGCTCCAGGCAAAGGATGGTCTTGATCAGCCCCGCCATGCCCGCGGCTGCTTCGGCGTGCCCGATGTTCGTCTTCGACGAGCCGACCAGACACGGGTTGTCGACGGCGCGACCGGGGCCGAGTACCTGGCCGAACACCTCCAGCTCGACCTTGTCGCCCACGCTCGTGCCGGTGCCGTGCGCTTCCAGGTAGTCGATGTCCGCGGGGCTGACCCCGGCCTGCTCATAGGCACGCAGGAGCACGTCCCGCTGGCCCTCGACGCCGGGAGTGACCAGGTAGCCGCTGCTCTGACCATCATTGCCGATCGCGCTGCCGAGCAGGACGGCCCGGACCCGGTCGCCGTCGGCGCGGGCCTTGGCCAGTGACTTCAGGACGACGACGCCGACGCCGTCGCTGCGGACGAAGCCGTCGGCGGAGGCGTCGCCGAACTTGCAGCGGCCGTCGTCGGCGAGCATGCGGGCGCCGGAGTAGACGGTGCCCTCTTCGGGCAGCAGGACGACGTTGGCGGCGCCGGCCACGGCCATGGTGGTCTCGCCGGAGCGGATGGACTGCGCTGCCATGTGTACGGCGGTCAGCGAGGAGGAGCAGGCGGTATCGATGGTGACGCTGGGGCCGCGGAAATCGAAGGCGTAGGCGACCCGGCCCGAGGTCATGGCGCGGGCCGCCGCACCGATCAGACCGTAGAACTCCAGTTCGTTCGGCTTTTGGTACTGCATGTGCCAGTAGTCGCCGCCGAGTTGCCCCATGTAGACGCCGGTGTTGGTTCCGGCGGCCCGGTCGGCGGCCTGACCGGCGTCTTCGAGCGCCTCGTAGGTCGTCTCCATCAGCAGCCGTTGCTGCGGGTCCATTTTGCTGGCTTCACGCGGCGAGATTCCGAAGAACTGGGCGTCGAAGTCGCGGATACGGTCGAGGAAGCCGCCCCACCTGCTGCTCGTCCTGCCAGGGGCGGACGGTGCCTCCTCGAAGATCGCGTTGACGTCGTAGCGGTCCGGGGGGATCTCGCTGATCGCGTCGATGCCGGCGCAGAGCCGCTCCCAGAAGATGTCGACGTCCGGCGCGCCGGGGAAGCGCCCGGCCATGCCGATGATGGCGATCGGCTCGGCGGGCTGCGTGGTCGTGCCGTCAGCGCCACTCGGGGTGGCGCGCCCTGAGGTCGTGTGCATCGTTCAGTCCTTGGTCTCAGTTCGGCCAGAAGTGCTGAGGAGGGACGGCGCAGAGATGGTCACGGGTATGGGGATGCCGAGCAGGTCCAGGACGGTCGGAGCCACTGACGGCAGCGTCTCGGACGTGTCCGGAAGCCGGGTCACCAGCCGCTGCCCGGCGGACGGCACGAGGACACAGGGCACGGGGTTGTGCGTGTGACCGCCGTAGGGGCGTCGGGAACCGTCGGGCCCGGTCTTCGCCATCTGCTCGGCGTTGCCGTGATCACCGACGAGCAGCACCCAGCGGCCCTGCTCGCGCGCGGCGGCGCAGATGCGCTCGACGGCCAAGTCGGTGGCTTCGGCGGCCTTCACCGTCGCCGCGTAGTCGCCCGTGTGTCCCACCACGTCGATGTTGGCGAGGTTGGCGATGACGAGAGGCACGTCGTCGCGGCCCGCGGCCTCGATCACGCGGTCCGCGACCTGCGCGACGTTCATGTCCGGCCGGCTCGTGTAGTCGGCGCCCGCGGTGCCCGGCACCTGGATGTGCTCCTCGTACGGGCGTCGACGCGCGTCACGGCCGTTGATGAAGAAGGTGACGTGCTCGAACTTCTCCGGCTCGGCGATCCGCACGGACCGTGCCCGAGCCGCCTCCAGCGCGTCGGCCAGCCCGCCGGAGGCGTCCGTGCGGTGGACGAGAGCCGTCACTCTGGCCCTGGTGTCGTACTCGGCCAGGCTGAGCAACTCCACGTCCGCGCGGCCGCTCTGGGTGAGCCGGTCGTGTACGGCGCCGACCAGCGGCGAGGTGCGGTCGCTGCGGAAGTTGGCGAACAGCAGCGCGTCCCCGGCCCGGACACCAGGGTAGTCGCGGATGACCGTCGGAGGGATGTCGCCGTCACTGGCGCTTCCGGCCACCGCCGACACGGCGTCGTGGCCCGCCCGGGCCTCCTGTGCGTCGACGATGAGCCAGCAGGCACGCTCCGTCAGCTCTCGCCGACCGCTCTTGTCCATGGCGAGGTTCCGGCCGATCACCGTGGCGTACTCGCCGGCGTCCGCTTCGTCCGCCATCTTCTGCAGTTGTGCGAGGTAGTCCACGGCGGTGCCGTCCGCTACGTCCCTGCCGTCGGTGACGGCGTGCAGCCACACGCGGGGGCAGCCCGATGCCTGTGCTCCGTGCAGCAACTCGCCGAAGTGCGCGATGTCGGAGTGGATGCGGCCGTCCGAGCACAGGCCCACCAGGTGCAGCGCGCCTCCTCTTTCGGCGAGCCCCTGGCACACCCGCCGAAGCTCCGGATGGGTGCGCAGTTCGCCGGACTCGGCCTGACGTTGCACCAGCAGGCTGTCGTACTCCAGCGGCCGGCCGGCCCCCATGACCAGGTGGCCGATCTCGGAGTTGCCCACGACGCCTTCGGGGAGACCGACCGCGCTCCCGGACGCGGCGAGGAGGGGCCCCGGGTACTGACTGCGGAGCCGGTCGAGGACCGGGGTGTTCGCCGCAGCGAGCGCGTTGTCCGAGCCGGGAGGGCCTTCTCCCCACCCGTCGAGAACGAGCAGGACGCCTTTCGATCCGGTCATGCGGCTGCCTCACCGAGATCGGCGAGCCGCTCCCAGAAGGTCGGAAACGACTTGGTGACGCAGCCTGGGTCCTTGATCACCACGCCGGGAGTGCGCAGTCCCGCGATGGCGAAGGCCATCGCGATGCGGTGGTCGTCGTAGGTGTCGATGGCCGCGCCGTGGGGCTGACCGCCCTCGATGGTCATCGTGTCGGCCGTGGTGCGGACCGTGACGCCCATCTTGGCCAGTTCCGTGCTCACCGCGTCGATCCGGTCGCACTCCTTGAAGCGGAGATTGCCGATGCCGTGGATGTGTGTGGTGCCCTCGGCGTAGGCGGCGACGACGGCGAGGGTGGGAACGACGTCGGGCATGTTGGACATGTCGATCTCTATGCCCTGGAGCGTTTCCGTACCCTCGAGGGTGATGGAGCCGTCCGCGGCGTCGGCGCGGCATCCCATTTGCACGAAGGCGTCGACCAGGCCGACGTCACCCTGGACGGAGGTGCTGTCGATCCCGGGGATGTTGACACGGCCGTCGAGAATCGCGGCGGCGGCGAGGAAGTAGGACATCCCGGAGGCGTCGGGCTCGACCGTGATGTCGCCGCCCTGGTAACGCTGGCCGGCCGCCACCTTGAACCAGTCGTAGCCGCGGCGTTGCACGGTGACGCCCGCCCGCTTCAGCGCGGCGATGGTCATGTCGACATAGGGCTTGGAGAGCAGTTCGCTCCGCAGGTGGACTTCGACGTCCTTGTGCGCGTAGGGGGCGCTGAGCAGCAGGCTGGTCGTGAACTGGCTGCTCACGGTGCCGTGGATGTCGGTGCGACCGCCGCTCAGGGCGGGGCCTTCGACCTCGATGGGCGGCGAGCCGTTGCCCTTGACCGCGACGGCGTTGACACCCAGCGGCGCGAGGGCTTCCAGCAGATGGCCCATCGGGCGCTCCTGCATGCGCTCCGATCCGGTGAGCACGGTCTTCCCCTCGGCGAGACCGGCCATGGTGATCAGCAGGCGTATGGGGGTGCCGGCGTTCCCCATGTGGATGGAGTCGGCCGGGGCGGTCATCTTGTTGCCGTTGGGCGTGACGGTCACGGTGTTCTTGGCCTCGTCGACGGCGATGTCGACGTGCCCGAAGGCGCGGAGCGCGTCGGCGAGGATCAGGGTGTCCTGGGAGAGGAGGGCGTTGTGCAGGGTGGTGGGTTCGGTGCTCAGCCCTGCCATGGCCAGGTGCCGGTTGGTGTAGCTCTTCGACCCGAGGACCTGCACCGTGCCGTCGACACGCCCGATGGGTGTGACTTCGTACTCGGAGAGCTTCAGAACCGGGCTCGTGGACTCAGAGGTCATGTTCCTTCGTCTTCCGTGAGGTGGGGCGGGGCAGGGCTGTGCCAGGAGGACCGTCAGCGGGGTGCGTCCGGACCGCGGTGCACCTTGTGCTGGGCGGCCTGGGCGCGGGGACGTACGACGAGGAAGTCGACGTTCACATGCGAGGGGCGGGTGACGGCCCAGGCGACGACGTCGGCGATGTCCTCGGCCACGAGAGGCTGGTCCACGCCGGCGTACACCGCGGCGGACTTCTCCTCGTCGCCCCGGTACCGATTCAGCGAGAACTCCTCGGTGTGCACCATGCCCGGTGCCACTTCCACCACCCGGACTGGCCGCCCGCAGAGCTCCATTCGGAGGGTGCCGGCCAGAGCGTGCTGACCGTGCTTGGCGGCGCTGTAGCCGCCGCCACCCTCGTAGACGGTGAAGCCCGCGGTCGAGGAGATGATGACGACGGTGCCGTCGCCACTCCCGATGAGCCTGGGCAGCAGGGCCTGCGTCACATGGAGCGAGCCGAGCACGTTCGCCTCGAACATCCTGCGCCAGTCGGCCGCGTCCGCGTCTTCCACCGGTTCGGTGCCGAAGGCACCGCCCGCGTTGTTCACGAGGACGTCGCAGTGCTCGAGCGAGGCGGCGAAGGCCTCGACCGCGCCGCGGTCGGTCACGTCCAGGGTGTGCGGGTCGGCGCTGCCTCCCTGCGCGCGGATCTCCTTGGCCACTGCTTCGATGCGGTGACTGCGGCGGGCGGCGAGCACCACATGATGGCCCTCGGCGGCCAGTCTGCGGGAGGTGGCCGCGCCTATGCCGCTCCCGGCTCCGGTGACGACCGCCACCGGCTGACGTGCCTCGCTCATCCCGCCCCCTGCCCGGTCAGCGCGGTGAACCCGGCCGGGACCATGCCGGAGGCCGCCGGGAAGGCTCCGAGCCAGGCGACGGCGCCCGGTGCGAGCGTGCAGGAGAGGGCGCCGTCCTCGCCGGCGGAGCTGTCCATCGCTCCGCTGAGGAACACCACCGGCGTGTTCCATGCCTGCGCCTGGGGCAGGTGGACGGCCGGGGTGAACGTCCGCGGCTCGGCCGAGACGTTGTGCACGGACAGGAGCTGGACGTCGCCGTCGCCGCTGGCCCTGGTGACCGCTCGCAGTCCGCTGCCGATCCCGACCTGGGAGAAGGTGGAGGTGTCGGTGAAGGCGGCACGGGTGCGCGGGTCGTTGCGCACGCTGTCGAGGGCGCGCTCGTACTGCTCGAAGTCGACGGGCGGGCCGTCGGCGGGCGGAACGGAGAAGTCCGGTATCTCCAGCCCGGCCGCGGCGTAGGCCGCGCTGAGGAAGCCGGCCACGATCGTGTGCACCGCACCAGGTGCGCTGGAGAGCTCCGGCTGGAAGAGGCAGGCCATGAAGAACGGATGGTCCGTGATCTCCAGCGCCCGGGGGGCGTTGCCCTTGTCCCAGCCGCTGAACTTGACGTCCCCCTGCGTCGCTGCGTCGAGGAACTCCTGGACCATGCCGTAGTCGCACTGGAGGATCTCTTCGATCTCGGTGCGGCCGCCGTAGAGCGCGGACAGCCGCGACCCCTCGCGAAGGAACAGCGAGACCTTGTTGGTGTTGTCCGCCGTACAGGTGGGAGGAATGATCAGCCGCTCGATCGGGGAGAGGTCGTTCCCGAGCCCTTCCGTCTCGGCCAGGTGGAGCACGTTCTGGGAGTACTCGAGGACGGCGCTGTAGAAGCCGCCGCAGGTCCCGAGGAGCGGCGCCTTGTTCTCCCGTGCATAGCGGATCGCGCGATGCACGCCCTGCTGCGCGTGGTAAGGGGCGCCCGGCACGACCCAGATGCCGTCGAAGCGTGTGAAGTCCGTGCTGTCATCGATCTCGGACGTGGGCACCCACTCGGTCTCGACGCCCAGGGCGGGCATGAGCGGCTCGATCCGGGGGTGTGCCGGTTCCTGGTGGTTGTACTGGTCTCCTACCAGGGCCAGAAGAGGCCTGCGCGCAGCGGACACGAGAACTCTTATGCAGATGACTTTGAGGGCATGAAGACGCGCCGCGACCGCGGGGAGCGGTGACGGTGCGGTAACTCAAGGGCTTCGGGGCGGGAATCGCTGGCACGGACGGAAGCTGCCGCTTGCATGCCTTGCCCACTCCCCCCGTGATGGTCATGAAGTCTGTGGTCGTGCTGGTGTCGTCTGGGGAAGCCTGAACCGGTGAGGTTCAACTCCCTTTCAACAGCGTGTAGTTGCCCGGAAACAGGTTGCGCCGCTGTTTCGATGCTTGTCAAGTTAGATTCATGTCGATATCGAGTCGGTCCGAGGTCGGTCAGACGAGATCGCGAGTGGTTGCGGGAGCGGACCACGTTCGCGCGCAGCCACGGGCCCCGGAGGGCCTTCACGTCGACGGCCGGTCAGCCGGGCCGTCAGGACTTGACGACCCGGCAGGCGAAGCATTTGTAGGCCTGTTGCCCCGAGAGATTGTCGTAGTAGCCGTCGTCCGGCAGTGCGTTCACCGGCTCGTACCGGCGTGCTTCGAAGAGGTCCCCGACCTGTTGGGACGGGCTGAAGGTGTTCGGCACGAAAACCGTGTCCTCCCGGATTCCCTCCCACAGGAGGGCCGTGCCGCACACCGTGCCTCGTGGGCTCTCCACGGTGACTTCGTCCCCGTTGCCGATGCCGCTCAGGCGCGCGGTACGTGGGTGAATCTGCACCAGGCGGACTCCGTTGAGCTGTTTGCCCGTACGCGTCCAGTGGGTCACTTCGGCGAAATGCACCACACTGGGCCGGCCGGTCACGCCCATCAGCGGGAACCTGCGATGCACGTCGTCGTTCCCCGGTACTCCCAGCTCCACCGGATGGGTGACGGCGTGCGGGTTGACCGGGTTGGTCACGAACGTCTTCTTGCGGTAACGCACGGTGGGATGAGCGCCCGTGACTTCGGGGTGGGTGTAGAAGACGGGCAGCGCGCTGTGTCCGGCTTCCCTGAGCCGCCGGTCCAGGTCGCGGGTGGTGATCTCGATCTTCCCGCTGGGCGTCAGAAACCTCTTGCCCTTGTTCACGGGGTCAAGGAACTCCGCGGCCTCGTACCAGCTCGGGTGGTCGGCGAAGAGCGTGCTCACCCCGGGATGTTCCGGGCCAGGGCAGGGCCACCGCAGCGGCTCGGCCCGCTCTCGCATGCGCTCACGGCTCATGCCGCCCATGCCGGGTGTGTGCTCGACGAACTGCTCCCAGAGTTTCTGGTAGTCGGTCCATTCCCTGGGGAAGGCGTTGGTCCAGTCCGTTGAAGGCCGCTTCGTGTCCAGGCGGGCGAGGGCGTGGGCCAGCTCGACCCAGATCTCCCAGTCCGGCTTGGAGTCGCCGACGGCGGGCACGACCTGGTCCTGCCAGCGGATCGCGCGGTCGTCGCGGCGCATGTAGACGCCTTCCATCTCCAGCCCGCTGCAGACGGGGAGGATGATGTCCGCGTACTTCGCCGGCTCTTCCATGAACAGGCCGGTGTACACGTAGAAGTCGAGCTTCTCGAAGGCTTCGCGTACCTTCCTGGAGTTGGCGGAGGCAACGAGCGGGTTGCCCTGGGTGATGACGGCCTTGAGCCGGTAGGGGCGGCCGGTGAGGATGGACTCGGCAAAGTAGTCGGGGCCGACGGGAAGCGTCTCGCGTCGTTCCGGTGTCTCGACGGTGAGTTCGGGCAGTGACAACGCCCCCGGCCAGGTGTTGTGCATGAAGTTGCAGCCGCCGCCTGGTATGCCGATGTTGCCGGTGACCGCGGCGAGGAAGGCGAGGACCCGGTAGGTGTCGAAGGCCCCGAGCTGGTGGGAGATACCCGCGTTGCAGAAGATCGCGGCAGGCTTGGCCCGCGCGTACTCCTCGGCCATCTCGACGATCGTGGCTTCGGGCACGCCAGTGACCTCCGCGGCCCATCCGGGTGTGTATCGGTGTCTGGCCAGGTGTACGCGCAGTGCGTCGAAGCCCAGTACCCAGTGGTCGACGAACGCGCTGTCGTAGAGACCCGCTTCGACGACGTGGTGCAGCATGCCCAGCACGAGTGCGAAGTCGGTGTGCGGCTTGGGGGCCACCCAGCGGTCTGCTTCCCTGCCCGTGGGGGTCAGTCGCGGATCGACGACGGTGAGGGTCGCGTTCGTCTTCCGGCGCTCGCGGAGCAGGTACTCGAAGGTGACGGGGTGAGTCTCGGCCTGGTTCGTGCCGAGAAAGAGAAGGTGCCGGGCCGCGCCGAGGTCCTCGGCCCCGGTGGCGGCGTCGACGCCGTAGCCGTTGGTGAAGGCGCCCAGGCCGAAGGTCGTGGCGAGCGCGTCGCCGCCCGCGTCGTTGCAGACCGGTCCGACGTCGCTGTCGTTGGGGCTCCCCAGCATCGCGAACATGCGGGAGACCAGTGCGTCCGTTCCGCGCGGCATGCGGCCCGTGGTGCGGTTGGCGATCGCATGTGCCTCGCCGCGGTCGCGGAGGTCCAGCAGCTTCTCGGCGATCGTCCGCAGCGCCTCGTCCCAGCCGATCTCCTCGAACCGGGATTCGTCCGAGCCCTTCTTCCCGGCGACGCGGCGCAGGGGTGACGTCAGCCGCGTCTCGTTGTAAACGAGTTCGGGCATCAGGTCGGCCTTGAGGCACACCTTGCCGTCCTGGACCGGATCATTCTTCTCACCGCGGACGCCGATGATCCGGCCGGCCCTGAGGTCGACGTGCAGGCGACAGTTGGCGTTGCAGAACTGGCATGCCGTGGCAACCGTGCGGTCGGGGGTGAGAGCCGCGGAGCCGTCGGTGAAGTCGAAGTCACCGCGGGGCACCGTGCCTGGTGCCTGGGCGGTCGCGTCGGCGCGGGGGGACGCCGCCTCCGGCGTGTGACGTTCACGCGCGGCAGCGGGTCCGGCGGCAAGGGTGCTGAGCGCCGCACCGCCCGCTGTCGCAACGACACCGCGGCGTGACGGTCTGGTCGGCGGTATCTCAGTCGACATGTGCTTTTCCTTCCCCCGTGGTGTGGTGGAGATGGGCTCACCGTTGGGGGCACGTCGGGCGTGCCCCCAACGGTGAGTCATCAGTTCACGCTGCTCTCGGCCTTGGCCTGCTCCGCCTCGGTGCCCGCGGAAGTCGTCGCGGCGTTTCGTGGTGTGCGGCGCTTGATCTGCACCAGCACGGTTCCCGCCAGCGCGACTGCGGCACCGAAGACCAGCCCCGGCTGGAACTGGTCGAGGACCTCCTGCGGAGAGGGCGCTGTCCCGGCGGTGGGCTCGGTGGCGATGATCGCCGTGGTAACCGCCAGGACGACGGCCGCGCCGACCTGGCCGGACGCCTGGATCATGCCCGCGGCCAGCCCCTGCTCGCGAGGCTCCACGCCGGTCACGGCCTGCACGTTGGCGCACGGGAAGACGAAGGCGAACCCGATGCCTACCAGGACCACGGTGGGCAGGATCATCGTGACGTAGGAGGGCTCGGTGTCCATGCGGAGCAGCAGGAGGAAGCCCAGTGCTTCCGAGGCGAGTCCGAAGACGATCAGCGTCGCGGTGCTGAACCGGCCGATGAGCTTGCCGGCCATGGGTGCGCCGAACGCCACGATCAGCCCGATGGGCAGCAGCGCCAGGGCGAGCTCCAGCGGCGTCCAGTCCAACGTCTCCTGCAGGTACAGGGTGATCAGGAACTGGAAGCTGAAGTAGGAGCCCAGCAGCGCGATGAACGAGAGGTTCGCCCGCATCAGGGCGCCGCGCCGGAAGATAGCGAGCGGCACCAGCGGGCTGCTCACCTTGCGCTCCACCATGGCGAATCCACCGAGCAGGAGGACCACGCCGACGAACGCGAGGATCGTCTGCGGGTCGGTCCA
This sequence comes from Streptomyces sp. WMMC1477, assembly GCF_027460245.1. Lineage (NCBI taxonomy): Bacteria > Bacillati > Actinomycetota > Actinomycetes > Kitasatosporales > Streptomycetaceae > Streptomyces > Streptomyces sp. WMMC1477. The sequence goes on along the minus strand of NZ_JAPZBD010000003.1, from coordinate 1,133,548 downwards.
GCCGACGGACGGCGCCTCGACGACCGCGTAGACGAGCAGCAGCATGCCGGCCGTGAGCGTCAGGGCACCGGGGAAGTCGTAGCGTCCGGTGGAGCTGGGCCGGTCCTTCGGGATCAGGAAGAAACCGGCGATCAGGGCGCCCGCGGCGACGGGAACCGAGAACAGGAACGTCCAGCGCCAGTGCAGCTCGGTCATCAGGCCACCGATGATCAGACCGGACGAGAATCCGGCAGCGCCGAAGGCCGTGTAGATCGCGACCGCCTTGTTCCGCTGCGGGCCCTCGGGGAACGTGGTCGTGATGATGGACAGGCCCGTGGGCACCGTGAAGGCGGCGGCCACACCCTTGATGAAGCGGCTGATGATGACCAGCGTTCCGTCGTCGACCAGCCCGCCCATCAGCGATGCGAGGGCGAACACGGTCAGGGAGACGAGGAAGACGGTTCGCCGGCCGACCAGGTCCGCCGTGCGTCCGCCCAGCAGGAGAAGCGCCCCGTAGCCCAGCAGGTAGCCATTGACGATCCACTGCAGGTCGGACGTGGACATGTCGAGGTCTGCGCCAATGGAGGGCAGCGCCACGCCGACCAGGGTGACATCGAGACCGTCTAGGAGGAGGGCGAAGCACAGCACCGAGAGGAGCCCCCACATCTTGGGGGTCCAGCGCACGTCCTGCGCGGTATCGGTTTCAGACATGAGGAAACTGATGCTCTCTCTGTGAGATGTGGGAACGGATTACTTGCCCGGCTCCGAGTCCTGCTCGGGGGCGCAGCACGAGGCTTCGGACTGTGCCTCGTTCCGGGCCGCGTCACCCGCGTATCCGTGCTCGAACCCGGTGGGGAATCCCTGTTGCGCGGGGGCGGGCCCGGGGGCGCAGCAACCGGCTCCCTCGTCCGTGGCACCGTCGGCCGAGGGCAGGTCGGTCGTGCAGACTCCCGTCTCGGGCAGTTCCAGTTCGACGGCGTCGGCGGCCGCGCGGTCGCCCGCGAGGGCCGCCGCCACGGAGCGCACCTGTTCGTATCCGGTGGCGAGGAGGAAGGTCGGCGCGCGCCCGTAGCTCTTGACGCCAGCGATGTAGAAGTCCGGCTCGGGGTGGGCGAGTTCGCGTTCGCCATGCGGGGGCACGGTGCCGCAACTGTGCGCGTTCGGGTCGATCATCGGGCCGATGGCGACGGGGGCCTCGACCGCGGGGTCGAGACCCAGCCGGATCTCGCGCAGCATCTCCAGGTCCGGGCGGAACCCGACGGCGTCCACGACGTTGTCGACGTCGATCTTCATGGCCCCTTTAGGCGTCTGGCCCCGCACGCTCAGCGGGCCCGACGGGGAGCCGCAGCATGCGGCCGGAACCTCGAAGCCGGTGATGGTGAACTCGGGGATCAGGGTGATATCCCCGCGTTCGACCCGCTCCTTCAGCCGGCTGCCGAGCGCCCCGCGGGCGGGCAGGCCGTCCGCGTCGCCACCGCCGTACAGCCGCGTCGGCGACGCGCCGCGGACCACCCAGGTGATGGTGGTTCCCTCCGCCGTGTCCGCCAGCTCCGCGAGTGCTAGCAGGGTGTTGGCCGCCGAGTGGCCCATCCCGGCCACGAGCGTGTGCCGGCCGGCGAAGCGGGCGCGGCCCCGTCCCAGCACGTCCGGCAAGGCGCCCGTGAGGTATGGGCCGACGGCCTCCTCGCCGGGGGCCCGCAGCCCGGCCGTGCCGAGGGGGTTCGGCTGGCCCCACACCCCGGACGCGTCGATCACGGCGTCGGCGGTGAAGTCGTGGACCTCTCCCGTGGAGGAGGTGGTACGCAGGAGGAAAGACTGCTCCTCGCGCCCCAGGCTGCGGACCTTGTCCATCCCGGTACGGGTCACCGCCCGCACCCGGCGGTCGGTGTGGATCCTGGGGGCGAGTTGCGGGGTCCCAGCCAGAGGGTGCAGGTAGTTCTCGACGAGCTCCGCACCCGTGGGCAGGACGTCGGTGTCCGGTTCCTTCCACTCGGTCTGCTGGAGAAGCCGCCGGGCGGCGGCGTCGATGTTGTACCGCCACGGGGAGAAGAGTCGGATGTGCCCCCATTCCTGGACCACGTCGGCGGCCTGGACCCCGGCCTCCAGGACGACTGGCTCGAGCCCCCGCTCCAGCAGGTGCGCCGCTGCCGCCAGCCCGACCGGGCCCGCCCCGATCACTGCGACGGTCTTCTTCGAACTGTGCCTGTCCGACATTGCGCCCTCTCCGTCCGGCGTGGCCCGCGTGCCGCGCCAATCATCAGCATCCCCGAGTAATACCAGTAGATATTGTTGATGACAATGAGCTGTGGTTCAATGGAGTCATGGGACGGGAACTGGACATCGAGCTCTGGGACGTGTCTGCGCTGCCCTCGGCCGCAGAGCGGGCGCGGCGCTTGGCGCCGTTGCTGAAGGCCCTGGCCGATGAGACCAGGCTGACGCTCATGCTGCTGCTCGCAGAGCACCCCCGTTCGGTCCGAGAGCTCACGGAGGCCACCGGCATGGCGCAGACGCTGGTCAGTCATCACCTCACGCCACTGCGTGAGCAGGGGCTGGTCGTCGCGACCCCCAAGGGCCGCAGCAACATCTACTCGCTCTGCTGTGACGCCCTTCTCCAGCCAGTTCAGTTGCTCGCCACGCTCGCCGCCCTCCCCGACGTGGGGCAAGAGGGCTCCGCCGGGGCAGGCGAGTAGGGCGGGGCGCTGCCCCAGAAGGCCTCGTCCTAGCCCGGTCGGCACGACTCGCAGCACTACGCAAGGCCCGCGCGTCGGCGCCGGGTGACGGGAGGAGTTTGTCTCATGACGGTCGACACCGGTGATGTGCAGCCGCGCGTGCAGCGCGTACTGGACGAACTTGTCGAGGCGGGCCATGAGACAGGGCTCCAGGCGGCCGCGTACCACAGAGGTGAACTCGTCGCCGACGCCGCGGCCGGGGTCACCGATCCGCTGAGTCGCACGGCCGTGCGGACGGACACCCTCTTCCACGGCTTCTCCGCGGGAAAGGGGGTCACCGCGACCCTCGCGCACGTCCTCGCGGAGCAGGGTGTCATCGGCTACGACGTCCCGGTCGCCGCGTACTGGCCCGAGTTCGCGGCCCACGGCAAGCAGGACATCACGCTGGGCCAGGTACTCACCCACACGGCGGGCGTTCCGCATCTGCCCCCGGACACACTGCCCGCCCACATGTGTGACTGGGACGAGACGTGCGAGCGCATCGCCGGCCTCGCGCCCCTGTGGGAGCCGGGTACCGAGATGGGGTACCACGGCTGGACCTTCGGCTGGATCATCGGTGAGGTTGTCCGCCGGGCCACCGGCAAGCCGATGTCCGAAGCGTTGTACGAACAAGTGGCGCATCCCCTAGGCGTGGCCGACTCGCTGTTCTTCGGCGTCCCCGAGAGTCAGTTGCCTCGGATGGCGGTTCTGGAAGCGGGCAACTGGGACGCCGCGATCGCGGCGATGCCGGACACGGCGCCCATCTTCCAGGCGTCGCCGCGCCCGGTCGTCGCCTGCTCCGGGCTGGGCAACGACAAGGAATACCTGCGGGCCGACGTCCCCGCCGCCGGAACCATGTCCGCCGCCGCGCTCGCCCGCATGTACGCCGCGCTGCTCGACGACGTCGACGGCGTGCGGCTGATCTCCCCCGAGCGCGCCGCCCAGGTGGCAGCTTTGGCCTTCTCGGGGAACGACCGGATGCTCGGTCACCACAGCGCCAAGACCCTCGGCTACTTCCACGGCCTGACCTGGGCCGGTGGTTCGGCCACATCCTTCGGCAACACCGGCAGCGGCGGCAGCGCGGCCTTCGCCGACCCCGCACACGGCATCGCCTTCGCCCTGACGAAGAACAGGCTGACCGTGGGGCCGGCCGACCAGGCGGCCCGCTCTGTGGCGCAGGAGGTCTACGCCGCGCTCGGCTGCCTGGCCTGACACACCTCCCCGGTACGTCCATCCGACCAACTTCGAGTCACCGAACGACGAACGGAGAAACCGATGACCGCGAACGACACCTCCGCCGACCCCGGGAACGAGGCCGCTCCGAACGTGAGCTGCTGCGGACCGGCCGCGGGCGAGAACCCCACGGCGGCACCGGCCACTGCCGCGCCCATCGAGGTGCTCGTCATCAGCGACAGTTGCTGCAACCCCTCCGCCGCCTCGGCTGAGGAGCAGGCGGTCCGCACGGTCGACGCCGCCATCGCGGCCGTCGGTTCCACGGCCCGCTCCCGGTTGGTTTCGGCGACCGACGCCTTGGCCGGCGCGCTTCCGCAGGAGATCCTCGCCGAGATCCAGAGCCAGCTCGCCCGCGGCAGCGCCCGCCCACCCATGGTCATGATCGACGGGCGGATCGTGGCCAGCGGAACGTTCACACGTCAGGACGTCGAGAACGCTCTGACCGGGAACAACGTTTCCAGCGCATGACCGGTTCACCTCAGGAAGTGCAGTCCTCGGACGTCGCCCTCATCGCGGTGCGAGGCACAACCGAGCCCCAGAGCGGCAGCAGACTGCTCATGCCGGTGGGAGAGCTGATCAGCGCGGGGCTCACCGTGCCCACCACCTACACCGAACTCGATTACCCCGCGGACTTCGAGTTCGCGGCCAGCGTTCCCCACGGAGTCGACACCCTGGTGCGGCTTCTCAACGACGCCGCGAGCGAGTACCCCGAACGCCGCCATGTGCTCATGGGCTACTCGCAGGGGGCCTGGGTGATCGGCGAGGCACTCGTCGCTCCTACTCTGCGTGACATGGGACGTGCGGCCCCGGAACTCTCCGCAGCCGCCGCGTCCCGGGTCGCCGCGGTCCTCTTCTACGGGGACCCCCGCTTCACCGCGGGCGAGCCCTTCAACGCCGGCACCTTCGAAGCGGACCGGCAGAGCGAGAACCCGCGCCCTGTCGGCCAACTGGCCGAATACGCCGACCGCATGCAGAACTACTGCGCCGTCGGCGACATCGCCTGCCAGGGCAACGGTGGAACCTATGTGGCCCACCTGGCCTATCTGACGAACTCCATGCGTGAAGAAGGCGCCACGTTCGCCCTGGGACGGCTCGGCGCCCACCAACCAACGGGAGACCGGACATGAGCTGGAATTTCATGGAGCCCGCGGGCCGCAAGAACCTCGACGAGATATGGCGTCGCGAGGCCGAGGGCATGTTCGAACTGGCCTCGGACCCCGCCGTGTGGCAGGCACCGACCGCGGCCGGACACTGGCAGGTCCGCGACGTGATCGCGCACATGGTCGACACGACGGAGGTCTATCTGCACTCCTTCGCCGCCGCACGCGGTGAGGCGGAGTCCAGAGAGCCGCTCGGGGTGCGTGACATGTCCACCCTCATGGACAAGGACGCCTTGGCCATGAGGGACGTGAGCCAGGACGAACTGCTGACCCGGCTCCGCCGCGACTTGGACCGCATCCTCGATGTCGTGAACGGGCTGGGCGACGACGAGTGGACCCAACTGCTCGTTCCGCACAAGTACATGGGGCCGGTACCCGCGTGCTTCCTGCCCGTCTGTCAGATGCTTGACTACATCGTGCACACCTGGGACATACGCCAGGGGCTCGGCCGCAGTCACGTCCTCCAGGCCGACGCGGCCGACATGCTCGTCCCTGTGTGCTTCCTGATGTGGCAGAACACCAACGACCCGGTCGGCGTAGAGCCGTTCACCATCGGCATTCGTGTCACCAGTGGCCCCAACGCCGGGGAGACGCGGGCCGCCGTCAGCGAGTCGGGCGTCGAGTTCACTCCCGGAAGCGTCGACGACCTGGCCACGGTGCTCGAGTTCGACCCCGCCAGCCTCGTACTGGCCGCCTTCGGCCGGGCCAACACCGGCACCTGCCGAGGCGACCGGGACATCGCCGACCGCTATCTGAACCTCTTCTACCGGATCTGAGCAAGGCGGGGCCCTTCACGTGAACACCTCACACGACGTGCTTCCCAGCGTGCGCTCCTTCGCTCAACGGGAACTGCTCGGGCAACAGGACTACCTCGACGGGTTCGAAGAAGCCCCGCTGCCCCTCTACAAGAGCTTCCATGACCAGGGCCTGGCCAACTGGTGGCTTCCCGAGGCGTACGGGGGGTCGGGGATCAGCCTCGAAGACAGCGTGGACATCGTCTCCGAACTGGCCTACGGCGACGCTGGCGCCGCCTTCACACTCTTCATCTCGATCCTCGGCACCAGCATGGTCCAGCTCTACGGCAGTGAAGAACTCCGTGAGCGCTATCTGACGGCCCTGGCCGGGAACGGCGGCTTCTGCGCGACCCTCGGCAGTGAGCGGGTGGCCGGAAGCGAGCTGGCGAAGATCAGCACCACCATCTCGCGGGACGGTGACGAACTGGTCATCGAGGGGGAGAAGTACTTCTCCACCAATACCGGGTTCGCGGACTTCCTCATCGTCGTCGGAAGGTCTGCGGAGAACCCGGGAGAGTTCCTCGCCGTCTTGGTCCCGCGGGACACGCCTGGCGTGCGCGAGCTCAAACGCTGGGAGATGATCGGCCTCCGCGCTTCGGGCACCTACGAGGTCGCCCTCGAAGGATGCCGGGTCCCCGCCGCCAACGCCCTGCACGGCCCGGGGCTGCGGTTGCTGGAGGTAGCACTCAACGCCAGCCGTATCCTCATCGCCACCACCGCCATTGGCGTCTCCCGGCGCGTCCGTGACCTGTGCATGGAGTACGCGGAGGCCAAACCCCTCTACGACGGCTACCTGGTCGACAACCCCGTCTTCATGAACAGCCTCGGGGACATGGAGACCAGGATCGAGGTGATGAAGAGCCAGTGCCGCGCGGCAGCCCGGGAGTTCGACGCCATCATGGCGGGCACCGACGCGGCATCGACGTTCGTCCGGCAGGGCACGCTCAGGTCGGCACTGGCCGCCAAGATGTACTGCGGACGGGCCGGATGGCAGATCGCCAGCGAGGGTTCGGAGATGTTCGGCGGCCATGGCTTCACCCGCGAGCATGTGATCGGGAAGCTGCTCCGCGACGTCCGGTACGTCTCCATCGTTGAGGGCGGCGACGCGGTCCTCAGGGAACTGATGTTCAACCGCTATGTGCTCCCCGAGCCCCGGCGCGGCTGACGGGCAAGCATCGCCACCCCTTGCCCGTCGGCCATTCCCTGACCGGCGGGCAAGGGGTCCGTTGTTACTTGTCCTGATCCGGTGTCAACATTGACACATGTCGAAATTGAAGACTTCGGGCGAGGTCGGGATCCAGCGGGCCGACGAAGACGTGTGTGTGCCCACCATTCTCCCCGAGTCCTTCTCCGCGGCCGACGCGGTCCGCGTCGCGGCGGTGTTCAAGGCCCTGGCCGATCCCGTCCGTCTTCGCATCTTCTCCAACGTCGCCGCCCATGAGGGCGGGGAAGCCTGTGTCTGCGAGGTGGCCGACGTGGGCGTCTCCCAGCCCACCGTCAGCCACCATCTCAAGAAGCTCCGGGAAGCGGGGTTGCTGATATCCGAGCGCCGCGGCACGTCCGTGTACTACAAGGTCGTACCCGCTGCCCTGGCACCCCTCGCAGAGGTCCTCCCCGCGCAGCTCACCCGGACTATGGGCCTGAGACGTTCGGAGTGACTTCCGCAAGGGCACCCGGCTGCGGCCGTGCCGCGGACAGGTGCGCTGTCAGCTGACGGTGTCTCGCAGCCGTTCGCTGTCGAGCACGGCGAGCAATGTACCGGTCGGCGGCCCTCACCTCGGTGTCCGCGCACGAGGATGGGGTGGCCGCGCGGGAGGCCGAACGCGAGGAGTGACCCCGGAGCGTCCCGCCCCGTTCCGTCCCGTCCGAGCCGACGCACGACGGAAGAGGCCGGGCGGAGGGCGTGGTGCGCGAGGGTGCGCCGGGACGGGCCGCCGGGTCGCCCGGCCCGGCTCCGGGCGACCCGACGGGGTGCGTCCGCGTCAACCGCCGAAGGGGATGTCCCGTGGGGTGGCCATGCGGCGGGTCTCCGGGTGGGTGTCCACGTAGTCGGTGATGTAGGAGAGCGACTCCCGCACCCCGCTGTCGTCCGTGCCGCAGCCCCTCGGGCCGCTGTCGCCGTCCGGGTAGCACGACAGCCGTCTGCCGTAGATCAGGCCGTCGACGGCGGCCTTCCCGTCGGCGGTGTCGAGCAGGGCACCCGCGCGCTCGCCGTCCCCCTTGCCTACCGTCCAGCCGACGGTCCGTGCGAGCTCGCCGGCGTCCCGCGCCCGGCCGCCCGCCTCCAGCGCCTCCCGGATGTCGTCGAACTTCAGTGCCATGGCGAACAGGCCGCTGTCCATCACCCGCTGGTCGGCGGGGAGGTCCGGACCGTGCTCGGCGAAGCCGTCCCGGACCTCGGGGTAGTCGCCGCTGAAGCTCACGGCTTCCCTGGGGTTCAGATCGCCGAGGGCCTCCTTCCAGCCGGCGCCGCCCTCCTCGCCGTAGAAGCCGTAGAGCACGCGGATGCCCGCGCTCTCCAGCTTCTCGCGCGCCAGGTCCCGCAGTGCGGCGACGGAGCAGTGGCGCCACTCGGGATCGTCGCTGTCGCACCAGTCGGGGTTCTTGATGTCCAGCCAGACGAAGGACACGTGACGTCCGGCCCGGTGCTCCGTGGCCACCTGGTCGAACATGTCGGGCAGGGAGTCCCCGTAGCTGGTGAGGGTGCCGTCGTGGTCCGCCCACCAGCCGTCACGCCAGGCCGTGGCGTCGATCTCCAACGCGTTGGCCCCGTGTGCGAGTGCCGCGGTCACCCCGCCCGTGGTCAGCACCCGGTGGGCGATGGCCCAGGTGGGGCGCTGCTCGGCGGGGCCGGGCGCGGTCCTCGGCGAAACGTGCTGCGGCACGGGCTTCGCGGCTCCGGTGCCGAGCGTGGCCGTGGCGACGACCAGGGCCAGCGGGAGCAGGAGCGTGCGCAGCCGACGTGGGGCGGCCATGGGGACGGGTCCTTTCCGTTGCCCGGGCTGACCGTTCCGGCAGCCCGTCTGTCGTGCGGTGGCCGTCTGTCGTACAGCCGGCGGTACGCGGCTCCGCGCGCAGCACTGTACGTTAAATTACCCACGGGTAATTTCTGGTCGCCGTCCGTGGGCGACTGCCCCCGGTCCGTGCCGCCGTTGACGGGACGCATGTCGCCCGGCGGGAGGGGAACCCGCGCCTGAAGGTACTGAAGCCGCCGAGGGTGCGTGCACGGCCCTCGGTGCTTCGTCCCACCCGACGTCGAGCAGCGCCCCCGGAGGTCCACGTGAAGATCGGAATCATCGGCGCCGGCAACATCGGCGGCAACCTGACCCGCCGCCTCACCGCCCTCGGCCACGAGGTGCGGGTGGCCAACTCGCGCGGCCCCGAGACCCTCGGCGCACTCGCCGAGGAGACCGGCGCCGCGCCCGTCCGCGCCCACGAGGCCGCCCGCGGCGCCGAACTCGTCGTCGTCACCATCCCGTTCAAGAACGTCCCGGACCTGCCGGAGAACCTCTTCGACGGCGCCGCCGAGGGCTTCGCCGTCCTCGACACGTGCAACTACTACCCGCGGCAGCGCGACGGCCGGATCGGCGCCGTCGAGGACGAGGGGCTCACGGAGAGCCGCTGGGTCGAGCGGCACCTCGGCCACCCCGTGGTGAAGGCGTTCAACGGCACCTATGCCGAGGACATCCTCGACAAGCCCCGCCCCGCCGGGAGCCCGGAGCGCATGGCTCTGCCCGTCGCCGGTGACGACGAGGCGGCCAAGGCGACCGTACGGGCGCTCGTCGACGAGCTGGGCTTCGACACCGTGGACGGCGGCGGCACCGACGATTCCTGGCGCCAGCAGCCCGGCACCCCGGTCTACGGGTTGCGGGCCGGCGCCGAGGCTGTGGTGAAGGCGCTCGCCGAGGCCGCTCCGGAGCGCCCGGCCGCCTTCAGCGGCTGAGTGCCGGCCGGTCAACTTCGTTCTGCCCCACAGTCGTTCAGCCGCGCCGGGTCGGGTAGTTTGCCCACCATGAGTGACGACGCGGCGTACCTCGACAAGAGCCCGTCCGCGGCACGCATGGGGAAGGCCGCCGAGCATCTGGTCGCCGCCTCCTGCATCCTCGCGACGGAGGGGGAGCTGAACGTCTCGACGTCCCTGGTCGACGACGAGGGCGTGGACCTCGTCTTCCACCGGCGCGGGAGTTCGGCGACGCTTGCGGTACAGGTGAAGGCCCGCATGTCCACCGGCGTACAGGTCCGGGAGGGCCGGTTCCTGGCGAACGTGCGGTCCCAGACCTTCACGGCCCGCTCCGACCTGGACATGCTGTTCGTCGCGGTGGACGTGGAGCGCGGCGCGATCATGACCGCGTGGCTGGTGCCGAGCCGCGCGTTCGGCGAGATGGCGGGCGAACCCAACAGCAGAGGGCGCCTCAGATTCTCGGCGTCGCTGAAGCCCGGTTCCGGGGACCGCTGGACGCCGTTCCGCCTGGCTCCGTTCCGCCTGACGGCGGCCGAGCTCTCGCGGCGGGTTCTCGACCGGCTCGCGGAGCTGGAGAGGACGGGCTCGTAGTCAGGCCCCGGAGTGAGCACCCCTGCTCATGTGTGTGCCTCGTCGGTACGGGCAAGGTGCGCGCGCGAGGCGCCCGTCGTCTTCGGCGGAGCCGCCGCGGAGCCTCGCGTGGACCCGACTCCCGGTGCCGTGGGGCATCGGCCAGGTCGGAGCACCACGTTGGTCGCGTGGTCGGGCTGGTGGCTAGGATGAGAATCGTTTGACGCGATAGCAGGACCCTGTGAAGGGGCAGGATGTTGTCGTCGCGCATGCCGGAGCGATACGCGAAGGTGGGAACATGGGGGCGGAGCGCCGGAGTGCGCGCACGGTGGCGCCGGAACTGTCAGGGGAACTGCGGAGGCTGCGCAAGGCCAGCGGTCTGACCCTCGCGGCCCTGGCTCGCCGCACCAGCTACAGCAAGTCGTCCTGGGAGCGTTACCTCAACGCCAAGGCCCTGCCGCCCGAGCAGGCCGTGACCGCGTTCGCCGAAGCCACCGGGGTTCCTCCGGAGTCGCTGTTGGCTCTGCGTGCTCTGGCGGAGCGGTCAGCGGGAGCCGGGACCGAACAGGGGGACCAGGAGCGGCCCGAGGGCGAGAGCGGCGACGGGCGCGGTGACGCGCAGGCCGGGGTGCGGGGCGACGCGCAGAGCGAGGCTCCGGCCCGCGCGCGGGGTGAGGCGCGGGGCGACGCTCCGACCGGGACGCGGGACGAAGCCCCGGCCCAGACGCCGGGCGCGGGGCGGTCCGGAGGCGAGGCAGTGACGTCGGCTCAGGCCGAAGTCCCGGCCCCGGCCCCGGGGACGGAAGTGACGCCCGGCCCGCCGCCGAGGGCCCGGCGGCGCCGGTGGCCCTGGGCAGCCGTGATCGGCGGCGTCGCCGCGCTCAGCTTCGCCGCCGGGTTCGTGGCGGGCTGGCTGCCCACGGGGAGCAGCGAGGCCGCGCAGGCAGGGGATCTGCAACTGCCCGGCTGCACCGACTTCGAGTGCCGGTCGAAGGACCCGCAGCGGCTCGGCTGCCACGTCGGGGTCTGGACGGCGGCGGCCGAGAAGGTCGACGGCGCGTACGTGGAGTTGCGCTGGAGCCCCGCCTGCCGGGCCGCGTGGGCCCGGGTCACCGATGCGCAGGTGGGGGACGTCGCGCGCGTCGTCGGTCCGGACGGGGGGACGCAGGAGCGGGCGATCAGCTACGACAGCGACACCTACTCGCCGATGGTGGAGGCGCCGTACCCGGCGGCGGTCCGGGCCTGTGCGGAGCTGTTGGACGGGCGCGAGATCTGCACGCGCCAGGGCGGGGCGTCGCCGCTTCCGGTGGAGCCTGAGGACGAGTCGGTGCGCGACGGCTGACCCGCTCTCACCGGAAGGCGGCGCCGAGGACGGGGGCGGCCGCGGGGCCAAAGGCGCCTGGCCACCCCCGTTCCCCTCAGTAGTACGTGGCGTCCCAGTGGCTGCCTTCGTGGGCGTAGACGTTGCCGGAGGCGGACTCGTACAGCGCGGCGCCGTCGGAGCGCGTGCCGAGGTAGTCGAACGTCCCGGTGACGTAGTCGCTGACGCAGGAGTACGGCGCGAAGTCGATCTTGTAGCCGTTCCAGTGGCTGTAGGTGCCGCTGGCGTGGCCGGTCTCGGTGCCGCCGGTGATGTGGACCGTGCAGCCGCTCGCCCGCTGGAACGCGATGACGCCGTCGGCGCTGGTGCGGCGGAGCTGGTCGAACGAGGTGCAGCTGCTGTTGTACCGGTTCGAGCAGTTGCCGGAGGAGGACCAGGAGATGCCCGCGCTCTGGAACATGGCGGCCGCCTGGGCGTGCGTCAGCTTCTCGTCGGTGCCGCCGGAGCCGGACCCGGAGGCCAGGGCGCGCCAGGTGTCGGGGCCGACGATCCCGTCCACGGCGAGCCCCTGGTCGGACTGGAAGTCCCGGGCGGCGGAGTCGGTGCCGGGGCCGAAGTCGCCGTCCACGACCAGGCCGTAGCCGTACTTGTTCAGCATGACCTGCGCGGCCTTCACCGCGCTGCCGTCGTGGCCGCCGGAGACGGTGACGACCAGCTCGGGCCAGGTGTCCGGGCCGACGTACCCGTCGGCGGTGAGGCCCTGGTCGCTCTGGAAGCTCTTGACTTCGGCCGTCGTGCCGCTGCCGAAGACACCGTCCGCGGCCGTGCCGTAGCCCTGCGCGGTGAGCAGGTGCTGTACGGCGGTCACGTTCGGGCCGGTGCTGCCGCTGCCGACGACGGGCCAGTCGGCCGCCTGCGCGGTGGGGGAGGAGAGCAGCGTCGCGAGTACGGCGGTCAGTACGGCGGCCACCACTGCCGGGAGGCGTCTCATGCGGACTTCTTTCTTTCTGGTTCTTCGGAACGCGGCTCAGTGTCGTTGACCCGGACCGGACCGCCGCCGTCTCCATGGCAAGGCGGGAAAACGCGGGATGAAGATCTTGATTCGTAGGCTCTGACCAGCAAAGACGTCCACTCTCGCGGGACGGTGACGGGACATGGGACACCGCGGGACGGGATGTCCACCGCCGGGACGCGTCCCGCGAGGGGGCGGACACCGGAGTATCGACAGACTTCTGTGAAGGTGAGGGTCGTTTGACCGTCACAAGCTCGCGAAAACCACCTGTACGTTCCTCACGCCGCGTCCGCTCCGCCCAACGGGTGTGAGCGGACGTGCCGTTCGCCCACCTCAGCCACGCGTACCGCGCCCGTCCAGCCACCGGGCGCGGGCCCCGCCGCGGCCCACGGCTGTCGCGCCCGACGGGGAGAGGTGGCGGCACGTCCACACACCGCCGGCTTCGCCGGTACCGCGGTCCGCCCTGCGCGGACCCGTCCGTCGACGGACCAGTCCCCACCGATCCAAGGGAGTTGCTGACCCCCTCATGGCACACACATCAGCTTCGAGACACCGGCTCAGACGGGCGGCGGGAGCGCTGCTCTCGGTGGTGGTCCTCGCCGTCGCCGTGCCGGCGGGCACCGCCGCGACGACGGAAGTGGCCTACGCGGACACCTGCTTCACCTGGGACCGCACGCTCAACCAGGGCATGTCCGGCGCGGACGTGACCGAACTCCAGATCCGCGTAGCGGGCTACCCTGGCTACGGCAGGACGCTCGACATCGACGGCGAGTACGGCCCCGCCACCGCCCAGGCCGTCAAGCGTTTCCAGAGCGCCTACGGGCTGGCCGCCGACGGCATCGCCGGCACGGAGACCTTCGACAAGATCTACGAGCTCCAGAGCGCCGACTGCGCTCCCGCCCACTTCACCTTCAGCGAGCTCAACACCTGTAACGCCGACTACAGCGGCGGCAGCGTCCCCGCCACCGAGGCGCGGGAGAACACCAAGCGCCTGATGTGGAAGCTGGAGGCGCTGCGCCACTCCCTCGGCGACCAGCCCATCACCGTCACCGACGGATTCCGCTCAGCGGACTGCAACACGGCCCAGGGCGGGGAGGCCGACAGCCGCCACCTGTACGGTGACGCCGCCGACCTGGCCGCCGACCCGCACGAGCTGTGCACCCTGGCCGAGCAGGCCCGCAACCACGGGTTCAACGGCATCCTCGCCCCCGGTGAGGCCGGCCACGGCGCGCGGCTGCACCTCGACGGCCGCGCCGACCGCACCTGGACGGCGCCCGCGTGCGCCACGACCGACTTCGACGGCGACGGGACCCAGGACACCGCCATCGCCGACCCGGAGGCCGCGGTGTCCGGGACGAACGGGGCGGGTCTGGTCCGGATCGTCTACGGAGACGGCGGCACCGCCGAGCTCTCCCGCGGCTCCGCGAGCGTCCCCGGCGACCCGCAGCCCGGGGAGGGCTACGGCAGCGCGCTGGCGGTCTACGACGAGAACCGGGACGGCTACGACGACCTGGTGGTCGGCTCCCCGTACGCGGACGTCGCGGGCGAGGCCGACGCCGGAACCGTGCACGTCGTCTACGGCAGCGCCGACGGGCTGGGCGCAGGCGAGGCCACACGTGAGCTGACGCAGGGCCAGGGCGGCGGCAGCATCGGCGGTGCGGCGCCCGAGGCGGGGGACTGGTTCGGCTACGCGCTGGCCGCCGGCGAGACCGCTCAGGGCGCGCCCTACCTGCTGATCGGCGTACCGGGCGAGGACCTCGGCTCCGTCGTGGACGCCGGCCACGCCCACTACCTGAGCGGCACCGTCAACACGGGCGTCAACCAGGACAAGCCCGGGGTCCCCGGCATCGTGGAGGCGAACGACCGCTTCGGGTACGCGGTGGCGGCCACCGGGCACCACCTGGCCGTGGGCGCGCCGGGCGAGGCCATCGGTACGGAGACCTTCTCCGGCGGTGTGCAGCTCCTCGGCCACACGATCAACGGCGACGGCATCCCCACCCCGCTGGCGGGCGTCGAGCAGAACACCGAGGGCGTCGGAGGCGCCGCGGAGGCGAACGACCGCTTCGGCGCGGCGCTGGCCATGACCACGTACCGGCCCGCGGGCAGCACCTCCGCCGGCCGCTCCCTGCTCGCCGTGGGCGTGCCGGGGGAGGAGGTCGCCGGGGCCGAGGCCGCGGGCCGGGTCGTCCTGCTGGAGGTGACGGCGTCCGGCGGCGTCCAGCAGCGGGCGGAGCTCAGCCAGGACGTCGCGGACGTGATCGGTGACAGCGAGGCGGGTGACCAGTTCGGCCAGCACCTGGCGATGGCCAACCTCGCACCGGGCGCGGCGGACAGCGCCGAGACCGTGACCGTCGCCGTCGGCGTGCCCGGCGAGGACCTGGCCGGCATCCGCGACACCGGCGCCGTCCAGGTCTTCCCGATGACGGGCGTGCCCGGCGCGGGCGACCAGTGGATCCAGGCCGGCCGCAAGGGCCTGCCGGGACCGTACGGCCTGCGGGAGTACGTCGGTTCCAGCCTCCACACCACGACCGACCACCTCTACGTGGCCACCCCCTACGGCACGGCCGAGCGGCACGGCGTCCACGCGCTGCCCTGGAGCAACGTGCTGGTCGGTGGCACCGAAGCCGCCGTCTCGTGGAAGCCCGGGGAGGGCGGACTGCCCGCCGAGCGGCAGGCGTTCGGCGCGGTGGTGCGCTGATGCACGACCACAGGCCAGGCGATGACACCGTGACGACCCGGGAAAGCACTCTCGTGACCAGACCCAGACGAAGCGGCGGCCGCAGACGCGGACGCCTCGGCGGCACCGTACGCATCGCGTTGACCGCCGCCACCGCCCTCGCCGTCCTCGGCACCGGTATGACCACGCTGCCCAGCCAGCAGCCGGTCGCCGAGGCCGCCGCCGACGCCGGGGTGACGGACGCCGAGCGCGAGGCCCGCGCCGAGGCGGAGAAGAGCGGCAAACGGGTGGAGGTGACGGCCCTGCGGCAGGAGAGCCGCAAGGTCTTCGCCGACCCGGACGGCACGTTCACCGCCGTCGAGTACACCGAGCCCGTCCAGACCGTGAAGGACGGCGCCTGGGTGGACGTCGACCCCACCCTGACCCAGCGCGAGGACGGCGGGTGGTCGCCCAAGGCGTCCACCGTCGAGCTGGAGTTCTCCGACGGCGGCGACGGCCCGTTCGCCCGCATGCGCAAGGCGGGCCGGGAGTTCTCGCTGACCTGGCCGGGCGGCAGACTGCCCGAGCCGAGCGTCGAGGGCGACACCGCCACCTACACCGACGTGCTGCCCGGTGTCGACCTGCTCGTGCGGGCGGAGGTCGACGGTATGGGGCACTTCCTCGTCGTCAAGACGCCCGAGGCGGCGCGGAACCCCGCGCTGAAGCGGATCGAGCTGGGAATGGGCACCCAGGGGGTGAAGGTCGAGGAGAACGCCTCGGGCGCCCTGCGCATGACGGACTCGGCGGTCGGCGGCACGGTCTTCGAGGCCGGCCAGCCGGTGATGTGGGACTCCGCCGCACCGCGGACCACCGCCACGTCTCAGCCCGCGGCGGCCGAGAAGCCCGCGACCGTCCCCGCCGCGCCGAAGACGGCTGCGGCGACCGCGGCGACCACGGGAGAGACCGGCAAGGTGGACGGGGCCGCCGCGGAGGCCGCGCTGCGCGGCCCGGGAGACGGTGGCCGGACGGCTCCGGTCGACGTCGAGGTCGGCAAGGGCGAACTCGCCCTGATCCCCGACCAGAAGCTGCTGGGCGGCAAGGACACGGTCTTCCCCGTCGTCATCGACCCGATCCAGAAGACCGCCAGCCGCTCGGCGTGGACGAACGTCATGTCGGGCAAGCCCTCCGCGCAGGCCTGGAAGTACTCCGGGAGCCAGGGCGTCGGCAAGTGCCCCACGGACTACAACCCGGTGGGCTGCAACGGCGTCGGCGTGCGCCGGGGGCTGTTCACCATGCCGGTGTCCGCGTTCCAGGGCAAGCAGATCATCAAGGCCACCTTCTCCGCCCGGGTCGCCCACGTGTACTGGGCCGACGCGAGCGCCGAACCGATCCGCCTCTACCGGATCGGCGGGAAGAACTACAAGGTCACCTCCTCCAGCGACTGGTCCAACACCCACGACGACTGGGACGACCACCTGGCGACGGTGGACAAGAAGATCTCCCCGACGTCCTGCTCCAGCCAGGCCAACCTCCACTTCGAGGGCGGCGAGCTTACCGACGAGGTGCAGGCGGCGGCCGACGGCGACTGGTCATCGCTGTCGCTCGGGCTGCGTGCCGCGGACGAGAGCCGGGTCGCGGAGTGGAAGCGGATCTGCGGCAACGCGTATCTGTCGGTGCAGTACAACACCGTCCCCAGGCAGGTCGACCACACGCTGATGTCGTCCGACCCCGGTGGGGCCTGTGTCTGGGGCGAGGGCCGTCCCTACGTCGAGCGGCCCCCCGTCCTGCGGGCCGAGGCCCGCGACCCGGACCACTCCTCGTCCCACACGGACAAGGTGAAGGTCCAGTTCAAGCTGGCGTGGCAGGACGCCTCCGGCACTGACCAGTCGTACACCTACGACACGGTCTACAAGGCACCCAACCCCGGGACGACCTTCGCCCACGAGGTGAAGGAGACGATCCCGGAGAACACCGTCATCTACTGGTCCGCCCGCGCCTACGACGGCGACGCCTGGGGCGGCTGGAGCAGCGACGGCACCCCGCAGCGCTGCGAGTTCGTCTACGACACCTCACGCCCCGGCGCCCCGATCGTGGACTCCGAGCAGTACCCGGACGACGGGATCTGGCACCACGGCGTCGGCACCGCGGGAACCTTCACCTTCACCCCGAACCCCGACGACGCGGGCCCCGACAGCGACGTCGTGGAGTACCGCTACGCCTTCGACGGCGAGCCCATGCAGAGCCTCGCGCCCGAACAGGCGGGCGGCGCGGTCTCGGTGACGTGGACCCCGCAGTCCGCGGGCCGGCACTGGGTCACCGTGGAGGCGTACGACAAGGCCAACAACTCCAGCACCCGGGCGCAGCACGAGTTCCTGGTGACCGACGGCGAGCCGGCCGCCGGACAGTGGAACCTGGCCGACGCGCCGGGCACGCCCGACGCGCACGACGAGTCCGGCCGCCACCCCGCCACCGTGGGTGACGGCGTGACCCTCGGCGTGCCGGGCCCCGGCAGCCACGCGGACTACGCCGCCCGGCTGGACGGCACCGCCGGCGCCTACCTGGACGCGGGCAACTCGGTGGTCGACACCGGCAAGGGCTTCACCGTCAGCGCCTGGGCGCGCCCGGCCTCCCTCGACCGCGACATGACGGTCGTCAGCCAGGACGGCACCGGCGAGCCGGGCTTCGTCCTCGGCTTCGACGCCGCCGCCGGCAGCTGGACCTTCTCCACCCCGGTCTCCGACATCGACTCGCTCGGCCGGTGGGAGGTCAGCGCCGGGGTCACCCCGGTCCTGGACCAGTGGGTGCTGCTGACCGGCGTCTACGACCCGCACGCCACCGGCGGCCCCGAACTGCGGCTCTACGTGAACGACCAGGACCGCGGCAGCGCCCGCCGCCACTCGTCCTGGACCTCCTACGGTCCGCTGCAGATCGGCCGGTCGCTCGACCGCGTCGGCTACCGGGACCACTTCCACGGTGACCTGGCCGAGGTGCGGGCCTTCACCCGCGTGCTGCCCGCCGCACAGGTGGCCGAGCTGATGACCGTCAAGGCGCAGCGCAAGGGCTACTGGATGCTGGACGGCGCGACCGACGGCGCCTCGCCCAACGTCCACGAGGGCGGCGGGCCGCTGAACCTGGCCGGGAACGCGGCGATCTACCAGCCCGCCGACCCGCTCTTCGACGAGGCCGCGCTGGTCGGCGACGGGCACCTGGAGCTGGACGGCACCGGCGCCTACGCGGCCACCGGCGCCCCGCCCGTCGGCGGCGACACCAGCTTCACCGTCGCCGTCCGGGCCCAGCCCACCACGCTGGACCCGGCCCAGTCCCAGACGGTGATCTCGCTGCCCGGCGCCGCGGCCGACCGGTTCGCGGTGCGCTACCAGGCGGCCACCGGACAGTGGGAGCTGGAGGTGGCCGAGGAGGACGCGGCCACGGCGTCGACGGTGAAGGTCACCGACGACCAGCAGCTGCCCACCACGGGCGGCTCGGGCCAGCATCTCGCCGTCGTCTACGACGCGTTCGCCAACGAGCTGCGGCTGTACGTCCAGGGCCAGCTCGCCGACACGGCGATCGCCACCGACGACACGCTGTGGGCGGCCACCGGCGGCCTGCAGGTCGGCCGTTCGGCCACCGGCGGCGGCAGCGAGTACTTCGCGGGGGCCCTGGACGAGGTCCGGGTCTACGCGGGCGCCGCCGACCCCGTCGCCGTCCGGCACATGGCGTCGCTGACCGCCACGCCGGACCTCTGACGCGGCCCGGGCGGGCCGGAGCCGTCACCCGACGGTCCCGGCCCGCCCGGCCGCCGTCCCCCTCTCACGCAACGCCCTGCACAGGCAGACTCAGGGAGTGGAAACCCAGTGAAGTCCTTCAGAGGACGATTGCTCACCCGGCGCATACCGCGCCGCGCGGTGGGCCCGATCGCGATCGGGCTGAGCCTCGCGGTGACGACGGGGCTGGTGCAACTCGTCTATTTCGACGACTCCGGCGACGGCCGGCCCGACGTCCAGGACCTCGGCGACCCGGCCGAGGGCAGGAACGCCGAGGCGAAACCGCGCGGTTCCGACCCCGCGCGGGACGCCGCGGTCACGACCCTCGGCGACGCCGACTGGCCCGAGGCCGCCAGCGCCACCGTCCGGGTCGGTGCCGGGAACGGTGACCCCACCGTGATCGGCGGCCTCCCCGTCACCGTCACCACCGCCGACACGGACGCGGCCGACCCGGCCAGCGTCCGCGTCTCCTCCCTGGGCCGCGAGCAGGCCGCCGAGACGGGCAGCGCCGCGCTGCTGAAGGTGACCCGCACCGACGGTGAGGCGGACGCCGCGCCCGTCGAACTCTCCGTGAATTACAGCGAGTTCGCCGAGGCCTACGGCGGCGGCTACAGCGCTCGGCTGCGGCTCGTCGAACTCCCCGAGTGCGCCGTGTTCGCCACCCCGGGCAGCGAGAAGTGCCCCGACCTCCCCAAGCCCCTGCCGACCCGCAACGACACCGGCGAGCGCACCCTCACCGCGACCGTCGAGGCGCAGGGCGCCGAGGACGGCCTGTCCACCCAGGCCGTCGAGCCCACGCCCCTGCTGGCCGTCAGCGCGGGCGACTCCTCCGCGCAGGGCGACTACAAGGCCACCCCGCTCTCGCCGTCGGCGGAGTGGTCGGTGGCCAAGTCCTCCGGCGGGTTCTCCTGGAACTACCCCTTCCGGACGGTCCCGACCCCGGGCGGGCTCAAGCCCAGCATCGGGCTGAGCTACTCCTCCCAGGCCGTCGACGGCCGCACCTCGGCCACCAACAACCAGGGCTCCTGGATCGGCGAGGGCTTCTCCTACGAACCCGGCTACATCGAGCGCCGCTACAAGCCCTGCAAGGACGACGGGCACGACAACTCGGCCGAGCAGTGCTGGGCGTTCGACAACGCCACCATCATGCTCGACGGCGCCTCCGGTGAGCTGATCAAGGACGACGACACCGGCAAGTGGCACCTCACCGGCGAGAACGGCGCCCGGATCGAGAAGCTCACCGGCGCCACCAACGGCGACGACAACGGTGAGCACTGGAAGGTCACCACCACCGACGGCACCGAGTACCACTTCGGCCTCAACCGCCGTCCCGGCTGGTCCTCCGGCGACGAGGTGACCAACTCCACCTGGACGACACCCGTCTTCGGCGACGACTCCGGCGAGCCGTGCTACGACGCCACCTTTGCCGACGCCCACTGCAAGCAGGCGTGGCGCTGGAACCTGGACTACGTCAAGGACACGCACGGCAACGTGATGTCGTACGTGTACGGCAAGGAGACCAACCGCTACGCGCTGAACGGCAAGACCGACGTCAACGGCACCGCCTACACGCGCGGCGGCTACCTCAAGCGCATCGACTACGGCCAGCGCGACGGTGAGGTCTTCACCAGCGACCCCGCGGCCCGCGTCGTCTTCACCACCGCCGAGCGCTGCCTGCCCACGGCCGACTTCGACTGCGCGGCGGGCAAGTTCACCGAGGACAACGCCGCGCACTGGCCGGACACCCCGGTCGACCGCTACTGCAAGGCCGACACCAAGTGCGACGCCAGCCAGGCATCGGCCACCTTCTGGACCCGCAAGCGGCTGACCGGCATCACCACCCAGATGCACACCGGCGACGGTGCCTACCAGGACGTCGACGCCTGGACGTTCACCCACCTGTTCACCGACAACGGCGACGACTCCAAGACGCTGTGGCTGTCGAAGATCGACCACGCCGGCAAGGTCGGCGGCGAGTCCGCGCTGCCCTCCCTGGAACTCCAGGGCGAGCAGCTCGTCAACCGTGTGGACAAGGACGGCGACAACATCGCCCCCTTCCACCGCTTCCGGCTGAGCAACGTGCTCACCGAGACGGGCACCCAGCTCGACGTCAACTACGCACCCACCGAGTGCACCGCCGACGCGCTGCCCGAGCCCGGTGAGCATACCAAGCGCTGCTACCCCGTGCGCTGGGCCCCGCCCGGCTACATCGACCCGATCACCGACTGGTTCCACAAGTACGTCGTCGCCGAGATCATCCAGACCGACCGCACCGGCGGCGCCCGCGACCTCGTGACCCGGTACGACTACCAGGGCCCGGCCGGCTGGCGGCACGGCGAGAAGGACGGCATCACCGACGAGGAGATGCTGACCTGGGACCAGTGGCAGGGCTACGGCAAGGTCACCGTCACCAGCGGCGACGGCCAGACCATGCCCACCCGGATCGACTACACCTTCCTCCAGGGCCTCGACGGCGACAAGAAGCCCGGCGGCGGCACGCGCACCGAGACCGTCACCGACTCCACCGGCAAGACCTACACCGGGCACAAGGAGTACAGCGGCTTCGAGCTGGAGGCCGCGACGTACGACGGCGGCGAGGTGGTGGCCAAGACCATCTCCGAGCCGTGGAAGCACGTCACCGCCACCCAGACCAAGCCGTGGAAGACGACCGACGCGACGATCGTCCGCCCGCGCGTCAACCGCGGCTACAAGCTGCTGTCCGACGGCAGTTGGCGCGAGACGAAGGCCACCACCACCTTCGACACCTCCGTCCGCACCGGACGTGCGACGGAGATCGAGGAACTGGGTGACGTCTCCACCACCGAGGACGACACCTGTACCCGCATGTGGTACGCGGACAACCCCGCGCAGAACATGTACGAGCTCCCCTCGCGCAGCGAGAAAGTGTCCGTCGCCTGCTCGGCCACCCCGGACCGCGCGACCCAGGTCCTCGCGGACGAGCGCACCGCCTACGACGGCGGCGCGTTCGGTGACGCCCCCACCAAGGGCGACCCCACCACGACCGAGCGGCTGACGTCCCACGACGGCACCACCGCCACCTACCAGGAAACCGGCACCACCGCGTACGACGCCTTCGGTCGTCCTACCTCCCAGACGGACGCGGGCGGCGCGACGACCACGACCGAGTACACCGACGTGGGCGGTCTGATCTCGCAGACGAAGGTCACCAACGCCCTCGGGCACGTCACCACCACCGACTACGCCCCCGCCTGGGGCCAGTCCAGCGGTCAGACCGACCCCAACGGCAAGCGCACCGACCTGGCCTACGACCCGATGGGCCGCCTGGTCTCGGTGTGGATGCCGGACCGGGCCACGTCCCAGACCCCGAGCATCAAGTACTCCTACGACGTCCGGGCCGACAAGCCCGTCGCGGTGAAGACCGAGAAACTGGAGATCGGCGGCACCTACGGCGTCGAGTACCAGCTCTACGACGGCCTGCTCCGCCCCCGGCAGAAGCAGACCGAGGGGCCCGACGGCACCCGCATGGTCGCCGACGCCCACTACGACGGCACCGGCAAGGTCTGGAAGACCACCGCCACCTACAACGCCCTCGGCGCCCCGTCCTCGGAGCTGCTGCTGGTCTCCGACGGCGAGGTCGGTGCCCAGACGCTGTCCGAGTACGACGGCCTGGGCCGCCCGACGAAGCAGACGTTCGCGGTCGCCGGGGCCGAGCAGTGGAGCTCCACCACCACCTACGACGGTGAGTACACCCACGTCGACCCGCCCGAGGGCGGCGTCCCCACCACCACCGTCACCAACGCGGCGGGCCAGACCACCGAGATCCGGCACTGGGACGGCGACACCCCGAACCCGGGTGGCGCGGCCGGACCGGGCAACGGCTACGACCTCACGTCCTACACCTTCACCCCGGCCGGGAGCCTGGAAACCGTCACCGACGCCCAGGGCAACACCTGGAGTTACGAGTACGACCAGCTCGGCCGCAAGGTCAAGAGCGTCGACCCGGACGCGGGGACGGCCACGATGGCCTACGACGAGCTGGACCAGCTCGTCTCCACCACCGACGCCCGGGGCACGAAGACCTCCACGGTCTACGACCAGCTGGGCCGGGCCACCTCCACCTGGGAGGGCGACCCGGAGACCGGCACCAAGCTGACCGAGACCCGCTACGACAAGGCGGGCTGGCTCGGCAAGCCGTACGCCTCGCTGCGCTACGTCAACGGCGGCAGCGACTACTTCGCCTCCGTCGTCCAGTCCGTGGACGAGTACTACCGCCCGCTGAAGACCGCCTACCAGGTCCCCGACTCTGAGGGTGCCCTCGGCGGCGTCTACACCTTCACCGAGAACTACAACCGCGACGGCACCCTCCAGAGCTCGGGCATGCCCGCGGTCGGTGGCCTGGAAGCGGAGACCCTCACCTACGACTACGACGAGCTCCAGCGCGCGTCCAGCATGTCGGTGAACAACGTCCCCCTGGTCGAGGAGAGCAGGTACTCGCCGACCAGCCTGCTCCAGCAGCTCACCCTCAACATGGCGGGGGACGAGACGTTGTGGCAGACCTTCTCCTACGAGAAGGGCACCGACCGGCTGACCCGCTCACAGCTCGACCTGGGCTCGCAGGAGCCCCCGGTCCGCTCGGCGGACTACGCCTACGACCAGGTGGGCAACATCCTGTCCATCGCGGACTCCGCGGGCGCCTTCCCCGACGTCCAGTGCTTCGCCTACGACACCGGGCGGCGTCTCACCGAGGCGTGGACCCCGTCGGCGGACGCCCAGACCGCGGTGGGCTCCGGCACCGTCGGCGGCCAGCTGGGCGGCACCAGCCCGACCGCCTGCGACGCGTCTCCCGGCACGGCCCCCCTCGGCGGCCCGGCGCCCTACTGGACGTCGTACACCGTCGACTCCATCGGCAACCGCACCCAGGAGGTCCACCACGACGCCGGTCTCGACCCGGCCCAGGACGTCACCCGCACCTACACCTACGGTGAGGGCGACGCTGGCCCGCACGCGGTCACCAAGGTCGTCGAGGACGGCCCCACGGTCGACCAGCAGTTCACCTACGCCTACGACGCGACCGGCAACACCACGCAACGCGTCATCGGTGGCGACACCCAGACCCTGGAGTGGAACGCCGAGGGCAAGCTGAGCAAGTCCACCGAGGCGAGCGGCGACGAGGCGACCTACGTCTACAACGCCGGCGGCAGTCGCGTCCTGCGGCGCGACGCCACCTCGACCACGGTCTACCTGCCCGGCATGGAGCTGCGGCTGGCCAACGGCTCCACGACGGTCGAGGCCACGCGCTACTACTCCTACGGCGGCCAGACCGTCGCCGTTCGCACGGACGACGGCAAGCTGTCCTTCCTGGCCTCCGACCACCAGGGCACGGCCCAGTTGGCGGTCGACTCCGAGACCGGCCAGGTCGCGCAGCGCCGCTTCAACCCCTACGGGCAGAAGCGGGGCACGCCCACGGGCACGTGGCCCGGCGAGAAGGGCTACGTCGGGGGCACGATCGACAGCCAGACCGGCCTCACCCACATCGGGGCACGCCAGTACGACGCCGAGCTGGGCAAGTTCATCTCGGTCGACCCGATCATCGACTACACCGACCCGCAACAGGTCAACGGCTACGCCTACGCCAACAACAGCCCGGTCACCAACTCCGACCCGTCGGGTCTGCTGTACATCGGGATCGGTGCGGGCTCGGGGTATGCACCGATGCCGATGGACTGGTGGAGGAACAAGAGCAGCAACAGCGGCCCTACGGAGGATGAGAGAGACGCCCAGCGAGACGTCACCCGGACCCAGACCCAGTACAACTCGGCCCGGCAGCAGACGATCGACGCGGCCGCGGAACTTGTCGAGATCGCCAAGGACGTCCTCGGCATCAACGCCGCGATGGACTGCTTCTCCAGCGGTGACCTGGCGGCGTGCGGCGAGACGGCACTCAACATCGCAGGCAGTTTCGTCGGCGGCTTGGCGGGCAAGATCCTCGCCAAGTACGGCGCACCCTGGCAGTGGGCCAAGGGCGCACGCATGGTCAAGCGTGTCTGGGGGCTGCTGGGCGACCTGACCTCCGGCGTCAAGGGGATGTGGAAGCACTCCAAGGCGCTCAGCAAGGCCAAGGACAAACTCGCCGCGGCCAAGAAGCGAGCGAGGGACAACCGGTCCTCCAGGGGCGACGAACCCGACAGCCCGGACCGCCCGGACAGAGCTGAGAGTCCGGACGGCCCCGAAGGCGGTAGCTGCCCCGCCGGCAACAGCTTCGTCCCCGGAACCCAGGTCCTGATGGCCGACGGCTCCACGAAGCCGATCGAGGACGTCGAACTCGGCGACAAGGTCATTGCCACCGACCCGGAGACGGGCGAAACCGAAGTCGAGACGGTCACCGCGGAAATCACCGGCTCGGGTGCCAAGAACCTCGTCAAGGTCACCATCGACCTCGACGGCGACCGGGACGAGGAGACAGCCTCCGTCACCGCGACCGACGGCCACCCGTTCTGGGTCCCCGAGCTAAGCGAGTGGCTCGATGCCACCGACCTCCAGCGCGGCCAGTGGCTCCAGACCAGCGCGGGCACCTACGTCCAGATCACCGCGGTCCAGCGCTGGACCCAGCAAGCCACGGTCCACAACCTCACCGTCAGCGACCTCCACACGTACTACGCCCTGGCGGGCGCTACGCCGGTCCTGGTCCATAACTGCGGCGACATCTACGATGACCTTCTCTCAGAAGCACGGGGACGCGGTCACGAAATCGACCCGAAGGACAAGCGAGGGCAATACGAGTATGCGGGACGCGCGCTTGAGAAGCACTCAGGGCCAGGGCGTAGATCCTACGTTCCTGGTAGGTGGCCGGTTCCTGAGGGGAAGCGTAACCCGCAGGCGTGGAACGCCCTTGGCAGGCAGGTGCAGGATGAGATATTTGCCAGCCTCGACACGGTAGAGCACTACTACTCACGAAAGTACAAGAGTAGCCTTCTGGAGCTGCGAAGCACTGATCGCAGAGGAATCAGGTATTGGGTCACCGATGGAAGGCTCGGTTTCATGGGTTTCCTCGACTAGGAGCGATTTCGTGGATTTCGACAGTCATCCCGGATGTGAAATTCAAGTCGTGGAGTTCTCGCCGGTTGATTCGGATGAGATTATTATCGAGTTTCGCTCCAGGGATGATCGTGGTGTCATTGTGGAAATCCTTGAGGTTTTCCGAAGGGAAGGGTCCGAGGAGTTGCTTGTACGGCTCGTTGATCAACCTGTGAGTGCCAAGCTCGTGCAATGGGCAATTGAGGAGGCGGCGAAGAGGTTGGTCTGACCGGACTAGTCATTGCCGGGTGTGTTGCTTTTGTTGTGAGCGACACACCCGGCTTTATTTTCAGGATGCAGGGAATGACGCCCTGGCGGAGGAAGCTGCGGAGGCGGTGGGTGAGGTTGGTCGGGCCGTCGGGGTCAATGGCGTCGGCGCTGCAGGGCTTATAGCTCGTCGAGGGCGACGAGGCCGTCTTGGACGGCTCTGGCTATGAGGTGGGCCTTGGTGCGGGCTGGGCGGCCTGCGTCGGCGTACTTGACGCGGATGCGGTCGAGGTACGTGTTGACCGTGCGTACGGATATGGCGAGCGCGGCCGCCACCTCGGTCTTTGAGTCCGACTGGAACCATTCCAGGAGGACTTCCACCTCGCGGGGCGCGAGCATCGGCCGACTTGGTTGGGAAGCGCCGCCGAGCGTGGCGGCAAGCGCCGGTGAGGTGTAGGGGGCGCCCTCGGCCGCAGCGAGGGTGGCTTCCACCAGGTGGCGTTCCCCCTCGGCCTTGGTGAGGAAAGTGAACGCGCCGAGGTCGAGGCTGGTCTGGGCCGCGGCCTGACTGTCCTGCGGGGCGTAGACGATCACTTGGCGGTCCTGGGCGACCAGGGTCTTCAGCTCCTCGTAGGCGAACCGCCCCGGGGACAGGTGCAGGTCGAGCACGACGACGTGGGCCTCGCGGCCCGGTCCGGCCAGTGCCAGCGAGACGTCGCCACCCTTGGCGCACACCGTGATCGGCTTCCCGGAGGCCGCGTACCAGGCCTCGAGCCCCGCGAGGGCCACGGGGTGGGCGTCGAGAAGGGCCACCCGCACTGTGTCACCGGGCATCATGACGCCCCTTCACCTCGCTGCGAGCCTCAAGTTCTTAGGGGAACCTACCTGTCGCCGGTTCCAGGCGCCGAACGATCGGGTCACCCCGCGAGGTCGAGGGGCCGGGGGCCGCCACGGGACGCGCGGCGGTAGGCGCCGGGGGCTTGGGCGTAGGCGCGCTTGAAGGCCTTGGCGAAGGCGTACTCGGAGCCGTAGCCGGTGCGGGCGGCGATGGTGGCCAGGGACGCCGGGGACTCGCGGAGCAGCTGCGCGGCACGGGTCAGGCGCCAGCGCGTCAGGTACGCCATGGGCGGCTCACCGACGAGGGCGGTGAAGCGGCGGGCGAAGCCCGCGCGGGAGAGGCCGACCCGCGCGGCCAGCCCTTCCACCGTCCACGGCGCCGCCGGGTCCGCGTGGAGGGCGGCGAGGGCCGGGGTGATGGCGGCGTCCCGGAGCGCTGCCGCCCAGCCCTCGGCGGACTCCGGCGGCTGGCCCTCGTACCAGGCCCGCAGGATGTACAGGAGCAGCGAGTCGATGAGGGCCGGGACGATCCCGGCCGCCCCGATGCGGGGCTGGTCCAGCTCGGCGCGCAGGAGCCTGACGGCGGCGGCGAGGTCGGCGTGCCGGCCGTCCGCCGTCGAGAGGTGGACGAGCTCGGGGAGTTGGTGCACGAGCGGGTGCGGGCGGGACTGGTCGAGGTGGTAGTTGCCGCACAGCAGGCTGGTGGGCGGGCCGTCGCCGCCGAGGGTGACCGTGCCGAGCGGCGAGCCCGGGGTGAACCGGCAGTCGTTCTCGTCCTGGGCCGGGGTGCTGGGGTGGTCCGCCAGGATGTGACCGCGCCCGTCCCGCAGGAACACGACGTCACCGGTGTCGAGGCGGACGGCCCCGGAACCGCGTGCGCCCCGCAGCGGCACCAGCCAGCAGGCGCCCGACAGGACGACGTGGAACCCTGCACCGGCCACCGGCGGCAGGCGCAGCCCCCAGGGAGCGTGGCCCGTCGTGCGGACGGAGGCGGGCGACCCCGTCCGCATCGATCCCAGCGCCTCGGTCAGGATGTCCACCCGTCCGCCCCCTTCGTCCCCGCCGCCCTTCGTCGGCGCGAGTGCCCACGATAGGCCCGTCGGCCGGGAGCCGGCCCGGCCGGGGGCCGCCGACCGTGGGGTCGTGCGGCGCCCGGCCGTCCCCCGACACAGGCCCGAGTCGTCACGCCACGGTCAGGACGACCTTGCCGCGGGTGCGGCCGGAGCCGACCAGCTCGTGGGCCCGGGCGGCCTCCTCCAGCGGTACCGTCTCGGAGACGTGGGGGCGGACGAGACCCTTGTCGATCAGGACGGCGATCGCCTCCAGGGAGGCGTAGTCGGGCTCGACGCTCACCCCGGCGAAGCGGCGGCCCTCCGCCTCGACGCGGGCGGCCAGCTCGGTGTTCCAGTGCTCCATGATGCTGACGAGCGTCCCGCCCGGCCGCAGGACGCTCAGCGAGCGTTCGCCCTCGGAGTTGGAGTCGAGGACGGCGTCGAGGCCGGACACCGCTTCGGTGAAGTCGGTGGTGCGGTAGTCGATGACCTCGTCGGCGCCCAGCTCCCGGACGAAGCCCTCGTTGGCGGCGCTCGTCAGCGCGATGACGTGGGCGCCGTGGGCCTTGGCGATCTGGACGGCGAAGTGGCCGACGCCGCCGGCCGCGCGGTGGATGAGGACGCGCTGCCCCTCACCCAGGGCCGCCGCGTCGACCAGGCCCTGCCAGGCGGTCAGCGCGGCCAGCGGCACGGAGGCGGCGGCCACGTGGTCGAGGGAGGCGGGCTTGCGGGCCACCTGACGGGAGGGGACGGCGACGTAGTCGGCGTACCCGTTGGCGGCCCGGGGGAAGAAAGGCATGCCGAAGACCTCGTCCCCGGGGCGGAACCGGGCGCCCGGGCCGACAGCCTCGACGACACCGGAGATGTCCCAGCCCACGCCGAACGGGGGCTCGCCCAGCAGCGGAAGCATGCCCGAGCGGACGGCCACGTCGACGGGGTTCACCCCGGCGGCGTGGACCCGCACGAGCACCTCGCCGCCGAGCGGGGCGGGCTTGTCGGTCTCGGCGACCTCGAGGACTTCCGGTCCACCGAAGGACTTCTGCACAACAGCACGCATGACGACGACTCCTCAAGAGTTCGGGGTGGTTGACGTCTTCGACTCTAGAAAGATCCGTTGAGCGGATGAATATCCATGGGCCGCGAAAAAATGTCTCATCGTCTACCTGGTGCCCGGACGGAGTGGTTGGGGGTCTCTTGCTCGGCAACTACCCTGTCCCGCCAGGGTGGTTGCCGAGGAGGGGAGGGGCTCGTGGCTGCGCGGGCAGGAGCGGGGGCGTCCGGGGGCGGCGGTCGGGGAACGGGGCCCGGGCCGGGGCCGGGGCCAAGGTCGTCGGGTGGATCCTCGGCACCGTCGCGGCGGCGGTGGTGGTCGGCTTCGGGGTGAGCCTGCTGGGGCAGACCGAGCCGGACTGCGTGCCCTCGGAGACGGTGCGGTGCAACGTCGTCATCGACGGGCGGGTCGTCGGCGAGGCCGACGCGTCCGACGCCGACGGCGAGCGCGTGCAGAACGTCCTGATCGCCATCGCCGTCATGACGCTCGGCGGCGTGCCGCTCGGCATGCTGCTCTGGAACGGCTACCAGGTGCTGCGCCGCCACCGTCGGGCCTGACGCACCCACGCGGCCCCCGGCGCTCGTCCGGCGGAGTGGATGCGGGGTAGGGGCCCGCCCCCGGGGGGCTGGAACGCGCCGACGCACGACCGCCGCCGCCTGCTCGGCATCCTCGGCCGGGACGGACGCACGGGCCAGCCCTGGTGCTCCGGCCGGGGGGTCGGGGCCGGGAGACAGGACGGGCCGGGCCCGAGGGCCCGGCCCGCCAGGGGTGCTACGGCGTCACTTCACGTTGACGGCGGTCCAGGCGGCCTCGACGGCGGCCACCTCGGTGCTGCCGGCGCCGTAGAGCTGGGTGGCGGCGGTCACGGTGGCGTCGCGGGCGTCCGCGTAGTCCGTGCGGGACGTCATCTGCTCGGTCAGGGCCTTGAACCAGATGGTGGCGGCCTTGTCGACGCCGATGCCGGTCACCGTCGAGCCGTCGTAGGTGGGGCTGTCGTAGGTCACCCCGTTGACGGTCTTCTGCCCGCTGCCCTCGGCGAGCAGGTAGAAGAAGTGGTTGCCGATGCCGGAGGAGTAGTGGACGTCCACGCGCCGGGCGTCGCGGCTCCAGTAGTCCAGCGAGTTGCCGTCCTTGCTGGGCTGGTCCATGTAGCGCAGGGGCGTGCCGTTGCCGCGGATGTCGATCTTCTCGCCGACCAGGTAGTCGGCGGGGTCGGCCGGGTTGGCGGCGTAGAACTCGACCGCGGCGGCGAAGATGTCGGACGTGGCCTCGTTGATGCCGCCGGACTCGCCGCGGTAGATCAGGCCCGCCGTGTGCGAGGTGACGCCGTGGGTCATCTCGTGGGCGGCGACGTCCAGCGAGGTGAGCGGCTTCTCGTTGTTCTCGCCGTCGCCGTAGGTCATGCAGAAGCAGGAGTCCTGCCAGAAGGCGTTGACGTAGGCGTCGCCGTAGTGGACGCGGCTGGAGGCGCCGACGCCGTCGCCACGGATGCCGTCCCGGCCGTGGACCAGCTTGAAGTAGTCCCACGTGAGCGCGGCGCCGTAGTGGGCGTCCACGGCGGCGGTCTGGGGGTGTTGCGGGGTGCCGTCGCCCCAGAGGTTGTCGGCGTCGGTGAAGACCTGGTTGCCGTTGTCCGCGTCCTGGGTCTGGTGGCCGCCGCGGACGGTGTCGGTCATGGTGTAGGAGCCGGACGTGCCGTCGGTGTCGACGGGGACCTCACCGACGTACATGCTGTCGCCGCTGCCGGTGCTCTTGTGCACGCCCTGCCACTCGGCGAGCGTCTTGCCATTGCGGGCGTCGGTGATGACGTGCAGCTCGCTGGGGGCGCCGTCGTCCTGCAGGCCGCCGACGACGGTCTCCCAGGCGAGGACGGCCTTCTTGTCGGTGGCCCAGACGACCTTGCGCGGGGCGACGCTGCCCTCGGCCTGCGGGGTGGCGGGCCTGTGTTCCTCGGCCGCGCGGGTGGAGGGCACCGTGACGCGGGCCGAGACGGCCTTGGTCACGCCCTTCTTCTCGCCGTCGGCGTCGCGGTGCACGATGAGGTCGCCGCCCAGGACGGGCAGGCCGTCGTAGGTGCGGGCGTAGCGGGTGTGGGTGGAGCCGTCGCGGTTCTTCACGACGCTCTTGACCTCGAGCCCCTCCTGCGCGCCGAGGCCGATCTCCTGGGCGGTCTTCGCCTTGGCGGCCGGGGAGTCCGCGGCGCGGACCAGGTCCGTGTAGGCGGAGGCCGACAGGGAGGCGGGCATCGCGCCCTTGTTCAACCCGTTGGTGTCGCCGGGCTCGGCGCCCGCCGTTCCCGCGGTCAGTCCGGCGGCGACGAAGGCCGCGGTGACGGCCAGAGCGGATATCCGGTGCTTCCTGTTGGTGAATGTCACCCGGTGTTCTCCTCCTGCGTGGGGGCCGGAAAGCAGGCGGCCGGGGGAGCCGCCGGTTCCAGGCAGAACGGGTTGTGAGCCGCGCCCCTCGAACTGTGGTCCGGGGCGCGGGGGAACACTGCCACGCAGTCGTGTTCATGTCATCGGGAAAGCGCGAATTGACGCGCGTTGACTCGAGGATTTGACCGTTCAGTGAAGGAAAGCGTCCGATATTCGGTGCAATAGGTCGGGCTAAGCAGGGCAACTCATGGGAAATCAGAGCCAGTCGGGAAGGAGGGGGTGACGGGTTGCAAAAGTGACGACTCGTCGGGGCGCCGTGCGGCCTCGGCCGGTGGGTCGAACAGGGGCCCCGGGGACGGTGGGTGAGGTGGCCCGGGAGTCCGGGGCGGGTGTGCGGAGGCTCCGCCCCGGACGGCTCAGACGCGCCGGCTCGTCGGGGTGTCGTGGACGGCGCGGCGTTCGGGACGGCGCCGGCGGGGCGCGTTCCGGCCACCGGGCACGGTGGCGGAGGCATCGGCGGACGGGGCCGGTTTGGTGGAGTGCGTGCGGGCGGCGCCCCGGCGGACGCGCTGGGGAGCGGGCCACGAGGTACGCGTTGGTGCCGCCGGACGCGAAGGCGTTGACGAGTGCGGCGCGTGCCGGGCGGTGGACGGCCGCGTTCGGCGCGCACCGGTACTGACCCGGCGGCCCGCGTCGCGTATGCGCCCAGCGGGGAGGAGGGGTTGACGCGCGGGGGAAAAAGGTGCACATTGGTGGATAAGCCGGATGGTCGGAGAGCCAGCACCGTCAGCGGAGACGTCCGTCGGCAGGAGACCCTTGGCAGGCTCCGGCTAGGCCCTCGGCAGTCCGTGGGCGTCGGAACCCCGGCGACGACTGGGGCGGATGGCGTCAGGGCGGGCTACCGAGGACTGCTGATGCGTGTGGGTCCGGGGCGTTCTCGCCTCGGACCCTTTTCCGTGCGCGTGTCCCGGTTCCGTCCCCGCGTCAGTCCACGCCCGGGGGCAGGGGCACGTCCAACTCGGCCCAGACCACCTTGCCCGTGCCGGCGGTGCGGCACGAACCCCACCGCCGCGAGAGCAGGTTGACGAGCTGGAGGCCGCGCCCGCCCTCGTCGCTCCACGAGACGTGCTGGATCTGGGGCAGATCGGGCCCGGTGTCGGAGATCTCCACGGCGAGCCGGCTCGTCCGCAGCAGTCGCATCGTGCCGGGGCCCTCCCCGTACCGCAAGGCGTTGCCGACCAGCTCGCTGACCACCAGCTCCACCGTGTCGACCAGGTCCTCCAGCTGCCAGCGGGCCAGCTCTTCCCGCACCAGCCGACGGGCCGTGGACGCCGCCGAGCCGTCACCGGGCAGCTCCCACTGCCGCAGCAGGACGCCGGCCCCGTCGTGCCGGGAGGCGGAGATGACGGTGACGGCCTCGTCGAACCGCTGCGTACCGGTCGGGGCCGCCCGCACGAGCTGGTCGGCGACGAGCTCACGGGCCGCGAGCAGGTCCCCGGCCGTCTTCCGCAGCAGGTCGAAGCACTCGTCCAGGTCGTCCTGGCGGGTCTTGACCAGCCCGTCGGTGTACAGGATCAGGCGGTCCCCGTCCTCGACGCGCACCGTCACCGAGTCGTAGGGGATCACCCCGGACCCCAGGGGGGCACCCACCGGGAGATCCAGATAGCGGGTGTGCCCGCCCGCCTCCACCATCAGCGGCGGCACCTGCCCCGCGGCGGCCATCGTGTAGCTGCGTTCCACCGGGTCGTAGACGGCGACCAGGCAGGTCGCGACCTGGTCCTCCTCCAGGTCGCGGGCGGCCAGGTCCAGCCGGGCCAGCATCCGCCCGGGCTCGATGTCCAGGTTCATCAGGGTGCGGGACACGGCCCGCAGCCGGCCCATCGTGGCCGCCGCGGCCAGGCCGTGGCTCATCACGTCCCCGACCACCAGGGCCGTGCGCCCCCCGGGCAGGCCGATGACGTCGAACCAGTCGCCCCCGACTCCGTGCGGCTCGCTCGCCGGCGCGTAGCAGGTGTCCACCAGCAGCCCCGGCGTCTCCGGGGTGGCGCGCGGGAGCAGGCTGCGCTGGAGCGAGACCACGGCCTGCCGCTCGCGGCCGTAGAGCCGGGCGTTGTCCACGGCCACGGCGACCTTCGCGGCCAGCTCCACCGCCAGGGCCATGTCCGTCCGGGTGAAGCCCGGACGACTGCCCACCCGGATGTAGTCCGCGATGCCGAGGAGCACGCCACGGGCCACCAGCGGAACCGCGAGATAGCTGTGCACGCCCGCGCGCCGCATGGCACGGGCCGCGCTGCGGGTGGGGGCGATCAGCTCGAACTGGTGCGGGGCGATGCGGCTGACGAGCAGGGGCTCCCGGGTGATCACGCAGTCCTCCAGGAGCCCGCCGGGGCGGTTCACGGAGATGTCGCCCACCGGGTCCGGCTCCAGCTGGCCGAGACCGGAGACCTCCGCTATGGCGATGGCGCGCAGGACGGGCAGTTCCCCGTCGGGCGCCGGCGTGGGGTCCTCACCGCGCAGGACGGCGTCCAGCAGGTCCACGGCGGCGCCGTCGGCCAGCTCCGGCACGCAGTAGTCGGCCAGCTCCTGACAGGTGCGCTCCAGGTCCAGCGTCGTCCCGATCCTGGTGCCGGCCGCGTTCAGCCAGGCCAGGCGGTCGCGGGAGGACGGCGTCGTGCTCAGGGCGGCACGCCGGCGCCGCAGGGCCTCCGCGGCGCCACGCGCCGTCGCGGAGAACCTCCGCAATGCCGCTGGCCTGCCCTCGTGCGCCACCGCACCACCTCCGAGGCGATCATCCGCTGTCCGCAACACGGCGCTACCCAATTCTGCCCCGCGACGGCCGGAACGGCCTCCGGAAGTGCGGGGGATCTGCTCAGCCGCCCAGCCGCAGGAGCACCACCGCGATGTCGTCCTTGGGGGAGCGGGCGACGGCGGGGGCGACCAGGCGGTCGGCCAGTTCCTCCAGCGGGCCGCGGTGGTGGCGGGACAGCCGTTCGGCCAGGCGTCGCACGCCGGCCGTGTAGTCGATGCCGGGCACCTCGACCAGTCCGTCGGTGTAGAGCAGCAGGGCGTCCCCCGGGGCCAGCTCCGTCTCGGCCACGGGGTACTCGTCGTCGGGGAAGCAGCCGAGCGGCATGCCGCCCCGCACCTCGACCTCCCGCACGGTGCCGTCCGCCCGGACGACCATGGGGTGGGGATGACCGGCCCGCACCAGCCGCAGCCGCCCCGCCGCCGGGTCCACCTCCGCGATGGCGCAGGTCGCGAACAAGTCGGTGTCCAGCTCGCACAGGGTGCGGTTCGCCCCCGCCATCAGCTCGGAGGGGGCGTGGTTCTCCGTCGCGCGGGTGCGCATGGCCGTGCGCATCTGGCCCATCACCGCGGCGGCCCTGGCGCTGTGGCCCTGGACGTCGCCGATGATGAGGGCCGCGCGGCCCTCGGGCAGGCGCAGGACGTCGTACCAGTCGCCCCCGACGTCCAGCCCCTCGTCGCCCGGCCGGTAGCGCACCGCCACCTCCAGCCCCGGCAGCTCGGGCAGCGCGCCCGGGAGCATCAGCTCCTGCAGTTCGGTGAGGTCCTCCCGGCGGGCGTCGTAGAGCCGGGCTCGGGTCAGCGCCTGGGCCATGATGCCGGCCGCCGCGGTGTAGACCGTCCGGTCGTCCGGGGAGAAGGCGCGGGGGCGGTTGTAGCCGAAGACGCACGTCCCGACGAGCCCCTGGGCCGAGATCAGCGGCAGGATCGCCCACGCGTGGGTGGCCCCGCCCCGGGGCGAGGCCAGCGCCGCGTCGGGGAAGCGCTCGCGGTACTCCCGCTGGGACTCGAGGAAGAGCGGGTTGCCCTCCCAGACCTCGTCGTAGAGCGGATGGCCGCTCATCACCTCACCGAGGGAGCGCAGCCGCTCCTCCTGCTCGCGGTCGTAGCCGCGGGAGCCGGCCAGCCGCATCACGCCGTTCTCCCGCCGCAGGAAGACGGCCATCGTGGCGCCGCCGAGTTCCCGCAGCGTCGTCGCCGCCACGGCCGACACCACGTCCTCGGTGGACAGCGCGGCGGCCAGCGAGCGGGTGAGGGCGAGGATGAACTCGCTGCGCGCCCGGCGGGCCGCGGCCCGCTCGTGCTCCTCCGTGCGGTCCTGCGCGATGCCGGTCATCCGCAGCGGCCTGCCCTCGCTGTCGTAGACGAGGCGGCTTTCGGCGTGGATCCACCGGACGGCGCCGTCCGGGCGGGTGACCCGGTATGTGACCTCGTACCGCCCGGTCTCGTGGCTCTCCTCGACGGCGGCCTCGACCTGGGTCCGGTCGTCGGGGTGGACCAGGGCGTCGAAGGTCTCGATCCGGCCGTCGAACTCCTCGGGCCGCACCCCGAAGAGACGGCAGCTGCGCTCGTCCCAGACGACGCGGCCGGAGGGGAAGTCCCAGTCGAACATGCCGAGACCGGCGTTGGACAGCGCCTTCTCCAGCATCGTGGTGCGCTGCTGGCCGGCGGCGAGCGCCGGGGGAGGGAGGCGGTGTTCCCCGGTGGTGTCGGCGCCGAGGCCGCCGCTGCCGCGGCGCATGCGGTCCCAGCGGTGTGAGCAGGCGGTGGCCAGGGCCATGAGCCGATGCTCGTTCGCCGAGTCGAGCGCGCTGCCCGTGGGCACCCGCAGGCTCAGGGCGCCCAGGCAGACGCTGTCCAGCAGCAGCGGGACGGAGACGAACTCGGCGTCGGCCCCCATGGGCTGGAGCCCGAGGTCGGCGGGGTACACGTCCGGGAGCGGGTAGTCGGCGACGGTCGTGTAGATCGGACGGTTCTCCCGGACGGCGCGTGCGCACGGGATCCAGGAGTCCACGGGCACGACCCGGTAGGCGTCGAGGTAGGCGTCGGGCAGCCCCGCCGCCGCGACGAGCGTCAGGGAACCCGCCTGGTCCAGCCAGTGCAGCACCCCGGCGGCATGACGCCGGTCGGGGGCGACCGCGATGGCCGCCTCCGCGAGCAGGTGGTCCGGGTCGGGGCAGGCCAGCAGGCGCACGAGCGCGTCCGCGAACTTTCCGCTCAGGGCTTGTGCCATGTCACGTCCTGACCCCGCCTTCGGCCTGCGCCCCCATGATCCGCCACATCGGGGCCATCCGCACGGCGTTCCGGGGGCGATCGTCCCGGCGGGAGCGGTCTCACCGCTGGCCGGGCGCGGGGCGGGACGGTACGTTGGGGCCCGTTGATCACACGTGGCGTTGGCCAGGGCGTACAGGAGTGGAACGTGGCAGACGGCGGACCCATAGCCGCAGGCGAGTCGTCCGGTGCGGAGCCGGCACCGGTCATCGACAGCAGCGTCCCGCACTCGGCGCGGATGTGGAACTACTGGCTCGGCGGCAAGGACAACTACGAGACCGACCGGATCGCCGCGGACCAGTTCGCCGCGGCCTTCCCGGCCATCGCGGCCAACGCACGCGCCTTCCGTTCGTTCCTCTCCCGGGCCATCCGCCACCTGGCCGACGAGGCGGGCGTCCGCCAGTTCCTGGACATCGGCACGGGCCTGCCGACCGTGGACAACACCCACGAGATCGCCCAGCTTGTGGCCCCGGAGTCGCGCATCGTCTACGTCGACAACGACCCGCTCGTGCTGGCCCACGCCCGTGCGCTGCTCACCAGCACCCCCGAGGGCGCGACGGCCTATCTGGACGCCGACCTCCGCGAGCCCGCCGCCATCCTGGCCCAGGCCCGCGAGACGCTCGACTTCGACCAGCCGGTCGCGCTGATCCTCAGCGGCATCCTCGGCCACGTCATCGACGGCGACGAGGCGCGCGGCATCGTCGCCGAACTGGTGGCGGCGCTGCCGTCGGGCAGCTACCTGGTGATCTGCGACGGCACGAACACGGACGAGACGCTGAACGCCGCCCAGGCCCAGCACAACGAGGGCGGCCAGGTGCGGTACCAGCTGCGCAGTCCGGAGGAGATCGCCGAGTTCTTCGCCGGCTTCGAGCTCGTCGAGCCGGGGGTCGTCTCCTGCCCGATGTGGCGCCCGGACCCGGCCCGGATCGGCACGACGGTGGCCGTGGACTCCTACGGCGGAGTAGGCCGCAAGCCCTGACACGTTTGGGCGCGTGCAAGGGGAATTCGGGCACAGAAACGTTTCCACCTGCGACGCGCCTGACCGGGGAGGATTAATCCGAGCATCGGATCAATCCTCTGGTCGAGTGAAGCAAGAGAACTTCTGCCCAGATCGCGAGTTGACCAGTTTGCTCCGGCAGCGGGGCATTCCAGATTCGGAAGGAAAACTCGTGATCAAGAAGGTGCTCGCTACGGCTGCTGTGGCGGCTTCCGTCGTCGGCGTTACCGGTGTCGCCGCGTCCCCCGCCCTCGCGACCGGGGACGACTGGGGCCACGAGACCGCCAGCGGCAACGGCTCGAAGCAGGTCTACGGCAACACCACCACGGGCGGCTACATGAGCCCGAACATGAGCCTGGTCAACGGCTCCCTCAACAAGCCGTGCGTCGCCGTTCCGGACGTCGACGCCCTCAAGGGCATCGGCCTCGTCGGTGTCAACGTCGAGGACATCCTGACCAGCAAGAACTACCAGACCTGCACCGAGAACTCCACGCAGGTCGACGGCGACGACCCGCTGTCGCACATCCTGTCGGACCTGTCCCTGCTGTCGGAGAACGCCTCTCTGGCCGCCGAGGGCTGAGGTCCCGGACGCCGGGTGGCCGGACGAGGTCCGGCCACCCGGAGCCGCAGGACCAGCGGAGGCCGGGGTCTACCTCCTTCTGACCGGTGCTCCGCGACTCTCCTCCGTCAGCCCCCGCCCGTCCCCTTCGGGGAACGGGCGGGGGCTCGGTCGTGTCCCCCCGTCCATACGGCATCATCGTGCCCATGGGGATAGCAGCCGGTCTGGACAGTTCGTCCGAGTACACCCGCATCATCGTCTGCGACGCCGACACCGGTGCCGTCATCCGACAGGGGTACGCCCCGCATCCCGCCCCGCCCCCGCAGGACGGCGGGCGCCGCACCGAGATCGACCCGCAGTCCTGGCTGCTGTCCCTGGGTGAGGCGGCGGGCGGCGGCCTGCTGGAGGGCGTCCAGGCCATCGGGGTCTCCGCCCAGCAGCACGGGGCCGTCTTCCTCGACGAGGCCGGCAACGCCGTACGCCCAGCCCTCGTCGGCAACGACCCCGCCGCCCAGACGGTGGCCGCCGACCTGGTCGACGGCCTCGGCGGCCGGGCCGCCTGGGCGCAGGCGGTCGGCCTCGTCCCCCAGTCCGGCACCCCGGTCACCAAGCTGCGCCGGCTGGCTCGCACCGAGCCCGAGGCCGCGGCCCGCACCGCCGCCGTCCTCCAGCCGCACGACTGGCTCACCTGGCAGCTCCTCGGCCGCCCCGCCCGTCGCACCACCGACCGGGGCGACGCCTCCGGCACCGGCTACTGGTCCGCCGCCACCGGCGCGTGGCGGCCCGACCTCGCCGAGCTGGCGCTCGGCCGCCACGTGGCCCTGCCCGAGGTGCTCGGGCCCGCCGACGCCGCGGGGCAGACGCCTGAGGGCCTGCTGATCTCCGCCGGCACCGGGGAGACCATGGCCGCGGCCTTCGGGCTCGGCCTCGGTCTCGGGGACGCCGTCGTCTCACTCGGCGCCTCCGGCTCCGTCTCGGCCATCCACCACGAACCCCTGGCCGACGGCAGCGGCACCATCACCTCCTACGCCGACGCCACGGGCATGCACCTGCCCGTCGTGCGCACCGTCAACGCCGTGCGGGTGCTGCGCGGCACCGCCGAA
Source organism: Streptomyces sp. WMMC1477 (assembly GCF_027460245.1). Lineage (NCBI taxonomy): Bacteria > Bacillati > Actinomycetota > Actinomycetes > Kitasatosporales > Streptomycetaceae > Streptomyces > Streptomyces sp. WMMC1477. The sequence goes on along the minus strand of NZ_JAPZBD010000003.1, from coordinate 1,094,077 downwards.
CTGCTCGGCTGCGACCTGGAGGGCCTCGCGGCGCTCGCCCTGAAGTCGTCCCCCGGCTCCTACGGCCTCGTCCTGCTCCCGTACCTGGAGGGCGAGCGCACCCCCGAACTCCCGCACACCGCAGGCACGTTGGCGGGCCTACGCCGGGAGTCGATGAAGCCCGAGCACCTGGCCAGGGCCGCCTTCGAGGGCATGCTCTGCGGCCTCGCCGACGCCCTGGACGTCCTGCGCCGGCGCGGAGTGGCCGTCCACCGCGTCTTCCTGCTCGGCCAGGCAGCCGAACTGTCCGCCGTGCAGACCATCGCCCCCGCGCTCTTCGGCGCCCAGGTCGTCGTCCCCGAGCCCGCCGACTACACGACCCTCGGCGCCGCCCGGCAGGCCGCCTGGGCCCTCGCCGTCGCGAACGGCCACACCACGCCGTCCGCACCGCCGCAGTGGCCCGCGCCCGTCGCCACCCTCTGCGACCCCGGCGACGAACTGCCCGTCGGCCAGGCCGTGCGGCAGCAGTACGGCGCCGTGCGGGACGAGACCCACCCCGGCGCCTTCCCCGCCTGACCGCCGGGCGTGCGGCCCCGCCGGGCCGCACGCCCCGCCGACCGGCCCGGCACCGGGCGGCCGGCACGTCAGTCCAGATAGCCGCGCAGCTGCTCGGCGTAGGTGTGGTCGCGCAGCTTCCCGAGCGTCTTCGACTCGATCTGCCGGATGCGCTCACGGGTGACGCCGAACAGCCGGCCGATCTCCTCCAGCGTGCGGGGCCGCCCGTCGACCAGCCCGTACCGGAGCTGCACGACCCTGCGCTCGCGCTCGCCCAGGGTGGAGAGCACCGCCTCCAGATGCTGGCGCAGCAGCAGGAACGCGGCCGACTCCACCGGGGAGGGGGCGTCGCCGTCCTCGATGAGGTCGCCGAGGTGGACGTCCTCCTCCTCACCGACCGGCGCGTGCAGGGAGATGGGGTCCTGCGCGAGCCGCAGCACCTCGCTCACCCGCTCCTCGGTCAGCCCGAGCAGGGCGGCGACCTCCTGGGGCGCTGGTTCGTAGCCCCGCTCCTGCAGGATCGTGCGCTGGGCCCGCACCACGCGGTTGATGAGCTCCACGACGTGCACGGGCACCCGTATCGTCCTGGCCTGGTCGGCCAGGGCCCGGGACATCGCCTGGCGTATCCACCACGTCGCGTAGGTCGAGAACTTGAATCCACGCGCGTAGTCGAACTTCTCGACCGCGCGGATCAGCCCGAGATTGCCCTCCTGCACCAGGTCCAGCATGGTCAGCCCCCGGCCGACGTAGCGCTTGGCGACGGAGACGACCAGCCGCAGGTTCGCCTCGATCAACCGGCGCTTGGCCAGGCGCCCCTGGACGACGAGCCGGTCCAGGTCGAGGGCCAGTTCGGTGTCCAGGGCGGCGGCGTCGGCCAGCTTCTCCTCGGCGAACAGCCCCGCCTCCACGCGCCGGGCCAGCTCCACCTCCTCGGCGGCGCTGAGCAGCGGGATGCGCCCGATCTCGCGCAGGTACTGCCGGAAGAGGTCCGCCGACGGACTGCCCGGCGTCCCGGACGCGGCGTACGGGGCCTGCGGGACGAGCACCGGGGGCGGGCCGGGGCTCTCCGCGGGGACCGGCTCCACCAGCCCCAGCGGCGGCCGGGTGCCCGGCCCGGGGACGTGCTCGGGGTGCGCGGGCGGCGTCGCGGGACGGCCGGGGGACACGGCGCGGGCGGCCGCCGCCGGGCGCGCCGAGCCGGTCAGGGTCTGGGTCTGCACGAGGGCGACCTCCAGGAGTGATCGCTGCCAGTTGCGGGAACGGCGTGCGAGACGAGGACGGCAACGGTGGCCCGAACGCCGCCGTCCGTCCCCGGGGAAGAGAGCGCGACCGGTCCGCGGCGTGCGTCGCGCTCGACAACGGGTTGAGACACCGTCAACAGTGTGGAGTACGACACACTGCGCTCAGTAGAGGTCTGCGCACAGTTTTTCTGCTTTTCGCTACGCGACGCGGCAGTAGGACTACAGCGGGGCGACGTCGCCGCACCGGTCGAAGATCAAGCTAGAGCGCCGCCGCGCCCTTGGCGCGCAGTGCCGTCGCGTACTGCTCCAGCACCCACAGCTCCTGCCAGACCGCCGCCGACTCCTCGGCGCGGCCCTGCGCGTCCAGCCGCCGGGCCCCGCCCTCCAGCTCCGCCACCCGGGCGCGGACGGCCGCCAGCCGCACCGCCACCAATTGCTCGCCCGCGTAGGCCTCGTCCGGCGCCCCGTTGCCCGGGTTCCGCGGCGGCTCCACCGTCAGCTCGTTGATCAGCTTGCGCACGGTGTCGTCGGGTGCGGCCTCCCGCACCCGGTCCAGATAACCGTCGTCGGCCGCCTCGGTGCCGCCCGCCGTCTCGATGAGGCCGCGCAGGACGGCGTACGGCTCGGCGGTGAACTCGTCGGCCCCGTAGGCGTCGAACGCGGGCGCCACCAGGTGCGGATGCTGCAACGCGAGCTTGAGCAGCTCCCGTTCCACCAGCTGCGCGGGGTTGCGCAGATGGAGCGCGGGCCCGCGCCCGGCCGGGCGGCCCGCCACCGCCGGGGTGGACGGCGGCACCGGCCCGCCGCGCCCCGCGCCCGCCCCGCGCCGGCCCGCGCCCGGGTGGCCAGCGGGGGTGTCCTGGCCGCCGGGGCCGCCCTGGCCGCCGGCCCGCTTCCACTGGGCGATGCGGCCGACGCGCCGCACCACGAACTGCGTGTCCAGCACCCCGAGCAGCCCGGCCAGCCGGACCGCGTACTCGTGCTGGAGCGAGGGGTCCTTCAGCTGCGCCACGATGGGCGCCGCGGCCTCCAGGGCGGCCGAGCGGCCCTCGGCGGAGTCCAGGTCGTGCTCGTCGACGACGGAGCGCAGCGCGAACTCGAAGAGCCGCGTCCGGCTGTCGATCAGCTCCCGCACGGCCGTGTCGCCCTGGGCGATGCGCAGTTCGCACGGGTCCATGCCGCCGGGGCTGATGGCGATGGAGGTGCGCGCGGCGAACTTCTGGTCGTCCTCGAAGGCCCGCAGCGCGGCCTTCCGCCCGGCGGCGTCCCCGTCGAAGGTGAAGATCACCTCGGTGCGGGAGTTGTCCATGAGCAGCCGCCGCAGGATCTTGATGTGCCCCTCGCCGAACGCCGTGCCGGAGGTCGCGATGGCCGTCGTCACGCCCGCGAGGTGGCAGGCCATCACGTCGGTGTAGCCCTCGACGACGACGGCCCGGCCCTCCTTGGCGATGTCCCGCTTCGCCAGGTCGATGCCGTAGAGCACCTGCGACTTGCGGTAGACCGGCGTCTCCGGGGTGTTGAGGTACTTGGGCCCGTTGTCGTCCTCGCGCAGCCTGCGGGCCCCGAAGCCGACCACTTCGCCCGAAACGTCCCGGATGGGCCACATCAGCCGCCCCCGGAACCGGTCGATCGGCCCGCGCCGCCCCTCCTGGGCGAGCCCGGAGAGCACCAGCTCCTTGTCGGTGAACCCGCGCCCGCGCAGGAAGCGGGTGAGGTGGTCCCAGCCGGCGGGGGAGTAGCCGACGCCGAAGTGCAGGGCGGCGGCCTGGTCGAACCCGCGCTCGCCCAGGAACCGGCGCGCGGCCTCGGCCTCCGGGGAGTCGAGCTGCTCCGCGTAGTACTGGACGGCGACCTTGTGGGCCTCCACCAGGCGGGTGCGCTCGCCCTGCTGACTCGCCCGCCCGTAGCCGCCCTCCTCGTAGCGCAGCGTGATGCCCGCCTGCGCCGCGAGCCGCTCGACGGACTCGGAGAACGTGAGGTGGTCGACCTTCATCAGGAAGGCCAGGGTGTCCCCGCCCTCCTGGCAGCCGAAGCAGTGGAAGAGCCCCTTGGCGGGGCTCACGTGGAACGAGGGCGACTTCTCGTCGTGGAAGGGACACAGCCCCTTCAGGTTCCCCCCGCCGGCCGGGCGGAGCTGGAGGTACTCGGAGACGACGGAGTCGATCGGGACCGCGTCCCGCACCGCCCGCACGTCCTCGTCGTTGATCCTTCCCGCCACGCCGGTAAGTCTACGGTCCGCGGGGACGGGCACGTCCGGCTAGTCGACGGGGCCGAACTCCGAGGTGTCGAGATCGAAGTCGAAGGGCGCCGGAAGGTGCAGCGTCTGGCCGAAAGGCACGGTCTGGCGTGTGCGATAGCCGGACTCGGAAGGGCGCGAGAACACGGAAGCCTCCCGCGCTTGCATGTCCAGGAGGAGGTAGACGGGTACCTGCCGCCCGTACACGGCCAGCTTGTCGTGCCAGTCCTCGCTCCTGGTGGACGGTGAGGTCATTTCGGCCACAAGGCAGAGCGACTTGCCATCCATGTGACCGGCGTCGGAGTCGAATGCCGTGGCCTCCGCCACGTAGAGATCCGGACCATAGGCTCGTCTCGCTCCAGGAAAGGAGAAGAGGAAGGGGGCCACGTCAGCGAGGTATCCCGTGGGAGCGTTTTCCTCCAGCCGTTGCCGCATGAAGCGAAGCGCCCGCATGAAGTACGGCCGTGACCAAGGTGACACGACGATCCTTCCTCCGATGACTTCGGCCTCGAAGCCATCGGGTGTGTCCAGCTCCTCGGCTGCCCTCAGGAGCTCCTCGTACTCGTCGACACCGAGGTCGTTCGGCGCATGCGGCTGCTCAAGCATGATGGTCACGCTTTCCTCCGATGCTCACCCGGTTGCTTACGTCACTCAACGTAGTGCCGTTCGCAGCGGCCCCAGAAGCCGTGATCATTCAGACGGATGAGGCGTTAATCGGACAGTTCTCGGGCCAGGACGTAGTGGGGACCCACGCCCTCGATCACGAACTCCTCTCCGTACACACGGTAGCCGTGCCGTTCGTAGAAGGCGCGGGCTTCGGTGCGGCCGTTGCACCACAGGGCCTTGGCACCGCGCGCCGCCGCCTCCGCCGTGCCCGCCGCGAGGACGGCGGTGCCGTAGCCGAGGCCGCGGGCCGAGGCGGCGCTGGCCATGCCGCGGATGCGGTACGCGGTGCCGGGCGGGCCGTCGGGGCCGGGGAAGGGCTCGGGGTAGAAGCTGGCGCAGCCCAGCACCTCGGTGCCGGCGGGCCCGGGGCCGTAGGCGGCGACGTGGAAGGCGCCCGGGCCGGCGTCCTCCGGGAACGGGGCGGACTCCCGGGGCAGCCCGGGCCGCAGCACCTCCCAGCGCAGGGTGAAGACGTCCGTGAGCGGAACGACGGCGGTGGGGATGGCCATGGCGGTCATGGCCTCACCCTACGGCGGTCCGGGACCGCGGGGCCGTGGCCTTCGGGAAGGAAGAGCACGGAGTTGACGTACCGCCGGCGCGGCAGCAGGCTCCGGCGCAGGAGGCCGTGCTCGGCGACGTGCGCGACCTGCTCCTGGTGCCCGGCGAGGTCGAAGGCGGCCAGCGGAATCCAGTGCGCCGCGGGCAGGACCCAGCCCTCGTAGCCGTGGCCCGCGAGCAGCTCCAGCACGGGGCCGGGCGGCTGGATGCGGGTCTCCAGCTCGACGAGGAGCGCGGGGCGGTCCCGCTCGACGGTCCGGGCGGCGCCGCGCAGGACGGCGAGCTCGCTGCCGTCGACGTCGATCTTGACGAGCCGGACGTCCTCCAGGCCCAGCCCGTCGACGCTCACCGTGCCGATCCGCAGCGCGCTCCCGTGCACCCGCTCGCGGCGCAGGAGGGAGGAGACGCCGCGCTCGCCGCCGTCGCCGGAGGGCAGCCACAGCGTCGCGGTGCCCTCGCGCTCGTCCGCCGCCGCCTCCACGACCTCGACGTTGGCCGGGGCCGTGGCCCGCAGGGCGGAGGCGAGCCGTGGCACCGGTTCGAGGGCGACGACGCGCTCGGCCCGCCGGGCCAGCGCCCGGGACCACGGGCCGTACCAGCCGCCGACGTCCACGGCGGTGCCGCCGCGCGGCACGAAGTCGGCGAGCCGACGCAGTTCCGGCTCGAAACGCGGGTACAGCCGGGCCGCGGCCCCCGCGACGAGCCGCACCGGCAGGTGCGGACCGAGGCGCGCGGCGACGGTCATACGGCTCCGGCCCGGTCGCTGAACCGGGTGTGCTCGTCCTCGCTCACGGGTTCGCCCGAGGAGGGCAGCAGCTGGGGCACCCCGTCCACGATGGGGTAGCGGCGGCGCAGCCGCGGGTTGTAGAGGGCCTCCTCGCGCTCCAGCAGGATCAGCGTGCCCTTGTCGAGGGGGCAGGCCAGGATGGTGAGCAGCGGGTCGTCAGGAGACATGGGAGGTGCCTTCCGGGTGAGGGTCTGAGGTGACGTACGCGGGCCACGGGCCGGGCTCGTCCGGTCGGACGGGGCGGGGCCAGTCGGCCTCGGGCTGGTCGAGCCCTGCGGCGTACGGGGGGCCGGCGTCGGGACGCGTGGCCCGCGGGTGCGTGGTCTGCGGGTTGTGCGCCGTGCCGGGCCTCGGGACGTCCGGCCGCGCGGCCTGCGGCTGCGCGGTGTCGGGGAGGTCGTCGTGGCGGGGCAGCGCCAGCAGCACGGTGACGGCCAGGAGCGCGCCGCCCAGCCGCAGCGCGAGCCGGAGCGGTTCCTCCGGCAGGGGTTCGTCGAACGCGATCGTGCCCGCGGCGACGGTGAACAGGAACGTCACGGTGGTGCACACCGGAACGATCAGCGAGGCGCGGCACCGTTGCAGCGCCGTCTGGGAGAGCACCAGGCCGGCGGAGCCGGTGCACATCAGCAGGTACGGGAACGGCGAGCGCAGGACGTCGAGCAGCCAGCCCCCGAGATCGTTGCCCTCCAGCAGCCCGGCCACGCCCTTGATGGCCAGGGAGCTGACGCCGTAGAGGAAGCCGACGGCGACGCCGTAGGGCACCCCCGCGGTGGGCATGCGGTGCCGCCGCCGGGAGCGCCGCTCGGCCGTGGCGAACACGGCGAGCCCGGTGACGAGCGCCGGGACGCAGATGCCGACGAGCAGCGGGGTCGGCGCCGCGTGGCTGATGGTGTCCCCGCCGCCCCGCAGCGACAGCACGATCATCACCAGGGCCAGCAGGATGGCGATCATCGCCAGCCGCTCGCGGCCCGAGGACTTCTCGCCGAGGAACACGGGCGAGAGCAGCAGAAGCATCACCAGCCCGGTGACGAACAGCCCCTGCGCCGCCACCAGCGGCAGGGTGCGGTAGACCGCGAGCTGGGCGAAGAAGCCGAGGCCCAGCGCCGCGGCCCCGACGAGCCACAGGGGGCTGCGCAGGAGGTGCCCCACGACCTGCCAGGGCCGCCCGGCGGTCAGTGGGGGCAGCCCGGACAGCGCGCGCTTCTCCACCACGAAGCCTGTGCTGAAGAGCAGGTTGGCCAGCAGTGCCGCCGCGACGCCCACCCACACGGTCAGCCGCCCTCCCCCTCGGCGCCCCCGCCCGCCCGGTCGCGGCGGCGGGCGTGCACCAGCAGGATCGAGGCGAGCGACGGCGTCCGGCAGGCGAGCCGGTCCAGCGGACGCAGGGGAGCGGGGACGTCGTGGTACGGGGCGCCGGTCATCCGCACGATCTCGAACCCGGCGGCCGGGAGCATGGAGCGCAGCGCCCGCGCGGTGTAGAGCCGCAGGTGGCCCACGACCTGGGAGCCGGGGCGGCCGTGGATGCCGCGCATCGACACCTCGGAGAAGACCGGCTGCACCCCGGCGAGCAGCAGCCCGCGGTTGTACCAGGCCGCGAGGTTGGGCGTGGACAGCAGCAGGTGGCCGCCGGGCCGCAGGATCCGGTGGAGCTCGTCCAGCGCGGAGTCCGGGTCCACCAGGTGCTCGATGACCTCGCTGAACAGGACGGCGTCGGCCGAGCCGGTGGCGAACGGCAGCGCGCCCAGCTCGCCGCGCACGGCCCGCAGGTGGGCGTTGGCCCGGCGCAGGGCGTCCTGGGACCAGTCGCTGCCGATCAGCCGTTTCCCGGGCAGCAGCGGGGCTGCGACGGCGGCGGCCGTGCCGTCGCCGCAGCCGACGTCCAGCACGGTGCCGGGGCCGGGACCGAGCGCGCGGGCCAGGATGGCGGCCTGGCGGCGGGAGCGGTCGGCGCCCGAGGCCACCGGGGTGGCCGGGTCCTCGTACAGCTCCTGGAGGGTGTCGGTCTGTGGGCTCATCATGCCTCCTGCCCGTTCGGGCGCGTGGGGGCCGTGGGGCCGTCGGCGGACCCGGTTCCCGCCAGGGTACGGGCGAACAGCTCGCCGAGCCGTCGGCCCGCGGCGTCGTCCAGCCGCCCCCGGGACCAGCGCAGCGCGAGCTGCAGCCGCCCGCCGGTGGAGATCGTGGTGACCGAGACCCCGCGCGGCATGCGGGCGGGGGCGGAGAACCAGGCGGCGGTGGCGCGGCCCGCGTCCCCGAAGTCCATCGGGTAGGGGAGCCGGCCCAGGTTGGACAGCAGGGTCGTGGACGCCCAGGGCCCGGCCGCCCTGCGCAGCGCGCGGGCCGTGGCCGCGCGGACGCCGATGGGCAGGACCGGGGTCGTCAGCAGCGCGCCGCTGCGGCCGAGCTGCGGCCGGGGCACGGCCTTGAGTGCCCGGGTCCGGGTCCCGGTGGCCCGGAGCAGCGCCTCGACGGCGTCCGGGTCGCCGTCGGCCGCGTCCGCGGGCAGGCCGAAGGGCACCTCCACCAGCCGGGTGCCGTTGCCGATGGGCATGTCGGCGGTCCTGGGCCGGTCGTCGACGGGCATGGTGACGCGCACCGGACGGCCGGGCAGCCCGTGCTCCCGGTTCCAGCGCAGGACCGTGAGACAGGTGGCCACGAGCAGCTGGTCGTTGACGGTGTAGGGCGAGCCGGACGGCCGGGTGGGCAGCGGCAGGTCCGCGATGTGCATGCCGTTGCCCGGCCCGGGGCGGCCCTCGCCGTGGTCGGCGCCGAACCGGGCCGGGCGGGCGAGGACCGAGCCGCTCACGGGTTCCGCGGGGGCGGGCCCGCCGCCCGGCCGGGGGGCGCGGACGGGGGCCGGAGCGGGGGAGTTGTCCGCGCCGCCGTACAGCTCCGCCGCCGTGGCGAGCACCCGCAGGCAGGCGGGACCGTCCAGTGCGGCGTGGTGGAGCGTGGCCAGCAGGACGCAGCCCTCGCCCTCGGGCGCGTCCACCACCTCGATCCGCACCGGCGGCGAGGCGCTGAGCGAGGGCTCCTCGTCCAGCGCCCGGCGCCGGGCGTCCTCCAGGGTGTCGCCGGGGAAGCGGACGGCCTCGGTCTCCGGCTCCCCGGTCAGCTCCCAGAAGTACCCCCGGTGCCACCACCGGGCGGGGGCCTGGCGCATCAGGATGCGCGGGTGCCGCCCGAACGCGTCCCGCACCGCCTTGCGCAGCCGTTCCTCGTCGAGCCGGCCCGGCAGGTGGATCTCGATGTGGACGGTCTCCGGCTCGCGCTCGTCGAGCCCGTGCCGGGAGATCTCGTCCACGACCGGGAAGGGGACGCGTTCGGTGGGCATCAGGCCGGACCCTCCCGCGTGTCGCCGGGACGGCCGCCGGGCCGGGCGGGACCGCCGGGGGCCTGGGCGGGCGGCACGGTGCCCTGGGCCGGCACCGGGTGCCCGTACCCGGTGTGCCCGGCGTCCCCGCCGTCGTGCTCCCGGTGCCGGCCGCCCGGGCCCCTGCGCGCCGGGACCGTGACCACGGCGGCGACCAGGGCCAGCAGGGCCAGCGCCTGGGCGGCGTGCCCGTAGGCGCCGGTGCCCTCGGCGAAGCCCGAGTCCGCGGACGGGAGGGCGAACACGGCGGCGAGCGCCATGGCGCCGAACGCGACCGGGACCAGCAGCCCGGGCCGCCACCAGGCGAGCACCGCCACGGCCGGGACGACCAGCGCGTACGGTCCGGCGACCAGGGCCAGCACCACGGTCAGCGCCAGCGCGCCGAGCACCCAGCCCGGGGCGGGCACCGGAGCGGCACCGGCCTCCTCGTCGACGTCGCGCCGGCGGACCAGGGCGAGCGCGAGCAGACCCAGGAGCGCGGCGCCCGCGGCGAACAGGCCCACCGTGTACGTGGTGGCCGGTCCGTACTCCAGCTTCACCGTGCCGCCCTCGCCCTCGGGGACGAGGAAGCCCTGCTGCCAGCCGTCGAGACGGACGGGCTCCAGCTTCTCCCCGCCCAGCGTGGCCTCCCAGCCCTCGTTGAAGGCCATGTGGGTGCGCAGGTAGGAGGCGTTGCCCGTCTCCACCTCGACGCTGCGCTCGTCCCCGTCCCAGTCGGTGGTCGTGACCGGGCGGTCGGTGCCGCCGGCCCCGGTGTCGCCGCGGGCCAGGGACAGGTCGGTGATCGCCAGCGCCTGGTCGGCGGGCGACTCCACGGTGTGCTCACCGGCGTCCAGGGCGATCGCCCCGTCCTCCGCGCCGCAGAGGGTGACCTCGACGGGACGGCGGTCGGTGAGGTCGCGGACGGTGCCGGACACGCTGGTGCGGTACGTGGTGCCGTCCACCGTGACGACCGGTCCCTCGCCGCACTCCAGCGCGAACGGGCTGTCCTTCAGCGGGGCCTTGACCCGGAACTCGTCCAGCCCGGGCACGTAGATCTCGTTGAGGCCCACCGGGAGCTGGAGGTTGTCCCCGGCAACCGGGTTGGCGACCGTCAGCTCGGCCGTCTTGGTGACGGTGATCCGCAGCTGGTCGGTGTTCATCGTCTCGAAGCGGGCCCAGCCGTTCTCGTCGACGGCGGTGGTGACCGCGCCGTCCGGCGAGGTGATCGTCACCTCGGTCGGCCGGGCCGAGACGCCGCCGGCGGCGGACAGGACGACGGAGGAGACGTCCCGCTTCACCGGCCAGGTCAGCGTGATGACGGGATCGTTCCCGGCGATCCACGCGGTGGTGAAGTCGCCGTCGACGAGGTTGCGCGGGCTCAGCGAGAGCCCGGTGGGGCTCGTCGACTCCGCGGTGGCGGTGAGCCGGTTCTCCGTGCCGGGAGCGACCGTGTCCAGCAGCTCGTCGAAGGCCGTGCCCGGGACGGGCAGCGCGGTGGCCCGGAAGGTGTAGTCACCGGCCGCCTGGGTGGAGAAGTGGCGGCGCAGTGCCCGCTCGTCGCCGACGGGGCGCAGCGCGCCCGGGTCGGCGTCGCGGTGCAGCGACACCATCTCGGAGCGGGCCGGGTTGTCCTCCGGCGCGTCGTCGGGCAGCGAGAGCAGTCGGTCGACCTGGACGCCGGGGATCGCGATCTCGGAGAAGCCGGCCCCGGTCAGGCCGGGACGGCGCTCCTCGGTGTCCAGGATGCTCAGCTTCAGCCACGTCGCCGGGCCCTCGGGCGCGGCCACGGTCTGCTTCCCGGCGCCGGGCCGCAGCGTGGACTCGACGGCCTCGCCCCGGTCGGTCTCGATCTCCACCCGGGTCGGGGCCGGGCGCAGCCCGTCGTCCGGCAGCGGGGTCAGCTCCAGCTCACCGGGGATGTCGGTCTCCTCGGTGAACTCGACCCGGATCCACTGGCCGCTGCTGTCGTCCGCGCTGCCCTCGGCCCAGCCCGTCATCGGGTCGCCGTCGAAGGCGTGCACGGGGTCGAACTGCGGCAGGTGGAACAGCCAGCTTCCGCTGCTGGACGCGGTGACGCTCCGGGCGCCGCGCAGCGTGGCGACCGTCTGGTGGCGCACCCCGTCGACGGGGAGGATCTGCTTCGGTTCCTCGCCCGCGTCCTGGAGGCTCTCGGGGTGGTTCCGCTCCTCGGCCGTGTAGGTGTACGAGGTGTTGTTGTTGAGCAGGCCGAAGCGGGTGTCCGCGCGGCGCAGGCCGTCGGCCGTCACGTGGAGGTCCGGCGCGTCGACGCCGGGGTGGGCGTCACCGGTCAGCACGGCCGGCCGGTCCCCGAAGGCCGGGTCGGCCGACAGCGGCAGCAGCGCCTCGGGGCCGCCGCTGACCCGCGCGGTGCGTGCCACGTCCTGGGCCCGCACCTGCTCGGGGATGCTCGGCGCGGAGGCGCCGGCGGGCGCGTAGATCTCCACGGACTGCTGCCGCGGGTAGAAGCCCTGGAGCATGATCGGCGTGTCCGCCGGGATGCGGCCGCCGGTGGTCAGCGGACCGAATCCCTTGGTCTTCTCGTAGCCGGAGGATTCCAGCGTGCGCTTGACGGTCTGCGGCGGCACGTAGCCGATCTGGTCCGGGTCGAGGTCGTTGCGCACGACGACGTAGTGGAGCCCGGCCCGGTTCAGGTACTGCTGCAGCCCGGGGACGGCGCCGCCGCTCAGCAGGGCCTGCTCGACGGCGTCCAGCATGCGCCGCTCACCGGGCGGCCCGAAGGGGACGTAGTCGCGCTGGGCCCAGGGGGAGTCGGCCAGGACGTGCAACGGCTGGTCGATGGGCGAGCCCCAGGTGTAGACGCCGTGCGCGGTCGCCGGGACCACCAGGGCGCGGGTCTCGCCGGAGTTCTCCTCCAGCCAGTTCGCCGTGTTCTTCCAGTGTTTCGGCAGGTCCTCGAACGCGCCCGGCTGGAGCACCGCGCCGGTCACGTACGGCAGCGCGAGGCCGGGCAGGACGAGCAGCGCGGTCAGCGCCGGGACGAGCCGGGCGCTGCGCAGGAAGCCGACCCGGTCCTTGCCGGCGGCGCGGGCCCCGCGGCGCCGGGCCACCAGCACCGCGGTGAGGTGGGCGAGGCCGAGGGCGAGTGCGAGCGCGAGGCCGGGCTGGAACTTGTAGATGTTGCGGAACGGCTTGAGCCAGCCGTCCAGCCAGCCCTGGAAACCCTCGGCGAACGGGGCGCCGAGCGCTCCGGCGTAGCCGGCCAGCATGACCAGGGTGACGGTGACGACGGTCAGCACGAGCCAGCGGCGCTCGGGCATGTCCCGCCGCGCCAGGCCGCCCAGGCCGACGGCGGCGGCGAGCGCACTGCCCGCGACGGCGAGCAGCCCCGTGGCCATCATCCAGCCGGCCGGGAGCCAGGCCTCGCCGAAGTTGAGGTACGCGACCCAGTTGCCGGCGCCGCGCAGCATCTCGAACGCCGACATCGTGGACGTCGTCGCGGTGGCCTGCTCGACGTACGGCATGAAGTCCTCGCCGTAGGCGCCCAGCAGCAGCAGCGGGATGATCCACCACAGCGTCGCCAGGATCACGCCGGGAGTCCACCACAGCAGGAGCGAGACGCGCCGCCGGCCGGTGCGGGTGATGAGGTACAGCCCCACCGGCAGCAGCGCGGCGAGGGTGGAGGCGGCGTTGACGCCGCCCATGAACGGGATGAGCAAAGCCGAACGGGCCGCGGCGACGCGGGCGATGGGTGCGGTGCCGTCCGCCCGGGGCACCAGCGGCAGCAGCACCCACGGCAGCATGGCGCCGGGCAGCGCACCGGCCGAGGTGGAGCCGACGATGATGGTGAACGTGGGCCACAGGGCGTAGGTGGCGGCGCCCAGCAGCCGGGTCGCGCTGGTGCCGACCCCGAACCGCTCGGCCAGCCGCAGCGCGCCCCAGAAGGCGGTGGTGACGACGAGGGCCAGCCAGAGCCGCTCGACCAGCCACACGGGCAGCCAGGACAGCGCCGCGTGGAACGGCAGCATGGGGAAGAGGTAGCCGATGTACTGGTCGGCGATGCCGCCGAAGCTGGAGCGGTCGGACCACAGGCTGCCCAGCTCGCCGAGGAACATCCAGGGGTCGCGGACGACGCCCAGCTTCGTCTCGAACGTCATGTTGCCGGGCGCCGCCAGCACGAAGGCCACCAGGACCAGCACATAGGCGCCCAGCAGCCACCACCGTGAGCGGGGTGGCCCGGTCGGGTCCGGCCCGACGGCGCTCAGTTCGAGCGTGCGGTCAGTGGTCGTCGTCATGGGGGCACCGCCGGAGGATGAGAAGGAGGTTCCAGGTGGCGATCTCGCGGAGGACCGGGACCCGGGTGATGGCATGGACGAGGAACGGCCAGTAGCGCGAGCGCGCGGCGAGGATCTCGACGTCGTCGCGGGACCGTACGTGGCGCAGGGTGGGGCCGACGTGGACGGCGAACAGGTTCTCGCCGAGGGTGTGCTTGGCCGGGCGGCCGTGCCGCCGGGCGTAGCGGGCGCGGGCCCGCTCGGCGCCCAGGTAGTGCCAGGGGGCGGTTTCGTGGCCACCCCACGGCGAGTACCAGTTGGTGAAGGAGACGTAGACGAGCCCGCCGGGCCGGGTGACCCGCACCATCTCGCTGAGGAAGGTCTGCGGGTCGTCGACGTGTTCGAGCACGTTGGAGGAGAAGGTGACGTCGGCCGTGCCGTCCGCGACGGGCAGCAGGTAGCCGTCGGCCAGCGCGGCACCCTCGGGGCGGCGCCCGCGGCCGTGCAGCTCGTGCGGGTCGGGCTCGAAGAGGAAGCCGCGCGCGCCGCGCCGCCGGAACTCGTCGGTGAAGTGCCCGCTGCCGCCGCCGACGTCGATGACGGTCGCCCCATTCAGGGGCGTGTACCGCTCGATCTGGTCGGCCGCGTCCCGGGCGAGCAGGCCGTAGCAGGTCCCGGGGTCCTTCGGCTCGTTCATGAAGGCGCGGAACAGCGTCACCGACCGCCGGATGGACGGGTCTCTCACACCGGTCACCTCGGCGTCCCGGTGTAGCTGCCCGGCGGGGCGCCGGCGCGCGTCCACGCCTCGCCCGCCACCTCGCGGAAGGCGGAGACCGTGCGGGCCCAGCCGAACTCGGCGGCCCGCCCGCGGGCGGCCTCGCCCAGGGCGGCGCGGCGCGGGTTCGAGAGGCCGAGGGTGCACCAGGCGGAGGCGAAGGTGCTCTCGCCGCGGGCCAGGACGCCGGTCTCGCCGTCGGCGATGGAGTCGCGCAGCCCGGGTATGTCGAAGCCGATGGCGGGGGTGCCGCGGGCCGCGGCCTCCATGACCACCAGCCCCCAGCCCTCCACCATCGAGGGGTGCAGCAGCAGCCAGGCCGAGCACAGCAGCCGGTGCTTCTCCGCCTCGGAGACATGCCCGGCGAATGTCACCGACTCGCCGGCCATCGCTTCGAGCCGGGACCGCTCCGGGCCGTCCCCGACGATCACGAGCCGGCCGCCGGTGACCGGGCGCACCCGCTCCCACAGCCGCAGCAGCAGGTCGATCCGCTTGTACTCGACGAGCCGGCCCATGGCCAGGAAGAGCGGCTCGGCCGACTTCGCGGTGATCGGCGCGGAGGGCTCTTCGACGCCGTTGTGGACGATGCGGATCAGGTCGCCGCGGACGCCGATGCCCCGCAGGGCCCGGGCCGTGGAGTCGGAGACGGCGACCGTCAGGTTGTCGCGGTGGGTGCGCGCCAGCGCCCAGTGCTCGAGCCGGCGTCCGATCCGGGCGACGGGCGCGGGGTAGCGCATGCCCCACAGCTCGGTGTGGACGTGGTTGACGAAGTTCAGCGTCGGTCCGCGGTACCACATCGGCGTGAGGTACGGCATGCCGTTGCACACCTCGACCATCAGGTCGGTCTCGCCGACCTCGCGGGTGAAGGTGCGCCGGGCGCGCAGGAAGTGGCCGGCGTCGCCGCCGGCCGAGACGACCCGGTAGTCGCGCTCCGCGGCGGGCCCGCCGCACACGAGCGTCACCTCGTGGCCCTGGGCGGACAGTCCGGAGGCGATCCGGTCGATGAGCAGCTCGGAACCGCCGGCGGCCGGATTGCCGATGTCGCGGCGGGCGAGGAAGACGATGCGGCGGGGATACCGGGAGGGGACCGCGTCGGCGGGGCTGGTGGCAGCCGTCGTGACCGCACGCGGGGCGAGCCGCTGCTGCGGGACGGAGGCGGCGTGGGGAGCCACCGGGGGCACCTGCTGGGGCATGGAGCGCTCCACTCGTGGGAGGGTGCGGTGGGTGCTGCGGGTACGGCTGACGTGCGGTGATGAGGGTGGGACGGGAGCGGGGTGCTGCGGGCGCGAGGGGTTCTCGCGGGGGATTGCGTCCACCGGGGTGACGGTGATGGACCGAGAGCCGTGAGCCGGGGGCGGTGGCTGGCGATCGGATGGCTCAATTTTCGTCGCCACGTTCGATGCGGCTACTCACCCATGTGACAAATTACCCTCGGGTTTACCGACGGGTACCCGCACCGGAGCGCAAAGCACCGGTGCGGGTACCCGTCGGTGATGTGGGCTGGGTCACGCCTCCTGGCGCCGGCCGCGCACCAGGAGCACGGTCCCGGCCGCGGCGAGCAGCAGCCCGGCGGAGCCCAGCCCGACCGGGGCGGTCGTGCCGACCATCCGCAGCTTGCCGCTGCCGTCCTCGGCCAGCTTGACCTGCTCCTCCTGGGTCTTCTCGGTGAAGGTGAGCCCGTCGCTCCTAAGGAGCGTGACGGCGTCCTTCGAGGAGCCGGGGGCGCGGAGGGTCACCTTCGGGCCGGTGGTCGCCTTGAGGATGCGCCCGGTGGCCTCGTCCACGACGAACTCGAGGTTCGTGTTGGCGTACCACTCCTCGGCCATGACCTGCGGAGTCTCCGGGAGACCCACCAGGATGCCGGGCACCTGACGGGTGCCGACCTTGGTGGCGTCGACGGTTCCGGTGAAGCGCATCCCCTCGTAGCCCTGCACCTTCACGCGCTGGTCGTAGGTGAGCGCGACGGTGTTACCCAGGCTGGAGTCCCACCAGGTGTAGCCCCGCTCCTCGACGTCGAAGGGGAACTTGAGGTAGGCCTCGCCGGCGAACTTCCCCGGTGCCTCGCCGCAGCAGTGGACGGGCTTGTTCGTCTCCCGGTCGGTCACCCAGCTCTCGGTCTTCCACTGGAAGGACTTGCGCGGGTCCTCCCGCTTCAGTGTCGTCTCGGTGTCGATCGTCTGTGAGACGTCCCAGACGGCCACGTCGTGGCGCTCGCTGGCGGCGACGTTTCCGAGGACGCGGCGGGTGACGGTGAGGGGCTCGTCCTTCTTCTCGGTGACGGACTGCTGGTCGAAGTAGCTTCCCGTGCCCTTCATGACCGTCGTCGAGACCGTGTCGATGGGGGTTCGCTTGGCCCGCGGTTCCACGTACCAGGCCAGCATCGAGGCCAGGACCAGCAGAAACACGCCGAGCCCCAGCAGGGTCAGCGAGAGGGGTGAGGCGGAACGGCGCATGGCGGGTGCTCCCGTGGAAGGTGGGTGGTGCGCGTTCTCCGTACCGCGTGCGGTGGCGACGTGCGAGGGGTGTGCTACGTGCGCGCGGAGCGGTGTGACGCGCGGCGCCCGAAGCCGGTCCCGGCCGGGGCGCGAACGGTGGTGGGCCCGCTCCCGGTCGTCCGGGCAGGCCCCCCTGGGCCGGTGACGGTAAGCGAACCCTTGACAGCGCGTCAATGCCCTTCCAGACTTCACACCACGAACCGGTGTCGGGGGCGACTGCTGGTCCCGTGCAGTCTTCAGAGAGGTCCCCCGCGCCATGCACAGACTCCTCGCCGCAGCTCTGACCTGCGTTCTCGCTGCGTTGCTCGCGGTCGGCGCCGGGGTCGGCATCGTCTCGATGCTGAACGCCACTCCCGAGCAGCCGAACGTGCCGATCGTGCACTTCCCGCACCACGAGCCCGAGGTGGACGCCTCCCCGTCGGACGCGTCCTCACCCTCCGAGACCACGGACCCCGCCGAGGGGACGAGGCCGTCGGCTCCCGCCGACTCCTCCGGCCGGCCGTCCGAGGCCCCGGAGGACGGCGTGGGCGAGGACGCCGGGAACGGTGAGGACGGCGGCAGCGCCACCGAGGCGCCCGGCGACGAGGCCGGGAACGACGGCGACACCCCCTCGCAGAAGCCCGACCGCCCCGAAGACGACACGTCCGCGACGCCCACGGAGATCCCGACCCTGTCCGTCACGCTGGACGTCGGCGGCTCCTCGTGACGGCGGTGACCGTGGAATCGGCCTGGCGGGCGGTGCCCGCGGACCAGCTGCTGGCCTTCGCCGAGCGGGCGCGGGAGGAGATCCCCGTGCTCGCGGGCGACATCCTGCGGGAGATCCGCACCGAGTACCCCAGCCTGCCCGTCGTGGTCGACGAGTCGACCGGCGAGCCGATGTCGCTCGTCGGTATCCGCCGGGCACTGGAGCACTTCGTCGAGCACCTGGCCACCGGGCTCGGCAGCCCCCACGTGCACCCGACGGTCTTCCAGGACTTCGGCCGCGGCGAGCTGCTCCAGGGCCGCAGCCTGGACTCGCTCCAGGCGATCTACCGGCTCGGCGTCCGGCTCGCCTGGCGCCGGCTCGCCGAGATCGGCCAGCAGGCCGACATCCCGGCACCCGCGATGTACGAGCTGGCCGAGTCGGGCTTCCAGTACCTCGACGGCCTGGTCGCCGAGTCGGTGCGCGGCTACGCCGAGGCCGCGGCCCGGCAGGCGGGGGAGCGGCTCCGCCTCCAGCGCCGCCTGCTGGACCTCCTGCTCGACGAGGGCGGGCACGGCGGTCAGCTCGAATCCGTCCTGACGGAGCGCGCGGCCCGGATCGGCTGGCCCGTCCCCCGGTCGGTGGCCGTCGCCGTGCTCGTGCCCCCGGCCCGGGAGGCCCTGCCCCCGGCGCTGGGGCCCGAGGTCCTGCTCGACATGGAGCGCGAGCAGCCGCTCATGGTCGTTCCCGAGCCGGACGCCGCCGGGCGCGGCGAGCTGCTGCGCCGGGCCACGGCGGGCTGGTCGGGGGCCATCGGCCCGCCGGTGGGCATCGCCGAGGCCGCCAAGTCCCTGCGCTGGGCGCAGTCGGCGGTGGCCCTCATGGAGCGCGGACTGCTGCCCTCCGGCGGCCTGCTGGACTGCACCGAGCACACCGAGGCGCTAGTGCTGCTGCCGCCCGAGGAGCTGATCGACGATCTGGGCCGCCGGCTGCTGGCGCCCCTGGAGGAATGCGGGCCCACGCACGGCCGCCGGCTGGCGGAGACGCTGCTGGCCTGGCTGGAGGCCAGGGGCGGGGCACCCGAGGTGGCCAGCCGGCTCGGGGTGCACCCGCAGACCGTCCGCTACCGGCTGCGGCAGATCCGGGAGATGTGGGGCGACGCGGTCGACGACCCCGACCGCCGCTTCGAGCTGGAGCTCGTCCTGCGGGCCCGCCGCCTCCGCGGCGAACTGGGCTGATCCGCGCCCCGCGCCCCGCAGAGGCGCGGGAAGAGGCACTCCCGGGCGAGGCCGGATCCGGTGCCGGGACTGCGCTTGCCAGCCCTGCGCCTTCGCGCGGACCTCGCCAGCGCGGGGCACGGCGCGGGCCTACGCCAGCATCTGGCGGAGCAGCTCGCGCAACTGGCGGCGGCTCGGCTCGTCGAGCCGCCCGAGCGGCTCACGGGCGAACTCGCCGAGCGACTCGCGCAGGGACGCCGCCGTCCGCAGGCCCTCCTCCGTCGGGGCCGCGAGCTTGACCCGCCGGTCCGACTCGTCGGCCCGGCGCTCCACCAGCCCGCGCGCGGTCAGCCGGTCGACGATGCCCGTCACGTTGGACGGCTCGCACTTGAGGCGCTGGGCGAGCTGGCGCATGGGCAGGGGGCCGAGCGCGAGCAGCGCCAGCACCCGGGCCTGGGAGCCGGTCAGCGTGAACTCGGCGGCTGCCTTGTCGTACTCCTCGTAGTACCGGGCCACCACGTCGCCGAGAAGCTCCAGCACCTCGAGCGTGAGCTGGTCGCCTGGGGGCTTGGGACGGGTCATGGGCACCAGCATAGCCATTTACTTGACAACATGAAATATCCAGGTGCACTGTTGTTTCACGTCATGAAGTAAATCTCGTGAGGAGAGCTCAGATGACCCTGCCCACCACCGGCCGCGCCTGGCACCTGACCGCCCGCCCGGACGGCTGGCCGACCCCGGCCGACTTCGCGCTGCGCGAGGAGCCCGTGGCGGCTCCGGAGGCGGGGCAGATCCTGGTACGCAACCTCGTCCTGTCCGTGGACCCGTACATGCGCGGCAGGATGAACGACGTCAAGTCCTATGTGCCGCCCTTCCAGCTCGACCGGCCGATGGACGGCGGAGCCGTCGGCGTCGTCGTCGCGTCCGAGGCCGAGGGCTTCGCCGTCGGCGACCACGTGCTGCACTTCCTCGGCTGGCGGGAGTACGCGACGCTGGACGCCGCCCACGCGCAGAAGGTCTCCCCCGACCTCGCGCCCCTGAGCACCTACCTCGGCGTCATGGGCATGCCCGGGCTCACCGCCTACGCCGGCCTGCTGGAGGTGGCCTCGTTCCAGGAGGGCGACACCGTCTTCGTCTCCGGAGCCGCCGGTGCCGTCGGCAGCCAGGTCGGCCAGATCGCCCGGATCAAGGGGGCGGCGCGGGTCGTCGGCAGCGCCGGCTCCGCCGAGAAGGTCGAACTGCTCACCAAGGAGTACGGCTTCGACGCCGCCTTCAACTACAAGGAGCGCCCCGTCGGCGAGCAGCTGCGCGAGGCCGCACCCGAGGGTGTCGACGTCTACTTCGACAACGTCGGGGGCGACCACCTGGAGGCCGCCATCGACGCCATGCGGCCCCAGGGCCGCATCACCCTGTGCGGCGCCATCGCCCAGTACAACGACGCCGAGCCCGCGCCCGGCCCGCGCAACCTCGTCCAGGTCATCGGCAAGCGGCTGCGCATCACCGGCATGCTCGTCAGCGACCACGACGAGCTGATGCCGCGCTTCGCGGAGGAGACCGCCGGCTGGATCGCCTCCGGCCAGCTGAAGTACCACGAGACCGCCACCGAGGGCATCGAGACCGCGGTCGACGCCTTCCTCGGCATGCTCCGCGGCCGGAACACCGGAAAGATGATCGTCCGTCTCGCCGACTGACCTTCCCCCAGCCCCCACCGCGTGAGGCTCTAGACTGCGACCCGCCGGGCGGGTCGTGGGCGCGAGCCCTCCGGTGACGCATCCAACAGGAGGATCCGTATGTCCATCCAGCCCGTCGACGTCCTCTACACGGCCGTGGCCACCGCCGAGAACGGCCGGGACGGCAAGGTCGCCAGCAATGACGGCCAGCTCGAGGTCGTCGTCAACCCGCCCAGGGAGATGGGCGGCAGCGGGGCCGGTACCAACCCGGAGCAGCTCTTCGCCGCCGGGTACAGCGCCTGCTTCCAGGGCGCGCTCGGCGTCGTCGCCCGCCAGGAGAAGGCGGACATATCCGGCTCGACGGTCACCGCCGAGGTCGGCATCGGCAAGACGCCGCAGGGCGGCTTCGGTCTGAAGGTCGCCATCAAGGCGACCATCCCGAACGTGGACGAGGCCACCGCGCGGGCCCTCGTGGAGAAGGCGCACCAGGTGTGCCCCTACTCCAGCGCCACCCGGGGCAACATCGAGGTCGCGCTCTCGGTCTGAGCCGAGCGTGGAAACGAGGGCCGTCACGGCATCGCCGTGGCGGCCCTCGCCGCATGCCCGGGGCCCTGTCAGGGCCGCAGCAGAACGGCTCCCGTACCAGGGTCCCGGGTCGTGGCCGTCGCCATCGCGGCGTCGAAGTCCGCGAGCCCGAACTCGTGGCTGACCAGCGGCGCTGAGCTGAGCCGGCCCAGCCGGAAGGCGCGCACGGCGTGGGCCCAGGCCGCCGGCGTGGCACCGGGGGCGCACCGCACGGTCAGCGCCTGCTCCAGCAGCCGCGCCGGGTCCAGGCCCCGGGCGCCACCCGGCTCCGGGGCCGCCGCGAGCAGCACCCGGCCGCCGCGCCGCGCGAGCAGGCAGGCGTCGTACGCGCTCTCCGCCTCCCCGGCCGTCTCCACCACCAGGTCGCAGCGGCCGTGCAGTTCCACCGCCTCCGAGGGGCACACCGCCCGGCCCGCGCCCAGCGTGAGGGCACGTTCGCCGGCGAGCGGCCGGGAGTCCACGGCCACCAGTTCCCCCGGGGCGGAGGCGGCCAGCAGCTGCACCGTCAGCAGCCCGAGCGGCCCCGCCCCGACGACGGCCGCCCGCTCCCCGGGGACGGGCATGGCGGCCAGCACGGCGGTGGCCGCCACGGCCGCCCGCCCCAGCAGGGCGGCGGCCCGCAGATCGGCGTCGTCGGGCAGGACGTGCAGCAGCCGGGCCGGGACGTTCAGCACGTCGGCGAACGCCCCGGCGCCCGGCCGGCCGGAGGGCTCCGAGCACAGGTGCGGTTCGTCCTCCCGGCAGCGGGCGCAGGCGAGACAGCCGCCGGGCGCCCGCTCGCCGACGGCCTTCCGGCCGAGCAGTCCGGCCGCCACCCCCTCGCCGATCGCCTCCACCGTGCCCGACCATTCGCCACCGGGGGTGACGGGGTAGGGGTCGGGCCAGCCGGGGGCCGTGCCCGCGTAGAGCGCGCGGTCGGCCGTGCTCACGAGGGCCGCGGTGACCGCGATCCGTACCTCGCCGAAGGCCGGTTCGGCCACCGGCCCGCTCACCAGCCGATGTGCTCCGGGCTTGTCGACGACGACGGCGCGTGCGGTGCGGACGGGCGGACTCACGCGGACCATTGTGCGTCGGCCCCGCACACGGGTACGGGCCCACCGTCGGCTTCCGGCCATCCTTCGCCCGGCCCACGAGCCCTTCGCGGCCGGGCACCCGGGCCGTGCTGCCGGCCTTGGGCAGGGCTACCGGCTGCTGGGCCGTGCTACCGGCCCCCGGGCTGTGCTACCGGCCCCCGGTACCGGGCTGCTGAGGCGACGTCACCCCGGCGTAGGCCAGCTCCGCCAGCACGGCCTGGCCCTGTTCGCCGGGATGGAACCAGTCCCAGCCGCTCACCTCGCGCAGCGTGAAGCGGTAGTCGTGTAGGGCCCCGCCGTCGTAGCGGCAGCGCTCGGCGGCGGCGCAGACCTCGTGGAGCACGTCGTTGTACGCGTCGACGCGGTCCGAGACCTGCCGGCGCCGCGCGGTCGCCGCCTCGTCCACGGCGGCCGGGTCACGCAGCATCGTGGGGCAGATGCCGAACTGCCAGATGCGGGCGGCCAGGGCGTTGTCCCGGCCCAAGGACCACAGCCGCCGCAGGTCGGGCACGCTCGCCACGTACACCTGCGTCGAGGGCGACTTCTCCTCGAGCGTGCGCAGCGCGGCCCGGAAATCCGCCCGGAACGTGTCGGTGGGGGTCATCCCGGCCACGTCGTCGGCGCAGGCGTCGTTGGCCCCGATCAGCACGGTGACCAGATCCGGCCGGTGCGCCGCGGCCTGTGCGGCCTGCCCCGGCAGGTCGGCCATCACGGAACCGGCCACCGCGTAGTTCCACGTGCGGCCCTCGGGGTCCGCCAGGAGCCGGTCGGCGAGGCTGTCCACCTCCGGCGAGGTGCCCGTCGCCCAGGACACCTCCGGGCAGTCGGTCAGCAGTGAGCAGGCGTCGAAGGCCGTGGTGATCGAGTCGCCGAGCGCCGCTATCGAATCCGGACTGGTGTCCCAGATGGGGGTCGGACTCGGCGAGGGGCTCCGTTCCACGTAGCTCTTTCGGGTGTCGCTCTTCTCGGTTGACGGCGCTTCGGACGTACACGCGCCCGCGCCCAGGAGCAGGGCGAGTGCCGCGGCGACCACGCCTGCCCGGCCCGTGCGTCCACCCCGGTGCCGTGTCCCACGCGTCATCAGCAGCCCTCGTTCCGCGATGCTTTCCCACCGTTTTCCCCGACGGTACGCGATGCCCCGGTGCCGCCGGCGGCGGCGGTGACCTCCCCGTCGGGGGAACGGAAGCGATCAGTGCTGCGACACTTACGGCATGTCATGTGTCGTCCGTTTTGAGGAGAATGATCGCCTATGGTGTTTACTGTTCGTAACCCAGAAGCTGCTGGCCCCGTTGCTGATGGGGAACAATGGCAGGCGGCGGACTTCGAACCGCACGGGAGGTCCCGGTGACAACACGTGGCGTTCTCTATGTGCACTCCGCGCCGCGCGCGCTGTGCCCGCACGTCGAATGGGCGGTGGCCGGTGTGCTCGGCACCCGCGTCAGCCTCGACTGGATCAGACAGCCCGCGGCTCCCGGTACCTGGCGGGCGGAGCTGAGCTGGCAGGGCGATCCGGCCTCGGCCTCCAAGCTGGCCTCCGCCCTCAGAGGCTGGCACCTGCTGCGCTTCGAGGTGACGGCCGAGCCCGGCGCGGGAGCAGAGGGCGAACGTTACAGCTCCACCCCGCAGCTCGGGATCTTCCACGCGGTCACGGGCCCGCACGGCGACATCCTGATTCCCGAGGACCGGCTGCGGGCCGCGATGGAGCGTGCGGCGCGGGGCGAGACGGACCTGGCCGAGGAGGTGTCCAGGCTGCTGGGCCAGCCCTGGGACGACGAGCTGGAGACCTTCCGCCACGCCGGCGAGGGCGCCCCGGTGCGCTGGCTGCACCAGGTCGTCTGACGACGGGCGTAGGCCGACGGGCCGACGGGTGACGGCCGATCGGTGACGACGACGGGCACTCGCCCTCTTCCGGGGCCGCTCCGCCAGCCCCGCGCCTCCGGTGGCGACCTGCCGGAAGCCCGGAGGGGCGGGCCCACGGGGAAGGGGCCACACCGAGGGTGTGGCCCCTTCCCCGTGTTCTGCGGCCGTCCCGGTGCCGGCCGCCGCGGTCAGACCGTGCGGAATCCCAGGACGACGTTGTGGCCGCCGAAGCCGAAGGAGTTGTTGACGGCGGCGATCGTGCCCTCGGGGAGCGCCCGGGCCGAGCCGCGCACGATGTCCGCGTCCACCTCCGGGTCCAGCTCGTCGATGTTGATCGTCGGCGGAGCCGTGCGGTGGTACAGCGCGAGCACCGTGGCCACCGTCTCGATGCCGCCGGCCCCGCCCAGCAGGTGCCCCGTCATCGACTTCGTGGCGGAGATCGCCACCTGGTCCAGCTTGTCGCCGAGCACCTTGCGCAGGGCCTTGATTTCGGCGACGTCCCCCTGCGGGGTGGAGGTGGCGTGCGCGTTGACGTGCACGCACTGCTCCGGAGTGAGGTTTGTGCTGTCCAGCAGGTTCTGCAGGGCCGCGGCGATGCCCCGGCCGGTCGGCTCGGGCTGGGCGATGTGGTGCGCGTCCGACGACAGGCCCTGGCCCACCGCCTCGCAGTACACCCGCGCGCCGCGCCGCGCCGCGTGCTCGGCGGACTCCAGCACCACGAGCCCCGAGCCCTCGCCCATGACGAAGCCGTCGCGCGCGGTGTCGTAGGGGCGGGAGGCCTGCTCGGGCGCCTCGTTGTTCTTGGACATCGCCATCATGTTGGCGAAGGCGGCTACGGGCAGCGGGTGGACGCACGCCTCGGTGCCCCCGGCGACGACGATGTCGGCGCGGCCGGTGCGGATCATCTCCATGCCGTAGCCGATGGCCTCGGCGCCCGAGGCACATGCGCTCACCGGCGTGTGCACGCCCGCCTGGGCGTTCACCTCCAGGCTCACGTTCGCCGCCGGTCCGTTGGGCATGAGCATCGGCACGGTGTGCGGGGAGACGCGGCGGGCGCCCTTCTCCCGCAGTACGTCGTACTGGTCGAGCAGCGTCGTCACGCCGCCGATGCCGGAGGCGACGACGACGCCCACACGGGCCGGGTCCACCGCGGCACCGGGCTCGCCGGCCCGGCCCTCGAAGCCCGCGTCGGCCCAGGCCTCGCGGCTGGCGATGAGGGCCAGCTGCGCCGAGCGGTCCAGCTTGCGGGCCTGCGGGCGGGACAGCACGTCGGTCGGGTCGACGGCCGCCTGGGCGGCGATGCGGACGGGCATCTCGGCGGCCCAGTCGGCGTCGATGGGCGAGACGCCGGACCGGCCGTCTCGCAGACCTTGCCAGGTCGATGCGCTGTCGCCACCCAGCGGTGTGGTTGCGCCGATACCGGTGACGACCACGGTGCGATTGGTCGTGTTCACGGAATTCCTGTCTCCACGGGTAGGGGTTGTGACCCGCCACCCGGCAGGCCCGGGTGGCGACACACGCATAACGAGCGGGACTCAGTCCTGGTGCTTGAGGATGTAGTTGACCGCGTCGCCGACGGTCTTCAGCTCCTTGACGTCGTCGTCCGGGATCTTGACGTCGAAGCGCTCCTCGGCGGCGACCACGACCTCGACCATCGACAGCGAGTCGACGTCCAGGTCGTCGGTGAAGGACTTGCCGAGCTCGACGTCCTCCTCGGGGATACCGGCGATCTCGTTGACGATCTCGGCGAGACCCTTGACGATCTCTTCCTGCGTGGCGGCCATGTTGGGCGCTCCTTCTGCTGTTTGCGCTGATGTGTTGCGGTGAGAGTGGCCGGTCGGGCGACCGGCGGGGGTAACCGACTAGGGGAGCGTAACGACCGTCGCCGCGTACACGAGACCCGCCCCGAAGCCGATGACGAGCGCCGTGTCGCCGCTCTTGGCCTTCCCGGTCGCCAGCAGCCGCTCCATGGCGAGCGGAATCGAGGCGGCCGAGGTGTTGCCGGTGGTTTCCACGTCCCGGGCGACGGTGACGTGCTCCGGCAGCTTGAGGGTCTTCACCATCGAGTCGATGATCCGCATGTTGGCCTGGTGCGGGATGAAGACGTCCAGGTCGTCGGAGGTGATTCCGGCCGCCTCCAGCGCCTGCTGGGCGACCTTGGCCATCTCGAAGACGGCCCACCGGAAGACCGTCTGGCCCTCCTGGCGGATCGCGGGGTACTTCTCCGGCGTGCCCTCGCGGTAGACGTCCCACGGGACGGTCTGCGTGATGGTGTCGTGCTTGTCGCCCTCGGAGCCCCAGACCGTCGGCCCGATGGCCGGGGTGTCGGACGGGCCGACGACGACCGCGCCCGCGCCGTCCCCGAACAGGAACGCGGTGGAGCGGTCCGTCAGGTCGGTGAGGTCCGAGAGCCGCTCGACGCCGACGACGAGGACGTGCCGCGCGCTGCCCTCGACGATCAGACCCTTGGCAATGGTCAGACCGTAGCCGAAGCCCGCGCAGGCGGCGGAGATGTCGAAGGCCGCCGCCCCGGTGGCACCCAGCCGGTGTGCGATCTCGGTGGCCACCGACGGCGTCTGCTTGAAGTGCGAGACGGTGGAGATGATCACGGCGCCGATCTGCTCGGGGGTCAGCCCCGCGTCCGCGATGGCCTTGCCCGCCGCGTGCAGCGTCATCTCGGTGACGGTCTCGTCCGGACCCGCCCAGTGCCGGGTGGCGATGCCGGAGCGGGACCGGATCCACTCGTCGGAGGAGTCGATGTGCCGGAGGATCTCCTCGTTCGGCACGACGCGCGTCGGGCGGTAACCGCCGACGCCGACGACACGCGCGTACGGGGAGCCCTGGGCGGGCTTGATCTTCGCGGGCATGGGCTCGGTGCTCCTATTCGGCGGTGCCGTGCTCGGCGATCAGTTCACGTGCTGCGTCGAGCTGCTCGGGGGTCTTGAGCGCCAGGGTCGTGACGCCGGGCAGGGCACGCTTGGCCAGCCCGGTCAGGGTCCCGCCGGGGCACACCTCGATCAGCGCCGTGACGCCCAGCTCGCGGAACGTCTCCATGCACAGGTCCCAGCGGACGGGGCTGGCCACCTGGCCCACCAGGCGCCGCACGAAGTCCGGGCCGTCCGTGACGACCCGCCCGTCCCTGTTGGACACCAGGCGCGGTGAGGGCGTGCCGACGGCGACGTCCGCGACGGCCTGCTCCAGGGCGCTCACCGCCGGGGCCATGTGGTGGGTGTGGAACGCGCCCGCCACCTTGAGCTCGCGTACCCGGGCCTTCTCGGGCTTGTCGGCGGCGAGCGCGGCGAGCTGCTCCGCGGTCCCGGCCGCGACGATCTGGCCGGCCCCGTTGACGTTCGCGGGCGTGAGCCCGAGCTTCTCCAGGTGCGCCACGACGGCGTCGGCGTCCCCGCCGAGCACCGCCGACATGCCGGTCTCCACGACGGCCGCGGCCTCGGCCATGGCCTGGCCCCGCCGCGTCACGATCGCCATGGCGTCGTCGTCCGACAGCACACCGGCCGTCGCGGCGGCGGTCAGCTCACCGACGCTGTGGCCCGCGACGGCGCCGAGGCGCGCGGGGTCGGTGCCCTCCAGGAGGGCCCGCGTGGACACCAGCCCGGCGGCGACCAGCAGCGGCTGGGCGACGGCCGTGTCGCGGATCTCCTCCGCGTCCGCCTCGGTGCCGTAGCGCACGAGATCGAGACCGGTGATCTCGGACCACTGCTTCAGCAGGTCCGGGACGCCGGGAAGTTCGAGCCAGGGATTCAGGAAGCCGGGCGCCTGGGCGCCTTGGCCGGGAGCGACGAGTACGAGCACCCTTCCACTTTCTCTTGAGGGCGAAGGTCCCCGCCGGTGGGGACCGAGACGAAGAACGGTGAAGGGAATTGTGGACCTCGCACAAAGGCGCACGTCAAGGACGACCTGATGATGTCCGCTCGGCGAGACGCCCCAGAATCAGCGCAATACGCAGGGTGAACGCGGATCGCACATCGGAGGGCGACCATCCGGTGACGTCAGTCACACGTCGCAGCCGGTAGCGCACGGTGTTGGGGTGCACGAAGAGCATCCGGGCGGCGCCCTCCAGGCTGCTCGCCTGCTCCAGATACACGCTCAGCGTCTCCAGGAGCGCGGAGCCGGCTTCTTCCAGCGGTCTGTAGATCTCCTCCACCAGCAGCTCCCGCGCCGTGGGGTCGCCGGCCATCGCGCGCTCGGGCAGGAGATCGTCCGCCAGCACCGGACGCGGCGCGTCCGGCCACGCCGCGGCGGCCCGCAGCCCGGCTGCCGCCGCCCGCGCCGAACGCGGCGCCGAGAGCAGGTCGCCGACGACGGGACCGGCCACCACGGGACCGGCGGCGAACGGCCCGATGAGCGACTTGGCGGCCTTCAGCGGATCCTCGGAGCCCCCCGCGACGACGACCAGCCGGCTCCCCAGCACCCCGGTCAGCACCTGCAGCTTGGCGTACCGCGCGGCCCGGCGGATGGCCTCGACCGTCAGCTCGCTGTCCCCGTCCGGCGCGTTGCCCAGGACCACGCACACGTGGTCGGGGGAGTTCCACCCGAGGGCCGCGGCCCGGGAGACCGCGCCCTCGTCCGCCTCGCCGGAGAGCACCGCGTTCACCACGAGCGACTCCAGCCGCGCGTCCCAGGCGCCCCGCGCCTCGGCGGCCTGCGCGTACACCTGGGCGGTGGCGAAGGCGATCTCCCGCGCGTAGACGAGGAGGGCCTCGCGCAGCACCGCCTCGTCGCCGGGCGCGGCCACCTCGTCGATGGCGCTCTCCACGACCTCGATCGTGGTGCGGACCATCTCCACCGTCTGCCGCAGGGTGACCGCCCGGGTCAGCTCGCGCGGGGCCGTGCCGAACACGTCCGTGCTGATGGCCCGCGGGGTCTCCGGATGCCGGAACCACTCGGTGAACGCCGCGATGCCCGCCTGCGCGACCAGCCCGATCCACGAACGGTTCTCCGGGGGCATCGCCCGGTACCAGGACAGCTGCTCGTCCATGCGCGCGATGGCGGCGGCGGCCAGTTTGCCGGAGTGCTGCTGCAGCCGCCGCAGGGTGGCGGCGTGCGGGTGGTCGGACAGGTGGTTCGGCGGGATCTCAGCAGGTTCGGGCACGGGACAAGCCTGCCTTATCGGTCCGCGGTACCGGGACCGGGCCCTCCCGCCCCCACCGCGGCCAGTACGGTTGAGCGCATGCTTGACGTGCGCAGAGCGGCCGACCGGTACCGGGGCGGGGACGCCGCGGCGGGCATCGACACCCGGCACGCCTTCTCCTTCTCCGGCCACTACGACCCCGACAACACGGGCTTCGGGCTGCTCGTCGCCTGCAACGAGGAGCGGCTGGCCGCCGGAGCGGGCTTCGCCGAGCACCCCCACCGGGACCTGGAGATCGTCACCTGGGTGACGGACGGCGAGCTCACGCACACGGACTCCGCCGGGCACCGCACCGTCGTGCGCCCCGGCGACCTGCAGCGGCTCAGTGCGGGCGCGGGCGTGCGGCACGCCGAGCGCAACGAGGGCTCGGGCCCGCTGCGGTTCTGGCAGATGTGGCTGGTGCCCGACACCTTCGGCGGCACGCCGGAGTACGAGGTCGTCCGCGGCATCGCCGACGGCACCCCCTACGCGCTGGACCGCTCGCAGGCCGTCCTGCACGTCCGCCGGCTGCCCGCCCGGCGGCACACCGTCCTGCCCGCGGCCCCCTGGGCGTACCTCCAGGTGGTGCGGGGCAGCCTGGAGTTGGAGGGCTCCTGGCTCGCTGCGGCGGACGCCGCGCGCGTCAAGGGCGCCGAGGGGCTCGTGGCGACGGCCGGGCCCACCGGGGCCGAGCTGCTGGTGTGGGAGATGCACGCCGAACCGTCCTACGGGTGACGCCGCGCCGCCGTGCCGGAGAGAACACGGCGCCCGCGTCGTGACACGTTCGGGTGATCCCCAGAGACCCGGCCCAGCTCAGCCGAGCTCGGCCAGCACGGCGTCGGTGAAGGGCGGCCAGGCCTCGACCGCCCACTCGCCGAAGTCCCGGTCGGCCAGGGCCACGCAGGCCGCGCCGGCCCGGGGGTCCACCCACAGGAACGTGCCCGCCTGCCCGAAGTGGCCGAAGGTGGCGGGGGAGGAGGAGGCCCCCGTCCAGTGCGGGGACTTGTCGCCGCGGATCTCCATGCCGAGCCCCCAGTCGTTGGGGGACTGGTTGCCGTAGCCGGGCAGCACGCCGCGCAGCCCGGGGAAGGCCACGCTCGTCGCCTCGGCGTGCGTCTGCCGTGCGATCAGCGTCGGGGAGAGCAGCTCCGCCGCGAACCGGGCGAGGTCCTCGGCGGTGGAGACGGCCGCCGCCGCGGGCGTTCCGTCCAGCTCGGTGGCGGCCATGCCCAGCGGCTCCAGCACGGCCTGCCGGAGGTACTCGGCGAACGGGATGTCCGCCGCCTTCTCGACGTGGTCGCCGAGGACCTCGAAACCGGCGTTGGAGTAGATCCTGCGGGTGCCGGGCTCCGCCATGACGCGATGCTCGTCGAACGCGAGCCCCGAGGTGTGCGCGAGCAGGTGGCGCACCGTCGAGCCCCGGGGGCCGGCCGGTTCGTCCAGCTCGACCGCGCCCTCCTCGACGGCGACGAGCGCGGCGTAGGCGGTGAGCGGCTTCGTCACGGAGGCCAGCGCGAACCGGTGCCCGGTCGGGCCGTGGCCGCCGGCCACCGTGCCGTCGCCTCGCACCACCACGGCCGCCGCCGTCGTCACCGGCCAGTTGTCGATCATCCGCAGGCTGTCCATGGCACCGAGGTTACGGGACGGGTCCGAACACGCTTGCCTGGAGTGCACTCCAAGGTCCTAGCGTTCCGTTCATGACCGTGCTGGAGACGGAGAACACCACCCAGGACACCGCGCCCGACGCCGTGCCGGCCGCCGCGCCCGACACCGCGACGGACGCCGTGCCCGACGGCCGGGCCGCCCCGGGCCGACCCTGCCCGGCCGACGACTTCCCGCACCCGCGCCCCGACGGCGCCGACCGCTACACCATCAGCGAGGTCGCCGCGCTGACCGGCCTGAGCGCCCACACCCTGCGCTGGTACGAGCGGATCGGCCTGATGCCGCACATCGACCGCTCCCACACCGGGCAGCGCCGCTTCACCAACCGGGACCTCGACTGGCTCTCGCTGGTGGGCAAGCTCCGGCTGACCGGGATGCCCGTGGCCGACATGGTCCGCTACGCGGAGCTGGTCCGGGCGGGCGCCCACACCTACGCCGAGCGCCTGGAGCTGCTCGTCGCGACCCGCGCCGACGTCCGGCGCCGGGTCGCCGAACTCCAGGAGACGCTCGCCGTGCTCGACTTCAAGATCGACATCTACGCCGGTGCCCGGCAGGGCCCGCAGGAGAGGCAGGGAACCGACCGATGAACCCCGCAGCCCCGCAGCCCCCCGAGGCCGCCCAGCAGCCCCCGTTGCCCCGCGTCCAGCTCGGCGGCGGGCTCGCCGTCGGCGCCCAGGGCCTCGGCTGCATGGGCATGAGCTTCGCCTACGGCCCCACCGACGCCGCCCAGGCCGAGGCCGCCCTCACCCGCGCCCTCGAACGCGGCGTCACCCTCCTCGACACCGCCGACATGTACGGCTTCGGCGCCAATGAGGAGTTCCTCGCCCCCTTCGTCCGGGCCCACCGCGACGAGATCGTCCTCGCCACCAAGTTCGGCATCGTGCTCGACCGCGACGATCCGTCCACCCGCGGCATCCGCAACGACCGTGCCTACCTGCGCGCCTGCGTCGAGGGCAGCCTGCGCCGGCTGGGAGTCGACGTCATCGACCTCTACTACCTGCACCGCCGCGACCCGGGAACGCCCATCGAGGAGACGGTCGGGGCCATGGCCGAGCTCGTCGCCGAGGGCAAGGTGCGGGCCCTGGGCCTCAGCGAGGTCACCGGCCCCGAACTGCGCGCCGCGCACGCCGTCCACCCCATCGCCGCCCTGCAGTCCGAGTGATCCGTCTTCAGCCGCGACGTCGAGCGCACCGCCGTGCCCGCCGCCCGCGAGCTGGGCGTCGCCTTCGTGCCGTACTCCCCGCTGGGCCGCGGCTTCCTCACCGGCTCCTTCGTCCGCGCCGACCAGGAGCTGACCAGCGACGACTTCCGCCGCACCCTGCCGCGCTTCACCGGGGACAACGCCACCGCCAACGCCGCGCTGCTGGAGCCGCTGCGGGCCATCGCCGCCCGCCGCGGCCTGACCCCCGGGCAGGTCGCCCTGGCCTGGGTGCACCGGCAGGCGACGGTCCACGGGCTGACCGTCGTGCCCATACCCGGAACCCGGCGGGCCGAGCGCGTGACGGAGAACACCGCGGCCGCGCACGTCGAGCTGACGGCGGCCGAGCTGGCCGCGCTGGAGCCGCTGGCCGCCCAGGTCGCCGGGGACCGGTACGCGGACATGGCGTTCACCAGCGCCGGGCGCGAGTAGCTCCGCCGCCCCGGAGGGGCGCGGGCACCGCGGACCCGGCCGGAGCGCGCCCTGGGTCTGTGACGCGCAGGCAGGGCGCCCCTTCTGCCCGGGGACGCCCGGTGCCGTGGGCTGCGCTTGCCGGCCTGCGCCTCCGGCGCGGACCTCCCCAGCGCGCGCCGCTCACAGTTCGGCGAGCAGATCCGCCTTCTTCACGGAGAACTCCTCCTCCGTGAGCAGACCCGCCTCGTGCAGGCGGCCGAGGTGGCGTATGCGCTCGGCGATGTCGGCCGGGTCGGCCCGCAGCGCGCCCGGCGCCCCCGCGCTCCGGGCGCCGGAGCCGCCCCGGGCGCCCGCGGCCCGCTGCTCCCGCTCCGCGCCCCGCTCGGACCGGACGGCGGCCAGTACCGCGGCGGCCAGCGGCAGCGACTCGTGCACCAGCCCGTACCCGAGCCCGAAGACCACGGCGGCCGGGTCCTGGTCGGGCTCGCCGGGGCGGACGTCCCGGCCCTCCCCGGCGCGCCGCAGCAGCCTGAGGTGGCCGCCCAGCACCTCCGGCGAGCGCCACTCCACACCCTCCAGCTCGCTCACGTCGAAGAACTGGTCCCCGGCCTTCCACTTCGCCGAGGAGGCCCCGGTCCAGAACCAGCGGAAGGAGACCGTCGTGCCGTCGAACGCCGCCTTGCCGTCGTACGCCTTGAACTGCAACGGCGGCTCGGGCGCCCGGACCAGGTGCTCGTCGGCGGGGTGTCCGGCGTCCGGGGTCAGCACGCCGCGCAGCTCCGTGGCGTAGTAGTCGGCCGGCGCCTCGCGCTCGGCCGGAAGGACCAGCCGGTACGGGTCGCAGCCCGTCCTGAGCTGGCCGGCCGCGGCCTCCAGCAGCGGGTCGGCCCCCTCGCGCAGCACCACCCGGAGCGCCACCGTGCCCCGCCGCGCGCCCGGGCTCAGCTCCACGCCGGCCAGCGCCGCGTACGGCACGCGGCGCTCACGGAGCACCTGGAACAGTTTCGGCGTGCGAATCCCCCGTTCGAAGCGGATGAGCACGGAGTCGGTGTCGAACTCCCAGGCGGAGTGGATTCCGGCCAGCACATCACCCATGTGGCCCATCGTAAGCGGCGGGAGCCCGCCCGTCCCGTGTACCGCGCGGCGGAATCAGCGCAGTTCAGCGGAATGGTAGGCCCCGGTTCCGACGGCCGCCAGGTTCTCCAGGCTGCCGGTGCCCGGCACGAAGTAGCCCGTGTGCCCCTCGGCGCCGTCCGTCGTCAGCCGCCGCGCGCCGAACGACTCCGACATCGGGTCGGGGCCGTGCCCCAGGCCGCCGAGGCTCAGATGCGGGACGTCGCCGATCCAGTCGTCGGACGTGCGCATCGCCCACACCCGGACCTCTCTGCCCAGGTCACGGGCCGATCCGGCCCGCACCCCCGGGCTGCCGGCGACCGCGACGTCGGTGATCCGGCCCGGCGCGTCGGGCACGGCCAGCCCGCACACGACGGACCCGTAGCTGTGGCACAGCAGCGCGACCCCGCCCTCGCCCGGCAGGGCGGACAGCAGGGCGAGGAGCCGCCCCGCCCCCGCCCGGGCCAGCTCCCCGGTCGCGGTGTCCACGCTGGTCCCCCGGGGTGCTGTGTAGTCCGCCCAGGCGATCGTCGCCGTCCGCATCGCCGGTGCCGCCGCCCGCTGCTCCTCGTGCAGCGCCTCGGCCATCCCGGCGGGCGCCGCGTACTTCATCCGGGTGCGCTCGAAGGTCAGCAGGTCCACGTCGGCCCCCGGCACCACGACCGAGATCCGTTCCGCCCGCTCCAGATCGCCGAAGACCTCCGCGGCCCGGCCGAGTCCGGTCGGGTCGAAGGCCAGGATCTGCCGCCCCTCCTCCAGCATCGAGTCGAACCGGTGCATCCTGCGCCCCGCGGTGTGCCGGCCCGTCGGGCTCAGCCGCTCGTCGGCGTGCCGGCGGCGCTCCCGCTCGGCGGCCTCCGTCAGCGCGACCCGGTTGGCCCGGTAGCGCAGCCCCACGGGGACACCGTTCAGGTTCCCCACCACCAGGGCGTGCCGGTCGGCCAGCCGCCGCCGCTGCCCGGGGGTGAGCGCGTCGAAGAACGCGGCGACCCGCGTGGGAGCGGCGTCGACGTCGGGCAGGTCGCGGCCCGCGATCGTGCCCTGTTCCCAGGCCGTCAACGCCGCGGTCCGGGCGCCGGGGGTGCCGTTCTGCATCTGCCGGGCCGTCCAGCCCGTCGTCACCAGCAGCACGAAGACGACGGCCACGGCCAGCAGGAAGCGCGAGAGGGTGAAGCCGCCCGCCGTGCCGTCGGGGGACGGCACGGCGGCCGGGGTGCCGGCGGCCGGAGTGTGCGGGTGCGAAAAGGACATCACTGGAGCCACACCCTAGAAGACGCGTGGGTGTGATCACGGGGCTCCGTGACGTACCTCACGTTTGAGGGGGCCGCGATGCCCGCGATCACTTCCGCCGGCGCGAACGGCAGATCCGTCGCGGTTCCGCGGCGGCGCGGGTGCCGCCCCACTCGGCGAACAGCTCCGGGTTCAGCTCGTCCAGACAGCGCCGCGCGTCCTGCCGGGCGCTCTCGACGGTGACGTCCTCTCCCTGCGCCCACTGGTGCATGGCGACGTGGACGACCGCCGAGAAGGCGGCGACCAGTACCCGTGGCCGCGGGTCGGTGCGCGGGTCGAGGCCCTCCCGCGCGGCGATGATCTGCGCCAGCCGCTGCTCCAGCTCCAGCGAGCGCCGCAGGTGCTCGGCCGTGAGCACCGGGGTCGTCTCGATCTGGTGCCACATGCGCATGTGCAGGTCGATGGGCACGATGCGCTCGATCGCCTCGCCGATGCCGTCCCAGCCGTCCTCGACGGCCTGGCGCAGCGCGACGACCGGGGCCTCGTCCGCCGGACGCGCCCGCAGGGCCTCGATGTAGCGCTCCTCGATCATCATCTGGATCGCGAACGCCGCCTCGTCCTTGCCCGAGAAGTAGCGGAAGAACGTGCGCTGGGACACCTCCACGGCGGCGGCGATCTCGTCGACCGTCGTCTCCTCGTACCCCCGCGAGACGAACAGCTCGTTCGCCGCCCGCAGCAACGCGTCCCGGGTGCGCTGTTTCTTGCGCTCGCGCAGTCCGGTCACGGTGGCACCTCCTGAGTGTTCGAGCAGCTCAGGGTACGGGAACGGCCCCCGGCGCCCCCACCGCGTGGGGCACCGGGGGCCGCGCGCCGCGCCCCCGCCGGGCGAGGCCTACGCCTCCCCGCCGGCCGAACCCGGGTCGGCCGCCCGCACGTCCAGGAGCTGGTACCGGTCGATGGCCTGCTTCAGCGCCGAGCGGTCCACCTGGCCGGCCCGCGCCAGCTCCGTCAGCACCGCGAGCACGATCGACTGCGCGTCGATGTGGAAGAAGCGCCGCGCCGCGCCGCGGGTGTCGGCGAAGCCGAAGCCGTCCGCGCCGAGCGACTGGTACGTCCCCGGCACCCAGCGGGCGATCTGGTCCGGAACGGAGCGCATCCAGTC
Source organism: Streptomyces sp. WMMC1477 (assembly GCF_027460245.1). Classification (NCBI taxonomy): domain Bacteria; kingdom Bacillati; phylum Actinomycetota; class Actinomycetes; order Kitasatosporales; family Streptomycetaceae; genus Streptomyces; species Streptomyces sp. WMMC1477. Next base: position 1,058,183 of record NZ_JAPZBD010000003.1, on the reverse strand, counting down.
CGAGACGGCCACGACCGGGCCCTCCGCGTCCCGCAGGGCGCGGGTCACGTACGGCACCTGCTGCTCCTCCTCCGGGTGCAGGAGGTTGTGCTCCTCGGCCGCGACCGCATCCCGGCGCAGCTCGTTCCAGGACGTGGCCGACCACACGTCCGCCCGCACGCCCCAGTCCTCGGCGAGGATCCGCTGGGCCTCCAGCGCCCAGCCCATCGCCACGCCCGAGGCGAGGATCTGGGCCGGCTGCTGGCCGCGCTCCCCGGCCCGGTAGCGGTACAGGCCGCGCAGGATGCCCTCGGCGTCCACGCCCTCGGGCTCGGCGGGCTGGTGGATGGGTTCGTTGTAGACGGTGAGGTAGTAGAAGACGTCCTCCGACTCCTCCCCGTACATCCGCCGCAGCCCGTCCCTGACGATGTGCGCGATCTCGAACCCGAACGCCGGGTCGTAGGCGACGCACGCGGGGTTCGTCGACGCCAGGAGCTGGGAGTGACCGTCGGCGTGCTGAAGCCCCTCACCCGTGAGGGTGGTCCGCCCGGCGGTCGCCCCGAGGACGAAGCCCCGGGTGAGCTGGTCGGCCATCTGCCAGAACTGGTCCCCGGTGCGCTGGAACCCGAACATCGAGTAGAAGACGTAGACCGGGATCAGGTGCTCGTGGTGCGTCGCGTACGCCGAGCCCGCCGCGATCAGCGAGGCCGCGCAGCCGGCCTCGGAGATGCCGTCGTGCAGCATCTGCCCGGTCGGCGACTCCTTGTAGGCGAGCAGCAGCTCGCGGTCCACCGACTCGTACGTCTGCCCCAGCGGGCTGTAGATCTTGGCCGTGGGGAAGAGCGAGTCCATGCCGAACGTGCGGTACTCGTCCGGGGCGATCGGCACGAAGCGCTTGCCGATCGCCTTGTCCTTCATCAGGTCCCGCAGCAGCCGGACGAAAGCCATCGTCGTCGCGACCTGCTGGTTGCCCGAGCCCTTCTTCAGCGCCGCGTAGGCCTCCTCGCCCGGCAGCGCGAGCGGCTTCGCCCGCACCACCCGGGTCGGCACGTAGCCGCCCAGGGAGTGGCGGCGGTCGTGCATGTACTGGATCTCCTCGGAGTCCCGGCCGGGGTGGTAGTAGGGCGGCGGGCCGTTCTCCAGGTCCTTGTCGGCGATCGGGAGGTGCAGCCGGTCGCGGAAGTGCTTGAGGTCGTCGACCGTCAGCTTCTTCATCTGGTGGGTGGCGTTGCGGCCCTCGAAGTTCGGTCCCAGCGTCCAGCCCTTGATCGTCTGCGCCAGGATGACCGTCGGCTGGCCCCTGTGTTCCCGGGCCGCCTTGAACGCCGCGTACACCTTGCGGTGGTCGTGGCCGCCGCGGCCCAGGTGGAGGAGCTGGTCGTCGGTCATGTCCTCGACCATCGCCCGCAGCCGGTGGTCGTCGCCGAAGAAGTGCTCGCGGATGTAGGCGCCGGTCTCGGTCGCGTACGTCTGGAACTGGCCGTCGGGCGTGGTGTTGAGCCGGTTGACCAGCACGCCGTCCCGGTCCTGGGCCAGGAGCGGGTCCCAGGAGCGGTCCCAGATCAGCTTGATGACGTTCCAGCCGGCCCCGCGGAACTGCGACTCCAGCTCCTGGATGATCTTGCCGTTGCCGCGCACCGGCCCGTCGAGCCGCTGCAGGTTGCAGTTGACGACGAACGTGAGGTTGTCCAGCCCCTCCCGGGCCGCCAGCGAGAGCTGGCCGAGCGACTCGGGCTCGTCCATCTCGCCGTCGCCGAGGAAGGCGTAGACGTGGGAGCGGGAGGTGTCCGCGATGCCGCGCGCCTCCATGTAGCGGTTCATCCGCGCCTGGTAGATCGCGCCGATCGGGCCGAGGCCCATGGAGACCGTCGGGAACTCCCAGAAGTCCGGCATGGAGCGCGGGTGCGGGTAGCTCGACAGGCCGTTCGGGAAGGCCGACTTCTCCTGCCGGAAGCCGTCGAGCTGGGCCTCGGTGAGCCGGTCCAGCAGGAAGGCGCGGGCGTAGATGCCCGGGGAGGCATGACCCTGGAAGAAGACCTGGTCCCCGCCGTCGCCCTCGTCCTTGCCCCGGAAGAAGTGGTTGAAGCCCACGTCGTAGAGGGAGGCGGAGGAGGCGAAGGTGGCGATGTGGCCGCCGACCCCGATGCCCGGACGCTGGGCGCGCGAGACCATGACGGCCGCGTTCCAGCGGGTGGCGTTCAGGATCTTGCGCTCGATCTCCTCGTTCCCGGGGAAGAACGGCTCGTCCTTGGTGGCGATGGTGTTGACGTAGTCCGTGCTGCGCATCTCCGGCACGGCCACCCGGCGGGCGCGGGCGCGCTCGATGAGACGGAGCATGAGATAGCGGGCACGTTCCCTGCCCCGCTCGTCGACGGCCGCGTCGAGCGAGTCGAGCCACTCCCGGGTCTCCTCGGGATCAAAGTCCGGGACCTGGCTGGGAAGGCCGCCAATGATGATCGGGTTGCGATCGGATGCGGAAGCCACGCTGTTCCTTCGCTGCTCGGTAGTGCACTGCTGGTGTCGCGCCGACTCCATCGTCCATCGCGGGCCCGTCCACGTCACCTCTACTCGGAGGTAACCGGTGGGTTCCCGCGCCGGGCGGCGCGTCGGCGGCCGCGGCCGGCCGCACCGGTCGGCCAAATCGCAACGATACGCCCACGGGGGTCTTGTCTCGCTTATGAGCGGGTAGGGGAGCAATCGTGGCCTACCGGGTCCCCTGGGGGCCGGTGGAGCCGGTTCCACCGGCGCCCCCGCCGCCGTCCGGCGTCGCCGTCACTGTCCGAACTGCGGCGACACGTCACCGTTTGGGCCGACTGAACGGCCAGGTACTTGCGCGATCCGCCCCGCACGTGTGGACTACGGCCAAGTACCTCGCGTACTCGCGGGGGCCCATGACGTAGGAACCAAGACAGGAGGCAATCCGTGAGCGCGACCGCGGACCACGCGGAGGAGCGGACCAACCCCGCCGCAAGGCTGGGTTTCCAGCCCGGGCAGGTGGTCCAGGAGCTCGGCTACGACGAGGACACCGAGCAGGAACTTCGCGAGGCCATCGAGGCCGTCACGGGCACCGAGCTGGTCGACGAGGAGTACGACGACCTGGCCGACGCCGTGCTGCTGTGGTTCCGCGAGGACGACGGCGACCTGACGGACGCGCTGGTGGACGCCATCTCGCTGGTCGACGACGGGGCGCCGATCTGCCTCATGACGCCGAAGACGGGCCGGGACGGCTACGTCGAGGCGAGCGAGATCGGCGAGGCCGTGCAGACGGCGGGCCTCCAGCAGACGAAGCCCATGAACGTCGGCAAGGACTGGACGGGCAGCCGGCTGGTCACCCCGAAGACGAGCCGCGCCGGCAAGGGCTGAGCCCCGGCGGTGCCGAAGCCCCCCGTTCCCCCGGCCCGCACCGGGTGGGACGGGGGTCCGTGCGGCACAGGGCATAGGGTGTGGCGAGGCACGTTCCATCGTCTTCTCCCATCGGAGGATCACGCCCCATGGCCATCGCGGTCGGCACCAAGGCCCCGGACTTCCAGCTCAAGAACCAGCACGGCGAGACGGTCTCCCTCAGCGACTTCCGCGGGGAGAAGAACGTCGTCCTGATGTTCTACCCGTTCGCCTTCACCGGTGTGTGCACCGGTGAGCTGTGCGCCCTGCGCGACGAGCTCCCGCGCTTCGTCAACGACGACGTGCAGCTCCTCGCCGTCTCCAACGACTCGCCGTTCGCCCTGCGCGTCTTCGCCGAGCAGGAGCAGCTCGGCTACCCGCTGCTGTCGGACTTCTGGCCGCACGGCGACGTCTCCCGGGCCTACGAGGTCTTCGACGAGGAGAAGGGCTGCGCGGTGCGCGGCACCTTCATCATCGACAAGGAGGGCGCCGTCCGCTGGACCGTGGTGAACGGTCTGCCCGACGCGCGCGACCTCCAGGAGTACGTCCGCGCCCTGGACGCCATCGCCCAGGGCTGACGGCCCCCCTGAGCCGTAGGCCGGTTCCCGGCCGCCGTCCTCTGGGCGGCTCGGGAACCGGCACCGGCCCCGGATCGTTGTCGTCCCGGACGGCACCCGGTCCCGGTCGGCCCCCGCCGAGCCGGCCACCAGCCCGAAACCCCATCGACAGCGGCCGGGGTGGGAACTCCCGGCCTCGCACCTCTGGAGGACGCGTGGGAGTCAGCCTCAGCAAGGGCGGCAACGTCTCGCTGACCAAGGAAGCCCCGAACCTGACGGCCGTCCTGGTGGGCCTGGGCTGGGACGCCCGCACCACCACGGGCGCCGACTTCGACCTCGACGCGAGTGCCCTGCTGGCCGACGGCCAGGGCAAGGTCCTCAGTGACCAGCACTTCGTCTTCTTCAACAACCTCACCAGCCCCGACGGCTCCGTGGAGCACACCGGGGACAACACCACGGGCGTGGGCGACGGGGACGACGAGGCGCTCAAGGTGAACCTCGCCGGCGTCCCGGCCGACGTGCAGAAGATCGTCTTCCCGGTCTCCATCTACGAGGCCGAGACGCGGCAGCAGAGCTTCGGCCAGGTGCGCAACGCCTACATCCGTGTGGTCAACCAGGCGGACGGCAAGGAGCTGGCCCGTTACGACCTCACCGAGGACGCCTCCACCGAGACGGCCATGGTCTTCGGCGAGCTCTACCGGCACGGCGCGGAGTGGAAGTTCCGCGCCATCGGCCAGGGCTACGCCTCCGGCCTGCGCGGCATCGCCCAGGACTTCGGCGTCAACGTCTGACGCCCGGCGCCGACGCCCACGGCGTGGTGGGCACCGCGGCCCGGGGCGCCGCTTCCCCGTGCCCGGGGCAGGCGTCACCCCCTCGCGGTGCCCTCCTACACTTCGGCGTGAACCTCACGCGTTCCGGGCCGCGGACCGTGAGCCGTGCTCGGGCCTAGGGGCTGGCACGGAAGACCTCCGTGCGACAGATTGGGTAAGCAGTGGTTCTGAGAACCTTCGGGTGGTCCTTCGGCGTGACAGCCGTAGGCCTGGCCTTCGCGGCCTTCTTCTGGGGCTGGGAGGGGTTCGCCGTCGTCGCGATCCTCTCGATCCTGGAGATCTCGCTCTCCTTCGACAACGCCGTCGTGAACGCCGGTGTGCTGAAGAAGATGAACGCCTTCTGGCAGAAGATCTTCCTCACCATCGGCATCCTCATCGCCGTGTTCGGCATGCGGCTCGTCTTCCCCGTGGCCATCGTCGCCATCACGGCCGGTGTCGGTCCCGTCGAGGCCGTGGATCTCGCGATCAGCGAGCCGGACACCTACGAGCAGATGGTCACCGACGCGCATCCGTCGATCGCCGCCTTCGGTGGCATGTTCCTGCTCATGATCTTCCTGGAGTTCCTGTTCGACGAGCGGGAGCACCGGTGGATCGGCTGGCTGGAGCGCCCGCTCGGCAAGCTGAGCGGCGTCAACGCGCTGTCGGTGTGCCTGGCCCTGATCGCCCTCCTCGCCTCGGCCACCGCGCTCGCCCCGCACGCCCACCAGTACGCCGGCCACGCGGACAAGACGACGACGGTGCTGCTCTCCGGGATCGCCGGTCTGATCACCTACCTCATCGTCGGCGGGCTCTCCGGATTCTTCGAGAACAAGCTGGAGGAGGACGAGGAGCGCGAGCACGAGGCCGAGGAGGCCGCGCGCCGCTCCGGGAAGAAGGTCACCGCCGTCGGGGTCGGCGGCAAGGCTGCGTTCTTCCTCTTCCTGTACCTCGAAGTGCTCGACGCCTCCTTCTCCTTCGACGGCGTCATCGGCGCGTTCGCGATCACCAACAACATCTTCTGGATGGCGCTGGGTCTGGGCATCGGCGCGATGTACGTCCGTTCGGTCACCGTGTACCTGGTCCGTCAGGGCACGCTGGACGACTACGTGTACCTGGAGCACGGCGCCCACTACGCGATCGGCGCCCTGGCGGCCATCCTGCTGGTCACGATCCGCTACGAGATCCACGAGGTCATCACCGGCCTGATCGGGGTCACTCTCATCGGGCTCTCGTTCTGGTCCTCGGTCCGCTACAACCGCCTCCACCGCGGTGAGGCGGGCGGCGGGGGCGGAAGCCCGTCGCAGGAGGAGCGCGTCACCTCGGGAGTCTGAGCACCGCTCGATCCGGCCGCCCGCGGCGGGTGTCGCGGCGGCCGGATCGCGGAAGCCTCTGAGCGGGGCGGCCGTCCGCACCGGACGGCCGCCCCCTTCGTGATCGACGAGTCGGGACCGGGATTGGGGGCAGGGATGGTCTCCCTGTGGGAGCACTGGCGCAGTGGTGTCGGCCGAGGGCGCGGGCCGAAGTTCGACACCGTCGGCGGCCCGTTGAGCTATGCCGTGGAGCTGACGCGCAGGCATCCCCGCGTCTCGCTCTCCCAGGAGGGCGCCGACAGCGGCACGCTGCGGGTCACCCTCTCCTGGCGGATGCGCAGTTCCGACCTGGAGGAACGGACGCGGCGGCGGTTCTCCCTGCGCAATCCACTCCAGCTGCTCAGGCCGGAACCGGTCAACGCGCACACCCAGGGCATGGTCAACGTCGACCTGGACCTGGCCTGCATGTACGAGCTGACCGACGGCTCCAAGGGCGTCGTCCAGCCGCTGGGCGGCTTCCTGGGCGCCATGCACGAGCCGCCGTACGTGAAGCTCAGCGGCGACGACCGGTTCGGCACCGGCTCCGGCGAGATCATCTACGTCAACCTCGACCACGTCGAGGAGATCAAGCGGCTCCTGTTCTTCGTCTACATCTACGACGGCACCCCGGCGTTCGACCGCACCCACGCCGTCGTCACGCTCGTGCCGAGCAACGGCCCGCAGGTGGAGGTGGGGCTCGACGAACGGGCGCCCGACGCGCGGTCCTGCGCCGTGCTGATGATCGAGCGGGACCGCAACGGCGACCTGGTGGCCCGCCGGGAGGTGCGCTACGTCTACGGCTTCCAGGCCGACCTGGACCGGCTCTACGGCTGGGGCATGACCTGGGGGCGTGGCTACAAGTCGCCCTCGGGCCGCTGACCCGGGCCAGCCGTCCCGCGTCCGCCCGTCTCCCGGCCCGGTTGCCGCTGTCCCCGGGCCTCGTGCACGCCGCCTTGCCGCGCCCGCGCCCTTGCCGACCTCCGGGGTCCTTCGCGCACCTCTCTCGCGACGTCCGCTCCCTGCCGTCCGCTCCCTGCCGTCCCCCCGCCGTCCGTGCCGACGCCGTGCCCGCCGCTGCCCCAGCGGCGCCGCCCCCGCCGGTCCTTCCGCGGGGGCGGCGTCGTGCTGCACGGAGGCGCGTCACCGTACAGGCGATTTTCAGTCACCTTCTGGCCGCTACCGAGTGCGTGGCATGTCCACGCTGTGCATTCGGCGCGCTGTCGAAAATGGCGTGAACCGCTCAACGGTCAAGAAAATTCCGCACCAGGATGTTTCCACGCTGTAACTTCTTTGCTCTGCGTCCATTTTGACCCCTTCGCTTATCGGGCCTGTTCGGTTCTGACCGAATGACATGAACAGGCCATAGCCTCCGGGGCGGCACCGAGGAAATCCCTCGCGTGCCCTACCCCACAAGGAGTGCTCATGGCACGCTCCCTGCGCACAGCCCGCTCGCGCAGAACCCTCGCCGCCGCGTTCGCCGTGGCCGGCGCCCTGGCCTTCACCCCCCTCACGGCTCCGGGGCAGACCGCCGCCGCGGCCCCCGCCGCCGAGGACTGCGTCGAGACCCCCGGCGCCCACAGCGACGCCCGCAAGCCCGCCCCCGGCCACGAGCAGGGCGGGAACGGCAAGGCCGAGCCGAACGAGGTGTCCGCCGCCAAGGCCGCGGCCATGGACAAGGACCTGCGCAAGCGGCTCGGGGAGCGGCGGCTCGACGGCCGCCAGGGCGCCATGGCCGCCTCCGCGTCCGTCACCATCCCCGTCTACTGGCACGTCATCCACGACGGCAACACCGGTCTGATCAGCGAGCAGGACGTCGCTGCCCAGATCGACGTGCTCAACGACGCGTTCGCCGGCGTCGGCGAGGGCAACGCCGCCTCGCCGTTCCAGTTCTCGCTCCAGGCCACCGACTTCACGGACAACGCCACCTGGTTCAGCGCCGGCTACGGCTCGCAGACCGAGGCCGAGATGAAGGCCGCCCTGCGCCAGGGCGGCCCCGAGTCGCTCAACATCTACTCCACCGACGCGGACGGCCTCCTCGGCTGGGCGACCTTCCCCAGTTCCTACCAGAGCAACCCGTCCGACGACGGCGTCGTCCTGCTCCACTCGTCCCTGCCCGGCGGCTCCACGGCCAACTACAACGAGGGTGACACCGCCACCCACGAAGTCGGCCACTGGCTCGGGCTGTACCACACGTTCCAGGGCAACGGCTGCAACGGCAAGGGTGACTACGTCGACGACACCGCGGCGGAGCGGGACCCGGCCTACCAGTGCCCCGAGGGCCGTGACTCCTGTAAGCGCCAGGAAGGGCTCGACCCCATCCACAACTTCATGGACTACACCTACGACTCCTGCATGTACCAGTTCACGCAGGGTCAGGTCGTGCGCATGAACGAGCACTGGACGGCGTACCGCGCCTGACGCTCACCCAGAGCCCGAGGGCGGCCCGGCCGAGCCCGGCCGGGCCGCCCTCGGGCCGTGCTCAGCCGTACCGGGGAGCGAACTGCGGTCCCTGCGGGGGCAGGGTGAACGCCGAGCCGCCCACCGGCTGCGGAGAGCCGTAACCCGGGCGGTGCCCGGCGCCCGGCTGCTGGGGCGGCACCGGCGGATACGCGGGCGGCTCCGGCGGTGGGGACGGCGGCTGCGGCACCGGGCCCGGCGGCTCCGGCTCGGGGGCCGGCCCGGGGGACGGGGGAGACGGCTCCGGGCTGGGCGGCGGCACCGGCTCCGGCTCCGGAACGTCCGGCTCCGGCGGCGGCGTCGGCACCGTGCCGTGCTCCGACCCGGCCCGCGGCTCGGACTCCCGGGGCCGTGGCACCGGTTCGGCCTGCGGTTCCGCGCCCCCGCCCTCGTCCACCGAGACGCCGAACGCCGTCGCCAGGCCCACCAGCCCGCTGCTGTAGCCCTGCCCCAGCGCCCGGAACTTCCAGCCGCCGCCGCGCCGGTAGAGCTCGCCGCAGATCAGGGCCGTCTCCGACCCCGTCTCCGGCCGGATGTCGAAGGACGCGATGGCCGTCATCCCGGCCGACTCCCGCACCAGCAGCCGCAGCCCTCCGGCCACCTCGGCGAACGTGCCGCCGTCGGCCGAGGCGGTGAGCATGATCCGGTCCACCGTCGGGTCGAGCGAGGCGAGGTCTGCCTCCACGGTGTCCGCGAGCCCCTCCGGCTCCCGGGTCTTGGCCAGGTGGCGCACCAGCCCGGAGGGATGCCGCGGCTGGTTGTAGAAGACGAAGTCGTCGTCGGACCGCACCCGGCCGTCGGCGCCCAGCAGCAGCGCCGAGGCGTCGATGTCCAACCCGGCCGGAGCGCCCGACCAGCGCAGCACGGCCTGCACGGTGGCGGCCCGCAACTCGATGTTGGAGCCCTTCGCCATCACCTGCGTCATACGGCCATCCTGCCGAGCCCGTGACCGGCAGGGCAAGCCGGACGGGCCACCGGTGTCCCCGGGCCGGCGAGGACGGCCAAGCCCGCCGTCCGGAAACCGGGGATTCGCCCTGCGGTACCGTGATATTCACGGTCAGGGGAACTCCCGAACGGGTCCCGCACGTACGATGAACCGGCCGGGGCCGCCGCACCACCCGGTGAGCACCTGCGATACGGGGGATCCATGCGCCACTTCGGACACCTCTCACCGTCCGAGCGCCGGGCGCTCTTCCACCACGAACCCGTCGAGTTCACCCGCGAGTCCACGGCACGGACGCTCGCCGTGGCGCTGGGGGCGACCTTGTACAGCCCCGCCACCCGCCCGCGGCTCGCCGACGACGTCCGGCGGCTGGCCCGGCGCGGCGTCGTCTCCATGGTGCTCTGCCTGGAGGACTCCATAGCCGACGGCGAGGTGGCGGAGGCCGAGGAGAACCTCGTGCGCCAACTCCGCACCCTGCACCGCGGAGCCACGGGGGCCGTGCGGTCCACCGAGAGCTCCGCGCCGCTGCCGCTGCTGTTCGTCCGGGTCCGCGAACCCGGACAGATCACCACCCTCACCGAACAGCTCGGCCCCGCGGTGGGCCTGCTCTCCGGCTTCGTCCTGCCGAAGTTCACCGAGGACCGCGGCGTCCCGTTCCTGGAGGCGCTCACCCGCGCCGAGGGCGAGCACGGCGTCCGGCTGTTCGCCATGCCCGTCCTGGAGTCCCCCGAACTGCTCCACCTGGAGACGCGCGCCGTGACGCTGGCCGGCATCGCCCGCGCCGTGGACAAGTACCGCGACCGCGTGCTGGCCCTGCGGCTCGGCGTCACCGACTTCTGCTCCGTCTACGGCCTGCGCCGCACCCCGCACATCACCGCGTACGACGTCGGCCTCGTCGCCACCGTCATCGCCGACGTCGTCAACGTGCTCGGCCGCGACGACGGCACCGGATGCACCATCACCGGCCCCGTGTGGGAGTACTTCCGCCTCTCCGAGCGCATGTTCAAGCCGCAGCTTCGCAGCTCGCCCTTCCGCGGCCGCGGCGCCGACGAACTGCGCGCCGAGCTGATCGAGCACGACATGGACGGGCTGCTGCGCGAGATCCAGCTCGACCGCGCCAACGGCCTCCAGGGCAAGACGTGCATCCACCCCTCGCACGTGGCCCCGGTGCACGCCCTCTCCGTCGTCACCCACGAGGAGTACAGCGACGCCACCGACATCCTGCACCCCGAACGCCACGGCGGGGGAGTGCTGCGCTCGGCGTACACGAACAAGATGAACGAGGTCAAACCCCACCGGTCCTGGGCCGAGCGCACCCTGCTGCGGGCCGAGGTCTTCGGGGTCGCCCGCGAGGGCGTCGATTTCGTCGACCTCCTCGCCGCGGCCACGCACGAACGCCGGTGAACGGAACAGGACGGGACGAACACGTGATCTGGACAGGCACCTGGACGGCCGAACGGCTCGGCGTCGAGCTGAGCGGAGAGGGCATCCGCGACCTCCTCGGACTCGCCGTGCGCCGCAACCCCAAGCGCGCCCACCTGCTCGTCTCCCAGGTGCTCGGCAAGCACGTCCCCCAACGCCCCGACGTCGTCTACGGCACCGGGCTCGGCCTCGGCCACCGCGTCAGGGAGCTTCTCGGCGAGGCCGACACCGCCCGCGCCGTCGTCCTCGGCTACGCCGAGACCGCCACCGGCCTCGGACACTGCGTCGCCGACGGCCTCGGCCACGCCCCCTACCTCCACTCCACCCGCCGCCCGGTCCCCGGCCGCCCGCGGGCCGCCGGGTTCGAGGAGGAGCACTCCCACCACACCTCCCACCTGCTGCTGCCCGCGGACCCGGAGCTGCTGACCGGCGACGGCCCGCTCGTCCTCGTCGACGACGAGTTCTCCACCGGCCGCACGGTGCGCAACACCATCGCCGCGCTCCACCGCCACCACGCCCGCGACCGGTACGTCGTCGTCGCCCTGACCGACATGCGCTCGGCCCAGGACACCGCGGCCCTGGAGAAGTTCGCCGCGGAACTGGGGGCCCGCATCGACGTCGTGGCCCTCGCCGACGGCACGCTCACCCTGCCGCCCGACGCGCTCGACCGTGCCGCGGCCCTCATCGCCGAGGCGGAGGCGTCCGCGCCGGCGGCCGCCGCCCAGGGAACGCCCGACGCCTCCAGCGCCCCCGGCGACGTCGTGCGCGTCGAGCTGCCCTGGCCCGCCGGACTGCCCGAAGGCGGCCGCCACGGCTTCACACCCGAACACCGCGCCCGGCTCGAAGCGGCCCTGCCCGCCCTCGCCGACCGCCTGGCCGCCGCCCTGCCCCCCGGCGCCCGCCGCGTCCTCGTCCTCGGCACCGAGGAACTGATGTACGCCCCGCTGCGCCTCGCCGACGCCCTCACCGGCTCGGCGGGTGCCGGGGGCGGAGGCGGCGGCGTCGGCGAGGACGTCGAGGTCAGGTACTCCACCACCACCCGCTCCCCGGTCCTCGCCGTCGACGACCCCGGGTACGCCATCCGGCACCGGATCACCTTCCCCGCGCACGACACCCCCGCCGACGGCCCCGGCCCCCGGTACGCCTACAACGTCCCCCCGCGCGGCCACCACCGGGAACCCGCCTTCGACGCCGTCGTCCTCCTCACCGACACCGCGGGCGACACCCCGGCCCTCCACGCGTCCGACGGCCTGCTGGCCCGTCTCGCCGCCCGCACCGGACGCGTCGTCTGGGCCGCCCTGCCCTCCGCCGCCCCGCTGCCGCCGCCCCTGCACGGCCCGGACTTCTCCTCCTACCCGGCCCAGGACTGCCGCTGGCTCCTCCAGGACCTCTCCGACGTCACCCTGGAGGCGCCCACCGAGGAGCGCGAAGAGGCCATCCAGCGAGGCGGCGCCCACTACGCCGAGTCGCTGCCCGTCGAGTACCGGCCCAGCCCCGAATACCAGCGGCTCTTCCACGCGGCCCTCGACGTCTCCGCCGCCCGGGTCGCCCGCGCCGTCGGAGCCGTCACCGAGACCGTCCTCGCCGAACGCGGCCCGCGCCCCGTCCTCGTCTCCCTCGCCCGCGCCGGCACCCCCGTCGGCGTCCTCATGCGCCGCTGGGCCCGGCACGCCCACGGGCTGGAGCTGCCGCACTACGCCGTCTCCATCGTCCGCGGCCGGGGCATCGACACCACCGCCCTGCGGTGGCTCGCCGCCCACCACGACCCGGCCGACGTCGTCTTCGTCGACGGCTGGACCGGCAAGGGCGCCATCACCCGCGAACTGACCGAAGCCCTGCGCCCGTTCCCCGCCTTCTCACCCGAACTCGCCGTCCTCGCCGACCCCGGCGGCTGCGTGCGCACCTACGGCACCCGCGAGGACTACCTGATCCCCTCCGCCTGCCTCAACTCCACCGTCTCCGGGCTCGTCTCGCGCACCGTCCTGCGCACCGACCTCGTCGGCCCCGGCGACTTCCACGGCGCCAAGTTCTACCGCGACCTCGCCGCCGACGACCTCTCCGGCCACTTCCTCGACACCGTCGCCGCCCACTTCCCCGACGTCACCGCCGAGGCCACCGCCGACGCCCGCGTCCTGCTCGCCGCCGACCGCACCCCCACCTGGGACGGCTGGCGCGCCGTCGAGCGCCTCAGCGAGGAGTACGGGATCGGCGACGTCAACCTCGTCAAACCCGGCGTCGGCGAGACCACCCGGGTGCTGCTGCGCCGCGTCCCCTGGCGCGTCCTCGCCCGCCGCGACGCCGGCGCCGACCTCGACCACGTCCGCCTCCTCGCCCACCAGCGCGGCGTCCCCGTCGAGGAGACGGACGACCTGCCCTACACCTGCGTCGGGCTCATCCACCCCCGCTACACCCGCGGCGCCACCGGCGGCGACGGAAAGGCCGTCTCATGACCCCCGTACTCGTCGCCAGCGACCTCGACCGCACGCTCATCTACTCCGCCGCCGCGCTCGGCCTCACCATGCCCGACGCCGAGGCCCCCCGACTCCTGTGCGTCGAGGTCTACCAGGCGGCGCCCCTGTCCTACCTCACCGAACGCTCCGCCGCACTGCTCGCCGAGCTCGCCGGACGCGCCGTCCTCGTCCCCACCACCACCCGCACCCGCGAGCAGTACCGCCGCATCCACCTGCCCGGACCGACCGCACCCTTCGCCATCTGCGCCAACGGCGGCCACCTGCTCGTCGACGGCCACACCGACCACGACTGGCACCGCACCGTCCGCACCCGCCTCGACGACGCCTGCGCACCCCTCGACGAGGTCCGCGAGCACCTCCGTCGCACGGCCGACCCCGCCTGGCTGCTCAAGGAACGCACCGCCGAGGACCTCTTCGCCTACCTCGTCGTCGACCGCGCCCTCATGCCGGCAACCTGGGTCAAGGAACTGGAGGCCTGGGCCGCACCGCGCGGCTGGACCGTCTCCGTCCAGGGCCGCAAGGTCTACGCCGTCCCGCGCCCGCTCACCAAGAGCGCAGCCGTCGCCGAGGTCGCCCGGCGCACCGGAGCCACCCGCACCCTCGCCGCCGGGGACTCACTCCTCGACGCCGACCTGCTCCTCGCCGCCGACGCCGGCTGGCGCCCCGGCCACGGCGAACTCGCCGACACCGGCTGGACCGCCCCCCACATCACCGCCCTGCCCGAGCGCGGGGTGAGCGCGGGCGAACGCATCCTCCGCGAGGCCCTGCACGCCGTCTCGGGCTAGGCTCCCGGCGGCCCCCGTCCCCGGCGCCCGTCCCGGGCCTCAGCCGCAGCAGCCGCCTCCGCAGCAGCCCCCGCCGCCCCCGGACGGAGCGGCCGCCGCCGCACCCGCCGACGCCGTGCCGCCGACCGCGACCGCCGACAGCAGCTTCACCGTGTCCGCGTGCCCCTCCGGGCAGGACGCGGGCGCACCGGACTCCGCCATCGGGCGGCTGACCTCGAACGACGTGCCGCACTCGCGGCAACGGAACTCATACCTCGGCATACCCGCAGGATAACCGCGGCTCAGCCCGCCCCGCCCCGGCTCTCCCTGATATCCCGCACCACCGCCGCCACCGACTCCCGGATCGCGTCCAGCTCCGTCAGGAAGTGCCAGTAGTCCGGATGCCGGCCACCCCCCTCCAGCGCCCCCACCGCCCGGTCCAACCGCTCGACGGCGTCGTCCAGCGGACGGGCGTGCCGCGGATCCGGCGTGCTCCGCCCCGCCATCGCCAGCTTCTGCGCGTCCCGCAGCGCGAACCGCGCCCGCTCCGTCTCCCGCTCGTGGCTGAACGCCACCTCGGTCAACCGTTCCAGCCGCTCCGAGGCAGCCGCCACCGCGCTGTCCCCGCTGTTCAACAGCGCCCGCACCGTGCCCAGCAGCACCGTCGCGTCCGCCCAGCGCTGCTCCCGCCGGGCCGCCCCCGCCTCCGTCAGCTTGTGCCGCGCCTGCCCCGCCGCGTCCCGCGCCTGCTCCGGCACCCGCTGCAGATCCTCCCAGCACGCCGCGCTGAACCGCCTCCGCAGCTCGCTCAGCACGGGCTCCACCCCGTCCGCCCGCGTCGCCAGCGCCTCCGCCCGGGTACGCAGCGACGCCAGCCTGCGGTCGATCTCCGCCGCCCGCTCCGGCAGCCGCCGCACCTCCTCGCGCACCGCCCCCGCCCGCCGCTGCACGTCCTCCGCCCGGCGGATCGTCTCCCCGACGCCGTGCCGCCCCGCGCCCTCGTTCAGCTTCGTCAGCTCCGGGCCGAGCGCCGCCAGCCGCGCCGCGAACTCGTCCGCCCCGAACCCCGCCTCCCGGGCCGCGTCCAGCTCCCGCGTCGCCGCCAGCAGGGCCTGCCGCGCCCGCTCCACCGCCGGCGCCACCTGCGCCAGCTGGCTCTCGGCCCGCTCCAGCAGCGGGGCCAGCCCCCGCCCGAAGCGCTCCAGCTCACCCTTCGCACGCTCCAGCTCGCCCCTGACCCCCTCCAGGTCCCGGCGCGCCTCCTGCGCCGCCCCCGGCTCCAGCCCCTCCCGATCCAGGTCGTGCCGGTCCACCGCGCTGATGTAGGCGTGGCTCACCTCGTCCACCCGGCGCCCGAACTCCGCGAACTCCCCGGCCACCCGCCGCCCCGCCGGTGAGCCGTCCACCGCGGTGATCGTCTCCACCGAGATGCCCAACTCGCGCTGCGCCGTGTCCAGCTCGTAGAACGCGGCCGCCGCCGCGTCCTTGGCCGCCTGCGCCTCGGCCCGGGCCTGCTGCGCACGCCCACCGCCAAAGCCCCACCGTCGCGTCACGCCGCCCCCGCTCATCGCCGCCACGCAATCCTCTCCCCGGCTCTCGACAGTGGCCCGGCGCCCATTGTCCCACCGCCCGCCCAACCCGCACCGTCCACGGCACCGCACGGCGGCGGTTATCCTTTACCCTCGTCATGCGCCCCGTCCACGGGGCGCGCGCACGTCCCGGGCGTATAGCTCAGCGGTAGAGCGCTGCCCTTACAAGGCAGATGTCACAGGTTCGATCCCTGTTGCGCCCACCGGTACGAAGACCCCCAGCCGATCACCATCACGCCGGGGGTCTTCGGCATGCTGGGCAGCGGCGGGCGCCCCCGGCCGGGCGGCGTCGCGGCACTCCCGGCGGAACGGACGGTGAGCGTTGGACGGAACACCAGGCGCGAGCACAGCCGGCGAGCGGCACCCGGACGCGGTCGCGGGCAGCGGGCGGCCGGTCGCGGCGGTGGTGACGCTGTCGGCTCTCACGCTCCTGTCGGCCGCCCTGTCGGTACTCGTCATGCTTCCGGCGGCACAGCATCTGCGCTCCTTCCAGGACGCCGAGCGGGCTGCTGCGACGCTGCATACGGAGGGCTCGTGCATGCTGGGCCGGTGCCGGGTCGAGTTCGAGGTCGACGGCAGGACCGTGGTGGCGGACCTGCCGTCGGGCAGCGGTGGTGGGAAGAGCTCGGTCGGGGCCGAGATGACCGTCCGCTACCACACCGGCGATCCACGGGTGGCCGTGCGCGAAGCGGACGTGGGGGGCGGCGGGGCCGCCGTGCTGGCGGTGATGTCGGGGGGAGCGGCCGTGTTCTTCCTGCTGATGTCGATCGTGGCAGTGGTCTACGCGCTCCGGCAGCGGCGCACAGCCCCGACGCGCGACGGCACGGACCGGTAACGGCGGGGGTGGCCGAAGACCGGAGCCCACGCCGGTCGGCCACGCGGGCAGGCAGCGCACCGGCGGGCGGCCCGGACGGTCAGGCGTTGCGGCGGCTCCGAGCCGGTGCGGTGCCCCGTCAGGCCCGGCCTCCGCAGGGTGGCCGGGCCTGAGCACGTCGGGCCAGCCCTCTGCGGGTTGGGGAGGCGCCGCTACGGGACCAGGAACCCGCGGCGTTGGACCGGGCGCTCACCGTCTCCGATGCGCAGCGACTGCCGTGCCGTCGAGGTGATGTCGCGGCCCTCGTCGTCCGGTACCGCAGGACTGAGCTGTACACCGATGCCGTGGCGGCCGTACGGCGCTGAGGCCGGGCCCCGTTGCAGGGACTGAACGGCCGTACTCCGCTCCGTGCTTCCGCCGCGAAACGGCACCCGCGTACCGTCCGGCCACACCCGGTCGGGGTGGCCGGGTGTGGTGAACTGCCGGCCATGACGCGAGTTCTGTACCTCCTCGGTTGCGCGGCCCCGCCCGTGCAGTACATCGACCGACCCGTTCGAGCGGCGCAAGCCGAGGGGTGGGAGGTGTGCGTGGGGCTGACGCCGACGGCCGCCGAGTGGATGAGCGACCGCGTCCCGGCCCTGGAGGAGCTGACGGGGCACCCGGTGCGGCACGCTCAGCGACGGTTGGGCGAAACATCGAGCTGGCCTGAGGCGACCGTGTCAGCGATCGTCCCCGCCACGCTGAACACGGTCAACGCGGTCGCGCTCGGGCTGACCTCGACGTGGCTTGCGGGGCATGCTGTCGAGGCGATCGGGAAGCGCTGGCCGCTGGTCGTGATGCCGTGCGTCAACAGCGCCTACGCCAGCCACCCGCAGTTCGGCCTGAGCCTGGAGACGCTGCGCGGCGCCGGGGTGCGCGTTCTGTACGGCGAGCCGGACGGCTTCGTGCCCGACCCGCCGGGGCGAGGGGACGCCGAAGGTTACCCGTGGCACCTGGCACTTGCTGCGGCGTTGAGCTGAGGGTGGCTTCGTGAAGACGGCAACCGCGACCGCGGGCGGGCTCGGACGCTCAACCCGAACCTGCACAGTGACCGCTGCCGGGCTCACGGTCGACGGCATGACGGCCGTCGACGACTCGTGCACCGAGCCCGCCGCGCGGACCGTCGTCACAGCCTCCCGCCGGCCGGCGCGCCACGTCGCGGCAGGGGCTGCTGTCGGACCTGGCCGGTGGGGCGGCGAAGCGGGCGCGGGGGCCGTACGTCCTCGACGAGGGTGATGCGCAGGGCAGGCTGGAGATGAGCCGGCGGGGCTGTACGGCGAGTGAGTTCCCGTGAACCGATGCGATCCCGGCGAGGGGGGACAGCGGGGAACGCGCTTGGTACTTTATCGAGCATTGCTCAATAAGACCGGAACAGCGGAGGGGCGTATGCGGGCGGTGCGGATCACGCGGCTGGACGGGCCGGAGGCCGTGGAACTGGGCGAGGCGGCGGTGCCGGACGATCCCGGTGCCGTCCTGGTGGACGTGCACGCGGCGGGGGTCGCGTTCCCCGACGTGCTGCTGTCCCGGGGGCTGTACCAGTACCGGCCGGAGCTGCCGTTCGTGCCCGGTGGCGAGGTGGCCGGAGTGGTGCGCCGGGCGCCGGAGGGCTCCGGGTTCGCGGCGGGTGACCGGGTGGTCGGGCTGACCGGTTTCGGCGGCGGCATGGCGGAGGTGGCCGCGGTGCCGCCGAACATGGCGTTCCGGCTGCCGGACGCGGTCTCCCTCACCGCGGGCGCGGGGCTGCTGTTCAACGACCTGACGGTGCACTTCGCGCTGCGCGAGCGCGCCGGACTCCGGGACGGCGAGACGGTGCTCGTGCACGGCGCCGCGGGCGGGGTCGGGACGTCGACGCTGCGGCTGGCCGGGGCGCTGGGCGCGGGGCGGGTGATCGCCGTGGTGAGCACCGAGGAGAAGGCGGAGGTCGCGAAGGCGGCCGGAGCGACGGACGTCGTGCTCACCGAGGGCTGGCTCGCCCGGGTCAGGGAGCTGACCGACGGCCGGGGCGTGGACGTCGTCGTCGACCCGGTGGGTGGTGACCGGTTCACCGACAGCCTGCGCTCGCTGGCCCCGGCCGGGCGGCTGCTGGTCGTGGGCTTCACCGGTGGCGAGATCCCGACGGTCAGGGTGAACCGGCTGCTGCTGAACAACGTGGACGTGCGCGGCGTGAGCTGGGGCGGCTGGTGGCTGGCGAACCCCGGCTACCTGGCCGAGCAGTGGGCCGAGCTGGAGCCGCTGCTGGCCTCGGGGGCCGTGTCGGTGCCGGAGCCGGTGCGCTGTCCGCTGGAGCGGGCGGCCGAGGCGATCGCCTCGCTGGAGGCGCGGACGGCGCTGGGGAAGGTCGTGCTGGAGGTGGCGTCGCAGGGCGGTTCCGAGGACCCTTCCTAGAATGGCGGGCATGCCCGCTTCCCCCTCCCGGCCCGTCTCCGCCCGTGCGCGCCTGAGTGCCGAGGACCGGCGTCGCCAACTCGTCGGCATCGGGCTGCGGATGCTGACGGAACGGCCGATCCACGAGCTGTCGATCGACGAGATCGCGGCGCAGGCGGGGATCTCGCGTGGGCTGCTGTTCCACTACTTCGCCACGAAGCGGGACTTCTACGTCGCCGTGGTCCGGGCCGCCGCCCGCCGCATCCTGCGGGCAGCACGTCCGGATCCGGAGGCCCCGCTCGCCGAGCAGCTCACGCAGTCGCTCGACGGCTACCTGGGGTTCCTCGAACGCCGCAGGGAGCCGTACGTCGCCCTGCTGCGCGGTTCGGCCGGGGGCGCGGACTACGTCGTCGAGATCTACGAGGAGATCCGGGGCGCGTTCGTGGAGCGGGCGGCCGCGGCCCTCGGGCCGGTCAGCCGGACGCCGCGGACGGAGTTGGTGCTGCGCGGCTGGTTCAGCTTCGTCGAGGACACCGCCCTGGCCTGGGCGAGGGAGCGTCCGATGCCCCGGGAGGACGTGGTGCTGCTGCTGGCCCAGGCGCTGCCCGCCCTCGTGACGACGGCGGAGCCGGGGATCAGGACGGAGCTGCCGGCGGAGCTCGTCACACACCTGGGCCTCCACGGGGACTGACCGGCGCCGACGGTGGCTGACCGGGACCGGCCTGGGTGACCGGCGCTGACCGGAACTGACCGGCGCCGACCGGAGCTGACCGGCGCCGAAGGGTGCGGGCCGGAGGGTCGCGGCGGCGGAGTCAGCCGCGCCCGGTGTCGGCGCTGACGTCGAGCCGCCCGCCCTCGCAGGCCCGGGCGGGGCCGTGCCCGGGCCCGCGGTCCCGGTTGCGGCGGCCGGCGGTGGTCCAGAGCCCGGCGGCACCGGCGGCCAGCGCGCCGACGAGGGCAGCGAGCAGGGCGCGGCCGTGGATGTTGCCGTCGGAGCCGGTACCCGCCAGGTCCTCGTCGGTGGACCCGGCGGACCCGGTGGACCCGGAGGGGCTCGTGGGCGGGGTGAGCGGCGTGTCGAGGCAGCCGGTGAAGGGCGCCCGGCGGGTGTCGGATCCGGGG
This sequence comes from Streptomyces sp. WMMC1477, assembly GCF_027460245.1. Lineage (NCBI taxonomy): Bacteria > Bacillati > Actinomycetota > Actinomycetes > Kitasatosporales > Streptomycetaceae > Streptomyces > Streptomyces sp. WMMC1477. The sequence continues at coordinate 1,038,123 of NZ_JAPZBD010000003.1, read as the reverse complement.
CCGTCGAGCGAGGCTGCGATCACGGTGCCGCTGACCTGGCCGCCCGAGCCCAGCTCGACGTCGGCGTGCGGGGCGAGCAGGGTGCCGGGCCAGTCGGCCTTGGCGGGCTGGACGACCTTCGCGGCGTCGGGGAAGTTCCACAGCAGCTTGCCGGGCGCGAGGCCCCCGGCCCCCGCGCGGTCGCCGCCGTCCCCTTCGGTGGAGCCCTCCGGCGTCGGCCGGGACTCGATGCGCGGGGCCCCGTCGGCGTAGACGTGCCCGGAGACGTTCACGACCGTCGTCGCGCCGCGGGGCACGGTGAGCTCGACCCGGCGGGCGGAGGCCAGCTGCTCCGCGCTGACCGGGAAGACGTTCAGGGCCTCGTCGGCGCCCAGCAGCCGGACGACGGCGCCCCCGTTGGCCGTCGTGACGGTGACGCTGCCGCGGGCCGGGAGCGCGTCCAGCCGCTCGGAGAGGTCGCGCAGGCCCTGGAACTCGGCGGCGAAGTCGACGGCGGAGCCGCCCTGGACGGCCTCCAGGCCGGACTTGAGGACGGGGGGACGGCCGTCGAGCTCGCCGTAGACCGTGGTGCCACGCTCCAGAACGGTGAAGGTGGCGCTGCCCGCCGGGCCGTTGTGCAGGGTGCCGCCGACGACGAGTGTGGTGTCGTCGGGCACGTCGCCGGAGGCGGGGTGGGCGGCGAGGCGGAAGCCACGGGTGAAGTCGGCGTCGCCGCCGACGGCGACGGCTCCCCCGGTGCTGCCGAAGCGTGCGGCGTCACCCTCCACGAACTCCGTGAACGCCCCGGCGGCGCCGAGCTGCGGGCCGCAGGCCGGGGCGGCGGCCGCGGGTGCGGACGTCGCGACGAGGAGGCCGCTGGCCGCCAGTAAGGCGGGGACGAGGGCAGCGCGTGGGGGGAGGGGCCGCATGCGAGGCATGATCGCCAGCGCGCAAGGAGCCGGTCAAGTGGATTGGGCGCGTGGGCGAGACCGTGATGAAGCCGTCACGAACCCTTGTCCCAGCCCGGGCCGTGGGCCCGGCCGCGGGGCGGGCGGCCGTCGTCCCGGTGCGGCGTCTCCGTCTCGGAGCCGCCCAGCTCCAGGGAGAGTTCGTGGACGAGGGAAGTGAGGTCGCGGGGCCGCTCGGGGGTCCACCAGTCGCCGAGGAGTGCGGCGAGCGCGTCCTCGCGGGCGGCGGCGAGCCGGGCCGCGGCGTCCTGCCCGCGGGCGGTGAGGCTCAGGCCGGGCCCCTCGCGGTCGGCGAGGTGCCGCTCCTCGGCCTGCCGGGCCCCGGCGAGGATGACGCCCCGGTCGATGTGGAGCCGGTCGGCGAGCAGGGCGGGCTCGACGGTGCCGTCGCGGTACATGCGCAGCAGGAGCCAGCCCGCGGCCGGACGCAGCTCCAGCCCCGCGTCGGCGACGAGCCGGGCGTAGAGGTCCTTCTGGCCCTCGCGGGTGCTGAGCACGGAGAGCGCGCGGCACAGCTCCTCCCGCGAGGAGCGCTCGACGGGGTTGAGGCCGAGGGTCTCGCTGGTGTCGGGGGCCTGGACGCTGGCCCGCAGCGGAGTCTCGTGGAGCAGGCAGGCGAGCACGAAGGCGACGGCCATGACCGGCGCGGCCCAGAGGAAGACGTCGGTGATCGAGTCCGCGTAGGCCTCCCGGGCCGCAGCCTGCCCGGCCGGGTCGAGCCGCCCCAGGCCGCGCGGGTCCTCGGCCAGCCCGTCGGGGGTGACGCCGGGTGGCAGGGGCCGGCCGGCCAGGGCGTCGGTGAGCCGGGGCTCCAGCAGCGCGGCGAAGATCGCGCCGAAGACGGAGACGCCGACGGCCGCGCCGATGGAGCGGAAGAAGGTGGCCCCGGAGGTGGCGACGCCCAGGTCCTCGTAGCGCACGGCGTTCTGCGCGGCCAGGACGACCACCTGGAGCACGAGCCCGAGCCCCAGCCCGAAGGCGAGGAAGTACAGGTTCATCCGCCAGCCGCCGCTGTCCGCGTCGAGGGTGTGCAGGAGCAGCAGGCCGACGACGGTCAGCGCGGTGCCGGTGACGGGGTAGATCTTCCAGCGCCCGGTGCGGGTGATGAGCTGCCCGGAAAGGGTGGAGGTGACGAGCATGCCGAGCACCATGGGCAGCATGTGCACCCCGGAGAGGGTGGGGCTGATGCCGTGCACCACCTGGAGGAACGTCGGCAGGTAGGTGAGGGAGCCGAACATGGCGAACCCGAGGACGAAGCCGATCACCGAGCACAGGGTGAAGGTGCGGATGCGGAACAGCTTCAGCGGCAGCACGGGCTCGGCCGCGCGGCGCTCGGTCTGGACGAACCAGAGGAGCAGGACGGCGCCGAGGGCGGCGAGCCCGACGATCTCGGGCGAGCCCCAGGGCCAGGTGGTGCCGCCGAGTGAGGTGACCAGTACGACGGCGGCGGCGACGCCGGCGATGAGCGCGGTGCCCAGGTAGTCGATGCGGTGCCGCTCGCGCCGCGCGGGCAGGTGCAGGACGGCCGCGATGACGAGCAGCGCGAGGGCGCCGAGCGGGAGGTTGACGTAGAAGACCCAGCGCCAGGTCAGGTGGTCGACGAACAGGCCGCCGAGCAGCGGGCCCAGCACGCTGGTGACGCCGAAGACGGCGCCGAAGACGCCCTGGTAGCGACCGCGTTCCCGGGGCGGCACGAGGTCGCCGACGATCGCCATGGACAGCGCCATGAGCCCGCCGCCGCCGAGCCCCTGCACGGCGCGGAAGCCGATCAGCTGCCCCATGCTCTGGGCGGCTCCGCACAGCGCGGAGCCGGCGAGGAAGAGGACGATGGCGCCCTGGAAGAGGCGCTTGCGCCCGTACTGGTCGCCGAGCTTTCCCCACAGCGGGGTGCCCGCGGTGGCGGCGAGCAGGTAGGCCGTGACGACCCAGGACAGGTGGTTCATGCCGCCGAGTTCGCTGACGATCGTGGGCAGCGCGGTGGCCACGATCGTCTGGTCGAGCGCGGCGAGGAGCATGCCCATGAGGAGGGCGCTGAGGGCCAGGTAGAGGGTGCGCTTGTCCTGGCCGGTGGTGGGCCCGGCGGTCGGCGCTTGCGTCATGGATCCATGGTCGGGGACCTTCCGCCCGCCGTCCTGTCGAGCCGACGGCGGTTCGGCGCGCGTGCTCCGTGGACCCTCCGGCGTGCGGAGGGCTGGCGCTGGCCGTTTTTGTTTTGTACGATGACAAAACAAAGTGGCTCCGCCCGTTCCCACAACCGACGTGGGATCCCTGACCAGCGGGCGGGGCCGCTCTGTGTCGTCCGGGGGCCTTCCCCGTCCTCCCTCCCGGCGCCCTCCGGGTCGCTCGGCGAGAGAGCCCCGCCCCCGGCCCCCGCGCGTCGCGCCCCGCCGGCGTCGGGCCCCGGGGCCTCAGGCGAGGGCCTCGTACAGGCTCCACGCGCCGAGCGCGGTCATGACGCCCGCCGCTATGCGCGTGACCAGGCGCAGCGGCACGCGGCGCATCAGCGCCCGGCCGCCGAGGATCCCGATCGCGGCCACCGACCACAGGGCGAGCACCGCGCCGATCCCGACGGAGAGTGGATCCTCGTAGTGGGCGGCCAGGTTCGCGGTCATGATCTGGGTGAGGTCGCCGAACTCCGCGATCATGATCAGGCTGAAGCCGCTGCCCGCCACCTTCCAGAACGAGGGATCGGCGGGGCGCTCCACCGACTCCTCCTGCTCGTCCGCGCCCTGGTGCCACAGCAGCATCGCCGCACCGCCCAGGAAGAGCAGCCCGGTGACGGCCGCGAGCACCCTCTCGGGCAGCAGGGTCAGCACGCTGCCCGCCGCCACCGCGAGGGCGACGTGGACGGCGAACGCCGCCGCGACCCCGGCGAAGACGTAGGACGCGCGGTAACGGGTGCCGAGGACGAGTCCGGCGAGGGCGGTCTTGTCGGGCAGCTCGGCGAGGAAGACGACGCCGAACACGACGGCGGCGACGGTGACACTGAACACGGATGGATACCTCGTGGGCTCGGGCCGCGCCGAGGCCTGCGGTGAGACGTGCTTCGGCGCGGCAGCGTACGGGACACTGCGGCCGAAGGTCTCGCCGGCGCACCGCGTGGTTCGCGGTGGCGCTCCGGGCGCCGGGGCGGTGTGTGAGCCGCCCAGTATGTCGACGGTCCGGCGGAGGGCTACTCCCCTTCAGGCCCCCCAGCCTAGGCCATGCGCCCCGGCCCCGCTTCGGGCCGTGGCCGGGCTTGTGCGCTTGCGGGCGCCGCCTTCGGCCTGGCAGCGCCCCCTCGGAGGGGCCCGGCGCTCCGTCCGCGTGACCGTGCAGGTGTGGGAGGCTTCACATGGCTGTCGTGCCGGAGCGGCGTGCCGGCCCAGGACGTCGTCTCCGTGGGCGGGGGCAACACCGCGAACCTCCGGGCCGTCTGGCGCACGCACGGCGTGGACCAGATCCTGCGCGAGGCCTGCGCGCGCGGAACGGTGCTGTGCGGCATCCGCGCCGGAGCCAACTGCCGGGCCGAGGGCTCGCATACGGATTCCTTCGGCCCGCTGACACGTCTGTCCGACGGGCTGGGGCTGCTGCCCGGCTCGGTCTGCCCCCGCTACGACGGTGAGCCGGGCCGCCGCTCGTCCTGTCGCTCAGCCGTGGAGGCGGGCGCGCTCCCGGCGGGGTGGGCGCTGGAGGACGGTGTCGGCGCCCTCTTCACCGACGGTCTGTTGACCGACGCGGTGACGCGCAGGCCGCGTGCGCGGCTGTACCGGCTGAAGCGGGGTGAGCGCGGCGGGGTCGAGGAGCGGGCGGTGCCCTGTCGCGTGCTCCACGTCGGCCGGCGCCCCGGCTCTCCGGTGTGAGGTCCGCGGGCCGCGCGTACTTCCGCGCGGTTTCGGGGGCCGTGGTGGAAGCCGGGGTGTGCGCGGGTCTTGAACTGACGTGTTCATGTCGTCAATCTGTTACCTGCGGCCCGCCGGGGCGCTACCCGGCGGCAGCAGCATGCCGGAGGCGCCACCGGTACGACCCCCACCAGCCGCATCCCCTCACCCCAGGGAGTCCGTATGCCCCGCATACGCCTGTCCGCCCTCAAGGCGCGCTTCTACGCGCGTCGCACCCGACTGGCCCTGGCCACCTCCGTGGCCCTGGCGGGCCTCTCCGCCGGACTGCTGGCCACGGCCCCGACCGCACAGGCCGCGCCCCCCACCCCGCCGAGCACCTCGACGGCGCTCTACATGCTCGACGTGCTCACCGTCGACAGCGAGGACTCGCTGAGCGGGTACGACCGCGACCTCTTCCCGCACTGGATCTCGCAGGGCGACAACTGCAACACCCGTGAGGTCGTCCTGCAGCGCGACGGCTACAACGTCACGACGGACTCCGAGTGCCGTGCGACCGGTGGCCGTTGGTACTCCCAGTACGACGGCGTCACGCTGTACGACTCCTCGGACCTCGACATCGACCACGTCGTCCCGCTGGCCGAGGCGTGGCGCTCCGGCGCTCACTCCTGGTCCTACTCCAAGCGGCGTTCCTTCGCCAACAACCTCAGCGCCGCCCAGCTCATCGCCGTCTCCGCGAGCTCCAACCGATCCAAGGGCGACCGGGACCCCTCCGAGTGGCTGCCGCGTTCGAGCTACCAGTGCCTGTACGCCCGCTCCTGGGTATGGGTCAAGTACAACTACTACATGAAGATCGACCCGGCCGAGAAGTCCGCCCTGCGCTCGGTCCTCAACGGCTGCTGACGCCTGCGCGCAACGGCGGGGGCCCGGGTGCCACGCGGCCCCGGGCCCCCGCCGTTCCTCCGCCGTTCCCCCGTCAGGCCACGGGCGCCCGCGGGACGAAGGGTACCGAGAAGCAGGCGACGGTCTCCCCGGCGAAGCCGGCCTCACCGCGCTCCGAGCGCGTCTGGTGCCGGTGCAGCGTCACCGAGCGGGCCTCGCCCGGGCGGAACGTCCACGTCTTGCGGGACCGGCTGGTCCCGGTGCCGTCCGCACCCGTGGTGACGTCAAGCCAGACCTCGTTCCACGGGTTGGCGTAGGCCGGATCGCCCGAGGGCTGCACCGGGTCCACGACGTGCTGGTAGTGCGGGCCGGCGTCCGCCGGTCCGGGACCGCAGGGCCGGGTGTGGACGTGCGCCCCGAAGGTGTGGTCCGGCTCCAGCCCGTGGACCGCCAGAGCCACCGTCATCCCCTCGTCGTCCAGCTGCTGACGCACCCGCACCCCGGCGCCCTCGGGCACGAGATCCGGCGCGTACGTCACGGCTGTAGCTCCCGGGTGCGCCTCCGCCGCGACGAAGCCGGCGGCCCGGGTGATCTGGACCACGCCCTGTGTGTGGGGCGCCGCCTTCGTCGCCGGGCTCGCCCCCGTGGTGGACAGCACCGCGAGCGCGGCGGCCATCGCCGCCGTGGCCGGGCCAGTGACCATGTCGTTCTCCCTCGTCTCTCGAGTCCCCTTCGAGCGGTATCGCGGACACTGTGCCCCGTCCCCGGTGCAGATCCGCGACGAGTGCGGCGCCACGCGAACCCCTGCGATCCGTGTGGGGGAACCGCGCGTACGCTGTACGGCGGAAGGCAGCTCCCGTCCGAGGAGCCGGACCGGGAGCGAAGGTGCTGGAATCTTTGGGGACGTTGGTCTACGAGCCGTGGATCTACGTCCTCGTCGTGCTCTCCGTCCTGCTGGACGTGTTCCTGCCGGTGCTGCCCAGCGGTGTCCTGCTGGTCACCGCCGCCACCGCGGCGGCCGCCGGGTTCACCGAGTCCGGCGCGGCTCCCGGGGCCCGGCTGCCCGAAACGTTCTTCCTGATCCTGTGCGCGGCCACCGCCTCCGTCCTCGGTGACGTCGCCGCCTTCTTCCTGGCCCGGCGCGGCGGCGACCGCTTCGCCGCCCTCGTGGCCCGCTCACGAAGACTCTCGACGGCGCAGAGCCGGCTGGGCCGCGCACTGCGCCGGGGCGGGGGCCCTCTCATGGTGCTCGCCCGTTTCGCCCCGGCCGGCCGGACGGTGACGAGCATCGCGGCCGGCGCGACCCGCCGCGGCGTCCACGGTTTCGTCATCTGGTCCGCCGTGGCGGGCCTCGCCTGGGCCGGATACAGCGTGTCCCTGGGCTACTTCGGCGGCCGGGTGCTCGGCGTCAGCTGGGGCGGCGCCGCCGTCTCCGTCGCCGCGCTGTGCGCGGCCGGCGCGATCGCCGCCCGCCTGCTGCGCGGCCACGCCGACGGCGCCCCCGGCTGATCCTCCGACGTCCGGCCCGTCCGACGTCAGACCCGTCCGGCCAGCGGCAGACCGCCGACGAGGCCGTCACATGGGACGATGCCTGCCATGCCCGACGACCCTCAGCAGACCTGGCACACCCGCACCGAGGTGCCGGGCGACACCCTGGACGCCGCCACCGTCCGCCGCATCCTGCGGTCCGCCTTCGACTCGCCGCACGAGGCCGAACTCGTCGACGCCCTGCGGAACGGCCCCGCGTGGCTGCCCCACCTGTCCTGGCTCGCCGAGACGCCGGACGGCGAGCCCGTGGCCTACGTCCTGCTGAGCCGCTGTCACATCGGCACCGCCGAGGCGCTGGCCCTCGCCCCCTGCGCCACGCTGCCCGAGCGGCAGGGGAGCGGCGCGGGTGCCACCGCCGTCCAGGCAGCCCTGGACGCCGCCCGCGAAGCCGGGGAGAGCACCGTCGTCGTGCTCGGCCACCCCGACTACTACCCGCGCTTCGGCTTCCGGCCCTGCGCCGAGTTCGGCATCACGCCGCCCCCGGGCCACGACTGGCCCGCCGAGGCGTTCCTCGCCCTCCCCCTCACCGCGGCCCCGCCCCCCCGCCGGCCCCGTCACCTACCCGCCCGCCTTCGGCCTCTGACGACGGCGGGAGACCGCGCGCGGGGCGCGGTCTCCCGGTTGCCGGGAAGCCCGGCGGGCTGAGCGGGGGTCAGCCCTGCTTGGGCGCGGCCTGCTGGACGACCTCGAACGACCACAGCGTCGAACCGGCCGCCGCGGGCTTCTGCTGCGGGGCGTCCTCGCCGCCGCGCTGGTGGGCGGCCTTCATCGGGCCCTCCATCCAGGCCTGGAACGAGGCCTCGTCGCGCCAGCGGGTGTACACGAGGTACTGGTCGGTGCCCTCGACCGGGCGCAGCAACTCGAACCACTCGAAGCCGTCCGAGTTCTCCACTGCGCCGGCCCGCGCGCCGAAGCGCTGCTCCAACACCTCACGCTGTTCGGTCGGAACCGTCAGAACGTTGATCTTCACGATGCTCATGACCCCATCCTGCCCCACCGGCGGCCGTCCGGACCGGGTGCGCCGTGGCTCAGGTGGTCCCCGCGTGAGCCGCGTCTGCTCTCGGGGGAAACGCGGGGGAAACGATCGGGGCGGCGTCGGCGAGAATAGCGCCGGACAGGACGTACGAACGGGGCGGGTGTGACGGCGGAAATCGGGGAGCGGGCCGAGAGGCGGCCGCTTGAGGGCGTGGCGCCGGTGGCCGCGGTGGTGCTGTGGCTGCTGGCGGCGGGTTTGCTGACGCGGCAGGCGGTCGCGGTGCTGCGGCTGCCGCCCGAGCGGCGGTTGACGGACCTGGTGGCGTGGCTGGGCGAGCGCGGTGCGCTCAGCGGGGACGGCCTGCTGTACTCCGACGGGCGGTTCACCGGCACGCCGCTCGCCGGGCTGGTGCTCAGACCGCTGGCCGGAGCGGGGGACGATCCCGGGCTCGGCGTCGTCTGGACGGGGCTGGGCCTGCTGCTCGTCGCCGGGCTCGGCATGCTCGTCGTCCTGGCCCTGCCCGGTCCGCGTTCCCGGCGTTGGGCGCTGCTTCCGCTGCCCGCCGTCGTCACCCTGCTCATGGTGTCGCTGCCGGTGCGGGACGCCTTCGCGGCAGGCGGCACCGGGCTCGTGCCGGTCCTGCTGGCGCTCGCGGGGTTCCTCGCCGCCGGCCGGTACGGGCGGTTCGCCGGGGTACTGCTCGGCCTCGCCGCCGCGCTGGAGCCGCCCCTCCTGCTGTTCGCCGCGGTGCTGTGGTGGGCCTCGGTCCGGGGCGCCGGTCCCGGGCGCCGGACGGCGGCGCTGTGGGCCGGCGCCACCTTCGCCGCCGGCACCGTGCTGGCCTGGGCCGCGCTGCCCTCGGACTCGTGGACGTACTGGGTGCACCACCTCGCCGGGGCGGGGCTGGGGGCGGCGCCGGGCGACGCGGCCAACCAGTCGCTGCACGGGCTGCTGCTGCGGCTCGGGTTCACCGGCCCGCTGGAGCCGGCACTGTGGGCGGTGCTGGCCGGTGTGGCCGCGGCCCTGGGCCTGCGCCGCGCCGGGCACTACGCGCGGGACGGCCAGTGGCTGCTGGCGGCCGCCGTCACCGGGTGCACCGCGGTGGCCGTCTCCCCGGTCGCCTGGCCGCACCTGCACCTGTGGGTGCTGCTCGCGGCCGTGGGCCGGGTGGGGCGGCGCAAGGGGGACCGCTACGTGTGGCCGGTGTTCGTCGTCCTGGTCCTGACGATGGACGGTGCGGCGCTCGTGCCGCACATCGCCTGGCTCGCGCCGTTCGGTGAGAACGTCACGCTGCTGGCGGCCCTGCTCGCCGCCTGCGGGCTGCCGTTCGTCTCCCGGCGCTCCGCGGTGTGGGCGCGTCCGGAGCCCTCGGGAGTGTTCAGCCGCCCCAACCTCATGCTGGAGCTGCTGCTGATCCGCGTCGGCTACTTCGTCTACTCCTACGTGCGTTCGCTCGCGGCCGGGGGCCGGGAGGCGGCCGAGGCCCACGGCGCGCAGATCCTCGCGCTGGAACGCCCGCTGGGGCTGGACGTGGAGCACGGGCTGAACCAACTCGTGGCGGCCTCCGACGGGCTGACGAAGACGATGAACTTCTACTACGGCGCCTTCCACTTCCTGGTGCCGATCGCCCTGCTGGGCGTCCTCTACCTGCGCCGTCCGGCCACCTACCGCTGGGCGCGGACGGCGCTGTCGTTCGCCACCCTGCTCGGCCTCCTGGGCTTCTGGCTCTACCCGCTCGCGCCGCCCCGGCTGATGCCGGGCCTGGGCTACGTGGACACCGCACACGGTCCGCAGGACTTCGACGATCCCGACTTCGGCGTGCTGACCGGCATCTCCAACCAGTACGCGGCGATGCCCTCGCTGCACGTCGGCTGGTCGCTGTGGGCCGCCGTCGTGGTCGTCCGGGTCACGCCGGCGCTGTGGCCGCGGCTGCTGGCCGTCCTGTACCCGGTGCTGACGACGGTGGTGGTGATGGGCACGGCCAACCACTATCTGCTGGACGCGGTCGGAGGCGCCGCGGTGGTGGCCGGGGGCTTCGGCGTCGCGGCGCTGTGGCGGCACCACACGGCCGGCGCCGCGGAGTCCGGGGCCCCGGCGAACGCCCACGGGGCCGGTGCCGTGGCGGCTCCGCCCGCCGCCCGGGCGCCGGCCGGGCGCGCGGAGCCGCTCACCGACCCGGGTGCGGCCGTCCGCTGACGCGCCCGACGGCACCGGGCGCCGGGCCCGCGTCGGCTGACCGCCCGGCGTCGGGGCGCTCGGCGTCCGGCCGCTCGGCACCGGCCGGCCCGACGGCATCGGCCGGTCCGGGGACGTCGCCGCGCTCGCGGACGGCGTCGGCCGTACCGGAGGCGAAGGTGACCGGCGCGGCGAAGGCCGCCCGGCGGGTGGCCCGGCGCAGGGTGCGCAGCACCGGGCCGCCGACGGCGAGGGTGAGCACGGCGGTCAGGGCGGCGCGGGGCACGTCCCAGCCCAGCGAGGTGGCGAGCCAGTAGGCGGTGAACCGGGCGAGGTTCTCGGCGGCCGGGTCGCCGGGGACGAAGGAGATACCGGTCGACAGGCCACCGATGTAGGGCCAGCCCTGGAGGTTCATGACCAGGCCGTAGGCCATGGCGGCCGGTGCTCCGTAGACGGCGAGCAGCCACAGCTCGCCGCGGCCGCGCAGGGTGTGCGGGCGCGGCAGCAGGCCCGCCCCCATGGTGACCCAGCCCAGGGTGAGCATCTGGAAGGGGAGCCAGGGCCCGACCCCGCCGGTGAGCAGGGCGCCGGCGAACATGGCCAGCGCGCCGAGCACGAAGCCGAACCCGGGGCCCAGGACCCGGCCGGAGAGGATCATCAGGAAGAACATGGGCTCCAGCCCGGCCGTGCCCGCCCCGAGCGGGCGCAGGGCCGCCCCGGCCGCCGCCAGGACGCCGAGCATGGCGACGGCCTTGGCGTCCATCCCGGAGTCCGCGATGGTGGCGACGACGACGGCCAGGAGCAGCGGGAGCAGGGCGGCGAAGAGCCAGGGTGCGTCGGCCGAGTGGGCGAGCCCGGAGGCGGAGTCGGCCAGCAGGGGCCAGCCGAACGCGACGAGGCCGGTGGCCGAGACGAGGGCGAGCGCCGCCGCGGCCCGCGGGCCGAGCCGTACCGGGCGGTCCCGGTGCGCGCCGCTCACGGCGCCTCCCGGAGGGCCCGCCGCACCTGGGACACCGTCAGCCAGGGCTGCGGGGCGAGGATCTTGGCGGTCTGCGGGGAGAAGGCCGGCGAGGAGACGACGACCTCGGCCGTGGGTCCGTCCGCGACGATCTCGCCCTGGGCCAGGACGAGCACGCGGTCGGCCAGTTCCGCGGCGAGTTCGACGTCGTGGGTGGCCAGGACGATGGCGTGGCCGCGGGCGGCCAGCTCCCGCAGGAGTGTCGTGAGGCGGTGCTTGGCGGCGTAGTCGAGCCCGCGGGTCGGCTCGTCGAGGAGGACGAGGGGCGGTGCGGCGGTGAGGACGACGGCCAGCGCCAGGACGAGCCGCTGGCCCTCGGAGAGGTCGCGCGGGTGCACGGTGTCGGCCAGGCCCGGCAGCAGTTCGGCGACGAGGGCGCGGCACGTACCGCGCGGGGCCTCGGCGTCGCGGTCGGCGTCCTCGCACTCGGCGGCCACGGTCTCGGCGGCGAGGAGGTCGCGCGGGTCCTGGGGAACGAGGCCGACGTGCCGCAGCAGCGGCCCGGGCTTGCTGCGGTGCGGGGTCAGCCCGCCGACGGAGACGGTGCCGCCCGCGGGCGGGTGCAGCCCGACGAGCGAGCCGAGCAGGGTGGACTTGCCGGAGCCGTTGCGGCCCATGAGGGCGAGGGTCTCGCCGGGCCGCACGGTCAGCGAGACGTCGTGCAGGACCGTGGCGCGGCCCCGTCGCACGCCCAGCCGCGCGACCTCGGCGACCGGCGCGCCCCGGGCGCCGTCCTGGCCGGAACCCTCGCCGGGACCGCCATCGCGCCGGGAACCGGAACCACCGATACCACCGGCGCCACCGGAACCACCGTCCGCCTCCGCGGCGTCCGCCGGGAGTCGGGCGGCAGGGGGCGCGAGCCGCTCGCGCAGGTCCCCGGCACGGCGCCGGGCGTCCCGGACGGACAGCGGCAGCGGGGACCAGCCCGCCAGCCGCCCCAGCTCCACCACGGGGGGCCGCACCGGCGAGTGGGCCATCAGCTCGGCCGGGGGCCCGAGCCGGGCGGGCTCCCCGGGCGCGGGCAGGAGCAGCACCTGGTCGGCGTACTGGACGACGCGTTCGAGCCGGTGCTCGGCCATCAGCACGGTGGTGCCCAGATCGTGGACGAGGCGCTGGAGGACGGCCAGCACCTCCTCGGCGGCGGCCGGGTCGAGGGCGGAGGTGGGCTCGTCCAGGACCAGCACCCTCGGATGGGTCGTCAGCACCGAGCCGATGGCCACCCGCTGCTGCTGTCCGCCGGAGAGCGTGGTGATGGGGCGGTCACGCAGCTCGACCAGGCCCAGCAGGTCGAGGGTCTCCTCGACCCGGCGGCGCATCGTCGCGGGAGGCAGCCCGAGCGACTCCATGCCGTAGGCCAGTTCGTCCTCGACGGTGTCGGTCACGAAGTGGGCCAGCGGGTCCTGGCCGACGGTGCCCACGACGTCGGCGAGTTCGCGCGGCTTGTGGGTGCGGGTGTCGCGGCCGTCCACCGTGACGCGGCCGTGGAGGGTGCCCCCGGTGAAGTGCGGCACGAGCCCGGACACGGCGTTCAGGACGGTCGACTTGCCGACCCCGGACGGCCCGACGACGAGCACGAGCTCGCCCTCCGGGACCGTGAGGTCGAGCCCGGTGACTGCGTCGGCCGCGGCCTCGGCGTAGGTCACGCGGAGGTTCTCGAATCGGATCACGGCGCGGCCCTCCCCGGCCTCGGCTTCTCGGTGGTGGCGGTGCGCGCGGCCCGGCCCGGGGCGCGGTCGGGCAGCGGGGCGACGACGGCGGGCAGCAGGCCCAGCAGGCACACGGTCACCGTCGCCGGGGGCGCTTCGGGGGCCGTCAGCGGGACGGCGGGCGGGTTGAGGGCCGTGGGGTCGGCGGCGGCGAGCGCGATGACCCCGGCGGCGACGGCCGCCCCGGAGCCTGCCACGAGCCAGGCCCGGGCGCCCCAGCGGTCCGGCCGGTACCGGCTGCGGACCGTGCGGCGCCCGCCGAGCCGCAGCCCGGCCAGGGCGGCGGCGAGGCCGATCCCGAGCACGGGCAGGGCGAAGGCGGCGCCGTCCGCGGTCAGCAGCCCGTAGGCGCCGACGCACACGCCCAGCAGCCCGCCGAGCGTGCACCCGGTGGTGGCCCGGCGCACGGCGGGGGAGACCCGCGCCGTGCGGCCGTACCCCCGGGCGTCCATCGCGGCGGCCAGGGCGACGGAGCGTTCCAGGGCGCCCTCCAGCACGGGCAGGGCGACGCGCAGGATCGAGCGCACGCCGGTGTCCGGGCGCCCCCGCAGCCGCTGGGCGGACCGCAGCCGCCGCACGTCCGCGACGAGGTGCGGGGCGAACGTCATCGCGACGACGACGGCGACCCCGGCCTCGTAGAGCGCGCCCGGCAGCGACTTCAGCAGCCGGGCCGGGCTCGCCAGCGCGTTGGCGGCACCCACGCAGGCGAGCAGTGCGGCCAGCCGCATGCCGTCGCGGAACGCGAAGTACATGCCCTCCGCCGTGACCCGGCCGCCGATCCGCACGCCCTGGGCCCACTCGGGCAGCGGGATCTCCGGCAGGGTGAACAGCACCGTCGTGCCGCCCACGGGGGAGCCCAGCACGAGCGCGAAGAGCAGCCGGGTGACGAGGACCGCCAGGCCGAGCAGCAGGAAGACGCCGTAGGAGCGCGCCCAGGGCGCGTCGGTGCGCCGGACGGCGACGACGTACCCGGCCACGGCCACCAGCAGCGCCAGCACCACCGGGTTGGTGGTGCGGGACGCGGCGGCGGCCAGACCCAGCGCCCAGAGCCACCAGGCCCCGGCGTGCAGGGCGTTGCCCCGGCGCGCGGAGGGCGCGCGCAGTGCGGTGAGGAGAGCCCGCGTCATGACGCCCGTCGCCGCCTCGCCTGCCACACCCCCGCGGCACCCAGCGCGAGGACGACGAGTACCTCGCCCACGATCGCCCAGGGGAACCCGGAACCGCCGTCGTCCCCGTCCGCCTCGTTCCGGTCCTCCTCGGCGGCGTCCCCCGCGTCCGTCCCGCCGTCCCGCGCACCGTCGGCGCCGCCCTCCGTCCCGCCGAGCCGCGCGCCGCACTCCGTCTCGGGGTATCCGGCGATGGCACACAGCAGGGCGGAGGAGTCGTAGCGCAGGGGCGGGGCGGCGGCGGCCAGCGCGTCGCCCACCGAGGCGTCCGGCGCGACCGAGGCGCACACCCGCCACGGCCGCGGCGGCGTCTCGCCGCCGGGCGCGTCCTCGGGGGTCCCGGGGTCGATGACGAGAGCCACCCGCTTGCGGCCCTCGCGCGGCGCGGTGTCCGCGCAGACGGCCTTAAAGTCGGCGCGCTGCCGGGGCCGGGCGCCCTCGCCGGCGCTCGCGCTCACGGTGAAGCGGAAGCCCACGACGTCGCCGTCGGCGGGACGCAGGGTCGCCGGGCCCTGGGTGGCGTAGACCCAGGAGCCCTCCTCCGCCGTCCAGAAGGACCAGTACCGGTAGCCGTCGGCGTGAGCCGGCCCCGCGCCCGTCAGGAGCACCAGGAGACCCAGCGCCGCCACGGCGAGGGCGCGCGCCGCCGGCATCAGCCCGCGTTCCCCTCGGCCGGAGCCCCGTCGCCCGCCGCGTCGCCGCGCCGCTTGCGCAGGACGACGACCACCACGCCGAGACCGGCGCCCACGGCGAGTCCGGCGCCGACGGCCCACCAGGGCATGCCCGAGCCCTCGTCCTCGATCAGCCGCGGCTCCGGGCCGGTGGCGTTGAGCTGGGCGATGAGGTCGCTGCCGCCGAAGTCCTCGGGGTCGCCGCCGCCGGCGCGCACGGCCAGGAGCAACTGCCCCAGCCCGGCGGGCTGCTGCGGCAGCCCCTGCCACTCGGTGTGGTGCTCGGCCAGCCAGTTCAGCGGCTCCTCGGCCGCGGCATGGAACCCGCCGACGGACAGGGCGATGACGGCGAGCGCGGTGCTGCCGTAGTCGGGCTGGGGCTCGGCGCCCGGGGCGGCCGACAGCAGGTAGCCGCCGTTGCGCTCCATCGCCGCGCTGAGGTAGGCCGCCGCGGCCTGCGCCGACACCCCCCGGTCGAACCGGTCGTCCGCGCCGCAGTCCGGGAGGGTGGGCCTGCCCGCGTCGCCCTGCGCCGGGTCGGCGGCCAGGCCCTGGCCGTAGGCCGCGAGCGCCCCGGCGGCCGTGGCCAGCCCGTTCGCCACCAGTTCACCGTTCTCGCCGGGCAGGTAGGCGAAGGCACCGGCCTGTTCGTCCGCCGCGTCGCAGCCGAGCTGGAAGCCGTCCAGGGCGGTGTAGGGGGAGGCGCCCTCCCGGGTGACGTCCCCGGGCTGGCGCTCGGCGGCGGTGAGCGCTCCGATGACGACGGCCGTGGAGTTGGCGTCGGTCGGTTCGCCGGCGTTGTAGCCCCAGCCGCCGTCCTCGTTCTGCACCGACTCCAGCCACGCCACCGCGTCCTTGACCGGTTCGCTGTCCGCGCCCCGCACGGCGGCGAGGGCCTGGACCGCGATGCCCGTGGCGTTGGTGTCGCCCGGCCGGTCCGTGCCGCACGCCGCGTCGCCGTCGGCGCGGTAGGGGAGGAAGGAGCCCTCGTCGCACTGCTGGGCCGCCAGCCACTCGACGGCCGAGTCCGCCGGGGCGTAGCCGGCGGCGTCCTGGGCGAGCAGGGCTATGGACTGCCGCCACACCCCGTCGTACTGGGGGTCGGCCGTCCCGAACAGCCCGGCGGGCAGCGAGCCGGAGGGCGAGGGGGACGGCGCGGGGGAGGCGTCGGCCAGGGCGGCGGGGGCCACCGACGCGCTCAGGGCGGTGACGGCGGCCAGGGCCGTGGCGCAGCGGCGCAGGTACATCGGATGCCTTTCGGTGGCGGTCGCGCACACCGGGCACCACGGCGGGCCGCGCTGGGCGCGCGGCACCGGGGGCTCGGCATCCGCAGACCTCGACGGAGCCGGCGGCACACCGGGGCGTGCAGCCGGGAGCCTTGGGCCTCTCATGGGAGAGGCGCCTGGGCGCGGGTGTTCCGACTCGCGGTTCCGCACGCCACGGGCGGCCGTGCGGTACCGCTCACGGTTGCGGGTCAGTGCCGGATTCGCACCGGTCTTTCCCCGGCCAGGGCGGGTTTGCACCGGACACTCTAACGGCGCTCCGGCACCGCGCCGGGATGCCGCCGGTCACACCGCCTCGGCCACAGGCGTCCTCGGGGCCTGGTCAGACGTCGCGGACGAGCCGGGAGACCGTCGCGAGGTCGGCCTCCACCTGTTCGAGCGAGGCCCGTCCGGCCAGCCAGTTGATGAGGCCGAGGAGCCAGGTGTGCTCGATGACCCGGACCGTCGAGAGCTGCTGCGGCGTCGGCTCTCCCTCCAGGCCCGTGGCGTCCAGGATGATCGCGGTGGTGAGCCGCAGGACGGTGTCCACCTCCGCGCTCACCGACCGGTCGGCGAAGGTCAGGGCCCGGACCATCGCGTCCGCGAGGTGCGGTTCGCGCCGGAGTGACCGGAACGCCCGCTTCAGTGTCTCGGCCACCCGTGCCGCGGGCTCGTCCGCCGCGGGCGGCTGCTGGTGCAGGGTCGTGTGCAGGTGCCGCAACTGGTCCTGCATCATCGCGACGAGCAGGTGCACCTTGGACGGGAAGTAGCGGTACAGCGTGCCGAGGGCGACCTGCGCGGTCTCGGCGACCTCGCGCATCTGCACCGCGTCGAAGCCGCCCCTGCGGGCCGACTGCGTCGCGGCCCTCAGGATGCGGCGGCGCCGCTCCTCCTGGCGTTCGGTCAGCGCGGGCGGTTCCGCCGGGACGGCCCCGGCCGGCGGGGTCCCGGTCGGGCGGGCCGGCGGGGGTGTCGGCGGGGGTGTTGGCTGCGGTGGGTTCATGGCGTGTTCGGCGTCGGTCTCACGGAGCTGGGCGCGTGGGCTGCTGTCGTCGTGGGCTGCGGTCGTCTGGGCTGGACGCGTGGGCTGCGGTGCGTGAGCCGGGCTCGTCGGCTGCGGTGGTCGTGAGCCGGGCTCGTCGTGGTGGTCCGGACGGCGGGTGCGCCGGCGGCGGGCCGCCCCCGGCCCGTGCATCCTGTCAGGAGGTACGTCGTGGTGCGAATCACCGCGCCCGCCCGTAACGCGCAAGTGACCGGCCGGTAGATTCAGAGGCGCTCCCGCGAGGAGCCGAACAGCTGAAACTTGTTCTACCTCGGCGCGAGCCGTTACGCTCCCGCGAAAGTCCGGCGAGAAGGGGACCGCGAGTGACCGCAGAGGCCATACGGGACGCGGCGACCGGGCCCCGGCGGGGCGGTACGGAATCCGGCCGCCCGCTGCGCGTCGCGCTGCTCAGCTACAAGGGGAACCCGTTCTGCGGGGGCCAGGGCGTCTACGTCCGGCACCTCTCCCGCGAGCTGGTCCGGCTGGGGCACGAGGTCGAGGTGATCGGCGCCCAGCCCTACCCGGTCGTCGACGAGGGCGTCACCCTCACCGAGCTGCCCAGCCTCGACCTCTACCGCGCCGCCGACCCCTTCCGCACCCCCGGCCTCAGCGAGTACCGGGACTGGGTCGACGCCCTGGAGGTCGCCACCATGTGGACCGGCGGCTTCCCCGAGCCGCTGACCTTCTCCCTGCGCGCCCGCCGCCACCTGGCCGCCCGGCGCGGTGACTTCGACGTCGTCCACGACAACCAGACCCTCGGTTACGGCCTGCTGGGCGGCACCGGGGCACTCGGAGCCCCGCTCGTCACCACGATCCACCACCCCATCACCGTCGACCGGAAGCTCGACCTGGCCGCCGCGCCCACCCTGCGGCGCCGCCTGTCCGTGCGCCGCTGGTACGGCTTCACCCGGATGCAGCGCCGCGTCGCCCGCCGCCTCCCCTCGGTGCTCACCGTCTCCGGCTCCTCCCGGCAGGAGATCGTCGACCACCTGGGCGTGGCCGAGGGCCGGGTGCACGTCGTCCACATCGGCGCCGACACCGAGCTGTTCCGTCCGGACCCGTCGGTGCCCGAGGTGCCGGGGCGCATCGTGACGACCTCCAGCGCCGACGTCCCGCTCAAGGGGCTCGTGCACCTCGTCGAGGCGCTGGCCAAGGTCCGCACCGAGCACCCCGAGGCCCACGTCGTCGTCGTCGGACGGCGCCCCGAACGCGGCCCGGTGGCCAAGGCGGTCGAGCGCTTCGGGCTGGACGCCCCCGGGCCCGGCGGCCACCGGCCCGTCGAGTTCGTCAAGGGCATCAGCGACCAGGAGCTCGCCGACCTGGTGCGCGGCGCCCAGATCGCCTGCGTCCCCTCCCTCTACGAGGGCTTCTCCCTGCCCGCCGCCGAGGCCATGGCCACCGGCACCCCGCTCGTGGCCACCACCGGGGGCGCCCTGCCCGAGGTGGCCGGGCCCGACGGCGAGACCAGCCTCGCGGTGCCGCCCGGTGACCCCGGCGCGCTCGCCACCGCGCTCACCCGGCTGCTGGCCGACGCCCCGCTGCGACAGCGGCTCGGCGCCGCGGGGCGGGCCCGGGTCCTGAGCCGCTTCACCTGGCGGCAGGCGGCCATCGGCACCGCCGAGCACTACCGCGAGGCCGTCGACCGCTCCCGCACCGCCGCGGCCCACCGCTGACCGCGGCGCGTATCCGCCCGCGGCACGGCCCACGACCCACGCCCCGCCCGGGGCACCGCCCCCGACCAGCCCGCCCTGTCCTGCCCCCGGACCGAAAGCAGAACCCCCTGTGCTGACCGTCGACTTCTCCCGGTTCCCGCTCGCCCCGGGCGACCGCGTCCTCGACCTCGGCTGCGGCGCCGGCCGTCACGCCTTCGAGTGCTACCGGCGTGGCGCGCACGTCGTGGCGCTCGACCGCAACGCCGAGGAGATCCGCGAGGTGGCCACCTGGTTCGCCGCGATGGAGGAGGCCGGCGAGGCCCCCGCCTCCGCCACCGCCACCGCCATGGAGGGCGACGCGCTCGCCCTGCCGTTCCCGGACGACAGCTTCGACGTCGTCATCATCTCCGAGGTCATGGAGCACATTCCCGACGACAAGGGCGTGCTCGCCGAGATGGTCCGCGTCCTGCGCCCCGGTGGGCGCCTCGCCGTGACGGTGCCGCGCTACGGGCCGGAGAAGGTCTGCTGGGCGCTGTCCGACGCCTACCACGAGGTGGAGGGCGGCCACATCCGCATCTACCGGGCCACCGAACTGCTCGCCAAGCTGCGGGAGGCCGGACTGCGCCCCTACGGCAGCCACCACGCCCACGCCCTCCACGCGCCGTACTGGTGGCTCAAGTGCGCCTTCGGCGTCGACAACGACAAGGCGCTCCCCGTGCGCGCTTACCACAAGCTGCTGGTCTGGGACATCATGAAGAAGCCACTCGCCACCCGCCTCGCGGAACGGGCCCTCGATCCCCTCATCGGCAAGAGCTTCGTCGCCTACGCCACCAAGCCCCACCTCCCCCGCACCCCGGAGACGACTGCGTGACCAGCCCGGAGCGCACCGAACTCCTCGTCCTGCCGGGTGTCCTCACCGCGGAGCAGGCGGCCGCCACGGTCGCCGGAATCGCCGCCGAGCAGCGCCCCGACGGCGCCATCCCCTGGTTCCGCGGCCACCACCTGGACCCGTGGGACCACGTGGAGGCCGCCATGGCCCTCGACACCGCGGGCGAGCACGCCCGCGCCGCGGCGGCCTATCTGTGGCTCGCCGAGCACCAGCTCCCCGACGGCTCCTGGTACGCCGCCTACGCCGACGGCGACGCCCGCGAACCCACCGACACCGGCCGGGAGTCCAACTTCTGCGCCTATGTCGCCGTCGGTGTCTGGCACCACTACCTGTCCACCGGCGACGACACGTTCCTGGAGCGCATGTGGCCCGTCGTGGCCGCCGCGACGGGCTTCGTCCTCTCCCTCCAGCAGCCCGACGGCACCGTCGCCTGGAAGCGCGAGCCGGACGGCACCGTGCTCACCGACGCACTCCTCACCGGCTGCTCCTCCGTGTACCAGGCGCTGCGCTGCGCCCTGGCCATCGCCGAGCACCGCGAGGAGCCGCAGCCCGACTGGGAGCTGGCCTTCGGACGGCTCGGCCACGCGATCGCGCACCATCCCGAGCGCTTCGCGGACAAGTCCCGCTACTCGATGGACTGGTACTACCCGGTGCTCACCGGGGCGGTCACGGGCACGGCGGCCAAGGAGCGCGTCGAGTCCGGGTGGGACCGCTTCGTCGTCCCCGGCCTGGGCGTGCGCTGCGTGACGCCCAACCCCTGGGTGACGGGCGGCGAGAGCGCCGAACTCGCCCTGGCCCTGTGGGTGATGGGGGAGTCCGGCCGCGCCGTGGAGATCCTGCGTTCGATCGCCCACCTCCGCGCCCCGAACGGCATGTACTGGACGGGGTACGTCTTCGCCGACGAGGCCGTGTGGCCCCGGGAGCAGACGGCCTGGACCGCCGGCGCGCTGCTGCTGGCCGTCGCGGCCCTCGGCGGGGACCCGGCCACCGTCGAGGTCTTCACCGCCCCGGCGACCCCCGTCGGTCTGACCGCCTCCTGCTGCTGAACTCCCCTTGCGGGACGGCGAGACCCCCGCCACCGTGGCGCAAGCCCGGTGGCGGGGGTCTCGCCGTGGAGCGGGACCGTCAGCCGCGCTGGATGCCGGAGGTGTCGGCCAGGAGACCGCGACGGCCGTCCTGCGTCTGCGCGATGAGGGCCTGACCGCGCTGCTCGACCGCCAGGTACCAGGTACCCGGAGCCAGCTCGGCGATCGGGGTCGGCGAACCGTCCTCACCGGTCAGCGGACGGGCGACCGGAACCGCGAACCAGAACGGCTGGAAGTTCGGGTCGGCCGCGCCCTGCTGGGGCTGGGGCTGCGGCTGGGCGCCGGGCTGACCGCCGAAGGACTGGTCCTGGGGGCCCGGCTGCGGGCCGCCAGGGTAGCCGTAGCCGGCCTGCGGCTGACCGGTCTGCTGCGGGGCACCGGTGTAGCCGTAGGCGCCCTGCTGGCCGTAGGCCTGCGGCTGCTTCATGCCGCCGGCCGGGATGAGCGCGGCCTGCAGCGGCGGCAGGTAGACGGTGGCGATGGCACCGGCCGCCATGATGATCACCGCGATGAAGCCCATGACCTGCCCGGCGCCGACGTCCAGCGCCTCCTCGATGCCCATCGGGTTGGCGAGCAGCGTCCAGAAGCCCGCCCACACGGCCATGACGCTGAAGGCGATGCCCCACTGGTCGAGCTTCAGCCCCGCGACCCGCAGCTCCGAGTTCACGAAGCGGGAGACGACGATGAAGACCGTCGCGAGGAGGCCGCCCAGGAAGATGGTCGGCATGACCGGCCAGAAGTAGTTCGACCAGCCGTTGCGGCTGTCGTCGTCCTGCCCGAACTGGCCGGGGAAGCTGTAGAAGTCGAGGAATGAGGCGATGAACAGCAGGACCGCTGCTCCGATCACCACTGCATCGCCTCGCTGGAGCGAGCGGTTGTTCACGTCAGATCCCTTGTCGATCTCGTCGTCATGGTCCGGTCATCACGGGGGCGGCCCCCATCGTACGGACACTCTGGTCAGCGTGCGGACGACCCCCCGAATTCGGGGATGGGCGGAGTCCGGATGTCGCAGACGCCCGCGGTGGCCTCGCGGCGGCGTCAAAAAGCCTTTTCCCCCTTGCCAGTTGCTACGGGGCGTCCGCGTCACGATCGGTGAGGAAGGCGGTGACGCCCCGGGCGATCCCGTCGGCCGCGCGGGTCCGCCAACCGTCGTCGGTCAGCAGGGCGGCGTCGTCGGTGTCCCGCATGTTGCCACACTCGAGGAAGACCTTGGGCACCGTGGAGAGGTTCAGTCCGCCGAGATCGGCGCGCACGTCGAGCCCCGACTCGGCCGTGTCCGGGCCCAGATACGCCGCCGGACGGGTGCCGGTGGCCCCGGCGAAGTGCTCCACCAGGTGGGTGCCGAGGCGCCGGGAGGGCCCGGTGATGCTCCGGGTGTCCGCCGCGCCCGCGGTCACGTCCGCCGGGAGGATCACGTGGAAGCCGCGCTCGCCCTCGGCCGCCCCGTCCGCGTGCAGCGAGACGGCGGCGTCGGCTCCGGCCTCGTTCCCGATGCGGGCCCGCTCGTCGACGCACGGTCCGTGCGGCCGGTCGCCGTCGTGGGTGAGGACGACGGTCGCCCCGCGCGCCTCCAGCCGGTCGCGCACCCCGCGGGCCAGGTCCAGGGTGAACTCGGCCTCGGGGTAACCGGCGTTCGTCTCGGCGCCCACGGCGTCGCAGTCCTTGCGGTGGGTGCCGACGTCGACCTGGCGCCCGATGGCCTCCGGGTGGTTCCGGTTGCCGGGGTTGTGGCCGGGGTCGATCAGGACGACGGTGCCGGCCAGCGGGCCGCCGTCCGCCGACGGCTCGGGCGCCGACGGCCCGCTCGGCTTCCCCGGCGCCTCGGAGGCCGCCTTGCCGGGCCGTCCGGGGCGCTCGGTGTCGCGTCCGGCGCTCTCGGGAGCGGGCCGGGCCACCAGCCATCCCACGAGGCCGAGCACGCAGCAGGGCACCAGGACGGCGGCGACGAGCAGGGCACGGCGGGCCGGTGACACCTCAGCTCCCGGGTGCGGTGCGGCGCAGCACGCGGAGCGAACCGGTGCCGGGCTCCTCCGTGTACGCGCCCGACTCCAGCGCCCTCCGGTACACCCGGTACGGCGCCTGCCCGCCGTCGGCCGGGTCGGGGAAGACGTCGTGGATCACCAGGAGGCCGTTCCGTACCAGGTGCGGGGCCCAGCCCGTGTAGTCGGCGCTCGCGTGCTCGTCGGTGTGGCCGCCGTCGACGAAGACGAGGCCGAGCGGCGTGCGCCACAGCGCCGCCGCCTGCGGGGAGCGGCCGACGAGGGCGAGGACGTGGTCCTCCAGTCCGGCGGCGTGCAGGGTCCTGCGGAAGGCGGGCAGCGTGTCCATGCGGCCCACCCGGGGGTCCACCAGCTCCGGGTCGTGGTACTCCCAGCCGGGCTGCTGCTCCTCACTGCCCCGGTGGTGGTCGACGGTGACGGCGGTGACCCCGGCCTGCCGGGCCGCGTCGGCGAGTAGGATCGTGGACCGTCCGCAGTATGTGCCGACCTCCAGCAGCGGGTGCCCGAGCCGGGCCGCGTCGGCGGCCGCCGCGTAGAGCGCGAGGCCCTCGTCCCGGGGCATGAAGCCCTGCGCTGCCTCGAACGCGGCGATGATCTCCGGCTTGGGTGTCGTCATGCCGCCCATGCTGCCGCATGGCCGCGTGCGCCGCGGGCCCGGGTGCCGCCGTCCACGCGGTCGCCGGACGGCCGCCGGCGACGGGCTGTTCCCAAGGCGGAACCCGGTGCGTTATACAGGGAGTCGACAAGAAACTGAAACACGTTCCTGTGCGTCCACACGCCCCGGGTCCGCCCCAAGGGAGACACGCCAGATGCCCATCGACGCCGCCACCGCGCTCGCCGCCCCGCCCAAGGTCACCGCGCTGGCCTGGGACCACAAGGACGTCCTGCTCTACCACCTGGGTCTGGGAGCCGGAGTCCCCGCTACGGACCCGGCCGAGCTGCGCTACACGCTGGAGAGCAGGCTGCACGTCCTGCCCAGCTTCGTCACCGTGGCGGGCGGCGGCATGGCGTTCGTCGACGGCATCGACGCGCCCGGCATCGACGTCGACCTGGCCGGCATCCTGCACGGCGGGCAGCGCATCGAGCTCCACCGGCCCGTCCCCGTCCGGGGCACGGCCACCCAGCGCTCCCGCGTCGCCGCCCTCCACGACAAGGGCGAGGGCAAGGCGGCCGTCGTCGTCCTGCGCATGGACGTCGAGGACGACGCGGGGCCGCTGTGGTCCTGCGACACGAGCCTCTTCGTGCGCGGCGCGGGCGGGTTCGGCGGGGAGCGCGGCGCGAGCGAACGCCTCCCGCTGCCGGAGCGGGCCCCCGATCTCACGCTGGACCGCGTCGTCCGGGAGGAGCAGGGCCTCCTCTACCGGCTCAGCGGGGACTGGAACCCCCTCCACGCCGACCCGGACTTCGCCCAGCTGGCCGGCTTCGACCGGCCGATCCTGCACGGCCTGTGCACCTACGGAATGACGCTCAAAGCCGTGGTGGACGCCGCGCTGGACGGCGACGTCTCCCGGGTGACGGGATACGGCACCCGGTTCGCCGGGGTCGTCTTCCCCGGCGAGACGCTGCGGGTGCGGGCCTGGCGGCTGGACGCCGGGCGCATCCAGGTCTCCGTCACGACGGCGGAGCGTGACGACGCGCCCGCCCTGACGGACACCGTGATCGAGCACACCTGACGTCCGGCCACCGGGCCGCCCGTGGGTCTCAGTTCGCCGAGGCCCCGTCCCCGTCGTCGCCGGGCCTGCGGTGCCGCCCGTGCGGCGGGGTCCCGGAGTCCTCGGCGGTCGCCGCCCGGCCCCGGTGACGGCCCGGTGCCGCGCTCTGCTCGCCGTTGGTGTCGGTGTGCTGGTCGGACATGCTGGTTGGGCTCCGAAGTGCTGGGTTGATCGTTTGCGGCCGAGATGATCTTAGTCGTCGCGTCGGACCGCAGGGCCGGTCCTGCCCGCCGGGGGGCGGACGACGGCGGGCACCTCAGCGTGCCGCCATGGCCAATGGTGCCTTCCCCAACGGAACGGGTTTACACGTCACTTGTGCGTCCGGCTCCGGTGTCCTCTGCTCCTGCGTCTGCCCCGGTTCCTGTCCCCGCCCCGGCTTCGGCCGGGACCCGGCCGCCCGG
Source organism: Streptomyces sp. WMMC1477 (assembly GCF_027460245.1). Lineage (NCBI taxonomy): Bacteria > Bacillati > Actinomycetota > Actinomycetes > Kitasatosporales > Streptomycetaceae > Streptomyces > Streptomyces sp. WMMC1477. The sequence goes on along the minus strand of NZ_JAPZBD010000003.1, from coordinate 1,013,173 downwards.
TGCTTCCCGGCCCCGGGGGCCGACTCGCGGCGGGGCCCGTCCTCGCGCTCCTCCAGCCGCAGCCTGGCCAGCCCGCAGCGCACGCCCTCCGCGGCGTACGGCAGGAGCAGTTCGCCGCCGGCGGTGAACCGGCCCGTGCGCAGCCAGCCGTTCGGCGCCGGTACGTAACTCAGCCCCCGCCATCCCGGCCGCCACACCGCCAACCACGGCAGCTCGGCCCCGCACGGCTCACCCGAGCGGGGGGCGCCCTCGACCCGCAGCGCCACCGCGCACCGCTCCGGCAGCAGCGCCTGCCCCGGCTGGACGGCGAACGGCGTGACGGTGACGTCTCTCTGGTGCAGGGCCGCGGGGAAGCGGACCGGCCGGTGGCTGCCCAGCACGCCCCAGCCGACCCGGTCGGCCCCGGGCGCGTCGGACCGCAGGAGCAGCAGGCCGCTGTCCGGATCGGCCAGCAGCAGCCGGTCGTTGCTGCCCTCCGCGATCTCCAGCAGCGGTGAGACCGCGCCGCCCCGGCCCAGGTCCACCACGACGGCCTTCACCACCCCGTCCGCGCCGCGCCGGTTGAGCGCCAGCAGCCGCCCGTCCCGGCCCAGCCAGACGCCGTCCGCGCAGTGCCCCGGCACCACCGCCACGCGCTGCGGCCCCTCGGCCCCGCCCGTCAGCCGCCACACCGCGGTCGTCCCGGAGCCGGCCGCCAGCGCCCACGCGCTCGACCCGTCCGGAGCGGGGGGCAGCAGGGCGAGCTGCTCCGCCGCCACGGCGCCCAGCGGCACCTCACCGGTGCCCGGGCCCGCGGGGTACAGGAGCGAGGGGCGGTACCGTCCGTCCGCCCGGCGCAGGATCAGGACCCGCCCGTCGGCCAGCGGCAGGAGCTGGCTGTGCGGGTCCTCCGGCTGGCTGCCCGGGAGGGAGACGGCGTACGGCTCGGGGCCGTCCAGCGTCCACCGCTCCGGGCACCAGCGCCCGGCCCCGCCCGGCGCGGCGAGCCGCGCCGCGTAGCCGCCGTCCGCCGAGAGCACGCAGGCCAGGGGCCGGTAGGGCGGCGGCGGGGGGATGACCGGGGTGTCGGGCGTCGCGGTGCCGGGCGTCGCGGTGTCCGTCGTCGGGCTGTCGGTGGTCGGGCTGTCCGTCGTCGGGCTGCCGGTCCTCGGGTTGCCGGTCCTCGGGTTGTCTGCCGAGCCGCCCCGCGGCGCCGCACCGCCCGGTGCGTCGTCGCCCTCCGCGACCGTGCCGCGTTCCTCCACCGTTCCGGACCCGACTGCGCAGACTGTCAACTGCGATCACCTCCGGGTCCCGACGCTAGGGATGGAACGTCGTTCCGAACGGGGAGAGGTGTCCGGCTTCATTCGTTCGGGTGGCTATGGCGGGGTTTGCCGCACTCGCCGCGGCGTTGTGTGCTGCCGACGGCTGTCCCGTCCCCCTCCGGTCCCCGCCCCGACGCCTGCTCCGCTCCGCCGCCCGTCCGGTACCGGGGCAGCGCCCTGGCCGGAGGCCCGGGTGCGGGCGGTAGCCTTTTCCCGTGCCCGCACTATCCGAAGTCATCGCCGCGCTCGACACCCTCTGGCCACCCGCCGGGGCGGAGCCGTGGGACGCCGTCGGCACGGTCTGCGGAGAGCCGGACGCCGAGGTGTCCCGGGTCCTGGTGGCCGTCGACCCGGTGCAGGAGGTGGCCGACGAGGCGGTGGCCCTCGGCGCCGACCTCCTCCTCACCCACCACCCGCTCTACCTGCGGGGCACCACGACCGTCGGTGCCCACACCTTCAAGGGCCGGGTCGTGCACACGCTCATCAGGCACGAGATCGCGCTGCACGTGGCCCACACCAACGCCGACCGCGCCGACCCCGGCGTCTCCGACGCGCTCGCCGAGGCGCTCGACCTGCGCGTCACCGGCCCGCTCGTGCCCGACCCGGACGATCCGGCCGGCCGCCGCGGCCTGGGCCGCCTGTGCGAACTGCCCACCCCGCTCTCCGTCGCCGCCTTCGCCCAGTACGCCGCCGAGCGGCTCCCCGCCACCGCGCAGGGCGTCCGCGCCGCCGGCGACCCGGACGCCGTCGTGCGCACCGTCGCCGTGTGCGGCGGCTCCGGGGACAGCCTCTTCGACGCCGTGAGGGCGGCCGGCGTCGACGCCTACCTCACCGCCGACCTGCGCCACCACCCCGCCTCCGAGGCCCGCGAGCACTCGCACCTCGCCCTGCTGGACGCCGCCCACTGGGCCACCGAGTGGCCCTGGTGCGAGCAGGCCGCGGCCCAGCTCGACGCCGTCTCGCAGCGCAACGGCTGGGATCTGCGCACGCACGTCTCGCACGCCGTCACCGATCCCTGGACGGCCCACGCGGCCTCCGGGGTCCACCCCGACCACTCAGGAGCCCCCAACTGAACGCCGCGCCCGCCGACCAGATCCGCCTTCTCGACGTCCAGGCCCTGGACATCCGGCTCACGCAGCTCGCCCACCGAGCCGAGACCCTTCCCGAGCACGGCGAAGTCCGCACCCGGGAAGAGGAGCTGACGCAGCTTCGGGACCTGCTGGTGGCCGCCCAGACCGAGGAGAGCGACACCGCACGCGAGCAGACCAAGGCCGAGCAGGACGTCGACCAGGTGCGCAAGCGTGCCGCCCGCGACCAGGAGCGGCTGGACTCGGGCATGGTCACCAACCCCAAGGACCTGGAGAGCCTGCAGAGCGAGATCGCCTCCCTGGCCCGGCGGCAGAGCACGCTGGAGGACGTCGTCCTGGAGGTCATGGAGCGCAACGAGGCCGCGGCGGGGCGCGTCGCCGAGCTGACCGAGCGCGTCGCCGCGGTCCAGGAGAAGGCCGAGGACGCCAAGGCCCGCCGCACCGCCGCCAGCGAGGAGATCGACGGCGAGGTCGCCGCCGTCCGCAAGGAGCGCGAGGTCGTGGCCGCCGCCGTACCGGCCGATCTGCTGGGGCTCTACGACAAGCTGCGCGGGCAGCAGGGCGGCGTGGGCGCCGCCAGGCTCTACCAGCGCCGCTGCGAGGGCTGCCGGCTGGAGCTCAACATCACCGAGCTGAACGAGGTGCGCGAGGCCGCGCCGGACGCCGTCGTGCGGTGCGAGAACTGCCGCCGCATCCTGGTGCGCACCCCCGAGTCGGGGCTGTGACACGGGCGATGGGACGACGCTTCGTCATCGAGGCCGACGGCGGTTCCCGGGGCAACCCGGGCCCGGCCGGCTACGGTGCGGTGGTCAAGGACGCCGTCACCGGTGAAGTGCTGGCCGAGACGGCGGAGTTCATCGGCCACGCCACCAACAACGTGGCCGAGTACCGGGGCCTGGTCGCCGGGCTCCACGCCGCCCGCGAGCTTGACCCCGAGGCCTCGGTGCACGTCCTCATGGACTCCAAGCTCGTCGTCGAGCAGATGTCGGGGCGCTGGAAGATCAAGCACCCGGCCATGCGCCCGCTCGCGGCCGAGGCCCGCGAGATCTTCCCGCTCGACGCCGTGCGCTACGAGTGGGTGCCGCGCGCCCGCAACAGCCACGCCGACCGGCTGGCCAACGAGGCCATGGACGCCGGGCGGCGAGGCGAGCAGTGGCGCCCCTCCGGCGTCCCCGAGCCCGCAGCGGCCCCCTCCCGGGAAGACGTCGGCGTCACCGCCCCCGCCGCGCCGCCGCCCGGCTGGTCGGCGGACCTGGGCGCCCCCACGACGTTCGTGCTGCTGCGGCACGGGGAGACGGCCCTGACCCCGCAGAAACGGTTCTCAGGGAGCGGCGGCGACGACCCGGAGCTCTCCGAGGCCGGGCGCCGCCAGGCCGAGGCCGCCGCCACCGCGCTGGCCGCCCGCGGCACCGTCCAGGCCGTCGTCAGCTCCCCGCTGCGCCGCTGCCAGGAGACGGCCGCCGCCGTCGCCGCCCGGCTCGGCCTCGACGTCCGCACCGAGGACGGGCTGCGCGAGGCCGCCTTCGGGGCCTGGGAAGGGCTCACCTTCGCCGAGGTCAGGGAGCGCCACCCCGAGGACCTCGACGCCTGGCTGGCCTCCGACACCGTCGCCCCGACCGGCGGCGGCGAGTCCTTCGCCGACGTCGCCCGCCGCGTCGCCGTCGCCCGCGACAAGCTCGTCGCCCGCTACGCCGGCCGCACGGTTCTCCTGGTCACCCACGTGACCCCGGTCAAGACCCTGGTCCGGCTGGCCCTGGGCGCCCCGCCGGAGTCGCTGTTCCGCATGGAGCTGTCCGCCGCGTCCCTCTCGGCCGTCGCCTACTACGCCGACGGCAACGCTTCCCTCCGCCTCCTCAACGACACCTCCCACCTCCGCTGACCCCGGCCCGCTCGGGGCCTCGTCCACGGCGCACGCGGCCCAGCCCACCCAGGCCACCTCGGTGGGACCTACACGGGACGCGGCCCCCTGCTCTAAGGTGGCGGCCTAGCCGACCTGGGTGACAGGGGGAACCGGGTGCGTGAGGGCATGACCGTCGGGGGCCGCTACCGGGTTGAACGCCTCCTGGGAAGAGGCGGGTTGGGCGAGGTGTGGGAGGCGGTGGACGCCACGCTCGGCCGCCGGGTCGCCGTCAAGTTCGTCACCGGCGTCCGGCAGTACCCGGAGGCGGCCAGACGGTTCGCGCGCGAGGCCCGCACGCTCGCCGCACTGCGCCACGGCAGCATCGTCACCGTCCACGACGCCGGAACGGCCGAGCATGACGAACAGCCCCTGCCCTACCTCGTCATGGAGCTGCTGGACGGTGTCACGTGGGAGTTCGCCCACGTGGAGTCGGTTGTGGAGACCGGCGCGCGTGGCGGACGTCCTCGCGCACGTCCACGAGGCGAGGATCGTGCACCGGGACGTCAAGCCCGCCAACATCATGGTCTGCCCGGACGGGCGCGCCGTGCTGATGGATTTCGGCATAGCCCGTGACGACGACTCCCTCACCCGTACCGCCACCGCCACCGGGAGGTACTTCGGTACGCCCGCCTACATGGCACCCGAACAGTTGCAGGGCCGAGCCGCGACGCCCGCCTCCGACGTCTACGCGCTGGGCATCGTCCTGGTCGAGAAGCTCACCGGCCACCGCCTGCCCGTCGCCCAGCTCATGCCCCAGGTCCGCTCCGCCATCGGCGAGCCGCTGCGCTCCCTGCTTGCCCGGATGACCTCGGCCCAGCTCGAGCAGCGGCCCAGCGCCGCCGAATGCGCCGAACAACTGCGTGCGCCGGCTAGGCCGGCGACGCCGCGAGGCACGCCGATGACCCGGGCGGAGAAGCGGGAACGGCTCGTCCCGCCCGCGGTCCTGCTGGTGCTGTACGCGATCGTCCTGTTTCTGCCGGGCTACGGAGACGCGGACTGGAGCAGACCCGTCATCCGGTTCTTCGCCATCCAGATCCTGGAACCCGAAGAGGACGACGTCATCCTGTGGAACGACTCGGCCTGGGGAGTCGTCACCACGCTCGGAGCGTTCGTCGGGGTGGCGGCCGTCCTGGCCATGACCGTGGCACTCGCCCCACACGCCCGGCTCCCGCAGCGACTGGCGGGCTATGGCGCAGTGCTGCTCACCGTGTTCTGCCTCGGCTGGCAGGCGACGTCCTCCCCGCCCCACTACGACGACATCACCGACCAGCTCTTCTACGGCACATGGCTCTTCTACCTGACAACGGCGCTGGCCATCGCCACGTACGTCTACCGCGACCGCCGCACCCGCCGCCCCAGCCCCCAGCCGTAGCGCCTCGGTAGGCGGCCAGGCCGTCGAGGTCGACGCGGCCGTGCTCGTCGACCTCGATGCGGACGGCGCGGGCGGCCGTGAGTTCCGCTGCCCGGCATGCGCCGATGCCGGGCAGCAGGCGACAGTTCCCCTGCGTGGACCACGCCCCCGGCTACCAGGCGTTGCCTGCCTGATGAGGCACTATCGCAGGGCCCGGCGGACCTTCTCCCACCCCTTGTGGCTGAGGTTCCTGTCGCTCAGGGCCGGGTTCCTGGTGGAGTTCGTCCGCAGCAGATGCCTGTGGTCGGCCAGCTGGGGCACGGCCACCAGCCACTGCGCGCTGGCCCGGGTCAGGACGATGACCGCGTCCCGCTCGATGGCCTTGCGCACGAGCCGGAAGCCGTGTCGCTGGGACGGCAGGGTGATGGGCAGCGGCTTCCACGCTTCCGCGCGGTAGCCGTGGAACTGCACGGCCAGGACGCGCGCGGCGAGCTGGCCGTAGGTGTAGCCGAGACTCCGGAGGCCGCCCAGGGTACGACGCCACCACCGGCCACCGGGGGTGGTCTCGAGACCGAGGGCGGGATCGAGGTAGTGCATGGGCATGCCGTCCGTGGAGGCGGCGTTGGCCAGGGCCCGTTCGGTGATGCCCCGGCGGGCGTAGACCGCCTGGTCCTCGACGGAGCGGCCGGGATTCGCCAGCAGCATGACCACCGCGGCGTCGTGAGGCCCGAGGAAGGGTTCAGGCGGCAGGGACGCATCGATCCGGTAGGGACTGACCTCGGGGAGCAGCGCGTTGAACGCGCGCATGCTGGCGCGGCCCGTGGGGGTCGGGGCGGAGCGACGGCCCGGTGGCGGTCGGTTCCGCACCGCGCTGGAGCGGAGAGCGGCAGACGAGTCGTGCTGTACGCCGGATTCTGTCTCCGGGGGTCCTCGCGGGCCCTCGGGAGGCGGTCATCCATCTGGGGCCGATGTCACCATCGACCTCGGTGCGGTCTACCCGCGGACTCGGGCGAGCAGCCCTCGTGCGTCCGCGCAGGGCCGCCTCGCGGCGGCCCCTCTTGACCTTGCTCCGGGTGGGGTTTACCGAGCCGCCCAGGTCACCCTGGGCGCTGGTGGTCTCTTACACCACCGTTTCACCCTTACCGGATGCCGTCTGAAGGCTCCGGCGGTCTGCTTTCTGTGGCACTTTCCCGTGGGTCGCCCCAGGTAGGTGTTACCTACCACCCTGCTCTGCGGAGTCCGGACGTTCCTCGACGTGGCTGCGAGGCCACACCGCGACCGCCCGCACGGCTCGTCTGCCGTGCCGCCATCCTACGCGGTCACGCCGGGGCGAAGCGCACCGGTGACCTGCCGGGATCGGCGTGCAGGAGGCGGACGCGCACGGGCTCGCCGAGGGGGAGGGGCGGCCCGTCGGGCGGGGCGGAGACGCGGCCGGGGACGGGTGGGGACGCGAGATGGACCGTGCCCTCGTGCGGGTGGTCCTCGTCGACGTCGACGACGTGGCCGTCGAAGACCTCGCCGACGTGGTTCCACAGCACGGCGGCGTCCAGCAGCTCCGCGCAGTCCCGCTCGACGGCCGCCGCGCGGCGCTCCCCGGCGGCCATCGCGGCGGGCAGGGCCGCCAGGTGGGCGGTCACCCACTCGGGGGCCTCCCGGCCGGCGTCGGCAGCGAGGCACAGTTCGCCGGTGTAGCGGTCCACGAGACGGCGCAGGGGCGCGGTGCAGTGGGTGTACGGCCCGGCGACGGCGGCGTGCACGGTGTGGTCCGGGGGCGGGGCGCCGGCCCCGAGCACGGTGTAGCTCCCGCCGCGCAGCAGCGCCGTGCACTCCTGGAGGAAGGCGGCGTGCCGGGGTTCGCGGGGGTCGAGCGAGCGGATCAGCTCGGCGTAGGACGTGTGCCGGGGCCAGGGGACGTCAAGGGCCCGGGCGACGCGGTGGAGGCGGGCCACGGCGCCGTGCGGGGCGCTGGGGAGGGTGCGCAGGAGGCCGGTGCCGCAGCGCAGCATCAGCTCGGCGGCGGCCATGCCGGTGAGCAGGGAGAGCTGGGCGGCCCACACCTCGGTCGGGGCCGGGGGGCGGAAGGCGAGCCGGTAGGCGTCGCCGTGCGGGACGGCCTGCTGCCCGGGCAGAGGCAGGGAGACACCGCCGCGGGCGCGCTCCTGCCCTTCCCTGAGCCGGCCGACGACGCGCAGCAGGGCGAGGGACTCCTCGGCGGTGCCCTCCTCGATCCGCTGCTGTGCGGTGGCGTGGTCGAGCCGGGCGTGGGAGCGGACGAGGGCACGGCGGACGTGGGTGGCGGTGGGGACCCCGTCGGCGTCGAGGTCGTGGGTCCACAGGAGGGCGGGGCGGGGCACGTCGGGGAGCAGGGCGGCCGCGTCCTCGCCGATCCGGTGGGGGAACAGGGGGACGCGCAGGTCGGGGTAGGCCAGGGTGGTGACGCGGCGGTGGGCCTCGGTGTCCAGGGGGCGCCCCGGGGTGACGAAGGCGGCGATGTCGGCGACGGCGTGGCGGACGCGGTAGCCGCCGTGCGGCCGGTGCGTGAGGTACAGGGCGTGGTCCGGGTCCCGTGCGCCGGTCGGGTCGAGGCTGAAGAACGGCAGGTGGGTGGCGTCCTCGGCGGGCAGCCGGGGGCTGCGGGCGGCCCGCACGGCGTCGGCGAGGACGGAGGCGGGGAAGGCGTGCGGGACGCCGGTCCGGTGGCGCAGGTCGTCCAGTGCGCTGCGCAGGGCGGCACCGTCACCGCCGGTGACCTGGAGATGGCGGCTGGGCATACGGCGAGCCTAGGGCCGTAGGCTGCTGGTCGCCGCTTTTGTCGGACCGTGAGGAGAAGAGACCGTGCTCGTGCTGCTGCCGCCGTCCGAGGGGAAGGCCCCGCCCGCGCCCGGTGGGGCCGGGGAGCCGCTGCGGCTGGACGCGCTGTCCCTGCCGGGGCTGACGGAGGCGCGGGAGCGGGTGCTCGCCGAGCTGGTGGCCCTGTGCGCGGAGGCGGTGGACGGCGACGACGCCAAGGCCCGCGAGGTGCTGGGGCTCAGCGAGGGCCTGCGCGGGGAGATCGCCAAGAACGCCGGGCTGCGCGAGGCGCCGGTGCGTCCGGCGGGGGAGATCTACACCGGGGTGCTCTACGACGCGCTGGGCCTGGGCTCGCTCGACGCCGTGGCGCGGCGTCGGGCGGGACGGGCGCTGCTGGTGTTCTCCGGGCTGTGGGGCGCCGTCGGGGTGGACGATCCGATTCCGTCGTACCGGTGCTCGGGCGGGGTGAAGCTGCCGGGCCTCGGCGGTCTGGGGGCGTTCTGGCGCGGTCCGCTGGCCGAGGTGCTGCCGGGGGCGGCCGGGGACGGGCTGGTGCTGGACCTGCGCTCGTCGGCGTACGCGGCCATGTGGAAGCCGAAGGGCGAGCTGGCCGAGCGGACGGTCGCGGTGCGGGTGCTCCAGTCGCAGCTGGTGGACGGGGTGGAGAAGCGCTCGGTGGTGAGCCACTTCAACAAGGCGACGAAGGGGCGCCTGGTGCGCTCGCTGCTCACCGAGGGCACCGAGCCCGCCTCGGCGGCCGAGCTGGCCGAGGCCCTGGGCGATCTCGGTCACCGGGTGGAGCTGGAGCCGGCGGAACGGGCGGGCCGCCCGGCCCGGCTGGACGTGATCGTCACCGACGTGCGCTGAGGGCGCTGCCCCGCGCCGCCTCGGTGGGGCGGTGGGGCGCCGCCTCGGTGGGCCTGGGCCCGTTCGGGTGACCGGGCCCGGGCCGTCACCAGAGGACGGGCAGGCGTTCCGGGAGGCGCTTTAGGAAGCCGGCGCGCCAGACGAGCTGGTCGACGTCGACGGCCCCGGTGCGGCCGGGCGCCTTGGGGCCGATCGCCTTGAGCACGGCCTTGCGCAGCCCCGCGCCGGTGGTGTCGCCCATCATGCCGCGTTCACCCGCACGTCACCCGAAGGGGTGGCCGCGCGACCGGAATAGGGGGCTGTGCCGGACGGTTGGGGAGGGCATGGGGAACCTCGCACAGCCGCACCGGCAAGAGACCGAAGTCCTGCGGTACGCCGCCTTCTCGGCCGATCCGCGGGGAGGCAACCCGGCGGGCGTCGTGCTCGACGCGGCGGGGCTCGACGACGCGGCCATGCTCGCCCTCGCCGCCGAGGTCGGCTACTCGGAGACGGCCTTCCTGACCCCCGCCCCGGAGGCGGACGGGCCGGGCCGGACGTTCACCGTCCGGTACTTCAGCCCGCTGGCGGAGGTGCCGTTCTGCGGCCACGCCACCGTGGCCGCGGCGGTGGCCGTCGCCGAGCGGGCCGGCCCGGGGGAGTTGCTGTTCGAGACGCGGGCGGGCGCCGTGCCCGTCGGGGTGGTCCGGAGCCCGTCGGGGGAGCTGCGTGCCACGCTGACGAGCGTGCCTCCGCACACGGAGGAGATGGCGGGGGAGGACCTGGCGGAGGCGCTGGCCGCGCTCGACTGGCGGGCCGGGGAGCTGGACGCCGCGCTGCCCCCGCGCATCGCCTACGCCGGAGCGCGCCACCTGGTGCTGGCCGCCGGCACCCGTGACCGTCTCGCCCGGCTGGAGTACGACTTCGAGCGGCTCAAAGCCCTCATGCTCCGGCTGGACCTGGTGACGCTCCAGCTGGTGTGGCGCGATCCGGAGAACGCCACGGTCTTCCACGTCCGGGACCCGTTCCCGGTCGGCGGCGTCGTCGAGGACCCGGCCACGGGGGCCGCGGCGGCGGCGCTCGGCGGCTACCTGCGGGAGCTGGGCCTCGCGCCGGACAGCGCGGTGCTGACCCTGCACCAGGGAACGGAGCTGGGCCGTCCGGGCGTCCTGACGGTGGAGCTGCGGCACGGGGACACCCGCGTCCACGTCTCGGGCCCGGCCGTGCGCATACCGTGACCGCCCCGCCCATGCCGTGAGCGCCGCGCACACGGGGGGCCACGTGCGGCGCCGGCGCCCGCCGCCGGGTGGCTGGAGGGCCGTGGATCAGCCCTCGTCCTCCGGGCGGGGGGCGGCCGGCCAGGACTCGTCCGCTCCGACCCAGTGCACCTGCTCCGGGTCGGAGAGGTCGATGTCGGGGAAGACCTCGCGGACGCGGCGTTCCAGGTCCTTCTCGGCCACGGGCTCCCAGCCGACGCCGCGCAGCCAGACGAGCCGGTAGCCGTGGTCGCCGTCGCCGAACGACCCGACCACGACCCGGTAGCGCGGCTCGTCCGGGCGTTCCGTGTCCATGGGTCCACTGTGAGCACGCTTCACCGCAGCGCGCATGCCGGAAGCCGCCGATCGTGGCGGGCGCGGCCCGCCGTCACCCGGCCCGGCACGCGCTCCGGGGCGTGACGACCACCGTCACCGTCGCGCCCGGCCGGGCGTGCACCCGTGCCGTCGCCGCCCGGTCCGAGGGGAGCGAGGGCGTCGGCGTGCCCGCGTGACCGGTCACCCGGACCCGCCAGCCGCCCCGGCGCGGCGGCACCCGCACCTCGGTGAGGCCGCGCCCCGCCCGGTACACCAGCCGGTAGGCGCCGGTGTCCGGCGCCTGCTCCTCCGCGCTGATGGTGCCCGCCACCGCCGGGGCGTAGGGGGCCGCCGTCTGCTCCTTGTTGGCGCGGAAGCGGCCTTCCTCGTCCACGGCGCAGTAGCCGGCCCCGTAGCACCAGACGTAGCCCGCCCAGCCCGAGCTGTAGCGGTTCAGTGAGACGAGCGCGTCGCGGTAGAAGAGGCCCATGTTGGGCAGGGTGGTGTTGAGCGGCCCCCACTCGCCCACGACGATGGGCACGCCGTACCGCTCGGGGTAGACGGTCACGGCCGCCTCGTAGGCCTCGATCCAGCCGGCCTCGGGGTCGTAGTCGGTGCCCGCCTCCATCGCGGTGTTGTAGAAGTGCGGCGCGTAGACGGCCTTGGGGTCGTGGACGCGGCCCAGCCCCGTGGGCACGCCCTCGCCCACGATGGGGGTGGGCTCGAAGAAGATCCAGTTGTCCTCGTCGACGGAGCGGATCGCGTCCGCGAGGCGGTTGTACATCGGGGTGAGGTACTCGGCCTCGATGCGCCGGGCCGCCGTCGGCAGGTCCTCGCCCGGCCGGATCTCCCCCATGGGCTCGTTGATCAGGTCGTAGCCGAGGACGGCCGGATGGCCGGCGAACCGCTCGGCCAGGACCCGCCACATCCCGGTCTGGGACCGCTGTAGGTCGGGGTCGGTGTAGAGGTGGGTGAACGCGCGCTGCACGGCGGGCTCGAAGTACTCGGAGAACCAGTCGTCGGGGTGCGGCTCGAAGGGCAGGCCGTCGGTCCTGGTGGCCCACTCGGGGATGCCGCGGTGTCCGAAGGCGGGCCCGAAGACGTCCTGGTGCGCGTCGATGAGCACATGGATGCGATAGCGGTGCGCCCAGTCCAGCACGCGCTCGATCTTGTTCAGGTAGGCCTCGCTGTAGTGGCCGCGCCGGGGCTCCAGATCGTCCCAGAAGACCAGCAGCCGCGCGAAGTTGAAGCCCCGGTCGCGCAGGTCCCTGAAGTGGCGCTCGGTGATGGCGGAGAGCGCCTGTTCGCCCCGGTTCGCCTTGTCCTCGACGTTCCAGCCGCGCAGGGTGAGCACCCGGCCGCGGTCGTCGGTGAGACGGGGCGGCCCCCGCGGCCCGGGGTCCTGGCCGGCGGCGGTCGCGGGTGCGGTCCCCGCGCCGAGTACGACGCAGCACAGGAGCGCGGCGAGGGCGGCGATCAGGCGTCGGTACACGGGCGGACCTCCGGTACGTCGGTACGGTGGTTCCTCGGTGCCGGAGATCCCACCAGGCCGCCGGACGGGCCATCAAGAGTCCGTCGTGACAAACTTCGCGCGCCGCCGCCCGCCGGAGCGCGCCCCGCCGGAGCGCGCCCCGCCGGAGCGCGCCCCGCCGGAGCGCGCCCGCCGGAACCGGCCGCCGGAAACCGTCCTGCGCTCAGCCGCGGCCGATGAACGGCATCGTCGTCGCCAGGACGGTGGCGAACTGGACGTTCGCCTCCAGCGGGAGCTCCGCCATGTGCACGACGGTGCGGGCGACGTCGGCGGCGTCCATGACGGGCTCGACGGCCGTCGAGCCGTTGGCCTGGAGGATGCCGCTGCGCATGCGTTCGGTCATCTCGGTGGCGGCGTTGCCGATGTCGATCTGGCCGCAGGCGATGCGGTGGGGGCGCCCGTCCAGGGAGAGCGACTTCGTCAGGCCCGTCATCGCGTGCTTCGTCGCCGTGTAGGCGAGGGAGTGCGGGCGGGGGGTCTGGGCGGAGATGGAGCCGTTGTTGATGATGCGCCCGCCCTGGGGGCGCTGGCGCTTCATGACGCGGAACGCGGCCTGGGCGCAGAGAAACGCGCCGGTGAGGTTGACGTCGACGACGGACTGCCAGTCGGCGTGGGAGAGTTCGTCGGGCGGGACGGCGGGGCCGAAGGTGCCGGCGTTGTTGAACAACAGATCGACGCGGCCCCGGCGGATGAGGGCGGTGTCGAACAGTGCCGTCACGGCCCCGGGGTCGGTGACGTCGGTGGAGACGACCGCCATGCGTCCGGCGGCCTCGGCGGAACCCAGGGCGGCCGTCTCCTCCAGGGCCGCTGCCCGGCGCCCGGCCAGCGTCACCGACCAGCCGGCCTCCGCCAGGGCGAGGGCCGCGGCGCGGCCGATGCCGGAGCCGGCTCCCGTCACCACGGCGCTGCGCGATGCGCCCGTGGCCGGCTCTCGCCCACCACGCTTCAACGTTTCGTTGATGTCCGTCATGTCCGCAGCGTACGCGAGGTGCCGAGCGCTTCCCGGCGTCACCCGATGGCCACTCCGGTGACGCGTACGTGCCAACGCCGCGCCGCTCTGGCCCGCTGCACTCGTCCTCATGACGCACTCTGGGAGCGCAGACAGCGAACTGAGGGCCGCTGCCCGTCACTTGGGCCGCCGCCGGTTTCTGACGGTCACGGGTGCCGCCACCGCACTCGCCTTCGGCACCAACCTCCCCGACACCTCGCGGGCGGCGGCCGCCGCCCGCGAGCCGCGCTTCACCCGGGAGCCCTTCACTCTCGGTGTGGGCTCCGGCGACCCCCTGCCCGACTCCGTCGTCCTGTGGACCCGCCTCGCGCCGCAGCCCTTCGAGCCCGACAGCGGCATGCCGGCCCGACCCGTCCCGGTCCACTGGGAGCTGGCGTACGACGCGGACTTCCGCCGCATCGCCCACCGCGGCACCGTCGTCGCCCACCCCGAGTACCACCACGCCGTCCACGCCGAGCCGCGCGGTCTGGAAGCCGGCACCGACTACTGGTTCCGCTTCCGCGCCGGGCGCCACCTCAGCCCCGTCGGACGTACCCGCACGGCCCCGGCGGCCGGCTCCGCCCCCGGGGCGGTGCGCTTCGCCCTGGCCTCCTGCCAGCGCTACGACCAGGGCTACTACACGGCCTACCGGCACCTGGCCGCCGAGCCGGACCTCGACGCCGTCCTGCACCTCGGCGACTACCTGTACGAGTACGCGGTGGACGCCGCCGCGGGAGCCCGCGGCTACACCGGCGAGGCGCGGCTGCCCGGCCTCTTCCGCCGCGAGACGGTCACGCTGGAGGACTACCGGCTGCGCTACTCGCTCTACAAGGGCGACGAGGACCTCCAGGCCGCGCACGCCGCCGCCCCGTGGATCGTCACCTGGGACGACCACGAGACGGAGAACAACTACGCCGACGCCCTACCGGAGAACGGCGTCCCGCCCGAGGAGTTCCTCCTGCGCCGGGCCGCCGCCTACCGCGCGTACTGGGAGAACATGCCGCTGCGCCGGCCGCAGCGCCCCGAGGGCCCCGACCTCGCCCTCTACCGGCGGCTGCACTACGGCCGGCTGGCCCAGATCGACGTCCTCGACACCCGGCAGTACCGCGACGACCAGGTGAACGGGGACGGTTGGAAGCCGCCCACCCCCGAGTCCGAGGACCCCGCGCGGCAGCTCCTCGGCGCGACCCAGGAGCGCTGGCTCACCGAGGGCTGGCACGCCTCGGACGCGGTGTGGAACGTCCTCGCCCAGCAGGTCGTCTTCTCCCGGCGTCGCAGCCGCGTCGAGAGCCCCTCGCCGCTGTCGATGGACGCCTGGGACGGCTACCCCGCGGCCCGGGAGCGGGTCCTGCGCGCGGCGGACGCGGCCGGGATCGAGAACCTGGCCGTGCTGACCGGCGACGTCCACGTGCACTACGGCCTGGACATCAAGCGGGACGCCGACGACCCGGCCTCCCGCACCGCCGGTGTGGAGGTGGTCACCTCCTCCGTCTCCAGTGGCGGCGACGGCCGCGAACGCCCCGGCAACTGGGACCGCCTCACCGCCGCCAACCCGCATCTGAGGCTGTACGACGGGCGGCGCGGCTACGTCGTCCTCACGCTGGACGAGCGGCGGCTGCGGGCCGACTACCGCACGGTCCCGCACGTCACCACGCCCGGCGCACCCGTGACGACGGCGGCGTCCCTCGTCTCGGCCGCCGGAGAGCCGGGCCTGCGCCCGGCTTGACGGCCCGGCGTCGCCGGAAGGCCCGGCTCACATCGGCGCACCGGCGGCGGGCGCCGCTGTGAGCGGAGGCATGCGCGTGGTGGCCGGGGCCGGGCCGGGCGCCTGGGAGAATGTGTGAGCCGTCAACAATCTCCGGAGAGGTGCATGTCCGAACCCGGCCCGTCCTGCCCGGCTGCCCCCGCCCCCACGAGCCCCGACGACCCGACCGCCCCGAGCCTGCCAGCCGCTGGGAGCAACCCGACCGCCCCGAGCGCCCCAGCCACCCCTGGCTCCCCGGACGCCGCGAGCCCCCCGGCCGCGGCGGAGGGGCCGCGGCTCACCCGCAACCAGCGGGCCGGTCTCCTCCTCACCCTGATCCTCGGCAGCCTCACCGCGCTGCCGCCGCTCTCCATGGACCTGTACCTCCCGGCGCTGCCCCAGGTCGGCGAGGCCCTGGGCAGCAGCGCGGCGGGCGTGCAGCTGACCCTCACCACCTGCCTGCTCGGGCTGGCCCTCGGCCAGGTCGTCGTCGGCCCGATGAGCGACCAGTTCGGGCGCCGCCGTCCGCTGCTCGTGGGCATGGTGTGCTACGTCGTCGCCAGCGTCGCCTGCGCCGTGGCCCCCACCATCGGGACGCTGACGCTTTTCCGCCTCCTCCAGGGGCTCGCCGGTGCCGCCGGGATAGTGATCGCCCGGGCCGTCGTCCGCGACCTGTTCGACGGGCTGGCCATGGCCCGGTTCTTCTCCACCCTCATGCTCATCTCCGGCACGGCCCCGGTCCTCGCGCCCGTCTTCGGCGGCCAGCTGCTGCGGGTCACCGACTGGCGCGGCGTCTTCCTCGTCCTCGCCGTCGTCGGCCTCGCGCTCACCGTCGTCACCGCGAACCTCCTCCCCGAGACCCTGCCCCGGGACCGGCGGCACAGCGGTGGCCTGCCCACGGCCCTGCGGGCCATGCGCGGCCTCCTGGCCGACCGGGTGTTCAGCGGCTACCTGCTCACGGGCTCGCTGGCCTTCGCCGGGCTGTTCGCCTACATCGCGGCCTCGCCCTTCGTCGTCCAGGAGATCTACGGCGCCTCCCCGCAGACGTTCAGCCTGCTGTTCATGGTGAACTCCATCGGACTCGTCGCCGTGGGCCAGCTCAACGGCAAGGTGCTCGTCGGCCGCTTCGACCTCGACCGCGTCCTGCTGCTCGGTCTCGGCATCACCGGCGCCGCGGCCCTCGCCCTGCTGCTGATGACATCCGGGACGTTCGGCGAGCCGGGGCTGTCCGCCATCGCCACCGGCCTGTTCGTGCTGATGTCCGGCATGGCCCTCGTGCTGCCCAACGCCAACTCGCAGGGCCTTCAGCGGGCACCGCACGCCGCCGGTTCCGCCTCCGCGCTGCTCGGGACCGCGCAGTTCCTCGTCGGCGCCGTCGCCTCCCCGCTCGTGGGCGTCGCCGGCGAGGACACGGCCGTGCCGATGGCCGTCGTCCAGGTCGCCACCCTGACACTCGCCGCCGTCTGCTTCGTGGGGATGTGCCGCCCGTGGCGCGCCGACCGCTGACGCCCGGCACGCCCGAGCAGGCAGGGCTGGACGCCGTGGAGCTCGCCGGCCTCGTGGCCGCCGTGGACGCCCTGCCCGCCCGCGGCTGGTGCGGCGGGGCCGTCGTGGCCGCCGGGCGGGGTCCGCACCTGGTGGTCGAGCACGCGACGGGCTGGGCGGTGCGCTGGGCCTCCGCCACGGAACCGGCCGCCCACCCGGTGCCGGCCACCCCGGACACCCCGTTCGACCTCGCCTCCCTCACCAAGCTGTTCACCGCGGTCGTCGCCGTCCAGCAGCTCGAGCGCGGCGCCTTCGCGCTGGACGAGCCCGTGGCCGCGCACGTGCCCGAGTTCGGTGCCGCGGGCAAGGGGCACATCACCCCGCGCCAGCTGCTCACCCACACCTCCGGGCTCCGTCCCGAGCTGCCCTTCCACGACGGACACGGCCTGGAACTCCTGTGGGCCGAACCGCCCACCCGCGGCGGCCCCTGCTACTCCGACCTCAACCTGCTCGCCCTCCAGGCCGTGCTGGAGCGCACGAGCGGACGGCGGCTCGACACCCTGGTCCGGGACGGTGTCACGGGCCCGCTCGGCCTGACCTCGACCCGCTTCGGCCCGGTACCGGAGGCCGCCGCCACCGAGGACCAGCGGCGTCCCGTGGCCAAGGCCGACCGGGGCATGCTGCGCGGCGTCGTCCATGACGAGAACGCCCACGCGCTCGGCGGCGTCACCGGGCACGCGGGCCTGTTCTCCACCGTCCGCGACCTCGCGACGCTGTGCCGGGCCCTGCTGGCCGGCGGGACCGTCGACGGCGTCCGGCTGCTCGCCCCGGAGTCGGTGGGGCTGCTGCTGGACGCCCCCGGGCTCGGCTTCGCCGTCGACCAGCCCTGGTTCATGGGCAAGCTGGCCGGGCGCGGCGCCGCCGGGCACACGGGCTTCACCGGCACGAGCCTCGTGCTGGACCGCGCGACGGACACGTTCCTCGTCCTCCTCGCCACCACCGTCCACCCCGTCCGGCCGCGGCGCCCCGACAGCGGGCCCCGGGCCGTGGCCGCGAGCCATCTGGCCCGCGCCGTGCGCTGACCGGCGCCGCCGGCCCCACCCGTCCGGCCTACCCTTACAGCGTGTACGAGCAGAACCTCCGCGCTGCGCTGGACGCGCTGCTGACCGGTCTGCCGCCCCGGCAGGCCACGGCGGCCGTCGAGCGGCTCATCGCCAGCTACCGCGGTGCCACCCAGACCCACGCCCCCGTCCTGCGGAACCGGGCCGACGCCGTCGCCTACGCGGCCTACCGGATGCCGGCCACCCACGGTGCCGCGGCCGCCGCGCTGGCCGCCACGGCCGCCCGGCTGCCGGGCTGGGCCCCCGCCACCCACACCGACCTGGGCGGCGGCACCGGCGCCGCGACCTGGGCGGTGGCCGGAACCTGGCCGGGGACGTGCGCGAGCACTGTGCTCGACTGGGCCGAGCCCGCCCTCGCGCTCGGGGCCGAACTCGCCCGCACCGCGCTGCCCGACGTGCGCTGGCGGCGCGGCAGGCTGGGCGGTGACGGGGAGCGGGCGGAGACCGACCTCGTCACCGTCTCCTACGTGCTGGGCGAGCTGACGGAGACCGACCGGACGGCGGTGGTCGCGTCCGCGGCCCGGGCCGGACGGGTCGTGGTCGTCGTGGAGCCGGGCACGCCGGAGGGGTACCTGCGGATCAGGGCCGCCCGCGAACGGCTCGTCGAGGCGGGGCTGCGGGTCGTCGCGCCCTGCCCGCACAGCGCGGAGTGCCCGATCGTGCCGGGCGAGGACTGGTGCCACTTCGCAGCCCGGGTCAGCCGCTCCTCCCTGCACCGCCGGGTCAAGGGCGGGACGCTGCCCTACGAGGACGAGAAGTTCAGCTATGTCGCCGCGGTGCGGCCGGAGCTGGCCCCCGAGGGCGGGGCCGGGCACTCCCGTGTCGTCCGCCGGCCGCAGATCCGCAAGGGGCAGGTGCTGCTGGAGCTGTGCACGCCCGCCGACGGGCTCGGCCGGACGACCGTCACCAAGCGGGACCGGGACGCCTACCGCGCGGCCCGCGACACCGACTGGGGCGACACCTGGCCACCGGCGGACTGACCTGGCCGGGGCCGGGACGGGGCCAGGGAAGGGCCAGAGCCAAAGCCGGGGCCGGGCCCGACCGGGCGCTCCGGGGCCCAGGTGCCCGGGGCCCGGCGGCACGGGAGGTGCGCCGGGCTCCGGGCACGCGGAGCCCTACGCGCGCAGCTCCGCGGTGCAGCACTTGACGCTGCCACCACCCTTGAGCAGCTCCGTCAGGTCGACCGGGACCGGCTCGTAGCCGCGCTTCCGCAGCGGCTCGAACAGCCCGGAGGCGGCCTGGGGGAGCAGCACGTGATGGCCGTCGCTGACGGCGTTGAGCCCGAACGCGAGGGCGTCGGCCCGCTCGGCGATGATCGCGTCGGGGAACAGCCGGGCGAGCACGGCCCGGCTGCCGGGCGAGAAGGCCGGCGGGTAGTACATGACCTCGCTGTCCGACCCGTCGTCCAGCACGCTCAGCGCGGTGTCCAGGTGGTAGTAGCGCGGGTCCACCAGGTCGAGGCCGACGACCGGGCGGCCGAAGAACTCCTGGGCCTCCGGGTGGGACAGCGGGCTGCTGCGGAAGCCGCGGCCCGCCAGCAGCCACGACCTCGTCACCGCGAAGTCGCCCTCGCCCTCGTTGACGTGCTCGGGCTCGTGGATCTCGGTGAAGCCTCGCGCCCGGTACCAGGCGCGGTGCGCGGCGGCCTCGGCGGCCCGCTCGGGGTGGGCGAACCGGGCGCCGAGCACCCGGCCGTCCACCACCGTCGCGCCGTTGGCCGAATAGACCATGTCCGGCAGCGCGGGGTCCGGCTCCAGCTCCTCGACGGTGTGGCCGAGCTCGCGGTAGCGGTCCCGCAGGGCCTCCCACTGGGCGATCGCGAGCGGGAGGTCGACGGGCTTGCCGGGGTCCATCCAGGGGTTGATGGAATAGGTGACTCGGAAGTGCACGGGTCGGCACATCAGATAGCGTCTGGCTGCGTACACGAGAGCTCCTCACGGGGTCGCCGTGGACTGGTGGCCACATCGTCCACCGTGGGGCACGAGTTCCGCATGATCCTTCCGGGGGATTCACAGCCGCCCCGGAGAACCCCCCGGGTGGCCGGTGCCCCAGGCGGTCACCCGCGTTCCTCCCGGAGTCTGCGCAGCAGTTCCCGCCGCGCCGCCATGACGTCCCGCGTTCCCGGCGGTCCGCCCGGCCCGCCGGCGCCTCCGGCGCCCGAGAGGGCCTTGCGCGAGAGGCGGGTGCGCTGACCTCCGACGCCGAGCGGCTTTCCGTCGCGTCCCTTGCTCATCGGGGCCTCCTGATCGTCGTCCGTCCGTGCCGTCGTCGTCCGTTCCGGTCCGGGGTTCGTACGTTCCGGACGGATCCACTGTGAGACGAGACGGTCCGTCTTGTCAAGACGGTTCGTCTCGTCTCCTTCGTTGCTACGGTGTCCCCATGCCCCCGACGCCAACCCCGCGCACCCCCGACGCCAGCCGCCGCAGCGAGCGCTCGCGGCGCGCCATCCTCGAAGCCAGCCTCGAACTCGTCGGCGAGGCCGGGTTCCAGAAGCTGACCATCGAGGCCATCGCCGCCCGGGCGGGCGTCGGCAAGCAGACCATCTACCGCTGGTGGCCCTCCAAGGCGGCGATTCTGCTGGACGCCTTCACCGCCCGCGTCGAGGACCCGGAGTACGCCGCGGGCCTGCCCGACACCGGCGACCTCGCCGCCGACCTCAAGACCGTCCTGCGGGCCACCGCCGACGAGTTCACCGACCCCGGCTTCGAGGCGCCCTACCGCGCCCTGGCCGTCGCCGGGGCCGCCGACGCCGAACTCTCCCGGCAGTTCGCGGAGCGCCTCACCGGGCCCGGCCTGGCCGCCTACCGCGACCGGCTGCGCACCGCCCGGGAGGCCGGAGAGCTCGCCTCCGACGTCGACCTGGACCTCGCCGTCGCCCTGCTGACCGGCCCCTTCTTCCAGCGCTGGCTCACCCGCGGCGGCCCGCTCACCCACGCCTTCGCCGACGCGCTCGTCGACACCGTCCTCGCCGGGCTGCGCCCGCGCGACGCCTGACCGGAAACCACCGCGGGACCCGGCCGAACCCGGTACGGGACCCGGCGGAGCCGGTGGTCATGGCCCCGGATTCCCGGACATGGCCCGACGTTCCGTATCCTCGGAGGATTCAGTGGTCCTCGCGGGACTCAGCGGGATGTGGGCGCCACGGCAGCGAAGGAGAGCGGATGGAACGGGAAAGCAAACTCTCCGGGTGGCTGCGCCGCCGCTCGCGCGGCGCCGAGAGCCGGGCCGAAGAGGCGGCCCGCGCCCGGGAGGCTCTGCTGCTCGGTGCCGCCGCCGCCGGGTTCCCGCTCGCCGTCGCCGCCCACCCCGAGGGCTACGGCTGCTCGTGCGAACGCATCGGCTGCCCCACCCCCGCCCGGCACCCCGTCTCCTTCGCCTGGCTGACACAGGCCAGCAGCGACCCGGAGACCGTCCTGCGCTGGGCCCGCGGCCGCCCGCAGGCCAACTTCATCACCGCGACCGGGATCACCCACGACGTGCTGGACGTCCCCCACGAGGCCGGGCGCGCCGCCCTGGAGCGACTCGACCGCGAGGGCGTCGAGACGGGCCCGGTGGCCGTGCTCGGGGAAGAGCGGATGCTCTTCTTCACCGCCACCCGCGGGACCCCCGAGGACGAGGACGAGTGGTGGCCCTGCGAGCTCGACTGTCACCCGGAGACGATGGACGAGCATCCCGGCATGCGCTGGCACTGCCGCGGCAGCTACGTCCTCCTCCCGCCGGCCAGGCTGCCCGGCGTCACCTCCCCCGAGGTCGCCTGGGTACGGGCCCCCGAACGCCCCCTGCCCGACCCGCTGACCCTGCTGGAGGCGCTGACGGACGCCTGCGCCGCCTATGCCGACTCCGCCGCCGGGCAGGACGTCCCCGGCTCCGCCGCCTGGCCCGTCCGCTGAGCCGTCTTTCTCTCCCCCCAGCCGCCGCCACCCGGCCGGCACGCGGAACGGCCCGCCCGAAGAGAGTTCCGGGCGGGCCGAGAGATCAGGCCCCTGCGCCTACACGCCCACGCGCCTGCCGGGACGGTACGGCGAGAGGACCGTGGGCCGCGTCAGCTGCAGGTCCGGTAGTCGTACCCCGCGCGACGGGCGTTCCCGCTCCCGTCGTAGAAGGCGTAGCGGCCCTGCGAGTCCCGCCAGACGTTGAACGAGCCAGCGTATCCGCCGAACGTGTCGACCGCACCGTTGCCGTTGGTGTCCAGCAGCCCCCCGTCGGCCATACCGAAGGTGTCCTTGCCGACGGCACCGTCATCCGGCAGCCCGTGGTACTGCTGCCACGCGACCGTCGCGGCCCGCGTGTTCTTGCCGAACACCCCGTCGATCCCGCTCCACGGGAGAAACCCGTCCGCCCACAGCACCTTCTGCCACAGGCAGGTGGCGTTGGAGTTCGCGTTCGTGCTCGTCGTCAGGACGCCCTCGTCACCCCAGTCGTCGCCGAACCAACCGCCGCCCTTGATGTAGGCGTTCCCGTTGTAGCTGTTGCTCGCGACCGCCGGCGACGATGCGAGGGCCGCCGCGCCGCCGATGGCGATCACGACGGCGGCCGAGGCGGCTTTCCTGCGCAGTGACATCTCTTCCCCTCCTCCCGGGCCGCGGGCGAGTGCCCCCGGATGGGGCGCCCGAAGGGCCCGCGGCTCGTCACGAGGGCGGCCGTCCCCCCGCTCCCGCTATGGCAGCCGCCCCCGTGAACAGCCCTGACACTAGGGCGCGGTGCGCGGCACCGCGTCCGGCACGGGGTGGAGCCGGGGCGTGAGACTCGCGGTACCGGCCCGGACCCTACGACTTCGGCGGTACCGCGGAAGTGTGACGCCGCGCCCGGCCGCCCCCGGATACGCTGCGGCGATGCAGTTGCCGCGGATTTCGATGCGCAGGCACCCCCTGGCCGTCGACATCGGCATCGCGTTGGCCATGCTGGGCTGTGCGCTGCTGATGGGCCAACAGGACACCCTTGAGGGATATCCGCCGCTCGACGCCGTCGGCTACACGCTCAGCACCGCCGTCGGCCTGTTGCTGTGTGTCCGGCGCCGTGCCCCGGTCGCGGTGGCCGCCGGCGTCCTCGCCCTGTGGGCGGCGTACATCGCCCTCGGATACTGGCCGGTGGTCAACAGCCTCGTCGCGCTGCTCGCCCTGTACACCGTCGCCGCCGCCCGCCGGCTGGCCGTCGCCGTCGCCGTCGCCGCGGTACTCGGCATGATCTGGACGTACTCCGCGTTCGTCTCACCCCACGGCTCGGTCCCGGCGGCCGCGGCGATGGGCGTCGTCGTCCCGGCGGTCCTGGTGCGGTTCGGCCGCTCGGCGCACCAGGCCGAGCGGCGCGGCGAGCGGCTGGCGGAACTCGCCGCGCACCTCAGGGCGGAGCGGGACGAGAAGGCGCGCCGGGCGGTCGCCGACGAGCAGGCACGCATAGCGCGCGAGCTGCACGACGTGATCGCCCATCACATGTCGGTGATCTCCGTCCAGTCCGGCCTGGCCCGGTACGTCTACCGCACCGACCCCGCCACCGCCCGCCGGGCACTCGGCACCATCGCGGACACCTCGAGCGAGGCGCTCGAGGAGATGCGCCGGATGCTGACCCTGCTGCGCCGGGGCTCCGACGACCCCGAGTCGTACGCCCCGATGCCGCGGCTGAGCTCGCTGGCGGAGGCGGCGCAGCGGGTGCGTGCCGGGGGAGTGCCCGTGGACCTGATCGTCGAGGGCGAAGCCAGGCCGCTGCCGCCTGGCGTGGAGCTGTGCGCGTACCGCGTGGTGCAGGAGGCCCTCACCAACGTGCTGAAGCACGCACGCCCCGCCCGCGCGGAGGTACGCGTCCGCTACCGGCCGCACAGCCTTCACGTCAGCGTCACCGACGACGGAGAGCGGACGGATTCGGCCAGAACCGGGACCGGCGAGGGCCACGGCTTGATCGGCATGCGCGAACGCGCCAAGCTTTACGGCGGCACCGTGACCATCGGACCCCGCCCGGAGGGGGGTTTCCAGGTGCGCCTTGCGCTGCCGACCTCCGCCACACCGGCACCGGAGGAGAGGGCCGAAGGCTGAAGGGGACAGGCGCCGACCATGACGACCCGGGTCCTTGTGGCCGACGACCAGTTCCTCGTCCGGGCGGGCATCGTGGGGTTGCTGGAAGCGGCGGACGGCACCGAGGTCGTCGGCCAGGCGGCGGACGGCCCCGAGGCGGTGCTCCAGGCCGCGAGGTGCCGCCCGGACGTCATCCTCATGGACATCAGGATGCCCGGGATGAACGGCATCGAGGCGACCCGGCGCATCCTGGCCGCAGCGTCGGACCCGGCACCGCGCATCCTCATCCTGACCACGTTCGACCTCGACGACTACGTCTACCGGGCACTGCGTGCCGGAGCCTCCGGGTTCATGCTCAAGGACACCGGCCCCGAACGCCTGCTGACGGCGGTGGCCGCGGTGGCCGGTGGCGACACCCTGTTCGCGCCGAGCGTGACGCGGCGACTGGTGGAGGCGTTCACGAGCACGGCCCCGGCCACGGAGCCCGTCGGCGGGCACCCGGAGCTGGACCAGCTCACGGCCCGCGAGACGGAGGTGCTGCGGCTGACCGGTCGGGGCCTGTCCAACCGGCAGATCGCTCAGCGGCTGGTCATATCCGAGGCCACGGTCAAGACGCATCTCAACCGCGCGATGACGAAGCTGAACCTGGCCAGCCGGGCCCAGGCCGTGGTGCTCGCGTACGAGACGGGGCTCGTGGTCCCCGGGGGCTGACCGCGCGTGCCGTCCCCGCCCACCGCGGCACGGCCCCAGGGGCGCCGAAGAGACGCCCCTCGGCGACAGTGCCTAGGAGCCCTCGGCGGAGATGAGACCGGCGCGCTGGTCTAGGAAGTCGACCTGGGCGTCCTGGGCCTCGGGCACGGTGACGAGCTGCTGGTACAGGTACGCCTTGGTCAGCGTCTGCCGTGCCTCCCCCTTGAGTAGCGGCTTGACGAGCGGGTCGACGGCCGGGGTGTAGCCCTCGGCCACGGTCTGCTTGGTGTGCTGGTGGACGGCGAAGAACACGACCGCGCCCCCGTCCTGCGTGTACAGGCCCATCACCGGGTACCGCTCGGGGTCCGCCGGGGTGTCCGCCCACTCGTTGCGGGCCGCCGGCCGGTTGGCGGACTCGGCACGGGTCTTGCGCCGCTCGGTGGTGAAGCGGCCGGGCGCGAAGGCCTCGCCCTCGCCCTTCTGGAGGAACTCCGTGTAGGACTTACCGAGTCGGGCGGGCTCGACCGCCAGCGGGTCCGTGGCGTCCTTGCGCAGGGGCCGGGCGTGGCCGTCCTCGTCGGCGGCGAACTCGGGGGCGGCGTCCGGCTCGACGACGGACAGGTACGACGCCTTCCAGTCGGCCTCGACGCCGTCCCGCGAGAACATGACCAGCCAGTGCGCCCGGACGTCGCCGACCTGCCCGGGGGCGGAGGCGAGGAAGTACTTCGGCCAGCCCGCCTGCCGCGGGATGTGGAACTCCGCGTCCCGCAGTTCGAGCGGCTTGAACTCCTCGTCCCCCTCGGGGTGCACGGCCTTCAGCGCGGTCAGCGCGGCCCGCTCGCTGTCGCCCAGGGGGCCGTGCTGGACGGTCGTGCTCAGGTCGGCGTCGAACGAGCGGTGCGCGGTGTTCCGGACGTCGACGAAGTTCTCCAGCACCTTCTCGGCCTCGGCCTCGGTGGTGGCCGGCAGGACCGCCGTCTCACCGTGCACCGTCATGCAGCCGGTCAGTCCCACCAGCATGCCGGCCAACGCGGTCGTGACCGCCGCCGCACGCACCCACGCCCACATGTGCCCGTGCCCTCCCCGAGCCCCCGGTTCCGTCCTCGCAGGCGGCACCCTACCCGTCCCCGCCCCGCGCACCGGCGCGGGGTCGGCCCGACGGAACCGGCCGACCCGCCGGGCCGGGGGTGGCCGGCTGCGCCGCGGGGTGGCGCTTCCGCCGGCCCGGCTGCGTCAGGGGAGGGTGAGGATCTCCGCGCCGGCCGGCGTGACGACGAGGGTGTGCTCGAACTGGGCCGTGCGCTTGCGGTCCTTGGTGACGACCGTCCAGCCGTCCTCCCACATGTCCCACTCGTGGGTGCCCAGCGTCAGCATCGGCTCGATGGTGAACGTCATGCCCGGCTGCATCACGGTGGTGGCCCGCGGGTCGTCGTAGTGCGGGATGATCAGCCCGGAGTGGAACGAGCTGTTGATGCCGTGGCCGGTGAAGTCCCGAACGACGCCGTAGCCGAAGCGCTGCGCGTAGGACTCGATGACGCGGCCGATGATGTTGATCTGCCGGCCGGGGCGCACCGCCTTGATGGCGCGGTTCAGCGCCTCCTCGGTGCGCTCGACGAGCAGCCGCGAGGTCTCGTCCACGTCTCCGACGAGGTACGTCTTGTTGTTGTCGCCGTGGACGCCGCCGATGTACGCGGTGACGTCGAGGTTGACGATGTCCCCGTCACGCAGGACCGTCGAGTCGGGGATGCCGTGGCAGATGACCTCGTTGACGCTGGTGCACAGCGACTTGGGGAAGGCGCGGTAGCCCAGCGTGGACGGGTAGGCGCCGTGGTCGCACAGGTAGGTGTGCACGACTTCGTCCAGCGTGTCGGTGGTGGTGCCGGGGGCGATGTGCCGGGCGGCCTCCACCAGCGCGCCCGCCGCGATGCGCCCCGCGACGCGCATCCGCTCGACCGTCTCGGCGTCCTGGACCTCGGGGCCGGAGTAGGGAGTCGGAGCCTCCTTGCCCACGTACTCGGGGCGCGGAATCGAGGCCGGAACGGTACGCCGGGGGGAGAGGGTGCCGGGGACGAGGAGCGACTGGCTGGACATGCGGACGAGTCTAGCCGTGCCGGGCGTGGTGACCCCGGCCCAGGTGGGGCAGCATGCTGGTATGGCTCTCTTCAAGCGCGGCACGCCGGGCAAACCCGGCGAGTGGTACTACTGCCTCAAGCACCGCACCGTCGAGGAAGGCCCGCAGTGCCGGGCGCTCGACCGGTTCGGGCCCTACCCGAGCCGGGAGGCGGCGGCCCACGCCATGGAGACGGCCCGGGAACGCAACGAGGAGTGGCGCACCGACCCGCGCTGGAACGAGGACGAGGACGAGGACGCCGGGGGCGAGGGCCCCGGGGGCGGTCCCGGCCGGGACGGCGGCCCCGGCTCCGCCTGAGCCTCCGTCGCCCACGGTCCGCCGGGCGGCCCGGGCACGCGGCCACGCGCCGGTTCAGGCCGCGGTGTCCGACCCCTGCTGGCCCGCCGCCGCGGCCCGCTCCTCGCGTACGGCCCGGGTGTGGGCGTTGGTCCGGGCGTCGTAGGCCAGCAGCCTCGGGAGGCACAGGACGAGCAGGCCGACGCCCGCGACGCACAGCAGCCCGCCCGCCCAGACGGAGGTGCGCACCGAGGTCAGCCCGGCCATCGTCCCGGCCCGGAGCTGGCCGAGCTGCGGGCCGCCCGAGTACGACAGCAGCTCGATCCCGGCGAGCCGGCCGCGCAGCGCGTCGGGAACGGACTGGTCCCAGATGGTGCGGCGGAAGATGCCGCTGACCATGTCGCAGCAGCCCGTCAGCGTGAGGAAGAGGAGCACCAGCCAGAGCTGGCCGGTGCCCGCCGCCCAGCCGGCGAGCGCGACGGCGGCGCCGGTGGCGGCGGCGGCCCAGGCCACGGCCCGGCCGTGCCGGTGGACGCGGGTCGTCCAGCCGCTGCTGAGCCCCACGAGGGCCGAACCCACCGGGAGGGCCGCGTACATCAGCCCGAGCGCCCAGGTCGCTCCGAGGTCCTCGGCCAGGAACGGGTAGAGGATGATCGGGAACGCGAAGAAGGTGGCCAGCACGTCCACCGCGTAGGTGCCCAGGAGTTCCTTGCGCCGCCAGGCGTAGCCCGCGCCCTCCGCGATGCCGCGCAGCGACACCGGCTGGGCGTCGCCCCGCGCGGGCGAGGGCGCGAGGCGGCGGGCGGTCAGCACCGCGAGCACGCAGGCGAGGGCGTTGAGCGCGTAGGCGGCGCCCACGTCGGCCCAGGCGACGACGAGGCCGGCGATCGAGGGGCCGACGATGGCGCCGCACTGCCAGCGCAGCGAGGTGAGCGCCGCGGCGGCCGGGAGGTGCCGGTGGGCCACGACCCGGGGGACGAGGGCGCTGGTGGCGGGCCGCTGCAGCCCGGCCAGCGCGCTGTTGAGCGCCGCCGCCGCGTAGAGCGGCCAGACGGGCGGCGTCGGGAGCAGGGCGTTGACCACGAGGAGGCCCGCCACGGCGGCGAGCCCGGCCTCGGCCCAGAGGATCAGCCGCCGCTGGTCGGCCGCGTCGGCGAGCGCCCCGCCGTAGAGCCCGAACACGACGAGCGGCACGAGCTGGACGACGCCGATGAGCCCCACGGCGGCCGGTGAGCCGGTGAGCTGCGCGAGCTGGAACGGCAGGGCGACGGCGGTGAGTCCGTGCCCGAGCCCGGCGCTCAGCCCCGACCACCACAGGACGCGGAAGTCGCGGGAGTCGCGCCAGGGGGCGAGGTCGGGCAGGGCGGACTTCGGGAACGACGGCACGAGCAGCCATGCTCCGCCGGTCCTTTGGCCCTCGGCAAGCGATTTCGAGCCCGGCCGCGCCGCACCGGTCTACCGGTCGGTAGACCGGTGCGGCGCGGCGCCTGGCAGGATCGGGGCATGACTGAACCCGCAGCCAGGCCCGCAGGCCCGCCCGCAGTACAGCCCGCCGCCAGGAAGGACCCCTGGGAGCTCCCGGACGTCAGCGCGCTCACCGTCGGTGTGCTGGGCGGCACGGGCGACCAGGGACGCGGCCTGGCCTACCGGTTCGCGCGGGCCGGGCTGAAGGTCGTCATCGGCTCCCGCTCGGCCGGGCGCGCCGCCTCCGCCGCCGCGGAGCTGGGGTCCGGGGTGGACGGCGCCGACAACGCCGAGTGCGCCCGCCGCAGTGACGTGGTGATCGTCGCCGTGCCCTGGGAGGGGCACGCGGACACGCTGAGGTCGCTGCGCGCCGAGCTGGCCGGAAAGCTCGTCGTGGACTGCGTGAACCCGCTGGGCTTCGACAAGAAGGGCGCCTACGCGCTGGTCCCCGAGGAGGGCAGCGCGGCGGAGCAGGCGGCGGCCCTGCTGCCCGAGTCGCGGGTGACGGCGGCGTTCCACCACCTGTCGGCCGTCCTGCTCCAGGACCCGGCCGTCGAGCGGATCGAGACGGACGTGATGGTGCTGGGCGAGGTGCGGGCGGACTGCGAGATCGTCCAGGCCCTGGCCTCCCGCGTCCCCGGGATGCGCGGCGTCTTCGCGGGGCGGCTGCGCAACGCCCACCAGGTCGAGTCCCTGGTGGCCAACCTGATCTCGGTCAACCGTCGCTACAAGGCCCACGCGGGCGTCCGGCTCACCGACATCTGAGCGCGCGGGGGCATGGGGGACAATGGGGGCCGTGCCCGCCGTCCCGACCGCCCGAACCTGGAGTTCCGCCCCATGCCCCGCATCGCCCTGTTCGCCGTGCTCGTCTTCGTGCTCACCACGGCCGCCGCGGTGCTGTCGTTCGTCCACGGCAGCTTCCTCGGCGTCGTGTGGCTGCTGATGGCGGGCGCGTCCTCGAACATGGCCTACTTCTACTGGCGCAAGGCCCGCATGGATCGCGAGGCCGCGGCCGAGGCCCGCTGAGCGCCGGCCCGGGCCCGGCCGGGTCCCGGCCCGCTGCCCCCACACTGGCCCGCTGACAGGCCCGGCCCGTCGGCGGGCGGCCTGGGGGAAGGGCCGCCGCCGACGGGCCGGGCGGTGTGCCGGAAGGGGCCGAAGGTCCTCCGGGCGCGCGCGTCAGCGGAAGGTGTGCTCCTCCTGCGGGAACGCGCCGCCCGCCACGTCCTCGGCGAAGGCCTTCGCGGCGCCGCCGAGGGTCTCGCGCAGCTGTGCGTACTGCTTGACGAACCGCGGCACCCGGCCGCCCGTCATGCCCGCCATGTCCGTCCACACCAGGACCTGGGCGTCGCACTCGGGACCCGCGCCGATGCCGACGGTCGGGATCTGCAGGGAGCGGGTGACCTCGGCCGCCAGCGCGGCGGGCACCATCTCCAGAACGAGGGCGAAGGCGCCGGCGTCCTGCGCGGCCTTGGCGTCCCGCAGGAGCCGGTGGGCGTCCTCGTCCCCGCGCCCCTGGACGCGGTAGCCCATGGTGTTCACGGACTGCGGGGTCAGGCCCAGGTGGGACATGACCGGGATGCCGGACGAGACCAGCAGCTCCGTCTGCGGCAGCGAGCGCTCGCCGCCCTCCAGCTTCACCGCCCCGACACCGGCCTCCTTGACCAGCCGGGTCGCGCTGCGCAGCGCCTGCGTGGGGCCCTCCTGGTAGGAGCCGAAGGGCAGGTCGCCGACGACGAGGGCGCGCCGCGTGCCGCGGACGACGGCGGCGGAGAGCAGGGCCATCTGGTCCAGCGTGACCGGGACCGTGGTGTCGTAGCCGAGGTGGCAGTTCCCGGCCGAGTCCCCGACCAGCAGGACGGGGATGCCCGCCTCGTCGAAGACGGAGGCCGTGACCGCGTCGTAGGCGGTGAGCATGGGCCACTTCTCGCCGCGCTCCTTGGCGGTCGCGAGGTCCCGAACGGTGAGGCGGCGGTTCTGGCTGCCGCCGTACAGCGCTTTGACGGCCTGACCGTTGTCGGCAGCCGTGTGGGCATGCGTCATGGCATGGGCTCCTGAAGGTGTCGTCTCGAAGCGCCCTGACGGCGTCTCCGGATCGCTGTCCATAGTGGCACCTGTCACCGGCACGGGGAAGGGGACCGGGGCGAGCGTCACAGCGGCCCGGTGCCCGGGGGACGGGACGCGCGTCGCGGCGCGACGGAATCCGGCTGGTTCCCGACCTGCGGAACTGCTCCTGTGTACGTGGTCGTCCTTCTGGCAGTACGGTCACCGAAAGTCGGCCGTACGGCGGTTCCCACCGGGGAGCGAGGATCGCCTAGGGTGCGAGCTCCGACGGACGGCGGGAACGGAAGAGGATCTGGACCACCGGCAGTGAGGACGACGCATGGCACGGGCGGACACGGCGCACACGGACGCCGCGGCGGACGAGGGTGAGCCGACCGCCGAACGTCCCGGCGCCGGGGAAGGCCGTTTCCGCGGAGGCTGGCGCGACTGGCGGGACTGGCGCGGCCCGGGAACGTGGCGCCGCGGCCTGGTCCTGGCCGTCCTGGCCGTGCTGCTCGGCGTCGTGCTCGCCCTGCACGCGCGGGTGCCGAACGCCGTCGGCAACCTCGGTTCGCTCGTGGAGACCTTCCTGCCCTGGTTCGGTCTCGGCGTGCCCGTCCTGCTCGGCTGCGCCCTGCTGCGGCGCTCGATGACGGCACTGGCGGCGCTCCTGCTGCCCGCCGTCGTGTGGACCGGGCTGTTCGGCGGGCTGCTGACCGCCAAGTCCAGCGCGAGCGGCGACGGCCGCGGCGACCTGACCGTCCTGACCCACAACGTGGACGCGGGCAACGCGGACCCGCAGGGCACCGCCGAGGCCCTGGTGGCGAGCGAGGTGGACATCCTCGCGCTGGAGGAGCTGCCCGCCAAGTCCACCGGCGTCTACGAGCGGGCGCTCGCCGAGGCGTATCCGTACCACGTGGTGAAGGGCACGATCGGGGTGTGGAGCCGCTATCCGCTCTCGGACTCCGCCCCGGTCGACATCAAGATCGGCTGGACGCGGGCCCTGCGGACGACGGTGGACGCCCCCGGGGGGAAGGTCGCGGTGTTCGCGGCCCACCTGCCCTCGGTGCGGGTGAAGCTGCGGGCCGGCTTCACCGCCGGGCAGCGGGACGACGCGGCCGAGCAGCTGGGCCGGGCGATCGCCCGGGAGCCGCTGGAGCACGTGGTGCTGCTCGGGGACCTCAACGGCACGATGAACGACCGGGCGCTGGCCCCGGTGACGGCGCAGATGCGCTCGACCCAGGGCGCCGCCGGGGACGGCTTCGGCTTCTCGTGGCCCGCCTCGTTCCCGATGGCCCGGATCGACCAGATCATGGTGCGCGGCCTGGAGCCCGTGGCCTCCTGGTCACTGCCCTCGACCGGCAGCGACCATCTGCCCGTCGCCGCCTCGGTGCGCCTCTGACGCCGAGGACGCCTCTGACCCCGAGGACGGCCCCTGACCACACCCGGGCCCGGCGCGGGGCGCGCCCCGCGCCGGGCCCGGCAGCCCCGCGTCACCTCACCCGCGGTCCGCCGGACGGCGACGGGGTGCCGGCCGCGGACTCGCGCCAGGCGTTGGTGATGGGCAGCCGCCGGTCCTTGCCGAAGCCCTTCGGGGAGATCTTCGTGCCCGGCGGGTACTGGCGGCGCTTGTACTCGGCGGTGTCCGTCATCCGCAGCACCCGGGTCACCAGCTCCGGGTCGTGACCGCGCGCGACGATCTCCGCGGCGCCCTGGTCGCCGTCGACGTACAGCTCCAGGACGGCGTCCAGCACCTCGTAGTCCGGCAGGGAGTCGGCGTCCACCTGTCCGGGGCGCAGCTCGGCGCTGGGCGGCTTGGCGATGGAGTTCTCCGGGATGGGCGGAGTCTCGCCGCGTTCCGCCGCCGCCTGGTTGCGCCACCGCGCCAGCCGGAAGACGGTCGACTTGTAGACGTCCTTGATGGGCCCGTAGGCGCCCACGGAGTCGCCGTACAGCGTCGAGTAGCCGCAGGCCAGCTCGGACTTGTTGCCGGGCGCCAGGACGATGTGGCCCTCCTGGTTGGACAGGCCCATGAGCAGCGTCCCGCGCAGCCGGGCCTGGAGGTTCTCCTCCGCGAGCCCGGTCAGCTCGGCGGACGCCTTGTACGCGTCGAACATCGGTCCGATCGGCACGGTGCGGAAGTTCAGCCCGGTGCGCCGGGCCAGCTCGGCGGCGTCGTCCCGGGAGTGCTGCGAGGAGTACCGCGAGGGCATCGAGACGCCGTACACGTGCTCGGCCCCGACCGCGTCGCAGGCGATGGCGGCCGTCAGGGCCGAGTCGATGCCGCCGGACAGGCCGATGAGGACCGAGCGGAAGCCGTTCTTGGCGACGTACGCCCGCAACCCCACGACGAGGGCGGTGTAGACCTCCTCCTCGTCCCCGAGCCGCTCGGCGATCTCCCCGGTGACCTCCGGCTCGTAGGCAGGCAGTGGCTCCGCGGTCAGCGTGCGGTGCTCGATGCGCAGCCCGTCGTCCACCGTGCCCGAGGGCGCCTCGGCGGCCGCGGCCGGCAGGTCCAGGTCGAGCAGGACGCACCCCTCCGCGAACTGCGGGGCCCGCGCCAGCACCTCCCCGCCCGCGTCGACGACGATCGAGTCGCCGTCGAAGACCAGCTCGTCCTGACCGCCGATCATGGCCAGGTACGCCGTCGTGCAGCCCGCCTCCTGGGCGCGCTTGCGCACCAGGTCGAGGCGGGTGTCGTCCTTGTCCCGCTCGTAGGGGGAGGCGTTGACCGCCAGCAGCAGCCCGGCGCCCGCGCTGCGGGCCGCGGGCACCCGGCCCCCGTCCTGCCAGAGGTCCTCGCAGATGGCCATGGCCACGTCCACGCCGTGCACGCGGACGACGGGGAGGGTGTCGCCGGGCACGAAGTACCGGAACTCGTCGAAGACCCCGTAGTTGGGCAGGTGGTGCTTGGCGAATCCGAGCACCGGCTCACCCCGGTACAGCACCGCCGCCGCGTTCTGCGGGGCACCGGCGGGCTGGCCGTAGCGGGTGCTGTGGTGCTCGGCGCGGTCCAGGTAGCCGACGACGACGGGCACCTCGCCCAGCCCCTCGTCGGCCAGCCGGGCGGCGAGCGCGGTCAGCGCGCTCCGGCTGGCCTCCACGAACGACGGGCGCAGGGCCAGGTCCTCGACGGGGTAGCCGGTCAGCATCATCTCGGGGAAGGCGACGAGGTGCGCGCCCTGATCCGCCGCGTGGCGGGTCCAGTGCACGACCGCCTCGGCGTTGCGGGCGAGGTCCCCGACGGTGGAGTCGATCTGGTTCAGGGCGAGTCGAATCTGAGGCACACGCCAAGAGTAACCGTCACTTTGACGCGATTCCTCCTGTCGGAGGCATCGGGCCACCCGGCGGACCGGACCGTTGGACAGCCACCGGAACCGGGGGGAGGCTGAGACCAGGACATTCCACTCCCCGGAGGTGCGCGGTGGACTTGTGGCTCTGGATCGTCCTCGTCGCGGCCGTCCTCGTGATCCTCTTCCTGGCCGTCCTGTGGGTCCAGGCCCGGCGGCGGCGCGGAGGCGGCGCCGTCGTCGTCGGGGAACGGCCGTCCCGGAGGCGGTCCCCGAAGCGGTCTTCACGGAAGGGCGGCGGATGACGTGCTGATGCTCGCGACCGAGCTGGCCAAACGCCCGGTGGTCACCCTGGCGGGGGAGGACGTCGGCCAGGTCAAGGACGTCGTCTTCGAGGGCGGCGGCCGGGTGGCCGGGTTCACCCTCAGCGGGCGTGGACTGCTGGCGGGGCCCATGAAGCAGGCACTGCCCATCGACGGCGTCACCGGGCTCGGCCCGGACGCGGTGATGATCTCCGACGAGTACGTCTTCGAGAGCCGCAAGCAGCTCGCCGAGCGCGCCGGTGCGGGGGTGGGCGGCGACGTGCTCGGGGCGCGGGTCCTGTCCGACGGCGGCGTCGAGCTGGGCCGGGTCACCGACGTCGTCCTCCAGACGACCCGCACGACCGCCGTCGTCGTCGGCTACCAGATCGCCGCCACCGAGGCGCTCGGCCACCCCGAGCGCACCGTCTACCTGCCGCTCGCCGAGACGGTCGCCGTCTCCGGCGAGGCCCTCGTCGTTCCCGCGAGGGCCGCCGAGTACGTGGCCGACGACCTGCCGGGCTTCGAGGACCTCGTGCGCGGCTTCCGCGAGCGCATGGGCGGCGGGACCGCCCGGAGTGACGACGCGCACGCCCGGAGTGACGACGCGCCCGTCCGGAACGACGACCAGGACCGGGGCCGGGACGACGCCTCCCCGCCCGACCGACCGACGGGGGCCTGATGCTGCTCTCCGAGATCTCCGGCCGAACCGTCATGAGCGCCGCCGAGGCCACCACCCTCGGCGTCGTGGACGGCCTCGTGCTCGCCCCGGGCCGGGGCCGGGTCGCCGCCCTGCGCCTGCGCAGGACGGGCGGCTCGGCGAACCTCCTGCCCTGGTCCGGAATCCGGGCCGTCGGGGAGGACGCCGTCATGGCCGCCGACCGCGACGCCCTCCGCCGCCCGGACGGAGAGCTGAAACCGCTCGCCGAGGCCAGCGAGGACCTCGTCGGCAAGCGCCTCCTCACCGACGCCGGGACGGACGAGGGGCAGCTCGCCGACATCGACTTCTCGGCCGACTCCGGCGTCGTCCTCGCCCTGCGCACCGACAGCGGCCAGTACCCCGGCACCGCGCTCGTCGGCATCGGCTCCTACGCCGCGGTCCTCCGCGTCCCCTGATGCCCGCGGCCGGAACCGGGAGTTCCGTCGGCGGCGGCCGCGGGCGGGATGTTGTGGTTGAGCCGGAAGACGTTCTCCGGGTCCCAGCGCGCCTTCACCGCGGCCAGCCTGCGGTAGTTGCGCTCGCCCAGCCCGGCGACGACCCGGTCCCGGCCCTCGTCCCCGACGAAGTTCAGGTAGACGGCGCCGCTCGCCCACGGCCTGACGTCCTCGCGCACGGCGCGCGCCCAGCGCCGGGACCGCTCGTCGTCGGCCGGGTCCTCCCACAGGCAGAAGGGGTGGACGGCCCACCGGGCGTGCCGCCACGGCAGCGGGTAGTCGGCGGTGCTCCGCCCGGCCGCCCCGCCCTGCGGGAACAGCGCGTGCTGCGTGGGCGAGGGCACGAGCATGTCGTCGGCCCGGGCGCAGAAGCGCCGCACGGCCTCGTCGGGCAGCGAGTCCAGGTGCTCGACCGACCAGTAGTTCCGGTAGCCCGGCGGGTCGTCGATCATGGACTCGAGTTCCGCGTTGGGCATCTCCGCGATCATCGAGCCCGCGGGCCCCAGCCCCAGCAGCGGGGCCGCCGCCCGCCGGGCCGCCTCCTCGCGGCCCGTGTAGACCACCAGCACCGCGCAGGCCAGCCGGTCAACGAGCTCGGGCGGGACGAAGGGCTCGGGCGGGGCGGTGAGGTAGATGACGCCGCCGGACACGTCGTC
The DNA here is from genome assembly GCF_027460245.1 of Streptomyces sp. WMMC1477. Classification (NCBI taxonomy): domain Bacteria; kingdom Bacillati; phylum Actinomycetota; class Actinomycetes; order Kitasatosporales; family Streptomycetaceae; genus Streptomyces; species Streptomyces sp. WMMC1477. The sequence continues at coordinate 977,448 of NZ_JAPZBD010000003.1, read as the reverse complement.
GCTCGCCTCCGCCATGAGGTCGCGGAAGGTGCGCACCACCTCCGGGCCCCGCTCCGGCGGCCACAGCCCGAGGATCACCGTCAGCACCGGCAGCGGGTGCAGCCGCAGCGTGAACGACGTGGCCACCCCGAAGTTGCCGCCGCCTCCGTGCAGCGCCCAGAACAGCTCGGGATGCTCGGCCTCGCTGGCCGTCACGCGCGTCCCGTCCGCCGTCACGAGGTCGACGGACAGCAGGTTGTCGCAGGCCAGCCCGAACTTCCGGTCCAGCCAGCCGGTGCCGCCGCCCAGCAGGAAGCCGCCCACGCCCGTCGTCGAGACCCGTCCGCCCGTCGTCACCAGGCCGTACGGCTCGGCCGCCCGGTCCAGGTGACTCATCGTCGCCCCGCCCCCCACCCGCGCCGTGCGGGCTCCGGGGTCGATCTCGACGGCGTGCATCCGCCGCAGGTCGAGCACGAGTCCGCCGTCCACCAGCGCCTTGCCGGCGACGCCGTGCCCGCCGCCGCGCACCGCGACCGGCAGCCCCAGCTCGCGGCCGAAGCGCAGCGCGGCCACCACGTCGGACGGCTGCGCGCACTGCACGATCACCGCGGGCCGGCGGTCGTACATGCTGTTGAACAGCGTCCGGGCCGCGTCGTAGCCTTCGCCGCCCGGAAGCAACACGTCCCCCGCGACTCGGGCGCGCAGGCCGTCCAGCGCCGTGCCCGTCACCCCATCGACTGTCATGGCGTCACCACTCCTGACAAGAGAGCCCCGCCCAGCCCGCACTTCCAGCCTAGGGCCCGTGGCGCGCGGGGCCAGTCGGACACGACGGTGCCCCAGCAGCGCCCGCCGGACGGGGCAGATCGACCAAGATCGAGGGTGTGGCGCACAATGAGACGTGGGCCCTCATGGCCCCTGGCGGTAACGCGGCCGAAACCGCGCAATGGCATGCTCGACGGCGCCGGATCCGGCCCTCGAATCCGCCAGTGGGGCGGCCTGACCAGCGAGGATGGGTGGATATGGACAAGCAGCAGGAGTTCGTTCTCCGTACGTTGGAAGAGCGCGACATCCGGTTCGTGCGCCTCTGGTTCACGGATGTGCTGGGCTTTCTGAAGTCCGTTGCCGTCGCGCCCGCCGAGCTGGAGCAGGCGTTCGACGAGGGCATCGGCTTCGACGGCTCGGCCATCGAGGGGTTCGCCCGGGTCTACGAGTCGGACATGATCGCCAAGCCCGCCCCCAGCACCTTCCAGATCCTGCCCTGGCGGGCCGAAGCCCCCGGCACCGCCCGGATGTTCTGCGACATCCTGATGCCCGACGGCTCGCCCTCCTACGCCGATCCGCGCTACGTCCTCAAGCGCATCCTCTCGCGCACCTCCGACCTCGGCTTCACCTTCTACACCCACCCCGAGATCGAGTTCTTCCTGCTCAAGAACAAGCCCGTGGACGGCAGCAGGCCCACCCCGGCCGACTCCTCCGGGTACTTCGACCACACCCCGCAGAACGTCGGCATGGACTTCCGGCGCCAGGCCATCACCATGCTGGAGTCCATGGGCATCTCCGTGGAGTTCTCCCACCACGAGGGCGCCCCCGGCCAGCAGGAGATCGACCTGCGCTACGCCGACGCGCTGACCACCGCGGACAACATCATGACGTTCCGTCTGGTCATGAAGCAGGTGGCGCTCGAACAGGGCGTGCAGGCGACGTTCATGCCCAAGCCGTTCTCCGAGCACCCCGGCTCCGGCATGCACACCCACCTCTCCCTCTTCGAGGGCGACCGCAACGCCTTCCACGAGTCGGGCGCCGAGTACCAGCTGTCCAAGGTCGGCCGCTCCTTCATCGCCGGACTGCTGCGGCACGCCGGGGAGATCTCCGCCGTCACCAACCAGTGGGTCAACTCCTACAAGCGCATCTGGGGCGGGACCCAGCGCACCGCGGGCGCGGGCGGCGAGGCACCGTCCTACATCTGCTGGGGCCACAACAACCGCTCCGCGCTCATCCGGGTGCCGATGTACAAGCCGGGCAAGACGGGCTCCACCCGCATCGAGGTCCGCTCGCTCGACTCCGGCGCCAACCCCTACCTCGCCTACGCGGTCCTGCTGGCCGCCGGGCTCAGGGGCGTCGAGGAGGGTTACGAGCTCCCGGCCGGCGCCGAGGACGACGTGTGGGCGCTCTCCGACGCCGAGCGCCGCGCCATGGGCATCAAGCCCCTCCCGCAGAACCTGGGCGAGGCCATCGACCTGATGGAGCGCAGCGAACTCGTCGCCGAGACCCTCGGGGAGCACGTCTTCGACTTCTTCCTGCGCAACAAGCGCCAGGAGTGGGAGGAGTACCGCTCCGAGGTCACCGCGTTCGAGCTGCGCAAGTCCCTGCCCGTCCTGTGAGGGACGACGGGCGGGGCGCGGGCGGCGGGCGGCGCCGGAGCGCCTTCGGGCGGTTGCTGAGGTACGGGTTCAGCGACCCCGTGGAGGCGGCGGAGCTGCTCTCCGCGCCCGAGCTGGCCGCGTGGCGCGACGATCCGGTGCTGCTCGACGCCCTCGGCGGCACGGCCGGACCGGACCAGGCGCTCCGCGGCCTGCTGCGGCTGCTGGAGGCCCAGGAGGAGGACGGCGCCCAGCGGCTCCTGGACACGCTGCTGGCCGCCAAACCGCTGCGGGACCGGCTGCTCGGCGTCCTGGGCGCCTCGGAGGCGCTGGGCGACCACCTGGCCACCCACCCCGGGGACTGGCAGTCCCTGGTGACCTACGAGACGGCCGACCTCAACCCCGGCGTCGAGGAGTTCGAGGCCGCCCTGGAGGGGGCCGACACCCCCGACGCCCTGCGCGTCGCCTACCGCCGGGCCCTGTTGACGATCGCGGCCCGCGACGTGTGCGGGACCAGCGACGTCGCCGCGACCGCCGCCCAGCTGGCCGACCTGGCCACCGCCACCCTGCGCGCGGCGCTCGCCATCGCCGAGGCGGCGGCCCCCGAGGACGCCGCCGCCTGCCGGCTGGCCGTGATCGGCATGGGCAAGTGCGGCGGTCGGGAGCTGAACTACGTCTCCGACGTGGACGTCATCTTCGTCGCCGAGCCCCCGCACGGCGCTCCCGAGAGCGCCGACGAGGCCGAGGCGATGCAGGCGGCGACACGGCTCGCGGCCCACCTGACGCGGATCTGCTCGGACACCACCGCCGAGGGCACGATCTGGCCCGTCGACGCCAACCTGCGCCCCGAGGGCCGCAACGGTCCGCTCGTGCGTACCCTCGCCAGCCATCTCGCCTACTACCAGCGCTGGGCCAAGACCTGGGAGTTCCAGGCGCTGCTGAAGGCCCGGCCGGTCGCCGGGGACGCGGAGCTGGGCGAGGCCTACCGCGCCGCCGTCTCCCCGCTGGTGTGGGAGGCCGCCGAGCGGGAGAACTTCGTCACCGACGTCCAGCAGATGCGGCGCCGTGTCGTCGCGGGCATCCCGGCCGCTCACGTCGAGCGCGAGCTGAAGCTCGGCCCCGGCGGGCTGCGGGACGTGGAGTTCGCCGTCCAGCTCCTCCAGCTCGTGCACGGGCGCAGCGACACCAGCCTGCGCAGTCCGACGACGCTGGACGCGCTGGAGGCGCTGGCCGCGGGCGGCTACGTGGGCCGCCGGGACGCCGCCGACCTGGAGGCCGCCTACCGCTTCCTGCGCACCGTCGAGCACCACATCCAGCTCCAGCGGATGCGCCGCACGCACCTCATGCCCGAGGACGAGCGCGACCTGCGCCGCCTCGGCCGGGTGCTCGGCTTCCGGGCGGAGCCCGTCGTCGAGCTGAACCAGGCGTGGAAGCGGCACGCGGCGGCGGTGCGGCGGCTTCACGAGAAGCTGTTCTACCGCCCGCTGCTGGACGCCGTCGCCCAGCTCGCGCCGGGGGAGATCCGGCTGAGCGCCGTGGCCGCCCGGGAGCGGCTGGAGGCCCTCGGCTACGCCGATCCCGCCGGCGCGCTGCGGCACCTGGAGGCGCTGGCCTCGGGGGTGAGCCGCAAGTCGGCGATCCAGCGCACGCTCCTGCCGGTGCTGCTCGGCTGGTTCGCCGACTCGGCCGACCCGGACGCCGGGCTGCTCGGCTTCCGGCAGGTCTCGGACGCCCTGGGCAAGACGCCGTGGTACCTGCGGCTCCTGCGGGACGAGGGGGCCGCCGCGGAGAACCTGGCCCGCGTCCTGTCGGCGGGCCGGCTGGCCCCCGACCTGCTGCTGCGTGCGCCCGAGGCCGTCGCCCTGCTCGGCAGCGCCGACCATCTGGCGCCGCGCAGCCGGGCGGCCCTGACGCAGGAGGTGCTGGCGGCGGTCGGCCGGGCCGACACCGCCGAGCAGGCCGTCGCCGCCGCCAGGGGCGTGCGGCGCCGTGAGCTGTTCCGCACCGCCGCCGCCGACATCATCGGCGCCTACGGCACCGAGGGCTCACCGGCGCACACCGATCCGGCGCCGGGCGTGGACCGGGTGGGCCGCGCCGTCTCGGACCTCAACGCCGCCACGCTCGCCGGCGCCCTGCGGGCCGCGACCCGGGCGCGCTGGGGTCACACGCTGCCCACCCGCTTCGCCGTGATCGGCATGGGCCGCTTCGGCGGGTTCGAGCAGGGGTACGGCTCGGACGCGGACGTCATGTTCGTCCACGAACCGCGCGAGGGCGTGAGCGAGCGCGAGGCCTCCGAGGCGGCGTTCGCCGTCGCCAACGAGATGCGGCGGCTGCTCCAGCTCCCCACGACCGACCCGCCGCTGCTCGTGGACGCCGACCTGCGCCCCGAGGGCAAGTCCGGCCCGCTGGTGCGCAGCCTGGCCTCCTACGAGGCGTACTACCGGCGCTGGTCACGGGTGTGGGAGAGCCAGGCGCTGCTGCGGGCCGAGCCCGTAGCCGGCGACGAGGAGCTGGGCCGCCGCTTCCTCGCGCTCATCGCCCCGCTGCGCTACCCGGCCGACGGGCTGTCCGCCGAGGCCGTGCGGGAGATCCGCCGGCTCAAGGCCCGCATGGAGTCCGAACGGCTCCCGCGCGGCGCCGATCCGACGACGCACGCCAAGCTCGGCCGCGGCGGCCTGTCCGACGTCGAGTGGACGGTGCAGCTCATCCAGCTCCGGCATGCCCACGCGGTGCCGGGGCTGCGCACGACGCGGACCCGGGAGGCCCTGGCCGCGGCCCTGGAGGCCGGGCTGATCTCCGCCGACGACGCCGCCGTCCTGGACGAGGCGTGGCTGCTGGCCACCCGGGTGCGCAACGCGGTGATGCTCGTGCGCGGGCGCCCGGGCGACACGTTCCCCTCGGAGCCGCGCGAGCTCGCCGCCGTCGGCCGTTACCTCGGGTACGAGCCGGGGCACGTGGGCGAGCTCCTGGAGGACTACCGGCGCACGACCCGCCGCGCCAGGGGCGTCGTGGACCGGCTGTTCTACGAGGACGGCGAGGACGGCGCCGAGGCCTGAGCCCCCGGCCGCGCCTGACCTGCCTGGGAGGCCCGGACGGGCGCCGGTCTCTGGGCCGGAGCCGGTGCCCGGGGTGGCGCCGGTGTCTGGGGTGGTGCCGGTGTCTGGGCCGGTGCCGGCACGGGCAGCGGGGCGGCCGCCGTCCGCCGGGCTCCGGCGGGGGCGTGGGGAGCGGAGGCCTCGGGAGCGGAGGCGTCGGGGACCGCCGGTGAGGGCGGGCCCGCGAGCCGCGGCATCCGGTGCGGGAGCCGCCCGTACCAGAGGTAGGCCACGGCGAAGCCGAAGGCGAGGCAGAGGAGCCCGCCCACCGCGTCCAGCCAGAAGTGGTTGGCGGTCGCGACGATCACCACGAGTGTCGCCACCGGGTACAGCGCGCCCAGGGCCCGTATCCACAGGTTCCGGGTCAGCAGCACGATCAGCACGCCGCACCAGGCCGACCAGCCGATGTGCATCGACGGCATCGCCGCGTACTGGTTGGAGACGTCGGCCATGTCGCCCGAGGCCATCGAGCCCCAGGTGCCGTGGACGATCACGGTGTCGATGAAGTTCTCGCCGGTCATCAGGCGCGGCGGGGCCAGGGGGTACAGGTAGTAGCCGAGCAGGGCGACGGCCGTCGTCGCGAACAGCACGCTCCGTGCGGCGGCGTACCGGCCCGGATGACGGCGGTAGAGCCACACGAGCACACCGATCGTCACGACGAAGTGCAGCGTCGCGTAGTAGTAGTTCATCGAGACGATCAGCCAGGTGACGCCGTTGATCGCGTGGTTCCAGCTCTCCTCGAACGCCAGCCCCATGCTGCGCTCGACGTCCCAGATCCAGTGGGCGTGCTCCATGGCGACGGTCTCGTGCTCGGGCACCGCGTTGCGGACCATGGAGTACACGAGGTAGCTGACGGCGATCAGCCCCAGCTCGAACCAGATGACCGGCCGCCGCGGAGTGCGCCGCCCCCGGGCCCAGCGGGACCCTTCCGGCGAGCCGCCTGGCTGGAGCGCTGTCGCCGTCGCCACCCCGTCGTCACCCTCGTGTCGCGTTGTCGGTACCCCCATGACAGGTCAGTCTGCCAGACGGGTCACGGGCCCGGATCCTCCGCCGGTCGCGTTCTGGCAACCGACGGTTATCCCCCGGGCTGAGCCGCCCGCCCCGCAGCCGTCGGGGTGTCACACCCCGCGGGGCCCGCGCCGTGCGGGTCCACGTCTTCCAGTTTCTCAGCCCGCCGCGCCGCGCGCAGCCGCGGGCGCCGCGGCGGTTGAACCGCGAACCACCAGCTCGGGGAGGAACACGAACTCGCCGTGCGGGGCCGGGGTGCCGCCGATCTCCTCCAGCAGTGCCCGCACCGCCGCCTGCCCCATGGCGGTCACCGGCTGCCGGATCGTCGTCAGCGGGGGATCGGTGAAGGCGATGAGCGGCGAGTCGTCGAAGCCGATGACGGAGACGTCGGAGGGCACCGCGAGCCCGCGCTGCCGGGCGGCCCGGATCACGCCCAGGGCCATCATGTCGCTCGCGCAGACGACGCCGGTGCAGCCGCGCTCCAGCAGTGCGGCACCGGCCGCCTGTCCGCCCTCCAGGGTGTAGAGGGAGTGTTCCACGAGGACGTCCGCCTCCGCCCCGGCGAGCCCGAGCTGCTCCTCGACGGACTGGCGGAAGCCCTCGATCTTGCGCTGCACCGGAACGAACCGGGCCGGGCCGAGCGCGAGACCGATCCGTTCGTGGCCGAGGGACACCAGGTGCGTCACCGCCAGCCGCATGGCCGCCCGGTCGTCCGGAGAGACGAAGGCGGCCCGCAGTTTGGGGGAGAAGCCGTTGACCAGGACGTACGGGACGCCCTGCCCGCGCAGCCTCTCGTAGCGCCGGACGTCGGCCGTGGTGTCCGCGTGCAGGCCGGAGACGAAGATGATGCCGGCCACGCCCCGCTCGACGAGCATCTCGGTCAGCTCGTCCTCGGTGGAGCCGCCGGGGGTCTGGGTGGCCAGGACGGGGGTGTAGCCCTGCCGGGTCAGCGCCTGCGCGATGACCTGCGCGAAGGCGGGGAATATCGGGTTCTCCAGCTCCGGGGTGATGAGGCCCACGAGCCCGGCGCTGCGCTGCCGCAGCCGGGCGGGGCGTTCGTACCCGAGCAGGTCGAGTGCGGCGAGGACGGATTCGCGGGTGGCCGCGGCGACGCCCGGCTTGCCGTTGAGTACCCGGCTCACCGTCGCTTCGCTGACCCCCGCCTGGGCTGCGATGTCGGCTAGCCGTGCGGTCACGCTCATGGACTGTACCGGGCATGCCCGGCACCCCGCACCGCCCCCGTCCCGCGGGGACGGTCGGGGGTGGTGCGGGGTGTGAGTCTTCGTCAGCGGCGCCGGGTGCGTCAGCGGGCGACCGACCAGCCGGGCAGGAGCGAGCTCTGCCAGTCGTACGCGGTCTCGGAGAGGGCCTTCGCCGGCGGTGCGTCCCCGCGCAGGACCGCCTCCCAGCGGGGCCCGAGGCTCGCGAACAGCTCCGCGCCCTCCGGTACGGACAGCCGAGGCACGCACTTGGTGCTGGCGAAGTAGAAGGAGTTGCGCACCGGGTCGGAGAGCACCTGGCGCGTGTAGGCGGCCTTGCGCGTCGGCAGCAGCCCCAGCTTCAGCGCCAGCTGCTCCTGCTGCTCGGCGGCCGTCATGAACCCGACGAAGAGCTGCGCGGCCTCCGGGTACGCGGTACCGGCGGAGACGACGAGATTGTGGCCGCCGGTGGGGGAGCCGCGCTCGCCCGTCGAGCCGGCCGGGATGGGCGCTATGCCGAGGTTCGCGCGGTCGGTGAAGGCCTTGCCCTCGAAGATGCCCGTCGTCGCCCACGGCCCGTCGAAGATCATCGCGACCTCGCCGTTCCGGAACGCGGACTGCATGGCCCCGTACGCGTCCTCGGCCGGGGGCCTGCGCGCCGCGCCGGAGGTGACGAGCTCGGCGGCGGTGGTCGCGGCCCGTACGGACGCCTCGTCGGCGATGGTGATGCGCGACCGGTCCGGGTCGAGGAGGTCGCTCCCCTCGCCGTAGAGGAAGGGCAGGGCGTAGTAGGGGTCGGTGTTGAGGGCGACGCCGTCGACGCCCGTCACCTTCTTGATCCTGAGGGCCGCGTCCCGCAGGGCCGCCCAGGTGTCCGGGGGACGGGTGAGGCCGGCCTCGGTGAACAGCTCCTTGTTGTAGAGGAGGGCGAGGGGGTCGGTGACCTGCGGCGCGCCGTAGGTGCGGCCGTCGTATACGACCGAGGCCGTGGTCGTCTCCAGGAAGCCCTCGGGCTCCGGGACGGCCGGGGTGCCGGTGAGGTCGGCCAGCAGTCCGTCCTGGACGAAACCGGCCATCCAGCCGACGTCGGCCCGCAGCACGTCCGGGATCTCGCCGCCGTCGCGCACCGCGTCCCGGTACTTCTGCTGGGCCTCGAAGAAGTCGACGTTCACGTAGCTGACGTCGATCCCCGGGTGCTCCTTCTCGAACTGTGCGACGAGCCGGTGGACGGCGGGCGCCTCGGTCGGCCCCGAGGTGTCCCACCAGGTGATACTGCCCGTCACGTCCGCCGGGTCCGGGTCACCGCCCGTACCGCACCCCGCCGCCCCGGCCGCCAGCGCCAGTGCCGTGAGGGCCGCCGCGGCGGCCCTGCCCGCGCCTCTGTGACCTCTTCGTCGCCTCATCGATATCTCCCCTTTGCCCGTTCGCCCGCTGGGCTCGGAGGAACCTAGCAGGGCTGCAAGCTCTTGCGTAAGTGGCTGAAACCAGAGTTTCGGAAAGTTGCCGCAAGGTCTTTCGTAAAGCTTGCAGCCCTGTTACGTTCCTGCTCGGCCCGCAGCCGCCCGGGGCGCGGCCGAAAGGAAGCGGTCCTGGCTTCCGATCGGGCTCACCACTCTTGGAGGACTTTCATCATGCGGCGTGGCATAGGCACCACCGCCCTCGTGGCGGCCATCGCTCTTGCGGCAACGGCTTGCGGAAGCGATGACGGCGACGGCGGCGACGGCTCGGGCAAGGACGCCTCCGGCGAGCTGTCCGGCACCGTCACCTTCTGGGACACCTCGAACGAGGCGGAGAAGGGCGTCTTCGAGACGCTCGCCGAGGACTTCGAGAAGAAGCACCCCAAGGTCGACGTGAAGTACGTCAACATCGGCTTCGACGACGCCCAGAACAAGTTCAAGAACGCCGCCAACGCCGGCGAGGCGCCCGAGGTCATGCGCACCGAGGTCGCCTGGGTCTCGGACTTCGCCAGCCTCCAGCTCATCGAGCCGCTGGGCGACGTCGTCGAGGACGAGGACGACTACCTGCCGCAGGCCTGGGGTTCCACCCAGTACGAGGGCGAGACCTACGCGCTGCCCCAGGTCACCGACACCCTGGCGCTCTTCTACAACAAGGAGCTGCTGAAGAAGGCGGGCGTCGAGGTGCCCACCTCGATCGAGGAGCTGAAGAACTCCGCCGACGCCATCGAGGACAAGGCCGGGGTCACCCCGCTCTACCTGCGCGGTGACGACTCCTACTGGTTCCTCCCCTACCTCTACGGCGAGGGCGGCGACCTGGTGGACGCCGACGCCCAGAAGGTGACGATCGGCGACCCCGCCGGCGTCGCGGCCTTCGAGACCGTCAAGGACCTGCTGGACTCCGGCGTCGCCGAGACGGACCTCACCGACGGCTACGCCAACCAGGAGCGGGCCTTCAACAACGGCGACGTCGCCATGATGGTCAACGGCCCCTGGGCCATCGCCGGCACCCTCGCGGGCGAGGAGTTCAAGGACAACCCCGACAACCTGGGCGTCGCCCCGGTCTTCGCGGGCAGCAAGGGCCAGGGCGCCCCGCAGGGCGGCTGGAACCTCTCCGTCTACGCCGGCACCGCGCCCGAGAACATGGACGCGGCCAAGGCCTTCGCCGCCTACATGTCCTCGCCCGAGGTGCAGCAGCGCACCACCGAGGAGCTGAGCCTCCTGCCCACCCGTACCTCCGTCTACGAGGTGGACTCGGTCAAGGGCAACCAGATGGTCCAGTTCTTCAAGCCCGCCGTCGACAAGGCCGTGCAGCGCGCCTGGATCCCGCAGGCCGCCTCCCTGTTCGACCCGCTCAACAAGGAACTGGCCAAGGTGATCAAGGACGCCGCCTCCCCGAAGAGCGCCGCCGAGTCCACCGCCAAGGAGTACCGCAAGCTCCTCGAGGACTGGAAGTAACGGACAGGGCCCGGACGGGAAGAGAAGGCTGACGGAGGATCATGGCTGTCGAGACCGGTCAGCCGGTGACGAAGGCCGCGGACGGTGGCACCACCGTTCGCGGCCCTCGCCGCGGGGCTGACGCGAGCACACCGGCACGCGTCCGGCGCGCCCTCGCCAAGCACTGGTACGCGTGGACGATGGTCGCCCCGGTGGTGATCGTCATCGGCGTGATCATCGGGTACCCGCTGGCACGCGGCGTCTACCTGTCCATGACGGACGCCGACGAGCGCAACGTCGAGCGGACCATCGGCGCCCGCACCCTGGAGGCCAGCTACGAGTTCGTCGGCCTCGACAACTACATCGAGGTCCTCACCGGCGACGTCTTCTGGAGCCGGCTGGGCTGGACGGTCGTGTGGACGGTCGCCTGCGTCAGCATCACCTTCACCCTCGGCCTGACCCTGGCCAACATGCTCAACCGCAGGCTGCGCGGCCGCGCCCTGTACCGCGTGCTGCTCATCCTGCCCTGGGGCGTGCCCGCGTTCGTCTCCGTCTTCGCCTGGCGGCTGCTGTTCAACGGCGACGGCGTCTTCAACAACGTCCTGTCCGGCGGCGGCATCGAGGGCGTCACCTGGCTGGAGGACCCCACCTGGGCCAAGGTCGCCGTCATCGCGGTCAACGTCTGGCTCGGCGTGCCCTTCATGCTCGTCGCCACCCTCGGCGCCCTCCAGTCCATCCCCGGCGAGCTGTACGAGGCCGCCGAGATGGACGGCGCCGGTCCCTGGCAGCGCTTCACCAACATCACGCTGCCCAGCATCCGCTCGGTCAGCTCCACGGTCATCCTGCTGAGCACCATCTGGACGTTCAACATGTTCCCGGTGATCTTCCTGCTCACCCAGGGAGGCCCCTACGGCTCGTCCGAGATCCTGGTGACGGAGGCCTTCAACCTCGCCTTCGTCCGCAGCCCGCGCGACTTCGCCGGCTCGGCCACCTGGGGCGTGCTCATCCTGCTCATCCTCATGATCTTCGCGGTGTTCTACCGCCGCGCCCTCCGCAAGCAGGGAGAGGAGTGGTGACGGACATGACGAACCCCGCACCCGAGAAGACCCCGGACGCCGAGAAGGCACCGGAGGCCCACGGGACCCCCGACGCCCCGGGTACGCCGGCCGGTCCCGTGGCACCGCGCGGCCGCGTCCGCCGGCGCGGCGAGCGCGGCCCGGCCGCCTCCGCCGCCCTCCACCTGGGGCTGCTGGCCGCCGTCCTGGTGGCCGTCTTCCCGCCGTTCTGGCTGCTCGTGACCTCGTTCAAGCCGCGCAACGAGGCCTTCAGCCTGGACCTCGTCAAGGACTTCACCACCGAGAACTACACCCACGTCCTCGGCGAGACGGCCTTCCTCACCTGGTTCGGCAACTCCGTCGTCGTGGTGACCCTGACCGTCATCCTCGGCGTGTTCATCGCCGCCACCACCGGTTACGCCCTCAGCCGCTTCAGGTTCCCCGGCATGCGCCCGCTGCTGTGGACCCTGCTCATCACGCAGATGTTCCCGGTCGCCGTGCTGATCGTGCCGCTGTACAACCTGATGGCCAAGTTCCAGCTCCTCAACCAGCCCATCGGCCTGGTCATCACGTACCTCACCATCGCGGTGCCCTTCTGTGCCTGGATGATGAAGGGCTTCTTCGACACCATCCCCGTCTCCATCGACGAATCGGGCCGCGTCGACGGCCTCAGCCCCTTCGGCACCTTCTGGCGGCTCGTGCTGCCGCTCGCCAAGCCCGGCATCGCCGTCACCGGCTTCTACAGCTTCGTCACCGCCTGGGCCGAGGTCGCCTACGCCTCCGCCTTCATGACCGGCGAGGACGAACTCACCCTCGCCCGCGGCCTGCAGACCTTCGTCAACCAGTACACCCAGGACTGGGGCTCCATGACGGCCGCCGCCGTGCTCATCGCCGTCCCCGCCGCCCTCGTCTTCGGGTTCGCCCAGCGCTACCTGATCTCCGGAATGACCGCCGGGGCCGTCAAGTCCTGACGCCCGGCCCGGAGCCGTCGTCCGACGCTTCGCTCAACCCGCCACACGACACCCAGGGATGACATGACCCAGCACCTCGCCGCACCCGCGCCCGGGACGGCCGTCCCGGCCGACTCGACCGACCGGCCCGGCTGGTGGCGCGACGCCGTCATCTACCAGGTCTATCCGCGCTCCTTCGCCGACGGCAACGGGGACGGCATGGGCGACCTGCCCGGCATCCGCCGCCGGCTCCCCTACCTCGCCGAGCTGGGCGTGGACGCCGTCTGGCTCAGCCCCTTCTACGCCTCCCCCCAGGCCGACGCCGGCTACGACGTCGCCGACTACCGGGCCATCGACCCCATGTTCGGCGATCTCCACGACGCCGACGCCCTCATCCGCGACGCCCACACCCTCGGTCTGCGCGTCATCGTGGACCTCGTCCCCAACCACTCCTCCGACCAGCACGACTGGTTCCGCCAAGCCCTGCGGGAGGGCCCCGGCTCCCCGCTGCGCGAGCGCTACCACTTCCGCCCCGGCAAGGGAGAGAACGGCGAAGAGCCCCCCAACGACTGGGAGTCCATCTTCGGCGGCCCCGCCTGGACCCGCACCGAGAACCCCGACGGCACCCCCGGCGAGTGGTACCTCCACCTCTTCGCCCCCGAACAGCCCGACTTCAACTGGGACCACCCCGCCGTCCACGACGAGTTCCGCTCGGTGCTGCGCTTCTGGCTCGACATGGGCGTCGACGGCTTCCGCATCGACGTCGCCCACGGCATGGTCAAGGCCCCCGGTCTGCCCGACATGGGCCACGGCGAACAGCTCAAGCTCCTCGGCAACCAGGTCCTGCCCTTCTTCGACCAGGACGGCGTCCACGAGATCTACCGCTCCTGGCGCCGCATCCTGGAGGAGTACGGCGGCGACCGCATCGGCGTCGCCGAGGCCTGGACGCCCAGCGCCGACCGCACCGCCCTCTACCTGCGCCCCGACGAGCTCCACCAGGCGTTCAACTTCCACTACCTCGGCGCCCCCTGGGACGCCGCCGAGCTGCGCGCCGTCATCGACGAGTCCCTTGACTCCCTGCGGCCCGTCGGCGCCGCCACCACCTGGGTGCTCTCCAACCACGACGTCGTCCGGCACCGCACCCGGCTCGACGGCGGCCTGCCGCGCGCCCGCGCCGCCAGCCTCCTCATGCTCGCGCTGCCCGGCTCCGCCTATGTCTACCAGGGCGAAGAGCTCGGCCTCCCCGAGGTCACCGACCTCCCCGACGAGGTGCGCCAGGACCCGTCGTTCTTCAAGTCCGACGGCCAGGACGGCCTGCGCGACGGCTGCCGCGTCCCGATCCCGTGGACGGCCACCGGCACCTCCTACGGCTTCGGCACCGGAGAGAGCTGGCTGCCCCAGCCCGCCGAGTGGGCCGGACTCAGCGTCGAGGAACAGACCGGCGACCCCGGCTCCACCCTGGAGCTCTACCGCACCGCCCTGCGCATCCGCCGAGAGCACCCCGACCTCGGCGCCGGGGACGCCGTCACCTGGCTGGACGCCCCCGAGGGCGTCCTCGCCTTCCGGCGCGGCGGCTTCGTCTGCACCGCCAACACCACCGCCGCGCCCGTCACCCTGCCCCAGACCCCGGGCACCCTCCTCCTCGCCAGCGGCCCCTGCGCCGGGGGCTCCCGTGCCATCGACGGCGTGCTGCCCGCCGACACCACCATCTGGTGGTCCGTGTGAGCGTCACCGAGCCGGGCGCGGTCGTCGCGCCCGCCCGGCTCGCCGACATCGCCGCCCAGGCCCGGGTCAGCGAGGCCACCGTCAGCCGCGTCCTCAACGGCAAGGCCGGCGTCGCCACCGCCACCCGGCAGAAGGTCCTGGCCGCGCTCGACGTCCTCGGCTACGAGCGCCCCGTCCGCCTGCGCCAGCGCAGCGCGGGCCTCGTCGGCCTCGTCATCCCCGAGCTGACCAACCCGATCTTCCCGGCCTTCGCCCAGGTCATCGAGCAGGCCCTCGCCGGCTACGGCTACACCCCCGTCCTGGGCACCCAGATGCCCGGCGGCGTCACCGAGGACGAACTCGTCGACCAGCTCGTCGAACGCGGCGTCACCGGCATCATCTTCATGTCCGGCCTGCACGCCGACCTCTCCGCCGACCCCGGCCGCTACACCCGTCTCGCCGGGCGCGGCGTCCCCTTCGTCCTCATCAACGGCTACAACGAACGCGTCAGCGCGCCCTTCGTCTCCCCGGACGACGACGCCGCCGCCCGCATGGCCGTCCGCCACCTCACCGACCTCGGCCACCGCCGCATCGGCCTCGCCGTCGGCCCGACCCGCTTCGTCCCGTCCCTGCGCAAGACGGAGGGCTTCACCGCCGCCGTCGCCGAGGCCGGCCCCGCAGTCGAGGGCCGCGTCGAGCACACCCTCTTCACCGTCGAGGGCGGCCAGGCCGCCGCCGGCGCCCTGCTCGACGCCGGCTGCACCGGCATCGTCTGCGGCTCCGATCCCATGGCCCTCGGCGCCGTCCGCGCCGCCCGTGGCCGCGGCCTCGACGTCCCCCGCGACGTCTCCGTCATCGGCTACGACGACTCCGAGCTCATAGCCTTCACCGACCCGCCGCTGACCACCGTCCGCCAGCCCGTCCGCGCCATGGCCCACGCCGCCGTCCAGTCCCTGCTGGAGGAGATCGGCGGCAGCCCCGTCCCCCGCACCGAGTTCGTCTTCCAACCCGAACTCGTCGTCCGCTCCTCCACCTCCCAGGCCCCGCCCACCGCCTGAGCGGGGTCCGCCCGCTGCCGCGGGCACGGCTTTCGGCCATGGCGCCGGAGACCGTGCCCGGGGCCCGTGTGCGCGGAGCTGTCGCGTTCCCCGGCGGGGGGAGATCCGCCGGGATGGGATGGGCGGACAGAGCGGAGAGCAACTCCGCGTCGCGGGGCGACGACGCTGAGGTGGCTCCCCGCGCGCCACGAGGCCCGCTGCGCCGCCTGGTGTTCGTCTTCGGCCAGCCACGCCCGGATGACGCCGCCGGGGTCCGGGGCCTGGGGTTGTCCCGGTGCGGGACAACAAGCGGCCGCACGGCCCCGCGCCGGCGTTCGGTGCGGCTGGCTGGTCCGCCTTCGTGGCCGGACTGACCGCAGGCACCCTCCCGACCCTCCGGCACGAACAGTCCGAGACGGCAGGGCACCGTCCGGTCATGCAACGCCTTTGCGGTGCCAGGTGACGACGGTGTCGCCGACGCATCGCGGTCAGTCAGGTGCGGCGTAGCACCGGACGGTGACCCTCTGGTCCTGGCCCCACCGCTGTTCCACCGTGTCCAGCAGGTGCCAGCCGAGACGCTCGTACAGCGATGCCGCCAAGGTGTCGGAGGCCACTACGTCCAGCACCGGATGCAGGCCGCGATCCCCGGCCTCCCCGACGGCGCGTGCCATCAACGCCGCGCCGATTCCGCGGCCACGCGCCGACGGGGCCACGAACAGCCGGTTGACCACGGCGGTCGTAGCCACGGCCCGGCCCGTGCGCGCGCTCCACAGGGCGGGCGCCGCGTCGCCCTCCGTGCTGCGGGACAGGCCGACGTGCCCGACGATCTCGCCGTTCGCCTCCGCCACCCAGGCACGGATGAGCGAGGGCTGCGTCAGCCAGGAACCCGGCTCGTGAGGCCAGTTCACCGGGTAGCCGTCCGCCGCATGGACCTGTGCCAGCACCCGGACACAGCCCGGGACGTCGTGACGGCCCCGGTCCCGGACGTGCGGGGTCGCCGGACCTCTGGGGGGCGCTTGTTCGCTCTGCACGGCGCCATGGAACCACGGGCGCGGCCCCCGCCGGTCACGGCCTTCCGGTCCGACGCGCAGCCGTCTGCTGAGCTTCGGACCCCCATCTGCCTTGCCGATCATGGCCGTTGACACCTCGGCCGGGTCGGGAATGATGGCGGAGGACAGGTGACGACATGGTCGGGGACCCCGACCGGGAGGCAGGCGAACCGATGGCACCCCATCCCCCGCTGCTGCTCTTGGGCGGAGCCCTCAAGCCGACCGGGCTGGACTGCATGGACCAGGCCGCCGAGCGGGGCGTCGACGTGGTCGTCGCGGACACGGCCGACAACCTGCGCAGGGCGCCCGAGGTGGTCGAGCGCGCCCTGTACACGGTGGAGCTGACCTACTCCGACCCGGAGGAGGTCCGGGCGTGGGCCACGGCCGCCGCGGCCGAGGGCGAGCGGTATCTCGGGGTGTACGGGACGCGGGAGACGGCGGCCGAGTCCGTGGCCGTGGCCGCCGAGGTGCTGGGCCTTCCGGGCAACGGGCAGCAGGCCGTCCGGCGCATCCAGGACAAGTACGCGTGCCGGGCCGCCCTCGCGACGGCGGGCTTTCCGCAGCCGCCCTCGGCCCGGTGCCACTCGGCACAGGCCCTGCGGAGCTTCCTGGCCGAGCACCCGAAGGGGCCGTGGATCGTCAAGCCGGCCGCCGGGCGCGGCAGCGCGGGCGTGTCCCTGGTCCGGGACGCGACGGAGCTGGACGCGGCCCTCGACCACCTGATCGCCGCCCACCGCGAGCTGACGGCGGACCTGCACCGACAGGGCGTGGCCGTCGAGTCGCCGGACGCGTTCGAGGCGGGGGTGCTGGTCGAGGGGTTCCAGGAGGGGGAGGAGTTCAGCGCCGAGGGCGTCTTCGTGGACGGCGTCCCCCGGGTGCTCGCGCTCACCGCCAAGGTCACCACGGGCGGCCCGCACTTCGTCGAGCTGGGCCACTCGATGCCCGCGCCCGTCGCCCCCGGTATCGCCGAGCACGCGCAGGAGACCCTCGCCGCCGCGGCCAAGGCACTCGGCCTGAGCTGGGGCGTGTTCCACATCGAGTTCTGGCTCACCGTGGACGGGCGGATCGTGCTCGGCGAGTTCCACGTCCGGCCCGGCGGTGACTCCATCTACGTCATGGCCCAGCGCATCACCGGTGTGGGCATGCATGGGGTGGTCTTCGACCAGCTGCTCGGCAACCCGGTCGACGCCGGTTCCTGGCGCCCCCGGCACGCCGCGGCGATCCGCTTCCTCACCCCGCCCCCGGGCACGGTCGCCGACGTCGAGGGGTGGGCGGAGGCCGCCTCGGCGCCGGAGTTCCTGAGCGGCAAGCTCACGCTGGAGCCGGGCAGCGAGGTGCCGCCGCTCAAGTCCTCCTTCGACCGCACGTCCTTCGTCTGCGCCAGGGGCGACACGGCGGCCGAGGCCGTGGCCAACGCCGACCGCCTCGTCCGCGCCGTGCGCATATCACTCCGCCCCACCCCGACGCCTGGTTAGGCCCTCTCGTCGGGCCCGGCGCCGAGGAGATCTTGGAAGGCCACGGCCCTGACCCTCACCCAGCCGATCCCGGCCGAATGACGCGGTTCCGGGTGCTTGGGGTGGCCGCGGGGCGGCCTGGGGCGTAGGAGGCGCACCTGGTCACCGGCCGCCTCGTGCACATGGCCGCGGCCCGGGCCCGGGCCCGCGACCTCGGGGCCGCTGGTGCGGCTGTCCGCGTGGTCGTCCGGGCCGACCTGGGTGAGTAGCGAGGCCGACGGTCAGTAGCGGGGCAGCGGCCTGACGGATACCTCGACACGGCCCGAGGGCTCGGCGCCGTGAAGGTGTGCCACGTTGCTCAGGCGGAGTCGGCGGAGGCCGTGCGGTTCCTTGAGATCATCCAGGTCCAGCCTGTCCGCCGCGTCTACCCACAGCCACTCCACCCGGGGGAACACCCGCGTGATCGCGGCCAGTGTCACCTCGCCGCCCTGCGTGATCGCGGCGCTGCGCACACCGGGGAAGCAGAGGCCGGCCTCGGCCAGCAGGCTGACCGCTGCGCCGGACAGCGACAGATGCTCCAGGCCGGGGACAGCGGCGACATGGCGCCAGTCGTCCACTCCGGTCGCCGGTTCGTGGCCGGCGTCCTCCAGGTGAAGCCGTCGCAGTCGCGGGAAGTTCTCGATGCCACGCAGCTCCCGGCAGTGGGGGGCGAGGACCAGTGCGGTCGCGGGGCAGTCCGGGGGCAGCAGCGCCATGGGTTCCCAGGCTTGGCGTAGGCCGATCTCCAGGTCCGGTACCTCCGCGAACGCGAGGAAGGCCTCCGGAGGGATCTGCCCCTCCTGGTCGACGTGCAGGCGGCCGAGCGGAAGTCGGTGCAGGTGCTCCAGCTGGCTGATCCGGGGGCTCCTGAACAGACGCAGTTCGTTCAGGGGGAGGTCGCGGAGAGGTGAGAGGTCCGAGACGCCGGATCGCTGAACCGACAGGGAGCGGAGATTCGACAGCCGGGCGACGGCGGACAGGTCCGTCGGGCCGATCAGGTTGAGCGTGCGCGTGCCGGGACCGCAGATCTCGGCCACGCGGTCCGCGAGCGGCTTCAGCACGTAGAGGTGCTCGCGTCCCCGCGCCAACGGAATCTGCGCGGGGACGGACAACCGGGTGAGCGCTTCCTGCGGGAGGTCCGGCAGGACCCGTTCCGCGAAGAGCGGGACGTCCACGTCCGGCCACGCCTGGGCGACGTGCCACCGGGCGGCCGGGGTGCCGCTTCGCGCATAGCGGCGCAGCAGCGGGACGGGCGCGTCTCCGCCGAGGGCGGCCAGAGTGCGCACCACCGCGATCTGTTCGTCCTCGCCGAGCCCGTCCGGTCCGGGCAGCAGCCCCAGCACCACCGGGCCCACGGCCGCCAGCGACTCGGCTTCCCCCACGCTGCGGGGCGGGAGGTACCCGGACGCCCGCTCCAACACCTCCCGGCGGACCTCCGGGTCGAGCTGGGTCGCGTGTTCCAGGCAGGCCATGGCCAGCAGGTGCAGTCGGACGCGGTGCGGCTTCTCCTTGTCGCCCCGCTCGACCAGGCCCGTCAGCAGGCGCTCGCGCTCCCGGGGCCGGCCGTGGGCGACGGCCATCCGGATCACGTCCTCGTACAGGTCCAGGTGCGCGTGACCGATCAGGAAGGGAAGGTCGAGGCCGTCCACCGCCTCCCGTGCGCCGAGGTAGTCCTGGAAGGTCCGGTGGACGAAGTCCACCACGCCCTCGGCCGGTTCCCGCAGCAGCCCCGAGCGGACCAGCAGGTGGCGGAACACCGTCCGCGCGTCGCCCTGTTCGGCGACCTGCGGCATCGACGGCAGGAGCTGGCCGGTCAGCTCCACGGCGTCCACCTGCTCCATCTCGGACCGGCCGTTGCGGATCAGCCAGTAGGCCAGCTTCTGCAGCAGCACCGTCTGGGACTCGGTGTCCAGGACGAGACCGGCCCGTACCCGGCGCTCCTGGTCCCGCTGCTCCAGCAGCATGCGCAGCGCCGCGTCGTACACCGCCTGCCGACCGCGCGGCAGGTAGGCGTGGCGGGCTCGGTGCAGCGCGCACAGCAGCCCGCACATCAGCGGGCTGGTGGCCAGCCGCGCCAGGTCGCCGCGGGTGCGGACGGTCTCCAGAAGGTCGTCGGCGTCGGCCGGGTCCGTTCCGGCCGCGTGATGCCAGCGCTCGACGAAGGTGGCGATGTCGGCACGGCCCATCGGGGCCAGCGACAGGTCCGAGAAGGCGTGCCGGGACAGCCAGCCCGCCGGAACGGCCGAGGGCCGGGAGGTCACCAGCCACAGGTTGGACGGGAAGGAGCGCACCAGCGACAGCAGCCAGCGGCGGGCCGTCTCGCGCTCGGCCTCCGGTACCTCGTCGATGCCGTCGAGCAGCAGCAGTCCGCGCCCGGCGAGCAGCACGCGTTCCGCCCAGCCCTCGGGCGGCGTGTGCGGGCAGCGCACCGCGCTCAGGAGTTCGCCGGGGGTGGGCAGCTCCCGGCCGCCGCGGGTGAGGCTGCGCATCGGCAGTACGAACGGCACGCGGCCGAGGAGGGAGCCCAGGCCGTCCGGAGGGCTGCCCTGCGCGGTGGTCACGGCGAGCCACTGCACCAGCGTGGTCTTGCCGGAACCGGCGGCCCCGCGGATCAGCACGCGCTCCCGGTCGCGGAGGGCCAGTTCGGCGCGCTGCGGCGGTCCCGGAGCTGCGATCCTCCCGTCGTCAACACCGTGCGCCGGGCTCGCCGGGGTGGTCTCGGTGGACCGGAGGCTGAGGTAGGCGTCGTCCAGCGGCCACTCCTCCTCCAGGTCGAGGCCGAAGATGGTGAGCCGACCGTGCTGCTCGGCGATGTGCCGGGCGTAGCGCTCCTCGAACGCGGCGTCCTCGGCGGAACGGTCCGCGACGCGGTGGACCAGCAGGTCGACGCGGCGGATCAGGTGGTCCAACTGCCGGGTCTGCTCCACGAGCGTGCGGGCGATGAAGGGGGAGCGCTGGGTGAAGTGGTTCAGCAGGTGCAGGCAGGCGGTCTCCAGCAGCCGGTCGTGCAGGAGTTCCGCGTCCCGGGAGAGCGCGGTGGGCCGTCCGGCGGAGCGCAGCAGCTTCCGGGCCAGCTCCCGGTGGCCCAGCCGCACGGCCTGGAGGTCGTCCATCTCCAGCTCGCCCAGGGTGCCCAGCGTCCCGGTCAGCGAGCGGGCGACCGCCGTCAGCTCGTCGGCGGGTAGGACGTCGTGCGGCCCGGCGGCGCGGGCGGCGCGCCGCACCAGCTCGTCCGCGAGGACCCGGAGTTCGGAGTCCCGCACCGCGGCGCCCGGGCCCCGGAAGGCGAGCAGCATGCCCAGCCGCACCGGCTGGTCCACGACGACCGGCTCGTCCTTGCGCAGCAGCTTCCTGATCAGTGGCAGCAGTGCCGAAGAGGCGATCCGCAGCCCCGAGGTTCCCAGGTCCACAACGCCGACCCTAGGTCAACGCGTCCACTGCCGGGCGAGTTTGACCGGCGACCGGACGTGCTCGTCCGAGTGCGCGGGGCGTGACACTGCCCCGGGCGTCCGCCCCCTCGTCAGGGCGTCACGAGAACGGCGGGGCCGGACCTACCCGCAGGTGGAGGGGGTTCGGGTGTCGCAGAGGCCGTCGCGGACGGCTCGGGTGACCGCGGAGGTGCGGTTGCTGCAGTCCAGCTTGGCGAGGATGTTGGACACCAGGCGCTTGGCGCCGTGCAGGGAGATGTGCAGGCGGCTGGCGATCTGCTGGTTGCTGAGCCCGTCGACGAGCAGCTCCAGCGCCTCGCGTTCGCGTGGCGTCATGCGCACGGCCGCGGGCTTGTCCGGCGTGGGGGCGTGCGTGTGCTGGGCCCGGTTGAGGAGGGCGTGGACGAGGTTGGCGGAGATGGGCACCTCTCCGCGCAGCATGCGGGCGATGGCGGTGCGCAGAGTGATCTCGGACAGCTCGCCGGTGGAGAGGCAGCCGCCCACGGGTATGCCGGCCAGCCGGCCCCACTCGGCCTGCCGTTCCTGGTCCACGAGGACGAGTACCTTGACGCCCTTCGCCGAGGCCAGGGCGAGTTCGGAGCGGGCGGCGTCGTCGATCTCGTGCAGCGTGACGATGAGGACGGTCGGGACCTCGTCGCGTACCGCCTCCCGGGTCGCCTCCCTGGCGGTGACCGTGATGGCGGCGGAACTGTGGACGGGGCCGTGCCGCAGCATCCCGTTCAACAGGTGCTCCAGCCGGTACCGCTCCAGGAGGTTCCGGATCACGATGAAGACTCTGGGGCGGTCCACCGCTGCCGTGTCGGGCCGTGCTGAGTACGGATCGTGGGTCACGATCTCTCCCCCGTGCGGGTCCAGGCCGGAAATGTAAGCGAACGTTTTGCGTCATGCTCATGTTTCGCGCCAACCGCAATCATCCCTTGAGAGGGAGTGTGGTAAACGCGCGCGTCCGCTTTACGACACCGGGGAGTTCTTCCGGACGGGGGTGCGGACCCGTCCTGTGACCAGGGCCGCCACGGCGACGGCCGTGACGGCGGCGCACAGCCACCAGTAGAGCGCGGGGGAGAGGCTGTCGCGGACGGCGAGGAACACGCTGCCGCCGATCAGGGCGCCGATGCTCTCGCCGGTGGCGAGGGTGATCTGCTTGCCGGTGAAGGTCGCGACGAAGCTGCTGGAGGAGGCTTCGCCCGCCGCCGCGAACGCGCTGTCCACGGTCGGGGCGAAGAGGATCTCACCCAGGGTGAAGACGGCGACGGCCGCGTACAGGACGACGGGGTCGCCGCCGGAGAGAGCGAGGACGACGAAGGCCGCGGCGAACAGGGCGAGCCCGGTGAACAGCACCGTCATCAGGTCCAGGCCCCGGTCGAGCAGCCGGGCGACGCCCTTGGAGACCGGTACCTGGACCAGCACGATGAGGACCGCGCTCATCGTGAAGTAGCTGGCGACCTGGAGCTTCGAGTCGGAGGTGGAGAACAGGTAGATGGGCAGGGCCGAGTAGAGCTGCGCGTAGAGGAACCAGCCGATGGTGGAGGTCACCATGAGGCGGCGCAGGAACGGCGAGGTGCGCAGGAGGCCCCAGTGCTCCCGGAAGGAGAACCGGCGGCGGCCGTCCGGCTGGTAGCCCTCGTCCCCCCGGCGGGCGACGACGAGCATGACGAGCGCCGCCGCCAGGTACCCGGCGGCGAGGACGAGCAGGAGGCGGCGCGGGGCCGAGGTGTCCAGCAGCGCGGTGCCGATGAGCGGTCCGACGGAGGCCGCGAGGTTCAGCATCACGTTGAGCTTGGCGAAGGCGGTCACCTGGGAGCCGGTCCCGGAGGTCCACTCGGCGACGACGGACCGCACGATCAGCCCGTTCAGGCTCACCCCGGTGCCGCCGGCGGCGAGCAGCACGATGAGCGGCACGGCGGAGGAGGTCAGCGCGAGCAGCGCGAACGCCCCGCCGGACAGCAGATTGGCGAGCAGCAGCAGCCGGACGCCGGACCGCCCGGCGAGCCAGGGGCTGAGCACGATGGAGCCCGCGCGCGAGGAGCAGGCGAACGCGAACAGGGCCAGCCCGACGACCAGTCCGGGCTGTTGCAGGCCGTCCTTGAGCAGGACGGGCAGCACCGGGGCCAGGGCGAACCGGCTGGTGAAGGCGATGACGTACTGGAGGAGGAGCGGGCGCACCGCCCGTTCGGCCTCCCGCGCCGTCCGCGCGGGGGCAGAGCCGGAGGCGGGGGCAGACGAGGGGGCCGGGGCTATGGGGCCCTCGTCCGCGGTCTTCTCGGTCACGGCGCTCCGGGTGCCGCTGACGGGGCCGGGCCCGCGGCGGGCCCGGCGCCCGGCCCGGCGCTCGGCTCCGCGGCGGGTGCAGGGGTGGGCTCCGCGGTGAGGCGGGCGCGCCAGCGGGCGGCGATCTCGGCCTCGCTGGTGCCGTCCTCGTAGGCGGGCGAGATCAGCTCCCCGGCCTCCTCGACCCGCACGAGCACGACGGACCGCACCTTCGCCGGGTCGGTGCCGCGCTGTTCCCGGAAGCGGCGCACGACGCGGTCGTACGTCTCGCCCCCGGTGTGAACCCGGCCCTCGCCCCGGAACCGGTAGCCCTTGCGGCGGACCGGATCGACGACGTTGATCTCTACCGCCGGGTTCACCGCGAGGTTGGCGACGGTGCCGGGGGAGTGGAGGTCGAGGAAGACGAGGTGCTCGCTGTCCCAGACCTCCGTCGTCCCCTTGGGGGAGAGGTTCGGCGTCCCGTCCGGGCGCACCGTGGCGACGAAGCCCAGCCCCTGGGCCGAGACGAGCCGTCGCATGTCCTCATTCAGTGTCATGGGTCGCGAGCCTTCGTGACGGGATCGTGTGCGAGGCCGGTTCGCGCCGGAACACCCGCAACCGGCCGTCCAGACTGACGGGTTGACGGCGGGGCATCGCCTTCCGGCGGGGATCGGGGGTGCCAATATACAGCCAGCCCAGGGCCCGTTCGCTGCCCTCGGCGTCCAGGAGCCGGCGCATCGCCGCGGCGTCGGCGTGGGCCCCGGTGCGCCAGATGCTGCCGAAGCCGCGGGCGTGCAGCAGCAGCATCAGCGAGGTCGTCATGGCGGTGGCGGCGGCCAGCTGTTCCCACTCCGGGATGCGGGCGTGCGGCTGCGGGCAGAAGACGAGGCCCGCGAGCAGCGGCGCCCGCTCGACCTTGGCGCGCATCGACTCCGCGCCCTTGCCGCTGCTCTCGGCCAGCGCCCGGCCGACCTCGGCCCGGTCCTCTCCGCCGACGAGCACCCAGCGCCACGGCCGCAGTTCGCCGTGGTCGGGGGCGCGCGAGGCGGCGCTCAGCAGATAGCCGAACTCCTCTTGGGTGGGCGCCGGTTGGCCGAGTACGTGTTCGCTGCGCCGCGTCAGCACGGCCGTCATCACGTCCATGGGGGTAGCCCTTGCTCTCCTGAAACGGGGGTGGAAAGGGTGTGGAGGGGCGGGAACGGGACCGGTCCCGGTGGTCAGGTTCGCCCGGCCGCGTCCGGCCGCCACGCCGTCGGTGGGGGCGTGCGGCCCTGCGCCTCCCCGGCCGCCTTCATGAACAGCCGCAGTTCGTGCGTGTCCTGCTCGGCCCAGGCGAGTCGCGCCCGCAGCTCCTGGCGAGCGGCGGCGGCACCGGCACCGGCCTCGTCCCCGCCCGCCGGGGCGGCGAGCTGGACGAGCCGGTGGGCCAGACGGCGGCGCGTCTGCATCAGGCGGCGCAGCCGCCGGCGGCCGTCGCGCCGCACGGCGCGGGCCGCGCCGTCGGGCAGCCACAGCCGCACGTCCCGGAACCCGGGCACGTGGACGGCGAAGCCCCGCTCGGGCCGGGACGCGGCAGGGCTCAGCGGCACGCCGCCGAGATGCGGGAACCACGCCGTGCCCAGCAGGGGGCGGACGGCCGGATCGGTGGCGTCGACGGCGACGGGCTCGTCCCGGGGACGGCCGGTCACGCCGTGGAGACGCTCGGCCTCGCGCGCCGCCCCGACGACGGCGGCCACGGCGTCCGCGAGCTCCGCGTCCACCTCCCAGACCGCCCCGGGCCGGGACTCGGCCGCCCGTCGCAGCCGGTCGGCGGCGTCGGGCATGAACGGCTCGTAGACGGTGGCGACGTCGAGCAGGAGCGCCCGTGTGACGGCCTCGGTGCCCGTCGCCGAGCGCAGCCGCAGATAGCGGCGCAGAACGTGGACGGCGAAGTGGGTGACGGCCTCCGTCGCCCGGTCGAAGCGGCACGCGGCCAGGTGGCGGCGGACCTCGGCGCGGGCGTGCCGGGCCGCACGCCGGCCGTGGTGCTCCATCGCGTCGGGCTCGCGGCCCTGGCCGGGGCCCGGCCCCGGCGTACCCGCCCCGTCGGCGACGAGCGCGGCCAGCTCGACGGCGGCGGAGCGCACGGCTGCCTGCGCGGTGAAGAGCTCGGGCCGCAGCCGCACGTCCTCGGCCTCGCGGCAGGCCGACAGCAGCGCGGCGCGCAGCACGTCCCGCCCGTGCCCGGCGAGCCCGTCGGCCAGGGTCAGCACGTTGCCCCGGGATTTGCTCATCTTCCGGCCGTGCTCGTCCAGGACGAGCCCGTGCAGCCAGATCTCCTCCACCGGCGGCCGTCCCCGCACGAACGTGCCGATGGCCAGCAGCCGCACGAACCAGAAGAACAGGATGTCGCGCCCGGAGGTCATGAGGGAGGCGGGGACGGGACGGACGTCCGCGTCCTCGCCCTCCCGGGCGGTGACGGCCAGGGGCCAGTGCGCCGAGTTGAACCAGGTGTCGAAGACGTCGGTCTCCGGGCGCAGCGGCGCCCCGCAGCCCGGGCAGTCCCCGCGGTCCGGGCCGTCCGGGTGGTCGGCGGGCTCCCGTGTCACGCCCTCGGGCGGGGAAGGGGCCCAGCGGGGGCAGGCGTCGCACACGAGCGCCGGAATCCTCTGCCCCCAGGCGATCTGGCGGCTCACGCACCAGTCGCGGGCGGTGTCCAGCCAGTGCCGGGCCTCCCGCTCCACGGCCGCGGGACCGATGCGCAGCACGCCGTCGTCCAGAGCCTCCCGCACCGGCCCGAGCAGTTCGGGCAGCCGCAGGTACCACTGGTAGCCCCTGCGGGCGGTCAGCTCGGTACCGCACAGGCCGCAGCCGACGACGCGTACCGGACGGGTGGTCCGCCGCAGCCGGAACCGTGCCACGGTGGCCTCGCGCAGCTCCTCCCGGGACAGTCCGGCCAGCCCGGTGAGCCCGGCCGGCTCGGGAGGTGCGCCGACGAGGGAGCGGCCCGCCTCGTCGAGCAGCTCGGGGCAGGGCAGGCCGTGGGCCTCCGCCAGCTCCCGGTCGGCCTCCCGCAGCGCGGGCACCACGAGCCGCGGCGCCTCGACGGGGGCCGCCAGCGTCGGGAGTTCCCACCGGAGGGTGGGCAGGGCTGCCGTGCCGCCGGCGGCCGGGTGCCCGGGGGGCACCGCCACGGCCACCGCGCCCCACAGCTCCTCGACGGCCGGCAGCTCCAGCACGTGCGGACGCCGCGCCAGCTTCAGGGCCAGCAGCGCCACCGGCACCCGGGCCTCGGCGGCCGACTGCTCGACGTCCGGCACCGTGCTGCGGCAGCTCGGGCACCAGGGCGAGATCCGCGCCTGCCGGTAGAGCAGCCCGGCCTCGGCGAGCCGCCGGAAGGTGCCGTCCACCAGCGTGCGGTAGTCCGGGTCGAGGGTGTGGAGTTCGGCGTCCCAGTCGCAGCCGAGGCCCAGCTCGCGCAACTGCCCGGAGATGAGGCCCCGGTGCTGCTCTGCCCAGGCCCGGACCCGTTCGTCCGGGGGGAGTTCGGGACGGAAGCCGGTGGCCCTGCGGACGGCGGCGTAGGTGCCCAGGCCCGCGTGGTCCGTCCCCGGCACGTACAGCACCTCGGTGCCGTCCAGCCGGAGCGAGCGCACGAGGGCGTCCTGCACCGCCATCGTCAGCGCGTGACCCACGTGCAGGGTCCCGGTGACGTTCGGCGGGGGCATCGGGACGACCCGCCGCCGTCCGCGGGCCGTCACCGCCCGCGCCCGCGGACGACGCTGCTGACCACCGTCCCGGAGGGCGGCCACACCGGCGGCACGGCGGAGTCGGCTTCCGCCTCCGGCGCCGTGGCGTCCTCCTCCGCCGGCCGGGTCCACAGGTTGCGCTGGAACATGGCCACGTCCAGGTTGGAGACGAGGAAGCCCCGCAGGAACTCCATGTGGGCCGGAACGCCCTCGGGGAGCTTCAGCGTGAACCAGAACTCGCGGCTGGAGCGCGGCGGTACGGCGACCTCCCGCACGCCCGGAGTGACGGTCACCCCGTGCTGGTCGGCCTGGTAGAGCCGCATGCCCACGGCCCCGTACAGCGGGCGGTCCGCGTCGTTGGTCACCCGGACGCCCTGCCGGTGCTCGCCGCCGCGGCGGGCGGTGTCCGCGCCCAGCACCACCGGGGGCGGCACCGCACCGGGCACGTCCCAGATGTTGCCGCAGCTGGCACACAGCGCGAACTCCCGGCTGGCCTGCGGGTGGTGGTCGTTGCGGTACTCGCGCAGCACCACCCGTGCCGCGCAGTAGGGGCAGGTGGTGGGCGGCAGGTGCCGGGCGACGTGGAAGTTCCCGTCCGCCGACTCGCACTGCTCCAGCCACACGAACGCCCCGGCCGCGATGCGGTCCAGCAGATGCGTGCACAGCGCCTCGTCGAGCCGCGAGAGACCCGAGCGCAGCTCCCCGGCCGCCGTGTCCGCCTCCCGCAGGGCCAGCGGCGCCGTCCGGGCCTCGGCCCGCCGACGCGACAGGGCCGTGGCCTTCGACCGCAGCTCCTGCTCGGCGTTGTCGAAGCCGCCGAGGTAGCCGCGCAGCAGCCGCCGGTAGGCGGAGGCGTTGCCCAGCGTCCGCGCGACGTCGTCGCTCAGTTCCTGGTGGGGGCGGCCGGGGTCCACGCGCAGCGCCAGCCGCCGGAGCCGCAGCGCCTTCCAGGAGAAGACGAAGAGGCGCACGCCCCCGTCCTCCTCCCGCACGAGCGCCGTGCGCAGGTCCACCTCGTCGCTCTCGCCGTCAGCCGCGGTGATCCCGGTGACCCGGACGGAGGGCGCCGGGCCCGGGTCGGGCAGGAGCACCTCCAGCAGCTCCGCGTCGACGCCGGAGAACTCCACCTCGACGCCCCCGCCCTCGGCGCCGGGACGCACGGCCACCTCGGCCGCGTCCGGGCCGGGCGGGAAGGGCCGGAACTCCGGGTCGCCCAGGAGCAGGTAGTCCGGTGCCTCGCGGCCCCACAGCGGAATGGCGTTGTTGAGCGTGCGCACGATCTCGCCCATGGGCCGTCCGGTGCGCACGAGCCGCTCGGCGAGGACGAGCTCCACGTTGTCGTCGCCGAACCGGGTACGACGGCTGCCCACGAGCGCGACGCCCTCGCCCTCCTGGTACGTGAAGGGCAGCGTGAAGTGCTCGTCGAACGCGCCGTCCCCGCCCAGCCGCATCACGTTGCAGCTGTTGAAGAAGGCGACCGGGGCGGACAGCGTGTGCGCGGGCAGGACCTCGCCGCCCTTGACGCAGTCGCCGTCCAGCACGCACGCGGGCAGCCGGGTCTCCGGACCGGACGGGGCGGGCTGGAGGGAACGGCCGCACAGCGCGTCCGGCCCCAGGTGGAAGAGGTCCTCGCGGCTGTGCCCGGACAGGAACAGCGCACTCACCTCGCCCACGGCCTCCAGATACCCGGCCGCCGAACGCTCCCGGTTGAGCAGGAAGCTGTCCGGACCCACGTCCGGGTCGGCGTCCAGGCCGGTGAAGACGGCGGCGCTGGTCGGCGGCAGCGGGCCCGGCAGGGCCAGCCGGCGGCTGGTGACGGAACTGAGCACCTGGAGCGAGGTGGCGGTGAGGAATCCCACGGGACGGGACGCCAGCTCCAGGCCGTCGGCCAGCCGGCCGGCCGCGTGGTACGAGCGGGACAGGGTGAGCGCGGGCAGGTCCTCGACGCCGATCTCGTCGTGGGGGAAGGCCAGCGTCAGGGTGCCCGGCCACCGCTCCGCCTCCCGCCGCGCCTGCGCGGCGTCGGGTACCCAGCGGAACGGCCGCCCGGTGCGCGCGGCGAGCAGCATCGCGGGCAGCGACCACTCCGGCGCGCCCCAGCCGAGCACCGCGCCGAGGTCGCCGTCCTCCGGTTCCAGGCCCAGGAGTACGGCCGTCGCCTCCACCTGCCCGTCCGTCTGCGTGGCGAGCCGCTGGAGCCAGCCGTCGACCGTGGTGTGCACCGACCGGTGCGGGCCCGTCGCACAGGCGGTGAGATACCAGCGGACGGGGTGGAAGGAGTCCAGCGGCGCCGCCCAGCGGTGCCACAGCCGCTGGAAGTGCCGCCACAGGCCGAGGGTCTCGTCGTCCGCCCGGGCCAGGAAGTCGTGCATCGTGACCGCGCCCGGCGGGTCGGGCAGCGGCGAGTGGTGGGCCCGCAGGTAGGGCAGCGGGACGACGTCGGGCCGCCGGATCGCCAGCGCCACCATGGGGCCGTAGTCGTCCAGCGAGTCCGTGCGGAGCTGCGGCGCCCCGGTCGCGTCGGCGGACGGCGTGCCGGCGTGCGGCGGTTTCGGGCTAGTCGTCATCGTCGGCGGCCTCCCCCCGGCCGAAGTAGTCGGCGTTGATCTGCGTGTACCGCTCGAACTCCTCGGGCACCTCGTCGTCCGGGTAGATGGCGTCCACCGGACACACCGACGTGCAGGCGGCACAGTCGACGCACACCTCGGGGTCGATGTAGAGCATCGGGGTGTCGGGCGTGCCCTCGATGCAGTCGACCGGGCACACGTCGATGCAGGCCCCGTCCTTGACGCCCTCACACGGCTGGGTGATGACGTACGTCATGCCGCACCTCCCGTCGGCCTGCTGATCGCCTCGTTGAACACGGTGACCTCGCCGTCGCGCACCTCGGTGCGGAACGTGCGCAGGTCGCGGCAGGCGGGCTCGTTGACCCGGGCGCCGGTGCGCACGTCGAACCGCACCCCGTGCCACGGGCAGCGCATCAGGGCGCCCTCCAGCTCGCCGCCGAGCAGCTCCACGCCCTGGTGGGTGCAGCGCGCCGCGGTCGCGTAGACCCGCTCGCCGTAGCGGAAGAGGAGCAGCGCGCGGCGGCCGATCGTCACCGGGTGCGGGGTGAACTCCGGGATGTCGGCGAGCGGCAGGGTGAGCGCGTCGGCGGACGCCTCGGCCGGGGCCGCGCCCCGTGCCTCCGCCGTCCTCGTCTCGGTGCGTTGGCTCATCGGCCCTCTCCCAGGATCGCCTTGCGGCGCGCGAGCTTGCCGCCGTCCTTGTCCTCGTAGCTGTCGAGCTTCACGCAGTACTTCTCGTCGAACCACAGACCGCGGCGCCAGGTCGCCTCGGTCACGGCCTTCATCCACCAGCTGATCCGGATGACGACCGCCAGCTCCTTGGGGGTGAACTGGCCGTCGTCGTCGTGCGTGGCGCGGTTGATGCGGAAGTCGGCCAGCCCCTTCAGCCGCCGCGTGCCGCCCGGCAGGTCGACGTCGAACACGAGCGGTGCCCGGGTCACGAACCGCACCCCGTTGGCCCGGTGGCCGTTGTGGTGGGCGTCCTCCATCACCGCGATGTCCGGGTGCTGGAACGCCTGGGCCTGGATACGCTGGGCCGGGTCGGGGCTGTAGTTCCGCACCCGGCAGACCACGTTGTAGCGCATGCGCTGGCTGATGGCGTTCATGATCTGGTCGTGCTTGAGCCGCACGCCCCGGGCTGCCGGATCGAAGTCCTGCCGCACCGCCGTGTACGACATGACGTCGCTCATCGCGATGTCGTGCGGCGTCTCCAGCTTGTTGCCGCGGGCGCAGGTGATGATGGAGTAGTCGGCGCCCAGCTCCGGCAGCGTCAGGGCGTACTCGGCGAGCGCCACCAGGATCTCGGCCGGGTTCGTCCCGCTGTCCATGACCTGCTCGGTGAAGGCGGTGAAGCGCTCCACGTGACCGTCCCCCGGCGGGAGCCGGTGGCCCGTGCGGGCCTCCAGGTGCCGCTGGAGGCCCTCGGGCAGCTCGTCCGCCCGGATGTCCGCCTTCGGCAGGAACCACTCGCGCCGCTCCCACGTCGCCCCGTTGATGCGCATGCAGCGGATGCGGTCGCGCTCGATCCGCTTGCGCAGCGCCACCAGCGAGGCGGCCAGGTCGAACAGCGTCTCGCCGGGTGCCAGGCCGGGGTCCGGCTCGGCGAGGATCCGGCGGTAGCCGCGGCGCTTGGTGAGGAAGAACTCCTGCAGCAGACTGAAACTCAGGTCCGCCTGGTTGAGTTCGCTCACCGCGACTTTGCTGATCTGCCAGAGCCACAGCGTGGACACGAGAATCAACGACTCGTCGGTCCATTCGGCCACCGGTGCACGCCGGCAGTCCGCGATCAGTTCTACCGCTCCGTCGTTGTCGACGGACAGTTCACCGACGAAGAACTGCAGCGGCCGGGGAACGACCACCTGCTCCTGGAGTTTTCCCAGGAGTTCGTCGCGCTCGGTCTCGCTCAGTTCCTGCCAGCGGCGCCGGGCGATGTCGGTGGCCGGTGGGGCGGAATGTCCAACAGTGGGGGCGGACACGGTCCATCTCCTCCTACGCTCGCGTGGACGTCAGACTGCGGCGTGTACGTCGTCCCAGAAGCGCACGTGCCGGACGATCTGGTCCTTGGCGGCCTCGACCAGCTTCCGGTCCTTCTCGGACCGCGTCGCCACCGCGCCCCACAGCCCGCGGAAGTGCTCGACCTCCAGCTCCTCGTGCAAATGGAAGAACTCCAGCGACTCGGTGATGCCGTAGCGGTCCTGGAAGGCGTCCAGCGTGAGCCGGTTGCGCAGGGGTGCCACCAACTCCCTTCCGGCCAGGGCCGCGAGGGACTCCTGTCCAGTGCGCTCGGGGGCCAGGTACAGCTCGGCGAAGTGGTTCTCGTACGCGGTGGTGACGGGCAGCGGCTCGATCGCCTGGGGGTTGTCCACACCGATCACCTTGAGGAACTGCAGGGCCAGCCCGTGGTGGTCGCCCGTGACCTCCTCCTCGATGTGCTCGCTCAGCTCGCGGAGGATGTAGTCGGTGTCGTAAGAACTGCCGAAGGCCGGGCTCTTGGCGATGCACACCCCGAACCAGCGATGAAAGGTGTTGCGCCAGAGGTAGTACTGCTGGAACACCTTGCTGACGTGTTCCAGCGGGAGCTCACCGGCGGTGAAGGCACTCCAGAACGCACTGTTCTCAAGTTCGCTGCCGACGGTGTCGGACAGCTCGGTGACGATCGATTCGCTGGTGAATGTGGTGGCGCTCATGAATCCCCCTCGTGTGAAGGATTGTTTAGGTGCCTGAAGGTATTCGCCGGTCTCCGCGAATACGGTGCCGAGTGAGGGACTCGAACCCCCAAAGACCACGAACGGGTCCACCCGTGAAACACGGGCGCGTATTCCTTTCCGCCACCTCGGCCGGCTGTGTGCTGAAGATTATCCCGCTGGCTCATGCCCGCAGAAGTGGCCGGGAGGTGTAGCCGATCGGCTAGGGCCTGCCGTCACAGGGGAGTCCGTCCGTGACGTGGGGACCGCCCACGGCGTGAGCCGGGGGAGCCCGGGCGCCGAGGCCTACGGCCGCGGGTCCGGGGGGAAGAGGACGGCAGGAGTGGGCGCGGGGTCCACGGGGGGACGCCGGTCGGTGCCGCGTGTGCCCCTCGGGCGTGCTGGACGACGAGCGTCCTGGTGAGCCTCGCGCCCACGCTCGTCCTCATCGCCGCTCGGTGGGGCGGAGGTGTCCTCGCCGTCGGCACCCGCCCGGCGGTGGGGGAGCGCGGTGCGGCCGTGGCCCGCCGCTGGGGATGCTGCCGGGGGGTGTGCGGCGCGAGGCCTGGCCGGTCGACGGCACGCGGCACGGCAAGCAGGTCTGGGCCGTCCTCGCCTCCGGCCGGTGAGCCCGGGAGGGGGACGGCGGCGGCGCGGGCACCGGAGGGGGTGCCCGCGCCGTGGGGTGTCGCGGTGGACGTCAGCCGAGGCCGACCGTGGGCCTCAGCAGGAACAGGCCGTCGAAGCCGTGGACGGCCACGACGCCGTTGTCGAAGAACGGGTAGTTGCTCCAGGTGCCGTGGCCGAAGGCGGTCCTGTCGTCCATCGGCCAGGTGTCGAAGTACGCGATCTCGGTGAGCTCGCCCGAGCCCGCGCCCTCGGTGCTGAGGATGCTCAGCCCGGCGCGGTAGTTGGACTGGAAGACCAGCCCGTCGCGGACGTACATGTTGTGGTCGATCGCGGCCGTGCGGTGGGTGTGCTTGCCCAGCAGCTTCGGCGCGGTGAGGTCGGAGACGTCCCAGATCAGCGTCCGGGTGTTGTCACCGTCGAAGTACTCGTCCAGCTCGTCGCCCATGAGGAAGTGCCGGGAGTCCTCGGTGAGCCAGCCCTGGTGGGTGTAGGCGGCGCCGTCGTAGCCGATGCGGGAGAGCATCACCGGGTCGGACTTGTCGGTGACGTCCATGATGGTGAAGGTGTCCTCGTTGGAGCTGAGGCAGATCTCGCGGCCGGTGAAACGGGCGTCCGGACCGTCGTAGGTGACGCACTGGGTGTCGTGCGTGTAACCGTCCTCGGCGGCGCACCCGGCGAACGCCGGGGAGGCCGGCTGCCGGATGTCGACCATGTGCAGACCGCCCGCGCACTCCTCGACGTCGTCGCGCGCGCCGACGAGGTACGCGTAGCCGGAGTCCTCGTTGATCGCGATGTTGTGCGCCGATCCGATGCCCCGGTAGAGGGCGGTCTCGGTGAGGGTGACGGGGGCGTCGGCCGGGTCGATGTCCCGCAGCCGGGTCAGGTCGAGTACCTGCATGCCGTGCTGACGGGCCTCGGAGACGATGAAGGCGTGGTCGTCGTGGACCTTGATGTCGCGCCAGATCACGTCCCGCTCACCGGAGTTCGGCAGGTCGGCGAGGAAGACGGGCTTGGTCGCGTTGGTGACGTCGACGAACGCGGTACCGCTGTCCCGCCCGGCGAGCACGTAGCGGCGCTCGGTGACGGGGTCGGTCCATCCCCACACGTCGGAGCCCCGGCCGCCGCCGATCTCGTCCATCGGCAGGTAGGCCATGAGGTTGACGTTGTCGCAGGGGAAGTACCCGGCCTGGCCGTCCACGCAGGGCTGGCGCGAGGTCGCCGGGTTGTCGGAGCTGGTGGGGAAGTCCGGGTCGGTCTCCTCGGCCGGTGCGTCCTTGCCTTCGCCGGGATGTCCGGGGTGCGCCGTGGCGGGCAGCGTTCCCAGGAGGAGCGCGGCCAGCACGGCCATCAGTACGACGGGGAGCCTCTTCATCGACGTCCTTCGTCTCGACGGCTGTCGCGTCACGGGGTGGGCGACGCGGGCGATAGCTCCGCACCCTCGTCAATTGGCGTGCATGCGTCAAGAGTTGAGACATTCGAAATCTTTGGGGGAGGGGCTTGCCTCCCCCCGGGGGCCAGTGAGGTGACAGCCCGGTGGGGAGTGCCTCGACGCCCGCGCGGAACTCGGCCTCCGGGGTGCTGGTCCGGGCGGCCCACGTGCGCGACGCGGGCGACCACGTGCGCGACGCGGGCGACGCGCCGTCGGCCGGGTGAGCCGCGGGCCTGGCCCCGGCCCGGCGGGGGCGGGCGCGTGGGGTCCTGGCGGACCCCCGTCCCCACCGGGCCGGGGTTGAGGGGAAGGTAGCAGTCTGCAAGCGCTTGCAATAGCGGTTGCGGGCAGGTAACCGTGCTGTTTCCAGGCTTTGTCCAGAGTCTTGACCGAGGTGACGGGGTCTTCTACGGTCTCTCGTCGGAAGGACTTCCAGATTCTTTCAGGGATTTTCAACGGCCTCTGACCCCACGGGGCCGTTCCCCCTCACCAGCCTTACGGGCGCGGCGCGTGGCCTGCGAAGGCATCCGCAGCAGGCTCCCCTCAGGCAGGAGGAATCGTGGTCCGCAGAACCACGGCCGCCGCCCTCGCCCTCGCGGCGAGCGCGGCAGGCGCGCTCATAGCCCAGTCACCCGCCCCGGCACAGGCGGCGCCCCCGGGCACCAAGGACGTCACCGCGGTGATGTTCTCCTGGACGTTCGACTCCGTCGCCCGCGCGTGCACGGACACGCTCGGTCCCGCCGGATACGGCTACGTCCAGGTCTCGCCGCCCCAGGAGCACATCCAGGGCGAGGCGTGGTGGACGGCCTACCAGCCCGTCAGCTACAAGATCGCCGGCCGCCTCGGCGACCGCGACCAGTTCCGCGCCATGGTCGACACCTGCCACGGCGCGGGCGTCAAGGTCGTCGCCGACGCCGTCGTCAACCACATGTCCGCGGGCAGCGGCACCGGCACCGGCGGCTCGCCGTACACGAAGTACGACTACCCCGCGGCGCCCTACAGTGACGGGGACTTCAACGACTGCCGCGACGACTCGATCGACTACGGCAACCGCTACCAGGTCCAGAACTGCGAACTCGTCGGCCTCTCGGACCTGCGGACCGGCAAGGAGTACGTGCGCCAGCGCATCGCCGACTACCTGAACGACCTGCTCTCCCTCGGGGTCGACGGCTTCCGCGTCGACGCCGTCAAGCACATCCCGGCCGAGGACCTCTCCGCCGTCAAGGCCAAGCTCACCGACCCCGGCGTCTACTGGAAGCAGGAGGCCATCCACGGCGCCGGCGAGGCCGTCCAGCCCGACGAGTACCTCGGCACCGGCGACGTGCAGGAGTTCCGCTACGCCCGCGACCTCAAGCGCGTCTTCCAGAACGAGAAGCTCGCCTACCTCGGCAACTTCGGCGAGAGCTGGGGCTACCTGAACTCCGACCAGGCGGCGGTGTTCGTCGCCAACCACGACACCGAGCGCCACGGCGACACGCTCAACTACACCAACGGCGCGGACTACACCCTCGCCCACGTCTTCATGCTCGCCTGGCCCTACGGTGCCCCCGACGTGCACTCCGGCTACGCCTTCGGCCACAAGGACGCCGGCCCGCCGAACGGCGGCACCGTGAACGTCTGCTACCAGGACGGCTGGACGTGCCAGCACGCCTGGCCGGAGATCTCCTCCATGGTGGGCCTGCGCAACACCGCCCACGGCCAGCCGGTCACGAACTGGTGGGACAACGGCAACGACGCCATCGCCTTCGGCCGCGGTGACGCCGCCTACGTCGCCCTCAACCGCGAGGGCTCCTCGCTGACCCACACGTTCCAGACCTCGCTGCCCGGGGGCACGTACTGCGACGTGCAGAGCGGCAACGCCGTCACCGTGGACGGCGCGGGCCGGTTCACCGCGACGCTCGCCCCCGGCACGGCGCTCGCCCTGCACACCGGCGCCCGGGACTGCTCGGACGGCGGCACCGGCACCGACACCGGTGTCTCCCTCAACGTCGAGGCGACGACCCAGTGGGGCGAGAACATCCACGTCGCCGGGGACTGCTCCGCCCTCGGCGGCTGGGACACCGGCGCGGCCCCCGCGCTCGACCCCGCCGCCTACCCGGTCTGGAAGCTCGACCTCGACCTGCCCGGCGGCACCACCTGCGCCTACAAGTACATCCGCAAGGACGGAAGCGGCGGCGTGACCTGGGAGAGCGGCGCAAACCGCTCGTTCACGGTGCCTTCGGAGGGCCGCGTCACGCTCGACGACACCTGGCGCACCTGACCCGGCGGACCGGCCGCCCGGCCTCGTCCACCGCCCCCGCCGACGGGGCCGGGCGGCCCGCACCCCGCAGCACCCACCACCCGCAGCACCCACCCCGGCCCCTCGCGGCCCCCACCACCCCGCAGCAACCGCTGCTCGTCACCCGGCACCTCGCAGCACCGCCCCCGGTGCCTCCCGGAACCCTCCCGCACCACCCGCCCATCCCTCCCTCAAGGAGACCACCGCCGTGAACCGTCCCACCGCGCGCCGCAGAGGCACGGCCGCCGCCCTCGTGGCCGGCCTCCTCGCGACGCTCCTGTCGGCCTGCGGCCCCGCCGAGCCCCCGAAGACGGCGCCCCCGCCGCCGTCCGACGACAAACTCGCGGCCACCGCGACCCGGCACGAGCTCACCCGCGAGCAGTTCTACTTCGTGCTGCCCGACCGCTTCGCCAACGGCGACACCGGCAACGACCGGGGCGGGCTGACCGGCGGGCGCGCCACGACCGGCTTCGACCCCACCGACAAGGGCTACTACCAGGGCGGCGACCTGCGGGGCCTCATCGACCGGCTCGACTACATCGAGGGCCTGGGCACCACCGCCATCTGGATGGCGCCCATCTTCGAGAACAAGCCCGTCCAGGGCGAGGGCGAGCACGCCTCCGCCGGCTACCACGGCTACTGGATCACCGACTTCACCCGCGTCGACCCGCACTTCGGCACCAACGACGAGCTGCGCGAACTCGTCGACGCCGCCCACGACAAGGGTATGAAGGTCTTCTTCGACGTCATCACCAACCACACCGCCGACGTGGTGGGCTACGAGGGCGACTCCACCCACTACCTCTCCCAGGGCGCCTTCCCCTACCTGACGAAGGACGGCGAACCCTTCGACGACGCCGACCACGCGGGCGGGACGTCCTTCCCCGAGGTGGACGAGGACTCCTTCCCCCGCACCCCGGTCGTGCCCGAGGACGAGAAGGACCTCAAGGTCCCCGCCTGGCTCAACGACCCGACGATGTACCACAACCGCGGCGACTCGACGTTCGCGGGCGAGTCCTCCGGCCACGGCGACTTCGCCGGGCTCGACGACCTGTGGACCGAACGCCCCGAGGTCGTCGAGGGCATGGAGCGGATCTACCAGCGCTGGGTCCGGGACTTCGGCATCGACGGCTTCCGCGTCGACACGGTCAAGCACGTCAACATGGAGTTCTGGACACAGTGGGCCACGGCCCTCGACGCCTACGCCGCCAAGCGCGGCAACGAGGACTTCTTCATGTTCGGCGAGGTCTACTCCGCCGACCCGGCCGTCACCGCGCCCTACGTGACCCAGGGCAGGCTCGACTCCACCCTCGACTTCCCCTTCCAGAGCGCTGCCCGCACCTTCGCGTCCCGGAGCGGCGACCCGGGCGCGCTCTCCGACGTCCTCGCGCAGGACTACCGCTACACCACCGCCAGGTCCAACGCCTACGAGCAGGTCACCTTCCTCGGCAACCACGACATGGGCCGCATCGGCACGTTCGTCGCCCAGGACAACCCCGGAGCCGACGACGCCGAGCTGCTGCGCCGCACCACCCTCGCCCACGAGCTGATGTTCCTCAGCCGTGGCAACCCGGTGGTCTACTACGGCGACGAGCAGGGCTTCACCGGCGCGGGCGGGGACAAGGACGCCCGCCAGACCCTCTTCGCCTCCCGCATCCCCGACTACCTCGACGCAGGGAGGAACCGGCAGATCGGCAGCCCGGAGCGCACCCACGCCCAGGACGCCTACGACACCGGGCACCCGCTGTACCGGTCCATCGCCGAGCTGTCCCGGCTCACCGCCGGACACCCCGCCCTGCGCGACGGCACCCGGATCGAGCGGTACGCCGACGACGGCACCGGCGTCCACGCCACGTCCCGCTTCGGCGCCGACGAGCAGCCCGTCGAGTACCTCGTCGCCCTGAACAACGCGGAGGAGCCGCGCACGGTGACGCTGCCCGTCGCCACCGACGGCGCCGCGTTCACCCGCCTGTACGGCGGCACGGACACGGAGACCGTCACCGCCCGGGACGGGGCCGTCGAGATCACCGTCCCGCCCCTGTCCGCCACCGTGCACCGAGCCGACCGGCCGCTGCCCGCCCCCGACGAGGAGCCCGGCGTCACCCTCACCGCGCCCGCCGGCGGCGCCACCGGCACCGTCGAGCTCACGGCCGACGTCGACGGCGGCGCCCTCAGCCGTGTCGTGTTCTCCGCCCAGGTCGGCGACGGCCGCTGGCAGACCCTCGGCACCGCCGACCACGCCCCCTACACCGTCACCCAGCACCTCGACACCGAGCTCGCCCCCGGCACGCCCCTGCGGTACAAGGCCGTCGTCGTGGACCGCGCGGGCCGTACCGCGTCCGCCCGGGCCGAGAGCGTCTCCGGCACGCCGCCCGCCCCCGAGGCACCCTCCGCCGTCGAGCGCGACTGGGCCGTCGTCCACTACCAGCGGCCCGAGGGCGACTACGCGGACTGGCGGCTCGTCGCCGGCGAGCGCACCGCCGCCTTCACCGGCCGCGACGCCTACGGCGCCTTCGCCTGGGTGAAGCCCACCGACGCCGAACGCGGCGGCGAACTCGCCTTCACCATCGAGAAGGACGGCACCGCCGACGGCGCCACCCGCACCATCGACCTGGCCCGCTCCGGTGAGGTCTGGGCCGAACAGGGCGGTGACGGCGCGGCGCACACCCGCCCCGAGGGCGTCTACCCGCCGCAGGACGAGACCACCGCCGTCCTCCACTACCACCGCCCCGACGGCGACTACGACGGCTGGGGCCTGCACACCTGGACCGGCGCCGCCGAGCCCACCGAGTGGACTAAGCCGCTCGCCCCCGCCCGAAGCGACGCCTACGGGGTCACCTTCGAGGTGCCGCTCGCCGAGGGCGCCACCACGCTCAGCTACATCATCCACCGCGGTGACGAGAAGGACGAAGCCGCCGACCAGTCCCTCGACTTCGCCACCCACGGCCGCGAGGTGTGGAAGCTCGCCGGCACCCCCGGCTACCTGCTGCCCACCACCGGCGGTGCACCGGACCTCGACCTCGGCAAGGCCGAGGCCCAGTGGATCGACCGCGACACCCTCGCCTGGAGCACCTCCGACGGCGCGGCCGCGGCCACCACACAGCTCCTCTACGACCGCGAGGGCCGCATCGCCCTCGCCGACGACGGCACCCTCACCCACGAGGGCCGCTGGCTGCGCCTCACCCCCGTGCCCGGCGGCCTCACCGAGGAACAGCGCGAGCAGTACCCGCACCTGACCGAGTACGCCGCCTTCCGCGTCGACCCGCGTGACCGCGACCGGGTGCGCGAGGCCCTGCGCGGCCAGGTCCTCGCCACCCGGCGCGCCCCCAACGGCGCCCTGCTGGCCGCCACCGGCGTGCAGCTCCCCGGCGTCCTGGACGACCTGTACGGCAGCAAGGCCGCACAGGCCGAGCTCGGGCCCGTCTTCGACGAGCGGGGACGCCCCACGCTGTCCGTGTGGGCGCCGACCGCGCAGTCCGTCTCCCTCGAACTCGGCGGGCGGACCGTCGCCATGCGCCGCGACGACGCCACCGGCGTGTGGAGCGTCCGGGGCAACCGCAGCTGGGCAGACAAGCCCTACCGCTACCGGGTGAAGGTGTGGGCGCCCACCGTCCAGAAGGTCGTCACCAACGACGTGACCGACCCCTACTCGACGGCACTCACCACCGACTCCCGGCGCAGCCTCGTCGTCGACCTCGACGACGCCGAGCTGGCCCCGGAGGGCTGGG
Organism: Streptomyces sp. WMMC1477; assembly: GCF_027460245.1. NCBI lineage: Bacteria > Bacillati > Actinomycetota > Actinomycetes > Kitasatosporales > Streptomycetaceae > Streptomyces > Streptomyces sp. WMMC1477. The sequence continues at coordinate 936,888 of NZ_JAPZBD010000003.1, read as the reverse complement.
ACGAGCTCGACAAGCCGGGCGCCGTCGCCCTGCGCGACGCCCAGATCCAGGAACTGCACGTCCGCGACTTCTCCGCCGCCGACCCCACCGCCGAACACCGCGGCCGCTACCTGGCCTTCACCGAGCCGGACAGCGACGGCATGACGCACCTGCGCGGCCTCGCGGACGCCGGCGCCACCCACGTCCACCTGCTCCCCACCTACGACATCGCCACCACCCCCGAGCGCCCCGAGGACCAGGCCCGCCCCGACTGCGACCTGGCCTCGCACCCCGCCGACTCGGCCGAGCAGCAGGAGTGCGTCGGCGAGATCCGCGACCGGGACGCCTACAACTGGGGCTACGACCCGTTGCACTACACCGTGCCCGAGGGCTCCTACGCGACCGACCCGGAGGGGCCGGGCCGCACCCTGGAGTACCGGCGGATGGTGCAGGGGCTCAACGACGCCGGCCTGCGCGTCGTCCTCGACGTCGTCTACAACCACACCTACGCCGCCGGGCAGGACGAGAAGTCCGTCCTCGACCGCATCGTGCCCGGCTATTACCACCGGCTGACGGCCGACGGCGGCGTGGCGACCTCCACCTGCTGCCCGGGTACCGCGCCCGAGCACACCATGATGGGCAAGCTCACCGTGGACTCCGTGGTCACCTGGGCCAAGGAGTACAAGGTCGACGGCTTCCGCTTCGACCTCATGGGCCATCACCCGAAGGAGAACATCCTCGCCGTCCGCGCCGCGCTCGACGCACTGACTCTGGAGAAGGACGGCGTCGACGGGAAGAACATCATCCTGTACGGCGAGGGCTGGAACTTCGGTGAGGTCGCCGACGACGCCCGCTTCGAGCAGGCCACCCAGCGGAACATGGCCGGAACCGGCGTCGCCACCTTCTCCGACCGGGCCCGCGACGCCGTCCGCGGCGGTGGCCCCTTCGACGCCGACCCCGGCATCCAGGGCTTCGCCTCCGGCCTGTACACCGACCCCAACGGCTCCGACGCGAACGGCACCGAGGCCGAGCAGAAGGCCCGGCTCCTGCACTACCAGGACCTCATCAAGGTCGGCCTCACCGGCAACCTCGCCGACTACCGGTTCACCGACAGCTCCGGCCGCACCCTGACCGGCGCCGAGGTCGACTACAACGGCTCGCCCGCCGGGTACGCCCAGGCACCCGGCGACGCCCTCGCCTACGCCGACGCCCACGACAACGAAACCCTCTACGACGCCCTCACCTTCAAGCTGCCCGCCGACACCCCGGCCGTCGACCGCGCCCGTATGCAGGTCCTCGCCATGGCCACCGCCGCCCTCTCCCAGGGCCCGGCCCTCAGCCAGGCCGGCTCCGACCTGCTGCGCAGCAAGTCGCTCGACCGCAACAGCTACAACTCCGGCGACTGGTTCAACGTCCTCAACTGGAACTGCGAACGCGGCAACGGCTTCGGCCGCGGGCTGCCCCCGGCCTGGGACAACCGGGACAAGTGGCCCTACGCCGAGCCGCTCCTCACCAACCCCGACGCCGTCCCCGGTTGCGCCGAGATCGACGGTGCCTCCGCCGCCTACCGCGACCTGCTCGCCATCCGGGCCGGTGAGGACGCCTTCTCCCTGGGCAGCACGGCCGACGTCCAGCGGCGGCTGAGCTTCCCGCTGTCCGGGCGAGGGGAGACCCCAGGCGTGATCACCATGCGTCTCGACGACCTCGTCGTCGTCTTCAACGCCACGCCGGACAGCCAGGACCAGCGTCTGGCTGCCACCGCCGGAACCCACTACGCCCTGCACGAGCGGCAGGCCACCGGCTCCGACGCGGCCGTCAAGTCCGCCACCCACGACCGGGAGACCGGAACCTTCACCGTCCCCGCCCGGACCGTGGCCGTCTTCACGGCCGCCTGACCGGCCCCGGGCCCCCGGGCCTCGGCCCGCCCCGGCCCGTCGCCACGGCCCGCCCCCGCCACCGCGGGGGCGGGCCGCCGTCGTGCGCGCCGCCTCCGGGCCGGGCGCCGGCGCACCGGGTTGCTTTGACGTTCCTCTATGTTGACACCTATCTATATAGATGACAGTCTCATCTGTATAGGCATTCGTCGATGCAGCGTCCACTCCGGAGGAGACCGTCATGTCCCGCGTCCAGCTCGCCCTGCGCGTCGCCGACCTGGAAGGCTCGATCGCCTTCTACTCCAAGCTCCTCGGCGCCGAGCCGGCCAAGCGCCGGGAGGGTTACGCCAACTTCGCCCTGACCGAGCCCCCGCTGAAGCTGGTCCTCATCGAGGGCGAGAGCGGCGAGGACACCCGTCTCGACCACCTCGGCGTCGAGGTCGCCAGCACCGAGGACGTCAACGCCGCCACGACCCGGCTGAAGGAAGCGGGTCTGGCCACGTTCGAGGAGAACGACACGTCCTGCTGTTACGCCCTGCAGGACAAGGTGTGGGTGACAGGCCCGGGGCAGGAGCCGTGGGAGGTGTACGTGGTCAAGGGCGACGCCGACACCATGGAGAGGACTGAGGCGTCCCCGGACGCGTGCTGCGGCACCACCGCGTGCTGCACGCCCGAGGAGCAGGCTCTCGACCCCGCGCAGAGTCCCGCGGACGCGAAGGCCGCCGCAGGGTGCGCCTGCGGCGGCTGAACGGGCGCCAGCTGAGCCCTCTCCCGGCTGCGGCATCGGCCGCGACACCGCCCGGCAGAGGGCCAGCCGACCCCGGCGTGAGCCGGGCCCGGCCTAGGAACCGGAGTCTTTGCTCCGGCCGTCCGGCACGAGGGCCAGCAGGCGGTCGACGAGCTCGGTGAACGGGCTGTCGGCGGGCTCCATCGCCACGATGTGCCGCACGACGTCAGCCGTCTCCTCGTCCGTGGCAGCCGCCACCCCCGCCAGCGCCAGGAAGTCCTGCACCAGCTGGCGTTCCAGCTCGGTGCGGGGGATCGTCCGCCCGTCCAGCCAGGTCAGCGCCGTCGTCTCGGCCAGCCCCACCCAGGAGCGGATCACCAGCGCCAGCCGCGGGCCGGGGGAGGTGACCGCGAGATGCCGGAGAATCTCCTCGTAGGCCCGCTGACGCACCCGGTCGATCATGGCGTTGGCCTGGGCCGGGCCGATGGCCATGCCACCGCGCAGCAGCGCCGCGAAGCCGGGGCCGTTCTTGGCGACGAAGTCGAAGTACCGGCCGATCACGCGCAACAGCCGGGAGCCCAGCGGCCCCTCGCACGGCTCGGAGAGCCGCCCCGCCAGCTCCTCGGCCGCCACCCGCACCGCCGCCTCGTAGAGGCTGTGCTTGCCGGGGAAGTAGTGGTACACGAGCGGGCGGGAGATGCCCGCCGCCGACGCGATGTCGTCGATCGACACCTCGTCCGGGGAGCGCTCGCTGAACAGTTCGAGCGCCACCGCGATGAGCTGCTGCCGCCGCTCCTGGACACCCATTCTGCGCCGCACCCCGGTAGTCATGAGATCACCCTAACGAGAGCCGCCGGGAGCGGGCAGACCACGCCGCGACGTCCGGCCACCGGGCCCCGCACGTGCGGAACGCCCGTCGCGGGGAGGAGGAACGACGGGCGTCCGGTTCGTGGGGCCCGGCACGGGCCCGGGGGCGCGGCTACGGGGCCTGGGCCTCGGTGGCCTCCAGCGGCTTCAGCTCGCCCCCGCCCTCCAGCGAGGCCGTCAGCTCGGCGTCGGCGCCCTGCGACGCCCGCACGGCCAGCAGCCGGCCGCTCTCGGCGGCCTCCACGCCGCCGGAGGCCGTGATGGACGAGACCTCGGAACTCCCCGCCGCCAGCAGATACCAGGAGCCGCCCGAGGCCTTCCACAGCACCCCGCTCAGCACCCGGGGCTCCCGGGGGCCGCAGGCCGGCTCGTCCGTCGTCCGCACGAGCACCGCCCCGGGCACCGTCGGATCGTCGGACGGGGCCTGGAACTGCACCGAGGTCTTCGACCCGGGCCCGCGCCACGTCTCCGCCCGGGTGCACACCCAGCGCGCCGTGCCGTTCGACTCCGGCAGCTCCTGCGCGGCGAACGACCACGTGTTCACGGTGCGCACCCCGCCCCCGGCCAGCGCGTTCAGCCCGCATGCGCCACGGGCGAGCACCGTCTTCGCCCCCGCGTCCAGCGGAGCGTCCGGCTGCCCGGCCCCCGGCTCGCCGAAGGTCAGCCGGGCGGGCATGATCTCGCCCAGGTCCGTCAGCAGGTACGGATGCCGCCGCTCCGCCGTCGACACCCGCAGCGCCGACCAGGCCGTGCACGTCCGCTGCCCGAGCGGCGGGCTGGTGACCGGCTCGGTGACGCCGTCGGCGCGCCGCTTGACCGGCGTCGTCGTGTCCTGCGGGTTCAGCAGGTCCGTCAGGGCCAGCCCCGTCACCCAGGGCGCCACCAGGTAGCGGGCGTTCCCGTCGCTGCGGGTCAGCAGGACGGCGCCGGCCGACTCGGCGAGGGCGGCGTCGGCCCGGGCGAAGTCCAGCGCGACCGTCCCCTGCGTACCGTCCACGGGCTCCGCGTACCGCACCACCCGCAGCCCGTCGTACAGGAGCACCACCGCGGCTCCGTCCACCTCGCCGGCGTACAGCAGGTGCGCGGGACCGGCGGCCGGGCCCGAGGCCGTACCCGGCGTCGCGGTCACGGCCACCTGCTCCCCGGGCCGGGCCCACACCGCCAGCGCCCGGCGCAGCAGCGCCTCGTCCTGCGCCAGTTCGCCGCGCGTCGGCCACACCGAGAAGTCGGTCCGCGAGGAGTCCCGCCACGCGGCGGGCGCGATCCGCTGGAGCTTCCCCGGGTCCAGCGCGCGCTCGGCCGAGGGGTTCTGCGCGTACACCGGCGCCGCAGCGCCCCGCGGCCCCCAGCCGTCCCCCGGCAGACCCAGCAGCACCCCGCACGCCCCGAGCGCGACCGCCGCCACCACCGCGGCCCGGACGTGCTGGCGGCGCCGCATCAGATCGGTGGGCCGGGCCCGCAGCGAACACGCGTCGAACTCCGGGGACTCCAGCAGCGGACGGTCCCGGCTGCCCGCCGGAACCCTGACCTCGTCCGCCTCGGCCAGCGCCTCCTCCGGCGCGGCGACCCCCGCCACGTCCAGCAGCCGGACGACGTCCGCGTCCGCCAGCCCCTCCAGCCCGCGCAGCACGAACGCCGCCCGGCCCGGGCCGCTGACGGCGGCGAGCGCCTGCTCGAGCGAGACCTCGTCCGCGCCCCCGGCCCCCGGGAACAGCCGCAGCCCCGCCACCTGCGGCAGCAGTGGACGCGGCTTCGGCAGCCAGCCCAGCTCCCAGCGGCCCAGCCGCGGCGGACGCGGTGCCGCCAGCGCGCCCCGCACCACCCGCAGCCGCAGATACGCGTATCCGGCACCGGCGCCGGCCCGCTCACCGGACCGCTGCGCCGGTAGCGGCGGCTCCTCCTTGGCCGCCTTCCCGCGCGGCAGCGCGCGCTGCGCCAGCGCGTGCGCGGTCAGGGACCTGCGGTGCCGGCCCAGCGAGGGCGGCAGGATCAGGTAGCCGAGGCGCACGAGCCGCGGGTAGTGCTCGACGAGGGCCGCCTCGGCCCGCTCGACATCCACGGGACCGGCGGACGGGGACGGGGGAGTAGTCGCATCCTTCAGGGCCACGTTCATCTGAACGAGCCAACCCCGGAGTTGGTCACGTGCCGGAGACGCCTGTGGGGCCTCCCTCCGGTGCGGAGGAAGGCCCCACAGGCCCCCGGTGCGTCGGACGGCGGCCACCCCGGCGCGCGCCCGACAGTCCGTGTCGGACAGTCGCTCTGCGACAGTCCGTGTCCGACAGCTCGTGTCAGACCAGGTCGAGCGACTCCAGCTCGGTGCAGACGGTGTCCACCAGCAGCCGCGTCACCACGTACGGGTCGACGTTGGCGTTGGGACGCCGGTCCTCGATGTAGCCCTTCTTGTCCACCTCGACCTGCCACGGGATGCGCACCGAGGCACCGCGGTTGGAGACGCCGTAGCTGTACTCGTTCCACGGGGCGGTCTCGTGCGCACCCGTCAGGCGGGACTCCACGCCCGCGCCGTACTCGCGGATGTGCTCGGCGGGCTTGTCGCCCTTGCCCAGCGACTCGCACGCGGCCAGGATCGCGTCGTAACCCTCGCGCATGGCCTTGGTGGAGAAGTTGGTGTGCGCACCGGCCCCGTTCCAGTCACCCTTGGCGGGCTTGGGGTCGAGGGTGGCGGAGACGCCGAAGTCCTCGGCCGTGCGGTACAGCAGCCAGCGGGCGATCCAGAGCTGGTCCGAGACCTCCAGCGGGGAGAGCGGGCCGACCTGGAACTCCCACTGGCCCGGCATGACCTCGGCGTTGATGCCGCTGATCCCCAGGCCGGCGGTCAGGCAGTTGTCCAGGTGCTTCTCGACGATCTCGCGGCCGAAGATCTCGTCCGCGCCCACGCCGCAGTAGTAACCGCCCTGCGGGGCCGGGAAGCCGCCCTCGGGGAAGCCGAGCGGGCGGGCGCCGTCGAAGAAGGTGTACTCCTGCTCGATGCCGAAGATCGGCTCCTGGGCGGCGTACTTCTCCGCCAGCGGGCGCAGCAGCGCCCGGGTGTTCGACGGGTGCGGAGTGTCGTCGATGTTGAAGACCTCGCACAGCACCAGCCTGTCGTCGCCACCGCGGATCGGGTCCGGATAGGAGGCGACGGGCTTCAGTACGCAGTCGGAGGCGTGCCCCTCGGCCTGGTTGGTGCTGGAGCCGTCGAAGCCCCACACGGGCGGCTCGGCGCCGTCGGACAGGATCTTCGTCTTCGACCGCAGCTTGGCGGTCGGCTCGGTACCGTCGATCCAGATGTACTCGGCCTTGTAGCTCACGTGAGGGGTGTCCTTCGGCAGCTCGGTGCGGGTGTCGCGCTGCATGCCACCGTCATCGGGAGCGATTTCCCGCCAGTTGCTCCACTGTTAAACGGCTGTGAACTCGCCCTCGCGCGCGAGGGCGCGGAGCGCGGAGGTCCCGGCCTCGCGGCGCCCCGCGGCGCGCCGTGCCGTGAGGCAGGCCATAGTCTGGCCCACGAACCACGCACCAACAGGAGGTTTCCACCGTGCCGCAGATCACCGTCGACTACGCGGCGCCGCTCGCCGCCACCTTCGACCGCCCCTCCTTCGGCCGGGAGCTGCACAGCGTCACCGAGGAGACCGTCGGTGCCTCGGTCGCCGCCTGCAAGACCCGCTTCCGGCCCGTCGAGGAGTGCGTGATCGCCGGCGGCGACACCGACGTCGACATGGTCCACATCGAGGTCGCCGTCCTCTCGGGACGCACCCAGGAGGCCAAGACGGAGCTGGCCCGCGCCGTGCTGGACCTGGCCCGTAAGTGGGTCGCCCCGCTGCCCGGACGCCGCCTCGACCTGTCCGTCCACATCGCCGACCTGGACCGCCAGGCCTACGTCGCCCACCAGGAGGACGCCCGCGACCAGGCCGTGTCCGCATGAGGTTCGGCCTGCTGGGAACCGGGACGTGGGCCGCGCGCACCCACGCCGTCGCGCTCGCCGCCCACCCCGGCGTCGAGTTGGCCGGCGTCTGGGGCCGCCGTCCCGAAGCCGCCGAGGCCCTCGCCGGGCAGCACGGCGCCCGCGCCTACCACGATGTGGACGCCCTGCTCGCGGACTGTGACGCCGTCGCCCTCGCCCTCCCGCCCGACGTCCAGGCCGCCCTGGCCGTCCGGGCCGCCGCGCACGGCCGGCACCTCCTGCTCGACAAGCCCCTCGCCACCACCGTTCCCGGGGCCCGGCAGGTCGTCGACGCCGTCCGGCGCACCGGCGTCCGCTCGGTGGTCTTCTTCACCCTCCGCTTCGCCGAGACCTCCGCCCGCTGGATCGCCGAGCAGCGCCTCACCGGCGGCTGGACCACCGGCCGCGCCGACTGGTTCTCGCCCGTCTTCGCCCCGGGCCACCCCCAGGGCGAGCCGGGCGGCAGCCCCTACGCCGCCTCACCCTGGCGGCGGGAGAAGGGCGCCCTGTGGGATGTCGGCCCGCACGCCCTCTCCCTGCTCACCGGCCTGCTCGGCGACGTCGACCCCGAGGACCCGGCCGCCGTGACCGCCGCCCGCGGCCCCGGCGACACCGTCCACCTGCTGCTGCGGCACGCCTCCGGCGCCTCCAGCACCGCGACCGTCAGCCACTCGGTGCCGCCCGCCGCCTCCGGGGTCACCGCCGAGCTGCGCGGCGCTGCGGGCGTGGCCACGCTCCCGGAGCGCGACGCCCCCGCCTCCGCCGCCTTCGGCCGCGCCATCGACGCCCTCCTCGCCGACGAGCCGCACCCCTGCGACGCCGCGTACGGGCTCCGCGTCACCGAGATCCTCGCGGCGGCGGAGGCCCGGCTGCCCTGAGCGCCACGTCCCCGGCGGGTCGGCGGGCCCCGGCCGCCCGGGGGCGTCAGCCCAGGGCCGCGACGCGTTCCCGGTAGCCGCGCACCGGCGGGGCGTCCCGGTGCGGCTCCAGCCTGCGTTCGAAGTCCCGCACGTACTCGTGCGCCCGCATCGACCGCAGCTCCGACGCCCCCCGCGCCGCCTCGGCCGCCAGCTGGCACGCCTCCTCCACCTCGCCCAGGCCCAGCCGCGCTCCGGCCAGCACGAGCCGGGTCAGCACCGCGCCCCGTTCCTGCCCCGGCTCCCTCAGCCGCAGCGCCCGCTCCGCGTGCAGCGCCGCCGCGCGGTACTGCCGCAGGTCGCGGTGGCAGTGCCCCGCGGCGTCCGCGAACCGCGCCGGCCCGAACACCCGCGCCCACCGCCGTCCCTCCTCCTCCTGTCCGTCCGGTCCGGCCGTCTCCAGCGACCGTTCCGCCCGCGACAGGGCCGCCGCCGCGGACCGCCCGTCGCCCAGCAGCGCGTGTCCCCGCGCCTCCGCCGCGTGCAGCAGCGCCTGGACGGGGCCCGGGCCGTCCGGCCCCACGCCCTGCTGCGCCACCCGGGCGAGCTGCACCGCCTCCCGGCCGTGCCCGAGGTAGACGGCCTGCTCGCTCATCGTCGCCAGCACCCGGCCGCCGTAGGCGCGGTCGCCCGCCGCCTGGGACAGACGCAGGGCCTGCACGAAGTACCGCTGCGCCAGCCCGTGGGCGGCGACGTCGTACGCCGTCCAGCCCGCGAGCCGGGTGAGCTCGGCCGCCGCCGCGAAGAGCCTGCGGCCCAGCGCGTGGCCGTACGCCCCGCGCAGCAGGGGCTCCGTCTCGTGCTCCAGGTAACGCACCAGCGCCTGGCGGGCGTGGCCGCCGCCATGGGCCGCGTCCAGCGAGCGGAACAGCTCCGCCACGGAACGCAGCGCCGCCACGTCCCCCTCCCCGACCGGCTGACCGGGGTTGCGCTCCACCAGCTCGGGGCGCTCCCCCCTCGCCCCGCGATGCGCCGCCGCGGCGGGCCGGGACTGGGCGGGGATGCGGGCGGGTGAGGACGGGGCCGGCGGCCCGGCTGTCGTCGGCCCCGTCCTCACCGGCACGGGGGGAGGCGGAGCGGGCGGCTCACCGCGGCCGACGTGCTCGTCGGGGCGGCCGATGAGCCAGTCCCGGCTCGGCACCACCAGCCCGGCCGGGGTGAACGCGATCTTGCGCAGCTCGCGGTGGCTGCCGGCGTCCTTGCGCCACAGCCCGCTGACGATGTCCACCGCCTCCGTGCACGTCGCGGCGAACTCCAGCCCCGCGTACACGGGCGCGCACGGGTCGAGGCCCAGGTCCTGCGCCGACAGGCGGCGGCCCAGCCGGCGGGTGAAGACCTCGGCGATCAGCGCCGGGGTGGTTCCGCGTGGCTGCTGACCGCGCAGCCAGCGGGTGACGGACGTCTTGTCGTATCGCAGGTCGAGCCCGTGCTCCAGCCCGAGCTGGTCCACCCGCCGGGCCAGGCCCGCGTTGGAGAACCCCGCCTCCGCGATGAGTGCGGCAAGTTGCCGGTTGTGGGTGCGCTGGGCGGAGGGGCGGGCCCCAGGTCGTTCCGTCGGCATCGGCTGTGCGGTCTCCTGCCCGTCGGTCTGGTGGGGACGCCTGGGCGCCCTGCGGAACGGGCGTGAATGTAGCCGTCTGAGCAGGGGCTCCGGTGGCCACGGGCGGGTATTCATCCATACGTGTGAGACGGGGACGCCCGACGGTGTGCCCGCGGGTCGCCGTACAGTGAGGGACAGGTGCGTCACCGGCGACGCGCGTGAACGTCGAGAGGGAGAGCCGCCGTGAGTGAGCTGCGCTACGTCCATCTGGGCTTCGGAGAGGACGCGGTCGAGTACCGCGAGGCCTGGCAGCGGCAGCGCGAGGTGCACGCGGCCCGCTTCGCGGACGAGATCCCCGACACCTGCCTGCTGCTGGAGCACCAACCCGTCTACACCGCCGGGCGCCGCACGCTGGACAGCGAGCGCCCGCTGGACGGTACGCCCGTCGTGGACGTCGACCGGGGCGGGAAGATCACCTGGCACGGGCCCGGGCAGCTCGTCGGGTATCCGATCCTCAAGCTGCCCCGCCCGGTGGATGTCGTCGCCCACGTGCGGCGGCTGGAGGAGGCGCTGATCCGCGCGTGCGCGGAGTTCGGCGTCGAGACCAGCCGCCTGGAGGGCCGCAGCGGCGTCTGGATCCTCGGCGACCCGCTGCCCGAGAAGCCGGCGCTGGGCGGGCTCTCGCTCGACTTCGACCAGCGGCTGCTGGGCTCCTCGGCGCCGACGACGGGTGAGGAGGTGGGCCCCTCCTCGCCGACGGCGGGCGAGGAGGGAGAGTACGACCCGCGGCTGGCCGGCCCGGAGTACGCGCCGTCCAACGCGGGGCAGCGCGGTGAGGACCGCAAGCTCGCCGCCATCGGCATCCGGGTCGCCAAGGGCGTCACCATGCACGGCTTCGCGCTCAACTGCGACTCCGACAACACCTCGTTCGACCGCATCGTGCCCTGCGGCATCCGGGACGCCGGGGTCGCCTCGCTCTCCGGGGAGCTCGGCCGTCCCGTCCCCGTCACCGAGGTGCTGCCCGTGGTCGAGAAGCACCTGCGGGCCGTTCTGGAGGAGTCGGCGCCGGAGCCGCGGCCCGTCTGATCGCACGGGCGTTCTACCGATCGGTAGCCGCCCACCTTGTTTCCCCCGGCCGACCGGGGTGCGGGGGACACCGAGCACGGGGCGTACGCTGGTACGCGCCGAGGAATCGAAAGCTGAGGAGCCGGACGTGTCCGCTGTCGCACCCGACGGTCGCAAGATGCTCCGCCTGGAGGTCCGGAACAGCCAGACCCCCATCGAGCGCAAGCCCGAGTGGATCAAGACCCGGGCGAAGATGGGGCCGGAGTACAACGCTCTCCAGTCCCTCGTGAAGCGGGAGGGTCTGCACACGGTCTGCCAGGAGGCCGGGTGTCCCAACATCTTCGAGTGCTGGGAGGACCGCGAGGCGACGTTCCTCATCGGCGGCGAGCAGTGCACCCGGCGCTGCGACTTCTGCCAGATCGACACCGGCAAGCCCGCCGAGCTCGACCGCGACGAACCGCGCCGCGTCGCCGAGTCCGTCCAGCAGATGGAGCTGCGGTACGCCACGATCACCGGCGTCGCCCGCGACGACCTGGAGGACGGCGGCGCCTGGCTCTACGCCGAAACGGTCCGCCAGATCCACGGCCTCATGCCGGACACCGGCGTGGAACTGCTGATCCCCGACTTCAACGCCGTCCCCGAGCAGCTCGCCGAGGTCTTCTCCTCCCGCCCCGAGGTGCTCGCGCACAACGTCGAGACCGTGCCGCGGATCTTCAAGCGCATCCGCCCGGCCTTCCGCTACGAGCGTTCCCTCGAGGTCATCACCCGCGCCCGCGAGGACGGCCTCGTCACCAAGTCGAACCTGATCCTGGGCATGGGAGAGACCCGCGAGGAGGTCAGCCAGGCCCTGCGCGACCTGCACGAGGCCGGCTGCGAGCTGATCACCATCACCCAGTACCTGCGCCCCTCCCCGCGCCACCACCCCGTCGAGCGCTGGGTGAAGCCGGAGGAGTTCGTCGAGCTCCAGCAGGAGGCGGAGGAGATGGGCTACGCGGGCGTCATGTCCGGGCCCCTGGTCCGCTCCTCCTACCGTGCCGGACGCCTCTACCAGCAGGCGATCGACCGTCGCGCGGCGAACGCCGAGTCCGCGGCGTAGCGCTTCCCGCGGGCCGCGGGTGGCCAGGGATGTCCGGTCCGTGGTGACGGTCGGGTCATACGGTGGTAACACCGGTGGGTGATGCTGGTGTCACCCACAGCACGCACCCGTCCGTCACCCCAGGAGGCTGCGCCATGCCGGACGCTCCCGCCCGCGACGACCTCACCGTGACCGCCGCCTGGCCGGGGCTGCCCGGCGTCCTGCAGACACTGGAGGCCGTCCTCCTGCGCGGCAGCCACGTCGTCGCCCGCCGCAACGCCTGGATCTCCGTCCAGGAGGACCGGCGCAGGGCCCGGGCCCGCCGCGAGGCCGAGCACGTGCTGGAGGCCACAGCGGAAGGCACTTCTCCGGCCACGTAAACTCTTCCGTATGGCGAGGAAGGAACAACCCGAGAATCCCGGGCGACTCAAGCAGATCGGCCTGACCTACAAGATGACCCGGCGGGCTGATCGCTGGATCGGGTTCATCCTGCTGGGTGTGGGCCTGGTCACCTTCGGCGCCGTCCTCGGGATCGGCTTCCTGATCGGACACCCGGTCTACCTGGGCATCCTCGGATTCCTGCTGGCCTTCCTCGCCGTGGCGATCGTCTTCGGACGGCGCGCGGAACGGGCGGCCTTCGGGCAGATGGAAGGCCAGCCGGGAGCGGCGGCGGCGGTGCTGGACAACATCGGACGGGGCTGGAACGTCTCCCCGGCCGTCGCGATCAACCGCAGCCAGGACGTCGTGCACCGTGCCGTCGGCCGGCCCGGCGTCGTGCTGGTGGCCGAGGGCAACCGCAACCGCGTCCGCGGCCTCCTGGCCTCGGAGAAGAAGAAGATGGCGCGCCTGCTCGGCGACGTCCCGGTGCATCAGATCATCGTCGGCAACGACGAGGGCGAGGTGCCGTTGAAGAAGCTGCGCACCACGATCGTCAAGAAGCCGCGGGTGCTGGCCGGCTCCCAGGTCACCGAGATCAACGACCGTCTGCGGGCGGTGGGCGACCTGATGAGCAACATGCCCGTCCCCAAGGGCCCCATGCCGAAGGGCATGCGCATGCCCAAGGGCCCCAGCAACCGCCGCTGACCCGCACCGCCGCGCGCATATCGTCCCCCGAGGGGGCCGGACCCCACGTCCGGCCCCCTCGTTCGCGTACCGGGAGGCTCGCGCCCGGGGCCGGCTGCGGGGAACCGCGCGAACGGCCACAGCCCACCGACGGGGCGCGACGCACGGCGACGGGGAGCACGGCGACGCGGCGCACCGCACCACGGCGCACCCCGCAGGGCACGCTCTCCGCGCGGCGGCGTCGCCGGGCGGGCCGCCGCCGCGTCACATCCGGACCTGGACCGCCTGTGCGAACCGGTCGTGCAGGCCGCGGGAGTCGCGGTCCCACACCACGGCCGGGATGAAGAGCACCAGCAGCAGCGTGCGCAGGGCCGCGCGCGGGAACGTCAGCCGGCCGCCGTGCACCGAGACGACGCGCAGCCCCAGCAGCCGCTTGCCCGGGGTGATCCCGAGCGTCCCGACCAGCAGCAGCGACATCGTGCCGAAGACGACGAGCGCCCAGTTGCCCGCGCTCGTCGGCCCGCCACCGGACAACAGGCCGTACGCGATGAGCAGGCACAGCATCCAGTCGACGAGGACCGCCACGATCCGGCGCCCGACCGGCGCGATCGACCCGGGCCCCTCCTTCGGCAGCCCCAGCCGCTCACCGCGGTACCCGAAGTCCGCACCCATCAGCTCCTCGGCGGCAGCCTGCGGGCCGGAGAGCCATGATCCGATTGCCTGCCTTTTGTCCACCCGACAACGGTAACCCGGCCGACCCGCGCGCCCGACGGCGGCCGGGTGCACCCTTGAGGTATACGGAAACGTATGCCGCCGCGACCCGCGCACCCGGTGACACCGGTGATCGTCGCGACCTGGTTAACATCGGCGAAACAATCGGGTCATGCTGGAGAAATCCCGCATGCCTAGGGTCGAGCCCAGCGGACCACCGCACCGGGCTGCGACCTGAAGCTGCAATTCCGTCCCGTCACGACGGGACTAGGAGGACTTGGATGTTCCAGAACGCCGACGACGCGAAGAAGTTCATCTCGGACAACGACGTGAAATTCGTCGACGTCCGCTTCTGCGACCTTCCCGGCATCATGCAGCACTTCACGGTTCCGGCCGACATCTTCGACCCGGCCGAGAACCTGATGTTCGACGGCTCCTCCATCCGCGGCTTCCAGGCCATCCACGAGTCGGACATGGCCCTCGTCGCCGACCTGTCCACCGCCCGTCTGGACCCGTTCCGCAAGGACGCCACGCTCAACATCAACTTCTTCATCCACGACCCGATCACCGGCGAGCAGTACAGCCGTGACCCCCGGAACGTGGCCAAGAAGGCCGAGGCCTACCTCGCCTCCTCCGGTATCGCCGACACCGCCTTCTTCGGCCCCGAGGCGGAGTTCTACGTCTTCGACGACGTCCGCTTCGAGACCAAGGCCAACGCCGGCTACTACCACATCGACTCCGAGGCCGGCGCCTGGAACACCGGCGCCATCGAGGACGGCGGCAACCGCGGCTACAAGGTCCGCTACAAGGGCGGCTACTTCCCGGCCCCGCCGGTCGACCACTTCGCCGACCTGCGCGCCGAGATCTCCCTCGAGCTCGCCAAGGCCGGCCTGCAGGTCGAGCGCCAGCACCACGAGGTCGGCACCGCGGGCCAGGCGGAGATCAACTACAAGTTCAACACCCTCCTCGCCGCCGCCGACGACCTGATGCTCTTCAAGTACATCGTGAAGAACGTCGCCTGGCGCAACGGCAAGACCGCCACCTTCATGCCCAAGCCGATCTTCGGCGACAACGGCTCCGGCATGCACGTGCACCAGTCCCTGTGGAGCGCCGGCGCCCCCCTCTTCTACGACGAGCAGGGCTATGCGGGCCTGTCGGACATCGCCCGCTACTACATCGGCGGCATCCTCAAGCACGCCCCGTCGCTGCTGGCCTTCACCAACCCGACGGTGAACTCCTACCACCGCCTCGTCCCGGGCTTCGAGGCCCCGGTCAACCTGGTGTACTCGCAGCGCAACCGCTCCGCCGCGATGCGCATCCCGATCACCGGGTCGAACCCGAAGGCCAAGCGCGTCGAGTTCCGCGCCCCCGACCCGTCCTCCAACCCGTACCTGGCCTTCGCCGCCCTCCTGATGGCCGGCCTGGACGGTGTGAAGAACAAGATCGAGCCGGCCGAGCCGATCGACAAGGACCTCTACGAGCTGGCCCCCGAGGAGCACGCCGGCGTCCCGCAGGTCCCGACCTCCCTCCCGGCCGTCCTCGACGCCCTGGAGGAGGACAACGAGTACCTGCAGGCCGGCGGGGTCTTCACCAGCGACCTCATCGAGACCTGGATCGACTACAAGCGCACCAACGAGATCGCCCCGATGCAGCTCCGCCCCCACCCGCACGAGTTCGAGCTGTACTTCGACATCTGAGAGCCGAAGCCGGCCAGGTGGGAACCGGGCCGAACGTGGGCACCAGGCAGCGCGCCGAAGGCCGCTATCCGTATTCCGGGTAGCGGCCTTCGGCGATTCCTCACGACCCGGGCGGGGCATGGCTCCGTGGCGTGATCGAGCCGTCGGCCGGGAAGCCGGCCCTCTCCTTCGGCGTGACGCTCGCCAGACTTCGGCGGTGTCGTGGCAGCGCTCGGCGGGGCGGTGTTCCCGGGGCGGGCGCGGCGCTCGGCCACTACGCCGCGGCGCCGGGGACGCGGAAGCGGAGGACGGTGACGGCGCCCGCACGGGTGCTGCTCACCGGTTCCAGGCCGACCCTGCCGAGGCCCGGGGGCGAGAAGCGGACGCCGTCGCCGAGCAGCAGCGGCAGGACGTACACCAGGATCTCGTCGACGAGCCCCCGGCGCAGGCACTGGGCGGCGACGTCGGCGCCCAGGATCTCCAGGTTCTTGCCGCCCGCCGCCGCGCGTGCCGTGGCGACCGCTTCCGCGATGTCACCGGTGAGGAAGGTGACCTCCGCGTCGGACGTCTGAGGCGGCCTGTGGGTGAGGACGAACACGGGGCCGGAGAAGGGGTAGCCGGCGCCGCCGGGCTGTTCCGCCGCCATCGCGGCGCCCACCTCGTAGGTCCGCCGGCCGACGAGCATGGCGCCGGTGGCCGCCGCGATCTCCGGGAACGCGTCCGGTTCCATGAAGTCGAAGATCCAGCTCATCGCGTCGCCGGGACCGGCGATGAAGCCGTCCAGCGACATCGACCTGTTGACGACCACCTTGCCGTGTTCGGTGCGCGCATCGCTCATCGTGTTCACGTCCTCCGCCGGTCCGGGGCACGGTCGGTCCGGGGCGCCAGCGCGGCGCCGACCTGCTGCCTGCGTCCGTCCTACCCGGTCTGGGTCTGCGGGGTGGCCCACGACGGGGTGTGTCGTGCCGCACCGGCGGTGCGACTACGTCACGGGCTCCGCCGCTTCCAGGCCGGCCAGGAGGGTGACCCAGGCGTCCAGCCAGCCTCTGACCGTCCCCGGGTCGTAGAGGTCGGTGGAGTACTCGGCGGTGAGTTCGCCCGAGCCGTCGGGGAGCGGAGTGAAGCCGAGGGTGCAGTCGCGGCGGGCGCCGGGCGGGTGGAGGTCGACCAGCTCCACGGTCAGGCCGGGCAGGTCGAGGGCGGTGTCCAGGGTGTTCTGGTACGTCATGCTGAACGGCAGCGGGGCGGGCACGTCCAGGTCGTGGTGGCGGGCCAGGCCCTCCCGGATGCGGCCGTACGGCAGCAGGTGGGCGATGCCCTCGACGAGTTGGGCGTGCACGCGTGCGCAGAGCGCCGCGAAGGTGTCGTCCCGCTCGCAGCGGACGCGCAGGGGCAGGGCCGTGGCGGTGCAGCTCACGAGGGACTGGGAGGCCGGGTCGGGGCGGTTGGCGTAGGAGGTGTTGAGGACGACCTCCGAGCGGCCGCTCAGGGTGGTCACCATCCGTACCGCCGCGGCCAGGGTGACGGCGAAGGGGGTGGTGCCGTGTCCGCGGGCGAAGGACTCCAGGGCCTCCCGGACCCGGGGTTCGACCGCGACGCGGTCGGTGGCCCCGCGGCCGGAGAGCCGCGGGGGCCGGGGCCGGTCCGGGGGAAGGTCGCACGCGGCCGAGGCGGCGGCCAGCTCGCGGGCCCAGAAGGCGAGACGGCGTCGTTCCTCGTACTCGTCCGGGGCCCGGGCGGCCTCGGCGCGGGCGTGGGCGACGCAGGAGGGGGCGGGCGGGAGTGCGGGGACGCCCGTGTCGCCGGCCGCCTGCCGGTAGAGGACGCCGAGTTCGTGCAGCAGGACGCTGAAGGCCCGCCCGTCGACCGTGACGTGGTGCAGGACGAGCACGAGCCGCCACTCCTCGTCCGCGAGCCGCAGCAGCCGCGTCCTGGGGTGGGTGCCCTCCGTCAGGTCGAAGGGGCGGCCGGCGAGTTCGGCGCAGGCCTCGGCGATCCGGGCCTCGCGGGCGGCGGGGGCGAGGGGGCGGAGGTCCTCGGTGGGCAGAGAGGCCGGGGCGGCGCGCAGGACCTCCTGCCACACCCCGTCCGCCGCCGGGACGAAGCGGCTGCGCAGCGCCTCGTGGCGGGCGGTCAGGGCGGTGAGGGCGCTGCCGAGTGCCTCGGGGGCCAGCGGTCCGCGCAGATCCATGGCGATCGCGACGTTCCACGTCTCCGGGCGGGTCTCGGCGGAGTGCCGCAGGGCCAGGTCGGCGGCCCCGTCGGCGGCGCGCTCGCGGGCGAGGACCACCGGTCTCCCGGCGGCCCAGGCGAGCAGTGGCTCCTTGTGGCGCCGCAGCGCCGCCTCCAGGGCGGGCCCGGCGGCGTCGGCGGGGGCGTCGTAGCGCAGCAGGCCGCCGTCCGGGGTGAGCCGGATGTCCCGGGCGGTCAGGTGCTCCAGCAGCGCTTCCAGGTCCAGCCTCTCCAGCGTGCTCACACCGCCCCCCGGACCCGTCCGGCACCGGGCGCGTCGTCGGTGACCCGCGCCCGCATGGCGCGCAGCGTCGGGCGGCGCAGGAACTCCACCACCGGGTAGTCGGTGCCGAACTCCTCGCTGACCCGTCCGGCGAGCCGGATCGCCCCGAGCGAGTCGCCGCCGAGGGTGAAGAAGGACGCGTCCTCCTCCAGTTCCTGCTCGGCGCAGTCGAGTTCGGCGGCCCACAGCTTCCGCAGCCGGGCGGTGGCGTCGACCGGCTCCGGGGCGGTCCGCCCCGCCGTGCCGTCCGGCCGGGGGACGCGCGCCTCCGGGAGCGCGGCGCGGTCGAGCTTGCCGTTGGCGTTCAGCGGCAGCGTCTCCAGGAGCGCCCAGCTGCGGGGCACCAGGTAGTCGGGCAGCAGCGCGGACAGCTCGCGCTCCACTCCGGCCAGGAACGCCGCCGGGTCGGCGGGGCGCGGGCCCGGCGGGACCACGTATCCGGCCAGGACCGACTCGCCCCTGCCGTCCTTGCGGCCCAGCACGGCGCCGTCGGCGACGGAGGGCAGGCTCCGCAGCGCGTGGGACGCCTCGGCGGGCTCCACCCGGAAGCCGCGGATCTTCACCTGGTCGTCCAGGCGCCCGTGGTAGAGCAGCCGCCCCTGTTCGTCGGTGCTCACGAGGTCGCCGGTGGCGTAGAGGACGTCCGGGTCCAGGTCCGGGCGGGTGCGGAAGCGTCGGGCGGTGCGTGCGGGGTCCCGGTGGTAGCCGGCGGCGACTCCGGCGCCGGTGAGGTGCAGCTCGCCCCGCTCGCCCGGGGCCACGGGGCGCCCGTCGGCGTCCAGGACGTGCAGCCGCGTGTTGTCGATCGGACGGCCGATGGGGACGGGTCCCTCGGCGGTGCCCCGGGGGGCGACGGTGTGCGCGGTCACCAGGACGGTCCCCTCGGTCGGCCCGTAGATGTTGACCGTCTCGTACGGGGCGGCGGCGGGCGGCCGGACCCGCAACGCGTCCCCGCCGGTGGCCAGGTGGCGCAGGCGCGGCTGCCGGTCGTCGGGCAGCGAGAGCAGCTGTTCGGCCAGCGCGGTGGGCAGGACGGCGAAGGTGACCTCCCGCGCGCCGTACCAGCGCGCCAGCGCCCGCGGGTCGAGGCGGACGTCGTCCCCGGCGACGGCCAGCGAGGCCCCGGCGGTCAGCGCGGGCCAGACCTCCAGCAGCGCGGCGTCGAAGCTCTGGCTGCACACCATCGCCGCCCGGGCGTTCGCGTCGGTGCCGAACCGGCGGTGCTGCCAGCGCACCATGTTGAGCAGTCCGCGGTGGGTGACGACGACGCCCTTGGGCGTGCCCTCGGAGCCGGAGGTGTAGATGACGCAGGCGGCCCGGTCGGGGTCCGGGTCGGCGGGCGGACGGTCCGGCAGGCCCGCGGCACCCGTCTCGTCGGCGAGAGAGAGCACCGCGACCGGCTCCGGCACGTCCGGCACCGGGGGAGCGTCGGGGTGAGTGAGCAGGAGCCGGGCGCCGCTGTCCCGCAGGACGGCAGAGACGCGCTGCGCGCCCAGGCCCGGGTCGAGCGGCAGGAAGGCGCGCCCGGAGCGCAGGACCGCGAGCTGGGCGGTCACCAGGGCGGCCGAGCGGGGCAGCCAGAGCGCCACCGGGGCGTCGGAGTCCGGCTCCGGGTCGGGCAGCCGACGGCGCAGCCGCTCGGCGCGCTGGAGGAGCCGCCCGTATCCGAGGGTGCCGTCGGCGTCCAGCACGGCCGGGCGGTCCGGGTGGGCGGCGGCCTGCTCCGCGACGAGGCGGTCGACCGTGGTCGCGGGCAGCGCCCGGCGCGGGCCGTGCAGGACACCGCGCAGGGCGCTCAGCGGCGCGTCGGGCGCGGCGACGGCGCGCCGCAGCACGTCGTCGAGCCGGGCCAGGAGGCCGGACGCGGTCTCCTCGTCGAACAGGTCGGTCTGGTACTCCAGTCGGCAGCCGATGCCCTGGGCGCTCGCGGTGAGGTAGAAGGCCAGGTCCACCAGCGCTTTGTCGGCGCCGATCGCCACCGCTTCCGCGCTCACCCCCGGCAGGTCCAGGGCGAAGGGCTCGCCGGTCTCGTACTCCACGAGCACCTGGAACACCGGTGAGCGGCTGACGTCGCGCCGCGCGGCGGTGGCCCGGACGACGGCGTCGAAGGGCGCGGCCGCGTGGTCGTAGGCGTCCAGCGTGGTGCGGCGGACCCGGGTGAGCAGGTCCCGGAAGGAGGGGTCCCCGGTCAGATCGAGCCGGAGGGCGAGGGTGTTGAGGAAGAAGCCGATGGTGTCCCGGCAGTCCTCCGGCCGTTCGCTGACCGGGGTGCCGACGACCAGGTCCCGCTGCCCGCTCACCTCGCCCAGCAGCGCGGCGCACCCGGCCAGCAGGGTCATGAACGGGGTGACGCGGGAGCCGCGGGCCAGCGCCCGGACGGCGTCGGCGAGTTCGGGGTCCAGCTCGCGGCGCACCCAGGAGCCGCGGGAACTCGGCACCTCGGGGCGTGGCCGGTCCGTGGGCAGGGACAGCACCGGCGGAGCGCCCCGCAGGGCGTCCCGCCAGTACGCGAGGTCCGTCTGCTGCCGGGCCGAGCCGAGCTCCGCGCGCAGCCGGGCGGCGTGCGTCACGTAGTCGGTGCCCGGGGCGGGGAGCTCGGCGGGGCCGCCGGTGAGGGCCGCGCGGTAGAGCGCGGACAGGTCGCGGCTGAACACCTCCAGCGAGGCGGCGTCCACGACGATGTGGTGGAAGCCCAGCACGAGCAGATGGCGGCGTTCGGCCAGCCGCAGCAGCCGGACGCGCCACAGCGGCCCGCGTTCCAGGTCGAAGCGGTGGGCGCCCTCGGCCGCCAGCGCCTCGCGCGCCACGTCGGCCTCGGCTCGCCCGGCGGCGTCCTCGACGATGAGCTCGGGGAGCGCGGGGGCACCGGCCGCGCCCGGCGGCCGGACCCGCTGGCGCGGTTCGCCGTCGACGGTGGCGAAGACCGTGCGCAGGGCGCCGTGCCGGTCCACCAGACGCGCGAACGCCTGGCGCAGTGCGGGCACGTCGAGCTCGCCGTCCAGCCGGACGACGCCCGCCTCGTTGTAGCCCGTGCCGCCGGGGTGCGTGCGCTGACTGATCCAGACGCGCTGCTGCCCCGGTGACAGCGGCCCCTCCCGGGGCTCCGGGGGAACCGGCGGAGAGGCGACGGGCGCGGGGGTTCCGGTGGCCCGGACGGACTCCCGCTCCTCGGGCCGCCGTCCGGCCTCGCGGTGGTCGTCGCCCTGGAAGTCGTCGTGGGAGGCGTCGTGGACCGCCCGGCGCAGGGCGTCCAGCCTCGGCAGGCCGTCCAGCAGCGCCCGCGGGGAGACGCCGAAGTCCACCAGGGCGGCGACCTCGTCCACGCCCGCCGCGCGCAGCCGCTCTATCACCGGGCGGCAGCTCTCCGGCGTGCCGATGAGTGCCCGCTGGTCGCAGTAGCGCTCGTAGGCGCGGCTGAAGACCGCCTCCAGGTCGCTCTCGCTCAGCGCGCCGAGGTCGATCCTGCCGCCCAGGCTGCTGGTCATCTGGCCGAAGAGGGAGAGCGAGGAGCGCATGTAGCGCAGCAGGGGCCGGTAGGCGGAGGTCCTGGCCCGCTCCTGGTCGTCGTCGAGATACGTGTGCAGCAGCACCGCCACGTGTCCGGCGTCGGGGTCCAGCCCTGCGGCCGCTCGGGCGCGCCGGTAGCGCCCGACGTTCTCGGCGAGCTGCTCGGGGGACTGGCCCATGAGGTTGGTGACCACGCCCAGGTCGTGCCGGGCCGCCCGCTCGTAGGATTCCGGGTTGCCCACGATCGCGGTGAACAGCGGCACCTCGTGCTGCACGGGACGCGGGTACAGGGTGATGTCCGCCTCGCCGTCCCCGGTGCGCCTGCGCAGCGTTCCACCGCGCCACAGCTCCCGCACCTGCTCGGCCTGCTCGTACATCAGCTCCCGGTGCGCGCCGAAGCGTTCGGGGAAGAAGACGAAGTCGCGGGCGTTCCAGCCCTGCGCGCAGCCGATGCCCACCCGGCCGCCGGAGAGGTTGTCCACGACCGACCACTCCTCGGCCACCCGGACCGGGTCGTGCAGCGGCAGCACCACGGAACCGGCGTTGAGCCGTATCCGTTCGGTCTCGCGGGCCAGGGCAGCCGCCAGGACGGACGGGTTCGGGAAGAGTCCGCCGAAGGAGTGGAAGTGCCGTTCGGGCAGCCAGAGCGCGTGGAAGCCGGCCCGGTCGGCGAAGCGGGCGGCCTCGGTGATGGTCTCGTAGGACGCGGCGGCGGTGGCTCCCTCGGCCTCCCCGTCGTCCTGCGGGTAGTCGCCGAAGAAGTACAGACTGAGTTCCGGGGCCGGACGCTCCGGAGCGTCCCGGCCGGCCGCCGTGGCGGGGGCGGAGGCGGCGCGGGCGGTCCCGGGAGCCACGGGGGCCGCGGCGGGCGGGGTGCGGCGGGGGAAGAAGCCCGCCGCGCGCAGCTCGCGCAGGGAGTCCACCACCGCGTCGTGCACCCGCGCGATGTCGCCCTCGTCGTGCGCGGTGGAGAAGAAGAAGTTCCGCCACTCCCAGACGTAGACGCCCTTGAGGATCAGGTGGTGGTAGAGGAGTTCCATGTTGGCGCGGTGCTCGAAGCGGAACATCGAGCCGAAGTGCGCCACGCGCAGCGGGAACTCCTCCTCGGCGAAGAGGCGGTTGAGCGAGTCCGCGAACTCCCGGGTACGGGCGTTGAGCCGCTCCTGGAGCGCGGGTCCCTGCTCGGTGAGGTGGCCGAGCACCGCGCGGGCGGCCGTCATGACCAGGGGGTGCTGGAGGTAGGTGCCGCCGAAGAAGGTGGTCTCGCGGGCCGGGTAGCTGTCGTCGCCGAAGCTCCAGGCGCCGCCGTCCACCCCGTCCAGCAGGTCCGCCCGCCCGGCGATGGCGCCCACCGGGTAGCCGCCGCCGAGCAGTTTCCCGTAGGTGGCCAGGTCCGGGACGACGCCGTAGAGCTCCTGGGCTCCGCGCGGGTGGGGGCGCAGCCCGGTGAGCATCTCGTCGAAGAGCAGGACGATGCCCCGGCGCGCCGTCAGCTCGCGCAGCCGTCGCACGAAGTCCACGGGCCGCAGCGACGGCCGGCGGCTCTGCACCGGTTCCACCAGGACGGCGGCGATGTCCTCGGCGTGCTCGGCGATGACCTCCAGGGCGACATCGTCGCCGTAGTCGAGCACGATCAGGTCGCTCATCGCACCGGGGGCGATGCCCGGGGACAGCGCTACGGTCGTGCGCTCGCCGCCCTGGACGACGCCGCGGCCCAGGGTGGCGTCGGCGTGGCCGTGGTACGCGCCGTGGAAGACGACGATCTTGTCCCGTCCGGTGGCGGCGCGGGCCAGCCGGATCGCGGAGGCGTTGGCCTCCGTGCCGGAGGTCGCGAAGGCGACCCGTTCCATCCCGGTGAGGGAGGCCAGGAGTTCGGCGGCCTCCCCTGCCTCCGGTCCGCGCGGGCCGAGCCGGAGCCCGCAGGCGAGGTGCTCGCGCAGCGCCTCGGTGAGGAACTCCGGTTCGTGGCCGAAGAGCAGGGTGCCGAAGCCCATGGTGATGTCGACGTAGTCGTTGCCGTCCACGTCGGTGAGCCGCGGGCCGCGGGCCCCGGCGGCCGCCAGGGGGTAGAGCATCTCCTTGGTGCTGCTGCGGAACCCGACCGTGGCCCGGCTGTCGGCGAGGACCCGGCGGTGCCGCTGGGCCAGCTCCTTGGAACGGGCGGTGCGGGCGGTGAAGCGCTGGATGACGTCGGCCAGGTGGGCCCGGGTGCCGGGGACGCCGTCGGCGGCCATCGAGGCGTCCCGCGGGACCGACACGCGCGGCCCGTGCACCACCGGCGGCGAGCCGGCCTCGGCCTCGGCGGCGGAGGACGGGGGCGGAGCCGCGGGTGTGGCGGGGGACGGGGGCGGAGTCGCGGGTATGGCGGGGGACGGCCCGGCGGGTGCGGTGCCGTGGAGCCGGGCGAGCTGCGCCTCGATCCGGGCGGAGAGCTCGGCGACCTCGTCCAGGGCGCTCATCGGGCCACCTGACCGTTCGGGCGGGCGGCGAGCTGGGCGTCCAGCAGCAGTGTGAGCTGCCGCATCAGCTGGGCCTGGTGTTCGGCCAGTTGCTCGATCCGGGCGGAGAGGTCGGCCAGCTGTGCCCGGGTCGCGTACGCGTCCTCGCCCGGCGCGGGGCCCGCCTCCCGGGCCGCCGGGGCCGCGGCCGGAGGCGTCGGGACGGCGGCCGCGGGTGCCCGGGGCGGGCGGACGGAGCCGTCCGCACCGTCCGGGGCCTCGGTGGCCGGTGTCGCACCGGCCGTGGCGTCGGTGGCCGGGGCTTCGGCGGCCCGGCCGCCGCGCTCGACGATCAGCCGTGCCAGCCGCAGCGGAGTGTCGGCCTCCTCGAACAGCTCGCGCATCCCGACCTTCACGCCGTAGCCGTGCTCCAGCTCCTGCAGCATGTTGATCATCTGCAGGGAGTCGGCGCCCAGGTCGAAGAAGGGCACCTCCGGGTCGCAGTCGGCGACGTCGACACCCAGATGTGTGGCCGTCCGGGCTCGCACGTCCGCCAGAATCGGCTCGAGTTCCCGCATCGTCTCCCCGTCTCCTTCGTCGGTTCCGGGCGTCGCCGCCACGGTGGGCTCGGCGAGTGCCGGCCCCGTCCAGTACCTCCGGCGCTGGAAGGCGTATCCGGGCAGCGGGATCCGCCCGCCGCCGCAGCCTTCGAGCAGCTCGGCCCAGTGCACCGGGTAGCCCCGGCAGTAGTGGGCGCCGAGCGCGTGCCACAGCGGGCGGGTCCCCGCCCGCGGGCGCTGGGTGGGCAGTGCCGTGAGCCGCGGGGACTCCCGCGCGGCCAGCCCGCTCAACACCGCGTCCGGACCGAGCTCCTGGACGAGTCCGCAGCCCGCCGCCGTGAGTTCGGTCAGCACGCGGTCGAAGCGCACGCTCTCCCGGGCGTGCCGGGCGAGCCAGTCCCCGTCCGGCGTGCTCCCGGCCGGGGCGAGGCCACCGTCCGGGCCGACGGCGTGGGGCACGCGGGCGGGCGCCCAGCCCACGGTGTCGGCCAGGGTGCGCAGCGCCGGCAGCACCGGGTCGACCAGCCGACTGTGGAAGGCCCGGTCCACCGCCAGCCGCCGGGACCGCGTGTTCCGCCCGGCCAGGTCCCGCGCGGCCTCGTCGACGACCGCCCCAGGACCGGCGACCACGTGGTGCCGCTCGCCGTTCACGACGGCCAGGCACAGCCGCGGATGCCGGGCGAGCAGCGCGTCGACGGCGGCCCGGTCGGTGAAGACCGCGAGCATGCCGCCGGGGGCGCACTCCCGTTCCATCAGCCGTCCCCGCTCGGCGGTCAGCCGCAGCCCGTCCGTCAGGGACAGCACCCCGGCGGCGTGCAGGGCGGCGAAGTCGCCCACGCTGTGCCCGGCGACCAGGTCCGGCGCGGGGCCGAGCTCGCGCCAGAGCCGTACCTGGGCCGCCTGCAGGGCGTAGAGCGCCGGCTGACCGGTGCCGGTGCCCGGCGGCCGGTCGCCCTCCGTACCCAGCAGTTCGGCCAGCAGGGACGCGTCGTACGCGTCCCGGTACTGCTCCTCGCAGGCGTCCAGCACCTCGCGCACGGGGGCGAAACGGGCGTACAGCTCCCTCGCCATACCGCGCCGTGCCCCGCCCTGACCGCTGAACACCCAGGCCAGCGGGGCCTGCTCCGCCCGCGGCGTCACCCCGCTGGACCAGCCGTCGCCGCTCGCGGGGGCCGGTGAGGCCGGATCTTCGTCCCGCGCCCCGGCGGCGAGGAAGGCGTCCAGCGACCGGGCGACACCGGCCGGGTCCTCGCCGGTCAGGGCCAGCCGGTGCCGCAGTGCGCGGCGGCCGAGCCCCAGCGTGGTCGCCAGGTCCGCCTGCCGGACGTCGGGGTGCAGGGCGAGATGCCGCCGCAGCCGCCGTGCCCCCGCGACCAGCGCCGCGTGATCCCGCCCCGAGAGCGGCACGACGCCGGGCGCCGGGACAGCGGGAACGGCCGGCACGGCGCGGGTGGCCGAAACCGCGGGGGCAGCGGGAGGAGCCGGGGCCGCGGGGGCCGGTGGGGCGGGCGTGCGGGCGGTGGGCCGTGCCGTGCCGGTCGGCAGCGCCGTGCCCGGGGCCGCGGCGCGGCTCGGGGGCTGCTCGACGATCGCGTGCGCGTTGGTGCCGCCCACCCCGAGTGAGGTCAGCCCGGCCAGCCGCGGGCCGTCGCCCTCCGGCCAGCGGTGGGCGCGGGCGGGCAGACGGAAGGGGCCGCCCTCCAGCGTCAGCAGCGGGTTGGGCGCGGTGAGTCCGGCCAGCGGCGGGATGGTGCCGTACCGGACGACCAGCGCGGCCTTGATCAGCCCGGCCAGGCCCGAGCACACGTCCAGATGGCCGATGTTGGCCTTCACCGAGCCCAGGGCGCAGTAGCCGGTCCGCGCGCTCTGCTCCCGGTGCACCCGGGCCAGCGCCGCGTACTCGATCGGGTCGCCCTTGTAGGTGCCGGTGCCGTGGGTCTCGACGTAGCCGAGCCGGTCCGCCGTGGTCTCGGCGGCGGCCAGCGCGGCCCGGATGACGGCGCGTTGACCTCGTGCGGAGGGCTCGGTGAAGTGTCGTTTCGCCCCGCCGTCGTTGTTCAGGGCGGTACCGCGCAGCACCGCGTGCACGGTGTCGCCGTCGGCCAGGGCGCGGTCGAGGCGTTTGAGCACCACCGCGGCCACCCCGTTGCCGCCCACCGTGCCGTCGGCCTCGGCGCTGAACGGCAGGCAGCGGCCGGTGCGGGAGAGGATGCTTCCCTTGACGTGCGGGTAGCCCAGCACCTGGGGCACGTGCAGCGCGGCGGCGCCCACCAGCGCCAGGTCGGCGTCTCCGGTCAGCAGGGCCTGCCGGGCGAGGTGGACGGCGGCCAGCGAGCTGGAGCACGCGGTCTGCACGCCCACCGCCGGGCCGGTCAGCCCGAGCCGGAAGGCCGTCCGGCTCGCGGTGAAGTCCGCGTAGCCGCCGACCGTTCGGTGCAACCCGTACATCCAGCCACCGTCGTCGGGCCCGGCCAGCGACTGCTGGTGCAGGTAGGAGCGCAGCCCGTAGAGGTGGTATCCGGTGCTGGCGTACACGGCGGTGCGCAGGCCGCGCTGGCCGCCCGCGTACCCGGCGTGTTCGAGCGCGTGGTGGGCGCACTCCAGGAACAGCCGTTGCTGGGGGTCCGTCAGTTCCGCCTCGGTGCCGCTCATGGAGAAGAACGGCGCGTCGAAGCGGTCGATGCCGGGGATGGTGGCGGTCGCCCCGACGAAGCCCTCCGCCTCGGCCGTCTCGCGGGGCACCCCGGCCCTGACGAGCTCCTCGGGGGTGTACCGCCGGATGTGGCTGGTGCCGGAGCGGATGGTGTGCCAGAACGCCTCGGGGGAGTCGGCGCCCGGCAGCCGCAGAGCCATGCCGACCAGGGCGATCCGCCGCCGCGTGGCGCCGGCGCTCACGGTGTGGCTCCGTCGTCGGCGCGGGCTGCTTCGGGGCGCCCGGACGGCGTCGTCCGGGCGCCCGGCACCGCGGCGCCGGGCTTCGGGGCGGGCCCCCGCGCGGCGGCGGTCCGATCACCCTCGGCACCGTCATCACCCTCGGCGCCGTCGGCGTGGCCGGTGGCGGCCGCCAGCCGCCGGTGTGCCAGGAGCAGGGCGAGACCGCAGACCAGGGCCGCGCCGTGCATGACGCCGACCACCGTCAGCGGCGTGTACCGCTCCATCAGCGCGGCGCTGACGAGCATGCCCACGCCGAAGCTGGTGTTCTCCACCGTCACGCACAGCCCGAACACCGCGCCCCGCCGCTTCTCCGGAAGGGCCTGGAGCCGCGAGATGTAGGTGTTCTCGGTGAAGCCGTCGGCCATGCCCGCGAGCAGCGTCACCGGGACGGCCAGCCACAGCGGCAGGCCGGTGAAGGCCAGGATGAAGGCGGCCGACATCACCATGACGCCCACCGCGAAGGCGCGCTCCGAGGGTGCCCCGTGCCGCTTGGCGTACCGGGTGACCAGCCGCTGGGCGAGGATGTTGCCCACCGCCCAGATGGCCCAGAACTGGCTGATGAACACGGCCGGGTGCGCCGGGTCCAGCGCGCGGGACTGGATCGGCAGGCCCACGTTGTGCGCGGACGAGCCGAAGCCGTCCACGGCCCGGACCATGAGCAGCATCAGCACCAGCGGGTAGAGCCGCAGGAAGCCGAGGAGCGCCCAGCGGCCGAGCCATCCGGAGACCCGTCCCGCGCCCCGCGCCGCGGCCCGGCCCGGGGCCGCCTCCCCGCCCTCACCCTCGTCCTCCTCGTCGCCCGTGCGGGTGCGCAACGGCAGCCAGGCGAGGTTGAGCGCGGCCAGCAGGAAGGTTCCGGCGACCAGGACGAAGGCCGCGGTGTAGCCGAGCAGCGAGACGACGACGCCGGCCGAGGCGAACCCGGCCACCATCGCCACCGAACGGCAGCTCGCCAGCAGCCCGTTGGCCCAGACGCGCTGGTCGGCGCCGACCATGGCCGGGATCGCGGTCCGCAGGGCGACGGTGGAGGACGTCGAACACAGCCCCGCCACGCACACCACCCCGTACAGGAGCGCGTTTCCGGTGGTGTCCTGGAACACGGCCAGGCTGAGCAGCGCTGTTCCCTGGGCGAATTCGGCCAGGACCAGGACCCGCTTCAGATCGAATCGATGGGACAGGGAGCCCATGAGCGCGCCGCCGGCCACCCCGGCGAACAGCCGGAGCGCCATGAGTAACCCGGTCTGCAGGGCGCTGCCGGTCGTCTCGTAGGCGAACAGGTTCAGTGCGATGAGATTGAGGAAGACGCCGTACGCGGACACCGCGTGTCCGGCCACGAGGAAACGGAAGTATCGCACTATGTGAATTCCCTGCGCTGAAAAAGCGGTCACTGAATCCGGACGATTTCCCCATGGGAGAGCTCGAGGGAGAATATGCCCGGAGCAGGCTACGCGCGTCAATGGTGCTCAGGACCCCAAGTAGCCGCTGTCGCAACGGAGTTCCGTGACGGTCCGTGAACGTCTGAGGTGCGGACGGGCCTGCGCGGGGTGGCGGTCCCGCAGCGTGGTCATCCGGAGTGCCGGACATCGCGTTCGCTCAGCGGGGCACCGGCGGGTCGCACACTGGGACGTACCGTGTGGAAAGTCGGGAACCGGACCTTCCGTGTATCCCGGATCGTGTCGTCCGTGCCGTGGCGTTCTCCGCCACCGGGGTGCGCGTCAGCGCGCCGGATTCCCCGGAGCCGATGCGAATCCGGAGAAGAATCGGAACGGAGGCTGCGGCGGCGACGCGCATTTCCCGCCCGACGACGCCCGCGGTCTGGCCTCTCCGTAGAGTCAGGAGGCATTTCGTGGCCTGACCCGGATATCGCCCGGTATCGCGTCCGCCCCGACGGGTACCCGTCGGGCTGTCAGGGAACCAGGTCTTCCGACCGAAGGAGCCGCGCACCGTGTCCTACCACCGCACCGTCCGCCTGGCCACCACCGACTTCGACGCCGCCGTCGCCGCCGTCCGGCAGGCCCTGGCCGACCAGGGATTCGGTGTGCTCACCGAAATCGACGTGACGGCCACCCTGAAGACCAAGCTCGACCATGACATGGAGGACTACCTGATCCTGGGTGCCTGCAACCCGCCCCTGGCCCACCGCGCCCTGGAAGCCGACCGTTCCATCGGCTTGCTCCTGCCGTGCAACGTCGTCGTCCGGCGGGACGGCGACCACGTGCTCGTCCAGGCCCTCGACCCGGGCACCATGGTCACCCTCACGGGTCTCGACGCCCTCGGACCTGTCGCCGAGGAGGCCACCGCCCGCCTGGACGCCGCCCTGCACGCCCTGTCCCCCGGCTGACCGCCCGGGTGAGAGGATCAGGAGAGGGAGAGGAAGAGCTTCTCCATCTTCCGGGTGTCGAGGCTGTCGGCGCCGCCCTCCCGGCTCA
Organism: Streptomyces sp. WMMC1477; assembly: GCF_027460245.1. NCBI lineage: Bacteria > Bacillati > Actinomycetota > Actinomycetes > Kitasatosporales > Streptomycetaceae > Streptomyces > Streptomyces sp. WMMC1477. Next base: position 907,072 of record NZ_JAPZBD010000003.1, on the reverse strand, counting down.
GGCACTCCTTGAGGCCGCTGGCGACGATGGCGAAGCCGGCCCGGTCCAGCGCGCGGTTGGCCGCGGCGAGTTGGGTGATGACCTCCTCGCAGTCGCGCCCTTCCTCCAGCATGCGTACGACGCCGACGAGCTGGCCCTGGGCACGCTTGAGGCGGTTGGCGGCCGATCGCGCCTCGTCGGCGGGGAGCTGGACCATGGGTTTCTTCCTTTCACCGGGCCGGTCCGGGCCCCGGCCGCCGTCACCGGCCGGGGCTCTGAGTGGCGAGGGAGGCGCGGACCTCGTTCATGTCGAGTCCGCGGACGGCGGTGATCAGCTGGTCCAGGGCCTGCGGCGGCAGGGCGCCGGGCTGGGAGAAGACCAGGATGCCTTCGCGGAAGGCCATCAGAGTGGGGATCGAGGTGATGTCCGCGGCGGCGGCGAGCGCCCGTTCCGCCTCGGTGTCGACCTTGCCGAAGAGGATGTCGGAGTGGGCCTCGGAGGCCTTCTCGTAGACGGGGGCGAACATCCGGCACGGTCCGCACCAGGTGGCCCAGAAGTCGACCAGGACGATGTCGTTGCCGGTGACGGTCTTCTCGAAGTCCGCGGCGGTGAGGGCGACGGTGCTCACGGGATCGTTCCTTCCGTTGTGTGAGAGCGGTGGCATTAATACCCCTTGGGGTAAAGAACACCGGAACGTGGCCGTTCATTCCCCAGACGGCACGGCATACCGCTGCCCCGGCGCGCCGAGGGTGGTACGCCGGGGCAGCGGTGTAGTGCCGGGACGGGGGTCAGGTTGGGTGGACGGCCCGGCGCAGCGGGCAGCGGGCGACGAAGCCGTAGCAGACCCCCGCTCCGGCGCCCAGCGCGGCGATGGCCGCCAGGACCGGGACCGCTATGTGCGCGGGGACCTGCTGGGCCAGGACGAAGATGCCCATGGCCAGCACGAACCAGGCGAAGAGCCGGGAGAGGACGTGGGCGGGCACGCGTCCGGCCAGCCGGGCCCCGGCGAGGCTGCCGGCGACCGCGAAGGCGGTGACGGCCAGGGCCAGGGTCCAGTCGATCGGGACGCTTGACAGGTAGCCGGCGAAGCCCGCGGCGGACTTCATCGCGATGACCAGCAGCGACGTGCCGATGGCCACCGGGATGGGCAGGCCGCCGAGCAGGGCCAGGGCGGGGACGACGAGGAAGCCGCCGCCCGCGCCGACCAGGCCGGTGGCCAGGCCGACCGCCGCGCCGTCCAGCAGGACCCGTCCTACCGGGAGCTGCCGGTGGGCTCGGTGCGGGTCGACATCGCGGCGGCCGCGGAGCATGGCGGCGGCCGTGACGATCATCATGACCGCGAAGGCGATCAGGAGGACCGCGTCGGGGATGTGGCCGCCGATGAGTCCGCCGGTGTAGGCGCCGGCCATGCCGGCCGCTCCGAACAGGACGCCGGTGCGCCAGCGGACCCGTCCGCCGCGGGCGTGGTTGACCAGGCCCACGGCGGAGGTGACGCCGACGACGAACAGGGAGGTGGCGATGGCCTCCTTGGCGTCCATGCCCGCGACGTAGACCAGCAGCGGCACGGTGAGGATCGACCCGCCTCCCCCGAGCAGGCCGAGGGATACGCCGACCAGCAGGGCGAGGGCCAGGACGAGCGTCAGCGTCATGACGTTCACCTGCCGTGGGCGAGCTGGGCTACGGCCTTGCGCGGGTCGAAGGACGGTGTGCGGTTCCACGGCATCCTCGACAGCAGCACGCCCATGGCGCAGGTGTTGCTGATCGCGGCGAAGGCCAGTCCGCCGCCGACGAACGCGGACAGCGCCTGGAGGCCGGGGAGGAAGAAGCTGCCGACGGCACCGAGCAGCACCAGGGCCCCGGCGGCCAGGCGGACCTGGCGCTCCATGTCCCAGCGCTCCTGGCCGTAGTTGGTCGGTGCCCCGGACTTCTCCCACGCGGTCATGCCGCCCGACAGGACCGCCAGACCGGGCAGTCCCGCCTCGGCGAGCGCGCGTTCGGCCTGGTCGGCGCGCTGGCCGGAGCGGCACACCAGCACCACGTCGGTGTCCAGGTGCCTGGTCAGCTCCTCACGGTGCTCACGGAGGGTGTCCAGAGGGACGTTGTAGGCGCCGGGAATGTGCGCTCCCTCGAACTCGGCCGGGGAGCGGACGTCGAGCAGGCGCGGCGGGTGGGGCGAGTCGAGCTTGGCGCGCAGTGCGTCGGCGGTCAGGCCGCGGGGTGTGGTGGGGGTGGTCACGCGTTGGTCTCCTGTCGGTTGTCGGAGGTTGCGGAGGTCGCGGAGGTCGCGGGCGTCTCGGAGGGGAGGGCGCACAGCCCCAGGTCGAGGGCGTGGTCGAAGCTGTCGTCGACGGCGACGACGTCGCGGCCGCGGGCGTGGAGCAGTGCGGCGACCACTCCGGCGCGGTAGCCTCCGGCGCAGTGCACCCAGACGCGGCCCGCGGGGATCTCCCCGAGACGGTCCGGCACCTCGTGGACGGGGATGTGCACCGTGCCGGGGATGTGCGCCTCTGAGCGCTCCTGGTCCCGGCGTACGTCCAGGACGACGACGTCATCGCCGGTCAGGGCGGCCTTCAGAGCGCCGAAGGTGGCGCGCTCGTAGGCGGCCGGGGGCTCGCCGCCGGCCCAGTCCTCGGGGCCGCCGGTGGCCATCGCGGCCGGGCGGTCGATGCCGATGCGGACCAGCTCGCGCTGGGCCTCGGCCACGTCCCCGGCGCTCTGCCCGAGCAGGGTGAGCGGGGTGCCCCACGGAATCAGCCAGCCCAGATAGGTGACGAACGGGCCGTCCAGGCCGAAGTTGAGACTGCCGGCCAGATGTCCGGCGGCGAAGGCCGTACGGTCGCGCAGGTCCACCACCCACTCGCCGGCCTCGATCCTGCGGCGCAGCTCGGCCGGATCCGCCACGGACGGCGGGGACAGGTCCGGCGCGCCGGGGCCTGCGGAGTTGGCCGGGCCCATGTGGGCGTAATAGGCGGGGTAGGCGTCCAGGCCGGCCAGAAGCTGGGCGACGTAGGCCTCCTCGTCGGCGGTCAGCGCGGTGTTGGTCCGCTTCTCCTGCCCGATGGTGCTGGCCAGGCCGGTGGCCTGGGTCGCGGAGCAGAAGGAGCCGAACCCGTGGGTGGGGTAGACGGCCGTCTCGTCGGGCAGTTCGTCCGCCAGCCGTCGCGCCGAGCGCCACTGGGCGCGTACCAGGGTGTCGGTGTGGTCAGGGCCCAGCAGGTCGGGGCGTCCGGTGGAGCCGTACAGCAGGGAGCCGCCGGTGAACACCGCGACCTGCTCCCCGTCGGCCTCCAGGGCGTAGGAGAGGTGCGTGTGAGTGTGGCCCGGGGTGTGGATCACCCGCACCCGCATGCCGTCGCCGACCTCGATCAGCTGGCCGTCGCACACCGCGGTCCGCTCGTAGGACACCTCGTCGTCGGCGTTGACCAGGTACTGCGCGCCGACCTCGCGGGCCAGGGCCAGGCCGCCGGTGACGTAGTCGTTGTGGATGTGCGTCTCGAACACGTGCGTGATCCGCACTCCGGCGGCGTCGGCCAGCGCGGTCACGCGGTCGTAGTCACGCTGAGGATCGACCACCAGTGCCACGGAGCCGTCGTGGGCGAGGTAGGTGCGGTCGCCCAGGCCGGGGGTCTCGACAGGCAGAACGGTGATCATCGCGTCTCCTCGGAGCCGGCGGGGGCGGCGGGCGTGCCGGGCTCGTCACCCGTCACCACGGGGCGGCCCTCGTCGATCCAGGCGGCGGTGCCGCCGCTGACGCTGTGGGCGTCGTAGCCCAGGTCGCGGAGCAGGGAGGTCGCCTGCGCGCTGCGGCCGCCGCTCTGGCAGATCACGTGGACCGGCCGGTCCTTGGGCAGTGCGGCGAGGTCCAGGGTGAGGACGGCCAGCGGCGCCGACCGGGCGCCGGGGACGTGGCCGGCGCGGTACTCGCCGCTGTTGCGGACGTCGACGACGAGGGCACCTGCGGCGTGCGCCTCGGCGAACCTCTGCTGGTCGATCTCGGGAACCATGCGGGGAACTCCTGCCTGCTTGTCGTGATTGATACCCGGGGGGGGGTATGCACGGCTCAACCGTAACAAGACTTCGTTTATGCCCCGGGGGGTATCTGAGAGTGATGTGCCTCACACGTCGGGGGTCCCGTCGGATCCGGTAACCGCCCCACCGCTTTCACCGGTTTCGGCTCTCCCCGTGCGCTGGCGGTGGGGGCGCCGTCCGTTCCGGCAACCCCTCTGCCGCCCGTCGGCCGGATACGGAGTCCCCGCCCGTGCCCGGAGGCAACAGGGTCTTGCCGTGCGGTAACAGTCGGGGCCCGGTGGTTCGCGATGTGGCGTCCGTGGTGTGAGATGGCGGGGACGTACGACACGACAGAGGGGGAACCGTGGCGCAATCACGGGCGCAGAACCTTCGAAGGGTCGCCTCGGCGGTGGCTTCCGGCGCCGATCCGCGACAGGTGGCCGAGGAGGAGCTCCGACGGCGCGCCGGGGGCTCACACGGCGGGCAGCGGAGCCCGCAGGAGCAGGGCGGAGCCGGTGAGGAGGCACGGGAGCCGCGGTCCGAGGGGATGGACCCGGCGGACTTCCCGGCGGCCCGGGAGCAGGGCGGCTCGATCGCGACCGTGATGGCGCAGCGGACCGTGCCGCTCGACGAGGCGGGGGAGGCGCTCAACCAGAGCGGGCAGGAGGGCACGCGCGGCGAGCAGACACATGTGATCTGCCCGATGGTGCTGCCGAAGGGGCGCTCGTTCCTGAGCATGCTCCCGGTGCTGTGCCTGCTGGTCCTGGGGGCGATCGGGACCGCCGTGGTGGCGACCGTGGACGACTCCCCGCTGACGAACCCGTTGTTCGGGCTCCACTACTGGTTCGTCGCCGTGGCCGCGGTCGCCTTCGTCTGGTGGCGGCAGGGCATGGTGATGGTCCCGGACGGGTGCCAGGCCCTGATCACCCGGTTCGGGAAGCTGGAGAAGGTCGTCGGGCCCGGACGGGTCGTTCTGATCAGCCCGTGGAAACGGGTGTCGTACATCGTCAACACCACCCGTGAGTACCCGTTCAACGCGCCGGTGCGCGAGGCGCCCACCAAGGGCGGGGTCAAGGCGTCGATCGACCTCTTCATCCAGTTCCGCATCAGCGACCCGACCGAGTTCGTCTACACGCTCGGCGCGGTGCGCGGCTTCGAGGAGAAGCTCGGCAACGCCGTCAGCGAGACGATCCGCAGCCTCATCTACGAGCAGGAGGCGGCCGGAATCTACGACATGGTCGGCGAGGACACCGGGCGGCTGCTGGAGCAGCTCAACCAGCAGTTCCGGCCGGCGGTCGAGCTGACGAACGCGAACATCACGCACGCCGAGCCGGCCGACCGCGGCTACCGCATGGACCTGGCCGCTCCGGAGATGGTCCGGATGGCCAAGGAGGCCTACACGCACGAGTACGCGCTGATGCTGCGCAAGGAGCAGGACGAGGGCGACCTGACCAAGGAGCTGGCGGCCAGCCACGAGACGCTCTCCGCGATCAAGGCGGAGATCGCGCAGTACCAGGCGCAGATGGACACCGCCGTGGAGCGCGAGACCAACCGGGCCGAGGCGCTGGCCCGTCAGCGGTACGTGCAGGCGGAGTCCGAGGCGAAGGCCAACGCGGCGCTGCTGGAGGCCCAGGCCCTCGACATCCGGGCGGTGACGGCGGCCGAGGCCCCGGAGATCCTGGAGTACCGCTACCAGCAGCAGGTCCTGGACGCCCTGGAGCGGGTCGCCGAGCACCTGCCACGCCTGGTCCGCATCGGCGGTACCGGGGACGGCGACGCCGCCGGGGTCGACTTCCTGCGGCTGGCCCGCGAGCTGGTGGGCGAGCACGGGGACGAGCTGTTCTCCGAGGGCGACATGGCGGCCGTGCGCGAGCGGCTCGCCGAGGTGGGCGAGCGGATCGCCGCGCGGGAGAGCGAGGTGCAGGCACTGCTGGCCGCCGACCGGCCGACGGTGCCGGCAAAGGCCGCCGCGACGCCCGCCGACCCCGAGAGCGGAGGCCCCGCCGACCCCGTCGGGGCTTCCCCGGCCTCCCCGGCCGCCACCGACGACCCCGGCGTCCCTGACCTCACCGACGTCACCGACTTCTCCGAGGAGGCCGACAAGTGAGCAGCACCCATGTGAACCGAAGGTCGGTCATCTCCGAGGCCGTGGCGCCCTGGAGCGAGGTCGCCCAACTGCTGCGCGGCGGCGAGGCGGGGACGCTGATCCCGGTCATCATCCCGCGCCACCGGCGTCGGCTGTGGTGGATGCTGCCGCTGTGGCTCGGCCTGTTCGCACTGCTGGCCAGCGTCATGCTGACGGTGCGTGAGTCGGGGTCCGACGGGGTGTCCGACACCGCCTACGGCGCCCTCGCCGGGTTCTCCTACACGGTCGGCGTGCTGCTGCTCGTGCTCGGCCTGCTGTGGTGGTGGCGCTCCTCGATCGTCGAGATCGAGCAGGGCACCCACGGCGTCCTGACCCGGTACGGCGCCGTCACCCGCACGCTGGACGCGGGCCGCCACTACCTGTGGCACCCCTGGTCGCGGGTCGACTTCGTGGTCGACACGGCCACCGAGATCCCGTACTCGGCCCCCGTGATGGCCTGCCCCACGCGGGAGAACGTGCCGCTGAGGTCGATCGAGTTCTTCCTGAAGTTCCGCATCACCGACGCGGTGCTCTTCGTCCGGACGATCGGCGCGGGCAACTTCGACCTGGTGCTGTCCAGCGCCGTCCAGGACGCCATCCGGCAGCGGGCCCGGCAGGTGCAGACCGAGCGCGCCTACGACCTGCGCGGCTCGGACGTTGCGGACATGCAGGAGCTCCTCAACCACCTGCTCTCCCGCTACGGCGTGCGCATCACCGGCTCCAACATCCCGGACGTCCAGCTGCCGGCCCAGTACCAGCAGCACCTGGCCACCCGGGAGCGGGTCGCCAAGGAGCGCACGGCCTACGACCAGGAGTGGGGCCTCACCCGCAAGCGCCGGATCGACAGCCTGGGCATGGACATCGAGCGGGCCAAGAAGGTGCGCGACGCGCGCATCGTCGAGGTGCGGGCCGCGCTCAACCGGGCCCGCGAGGAGGTCGCCCAGCTGCTGGAGGAGCAGGAGACCAACGCGCAGCGGGTGCGGTTCGAGATCGAGACGCGGGGCCGCAGCGGCCTCATCGCCGCCGAGAACGAGGCCCGCGCGCAGCGTGCCCTCGCCAAGGCGTACCGCGACAACCGCGCGGTGCTCCAGTACGAGCTGGCCCGCCGGCGGCTGGAGGTGGGCGCCGAGCTGGCGGCGAAGGCGCCGCGCCCGGTGGTCGTCCGCACCGACGGCGGCGGGGACAGCTCCGCTCTGTCGACGCTGCTCGCCGCGCAGCTGCTGCCGAGGATGACGGCCCTGCCGTCCGGTGGGTCCCTGCCCGCCGGCGACGACGCCGCCTGGGACGAGGCGCCGGAGGACGGCACCCGGTGACGCCGGTACCGGCCTGACCGTCCGGCCGAGGGCGTGTCACCCGTGCGCCGCGCGGGTGACACGCCCTCCGTCGGTCGCGCGCGCCGCCCCGTGCGCCGGTCGGGAGAGGGGGGAAGAGGGCGGTTCGCGGTGCACCGTCTCCGTTCCGCCCGCGGCCTCAGATCTGGATCGGGAACGTGACCAGGAGGGTCACCGCCGAGAGCAGGGTGACGATCGTGAGGGAGAGCAGGAGGACCCTGCTGCGGCCCCGCGAAGCCCGTTGGGTCAGGGTGGCGAAGAACAGGACCAGCGCGAAGAGGACGGCCGTGAGGACGTAGTTGTCGGAGCGCTGGTTCGCCTGCCTCGCCTTGGCGGAGAGGCTCTCGGCCTCCTTCAGCAGCGTCTCGGCCTCGTCCAGGGTGGCTGGGCGGTACTCGGGCATGGCGAACGGCGTCGACGGTGCGTCCGGGTCGCTCAGCGGTCTGGTGTCCAGCCAGGCTCGTACCGCGGGCTTGAACTCGGTGCGGAACCGGTTGAACAACTCGCCCGAGAGTGTGTCGGGATCGGGCTCGTAGCCGTCGAGGGAGGACTCCCTGCCCTCCGCGTCCCGTTCTTCCTGCAGGGCCGCGAGCCAGTCCGTGAAGGTGATCACGTCGATGGTGACGAACTGTCCGGCCGTGGTGGACTGACGCGTCGACTCCGTGCGGGACGCCGAGGCCTGCGCGTAGGAGTTCGCCTGGACGCCGCCCCACTTGGCGCTCTGGAAGCCGGCCCAGGCCGTGCCCACGGCCGCCAGCGCGATGACGGCCGTCAGGATCAGCTCGTGCCACCCGTCCAGGGTCTCTCTCTCCGCCACCTTTGGATCGTGGGCCCGGCCCGCCGCGCGGCGCGAGTTTTGTACGGCCTCTCAGGGGAGGCGGACCGGTCCGGCGGATCACCCCCGACGGTGCGGTGAACCCCGTGTTCCACCGTGCTGCCGATCCTCCGGGACGCGGGGGACCTCGACGGGCCGTTCGGGACCGTCGTCCTCGCGTTCGGCGCGGTGGGCGAGTTCGGGCCGATCATCGCCATGGCACTGCTGCTCGGCGGGCGGCGGCCACGGGAGTCCGCGGCGGTCCTCGCCGCCTTCGCGCTGCTCACGGCGGCCGCCGTGGTGTGGGCGCTGCGTCCCCGGCCGCCGTGGTTCGCGGACATCGTCACCCGGACGCTGCACAGCAGCGGACAGTTCGCCATGCGATTCGTCATGCTGCTGCTGGTCTGCATGTTCGGCCTGTCGGCCGCGTTCGGCCTCGACGTCCTGCTCGGTGCCTTCGCCGCGGGCATGCTCACGCGTCTCGTCCTCACCGGCGCGGCGCCCGAGAGCGGTGCGGCGGTCCTGAGCCGGATCGAGGCCATGGGCTTCGGTTTTCTCGTCCCGCTGTTCTTCGTCGTCACCGGCATCGAGTTCGACCTCGACTCGCTCCTGTCCGGCGGGCGGGCGCTGGCGCTCCTGCCCGTCTTCCTGCTGCTCTTCCTCGTCGTCCGGGGGCTGCCCGCCTTCGCCCTGGCGCCGCCGGGGCTGGGCCGCGCGGACCGCGGTGCGCTGGCTCTGTACTCCTCCACCTGTCTGCCGCTGGTCGTCGCCATCACCGCCATCGGGCTCGACGGCGACGTGCTCGACGCCGACGAGGCCGCGGCGCTCGTTGGTGCGGCGATGGCCTCGGTGCTGCTCTTCCCGCTGCTCGCCCTGCGGGTCCGCCGGACGGCCGCCCGTCCGGAGCGGGCGCCGGCCGTGCGGGAGGCCTCGGAGTCCTGGTGAGCCGACGTGCGGGCGCGGGCTCAGTCCTCGGGCTCGCCGTCCTGCCGGGAGTGTTCGAGCCGGCTGCGCACGTGGCGCGACAGGGCGGTCGCGGCCGAGGTGAGGAAGGCGAAGGTGTAGACGATCTGCACCATGGCGACGACGCGTGCGCTCTGCCCGCTGGGGCTGATGTCGCCGTAGCCGACGGTGGCCAGCGTGACCACGGTGAAGTACAGCGCGTCGACCCGGGTCTCCAGCCCGTCGAACTCGCCGGGTTGCCGGGCGAGCGCGGAGTAGGCGGTGGCGAACACGAGGACGGTCACAGACATCAGCCCCGCGATGGCCAGCCCGGAGCGGGTGTCGCCGCGCTCGGTGAGGACGTTGCGGATCTGCCGCAGCAGCAGGGCCGCGATCAGGACCAGCGCGACCGAGAAGACGGTCCAGCTCAGGGCCGGGCGGTCGGGCCCGAGGTGGCCGAGGGGTAGCTCGAAGTACGCCGCGACCAGCACGGCGGTGCCCACGGCCAGCAGGGGCCAGCGCCATGGCGCGAGTCGGGTCCGGGCCGTGGCGCGGTCGGGCCGGGCCCACCTCATGGCGCACCGCCCGTCCGGGCCTCCCGGCGCCGGGGCCACTGCGTGACGAGGACGGCGACGACGGCCGCGACGACGAGCAGGGGCCCGGCGGGGTCCGGGGCCGCGTCGGCGGTGGTCATCGGGGCCGTCGCTCCCCCGGGCTCGCGTGACCCGGCGCCGGCGGGGGTGCCGGGCCGGGGTCGCGCGGGCGGGGCGGGCGGCGGATCAGAAGGCCTTCTTCCGTCCGGTGTCGGTGGTCAGGGCCCAGATGATGAACACGGCGATTGCGATGACCACCACGGACCAGATCGGCTGGTAGGGCAGCCACATGAACTGCGCGATGGCGACGAGGACCGCCAGCGCCACGCCGACGCCGCGCGCCACGGGCGCACCCGCGAGCACACCCAGGCCGGTGAGGGCCACGAGCGCGCCGAGGACCAGGTGGATCCAGCCCCAGGTGGTCAGGTCGAACTCGTAGACGTAGTCGCCGACGCGGGCGTACACGTCGTCCTCGGCGATGCCCCCGATCCCGACGAGGATGCTCATGGTGCCGACCACGAGCATCAGCACACCGGCGAAGATCACCCCGCCGGAGAGGCCGGAGGCGTCCGGGCTCGCGTGCCGGGTGGAGCCTGCCGTGTTGTGAGGGGTGTCGGCCATGATCGTCCTCTCCGTCCTTCGGCCCCCGAGCCGTCGCCGCCGCACTCGGCGGCAGGACCCGATCCTGGGTGACCGGCCGGGCCGCGGCGAGCCGTGCTGACCCGTCCGGGTGAGGGGGAGAGGGAGAGGGGTCAGCGGCGGTGGCGGCGCCGACGCCTGCCCGGAAGCGGGTTTCCGCTGGTGAGAGCGGTGGTGGCCGCGTTCGCGGTGGTCCCGTTTCACGGCCGGGACGGCGCCCGGTAGCATCATCTGAGCGCCGCCTAGCTCGAAAGATGAACAGTGACTGTCAACGAGGACACGTTCACCAACTGGAAGCACCGCGAGGAGATCGCGGAGTCGATGATTCCGATCATCGGCAAGCTGCACCGCGAGCGGGACGTCACGGTCCTGCTGCACAGCCGCTCCCTGGTGAACAAATCGGTCGTCAGCATCCTGAAGACCCACCGTTTCGCCCGGCAGATCGCCGGTGAGGAACTGTCGGTCACCGAGACGCTGCCGTTCCTGAACGCCCTGACCACGCTCGATCTCGGCCCGTCCCAGATCGACATCGGCATGCTCGCGGCGACCTACCGGGCCGACGACCGCGGCCTGTCGGTGGAGGAGTTCACCGCCGAGGCCGTCGCCGGAGCCACGGGTGCCAACAAGATCGACCGCCGCGAGTCGCGCGACGTCGTCCTCTACGGGTTCGGCCGCATCGGCCGGCTGGTCGCCCGGCTGCTCATCGAGAAGGCGGGCTCCGGCAACGGCCTGCGGCTGCGTGCCATCGTCGTGCGCAGGAGCGGGGCGACGGACGGCGCGGACCTCGTCAAGCGCGCCTCCCTGCTGCGCCGCGACTCGATCCACGGCCAGTTCCAGGGCACGATCACCGTCGACGAGGCGAGCAGCAAGATCATCGCCAACGGCAACGAGATCAAGGTGATCTACTCCGACGACCCGACGTCGGTGGACTACACGGCCTACGGCATCAGGGACGCCGTCCTCATCGACAACACCGGCAGGTGGCGCGACCGCGAGGGGCTCTCGAAGCACCTGCGCCCCGGCATCGACAAGGTCATCCTGACCGCGCCCGGCAAGGGCGACGTGCCCAACATCGTGCACGGCGTCAACCACGACACGATCAAGCAGGACGAGCAGATCATCTCCTGCGCGTCCTGCACCACGAACGCGATCGTGCCGCCGCTCAAGGCGATGGCGGACGAGTACGGCGTCCTGCGGGGCCACGTGGAGACCGTCCACTCGTTCACGAACGACCAGAACCTGCTGGACAATTACCACAAGTCGGACCGCCGTGGCCGTTCGGCGCCGCTGAACATGGTCATCACCGAGACGGGTGCCGCCTCCGCCGTGGCGAAGGCCCTGCCCGACCTCCAGGCCAAGATCACCGGCAGCTCGATCCGCGTGCCGGTCCCGGACGTCTCGATTGCGATCCTCAACCTCCAGCTCGCGCGCGAGACCGACCGCGACGAGGTGCTCGACTACCTCCGCAACGTCTCGCTCACCTCGCCGCTGAAGCGTCAGATCGACTTCATCAGCGCCCCCGACGCCGTCTCCAACGACTTCATCGGTTCGCGCCACGCCTCGATCGTCGACGCCGGCGCCACCAAGGTCGACGGCGACAACGCGATCCTCTACCTCTGGTACGACAACGAGTTCGGCTACTCCTGCCAGGTCGTCCGCGTCGTCCAGTACGTCTCCGGCGCCGAGTACCCGACGTATCCGGCCCCCGTGGCCTGACGAGAAAGGCCGGCACCCGGCCGCCCGGCCCAGGGCGGTCGCCGGGCACCACGCGCGACGCCCCTCGGTCCGTCCGAGGGGCGTCGCGCGTCGCGTGCCGGGCGGCGGCCGGGATCAGCCGGCGGGCCGCTCGCTCTCGAGGAGCTCCCGCAGCTCGGCCACGGCGGTGCGCAGCTCCGCGGCGAAGCTGTGCATCTGCGCCGCGACCGGAGCCGGGGTGCTCAGGTAGACGTGGAAGCGGTCGGGGAGCAGGACGTAGGCGACTCCGATGCACTGCGTGCTGGTGGAGCCGAAGCCGAAGTACCGGATGTGCGTGGACGGGGCGGAGCTGGTGCTCAGGAAGTCGTCGCGCATGATCCGCCAGCCCGGGGAGCGGTAGAGGGCCGGCTGCGGTCCGCCGCGGCGGCGCTCGATCAGCTCCAGCTCCCACAGGTGCTGTTCGGGGGCCCGGCCCGTCTGGCACTCCCTGGCCCGCTCGACGTGGGCCGTCGCGGCGGCCCGAAAAGCGGCGCGACGGGTCTCGGGGGAGGCCGTGTCGTTCTCCATCGCGGCCACGAAGCCCTGCACTTGCGGGGTGACGACCCGCATGGCCTCGGTACGGCCGTGCCGGTACTGGCGGGTGGCGATGGACTCGTAGGTCGCGCCCAGCCGTCCCTTGGCCCGCTGGTGGGCGAGCTGGTAGGCGCACTGGACGAAGGCGTCGGGAGAGACGCCGAGGGCCTTGGCCGTGCCGCTGCCGAAGTCCGGGAACGCCACCGTGGCGGTGGCCGTGGCCTCGCCGTAGGCGGCGAAGGACTCGGCGGCCGAGCGCACCAGGGCGCGCAGCTCCTCGTCCAGGACGAAGCTGACCGGCTCCAGGGCGGGAAGGCCCTGGGCGGTGGCCCCCGAGCGCTCGGCGTGCTCCTGGGCGGAGGCGCCGAGCAGATGGTCGACGAAGCCGAGGATCGTCGTGCCGTCCAGCTCGCAGTGCTCGACGTTGACGCCCGCCCGGCCGTCGGCGAAGACGACGAGGGTCACGGCCTTGTCGAACCAGCGGTTCCCGCGGTCGCCGTGGAGGAGCTCGTCGCAGGCGGCCTGCTCGTCCGCAGGCGCGAAGTCCTCCAGGGAGAGGCAGAAGAGCGCGGTCTCGACGTCCTCCAGGGCCTCGGCGTTGCGCGGGTCGAGGGCCAGGAGCGAGGAGCGGGCGGCGGCCCACTCGGCCCTGGCCATCGTGGTGAGGTGGCCGACGGGCGCGGGTTCCCGCTCGGTGGCCGCCTTCGTGACGTGGCACAGCCCGGCTTCGAGGTCCTCCAGGGAGTACGGGACGCCGTCGGGGCCGAGCACGTCCATGCGGTACATGGTGCCGCGGTGGAAGACGACGATGTGCCGGGCCTCCGAGGGCCCGGGCCACGCCTCGGTGTAGGGGGCGCGGACGGTGTCCTGCTCGGCGCCGGGGATGCGGGTCGTGGAGAACAGGTACCGGTTCTGCACCATGGACTGCGGCACCCCGCGCTGCGTCACGGGCGGCAGCTGCCCGCGGTCGATCGCGCGCTTGTAGTCCAGCGCGCCCGCGACGAGCCCGGCCGCCCGGGGGATCTGGGCCCCGCCGGCGTCCGCGCGGTCCTCGCCGTCCTCGCCGTCCGCGGGGTCCGCGGGGTCCGCGAAGAGGAAGAAGAAGTTCGCGTTGAGGGCGATCCGGTCGCGGCGGCCCAGGTAGCGGTACGGCCAGAAGGTGTCGAGCCAGCTGTGCACGCCTTCGGCGGTGTCGTACTCGGCCAGCGCGGCGTGCAGGGCGCGGCCGGGGCCGTCGGGGGCGAGGAAGGCGGCGACCTCGGCCTCGGTGGCCGCCAGCTCCTCGGCCGTCAGCAGCGGCGCGCACCAGGTGAGGAAGCGCTCGCAGCTGCCCTCCAGTGTGGGCAGGGGAACGCGCGGCAGCTCGGCTTCATGTCCGAAGGTGCTGTTCAACGGGGCTCTCGATTCACGTGGTCGGAACGGGACGCGGTGGGGCGGGACAGGTAGAGGTGCGCGTACATCCAGCCTTCCGCCTCCAGGCCGCTCGGGTCCACACCCGCGGCCGCCATGCCCTCCAGCAGACGGGCCTGCTCCTCGGGCGAGGCGAACCGGCGCTGCCGGAAGAATCCGTCGACGCGGGTGGTCTCGTAGCCGAGGTCGGCGAGAGCGGCGTCGATGGGGTCGAAGGGGAACATGCGCAGCATGAAGTGGGCCATCCACGGGCGCCGCTCGCCCTGGGCCCGCAGGACGCGGACGAGGGTGCGCTCGGAGACGTAGCCGAGCGCACCGGTGGAGACGATCAGGTCCGTGCCGGCGAGGGCGTCGCGCTGCGGGAGCGTGAGCTCGTCGCGCTCCAGGTCGGCGCGGACGGCGTCGTCGAGGAACCCGGCCTCGTGGGCGTAGGCGAGGGCCTCGGCGGAGGCGTCGAGCCCGACGACCCGCACGGCGGGGCCCGCCGGGCGGGCGGCCAGTTCGCGGTCCTGGGCGAGGAGCGCCTCGCGGGTGCGGGTGTCCGGGTTCCGTGGGCAGTAACGCGTGTACAGCTCGTCCAGCGTCATGTCGTACTTCAGCAGTGCGGCGTTGATGCCGTACGAGCAGCCGATGTCGAGGACCTGCGGTACCGCCACGCCCCGGGCGTCGCGGTACTCGCGCACGAGTTTGGCGAAGTAGGGCTTGGCGTGCTGCGGGATGGCGTAGCCCAGGGGGTGGAAGGCCCGGAAGTACGGGCGTGGGTCGGGCTGGTTGTAGACGTGGTCGAGCGAGACTTTGCCGTTCGCGTCGAGACGCACAGGTACGGGCCTCCGTCGGTAACCGTCGGTTCGTCAGTCGAGCAGCCGGTCGCCCCGGACGGCCTGGCCCCGGGCCGCCGCCAGGTGTTCCGGCAGGACGCGGCCGAAGAGCTGCCGGGTGCGGGCCACGCTGCCGACGACCCCGGGGCGCTCGCTGTACGCGAAGATCGCGGAGTGGCGTGCGATCGTGCCCCGCACGGGGCTGACACGGTGCAGCGAGAAGCGGCCCTTGAACAGTTGCAGATCACCGGGGTGAAGCGGAAGACGGCGTACCAGGTGTTCACCTTCCCCGGCGAGCACGGCGCGCACGTCGTCGAACCGTTCGTCGTCGGCGGTCCTGATGCCCGGGCAGTACTCGAAGACCCCGCCGGCCTCGGGTTCCTGGGTGAGCATGCTGACGGTGAACTCGTTGGTGTCGAAGTGCCAGGGGTGCTCCATGCCGGGCCCCACGACGTTGAGCACGAGGCCCGAGAGCGGGTCGGCGAGCTCGTGGAGCCGGGGCAGCCCGAAGCAGCGGGCGAGGAAGCGCTGGAAGGCGGGGTCGCGGTAGAGCAGGTCGATGAGCGAGCCGTGCGGGACGCGGTCCCGGGGCACGAAGGCGTTGCCCCGCTGGAAGGTCCGCCGGCCGGGGTGGCCCTCGGGCAGCTCGGAGTCGACGGGGATGTTGTAGACGTTGACGGTCTCGACGTCGTAGTGGGCCTGCGGGGCGATGTCGGCGCACTCGCGCCGCAGCGCGTCGAGCAGTCCGGGGCGCACGAAGTCGGGCAGCACGGTGCAGCCGAGGGTGTCGAGGTCCCGGCGGGCGCGGGCGACGACGGCCGCTCCCGTCGGGCCGTCGAGCTCGGCCAGGGGGTACCGGGCCGTGTCGACGGCGTGGTCGAGCGTCATGCCGTTCACGGTGCTCATGCGTTCCTCTCCGACCTTCCGGCGGGATGCGGGGCCGTCGCGGGCCGTCGCTGCCGGGGCATAACTCTACTGGCGAGTAATGCAGTTGAAGTTCCCACAGTGTCGCCTTGTTGTCTGTGACACGTCACACGCCGCGCGCACACCGGCCGGAAACACGCGAAGGCGCCGCCGCCCCCGAGGGGGACGGCGGCGCCGGGCGCGCGGGGCTCAGCGGGCGGGGCGGGCCGCCCGGGAGAACGCGCGGACGGCCCGCGTCGGCTCGCCGGCGCGGAAGCGGTCTCCGGCCGCGGCGGGGCCGGAGACCGCGAGCCAGCCGGCCCCGGCCGCCGGGACGTCCGTCGTCAGACCCCAGCCGTAGGGGAACAGCGGGTCGTAGTCGGTGTCCCCGACGTTGACCGGGACCTGCTCGGCCGAGCGCGGCCAGCTCACCGGGAGGCGGCCGGTGAACGGCCGCTTGCCGTACAGCACGTCGGCGACGCCCGCACCCTCCGTGCCGGGCAGCCAGGAGGCGACGAGGGCGTCCATGGCGTCGAGCTGCCCGGTGACGATCTGCGGCCGCCCGGAGACGACGAGGACGACGCACCGCATCGCGCCGCATACGGCGTCCACGGCCTTGCGGTCGGCGGCCGGGAGCAGCAGGTCGTGGCCGCCGTTGCCGACGTCGCCCCTGCCCTCGGCGTAGGGCGTCTCGCCCACGACGACCACACCGACGTCATGACCGTCCGTGGGGGCCGAGGCGTCCTCGGAGTACGTCATCCGGGCCCCGGGCGCCGCCGCGCGCAGCGCCTCCCGGATCGTCGTGCCTTCGGTGATGTCCCCCGAGGAGCCCTGCCAGGTGATGGTCCAGCCCCCCGTCTGGTGGCCCAGGTCGTCCGCGTTGGACCCGGCGAGGTACACCTTCTGGCCGGGGGAGAGCGGCAGGACGCCGTCGTTCTTCAGCAGGACCTGGGACTTGGCGACGGCCTCGCGGGCCACCGCCCGGTGCTCGGCCGAGCCGACCCGGTCGAGGTGGGTGGTGTCGGCGAAGGGCCGCTCGAACAGCCCGAGCTGGAACTTGCGGGTCAGAATGCGGGCGACGGCGTCGTCGATCCGGGACTGCGGCACCCGGCCCGCCCGCACCTGAGCGAGCAGCGTGTCCTGGAACTCCCGGTAGGCGTGCGGGACCATGTTCATGTCCACCCCGGCGTTGACGGCGGTGCGCACGTCGGTGGCGTAGTCGCCGGGGATCTGGTCGATGGCCTTCCAGTCGCTGACGACGAACCCGTCGAAGCCCATCCCGTCCTTCAGCACGCCGTTGATCAACTCGCCGTACGCGTGCATGCGCACCGGACCCTGCCCGTCCCCGGCGAGGTCGAGGGAGGAGAAGGACGGCATGACGGTGCCGACGCCGCGCCGCACCGCCTCGGCGAAGGGCGGGAGGTGGACGCTCTCCAGCTCCTCGCGGGTGATCCGGGCGATGCCCTGGTCGACCGTGTAGCCGTCCCCGTGGGTGGAGGAGCCGAACGCGGTGGCCCCGTCGGCCACGAAGTGCTTGGCCGTGGCCATGACCCGGTCGCGGCGGTGGAGTTCACTCCCGTCGGGGGCGCCCTGGAGGCCCTGGACGGCCGTGGTCATGGCCTTCACCAGCTCCGGGTCCTCGCCGAAGGACTCGTAGGCGCGCCCCCAGCGCTCGTCCCGCGAGACGCACAGGCAGGGCGCGAAGGTCCAGGGGATGCCGGTGGCCCGCGTCTCGACGGCCGTCACCGCGGCGGCCCGGGCGACGAGGGAGGGGTCGCGGGACGCCCCGAGCCCGATGTTGTGCGGCATGATCGTCGCGCCGACGACGGTGTTGTGGCCGTGCACCGCGTCGATGGCGTGCAGGACCGGGATCTGGAGCCGGTCCGTCCGCGCCCGGAGCTGGTACCAGTCCGTCAGCGCGGCCCAGGCCGCCGGGGTGTTGGGCCGGGGCGGGTGGCTGCCGCCGTAGATCAGCGAGCCGATGTGCCGGGCCGCGAGGTCGCCCGGGGCCTTCAGCGCGTTGTGCTCGATCTGCGTCATCTGCCCCGCCTTCTCGGCCGGGGTCATGCGCGCGAGCAGGTCGGCGACGCGCTCGTGCACCGGGCGCCGGGCGTCGAGGTAGGGCAGGCCGTGCGCGTCGATCACCACCGTCGGCCGCTGCCGCGGTGCCCGCGCGCCCGTGACCTCCAGCTTCAGCGGCAGCGTCTCGGCGGTCTCGGCCCGGCCGTCGTCGTCCGTGCGGACGGCGATGGAGCGCGTGGTGCCCGAGCGGGCCCCGGCCGGGAAGGACAGCGTGCCCCGTGGCGCTTGGAGGTCCTCGCCCGGCGTCGCGCTGCCCTTCGCCGGGGAGTACCGGACGGTCACCGGCCCGGCCAGCGGCGCGGACCCGGGCGTGACGACGCGCAGCCGCACCCGGGCGGTCTCGCCCTCCCGGACGGGCTGGACGACGGTATCGACGACGACCCGGGAACGCGCGTCCGGCTCCGCGGCCCGCGCGACGGAATCCGCCGCGCCGGCCGGGAGCAGGGCGGCGAGGGTGGTGGCGGAGGCGAGCAGGGCGCCCCCGGCGCCCCGTCTGCCGGTCTTGTGCATGACCCACTCCCCAAGGCTGAGGGCTTCAGGTGATCCGACGGCGTGGAGTCAACTGCGCGCCGCGGCACGGGGTCAACGCGTCACGCGGGAGGGCGGCGCGGGCCGACCCGATCGGCGGATCGGTGGGATCGTCGGCTCATCGGTGTACCGGCGCGTCGACGCACCGGTACACCGGGCCCGTTCAGGACGGCGCGGGTCGCAGGAGGGTGTCCGGAGCGGTGGGGAGCGGGTGGCCGCGCAGGGAGTGCAGCAGCGCGTAGGCGCGGGTGTCGCCCACCAGGACGCCGCCCAGCAGCGTGTCGCCGTCCGGGCCGAGGGTGAGCCGGGCGTAGGTTCCGGCGCCCGGGTTCCCGACGCTGAAGGCCAGCGAGCCCTCCGTCGTCCCGTGGGCGTCCCCGAAGCTGGCCACCTCCAGCTCCAGCAGCTTGAGCCGGGTGGCGAGATCCGGTTCGGGCAGCGGGTCGGGGACCTCGTCCGTGAGCTGGGCGGCGACGGACTCGGCCATCCGGTAGCCCGGGCCGACCAGTCCGTGGCAGCGGCCTCGCAGTGCCGCGCACTCGCCGACGGCCCACACCCGTGGATCGGCTGTGCGGCAGTGGCCGTCCACCCGGAAGCCGCCGCGCGGTCCGCGCTCCAGGCCCGCGGCCTCGGCCAGTTCGTCACGCGGGCGGATGCCGGCGGCGAACACCACGACGGACGTCTCGAGGACGCGCCCGTCCGACAGCACGACCGCCCGGGCCCGGCCGTCCGGACCCGCCGTCACCTCGCGGACGGTCACCTCGCAGTGCGGCGCGAGACCCAGCGAGCGCAGCCGCGCGGCGAGGAGCGCACCGCCGTCCGCGTCGAGCTGGGCGGGCATCGGCCAGGGCGCGAACTCCACGACGTGGGGGCTCAGCCCGAGCCCCCGCAGGCTGCCCGCCGCCTCCAGCCCGAGCAGACCGCCGCCGACCACGACCCCGGGGCGTCCGGTACGGGCCGCGGCCCGGATCGCGTCCAGGTCGTCGAGGGTGCGGTGCACGAAGCACCCGGGCAGGTCGTGCCCCGGGACGGGCGGCACGAACGAGCGGGAGCCGGTGGCCAGGACGAGCGCGTCGTAGCGGACCTCGGTGCCGTCCGAGCAGGCCACCGTCCGCCGCCCGCGGTCCAGGCCGACCACGCGCACGCCCTGACGCACCGCGAGGGCGGGGCCGTCCTCGCCCGGGACGTCCCGCAGCCGCAGCTCCTCCTCGCGGCGGCCGTTCAGGTACGAGGACAGGGCCACGCGGTCGTAGGCGGGCCGGTTCTCCTCGCCGAGCACCACGATCCGCCAGCGCCGCCCCGGGTCCCGTCGGCGCAGTTCGGCCACCAGCCGGTGCGCGACCATGCCGTGCCCGACGACGACGAGGGTGCCGCTCACCGCGCCCCCCGTCCGCCCGCCGCCTGCGCCACGGCCGGACGCGTGCCGTCGGACGCGGCCAGCGCCGCGCACAGCGAGCGCAGCTCCGCCACGCACGAGCCGCAACCGGTGCCCGCCCTGGTCGAGTCGGACAGGCCCGGCACGTCGCGGACGCCGGAGCGCCAGGCCCGCGACACCGTCGAGCGGGTGACGTTGTTGCAGTGGCAGACCACGCTCTCGCCGTCGGGCCGCGGCACCTCGCCCCCGCGCGGCGGGGTGCCGCGCAGCAGCGCCAGCCGGTCGGAGGGGAGGGGAAGGCCGCGCTCGTAGAGCTGGCCGACGCCGGCGGCGGCGGCCGGCAGGCCGACGAGGACGGCCCGCCGCACGCGGCCCGAGGCCAGCTCCAGGCGCGCGTAGCCGCCGCGTGCCGGGTCCGAGAACGTCACCCGCTCCACGTCGCGTTCGCCGCGGGCGTCCTCGGGCGGGCCGAACACGGCCAGCTCCAGACCGCCCACGCGTGGCCGCAGCGCCGGACGGTCGCCCCGGTAGCGCTCGGCACGGCCGGTGAGGAGCGCGGCGAGGGCGTCGGCCTGGGCCCAGGCGGTGTGCACGGAGCCGGGGACGCCGACGCCGTGCTCCGCGCAGTCCCCGATGGCGCGGACGCGCGGGTCGGTGGTGCACAGCCGGTCGTCGACGAGCACCCCGGAGCGGACCGCGAGCCCGGCCCGCCGGGCGAGCGCCGTCTCCGGCAGTACCCCGGCGCACACCACCAGCGTCCCGGCCGGCACCTCCTCGCCGTCGGCCAGCAGCAGCCCGGCCGGCAGCCGTCGCACGGCCCGGCGGGAGGTCAGCAGCCGCACCCCGAGCCCCTCCAGGTGCCCGACGAGCAGCTCGCCCGCCCGGGCGTCCAGGCGCTCGTGCAGCGGATGCGGGCCCTGGTGGACGAGGGTGACGTCGTGCCCCCGCCCGCGCAGCGCGACGGCGGCCTCCACGCCGAGCACCCCGCCGCCGAGGAGGCAGACGGGCCCCGCCGCGGCACCGGCCGCGATCTCCGCGCAG
The DNA here is from genome assembly GCF_027460245.1 of Streptomyces sp. WMMC1477. NCBI lineage: Bacteria > Bacillati > Actinomycetota > Actinomycetes > Kitasatosporales > Streptomycetaceae > Streptomyces > Streptomyces sp. WMMC1477. Next base: position 886,215 of record NZ_JAPZBD010000003.1, on the reverse strand, counting down.
TCCCGCGGAGTGCGCAGGACGGCGACCCCGGGCGCCGGCATGCCGTCCGGGCCGCGCAGCCCGGGCAGCTCCGGCAGCCGCGGCCGCGCCCCCGTGGCCAGCACCAGCGTGTCGTAGCGGAACCCCTCGCCGTCCTCGGTGCGCACGGTCCGGCGCCGGCGGTCCAGGGAGACGGCCCGCACGCCGGTCCGGACGGTCGCGCCCCCGTCCTCCCGCCCGGGCGCGGGCGGCGGCTCCAGCGCCTCGGCCGGGAGCCGCCCGGCGAGGACGAGTGACAGCAGCGGCCGGTGGTAGGCCGGGCGCGGCTCGGCGCCCAGCACGGTGACCGGGCCGCGGTGCCCGAGCCGGGCCAGCCGCTCGGCCAGCCGGTGCCCGGCCGGTCCGTTCCCGACGACGACGACCGCGCCGTCCGTGCCGCCGTGCGCCGCCCCGCCGCTCACGCCGGCTCCGGGCACGGGCCCACACGGACGGCGCACACCTTGAACTCGGGCATCTCGCTGCGCGGGTCCAGCTCCGGGTTGGTCAGCAGGTTGGCGCGGCCCCGCCCGGCGAAGTGGAACGGCACGAAGACGGTGTCGGCGCGCAGGCCGGGGACCACCCGCACCCGGGCCGTCATGCTGCCCCGGGCGGAGCTGACCCGGGCCAGCGCGCCCTCGGCGAGCCCGGCCCGCTCGGCGGTGTCCGGATGCATTTCGACGTACACCTCCGGTACGGCGTCGAGGAGTTCGGGGGTGCGGCGCGTCTGGGCCCCGGACTGGTAGTGGGCCAGGGCCCGGCCCGTCGTCGCGAACAGCGGGTACTCCCGGCTGACGTCCTCGCCCGCCGGGCGGTGCTCGACGGCGGCGAAGCGGGCCCGGCCGTCCGGGTGGGCGAAGCCGTCCAGGAACAGGCGCGGCGTGCCCGGGTGCGGGGGCCCGCCCGGCGGGGCGGCGGGGCAGGGCCAGTGCAGCGCCTCACCGGCGTCGAGCCGCTCGTAGTCGATGCCCGCGTAGTCGGCCCGGCCCCCGGACGAGGCCCGGCGCAGCTCGTCGAAGACGGCGCGGGGCTCGGCCGGGAACGCCTCCGCGCGGCGGCCGAGCCGCACCGCGAGCTCCCGCAGCACCTCCAGGTCCGTGCGCACCCCGGGCGGCGGAGGCAGCAGCCTGCGGCGGCGCAGGACCCGGCCCTCCAGGCTCGTCATCGTGCCCTCCTCCTCGGCCCACTGCGCGACCGGCAGCACGACGTCGGCCAGTTCGGCCGTCTCGGAGGGCACGAAGTCCGCCACGACGAGGAGGTCCAGCGCGGCCAGCCGCTCGGTGACGTGGCCCGCGTGCGGCGCGGAGACCGCCGGGTTGGCCCCGAAGACCAGCAGCGCCCGCGGGCCGTCCGGGCGGCCGAGCGCGTCCAGCAGGCGGTAGGCGCTGCGCCCGGGCCCCGGCAGCTCGTCCGGTTCGACGCCCCACACCTCGGCGATCCGCTCGCGGGCCAGTGGGTCCGTCAGCGAGCGGTAGCCGGGGAGCTGGTCCGTCTTCTGCCCGTGCTCCCGGCCGCCCTGGCCGTTGCCCTGGCCGGTCAGACAGCCGTAGCCGCTGCCCTCCCGGCCCGGGAGCCCGAGGGCGAGGGCGAGGTTGACGAAGGCGGCCGCCGTGTCGGCGCCCTTGCTGTGCTGCTCCACGCCCCGGCCGGTCAGGACGTAGGCGGAGCGCGCCTCGGCCAGCAGGCGCACGGCCTCGCGCTGCAGCCCGGCCGGTACGCCGGTGAACTGTTCCACCCGCTCCGGCCACCAGCCGGCCGCGTGCCGCCACGCCGCCTCGAAGCCCGTGGTGCGCTCGGCCACGTACGCGGCGTCCCAGTGGCCCTCGGCCCGGGCGATGTGGAGCAGGCCGAGGGCGAGGGCCAGATCGGTGCCGGGCGTGGGCTGGAGGTGCAGCTTCGCGGCCCGCGCGGTACGGGTGGGCCGCGGGTCGATGACGACGAGGGCCGCCTGGTCCAGGTGCCGCAGCAGCGGGGGCATGGTCTCGGCCGGGTTGGCCCCGGCGAGCAGCACGGCGTCGGCCCGGCCCAGGTCGGTGACGGGGAAGGGCAGGCCCCGGTCGAGCCCGAACGCGGCGTTGCCCGCGGCGGCGGCCGAGGACATGCAGAACCGGCCGTTGTAGTCGATCTGGCCGGTGCCGAGGGCGACGCGGGCGAACTTGCCCAGGAGGTACGCCTTCTCGTTGGTCAGCGCGCCGCTGCCGTAGACGCCCACGGCGTCGGCCCCGTGCTCGTCCGCCGCCCGGCGCAGCCCGGCCGCGACGGCGTCGAGCGCCGTCTCCCAGTCCACGGGGGCCAGCTCTCCGTCGGCTCCGCGCAGCAGCGGGGTGCGCAGCCGGTCGGGAGTGTCGAGAACGGCGGCGGCGGACCAGCCCTTCTGGCACAGCCCGCCCCGGTTGACGGGGAAGTCCGAGGGCCGCACCCGCACGCGCCCGGCCCCGGGACCGGAGTCGGCGCCCTGGTCGGCGCCCCGGGCCGCGCCCGGGGCGTGGCCGGGATCGTGGCTGAGCCGTGTGCCGCACTGGAGCGCGCAGTAGGGGCAGTGGGTGGCCACCTCCCGCGGCCCGCTCACGTCGCTTCTCCGTCCGTCTCCTGCCATGCCGCCTCTCCCCCCGGGATGCCGCAGCCCGTCCGGCGGGTGAGCGCGGAAACCGGTGGTCGGGCGCACGCACCCGGACCCGGCACCCTCACCCGCGGCCGTCTGTGGTCACTGGTCTTTCACCCGAACCCGTGAACCGTGATCGACTATACGTTCCCCAGGTCTGCCCGTTCCGATTCCTCCGTCGTCCAGGAGGTCGCTGTCAGAGGCTTCTGCGAGGATGGCGAAGCACGCGGTACGACGGCAGGCGTACGGGCGATGAGAGGGATGCGCCATGGCAAACGAGCAGGTCAGCAACGTGAAGGACCCGGCGGACGAGTTCCCGAGGCTGGCGGACCCGTTCCGGCGGGAGCTGCTGGCCCACTGTTACCGGATGCTGGGCTCCGTGCACGACGCCGAGGACCTCGTCCAGGAGACGTATCTGCGGGCCTGGCGCGCGTACGAGAAGTTCGAGGGGCGCTCGTCCATGCGCACCTGGCTGCACCGGATCGCCACGAACACCTGTCTCGACGCCCTGGAGAGCCGCGGCAGGCGGCCCCTGCCCACCGGCCTGGGCGCCCCCAGTGCCGACCCGGCCGACGAGCTGGTCGAGCAGGGCGAGGTGCCGTGGCTGGAGCCCGTGCCCGACGCCCTGGTCGGGGCCGACGGGGCGGACCCGGCGGCCGTCGTCACCTCACGCGAGAGCATCCGGCTGGCCTTCGTGGCCGCCCTCCAGCACCTGCCCGCCCGGCAGCGCGCCGTCCTGCTCCTGCGGGACGTGCTGAAGTGGCGCGCGGCCGAGGTCGCCGAGCTGCTGGAGACGTCCACGGCCTCGGTGAACAGCGCCCTCCAGCGGGCCCGCGCCCAGCTCAGGAAGGCGGCGCCCGAGGAGGCCACGGTGGCCGAGCCCGACGAGCAGGAGAAGCAGGAGCTGCTGAACCGCTACGTCGCGGCTTTCGAGGTCAAGGACATGAGCGAGATCGTCAAGCTGTTCACGCAGGACGCCGTCTGGGAGATGCCGCCGTTCACCGGTTGGTACCAGGGCCCCGCCGTGATCGGCGAGCTGATCGAGACCCGGTGCCCCAGCGGCCCCGGCGACATGAGGCTCGTCCCCGCGCCGGCCAACGGGCAGCCCGCCTTCGGTCTGTACATGCGCGCCGGGGACGGCACCTACCAGCCCTTCCACCTCCAGGTACTCACGCTCAAGGGGGCCGAGGTCGCCCACGTGGCCGCCTTCTTCGACACCGGGCTGTTCCCCACCTTCGGTCTGCCGGAGTTCCTCCCCGCCGAGACCGGGCAGTGAGCGCGGGCCCGCCGGTGGAGCACCCCCGCGTCACGGTCCTCCAGCGCCCGGCCGAGCCGGGCGCGCTGATCCTGCTCCTGCACGGGGGCCGGGCGGACGCGCTGGAGCCCCCGACGCGGTGGAACCTGCCGGGCCTGCGCATGCGCCCGTTCGCCCGGGCCGTCGCCCGCTCCTGCGCCGCCGAGCGGCCCGTCGTGGCGCAGGTGCGCTACCGGCACCGCGGCTGGAACGGCCCGCGGGCCGACGCCGCACGGGACGCCGAGAGCGCGCTGACGGCCCTGCTGGCGGTGCTCGGCGAGCTGCCCGTCGTCCTCGTCGGGCACTCCATGGGCGGCCGGGCCGCCCTGCACGTCGCCGGGCACCCCCAGGTGCGCGGCGTCGTGGGGCTCGCCCCCTGGTGCCCAAAGGAGGAGCCCGTCGCGCATCTGAGCGGCCGCACCCTGGCCCTCGTGCACGACGCGGCGGACGCCACGACCCGCGCCGAGGCCACCTGGAGCCTGGCCGCCCGGGCCCGGGCCGCCGGGGCCAGGGCCTGCGGCGTCGTCCTGTCCGGCAGCGACCACGCCATGCTGCGCCGGGCCGGTGTCTGGCACGCCCTGGCCGGCGTCCTCACCCAGGGCGTGCTGCGGCCCGAAGCCCTGCCCGAGCCGGTGGCCGCCGCCCTGGCCGCGCCCGGCCCGGGGGCGCCCCCGCCGGGCGCCGACGGGCCGGGCGGGCTGCTCACCCCGGCCGACGTGCTGGGGGAGGGCCGGGCGCGCCGTGCCGTCGAGCGCGGCCGGGCGCGCCGTGCCGTCGAGCGGGTCAACGGCGACGGGCCGCCCTGAGGAAGCCGCGGTTCATCGCGGCGATGGACGGCAGCGGGACGCCCTTGGGGCAGGCCGTCGCGCACGCCCCGGTGTTGGTGCAGCCGCCGAAGCCCTCCGCGTCCATCGTCCCGACCATGGACAGCACCCGCCGGTCGCTCTCCGGCTCGCCCTGCGGGAGGGCGTTCAGATGGGCGACCTTGGCCGCGGTGAAGAGCATGGCCGAGCCGTTGGGGCAGGCCGCCACGCAGGCTCCGCAGCCGATGCACGCCGCGTTCTCGAAGGACCGCTCCGCGTCGTCCTTGGGCACCGGCACGGCGTGGGCCTCCGGGGCGCTGCCGGTGGGCGCGGTGATGTAGCCGCCGGAGCCGATGATCCGGTCGAGGGCCGAGCGGTCCACCATCAGGTCCTTGACCACGGGGAAGGCCGCCGCCCGCCACGGCTCGACGTCGATGGTGTCGCCGTCCGCGAAGTGCCGCATGTGCAGCTGGCACGCGGTGGTGCGCTCGGGGCCGTGCGCCTGCCCGTCGATCACCATGCCGCAGGCGCCGCAGATGCCCTCCCGGCAGTCGTGGTCGAAGGCGACGGGCTCCTCGCCCCGCAGGACGAGATCCTCGTTGAGCGCGTCGAGGACCTCCAGGAACGACATGTCGGGGGAGACGTCGGCGACCTCGTAGGCGGTCATCCGGCCGGGTGCGTCGGGGCCGGACTGCCGCCAGACGCGCAGGGTGAGCCTCATGCGTAGCTCCGCTGGGTGGGGTGGACGTGTTCGAAGGCGAGCTGCTCGCGGTGCAGCACGGGTGGCCGGCCGGGCCCGGTGAACTCCCAGGCCGCGACGTAGGAGAACTCCTCGTCCCGGCGAGCCGCCTCGCCGCCCGCGGTCTGGCTCTCCAGTCGGAAGTGGCCGCCGCAGGACTCGGCGCGGTGCAGCGCGTCCAGGCACATCAGCTCGGCCAGCTCCAGGTGGTCGGCGATGCGTCCGGCGCGCTCCAGCGCCTGGTTGACGTCCCGGCCGTCGCCGGGCACCCGCACCCGCCGCCAGAACTCCTCGCGCAGGGCCGGGATGCGGTCGAGCGCGCGGCGCAGCCCCTCCGCGTCCCGGGCCATGCCGCACTTGTCCCACAGCAGCGCGCCCAGCTCGCGGTGGAAGGAGTCGGCCGTGCAGTCCCCGTTGTTGGACAGCAGCGCGTACTGCCGGTCGGTGACGTCGAAGACGGCCTCGTGGATAGCCGGGTGGTCGGCGTCCACCTCCCAGGAAGCGCCGCGCGGCAGCCGGGCGAGATAGTCGCCGAGGGCGGGCGGCAGGACGAAGTAGCCGTCGGCCAGGCCCTGCATGAGGGCGGAGGCCCCGAGCCGGTTGGCGCCGTGGTCGGAGAAGTTGGCCTCCCCGATGGCGAACAGTCCCGGGACGGTGGTCTGGAGGTCGTAGTCCACCCACAGCCCGCCCATCGTGTAGTGGACGGCCGGATAGATGCGCATCGGCACCTGGTACGGGTCCTCGGCGGTGATGCGCTCGTACATCTCGAAGAGGTTCCCGTAGCGCTCGGCCACGGCGCCGCGGCCGAGGCGGCCGACGGCCTCGGCGAAGTCCAGGTAGACGCCCTGGCCGCCGGGGCCGACGCCGCGGCCCTCGTCGCAGACGTTCTTCGCGGCCCGCGAGGCGATGTCGCGGGGGACGAGGTTGCCGAAGGCGGGGTAGAGCCGCTCCAGGTAGTAGTCGCGCTCCGCCTCGGGGATCTCGTGCGGGGGCCGCCGGTCGCCGGCGTTCGCGGGCACCCAGATGCGGCCGTCGTTGCGCAGGGACTCGCTCATCAGCGTGAGCTTCCCCTGGTGCTCGCCCGAGCGGGGGATGCAGGTGGGATGGATCTGGGTGAAGCAGGGGTTGGCGAAGTGGGCGCCGCGCCGGTGGGCCCGCCAGATCGCGGTGGCGTTGGAGTTCTTGGCGTTGGTCGAGAGGTAGAAGACGTTGCCGTAGCCGCCGGTGGCCAGCACGACGGCGTCCGCGAGGTGGGTGTCGATCCGCCCCGTGACGAGGTCGCGGGTGACGATGCCGCGGGCCCGGCCGTCGATGACGACGAGGTCCAGCATCTCGGTGCGCGGGTGCATGCTCACCGTGCCCGCGGCGATCTGCCGGGACAGGGCCTGGTAGGCGCCGAGCAGCAGCTGCTGGCCGGTCTGGCCACGGGCGTAGAAGGTGCGCGAGACCTGCACGCCGCCGAAGGACCGGGTGTCCAGCAGCCCGCCGTACTCGCGGGCGAACGGCACCCCCTGGGCGACGCACTGGTCGATGATCTCGACCGACACCTGGGCCAGCCGGTACACGTTGGACTCGCGCGCCCGGAAGTCGCCGCCCTTGACGGTGTCGTGGAACAGCCGGCGGACGGAGTCGCCGTCGTTGCGGTAGTTCTTGGCCGCGTTGATGCCGCCCTGCGCGGCGATGGAGTGGGCCCGGCGCGGCGAGTCCTGGTAGCAGAACTGCTCGACGTGATAACCCTGTTCGGCCAGCGTGGCGCCCGCCGCCGCCCCGGCCAGCCCGGTGCCGACGACGATGACGCGGAGCCTGCGCCGGCCCGCCGGGTTCACGAGCCGGGCCTCCAGCCGGCGGCGGTCCCAGCGCTCGGCGAGGGGGCCGTCCGGCGCCGCCGTGTCCCGCAGGGGCGCGCCCACGCGGTAGTCGGCGTAGCCGCCGCCGTTCGCGGGCGCCGGCGGCCGGGGGCGCGGTTCGGGGGTCTCGGGGGCCTGCGCGGGGGTCGGGCTCATGTCAGTTCACCACTCCGGTCATGACGGCGAGGGGGACGGAGAGGAAGCCGGCGGTCAGGACGAGCGCCAGGGCTTCGGAGGCGCCGCGAACGGCCCGGGCGCTCCGCGCGCCGACGGCGCCCAGCGTGCGTCCGGCGCTGAGCAGCCCGTGCCGCACGTGCAGCCCGACGGCGAGCATGGCCACGCAGTAGATGACGTTGCCGTACCAGGTGCCGAACGTCGCGACGACGTTCTCGTAGGGGCGGCCGGCCTCGCCGTTCGGGTTCACGGTGCCCGTCGTCAGGTCCAGCACGTGCCAGACGATGAACAGCGCGAGGATCACCCCGCCCCAGCGCATCGTGCGCGTCGCGTAGTCGGTGCGGGCGCGCCGGTGGGCGTAGGCGACCGGCCGGGCGGCCCGGTCGCGCCGGGTGAGCTGGTAGGCGGCCACGCCGTGGAGCACGACCGAGGCGAGCAGCCCCGCTCGCGCGAACCACAGGAACCACTCGTACCGCAGGAAGGGTTCGCCGATCGTGCGCAGCCAGTGGGCGTAGCCGTTGAACTCCTCCGGGCCGAAGAAGATCTTCAGGTTGGCCAGCATGTGCACCACCAGGTAGAGCAGCATGACCGCGCCGGTGACGGCCATGACCGCCTTCTTGCCGACCGTCGAGCGCCACACCACCGCCGCGGTGGACGGTCGTCTCTCCGTCTTCGTCGCCAGTGCCATGCCCTCGACGCTAGGAGCCGCCCACCGATCCGTCCAAGACATGAAATGCGTCAGTACGATAGAGCATGTCTATCGACGACCGTAGACTGGGCCCATGCAGCTCCAGCAGCTCCGCTACTTCGCCGCCGTGGCCGAGACCCGCCACTTCACCCGGGCCGCCCGGCGCGAACACGTGGCGCAGCCCTCCCTGTCCCAGCAGATCCGGGCGCTGGAGAAGGAACTGGGCACCGAGCTGTTCCACCGGGCGCGCGGCGCGGTCGGCCTCACCGACGCGGGGGAGGCGCTGCTGCCGCTGGCCCGCCGCATCCTGGCCGACACCGACACCGCGCGGCGGGAGGTCCAGGAGGTGGCCCGGCTCGCCCGTGGCCGGGTGCGGCTCGGGGCGCCGCCGAGCCTGTGCGCCAGCGTGGTCCCCGACGTGCTGCGGATCTTCCACGACCGCTATCCGGGCGTGGAGCTGGCGGTGCACGAGGGCGGCTCACGCGATCTGGTGGGGGTGCTGGCGGCCGGGGAACTCGACCTCGCCCTCGTCATCACGCCGCTGCCCGGCCAGGCCCCCGCGCTGGTCACGGCCGAGCTGCTGCGGGAGGAGCTGGTCGTCGTCTCGGCCCCGGCGGAGCCCCCGCCGACCCGGGCGGCACGGCTGCGGATCGCCGAGCTGCGGGACCGTCCGCTGGTGATGTTCCGGCACGGCTACGACCTGCGCGAGCTGACCGTCTCCGCCTGCCGGGCCGCCGGGTTCGAGCCCCGGTTCAGCGTGGAGGGCGGCGAGATGGACGCGGTGCTCGGCTGCGTCCGGGCCGGGCTGGGGCCCGCCGTCGTCCCGCGCATGGTGGCCGACCGTTCCGGCCTGCGCACCACCCCCCTCGCCCCGCCGGGGCTGCACCGCACCGTCTCGGTGGCGCACCGCTCCGACGTCTCCCCGCCCCGGGCGGCCCGCGAACTGCGCCGCATCCTCGTCGGACACCTCGGGCAGGCGACGACGGGCCCCGGGCACGAGGCGCCCGCCTAGCCCTCAGCGGGCCGACGCACGGTGTAAGCGGCCAGATACCCGAAGGAGTTGAGCGCGCCGTGCGCCAGGGCGGGGGCCAGCACGCTGTCGCCGCGCCGCCGCAGCAGCCCGAACAGCAGCCCGCCCGCCGCGGTGACCAGGACGTTGCCGGCCGCCGTCGCGGCCCGGGACGGCTCGGAACCGCCTGCGGAGGCCCTGGCCAGTGCCGGGTTGGCCGCGCGGAGAGCGCCGGAGGGCAGCACGTGCCACAGCCCGAAGAGCGCCGCCGTGAGGACGTCCGCGCCCCGGGCCCCGTACCGTTCCCGCAGCAGGGCGGGCAACACGGCCCGGAAGCCGGTCTCCTCCAGCAGAACGGTGCCCAGCGGCACGTCCACGAGCGCCTGCCGCAGTGCCCCGGGGAGCGTCCGGGCGGCCCGGGCGTCCGCGAAGAGGGGCCGGGTCGCGGGCAGCGCCGCCCCGGCCGCGTACACCGCGGCCACGACGAGCGCCGGCGGCGCCCCGTACCGCGCCCCGCGGCCGAGCCGGCCCCGGGCGAGCCCGAGTTCGTCCCAGCCCGTCCCCGCCCGGCGGGCGAGCCCGACGAGCGCCCCCGACGCCGCGACGGACACCGGGACGGCGGCGGCGCGGGGGAGCCGCTCCCGGAGGAACTGGGCGGCGCCGAGCACGCCGAGGGCCGCCACGCAGGCGGTTGGTCTGCCGAGCCGCACACAGGTCACAGCAGCAGAGGGTACGGCGGCACGGTGTCAGGCGGCGGGAGTGCGGGGTCCGGGCAGCCGGAAGCGCCGCTCCTCACGGGCTGGAGAGGTAGGAGCGGCGCTTGCCGGTGTCACGCCTCCTCACTGCAGTGCCGGTACTTCACGGACTCGGGTTGACCCTCTGACGGGGGTCAACGTTCCGCGCGTGTCACGCGCAGTGCCGTCGCCGCGCAGGCGAGGCCCAGGACGAAGGCGACGCCGCCGACGATGACCTGGTTCAGGATGACGCCTGCGTCCGGACTGTCACCGACGACCCAGGGCGAGATGACCAGCCATGCGCCGACGGCGCAGATGGCCCAGCTCAGCCCGTACATCCGGGCGGGCGCCATGGTGAAACCGAGTGCCATGAGCCCCAGAGCGATTCCGATGATCAGGTTGTGGGTCGCCAGCGATGCCTGGTTGCCCGAGAAGTGCACGACCCACGGGGACACGGCGCAGTACAGACCGACCAGGAACACCGGTCCGTCAACGAGCGCCACGTCCTTGCCGCCGAGCACGCGGTCATAGCGTTCCCGCATTTCGGTGGCGTCGGGGTGACCTGCCAGGTCGCCCCTTTGATGTGAGACAGAGGCCATTGCGACTCGCCCCCTTCAGGACTCATATACGCAAGCCTTGGCCGCACTCTCATTGTGCGCCTGACAACCGCGGAACGATACTTTTCCGACCGGATCGTGATGTACCGGTAGGTAATCGACATCAAGGGGCGAAACCATGCGAGATGCTGTCCGGGCCCGTCCCGGGGGCGGCGCGGCGCCACCCCGCCCCCGTACATTGGGCGCCATGGAGATCTGGATCAACCCCGCCTGCTCCAAGTGCCGCAGCGCCCTCACGGAGCTGGACGCCGCGGGCGCGGGCTACACCGTGCGGCGCTACCTGGAGGACCCGCCCGGCGAGGAGGAGCTGCGCGAGCTCCTGACCCGGCTGGGGCTGGAGCCCTGGGACATCGCCCGCACCCAGGAGCCGCAGGCCCGGGAACTGGGCCTGAAGGACTGGCCCCGGGACGAGGCGGCCAGGCCCCGGTGGACGGCCGCCCTGGCCGCCCACCCGAAGCTGATCCAGCGCCCGATCATCACGGCGGACGACGGTACCGCCGTCGTGGCCCGCTCCCCGGAGGCCGTGCGGGATGCCCTCGGCCGCCGCGCCCCGGGCCCGGTCACGCCGTGAGGAGCACGCCGGCGTAGGACAGCCCGGCGATCACCACCCAGGAGCCGGAGCCGACCGCCGCCATGCGCCAGCCGGTCCGGGCCAGGGAGGGCAGGAACACCCCGCTGCCCAGTCCGAACAGGGCGGCGGCCAGGAGCGCCTCACGCAGCGTCGCGGCGCCCTCCAGCAGGCCGTCGGGCAGGACGCCGGTCGTGCGCAGGGCTGCGGACGCGAGGAACCCGGCGACGAAGAGCGGGACGAGCGGCGGCCGTTTCGTCGCCGGGCCCCCGCCCGCCGGGTCCCCGCTCTCCGCTCCCCCGTCGGTCGCCCCGCCGGGAGGCGCGGCCGCGGTGAGCCGGCGCCGGGCCACGGCGGCGGCCAGGACGGCGACGAGCGGCGCCAGCAGCACGACCCGCATGAGCTTCACGAGGACGGCCTCGCCGAGCGCCTCCTGACCGGCGGTCTGCGCCGTCGCCACGACCTGGCCCACGTCGTGCACCCCGGCGCCCACCCACCGGCCGAACTCCGCGTCGCCAAGGCCCAGCGGCTGGTGCAGCAGCGGCAGGACGGCGATCGCCAGCGTCCCGCACAGCGTCACCAGCGCCACGGAGGCCGCCACATCACGCTCGTCGCTGCGCCGGACCTCGCTCACCGCGCCGATCGCGGACGCCCCGCAGATCGAGTAGCCGGTGGCCACGAGGAGCGGCTGGTCCCCCGTCAGTCCGACCCGGCGCCCGAGCCAGATCGTGCCGAAGAACGTGGCGACGACGACGCCGAGCACCATCGCGGCCGTCGCCCATCCCAGGTCCAGCACCTCGGTCAGGCTCAGTTCCAGCCCGAGCAGGACGACGCCGAGCCGCATGAACCGGCGGCCCGCGAGGGAGAGTCCGGGCCGCCCCCGGCCCCGGGCGAACCCTCCCGCGTGCGGCAGGTGGGCGACGAGGAGCCCGAGCACGATGGCCGCCGTCAGCAGGGGGACGGCGGGGAGGAGCCGGTGGACGCCCCAGGCGGCGGTCACGCCGCCGGCCACCAGGGCCAGCCCGGGCCACGGCGCTGCGGTGCGCCGCGGCCCGGGCGCCGCGCTCGGCCCGCGGGCGGCGCGGGTGAGGGATATCGCCATCAGCGGTCGGCGGGCACGTCGTAGACGCGGCGGACGCTGCTGCCCAGCCGGGAGACGTCGGCCCCGTAGACGTGCAGGGATATGGCCGTCCCGGTGCAGCCGTTCCAGACGCGGTGGATGTCGCCGGGCGGGGCGAACCCGCACACGGCACCCCGCGGGTTCACGACCTCCTCGGTGGCCACGAGCCGGGCCCGGTCGCCCGTCGCGGTGGCCGGGACCAGCCGGTAGCGGCGCTCGTGCTCCTCGCCCTCGTGCACCCCGGTGACGCACCAGGAGACGTGGTCGTGCACGGACGTGCCCTGGCCCGGCAGCCACACCAGCGCGACCGCGGAGAACGAGCCGTCCGGCTCGGCGTGCAGCAGGTGCTGGCGGTAGCGGTCGGGGTCGCCCTCGCGCTGCCGCGGCGTCAGCAGGTCCTCGGCGCCCAGGTGCGGGGCCAGCCGTTCGCCCACCAGGTAGGCGGTGATGTCAGGAGGCAGGCCCCGGCCGACGACGTCGCGGATCTCGCTGACGAGGGCGCTGAGCCGGTCGGTGGTGTGCGGGCCGGTCGCGGGGGATTCGGTTGACGGCTGCATGCTCGCAGGTTCCCGCCGCCCGGCCATCAGGTCCAACGAGGGTTTCTTCGGGAAGCCTCAAGCATTGCTTATGGATGAGCGGGGTCAGCACCCCGTCCGGTTCTCGGCCACGGCCCGTAGTTCGTCGACCACGAGCGCCGTCGCCGGTATGTCGAGGTGCTCGCGCAAAACATAAGCGGAGATACGGCGCCGCGAAGCCGGGTCCAGCGCCCGCCCGACCACCTTGCGGTGGACGAGGAACGACAGCACGAGCCCCGGCATCATCGCGATGCCCAGCCCCTCGGCGACCAGGCTCTGCACCACCAGGTTGTCGTCCGTGGTGAAGACGACGTCCGGGGCGAAGCCCAACTCCGCGCACTCGTGGAGGAAGTTGGAACGGCAGCGCAGACAGCCGGCGATCCAGCGCTCCTCGGACAGCTCCACGAGCCGCACCGCCCGGCGGCGCGCCATCGGATGCCCGGCCGGGAGCAGGACGGTGAGCTGGTCCTCCAGCAGCGGTATCTCCACCAGCTCCGGCGGCACCTGCTCGTCCAGCCCGGGGTAGGTGAAGGCCAGCGAGATGTCGCACTCGCCGCGCACGACCCGGTGCAGCGACTGCGGCGGCTCGCTCTCCTGCAGCTCGGCGCGCACGCCCGGATGCCGGGCACCCAGCCGCGCCAGCGCCTCCGGGACGAGCGTCGCGGAGGCGCTGGGAAAGGCGCAGATGCGCACACGGCCGGTGTGCAGCCGGCTGAGCGCCCGCACCTGCTCCTGGGCGACGGCCATGCTGTCCAGGATCGCGCCCGCGTGCCGGGCCAGGGTCTCCCCGGCCTCGGTGAGCCGCATCCGCCGTCCCACCCGCAGGAACAGCGGCGCCCCGACCTCCCGTTCCAGCGCCTTGATCTGCTGGGTGATCGCGGGCTGCGTGTAGCCGAGGGACCGCGCCGCCGCCGTGTAGGACCCGGTGCGGACCACCTCGTGGAAGGTCCTGATGTGCCGCGATTCGAACATGGCCGAACGATAAGCGGAATTCCGGGGGCGCCCCAAAGGGGCTGCGTGCCCTCCGGAGCGCCCCACGGCGTCAACCGCGCGGGAGGACGGTGGAGAGCACTTGAGGCAAGGACGTCCAGTCGCTGCTGACGATGCTGGCGTGCGTCCCCGCGAGCCGCTCGGCCCGGGCCCGGGCTTCCGCCTCGGTGGGGTTCACGGCGTCGATGGCGGGCGGGACGGCGTGGGCGTCCGTCATGACGAGGAGATAGCCGTTGCGGGCGTACCAGCCGGTGTCGACGGCGCCCGCGGCGTAGGTGGCGGCGTCGCCGTCGAAGACGACGAACCACGGCCGCAGCCCGGCGTCCTCGTAGCGGTCTCTGGGGTCGCCGGACACGGCGTGGTGGACCGCCGGGAACGCGACGGCCCGCTCGATCGCCCCCTCCGCCTCAAGCGCGCGCAGGTGCCGGGCGTACTCGACGTCGGTCCACAGCGTGTCGAACGGGTTGTCCTGTTCGAGGGTGCCGGGGATGAGGTGGATGAGGAACTTCCCGGCCATGGCGTCCCGGCCCGGCCACGCGCCCGCCCGGGCCGCCTCGTCGAGGGTCGCGTGGGCGCCCAGCAGGTCGGCGGGGCGGAACAGGGCGTCCCCCAGCTCGCGGGCCACGAGGGCGTCGAACGCCGCGGGCCCGCGGCCCCCGGTGCCGTTGAACCCGTCCTTCATCTCCAGCTTCAGCAGCACGGGGCGGTGTCCGGGGTTCGCCTCGTGCCAGGCCCGCAGGTCGGACAGACAGCCGGCGAGGTCCTGGTTCCGGCTGTTCGTGCGCAGCTCGGCGGCGGTGCCGGCGTCCACGCAGTTGTTCTGGTTCCAGAACGGCGTGTCGTGGGCGACCCGCCAGCCGAAGCCGAAGCCGTTGGTCCACACGTCGAGTTCGAGCATGGCCGCCCCGGAGTCGAGGGCGTCGGCGAAGTACGGGTAGCGGCTCTGTTCGTAGGCGTTGTGCACGCCCACGCCCGTGCTGAGGGCGTAGGAGAGCGCGTCGGTGTCGGAGGCGGGGAGACCGGCGGGGGCGCCGGCGTGGGCCGGGACCGCGACGAGGACGGTCGAGAACGCCGCCGCGGCCAGGCAGGAGGATATGCGCACGGGTGTCGCCTTTCGCTGAGGGACGACCAGAACAGCGAAAGATTAGGGCAGTTGAGCGCACCGGTGGAGGCGGACGGATGAACGGAACGGCGCCGCCCGCCGAACCGACGGCGCGCCGGAGCCGGTGGTGTCGGGCGGCGTGCGCGGTGTACGGAGCGGGGCGAGGTGTGTCAGGCGAGGTGCGGCGTCAGGCGAGGGGCGTCAGGCGACGTGCGCGGCGTGCGGTGCGACGGCGGGGGCCCGGACGCCGAAGTCCCGGCACACCGCGTCGGCCGCCCGTGCCGCCGAACGCAGCGCACCCTGTGGCGTCCCCACGTCTCGGTGGTCCCCGCACACGTACAGCCCGGTGAGGACCCGGACGGTGCGCCGGGCGTCGTGCGGCGCGGGCGTCGCCGGTGCCGCGTGGGCGTCGTGGTGGGCTCCGATCAGCTCCCAGCGCTCGGCCCGCACCCCGTGCAGCACGCCCAACTGCGGTCTGGCCGCCTTGTCCAGGACGCCGGGCGGGTCTCCGGCGGCGGGACCGAGCACCACGGAGGTGACGAGGGTACGGCCCGGCAGTGCGCGGGAGGGGTCGACCGCGCTGGTCACCATCGTGTGCGCCACCGGGCCGCGCCGGTCGGCGTCCAGCAGCAGCGCCGGATCGCCCGGCGGGGCGGCGTCGGCGGCGTGGTGCAGCACCGTGACGGGGTGGTGGGCGGGCACCCGCAGCCCCGGCAGGAGCCGGGCGGCGTCGTGCGCCCCGGTCGCGATGACCACTGCGCGGCAGTCGAACGTGC
Organism: Streptomyces sp. WMMC1477; assembly: GCF_027460245.1. Classification (NCBI taxonomy): domain Bacteria; kingdom Bacillati; phylum Actinomycetota; class Actinomycetes; order Kitasatosporales; family Streptomycetaceae; genus Streptomyces; species Streptomyces sp. WMMC1477. The sequence goes on along the minus strand of NZ_JAPZBD010000003.1, from coordinate 870,562 downwards.
CGTGGTCCTCCGTGTCCACCGCGTTCGCCGAGACGCCGACCGCGCGCACCCCGGTGCGCAGACGGCCGGGCGGGAGCCCGGCGGCGAGCAGCCGGGGCAGGGCCGCCCCGCCGCCCGCGGGCAGGCACAGCCCGTGCCGCGTGAAGGAGCGCAGGGCGAGGTCGACGACGCGGCTGGACGTCATCAGCTCCGGGTCGCACAACAGGGCGCCCACGAGCGGACGCAGGAACGACTCGACGGTCCGGGCGGGCACGCCCCGGGACGTCAGCGCGCGGGCGGCCGGCGCCTCGACCCGGGTGAGCAGCCGGGCGGGCGGCGCCGTGGCCAGCCGGGCGAGCTGGCTCCGCAGCCGGGCCGCGTCCAGCGCGCTGGTGAGAGCGCGCGCCGGATGGCGTGCGCCCCCCATGCCCCCGCCACCCGCGGCCACCGCCCCGACACCGACACCGACGCCGACGCCGACGCCGACACCGCCCACGCCCGCTCCCGCGCCGGGCCGCAGGGCGCGGGTGGCACCGAGCCGCACCGTCCGCTCCGCGCCGCGGACGACGACGCCCGGTGCGAGGGGACGCAGATCCAGTTCCCGCAGGCCCGGCGTCGCGGCCAACTCCGGCCAGTCCGCGCAGAAGAGCCGGCCGCTGCGGTCCAGCACGAAGCCGTCCACCTCCTCGGCCGCCAGCCGGCCGCCCGCTCTCTCGGCGGCCTCCAGCACGGTGACGGTGAGCCCTGCGGCCACCAGGTGCCGGGCCGCCGCCAGTCCGGCGAGCCCGGCTCCGATGACGACGACGTCGCCGCCGTCCGTGCGAGGTGCGGGTGCAGCGCTGAGCACGTGCCCTCCCCGGGGGTCGGAGAAACCGATGCGGAGCTGTGGAGCGAAGAGTTGCCCGGCTCATGCCCTTCCCGGGGCTCCGGCAAAGCTCCAGCGGCGTCCGACCCTACGGACCTACGGGATGCGACGGACACGCGCATGGACAGGGCACGGACGCACGACGGTCGCACACCCCCGCGCCCCGTCCGCCCCGCGGCGCGGTCAGCTGCGGAACCGGGCCCAGAGCTGGGGGAAGCGCTCCGCGAGCACGCGGTCGTCCTCGAAGTTCAGCGGGGTGCCCAGCGGTTCCCGCGGGGGCTCGGGCAGCCCCAGGTCCGGAACCTCGGTGCCGAGCAGTTCCTCGTACGCCTCGTCCGCGGCGAAGCCCAGCTCCTCGGCCTCCCCGTCGATCTCCGGGTCGAAGTCCTCCAGCAGCTCGGCGAGGTCGTCCGGGTCGCCATGCAGCGCGCCCTCGAACACCGTGCGCCCCTGGGCGATGAGCCAGCAGCGGAAGGCGTCGAACACGTCGTCGCTCGCGCCGTCCAGCAGGACCCAGGCCGCGCCCCACACATCCCAGCGGTAGGAGCGCAGGAAGCGGGTCTCGAAGTGCCGCGCGAAGTCGGTGACCGTCTCCGGGTCGAGCTCGGCCAGCCGCTCGACCAGCAGCTCCGCCTGCTCGTCCGGGTCGCCCTCGGCAGCCTCGCGGGTGCTGTCGATCAGCTCCCAGAACTCGTCCTCGTGCATCGTCACGCGACCCAGCATCCGCCCGGCGCACCCGTCCCGCCACGTGGAGTCCCGCAGCCGGGCGACGGCCGTCGCCCGGCTGCGGCAGCGGGGCCCGACGAAGGAGACGCGGAAACACGACAGGAGGTGTCGGGTATCGGTGTGAGCGTGGAACCCGGCAGACCGCGGCGCAGGGTCCGCGGGCACGACGGAAGGACGGACAGGGCATGACCAACAGCGAATCCCCGGCGGCGGGAAGGGCGGACCGGCCGTTGCGCGGCAGAGTGGCGCTCGTCGCGGGCGCCACCCGGGGCGCGGGCCGGGCGATGGCCGTCGAGCTGGGACGCGCCGGGGCGACGGTCTACGCCACCGGGCGCACGACGCGGCAGCGGGTCAGCGAGATCGGACGGGCCACCGAGACGATCGAGGGCACGGCGGAACGCGTCACGGCGGCGGGCGGCACCGGCATCGCCGTCCCCACCGACCACCTGGTCCCCGAACAGGTGGCCGAACTCCTCACCCGCATCGAGCGGGAACAGGGCCGCCTCGACATCCTCGTCAACGACATCTGGGGCGGGGACCACCTCGTCGGCTGGGACCGGCCGATGTGGGAGCACGACCTGGACGACGGGCTGCGGGTGCTGCGCCTGGGCGTCGAGACCCACATCGTCACCAGCCGGTACGCGATCCCGCTGCTCGTGCGGAAGCCGGGCGGCCTGGTGGTGGAGGTGACCGACGGTACGGCCGACTACAACCGCCGCTACCGCAAGCCCCTCTACTACGACCTGGCCAAGAGCGCGCCGCTGCGCATGGCCCGCGGCCTCGGCGAGGAGCTGTCCGGCCACGGGGCGACGGCCGTGGCGCTGAGCCCCGGCTGGCTGCGCTCCGAGACGATGCTGGACACCCACTTCAGGGTGACCGAGGACAACTGGCGCGAGGGCGCCGGGCAGAACCCCGACTTCGCCATCTCCGAGTCGCCCCTGTACGTGGCCCGCGGCCTCGCCGCCCTCGCCGCCGACCCCGGCCGTGCCCGGTTCAACGGATGCTCGCTCTCCAGCGCCGATCTGGCCCGCGAGTACGGCGTCACGGACGCGGACGGCTCACGCCCGGACGCCTGGTCCTACCTGGAGGACCTGGAGGCCCACCAGAAGGCCGGCGCCGACGCGGGCCCCCGCCCCGACCCGGAGGACTACCGCTAGGCCGGACCCGGCGCGGTCCTCACCCCGGGCCGGGGGTGTCGCCGTCCGGGCCGGGGGTCTCGTACAGGGCGGCGGTGCGGCGGGCGGCCTCGGCGAAGCGGAGGCGGAGGCCGGCAGGGGACAGGACCTCCACCTCCGGGCCGAGGGCGAAGAGCTGGCCGAAGGCGACGTCCGGGGACTCCACGGGCAGGCTGACGGTCAGGGTCACCCTGCCGTCGGTCTCGGCACGCTCGGCCGCCGCCAGTGCCTCGTCCGCCACGGTGCGGTCGCTGTGCACGTGCCGCAGCCGCCGTGCCCCGGCCTCGGTGAGCCGCAGCACGACCCGGGTGCGCAGGATGGAGCGGGCGAACTCCGCGGCGCGCTGTTCCCAGAAGGCGGGGAGGTCGAACGACTCCTCCCGGGTGAACCGGGTGCCGGTCGGTTCGGCGGAGGCGATCCGGTCGACGCGGTAGACGCGGAAGCCGCCCTCGGTCCGGGCGGCCAGGTACCAGACGCCCGCCTTGAGGACGAGGCCGTGCGGGTCGAGGAGGCGGTCCACCGTCGCGTCGCCCCGCCGTCGGTAGCGGACGGCGATCCGGCGGTCGTCCCAGACGGCCTCGGCCAGGGCGGGCAGGGGCTCCGGCGTGGCCGGCTCCTGCCACCAGGCGGGCGCATCGAGGTGGAAGCGCTGGGACACGCTGCGCTGAGCGTCGCTCAGGTCCGGGTTCAGTGCGGCGAGGACCTTGAGCCCGGCGGCGGAGGCGGCGTCGGCCAGGCCCAGGTCGCGCAGCGCGGTGGGCACGCCGGACAGGAAGAGGGCCTCGGCCTCCTCGCGGGCCAGCCCGGTCAGCCGGGTGCGGTAGCCGCCCAGCAGCCGGTAGCCGCCCGTGCGGCCCCGGTCCGCGTAGACGGGTACCCCGGCCTCGGCCAGCGCCGCCACGTCGCGGGTCACCGTCCGCTCGGACACCTCCAGTTCGGCGGCGAGTTCGGCGGCGGTCATCGTCTGCCGGTTCTGGAGCAGGAGCACCAGCCGGATGAGTCGAGCTGCCCGCATGGCCCCGCATTCTGCCGCGCCGTCAGCACCACCCGCACGGGCGGGGGTACGCGGCCCCGTCCGGGAGGCGGAGCGGACGGGGCGCTGTTAGCGTGCAGACACCCATAACGCCGAAAAACGACAAGACACCAGTATCCGGCGCATCCCGCCGCACACCTGACCAGAGCAACCGGCACCGAGGGATTGGGACCATGAGCGATCAACCTCGCGAGAGGTGGGGCACCCGGGCGGGCTTCATCCTGGCGGCGATCGGATCGGCGATCGGGCTCGGGAACATCTGGCGGTTCCCTGCCGAGGCGGCCCGCAACGGCGGCGGCGCCTTCATGCTGCCGTATCTGATCGCCCTGCTGACGGCCGGTCTACCGCTGCTGATCATGGAGTACACGATCGGACGGCGGTACCGGGGGTCGGCGCCCGCCGCGTACCTGCGGCTCTCCCGGCCCGCGCAGTTCATCGGCTGGTGGCAGGTGGCCATCTGCTTCGTCATCGCCACCTACTACTCGCTCATCCTGGCCTGGGCCGTGCGTTACGTCGGCTTCTCCGTCGGCCAGGACTGGGGCGACGACGCCGAGACCTTCCTGTTCGCCGACTTCCTGAAGGTGGGGGACACCCCGGGTGACCTCGGCAGCTACGTCGGTGGCGTCTTCTGGCCGCTGCTGGCGATCTGGGTGGTCGTGCTCGTCGTCCTCGCCCTCGGCATCCGCCGCGGCATCGAGAAGGTCGCCCTGATCTTCATCCCGCTGCTGGTGGTCTTCTTCGTCATCCTGGTCGTCCGGGCGCTCACGCTGGACGGCGCGGACGTCGGCCTGGACGCGCTGTTCACCCCGGACTGGGACGCGCTGACCGACGGGGACGTGTGGGTCGCGGCCTACGGGCAGATCTTCTTCTCGCTGTCCGTCGGCTTCGGCATCATGATCACCTACGCCTCCTACCTCGGACGGCGTTCGGACCTCAGCGGCTCCGCGCTCGTCGCGGGCTTCGCCAACAGCTCCTTCGAGATCCTCGCCGGCATCGGCGTCTTCGCCACGCTGGGCTTCCTCGCCGCGCAGGGCGGCACCGAGGTCCTCGACACGGAGGGCGGCCTCGGCCTCGCCTTCGTCGCCTTCCCGACGATCATCTCGGAGATGCCGTGGGGCGGCTTCTTCGGCGTCCTGTTCTTCCTGTCCCTGGTGATCGCGGGCTGGACGTCGCTCATCAGCATCATGCAGGTGATCGTCGCCGCCGTGCAGGACCGGCTCCGGATGTCCCGCGTCCCGGCCGTGGCCATCGTGGGCGGCGCCGTGGCCCTCGTCTCCCTGCTGCTCTACCCGACCAACGGCGGGCTGTACCTGCTGGACGCCGCCGACCGCTTCATCAACCGCTACGGCATCGCCCTCGCGGCCCTGACGTCCGTCGTCGTCGTGGCCTGGATCGTGCGCAAGCTGCCCGTCCTGCAACGGGACGCGGACGCCACCTCGGCCGTGAAGCTGGGCCGCTGGTGGAAGATCTTCCTCGGCCTGATCACCCCGGTCGTGCTCGGCGCGATGCTCGTCGACTCCCTCACCCAGGAGATCGACGAGAACTACGCGGACTACCCGACCAGCTTCCTGCTCTGGGCGGGCTGGGGCGTGGCCGCCGGTGCCCTGGTCATCGCCGTCCTCCTCTCGCTCATCCCGTGGCGGGGCGGAGAGATCAAGCCGCCGCAGGAGGCGGACGAGGAGAGGAGTGCCTGATGTCGGCCAGCGCCGTCGTGATGCTGATCGTGTCGATCGTGGTGGTCTGGGGCGGGCTCGTCCTGGCGATCCTCAAACTGCGGGGCCACCCCGAGGTGGAGCTGCCGCCGGAGTCCCCGGAGGAGCACTCCATCTGACGGCCCGCCACGCGGCGGACCGGCGGGACGGCGGGGCGGCGGCCCCACCGTCCCGCCGGTGTCCGTGTCGGTGCCGGCTCAGGCGAGGCCGTAGCGCTCGGCCGCCTGCCGGACCGTCTCCTGCTTGACCTCACCGCGCCGGGCGAGCTGAGCCAGCGCCGCCACGGCGATCGACCGGGCGTCCACCCCGAAGTGGCGCCGGGCGTTCTCGCGGGTGTCGGACAGGCCGAACCCGTCGGTGCCCAGCGAGCTGTAGTCGCCCGGCACCCACTGGCTGATCTGGTCCGGCACCTGGCGCATCCAGTCGCTGACCGCCAGGATCGGGCCCGGAGCGCCCTGGAGCACGCGCGTCACGTACGGCGTGCGCTCCTCGCCGCGCAGGGCTGCGGCGTCGCACTCCAGCGCGTCGCGGCGCAGCTCGCCCCAGGACGTCGCCGACCACACGTCCGCCGCGACGCCCCACTCCTCGGCCAGCAGCCGCTGTGCCTCCAGCACCCAGTGGATGGCCGTACCCGAGGCGAGCAACTGGGCGCGCGGCGCCTCGGCGTCGTCCGCCACCCCGCCCTCGTTGAACCGGTACAGGCCCTTGACGATGCCCTCCTCGACGCCCTCCGGCATGGCGGGCTGCGGCTTGGGCTCGTTGTAGACGGTCAGGTAGTAGAAGACGTCCTCGGGGTTCTCCCCGTACATCCGCCGCAGACCGTCCCTGACGATGACGCCGACCTCGTAGGCGAAGGCCGGGTCGTAGCTGAGCGCCGCCGGGTTGGTGGCCGCGATGAGCGGGGAGTGCCCGTCCGCGTGCTGGAGGCCCTCGCCCGTCAGCGTGGTGCGGCCGGCGGTGGCGCCGACGACGAAGCCGCGGCCGAGCTGGTCGCCGAGCGCCCAGAACTGGTCGGCCGTGCGCTGCCAGCCGAACATCGAGTAGAAGATGTAGAACGGGATCATCGGCTCGCCGTGCGTGGCGTACGACGTCGCGGCGGCGGTGAAGTCCGCCATGGCGCCGGCCTCGGTGATCCCCTCGTTGAGGATCTGCCCGTCCCTGGCCTCCTTGTAGTACATGAGCTGGTCGCGGTCGACCGGCTCGTAGGTCTGGCCGAGCGGCGAGTAGATGCCGGCGGAGGGGAAGAGCGCCTCCATGCCGAAGGTGCGGGCCTCGTCCGGGACGATCGGCACCCAGCGCCTGCCGGTCTCCTTGTCCCGCATGAGGTCCTTCACCAGCCGGACGAACGCCATCGTGGTGGCGATCTCCTGGCTGCCGCTGCCCTTGGCCAGCGCCGCGAAGGGCCGTTCGGCGGGCTCCGGCAGCGCGACCGGGTGCACCTTGCGGGCCGGGGCCGGTCCGCCGAGGGCCGCGCGCCGCTCCTTCAGGTAGCGCACCTCGGGGCTGTCCGCGCCCGGGTGGGCGTAGGGCACCAGTTCCCCGTCGAGCCGCGCGTCCGGGATCGGCAGCTCCAGCAGGTCCCGCATGGCGCGGAACTCCTTGCCGGACAGCTTCTTCATCTGGTGGTTGGCGTTGCGCGACTCGAAGCCCGGGCCGAGCGTCCAGCCCTTGACCGTCTGCGCGAGGACGACGGTCGGCGCGCCCTTGTGCTCGACGGCCGCCCGGTAGGCCGCGTACACCTTGCGCGGCTCGTGCCCGGCACGGGACGTCTGGAAGCACTCGGCGATCTTCGCGTCCGAGAGCAGCTTCGCCATCTCGACGAGGGCCGGTTCGGCACCGAAGAAGTGCTCGCGGATGTAGGCGGCGTCGCGGGTGGCGTAGGTCTGGAACTGGGCGTCCGGCACCTCGCGCAGCCGCCGCAGCAGCGCGCCGCTGGTGTCGAGCTGGAACAGCTCGTCCCAGGCGGAGCCCCACAGCGACTTCACGACGTTCCAGCCGGCCGCGCGGAACTGGGCCTCCAGCTCCTGCACGATCTTGAAGTTGGCGCGGACGGGGCCGTCGAGCCGCTGCAGGTTGCAGTTGATGACGAAGGTCAGGTTGTCCAGCTGCTCGCGGGCGGCGAGGGCGAGGGCTGCCGTCGACTCGGGCTCGTCCATCTCGCCGTCGCCCAGGAAGGCCCAGACGTGGCTCCTGCTGGTGTCCTTGATGCCCCGGTTCTCCAGATACCGGTTGAACCGGGCCTGGTAGACGGCGGACAGCGGGCCGAGACCCATCGAGACGGTGGGGAACTCCCACATCCACGGCAGCCGCCGCGGGTGCGGGTAGGAGGGCAGGCCCTTGCCGCCCGACTCCTGGCGGAAGTGGTCGAGGTGCTCCTCGCTGATCCGGCCCTCCAGGAAGGCCCGGGCGTAGATGCCGGGGGAGGCGTGGCCCTGGATGTAGAGCTGGTCACCGGAGCCGTGCCGCTCCGGGTCCTCCTTGCCGCGGAAGAAGTGCTGGAAGCCCGTCTCGTAGAGCCAGGCCGCCGAGGCGTAGGTGGCGATGTGGCCGCCGACGCCGTACCGGCTGCCGCGGGTGACCATGGCCGCGGCGTTCCAGCGGTTCCACGCGGTGATGCGCCGTTCCATCTCCGGGTCGCCGGGCAGCTCGGGCTCGGCGGCGGTGGGGATGGTGTTGAGGTACTCGGTCTCCAGCAGCGAGGGCACGGCCAGGCCCTCGCGCCGGGCGTGCTCCACCGTCCGGCGCACCAGGTAGGCGGCGCGCTGGGGACCGGCGGCCTCGCGGACGGCGTCCAGGGACTCGCGCCACTCGGCGGTCTCCTGTGGGTCGCGGTCGGGCAGCTGGTCCAGCTCGCTCGCCTGGGTGCGTACGGGGTCAGTCATCGTGGCCGCCTTCCGGGATGAGGACGGTGGTGGGGCTGTGAAAGGTGCAGGGCAGGACAGGGGTGAGCCCGCGGCGATGACCATAAGCCTCGATCGATGATCGATCAAAGTCCCTCCCGGGGAAAATCTCTTCCACGGGCCAAAATCGGCATTCCGTGCCATGAAATCCGGCACTCAGTGTCGGGTGAATGCGATGCGATGCGCCGCTTTCGTCCGGCAGGTGCCCCGTCCGTCCCCGGCGCGTCTTCTGGGGCTGAAAGTTCCTTTCCTGGAAGGGTGTTCGCCGCCGGGGGCAGCCGCCCGTCCCTGCCGCCCGGACGACTGGGCGGCGGCCGCGGTCCCGGTGCCGCGTGCGGGGGCCGCCGCGGCGACCCCGCGCCACGGGGGCGTGGGGCGCGGCTCATGGCGGGTGAGGACCGGTGCGGGAGCGGGCCCCGGCGCCCGTCCCGGCCCGCCCTCGATGCGGTGGCCGACCGCCCGGTCGGCCTCGGTGCGGCGCGTCCGTCCTGGCAGCGGTTTCAGTCGTCGACGTCTCGGATCATGAGACGCCGTGCTCGGCCGGATGACGCGGCCTCAGCGGTGCTGCAACCGTTGCGTAGGCTCGGATCGTCTCGTCACGCAGGCCGAAAGAGCTGGTCAAGCGCGGCACACGGGAAATGGGGCAGCAGTGGGGCAGTCGGTGGAATTCCGCGTTCTGGGACCGGTGGAGGCCGTGGACGGCGAGGGCCGCCCGCTGCCGGTCACCGCGCCGATGCTCCGTGTCCTGCTCGCCGCCCTGACCCTGCGTCCGAACCGGCCGGTACCGGCCGACGAACTGTCCGAGCAGCTCTGGGGCGAGCAGCTCCCCGCCAACGTCCGGACCACCCTGCGCAACTACGTCATGCGGCTGCGCAGGGCACTGCCCGACGACCTCATCCGCACTGTCCCCGCCGGCTACCTCCTGGCCGCCGAGCCCGAGCACACCGACCTGGGCCGGTTCCGCGCCCTGCTGCTCCGGGCCCGCGAACTGGCCCCGACCGACCAGGCCCAGGCCGCCGCCCTCCTGCGCGAGGCCCTCGGCCTGTGGCGCGGCGCGCCCCTCGGCGACCTGCCCGACGTCCCCCTGCGCACGGCCCAGCAGCCACGCCTGGAGGAGCTCCACCTCACCGCCGCCGAGGAGTGCTACGAACTCGAACTCGCCCTCGGCCGCCACGAGACGCTCGTCGACGAGCTCAGCGCCGCCGCTCACCGGCACCGCCTCCGGGAGCGGCTCACCCGGCTCCTCATGCTCGCCCTCCACCGCTGCGGCCGGACCGCGGAAGCCCTCGCCGTCTACCAGGAGGCCCGCCGCGAACTCGTCGCCGAACTCGCCATCGAGCCCGGCGCGGAGACCCGCGAGCTGGAACAGGCCATCCTGCGGGACGACCCCGCCCTCGCCCCCACCGCGCGCCCCGCCCCCGCCGGCCGCGCGGCGCCCCGGCCGCGCGCCGCCTTCCCGCCGGGCGCCTCCGGCTTCGTGGGCCGCGGCGTCGAGCTCGCCCGGCTGCGCGAACAGCTCACCGGCACGCTCAGCGCCCCGGCCGTGTGCCTCATCGACGGCCCCGGCGGCGTCGGCAAGTCCGCCCTGGCCACCCGCGCCGCGCACGACGTCGCCGACGGTTTCCCCGACGGCCTGCTCTACGTCGACCTGCGTGGCGCCGACCCGCAGCGCCCGCCCCGGGAGCCGGACGACGCCGTCCTCACGCTGCTCCCCGCCCTCGGCACGCCCTCACAGGCGGCACCGGGAGACCCCGAGGCCGCCCTGCGCCTCTACCACGAGCAGCTCGCCACGCGGCGCGTCCTGCTCCTGCTGGACAACGCCGTCAGCGCCCGGCAGATCGCCCCCCTGCTGCCCGCCGCGCCCGGCACCGCGGCCCTCGTGACCAGCCGCACCGTCCTCACCGGCATCGAACAGGCCCGCCACTTCCACCTGGAGACCCTCGGCACCGACGAGGCCGTCGCGCTCATCGGCACCGTCTCCGGCCGCCCCGTCGAGACCGCGGACCGTCCCCACTGGGAGGAGCTCGCCCGGCTGTGCGGCAACCTCCCCCTCGCGCTGCGGATCATCGCGACCCGCATGGCGTCCCGGCCGCGCTGGAGCCCCGCCGACTGGACCGAGGTCCTGCGCGACGAGCGCGGACGGCTGGAGGAGCTCGTCACCAGCGACGTCGACGCCCGCGCCAGCCTGCTGCTCAGCATCGACCAGCTCGCCGAGGGCGATCCCGCCGACCGGCGGGCGGCCCACCTCTTCCCGCTGCTCGGCGCCGCCGCCGTCACCACCTACAGCGTCCCCGCCGTCGCCGCCCTCAGCGACCACACCCCGGCCGAGGCCCGCGACGCCCTGGAGCGCCTCACCGACGCCCAGATAGCGGCGAGCCCGCGCCCCGGCGCCTACGCCCTCCACGACCTCGTCCGCACCGCCGCGGTCGGCCAGGCGGCCGCCCTGCCCGCCACCCGCACCCGCGCCGCGCTCGGCGGCCTCGCGGAGTGGTACCTCGGCTCCCTCTACCGGGCCAACGTCCCCCTCCAGAGCGGCAAGCCCGCCCGCATCCGCGACGGCGCCGCCCGTTTCGGCCGCGGCCGCCGCTTCGACCGCGCCGACGAGGCGCTCGCCTGGATGGACGGCGTCATCGAGGACGTCACCGGGCTGACCGACCAGCTGGCCGCTCCGGCCTTCGACGACGCCGCCCCGGCCCTCTCCCGCTTCCCCCTGGAAGCCTGCCGCGCGCTGGAGGCGTACTTCGTCCTCCGCCTGCGCTGGCGCGCCCAGGAGCACCTGTGCGAAGCCCTCCTGCGCACCGCCGACCGGCGGGGCGACACCTGGTCCCGGGCCGTCGCGCTGAGCCAGCTGGGCAAGGTGGCCGGCCAGCGCGGCGAGGGCGAGCGCGGGGAGCGGCTCCTGCGGCGGGCCGTCCACCTCTTCGACGAGCTCGGCGAGGTCATCGAGGCGGCCGGCACCCGCAACAACCTCGTGCCGTGCCTGGCCATGAGCGGCCGCCTGGACGAGGCCGCCGCCGAGGCGAGCGCCCTGTGCGAGGAGTTCCACCGCCAGGACGGCGCCGAGCACAACTCGATCCGCCACTCCGCGCTGAACAACCTCGGCCGCTGCCTGCGCATGATGGGCCGCCGGGCGGAGGCCGTCGAACTGCTCACCCAGGCCTACGCCACGGCCCCGATGGAGTTCCACCTGACGTCCATCGCCGCCGTCCTGGGGGAGTGCCACCTGGAGGGCGGCGAGCTGGAGGAGGCGGCGCGCTGGGCCGACCGCGGCCTCACCCACGCCTCGGAACAACCCTTCGACCCGTTCCAGGTGGCCGGGCTGCACACGACGGTGAGCGCCGCCCTGCGCGGCCTGGGCCGCCACGAGCAGGCCCGCGAGGCGTACCACCGCGCCCGCCGCCTGGTCGACGAGCTCAACGAGCGCGAGGCCGCCTCCCTCTCCACCCGCCTGCGCGGTGCCGAGGAGCCCGGCACCCCGGCGCGCAACGGCCACGCCTGACGTCCCGTGTCGCCGGCGGACGTGCCCGGCGTCCCGCGCCGATACCCCCGAGGCCGCCCGCCGATACGCCCGGCTCCGTGCGCCGATACGCCCGGCTCCGTGCCCTGATACGGCAACCGGTCACCGCTGATACGCGGTTGATACGCCCCCTTCCTACGCTTCAGCGGACCGTGCCGCTCGCGCGGCGGCACGCACGTTCACGGTGAGACACGACCGAGGGGGAGTACCGCGGTGACCGACTACGACGTCAATGTCAGTACCGAACGGCTCAAGGAGATCGAGGGCATCGTCACCGACGCCTTCGACCGCATGGCCCAGTCCGCCAAGACCGTCGGCGGTCAGGGCGAGCAGATCGCCGTCGCCTACCAGGGCTCCGGCACCGAGACGGCCATGGACACCTACAGCAACCTCGCGGGCGCCGGAAACGCCCTCAGCGAGGCGCTCGAAGGGCTCAAGGACGACCTCGGGCTCACCGGCGAGCACGGCCACGAGACCGACGAGGCCGCACGTCAGGCCATGAGCGGCGCCAACGGCGTCAGCAGCCAGGTCACCGCCGGGATGTAGGGCCCGGCCCACACGGACACGCACGCGCGGGGCGAAGGCGCCGCGGAACGAGGAGGAGGGGCAAGCATGGGGCACTACCGGTTCCAGGACATGGGCATGGCCGAGGTCCAGCGGGTCGGCAACCTGCAGGTCGAGGAGTGCAACGAGATCTGGAGCGACGTCATGTCGCAGATCAACGCGCTGTTCCCGGAGGGCGAGATCGACGCCGGGCTGGCGGGCGTGCTCAACGACCGCAACGAGCAGTACCAGCGGGACGTCCAGGGCTACATGGACGACCTCGGGCTCCAGAACACGGCCGTCGGCCGCACCCGGGAGATCGCCGCCGAGGGCGGCGAGGCGATGCGCCGCGCCGCCAGCCTCTGAGCGCGGGCGCCGCCGACACCTCCACAACCACCGACCACCCAGAGCTCACGTCGAGGAAGGACCGGCACACATGTCCGCGGGGGACACCGAACACCACAACTCCGACGAGCTGTACGACGTGCAGCGCCGCACCGGCGACCTGGACGGGCTCGGTCAGATGCGCAAGCGCTTCGTGGAGATCGCCTCCGTCGACGGCGTGTTCGGTGACGTGGCCAACGGTACGGCCGCCGAGTCGGCCCTCGCCGGCGCGGCCGACGCGATGCTCACCGAACTGGAGCGCGCCGGGATCTCGGTGGACAACATCGCCGGGAACGCGGGCACCGCCGGGGAGATCGCCGACATGACCGACGAAGAGGCGGCGCTCCAGCAGAAGCTCGTCACCGGCAACAGCGGCGGCGGCCGGTTCTACGAGGCGGTGTGACTCATGGCCGACGACTTCCGGGACACCTGCCGGACCATCTACAGCCCGAGCGAGTACGGCATGCGTGCGGCGGCCGGAGCCTGGCTGGCCCTGGCCGGGGCGGCGACCCAGAGCAACGACCGGCTGCGCGGCATCGCCGGTGACGCGCAGGCCGAGCCGGGCGTGGGCCTCCTCGAACTCGCCGACCGGCTCGGCGCCGTGGGCGGCTGGGGCGACGGGGCCGGGGCCGTGGCCGTCGCCATCGCGCGGCAGCTCCAGGCGGCCGCCGACGCCACCTCCAAGACCGTCGAACGCGTCATGGACCTGGAGGACGAGTACGACGAGCAGGAGCGCCTGCGCGACGAGAAGTCCGAGCACGACGTGATGACCGCGTCTGCCATGCACCAGGGCAACATGGGCCGGCTCACCCGCGAGGTCAACGACGAGCTCGACGCCCTCAACACCGTGTACGCGACCGTCACCGGCGGCAACGCGCCGACCGCGCCCGAGGTGAGCGCGGCGAACGGCCCCGGCGCTCCGGCCCGCTCGTCCTACACGGCCGAGTCCGCAACGGTAGGCGGCCCCACGGGGGAGGCCGTCTACGCCACCGCGCCCAACGGCAGCCGCGTGGGGGCGGGCGACTACCCGCACTCCAGCGTCATCGGCCCGGACGGCGGCGACTTCGCGGGCTGGGTGCGCTCACCCAACACCGGCTTCCTCGTGGACCCGGCGACGGGCCGGGAGTTCGACCCCGCCTCCGGCCGCTGGATCGACCCCGTCACCGGGCGGCCCTTCGGCGCGGTCACCGAGTACGCCACCCGGCTCGCCGGGCTCGGCGGCGGCCCCGGGCCGCTGACCGGCGGCCCCGTCGGCCTCGGCATCGCGGCCGTGGGCGGAGGCGGCACCGCCGCCGCCTTCGCGGGCCTCTACGGCGGGCCCGTCCCGCCCAGCGTCGCCCACGCCGGCCCCGCGCAGGGGCAGGTGGCGCGGCAGGCGGCGCACAACCTCTCCCGGCGGGCCAACGTCGCCGGACGGCTGGCGATGCGGGAGGCCGCCCAGGGCGGCCGGCCGTACATGCCGCCGCCCGGCGCGCACGGCTCCGCCGGGCGCGACCGCGCCGGTGCCCCCGCGGGGGCGGGGCGCCGGCGCCTCGCGGGCGAGCCCGCGGGCACGTGGAGGGGACGGACGGCCGACGCCGCCGTCCGACATCGGCTCACGGGCTCGCCCGCCGCCCCGCCGCCCGCACCCGCGGCCCGCTCCTCGCGCGGCCAGGGCCGCCGGGGCCGCCCCGGACCGGGCACCGACCTGACCGAGGACCAGTCCGTGTGGCGTCCCCGGGGGCACGCCGTCGGCGGCGTCCTCGGCGAATGAGCAGGGAAGGAGAGCACAGAACCATGGCCGACGAAGGCGACCTCGAGTACCTGCCCGAACAGTTCCGGGAGAGCGCCCGGCGCAACCACGACGCCGCCGACGAGGCCGACGGCCTGGCCCGTCGCCTGGCCAACACCACGGCGGCGTCCGGCGCCTTCGGCGGCGCCCGCGCCGCCGGCTACACGGCCGGGTTCAACACGGACACCGCCGACCGCACCCGGCGGGCCCGGCGCGCCCAGGAGGACCGCGACGACATCGGCGACGGCGGCTCCACCACCGCCGACCTCGGCGAGGACACCGACCTCCGGGCCCGCCTGGCCCTGCGCACCCCCGACCGCCAGGTCAGCCGCGCCGTAGCCGACGGCATGTAGCCCGGCCCCACGTCCGTCTCGGGTCCGCCCGCACACCCACCCGCCTCCCCACTCTCCTCAGGAACACCGTGTCTGGATTCGTCATCACCCGGGCAGCCCTCGTCGAAGCAGCGGGCTGCGACCCGTACGAGCTGCGGGCGGACTTCAAGAACGACAGCGACCCGGACGCGGTCGACGATCTGTCGTCGATCTTCAAGAACGGCGCCGACGAGGCCGCCGAGTCCGGCTCGGTGGCCGAATACGCCGCCGACCTGGAGGAGCGTGCGGGGACCCGGGGCTCGAACGCGATCTACGAGGAGGGTGCGGCACACCTCCAGGAGACGTACGACGACCTGGGCGAGAGCGGACTGCGCACCATCTCCAACACCCTCGGCGAGATCAAGGACGAGATGGAGACCACCATCACGTACCTGGACGACTCCATCGACGGGCAGATGGGCCTGGAGTACTGGCGCGAGTGGTACGCCTCGCAGGCCCGGCAGGAGATCCAGGCCATGGACGACGACCTCGAAGAGCTGAAGTGGTACGAGGACTACATCTGGCGCGGGCACGGCAAGACCTACAACGCGGAGAAGGCCTGGTTCCCGACGGACGTCGTGCGCCAGACCATCGAGGACGCGTACACCGAGCAGGCCGGTGAGTACGGCGTCCAGGTCTACGACCTCATGAAGGGCGAACTCGACGACTACTACGGCTTCCTCAGCAACCGCGAGCAGCGCCTCTCGGAGGAGGGCTACGACACCGGAGACTCGCCCGTGAACGTCTGGTTCCCGCCGGGGCGCGCCGAGTACGAGGCCGAGCAACTGCGGATCGAGCTCAACAAGGAAGACCCGGACCCGGCGGCCGTGGCCCGCTACACCGAGGGCCTCGAGAACGTCATGAACGGCATGCTCGACGAGAACGGCCAGCTCCGCACCGACCACGAGTACCTCTCCGACGAGGAACTCGCCTTCCTGGAGGAGTACTACGACACGCTCGGCGCCGACGGACTCGCCCTCCTCGGCAACGTCGGGTCCGACCCGTATCACCTCGGCCCCGCCGGAGCCGAGGCCATCAAGGCGGCCCAGCGGGCGGCCGCCAACGGCCTCAACGTCATGACCAACCCGGACGTGGGCGGGCTCGACACGAACGACCCCGACCAGTACGAGCGGCTTCCGGAATCCGTGCGCACCCTGCTCGACAACCCGGAGGAGCGTCTCAACCAGTCCCTGGACGAACAGGTCGACTGGTACCGGGACTTCGACGGCTTCGGCGACCTCATGGGCCATGCCACGGCACCCGCAGGAAACGGTTTCAGCAAGGACCTGGCGAACGCGGCCGTGTGGGCGCAGACGGGCGCGAACGCGGCCGAGGGCTACCCGGCCGCCGCCGACCTGGACATGTCCGGCGCGGGCCGGGCGCTGCACTCCGTCGCCCAGAACGAAGGCGCCTCGGCCGATCTCATCATCGACGAGGACTTCCGCCAGCGCATGCTGGGCACCGACTGGCAGAGCCATGGCGGCGCGGCCGATCTCATCCGCTCCGCCACCCTGCCGCCGGAAGGCGCCGACCCCACCGCGCGGCAGAAGGAGGCCGCATACGAGCTCCTCACCGCGATCGCCCAGGACCGGGAAAACATCGCGAACCTCGAAGACCCGAACGGCAACGGCTGGGGCGCGAACCATCCCCTGATCGAGTCCGCCATCACGGACACCACCCTCGGCTACCTCGACTACCTGGGCGACGCGTCCAACAGGAAAGACGCCGACGGCAACCCGTTCAGCTACTTCGATGGCGAGGAAGGGCAGTTCCGCCTGAATGGCGAGGATCGCGTGGACCTGTTCCAGTACGTCGCCGACTCCGATCAGGGCGTCCTCAACAAGTTCGAGGTGGGCCTGAACACCTACTACACGGTCCGGGCCGAGGAGGCGTTCGCTTCCGGCACCAGCGACGATGAGCGCCGAGGCATCCTGGGCGATCTGGGCAACCTCGACGGAGCCGTGGATCTCGCCTACGACCAGTCGCTGGTCGACGACCAGAAGTCCGAGGACGACAAGGCCAAGCAACAGCAGAAGCTCGGCATTGCGGCGGCCACGGTGATCACCGGAGTGGGGGCCGCCCTGGCACCGGCGTCTGGCGGCACGAGCTGGGGTATCGCGGGGGCCGTGGTGGGTGGCGTGGGCGGACTCCTGGACACCCCGCCGGAAGCGGAGGCGCTGGCGCAAGAGCTCAACTACGAGGCCGGCCTGCACGGCGACTGGGAGATCCGGTCCCTCGTCGCCAACGCCGCGCTGGAAGCCGGGCACGGCAACAGCCGGAGCGCGCTGGAGGAGAAGCTCGACGACCACGACGTCGACAGCGACGACAACCCGGTCGTCCCGGGCCTCGAGGCTTCGGATCTCGGAAACGTCCTGGACGCCGTCGAGGGGTCGTACGGCGGCGCTGCGGAAGTGCTCAAGGACGATTACCGCCGGGGCCGCGGCGCGGCGAGCTCGGACCAAGGCAGCGACGAGACGAGCGCGGACTGAGCCATGAGCACACCCACCACCACCTTCCGCCGTCCCGTCCGGGCCCAGCGGCCGAGCGTGCCCGAGGGCGAGGTCGTCCTCAAGGCGCCGCCGCAGCTGCCGCAGCCGGACCCGAACAACAACGTCTGGCTCACCGCGCTGCCCGCCCTCAGCGGGCTGGGCTCCGTCCTGTACATGCTCACGATGGGGCGCGGCCCGATCGGGTACGTGGTCGGGACGATGTTCCTGGTGTCCTCGCTGGCCATGGTCGTCGGCTCGCTGCTGCGCCAGCGCGGGCAGACCAAGGGGCAGGCGCAGCAGGAGCGCCGCGACTACCTGCGCTACCTGGACCGCACCCGCACCGAGGTGCGGCGGACCGCCGAGGCGCAGCGGGCGTCGCTGCGGTGGGACGGGCCCGAGCCCGGTCTGCTGTGGGGCGTGGCGGCGAGCCGGCGGCTGTGGGAGCGGCGGGCGGCGGACGAGGATTTCGGCGTCGTGCGGGTCGGCTCCGGGCCGCGCTACCTGGCCACCCCGCTCGTGCCCGGCGAGTCGGCGCCGGTGGAGGATCTGGACCCGCTGGCCGCCGTCGCGCTCAAGCGGTTCGTGAACGCCCACGCGGTCGTGCCCGAGCTGCCCGTGCAGCTGGCCCTGCGCCGCTTCGCGTGCCTGTCGCTGGAGGGGGACCCGGAGGAGGCCCGTGCCCTGGCCCGGGCCGTCATCGCCCAGGCCGTCACCTTCCACGCCCCGCGCGACCTGCGGGTGCTGCTGTGCACCCGGGACCCGGAGGGGCCGGAGTGGGGCTGGCTGAAGTGGCTGCCGCACAACCACCACCCCGAGGACGTGGACCACGCGGGGCCCGTGCGCATGATCCACCCCGGCCTGGCGGGGCTGGAGGACCTGCTGGGCGCCGAGCTGGGGCGGCGGGCCCGCTTCCACCGGGACGCTGAGCCCGACCCCGACGTGCCGCACCTGCTCGTCGTGCTGGACGGCGGGCTGGCCCTCGGCTCGGAGGTCGTGCTCGACCCGGACGGGCTGCAGGGCATCACCGTGCTCGACCTGACCGGGCGGGCCGCCGCGCTGCGCGACGCCCACGGCGTGGCGCTGCTGGCCGAGGGCGGCCGGCTGCGCGTGCGCAGCGGGGAGGCCACCGACGAGCTGGGCACCGCCGACGCGCTGGGCCCCGCGCAGGCCGAGGCGCTGGCCCAGCAGCTCGCCGGGTTCCGGCTGGACGCGAAGACGGTGCAGACCGAGGACCTGGACACCGCGGACACGACCCTGCCCGGCCTCATCGGCGTCCGGGACGCCGGACGGCTCGACCTGGACACGCTGTGGCGCCCGCGCCCCCTGCGGGACCGGCTGCGGGTGCCGATCGGGCTGGCCGCCGACGGCGGCGTGCTGGACCTGGACATCAAGGAGTCGGCGCAGAACGGCATGGGCCCGCACGGGCTGCTCGTGGGGGCCACCGGCTCCGGCAAGTCGGAGCTGCTGCGCACGCTCGTCCTGGCCATGGCCGCCACCCACTCGCCGGAGCAGCTCAACCTCGTCCTGGTCGACTTCAAGGGCGGCGCGACGTTCGCCGGGATGGCGGAGCTGCCGCACGTGGCGGCCGTCATCACCAACCTGGAGGACGACCTCACCCTCGTCGACCGCATGCAGGAGGCGATGGCGGGCGAGATGAACCGCCGTCAGGAGGTGCTGCGGGACGCGGGCAACCTCGTCTCCGTGCGGGACTACGAGCGGGCCCGCCAGCGCGGCGCCGACCTGCCGCCGCTGCCGAGCCTGTTCATCGTCGTCGACGAGTTCTCCGAACTACTCGCCCAGAAGCCGGACTTCGCCGAGCTGTTCGTGCAGATCGGGCGGCTCGGGCGCTCGCTGGGGCTGCATCTGCTGCTCGCCTCGCAGCGGCTGGACGAGGGGCGGCTGCGCGGGCTGGAGGCCCATCTGTCGTACCGCATCGGCCTGCGCACGTTCTCCGAACAGGAGAGCCGGGCCGCGATCGGCGTGACCGACGCGCACCACCTGCCCAACGCGCCCGGCCACGGCTACCTGCGCACCGACATGACGAGCCTGAAGCGCTTCCGGGCCGCCTACGTCTCCGGCGCGTACGAGACGCAGGCCGAGGGCGGCCCGGCGCCGCTGGGCGGCTCCGTCGACGTCCGGCCCTTCCCCGCCGCCTATCTGCCCGTCCCCGCCGAGCAGCCGCACGCCACCGCACCCGCGGCCCTCCCCGAGACGGAGGGAGAGGACACCGAGGAAGCCGAGGCGTCCGCGACCGTGCTGGGCGTCATGACCGAGCAGATGACCGGCCGGGGACCGCAGGCCCACCAGGTGTGGCAGCCCCCGCTGGAGGAGCCGGACAGCCTGGACGCGCTCTGCCCCGACCTCACCGTCCGGGAGGGGCGCGGCCTGGGCACGGCGCCCGACCGGCCCGCCATGCAGGCCGTCATCGGCACCGTCGACCGGCCGTAC
The DNA here is from genome assembly GCF_027460245.1 of Streptomyces sp. WMMC1477. Taxonomy (NCBI): domain Bacteria; kingdom Bacillati; phylum Actinomycetota; class Actinomycetes; order Kitasatosporales; family Streptomycetaceae; genus Streptomyces; species Streptomyces sp. WMMC1477. The sequence continues at coordinate 850,649 of NZ_JAPZBD010000003.1, read as the reverse complement.
CACCAGCGGCGCGACCCGTACACGCTGGACCTGTCCGGGGCGGGCGGGCACGCCGCCGTCGTCGGCGGCCCCCGCAGCGGCAAGTCCACCGTCGTGCGCAGCCTCATCGCCTCGCTCGCCCTGCGCCACACCCCCGTCGAGGCGCAGTTCTTCTGCCTGGACTTCTCCGGCACCCTCTTCGCCCTGGCCGGGCTGCCGCACGTCGGCGGTGTCGCCGGGCGGCTGGACCCGGAGGCGGTCAACCGCACGGTCGCCGAGGTGCTGGAGGTCCTCGAACAGCGCGAACTGCGGTTCCGGGAGCTGGGCGTGGACTCCATGGGCGACTACCGGCGGCTGCGTTCCCAGGGCCGGGTGGACGACCCCTTCGGCGACGTGTTCCTCGTCGTCGACGGCTGGCAGGTGCTGCGGCAGCACTTCCCGGACCTGGAGACCACCCTCATGGGGGTCGCGGGCCGGATGCTCACCTACGGCATCCACCTCGTCGTCACCGGAAACCGCTGGCTCGACCTGCGGCTCGGCATGCGCGACCTGGTCGGCACCAAGATCGAGCTCAAGCTGGGCGACGCCCTGGACTCCGAGGTCGACCGCAAGCTCCAGCGCGCCGTCCCCGCCGACCGCCCCGGCCGCGGCCTCACCGCCGACAAGCTGCACTTCCTCGGCGCCGTCCCACGCCTCGACGGGCGGCACGGCGACGCGGACCTGGCCGACGGCGTCGCCGACCTCGTCCGGCGCGTGGCCCAGGCCTGGCACGGGCCCACCGCCCCCCGGGTGCGGATGCTGCCCGACTCCTACCCCTACGCCGGACGCCCGCGGCCCGCCGCGCCGGACGGCACCGCGCCCGGCGTCGTCATCGGCGTCGAGGGCAACCGGCTGGAGCCCGTCGTCTTCCGCCCGGGGGAGGACAACGGCCTCATCGCCGTCGGCGACACCGAGACGGGCAAGACGGCCCTGCTGCGTTCCGTGGCCCGGCAGGTCGTGGACACCTGGACGCCGCAGGAGGCCAAACTCGTCCTGTTCGACTACCGCATGACGATGCTGAAGGAGTTCGAGGGCGAGAGCCTGCTGGGGTACGCCACGACCCACGAGCGGTCCACCGACATCGTCGCCGGGCTCGTCGAGGGCTTCCGCAAGCGGCTGCCGGGGCCCGACGTCACCCCCGAGCAACTGCGCGCCCGCTCCTGGTGGACGGGCCCCGAGATCTACCTCGTCGTCGACGACTACGACCTCGTCGCCACCTCGGCGGGCAACCCGCTGCGGCCCCTGCTGGAGTTCCTCCCGCAGGCCAGGTCCGTCGGCCTGCACCTCTACGCCGCCCGCCAGGCCGGCGGCGCGGCCCGCGGCAGCGGCGACCCCGTCCTCAGCCGGGCCCGCGAACTCAACGTGCCCGGCGTGCTGCTGAGCATCCCCAAGGACGAGCCCGCCATCTGGGGCCACCGCTCGGCCAAGCGCAAGAAGGGCCGCGGCCTGCTCCTGCACCGCCGGCTCGGCACCACCCCCGTCCAGCTCACCCGGCTGGACGCCCCCCACCCGGCCTCCCCGGCCTCTCCCCACCCGTCCTGACGCGAAGTGGACACCCGCGCATGAACACCGCCCCCGCCTTCGCCCCCGCCGGGGCCGAAGCCCCCACCGGCACCGCGCCGCGGCCTGCCGAGGGCACCGCGGCCGAGCGCCGCCCCGGACACGACTTCTGCCGCATCGCGCTCGCCGGACCGCGCAGCCGGGCCGACCTCGCCGTCCCCTTCGGCGTCCCCCTGGCCCGGCTGCTGCCCGCCCTCGTGCAGCACGCCGGGGAGGAGACCGGGCCCGACGGCGGACTCGCCCACGGCGGCTGGATCCTGCGGCGCGCCGACGGCACCCGGCTGGACGCCGAGCGCCCGCTGTCGGCGCAGCGGGTCCGTGAGGGCGACCTGCTCTTCCTCGCCCACGGCACCGAGGACACCACCGGCCCGCTCTACGACGACGTCGTCGAGGTCATCGCCGGGTCCGGCGCGGGCGCGTCCTGGTCCACCGGCAAGGTGCGCGGCGCCGCCGCGGCCTTCGGCACCGCCGCGGCCCTGGGCGCCGCCGCCGCGCTCGTCGCCACCCCCGGCACCCTCGCGGGCGTCCTCGCCCTCGTCCTGGCCGCCCTCACCCTCGGCACCGCCGCCCTCGTCTCCCGCGCCTTCGCCGACGCCGCCGCCGGCACCTGGACCGCCGCCCTGGCCGCCCCCTTCGCGGCCGTCGGTGCCGCCCTGCTCCTGGGCGAGGGCTTCGGCGCCGCCCAACTCCTCCTCGTCTGCGCCGTCGTGGCCGTGCTCGGCGCGGGCGGCCCCCTCCTCGTCGGGGCCGGGGACGGCACCTTCGCGGCGCTCGTCACCGCCGGGGTGCTGACGGCGCCCGGGGCCCTCGTCGCCCTCGTGTGGTCCACCGGGCCCGCCCGCGCCGCCACCGTCGCCACCGCGCTGGCCCTCGCCGTCACCCCGCTGCTGCCCCCGCTCGCCCTGCGGCTGGCCCACATCCCCGGGCCCCGGCTCGTCACCGACGCCGAGGAGCTGGAGGAGCTGCCCGAACCCATGGGCCACGCACTGCTGGAGCGCCGCGTCGCCAAGGCCCGGCGGCTGCTGTCCGGCCTGCTCGCGGGCGCCTTCCTGGTCGTCGGCGGCGGCGCCCTGCTCCTGCTGGCCTCCGGAGAGCTGTGGCCCTCCGTTCTCGCCGGCACGCTCGGGCTCCTCGCCCTGCTGCGGGCCCGCCTCTTCACGGCCGCCCCGCAGGCCCGCGCGGCCCTGGCCGCCGGGCTCGCCGTCCTGTGCGGCGCCGTGGCGGTCACCGTGTCCCGTTTCCCGCAGGAGGCCGTGCCCCTGCTCGCCGTGGTGCTGCCCGGCTGCGCCCTGGTGGCCCTGGTGGCCTGCGCGGTCGGCGTGTTCAGCGGACGGCGCGGGCTCAACCCCCGGGTGGCGCGCACCCTGGACGGCTTCGAGACGCTTCTGCTGCTGTCCGTCGTCCCGCTCGTGCTCGCCGTGTGGGACGTGTACACGGCGCTGCTGGAGCTGCGGGCATGACGGGGCGACGGGGCGCCCCGCCCCCGGCCGTCCGCCGTCCCCGCCTTCGCCGTCGCCTCCGCGGTGCCGCGCACGCCGCCCCGCACGCCGGGCCGCTGTGCGGGCTCCTGGCGCTGCTGCTCGCCTGGCCGCTCGCGGCGCCCGGGGCGTGGGGCGGGGCCGCGGAGGCCTTCGCCGCGCCCGAACGCGTCGACACCGCGTGCTCCCGGCCGCCCCGGGAGGGCGCCCCGCTCCCCGACACCCTCCCCGGGCCCTCGCTCGCCGAGCGGCTCGGGCTGGCCCAGGCCTGGGACCTGGCCGACGGCACCGGCGTGAGCGTCGGCGTCGTCGACTCCGGCGTCGACGGGCGGCACCCGGAGCTGACCGGGGCCGTCGGCCAGGGCACCGAACTGGTCACCGTGCGGAGCGCCGAGGAGTTCCGGCGCCAGCGCCCGCAGGCGCCCGACCTCGACTGCGACGGGCACGGCACCGCCGTCGCCGGGCTCATCGCCGCCACCCGGGGCGGCGAGCCGCGCGTCACCGGCGTCGCACCGGGCGCCCGCATCTTCCCCGTGCGCATCGTCGGCGGCGTCGAGTCGACGACCGAGAACACCCTCGCCGCCGGGATCGACGCGGCCGTCGACGCCGGCGCCCGGGTGCTGAACCTCTCCTTCGCCCTGCCCGTCGACCGCGAACCCGTCCGCGAGGCGGTCCGACGGGCGGTCGCGTCCGACGTCGTCGTGGTCGCCGCCGCCGGGAACGAGGGCGCCACCGACGTGCCCATGTACCCCGCCGCCTACGACGGCGTCCTCGCCGTCGGCGCGGTGGACGCCCGAGGCGAACCCGTCGAGCAGTCCAACCAGGCCGACTGGGTGGACATCGCCGCCTACGGCGAGAGCGAGATCGCCCCCGCCTCCGGCGGCTCCGGCTACCAGCGCGTCAGCGGCACCAGCTTCGCGGCCCCGCAGGTCGCCGGGGCCGCCGCCCTCGTCCGCAGCCGCTTCCCCGGGCTGAGCGCCGAGGAGACCGTGCGCCGCCTGACCGGCTCGGCCGCGCCCGTCGGCGGTCCGGACGACCCGCGCACCGGCGCGGGCCTCGTCGACCCCTTCGCCGCCCTCACCCACCTCGGGGGCTCCGACGGCGCCGCCGACGCCGACGAGGCGGCCCGCGACGGTGCCATCCCGGTCCAGGCGCTCCCCGAGGAGGAGCCGCCGCTGACCGCCACCGCCACCACCGCCCTCGCCTGGAGCGGCGCGCTGCTGCTCGCCGTCCTGCTGGTCCTCCTCGGCGCCCCCGCCGTGCGCCGGGCCGCCGCCCGGCGCTGGCGCCCCGGCCCGCCGCGGGGACGCCCGGCCCCGGAGGGCCGGGCCGGGGGCCGCCGCCCGCCCGACGCGGCGCTGCGCCGCCTCGGCCCGCCACCGCGGCCCGACCCGGCCGCCCCGGGCCGTGCCTCCGGCCGCGCTCCCGGGCCCGCCCGCCGACAGCCCCGCTGACCGGCATCCCACCGAGGACGACCCCGATCCGCACCAGGACGACCCACAGGAACCCGGCATGGCCACCACACGAGAACTCGCCGAAGCCCACGCCTACGAGAACCGACGCCAGGCCACCGGCCTCTTCCGGGGCGCCGACGAGGCGCTGCGCGACCCCCGCCGCCGCGTCAACCGCGCCCTGGCCGGCGGCGTCGCCATGGGCGTCCTGATCATGGCCGGATTCGGCATCGCCGGCTGGCTGGGCGGCGGCCGCGGCCCCAAGCTGCCGCAGAACGGCGCCGTGGTCGTCGGCGGCAGCGGCGACCGCTACGTCGTCAGCGAGGGCACCGTGCACCCCGCCCTCAACCTGGCCTCCGCGCTCCTCGTCGGCGGCGGCCGGGTCACCGAGGTCCGGCAGGCCGCGCTCGACGAGGCCCCCCGCGGGCTGCCCGTCGGCATCCCCGCCGCCCCCGACGCCCTCCCGGGCGAGGGTGACCTCAGCGCCGCCCCGTGGACCGTGTGCACCGTCCCCGCCACGGACACCGAACGCCGCGCGCGGACCTACGTCTACGTCGCCCTCCCGGAGGCCGCCCCGGCCAGCGGCACCGCCCCCTCGGCGACCGTGCTCGCCCAGGCGCCCGGCGGCACGCTCTGGCTGCTCGACTCCGGCCGCCGCTACCGGATCTCCGAGGGCGTCGCCGCGACCCTCGGCCTTCAGCGGGCCCAGCGGGTGCCGCTGCCCGACGCGCTCCTGGCCACCGTCCCCGAGGCCCCGGCCATCGACACCCCCGAGGCCGACGAGGGCGGCGAACCCGCCGCCGAGCTGGGCGTCGAGGCCACCGTCGGCGACGTCGTCCACAGCGACCTGAACGGGGTGAACCCCCAGTACTACACCGTCCGTCCGGACGGCCTCGTCGCCGTCTCCGAGCTTGTGTACACGCTGTTGCGCGCCACCGACGTCGCCGAGCACGAGCTGACGCCGGTGCAGGCCGCCGAAGCGCCCCGCTCGGACGCCCCGGCCCCCGGCGATCCCGCCTGGCCCGAGCGGCTGCCGGACGCCGACCGGCTCGACCGCAACCGTCCGCTCTGCGTCACCACGCCCACCGGATCCGCCCCCGGCGACGCGCCCTGGGAAGCCGTCGTCCACCTGCCCGGCCGGCTCCCCGAGCCCGCCGGCCTCAGCCCCGTCGCCCCCGCGGACGGCACCACCCTCGGCATCGTCACCGGCGTCTACGTCCAGCCCGGCCGCGGGGCCCTCGTCCGGGCCACCGCCTCCGCCGGGGCGGGCGGCACCTACACCCTCGTCACCGACGGCGGCACGGCCTACCCCCTCGCCACCGCCGAGGCCGTCGAGCGGCTCCGGTACACCCCCGCCGACGCGCCGACGCTGCCCGCCGCCTACGTCGGCCTGCTGCCCCGCGGTCCCGTGCTCGACCCCCGGGCCGCGGCCGTCGAGCACCAGGGCGACGGCCGGACCGGGGCGGGCCCCGAGCCGGAGGAGGAGGCCGACGCCTCCCCGGACGCCGAACAGGACGAGGAGACCGGGGAGAGCGGGAACTCCGGGGACGAAGAGCGGGACGAGAGCGCCGAGGGCGCGGAGGAGGGCGACGCATGAGGCTCCCGGAGACCACCGCGTTCGGCCGGGCCCGCGCCGTGGCGCTCCAGGGCGCGCTCGGCGCCGGACTCGCCGGAGCCGCGCTCGGCGGCCCGGAAGGCTGGGCACTGCTCGCTGCGGGCGCCGGCACCGGTGTCGTCACCGTCCTGCGGCGCGACGGGCAGTGGCTCGACGCCCGGCTCCTGGCCCGGCTGTGCCGGGGCGCCCTCGCCCCCGGCCCCGGCGGCCCCCGCGACCCGGGGCTCGGCCTCGCCGCGACGCTCCTGCCCGCGCTGGAGACCACCGAGACCGGCGACCGCAACGGCGGGCCGGTCGGCGTCCTGTCCGACGGCCGCGGCCACGCCGCCGTCCTCGCCCTGCCGCCCGGCGTCCTGCCCGCACCGGCCGCCGACACGCTGGGCGAGTGGCTCGCCCACGACCCGGCCCGCCCGGTGACCGTCCAACTCCTCGTCGAACAGTTCGGGCTGCCGTCCTGGGACTTCCACCGCCGCTTCGAACCCACCCTCGCCTACCGCCAACTCCCGGCTGGAGCAGGGCCCGTGGCCGTCCGCTCGCATCTGGTGGTGCGCTACGAGCCCTGGGACGCCCCCGAGGTGGCCGCCGCCCGGGGCGGCGGGGCGGCAGGGGCCCGCGCCGCGCTCGCCGCCGCGACCGCCCGGCTCCGCGCGCGCCTGGCCGCGCTGGACGTGCCCGCCGAGCCGCTGGACGGGGACGGGCTGCGGGAGCTGCTGCGCGACGCGGGCGACCCGGACGGCTCCGGGCGGGCCCTGGCCGACAGCTGGGCGGGCCCGCACACCACCCACTGCGTGCTCGCCGCCCGGCTCACCGGAACCGACGCCTGGCTCCGGCTGCTCGCCGAGCTGTCGGCGACGGGGCTGGAGCGCACCGTCGCCGCCGTGACGTTCGGCCGCACGGCGACGGGCACCGAGGCGCGGGTGGCCGTGCGGCTCGTCGGCGGAGCCGCCCAGCGGGTTGCGGAGTGCCGCGAGCGGCTCGTCGGCGGCGGCACGGCGCTGCCGCTCACCGGGGCCCAGCCCGCCGGGCTGGTGGCGACGCTGCCCGTCGCCCACCCCGCCCGGCCGCTGGAGGCCGCCACCGGCTTCGCCCCGGACCGCGCCCGCCACACCGCCCGCGCCCGCCGGACCGCGTCCGCCACGCCCGCGGCCTCGTCCGCAGCCCACCCCCCGACGACGGGAGCCCCATGAGCCGCCACCGCTCCGCCGCCCCGGCCCGCGCCGCGTCCCCGGCGTCCCCCGCGTACCCGGACCTGACGGCCCTTCCGGTCAGCCCGCCGCAGGCCGCCGCCGGCGAGGGCTTCGCGCTGTTCCCCGCGCCCAGCGGCATCCACCTGGGCACCGACCGCACGGGACGTGCCGTCACCCTGCCCGCGTTCGGCCCCCGGAGCACCCGTGTCGGCGTGCTCGGCGAGTCCCTGTTCGGCCGCCTGCTGGCATGCCGGCTCGTGGCCACCGGCGCCGCCGTGACGGCCGCCACCCGCGGCCCGGCCCTGTGGGCGTCCCTCCAGGCCGCCTGCGGTGAGCGGCTGGCCGTCTCCGAGGCCGCCACCGCCTGGCCGCCGGGACCCGCCACGGCCCCGGGAGCGGGGCCCGGCCCGCAGGCCCTCGTCACCGACCTGCGGCGGCCTCCCGGCGCCGTCGCGCGGCCGGGCGCCTGGACCACCGTCGTCCACGTCACCCGCCGCGCCCCCGCCCGCTCGGCGCACTGGCGGCAACCCGACGCCGTCCTCGTCCTGGACGCCGGCTACGCCGACGCCGTCACCCCCGTGCTCGGCGAGGCCGCCGGGCGGCTGACGGCCACTCTGGCGCAGGGCGAGATCGCCATGTTCCGGCCCACGGGAGCCGACATCCTGCGGCTGGACATCGCCCCCGCCGAGACGGCCCTGCTCCGGCCCGCCTGAGCCCGTACGGCCCGGGCCGTCGCCGTGGTCCGGGCGGGCACCGGCCGGGTACGACGACGGCGCGCTCGTCGTCCGCACCGGCCTCGACCGGCCCGTCGTCGACCAGCTCTACTTTGCGAGCAAGCGGGTCAAGGGCCAGTTCGAACGGGTCCTGGGCAGGCGGCGAGCCGCTGACGGAGGACCCCAGCACCGCGCTGCGCGCCGTGCTGTACGCCTCCCGCGCGGACTACGAGACGTACCATCCCCTGCTCACCGGGATGGGCATGGACAACGGCGGCGTCTACATCGAGCGGGGCGCGACCGATCGCTCGGAGCTCTCCTGGGCACGGGTGTGATATTTCACCTGGCACTGGTGCTGCCCAGGCTCCGGCGAGGGGCGGGGGACTACGGGTACGGACCCGCGACGAAGATGCCCTCGACGAGGGCCGTGCGGAAGGCGCGGCGCGGGAAGATGCCGCGCGGACAGCCGTGTGCGGGCGGCGCGCGCGGCGCGCTCAGCGTTCCGGGGCCGGGGCGCAGCCGAGGACGTGCTCCTTCACCAGCTGTGCCACCCGCGGGTCCGACCGGCGGAACGCCTCCACGACCGCGTCGTGCTCCTCCGCGTAGGACTGCTGCACGGTCCCGAGCCAGCGGATGGACAGCGCCGTCCACACCTCGATGCCCAGCGACTCCCAGGTGTGCAGCAGCACGCTGTTCCCCGAGGCCCGCACCAGCTCGCGGTGGAAGGCCACGGTATGCCGCACCTGCGCCTCGCCGTCCCCGACCCGGTCCGCCTCGTACAGCGCCGCCACGTGCGGCTCCAGGGCGGACACGTCCTGGGCGAGCCACGGCGCGGCCAGCTCCGCCGCCATCTGCTCCAGGCCCGCGCGCACCGGGTAGATCTCCTCCAGGTCGGCCGCCGACAGCGCCCGCACCCGCACGCCCTTGTTGGGCGCCGACTCGATCAGCCGCAGGGCCTCCAGCTCGCGCAGCGCCTCCCGCACCGGCGTCTGGCTGACGTGCAGCTCCACGGCGATCCGGCGTTCGACGATCCGCTCACCCGGGCTCCACCGGCCACTGACGATGCCCTCCACGAGGTGCTCGCGGATCTGCTCACGTAGCGACTGGACGACGGGCGGTGCCATGGGCGCTCCTAACTGTCACCCTCGACAATACGGCGCCCTCCGTTCGGGCTACTCACCGGTCACCTTTTCGCGTCGTCGGGTCGGGGTAGGGTCCGTGACCATGCCCACGATCACGCAGCCCCCGCCGGGAGCCGGGCCGGAACCGCCACCCGTACCGCCGTCCGGGCCGGCGCCGGGACCAGCGCCGGGACCGAGGCCGTGAACGCCCTCGAACTGGCGGCCATCGCGGCCTCGGGCGTCGCCGCCGGCGGGATCAACGCCGTCGTGGGCTCCGGGACGCTGATCACCTTCCCGACGCTGCTCGCCTTCGGCTACCCGCCGGTGCTGGCCAACGTCTCCAACAACATCGGCCTCGTCCCGGGCGTCCTGAGCGCCGCCTACGGCTACCGCAGGGAGCTGAGGGGCCAGCGCCGCCGTGTCCTGCGGTTCGCCACCGCCTCCTTCGCCGGCGGCCTCACGGGCGCGATCCTGCTGCTCACGCTGCCCGCCGAGACCTTCGCCGCCGTCGTCCCGGTGCTCATCCTCACCGCCTGCGTCCTCGTGCTGCTCCAGCCCCGGCTGAACCGCTGGCTCACCAGCCGCCGGCCGGCCGACGCCCACCCCGACGGCGGCGTCCCGCTGTGGCTCGGCGTCCTCGGCACCGGCGTGTACGGCGGCTACTTCGGCGCGGCGCAGGGCGTCCTCATGATGGGCCTCTTCGGCAGCTGCCTGCCCGACGACCTGCAGCGGCTCAACGCCGTCAAGAACGTGCTGTCCTCCGTGGTCAACGGCGTCGCGGCCGTCGTCTTCATCGCCGTCGCCCGCGTCGACTGGGCCGCCGCCGGAGCCATCGCCCTCGGAGCCACGCTCGGCGGCCTCCTCGGCGCGCGCATCGGCCGCAGGCTGCCCCCGGCCGTCCTCCGAGCCGTCATCATCACCGTGGGCCTCACCGCGTCCGTCGTCCTGCTGGCCACGTGAGCCCGGCCGCCACGGCCGCAGCCCCGACGGCGTCGTGGCGTCAGAACGTCTCGCCGTAGACCAGCGTGCCCGTCATCCACGGCGCGTGGGAGCTCAGCGCGCGGACCTGGAAGGCGGGTTCGGGGATGCGCAACGAGGGGCGGCGGAAGCCGAGACCGCCGCCGGGAACGAAGCCGAGCCGGGGGCAGCACCCCCGGGGCCACCGCACCCGGATTTCCCGGGCCCCGCCCGTACCCGGTGGCTAGGATCGCCGGTCATGCTCACCAACGCACAGATCATCGAACGGGCCCTGGACCGGATAGGCGCCGGCTACGTCTTTCCCGAGCGGGTCCCCGTGATCGACGGCGCGCTCCGCCGCCGGCTCGCGGCCGGGGAGTACGAGGGCCTGACGGGGGCCGCCCTCTGCGCGGCCGTCACCGCCCACCTCCAGGAGGCCTGCCCCGACCAGCATCTGCGGCTGCTGTGGAGCGACACGCCCCGGACCGCGGACGAGGGCGGAGGGCAGGCCGCCTTCCGGGCCCTCCTCGCCGCCGAGAACCAGGGCGTACGCCGCTTCGAGCACCTCGACGGCAACATCGCGCTCCTGGACGTCCGCCGGATCGCCGACCCCGGCTCGGGTGCCCCCGCCATCGGCGCCGCGATGCAGCTCGCCGCCGGAAGCGACGCCCTCCTGTTCGACCTCCGCGCGTGCAGGGGCGGTTCGCCCGAGGGCGCCGCCCTGTGGTGCAGCTACTTCTTCCCGGACGGTGACGTCCACCTCAACGACATCCACGACCGGCCCGCCGGCACCACCCGCCAATACTGGACGGCCGCCCACCTGCCGGCTCCGCGCTACCTCGACCGGCCGGTGTTCGTCCTGACCGGGCCCGCGACGTTCTCCGGCGGGGAGGACGTCGCCTACACCCTCCAGGCCCACGGGCGCGCCGTCGTCGTGGGGGAGAGGACGCGCGGCGGGGCCCACCCGACGGAGCGGTACCCGGTGACCGACCACGTCACGGTCACCGTGCCCACCGCCCGGACGGTCAGCACGGTGACCGCAACCAACTGGGAGGGCACCGGCGTCACGCCGGACATCCCCGCGCCGGCCGAGGAGGCGCCGGGGGTGGCCCACCGGGAGGCGCTCAGCCGGCTGCGGGACGGACGTTCCGGTTGAACCGGAAGAGGTTCTTCGGGTCGTAGGCGGCCTTCAGTGCCGCGAGCCTGGCGTAGGTCGCGGGCTCGAAGGCCTGGGCCGTCTGCGTCTCGTCGGCCGCGTCGCCGTCCCCGTACAGGAAGTTGACGCAGTGCCCGAGGCGCCACGGGCCGAAGGCCTTCCGCAGCAGGGCGTGCCGCTCGCGGATCGCCGCCGGGTCGTCGCCCCCGGGCCCCGGTACGGAGATGACCCGCACGACGTACCGCGCCCGGCGGTGGTCGACGGCGATCCGGCCGGGACCGCGCCGGTCCAGGGCGCCCCCGAGGTGCCGGAAGTCCACCACGCAGGAGACCGGCGCCCCGGGCCCGGCCAGTTCCAGCACGGCTCCGGTGGCCTCCGGCGTCAGCTCGGTGAGCAGGGTGTTGGTGCCGGTGTAGGGGTGCGGCGCGTCGGAGTCCCGGTGGATGGTGCCGCACTCGGTGTACGGCATCTCCCGCAGCCCGTCCTCCAGCGGCTCCCCGACCGCACGCAGCGGCCGGACCAGCCGCTCGCCCTCGGCCGACGGCCCGTCGAAGGCGATCCGTACGGAGGCGGCGTACCGGCCGCGCAGGTGACCGGGCACCTCGGGCGCGTCCGGGTAGGCGAGCAGGGTGAGCGTGGACGTCAGCTCCTCGGGCACCTCGGCCGTCCACCGTCGCCAGGCCTCCAGCGCCGCCTCGACGTGCGGCTCCCCGAACACCAACTGCCCCCCGTAGACGGTCGACAGGGGGAAGAGGCCGATCTCCATCGAGGTGACCACGCCCAGGTTGCCGCCGCTGCCCAGCACCGCTGCGAACAGTTCCTCGCCCGGCACCGTCCGCCGCCGCTCGCCGTCGGCCGTGACGATCTCCAGCTCCCGGACGTGCTCGGCCGCGTACCCGTACCGCCGCGCCAGCAGGCCGATGCCGCCGCCCAGGAGGTAGCCGACCGCGCCCACGGTGTTGGACGAGCCGTTGAGCGGTGCCAGCCCGTGCGGTGCCGCCGCCGTGATCACGTCCGCCCACCGGGCCCCGGCCTCGATCCGTGCGGTGCGCGCCTCCGCGTCCACCGTCACGCCCCGCATGCGCCGGGTGCTGACAAGGACCCCGCCGTCGGCGGCCACGGACAGCCCGTGGCCGGTCGCCTGCACGGCCACCGGCAGCCCGTGCGCGTCGGCGTACCGCACCGCCCGCCGGACGTCCTCGGCGTGCGCCGCACCGACGACGAGCGACGGCCGGTGCGCGTACGCCGTCTGGTAGCCCCCGGCCTCCTCCTCGAATCCCGGGTCACCCGGCCGGAGGACCGGACCGCTGAGTGTCTCAACACCCGCTGTTTCCCTGCCCTTTGTGATCTCCATGTCTCAAGGATGCTGCTCCCAGCCGGCCTCGTGGCGGTCGAGCCCGGAGCGAGTCCCGCTCGTGCCCCGGGCCGCCGCCCGGCCGTTCAGCCGGGCGGCGAAGCCGTGAGCAGGGTGGCCGTGCAGTACTCGGCCAGGGATTCGGCGTGCGGCGGGAGGGTGCCCCCGGAGCGCAGATGGCGGCGGACGAGGGTGAGCGGCAGGTCGACGAGGGCGAGGACCAGCCGTTCCGCGGTCTCCGGGTCCGCGCCGCCCAGCGGCGCGGTGGCGGTGCGGAGGGCCGCGAACACCCGGTCGTTGCCGCGATCCGCCTGCTCCCGTTGCTCGGCCGGCCACCGCTCCCGGCCGAAGGCCTCCGGGCCGTGCAGGAGGACGGCCGCCTGCTCGGGGTGCCGCCGGCTCCAGACGACGACGTGGCGGGAGGCGGCCGGCCCGGACCGGAGTACGTCGTCCTCCGCCGTGAGCGCGGCGAGGTAGCCCTCCTGGAAGCGTTCCACGGTGCGCAGCCACACCTCCGCCAGCAGGACGTCCCGGCCGGGGAACCGGTGGTAGACCGAGCCGCTCGGGGCGCCGGCGGCCTGGGCGACGGCGGCCATGGTCACGCCCGGGGGGCCGGCCGCGGCGGCGAGCCGCACCGCGGCGTCGAGGAGCTGGTCGGTGCTGAAGCGGGGTGGCCTGGCCATGTATTGGAGGCTACCCTCTCCATGAAATAGAGAGACGTCTCTCATACGGGGGAGCAGGCTGGCATGGGCGTCTACAACGTGCACGAACGGCTGTTGCCGGGAAGCCGGGACGAGCTGGGAGCGCTGATCGACCGACTGGCGGGCGGGGACGACGCGCTCTGGCCGCACGGCGCGTGGCCGCGGATGCGGTTCGACGCGGCGCTGGGCGTGGGTGCGTCCGGCGGCCACGGGCCCGTGCGTTACCACGTCGCCGCGTATGTGCCCGGCACCTGGGTGCGGTTCACGTTCGACGGGCCCAGGGGCTTCGACGGGTTCCACGAGTACGTCGTGCTGCCCGCCGGCGCGGACCGGACGACGCTGCGGCACACCCTGGCCATGCGGGCGCGGGGGCCCGCCCGGCTCACCTGGCCGCTGCTGTGGCGGCCCCTGCACGACGCCCTCCTGGAGGACAGCATGGACGGCGCCGAGCGTGCCCTGACGGGAACGGTGCGCACCCCGGCCCGCTGGACCCCGTACGTACGCCTCCTGCGCGGGCTGGCGAGCCGCCTCGGGGGCAGGTGAGGGGAGCGGCCCGGTAGCCGCGGCGGCCCGCGACGACGTTGGCCCGCTCCGGCCGTCGTGGAGACGGCCGGAGCGGGCCAACGGGTGGAACGGGGTGGCTCAGAGGCCGAGTTCGCCCTCGAACTCGCCCGCCTCCAGGCGCTCCTTGACCTCGTTCAGGTAGCGGGCCGCGTCCGCACCGTCGACCAGCTGGTGGTCGTAGGAGAGGGTCAGGTAGGCCATGTCGCGGATCGCGATGGTCTCGCCCAGCTCCGGGTGGTTCACGACGACCGGACGGCGCACGGTGGCGCCGATGCCCAGCTCGGCGACCTGCGGGTAGTTCACGATGATCGTGTCGAACAGCGCACCGCGCGAACCGGTGTTGCTGATCGTGAACGTGCCGCCGGACATGTCGTCCGGGCTCAGGCCGCCGCCGCGGACCTTGCCGGCCAGCTCGGCGGTGCGCTTGGCGATGCCCGCCAGACTCAGGTCGCCCGCGCCCTTGATGACGGGGACCATGAGGCCCTTCTCCGAGTCCACCGCGATGCCCACGTTCTCGACGTCGTGGTAGGTGACGGTGCCGTCGTCGTTGATGCGGGCGTTGACGGACGGGTGGACCTTCAGCGCCTCGGCCGCCGCCTTCACGAAGAACGGCATCGGGGAGAGCTTCACGCCCTCACGGGCGAGGAAGGACTCCTTGGCCCGGGCCCTGAGCCGCATGATCCGGGTGACGTCGACCTCGACCACGGTGGAGAGCTGCGCCTGGTTGTGCAGCGCCTTCATCATGTTCTCGGCGATGACCTTGCGGATGCGGGACATCTTGACCGTCTGGCCGCGCAGCTCGGACGGCTGGGCCGCCGCCTTCGCCGCGCCCGCCGCGGGAGCGGCGGCCGGGGCCTGGGCCCTGGCGGCCTCGGCCGCGGCCAGGACGTCCTGCTTGCGGATCCGGCCGCCGACGCCACTGCCCCTGACCGTGGAGAGGTCCACGTTGTTCTCGGTCGCGAGCTTGCGCACGAGCGGGGTGACGTAGGCGCCACCGCCGGCCGCCGGGGCGGGGGCGGCGGGCACGGCCGGGGCGGGCGCCGGAGCCGGGGCCGGAGCGGCCGGCTGCGGGGCGGCCGGAGCCGGCGCAGGGGCCGGCTTGGGGGCCTCGGCGGCCGGCGCGGGCTCCGGCGCGGGCGCGGGCTTCGGCGCCTCGGCGGCGGGCGCGGGCGCCGGGGCGGCCGGCTCGGCAGCGGGGGCCGCCGCGCCCTTCTCACCGATGACGGCGAGCTTCGAGCCGACCTCGGCCGCCTCGTCCTCGCCGACGAGGATCTCCAGCAGGGTGCCGGCGGCGGGGGCGGGAATCTCGGTGTCGACCTTGTCGGTCGAGACCTCGAGCAGCGGCTCGTCGGCCTCGACGTCGTCGCCGACCGCCTTGAGCCAGCGGGTGACGGTGCCCTCGGTGACGGACTCGCCGAGCGCGGGCAGGACGACGTCCGTCCCGGAGGCCGCGCCGGTCGGAGCGGCAGCGGGGGCCGGGGCGGCCTCGGGCTGGGCCTGCGGGGCGGGCTCCGGCTGGGCCTGCGGGGCGGGCTCCGGCTGGGCCTGCGGCGCGGCCTCGGCCTGGGCCTGCGGGGCGGGCTCCGGCGTGGCGGGCTCCGGCTGGGCCTGCGGCGCGGCCTCGGCCTGCGGGGCCGCCGCGGGCGCGCCGCCGCCGGAGCCGTCGTCGATGACGGCCAGCTCGGCGCCGACCTCGACCGTCTCGTCCTCGGCGACCTTGATGGAGGAGAGGACACCGGCGGCGGGGGCGGGGATCTCGGTGTCGACCTTGTCGGTCGAGACCTCGAGCAGCGGCTCGTCGGCCTCGACGGTCTCACCCTCGGCCTTCAGCCAACGGGTGACGGTGCCCTCGGTGACGCTCTCGCCGAGCGCCGGAAGGGTTACGGAAACCGGCATGGTTTCGGTTGCTCCTTACGAAAGGTACGGATGTGGTCGCGCCCGACGCGATCAGTCGTGGGAGTGCAGGGGCTTGCCGGCCAGCGCCAGGTGCGCCTCGCCGAGAGCCTCGTTCTGCGTGGGGTGAGCGTGGATGAGCTGCGCGACCTCGGCGGGCAGCGCCTCCCAGTTGTAGATGAGCTGGGCCTCTCCGACCTGCTCGCCCATCCGGTCGCCGACCATGTGCACGCCGACCACGGCCCCGTCACGCACCTGGACGAGCTTGATCTCGCCCTGCGTCTTGAGGATCTTGCTCTTGCCGTTGCCACCGAGGTTGTACTTGAGCGTCACCACCGCGTCCGCGCCGTACTTCTCCTTGGCCTTGGCCTCGGTCAGGCCGACGGAGGCGACCTCCGGGTGGCAGTACGTGACGCGCGGGACGCCGTCGTAGTCGATCGGGACGACCTTCTGCCCGGCCACCCGCTCCGCGACGAGGATGCCCTCGGCGAAGCCCACGTGGGCGAGCTGGAGGGTCGGGATGAGGTCACCGACGGCCGAGACGGTCGGCACGTTGGTCCGGCAGTACTCGTCGGCGAGCACGTAGCCGCGGTCCATCGCGACCCCGGCCTCCTCGTAGCCCAGGCCCTGCGAGACGGGGCCGCGGCCGATGGCGACCAGCAGCACCTCGGCCTCGTACTCCTTGCCGTTGGCCAGCGTGACCTTGACGCCGCCGTCGGTGTACTCGGCCTTCTCGAAGAAGGAACCGAGGGAGAACTTGATGCCGCGCTTGCGGAAGGCGCGCTCCAGCAGCTTCGAGCTGTTCTCGTCCTCGGCCGGGACGAGGTGGGGCAGGCCCTCGACGACCGTCACGTCGGCGCCGAAGGACTTCCACACCGAGGCGAACTCGACGCCGATGACGCCGCCGCCCAGGATGATCGCCGACTTCGGCACCCGGTCCATGACCAGCGCGTGGTCGGAGGAGATGATGCGGTCGCCGTCGATGTTCAGCCCCGGCAGGGACTTGGGGACCGAGCCGGTGGCCAGCAGGATGTGCCGGCCCTCGTAGCGCTGCCCGTTCACGTCGACGGAGGTGGGGGAGGAGAGGCGGCCCTCGCCCTCCACGTAGGTGATCTTGCGGGAGGCGATCAGCCCCTGCAGGCCCTTGTAGAGGCCGGAGATCACGCCGTCCTTGTACTTGTGGACACCGGCCATGTCGATGCCCTCGAGTGAGGTCTTCACGCCGAACTCGGCGCCCTCGCGGGCCTGGTCGGCCAGCTCACCGGCGTGTAGGAGCGCCTTGGTGGGGATACATCCGTAGTGCAGGCAGGTGCCGCCGACCTTGTCCTTCTCGATCAGGGCGACGTCGAGACCCAGTTGCGAAGCGCGCAGGGCGGCGGCGTAACCGCCGCTACCGCCGCCGAGGATCACTAGGTCGAAAACGGTGCTGGCGTCGTTCGCCACGTCACGTCCTCCATGCATGGGTGCGCCGGAGCCGGTCGGCTGTGACCGGGCGGCTGTGCGTTCGGCCGCTCTACTGCTTCGGCCCTGTGGTTGAGCGGGCCCCTGTCCTGCCGAGACCCCATCTTCGCACTTGTCGGGGGCGGGCGGGACGCGGGGCCGGTGTGTGAGACGTCGTGCGGCCTCCCGAGCGGTTCCGGCTCGCGCCCCAACCGGCTGCTACTGGTCGGTAGCCCGGCCTGATCGCCGAGAGCGAACGCCACGCGGGTCGGGGAGGCCCGGACGCGCCCGGGCCCTCCGCGGGGCGTGACGGCCCGGCGGAGGGCCCGGGGAGCGGGGGCCGCCGGGCGGACGTCAGACGTCCCGGGCCCCGGCGACGGCGGCCGCGAGGGCGGCCGCGGCGCACCGCGGTGCGCGGGGCGCAGACCGTGCGCCCTCCGCCCGCGGTGCGAGGAGCGTCACAGCAGCTCGCCGTCCGCGGTGCGCTCGGCCAGCCGCAGCAGCGTCCGCACCGCGGAGCCCGTGCCGCCCTTGGGCGTGTAGCCGAACGGCGCCGACTCGTTGAACGCGGGGCCGGCGATGTCCAGGTGGGCCCACGGCGTGCCCTCGGAGACGAACTCCTTCAGGAACAGGCCGGCCACCAGGCCGCCGCCCATGCGCTCGCCCATGTTGGCGATGTCGGCCACGGTGGAGTCCATGCCCTTGCGCAGCTCCGGCGGCATCGGCATCGGCCAGGACTGCTCGCCGGCCTCCTCCGCCGTCTCGTGCACCTCGGTGCGGAACGCCTCGTCGCTGGACATGACGCCGAAGGTGCGGTTGCCCAGGGCCAGCACCATGGCGCCGGTCAGCGTGGCGACGTCGACGAGCCCGTCCGGGGACTCCTCGCAGGCCCGGGTCAGCGCGTCGGCCAGGACCAGCCGGCCCTCGGCGTCGGTGTTGAGGACCTCGACGGTCTTGCCGCTGTACATGGTCAGCACGTCGCCCGGGCGCAACGCGTTGCCCGAGGGCATGTTCTCGGCGAGGGCGAGCCAGCCGGTGACGTTGACCGCGAGCCCCAGCCGGGCGGCGGCCACCACGGCCGCGAACACGGCGGCGGCGCCGCTCATGTCGCACTTCATCGTCTCGTTGTGGCCGGCCGGCTTCAGGGAGATGCCGCCCGAGTCGTAGGTGATGCCCTTGCCCACGAGGGCCAGCGTCTTGGCCGACTTCCCGTACGTGTAGCTGAGCTTCACCAGCCGCGGCGGGCTGTCCGAGCCCTGGCCGACGCCCAGGATGCCGCCGTAGCCGCCCTTGGCCAGCGCCTTCTCGTCCAGCACCTCGACCTTGAGGCCGTGCTCCTTGCCGGCGGCCTGGGCCTGCGCGGCGAACGAGGCCGGGTGCAGGTCGTTCGGCGGGGTGTTGATCAGGTCCCGGGCGCGGGCGACCTCCTCGGCGAGCACGACGGCCCGCTCGACGGCGGCCTTGTGCGCCTTGTCGCGGGGCTTGCCGCCCAGCAGCGTCACCTCGGCCAGCGGCGCGCCGGCGTCGTCGCCCTTGCCGGTCTTGGCACCCTTGGCCGACTTGGCGCCGGCGCCCCTGCCCTCCTGCTCGCCGCGGTAGGCGGTGAAGGCGTAGGCGCCCAGCAGCGCGCCCTCGGCGACCGCGGCGACGGACTCCACGCCGTCCTCCACGGGAAGGGCGAACGCGGCCTTGCGCGTTCCGGTGAGCGCCCGCGCGGCGGCACCGGCGGCCCGGCGCAGCGTCTCGGGGGCGAAGTCGGCGCCGTCCTCGGGCGCGGAGCCCAGGCCCACGGCCAGGACCACCGGTGCCTTCAGCCCGTCGGGGGCCGGGAGCTTGGTCGTCTCGCCCTCGCCGCCGCTCGCGCCGAGCGTCTCCAGGACGGTGGCGAGCCGCCCGCCGAACGCCTGGTCCACCGTCTCGGCACCGGGGGTGATGGCCGGGGTGCCGGAGTCGTCGGCGCTTTTGGCGATGCCGATGACGATGGCGTCCGCACGCGTCGTTGCGGCGGACGAGGTACTGAGGGTCAGAGCAGTCACTGTCCTGGAGATCCTGTTCTTCGGAGATTCGTGTGAATTCCCTGGGGGTCTGGGTGAGGCCGAGCCTACGCCTCAGCCTGCCGCACCCGACGGGCGGCTGGGAAGCGGCGGGCGCCCGGGAGGCCGTCGGCCGTGCGCCGGGCGCGCGGGCGCGCCCCCGCGCGCCGGCGAGGTCCTCAGCGGTCAGCCGAGAGCCAGGACCAACAGGCAGGCGGTCGTGGCGCTTTCGGCGAGCGCTCCGAAGACGTCGCCGGTGACCCCGCCCAGCCGGCGTCGGCACCGGCGCAACAGCAGCTCGGCCAGGGCCAGTCCGGCGAGGACGGCCGCCGCGCCCCGCAGCGCGTCCGCCGCGCCGCCCACCGTTCCGCCCGCCGCCGCGGCCAGGAGGGTCACCACCCCGGCGACCCCCGCGGCCGGTCCGGGCGGGACGGTGCCCGCGACGACCGCCCCCAGCCCCTCGGGACGGGCCGCGGGCACCCCGCGCCGGGCGGCGAGGGTGAGGGCGGTGCGGGCCGCGGTGGCGGCCACGGCGTACCCCCAGGCGGCCTCGGCCCAGCCCTCCGCGTAGAGCCCGGCCAGGACGGCGACCTGTCCGAGCAGCACGAGCAGCAGCGTCACCACGCCGAAGGGGCCGATGTCGGACTGCTTCATGACCGTGAGCGCGCCCTCGGCGTCCCGGCCGCTGCCCAGCCCGTCGGCGACGTCGGCCAGCCCGTCCAGGTGGAGCCCGCGGGTCAGCACGGCCGGGACCGCGACCGTGGCGACCGCCGCCGTGAGGGGGCCCGTGCCGAGTGCCGTCAGCGCCGCGCCCGCGGCGCCCGCCGCGAGCCCGACGACCGCCCCGGCCACCGGCGCGCAGAGCATGCCCGGGCGGGCCGTGGCGCGGTCCCAGCGCCGCACGGGGACGGGGATCACGGTGAGGGTGCCGAGGGCGAAACGGAGGCCGTCCGTGCGGTGTGGCGGTGTGTGGTTCATGGCGCGGACAGGCTACGGCCTGCCCTGTGGCCGGCCGGAGCCGGCGGGCTCTCCAGGGGGCGCGGGGCTACGGGGCGGGCAGCTCCGCGGCGAGCGCGGCCGCGCCCTGGACGAGCGGCAGCGCGAGCAGCCCGCCCGTGCCCTCGCCGACCGTCACACCGTGGTCCAGCAGCGGGGTGAGCGCCATGCGGTCCAGGGCCTTGGCCTGCCCCGGCTCACCGCTCGCCTGTCCGGCCAGCCACCAGTCCGGGGCGCGGAAGGCGACCCGCTGGGCGACCAGGGCGCAGGCCGCCGAGACGACGCCGTCCAGGATCACCGGCGTCCGGCGGACGGCCGACTGGAGCAGGAAGCCGGTCGCCGCGGTGAGGTCCGCACCGCCCACCGCGGCCAGCAGCCGCAGCTGGTCCCCGAGGACGGGACGGGCGCGCCGCAGCCCGTCCCGGACGGCGGCGCACTTGCGCATCCAGGTCAGATCGTCGATCCCGGTGCCGCCGCGGCCGGTCACGACCGAGGCGTCCGTGCCGCACAGCGCGCCGATGAGGATGCCGGCCGCCGTCGTGCCCCCGACGCTCAGGTCGCCCAGGACGACGAGGTCGGTACCCGCGTCCGCCTCCTCGTCGGCGACGGCCATGCCGACGAGGAAGGCGCGCTCGGCCTCCTCGACGCTCAGGGCGTCCTCGACGTCCGCGCGCCCGCTGGAGCGGCGCACCCGGTGCCGGGTGACCTCGGCGGGCAGTCCGGCGGGGTCGCAGTCCAGCGCCATGTCCACGATGCGCGTCGGCACCCCGGCCCGGCGGGCCAGGACGGCGCCCGGGCTGCTGCCCTCCAGCGCGGCGCGGACCAGGGTGTGGGCCGAGCCGGCGGGCCGGCCCGAGACACCGAGCTCGGCCAGCCCGTGGTCGCCGGCGAACACCACCATGCGGGGCCGCTCGACGGGCGCGACGGGCACCCGGCCCTGGGCCGCGGCGAGCCACTCGCCGATCTCGTCCAGCCGGCCGAGGGCGCCGCGCGCGAGCCCGGTGCGCAGCCGGCGCTCCTCCGCGTCCCGCCGGACGCCGCCGTCGGGCCGCTCGATGAGGTCGCCGAAGTCGTCCAGGTCCAGGCGGTCTTCGCTCATGGAAGGGGAGGTTACCCGGCGCGGGCCGGGGCTCCGGGGCCCGGGGCCGGGCCCCGCTCGCCCCGCGGCGGCCCGCGTCTCGCGCCTCCCCGCGGGCTGCGCCTCACATCCCGCCGCCCGCCCCTCCGCGCAGCACGACGGCGTTGCCCGCGACGACGAGGAGGGCGTGCTCGCACTCCGCGGCGAAGGCCGTGTTCAGCCGGCCCAGCTCGTCCCGGTAGCGGCGGCCCGCCGGCGTCGCCGGATGGACGCCCGAGCCGACCTCGTTGCTCACGGCGACGACCGTCCGGCTCGTCCCGCGCACCGCCCCCACCAGCTCCGCGACGCGCTCGTCGAGCCGCCGCCTGCCGCCCCGCGCCCAGGACTCGTCCGACCAGGCGTCGACGGCGTCCATCGCGTCCGTCAGCCACAGCGACAGGCAGTCGATGAGCAGCGGCGGCCCGTGGCGCTCCAGCAGCGGCACCAGATCGCAGGTCTCGACGGTGCGCCAGGAGGACGGCCGGCGCTCCCGGTGCGCGCTGACCCGCTCCGCCCAGTCCGCGTCGCCGTCCCGGGAGCCGCCCGTCGCGACGTAGAGGACGTCCGGGTGCGCGCTCAGCCGCCGCTCGGCCTCCACCGACTTGCCCGAGCGGGCGCCGCCCAGGACCAGTGTGCGGCGCGGCACCTCCGGGACGTCGTGGAAGTCCCCGGCCGCCAGAGTGGTGCCGTCCGGTTCGACGCGCGCCCCGGCCGCCGCCAGCCGCCGGTGCAGCTCGTCGCCGGGGGGCACGGTGTGGTCCACGTGGACGGCCAGCACGTCCGTCGTCGGGCCGACGACCCCGGCCGCCCGGAGCCGGGCCAGGGCCTCGGGGCGGCCCAGCACGTCCAGCAGCACCAGGTCGTAGGGGGCCTGCGCGTCCTCCAGCCCCGCCGGGGCCGTCCCCGGGGGGAGGTAGAGCAGCCGCTGCCCGTCGGGCCCGGTGACGGCGTATCCGGTGCCGGGCGAGTCCAGGGCGACGGCGTGGACGCGGTGCCCGCTGATCAGCGCCAGGTCCTGCCCGTCGGGCACCCGCACCGGCGCGGGAAGCCCGGCCGGCACCTCCACGGGCGGGCCGTCCTGCGGATGGGAGAGCAGCACCTGCCGCACCCCGTGCAGCGACCGCCCCGCCCGGGCGGCGGCGAAGGCGGGCCCCGGCGTGAGGTCGACGAGCAGGGTGCCGTCCACCAGCAGCGCCGTGGCGGCCCGGGCGCGGGTGCCGAGGGAGGCGGCGCACACGGCGCAGGGGCAGTCGGGCCGGGGGAGTCCGGCGGGTGCGCCGGTGCCGAGCAGAGTCACGTCCACGGGACGATCGTCTCGCGTCCCGTCCGGAACGGCGCGGGGACCCACGTCCTGACTCCCCCGGCCGGGGCTGCCGCGAGTACGCTGCGGGCAGGATCCGCATGATCTTCCGACGACCCCGGCGCCCAGGAGGCGGACATGGCATGGACGTGGCAGTTCGAGAAGGCGGACGGCACCAGCACGGAGCCCCCGGCCCCCGTCGAGGACTTCGCCACCCAGGGGGACGCGGAGTCCTGGGTCGGGGAGAACTGGAAGGACCTGCTGGAGGGCGGCGTCGACCAGGTGCGGCTCCTGGAGGACGGCACCGAGGTCTACGGGCCGATGAGCCTGCACGCGGCTGCGGAGTGACCCGGCCGGGCGGGCCCCTCAGGCCTCGCCCAGCCGCACCGTGACCCGGTGCTCGGCGCCGCCGCGGAGATAGCGGACCGGCACCCGGTCCCCCGGCCGGTGCCCCGCGAGCGCCTCCGCCAGGTCGACGACGTCCACGATCTCCTCGCCGTCGACCTCGACGACCAGGTCCCCGGGGCGCAGGCCCGCCGCGGCGGCGCCCCCGTCCTCCGCGACCTCGACGACGGAGGCCCCCGCGGGCTGGAAGTCCTCTCCCAGGACCGTGCGCACGGAGACGCCCAGTTCCGGCTTGTCCGCGTCCACGACCTTGCCGTGGCGGATCATCTGCCCGGCGAGGTCGCGGACGGTCGCCGCGGGGATGGCGAAGCCGATGCCCGGCGCCGGGGCCGCGCCGGACTGCGGGTCCCGCGCCGAGAGCGTCGGGATGCCGATGACCTGCCCGGCGAGGTTCACCAGGGCTCCGCCGCTGTTGCCGGGGTTGATCGCGGCCGAGGTCTGCACCATGTTGCCGATCGTGGCCCGCCCCTCACCCTCGCTCACCGAGCGGCCCACGGCCGAGACGATGCCCTGCGTGACGCTGGAGGAGAGCCCGAGCGGGTTCCCCATGGCGAGGACGATCTGTCCGACCTCCACCTGGGCCGACGCGCCGAAGGTGGCCGGGCGCAGGCGGCGCGGCGGGTCGGTGAGCCGGATGACGGCCAGGTCCTGGTCCTCGTGGGCGGCCACCAGCTCCGCCTTGAGCGGGCCCCCGCCCGTCGCGAGCGTCACCTCGAACGTCCGCGCGTCCCCGACCACGTGCGCGTTCGTCACGATGTGCCCCGCGGTGTCGTGGACGACGCCCGAGCCGAGCTGCTCGTCGGTGGTGATCTGCACGACGGACGGCAGGACGTCCTGCACGACCTGCTGGTACCGCTCCTGCAGCTCGTCCGGGTCCGACGGGGCGGGCGGCGGCGGGGACGGCGCGGGCGTGGCGGACGGCTCGGCACCGCCGGGGGAGCGCCCGGCCTCGGGCCCCTGGCCCGCGAGGCCGGAGCAGCCGGTGAGCGGCGTCGTGCCGCACAGCAGCGCCGCCACGCACAGCAGGGCGGCGCCCGCGCGGCTGGCGGCGGGGACGGCGGCGGCACGGGTCATGAGCGCAGTCTCGCCCCCGGCCCCGGGCGCCGCCGGTCGGCACCGTCGAACGGCCGATCCCGCACCGCCCGCCCGGGCCGGCCCGACGCACGACGACGGCGCCGGACCCGCCCCGTGCGGGGCGGCGACCGGCGCCGTCGTGGAAGGGGTGCCGAGGCCCGCGGCGCTTCACCCGCCGGAGGGAGCCGCGGGGAGCCGCGGGGAGCCGTGGTGCGGTGTGCTGGGCCGGAGGAGCGCGTCACATCCCGGGGATCAGACCGTCCTCGGTGAGCAGCGCGCGGACCTCCTCGATCGTCGCCCCCCGCTCCGGGAGGATCAGGTCGGAGGGCTCCAGCGCGGCGTCGGGCAGCGGTGCGCCGAGCCGGTGCACGGCGTCCAGCAGCGCGAGCAGCGTGCGGCGGAACCCCGGCTCGTCGCCGCCGTCCAGCTCCGCCTGCAGCTCGTCGTCCAGTTTGTCGAGCTCCGCCAGGTGCGAGTCGTCCAGCTTGACCTGGCCTTCGCCCATGATCCTTACGATCACGTCGTGCTCCTTCGTGCGGGGCCGGAAGCCGCGGCCGTCACTGCTTGTCGAACTTGGGCGTGTCCTGCGGCCGGGTCTGCTGCCCCTGATCCGCGGCACCGCCCTCGATGGCCTGCTGCCCGCCGCTGCCGCCGGCCAGCTCGGCCTTCATGCGTTCGAGCTCCAGCTCCACGTCGGAGCCGCCGGAGATGCGGTCCAGCTCGGCGCTGATGTCGTCCTTGGCCGTCCCCGTCGGGTCGTCCAGGGCACCGGAGGCCAGCAGCTCGTCGATCGCGCCCGCCCGGGCCTGGAGCTGCGCCGTGCGGTCCTCCGCGCGCTGCACCGCGAGCCCGACGTCGCCCATCTCCTCGGAGATGCCGGTGAAGGCCTCGCCGATCCGCGTCTGCGCCTGGGCCGCCGTGTACGTGGCCTTGATCGTCTCCTTCTTGGTACGGAACGCGTCGACCTTCGCCTGGAGCCGCTGCGCCGCCAGGGTGAGCTTCTCCTCCTCGCCCTGGAGCGTCTGGTGCTGCGTCTGCAGGTCGGTGACCTGCTGCTGCAGGGCGGCACGCCGCGTCAGCGCCTCCCGGGCCAGGTCCTCCCGGCCGAGCGACAGCGCCTTGCGGCTCTGCTCCTCCAGCTTCCCCGACTGCTGGTTGAGCTGGTTGAGCTGCAGCTCCAGCCGCTTGCGGGAGGTGGCGACGTCCGCGACGCCGCGCCGTACCTTCTGCAGCAGCTCCAGCTGCTTCTGGTAGGAGTAGTCGAGCGTCTCGCGCGGGTCCTCGGCCCGGTCCAGGGCCTTGTTGGCCTTCGCGCGGAACAGCATTCCCATCCGCTTCATGACACCGCTCATGGGCCTCGCGCGCCCCCTTCGTCGACGGACTCTTCGCCTCGGCATCCCTACAGAACCCACAGTACGGGCCCTGCTTCCATTACCGCACCGTCCTCGCCCCGATGAGCTCCTTCTCCAGGACGATCGTTGCCCGTGCGTCTCCCGCCAGGGGCGTAGACGCGGACTCGGGGCGCCCCCGTTCCACCGGATTCCGTCCGGTCCGGGCGCATCCCGGCGGGACCGCCCGGTTCCGCCCGGTCCCGGGGCCGCCGCCCACCCCGTCCCGCGGGCTCCCGCCCTCCCGCCGAGATCACCGTTGCGGGATCGTGCTCACGGCGGGTGGGGCGCACCCCCGGGCACGCCGTAGGCTTGGAGACGTGTTCCGAAGCCGTTCCAAGGAAGATCACTCCTCGGCCGCCGAGGCCGCCGAGGAGCTGACGCAGCGCGACCCGCAGGCGCCGAAGGGCCGCCCGACGCCCAAGCGCCGGGAGGCCCAGGCGCAGCGCCGGTCGCTGTCCAAGCCCCCGGCCAACCGCAAGGAGGCCGCGAAGCGGGCCCGCGAGGCGCGCCGGGCGGACATGGCCAAGCAGCGTGCGGCGCTGGCCACGGGTGACGAGCGCTACCTGCCCCCGCGCGACCGCGGCCCCACCCGCCGCTTCGCCCGGGACTACATCGACGCCAAGTGGCACATCGCCGAGTTCTTCCTGCCGATCGCCGTGCTCATCCTCGTGCTGAGCATCGTGCCGAACGTGCAGGCGAAGAACCTCTCGCTGGTGCTCTGGATGGGCGTCATCGCGATGATCGTGCTCGACTCGGTGGTCACCGCGCGGCGGCTCAAGAAGGCCCTGCGGGAGCGCTTCCCGGGGGAGAACCTGCGGGGCGTCACGATGTACGCCCTCATGCGCACGCTCCAGATGCGCCGCATGCGGCTGCCCAAGCCGCAGGTGGCCCGGGGTGAGACGCCGCGCCGCTGATGCCCGCTCCCGCTCAGGGCTTCGGCGAGGCGGCCGAGGCATGGCTCGGCGGTGTCGGCAGGCTGCGTGGCGCGGTGCGCCAGACCCTCGTCGCGCACCAGCTCGACGCCGAGCTGGCCGCCCGCTTCCCCGGCGGGCGGCGGCTGCGCGTTCTCGACGTCGGCGTGGGACAGGGCACCCAGACGGTGCGGCTGGCCCGGATGGGGCACCACGTCACCGGGCTCGACCTCGACCCGCGCATGCTGGAGGCCGCCCGCGACGCACTGGCCGCCGAGCCGGTGGACGTCCGGGGCCGCGTCCGGCTGCTGGCCGGGGACGCCCGGGAGACCGGCGCCCGGTTCGCTCCGGGCTCCTTCGACGCCGTGCTCTGCCACGGCGTGCTGATGTACGTGGAGGAGCCGGGGCCGCTGCTGGCGGGCCTGGCCAGGGTGCTGGCCCGTGGCGGGCTGCTGTCCCTGGTGGTGCGCAACGCCGACGCGCTCGCCCTGCGGCCGGGGCTCCGTGGCGACTGGGAGGCGGCGCTGGCGGCCTTCGACGACCCGCACTACACGAACCGGCTGGGCATCGCCGCACGGGCCGACCGGCTGTCCACCCTCACGGCGGCGCTCGCGGGCACCGGGGCCCCGCTGCGCGCCTGGTACGGCGTGCGGCTCTTCACCGACCTGGCGCCCGACGAGGCCGTGCCGCCGTCGGGGGAGGAGCTGGAGCGCCTGCTCGCCGCGGAGGAGCGGGCCGGGCGGACCGACCCCTACCGCGGCGTGGCCGCGCTGCTGCACGTCTGCGCGACGCGCGACTGACGCCCGCCCCACAGGGCGCCCCCGGTGCCGGGGGCTGCGCTTGCCGGCCCTGCGCCTTCGCGCGGACCTCCCCAGCGCAGCCGCCCGGGCCCGGGGTTCACGGCAGGGCGAGCATGCGCTCCAGGGCGAGCTTGGCGAACTTCTCCGTTTCGGGGTCGACCTGGATGCGGTTGACCATGGTCCCGTTCGCCAGCGACTCCAGCGCCCACACCAGGTGGGGCAGGTCGATGCGGTTCATCGTCGAGCAGAAGCAGACCGTCTTGTCGAGGAAGACGATCTCCTTGCCGTCCGCGGCGTAACGGTTCGCCAGCCGCCGTACGAGGTTCAGCTCGGTGCCGATGGCCCACTTCGAGCCGGCCGGCGCCGCGTCGAGCGTCCTGATGATGTACTCCGTGGAGCCCACGTAGTCGGCCGCGGCGACGACCTCGTGCTTGCACTCGGGGTGGACCAGGACGTTCACGCCGGGTATCCGCTCGCGGACGTCCTTCACCGAGTCGAGCGAGAAGCGGCCGTGCACCGAGCAGTGGCCGCGCCACAGGATCATCTTCGCCGCCCGCAGCTCCTCCGGGCTCAGCCCGCCGTTCGGCTTGTGGGGGTTGTAGACGACGCAGTCGTCCAGCGACATCCCCATGTCGCGCACGGCGGTGTTGCGTCCGAGGTGCTGGTCGGGGAGGAAGAGGACCTTCTCGCCGTTCTCGAAGGCCCAGTCCAGCGCGCGGCGCGCGTTGGAGGAGGTGCAGATGGTGCCGCCGTGGCGGCCGGTGAAGGCCTTGATGTCCGCGGAGGAGTTCATGTACGAGACGGGGACCGTGACGTCGGCCACCCCGGCCTCGCTCAGCACGTCCCAGCACTCGGCGACCTGCTCGGCCGTCGCCATGTCCGCCATCGAGCAGCCGGCCGCCAGGTCGGGGAGGACGACCTGCTGGTCGTCGGTGGTGAGGATGTCGGCGGACTCGGCCATGAAGTGCACACCGCAGAACACGATGTACTCGGCCTGCGGGCGGGCCGCGGCGTCCCGGGCGAGCTTGAAGGAGTCGCCGGTCACGTCGGCGAACTGGATCACTTCGTCGCGCTGGTAGTGGTGCCCGAGAACGAAGACCCGCTCGCCCAGCCGCTCCTTGGCCGCGCGGGCGCGCTCCACCAGGTCCGGGTCGGAGGGAGCCGGGAGGTCGCCGGGGCACTCGACGCCGCGCTCGCTCTTCGGGTCGGCCTCCCGGCCGAGGAGCAGCAGGGCCAGCGGCGTGGGCTGGACGTCCAGTGACTGCGCTGGGTTCACGTTTGTTCACTCCTCTTGGCGAATCCGGGCGCCTTGGAAGCTGACGGCACGCACCCTTGATTCAGGGCCGCCCTGGGCGGGCGACCCCTGCCTCGTCTTCTGGTCTGACTCGGTTTCTCGTCTAACTGACGCAATCCCATGATAACCGGTTCGTGTCAGTGTGACGATGCAGCAGGCCTGCGATGTGACGCACGCCCCGTCCCCGACACCCGATCCCTGCCGCCGGGTCGTGACCGAGTGCGGCACGGTGTGCGAGCATGAAGGCGGAATGAGCGGAAGATGATGACCCCGCACCGGAATGAATCCGGCAGCCCGCCTGTTCCCCAGGTGGCAGAGCAGTCCGTACAACCCGGGAGAGAAGCAGATGTCCGTATCGGACGAGACGGCTACGACGACTGACGGCATCATCCTGTCCGACGCCGCGGCGTCGAAGGTCAAGACCCTGCTGGAGCAGGAGGGCCGGGACGATCTGGCGCTGCGCGTCGCCGTTCAGCCGGGCGGCTGCTCGGGTCTGCGCTACCAGCTCTTCTTCGACGAGCGTTCCCTCGACGGGGACGTCGTGAAGGACTTCGACGGTGTGAAGGTCGTCACCGACCGGATGAGTGCCCCGTACCTCAACGGCGCCTCGATCGACTTCGTCGACACCATCGAGAAGCAGGGCTTCACGATCGACAACCCGAACGCCACCGGCTCCTGCGCCTGCGGCGACTCCTTCAGCTGAGTGAGCCCGCGTGCCGCCCGGCCCCGCACGGGGGCGGGCCCGCGGAGCGTGACGACGGAGGGCGGCTCCCCGAGTGGGGGCCGCCCTCCGTCGTGCTCGCGTCGGCGCCAGCCCCGCGCCGTCCGCCCCGCGCCGTCGCCCGGCGCCGGGAGTCCGACGCGGGGCGCGGACCGCTCAGC
The DNA here is from genome assembly GCF_027460245.1 of Streptomyces sp. WMMC1477. Taxonomy (NCBI): domain Bacteria; kingdom Bacillati; phylum Actinomycetota; class Actinomycetes; order Kitasatosporales; family Streptomycetaceae; genus Streptomyces; species Streptomyces sp. WMMC1477. The sequence continues at coordinate 821,238 of NZ_JAPZBD010000003.1, read as the reverse complement.
GGCGCGGAATCGTCCGGCCCCCGGCGTCGACGACCGTGCGTTCGCCGACCGGCTCGTCCAGGGACACCGTGACGCTCGTCTCCTTGGCGACGAGGATGCAGGGCTGCCCGGGCTCGGCCGGGGTCGCGGCCACCGTCACCCGCACCCGGTCCGCCGTCTCCTCGGCCTCGGCCGCGTAGACGCCGCACACCCCGCCCATGAAATGCAGGGTCAGCGCGCGGTCGCTCGCGCTGTAGCCCTCCACCGTCATGCCCATGCGGGGCGGCTCCACGTCCGGGTCGGCCGGAGGCACGAAGCCGGGCTCCAGGCCGCCGTCGCCTTTCGGCGGCGCGGGCGGGACGGGGTCCGTCGTGGGCGGCGCGCTGGGGCGCGGGTCGGGCCGCTCGCCGGGCGCGGGGGCACCCGAGGGCTCGTCCGGGTTCCCCGGGGCGCCCGGGCTCCCTTCGCCGCCGGCCGCGACGGCGATGTCCGCCGGCTCCAGGGCGGGGAAGGTCACGGCGCGGCCCGGCGCCCCGCCGTCGTCCGCCAGCTCGAACCGCCACGACGGCACGAGCACCGGCTCGCCGCGGGAGTGCCGGGCGGCGAGCACGAACTCGGCGTCCGTGACGAGCAGCTCGTCCCGCCCCGCCGAGGGCTCCATCCGCTGCGCCGGGCAGGGCGTCGTCACGCAGTGCACCGCCACCGGAACCCCGCGCTCGCTCATCACCCGCAGGGTCTCCTCGGCGTCCAGCACCGCGTACGTGGTGCCCGCCCGCGCGGTGGCCAGGTGGCCCTCCGCCCGGACGACGCGCCCGTCGGCCCCGACCGACACGGTGGTCCGCCAGGCGTGTGTGGGCACCTCGTCCAGCACCGGGTCCGCCTCCACGAGCCGCAGCGCGCCCCGTGTCCCGGCGGCCTGCGTCCGCGCCTCGCCCAGGCCCGCGGCCTCCAGCACCGGGGCGGCGATCTCCTCGGCCTCCTCGGGGGAGACCGGCGGCGTGATGGGCGCGGACGGCGCCCGCCCGGGGGACGTCGCGGTGCCGTCGTACGAGGGCACGCCCTCGCCCTTCAGCCCGCCCTTGTCGTCGCCCTGGGGCGTGTGGTGGACGAAGGACCAAGCGCCGCCGTCCCGCTCGCGCACCCGCAGGGCGGGGCCCGTGCCGTCGGTGCCGTCGGCGGCCACCCAGGAGCCGTGCTCGCGCTCCGGTTCCGCGGTGATGCCGAGCGAGCGGGCGAGATCCGTCACCGTCTCCCTGTCCACCTGCCCGGTGGGGCGGTACACCGTGGCCCGCCCCGGGCCACGCGGGAGCTCGCCCTCGGCGCGGAAGGCGGGCACGGACGCGGCGGCCGCCTCCGGGTAGCCGTCCAGCTCCAGCGGGTCGGGCTCGCCCGCGGCCGCGGCGTCCGGCTGCGCGCCGCCCGAGGGGCCGCCCTGCCCGGCGGCCACGACCGCGCCGCCACCGACCAGCAGCACCGCGACGGCCACCATCGCGGTGACCAGCCGCCTTCTGCCGGGCCTCTCCGGCATGTCGTCGGGGTGCGGTTCTGTGTCCACCGTGCTCACCGCATCGCTCCTTCGGCTCCGCCCTGCGCTGACGCGGGTGGGACGTGCCGAGGAGCGGACCGGTTCCGCTTCCGGCGGGGCTTCCGGCCGCTCGGGGCTCCGCGCGGGGGTGCTGGCCGGGCCTTTCGGCGGAGCCGGTCAGTCGCCGTAGTCGGACATCCCGTCCAGCAGCCGGCTGGAGCGGTCGGGGACCCGTACGCCGTGCAGCGGCTCGGCGGGCTTGCGCGACTCCGTGGCCGCCGCGGAGCGGGACGTCCAGCGCCCGGCCATCCGCGCGCAGTCGCCCCGCAGCTCGTCGAGGGACTCCGGCTCGGGCGTGCCGGATGTGGTCGAGGGTGCCCTGTCCTTGGTCATGAGACGACGGTAGCCAGCAATCGGAGGTCGGGTAAGACCTACTTTCGGGTAGTAATCGCCAGTAGGTACATCTGCTGCGAAGTTCCCTCGAACGGGTAGCGTGAAGCGACCGCCCAACCGACTCCGCCACGACAGGAGCAGCCCGCCGTGCGCATCGCCGTCTCCGGCTCCATCGCCACCGATCACCTGATGACCTTCCCCGGTCGATTCGCCGACCAGCTGGTCGCGGAGCAGTTGCACACCGTCTCCCTGTCCTTCCTCGTGGACACCCTCGACGTCCGCCGCGGGGGCGTCGCGGCCAACATCTGCTTCGGCATGGGGCAGCTCGGCGCCCGTCCGGTCCTCGTCGGCGCGGCCGGTGAGGACTTCGCCGAGTACAGCGCCTGGCTGGAGCGGCACGGCGTGGACACCGAGTCCGTGCGGATCTCCGAGGTGCTGCACACGGCCCGCTTCGTCTGCACCACCGACACCGACCACAACCAGATCGGCTCCTTCTACACCGGGGCCATGAGCGAGGCCCGGCTCATCGAGCTCCACGCCGTCGCCGAGCGTGTGGGCACCCTGGACCTGGTGCACATCGGCGCCGACGACCCGGAGGCGATGTTCCGGCACACCGAGGAGTGCCGGAACCGCGGCATCCCCTTCGCCGCCGACTACTCGCAGCAGCTCGCCCGCATGGACGGCGACGAGATCCGCGAGCTCACCGACGGCGCCGCCTACCTCTTCGCCAACGAGTACGAGGCCGCGCTCATCGAGCGGAAGACCGGCTGGTCCGCGGAGGAGCTGCTCACCCGGGTCGGCACCCGCGTCACCACCCTGGGCGCCCGCGGTGTGCGGATCGAGCGCAAGGGCGAGCCGGCCGTCGAGGTGGGCTGCCCGGAGGAGGAGCGCAAGGCCGACCCGACGGGCGTCGGCGACGCCTTCCGGGCCGGCTTCCTCTCCGGCCTCGCCTGGGGCGTGAGCCTGGAGCGGGCGGCCCAGGTCGGCTGCATGCTGGCGACCCTGGTCATCGAGACCATCGGCACCCAGGAGTACGCGCTCAGCCGCGATCACTTCATGGAGCGCTTCACCAAGGCCTACGGCTCCGACGCCGCCGCCGAGGTCCAGGCCAACCTGGCCTGACGTCCCGGCCACGGGCAGGGGATCAGCGGCGGCGGACCCGGTACTCCGTCCCCTCGGCGCCGAGGAACTCCTGCCCGCGCATCTCGCACCACGCCGGGATGTCCAGCCGGGCGGCCTCGTCGTCGGAGAGCACGGTGACGACGCCGCCCACCGGCACCCGGTCGATCACCTTGGCCAGCTCGATCACCGGGATCGGGCAGCGCTTGCCCAGCGCGTCCACGGTGACCGACGCGCCGGAGGGCGCCGGGGCGGGCCCGGCCAGTGCGGCCTCCCGCGGCTTCAGCCGGTCCCGCACGGAGCGGACGGCCCCCGGGAGCGCCCGCAGGAAGGCCTCCACCTCCTCCGCTGTCGTCCCCCGGGGGAGGGACACCCGGACGTTCCCCTCCGACAGGACGCCCATCGCACGCAGCACATGGCTCGGGGTCAGGGTGCTGGACGTGCACGAGGAGCCGGAGGACACCGAGAACCCGGCCTCGTCCAGCGCGTGCAGGAGCGCCTCGCCGTCCGCGTAGAGGCAGGAGAAGGTCACGATGTGCGGCAGCCGGCGCAGCGGATCGCCCACGACCTCCACGTCCCCGACGCGTTCGGGCACCGCCTGCCGGATGCGGTCCACCAGCGGACGCAGCCGCTCCGCCTCCGCCGCCGCCTCGGCCTGCACCGCCCGCAGCGAGGCCGCGGCGGCCACGATGGCGGGAAGGTTCTCGAAGCCCGGCGCCCGCCCGGACTCCCGCTCGTCCCGCGGCCCGGGCGGAGCGAAGCGGACGCCCTTGCGCACCGCGAGCAGTCCCACCCCGCTCGGCCCGCCCCACTTGTGCGCGCTGGCGGCCAGCAGTGCCCAGTCCCCGCCGACCTGACCCCATGCCAGGGACTGGGCGGCGTCCACCAGCAGGGGTACGTCCGCCTCCCGGCAGGCGGCGGCCACCTCGGCCACCGGCTGGACGGTGCCCACCTCGTGGTTGGCGGACTGCAGACAGGCCAGCGCGGTGGCCTCCCCGGGCCCAGGGCCCCCCGGACGGAGCAAGCCGGCGAACTTCTCCGGGACGGCGCGGCCGCCGCGGTCCACCGGCGCCTCGGTCACCGTCCCGCCGTCCGCCTCGTGCCGTTCGGCGGCGTGCAGGACGGCCGAGTGCTCGACGGCCGAGACCAGCAGGTGCCGCCCCGCCCGGCGCCGCCCGGCCAGCACACCGGCCACCCCGGTGTGCAGGGCGTGGGTGCCCGAAGGAGTGAAGACCACCTCGTCCGGGCGGCAGCCCACCGACTCGGCGGCCGACTCCCGGGCCGCGTCCAGCAGCAGCCTGGCCCGCCGCCCCTCGCGGTGCAGCCGCGCCGGGTCGGCCCAGCCCTCGTCGAGCGCGGCGAGCAACGCCTGCCGGGCCAGGGGGTGCAGGGGGGCGGCGGATGCGGCGTCGAAGTAGGGCACGGGCAAAACCTAACCCGCCCAGAGGCCGCCGCCGGGCCCCCGCACCGGGGCATTCCACCCCTTCGGAGGGAGCGGCGGCGCGTTACCCACCCTCCCCGCACGCCTCCAGATCGTGTCCAGTAGGGTTTGGTCCGCATAAACATCCAAACCCTGCCCGCGCCAGGGCCGGCGCCCGGTCACCAGGTCCGCGCCCGGCTGAGCGGGCGAGACTCTCGGGAAGGCGCTACGTGAGTCCCAACGGCTCCGACCTCCCCCACGAGCGCCTGGAGGCGCCCGCGGGTGGTTCCCCCCGGTCGCGGCGCCCGATGCGGCGGATCCTGCCGCCGGCGCTGTCCGCGGTCCTGGTCCTGGCGACCGCAACCGGTTGCACATCAGAGGACCTCCCCCGCCTCGGCATGCCCACTCCCGTCACGGAGGAGGCGCCGCGCATCCTCTCCCTGTGGCAGGGGTCGTGGGCCGCTGCCCTCGCCGTCGGCGTGCTGGTGTGGGGGCTGATCCTGTGGAGCGTCATCTTCCACCGGCGCTCCCGCACCAAGGTCCAGGTGCCCACACAGACCCGGTACAACATGCCCATCGAGGCGCTGTACACCGTGGTCCCGCTCCTCATGGTCTCGGTGCTCTTCTACTTCACGGCTCGTGACGAGACCGAGCTGCTGGAGACCTCCGACAAGCCCGACCACGTCGTCAACGTCGTCGGCTACCAGTGGAGCTGGGGCTTCAACTACCTGGAGGACGTGGACGGCGACCCGTCCACCGACAACCGGGACGCCGAGGAGCTCGCCGGTATCCCCGACCGGATGATGGAGGCCGTTCCCGAGGGCGCCGAGGGCGTGCACGTGGCGGGCATCCCGGGCGACCGGAACCCGCAGACGGGCAACCCCGGCCCCACGCTGTGGCTGCCCAAGGGCGAGACGGTCCAGTTCGTCCTCACCTCGCGGGACGTCATCCACTCCTTCTGGGTGGTGCCGTTCCTGATGAAGCAGGACGTGATCCCCGGCCACACCAATGTCTTCGAGGTGACCCCCAACAAGGAGGGCACCTTCCTCGGCAAGTGCGCCGAGCTGTGCGGTACGGACCACGCTCGGATGCTGTTCAACGTCAAGGTCGTCTCCCCTGAGCGCTACCAGCAGCACTTGGAGGAACTGGCCGAGCAGGGCAACACCGGCTATCTGCCTGCGACGATCGAGCAGTCGGAAGCGGCCAAGAATGCGGAGACGAACAACCCGTGAGCATCCTCAACGAACCCCAGGGTGCCGCCGCGGCAGACGACTCATATGAGAACGAGCTGCCCGTGCGGCGCAAGCAGCCAGGCAACGTCGTGGTCAAGTGGCTGACGACCACCGACCACAAGACGATCGGCACGCTCTACCTCGTCACGTCGTTCGTCTTCTTCATCATCGGCGGCGTCATGGCGCTCATCATGCGCGCCGAGCTGGCCCGTCCGGGCACGCAGATGGTGTCGAACGAGCAGTTCAACCAGCTCTTCACCATGCACGGCACGGTGATGCTCCTGATGTTCGCGACTCCGCTCTTCGCGGGCTTCGCGAACTGGATCATGCCCCTGCAGATCGGCGCGCCCGACGTGGCGTTCCCGCGGCTGAACATGCTGGCCTACTGGTTCTACCTGTTCGGCTCCTCGATCGCGGTGGGCGGCTTCCTCACGCCGAACGGTGCGGCCAGCTTCGGCTGGTTCGCCTACACGCCGCTGTCGAGCGTGGAGCACTCGCCGGGGGTCGGCGCCGACATGTGGATCGTCGGTCTGGCCCTCTCCGGCTTCGGCACGATCCTCGGTGCGGTCAACTTCATCACGACGATCATCTGCATGCGCGCTCCGGGCATGACGATGTTCCGCATGCCGATCTTCACCTGGAACGTGCTGCTCACCGGTGTGCTGGTGCTGCTGGCCTTCCCGGTGCTCGCCGCGGCCCTCTTCGGCCTGATGGTGGACCGCACCTTCGGGGCGCACATCTTCGACCCGGCCAACGGCGGGGCGCTGCTGTGGCAGCACCTGTTCTGGTTCTTCGGTCACCCCGAGGTGTACATCATCGCGCTGCCGTTCTTCGGCATCGTCTCGGAGATCGTGCCGGTCTTCTCCCGCAAGCCGCTCTTCGGCTACATCGGCCTCATCGGCGCCACGATCGCGATCGCCGGCCTCTCGGTGACGGTGTGGGCCCACCACATGTACGTCACCGGCGGTGTGCTGCTGCCGTTCTTCTCCTTCATGACCTTCCTCATCGCGGTTCCGACCGGTGTGAAGTTCTTCAACTGGATCGGCACCATGTGGAAGGGCTCGCTCAGCTTCGAGACCCCGATGCTGTGGACCGTCGGCTTCCTGATCACCTTCCTCTTCGGTGGTCTGACCGGCGTCATCCTGGCCTCGCCGCCGATGGACTTCCACGTCTCCGACTCCTACTTCGTGGTGGCCCACTTCCACTACGTGGTGTTCGGCACCGTGGTCTTCGCGATGTTCGCCGGCTTCCACTTCTGGTGGCCGAAGTTCACCGGCAAGATGCTGGACGAGCGGCTCGGCAAGATGACGTTCTGGACGCTGTTCGTCGGCTTCCACGGCACCTTCCTGGTGCAGCACTGGCTCGGCGCCGAGGGCATGCCCCGCCGGTACGCCGACTACCTCGCGGCCGACGGCTTCACCGCGCTGAACACCATCTCGACGATCAGTTCGTTCCTGCTCGGCGCGTCGATGCTGCCGTTCTTCTACAACGTCTGGAAGACGGCGAAGTACGGCGAGAAGGTCGGAGTCGACGACCCGTGGGGCTACGGCCGTTCGCTTGAGTGGGCGACGTCCTGCCCGCCGCCGCGGCACAACTTCCTCACCCTGCCGCGGGTGCGCTCGGAGTCGCCTGCGTTCGATCTGCACCACCCGGAGATCGCGGCGCTCGACCAGTTGCAGAACCACATCGCCGAGGAGGCCCCGGCCTCCATCGCCGGCGGCGCATCGGGTGCGAAGGAGACCGGCAAGTGAAGATCCAGGGCAAGATGTTCATCTGGCTGGCCCTCTTCATCCTGGCCATGGCCATCATCTACGGCATGTGGTCGAAGGAGCCGGTCGGCACCACCGCGCTGTTCATGGCCTTCGGCCTGAGCATCATGGTGGGCTACTACCTGGCGTTCACCGCCCGGCGGGTGGACACGGGTGCCGGGGACCGGGAGGACGCGGACGTCGCGGACGACGCGGGCGAGCTGGGCTTCTTCAGCCCGCACAGCTGGCAGCCGCTCGCCCTCGGGCTCGGCAGCGCGTTCGCCTTCCTGAGCCTCGTCTTCGGCTGGTGGCTCATGTGGATCTCCGCACCGGTCATCCTCGTGGGCCTGTTCGGCTGGGTGTTCGAGTACTACCACGGTGAGAACCAGAACCAGTGAGACACCGTGAGGCCGTGCTCGGTGCGCCGAACACGTGAGCGCGGCCGCGTGAAAGTCAAGGGTCACCCCCGGAGTGTTCTCCGGGGGTGACCCGTTTGTACGCGCTGAACGCGCCCGTTCTGCCCAGTCTTCATACGTTCTAAGCCATGAGGCACGGGACGCATGGATCGCAACGAATCATCCGAAGCGGCGCGGTACTGCTGGCCTCGGCGGTGGTACTGACGGCCTGCGGGGACTCCTCGCACCCGCTCGGCGGGAAGCCGTACGACGCCGCGGACCAGGTCGCCGTCAGCGCGGGCGGAAAGGCCACGGCGGTGACGGCCGCGGGCGGGAAGACCCGGCGCACGATCGACGCCGACAAGCCACTGGAGGTCTCCGCCACCGGTGACGAGGGCCGGATAACCGACGTCGTCGTCGTCGACGACGAGGGCCGCCACGTCCGCGGGGAACTGTCGGCCGACGGCACCCGCTGGCGCAACACCACCCCGCTCGCCGCCGGTGCGACGTACACGGTGAAGGTCGGCACGGAGAACGAGGACGGCCATCCCGGCCGCACCACCTCCGCCTTCCGCACCCGCGAGGCGCCCGAGGACAAGCGCCTGGAGGTGACCCTCGGCCCGGAGGCCGGCACCTACGGCGTCGGCCAGCCGATCACCGCGGAGCTGAGCAGGAAGGTCGGGAAGGCCGAACAGCGGCGGATCGTCGAACGGGCCCTGCGGGTCACCTCCACGCCCGAGGTCACCGGCTCCTGGCACTGGGTCGACGACAAGAAGCTGCACTACCGGCCCAAGGAGTACTGGCCGACGAACGCCAGAATATCCGTGGAGAGCCGGCTGGAGGGCATCCAGGTCCGCAAGGGCCTCTACGGCGGCGAGAGCGAGCCGCTCGCCCTCAGGACGGGAGACCGGGTGGAGGCCGTCGCCGACGCCCAGTCACTCCAGATGACGGTCAAGCGCAACGGCGAGGTGGTGAAGACCTTCCCCATCACCACCGGCAAGGCCGGCTTCCGCACCCGCAACGGCACCAAGGTCATCCTCGCCCGCCAGTCCTTCGTCCGGATGACCAGCACCAGCATCGGCATCGGCCCCGGCAGCTCCGAGTACTACGACATGCCCGTCCACTGGGCCACCCGGCTGACCTGGAGTGGTGAGTACGTCCACGCGGCGCCCTGGTCGGCCGGCTCGCACGGCTCCGCCAACGTCAGCCACGGCTGCACCGGGATGAGCACCGCCAACGCCCGCTGGTTCTTCAACAACGTCCGCCAGGGAGACCTGGTCACCCACGTCAACACCGAGGGCACCGACATGCCCGCCTTCGGCAACGGCTTCGGGGACTGGAACCTCACCTGGGAGGAGTGGCGGAAGGGCAGCTCCCTCCACCGTGCCGTCCAGGAGGCGGGGCCGGACACCAGCGGCGGCGCGGGCCGCCTGCGCCCCCGGGTGTGACGCCGCCCCGGGTTCCCCGTGCCGCACAGGGGCGCGGGGAACCGCAGGGCCTCCGCCGGGGAGGTTCTGCGCGAAGGCGCCGGGCCGGCGAGCGCAGCCCCCGGCACCGGGCTCCGCCTGCGAAGGGGGCGCCCGGTGCCCCGCGCATCGCACGCGTCAGGCGGCGTTGCCGGCCTTCTGGCCGCGCAGCAGACCGGCCAGCGCGTCGGCCAGCGCCACCGGGTCCACCGGATGGGCGGTGACGGCGTCGGCGCGGCTCCAGGAGGCCAGCCAGGCGTCCTGCCGCCGCCCGATCAGCAGCAGCACGGGCGGGCAGTCGAAGATCTCGTCCTTGATCTGCCGGCACACGCCCATGCCGCCCGCGGGGGTGGCCTCGCCGTCCAGGATGCAGACGTCGACACCGCCCGCGTCGAGAGCGCTGATCACGGCCGGCAGCGTGGCGCACTCGAGGTACTCCACCGAAGGCGCGTCCGCCGCGGGCCGTCGCCCGGCCGCCAGCCGCACCTGCTCGCGGGTGCTCACGTCATCGCTGTAGACCAGCACCGTGGCCGTCGGCTGCATCGTTCCTCCGCGTTCGTATCCGCCGTGACAGGCTGAGGCGGGTCGTGTGGACAGGGCTGAAGAGGTGGTGCTCGGTACGTCGCGTGTACTGCGTGCGTGCCCGGGATGCTACTCCCTCACCCACGCGGCGGGCACCACTTCGGACGGCCCCGGGAACCGGCGCGTTCCCCGGGTTCGTCCTGCCCACGGGGGCGGACACACCGAACTGGACCCCCCGAAGTGAGGACGGAATAAGCGACCGACATAATGTCGGTCGTGGCGACAGCAACAGCAGTAGAAACCGGGCACGCGCACCCGTCGGTCAACCGGCCGAACCTCACCAGTGTCGGAACGATCATCTGGCTCAGCTCCGAGCTGATGTTCTTCGCGGCGCTCTTCGCGATGTACTTCACCGCTCGTTCGGTGATGGGCGCGGAGTTCTGGACGGAGAAGGCGGATGCGCTCAATCTCCCCTTCGCGGCGGCCAACACCACCATCCTGGTGCTCTCCTCACTCACCTGTCAGATGGGTGTGTTCGCGGCCGAGCGCGGGGACGTGAAGAAGCTCCGTTCGTGGTTCGTGATCACGTTCGTGATGGGCGCCGTCTTCATCGGCGGCCAGATCGTGGAGTACGTGGAGCTCGTCAAGCACGAGGGCCTGTCCCTCTCCTCCGACCCCTACGGCTCGGTGTTCTACATGACCACCGGCTTCCACGGGCTCCATGTCACCGGTGGCCTGATCGCGTTCCTGTTCGTCCTCGGCAGGACGTACATGGCGCGGCGGTTCACCCACCACCAGGCGACCGCGGCCATCGTCGTGTCCTACTACTGGCACTTCGTCGACGTCGTCTGGATCGGCCTCTTCGCCACGATCTACCTGATCAAGTAGTCGGGCCGCGGGCCTGGCACAGCAGAGCCAAAGACATCGACGCAGAAGATCCTGACACCGGGGTAATCCGTGAAAAAGCTCTCCGCACGACGGCGCCATCCGCTGGCGGCGATCGTCGTTCTACTCTTCGCGCTGGCGGCCACCGGGGGGCTGTACGCCGCGTTCGCTCCCGCCGGCGAGGCGAAGGCCGATGAGACGGCCGCCGCCCAGTCCCTCGCCATCGAGGAGGGCGAGAAGCTCTACGCCGTCGGCTGCGCAAGCTGCCACGGCACCGGTGGCCAGGGCACCAGCGACGGCCCGAGCCTCGTCGGCGTCGGCGCCGCCGCGGTCGACTTCCAGGTCGGCACCGGCCGCATGCCCATGCAGGCCCCGGGTGAGCAGGCGCCCCCGAAGCCGGTGATGTACACGCAGGCCCAGATCGACCAGCTCGCGGCCTACGTCGCCTCGCTCGGCCCCGGCCCCGCCGTTCCGACCAAGGAGCAGTACGACCCCGCCGGGCTCAGTGCCGAGGAGATCGCCAACGGCGGTGTCCTGTTCCGCACGAACTGCGCGCAGTGCCACAACTTCACCGGCGAGGGCGGCGCCCTGACGGACGGCAAGTACGCTCCGGACCTCACGGACGTCGAGCCGAAGTACCTCTACGAGGCCATGCAGACCGGCCCGCAGAACATGCCCTCCTTCCCGGACACGGTCCTCCCGACCGAGGAGAAGAAGGAGATCATCGCCTACCTGGCCAAGGTCAACTCCTCCGAGGCCGCGACCCCGGGCGGGTACAAGCTCGGTGGCTTCGGCCCCGTCGCCGAGGGTCTGTTCGCCTGGGCCGTCGGTCTGCCCGTCCTGGTCGGTATCACCGTCTGGATCGCGGCCCGGAACGCTAAGGCCAGGAAGTCATGAGTAGCGAGACTGGACCACACGAGAACGTGTCAGACGACAAGAACCTGCCCTCCGCGCGGGACCCCCACGGGGCCGAGACGGAGCCGGCACACACCAACCCGTTCGCCGACCCCGGACTGCCGCCGCACGACGAGCGCATCCAGGACATCGACGAGCGCGCGGCCAAGCGCTCCGAGCGCACCGTGGCCCTGCTGTTCACCCTGTCGATGCTGGCGACGGTCGGCTTCATCGTCTCCTACGCGATGATCCCGGTCGACAAGCTCGTCTACATCTTCCCGCTGGGCCACATCAACGCGCTGAACTTCGCGCTGGGCACGACGCTGGGCGTGGCGCTGTTCGCCATCGGCGCCGCCACCGTGCACTGGTCCCGGACGCTGATGAGCGGCGCCGAGATCGTGCAGGACCGCTACCCGATCGGCGCGGACGACACCGTCAAGCAGTCGGCCCTCGCCGACCTCGCCGTCGGCGTCAAGGACTCGCAGTTCGGCCGTCGCAGGCTGCTCCGCAACACCATGTTCGGCGCGCTGGCCCTCGTGCCGCTCTCCGGCGTCGTGCTGCTCGGCAGCCTCGGCCCGGCGCCGGGCACCAAGCTGCGGCACACCGCCTGGCAGCGCGGCAAGCGTCTCGTCAACGAGAACACCTCGGAGCCGCTGCGCCCCGAGGACATCACCGTGGGCTCGCTGACCTTCGCCATGCCCGAGGGGCTGGAGCACGACTCGCACGAGTTCCAGAGGGAGATCGCCAAGGCGGCGCTCATGCTCGTCCGGCTGGAGCCGGAGGACATCAAGGACCAGCAGGAACTCGAGTGGTCCTATGAGGGCGTGGTCGCGTACTCCAAGATCTGCACCCACGTGGGCTGCCCGGTCAGCCTCTACGAGCAGCAGACGCACCACGTGCTGTGCCCCTGTCACCAGTCCACGTTCGACCTCGCCGACGGCGCGCGCGTCATCTTCGGGCCCGCCGGCCACCCGCTGCCGCAGCTGCGCATCGGGGTGGACGACGAGGGATTCCTGACGGCGCTGGACGACTTCGCCGAGCCCGTCGGACCGAGCTTCTGGGAGCGCGGATGAGTAACGCAGCCGACAACGTCCGGCCCCGGCCGGAGGCCCCACGGGGCGAGCGCATCGCGGACTGGGCCGACGGCCGACTCGGCATCTACGGTGCCGCCAAGAAGAACGTCCGGAAGGTCTTCCCGGACCACTGGTCGTTCCTCCTGGGCGAGATCGCGCTCTACTCGTTCATCATCATCATCCTGACCGGCGTCTACCTGACGCTGTTCTTCAAGCCCTCCATGGCCGAGGTCCACTACGAGGGCTCCTACGTGCCGATGCAGGGCGTGCTGATGTCGGAGGCCTTCGCCTCCACACTGGAGATCAGCTTCGACGTCCGCGGTGGTCTGCTCGTCCGGCAGATCCACCACTGGGCGGCGCTGATCTTCCTCGTCGCCATGTTCGTGCACATGATGCGGGTGTTCTTCACCGGAGCGTTCCGCAAGCCGCGCGAGCTGAACTGGCTGTTCGGCTTCCTCCTGTTCGTCCTGGGCATGTTCACCGGTTTCACCGGCTACTCGCTCCCGGACGACCTGCTCTCCGGTACCGGCATCCGCTTCATGAGCGGCGCCATCCTCGCCGTCCCGGTCGTCGGCACCTACCTGGCGATGTTCCTCTACGGCGGCGAGTTCCCGGGCACGGACATCATCCCGAGGTTCTTCGCGATCCACGTGCTGCTGCTGCCGGGCATCATGCTGGGCCTCGTCGTGGCCCACATCCTGCTGCTCGTCTACCACAAGCACACCCATTACCCCGGCCCCGGCCGCACGAACTCCAACGTCGTCGGGTTCCCCTTCATGCCGGTGTACATCGCCAAGGCCGGCGGCTTCTTCTTCCTGGTCTTCGGCATCATCGCGCTCATCTCCGCGCTGTTCCAGATCAACCCCGTGTGGGTGATCGGGCCCTACCGGCCGGACCAGGTGTCCACCAACGCCCAACCCGACTGGTACATGGGCTTCTCCGAGGGCCTCATCCGCGTGATGCCAGGCTGGGAGTGGGTCATCCCGACGGGCCACACCATCAACTTCGGTGTGTTCGTACCGTTGATGATCTTCCCGCTGGTCCTGGTCAGCCTCGCCCTGTACCCGTTCTTCGAGTCCTGGGTCACCAAGGACAAGCGCGAACACCACCTGCTGGACCGTCCGCGCAACGCTCCGACGCGTACCGCGTTCGGCGTCGCCTGGATCAGCTGGTACTTCGTCATGCTGGTCGGCGGTGGCAACGACCTGTGGGCGATCTTCTTCGACCTGTCGATCAACTCGATCACCTGGTTCGTCCGCATCGGCTTCTTCGTGGTGCCGGTCCTGGTGTTCATCGCGACGCGCCGCATCTGTCTCGGCCTGCAGCGCCGGGACCGGGACAAGGTGCTCCACGGCCGCGAGACCGGCATCATCAAGCGCCTGCCGCACGGTGAGTTCGTCGAGGTGCACGAGCCGCTCTCGCAGGAGCAGCTCCACCTGCTCACCCAGCACGAGCAGATGAAGCCGGCCGAGCTGCCGCCGCCCGTCGACGAGAACGGCGTCAAGCGCAAGATCGGTCCGGTCGAGCGGCTGCGGATCCGCGTCAGCCGGGGCTACTTCGGCCCCCACGCGCAGATCCCCAAGCCGACGCCCAAGGAGTACCAGGAGATCATGTCCGGACACGGGCACCACTGATCTCAGCAGCGGCCACAGCAGGGCCCCGCTCGCCGTCCTCGTCCGGACGGTGGACGGGGCCCTGTGGCCTTCCCGCGGGCCGCTAGTGTGGGTGATCGCGGCGTCGCGCACCGCACGCCGCTCGCGGAACTCGACAGGAGCGTGCCCATGAGCGCTGTGACCCCCGCCGCAGGCGACACCGTGGCGGACCGCTCGTGGCGGAACGTCCTGAACGCCCTGATCGCCGGCCAGGACCTCACCGCCGAGGACACGGCGTGGGCGATGGACCGGATCATGCGCGGGGAGGCGACGGACGCCCAGATCGCCGGTTTCGCCGTGGCCCTGCGGGCCAAGGGCGAGACGGTGGCCGAGGTGGCGGGCCTGGTCCGGACGATGTACGAGCACGCCAGGACGATCGACGTACCCGGCCCCACGGTGGACATCGTCGGCACCGGGGGCGACCAGGCGAAGACGGTCAACATCTCCACCATGTCGGCCATCGTGGTGGCGGGCACCGGCACGAAGGTCGTCAAGCACGGCAACCGGGCCTCCTCCTCGGCCAGCGGGGCGTCCGACGTCCTGGAGAAGCTGGGCGTGAACCTGGACCTGAGCCCCGAACGCGTCGCCGAGGTGGCGGAGGAGGCCGGGATCACCTTCTGCTTCGCGGTGAAGTTCCACCCCGCGCTGCGGCACGTCGCCAACGCGCGCCGGGAGCTCGGCGTGCCGACGCCGTTCAACTTCCTCGGCCCGCTCACCAACCCGGCCCGGGTGGGGGCGCAGGCGACCGGCGTGGCCGATGCCAGGATGGCGCCCATCCTCGCCGGTGTGCTCGCCGAGCGCGGCACCTCGGCCCTGGTGTTCCGGGGTGACGACGGCCTGGACGAGCTGACGGTGACGGCGACCTCCGCCGTCTACGTCGTGCGCGACGGCGTGGTGCGCCGGGAGAGCTTCGACCCCCGGGACGTCGGGCTCGACCTCGTCCCGGTGGAGGCGCTGCGGGGCGGGGACGCGGCGCACAACGCGGAGGTCGCGCGCAGGCTGCTGGACGGCGAGCGCGGGCCCGTGCGGGACGCGGTGGTGCTCAACTCCGCCGCCGCCCTGGTGGCCCTGACGCCGGGTGAGGCCCCGTTGGCCGAGCAGCTTCCCGGCGCGATGGCACGGGCGGCGGAGTCGATCGACTCCGGTGCCGCCCAGGCCGCCCTGCACCGCTGGGCCGCGGCCACCCGCGCCTGAGGCCGAGGGGAGGGCTCTGCCGGGCCCGGGGGCTGTGGCATACTCGGCGCAGGTCACGAGTGACAGCGACGAAGGCCCCGGCCCGCTGTCCGGCAACCCTCCAACCGTGGCGGGGTGCCCCGGGTGATGACCGGGCCGCACGACAGCAAGGTCTGCGGCAAGCGCGGTCGAGGGAGTTCCCCATGAGCAAGCGAATGCGTTAGGGCCGTTGTGCCCCGGGTCCGCACGGGCCCCGCAGCGACAGCCGCACGGTACGCGTCCCGCGTCGGGCTCGTCGGGCGTCCCCTGACCCCGGCCCCCGCGACGCCCGTCCACACGACGTCGGCCGGCCGCGCCCGGAACCTACTCCACCCCGTCCTTCCTGGGAGATCCCCATGTCCCTCGCCACCCCTGCCTCCGTCACGTTCCGTACCGGTGGAGACACCCCGGGCGACGCACCGCTGCCCGTGCTCGGCGCCGACGTCCGGGTGCCCGGCGCCGAGCAGGTCACCTACGCGGCCCTCGACTACGCGGCCAGCGCGCCCGTCCTCCGGCGCGTCTGGGACGACGTCGCCTCCTACGCCCCCTACTACGGCAGCGTGCACCGGGGCGCCGGCTACCTCTCCCGGCTCTCCACCGAGCTGTTCGAGCAGAGCCGTGCCACCGTGGGCGCGTTCCTCGGCTGCCGCCCCGACGACGCGGTCGTGTTCACCCGTTCCACGACGGACTCCCTCAACCTGCTGGCCGGCGCGCTGCCGGAGGGAACCCGGGTGTTCGTCTTCGCCTCCGAGCACCATGCGGCGCTGCTGCCCTGGCGCGGCCGGGACACGCACTGGCTGGACGTTCCGCGCAGCCCCCGGGAGGCGGTGGGGCTCCTGGCGGAGGCGCTGCGCGGTGCCGGGCCGGGGCCGGCGCTGGTGTGCGTGACGGGGGCGTCCAACGTGACGGGGGAGCTGTGGCCCGTCGCGGAGCTGTCCGCCGTCGCCCACCGGTACGGCGCTCGCGTCGTCCTGGACGCCGCCCAGCTCGCCCCGCACCACCCCGTGGACATCGGAGCGCTCGACGTCGACTACGTGGCCTTCTCCGGCCACAAGCTCTACGCGCCCTTCGGTGCCGGCGTCCTGGCCGGGCGCGCGGACTGGCTGCGCGCGGCCGAGCCGTATCTGGCCGGCGGCGGGGCGAGCCGTGCCGTGGCGCGCGCTGCGGACGGCTCCGTCTCGGCGCAGTGGCACACGACGGCGGCCCGGCACGAGGCGGGCTCGCCCAACGTCATCGGGGCGTACGCCATCGCCTCGGCGTGCCGGGCGCTCACGGAGGCGGGGTTCGACCGGCTCGTGGAGCGGGAGCGGCGGCTCCTGGCGCGCCTGCGCGCCGGGCTGGCCGAGCTGCCGGGCATCCGGGTGCTTTCGCTCTTCGGGCCCGGGGCCGAGCGCGTGGGCGTCGTGTCGTTCACCGTCGACGGCTGGAGCTGCCGCGACTTCGCCGCCGCGCTCGCTTCCGTGTACGGGATCGGGGTGCGCGACGGGCTGTTCTGCGCGCACCCGCTGCTGCGCGCCCTGCTCGGGGCCGGGGACGCGGCGCCGGGGGAGTGGGGGGCGAGCCGGGCGCGGGGGGACGGGAGCTGGGGGCCGTCCGGGTGAGCTTCGGTGTGGGGACGCCACAGGAGCACATCGAGCGGTTCCTCACGGCCGCCGCGGAGCTGCTGCGCCGGGGCTCGTCCGGCGTATCGGCCGCGTAGCGGTCGGTCGCGCGGCTCCCCGCGCCCTTCCCGGGGCGCGGGCTCAGGCGTCCAGGCCGATGGCGAAGGCCGCTTCCAGGTCGTGCTGGGAGTAGGTGCGGAACGCGATGTGGGTTTCGGTGGAGAGCACCCCGGGAATCTTGCTGATCCGCCCGGGGATGACGTCGGCCAGGTCGTCGTGCCGTGCCACCCGCACCATGGCGATGAGGTTGTGCGCGCCGGTCACGGAGTAGACCTCGCTGACGCCGTCCAGCGCGGCGATCTGCTCGGCGACCTCGGGGATCGCGTCGGTGCTGGTCTTGATGAGCACGATCGATGTGATCACGGCGTCGTCTCTCCCTCGGTGGCCTGGGCGGGCCCGCTCACTCTAGCCCCACGCGCGGATGACGGCTCGGCCACGGCGTGACCACTCCGCACACGCGGTGGCTCGCAGGCCGTAGGGTTGCGGGTGAGAACCTGCCCCGCACAAGGACGTGCCCGCGAGCAGCCAACGGACGAACTGGGAAAGTCGAGGACGAACCATGCCGGTCCCTCAGCCGACGGCCGACACGCGCTGGCGCTGCACCCTGTGCGGGAACCTGACCCGCTTCGACGTGACGCGCAGCAGCAGGGTCGTCGAATACGTACACCTCGATCTGGCCGGTGAGCCGAAGGTGGAGGAGAGCGAGGTGCTGAGCGAGGCGCTGGAGTCCGTGCGCTGCCGCTGGTGCAACGCGGTCGACCAGGTGGAACTCGTGGACCGGCCGGGCGGCGAGGACTGAGCAGAGACGGACGGGTGCTGAGGCGTGCAGGAGACGACGGGCGGTGAGCCGCACCGGGAGCGGCGATCCGGTGCCGAGGAGCGGCCGCGTGCCGCCGAGGCGCTGGACCGCCCGTTGCCCGAGCGGGTGCGCCGCCGGGTCGTGGCGCTCACCGGGGACGCCATCGGTGCCCTGACGGTCGCCGAGCTGCCCGCCCCGGTGCGCCAGTACGCGCGGTTCACCCCGGCGCGCCGGGCCAAGTTCGGCGGCAACGCTATGGCCGCCGCGCTGGAGACGGACGCGCTGTTCCGCCAGCGCATCGGGGCCCGGTTGCGCGAGCTGCTGCCCGAGCTGGCCGAGGCCATCGCGGAGGGCTCGCCTCCGGCCGCGGCCGACCCGGTGGACGTCGCGGCGCTCGCCTACGTCCTGCGCCCCGACGGCTGGCCGAAGCTGGTGACGGCGGCGGGGGAGGAGGCGCAGCGGGCGCAGGCGGAGCGGGCCGGTGCGGAGGCCGAGCGAGAACTGGAGCGCCTGCGGGCGGAGTTGGCCCAGGCCCGCAGCGCGAGCCGGGAGGACGGCGGCAGGCTGCGCGCGGAGCTGGAGGCGGCCCGCCGGGAGATGGACGGGCTGCACCGCAGGCTGCGCAGCGCGCAGGCCGACATCAAGCGAGGCGAGGCCGCTCTGCGCAAGCTCCAGGCGGAGTTGGACGAGGTCCGGGCGCGGGCGCAGGCGCAGAAGGCGGCGGCCGACAGCGAGGCGCGGCGGCTGCGGGCCCGGGCCGCCGAGGCGGAGTCGGCGCTGGAGGCCGGGCGCCGGGCGGTGCGGGAGGGTCGCGGCGTGGCCGACATGCGGGTGCGGCTGCTGCTCGACACCGTGCTGGACGCCGCCCAGGGGCTGCGCCGCGAGCTGGCGCTGCCGCCCGCGTCCCAGCACCCGGCGGACACGGTGGAGGCCGTCGAGCCGGGGCGGATGAGCCCGAAGGACGTGGCGCACCGGGCGCTGTCGGAGGAGGACCCGGCGCTGCTGGACCAGTTGCTGGCGCTGCCGCAGGTGCATCTGCTGGTAGACGGCTACAACGTGACGAAGACGGGCTATCCGACGCTGCCGCTGGAGAAGCAGCGGCTGCGGCTGCTGGGCGGGCTCGCGGGGCTGGCCGCGCAGTCGGGGGCGGAGGTCACCTGCGTGTTCGACGGCGCGGAGTTGGCCGCTCCGGTGCTGCTGGCTCCGCCGCGCGGGGTGCGGGTGCTGTTCAGCAAGCCCGGGCAGACGGCCGACGAGCTGATCCGTCGGCTGGTGCGGGCCGAGCCCGAGGGCCGTCCGGTGGTCGTGGTCTCGACGGACCGGGAGGTCGCCGACGGGGTGGCCGAGGCGGGGGCGCGGCCGGTCGCGTCGGCGCTGCTCCTGAGGCGACTTGCCCGCTCCTGAGTGCGGAGTCCGTTTTCTCGCTCCTGTCATCATGCGTCCGGTCTGTGATGCGGCCGGTGCCTACGGTGTGTCAAGTGGCCGTTGCTGCCCGTGTGATGTTGGTAAAGGATGACCGTCGACGGTGAGATTTTGGCCGCAGGGATTTGAAGCGGTCATCGCGACCTGGCTACTGTCGGCCCTCGAACCTCCGCGCGGTTGATCGCCCATCCGGGGTGACCGTGGAGGAACCGCCGAGTCCGCAGCGCGCGCGGAACCGGTCCGCAGGGCCACGGTCGTTCGGTCCGACGGTCCGGCAGGCGGCTGAGGAAGAAGGAGCTCGCCCCAGTGGCGTCCCACCGTCGTCCCAAGCAGCCGGGCCGAACCCGCGCGACCGTGCTCACGGCGACCGCCGCCGCGGCGGTCGCCCTCTCCGCGAACTCGGCCGTGGCCGAGCCGGAACCGACGAAGCGCAGTGTCAAGGCCAAGGTGGACAAGCTGCGTGAGGACGCGGCGGCGGCCACCGAGAAGTACAACGGGGCCAAGGAGAAGGCCGACAAGCTCCAGAAGGACGTCGACCGGCTCCAGGACTCCGTGGCCCGCGGCCAGGGCGAGCTGAACGACCTGCGCAACGGCCTGGGCTCGATGGCCACCGCGCAGTACCGCAGCGGCGGCATCGACCCCTCGATGCAGCTGCTCCTGTCCGCCGACCCGGACGACTATCTCTCCCGCGCCTCCACGCTGGACCAGCTCAGCCTCAAGCAGCTCGGCTCCCTGAAGAAGATCCAGGGCAAGCAGCGCCAGCTCGAGCAGCAGCGGGACGACGCCGCCGACAAGCTCAAGGACCTGGCCAAGACGCGCAAGGACCTGGGCGATCACAAGAAGAAGGTCCAGGGCAAGCTCGCCGAGGCGCAGAAGCTGCTCAACAAGCTCACCGCGGAGGAGCGCGCGGAGATGCGCGCCGAGGAGGAGCGGGCGAGCCGCGCCGCCGGCGAGCGCGTCGAGATGGGCAACGAGGGCACGGCGTCCGGCCGGGCCGCGTCCGCCTACGAGGCCGCCAAGACCCGTGTGGGCCTGCCCTACGCGTGGGGCGCGGAGGGGCCGAACTCCTTCGACTGCTCCGGGTTGACGATGTGGGCCTACCGGCAGGCGGGCATATCCATCCCGCGGACCTCGCAGGCGCAGGCCAATGCGGGCATGCGGATCAACTCGATGAGCGACCTCAAGGTCGGCGACCTGGTGATCCTGCGCACCGACCTGGGCCACGTGGGCTTCTACGCCGGCAACGGCCAGATGCTGCACGCCCCCAAGCCGGGTGCCCAGGTGCGCTACGAGTCGATCGCCCGCTCCGGCATGCCCTTCATGTGGGGCGTGCGCATCTGACCCGGGCGCCGGGCCGCGTTCCCGGCACCGTACGACGCGCCGTCTCACCCGTGCGAGTGATTCCACGGAGGGGCGCGCATACCGTGCTCCGGCGCACCCACCGCGCAGAACACCGGCGTCCCCGGGCGGAAGGGTCAACTCCGCGCTGACCGGCGTCCCCTCGGATGCTTGGAGCCGCCGTCCCACGGCGGCTACTGTGCCGGGCGCCCTCGCAAGGAGGGAGGGGAGCGTCAGCGGAAGGAGCGCGGCCAGCCGTGGGCTCGCATCGACACAACGCGCCGCCGGGAGCCGGCAGGGCTGCCCGGGTCACTGTTCTCACGGCCGCCGCCGCCTCGGCCGCGGCGATGACCGCCGCTCCCGCCGGGGCGGACCCGGACGGGCCGATGGCCGCCTCGGTCGACGCGAAGGTCGAGCGGCTCTACGCCGAGGCCGAGCGGGCCACCGAGAAGTACAACGCGTCCCAGGCCGAAGTGACCGACCTGCGCCGACGCGTGGCCAACACGCAGGACGAGGTCGCCCGCGGCCAGGCCCGGGTCAACCGGCTGCGCAACGCGCTGGGCGCGCTGGCCGGTGCCCAGTACCGCTCCGGCGCGCTCGACCCGACCGTCGCGCTGCTGCTCTCCAGCGACCCCGACGGGTATCTGGGGAAGGCCGCCGCCATGGAGCGCGTCAGCAGCCGCAAGCTCGGGGAGCTGCGGGAGCTGCGCGGTGCCCAGCGGTTGCTGGACGCCAAGCGGGAGCGGGCGCGCGGGCAGCTGGAGCGGCTGGAGAAGGAGAACGAGCGGCTGCGCCGGCACCAGCGGTCGGTGCAGAGCAAGCTCGGCGCGGCGCGGCGGCTGCTCAACTCCCTCTCGGCGGCCGAGCGGCGCGAGCGCGAGGCGCGCGCCGCACGCTCCGGCACCCGCTCCGGAGCCGCTCCCACGGCCGCCGGTACCGGCCGGTGGGGCGCCGCCCTCACGGCCGCCCGCAGCGCGCTGGGGCGCCCCTACGCCTGGGGGCAGTCCGGCCCGGGCGCCTTCGACTGCGCGGGGCTGACGCAGTGGGCCTACCGGCAGGCGGGGGTGTCCATCCCGCGTACCTCGCAGGGGCAGGCGTACGCGGGGCGGCGGGTGCCGCTCTCTGAGGCCCGTCCCGGCGATCTCGTCATCTACCGCGGTGACGCCAGCCACGTGGCGATGTACGCGGGCGGCGGGCAGGTCATCCACGCCCCCTATCCCGGGGCGCGGGTGCGCTACGACCCGGTGGGGATGATGCCCGTCAGCGGGGTGACCCGGCCCTGACCGGCTCCGTGGCCACGGCGTCCAGTGCCCCGGGGCGGGCGGCGGTCGAGCGCCACAGCGCGGCGCAGGAGAGCGCGGCGGCGGCCAGCAGGAGGCCGTTGCGCAGGACGAGCAGCGTGACGCCGAGCGGCTCGCTGGCGACGACGGCGTCGAAGTAGAGCGGGAACTCCAGCACGGTCAGGGCGGTCGCCCCCAGGATCAGCCCGGCGGGCACCCGCTGCCGCGCGGAGCCGAGGGCGAGCGCGGCCGCGGCCAGCCCGACGAGCCACACCAGGTACTGGGGGCTGATGACCCGGCTGGTGACGGTGAACAGCAGGACGGCGGCCAGGGCGGCGTCGGCTGCCGTCGAGCGCTGCCAGGTGACGACGCGCAGCCGCCAGCGGACCAGCCAGCCCAGGGCGGCGACGGTGCACAGGAGCGAGGCGGTGGCCACGGTCGACACGTGCGGGCCGAGGAACTCCATCGACCCGTAGTGCAGGCTCACGTACCCCTCCCAGCCGGCGTACCGGCCGAGGTGGAACACGAGGGCGCCCACGGACTCGACCTCCAGGCCGCGGTCGCGCTGGGCGAAGAGGAAGTCCCACCCGTGCGGCGCGGCGAGGGTGAGCACGGCCGCCAGGAGGCCCGCGGTCACGAGCGCGCTCGCCGCCAGCCGGCGTCCGCCGCGCCCGGGGCGCACGCCGGCCAGCAGCAGCGCGGGCCACACCTTGACGAGGGCGCCGAGGGCGATGAGCGCGCCCGCGGTCCGCGGGTGCCGCGCGACGGCGAGGACCGCCGCCACCGCGACCGCCGTGACCATCAGGTCGTAGCGGGCGTACACCGTCGGTCCCAGCAGCGGCACTCCGGCCACCCACGTCCACGCGCCGGCCCGGGAGGCCGGGCGCCGCAGCAGCAGCCCGAGGACGACGGCGTCGGCCACGCAGGCCAGCACGAAGAACGCGGCCTCGTAGCGGAGGAACGGCAGCAGATCGGGGGCAAGGACGGGCAGGGCGGCACCGGGCGGGTACTGCCACGTCACGTCGTCGCGCGGAAAGCTGCCCGAGCGCAGGATCTCGGCCCACCCCTGGTAGATCACCGAGACGTCGGTGGTGACGTCGGGGCCGCGCAGAGTCAGCACGCCGAAGACGCACAGGAGCAGGGCGGAGCGGGTCAACAGCCAGCAGAGCAGGACCCGGGCGGACGGGGGCAGGCGCATGGCACCGACCGTACGCGGCGCCGCCGGGCCCCGGTACCGACGGCAGGGGTGTCGCGGGAAAGCGGTACTGTCGTCGGCGATGCACAAGACGCTGATCGTCACCAACGACTTCCCGCCCCGGCCCGGCGGCATCCAGGCGTTCCTGCACAGCATGGCGCTCCGGCTGGACCCGGCGGAGGTCGTGGTCTACGCCTCCACCTGGAACCGTACGGCGGAGGGACGGGAGGCCACGGCCCGGTTCGACGCGGAGCAGCCCTTCACCGTCGTGCGCGACCGCACCACGATGCTGCTGCCGACGCCCCGGGTGACGCGCCGGGCCGCCGAGCTGCTGCGCGAGCACGGCTGCACGTCGGTGTGGTTCGGGGCCGCCGCGCCGCTGGGGCTCATGGGCGGCGCGCTGCGGGCGGCCGGGGCCGAGCGGCTGGTGGCGACGACCCACGGGCACGAGGCGGGCTGGGCGCAGCTGCCGGGTGCCCGGAGCCTGCTGCGGCGCGTCGGCGAGTCCACGGACACGCTCACGTACCTGGGCGAGTACACCCGCTCCCGCATCGCCGGGGCGCTGACGCCCCAGGCGGCCGGGCGCATGACCCAGCTCCCGCCGGGGGTGGACGAGAAGACGTTCCACCCCGGCTCGGGCGGGGACGAGATCCGCGAGCGGCTGGGGCTCAGCGACCGCCCGGTCGTGGTGTGCGTGTCCCGGCTGGTGCCGCGCAAGGGCCAGGACACGCTGATCCGCGCGCTGCCCCGGGTGCTGGCCGAGGTGCCGGACGCGGTGCTGCTGATCGTCGGGGGTGGCCCGTACGAGAAGGACCTGCGGCGGCTCGCGGGCGAGACCGGGATCGCCGGCTCCGTACGGTTCACCGGCGCCGTCCCCTGGGAGGAGCTGCCCGCCCACTACGGCGCCGGGGACGTCTTCGCGATGCCCTGCCGCACCCGGCGCGGCGGGCTCGACGTCGAGGGCCTGGGCATCGTCTACCTGGAGGCCTCCGCCACCGGGCTGCCCGTCGTCGCCGGTGACTCCGGCGGCGCGCCCGACGCCGTCCTGCACGGGGAGACGGGCTGGGTGGTGCGCGGCGAGAGCGCGGAGGAGACCGCCGAGCGCGTCACGGTGCTGCTGAAGGACCCCGAGCTGCGGCGGCGTATGGGGGAGCGGGGCCGGGCCTGGGTCGAGGAGCGCTGGCGCTGGGACCTGCTCGCGGAACGGCTCAAGGCGCTCCTGTAGGGGCTGCGCGGAGCCCGGCGAGGGCCCCGGTCCTCCCACCCGGAGTCGGCAGCGTTTGCGCGGCGCGGTGCGGCACACGAGGCTGGGGTGCCATGGACCCCGTCGCAGCGCTGGACCGGATCGCGTTCCTGCTGGAGCGGTCCCAGGCGCCCACCTACCGCGTCCAGGCCTTCCGCAGAGCCGCCGCCGTGGTGGCGGGCCTGCCGCCCGGTGAGGCCGAACAGCGCGCCGGCGACGGCTCGCTCACGGCGCTCGCCGGCATCGGGGACACCACCGCCCGGGTCGTGCGCGAGGCCCTGGCCGGGAACCGGCCCGACTACCTGGCGAGGCTGGAGGCGGAGTCCGGGGACGAACAGCCGGCGCCGGAGGCCGCCCGGGCCCTGCGGGCGGCCCTCACCGGCGACTGCCACGTGCACTCCGACTGGTCCGACGGCGGCAGCCCCATCGACGTCATGGCCCGCACCGCCGCCGCGCTCGGCCACCGCTGGACGGCCCTCACCGACCACTCGCCCCGGCTGACGGTGGCCCGTGGGCTCTCCGCCGAGCGGCTGCGCGAGCAGCTCGACGTCGTCGAGCGGCTGGGCCGCGAGCTGGCACCGTTCCGGCTGCTCACCGGCATCGAGTGCGACATCCTCCCCGACGGCTCGCTGGACCAGGAGGAGGAGCTGCTCGACCGGCTGGACGTCGTCGTCGCCTCCGTCCACTCCGAGCTGCGGATGCCCGCACCCGCGATGACGCGGCGCATGATCGAGGCCGTGACCAACCCGCGCGTGGACGTGCTCGGGCACTGCACGGGGCGGCTGCTCGGCGGCCGGCGCCCGCGGCCGGAGTCCGAGTTCGACGCCGAGGCGGTCTTCGCCGCCTGCGCCCGCGCCGGAACGGCCGTCGAGATCAACTGCCGTCCGGAGCGCCGCGATCCGCCCCGTCGGCTGCTCGGCGCCGCGGTCGCGGCCGGGACGCTCTTCGCGATCGACACGGACGCCCACGCCCCCGGGCAGCTCGACTGGCAGCTCGGGGGCTGTGTGCGGGCCGCGGCGTGCGGCGTGCCGGCCCGCGACGTCGTCAACACCTGGGACGCCGACGCGCTCCTGGAGTGGACCCACCAGCGATAGGCGGGGAGCGGGGCGTGTGGGACCGGGGGCCCTCAGGAGTAGAGGGACTCGATCTCCTGCGCGAAGTCCTTCGCCACGACGTTGCGCTTGAGCTTGAGCGAGGGTGTGATGTGCCCGGACTCCTCGGTGAACTGGGAGGGGAGGACGCGGAACCTGCGCACCGACTCCGCGCGCGATACGGCGGCGTTGCCGTCGTCCACCGCCTGCTGCACGGCGGCCGTCAGCTCCGGGTCGGCCAGCAGGTCGTCGCGGCTCAGCCCCGCCTTGCCGTTCTCCTCGGCCCAGCGCGGCAGGAACTCCTCGTCCAGGGTGATGAGCGCGGCCACGTAGGGGCGGGCGTCGCCGACGACCATGCACTCGGCCACCAGCGCGTGGGCGCGGATGCGGTCCTCGATGACGGCCGGGGCGACGTTCTTGCCGCCCGCCGTCACGAGGATCTCCTTCTTCCGCCCGGTGATCGTGAGGTAGCCGTCCTCGTCCAGCGTGCCGACGTCCCCGGTGTGGAACCAGCCCTGGGAGAGGACCTCGCCGGTGGCCGCCTCGTTGTTCCAGTAGCCGGAGAACAGGTGCTCACCGTGGAGCATGACCTCGCCGTCGTCGGCGATCCGCACGACCGTGCCGGGCAGCGGCTGGCCGACGGTGCCGATCTTCTGCCGGTCCCAGGGGTTGAACGCCGTCGCCGCACAGGACTCGGTGAGCCCGTAGCCCTCCAGCACGGTGAAGCCGATGCCCCGGTAGAAGTGGCCGAGCCGGGTGCCCAGGGCGGCACCGCCGGAGATCGCGTGGGACGCCCGGCCGCCGAGGACGGCGCGCAGCTTGCCGAAGACGAGCCGGTCGAACACCTTGTGCCTGAGCCGGAGCGCGAGCGACGGGCCGCCGGGGGTGTCCAGCGCCTCGCTGTAGGCGATGGCCGTGGCCGCGGCCTTGTCGAAGATCCCGCCCTTGCCGTCGCCCTCGGCCTTGGCCCGCGCCGAGTTGAAGACCTTCTCGAACACCCGGGGCACGCCGAGCACGATCGTCGGCTGGAAGGAGGCCAGGTCGTCGGTGAGCGTCTTGATGTCCGGCACCAGCCCGAGGCGGATGGGCGCCATCACGGCGGCGATCTGCACCATGCGCGCGAAGACGTGCGCGGTGGGCAGGAAGAGCAGCACGGAGCCCTCGCCGGGGCGGAACAGCGGTTTCAGCCGCTCGACGACGTTGCCGCACTCGGCGAAGAAGGCGCGGTGGGTCAGCACGCAGCCCTTGGGGCGGCCCGTGGTGCCGGAGGTGTAGACGATCGTCGCGGGCGAGTCGGCCTTCGCGACGGCGCTGCGCTCGGCGACGGTCTCCGCGGAGATCCCGGCCTCCTCGCCGGCGCGGACCAGACCGGCGACGGCGTCCTCGTCGATCGTCCAGACCTCGCGCAGCTCCGGCAGCCGCTCCCGCAGCCCGGCGACGGCCTCGGCGTGCGCGGCGCTCTCCACGACGATGCCGACGGCACCGGAGTCACCGAGGATCCAGGCGATCTGCTCGGGGGAGCTCGTCTCGTACACCGGGACCGTGACGCCACCGGCGCACCAGATGGCGAAGTCCAGGAGCGTCCACTCGTAGCGGGTGCGCGACATGAGCGCGACGCGGTCGCCCGGCTCGACGCCGGCCGCGACGAGACCGGCCGCGGCGGCCTCCACCTCGGTGAGGAAGGCGGTCGCCGAGAGGTCCTGCCAGCGGGCCGGGTCCCGTGGGTCCTTGCGGGCCATCACGGGCAGGTCGGGGTACTGCGCGGCGTTCCGACGGATCAGGTCGGTCAGGTTGCCGTCTGCGGGGACCTCGTACAGGGCCGGAAGGCTGAACTCGCGCAAGACTGCTGCTCCTCGTCGGCGCCGGATGTGGCCGTTCGCCGCGAGACCTGGAGGAGTCTCGCGTGCTGGACGGCCCGGACGTTACCCATCGGTACGGGCGCCGGTACAGAGGGGGGCCGCAGATGTTCCCTGTGTCACATCGTGCGCGTCACGCGGCAGGCCGCCCGCCCGACCCTAGACCACGCGTTCCTCGAACCGTTAGTAACCTCCGGGCCGTCCGGGTGGCCCGGGCGGAGATCAGCACGCCGCTTAGGCTGGGCCTCATGCGACGTACGCGGGTACACGTGGTCAGCGACGTGCACGGCAACGCCGAGGCGCTCGCCCAGGCGGGGGACGGGGCCGATGTCACGCTCTGCCTCGGCGACCTCATCCTGTTCCTCGACTACGCGGACCACACCCGCGGCATCTTCCCCGACCTGTTCGGGAAGGAGGCGACCGACCGCTTCGTGGAGCTGCGCACCGCCCGCCGCTACGCCGAGGCCCGCGCCTACGCCGGCCGGCTCTGGGACGGCGTCGACCGCGCCAGCGCCATCGAGAGCGCCGTGCGCCGCCAGTACGCCGAACTCTTCGCCGCGCTGCCCAGCCCCACGTTCGCCACCTACGGCAACGTGGACATACCGCGGCTGTGGCCCGAGTACGCCGGGGCCGGGACGACCGTCCTGGACGGCGAGACCGCCGAGATCGGGGGCCTGACCGTCGGCTTCGTCGGCGGCGGCCTGCGCACCCCCATGAACACCCCCTACGAGGTGGACCCGGAGACCTACGCGGAGAAGGTCGCCGCGCTCGGCCCGGTGGACGTCCTCTGCTCGCACATCCCGCCGGAGGTGCCGGAGCTGTGCTACGACACCGTGGCGCGCCGCTTCGAACACGGCAGCGTCGCGCTGCTGGAGGCCATCCACGCCATCCGCCCCCGGTACGCGCTGTTCGGGCACGTGCACCAGCCCCTGGCCCAGCGCATGCGCATCGGCGCCACCGAGTGCGTCAACGTCGGTCACTTCAACGCGACGGGCAGGCCCTTCGTCCTGGAGTGGTGACGCCGCCGGGACCCGGGCGCGATAGCCTTCAGCGGCACCGGCTCCAGCAGTTCGAACGGTCACGCGGAGGACCACAGCGATGGCGGAACACACCAGGTCGAGCATCACCATCGACGCGGCACCGGCCGAAGTCATGGGCGTGATCGCCGACTTCGCCCGCTACCCGGAGTGGACCGGCGAGGTCAAGGAGGCCGAGATCCTGCGCACCGACGAGCAGGGCCGCGCCGAGGAGGTGCGCCTCCTGCTGGACGCGGGCGCCATCCGGGACGAGCACACCCTCGCCTACACCTGGCGCTCGGCGCACGAGGTGAGCTGGTCGCTGGTGAAGTCGCAGATGCTGCGCTCGCTCGACGGCTCCTACCTCCTCCACCCGGCCGGGCCCGAGCGCACCGAGGTGACCTACCAGCTCACCGTCGACGTCAAGATCCCCATGCTCGGCATGATCAAGCGCAAGGCGGAGAAGGTCATCATCGACCGCGCCCTCGCCGGCCTGAAGCAGCGCGTCGAGTCCGAGGCCGGCGGCCGGGACTGACGTGCGCCGCACCGTCCTGGTCACCGGTGCCGGCGGCGCCGGCCGCAGCACGGTGGCCGCCGCCACCGCCCTGGCCGCCGCCGGGGACGGCCTGCGCACGGTGATGCTCACGCCCGGACCCCTTCCCGCCGCCGTGGCCGCCACCGAGGGGCTGCGGCACCTGCGGCTGGACCCGGCCGCGGGCTTCCGCTCGGCTGCGCTCGACTTCCAGCGGCAGGGCAAGGGCGTGCTCGACTTCCTCGGCGCCCAGCCCCTGGAGGGGGACGAGCTGCCCGAGCTGCCCGCCGCCGAGCCGCTCGCCCTCCTGCGCACCCTCCACTCCCTCCACGCCGAAGCCACGGCCGATCCCGACGGCGCGGGCTGGGACGTCGTCGTCGCCGACCTCGCCCCCGTCCGGGAGGCGCTCGGCCACCTCGCCCTCCCCGAGAACCTCGCCCGCCTGCTCGCCCGGCTGCTGCCGCCGGAACGGCAGGCCGCCCGGGCCCTCCACCCCCTGCTGGCTCAGCTCGTCGGCGTCCCGATGCCCGCCGAGCGCCTGTACGCGACCGCGGCCCGCTGGCAAACGGCCCTGGCCGCGGTGCGGGAACTGCTCTCGGGCCCCGGCGTCTCGGTGCGCCTCGTGGTGGCCCCGGAGGCCGGGGCGCCCCGGGCGGTCGCCGAGGCCCGCGCCGGGCTCGCCCTGCACGGGCTGCCGCTGGAGGCCGTCGCCGTCAACCGGCTGCTGCCGGCCGGTTCGCCCGACCCGTTCGTGGCCGCCCTCCACACCGGGCAGCGGGAGACCACCGGGGCGCTGCGCACCGCGCTGGACCCGGTGCCGGTGTGGGAGCTGCCCTGGCTGCCGGAGGCGCCGTGCACCCCCGGGGAGCTGGCGGAACTGGGCGTGCCCGCGCCGGGAACCGCCCCGGGGCCGGGCCCGGCACCCCGGGTGGAGGACCGGCTGGCGGACTCGGGCGAGCTGGTGTGGCGGCTGCCGCTGCCCGGCGCCGTCCGCGAACGGGTCGAGCTGGTGCGGCGCGGGGCCGAGGCGATCGTCACGGCGGGCCCCTACCGCAGGGTGCTGCCCCTTCCGGGCGCCCTCGTCCGCTGCACGGTCGCCGGGGCCCGGCTCGCGGACGGCGAACTGGCCGTCAGGTTCCGGCCCGACCCCGCACTGTGGCCACGGGGTGCGTGACCGGTACTGTCGGAAGGGCCGAACGGGGCGGCGAGCCGGAAGCCGCCCCACGTCGCTGTCCCAGGAGTCCGCGATGAGCGATGCCACCGAGCGTGACGCCGATGCCCGGCGCGAGTCCGACGAGCCCTGCGAGCCCGCCGGGGACGCCTGGGCGGGCGCCTGCGCGGAGGACCTGGCGGCCGAGCGGGAGCGCCGCCGCGAGAAGTACGGCCCCCAGCCGGGCAGCGCGGCCGAGGAGCTGCGCCGCCTGGCGGAGAGCGTGGCCGGCCGGCTCGCCGAGATCACCGCACCGCTGGCCGGGCAGGCCTTCGGCGCGGCGGGGCAGGGCGAGCGCTGGGCGCGGCAGCTCGTGGAGGGCGCCCGCTCGGCCGTCGAGCCGGTCGTCGAGCGCAATCCGCAGGTCTTCGAGCACCTGGCCGCTGCGGGCAACGAGCTGCTGGCCGCCTACCGTTCCGCGGTGACCGACGCCGAGCAGCGCTGGACGCGGCGCCCCGACGGGCAGCGGCCCCCGGGGGAGGCCGGGAAGGGCGCGGAGGGGGACGGCGGCGAGGAGCCGCCCGGCACCGAGCGCATCGACCTGGACTGAGCCCGCCCGTTCCACGGGCCGAGCACCTGCGCTTCGGCCCGCCGCCCTCCGGTAACGTTGAGTTCAGCGGGGCTCTACTGATAGCTGAGGGACATATGGGACTCACCATTGGCGTCGACATCGGCGGTACCAAGGTCGCGGCCGGTGTCGTCGACGAGGCCGGGAACATCCTGGAGACCAGCACGGTACCCACCCCGCAGACCGCAGAGGGCGTGATCGAGGGCATCGCCGACGCCGTCCGCGCGGCGAGCGCCGAGCACCCCGTGGAGGCGGTCGGCATCGGCGCGCCCGGATACGTGGACGACAAGCGGGCCACCGTCCTGTTCACCCCCAACCTCACCTGGCGGCACGAACCGCTGAAGGACCGGGTCGAGCAGCGCGTCGGCCTCCCCGTCGTCATCGAGAACGACGCCAACGCGGCGGCCTGGGGCGAGTACCGCTACGGCGCGGGCCAGGGCCACGACGACGTCGTCTGCATCACCCTGGGCACGGGGCTGGGCGGCGGCATCGTGATCGGCGGCAGGCTGCACCGCGGCCGGTACGGGGTCGCGGCCGAGTTCGGACACATCCGCATGGTGCCCGACGGCCTGCTGTGCGGCTGCGGCAACCAGGGCTGCTGGGAGCAGTACGCCTCCGGCAGCGCCCTCGTCCGCTACGCCCGCCAGCGCGCGGCGGCCACCCCGGAGAACGCCGGCATCCTGCTCGGCCTCGGGGACGGCACACCGGAGGGCGTCCAGGGCCGGCACGTCAGCGAGGCGGCCCGCGCGGGCTGCCCGGTGGCCATCGACTCCTTCCGCGAGCTGGCCCGCTGGGCGGGCGCCGGGCTCGCGGACCTCGCCACCCTCTTCGACCCCGGGGCCTTCATCGTCGGCGGTGGCGTCTCCGACGAGGGGGAGCTGGTACTGGGGCCGATCCGCAAGTCCTACCGCCGCTGGCTGGTGGGTGCGCGGTGGCGGCCCCAGGCCGAGGTACTGGCCGCCCAGCTCGGCGGCAAGGCCGGGCTGGTGGGCGCCGCCGACCTCGCCCGGCAGGGCTGAACACCCCGCCCGGCAGGGCTGAACACCGCGTACGGGCGGGCTGAGCGGCGCCGGCGCGCCGCGCCGGGCCGACGCGGTGTCAGCCCGCGCCGTACGGTGAGGGCATGACGCCGCTCGCGGACCTGCCCGAGTCCCGTACCGGAGCCGACGGCTCGGCCGTCGTCCGCCTGCTCAGCTACAACATCCGCGCCATGCGGGACGACGTCGGGGCGCTCGTCCGGGTCATCCGGGCCTGCGCGCCCGACGTCGTCTGCGTTCAGGAGGCACCGCGCTTCTTCCGCTGGCGCACGTACGCGAGGCGGCTCGCCCGCCGCACGGAGCTGGTCCACGTCACCGGCGGCGCCACGGCCTGCGGTCCGATGATCCTCTCCTCGCTGCGCGCGACGGTGGAGGAGGCCGAGGACGTGCTGCTGCCGCGCACTCCCGGGCTGCACCGGCGGGGGCTGGCGACGGCGGTGCTGCGGTTCGGGGAGCGCGCGCGGCTGTCGGTGGTGAGCTGTCACCTGAGCCTGGCCGGGTGGGAGCGCACCGAGCAGGCCGAGCTGCTGCTGGACCGGCTCGCGCGCATGCCGGGACCCGTGGTGGCCGCCGGGGACCTCAACGAGCGGCCCGACGGGCCCGCGTTCACGCGGCTGGCCGGACGCCTGCGGGACGGCTGGGCCGTGGCGCCCTGGGGGGAGGAGTACACCTCCACCGCCCGGCGGCCCCACCAGCGGATCGACGCGGTCCTGGCGGGCCCCGGAGCGGAGGTGCTGGGGTGCGGGGTACCGGCCGGGCTGCCCGGCGTGACCCCGGAGCTGCTGGGCGCCGCCTCGGACCACCGCCCGGTGCTCGCGGCGCTGCGGCTGCCCTGACCGGGTGCGCTGCCCCGGGGCCGGGCGCGCTCAGACGACGGCGCCGCGGCCCGGGTCGTCCCAGTCGTCGTCCTCGCGCTCGTCGCGCAGCCGGGTGACCAGCGTGCCGAAGCCGCCGACGAAGCCTCCGACGCCGAGGAACGTCATCCACCAGCTCAGGTCCCACCGGAACAGGACGGCGGCCAGCAGCAGGGCCGGGCCGCCGAGCACGGCCAGCCAGGCGAACTTCGTCGTCGTGTCGGCCTGCGGCAGCGGCGGCGGCTCGGGCGGGACGAAGTGGTCGTCCTCCTCCGGGGGGTCGGCGGCCTCCCAGTCCCGCGGGCCCTGGCCCGCCGTGTTCATCGAGCCGGCCGAGTAGACGGTGAAGCCGCGCAGCGGCGCGTCCTCGGTGGAGCCGGGAGAGCCGGTGGTGGAGCCGGGAGAGCCGGTGGAGCCGGGAGAGCCGGCGGAACCCGCGGAGTCCGGTGCGCCCGGGGAGCTCGTCGCGCCCGGGGAGGCCGGGTTGGCCGGGGAGCCCGGTGCGCCGGGCGACGACGGACCCGGGGAGGCCGCCTCGCCGTCCTCCCGGCCGTCCTCGACGCCGTCGCCCGGCTCCGAGGCCTCCCGGCCCTCGGTCAGCTCCGCCTTGGCCCAGACGCCGGGCGGGTCCGGCGGCTCGGCCCCGTAGCCCGCGACGATCTGCGCCCAGGCGGCTTCCTCATCCAGCGGCTCCCGGCCCTCGCCGGAGCCCCGATCACGATCCGTCACGTGCGGTCTTCCTCGCTGCCAGGCGGGTGATGAAGGCGTGGGAGTCGGCGAAGATCTGCTCGGCGTCGTTGTCCAGCGTGGCCACGTGGTAGCTGTTCTCCAGCACGGTCTCGGTCACGTCGGCGGAGGAGACGGCGCCCAGGATCGTTGCCGAGTCGCCCGGCGGCACCACGTGGTCCACCCGGCTGTGCATGACCAGCAGCGGCTGGGTGACCTGCGGCAGCTCCCGGTGGGTGAGCCGCAGGAAGTTCCGCAGCGCGTACGCCGCGTGCAGGGAGACGCGGTCGTAGCCCGTCTCCGTGACGCCCTCCTTGCGGATGTCGCTGGTGATGCCCGGAGCCGAGCGGACCAGGTACCGCATGACGGGCAGGGCGTACCCCTGCCGGCGGGGGAAGCTGATGGCCGGGTTGACGACGGCGACGCCGCTGACCGCGTCCCCGTGCCGGGCCGCCAGCCGCAGCGCCATCGCACCGCCCATGGACAGCCCGGCGACGAAGACCTGACGGCAGCGCTTGCGCAGGTCGAGCAGCTCGTGCTCGACCGCCGCGTACCAGTCCTGCCAGCCGGTGACGGCCATGTCCTCCCAGCGGGTGCCGTGACCGGGCAGCAGGGGAACGGAGACGGTGAGCCCACGCTCGGCCAGGTAGCGCCCCCAGGGGCGCACCGACTGCGGGGTGCCGGTGAAACCGTGGCTGATGAGGACGCCGATCTCGTCGGAGCCTTCGTGACGCATCGGCTCGCTCCCGGGAAGCAACGGCACGGGGTTCTCCTTCGCGGCGCGAGGACAAGGGAGGTCCTGCCACCCTACGCGTACGCGTGGCCACCGGGTAGCCCGGTACGCCCGGCCGACGCCCCGGCGCGCCGGGATATGGTGCTCACGACGGACACAGGAGGTTCCCCGGTTGTTGTACGGAGCGATGAAGGTCTCCATCGGAGGTGCGCTGAAGCTCGGCTTCCGCCCCTGGGTGGAGGGCCTTGAACATGTCCCGGCCGAGGGCCCGGCGATTCTCGCCAGCAACCACCTGTCGTTCTCGGACTCGTTCTTCCTGCCGGCCGTGCTCGACCGCAAGGTCACCTTCGTGGCCAAGGCCGAGTACTTCACCACCCCCGGAGTCAAGGGCAGGCTGACGGCCGCGTTCTTCAAGGGGGTCGGACAGCTCCCGGTGGACCGCTCCGGCGCGCGGGGCGCGGCCGAGGCCGCCATCAAGAGCGGCATCGACGTCCTGGAGGGCGGCGGCCTGTTCGGCATCTACCCGGAGGGCACCCGCTCGCCCGACGGGCGGCTGTACCGGGGCAAGCCCGGCGGCCTGGCCCGGATCGCGCTGGCCACCGGAGCGCCGGTGATCCCCGTCGCGATGATCGACACGGAGAAGATCCAGCCGCCCGGCAAGGTCGTCCCTAAACTGATGCGGCCCGGAATCCGGATCGGCGCCCCGCTGGACTTCAGCCGCTACGAGGGCATGGAGGGGGACCGCTTCATCCAGCGCTCGCTGACCGACGAGGTCATGTACGAGATCATGAAGCTCTCCGGCCAGGAGTACGTGGACATGTACGCCACCGCCGCCAAGCGCCAGATCGCCGAGGCCGCCAAGAGGGAGGCCGAGGAGGAGAAGGCGGCGGAGAAGGCAGCCAAGGCCGCCGCCAGGGAGGCGGCCAAGGAGCAGGCCAGGCAGCAGGACGGCGGCCAGGACGGCCACACGGCCTGATCTTCGCTCCGGGGGGATGACCGATGACGGGCACGGACGTCGCGCGGGTGCGCGGAACCGGTGGGCCGCGGCGCCGCCCGCGGTGGCTTCCACGGGTCGCGGGGCGCATGTCCGTCGAGGCGCCGCTGTGGCGCGCCCTCGCCGGGTACCGGGTCCTGACCTGCGGCTACGCCGTCGCCGTCTTCGCGTACAACAGCGAGGCCTACGCCCGTCCGCTGCTGGGGGCGGGCTATCTGGCCGTGCTGGCCCTGTGGACGGTCGGCACGCTGGGCCGGGTGTCGTCCGCCGAGCGCTGCACGCCGCGCTTCCTCGCCGTGGACCTCCTCCTCGCGCTCACGGGCATCCTCGTCACCCCGCTCGCCGACACCCGGGCCCTCGTCGGTCCGACGCTGCCCTCGATCTGGGTGGCCGGTTCCGTGCTGGCCTTCGCGATCAAGGGTGGCTGGCGGTGGGCGGCCGCCACTTCGCTCGTCATCGGCGCCGCCAACATCGTCGAACGCGGTGAGCTGTCCCGGGACACGGTCCACAACATCGTCCTCGTCACGGTGGCGAGCATCGGCATCGGCTACGTGGTGGAGGTCGCCCGGGTCTCCGAGCGCACCCTCGCCGAGGCGCTGCGCATCGAGGCGGCGACGCGGGAGCGCGAGCGGCTCGCCCGCGACATCCACGACAGCGTGCTCCAGGTGCTGGCCATGGTGCAGCGCCGGGGCTCCGCGATCGGCGGCGAGGCGGCGGAGCTGGGGCGGCTGGCCGGTGAGCAGGAGGTGGCCCTGCGCACGCTCGTCTCCAGCGGGGTGGGTGTGCCCGCGCCGGCCGTCCCCACGGCCGACCGGCGCGGGACGGCTCCCGGCCGGGACGCGTCGGACGGGCCGGAGCCGCCGGGCGCGTCGGACGGTCCGGCGGACCCGGTGGACCTGCGCTCGCTGCTGGCGCTGCGCGCGGGCGGCCGCGTCACCCTCGCGGAGCCGGGCGCCCCGGTGCCGCTGCCGCCCCCGGCCGCGCGGGCCGTCGCCGCGGCCGTGGGCGCCGCCCTGGACAACGTGCGGCGGCACGCCGGGGAGGGGGCGCACGCGTGGATCCTGCTGGAAGACGAGCCCGACGCCGTCCTCGTCACCGTCCGGGACGACGGTCCCGGCATCGCCCCGGGACGACTGGAGGCCGCGGAGGCGGAGGGCCGGATGGGTGTGTCACTCTCGATCCGGGGCAGGCTGCGAGAGCTGGGAGGCAGCGCTGACGTCGTGTCGGTTCCCGGCCAGGGTACGGAGGTCGAGCTGAAGGTGCCGAAGCCATGACCGACTCCACCGCGAGGACCGCCGAAGCGGGCGTGAGCGTGATGGTCGTCGACGACCACCCGATGTGGCGCGACGCGGTCGCCCGCGATCTGGCCGCGGCCGGGTTCGACGTCGTCGCGACGGCGGGGGACGGCCCGCAGGCCGTGCGCCGCGCCGAGGCCGCCGCTCCCGACGTGCTCGTGCTCGATCTGAACCTCCCCGGCCTCCCCGGCGTCGAGGTCTGCCGCAGGGTGGTGGGCGAGGGCACGGGCCCCAAGGTGCTCGTCCTCTCGGCCAGCGGCGAGCACGCGGACGTGCTGGAGGCGGTGAAGTCGGGCGCCACCGGCTATCTGGTGAAGTCGGCCGGGCCCGCGGAACTGATCGAGGCCGTGCGCCGTACCGCCGCCGGGGACCCGGTCTTCACCCCCGGCCTGGCGGGTCTGGTGCTGGGGGAGTACCGGCGGCTCGCCGGCGAGGCCGCGGTCGGTACGTCCCGGGACGCGGACCGCCCCGACGCCCCCCGGCTGACCGAGCGGGAGACGGAGGTGCTGCGGCTCGTCGCCAAGGGGCTGTCGTACAAGCAGATCGCGGAGCGGCTGGTCATCAGCCACCGCACGGTGCAGAACCACGTGCAGAACACCCTCGGCAAGCTCCAGCTCCACAATCGGGTGGAATTGGTGCGCTACGCCATAGAAGCCGGTCTGGACGACGGGTGATCACCCGGTAGCCTACCGTCGCGAAGGCGGGAGCCGAGGGAGAGCCCGGGCAACGCCGAGGGAAGGGGACGGACATGCGCGTCGGCCTGCTCACCGGAGGCAGCGACTGCCCCGGCCTCAACGCGGTCATCCGGGCGATCGTGCGCAAGGGCGTGCAGGAGCACGGCGACACCTTCCTCGGTTTCCGGGACGGCTGGCGCGGCGTGCTCACCGACGACGCCATGGAACTGGGCATCACCGAGGTCCGCGGCACCCTCCCGCGCGGCGGCACCATCCTCGGCTCCTCCCGGTCCGATCCGCTCACCGGCACCGACGGCCCCGCCCGGGTGCGGGCCACGCTGAGCGCGCACCGGCTCGACGCGCTCGTCGTCATCGGCGGCATCCACACCCTCGCCGCCGCCGCGGCGTTGGCCGACGAGCACGGGCTGCCCTGCGTCGGCGTGCCCAAGACGATCGACAACGACATCTCCGGCACCGACTACACGGTCGGCTTCGACACGGCGGTCACCGTCGCCACCGAGACCATCGACCGCCTGCACACCACGGCCGAGTCCCACAAACGGGTCCTGGTGGTCGAGGTGATGGGCCGCAACAGCGGCTGGATCGCCACCCACGCGGGCCTGGCCGGGGGCGCCAACGGCGTTCTCATCCCCGAGTACCCCTTCGACCTGGACCGGGTGTGCGGCTGGGTGCAGTCCCGGTTCGGGGCCAGCTACGCGCCCATCGTCGTCGTCGCGGACAACGCCCGCCCCGCCGACACCGAGGTCCGGCTGGGCGGGCTGTCCGGCATCGGGGAGTGGCTCGGCCGGGAGATCGAACGCCGCACCGGCCACGAGGCCCGCGCCACGGTGCTCGGCCACATCCAGCGCGGCGGCACCCCGAGCCCGTTCGACCGCTGGCTGGCCACCCGCTTCGGCCTGCACGCCGTCGACGCGGTGCACGCCGGTGCCTGGGGCGAGATGGTCGCCCTGCACGGCACCGACGTCACCCGGGTGCGGCTCGCCGACGCCGTCGCCGCGGTGAAGACGGTCGACCGCGAACGGTACGCGGAGAACGAGGTCTTCTTCGGCTGACGGCCGGCGGCGGGTTCCCCGCGCGCCCCTGGGCCGCGCCCCAGGGGCGCGCGGGGAACTGCGCGACCAGCCACAGCGCACGCGCAGACCGCGGCGCGTGGGAAGGGGCCCCCGGCACCGGGTGGCCCCGGTGCCGGGGGCTGCGCTTGCCGGCCCCGCGCCTTCGCGCAGACCTCCCGAACGCAGGGTCACGTCCCGCGCTACACGCGGACCGCCGCGAGGAGTTCGGCCACGATCTCCGAACCCTCCAGCGTCAGCACCGACTCGGGGTGGAACTGCACCCCCGCGTACCCCGTGCCGCGCAGCGCGTGGACGTCCCCGGTGCGCGGGTCCCGGCTCAGCTCGACGCCGTCCAGCGCCGGCCCCCGGGCCGCCGCGTCGTCACACCGCGCGGTGAAGGAGTTGTAGAACCCGACGGTGCGCTCCCGTCCGAACAGCT
Organism: Streptomyces sp. WMMC1477; assembly: GCF_027460245.1. Lineage (NCBI taxonomy): Bacteria > Bacillati > Actinomycetota > Actinomycetes > Kitasatosporales > Streptomycetaceae > Streptomyces > Streptomyces sp. WMMC1477. Next base: position 782,687 of record NZ_JAPZBD010000003.1, on the reverse strand, counting down.
CGATCCGCTCCTGCGCCCCCTGCTGCGGGACGTCCTTGCGCACCAGCGGCAGCCCCAGGCGGGCCGCGATCAGCTCGTGGCCGAGGCACACGCCCAGCAGCCCGTGCCGGTGCCCCTCCAGCAACTCGCCGGCCAGCGCGTGCAGGAACCCCATCTTGGGGTCCGCCGCGTCGCGCGGGTCGCCCGGCCCGGGGCCCAGCACGACCGGCCCGGTGTGGGACAGCGCCGCCTCCCGCACGCCCGGTTCGTCGTACCGCCGCACGGTGACCGCCAGCCCCGTCGAGCGCAGCACGTGGGCCAGCATCGAGGTGAAGGTGTCTTCGGCGTCCACCACCAGCGCCTGCCCGCGCAGCGGCCCGCGCTCGTCCTCCGCGCGCATCCGCAGCCAGAACGGCGCGAGGTCCGCCCGCCGGGCGGCCAGGGCCTCGCGCACAGCGGGGTCCGCCGCCAGGCCGGGGGCCGGCTCGCCCTCCGGCCGCCGTCCCTCCCGCACCCCCAGGGCCGTCAGCACCCCGGCGGCCTTGGCGTGGGTCTCGGCCACCTCGCTCGCCGGGTCCGAGTCGCGCACCAGCGTCGCGCCGACGGAGACCCGCAGTCGGCCGGTGGCGGCGTCGATGTCGGCGGTGCGGATGAGGATGGGGGAGTCCAGCGTCTGCGCCCCGCCCGCGTCCCGGCCCAGCAGCGCCAGCGCCCCGGCGTAGTAGCCCCGGCCGCCCTCCTCGTAGCGCCGGATCACCCGGCAGGCGTTCTCCACCGGGCTGCCGGTGACGGTGGCGGCGAACATCGTCTCCCGCAGCACCTCCCGCACGTCCAGCGTGCTGCGTCCGCGCAACTCGTACTCGGTGTGGGCCAGATGGGCCATCTCCCGCAGCCGCGGCCCGACGACGACACCGCCCACGTCCCCGACGGTGCACATCATCTTCAGCTCCTCGTCGACGACCATCGACAGCTCCGCCGTCTCCTTGGCGTCCCCGAGGAACGTCAGCAGCCCCGCGGTGCTCGGTCCCTCGGCCGGATAGCGGTAGGTGCCGCTGATCGGGTTCATCACCACGGTGCCGCCGGTCATCCGCACGTGGACCTCGGGGCTCGCCCCGACCAGCGTCCGCCCGCCGGTGTGCACGACGAACGTCCAGTAGGCGCCCCGCTCCTCCCGGAGCAGCCGCCCGAACAGCGCGAGGGCGTCGCGGCGGCCGTAGCCGTCGACGACGCCCCCGAAGGTCCGGCGGACGACGAAGTTGGCGCCCTCCCCGGTGCCGATCTCGTCCTCCACCACGCGCCGCACCACGTCCTCGTAGGCGGCGTCGGCCACGTCGAAGGCCCCGTCCCGCACCCGCACCGGGTGCGCGGGCAGCGCGGCCAGCGCCTGTGCGACCCCCACCTCGTGCCGCTCCCGCGGAACCAGCACGGCCAGCGGCGTCTTGTCGTCGGCGACGCTGAAGCCGCGCTCGCGGATCTGCCGGAACGGCACGAGCGCCAGCGCGCCCAGCGGCTCCTCGGGCAGCTCCGCCAGCCGCTCCACCTCCCGGACGTCGCCGACCAGCACCTCCACCGTGTCCTGGTCCCGGCCCGGGGTGCGGCGGCGCAGCAGCGCGAAGGGGCGGTCGTCGTCGAGCAGACTCTCGATCACCATCAGGTCCTCGTCCTTCCGGCCGCCGGAGGGAGGTGACCCGCGCACACGCGGAAGGCCGCCCCGTCCGGGCGGCCTTCGCGTTTCGTGGTGGATGTACGCGCAGTCAGTGGGCCGCCGGATGAGCGGGCCACCACCAGTCGCTGTGCACGTGCGCGAACATGATCCGCACCCTACCGGCCCCGTACGCGGTGCACGGGGAGCATCCACATACCGGGCACGGCGAGAGTCGGCGGGCGGGCGTCCGCGGGCGGGCGTCAGCGGGTGAGCGCGTCCACGCCCGCCCGGGCGAACGTCTCGTCCAGGGCGCCGCTGGGCGCGCCCGCCACGCCGATCCCGGCGATCGGGGCGCCCTCGTCCGTCACCGGGACGCCGCCGGAGAGGAACAGGGTGCCGGGGATGTCCTCCAGGTTGGGTGCCTGCTCCAGCCGCTCGACGAGCTCGCAGGTCGGGGCGTTCCAGGCGACGGCCGTGAACGCCTTGCGCTCGGCGGACGCGTACGACTGCGGGCCCGCCCCGTCGCCGCGCAGGGTGACGATCGTGTTGCCGTTCCGGTCGACGACCGCCACGGTGATCCGCTGGTTCTCCTTCTCGGCGGCCTTCAGCGTCGCCTCGGCGGCGCGGGTCGCGGCGTCGACGGTCAGGTGGGTGCTCTCCCGCAGGTGGGCGTCCTCGGCGTCGGCGGACCTCGCGGCCACCGCCGTCTTCGTCCACGCCCAGCGCCTGACGAGCCGCCAGCGCGCCCTGATCGACGACCTGCTGCGGACGCGGCGGGAGCTGGCCGCCACCGAGCGGCGCGAGGGCACCCTCGCCGAGCGCCAGCGGCTGGCGATGGAGCTGCACGACACCGTCGCCCAGGGGCTGTCCAGCCAGCAGATGCTGCTGCAGGCGGCCGACCGGACCTGGGAGAGCGATCCGGCCACGGCACGCCGCCATCTGCGCACGGCGCAGTCCGTCGCCGAGCACAGCCTCGCCGAGGCGCGCCGCTTCGTGCAGGACCTCGCCCCGGCCGATCTCGCCGACGGCGGAGGGCTGGAGACCGCCCTGCGCACGCTCGCCGCCCGGGAGGGGGCGGGCTTCCGCATTGACGGCGCGGCGGCTTTGCTCCCGGACCGCGTCCAGTCGGCGCTGCTGCGCATCGCGCAGGGCGCGCTGGCGAACGTCCGCGAGCACGCGGGGGCGACCAGCACCGCGCTGACCCTCAGCTACCTCGGTGACCAGGTCGTCCTGGACGTCGCCGACGACGGCCGGGGCTTCACCCCGGCGGCGGCCGTCCGGCCGGGGACCCGCGGCCACGGGCTGCCGGCGATCCGGGCCCGCGTCGAGCAGCTCGGCGGCACGCTCACCGTCGAGTCGGCGCCGGGCGAGGGCACGGTGCTGTCCGCCGCGATCCCCCTGGAGCCGAGTGGAGCCGAGCGATGAGCCCTGACCCCGCCCCCCGTGCCGGACCCCGCCCCGCGCGGGCCCGTCCGCGTCCTGCTCTGCGACGACCATGCCGTGGTGCGGGCCGGGCTGCTGGCCCTGCTCGGCAGCGCGGTCGGCGTCGAGGTCGTCGGCGAGGCGGGCGGCGGGGAGGAGGCTGTGGCGATGGCGGCCAAGCTCGCGCCGGACGTCGTCCTGATGGACCTCCAGCTCGGCGGCGGCATGGACGGTGTGGAGGCGATCCGGCGGATCGCCTCGCCGGACGTCCGGGTCCTGGTGCTGACCACCTACGACACGGACGCCGACATCACCCGCGCCATCGGGGCGGGGGCCACCGGGTACCTGCTCAAGGCGGAGCGGCCGGAGGAGCTGTTCGCGGCCATCCACGCGGCGGCGGCCGGACGTACGGCGCTGTCGGCACCGGTCGCCGGGCGGGTCATGGACCGGATGCGGGGCGCGGCCGGCCCGTCCCTGACCGAGCGCGAGCAGGACATCCTGGGTCAGCTCGGGCGCGGGCTCGGCAACCGGGACATCGCGCGGGCCCTGTTCATCAGCGAGGCGACGGTCAAGACGCATCTGGGGCGTATCTACGCCAAGCTCGGCGTGGAGACCCGGGCGGGCGCGGTCGCGGTGGCCAAGGAGCTGCGCCTGCTGCCCTGAACGGGTGGTGCGCCCCGGCGGGCGTACGTGGGGGCGGGTTCGCGGAATCACGTCGATGAACTCGGCGACAGAACCGGACATCCATGTGCAGGATGTGAGCGGGTTCGTGACGGATTTCCATACGTATCGTCAAGAGCGGTACACAGGGATCCAGTTGGAGTCTTGGGCTCCGCGCCGGGTGATACGATCAGCGAACTTTGTCGACCTGCCTGAGGGAGCGTTGGAGCGCAGCACTCCCCTGCGTGCCGCCGTCGGCAAGACGAGTGAACGCCTCCGGACCAAGGGGGCACCGTTCGGGCGCTGGACTCGGTGCGCCGCTCCCGCTCGACGGGTCCAGCACACCTGGCGGTCCAGTCGCTTGAAGAGAGTCTTATGACGCAATACATACAGGACCCCGCCGTGTGGGGCCTCGTCGTCGGTGCTCCGCTCGCCGCAACCGCCATCGTCCGCGGGCGGAAGACGGCCAAGCGGTTGCGGAGGGAACAGGACGAGCTTCGCGCACACTACGCCGGGCTGGAGAACCAGTACGCGGAGTCGGTGGAGGAGGCCAGACTCCGCGCCGAAGAGGAAACGAAAAGCGCACTCAAAGCGGCCATGCGGACCCTTCAGGGGCTCGCGGGCGAACAGCAGTTGGTCATTTCCAAGCTTCAGGACAAATACGGAGAGTCGAGCATTCTCCAGGACCTGATGGAAATCGACCACATGAATTCACAGTTCGGTCGGCGAGCGCAGTCCATCGCCGTCCTCTGTGACGGCTGGCTCGGCCGGCAGCGGGCCGTGGCGTCCGTGTACGACGTCGTCCGCAGCGCCAAGGGCCGCATCCGCCACTACACCCGGGTGGAGATCCGCTCCCAGACCAACTTCGCGATCGTCAGCCGTGCGGTGGAACCCGTCGCCGTCGCGCTCGCCGAACTGCTGGACAACGCGACCAGCTACTCGGCGCCGGAGACGATGATCGAGATCAACATCCGCGCGGTGCCGAAGGGCGTCTGCATCATCATCGACGACGCGGGCGTCGGCATGAACGAGGAGGAGAAGGACCGCGCCACCCGGCTGCTGGCCAACCAGCGGTCCTCCGGTGTGGCGGGGCTCGGGAACCCGCCCCAGTTCGGCTTCGCCGTCATCGGCGTGCTCGCGGCCCAGTACGGGTTCAGCGTCTCGGTCGACTCCACCTCGCCGTACGGTGGTGTCCGGGCCGTGGTGCTCCTGTCCGACGACCTGTTGACGAGCATGCCCGAGCCGAAGGAGCCGCCCGTGGCCGCCGCACCGTCACCGGCTCCCGGGCCCCGCCCGAGGGGACCGGAAGCCGCCGCACCCGCCGTCACCACGGCCGGAGGGTTGCCCAAGCGCCGTCGCCGCGGCGCGATGGCGATCGTCCCGGACACCGGTGCGGACGAGGGTGCCACCCCCGCCCGCTCCGACGAGGAGACGGCCTCGATCATGGGCGCCTTCCAACGCGGCACCCAATCCGGTCGCGCGTTCCCCACCCGCGACGCGACCGACTCAGGCAATCCCGGCCACGCGAACAGCGAAGGGCATGGCGTTCAGTGAACAACGACATCTCGTGGATGCTCGACAGCGCTCTGGAGGTTCCCGGAGCCCGTCACGCGATCCTGGTCTCGGCCGACGGCCTGCTGATGGCCCGGTCCAGAGACGTCGACAAGGACCACGCGGACACCGTCGCCGCCGCCATGAGCGGCATGCAGTCGCTCAGCCGGACGGTGGCGAGCTTCTGTGACAGCAGCCCCCACCTGCGCTGGCGGCAGACGGTCGTCGAGTTCGACGGCGGCTGGGTCTTCCTCATCTCCGCCGGTGAGGGCGCCTACCTGGCCGTGTCCGCCGCCCCCGACGTCGACATGGCCGACATCACCTTCCGGATGCAGCAGCTCGTCGGCCAGCTCGGCAAGGCGATGACCACCCCGCCGCGCGAAAACGCCGGGCCCCGCTCATGATCGCTCCCGACGAGCAGGAGCCGGACTCCGCGGATTTAGTGCGTCCGTACGTCATCACCAACGGTCGGGGTCTCCCGGAGGACGATCAGTTCAGCCTGATCACCCTGGTGACCGCCGCCGTCGACCATGAGCGGCGCATGGCCCGGCTCGACCCGGAGAAGCGGGCGGTGCTGGAGCTCTGCTCGGGCGGCTACCTCTCGGTGGCCGAGATCGCGGGCCACATGCGGCTGCCCCTCGGTGTCGTCAAGATCCTGCTCGTCGATCTCGCCGAGGGCGGACACCTCGTCAGCCGTGCGCCCGCCCCGCGCGCCCAGCTCGTCGACAGACAGCTCCTTCAGGAGGTACTGGATGGACTCCAGGCTCGTTTTGGATGACGGCGCCTACGTGCGCTCGGAGGTGCAGACCTCGGCGAAGATCCTCGTCGTCGGGCACTTCGCGGTGGGCAAGACCACCTTCATCGGAACGATGTCCGAGATCCCTCCCCTGCGCACCGAGGAGACGATGACGCAGGCCGGAGCCGGAGTCGACGACCTGCGCGGGGTCCGTGGCAAGACGACGACCACCGTGGCGATGGACTTCGGGCGGCTGACCCTCAACGACCGCCTCGTCCTGTACCTGTTCGGCACCCCCGGGCAGCAGCGCTTCGTCCAGGTGTGGGAGGACATGAGCCGGGGCGCCCTGGGCGCCCTGATCCTTGTGGACCCCGAACGCCTGGAGGAGTCCTTCCCGATCATGGACCTGGTCGAGCAGTACGGACTGCCGTACGCCATCGCCGTCAACCACTTCGACGGCAGCCCCGACCGCCCCGAGGCGGAGCTGCGCGAGGCGCTCGACCTGCTGCCGGAGACGCCCGTGGTCGCCTGCGACGCACGGGACCCCAAGTCCTCGGCGCAGTCCCTCATGGTCCTCATCCGCTACCTCCAGACCCGTATCGGCTAGGAGCCCTCATGCACCCCCACTCACACCCGCAGAGCCCGCCACCCGGCTGCCCCGCACACGGCGCCGACGGCGGCGGTGACGACGGCGGCGTCATACCGCTGCACGGGCCCGAGTTCGCCGCCGACCCTCAGGCCTTCTACGAGTACCTCCGCAAGCAGGGCCCGGCGGGTGACGTCGAGCTCGCCCCGGGCGTGCGGGCCACGCTCGTCACCGAGTACGCGGCCGCGCTCAAGGTCCTCCAGAACACCGATCTGTTCGCCCGCGACTCGCGGCGCTGGCGCGCCCTCAACGAGGGCGAGGTACCGGCGGACTCCCCGGTGCTGCCCATGCTCGCCTACCGCCCGAACTGCCTGTTCTCCGACGGTGCCGACCACATGCGGCTCCGGCAGGCCGTGACGGACAGCCTGGCGAAGGTGGACTCGCACCGGCTCGGCCGGCACGTCGAGCACGTCTCGACCTACCTGGCCAACCAGTTCTGCGACCGGGGCTCGGCCGACCTTCTGGCCGAGTACGCGAAGCTCGTCTCGCTGCTCGTCTTCAATGAGCTGTTCGGCTGCCCGGCGGAGATCGGCGACCGGCTGGTCTCGGCCATGTCCGACCTGTACGACGGCGTCAACGCCGAGCAGGCCAACGCGCAGCTGACGCAGAGCCTGCTGAACCTGGTCGCGCTCAAGCGCCGGCGCCCCGACGCCGACGTGACGTCCTGGCTGATGCAGCACCACGCGGGGCTCACCGACGAGGAGATGGTCCACCAGCTCGTCACCCTGCTGGGCGGCGGCAGCGAGCCGGTCCAGAACCTCATCGCCAACTCCCTGCAACTGCTGCTCAGCGACGAGCGGTACTCCGGCGGCCAGCACGGGGCCGGGCTCCTCGTCGAGGACGCCATCAACGAGGTGCTGTGGAACAGCCCGCCGCTGGCCAACTACGCCGCGCACTACCCGACGCGCGACGTCGAGCTGTCCGGCGTCCCGCTGCGCACCGGGGACCTCGTCATGGTCAGCTTCGCGGCGGCCAACACGGACCCGGCCCTCTCCGCGTCCCGCTACACCTTCAGCAAGCGGGCGCACCTCGCCTGGGGGGCGGGGCCCCACGCGTGCCCGGCCAAGGACCCGGCCCAGCTCATCGCGATCACGGCCATCGAGAAGCTGCTCAACCACCTGCCGGACGTCGAACTCGCCGTACCGGCTGCGCACCTGACCTGGCGCCAGGGGGCTTTCCAGCGGGCGCTGGAGAGCCTGCCCGCCCGCTTCGCCCCCGTACGTCCCGAGCGCGCTCCGCTCAACTCCCCCTGGGCGGTCGGCGGCCGGTCGGCGGCCGCGGCGGCCCCGCCGGAGCCCGTGGCCAAGCCTGCGAAGACTAGCTGGTGGAGCACCTTCCTGTCCTGGCGCAGGCAGTGATCAATCGGTCGCAGAGGGTGTGAGATTGGCAACGATTCGAAATACATTCGGGATCTGGATGAACGTTCGAGTAGGAGGGTAGGTCGCTCCGCGGTTTCAGCAAGCCCCTGATGAGGAGCCCCCGTGGAGCGAACCGCGCTCGCCACCCGCCCGGACCGCCGGACCGTCGCCGCCCTGATCTCGCGGCTGCGGTCCGCGACCGGGCAGACGAACCCCCTGCCCGTCTACGCCCAACTGCGCGCCCTCGGACCCGTGGTGCCCGCCCCCTGGGGCGGGCACCTGATCACGTCCTACGACGTGTGCGACGAGGTGCTGCGGCGCTCCCGCCACTGGCTGACCCCGGACACGGCCTGGCGCAACCGCCAGGGCAACGCCTCCGAACGGTGGGAGAACCACGGCTCCGTGGAGTGGAGCCGCAGTCTCCCCGGACTCAATCCTCCTGAACACACCGTGCAACGCAGCGTCCCTGCCGGGTACTTCGGCAGGGGCGCACTCGAAGCCCTGCAGGCCCCGATCCAGCGGATCGTGGACGGGCTGCTCGACCGGCTGGAGGAGGAGCTGACCGAGCACGGCGAGGCCGACTTCGCCCTCCTCGTCGGCGAGCGGCTGCCGATATCGGTCCTCGGTCACTGGCTGAACCTGTCCCCGAAGGACTTCGACCTGCTGATCGAGGTCACCCACGACCAGGCGCTGCCCCAGGAACTCGTCCCGACGAAGAGTCAGCTCAGCCAGGCCGACCGCTCCGCCCACCGGCTGGACGAGTACGTCGTCGAACTCGTCCGGGAACGCCGCCGCAACCCGGGCCACGACGCCGTCTCGGACTGGATACGCCTGTGGGACGCGGCCGAGCCCGACCGGGAACAGGCCGACCGGAACGTCCACTACCTCACCCGGTTCGTCCTCATGGCGGCCCTGGAGACGACCTCCTCCGTCCTGTCCACCATGATCTGGCTGCTCGACCAGAACCCCGAACAGCGCGCCTGGCTGCTCACCCACCCCGAGGACGTGCCCGGTGCCGTCGAGGAGACCCTCCGCTACGACGCCCCCGTCCACGTCCACGGCCGGACGGCCGCCGAGGACACGCTGCTCGGCGGCGTCCCCATCGGCAGGGACGAGATGGTGCACGTCATGATCGGAGCCGCCCACCACGACCCGGAGCAGTACCCGGACCCGGGCACCTTCGACCTCCGCCGGGGCGGCTCCCACCTCGCGTTCGGCGGCGGAATCCACTACTGCCTCGGCGCGCCCCTCGCCCGGATGGAGGCAGGCGCCCTGCTGGCCACCGTGCTGCGGCGCTTCCCCACCCTCCGCGTCACCGAGACGCCCACCTGGGTGGCCCCCCGCGCCGCCTTCCGCTACCTGGCCTCGCTGCGCGTCGCCACCCGCTGAGCCCCTCCTGCTCAGCCCGTTCCCACCCGCACCACCGAAGGAAACACCGTGGACCGAGAGCCCATACCCACCGCCGACTTCAAGACCCTGCACATCGACGAAGAGGGCGCCGTCCTCACCCTCCGGCTCGACACCCCGGAAGCCGGCAACGCCGTCGACGAGCCCATGCTCGACGAACTCCTCGCCGTGCTCTCCGCCGTCCACGACCGCCCCGACCTCCGCGTCCTCGTCCTGTCCGGCGCAGGCCAGGACTTCTGCCTCGGCGGCGCCCGCGAGGAGTTCGGCACCCTCCTCGCCGAGGACGCCACCGGCGCCGGCCTGCACAACGTCGCCAACAAGGCCCGCCGCGTCTGCGACGCCCTCGCCTCCCTGCCCGCCGCCACCATCGCCCGGGTGCACGGCAAGGCCGTCGGCGCCGGTCTCGGCCTCGCCCTGCACTGCGACCTGCGCGCCGCCGCCGACACCGCCACCTTCCGGCTCCCCGAACTGGGCCTCGGCCTCCCCACCACCTGGGGCGGCGCCCTGCAGCGGCTCCTGCACGAGGTCGGCGCCGCCCGGATGCGGGAACTCATCCTCACCGCCCGGGTGTTCGACGCCGCCGAGGCCGAACGGATCGGCGTCGCCCACCGTGTCGTCCCCGAGGCAGAGCTGGACCAGGCCGTCGCCCAGTGGACGAAACCGCTGCTCCGCCGCTCCCCGACGGCGCTGCGCACCACCAAGGCCCTGCTCAACGCCTACGCGGCGGCCGGCCGTCAGGGAGACCTCACCCTCCTCGACGCACAGCTCCTGACCTTCTCCGCCGCCGCCCGCCGCTGACCCGGAGTCGCGATGAGGGAGCGGCCATCCGTGGTCAACGGCTCCCGCACCCCCCTCGCGCGGCGGTACGACACGGCCGTGCCCGACCTGGACGTCGTCGTCCACGTGGCACCCGACGCCGTGGACCACGCGGTGGACTCGCCGGGCCGCGCCCGGGCGGTCGGCCTGCGGCCGGGCCAGCCGGCGGCCTGGGCGGACATCGCCGCCTCCGCCCAGGCCGCCGCGGCCGACGGGCGCCGCCGCCCGCTTCCTGCCGCACATGTGACCCACGTCACATGTTGTTTCTGTCAGCAATCGGAGAGCTGCCCCGCTCAAGTCACCGAGAGCAGGCCGACCGACAGGAGCACCCCATGAAGCACCGCATCGTCGTCCTCGGCGCCGGATACGCCGGTGCCTACGCGGCCGGGAACCTGGCGCGCAGGCTGTCCCCGTCGGACACCGAGATCACCGTGGTCAACGCCGAGCCCCACTTCGTCGAGCGGCTGCGGCTGCACCAGCTCGCGGCCGGGCAGGAGGTCGGGGTGCGCAAGCTCGCCGACGTCTTCGCGGGCACGGACGTACGGCTGCGCGTGGCCCGCGTCACCGCGCTCGATCCCGAGCGCCGGACCGTCGCCGTGGCCGACCCCGACGGCGGGGGCGAGCTCGGCTACGACACGCTTCTCTACGCGCTCGGCAGCCATGTCGCCGACCACGGCGTCCCCGGCGTCGCCGAGCACGCCTTCGACGTCGCCGCCCGGCCCTCGGCGCTGCGCCTGCGCGAACGGCTGGACGGTCTGGGCGGGCGGAGCGAAGGAGGGAGCGTGCTGGTCGTCGGCGACGGGCTGACCGGCATCGAGACCGCCACCGAGATCGCCGAGTCCCGGCCGGGCCTGTCGGTGACGCTGATCGCCCGCGCCGAGCTGGGCGCCCCGCTCTCGACCGGTGCCCGCGGCCACCTGCGCCGGGCCTGCGAGCGGCTGGGCATCACCGTCCTGGAGCACGCCACCGTCGAAGCCGTGGAGGCGAGGCGGGCGCTCTGCGCCGACGGCACCGTCCTGGCCTCCGACGCGACCGTGTGGACGGCCGGGTTCGCGGTCCAGCCGATGGCGGCCGCCTGCGGGCTGGAGGTCACGGAGAGCGGTCTGATCGTCGTCGACCGCACCATGCGGTCGGTCTCGCACCCGGACGTCTACGCCGCCGGGGACAGCGTGCACGCCGTCGGGGACAACGGCCGGCCGCTGCCGATGTCCTGCGCCTCGGCCGGCTCCACCGGAATGCAGGCCGTGGAGGCGATCGTCGGGCGCCTGACCGGCCGCAGGATCGCGAACGTCAGGATGGCCTATCACGGCAATCACATCAGCCTGGGGCGGCGGGACGGCATCCTGCAACTGGTCGACGCCGAGGCGCGGGCGAAGCCGGCGTACGTGGGCGGCCGGAAGGCCGCGCGGGTCAAGGCGGGCATCCTCAGGGGTGCGCGGTGGACCATCGCGCACCCGACCTTCGGCCTGCCCAAGCGCAAGCGCCGCCTGACCGCCGTGCCCGACGCGTCCGCCGAGCGGACGAGCCGCGTCGCCGCCTAGGGTGTTCCGCGTGGACCGCACCGCCACCGATCGCTTCGACACCGGCCGCTTCGAGGCCAGCAGGAGCCGGCTGGCCTCGCTGGCGTACCGCATGCTGGGCTCGGCCGCCGACGCCGAGGACGCCGTGCAGGACGCGTTCCTGCAGTGGCAGGCCGCCGACCGGCAGCGGATCAGGGTGCCGGAGGCCTGGCTGACCAAGGTCGTCACCAACCTGTGCCTCGACCGGCTCCGCTCGGCCCAGGCCCGCCGCGAACGCGCGGTCGGCGCCTGGCTGCCCGAGCCGCTGCTCGACGGCGACCCGATGCTCGGTCCGGCCGACACCTTCGAGCAGCGCGAGTCGGTCTCCCTGGCCGTGCTGATGCTCATGGAGCGCCTCTCGCCCGTCGAGCGCGCCGTCTACCTCCTGCGGGAGGCGTTCTCCCACAGCCACGCCGAGATCGCCGAGATCCTCGACGTCTCCGAGTCGGCGAGCCAGCAGCACCTGCACCGGGCCCGCCGCCGCGTCGCCGCCGCCCGCCGACGCGGCGGTGAGGCCGACCCGGCGGCAGCCCGCAGGATCGTCGAGGAGTTCCTCACCGCCGCCTCCTCGGGGCGCACGGAACGGCTCGTGGCCATGCTCACCGACGACGCGACCGCGGTCTCCGACGGCGCGGGCGGCCTGGCCAAGACGCTGCTGCGGTACGACACCCCCCGGCGCATCGCCGCCGTCGTGCGGGCCGGTCTCAAGCCCACTCCCGCGAAGCGGCGCTTCGTCGGCGGCTCGCCCGCCGTCCACTTCGCGTTCGTCAACGGCGCCCCCGCCCTCCTCTTCGTCGTCGACGGCCAGGTCATCGGCGCGGCGACGTTCGACATCGAGGGCGGCAGGATCGCCACCGTGCGCGGCATCGGCGCCCCCGCCCGACTCGTCCGCCTGGCCGACGCCTGGCGCCGGCAGGAGCCGGACACCCCGCTCATCGTCCACTGGTGACCGCGGGCCCGCTACGCGCCAGCGCGCGAGCCCGGCGGCGGGAGTCGCCTGGGCCCGGTCGTCGGCGAGGGTGACGTTCACGGGCCCCGTCGCGGCTGACGGGGCGCGTCGGATGGCGTGCGGGGCGCGGGTGAGCGGCTGCCGGTGGCGTCGACTTGATAGGCAAGTGTTTACTTGCCTATGGTGGAGGTATGGCTGACGACGTCTTCAAGGCGCTGGCCGACCCCACCCGTCGGCGCATCCTCGACGAGCTGGTGGAGCGAGACGGCCAGACACTGTTCGAGATATGCGCCCGCCTGGTGGGCAAGCACGGCCTGCGGATGTCCCGCCAGGCGGTCAGCCAGCATCTGGCCGTACTGGAGTCCGCGGGGCTGGTCGTCCCGCGGCGCCAGGGCCGCTACAAGTTCCACGACCTCGACACCGCCCCGCTCGAGCACATCGTGACCCGATGGCTCAGGCCGCCCGACGCACCGGAGAGCACCCCATGAGGATCCACCTGACCAGCGTCTTCGTCGACGACCAGGAGAAGGCGCTGCGCTTCTACACCGACGTGCTGGGCTTCGTGGCCAAGCACGACGTCCCGCTGGGGGAGGACCGGTGGCTGACCGTGGTGTCGCCGGACGACCCGGACGGCACCGAACTGCTGCTGGAGCCCTCCGGTCATCCCGCGGTCGGGCCGTACAGGGCGGCGCTGGTCCGGGACGGTATCCCGGCGGCCTCGTTCGCCGTCGACGACGTCCAGGCCGAGTTCGACCGGCTGCGCGCCCTCGGGGTGGGCTTCACCCAGGAGCCGTTGGAGATGGGCGGCGTCACCACCGCCGTCCTCGACGACACCTGCGGCAACCTGATCCAGCTCCTGCGCAGCGCGTAGCCCGGCGGCACTGGTGACCTCGCCGCCCCTGCGGTCCCGGACCTCTCCGGGGCTGGCGCGGTAGGCGTCGAGCAGCGCATGTGCGGTCTGTTCGGGGCGGTTCCATGCCCACCAGGCTCGTGCCATGTCGGTTCCCATGCGGGCCCTTCGCTCGGCTGTGGGGAACTGGTTGGCGCGCAGGTCCTTTCCTGCTTCCAGGGCGGCTCCCGCGTCGCCGAGCGCCCAGTGGACGCCGACCGCGTACAGGTCGACGGCGGCAGGGCCGACGGGACCGGCAGGATCCCGAGCGGGCGCTCGGCCGCCCACGGGCGACGCCGGGTGCTGGTGGCGCGTTCCGGCCCGGGCCAGCGGACGGACGAGCCCGGAGCCGGGACTGCGCGTCGTTCAGGTGCCGATGGGGCCGCCGTCGCGGCGCCGGATGGCGACGGTGGCGGAGCGGGCGCGGCCGCCGGGGCGGCCGTCCGGCCAGGTGCTGACGGCACCGGGGCTGTCGACGTCCGGAGCTCCCCAGCGGGCGGTGCGCTGCCCGGGGTGCTGGACGTTGACGAACAGGGTGCGGCCGTCCGGGGTGGCGCAGACCCCGGTGATCTCGGCGCCCCGGGGCCCGGTCAGGAAGCGCCGGATCTCGCCCGACTTCGGATCGGCGGCCAGCAGGGCGTTGTTGCCCGCGACGGCGTGCTCGGTGCCCTCCTGGTTGAGGTCCCGGCCCGGGATGCCGGTGGAGATCCACAGCAGCCCGTCGGCGTCGAACCACACGCCCTTCGGAGCGGCGAACGCCGCGGCCTCGTCGGAGCCGGACAGCGGGTCGGAGACGAACTCCTCCCAGTGGAAGGTGGTGGCGGCCGGGTCGCCGCCGTCCTCGCGCCAGCGCAGGATCCGGCCGTGCGGCGCGGCCCGCCGGGTGTCCCCGGCATGGCCGGCCTCGCAGCAGAGGCCGCCGGGGCCGCCGGCGAGGGCCGCGTAGACGTCGCCGTTGCGCGGGTTGACCGTCACCCGCTCGGGGCGCTCCAGCGGCGTCGCGCCCAGCGCGTCGGCGGCCTGGCGGGCGCGGAGGAGGACGTCGCCCTGGTCGCGCCAGCCGAGCCGCTCGGTCAGCGGGTGGACGCCGTGCCGCAGGGGCAGCCAGGTGCCGGTGCCGTCCGCGTCGAGGCGGGCGACGTGGAGCGTGCCGTGGTCCAGGGGGTTCTCGCCCGCGGTGCGCTGCGTCCGCCAGTCGGCCGAGCCGGTGAACTTGTACAGGTACTCGCCGTCCTCGGCGTCCGCGCTGTAGACGACGACCCGGCCCCCGGACTCGGTGACGGCCGCTCCCGCGTGCGGGTAGCGACCCAGGGCCGTGCGCTTGACGGGCGTGGAGTCCGGGTCCCGCGGGTCGATCTCGATCACCCAGCCGAACCGCTGGGCCTCGGGGACGCCGTCCGCGTCCGCGGCGAGGTCGAACCGGGGCTCCTCCCGGTGCCAGGGGTCGCCGTAGCCGGAGTGGCTCAGGCCGTAGCGGCGCTGGGTCTCTGTGGGGCGCCAGCCCCGCTCGTCGGTGCCGAAGTGCGCGTTTGCGTTCTCCTCGCAGGCCAGATAGGTGCCCCAGGGGGTGACGCCGTCCCCGCCACAGGCCAGGACGCCGAGGTGGGGGCCGGTGCCCGGGTCGAAGGGGCCGGAGAAGGCCACCTGGGTCGTGCCGGTGACGCGCCGGTTGCGGGCGGAGTCCACGACCCGCCAGCCGCCGCCGGTGTCGCGGACCTCCACCGCCGTGACGCCCTGGGCCGCCAGGGCCTTGGCGGTGTCGCCGCCGAGCAGGGCCCGGTCGACCGCCTCGTGACTGATCATCAGCATCCCGTGCCGGGCGCCACGCCCGCCCTTGGCGAGCGGCAGGAAGCGTACGCCGTGGTGGTGGCTGCCGACCTGGACCGCCTGCTCGGCGGCCGGGTTGCCGCCGTCCTCCCGCCAGGCGGGCCCGCCGGGCCGGACGGGACGTCCCCAGGGAGCGAGGACCTCGGCCGTGTAGGCGTCGGGGACGGTGATCGCGTCGGCCTCGCTGACGGGCACCGGGGTGAAGCCGAGCGGTGCTCCGGCGCCGGGGCGTCCCGCCGCGCCCGTGGTGCCGGGGGCGGAGGTGAGAGCCGCGGCTCCGGAGGCGGAGGCGGCGACGAACGCGGCCGCCAGGGCGGCGCCGCCGGCGAGCACGTCTCTGCGGGAGACGCCGGCTTCGGCGCTCTCCGCGCCCTGAGGAGAATTCATCAATGCATGACCTAACCGAGGAGTTTCCGCCTCCAGGGTGTTGCGCGCTGCCGAGCCGACCTTCCCATTGAAGGCACAGAGATCTGTCAAAGGTCAACCCAGTGAGGCCCGTTGATCTGCGAACATCGTGCGTGATCTACTGACGCGGGCCTCTCGTATCCCTACGGGCCCCCGCTTCCCGCCGCGAGCTGCTGCGACGCCGACACGTCATTGGCAGGACGACGAGTGGAGTGGCCATGGTTTCCATCACACCGCGGAGCGCCTGGGCGGGCGACGAGGCTCCCGCGGGCACCACCGACCTTCCCTGGCGGCCGTGGAAGGGCGGCGTCGCCATCCATCACGCCGGCAGCGGCACGGTTCCGCACGAGACCAGACAAGACTGTCTCGACATCATCCTCGACATCTACCAGAAGCACACGAGCTCCCTCCCGCCGTACGGGCACGGCTATGACGACATCGGCTACAACTACCTCGTCTGCCAGCACGGTGAGATCTTCGAGGGGCGTGGGGCGCGACGTCCGGAGGCCAACGGGAACGCCTACGTCCTCAACGGCGATGGCGAGGCCGTCGGGGCCAACGAGGGCTTCTACACGATCTGCGGCCTCGTCAAATCGGACCAGCAGCCGACCATCCTCATGCGGGACAAGATCCGTGAGCTGATCGCCTCACTGCGCAGCCGTTCCTCCTGGAGGGCGGGCCACATGCTCATGGGGCACAAGCAGTTCGGCACGAGCGAGGAGTGCCCGGGGAACCTCTTCGCCTACATGGACGAGCTGAAGCCGTCGCCGGAACCCGAGCCCGAACCGAGCCCGGAGCCCACGGGGATCATCACCCGTGGGGAGTGGGGCGCGCGTGCGCCGCGGAGTGTCACCCGCACCACGTGGGCGGAACGCACGGGCTTCACCGTGCACTACTCCTACAGCCCCGCGACGACGACTCCCCGGTCGATCCAGAACTACCACATGGACTCCAACGGCTGGGACGACATCGGCTACAACTTCCTGGTCGACGACCAGGGCCGGATCTACGAGGGCCGCGGCTGGCTCACCGTCGGGGCACACGCCACCGGTTACAACACCAGCCACATCGGGGTGTGCTTCATCGGCTACAACGGCGATGTCACCGGTGCCGCCAAGAACGTCATCCGGGGGCTGTACCTGCACGCGAACGGCCTGGCGGGCAAGACGCTGACCGCGACCTATCACGGCGGTCTTCCGGGCAACTCCACGAGCTGTCCCGGCGCGAACCTGCGGGAGTGGGTGCTCGGCGGGATGGACGGCCTCGACATCCCGATCGGCGGCGGAGGCGACGGGCACAGCGGCGGCGGTGACGGAGGCGGAATGACCGCCGTACGCCAGATCGCCGCGCAGCAGAAGGCGGTGAACGAGCTGGGCTACTCCCCGCCGCTGGTCATCGACGGCGTGTGGGGGCCGAACACCGACGCGGGGGTGCGCTGGCTCCAGAACCTCGTCGGCGTGACCGCCGACGGCCTGTGGGGCCCGGCCACGGAGGACGCGTACCGGGCGTACGTCGCGGGCGGCGGTGGCGGCATGACGACGGTCCGCAGCGTGGCCGCGCAGCAGAAGGCGGTGAACGAGCTGGGCTACTCCCCGCCGCTGGTCATCGACGGCGTGTGGGGGCCGAACACCGACGCGGGCGTGCGCTGGCTCCAGGACCGGGTCGGCGTGACCGCCGACGGCCTCTGGGGACCCGCCACCGAGTCCGCGTACTTCGGCTACATCGACGGCACCGGCGATCTGGTGGTGGACGGTCAGCTCGGCCCGAAGACCTACGCGGCCCTCCAGAGCCAGATCGGGGTGTTCCCCGCCGACGGAGTCTGGGGCCCCCAGACCGCCGCGGCCCTCCAGCGCCACCTCAACCGCTGGTACGGGTCCAGCCTCGTGGTGGACGGTGACTTCGGAACGGCGTCCGTGACGGCCCTCCAGGGCCACCTGCGAAAGTCCAACGGCTTCGACCTCGCCATGGACGGCGTCTGGGGCACCGCGACGACGGAGGCCCTCCAACTCGCGCTCAACCGCGGCCGGTTCTAGCCTGGACGCGGGCGCGGGGTTCGCCGGGCCGCCCGGCGGCCCCCGCGCCCGTGTGGGCGCCACGCCCTCACGACCTCACGCCGCCCGGGAGGCCCGCTCGTGAAGCGTTCACCACTCCGCAAGCTCGTTCTGGCGGCCGGAGCCACCGGTGCGGCGGCGGCGACCGTGCTCGCGGTACGCGCCGCCGGCCTCGGCCCGCCCGAGTCCACGCCCGTCAGCCCCGGCGGCACCTCCACGTCCGAGGTTCAGCCGGGCCCGTCCGACGTCGAGCGGTACTGGACGCAGGAGCGCATGGCCGAGGCTGAGCCCGCCCCTATGCCCCGGGACGGCTGAGGCCGTCCGTACGGCGAGGCGGAGTAGCAGACGAAGGCAGAGGGCGGCGGCCTCGGCGGACCCTCGGCCATGCGGCGAACGGGGGCTCAGGAAAGGAGCGATTCAGCGCCCGTCTGCCGCGTCGGCCGTCGGGGCGGCGTAGGAGCGGACGGTGACGGTGCCGCCCGGGCTCCACGCCTGCTCGGTCACGCCCAGCGGTTCCCAGCCCCGGCGCTCGTACAGGGCCACGGCCGAGGTGTCGGAGGCGACGACGTCCAGTACGGGGTGCAGACTGTGCCTCCGTGCCTCCGCCGTGACGTGGCCCAGCAGCACGGCGCCGATCCGGTGGCCCCGCGCACCGGGCGCGACGTAGAGCCGGTTGACGACGGCCGTCGCGTCGCCGGGCGCCCCGTGGCGGGCGGCCCACAGGCCGGGAGCCACGTCGTCGGGCGCGCCGCGGGAGAGGGCGACATGGCCGACGACCCGACCGCTCAACTCCGCGACCCAGGCCCCGAGCTGCCCGGCAGGGCCGAGCCACGTGCCGGGCCGATCCGGCCAGTTGACCGGGTAACCATCCCGGGCGTGGACGTCGGCGAGCACGCTGACGCAGACGTCGAGATCCGCGTCCGTGCGGCCCCTGACCCGCACCCCGCCCGGCGCTACCAGCACGGCCCGCACGTCACCCGAGCCGCGCGTTCACCGAGGTCAGGTCCATCGCGAACGGGAACGGGACGGACGTCTTGAGCTGCTCGTGGTGGATGCCGGTCAGCCCGTAGCAGCGCGAGGCCGGATCCAGCTCGTACAGGTAGGCGACGGTACGGCCTTCGGCCCGCTCGAAGCGCCAGTAGTGCCGGATGCCGGCCTGGGCGTACTTGCGGGGCTTGGTGTCCCGGTCGCGCTCCTCGCTCTCCGGCGACACCGCCTCCACCGCGAGCAGCACGTCCTCCGCCACGTAGTACGTGGCCGGATTCTCCTGGTCAAAGGCTTCCGCGTAGACGACGATGACATCGGGTTCGGGGGCCTGGCGCGGACCGAGCTTGACCGTCATCTCCCGTTCGGCTCTGAGGTGCTCCGGAGCCTGCCTGTCCAGTTCTGCCCACAGTCGGCCGATGAGCCGACTGTGCCACCTGGTCTGCGGGCTCACGAAGACCAGGCTTCCGTCGATGAGCTCGGTGTGCGGGGGGAGGCCGGGCAGCCGCAGCAGGTCCTCGGCCGTAAAGCCGCCAGGGGGCGGGATGGCCCAGGAAGGGAGCGGTTCGACACTCATGTCCTCAGACTACGTGCGGGCGGAGGTCAGCGGCAGTCGCGGCGCGGACGAAGGCGGTGAACGCGGCGGGGGAGAGGGTGAGCGCGGGCCCGTCCGGCCGCTTGCTGTCCCGCACCGCGACGGCATGCGGCAACGCCGCCGTCTCGACGCAGGACCCTCCGGTGTCACCGCTGTAGCTCGACTTCCGCCACGTCGCGCCGTTGAGCGTGGCGCACTCGACGCAGGAACCCCCAGTGTCGGCGCTGTAGCTCGACTTTCGCCAACGTGCGCTGGCCAGCTCAGGGTTCATCTCCATAGCAGTCCTCCATCACACGGGCGATCAACTTGGCCGAGTCTCGTGGGGAGAGGGCTTCGGCCCGTAGAAGATCGTAACGGAGTGAACGTGCCCTGACTTGTTGCGGATTGGCGGTGGCCCAACCCTCTTCGTATCCCTCCATGTAGGCGATGTCGTCCTGGTCATCGAACGAGAAGATTTCGAACGAGCCCGGAAGCCCGGCGTGGGCTCCTGCGCTGAACGGCAGGATCTGGATCTGTACCTCGTTCGTGTGGCGGAAACTCAACAGGTGGGCCAGTTGGTTCCGCATCACCCGCTTCCCACCGATCTCGCGGCGGAGAACGGCCTCGTCGAAGATGGCCCAAAGGATGGGCGGTTCTTTGCGGTCCAGGATGCGTTGGCGGTCCAGCCGGGCTTCGACCTTCATCTCCAGGCCCTCCCGCTCCATGACGCCGAGTACGGCCTCCGCGTACTCGTCGGTCTGGAGCAGGCCGTGGACGAGCTGGGCCTGGAAGACGCGGATCTCCGTGGCCGTGGCCTCGTGCTCGGCGATGTGCCGGTACCAGTCGGGCAGCCGGTGACGCTTGACCAGCTGCCACAGGCGGATCAGGGAGCCGTCGGCGCCGAGGGCCGCGTCGAGGCGGGGGACGTGTTCCTCGCGGGGCGTCTTCGCGGCCGTCTCCACCTGGCCGATCATGGAGCCGGTGACGAAGACGATGCCGCCGAGCTGGTCGAGGGTGAGGCCCGCGGCCTCGCGGAGGCGGCGCAGCTCGGCGCCGAAGTAGTGGAGAGGGGACGCGCCGGGGTCGAGGCGCTTGATGTTGGGCATACGGGCTCACCCCGTTGTGGGTTGTGTTCACGTCGTAGCCCACGGTAGTCGGCGCCGCCGACACTCGTCCCGTGAATCTGATTGTTGAGCACTTCGACCTGGCCCCGCAGCGGTACCGCATGGAGCTGACCGTGGGGGACCACTCGCCGGGCTGCGTCCGGCGCATCGTCGGCAGCTATCTGGGCCTGTGGGGGCTGACGGGCTTGCGGGACGCGGTACAGCTCGGGGTCAGCGAACTGCTGACCAACGTGCACCGGCACGTGCCGGACCGGTGGTGCCGGGTGACCGTGGTGCGGCTGCGGGACGGGGTGCGGGTGGAGGTGGAGGACCGGGGGCCGGGGCTGCCGGCGCCGAGGGAGGCCGGGCCGGACGAGGAGGACGGGCGCGGGCTCACGCTGCTGGGCCTGGTCGCCGACCGGCACGGTTGCGGGGCGACGGCGGAGGGCAAGGCGGTGTGGTTCGAGTGCGGTGGGGAGGGTGCGGGCGGGCTCGGGCGGGGGCCCGGAGAAGTAAGGGGGCGGCCCGGTCGTGGTGCGGGCGGCGAGGGAGATATCTTGATGTCGAGCAATGTTGCAGACGTGGAGCGGAGCACCCGGTGACAGACTCGACCATCATCTACACGCACACCGATGAGGCGCCGGCCCTGGCGACGTACTCGTTCCTGCCGGTGGTCCAGGCGTACGCCAAGACGGCCGGGGTTCGCGTGGAGACGCGTGACATCTCGCTCGCGGGCCGGATCATCGCCTCCTTCCCCGAGCGCCTTGAGGAGTCGCAGCGGATCGAGGACGCGCTGGCCGCCCTGGGCGAGCTGGCGAAGACGCCGCAGGCCAACATCATCAAGCTGCCGAACATCTCGGCCTCGATCCCGCAGCTCAAGGCGGCCATCGCGGAGCTTCAGGAGCAGGGCTACGCGCTGCCGGACTACCCGGACGAGCCGAAGACGGACGAGGAGCGCGACATCCGCGCCCGGTACGACAAGGTCAAGGGCAGCGCCGTGAACCCGGTGCTGCGCGAGGGCAACTCGGACCGCCGGGCCCCCGCCTCCGTCAAGAACTACGCCAAGGCGCACCCGCACCGCATGGGTGCCTGGACGGCCGACTCCAGGACGAACGTCGTCCACATGACCGGTGACGACTTCCGCTCCACCGAGAAGTCGGCCGTGATCGCCAAGGCGGGCTCGCTGTGGATCGAGCTGAGCGGGGACGACGGCTCCACCACCGTGCTGCGCGAGTCGGTACCGGTGCAGGAGGGCGAGATCGTCGACTCGGCCGTCATGCGCGTCGCCGTGCTGCGCGAGTTCCTCAAGGAACAGGTGGCCCGGGCGAAGGCCGAGGGCGTGCTGTTCTCCGTGCACCTGAAGGCCACGATGATGAAGGTCTCGGACCCGATCATCTTCGGCCACGTCGTGCGGGCCTTCTTCCCGAAGACGTTCGCCCGGTACGGCGAGACCCTGGCCAAGGCGGGGCTGACCCCGAACGACGGCCTGGGCGGCATCCTGAAGGGTCTGGAGGCGCTGCCCGAGGGCGCCGAGATCAAGGCGTCCTTCGACGCCGAGCTGGCCGAGGGCCCGGAGCTGGCCATGGTCGACTCGGACCGCGGCATCACCAACCTGCACGTGCCCAGCGACGTCATCGTGGACGCGTCCATGCCCGCGATGATCCGCACCTCCGGCCACATGTGGGGCCCGGACGGCGAGGAGCACGACACGCTGGCCGTCATCCCGGACAGCAGCTACGCGGGCATCTACCAGGTCGTCGTCGACGACTGCCGCGCCAACGGCGCCTACGACCCGTCGACGATGGGCTCCGTGCCGAACGTCGGTCTGATGGCGCAGAAGGCCGAGGAGTACGGCAGCCACGACAAGACGTTCGAGATCCCGGTCACCGGCACCGTGCGCGTCCTGGACGAGGACGGTGGCGTTGTCCTGGAGCACACGGTCAGCGAGGGCGACATCTGGCGCATGTGCCAGACGAAGGACGTGCCCGTGCGCGACTGGGTCAAGCTGGCCGTCACGCGCGCCCGCGCCACCGGCGACCCGGCCGTGTTCTGGCTGGACGAGGGCCGCGCGCACGACGCGAACCTCATCGCGAAGGTCCGGCAGTACCTGCCGGAGCACGACACCGAGGGCCTGCGCATCGAGATCATGAAGCCGGTCGACGCGATCGCGTTCTCCCTGGAGCGCATCCGCCGCGGCGAGAACACGATCTCGGTCACCGGCAACGTCCTGCGCGACTACCTGACCGACCTGTTCCCGATCCTGGAGCTGGGTACGAGCGCGAAGATGCTCTCGGTCGTCCCGCTCATCAACGGCGGCGGCTTGTTCGAGACGGGCGCCGGCGGCTCCGCGCCGAAGCACGTGCAGCAGCTCGTCAAGGAGAACTACCTGCGCTGGGACAGCCTGGGTGAGTTCCTGGCGCTGGCCGTCAGCTTCGAGCACCTCGCACAGTCGACGGACAACGCCCGCGCCCAGGTCCTGGCCGACACGCTCGACCGGGCGACGGCGACGTTCCTGGGCGAGAACAAGTCGCCCAGCCGCAGGCTCGGCGGGATCGACAACCGCGGCAGCCACTTCTACCTGGCCCTGTACTGGGCCCAGGAGCTGGCGAAGCAGACGCAGGACGCCGAGCTCGCCGAGGCGTTCGGCGCTCTGGCCCGGACGCTGACCGAGCAGGAGCAGGCGATCGTCGACGAGCTGGTCGCCGTCCAGGGTTCCCCGGCGGACATCGGCGGCTACTACCAGCCCGACGAGGCGAAGACGTCGGCCGTGATGCGGCCGTCGAAGACCCTCAACCAGGCGCTGACCGTCCTCGGCTGACGCCGGGCGCACACGCGGCTCCACCCCGGCGGGCATCCCGCCGGGGTGGAGCCGTTTCGGCGTCCCGGAGCGGGCCCGGGGCCGGACGGACAAGCGACGCGCAAGCGACGCGCCTTGCCCCGGGCGAGACGGGCGGGAAGCCTGGGAAACCGCACCGCCCTGCCGGACGGCGGCCCTCGCCCCGACGGCGGTCCGAGCGCATGACACGGAGGTAACTGTGCGGGTAGTGATCACCGGAGCCGGCGGCCTCATCGGGACGGCGCTGACGCGCTCGTTGCGCGGCGACGGCCACGAGGTCGTGCGTCTCGTGCGGCGTGCGCCGACGGCGGCCGACGAGGCGCGCTGGGACCCGGAGCGCGGCACGGTGGACCGCGCCGGGCTCCTCGGTGCCGACGCCGTGGTGCACCTGGCCGGGGCGGGCGTGGGGGACCGCCGGTGGACGGCCGCGTACAAGCGGCTGATCCGCGACAGCCGGGTGCGCGGCACGGCCACCCTCGCGGAGGCGCTGGCCTCCCTGGAGCAGCCGCCGCGCGTGCTGCTGTCCGCCAGCGGGATCAGCTACTACGGCGACACCGGAAGCCAGGCGGTGGACGAGACGGCACCGAGCGGCGACGGCTTCCTGGCCTCGGTGTGCCGGGACTGGGAGGCGGCCGCGGAACCGGCGCGACGGGCCGGGGTGCGCACGGTGTTCACCCGCACCGGCCTGGTGGTGTCCGGGGACGGCGGGGCGTGGGGCCGTCGCCTGATGCCGCTGTTCCGGGCCGGTCTCGGCGGCCGCGTCAGCCATGGCCGGCAGTACTGGAGCTGTGTCTCCCTGCACGACCACGTCGCCGCGCTCCGCCATCTGCTGGACCACCCGGACCTGGACGGGCCCGTCAACGTGACCGGCCCGAACCCGGTGACCAACCGGGAGGTGACGGCCGCCATGGGCCGGGTGCTGCGCCGTCCCACGCTGTTCACGGCCCCCGCACCCGCTCTGCGGCTCGCCCTGGGCGACTTCGCCGAGGAGCTGCTCGCCAGCACGCGTGTGCTCCCGAGCCGGCTGCTCGCCTCCGGTTTCACGTTCGCGCACCCCACCACCGAGGACGCCGTCCGGGCGGCGGCCACCGCCTCGCGCTCCTGAACCCGTCGGGGGGCTTCCGGCGGGATCCCGCCGGAAGCCCCCCGACGGGCTTTCAGCGGGAGCGCAGGGAGCTGGGCCACCACACGGTGGGCCCGATCCAGCGGACGAGGGCGGGGACGAGCAGAGAGCGGACGACGAGGGTGTCCAGGAGCACCCCGAAGGCGACGATGAACGCGATCTGCACGAGGAACGAGAGCGGGATGACGGCCAGGGCCGCGAAGGTCGCGGCCAGGACGACGCCCGCGGAGGTGATGACGCCGCCGGTCGCGGTGAGCCCCTTCAGGACCCCGGCGCGGGTGCCGGAGCGGAGGGTCTCCTCGCGGACGCGGGTCATGAGGAAGATGTTGTAGTCCACGCCGAGCGCGACGAGGAAGACGAAACCGTAGAGCGCGACGGACGGATCGGTGCCGGAGAAGCCGAAGAGGTGCTCGAAGACGAGGGCGGAGACGCCGAGTGTGGCGAAGAAGTTCAGCGCGACCGTCGCCACCAGCAGCACCGGCATGAGCAGGGAACGCAGCAGGAGGACGAGGATCAGCAGGATGATCGCCAGCACCACGGGGGTGATCACCGCGCGGTCGCGCTCGGCGGTCGTGCGGGTGTCGTAGGTCTGGGCGGTGTAGCCGCCGACCAGGGCCTCGGCCTCCGGTACGTCGACGGACTCGCGCAGGCGCTCCACCGTCTCCTGGGCCGCGTCGCTGTCGGCGGGGTCGGTCAGCGTCGCGTTGACCAGGACCCGGCCGTCGACGACGAGCGGCTCGCCGGCCCCGGGACGCGGCCCCTCGGTGAGCGGCCCGGCCTCGGAGACGCCCTCGGTCTCCCGGGCCGCCGCGGTCACCTCGTCCAGGGTGTCGGCGTCGGCGATGATGACCGCCGGGCTGCCGGAGCCCCCGGGGTAGTGCTCGCTCAGCACCTCCTGGGCGGCCACCGAGGGCGCGTCGTTGACGAAGGTCTCGCTCAGCGGTACCCCGTCGGTGCGCAGCTGACCGGCGAAGGCGGCGCAGAGGCACAGCGCCACCGTGGTGAGCGCCACGAGGCGGCGGGGGCGCCGGTCCACGAGCGAGGCCACGCGCTCCCACACACTGTGCGACCCGCCGCCCGGGGACGTGGGGTCACCCGGCTGCTTGGGGCGCGCCGGCCAGTAGGCGGCCCGGCCCAGCAGGGCGAGCGCCGCGGGCAGGAACGTGAGCGTCGTGAGGACGGCGCAGGCGACCCCGATCGCCCCGACGGGGCCGAGCGCCCGGTTGTTGGTGAGGTCGCTGAGGAGCAGTGCGAGCAGCCCGAGCGCGACGGTCGCGGCACTGGCCACGATCGCCCCCGCCGACCGGCGCGTCGCCGCGGCCATGGCCGCCAGCCTCGGCCGGCCGGCGGCCAGTTCCTCGCGGGCCCGGGCCGACAGCAGCAGGGCGTAGTCGGTGGCGGCCCCGATGACGAGGATGAACAGGATGCCCTGCACCTGGCCGTCCACCCGCACGACGTCGTTCTCGGCGAGCCGGTAGACGATCGCCGAGGCCGTCGACAGCGCGAGGACGGCGCTGGCCATGACGACCAGTGGCAGCAGCACGCTGCGGTACACCAGCAGGAGGATCAGCAGGACCACGCTGAGCGCGACGCCCAGCAGCAGTCCGTCGATCCCCGCGAAGGCCTCGCCGAGGTCGGCCTGGGTGGCGGCCGGTCCGGCGATGTACACGGTGGCGCCGGACACGGCGTCGGCCGCTTCCCGCACCGCGTCCACGGCGGTTCCGGTCTCCTCGCCCAGGTCACCGCGGAGCTGGACGAGGCCGCGGAGCGCCTCGCCGTCGTCGGAGGGCAGCGCCGGCGACGCCGGTCCCGTCACGCCCTCGATCTCGGCGACGGACGCCAGGGCGGCCTGGGCCTCCCGGCGCTGGTCCGCGGACACGGTGCCGTCGTCGGCGGTCCACACCACGATCGCCGGGACCGTGTCGTCCTGCCGGAACGCCTCCTGTTCCTCCAGCACACGGGTGGACTCGGCGCTGCGCGGCAGGAAGGAGGTCTGGTCGTTGGTCGCGACCTCGCCCAGCTTGCCCGCTGCGGGACCGACCACCCCGCCGAGAGCCAGCCAGGCCACGAGTAGTACGGCGGGCAGGAACCAGCGCAGAACGCGCGGTGAAGGGCGCACGGCACACCTCTCGGTCGAACGTGACCGCCGGACGCGGCCGGGAGCAGGTTATCTCAATCATTGAGAGATCTCGTAGGGTGGAGTGGTGAGAGCACACGAACCCCGGTCCACCGGCGGCGTGGACGGGCCGCCCGACGGTGAACTGCACACTCTGGCGGTGCTGCTGCGAGGCATCACCGGAAGCGTCACCCGGGCCGGGCAGGAGTTCGCCCGCGACCACGACCTGCACCACACCGACCTCCTCGCCCTCATCGCGATCCTGGACGGCGACGGGCACGGCGGCCCGCTGACCCCCGGCCGCCTGCGCGAACACCTCAACCTCACCTCGGGGGCCGTCAGCGCGTGCCTGGACCGCCTCGAACGAGGCGGGCACGTCACCCGGGTCCGCGACGCCGCCGACGGCCGCGTCGTACACCTCCACTACGCCCCCGCGGGCCGCGCCATCGCCCGCGAGGCGTTCCTCCCGCTCGCCCGGCACACCGACGCCGTGCGCCGTCGCTTCGCCCCCGAGGACATGGCCGTCGTCCTGCGCTTCCTCGGTGAGCTGAACGCCGCGCTGGACGAGCGGACGGACGAGGCCCCGGCCGACTAGCGGCCGGCCGACAAGCGCCCGACCCGGCTCGCGGCCGACCGGCGCGGCACCGCCGCCCGCCGGGGCCGACGCTCCACACTGACCGGTGACCACCGAGCAGGTAAGGAGGCGGCCACATGAGCGCCGACGCCGCGGACCAGGCGCCCTTCCACTGGCTGTTCGGCGATCAGCTGGGCCCGCACTTCCTGCGCCCGGGCGCCACCGCCGTCATCATCGAGGCCACGTCCGTCCTGCGGCGCAGGCGCTTCCACCGCGCCAAGGCCCACCTCGTGCTGTCCGCCATGCGCCACCGCGCGGCCGAACTCGGCGACCGCGTCCGCTACGTCCGCGCCGACACCTACCGCGAGGGGCTCTCCCGGGCGGTCGGCGACGCGCCCGTCACCGTCCACCACCCCACCTCCCACGCCGCGCTGCGCCTGGTGCGGTCGCTGCCGGGCGTCCGGGTACTGCCCCCGCGCGGGTTCCTGGTGCCCTTCGAGGACTTCGGGCGCTGGACGGAGTCCAGCGGCGGGAAGCGGCTGCGGATGGAGGACTTCTACCGCCGCGTCCGCCGGGACCACGACCTCCTCATGGACGGCGACGAGCCCGCCGGAGGCCGGTGGAACCTGGACGCCGACAACCGGGAGCCCCCGCCCCGGCGAGAGCCCGGGCTGCCGGTGCCCGGGCCCTACCTGCCCCGCGAGGACGCCATCGACGACGAGGTCCGCGCGGACCTCGACCGGTGGGAGGAGGAGGGACTGATCCGCTGCGTCGGCCGCGACGGCCCGCGCCTCTTCCCGGCCAGCCGGGCCGAGGCGCGCCGGGCCCTGCGCGCGTTCGTCGAACGCCGGCTGCCCACCTTCGGCCGGTGGGAGGACGCCATGCTCGCCGGGGACTGGGCCATGAGCCACAGCCTGCTCTCCGCCCCCCTCAACCTCGGCCTGCTCGACCCGGCCGAGTGCGTCGAGGCGGCCGAGCGCGCCTACCGCGAGGACCGGGCCCCGCTGAACTCCGTCGAGGGCTACGTCCGCCAGGTCGCCGGCTGGCGCGAGTACATGTGGCACCTGTACTGGCACCTCGGCCCCGCCTACCGGGACAGCAACGCCCTCGGCCACCACGGCGACCTGCCGGAGTGGTTCACCGAGCTGGACGCCGACGCCGTGGAGGCCCGGTGCCTGTCCACGGTGCTGGCGCAGGTCCGCGACCGGGGCTGGGTCCACCACATCCCGCGCCTGATGGTGCTCGGCAACTGGGCCCTCCAGCGGGGCTGGCACCCGGCCCGGGTCACGGACTGGTTCCACCGCTGCTTCGTCGACGGCTACGACTGGGTGATGCTCACCAACGTCATCGGCATGTCCCAGTACGCCGACGGCGGCCAGATCACCACCAAGCCCTACGCGGCCGGGGGCGCCTACATCAACCGGATGAGCGACCTGTGCGGCCCCTGTGCCTACCGCCCGGGTGACCGGACCGGGCAGCGGGCCTGCCCCTACACCGCCGGGTACTGGGCCTTCGTGCACCGGCACCGCGACCTGCTCGCCCACAACCACCGCACCGCCCGGGCCGTGCACCAGCTCGGGCGCCTGTCCGACGTCGACACCCTGCTCCAGGAGGAGGCGGATCGGCCCGGCACGGCGCCGCCGTGACGCGGGCCCCTGTCCTGACGGTGATCCCGGTTACACCCGCGGCTCGGCGCCGGCGGGTCCGGTCCGGGCGCGGCCCTGGGCGGCGGCGCCTGACCTGCGCCCCGAGGCGGGGCGGGGCGGGGCGGGCCTTTCGGGCGCTTCGTGGGACAGGCGTCTCATCAGGCGGTCGCGCGACAAATCGCTCGCGACGACACCGTAATCTGGTGTCCGTGACCGTGAACGCTGAGAGCAGCACCTCGACCGCCACCTGGCGAGACCTTCCCGCGGCGCAGCAGCCTGACTACCCGGACCCGAAGGCTCTGCGCGATGTGATCGCGGACCTCGAGTCCTATCCGCCGCTGGTCTTCGCCGGCGAGTGCGACCAGCTCAAGGACCGCCTGGCTGCCGTCGCCCGGGGCGAGGCGTTCCTGCTCCAGGGCGGTGACTGCGCGGAGGCCTTCGACGCGGTCTCCGCCGAGCACATCCGCAACAAGCTGAAGACCCTTCTCCAGATGGGCGCCGTCCTCACCTACGCCGGGTCGGTCCCGGTCGTGAAGGTGGGGCGCATCGCGGGCCAGTACAGCAAGCCCCGTTCCAAGCCGACCGAGACGCGGGACGGGGAGACGCTGCCCACCTACCGGGGCGACTCCGTCAACGGCTTCGAGTTCACCGCCGAGGCGCGCCGCCCCGACCCGGAGCGGCTCAAGCGCATGTACCAGGCCTCGGCCTCCACGCTGAACCTGGTGCGCGCGTTCACCACCGGCGGCTACGCGGACCTGCGCCAGGTGCACGCCTGGAACCAGGACTTCGTCAGGAACTCGCCGTCGGGTCAGCGCTACGAGGCCCTGGCCCGCGAGATCGACCGGGCGCTGAACTTCATGAACGCCTGCGGGGTGGACCCGGAGGAGTTCAAGACCGTCGAGTTCTTCGCCTCCCACGAAGCGCTCCTCCTGGACTACGAGGCGGCGCTCACCCGGGTCGACTCGCGCAGCGGCAAGCTCTACGACGTCTCCGGGCACATGGTCTGGATCGGGGAGCGCACCCGTCAGCTCGACCACGCGCACGTGGAGTTCTGTTCGCGGATCCGCAACCCGATCGGCGTCAAGCTCGGTCCGACGACGACGCCCGAGGAGGCGTTGGCGCTGATCGACAAGCTCGACCCGGACCGCGAGCCCGGCCGGCTCACGTTCATCGCGCGGATGGGCGCCGACAAGGTACGCGACCGCCTCCCCACGCTGGTGGAGAAGGTCACCGCCTCCGGGGCGCAGGTGGCGTGGGTGTCCGACCCCATGCACGGCAACACCTTCGAGGCGGCCTCCGGCCACAAGACGCGCCGCTTCGACGACGTGCTCGACGAGGTCAAGGGCTTCTTCGAGGTGCACAAGAGCCTCGGCACGCACCCGGGCGGCATTCACGTGGAGTTGACCGGTGACGACGTCACCGAGTGCGTGGGCGGCGGCGACGAGATCTTCGTCGACGACCTGCACCAGCGCTACGAGACGGCCTGCGACCCGCGGCTCAACCGGAGCCAGTCGCTGGACCTGGCCTTCCTGGTCGCCGAGATGTACCGGCACCAGTAGGCGGCCGGGCACCCGGCCGCCCGCGGCCGGTTCCGCCGAAACCGGGTACGACGTCACTGGGGCGTGGGTCACATCGATCCACGCCCCAGGCGTCTTTTGGAGCCGCCCTCGACAGGGTAAGGTTAGGTTAACCTTATTGATCATGCGGCTCGCTCGTTCCGGGCCCGACGAGCGGCCAGGGAGGTGTTCACGTGTTCGTCTGCTCGTGCTTCGGCATCACCGAGCAGCAGGTGCGTGAGCACGCCGACGCCGGGGCGTGTACGCCCCGGCAGATCGCCTCGGCCTGCAAGGCCGGCACCGACTGCGGCTCGTGCGTCCGCCGCATCCAGGGCATCCTCGGCCGAGGCGCCTGCCCCCGGCGCGAGCGCGTGGACAACGGGCTTCCGGCTCTGGCCGCGGAGCCCCAGCCGCAGTCCGCCGAACGGGTCGTCGAGGCGGCCTGATCCGCGGAGTTCCCGGGAGAGGGAGGGCTACTCGCTCGGCTGCTCGATGAGCTGGGCGATGTAGAGGGGTTCGCCGAGCTTCTCGATCAGTTCGAGCTGGGTGTCCAGGTAGTCGATGTGGTGCTCCTCGTCCTCGAGGATGTCCTCGAAGATGTTCGCCGAGGTGATGTCGCCCTTGGCGCGCATCACCTCGATGCCGCGCCGCAGCCGGTCGATGGCCTCGACCTCCACCTGCCGGTCCGCCTGGAACATCTCCGTGACGGTCTGCCCGACCCGCACGTGGAACAGCCGCTGGTAGTTGGGCAGAGCGTCCAGGAACAGGATGCGGTCCGTGAGCCGCTCGGCGTGCTTCATCTCGTCGAACGACTCGGCGCGCGTGTACTTCGCGAGCTTCGTCCAACCGAAGTTCTCCTGCATCTTGGAGTGCAGGAAGTACTGGTTGATCGCGGTCAGCTCGGCGGTGAGCTGCTCGTTCAGGAATTCGATGACCTCGGGGTCGCCCTGCATGACGCGAGCTCCTTCCAACAGCGAAGATCGGTAGGCGGTGCGCGCATCCTTGCACCCCGCGCCGACCACGTCCAGTAAGTGAAGGCTTACCGAAATGCCCTGATTCCAGGGGCCGGACGGGGGCTCGGCGTCCGGTCGCCGGAGCGGGTCTGTCACCATGGGGACATGGGTCAGCCGGAGAGCCGCGCAGCGGAGAACGCAGAGCTCCCGCCGGGTCAGCGAGTCCAGCGCGGCTGGCCGGTGACGCACTACGGACCCGTCCCGAAGTTCAAGCCGGAGCGCTGGGACTTCCGGGTCTTCGGCGCCACGGCGGACGGCGACAAGCGCGCCTGGACGCACGAGGAGTTCACCGCCCTCCCCTACGACACGGTCACCGCCGACCTGCACTGCGTGACGAAGTTCAGCATGCGCGGAGTGGAGTGGGGCGGGGTGCTGGCCCGTACCGTCCTCGACCTCGCGCCGCCCGCCGGCGACGTCACCCACGTCATGGTGTGGGCGGAGTACGGCTACAGCGCCAACCTGCGGCTCGCCGACTTCTCCGCCGAGCACGCCGTCTTCGCCACCCACCGGGCGGGCGAACTCCTCACCGCCGAGCACGGGTTCCCCGTCCGCCTCGTCGTGCCGCAGCTGTACGCCTGGAAGGGGCCCAAGTGGGTGCGGGGTGTGGAGTACATGACCGCCGACCGGCGCGGCTTCTGGGAGGAGCGCGGCTACCACAACCTCGGGGACCCCTGGCGCGAGCAGCGCTACTCCTATCAGGAGGAGCCGGGGGAGGGCCCCGAGCTGTGAGCCGCCGCGCGGGGGTCCGCCCGCGCGGCCCGGCCGCGGCCCCGGCCGCCCCGCCCGTCGGCGCCCCGATCAGGAGCGCAGGGCCTTGAGCCGCTCCACGTCGGCCCGGTGCCCGTCCTTCCCGCCCGGCGTCTCGATCACGAACGGCACCCCCGCCGTGGCGGGGTGGCGCAGCAGCTCCCCGAACGCCTCGGCACCGACGTGACCCGCGCCGATGTTCTCGTGCCGGTCCTTGTGCGCCCCGACGACGTCCTTGGAGTCGTTGGCGTGGACCAGCCGGAGCCGCCCCTCCCCGGCCACGTCGACGAGCTCGTCCAGCAGCTCCTTCGCGCCGCCCGGTGCGGCCAGGTCGTGCCCGGCCGCGAACGCGTGGCAGGTGTCCAGGCACACCCCGACCCGCGGATGCCCGTCCAGGGCGTCCAGGTACGGCCCCAGGTCCGCCATCAGCGAGCACAGCGAGGACCCCTGGCCGGCCGTGGGTTCCAGCAGCAGCCACGGGTCGTCGTCGTGCGTCAGCTCCGCCAGCAGTGGCCGCACCAGCTCCCGCACCTGGGCCAGCGCCACGGACCGCTCCCGGCCCCCCGTCGCCGACCCGGTGTGGACGACGACGCCACGCGCCCCGATCGCCCGTCCCCGCCGCAGTGAGTGGCGCAGTGACGCCACCGAGCGCTCGGCCGTCGCCGGGGTGTGCGAACCGAAGTTGATCAGGTACGGCGCATGGACGTACACCGGGACGTCCCCGGCCGCGCACGCCGCGCGGAACCGCTCGTCCTGCTCGGGGTCGCCGGAGGGCGTCGCCCAGCCGCGCGGGTTGGCCACGAAGACCTGCACCGCCTCGGCGCCCAGCTCCCGGGCGTAGGACAGACCGGTGGCGGCCAGTCCGCCGGCAACGGGGACATGACCGCCGATGGGATTGCGCGCGCGGCGCCCGGCCGGGCCGGACGCCGCGCGGTCGTCGTGCTGTTGTCGGGAGATGCTCACCCGCTCAGGGTGTCATCCCCGCTTCCGGCCGCTTCCGGCGGCTCAGTACGCCTTCCACACGTTGTCGATGGAGCCGTAGCGGTCGGCGGCGTAGTTGCAGGCCGCGACGATGTTGGCCACCGGGTCGTACTGGTCCTTGGCGGTGCCGGGCACCCAGTAGGCGTCGAACGTGGGCTTGATCACCTGGAGCAGGCCCTTGGAGGGCACGCCGTTGCGGGCGTTGATGTCCCAGTCGTTGATGGCGTTCGGGTCACCGCTGGACTCCCGCATGATGTTCCACTTGATGCGGTCGTAACTGCCCGGGATGTCGTGCTTGTCCATGATGTCCATGGCCTCGCGGATCCAGCCGTCGAGGTTGTCCGGGTACTGCTTCTCCGGCTTCGCGGCGGGCTTGGCCTCCCGCTTGCTGCGGTCGGCGGCGGCCCTGGACTCGCGCTCCTTCTCGGCCTTGGCCGCGGCGGCCTCCTTCTTGGCCTTCTCCGCGGCGGCCTGCTTCTCGGCCTGCTCGGCCGCCTTCTCCGCGGCGGCCTTCTGCTGGCTCTCGATGCTCCCCAGCTGGTTGCCCGCGCCGTGGTTCAGCGTGACGCCCGCGGGCCCCTCGGCCACGACGGTGTTCTCCTGGGCGGTGCTGGTGGACGGGACGAGCGCCAGGGCGACGGCCGCGGCGGCGGCGCCGGATATGGCGACCGCGGAGTGGCGCTGGTCGCGGGTGAGGTTGCGGGCGAAGCCCGGGAGGTCGCGAAGGTGGGCGGGCGTCTCGCGCAGGCGCTCGGGCACCTCGCGGAGCTGCGCGGGGACGGCCTTGATGTTCGCCTTGAGCTCCTGGAGGTAGCCGGGGAGCTCGTTGCGGAGGTGCTCCGGGATCATGCGGAGCTCGGTCGAAATCCTGGATTCCGGCTTGATGCTGGGCATGCGGGGTCGAACCTTCCGATCGCTGAGTCGCAGGCCTGAGCGGCGCGGAACCGTTCACGTCTACGGCGCCATGCGACGAGGACGATTGTTAGCGACCGGAAATCCGGCTGGCAAAGGTGTGACGTACGATCCGGCGTCGTAGTGAAGCGGGGCTACTTTGTCCCATTTAACCCATAGATGCGGGCGACATGTCCACTAAGCCCGGTCGTACGTGACGTGGGCCCTATGCGGCGGATCACAGCGGCGAGGGTCGCGAGGAACGCGCTGAAGTTGCTTCCGCACTCTCCGCTGACCGGTTTCGCGCCCCGTCAGGGACGCACACGGCGCGGCCCGCGATGCGCGGTCCGGGGCTGCCCTCCGCCCGGCGGGCGCGGCCGGGGCCGACCCCGCCCCGCGGGGGTCGGCCAAGCCGCCGGCCATGCCCTAGCGGACCCAGAGGGTGATGGTCGAGCCCTTGGGGGCCTTGTCGCCCCCGTCCACGGACTGGCTGAAGACCTCACCGGTGAACAAGATCTTCCGCACGGTGACCTCGAACCCGGCCTCCTCCAGCGCGGCGACCGCGTCGCCCTCGCCGCGGCCGGTCACGTCCGGCACGGTCACCATCTCGGGGCCCTTGGAGATCGTCAGCGTCACGGTGTCGCCATGGGCCCCGACGGCTCCCGCCTCGGGGGACTGCGCGGCCACAGAGCCCGCCTCGTGGTCCGAGTGCTCCTGCTCCTCGGCGAAGGTCACCGTGAACCCGGCCTTCTCCAGGGCGTCCCGGGCGTCGCCCCGGTCCGCTCCGGTGACCTCCGGCACCGGGATCCGCTCGCCCTTGGACACGACGAGCTCGATCGCCGTGCCCGGCCGCCTCTCCGTCCCGGCCGGCGGCTTCGTGCGGATCACGGCACCGCGCTCGACGGAGGTGCTGAACTCCCGGGTCACCGTCGTCGGCTCCAGTCCGGCGTCCTCGAGGGCCCGCCGGGCCTCCGTCAGCCGCACGTCCCGGAGCTCCGGGACGGCCACGACCTCGGGGCCCAGCGAGACGCTGATCGTCACCGTGCCGTCGTCCCGGACGCGGGTGCCGGGCGCCGGATCGCTGCCGACCACCAGACCGCGGTCGACCGAGGCGCTGTGCACCTCCTCCACCCGTACCCGCAGGCCCGCGTCGGCGAGCGTGCGCTTCGCCTCGGCGCTGGGCATCCGCAGCACGCTGGGCGTCTGCGTGAACTGCCCGGAGTTGATGTACCAGACCCCGGCGCCGACCCCGGCGATCAGGAGCAGCACCAGCGCGGCGAGGAGGAAGGGGGAGCGGCGCCGCGGGCCGCCGTGGCCCGATGTCGGCTCCGGCTCCTCCAGGCGCGGCAGCAGCGGGACGGGCGGCAGCACGCTGGTGTGCTCCGGTGCCGCGCCGGTCCGCCCGACCCGGGGCAGGACCGTCGTCGCCGAGTCCTCCCCGGGTTCGGTGCCGCACGTCCGGGCCGCCGGGGGCAGCAGATCGAGCTCGGCGTCGGCGAGCCGGGCCGTGACGGCCCGCAGCTCGGCCAGCATGGCGGCCGCGTCGGCCGGGCGGGCCGCCCGGTCCCGCGCGGTGCCCCGCGCCACCAGCTCGTCCAGGGCCCCCGCCAGGCCCGGCACGACCGCCGACGGCGGCGGCACGTCCTGCCGCAGGTGCAGGTAGAGCACCTGCGCCGGGGTGTCGCCGGTGTGCGGCTTGGTTCCGGTCAGCATCTCGTAGAGCATCACGCCGCAGGCGTACACGTCGGCGCCCGGGTCCGCGAGGCCGTGCTCGATGTGCTCGGGGGCGAGGTAGGACACCGTGCCCATGACCGACGTCGTGGAGAGCGCGGTCTGCGCGTCGACGGCGCGGACGAGACCGAAGTCCGCGACCTTCACCCGGCCGTCGTCGCCGATGAGGACGTTCTCCGGCTTCATGTCCCGGTGCACCAGCCCGGCCCGGTGGGCGGCGCCCAGCGCGGCCAGTATCGGTTCCAGGATGTCCAGCGCCGCACGGGGCTGGAGCGCCCCGCGCCGCGCCAGCACGTCCCGCAGCGTGCACCCGGCGACGTACTCCATCGCCAGGTAGACGCAGGAGCCGTCCATGCCCTGGTCGAAGACGTTCACGACGTTGGGGTGGTCCAGTCGCGCGACGGCCTTGGCCTCCCGGATGAACCGCTCCACGAAGGAACCGTCGTGCACGAGGGAGGGGTGCATCACCTTCAGGGCGAGGACGCGCTCCAGCCGGGTGTCCACCGCCCGGTAGACGGTCGCCATGCCCCCGGCCGCGATCCGCGCCTCGACGCGGTACCGCCCGTCCAGCACCTGGCCGATCATCGGGTCCTGAAGGGTCGCATCCACAGGGCGAGTCTACGAGCCGGTACCGGCACCGGAGCCGGACGGCCGGTGACCGCGCCGCACTGCAGCGGAACGGTGACGAACCCGATCCCGTCCCGTGGCTCGCCCGCCCGGTGGCGGGAACGCCCTCAGTCGACGAGGGACCCTTCGAGCATGCCGCCGCCCTCGCGCATGTAGGCGCACAGCACTCCGCGCTGGCCGCTGAGCTCCCAGCCCTCGGGCGAGGGCAGCAGGAGGCAGTGGGTCAGATCCCCGGGCGCCGCGTCACCGGCCGGGTATCCGTAGTGCTCCAGGCAGCCCGTCGACGCCCAGGGCCCGGCGTCCTCGTATCCGCCGGGCTCGGGGAGGTCCAACGCGCCGATGGCCGGACCGTTGGGCCCCGACGGTGGCGGGGCCGACGCCCACCCCGGCCGGGGGTCGGCGGGCTGCTCGTGCGGTGCGGTGTCCTGCTGCGGCGGGCTGGGTCTCATAGAGCGCGTCGTGTCCTGTTCGGCGGTCCGTCGGGTGGGCGCCGAAGATCGTACGGGTGTCCTAGAACGCAGGACGCTCCGGGTCCAGGGCGGCGACGCCCTCCTCCGGGGACGAGGCGCGGGCGAAGTGGCGCCGGGGGATGCGGCCCGCCCGGTGGGCGAGGCGCCCGGCCTCGGCGGCGTGCCGCATGGCGGTGGCCATGAGCACGGGCTCCTGGGCGCGGGTCACGGCGGAGGCCAGCATCACCGCGGCGCAGCCCAGCTCCATCGCCAGCGCCACGTCGGACGCCGTTCCCGCGCCCGCGTCGAGGATGACGGGGACGCCGGCGCGCTCCGCGATGAGCTCGAAGTTGTGCGGGTTGCGGATGCCGAGGCCCGAGCCGATGGGGGAGCCCAGTGGCATCACCGCGGCGCAGCCCACGTCCTCCAGCCTGCGGGCGAGGACGGGGTCGTCGTTGGTGTAGGGGAGGACGGTGAAGCCGTCGTCGACGAGGGTCTCGGCCGCGTCCAGGGTCTCCACCGGGTCCGGCAGGAGGGTGCGCTCGTCGGCGATGACCTCCAGCTTCACCAGGTCGGTGCCGAGCGCCTCCCGGGCCAGCCGGGCGGTGAGCACGGCCTCGCCCGCGGTGAAGCAGCCCGCCGTGTTGGGCAGGACGCGGATGCCCAGGCGGTCGAGGACGGAGAGCACCGAGCCCTGGACGCCGGGGTCGACCCGGCGCATGGCCACCGTGGTCAGCTCGGTGCCGGAGGCGGTGAGGGCGCGCTCCATGACCTCCAGGCTCGGGGCGCCGCCGGTGCCCATGATGAGCCGCGAGGAGAGGGTGAGGCCGCCGATGGTCAGCGGATCGTCGGCTCCCGGGGCCGCGGCGCCCCGGGCGGCCGCCGGATCGGGGGCGGTGGTGTCCGCGGTCATGGTCAGCCTCCCTGGACGGCGGTGAGGACCTCCACGCGGTCGCCGTCGGCGAGCCGGGTGGCGGCCCAGCGGCCCCGCGGCACGACCGTCTCGTTGACGGCGGCGGCGACGCCGGAGGGTGCGGTGGTCAGAGCGGAGACGAGGGCGTCCAGCGTCAGCCCGGCGGGCTCCGAGCGCTCCTCGCCGTTGACGCGGATGGTCACACGGCTCATGCTGGCAGCTCCTGCCTGGAACGGGGGGTGGACGAGGACGCGGCGGTGCCGCGGGGAGCCGCGACGCCGGCGGGCGCGAACCGGGCCGGGCCGAACGGCCGGGCCACCTCCGGCAGCAGCCCGGTGGCCAGCGACTCCGCCAGCGCGTCGCCCGTCACGGGGGCGAGCAGCACCCCGTTGCGGTAGTGGCCGGTGGCGAGCTGGAGCCCCGGGAGGGCGCTCGGCCCGAGCAGCGGAGCGTTGTCGGGGGAGCCCGGGCGCAGCCCGGCGCACGTCTCCACCAGCGGCAGCTCGGTGAGCCCCGGCACCAGTTCGTGCGCGTCCCGCAGCAGCTCGTACACGCCCCCGGCCGTGACGGTGGTGTCCCAGCCCAGTTCCTCGCTGGTGGCGCCGAGGACCAGTTCCCCGCTCTCCCGTGGCACCAGGTACACCTGCCCGCCGCGGACCACCGCCCGCACGGTACGGGAGAGGAACGGCGGGCCGGGCGCCTTCGGCATCCGCAGCCGCAGCACCTGCCCCTTGACCGGCCGTACCGGCGGCACGACGTCCTCGGGCACGCCGGGCAGCCGGACGCTCTCGCTGCCCCCGGCCAGCACGACCGTGTCCCCGGTCAGCTCGGCGCCGTCGTCGAGCCGTACGCCCACCGCGCGGCCGCCGCCGTCCCCCGCGAGCAGCAGCCGCTCGGCCCGCGCCCGGCGGAACGCGACCCCGGCCCGCCCGCCGGCCGTCAGCAGCGCGGAGGCCAGCCGCCTCGGGTCGACCTGGTGGTCGCCGTCCACCCGCAGCCCGCCGCGGACGCCGGGGGCGAGCATCGGCTCCAGCCGTCGGCACTCCCGCCCGGAGAGCCACTGGGTGTCCAGCCCGCAGCGCTGCTGGAGC
Source organism: Streptomyces sp. WMMC1477 (assembly GCF_027460245.1). Lineage (NCBI taxonomy): Bacteria > Bacillati > Actinomycetota > Actinomycetes > Kitasatosporales > Streptomycetaceae > Streptomyces > Streptomyces sp. WMMC1477. The sequence continues at coordinate 743,832 of NZ_JAPZBD010000003.1, read as the reverse complement.
GCGTGCAGCTCCCGCAGGTGCGCGCGGTCGTCGGAGTCCAGGGCGACGGCGAGGGTGCCGCAGGCGCGGTAGCCCACGTCCTGGCCGGCGGCCTCGGCCAGCTCCTCGGCGAACGTGGCGTAGCGCTCGGCCGAGGCGAGGTTGAGGGCGAGCAGTCCCTCCTCGCCGTAGTGCAGTTCGGTCACCGCGGCGAGCATCCCGGCAGCCACCCGGGCGGCTCCGCCGCCCGGTGCCGGGTCCACGACGCTCACCCGCATTCCGCGTTGGGCCGCCCGCCAGGCCGTCACCAGCCCGATCACGCCGCCGCCCACGATCACCACGTGCATGGGTGTCCAGCTCCTCCCTTCGCCGGCATGACCCGGATCAGGTTCCTACGGTCGGAGGCCTCCGCCTCCCTCTCAGCCCGGCCCGCCGGGCTCCCGCGTGTGCGTTGCGACGAACACCCTACTGCGGGGGCCTGCGGGCACCGAAGCGGGAGTTCTAGAGTGATCGTGTGACCTCACGCAGCCAGCAGACCCGCCAGCGCGTCGTGATCGTCGGCGCCGGAATGGCCGGGGTACAGACCGCGGTGCAACTCCGCGAGCAGGGCTGGCCCGGTGCCGTCACCCTGCTCGGGGCCGAACCGCATCCCCCGTACGACCGGCCGCCCCTGTCCAAGGCGGTGCTCAGCGGCAAGGCCGAGGGCTCCGCGTTCGACGTGGACTTCGGCGCGCTGGGCGTCGGGCTGGAGCTGGGCCGCCGGGTCACCCGGCTGCGGCCGGAGGCGCACGAGGCCGACACCGAGCAGGGGCCGGTCGGTTACGACCGCCTCGTCATCGCCAGCGGCGCCGAGCCGGTGCCGCTGCCCGGCAGCGAGGACGTGCCGGGGCTGCACCTGCTGCGCACCCTGGACGACGCCGAGCGGCTGCGCCCCGTCCTGCGCGAGCGGCGGCGCGTGGTCATCGTCGGCGCCGGCTGGATCGGGGCCGAGTTCGCCACCGCCGCCCGGGAGGCCGGGTGCCCGGTCACCGTCGTCGAGGCGGCACCGCATCCCCTGGCGGGGGCGCTGCCCGGCGGGGTCGCCGACCGGATGCGCGGCTGGTACGCGGAGAGCGGGGCGGAGCTGATCACGGGGGTGGCGGTCGCCCGGGTCCACCCCGAGGCCGAGCGCAAGGTGGAGCTGGCCGACGGACGGACGCTGCCGGCCGACGCCGTCGTCGTCGGCATCGGCGCCCGCCCCGCCACCGACTGGCTGGCCCGGTCCGGGGTCGACCGCGCGGCGGACGGCTCGGTCCTCGCCGACGAGCGGCTGCGCACCTCGGTGCCGGACGTCTACGCCGTGGGCGACTGCGCCTCCTTCCCGTCCGCCCGCTACGGCCGCAGGCTGCTCGTCCACCACTGGGACAACGCGCTCAACGGCCCGCGGACCGTCGCCGCGGGCATCGTGGGCGAGGTGGCCCAGGCCATCGCGGCGTTCCCGCCCGTCGCCCTCTACGACCCGGTGCCGTACTTCTGGTCGGAGCAGTTCGGCCGGTTCGTGCAGTACGCCGGGTACCACAGCGCCACCGACGAGGTGCTGTGGCGCGGGGATCCGGACGGCGCCTCGTGGGCGGTGTGCTGGCTGGAGCAGGGCGTGCTCAACGCCCTGCTCGCCGTGGGCCGCCCGCGTGACCTGGCCCAGGGGCGGCGGCTCATCGAACGCCGGACCGCGCTCGACCCGAAGCTGGCCGCCGACCCCTCCGTGCCGCTGAAGAAGGCGGTGCTCGGCTGACGGCGGCCCGCCCACGCGGGCGGCCGTCGCGGTGCCGGATGTCGTCGGCGGATGGCAGGCTAGGGGGCGTGACCGAGATTGACGCGAAGATTGATGCTCTCGTCCCCGCCTGGTTCAACCTCCCCGACGTGGCGGAGAAGCTGGACGTCGAGGTGACGCGGGTTCGGCAGCTGGTCAAGGAAGGGCAGCTCCTCGCGGTGCGCCGCGGCGAGAACCGGGTCCTGATGGTCCCCGCCGACTTCATCGGCGAGGGGCGTATCGTCAAGGGCCTGGCCGGCACGCTGACCCTGCTGAGGGACGACGGCTTCAGCGACGAGGAGATGCTGGAGTGGCTCTTCACCCCGGACGACAGCCTGCCCGGCACCCCGACGCAGGCGCTGCGGGAGAACCGCGGCACCGAGGTGAAGCGCCGCGCGCAGGCGCTCGCCGTCTAGGGCGCCCCACGCCCTGAGACCGGTGGCCGGGCCGACCGCGGTCCTGCGGCGGCCGGCCGCCGCAACGAACCGAAGACCGTCCGACGGCGGGCCCGGGTAGCCCACGCCCACGGGCGCCGGCACCCCGGGCCCGCCGTCCCACCAGGGGGGAACTCCTCATGCCCGCGTCGTCCGCACCGTCCGCCACCGCGTCCGGTGGTACCGCCACGGCGGCCGGCCCCGGCTCCGCCGCCCGGCGGCTCGCCGACGCCCGGCTGTACCTGTGCACCGACGCCCGCACCCGGCAGGGGGACCTGCCGGAGTTCCTCGACGCCGTGCTCGCCGGCGGCGTGGACATCGTCCAGCTCCGCGACAAGGGCATGGAGGCGGGGGAGGAGCTGCGGCACCTGGCCGTCTTCGCGGAGGCCTGCCGCCGCCACGGCAAGCTCCTCGCCGTCAACGACCGGGCCGACGTCGCGCACGCCGTCGGCGCCGACGTGCTGCATCTGGGGCAGCGGGACCTGCCCGTCCCCGCGGCCCGCGCCATCCTCGGCCCGACCCCCGACGACGTGCTCGTCGGCCGCTCCACCCACGCCGAGGCCGAGGTCGACGCCGCCCTCACCGACGAGGGCGTGGACTACTTCTGCACCGGCCCCTGCTGGCCCACCCCCACCAAGCCCGGGCGGCACGCTCCCGGGCTGTCGCTCGTGCGCCACGCCGCCGAACGCGTCGACGCGCTCGGCAGCGAGCGCCCCTGGTTCGCCATCGGCGGCATCGACGCGACCAACCTGGACGCCGTGCTGGACGCCGGCGCCCGGCGCGTGGTCGTCGTCCGCGCACTGACGGAGGCCGCCGACCCGCGGGCCGCCGCCAGAGCTCTCGCCGAGCGGCTGCGAGCCCGCTGACCCGGGGCCACCGGCGGACTCCGGCGGTTTCCCGCCAGGGAGGCGTCCAGTTGCCGGACATGCCTCCGGCATGCCACTACCGACGGTTAACCTTCGTCCTATGGCCCACGGCACCCCCTCAACCAGGACAGACCGCGCACTGACGATCCGCGAGCTGCTCGCCTCCGGCGAGTGCTCCTACTCGTTCGAGTTCATGGCCCCCAAGACGGCCAAGGGCGAACGGACCCTGTGGAACGCCATCCGCCGCATCGAGGCCGTCGGCCCCACCTTCGTCTCGGTGACCTACGGGGCGGGCGGCTCCTCCCGCGAGGGGACGGTGCGTGCCACCGAGCGCATCGCCACCGACACGACGCTGACGCCCGTCGCCCACCTCACCGCCGTCAACCACTCCGTGACCGAGCTGCGCAACGTCATCGGCCAGTACGCGGACGCGGGCATCCGCAACATGCTCGCCCTCCGGGGCGACCCGCCGGGTGACCCGATGGGGGAGTGGCTCGCCCACCCCGAGGGCGTCTCCTACGCGTACGAGCTGGTCGAGCTCATCAGGGAGTCCGGGGACTTCTGCGTCGGCGTCGCCGCCTACCCCGAGATGCACCCGCGCTCCACGGACTGGGACACCGACGTCCGCCACTTCGTGAACAAGTGCCGGGCCGGGGCGGACTACGCGATCACCCAGATGTTCTTCTACCCGGAGGACTACCTGCGGCTGCGGGACCGGGTCGCCGCGGCCGGCTGCGACACCCCGATCATCCCGGAGATCATGCCCGTCACCAACGCCCGGCAGATCGAACGTTTCGCAAAGCTGAGCAACGCCGCCTTCCCGCCGGAGTTGGCCGATAGGATCCTTGCCGTCGAGGACGATCCGGTGGCTGTACGCTCGGTCGGGATCGAGTACGCCACGGAGCTGAGCGCGACCCTGATGGCCGAGGGCATCCCCGGCCTTCACTTCATCACGCTCAACCACTCCACGGCGACGCTGGAAATCTACGAGAACCTGGGGCTGCACCGGCGCTCATAAGGTTCCGCGAGAGGGGCGTACATGGGCTGGACGGTCCTCTACATCCTGTTCGGGCTGGTCGCCCTGTGGCTGCTCGGTGAGGTGCTGCTCCAGTACAAGGCCCGGCTGCGCTGGCGCCTCGTCGCCTTCTTCGGCTTCCTCGCCGTCGTCGTCGGCGTGCTGATGCGTTCCGTGCCCGTCATCGCCCTGGGCACCGCCGGGTTCGGGGTCGGGCAGTTGCTGGTCACGCTCTCCTTCCGCCGCGGCTTCGAGAAGGGCTGGGCCCTGGAGAACGTCCCCGGCAGCCGGCGGCGCCGCTCCGGCGAGCCGGGCGAGGAGGAGGGCGCCGACGGCGAGCCCCCCGGGCCCGTGGACGCACCACCGGTCCTGGAGGTCTCGGGGCTGGAGCAGACGGCCGCCTACCAGATGGAGCCGCTGCCCGAGGACACCGGCGAGTACGGCGTGTACGAGCGGGACGCCGAGAGCGGGCCGGGCCGGGGCGACGGGCCGGAGCAGGGGGCACCGTACCCGGCCGGAGGCGCGGGCCCCGAGCAGGGCGGTCACGCACCCCAGAACGCGGACCCGTACGCCGACCCCTACGCCGGCCAGTACGCCGACGCGGGCTACGCCACGCCCTACGCGCCCCATCCCGGCCCGGCGGGCGAGCCGGACCAGCACGGCTACGCCGCGGCCGGATACGACGGCGGCGCGGCGGGCGGCTACCCCGGGCCGGAGCCGACGCCGCAGTACGGCGGTTACGGGACGCCCGCCGCCGACACCGGCGCCTACGCCTCGTACGCGACGTACGGTTCCTCCGACGCCTATCAGCCGCCGTCCGCCGACTACCCGGCGGACGGCGGCGGGCTGTACGGCTACGCGACGCCTCCGGGCGGGGGCCCCGCCGCGGATCCGCTCGGCGGCTACGCGGCCGACCCCGGCTACGGCGCCCAGGGAGAGGCCCCCGGTTACGGGAGCCAGGGCGGCGACGCCGGCCACTACGGCGGCTACGGGCACGACGCGGGGTACGGCGGTGCCGGGGGCTACGGGGACGGCGGCTACGCGGCCTACCCGGGCTACCCGGGAGGCGAGCCGGGCGGCTACCCGCCGGCCACCGGCACGCCCGGCTACGACTCCTACGGCTACCCGACGGCCGGGCAGGCGCCCGGCCACGGGGGCTACCCGCAGACCCCACCGGACGGCGTCTGGGTGCCACAGCAGCGCGAGGACCCCCCGCAGCAGGAGGCCTACCCCGCGTACCAGGACGAGTTCGGCTACCCCGCCCCCGGGCAGCCGCGCAACTGAGCCGCGCGGGGCCGGGGCTCAGCTCGAACCGCGCCAGTCGCGGCCCTCCGTCACGAGGCCGGACACCAGGGCGCCGGACATGCCCGCGTGCGCCAGCCCGCCCCCGGGGTGGGCCCAGCCGCCGAGCGCGTAACGCCCCGGCACGGGCCCCAGGTTCGGAGCGGGACGGCTGGCGCCGGGCGCCCCGGCCAGGGCCGGCACCGGCACCGCCCCGCCCGGCGCCCCCGTCTCCCGCTCGGCGTCCTCGGGTGTGTGGACGGCTTGCCACAGCAGCCGGTCCCGCAGCCCCGGCACGACGGTCTCGGCGGCGCTGACCAGCCGCTCCGCGGCGGCCGCGGTGTACGCGCCGTCCGACCAGTCCACGCGGGCCCCCGCCCGGTCGCGCGCGGGGCCGCGGCCGGACCCGCCCGGCGCCGCGGCGTGCGGCGGCACCGTGGCCGTCAGCGTCACCGCCTCGTGGTCCGCGTCCGGCACCGCGCCCGGGTCGTTGGGGCGCAGCACGGTGACCGTGGGGGCGGCCGGCGGCCCGGCCCCGTCGAAAAGCGCGGCCAGGGCGGCGTCCCGGTCGTCGGCGTGCACCACGCTGCGGTGCACCGCTCCGGCCGGGCGCGGCCCGCGCAGGGCCAGCAGCACCGTCAGCCGGCCCCGCCCCGGGGCCGCCCCGGTGTGCGGGCAGCGGCCGTCGACGACGGAGTCGGCCGCCACCTCGGTGCCGTCGCCCAGCACCACGCCGGTCGCGCGCCCGTCCCGCTCGACGACGCCGGCCACTTCGGTGCCGAGCACCACCTCCACGCCGCGTTCGGCGCAGCGCCGGTACACGGCGTCGGCCAGCGCCCGCAGACCGCCCGTGACGTACCAGGATCCGAAGGTGTGCTCGACGTACGGCAGCACCGTGGCACTCGCCGGGGCGGTACGCGGGTCCAGCCCGTACCCCACCGCACAGGACTCCAGGAGGGCGACGGCCCGGGGATCGCCCAGCTCGTGCGCCGCGACCTCGGCCAGCGTGGGCGGACGGCGCCGCAGCAGCCCCCGCCGGCGCAGCGCCGGATAGGGGTCGGGCGGAGCCGGCGCGTCCACGAGGGGCTCCTCCAGGAGCGGGCGCCGCGTGGCGTCCCAGGCCGTGCGGGCCCGCACCAGGAGATCCGTCCAGCGGCGGCCCGCGCCCGCGCCGAGGGCCGAGTCCAGCGCGCCGATCAGGCCGGAGCGGGAGAGGGGCAGCGTCACCTCGGTGCCGTCGGCGAACCGGTGCAGGGCGGCCGGGTCGAGCTGCCGCGTCGTCACCACGGACTCCAGGGACGCGCGGCCCGTCTTGAGGAACAGGTCCCGCCAGACGGCCGGCAGGTGCAGCAGCGCGGGGCCGGTGTCGAAGGCGAACCCCTCGCGCTCGAACCGCCGCACCCCGCCGCCGTGGGTCTCCGAGCGCTCGTACACCGTGACCCGGTGCCCCGCCGTCGCCAGCCGGGCCGCTCCGGCCAGCGCGCCGAGACCGGCCCCGATCACCACAATCCGTGCCATGGCCAGCGACTCTACGCCGTGTCCGGCGCACCCCGAGCGTGGGCACCGGACACCGGAGCGCGGTGGGGCGAGCTCCTCAGGCGTGAGTACCGGTACCTAGGCCGTCGGTTGAGTAGCCGCGCGGATGGGCGATGACCTGCGAGGACGGCAGAGTGGTGGGCAACGGAGGACGCCGCACCGCACCGCCGGCACGGGGCGGCGGAACGGCGCGGCGCCTCCGGCGAAGGGGAAGCCCGGACGCGGGGGGAACACGGGGGACGAGTCCGGGGCCCCGGGGGAACACGGGGGCGAACGGGCGGCTTCGGTCTTCGCGCGGCCGGGGCCGCCCGTGGTCCGCCGGACCCCGCCCGCCGCGTCGGAGCCGGGCCGGGTCCGGCCGACGTCCGGTCAGGGACGTCCGGCGACGCGGCCCTGGAGCAGCAGGGACAGCGAGGCGTGCACCTCGTCCAGCGAGCGGTCGGGCTGGAAGGCCTTCCAGTCCAGCGCGGCGACCAGCACCATGCCGAAGAGCGCGGCCGCGGTGAGCGGCACGTCGATCTCGTCGCTCAGCTCGCCCTCCTCGACGCCGAGCCGCAGTTGCTCCTCCACCACGGCGACCGCCTCGGCCCGCACGACCATCAGCGTCGACTGCCAGGTGCGGTTCCGCCGCCACAGCTCGGCCACGAACAGCTGGGTGAGGGCCGGGTAGCGGTCGATGAACACCAGCCCCGCGCGCACCATCGCGTCCAGGGCGTCCACGCGCGTCCCCGAACGCTCCCGGGCCCCGGCCGCCGCCTCCCGCAAGCGCTGCGCGAGCAGTTCGACACCGTGCCGCAGCAACTCCTCGAACAGCTCGTTCTTGCTGGCGAAGTTGTAGTAGACGGTCCCCTTGGCCACGCCCGCGGCCTCGGCGATCTCGTCCACCGTCGTGGCCGAGAACCCCTGCTCGGCGATGAGGTGGACCGCCGCCTCGTACAACTTCTGCCGGGTGGCGGCACGACGCGCGCTCGCGCCTGCCGGGCTCCCGGGCCCCTTGGTACCGCTCTTCATGCCCACGATTGTCCTCCGGGGCCGTGTCCGGCCGTCCGACCGGCCTCCCCGGCGCGTACCCGTCTCACAGGGTGAGCTCCGGGTGCAGCCGCTTGAGCGTCCACACCGAGCCGCGCCGCGCCGTCCAGGCCGTGGCGGCCAGTGCCGCGGCGGTGAAGCCGAGCAGCACCGCGACACCCTGCCAGACGGGCCCGAGCCCGCCCCCGGTGACCAGGTGCCGCAGCCCCTCGACGACGTACGTCATGGGCAGGAAGGGGTGGACGGCGTTGAAGAAGCCCGGGCTCGTCTGCACCGGATAGGTGCCCCCGGCCGAGGTGAGCTGGAGCATCAGCAGGACGAGCACCATGATCCGCCCCGACGGGCCGAACTGCGCGTTGAGCCACTGGACGATGGCGGTGAAGCAGGCCGACACGAGCAGCAGGAAGGCCAGCGTCCCGGCCGGACGGGCCAGCTCCAGCCCCAGCCCCGGCGCCCAGCGCAGGACGGCCAGCAGCACCGACGCCTGCACGGCGCCCACCGCGGCCACCGGCAGCCAGGCCGCCAGGGCCGTGCGCACTGCCGGGGCGCCGGCGGCCAGCGCCCGCCGGTTGAGGGCCGGCAGCAGCATGTAGGCCACCATCGCGCCCACCCACAGGGCGAGGGGGATGAAGTACGGGGCGAACCCCGTGCCGTAGTTGGGCGCCGCGTGGAGGTTGCGCGAGGCGAGCTCCACCGGGTCGGCCATGACCGCGCTGCGGTCGGCCCGCTCCTCGTCCCCGTAGTCCGGGATCTGCTTCACGCCGTCGCGCAGGCCGTCGGCCAGCCGCAGTGAGCCGTCGGCGAGCTTGATCATGCCGCCGTCCAGCAGGTCCGCGCCGTCGCTCAGCTCGACCAGGCCGCTCTCCAGCCGGCCCGCTCCGCCGGCGGCCTTCGTCAGCCCGTCGTGCAGCTCCTCGGAGCCGTCGTGGACCTTCTTCGCCCCGTCGTTGAGGGCGTTGACCTGCTTGACGGCGAGCCGCAGGTCGTCGTCGAGGTGTGGCGCCCGCTTCTGCACCTTCAGCGCGACGTCGCGCAGCTTGTCGAGATCGTCGCCGAGGTCGTCGAGGCTCTCGTAGCCGTCGATGCGCTCCTTCACGTCGTCGGCCGCGTCGGCGGCGCCGCGGCTGTACTCGGCGTACCGGCCCAGGTCGGCGCAGTGCTCATCGCTCAGCGCGGGCGCGGTCGCGGCCCCCGGCGAGGGGCCCCCGGTGCCGCCGTCAGGGCCGCCTTCGGTGCCGCCGTCGGCGTCTTCGGACGTGCCGGGCTGCGGCAGGCCCGGCCACTGCGGCAGAGACGGCTCCCCGGGCAGCAGGTCGGGCAGGCCGCCGCCGTCCGGGCCCTCGGGCGTGCCCGGCACGCACAGCAGCCGGTGCAGCCCCTCCGTACCGTCGGCCGCCGCGTCGGCGAGCCGGGCGGCCCGGGCCGCGTCCCCCGGCAGGCTGTCGAGGTGCTTCCTGGCCGCCTCGGCGCCCTCGGCCACCGTCCCCGCCGCCTTCGCGATGTCCTCGCCGCGCTCCTCGGTGAAGGGCACGACGGCGTCGGCGATCCCGTTCACCTTGTCCGCGAGCTTCCGGGTGCCGTCGGCGACCTTCTCGGCGCCGTCCTCCAGCCGCCCCGCGACCCGGTCCAGCCGGCCCACGCCGTCGGCCAGGTCCTCGCCGCCGTCCTCGGCCCGGGAGGCGCCGTCCTTGAGGTCGCCCGAGCCGTCCTTGGCCTCGTCGATCCCGTCCTTGAGGTCGCCCGCTCCGTCGGCCGCGTCCTGGGTGGCGTCGTGGATGGCGGAGAACGCGATGAAGATGTTGTCGTAGAAGCCGCGGGACGTCCTGCTGGACGCGGCGGCGCGCACCTCGGAGAACACCGTGCGGGCGATCTGGCCGACGATGTAGTTGTTGGCGTCGTTCGTCCGGACCCGCAGCGCACCCGTCTCCGGACGGTCGCCGGAGCTGGAGGTCACCTTGGTGCTGAACTCCTCGGGAATCGTCAGGGAGAGGAAGTACCGGCCCTCCTCCACCCCCTCGGCGGCGTCCTCGGCCGTCGTCTCGCGCCAGTCGAAGGTCTCGCTGTCGTGCAGGGCCCGGCTGAGGTCGTCGCCGGCGGTGATCTCACGCGCCCCGCCGTCCGCCGGGCTCTCGACGGTGGTGCCCGCGTCCTCGTTGACCAGGGCCACCGGTATGCGGTCCAGCCGCTCGTAGGGGTCCCAGAAGGACCACAGGTACAGGGCGCCGTAGAGCAGCGGCAGCAGCATGACCGTGACGAGCGCCGCCCGGGGCAGCCGCCCCCGCCCGAAGCGCCTCAGCTCAAGCGCGGCCAGTCTCGGTGAGCGCATCCTGCGCCTCTCCCTCCCCGATGCCTTCTTCGTCCGTGTCGCCTCCGCCGCGCGCGGTGCCGAGCACCAGCGCGTCGGGGGGCGGTTCGCTGCACACCGCGAGCACCGTCGTGCCCGCGCCGCTCACCGACCGCAGCAGCTCCCACAGCTGCTCCCGCTCCTCGTCGGCGAGCTTGAGGTCGGCGTCGTCCACGGCGAGCAGCCGCGGTTCGTCGAGCAGGGCCAGGGCCGTGCCCAGCCGCAGCGCTTCAAGCCGCTCCAGATCCCGGACGGCGGTGCGCGGGCCCTTCGGCAGCGTGTCCGGGTCCAGCCCGGCCCGCTCCAGGGCCCGGTCCACCCGGGCCCGGCGCTCGGCGGCGCGTTCCCGGCGGCCGAAGCCGAGACGGCGGCGCAGCAGGGCCCGTTCGCGCAGTTGCTCGGTGACCGTCCACGAGGGCTCCAGATCCGTGACGCCGGGCACCGGGCCGAGAGCCGCGATGCGCCGGACCGAGCCCATCCGGGACGGGATCCGGTGGCCGCCGACGCTGGCGTGTCCGGTGGTGGGGCGCATCCGGCCGGTGAGGGTGAGCAGCAGACACGTCCTGCCCGAGCCCGAGGGGCCGGTGACCGCGATGAGTGCGCCCGGCGGGGCGTCCACGTCCACCGCCTCGAACACCGTCCCCTTGGAACCCGTCAGCCCCAGCCTCTCGGCGCTGACCTCCGCCCCTTCCATGCCGTCCTCCCCGAAGACGTTATTTGAACTGACTGGTCAGTTCAAAAGTGTAGGGCAGCGGCAGCCGTGCACCGCGCGGGGGTGCGCGAGCGGCGCACCCCCGCGCTCGCGCTCCAGAGAACGCGCAGGTCAGGGCCGATTGTCAGTGGGGCACCCCACGATGTGGGGGTACGGACTCCGCACAGGGCCGGAAGACGGCCCGTGTCCGGCTGACCGGTCGACCGGCCGTCCTGGCCGAAGCGGCCGGGAGGCCCAGGAAGCGAAGGAGGCACCAGTCATGACGCAGCTGAACGTCCCTCCGAGCGACATCCACCCCGTGCCGCGCCCGGCCGTGGTACCGCCCGCCGTGCTGGGCCTGCTGTCCCAGGCCCAGCACGGGCTGGACGAGGCGGTGGCGCACGAGCAGCCCAACGAGCGCTACGCGACCGCCCATCTGGCCGCCCTGCGCACCGCGGCGGCCGTCCTGGCCGTGCGCGGACGCCCCGAGAAGCAACCCCGGGCCCGCCGGCGCATCCGCAGTGCCTGGGAGGTGCTGCCGGAGGTGGCGCCCGAGCTCGCCGAGTGGAGTGCCTTCTTCGCCGCCGGCGCCGAGCGCCGCGCCCGGGCCGAAGCGGGCATACGCGGCGCGGTGACGGCCCGTGAGGCCGACGACCTCCTGCGCGACGTCGGCATGTTCCTGCACCTCGTGGAGCGCATGCTGGTCTCCCAGCCCGCGTTTCCCCGTGCCCGCGCGCAGACGGAACCGGCGGTGGTGGCGAGGCAATAGGGTGGGGGCTGCCAGCCCACGTACGTTCCGCCGCCGAGGAGCCACACGCCATGTCCCGCCCGCGCGCCGCCCTCCGTACCGCCGTGGTCTGGGAGGTGCTGAGCGAAGCCCTGCACCGCCGGAGCGAGGCGGTCGGCCGGCCCGCGCTCGACGTGCTCGACGCCGGGGGCGGCTCGGGGCACTTCGCCGTGCCGCTCGCCCGGCTGGGCCACCGCGTCACCGTGGTGGACCCGAGCCCCAACGCGCTCTTCGCCCTGGAGCGCCGCGCCGCCGAGGAGGGCGTGGCCGACCGGGTGCGCGGCGTCCAGGGGGACGCGCACGGCCTGCTCGACGTGGCCGAGCGCGCCGGGTACGACGCCGTGCTCTGCCACGGCGTCCTGGAGTACGTGGACGACGCGGCGGAGGGCCTGCGCAACGCCGTGGCGGCCCTGCGTCCCGGCGGCGGGGTCCTCAGCGTGCTGGCGGCGGGGCTCGGCGGCGCCGTGCTGGCCCGGGCCCTCGCCGGTCACTTCACGGAGGCCCGCCACGCCCTGGGAGACCCGCAGGGCCGCTACGGGGAGTCCGACCCGATGCCGCGCCGCTTCACCGCCGAGCAGCTCTCCGCCCTGGTGTCCGGGACGGGGCTGACGGTCGCCGCCGTGCACGGCGTGCGCGTCTTCAGCGACCTCGTTCCCGGCTCCCTGGTCGACGCGGAGCCGGGCGCCCTGGAGGCGCTGGCCCAGCTGGAGGCGGCGGCGGCCGAGCTGCCCGCCTTCCACGCCGTGGCCTCCCAGCTGCACGTCCTCGCCGAGCTCGGCTGAGGCGGATGACGTCCCGTGGGGCGCGCGGGGCCGGCGGGATCCGTCCGAGCGCTGACCGAGCCTTTCGTGATGGGCTGAGGGCGTGCCCTCGGTTACAGAACCCCGCACACCGCCCGATCAGCGCAATGTCGCCGTATGATTCGGAGAGAACCACCGGGGCATGACGTGCGGCATGCAGGGGAATGAACAGGCCACCGCAGCGGCCCGTCGTACCTGACCCGATGGGAGGAACAGGCGCAGAGGGGCGGGTTTCACGGGGGCGATTCCCTGCCTATCCTTGAAGGGTCGCATCCGGTCGCCCCCGCGACCGACGAGTAGGAGGACTCCGTGCCGCTCTCTGAGCACGAGCAGCGCATGCTCGAGCAGATGGAGCGAGCGCTGTACGCAGAAGATCCCAAGTTCGCGACAGCGCTCGAGGGTAGCGACCTGCGGGCGCCGACCCGCCGCCGGATCTACCAGGCGGTAGCGGGCTTTCTGGTCGGTATCGCGCTTCTCATGGCCGGCATGGTCTACCAGGTGGTCTGGCTGGGCGTGGTCGGTTTCCTCGTGATGCTCGGATGCGCCGTGCTGGCCGTGACCGGCTGGCGCAGGGGGCCGCAGCCCGGCTCCGAGGGCGAAGGTGAGGGCGAAGGTCAGGGCAGGTCAGGTGAGGGCCGCCGCGGCCGGGAGCACGGCCGGGGCCGCCGCCAGAAGCCGCCCAGGCGGTCGATGATGAACCGCATCGAGGATCGCTGGCAGCGCCGCCGAGACGAACAGCAGTAAACAGGGCGGTACACCGCCTCACCGAGGCCACCCGAAGGGTGGCCTCTTCTTTTTGCGTTCCTTGACGCCTGTCCCAGGGCCTCCGGCCGTCCGCAGCCGGCCGCCGCCGTCCTCGTCCGTCCTCGCCCGGCCTTGAGAGCGGACGGGCCGGCCGCGGGGCGGGCGACGGGCCGGTGGCCGGGCCCCCGGGCCCGGCCACCGACCCGGCTCAGCCGCGGCTCAGCCGGGCCCGCAGGGAGACCGCCACCCGGGCCCAGAACGCGCGGTGGGCGTCCATGAGGGCGCGCCCCCGCTCCGAGGCGGCCCAGAGCACCCGGACGGAGGAGCGGGGCAGGATGACGGCCCGCATCCGGGTCCACCGGGACGCCGAGGCCCGCAGCCCGGCCCGCACCGCCAGCACGTCGGCCGCGTAGGGGCCGGGAGGGGCGGGCCGCGGCGCGTACAGGGCGCGCTCGACCGCGTCGGCGAGCCGGTGGAGCGCCGCGGCGGCCGGTGTGCTGAGCCGCCCGGCCTCGGCCAGGCGGACCGCCGCCTGCCGGGGTGTGTCCGACTCGTCCGGCGGGATGCCGAAGTCCCAGCCCGCGTCGAGGGCCTCCTGCCAGCAGGTGAGGGGGCCGCCGCCGGTCCGCCGGCGCCGTACGGTCAGCCGCCACAGCAGCGGGGACAGGACGAGCGCCGCCACGAGCAGGACGCCGCCCAGGCCGAGGCCGACGAAGAGGGCGACGGTTCCCGCCGTCTTCCAGAAGGAGCCGTCGTCGGAGGAGCCCGCGGCGTCCGCGTCGTTCTCGCAGCCCCCGACGCCGGGCGGGCACGCGTCCTCCGGTGCCTGCGGCGCGGTGGACGGCTCGTCCGTCGTCCCGGGCCGCGGCAGGTCGGGCTCGTCCGAGCCGCCGGGGTCGGGCAGGACGGGCATCGCGTACTCCGGGGTGGTGCCCCGCGAGGGAGTGGGCTCGAAGCGGGTCCAGCCGACGCCCTGGAAGTACAGCTCGGGCCAGGCGTGCGCGTCCTGGAGCCCGACCTCGCGCGTGCCGCCGGAGGAGCTGGTGCCGGGGGTGAAGCCGATCGCCACCCGTGCCGGGATGTCCAGCGTCCGGGCCATCGCCGCCATGGAGAAGGCGAAGTGGACGCAGAATCCCTCCTTCTGCTCCAGGAAGCGCGCTATGGCCTCGCTGCCGCTGCCCGCGGCGACCTCCGTGTCGTAGGTGAAGCCGCCCTGGACGGCGAACCAGTCCTGGAGGGCGACGGCGCGTTCGTAGTCGTTGCGCGCCGTGCTGGTCACGGTGCGGGCCGTCTCCTCCACCACGGCGGGCAGGCCGTCCGGCACCGAGGTCTGCTCCCGGCGGATGTCCATGGGCGCCCGCGGCGCGTTGGCCAGCTGCTCGGCGGTGGGCTTGACCAGCAGGCTCCGCACCTCGTATTGGGCGCCCGCCGTCGTCTGCCCCTGATCGCCGACGAGGGTGCGGCCGATGGGCTCGAAGCGCCAGCGTCCGTCGATGTTCACTTCGTCGGCGGGGTAGGGCATGGGCAGCCAGCTCTGCTTGTACCAGTCGGCCGCGGCGATGCGGGTCGTGACGGTCTCCCGATCGACCCCGGGGGACAGGCCCGGCGGCGTGGGGAAGCGGTCCGACGGCACGTCCGTGATGCGCCGCTGGGAGGGGCGCCACGACGTGCCGTCGAACTCGTCGAGCGCCACGATCCGCATGTACAGCCCGCTGACGTCCTCGGCGTCGGTCTCGTACGTGAGGACGGTCCGGTTCTCCGGCTGGTTGAGACTGTTCTGCAGTTCGACCAGCGGGTTGACGGCGGTGACCGTGTTGCCGTCGCCGGGGCCGCCCCCGCCGCCCTCGCCGTCGTTCGTCAGCAGGCCGGTGCCGAGCGCGGGCAGCGCCAGCGGCACGAGCAGCGCGAACCCGAGAGCGGCGAACCCGATCCGCCGTCCCGTGCGCACCGGCGAGGCCGAGCGCACCCGGGCGCCCGGGCCGCCGCCCGGCAGCGCGGCGCCGAACACCTGACCCCACTGCACGAGGCGGTGGCGGCTCTCGGCGAGGAGCAGAAGCAGGTAGCCGGCCGCCGCACACAGGAACCACAGCCAGCGCCCGCCGTCCTCACCGGCCAGCCCGGAGGCGACGGAGTAGAGCGCGAGCAGCGGCAGCCCGGCCGGGGCCGCCGTGCGGTAGGTGGCGGCGAGGACGTCCATCATCAGGCCGATGAGCAGCACGCCGGCGACGAGCATCAGCCGGATGCCGTCCGTCAGCGGCGCCGGTATCACGTACTCGCTCACGTCCTGGCCGCCCTGGGCGAACAGGTCGCCGAAGCGCGTGAAGGCGTCCGGCCCCGGGATGAACCCGGCGACGGCCGACTCCCGCACGAACAGGAAGGTGAGCGCGAGCAGCGCCAGCACCAGCTGGGCCGTGATCGTCAGCCCGCGCGGCAGCGGGACGCGCCGCAGCCCGGCGCCCAGGGCGCTGACCAGGGCGAGCACCAGGGCCGCCTGGAACAGCCAGGAGGCGTCGCGCACCAGGGGCAGCAGGGCGGTGGCCGCCGCGACGGTGGCGAGCCACCCGCACACCGCGAGCCGTGCCTGTCCGCTCATCGGACGCCCCCCGTCGTCGTCATCGGTCCGCCGCCGGCCGCGTTCGTCCGGTCGGCCAGCTGCCACACCTGCGGCAGCGCGTCCCACGGGGTGAACGGCACGACCGTCCAGCCCGCCTCGCGCAGGGCGCGCATCTGTTCCTCCTCCGTCTGCGGCGCCTGCTGGCCCCGGGGGACGAGCGCGACCGCGCCGCCCGCCCGCTGCCGGATCCGGGCCGTCAGCGTGGCCTGGGGCGGGTCGAGGTGGCCGAGGAAGGCGACCAGCAGGCCGCAGCCGCCCTCCCGCAGTCTGTCGTGGGCGCGTTGCAGGCCGGTCTCGTGGGAGTGGCCGACGACGGCGAGGGCGTCCAGCAGCAGGCCGGCCGTGTCCGGGCCGTCCCCGCCGGTCAGCAGGCCCTCCGGGCCCGGGGCCAGGGTGCCGGCGTCGGTGAGCAGCCGCACCTGGTAGTCGCGTTCCAGCAGGTGTATCGCGACGGAGGCGGCGCCGGTGACCGCCCACTCGAACGGCGAGTCCGGACCCGAACCGGCCCAGGCGAGCCGCCGTGTGTCGAGCAGCACGGTGGCCCGGGCCCGCTCCGGCTGCTCCTCGCGGCGCACCATCAGCTCGCCGCGGCGGGCCGTGGAGCGCCAGTGGACGCGCCGGACGTCGTCGCCGTGCCGGTAGGCGCGCGGGATGACGTCGTCGTCACCGGTGACGGCGATCGCGCGCCGCCGGCTCTCGCCGTACCCGGAGGCCTCGCCGAGCAGCCTGACCGGAGGGAGGGCCTGCACGGCCGGGATCACGGTCAGGGTGTCGCGGGTGCTGAACGAGCGCGTCAGCTCGACCATCCCGAACGGATCGGTCACCCGGAGCTGGAGCGGGCCCAGCGGATAGCGTCCCCGCAGGTCGGAGCGGACGCGGTAGGACACCTCGCGGCGCCCGCCGCCCTCGATCCGGTCCAGGACGAAGCGGGGCCGCGGGCCCAGCACGTAGGGCACCTGGTCCTGGAGCATGAGCATGCCGGTGGGGACCCGGGAGACGTTCTCGACGCGCAGCTGCACCCGGGCCTCGCTGCGCACCGGCACCCGGGCCGGGCTCAGCCGCCGGGCGCCGGTCACCCGGTGCCGGGTGCGGTGCAGGACGGCGACGCACACCAGGGGCAGGACGCCGAGCAGCACCCCGACGCGCAGCAGCTCGGGCTGGCCCAGGATGTAGGCGCTCACGGCCGCCGCGATCCCCGCGGCCAGGAAGGACCGGCCGCGGGTGGTGAGCCCGCCGAACGAGACGCGCAGCGAACCCCGTGCGGAGCCGTGCTCGCGGGCGGGGGCCATCAGTACCCCCGGGCCTGCACCGGAGCCGGGGCCTGGGCCCCACCCGGGGCGGGCGCGGGGCTGGGCAGCGGGGTGCGCTGCACGATGTCGTAGACGATGTGCTCCGCCGTCCGCCGGTTGAGCTGGGCCTGCGCGGTGGGCAGCAGCCGGTGCGCCAGGACGGGCATGGCGAGGAACTGGACGTCGTCCGGCAGGGTGAAGTCGCGCCCGTTCAGGGCCGCGGCGGCCCGGGCGGCCCGCAGCAGCTGGAGGGTGGCCCGCGGTGAGGCGCCGAGCCGCAGCTCGGGGTGGTTGCGGGTGGCCGTGACGAGGTCGACGGCGTACCGCTTGACCGGCTCGGCGACGTGCACGCCGCGCACCGCCGCGATGAGCTTGGAGATGGCGTCGGCGTGCGCGACCGGGCGCAGGCCCGCCAGCGGGGAGACGCCGCCGTGGACGTCGAGCATCTCCAGCTCGGCCGCCGTGCTCGGGTAGCCGATGGACAGCCGCGCCATGAAGCGGTCCCGCTGGGCCTCGGGCAGCGTGTAGGTGCCCTCCATCTCCACCGGGTTCTGGGTGGCGACCACCATGAACGGGTCCGGCAGCGGGTAGGTCTGGCCGTCGATGGTGACCTGCCGCTCCTCCATGGACTCCAGCAGCGCGGACTGCGTCTTGGGCGAGGCGCGGTTGATCTCGTCGCCGATGACGATCTGGGCGAAGATCGCCCCCGGCTTGAACTCGAACTCGCGGCGCTCCTGGTCGTACACGCTGACGCCGGTGATGTCGGAGGGCAGCAGATCCGGCGTGAACTGGATCCGGCGCACCGAGCAGTCGATCGACCTGGCCAGTGCCTTCGCGAGCATCGTCTTGCCCACGCCCGGCACGTCCTCGACGAGCAGGTGCCCCTCGGCGAGCAGCACGGTCAGGGCCAGCCGGACGGCCTCCGGTTTGCCCTCGATCACGCTCTCGACCGAACGACGTACCTCGTCCGCCGTCGCCGTCAGATCGCTGAGGTTCTCTCGTGCGTCATACGTCGCCACCCGGCCCTCCTAGGCCCGTTCCCATGGCCGGACCTCACGGGTCACGAGGCCGGCTCACCCCTGAAGCGTCCGCGGGACCGGCCGGCTCAGGAATGCGGAGAGACCCGGCGGCACGGTGCCGTGGACAGCACATTGTTCACGTACACCGTGCCAAACGTCACTTCGCGGGGGATCCCCCGGGCTCGATCTCGCGCAGCAGACCCGTGGTCACGTCGAAGACGAACCCGCGCACGTCGTCGGTGTGCGGCAGGAACGGGGACGTGCGGACGCGCTCGATCGACTGGCGCACGTCCTGATCGACGTCCCGGAAGGACTCGACGGCCCACGACGGCCGCTGGCCCACCTCCAGCTCCAGATCGTGCCGGAAGTCCTCGGTGAGCTTCATCAGCCCGCAGTCGGTGTGGTGGATGAGTACCACGGCCCGGGTGCCCAGCGCACGCTGGCTGATCGTCAGCGAGCGGATCACGTCGTCGGTGACGACGCCGCCCGCGTTGCGGATGGTGTGGCAGTCGCCGAGCCGCAGGCCGAGGGAGGCGTGCAGGTCGATACGGGCGTCCATGCACGCCACCACGGCGACGTTCAGCACGGGGGCGGCCCCCATGCCCGGGTTCGTGAAGGCTTCTGCGTACTCGGCGTTGGCTTCGACGAGGCGGTCCGTGACCGTACGCGAGTTCGGGGAGGTCGACATGGTCCGACCGTAGCGGCGCCGCTCGGAATCGGCTCGTCGTGAGATCGGACGTAGGGGAGATATCGGGGTGAGCGCGCGGTCTTGTGAGGCACTCCACAGGCGGTCGGCGCCACGCGGGACCGGTCACGACGGCGCGGGACGCGCCCGACCGGTTGATTGACCGAGCGGACGACTGGACTAGAGTTGACGCGAACGGGAGCAGAGCGGGCGGTCGACCGGCCACTCCCGCACCTTCCCGGCCCTCACCGGCACGCCCCGCGCCTGCCCGCACCCAGCGGCGGAACGGCCGGGCCGCGGAGCCGGGCCGGCGTCCGCCGCCCGCCTCGCCGGGTCCGGGCCGGAGCAGAGCCGGGACTGAGAGGGCACATGACCGACAGCGAAGAGCGGCACGTTCCGGTCATGCTCCAGCGGTGTCTGGAGCTTCTGGCCCCCGCGCTGGAACGGCCCGGAGCCGTCGTCGTCGACTGCACCCTCGGCCTCGGCGGGCACAGCGAGGCGCTGCTCGACGCCTTCCCCGAGGCCCGCCTCATCGCGCTCGACCGCGACCCCGACGCGCTGAAGCTCGCCGGGGAGCGCCTGGCCCGCCACGGCGACCGGGCCACCCTGGTGCACGCCGTCTACGACGAGCTGCCCCGCGTCCTCGCCGAGACGGGCACTCCGCGCGTGCAGGGCGTCCTGTTCGACCTCGGCGTCTCCTCCATGCAGCTCGACGAGGCGGACCGCGGCTTCGCCTACGCCCAGGACGCGCCGCTGGACATGCGCATGGACCAGAGCCGCGGCGTCTCCGCCGCCGAGGTCCTGAACACCTACCCGCCGGGCGAACTGGTCCGGGTCCTGCGCGCCTACGGCGAGGAGAAGCAGGCGCGCCGCATCGTGGAGGCCGTGGTCCGGGAACGCGAGCGGGAGCCCTTCACCACCAGCGCCCGGCTGGTCGAGCTGATCCGCGCCGCGCTGCCGCAGGCGGTCAAGCGCACCGGAGGCAACCCCGCCAAGCGCACGTTCCAGGCCCTGCGCATCGAGGTCAACGGCGAACTCGCCGTCCTGGAGCGGGCCCTGCCGGCGGCCGTGGACGCCCTCGCCGTGGACGGGCGGATCGCCGTGCTGTCCTACCACTCCCTGGAGGACCGCCTGGTCAAGCAGGTGTTCGCCGCCGGCGCCGCCAACACCGCGCCACCCGGCCTGCCCGTGGTTCCCGAGCAGTACCAGCCCCGGCTGGAGCTGCTGACGCGGGGAGCCGAACTGCCCACCGAGGAAGAGGTCGCCCGCAACCGCCGCGCCGCTCCGGCCCGGCTGCGCGGGGCGCGACGCATCCGGGAGGTAGCCCCAGCATGACCGGTTCGACCGGACGTTCCGCGCGTCCCTGGGTGCCCGCACTCGCCCGGCTGGTCCCCGCGGGCGGCTCCACCGCCGCCCGCGCCCCCTTCGTCCTGCTCGTCGTCGTCCTGCTGGGCGGCGGGCTGCTCGCCCTGCTGCTGCTCAACGCCGCCGTCAACGAGGGCTCGTTCGAACTGGGCAAGCTCCGGCAGGAGACGAAGGAGCTGACCGACGAGGAGCAGGGGCTCCAGCAGGACGTCGACTCCTTCTCCGCCCCGGGGGCGCTGGACCGCAGGGCGCGGGAGCTGGGCATGGTCCCCGGCGACGTCCCCGTGTTCCTGAAACCGGACGGCACGGTCCTGGGCGAGCCCTCACCCGCGCCGGACGCTCGATGAGCCCGCAGGAACCGCCCCGCCGCCGCGTCCCCCGCCCGGCCCGGCCCAGGGGCGGCGACCGGCGCGGCGACGGCGGACGGGGCGACGGCGGACGCGGCGGTGAGCGGCGGCGCGAGGGCGACCAGCGCGGCGGCGAGCGGCGGGGCGGTAACCCTCGCGGCGGCGAGCGGCGGGGGGACGGCGGACGCGGTGGCAGTCCGCGCGGGGGCAACCCCGGCGGCGGTGACCGTCGCGGTGGTGGCGGTCGCGGCAGTGACGCGCGCGGCGGTGACCGTCGCGGTGACGGGCGGCGCGGTGACGGGCGGCGCGGTGACGGGCGGCGCGGTGACGGGCGGCGCACCACCCCGCGGCGGCCGCCCCGTCCCCGGTCCGGCCGCCCGGCCCGGCCCGGCCCCCGGTCGGCGCCCCGGGGCGCGTCCCGCCCGGCCAAGGACCTGCGCCTCGTTCCGGCGCGTGGCCGGCTGCGGCTGCTCAGCGTGGCCGTCACCCTCGTCCTGCTGGTCTTCGGGCTGCGGCTCCTCCAGGTGCAGGCCGTGGACGCGGACAGCTACGCGGCGGCCGCCGACGTCAACCGGTACGTCACCGTCCCGCTCGCGGCCGAGCGCGGGACGGTCACCGACCGGGAGGGCCGCGAGCTGGCCACGACCGTCGACGCCTACGACATCACCGCCGACCCCTACCTCTTCGAGCCCGAGCAGGCCGGGGTCGCCGACGCCCCCGCCCGGGCCGCCGCCCTGCTCGGCCCGATCCTGGGCGAGGACCCGGCGGAGCTGGAGCGTCGGCTGACCGACCCGCCCGCCCCCCGCTACGTGCGGCTGGCCCGGCAGCAGACGCCGCAGGTCTGGCGGCAGATCCAGGACCTCCAGAAGGAGCTGGCCGAGAAGAAGGGCGCCGGCGGGGGCGCCAACGTCCTCGCCGGCGTCTACGCGCAGCCGCGCGCCAAGCGCGTCTACCCGAACCACGAGCTCGCCTCCGGCGTCCTCGGCTTCGTCACCGCGAACGGCCAGGGCGGCGGCGGTCTGGAGGCCCGGCTCGACACGGTCCTCGCCGGCGCCGACGGCAAGATCACCTACGCCCAGTCGGCGGGCCGCCGGGTGCCCACCGCCGGCGGCCGTGAGCAGCCGCCCACCCCGGGCTCGGGCGTCGAGCTCACCCTCGACCGCGACATCCAGTGGGCCGCCCAGCAGGCCCTCTCCGACCAGGTGCGCGCGTCGAAGGCGGACAGCGGCTACGTCATCGTCCAGGACGTGCGCAGCGGCGAGATCCTGGCGATGGCCAACGCCCCCGGGTTCGACCCCAACGACCTCTCGACGGCCACCTCCGGGGCGCTGCGCAACCGGGCGCTGGAGGACGTCTACGAGCCGGGCTCCACGGCCAAGCTGATGACCATGGCCGCCGTGCTGGAGGAGGGCGTCGCCCTGCCCGGCACCCACGTGACCGTGCCCAACCGGCTGGACCGCGCGAACCGCCTGTTCGCCGACGACCACGACCACGAGACCTACCACCTCACGCTGACCGGCGTCCTCGCCAAGTCCAGCAACATCGGCACCATCCTGGCCGCCGAACGCCTCGGCGACTCCCAGGCGGAGGCGAACGAGGTCCTGCACCGCTATCTGACCGAATTCGGCATCGGCCGCCCCACCGGCCTCGGCTTCCCCGGCGAGAGCCCCGGCATCCTGGCCGCCCCGGGAGACTGGAACGGCTCCCAGCAGTACACGATCCCCTTCGGCCAGGGCCTGTCCGTCAACGCCCTCCAGGCCGCCTCGGTCTACTCCACCATCGCGAACGGCGGTGTCCGCGTGACGCCCAGCCTGGTGCGCGGCACCCTCAAGCCCGACGGACGCTACGAACCCGCGCCCGACCCGCGGCGCGACCGGGTCGTCAGCGAGGAGACGGCCGACATCCTGAGCCTCATGCTGGAGGAGGTCGTCACCGACGACGAGGGCACCGGAGCGCCCGCCGCGATCCCCGGCTACCGGGTGGCGGGCAAGACCGGGACGTCCAACCGCGTCGACCCCCAGACCGGCCGCTACAACGGCTACACCGCGTCCTTCGCCGGGTTCGCCCCCGCCGACGAGCCGCGGGTGACCGTCTACTGCGCGGTACAGAACCCCACCAAGGGCAGCTACCACGGGAGCTCGGTGTGCGGGCCGGTCTTCCGGCACGTCATGCAGTTCTCCCTCAAGACCCTCCAGGCGCCGCCGACCGGCGCGAAGGCACCGGACCTGCCCACCACCTTCACCCCGGGCGACTGAACGGAAGACCCCCACGTGAGCACCCTCACCGACGACGCTGAGCGGCGGCGGACCACCGCCACCCCCTCCACCCGGCCCCGGCCCTCGCTTCGCGGCGAGAGCGCGGCGCCGGGTAGTGTCACCGCCGTGCCACAAGCTGATCAGACCCCTACCTCCCCGCCGCGCCCCTCCGGGGTACGCCCCGTCGAGCTGACGGAGCTGGCCCGGTCACTGGGGATCGCGGACGTGCGGCCCGCGGTGGCCGGCGACGACGACGCCCCCGCCGGGCCGGAGGCCATCGCCGTCACCGGAGTCACGCACGACTCCCGTGCCGTCCAGCCGGGTGACGTCTACGCGGCCCTGCCCGGCGCCCGGTTCCACGGCGCGGACTTCGTCGCCCAGGCCGTCTCCCGCGGTGCCGTCGCGACCCTGACCGACCCGGCCGGAGCGCAGCGCTGCGCCGACGCCGGGCTGGCCGTGCTCGTCGTGCCGGACCCGCGCCGCCACATGGGCAAGCTGGCCGCCGCCGTCTACGGCGAGCCGGGCCGCGACCTCCTGCAGATCGGGATCACCGGCACCTCCGGCAAGACCACCACGGCCTACCTGGTGGAGGGCGGGCTGCGGGCCGCCGCCAAGGAGGGGGAACTGACCGGGCTCATCGGCACCGTCGAGTCCCGCATCGGCGACGAACGGCTCAAGGCCCAGCGCACCACCCCCGAGGCCACCGAGCTTCAGGCGCTCTTCGGCGTCATGAGGGAGCGAGGCGTCACCTCGGTGGCGATGGAGGTCTCCAGCCACGCCCTGGTCATGGGCCGGGTGGACGGCTGCGTCTTCGACGTCGCGGTGTTCACCAACCTGAGCCCGGAGCACCTGGACTTCCACACCGACATGGAGGACTACTTCGCGGCCAAGGCGCAGCTCTTCACCACGGCGCGCTCCCGGGCCGGTGTGGTGAACCTCGACGACGAGTACGGGCAGCGGCTCGCCCGCGAGGCCGGGGTGCCGGTCACCACCTACTCCGCCGAGGGCCACCCGGACGCCGACTGGCGCGCCGAGGACGTCGAGGTCGGGCCGCTCGGCTCGGTGTTCACCATCGTCGGGCCGCAGGGGCTGCGGGCGCGGGCGGCGGCGCCCATGCCGGGCCCGTTCAACGTCTCCAACGCGCTCGGGGCGGTCACGGCCCTCGTCGTCGCGGGCGTCGACGTCCAGACGGCCGCCGACGGCGTCGCCGCCATCCCCGGCGTGCCGGGCCGCCTGGAGCGGGTGGACGCGGGCCAGCCCTATCTGGCCGTCGTGGACTACGCCCACAAGCCGGACGCCGTCGAGTCCGTGCTGCGCGCGCTGCGCCGCGTCACCGACGGGCGCATCCACGCCGTCCTCGGCTGCGGCGGCGACCGGGACCCGCACAAGCGCGGTTCCATGGGTGCCGCCCTGGCCAGGCTGTCCGACACCGCCGTACTGACCTCCGACAACCCGCGCTCCGAGGACCCCCTGGCGATCCTCGCCGCCATGCTCGCCGGAGCCGCCGAGGTGCCCTCCTACGAGCGCGGCACCGTCCTGCTGGAAGAGGACCGCGCAGCCGCCATCGCCGCGGCCGTCGCCCGCGCGGAGCCAGGGGACGTCGTGATCGTCGCCGGGAAGGGGCACGAGGTCGGCCAGGACATCGCCGGCGTCGTGCGCGCGTTCGACGACCGCGAGGTGCTGCGCGACACCATCGAGGACCGCCTGGCCCGCGAGCCGCTCGCCGTGCCGGACGGCCCCGCCGACGCCCCGGGCGACGGCTCGCAGGGCGTTCCGCACCGGGCCACCACCGAGGAGCAGCCCGCCCGATGATTCCGCTGACCCTCGCCGAAATCGCCACCGTCGTCTCCGGCCGGCCGCACGATATACCGGACCCGCAGGTCAAGGTGGTCGGTCCGGTGGTGTACGACTCCCGCGAGTGCGCCCCCGGCGGCCTCTTCGCCGCCTACGCGGGCGAGCGCGTGGACGGCCACGACTTCGCGGCCCGGGCCGTGGCGGACGGCGCCGTCGCGGTGCTGGCCACCCGCCCGGTCGGGGTGCCCGCGATCGTCGTGGACGACGTCACCGCCGCCCTCGGAGCCCTGGCGCGGCACGTCGTGGCCGCCCTCGGCACGACCGTCGTCGCCCTCACCGGCTCCTCGGGCAAGACCAGCACCAAGGACCTGATCGCCCAGCTGCTGGACGCCCACGCGCCCACGGTGTGGACGCCCGGCTCGCTCAACAACGAGATCGGGCTGCCCGTCACGGCACTGCGGGCCGATGCGACGACCCGTCACCTCGTGCTGGAGATGGGCGCCCGCGGCATCGGCCACATCGCCTACCTGACCGGGCTGACCCCGCCGCACATCGGCCTCGTGCTCAACGTCGGCACCGCGCACCTGGGGGAGTTCGGCGGTGTCGAACAGATCGCCCAGGCCAAGGGCGAGCTGGTGGAGAGCCTGCCCCCGGCGCAGGAGGGCGGCATCGCCGTCCTCAACGCCGACGACCCGCGGGTGCGGGCCATGGCCTCGCGCACCCGGGCCCGCGTCGTGCTCTTCGGCGAGGGGCGCGACGCCGACGTACGGGCGGAAAACGTCTCACTCGGTACCGACGGGCGCCCTTCTTTCACCCTTCACACACCCTCCGGGTGCAGCCACGTGACCTTGCGGCTGTACGGTGAGCATCACGTGTCGAACGCGCTCGCCGCGGCAGCCGTCGCCCATGAACTGGGCATGCCCGCCGACGCCATCGCACAGGCGCTGAACCATGCCCGCGGTCTCTCCAAGTGGCGGATGGACGTCACCGAGCGCGCGGACGGTGTCACCGTCGTCAATGACGCGTACAACGCGAACCCCGACTCCATGCGGGCCGCTCTGCGCGCACTGGCCTCGATGGCAGGCAGCGGGGCGGACGGGGTGCCGCGTCGCACGTGGGCGGTGCTCGGTGAGATGGCCGAACTCGGTGACGCGGCGCTCGCTGAGCACGACGCGGTCGGACGGCTCGCCGTCCGGCTCAACGTCAGCAGGCTCGTGGCGGTCGGCGGCCGGGAGGCCGCCTGGCTGGACATGGGCGCCAAGAACGAGGGTTCGTGGGGTGAGGAGTCGGTGCACGTGTCCGACGCACGGGCGGCGATCGACCTGTTGCGCAGTGAGCTGCGCCCGGGGGACGTCGTACTGGTGAAGGCGTCCCGTTCGGTGGGGCTCGAGAAGGTCGCCGCGGAGCTGCTGGCCGAGACCGAGGGTGGGGTCGCCGGGCGATGAGGCAGATCCTCTTCTCCGGGGTCATCGGTCTGTTCCTGACCCTGATCGGTACCCCGCTGCTGATCAAACTCCTCGCCCGCAAGGGCTACGGCCAGTACATCCGGGACGACGGCCCTCGGGACCACCACAGCAAGCGCGGCACGCCGACGATGGGCGGCATCGCCTTCATCCTGGCGACGCTCGTCGCCTACGGCCTGACCAAGCTGCTCACCGGCAGTGAGCCGACGATCTCCGGCGTGCTGGTGCTCTTCCTGATGGCGGGCATGGGGCTGGTCGGCTTCCTGGACGACTACATCAAGATCGTCAAGCAGCGCTCGCTCGGTCTGCGGGCCAAGGCGAAGATGCTCGGCCAGCTCATCGTCGGCATCACCTTCGCCGTCCTCGCCCTCAACTTCGAGGACCTGCGCGGCAACTCGCCCGCCTCCGACCGGCTCTCCTTCACCCAGGACTTCGGCTGGCAGATCGGCCCGGTGCTGTTCGTCATCTGGGCGCTGTTCATGACGCTGGCCATGTCCAACGGCGTCAACCTGACCGACGGCCTGGACGGCCTGGCCACCGGCGCGTCCGTCATGGTCTTCGGCGCCTACACGTTCATCGGCGTCTGGCAGTACCAGGACTCCTGTGCCATCACCGGCAGCCCGTCCTGCTTCGAGGTACGCGACCCCCTCGACCTGGCCGTCGTCGCCGCCGGACTCATGGGCGCCTGCTTCGGCTTCCTGTGGTGGAACACCTCACCGGCCAAGATCTTCATGGGTGACACCGGCTCGCTCGCCCTCGGCGGCGCGCTCGCCGGCCTGGCGATCGTCTCCCGCACCGAGCTGCTGCTCGCCATCCTCGGCGGCCTGTTCGTCCTCATCACCCTCTCCGTGGTGATCCAGGTCGGCTCCTTCCGCCTCACCGGCAAGCGGGTGTTCAAGATGGCGCCACTCCAGCACCACTTCGAGCTCAAGGGCTGGAGCGAGGTGCTCGTCGTCGTCCGGTTCTGGATCATCCAGGGCATGTGCGCCATCGTCGGCGTCGGCATCTTCTACGCGGCATGGGCGGCGCAGAAGTGAGCGCCGCGCCCGCCCTCCCCGTCGAGTCGGGCAAGCCGCTCGACGTCGCCGGGCGCACCGTCACCGTGGCCGGGCTCGGGGTGAGCGGCGTCAGCGCCGCCCGCGCCCTGGCCCGGCTCGGGGCTGCCGTCACCGTGGTCGACGGCGGCTCGGGCGAGGCCCAGCGCGCCCGCGCCGAGGAGCTGGCGGCCGCGGGCCCAGAGGCCGTCGCCGCCCGGCTCGGCGACGGCGACACCCTGCCGCCCGGCACCGAGCTGGTCGTCACCTCGCCCGGCTGGCGGCCGGACAGCCCGCTGTTCGCCGCCGCCGCGGCCGCCGGCGTCCCGGTGTGGGGCGACGTCGAGCTGGCCTGGCGGCTGCGCGGGACCCCGGGCGCGAGCAGCGCGCCCTGGCTCGCCGTCACCGGCACCAACGGCAAGACCACCACCGTGCGCATGCTCGCCTCCATCCTCGGCGCGGCGGGTCTGCGCACGGCCGCCGTCGGCAACATCGGCACCCCCATCGTCGACGTCGTGCTCGGCGGTGAGGAGTTCGACGTCCTGGCCGTCGAGCTGTCCAGCTACCAGCTCCACTGGGCGCCCTCCCTGCGCGCCCACTCCGCGGCCGTCCTCAACCTGGCCCCCGACCACCTCGACTGGCACGGCTCCATGGACGCCTACGCCGCCGACAAGGGCCGCGTCTACACCGGCAACGAGGTCGCCTGCGTCTACAACGCCGCCGACCCCGCCACCGAGCGGCTCGTCCGCGAGGCCGACGTCGTGGAGGGCTGCCGGGCCATCGGCTTCACCCTCGGCACCCCGGGCCCGTCCGAACTGGGCGTGGTGGAGGGCCTCCTCGTCGACCGCGCCTTCGTGCCGGACCGGCGGAAGCAGGCCCAGGAGCTCGCGGAGGTGGCCGACATCGCCCCCGCCGCGGGCCCGGCCGCGCCGCACAACATCGCCAACGCCCTCGCGGCCGCCGCGCTGGCCCGCGCCTTCGGCGTACCCCCGGCCGCCGTCCGCGAGGGGCTGCGGGCCTTCTCACCGGAGGCCCACCGCATCGCCCGGGTCGCGGAGGTGGACGGCGTCACGTACGTCGACGACTCCAAGGCCACCAACCCGCACGCGGCCCAGGCCTCGCTCGCCGCCTACCCGGACGTGGTGTGGATCGCCGGCGGGCTGGCCAAGGGCGCCACGTTCGACGAACTGGTGGCCTCCGCCGTCGGCCGGCTGCGCGGCGTCGTCCTGATCGGCGCCGAACGGCACCTGATCGCCGAAGCGCTGGCCCGACACGCCCCCGAGGTCCCCGTGGTGGACCTCGACCGCACCGACACTGGGGCCATGAAGGCGGCCGTCGACGCGGCGGCCGGCATGGCCCGTCCCGGTGACACCGTCCTGATGGCCCCCGCGTGCGCCTCGATGGACATGTTCACCAACTACGTCCGGCGTGGCGAGGCGTTCGCCGAAGCCGTCGGCCTGCTGAGCACGGAGCCGGGTGGCGCGCGGCCGGAGAGCCGGGAGGCCTGAGGCCCGCACGGTGCCGCCCCCGGCCCACGGGGCCGGCCGTCCACCGGATCTCCGGGCCGTCGGCCGCGGCCCGGCGGAAGGGGAGAGCGAGATGACGGCGGACAAGCGGCCCACCCGGGAAGCACCGCGCGGCGGGCCGGCGCGGCCCGCGCCCGCCCGCTCGGGCCGCCGCTCCTCGGCGGCGTCCTCGGGCGGCTCAGCGGGCGGCGCGGCGGCGTCCGGCGGCCGCTCCCCGGCGTCCGCCGGCGGCCCGTCGTCCTCCAGCGGTTCCCTCGCGTCCACCGGCCGTCCGGGCCGCGGGCGCACCGGCCGCGGCGGGCGCCCCGACCGCTCCGCGAAACCGCGGCCGTCCGCGCGTGGCAGGGCTGCACGCGAGCAGGCGCCCCGTGCCGCCCGGACGGCGGACTCCGTGCTGCCGGCCCGCGCCCGCACCCTGCTCGACCGGGTGACGCGGCTGCACGGCCGTGCCCTGCGGGCCTGGGACCGGCCGCTCACCGCCTACTACCTGATCCTGGGCGGCAGCCTCCTGATCACCTCGCTGGGCCTGGTCATGGTCTTCTCCTCCTCGCAGATCCAGGCCCTGCGCTACGACCTGCCCGCCACCTACTACTTCAAGAAGCAGCTCGTCGCCGCCGTCCTGGGCACGGCCGCCCTGCTCATCGGCTCCCGGCTGCCCGTCAAGCTGCTGCGTGCGCTCGCGTACCCCGTTCTCGTGATCACCGTCCTCCTGCTCGTCCTCGTCCAGGTTCCGGGCGTCGGCGTGGAGGTGAACGGCAGCACCAACTGGCTCAGCGTCGGCGGGCCGTTCATGCTCCAGCCCAGCGAGTTCGCCAAGCTCGCCCTCGTGCTGTGGGGAGCCGACCTGCTGGCGCGCAAGGGGGAGCGCGAGCTGCTCACGCAGTGGAAGCACCTGCTGGTCCCGCTGCTGCCCGGAGCCCTGCTGATCTGCGCGCTCGTCATGCTGGGCGGCGACATGGGCACCGTGATGATCATCATGGCGATCCTCTTCGGCCTGCTCTGGCTCGTCGGCGCCCCCGCGCGCATGTTCGGCTCCGCGCTCGTGTGCGCGGCCGGGGCCACCGTCGTCCTCATCGCCGTCGCGCCCCACCGCATGAACCGGCTCGCCTGTCTCGGCGCCTCCGACCCCGGGCCCGACGACCGCTGTTGGCAGGCCCTGCACGGCATCTACGCCCTCGCCTCCGGCGGCTGGTTCGGCTCCGGCCTCGGGGCGAGTGTGGAGAAATGGGGTGAACTGCCAGAGCCCCACACGGACTTCATCTTCGCCATCACCGGTGAGGAACTGGGCCTGGCGGGGACGCTGTCCGTCCTCACGCTCTACGCGGCTCTAGGCTATGCGGGTATCCGCGTGGCCGGACGCACGGAGGAGCCCTTCGTGAGATATGCCGCGGGGGGTGTGACCATCTGGATCCTCAGCCAGGTGGCCATCAACGTCGGTGCGGTACTCGGGCTGCTGCCCATCGCCGGCGTCCCCCTGCCGCTGTTCTCCTACGGAGGCTCCGCGCTGCTTCCGACGATGTGTGCCGTCGGGTTGCTGATCGCGTTCGCCCGCAGCGACCCCGCGGCACGCGCGGCGCTGGCCATGCGGCAGCCTGGTGTGCCAAGGACGCCGGCTGGCGCGAGATGGAAGACGATGCGACGACCCAGCAGGAAACGGTCGTCCGGAGAGCGGTGAATTTCGGTGCATGTCGTACTCGCCGGTGGGGGGACCGCCGGCCACATCGAGCCCGCGCTCGCCCTCGCGGACGCCCTGCGCAGGCAGGACCCGACCGTGGGGATCACGGCCCTGGGCACGGAACGCGGGCTGGAGACCCGGCTCGTCCCCGAACGCGGCTACGAGCTGGCCCTCATCCCGGCCGTCCCGCTGCCCCGTAAACCGACCGCGGAGCTGATCACGGTCCCCGGGCGGCTGCGCGGCACCATCAAGGCGGCCGAGCAGGTGCTGGAGCGCACCAAGGCGGACTGCGTCGTCGGCTTCGGCGGCTACGTCGCCCTTCCCGGCTACCTGGCCGCCAAGCGGCTCGGGGTGCCCATCGTCGTCCACGAGGCCAACGCCCGCCCCGGTCTGGCGAACAAGATCGGCTCCCGCTACACGCGGCACGTCGCCGTCTCCACGCCCGACAGCAAGCTGCGGCACGCCCGCTACGTCGGCATCCCGCTGCGCCGCTCCATCGCCACCCTCGACCGGCAGGCGATGCGTGCCGAGGCGCGGGCCACGTTCGGGCTCGACGCCAACCTGCCCACACTGCTCGTCACGGGCGGCTCGCAGGGGGCCCGGCGGCTGAACGAGGTCGTCCAGGCCATCGCGCCGACGCTCCAGCGCTCCGGCGTCCAGATCCTGCACGCGGTCGGGCCGAAGAACGAACTGCCGCAACCGGACAACATGCCGGGAATGCCGCCCTATGTGCCGGTACCGTATCTGGACCGGATGGACCTCGCGTACGCCGCGGCGGACATGATGCTCTGCCGCGCGGGCGCGATGACCGTCGCGGAGCTGTCCGCCGTCGGGCTGCCCGCCGCCTACGTCCCCCTGCCGATCGGCAACGGTGAACAGCGGCTGAACGCCCAGCCGGTGGTGAAGGCGGGCGGCGGACTCCTCGTCGACGACGCCGAGCTGAGCGCCGAGTGGATCCAGGACAACGTGCTCCCCGTCCTCACCGATCCGCACCGGCTGTACGACATGGCGCGCTGCGCGGCGGAGTTCGGCCGCCGGGATGCCGACGAGCTGCTGGTCGGCATGGTGCACGAAGCGATCGCGGCCCGACCGGCGGCCTAGCCGCAGGCGACGGGGCGCAGAAGGCAGGGAGCAGTGGGCGGCGCAGCCGGACCGGTCACCGCGGAGGACACCCGGGGCGAGGGCGGCGAGCAGGCCGGTTCCGGTGAGGAACCGGCGGCGCCGCGCCGCCCGCGGCTGCCCCGCTGGCCGCGTCGGCTGCGTCCGCCCCGGCTGCCCTCCGGGCTCTCGCGCCGGACCGCCCTCCTCCTCGCCGCCGCCGCGACCGCGGCCGTGGCGGGCTTCGGCGTGTGGGTGCTGTACGGCTCCAGCTGGCTGCGGGCGGAACACGTCCGCGTCGCGGGCACCCGCGAGCTGACGCCGGACCAGGTGCGCGCGGCGGCGGGCGTGCCGCTGGGCGAGCCGCTGGCCGGGGTGGACACCGGTGCCATCGAGCGCCGGATCGAGGAGGCGCTCGGGCGGGTCGCCGAGGCGAAGGCCGTGCGCGACTGGCCGGACGGGATCACCCTCGAACTGACCGAGCGCACCCCCCGGCTCGTTGTCGCCAAGCCGGGCGAGGAGGGCACCTACGTCGAGATCGACGCCGAGGGCGTGCGGTACGCGGAGGTCCGCGAGCGTCCCGCCGGGGTACCGCTGCTGGTGTTCGACCTCGACGGCTCGCGCAGCGACGCGTTCTTCGGCCCCGGGCGGCTGCGCGCCGAGGCGGTGCGCGTGGCCGTCGCCCTTCCGAAGGCCGTCCGCGAGGACACCCGGACCGTGCGCGTGCGGTCGTTCGACTCCGTCACGCTGGAACTGACGGGGGACCGCACGGTGCTGTGGGGCAGCGGCGAGGACGGCGCGGCCAAGGCGAAGGTGCTCACCGCGCTGATGAAGGCGGAGAAGGACGCCGAGCACTACAACGTCAGCGTCCCCAGCGCCCCCGCCGCCTCCGGCGGCTGACGCCGCGCCACCCGCCACCGCGTCACCCCGTTGCCGGCGCGCCGCGCACGCCGCGGTGCCGGTCCGCTGCCCCGGCAGCCGTCGCCCCGCCGTCGCGGGCCGCGGGTCCGCTGTGGCACCTCGCGCTGTTTCCCCGCCCCCTTCCGGGGCACTCCTCCCGGTGACTGCGGGGAACCTGGTTGACGGGTGTTCGCCCTGACCAGGACCCGGGAGTGTTACACCCAGAGTGATCACATAGGGTGAAAAGAAAAACGGGAGGTTCGGCGTGTTCGTTGAACGCGCAGTACGTGTCGACTTAGTGTCCGTTCCGGAGACTCCAAGGAATGACTGGCACTGTTAACCCTAAACTTCAGCGTTAGGGTTGGGGGTCGGCGTTCGAACCGTCCCCAATCGGCATAGGTCGGCGGCCACACCCACTGTGGCGCGGCGACAGGTAACTCGAGGCGAGAGGCCTTCGACGTGGCAGCACCGCAGAACTACCTCGCAGTCATCAAGGTCGTCGGCATCGGCGGCGGTGGCGTCAACGCCATCAACCGGATGATCGAGGTCGGTCTCAAGGGCGTCGAGTTCATCGCGATCAACACCGACGCACAGGCGCTGTTGATGAGCGATGCCGACGTCAAGCTCGACGTCGGCCGCGAGCTCACCCGCGGCCTCGGCGCCGGGGCCAACCCGGACGTCGGCCGGAAGGCCGCCGAGGACCACCGTGAGGAGATCGAGGAGGTCCTCAAGGGGGCCGACATGGTCTTCGTGACCGCGGGCGAGGGCGGCGGCACCGGTACCGGCGGCGCCCCCGTGGTCGCGAACATCGCGCGCTCGCTCGGCGCGCTGACGATCGGCGTCGTCACGCGGCCGTTCACCTTCGAGGGCCGTCGCCGGGCGAACCAGGCGGAGGACGGCATCGCCGCCCTGCGGGACGAGGTCGACACCCTCATCGTCATTCCGAACGACCGGCTGCTGTCCATCTCGGACCGCCAGGTCAGCGTGCTGGACGCCTTCAAGTCGGCCGACCAGGTCCTGCTGTCCGGTGTGCAGGGCATCACCGACCTCATCACGACGCCGGGCCTCATCAACCTGGACTTCGCGGACGTCAAGTCCGTCATGTCCGAGGCGGGTTCGGCCCTCATGGGCATCGGCTCGGCCCGCGGCGACGACCGCGCGGTCGCCGCCGCCGAGATGGCCATCTCCTCGCCGTTGCTGGAGGCGTCCATCGACGGCGCCCGCGGCGTCCTGCTCTCCATCTCCGGCGGCTCGGATCTCGGCCTCTTCGAGATCAACGAGGCCGCGCAGCTCGTCAGCGAGGCGGCGCACCCGGAGGCCAACATCATCTTCGGTGCCGTCATCGACGACGCCCTGGGCGACGAGGTCCGCGTGACGGTCATCGCGGCCGGGTTCGACGGGGGCCAGCCGCCCGCCAAGAACCGGGAGAAGGCGCTCGGTTCCTACGGCAGGGAGGACGCGCCGGGCAGCGCGCCGCGGTCCGCTCCGCCGGTGCCGGACGAGCGCCCCTCCTTCGGCGGCCTGGGCAGCGTCCCCGCCCGCGAGGAGGAGCCCGAGCCCGCCGCTCCGGTGGACCCGGCGCCGACGGCCGAGTCCGCGCCGGTCACGCCGCCGCACGTCCCCCCGGCCCGGGACTACCAGGACAGCCAGGCCGAGGAGCTGGACGTCCCGGACTTCCTCAAGTAGCCGACGACCTCCTGACGAACCGGGTACAGCACGACGTGATACGCCAGCACGACTCCGTCAGCGGCGCCCACTTCGCCTTCACCGACCGGTGGGGCGGGGTGAGCGCCGCTCCTTATGGCACCCTCAACCTGGGCGGTGCGGTGGGCGACGACGCCCGGTCGGTGCGGACCAACCGCTCGCTGGCCGCAGCGGGCCTCGGGCTGGACCCGGCGGCGGTCGTCTGGATGAACCAGGTGCACGGCGCCGAGGTGGCCGAGGTGGACGGGCCCTGGGGGGAGGCCGTGCCCGCCGTCGACGCGGTGGTGACAGCCCGCCGCGGGCTGGCCCTGGCCGTCCTCACCGCGGACTGCACACCCGTTCTGCTGACGGACCCCGTGGCCGGGGTCGCGGGCGCCGCGCACGCCGGACGCCCGGGGCTGGTGGCCGGGGTGGTGCCCGCCACCGTGCGGGCCATGGTCGCGCTGGGCGCCGAACCGTCCCGCGTCACCGCCCGCACCGGGCCCGCTGTCTGCGGAGGCTGCTACGAGGTACCCGAGGCGATGCGGGCGGCGGTGGCGTCCGTCGCTCCCGCCGCGCACGCCACCACCCGGTGGGGGACGCCGTCCGTGGACGTGGCCGCGGGGGTGCGGGCCCAGCTCGCCGAGCTGGGGGTCGGCGACGTCGTCGGCAGTGAGGTGTGCACTCTGGAGTCGGACGACCACTTCTCCTACCGCCGTGAACGGACGACCGGGCGGTTGGCGAGCTACGTCTGGCTGGAGGACTGAACGATGGCGCAGGAAGCGCGGACACCGGGTGACCCGGGCGAGCGGGCGGCGGAGCTGGCGGCGAACCTCGCCCGGGTGGAGGAGCGGCTGACCCGTGCCTGTGCCGCGGCCGGTCGCTCCCGCGACGAGGTGACGCTGATCGTCGTCACCAAGACGTACCCGGCGAGCGACGTGCGGCTGCTGGCCGAACTCGGGGTGCGGCACGTCGCGGAGAACCGTCACCAGGAGGCGGCGCCGAAGGCGGCCGCGTGTGCGGACCTGCCGCTCGTGTGGCACTTCGTGGGGCAGCTGCAGACCAACAAGGCACGTTTTGTCGCTGAGTTCTGTGATTACGTGCACTCCGTGGACCGTATCCGGCTGGTGAACGCACTGTCCGCCGCGGCCGAGCGGCAGGGGCGCGAGCTGCGCTGCCTCCTCCAGGTGGCCCTGGACAAGGAGGAGTCCGGGGAGGCGGACACCGGCGGCCGCGGCGGTGTCGCGCCGGCCGACGTGCCGGAACTCGCCGAGGCGGTCCGCTCCGCTCCCGCCCTCTCGCTGGCCGGGGTGATGACCGTGGCTCCGCTGGAGGGACGCTACGCGGGCCGCCCCGCCGAGGCGTTCCAGCGGTTGGGGGAAATCTCAAGCGGGCTGCGACGGAACGATCCTGCTGCAAACATGGTGTCGGCAGGGATGAGTTCGGACCTCGAGGAAGCGGTGGCGGCGGGAGCGACACATGTACGCGTCGGCACCGCGGTACTCGGAGTCCGTCCCCGGCTCGGGTAACGTCGCCAAGAAAGTCGGACTACAGACGAAAATATGGTCATTTCCGGCTGAACGGGCAGACTACGTGGATTCGGGGCCACCGGACGGAGCCGATCCACCACAGAGCGGAGGATGCGGAGCATGGCCGGCGCGATGCGCAAGATGGCGGTCTACCTCGGCCTCGTGGAGGACGATGGTTATGACGGCCGGGGGTACGACCCCGACGACGAGTTCGAGCCCGAACCGGAACCCGAGCGGGAGCGCAGGCGCCAGCCGGCGCACGCGCCCCACGACACGCCGCCGGAGGACCCGGTCCGCGTCGTCCAGCCGCCCGCCCAGCGGGAGCGGGAGCAGTCGCCGGCGCTGGTGGGTGACGGCGGGCGGGTGAGCAGAATCGCCCCCGTGTCCTCCATCACATCCGAACGTCCGAACCTGGAGAAGAGCGCACCGGTGATCATGCCCAAGGTCGTGTCCGAGCGGGAGCCCTACCGGATCACCACGTTGCACCCGCGGACGTACAACGAAGCCCGTACCATCGGGGAACACTTCCGTGAGGGCACTCCGGTGATCATGAACCTCACCGAGATGGACGACACGGACGCGAAGCGACTTGTCGACTTTGCCGCCGGCCTCGTCTTCGGCCTGCACGGGAGCATCGAACGGGTGACGCAGAAGGTGTTCCTGCTGTCTCCTGCTAACGTCGATGTAACGGCGGAGGACAAGGCCCGCATCGCAGAGGGCGGGTTCTTCAACCAGAGCTGAGACGCAACACCGGAAACAGCCCCGGCCGGTCGGCGGCCGGGCATGTCCCAGGGGAGAGGGAAGCGCACGATGGGCATCGCACAACAAGTGGTCCTCGTGGCGCTGAACGTTTTCCTGTACGTGCTGATCTTCCGACTGATCATGGACTACGTCTTCATGTTCGCCCGCTCATGGCAACCCGGCAAGGCGATGGTGGTCGTTCTGGAGGGGACCTACACTGTCACCGATCCGCCGCTGAAGCTTCTGCGGCGGTTCATTCCGCCGCTGCGCTTCGGGGGCGTGGCGCTAGACCTGTCCTTCTTCGTATTGATGATCATCGTTTTCATCCTGATCCGGATCGTGGGCGGGCTGTGAACGAGTACGGTCTTGCCGATATGCCGATGACCTACGTTGAGGTGAAGAGATGCCGCTGACCCCCGAGGACGTGCGGAACAAGCAGTTCACGACCGTCCGCCTCCGAGAAGGCTATGACGAGGACGAGGTCGATGCCTTCCTCGACGAGGTCGAAGCAGAGCTGACCAGGCTGCTGCGGGAGAACGAGGACCTGCGCGCCAAGCTGGCCGCCGCCACGCGGGCCGCCGCGCAGAACCAGCAGCAGCAACAACAGGGCATGCGCAAACCCCCGGAGGACCGAACCCAGCAGGGTCCGGTGCCGCCGGCCATATCCGGTCCGCAGCCGGTGCCCCCGGGTCAGCAGCAGATGGGCGGTCCGCCCCAGCTCCCCGGCGCACCCCAGCTGCCCGCAGGTCCCGGCGGCCCCCAGGGCGGCCAGCCCGGTCCCGGCCAGCCCGGTCCCGGCCAGCCCGGTCCCGGCCAGCACGGCCAGCACCAGCAGCACGGCCAGCACCAGCAGCACGGTCCCGGCCCGATGGGTGGCGGCCCGGGCCCGATGGGCGGTCACGGCGGTCCTCCGCAGATGCAGCAGGGTGGTGGCAACGACAGCGCCGCCCGCGTGCTCTCGCTGGCCCAGCAGACCGCCGACCAGGCGATCGCCGAGGCGCGCTCCGAGGCGAACAAGATCGTCGGTGAGGCCCGCAGCCGCGCCGAGGGTCTGGAGCGCGACGCCCGCGCCAAGGCCGACGCGCTGGAGCGGGACGCCCAGGAGAAGCACCGCGTCGCGATGGGCTCCCTGGAATCCGCCCGCGCCACGCTGGAGCGCAAGGTCGAGGACCTGCGCGGCTTCGAGCGGGAGTACCGCACGCGGCTGAAGTCCTACCTGGAGAGCCAGCTGCGCCAGCTGGAGAACCAGTCCGACGACTCGCTCGCGCCGCCGCGCACCCCGGCCGCCCCCTCGCTGCCGGCCTCGCCGTCGATGGCCTCCGCCGGTGCCCCCTCGGGCGGCACGATGGGCGGCCACCAGACCATGGGCGGCCAGCCCATGGGCGGTGGGCACACGCAGGGCGGCAACCCCGGCGGTGGGCACAGCCAGGGCGGCGGCCAGACCTACGGCGGTCAGCAGCAGATGTCTCCGGCCATGACGCAGCCGATGGCACCGGTCCGCCCGCAGGGGCAGCAGCCGATGCAGCAGCAGGCGCCGTCGCCGATGCGGGGCTTCCTCATCGACGAGGACGACAACTGACCGCTGGGCGCTGCTCCGAAGCCGACGACGAACGGGCCGACCCCTCCGGGGGACCGGCCCGTTCGTCGTTGCGCGCGGCTTCTGCGCTGGGGAGGTCTGGGCGAAGGCGCCGGGCTGGCGAGCGCGGCCCTCGGCTCCGGGGACGGCCCGACCGGGGCGCCCCTGCTGGTGGGTCCCCGGCCGGCGGGTGCGTGGTGGTCGCGGTCGCGTGGGTCGCGCGGTTCCCCGCGCCCCTGACGGGGCGCGGGGAACGGGGGGTCACGCCTTGCGGAGGCGGAACGTCAGGGACAGCGACTCGTCCGAGAACTCGGGCCCGAACGCGTCGTCCGCCGGCTCGGCGGACAGCGAGTCCGCCAGCACCTCGCCGGCGATCAGCTCCGCGTGCTCGGTCAGCGCGGCGGCGAGCTCCTCGTCGTCGGACGTCCACCGCAGGTGGATCTTGTCCGCCACATCGAGCCCGCTGTTCTTGCGCGCCTCCTGGACCAGCCGGATGGCGTCCCGGGCCAGACCGGCCCGGCGCAGCTCGGGCGTGATCTCCAGGTCCAGCGCGACCGTCGCGCCCGAGTCGGAGGCCACCGACCACCCCTCGCGAGGCGTCTCGGTGATGATGACCTCCTCCGGGGTCAGGGCGATGCGCTCGCCGTCGACCGTCACCGCGGCCGTCCCCGCCCGCAGCGCCGCCGAGAGCTCGGCGGCGTCGGCCGCGGCGATCGCCGCGGCGACCGGCTGCGTGCGCTTGCCGAAGCGGCGGCCCAGCGCCCGGAAGTTGGCCTTCGCCGTGGTGTCCACCAGCGAACCGCCGACCTCGCCGAGCGACGCGAGGCGGCTGACGTTCAGCTCCTCGGCGATCTGGGCGCGCAGGTCGTCGTCCAGCAACTCGAAGCCCTGCGCCGCGATCAGCGCCCGGGACAGCGGCTGACGCGTCTTCACCCCCGACTCCGCCCGCGTCGCCCGGCCCAGCTCCACGAGCCGGCGCACCAGCAGCATGTCGACCGAGAGCCGCTCGTCGATGGCCTCCGGGGTGGCGACCGGCCAGTTGGCCAGGTGCACCGACTCCGGCGCGCCCGGCGTCACCGGCACCACGAGGTCCTGCCAGACCCGCTCGGTGACGAACGGGACCAGCGGCGCCATCAGCCGCGTCACCGTCTCCAGGACGTCGTGCAGGGTCCGCAGCGCCGCGGCGTCCCCCTGCCAGAACCGGCGCCGGGAGCGGCGCACGTACCAGTTGGACAGGTCGTCGACGAAGGTCGACAGCAGCTTGCCCGCGCGCTGCGTGTCGAAGTTCTCCATGGCCCGCGTGACCAGGTCGACCAGCGCGTGCAGCTCGCTCAGCAGCCAGCGGTCCAGCAGCGGGCGCTCGTGCGGAGCCGGGTCGGCGTCCCCCGGGGCCCAGCCGCTCGTCCGGGCGTAGAGGGCCTGGAAGGCCACCGTGTTCCAGTACGTCAGCAGGGTCTTGCGCACGACCTCCTGGATCGTGCCGTGCCCCACGCGGCGCGCCGCCCACGGGGAGCCGCCCGCCGCCATGAACCAGCGCACCGCGTCCGCGCCGTGCTGCTCCATCAGCGGGACGGGCTCCAGGATGTTGCCCAGGTGCTTGGACATCTTGCGGCCGTCCTCGGCCAGGATGTGTCCCAGGCACACCACGTTCTCGTAGCTGGACCGGCCGAACACCAGGGTGCCGACCGCCATCAGCGTGTAGAACCAGCCGCGGGTCTGGTCGATGGCCTCGGAGATGAACTGCGCCGGGTAGCGCTGCTCGAAGACCTCCTTGTTCCGGTACGGGTAGCCCCACTGCGCGAAGGGCATCGAGCCGGAGTCGTACCAGGCGTCGATCACTTCCGGGACGCGGGTGGCCTCCAGCCCGCAGCCCTCGGCGGTGCAGGGGAACGTCACCGCGTCGATGAACGGCCGGTGGGGGTCGAGCTCGCTCTGGTCCGTACCGCTCAGTTCGCTCAGCTCCGTCAGCGAGCCGACGCACGTCAGATGTCCCTCGGCGCAGCGCCAGATGGGCAGCGGGGTGCCCCAGTAGCGGTTGCGGGACAGCGCCCAGTCGATGTTGTTGCTCAGCCAGTCGCCGAAGCGGCCGTGCTTGACCGAGTCGGGGTACCAGTTGGTCTTCTCGTTCTCCTGGAGCAGCTGCTCCTTGACCTGCGTGGTGCGGATGTACCAGGACGGCTGCGCGTAGTAGAGCAGCGCGGTGTGGCAGCGCCAGCAGTGCGGGTAGCTGTGCTCGTACGCCAGGTGGCGGAACAGCAGCCCGCGGGCGTCCAGGTCGGCGACGAGCGCCTCGTCGGCCTTCTTGAAGAACTGGCCGCCCACGAGGCCGAGCTCGGGCTCGAAGGTGCCGTCGGGCAGCACCGGGTTCACCACCGGCAGCCCGTAGGCGCGGCAGACCCGCAGGTCGTCCTCACCGAAGGCGGGGGCCTGGTGGACGAGGCCGGTGCCGTCGTCCGTCGTCACGTACTCGGCGCCCACGACGAAGTTGGCGCCCTCCAGCTCGACCAGCTCGAACGGCCTCCGGTAGGCCCAGCGCTCCATCTCCGCTCCGGTGAAGCTCTGCCCCGTCGCCGTCCAGCCCTCGCCGAGCGCCTTCGCCAGCAGCGGCTCGGCGACGACCAGCTTCTCGTTCCCGTCGGTGGCGACCACGTAGGTCACCTCCGGGTGCGCGGCCACGGCGGTGTTCGACACCAGCGTCCACGGCGTCGTCGTCCACACCAGCAGCGACGCCTCCCCGGCCAGCGGCCCGGAGGTGAGTGGCAGCCGGACGTAGACCGAGGGGTCGACGACCGTCTCGTAGCCCTGCGCCAGCTCGTGGTCGGACAGGCCGGTGCCGCAGCGCGGGCACCAGGGGGCGACGCGGTGGTCCTGCTTCAGCAGGCCCTTGCCGAAGATCTCCTTCAGCGACCACCACACGCTCTCGATGTACTGCGGGTCCATCGTGCGGTAGGCGTCGTCCAAGTCCACCCAGTAGCCCATGCGCCGGGTGAGCTCGGCGAAGGCGTCGGTGTAGCGCGTCACCGACTCCCGGCACCTGGCGTTGAACTCGGCGATGCCGTACGCCTCGATATCCTGCTTGCCGTTGAACCCCAGCTCCTTCTCCACGGCCAGCTCGACCGGCAGCCCGTGGCAGTCCCACCCGGCCTTGCGGGACACGTGGTAGCCCTGCATCGTGCGAAAGCGCGGGAACACGTCCTTGAACACCCGGGCCTCGATGTGGTGCGCGCCGGGCATGCCGTTGCCGGTCGGGGGGCCCTCGTAGAACACCCACTCGGGGCGGCCCTCGGACGCCTCCAGCGTCCGGGCGAAGATCTTCTGCTCCTGCCAGAAATCGAGCACGGCGTGCTCCAGCGCG
This sequence comes from Streptomyces sp. WMMC1477, assembly GCF_027460245.1. Taxonomy (NCBI): domain Bacteria; kingdom Bacillati; phylum Actinomycetota; class Actinomycetes; order Kitasatosporales; family Streptomycetaceae; genus Streptomyces; species Streptomyces sp. WMMC1477. Next base: position 702,589 of record NZ_JAPZBD010000003.1, on the reverse strand, counting down.
GGCAGGTCCACCTGCGCGGGCACCTGGCGGTATTGCGGGGTCGGACTCATCGGATGGTTCCTCCGGCGGACAGGGCAGCTTCCGTCGGAGGGACGAGACGCGCCCGAGCGGCGCTTCCCGCGGTACCACCCTCCTTGGCGGTGGTTCTCGTGACCCACCGCCCGCTCATTGGGCCGGGGCGACGCCCGGGGGCGGCCCCTGCGGTGCCGGCTCTACTCACCCACCCGGAGGGTGCGGCTTTCTTCCGGCGGCTCCGGGGTGATCTTCACGTCGCGCTCGCCCCCGGGCTCCCACCGTCCCCGGGTCGCTCTCGGCTGCGTACGGACGCTACTCGTCCCCATCCACGCCTTTCGCTGCCGACCAGTGTACGGGCCGTGCGGAAGCGCCGCCGAGCGGTTTCCGCGGCGCGGGGCTGGGGCACAACGCCTTCGCGGGCGCCGGGCGGCTCCCGCGGAGATCACGTACCGAACGGCGCGTCCCGTTGCCGCGTGCTTCGAGTCGATTTATCGTTCCGGCACGATTCGCGAGCAAGATCACACTATGTGAAGGGGTCGCGGCGATGGCAGGCGTGGCGAAGAAGGCAGCCGCCAGGAAGACGCCAGCCAAGGGCGGCCCCCGGGCCGGGAGGGCGGCGGCGAAGAAGGCACCGGCCGAGCCCGCCGGCACCGAGGCGGCCCCGGGCGGTGCCGAGCCCCCGGAGGGGAAGGCCGCGGCGGGAAAGGCGCCCGGGAAGAAGGCGACCGGCGGGGCCCCTGCTCAGCAGCCCGCCGCCAAGAAGGCCGCGAAGAAGACGACCACCACGAAGAAGACCACCACGAAGAAGACGGCGGCCGGGAAGAAGACGGCGGCCGGGAAGAAGACGGCGGCCGGGAAGAAGACGGCGGCCGGGAAGAAGACGGCCGCGAAGAAGGCGGCGGCCGGGAAGACGGCGGCCGGGAAGGCCCCGGCACGGAAGCCGGACCGACCCGAGAAGGACACGCTGGGCCGGGAAGCGGCCCGAGGGAAGACGGGAGCCGGAGCGGTGGCTGCGAAGAAGACGACGGGTACCCAGACGGCCGTGCCCCAGGCCCGCATCGCTGCGGCACCGGAGGAGCTGGCCGTCCGGGTGGGCGAGGAGCCCTGGACGGACACCGAGGTCGCCGAGGCGCGGAGCGAGCTGGCGGCCGAGGTGGAACGCCTGCGCACCGAGATCGAGGCGGCCGAGCGGGCGCTGGCGGGCCTCATGCGGGACCCGGGGGACGGGGCCGGCGACGACCAGGCCGACACCGGGACCAAGAACATCACGCGTGAGCACGAGATGGCCGTGGCCGAGAACGCCCGCGAGATGATGTACCAGAGCGAGCGTGCCCTCGAACGCATCGCGGCGGGCACCTACGGTCTGTGCGAGAACTGCGGCAACCCGATCGGCAAGGCGCGGATGCAGGCGTTTCCCCGGGCCACGCTGTGTGTGGAGTGCAAGCAGAAGCAGGAGCGGCACTGAGGGCGGGGGACGGCCGGTGTCGTACGCTCGTCACGTGACAGCAGAGGTGGAGCAGGCCATCGAAGACGTGCCGGAGCAGGCCAGGGACGAGTCCGGGGGCGCTGACGAGGCGCCACGCGGCGGGCGGCGTGTGGCCGTGCTCCTCTGGGTGGCGGCGGTGGCCTACGCGCTGGACCTGATCTCCAAGATCGTCGTCGTCGAGTATCTGGAGGGCGAGCCCTCCATTGAGGTCGTCGGCGAGCTGCTGCGCTTCCACGCCGTACGCAACCCCGGGGCCGCCTTCGGCATGGGGGAGGCGTTGACCATCGTGTTCACGGCCATCGCGGCGGCCGTGATCGTGGTGATCTTCCGGATCGCCCGCAAGCTCTACAGCACGCCGTGGGCCATCGCCCTGGGGCTGCTGCTCGGCGGGGCCTTCGGCAACCTGACTGACCGCGTCTTCCGTTCCCCCGGCGTCTTCCAGGGGGCGGTGGTCGACTTCATCGCCCCGGCCCACTTCGCCGTCTTCAACCTGGCGGACGCGGCCATCGTCTGCGGCGGTTTCCTCATCGTCATCCTGTCCTTCCGGGGCCTCGACCCGGACGGCAGGGTGCATCGGGACTGAGCCCGGCGGACGTCACCGGCTGATCCGGACGCGGTAGCCGTCCTCGGTGCGCGTCTCGACGGTCACCGTGACGCCGTCGGCCTCGTGCCGGTGGCTGCCGCCCGGCAGCACCGGCGCGTCCCACAGCTCGGCCAGGGCGGGCGGCCGCCACGCCCCGCACCGGCTGCCGCCGCCGCTGCCGGGAGTGGCGTCCAGCACCCGGACCGGTCCGTAACCCGTGCGCACGCTGGAGTCGACGGTGTAGAGCAGCACTCCCTCGGTGCAGATCCCGGAGTCCGGCCCGGTGCGGGTGCGGGCCTCGGCGACCAGCGCCGTGCTCTCGCCCGTCCGCACCACGGCGATGCTGCCTCCTTCCGCGGAGCCGACGGGCCGCAGCAGCCGGGTGCCGCCGTCCGGCAGGCAGCCGACGTCGGCCTCGCGCAGCCAGCCGAACTTCCACTTGTGCCAGCCGAGCAGGTCGCTGCGCGCCGCCACGCTCATCGGGTCCCAGGCGCCGGCGAACTCCACCGAGGCGCCGCGGGCCGCGTTGTAGAGGTCGGGCAGGCCGAACAGGTGCAGCGTCTCGTGGGTGAAGTTGCCGCGCTGCCAGTCCGCGCCGTCCTGTTCGCGCCCGAAGACCAGCGCGGCGGCGGTGACGGACCGTCCGCCCGCGTCCAGCTCCGCGAACGTCCGGGCCTGGGAGACGGCGGGGGAGGCGGGCACGTTGTCGTCCGCGACGACGAGCAGCAGGTCGGTCTCGGCGAAGGTGGTCCCGCGGTCGAGCGCCGCGTCGACCGCGTCCTGGACGTAACGCTTCATCGTGGCCGTGGGGACGCGCCGCCCGATGCCGTACGTGCTCCAGGGGCGCGGCATCCGCACCCAGCCGTCGGTCGGTGCGAAGCGCGGGCGGTAGCGGCCGTAGGAGGAGCGGGCGAGGAAGTCGGCGGCGTGGCCGGTGAAGAACGCGGCACGCTCGGCCGCCGCGCCGCGGGCGGGGATGTCGGGGAAGTCGACCATCAGGACGGTGGCCGTCTGCTCGCCGAGCGGTTGCAGATGACGGCCGGTGTACGGGCCTTCGCCCACCCAGCCGCGCGGCTCCGGGGCGATCGCGCACGGTCCCGTGATGTCGGCGCGCTGGGCCGCGGCGGCCCGCTCCGGCGCGGGGGCGAGCGTCACGGCCGCGACGGCGAGCGCGAGGACGGCGGCAGGGAACGGACGCGGGGGACGGCGGCCGGCGCCGCGGGGGCCGCGGACGCGGAGACGGCCGGCGGTGCGGGGGAACACGGCGGGCTCCTCTCCCCGCGTCGACCGTGCCGACCCGTGCCGACGAGGGGGCGGGACCGCGGGTAGTGGCACTGTCACGTCCTCCGCGGGCCCGGTGCACGCGGGGCTGGTCCGAACGGGTGGCGGGAGTCCGGCATACTCGACGGGGTGAGCATCCCACCATCCCCCGAGGTCCGTACCCTTCCCGTGCCCGACGGCCTGGAGGGCGAACGCGTCGACGCCGCCCTGGCCAGGATGTTCGGCTTCTCCCGGACGAAGGCCGCCGAGCTGGCCGCCGACGGCAAGGTGCGGGTGGACGGCGCGGAGGCCGGCAAGTCGGACCGCGTCCGGGGCGGGGCCTGGCTGGAGGTCGAGATGCCCGCGCCCCCCGCCCCGGTGCGGGTGGTCGCCGAGCCCGTCGAGGGCATGGAGATCGTGCACGACGACGAGGACCTCGTCGTCGTCATGAAGCCGGTCGGGGTCGCGGCGCACCCCAGCCCCGGGTGGAGCGGGCCCACCGTCATCGGCGGCCTGGCCGCGGCCGGGTACACGATCGCCACCTCGGGCGCCGCCGAGCGCCAGGGCATCGTGCACCGGCTGGACGTGGGCACGTCGGGGCTGATGGTCGTCGCCAAGTCGGAGCGCGCCTACAGTCGGCTCAAGCAGCAGTTCCGGGACCGGGTGGTCGACAAGCGCTACCACGCCCTCGTCCAGGGCCATCCCGACCCGCTCAGCGGCACCATCGACGCACCGATCGGCCGGCACCCGCAGCACGACTACAAGTGGGCGGTCGTCGCGGACGGCAAGCCGTCGGTCACCCACTACGACCTCATCGAGGCGTTCCGTGCGGCCAGCCTGCTGGACATCAAGCTGGAGACGGGCCGCACCCACCAGATCCGGGTCCACATGGCGGCCCACCGGCACCCGTGCGCGGGCGACCTCACCTACGGCGCCGATCCGACGCTGGCCCGCCGGCTGGGGCTCACCCGGCAGTGGCTGCACGCCATGCGCCTGGGTTTCGAGCACCCGTCCGACGGGGCCTGGGTCGCGTTCGAGAGCGCGTACCCGGAGGACCTCCGGTCGGCGCTGGACCGGGTGCGCGAATAGCGCGTGCGGGGCCGAGCCGACTCGCCGGTGGCGCGGGTCCCCGTGCCCCGAGACCGCCGGCCCGCGCCTGGGCGCGGAGCCGGCGAGCTCAGCCCGTCCGCTGCGCCGGGCGGCTCAGGAGCCGCCGGCCTCGCGGGTGGTGCGGAGGCGCGGCAGCGCGTCGGGGTGCTCGTCGCGCAGCCACGCGAGGAGCTGTTCGCGCACCTCGCAGCGCAGCGTCCAGATGTCGTCCGCGGACCGGGCGGACATGGCCGCGCGCACCTCGATCGTGCTGGGCGTGGTGTCCGTCACGACCAGGCTCCAGCTGCGGCCGTCCCAGGCGTCGCTGGCCCGCACGACCTCCTCCGTCCTGGCGCGCAGCGCGGCCACGGGCGCGTTGTGGTCCAGGTGCAGGTACACCGTGCCGACGACCTGCGAGCCGCCGCGCGACCAGTTCTCGAAGGGCTTGCTGGTGAAGTAGGACACCGGCATCGTGATGCGCCGCTCGTCCCAGGTCAGCAGGACGAGGTAGGACACGGTGATCTCGTCCACGACGCCGTACTCGCCGTCCACGACGACGGTGTCGCCGATGCGCACCATGTCACCGAAGGCGATCGACAGCCCGGCGAACAGGTTGCTCAGCGTGGACTGCGCCGCGATGCCCGCGACGATGCCGAGAACGCCGGCCGACGCCAGCATCGAGGTGCCGACGGCCTTCATGCCGTCGAACTGCAGCAGGATGGCCGCCGCCGCGACCACGATGACCACGGTCGTCACCAGGCGCTGGATCAGCGTCAGCTGCGTCCGCACGCGGCGGGCGCGCGCCGGGTCGTGGGCGGCGCCGGTGTAACGGGCGGAGGTCGTCTCCATCACCGCCGCCGCCACGCGCAGGGCGAGCCAGGCGGAGGCGGCGATCATTATGATCGTCAGCCACAGCTCGACCGTCCCCCGCCTGTCCACCGCGAGGTGCGTGCTGCCGAAGAAGCCGCGTACCAGGGCGACGAACAGCACCGCCGTGAACGGGGTACGTCCCTGACGCAGCAGGCCCCACATCGGGGTCTCCGGGTGCCGGGCGTCGATCCGCACGAGCAGCCGGTCCACGATCCAGGCGACGATCCAGGCGACGACGAGGGCACCACCGAACACGATGACCGGTCGCAGCACGTTCTCCATGACGCTTCGAACTCCTTGAGGGGTGAGGGGCTCACTCGACCGTACCTGTCACGATGAGGACCCCTGCCCACGGGACCGTCGGGGGCGGGGACGGAACGGAAGGAAGTGACGCGTTGGCCACCGTGGTGCTGTTCCACTCGGTCTACGGCCGCAGGCCCGCCGTGGAGGCCGCGGCCGAACGGCTGCGGGCCGCCGGGCACGAGGTGCACGTGCCCGACCTCTACGACGGCCGGGTCCTGGAGACCGTCGAGGAGGGCCGTGCCGTCATGGACGAGCTCGGCCGGGACGAACTCCTGCGCCGCGCCGTGGCCGTGGCGGCCCCGCTCTCCGAGCGCGGCGTGGTGTACGCCGGGTTCTCGCTGGGGGCCGCCATCGCGCAGAGCGTGGCGCTGGGCGACGAGAAGGCCCGCGCCCTGCTGCTCCTGCACGGCACCTCCAACGTGCCCGAGGGAGCCGCCGTGGACGGCCTGCCCGTGCAGCTCCACGTCGCCGAGCCCGACCCCTTCGAGCCGGACGACTGGCTGAACGCCTGGTACCTCCGCATGGAACGGGCCGGAGCCGATGTCGAGGTCCACCGCTACGCCGGAGCCGGGCACCTCTACACCGACCCGGACCTGGAGGACCACGACGCCGAGGCCGCGGGGCGGACGTGGCGCGTCGCCCTGGACTTCCTCGCCGAGGCCGACGCCGCCGCGGCCGCCGAGGCCGTCTGACGCGCCCGGTCCCGGGGTCCGTTCCGCGAGCCCCGGGACCGGACGGGCGAGCTCAGCGCACCGGACCGTCCGCCTCGGCCACCCGCTGGGTGCCGGAGAGCGTCAGGTAGGAGCGCACGTGGTGGCTGTCGGCGCCCCGCTCGGTCTTGTCGGAGACGCGGTAGAAGTCCATCTGCGTCCGCTCGGCGGTCACGTCCAGGACGCCGTAGCCGTGGATGTCCGAGTCGATCCACCGGGCGTGCCGGTTGGCCGCCCGCAGCGCCCCCGAGACGACCGGGCTCGTCCAGCCCTCCGGGAGCCGCACGTAGTCGTCGATGTTGTCCGAGGTGACGGAGGTGACCACGAACTCGGTCGCCGCCGTGCCGGAGTGCGGGTACGTCGCCGCCTCCACGGGGACGTCGTTGGCCCAGGACATGTGGATGTCGCCGGTCAGGAAGACGGTGTTGCCGATGCCGCGCGAGCGCAGGTGGGAGAGGAGTTCGCGGCGGTCGTCGGTGTAGCCGTCCCACTGGTCGGTGTTGAGGGCCAGGCCCTCGGCGGGCGTCCCCAGCAGCTCGGCGACGGGCCGCAGCAGGTAGGCGGGCAGTGAGCCGAACGCCATCGGCGAGATCATCACCGAGGTGCCGACGAGCCGCCAGCGCGAGGAGGAGGCGGCAAGCCCGGACTTCAGCCAGTCGAGCTGGGCACGGCCGGTGACGGTGCGCTCGGGGTCGTCGACGGCGCCGTCACCGAAGCCGGACTGCTGGCTGCGGAACGAGCGCAGGTCCAGCAGGTGCAGGTCGGCCAGGGTGCCGAAGCGCAGGCGGCGGTAGGTGGTGCCGGCGGTGGAGGGCCGGACGGGCATCCACTCGAAATAGGCCTGCTTCGCGGCGGCCACGCGGGCCGGCCAGGAGCCCTCCTCGCCCGGGGTGTGGTTCTCGGCCCCGCCCGACCAGGCGTTGTTGGCGAACTCGTGGTCGTCCCACATGGCGATGACCGGGTGGGCGGCGTGCAGGGCGCGCAGGTCGGGGTCGCTCTTGTACTGGCCGTGCCGGGTGCGGTAGTCGGCCAGGGTGGTCATCTCGTGGGCCGGTTCGTGCGGGCGGACCGTCGTGCCGCGGGTGCCGTAGGCGCCCGTCGCGTACTCGTAGAGGTAGTCACCCAGGTGCAGGACGGCGTGCAGGTCGTCGCGGGCCGCGAGGTGCCGGTAGACGGAGAAGTAGCCCGCCTCCCAGTTGGAGCAGGAGACGGTGCCCAGGCGCAGGTTGTCCGGGGTCGCGTCGGCGGCCGGTGCCGTGCGCGTGCGCCCGGCGGGGGAGCGGGTGCCGCCCGCGGTGAAGCGGTAGTGGTAGGCGGTGTCGGGCCGCAGCCCGCGCACGTCCGCCTTGACCGTGTGGTCCGCGCCGGGGCCGGTCCGGACGGTGCCGCGGGCGGTGACGCGGCTGAAGGCGGCGTCCTCGGCCACCTCCCACGCCACGTCCAGGGCCGCGCCGCGCCCCGAGCCGGGGGTGGCGCCGGGCTCGGGGGTCACGCGGGTCCACAGCAGGACGCCGTCGGGCAGCGGGTCGCCGGAGGCGACGCCGTGCAGGAAGGCGGGGCCGGTCTCGGCGGCGCCGGCCGTGGTGCCCGCGCCGAGCGGCACCAGGGCGGCGGTGGTCGCGGCGGCGGCGAGGACGGTGCGGCGCCGGGGGGCGGTCGCGGGCCGCGCGGTTCTGTCGGACGGCGCGGCGGTGGTTGAGGTGTCAGCGTCAAGTTGCGTCACGTTACCGCAGGGTAGGACAACCCGGCGTCAACGCAAGAGTGACTTCCGGCTGTTCACGCGATCGCCCACCGCCCGCCACACACGCCCGTCCGGCCGTGCGTCCCCCCCCCGGGGCCGCACACGCCGGCGGGCGGCGCCCCGAAGGACACCGCCCGCCGCCCGGGAAGTCCGGTCACTTCTCCAGCTTGTCCTGGACGAGGGACTTGTACTCCGGGGGCGTCATCGGCGCCGTGCCGCGCGGCGTGGCGACCTTCTCGCCGTTCAGCTTGACCGTCGGCGTGCCCTGAACGTCCTCGGCGTTGTCGAACTTCTTCGACACCTTCAGCGCCCACGGGTCGTAGGTGCCGTTGGTGACGTTCTTCTCGAACTCGGCGTTGTCCTTGAGCGCGTCCACCTTCTGGGCCAGCTCGATGAGGTGGGCGTCGTCGCCGAACTTGTCCGGGCCGCTCTCCTCGGGGTGGTGCTCCTTCGAGTACAGCAGCTTCTTGTACTCCAGGAACGCCTCGGGGCTCTCGTTCAGCGCGGCGCCCAGCGCGCTGAGGGCGTTCTTCGAACCGCTGCCGCCCAGGCCCTTGTCGAGGAAGGTCCCGAAGACGAACTCCACCTTGTAGGAGCCGTCCTCGATGTCCTTGAGCACCTCCCCGCCCACGCTCTCCTCGAAGGAGGAGCAGACCGGGCAGCGCATGTCCTCGTAGATCGTGACGGTGTTCTCGGAGCCGGCCTCGCCGACGATGATGTCGGTGCCGTCCTCGCCCTCGGTGTTGGCGGGGGCGAGGTAGCTCTTGTAGCCGCCCGCGGCCTTCTCCTTGCCCTCGGCGACCTGGGACGCGGCCGACCAGTCGCTGTTGTCCTCGCCGTCGCCACCGGTCATGTTGGTGATCGCCACGCCGATGCCGGCGGCGATGGCCAGGACGGCGACGACGGCCCCGGCGACGCCCAGCTGGCGCCGCATCCTCTCCTTCTTGGCCTGCTGCTCGCGCTCGACGCGCAGCCGCTCGCGGGCGGCCCTCTTGGCTTCCTGGCTGTTGCGCTTGCTCATGACGTCATGCTCCGTGGTGTTCGGTACGGGGGAGTACGGCGCCCGGGCCCCGGCGGGGCGGGCGGTGACGGCCGGCGGGTCAGCCGGCGGCGGGGCGGGGCGGCCCGCGCCGTACGACGGAGTGCGTCAGCAGGGGGAGCGCGCGGGGCGCGCGGGCCCGGTCCTCGGGGCGGAGCCGGGGGCGCCCGGGGGTCGCGGGGAGCCCGGCGGCCAGGGCGGCGGCGGAGGGCGGCCACAGCAGCGCGTAGGCGTGGGTGGCGGCGGCCCGCAGCAGCCGGGCCAGGGCCTCCTCGCCGCGCCACAGCCACAGCGAGGCGGCCAGCCCGACGGTGACGTGGGCGCCGAGCAGCATCCAGGGGGCCAGCGGGTGCGCGAGCTCGGGGACGGGCGTGTCGGCGGCCATGCGGGCCAGCGGTGTGCCGAAGCCGCCGCCCGCGCACACCAGGTCCACGCCCATCGAGCGCAGCGGGCCCGTCACGGGACCGCCGGCCGTGCCGTAGCAGGCGGCCTGGCCCGAGGTGAAGACGGTGTCGGCGGCCAGCTCCAGCGGTATCAGGGCCGCGGCGATGGTGCCGAGGCCGCGGCGCCGGTCCGCGAGGAGGAGCGCGCACAGGAAGACGGCAGCGGTGACGGCGAGCAGGGTGGGCAGCGGCACCGGGCTGGCCGACAGCAGCACATGCGTGCCCGCGGACAGCGCGACGCACACCGCGGTGAAGACCGCGGCGCGTGCTGTCCGGATGCCGGTACTCGGTGCTGCGCCCATCGGGGCCGAGTGTGCCACGCCGGGCCGTAAGCGTCAGGTGAAGACCGGGGACCGGAATCTTCCCGTGACCCGGGAGGCGCGGAGGGACGCGTGATGCGGCCGCTGTCACACCCCGGTCGTAGACTTCGACACCGCCACAGGACGTCGCGCGAGACGTCCAGAGCCACAGGAAAACCCCGTGCCGGAGGAGCCCCACCCGTGACAGACCAGCCGTTCACGCATCTGCACGTGCACACTCAGTACTCGCTGCTGGACGGAGCGGCACGGCTGAAGGACATGTTCAAGGCGTGTGGCGACATGGAGATGTCCCACATCGCGATGACGGACCACGGCAACCTCCACGGCGCCTACGACTTCTTCCACCAGGCCGAGGGCTCCGGGATCACCCCCATCGTCGGCATCGAGGCGTACGTCGCACCGGAGTCGCGGCGGTACACGCGGCCCGTGAAGTGGGGCGCGCCGCACCAGAAGCGGGACGACGTGGCGGGCGCCGGCGCCTACACCCACATGACGATGTGGGCGCGGGATCTCACCGGCCTGCACAACCTCTACCGCGCGCAGTCCCGGGCCAGCCTGGAGGGCTTCTTCCGCAAGCCCCGCATGGACCGCGAGCTGCTGGCCGAGTACTCCGAGGGCCTCATGGCGACGACGGGCTGCCCGTCGGGCGAGGTGTCCACCCGCATCAGGCTGGGGCAGATGGACGAGGCCCTGAAGGCCGCGGGGGAGTTCCAGGACATCTTCGGCAAGGACAACTTCTTCGTCGAGTTGATGGACCACAACATCGACATCGACCGGCGGGCCCGGGCCGGCCTGGAGGAGATCGCCCGCAAGCTCGGGGCCCCCTTCGTCGTGACGAACGACTCGCACTACACCTACGAGCACGAGTCGTCCGCGCACGACACGCTGCTGTGCATCCAGACCGGCAGCAACCTCTCCGATCCCGACCGCTTCAAGTTCGACGGTTCCGGCTACTACCTGAAGTCCGCGGCCGAGATGTACGCGATCGACAACTCGGACGCCTGGCAGGAGGGCTGCCGCAACACCCAGCTCCTCATCGCGGACCGCGTGGACACGACGGGCATGTTCAAGCCGCGCAACCTCATGCCCAGGTTCGACGTGCCCGAGGGCTTCGACGAGGTGAGCTGGTTCCAGGAGGAGGTCAAGCGGGGGATGGCCCGCCGCTACCCCGGCGGCGTCCCGGAGGACCGCCAGCGGCAGGCGGCCTACGAGATGGGCGTCATCATCGAGATGGGGTTCCCCGGCTACTTCCTCGTCGTGGCCGACTTCATCATGTGGGCCAAGAACAACGGCATCGCCGTCGGCCCGGGCCGCGGCTCGGCGGCCGGCTCGATCGTCGCCTACGCCATGGGCATCACCGACCTCGACCCGATCGACCACGGTCTGATCTTCGAGCGGTTCCTCAACCCCGAGCGCGTCTCCATGCCCGACGTCGACATCGACTTCGACGAGCGCAGGCGCGGTGAGGTGATCCGCTACGTCACCGAGAAGTACGGCGCCGACAAGGTCGCCATGATCGGCACGTACGGCACCATCAAGGCGAAGAACGCCATCAAGGACTCCGCGCGGGTGCTGGGCTATCCGTACGCCGTGGGGGACCGCATCACCAAGGCCATGCCAGCCGACGTCCTGGGTAAGGGCCTGCCGCTGTCGGGCATCACGGACAAGGACCACCCGCGCTACAGCGAGGCGGGCGAGATCCGCTCGATGTACGAGAACGAGCCGGACGTCACCAAGGTCATCGACGCCGCCCGAGGCATCGAGGGCCTGGTGCGGCAGATGGGCGTGCACGCGGCCGGCGTGATCATGTCCAGCGAACCGCTGATCGACCACGTCCCGGTCTTCTCCCCGAAGAACGACGGCGTGGTCGTCACCCAGTGGGACTACCCGAGCTGTGAGTCGCTCGGCCTGCTGAAGATGGACTTCCTGGGTCTGCGCAACCTGACGATCATGGACGACGCCCAGAAGGCCATCAAGAAGAACAAGGGCGTCGACATCAAGCTGCTCGACCTGCCCCTGGACGACCCGAAGACCTACGAGCTGCTCCAGCGCGGCGACACCCTCGGCGTCTTCCAGTTCGACGGCGGCCCCATGCGCTCCCTGCTGCGCATGATGAAGCCCGACAACTTCGAGGACATCTCCGCCGTCTCGGCCCTGTACCGGCCGGGCCCGATGGGTATGAACTCGCACATCAACTACGCCCTGCGCAAGAACGGCCAGCAGGAGATCACCCCGATCCACCCGGAGCTGGAGGAGCCGCTCCGGGAGGTCCTGGACATCACCTACGGCCTCATCGTGTACCAGGAGCAGGTGCAGAAGGCCGCCCAGGTGCTCGCCGGGTACAGCCTCGGCCAGGCCGACCTGCTGCGCCGGGCCATGGGCAAGAAGAAGCTGGAGGTCCTGGAGAAGGAGTTCGCCAACTTCCAGAAGGGCGCCCGGGAGAAGGGCTTCTCGGACGAGGCCATCCAGGCCGTGTGGGACGTCCTGGTGCCGTTCGCCGGGTACGCGTTCAACAAGGCGCACTCCTCGGCGTACGGCCTGGTCACCTACTGGACGGCCTACCTCAAGGCCAACTACCCGGCCGAGTACATGTCCGCGCTGCTCACCTCCGTGCGGGACGACAAGGACAAGTCGGCGGTGTACCTCAACGAGTGCCGTCGCATGGGCATCAAGGTGCTGCCCCCGGATGTCAACGAGTCCGACGCCAACTTCACGCCGCGCGGTGACGACACGATCGTCTTCGGCCTCACGGCCGTGCGCAACGTCGGCCAGAACGTGGTGGACGCCATCGTCCGCTGCCGGAAGGCCAAGGGCGCCTACGAGTCCTTCCCCGACTTCCTGGACAAGGTGGAGGCCGTCGTCTGCAACAAGCGGACGGTCGAGTCCCTGATCAAGGCCGGCGCGTTCGACGAGCTGGGCCACACCCGCAAGGGGCTCACCGCGCAGTTCGAGCCGATGATCGACAACGTGGTGCAGGTCAAACGGAAGGAGGCCGAGGGGCAGTTCGACCTCTTCGGCGACCTCGGCGCCGACGACGGCTCCGACGGCCCCGGTTTCGGCCTCGACGTCGAGTTCTCCCCGGAGGAGTGGGAGAAGACGTACCTGCTCGCCCAGGAGCGGGAGATGCTGGGCCTCTACGTCTCCGACCACCCGCTCTTCGGTATCGAGCACGTCCTCAACGAACGCGCCGACGCGGGCATCTCGCAGCTCACGGGCGGGGAGTACAGCGACGGCTCGACGGTCACCATCGGCGGCATCATCTCCGGCCTCCAGCGCAAGATGACCAAGCAGGGCAACGCCTGGGCCATCGCCACCGTGGAGGATCTGGCGGGCTCGATCGACTGCATGTTCTTCCCCGCCACCTACCAGCTGGTCTCCACCCAGCTCGTCGAGGACGCCGTGGTGTTCGTCAAGGGACGGCTGGACAAACGGGAGGACGTGCCGCGGCTGGTCGCGATGGAGCTGATGGTCCCGGACCTGAGCGAGGCGTCCGCCAACGCCCCCGTGACGATCACGATTCCGTCGGTCAAGGTCACCCCGCCGCTGGTGGCGAAGCTGGGTGAGGTGCTCACCCACCACCGGGGCTCCTCCGAGGTGCGGGTGCGGCTGGAGGGAGCCCGCAGGACCACGGTCCTGCGGCTCGACCGCCACCGCGTCACGGCCGATCCGGCGCTCTTCGGTGATCTCAAGGAGCTGCTCGGGCCGTCCTGCCTGGCCGGCTGAGGGCCGTCGTCCCGCTCCGCCCCCCCCTGTGCCGGGCCCCGGGCCTGGGCGGGGCCGTTCCAACCTGTGTGTCGCCTCGCAGGCTGTGGGCGCGCGGTGGTGGTCCGCGCGGTTCCCCGCGCCTCCTCGGGGCACGGCCGACGTGGGAGTGAGGGCGACCCGGGTGGTCCGGGGCGCCCTCACTCACCGGTGCCGCGTGCGAAGGGGAACCGGTTGGCGTGCGCGGTCAGTTGTGACCGAGCCGCCGGTTCTTGCGCTGTGCCGACGTCTCGGGTTCCTCCGCCTCCACGGGGCGGTCGGTGCCCGGGTTCTGCACGTCCCCGCCCGGTGCCGGACGGTTCCGCTGCTTGTTGCGATCTCGGTTCTTGTTCTTGGCCATGGGTGAACCTCCTCTGGATCCGTGGACACGTGGTCCGTGGAACTCGGCCGGAATCAGATTCGCATGGGCGGACACTCTTCGCATTTCGGGCAATACCCCTCGTGTGCGCGGTCGTCCACGTGCGGGTCTACGCGCGCCACCGGCCGATTCGCCACGCCGAAGATCGAGTTCCGGCTGATAACCCCGGGTACGGTCGGGCAGACTCGAAGGAAACCGGCCGCTGCGGCTGCCGTTGCCGTCGACGAGAGTGGGTGAACCGTGGACCGCTGCGTCGTCCTGGTGGACGCCGGGTATCTGCTGGGGGCGGCGGCGAGTCTGCTGGCGGGGGAGCCCACCCGGTCCCGCATCAGCGTCGACCACTCCGTGCTCATCCAGGGCCTGCGCGAGCGCGCCGAGCAGGACACGGGCTGCGCCCTGCTGCGCATCTACTGGTTCGACGGCGCGCCCGACCGCGTCCCGCAGCCCGAGCACCGCAGGCTCCGCGTCATGCCCCGGGTCACCGTCCGGCTGGGCGCCCTCACCCGCAGCGACGGCCGCTGGGCCCAGAAGGGCGTGGACGCCGCCATGCACGCCGAGCTGACCGAACTGGCCCGCAACCGGGCGTGCTCGGACATCGTGCTGGTCACGGGGGACGGCGACCTGCTGCCGGGGCTGATGTCGGCCAAGGAGCACGGAGTCGCCGTCCACCTGTGGGCCGTCCAGGCCGCCGACGGGGACTACAACCAGTCCGAGGACCTGGTGGCCGAGGCGGACGAGCGCCGCGTGCTGGACCGCACCTGGATCACCCGTGCCGTCCGGGCCAAGGAGCCCACCGGCGTGTGCGCACCGCAGACGCCCACGCGCCCGGACATCGCAGCCATCCTCTCCGCCCCGCTGCCCGAGCGGCCCGGCACCCCGTCCAAGGAGTCCACCGGCTCCCGCAACGGGGTCCCCAGCGAGAACGGGCGCGGCGCCCAGGCCGCGGCCGGCGGCACCGCGGACACCCCCGCCGCGCGGGGCGTGCCCACCCCGAAGGACCTGGCGAGCCTCGGCCGTCCCACGGTCACGCCGAACAGCGCGCCCGCCGGCGCGACCCTGCGCTGGTCGTCCGAGAAGGGCTGGGTGGACCGCGGCGGCGCACCGGCCGAGCCGCCGGAGGTGGCCGCGCTGCCGACGCTGGCCCAGCTCACCACCGCCGAGCAGCGCTGGGCCGACCGCGAAGAGGACATCACCACCGTCAGCGGCGACCCCTTCGAGGTCGGCCAGGTCTTCGCCCGCCGCTGGACGGCCCGCCTCGGCGCCTCCGCGCACCTGGGCCACCTCTCCAGCCAGTACCCGCGCATCCCGCACCGCATCGACGGGGAGCTGCTGCGCTACGCCGCCCGCTTCGGCCTCCTCGCGCACAAGGACGACCAGATCGACGAGCACGACCGCTACGCCATCCGGGCGGGCTTCTGGCGCGAGGTGGGCGGACACACCGGGGAAGAACGCGTTCCGGCCGACGGCTGAGGCGTCGCCCGCCCGCCGCCCGGGGCACGGTTCGGCCCGGTGAACCCGGGTGGGTGACAGAGCGGCCGCCGCGGGCGCGTACCCTCGTAGCTCGTGGAGACGGGCGCACGACAGGACGACACCCTCGCCGGGCCGGTGTGCGCCGTACGGGACCTGGTGAAGACGTACCCGGCGCAGCGGCCCCGGCGCAAGGCCCCCGCCGCGCCGGCCGTGCGCGCCTGCGACGGAGTCAGCCTCACCGTGCGGCGCGGCGAGCTCTTCGGCATCCTCGGCCCCAACGGCGCCGGGAAGTCCACCCTGGTGCGCCAGCTCACCGGGCTGCTGCGGCCCGACTCCGGGCGCATCGACGTCCTCGGCCACGATCTCGTCCGGCACCCCGGCCGGGCCTCCCGGCTGCTGGCCTACCTGGGTCAGGAGTCCGCGGCGCTGGACGAGCTGACCGTCGCGCTCGCCGCCGAGACGACGGCCCGGCTGCGCGGGCTGCCCGCCGCCGAGGCCCGGCAGGCCACCGGGGACGTCCTGGAGGAGCTGGGGCTCGCCCCGCTGGCCGGCCGTCCCCTCAAGAAGCTCTCCGGCGGCCAGCGCCGGCTGGCCTGCGTGGCCGCCGCCCTCGTCGGCGAGCGGCCCCTCCTCGTCCTGGACGAGCCGACCACCGGCATGGACCCGGTGGCCCGCAGGTCGGTGTGGGCGGCGATCGACCGGCGGCGCTCCGAGCGGGGCGTCACCGTCGTCCTGGTCACCCACAACGTCATCGAGGCCGAGTCCGTGCTCGACCGGGTGGCCGTGCTCGACCGCGGCCGCGTCATCGCCTGCGACACGCCCGGCGGGCTCAAGGCCCTCGTCGGCGAGGACGTACGCCTCGACCTCGTCTGGCGGGACGAGCCGCCCCTGCATCTGCCCGAGGTCGCCGCCCTCAAGGCCACGGCACGGCGCTCCGGGCGGCGCTGGACGCTGCGGCTCCCCCCGGACGCCGCGCGGGCCGCCGTCGCCACCGTCACCGGCGGCCCCGCCTTCGCGGCACTCGACGACTTCTCCCTGGCCACGCCGAGCCTGGAGGACGTGTACCTGGCCCTCGGCGGCCGAACGGAAGGTCTGGTGAAGGCGTGAGCGCCGCATCCGTCGAACACGCCGCCCCCGCGGCGGCCGCCACCGGCCGGCCGGCCGAGCGGGCGGACCGTGCGCCCCTGGCCCCCCGTGTGGGGCTGTGGCCCGCCCTGGGCGCCGTCTACCGCGCCCAGCTCTCCCGCGCCAGGGTCGCGCGCATCCCGCTGCTCTTCGTGGCCACCTTCCAGTCCATCGGCATCATGGTGCTGCTGCGCGGTGTCGTGGAGCCGGGCCCGGGGCCGGAGGCACGGGCGGTGGTCGCCGGGTCGAGCGTGCTCGTCGTCGCCTTCGTCGCGTTGAACCTCCTCGCCCAGTACTTCGGCTCCCTGCGGGCCTCCGGCGGCCTCGACCACTACGCGACGCTGCCCGTGCCCCCGGCCGCCGTCGTGCTCGGCGCGGCGGGCGCCTACGCCTCGTTCACCGTGCCGGGCGTCCTCGTCACGGCCGTGACCGGCAGCGTGCTCTACGAGCTGCCGCTGACCGGGCTGTGGGTGCTGGCCGGGGTCATCCCGCTGGCCGGAGCGGCGCTGGCGGGCCTCGGGGCCGCCCTCGGGCTCCTCGCCCCGCGGCCCGAGCTGGCCACACTCTGCGGACAGCTGGGCATGTCGGCGGCCCTGCTCCTGGGCGTGCTGCCGGCCACCGCGCTGCCCGTCCCGGTGCGCTGGGCCCGCGAGCTGCTCCCGTCCACCTACGGCGTCGAGGCGCTCGCCGCCACCTTCGGGCCCGCCCCGAACTGGCCGCGCGTCGCGGTGGACCTCGGCGTCTGCGCCGCGGTCGGCGCCCTGGCGCTCACCGCCGCCACCTGGGCCTACCGCCGGGCGGCCGTCCGCTGACCTGCCCGGCCCGCCGCCCCGTTCCCGGGTGCGGGCGCGGACCTGGCACGATGGCGGTGTGACCGCACCGACACCCGCCTCCCCGCAGCCAGGACGCCCCTCCCAGCCCGAGCAGGGCGCCGGGCAGCAGCCCTACGACCCGTGGGGCGGCCGTCCTCCGGGTCCCGAGGGGGAGCACCGGGCACCGTCCCGGCCCGTCGGGCCGGCGATGGGGCGCCGCGACCTGTGGGACGGGCTGGCGACGACGGCGGTGCTCACGGCGGGCGGCCTGCTGCTGGGCCTGCTGTGGTGGTGGCTCGCGCCCACCGTCGGCTACATCTCCGACGGCCGGAACGCCTTCCTGCGCAACAGCGAGAGCGAGGCGTCCTTCGGGGTCCAGGGCACCTTCGTCCTGCTCGCCATCGGCGTCGGCGTGCTGTGCGGTGCGCTGGCCTTCGTCCTCCGCCGGCGTGGCGGCGTCGGCATGGTGCTGGGCCTGGCCTCCGGTGCGACGCTCGGCTCCTGGGTGGCCGCGTGGTTCGGCGGGCTGCTGGGCCCCGACGGCGACCTGGACGCGCGGGCCGTCGAGGCCGGGCGGGGCGGAGTCTTCGACGGCCCGCTGGAGCTGAGCAGCTGGACGCTGCTGCTGCTGTGGCCGCTGGCCGCGCTCACCACGCAGCTGCTGCTGCTCGCGGCCCTGGGGCCGCGGGAGCCGCAGCCGCTCCCCGTACCGCAGGGCTGGGGGCAGCCGCCGTCCCGGCCCACATCGCCGGAGCCGGGTGCTCCGCAACCGGACGCGTCCCGGCCCGGTGCGCCCCAGCACGAGGCCCCGCGGCCCGGCGCGTCGTCGCCACCGCCGGGAACGCGCCCGTCGGGGCGCGACCGGGGCTGACGCGGGCGCGGCCCACAGCCCGCCCGGAGCGTGAGGGGCCGCCGCCCCGACCGCCCGTTCTCGGACTCAGCCGCCGATGGCGGCCGTGCGGGCGCCGGTCAGGGCGATGAGATCCGCCGGGGCGAGCTCGATCTCCAGCCCCCGGCGGCCCGCCGACACGCACACCGTGGCGTGCTGCCGCGCCGAGGCGTCCACCACCGTGGGCAGCGCCCGGCGCTGGCCGAGCGGGGAGATGCCGCCCCGCACGTACCCGCTCGACCGCTCGGCGGCCGCCTGGTCGGCCATCGTGGCGCGCTTGCCGCCGACCGCCGCCGCCAGCGCCTTCAGGTCCAGCGAACCCGACACCGGGACGACGGCGACCGTCAGCGCCCCGTCCACCTCGGCGACCAGTGTCTTGAAGACCCGTGCCGCCTCGACCCCGAGCGCCGCGGCGGCCTCCCGGCCGAAGGACGCGGCGGCCGGGTCGTGCTCGTAGGCGTGGACGGTGAACGCCACGCCCGCGGCCGTCAGCGCCACCGTCGCCGGGGTGCCGCCGGAGCCCCTCGAGCCGCCGGCCGACCGCTTCCTGGCCTTCCCCATCGGGCCTTCCCCTCAGTTCGGGCTGGTCGGCCGGTGCGTGAGGTCCACGGCGGGCAGCGAGGGCAGCTCGCCGAGGACCGCCGTCTCCCGACGCAGCAGCCGCAGCTCCTCGGCCAGCCGCGAGGCCGTGTCCGGCGCCTGGAGCAGCCGCTGCTTGGTGACGGTGTCCAGGACCGTCGCGGCGGCGACCAGGTACGAGACGACCGAGGGCTCCTCGGGCAGCTCCTGCCCCGTGGTGAGGGTGAGCTGCTGCGCCCCGGCCAGCCGCTTGCGGTACTCGCCGAAGGCCCGCAGGACTCCGGCGGCCAGCGCGCCCGCGCACTCCCCGCTGTCCTCCTCCAGCTCCTCCACCTCGCCGACGAGGTAGGGGCCCGAGGCGTCGACGGACAGCAGCCGGAACCGCGAGGTGCCGGTCGCCAGCACCTCGTAGCCGTCGGTCCCCTCGCGCTCCCGGATCGTGGAGGCGTCCGCGACGCAGCCCACGCTGTGGAAGGAGGCGGCCGGGTCGGGGCCGAAGCCCGCGGCGGGCCCGGGGTCCGCGGTGTCGTCGCCCGGGAGCCCGACGGCGGTGGGCGCCACCTCGAATCCGTCCCGGATCGCCACGACGCCGAAGGGACGCGGCTCGTCCTCCGGGATCTCCTGCAGATCCCGCATCAGGGCGCGGTAGCGCGGTTCGAAGACGTTCAGCGGCAGCACCAGCCCAGGAAACAGCACGGTGTTGAGCGGGAACAGCGGCAGTGCGATCGTCACAGTCGGCCACCTTACGGCGCCGCCGTGCTCCGTCGCTCCGTGCCCCGGCGCTCGGCCCCGTCGCCCCTCTCACTGGCGGCGCAGCAGCCGCGTCGCCCCGGCCGCGGCGGTCGTGGCGAGGATCCAGCCGGCCAGGATGAGGGCGACGGCGACCCACTGGGCCAGCCCCGCCGGCTTCCAGGACCGGTCGTGACCGAGGTCGATGACGGGCAGCAGCAGGTCGAGCGCGAAGACGGCCGCGTTCCAGTGCGGGGCCTTGTCCTGCTCCAGCGGGGCCGGGGGACGGCCGGCGAAGAACAGCGCCCCCGCCAGCCAGAGCACGGCCATCCACAGGGCGGCCAGGCCCGGCCGGTAGCCGTAGGCGACCGTCCAGTCCTGCAGATAGCCCCACAGCTTCCCGGCCGGGGAGAGCGTCTCCCGCCGGCGCCGCTGCTTGGCCAGCAGCACGAGCCGGGCCTCGGCGTCCTCCCCGTCGTCGCGCAGGACGGCGGCGAGGTGCTCGTAGGGGCCCGGGCTGTACTCGGGGGTCGCCGTCGCCAGCCAGGCCAGCCGCTGGGAGAGCGGGAAGGCGCCGACGGGTATGAGCTGGTCGTAGGAGAAACCGGCCATCCACAGCCCGTCCCGCACGGGCCAGCTCTCCATGCGGTCCACGAGGTTCCCCACCGTCGCCCCGGAGAGCACGACCCGGCCGCCCGACGGCCGCTCCGGGGTGAAGCACAGCTCGGGGGTCTGCACCCGGCGCAGGGAGATCTCCTGGCCGCGCCGGAGGGTGAACAGCGCCTGGTCCAGTACGAGAGAGTCGCCGAAACGGCCGTCGTCCAGCTTCAGCCCGCCCGTGCACCGGAACCGCCTCACCCCCGGTGCTTCGCCCGCAGCCTCCCCCGGGGCCCCGCCCGCCGCCGCCTCCGCGGGGGCCTCCGGGCTCGTCCGCGCTCCCGGGAGCGGGCGGTGGTCGAGCCGGTACCCGGCGCCCGCGGGCGGGGTGAGGCCCTGGGTGTAGTGAAGGGTGCCCGGGCCCGACGTCGCACAGTGCATGAACCGGGCGACGTGCATCTCGGGCGCGTGCAGCGCGTACCGGCCGCCGTGGCTGCGCAGCACGCTGCCGTACAGATACAGCGACCCCCCGATCTGCGCGCCGCGCAGACTCAGCTCGCCCTCGCACCGCAGCAGGCTCGCCTGGAGGTCCTGCCCGACGTTGAGTCCGTCGGCCGCGACGGCCCGGCTCCGGTGCCCGCTGCCGACCGTCGCCTCGTTCAGCAGCAGGTCGGTGCCGATCGAGGCGTCCGTCAGCCGAATCCCCTCGGGCACGGTGCAGCGTGCGAGGTGGAGATCCCCGTCGGTGGCGGAGCGGGCGGCCTCCAGCCGCGGCAGCAGGCAGTCCAGCAGCCGGACGGTACCCATCCGGCATTCGGTCAGCAGCACCGCCTCGTCGAACCGGCACTGCGTCAGCTCCACGTACGGCTGCACCCGCCCGCCGGAGAGGTCGAGCCGGCCGGTGACCCGCGCGCCCGTGAGGTGCAGGGACGCGACGCGGCCGAGCAGCGGCGGCGGCCCGTGCAGCAGGAGCAGCGCGATGACGCGGGCGCGCACCGTGCGCTGCGGCCCCCACGAGCCCTCCGCCCGTGGATCGTCCAGCGCCGGATCGCCCGTGCGCAGGTCGTGCGGACTGCCGTTGCGGAACGCCTGCCACAGGCCCCACTCCGCGGTCGTCAGCCGCAGCTCGGCAGGTGGCTCGCCGTCGGTCAGCGGCTCGCTCACACCCGTCCCCCTCGTCCTCTCGGGGCCCGGCCGCACCCGGCGCCGCGCCCGTACCAGTGAGTGACGGAGTCAACGCTAACGGTCAGTACCGACAACGGACACCCGTATCACGCACTGATACGACGCGAGGTCACCCCGAGCCGTCTGCGAAACTGGACGGGTGCTGCGAACCATTTCCCTGACCCGCATCGATCTGCGCGGAACCGCCGACACCGACGGCGCCCACGGGATCGATCGCGATGTGCTGCCCCGCGCCGAGCTCGACGTCGAAGCCGCCCTGGAGAAGGTGCGGCCCATCTGTGAGGACGTGCAGCATCGCGGCACCGCCGCCCTCGTCGACTACGCCCAGCGGTTCGACGGCGTCACCCTGGAGCGCGTCCGGGTCCCCGCCGAGGCCCTCACCCGGGCGCTGGACGAGCTGGACCCGGCCGTGCGCGCCGCCCTGGAGGAGTCCGTCCGCCGCGCCCGGACCGTCCACCGCGCCCAGCGGCGCACCGACCACACCGTGAACGTCGTCCCCGGCGGCACCGTCACCGAGCGCTGGGTGCCCGTCGAGCGCGTGGGCCTCTACGTGCCCGGCGGCCGGGCCGTCTACCCCTCCTCGGTCGTGATGAACGTCGTGCCCGCGCAGGAGGCCGGAGTGGCCTCCCTCGCGGTGTCCTCGCCACCGCAGGCCGAGTTCGGCGGTCTGCCGCACCCGACGATTCTGGCCGCCTGCGCCCTGCTCGGCGTCGACGAGGTCTACGCCGCCGGCGGCGCCCAGGCCATCGCGATGTTCGCCTACGGCACCGAGGAGTGCCGCCCCGCCCAGCTCGTCACCGGCCCCGGCAACATCTGGGTCGCGGCGGCCAAGCGGCTGCTCAAGGGGCGCATCGGCATCGACGCCGAGGCCGGGCCCACCGAGATCGCCATCCTCGCCGACGCCACCGCCGACCCCGCGCACGTCGCCGCCGACCTGGTCAGCCAGGCCGAGCACGACACCCTGGCCGCCGCCGTCCTCGTCACCGACTCCGAGGAGCTGGCGAAGGCCGTCGACGCCGAGCTCGCCACCCAGGTCGCCGCGACCAAGCACGCCGAACGCATCACCGAGGCGCTCGGCGGCCGGCAGTCCGGCGTCGTCCTCGTCGACGACGTCGAGCACGGGCTGCGGGTCGTGGACGCCTACGCGGCCGAGCACCTGGAGATCCAGACGGCCGACGCCACCGCCGTCGCCGCCCGGGTGCGCAACGCGGGCGCCGTCTTCGTCGGTCCGTACGCCCCGGTCTCGCTGGGCGACTACTGCGCCGGGTCCAACCACGTCCTGCCCACCGGCGGCTGCGCCTGCCACTCCTCCGGCCTGTCCGTGCAGAGCTTCCTGCGCGGCATCCACGTCGTCGACTACTCCCGCGACGCCCTCGCCGAGGTCACCCACCACGTGGTCAACCTCGCCGAGGCGGAGGACCTCCCCGCCCACGGCGCGGCGCTCAAGGCCCGGTTCGACTGGAAGGTGCCCGGCGCGTGACCGCCCTGGAAGACCTGCCGATCCGGGACGAGCTGCGCGGCAAGTCCCCCTACGGGGCGCCCCAGCTCGACGTCCCCGTCCGGCTCAACACCAACGAGAACCCGTACCCGCTGCCCGAGGCCCTGGTGGCCCGGATCGCCGAGCGGGTGAGCGAGGCCGCCCGCGGCCTCAACCGCTACCCCGACCGCGACGCCGTCGAGCTGCGCGCCCGCCTCGCCGCCTACCTCACCCGCACCTGCGGGCACCCTGTCGAGGCTGGGGGCGTCTGGGCCGCCAACGGCTCCAACGAGATCCTCCAGCAGCTCCTCCAGGCCTTCGGCGGCCCCGGGCGCACCGCCCTCGGCTTCGACCCGTCGTACTCGATGCACGCGCTGATCGCCCGCGGCACCGGCACCGACTGGGTCTCCGCCCCCCGCCGCGCCGACTTCACCATCGACGTCGAGGCCGCCCGGGAGGCGATCGCCCGGCACCGCCCGCACGTCGTCTTCGTCTGCTCGCCCAACAACCCGACCGGCACGGCCGTCGACGCCGACACCGTGCTGGCCCTGTACGAGGCAGCCCAGAGCGCGGCAGCCGGCAGGGGCGCCCTCGTCGTCGTCGACGAGGCGTACGGCGAGTTCAGCCACCATCCCTCCCTGCTGCCGCTGCTGGAGGGCCGCCCCAACCTGGTGCTCTCCCGTACGATGTCGAAGGCCTTCGGCGCCGCCGGGCTGCGGCTCGGTTATCTGGCCGGCGACCCGGCCGTCGTCGACGCCGTGCAGCTCGTGCGGCTGCCCTACCACCTGTCGGCCGTCACCCAGGCCACGGCGCTCGCCGCGCTGGAGCACACCGACACCCTGCTCGGCTACGTCGAGCAGCTCAAGGCCGAACGCGACCGGCTGGTCACGGAGCTGCGGGCGGCGGGCTGCGAGGTCACCGCGTCCGACGCGAACTTCGTGCAGTTCGGCCGGTTCGAGGGCGAGGGCGGCGCGCACGCCGTCTGGCAGGCGCTGCTGGAGCAGGGGGTCCTGGTGCGCGACAACGGCGTGCCCGGCTGGCTGCGCGTCACGGCCGGCACCCCCGAGGAGAACGACGCGTTCCTGGACGCAGTACGCGCAGTGATGAAGGAGAGCAACCGATGAGCCGCGTGGGCCGGGTGGAACGCACCACCAAGGAGACATCCGTCGTCGTCGAGATCAACCTCGACGGCACGGGCAGGGTCGATGTGGCCACGGGCGTCGGCTTCTTCGACCACATGCTCGACCAGCTGGGCCGGCACGGTCTGTTCGACCTCACCGTCAAGACCGACGGCGACCTGCACATCGACAGCCACCACACCATCGAGGACACCTCGCTGGCCCTGGGCGCCGCCTTCCGCCAGGCCCTGGGCGACAAGCGCGGCATCGTGCGCTTCGCGAACGCCTCGGTGCCGCTGGACGAGTCCCTCGCCCAGGTGACCGTGGACCTCTCCGGGCGCCCCTACCTGGTGCACACCGAGCCGGAGAACATGGCCCCGATGATCGGGCCCGACTACGACACGACGATGACCCGGCACATCCTGGAGTCCTTCGTCGCCCAGGCACAGGTCGCCCTCCACGTCCACGTGCCCTACGGGCGCAACGCGCACCACATCGTGGAGTGCCAGTTCAAGGCCCTGGCCCGGGCCCTGCGCTACGCCAGCGAGATCGACCCCCGGCAGACGGGCATCCCCTCCACCAAGGGCGCGCTGTGACAGGGTTGTCAGCTGTTCTGATCTTCGTCGGCCTGTTCCTGCTGGGCGGGGCCGTCTCGTTCTGGCGGCAGGGCCTGCCCCGGGGCGTCGTCGTCCTGCTCGGCATCGGCTCCGCTCTCGCGCTGCTGGCCGGCGTCCTGCGTCTGGAGGTGTGGCAGTGACCGCCAAGAAGGTCGTCGTCTTCGACTACGGCTTCGGCAACGTGCGCTCCGCCGAGCGCGCACTCGCCCGCGTCGGCGCCGACGTGGAGATCACCCGTGACTTCGACGCTGCCATGAACGCCGACGGGCTGCTCGTCCCCGGCGTCGGCGCGTTCGCGGCCTGCATCGAGGGGCTCAGGGCGGCCCGGGGCGACTGGGTCGTCGGCCGCCGCCTGGCCGGGGGCCGCCCGGTCATGGGCATCTGCGTCGGCATGCAGATCCTCTTCGCCCGCGGCGTCGAGCACGGCGTGGAGGCCGAGGGCCTGGACGAGTGGCCCGGCACCGTCGGCCCGCTCAAGGCCGACGTCGTCCCGCACATGGGCTGGAACACCGTCACCGCGCCCGCCGACTCAGCGCTGTTCGCGGGGCTGGACGCCGACGCCCGCTTCTACTTCGTGCACTCCTACGCCGCCCACACCTGGGAACTGGAGACCCACAACCCCGCGCTCAAGGCGGCCAAGGTGACCTGGTCCACGCACGGCGAGCGCTTCGTCGCGGCCGTGGAGAACGGGCCGTTGTGGGCCACCCAGTTCCACCCCGAGAAGTCCGGCGACGCCGGCGCGCAGCTCCTCACCAACTGGATCGAGACCCTGTGATGACCACCCAGCAGCTCGAACTGCTTCCCGCCGTCGACGTCCGCGACGGCCAGGCCGTGCGCCTCGTGCACGGCGAGTCCGGCTCCGAGACGTCCTACGGCGACCCGTTGCAGGCGGCCCTCGCCTGGCAGGCGGCCGGAGCCGAGTGGCTGCACCTGGTCGACCTGGACGCCGCCTTCGGCACCGGGGACAACCGGGAGCAGATCGCCGAGGTCGTCCGCCGGATGGAGCTCAAGGTCGAGCTGTCCGGCGGCATCCGCGACGACGCCTCCCTCGCCGCCGCGCTGGCCACCGGCTGCACCCGCGTCAACCTGGGCACGGCCGCGCTGGAGTCGCCCGAGTGGGTGGCCAAGGCCATCGCCGAGCACGGCGACCGGATCGCCGTCGGCCTCGACGTGCGGGGCACCACGCTGCGCGGACGCGGCTGGACGCGCGACGGCGGTGACCTGTACGAGACGCTGGAGCGCCTCAACTCCGAGGGGTGCGCCCGCTACGTCGTCACCGACATCAACAAGGACGGCACACTGCAGGGCCCCAACCTGGAGCTGCTGGCCAACGTCTGTGCCGCGACCGACCGCCCCGTGGTGGCCTCCGGCGGCGTCTCCTCCCTGGAGGACCTGCGGGCCATCGCCTCGCTGGTGCCGCGGGGCGTGGAGGGCGCCATCGTGGGCAAGGCTCTCTACGCGAAGGCGTTCACCCTGGAAGAGGCTCTGGAGGCGGTGTCGGGATGACCATCGAGCGCGTGCCTGGCCGCAGTTTCTGGGAGGAGACGATCGGTTCCGCACGCGCGGTCGCCGCGGGCGACCTGGTCGTGGCGGGGACGATGCCGTTCACCGACGGCATGGTGTTGGGCGAGGGCGATCCGTACGAGCAGGCACGGGCCGCCTTCACCCTCGCGCTGGAAGCCCTGGCCGAGTTCGGCACGGGCGTCGAGTCCGTCTTCCGCACCCGCATGTATCTGGCCCACGCGCGTGACGTGGACGAGGTGGGCCGGGCCCATCAGGAGATCTTCGGCGCGGTGCGGCCCGTCGCCACGCTCGTCGTGGTGTCGGGCTTCGCCGACTCCCGGATTCTGGTGGAGGTCGAAGTGGAAGCACAGCGAGAAGTATCGGGAGAACGTTCGTGACCCTGGCCGTACGAGTCATCCCCTGCCTGGACGTGGACGCGGGCCGGGTCGTCAAGGGCGTCAACTTCCAGAACCTGCGCGACGCCGGCGACCCCGTGGAGATGGCGAAGGTCTACGACGCCGAGGGCGCCGACGAGCTGACCTTCCTCGACATCACCGCCTCCTCCGGGAACCGGGAGACGACCTACGACGTCGTGCGGCGCACCGCCGAGCAGGTCTTCATCCCGCTCACGGTCGGCGGCGGCGTGCGCACGGCCGAGGACGTGGACCGGCTGCTGCGCGCCGGCGCCGACAAGGTCGGCGTCAACACCGCGGCCATCGCCCGCCCGGAGCTCATTCGGGAGATCGCCGAGCGGTTCGGCCGTCAGGTGCTCGTCCTGTCGGTGGACGCCCGCCGCACGCCGTCCGGCTCCTTCGAGGTGACGACGCACGGCGGGCGCAAGGGCGCCGGCATCGACGCCGTGGAGTGGGCGCACCGCGCCGCCGAGCTGGGGGCCGGGGAGATCCTGCTGAACTCCATGGACGCCGACGGCACGAAGGACGGCTATGACACGGAGATGATCGCGGCCGTGCGCCGGCACGTCTCGGTGCCGGTCATCGCCTCCGGCGGCGCGGGCCGGGTGGCCGACTTCCCGGCTGCGGTCACCGCCGGCGCGGACGCGGTGCTGGCCGCCTCCGTCTTCCACTTCGGCGATCTGCGCATCGCGCAGGTCAAGGAGGCGCTGCGCGGCGCGGGCCATCCCGTCCGCTGAGCCCGGGGCCGGGCGCCTCGTACTCGGCGGACGCCCGGCCCGGCTTCGGTCCCGCCGCCGGGCGGCTCAGATGCCCAGGTCGGCGGTGCGGGCCTGCTCCACCGCCGCGTCCTCGCCGTCCAGCTCGACCTTCGCGACGCTCTGCCGGCCGTAGGTGAACAGCAACAGCTCGCCCGGTTCGCCGGTGACCGTGACGACCGGGGCGCCCTTGCGGGCCACGACGGTGCGGCCGTCGGGGCGGCGCAGGACGAGGCCCACCGGGCACCTGCGCCCCAGCAGCCGGGCGGCCGTCTCCAGGCGCCGCCACAGCACGTCCGCGAAGACGGGGTCCATGATGCGCGGGCTCCACTCCGGCTGTGCCCGGCGCACGTCCTCGGTGTGGACGTAGAACTCGACGGTGTTCGCCGCCTCGTCGACCTGCTTGAGGGAGAACGGCGAGTGCCGGGGCGGGCCGCCGCGCAGCAGCCGGACGAGTTCCTCGTAGGGCTTCGCCGCGTACTCGGCCTGCACCCGTTCCAGCCGGGCGGCGAGGGGCTTGATCAGAACGCCGCCCGCCGCGTCCGGCCGGTGCTCGCGGACGACGAGATGGGCGGCGAGGTCGCGGGCCCGCCACGCCCCGCACAGTGTCGGGGCGTCCGGGCCCGCGGCCTCCAACAGGTCGGCGAGGAGTAGACGTTCACGCTTGGCATGAGTCGACATACGCCCAGAGTAGGCCCTGTGGACCTACGGCTGCCGGGGTCAGGGCAGGGTGCCCGTGAGCTCCGGACCGTCCTGGACGTTGCTCAGGGTGAGCGCGCACGAGACCTGGTCCTCGCCCTGGATCTCGTACGTCGACGCCAGCGGGTAGAGGGCGAACGGGTAGTACGTCTTCCCGTCGGCGGGCATCTTGTTCACCCGGCCCTGGGCGTCGGTCTCGCACAGGGAGATCGACTTGTCCCCGATGGCGTTGTCGTCCGCGAAGTCACCGGTGAGGGTGATGTTCGTGATGACCTCGGCGTCGTGCGGCCCCGAGCAGGGCTTCTTCTCGATGTCGTCGACATCGCTGCTCAGGGACGGGTGGTCGAAGCAGGTGCCCGGCTTGAGGATGACGTAGTCCAGGACCTCGGGCTCCGCCGGGTCCGTCGTCGGCGTCTCGAACTCGTGCGGGTCCTCGGACGGCTCCTCGGAGGGGTCCTCCGAAGGACCGTCGGGGCCCGGCGTCTCGTCGGCGGTCGGCGTCGCGCTGCTGTCGGCCTGGTTCGGCTCGTCGTCGTCCCCGCCGGAGGTGGCGATCAGGATGCCGCCCACGGCGAGTGCGGCCACCAGGACGGCGGCGATGACGATGGCGGCGACTTTCGGCCCGTTGCCCCCGCTCGGCGGCGGCGGTGGCGGATAGCCGCCCGGGCCACCGGGGGGGCCGCCGGGTATGCCCGGGCCGCCGCCGTAGGGCGGCTGGCCGGGGTGACCACCGGGCGGGCCACCGGGCGCGCCCGGATAGCCGTAGCCCCCGGGCTGGCCGGGCTGCTGGGGGTAGCCGTAGCCGCCCGCGGGCGGACCGGGCTGTTCTGCGGGACCGAAACCCTGCGGCGGACCGAAGCCGCCGCCGGCGCCGGACCCGGACTGGTTGTTCGGCGGCGGAGGATAACTCATGTCCGAAAGCATGCCCCATGGCGCCGACATGGCGTGTCCCGGCCCCGTCACAGCTCTGGAACAGGGGGCGTTGTCGAACACCCCATCCGGATAAGCGTGTTATGTCGGCTTTCTCGTTTCGGCCGTGACGACGGCAGAATGGCCCCATGCCCGCATCAGCGCTCGATCCCGCCATCGCCGCCCGCCTCAAGCGGAACGCCGACGGCCTGCTGCCCGCCATCGCCCAGCAGTACGACACCGGTGAAGTCCTCATGCTCGGCTGGATGGACGACGAGGCCCTGCACCGCACGCTCACGACCGGCCGGTGCACCTACTGGAGCCGCAGCCGCCGCGAGTACTGGGTGAAGGGCGACACCTCGGGGCATGTTCAGCACGTCAGGTCCGTCGCGCTGGACTGCGACGGCGACACCGTGCTCGTCCAGGTCGACCAGGTGGGCGCCGCCTGCCACACCGGCGACCGGACCTGCTTCGACGCCGGCCGGCTGCCGTTCGCCGGCGCCGGGATCGACGCCGCGGCCGACCAGTGGGCCGGAACGCCGGAACAGGAGCGCTGAGCCACCCCATGACCGCAGCCCCCGACCTCGAGACCTTCCGCACCCTGGCCAAGGACCGCCGGGTCATCCCGGTGACCCGCCGCCTCCTGGCCGACGCCGACACCCCGATCGCCCTGTACCGCAAGCTCGCCGCGGAACGCCCCGGCACCTTCCTGCTGGAGTCCGCGGAGAACGGCCACACCTGGTCGCGCTACTCGTTCGTCGGGGTCCGCAGCGCCGCGGCGCTCACCGTGCGCGACGGCGAGGCGCACTGGATCGGCACCCCGCCCGTCGGCGTCCCCACCGGAGGCGATCCGCTCGCCGCCCTGCGCGCCACGCTGGAGACGCTGCACACCCCGCGCGATCCCGGGCTGCCGCCGTTCACCGGAGGCATGGTCGGCTACCTCGGCTACGACGTCGTCCGCCGCCTGGAGCGCATCGGCGACAGCGCCGAGGACGACCTGCGGCTGCCGGAGCTGACGATGCTGCTCGCCTCCGACCTCGCGGTCCTTGACCACCGCGACGGCACCGTGCTCCTCATCGCCAACGCCATCAACCACAACGACCTGGACACCGGCGTCGACGACGCGTACGCCGACGCCGTCGCCCGGCTGGACGCCATGACGTCCGACCTCGGCCGTCCGGCCCCGGGATCCGGGGCGGCCGTCCTCCCACGGCCCGCCGTGCCCGCGTACGCCGGGCTGTGGGGCGGGGAGAACTACCAGGCGGCCGTGGCGGACATTAAGGAGCGCATCCGGGCCGGGGAGGCCTTCCAGGTGGTGCCCTCCCAGCGCTTCGAGACGCCGTCCGACGCCAGTGCACTGGACGTCTACCGGGTGCTGCGCGCGACCAACCCCAGCCCGTACATGTACCTGTTCCGCTTCGGCGACCCCTCGGGCGCGGGCGGCGCCTCCGACGGCGAGACGGCGTTCGACGTCGTCGGCTCCAGCCCCGAGGCCCTGGTCAAGGTGGAGGACGGGCGGGCGATGGTGCACCCCATCGCCGGCACCCGGCCGCGCGGCGAGACGCCGCAGCGCGACAACGCCCTCGGCGAGGAGCTCCTCGCCGACCCCAAGGAGCGTGCCGAGCACCTCATGCTCGTCGACCTGGGCCGCAACGACCTCGGCCGTGTGTGCGCGCCGGGCAGCGTCGAGGTCGTCGAGTTCATGACGATCGAGCGCTACAGCCACGTCATGCACATCGTCTCGACCGTGACCGGCCGGATCGCCGAGGACCGGACGGCCTTCGACGCCCTGCTGGCCTGCTTCCCCGCCGGGACGCTGTCCGGTGCCCCCAAGCCCCGGGCCCTGCAGATCATCGAGGAGCTGGAGCCCGTCCGGCGCGGCCTGTACGGCGGCTGCGTGGGCTACCTGGACTTCGCCGGGGACGCCGACACGGCCATCGCCATCCGCACGGCCCTCCTGCGGGACGGCACCGCCTACGTCCAGGCGGGCGCGGGAGTCGTGGCCGACTCCGACCCCGTGGCGGAGGACACCGAGTGCCGGAACAAGGCCTCGGCCGTGCTCCGGGCGGTCCACGCGGCCGGACGGCTCGGAGGTAGCGTGGCCGGGTGACCAGTTCCCGCCCAGACTCCTCCCCGCCCGACGCCGCGCCCGAGCCGTCCGGGCCCGTGGCCGAGCCGGTCGTCGAGCCGGCCGAGCCCGCCGACGCCGCGCCCGCGCCGGTGGCCGGACCGGACCCGGAACCGGCCGGGCCCGCCGCGCACGCGCGCCGCGCCCTCGGCGCCGCCCTCTTCCTCGGCGCGCTGGGCGCCGCGCTCGCCCTGGTGGCGGCCGGGCAGACCTGGGCGAGCGGGTTCGCGAGGGGCGGCCTGACGCGGATGCCGGTGGAGGCGAGCGGCAGTGACGTCACCGGGCTGCCCAGCGCTCTGGCGCTGGTCGGGCTGGCCGGGCTCGTCGCCGTCTTCGCCGTCCGGGGCGTGCCCCGGACGCTGGTGGCCGGGGTGCTCGCCCTGTGCGGTGCGGGCGCGGCCCTCGCGGCCCTCGCGGCTTCCGCCGGCGACGACGCCCTGCGCGAGACGGCCGTCTCCGCGGCCGGGGTCACCAGCGTCTCGCTTGAGCAGGTGAGCCGCACCGGGTGGCCCTACGGCGCGGCGGCCGGGGGAGTGCTGCTGCTCCTGGCCGGTCTGCTGGCGCTGCGGTACGGACGCCACTGGCCGGCCATGGGGAGCCGGTACGAGCGCGGCGAGGCCCCGCGGCGCGCCCGTCGCGCGCCGTCCGACGCCGCGGAACGGCCCGAGGACCTCTGGCAGGCGCTCGACCGGGGCGAGGACCCGACGGGTTCCTCCGAGCCGCGGGAGGCCCCGGCCGCCGGTGGGGCAGCCGGGGGCGAGCGCCCGGAGGCGCCCTGACAGAATGATCCGGTGAGCCCCGGCGCCCCCGCGGCGGTCGGCTCGCCCGATTCGCAGATCGACGAGGAGCACATCATGGCGGACAGCAGCCACGGACACACCCCCGCAGCCTGGACCGGCGTCAGCATCGTCTTCATCGGCTTCTGCATCGCCGGTGTGTTCATGGTCATGGCCGAGCCGGTGGGTTTCTGGGCCGGGCTGGTCCTGGTCGCGCTGGGCGGTGTCGTCGGCGGCGTGATGAGCTCGATGGGGATGGGCATGCCCAAGGAGAACCCGGAGCTCCTCGCCCGCCGCGAGAAGGCCGCCGGCCTCCAGGGCTGAGCCCCCGCCGGCCGTCGGGGACCCCCGCTCGGGGGTCTCCCGGCTGCGGCGCGGCGGCCGGGACGGGAGGCTGGAGCGATGGCCCGCACCGCTCCGTCGCGCCCGGCCCCGGCAGGCCGTCCGGCGCCGCTCGCCGCTCTCGCCGTCACCGCGGCCGGTACGGCCTGGCTCCGCGCCGTCGACCCGGCCGGGTCCGGTCTCTTCCCGCCCTGCCCGGTGCCGCGCCTGACGGGGCTGCTCTGCCCCGGCTGCGGCGGGCTCCGTGCCGTCCACGCCCTGGCGGGTGGCGAGTTCGGCGTGGCGCTCGGCGCGAACGCGCTCGTCGTCCTGGGGGCGGCGGCGCTGGCCGTGCTGTGGCTGGCGTGGTGGCTGCGGCCGCAGCGCCCGCCGCGGGTGCGGGCCTGGCACGCCGGTGCGGTCCTCGCCGTGGCCGTCGGCTTCACCGTCGTCCGCAACCTCCCCTTCGGGGCCGCCCTCTCGCCGTAGTGCTTGTCCACGGGTCGGCGGAACGCGGGCGCGACCGGGTGATTTGTCCGAAATGTGAGACCACGGTCAATCGGATGCCAGTCCTCCGACGCTGGCCGGATACCATCGCAGGGATTGACCGCGACGTTCCGTAACTCAGCAGAAAGGGGCCGCTCGCGTGAGTGTGCTCGCCGAGATCATCGACGGAGTCCGCGCGGACCTCGCCGAGCGCCAGCAGCGCGTCAGCCTCGACGACCTCAAGGAACGCGTCGCGAAGGCGCCGCCGGCCCAGGACGGCGTGGCCGCCCTGAAGGGCGAGGACATCAAGGTCATCTGCGAGGTCAAACGCTCCAGCCCCTCCAAGGGCGCGCTCGCGGCCATCGCCGACCCGGCCGGGCTCGCGGCCGACTACGAGACGGGCGGCGCCGCGGTCATCTCCGTGCTCACCGAGCAGCGCCGCTTCGGCGGTTCGCTCGCCGACCTGGAGGCCGTCCGGGGCCGCGTCGGCATCCCCGTCCTGCGCAAGGACTTCATCGTCACCGCCTACCAGCTGTGGGAGGCCCGTGCCCACGGCGCCGACCTCGCCCTGCTCATCGTCGCGGCCCTGGAGCAGGACGCCCTGGTCTCGCTGATCGAGCGGGCCGAGTCCATCGGCCTCACCCCGCTCGTCGAGGTGCACGACGAGGAGGAGGTCGCCCGGGCCCTCGACGCGGGCGCCCGGATCATCGGCGTCAACGCGCGCAACCTCAAGACCCTGGAGGTCGACCGCGGCAACTTCGCCCGCGTCGCCCCCGAGATCCCGGACACCGTCGTCAAGATCGCCGAGTCCGGCGTCCGCGGGCCGCACGATCTCATCGCCTACGCCAACGACGGCGCGGACGCCGTGCTCGTCGGCGAGTCGCTGGTCACCGGCAAGGACCCGAAGGCCGCGGTGGCCGACCTCGTCGCCGCCGGCGCCCACCCCGCCCTCCGCCACGGACGCTGAGCAGGAAAGCCGAGCACGAGCCCGCCATGAACGCCACCCACGCCCGACTCGCCCGCGGCTGCCGGCCGCGAGGCTGCCGCGCCCCCGCGCGGCGCGTGCGCGGGCGGCGGGTGCGGTACCACATCGGAGCCGAGCCGGGGCAGATCAACGGGCGGCGATGGCGCCCGGGCAGGCCGCTACCCCGTCGCTGACGCCGGGAGGCGGCCGCACCGTGCCCTCCGGGCGACGCGGCGCCGCCGCCCGCCCCGCTCTTCGTGTCTCTTCGTGTCACCTTCGTGGAGTGCTCCGATGTCCGTCGAATCCCTCGATTCCTTCCTTCCCGACCCCGAAGGCCGGGTGCCCAGCGCGTCCGGCTACTTCGGCGCGTTCGGTGGCAAGTTCATCCCGGAGGCCCTCGTCGCCGCCGTGGACGAGGTCGCCGCCGAGTACGCCAAGGCCAAGGCCGACCCGGCCTTCACCGCCGAGCTGAACGACCTGCTCGTCAACTACACCGGCCGGCCCAGCGCCCTGACCGAGGTGCCGCGTTTCGCCGAGCACGCGGGCGGCGCCCGGGTGTTCCTCAAGCGCGAGGACCTCAACCACACCGGCTCACACAAGATCAACAACGTGCTCGGGCAGGCCCTGCTCACCCGGCGCATGGGCAAGACCCGGGTCATCGCCGAGACCGGCGCCGGCCAGCACGGCGTCGCCACGGCCACCGCCTGCGCGCTCTTCGGCCTGGAGTGCACCATCTACATGGGCGAGGTCGACACCCGGCGCCAGGCGCTCAACGTCGCCCGGATGCGGATGCTGGGCGCCGAGGTCGTCCCCGTGACCTCCGGCAGCCGCACCCTCAAGGACGCCATCAACGAGGCGTTTCGCGACTGGGTCGCCAACGTCGACCACACGCACTACCTCTTCGGCACCGTCGCCGGACCGCACCCCTTCCCCGCGCTCGTCCGCGACTTCCACCGGGTCATCGGCGTCGAGGCGCGCCGCCAGATCCAGGCGCGCGCCGGCCGGCTGCCGGACGCCGTCGCCGCCTGCGTCGGCGGCGGCTCCAACGCCATCGGCCTCTTCCACGCCTTCATCGGCGACGAGCGCGTCCGCCTGGTGGGCCTGGAGGCCGCCGGACACGGTGTGGACTCCGGCGAGCACGCCGCCACGCTCACCGCGGGCGAGCCGGGCATCCTGCACGGCTCCCGCTCCTACGTCCTCCAGGACGACGAGGGGCAGATCACCGAGCCCTACTCCATCTCCGCGGGCCTGGACTACCCGGGCATCGGCCCCGAGCACTCCTACCTGAAGGACGCGGGCCGCGCCGAGTACCGCCCCGTCACCGACGACGAGGCGATGCGGGCGCTGCGGCTGCTCTCCCAGACCGAGGGCATCATCCCGGCCATCGAGAGCGCGCACGCGCTGGCCGGAGCCCTGGACCTGGGCCGCGAGCTCGGCTCCGAGGGGCTGGTCCTGGTCAACCTCTCCGGCCGCGGGGACAAGGACATGGACACCGCCGCCCGCTACTTCGGGTACTACGACGAGCCCGACGACCAAGGCGCCGGGCACTCCGCCACGCCGTCCGCCGCGCAGCCGAAGGAGGCCGAGTGATGGCCGGTACCGCACACGTCCACGGCACCCCGGCCCCGGCCGCCCACCACGACGCGGCCGACCTGCCGCCCGTCCCCGGTGACGCGCGCGGCAACCTGGAACTCCTCACCTCCGCCCTGGCCGCGGCCCGGGCCGAGAACCGCGCCGCCCTGGTGGGCTACCTGCCCGCGGGCTTCCCGACCGTCGACGGCGGCATCGCCGCCTGCACCGCCCTGCTGGAGAGCGGCTGCGACGTCGTCGAGGTCGGACTTCCGCACAGCGACCCGGTGCTGGACGGCCCGGTCATCCAGACCGCCGACGACATCGCGCTGCGCGGCGGCGTCCGCATCGCCGACGTCCTGCGCACGGTGCGCGAGGCCCACGCCGCCACCGGCAAGCCGGTGCTGTGCATGACGTACTGGAACCCGGTGGACCGCTACGGCCCCGAGCGGTTCGCCGCCGAGCTGGCCGCCGCGGGCGGGGCGGGCTGCATCCTGCCCGACCTGCCGGTGGAGGAGTCCGACGGCTGGCGGAAGTCGGCGGCTCACCACGGGCTCGCCACCGTCTTCGTCGTGGCGCCCAGCAGCCGCGACGAGCGGCTGGCCACCATCACCGCGGCCGGCAGCGGCTTCGTGTACGCGGCCTCGCTGATGGGTGTCACCGGGACGCGCGAGTCCGTGGGCCGGGAGGCCGCGGACCTGGTCGCCCGCACGAGGGCGACGACCGAGCTGCCGGTGTGCGTCGGCCTCGGCGTCTCCACCCCGGAGCAGGCCGCCGAGGTCGCGGAATTCGCCGACGGGGTCATCGTCGGCTCGGCGTTCGTCAAGGAGCTGCTCGCCCACCCGGAGGACCTGGAGGCCGGACTCGCCGGCGTCCGCCGTCTGGCCGGCGAGCTCGCGACCGGCGTCCGCCGCGGATAGGGCCCTCCCGGCGGCCTGCGCCGGCCGGTCCCGCGCCCTCGCGCGGGACCGGCCGGCGCAGGCCCCCGGCGCCGGGCGGGACGCGGGCTCAGGGGGCGTGGAGGCGCAACACCGCCCGCTCCGCGCCCTCCGGAGGCGCGCCCCAGCGCAGGGAGACGGCGATCATCACGGCGAACGCGAGCGGTACCGTCCACGACGCGGGCTGCGCCAGCAGCACCGTCAGCAGCCCGGACTCGTAGGTGCCCAGCGCCGAGGCGAGCGCCCCGCCGGTCGCGGAGACGCCGCCGACCACGAGCCCGCTGACCGCGCCCGGCAGCGTCAGCCTGGGCCACCAGATCCCCAGCACCAGCAGCGGGCAGAACGTGGACGCCGCCACCGCGAAGGCCCAGCCGACCATGACGTTGATGTCCACGTGCGCGGCCGGGAGCGAGAGCAGCACCGCGACGAAGGCACCCACGGCGACGGCCAGCCGCAGCCGGGACAGCCCGCTGCCGAACAGGTCGTGCGACAGCCCGCCGGCCAGCGCCAGCAGCAGCCCGGAGGAGGTGGACAGGAACGCGGCGAAGGCCCCGGCCGCGACCAGTGCCGTCAGCAGCGAGCCCAGGAGCCCGGTGGCCACCTCGCCCGGCAGGGCGACGGCGACGGTGTCGGTCGTCCCCTCCCGGACCAGATGCGGCGTCAGCACCCGGCCCAGCAGCCCGTACACCACCGGAAAGAGATAGAAGACCCCGAGCAGGGCGATGACCATGACCGCCACGCGACGGGCGGCACGGGCACTGGCGCTGGTGTGGAACCGCATGATGACGTGCGGCAGCCCCACGGCGCCCAGAGTCGTCGCCAGCAGCACCGACCAGGTGCCCAGCAGCGGGTACCCGGCGTCCCCGATGTCCAGCAGCGGACGGCTCCACCCCTCCGGGACGGCCACCGGGGCCAGCGCCCGCGCCCGGGTGTCGGCCCCCGCCCGCACCACGAGGAACACCGCGGGGACGGCGATGAACACGAGCTTCACCAGATAGTGGAAGGCCTGCACATAGGTCGCCGAGCGCATGCCGCCCATCGCGATCGACCCGCTGACGACGAGCCCCGCCAGCACCACGCCGACCCAGTACGGGGTACCGCTCACCAGGTGCAGCACCACGCCGGCGCCCTTGAACTGCGGCACCAGATAGAGCCACATGATGACGAGCACGATCAGCCCGCACAGCCGCCGCACCGCGGGCGAGCCGAGCCGGTACTCGGCGAAGTCGGGCACGGTGAACGCCCCGGAGCGCCGCATCGGCCCGGCGACCAGGGCCGCCACCGCCACATAGCCCGCCGTGAACCCGACGGCGTACCACATCGTGCCGATGCCGTCCTTCAGCAGCAGCCCGGCCAGCCCCAGCACCGAGGCGGCCGACACGTACTCCCCGGCGATGGCCATGGCGTTCCAGCCGCTGCCCACCCGGCGCGAGGCGACGAGGAAGTCCGATGTCGTGCGCGCCGCCCGCACGCCGTACACCCCGATGGTCAGGCTGGCGGCGAGCAGGAAGCCGATCGCCAGCAGCCCCGTCACGAGCCCCCGCCCTCCGGCGTCCACGGCCGCGCGGGGCCGGGCCCGTCGCCGTCCGCGCCGGGCACGGCCCACCCCGCCCACCCGGTGCCCTCGGCGCGCCGGGTGCGCCGGGCGCGTTCGGCGTGTTCCGTGCGTTCGGCCGTCCGCACGTGCAGAACCGCGATGAGCAGCAGCACCGGGTACGTCGCCGTGGCCAGCACCAGCCAGGAGACGGGCACCTCGCCCAAGGTGACGCGGTCCAGGGCGGGCAGCGCCGCGATGAGCCCGCTGGTGCCGAAGAGCACCAGCGCCAGCAGCCCGAGCGTCCGGGTCAGGGCACGGCGCTGGGCCGCGAACACGCGCCGGGCCAGCTCGGGATCGGGCGGCCCGGGCAGCGGCAGCGGCCGCCGCACCCCGCGCACGCCGCGGGCCAGCGCGATCCTGGTCTGCGGACTGGTGACCCGCTCCCGCCGCGCCGTGCTCATCGCGCCGCCCGCCCCAGCTGGCCGCTGCGGGCGGCCTCCATCAGCCGCTCCTTCAGCCCGCGCGCGTGCCGGCGGCTCACCGGGACGTCGCCCGCCGGGGTGCAGGCCACCAGCCCGGCCGAGCTGGTGACCCGCAGGTCGTGCACCCAGCCGACCGCCACCAGGTAGCCGCGGTGGACCCGGACGAAGCCCGCCGCGGCCCACACCTCCTCCAGATACGACAGGGACAGCCGGATCAGATGCCTGCCGTCGGCGGTGTGCAGGCGCACGTAGTCCCCGTGCGCCTCGGCGAACTGGATGTCGTCCCGCCGCACGAACACCGTGCGCCTGCTGTGCTCGATCTGCACGACGGCCAGCTCGTCGGCGGGCGGCGCGCCCTCCGGGGCGGCCCGCCGCTGCCGGACGACGCGGGCCACGGAGTCCGCCAGCCGCTCCGGGCGGACGGGCTTGAGCAGGTAGTCGACGGCGCCGATGCCGAACGCCTCGATCGCGTGCGACTCCGAGGCGGTGACGAACACGATCGCCGGCGGCCGGGAGAGCATGCTGATCACCCGCGCGACCGCCATGCCGTCGAGACCCGGCATGGAGATGTCCAGGAAGACGGCGTCGAGCGCCGTCGTCCCGAGCATGCGCACCGCGGCCTCACCGCTCTCCGCGGCCAGCACCTCGGCGATCTCCGGCATCTCGGCGAGGAAGCCGTCCAGCTCCGCACGGGTGGAGGGCTCGTCCTCGACGACCAGGACCCGCAACGTCATTCGGCCACCACTCCTCGCATGAAGCGCGGCACCCGGATGACCACCTTGGTACCGCTGTCGGGCGCGGTCTCGATGAGGAGGCCGTGCTCCGGTCCGTACACCGCACGCAGCCGCTGGTCCACGTTGGCCAGCCCCACGCCCTTGGCGGGCGGCCCGCCGCCGGCGAGGATCGTCCGCGCGAGGGCGGGTTCCATGCCGACGCCGTCGTCCTCGATCTCGATGACGACGAACGGGCCCTCGCCGAAGCCGGAGACGCTGATGTGGCCGCGCCCCGCCTTGCGTTCCAGCCCGTGCCGCACGGCATTCTCCACGATGGGCTGCACCACCAGGAAGGGGATGGCAACCGGCAGAATCTCCGGGGCCATGCGCACCGTGATGTCCAGGCGGTCGTCGAAGCGGGCCCGCTGGAGCTCCAGATACGTCTGCGTGGCCTGGAGCTCGGCGGCCACGGTGGCGTAGTCGCCCTGGGTGGAGAAGGAGTAGCGCAGGTAGTCCGCGAAGTCCGTGAGCAGCTGCCGGGCCCGGTCGGGGTCGGTGCGGATGTGCGCGGCGATGACGGCGAGCGCGTTGTGCAGGAAGTGCGGTGAGATCTGGGCCCGCAGGGTCCGCAGGTCGGCCGCGGCGATCCGGGTGCGGGCGGTGCGCAGCTCCGCGTGGTCGAGCTGCTCGGCCATCAGCCGGGCGACCTCGCTCAGGTCCTCCTCGCCGACGTCCCCGGCGGCCACGACGCAGCCCGCCAGATCGCCCGCGACGATCAGCGGCGCCGCGCACCAGGGGGGACGGCGGACGGGGGAGCCGTGTTCGTAGACCTCCGTGAGCAGGGCCGCCGGGTCGCCGCCCGGGGGCAGGGTGCCGTGCCGGGCCACGGGACCGTCCAGATCGGCGAGGAGGACGGCGTCGGCGCCCAGGAGCCGGCGGACGCGCTGGGCGGCGGACGAACCACCGTGGCCGAGCCCGCGCCGCAGGTCCGCGCTGAGCAGGCGGGCCTCGCGCAGCGCCCCGATGGTCGCCGGCACGTCCGTGTCCGGGCGGCGCCACCGGCCCCTGATCGTCCAACCCACGGCCGAACCGTAACCCGCGGCCACACGGCGGAGAACCCCCGCTCACGCGGGGGTTCTCCGGCTGACCGTCCCGGGCGGCGGGGGAGGAGGCCACCCGGGACGGAAACCTTCGGGTCAGTGCTTGGCGGCGGGCTCCGCCCCGGCCCCCGTCAGCGCCCGGACCTGGAGTTCGGCGAACCGGCGGGGGTCGTTCTCGTCGGACATCAGCGTGCCGACCACCGCGCACAGCAGACCCAGCGGGATGGAGACGATGCCGGGGTTGGCCAGCGGGAACCAGGAGAAGTCCGCCCCGGTGACCAGCGCCTTCTCCGAGCCCGAGACGACCGGGGAGAAGATCACCAGCCCCACCGCGCTGATCAGGCCGCCGTAGATGCCGGCCACCGCTCCCTGGGTGTTGAACCGCTTCCAGAACAGGCTGAGCAGCAGCGTGGGCAGGTTCGCGGAGGCCGCGATCGCGAAGGCGAGAGCCACCAGGAAGGCCACGTTGAGGCTCTGCGCGAAGATGGCCAGCACGATCGCCACGGCACCCACGCCGAAGGCCGACCACCGGGCCACCCGGACCTCGTCGGCCTCGGTCGCCTTCCCCTTGCGGAGCACGCTGTTGTAGAAGTCGTGCGCCAGCGACGAGGAGGAGGCGATGGTCAGCCCGGCCACGGTGGAGAGGATGGCGGCGAAGGCCACGGCCGCGATGATGGCGAGCATCACGGCGGCCAGCCCCGAGCCGCCGAAGTGGTCGCCCGCCGCCTCGGCGAGCTGGGGCGCCGCGGTGTTGCCGGCCGCGTTCTGGGCGGTGATGGCCTCCTTGCCGACGAGGGCCGCCGCGCCGAAGCCGAGGACCAGCGTCATCAGGTAGAAGGTGCCGATGAGGCCGATGCCCCAGTTGACGGACTTCCGGGCCGTCTTGGAGTCGGGCACGGTGTAGAAGCGGATGAGGATGTGCGGCAGTCCGGCCGTCCCGAGCACCAGGGCGAGGCCCAGGCTGATCATGTCGAGCTTGTTCCACAGCGTCTGGAGCGCGTCGCCCGGGACCTCGGTGCCGAACCGCAGCCCGGGTTCGAGGAACGCCTGCCCGGAGCCGCTGGCGTCGGCGGCGTCGTTCATGAGCGAGCCGAGGTTGAAGTCGTAGACGGCGAGCACCATCACGGTGAGCAGGAACGCCCCGCCCATGAGCATCCCGGCCTTGATGATCTGCACCCACGTGGTGCCCTTCATCCCGCCGAAGGTGACGTAGACGATCATCAGGATGCCGACGACGACGATGCCCGCGATCTTGGCCGTGTCGGCGTCCATCCCGAGATACGTCTCGCCCGGCTCGATGCCCAGGAGCAGCGCGATGAGGGCGCCCGCCCCGACCATCTGGGCCAGCAGGTAGAAGATCGACACCGTGATCGTGGAGACCGCGGCCGCGGTGCGCACCGGGCGCTGCCGCATCCGGTAGGACAGCACGTCGGCCATCGTGAACCGACCGGAGTTGCGCAGCAGCTCCGCGACGAGGAGCAGCGCCACGAGCCAGGCCACGAGGAAGCCGATGGAGTAGAGGAAACCGTCGTATCCGTACAGGGCGATCATCCCGGCGATGCCGAGGAAGGAGGCGGCGGACATGTAGTCGCTGCCGATGGCGAAGCCGTTCTGCAACCCGGTGAAGCCCCGGCCCCCGGAGTGGAAGTCGGCCGCGGACCGCGTCTGCCGGCTCGCCCTGACCGTGATGCCCAGGGTCACGGCGATCATCGAGAGGAACAGCAGCAGGGTGAGGGCGCGGCTGGAATCACTGACCTCAGCGGCGATGGTCATGCGGGACGCTCCGAATCCTGGGGGACGGGGTGGGCGGCGGAGGCGGCGGCGTCCGGGCCGCCCAGCTCACCGCGCAGGCTGTCGGCCAGGGCGTCGAGCCGCCGGTTCGCGTAGCGGGAGTAGAGGACGGCGATGCCGAAGGTGCTGACGAACTGCAGCACCCCGAAGACCAGGGCCACGTTGACGGTGCCGAACACCACCGTGGACATCACACCGCGGGCGTACGCCGACATCAGCACGTACAGCAGGTACCAGACGAGGAAGGCGACGCTCATCGGGAAGACGAAGACCACCAGCCGCCGCTTCAGCTCGACGAAGCGGGGATCGGTGTGCATCGCCACCGTCCGGTCCTCCTCCGCCGCCTCCGGGGAGCGGGACTGAGGTGGGAGATCTGGGGACATGGACGCCTCCTCGGCACGGGGAATGGGGGGAAGGTAAGCAGCGTCACATCGCGGGGGAAGCCGTACTCCGACACGTGCGGTGAGCGCGCTGGGTGCGCGACAAGCGGTACACCTCCGTGCGACGACCGGTCGGAAAACCACGCCCAGCGGTCGTCAATACGCCCTTGGCCCTCGCCCCTTCGGGCGAAATGCGGCACGCGGCGCGGGCGCGGGGGCGGATGGGTCGTTGGCCCGGATGTGATGAGCGACAACAGGCAGCAGGGACAGCAGGGGCGCACGCCCCGTCAGCGCCCCGCCGTCGCGCGGCTGCGCGAGGAGCGCGAGCGCGAGCAGGCGACCGAGAAGCGCAAGCGCGGGGTGAAGGCCGCCGTGCTGGTCGCGGCCGTCCTCGCCGCGGTCGGCGTGGCCGGCTACGCGGCGACCGGCGGTTCGCCGGAGAAGGGCGACGGACAGGCCGCGGCGCCGATCACGGAGGGCAAGGGGGCGGCACCCGTCACGCTCACGGTGTACGAGGACTTCCGCTGCCCCGGCTGCGCGCAGTTCGAGCAGGCCTTCAAGGACACCGTCCACGAGCTGACGGAGGAGGGGAGGATCCAGGTCGAGTACCACCTGGTGACGATCATCGACGGCAACATGGGCGGGACCGGCTCGACGAAGGCGGCCAACGCCGCCCACTGCGCCGCGGACGCGGGCAGGTTCACCCCGTACCACGACCTCCTCTACACCGAGCAGCCGCCCGAGCAGAAGGACGCCTTCGGCGACGAGGGCCACCTGATCGAGCTGGCCGGGAAGGTCGAGGGCCTGGACACCCCCGCCTTCCGGTCCTGCGTGCGCGAGGGCACCCACGAGGCACGGGTGCGGCGGACCAACGACGCCTTCCTCGGCTCCGAGTACAACGCGACCCCCACCGTCCTGCTGGACGGCGAGAACGTCTACGGCGATCCGAACGCCCCCCTCACCCCGCAGAGCCTGCGCGCCAAGGTGGCCGCCGCGGCGGAGGGCGCCTGACGGACGGCACGCCGGGCCGGGCACGCCGGCCCGGCGGGGTCGAAGCACGTGGCCCGGGCTGCCGCTGCCCGGCTCCCGGGCCGGAAGAATCCGGAAGGTCCGCCACCGCCGCCTTCCTACCGTTGAGTAGATGGGATATCGGAGACATCCCGAAGAAATTCCGGGGGTTTCTTACGGTGGGCAAATAGAGAATTCGAGTGTGACGAGCGTCACTCTGATTTCCCCTGGACAGGAGCGACTCCGTGCAATTGGATGCTCTTGCGAGATCTTGATTTTTGATCTCGGGTGACGGGGGATTCCCGAAATCTTGTGCTGGCAATGGCGCCGAACGAGGGGGGAAGCGCGTCAGGGTTCTGACGCGCGCAGAAGATGATGCGATCAAACAAACGTATTCCGGTTGTGCTCGGCGCGGGCTGCTGGCCTTGCCGAGCATGCTGAGTCGTGCCCTTCCGCCGAGCGGTCCAGCCCGTACCCTCACGGGGATCACCCTGGTTCACACCCTGGGACAGGGCCTCTGGATGGCGCTCCACGCCATCTACGCGACGGTGGTCCTGAACCTCTCGGCCGGGCAGTTCGGCATCGGTGTCGGAGTCGCGGCCGGCGTGGCCCTCGCCGTCAGCACACCCACGGGCCACCTGGCCGACCGGGTGGGGCCGCGGCAGGTGCAGATCTGGTCCTTCCTCGCCCTCGGCCCCCTCACCGCGGCACTGCTCTCCGTGCACGGCTTCGCCCAGTACGTGCTCGTGCTGAGCCTTCAGGCGGTCGCGTACAGCGCCAGCCGCAGCGCCCGCATGGCGATGGTCGCCGGGCTGATCCCGCCTGATC
The DNA here is from genome assembly GCF_027460245.1 of Streptomyces sp. WMMC1477. Taxonomy (NCBI): domain Bacteria; kingdom Bacillati; phylum Actinomycetota; class Actinomycetes; order Kitasatosporales; family Streptomycetaceae; genus Streptomyces; species Streptomyces sp. WMMC1477. The sequence continues at coordinate 658,712 of NZ_JAPZBD010000003.1, read as the reverse complement.
AGCGAGTCTCGGTCCGTGCCTATCTGCGGGCGACCACCAACGTGAGCGTCTCGGCCGGTGCGCTCCTGGCCGGCCTGCTGCTCGTGGTCGACGAGGTGTGGGCCTACAAGCTCGCCGTCGTACTGAACGCGTCGACCTATCTGATCACCGGGCTGCTCACCCTGCTGCTGCCCGCCGTCGCGGCCCAGCCGGCCCGGCCGGGACCCGCGCTGACCGTGCTCCGAGACCGGCCCTACCTGACCTTCGTGGTGCTCGACGGCTTGTTGTTCATGCACAACTTCCTTCTGGACGTCGTGCTGCCGCTGTGGGTCCTCCACCGCACCGATGCTCCGCGCTGGGTGATCGCCGCGATCCTGCTGACCAACACGGTTGCCGTGGTGTTGTTCCAGGTCAGAGCGGCGCGTGGAACCGACGAGCCCTCCGCGGCCGCCCGGGCTTCCCGATCGGCCTCGGTCTGCGTCGCGCTCGCCTGCGTGGTCTTCGCGCTGACGGAGAACGCCTCGTCGACCGTCGCCTGTGTACTGCTGCTCGTCGGCGCCCTCGTACACGTCGTCGGTGAGATCAGGCAGTCGGCCGGGAGCTGGGGGCTGGCCTTCGGTCTGGCACCCGAGCACGCGCAGGGGCAGTACCAGGGCACCCACGCGATGGGTGCCGACCTGGGCAAGATGATCGCTCCCGCCGTGCTGACCTGGCTGGCGATCGAACACGGCACGACGGGATGGATGGTCATGGCGGTCGGGTTCGTGCTCGTCGGCTCCGCGATGCCGCTGGTCGCCGAGTGGGCCCGCCGGAGCGGGGACCGGTCGGCGGAGCCGGTCAAGGTCTGACGGTCCGACCGCGTCCCGTTCCACCGTTCCCGCCGGGCCCGGTTGATTCCGGAACTGAATCCCGTCATTCATTCCCTTGCCAGAACTGATGTGACACTTTTTCGTGATGCGCTAGGCGATCCGGTCCGACTCGGGATTCGGTCGAGTCGACATTTTTTCGGTTGCGACGGCCGACCGCGGCCTGCGCTCCGTTATCAGCGTGCCGGACGCCGATCGAACCGTCGGTAAATCCGGCCTGCGCGCCCGAGGCACAAGAAAGGTATCCCTGTGGACGAAATGCGTTCCGCCGCGCTGCCGACGGACTCCGTTCCGGCCCTGCAATTGCCGCTGCGGGAACCGGGAGGCGTCCAGCCCGCCGACGGCACCGGCCGCCCGGGCGCGGTCGGCGGCCTGGACGGGCTGATACGCCGCGCCGCGTCCGCGCAGCTCACCCTGTCGGACCTGGTCCACGCCGCCTTCACGGTGCTCGTGCACCGCTACAGCGGCCAGGACGAGATCGTCCTGGCCCGAGGGGGAGGAGGCGACGGCGCCCCGTCGCACCGGCCCGTGGCCGTGCGGTCCCACGCGGCCGAGGAACCCACCCTCCTCGAACTGGCCGCCACCCTGGCCATGCGCCACCGGGCGGCCGCGCGCACCGCGGGCTCCGGCCCCCTCGACCTGGGTGCGGGGCTGCGCGTCGGCTCCGTCGAACACGACGGTACCGGGACCCTGCCGGAGGGCTTCGCGCTGCTTCTCGTGGCCCGGCCCACCCGCGACGGTGCCCGGTTCACCCTCCGCTTCGACGAGACGTTGCTCGACGGCGCCCTGGTCGCCCGGATGTCCGCCAACCTGGTGACCCTCCTGCGCGACGCCGACCGGCGCCCCGACACCCCCGTGGCCGAACTCGGGCTGCTCTCGGAAACCGAGCTGCGGCACCTGCTGACCGTGCTGAACGACACCGCGCACCCCTACGACGCGGACACCGTGCTGCACGCCCTCGTGGCGCGGCAGGCGGCACGCACCCCGAACGCCCCGGCCGTCGTCTGGCGGGACACCCGGTTGTCCTACCGTCAGCTCGACGAGCAGGCGAACCGGCTGGCGCGTGCCCTGGGGGCCTGCGGAATCGGGCCGGGCGAGCGTGTCGGGGTCTCCACGGCCCGGACGGACCGCACCGTCGTCCTCCTGCTCGCCGTGCACAAGGCGGGCTGCGCCTACGTGTCGCTCGACCCCGCCTACCCCGCCGACCGGCTCCGCGCGGTCGCCGCCACCGCCGACATGACCGCGGTCGTCCATGACGGCGACAGCGCTCCCGCGTGGCTCTCCGGCACGCCGGGCACCGCGCTCCCCCTGACGACGCTCTGGGAGAAGGCGTCGGCCGAGCGGCCGGAGCCGCCCGAGGTCACCGTCGAACCCACGGCGGCGACCCACCTCATCTACACCTCGGGCTCCACGGGGCTGCCCAAGGGCGTGGTGATCAGCCATCGCAACGTGACCGCCCTGCTCGCCTGGGCCGAGGAGACCTACGCTCCCGCCGAGCTGGCCCGCGTTCTCTTCTCGACCTCGCTCAACTTCGACCTGTCCGTCTTCGAGCTGTGGGCACCGCTGACCCGCGGCGGCTGTGTCGTCGTCGTCGACAACGTCCTCGCGCTCACGGAGGACGCCACGCTGTGCCCCACCCTGATCAACACCGTGCCCAGCGCACTCGGCGTGCTCCTTAAGCGCTCGGCGGTACCGGCCGGCACCCGGGTGCTGAACGTGGCCGGTGAGCCGCTGCCCAGGGAACTCGTGAACGCGGCTTTCGCGGACACGGGCATCGAGCGCCTCTACAACCTGTACGGGCCCTCCGAGGACACCACCTACTCGACCTGGAAGTGCTTCACCGGCCCCACCGGCACCCCGCCCACGATCGGTGTGCCCATCCACAACACGGTGGCCTACCTGCTGGACACCCGCGGCCGGCCGGTGCCGCACGGGGCCTCCGGCGAACTCCACCTGGGCGGCGCCGGTGTGTCGGCGGGCTACATCGGGGACGCCGCACGCACCCGGGCCGTGTTCGTCCCCGCCCCGGCCTGGCTGGACGCGCCCCCGGGAACGCGGCTCTACCGCACCGGTGACCTCGCCCGCTGGACGGAGGACGGCGAGCTGCGCTTCCTGGGCCGCCGGGACAACCAGGTGAAGGTACGAGGGTTCCGGATCGAGCTGGGCGAGATCGAGTCCGTGCTCCGGGAGCTCGTCGGCCTCCGCGACGTCGCCGCCCTCGCCGTGCCCGCCGCCGGTGACACGCGCCTGATCTGTTACGCCGGCCTGGAGGGTGACGCCGTCACCGCTCAGGACCTCGGCCGGCACCTGCGGGCCAAGCTGCCCCTCTACATGCAGCCGGCCAGGATCGTCATCGAGGACCGGCTCCCGCAGCTCCCCAACGGCAAGGTCGACCGCAAGGCGCTCGCCGCCCGCCCCGTCGACTGGGGCCCGGGCTCCGCCGCGTCCCTCAGCTGCGACGACCCCGACCAGGCCGCGGTCGCGGCGGCGTGGTCCGAGCTGCTCGGCCTGCCGTCCATCTCTGCCGAGCTGGACTTCTTCTCCGTCGGCGGCCACTCGCTGCTGGCCAACCTCCTTGCCGCCCGGTTGTCCGACATCGCGGGACAGGCCGTGCGCGTCGCCGAGGTCTACGAGCACCACACCCTCGCGGAGCAGGCCGCGCTGGTGCGCCGCAAACGCGAGGAACGCCCCGCCGCTCCGGAAGGGAGCAGCGCGGCGGCACGGCGGCGCGCCGTCGCCGAGACGCTGCACGTCTCGGCCCGGGGCCACAAAGTCCCCGGCGCCGGCGCCGCCGTGTACCTCGACGGCGCCCTGGAGTTCACTTACCACGGGGTCACGGACACGAGGAGCGACGAGCCCTACGGGCCTGACACCCGGCACCGGGTCACCTGCATCACGAAGCCCATGCTGGCCTTCGTCGCGCTGCGCCTCGTCGACCGCGGGCTGCTCGGCCTCGACCAGCCTCTCGACGAGCTGCTTCCGCGGGCCTTCCGGCGCCGTGAGGGCACGGTGCGGGTGACGCTGCGCCAGCTCCTGTCCCACACCAGCGGCATCGACGACTCCTACGAGGTCTGGCACGACACCGACCTGCCCGACCTGGAGACGTACATCGGCACCCTCGACCGCTACGGACAGCTCTTCGAACCGGGGGAGGTGTTCGCGTACTCGGCGGTGGGCACGTCCATCGTCGCCGCGGTCATCGAGCGGCTCCTGGGAATGCCCTGGCGCCGGGCGGTCAACGAGCTCCTGCTCGCCCCGCTCAGGATCAGGGACATCCCCGAGTCCCTGGTCGAAGGCGGTCACTACCGGGGCACGGTGTGCACCGGGCACCTGTGGAGCGAACAGGCCAAGGGCTATGTGCCGCACGAGCCGCCCCGCCAGACGATCGCCGAGGACGCCCCCGGCTCGTTCTCCGTCTGCCTCACCCTCCGGGAACTGGCACAGATCGCCCTGCTCGCGCTGAACGAAGGCGTCACCCCCGACGGCGAGCGGCTGCTGTCCGCCGAGCTCGCGCGGCAGATGCGCACCCCGCAGATCCCGATCCCCGGACATCACTTCATGCACGCCTGGGGGCTGGGCTGGCTGATGTTCGGGCCGTCGGCCTTCGGCTTCAACTCCAACGGCAGCGGACACCACAACTTCATCCAGATCTTCCCCGAGGAGCGCTCCTTCCTGCTTCTCCTCGCCAACGCCTACCCGACGTTCGGGCTCTACGAGGACCTGCTGCGATCCCTCACGGGCGAGGGGCTGATCCGTACCGGGCTGCCCTTCGAGCTGGAGCTCGACGCCTGCACGGGCACCTACGCGTCCGACGGCCACCGGCTGGAGGTCCGGCGCGGGACGGAACACCTGAGGTACACGTACGCCGAACGCCGACCGGACGGCTCGTGGCTGCGGTTGGACGAGGGCGACCTGGTGCTCTCCGGCGCGGGCGGGTTCACCTCCATGTCCGAGGAGAACGTGCTCGCCGGTTCCATCTCCTTCATCCCCGCACCCGGCACCGACCTCCCCGGCTACGTCCGGATCGGCCAGCGATTCGCGAGGAGGACGCGATGACAGACGAACAGGCCCCCACCGGTACCTCCTCCAGCGGTCCAGGGCACGTGGTCTTCGTGACCTGGAAGGCCGGAAACGCTCCGGCGTTCGAAGCCGCCCGACGACTCGGCCTGCACGTGACCCTCATCCGGTCGCGCCGGATGGAGCAGGCCCAGAACCTCGACCTGGACACCTCGCCGTACGCCCGCCACGTCGACACGGTGTATCTGCTCAAGGACGCCACCGACACCGACGCCCTGCGCGACTGCGTCACCGCGATCCACCGGGAGCGGCCGATCGACGGGTTCGTCGCCACCGTCGACGCGCTCGTCGTCCCGGTGGCCCGGATCGCCGAGGAGATCGGCGTGCCGTTCACCCACGCGCGCGCGGCCGAGACGGCCAAGGACAAGCACCGCTGCCGCGAGACACTCCGGGCGGCGGGCATCGACACCACGCGCCACGCCACCGTGGCCGACGCCGAGGAGGCCGCCGCCTTCGCGTCCCGCACCGGCTACCCCGTCGTCGTCAAACCCGTCAGGGGCTCGGGCAGCGAGGGAGCCCACGTCGTCCGGGACGAGCCACACCTTCGGGAGGTGGTCGCCCAGGCGGTGGGCGAGGCGCCGTACGCGGACGGCGTCCTCGTCGAGGAGTATCTGACGGGGCGCTTCCTCTCCGCCGAGATCGGCCTCGCCCAGGACAGGTTCCTGCGGCTGGCCGTGAGCGAACGCTCCACCTGGCACCGGCACGAGGCACTGGAGACCGGGACCACCATCCCGGCCGGGATCAGCGCCGCCGAGCACCAGCGGGTCATGGAGTTCGCGGAGTCCGTGGTGACGGCGCTGGGGCTGCGGCTGGGCGTCTTCCACATCGAGGTCATGCTCGGCGCCGACGGCGTGCCCCGGCTCATCGAGGTCAACCCGCGCCTCATGGGGTCCTGCCTGCCGAACCTCTTCCGCCTGGCCGGCGGCGGCGACATCTTCGAACTCCTCGTCCGCGTCCACCTGGGCCAGGCGGTCGAAGCCGCCCCCGCCCGGTTCACGCACTACGCGACGGTCCGCTGGTTCGGGGCCGCGGAGCTGACCCCCAAACCCGAGCGCATACCACCCGACCCGGGCGGCACCGCCGAGTACGGCGACAGCGTGCACTCCTTCACACTCCGGTTCCCCGAAGGCGACATGCTGCTGCCCTGCCGGGGCAACCTGGGCAACTTCGGTGAGGTGCAGGTCGTGCACACCGACCGCGCGACGTCCATCCGCATCGCCGAGGAGATCGTCTGCCGCGCGGCAGAGCGGCTCGGTATCGAGGTGACCCGATGACCCGCGAGGCCGTCTTCTACGAGCAGACCCGCCGGCAACTGGCCCGGCTGGGCCTGCCGGACGCCGACCCGCCGGCCACCACGGGCGTCTCCGGCCAGTCCTTCCCGGACGGCGGCCACTTCCGGGTCGAGGTGCCGACCGTCAACTCGCTGCACGCTGCCGAGACGCTCCTCGCCGAGAGCCGCCGCCGCGGCTTCACCATCAACCGGATCACCGAGACCCGTGGCATGTACCGGCACACCGCCAGGGAGATCGCCGCCTACACAGCCCTGGGAACGGAGTACGGCTCCGAGATCCTCATGTCGGTGGGACCCCGGGCGGGCTACGACATCGGCGCCGGGGTCCAGACACCTGAGGGCATGCGGATCGGCTACCGCCTGCGTGGCCAGGAGCAGCTCATCCGTGCCATCGAGGACGTCAAACGGGGCATCGAGCTGGGCGTGCGCGGTTTCGTCGTCTACGACGAGGGGCTGCTCTGGGCGCTCGGACGGCTCCGCGCCGAGGGCGACCTGCCGGCCGGTATCCACCTGAAGGTCTCCGCCCACTGCGGGCAGGGCAACCCCGCCGCCGCGCGGCTGCTGGAGACCCTCGGAGCCGACAGTTTCAACCCCGTACGCGACCTCACCCTCCCCATGATCGCGGCGCTGCGCCAGGCGGTGTCGATCCCCCTGGACTGCCACGTGGACAACCCCCGATCGTCCGGAGGGTTCATCCGCACCTACGAGGCGTCGGACATCGTCCGCGTCGCCGCGCCCGTCTACCTCAAGACCGGCAACAGCGCGCTGGACGGCCACGGCACCAGCCCCTCGTCGGCCCAGCTCGACGACATCCTGCGGCAGGTCGAGATCGTCGTCGAGTTCCTGGGCCGTCACTACCCCGCCGCCCGGCAGAGCCCAACGGCCCGGCAGGGCGCCACCGACGACCACGCGCCCACCGAACGCCTGCTGGAACCGGCCGGTGCGGGCACCCGCACGGAAGGGGCGTGAACCATGTGCCGGATCTACGGTTCCTTCGGCGGCCCGACCCCCGGGCCCGAGGTCCTGGAACGCGTCGCGGACGCGATGCGGCCGGGCGGGCCGGACGCGCAGTCGCTCCGGCGCGGCGACGGCTGGTCCCTCGGCACCAACCGCCTCGCCATCCAGGGCGTCGACCACGGCGAGCAGCCCTTCGAACGCGGCGCGCTGTCCTGTGTCTTCAACGGCGAGATCTACAACCACCGGCGGCTGCGTGCCGAACTCTCCGCCCAGGGCTACGCCTTCGAGGGGGACTGCGACGGTGACGTCCTGCTGCCGCTGTACGAGCTGTACGGCGAGGCGTTCGTCTCCCGGCTGGAGGGCATGTACGCGATCGCCGTCGCCGACCGCCGAGGGGAGCCGTCCCTGCGGCTCTTCACCGACCACGCGGGCATGAAGTCGCTGTACTACTACATCTCCGCCGACGGGCAACGCCTGTGCTTCGCCTCCGAACTGCGGGCGCTCAGCCGCTTCCCCGACTTCCCCGCCGAGCTGGACCCGCTCGCCGTCGACCGCTATCTGGGGGGCAAGGCGGTGTGGGGCCCCGCAACCGCGCACACCCGGGTGCGCACCCTCGAACCGGGCTCCGTCCTCCGCTTCACCGGCGGCACACCGTCGGTCTCCCACACCACGCTGGCCCCCGCGGAGCCGGACTGGCCGGAAGGGCACCCCACGGTCGCGGCGGCCGGGGCGATGCTCGACGCGCTGCTGGGCGAGGAGATGGACCGCATGCTGGACGCGGACGTCCCGGTGTGCGTCATCACCAGCGGTGGCCTGGACTCCAGCTACACCACCGCGCTGGCCGCACGCCGGGTGCCCGACGTGGCCTCGTTCAACATCGCCTACCGCGGCGACTGGCCCGCCGACGAACGGCACTTCGCCGCCGAGGTCGCCCGGCACTGCGGCAGCCGGCACCACCAGGTGCTCCTCGATCCGGCCGACTTCCCCGGCCTCGTCGAACGGTTCGTCCGCCACCTCGACCAGCCCAACAACGCCCCGCACAGCCTCAGCACGTTCGCCCTGTTCGAGGCCGTCCACGAAGCGGGCTTCAAGGTGGCGCTGACCGGTGACGGAGCGGACGAGCTCTTCGCCGGGTACGGCCGCTTCGTCAAAGCCGACCGGGACGGCTCCGCCTCCTGGCACCGCGCCTACCAGTCGACCATGGCCGCCGTGCCCACCGCGGGCCTGGAGCGGCTGTACACCGCGGACTACCTGGCGCACGTGCGCGCCGCCGGGGGCTACTTCGCGGACCGCAGCGGCGACGCGCTCGCCGCGCGGGTGCGCCGGGCGGAGCAAAGCAAGCTGGAGACGCTGCTGCGTTACGACCAGTCGGAACGCTTCCCCTACTACATCCTGCGACGCGTCGACCACCTGAGCATGGCCCACTCCGTCGAGGCCCGCATCCCCTTCCTCCAGCCGTCCGTGATGCGGCTGGCCCACGCCTTGCCCGCCTCCGTCAAGGTCGCCGGGGACACGGTGAAGGCGCCCGTCGCCGAGGCGGCCCGCCGCTGGGTGCCGGCCTCCGTCGTCAACCGTCCCAAACAGCCCTTCACCCTGCCCGTCGCCGCCATGATCAAGCCGGGCGAGGCGCTGTACGACATGGTCGGCGACTCCCTCCTGGCCCGGGGCGCCCGCTGCCGCGACTACATCCGGCAGGACACCGTCCGCGACCTCTTCCGCCTGCTGACCGAAAGCCCGGGGGCGTACCCGGCCGAGACGCTGTGGTCGCTGCTGGTGCTGGAGACCTGGCTCTCCGCGCACCACGCAGGCCCGCGTACCCCCTGACGCCCTCTCAACCACCACCACCGGAGACACGCATGACGACAGCGCACGACGACACGCCCGCCATCACCTCACTCCTGGCCAACGTCACCAAGGAGGACATACGCCGGGACCCGTTCCCGCACATCGTCGTCCGTGACGCGCTGCCCCGGGAGCTGTACGACGCGCTGGCGAAGTCGATGCCGACCGCCGAGTACATCGGGGAGAAGGTCGGCAAGCCGATCACCTCGAACGAGCGCTACAACTACATGTCCGAACTGATCCTCGGAGACGCGACGATGAGCCGCGTCTGGAAGGACTTCGTCACCTACCACGCCTCACCGGCCTTCTACGCGCAGTTCCTCGACCTCTTCCGGGAGGACCTGCTGGCCAACCTGCCGAAGACCGAGGAGCGGACCGGCCCGCTTTGCGACCTGCGGGTCGGTCGCCGCCACCGGGACGACTTCCAGTCGCACGACATCCTGCTGGACTGCACGGCCGTCATCAACTCGGCCGTGACCGGCAAGCCCTCCTCCTACCGGGGCCCGCACGTCGACAAGCCGTACAAGCTCTACGGCGGCCTGTTCTACATGCGGCTGCCCGAGGACGACACCCCCGGCGGCGACCTCGTCCTGTACCGGTACCGGACCGAGGCGCACACGTTCTACACCAGCGCCTCCGAGTACGGCGACCAGCGCTTCGACATCGACCCCGAGTACGTCGAGGAGGTGACCACGATCCCCTACGAGAGCAACACCCTGGTGATGTACCCCATCAACCGGTTCGCTCTCCACGGTGTCTCGGTGCGCGGGCTCACCCACCACCAGCGTCGCTTCGTCGCGCTCGTGGGCGACCTCGAACACCACCTCTTCGACCTCGCGCTCTGAAGGAGGACGCCGTGATCCCCTTTGACCAGCGCACCGGAAAGATCTGGTACGACGGCGGCCTCGTGGACTGGGGTGACGCCAGGCTGCACGTGCTCAGCCACGGCCTGCACTACGCGTCGAGCGTCTTCGAGGGCGTCCGCGTCTACGGCGGCGCGCCGTTCATGCTGGCCGAGCACATCGCGCGGTTGCGCGGCTCCGCCCGCATCCTCGACTTCGACCTCGAACACGACGACGAGAGGTTGCACGCCGCGACGCTCGACGTCGTGGCCGCGGAAGACATCACCGAGGGCTACATCCGCATCAACGCGTGGCGCGGCTCGGAGATGCTCCAGACGGCGGCACCGAAGACGTCCGTGCACACCTCCGTGGCCGCGTGGGAGCTGCCCGCGGGGTACTACGCCGCGACCGACGCCCTGGAGACGGGGATCTCCCTGGTCACCGGCCGGTACCGCCGACCGGGGCCCGACTGTGCGCCGGTCCGGAGCAAGGCGGCCGGGAACTACATGATCGGCACCGTCTGCAAGAACGAGGCCCTGCGCGCCGGATACGACGACGCGCTCCTGCTGGACGACCGCGGCTACATCGTCGAGGCCACCGGCGCCCACGTGTTCTTCACCGAGGGCGGCGTGCTCCACACGCCGACGACCCGCAGCACGATCGACGGCATCACCCGGGCCTGCGTCATCGCTCTGGCCGAGCGGGCCGGGATCGAGTGTGTGGTCGGGGACCTGGATCCCTCGTTCGTCCGGGCGGCCGACGGAGCGTTCATCTGCGGCACCGCATGCGAGCTGCTTCCGGTCGCCCGGATCGACGAACACCGGTACGAGCTCGCGGGCGGCAATGATGTGACCCGTGAGTTGATCACCGGCTACCGGGAGCTGGTCCGCGGTCACGGCCACGTGACGGTGCCCAACGTGTGGGCCGCCCGGTAGGAGCCGGGCGATCAAGGGAAGCAGGCTCACCCCTGTGGGGGAGCCGCAACAGCAGGAGTACGGCGCATGGGAGCGGTAGCGGCTCTGGAGAAACTGGCACCCGTGGTGCTCGCGTTCGGCTGCGGGGTCCTGCTCGCCAGACGACGGGTGGTACCCGCCGGGAGCTCCAAGGTCTTCGCCGACTACGCCTTCCTCTTCGCCGTACCGTGCTTCCTCTTCGGCAACATCTACCGAAGCGACCTGGGGGTCCTGTTCGACTGGCGGGCGATCGCCGGCTACGCGACGGCCGCCGGTCTGGGCTCCGTGCTGATCGGTCTGCTCGCCTGGACGCTGGGGGAGCGGGACCCGCGCGGCATCGCGTTGCGGATCATGGCCGCCGTCCAGGTGAACTCCGCCTACTTCGCCGTACCGGTGTTCATCATGCTGTTCGGCGACGCGGCGCCCATCTTCCCGGTGCTGCTCTTCCAGGTCTGCGTGCTGTCGCTCGTCGTCATCTCGATCCTGGAGCTCGGCCGCACCGACCGTGCGGCCGGGCCGGGCAGGCCCGCGCCGGGCCGGCGGCTTGCCGGCGCCGTGACGGCCTCGCTCCTCACCCCCGTCGTCATCGCCTGCAACGCGGGCATCCTGTTCAACCTGCTGTCCGTGCGGGTCCCCGAGGTGGCGCTCGACAGCCTCGCATTCGTCGGCGACAGCGCGGCGCCCGTCGCGCTGTTCGCCCTCGGCCTCCACCTCGGCGGCATGCGCCTCGGCGTCCGCGGCACCACCGCGGAGGAGCTTCGGCTGATCGCCTTCAAGTGCGTGGCCTTCCCCCTGCTGGTCCTCGTCGTGTGCCGCTACGGCTTCCACGTCGACGGGGACTGGCTGAAGTACCTCGTCCTGATCGCCGCCATGCCCTCCCCGCAGAACCTCTTCATCTTCGCGCAGCGCTACGACCACGGTGTCGACATGTCCGCGGCGCTCGTCGTCAAGAGCTCCGTCGTCGCCCTGCTCCTGCTGCCCCTGTGGGTGCAGTGGGCGGGGCGGCCGAGCTGACCGGCCCGCGAGGAACCCGCAGCGCAACCTCCCGACGAAAGGCACGACCGTGACCCAGACCGCACAGCCCGCCCGCATCACCGTCCGACCCGCGGCCGGCCGGATCGGGGCCGAGATCCTCGGTGTCGACCTGCGCGGGGAACTCGACGACGCCACCGTGGCCGGGATACGTCAGGCCGTCCTCACCCATCGGGTCGTCTTCTTCCGCGACCAGCACATCGACCACGCCCGGCACGTGGCCTTCGGCCGCCGCTTCGGTGCGCTCACCCGTCGCGAGGGCAAGAAGCACGGCGTACACCCCGAGGGCCACCCGGAGATCCTGACCGTCGACCCGAAGGCGGACGTCGAGCGGTACGGCGCGGACTTCGAGGAGCACTACCGCCGCAAGTGGGTCTCCCCGCTGGCGGGCTGGCACAGCGACCTCACCCAGTTCGTCAACCCGCCCGACATGTCCATCCTGCGCGCCGAGAAGACCCCCGAGTTCGGCGGTGACACCCAGTGGACCAACACCGTGGCCGCCTACGAGGGCCTGTCCGCGCCGCTGCGCGCACTCGTCGACGGGCTGACGGCCGAGCACGCGTTCTTCAACGCCGTCACCCTGCGCCACTCCGACGAACGGGATCGCGAGATCCTCAAGCTGTTCTGCGCGGAGCCCCAGGTCGCCGTGCACCCGGTGGTCCGCGTCCACCCCGAGACGGGGGAGAAGGGCCTGTTCGTCAGCCCCGGATCGACGACCCGGATCCGCGGGTTCTCCGAGCTGGAGAGCCGCCACCTGCTGGACCTGCTGTTCCAGCATCTGACGAGCGCCGAGTACACCGTCCGCTTCCGCTGGGAGCCCGACAGCATCGCGTTCTGGGACAACCGCAGCACCTGTCACTTCGCCCCCACCGACTTCGCCCACCTCGACGTCGACCGGGTGATGCACCGGGTGACGGTCCTCGGCGAGCCCGCGAAGGGGCCGGACGGGTTCGTCTCGGAAGCGGTCGCCGGGCAGCCGATGCGGGCGTGGTGACGCCGCGCGCCCGCCGCCCGGAACCGGGCGGAGCCCGAGGGTCCGCCCGTGTCCGGGCGGACCCTCGGGCCGCGCACCCCCCAGGGCCACCCGGGGTTACCCGGTGCGGGGCGCGGCAAGGTAGCGTCTGAGGGGCCATGGACATCCTCGCGTCAATCCCCAGCCCGTCGAGCGGTGAGCTCGAACTCGGCCCGTTCCCGCTGCGCGGCTACGCCGTCTGCATCATCATCGGCGTGTTCGTCGCCGTCTGGCTCGGCGGCAGGCGCTGGGTCGCACGCGGCGGCCGGCCCGGCACCGTGGCCGACATCGCCGTCTGGGCCGTGCCCTTCGGCCTCGTCGGCGGCCGGCTGTACCACGTCGTCACCGACTACCAGCTCTACTTCGGCGAGGGGCGCAGACCTCTCGACGCCCTCAAGATCTGGGAGGGCGGGCTCGGCATCTGGGGCGCCGTCGCCTTCGGCGCGCTGGGCGCCTGGATCGCCTGCCGCCGCCGGGGCATCCCGCTGCCCGCGTACGCCGACGCCGTCGCGCCCGCCCTCGCGGTCGCCCAGGCGATCGGCCGCTGGGGCAACTGGTTCAACCAGGAGCTGTACGGGCGTGCGACCGACCTGCCCTGGGCCGTCGAGATCGACAACGGCAAGCACGAGGGCACCTTCCACCCGACGTTCCTCTACGAGTCGCTGTGGTGCCTGGGCCTCGCGGCGCTGGTCATCTGGGCCGACCGCCGCTTCCGCCTCGGCCACGGCCGGGCCTTCGCGCTCTACGTCGCCGGGTACACGGCGGGCCGGTTCTGGATCGAGTACCTGCGGATCGACCCCGCGAACGAGATCCTCGGGCTGCGGCTGAACAACTGGACGTCGCTCCTGGTCTTCCTGGCTGCGGTGACCTACCTCGTCGTTTCGGCGAAGCTGCGCCCGGGCCGGGAGACGGTGGTCGAGCCGCGCCGGGACGGGGACGAGCCCGCGCGGGCCGACGCGCCGCAGGACGGGGCGTCCGGGAGCGACGCGGCCGAGGACGCGGGCGACGCGCCCCGGGACGAGGCCGGGGCGTCGGACGCCGGGGCGGACTCCGCGCGGAAGTAGCGGACGTCGCCGCGCGCCAGGCGGCCGCTCCGGTCCCGGGCACCCGACGCGAGGGCTCACCCGGGGCCGCGGGGGCCGGGTAAGTACGGCCTTCCTCGCTGGCGGCGCACCCGGCGGGTGCCTACCGTCGGAGCTGTGCAGGTACACCGGCGCCATTCCCACCGCGACGTCAACGGCGGCTGGCTGCGGCCCGCCGTGTTCGGGGCGATGGACGGCCTCGTCTCGAACACGGCGCTCATCACGGGTGTCGCCGGCGGCGCGGTCGCTCCGCAGACCATCGTGATCACCGGGCTCGCGGGCCTGGCCTCCGGCGCCTTCTCCATGGCGGCCGGTGAGTACACCTCCGTCGCCTCGCAGCGGGACCTGGTGCTCGCGGAGCTGGCCGTGGAGCGGCGCGAGCTGGCGGAGGACCCGGAGGGCGAGCGGGCGGAGCTCGCGGACCGCTTCCGGGCCCGCGGCGTGACGGCGTCACTGGCCGAGAGCGTCGCCGAGCAGTTGTCCCGGGACCCCGAGCTGGCCCTGGAGATCCACGCTCGGGACGAGCTGGGCGTGGATCCGCGGAGCCTGCCGTCGCCGCTGGTGGCCGCCGTCTCCTCGTTCGGCGCCTTCGCGATCGGTGCCTTTCTGCCCGTCCTGCCGTACCTGCTGGGGGCGACGCAGGTGTGGCCGGCGGCCGTGCTGGCGCTGTCCGGGCTGTTCCTGTGCGGGGCGGCCGTGTCGAAGGTCACCGCCCGTCCCTGGTGGTACACCGGGCTCCGACAGTTCATCCTGGGAGGTGCCGCCGCCGCGGTGACGTATGTCCTGGGGTCGCTCCTGGGAGCCGCGATCGGATGACAGCGCTGGGTGATCTCGTTTCCCGGCGGTTTCAGGATCGTGAGCACCGGGCAGAAGCGGTAAGCGCCGCGAGCAATGAAGCCCGCGCCGCCCCCTGCGTGAGCAGGGACAACACTTCCCCGGCAGAGCGTGGACGACTCCGATGTCGTCCGTATGGTGGACTCGACTTTCCGCTTTTCGGGATCATGACCATCATGTAATCTGCACGAAAATTTTGATCGCAGAGGGCCAACGTCGTCCCTCGGCACTGTTCATGCCACGACGACGACGGGAGAGCCGATGCGTGCAGCGTCTATGGCGGCCCACCCTGCCAAGCAGGGGTTGTACGACCCCCGATACGAGCACGACGCCTGTGGCGTCGGCTTCGTGGCCACCCTCACCGGCGAAGCGAGCCACCAGCTCGTGGAGCAGGCGCTGACCGTTCTGCGCAACCTGGAGCACCGTGGCGCCACCGGTTCCGAACCGGACTCCGGCGACGGTGCCGGCATCCTGGTGCAGGTCCCGGACGCGTTCCTGCGCGAGACCGTCTCCTTCGAGCTGCCCGAGGCCGGCGCCTACGCCGTCGGCATCGGGTTCCTCCCCGCCGACGCGGCCGAGGCCGACGCCGCCGCCGCGCGCATCGAGACCATCGCCGCCGCGGAGGGCCTGAAGGTCCTCGGCTGGCGCGAGGTCCCCGTGGCGCCGAACCTGCTGGGCAACGGCGCGCGCGCCACCATGCCGAGCTTCCGCCAGCTCTTCGTGGCCGACGCAGCCGAGGGCGACGCCCGCACCGGCCTCGCGCTCGACCGGCTCGCCTTCGTCCTGCGCAAGCGCGCCGAGCGGGAGGCCGGGGCCTATTTCGCCTCGCTGTCGGCCCGCACCGTCGTCTACAAGGGCATGCTCACCACCGGTCAGCTCGAGCCCTTCTTCCCGGACCTCTCGGACCGCCGCTTCGGCTCGGCGATCGCCCTGGTGCACTCGCGGTTCTCCACGAACACCTTCCCGAGCTGGCCGCTGGCCCACCCCTACCGGTTCATCGCGCACAACGGCGAGATCAACACCGTCAAGGGCAACCGCAACTGGATGCGGGCGCGCGAGTCCCAGCTCGTCTCCGACCTGTTCGGCGACTCGTCCAAGGACCTGGAGCGGATCTTCCCGATCTGCACCCCGGACGCCTCCGACTCGGCCTCCTTCGACGAGGTGCTGGAGCTGCTGCACCTCGGCGGCCGTTCGCTGCCGCACTCGGTGCTGATGATGGTCCCCGAGGCGTGGGAGAACCACGACTCGATGGACCCCGCCCGCCGGGCCTTCTACCAGTTCCACTCCACGATGATGGAGCCCTGGGACGGCCCCGCCTGCGTCACCTTCACCGACGGCACCCAGGTGGGCGCCGTTCTCGACCGCAACGGTCTGCGCCCGGGCCGCTACTGGGTGACCGACGACGGCCTCGTCGTCCTCGGCTCCGAGGTCGGCGTCCTGGACATCGACCCCGGCAAGGTCGTCCGCAAGGGCCGTCTCCAGCCCGGCCGCATGTTCCTCGTCGACACCGCCGAGCACCGCATCATCGAGGACGACGAGATCAAGGCCGCCCTCGCCGCCGAGCACCCCTACCAGGCCTGGCTGGAGTCCGGCATCACCGAGCTGGCCGAGCTGCCCGAGCGTGAGCACATCGTGCACACCCACGCCTCGGTCACCCGCCGCCAGCAGACCTTCGGCTACACCGAGGAGGAGCTGCGCGTCCTGCTGGCCCCGATGGCCCGCACCGGCGCCGAGCCCATCGGCTCGATGGGCACCGACTCGCCCATCGCCGCCCTCTCCGACCGGCCGCGGCTGCTGTTCGACTACTTCACCCAGTTGTTCGCGCAGGTCACCAACCCGCCGCTGGACGCCATCCGCGAGGAGCTCGTCACCTCGCTGATCTCCTCGCTCGGCCCGCAGGGCAACCTGCTGGAGCCGAACGCCGCGTCCTGCCGCAGCGTGACGCTGCCGTTCCCGGTGATCGACAACGACGAGCTGGCCAAGCTCATCCACATCAACGCCGACGGCGACCGCCCCGGCATGAAGGCCACCACCCTCTCCGGCCTCTACCGGGTGAGCGGCGGCGGCCGTTCGCTGGCCGACCGGCTGGAGGAGATCT
Organism: Streptomyces sp. WMMC1477; assembly: GCF_027460245.1. Lineage (NCBI taxonomy): Bacteria > Bacillati > Actinomycetota > Actinomycetes > Kitasatosporales > Streptomycetaceae > Streptomyces > Streptomyces sp. WMMC1477. The sequence continues at coordinate 641,847 of NZ_JAPZBD010000003.1, read as the reverse complement.
GCCGGGAGACCGACGCGGCCATCGCCGGCGGCGCCCGCATCATCGTCCTCTCCGACCGGCACTCCGACGCCGAGCACGCCCCGATCCCCTCGCTGCTGCTCACCTCCGCCGTCCACCACCACCTCATCCGCACCAAGCAGCGCACCCAGGTGGGCCTGCTGGTGGAGGCCGGTGACGTCCGCGAGGTGCACCACGTGGCGCTGCTGATCGGCTACGGCGCCGCCGCCGTCAACCCCTACCTGGCCATGGAGTCGGTCGAGGACCTCGTCCGCGCCGGCACCTTCCTGGAGGGCGTCGGGGCCGAGTCCGCGATCCGCAACCTCATCAAGGCTCTCGGCAAGGGCGTGCTGAAGGTGATGTCCAAGATGGGCATCTCGACGGTCGCCTCCTACCGCGGTGCCCAGGTCTTCGAGGCCGTCGGCCTGGACGAGGAGTTCACCGAGCGGTACTTCAACGGCACCGCCACCAAGATCGGCGGCGCGGGGCTCGACGTCGTCGCGAAGGAGGTCGCGGCCCGGCACGCGAAGGCGTACCCCGTCTCCGGGATCTCCGCGACCCACCGCGACCTGGAGATCGGCGGCGAGTACCAGTGGCGCCGCGAGGGCGAGCCGCACCTGTTCGACCCCGACACCGTCTTCCGGCTCCAGCACTCCACGCGCGAGCGCCGGTACGACATCTTCAAGCAGTACACGCAGCGCGTGGACGAGCAGTCCGAGCGGCTGATGACGCTGCGCGGCCTGTTCCAGTTCACGTCCGGCCGCGAGCCCGTCTCCATCGACGAGGTCGAGCCCGTCTCGGAGATCGTCAAGCGCTTCTCCACCGGAGCCATGTCCTACGGCTCCATCTCGCAGGAGGCGCACGAGACGCTGGCCATCGCCATGAACCGGCTGGGCGGAAAGTCCAACACCGGTGAGGGCGGCGAGGACCCGGAGCGGCTCTACGACCCGGCCCGGCGCTCGTCCATCAAGCAGGTGGCCTCCGGCCGCTTCGGCGTGACCAGCGAGTACCTCGTCAACTCCGACGACATCCAGATCAAGATGGCGCAGGGTGCCAAGCCCGGCGAGGGCGGTCAGCTGCCCGGTCACAAGGTGTACCCGTGGGTGGCGAAGACGCGGCACTCCACGCCCGGCGTCGGCCTCATCTCGCCGCCGCCGCACCACGACATCTACTCCATCGAGGACCTCGCCCAGCTCATCCACGACCTGAAGAACGCCAACCCGAAGGCGCGCGTTCACGTGAAGCTGGTCTCCGAGGTCGGCGTCGGCACCGTCGCCGCCGGAGTGTCCAAGGCCCACGCCGACGTCGTGCTCATCTCCGGCCACGACGGCGGCACCGGCGCCTCCCCGCTGACCTCGCTCAAGCACGCGGGCGGCCCCTGGGAGCTGGGCCTGGCCGAGACGCAGCAGACGCTGCTGCTCAACGGCCTGCGCGACCGCATCGTCGTGCAGACCGACGGCCAGCTCAAGACCGGCCGCGACGTCGTCATCGCCGCGCTCCTCGGCGCCGAGGAGTTCGGCTTCGCCACCGCGCCGCTCGTCGTCTCCGGATGCGTCATGATGCGCGTGTGCCACCTGGACACCTGCCCGGTCGGCATCGCCACCCAGAACCCGGTGCTGCGCTCGCGCTACAGCGGCAAGGCCGACTTCGTCGTGAACTTCTTCGAGTTCATCGCCGAGGAGGTCCGTGAGCTGCTGGCCGAGCTGGGCTTCCGCACGCTGGACGAGGCCATCGGCCACGCCGAGCTGCTGGACACCAGCCGCGCCGTGAACCACTGGAAGGCCCAGGGCCTGGACCTGGCACCGCTCATGTACGTGCCCGAGCTGCCCGAGGGCGCCGTGCGGCACCAGATCGTCGAGCAGGACCACGGTCTGGAGAAGGCGCTGGACAACGAGCTGATCAAGCTCTCCGCCGACGCCCTGAACGCGGACAGCGCCGAGGCCGCCCAGCCGGTGCGCGCCCAGCTCGCCATCCGCAACGTCAACCGCACCGTCGGCACCATGCTCGGTCACGAGGTGACGAAGAAGTTCGGCGGCGCCGGGCTGCCCGACGACACCATCGACATCACCTTCACCGGCTCGGCCGGCCAGTCCTTCGGCGCCTTCGTGCCCCGGGGCGTGACGCTGCGGCTGGAGGGCGACGCCAACGACTACGTCGGCAAGGGCCTGTCCGGCGGGCGGCTCGTCGTCCGCCCCGACCGCGGCGCCGACCACCTGGCCGAGTACTCGGTCATCGCCGGCAACACCCTCGCCTACGGCGCCACCGGCGGCGAGATGTTCCTGCGCGGCAAGGTCGGCGAACGGTTCTGCGTCCGCAACTCCGGCGCGACGGTCGTCTCCGAGGGAGTGGGCGACCACGGCTGCGAGTACATGACCGGCGGCCGGGCCGTCGTCCTGGGCGAGACGGGCCGCAACTTCGCGGCCGGCATGTCCGGCGGCGTCGCCTACGTCCTCGATCTGGACACCGACAACGTCAACCGGGAGCTGGCCGCCTCCGTCGAGGAGCTCGACGCCGAGGACCAGCAGTGGCTGCACGACGTCGTGCGCCGGCACCAGGAGGAGACCGGCTCCACCGTGGCCGAGAAGCTCCTCGCCAACTGGGCCGAGACGCTGCCGCGCTTCCGCAAGGTTCTCCCGCCCACCTACAAGGCCGTGCTCGCCGCCAAGGACGCCGCCGAGCGGGCCGGACTCAGCGAGTCCGAGACCCACGAGAAGATGATGGAGGCGGCGATCAATGGCTGACCCCAAGGGCTTCCTGACCACCGACCGCGAGGTCGCCACGACGCGTCCGGTCGCAGAGCGGGTCAAGGACTGGAACGAGGTCTACGTCCCCGGCTCCCTGCTGCCGATCATCAGCAAGCAGGCCGGCCGGTGCATGGACTGCGGCATCCCGTTCTGCCACAACGGCTGCCCGCTGGGGAACCTGATCCCCGAGTGGAACGACTACGCCTACCGCGAGGACTGGGAGGCCGCCAGCGAGCGGCTGCACGCGACGAACAACTTCCCGGAGTTCACCGGGCGGCTGTGCCCCGCGCCGTGCGAGTCCGCCTGCGTCCTGGGCATCAACCAGCCCGCCGTGACCATCAAGAACGTCGAAGTCAGCATCATCGACAAGGCGTGGGACAACGGTGACGTCACCCCTCAGCCCCCGGAGCGGCTCTCGGGCAAGACGGTCGCCGTCATCGGCTCCGGACCGGCGGGCCTCGCCGCCGCCCAGCAGCTCACCCGCGCCGGGCACACCGTCGCCGTCTACGAGCGCGCCGACCGCATCGGCGGGCTCCTGCGCTACGGCATCCCCGAGTTCAAGATGGAGAAGCGGCACATCAACCGCCGCATCGAGCAGATGCGCGCGGAGGGCACCAAGTTCCGCACCGGGGTCGAGGTCGGCCGCGACATGAGCGCCACCGACCTGCGCCGCCGCTACGACGCCGTCGTCATCGCCGCCGGCGCGACGACGGCCCGCGACCTGCCCGTGCCGGGCCGCGAGCTGAACGGCATCCACCAGGCGATGGAGTACCTGCCGCTCGCCAACAAGGTGCAGGAGGGCGACTTCGTCTCCCCGCCGATCACCGCCGAGGGCAAGCACGTCGTCGTCATCGGCGGCGGTGACACCGGTGCCGACTGCGTCGGTACCGCCCACCGCCAGGGCGCCGCGTCCGTCACCCAGCTGGAGATCATGCCCCAGCCCGGCGAGGAGCGCCCCCCGCACCAGCCGTGGCCGACCTTCCCGATGCTGTACAAGGTCACCTCGGCCCACGAGGAGGGGGGCGAGCGGGTCTACTCCGTCTCGACGACCCACTTCGAGGGCGACGAGAACGGCGACGTGAAGTGGCTGCACCTGATCGAGGTGGAGTTCGTCGACGGCAAGCTCACCCAGAAGCCCGGCACCGAGCGGAAGATCCCGGCCGAACTGGTGACCCTCGCCATGGGCTTCACCGGAACGGACCAGGACAACGGTCTGACCCGGCAGTTCGGGCTGGCCATGGACGAGCGCGGCAACATCAACCGCGACGCCGACTACGCCACCAACATCGACGGCGTCTTCGTCGCCGGTGACGCGGGCCGCGGCCAGTCCCTCATCGTCTGGGCCATCGCCGAGGGCCGCTCCGCGGCGCGCGGCGTGGACCGCTACCTGACCGGCAACAGCGCACTGCCGGCTCCGGTCAAGCCGACGGACCGGGCCCTCACCGTCTGAGCCCGCTCCCCGGCGCCCGTTGTCCCGTACAACGGCGTGCGGACACCGGTGGCCGCCCTCACCCCCGACCGAGGGCGGCCACCACCCTTTTCTCCCTCCCGGGCGGCCGGTCCGGAACCGGAACGCGCCGTGCCGCGTCAGAGATGCACCCGGCGAGGAGGAGAACATGCGACACACCCGAAACAGGACCCGACGCACGGCCGCGGCCCTGGCCCTGGCGGTCACCGCCGCACTGACGGCGGCCGGCTGTGGAGACGACGGCTCGGCGCAGAACGGCAGCGACTCCGTGAAGGTCTCGGAGCAGTCCGAGCAGCCGAAGCAGCCGGACGAGGGCCCCCAGGGTGACGACAAGGGCGAGGACGGCCCCTCCGAGGCCGGGAAGGACGGCCTCCAGGGCCCGGACGGGGAGACGCCCAAGGGCCCGAAGAAGGAGGACAAGCCCTTCAAGCCCTCCGGCGACAGCCCCTTCGAGAAGCGCGCGGACGCCCTCGAACACTTCTGGCCCAACGTCGAGCAGGCCGGAAAGGCCGAGGGCCTCCAGCCCGTGCCCGCGGCCAAGAAGGCCAAGGACAGCAAGGTGCTCACCGTCACCGTCGGCTACGGGGCCTGCGACGCCGACCACGGCGTCCACGTCGCGCAGTCCGAGAACCTCGTCGTCCTCGGCGGCTGGCGCGAGGAGGGCACCGCCGACGCCTGCACCGAGCAGCTCCTCACCGACACGGTGAAGATCACCCTCGACGCGCCCCTGGGCGACCGCGCCGTCGTCGACGCCGCCACGGGCGAGACCCTCGTCAACGCCACCCTCACCCTGGAGTGAGCCGCCGGGGGCGGGCGGGGCCCCTCGTCGGGCCCTGCCCGCCCCTCCCCGGCGTGACGCACGCCCCGGCCCGGCCGGTCGGGCGACCGGCGTTGGGGCGACCGGCGGTCGGGTGAATGACGGCGGCGGTCCGTGATGTACCGGGCTCGATGACGCAAGGTGGCACTGTCACCAGTGGTGTCCCCGCGGCACCACGCGCAGTGCACGGCGTGAGGAGCCCGGCCCATGACGAACCGTGTCCGGCGCGGCGCCGCCGCCTTGGCCACCGCCCTGTCCCTCACCCTCCCGGCCCTGGCCGGCTGCGGCAACGGCGCGGCCGACTCCGGAACGCTCACCGTGTGGATCATGGAGGGCACCAACCCGGACCCCGATCCGTTCTTCGAGGACGTCTCCCGGGAGTTCGCCGAACGCACCGGCGCCGAACTCGACGTCCAGTACGTCCCCTGGCCCGACGCGCACGACAAGTTCACCAAGGCGATGGCCGGCGGCACCACCCCCGACGTCGCCGAGATCGGCTCCACGTGGACCTCCGAGTTCGCCGACGCCGGAGCCCTCGTCGGCCTCGGCGAACGCAGCCGGGACGCCGGGCTCGACGACGACATGATCCCCGCCCTGCGCACCGCGGGCACCTACGACGACGAGCTCTACGGCGTCCCCTGGTACGCGGGCGTCCGCGCCCTCCTCTACCGCCAGGACGTCTTCGACCAGCACGGCCTGCGCGCCCCCGCCGACTGGGACGAACTGCGCGAGACCGCCGTAGCCCTGAAGGAGGCGGAGCCGGACATGCTCGCCTTCCCCGTCCTCGGCGACAGCGAGTGCACCCTGGACGCCTTCGTCTGGGGCGCCGGCGGCAACCTCGCCACCCAGAGCGACGGACACTGGACCGCCACCATCGACCGCCCCGACGCCCTGCGCGGCGTGGACTTCTATACCTCGCTCGCCACCGAGTACGGCACCTCCGCCAAGGCCGCCACCACCTGGAACGAGGCCGACCTCGTCGCCGCCGTCACCGACGGCAAGGTCGCCATGGCCGTCGCCGGAAGCTGGACCCCGGCCACCATCCTCGCCGACAACCCCGGACTCAACGGCAAACTCGCCGCCGCCACCATCCCCGGCCCCGACGGCGGCATCAGCCCCTCCTTCCTGGGCGGCTCCCACCTCGGCATCTTCACCACCGCCCCCGACCAGGACCTGGCCTGGGAGTTCGTCGAGCTCATGACCTCGGAGGAGTACGCCGCCCAGTGGGCCGAGCAGTCCGGCTACTTCGCGGGGCGCACCTCCCTCGTCGCCCGCACCGAACAGGACGGCGGTCCCCTCGTCGCCCCCTTCGCCCGCCAGATGATCCAGGCGGGACGCACCGTCCCCACCACCCCCGCCTACGGAGAGATCCAGGGCAAGAAGGTCTTCGCCCAGATGGTGCAGTCCGTCCTCAACGGCAAGCAGAGCGTGAGCGAGGCGGCCCAGGCCGCCGCCGACGACATGGACCGGTCCTTTGGCAACTGAGATCCCCGAAGCCGCGCCCCCCACCCCCACGGCGGACGGGAGCGCGCCCGCCCCGCCCGGGGGCCGGCGCCCCGGCCCCCGGGTCGCCGCCCGCGCCGCCGCCCGCAGCGCCCGGGCCGCCCGCCGCCGCGCCCGCGCCCGGCCCTGGATCCTGCTCGCCCCCGCGCTCGTGGCCGTCGGGGCCCTCCTGCTGTGGCCCCTCGGGCGCGTCGTGTGGATGTCCTTCCAGGACTACGGCCTCCGGGAGATCGTCTCGGGCCGCACGAACTTCAACGGCGCCGACAACTACACCGAGATCCTCGGCACCTCCTACCTGTGGACCACGGTCCTGCCCAACACTGTCGTCTTCGCCGCCGTCTGCGTCACCCTCACCGTCGCCCTCGGCACCCTCGTCGCCCTGCTCCTCCAGCGCCTCGGCCCCCTGTGGCGCAACATCACCGCCAGCACGATCATGATGGCCTGGGCCATGCCCGCCGTCACCGGCACCTACGTCTGGATCTGGCTCTTCGCCCCCCTCGACGGCGCCGTCGCCGGGCTCCTCGGCGGCCTCGGCCTCATCGACCCCGCCGAGACCAACTGGTTCACCGGGCGCCTCACCTTCTACGCCATCGCCACCCTCAACGTCGTCCACCACGGCTTCCCCTTCGTCGCCGTCACCGTCTTCGCCGGGCTCCTCACCATCCCGCGCGAACTCACCGAGGCCGGCATCGTCGACGGGGCCAGCGCCTGGCAGCGGTTCTGGACGATCACCGAGCCCTCCATCAAGCCCGTCTTCCTCGTCGTCGTCATCCTCTCCACCATCTGGGACTTCAAGGTCTTCGTGCAGCTCTACCTGATGCCCGGCGGCAACGGCGCCAACCCCGACGTCCTCAACCTCGGCGTGTGGTCCTACGTCGAGTCCTTCGCCCAGCGCCAGTACGGCATGGGCGCCGCCATCGCCGTCCTCCTCACCCTCCTGCTCCTCGCCATCACCGTCGGCTACGTGCGGGCCCTGTTCGCGGACGACGCCCCCGAGGGAGGCCGCAACCCGTGAGCCCCAGCCCCGCCCCGCGTGCCCTGCGCCCCGCCCCCGCAACCGGCCCCCCGCGCCCGGCCCCCGCGGCACGCCCCCTGCGCCCCGGCCGCGCCGCGCGCTGCGGCACCGCCCTCGCCACGGCCGCGCTGCTCGCCTTCACCGTCCTGCCCGTGTACTGGATGGTGACCTCCGCGCTCGACCCGCGTGCCGACACCCGGGGCGCCGCCCTCCTGCCCTCCGGCCTCACCTGGGACCACTTCCGCTTCGTCCTCGACGCCGGGGGCTTCGGCCGCTTCCTCCTCAACTCCGCCCTCGTCGGCCTCGGGACGGTCCTCCTCGCCGGGCTCCTCGCCCTCCTCGCCGCCGTCGCCGTCGCCCGCCACACCTTCCGGCTGCGCACCACCGTCCTCGTCATGGTGCTCGTCGTCCAGATGGTGCCGCTGGAGGCCCTCGTCATCCCCCTGTTCGTGCAGATGCGCAACCTGCGCATGCTCGACAGCCTCATCGGCCTGACCGTCGTCTACCTCGCCTTCTCCCTCCCCTTCGCCATCTGGATGCTGCGCGGCTTCGTCGCCGCCGTACCCAGGGAGGTGGAGGAGGCCGCCTACCTCGACGGCTGCTCCTGGCCCCGCATGTTCCGCTCCGTGCTGCTGCCCCTCGTCGCCCCCGGCCTCGTCGCCACCAGCGTCTTCTCGTTCATCGTCGCCTGGAACGAGTTCGTCTTCGCCTTCACCTTCCTCCAGGACGAGTCCACGTTCACCGCCGCCGTCGGGCTCCACCGCTTCTTCGGCCAGCACGGCAACGACTGGGGCCCCGTCATGGCCGGCTCCACCCTCATCACCCTGCCCGTGCTCGTCTTCTTCGTCCTCGCCCAGCGCCGCCTGGCCACCGGCCTCACCACCGGCGCGGTCAAGGGGTGAACCGCCTACTACAGTTGACGGCGTGACGGCCGACGACCGAGTCGAACGCGGCTTCCCCCACCTCGGCACCGTGCGGGAAGCCATCACCGCGCTCCACCGCCGCCTGTCCGCCGACGGCATCGCCCAGTTCGGCGCCAGCGTCCTCCCCGCCGACGTCGCCATCGACGACGACGAGGAGCTCTACTCCGCCGTCCAGCGCACCGCCGCCGCCCTCGTCCGTCACCTGCACCTCCCCGAGGCGCGCGTGATCGTCGGCTTCCGCGACATGGGGCACGCCGCCACCGTCGAACTCGAAGCCGGCCCCGAGTACTTCATCGAACTCAACGCCCGCTTCAAACAGCACCGCCGCGACATCGGCGCCGCCCTGGCCCACGAGATCACGCACGTCGCCCTGCACCGGCTCGACCTCGCCTTCACCGGCACCCCCGCCAACGAGGTCCTCACCGACACCGTGACGACCTACCTCGGCGCCGGCTGGCTCCTCCTCGACGCCTTCCGCCAGGACGCCCTCACCTCCCAGAAGCTCGGCTACCTCACCCCCGAGGAGTTCGGCTACGTCCTCGCCAAGCGCGCCGACGCCTTCGCCGAGGACCCCGCCGCGTGGTTCACCAGCCCCCAGGCCTACGAGGCCTACATGGCAGGCCGCAAGGAGGCCGCGGCCGACACCCGCCGCCCCCCGCTCGCCGCCGCCGGCTGGGCCGCCCGCCGCCGCTACGCCCACGACCGCCGCCGCGGTACCGCGTCCCCCTCCGCCCCCTACACCCTCACCCCCGGCAAGGTGGCCTTCCCCTGCCCCACCTGCTTCCAGCGCCTCCGCCTCCCCGCCGCCCGCGGCCCCCTCCAGGCCCGCTGCACCCTCTGCGGCTCCCTCCTGGCCTGCGACACCTGAGCGTGCACGGGCCGGTGGGGGCCAAGCGCTCAGCCGTGCCGGAGCACAGCGGAGAGCCGGCTGGAACGTCGGGTCAGGGCTTCTCGTAGACCGAGACGTGGCGGCGGCTGGTGGCCGTGAACGGGCTGCGGTCCCAGTCGGTGTAGCGCTCGCGCAGCCGCATCCCGGCGAGCCGGGCCATCAGGTCCAGCTCGCTCGGCCAGCAGTAGCGGAGCCGTAGCGGGCGCAGCGTGGTGCCCTCGGCGTCGAACGTGACGCGCTGGTAGGTGACCGTCTGCCCGACGGGGTCGTGCAGGAGGAACTCCATGTTCACCTCGGTCTCGGACAGCGCGCGGGTGGCGACTTGCTGGTGGCGGTCGAACTCCGTGACGTCTTGGACGAAGCACTCGACGACGAAGACGCCGCCGGGTTCTAGGACGCGGGCGACGTTGTGGAAGCAGTCGACCTGACGCGCCTGGTCGGGGAGGTTGAAGAGGGTGTTGAAGACCAGGTAGGAGAACGCGAAGGGGCCGTCCACGGCGACCTCCGCCATGTCGCCGATCGTCACGGGGATGTCCGGGCCGCCGGGCTTGGCGCGCAGCCGCTCGACCATGGCGGGGGAGCCGTCGATCCCCTCGACGGAGATCCCCCGCGCGGCCGGGGGGAGAGCCACGCGCCCCGTGCCGATCGCGAGCTCCGGGGCGCGACCGCCGGCCGGGGCCAGCTCGGCCAGGAAGTCGACGGCCGGTGTCGGTTCGTAGGCGTCGCGCAGGTCGTATGCGTGGGCGTAGCGGTCGAAGAACGCGGGATCGTCGAGCTCGGTCACGGTGGTGGAGCCAACCACCCCGCCTCCGGGCGCGCCATGGATGAAGCGCGGGGCTACGGGGTGTCCCGCCCGGACCCGTGATCTCACCCGCGCAGGGGACTCCGGCCGTGCCGGGCCGCCCCGACGATCGCGGGCAGGCTCGTCCGCACCGCTGAACACGCCTCCCGCGTTCGGGCGCGTTCACAGAGCGGAACGGGCGTCTCCGGGCCCTCGCCGGACGTCTAAGGTCGGGTCCCATGAGCGACAGCAAGATCGACCCGGCCGTGCGGGCGGAGCTGGACCAGCTGCGGTCGAGCATCGACAACATCGACGCGGCCGTGGTGCACATGCTCGCCGAGCGGTTCAAGTGCACCCAGCAGGTGGGGCGGCTCAAGGCCACGCACAAGCTGCCCCCGGCCGACCCGGCGCGGGAGGCGCGCCAGATCGCCCGGCTGCGGGAGCTCGCGGAGAGCGCGAAGCTCGATCCGGCGTTTGCGGAGAAGTTGCTCAACTTCATCATCGCCGAGGTGATCCGGCACCACGAGACGCTGGCCAACGGGGCGGACGGTCCGGAGCCGGAGCCGTCGGAGAGCTGAGGAGGCTGGGCAGGGGCTCAGGGGCTCAGGGGCTCAGGGGCTCAGGGGCTCAGGGGCTCAGGGGCTCAGGGGCTCAGGGGCTCAGGGGCTCAGGGGCTCAGGGGCTCAGCGGGGGAGTTCGGCTTCCACGGTGTCGGCCGCCTGCGGGGCCCCGCCCTCGCGGGCGGCCTCGGCCCGCAGTACGGCGAGGTGGTCGTGCACGGCGGGGTCGGTGGTGAGGGCGGTCGCGGCGTGGCGCAGGGCCTCGGGGGTGACGGTGTCGGCCTCGACGCGCCGGGCCACGCCGAGGGCGACGAGGGCGTCGGCGTTGGCGAACTGGTCGACGGCCTGCGGGGCGGCGATCATGGGGACGCCGCAGGCCAGGCCCTCCTGGCTGCCGCCCATGCCCGCGTGGGTGACGAAGAGGTCGGCCTGCTGGAGGATGCGGAGCTGCGGCACCCAGCGGTGCACCTCGACGTTCGCGGGGAGCGGGGCGTCACGGGTGAGCTCGGCCTCGTCGACGTGCTTGCCGATCTGGAGCACGACGTGCCACCCGGGCAGGTCGCCGAAGGCGGCGAGGCATGTGCGGTAGAAGGCGGGCTGGTTGGTGAAGGTGGAGCCGAGGGAGACGAGTACGACGCGTTCGGCCTCGGCCGGGCGGTGCCAGTCACCCTGGTGGCCGCGCTCGCCCTGGCACGTGCCGGTGAAGGTGTAGACGGCCGGGTTGACGCGGTCGGCGTGGGGCTGGAGCGCGCGGGGGATGAGGACGACGGACCGGCGGGGGCGGCTCACGAAGACGTCCGGGTCGGTGCCGGGCAGGCCGTGCTCGCTGAGCCAGCCGCGGAAGCGCTCGTCGTAGGCGATGCCGCGGGGTGAGGTCCGCAGCGCGGTGCGCAGTTCTCGGACGGCCTCGTCCTCCTCGTGGCCCTCCCAGGCCACCGCGCACGGGGAGAGCTGCACGGCCGGGACGTCCCAGCGGCGGGCGAGGACGGGCGCCGGGTAGGCGCCGATGTCGTAGAGGACGAGGTCGGGCTCGTCGCCCGCGTAGGCGTCGGCGATCTGGGGCAGGGCCTGGATCGCGTCGTCGAGGAACAGCTCGAGGTGGTCGACCGGCTCGGTTCCCCAGGCCGCGGGGTCGTCCTCGGTGGGCAGTGTGGAGACGTACGGCCGGGGCTCGGCGCCGACGGCGCGGACGACGTCGGCGTACTCCCCGGGCACGGCGTAGGTGACGCGGTGGCCGCGGGCGACCAGCTCCCGCAGCACTTCCAGGCTGGGATGGACGTGGCCGGGGGCCGGGATGTTGATCATGGCGATGTGTGCGGGACGGGAAGTGACCATGGCGGTGATACTAGACGAGACGGTTCGTCTCGCACAACGCGGTCTGCGCGCACGGATGGCGCGCGGACCTCCGGGCAAACAGGAGGAAACCCGGTGATGTGGTCCTCGGGTCCGGCCGTCGGCCCCCGGTGCGGCCGAATCCGGTGGGCCCCGTCGGTGCCGTAAGGCACGATGTGGGCTATGTCCGTACTGACGCGCGATGAAGCAGAGGCCAGGGCCGCCCTCCTCGACGTCCACCGCTACACGATCGACCTCGACGTCACCCGGGGGGAGGAGATCTTCGGCGCCACCACGCTCGTCCGGTTCACCGCCCGCGCGAGCGGCGACACGTTCGTGGAGATCCGTCCCCGCACGCTGCACAGCGCGGAGCTGGACGGAAAGCCGCTGCCGGAGGCGGCGTTCGCGGACGGCCGGATCGCCCTGACCGGCCTCGGCGCCGGCGAGCACGAACTGCGCGTCGTCGCCGACATGCCGTACTCACACACCGGCGAGGGCATGCACCGCTTCACCGACCCGTCCGACGGGCGCAGCTACCTCTACACCCAGTGCTGCCAGTCCGACGCGCCCCTGGTCTTCGCCTGCTTCGACCAGCCGGATCTCAAGGCCGAGTTCGACGTCGCGGTCACCGCCCCCGAGAACTGGACGGTGCTGGGCAACGGCATCGCCACGCGGGACGCCGGCCGGCCGGACCGCTGGACGTGCACCACGACGCCGCCCATCAGCACCTACCTCATGGCCGTCGCCGCCGGGCCCTACCACTCCGTGCGCACCGAGCACGCCGGGCTGCCGTTCGGGCTGCACGTGCGCCAGTCCCTCGCGCCCTACCTGGAGGCCGACGCGGACGAGCTGTTCACCATCACGCGCCGCTGCTTCGACCGCTACCACGAGCTCTTCGACGAGCCCTACCCGTTCGACTCCTACGACCAGGCCTTCGTCCCCGAGTTCAACGCCGGGGCCATGGAGAACCCCGGCCTGGTCACCTTCCGGGACGAGTTCGTCTTCCGCTCCGCCGTCACCGACAGCCAGCGCCAGACGCGCGGCATGGTCATCGCCCACGAGATGGCCCACATGTGGTTCGGTGACCTGGTGACCCTGCGCTGGTGGGACGACATCTGGCTCAACGAGTCCTTCGCCGAGTACATGGGCTTCCAGGTCCTCGCCGAGGCCACCCGGTGGACGGACACCTGGACGGACTTCGCCGTCGCCCGCAAGAGCTGGGGCTACGACGCCGACCAGCGGCCCTCCACCCACCCCGTCGCCCCCGACCCGGACGCCGTGCCCGACACCGCCTCCGCCCGTTTGAACTTCGACGGCATCTCCTACGCCAAGGGCGCCTCGGCGCTGCGCCAGCTCGTCACCTGGCTCGGCCCCTCCGAGTTCCTCGCGGGCATCAACGCCCACTTCACCGCCCACCGCTTCGCCAACGCCACCCTGGCCGACTTCCTCGACTCCCTCGCCGGAGCCTCCGCCAAGGACGTCCACGCCTGGGCCCGGCACTGGCTGCGCACGAGCGGTGTCGACACCCTCGTCCCCGAGGTCGACGCCACCGCCCCGGACCACTGGCGGCTCGCCGTGCGGCACGAGGGCACCCGTCCCCACCGGCTCCTCGTCGGCGTCTACGACCGCGCCGAGGACGAGCCCGGCCGCCTCGCCCTGCGCGAGCGCACCCACCTCGACATCCCGCAGGAACCCGGCACCACCTCCGCCGGCCTGCCGGGCCGCCGCCCCGACCTCGTCCTCCTCAACGACGGCGACCTCACCTACGCCAAGATCCGGCTCGACGCCCGCTCCTGGGAGACGGTGCGCGCCGCGCTCTCCGGCCTGCCCGACGCGCTCGCCCGCGCCGTCGTGTGGAACGCCGCCCGCGACATGGTGCGCGACGGCGAACTGCCCCCGGGCGAGTACCTGGAGGCGGCCCGCACTCACCTGCCGCACGAGACGGACAACGCCATCGTGCAGACCGTCCTCACCTTCGCCCGTGCCGAGGTGGCCGACCGCCTGTTGCCCGCCGCCGACCGTCCCAAGGCCCTCGCCACCCTGCACGCCCTGTGCCGGGAGCTGCTGGACCGCACGGCCGACGGCTCCGACCCCGGGCTGCGGCTCACCGCCGTCCGCGGCGCCATCGCCACCGCCGCCGACCCGGCCGAGCCCGCCCGCTGGATGGCCGACGGCACCGTCCCCGGCGGCCCCGAGCTCGACCCCGAGCTGCGCTGGCAGACCCTCCACCGGCTCGCCGTGCTCGGCGCCGTGGGGGAGGACGAGATCCGCGCCGAGGCCGAACGGGACACCAGCGCAACCGGCCGCGAGGGCGCCGCCCGCTGCCGGGCCGCCCTCCCCACGGCCGAGGCCAAGGCCGCCGCCTGGGACGCCATGTTCGGCCCCGCCGACACCCTGTCCAACTACCTGTTCACCGCGACGGCCCAGGGCTTCTGGCACGCCGAGCACGCCGACCTCGTCCGCCCCTACACCGAGCGGTACTTCGACGAAGCCGTCGCGCTCGCCGACCGCCGGGGCGCGTCCATCGCCCACTTCGCGGCGAGCGCGGCCTTCCCCCGCACCCTCGCCGAGCCTGAGGTGCTCGCCCTGGGGGAGCGGTGCCTGGCCGAGGGCAACCCCTCGGCCGCCCTCCGCCGCCCCCTCGCCGACCAGCTCGACGACCTGGCCCGCGCCCTCCGCGTCCGACAGGCCGCCGGGTAGCCCCTGGCTCCTGGCTCCGGCCCGCCACCCTCGCCAGCGGCGAGTGGGCGGGCCGGACGTGCCGGGCCCGGGGCCGGGCCCGTGCCGCGGAAACTCCGGCACCGAGGTCATGGGCCAGCACTTCCACCCCGAGGGCTGGCGGCTCACCGGGCTTTTCGACTTCGAGCCCGCCATGATCGGCGACCCCGCCTACGACGTCGTCGCCGTCGGCCTGTTCGTCACCCGGGGCGACCCGCACCTCCTGGCCCGCCTCACCCGGCAGTACGGCCGCACCTTCGAGCCGGCCGAGCTGCTCGCCCACACCCTCCTCCACGTCTACGGCAATGTCCCCTGGTACTACGGGAACTTCCGGTCCCCGCCGAGCCCACCCGCCCCGCCCTCGCCGAGGCCTGGTTCGGCGTGCGGTGACCGAACGCCGGCCTGGTCCCGGCGTCACGGCGGGCACGGCCCCGTTCGGCGGGACACTCCGCCGCGGGTCACGTGCGATCGGGCGGGGCGGGGTGCCGGGGAAGCCTGGCCAGCAGGTGGGCGTCGAGAAAGCCCCGTTCGGAGCCCGGATCGTGCAGCAGCCGGGCGAACGTGACGAGCCCGGCCCTGGCCAGCAACTCGGCGAACCGTTCCACCGGCCAGCTGTAGGCGGGCGTCACCTTGTGGTCGAACCGGACCGGCTCCGGTCCGTCCGTCGCGAAGAACGAGACCAGGAACAGACCTCCCGGCGCCAGGACGCGCACCTGCTCGGCGAGGAGCGCGGGCAGCTCCCCGGGCGGCGTGTGGATCACCGAGTAGTGCGCCAGCACGCCGCCGAGCGCCCGGTCCGCGACCGGCAGGGCCTCCATCCGGGCCTCGCCGAACCGCAGCCCCGGATGGGCCTGCCGGGCGTGCGCGACCATGGCCGGAGAGAGGTCGAGCCCGAAGGCGTCCAGCCCCAGGTCATGCAGCAGGGCCGTCAGATGCCCGGGCCCGCACCCGACGTCGGCCGCCCGAGGGTTCCCCGTCCCGCGGACCAGCTCGGCGAAGGTGCCGAGCATGGCCCGCGTGAACGGCTGCGCCTCCGGCCGGTCGGCGAACAACGAGGCGTACAGCTCGACGATCCCGTCGTAGGCGGCCCTGGTCTCGTCCTGGTGCTTCGGCACGGGGGAGAAGCTAACATCCGCGCACGAGCGCGGATGTTCCGCCGCCGGCCGACGGGTTACGGGCGCCAGCCGGGGTCCCGCCCGCTGAGTGCGACCGCCCGCTCCAAGGCTTCCGCGCCCGGCTTGGGCTCCACCACCGGACCGAAGATGCCCTCCCTGTCCTCCGGCTCGGTGGACTGCCGGAGGAACTCCATGGCCGCGTCCAGCGCGGCCGGATCGGGCGCGTACGCCTGTCCGGTCGCCACCGCCAGATCCCAGCCGTGGATGACGAGTTCGTCGACCGCGACCAGGCCGGCCACCTCCCCGGGCAGGTCGACGCCGCCGGCCCGGGTCATCCCCGTCCATGCCTCCGGATCGCGCCACACCTCGGCCAGCGCGGCCAGCTCGGCCGGGAGCCGCTCGCGCCAGTCGGCCCCCGGGTCGGGAAGCTCCGCCTGGGGAGAGGTGTCGGTGGTGGGCCCCAGCCGCTTGCGCCCGGCGTCCGCGAAGGCCGTCGTCAGGCCGCGGATGTGGCCGAGCAGCGCCCGTACGTCGTAGTCGGGGCAAGGCGTCGGGCCGCCCAGCTGTTCGTCCCGGACCGCGGCGGCCAGGTCCGCCGTCTGCCGGGTGAGGGGGCCGAGGTCAAGCACTGCCTGCATCTGCTCGTTTCTCCTTCGGATGGTGCGGAGTCTCCGACGAGGTAGACGGACGGGCGGGGCGAAACTCATCGCGCGGGGCGCGGCCGTGTTCGTGCGGCGCGCCTCACTCCACCGGCACGGACCGCAGGCAGCCCACCAGCGCCCGCTTCACCTCCGCGACCCAGCGTGCCCGCTCGGCCTCCGGGGCGGCGAGGACCGTGCCCAGCAGCGCGCCGAGGATCTGCGTGGCCACCACCGCCGTCGTGCGCCGCCGCTCCGGCTCCAGCTCGGGGACGCGGACAGCCATCACCTCGTCGATCTTGCCGACGACCGCCTGGTGCAGGTTCCGGGTAGCCCCGACCGATGAGGCCGTACGCCGGTACGGCAGGCTCGACATCGTCGGCGTCCAGGTCCAGGGGCCCCCGCACGAGACCTCGTTGGCGGACTGGGAGGACCTCATGGACACCAACGCCCGCGGGGTCTTCCTCGCCATGAAGCACCAGATCCCGCACCTGATCTCCGGTGGCGGCGGACAGATCATCGTCAACTCCCCCGTCGGGGCCCTCGTCGGCCGCCCGGGGCTCTCGCTCTACCAGGCGAGCAAGCAGGCGATCCCCGCGCTGGTGAAGTGCGCGGCCCTGGAGTACGGACAGCAGGGGAGCCGGGTGAACGCCATCCTCCCGGGCATCACCGACACCGCGATGATCCGGTCCCCGGAACTCGACGACGCCACCTGGGAGCAGGCCAAGGCCGCCGTCGGCAAGCTCAACGCCGACGGGCTCGGGACCGTCGCGGACCCCGAGCACATCGCCACCGCCGTCCCGGCCAGGACAGGCGACGAGTTCGGCTACCTCGCCGGCGTCTCGCCTCCGTCGACCGCGGTATCGCCGCCGGCCGCCGGCTCCTGCCGGAGCAGAAGTCTGCCGGGCCGGGCGGGACAGGGGCGCGCCCCACGGGGGAGGGCACGCCCGCGCCCGCCAGGGGCGGACGACGGACGCGCGGAAACCAACGCCCCCGGTGACTGGTCCTGGGAATCGAACCAAGCGAACGGGAAGCCATGTGAGAGCGGACCGGCGGCGGCGCGACGTTGAGGGCGAAGGGCGGGCGGCCGTCTCCGGCCGAGCACGCGATGAGGCCGGCGCGGGCCCGCTCGGCCTGGCAGCGCGGGCGGACCCTCGCGCAGCAGGCGGCCTGCGGGGCTGGTGTCAGGCATCGTCCCGGAACACGCGGCCGTGCGTGAGGCCGAGGACGAGGTCCTGCGGGAGGACGCATGACCACCGGAGACGACGCCGACCTGCGGGCCCCCGGAGACCGTGCGGCGGAACTCGCCCAGCATCGCCCGCGGGTCTCCTTCGCCGGTGCGGACGGCGAGGATGTGCTCGGTCAGGTGCACGGTCCCCCACGCTGCGCAGAACTCCCCCGATCACGGGTACGGTAACCGAACGGTCGCTCGGAGTGTGCAGGGGGTGTCGGGTGCGGCATATTCGGCGCGTTGGGGGTGTCGCGCACGGCGATCAGGGATCTAAGGTGAGGCTTACCTGATGTGCTGAACGAGGGGTGCCCGTGCCGACCACCACCGCACCACCGGACTTCTTCGACGTGGCCGACCTGGCCGCCGAGACGTACCGCCGCTTCGCGGCGGCGTTCCCCATCCTGCGCGTCACGACCGAACCGCCCGAGGGGGAGGGCTGGCTGACCGGCCGCAGGCTGGTCGAGGACGAGGGGCTGCGGGCCCTCGTGCTCGCCCGGCAGGCGCAGGCCATGGAGGCCACGCAGAACGCGGCGCCCCGCCCCGACGTCGTGGCCATGGAGATGCTCCACCAGTACGCGTTCGTGGCCTGCCTCGCGATGAGCGCGCCGTGGTACCTGGAGCGCCGGGTGCCCTGGCTGGAGCTCGACGGGGTCGGCTACGACGAGACGCGGGGCGCCCTCGCCCTCGTCCCGTCGCGGATCACCGTGCTGCCCGACGATCCGGCCGCCGCCCTGCCGGGGGCGCGGACCGTGCCGGACGAGGCGGCGCTGCGCGCCGAGCTGCGTGCCGCCGTGGCCGCCCATCTGGCGCCGCTGCTCACCGCGTTCACCCCCTTGTTGCGCCGGGGGCCGCGCGGCATGTGGGGCGTCGCCACCGACGAGCTCGCCGACGGGCTGGGCTATCTCGGGGACCTGCTGGGCGACCGGCCGGCGGCCGCAGCCGCCGCCAACGCCCTCCTGCCCGGCGGCACTCCGCCGTTCTCCGGTGCCGCGCGGTACCGGGACGACGGCAGCCGCGTGCGGCACAACTGCTGCCTCTACTACACGTTCCCGGCCGCACGGCTGTGCGCGAGTTGCCCGCGGCTGCGCTGAACGGCTGTGGATTGTAGGGCTGTTCGAGGCTGGTAAAATTGGGGGCGTCGGCCTTCGCCGCCCCCAATTACGGCGCGCGGAGGCTTTTTTCATGCCTCCACACACCACTGCCTCCCCGTCCACCGGCTACCGTGCCCTGCTCCGCGACCGCGAGTTCGCCGGGCTGTACGCCGGCTTCACGCTGACGTCCGGGGCGGGCCCGGTCTCCGGGTTCGCGCTCGGCACGCTCGTCGAGCAGCAGACCCGGTCACCGTTCCTGACGGCGGTGAGCATGTACGGGGCCACCTTCGCCACGGTGCTCGGCGCGCTCACGCTGATGTCGGTCGCCGACGGCGGCCGGCCCCGTCGTACCCTCGTCGCGCTCCAGTGCCTGTCCCTGGTCGCGGTCGCCGCGCAGGCGGTACCCGGGCTGCCGCTCACCGCCCGGTTCGGGCTGCTGCTCGTCGTCGGGTTCTTCCAGTCCCTGGCCACCGGGACGCGGCTGGGGCTGCTGGCCGAGATCACGCCGACGGCCGCCTACGCGCCCGCGCGGTCGCTGCTGAACATCACCGCGGGCGGCATGGCCGTGCTCGGCTACGCCTTCGGCGCGTTGTTGCTGCGATTCCTGAGCCCCCAGCAGGTCTTCCTGGTGGCCGCGGCGCTGGCGGCGGGCGGGCTGGTCGCCGTCGCGGCGACCGTGCGGGAGCGCTCCGTGCGGCTCACCCGACGCCCCGGGCTGGCCACCACCTGGCGGACGAACGCCGAGCTCTTCTCCCATCCCGGCCGACGGGTGCTGCTGCTGAACCTGTGGGTGCCGGGCGGGCTGATCGTCGGCTGTGAGGCCCTGTTCATCTCCTACGCCCCGCGGTACGCGGGGGTGCTGCTGGCCGCCGGGTCGGCGGGGCTGCTCCTGGGGGACCTCGCCGTCGGGCGGCTGCTCGGCCCCGAGGGGCGGCGGCGGTGCGCCTTCGGCCTGCGGCTGCTCCTCGCCGGCCCGTTCCTGCCGTTCGCGGCGCACCCGCCGCTCCCGGTGCTCACGCTCACGGTGTTCCTCGCCGGTGCCGGGTTCGCGGCGACCCTGCCACTCCAGGAACGGCTGCTGGCGCTCACGCCCGAGGCGGTGCGCGGCCAGGTCCAGGGGGCGGAGTCGGCGGGCCGGATGACCTGGCAGGGCATCGGCGCGGCGATCGCCGGCGGACTGGCCCAGTGGCTCACGCCGGGCGTCGCGATCACGGTCCTGGCCGCGCTCTCGCTCGTCGTGACGGTGGGCTCACGGCCGTTCGTCCGCCGGGCCTGAGGGGTGCGCCCGGTGGCGGGGGCCCGAGGGGTTCCCGCCACCGCGGTTCACGTGCGGGTGTTCGTCAGGTGCGGTCCGAGGTAGCCGACGTAGACCCGTCCCGTCCCGGGGCCGTCGTCGTAGAAGTGCAGCCTCGGTGCGATGGTGTTGCCCCCGCCGATGCGGACGTGGGCCTCCATGTAGACCCGCTCGTCCTGGTGCACTTCCCTGGGGACGGGGAAGGTGCGCTGTCTCCGCCACGCTGCCCGGTTGCCCACGGTGTCGGACTCCTTCATCTTCACCTTGCCGGCGGAGAAGGGGTGGGCGTCGGTGGACGACGACCGTGCGCACCAGGAGCGGAAGTCGCCCCCGGCCGTCCCGGCCGCCGAGGCGACCGCGTAGTCCTGGAGGGCCAGAAGGGCGTCCCAGGCGGTCTCGACCCAGTTGCTGACCGTCTGCTCGTC
Source organism: Streptomyces sp. WMMC1477 (assembly GCF_027460245.1). NCBI lineage: Bacteria > Bacillati > Actinomycetota > Actinomycetes > Kitasatosporales > Streptomycetaceae > Streptomyces > Streptomyces sp. WMMC1477. The sequence goes on along the minus strand of NZ_JAPZBD010000003.1, from coordinate 621,306 downwards.
CAGCTGTTGCGTCGTCTTCCGGTTTCCGGTGAACGCCACGTTCGGCAGCTCGGGCAGGCGGCTCAGCAGGGCGGAGAACGTGGACGGGTAGTCCGTCGGCTCTTCCACCGGCGCGAAGGCGAGGTCGTAGGCGCCGGCCTCCACGAGCCGGGACTCCAGCGCCCGCACCCGTCGCCTCATCCGCTGGAGCTGCGCGTACAGTTCGTCGTTCTCGCCCTCGGCGTCCGTCGCGCGGCGCAGCGCCTGCTGTCGGTCGAGCCGCAGGTCCCGGATCTCGTCGGCGTTGGCGGCCTCGGTCTGTTCCGCCTCCGAGAGCATGGCGTGGAGCGTCTCGTTCTCGGTTCTCAGCCGCTGGAAGTCCGAGAGGTGCAGCGCCGGGCGGGGGCGGGTCCGCTGGACGGGAAGGCTGTCGAGGGCCGGGGGGAGGGGCTGGCGGAGGGCGAGCCGCTGGGGGAGCGAGACGAGGGTGGAGGCGGCCTTGCGCGGGTCGGCCCGGAGCGTGGCCCCGGACATGACGGGGTGCCGCTGGGCGTCGGGCTGCCAGGCCGGATCGATGCCGGGCAGGTAGGTGCGGATGCCCCCGCCGAACACCGGGTGGTACTCCAGCGCGCTGTTGAAGGCCGACTGGGCCCGGGGCGTGAGGACGTACATGATGGCCAGCCCCGGGAGGGACCTGTAGGCCTCCTCGACGACGTCGTCCGCCCACGGGGTCAGGCCGACGTCGTAGGGGATGCTCGCGACGACGATGGGAAGCCGTCGGTCCTGGTCGCACAGTTCCTCGATGACCTCGTCGACGTCCTCCGGTTCGATGAACTTCGGCGACCGTGCGACCTCCGCCAGACCGTCGTGCCAGTCCAGGGCCTCCAGCAGCATCCCGGCGACCCTGGGCGTCTTCGCCCGCTTCGGGGCGAGCTCGGGCGCGGCCGGCCGGTGCTCGACGTCGACCTGTATCCAGGTGTTCCGGTCGCCGTCGCGGTGGTCGGCGCGGACGACGAGCGTGGACTGCCAGGTGCCCTCGTTGCCCGGCCGGGCCTCACGCAGGCGCCACCGGGTGTAGGCCCCCTTGCGCCCGGAGGCCGAGTCGCGGTCGAGCGTGACACCCCGTGCTATCTCGTTACGGCCCTCGTCGAGGGCGGAGGTGTCGTACCTCTTGCCGTCGAGCCACGCGTAGAGCTGTCGTTCCGTTACGGCCGAGGTCGAGACGAAGTCCTTCAGCGTGGACAACACCATGCGGTAACCGCGAGGTTCCATGGGTTCGCTCCGCAGCGTTTCGAGCCGGTGGGCGTGAGGTTCTACCGTGAGGGTCACTTCGCGTGGTGGGGTCTGCGGACGTGGCTGACCGGTGGGGAACACCGTACTGGTTCCGCCGGGTTGGTGATCCCCGATCGCGGAGTATCCGATTCGGGGGTGACGTCGCACGGGAGCCGGGCCGTGCGGGCCTGTGGGGTGTCAGACTCGCGGTCCGAGGCCGGGTTCCCGGCCGGGCGAGGGAGACCGGTTTGGGCCTGGAGATCGAGAGCCGACCGTCGGAGCTGCCGCACATCGAGCGGGTGTGGCGCAGCCGCAGCGAGGGCGTCAGCCGGATGACGTCGGTCGCGACGTCGCACTGGGAGCTGGTGTTCTGGGAGCACCAGGGCCGGGCGGAGGCGGCTGTGCTGGGTCCGGAGGCGAAGGCGTCCCGCGCGCCGGTCCCTGAGGACGCCGCCTTCTTCGGGATCAGTTTCGCGCTGGGGACGTCGATGCCCCATGTCCCGGTCAGCCGGCTGGTGGGGGGCAACGCGGCGATCCCGGACGTGACGCGGCGTTCGCTGTGGCTGAAGGGGTCCGCCTGGCACGTTCCCGGCTACGACAACGCCGAGGCCTTCGTGCGGCGGATGGTGCGCGAGGGCATCGTCGACGTGGACCCCGTCGTGCCCGCTGTGCTCCGTGGCGCCTGCCCGGACGTCTCCGATCGCACCCTGCAGCGGCACTTCGTCGCGGCGACCGGCCTGACCCGGGGCGCCATCCGGCAGATCCACCGCGCCCGACGGGCGGTGCTGCTGGTTCAGGAGGGGGTGCCGGCCCAGCAGGTCGTGCACCGGCTGGGGTACTTCGACCAGCCACATCTGGCGCGGTCCCTCAAGCGGTACGCCGGGCGGACCGCCACTCAGCTGAGCGCACCGGACACGGCGGAGCCGCTGTCGCTTCTGTACAAGACCTGATCCCCGGCGCCTGCCTAGTGTTCCTGACGGAGCCGGTCGGCCCGCCCCGGCCCGCGTGGGCGGAGAACCCCGGACTCATCATGGAGGAGTCATGCGCAAGCTCGTTTCCGGTCTGTTCGTCTCGCTCGACGGTGTCGTCCAGTCACCGGACGCGTGGCAGTTCGCGTTCGACGAGGAGATGGGTGCCGCGCTGGCCGACACCCTGGAGACGGCCGACACCATCCTGCTGGGCCGCAGGACGTTCACCGAGTGGGCCGGATACTGGCCGACGGTGACCAGCGGTGAGGACGCCGGTTTCGCCAAGTGGATCAACGAATCGCCCAAGTACGTCGTCTCCTCGACCCTCGAGAGCGTCGGGGACTGGGCGAACAGCACGCTGATCAAGGGCGATCTCGTGACCGCGGTCAACGAGCTCAAGGCGGGCGGGGGCAAGGACGTCACCGTCGCCGGCAGCCCGTCGCTGGTGCGCTCGCTGCTGGAGCTGGACCTCCTGGACGAGCTGGTGCTCCTGATCCACCCGGTCGTGGCCGGCGAGGGCCGCGGGAAGCTGTTCGCCGACGACGCGGCGCTGAAGAGGCTTCGGCTGGTCAGCGCCCAGCCGACCAGCAGCGGGGTGATCATCGCGACCTACCGCCCGGAGCGCTGAGCGCGCGAGGTCCTCCGCGACCCGGCGCGATCCTGGGCAGCGCGGGCGCGCACCAGGCCGCGTGCTGGCCACGCGTGATCCGCCCCTCCGGGGCCGACTCGCGGCGGGGGCCGGACACCCGTGTGGTGTCCGGCCCCCGCCCCGCGAAGTCGGCTCGGCCCCCTGGCGTCAGGCGCGGGCCGCGTCCACGCCGTAGGTGTCGGCGACGTCGTCCAGCACGCTCTCGGCGCCGTAGAGGCCCACCGCGATCATCCAGGTGATGTCACTCACCTCGTGGACGTCGCCCTCCAGCTGCTTCCACAGCGGGTTGGCCATGAACTTCTGCTTGTTCTTCTCACCGGTGCCCGAGGGGTCCGGGTAGGCGGTGACGAAGATGTCGTCCGCGTCGACCTTGGCGATCTGCTCCTCGGAGATGTCGGCGTTGAAGCCGGTGCCCTGGGCGTCCTTGGGGAAGCCGAAGCCGAGGTCGTTCAGGATGACACCGACGTAGGTGTCCTCCTTGTACAGCCGGGTCGGGCCGTCGACGAACCGCACGACGGAGACGGTCGGGTTGCCGCCCTCCTGCTGGCGGACGCTGTCGCCGACCGTCTTGGCGCGCTTCTCGAAGGCGGTGATCTTCTGCTCGGCGAGGTCCTCCTTGCCGAGGGCCTCGCCGACGAGGCGGAGGTTGTCCTTCCAGGTCGCGCCCGTGGTCTCGGTGAAGACGGTCGGGGCGATGCCGGAGAGGTCCTTGTACAGCTTCTCGTGACGCACCTTGGCCGAGAGGATGAGGTCCGGCTTCAGAGCCAGGATCTTCTCCGTGCTCGGCTCGTCGAGCGTGCCGACCTCGACCGCCTCGGCGCCGTACTTCTCGCCGTCCTCGCCGAAGTAGGGCGGGAGCTTCTCGTCCGGGCCGGTGAAGGTGGTGTAGCCGACGACGTTGCCCTCGAGCGCGAACGCGGCGTCCACGAAGGTCATGTCCAGGGCGACGATGCGCTTGGGGGCCTCCTCGATGTCCGTCTCGCCCATGGCGTGGTCGACGGTCCGCGGGAAGGCGGCGCCCGAGGCGGCGGGCTTCTTCTCGCCGCCCTTGTCGTCCGTATTCTTGTCCGAGTCGCTGCTGCAGGCGGCGGTGGCGAACAGGCCGAGTGCGACGGTGACGGCACCGGCTGAGCGGCCGATGCGCGTGAGCCAGCGGGCTCTCATCAAAGGGGTCCCTTCGTTCACGGGGGGTGCGCCGTAAGGATAGGCTCGCCTAACCTACAACATGGCGGCGGCGGAGGAGATCGTGATCGAAGCGCTATCTGCACCACTCCGGAAACGGAGACGGCGAGAGGTCGCCGCGCAGCGCGCCCACACCCGGTGGGCGGGCCTGCTCGCCCTCGTCGCCCTGCTCGGGCTCGCCCTGCTGGCCAGCATCGCCTTCGGCTCCAAGCCCCTGACGCCGGGCCAGGTCTGGCACGGGCTGTGGAACCCGGGCGGTACGGGCGAGGCCGAGGTGATCGTGCACTCCCTGCGGCTGCCCCGCACGGTCCTCGCCCTCGCGGCCGGGGTCGCGCTCGGCGTCGCCGGGGCCCTGATGCAGGGCCACACCCGCAACCCCATCGCCGACCCCGTCCTGCTCGGGCTCAGCGCCGGAGCCGGCATGTGGGTCGTCGGCGCCGTCTTCCTGCTCGGCGTCACCACCCTCTACGGGTACGTGTGGTTCGCCTTCGCCGGGACGCTCATGGCCGCCCTCCTCGTCCACTCCGTCGGGTCCCTGGCCCGCGGCGGTGCGACGCCCGTCACCCTGGCGCTGGCCGGAGCCGCCGCCCACGCCCTGTTCACCGCGCTCACGGCCGGGATGGTCATCTTCGACCGGCAGGCCCTGGACACCTACCGCTTCTGGACGGTCGGCGCCGTCAACGGCCGGCCCCTCGACTTCACCGTCCAGCTCCTGCCCTTCATCCTGCTCGGCCTCGTCCTCGCCGCCCTCAACGCGCCCGGCCTGAACGCCCTCTCCCTCGGCGAGGACGTGGCCCGCACCCTCGGCGTCCGGCTCGGGCTCACCCGCACCGTCGGCATGGCCGCCATCACGCTCCTCACCGGCGCGGCCGTCGCCGCCTGCGGGCCCATCGGGTTCGTCGGCCTCGTCGCCACCCATATCGGCCGCCACCTCACCGGCCCCGACTACCGCTGGGTGCTCGCCTACGCCGCGCTGATCGGCGGGACGCTCGTCCTCGTCGCCGACGTCCTGGGCCGCGTGGTGGCCCGGCCCGGTGAACTCCAGGTCGGCATCATGCTCGCCCTCATCGGCGCGCCCGTCTTCATCCAGCTCGTCCGCCGCCGCAAGCCGGTGCGGCTGTGAGCGCGAGGCCCGCCGCCCGAGCGGCGGCAGCACCCGACGGCGCGACCGGCACCGCCTCCGGCACCACCCCAGGCACCGCCTCCGGCGCCACCCCCGACAGCGCGCCCGACGGCGGACCCGACTCGGCGAAACCCCGCCCGAGCGAAGGGAACAGAGTGTCCAGCGTCCCCGGTCGCACACCCGTGCGCCTCGGCCCCGTCTCGACGGTGTGGCGCCCGCGCACGGTCCTCGTCCCCGTCCTCATCACGCTCGCCCTGTTCGCCGCCGTCGTCCTCAACACCGGACGCGGCGACTACCCGCTCCCGGCGGCCGAGGTGATCCGGGCACTCTTCGGCGGCGGCGACCACATCTCCGAGCTCGTCGTCTGGGAGCTGCGGCTGCCCCGCTCCGTGGTCGGGCTCCTCGTCGGCGCCTCCCTCGGCCTGGCCGGGGCGATCCTCCAGGGCATCGCCCGCAACCCGCTGGCCAGCCCCGACATCCTCGGCATCACGGCCGGCGCGGGGGTCGGCGCCGTCACCGTCATCGTGTTCAGCGGAGCCAACGGCGCCGTCGGCGGCTTCGCCGGAGAGGTGGGCGTACCCACCGCGGCCATCGGCGGCGGTCTCACCGCCGCCGTCCTCGTCTACCTCCTCGCCGTCCGCCAGGGCATCAGCGGCTACCGCGTCCTGCTCGTCGGCGTCGGCGTCAACGCCGCCCTCACCAGCGTGCTGTCCTGGCTGCTGGCCAAGGCCGACATCGTCGACGCCGGACGCGCGCTGATCTGGCTCAACGGCAGCCTCAACGGCACCAACTGGGACATCGCGGGACCCGCCGCCTGGGCGCTCGCGGTACTGCTGCCCGCGGCCCTGCTGCTCTCCCACCAGTTCGGGGCGCTCGCCTTCGACGACGACACCGCCCGCGGCCTCGGCGTCCGGATGACCGGCGCCCGGGTGGCCCTGCTGCTCACCGCCGTCCTGCTCACCGCCGTCGCCACGGCCGCCACCGGGCCCATCGCCTTCGTGGCGCTGGCCTGTCCCCAGCTCGCACTGCGCCTCATGCGCACCGGCCACCCCCCGCTGCTGGCATCCGCCCTGCTGGGCGCGGCCGTCACCGTGTGGGCCGACGTCCTCGGCCGCACCCTCATCAGCGACGTGGAGCTTCCGGTGGGCATCCTCACCGCGGCCCTCGGCGCGCCCTACCTGCTCTATCTGCTCGTCCGCAGCGGAAAGGCCCGCTCATGACCGACACCGGAACCGGCACCGTCCCCGCCCCGGCCCCCGCCCGCACGGCCAAGGACCCGTCCCGCCCCGTGCGGCTGCGCGCCGAGAAGCTGACCCTCGGCTACGGCGACCGGCCCGTCGTCCACGACCTGTCCCTCGACATCCCCGACGGCACGGTGACTGCCGTCATCGGCCCCAACGGCTGCGGCAAGTCCACGCTCCTGCGCGCCTTCGGGCGGCTGATGAAGCCCCGCTCCGGGCGGGTGCTGCTGGACGGAACGCCGGTCCACGCCATGCCCACCCGCCGCGTCGCCTCCCTCGTCGGGCTGCTGCCGCAGACTCCGCAGGCGCCCGAGGGGCTGAGCGTCGCCGACCTCGTCGCCCGCGGCCGCCACCCGCACCAGAGCTGGTACCGCCGCTGGTCCAGCGAGGACGAGCACGCCGTCGAGCACGCGCTGCGCGCCACCGGAACCCTCGACCTGGCCGAGCGCACCCTCGACGAACTCTCCGGCGGCCAGCGGCAGCGCGCCTGGATCGCCATGGCCCTCGCCCAGGAGACCGAGCTGCTGCTCCTGGACGAACCCACCAACCACCTCGACCTGGCGCACCAGATCGAGGTGCTGGACCTCGTGCGCGAACTCCACCGCGACACCGGGCGCACCGTCGTCCTCGTGCTGCACGACCTGTCGCTCGCCGCCCGCTACGCGGACCGGCTCGTGGCCATGAAGGACGGCCGCGTCGCCGCCCTCGGGGAGCCGGGCGAGGTGCTGACGGAGAAACTCCTCGCCGACGTCTTCGGGCTGCGGGCCCGCATCCGCACCGACGACGAGACCGGCGCCCCCCTCGTCGTCCCCCTCAGCCGCCACGACGCGCCCCGGCGGGGCGAGGAGCGCCCCACCGCCCCCGCCGGAAACCACTGAGGAGGCTTGCCCAAGTCAGCTGCTCCACCAGGCGGGTTGGGACACAATGGACCCGTGTCTGACTTCATCGAGTTCGAGTTCGACGACGGTTCGGCTCTCGCCCTGCAGGTCTTCGCACCCGTGAGCGACGGCGGACAGCCGAAGCCGGGCGCCGAAGGCGCGGCCCCCGGCTTCGGCGGCTCCGTGCCAGTGGCCCGCCGACGCTCCCGCGCCGCGACGGCCGCCGGCAGCGCCCTGCGCACCATGCTCTCACCGTTGGTGCCCCTGCTCCAGCAGGTCCGCGACACGGCGGCCACGGTGCCGGACCGGCCCGACGAGCTCTCGGTGAGCTTCGGCGTCAGGATCGGCCAGGACCTCAAGCTCGCCGTCGTCGGCGCCAAGGGCGAGGCCACGCTCAGCGTCACGGCGACCTGGCAGCTCGGCCGGGAGCCCGGCCCGCCGCGCCGTGAGGAGGACCAGTCCGCTGACGATGACGCCGCCCAGTAGCCGACGGCCGGTCCCGTGCCCCCGGCCGCCGGCCGACGCGCTCCGGCCCTCCCTGGTCTCGGTGCTGAGCCACGCCTCCGGCGAACTGGCGGGCAGCGGCCTGCACCTGGGCGGCCGGCACGTGCTGACCTGCGCCCACGTCGTCAACGAGGCACTCGGCCGGGAGATGTTCGAGCAGAGCACGCCGGACGGCTCCCCGCTGCGGGTGGAGTTCCCCTGCCTGCCGCAGCGGCCCGGGTTCACCGCGTCCCTGCTGCGCTGGCGCGCCGCCCACCGCGTCGGCGCCCCCGGCGACCCGGCCGCACCGGGTGACCTCGTCTGGGCTGGCGATCTCGCCCTGCTCGAACTCGCCGAGGACCCGGGCCTCCAGCCGCCCCCGTGGCGGCCCATGACCCCGGGCCAGCGCGTGCGCGCCTGGTACGGGGACGGCGCCGCCTACAGCTACGCCGACAGCCTCGTCGGCTCCCTCCAGGACGACCACGCCTTCGTCGACGGCGAGCTGCGCGGCGCCGCCATCGGCCACGGCTACAGCGGCGGTCCGCTGTGGTGCGAGACGGAGGGGGCCGTCGTCGGCCTCGTCCTCGGGATGATGTCCCCGCCCCCGGGCTCGTTCCGCGGCGAGAACGTCCTGCGGCGCGCCATCGTCGCGCCCTGGCAGGCGATCGAGCCCTTCGCCGCGGACGGCGCGGACGCGACCCCGCCCCGCGCCGACCCCACGCTGCTGCCGCCGCGCCCCGTCGCCCCCTCGGTGCGGCTGCGGCTGCGCACGTGCGTGCAGGCGCTCCTGCCCAGCCCCGAGGAGCGCGCCCACCACATCGCCTACGTCCTCGACGAACTCGGCCTCCCGCCCGCCGCCACGGACCGGCCCACGGTCGCCGACGTCGTCGAGCTCGTCCTCACCCGGCACCGGGCCGCCGCCGTCCTCAGCGACGTCCTGACGCCCGAGTCCCGTGCGGAGACGCTGCGGCTGCTCGCCCTGTGCCGCGGCGCGCTGGTGCCCGGCATCCTCACGCCCCTCGAACTCGCCTCCCTCCTCGAACACCTCGACGGCGAGCCCGAAGGACTGCTGGAGGAGGCGGCCCGCGACGCCCTGGGCAACACCACGTTCTGGGACGAGCGCACCCCGGCCGCCCCCGGCGCCACCGCGGCCGAGTCCGTCGAGCACCTCGTCGTGGCCCTGGAGAACTACTGGGGCGACAGCGGCTCCACGGACACCACCCACCGCGTCCCGGCCCTGCTCACCGCCGTGGAACACGTCGCCGCCCTGTGTCCGGCGAACCGTATGGAGGAACTGCGCCAGTGGGCGGAGTCCGTGGCCCAGCGCCTCGGCGTGCACGAGAGCGTCCTGCTGAGCCGCCGCGCGGACGCCGAGGACTGGGCCCGCGCCCGGCGCTTCCGGCTGGGCCCGTCCGAACCCCGGTTGACGGTGCTGCTCGACCGCGCCCCCCAGGGCGGGCACCGCTGCACCCTGTGGTTCGACCCGGGCACGGCCGGGAACGCGGGCCTGCGCCAGGTCGTGGCGGAAGACGAACCCCGCACCCCGCGGGACATCGCCCGCCTCGTGCAGGACGTCCTGCTGCGCGAGCTGTCCCCGGCCGCGGGGCGCGGCAGGCCCCTGATCGAGTTCCAGCTCGAACCCGAGGACCTCGACCTGCCCGTGGACCGCTGGGACGACGGCGACCCCGACGGCGGCGTCCCAGCCGTGCTGGGCGTCGAGTACCGCGCCGTCGTGAGCTGCCCGGAACTGCGCACGGCCACGCTCAAGCGCCGCCGCGCCTGGGAGGCCCGCTCGCTCGACTTCCCCCAGGGCGGCTTCGCCCGCGTCACCGCCGAGCACAGCGAGGCCGCGGACGTCTACACCCTGCTCCACCGGGACCAGCGCATCGGCAGGATCACCGTCGGCTGCGCCGCCGAACACCGCGTCCGGCTCCAGACCGTGTGCCTCACCCAGGGCATCCCCGTCGTCCTGTGGGACCGCAACGACTCGCCGCGCCGGACCGACGTGCTCACCGGACTGATGCTCAACGGCAGTCCCCGCAACCTGCCCGAGCGGATCCGTGTCCACCGGGCGGACACCCTCGGACGTCCCCCGGAGGACGCCGTCGCCCCCGTCCTGGTGTGGGACGACGCCTCCCGCACGCCGCCCGAGCCCTACTGGAGCGACCCCTCCTGGGAGGAACCCGTCTCATGACCACAGCCGAGGACCCCGCCCAGGGCCCTGCCCGGGACCCCCGCCCAGGACGTCACTCGGGCCCCCGCCCGGGAACCCGACGGCTGGCGGCTCTTCCGCGGCGACGGCAGGCCCCGCCGTGTGCCGATGCCGCCCGCACCGCCCTGGCGGACCTTCGGGGACGCCGCGCCCGACGCCGCGCCCGACGGCGCGCGGGACGCCGACGAGGGGCCCGAGCACCGCCCCTACCTCATCGGGCCCGCCGAGCGCGACGTCGTCAACGCCGCGCTCCACCTGCGCCGACCGCTCCTCGTGACCGGCCACCCGGGCACCGGCAAGTCCTCGCTCGCCGACGCCCTCGCCCACGAGCTCAGCCTCGGTCCCGTGCTGCGCTGGTCCGTCAACAGCCGCTCCCGGCTGACCGACGCGCTCTACCGCTACGACGCCGTCGGCCGCCTGCGCGAGGCCAACCTCTCCCAGCACCAGGGCGGCTCCGACCCGGGCATCGGCCGCTTCGTCCGGCTCGGCCCGCTGGGCACGGCGCTCGTCCCCGGTGACCATCCGCGCGTCCTGCTCGTCGACGAACTGGACAAGGGCGACGTCGACCTGCCGAACGACCTGCTGACCGTGTTCGAGGAGGGCCGGTTCGAGATCCCGGAACTCGCCCGGCTGCCCGAGGGCGAGGACGAGGTCCGGGTGTACGCGGCACGCGGCAGCGACACGGTGCCCGTGCGTCGCGGGGTGGTGCGCTGCCGCGAGTTCCCCGTCGTCGTCATCACCAGCAACGGGGAGCGGGAGTTCCCGCCCGCGTTCCTGCGCCGCTGCCTGCGGCTGGACCTGCCCGACCCGGACGAGCGGCGGCTGCGCGCCATCGTCGCCGCGCACCTGGGGGAGGAGGCCCTGCCGCGCGTCGACGACCTCGTGCGCACCTTCCTCGCCCGCCGGGCCCCGGGCGAACTCGCCACCGACCAGCTGCTGAACGCGGCCTTCCTGCGGCTGGGCGGCGTGGACCTGGACGCCGAGGGCCTGCTCGACGCCGTCCTCCACCGGCTCGGCGGAGCGCTGTAACCGTGCCGCACCGTCTCTTGCGCCTGCTGGGCGAACTCGGTGCGGAGGTGACCGCCGAGGAGCTCGCGGACGTGCTGTGGCTCGCCGAGCGGCTGCCGGCCGAGGCCCGGTCCCTGCCGCTGGCCCGCGCGCTGGGGCTCGACGACGCCTCGCTCGCCGGCGCCGCCGGTGCGGGGACGGGCCCGTCCCCGCACGCGTCGGCCCCGTCACCGCAGGTTCCGCGGGCGCTGGGAGACGCCGACGGCGCGGGAGACGGCGACGGCCCGGACGCCGACGCCCGAGACCCCCAAGACCCCCACGGCGGCAAAGACCCGGCGGACGCCGATGCCGGGGAGGCCGGGGGCCGGGCCGCGCTGTACTCCCTGCCGGGCCCGCGGGCCCGGGCCGGGGACGCCGGGAACCCGGCCGGGGAGCAGGATCCCCCCGCGCCCGAGCCGCCCGAGCCGTCCGCGGAGCCGTCGGCGGAGGGGACCGCACCGCGAGGCCGGGGGGCGGCCCGGGCGCTGCCCGTCCGCATCCCCCATCCCCGCGCCCTCGCCTCGCCGTTGGCGGCGGCCCGCGCGCTGCGCCCGCTGAAGCGGGCCTCCGCCGACCCGGCCGCCGAGGAGCTCGACGAGGAGGAGACGGCGGCGCGCACCGCCGACTCGCGGGTGCCGGACGTCGTGACGCGGCCGGTCCGCAGCCGGTGGCTCGACCTCAACCTGGTCATCGACGACGGCGTGTCCATGCTGCTGTGGCAGCAGCTCTGCGCCGAGCTCGGCGCCCTGACGGTGCGGCTCGGGGCGTTCCGGCAGATCCGCCTGTTCGGGCTGCGGCTGCGGCCCGGCACCCCGCCGGCGCTCACCACCCGGCCCTTCGACCCCTCCGCGGCGCCCGTGCGCCCGGACGTCGTCACCGACCCCACGGGGCGGAGCATGACGCTCGTCGTCTCGGACGGCGCGGGGCCGGGGTGGCGCACCGGAGGGATGCGCGCCGTGCTCTCCCGCTGGGCCCTCCACGGACCCACCGCCGTCGTGCACGCGCTGCCGCCCCGCATGTGGCGCGGCTCCGGCCTGCCCGTGGTGACCCGCCGGGTGCGGCTGCCCGGCCCGGGGGCGGCCAACGCGACCTGGCGCGTCCACCGTCCCGACGCGCTGGCCGGGCTGCCGGGGGAGGAGCCGGGCCGCCGTCTCGCGGACGGGGTGCCCGTTCCGGTCCTGGAGCCCTCCGGTCCGGCGCTGGCCGACTGGGCGCGGCTGACGGCCTCCGGCGGAGCGGGCGCGCTGTCCCTGTGGGACACCGAGGCCGCCGAGCGCCGGCCGGTCCGCGGCCGCCGCCCGGCCCGGTCGGCGGCGGCGGACGACACGGCGGACGACGCCGGGGACCCGGGGCGCGCGGACGCGGAGGTCCGGCACTTCCGCCGCACCGTGTCCCCGGACGCCTACCGGCTGGCCGCCCACCTCGCCGCCGTCTCACCGCTGACCGTCCCCGTCATGCGGCTCGTGGCCCGGTCACTGGCCCGGCCGGTGACGACGGCGCATCTCGCCGAGGTCTTCCTCAGCGGGCTGCTCCGCCCGGCCGAGGCGGCCTCCAGCGCTCCCCGGGGGCGGCACGTCCCGCCCCAGCAGCGCGTGTTCGCCTTCGCCCCGGCCACCCGGGACGTGCTGCTCGACGTGGTCCCGACGGCCGAGGTGATCCGGTCCACCCGCCTCGTCTCCGAGCACATCGCGCACCTGGCCGGCCGCTCCCCGGACTTCCCCGCCTGGCTCAGCCGCCCGGACGGCACCGACGAACTCCCCTCGACGGGCTCGGCCTTCGCCTGGCTCAGCCCCGCGCTCCAGCAGCGCCTCGGCCTGGCCGGGCTGTCCGCCCGCACCTACGCGGCCCGGTCGGGACAGCGCGCCTGGGAACCCGAACCGGACCTGCCCGAGGAGACGGGGCCGGGCGCGGCGAACCCCTACACCGACGTGTTCGAGAGCGACGACGGGGAGCCGGGGCTGTTCGACGACGGGCTGCCGGTCAGGCGCTCGGAGCCCATCGGGCCCTTCACGCTGCTGGGGACCTGGCAGAGCCGTACCGGGGAGTCCGTCCACAGCGGAGTCGACGGCCGCCGCGCCGCCCTGATCCGCACGGCGCGCTCGATCCACTCCACCGCCTACCCGTTCGTCCACACCGAGACCATGGCGACGCTGCGCTTCGACCACCCCTGCCTGCCCGCGCTGCTGGACGGAAACCTCAGCAGGGCCTGGCCGTGGGTGGCGGTCAGCGGGGCCATGAGCCCGAACGGCCGCCCGGCCCCCGAGCTGAGGGAGGCCCTGCGGTACGCACGGCTGCCCGCCGCGGCCGTGCTGGTGCTCGGGCAGCGGCTCGCGTCCGCGCTGGACCACGCCCACCGCGCGGGTGTCGTGCACGGGCGCCTGATGCCGCGTCACGTGCTCCTGACCGAGGACGGCCCGCTGATCACCGGCTGGCACCGCGCCGTGCTGGACGGGGGGCCGGGCACGCCCACGGCCGCCGACGACGTCCGGCGGCTCGCCCAGCTGCTGTGCCAGACCCACACCGGGCTCTGGGTCACCGAGCCGCTGGCCGATGTCGAGGACCTCCCCCAGCTGGCGGCCGTGCTGGGCCCGTTCGTCACCGACGCGGCACCGGTGATGTCGGCCGACGCCCTGCTCGCGGCGCTGCGCGACGGCACCGCACGCGGCGCCTTCGACCTGCCGCCGCGTGAGTGGCTTCCCCACCGGGCCTTCGCCTGGGTCGAGGGCACCCATGTGTACCGTCCGGGCGGCCACAGCCGGGTCGTCCAGCCGGTCCAGTGGCCCGAGCCGCCGGGCCCGCAGGTCCCCTTCACCCCGGAGGTTCCGCACGAGGACGAGGATCCGAGCATCACCGCCGAACGCTGGGCACCGCACCGGGAACCTCCGCGCACCAAGTGGTTCACCCTGCCCGGCGGGACCGCGAAGCCGCCGTCCTGGTTCGCCCGGCGACTGCGGCGGGGTGGCCACTCCGGTGACGGTGCGCTGCTCCGGCCCCGCCCGTCGTACGGGCGGGAGCTGCCGGTCGGCTCGCTGATCGCCGTGTTCGGGGCGGTTCCGGGCAGCGGATGCTCGTCCGTCGCCGTGCAGCTCGCCTCCGCGCTGGCGGCCTCGATCCCGGCGTCCCGCCGCCCGCCCGTCCTCATGCTGCCCTTCGCCCCGGCCACCGGCGTGGTCGGGTACCGCCTGCTGGGGAACAGCACGGTCCCGCCGGAGGAGTTCCGCGCCCTGCTGAACGGCCCTCGGCCCGCCAACCGGGCCTTCATCGACCTCAACCCCCCGAGCTCGACCTACACCTCGCAACCCGAGGCGCCCACCAGCGACGGCACGGGGTACGCCTGGCTCTCCCTGCGGGACTCCACCGGTGCGGACTTCGTCCACCGGCGCGGCCCGGTGGACACGCCGCCCGTGCCGGAGCGGCTGCACCGCAGCGTCATCGGCGGGCTGGGCTCGATCGGTGACGTCGTCCTCGACTGCGCGGAGTCCTTCGGCCCGGGGGAGCGGCCCCCGGAAGTGGCGCTCGGCGCGGTGGACCATCTCGTGGTGGCCACGGGGACGAGCCCCGCACACGTGGCGGCCACGGCGGACCGGCTGGAGTGGATGGCCGGGCGCGGCCGGTCCGGAGCGGTGACCCGGGCCGTCGTCGTCGTGAGCGACCTGGAGGGCGCGGACGGCGCGGTGGGTGCCGAGCACGCGGGGAGCGCCGAGGGCGCCGAGGGCGCCGAAGGCCGCTTCGCCGCGGCCGAGCGGCGGCTCGCGCCGCTCGTGCGGGCCGTGGTCCGGGTGCCCTTCGACCAGGGCCTGCACGAGCGGGGGCTGATCGACTTCTCCCTGCTCGCCTCCGCCACCCGCGGCGCCTTCGCGGTGGCCGCCCGCCGGCTGCTGGACGAGCCGCGCCCCGGAGCCCGCTGAGGACGCCCGCCGGGGCGTAACCACCAGCCGTGGACGGCCGTTTCCCTGCCGGGGAGAAGCCGTTGCCAGCCGGTGCGCGGCAGAGGGGATTTCACCGGGGCCCGGTACCCGACATCTGCAAGGTTAGGCTAACCTAAGTCCTGCCTGCGCGATCTCCGCGCCGAACCGGCACCCCACACCCTGTGACCGAAGGGCCTGCCCGATGCTGCGTGCTCAACTCCTCGACCGCCAAGCGCGACGTGAGTCAGCCGCTCGTACCTACGCCCGCACCCTGCCCGTCGCCCCCGTCACCGCCGCGGGCGCCGAAGTCACCGGAGCGGACGGACGCACCTACCTCGACTGCCTCTCCGGCGCGGGCACCCTCGCACTCGGCCACAACCACCCCGCCGTCGTCGCCGCCCTCCAGGGCGCGCTCGGTTCCGGCGCCCCCCTGCACACCCTCGACATGATCACTCCGCAGAAGGACGCCTTCAGCACCGAACTCCTCAGCCGCCTCCCGGGAGACCTGCGCGACACCGCCAAGCTGCACTTCTGCAGCCCCGCCGGAACCGACGCCGTCGAGGCCGCGCTCAAGCTCGCCCGCACCGCCACCGGCCGCAGCGGCGTCATCGCCTTCACCGGCGCCTACCACGGCATGACCCTCGGCGCCGCCTCCGTCTCCGGGCCGCTGCGCATGCGCGGCGCCGACGGCCAGGGCCCCGCCGCCTCCCAGCCCGTCACCCGCCTGCCCTACCCCCACGCCTACCGCTGCCCCTTCGGCGTCGGCGGGGACGCGGGCGCCGCCCTGACGACCAGGCTGCTGGAGCACCACCTCACCGACCCCGGCAGCGGCACCGCCACCCCCGCCGCCGTCATCCTCGAAGTCGTCCAGGGCGAGGGCGGCGTCATCCCCGCCCCCGACCCCTGGCTGCGCGAACTCCGCCGCGTCACCGCCGAACACGGCATCGTGCTCATCGTCGACGAGGTCCAGACCGGGGTCGGCCGCACCGGGCGGCTGTGGGCCTGCGAGCACGCCGGCATCACCCCCGACGTCCTCGTCACCTCCAAGGCCGTCGGCGGGGGACTGCCCCTCGCCCTCATCGCCTACCGCCCCGAGCTGGACACCTGGCAGCCCGGTGACCACACCGGCACCTTCCGCGGCAACACCCTCGCCATGGTCGCGGGCGAGATCACCCTGCGCACCATCGCCGAGGAGCAACTCGCCGACCACGCCGAGAAGCTGGGCTCCCGCGTCCGCAGCGCTCTGCGCGACCTCGCCGACCGCCACCCCGTCATCGGCGACGTCCGCGGACGCGGCCTGATGATCGGCGTCGAACTCGTCCAACCCGACGCCGAACCCGACGCCCTCGGCGCCCGCCCCGGCCACCCCCACTTCGCCCGCGCGCTGCAGAAAGCCTGCCTCGACCGCGGCCTGATGCTCGAACTCGGCGGCCGGGACGGCTGCGTGCTGCGCCTCCTGCCCCCGCTCGTCCTCACCGACAGCCAGGCCGACACCGTTCTGACCCGCCTCGCCGACGCCCTCACCGACGTGGAGCCCGCCGCATGAGCCAGTACCCCGACACCGCCATCGCCGCCGGCCCCGGCGAGCCGCGCGCCCTGCGGGCCCTGACCGCCGTCGCGCTCGACGCCCTCGCCGACGGCGCCGCCGCCCGCGGCGGCCCGCTGCCCGACGGCGGCCCCGACGCCGTCACCGCCCGCACCCGCGGCCTCCTCGCCCCCGTCCTGCCCGAGCACGGCGTCGGCGCCCCCGACGCGCTCTACGACACCGTCCGCGCCACCGCCCAGGGCGCCGCCGACCCCGGCGAGACCCACTGCGTCGCCCACCTGCACTGCCCGCCGCTGGCCGTCGCCGCCGCCGCCGACCTCGCCGCCTCCGCCCTCAACCCCTCGATGGACTCCTGGGACCAGGCACCGGCCGCCGCCGTCATCGAGGAGGAGGTCACCGGCGCCCTCGCCACCCTCATGTACCCGGCCGAGCAGCGGCCCGACGCCCTCATCACCAGCGGCGGTACCGAGTCCAACCTCGTCGCCCTCCTCCTCGCCCGCGAACGGGTCCGCGCCGCCACCGGCGGCACCGGCACCCTGCACGTCCTGTGCGGGGAGAACGCCCACCACAGCGTCCACCGGGCCGCCTGGATCCTCGGCCTGCCCGCCCCCCGTCACATCTCCTGCCCCGGCGGCCGCATGGACCCCGACGCCGTCGAGGTGGCCCTGGCCGAGCTGGGGGAGCGCGCCGGAAACGCCCTCGTCGTCGCCACCGCCGGCACCACCGACGCCGGGCTCATCGACCCGCTGCCCGAACTCGCCCTCGCCGCCCGCCGCCACGGCGCCGAACTCCACGTCGACGCGGCCTACGGCGGCCCCCTCCTCTTCAGCGAGCAGCTCGCCGGAGCGCTGCGCGGCATCGAGCACGCCGTCTCCGTCACCTTCGACCTGCACAAGATGGGCTGGCAGCCCGTCGCCGCCGGCGTCCTCGCCGTCCCCGACGCCGAGCTCCTGAACGCCCTGTCCCTGCGCGCCGACTACCTCAACGCCGACGACGACACCGAGGCCGGCCTGCCCGACCTCCTCGGCCGCTCCCTGCGCACCTCCCGCCGCCCGGACGCCCTGAAGATCGCCGTCACCCTGCGCGCCCTGGGGCGCACCGGAATGGGCGGCATCGTCGAGCACTGCGTGCGCACCGCGCGGCAGCTCGGCGAGACGATCGACGCCCACCCGGCGCTGCGCCGCCGCCCCGGCCCCGTGGGCATCTCCACCGTCCTGTTCCGGCCGCTGGCCGCCGACGGCCTGCCCGGCGACGAGGGCGACGCCCTCGTCGCCGACATCCGCCGCCAGCTCCTGAACGAGGGCCTGGCCGTCCTCGGCCGCGCCCAGGCCCCCGACCACGACGGCACGGCGAAGCTGTGGCTCAAGGCCACCCTCCTGCACCCGCAGACGGCCGCCACCGACCTGGAGGACCTGCTCAAGCTCGTCGCCGAACGCGCCGAACCCGCCCCCACCGCAGAGGTCGTGACGCTGCCCGCGCAGCAGACCCGCTTGGAAAGCACCGCACTATGAATTAGCTTAGGCTCGCCTAACTTATTCGTTCCGTGGTGCACCCACCGACAGCAGCCAGGAGGCAGCATGAGCGCCCACGCAGCCACCCCGACGAGGACCAGACCCGAGCACCCCCGGCTCCCCGACGGCCTGCGCCTCGAACACCACACCGGGGCCGCCGTCGCCGCCGACCCCCACTCCTGGGCCCGCGTCTACGAGGAGGTCTACGCCCACGCCATCGACCTCAGCGACCACTGCGACCCGCCGATCGCCGAACGCCTCACCCGGCACGCCGGCCGCCCCGGCTTCGCCCTCGTCGCAGCCCGGGCCGACGACGAGATCGCCGGCTACCTCTACGGCTACACCCTCCCCACCGACAGCCTCTGGTGGGAGGGCCTCACCCCCGAGCCCAGCCCCGAGTTCACCCGCGAACACCCCGGCCGCACCGTCGGTCTGTGCGAACTCCTCGTCGCACCCCGCTGGCGCCGCGGCCACATCGGGATCTCGCTCGTCGCCGCGTTCCTCGCCGAACGCACCGAGGAACGCGCCGCCGCGCTCATAGCCGACGGCAACGACGTCGTCCTCGACCGCTACGCCGACCACGGCTTCCACCGCGTCGGCACCCTCGAGCCCTACCCCGGCTGGCGGCCCCACACCATGGTCGTCGCCGACCTGCGCTGAACGAACGCACCACCCCGCCCGGCCACACCACCCCGCCCGGCCACACCACCGTGTCCGGGCCACACAGCCGTGCGCGGACCCGGCCCCCGGCCACACCGCCGGGCACCGCCCACCGTGCGGCCCCGCCCGCCCCGCCCCCGACCCAGTCAAGGCAGATTCGTGTCCATCGAGCTCCCGCCCTCAGCCGAGCACCGCGCCGCCTACCCCCTCACCACGCTCCCCGAGCGCGTCCGCGCCCGGCTCACGGAACTCGCCCACCAGCACGCGCCCCTGTCCGGCTACCTCTACGACCCGGACACCGCGGCCGCCCGCGCCCGCGACCTGCGCGGCGCCCTGCCCGACTGGGCCGCCGTCTACTACGCCGTCAAGGCCAACTCCCACCCCGCCGTCCTGGCCGCACTCGCCCAGCACGTCGACGGCTTCGAGGTCGCCTCCGTCAGCGAACTCGCCCTCGCCCGCACCGCCCTCGACGGCGCCGCCCCCCGCGCGCCCGGACCACACCGACGGCACGCCCACCCCCGTCCTCGCCGCCGGACCAGCCAAGACCACCGCCGTCCTCACCGAACTCATACGCGCCGACGCCGAGTCCATCAACGCCGAAAGCCTCCTCGAGCTCCACCGCATCAACGCCATCGCCGCCCGGCTCGGCACCACCGCACGCGTCGCCCTGCGCGTCAACCCCGCCCACATACCCATCACCGGTTCCCTCCAGATGGGCGGCGCACCCTCCGCCTTCGGCGTCCCCGAACCCGACGTCCCCGACGTCCTCGCCCAGGCAGCCACCCTCCCCGCCCTGGACATCGTCGGCTTTCACATCCATGCCGCCTCCGGCAACCTCGACGCCGACACCCACGCCGCCTACGTGCGCTGGTGCGTCAACTGGGCCACCGACACCGCCCGCACCGCGGGCATCGACCTCCGCCAGATCGACACCGGCGGCGGCATCGGCGTCGCCTTCGAGGACGAGAAGCCCTTCGACGTCGAACGCTTCGGCGCCCTCATCGCCGACACCCCGCCCCCCGCCGGCGCCCGCGTCATCCTCGAACCCGGCCGCTACCTCGCCGCCGACTGCGGCTGGTACGCCGCCGAGGTCACCGACCTCAAGAACTCCTACGGCCACTGGTTCGCCATGCTCCGCGGCGGCATCAACCACTTCCAGCTCCCCACCTCCTGGGGCATCGTCCACAACATCACCGTCCTGCCCGTCGACACCTGGCCGGCCGGCCTTCCCCGCCCCACCGCCGAGAACGCCTCCCTCACCGTCGTCGGCGAACTGTGCACCCCCGAGGACACCCTCCTGCGCGACGTCCGCGTCGACCGTATCCGCGCCGGCGACCTCGTCGTCTTCCCCAACTCCGGCTCCTACGGCTGGGAATTCGCCATGCCCAACTTCCTCGGGCACCCCGCGGCCGAACGCCACGTCCTGTGACCAGGCCGCACCCCGACCCCCAGGAGCCCGCCATGCCGCCCACCCCGAACGCCCCGGAAACCCGCGACACCCCCGGCACCCCCGACCCCCTCGACCACCCGGACGCCCAGCAGGCCGCCGACCACGCCGCCACAGAGACCCTCCTGCGCGCCTACGTCCGCGAAACCGGCACCTCCGTGCCCCCCACCGGGCACGAACTCCGCCTGCCGCTGCCCGCCACCGGCATCACCCTCACCGTGCCCGTCCGCCACCACTCCGCCACCGGCTGGCACCGCTTCGGCCCCGCCACCCTCGCCGACGGTGACACCACCGACGGCACCGGCACCGAGGGCACCCACGCCGACGGCACCGCGGCGCTCCCCGCCGACGCCGCCCTCGTCGCCGCGGCCGCCATCCGCGAAACCACCCTCGGCCGCGGCCTGCCACCCCACCTCGGCGCCGACGCCGCCGCCCGCGTCCTCGGCTCCGCCCGGCGCACCGCCGCCCACCTCACCGCCCGGCGCGCCGAACCCGCCGGCACCACCGGCCCCACCCCCTTCCTCGACGCCGAACAAGCCCTCCTCCTCGGCCACCCCTTCCACCCGGCGCCCAAGAGCCGCGAAGAAGCCTCCGACGCCGAACTCGCCGTCTACTCACCCGAACTGCGCGGCGCCTTCCCCCTCCACTGGTTCGCCGCCCATCCCGACATCGTCACCGGCGAAACCCTCGACGGCACCCACCCCGCCGAACTCCTGCGCCCCCTCACCCACGGCCTGAAGCTCCCCGCCGGGACCCTCCCCGTCCCCGCCCACCCCTGGCAGGCCCGCGACATCCTCGACCGCCCGGACGTCCGCCGGCTCATCGACGCCGGCCTCCTCACCCCCCTCGGCCCCCACGGCGACCCCTGGCACCCCACCTCCTCCGTGCGCACCGTCCACCGCCCCGAGGCCCCCTACCAGCTCAAACTCTCCCTCGGCATGCGCATCACCAACTCGCGCCGCAACAACCTGCGCGCCGAGATGCGCCTCGGCGTCCGCGCCGCCCGCCTCCTGGCCGCCGGGCCCACCGACTGGCTCACCGCCCACCACCCCGCCTTCGGCATCCTCCGCGACCACGGCTGGATCTCCGCCGGCACCGGCGACACCGAAACCGGCCTCGAAACCGCCCTGCGCGACAACCCCTTCGACGGCGGCCGGGACGACGCCCTCTGCGTCGCCGGCCTCCTCGCCGAACGCACCGGCCCCGGCGACGGCACCCCGCCCGCCCACCGTGCCCAGCTCGCCGAAGCCGTCCACCGCGCCGCCCGCGCCCACCACCTCACCACCGCCCGCGCCGCCGACCTGTGGCTCACCCGCTACCTCGACGTCCTCGCCGTCCCCCTCATCGCCCTCCACGCCCACTACGGCATCGCCCTCGAACCCCACCACCAGAACACCCTCGTCGCCCTCGACGACACCGGCCTGCCCCGCGCCGGCTGGTACCCGCGACAGCCAGGGCTACTACCTCGCCGCCTCCCACACGGACACCATCGAGCGCCTCCTGCCCGGTGCCACCCGGGACGTCGACCTCGTCTTCGACGACGCCTTCGTCGACGAACGCGTCGCCTACTACCTCGGCATCAACAACCTCCTCGGCCTCGTCGGCGCCTTCGGCGCCCTCGGCCTCGCCGACGAAACCGACCTCCTCACCACCCTCCGCACCCGCCTCACCGCTCTGCGCCGCGCCCACCCCGGCGCCGAAGGCCTCCTCGGCCTCCTCCTCGACGCCCCCACCCTGCGCTGCAAGGGCAACTACCTCACCTGCGTGGACGGCCTCGACGAACTCGTCGGCGACGTCCACACCCAGTCCGTCTACATCGACCTACCCAACCCCTTCGCGGAGGCCCAGCCGTGACAGCCCAACACCCCACCCACGACCTGGTCGGCATCGGCATCGGCCCGTTCAACCTGTCACTGGCCGCCCTCGCCGACCGCGTCCCCACCCTCAGCGCCCTCTTCCTCGACAGCAAGCCCGCCTTCTCCTGGCACCCCGGCCTGCTCATGGAAGGCACCACCCTCCAAGTGCCCTTCCTCGCCGACCTCGTGACCATGGCCGACCCCACCAACCCCTGGTCCTACCTCAACTACCTCCGCCACCACCAGCGGATGTTCCCCTTCTTCTTCTCCGAGCGCTTCCACATCCCGCGCCGCGAATACGACCACTACTGCCGCTGGGTCGCCGACAACCTCCCCAACACCCGCTTCGACGCCCACGTCACCGCCGTCACCTGGAACGAGACCGACCACACCTTCACCGTCACCCACCAGGCCGCCGACGGCACCACCAGCCACGTCTCCGCCCGCCAGCTCGTCCTGGGCACCGGCACCCAGCCCACCCTGCCCCCCGCCCTCCAGCACCTGGCCACCCCCGAACACACCGGCCGCGTCCTCCACAGCGCCGACTACCGCACCCACCGCACCACCCTCGCCACCCTCGACGACGTCACCGTCATCGGAGCGGGCCAGTCCGGAGCCGAGGTCACCCTCGACCTCATCCGCCACCAGGACGGCAACGGCCACGGCGGCCCCCACACCCGCTGGCTCGCCCGCACCCCCGCCTTCGCCCCCATGGAGTACTCCAAGATCGGCCTGGAGCACTTCACCCCCGACTACATCGACTACTTCCGCGCCCTGCCCGACGCCACCCGCAAGCGCCTCACCCGCCAGCAGTGGCAGCTCTACAAGGGCGTCAGCGAAGAAACCCTCGGCGAGATCCACGACGAACTCTACGAACGCACCATCGGCGGCGGCCGCCCCCGCGCCGACCTCCACCCCGGCGTCGAGATCACCGCCGCCCACCACGACGGCAAGCGCTACACCATCACCTGCCACCACACCGAACAGCAGCGCGACTTCACCATCCACACCGACGCCATCGTCGCCGCCACCGGCTACACCCCCCAGCGCCCCGCCCTCCTCGACCCCCTCCTCGACCTCATCGACCTCGACACCCAGGGCCGCTACCAGATCGACGGCGACTACCGCGTCGCCCTCGACCCCCGCGTCACCGGCGCCCTCTACGTCCAGAACGCCGAAATGCACACCCACGGCGTCGGCGCCCCCGACCTCACCCTCGGCGCCTGGCGGGCCGCCACCATCCTCAACGCCGCCACCGGCCGCCCCACCCTGCCCGTACCCCGGCAAACCTCCTGGACCACCTTCGGCGCCCCCACCACCCCCCACACCCCCACCACCCCGACGGCCCCCGTCACCACCACCCGCCCATGAGCATCGACACCAGCGGCGCCCCCACCCCCTCCGCCGACCCCGCACCCACCGCCCCCGCCGCCCACGCGGCGGGGGCCGCCCCCATATCCACCGGCGCACCCACCGGGAAACCCGCACCCGCCGCCCCGGCACGGCACCTCCGCGGCATCCTCATCGCCGTCATCGCCCTCTACCTCGTCGCCGAAACCGCCCTCGCCCCCTTCCTCCCCCAACTCTTCACCCGCCTCTACGACATCACCGACACCAGCGCCACCGGCTACTACCTGTGGATCTGCCGCATCATCGGCCTCGCCGCCCTCCCCCTGTGGGGCCTCGCCGCCCGCCGCTGGCCACCCCAACGCCTCGTCCTCATCGGCCTCCTCGCCTCCGCCGCCTGCGACCTCGCCCTCGGCCTCGCCCCCACCTACACCGCCTTCACCGCACTCTCCGCCGCCTCCGTCGCCGCCAACTGCTCCCTTCTCCTCGCCTACCCCGCCCTCATCAGCGAATACAGCCGCCACGCCACCGAAGGCCAACCCGACAGCGACACCGCCCGCCTCGCCGGAATCCGCGCCATCGTCGCCGTCTTCCACCTCGCCTCCATCGCCGCCACCGCCACCGGCGCCGCCGTCCTCGCCCTCCCCGAACCCCGCCTCGGCATATCCGCCTTCGCCCTCCTCGACCTCCTCCTCTTCGCCCTCCTCCTGCGCACCCTGCGCCACCTACCCGACCCAGAACCCGGCGAACGCGCCCACCGCGACACCCCCCGCCGCGCCTGGCTCCTCCTCCTGGCCACCGCCGCCCTCATCGGCATCGCCTTCGACTTCGCCATCAGCGTCTCCCGCCCCTTCTTCACCACCCACGCCACCCAACTCGGCACCAGCACCACCATCGCCGCCGCCCTCTTCCTCCTCCCCTCCCTCGCCGCTCTCGCCACCCTCCCCGCAGCCCGCCACTGCCTCGGCCGCTACGGCCCCCACCTCCTCCCCGCCGCCCTCGCCGTCACCGCCGCCGGCCTCGCCGTCCAATACCTCGCCCCCGGCCTGGCCACCCTCGCCGCCGGACGCATCCTCTTCGGCCTCGGCCTCGGCCTCGCCCAAATCGCCGTCGAACTGCGCATGTTCCGCGCCACCGGCACCGCAGGCCCCGCCTTCACCGCCGTCGAGACCTTCCGCTCCGCCGCCCTCATCGCCGCCCCCCTCACCGCCGCGACCGCCGCAAGCCACGACCTCGCCCTCCCCCTCGGCATCGCCGCCGCAGCCCTCGCCGCCGCCGCCCTCCTCACCCTCCTCACCCGCAGCCGCACCACCACCCACGAGCCGAAGGACACCCACGCATGAACCGCCCCACCCCCGCCACCTGGGCACAGGCAGGACAGAGGCTGCTCACCAAGGCCATCGAGGAATTCGCCTACGAAGAACTCCTCACCCCCCACCCCGTCGGCGAACAGCCCGACACCTACCGCCTCACCTTCGACGACGGCATCCACTGGACCTTCACCGCCACCCGCGGCACCTTCGGCACCTGGCACCTCACCAGCACCCCCACCCGCCACCCCCAGCCCGACGGCGAAACCGGCCCCGAACAACTCCTCCTCGACGCCCGCCCCACCCTCGGCTGGGACGGCCCCACCACCGCCGAGATCCTCCGCGAACTCACCGCCACCCGCCAGGCCGACGCCACCGCCCTCACCCGCCGCCACACCGCCGCCCACCTCGCCGACCTCGACCACCTCGACCTCGAAGCCCACCAAGACGGCCACCCCTGCATGCTCCTCAACAAGGGACGCCTCGGCTTCTCCGCCCACGACGCCGCCACCTACACCCCCGAAGCCGCCGGCGAGATACGCCTCGTCTGGGCCGCCATCCACACCAGCCTCGCCGCCTACAGCGGCACCCCGGGCCTCGACGCCGACACCCTCCTCACCGAAGAACTCGACCCCCACACCCGCAGCCGGTACACCGCCACCCTCGAGAACGCCTGCACCGCCACCGGCCACGACCCCGCCGACTACACCTGGCTCCCCGTCCACCCCTTCCACTGGGACGAAGCCGTCGAAACCCTCTTCGCCCCCTACCGCGCCGACGGCCGCATCGTCCGCCTCGGCGAAAGCCCCGACCGCTACCGCCCCCTCCAGTCCATCCGCACCCTCGCCAACCTCGACCACCCCCACCGCCGCAACGTCAAAGTCCCCCTCCTCATCCGCAACACCCTCGTCTGGCGCGGCCTCTCAACCGAACCCACCCACGCCGCCCCCGACATCAGCCACTGGCTCCACACCCTCCGCGCCGACGACCCCTACCTCAGCGAAGAACTCCGCTTCCACCCCCTCGGCGAAGTCGCCGCCGT
This sequence comes from Streptomyces sp. WMMC1477, assembly GCF_027460245.1. Lineage (NCBI taxonomy): Bacteria > Bacillati > Actinomycetota > Actinomycetes > Kitasatosporales > Streptomycetaceae > Streptomyces > Streptomyces sp. WMMC1477. Next base: position 595,645 of record NZ_JAPZBD010000003.1, on the reverse strand, counting down.
CTCCGTCCACCACCCCCTCTACCACGCCGTCCACGACGCCCCCTACCGCTACCACGAACTCCTCGGCGCCGTCTGGCGCGAACCCGTCCACACCCACCTGAACGACGGCGAACGCGCCCGCACCATGGCCGCCCTCCTCACCACCGGCAGCGACGACCGCGCCCTCGTCACCGAACTCGTCCACCGCTCAGGCCGCCACCCCGAGGACTGGCTCCGCCACCTCCTGCACGCCCTCCTCCCCGGCCTCCTCCACCACCTCTACGCCTACGGCGTCGCCTTCTGCCCCCACGGCGAGAACACCGTCATCCTCTACGACCACACCGACACCCCCATCGGCATCGCCGTCAAGGACTTCGCCGAAGACGTCAACCTCCTCCCCGAACCCCACCCCGCCTACGCCACCCTCACCGAACGCGCCGACAAGGTCCTCCTCCGCTGGCCCGCCGGCGAACTCGCCCACTCCCTCCTCGGCGCCGTCTTCGCCGGCCACTTCCGCTACTTCGCCCCCCTCCTCGAACACCACCTCCACATCCCCGAAACCCGCTTCTGGACCCTCGTCCGCAACGAAATCGAGCACTACCACCAGCGCTTCCCCCAGCACACCCAGAACGCCGACGCCTACGGCCTCCTCGCCCCCGACTTCGACCGCGTCGCCCTCAACCGCGAACAACTGCTCGGCGGCGCCTTCCACGACCGCGCCGAACGCGACGAAGGCTTCGACGTCACCCACGGCCGCATCCCCAACCCCCTCGCCACCGCCCAGGACCAGGCATGACCTACGAACAGCTCCGCACCGACCACGCAGCCGGGAAGATCGACAACGTCATCGTCGCCCTCCCCGACCTCCAAGGACGCCTCCAGGGCAGCCGCCTCGCCGTCCCCCACTTCCTCGACGAAGCCGCCACCCACGGCTTCAGCGCCTGCACCTACCTCCTCGCCACCGACGTCGACATGAACACCGGCCCCGGCTACGCCATCGACGCCTGGAACACCGGCTTCGGCGACTTCCTCCTCCACCCCGACGCAACCACCTACACCACCCTCCCCTGGGACGAAGCCACCGCCCTCGTCATCGCCGACGCCACCTGGCCCGACGGCACCCCCGTCCCCATCGCCCCCCGCCACATCCTCCGCCGGCAACTCGACCGCCTCGCCGCCCACGGCCTCACCGCCCACGCCGGCACCGAACTCGAGTTCCTCGCCTTCCACGACACCTACGCCGAGGCCCACGAAGCCGACTACCACCGGCTCCGCCCCGCCACCCGGCACAACGTCGACTACGCACTCCAGGGCACCACCCACCTCGAACCCATGCTCCGGCGCATCCGCCGCGAAATGGTCCAGGCCGGCCTCACCCTCGAAACCGCCCGCGCCGAAGTCCACCCCGGCCAGTACGAAATCGTCTTCCGCTACGACGAGGCGATGACCACCGCCGACCACCACACCCTCTTCAAACACGGCACCAAGACCATCGCCGCCCAAGAGGGCCACGCCATCACCTTCATGCCCAAATACGACGAAGGCGAAGGCAACTCCTGCCACATCCACCTCTCCCTCCGCGGCACCGACGGCACCCCCGTCCTCGCCGACCCCACCGCCCCCGACGGCATGTCAGCGCTCATGCGCCACTTCATCGCCGGACAACTCGCAGCCCTCCCCGACTTCACCCTCCTCCTCGCCCCCAACATCAACAGCTACAAACGACTCCAGCCCGGCGCCTTCGCCCCCACCGGCATCACCTGGGGCACCGACAACCGCACCTGCCCCATCCGCGTCATCGGCAGCGGCCACTCCCTCCGCATCGAACACCGCGTCCCCGGCGGAGACGCCAACCCCTACCTCGCCCTCGCCGCCCTCATCGCCGCCGGCCTCCACGGCATCGAAAACCAGCTCCCCCTCCCTGAACCCCACCCCGACAACGCCCTCGCCGACCCCACCGTCCCCCGACTCCCCTCCACTCTCACCGAATCCCTCCACCACTGGGAAACCAGCGAACTCGTCACCAAGACCTTCGGCGACACCATCACCACCCACTACGCCCAAGCCGCCCGCACCGAACTCACCACCTTCGAACGCGCCATCACCGACTGGGAACGCCGACGCGGATTCGAACGCCTCTGACCACCCCCCGCCCCACCCGGAAAAGTCAACAAGCCTTACCCCCAACGCCATTCACACGCCACCCGGCCCCCGCGGGCTACCAGCCGGTAAGCCATAGGCTCACCCGCATGCGCCGAGCGAAAATCGTCTGCACCCTGGGACCGGCCACCGACTCCTACGAGCAGATCAGCTCCCTCGTCGAGAGCGGCATGGACATCGCCCGCCTCAACCTCAGCCACGGAACCCACGCACACCACGAACAACTCATCAACCACGCCCGCGAAGCAGCCGAACACGCCGGACGCAGCATCGGCATCCTCGTCGACCTCCAAGGCCCCAGAATCCGCCTCGGCGCCTTCCACCACGGCCCCGTCCTCCTCGAACGCGGCGACCCCTTCACCATCACCACCGACGACACCCTCGGCGACCACACCCTCTGCGGCACCACCTACCCCGGCCTCGCCACCGACACCAACCCCGGCGACACCATCCTCATCGACGACGGACGTGTCACCCTCCACGTCACCGCCATCGACGGCCCCCGCGTCCACACCACCGTCATCCAGGGCGGCCTCGTCTCCGACCACAAGACCCTCAACCTCCCCGGCGTCGCCGTCGCCGTCCCCGCCCTCAGCGGCAAAGACGAAGAAGACCTCCGCTGGGCCCTCCACCACGGCGCCGACCTCATCGCCCTCTCCTTCGTCCGCACCGCCGACGACCTCCGCCCCGTCCACCGCATCATGCGCGACGAAGGCATCCACCGCCCCGTCATCGCCAAGATCGAAAAACCCCAGGCCGTCGACAACCTCCAGGACATCGTCCACGCCTTCGACGGCCTCATGCTCGCCCGCGGCGACCTCGGCGTCGAAATGCCCCTCGAAAACGTCCCCATGGTGCAGAAGCGCGCCATCAAGCTCGCCAAGCGCAACGCCAAACCGGTCATCGTCGCCACCCAGATGCTGGACAGCATGATCGAGAACTCCCGCCCCACCCGCGCCGAGGCCTCCGACGTCGCCAACGCCGTCATCGACGGAACCGACGCCATCATGCTCAGCGGCGAGACCAGCATCGGCAAACACCCCGTCGAGACCCTGCGCACCGCCTCCCGCATCATCACCGCCGCCGAACAGGACATCCTCGCCCGCGGACTCCCACCCATCAGCCCCAGCACCAAGCCCCGCACCCAAGGCGGCTCCGTCGCCCGCGCCGCCGCCGACATCGGCGACTTCCTCGGCGCCAGGTTCCTCGTCGCCTTCACCCAGAGCGGCGACACCGCACGCCGCCTCTCCCGCTACCGCTCACCCATCCCCCTCCTCGCCTTCACCCCCGACCCCGTCACCCGCGCCCAGCTCTGCCTCAGCTGGGGCGTCGAGACCTTCCTGGGCCCCACCGTCGCCACGACCGACGAGATGGTCGACCAGGTCGACGAGCAGCTCCTCAAGCTCGGCCGCTGCGAGCGCGGGGACATGGTCGTCATCACCGCGGGCTCCCCGCCCGGCGTCCCCGGTACCAGCAACCTCGTCCGCGTCCACCACATCGGGGAGGACTGAGGCTCCGGCCGCCCGGCCCAGGCCGACGCTCAGTACTTCGGCCCCACGTGCGCGTCCATCAACGCGACGGACGCCTTACGTGCGACGGAGACGTTGCCGCCACTCCCTCCATGGCGAGCAGACGCACGCCACTCCACCCCGACGCGCGTGAGCGTGTCCGTGTAGATGCGGATGATGTCCGCCGAGGTGTTGGTGAAGAAGTACCGCGGATACTCGTACCGCTTCCGGACGCCGCCCACCTGGCGCGTCGCCCAGTTGGTGATCCGGCACCCGTCCGAGTGGATGAGCCCGCGGATCAGCTCCCACGGGTGTGCGTCGACGATGTCCCGCTGCCACGGCTCCAGTGCGATCCGCCGCTCGTGCTTCCTGCCTGGCCCATGCTGCGGGAAGAGGCACGTCCAGTGCTTGCTGTAGCTGGCGACCTCCTGACAGCCCTGCTTGTGTACGCGGCTCACGGAGCAGGACGGCATCGTGGCGCGGAGCGCGGACTCACAAGCGTTGACAAGCCCGGGCCAGGCGTCCGAACAGAAGATCCGTAGCCTGTGTACACCGTTTGGCTGGGCGCTGATACAGCCGTCGCCGAGGTACAGGCCCAGGAGGTACGAGTAGGCAGAAGCATGGGGAGCCGCATCACGTGCGCAGCGCCAGCATCCGGTCCGGGGCGTGAGGGGCTGTGGACGAGCGCGCCACGCCCGAAGTGTTGACCGGGAGATGCCAGTGTGTCTGCTGACCGAGTTGAGGCTGTGGCCTGCTGCGCAGAGTTCGAGAGCAGCCCGCCGCGATTCGATGTCGTACACGCGAGCGACGCTGCTCCACCAGATGCCTGCTTGGAGGCGAGTTGGCTGTCGACACCCTCGAAAGCGTGAAGATCTCCAACCCTTGAAAACCTTCGATTCTTAGGTGAAGTACCCCGGGTGGGATTCGAACCCACGCTGGATGGTGTTTGAGACCATTGCCTCTACCGCTGGGCTACCGGGGCTTTCCTTCGAAAGGAAGGTTAGCGGATACCCGCTGTGACTCAAAACTACATGACCTAGGTAGTCTCGTGGGGCCCGACCTGCTCGATATGCGAGGAGCACCAGTGAGCGCCGCTGACGCCCCGGAGAACCCCACACCGGCTGACACCCCCGAGGGTGCGGACGCGCATGTGCCCCCTGCGACGACCCGTGTGGTGATCGCGGAGGACGAGGCGCTGATCCGGATGGATCTGAAGGAGATGCTGGAGGAGGAGGGCTACACCGTGGTGGGGGAGGCCGGGGACGGCCGGACCGCGGTGGAGCTGGCGCGGGAGCACCGCCCGGATCTGGTGATCCTGGACGTGAAGATGCCGGAGATGGACGGCATCACGGCGGCGGAGAAGATCGCGGAGGACAGCATCGCGCCGGTGCTGATGCTGACGGCGTTCTCGCAGCGTGAGCTGGTGGAGCGGGCGCGGGACGCGGGTGCGATGGCGTATCTGGTGAAGCCGTTCAGCAAGAGCGACGTGGTGCCGGCGATCGAGATGGCGGTGTCGCGGTTCGCGCAGTTGAGGCAGTTGGAGTCGGAGGTCTCGGATCTGACCCAGCGGCTGGAGACGCGGAAGCTGGTGGACCGGGCGAAGTCGCTGTTGCAGACGGAGTACGGGCTGACGGAGCCGGCGGCGTTCCGGTGGATTCAGAAGACGTCGATGGATCGTCGGCTGTCGATGCGTCAGGTGGCGGAGGCCGTGATCGAGGATGCGGCGGAGAAGCAGGCGCAGCGGCAGGCGAAGAAGCAGTAGCAGTAGCAGGAGCAGTAGCGGTGGCGGAGAGGGTGCGGAGCGGCGATGGCTCGTCCGTTTTGCCCCTTTCTTCTCTTTCACCCTTCGGGTGTGCGTTGAAAAGATCTTCCTGGTTCGTTCGGTGAGCGGTAAGGACCGTCCTGAATTCGGCGCATGGCACAGGTCACAGCCGCATCACATCTGTGGCGGTTCTCTGTTTGGTTGCGTCTGCGAGGCATAGATTCCGGGCCAGCCGTACGTTCGTGCGGTCTTGCTCCCGCCGGGCGTGTTCCGGCGGTTGCCAACTGTTCTGGGCCGGATCCAGGGGGTTCCCACACGTGCTCAACAAGACTTTTCTGAAGCTTGCCGCGCCGCTGGCGGTTGGTGCTCTCGCCCTGACGGGCTGCGGGAGTGACAGTGGCGGCGGCGGTGGCGGTGACACCGTCCGGATTGCCTTCCAGGGTCCGCTTTCTGGTGACAATGTCCAGCTTGGTACCAACATGGAGAACGGCATCAAGCTGGCCATCGAGGAGGCGAATGCCTCGGGTGACTACGACTTCGAGGTCGAGTACCTGCCGGCGGATGACCAGGGTAAGCCGGACAAGGCGACGGCCGCCGCGCAGAAGGCGATATCCGAGGGTGCCATCGCGGTGATCGGCCCGGCGTTCTCCGGTGCAGCCGACACGGCTGGTGAGGTCTACGCGGAGGCGGGTATTCCGGCGGTTTCCTCGTCGGCGACGCGTCCGGACCTGACCACGAAGGGTTATGGGACCTTCCTGCGCGCGGTGCCGAACGACTCGGCGCAGGGCGCGGGTATGGCGAAGTACTTCGACCAGGCCACGGATGCCGAGAAGGTCGTCGTCGTGGACGACAAGACCGACTACGGCGTGGGCCTGGCGGATGTGGCCGAGAAGGAACTGAAGGCGGTCGGGATCGACGTCGTCCGCCAGTCGGTTCCGCAGAAGGCTCCGGACTACACGGCCGCGGCGAAGAGCGTGGTGGGCCAGAAGGCCGACGGTCTGATCTACGCGGGCTACTACGAGGACGCGGGTCCGTTCGCGAAGAAGCTGGCCAGCGAGGGCTTCGACGGCATCGCGATGTCGGGTGACGGCTCGAACGACATGGGCTTCGTGAAGCTGGCCGGTGAGGCCGCCAACGACTGGAAGCTGACCTGCCCCTGCACGGACCCGACGCAGGAGGAGGCGACGAAGAAGTTCGCCACCGACTACGAGAAGAAGTTCAAGCAGGCTCCGGGCACCTACTCGGCCGAGTCGTATGACGTCGCCAAGATGATCATCGAGCAGGTCGCGAAGACGGGCGGTGCGGACTCCGACAGCGAGAAGCTGATGGAGGCGCTGCGCGGTGTGGAGTACAAGGGTCTGACGAAGACGTTCTCGTTCGACGACAAGGGCGAGTTCAAGAACCAGACGATCTACCTGTACGAGGTCAAGGACCAGAAGATCGGGTACGTCGGGAACATCGACGAGCTGGGCGCTGAGTAAGTCCTCGGCTGCGGGCCCGATGACGGGTTCGCGTTCTGTGCCGGTCTCTCGGCCGGTATCCGGTCGGCGCGATGCGCTCGAGCATTGCGCCGACCGGTGTTCCACGGTTCGGGTGTGGGTTTCGCCCGTCCGCGTTTTTCTTCCGCTGCTGCCGGGGCCGTGCTGAACGTGCGGGGCGGTGGCTCGTTCCCATAAGGAAGTCGTTCGATGTCCCTCAACGAGTTCTGGGACTTCCTGGTCCTAGGGGTGGTGCTCGGCTGTCTTTATGCCGTCATCGCCATTGGTTACACGCTGGTCTACGGCGTGCTTCAGCTTCTGAACTTCGCGCACAGCGAAGTGTTCATGTTCGGTGGTTTCGGTGGTCTGCTGGCGCTGACGGTGTGGGCTCCGCCCGCGGACCCGTCGGGTGCGACGTCCGTGCTGTACGTCGTGGTCGGAATGCTCGCGGGTGCGGCGTTCGGTGGCGTGGTGGCCTATGGCCTGGAGAAGGTCGCCTACCGGCCGCTCCGACGGCACAAAGCGCCGCGGCTGGTGTTCCTGATCACGGCGATCGGTGCGTCGTTCTTCCTCTACAACCTTGCGGGGAAGCTGTTCGGCCGCAATTCGCTGGCCATGCCGAAGCTGTACGAGAACGACACGGTGTTCTCGCTGTTCGGTGCGGATCTGAGTGTGACGATGGTCCTGATCGTGGTGTCCGCTGTGGGCATGATGATCGGTCTGGACTACGTGGTGAACCGGACGAAGCTGGGGTCGGGTATCCGCGCGGTGGCGCAGGACCCGGAGGTGGCCTCGTTGATGGGTGTCGACATCGACAAGGTGGTGTCGCGCACGTTCGTGATCGGCGGTCTGCTCGGTGGTGCGGCGGGGTTCCTCTTCGGGGTGAACAACAAGGTCGTGTACACGATGGGCTTTCTTCCGGGTATCACGGCGTTCGCGGCGGCGGTTCTCGGTGGTATCGGCAATGTGCGCGGGGCGATGCTCGGTGGCATGGTGCTGGGCATCGTGGAGACGCTCACCGTGTACTTCTGGGGCGAGGAGTGGCGCTATGTGGCGGGCTTCGCCGTGCTGGTCGTGGTGTTGATGTTCCGGCCGACGGGTCTGCTGGGTGAGCGTCTTGGGAGGACCGCATGAGCGCGGAGGCGATGGTCCGCGGCGGTGTCGCGGAGCGGTTGCGTACGGTGCGTTGGTACCAGCAGCCGCGGTGGAAGCGCTTGGGCGCGATGATCGCGTTGGCGCTGCTGGCGACGATGGTCACCGGGGTGCAGGGCAGTCAGCGTGATCTGTTCTATGCGCTGGAGGAGGACTTCACGGGTCCGGCGCCGTGGATCTGGCTGGCGGTGACGGTCGGTGTGTGGGCGGTCCGCGAGTTCGCGGCGCCGCAGGTGAAGGCGGCGACCGAGGGAGCGAAGGCCGCGGGGCAGGGTCCGCGGGCGTGGGTGCAGCGGTACTGGCGCGACCGGCGGGTGCGCTGGGGCGTGCTGGGTGGTCTGGCGGCGCTGGCGGTGTTCGTGCCGTCGGGTCTGGACCGGTACTGGCAGACGGTGCTGGTGGACCAGATCGCGATCTACGTGCTGGTGGCGATCGGTTTGAACGTCGTCATCGGCTGGGCGGGGATGCTGGACCTGGGCTTCATCGCGTTCTTCGCGATCGGGGCGTACAGCGCCGCGTACTGGACGGGTGCGTTGCCGGTGGCGCCGCCGATGGAGTTGAACAACTTCGCGGTGATTCCGGTGGCGATCGTGACGTGTCTGGTGGCGGGTGTGCTGCTGGGTGCGCCGACGTTGCGGCTGCGCGGTGACTATCTGGCGATCGTGACGCTGGGCTTCCACGAGATCGTGTATCTGACGGCGAAGAACCTGGACGACGTCACGGGTGGTACCGGTGGCGCGAAGGTGGAGCGTTTCTCGCTGGACCTGGGTTTCTGGTCGTATGAGTGGGGCGTCATCGATCCGATGCCGTACTACTACCTGTTGCTGGGGTTCATCGCGGTCACGGTGTACTTCTTCGTCCGGCTGGAGCACTCGAAGGTCGGCCGGGCGTGGACGGCGATTCGTGAGGACGAGATCGCGGCGGCGTCGACCGGTGTGGACACGGTGCGCTACAAGCTGATGGCGTTCGCGATCGGCGCGTCGACGTCGGGTGTGGCGGGTGTGGCCTATGCCTCGAAGGTGGGTTACATCAACTCGGAGAACTTCATCATCCTGTTGTCCGTGCTGGTGCTCGCGTACGTCATCTTCGGCGGTATGGGTTCGCTGGTCGGTGTGTTGTTCGGTGCGGCGTTCCTGGTGTGGCTGCCGGAGGCGCTGCGGGACGTCGTGGACCCGAAGGACCGGTACATGTACCTGGGCGTGCTGTTGGTGATCATGATGATCTACCGGCCGCAGGGTGTGATTCCGTCGCGGCGTCGTTCGCGTGAGTTGAAGCTGGCGCAGAGCGGCGACGCGGACGCGGCGCCGGCGCTGAAGCCGGTGGGAGGCGAGCAGTCATGACGACCGAGGTGATCAAGGACCGTGGGCCCGGGGGCCGGCCGGAGCCGGATGCCGGGGACCTGGTGCTGGACGCGAGTGGTGTCACGCTGCGGTTCGGCGGTGTGACGAGCCTGGACGGGGTTGAGGTGATCATGCGCCGGGGCGAGATCCTGGCGGTGATCGGGCCGAACGGTGCCGGGAAGACGTCGCTGTTCAACTCGCTGACGGGTGCGTATGTTCCGCAGGAGGGCCGGATCACGTACCGGCCCGCGGCCGGTGGCGAGCACGAGTTGCGGGGGCGTAAGCCGCATCTGGTGAACCATCTGGGGCTGGCGCGGACGTTCCAGAACATCCGGCTGTTCGGGGCGCTGACGGCGCTGGAGAACGTCAAGATCGCGGCGGAGACGCGGCTGAAGGCTGATCCGGTGTCGATCATGCTGGGGTTGCCGAACGCTCGGCGGGCCGAGCGGGCCAGCGACCGCAGGGCACACGAGGTGCTGGAGTTCGTGGGCCTGCTGGGGAAGATCAACGAGCTGGCGGGGTCGCTGAGCTACGGCGACCAGCGGCGGCTGGAGATCGCCCGGGCGTTGGCGACGGACCCGCAGGTGCTGCTGCTGGACGAGCCGGCGGCGGGAACGAACCCGACGGAGAAGCTGGAGCTGGAGGAGCTGATCCGGCAGATCAACCGGGAGCTGGGGGTGAGCGTGCTGCTGATCGAGCACGACATGCGCCTGGTGATGTCGGTGGCGGACCGGGTGATGGTGCTGAACTTCGGCAAGAAGATCGCCGAGGGGACGCCGTCCGACGTGCAGCGTGACCCGGCGGTGGTGGAGGCTTATCTCGGTGCTCCGGCGGAGCCGGACGCGGACGCGGAGCCGGACGCGGAGCCGGAGACCGGTTCGGGCCCGGCGTCCGAGGAGGACGGCGGAGAGCCGGAGGGCTCCGCGGAGGTTCCCCGGGCGCGTGACGGCGAGGAGGCCGACGGCCGGTTGCGGAAGGCCGACGAGCGGCCGCGGAAGGATGACGAATGAGCGGCACGACGGAGTTGACCAAGGAACCGGTGCAGGACGTGCCGGACGGCAGTCCCGTGCTGGAGCTGCGTGACCTGCGGGTGTTCTACGGCGCGATCGAGGCGCTGAAGGGCATCGACCTGACGGTGCACGAGGGTGAGGTCGTGGCGCTGCTCGGCGCCAACGGCGCCGGGAAGTCGACAACGCTGCGGACGGCGTCGGGGATGTTGTCGCCGCGTTCGGGGCAGGTGCTGCTGCACGGCGAGCGGGTGGACGGCATCAAGTCGCACGACTTGGTGCAGTTCGGGATCGGCCATGTGCCCGAGGGCCGTCGGGTCTTCGCGCGGATGACGGTCAAGGAGAACCTGGAGATGGGGGCCTACCGGTTCCGGTCTCCCGACCGGGACACCCTGGACCGGGTGTACTCGCTCTTTCCGCGGTTGCATGAGCGCAAGTCGCAGTTGGGCGGCACGCTGTCCGGCGGTGAGCAGCAGATGCTGGCGATCGGCCGGGCGATGATGGGCAAGCCGGAGCTGCTGCTGCTGGACGAGCCGTCGATGGGGCTGGCTCCGCTGATCGTGCAGCAGATCTTCGACATTCTGAAGGAGATCAACGAGCAGGGGACGACGGTCCTGCTGGTGGAGCAGAACGCTTCGCAGGCGCTGCAGCTGGCCGACCGCGGCTATGTGCTGGAGACGGGTGAGGTGGCGATGTCGGGTGAGGCGTCGTCGCTGCTGGCCGATCCGCGGGTGCGGGAGGCCTACCTGGGCGAGGGCGCGGCCTGAGGTCGCCGTGAACGGGCGAGGGGCCGGGCACCACACGGTGCCCGGCCCCTCGCCCGTGTTCGGGGGTCAGGCGTCGCGCAGGAGGCAGGTGAGGCGGGCGGTGCACACGCGCCGGTCCTCTTCGTCGTTGATGGCGATGTCGTAGGTGGCGGTGGTGCGTCCGCGGTGGACGGGGGTGGCGGTGCCGGTGACGAGTCCGGAGCGCAGGCCGCGGTGGTGGGTGCAGTTGAGGTCGACGCCGACGGCGACCTTGCCGGGGCCGCCGTGGAGCATGGCGCCGACGGAGCCGAGGGTCTCGGCGAGGACGGCGGAGGCGCCGCCGTGCAGGAGCCCGTAGGGCTGGGTGTTGCCTTCGACGGGGAGGGTGCCGACGACGCGGTCGGGGGCGGCTTCGAGGATCTTCAGGCCCATGCGGCTGCCGAGGTGGCCGGCGGAGAAGAGGGTGGGCAGGTCGATGCCGAGTCCGGACCACTGGTCGAGGACGTCCTGGGGGAAGCGGGTGGTGGTGTTCTCGCCCATGGCGTTGTGCGGCTCCGATCGTTGGCGGCGTGGTGGTGGCGCCCGGTGGGGCGGTTGCCGTCCTGATGCTAAGCGGTTGCTCAACCGCGGGCGGGGGTGAGTCGGATCACGATGGACTTGCTGGCCGGGGTGTTGCTGCCGTCGGCGGTGGCGTCGAGCGGGACGAGGACGTTGGTCTCGGGGTAGTAGGCGGCGGCGCAGCCGCGCGCGGTGGGGTAGTGGACGACGCGGAACCCGGGGGCGGTGCGTTCCGTGCCGTCGTGCCATTCGCTGGTGAGGTCGGCGTAGGCGCCGTCGGCCAGGCCGAGGGCGGTGGCGTCGTCGGGGTGGACGAGGACGACGCGGCGGCCGTCCTTGATGCCGCGGTAGCGGTCGTCGAGGCCGTAGATGGTGGTGTTGTACTGGTCGTGGGAGCGCAGGGTCTGCAGAAGGAGCCGGCCCTCGGGAACGTGGGGGTGTTCGACGGGGGCGGCGGTGAAGCGGGCCTTGCCGGTGGCGGTGGGGAAGCGGCGGTCGTCGCGGGGAGCGTGGGGGAGGGTGAAGCCTCCGGGCCGGGCGATGCGGGTGTTGAAGTCCTCGAATCCGGGGATGACGCGGGCGATGCGGTCGCGTACGAGGCTGTAGTCGCGCTCGAAGTCCTCCCAGGGTGTGGTGCTGGCGGTGCCGAGGACGCGGCGGGCGAGGCGGGCGACGATGGCGGTCTCGGACAGCAGGTGTTCGCCGGCGGGTTCGAGGGTGCCGCGGGAGGCGTGGACCATGCCCATGGAGTCCTCGACGGTGACGAACTGCTCGCCGGTGGCCTGGACGTCGCGTTCGGTGCGGCCGAGGGTGGGCAGGATGAGGGCCCGGGAGCCGGTGACGACGTGTGAGCGGTTGAGCTTGGTGGAGACGTGGACGGTGAGGCGGGCGCGCCGCATCGCGTCCTCGGTGACGCGGGTGTCGGGGGAGGCGGCGACGAAGTTGCCGCCCATGGCGAAGAAGACCTGCGCGCGTCCGTCGCGCAGGGCGCGGATGGACTCGACGGTGTCGAGGCCGTGTTCGCGGGGCGGGGCGAAGCCGAACTCGCTCTCCAGAGCGTCGAGGAAGCCGGGGGTCGGGCGTTCGACGATGCCCATGGTGCGGTCGCCCTGGACGTTGCTGTGGCCGCGTACGGGGCACACTCCGGCGCCGGGGCGGCCGATGGCGCCGCGCAGCAGGAGGAGGTTGACGACTTCGCGGATGGTGGCGACGGCGTGCTTGTGCTGCGTCAGTCCCATGGCCCAGCACACCACGATGCGCCGGGATTCCAGCACCATGCGCAGGGCTTCCTCGATGCGCGAGCGCTCCAGGCCGGTGGCGGTGAGGGTCTCCTCCCAGCCGGTCTCGGCGGCGGCTTTGACGAGGTCCTCGTAGCCGTCGGTGTGGGTGTCGACGAACTCCTGGTCGACGGCGCCGGGGGATTCCAGGACGAGCTTGTTGAGGAGGCGGAAGAGGGCCTGGTCGCCGCCGATGCGGATCTGGAGGAAGAGGTCGGTGAGCGGGGTGCCGGTGCCGGCGAGGCCGCGGGGGGTCTGCGGGTTGCGGAAGCGCTCCATCCCGGCTTCGGGGAGCGGGTTGACGGTGATGATGCGGGCCCCGCCCTGCTTGGCCTTCTCCAGGGCGGTGAGCATGCGGGGGTGGTTGGTGCCGGGGTTCTGGCCGGCGACGATGATGAGCTCGGCCTGGTGGAGGTCCTCGAGGAGGACGCTGCCCTTGCCCACGCCGAGGGTTTCGGTCAGGGCGGTGCCGGAGGACTCGTGGCACATGTTGCTGCAGTCGGGCAGGTTGTTGGTGCCGAACTCGCGGGCGAAGAGCTGGTAGAGGAAGGCGGCCTCGTTGCTGGTGCGGCCCGAGGTGTAGAAGACGGCCTCGTCGGGTGAGTCGAGGGCGCGCAGTTCGTCGGCGATGATGCCGAAGGCCTGGGTCCAGCTCACGGGCTGGTAGTGGTCGGCGCCCTTGGCGAGGTAGACGGGCTGGGTGATGCGGCCCTGCTTGCCGAGCCAGTACCCGGAGCGTTCGGCGAGTTTCGCGATGGTGTGGCGGGCGAAGAAGGCGGGGGTGACGCGGGCGCGGGTGGCTTCTTCGGCGACGGCCTTGGCGCCGTTCTCGCAGAACTCGGCGGCGTGCCGGCGCTCGTCTTCGGGCCAGGCGCAGCCGGGGCAGTCGAAGCCGTCCTTCTGGTTCACCCGCAGGAGGGTGAGCGCGCTGCGTTTGACGCCCATCTCGCGGTGAGCCATGCGCAGGGCGTGGCCGATGGCGGGCAGTCCGGCCGCGGAGCGCCGCGGGGGCCGGACGCTGGGGGCGTCCTGGACGGGGTCGCCGGAAGAGGACGGAGTGGCACGCGTCATGCTCCGATCCTGCCACGCGTGCGGGCGGGCCGGTCGTGTCCGGTGCGGAGGGGCGGTGCGGCTCGGGGTTGTCGGTGGGGCGTGGCAGGATCGGGGGCGTGGCAAAGGACGAGCAGAGCAGGCGGGCAGGCGGCGTGGCGGTACAGGAGCAGGCGGAGCGGGGCGGTGCGCGGAAGCTGCTGCTCATGGACGGGCACTCGCTGGCCTACCGGGCGTTCTTCGCTCTGCCGGAGGAGAACTTCTCCACCACCACGGGGCAGACGACGAACGCGGTGTACGGGTTCGTGTCGATGCTGTCGAACACGCTGCGTGACGAGGCGCCCACGCACTTCGCGGTGGCGTTCGACGTCTCGCGCAAGACGTGGCGGGCGGAGGAGTTCGCCGAGTACAAGGCGAACCGTTCGAAGACGCCGGACAGCTTCCGCGGGCAGGTGGAGCTGATCGGCGAGCTGCTGGACGCGATGCGGGTCAAGCGGTTCGCGGTGGAGGGCTTCGAGGCGGACGACGTGATCGCCACCCTGGCCACGCAGGCGGAGGCGGAGGGGTTCGAGGTCTCCATCGTCACCGGCGACCGGGACTGCTTCCAGCTCGTCTCGGACCGGGTCACGGTGCTCTATCCCACGAAGGGGGTCTCGGAACTGACGCGGTTCACTCCGGAGAAGGTCCGGGAGAAGTACGGGCTGGAGCCCGCCCAGTACCCGGACTTCGCGGCCCTGCGGGGTGACCCGTCGGACAATCTGCCCGGCATCCCGGGGGTGGGGGAGAAGACGGCCACGAAGTGGATCACCCAGTTCGGCTCGTTCGACGAGCTGGTGGCCCGGGTGGACGAGATCAGGACGAAGGCCGGGCAGAACCTCCGGGACCACCTGGAGGCGGTCAAGCTCAACCGGCGGCTGACGGAGATGGTGCGGGACGTCGAGCTGCCCTGCGGCCCGCCGGAGCTGGAGCGCGCGGGCTACGACCGCGAGACGCTGACCTCGCTGCTGGACGTGCTGGAGATCCGCAACCCCAACTTCCGTGAGCGGCTGTTCGCCGTCGACCCGGCCGCCGCCGAGGCCGGGCAGGAGGCCCCGGCCGCGGGCGTGGAGCTGGACGGGCGGGTGCTGCGGGGCGGGGAGCTGGCACCGTGGCTGGCCGGGCACGCGCCCCCGGCGGGCCGTCCGCTGGGCCTGGTGTCGGTGGACGACTGGCGGCTGGGGGCGGGCCAGGTCAGCGAGGTCGCGCTCGCCACGGCGGACGGCCCGGCCGTCTGGTTCGACCCGGCCACGCTGGACGCGGCGGACGAGCAGGCGTTCGCGGCGTGGCTGGCGGACGCCGAGCGGCCCAAGGTGGTGTACAACGCCCGGGCCACGCAGCGGGTGTTCGCCGAGCACGGCTGGCGGGTCGAGGGCATCACGACGGACCCGGCGCTGGCCGCCTATCTGGTGCAGCCCGGGCGCCGCAGCTTCGCGCTGGAGACGCTCAGCATCGAGTTCCTGGGCCGTGAGCTGCCGCAGCCCGCCGAGGGCGCGGCGGGGCAGCTGGCGCTGGGAGCCGACGAGCAGGAGCAGGCCGACGCCCTGATGGGGCAGGCCCGCACCGTGCTGGACCTGGGCGAGGCGTTCGCGGAGCGGTTGGCCGAGGTGGGCGCCGCCCGGCTGCTGGCGGAGATGGAACTGCCCGTCTCGGAGCTGCTGTCCCGCATGGAGCGGGCGGGGATCGCGGCGGACCGCGCGTGGCTGGGCGGTCTGGAGCAGCAGTTCGCGGACGCGGCCCAGCAGGCCGTGCGGGAGGCGCACGCCGCCGTCGGGCACGAGTTCAACCTGGGCTCGCCCAAGCAGCTCCAGGAGGTCCTCTTCGGCGAGCTGGGCCTGCCGAAGACGAAGAAGACGAAGACGGGCTACACCACCGACGCCGACGCGCTGGCGTGGCTGGCGACGCAGACGGACCACGAGCTGCCGGTGCTGATGCTGCGCTACCGCGAGCAGTCCAAGCTGCGCGCCACCGTCGAGGGGCTGATCAAGACGATCGGCGCGGACGGACGCATCCACACCACCTTCAGCCAGACGGTCGCCGCCACCGGCCGGCTGTCCTCGACCGAGCCGAACCTGCAGAACGTCCCGGTGCGCACCGACGAGGGGCGCGCGATCCGCCGCGCGTTCGTCGTGGGCGAGGGCTTCGAGTCGCTGATGACGGCCGACTACAGCCAGATCGAGCTGCGGGTCATGGCGCACCTGTCGGAGGACGAGGGGCTCCTTGAGGCGTTCGCCTCCGGGGAGGACCTCCACACCACCGTCGCCTCGCAGGTGTTCGGCGTCGCGCCCGAGCAGGTCGACGCCGAGATGCGGCGCAAGATCAAGGCGATGTCCTACGGACTGGCCTACGGGCTCTCCGCGTTCGGGCTGTCCCAGCAGCTGGGCATCAGCCCCGAGGAGGCGCGCGGGCTGATGGACACCTACTTCGAGCGCTTCGGCGGCGTGCGGGACTATCTGCGCCACGCCGTGGAGGAGGCCCGTGCCGTCGGCTACACCAACACGATGCTGGGCCGCCGCCGCTACCTTCCGGACCTCAACTCCAGCAACCGGCAGCGCCGGGAGATGGCCGAGCGGATGGCGCTCAACGCCCCGATCCAGGGCACCGCCGCCGACATCGTCAAGATCGCCATGCTGCGGGTGGACGAGGCGCTGCGCCGGGAGGACCTCTCCTCCCGGATGCTGCTCCAGGTACACGACGAGATCGTTCTCGAAGTCGCCCCGGGAGAGCGTGAGGCGGTCGAGGAGCTGGTGCGACGGGAGATGGCGGGCGCGGTGGAACTGCGCGCCCCGCTGGACGTGTCCGTGGGGGTGGGCCCCGACTGGGAGTCGGCGGCCCACTGACCGCCGGGCGAAGTCTGAAGCCCCGGGGCCCGAAGGCGTGACCGCGGGCCCCGGGGTGCCGTATGGTCACTTCGCTGACTGCGGCGGCAGGGTCATGACGGTCAGCGCGACCACGTGGGCGACAGGGGAGGAAACGGCCATATGTCCGGTCGTACCGGGGGCAGGATTCGCAGGGGCGTGAGCGCCACGGCCGTCGCGGCGGCGGCCATGGTGGCCCTCACCGCGTCGCAGGCGCCGGGCATACCGCTGCCGCTCGCCGGGCCCTCGGCCGAGGACCCCGCGCGCGGGGCGGACGACACGCCCCCGGCCGACGGCAACGGCCCGTACCACACGGAGCTTCCGCCGCTGGAGTCCCCCGGTCCCTCCGGGCGCCCGGGGCATTCCGACGACGCGGACGAGCCCGTCGTCACCGGTCCCGCCGAGGCGGGCATCCCCGCCACGGTCCTGAGCGCCTATCAGCAGGCGGAGAGCACCCTGCGCAGCGAACAGCCCGGCTGCAACCTCCCCTGGCAACTGCTCGCGGCCATCGGCAAGGTGGAGTCCGGGCATGCCCGGGGCGGTGCCGTCGACGCGCGCGGCACGACGGTCGAGCCCATCCGCGGGCCCCGGCTGGACGGCAACGGCTTCGCGCGCATCACGGACACCGACGGCGGCGCCTTCGACGGCGACACGACCTACGACCGGGCCGTCGGGCCCATGCAGTTCATCCCCTCCACCTGGGCCACCTGGGGTGCCGACGCCAACGGTGACGGCGCCCGGAACCCGGAGAACGTCTTCGACGCCGCGCTCGCGGCCGGGCGTTACCTGTGCGCCGGCGGCCGGGACCTGTCGAACGCGGCGGACCTCGAGCGGGCCATCCTCAGCTACAACAGGTCCCGCGACTACCTGCACACCGTCCTGTCCTGGCTGGAGTTCTACCGCAAGGGCGTCCACGAGGTGCCCGACGGCAGCGGCGAGCTCCCCGACTCCCCGGGCGCCGGCAACCCGGACAGGCCCGCCGTCCGCCCGGCGGACGACGAGCAGCCGAAGGAGAAGCGGGAGCCGGAGCCCGACGCGGAGCCGGGCAAGGACGAGGAGAGCGACGCGCCGAAGCCTCCGGGCAAGGGCGACCGCGACCCGGACGGCGACGTGCCGCCCGACGAGGACCCCGGGGACGGCACCGGCGAGGTGCCCGATGACGGCGCGGACGGCCCCGACAGCGGGCCGAACACGCCGCCGGGGGAGGAGCCCGACGGCGACACGCCCGGGGACGAGGAACCGGACGAGGAGCCGGAGGACCCGGACAGCCCGGACGAGGAGCCGGAGGACCCGGAGCAGCCCGGGGACCCGGAGGAGGAGCCGGACGAGCCGGGCGAGTGCCCCGTCGACCCTGCGGAGCCCGGGGACCCCGAGGACCCGGACACCGAGGAGCCCGGGGAGGGCACCGAGGAACCGTCGGAAGACCCGGAAGTCGAGCAGCCGGACGCCGGGGACCCGGAGGCGACGGACCCGGACGGTGACGACCCGGAGGACCCGGACGGTGACGGCGGCGACCCGGAGGCCCCGGACGCCGAGGAGCCGGACGGTGACGGTGACGACCCGGAGGACCCGGAGGACCCGGACGCCGAGGACCCGGACGCCGACGACCCGGAGGACGGTTGCGAGGGCGCCGACGGGGACACCCCGGAGGAGGACGAGCAGCCCCGGCACGGCGAGCAGACCGCCGACGAGGGCGGGGCCACCGGGGGCACGGGCGACTCCGGGGCGGACGCTGACGACGCCGCCCGGCCCGAGGACGCCGCCCGCACCGAGTGAGCCGCGCCTACCCGCGTTGCCGCGGCTTGGCGCGCCGGGTGGCCTGAGCCGTCGTCGGGTCCTCTGGGCCACGGGTGCCGGGGGTAGCGGCCGCGGAGTTCGGACCGCACGGCGTGGTAGCCCTCGGCCCAGAACGAGGCGAGGTCGGCGGTGACGGCGGCGGGCCGCCCGGCGGGCGAGAGCAGATGCACGAGCAGCGGGACGCGGCCGTCGGCCAGCCGCGGGGTGTCCGTCCAGCCGAACAGCTCCTGGAGCTTGACGGCGAGGACGGGCCGCTCGCCGGAGTAGTCGACCCGGATCCGTGAGCCGGAGGGCACCTCGACGCGCTCCGGCGCCAGTTCGTCCAGCCGGGCCGCCTGCCTGCCCGCCCAGGGCAGCAGGGAGCGCAGGAGGGCGAGGGTGTCGACGGTGTCGAGCCGCTCGCCGGTCAGCCAGGTGTCGGCGTCGGCCAGGAGCGCGCCGTCGCCGACATCGGGCCAGGGGGCGCCGAGCTCCCGGTGCAGGAAGGCGAGCCGCAGCCGCAGGGCCCGGGCCGGTTCGGTCCAGCGCAGCAGGCCGGGGCCCTCGGTGCGCAGGGCTTCCAGCAGAGCCTGGCGGAGCCGCTCGGGCCCGGGCCGGGACAACGGTCGCGCGGAGAGCTCGATGGCGCCGAGCCGGGTGACGCGGCGGGCGGTGACGGTCGAGCGCTGGGCGTCGAACGTGACGTCGTCCTCCTCCCGGTACAGGGCCGCGGCGGCGTGGCGCGCGGTGTCCTCGTCGACGGGGGTCACCAGGCGAGCGCGTGCGGAGGCGGCCCCCGCGGGCCGGTCGGCCACCGCCACGGCCAGCCAGGGGGCACCGCCGTGCGGCGCGTCGACCTCGACCCGGGTACCGGAGGCCATGAGGTAGCTGCCGCCCGCCCCCGCGGGGCCCTGGCGGCGTGCGACCCGTTCGGGGTAGGCGAGGGCGACGACGGTGGCCGCCGCGTCCTCCGCCGCACCGGCGGCCCCGGAACCGGCCCGCTCGGGGATGTCGGCGACCGCGCGGCGCAGGCGCCCGGCCTCACGCCGCCAGCGGGCGGCGTAGTCCGCGGGGGCGGCGCTGCCGCCGCGGCGGACGGCGCGCAGCGCGTCGGCCAGGTCGCGGCCGAGCCCGCGGGGCGGCTCCTCGCTGAGGAGCGCGACGGCGTCCGCGGCGGCGCGGGGGCCGACGCGGCGGGCACCGTCGAGGAGGGCGCGGGCGAGCCGGGGGTGGAGCCCGAGGCGGGCCATGGCGGTGCCGCGCGGGGTGGCCCGGCCGGCCGCGCCGATCGCGCCGACGGCCCGCAGCACCTCCCCCGCGGCCGCCATGGCCCCGGCGGGCGGCGGGTCCAGCAGCGCGAGGCCGTGGCCGCCGGGCTCACCCCAGCAGGCGGCCTGGAGCGCGAAGGCGGTCAGGTCCGCGACGGCGATCTCCGGCTGGGGGAAGCGCGGGCGGCGGGCGTCCTCGGCCTGGGCCCAGCAGCGGTACACGGTGCCCGGCGCCTCGCGCCCGGCCCGTCCGGCGCGCTGCCGGGCTGCGGCCTGGGAGGCCCGGACGGTGGTGAGGGCGCTGAGGCCGCGGGCGTGGTCGGTGCGCGGTTCGCGGGCGAGTCCGGCGTCCACGACGACGCGGACGCCGGGCACGGTGAGGCTGGATTCGGCGACGGCGGTGGCGAGGACCACCCGGCGCCGTCCGCCGGCGCCGGGACCGGCCAGCACGGCGTCCTGGGTCTCGGCCCGGGCCCGGCCGTGGACCCGGAGGACGTCGACGCCTTCGAGGTCGCCCAGGGCCGCGGCGACGCGGCCGATCTCCCCGACGCCGGGCAGGAAGCACAGGACGTCGCCTGAACGTTCCCGCAGGGCTCGGCGGACGACGGCGGCCACGTGGCCGAGCAGGGCCGGGTCCACGCGCAGGCCGTGCGGCGGGGCGATGGGGGCGGCCGGGGGCGCCCACACGACGTCGACGGGGTGGCTGAGACCCTCCGCGGCCACCACGGGAGCGTCCAGCAGTCGGGCCCAGCCCTGGGCGTCGGTGGTGGCCGAGGCCGCGACGAGCTCCAGCTCCGGGCGCAGCGTCTCCCGCACGTCCAGCAGGAACGCGGCCGCGGTGTCGGCGTCCAGGTGCCGCTCGTGGCACTCGTCGAGCATGACGGCGTCGGTTCCGCGCAGCTCCTGGTCGCGCTGGAGACGCTGGAGCAGTACGCCGGTGGTGACGACCTCCACCCGGGTGTCCGGTCCGGCGCGCCGTTCGCCGCGCACGGTGTAGCCGACCCGCCCGCCCACGCCCTCGCCCAGCAGCCAGGCCATGCGCCGGGCCGCCGCCCGCGCGGCGATGCGGCGGGGCTCGGCCACGACGACGCGGCGCACGGGGCCGTCGTCGAGGAGCCCGGCGAGCGCCAGCGGAACCAGGGTCGTCTTGCCGGAGCCGGGAGGGGCGCACAGCACGGCGCCGCCCGCCGTGGCGAGCGCGTCGCGCAGGGCGGGCAGCGCCTGTGCGACGGGAAGGTCGCGGGCCCGCTCCCGCGAGGCGGCCGTCCTCGTCCCGGTGGTCATCGGGCGTCAGTCCCGCTCGCAGACGAAGACGGCGGTGCCGGGGATGAGGGAGCCGCGCAGCGGCGACCAGCCGCCCCACTCCCGCCCGTTCCACGCGGGCCACTCGGGCTCGACGAGGTCGGTGAGCCGGAGTCCGGCGGCGGAGATGTCGCGGATCCGGTCGCCCAGGGTCCGGTGGTGCTCGACGTACCGGGCCCGGCCCTGTTCGTCCTGCTCGACGTAGGGGGTGCGGTCGAAGTAGGAGGCGGAGACGGTCAGCCCCTCGGGACCGGGCTCGTCGGGCAGGGCCCAGCGGATGGGGTGGGTGACGCTGAAGACCCAGCGGCCCCCGGGCCGCAGTACGCGCCGCACCTCGCGGAAGACGGCGACCGGGTCGGCGACGAAGGGGATCGCGCCGTAGGCGGAGCAGGCCAGGTCGAAGCTGTGGTCCGGGAAGGGGAGGGCCCCGGCGTCCGCCTCGACCAGGGCGATGCCCTCGGCGCCGATGCGCAGGGCGTGCTGGAGCTGCCGGTGGGAGACGTCCAGGGCGACGGGGCGGGCACCGTGCGCGGCCAGCCAGCGCGAGCACTGGGCGGCGCCCGCGCCGATCTCCAGGACCCGCGCCCCGGCGAGCCGCTCGGTCGGGCCCAGGAGCCGGGCCTCGTCCTCGGCCAGCCCCTCGGGGCCCCACAGGAAGCGGTCGTCGCCGAGGAAGGCGCCGTGCTCGTTCTGGTAGGCGTCGGCGTTGCGGTCCCACCAGAGCCGGCTCGCTCGGCTGCTCTCGGCCTCGCCGACGGCGCGTCGCACGGCCTCGCCGTCGTCCGAGCCGTCGCCGGAGGCTCCGCCGACGCCTCCGCCGACGCCTCCGCCGAGGGCGTCGCCAAGGGCATCGTCCAAGGCCCCGTCGTGCACGTCCGCACTCATGTCGTCTCCCCGCACCCCGTCGTTCTCGTGTGGCGACCGTAACGATAAGCTGAGGCCACTTGTACGTGCGGCGTGCGGATGAGCACACTGCGATGCGCGTCGGCCGGGGTGCCGAGGGTGGCGGTTTCGCCCCATCCGCCCCTCGTGTCGCAATCGCGCATTGACCGTGCCCGGATGCGGCCGTATGCTACAAGTTGCGCTGCGGGCCTGCGGACCTCGGACGGAGCAGGTCACGCTCGCATCTGTTGTATGTCCCCTCGGTTGTCGAGGTGCTTTCGGAAAACGGGGAAGCGCCTCTCAGGCTGTCCGGCTTCGGCGGTGCGATAAGGGCTCACGGCGTAGCAGTACCTACGACTTCTGTGTCCGTACCGGAGCCCTTTACCACATGACGAGCAGCACCGAGACCACCGTGACCACCCCGCAGGTTGCGGTCAACGACATCGGTTCCGAGGAAGCCTTCCTCGCCGCGATCGACGAGACGATCAAGTACTTCAACGACGGCGACATCGTCGACGGCGTCATCGTGAAGGTCGACCGGGACGAGGTCCTGCTCGACATCGGTTACAAGACCGAGGGCGTCATCCCTTCCCGTGAGCTGTCGATCAAGCACGACGTCGACCCGAACGAGGTCGTGGCCGTCGGCGACGAGATCGAGGCCCTGGTTCTCCAGAAGGAGGACAAGGAAGGCCGCCTGATCCTGTCGAAGAAGCGCGCCCAGTACGAGCGGGCCTGGGGCACGATCGAGAAGATCAAGGAAGAGGACGGGATCGTCACCGGTACCGTCATTGAGGTCGTCAAGGGTGGTCTCATCCTCGACATCGGCCTCCGCGGCTTCCTCCCCGCGTCCCTGGTCGAGATGCGCCGCGTCCGGGACCTGCAGCCCTACGTGGGCAAGGAGCTCGAGGCCAAGATCATCGAGCTGGACAAGAACCGCAACAACGTGGTCCTGTCCCGCCGTGCCTGGCTGGAGCAGACCCAGAGCGAGGTCCGCCAGACCTTCCTCACCACCCTGCAGAAGGGCCAGGTGCGCTCCGGCGTCGTCTCCTCCATCGTCAACTTCGGTGCCTTCGTGGACCTGGGTGGCGTGGACGGCCTGGTGCACGTCTCCGAGCTGTCCTGGAAGCACATCGACCACCCGTCCGAGGTCGTCGAGGTCGGCCAGGAGGTCACGGTCGAGGTCCTGGACGTCGACATGGACCGCGAGCGCGTCTCCCTGTCGCTGAAGGCGACCCAGGAAGACCCGTGGCAGCAGTTCGCCCGTACGCACCAGATCGGCCAGGTCGTGCCCGGCAAGGTCACCAAGCTGGTGCCGTTCGGTGCGTTCGTCCGCGTCGACGAGGGCATCGAGGGCCTGGTCCACATCTCCGAGCTGGCCGAGCGCCACGTCGAGATCCCGGAGCAGGTCGTCCAGGTCAACGACGAGATCTTCGTCAAGGTCATCGACATCGACCTGGAGCGCCGCCGCATCAGCCTCTCGCTGAAGCAGGCCAACGAGTCCTTCGGCGCCGACCCGATGGCCGTCGAGTTCGACCCCACGCTGTACGGCATGGCGGCGTCCTACGACGACCAGGGCAACTACATCTACCCCGAGGGCTTCGACCCCGAGTCGAACGACTGGCTGGAGGGGTACGAGAAGCAGCGCGAGGAGTGGGAGAACCAGTACGCGGTTGCCCAGACCCGCTTCGAGCAGCACCAGGCCCAGGTCATCAAGTCCCGCGAGGCGGACGCCCAGGCCGAGGCCGAGGGGGCCGGCGCCGGTGCCGCTCCCAGCGGCCAGGGCGGCGGCGGTTCGTACTCCTCGGAGTCCACTGACGACTCCGGTGCGCTGGCCTCCGACGAAGCCCTCGCCGCACTCCGGGAGAAGCTGGCCGGCGGCCAGAGCTGAGCCCTGCGCCCGGCGCGAGCACGACCGACGAGGGCCCGTCCCCCCCTGGGGGCGGGCCCTCGCCCGTGTCCGTGTCGGCGTCCGCGTCCGCGTGGCGAACGCGGACGCCCGCACCGGCCGGCGGCTGGTGGTCCGGTGGAGCGCGGGTCGAGAGCGGCGGGGGGCGGGAATGCCAAGCCGGGCTTGTGCGTTGGCACAGAGCGGAACCGCTGGACGGAGGGGCGAGAGAACGTGTTGAAGCCGCGCGAGCTGTACGAATGGGACCCGAGTGGCCTTCGGGCGGTGGACGAGATCATCGACCAGGGCGTCGGATCCGGTTTCGTCCTGCTGTACCACTTCGAGGGCTTCATCGACGCCGGCGCCACCGGCGAGCAGATCACCTCCCTCCTCCTCGACGGACGCCCCCGGCAGACGATCGCCCGGTTCGACGTCGACCGTCTGATCGACTACCGGGCGCGGCGCCCGATGATGACGTTCCGACGGGACCAGTGGGTGTCCTACGACCGGCCCGCACTCGAGCTCCGGCTGCTGCGGGACGCGACGGGCAGTCCCTTCCTGCTGCTCAGCGGCCCCGAGCCGGACGTGCACTGGGAGGCGTTCGTCGCCGCCGTCCGGGAGATCGTCGAACGGCTGGGCGTGCGGCTCTCGGTGGGCTTCCACGGCATCCCCATGGGCGTGCCGCACACCCGCCCCGTCGGCCTCACCCCGCATGGGAACCGCGCCGACCTCGTGCCGGGCCACCCCGGGCTCTTCGACGAGGCGCAGGTGCCCGGCAGCGCTGCCTCCCTGCTGGAGCTGCGGCTCGTCGACGCGGGCCACGACGTCCTGGGGGTGGCCGCGCACGTCCCGCACTACGTGGCCCGCTCGCCGTACCCGGACGCCTCGCTGGTCGTCGTGGAGGCGATCACCGCCGCCACCGGGCTGGTGCTGCCCGCCATCGCCCACACGCTGCGCGGGCGGGCGCACACGACGCAGACGGAGATCGAACGGCAGCTCGCCGACGGGGACAGCGAGCTGGTCGCCGTCGTCCGCGGCCTGGAGCAGCAGTTCGACGCCGTCGCCGGTGCCGCGACGCGCGGCAACCTGGTGGCCGAGCCGTCGGAGCTGCCCTCGGCCGACGAGCTGGGTGCCGTCTTCGAGCGCTTCCTGGCCGACCGCGAGCGGGAGTCCGAGGAGGGCGAGGGGGGAACCGGCCAGTAGGGTTGCGGCCATGCTGACAGTGGGACTGACCGGGGGCATCGGCGCGGGCAAGAGCGAGGTCTCGCGCCTGCTGGACTCCTACGGAGCGGTGATCGTCGACGCCGACCGGATCGCGCGCGAGGTCGTCGAGCCGGGCACCGAGGGCCACGCCGCCGTGGTCGCCGAGTTCGGCGAGGGCGTGCTGCGGGCCGACGGGGCCCTCGACCGGCCGGCCCTCGGCCGGATCGTCTTCAACGACCCGGACCGGCTCGCCGCGCTGAACACCATCGTCCACCCCCTCGTCGGTGCCCGATCCGCCGAACTCCAGCGGGCCGCGGGCGAGCACGCCGTCGTCGTCCACGACGTCCCCCTCCTCACGGAGAACGGTCTGGCCTCCCTCTACGACGTGGTCGTGGTCGTGGACGCCTCGCCCGAGACGCGGCTCCACCGCCTGGTGCACCTGCGCGGGATGTCCGAGGAGGAGGCGCGCTCGCGGATGGCGGCCCAGGCCACCCGGGCGGACCGGCTGGCCATCGCCGACCACGTCATCGACAACGACGGTCCGCTGGAGAAGCTGGAGCCCCAGGTGAGGGAGCTATGGGAGCGCCTGCGGAGGCGTGCCTGAGGTTCTCGCCGGGAATGCTCCCGGGCACGCGGTCGTTGTCCCGGCCGAAGGAGGCGCCTGTGATGTCCCGAACGCCCCAGACCAACGTGATCGATTTCCGTGCCGCGGAGAAGCTGCTCGAAGCCCGCGATCCACGTGGTGCGGTCAAGCTGCTCGACCCGTTGATCACCGCCCACCCGGAGAACACCGCGGCGCGGCTGCTGCGGGCCAGGGCCTTCTTCCACTCGGCCCAACTCCGCTCCGCCGAGCTGGAGTTCCAGCTCGTCATCGAGCGGGAGCCGGACAACGCCTTCGCCCACTTCGCCCTGGCCAGGACCCTGGAGCGAGCGGGCCGGACGGGCGAGGCGCGCCGGCACTTCCGGCTGGCCGCCGCCCTGGAGCCGCGGCCGGAGTACGTGGAGGCGGCCGGGTTCGAGGCCGGCTGACCTACCGGGACGGGCGCGGCGCTCCCACGCCCCGTCCGTCCCGTCGGCCGCGGCCCCGCCACGCCCCGTCGGCCGCTCCCCGGCCCGGGCCGCTGACGTGGGCCGGGATCCCCCGATAGGCTCAGCGGCCGTGATATCCCGCCGCACCACCGCAGCCGCCGCGCTCGTCCTCCTGGCCACCGTCGCCACCGCCTGCACCGTCGACGACACCGCCGAGGACGGTGGGCCCGGACCCGACGGGCGCGTCCTCGCGGCCCTGCGAGAACTCCCCGTCAAGGACCGTGCGCCCCGCACCGGTTACGACCGCCGCATGTTCGGCAGCCCCTGGGCCGACGTTGACCAGAACGGTTGCGACACCCGTGACGACATCCTCGCCCGCGACCTGCGGGACGTGAAGCTCACCGAGGACGACTGCACCGTCGAATCCGGGACGCTCCGCCCCGACCCGTTCACCGGCACGGTGGTCCACTTCGAGAAGGGCGGCGCGAGCGAGGTGGACATCGACCACCTGGTGGCGCTCTCCGACGCCTGGCAGAAGGGTGCCGACGGCTGGAAGCCCGCCCAGCGGATCGCCTTCGCCAACGACCCCCTCAACCTCCTGGCCGTCGACGCGGGCGCCAACCGTGCCAAGGGAGACGCCGACGCCGCCGAGTGGCTGCCGCCGCACGAGCCCCACCACTGCACGTACGCGGCGGCCCAGGTGGCGGTCAAGACGAAGTACGGACTGTGGGTCACCCAGGAGGAGAAGGACGCGCTCTCCCGGGTGCTGGAGCCGTGCCCGGACACCCCGCTGCCCACGGGAAGCGCCCCGACGACGGCCCCGCCGGAGTTCAGCGCCCCGTCGTGACGAAGACCAGGTAGCGGCCCGGGGAAACGGCCCGCATCGTGGCCCGGGCCGCGGCCAGCGCCTCGTCCACGACGGGGAGTCCGGCCTCGGCCAGGGACAGCCGCGCCCTGCGCCGCTCCAGGTCCTGGCGGCGGACGCGGGCGGCCTGGGCCGCCCGGCTCTCGGCACGCGTCAGCCGGTCCCGTTGCTCCCTGAGCTCCTGACCGGCCCGCAGGGTGGCCAGCGCGGCGGCCGTCCCGGCGGCGGCGCGCTGGTCCTCCAGAGCCGTTCTGCGGTCGCGGAACTGCGCCGCGATGACGTCCCTCTCCGCCGGGGCAGCGGTCCGTCGCAGCGGGCGCGGGCGGCCTCGGCCAGTTCGGCCCGGCAGGCGTCGAGCGTGCGGGCCTGCTCCGGGCCGAGCGGCTCGACCTCGCGCACGCCGGCGTACCGCAGTTCCCGTTCGATCCGCCGCTCCCGGTACTGGCCGAGGGCCCGGTGGTCCAGAGGGAGAACGCGAGATCGTGAACATGACCCGCGCCCAGATCGCCGGGCGTGCGGATCGGGCGGCACTCCGGGGCCCTGGGTCTGGCAACGACCCAGGGCCCCTCCATCCGGCCTCCGCGGCCGTCGCCGTCCCCCGTCGTACAGTCGCACCATGAGTGACGGAGAATCAGACGCCCATCAGGCCGTGTTCGCGTGCACGCTGGGCACCGCCGAGGAACCGGACAGCCTGCTGCTGCCCGGCCACGACGTACCGCTGGGCCGCTACACGACGGTGCGGCGGCTGCTGCCGCAGCGCCGGCGCCGCATGGTGGGCGCCTGGTGCTTCGTCGACCACTTCGGGCCCTCCGACGTCACCGGGCGGCCCGGCATGCAGATCGCGCCCCACCCGCACACCGGCCTCCAGACCGTCACCTGGCTGGCGGACGGTGAGATCGTGCACGCCGACAGCCTCGGCAACCTCCAGCCGATCGCGCCGGGACAGCTGAACCTGATGACGTCGGGTCACGGCATCGCCCACTCCGAGCAGTCGCCGCCGGAGCATCCGCCCGTCATGCACGGCCTCCAGCTGTGGATCGCGCTGCCGGAGGACGCCCGGCACGGCGAGCCGCGCTTCGAACACCACGGGGACCTGCCGGTGCTGCGGGACGGCGCGGCCACGGTCACCGTCGTCGCCGGGGAGCTGGCCGGGGCGCGCTCGCCCGCCCGGGTGCACAGCCCCCTGTTCGGAGCCGAGATCCGCTTCGGCGGTCCGGGCTCCGTGCGGCTCCCCGTCGAGCCGACCTTCGAGGCAGCGGTGTTGACGATGTCCGGCACCGCGGACGTCGCCGGCACCGCGCTGGAGCCGGGCTCGCTGCTCTACCTCGGCCGGGGCCGCGAGGAGCTCGACGTCCGGGCGGCGGGGGAGGCCCGGCTGTTCCTGTTCGGCGGCGCGCCCTTCGAGGAGCCGCTCGTCATGTGGTGGAACTTCGTCGGGCGGAGCCACGAGGAGATCGTGCGGGCCCGGGCCGACTGGGAGGACGGCACCCGCTTCGGCGTGGTCGGGCACTGTACGGACGCCCCGCTGCCCGCCCCCGCCCTGCCCACCGTCCGGCTCAAGGCCCGCGACCGGCACGGGGAGACCGCTCCCTGAGCTCAGCCGCGCCCGGTCACCGCGGCACGGGCGGCGGTGACGGTGGCTTCCAGCCGGCTGCCGTGGGCGCCACGCCAGTAGACGCGCCCGCAGGAGCGGCACCGCGTGAACGTGTCGTACGTGCGCCGGGTGCCCGGTTCCAGCAGATGGGCGACCGCGGCCTTGGCGACGGGCGCAAGCCCGCCGTTGCAGGCCGGGCACCGGGTCCACGGGGCGAGCGGGGGCCGGAAGCGGGTGAGGACGTCCAGGAGCTGTTCGTCGGGCCGGGTGCCGCGGACGAACGCGGCCAGCCATGGGGTGCGGCGGCACAGCAGCCCGCGGTCCCGGGTGAGCAGGACGCGGCGTTCGGCGTTGGCCCGCTCCACGAGCTCGGGGTCGTCGGCGTCGTTGGCGTAGGCCGTGTCGAGGCCGACCAGACGCAGCCTGCGGGCCAGGGCGCCCAGGTGGACGTCGAGCACGAACCCGGTCGCCGAGGGCGGCAGGGGCTGCGGCCGGGGCCGCGCCGCCACCTCGACCAGGGCGCCGTCGCCGGGCCGGTGTTCGGGCGGCACCCGCCGGCCGGCCACCGTCAGCGCGCCGACCTCGGTGAGCGGTACGCCGAGCGACTGCACGACGTGGCCCAGGGACGAGGTGAGGTCGTAGGGCACCCGCAGCACGTCGGGTCC
The DNA here is from genome assembly GCF_027460245.1 of Streptomyces sp. WMMC1477. Lineage (NCBI taxonomy): Bacteria > Bacillati > Actinomycetota > Actinomycetes > Kitasatosporales > Streptomycetaceae > Streptomyces > Streptomyces sp. WMMC1477. The sequence continues at coordinate 566,265 of NZ_JAPZBD010000003.1, read as the reverse complement.
GCGGTGGCGGGAGGCGAGCAGGAAGCGCAGCTCGGGAGCGAACCACAGCTCCAGCCCGCCCCCGTCACCCGGCCCGGTCACGCGTGGCCCCCTTCACCACCGGCTCAGCGGCCCAGCCGCAGCCCGTCCTCGGCACCGCCCCGGCTGAGGACGGCGTCGCGGATGACGTCGAGGGCCCGGGCGTACTCGGCGTTGTCGGGCTGCTCGTCGAGGGCTCTGGCCAGGTTGACGACGCGCAGGGGGTCGTTGGCCATGACGTGCGGCACGAACTCGGCCTTCCGTACCCGCCACGGCGCGCCCTTCCGCTCGGGCGGGGCGAAGGTGAAGCGCGCGGCGTAGCCCATCTGGCCGCGGGGGTCGTTCATGACGCCCGCCACCTGGTCGCCCATCCCGTACACGACCCAGGTCCCGTTGACCTTCTCGTAGGGCTGGGGCACGTGGACGTGCGTGCCGATGACGAGGTCGATGTCGCGGCGGCCGTCCGTGCGGGCCGCGGTGAGCCGCTCGGCGAGCTCGCGCTGCCGATCGTCGGGCGCCTCCCGGTACTCCGTGCCCCAGTGCATGCTGACGACGACGACATCGGCTCCGGCCTTGCGCGCGGCGCGGGCGTCGGCGATGACCTGGTCGGCGTCGATCAGGTTGACGAGGTAGGGCGCGTCCCCGGGTACGGGGATGCCGTTCGTCCCGTAGGTGTAGGCCAGTTGGGCGACGGTGGCGCCGTTGGCCTTCAGCAGGGCGGGCTTGGCGCGTTCGGCGGCGTCACGGGCCGAGCCCACGTGCCGTACGCCGACCGCGTCCAGAGCGTCCAGGGTGCGGGTGACGCCCTCGGGGCCGGCGTCCAGCGTGTGGTTGGAGGCCGTGGAGCAGGAGTCGTAGCCGGTCTCCTGGATCGCCTGGGCGACCTGGGGCGGGGTGCGGAACATCGGATAGCCGGTGAACGGCCCGTCCTCGGCCCCGAGGATGGTCTCGAGATGGCAGATCGCGAGGTCCGCCCGGGCCACGACGGGCTTCGCTCCGGCCAGCATGGCGCTGAAGTCGTAGGCGCGTTCGCCGCCGCCGTCCGCGTCGGCGGCGGCCTGCCGGATGACGGAGTCGTGGCTGAGGATGTCGCCGGTGGCGACGAGGGTGAACTCCGTGCCGGTCTCGGCGGCGGGCGCGGGGGACGCGGAGTCGGCCTCGGAGGAGGCGTGGTCCGCGCCGGTGCAGGCGGCGGCCGTTCCGAGCAGCAGGGCGGTGAGCAACGCCGTCGTCGGGCGGCGTGGGGGATGGCGCACGATCCCACTCCAGAATCATACAAATAGGATTAATAGGACAATCCCACTTGTTCTCCCGAAGGTGGACGTGCGAACGCCGCCACGCCCGGCATGTCGCCGGGATGGCGGCGGGAAACCACACGTCGGGCCCAGCGCCGGCGGCGGGTGCCGGGCCGGCGCTCACTCCTCCGGACGCATCACCCGGATCTTCGACTGCCGGTGCGGGAGCTCGTCCCAGTCCGTCATGGGGCGCGCCCGCAGACCGTGCGTCTCCGCGAGCCGGACCAGCGTCTCGGTGCGGTAGTAGAAGTCCTCCCGCAGCACGTGGTGCTCACGGTCGACCGTGCGGTTGTAGGTGAAGTCGAAGGAGCCGCCGGGCGCCAGCACCCGGCCCACGTGGGCCAGGCACTGGTCGATCACCTCGATGGGGGAGTGGGAGAAGACGCTGTGCGCGTGGACGACGGTGAAGTAGGCGTCGGGCAGATGGGCCAGCCGCAGGTCCCGGACCAGCGTCAGATGCGGCAGCTTGGCCTGCAGGCCGTGCCGCACCAGCGTCTCCTGCGCGGAGAGGAGGATCTCCGGCGAGATGTCGATGCCGTGGTAGTGGGAGGCGTCCAGGTAGGCGATGAAGAGCCGCCCCGCGCGCAGGTTCCCGCAACCGATCTCCAGCATCCGGTCCTCGGGCGACAGCCCGTGCCGCACCAGGTAGTCGTACTGCATCTCGCCGAGGGCCAGCCAGCGGTCGTGGGTGGCGCTGCCGACCGCCGACTCCGGATCGCGCCGGGTGTCCTCCTTCATCACCGCCCGGTAGTAGGCCACGTGGTCGCCCCCGGTCAGCCGGCGCAGCCGCAGGTCGCGGACCCAGCGTCGCACGTACGGGGGAATCCGGGCCGGGTGCTTGACCGCGTACTGGATACGGTGTGCGAGGGAGGAGCGGTCGACGTGCAGTCGTCGGGACACGGAGAGGGCCTTTCGCCGGAAGCGGGACGGCGGACACCAGCCCCGCCGCGCTGCTGTGTGAGGATCTTCGCGATGCGTAACGACCGACGGGAGGCCCACGTGGCGGAGGAACTCGCTCAGATGCCCCAGGACTGGGACCGGGCACTGGCCATCGTGGCCCATCCGGACGACCTCGAGTACGGAGCCGCCGCAGCCCTCGCGCACTGGGTGCGGGCGGGCAAGGAGATCACCTACCTCCTGGCCACCCGGGGCGAGGCCGGAATCGACACCATGGCCCCGGCCGAGGCCGCCCCGGTGCGGGAGGCCGAGCAGCGCGCCAGCGCCGCCGTCGTCGGCGTCCGCGACGTGGAGTTCCTCGACCACCGCGACGGCGTCATCGAGTACGGCGTCCCGCTCCGCCGCGACCTGGCCGCCGCCATCCGCCGCCACCGCCCCGAGCTCGTGATCACGCTCAACCACGAGGACACCTGGCCCGGCGGCTACTGGAACACCCCCGACCACAAGGCCGTGGGCCGGGCCACCCTGGACGCCGTGGCCGACGCGGGCAACCGCTGGATCTTCCCCGACCAGCTCGCCGACGGCACGCTGGAGCGCTGGGACGGCGTGCGCTGGGTCGCCGTGGCCGCCCCCGGCGCCACCCACATCCAGGAGGTCGACGAGCCGGACGTCGAGCTGGCCATCGCCTCGCTCGCCGAGCACCGCGCCTATCTCACCGCGCTCAGTGACGAGGACCCCGACGCGTACGCCCGCAGGTTCATCACCTCGATTCTGGACGGCGTCGCCGAGCACACCGGCGGCCGGCGCGCCGTGGGCTTTCGGCTCCACCCCTGCTGAGCGCGCCCGGAGTCAGCCGAGCGCACCGGGAGTCAGAAGAGCGGAGCGGGGAGCACGCCCTCCAGGGCTAGCAGCGACCGCTTCGCCTCCAGCCCGCCGCCGAAGCCGCCGAGGCCGCCGCCGCTCGCGACCACCCGGTGACAGGGCACGACGACGGGCAGCGGGTTGGCCCCCATCGCCATCCCGACCGCCCGGGCGGCGCCGGGCTCGCCCACGGCCTCGGCCAGATCCTGGTAGGTGGCCACCCCGCCGTAGGGGACGGTCTCGGCCAGGGCGTGCAGCACGCGGGCGTTGAAGCCGCCCGTCAGCCGCCAGTCCAGGGGGATGCCGAAGCCGCGCACCTCCCCCGCGAAGTAGGCGGCCAGCTCCGCCGCCGTGGCCCGCAGGACGCCGGGCCCCGACACCGGCCCCGCTCCGGGCCCCGACGCGGGGGCCGGGCCCGGGCCCGGAGCGGGCCCTTGGCCGGCCTCCGGCGCGGGCCGTGGCCCGGGCGGCTCGGGCAGGGCCGTGGGCTCCGCGCCGAAGCGCGCGGTGAGCCGGGCCAGGGTCCGGCCCACCAGGCGCTCGTCAGCGTGGAAGCCGACCGTGGCCAGCCCGGCGTCCGTGGCGACGAGCAGCAGGGGGCCGATCGGCGTCGGCACCACCGTCCAGCAGGACTGCACGTTCGTGGCGGTCATGCGACCGACCTTACGGCTCCCCGCCGACGGCGCGGCGGGGAGCCCGCCCGTCGAGCCCGCCTCAGCGGCCGACGCGGCCCCACGCGTCATCGCGCTCGTGGTCCCGCTCCCCGCGCTCGATCGCGTCGCGGACGACGTCGGGACGGTTGCTGATCACCCCGTCGACGCCCGCCCCGGCCAGCCTGGCGGCCGTGGGCCCGTCGTCCACCGTCCACGTGAACACCTCCAGCGGCCGGCCGTGCGCGCCGAGCACCGCGTGGACGGCCGCCACGTACTCGGGCGTCACCGTCGTGAAACGCGGGTTGACCTGGTCGGCGAAGGTGCCGTACTCGGGGAGCTCGGCGACCTCCGGGGTCCCGAGGAAGCCGGTCCTGACCGCCGGGTTGAGCGCGTGCACCCGGCGCAGCGAGTCCGCGTCGAACGTCTGGACGACCAGGCGCCGCCGCACGTGGTAGGGGCTGAGCCAGCCCTCGTCGCGCAGCTCGTCCAGGATGTCCTGTTCGATGCCCGGGTACAGCTCGGGCTTCTTGATCTCCAGCAGCAGCTTCTGGTGGTTGACGGTCATCCGCTCCAGGAACCGCTCCAGCGTGGGCACCGGCTCGCCCGTGTAGCGGGTGCCGAACCAGCTTCCCGCGTCGAGCCGGGCGATCTCGGCGGCGGTGAAGTCCCCGACACGCCACGGGGCGCGGTCGGGGAAGACCTCCTCGACGTTCGTCGTGCGGGCCAGCGTCGCGTCGTGCATGACGACGAGCTCGCCGTCGCGGGTGCGCTGCACGTCGTTCTCCACCCACGCCACGCCCAGCTCCAGGGCCTTGTCGGCGGCGGCCAGGGTGTTCTCCGGGGCGTAGGCCGAGGCGCCGCGGTGGGCGATCGCCAGCACGTCTGCCGAGCCCTCCGGCGTCGCCCCGGACGGCGTCGGCGGCGTCCGCGGCACGGCGGTGGGGGAGGCCGCGGGGGCGGGGCGCTCCCGCGGACCGGCGTCCAGCGGCCCCACCGGGGCCGGTGCGGCCGGGGCCGGGGCCACGGCGAGGACGAGGGCGAGGACTCCCAGCAGCGAACCGGTCAGGGCGATGGGGCGAAGGGACACGGGGCGACTCCTCACGGTGGGGGACGGCGGCGACCGCACCCGGCGGAGCGGGGGCGTCCACGCCGCGTCGGCGGTCCGTCGCGCCGCGTCGGCAACGCGGCCGTGAGAGAGGTTTTCCAGCGAGGGCTGCCGGTGCATGGGCGCCAAACGGGTGCCGGATGACGACGAGCTGAACGTTGTCGGTGGTGCGCCGTACGGTGGGAACATGCGGCCCGTATCCCAGATCGAACGCAAGGTGGCGCCCTTCGAGGTCGTCAGCCCCTACCAGCCCAGCGGTGACCAGCCCACGGCCATCGCCGATCTCGCGCGGCGGGTGGAGGCGGGGGAGAAGGACGTCGTGCTGCTGGGCGCCACGGGCACCGGCAAGTCGGCGACGACGGCGTGGATGATCGAGAAGCTCCAGCGCCCCACGCTGGTGATGGCGCCGAACAAGACGCTCGCCGCGCAGCTGGCGAACGAGTTCCGCGAGCTCCTGCCGAACAACGCGGTGGAGTACTTCGTCTCGTACTACGACTACTACCAGCCCGAGGCCTACGTTCCGCAGTCCGACACCTACATCGAGAAGGACTCCTCGATCAACGAGGAGGTGGAGCGGCTGCGGCACAGCGCGACGAACTCGCTGCTCACCCGGCGGGACGTGGTGGTCGTCGCCTCGGTGTCCTGCATCTACGGCCTGGGCACGCCGCAGGAGTACGTGGACCGGATGGTGCCGCTCAGGGTCGGCGAGGAGACCGACCGGGACGTCCTGCTGCGCCGCCTCGTGGAGATCCAGTACGCGCGCAACGACGCCGCCTTCACCCGCGGCACCTTCCGGGTGCGGGGCGACACCATCGAGGTGTTCCCCGTCTACGAGGAGCTGGCCGTCCGCATCGAGATGTTCGGTGACGAGATCGAGGCGCTCTCGACGCTGCACCCGATCACCGGCGAGGTGATGTCGGACGACACGGAGCTGTACGTCTTCCCCGCCTCGCACTACGTCGCGGGCGAGGAGCGGATGGCCCGGGCCGTGCGCGCCATCGAGGACGAGCTGCGCGAGACCCTGGAGACGATGGAGAAGCGGGGCAAACTGCTGGAGGCCCAGCGGCTGCGCATGCGCACCACCTACGATCTGGAGATGATGCAGCAGATCGGCACCTGCTCCGGGATCGAGAACTACTCGCTGCACATCGACGGCCGCGAGCCCGGCTCGCCCCCGCACACCCTGCTCGACTACTTCCCCGAGGACTTCCTGCTCGTCATCGACGAGTCGCACGTGACGGTGCCGCAGATCGGGGCCATGTACGAGGGTGACGCCTCCCGCAAGCGGACGCTGGTCGAGCACGGCTTCCGGCTCCCGTCCGCCATGGACAACCGCCCGCTGAAGTGGGAGGAGTTCCTGGAGCGCATCGACCAGACGGTGTACCTGTCGGCGACGCCCGGCTCCTACGAGCTGTCCCGGGCCGACGGCGTGGTGGAACAGATCATCCGCCCGACGGGGCTGGTGGACCCGGAGGTGGTCGTCAAGCCCACCGAGGGCCAGATCGACGACCTGGTCCACGAGATCCGCACCCGCACCGAGAAGGACGAGCGCGTCCTCGTCACGACGCTGACGAAGAAGATGGCGGAGGACCTCACGGACTACTTCCTGGAGCTGGGCATCAACGTCCGCTACCTCCACAGCGACGTGGACACCCTGCGCCGGGTGGAGCTGCTGCGCGAGCTGCGGGCCGGCGAGTTCGACGTCCTGGTCGGCATCAACCTGCTGCGGGAGGGGCTGGACCTCCCCGAGGTCTCGCTGGTGGCCATCCTCGACGCGGACAAGGAGGGTTTCCTCCGCTCGGGCACCTCGCTGATCCAGACCATCGGCCGCGCCGCCCGCAACGTCTCCGGCCAGGTGCACATGTACGCCGACAAGATCACGCCGGCGATGGAGAAGGCCATCGACGAGACGAACCGCCGCCGTGCCAAGCAGATCGCCTACAACAAGGAGAAGGGCATCGACCCCCAGCCCCTGCGCAAGAAGATCGGGGACATCGTCTCCGCCATCGCGCGCGAGGAGGTCGACACCGAGCAGCTCCTGGGCACCGGGTACCGCCAGGCCCCGGAGGGCGAGCGCAAGGGCAAGGCCCCGGTGCCGGCCCTGGCCAAGGGGCAGGTGAAGGCCGCGGCCTCCGCGGCGGGCAAGACGCCGGCCGACGGCAAGCCCACCGACAGGCCCGCCACCGAGCTGGCCGGTCTCATCGAGCAGATGACGGAGCGGATGCGGGCCGCCGCCGCGGAGCTGCAGTTCGAGGTCGCCGCGCGGCTGCGGGACGAGGTCGGCGAGCTGAAGAAGGAGCTCCGCCAGATGCGCGAGGCCGGGCTCAAGTAGCCGGCCCGTGCCGGGCTCGGGGAGCCGTCCGCTGTGGCCGGACTGTTGCAGGACCGCCACAAAGCACGGGTGGACCGGTACACGGTCCGGGCGCACTGCGTAGGGTTCGAGGCGGCGTCGAGGGCGGCTGTCGTGACACCGCCGAGAGGGGAGCAGGACACGTGACGGTCAATCTGTCCAAAGGGCAGGCGATCAGCCTGGAGAAGACCGGCGGAGGCTCCCTCAGCGCGGTGCGCATGGGCCTGGGATGGCGGTCGGCGGCCCGCCGCGGGCTCTTCGGCCGGCGGAGCAAGGAGATCGACCTCGACGCCTCGGCCGTGTTGTTCGCCGGTCAGCAGCCCGTCGACGTCGTCTTCTTCCGTCATCTGAAGAGCGACGACGGCTCCGTCACCCACACCGGCGACAACCTGGTCGGCGGCGTGGGGGAGGGCGGTGACGACGAGGCGATCCTGGTGGACCTGCACCGGGTGCCCGTCCACGTCGACCAGATCGTCTTCACCGTCAACTCCTTCACCGGCCAGACGTTCGCGGAGGTCGAGAACGCCTTCTGCCGGCTGCTGGACGAGACGACGGCCACCGAACTGGCCCGCTACACGCTCACCGGCGGCGGCGCGTACACGGCCCAGATCATGGCCAAGGTGCACCGGCAGGGGGACGGTTGGTCGATGACGGCCATCGGCGCCCCGGCCAACGGCCGCACCTTCCAGGACCTGATGCCGGCCATCGCGCCGCACCTGTAGGGAACGCGGGGACGAGGGGGGAACCGACGATGACGGCCGAGCTCGTGCGCGGGCAGAACCATCCGCTGGTGGGCCCGGACCTGCAGGTTCACGTCACGGCGGAGCGGCCCGTCATCGCCGGCGCCGCCCTGTGCGACGCCGAGGGCCGCACCCGCGAGGGCTGGTTCGGGCACCCGGGAGCGGCCGGGCCGCCCGGGGTGTCGCCCGCGGCGGGCTCCCGGGAGAGCCACCGGATCACCCTGGCGCTGGACGAGGTGCCGGGCGAGGCGGAGTCCGTGCGGATCTGGCTGACGCTCACTCCGGGTGGGCCGGTGCGGTTCGGCGCCATCGCGGCGCCGCGGATCGCCGTCCTGGGGCCCGACGGCGTGCCGTGGGCGGGGTACAGCCTCACCGGCCTCGACGGGGAGTCCGCCGTCACGGCCGTCGAGCTGTACCGCAGGGCCGGTGCCTGGAAGGTTCGGGCCGTCGGGCAGGGCTACGCGGGCGGGCTGTCCGCCCTGTGCGCCGACCACGGCCTGCCGGACGAACGGGCGCGGTCCCTGGCCGAGGGCATCCTGGCCTCCGTCGCCGCCCCGGCCGGAGTTCCCGGGCCCCCGACGCGGGCCGCCGCCCCCGGGACCGCTGCGGCTCCCGGCGGCGCGTCCGCCCGCCCCGAGCCGCAGCCGGGCGCGCGCGTCGACTACCGGCACCCCACTCGCCCCGGGGCCGGGTCACAGGCCGGGTCAGCGCGGAACGAGGCTCCGCAGGCCGGGGCCGCGCCGAACGAAGGCCCGCCGGACGGGGCCCAGCGGGAGGAGGCGCCGCAGCCCGTCGCCGGCGACGCCTCGGGCTGGTCCATGGAGGAGCGGCTCTACAACCAGGTGTGGGGCATGTTCGAGGACCTGGCCCGTACGGTCGCCGCCTACCGCGGCGCCGTCGCCTTCGCCGACGAGCGGCTGGAGAAGGAGATCGACGAGGTGCTCGCGGACCCGCGCACCCGCACGGGCCCGGCGGCCGACGCCGCCCGGGAGCGCGCCCGCGCCCGGCAGGCGGAGCTGATCGCCCGCGCCCAGCAGGCCCTCGACCGGGACCTGGACCAGCTGGCGGCCGAGTCCGGGGTCGTCGAGCCCGCCCTGCCGCCCGCGTTCGCCGGCTGGGACAACCCGGTCTGGCACGGTTACCGGGTTCCGCGGTCGGCGCCCTCGGCCCTGCGGCTGGGGGATCTGAGCCTGCCCGAGCGCATCGGGCTGCGGATACCCATGCTGGTCAGGCTGCCGCTGGAACGCGGTCTGTGGATCGACTCCGGCCGGGGCGGCCAGCCCGCCGCCGAGGTCATCGACGCCGAGGAGCTGCGGCGCGAGGCCGGGCTGCTGGCCACGGCGGTGGCGGGGCGGCTGCTGGCCGTGCACCCGCCGGGCGGGTTCACGGTGCACGTGATCGACGCGGCGGGCTCGGCGGCACACACCCTGCGCCCCCTGCTGGACTCCGGGCTGCTGCGGGAGGCCCCGGCGCGCGGCGCCGCCGGTGTGTCGGGCGTCCTCGGCCGCCTCACCGAGCGGGTGGACCTGGTGCAGCTGGCCGTCCGCAACCGGGCCGCCGACGCCCTGCCGCCCGGCCTGGACACCAGCGATCAGCTCCTGCTCGTGCACGACTTCCCGCACGGCTTCGACGACCGCGCGATCACCCAGCTGCGCTACCTCGCGGACGAGGGACCGGCCGTCGGCGTCCATCTGCTCCTCGTCGCGGACCGGGAGGACGCCGCCGACTTCGGCCCGCTGCTGGACCCGCTGTGGCGTTCGCTCCTGCGGATCACGCCCATCCCGGACGACCACGTCGCCGACCCGTGGGTGCGGCACCAGTGGACGTACGAGCCGCCGCACGTGCCGCAGGGCAGCGCGATCCTGCCGCGGGTCCTCGGCACGCTGGCCGAGGCTGTCCGGGCCCGCCCGGGCGGACGGCACGTCTGACGGCGGGTCTGACGGCACGTCTGACGGCGCGGCACCTCTGCTGGGCGCGGCCCGCGTTGTGCGTTGCGTCACACCTCAACGGGTCCCACTTGGTGAATCCTTGACCTTGCCATAGCCTGCACTTTGCGGAGGGGAGTATTCCCGGCTGCGATGACCCCGTCAGTACGGGCCGCCCGTTGCGGTCCCGGGGCGTCGGCCCGTGGCCAGGCCCGGGCGGAAGAGACCTCCGGCGACGACAGCCGGAGGAGTGCTGCATGGACGTCACCATGACCACCTGGGCGGTGACCATTCTCGGTCTCTGTGCCCTGATCGCCGTCGACTTCTTCATCGGCGGACGCAAACCCCACGAGGTCTCCGTCAAGGAGGCCGGTATCTGGTCGGCGGTCTGGGTGGCCCTGGCCGTCCTGTTCGGTCTGGGGCTGCTGTTCTTCGGGAACGCCACCTCGTCCGGTGAGTTCTTCGCCGGTTACATCACCGAGAAGTCGCTCAGCGTCGACAACCTCTTCGTCTTCGTCCTCATCATGGCCAAGTTCGCGGTACCCGCCGCCTACCAGCAGCGGGTGCTGATGGTCGGGGTGCTGATCGCGCTGGTGCTGCGCGGTGTGTTCATCGCGGCGGGCGCGGCCGTCATCTCCCAGTTCTCCTGGGTGTTCTTCATCTTCGGCGCCTTCCTCGTCTGGACGGCGTGGAAGCTCATCGAGGAGGCCCGCGCCGACGCCTCGGAAGAGGCGTACGAGGAGAACCGCCTGCTGAAGCTGGTCGAGAAGCGCTTCCCCTCCACCGACCAGTACCACGGCACGCGCGTGACGATCGTCGAGAACGGCCGCCGCCTCATGACGCCGATGCTGATCGTCATGCTGGCCATCGGCACCACGGACGTCCTGTTCGCCCTGGACTCGATCCCCGCCATCTTCGGCCTCACCCAGGACCCGTACATCGTCTTCACCGCCAACGCCTTCGCGCTGATGGGGCTGCGGCAGCTCTACTTCCTGATCGGCGGGCTGCTGAAGAAGCTGGTTCACCTCTCCTACGGGCTGTCGGTCATCCTCGGCTTCATCGGGGTGAAGCTCGTCCTGCACGCGCTGCACGAGCAGGGTGTGCACGTCCCCGTCGTCAGCACCCCGGTCTCGCTGGGCGTCATCTGCGGCGTGCTGGTCGTCACGACCGTCACCAGCCTGATCGCAGCGAAGAAGCAGAACGCGCAGGCCGAGAGGGACGCAGCCGGGGGCGACGAGGCCGAGCGGCCCGCCCGGGAGAGCGAGAGCGCGGGCCGCTGAGGCACCGCGCACGGCTTCCCGTGCGCGAGGCAGGGGCGCGACCTACCGGACTGATCGCCGGCCGACGTACCGTCAGCCGGCGATCAGTCCGTCGCCCTCGACCCGGACCGGTACCTCCGGCAGGGGCTCCCGCGCAGGGCCACCGAGCACCTCGCCCGTCGTCGTGTCGAAGCTGCTGCCGTGGCAGGCGCAGTGGATCGTCAGCTTCCGCACCGCGGCCATCACGCAGCCCTTGTGCGTGCACACCGCGCTGAACGCCCTGAACCGCCCGGGCTCGGGCTGCGATACGACGATGCTCCGCGCAGCGAACGCATGAGCGCCGCCCACGGGGACGTCGTCGGCGGAGCCTAGCTCGACGGGCGCCGTCGGAGTGGCCGACTGCGGGGCCGTGGGGGCGTCGGCGCCCCCGCAGCCGGAGAGGGTGAGGCCGGCGGCCGAGGCCGCCGCACCGCAGAGCACGGTGCGACGGCCCGGGCTGCGCCGTTCGTCGTCTGTCACGCGGGTCAGCCTACGTGCGGGGTCAGGCCCGCTTGCCCGCGGCCGTCTTCCTGGCCGTCTTCTTGGCGGGGGTCTTGGCGGACGTCTTGGCCGCCGCCTTGCGGACCGCCGTGACGTTCTTCGCCTGGCCCGCCGCGGCCGCCTTGGCCTTCGGCTTGGCCGCGGCGGTCCGGCGCCGCCGGCCGCCGTCCACCGGCGCGTCGCTGACCCGGTCGCCCAGCACGTCCCGGAGGAACTTGCCGGTGTGGCTGGCGGGGATGGCGGCGACCTCCTCCGGCGACCCCTCGGCGACGACGAGACCGCCGCCGACGCCGCCCTCGGGGCCCATGTCCACGACCCAGTCGGCCGTCTTGATGACGTCGAGGTTGTGCTCGATGACGATGACCGTGTTGCCCTTGTCGACCAGGCCCTCCAACACCGAGATGAGCTTGCGGATGTCCTCGAAGTGCAGGCCGGTCGTGGGCTCGTCGAGCACGTAGACCGTGCGGCCCGTGGAGCGCTTCTGCAGCTCCGAGGCCAGCTTCACGCGCTGTGCCTCGCCGCCGGAGAGGGTGGGGGCGGACTGCCCCAGCCGCACGTAGCCGAGCCCCACGTCGTTGAGGGTGCGCAGGTGCCGGGCGATGGCGGGGACGGCCTCGAAGAAGTCCATCGCCTCCTCGATCGGCATGTCCAGCACCTCGGCGATGTTCTTGCCCTTGTAGTGGACCTCCAGCGTCTCCCGGTTGTACCGGGCGCCGTGGCACACCTCGCAGGGCACGTACACGTCGGGCAGGAAGTTCATCTCGATCTTGATCGTGCCGTCGCCCGAGCAGTTCTCGCAGCGTCCGCCCTTGACGTTGAAGGAGAACCGGCCGGGCAGGTAGCCGCGGACCTTCGCCTCCATCGTCTCGGCGAACAGCTTGCGGACGTGGTCGAAGACCCCGGTGTAGGTGGCGGGGTTGGAGCGCGGGGTGCGCCCGATGGGGGACTGGTCGACGTGGACGACCTTGTCCACCTGGTCGTCGCCCACGACCCGGGTGTGCCGCCCCGGCACGGCCTTCGCGCCGTTCAGCTCCCGGGCGAGGTGGGTGTAGAGGATGTCGTTGACCAGGGTCGACTTGCCGGAACCGGAGACCCCGGTGACGGCCGTCAGCACACCCAGCGGGAAGTCGACGTCGATGTCGCGCAGGTTGTTCTCCCGCGCGCCGACGACCGTCAGCTGCCGCTCCGCGTCCGCCGGGCGGCGCTCGGCGGGGGTGGGGATCTGCTTCTTGCCGACGAGGTACTGGCCCGTCATGGAGGACTCGTTGGACAGCAGCTCCGCCAGCGGCCCGCTGTGCACGACCTTGCCGCCGTGTTCGCCCGCGCCCGGACCGATGTCCACAACCCAGTCCGAGGTGCGGATGGTGTCCTCGTCGTGCTCGACGACGATCAGGGTGTTGCCCAGGTCCCGCAGCCGCACGAGGGTCTCGATGAGCCGGTGGTTGTCCCGCTGGTGCAGGCCGATCGACGGCTCGTCCAGCACGTAGAGCACGCCCACGAGGCCCGAGCCGATCTGCGTCGCCAGCCGGATGCGCTGCGCCTCGCCACCCGAGAGCGTCCCGGCTGCGCGGTTGAGCGAGAGGTAATCGAGGCCGACGTCCACGAGGAAGCGCAGCCGCTCGTTGACCTCCTTCAGCACCCGCTCGGCGATCTTCTTCTCGCGGGCGTTGAGGGTCATGTCGCGCAGGAAGTCGGCGCACTCGCTGATCGACATGGCGGCCACGTCGGCGATGGACCGCCCCTTGACCGTCACGGCCAGCACGATCGGCTTCAGCCGGGTGCCCTCGCAGGACGGGCAGTTCACCTCGCGCATGTAGCCCTCGAAGCGCTCCCGGCTGGAGTCGGACTCGGCCTCCGCGTGGCGCCGCCGCACGAAGGGCACCGCCCCCTCGAAGGGGGTGGTGTAGGAGCGCTGGCGGCCGTAACGGTTGCGGTAGCTGACCTCGATCTGGGTGCGGTGCCCGTGCAGCAGCGCCTTCTTCGCCCGCTGCGGCAGCCCGTCCCAGGGGATGTCGGTGCGGAAGCCGAGGGCGTCGGCCAGGGCGCCGATCAGCCGCCCGAAGTACTCCCGGTTGTGCCCGTGCGACCACGGGTGGATGGCGCCGTCGTCGAGGGACCGCTCCCCGTCGGGGACGAGCAGCTCCGGGTCCACCTCCATCCGGGTGCCGATGCCGGTGCACTCGGGGCAGGCCCCGAAGGGGGAGTTGAAGGAGAACGAGCGCGGCTCCAGCTCCTCGAACGACAGGTCGTCGTAGGGGCAGTAGAGATGTTCGGAGTACATCCGCTCGCGCTGCGGGTCGTCCTCGTCGAGGTCCACGAAGTCGAGGATGACCATGCCGCCGGAGAGCCCGAGCGCCGTCTCCACCGAGTCCGTCAGCCGCCGCTTGGCGCCCCCCTTCACGGTCAGGCGGTCGACGACCACCTCGATCGTGTGCTTCTCCTGCTTCTTCAGCTTGGGCGGGTCGGAGAGCTGGACCGTCTTCCCGTCCACCCGGGCGCGGCTGTAGCCCTTGGTCTGGAGGTCGGAGAAGAGGTCGGCGAACTCGCCCTTGCGCTCGCGCACCAGCGGCGAGAGCACCTGGAACCGGCTGCCCTCCTCCAGGCCGAGCACCTTGTCCACGATGGCCTGCGGCGACTGGCGGGCGATGGGACGCCCGCACTCCGGGCAGTGCGGCTTGCCGATCCGGGCGAACAGCAGCCGCAGGTAGTCGTAGACCTCGGTGATGGTGCCGACCGTGGAGCGCGGGTTGCGCGAGGTCGACTTCTGGTCGATGGACACCGCGGGGGACAGGCCCTCGATGAAGTCCACGTCCGGCTTGTCCATCTGCCCGAGGAACTGCCGTGCGTAGGACGAGAGCGACTCCACGTAACGGCGCTGGCCCTCGGCGAAGATCGTGTCGAACGCGAGCGAGGACTTGCCCGATCCCGAGAGCCCGGTGAAGACGATGAGGGAGTCACGCGGGAGGTCGAGCGAGACGTTCTTCAGATTGTGCTCGCGAGCGCCACGGACGATGAGACGGTCGGCCACGCCGATTGGCACCTTTCATGTGGATTGCGGGTCCGGACGAGCGGCCCCGCATACCAGGGTATGGCGGCCGCGGCCGGTGTGTCTTCGGGATGCCACTACCGCGAGCTTATAGCACGCACATTCGATTTCGCGGCGTGTCCGTCACTGCGCCGCGCGTGCACGACCACGCGCCCCCGCGCGCAACCCCACCACCACGACCGGAGCCGACTTCACCCCGTCGCGGGGCGGCGATAGCGTTGGATCATGAACGTGCCACAAGACGACGTAGCGGCCCTCCAGGAGTCCACCGACGCACTCCTGGCCGCCGTCTCGCGACTGGACGACGCGTCCCTCACCGAACCCTCGGGGCTGCCCGGCTGGACCCGCGGCCATGTCCTCGCCCACCTCGCCCGCAACGCCGACGCGCTGGTCAACGTCCTCGAAGGGCGGCCCATGTACGCGAGCGCGGAGGCCCGGGAAGCCGACATCGAGAGCGGCGCACCCCGCCCGCTCGCCGCCCAGCTCGACGATCTGCGCGCCACGGCCGAGCGGCTCAGCGCGGCCTTCGCCCGGTACGAGGGCGAGCGCTGGGAGGAACGCGTCGAGCTGCGCAACGGCGTCACCGACCGGGCCGGGGCCATCCCCTTCCGGCGCCAGGTCGAGGTCGAGCTGCACCACGTCGACCTGGACGCCGGCCGCAAGCCGGACGACATGCCGGCCGCCTTCACCGAGGCCCTCATCGGCTACCTGGCCCGGCGCTTCTCCGGGAACCCCGACGTCCCGGCGACCGAGCTGCGCACCGAGGACGGCCGGACGTGGCGCACCGGCCGCGGGGCGGAGGCCGGCGGCCCCGAGGTCACCGTCACCGGAGCCCCCGGCGCGCTCGCAGGCTGGCTCGCCGGGCGCACCGACGGCACCGGTCTCAGCGCCGGACCCGGCGCGCTGCCCGTCCTGCCCCCGCTCTGACCCCATCCGACCACCCGGCCGCCGTCCGCGGCCTCGCCGCAAGGAGACCCACATGTCCTACACCGGAAAGGTCACGGTCGGCGGCCCGGCCGACGTCCACGAGCTGGCCGACCTGATCATCTCCAAGGTCGCCGTCGGCCCGATGGACAACAACGCCTACCTGTTGCGCTGCCGCACCACCGACGAGCAGCTCCTGATCGACGCCGCCAACGAGCCGCAGACCCTGCTGAGCCTCATCGGGGGTGACGGCATCACCGCCGTCGTCACCACGCACCGGCACGGCGACCACTGGCAGGCCCTCTCCGACGTCGTCGCCGCGACGGGCGCCCGCACCTATGCGGGCCGCGAGGACGTGGCCGGCATCCCCGTCCCCACCGACGTGCCGCTGGACGACGGCGACACCGTCTCCTTCGGCGCGGTCCGCCTCACCGCCCGGCACCTGGTCGGCCACACCCCCGGATCCGTCGCGCTCGTCTACGACGACCCGCACGGCCACCCGCACCTGTTCACCGGCGACTGCCTCTTCCCGGGCGGCGTCGGCAACACCTTCGGCAACGCCGAGCACTTCGCCTCGCTCCTGCACGACGTCGAGACCAAGCTCTTCGGGCAACTCCCGGACGAGACCTGGGTCTACCCGGGCCACGGCGCCGACACCAGCCTCGGCGCCGAGCGCCCCCACCTGGCCGAGTGGCGCGAGCGCGGCTGGTGACAGCCGCGTCACCGCGTGCGTCAACACCCCAGCGCAGAAGGTAAATTGAGGAGGTCGGCAGCAGGCAGCGGGGAGGGGACGGCGGCATGGCCACCGGGGAGAGCAACGACCTGGCGATCATCCGGGCTCGTGAGGAGCACGTGGACGCGATCGTGGAGCTGGCCGCCTCGCGGAGCCTGGACCGCACGGACCCCCACGAGGCGAGCAGGAGCGGGTTCCTCGTCTCTGGCTACACCGCCGACACCTACCGGGCGCGGCTCAAGACCGCCGAGCACTTCTACGTCGCGGTCAAGGGGGCCGACGTCGTCGGCTTCCTCCTCGCCTACAGCGACGAGGCCCTGGGCGCGCACGAGTGGCTGAACCACCGGATCAGGGCCGATCTGGGCGGCTTCCTCGTGATCAAGCAGGTGTGTGTGGCGCCGCGCGCCGCCCGGCAGGGCGTCGCCTCCCGGCTGTACAACCACGTGCTCGACCAGTGGAAGACGAGCCCGGTGATCGCCGCGGTCGTCGCCGAACCGCCCAACGAGGCGTCCACGCGCTTCCACCGCAGGCTCGGCTTCCAGGAGCTGGTCCGGCAGACACCGCCCGACGGAATGCCGCGGGTGGTCTGGGTGCGGCGCAGGCGCCGCAGGCACTGGTGCAGAGCCAGTACGGCGTCGCCGTGGACCTCTACAAGCACGAGGACACCACCAACTGGCAGAAGCTGAACAACTTCTTCTACATCACCGCCGGTCTCGCGGCCGCCACCGCCTTCGCCCTGGGCGGGCAGGGGGACGACTCCGAGCCCCTGCGCGGACTGGCCGTCGTCGTCGCCGTCATCGGCTTCGGCGCGTCCGTCGCCTTCTCGCAGATGCTCCGCTTCGGGCGGCGCTACCTCCAGGCCCGCAAGACCGCCGTCGTGGAGTTCGAGCGGTACCTGCTCTGGCACGGCGGTGAGCGCGTCGTCGGTCAGGGGATGGAGGGCGAGCGCCCCGCGAGCTGGCTGCGGGCCTCGCCGACGGGGACGCTGATGGTGTTCATACCGGCGCTGGTGGCCGTGTGCTGGCTGGTGGTGCTGGTGCTGATCGCCACCGGGTAGCGATCGCCGCCCGGGAGCGGCGCCCCGCCGGCCGCCCGTCCGCCCCGAGGCCGGCCGGCGGTCGCGCGGCGGGGCGGGGCGCATCCGGGCTGTCACCGTGCGCACGTAGGCTGGTGGGTATGGCAGATCCGTCGAGCTACCGGCCCTCACCGGGGCAGATTCCCGACTCGCCGGGCGTGTACCGCTTCCGGGACGAGCACCGCAGGGTGATCTACGTCGGGAAGGCCAAGAGCCTGCGGCAGCGGCTCTCGTCGTACTTCCAGGATCTGGCCGGGCTGCACCCGCGCACGGCGACGATGGTGACGACCGCGTCCTCCGTGGAGTGGACGGTCGTCGGCACCGAGGTCGAGGCCCTCCAGCTCGAGTACACCTGGATCAAGGAGTTCGATCCCCGGTTCAACGTCAAGTACCGGGACGACAAGAGCTATCCGTTCCTCGCCGTGACGATGAACGAGGAGTTCCCCCGGGTCCAGGTCATGCGGGGCGCCAAGCGGAAGGGCGTGCGCTACTTCGGCCCCTACGGGCACGCCTGGGCGATCCGGGAGACGGTGGACCTGCTGCTGAGGGTCTTCCCCGTCCGCACGTGCAGCGCCGGGGTCTTCAAGCGGTCCGCCCAGATCGGGCGGCCCTGCCTCCTGGGCTACATCGACAAGTGCGCGGCCCCCTGCGTGGGGCGGATCAGCGCGGAGGACCACCGCGATCTGGCCGAGGAGTTCTGCGACTTCGTGGCCGGGCGGACGGGCACCCACCTCCGCCGGCTCGAAGCGCGGATGCGCGAGGCGTCCGAGGACATGGAATACGAGCGGGCGGCCCGCCTGCGGGACGACATCGGGGCGCTGACGCGTGCCATGGAGAAGCAGGCCGTGGTGCTGGCCGACGCCACGGACGCCGACCTCATCGCGCTGGCCGAGGACGAGCTGGAGGCCGCCGTCCAGATCTTCCACGTCCGCGGCGGCCGGGTGCGCGGCCAGCGCGGCTGGGTGACCGACAAGGTGGAGCCCCTCGGCAGCGCCGACCTCGTCGAGCACGCGCTCCAGCAGCTCTACGGCGAGGAGAAGGGCGAGGCCGTCCCCAAGGAGGTGCTCGTCCCCGCGCTGCCGAAGCCGGTGGAACCGGTCGCCGAGTGGCTGGCCGAACGCCGCGGCTCCCGGGTCAGCCTGCGGGTGCCCCGGCGGGGTGACAAGCGCGCCCTGATGGAGACCGTCGGGCGGAACGCCCAGCAGGCCCTCGCCCTGCACAAGACCAAGCGCGCCTCCGACCTCACCACGCGCTCCCGCGCCCTGGAGGAGATCGCCGAGGCCCTGGAGCTGGACTCGGCGCCGCTGCGCATCGAGTGCTTCGACGTCTCCCACCTCCATGGGGACGACGTCGTCGCCTCCATGGTCGTCTTCGAGGACGGCCTGGCCCGCAAGAGCGAGTACCGCCGCTTCCAGATCAAGTCCTTCGCCGGGCAGGACGACGTCCGCGCCATGCACGAGGTCGTCTCCCGCCGCTTCCGCCGCTACCTCGCCGAGCGGCGGGAGACGGGGGAGTGGGCCGTGCCGGAGGACGACGAGGGCGAGGCCCGGGAGCCGGGGGAGGCGGGGCCGCGCACCCCGGAGGGCCGGCCCAAGCGGTTCGCGTACCCGCCGCAGCTCGTCGTGGTGGACGGCGGGCAGCCGCAGGTGGCCGCCGCGCGCCGGGCGCTGGACGAGCTGGGCATCGACGACGTCGCCGTGTGCGGGCTGGCCAAGCGCCTGGAGGAGGTCTGGCTGCCGGGGGACGACGACCCCGTGGTGCTGCCCCGCAGCAGCGAGGGCCTCTACCTGCTCCAGCGGGTGCGGGACGAGGCCCACCGGTTCGCCATCCGCTACCAGCGGGGCAAGCGCTCCAAGGCGCTCAGGACCGGTCCGCTGGACGCCGTCCCGGGCCTGGGCGAGACCCGCAGGCAGGCCCTCGTCAAGCACTTCGGGTCCGTCAGGAAACTCCGGTCGGCGACGGTGGAACAGATGTGCGAGGTCCCCGGGATAGGGCGGCGGACGGCGGAGCTGGTGGCGGCGGCGCTGGCGGAATCCACGCGTCCCGCCCCGGCGGTCAACACCACCACGGGCGAAATCATCGACGATGATGAACGGTGAGGGCCGCGCGCACGGCGCGTCCCGCGCCACCGGACCGGGGGAAGAGATCATGGACGAGCAGCGCAGAGCCGCCGAGCAGAACCGAACCGCGGACGGGAGCAGAGCCGCGGACCAGAGCAGAGACGACACGGGAGCAGACGTGAACGCGGGTACCCCGGCCGAGGGCAACGGCGCGGAGGGCACGACGATCCCCGAGCTGGTCATCATCTCCGGCATGTCCGGGGCGGGGCGCAGCACCGCGGCGAAGTGCCTGGAGGACCTCGGCTGGTTCGTCGTCGACAACCTGCCGCCCGCACTCATCCCGACCATGGTGGACCTCGGGGCCCGCTCCCAGGGGAACGTCGCCCGCATCGCCGTCGTCGTCGACGTCCGCGGGCGCCGCTTCTTCGACGCCCTCAAGGAGTCGCTGGCGTCGCTGGAGGCCAAGCACGTCGCCCGGCGCACCGTGTTCCTGGAGGCCTCGGACGAGACCCTGGTGCGCCGCTTCGAGTCCGTCCGCCGCCCGCACCCCCTCCAGGGGGACGGCCGCATCGTCGACGGCATCGCCGCCGAGCGCGACCTGCTGCGGGAGCTGCGCGGCGACGCCGACCTCGTCATCGACACCTCCAGCCTCAACGTGCACGAGCTGCGCGCCAAGATGGACGCCCGGTTCGCCGGGGAGGAGGAACCCGAGCTGCGGGCCACCGTCATGTCCTTCGGCTACAAGTACGGCCTGCCCGTCGACGCCGACCTCGTGGCGGACTGCCGGTTCCTGCCGAACCCGCACTGGGTGCCCGAGCTGCGCCCCTACACCGGCACCAGCCCCGAGGTCGCCGACTACGTCTTCGAGCAGCCCGGTGCCAAGGAGTTCCTGGACCGCTACGCCGAGCTGCTCCAGTTGATCGCCGCCGGCTACCGCCGGGAGGGCAAGCGCTACGTCACGATCGCCATCGGCTGCACGGGTGGCAAGCACCGCAGCGTCGCCGTGAGCGAGCGGCTGGGCCGTCGGCTGTCCGCCGAGGGCGTGGAGACCGTCGTCGTCCACCGAGACATGGGCCGCGAATGAGCTCGGTGGCCGGCCGCTCCCTGCGGCTGCGACGGCGCCGGCTGCTGCCCGGCGGCAAGGGGCAGCCCAAGGTCGTCGCGCTCGGCGGCGGCCGGGGCCTGTCCGCGTCGCTGACCGCGCTGCGCCGCATCACCGGCGACCTCACCGCCGTGGTCACGGTCGCCGACGACGGGGGCTCCAGCGGGCGGCTCCGGGCGGAACTCGACGTCCTCCCGCCCGGTGACCTGCGCAAGGCGCTGGCCGCGCTGTGCGGCGACGACGACTGGGGCCAGACCTGGTCCCGGGTCGTGCAGCACCGTTTCGGCGGCGAGGGCCAGCTGAACGGGCACGCCGTCGGCAACCTGCTGATCGTCGCCCTGTGGGAGCAGCTCGGCGACCACGTGGCCGCGCTGGACCTCGTCGGCAAGCTGCTCGGCGCCCACGGCCGGGTGCTGCCGATGTCGGCCGTCCCGCTCCAGCTCCAGGCCCAGGTGCGCGGGCACGACCCCGGCCTGCCGGAGGAGGAGAGCACCGTCGTCGGGCAGGCCACCGTGGCCCTCACCCCGGGGGAGGTGCGGGAGGTGCGGCTCGTGCCGCCCGACCCGCCGGCCGTCCCGGAGGCCGTCGCCGCCGTGCTCGACGCCGACTGGGTCGTCGTCGGCCCGGGCTCCTGGTTCTCCTCGGTGATCCCGCATCTGCTGGTGCCGGAGCTGCGCCAGGCCCTCGTCGAGACCAGGGCGCGCCGGGTGCTCTCGCTGAACCTGGCACCCCAGCCGGGCGAGACGGCCGGATTCTCCCCGCAGCGTCATTTGGAGGTTTTGGCCCGACACGCCCCTAAACTCGCTTTCGACGTCGTGCTGGCGGACCAGGATGCTGTGCCCGACCAGCAGAGTCTGCGCGAGGCCGCCGAGCGGCTGGGCGGCACGGTGGAGCTGGCGCGGGTGGCCGCGCAGGACGGCACGCCGCGGCACGACCCGGAACGGCTGGCCGCCGCGTACGACCGTATTTTTCGGATGCATGGAAGGATCGGCCCATGGCGATGACGGCAGCGGTGAAGGACGAAATCTCCCGGCTCACCGTCACCCGGACCTGCTGCCGCAAGTCGGAGGTCTCCTCGATCCTGCGCTTCGCCGGCGGGCTGCACCTGGTCAGCGGGCGCATCGTCATCGAGGCCGAGCTGGACACGGCCATCGCGGCCCGGCGGCTGCGCAGGGACATCGAGGAGATCTTCGGGCACAAGTCCGACCTCGTGGTGATGGCCCCGGGCGGGCTGCGCCGCGGCAGCCGTTACGTCATCCGGGTGGTTGCCGGGGGTGATCAGCTCGCCCGGCAGACGGGGCTGGTCGACGGCCGCGGCCGGCCGATCCGCGGGCTGCCACCCCAGGTCGTCTCCGGCGCCACCTGTGACGCCGAGGCCGCCTGGCGCGGCGCGTTCCTCGCCCACGGCTCGCTGACCGAGCCGGGCCGCTCCTCCTCGCTGGAGGTGACCTGCCCCGGGCCGGAGGCCGCCCTCGCGCTCGTCGGTGCCGCGCGCCGGCTCCAGATCGCGGCGAAGGCCCGCGAGGTGCGCGGCGTGGACCGCGTCGTCGTCCGGGACGGGGACGCCATCGGGGCGCTGCTCACCCGGCTCGGCGCGCACGACTCCGTGCTCGCCTGGGAGGAGCGGCGCATGCGCCGCGAGGTGCGGGCCACGGCGAACCGGCTGGCGAACTTCGACGACGCGAACCTGCGCCGCTCGGCCCGCGCCGCGGTGGCCGCGGGGGCCCGGGTGCAGCGCGCGCTGGAGATCCTCGGGGAGGACGTCCCCGAGCACCTGGCCGCCGCCGGGCGGCTGCGCATGGAGCACAAGCAGGCCTCGCTGGAGGAGCTGGGCGCCCTCGCGGACCCGCCGCTGACGAAGGACGCGGTGGCCGGCCGTATCCGGCGGCTGCTCGCGATGGCCGACAAGCGCGCCTCGGACCTGGGCATTCCCGGGACGGAGTCCTCGCTCACGGAGGAGATGGTCGGCTGAGCGGGTCCGGCGGGACCCGGCCTGGCGGTGCCGCGAACCGCGCCGCCGCACGGCCGGACCCGCGGGGCCCGCCTGCCGCGGCGGTGCGCGCCGACGCGGCAGGCGAGAGTTCCCCGGCGGCCGGACCCGCGGCTCCACGGCCGCCGGATCCGCGCGTCGTCCCGCCGGCGATGTCACGTGGACCACACCGAGCGCGGTAGGGTCGGTTGTGGTCGGGGATATCCCAAACACGCTCGTCGGCACATCCATCGCCGGCGTACCTAACGAGGAGATCGGTTCGTGACGATCCGCGTAGGAATCAACGGCTTCGGCCGCATCGGTCGCAACTACTTCCGCGCACTCCTGGAGCAGGGTGCGGACATCGAGGTCGTGGCAGTCAACGACCTGGGCGACACCGCGACCACCGCGCATCTCCTGAAGTACGACACGATCATGGGACGTCTCAACGCCGAGGTGACCCACACCGAGGACACCATCACCGTCGACGGCAGGACGATCAGGGTCCTCTCCGAGCGCAACCCGGCCGACATCCCCTGGGGCGAACTGGGCGTCGACGTCGTCGTCGAGTCCACCGGCATCTTCACCAAGCGTGAGGACGCGGCCAAGCACCTGGCGGGCGGCGCCAAGAAGGTCCTGATCTCGGCTCCGGCCAAGAACGAGGACATCACCGTGGTCATGGGCGTCAACAACGACGCCTACCGTGCCGGGGAGCACGACGTCATCTCCAACGCCTCGTGCACGACGAACTGCGTCGCGCCGATGGCGAAGGTCCTCGACGAGGGCTTCGGCATCGTCAAGGGCATGATGACCACCGTCCACGCCTACACCAACGACCAGCGGATCCTGGACTTCCCGCACAAGGACCTGCGCCGTGCCCGCGCGGCGGCGCAGAACATCATCCCCACCTCCACCGGTGCCGCCAAGGCCACCGCGCTGGTGCTCCCGCAGCTCGAGGGCAAGCTGGACGGCATCGCGATGCGGGTGCCCGTGCCCACCGGCTCCGTCACCGACCTGGTGGTCGAGCTGGAGCGGGAGGTCACGAAGGAGGAGGTCAACGCGGCCTTCCGGGAGGCCGCCGAGGGCCCGCTCAAGGGGATCCTGGAGTACACGAGCGACCCGATCGTCTCCTCGGATATCGTCAACTGGCCGGCGTCCTGCACCTTCGACTCCTCGCTGACCATGGCGATGGGCAAGCAGGTGAAGATCGTCGGCTGGTACGACAATGAGTGGGGCTACTCCAACCGACTGGTCGACCTGACGCTTTTCGTCGGCAACCAGCTCTGACCGCGTAGCGGTCCCCCAGGCATCCGAGAAGTGACCGGAACGAGGCCCGTGCGGCGCACCGGCGCGCCGCACGGGCCTCGTCCCATGTCGCAGGGCTGAACCAAGGAGCCACGCACACATATGAAGACGATCGACGAACTCGTCTCCGAAGGGGTCGCCGGAAAGCGGGTCTTCGTCCGCGCCGACCTCAACGTCCCGCTCGCCGGGGACACCATCACCGACGACGGACGCATCCGCGCCGCCGTGCCGGCCATCGAGAAGCTCGCGAAGGCGGGCGCCCGGGTGGTCGTCGCCTCACACCTGGGCCGGCCCAAGGGCGCACCCGACCCGCAGTTCTCCCTCGCCCCCGTCGCCGCGCGGCTGGGCGAGCTGCTCGACGCCGGGGTGACGTTCGCGTCCGACACGGTGGGGGACAGCGCGAAGGCCACCGTCGCCGCTCTGGGCGACGGCGAGGTCACGCTGCTGGAGAACCTCCGCTTCAACGCCGGTGAGACCAGCAAGGACGACGCCGAGCGCGCAGCGTTCGCCACCGAGCTGGCCGCCCTCGCCGACGCCTACGTGGGCGACGGCTTCGGCGCCGTGCACCGCAGACACGCCTCCGTCTACGACCTCCCGGCCAAGCTGCCGCACGCGGCGGGCGGCCTCATCGTCACCGAGGTCGGCGTGCTGAAGCAGCTCACGGACGATGTCAAGCGTCCGTATGCCGTCGTCCTCGGCGGGGCGAAGGTTTCGGACAAGCTCGCCGTGATCGAGCGGCTGCTGGAGAAGGCCGACCGCATCCTCATCGGCGGCGGCATGGCCTACACCTTCCTCAAGGCGCAGGGCCACGACGTGGGCAACTCGCTCCTCCAGGAGGACCAGGTCCCGGCCGTCCAGGGCTACCTGGAGCGGGCCAGAGAGCGCGGGGTGGAGTTCGTCCTCCCCGTCGACGTCCTGGCCGCCGACGGCTTCCCGGACCTGAAGACGATGGCCCCGGCCGACCCGGTGACCGTGCCGGCCACGGCCATCCCCGCCGGGCTGGAGGGCCTGGACATCGGCCCGGAGTCGCGCAAGCTGTACGCCGCGAAGCTGGCCGACGCCGCCACCGTCTTCTGGAACGGGCCGATGGGCGTCTTCGAGCACCCCGACTTCGCGGCCGGTACCCGGGCGCTCGCCGAGGCCCTCGCGGAGAGCTCCGCCTTCACCGTCGTCGGCGGCGGTGACAGCGCCGCCGCCGTGCGCACGCTGGGCTTCGCCGACGACGCCTTCGGCCACATCTCGACCGGCGGCGGCGCCAGCCTCGAATATCTCGAGGGCAAGACCCTGCCCGGCCTCGCCGCACTGGAGGACTGAACACCATGACTTCCCGCACGCCCATCATGGCGGGCAACTGGAAGATGAACCTCAACCACCTCGAGGCCATCGCCCACGTCCAGAAGCTCGCCTTCGCGCTCTCCGACAAGGACTACGAGGGCGTCGACGTCGCCGTCCTCCCGCCGTTCACGGACCTGCGCTCGGTGCAGACCCTGGTCGACGGCGACAAGCTGAAGATCACCTACGGTGCCCAGGACGTCTCGGCCCACGCGTCGGGCGCCTACACCGGTGAGGTCAGCGGCGCGATGCTGGCCAAGCTGAAGTGCACGTTCGCCGTCGTCGGCCACTCCGAGCGCCGCCAGTACCACGGCGAGAGCGACGCGCTGTGCAACGCCAAGGTGAAGGCCGCCTTCGAGCACGGCCTGACGCCGATCCTGTGCGTGGGCGAGGGACTGGACGTCCGCAGGGCCGGCCGTCACGTCGAGCACACCCTGGCCCAGCTCGACGGCGCCCTCGACGGCGTCCCGGCCGCCCACGCCGAGACGGTCGTGATCGCCTACGAGCCGGTGTGGGCCATCGGCACCGGCGAGGTCGCCACGCCGGAGGACGCCCAGGAGGTCTGCCACGCGATCCGGCGCCGCCTGGCGGAGCTGTACGACGAGGAGCTGGCCGGGAAGGTCCGCATCCAGTACGGCGGCTCGGTCAAGTCCGGCAACGTCGCAGCGATCATGGCGCAGCCGGACGTGGACGGCGCCCTGGTCGGCGGCGCCTCGCTCGATGTGGACGAGTTCGTCAAGATCGTCCGCTTCCGCGACCAGTAGCCAGACCGTCGGGCTGGGCCGACGGGCCGCTCCCGTCGTAGGCTGTGCGGGGCCGGGTCGTCGATCCGGCCCCGCGGGCCGGTCCCGCACCGGCGCCGCGCCGCCCCCGTCGAGGGTGCGACGCGCGTTCACCGTCCGTCACGTTACGAAGTCCGAGAGTTGGTCCAACCGTGGAACTGGGTCTGTCGATCGCCCTGCTCGTCTTCAGTGGTCTGCTGATGCTGCTGGTGCTGATGCACAAGGGCAAGGGCGGCGGCCTGTCCGACATGTTCGGCGGCGGCATGCAGTCCTCCGTCGGCGGTTCCTCCGTGGCCGAGCGCAACCTGGACCGCATCACCATCGTCGTGGGGCTCATCTGGTTCGCCATCATCGTGGCCCTCGGCATCATGATGAAGACGTCCTGAAGCCGTCCCCAGGGCGTTCGAAACCGTCCCCCGTACGAGGTGTCGATCGTGTTCCGGCGCTGACGCACCGCTGACAGGGGGGCCACCCTGCTGCCTATCATGAGGACCGCGTTCCGCAACGGGAGGTAACTCCCACGCCGGGACGCGCGTTGGGCCCTACACAGATTCGGGGCGACTTCGCAGCACCTTGAGGCAGGGAGTTACGACCGTGGCAGGTGGCAACGCGATCCGGGGCAGCCGGGTCGGGGCGGGGCCGATGGGCGAGGCGGAGCGCGGCGAGTCCGCACCCCGCCTCCGCATTTCCTTCTGGTGCTCCAACGGGCACGAGACGAAGCCCAGCTTCGCCAGTGACGCGCAGGTTCCGGACACCTGGGACTGCCCCCGGTGCGGCTTCCCCGCGGGCACGGACCAGGACAACCCGCCGGCCCCGCCGCGCACGGAGCCGTACAAGACGCACCTCGCCTACGTGCGGGAGCGTCGCTCCGACGCGGACGGCGAGGCGATCCTCGCCGAGGCACTGGCCAAGCTGCGCGGCGAGATCTAGCCCTTCCCGGCCTGCCGCGCGCCCCCGCACACCCCCGCGGAGCGGCGGGAAACGGCGGGCTTCGGGCGGTCCCGGGCCGCCCGCCCTCTAGAGTCGTCCACGGCGGGGTTACGGACGACAAAGATGGGCTGACAGCGCAGATGAATGCAGCAGGCGCACCGTTGGGCGAACGGCTCGACCGCTTGCCGGAGTGGACCGCTCTGGCCGAACACCGCAAGCGGCTGGGCGACGTGAGACTGCGGGACCTCTTCGACGCCGACCCCGGACGCGGCGAGCGGTACCACCTCCAGGTGGGCGACCTCTACCTCGACTACGGCAAGCACCTCGTCACGGACGAGACCCTGGCGCTGCTGCGGGCGCTCGCCGACGCCACCGGGGTCGCGGCGCTCCGCGACGCCATGTTCCGTGGCGAGAAGATCAACAACACCGAGGGCCGGGCGGTTCTGCACACCGCGCTGCGCGCCCCGCGGGACGCCGTCGTCGAGACCGACGGGGAGAACGTCGTACCGGCCGTGCACGCCGTTCTGGACCGGATGGCGGCGTTCTCCGAGGAGGTGCGCTCGGGCCGCTGGACGGGCCACACCGGGCGGCCGATCCGCACCGTCGTGAACATCGGCATCGGCGGCTCCGACCTCGGCCCGGCGATGGCGTACGAGGTGCTGCGCCCCTACACGGCCCGCGAGCTGGACTTCCGCTTCGTCTCCAACGTGGACGGCGCGGACCTGCACGAGGCCGTCCGCGACCTCGATCCGGCCGAGACGCTGTTCGTCGTCGCCTCGAAGACCTTCACCACCATCGAGACGATCACCAACGCCCGGGCCGCGCGGGACTGGCTGCTGGCCGGTCTCGGCGGGGCGGAGGAGGCCGTCGCCCGCCACTTCGCCGCCGTGTCGACGAACGCCGCGAAGGTGGCCGAGTTCGGCATCGACCCGGCCAACATGTTCGAGTTCTGGGACTGGGTCGGCGGCCGGTACTCCTACGACTCGGCCATCGGGCTGTCCCTCATGGTCGCCATCGGCCCCGAGCGGTTCCGGGAGATGCTGGACGGCTTCCGCCTCGTCGACGAGCACTTCCGCACGGCGCCGCCGGAGGCCAACGCACCGCTGCTCCTGGGGCTGCTCGGCATCTGGTACGGGGCGTTCCTCGGGGCCGAGTCGCACGCCGTGCTGCCCTACTCCCACTACCTGAGCCGCTTCACCGCCTACCTGCAGCAGCTCGACATGGAGTCCAACGGCAAGTCGGTGGACCGCGAGGGACGTCCGGTCAGCTGGCGGACCGGGCCCGTCGTGTGGGGCACGCCCGGCACCAACGGACAGCACGCCTACTTCCAGCTGCTGCACCAGGGCACCCGGCTCGTCCCCGCCGACCTGATCGGCTTCGCCGAGCCCGTGTCCGAGCTCGGCCCGCTGCGGGAGCAGCACGACCTGCTGATGGCGAACCTCTTCGCCCAGGGCCAGGCGCTCGCCTTCGGCAAGACGGCCGACGAGGTCCGCGCCGAGGGCGTCGCCGAGGAGCAGGTGCCGCACCGCACGTTCCCGGGCAACCGTCCCACGACGACGATCCTGGCCTCGGCTCTGACCCCGTCCGTGCTCGGCCAGCTCGTCGCCCTCTACGAGCACAAGGTGTTCGTCCAGGGCGCCGTGTGGAACATCGACTCCTTCGACCAGTGGGGTGTGGAGCTGGGCAAGGTGCTCGCCAAGCGCATCGAGCCCGCCCTGACCGGCGCGGCCGACGTTCCGGGCCTCGACGGCTCGACGGCCGCGCTCGTCGCCCACTACCGCGCGGCACGCGGCCGCTGACCGCGGCGGTGGGCCGGACGGGGGTGCGTGACCGCCCCCGTCCGGCCCACCGGAGCGCGCTCCGGGCCCACCCTCGTGAAAACTCGCACAAGCACCCGCTTACCATGGGTCCGTGCCGAACATGCTCAAAGCCGTGCGTAACCCCCTGGCGTACATCGACAGCCGCTGGACACCGTCCCAGCGCACGCTCCGCCGCGCCACCCTGACCGCGGTGGTCATGAGCGTCGTCATCGTCGTCACCGGCGGCGCGGTCCGGCTGACCGGCTCCGGGCTGGGCTGCGACACCTGGCCCAAGTGCACGGACGACAGCCTCTTCGCCACCCCGGAGATGGGGCTGCACGGCGCCATCGAGTTCGGCAACCGGATGCTGACGTACGTGCTGTGCGCGGCCGTCGGCTGGGCCATCGTGGCCGCCCGCAGCACCGCCCCCCGCCGCCGGGGCCTCACCCGGCTGGCCTGGGCCCAGTTCTGGATCGTCGCGGCCAACGCGGTGCTCGGCGGCATCACCGTGCTGACCGGGCTCAACCCCTACTCCGTCGCCGGGCACTTCCTCCTGGCCACCGCCCTGATCACCGTCACGGTGCTGACCTGGCACCGGGCCGGTGAGGGCGATGCCCCGGCCCGTCCGCTCGTCGGCCCCCGGGTCCGGCAGCTCGGCACGGCGCTGCTGCTCGCCACGGCCGCGCTCATCGTCGTCGGCACCGTGGTCACCGGGGCCGGGCCGCACGCCGGCGACAGCAGCGAGGTGCCGCGCATCCCGCTGGAGTGGGAGGCCGTCACCCGGGCCCACGCCGCCCTCGCGTGGCTCGTCGTGGCCCTGACGCTGGCCCTGTGGCTGCTTCTGCGCGCCATGGACGCCCCGCCCGGGCCGCTGGCGCGCACCCGGGATCTCGCTCTGGTGCTGGCCTCGCAGATCGCCGTCGGATACGTCCAGTACGTGACGGACGTGCCCGAGCTGCTCGTCGGCGTGCACCTGCTCGGCTCGACGCTCGTGTGGATCGCTGTCCTGCGCGTCGTGCTGTCCCTGCGCGAGCGCGGCACCCCTGCGGTGGCCGGAGCCGCCGAGGGGGCCGGGGAAGGCGCCCGGCCCGTCGCGCGTCCCGCCGCCGTCGTCTGAGCCGCCCGGCCCGCCGCTGAGCCGACGGTCGCGGCCACGAACCGACGGGCCCGTCCCGTCCGCCCGGTGCGGGAGGACGGGACGGGCCCGGTGCGGACCGCGTGTGCGGGGCGCCGCTCGGAGGCCGCCGCGGACGGGCTCAGGTGTTGCTGGGGCCGCCGATCTGCATGCCGGCCATGCGCGTCCACTCGTACGGGCCGGTGCGCACCTTGGCCGCCATCTCGCCGTCGAAGCTCTCCCGGACGGTGATGCCCGCCGTCCGCACGGCCTCCTCGGCGACGGCCTGGCTGGTGGCCACGAGGTCGCCCCAGCCGCCGTCCTCACCGACGAGGACGATGCGGACACCGCGCTGCCCGATGTAGGCGAGCTGGCCCTCGGCGCTGCCGCCGTGCCGTCGCGTGAACGCGGTGATCTGCTTGGCCAGCCGGGCCGCCTGCCGCTGCGCCCTGGCGTCCGCCTTCTGCTCGGGCTTCGGGGTCTCGCTGCTCTGCGTGTCTGCCATGGACCAAGGCTACCGCCGAGTAGTCGGTCGGGGCAGCGTGGGCTGCGCCACGGCCGCCGGAACGACGGGCCTGCTCAGCGGGAACGTGACCGGCGCCGGAGCGCGCTCAGCGCAGGAACGGGTCGATGGCGACGGCGGAGAAGAGGATCGTGACGTAGACGATCGACCAGTGGAAGAGCCGCATCTCCTTGAGCTTCGGCCCGGTGACGCCGGCCTTCGCCCGGGCCTGGAGGGCGTGCGCCTCCCACAGCCACCAGCCGCCCGCGGCGAGCGCGGCCGTCGTGTAGAACCAGCCCACGTAGCCCAGCGGCCACAGGGCCAGCGAGACGCCGACCATGACCCAGCTGTACCAGACGATCTGCCGGGCCACGACGCGGTTGGAGGCGACGACCGGGAGCATGGGCACGCCCACCCGCGCGTAGTCGTCCTTGACCTTCATCGACAGCGGCCAGTAGTGCGGCGGCGTCCAGAAGAAGATCACCAGGAACAGGATGACCGCGGCCCAGCTCACCTCGTTCGTCACCGAGGACCAGCCGATCAGCACGGGCATGCAGCCCGCGATGCCGCCCCACACGATGTTCTGCGCGGTGCGCCGCTTGAGCAGCATGGTGTAGACGACGACGTAGAAGAGCAGGGCGCCGAGCGAGAGGGCGGCCGAGAGCCAGTTGACCAGCAGCCCGAACCACAGTGTGGACCCGACGGCGAGGGTCAGGCCGAAGACGAGGCCCACGCGGGGCGAGAGGACGCCGGTGACCAGCGGGCGCCGCGCCGTGCGGTCCATCAGCGCGTCGATGTCCCGGTCGATGTACATGTTGAGGGCGTTGGCGCCACCGGCCGACAGATAGCCGCCGACGCAGGTGTAGAGCACCAGCAGCAGGTCGGGCACGCCCTGCGCCGCCAGGAACATCACCGGGATGGTCGTGGTGAGGAGCAGTTCGATGATGCGGGGCTTGGTGAGGGCCACGAACGCCTTCACCCGCGCCATGGCGGGCGGGCCCGAACGCGTCCCCTGGTCCGGCGCGATACTCCCCGCGGGACGGGATTCGACGGCCGTCACGAACACCCCTGATCACAAGCGACATCCGCGGCTCGCACCGCAGTGGGAACAAGCGAGGGCCGGACCCTTGCGTCCGGCTGCGTCTCGCACGTACCACGCCACTTTAGACGGCTGGCGTACTCGGCCCGATCCCGGGGTGGCCGTGTTGGCCCGGTATGCGCTCCCGGGCCTCGCGGTCGCATGGGGGTCCGGATTTCTCCGCTCCGCACGTGAGGTCAGGGCCCCGCAGGGGTACCGACGAACGTGACCACAGGGTGAGCACCGGCGGGCGGGCCCCGCGGTCGGCGGTAGGCTCGGCATCGCGCGGTGAGGGACAGGTCACCGGCTTTTCGTATGCGGAGAGGAGCCCTGAGCCAGGGTGAGCACCAAGCCGAACACCACAGATGCCGAGACCTTCGCCTGGACCGAGCTGGACCAGCGGGCCGTCGACACCGTTCGCGTCCTGGCCATGGACGCCGTGCAGAAGGTCGGCAACGGCCACCCGGGCACGGCGATGAGCCTCGCTCCGGCGGCCTACGTCCTCTTCCAGAAGCTCATGCGGCACGACCCGGCCGACGCGCACTGGGCGGGCCGGGACCGCTTCGTGCTGTCCGTGGGCCACTCCAGCCTGACGCTCTACATCCAGCTGTTCCTGGCCGGCTACGGCCTGGAGCTGGAGGACCTGAAGGCCTTCCGCACCTGGGACAGCAAGACGCCGGGCCACCCGGAGGTCGGCCACACGGTCGGCGTGGAGACGACGACGGGCCCGCTCGGCCAGGGCATCGGCAACGCGGTGGGCATGGCGATGGCCGCCCGCTACGAGCGCGGCCTGTTCGACCCGGAGGCCCCCGCGGGCGCGTCCCCGTTCGACCACACCGTCTGGGTGCTCTGCGGCGACGGCGACCTCCAGGAGGGCGTGGCCGCCGAGGCCTCCTCGCTGGCCGGCCACCAGAAGCTCGGCAACCTCGTGGTGCTGTGGGACGACAACCACATCTCCATCGAGGGGGACACCGAGACGGCCGTCTCCGAGGACACCCTCAAGCGCTACGAGTCCTACGGCTGGCACGTCCAGCGCGTCGAGCAGGCGGAGAACGGCGACCTGGACCCGAAGGCGCTCCACGCGGCGCTGCGGGCCGCCCGGGACGAGACCTCGCGCCCCTCCCTCATCGCGGCCCGCTCGATCATCGCCTGGCCCGCCCCGAACGCGCAGAACACCGAGGCCTCCCACGGTTCGGCCCTCGGGGCCGAGGAGATCGCCGCCACCAAGCGCGTCCTCGGCTTCGACCCCGAGGCGGACTTCCCGGTCGAGGACGCCGTCCTCGCCCACACCCGCGGGGCCCTGGAGCGGGGCGCCGAGGCCAAGGCCGCGTGGGAGAAGGAGCTGGCCACCTGGCGCGACGCGAACCCGGAGCGGGCCACCACCTTCGACCGGCTCCGGGAGCGGCAGCTGCCCAAGGGCTGGCGCGAGGCCCTGCCGACCTTCGAGCCCGGCAAGGACGTGGCCACCCGCAAGGCCTCCGGCGCCGTGCTGAAGGCGCTGGGGAGCGTGCTGCCCGAGCTGTGGGGCGGCTCCGCCGACCTGGCGGGTTCGAACAACACCACCATCGCCGAGACCTCGTTCCTCCCGGTCGGCAACAAGCTGCCCGCCGCGGACCCGTACGGCCGCACGGTCCACTTCGGTATCCGCGAGCACGCCATGGGCTCCGTCATGAACGGCGTGGCGCTGCACGGCAACACGCGGATCTACGGCGGCACCTTCCTCGTCTTCTCGGACTACATGCGGCCCGCCGTGCGGCTGGCGGCGCTGATGAGGACGCCGGTCACCTACGTCTGGACGCACGACTCGATCGGCCTGGGCGAGGACGGCCCCACCCACCAGCCCGTCGAGCACCTGTCCGCCCTGCGCGCGATTCCGGGGCTGAACATGGTCCGGCCCGCCGACGCGAACGAGACGGCCGTCGTGTGGGCGGAGATCATGGAGCGCTTCGAGCGCGACCCCGCCCCGCACGGTCTCGCCCTCACGCGGCAGAACGTGCCCACCTACGAGCCCGACCAGGACGCAGCCAAGGGCGGGTACGTGCTGTTCGAGGCCGAGGGCGGCGGTCCCGACGTGCTGCTGATCGCCACCGGCTCGGAGGTGCAGCTCGCGGTCGAGGCCCGGGAGGCGCTGCGGGCCGAGGGTGTCAGGGCGCGGGTCGTGTCCATGCCGTGCGTGGAGTGGTTCGAGGAGCAGGACCAGGCCTGGAAGGACGCGGTGCTCCCGCCGTCCGTGCGGGCCCGGGTCACCGTCGAGGCGGGCGTCGCCCAGTCGTGGTACCGCTACCTGGGGGACGCCGGCCGTGCCGTCTCGCTGGAGCACTTCGGCGCCTCCGCCGACTACAAGACGCTCTACCGCGAGTTCGGCATCACCGCCGAGGCGGTGGCGACCGCCGCCCGCGAGTCCATCGAAGCCGCGGCGCGCTGACGACCGCCCGAACAGCGACAAGCAGGAGATGTAACCCCTATGACAGACGCACTCAAGCGCCTCTCCGACGAGGGCGTCGCGATCTGGCTGGACGACCTGTCGCGTGAGCGCATCACGTCCGGCGGCCTCGCCGAGCTGATCGACCAGCAGCACGTCGTCGGCGTCACCACCAACCCGTCGATCTTCCAGAAGGCGATCTCGGCCGGCGACGGGTACGAGCGCCAGCTCGAGGACCTCGCCGCCCGCCGCGTCTCCGTGGAGGAGGCGCTGCGCATGATCACCACCGCCGACGTGCGGGACGCGGCCGACATCCTGCGCCCCGTCTACGAGGCCACCGGCGGCCGGGACGGCCGGGTCTCCATCGAGGTGGACCCGCGCCTGGCCCACCACACCCGGCCCACGGTCGCCGAGGCCCGGCAGCTCGCCTGGCTCGTCGACCGGCCGAACACGCTCATCAAGATCCCGGCCACCCTCGACGGCCTGCCGGCCATCACCGAGACGATCGCCGCCGGCATCAGCGTCAACGTCACGCTGATCTTCTCGCTGGAGCGCTACCGCCAGGTGATGGACGCCTACCTGACCGGCCTGGAGAAGGCCGACGCCAAGGGCCTGGACATCTCCCGGATCCACTCGGTGGCCTCGTTCTTCGTCTCCCGCGTCGACACCGAGATCGACAAGCGGCTCGACGCCCTGGGCACCGAGGACGCCGGGGCGCTGCGCGGCAGGGCCGCCCTCGCCAACGCCCGCCTGGCCTACCAGGCGTACGAGGAGGTCATCGCCTCCGACCGCTGGAAGGCGCTGGAGGCCAAGAACGCCAACGTGCAGCGCCCCCTGTGGGCCTCCACAGGCGTCAAGGACCCGGCCTACCCGGACACCCTCTACGTCACCGAGCTGGTCGCCCCGAACACCGTGAACACGATGCCGGAGCCCACGCTGGAGGCCACCGAGGACCACGGCGAGGTCACGGGCGACACCGTGCGCGGCACCTACGAGCAGGCCCGCGCCGACCTCGACGCCATCGAGGCGCTCGGCATCTCCTACGACGAGGTCGTGTCCCTGCTGGAGCGCGAGGGCGTCGAGAAGTTCGAGGCCTCCTGGACCGACCTGCTCACCTCCACCGAAGCCGAGCTCAAGCGTCTCGCCCCGAAGGAGGCGTAAGCACGGTGACCAGCCCGGCAGCAGATCCGGCGGGCGACGGCAATCCGCTGCGTGACGCACAGGACCGGCGGCTCCCGCGTATCGCGGGGCCGTCGGGCCTGGTCATCTTCGGTGTCACCGGAGACCTGTCCCGCAAGAAGCTCATGCCCGCCGTGTACGACCTCGCCAACCGCGGGCTGCTGCCGCCGGGCTTCTCGCTCGTCGGCTTCGCCCGCCGGGACTGGGAGCACGAGGACTTCGCGCAGGTCGTGTACGAGGCCGTCAAGGAGCACGCCAGGACGCCGTTCCGCGAAGAGGTGTGGCAGCAGCTGGCCCAGGGCATGCGGTTCGTGCCCGGCGTCTTCGACGACGACGCCGCCTTCGAGACCCTGAAGGCGACGATCGAGGAGCTGGACAAGCAGCGCGGCACCGGCGGCAACTTCGCCTTCTACCTCTCCGTGCCGCCCCGGTTCTTCCCCACCGTCGTCCAGCAGCTCAAGAAGCACGGGCTGTCCGACGCCCCCGAGGGCTCCTGGCGGCGGGCCGTCGTCGAGAAGCCCTTCGGGCACGACCTGCGCAGCGCGCAGGAGCTCAACGAGACCATCCACGGCGTCTTCCGCGCCAGCCAGGTCTTCCGCATCGACCACTACCTGGGCAAGGAGACGGTCCAGAACATCCTGGCCCTGCGGTTCGCGAACACCATGTTCGAGCCGTTGTGGAACCGCTCCTACGTCGACCACGTGCAGATCACGATGGCCGAGGACATCGGCATCGGCGGCCGGGCCGGCTACTACGACGGCATCGGCTCCGCCCGCGACGTCATCCAGAACCACCTCCTCCAGCTCCTGGCCCTCACCGCGATGGAGGAGCCCTCCTCCTTCGACGCGAAGGCACTGGTGACGGAGAAGCTGAAGGTGCTCAACGCCGTCCGGCTGCCCGCCGACCTCGGCCTGCACACCGTGCGCGGCCAGTACACCGCCGGCTGGCAGGGCGGCGAGAAGGTGCTCGGCTACCTGGACGAGGAGGGCATCAACCCCAAGTCCAAGACGGACACCTTCGCCGCGATCAAGCTGGAGATCGACAACCGGCGCTGGGCGGGTGTGCCGTTCTACCTGCGCACCGGCAAGCGGCTCGGCCGCCGCGTCACCGAGATCGCCATCGTCTTCCAGCGCGCCCCCTACTCGCCCTTCGACACCACCGACACCCAGGAGCTCGGCCAGAACGCGCTGGTCATCCGGGTGCAGCCGGACGAGGGCGTCACCATCCGGTTCGGCTCCAAGGTGCCCGGCACCTCCATGGAGATCCGCGACGTGACGATGGACTTCGCCTACGGCGAGTCCTTCACCGAGTCCAGCCCCGAGGCCTACGAGCGGCTGATCCTGGACGTGCTCCTCGGGGACGCCAACCTCTTCCCCCGGCACCAGGAGGTCGAACGCTCCTGGGAGATCCTCGACCCGATCGAGGAACACTGGGAGAAGCACGGCAAGCCCGAGCCCTACACCGCCGGTACGTGGGGCCCCAGGGCGGCCGACGAGATGCTGGCACGCGACGGTAGGAGCTGGCGGCGGCCATGAACATCGACCTCACGCACACCACGTCCAGCCAGATCAACGCGGCCCTGGTCAAGGCCCGTAGGGCGGCCGGCTTCCCGGCCGTCGGCATGGTGCTCACCCTCGTCATCGTCACCGACGAGGGCAACCACTACGACGCCCTCAAGGCCGCCAGCGACGCCTCCCGCGAGCACCCCTCCCGCATCCTCGTCGTCATCCGCCGCCCCGGCCGCTCTCCGCGCGACCGTGCCCAGGCCCGGCTGGACGCCGAGGTCCGGCTCGGCGGCGAGACGGGCACCGGAGAGACGGTCCTGCTGCGGCTCCACGGGGAGCTGGCCAGCCACACCTCCAGCGTGGTCCTGCCGCTGCTCCTGCCGGACGCGCCCGTCGTCGTCTGGTGGCCCGAGGACTCCCCGGCCGTCCCCTCGAAGGACCTCCTCGGCAACCTCGCCCAGCGCCGCATCACCGACGCCGCGCGCACCGAGGACCCGACGGCCACCCTCGCCCACCGGGCCGGGACGTACGCCCCCGGCGACACCGACCTGGCCTGGACCCGCATCACCCCCTGGCGCAGCGTCCTGGCCGCCGCGATGGACCAGCGGGCGGTCGGCCAGCGCCGGATCACCGTCACCTCCGCCGTCGTCGAGGGCGAGGAGCACAACCCCAGCACCGAGCTGCTGGCCCTGTGGCTCGCGGACCGGCTGCGCGTCCCGGTCGAGCGCGCCCTCTCCGACGGCCCCGGCATCACCGCCGTACGGCTCGCCACCCCCGAGGGCGAGATCTGCCTCGACCGGCCCGACGGGCGGCTCGCCCTGCTCGCCGTCCCCGGCCAGCCCGACCGCCACGTGGCGCTCCACCGGCGCTCCACGGCCGAGCTGATCGCCGAGGAGCTGCGCCGGCTCGACCCGGACGAGGCCTACCACCACGCCCTGTGCCACGGCCTGGACAGCCTCGGCGGGCCCGGCCGGGCACCGGCGCAGGAGTCCGCGGCGGCACCGGCCCCGAAACGCAAGGCCCCGAACCGGAAGGCGGCCGCCCGATGACCCCCTCCACCCAGGTCGTCGTCCACCGCAACAAGGAGGAGCTGGCCCGTGCCACTGCGGCCCGGCTCGTCACCACCCTGGTCGCCGCCCAGACCGAGCGCGGCACCGCCTCCGTCGTCCTGACGGGAGGGCGCAACGGGATCGCCCTGCTCGAAGCCGTCGCCGCCTCGCCCGCCCGCGACGCGGTCGACTGGGCCCACCTCGACGTGTGGTGGGGCGACGAGCGCTTCCTGCCCGACGGCGATCCCGAGCGCAACGAGACGCAGGCCCGCGCCGCTCTGCTGGACGCGGTGCCGCTCGACCCGGCCCGGGTGCACCCGATGGAGCCCTCCGGAGGCACCTTCGGGGACGACGCCGACGCCGCGGCGGCCGGTTACGCCGCCGAGCTGGAGGCCGCCGCCCTCCCGGCGGACCACGGCCCGGTGCCCGCGTTCGACGTGCTGCTCCTCGGCGTCGGCCCCGACACCCACGTCGCGTCGCTGTTCCCGGAGCTGCCGGGCGTGCGGGAGACGGAACGGACCGTCGTCGGCGTGCACGGCTCGCCCAAGCCCCCGCCCACCCGGGTGTCGCTGACCCTGCCCGCCATCCGGGCCGCCCGCGAGGTGTGGCTGCTGGCGGCCGGCGAGGACAAGGCGCGGGCCGTCGCCGTCGCGCTGAGCGGCGCCGGGGAGGTCCAGGCGCCGGCGGCGGGCGCCCACGGCCGCACCCGCACGCTGTGGCTCCTGGACGAGACCGCCGCCTCCCGGCTCCCCGCCGACTTCCAGCCCTCCCCGTCCTGACGGCGGGCCCGGGCTCCGGGCGGGCTCAGGCCAGCTCGTCGGCCATCGAGGGCACCACCTCGGGGGTCCTGACGGGCCGGACGAGGAGGGAGACGGCGCACCCCAGGGTGGACACGGCCATCACCACGTACATCAGCCGGTAGTCCAGCACCCCGATCAGGGCCGCGCCCGCCGCCAGCGAGAGCGACTGTGCCCCGTCCCTGGCGGTGTTGACGACGGCGTTCACGCGGCCCTGCATCCGGGCCGGGGCGTACAGGTGGCAGGCGGTGCCCAGCACGACGGCGAGGAACGGCAGGCCCACGCCGATGAGCGCCACCCCGGCCAGGAAGGGCACCAGGTTCGTCGAGACGCACAGCAGCAGCCCCAGCGCGACGAGCCCGTACCCGAGGCAGGTCGTGCGGACGTCGCCCAGACGGCGGATCAGCTGCCCGGCGAGCAGCCCGCCCAGCACCGATCCCGCCCCCTGGACGGAGGCCATCACGCCGACGAAGGCGGCGGCCCGCCCGAGCCCCTGGTCGACGGCCGCGAAGGCGGCGGTCTCCAGCATGCCGACCACGCCGAGGAAGAACGTCATGGCCAGGGTCAGCCGGAACAGCAGGGGGACGTCCCGCACGTGCCGCCAGCCGGCGGCCAGCGCGGTGCGGAACCGTTCGCCCGCGGGCTCCGGCTCGGACTCCACCACCGTGACGGAGGCCAGCAGCAGGGCCGCGACGGTGAGGGTGAGCGCGCCCAGGGCGGCCAGTGCCCCGCCGCCGAAGGCGACGTACACACCCGCGCCGACCACCGGCGAGACGATCCGCACCCCTTCCCTGGTGGCGATGAGCAGCGATCTCGCCTGCACGGCCTCGGAGGACCGCAGCAGGTCCTTCAGCAGCGCCTGCCGCGCCGGGGTGGCGACGAGGACGCCGTAGGCCGCGGCGACCACGTAGATGATCCACAGCTGCCCGCTGTCCTCGACGGCCAGCAGCGCGAGGACCAGCACGGCCATCGCGCCGTACATCCGCAGCAGCAGCGGCTTGCGGTGCACCCGGTCGACGAGGTGCCCCAGCAGCGGAGCGGCGAGACCGGGCACGGTCAGCGCCAGGATGACGCCGCCGGCCGCGGCGTCGGAGCCGGTGAGGTCCTTCGCCCAGATGGCGAGGGAGAGGAACATGGCGCTGTCTCCGAAGCTGGAGACGGCCTCGCCGGCGAACACCCGGCGGAACTGCGCGTTACGACGAAGAAGCACCCACACGGGCTGGCCTCCACTGGTGTACGGGGGAGGCGGGGGCGGAGCACCCGGCCCGGGCGCTCCGCCCCCGCCCTCCGGTCGGGGCGTCGGCTCAGCTCTCGCCCATGGCGACGCGCAGGCTCTTCGGGCGCATGTCCGTCCAGACCGTCCCGATGTGGGCCAGGCACTCCTCCCGCCCGCCGCTGACGCCCGCGTCGTGCCAGCCCGCGGGCAGCGGACGCCCCTCGGGCCACAGGCTGTACTGCTCCTCGTCGTTGCGGACGACGGTGTACCGGCGCTCGGTGGTGGTGAGCTCGCTCATGGTTCAGGTTCCCTTCGGGTGGTGGGTGGTGGGTGGTGGGTACGGCTTCGCGTGGGCGGGCGGGCCTGGCACGGTGACGTGCCAAGCCACCCTGCGGGCCGTGGGGTGACGCGGGGTCAGGAGGGCCGGAGCAATCGGTCCTCGACGAGGCGCACGACGTCCCGTCTGCTGGTCTTGCCGGACCGGTTGCGGGGCAGGGCGTCGAAGAAGAGAAGCCGGCCGGGCCGCATGGAGGCGGGCAGCTCCCGGCCCAGCCGCTCGCGCAGCGCGCTCTCGACGGCCCGCAGGGACCCGGGCCCCGCCCCCGCTTCCTCGGGGACGAGGGCCAGGTGGAGTTCGGCCCGGCCGCGCAGGGCCTCGGAGAGCACCGCGACGGCCTGGGCGACGCCCGGCGTGCGCTCGGCGACGGTCTCGACCTCGCCCAGCTCGACCCGGTGGCCGCGGATCTTCACCTGGTCGTCCGCCCGGCCGTGGAAGGTGAAGAGGCCGTCGGGGCCGAGGCGTACCAGGTCGCCGGTGCGGTAGGTCCGGGTGCCGTCCTCCCCGGTGGTGAAGGACCGGGCGGTCAGCTCGGGGCTGCCCACGTAGCCCCGGGCGACGCCGAGGCCGGACAGGCACAGCTCGCCCACGGCGCCCGGGGCGGCAGGCCGGCCCTCCTCGTCGAGCACATGGGCCCGCAGCCCGGGGATCGGCACCCCGATGGGCTGCGGGTCGCGGTAGGGCGGTGTCACCCTGGTGCACAGGCCGCAGACCGTGGTCTCGGTCGGCCCGTAGCCGTTCCACAGCGCTCCCGTGACGCCTTCGAGCTCCTCGGCCAGAGCCGCCGTCAGGGCCTCGCCGGCGCTGACGAGGTGGGTGAAGACCCGCTCTCCGGCCAGGAACGGCAGCAGCAGCCGGAGCTGGCTCGGGGTCGCGAACGCGGCCCCGGGCGGCCGGGAGAGCAGCCACCGGGCGAAGAACTCCGGGTTGCGGGCGCAGCGTCCGGGCGCGACGACGATCGTCCCGCCGCTGGTCAGCGGCGTCAGCATCTCGGGCACCGACATGTCGAAGACGACGCTGCTGTGCGCCAGCATCCGGTCGCCGGGCCCGAGCCCCAGGGCGTCGGAGAAGTAGTCGAGCATGTTGAGGAGCCCGGCGTGCTCGATCTCCACGCCCTTGGGCAGGCCCGTCGAGCCGGAGGTGAACAGGATGTACGCGGCCGGGGGCCCGGCCTCGGCACCGGGCGGCGGCGTGGCGGCGACCTCGGCGACCGCCGCGCGCACCACCCCGTCGGAGCGCGCCTCGTCGCTCACGACCGCGCGGCAGTCGGCCTGCCGGACCTGGTACCCGCGCCGCTCGGCCGGGGCCGCCGGATCGAGCGGCACGGCGACGGCGCCGAGCAGCCAGGCGGCCAGCAGGCTGACCACGTAGGAGCCGCCGTAGCCGCACTCGACGGCGACGCGGTACCCGGGCCGCACGCCCTGCGCGCTCAGGGCCGCCGCCTGGGCGCGGGCCGCCGCCAGCAGGGCCGCGTAGGTGAGCTCGCGGCCGTCCGGCTCCCGCACGGCGATCGCGTCGGGCGCCCGGTCCAC
This sequence comes from Streptomyces sp. WMMC1477, assembly GCF_027460245.1. Classification (NCBI taxonomy): domain Bacteria; kingdom Bacillati; phylum Actinomycetota; class Actinomycetes; order Kitasatosporales; family Streptomycetaceae; genus Streptomyces; species Streptomyces sp. WMMC1477. Next base: position 524,834 of record NZ_JAPZBD010000003.1, on the reverse strand, counting down.
GTGGTGCAGGAACCGTGCCAGGGTGGCGCCGGACGCCGTCGCCGGGGTTCCGCTCGCGGTGGCGTCGGCCGCGGGTGCGGGCGCGGTCATCGGTTCTCCTCCTGTGCGTGTGCGGTCCGGGCGAGGCGGGTGAGCGCCGCCAGGGTGGGTTCGGCGAAGAAGTCGACCAGCTCGACCTCCGCGGCCAGTTCCTCGTCCAGCCGGGCCAGCAGCCGCAGGGCCTTGAGCGAGTGCCCGCCCAGGCGGTGGAAGTCGTCGCCCGGCGCGGCCCGTTCGGTGCCGAGGACCTCGCACCAGAGTGTCGCGACGGCCTCGGCCAGCGGGTCCGGCGCGTCGGCCGGGCCCGCCACCGGCTGGGGCCCGGCGGTGTCGAGGGCCGCGAGCAGGGCCTGCCGGTCGGCCTTGCCGTTGGGCGTCGCCGGGATGCGGTCGACGACGCGGAGGGCCGCCGGGAGCAGGTAGGGCGGCAGGGTCTCGGCCAGCCGCTCGCGCAGCGCCTGGCCGTCGAGCGCCACCGGCGTCCCGTCCGGGCCGGTGACCGGGACGGCGAAGGCGACGAGTTCGGTGCCCTCGGGGGTGCGGCGGGGGAGGACGACGGCGTCGGCCACCCCGTCCCGGTCCCGCAGGGCCCGAACGGTCTCGGCCGGTTCGACCCGGTGCCCGCGCACCTTGACCTGGTCGTCGAGGCGTCCGACGTACGCGATACCGCCGTCCGGCAGCACCCGCACCTGGTCGCCCGTGCGGTACAGCCGTCCCCCTTCGGTGGAGAACGGGTCGGGGACGAAGGCCGTGGCCGTCAGCTCGGGGGCGTCGAGGTAGCCGTGCGCCAGCCCCTCGCCGCCCACGTACAGCTCGCCGGTTCCGCCGGGCGGGGCCGGGGCGCCGTCGGCGTCGAGCACGTACGCCGTGCTGCCGGGCAGCGGCCCGCCCAGGGGCACGACCCCGTCGGCCAGGTCCCGGGGTGTGACGTCGTGGGTGGTGCTGAACGTGGTGTTCTCGGTCGGCCCGTAGCCGTTGACGACGCGGGCCGGCGGGCCCGCCGCGAACAGCTTCTCCAGGCGGCGGTCGTCCTGCTTCTCGCCGCCGAACACGAGCACCCGAAGGTCGCGGAAGGCGTCGGGGGCGAAGTCCACGAGCTGGTTGAGCAGCGTGACCGTCAGAAACATGACGGTGATCCGCTCCTCGGCGAGGAACGCGCGCATCCGGTCCGGCGACAGCAGCACGTCGCGGTCCGCCACGACGAGCGTGCCGCCGCCCGCGAGCGCTCCCCAGAGCTCGAACGTGGCGGCGTCGAAGGCCGGGTTGGAGACGTGGGCGACCCGGTCCCGTTCCGTGAAGGTGACGAAGTCCGCGTCCGGCACCAGCCGGCTGACCGCCCGGTGCGGTACCACGACCGCCTTGGGCCGGCCGGTCGAGCCGGAGGTGCACATCACGTAGGCGACGTCGGCTCCGGTGACGGGCGTCGGGGCGAACGGCCCGCCACCCCGCGCCGTGAGCTCGTCCAGACGGTGGACGGGCACCAGGCCGGAGAGCAGGTCCACGCTCGCCCCGTCCGTGACGAGCGCCGCCCCGGCCGCGGCGCGCACCGTCTCGCGGGTGCGCTCGCCGGGCTGGCCCGCGTCGAGCGGCAGGTACGCGCAGCCCGCGTACAGCACGCCGAGGCAGGCGACGACGGACGGGAGCCCGCGCTCGGCCGGTACGGCCACGACCGTGCCCCGGCCGTACCCGGCGGCCCGGAGGCCGGCCGCGACCGCCGACGCCCGCCGGTCCAGCTCGCCGTAGCTCAGCTCACGCCCGCCGTGGCGGACGGCGACGGCCTCCGGCCGTTCGGCGGCCCGCTGCCGCACCCGCTCGTGCACGGCGACGAACGTCCCGCCCCCGGCGGGCGCAGGGACGGACGCCGGCGCGGTCTCGGCCGCCGCGAGCGGGGCGTCCGGCTCGGCGAAGGCGTCCTCGACGGCCCGCAGCACGCGCCGGTGGAGGTCGGCGCCGCGCTCCGCGGCGAACAGGTCGGCGGACCACTCCAGTTCGCAGACGGTCCCGGCGCTCGCGCGCGTCACCGCCCACAGCAGCTCGAACTTGGCGGTGCCGGTGGGAACCTGCTCCCGCTCGGCGGCGTAACCGTCCAGCCGCAGGCCGCACCCGGCCGTGTCCAGGTAGGTGAGCGCGGTCTGGGCCAGCGGGGCCCGCCCGCCGGCGCCGGTCCCGAGCGCCTCCACGATCGCCTGGAACGGCACGGGGCGGGCCAGCGCACGGGTGATCACCCGCCTCGTGTGGCGCAGCAGCTCCCGGGCCGTCGTCCCCGGCGGAACCCGGAACCGCAGCGGCACGAGGTCCACGAACATGCCGATCTCCGCGGCCCGCTCCGGCTCCCGGGCGGACACCGGCACGCAGACGACGAGATCCCGGTCCCCGGTGACGGAGACGAGGGCGGCGACGTAGGCGGCCGTCCACGCCATGAAGCCGCTGAGCCGTTCCTCCCGCGCGGCCCGGAGGAAGGGCTCCAGCCGCTCCGGGGCCGGCGTGACCCGGTGCGCGGCGCCCCGGGTGCCGGGACGCGCGGGGCGCGGCAGGTCGTGCGGGAGCCGCAGGCCCTCCCGGCGGTCGGCGAGCGCGGCCCGCCACTCCTCCAGGGCCGCCCCGGGCGCTGCGTCCGGGGCCACCGTGCGGACGCGGGCGGGGGCCACCCGGCCGCCGTCCGGCCCGGGATCGGGCTCGCCCGCGTAGAGCCGCTGGACGTCCTCCTCCAGCAGGGTCAGGGAGACCCCGTCGCACACCAGGTGATGGACCGTGAGAACCAGCCGGCTCCCCGCCTCGCCCTCGTCGACGACCAGGGCCCGCAGCAGCGGCGGCCGGGCGAGGTCGAACGGGGCCCGCGCCTCGGTGTCGACCAGCTCCCGCACGCTCGCCTCCGCCACGCCCCGGGCGTCCACCCATCGGCAGGGCACCGTGGGCTCCGGCGTCGTGACGGTCCGGCCCGGCCTGACGAAGCCCCGCCGCAGCGCGTCGTGCCGCCCGGCGAGCGCGTTCAGCGCCGACCGCACCCGGTCGACGTCCAGCCGGTGCGGGAAGCGGTAGGCGACGCAGATGTGGTGGACGGCCGTTCCCGGGTGGAGCTGCTCGACGGCCCACAGCCGCTCCTCCGGCCCGGTCAGCTCCCGGCCCTCCTGCCGGGCCTCGCCCGCGCCGGGACCGGTCAGCGCCGCCACGAGGGATCCGAACTCCGGGTACTCGTAGAGGATGTCGAGGTCGAGCTCGGTGCCGGTCAGCTCGCGCAGCAGCAGCGCCACCTCGACGGCCAGCACGGAGTCGCCGCCCTCGTGGAAGAAGTGCGTGCCGTCCTCGATGACGTCGAGGCCCAGGGCGGAGCGCCAGGCGCCGGCCAGTTCGGCGCGGAACGTCTCCGGCCGCGCGTCGCGTCGCGTCGTCGTGTCGTCAGTCACGGCCGGCCGCCCCGGTGTCGTCGGCGGAGCGCGTCACCAGCCGGTCGCCGATCGCCAGCGCGTCCAGCGTCGAACGCGCGAAGGTGGCCACCGCCTCCTCGGGCGTGCGGACGATCGGCTGGCCCTTCAGGTTGAACGAGGTGTTGACCACCATGGGGATGCCCGAGTCGTCGCCCACCCGCCGGATCAGCTTCCAGAACCGCGGCGCGGTGGCCCGGTCGACGGTCTGCACCCGCGCGGAGCCGTCCACGTGCGTGATCGACGGAAGCCGCTCCTGGTAGGCGGGCCGCACCCGCGTGACGAACAGCATGTGCCGGTACATCGACTCCCGCTCCGGCTCCAGCTCGAAGTAGGTGTGCGCCTCCTCGGCCAGGACCGCGGGAGCGAAGGGGCGGAACTCCTCGCGCTGCTTGACGACCGCGTTCAGGTGGGCCCGCATCCCCGGTGCCGTCGGGTCCGCGAGGATGCTGCGGTTGCCCAGCGCCCGGGGGCCGAACTCCATCCGGCCCTGGAACCACGAGACCACCTTCCCCGCCCTGATCAGTGCGGAGACCTCGGCGAGCAGCGCGTCCTCGGACAGCTCGCACACCCGGTAGTCCGGGCCGAGCCCGGCCAGCGCCGCGTCGATGTCGGCGGCGCCGAACTCCTCGCCCCAGTAAGGCATCGTCATCGCGGCGGGCGGGGCCGGGACGCGCCGCCGCAGCTCCGCCAGGGCCGCGCCCAGTGCCGTCCCGTCGTCGCCCGAAGCGGGCTGCACGAACACCCGGTCGAACAGGCCGCTCCGGGCTATCAGACCGTTGGCCGTGCAGTTGAGCGCCACACCGCCGGCCATGCACAGGTTGCGCGACCGCGCACCCTCCTCGACGGCCGTCCGCAGCACGGTCAGCAGGCTCTCCTCCAGCCGTCGTTGCAGGGCCGCCGCGATGTCCATGTGGCGGCTCTCCACCGGGGCCTGTGGGTGCCGCGCCGGACCGAACAGCTCCTCCAGCCGCCGGATCGCGCCCCGGTGCGTCTCCCGCTCCACGGGCGACTTGTCGTGCGCCAGCACAGGGACGACCAGCCGCCCGCCGGACGTGTGCCGCACCAGTTCCTCGGCCTGGTCCGCGTACCGGCCCGCGTCGCCGTAGGGCGCCAGGCCCATGACCTTGTACTCGTCCATGCCCGGGAGGAAGCCCAGGTACTGGGTGACGACGCTGTACAGGATGCCGAGGGACGCGGAGACGGGGTACGTCCGGGCGAACCGCAGGTCAGGGCCGTCGCCGTGCAGCACGGACGTCGCCTCCGTCTCGCCCATGCCGTCCGCCACCAGCACCGTCGCGTCGGGGAAGCCGCTCAGGTGGTAGGCGCTGGCGGCGTGGGCCAGGTGGTGCCGGACGCCGGTGAACTTCGACTCCCAGTCCTGGTCCGGATAGTGGGCGCGCAGGACGTCGAGCTGCACCTCCCTGCGGTAGACGTCGTCGAACCAGCGCCGGGCGAACGCGTCCCGTTCGAACGCGGGTGACGGCTCGTAGCGGAAGCCGTGGGCGACGACGTCCACGTCGTCCAGGCTCACCCCGGCCGTCCGCAGACACGCCTCGATCGCGTCCACCGGAAAGGCTCCGGTGCCCTTGTTCCCGTCGTGCCGCTCCTGGGCCGACGCGGCGAGGACGCCGTCCTCGCTCACGAGGGCCGCGGCGGAGTCCAGCCCCTGCACGACCCGCTGCTCCCGCCAGTCCAGGCCGGGCAGCATCTCCTTCTTCACGGACATCGACCGGTCGAGTCCGCTGATACCGAGCACCAGCACGTCAAGCTCCTTCCGTTTCGGTCGGGTCGGTGAGCGCGTCGGTGACGGCCGTGACCCATGGGTCCCGCATGAGCTGGTAGTGGTCGCCGTCCGCCGGGGACACGCGGAGGGATCTGGCGAGCCGCCGCCATCCGTCGATCGCGGCCCGGCGCGCCCGCGGCGCACCGTCCCGGGAGACGACGAGACGAACGGGCCCGGCGAACGAGGACGGCCGGTGGCCGGCGAGGCCGGAGAGCATGTCCTGCCAGAACCCCATGAGCGAGGCGACGAGACCGCCGTCCAGCTCGGCCAGCGCCTCCGGGTCCACGCCGAGGAGTTCCAGCAGCCGCCCGGCGCCGTCCTCCGCCAGCAGGCGCCGCGGCCCCTGCCGCGCCACCTTGGGCCGCAGCCGCTCCAGTCGCTCGGCGTCGGCCCGCGTCTCCCCGCCGTGGTGGGGAGACGCGTCGACGACGACGACGCGCTCGGCGAGGACGCCGAGTTCGGCGAGCCGCACCGCGACCTCGTGGGCGAGCACGCCGCCCGCCGACCAGCCGGCGACCACCGGCCGCCGGCCCCGCAGCCGGGGCGCCAGCTCCCGGGCGTACCGCCGGGCCGTCGCCGTGAAGTCGGCGGACCTGGTGCCGCCCGTCAGATCGCCCTGTACCCCGAGGACGTCGAAGGAGTCCCGCACCCCGGCGACCAGGTCGAGGTAGCAGAAGAGCGTGCCGCCCAGCGGGTGGACCAGGACGAGCGGCCGGGCGCCCGCGCGGCCGCCCATGGCCACGACGCTCCGCTCGCCGCGGGCCGTGGCGAGCAGCGCGCCCCGGGCGGACTCCAGGAACGCGGCTTGGCCCGCCACCGTGGGCGTGCGGTAGAGCTGCCCGAGCGGCACGGGCGTGCCGAAAGCCGCACCCAGCTCGGCGGCCAGCCGGACGGCCAGCAGACTGTGGCCGCCCACCGCGAAGAAGTCGTCGTCCGGCTCCGGCCGCAGGCCCAGCGCGCCCCACACCGCCGCGACCCGCCGTTCCGTCTCGGACCACGCCGATGTGTCAGGAGCCGACTCGACGGCCGGGGCGCCGGCGCCCTCACCGGTGCGCAGTGCCCGCCGGTCGAGCTTCCCGCTGGGCGCCAGCGGGAGGGCGTCCACCGGCACGAAGCGGGCCGGGACGGCCGCCGAGGGCAGCCGGGCCGCCGCGTGCTCCCGCAGCTCCCGGCTCCCCACCGGCCGGCCGCCGGCCGTGACGACGTTCGCCACGAGCCGCTCCCCGTCCGGCGCGCGGCCCACGAGCGCGCCGGTCACCGCCGGGTGCGAGCGCAGCACGGCCTCGACCTCCTCGGGCTCCACCCGCTGGCCCAGCACCTTGATCTGGTGGTCCGCCCGGCCCAGGAACTCCAGGTCGCCCCGCTCGGTCCGGCGCGCCAGGTCGCCCGTCCGGTACAGCCTGGCGCCGGGCGCGCCCCACGGGTCCGGCACGAAGCGCTCGGCCGTCGCCCCGGGCCGCCCCAGATAGCCGCGCCCCACTCCCGGCCCGCCGATGTGGACTTCGCCCACGGAGCCGGGCGGCACCTCGTCGCCGACGTCGTCCAGCAGATGCACGCGGACCCCGCGGCACGGCGTGCCGATGGTCGGCCCCGTGCGGGCGTCCACCGGGGCGACGGTGGCCTCGATCGTCGCCTCGGCCGGACCGTAGGTGTTGAAGGCCCGCAGCCCCGGCCGCGCCGCCAGCCGGCGCCACAGGTCGGGCGGGCACGCCTCGCCGCCGACCGCGAGCAGCCGCGGCGGATGCGGGGCGTCCAGCAGTCCGTGGTCGACCAGCACCTGCGCCTGGGCTGTCGTGATGTCCAGGACGTCCGCCGCGCGCTCCGCGTCGTGCGCCCACGCGACCAGCCGCGCCGGGTCGCGCCGCTCCTCGGGGCCCAGCACGCACAGCGTGTGCCCCTCGAGCAGCAACAGGACCTGGCCGAGGAAGAAGTCGGACACGTAGGCGGAGGTGCCGGTCACGACGCGCAGGGGACGGGCGGGGCTCGGCGCGTCCACGCAGCGCGCCCGCTCCCGCAGCGCGCCCGTCGCGTAGTTCGCCAGGCCGCCGTGCTCGATCAGCGCGCCCTTGGGCCGTCCGGTGGTGCCGGAGGTGAAGATCGCGTAGGCGAGGTCACGGTGCCCGACGACCGGCAGCCCCCCGGCATCGCCCGCCGCCGACGCCTCCGTGGCGGAGGCGAGGTCGAGCACCCGTGGCCCCCGCGGCACCGCGTGCGGCGCCTCCGTGACGACCAGGACGGGCCCGGCGTCGTCCAGGAGCTGCCGCAGCCGCCGCTCAGGCAGGTCCGGGTCCAGGGGGACGAACGCCGCCCCCGCCTTCCACACCGCCCACAGGCTGATCACCACCGGGACGCCGGGCCGCAGCAGCACTCCGACCAGATCGCCCCGGCGCACCCCCTCGGCGCGCAGCCGGTGCGCGAGGGCGTCGGTCCGGGCGTCCAGCTCGGCGAAGGTCAGCCGCCCCGCACCGTGCTCGACGGCGACCGCCTCGGGCGTCCGGGCCACCTGACGGCGCAGCAGTTCCGGCACCGTGGCCCGCTCCTCCCCGGCGCCCCCGTCGGCGTCCTCCTCGCGCCACGCCGCCAGCCGGGCGCGCTCGGCCCCGCTCAGCAGCGAGGTCTCCCGCAGGCCGGCCCCGGCGTCCCTGGCCATCGCCGCCAGCGCCCGCAGGTGGTAGTCCCGCAGCCGCTCGGCCTGCGCGGCCGAGATCTCCCTGCCGTCGTACTCCAGCTCCATGCGCATGCCGCCGAACACCGGCTCGCGGCTGAAGGTGACGCTGCACGGGAAGTCGGTCAGCGCCACGCCCTGGACACCGCTCCCCGGGCCCTCGGTGTCCAGGGCACCGGAGCGGGCGAGGCCGCCGTACTGCGCGAAGTTGTTGTAGGTGAAGCTGACGTCGACCAGCGGACCGCCCCCCAGCTCGCGGCGCAGCGCCGCCATCGGATACCTGCGGTGCGGCAGCAGGTCCCGCTCCGCGCGGAAGACGTCGCGGGCGAGGTCGGCCCAGGTGCCTTCGGGCAGCCGGAGGCGGAAGGGGAGGGTGTTGAGGAACAGGCCGCGGACCTCGGTGCCGTCGGTCTCCTCCAGCCGCCCGTTGGACGTCAGCCCCGTCACCACGTCCGACCGGCCGGTGACCAGCCCCACCACTCGCAGGTGGGCGGCCAGCACCACGCTCTTGAACGGCACGCCCGCGTGCGCCGCGAACTCCTCCAGCGCGTCGACGAGCCGCGCCGGAACCGACGCGTACAGGACGCCGTCACCGTCAGGCTCACCGTCGTCCGCCGCGCGCCGGGGCAGCCGGCCCTCGGGGCGGTCGGCGAGCAGGCTCCGCCAGAAGGCGGCGCTGTCGGCCGAGGCGAGGGCGGCGCGCTCGGCGGCGACGAAGTCCCGGTACGCCGACCGCAGCGGCCGCAGGGCGACGTCCTCCCCGTCCAGGAGCGCGCGGTAGGTCTCCGCGATCTCCGCCAGCGTCGACGCGACACTCCAGCCGTCGAGCATCGCGTGGTGCTCGGTGACGGTCCACTGGAAGGACGCGCCGGACAGCACGTGCACGGTCATCCGCATCAGCGGAGCCGTCTCCAGGACGAAGGGCGTGGCGTGCTCCCGGCGCACCGTCGCCTCCAGCGCCGCACGCTGCGCGTCCGCGCCCTCGCCCCGCACGTCGACCACCGTCAACGGCACCTCGGCCTCGGCGTGGACGAGCTGCAGGGGCTCGCCGTAACCCGTCAGCGACAGCGACGTCCGCAGAGCCGGATGCCGCCGCGCGACCAGCCGTACCGCACGCCGGAACGTCCCCTCGTCGAACCGGCCGGACATCGGCAGGCTCTCCACGTTGTGGTAGGGGTTGCGGTCGGGGTCGCGCTGCATCTCGTAGACCATGCCGACCTGCAGTTCCGCCATCGGGTAGGCGTCGACGACCCCGTCGGGCAGCCGGTCCCGGTCCGCGGCGGAGACCATCGCGAACGGCTCCCGCGGGGGCGGCCACCCCGTGTCCGCCGGCGGCTCGTCCTCCTCGGCGACCTCGGCCAGCCCTGCCACGGTCGGGGCCGCGAACAACTCCGGCAGCCCGAAGCGGAGCCCGGCGTCCCGGGCGTGGCCGAGGATCTGGATGCTGCGGATGGAGTCGCCGCCGAGGTGGAAGAAGTCGTCGTGGCGGCCCACGCGCTCGACGCCGAGGACCTTGGCCCAGATGTGGGCGAGGACCTCTTCCCGGCCGGGCAGGGGTGGCTCGAACCCGGCGCCGAGGTCGGGGCGTTCGCCGGTGGGGGCGGGCAGGGCCCGGTGGTCCAGCTTGCCCTGCGGGGTGAGGGGGAGCGCGTCCAGCGTGACGAAGTGGTGCGGGATCATGTACGGCGGCAGGGCACGCCCCAGAGCCTCGCGAAGCTCGGCGGTGGTGGGCGGCGCGCCGTCGGGGACGAGGTAGGCGACGAGCGCGGTCGTGTCGTCGTGGTCGTCCCGGGCTGTGACGACGGCCTGCCTGACGCCGGGCTGTCGACTGAGCTGGGCGTCGATCTCGGCGGTCTCGATGCGGTGGCCCCGGATCTTGACCTGGGAATCGGCCCGGCCCAGGTATTCCAGCGTGCCGTCGGACCGCCAGCGGGCGAGGTCGCCGGTGCGGTAGAGCCGGGTGCCGGGCCGCGTGGTCGTGAGGTGGTCGGGGACGAAGCGTTCGGCGGTGAGTGCGGGGCGTCCGGTGTAGCCGCGGGTCACGCCGGGGCCGCCGACGTGGAGTTCGCCGGTGACGCCGACGGGGGTGGGCTGTCCGTGCGCGTCCAGAACGTGGGTGGAGAGATCGGGCAGCGGACGCCCGACGTTGCTGTGCTCGGCGCCGAGCTGCCGGGGATCGATGTTCTGGGTGGTGACGTGCACGGTGGTTTCGGTGATGCCGTACATGTTGATGAGGGTGGGGTGGGTGTGGCCGTGGCGTTGGGTCCAGCGTCGGGTGGAGGGGAGGTCGAGGGCTTCGCCGCCGAAGATGATGGCGCGGAGGTGGTGGTGTCCGCCGTGTTGGGCGTCGGTGGCTTCGTATTGGCGGAAGGCGGTGGGGGTTTGGCTGAGGATGGTGACGTTGTGGTGGTGGGTGAGGGTGTGGAAGGCGTGGGTGTCGCGGGTGGTGTGGTGGGGGACGACGATGAGGTGTGCGCCGGTGGTGAGGGCGCCCCAGATTTCCCAGACGGAGAAGTCGAAGGCGTAGCTGTGGAAGAGGGTCCACACGTCTTCGGGGCCGAAGGGGAATCGTTGCTGGACGGCGGTGAGGAGTCGGGTGACGTTGGCGTGGGTGACGGTGGTGCCCTTGGGGTGTCCGGTGGAGCCGGAGGTGAAGATGACGTAGCAGGCGTTCTCGGGGCTGACGCTGTGGGGTGGGGTGATGGTGTCGAGGCCGAGGGGCTGGGCGAACTCGGGTTCGCTGATGTCGATGACGTCCCAGGGGCCTTCGGGTGCGGTGTCGCGGGTGGGGGCGTGGACGAGGAGGAGGGGGGTGTGGGTTTCGGTGAGCATGTGGTGCATGCGGTCGGTGGGGAAGGCGGTGTCCAGGGGGACGTAGGCGCCGCCGGCGAGCATGATGCCGAGGGTGGTGGTGACGGTGTCCAGGGAGCGTTCGACGCAGACGCCGACGCAGGTCTCGGGTCCGACTCCGTGGCGGGTGAGGGTTTGGGCGATGCGTGCGGCGCGGCCCACGAGTTCGGCGTAGGTGAGGGATGCGTTTTCGTGGGTGACGGCGGTGGCGTGGGGGGTTTGGCGGGCTCGTTGGAGGACGAGTTCGTGGAGGGTGGTGACGGGGAGGTCCTGGCCGTCTCCGGACCAGTGGTGGACGAGTCGGCGTTCGGTGGGGCTGAGGAGGTTGTCGTGGCCGTAGTGGGCGGTGGGGTCGGCGACCATGGCCTCCAGGGCCCGCACGTAGGAGTCCCGCAACAACGCCACCTGCCCGGAGGACAGCAGCCGGTCGTCGTATTCCAGCTCCAGGAGCAGGCCGTCGTGCCAGGACTCCCGGCTGACGGCGACGAGCAGCGGGAAGTGGGTCCGGCCGGCCCCGGCGATGGGCTCGCTCTCGGCTGAGCCGTCGACGCCGGTGGCCAGGTCGTCGAGCTGGCGGAAGTGGTGGTAGACGAAGCCCGTCTCGAAGAGGGGCTCTCCGCCGAGCGTGCGCTGCAGGGCGCCGAGGGGGTACCTGCGGTGGGGCAGCATCTCCTGCTCGGCGTCGAACACGGCCCGCACCAGCTCCTCCCAGCTGCCCTCCGGCAGCCGCAGCCGGAACGGCAGCGTGTTGAGGAACAGACCCCGCACCTCGGTGCCGTCGGTCTCCTCCAGCCGTCCGTTGGACGACAGCCCGGTGACGACGTCCACGTCGCCGGTGGCGACGCTCAGCATCCGCAGGTGGGCGGCCAGCAGGACGGACTTCAGCGGTACGCCGCCGTGCCGGGCCAGCGCCTCCAGCCGCTCGCCGAGTTCCCGGGGGAGGGCCGTGCTGAGCGACCCGGCGGACGTGTCGTCCCCGGTGGCGGGCAGGTGGTCGACGGGGAGCACGGGAGCGCGGCCGTCGGGCCGTTCGGCGAGCAGGTCCCGCCAGAAGGCGGAGCTGTCGGCGGAGGCCAGGGCCGCACGCTCGGCGGCCACGAAACCCCGGAAGGAGGAGCGGACGGGGGCCGGTTCAGGCGTCTGCCCCGCCAGGAGAGCCCGGTAGTGGCCGGCGATCTCGGTGAGGGTGGCGGCGAGGCTCCAGCCGTCGAGGATGGCGTGGTGGTTCGTGACGGTCCACTGGAAGGCGTCGTCCGCCAGGACGTGGACGGTCATGCGCCACAGCGGTGCCTGACCGGGGGCGAAGGGCGCGGCCTGCTCGGCGCGGACGAAGTGCTCCACCGCCGCCCGCCGCTCCTCGGCGCCCGAGGCCCGCAGGTCGACCACGGTCAGCGGCTGCTCGACGCGCGTGTGGACGAGCTGGAGGGGCTCGCTGTACCCGCTCGGGTCGAAGGAGGTGCGCAGGACGGCGTGGCGGGCGGTGGCCAGGGCCAGGGCCTCGCGGAAGGCCGCTTCCCGGAAGGGCTCCTCGTGCCGGAGCGTCGTCACGTTGTGGTACGGGTTGCGCTCGGGGTCCCGCTCCATCTCGTAGACCATGCCGAGCTGGAGCTCCGCCATCGGGTAGGCGTCGTCGGTGCCGTGCGGCAGCCGGGCCCGGTCCTCGGCGGACAGCACGGAGAACGGCTCGGTGGCCGGGAGTGCCGCCGGCCGCTCGCCGTCCGCGCCCGCCACTCGCGCCAGCCGGGCCAGCCGGGCCGGTGTGGGGGCGCGGAACAACTCCGGCAGACCGAACCGCAGGCCCGCCTCCCGCGCCCGGCCGACGGCCTGGATGCTGCGAATGGAGTCGCCGCCGAGCTCGAAGAAGTCGTCGTCGCGGCCGATCCGCTCCACGCCGAGCACCTGCGACCAGATATCGGCGAGCAGCGTCTCCGCCCCCGGCAGCGGGGCCGCGTACTCCGCGGACAGCTCGGGGCGCTCCCCGGTGGGCGCGGGCAGCCTGCGCCGGTCGATCTTGCCCTGCGGGGTCAGCGGCAGCTCGTCCAGGAAGAGGAACATGCGCGGAACCATGTAGTCCGGCAGCCGCTCGCGCAGCGCGGCACGCAGTTCACCGGCCGCGGGCGCCGGGGTCTCGCACACGACGTAGGCGACGAGGTCGGCGACGCCCGCCGCGTCCGTCACGGCCGTCACCACGCACTGCCGGACCTGCGGCTGTGCCCCGAGCGCCGCGCCCACCTCCCCGGGCTCGACCCGGTAGCCGCGGATCTTCACCATGTGGTCCACCCGGCCGAGGAACTCCACCCGGCCGTCGGCCGACCACCGTCCCCGGTCGCCCGTCCGGTACAGCCGGACGCCGGGACGGTGGGGGTGCGGCGTGAAGCGTTCGGCGGTGAGCTCCGGGTTGCCGAGATAGCCGCGGGCCAGGCAGGGGCCCGCGACGCACAGCTCTCCGGGGGAGCCGACGGGAACGGGCCGGCCCGCCTCGTCCAGCACCCACACCTCGGTGTTGGCCAGTGGGGTGCCCAGCGGCAGCGGGCCGTCGGGCAGGTTCCGGGCGGTGAAGGATCCGCAGACGGAGAAGGTCGTCGTCTCCGTCGGCCCCCAGCAGTTGACCACCTCCAGCCCTGGGTGGAGCGCGAGCGCGCGTGCCGTGTGCTCCGGTGACACCGTCTCGCTGCCCGTCAGCAGCCGCCGCAGACCGCCCAGGGCCGCCGGCTCCTGGTCGACCAGCAGGGCGAACAGCGAGGCCGTCGCGTGCAGGACCGTCACCCCGTGTTCGGTGACCCAGCCGGCGACGTCCTCCGGCGTGTACGGCCCGGCGGGTGCGAGGACCAGTCGCGCTCCCGCCGCCAGCGGCGCCCAGATCTCGTAGGTGGAGACGTCGAAGGCGACGGTGGCGATCTGCAGCAGCGTGTCGTCCTGGCTCAGTTCCATCGTGGAACCGCCGTGCAGCAGTTCGGCCACGTTGCGGTGGCGCGTCACCACGCCCTTGGGCCGCCCGGTGGAGCCGGAGGTGAAGATGACGTAGCACGCGTGGTCCGGTCCGGCGCCGGGGAGCGCCGGTGCCTCGGCGCCGTGGTCCTCGTCGCCTTCCGCGGCGAGGACCTCCACGTCCACGGTCCGCCAGGGGCCGTCGGGCACCCGCTCCGCGGTCTCCGCGCTCGCCAGCACCACGTCCGCCCGGGCCTGGCCCAGCATGTCGGCGGCCCGGGAGGCGGGGAAGGCCGGGTCGAGGGGGACGTAGGCACCGCCGGCCTTGAGCACGGCCAGCAGGGCGACGACCAGCTCCGGCGACCGGTCCAGGCAGACGCCGACGAACCGCTCGGGGCCGACCCCGAGCCGGCGCAGCCGTCCCGCCATGCGTTCGGCGCCGGCGGCCAGTTCGGCGTAGGTGAGGCTCCGTTCCCCGGCCACGACGGCGATCCGTCCGGGCGTCCGCGCGGCGCGCTCCTCGACGAGGGCGTGAACGGTCGTCGTCGGCGTCGGGGCGGCGGTGTCGTTCCAGGCGGCGAGGAGCGCCCGTTCGGTCTCGCCCAGCAGCTCGCCGTGGTGGTGGGCCGCTTCGGGGTCCTCGGCGATGGCCCGCAGGGCCCGCAGGTGGTAGTCGCGCAGGAGCCGCATCTGCTCGGCGGCGAAGGACCGCGCGTCGTACTCCAGCTCCAGGCGCATGCCCTCCTGGCCCGGCTCCCGGCTGACGGCGACGTGCACGGGGAAACTCGTCCGGGCGACCCCCGTGCTCCCCTCCGCGTGCGGGCCCGACAACGCCGCGGCGCCGGACTCCGTCATCGCGTCGACCTGGCGGAAGTGGTTGTAGACGAAGCCCGTCTCGAACAGCGGCGCACCGCCGGACTCCCGCTGGATCGCGGCCATCGGGTACCTGCGGTGGGGCAGTACGGCCTGTTCGCAGCGGAAGACGTCGCGGGCGAGGTCGGCCCAGGTGCCTTCGGGCAGCCGGAGTCGGAAGGGGAGGGTGTTGAGGAACAGGCCGCGGACCTCGGTGCCGTCGGTCTCCTCCAGCCGTCCGTTGGACGACAGTCCCGTCACCACGTCCGGCGTGCCCGTGACCAGGCTCAGCGCCCGCAGGTGGGCGGCCAGCACCACGCTCTTGAACGGCACGCCGATCCGGGCCGCGCTCTCCTCCAGCGCGTCGAGCAGCTCCTGCGGCAGCACCGTCACGAGGGCGCCGTAGCCGCTGTCGCCGTCGTGCTCTGACCTCTCGTCGGCGACGCGCTCACCGGTGGGGAGGTGCGGGCGGTCCGCGGGCCAGCGCGGCAGCCGGCCCTCGGGATGGTCGGCGAGCAGGCTCCGCCAGAAGGCGGCGCTGTCGGCCGAGGCGAGGGCGGCGCGCTCGGCGGCGACGAAGTCCCGGTACGCCGACCGCAGCGGCCGCGGGACGGCGTCGTCCCCGTCCAGCAGCGCGCGGTACACCTCCGTGACCTCGGTGAGGGTGGCGGCGAGGCTCCAGCCGTCGAGGATGGCGTGGTGGTCCGTCACCGTCCACTGGAAGGCGTCGTCCGCCAGCAGGTGCACGGCCATCCGCCACAGCGGAGCCGCGGCCGGGTCGAACGCGGTGGCCCGCTCCCGCTCCACGTGACCGGCGAGAGCGGCACGCCGCGCGGCCTCGTCGAGGGACCGCACGTCCACCACGTCAAGCCGGGGCTCCGCCACGGCGTGCACGAGCTGCATCGGCTCGCTCAGCCCGCTCAGGTCGAACGACGTGCGCAGCACGGCGTGGCGCTCCGCCACGCGGGCCAGGGCCGCACGGAACGCGGCCTCGTCGAAACGGCCGGGGACGCGGAGGGAGGTGATGTTGACGTAGGGGTTGCGGTCGGGGTCGCGCTGCATCTCGTAGACCATGCCGACCTGGAGTTCCGCCATCGGGTAGGCGTCGACGACCCCGTCCGGCAGCCGGTCCCGGTCCTTGGCCGAGAGCAGGGCGAAGGGTTCCGGGACGGTGCCGTCTTCGGCCTCCGCCGCCGCGTCGGCCCGGGCCACGGTGGCCAGTTCGGCGAGCGTCGAGTGCTGGAAGAGGTCCTGGAGGTGGAAGCCGATGCCGGCGTCCCGGGCGTGGCCGAGGATCTGGATGCTGCGGATGGAGTCGCCGCCGAGGTGGAAGAAGTCGTCGTGGCGGCCCACGCGCTCGACGCCGAGGACCTTGGCCCAGATGTGGGCGAGGACCTCTTCCCGGCCGGGCAGGGGTGGCTCGAACCCGGCGCCGAGGTCGGGGCGTTCGCCGGTGGGGGCGGGCAGGGCCCGGCGGTCCAGCTTGCCCTGCGGGGTGAGGGGGAGCGCGTCCAGCGTGACGAAGTGGTGCGGGATCATGTACGGCGGCAGGACGCCGGCCAGGCTCTCGCGCAGCTCGGTGGCGTCGGGCGCGTCGGCCTCGGGAACGAGGTAGGCGACGAGTTCGACGGCGCCGCCGTGGTCCCCGCGGGCGAGCGCGACGGCCTGGCGTATGCCGGGCAACTGGCTGAGCCGCGCTTCCACCTCGCCGAGTTCGATGCGGAAGCCGCGGATCTTGACCTGGGAGTCGGCCCGGCCCAGGTACTCCAGCCTGCCGTCCGCGCGTCGGCGGGCGAGGTCGCCGGTGCGGTAGAGCCGGGTGCCGGGCCGCGTGGTCGTGAGGTGGTCGGGGACGAAGCGTTCGGCGGTGAGTGCGGGGCGTCCGGTGTAGCCGCGGGTCACGCCGGGGCCGCCGACGTGGAGTTCGCCGGTGACGCCGACGGGGGTGGGCTGTCCGTGCGCGTCCAGAACGTGGAGCCGCAGGTCTGGCAGAGGATCACCGATGAGGCTGAACGCGCCGTCGAGGTGGCCCTCGGTGACCTCGGTGGACGTCACGTGCACGGTGGTTTCGGTGATGCCGTACATGTTGATGAGGGTGGGGTGGGTGTGGCCGTGGCGTTGGGTCCAGCGTCGGGTGGAGGGGAGGTCGAGGGCTTCGCCGCCGAAGATGATGGCGCGGAGGTGGTGGTGTCCGCCGTGTTGGGCGTCGGTGGCTTCGTATTGGCGGAAGGCGGTGGGGGTTTGGCTGAGGATGGTGACGTTGTGGTGGTGGGTGAGGGTGTGGAAGGCGTGGGTGTCGCGGGTGGTGTGGTGGGGGACGACGATGAGGTGTGCGCCGGTGGTGAGGGCGCCCCAGATTTCCCAGACGGAGAAGTCGAAGGCGTAGCTGTGGAAGAGGGTCCACACGTCTTCGGGGCCGAAGGGGAATCGTTGCTGGACGGCGGTGAGGAGTCGGGTGACGTTGGCGTGGGTGACGGTGGTGCCCTTGGGGTGTCCGGTGGAGCCGGAGGTGAAGATGACGTAGCAGGCGTTCTCGGGGCTGACGCTGTGGGGTGGGGTGATGGTGTCGAGGCCGAGGGGCTGGGCGAACTCGGGTTCGCTGATGTCGATGACGTCCCAGGGGCCTTCGGGTGCGGTGTCGCGGGTGGGGGCGTGGACGAGGAGGAGGGGGGTGTGGGTTTCGGTGAGCATGTGGTGCATGCGGTCGGTGGGGAAGGCGGTGTCCAGGGGGACGTAGGCGCCGCCGGCGAGCATGATGCCGAGGGTGGTGGTGACGGTGTCCAGGGAGCGTTCGACGCAGACGCCGACGCAGGTCTCGGGTCCGACTCCGTGGCGGGTGAGGGTTTGGGCGATGCGTGCGGCGCGGCCCACGAGTTCGGCGTAGGTGAGGGATGCGTTTTCGTGGGTGACGGCGGTGGCGTGGGGGGTTTGGCGGGCTCGTTGGAGGACGAGTTCGTGGAGGGTGGTGACGGGGAGGTCCTGGCCGTCTCCGGACCAGTGGTGGACGAGTCGGCGTTCGGTGGGGCTGAGGAGGTTGTCGTGGCCGTAGTGGGCGGTGGGGTCGGCGACCATGGCCTCCAGGGCCCGCACGTAGTAGTCCCGCAACAACGCCACCTGGTCCTCGACCAGGACCCCGAGGTGGTAGTCGAGGCTCAGCAGGAGGCGCGTCGAGTAGGGGTTGCGGATGACGCCCACGCTCAGGGGGAAGTTGGTCGGCTCGGCCCGCAGCGTGCTGAAGCTGTCGATCTTGCCGTCGACGATCTCCAGGCGCCCGCTGCCGAACTCGTCGGTCAGCACATGGAAGTGGTTGTAGACGAAACTCGTCTCGAAGAGGGGCTCTCCGCCGAGCGTACGCTGCAGGGCGCCGAGGGGGTACCTGCGGTGGGGCAGCATCTCCTGCTCGGCGTCGAACACGGCCCGCACCAGCTCCTCCCAGCTGCCCTCCGGCAGCCGCAGCCGGAACGGCAGCGTGTTGAGGAACAGACCCCGCACCTCGGTGGCACCGGTCTCCTCCAGCCGCCCGTTGGACGACAGCCCGGCGATGACGTCGACGTCGCCGGTGACGAGGCTCATCACCCGCAGGTGGGCGGCCAGGAGCACCGACTTCAGCGGCACGCCGCAGCGCAGCGCGAGGTCCAGCAGGGCGTCGCAGAGGCGGGCCGGGAGCCGCGTCTCGATCGCGCCGTGCATCTCCGCCTCGTGGACGACGCGCCACTCGTCCTCCCGCTCGGGGACGGAGAGCCGCTCGTCGACCTCGGTCGACCAGCGGGGGAGCTGGCTGTCCGGGCGGTCCGCGACCCGGTCCAGCCAGAACCCCTCGCTCTCCGCCGAGCGCAGGACCGCGCGCTCGGCGGCGATGAAGTCGCGGTAGGCGGACTCGGGAGGAGCGAGGGCCTCGGGCTCCTCGCCGGCCACCAGCTGCTGGTAGAGCCCGGTGATCTCGGCCAGCGTGGAGTGCAGGCTCCAGCCGTCGAAGATGGCGTGGTGCTCGGTCACCGTCCACTGGAAGGCGTCCTCGCTCAGCCGGTGGATGCCGAACCGCAGCAGTGGCGGGCGGGAGTGGTCGAAGCCGTTGGCGCGCTCGGCGGCGACGTACGCGGCGATCGCGGCCTCCTGGCCCGCGGAATCGAGGTCCCGCACGTCGGCGACGCGGCACGGCATCTCGGCGGCCCGGTGCACGAGCTGGATGGGCTCGCTGTATCCGCTGAGTTCGAGTGAGGTCCGCAGGATGGCGTGCCGGGCGACGACCATCTCCAGGGCCCGTCTGAAGGCGTCCTCGTCGAACCGGCCGCTGATCCGCATGCTGTCGACGTTGTGGTAGGGCCGCCGCTCGGGGTCCAGCTCCATCTCGTAGACCATGCCGACCTGGAGTTCCGCCATCGGGTAGGCGTCGACGACCCCGTCGGGCAGCCGGTCCCGGTCCGCGGCGGAGATCATGGAGAACGGCTCCCGGTTCTGGGACGCGCCCTCGCCGTCCGTGATCTGCGCGACCTCGGCCAGCCCGGCCAGGGTCGGGGTGCGGAAGAGGTCCTGCAGCTGGAAGCCGATGCCCTGGTTGCGGGCCTGCCCCAGCACCTGGATGCTGCGGATGGAGTCGCCGCCGAGGTGGAAGAAGTTGTCGTGGCGGCCGACGCGGTCGACGCCGAGGACCTGGCCCCAGATGCGGGCGAGGACCTCTTCCCGGCCGGGCAGGGGTGGCTCGAACCCGGCGCCGAGGTCGGGGCGTTCGCCGGTGGGGGCGGGCAGGGCCCGGCGGTCCAGCTTGCCCTGCGGAGTGAGCGGCAGCGCGTCGAGGAAGACGAAGTTGCGCGGCACCATGTAGGGCGGCAGACCGGCGCTGAGCGCTTCGCGCAGCTCGCCGGCGGAGGGCGGGCTGGTGTCGGGGACGAGGTAGGCGACGAGATCGGCCTGTCCGCCGAGGTCGTCCCTCACCACGGCGACGGCCTGGCGGATGCCGGGCTGCCGGCTGAGCTGGGCCTCGACCTCGCCGAGTTCGATGCGGAAGCCGCGGATCTTGACCTGGGAGTCGGCCCGGCCCAGGTACTCCAGCCTGCCGTCGGCCCGCCAGCGGGCGAGGTCGCCGCTGCGGTAGAGGCGGGCGCCGGGCCGGTCGCCGAGGTGGTCGGGGACGAAGCGCTGGGCGGTCAGCTCGGGGCGTCCGGTGTAGCAGCGGGTCACACCGGGGCCGCCGACGTACAGTTCGCCGGTGACGCCGACGGGCGCGGGCTCCCCGTGGGCGTCGAGCACGTGGAGTCGCAGGTCGGGCAGGGCCCGTCCGATCAGGCTGAACACGCCGTCGAGGTGCTCCTCGGTCACCTCCGTGTAGGTGACGTGCACGGTGGTCTCGGTGATGCCGTACAGGTTGACGAGCAGAGGCTCGGCGTATCCGCGGCGGCTTCCCCAGCGGCGCACGGAGGGGCGGTCGAGCGCCTCCCCGGCGAACAGGACGGCGCGCAGCCGCAGCGCGTCGCCCCGCTCGGCGTCCACGGCCTCGAACTGGCGGAACGCCGAGGGGGTCTGGCTCAGCATGGTCACGCCGGTGTCCCGGACGAGGGTGTAGAAGGCGTCGGTGTCCCGGCTGACGAGGTACGGCACGACGACGAGCCGTCCACCGGTGGTGAGGGCGCCCCACATCTCCATCACGGACACGTCGAACGCGAAGCTGTGGAAGAGGGACCACGCGTCCTCGGGGCCGAAGGCCAGGCGCTCCCGGACGGCTGCGAAGAGCCGGGTGACGTTGGCGTGGGTGACGGTGGTGCCCTTGGGGCGCCCGGTGGAGCCGGAGGTGAAGATGACGTAGCAGGCGTGCTCGGGCCCCACGTCCCCGGGCGGGGGGACGGCGTCGAGGCCGAGGGGCTCGGCGAAGTCGGGTTCGCTGACGTCGACGACGGCCCAGGGCCCCTCGGGCACCATGTCCCGGGTGGGCCCGTGGACGAGGAGGACCGGGGCGTGGGCCTCGGTGAGCATGTGGCCCATGCGGTCGGTGGGGAAGGCGGTGTCCAGGGGGACGTAGACGCCGCCGGCGAGCATGACGCCCAGCGTCGTCGTGACCGTCTCCAGCGAGCGTTCGACGCACACGCCCACGCACGTCTCGGGCCCGACCCCCCGGGCGGTGAGGACCTCCGCGACGCGCGCGGCCCGGCCCACCAGCTCGGCGTAGGTCAGGGTCTCCTCCCCGCAGACGACCGCCACGGCCTCTGGCGTCTCGACCGCCCGACGCAGGACGAGCTCGTGGATCGTCGCCACCGGCAGGTCCCGGCCGTCACCCGCCCACTCCCGCACCAGCCCCCGCTCGGCGGGAGTGGCCAGCTCCAGGCGGCTGACCGGCTCGTCCGGCGCGGCGGTCACCTGGCCGAGCAGCACCCGCCAGTGGTCGACGAGGGTCTGGACGGTGTCGGCGTCGAACAGGTCCGTCGCGTACTCCACCTGGAGCAGCAGGCTGCCGGAGCGGCGGTACAGGGTCCACGTGAGGTCGAACTTGGCGGTGTCCGTGGGCACCATGTGCCGCTCGACGGTGAGCCCGTCGCCGGGGGCGCCGAAAGCGGTGTCGTGCTCCTCCTCGTGGAAGGCGAACAGCGTCTGCACCACGGGGTTGTGGCTCAGCGACCGCTCCGGATGCAGATGGCTGACGGCGAGGTCGAAGGGCGCCCGGCCGCGGCCCATGGCGTCCAGCAGCGAGGTGCGCGAGCGGGCCACGAGCTCCCGGAAGGACGGGTCGTCCGCGACGTCGACGCGGAGCACGAGCGTGTCCACGAAGAAGCCGACGAGCTCGTGCAGCCTGGCGTTGTCGCGGCCGGCCACCGGGGAGCCGACGACGACGTCCCCCGCACCCGAGTGCCGTGCGGCGAGGGTCTGGAAGGCGGCGAGCAGCACCGTGTAGAGGCTCACGTTCTCCCCGGCGGCGAAGTCCTCCAGCGCCGTGAGGGAGACGCCGTCCAGCGGGAAGTCGACGGTCCTGCCGCGGTAGGTCTGCTCGGCGGGGCGGGGCCGGTCGATGCCCAGGTCGAGGACGGCGGGGGCGCCCTCCAGCGCCTCGGTCCAGCGGGCCAGGGCCGCCTCCACGCGCGGGTCGTCCAGCATCTCGGACTGCCACAGCGCGTAGTCGGCGTACTGGACGGGCGGCGGCTCGCCGCCCGGTCCGTCCGCGCGGTAGGCCTCGTCGAGCTGCCGCTGGAACAGGTTGAGGGACCAGCCGTCACAGGCGATGTGGTGGAACGTGAGGTGCAGCCAGTGCTCGTCCTCGGCCAGCCGGTACAGCGTCATGCGCAGCATCGGGTCCTTGGCCAGGTCGAACGGGAGCCGCGCGTCGGCCTCGACGGCCGTCGTGGCGCGTTCCCTGGCCGCGGCGGGGTCCAGGCCGCTCAGCTCCACCAGGGGGCAGTGCGGTTCGCGCACGTCGAGCAGGTGCTGCTGCGGCTCCCCGTCCGCGTCCTCCTCGAACACCGTGTACAGGGCCTCGTGCCGGGCGGCGACGGACGTCACGGCCCGCACGAGCCGGCCGGCGTCCAGCCTGCCGGTGAAGCGCAGGGTCAACGGCACGTTGTAGACGGCGTTCTCGCCGAGCCAGCGGTCCAGGAACCACAGCCGTCGCTGCCCGAAGGAGAGGGGCCCGCGCTCGGCGGGGCGTGCCCGCAGCCTCCGGCGCGTGGTGGGCGCCGCCGCCGGGCCCGTGGTGCCGTGTCCTGCTGTCGTGCGGTTGCCGTCCATGCTGACGCCCTTCTCACCCGTCCCGTGCGGTCTGCGGGAAATCGCCGAGGTGCAGCGCGGTGCTCCTGCGCGGCAGACCGGAGGTTCCGGCCGCCGGTCAGCTTGCCGCCGGCGGACGGGCGCGGGCATGGGTAGACCGCCCCCGCATTCGCGCGGGGGCGGCCCGGTGGGGTGGGTAGGCGTCAGGCCCCGGTGGCCGTCGGCTCCGTGGCCAGCGCCGTGCAGGCGTAGTCCGACAGCTGCAGCCGGTCGGTGCACCCCGACTTCGTGAACAGGCTCGCGATGTGCTTCTCGACGGTGCGCGGCGAGACGTGCAGCCGCTCGGCGATGGCCTTGTTCGTGAGCCGGTTCGGCAGCAGTTCGAGCACCTCGAACTCGCGGACCGTCACGCCGAGCGCCCGCAGGGAGGCGGGCACCCGGTCGGTTCCGGCGCGGCGCTGCTGCACCGGGGCGCCGACGGCCCGCAGCAGGGCCCGGCAGGCCCCGGCGACCGCGGGTACGGAGGCGCCGTGGAAGTGCTCCTCCGCCCGGCGCAGCCACTCCACAGGCTCGCCCCAGCCGTCCCGGTGGGCCGTCTCGGCGACGAGCCGCAGCCCCAGGTGCCGGGCCGTCGGGTAGTCCCGCGCGGCGAGCGCGGACCGGGCGACGGCGTCCTCCGCTTCCCGCGGCCGGCCGGCCCGGCCGTGCAGCACGGCCTCGGCCAGGAGGACGAACTGCTGGTTCCACCGCATGGTCGCCGGCGCGCTGGCGGCGGCCCGGCCGAGTCGTCCCCCGTCCAGCGTGCCGTCGAGCACCCGCAGCAGCAGGTGCAGGCCGTGGGCCCCGGCCAGGTAGAATGTCGTCGGGTACCGCTCCTCGGCCGTCACCACGTCCGTCAGATGGCCGCGCGCCGTCGTGCCGTCCTCCTCCAGCAGGGCGCAGACGCCGCGAGCGAGGCCGAGGGCCAGGCTCTGTTCGTGCGGGCGGTCGCCACCGCAGGAGTCGAACGCCGCCAGCGCCTCCTCCATCTCCGCGCGTCGGCCCTGGTGCGCCGCGAGCGTGGCGCGGGCGACCTGCAGGTACCGCTCGACCGTGACCAGCCGCATCCGCCGCGCCGTCGCCAGCGAGGCCGCTAGCAGCTCGGCCGCCCGCTCGAACTCGCCGCGCAGGATGGTGTCCATGACGATGGTCGCGGACATGTTCTCGGCCAGCGTGATGCCGCCGACGTTGAGCGCGGCGCTCCGCGCGCTCTGCAGCACCGCGACGTTGCCGTCCCGCAGCCAGGCCACCCCGGCCGCGCCGATCATGGCGTAGGCGCGCCAGATCGGGATGCCGTGCCGAGTGGCGATGTCGAGCGCGCGCTCGAAGCAGTGGTGGGCGTGGCCGAGGTCCCGCTCGCGCGACACGAGCCCGATCAGGTGCCAGGCCTGGCACAGCGCGACGGGGTCGGCGACCCGGTCGGCGGCCTCGACCAGCCCTCTCGCCAGCTCCTCGGCCTGCTGGACGCGTTCGCGGCCCGTCCCCTCCAGCGTCAGATAGGCCGCGACCGCGTCGACCGGGGCGGTGACGTCGACCCCGGCGCCCGGCGGCAGCAGCGCGCGGGCCAGGCCCACCTGGCGGTCGCCGTCGGCATGCCGCCCGGTGATGCAGGCGGCCCACGCCAGCCGCACGTGCAGCGCCACGCGCCGCTCCGGGGCCATCCCTGCGAGCTCGTCGGCGAGGAGCTGCGACTTCTCGTGGACGCCGGCCCAGTTGCCCGACTCCGCCAGCAGGTGCAGCAGCGTCTCCAGCACCTCGGCGCGGGCCCGCGTCTCGCCGTGCTCGGCGAACAGCTCCTCCGCCTGTGTGAGCAGGCTCCTCGCCGTGCCCACGGCCCCCCGGTCCAGGGCGCGTTCGCCCGCCTCGTGGAACAGGGCGGCGGCGCGCACCGGTTCCCCGGCCCGCAGCCACAGCTTCGCGGCGAGCTGGCACCAGCTCCGGGGCAGCCCGGGGTGCACGGCGTCGGCGGCCTCCGCCGCCCGCCGGGACAGGTGGGCGCGCTCGGCGGGCGTCAGGCCGCCCAGCAGGGCGTCGGCCGTCAGCGGGTGGTGGAAGGAGTACCAGTCGGGGCCGCGCTCGTCCGGCGTGACGAGCTGCGCCTCGACGCCCGCCTGCAGGTGCTCCAGCAGGGTGTGGTCGTCCAGCCCCGTGACCTCCTGCACGATGGTGAGGGGGAACCGGTGCCCCAGCACCGAGGCGACGGAGAACAGGTGCCTGCCCACCGGGCCGAGCCGGTCGACCCGGTCCAGGACGCTGCGGGTCAGCGTGGCGGGCAGCGCCGTCGCCGCGTCGCCGATGAACCGCCAGCCGCCGCTGTCACAGGCGAGCCGACCGCTGCTGACCAGCCCGTTCAACAGCTCCTCGATCACCAGCGGGACCCCGGCGCTGTCCCGCCAGAGCTGCTCGACGACGGCCTCGTGGACCTCCTCGGCACCGGCGTTCAGGCAGCTGGCCACGAAGGCCCGCATCGCCTCCCGTCCGAGGCGGTGCAGCTCGACGATGCGGCCGCTCTGCCGCTGCGCCACCGCGTGCACCACGTCCAGCGCGGAACTCGGCTCGGAGCGCACCGTGCACAGCAGGACCGTCGGCTCCGAGCGCAGGTTGTCGGACAGGTACTCCACGACGGCCAGCGTCTCGGCGTCCGCGTCCTGCAGGTCCTCCAGGAAGAGCAGGCACCCCGACTCCCGGCCGGCGACGGCGGTCAGCCGCAGCACGGCCTCCGCCAGCACCACCAGCGAGTCGCCGTGGGTCCGGGTGACGGCCCCGGTGTCCCACTCCGGCACCAGGCGCCCCAGGACCGACCGGTACGGGCCGAGCGTCTCCTCGTCGAACGGAACCCCCTTGCGCACGAGGGACATCAGCGCCTCGGTGAGCGGCCGGAACGGCACGCTCGGCCCCGTCGTGCTCGCCCGGCCCCGCAGCACCGTCATACCGGCGTCGACGGCCTTGCCCACCACCTCGGCGGCCAGGCGTGATTTGCCGATCCCGGCCTCGCCCCGCAGGAAGAAGCACGCACCGCCGCCGCTCCGCACGTCGTCGAGCGTGCCGGAGAGCTGGTCGAGCTCCGCGTCACGCCCGACAAGCAACGAAGCACGTGTTCGCATGGCCACACCTTAGTTCGGCGATCCTCCCCGCTGCCAGGACGACGCCGCCGCCCCAGGTCAGGTACCGGCCACACCCCGAGTGGGGCGGCTCCCCGGGAATCTGGGGGGCCGTTACCCATGCGGGGGCCGCCTCCGCGGTGCTTGGATCGTCACCGTGACAGAGCTGACCGCGACCGCCGAGAGGCGGACCGTCATCGCGTCGCCGCCCGACGAGGCGGTGGCCCGGCGGCTGCGCGTACTCGCCGAGCAGCCGCCCCACGTCGACGAGGCGGCCGTGGGACACGACGTCGAGGCACTGGCCGTGCCCCTGCTGCCCCTGGTGCGCGCCGCCGTCGCCGAGGTGCGGGAGGCCGCCTGGGGGCTGGGCCGCCGCGCCAGGGTGGACGCCGACGCCGTGGCCGCCGGAGCCGGAGCCGAACTCACCGCCCGCCTGGCCCGGCTGACGGCCCGCACGATGGTCGTGGAGCTGCACCGCGCCCGCCGCGAGCAGCGGCTCACCGGACGGACGAGCCGGGAGCGCTTCGTCGACTTCGTCCGCTCGATGTCCCGGCCCGGCGCGCTGACCGACCTGTTCGCCACCTACCCCGTGCTCGCCGGCCTGGTGACCCAGGCCACCGACCAGACCACGGCCGCCTACGCCGAACTGCTGCGCCGTCTGACCGCCGACCGGCACGCCCTCGCGGCCCGGCTGCTGCCCGGCGAGACCAGCCCGCTGATCCTCGTCGAACGCGGCCTGGGCGACCGGCACCGCGGCGGCCGGTCCGTCAGCCGCCTGCACTTCGCCGACGGCCGGTCCGTGGTGTACAAGCCGCGCTCGCTCGACCTGCACGTCCACTTCACGGCGCTGCTGAGCTGGTTCAACGGCCGGGTGCCCCAGCTGGGCCTGCGGGCACCGGAGTGCCTGCCCGGGGACGGCTACGGGTGGATGGAGTTCATCGAGCACACCCCCTGCGCCGAGATGGCCGGATTCGACACCTTCTACCGCCGCCAGGGAGCCCTTCTCGCCCTGCTCTTCGCGGTCAACGCCACCGACATCCACCACGAGAACATCGTCGCCGCCGGAGACCAGCCCGTCCTCGTCGACATCGAGACCCTCTTCCAGCCGGTGTTCACCCCCGTGGCGACGACCGGCTCCTGCCCGGCCGCCGGAGCCCTCGCCGCGTCGGTGGAGCGCACGGCCCTGCTGCCCCGCATGATCTTCGGCGAGCACGGCGCGCTCGACATCTCCGGGATGGGCGGCGACAAGAACTCCCTCCTGCCCCGGGACACCGTCGCCTGGGCCGACGCAGGGACCGACACGATGCACCTGGTCCGGCGCACGGCGCTGTTCCCCGGCAGCGCCAACCGCCCGCGCGTCGGCGACCGCTACGCCGACCCGGCCCGGCACACGGCGTCCTTCCTCGGCGGCTTCCGCGCGGCCTACGGGGCCCTCACCGCCCACCGGTCCGAACTCCTCGGCGACGACGGGCTGCTGCGCGCCTTCGCCGAGGACGACGCGCGCGTCCTGCTGCGGAACACCCAGGTCTACGCCAAGCTGCTCGACGAGGCCACCCACCCGGACGTGCTGCACGACGCGGCCGACCGCGCGGAACTCCTCGCCCGGCTGCACGAGGAGCCGCTGCCGCCGCCCCTGACGCGGCTCACCGAGCAGGAGATCGCCGAGCTGTGGAACGACGACGTCCCCGTCTTCCACTGCCGCCCCGGCGACACCGACCTGCACGCCTTCGGCGGCCGTGTGCTGCGGAACGCGCTGGACACCAGCGGCCTCGACCAGGCCGCGGCGAAGATCGGCGCCCTCGGCGAAGTGGACCGCCAGACCCAGGAGTGGCTGATCACCGCCACCCTCGCCAGCCGCAACGCACCCGTCGAGCACCGCTCCCGGCCGCCAGCCCCCTCCCGTCCCCCGGCGGAGGAGGCCGACCCCCAGCGCTTCCTCACCGCCGCCCGGGCCCTGGCCGACAGCCTGGTCGCCCGCGCCGCCGTCGACGGCACCCGCGCCAACTGGCTCGGCCTGGAGGCCCTGGACGAGCTGTACTGGAAGGTCATGCCGATGGGCGCCGGCCTGGCCACCGGCTACAGCGGGGTCGCGCTCTTCCTCGCCGAACTCGGCCGGCTCACCGGCACCGACCGCTACAGTGAGCTCGCCGCCCGGGCCGTGGGGCCCCTGCCCGGCCTCGTCGAGCGGTTCGCCGCCGACCCGGAGCTGGCCCGCGCCGTCGGCTGCGGCGCCTTCGCCGGCGTGGGCGGCATCACCTACGTCCTGGCCCGCCTGTCCACCCTCCTGGACGACGCCGAGCTCCGCGGCTCCCTCGGCCACGCCGTCGCCGCGACGGGGCTGGCCGCCGACCCCGAGGGGCCCCTCGCCCTGCACGACGGCCTCGCCGGCGGCGTGGCCGCGCTGCTCGCCGTCCACGCCGAGACCGGCTCGGCCGCGGCCCGCGGGACGGCCGTGCGCCTGGGGGACACCCTGACCGCCCGGCTGCGGGGCACCGCGCCCGCCGACGACACCGGGTTCCTCTTCGGCTCGGGCGGCGCGGCCTGGGCGCTGCTGCGCCTGGCGGAGACCTGCGACGCCCCCGCGGCGGCGGAGGTCGGCCGGGCGGCGGCCCCGCGCGGCGGCCCCCTCGGTCCGCCCGCCGACGGGGACGACGTCGGCTGGTGCTCCGGTCTCGCCGGGCGGCTCGCCCTGTGGTCCCACCCGCTGCTGGCCCACCGGCACCCGGGCGCCGTCGAGGCGGCCCTCGCCGCCCTGCGGGAGACCGGCCCCCTGCGCGACACGACGCTGTGCCACGGCGAGACGGGCGTACTCAGCGGCATCGCCGCCGCCGCTGCCACGGGCCGCCCTGAGGCCGCCGCCCTGCTCGAACGCCGCTGCCAGCTCCTGCTCGGGGCGCTCGAACACCAGGGCCCCCGCTGCGGCACCCCGGCCGCCGTACCGACCCCGGGACTCCTGTCCGGGCTGGCGGGCATCGGGTACGCGCTCCTCCACCACGGTTTCCCCGAGCACGTCCCCCCGCTCCCCACGCTGGGGGCGCGCCGGGCGGCCACGGCCTGAGCCGTCCCCCGCACGACCAGGCCCGACACACGGCCGGGACAGCCGTTCCGGTCCGGCAACGACAGAAGGAGAGAACCGTGTCCACGGAGAACAGCGTCCACACCGCCCGCGCCGCCTCGGCCACCGAGGACGGCGTCACACGCCCGGCGGGCCGCCTGAGGCCCTTCTCCCGCACCCCGGTCGGAGCCCGTGCCGCCGCCCTGGCCGGCTACTCACCCAGACGGCCCGACGAGGCGACCTTCGTGGGCGCGATCACCTCGGTCAGCGAGCCGAACTGAGGCGGCGGCGCTCACTCCCAGCGGAAGAAGCGTGCGGCGGCGGTCAGGGCGACCGCCGCCCATGCGGCGAGGATGCCGAGATCACCCCAGGGAACGCCGGCGCCGTGCTGGAGGACGTCGCGCAGGCCGTCCGAGAGCGCCGTGACGGGCAGCACGCCCAGCACGCCCTGCGCCGCCTCGGGGAACCGCTCCAGCGGCACGACCACCCCGCCGCCGAGCAGCAGCAGGACGAACACGAGGTTCGCCGCCGCGAGCGTCGCCTCCGCCCGGAGCGTGCCGGCCATCAGCAGCCCGAGGCCGCTGAACGCCGCCGTGCCGACGACGAGCAGCAGCCCCACGACGGCCCAGCTGCCCTGCGGCGACCAGCCGAGCCCGAGGGCCACCGCGCCCAGCAGGGCCACCTGGAGCAGCTCCACGCCCACCACGGCGAGGGTCTTCGCCGTCAGCAGCCCCCAGCGGGGGAGCGGCGAGGCACCGAGCCGCTTGAGCACGCCGTAGCGCCGCTCGAAGCCCGTCGCGATGGCCTGCCCGGTGAAGGCCGTGGAGAGGACGGCGAGCGCGAGCACGCCCGGCGCGACGAAGTCGACCCGCTCGCCGCCGTCGACGGGCAGCTCCACCACGTCCACCGCGCTGAACAGCACGAGCAGCAGCGTCGGGATGACCACGGTGAGCAGCAGCTGCTCACCGTGGCGCAGCGTCATCCGCAGTTCCAGGGCCGCCTGCGCGGCGACCATCCGCCCGGCGGGCGCCGCGCCGGGCGCCGGTGCGTAGGTGCCGTTCACGCGTGCAGCTCCCTACCGGTCGGATCCAGGCTGTGTTGTCCCCGGGGGCGACCCCCGGGCCCCCGGCCGGGCGGGGTGACGTGGTGTGGGCCCGTCACGAGCGCAGCTCCCTACCGGTCAGATCCAGGAAGACGTCCTCCAGGGTGCGGCGCTCGACGGCGATACGGTCGGGCAGGACGCCGTTCTGCGCGCACCAGGAAGTGACCGTCGCGATGAGCTGGGGGTCCACGGTGCCCTGGATGCGGTACGCGCCGGGCGTCAGTTCGACGGCGGCGCTCTCCGGGGGCAGTGCCTTCAGAAGCGAGCCGAGGTCGAGGCCGGGCCTGCCGCTGAAGCGCAGGCTGTTCTCGGCGCCGCCGCGGCACAGCTCCTCGGGCGTGCCGTGGGCGATGACCCGGCCGCCGTCGATGATCGCCACGGCGTCGGCCAGTTCCTCGGCCTCGTCCATGAAGTGCGTCGTGAGCACGCAGCCCACGCCGTCGGAGCGCAGCTCGCGCACCAGGTCCCAGGTGGCGCGGCGCGCCTGCGGGTCGAGGCCCGCGGTCGGCTCGTCGAGGAAGACCAGCTCGGGGCGGCCGACGACGGCCATGGCCAGGGCGAGCCGCTGCTGCTGGCCGCCGGAGAGCCGCCGGTAGGGGGTGCGTCCGCAGGAGCCGAGGCCCAGCCGCTCGACCAGCGCCGCCACGTCCAGCGGGTGGGCGTGCAAGGCGGCCATGTGGAGCAGCATCTCCTCGGCCCGCACACCGGGGTAGACGCCGCCGCTCTGGAGCATCACCCCGATCCGGGGCCGCAGCGCCGCGCCGTCCGCGACGGGGTCCAGACCGAGGACCCGCACCTCGCCGGCGTCCGGGCGGCGGTAGCCCTCGCAGATCTCGACGGTGGTCGTCTTCCCCGCGCCGTTCGGTCCGAGGACCGCCATGACGGTGCCGTGCCCGACGGTGAGGTCCACGCCGTCCACGGCCTTCGTCCGGCCGTACCGTTTGACCAGCCCCGCGACCTCGACGGCCGCCTTCTCGTGCATACCGGCCAGTCTAGGAACCCCCGCCCACGGCCCGGGCCCCGGGTGTCCGCGCCGCCGGAGGCCCGGCGCGGGTAAGGCTTGCCTTACGTGACGCAGCCCATTGCCGCAGGTCACAGACCAGGCTTGCCCGGCTCCGAGGAATTACGCAACAATGGCGTTGTGAAAAACACGGGAGACGCACGCACGACGCGGGAGCCGCTGGTGGCCCCCGCGATTTCGGGTGTGCACGTCGCGCTGGACGAGCAGCACGGCACCCGTAACCGCGTGGCGCGGTCCATTCTCGACCACGGCCCGTCCACCGCGGCGGAGCTGGCCGAGCGCCTGGAGCTGACGCAGGCCGCCGTGCGCCGACATCTGGACGCCCTGGTGTCCGAGGGCACCGTCGAGGCCCGCGCCCAGCGGGTCTACGGCAGCCGGGGCCGCGGTCGTCCGGCCAAGGTCTTCGCGCTCACCGACTGCGGCCGGGATGCCTTCGACCAGGCCTACGACGAGCTCGCCGTCGACGCCATGCGCTGGATCGCGCGGATGGCCGGCGGCGGGGAGAAGGGCGAGGCCGCCGTCGCGGCGTTCGCCCGGGCCCGGGCGAACGCCCAGGCCGACCGCTATCGCGAGCGGCTGGCGGGCTCCGCGCCCGAGGACCGCGCGCGTGTGCTGGCCGAGGCGCTGTCGGAGGACGGGTACGCTGCTACCGCGCGCAGCGCTCCGGCTCCGGCCGAGGGCACCCCCGGGCGCAGCCCCGGGGGTGAGCAGCTCTGCCAGCACCACTGCCCGGTGGCGCACGCCGCCGAGCGGTTCCCGCAGCTGTGCGAGGCGGAGACCGAGGTCTTCTCCCGCCTGCTCGGCACCCACGTGCAGCGCCTGGCCACCATCGCGCACGGCGACGGGGTGTGCACCACCTTCGTCCCGCGAGCAGACGGGCCCGCGCTGACCTCAGAGAACACCGCAAACGCAACTGCTTCTGCAAGCACCGCCGGGAGGAACCCCGCATGACGCTCCCCACGGAGACTGCCCACCCCGAGCTGGAGGGTCTGGGCAACTACGAGTACGGCTGGGCCGACAGCGACGCGGCCGGAGCCGCGGCCAAGCGCGGCCTGTCCGAGGAGGTCGTGCGCGACATCTCCGCGAAGAAGTCCGAGCCGGAGTGGATGCTCAAGCTCCGCCTGAAGGGCCTGAAGCTCTTCGAGAAGAAGCCCATGCCGAACTGGGGCTCGGACCTGTCGGGCATCGACTTCGACAACATCAAGTACTTCGTGCGGTCCACCGAGAAGCAGGCCCAGTCCTGGGAGGACCTGCCGGAGGACATCAAGAACACCTACGACAAGCTGGGCATCCCGGAGGCCGAGAAGCAGCGCCTCGTCGCCGGCGTCGCCGCCCAGTACGAGTCGGAGGTCGTCTACCACCAGATCCGCGAGGACCTGGAGGCGCAGGGCGTCCTCTTCCTGGACACCGACACCGCGCTGCGCGAGCACCCGGAGATCTTCCAGGAGCACTTCGGCACGGTCATCCCGGCCGGTGACAACAAGTTCGCCGCGCTGAACACGGCCGTGTGGTCCGGTGGCTCCTTCATCTACGTGCCGCCTGGCGTGCACGTCGACATCCCGCTGCAGGCCTACTTCCGGATCAACACCGAGAACATGGGCCAGTTCGAGCGGACGCTGATCATCGTCGACGAAAACGCCTACGTGCACTACGTCGAGGGCTGCACCGCGCCCATCTACAACTCCGACTCGCTGCACTCGGCCGTCGTGGAGATCATCGTCAAGAAGGGCGGCCGCTGCCGCTACACGACGATCCAGAACTGGTCGAACAACGTCTACAACCTGGTGACCAAGCGCGCCGTCGCCTACGAGGGCGCGACCATGGAGTGGGTCGACGGCAACCTGGGCTCCAAGGTCACGATGAAGTACCCGGCCGTCTACCTGATGGGCGAGCACGCCAAGGGCGAGACGCTGTCCGTCGCCTTCGCCGGCGAGGGTCAGCACCAGGACGCCGGCGCCAAGATGGTCCACATGGCGCCGAACACCTCCTCCAACATCGTCTCCAAGTCGGTGGCCCGGAGCGGTGGCCGCACCTCCTACCGCGGTCTGATCGAGATCGCCGAGGGCGCGGAGAACGCCAAGTCCAACGTGCTGTGCGACGCGCTGCTGGTGGACACGATCTCCCGTTCCGACACCTACCCCTACGTCGACGTCCGCGAGGACGACGTGACGATGGGCCACGAGGCGACGGTCTCCAAGGTCAGCGACGACCAGCTCTTCTATCTGATGAGCCGGGGCATGGCCGAGGACGAGGCCATGGCGATGATCGTGCGCGGCTTCGTGGAGCCGATCGCCAAGGAGCTGCCCATGGAGTACGCCCTGGAGCTCAACCGGCTGATCGAGCTGCAGATGGAGGGCGCGGTCGGCTGACGCCGTCCCGCTTCAGCATCCCGCCCACCGTGAGCGAGCCGAAGGGCGCGCCGGTGTCGAAAGGGAGAGCGCGCGGAGGGCCCGAGGACCGAGGGCCCGAGCACGGTCGACAGTCGACACCGGGCCACGCGCCCGGCGAGTGAACAAAAAAGACGCAGAAAGCGAGCAGTACGACAGCCATGGCTGACGCCCAGACAAACCCGGCGGGCAACACCGCCATCGCGGTGGCCGCCGAGTCCACCGTCGCCACCCGGATGAGCGCACCGCCCTCGTTCGACGTGGCGGACTTCCCCGTGCCGCACGGCCGCGAGGAGGAGTGGCGCTTCACCCCGCTGGAGCGGCTGCGCGGGCTGCACGACGGCAGTGCCGAGGCCTCCGGAGTCCTGAAGGCCGAGGTGTCGGCGCCCGACGTCGTCACCATCGAGGCCGTCGGCCGGGACGACGCCCGGCTCGGCCGGGCGGGCAAGCCGGTGGACCGGGTGGCCGCGCAGGCCTACAGCGCCTTCGAGAAGGCCACCGTGGTCACCGTCCCCAGGGAGGCCGTGCTGACCGAGCCCATCCGGGTCGGCCTGCACGGCGAGGGCGGCGTGTCCTACGGCCACACCGTCTTCGAGCTGGGTGCCTTCGCCGAGGCCGTCATCGTCATCGACCACACCGGTGACGCCGTGCGCGCCGCCAACGTGGAGTTCGTCCTCGGGGACAACGCCAAGCTGACCGTCGTCTCCGTGCAGGACTGGGCCGACACCGCCGTGCACTGCTCGCAGCACAACGCGCTCGTCGGCCGGGACGCCAGCTTCAAGTCCGTCGTCGTGACCTTCGGCGGTGACGTGGTGCGGCTGCACCCGCGCGTCACCTACGCGGGCCCCGGCGGCGAGGCCGAGCTGTACGGCCTGTACTTCACCGACGACGGGCAGCACCAGGAGCACCGCCTCTTCGTCGACCACGACGCGCCGCACTGCCGCAGCAACGTCGCCTACAAGGGCGCGCTGCAGGGGAAGGACGCGCACGCCGTGTGGATCGGCGACGTGCTGATCCGCAAGGTCGCCGAGGGCACCGACACCTACGAGCTGAACCGCAACCTCGTCCTGACCGACGGCGCGCGGGTCGACTCGGTGCCGAACCTGGAGATCGAGACCGGCGAGATCGCCGGCGCCGGCCACGCCTCGGCCACCGGCCGCTTCGAGGACGAGCAGCTCTTCTACCTCATGGCGCGCGGTATCCCGGCCGACGAGGCCCGCCGTCTGGTCGTGCGTGGCTTCTTCGCCGAGCTGGTCCAGCAGATCGGCCTGCCCGACCTGCAGGAGCGGCTGCTCGCGAAGATCGACGAAGAGCTGGAAGCGTCGGTGGCATGAGCGCATACGTCAAAGTCGCGAGCCTGGGCGAGCTGGAGGAGGACACCCCGAAGCGGGTGGAGATCGACGGCGTCCCCGTCTCGCTCGTGCACACCGAGGGCGAGGTGTTCGCGATCAACGACATCTGCTCGCACGCGAACGTCTCGCTCTCCGAGGGCGAGGTGGAGGGCTGCGCCATCGAGTGCTGGCTGCACGGCTCCAGCTTCGACCTGCGCACCGGAATGCCCTCGGGTCTGCCCGCCACGCGACCCGTTCCCGTGTACCCCGTAAAGATCGAAGGAGACGGCCCGGACGCGGCCGTGTACGTCTCCGTCACCCAGGAGTCCTGAAGCCCCATGGCCACCCTTGAGATTCGCGACCTGCACGTTTCCGCCGAGACCGACAGCGGGCCCAAAGAGATCCTGCGCGGTGTCGACCTGACCGTGAAGCAGGGCGAGACGCACGCCATCATGGGCCCCAACGGCTCCGGCAAGTCGACGCTCGCCTACTCCCTGGCGGGTCACCCCAAGTACACGATCACCAGCGGCGCCGTCACCCTCGACGGTGAGGACGTGCTGGAGATGTCCGTCGACGAGCGCGCCCGCGCCGGTGTCTTCCTCGCCATGCAGTACCCCGTCGAGGTCCCCGGCGTCTCCGTCTCCAACTTCCTGCGCACCGCCGCCACCGCCGTCCGCGGCGAGGCGCCCAAGCTGCGCACCTGGGTGAAGGAGGTCAAGGGGGCCATGGAGCGGCTCTCCATGGACCCGGCCTTCGCCGAGCGCAACGTCAACGAGGGCTTCTCCGGCGGTGAGAAGAAGCGCCACGAGATCCTTCAGCTCGAACTGCTGAAGCCGAAGATCGCGATCCTCGACGAGACCGACTCCGGTCTGGACGTCGACGCCCTGCGCGTCGTCTCCGAGGGCGTGAACCGGGTGCGCGAGGGCGGTGACGTCGGCACGCTGCTGATCACCCACTACACGCGTATCCTCCGCTACATCAAGCCCGACCACGTCCACGTCTTCGCCAAGGGCCGCATCGTCGAGTCCGGCGGGCCCGAGCTGGCCGACAAGCTGGAGGCGGAGGGCTACGAGCAGTACGTGAAGGGTGGCACGACTTCGTGACAAACCTGCCGGGCCTCCTCGACACCGAGGCGATTCGCAAGGACTTCCCCGTCCTGGACCGCCAGATCCACGACGGCAAGCGGCTCGTGTACCTGGACAACGCGGCGACCTCGCAGAAGCCGCGCCAGGTGCTCGACGCGCTGACCACCTACTACGAGCGGCACAACGCCAACGTCCACCGTGGTGTCCACGTCCTCGCCGAGGAGGCCACGGCGCTCTACGAGGGGGCGCGCGACAAGGTCGCCGCCTTCGTGAACGCGCCCAGCCGCGACGAGGTGATCTTCACCAAGAACGCCTCGGAGTCGCTGAACCTGGTGGCGAACATGCTCGGCTGGGCCGACGAGCCCTACCGGGTGGACCAGGACACCGAGATCGTCATCACGGAGATGGAGCACCACTCCAACATCGTGCCGTGGCAGCTGCTCGCGCAGCGCACGGGCGCGAAGCTGAAGTGGTTCGGGCTGACCGACGACGGCCGGCTCGACCTCTCCGCCATGGACGAGATCATCACGGAGAAGACGAAGGTCGTCTCCTTCACCCTGGTCTCCAACATCATGGGTACGGTCAACCCGGTCGAGGCCATCGTCCGCCGGGCGCAGGAGGTCGGCGCGCTCGTCGTCGTCGACGCCTCCCAGGCCGCGCCGCACATGGTGCTGGACGTGCAGGCCATACAGGCCGACTTCGTGGCCTTCACCGGGCACAAGATGTGCGGCCCGACGGGCATCGGTGTGCTGTGGGGCCGCCAGGAGCTGCTGGAGGACCTGCCGCCCTTCCTCGGTGGCGGCGAGATGATCGAGACGGTCTCGATGCACTCCTCGACCTACGCGCCCGCCCCGCACAAGTTCGAGGCCGGCACGCCGCCGATCGCGCAGGCCGTCGGCCTCGGCGCGGCGGTGGACTACCTGTCCGGCATCGGCATGGAGAACATCGCCCGGCACGAGCACGCGATCACCGAGTACGCGGTGCGGCGGCTCCAGGAAGTCCCCGACCTGCGGATCATCGGCCCCACCACGGCCGAGGACCGGGGCGCGGCGATCTCCTTCGTGCTGGGGGACATCCACCCGCACGACGTCGGCCAGGTGCTCGACGAGCAGGGCATCGCCGTGCGCGTCGGCCATCACTGCGCCCGCCCGGTGTGCCTGCGCTACGGAATTCCCGCGACCACACGAGCGTCGTTCTATCTGTACTCCACACCGGCCGAGGTGGACGCCCTGGTCGAGGGGCTGGAGTACGTACGGAACTTCTTCGGATGAGGGTGGCCTGACTCGTGAAGCTGGACTCCATGTACCAGGACGTGATCCTGGACCACTACAAGAACCCGCACGGGCGCGGGCTGCGCGACGGCGACGCCGAGGTGCACCATGTCAACCCGACCTGCGGGGACGAGATCACGCTGCGGGTGCGTTACGACGGCGAGACGGTCGCCGACGTCAGCTACGAGGGGCAGGGCTGCTCCATCAGCCAGGCCAGCGCCTCCGTGCTGAACGAGCTGCTGGTCGGCAAGACGCTGGCCGAAGCGCGGCGCGTCCAGGAGACGTTCCTGGAGCTGATGCAGTCCAAGGGCCAGATCACGCCCGACGACGCCATGGAAGACGTGCTGGAGGACGCGGTCGCCTTCGCCGGGGTCTCGAAGTACCCGGCCCGGGTGAAGTGCGCGCTGCTGAGCTGGATGGCCTGGAAGGACGCGACCGCCCAGGCACTGGGCGACTCCCCCGCGAAGGAGAAGACGGCATGACCGAGACGACCACCGCCGACGCGGCCACCCCGGCCAGCGAGGAAGAGGTCCGCGAGGCCATGATGGACGTCGTCGACCCCGAGCTGGGCATCGACGTCGTCAACCTCGGGCTGGTCTACGGCGTTCACGTGGACGACGACAACACCGCCACCATCGACATGACGCTGACCTCTGCGGCCTGTCCGCTGACCGACGTCATCGAGGACCAGGCGAAGTCGGCCACCGAGGGTATCGTCAAGGAGCTCAAGATCAACTGGGTCTGGATGCCGCCGTGGGGTCCGGACAAGATCACCGACGACGGCCGCGAGCAGCTCCGCGCTCTCGGCTTCAACGTCTGAGACCGTCTCGGGTCTCCACCCGACGGTCCGCTTCGGCGCCCCGGCCCCACCGGCCGGGGCGCCGTCGCGTTCCCCGGGTGCGGTTCCCGGTCGCACCGGGTGAGGCGCGGGCACGCGTACGATCATCGGCATGGTGTACGCGATGCTCGGGGCGGCCATCCTGGCCGAGGTGCTGGCCACGACCTCCATGAAGTACAGCGACGGATTCACCCGGCTCTGGCCGACGCTGGGCACCGGCGTCGGCTACCTCGTCGCCTTCGTGCTGCTGGCGCAGGCGCTCAAGACGATGTCCGTCGGCACCGCCTACGCCATCTGGTCCGGGGCGGGCACCGCCGCGATCGCCGTCATCGGCATGGTCTTCATCAACGAGCCGGTGACCCTCGCGCGGATCTCCGGCATCCTGCTCGTCATCGCGGGTGTCCTCGTACTGAACCTCGGCGGCGCGCACTGACGTCGTGTTGCGGAATCGGCAACGATGTTTGCTGATTTCGAGGCGCGGCTCGCATCGTCGGTCGCGGAGGTGGTCACGATGACCGACACGCTGAGGAACAGCGGATACGACGTGGTGGTGCTCGGCGGCGGGGCGGCCGGGCTGAGCGGGGCGCTGACGCTGGCCAGGGCCCGCCGCTCCGTGCTGGTGATCGACGCCGGCGCCCCGCGCAACGCCCCTGCCGAAGGGGTGCACGGGCTGCTGGGCAGAGAGGGGATGGCGCCGGGCGAGCTGCTGGCCCGAGGCCGGGAGGAGGTTCGGCACTACGGCGGCCGGGTGCTCTCCGGTGAGGCCACCGCCGTCGTCCGGGAGGAGGACGGGTTCCGGGTCGCGCTCGCCGACGGGGCGTCCGTCCGGGGGCGCCGGGTGCTCGTGGCCAGCGGGCTCGTCGACGAACTGCCCGAGGTGCCGGGCCTGCGCGAGCGGTGGGGGCGCGACGTGCTCCACTGCCCGTACTGCCACGGCTGGGAGGTGCGCGACCAGCCCATCGGCGTGCTGGCCTCCGGCCCGCTGTCCGTGCACCAGGCGCTGCTGCTGCGCCAGTGGAGCGAGGACGTGACGTACTTCGCCCACACCATGCCCCCGCCGGAGGGCGAGGACGCCGAGAAGCTGGCGGCCCGCGGCATCCCCGTGGTCCACGGCGAGGTGGCCTCCGTGGAGGTCGGCGACGGCCGGCTGACGGACGTCCGGCTGAGCGACGGCACGGTGGTCCGGCGCGCGGCGCTGGTCGTGTCCCCGCGGATGGTGGCCCGCGCCGGGTTCCTCTCCGGGCTGGGCCTGAAGCCGGTAGCGCACCCCTCGGGCGCCGGTGAGCACCTCCCCGTCGACGCCGCGGGCCGTACCGACGTCCCCGGGGTGTGGGCCGCGGGCAACGTGACCGAGCCTTCCGCCCAGGTCGGCCCCGCCGCCGCGGCGGGCACCGCGGCGGCGGCCCAGATCAACGCCGACCTCATCGCCGAGGAGACCCGCCGGGCGGTCGAAGCCCGCCGGTGAGGCCGGCGGAAGTCCGTCCGCGGCCCGGGGGCCACTGTGCGAGACCGGTTCGCGGGCGGGCTCCCCGTGACGTTAGGTTTTCCACATGACCGATGCAGCCACCACCAGCACCACCGGCGCCGTCGCCGCCGGGCTCGCCACCGTCACCGCCGACGGCACCGTCCTCGACACCTGGTTCCCCCGCCCCGGGCTGGCCGCCGAGCCCGACCCGGCCGGGACCGAGCGGCTCTCCGCCGAGCAGGCGGCCGAGCTGCTGGGCGAGGCCGCCCCCCGCGCTCTGGGGCCGGACCCGCTGCGGGGCGTGGAGATCGTCGCCGTCCGCACCGTCATCGACTCCCTGGACGCGAAGCCCGCCGACGCCCACGACGCCTACCTGCGGCTGCACCTCATCAGCCACCGCCTGGCCAAGCCCCACGGCATCAACCTGGACGGCGTCTTCGGCCTGCTCGCCAACGTCGCCTGGACCTCCCTCGGCCCCGTCCCGGTGGACCGGCTGGAGGACGTGCGGCTCGCCGCCCGGGCCGAGGGCCGTCAGCTCAACGTCACCAGCGTCGACAAGTTCCCGCGCATGACGGACTACGTCATGCCGGGGGGTGTGCGCATCGGCGACGCCGACCGCGTCCGGCTCGGCGCCCACCTGGCCGAGGGCACGACCGTCATGCACGAGGGCTTCGTCAACTTCAACGCCGGCACCCTGGGCACCTCGATGGTGGAGGGCCGCATCAGCGCCGGCGTCGTCGTCGGCGACGGCTCGGACATCGGTGGCGGCGCCTCGATCATGGGCACCCTCTCCGGCGGCGGCAAGCAGACCATCTCCATCGGGCAGCGCTGCCTGCTGGGTGCCGAGGCCGGCATCGGCATCTCCCTGGGCGACGACTGCATCGTGGAGGCCGGGCTCTACGTCACGGCCGGCACCCGCGTCACCCTGCCGGACGGCCAGGTCGTCAAGGCGCTGGAGCTCTCGGGCGTGACGAACCTGCTGTTCCGCCGCAACTCCTCCACCGGCGTGGTGGAGGCCCTGCCCCGCAGCGGTTCGTGGGGCGGGCTGAACGAGGCGCTGCACAGCCACAACTAGGCGCTTCCTCCTCCCGGCCGCCGAACGTACGAGGGCTGGGACGGAGGCCGGACGCCGGACACCGCGAACGCCGTGCGCGAAGGGACGCCCCCGTCGCGCACGGCGTTCGCGCGCTCCGGCCGGTTCCGGGGCCGGTACCACGGCCGGTTCCGGGGCCGGTACGGGAGCGGCACGGGGTGCGCGGGCCGTGCCCGGGCACGCGCACCGAGCCTCCTCCGGCGCACCGCTACGCTGGCCGCATGAGTGATCTCACAACGGGGCTGCGCTGCCTGGGCCGGGGGCAGCGCTGGGTGGCCGGGCACGGGCGGTGGTACGGCTTCGGGCTGATCCCGGCCGCGATCGCCCTCGTCCTGTACGCGGCGGCCCTGGTCATCCTGGGCCTCTTCGCGGGGGATCGCGCCGCCTGGGCGACCCCCTTCGCCGACGACTGGGACGCCACCTGGCGCACGCTGCTTCGGGTCTCCGTGGCCGTACTGGTCTTCGCGGGCGGGCTGATGCTCGCCGTCCTGAGCTTCACCGCGGTCACGCTGCTGATCGGCGACCCGTTCTACGAGAAGCTCTCGGAGAAGGTGGAGGAGAGCGAGGGCGGCTGCCCCAGCGCGCCCGACGAGCCCCTGTGGCGAGGGCTGTGGCGCTCCGCGTGCGACAGCCTGTACGTCCTGATGTGGGCCCTGGTCTTCGCGGTGCCGCTGCTCCTGCTCGGGTTCGTGCCCTTCGTCGGGCAGACCGTCGTCCCCCTGGCCGGCCTGGCGGTCTCCGGCTTCTTCCTCACCGTGGAGCTGTCCTCGGTGGCCCTCCAGCGCCGCGGGGTGCCGGTGCGCGAGCGGATGAGGCTGGTGCGGGGGCGCCTCCGGCTCGCCCTGGGCTTCGGCGTGCCGCTGGCCGCCGCGTTCCTGGTGCCCTTCGTCGCCGTCTTCCTGATGCCCGGCGCGGTCGCGGGGGCCGCCCTGCTGGTACGGGAGCTGTACGACGAGACCTGGCCCGGCCCCGGGCCCGGGCCCGGCGTCCCGGAGGACAACCGGACCCGGACCCTCGGGCCGTACCGCTAGACCGCGGCGCCCGCTACGGCCGGAAGCGCAGGACCTGCGGGTCGTGGTCGCTGACCTGGTCGGAGAACTCGGCGTTGGTGTGGACGATGTCGTAGTCGTACCGGCGGATGCCGGGGGAGACCAGCGTCTGGTCCAGCACCTGTGCGTTGCCCTGGAAGACGTAGGTGTAGCGGTCCTCGGCGGGCAGGGAGTACACCGCGCTGGACAGCACACCGCCCTCGGTCAGGGCGTCGGTGACCGGTGAGAACTCGAAGTCGTTGATGTCCCCGAGGACGACGACGTTCGCCTTCCTCTGCACGGCCAGCACGTCCTTGACGAACGCGTTCACCGAGCGTGCCTGGGCCAGCCGCTGCACCTCGGAGGAACGGTTCGGCGGCTGGAAGCGCGAGTGGAGCGCCTGGTCCCCGCCCTTGGACGCGAAGTGGTTCGCGACGACGATGACCGTCCGGCCGCGGAAGCGGAACTCCCCGGCGAGCGGCTTGCGGCTGTCCTCCCAGGCCGGGTTCAGCGGGTCGACACGGCCGGGGGAGAGAGTCAGCGACGCCCTGCCGCGACGCCCCACGACCCCCGTCGCACGGGTGGCGTCGCCCTCGCCGCGGTCGACGAACGAGACCCGCTCGGGGTTGAAGAGGAAGACGTTGCGGATGTTGCCCCCGGGCTGGCCGCCGTCCCGCTTGTCCTGCGGTGCGATGCCGCGCCACGCGTACCGCGGGCCGCCCGCCGCCGCGATGGCGTCGGTGAGCAGGCGCAGCGTCTCGTCGGCTGTGACGGTGCCGTCGTCCTCGGGCCCCGAGTCGTCCTGGATCTCCTCCAGCGCGATGATGTCGGGCGCGGCCAGGTTGTGCACGATGCCCTCCGCGAGCCGGTCGAACTTGGCCCGGTCGTCGCCCGGGTCCAGGTTCTCCACGTTGTAGGTGGCCACGGCCAGTTCGCCGCGGCGCTGAGCCCGGGTGGCCTCGGGGCGCAGACCGGCGTCCCGCACCCGGCCCAGGTCGCGGGCGGCGAGCAGGTAGCCGCCGTACTGGTCGTAGTCGAGCGGGCCCTCGGCGGAGCCCAGGACGTCTCCGGTGTCGGCCCGGGGGAAGGGCAGCTGGGAGACGGGCGTGAGGGAAGTGACCTTCAGGCGCCCGGAGTTCTGCTCCTCGTAGCCCCCGTAGCGGGTGCCGCCCCGGTGCGTCGGGTTCTGCTCCGGCTCCACGGTGACCCACAGGTCGTGGTAGCGGGAACTCGGGCCGACCACGCGGGCGTCGTCCACCCGGACGTTCATGCCCTCGAGCGACTCGTAGCGGTCCAGCGCGTACCGCTCGGGCCGCAGGACCAGTCCGTCGAGGGAACCGTCGGGGCCGGTACCGCGCGGCGCGTACCGCTCGGGCACCGCGTCCGCGTCCAGCACCGTCGGCGCGGGCAGCTCGGCCCCGGAGGAGACGACGGTGACCTCGGCGCCGGACAGCTGCGTCACCGACTGGTTGCCGGAGCCCCCGCCCCCGTAGGTGTACTCGCCGACGCGGCCGCTGACGCGCACGACGTCTCCCGGCTCCACGGAGGGCGTCCGGCCCGTGTAGACGAACACACCCTCGCTGGTGGCGGGGTTCCCGTCCCCCTCGACGTCCTGGAACCAGAAGCCGCGCGAACCGTAGGGGCGCACGCCGGTCACGATCCCGGGCACGTCGGCGACCCGCTGCCCGGCCAGCGGGCTGACCCGGGACTCGCCCTGGATGTCGTGGATGCGGACGTCGGCGGTGCCGGCCGTGGCGGCGGCACCGGCCGGATCGGCGGCCGAGGCGTCGACGGCGAGCAGCGTGGACGTCACGGCCGCGACGGTGAGCGCGGCCAGCGCGGCACCGGGCCTGGATATCTGTCGAGTGGTCACGTGCGGTCCCTCCGGGACGGAGTGGTGCGACAAGGGGTCTGTGGGGGGAATTTCTACGCGCGTAAAAGTCGCCCAGCGGGCGGCCCGTGTCAAGGCACGCCAGGTTGCCCGCGGTGGACGGATCGGTGAACCCGACGTCCGGGGCGTCTTCCGTCTAGTCTGGGTGACCGGCTGATAACTGCCGTGCACCGACGGGGTTTCGACGCACCGGTGCGCGGAGGCCGCCTGCCCTTCCGATCCGCGCGAGGAGTCCGACGCCGATGACCGGTGACGACCGTCCGTCCATGCCGCCCGTGCGGCTGCCCGCCGAGGCCGAGTTGGCCCGGGACGCGCTGGCCGCACCCCTGCTCCACCGGGCGGCGGCCCTGGCCCGGTGGGCCGGTGACGGTGTGCGCCTCACCGTGGGCGGTGAGCTGCCCGCGGACCGGCTCGCGCAGGCCCGCGACGCGCTCGGGCTCACCGCCGCCCGGCCGTCGGACGAGGCGGCTGGTGCCGAGGACGGGTCGGGCGACGAACCGGTCACGGACGCCTGGCGGATCGCCGTGGAGTCGGGTTTGGTGACCATCGCCCCGCAGGCCGGCGATGAGGAGGACGTCGCGACCGCTGGCGAGGCGGTCAAGCTGCTCACGGCGGGCGGCCCCGGTGACGTGCTCGACGTCTGGCGCGACGTG
The DNA here is from genome assembly GCF_027460245.1 of Streptomyces sp. WMMC1477. Classification (NCBI taxonomy): domain Bacteria; kingdom Bacillati; phylum Actinomycetota; class Actinomycetes; order Kitasatosporales; family Streptomycetaceae; genus Streptomyces; species Streptomyces sp. WMMC1477. The sequence goes on along the minus strand of NZ_JAPZBD010000003.1, from coordinate 481,246 downwards.
TGGGGGTCGGCTCTCGCCCTCGCCCTCGTACCGCCCCTCGACGAACTCGTCGGCGACCTCCTCGAAACCGCGCCCGGTGACGGCTCGGGCGAGACGGAGGCCGCCGAGGCCGCGGAGGCGGAGTGGGACGTCGAGGAGGCGGCCGACTTCCTCGACGCGGCGCTGGCCAACCTCTACCTCCTCACCGCGACCGACCCGGCCGTCACCGCCGGGGCCCCGGTGCCGCTGCCCGTACTCGCCGCCTCGATGGTCCTCCCCGACGACGCCGACGGCCTGGAGCCCCCCACGGACGCCGTGCTGGAGGAGGTCTCCGAGGTGATGATGCGGCTGGACACCCAGTTGCGCGGGCTGGAGGCCGCGGGCGCCGTCGAGTACCGGCCCGTGGACGAGGCCCTGCTGCTGGAGGCGGACGAACAGCAGGTCGCGACCGAGGAGCTCGAGGACGAGGAGCTGACCCGCTACGGCATGCTCCGCTTCACCGCGCTCGGGCTCTACGGGGAGCGGGTACGGCTGCTGGAGGCGGGCGTGGAGGCACCCCTGGTGGGCGATCTCGCCGGCGCCGACGCGGCCGAGGTCCTCTCCGCGGTGTGCGGCTACCCCGAGGAGTCGGCGCAGGCGGAGCTGGAGCAGTGGCTCGACGGCCGCCCGGTGGCGGAGGCCGCACGCGCCCTGCTGTCGGCGGCCCGGGGCACGGACGTACTGGCCCCGCGCCGCAGGCTGCTGTGCCAGCAGGGTCTGTCGGTGGTCGGCCCGGAGGCGGAACCCGCCCTGCGCGAGGTGCTGTTCGACCCCGAGCTGGGCGGGCTCGCCCGGGTCTGGCTGAGCGAACGCGGTGCCCAGGACGTGCCGCCACCGGACGAGGAGCTCGTCTTCTGGCTCACCGTGGACACCCTCGCCGCCCAGCTCGACCCGGAGGACCCGGCCGTCGCGCCTCCGGAGCTGGGCGAGCTGATGGCCGGGCTGGTGGCCCAGCACAGCGGGTTCTTCGACAAGGCGTGGCGCGTCGACCACCCGGCCACCGCACACGTGCTGGAGGCCATGGCCCGGGCGCACCCGGACCGCGCCACGGCCAAGGCGGCCCGAAAGGCGGCCTACAAGGCCCGCTCCCGCCAGAGCTGAACCCCCGTCGGCGGACGGGCGGCGAGCGGGCCGGCTCCGCGGCGGAACCCGGCGTCCGGCCTACAGGGCCTGGCCGCCGGGCTTGAGGAGGCCGCGGGCGGTGCGGGCGTCGAGGAACTGCCCGAGCGCCGTCATCTCCCACTCGCCGGAGTACTGCCGGATGAACTTGCACATCAGCACGGCCGTGCGCGGCTCGGAGTCGGTGAGGTCGAACCGCACCAGCTCCTGGCCGCGCTCGTCCAGCAGCCGGCAGTACGCCTTGGCCACGTCGCTGAACTTCTGCCCCCGGTAGGAGTTGACGGTGAAGACCAGCCCGGTGACCTCGGGCGGCAGCCCCTCCAGGTGCACGGTGATGCTCTCGTCGTCCCCCGCGCCCTCACCGGTGAGGTTGTCCCCGGAGTGCTGGATCGCGCCCCGCAGGATGTTCAGCTTGCCGAAGTAGCAGACGTCGAGGGGCTTGCGGTTGGCGTCGTAGGCGATGACCGAGGCGTCCAGGTCGATGTTCTTGCCCCGGTAGGCCGGCTCCCACCCGAGGCCCATCCGCAGCGCGGAACGCACCGGCTGGTTGTCCTTCACCAGGGAGACGGTCTCGTTCTTCCGCAGGTTCACCCGGCCCTTGTCCAGGTTGATCTTCCCGGCCCCGGGCGCCGGGGCGGGCGCAGCGGCGGCCTGCGCGGGCGGAGCCGGGGCGGCGGCCGGAGCGGGCGCGGCCGCCGCAGCAGGGGCCGGAGCGGGGGCCGGCTCCTCGATGGTCACCCCGAAGTCCGTCGCGATGCCCGCCAGCCCGTTCGCGTACCCCTGGCCGACGGCTCGCACCTTCCAGGTGCCGCCGCGCCGGTAGACCTCCATGACGACGAGTGCCGTCTCCGTGCCGAGCTGCGGCGGGGTGAACGTCGCCACCACGGCTCCGGAGACGGCGTCCCGCACCGTGGCCGTCGGCTCGGTACCGGCGAACGTCGACCCCGCAGCGTCCAGACTCGCCGTCACGACCACCTTCTCGATGTCGGCCGGCACGGCCGCCGTGTCCACCGTGATGGTGTCCGCGGCACCGCCGCTGCTGTGCGACACGCCCGGGCCGGACGGCTGGTTGTAGAAGACGAAGTCGGCGTCGGAACGCACCTTGCCGTCGGCGGCGATCAGCAGCCCCGAGACGTCCAGCCGCACCGGAGCGGAGACGTCGACGGCCACGCGGGCCGCGGTGAGGGGCAGGTTCGAGCCAGGAGTCATTGCGGTCATGCCCGTGGTAACGACCGGCCGCGCGGCACGGTTCCTCCCCGCCACGCCCCTATCCGCTCCGCCGGGCCGCGGTCTCCACCCTGCCCTCCGGGCCGGAACCGGGGGTGGCGGCGATCTCCGTCAGGTGGCCGTAGACGACGACGTTTCCCAGGTAGCCCTCAGTGCTGGAGTAGCCGCCGCCGCAGGTGATGAGCCGGATCTCGGCGCCCTCCGCAGGGCCGTAGACCCTGTCGTCGGGAAAGTCCTCCCGGGAGTACACCTCGATGGCGTCGATCTCGAACATCGCGGTGAGACCATCGGCCCGGTCCACGGCGACGGTGTTCCCCCGCTCCAGCGCCCCCAGGCCGTAGAACACGCTCGGCCCCGTCTCGCTGTCCACGTGACCGGCGATGATGGCCGTTCCCCGGGCTCCGGGCGTCACCCCGCCCTCGTACCAGCCGGTGAGGTTCTCCGCGTCCTGCGGCGGGACCTCCAGACCGCCGTCCGGCTCCAGCCCGAGCGGCATGACCGCCGCGTCGACGCGGATCTCCGGTATCCGTATCCGCACCGGCGCCGCCGGGGGCAGCGGGGCCACGGAGTCCCGCTCGGCCCCCGCTCCCGGCCGCTCCGCGGGGCGGACGGCCTGCTCGGGGGAGGGCTGGGGCGGCAGCGCCTCCTGGGGGCTGTGGTCCAGCAGCCACACCCCGGTACAGAGACCGATGGCCACGAGGGTCGCGGCGATCGTCTCGCGTCGGCGCTCGGCTCGGTTCATGGCCTTCCTGCGGCCCATCGCCGCTCCTCCGGTGACCCGGCGGCGCCCGTCAGAAGCGGTCCCGGCCGCGGCGGCGGTGGAGGAGACTGCCGCACAGCGCGCCGACGGCGAGCACGGCGGCGGTGATCAGAAAGCCTCCGGTGCCGCGGCTCCCCTGCCCGCCGGCCGCCGCGGCCGGCTCGGCGGCGAGCCCGAGGGCGACCGGTATCGCGGCACTCAGGGCGGGACCGGTCAGGGCGTGGACTGTACGCATGCGGTTCACTCCTTCGGCACCGGACGGGGGACGGTGTCCGTCCATGAACCGAGGAAACCGGCGGCCCGCCGCGGTCGCGAGACGATCGTGACCCCGAGCGCCGCCGTTGTGGCCCCGGGGCGGCCGGCTCGGGGGTGTCCGTGCAGCTCAACGGTGCGGTTACGGCGTCCGGGCGACCTGTGGCGAACGGGCGACCCGGCGTGTCCCGCGGCAGGCCGCTGCCGCCCCCGCGATACCCGCGCCCGGGCGGGGGCGTGCTGGCGTCAGCCCTGCCCGCCGGGGCGGACGAACCCCTGCTCGTAGGCGGCGATGACCGCCTGGGTCCGGTCGCGGGCGCGTAGCTTGGCCAGCACGGCCCCCACGTGGGACGTGACCGTCTCCCCGCCCACGCAGGTCCGGCTCGCTGGCCAGGATCGCGCCGAGGGCGCCGCGCACCAGCCGCTCGTCGTCGGCCAGGACGACCCGCACCGGGTTCACCGCCGACCTCGCAGGGGCAGTCGGGCGGTGACCTGCCAGCCGTCCCGCTCCGCTCCGGCCTCCAGGCTGCCGCCGAGCAGCGTGGCCCGCTCCCTCATGCCGCCCAGCCCACGGCCGCCGCCACGGCGCCTCGGGGACGCCCCGGTCAGGGGGTTGGTCACGGTGATGATCAGCTCCTCGTCATCCAGGGACAGGCACAGTGCGACCGGGGCCGAGGCTGCGTGGCGCAGGGCGTTGGACAGCGTTTCCTGCACGATCCGGTAGGCCTCGCGGGAGACCAACGGCGGCACGCGCGCCGCGAGCTCCTCCGAAGCGGTCAGCCGCACCGTCGCCCCTCCGGACTCCAGCCGGCTCAGGAGCCCGCCGTCCGCCACCGCGCCGACCAGCTCTCCGCCGGCGTGTCGGCGAGCCGCCCGGGCGCCACCCCGCACAGCGCCCGCACCGCCGTCGCCGACAGCGGCCGCACGAGCCCGGACAGGCCCGCCACGGCGGCCAGCGGAAGGGAGACGAGGAAGGACAGCGTCTGCTCGGCCGGGCCGTGCGCCGAGACGCCCCCCGTGTCGCCCAGCAGGGCGACGAGAATGCCGGAGAGGAGGAAGAACGGCATCAGCAGCGCCCCACCCAGCAGGAGGTGGACCCAGCGCAGCGCCATGCGGCGTACCGCGGGGAGCCGCGGGAACGCGGGCCGGCGGCTCAGCACGTCACCGGCCGTCGGGGGACGCAGTGGCCGACGGGGGCGGACGACACCGCCCTGGGCAGCCCGGCGAGGGTGAGGAACCCGACGATCACCTGGGCAGCATAGGTGAGCCACCGCACCGCCGAGGGTCCTGCGCCTGAGGCCGGGGCGCCGGCCAGGCCGATCAGCGGGACGACCAGCCACCACAGGCCCCAGGCGGCGAGCGAGGAGCCGCCGCACCACAGGGCGACGAGGGCCGGGGCCCGCCGACGCCCGGGCCGGGGGCGGAGCACGGGGGCCAGCACACCTGCGGCGGCGCAGGCGGCGAGCGAGGCGAGGACGAGGCTGACGACGCTCAGGCCACCGTCGGAACCGGCGGCGCGTAGGCCGAGCCCGTGGAGGAGGTTTCCGAGGAAGGGGACGGCGGCCAGGGCGGCGGTCAGCCACGCGTGGGAGCGGCGCCCGCGCGGGCGTATCGGGGAGCCGAGGCCGTGGGGGCCCCGCGGCAGTTCGCCCCAGCGGCTCATCACGTATCCGGCGAACAGGCCGCCCAGGGCGAGGGCCTGCAGGCTGAACCCGGCGTAGACCACGGTGAAGACCCACGGGTCGAGGAAGGGCTCGGCGGGCGGTGGGGCACCGGCGCCGCCGAGGGCCACCACGGCCTCCAGCGAGGTGGCGACCAGGACGGGGAGAAGGAACCCGCAGGCCAGCCACAGGGGCCCAGCAGGAGCGGCGCGGGCAGCCGGCGTCCCCAGGGCCGCACGAGCGCCAGGGCGAGGACGATGACGGAGACGTCCATCAGCAGCGTCGCCCCGTTGACCGCCAGCATGAGAGGTGCCCGGCCCGGCTCGGTCAGGGGGCTGCCCTCGGGGATGCCGAGGTGGCCGCCGGCCATCCACGTGAGCTTGAGCGCGAGGTAGGGCCCGCAGGCGAGGATCGCGAGGGTGCACAGGACGGGGCGTAGCCGCGGGAGCTTTTCCATGCCCCCACCGTCCCGTGGGGCCCGGGACCGGGGCGTCGTGCGTGGTGGCGATTCACCTCCCCCGTGCGGGGGAGCGCCGCCTCCGCCACGGGGAGCGCCTCCTCCGCCACCGGAGGACCCACGTGCCCGCAGGACGGCAGAAGTCCTCCGGGAGCCCCGACGGACCTCGAATCCCCGTGGACAGCCGGCGCCCGGCCCCGGAGAATCCGATCATGTCGATTTCGATGGGCGCGGAGTTCGCGCCGCAGACGACGTATCTCAACACCGCCGCACACGGCGTGTTCCCGGTCAGGACGGCCGCCGCGCTCCGGTCCGCCGTGGAGGACATGGCCGCGGCCCGGCTGGACCACCACGCCCTCATCGAGCGGATCGAGGAGGCCAGGACGAGCTTCGCCGCCGTGGTCGGACTTCCCGTCGGGCGCGTGGCCACGGGCTCGGCCGTGTCGGTCCATGTCGGGATGATCGCCCAGTCCCTGCCGGAGGGCACCGAGGTGCTGGTGGCCGAGAGCGACTTCAGCTCCCTGGTCAATCCCTTCCACGTCCGCCCCGACCTCGCCCTGCGGCAGGCTCCGCTGGAGGGGCTGGCGGAGGCCGTCCGGCCCGGCACCGGGCTGGTCGCCGTCAGCGCCGTGCAGTCCGCCGACGGCCGGGTGGCGGACCTGGTGGGCGTCAGTTCGGCCGCCCGGGCGGTGGGCGCCCGGGTGCTCGTGGACACGACGCAGTCGACCGGCTGGCTGCCCATGGACCCGGCGCTGGCCGACTACACGGTCTGCGGCGCCTACAAGTGGCTGCTGTGCCCGCGCGGAACGTCCTTCCTGACGGTGCCGGAAGACGGCGGCGGGCTGCGGCCGACGCATGCCGGCTGGTTCGCGGGGGAGAACCGCTGGGAGACGTGCTACGGACCGATCGACGAGCTCGCCGGCTCGGCGCGCCGCTTCGACGAGTGCCCGCCCTACCTGCCCTTCGTGGGCGCGGCCGCCTCGCTCGGCCTGATCGAGGAGGTCGGACCGGCCGCGATCGGGGAGCACAACAAGAAGCTGGCCGCGCGGTTCCGCGCGGGAGCGGTGGAGGCGGGGCACCGTCCGGTAGCGGGCGACTCCGCGATCGTCGCGGTGCCCGGGCTGGGGGACGCGGTCCCGGGGCTGGCCAAGGCGGGCGTCGACGTCTCGGCGCGGGCGGGGAACCTGCGGGCGTCCTTCCACCTGTTCAACACGACCGCCGACGTGGACCGGCTGCTGGCGGCGCTGGCCGGGCTTCGCTGACGCGCCGCGGCAGCGGAGCGCGCCGTTCCCGAACGCCGGCGGGCCCTGAACGCCAGCGGGTCCGGACACGACGGCAGCGTCCCCCGGCACGACAGCGGCACCGTGACATGACAGCGGCGCGGTGCGTCCCTCCACGAAGGGGCGCACCGCGCCGCGTGGCTCACTCGGGAGCTCCGGTCATCCGCCTCGGGGGCCGGACGGGCCGTCTTCCGGCCTTTCCGGCACCCGGGGACGAGCCACCGGGTGGGTCGGGCTCAGCGGTCAGCGGTCAGCGGACGGGGGTGAAATCCCGTGCCCCGAGGAAATCGGGCCGCCGGACCGGAGCGGCGAACGGCTCCACAGCGGTGTTCTCCACGCTGTTGAAGACGATGAACACGTTGCTGCGCGGGTACGGAGTGATGTTGTCACCCGAACCGTGCATGCAGTTGCAGTCGAACCAGGTGGCCGAACCGGCCTGGCCGGTGAACAGCCGGATGCCGTGTGCGTCGGCGAACTCGGTGAGCGCCTCGTCCGACGGCGTCCCGGCGTCCTGCATCTGCAGGGACTTCTTGTAGTTGTCCTTCGGCGTGGCGCCGGCGCAGCCGAGGAACTTCTTGTGGGATCCCGGCATGATCATCAGGCCGCCGTTGGTGTCGTAGTTCTTGGTGAGAGCGATGGACACCGAAACGGTCCGCATGTTCGGGAGGCCGTCCTCCGCGTGCCAGGTCTCGAAGTCGGAGTGCCAGTAGAAGCCACTCGCGCCGAAGCCCGGCTTGACATTGATACGGGACTGGTGGACGTAGACGTCCGAGCCGAGAATCTGCCGCGCCCGGCCGACGACCCGCGGGTCGCTGACCAGCCCGGCGAAGATCTGACTGATCTTGTGCACCTCGAACACGGTCCGGATCTCCCGGGACTTCGGCTCGACGATCGAGCGCTCGTCCGCGAGCATCTCCGGGTCCGAGATGAGCCTTTCCAGTTCCCCGCGGTACAGCGTCACCTCTTCGGGAGTGATGAGCTGGTCGACCGCGAGGAAACCGTCACGCTCGTAGTCCGCCAGGTGCCCGGCCGAGATGGGGCCGGGAGCGCCCGGTGCGGACCACACCACCGGGTCCTGCCGCGGGCTGGCCACTTCGGTGGCCCCCCGGGTCGGATACAGGTCGGTGATGCGCTCGGGTGCGGTGGTCATGGGAGTTTCCTTCCTCTCCTCTCGTACGGCCCTGTCCTCTTTCCGGATCGTTGCCTGCGGGTCGCGAGACCCGTGAGATGGAGTGTTCCCCGCAGGAAACGTTCCAATGACGACACGGGCCGCAAACCCCCTGTTCGGAGGCTTACGGCCCGTGCCGAAGCCTCAGTCGTCCTCGGTGAGCAGCGGGTAGACGCCGTTCTCGTCGTGGTCCTCACGACCGGTGACCGGCGGGTTGAAGACGCAGATCACGCGGAAGTCGGTCTTCGGGCGCAGCGTGTGCTTCTCGTGCCCGTCGAGGAGGTACATCGTGCCGGGGGTGATCCAGTGCTTCTCACCCGTCTCGTCGTTGGTGAGTTCGCACTCGCCCTCCACGCAGAGCACGGCCTCGATGTGGTTCGCGTACCACATGGACGTCTCGGTACCGGCGTAGAGCACCGTCTCGTGCAGGGAGAATCCGACCTTCTCCTTGGCGAGGACGATGCGCTTGCTGCGCCAGGTGCCGGAAGCGGACTTGACGTCCCGGTCGGTGCCTTCGATCTCCTGAAGGGAACGGACGATCACAGTCGGAGTGCCTTTCTGGTCGTTCGGCTACGGGTTGGCCCAGCCACGGGGCGGCCCGCCCCGGTCGGGGCGGGCCGGGTGTCCTTGCTGGTCAGAGGGTCTCGCGAATGGCGCGCGCCAGGATGCGCAGGCCCTCGTCGAGCTCCTCGGGGGTGGTGGTCAGGGCGGGCAGCAGCTTGACGACCTCGCTCTCGGGGCCGGAGGTCTCCACCAGCAGGCCCAGGTCGAAGCAGCGCCGGGCGATCTTGCCGGCGACGGCCTTGTCGGCCATCTCCATGCCCCACACCAGGCCGCGGCCGCGGTACTCCACGACGGCGTCCGGGTGCTCGGCGGCGATCTCGCGCAGGGCGGCCTCGACCTGCTCGCCGCGGGCCAGGGTCTGCTTCTCCATCTGGCCGTCGGCCCAGTAGGTCTCCAGGGCGGCGGTGGCCGTGACGAAGGCGGGGTTGTTGCCGCGGAACGTGCCGTTGTGCTCGCCCGGCTCCCAGACGTCCAGCTCCGGCTTGAACAGCGTCAGGGACATGGGCAGTCCGTAGCCGCTGATCGACTTCGAGACGGTGACGATGTCCGGGGTGATGCCCGCCTCCTCGAAGGAGAAGAAGGCACCGGTGCGGCCGCAGCCCATCTGGATGTCGTCGACGATGAGCAGCATGTCGTGCCGCTCGCACAGGTCGGCCAGGGCGCGCAGCCACTCCGGGCGGGCGACGTTGATGCCGCCCTCGCCCTGGACCGTCTCGACGATCACGGCGGCGGGCTTGTTCAGACCGGAGCCGGAGTCCTCCAGCAGCCGCTCGAACCAGATGAAGTCCGGCGTCTGCCCGTCGAGGTAGGCGTCGAACGGCATCGGGGTGCCGTGCACCAGCGGGATGCCGGCCCCGGCGCGCTTGAAGGCGTTGCCGGTCACGGCCAGCGAGCCCAGCGACATGCCGTGGAAAGCGTTGGTGAAGGAGACGATCGACTCGCGGCCCTTGACCTTCCGGGCCAGCTTCAGCGCGGCCTCGACGGCGTTGGTGCCCGTCGGACCGGGGAACATGACCTTGTAGGGCAGGTCACGCGGGCGCAGGATGACGTTCTGGAACGTCTCCAGGAAGGCGCGCTTGGCGACGGTGGACATGTCCAGGCCGTGGGTGACGCCGTCGCGCTCCAGGTAGTCGATCAGGGCGCGTTTGAGCACCGGGTTGTTGTGCCCGTAGTTGAGCGACCCGGCGCCGGCGAAGAAGTCGAGGTACGTATGGCCGTCCTCGTCGTACATGTGACTGCCCTGGGCACGGTCGAAGATCGTGGGCCAGCCACGGCAGTAGCCACGCACCTCCGACTCCAGGGTCTCGAAGACGCTCAGGTCCGGCTGGGTGATGGTCACGGAAGGCTCCTGGGAGTGAGTCGTGAAGGGAGGGAAGTCTGTGGTCGGGGGGTAACCGGCGGTCGGCCGGGCCGGCGGTCCGGGAGGCCGTACGGCCCACGTCCGGACCGGCTCGTGCCGGGGCGGTTCGCACCGGGCCGAAGGGCGCCGGGACGGGCCGCGCGACGGCCGGGCACCGGGTTCAGCCGAGTGCGCCGACGAGCGTGCGCACCGGGCCGATGCGGTACAGCACCTCGGGCTCGTGCTCGTCGCCCGGGAAGACGGCGCCGTCGAACAGCACCTCGCGGTGCAGCTCGGCGCCGTGGCGCTCGGCGAAGGAGGTGAACAGCCGGTTGGAGGGTGCGTTGTCGGGGGTGACCGTCGTCTCGATCCGGTCGGCGCCCAGGTCTTCCGACACCCGTGCGGTCAGTCCGTCCAGCATGGCACCGGCGAGCCCCCGGCCCCGCTGGCTGTGATCCACCGCCACCTGCCAGATCAGCAGCGTCTGCGGTGACTGCGGGCGGATGTAGCCGGTGATGAAGCCGACCGGTTCGCCGTCCCCGTCGCGCGCCACCACGGAGGTGGCGGCGAAGTCGCGGCACCACAGGAGGTAGCTGTACGAGGAGTTCAGGTCGAGCACCTGGGAGTCGCGGGCGATGCGCCAGATGGCCGCGCCGTCGTCGACCCTTGGCGTGTCGAGCTTCAGCCCCTCGGGCATTTCGAGAAATTCGCTTCGGGCACTTGCATGGTCAGCTTGTGCGGGGGTCATGTCGATTCAATTTACCCAGGAAAAAGTCAGATTGCATCGCGGCGCGGGGTTACGCGGAGCCCGATGATGTGTTATCGCGCGCGGGCGCGCCTGTGCTCACAGGTAGGGGTAAAATGACTGGTCATGTCGGACATGCGGGTACAGAATCCAGGCGATGTGGAGTCTGTCACAGGTGCATAACGACCGAGGCTCCTGTCCGAATCACGGGCGCCTGTGGTCACTGGAAAAGAAGATGGTTTGACCTGGGGAAAACCGGGCAGAAGAGGACGGGCGGCTACGCAGTGCAGTGAATTCGGGATGTATTCGATCTCACTGATTCCGTGATCGTAGCGCATCCGGTGAATTCCTCGGCCGGCTTTCCCGGAGACCGTGCCGCCGCCCTCCCCGTGAGGCCCTCGTGCCGGCCCGGGCGGTCCTCGTACAGTGCGGTCATGGACGCGAGCGCGGTGCTGCACATCACGGGACGGATACTGGCGGGCCCGGAGGACGTACGGGACGAGCTGTGGGTGGTGGACGGCCGCGTCACCTACGAGCGCCCGCGCGGGCTTCGGGACGCGGTCACGGTGCGCGGCTGGGCGCTGCCGGGCCTCGTCGACGCACACTGCCACGTCGGCCTGGACGCCCACGGCGCCGTCGACGAGGTCACCAGCGAGAAGCAGGCGCTCACCGACCGGGAGGCCGGCACCCTCCTGATCAGGGACGCCGGCTCCGCGGCGGACACCCGCTGGATCGACGACCGCGAGGACCTGCCGAAGATCATCCGCGCTGGGCGGCACATCGCCCGCACCCGCCGGTACATCCGCAACTACGCCCACGAGGTCGAGCCCGAGGACCTCGTCGCCTATGTGCGCCGGGAGGCTCGGCGAGGTGACGGCTGGGTCAAGCTCGTCGGGGACTGGATCGACCGCGACGCGGGCGACCTCTCCGCCTGCTGGCCCCGGGAGGCCGTCCACGCGGCCATCGCCGCCGCCCACGAGGAGGGCGCCCGCGTCACGGCGCACTGCTTCGCCGAGGATTCCCTGCGCGACCTCGCCGACGCGGGGATCGACTGCGTCGAGCACGCCACCGGGCTGACGGAGGAGACGATCCCGCTCTTCGCGGAACGCGGCATCGCCATCGTCCCCACCCTCGTCAACATCGCCACCTTCCCGCACCTCGCGGACGGCGGGGAGAAGAAGTTCCCGCGCTGGTCCGACCACATGCGGCGGCTGCACGCCCGCCGCTACGACACCGTGCGCTCCGCCTACGACGCCGGCATCCCGGTCTTCGTGGGGACGGACGCCGGGGGCTCGCTGGCCCACGGTCTGGTGGCCGAGGAGGTCGCCGAGCTCGTGAAGGCGGGCATCCCGCCGCTGTCCGCCCTGTCCGCCACCACGTGGGGTGCCAGAGCCTGGCTGGGCCGCCCCGCGCTGGGCGAGGGCGATCCGGCCGACCTCGTCGTCTACGACAGCGATCCCCGGGCCGACGTCCGGGTGCTGGCCGCACCGCGGCGCGTGGTCCTGCGGGGGCGCGTGGTGCAGTGACACACGGCCGGCCCGCTCGCACGTTCGGTGACGCCACGTCCGGGTGAAGCAGGGGTGGAAGCCGGACGGGCGGCGCCTCCCGCGTCAACCATGGCGGGGTCCCCGTCACCGGCGCGAGCGATGTCCCCGCATGGGCCGCGCCCGTGGCACCGCACCATCCGTGGGGGTTCCCTGCCGTGAAGAAGTCCGTCCTCAGCCTGTTCGCCGCCGCCGCCCTGACCGGCGCGGCGCTGCCCGCGCACGCCACCGGCGGCGACGAGCCCGCCGACCGGGAGGGAGCCGCCAGGGCCGCGGTGCTCCGCGCCCAGCTCGACGTGTCGCTGCTGGACAGCACCGTCGACGTACCGCTGAGGACCACGCTCAACGACGTGAGCGTCTCGGGCGCGGACACCGGGCCCGAGACGGCCGCGAAGACGGCGCTCACCGCCGAGCTCGCCGGGGTGGGCGGTGGTGAGCCGGTCAGCCTGCTGCGCGCCGGGGCCGCGGACGCCCGCGCCGAGGTCACGGCGGACCGGGCCGGCGCCGAGGCCACCCTCGCCCGGGCGCGGCTGCACGTCCCCGGGCTGCCGCTGCTGTCGGTGATCGAGCTGGAGGCGGTCTCCGCCTCGGTCGTCTGCGCGGTCGGCGGGGCGGCCACGGCCGAGGTCAACGTGCCGGGATCGGTCCGGGTCCTGGGAAAGCGGGTCGCCCTGAGCGCCGGAGGACCCACCGCCGTCTCGGTGCCGGGCGTCGGCGAGGTGCGCCTGGAGCTGGCGCCCAGGGAGACGACGCGGCACAGCGCGGCGGCCGCGGCGCTCGAGCTCGCGGTCTCCGTCGATCCGCTGAACCTCGGCGTCGCCGGGGTCGACGGCCGGGTGCGGGTCGCCGACGTGAGCTGCCGTACGCCCGTGACGGAGGAGCGACCCGCCGACGAGCCGCAGGAGCCGGCCGAGACCTCGGAGCCGGCGGGCGCTGAGCCGGACGAGGCGGAACCGGAGAGCACGGTTCCGCAGGGCCGGACGGACGCCGAGGTGCGCGCCCCGAAGACCGGGCCGGGTCTGGCGGCCACCGGCGCCGACTCCGGCACGCCCTATCTGCTCGGCGGCGCGGCCGGGCTGCTCACCCTGGGCGCGGCCCTCGTCCTCCTGCGCCGCCGTCGCGGCTGACCCGGAGGCGGCAGGACGCGGTTCCGGCGGCGGACGCGGCCCGGGCCGCGGCGGCGGACGCGGCCCGGTGCCGGGCCGCTCCACCCGTGGCAGGCGGTCAGCGCACTCCCACCGCGGCGAGGGCCCGCACCAGGGCGTCCGTCGTGACCCGGTCGCGCACGGCGAGCCGCAGCCAGGACGGTCCCAGCCCGGGGAAGGTGTCGCCCCGCCGCAGGGCGAAGCCGACGTCCCGCAGCCGGTTCCGGACCTCGCTCGCCCGCGGATGGCTGACCAGCACGAACGGTGCCATCGGGGACGGCGTGGCCTGGCCGATCTCCGCGAACCGGGCCAGCGCCTCCACCAGGTGGGCCCGGTCGGCCGCGAACACGCCGGCCGCCGCCTCGGCCTCCGCCCGTGCCTGCTGGGTGCAGCACGCCTCGGCCGCGGCCAGGGCCGGGGTGCTGACCGGCCACAGCGGCTGCCGCGCGGCCAGCGCCTCGATCAGAGCGGGCTCCGCCAGCACATAGCCGATGCGCAGCCCGGCGAGCCCCCAGGTCTTCGTCAGGCTGCGCAGCACCACGACGGACCCGGGCAAGCCGGCCAGCCCCGGGACCAGGGACTCGCGCTCGCCCGGGACGGCGTCCATGAACGCCTCGTCCACCACCAGCGTCCGCCCGGGGCGGGCCAGGGCCCGAAGCGTCGCGGCCGGGTGGAGCACGGACGTCGGGTTGGTCGGATTGCCGACGACGACGAGGTCGGCCGCGTCCGGCACGGCGGCCGGGTCCAGCCGGAAACCCTCGGCCGCGTCCAGCAGCACGCGCGTCACCCGGTGGCCGGCGTCCCGCAGGGCCGCCTCCGGCTCGGTGAACTGCGGGTGGACGACGACGGGGCGGCTGGCCCGCACGGCCCTGGCCAGCAGCACGAACGCCTCGGCGGCGCCCGCGGTGAGCAGCACGCACTCCTCCGGCACGCCGTGGTGGCCGGCCACGGCGCGCCGCGCGGCGCGCCCGTCGGGATAGGCGGCCAGGGTGTCGAGGGAGGCGGCGATGCGGGCCTTCAGCCAGTCCGGTGGGGTGCCGGTACGGACGTTGACGGCCAGGTCCGTGAGGGTGGCCGCCGCGCCGCGGACCTCGGCGTCGCCGTGGTGGCGCAGGTCGGGCCCGTCCTCCTCCGCCGTCACGTCCGCCGGCGGCGCCGGGCGCGCAGTGGGCGTTGAGGGTGTCGAGGGCGTCGGGGGTGCTGGCACGGCCCTACCCCTCCTCGCCGGCGGGGGAGGAGACGGTGGCATGGGCGCAGCAGTCGCACCCGGTCCGGGCCTGGCAGGCCAGGGCCTCGCGGTAGCGCTGCCACACCAGCTCCGCCACCTCCGGAGCCCCGCCCACGACGTCCGCCACCCGCACGTCCGTCTCCGGGTACACGCCCGACCAGCCCTCGGCCTGGAGCGCCATGCGTCGCGTCAGCTCGTCCGGGAACAGGGACCAGGGCAGGACGACGACCCGCCGTGCGCCCAGCGCCCGGCAGCGCTCCAGCCCGGAGGCGACGTCCGGCGCGGCGACGGAGACGAAGCCGGTCTCCACGCCGGCGAACCCCCGGCCCTCCCACAGCAGCCGGGCCACGCGGTGCACCTCGGCGTTGTCCTCGGCGCGGCCGGAGCCGCGGCCGACGAGCAGCACCGTCGTGGCGGCCCGGTCGGCCGGCGTCCGCGCGCCCCCGCCCAGAGCCTCGTCCACCCGGCGCTCCAGCGCGTCCAGCACGAGGGGGTGCGCACCCAGCGGACGGCCGGTGACCACCTCCAGGTCCGGCTGGGCTGCGACGACGCGGGACGGGCCCTGCGGGAGCCCGCCCGCGGCGTGGGCGCCGTCGGCGTCCGTGGTCAGCGGCACGGTGACCAGCCGCCGCACCCCGCGGGCGGCCAGAGCGGAGACGGCGTCCTCCGGTGAGGGGACGGTGTGCCCGGTGAAGCCGAGGGCGACCGGGGCGCCGGTCCCGCCGTCGCCGAGGGCGTGGACGAAGGACCGGACGGCCTCGGCCCCCGCCTCGTCACGGATACCAGGGCTGAGGGCGAGCAGGGCTGGCGCGGTGGTCACGGGTGCTCCTGTGGGTGATGCTGGCGGGGACGGCCGGTCAGCGGGCACGACGTTGTGCGACGGCGCAAGTGACCCTAGAGCCACCGGCCTCCGGCGTGGATTTCAGTTTGGCAACGACCAGTTCCGCGTCCGGCCCCGCGCTGAGCAGGGCGGCCGCCTCGGCGACGCTCGGTGTTCCGACGGCGCGCGCGGCCGCCGGTGCGGGATGCGGCACCGGCACGGCGGCCAACTCCGCGGCGCCGTAAGCCCGCAGGGGAACCCCCAGCCGTTGCGCCGCCCGCCTCAGCCCCGGCTCGTGCGCCTTCCCCGCCACGGTCGCCAACTCGGCGACCGCGTCCGGTGGAAGACCGGCCGAGGCCAGCGACGCGGCGATCACCGAGAGTACCTCCTCGGCGCCGGCGCCGCGCCGCGCGCCCAGGCCGACGCTCACCCGGTCGGTGGGGTCCATGCCGCGCAACCCTCCACGAACCGCTGTGCCAGGGCCGGTTCGGCCGCCCAGTGCACATGCAGGTAGGACGCGTGCACGTTCCCGGACACGAAGCCCTCGACCCGCCGCTCGGGCCGCACCAGGCCCCAGGCGGGACGCCCGCCCGCACCCGGCTCGGTCGTCGTGCGGTGGAACTCGTGCCCCCGCACCCGCGTACCCGCCTGCGCCAGGACGCTGTCCCCGACGGCGACCGCCTCCCGGTAGCCCAGCGTCAGCCGGCCCGTCATCCGGGCCGACACGTCCAGCACCCCGCACATCGGCAGCCCGTCCAGCTCGCGGCCCAGGTAGAGCAGACCGGCGCACTCGGCGGCCACCGGGCCCGTGAACCGCGCCACGGCCTCCCGCAGCCGCTCGTTCGCCGACAGCTCCGGCCCGTACACCTCCGGGAAGCCGCCGCCGATCACCACCCCGGACGTCCCCTCGGGCAGCCGCTCGTCGCGCAGCGGATCGAACGGCACGACCTCGGCGCCGGCCGCCCGCAGCAGCTCGGCGTGTTCCGTGTAGGCGAACGTGAAGGCGGCCCCGCCGGCCACGGCCACCACCGGCCGCCGCGCGGAGGGGCGTTCGGCCGGCGGTCGCCACGCCGACTCGGCCAGCGGCGGGGCGCTGCGGGCCAGCGCGAGCACCGCGTCGAGGTCCACGCCCGTGCGCACCTGGGCGGCCAGCGCCGAGGCCGCGTCCACGGCGTCCGACCGGCGCTCGGCCACCGGCACGAGACCCAGATGCCGGGACGGGGCGCTGACCTGGGGCTTGCGCAGCAGCGCGCCGAGCACCGGCACGCCGGACTCCGCCAACGCCTCGCGCAGCAGTTTCTCGTGCCGGACGGAGCCCACCTTGTTCAGGATCACCCCGGCCAGCCGCACCTCCGGGTCCCAGGACGCGAAGCCGTGCACCAGCGCCGCCACCGAACGCGACTGCGCGGAGGCGTCCACCACGAGCACCACCGGGGCCCGCAGCAGCTTCGCCACCTGGGCCGTCGACCCGGTCTCACCCAGCCCGCTCGCCCCGTCGAACAGGCCCATGACACCCTCGACGACGGCGAGTTCGGCACCGGCCGCGCCGTGCAGGAACAGCGGGGCGATCCGCTCGGGACCGCACAGGTACGGGTCCAGGTTCCGGCCGGGGCGCCCGGTGACGAGCGCGTGGTAGCCCGGGTCGATGTAGTCCGGGCCCACCTTGTGCCCGGAGACGGCCAGGCCGCGTTCGGCGAAGGCCGCCATCAGCCCGGTGGCGACGGTGGTCTTTCCGCTGCCGGAGGCCGGCGCGGCCAGGACGACCCGGGGGATGTGCGTCATGCGATCACCACTCGATGCCCCGCTGGCCCTTCTGGCCCGCGTCCATCGGGTGCTTGACCTTCCCCATCTCGGTGACGAGGTCGGCCGCGTCCAGCAGCTGCTGCGGCGCGTTGCGGCCGGTCACGACGACGTGCTGGGTGCCCGGACGCTCCCGGAGCACCCCGACGACCTCCTCGACGTCGATCCAGCCCCAGTGCATCGGATAGGCGAACTCGTCGAGCACGTAGAGCCGGTACGTCTCGGCCGCCAGGTCGCGCCTGACCTGCTCCCAGCCCTCCCGGGCCGCCTCCTCGCTGCTGGCCATGTCCCGCTGCACCCAGGACCAGCCCTCGCCCATCTTGTGCCAGGCGACGGTGCCGCCCTCGCCCGAGGCGCCCAGCACCTTCAGCGCCCGCTCCTCGCCGACCTTCCACTTCGCCGACTTGACGAACTGGAACACCCCCACCGGCCAGCCCTGGTTCCACGCCCGCAGCGCGAGCCCGAACGCGGCGGTCGACTTCCCCTTGCCCGGGCCCGTGTGGACCATCACCAGCGGACGGTTGCGCCGCTGACGTGTCGTCAACCCGTCGTCCGGCACCACGCTCGGCTGTCCCTGCGGCATTACGCGACCCTCCGTACGTCCTTGACCAGCGCGGACACGGTGTCCGCGCGCAACTCCTCCAGCGTCACCGCGGGCGCCGCCAGATCCCGGGCCAGCTCCCCGGCCAGGCCCAGCCGCACCGGGCCCGTCTCGCAGTCCACGACGACGGAGGCCGTGCCCTCCGCCGCGAGCAGCCGGGCCGCCCGCCGGGCCCGCGCCACCGGTTCCACGCCGCCCGTCGCCCGCCCGTCGGTGACGGCGACCAGCAGCGGACGCCGCGAGGGGTCCCGCAGCCGCTCGACGCGCAGCACCTCACGGGCCGTCAGCAGGCCCGAGGCCAGCGGGGTGCGGCCACCGGTCGGGAGCGACTCCAGCCGGGCCGCCGCCGTGTCCACGGACGACGTCGGCGGCAGGACGACCTCGGCATCCCCGCGCCGGAACGTCACCAGGCCCACCTTGTCGCGGCGCTGGTAGGCGTCCAGCAGCAGCGACAGCACGGCCCCCTTGACGGCGCCCATCCGCCGCCGGGCCGCCATCGACCCCGAGGCGTCCACGACGAACAGCACCAGGTTCGACTCCCGGCCCTCGCGCACCGCCTCGCGCAGATCGTCCCGCCGGACCAGCAGTCCGGGGCCGCCGCGGCCCCGGGAGCGCTGGTGCGGGGCGGCGGCCTGCACCGTCGCGGCGAGGTGCAGCTTGCCCAGCGCACCCCGCGGGCGGCGGGCCCCGGTGGTGCGCCCCTGAGCGGTGCGGGCCCGGGAACGGCGTCCGGCCGCGCCCTCGCCGACCCCGGGCACATACAGCGTCCGGGTCCGGAACGGCTCCGCGGCCGGGGCCGGGGCCCGCTCTCCCGGGGCGCCCTGCCGGGGCAGGGCGGGCTCGCTCTCCGGCGCCTCGGAGCCGGGGGCGTCCGAGGCCTCCGGTGCGCCGGGCGGCGGCGTCTCCTCGTGGCCCTGTTGCGGCGGGCGTCCGCCCGGGCCGCCGCCGTCGGGTCCGCCGTCGGGTCCGTCCGGCCCACCGCCGTCCGGTCCGTCAACGGGGCCCTCGCCGTCGGGGCCGCCGTCCGGGTCCGGGTCCGGGTCGGTGTCGCCGTCGTCGCTGCCGCCGTTGGCCTCCAGCGTCTCGTCGAGCTTGTCCTCGTCCAGGCCGGGGGCGTCGAACGGGTTGCGGCGCCTGCGGTGGGGCAGGGCCAGCAGAGCCGCCTGCCGCACGTCCTCCTCCAGCACCTCGGCCCGGCCGGCCCACGCGGCCAGGGCCGTCGCCGTGCGCGCCATGACGATGTCGGCACGCATCCCGTCCACCTCGAAGGCGGCGCAGGTGGCGGCGATCTGGCGCAGGGCCGCGTCGCCGAGCCGCACCTCGGGCAGCAGGGCGCGGGCGGCGGCGATGCGCTCCCTCAGCTCCGCCTCCTCGGCCGTCCAGCGCGCGGCGAAGCCCTCCGGGTCCGCGTCGAAGGCCAGCCGCCGGCGCACGACCTCGACCCGCTCGTCCGTCTCCCGGGAGGCCGCGACCTCCACCGTCAGGCCGAAGCGGTCCAGCAACTGCGGGCGCAGCTCGCCCTCTTCCGGGTTCATCGTGCCCACGAGCAGGAACCGCGAGGCGTGCCGGACGGAGACGCCCTCCCGCTCGACGTAGGAGGCGCCCATGGCGGCCGCGTCCAGCAACAGATCCACCAGGTGGTCGTGCAGGAGGTTGACCTCGTCCACGTAGAGCACGCCGCGGTGGGCGTCGGCCAGCAGTCCCGGCTCGAACGCCTTCACCCCCTCGGCCAGCGCCCGCTCGATGTCCAGGGCGCCCACCAGACGGTCCTCCGAGGCGCCGACGGGCAGCTCGACCATGCGCGCCGCCCGCGCCTCGCCGGGGCCCGCCTCGTGCGGACCGTCGGGGCACCGCGGGTCGGGCGCGGCCGGGGCGCAGGAGAACCGGCACCCCGGCACGACGTCCAGCTTCGGCATGAGTGCGGCGAGGGCGCGCACCGCCGTGGACTTGGCGGTGCCCTTCTCGCCCCGCACGAGCACGCCGCCGATCGCCGGGGACACGGCGTTGAGCAGCAGTCCGAGCCGCAGATCGGCCATGCCCACGATGGCGGTGAACGGGTAGGGCGTGCTCATGCGTGGTCTCCTTCCTGGTGGGCCGGTGCTCCCGGCGGTACGAACGGCAGGCCCGCCGGGACCCCGTCCTCGATGAGCCGGAGCAGCGCCGCCGTGTCGGCGTGCTCCTCGATCAGATCGCCGAGCCGGTCGAGCTGTTCCTCGCGCAGCGCGGCGAAGGCGGTGTCCGGTGCCGGGACGAACGCCCGCCCGGTGTCCCGAGCGACGCGGCGCAGGAAGGCCCGGCGGAAGGCGTCGCTCTCCAGCGAGCCGTGCCAGTGTGTGCCCCACACGGCGCCCACGCGGCAGCCGTCCAGGAAGGGCTCCCCGCCCAGCACCTCGGCGAGCCCGTGGTGGATCTCGTAGCCCTCCACCTCCTCGCCGAGCGCTTTGCCCGTGGGGCGGGCGAGGGTCTTCTCCCGCGCGAAGCGCACCCGCACCGGCAGCAGCCCGAGCCCGTCGACGACACCGGCGTGCGACTCGACCTCGTCCTCGATGCGCTCGCCGAGCAGTTGGAAGCCACCGCACAGGCCGAGGACGGGACGCCCCTCGGCGGCCCGCCGGGCCAGCGCGTCGGCCAGCCCGCGCCGGTGCAGCCAGCGCAGCGCCCCCACGGTCCCCCGGGTGCCGGGGACGACGACGAGGTCGGCGTCGGCCAACTCCTCGGGCCGGTCGCTGAACCGCACGACGACGCCGGGCTCGGCGGCCAGCGCGTCGATGTCGGTGAAGTTGGACATCAGCGGAACGGGCAGGACCGACACCCGCAGGACGTCCGCGCCGTACGGCGGTGCGGTGGCCGCCTCGCGCACGGTGCCGCGCAGGGAGATCCGCAGCCCGTCCTCCTCGTCGATGCCCAGCCCGTGCCGGTGGGGCAGCACCCCGAGGGTGGGCCGCCCGGTCAGGCGGTGCAGCATGTCGAGGCCCGGCTCCAGCAGGGAGACGTCCCCGCGGAACTTGTTGACGACGTACCCGGACAACAGCGCCTGGTCCTCCGGGGACAGCAGGGCCGTCGTCCCGAAGAAGGAGGCGAACACGCCGCCCCGGTCGATGTCGCCGACCACCACGACGGGGATCCGGGCCGCGCGGGCCAGCGCCATGTTGACGATGTCGGTGCGGCGCAGGTTGATCTCGGCCGGGCTGCCCGCGCCCTCGCAGATGACCGCGTCGTGCGTGCGGCGCAGCTCGGCCAGGCAGTCGGTCACCGTGTCCAGCAGTCCCGCGGCGCGGTCGCGGTGGTATCCGCGGGCACTCAACTCCCCGACCGGTTTGCCCAGCAGCACGACCTGGCTCGTCCGGTCGGACCCGGGCTTGAGCAGCACCGGGTTCATCAGCGCGCTCGGCTCGACCCGGGCGGCGGCGGCCTGCATGGCCTGCGCGCGGCCGATCTCGGCGCCCTCCCGCGTCACGAAGGAGTTGAGCGACATGTTCTGCGCCTTGAACGGGGCGACTCTCACGCCCTGCCGGGCCAGCCACCGGCAGATGCCCGCCGTCACCACGCTCTTGCCGGCGTCGGAGGTCGTCCCCGCGACGAGCAGCGCACCACCGGGCTCACCGGCTGCCATGCGTCCTCCTCGATCGGTGGGCGCGGACGGCGCTCCGTCCGGCCGCTCCCGCGGCGGCGGTGACCACCAGCGCCGCCAGTCCCACGCGCCGGGACAGCCGCACGGCGCGTTCCACGTCGGCCACCGTCACCGCGCGTCCGGCCGCCCCGCCCAGCACCGGACGGTGCTCGACGCGTCCGCCGTAGGACAGGGTGCCGCCCAGCCGCACCCCGAGGGCCCCCGCGAACGCGGCTTCCACCGGACCCGCGTTGGGCGAGGGGTGCCGGCCCGCGTCGGCTCGCCAGGCCGCCCGTGCCCCGGCGGAGTCGGGCCCCAGCAGCACCGCGAGTGCCGCCGTCAGCCGCGAACCCGGCCAGCCCGCGACGTCGTCGAGGCGGGCGGCGGCCCAACCGAACCGCCGGTAGCGCGGGGAGCGGTGACCGACCATCGCGTCCAGCGTGTTGACGGCGCGGAAGGCCGCCAGCCCGGGGACGCCCGCCAGGGCCCCCCACACCAGGGCGCCCACGACCGCGTCCGAGGTGTTCTCGGCGACCGACTCGACGACGGCCCGGGCGATGCCGTCGGCGTCCAGGGCCTGCGGGTCGCGACCGCACAGGTGCGGCAGCCGCTCCCGGGCGCGCTCGACGTCGCCTTCCGCCAGCGCGCCGGCGACGGCCCGCGCCTCCCGGCCGAGTGAGGTCCCGCCGAGCACCGCCCACGTGGCGGTCCCGGCCAGGGTGACGCGCAGCGCCCGGCGTGCGGGGGTGGGCAGGCGGTCCAGCGTGCTTCCGAGCGCCGCGGCGGTGGCGGTCACGCCGCCCACGCACAGCGCGGTGTGCGCGGCGCCGGCCGCGCGGTGGTCGCGCCACAGGGCGTGTTCGAGACGGGCCGCGGTGCGGCCGAAGGCGGCGACGGGATGGGCACGGCGCGGATCGCCGGCCAGTGCGTCCCCGAGGAAGCCGAGTACGACTCCGGTTGCGGTCAGGCCCATGGCGTCGTCAACCCGCCACGGGCACCTGTCCGACGGGTGGGGCGGCCGGGTCAGGGGGCATGGCGGTGCCGGGCATGGCGTGTGTCCTCACTCAGGGTCCGCGCCCTGGCTCGACGTGACCGGCGACGAGAGTCTCCTGGCTCCCGGATCAACACGTCCCCCGGCCTTCCAGCCCGCGAGGGGCCGTGACGTCGGGTGGGGGAGTGCTCCCCGGTGACAGTGGCGGGACCGCGCCGGATTCGCACCGGCTTCCTCTTCCTGCCGCCGTTGTGGCAACGCGAAGTCCACCACGCCCCGCATATGCCGTCAACTCGGCCTTGACCTGCGGCGCGCGAGTGTGAGCAGGCCCACGGGGACCCCGAGCACAGCGCCGAGGGGCACGGGCGCGGTCCCGTGCCCCTCGGTCAGATGGGAAGCCGGGTCGGACGGGCGCACCGGCCCGTCCGTCGTTCGTCGTTGACGCCTCGCGTCCGGGCGTCACGGCGTCTGCCACCGTGCACACGTCTCCGGCCGCATGACGATGCGGCAGACGGCGTCGTGCGCCTGCCGGGCCGGAACGGGCCTCAGGCGGCGATGATGTAGATCCCGTACGCCACGGCCGCGGCGCAGAGCGCGTAGGCGGCGTAGGCGCCCACACGGGCCGGGGCGCTGACACCGCCGTCCGCCTTGCGGGCGGAGCCGCCGACGATGCCGAGGGTGAAGACGCCCACGAGGGCGACGGTCGCCAGCAGGCTGACGCCGAAGACCTGGCCGAGTGCTGCCCAGTCGATGTTCATCACGCTGTCCTTGGGAGTCCTGGGTCATGGGGGGGGGCCGCGGGGAGCGGCGGTGGGCCGGGGCGGAGCCCCGGCCCGGGGGCGGCGTCAGACGGCGCCGGCGGTGGGACGTCCGGCCGGGGCGGAGCCGTCCTGCTCCTCCTCGCCGGAGGCCGGGCGCTGCACGCCGACCGGCGGCGGACTCACGGCCCGGACGGCGGTGGTGACCACGCCGGAGGCGTCGTCCTCGCCGGCGGCGGACTCGTCGTCGTTGACGTTGGTGTGGTCGACGACCTCACGGCGGGAGGCGGCCCAGATCACGGCCATCGCGGCCACGAAGAGGACGGCGACGGTGGTGATGCCCCAGTCGCCCTGCTCGGCGAGCAGTGTGGCGAGGGCGGCGACCGCACCGGCGGCCGGGAGCGTCAGACCCCAGGCGGCGAACATGCGGTACGCGGTGTTCCAGCGCACCACACCGCCCTTGCGGCCGTATCCCGAACCCATGACGGAGCCGGAGGCGACCTGGGTGGTGGAGAGGGAGAAGCCGAGGTGCGAGGAGGCCAGGATGGTGACCGCCGAGCTGGTCTGGGCGGCGAAGCCCTGCGGGGCCTGGATGTCGGTCAGACCGCGGCCCATCGTGCGGATGATGCGCCAGCCGCCGAGGTAGGTGCCGAGCGCGATGGCGACACCGGCGGAGGCGATGACCCACAGCGGCGGCTCGGCGTCTCCCGCGATGACGCCACCGGAGATGAGCGCCAGGGTCATCACACCCATGGTCTTCTGCGCGTCGTTGGTGCCGTGGGCCAGGGAGACCAGGGCGGCCGAGGTGATCTGGCCGGCGCGGTAGCCGCGCGAGGTCCGCTCCGGGTCGGCGTTGCGCGCCGCCCGGTAGGTGACGCGCGTCGCCAGGAAGGCGGCGAGGCCGGCCACGACCGGGGCGATGAAGGCCGGGATCAGGATCTTGCCGAGCACGGCACCGCCGTCGATGGCACCGATGCCGACGGAGGCCACGGTCGCACCGATCAGACCGCCGATGAGGGCCATGGAGGAACTCGAGGGAATGCCGCCCAGCCAGGTGAGCAGGTTCCACAGGATCGCCCCGACCAACCCTGCGAAGATCACTTCGGGTTGGATGCCGGACGTCTCGTCGATGATGCCCTTCGAGATGGTCGTGGCGACCTCGATGGAGAGAAACGCTCCGACGAGATTGAGGATCGCCGACATGGTCACCGCTGCCTTGGGCTTCATAGCCCCGGTCGAGATGGTCGTGGCCATCGCGTTGGCGGTGTCGTGGAAGCCGTTCGTAAAGTCGAACACCAGGGCCGTGACGATCACGATCCCGATCAGCAGCGTGAAGTGTTCCATTCACCCGGCAATCAGTTTGGGCGGTCAGGTTGCTCAGCGAACGTAAGGACGATGAGTGAACGGAAGGTGAACTGGGGCGGGCTTCAGGGTGTCATGGCTCGGGGGAGGTGTGGCGGACCGTCGTCCGGCCCTTGGAAACAACCGGCTGGACAAGAGCCTCCCGGCCACATCGAGACGCTGGTCACAGTAGCTTTCCGTGGGGTGCGGACCGCGTTCCGGCGCCTCCGCGAGCCGCCCTCGCGCCCCTGCGCCCCCTCTTTGCCTCACGCCCCCACCGAGACCGATTCGAGATCTTCCGCACGTCCGACGCACCCACCCCGAGAGGCAGGCCCGTGCCCCAGCCCCAACACCACCGTCCCCTCCCCGCCGAGGAGGCGCCACCGGCCTGGTCGGCCGCCTGGCACGAGGTCGTCCGCACCGCACGCCGCACCGCCGAGGCCGGACTCGTCGTCGGCACCTCGGGGAACGTCTCCGCGCGGGTGGAGGACGTCGTCCTCGTCACGCCCAGCGGCATCCCCTACGACCGGCTCGGGCCCGCCGACCTCTGCGCCGTCCACCTCGACGGCAGCCCCGCGGCCGGGGCGCGCAGGCCCACCAGCGAGCTGCCCCTCCACCTGGCCGTCTACCGCGAGACCGACGCCGCTGCCGTCGTCCACACCCACGCCGTGCACGCCACCGCCGTCTCCACGCTGGTCGACGAACTGCCCGCCGTCCACTACATGGCCGCCGCGCTCGGCGGGGCGGTCCGCGTCGCCCCCTACGCCACCTACGGCACCGAGGCCCTGGCCACCCACCTGCTCGCCGCCCTGCGCGACCGCACCGGCTGCCTGCTGCGCAACCACGGCACCGTCGTCCACGGGCGCGACCTCGACCAGGCCTACGACCTCACCGCGCAGCTGGAGTGGATGTGCCAGGTATGGCTGGCCGCCGCCGCCGTCCCCGGCCGCACCCCGGCGACCCTGCCACCGGAGGAGCTCGACGTCGTCGCCGAACGTCTCCGCGGCTACGGCCAGCGGCCGGGCCCCGGGGCGGCGGACCGCTGAACCTCCCGCCCGCTCCGGCCGCCGCCCCCGCACTCCCGCCGTTCCCGCCGCCCCCGTCGGTTCCCGGCCGCGTCCAGGGTCCCGGGGCGCACGTTCGGCGCAGGTCCGGTGGCACGGGGCAGCAGCCCGCCGCACACTGAACGAGATGCGTCCCGGAACCACGGCGGCCGTAGCCGCCTCCCTCACCGCGCTGGGTGCCGGAGCGGCCGTCGCGGCCGGCCGGTACGCGGCCGGAGCTGCTCTGAGGCCCAACGCCGGAGGCACGCCGCCCGGCTTCGACGGCCCGCCGCTGACCGTGCACGGCACCGCCCCCGGCCAGGTCACGCTGACCCGCTCGCTCGACTCGCTCATCCCCGGCATCTACGGGCTCACCGGCCGAGGCTGCCACGCGGTCATCGGCAACGTGCTGGACGCCGGACGCCACGACGGCCACGTCGACGGCGCCTCGCCCGACACCGTCGTGCGCCGGCTCGTGCGCGTGACCGAGGGCGAACTGAGCCCCGGCACGCGGGTGCGGATCACCCCGCAGGTCTACCGCGGCACCCCCGGCGACGCCCTCGGCCTGGAGAGCGAGGACGTCTCCGTCCCCGGGGAGCTCGGGCCGATGCCCGCCTGGTTCCTCCCCGGTGCCCGGGAGACCTGGGTCATCGCCGTCCACGGCCTCGGTACCACCCGGGACCACCCGATGGTGGTCATGCCCCTGCTGCACCGCATGCAGTTCCCCGTGCTCTCCATCAGCTACCGGGGCGACCCCGGCGCGCCCTCGCCCGGCGACGGCGTCGGCCACTTCGGGGACGCCGAGTGGCGCGACCTCGACGCCGCCCTGCGCTACGCCGTCGGTCGCGGCGCCACCCGCATCGTGCTCATGGGCTGGTCCGTCGGGGCCACGATCGCCCTGCACGCCGCCGCCCGTTCCGCGCTGCGCGGCCACGTCGCCGGGCTGGTGCTCGACTCGCCCGTCCTCGACTGGCGCGGCACCGTGCGCGCTCTGGCCGCCCGCCGCGTCCCGCACAGCCTGCTCCCGCTGGCCGTGCGCGCCGCCGAGAGCCGCACCGAGGCCGCCGCCGAACGGCTGGCGGACGCGGTCGACCCGGAGCGCCTCACCGAGCCCGTACTGATCCTGCACGGGCCGGGGGACGCCGTCGCCTCCTGGGACGACACCCTCGACTACGGTGCCGCGCGGCCCGACCTCGTCACCGTCCGCGAGGTCCTGAACGGGCGCCACGGCGGCGCCTGGAACGCCGACCCCATGGGTTGTGAGGAGTCCCTGCGGCGCTTTCTCACCCCGCTCATGTGACCCCGGCGGTGGGGCGAGTGCCCCCGCCATGTGGGTGACCACGAGCGCGGTTTGGGCTTTTCGGGGCTCAGCAGGAAGACTGCCCCCCGTGACGTCCCGTACCCCGCGAGACACCAGGCTGAGCATCGTCCCCGAGCAGGCCCTGGCCACGGCCCGCCGATCCGTGTCCGTGCGCCGCTCCCGGCCCGCTCCGCGTCCGCCCGCCCGGCTGGCGCCCCGCGAACAGCTCGCCCGTCAGGCCCGCGCGGCGCTGGGCGAGGCCGTCCGCCTCGCCCGCTGGGCCGACGCCCGCGGCCGCTCACCCGTCCTCGACCCCGGCCCCCCCGCCGAGGCCCTGGGGCTGCCCGCCGGCCAGATCACCGTCCACTGGGACCGGGCCCGGCTCGCCGGCCTCGTCGAGCTGCACGCCGACGCCGTGCGCGCGGGCTGGCGGCTGCGCGCCTGGGACCGGGACGACTCCGCCGTCCTGCGGGGCTGGGTCGCCCTGTTCGACGCCTGGTCGCTGGCCTGCCCCGCCCCGGCCAGCGCCGACCCGTCCCTCGTCGGCGACGTCGTCGTGGCGGCGCCGCAGCTGCTGTCGGTGATGCATCTGTCGTCCGGCCCGGTGACCGAACCGGCGCTGCTCGAACTGCTCACCCAGCGCATCGCCGAGCTGCACGCCGAGCGGGACCGCACCGGCACGCCCGTGCCCGGGACCGCCCCCGGCGAGCCCGCCGCCCTGCTGGCCTGGGCCCTGGACGGGCTCTCCGCCGTCGGCGCCCTCACCCGCTGCCAGGACCCGGGACAGCCGGGGCAGGCCCAGCTCACCCCGCTCGGCGACTGGGCGGTGTGGGCCAAGCTGGAGCAGATCTGCGTCGCCGCCCTCAGTCCCGCGGGGAACATCGAGCAGTGCGCCGAGGACATGCTGCGCGGCTGCGCCCGCCTCTCCCCGGGACCGGCCCGCGACGAGTACCGGGCCTGGCTGGCCGCCCGGCCCACCGGTCCCGCCGTCCGGGAGCTGCTCGCCGCCGCCCGGGGCGAGGACGCCCTCGTGCGGGCCCTGGCCTTCGAGGCCCTGCGGGTCGTGGGCGCGCCGGCCGAGCCCGCCGTCCGCGAGGCCGCCGCCGACCCCGCGCTGCGGCCCTACGCCCTGCTGTGGGTCGCCGAGCACGAGGGCGCGGACCCGGAGGACCTGGCCGGCGGGGCGCCCGGCGTGCTCAGCCGTGACGAGGCCGCCTGGCTGTGGGTGGACACCGCCGCCGCGGTCGCCGACCACGGTGAGAGCCAGCTCCTCGTCGACCACCTGGAGTCCGCCGTCCGGGACAGCGTTCCGCGGCTGCTGGAGGAGGTGCGGGCCACCGGGCACCCGCGCACCGTGCAGGTGCTGGTGGCCCTGGCCGCCGCCCACCCGGACCCGGCTCTGGCCAGGGCCGTGCGCCGCGCCGCCTTCCAGGTCCACTCCGGCGGCGCCTGAGCCGTCCCGAGGCCACCCGCCCCGGAGGGCGCCGTCCGGACCGTCCCGTCCGGAGCGCTTGGTCAGCCGGCGGCGCGGTCCGGGCTGTAGGTGCCGAAGACCCAGACGTTGCCCTCCAGATCGCGCGCGATGTAGTCCCGCGAACCGTAGGACTGGTCGACGGGCGGCGAGAGGATCTCGGCGCCGTTCTCCGCCGCCCGCCGGTGATGCGCGTCGCAGTCCTCGACGACGACGTACACCGTGGTCGGGCCGGCGTCCCGGGTGGCCTCGGCGAAGGCGCCCTCACCGCCCTTGGAACCGAGCATCACCGTGCCGTTGCCGTAGGAGAGCTCGGCGTGCAGGACGGAGCCGTCGTCGGCCGCGTACACCATGTCCTCGGTGAACCCGAACGCCGCCTGGAGCTGGGCGATCGCGGCCTTCGCATCGGCGTAGAGCAGCGTCGGGAAGACGCTGGGCGGGGCGGTCTGCGCGGCCATGTCGATCACCGGACCTCTCTCGGTGCTGCGCCGAAGGGGGCGACGTCCGCGCCACAGTCTTCCAGCCGGGCCCGGCCCGTGCGCGGCGGCGGAGCCCGGCCGGGCGACGGGGAGGCGGGAAAACCGCTTGCGGGGCGCCGGTAGACTTCCCCGCATGGAAACCCCACTCACGCATTAGCCGGCGACGTACGTCCACCTGCCGCCCGTCGCACTCCCGTGCCGACGGCTCCCGCGCCCCCGCCAGGCGGCGCAGCGCGGCCGTGACCCACAGCCCGCCAGTTCCGTACGTACGTCGTCCCGCCCAGGAGTTTCCCCGTGATCACCGTCTCCGGTCTCGAGCTGCGCGCAGGTGCCCGCGTCCTCGTCGAGTCGGCCAGCTTCCGTATCGCCCGCGGCGACCGCATCGGCCTCGTCGGCCGCAACGGCGCCGGCAAGACCACGCTCACCAAGTGCCTCGCCGGCGAGGGCGTGCCGGCCTCGGGCACCATCACCAACAGCGGTGAGGTCGGCTACCTGCCGCAGGACCCGCGGACCGGCGACCTGGACACCCTCGCCCGCGACCGCATCCTCTCCGCCCGCGGCCTCGACGTCGTCATCCGCCGCATGCGGGAGAACGAGGACCGGATGGCGGACGGCAAGGGCGCCACCCGCGAGCGCGCCATGAAGAAGTACGAGCGGCTGGAGACCGAGTTCCTCACCAAGGGCGGCTACGCCGCCGAGGCCGAGGCCGCGACCATCGCCGCGAGCCTCGGGCTGCCCGACCGCGTGCTCGCCCAGCCCCTGCACACGCTCTCCGGCGGACAGCGGCGCCGCGTCGAGCTGGCCCGCATCCTCTTCTCGGACGCCGACATCCTGCTCCTGGACGAGCCGACGAACCACCTGGACGCCGACTCCGTCGTCTGGCTGCGGGACTTCCTCAAGACCTACCGCGGCGGCCTCGTCGTCATCTCCCACGACATCGACCTCGTGGAGACGGTGGTCAACAAGGTCTTCTACCTCGACGCCAACCGCTCCCAGATCGACCAGTACAACATGGGCTGGAAGCAGTACCTGACGCAGCGCGAGGCGGACGAGAAGCGGCGCCGCAGGGAGCGGGCTAACGCGGAGAAGAAGGCCGCCGCGCTCAACTCGCAGGCGGACAAGATGCGGGCCAAGGCCACGAAGGCCGTCGCCGCTCAGAACATGGCCCGCCGGGCGGAGAAGCTGCTGGCCGGGCTGGAGTCCGAGCGGCAGTCGGACAAGGTGGCCAAGCTCCGCTTTCCCGACCCGGCCCCCTGCGGCAAGACGCCGCTGACGGCCGAGGGGCTGTCCAAGTCCTACGGCTCGCTGGAGATCTTCACCGACGTCAACCTCGCCGTGGACCGCGGCTCGCGCGTCGTCATCCTCGGCCTCAACGGCGCCGGAAAGACGACGCTGCTGCGCCTGCTGGCGGGGGTCGAGGAGCCGGACACCGGCGCGGTGCGGCCCGGTCACGGCCTCAAGCTCGGCTACTACGCCCAGGAGCACGAGACGCTCGACCCGGACCGCACGGTGCTGGAGAACATGCGTTCCTCCGCGCCCGACATGGACCTCGTCCAGGTCCGCAAGGTGCTCGGCTCCTTCCTGTTCTCCGGTGACGACGTCGACAAGCCCGCCGGCGTCCTGTCCGGCGGGGAGAAGACGCGGCTCGCGCTGGCCACGCTGGTCGTCTCCTCGGCCAACGTGCTGCTGCTGGACGAGCCGACGAACAACCTGGACCCGGCCAGCCGGGAGGAGATCCTCGGCGCGCTGCGCACCTTCACCGGTGCCGTGGTCCTGGTGACGCACGACGAGGGCGCCGTCGACGCCCTCCAGCCCGAGCGGATCATCCTGCTGCCCGACGGCGTGGAGGACCTGTGGGGCGCCGACTACGCCGATCTGGTGGCCCTCGCCTGAGGACCCGGAGCACCCTGAGCCGCGAGGTCCCGAGGTCCCGAGGCCGCGAGGCCGCGAGGTCCCGAGGCGCTGAGAGCCGGCCGGCTCTCAGCTTCTGACGCCCCGGGCCCCGCGGCTCCGGGGGCCGCCTCGCCTCACCCGAGGAAGTCGCCCGGACGTTCTGCGTGACCATCGCTGGGTCCCCGGATGCCGCGCGGTAGACGCGTGATCCTTCATCCGAGTGAGGACGGCTGGTATCCCCCGGGGGCTTGCCGATCACCCGAGCGCCCGTGCCCCGGCTCGGTCCCCGCTCCCGGACCGAGGGACGCGTATCCCCGCTGACCTGCCCGTTCGGGGCGCCGGACGGCGATCGGAAGCGCGCGGCCCGGGCCGCGGCGGGCCGCGCGTCCCGTCACCGAGCGTGCCCGCGGCGTCAAGCTCCTCCCATCGACCTTGCTGAATGGGTGGCCAGAAGGACCGGAAGGGGTGATCATGAGAACTCAGAGCGCACTTCCCATGAGGAGGCACGGGTGACCGAGACTCTGAAGAAGGGCAGCCGGGTGACCGGCGCCGCGCGCGAGCAGCTCGCGGCGGACCTCAAGAAGAAATACGACTCCGGCGCGAGCATTCGGGCCCTGGCCGAAGAGACCGGCCGGTCCTACGGCTTCGTGCACCGCATGCTCAGCGAGGCGGGCGTGACCCTGCGCGGTCGCGGCGGCGCCACCCGGGGCAGGAAGGCCGACTGACCTCCACGCACCGCCGGCGGGCGGGTGGCGCCTGACGGTGGCGCACCCGGTCGGGCACGGTGTCGGTCCGGTGGTTACTCTGCAGTCACTTAACTGCGGACGAGCCACCGGAGGACGCGATGACCCTGCTCGATCGGGACGGTGTTCGACTCACCGTCGAGGCGGAGAACGACGGCGGCGTGGCGACGGTCACGCTCGCCAACGCGGACAAGCGCAACGCCCAGTCCCCGGCCATGTGGCGGGCCCTCGCCGCGGTGGGCCGGGAGCTGCCCGGCAGCGTGCGGGTCGTGGTGCTGCGCGGCGAGGGCAAGTCCTTCTCCGCGGGCCTGGACCGGCAGGCCTTCACCCCGGAAGGCTTCGACGGTGAGCCCTCGTTCCTCGACCTGGCCCGCGGCCCGGCCGAGGAGATGGACCGCACGATCGCCGAGTACCAGGAGGCGTTCACCTGGTGGCGGCGGCCCGACGTCGTCACCGTCGCCGCCGTCCAGGGGCATGCGATCGGGGCCGGCTTCCAGCTGGCCCTCGCCTGCGACCTGCGGGTGTGCGCCGACGACGCCCAGTTCGCCATGCGCGAGACGAGCCTCGGCCTCGTCCCGGACCTGACGGGCACCCAGCCCCTGGTCAGCCTGGTGGGGTATGCCCGGGCCCTGGAGATCTGCGCCACCGGCCGTTTCGTGCACGCGGACGAGGCCGAGCGCACCGGCCTGGCGAACCTCGTCGTGCCCCGCGCCGAACTGGACGCGGCCACCGCCGACCTGGCCGCCGCACTGCTGGCCGCGCCGCGCGACGCCGTGGTCGAGACCAAGGCGCTGCTCCAGGGCGCCGCCGAGCGGAGCTACGAGGAGCAGCGCGTCGCGGAGCGCGCCGCGCAGGGCCGCCGTCTCAAGGACCTCGCCGGGCTGGGGGAGTAGCCCGCCGACCCGTTCGGCGGCACAGCACGCGGGCCCGTGCTGTCGGCGGCCCTAGGGTGAGGGACGGAGCGGAGGCGGCCGACGGCCGCCTCCGGCAGGCTTCCCGAGAGGGGTGAAGGCGATGACCGAGACCACATCCGCCACGGCCAAGGAGTCCGGTCGGCCGGAGAGCGCGAAGCGCGGTGGCGGGCCGCCCGCCGGCCGGGGCAAGACGACCATCGCCGACGGCGTGGTCGCCAAGATCGCCGGCCTGGCAGCCCGCGACGTCGACGGCGTCCACGCCATGGGCGGTGGCATGGCCCGGACCTTCGGCGCGGTCCGCGACCGGGTACCGGGCGGCAGCCGGTCCGCCACGCGCGGAGTCAAGGCCGAGGTCGGCGAGGTGCAGGCGGCCCTCGATCTGGAGATCGTCGTCGACTACGGCGTCTCGATCGGGGATGTCGCCTCCGACGTGCGCGGCAGCGTCATCGAGGCCGTCGAGCGCATGACGGGCCTGGAGGTCGTGGAGGTCAACATCGCGGTGAGCGACGTGAAGCTCCCCGACGAGCCGGACGAGGAGGAGGAAGAGGAGCCGCGACTGCGGTAGTACCGGTCCGGCAGCGGGGTAGACCCGGCACGGGACCCGGGCTCCGGCGCGGGCCGGGCGAAGCGATACAAGGGAGCGCACTATGAGTATGGCGGTCGTCGGACTGATCACTGGAATGGCGCTCGGCTTCGCCGGGTACTTCGGCGGGTTCGGAGCGTTTCTGCTGGTCGCCGCGTTGGGTGCGGTGGGCTTCGTGGCCGGCAGGTTCGCCGACGGCGACCTCGACCCGGGGGACTTCTTCGGTACCCGGGGCCGAAGCGGACGGCGGTGAGCCATGGCTCTCGAGCGCGTTCCGGCCGCCGAGCGCGGCGCCACGCGGGTCGCCGACAAGGTGATCGCCAAGATCGCGGCGCAGGCCGCGCACGAGGCCCTGCGCCCCTCGGAGGGCGGCTCCGCGGCATCCGGCTCCGCCGGGACCCCACGGTCCTCCACCACCTCCGGCCCCGCCGCGACGGGGAACCCGGACGGCACGCCGCCCGCGCCGCCCGGCGGCCGGGCCCGGCACGCCACGGTCACCTCGCGCGCCCGTTCCCGCCGTGGCGGAGAGCCGGACACCGCCCGGCTGCGCGTCGCCGTGGAGCTCGGCTACCCCGGTGACATCGGCGCCCAGTGCCGGGCCGTGCGGCGCCGTGTCATCGACCGGGTCGCGGCGCTGGCCGGCTTCGCGGTCCCGGAGGTCGCCATCGACGTCGAACGGCTGAACGCGCCGCATCCGGCCCAGGACCGCGCCGGGAGGGTGGAGTGAGCGACGAAGCCGCCGGGCCACCGACCCTGGAGAAGCGGCCCGCGGCCGATCCCGCGGACCTCACCGACCCCGCCGCGGTCCCCGCCGGGCCGGCCGGGGAGCGAGGCCCCGAGGCCCCCGGGGCGGGCTCCGGGCGGCGCGGCCGGTTCTGGTCGGAGCGCCGGCTGCCGGTGCTCCTGCTCGCGCTGGTGCTGGCCTTCGCCACCGGTGTCCTGCTCTACGACCTCGCCGCCGTGCGTGCCGGGCACGAGGCGCGGGCCTGGCGCCGCGAGCTGGCCGGGCAACTGGCCACCCGGCCCCTGAGCGACGGCTGGGTCCTCGCCGTCGCCGTCGCCGTCGCGGTTCTCGGGCTGTGGCTGCTGCTCCTCGCCCTGACCCCCGGCACACGGTGGCTGCTGACCATGCGGGGTGCGCCGGGGCTGCGGGCCGGGATCGACCGGCGGACAGCGGCGGCCGTCCTGCGCGGACAGGCGGTGCAGGTCCCGGGCGTGCGGTCGGCGAAGGTGACGGTGCGCCGCCGGGCGGTACGGGCGAGAGCGGTCGCCCACTTCCGTGAGCTGGACGCGGTGCGCGCGGACCTGCGGGGCGTGCTCGCCGACACCGTCGCCGACCTGGGCCTCGCCCGGGCGCCCCGGCTGTCCGTCCACGTCCGCCGTCCGGACCGGCACTGAGGTGAGTGAGCGATGCTGAGAACCGTCAACCGGCTGCTGCTGGGCCTCGTCGGACTCGGCCTCCTGGCCCTGGGGCTCGCCGCCCTGGCCGCCGCCGCGGACCTGCCGCGGCGGCTGGACGTCGTCCCGCCCGAGGGGTACTCGTGGCGCAACCCCGACGAGGTCGTACTCACCCACGAGGACCGCACGCAGTGGACCCACGAGGGCTGGTGGTGGCCCGTCGTCTTCACGGTGCTCGGCGCGCTGCTGCTGGCCTCGGTCTGGTGGCTGCTGGCCCAGCTCCGCGCCCGCCGCCTCGCCGCGCTCCAGGTGGACAGCGGGGACGGCGCCGGGGCGCGGCTGCGGGGCTCCGCGCTCGCCGAGGTGCTGGCCGGGGAGGCGGAGAACCTGCCCGGCGTCCGGGGGGCGCGGGTGGTGCTGACCGGCCGGCGCCGTGCGCCCCGGGCCCGTGTCGGGCTCCTCGTGGACGCCGACGCCCGCCCCGACCACATCGTGCGGGAGCTGCGGGAGGGCGCGCTGGAGCGGGCCAGGCTCTCGGCAGGGCTGGCCGAACTACCGGCCGAGGTGCGGCTGCGCGGCGCGCGCGGCCGCACCGAGCGCATCAGCTGAGCGCCCCGGACGGGGCTGACGCACGAACACGCTCGGGCGCTCCCGCCGCTGTGCTCGGCGACGGGAGCGGGGCTCAGAAGCGGTGCTGCGCGCCGCCGTCCACGGGGAGCATCGTGCCGGTGAGGTAGGAGGCCGCGGGAGAGAGCAGGAACGCCGCCGCCTTCCCGAACTCCTCCGGCGTGCCGTAGCGGCCGAGCGGGATCATCGCCTGGTTGCGCTCGCGGGAGGCCGCGGCGTCGCCGGAGAGGGCGTCCAGCTCACGGAGCCGGTCGGTGTCGACGCGCGAGGGCAGGAGCCCCACCACCCGGATGCCGCGGGGCCCCAGCTCCAGCGACAGCGACTTCGCGAACCCCGCCAGCCCCGGACGCAGTCCGTTGGAGATGGTCAGGCCCGGGATGGGCTCGGCCACCGAACCGGACAGGACGAAGCCGATGACGCCGCCCTCGGACAGCCGCGCGGCGGCGGCCCTGGCCAGCCGTACGGCGCCGAGGAAGACGGACTCGAACGCGTCCCGCCACTGCGCGTCGCTCGACGTCTCCGCGCTGCCGGCCGGCGGGCCGCCCACGCTGATGAGGACGCCGTCGAGCCGCCCGAAGGCGGTGAGCGCGGCCGCCGTCAGCCGCTCGGCCGCCTCCGGGTCGGCGTTGTCCGCGGCGGTGCCGACGGCCAGGGGGCCGAGCCGCCGTGCCGCGTCCTCGGCAGCGGCCTGCCCGCGTCCGGTGATCATGACCCGTGCCCCGTCGGCGGTGAGCTGCTCGGCGGTCGCGAAGCCGAGCCCGCGGGTGCCGCCGGTGACGAGGTACGCGGTGTCCTTGAGCCCAAGATCCATGGGGGTCAGTCTGCCGTGCCCGCCGCGGCCCGCGCGAGGGCGGGGCCGGTGGCCGGTGCGCCCTCGTCCGCCCTCCGGGCCGCGGCCCGCCGGTCCCGCAGCTCCCGGCGAAGCAGGATCACCCAGCCCACGGGAACGGCGGCCGTGAACAGCCACCACTGGATCGCGTAGGCCAGGTGCGCGCCGACGCCGCTGTGGTCGGGCTCCGGGACCTGCTCGGCGATCTCGTCCTCGGCGGGCCGCGGGGCGGTGGCCGTCAGCTCGACGAAGCCGCCGAGCACGGGGCGCTCCAGCGCGGCGGCCCGCTGCTCGCTGTTGATGAGCATGACCTGGCGCTCGGGCAGCCCGCCGCGGTCCTTGATGCCGGTGGCCGCGGTCGTCTCGTCCCGCAGCAGCCGTCCAGTGACGGTCACGGTGCCGCCGGGGGCCCCGGGCACCTCGGGGAACGCCCGCTGGTCGCCGTCGCCGGGCACCCAGCCCCGGTTGACCAGCAGCGCGGTGCCGTCCGCGCGGATCAGCGGGGTGAGGACGAAGTAGCCGATCTCGCGGCCGTCGGCTGCGGTCCGGCGGCGGACGACGACCTCGTGCGCGGTGTCGTAGACGCCGGTCGCCGTCACCCGGCGGAACATGTCGTCCTCGGCGGGCATCCGGCCCACCCCGGTGAGCTCCGCGACGGGGACCGGCTCGGCGGCCAGGCTGCCGGCGATCAGCTCGTTGTGCGCCACCCGTGCCTCGTGCCGGTGCAGCTGCCAGAACCCGAGCTGGACCATGACGGGCATCAGCACGAGTGCGAGCAGAGTGAGGATCACCCACTGCCGGGACAACAGGAAGCGGTACACGACCAACGACGGTACCGCGCCGCCGTCAGCCCTTCGGCGCGGGGGCCACGTCCCGCAGGAGCTGGGTGAAGGCCGCCTCGTCGATGACGGGGGTGCCGAAGGAGCGGGCGCGGGTGACCTTGCCGGTGGGGGACTCGGGGTCGTTCGTCACCAGGAGGCTGGTGAGCCGGGAGACGCTCGTGGCGATGTGCAGGCCCGCCTCGACGGCCCGGTCCTCCAGCAGCTCGCGCTCGGTGAAGGTGTCCCCGGAGATCGCCACCCGCATGCCCTGGACCAGCGTGCCCCCGGGCTCGTACCGGCCGGGGTTGGGATAGGGGCAGGCGGGCCGGCGGCGGGAGGGCCGCCACGTGGCCGAGCGGTGGGTGGGCCGGGCGCGTGCGGAGCCGGCGTCCCGCGGCCCCGGCGCCCACTCCGTGAGGGGGGTGCAGGCGAGCAGGGGGAGCCGGGCGCCCCGGCCTGCGGCCAGCCGCAGGCTCGGCCGGAACGCCTCGGCCAGCACCCGGGCGTCGTCCAGCGCGTGGTGGGCGCGTTCCTGGACGACCCCGTAGTGCGCGGCGAGCGTCTCCAGCTTGTGGTTGGCCAGCGGCAGCCCGAGCGCCTTGGAGAGGGCGATGGTGCACAGCCGCTGGCGCACCGGCGGCTCGCGGTCCGCGCGGGCGAACTCGCGGGCGATCATCGTCCAGTCGAACATCGCGTTGTGGGCGACCAGGACGCGGCCTTGCAGGCGCCGCGCGAACTCCTCGGCCACGTCCGGGAAGAGGGGTGCGTCGGCCAGGACCGCGCTCGTCAGGCCGTGGATCCAGGTGGGCCCTGGATCGCGTTGCGGGTTGACGGTGGAGTACCAGTGGTCCTCCACCTCGCCCCGGCCGTCGAGCTGGTAGACGGCGGCGGAGACGATCCTGTCCTCCCGGGAGAGCCCGGTCGTCTCCACGTCCACCACGGCGTAGCCGGTGGGGTAGCCCGACGGCCAGGAGGACTCCGCGTGCTGCTGCGCGGGGATCGGCGGTGCGGCAGCCGCGGACCGAGGCCGGCTTTCCGGTGCCGTCTGATCTTCGAGCATGGTCACAGAGGATACGGGTCCCGACTGACAGCGAGAGCCCGCGGCCGCGGCAAACCCGGTTTTCCGCAGGCCCTTTGACGTCTGTTCGGTTTGGCGGTCAAGGGGTGCTTCGTCCTGTTTGCGGCGTCCAGGGGGAGACACGGCGAAGGTGGCCGGACCCGTGGGGTCCGGCCACCTCCCGTGGGACGGCGCTCCGCGCGCGGGGCGTTACCGGACGGCGGCCAGGGCGTCGACGATGCCGAAGCCGTAGAAGCTGTTGACGTGCTTGCTGCCGGTGCAGGCGGCTGCGTAGCGTCCGTCACCGCTCGGGTCGAACTCGCCCTCGGGGCATGGGGTGCTGACAGCCTGGGCCTTCAGGCGCCAGGCCAGCTCCTGCGGGCTGACGCGCGGGTCCTCGCTCTTGATGAGGGCGGCGACCCCGGCGACGTACGGGCCGGCCATCGAGGTGCCTTGGAGGAACGCGTACTCGCCGTCCGGCATCGTGGACAGCACGCCGCCGCTCTTGGCGGGGGCCTCCGGGAGCTGGTAGCGGGCGTCGCCGCCGGGGGCGGCGACGTCGATCTGGCCCAGACCGTGGTTGGAGAAGTACGACTTGACGCCGTGTGCGCCGGTGGAGGCGACGGAGGTCACACCCGCGAGCTGGGTGGGCATGTCGGGGCAGACGCCCGGGTCGACGGTCCGCTCGACGGGGGTGGTGTCGTTCGGGCTGGAGGTGTCGGTGAGCTCGTCGGAGGCGAGGTCCAGGTTGGCGTTGCCGGCCGAGGTGACGTGGGCGACACCCTGCCGGGTGGAGTACGCCATCGCGCGGCTGACGGCCTCGACGAGGGCGCCCTGGTCCGCGTCGTCGCGGCAGGTGAACAGCCACGGGTCGATGTAGTAGCTGTTGTTGGTGATCTCGACGCCGTTCTCCGCGGCGAACATGAAGGCGCAGACGACGGCCTCGGTGTAGAAGAGGCTCGTGCCGGGCTCGCTCACCTTGATGGAGGAGACCTGGACGCCCGGGGCGGCTCCGGCCACGCCGATCCCGTTGCGGGGGGCGGCGACGATGCCCGCGACGTGCGTGCCGTGGTAACTGCCGTCCGGGTACGGCCGCCAGGCGCCCTCGGAGGTGTCGGCGACGCCGCCGACGCAGTTGGCGGACTGCTCGGCGGAGAAGTTGGGCGCCAGGTCCGGATGGGTGTCGTCCACGCCCGTGTCGATGACGGCGACGGTCACGTCCCGGCTGCCCTCGCTGATCCGGTGCGCCTCGTCCGCTCTGATCTGCGGCAGCGGCCACTGGAGGGACTCCAGCGGCTCGTTGACGTCCCCGTCGGCCTGCCGGGCGCTCTGGAAGCCGTCCTTTGGCGGCTTGACGTACTCGGGCTCGCCGACCTCCGTCGTGGCAACGGGGGTCAGCGGGGCCGTGCGCGTCGCGCCCGCGGA
Organism: Streptomyces sp. WMMC1477; assembly: GCF_027460245.1. Lineage (NCBI taxonomy): Bacteria > Bacillati > Actinomycetota > Actinomycetes > Kitasatosporales > Streptomycetaceae > Streptomyces > Streptomyces sp. WMMC1477. The sequence goes on along the minus strand of NZ_JAPZBD010000003.1, from coordinate 442,235 downwards.
GTCGATGCCCTCGGCGGCCCGCATCCGTGCGCCGAAGTCCGGGTCGGAGGAGTGGGCGACGACGACGCCGATCTCCTCGTAGGCGGTGACGACGGTACCGCCCGCCTTCCTGACGGCCTTCCTGGCCTTCTTGACGGCCTTCCGCGAGTCGTCGGTGTTGACGACGTAGGACAGCTTCGGGCCGTCCCCGGCGGCGGGCTTCCCCTCCGCGAGTGCCGTGCTCGCGGAGGGGAGCAGCCCGAGTGAGACGGTCAGGGTCACGCCCGCGGGCACGGCGAGCAGTCGGCTCCGTCTGGACAGGGGGCTCAGTGCCATGGGGTCTCCATGTTCTCGGGGGCTCGGGTACGCGGTGCTCCAGGGCTGCACGGGGAGCCCTGGCCTGGCCCACGGCTCCGCCCGCGACCGCCGGCGCGCCAGGTGGCGCGTCAACACGGCGTCCGATGAGCGGAGTTGGTCGTTCGCGGACCGGAGGGGAAGGTATCGTCGTCTACTGCCGTACGGCAATGATTTTCACATTAACATGAGAAGTTAACAGAGGGTGTTCGCGTCGTTACTTCAACGACCTGTTGAATGTCGGAGAGCTCACGTACGCTGCGGAGCAAGGCTTCAACCGTCGGAGGGCTGGCGCGCATGCTCAAGGACACCTACGGCCGGGTCGCCACCGACCTGAGGGTCTCGCTGACCGACCGCTGCAACCTGCGCTGCACCTACTGCATGCCGGAAGAGGGTCTGCAGTGGCTGGCCAAGCCCGAGCTGCTCACGGACGACGAGATCGTCCGCCTGGTGCGCATCGCCGTGACGCGGCTGGGGGTGGACGAGGTGCGCTTCACCGGCGGTGAGCCGCTGCTGCGCCCCGGGTTGGTCTCCATCGTCGAGCGCTGCGCCGCCCTGGAACCGCGGCCGCGGCTCTCCCTCACCACCAACGGCATCGGCCTGGAGCGCACCGCGGAGGCCCTGCGGGACGCCGGGCTGGACCGCGTCAACGTCTCTCTGGACACCCTCGACCCCGAGGTCTTCCAGCGCATGACGCGCCGCAAGCGGCACGCCGACGTGCTGCGCGGGCTGGCCGCCGCCCGCTCCGCCGGGCTCACCCCCGTCAAGGTGAACGCCGTGCTGATGCCGGGGCTCAACGAGGCCGAGGCGCCCGAGCTCCTCGCCTGGGCCGTGGAGAACGACTACGAGCTCCGGTTCATCGAGCAGATGCCGCTCGACGCCCAGCACGGATGGCAGCGCGAGGGCATGATCACCGCGGGGGACATCCTGGAGTCCCTGCGCACCCGCTTCACCCTCACCCCCGAAGGCGAGGAGGCGCGCGGCTCCGCCCCGGCCGAACGCTGGACCGTGGACGGCGGCCCGCACCGGGTCGGCGTGATCGCCTCCGTGACCCGCCCCTTCTGCCGCGCCTGCGACCGCACCCGGCTGACGGCCGACGGGCAGGTGCGCACCTGCCTGTTCGCCACCGAGGAGTCCGACCTGCGCGGAGCGCTGCGCGCAGGCGAGGACGACGCGAAGATCGCCGGGCTGTGGCGGACCGCGATGTGGGGCAAGAAGGCCGGAGCCGGCATCGACGACCCGTCCTTCGTCCAGCCGGACCGCCCGATGTCAGCGATCGGCGGCTGAGCCCGGCCCCTCCGGCGCCTCCCACTCCGCCAGCGGCACGACGTCTTTCAGAAAGCCCCGCACCCCGAGGAACTCGGACAGGTGCTCGCGGTGCTCCGGGCAGGCCAGCCACGTCTTGCGCCGCTCGGGCGTGTGCAGTTTGGGGTTGTTCCAGGCGAGAACCCACTGGGCGGGTGCTCGGCACCCCTTGGCGGAACAGATCGGCGCATCCTCGGTCACCCGCCCATCCAAGCACGTGACCTGGGAACATGACGACGCCGGGCAGCCACGGGGGGAGCCGCCCGGCGTCGATGTGTCGCTCCGACGGGGGATACGGAGCGCCTAGGCAGTATGGCACGCAGGGGCCCACGGCGTGACCCGAACGCGAATGATTGTTCCGGTTCCGTCGGTTCCGGGCCCGCCAGTGCGAGGCGCCGCGCATCGGGCCCGGTCCGGTCAGCGCCCGCGGCCCTCGCCGCCACGCTCCCGGCCGCCCTGCGGTCCGTCCACGGGGCCGGGCCGTCCCTCGCGTCCGGCGTCCGGCGGTCCCCCGGACGGTTCGCCCGGCGGGGCCGCCCCCTCGGCCGTCCACGGCCCCACACCGGTGGCGTCCGCGCGCTCCTTAGCCGTCTGCGTGGCGGAGGGCTCCAGAGCCTGGCGGGTGGGCGGCAGGACGAGCGTCCCGGGCAGACCGGGCGCGTTCTCCCGCCCGGCGTTCGCGATCACCACCGCCACGTACGGCAGCGCCGCGCCGAGGACCAGCGTGACCACGGCCAGCGGCCGGGAGACGTTCCACAGCAGGACGGTCAGCAGCACCGAGGCGGTACGGACCAACATGGAGATGACGTAGCGTCGCTGCCGCGCCCGCACATCGTCCGTCAGCCCCTGGCGGGCCCCGGTGATCCGGTAGACCTCTGAACCGTGCTGTCTGAGCCTCACCCTGCACCCCTGGTCGCTCGACGCTCACCGCGGAGCCGCCTACGTGTATCGATCGGTACAGCGTCCGACGCGTCCACGGTACGCCTCCCGCGGCGGTGGCCCCGAGTCGGGGCGCGGCCCCCAGGTCACCCGTCCGGCTCACCAGCGGGTGAGTGCGCCCCGCCGCTGTGTGCAGCCTGGAGGCCGTACCGTTCGCCCGCTGCGCTAGGAGGCGCCATGAGCTGGCTGTGGGCAATCATCGTGGGGCTGGTGCTGGGAGTGCTGGCCCGCGCCATCCTCCCGGGCAGACAGGACATCCCCCTCTGGCTGACGATCATCTTCGGCATGGTCGGCAGCCTCCTCGGCAACGCCGTCTCGCACTGGATGGGCGTCGACGACACCGACGGCATCGACTGGATCCGGCACCTGCTCCAGCTGGCGGGCGCCGTACTCGTCGTCGCGGTCGGCGCGCCGCTGTGGGTCTCGATCAGACGGGGACGACGCACCCACACCCCCTAGCCACCCGGCGCCGGGTGGCCGCGCCCGCGGCCCCAGGACCAAGCCGGGCACGCGGAGCGGTCAGCGCCCGCGTGCCCGGCTTGCATCGCGTCCCGCCCCGCGGGGCGGGACGCGATGCCGACGTCACAGGCCGCGGACCTCCGCGACCTTGCGGCCCGCCTTCAGGTACAGCGTGCCCCGCGTGCCCAGCTCGGCCCGGCGCTCGGCGGCCACCTCGGCCAGCGGGCGCAGCGCGTCCGCCTCGGGCAGGACGACCGTCTGCTGGGCGCCTCCGCCCTCCGGCTCGATAACGAGCCGCAGCCCGTTCTGCTTGGCGAGCCGGCGGGCGGCCGACGCGCTCGGCGTGAACTCCAGGACCTTGGTCAGCACCGCGGCGATGCCCTCCCCGCCGTGCGCGGCGGCGTCCACCACCGGGAGGGTCCCGACGTCCGTGAAGGTCTTCTTCGAGAACTGCGCGACGAAGCCAGCGCGGGCGGCCATCGCCGCCTTCAGCCCGTACAGGGCCGCGACGACCTCGCCCGCCAGGACCTTCTTCAGGTCCATCGGGTGCAGGCTCCGGCCCTCGACCCGGGCCGTGGCGGCCTCGATCTCGGCGTCCGTCCACTCCGTCCAGGCCCGCAGGTAGGGGACCATCAGTCGGTCCGGAATGGACATGATCTTGCCGAAGACGTCGTCCGCCCGCGCGGTGAGCGCGATGTAGTTGCCCTTCGACTTGGACATCTTCGCGCCCGAGCCGTCGGTGCCCTCGATCAGCGGCATCGCGGCGATGAGCTGCGGCTCCTGGCCGTAGACCTCCATCACCTTGCGGCCCATCTGCATGTTGAGCAGCTGGTCCACGCCGCCCAGCTCGATGTCGCAGTCCAGCTCGGCGGAGTCGATGGCCATGGCCACCGGGTAGATCAGCTCCGACATGGTGAGCCCGGAGCCGGCCGCGAGCCGGTTGCGGAAGTCCTCGCGCTGCAGCAGCTGCGCGGCCGGGATCTGCGCGAGGATGCCGATGAGCTGCGGGAACGCGATGCGCCCCAGCCACTCGCTGTTGTGGACGAAGCGCACCCGCTCGAAGTCGAAGAACGGCCGCACCTGCTCCCGGTAGGTGGACAGGTTGCGGGCGATGTCCTCGTCCGTGAGCGGGGGCCGCTCGGCCGTCCGCCCGGAGGGGTCGCCGATCTTGGCCGTGATGTCGCCGATGAGCACCGTCACGTCGTGGCCCATCCGCTGGAAGCGGCTGAGCACGATGAACGGCACCGCGTGACCGAGGTGGACCTCGGCGCCCGTCGGGTCGATGCCGAGCTTGACGTGCAGCCCCCGGCCCTCGCCGCGCCGCTGGTCGATCCGCTCGGCCAGCCGCTCCACGCCCGGCAGCAGCTCCAGCGCGCGGGAGGCGATCAGCTCCGCCTGCTCCTTGGCCGGGAGGTCGCTGAGGTCCAGATATCGCCGCGAGGCCGTCTCGGCGAGCAGTTGCTCCACCGTCGCGTCGGAGGAGAGGTCCTGCGCCAGCAGCTCGCTGGCGCGGCGCACGGAGTCGCCGAGGCGTGTCACGTCGATGTCCAAGGGATCGGGGTCGGATGGGATCGGGACAGAGTCTATGCCGGTCACACGCCCTGGCTCACCGAGCTCATGTTGAAGTCCGGAATGCGCAGGGGCGGCATGGCCGCCCGCGTGAACCAGTCCGACCACTCGCGCGGCAGCGTGCGCTGCGTGCGCCCGGCCTCGGAGGCCCGGCCCAGCAGGCCGACCGGCGACTCGTTGAACCGGAAGTTGTTCACCGCCGCCGTGACCTCGCCGCCCTCGACGAGGTAGACGCCGTCCCGGGTGAGACCGGTCAGCAGCAAGGTGGCCGGATCGACCTCCCGGATGTACCAGAGGCAGGTCAGCAGCAGGGCGGGGCCGTCGTGGCCGGAGACCGCCACCATCTCCTCCAGCGACCGCTCGCCGCCGCCCTCCAGGATCAGGTTGTCCACCGCGGGTGCCGGCGGCAGCCCCGTCAGCTCCGCGGAGTACCGGGACGTCGGCAGGCGGACGAGCGCGCCCTCGCGCAGCCAGTCGGTCGCGCTCAGCGGCAGCCCGTTGTCGAAGACGGACTCGTCGTCGTGGGAGGCCCGGCACACCGCGAAGGGCGGCGCCTCCAGCCCCGCTTGGTGCGGGTCGCTGCGCAGCGTGAGCGGCAGCCCGGCGAGCCGCTCCCCGACCCGGGTGCCGCCCCCGGGCGCGCTGAAGACGCTGCGGCCCTCGGCGGCGTCCCGGGCACCGGAGGACCACAACTGGTAGATCATCAGGTCGGCGACGGCGCTCGGCGGCAGCAGCGTCTCGTACCGTCCGGCCGGCAGCTCGACCCGGCGCCGGGCCCAGCCCAGCCGGCGCGTCAGCTCGGCGTCCAGCGCGGCCGGGTCGATGTCGGTGAAGTCCCGCGTGGCGCGCCCGGTCCAGGCGCTGTGCTCGTCGGTCTTGGCGTTCAGCTCCAGCGTCCCGGTGGGCTGGTCGTGGCGCAGCCGCAGCCCGGTGGAGCTGCCCAGGTACGTGGAGACGACGCCGTGCTGCGCGAAGCCGTACAGCCGGCGCCCGCCGGCCCTCGCCGCGCCGAAGCACTCCCCGAGCGCGGGGGCGAACTCGGCGAACACCTCGGCGGAGGTCTCGGCGGCCGGGGCGGTGAAGTCGGCCGAGGCCGCCGTCCCGGACACCAGCGGCCGGGCGTCCTCGGCCGGGCCCGCCGTCCGGGCCGCCTCCTCGGCGGCGCGGACCAGCGGCTCCAGGTCGTCGGGCGTCACCCCGGCGCGGGACACGACGCCGGACGCGGGGCCCTGGCCGCCGTCCACCGTGGCGATCACGGTCACCGAACGGCCCCGGGTGACGCCGTTGGTCGTCAGGGCGTTCCCGGCCCAGCGCAGGTTGGCCGAGGACTCCTCGTCGGCGATCACCACGCACCCGTCGGCCCGGGACAGCTCCAGAGCCCGCTCGACGAGCTCGTGCGGGGCGGTGGGCTTGCTCATCGGCCGGCCTCCTGGGTGGTGTTGAGGATGTTGACGCCGCGGAAGAGCGCCGACGGACAGCCGTGCGAGACGGCGGCGACCTGCCCGGGCTGGGCTTTGCCGCAGTTGAAGGCGCCGGCCAGCAGGTACGTCTGCGGGCCGCCGACCGCCTCCAGCGAGCCCCAGAAGTCCGTCGTCGTGGCCTGGTACGCCACGTCGCGCACCTGACCGGCGATGCGGCCGTTCTCGATGCGGAAGAACCGCTGTCCGGTGAACTGGAAGTTGTAGCGCTGCATGTCGATGGACCACGAGCGGTCACCGACGACGTACAGCCCCCGTTCCACCCCGGAGATCAGCTCCTCGGTGGACGGCCCGTCCGGCGCCGGCCGCAGCGAGACATTGGCCATGCGCTGCACCGGGACGTGGGCGGGGGAGTCGGCGAAGGCGCAGCCGTTGGAGCGGCCCAGGCCGGTGAGCCGCGCGATGCGCCGGTCGAGCTGGTACCCGACGAGGATCCCGTCCCTGACCAGGTCCCACGACTGGGCGGCCACGCCCTCGTCGTCGTAGCCGATCGTCGCCAGGCCGTGCTCGGCGGTGCGGTCCCCGGTGACGTTCATGGCCGGCGAGCCGTACGTCAGGGTGCCGAGCTGGTCGAAGGTGGCGAAGGACGTGCCCGCGTAGGCCGCCTCGTAGCCCAGCGCCCGGTCCAGCTCGGTGGCGTGCCCGACCGACTCGTGGATCGTCAGCCACAGGTTCGACGGGTCCACCACGAGGTCGTAGGTGCCCGCCTCGACGCTCGGGGCCGCCATCTTCTCCGCCAGCAGCCCCGGGATCCCGGCCAGCTCGGCGTCCCAGTCCCAGCCGGTGCCCGTCAGGTACTCCCAGCCGCGCCCCACCGGCGGCGCGAGCGTGCGCATCGAGTCGAACTCGCCCGAGTCGGCCACCGCCACCGCGGTGAGCTGCGGATGCACGCGTACCCGCCGCTGCGTGGTGACCGTGCCCGCCGTGTCGGCGTAGAACTTGTTCTCCTGCACCGCGAGCAGTGAGGCGTCGACGTGCGCCACGCCCTCGGCCGCGAGCAGCCGCTCGCTCCACGCGCGCAGCAGCGCCGTCTTCTCCTCGTCCGGCACCTCGAACGGGTTCACCGCGTAGGCGGAGACCCAGGTCCGCTCGCCGTGCCCCGGCTCGTCCGCCAGCTCCACCCACTCCTCGGACCCGGCGGAGCGGATCACCTGCGCGGACAGCCTGGCCATCGCCACGGCCCGCGCGGCCACCCGCGCCGCGGCGTCCATCGTCATGTCGACGCCCGCGGCGAAGCCCCAGGCGCCGCCGTGCACGACGCGGACCGCGTAGCCGGCGTCCGTCGTGTCCGACGAGCCGGACATCCGGGCGTCCCGCAGCCGCCAGTCGGCGCTGCGCACCCGCTCGCAGCGGAAGTCGGCGTGCTCGGCGCCCAGAGCCCTGGCCCGCGCCAGCGCGGCGTCCGCCAGCCGGTGCAGCGGCAGCGCGGTGAAGGTCTCGTCAATCGAAGGTGGCAAGGCATTCCTCCCGTGGTTCGCCAACCGATCATGCCCCGCGGCCACTGCCTCGCGCACCCGCCGGGACCGAGCGGCGGGGGGCGTCTGTAGGAACTCCACAGGGGTGTGCCGGGGGCCCTGTGGACGCCCGAGTCCGTCGCGCTCGCAGGGGACCGATAGTTTGCATGGTGCACGGCTGGACACGGCACGAGCCGACGACGCGCGGCTCCTGCAGGCTTCGACAGATTGGGAGAGTGGTCCCTTGAGCCGCTCGGTTCTCGTCACCGGAGGCAACCGCGGCATCGGCCTCGCCATCGCCCGCGCGCTCGCGGACGCCGGCGACCAGGTCGCCGTCACCTACCGCTCCGGTGAGCCGCCGTCCGGGTTCCTCGCGGTCAAGTGCGACATCACCGACCCGGAGCAGGTCGAGCAGGCGTACAAGGAGATCGAGGAGAAGCAGGGCCGGGTCGAGGTGCTGGTCGCCAACGCCGGCGTCACCCGCGACCAGCTCCTGCTGCGGATGTCCGAGGAGGACTTCACCTCCGTCCTGGACACGAACCTCACCGGAACCTTCCGCGTCGTCAAGCGCGCATCGAAGGGCATGCTGCGCGCCCGCAGCGGCCGCATCGTGCTCATCTCCTCCGTCGTCGGGCTGCTCGGCTCGGCCGGCCAGGCCAACTACGCGGCCTCCAAGGCCGGGCTGGTCGGCTTCGCCCGCTCGCTCTCCCGGGAGCTGGGATCTCGCGGCATCACCTGCAACGTCGTCGCACCCGGCTTCGTCGACACCGACATGACGCGCGCACTCAGCGAGGAGCAGCGTGCCGCGATCACCGACCAGGTGCCGCTCGGCCGCTACGCCGAGCCGGAGGAGATCGCCGCGACCGTGCGTTTCCTGGCCTCCGACGAGGCCGCGTACATCACCGGAGCCGTCATCCCCGTTGACGGCGGATTGGGCATGGGGCACTGAACGATATGAGTGGACTTCTCGCCGGCAAGCGCATCCTGGTCACCGGCGTGCTGACCGACGCGTCGATCGCCTTCCACGTCGCGAAGCTGGCCCAGGAGGAGGGCGCCGAGGTCGTCCTGACCGGCTTCGGCCGGCTCACCCTGGTTCAGCGCATCGCCAAGCGGCTGCCCAAGGAGGCGCCGGTCATCGAGCTGGACGTGCAGAACCAGGAGCACCTGGACACCCTGGCCGCCCGGGTCACCGAGCACCTCGGCGAGGGCGTCGGTCTGGACGGCGCCGTGCACTCCATCGGGTTCGCCCCCCAGGACGCGCTCGGCGGCAACTTCCTCAACACCGGCTGGGAGTCCGTCGCCACGGCCGTCGAGGTCTCGGCGTACTCGCTGAAATCCCTCACGATGGCGCTGCTCCCGCTGATGGGCGCCCAGGCGGACGGTCCCGGGCGGGGCGGTTCGGTCGTCGGCATGGACTTCGACGCCCAGGTGGCCTGGCCCAAGTACGACTGGATGGGGGTGGCCAAGGCCGCCCTGGAGTCGACGTCCCGCTACCTCGCCCGTGACCTGGGCTCGGAGGGCATCCGCTCGAACCTCGTCTCCGCGGGCCCGATCAAGTCGATGGCCGCCAAGTCCATCCCCGGCTTCGAGGAGCTGGCGGACGTGTGGGACAGCCGGGCCCCGCTCGCCTGGGACCTCACCGACCCGGAGCCGGCCGCGCGCGGCGTCGTCGCCCTGCTCTCGGACTGGTTCCCCAAGACGACGGGCGAGATCGTGCACGTCGACGGCGGGGTGCACATGATGGGCGCGTAAGCGTCCGGCAGCGGGCGCCCCGCGGCCGCCGCGCAGCCCGCGGCCGCGTGGCGCCCGCCCGCGCAGTTCCCCGCGCCCCGACGAGGCACGGGGTCAGCCGCCGTCCGCGCCCCGGCAGTGGGCCGTGTACGAGGCGGCCTCCCGGGCGGCGGTCTCCGCGTCACCGTCCCGGATGGCGTCGATCATCCGGCCGTGGTCGAGGTGCTCCTCGGGCCGCAGCCGCTCGCCCACATCCAGCCGCAGGTAGTCGCGCAGGACGGCGCCGAGGTCCGCGTAGACCGCCGTCAGCACCTCGTTGTGGGAGGCCTTCACCACCGCGAGGTGCAGGGTCACGTCCGCCTGGACGAAACGCTCCACGTCGCCGGAGGCCCAGGCGGCCTCGCGCTGCTCCAGCAGCGCGTACAGCTGCCGCAGCTCCTGCTCGTTCCGGCGCCGGGCCGCGAGCCGGGCCGCCTCCGCCTCCAGCGTCGCGCGCACCTCCGCGATGTGGAGGGGGTCGGCCCGTGCGAAGCGCCGGTGCATGACGCCGGCCAGTTCGCTCGTCGCCACGACGTAGGTGCCCGAGCCCTGACGGATGTCCAGGAGCCCGTTGTGGGCCAGGGCGCGGATCGCCTCGCGGACGGTGTTCCGCGCCACACCGAGCCGCTGGACCAGCTCCGGTTCGGTGGGGATGCGGCTGCCCACGGGCCACTCGCCCGAGGTGATCGGTTCCCGCAGAGCGTCGATGACCTGGTCGGCGAGGGCCGACCGGCGGGGAGAGTTCAGCGGCATGAGGAGGTCTCCGGCCCTTCAGGCTGTGACGCGACTATTCATCCGATGATTCTATGATGGGCTCATGTCCCAGGACGACCGCACCACGCTCGACACCCCCGAGCCGCCCCTCGCCGCGCTCTCGACCACCGTCCCCGCCCAGAACCAAGCGAGCCCCCCGCCCCCGCGCCCCCGCTCGCCCTGGACCCCGCGGCTCGTCGTCCTCGGCCTCGTCCTGGCCTCCCTCAACCTCCGCCCCGCCGTCGCCGGGCTGGGCCCCCTCCTTGAGGAGGTCCGCACCGCGCTCGGCATGAGCGGCACCGTGGCCGGGCTCCTCACCTCGGTGCCCGCCCTGTGCTTCGCCGTCTTCGGCGGCCTCGCCCCGCGCCTCGCCCGCCGCCACGGCCCGGCCGCCGTCGTCCTCGCCGGCATGGCCGCCGTCACCGCGGGGCTCGCCCTCCGCCCGCTCGCCGACGGCACCCTCCTCTTCCTGGCCACCACCGCCCTCGCGCTCGCCGGCATCGCCGTCAGCAACGTCCTCATGCCGGTGATCGTCAAGCGCTGGTTCCCGCACCGGGTCGGCGCCATGACCGGGCTCTACTCCATGGCCCTCTCCCTGGGCACCGCGGCCGCCGCCGCCCTCACCGTCCCGGCGGCCGAGGCCCTCGGGGGCACCTGGCGCCTGGGGCTCGGCATGTGGGCGGCCCTCGCCGCCCTCGCCCTGCTGCCCTGGGCCGCCGTGGCCCTGCGCGACCGCGGCACCGGCCGCCGGGGCGCCCGCATCCGGGACACGGCCGCCCCCGCCCCGCAGCCGGCCCAGGAGGCCCCGGTGCCGCGGGTCACGCGCTCGCCCATCGCCTGGGCGCTCGGCTGCTTCTTCGGCCTCCAGGCCACCGCCGCCTACGTCACCCTCGGCTGGCTCCCGCAGATCTACCGGGACGCGGGCCTGTCCGCCGCCACCGCCGGAGCGCTGCTCGCCGTCACCATGGGTCTCGGCATCCCGCTCTCCTTCGTCCTGCCCCGCGTGGCCGCCCGGCTCGGCCACCAAGGCCCCCTCGTCGTCCTCCTCGGCCTGTGCGGCCTGTCCGGCTACACCGGCCTCTGGCTCGCCCCCGCCTCGGGCGCCTGGGCCTGGGCCCTGCTCATGGGCGTCTCGAACTGCGCCTTCCCCCTCGTCCTCACCATGATCGGCATGCGCTCGCGGACCAGCGGGGGAGTGGCCCGGCTCTCCGCGTTCGTGCAGAGCACCGGCTACCTCATCTCCATCCCGGGCCCGCTGCTGGTCGGGGCCCTGCACGGCGCCAGCGGCGGCTGGGAGGTCCCGCTCGCCCTGCTGGCGGTGCTCATGACGGTCCAGATCGGCGTCGGCCTCCTCGCCGGACGGAACCGGTGCATCGAGGACGACGTCCGGGTGCGAGACTGAGCCCATGCCCGTCCTCGACGAAAACCCCGGCAACGGCCAGAAGAAGCTCCTGTACGTCTTCGGCACGATGATCGGCATCTGCGTGGTCATCGGCGTCGTCGCCTCCGTCTTCGCCCCCTGAGCCCGCCGGTGGTGGGGATAGCCCCACCACCCCTAGGGGGCCCGGCTCAGGGAAGCGTGGGTGGCTTTCCGGGTGGGCCCGGGACCCCGCACGTCATAGCGTCGAAGCACCGCTCGACGCCACGACGAAAGGCGAGCCGATGCCGACCGCCGCCGGTGCCCACGCCCCCACCCACCGCCTCCGTGACGGCGACACGGGCCTGCGGCTGCGCTGGTGGGCCCTGCCCCTCCCGGTCGCCGTCTTCGCCGCCCTGACCGCGCTCCTCCTGCTCGGCGACGGGTCGGCCTCCCCGGGCGCGACGGCGGACGGTCTCGGCGGGGCCGCGGCCGCCCTCTGGGACCACCTGAGCGGCCTCGGCCCCGCGGGCTCCGCGTGAGGTGTACCGATCCCCAACAGCCCGAGCCCCACGGCCGGTTTCATGGGAAGCTGGGAGGCATGAGCGTCGATCAGCCCCGCAGGATGGTCCTACTCCGACACGCCAAAGCCGACTGGCCCGACGTACCCGATCGCGAGCGGCCCCTGGCCGACCGAGGCCGCCAGGACGCCCCCCTCGCCGGAGACTGGCTGGTCTCCCAGGGCATCAGTCCCGAGCTGACGCTCTGCTCCACCGCCACCCGCACCCGCGAGACGTGGAAGCTCCTCGCGCCGCAGCTCCCGAAGCGTCCCAGGACGGTCTACGAGGACCGCGTGTACGACGCCTCGCCCGGCGAGCTCATCACCGTGATCAACGAGGTGCCCGACGACGTCCACGAGCTGCTCCTCGTCGCCCACAACCCCGGGGTGCAGGGGCTCGCGGAGGTGCTGACCGGCTCCGCGGAGGACGACGCGCGCGAACGGATGGCCCGGGGCTTTCCGACCGCCGCGATGGCCGTCCTCACGGTGAACGGCTCCTGGAAGTCCGTCGAGCCCGGGGCGGCCCGCCTCGACGCCTTCTGGGTCCCGCACCCCTGAACGAAGCCCGACCGCCGCGGGTGCCCGCCGGGCCGGCGGGCACCGGCCGCGTCACACGGCGGCGTCGGCCGCCTCCACCTCCTCGCGGGTGATACCCAGCAGGTAGAGCACCGTGTCGAGGAACGGCACGTTGACCGCCGTGTGCGCGGCCTCCCGCACCATCGGCTTGGCGTTGAAGGCCACCCCGAGCCCCGCCGCGTTCAGCATGTCCAGGTCGTTCGCCCCGTCCCCGACGGCGACGGTCTGGGCCAGCGGCACGCCCGCCTCCGCGGCGAACCGCCGCAGCAGCCGCGCCTTGCCCGCCCGGTCGACGATCTCCCCGGTCACCCGGCCGGTGAGCTTGCCGTCCACGATCTCCAGGGTGTTGGCCGAGGCGAAGTCCAGCCCCAGGTGGTCCTTGAGCGCGTCCGTCACCTGCGTGAACCCGCCGGAGACCACGCCCACCTGGTAGCCGAGGAGCTTCAGGGTCCGCACCAGCGTCCGGGCGCCGGGCGTCAGCCGCACCTGTTCGCGCACCGTGTCCACCACCGAGGCGTCCAGCCCCGCCAGCAGCGCGACCCGGGCGTGCAGCGACTCCTCGAAGTCCAGCTCGCCGCGCATCGCGGCGGCCGTCACCTCGGCGACCTTGTCCTCGCAGCCCGCGTGCCCGGCGAACAGCTCGATGACCTCGTCCTGGATCAGCGTGGAGTCCACGTCCATCACGACGAGCCGCTGGGCCCGCCGCTGCAACCCCGACGCGACGACGGCGATGTCCACGCCCAGTGCCGCGGACTCGGTGGCCAGCGCCGTGCGCAGCGGCTCCGTCGGCGCCCCGGAGACCTCGAACTCGACCGCCGTCACCGGATACTTGGCCAGCCGGAAGATCCGGTCGATGTTCCCGCCGGTGCCGGTGATGCACGCCGCGATCGCCGCCGTCGACTCGGCGGTCAGCGGGTGCCCGAGCACCGTCACGTGCGAACGCCCGGTGCCGCGCGGCCGGTTGTCGCCACGGCCGGAGATGATCTCGGCCTGGAGTCTGAGCGACTCGGCCCAGCCGTGTACGGTCGCCCGCAGCTCGCCCTCGCCGGCGCCGTCTCCGTCCGGAGCGGTGACCAGGGCACACAGCGTTATCCGGCCTCGGGTGACCACCTGCTCGATGTCCACCACCGCCAGTCCGTAGGCGGCCAGGGTCTCGAAGAGGCCCGCGGTGATGCCGGGGCGGTCCTTGCCGAAGATCTTGATCAGCAGCGTGGGAGCGTCCTCGCCGGGCATGCCGGGCGGGAGCGGGGGATTCTGCGTCGCGCTCATGGTGCTTCCACCGTATCGGCAGACGCGGCCCTCTCGTACGTCTGTCCGCACCCCGGACGCGCGCCGTGCCCCTGCCCTCCCGTGGTGGTTTCGCCGGATCCCACCGGCGGTTCGCCCGGCCCGACTTCCTGTACGCGGGCCCGGCCTGAAATAGTTCCCCACGATGTTCGCCATCCCAGACCCTCCAGGCCGGGGGGTAGCTCGGGGGACCAGAAATCTGTGGGGCATGGAGTGCCGGAACTCGTACTGGAACTGAACGGCAATACGTGGACGCTCGATCCGTCCCGGTCATACGCACTGGGGCGCGATCCGCAGGGGGACGTCGTCCTGGACGACGCGCGCGTCTCGTGGCGTCACGCCACCCTGCGCTGGGGCGGCCGTGCCTGGGTGATCGACGATCCGGGCAGCACCAACGGCACGTACGCCCAAGGGCAACGTGTCCAGCAGCGCGAAATCGGCCCCGGCACGGTACTGCATCTGGGTAACGCCACCGACGGGCCGAGGCTCAGCTTCACCGCCCCGGCGATGGCCCAGCAGGCGGCCCCGCCCGCCCAGCAGCCGCAGCACCCCGACCCGCAGGCACAGCCGCAGCACCCGCAGCAGGGCTGGGCCCAGCAGCCGCAGCAGGCCGCCGCTCCGGCACCGGGCTACCCGCAGCAGCAGGCGTACCCGCAGGCACCCCAGCAGGGGCAGCACCCCCAGCAGGCCGCGCGCTGGCAGCAGCAGGCCGCCCCGCAGCAGCAGGCGGCCGGGGCCCCGCGGCCCTCGGTGCCCGCCCAGCACGGCGCGCCCCCGCAGCAGGCGCAGCACGCCGGCATGGGGGACCGGAGCCCGACCACCTTCCACCAGCTCGCGCTCGGCCGTGTCATGCGCATCGGCCGTGCTCTGGAGAACGAGCTCGTCGTCTCCGACCTCCAGGTCTCACGGCTGCACGCCGAGTTCCTGGCGGGGCCGGACGGACTGTTCGAGATCCACGACCTCGGCAGCCACAACGGCACCTACGTCAACGGGCAGCAGCTGCCGAAGAACGGCCGCCGGCGCATCGGCCCGAACGACATCATCGGTGTCGGCCACTCCACCTTCCGGCTGGTCGGCGACCGCCTCGAGGAGTTCGTCGACACCGGTGAGGTCTCCTTCGCGGCCCGCCACCTGACGGTCCAGGTCGACGGCGGCAAGACGATCCTCAACGACGTCTCCTTCGGCGTCCCCGAGAAGTCCGTCATCGCCGTCATCGGCCCCTCCGGTTCCGGCAAGTCCACCCTCCTCAAGGCACTGACCGGCTACCGGCCCGCCAACCAGGGCGAGGTGCTCTACGACAACCGGAACCTCTACACGCACTTCGCCGAGCTGCGGCACCGCATCGGCCTCGTGCCGCAGGACGACATCCTGCACACGGCCCTCCCGGTGCGCACGGCGCTGCGCTACGCGGCCAAGCTCCGCTTCCCCGGTGACGTCGCCGAGGCCGAGCGCAACGCCCGCGTCGAGGAGGTCCTGGCCGAGCTGAAGCTGGACATCCACGCCGAGAAGAAGATCACCTCGCTCTCCGGCGGCCAGCGCAAGCGCGTATCGGTGGCGCTGGAGCTGCTCACCAAGCCCTCGCTGATCTTCCTCGACGAGCCGACCTCTGGGCTCGACCCGGGCATGGACCGCGACGTCATGCAGCTGCTGCGCGGCCTGGCCGACGACGGCCGCACGGTGCTCGTCGTCACCCACTCGGTGGCCGAGCTCCAGTTGTGCGACAAGCTGCTCGTCATGGCGCCGGGCGGCGGCGTGGCCTACTTCGGCCCGCCCGAGGAGGCCCTGAACTTCTTCGGCTACGACTCCTGGGCCGACGTCTTCTCCGCCTTCGAGAACTACCGCGACTACGACTGGATGGGCCGCTGGCGCGGCTCCCAGCACTACCAGCTCTACGCCGCCGACATCGACGCCGTCGCCCCGCAGCCCGTCCAGGTGGACTGGCACCAGCAGCAGGCCCGGCTGCAGAAGCCGCAGAGCTGGGGCTCGCAGCTGTGGACGCTGATGCGGCGCTACTCCTCCGTCATCGCCTCCGACCGCGGCTTCATGGCCCTGATGCTGATCCTGCCCGCCGTCCTCGGCGTGGTCAGCGTCGTCATCCCGTCCGACTTCGGCCTGGGCTACGGGCCGGTGGAGAAGGGCCGGACGAACCGCGACGCCAGCACGATCATGCTCATCCTCGTCGTCGGCATGTGCTTCTCGGCCGCGGCCAACTCCGTCCGGGAACTGATCAAGGAACGGGTCATCTACGAACGGGAACGGGCCACCGGCCTCTCCCGGTCCGCGTACCTGATGTCCAAGGTGATCGTCCTCGGCATGATCACCGCCCTGCAGGGCGTGATCATCTGCGTCATCGGCTTCCTGCCGCGCGAGATGCCCACCGAGGGCGTGCTGCTCTCCCCGGGCATCGAGATGACCCTCGTCGTCATCGCCCTCGGCCTCTCCTCGATGATGGTCGGCCTGATCATCTCCTCGCTGGTCAAGACCGCCGAGAAGACGATGCCCCTGCTGGTCATGTTCGCCATCGTGCAGGTCGTGTTCACCGGCGTCCTCTTCCAGATCCACGAGAAGGTCGGCATCGAGCAGCTCGCCTGGCTCATGCCCTCCCGCTGGGCCGTGGCCGGCATGGGCAACACCGCCGACCTCAACGTCCTGCTGCCCTGGGACCCCCAGAGCGACGGCGACCCGCTGTGGCAGCACGAGCTCGGCGCCTGGCTGCTCAACCTGAGCGTGCTGCTCGCCATGGCCGTGCTCTGCGGCATCGTCGTCTCCCGCCTCCTGCGCCGCCACGAGCCGGAGGTCATGCGGAAGTAGCCCTCCGCGGGCCCTCGACCGACGTCCGCCCGCCGGCCACCCGTGGAGGGAGGCCGGCGGGCGGACGACTGCCCAGGAGCCGCCCACACCGGGCCGCGGGACCTAGGTCCGGCGACCGCCGCGACCGCGACCGGTTCCGGGGCTTGCGGCGGATCCGGCGCGGCCGCGGGCCGAGTACGGTGAGGGACATGGTGATCAGAACCGGGCTGGCCGCGGTCAGCGCAGCCCTCCTCGCCATGAACCGACAGGTCGAGGTGCGCGAGGTCCTCCAGACGATCGTGCACTCCGCGCGCGACCTGCTCGACGCCGAGTACGCGGCGCTGGGCGTCCCCGACGACCGCGGCGGCTTCGCCCAGTTCGTCGTCGCCGGCGTCAGCGACGAGCAGTGGAAGGCCATCGGCCCGCTGCCCCGGCGCCACGGCGTCCTCGCCGCCATGCTCGACGACGCCGCCCCGCAGCGCCTCGCCGACGTCCGCCACGACCCCCGCTTCGAGGGCTGGCCCGCCGCCCACCCGGAGCTGTCCGACTTCCTCGGGATGCCGATCGCCGACGGCGACGAGGTCCTCGGCGCTCTCTTCCTCGCCAACAAGCGCTGCACCCGCCCGGACGGCGGCTGCGCCTTCACCGCCGAGGACGAGGACCTGCTGCGCGTCCTCGCCGAGCACGCGGCCATCGCCCTCACCAACGCCCGCCTCTACGAGCGCGCCCGGGAGCTGACCATCGCGGGGGAGCGGGCCCGCATCGCCCACGAGCTCCACGACGCCGTCTCGCAGAAGCTCTTCTCGCTGCGGCTCACCGCACAGGCGGCCACCGCCCTCGTCGACCGCGACCCCCGGCGTGCCAAGGACGAACTGCACGAGATCGCCCGGCTCGCCGCCGACGCCGCCGACGAGCTGCGCGCCGCCGTCGTCGAGCTGCGCCCCGCCGCGCTGGAGGAGGACGGACTCGTGGCCACCCTGCGCGCCCAGGTGCGGGTCCTGGACCGCGCCCACACGGCCTCGGTCACCTTCACGGCGGACGGCGTGCGCGCCCTGCCCGCGGCACAGGAGGAGGCGGCCCTGCGCGTCGCCCAGGAAGCCCTGCACAACGCCCTGCGGCACGCCGGAGCGATGACCGTCGCGGTCAGCCTCGCCCGGCGGGACGGCGGCACCACGCTGCGCGTGACGGACGACGGCCGCGGCTTCGACCCCGGAGCCGTGCGCCGGGCCGGCCGCCATCTGGGCCTGGTGTCCATGCGGGACCGCGCGGCCTCGGTCGGCGGCACCCTCAGCGTGCAGTCCGAGCCCGGCAAGGGCACCGAGATCGAGATGGAGGTGCCCGGTGTCTGACCGCATCCGCGTGCTGCTCGTGGACGACCACCAGGTGGTGCGACGGGGCCTGCGGACCTTTCTGGAGGTCCAGGACGACATCGAGGTCGTCGGTGAGGCCGCCGACGGCGAGGCCGGGGTCGAGGAGGCCCAGCGGCTCGCCCCCGACGTCATCCTGCTGGACGTGAAGATGCCCGGCACGGACGGCATCGAGGCCCTGCGCCGGCTGCGCGACGCGCAGAGCACGGCCCGCGTCCTCGTCGTCACCAGCTTCACCGAGCAGCGCACCGCCGTACCCGCGCTGCGGGCGGGCGCCGCCGGCTACCTCTACAAGGACGTCGACCCCGACGCGCTCGCCGGGGCGATCCGCTCCGTCCACGCCGGGCACGTGCTCCTCCAGCCCGAGGTGGCGGCCGCCCTCCTCACCGAGGACAACGCCGCCCCCGGGCCCGGCCGCAGCTCCGGGCTGACCGAACGGGAACGGGAGGTGCTCGGCCTCATCGCCGACGGCCGGTCCAACCGCGAGATCGCCCGGACTCTCGTGCTGTCCGAGAAGACCGTCAAGACGCATGTGTCGAACATCCTGATGAAGCTCGACCTGGCCGACCGCACCCAGGCCGCCCTGTGGGCCGTGCGTCACGGCCTCACGGGCTGAACACGGACGCGTGGACCGGCTCCGTGGTTCTCTTCCGATCGACAATTCATGCTGTCGTGTGATGAACGCCCGACTGCCCGCAACTCCTTCGGGGCCACGCCGTTCTCCATGGCGTGCCGCGGCGACCGCCGCGGACCGCCAAGGAGGATTCCGGATAGTGAAGAAGCTCAACAAGGTCACGGCCGTCACGATGCTCGCCGGCGGGCTCATCGCCGCCGGCGCCGGCGCCGCCTCGGCCACCGCGGGCGGCGCCACCGCCCAGGGCGCTGCCGTCGGCTCGCCCGGCGTGGCCTCCGGCAACGTCGTGCAGGTCCCGGTGCACGTGCCGGTGAACGTCTGCGGCAACTCGGTCAACGTCGTGGGCCTGCTGAACCCCACCTTCGGCACCACCTGCGTCAACCACTGACCGCAGTCCGCACCGCTCCCGCCCCGGCCCCCGGACGCCACGTCCGGGGGCCGGGCCCGCTTCCCCGGGCCCGCTTTCCCCGGCTGCGTTCCTCCCGGGCCCGGTCACTCCGACGCATCCGATTGCTCCGAACGGGCGGCGGACGGCGCACGACCGTGTCGGCTCCGGACACCCGACGTTGCTCAGCGTGCGGCCTCGCCGCATGCTTCACGCCGGGTCGCTCCGGCACTGCCGATTACCACAGGAGAATCCCCATGAACGCAGCCAAGAAGGTCGCCCTCACCATCGCCGCCGCAGGCGCCGCCGTGGGCGGGGCCGCCGGCACCGCGGCCGCCGACGCGGGCGCCGGCGCCGCTGCCGTCGGCTCGCCCGGCGTGGCCTCCGGCAACGTCGTGCAGGTCCCGGTGCACGTGCCGATCAACGCCTGCGGCAACTCGGTCAACGTGATCGGCGCCCTCAACCCGACCTTCGGGAACACGTGCATCAACGACTGACGCCACCCGGCGCCCTCTTTGGGGGCGAGCGGCGGCGCGTCACCCGCGCCGCCGCTCCACCTCCTCCGCGTAGGCGTTGAACGCCGCCACCTGCGCCCGGCGCGCCATCCGCTCCACCGGGCGCAGCAGCTCCGCCCGCGCCGTGAGCTGGCCGGCGCTCACCGCCGCCCCCGGCTCGGCCAGCTCGGCGATGTTCACCAGCGCGGCCACCCGCTGGGCCAGCTCCAGCACCCGCACCGCACGCCCCGGGTACCCGGGAGCCAGCAGCCGCCGCCCCGCCTCCGCCCGCGCCTGGTAGGCCGCCAGCGCAGCCTGTGCCACCGGCCCGGAACCCGCCACGTCCAGCCGCGTCAACGCCTCCGTGGCATCCCGCAACGCCTGCTGGAGCTCCCGCTCGGCCTCGCCCAGCGACGGCACGTCCGCCGGCGGCGCCTCCCGCACCGGGCGGCACCGCCACACCACCTCCACATGGACGTCCCCCGCGGGCCCCGCCTCCGTCACCTCCGGCACGAACCCCAGCGCCGTCCCGGCCACCGGCACCGCCTCCCCGGCCTCCAGCGCGGCCGTGTTGAACTCCGGCGGCCCGCTCAGCCCCAGCGGGTGCCCCGGCACCGGCAGCGCCACCCGCAGCGCCACCGCCCCCAGCGCGCGCAGCCGCCCCAGGGCCAGCGTCAGCCCCACCGGCGGCCCCTCCTCGCCGGGCAGCCCGGCCACCCGGTGCACGGCGTCCTCCCCGACGATCCGCTCCACGGCCTCGTCTGGCGAGACCTCCCCGGCCAGCAGTGCGTTTCCCCAGGCGGCGAGCCGCCCCGAACGAGGTTCTTCCAGCATCACCCCAGCCTAGGCCGTGGCCCTCCGGACGCCGCCCCGCCAAGGCTGACCGCCGCGGCCGGGGGCGCGTGGCGTAGGTTTTCCCTGGGGACTGTGCCCACCGGCACGGGCGAAGCGACTGCAATGGGAGACAACGCGCTCATGAGCGATGTACTGGAGCTGGTGGACGTATCCGTGGTCCGCAACGGTCGGGCTCTGGTGGACGGCGTCTCCTGGTCGGTCAAGGAGGGTGAGCGATGGATCATCCTGGGCCCCAACGGCGCCGGCAAGACGACCCTGTTGAACCTCGCCTCCAGCTACCTCTTCCCGACCTCCGGCCAGGCCACGATCCTCGGTGAGCGGCTCGGCTCCGTCGACGTCTTCGAACTGCGCCCCCGCATCGGCGTCTCCAGCAGCGCCCTCACCGAGAAGCTGCCCCGCTCCCAGACGGTCCTCCAGACGGTGCTGACCGCGGCCTACGGCATGACCGCGGGCTGGCACGAGGACTACGACGCCGTCGACGAGGAGCGCGCCCGCGCCTTCCTCGACCGGCTCGGCATGAGCGAGTACCTCGACCGGAGATTCGGCACCCTCTCGGAGGGCGAGCGCAAGCGCACCCAGATCGCCCGCTCGATGATGGCCGACCCGGAGCTGCTCCTCCTCGACGAGCCCGCCGCCGGGCTCGACCTCGGCGGCCGGGAGGACCTCGTCCGCCGCCTCGGGCGCCTCGCCCGCGACCCCTACGCCCCCTCCATGGTCATGGTCACCCACCACGTCGAGGAGATCCCCCCGGGCTTCACCCACGTCCTGATGATCCGTCAGGGCGCGGTCCTCACCGCCGGCCCGCTGGAGACGGAGATGACCTCCTCCAACCTCTCCCGCTGCTTCGGGCTGCCCCTCGTCGTCGAGCGCGTCGGTGACCGCTGGACGGCCAACGGCCTCCCGCTCGGCTGAGTTTGGCCCGGGCCGGGACCGCCCGCGCCCTGTCCCGCCGTGGCCAGGCCACCTATGATGACCCCGTGGACGCATGGGTGTGGTGGCTCGTAGCCGCGGTGGGGCTGTGCATTCCGCTGGTACTGACCGCGATGCCCGAGATGGGCATGCTCGCGGTGGGAGCCGGAGCGGGAGCCCTCGCCGCGGGGCTCGGTGGCGGTCTGGTCATCCAGGTCGTCGTCTTCTGCGCGGTGTCGACGGCGCTGATCGTCGCCGTCCGGCCCGTGGCGCGCAGGATGCGGGCCGAACGTCCGGAGCTGGCCACGGGCGTGGACGCCCTCAAGGGGCGGCAGGCCGTCGTCGTCGAACGCGTCGACGGGGACGGGGGCCGCGTCAAGGTCGCCGGTGAGATCTGGTCGGCACGGGCCCTGGAGCCGGGCGAGTCCTACGAGCCGGGGCACCGGGTCGACGTGGTCGAGATCGACGGGGCCACCGCCGTCGTGATGTGATGACACACGACCACCGGTACGACACGGTCCGTCAACCACACACATCGGCAAACGAGTCCAGGGGGGCGCGATGGACGCCGTCATCATCGTCCTGATCATCCTGGTGGTGCTGGTCTTCATCGCACTCATCAAGACGATCCAGGTCATTCCGCAGGCGAGTGCCGCCATCGTGGAGCGCTTCGGCCGCTACACCCGCACACTCAACGCGGGCCTCAACATCGTCGTCCCGTTCATCGACACGATCCGCAACCGCATCGACCTGCGCGAGCAGGTCGTGCCCTTCCCGCCGCAGCCGGTGATCACCCAGGACAACCTGGTCGTGAACATCGACACCGTCATCTACTACCAGGTCACCGACGCGCGGGCGGCCACGTACGAGGTCTCCAGCTACATCCAGGCCATCGAGCAGCTCACCGTCACCACGCTGCGCAACATCATCGGCGGCATGGACCTGGAGCGCACGCTGACCTCCCGTGAGGAGATCAACGCCGCCCTCCGCGGTGTGCTCGACGAGGCCACCGGCAAGTGGGGCATCCGCGTCAACCGCGTCGAGCTCAAGGCGATCGAACCGCCCACCTCCATCCAGGACTCGATGGAGAAGCAGATGCGCGCCGACCGGGACAAGCGCGCCGCCATCCTCCAGGCCGAAGGGGTCCGGCAGTCGGAGATCCTCCAGGCGGAGGGGCACAAGCAGTCGGAGATCCTGCGCGCCGAGGGTGACGCGAAGGCCGCAGCGCTGCGGGCCGAGGGTGAGGCCCAGGCCATCCGCACCGTCTTCGAGTCCATCCACGCGGGCGATCCGGACCAGAAGCTCCTCTCCTACCAGTACCTCCAGATGCTGCCGAAGATCGCCGAGGGCGATGCCAACAAGCTCTGGATCGTGCCGAGCGAGATCGGCGACGCCCTCAAGGGGCTCGGCGGTGCGCTGGACGGCTTCAAGCAGCACGGCGGTGAGCCCTCCGGTCCGACGATCCCCGCGCCGTCGACGGGCATGGGCAAGCGGCCCTCCGAGCGTCCCCCGATCGACTGAACCACCGCTCTCCTGACCACCGCTCTCCTGACACGGCTTCGGCCCGGTGTCTCACACACCGGGCCGAAGCCGTGTCAGTCGCCTCCCCGACGGCGTCCGCGCCTCAGGCCGGGGCCGGCATCGGCAGCCACTCCGGGAGAGCGCCGCTGTCACGCAGGTTCAGGGCGAGCAGCAACGTGTCCGCGGGCGTCGGCTCGAAGGGCTGGGTCAGCAGCCGCATGCCCGCCTGCGCCGGAGTCCGGTCCGCCTTGCGGTGGTTGTCCTCCGCACAGGCCGCGACCGTGTTGAGCCAGGTGTCGCCCCCGCCCCGCGACCGGGGGACGACGTGGTCCACCGTGGTCGCCCGCCGCCCGCAGTAGGCGCACCGGTGCCGGTCCCGCACCAGGACACCGCGCCGCGACCACGGCGCCCGTTGTCGGAACGGCACCCGGACGTACCGGCGCAGCCTGATCACCTGGGGCACGGGCAGCTCCAGCTGCGCCGCACGCACCCGAAGCCCGGGATGCTCCTGTTCGACGACGGCCTTGTCCTGCATCACCAGCACCACGGCCCGGCGCAGCGACACCGTCGACAACGGCTCGAAACTCGCGTTGAGAATGAGCGTCTCGCGCATCCCGTCCACCTCCCCGTCCGCCCGCCCCGTGGCGGGTGGCCACCACTGTGCCGCTGCCCGTTCCGGTGGACAACGCAATTTCCCCGCCGTGTACGGGGGATGGCCATCGGCGGACCGTCGGCCGTCGGCAAGGGGAAGGAAGATGTGCCACTGTGCCGCGCGCCGGGCCCGGAACGGGCGAACGCCCCGCCTGCCAGGCGGGGCGTTCGCGTCGGCGGAGGACACGTCCCCGAGCCGCGCCCGCTGCACGGTCGGCCGGGAACCGGGGCGGCTCAGGAGGCGGACACCTCGTACTCGCCCATCAGCTGCGCCCGGCCGATGGCCTTGAAACGCAGGTTGAAACCGACGACGGCCGGGCTCGCGTCGGAGTCCGGGCCCAGCTTCTCCTCGCCCACCGCGTACACCGTGAAGACGTAGCGGTGGCTCCCGTCGCCGGGCGGCGGCGCGGCACCGCCGAACTCCTTCGAGCCGTAGTCGTTGCGTACGTGCACGGCCCCCTGCGGCAGGCCGGGGAAGCCGCCGCTCCCGGCCCCGGCCGGCAGCTCCGTCACGGACGCCGGGAGGTCGAAGAGGACCCAGTGCCAGAAGCCGCTGCCGGTCGGCGCGTCCGGATCGAAGCAGGTCACCGCGAAGCTCTTCGTCTCCGCGGGGAAGCCCTCCCACCGCAGGTGGGGCGAGGCGTTGCCCTCCGCGTACACCTGGTCCGGCCGCAGCCGCGCGCCCTCGGACACGTCGTCACTGACCACCGTGAAGGACGCCACCGGCGGGTGGAAATCATGGGGGAGTGGACGCCGCTTCTGCTCGGTCACTGGGAACCTCCTGATCGCTGGCATCGATGCATCGGCCAGCCTAACGAGGAGGTGCCCCCGGAGCTGACAGCATGTCGGGGTGCTGCGAAAGATCCTTCTCGTCCTGACGGCGCTGACCGCACTGCTCACCGGCTGCGCCACGTCCTCGGGCGGCACGGGCGGGGACGGCGGCCGCTCCGACGGATCCGGCGGCCGGCACGCGGCCTCCGTCGCGGCCCCCTCCTGGGCCGCCGGGATGCCGGCCACCACGCCCGGCCGGCTGCCGTCCGAGGCCCGCGAGACCCTGCGTCCCGACGAGGCCGGAGGCTCCTACCCGTACGAGAAGGACGGCACCGTCTTCGGCGACTTCGAAGGCCGGCTGCCTCAGCGGTCTCGCGGGTACTACCGCGAGTACACCGTGCCCACGCCCGGCTCGGACGACCGCGGCGCCCGCCGCCGCGTCACCGGCGAAGCGGGGGAGCGGTACGACACCAGCGACCATGACCCGACCTTCACAGCGGCGGTGACACCATGACCAGCCCCCAGACGTCCGGTGCCCTCCCGACAGCCGACCTCTCCGGCGTGCTCGACGGCTCCCTGCCACCCGGTCTCTACCGCTGGCGGCCCTCGGAGGGCGACCCGGGGCCCGCGGAGGGGCCCGAGGAAGCCGGATGGGACAGCCGGGTGGTGGACCTGGCCGATGTCAGCGGCAAGTCCGGCTTCCTCCAGCGCTGTGCCGAGAGCCTCGGCTTTCCCGACAGCTTCGGGTACAACTGGGACGCCCTCGCCGACTGCCTCACCGACCTGAGCTGGACGGATCCCCCCGAGCAAGGCCGTCTGCTGCTCGTCCGGGGCTGGGACAGGTTCACGGAGGCAGCGCCCCGGGACGCGGCGACGGCCGCGGACGTCCTCGCCGCGGCCGTCGGCTTCTGGGGAGGCCGGGCCACCCCGATGACGGTGTTGCTGAGCTGAGCTGAGCGCCCGGCCCGGGCTCAGAACCAGTTGCGGCGGCTGCCGACCTCGGCCAGCCACTGGTTCAGGTAGCCGGTCCAGTCGGTCTGGTGGAAGTGCTCCAGATCGACCTGGAAGCACCGGTAGGAGTCACTCCCCCCGGTGAACAGCCCCGGCTTCTTGTCCATCTCCAGGACGACGTCCATCGTCCGGTCGTCCGCGACGAACGAGAGCTCGACCTGGCTCAGCCCCCGGTACTGGGACGGCGCGTAGAACTCGATCTCCTGGTAGAAGGGGAGCCGCTGGCGGGTGCCGCGGATGACGCCCTGCTCCAGGTCCGCGCTCTTGAACCGGAAGCCGAGCGAGCCGAACGCCTCGAGGATCGCCGCCTGCGCCGGAAGCGGGTGGACGTGCACGGGGTCGAGGTCGGAGGAGTCGACGGCCCGCGCGATGGCCAGTTCCGTCGTCACGCCGATGTGCATCCCGCGCAGCTCCTGCCCGAGGAACGTCGTGATGGGCGTCTCCCACGGGATCTCCAGGGTGAACGGCACCACGTGCGAGGCCCCCGCCTGGAGCTGGAAGGCCCCGCCCACCTGCTGCTTGAGGAACTCGACGTTCTGCAGGACCTCCTGGTCCTGGCCCTCCACCTCCACCCTGCCCTGCAGGCCGACGGAGACCCCCTGGATCTCCTGGTCCACGGACCCGCCCTCGATCCGCACCTCTCCGTGCACCGCCCCACCCGGCAGCACGTTCGGCTCGGACAGCACGGTGTCCACCGATGCGCCGCCGATCCCCACACTCGCGAACAGCTTCTTGAAGCCCATCTCGTCCCTCCCGACTACTCGCACTACTCGACTACGCTCGACTGGCATGTTCGCCGCCCGTGACCGTACAGCGCTTCCCCGAGCCTTCTTCGACCGTCCCGTCCTCGACGTGGCCCGCGACCTGCTCGGCCGCACCCTCGTCCGCCACACCGCGGACGGGCCGATCGAGCTGCGGCTGACCGAGGTGGAGGCGTACGAGGGCGAACGCGACCCGGGCTCCCACGCCTTCCGCGGCCGGACCGAACGCAACGCCGTCATGTTCGGACCTCCCGGTCACGCCTATGTCTACTTCACCTACGGCATGTGGCACTGCCTCAACCTGGTCTGTGAGACGAAGGGGACGGCCGCCGGGGTTCTCCTGCGTGGCGGCGAGATCCTGACCGGCGCCGAGCTGGCCCGTACCCGGCGGCACACGGCACGGCGTGACACCGAGCTGGCCAGGGGGCCCGCGCGCCTGGCGACGGCCCTGGACGTCGACCGCCGACTCAACGGTGCGGACGTGTGCGACGACGGCGAGCCGCTGCCCGTGCTGTCGCTCCTGGCCGGCGATCCTCCCGCGTCCGGGCTGGTCCGGACCGGCCCGCGCACCGGCGTGGGCGGGGACGGGGCGGGGCATCCCTACCGCTTCTGGATCAGCGGCGACCCCACCGTCAGCCCCTACCGGGCGCACCAGTCGCGACGCCGTCCGAGACGGCTTGACTCTGGGACACGAGACGCCTAACGTAGTCCGAGCCGCTGGACGCAGGCAGGGCCTTTACAACGATCATTAGATTTGATCGGGTGGGGTGCCGCGCCAGGCGGCAAACCCACTACTACGGATTATCCCGCAAGGGGACGTCTTCCGGCGCGCCCGGAAGCATTCTCGAAAAGCTCGATTAGGAGCTGAGCGGAAAACTCGCTAAAGTAGTGGACACACCGAAGGGAAGCGCCCGGAGGAAACCCGGAAGGGGATCCGAAGGAAGCGTCCGTTCCTTGAGAACTCAACAGTGCACCAAAAGTCAACGCCAGATTGTTGATACCCCCGGCCTCACGGTTGTGTGAGGTTGGTGGTTCTTTTGAGAAACACACAGCGAGGACGCTGTGCACCGGCAGGGACTATTCCTCCTTGTTCGGTGCCGCTCTCGTGGGTGGCTCAATTTTTTGAAGCATTCACGGAGAGTTTGATCCTGGCTCAGGACGAACGCTGGCGGCGTGCTTAACACATGCAAGTCGAACGATGAAGCCGCTTCGGTGGTGGATTAGTGGCGAACGGGTGAGTAACACGT
>NZ_JAPZBD010000003.1:0-412500 GCF_027460245.1 Streptomyces sp. WMMC1477 | reverse complement strand
CTAGACCCGAAGCGGAGTGATCTAGCCATGGGCAGGGTGAAGCGGCTGTAAGAGGTCGTGGAGGCCCGAACCCACCAGGGTTGAAAACCTGGGGGATGACCTGTGGTTAGGGGTGAAAGGCCAATCAAACTCCGTGATAGCTGGTTCTCCCCGAAATGCATTTAGGTGCAGCGTCGTGTGTTTCTTGCCGGAGGTAGAGCACTGGATAGGCGATGGGCCTTACCGGGTTACTGACCTTAGCCAAACTCCGAATGCCGGTAAGTGAGAGCGCGGCAGTGAGACTGTGGGGGATAAGCTCCATGGTCGAGAGGGAAACAGCCCAGAGCATCGACTAAGGCCCCTAAGCGTGTGCTAAGTGGGAAAGGATGTGGAGTCGCAGAGACAACCAGGAGGTTGGCTTAGAAGCAGCCATCCTTGAAAGAGTGCGTAATAGCTCACTGGTCAAGTGATTCCGCGCCGATAATGTAGCGGGGCTCAAGTACACCGCCGAAGTCGTGTCACTCACATAGTAGCCTTAACGGGTGTGTGGGTGGGTAGGGGAGCGTCGTGTGCCGGGTGAAGCAGCACCGTAAGGTAGTTGTGGATGGTTCACGAGTGAGAATGCAGGCATGAGTAGCGATACAAGAGTGGGAAACTCTTGCGCCGATTGACTAAGGGTTCCTGGGTCAAGCTGATCTGCCCAGGGTAAGTCGGGGCCTAAGGCGAGGCCGACAGGCGTAGTCGATGGATAACCGGTTGATATTCCGGTACCCGCTGTGGAGCGTCCAACACTGAATCTTCTGATGCTAAGGCCGTGAAGCCCCCTGCTGGACTCTTTGAGTGTGGTGGGTGTGGTGGAGCCGCTGACCCGAGGGGGTAGTAGGTGAGTGATGGGGTGACGCAGGAAGGTAGTCCATCCCGGGCGGTGGTTGTCCCGGGGTAAGGGTGTAGCCCGAGAGGTAGGTAAATCCGTCTCTCGTTATGTGGGTGAGACCTGATGCCGAGCCGTTGTGGTGAAGTGGATGATCCTATGCTGTCGAGAAAAGCCTCTAGCGAGTTTCATGGCGGCCCGTACCCTAAACCGACTCAGGTGGTCTGGTAGAGAATACCGAGGCGTTCGGGTGAACTATGGTTAAGGAACTCGGCAAAATGCCCCCGTAACTTCGGGAGAAGGGGGGCCTCTTCTGGTGATCCCACGTGCTGGGTGAGCTGGGGGTGGCCGCAGAGACCAGCGAGAAGCGACTGTTTACTAAAAACACAGGTCCGTGCGAAGCCGTAAGGCGATGTATACGGACTGACGCCTGCCCGGTGCTGGAACGTTAAGGGGACCGGTTAGCTGCGTTTCGGCGTGGCGAAGCTGAGAACTTAAGCGCCAGTAAACGGCGGTGGTAACTATAACCATCCTAAGGTAGCGAAATTCCTTGTCGGGTAAGTTCCGACCTGCACGAATGGCGTAACGACTTCTTGACTGTCTCAACCATAGGCCCGGTGAAATTGCAGTACGAGTAAAGATGCTCGTTTCGCGCAGCAGGACGGAAAGACCCCGGGACCTTTACTATAGCTTGATATTGGTGTTCGGTTCGGCTTGTGTAGGATAGGTGGGAGACTGTGAAGTCATCACGCTAGTGGTGGTGGAGTCGTTGTTGAAATACCACTCTGGTCGTGCTGGATGTCTAACCTGGGTCCGTGATCCGGATCAGGGACAGTGTCTGGTGGGTAGTTTAACTGGGGCGGTTGCCTCCTAAAGAGTAACGGAGGCGCCCAAAGGTTCCCTCAGCCTGGTTGGTCATCAGGTGGTGAGTGTAAGTGCACAAGGGAGCTTGACTGTGAGACTGACGGGTCGAGCAGGGACGAAAGTCGGGACTAGTGATCCGGCGGTGGCTTGTGGAAGCGCCGTCGCTCAACGGATAAAAGGTACCCCGGGGATAACAGGCTGATCTTCCCCAAGAGTCCATATCGACGGGATGGTTTGGCACCTCGATGTCGGCTCGTCGCATCCTGGGGCTGGAGTCGGTCCCAAGGGTTGGGCTGTTCGCCCATTAAAGCGGTACGCGAGCTGGGTTTAGAACGTCGTGAGACAGTTCGGTCCCTATCCGCTGTGCGCGTAGGAGTCTTGAGAAGGGCTGTCCCTAGTACGAGAGGACCGGGACGGACGGACCTCTGGTGTGCCAGTTGTTCTGCCAAGGGCATGGCTGGTTGGCTACGTTCGGAAAGGATAACCGCTGAAAGCATCTAAGCGGGAAGCCTGCTTCGAGATGAGGGCTCCCTCCTCCTTTGAGAGGGTAAGGCTCCCGGTAGACGACCGGGTTGATAGGCCGGATATGGAAGCCCAGTGATGGGTGGAGTTGACCGGTACTAATAGGCCGAGGGCTTGTCCATAGTTGCTTGCGTCCACTGTGTAGCTCCCAGGCAGCAAACAGCCTGCGGTTGAGTAAAGAGAATCAACTGAACAGAGTGCTTGTTCGCTGACCTTGTCAGATTTCCGCCATTATGGCGGTGATAGGGTTTCGGTGGTTATAGCGTTAGGGGAACGCCCGGTCACATTCCGAACCCGGAAGCTAAGCCTTTCAGCGCCGATGGTACTGCATGCGGGAGCGTGTGGGAGAGTAGGACGCCGCCGAACAATCTTTGAGAGGACCGTTGGTCCCAGCGACGCGCTGGGACCAACGGTCCTTTTTTATTTTTCGCATGAGAGCAAGGAGTCACCTCGATGTCCAATTCTTCGGAGGAGCGGCCTGACCGGCCGCGTCGACAGGCTGGTGGCCGTGACCAAGGTGGCTTCGGACGCGGCGATCGTCGGGAGGGCCGGCAGGGCTTTCGACGGGATCACGGGGACCGCGGGCCGCGCGGTCCCCGCCGCGACGACGACCGGGATCGTGGGGGCTTCCGTCATCGTGATGATCGGCGGGATGATCGTGGTTTCCGCCGTGATGATCGGCGGGATGATCGTGGTTTCCGCCGTGATGATCGGCGGGATGATCGTGGTTTCCGCCGTGATGATCGGCGGGATGATCGTGGTTTCCGCCGTGATGATCGGCGGGACGACCGTGGCTTCCGCCGTGATGATCGTGGCTTCCGGCGGGACGACCGCCGGGATGATCGTGGCGGCTTCCGGGGTGAGGACCGTGGGCCGCGGGGAGACCGACGGGACCAGCGCGGAGACGACCGTCGGGAGTTCCGCCCGCGCGGTGACCGCCCGGACTTCCGCCGCGATGGTCGTCGGGACGAGGCGCGCGGGGAGCGCCGTGAGTTCCGGCCGGGCGGTGGACGTCGGCCGGAGTACCGCGGCGACGACCGTCGGGACGATCGCGGGGGTTTTCGTCGAGGCGAGCGGCGTGATGAGCACCGGAGCGAGCGTGGGGGTGGCGAGCGTCGGGAGTTCCGCCGTGATGACCGTCCCGGCTTTCGCCGCGACGATCGGCGGGACGACCGTGGCTTTCGCCGGGATGACCGGCGGGACGACCGGGGGCGCCGACCGTACGGTGGGGGCCGTGACCGTGCCGACCGGCGTGACGACCGGGGCCGGGACGACCGAGGCCGGGCCGGCTACCGGGGCGGTGGCCCGCGCGGGCCGCGCTGGGACGACCGCGGCCGTGGGGAAGGGTACGGACGCGGGCGTGACGACCGTCCGCGTGACCAGGTGCGGCGGCTGCCCATCCCGGAGGACGTCACCGGTGAAGAGATCGACAAGGACGTTCGCCAGGAGCTGATGAGCCTGCCGAAGACGCTTGCCGAGGACGTGGCCAAGAACCTGGTGATGGTGGCCCGGACGCTGGACGAGGACCCGCAGCATGCCTACGGCTATGCGAAGGTCGCCCTGCGTTTGGCCTCGCGCGTCCCCGCCGTTCGGGAGGCGATGGGGTTCGCGGCGTATGGCGCGGAGAAGTACGCCGAGGCCTTGGCGGAGTTCCGCGCTGCTCGGCGGATGACGGGCTCGCAGCACCTGTGGCCGGTGATGGCCGACTGCGAGCGGGGCATGGGCCGTCCGGAGAAGGCGCTGGCGATGGCGGGGGAGCCGGAGGTGCAGCGCCTGGACAAGGCGGGTCAGGTGGAGATGCGCCTGGTGGCGGCCGGGGCACGGCGTGACATGGGCCAGGCCGAGGCGGCCGTCGTCACGCTGCAGAGCCCGGAGCTGGCTTCGAGCTCGGTGCAGCCGTGGTCCGCGCGGTTGCGCTACGCCTACGCCGACGCTCTGCTGGAGGTCGGCCGCGAGGCTGAGGCCCGCGAGTGGTTCGCCAGGGCGCTGGAGGCGGACCAGAGCGGATCGACGGATGCCTCGGACCGGTTGGCCGAGCTGGACGGCATCGAGTTCCTGGACGCCTACGACGAGGATGCCGACGAGCACGCCGACGCGGACTACGCCGACGCGGATGACGCGGTAGCGGACGTCGCCGACGAGGACACCGTCGCCGGAGCCGACGTGGGTAGGGACACGGGCGGGAACGAGGTGGACGAGCGGGACCGGGGGCGGGACGGCGACAGCTGAGGGCCGCGTCCGGTGAACACGCGTGGGCGGAACCCTGAGGCGGGGGTTCCGCCCACGCGTGTGTGTGGTCCTAGTCCTCGAGGGTGCGGAGGACGAGCCCGGTGGCCGGCTTGGGGCCGAACGAGGTGGACTTGCGGGGCATCGTCACGCCCTGTTCGGCGAGTTCGAGCACGGTGGACTCGGGGGTGGCCCGCATGAGGAGGGCGCTGCCGCCGGTCTGGGCGGCCTTGGTGACGGCGGCTTCGGCGGAGTGCAGGTAGCCGATGTCCGTCGGACGGTCCCGGACGCCCCACACGGTGTCCAGGAGCACGGAGTGCAGGACGGTGGCGTCCAGTTCGCGCCAGGCGGCCGGGCGGTCGCTGCGGACGGCCTCCTTGATCAGCCTCGGCTCGGGGCGGTCCAGGAGGTGGAAGTGGCCGGGCCCGCCGCTGAGGACGTAGGCGTTGCCGGGGGTCTCGTCCAGGGCGG
The DNA here is from genome assembly GCF_027460245.1 of Streptomyces sp. WMMC1477. Classification (NCBI taxonomy): domain Bacteria; kingdom Bacillati; phylum Actinomycetota; class Actinomycetes; order Kitasatosporales; family Streptomycetaceae; genus Streptomyces; species Streptomyces sp. WMMC1477. The sequence continues at coordinate 407,567 of NZ_JAPZBD010000003.1, read as the reverse complement.
CGAGTGCGGCGGACAGCGGACCGTCGAGTGGCCGGACGCGGAAGGCGTCGCCGAGGCCGTCGACCGCCGCCCGCGGGCTGAGCCCGGGGAGGAACCGGTGGATGGGGCTCACCTGGAGCGGGTAGCGCAGGGTGTCCACGAGCAGGACGAGGCCGTGCTGCCAGGCGGGGCGGCCCGGGTGTTCGTCGCGGAGCCGGAGGTAGGTGGCCCAGCGGTGGTGCCCGTCGCCGATGAGGGCGTGGCGCTGGGCGAGGTCCGCGTCGGCCTCGGCGATCTCGGAGGGGTCGGTGACGGCCCACAGCTGGTGCGCGACGCCGTCGCTCGTGGTGGTGGCGAGGAGCGGGGGGCGCTGTGCGGCGCGCTCGATGACGGCGGTCGCGCCGCTCTCGGTGCCGTTGCCGCGGTACGACAGGAGCAGGGGGTCGAGGTTGGCGGCGGTCTCGCGCATGAGGGCGAGGCGGTCCTCGACGACCTGGGGCATGACGTCCTCGTGCGGCAGGACGACGCCCTCCTCGGCCGGGGACAGCCGCAGGGCGCCGATGAGGCCGCGCTGGAGCGTCTCGCCGTTGCGCTGCTCGTAGACGTACAGGGCGGGCTGCTCGTCCCGGGTGAGGATGCCCTGGGCCTCCCAGTCACGCAGGGTCTGGGCGGCCTTGCGGTGGCGTTCCTCGGGGTCGTCGGTCTGCGGCAGGATCAGCCGGACGATGTTGTACGGGTCGGCCGTCTCCAGCTGGTGCAGCTGGTCCGGGCGGACGACGACGTCGTACGGCGGCGAGGTGACCGCGGCGAGGCTGCTGACCCGTTCGGGGGCGTAGCGCAGACCGCGGAAGGGGCGAAGGCGCAGACCGGCAGCATGCATCCCTGCATGCTAAGCCGCTTGGCAAGACCGCCGGGGCGGGGGTGAAGAATGGCCGGGCCCGCACAGGACCGGTGCGGGCACAGGATCAGGAGGAGGGGCCCACCCATGCTGCGATCGTCCCGGGAGCCGTTGCACGCGGCGTACGACACGGCGCTGCTCGATCTGGACGGCGTCGTCTACGCGGGCGGGCGGGCCGTGGGGCACGCGGTGCCGGCGCTGGCCGCGGCCCGCTCGGCGGGGATGCGGCTGGCGTATGTGACGAACAACGCCTCCCGCACCCCGGAGGCGGTGGCTGAGCACCTGACGGAGCTCGGGGTCGCCGCGGAGGCCGTGGAGGTCGTCACCTCCGCGCAGGCGGTGGCGCGGCTGGTGGCTGAACAGACGGACCCGGGAGCGCGGGTGCTGTGCGTCGGCGGCGAGGGGCTGCGGGTGGCGCTCGTCGAGCGGGGTCTGCGGCTCGTGGAGTCGGCCGAGGACGAGCCGGTGGCCGTGGTCCAGGGCTACGGCGGCCCGGAGCTCCCGTGGGGGCGGCTGGCCGAGGCCGCGCTCGCGGTGGGCCGGGGGGCGGCCTGGTACGCGTCCAACACGGATCTGACGATTCCGACGGGCCGGGGCATAGCGCCGGGCAACGGGGCGGCCGTCGAGGTGGTGCGGATCGCCACGCGCTGGATGCGGGAGGCTCCGGAGCCGCGGGTGGCGGGCAAGCCGATGCCGCCGATGCACCGTGAGACGATCCTGCGCACCGGGGCCCGGCGTCCGCTGGTGGTGGGGGACCGTCTCGACACCGACATCGAGGGGGCGCACGCCGGTGGCGTCGACTCGCTGCTGGTGTTGACGGGCGTGTGTGACGCGGCGCAGCTGCTGCGGGCCCGGCCCGAGCACCGGCCGACGTTCGTCGCGGCGGACCTGCGCGGCCTGCTGACGCCGCACACCCGGCCGGTGCCGGAGGACGGGGCCTGGCGCTGTGGTGGCTGGACGGCGCGGGCCACCGCGCAGGAGGTGACGCTCGACGGCGACGGGGAGCGGCTGGACGGGCTGCGGGCCCTGTGCGGCGCTGCCTGGACGGCGGCGGGGGACGGGGCCTGCGCCCTGGACGTGGAGAAGGCGCTCGCCCGCCTCGGTCCGTAGCCGGGAGCGCGGGAGGTGTGCGGCGAAGAAGCAGAAGAGGGAGCCGCGGTCGGCACCTCCGGGTGACGCGCGGCTGGTGTCATCGGTCCGGCGGCCCGTCGTGCTCGGCGGTGGAGCTGGGCTGCCGGGTCATCGAGGGCCCGGAGTCGGGAACGCCGCTGGTGGTCCCGGCCGCCCGGAGGCGTACGGCCGTGTAGCGTCGGGGCCATGGAGCGCACGGACGAGACCGCCGTTCCCGGCGGCGCACCGCACCGGCCGTCGGCCGCCCCCGCGCCGGAGCGGCCCCCGGAGGCCGCCCCCGCGCCGGAGCCCGGGGCGCCCGAGCCGGGCGTGCGCGAGCCCGAGGCCGTGGAGCCCGGTTCCGCGGAGCCCGCCGGGCCCGCCATGGCCGGGGGAGGGCCCCGCCCCCTCGGCGTCGTCGTCCAGCCCACCGGCCACCCGGAGGTGGATGCCGGCCTGCGGCGTCTCGCCGACACCGACCGGCTCGACGTCCCGGACCATCTGGACGTGTACGAAGATGTGCACCACGGTCTGCGCAGCACGCTGACCGCGTTGGACCAGCACGAACCCGGGAGCTGAACCTCAGGTGGCCGCAACACGCCCTCGCCGAGCCCGACTCGACGCGGAACTGGTACGCCGCAGACTGGCGCGCTCGCGTGAGCACGCGGGCCAGCTCATCGCCGCCCGACGGGTCACCGTGGGCGGCGCGACGGCCGCCAAGGCCGCGACCCAGGTCGAGACGGGCGCCGCCATCGTCGTGCGCCCCGACGACGACGACCCCGACTACGTCTCGCGCGGCGGCCACAAACTCGCCGGGGCGCTCGCCGCGTTCACCCCCCGGGGCCTGACCGTCACCGGGCGCACGGCCCTCGACGCGGGCGCCTCCACCGGCGGCTTCACCGACGTGCTGCTGCGCGCGGGCGCCCGCAAGGTGTTCGCGGTCGACGTCGGATACGGCCAGCTCGCCTGGTCTCTCCAGGCCGACGAACGCGTCGTCGTCAAGGACCGCACCAACGTGCGTGAGCTCACCCCGGGGACGCTCGACGGGGAGCGGGCCGGCCTCGTCGTCGGCGACCTGTCCTTCATCCCGCTGGGGCTTGTGCTGCCCGCCCTCGTCGACTGCGCCGCCCCGGACGCCGACCTCGTGCTCATGGTCAAACCCCAGTTCGAGGTCGGCCGCGAACGGCTCGGCAGCGGTGGCGTCGTGCGCAGCCCGCAGTTGCGGGCGGAGGCGGTGCGCACCGTGGCCGGGCAGGCGGCGGCTCACGGTCTCGGCGTGCTCGGCGTCATGGCCAGCCCCCTGCCCGGACCCTCCGGCAATGTCGAATACTTCTTGTGGCTGCGTGCCGGGGCACCCGACCTCGACCCGGCCGACGTCGACCGAGCCGTGGCGGAGGGGCCCCAGTGACGACCGTGACCAGCGAGAGCGACCCGGCACCGCGACGCACCGTCTTCCTGCTCGCCCACACCGGGCGGCCGGCGGCCGTGCGCAGCGCCGAACTCCTCGTCCAGGGGCTGCTGCGGCACGGCATCGGCGTACGGGTGCTGGCCGACGAGGCGCGCGATCTGCCGCTGCCCGCGGCCGTGGAGGCCGTGGACCCGGGCGAGGACCTGCTGAACGAGTGCGAACTGCTCGTCGTCCTCGGCGGTGACGGCACCCTGCTGCGCGGCGCCGAGTTCGCCCGCGCCTCCGGGGTGCCCATGCTGGGCGTCAACCTCGGCCGCGTCGGCTTCCTCGCCGAGGCCGAGCGGGACGACCTCGACCGCGTCGTCAAGCGGGTCGTGGCCCGGGACTACGAGGTCGAGGAGCGCATGACGATCGACGTCCTCGTGCGCAACGGCGGCAGCGACGGCGAACCCGTCTACACCGACTGGGCCCTCAACGAGGCCTCGGTCGAGAAGGCGGCCCGCGAACGCATGCTGGAGGTCGTCACCGAGGTCGACGGCCGCCCGGTCTCCCGCTTCGGCGGCGACGGCGTCGTGTGCGCCACCCCCACCGGCTCCACCGCCTACGCCTTCTCCGCCGGCGGCCCGGTCGTCTGGCCCGAGGTGGAGGCCCTCCTCATGGTGCCCATCAGCGCCCACGCGCTGTTCGCCAAGCCGCTGGTGACCTCCCCGGCCTCGGTTCTGGCCGTCGAGGTGCAGCCGCAGACGCCCAACGGCGTGTTGTGGTGCGACGGCCGCCGGACGGTGGAACTGCCCGCGGGCGCCCGTGTCGAGGTGCGCCGCGGTGCCGTCCCCGTCCGGCTGGCCCGCCTCCACCACGCCCTGTTCACCGACCGCTTGGTCGCCAAGTTCGCCCTGCCGGTGGCCGGCTGGCGCGGCGCGCCGCACTGAGACGGGGGCCGGGAAACCCCGCGCCAGCCCGGCGACAGGCCGGGTGCGCGGCGCGCCCCTGCCGGAATCACCGCCCACCGGAACCGCCGCACGCGGCCGACCGCGTATGGTCGTACCCGTGTTGGAGGAGATGCGGATCCAGGCCCTGGGCGTGATCGACGACGCCGCCTTCGAACTGTCTCCCGGCTTCACCGCGGTGACGGGCGAGACGGGTGCCGGGAAGACGATGGTCGTCACCAGCCTCGGGCTGCTGCTGGGCGGACGGGCGGACGCGGGGCTGGTCAGGGCCGGCGCCAGGGCGGCGGTGGTCGAGGGCCGCATCGCCGTCCCCGAGGACGGTGCCGTGGCCCGGCGCGCCGCCGAGGCGGGCGCCGAGCTGGACGAGGGCGCCCTGCTCGTCACCCGTACCGTCTCCGCCGAGGGCCGCTCCCGCGCCCACGTCGGCGGCCGTTCCGTGCCCGTGGGCCTGCTCGGCGAGCTGAGCGACGAGCTTGTCGCCGTGCACGGCCAGACCGACCAGCAGGGCCTGCTGCACCCGGCCCGCCAGCGGCAGGCACTCGACCGGTTCGCCGGGGACGCGGTCGCCGGTCCGCTGGCCGACTGGAGCGAGACCTACCGCCGGCTGCGCACCGTCAGCGCCCGGCTGGAGGAGCTGACCACCCGTGCCCGCGAGCGCGCCCAGGAGGCCGACCTGCTGCGCTTCGGCCTCGACGAGGTCGCCGCCGCCGAGGCGCGCGCCGGGGAGGACGCCGAACTGGCCGCCGAGGCCGAACGGCTCGGGCACGCCGAGGCGCTGGCCTCCGCCGCCGCGCTCGCCCACGGGGCGCTCGCCGGTGACGCGGCCGACCCGGAGTCCGTGGACGCGGCCGCGCTGGTGGCCGCGGCCCACCGCTCCCTCGACGGGGTACGGGCCCACGATCCCGCTCTGGCCCAGCTCGCCGACCGGCTCGGCGAGGTCCAGATCCTTCTCGCCGACGTCGCCGGCGAACTCGCCGGATACGCCGACGACCTGGAGGCCGACCCGCTGCGGCTGTCCGCCGTCGAGGAGCGCCGCGCCGCGCTCACCCAGCTCACCCGCAAGTACGGCGGCACCGGGGGCGACATCGCCGCCGTCCTGGCCTGGGCGGAGAACGGCGCAGCCCGGCTCGCCGAGCTGGACGGCGACGACGACCGGATCGGCGAGCTCACCGCCGAACGCGACGCGCTGCGCGCCGACCTCTCCCGGCTCGCCCTGCTGCTCACCCAGGCACGGCAGGACGCCGCCAAGCGGTTCGCCGACGCCGTCACCGCGGAGCTGGCCGAACTGGCCATGCCGCACGCCCGCGTCTCCTTCGCGCTGCGCCGTACCGAGGACCCGGAGGGCATCGAGGTGGACGGCCGGGCCGTCGCCTTCGGTCCGCACGGCACCGACGAGGTGGAGCTGCTGCTCGCGCCGCACCCCGGAGCACCACCCCGGCCCATCGCCAAGGGGGCCTCCGGCGGTGAACTCTCCCGGGTGATGCTCGCCGTCGAGGTGGTCTTCGCCGGTTCGGACCCGGTACCCACCTATCTGTTCGACGAGGTCGACGCGGGCGTCGGCGGCAAGGCGGCCGTCGAGGTGGGGCGCCGCCTCGCCCGGCTGGCCCGCGGCGCCCAGGTCGTCGTCGTCACGCATCTGCCGCAGGTGGCCGCCTTCGCCGACCGCCACCTGGCCGTGCGCAAGACCAGCGAGGGCTCGGTCACGCGCAGTGGCGTCCAGCGGCTGGACGGCGAGGAGCGCGTCCGCGAGCTGTCCCGGATGCTGGCCGGCCAGGAGGACTCCGAACTCGCCCGGGCCCACGCCGAGGAGCTGCTCGCCGCGGCGCGGGCGGACGGCTGAGGCCCCCGGTGGAACCCGGAACCGAGCCCGGAACCGACGCCGAGCCGCGGGCGGGGCTGCCCTGGCGCACCGTCCAGGTGCTCGGCGGGGACAGCCTGGGCACCGGCGTCCACGTGCGCTCGCTCGCCGCCGGGCTGGCCGCCCGGGGCGTACGGGTCACCGTCTGCGCCCCGCGAGGAGCCGAGCGGTGCTACCGGTTCACGTCCGTCGGCGCCCACTTCGCGCCCCTGTCGGTACGCCACCGGGCCCAGGCCGTCGCGCTGCTGCGCTCGGTCAGCGCCGACGCCGACCTGGTGCACGCACACGGGATGCGTGCCGGGCTGCTCGCCTCCCTCGCCCTGCGCGGCCGTGGGCGCGTCCCGCTGGTGGTGAGCTGGCACACGCGCGGGGACTCGGGCGGTGCGGCCGCTCCGCTGACGCGGCTGCTGGAGCGCCGGGTGGTCCGCGCGGCGCGGCTCGTGCTCGGCGCGACTCCGGAGCTGGTGGCGGCGGCCCGCGAGCACGGGGCCCGGGACGCCCGGCTGGCGCCCGTGGCGCTGCCCGCGCTGGCGCCCGGGGGCGGGGTGGAGGAGACGGCGCTGGACAAGGCACGCGCGGAACTCGGTGCCCTGGACCGGCCGCTCGTCGTGGCCGTCGGGCGGCTCGTCTCGGACCGGGGTCTCGACGCCCTGCTCACCGCGGCCGCGGCCTGGGGCCGGCGGGCGGCACCGCCGTTGGTGGCCCTCGTCGGCGCCGGGCCCGAGCAGGCGGCCGTCCAGCGCCGGGTGCACGGCGAGGGACTCCCTGTGGTGCTCCTCGGGCGGCGGGAGGACGCGCTGACGCTGCTGGCCGCCGCCGACGTGGCCGTCCTCGGCGGTCGGCGTCCCGGGCGGAGCCTGCTGGCCCAGGAGGCCCTGCGCTCGGGCGTGCCGCTGGTCGCCACCCGGGCGGGCGGCCTGGCCGACCTCGTCGGCGATGCGGCGCTGCTGGTGCCCTACGGCGCCGCCGGGGCGCTCACGGAGGCCGTCGAGGCGTTGCTGACCGATCCGGAGCTGCGCGAGCGGCTCACGGCGGCAGGGCGCGAACGGGCGGGCCGGTGGCCGACGGAGGACACGACGGTCGCGCATGTGCTCAGCGTCTACGACGAGTTGGCTGGCGCGGTCGCGCGCTGGTGAGCGGTCCGCACGGGGGCGCTGGGCTGCCCGGCGCCCCCGTTGCGGGGCGCGGGTTGCGTCAGCGCAGGGCTGCGGGCGGCGTCAGCCGCCGTAGGCGCCGGACGCCGTCAGCCGCAGCGCGGTGTCGATCAGCGGCACATGGCTGAACGCCTGCGGGAAGTTGCCGACCTGCCGCTTCAGCTTCGGGTCCCACTCCTCGGCGAGCAGCCCGAGGTCGTTGCGGAGGGAGAGCAGCTTTTCGAACAGCTGCCGCGCCTCGTCCACCCGGCCGATCATGGCGAGGTCGTCGGCGAGCCAGAACGAGCACGCGAGGAATGCGCCCTCGTCGCCCTCCAGCCCGTCCACCCCCGGGGTGGCGCCGGCCGTCGGATAGCGCATCACGAAGCCGTCGTCGGTGGACAGCTCGCGCTGGATGGCCTCGATGGTGCCGATGACGCGCTTGTCGTCCGGCGGCAGGAAGCCCATCTGCGGGATGAGGAGCAGCGAGGCGTCCAGCTCCTGGGAGCCGTAGGACTGGGTGAAGGTGTTGCGCTCCTTGTCGTAGCCCTTCTCGCACACCGTGCGGTGGATCTCGTCGCGCAGGTCGCGCCAGCGCTCCAGGGGGCCGTCCACCTCACCGGACTCAATGAGCTTGACCGTGCGGTCCACCGCCACCCAGGCCATGACCTTCGAGTGGACGAAGTGCCGGCGCGGCCCGCGGACCTCCCAGATGCCCTCGTCCGGCTCGTCCCAGTGGTCCTCCAGGTACCGGATCAGCTTGAGCTGGAGCAGGCTCGCGTAGTCGTTGCGGGCCAGCCCGGTCATGTGGGCGAGGTGCAGGGCCTCGGTGACCTCGCCGTAGACGTCGAGCTGGAGCTGTCCGGCCGCCCCGTTGCCGACCCGGACCGGGGTGGAGCCCTCGTAGCCGGGCAGCCAGGTCAGCTCCGTCTCACCCAGTTCGCGCTCGCCCGCGATGCCGTACATGATCTGCAGGTTCTCCGGGTCGCCGGCGACGGCGCGCAGCAGCCACTCGCGCCACGCCCGGGCCTCGTCCCGGTAGCCGGTGCGCAGCAGGGAGGAGAGGGTGATCGCGGCGTCCCGCAGCCACGTGAAGCGGTAGTCCCAGTTGCGGACGCCGCCGATGTCCTCGGGCAGCGAGGTCGTGGGGGCGGCGACGATGCCGCCGGTCGGGGCGTAGGTGAGGGCCTTGAGTGTGATGAGCGAGCGGATGACGGGCTCGCGGTAGGGGCCGTGGTAGGTGCAGTGCGCGACCCAGTCCCGCCAGAACTCCTCGGTGTTCTCCAGCGCGACGTCGGGCTCGGGGTAGGGCGGGGGCTTCAGGTGCGAGGCCTGCCAGCTGATGGTGAAGGCCACCCGTTCGCCGGGGGCGACGGTGAAGTCGGAGTACGTCGTCAGGTCCTTGCCGTACGTCTCGGCCTCGGTGTCCAGCCAGACGGAGTCGGGGCCGGCGACCGCGACGGTGCGGTGGTCGATCTTGTGGACCCAGGGCACGACCCAGCCGTAGGAGAAGCGCATGCGCAGCGCGGAGGTCATGCGCACGCGGCCGCTGACACCCTCGACGATCCGCACGAGCTGCGGCGCGCCGTCACGGGGCGGCATGAAGTCGATGACCCGGACGGTGCCGCGGTCGGTGTCCCACTCCGACTCGAGGACCAGCGAGTCGCCCCGGTAGCGGCGGCGGTCGGCCGGGCGGGGCTCCTCACCGCCCAGCGGCGTCGGGCCCAGCCGCCAGAAGCCGTTCTCCTCGGTGCCCAGCAGCCCGGCGAAGATGGCGTGGGAGTCGAAACGGGGCAGGCACAGCCAGTCGGCCGTGCCGTCGCGCCCGATCAGGGCAGCCGTCTGCATGTCCCCGATGAGTGCGTAGTCCTCGATGCGCCCGGCCACAGGCATCTCCAGTCGAACGGCGTCACGCCCCCCCGTGGGACGCACGGATCTCTACTCCTGCCCAGCGAATATCCAGGCAGCATACGACGCTGGGCGGCAGTACCGCCCAGTCGTCACGATAGGCCGACTTCCGCTGTCCGGTCACATCGTCGGACTTCGTGCTGGACCGTGGGGCGACCGGTGGTGGAGCCGTGAAGCGGAAGTGACGCCTCCGCGTCCGACGTGCACGATGGCCGCACGTCGCGGGGTCCGCTCGGCTGATACCCTGGTAGCCCGTGGAGCGGAGGGTGCCGAGTCCGCCAGTGACAGGGCCCCCAACCCCAGCAGCAGCACCTCAGCAGCCGTACCCCCGATTCGTCCGGTGGGTGGCGTTGAGCACCTCACCTCGCGACCACGGGAGCCCCCCTTTGGCCATGCCGCCCAAATCCTTGACGACCAAGCACCTCTTCGTCACCGGGGGTGTCGCCTCCTCGCTCGGCAAGGGCCTGACCGCTTCCAGCCTCGGCGCGCTTCTCAAGGCCCGCGGCCTGCGGGTCACCATGCAGAAGCTGGACCCGTACCTCAACGTCGACCCGGGCACGATGAACCCCTTCCAGCACGGCGAGGTGTTCGTCACCAACGACGGCGCCGAGACCGACCTGGACATCGGCCACTACGAGCGCTTCCTCGACGTGGACCTCGACGGTACCGCCAACGTCACCACCGGCCAGATCTACTCCTCGGTGATCGCCAAGGAGCGGCGCGGCGACTACCTCGGCGACACCGTCCAGGTGATTCCGCACATCACGAACGAGATCAAGCACCGCATCCGCCGCCTGGCCACCGAGGACGTCGACGTCGTCATCACCGAGGTCGGCGGGACCGTCGGCGACATCGAGTCGCTGCCGTTCCTGGAGGCCGTGCGCCAGGTCCGGCACGAGGTCGGCCGGGACAACGTCTTCGTCGTCCACATCTCGCTGCTGCCCTACATCGGGCCCTCCGGCGAGCTGAAGACCAAGCCGACGCAGCACTCCGTGGCCGCCCTGCGCAACATCGGCATCCAGCCCGACGCGATCGTCCTGCGCGCCGACCGCGAGGTGCCCACGGCGATCAAACGCAAGATCTCGCTGATGTGCGACGTGGACGAGGCCGCCGTCGTCGCCGCCATGGACGCCAAGTCGATCTACGACATCCCCAAGGTGCTGCACGCCGAGGGGCTGGACGCCTACGTCGTCCGCCGCCTCGACCTGCCGTTCCGCGACGTGGACTGGACGCAGTGGGACGACCTGCTCGGCCGCGTCCACGAGCCCGACCACGAGGTGACGGTCGCCCTCGTCGGCAAGTACATCGACCTGCCCGACGCCTACCTCTCCGTGACGGAGGCGCTGCGGGCGGGCGGCTTCGCCAACCGCACCCGGGTCAAGATCAAGTGGGTCACCTCCGACGAGTGCGGCGCGCCCGGCGGCGCCGAGCGGCTCCTGGGCGACGTGGACGCCGTCTGCATCCCCGGCGGCTTCGGCGAGCGCGGGGTGGAGGGCAAGCTGACGGCGATCCGCTACGCCCGTGAGAACCGCATCCCGCTGCTCGGTCTGTGCCTGGGCCTGCAGTGCATCGTCATCGAGGCCGCCCGCAACCTGGCCGGGATCGAGGGCGCCAACTCCACCGAGTTCGACTCCGGGACTCCTCACCCGGTGATCTCCACGATGGCCGAGCAACTCGACATCGTCGCCGGTGAGGGCGACATGGGCGGGACGATGCGGCTGGGCCTCTACCCGGCGAAGCTCGCCGAGGGCTCGATCGTGCGCGAGGTCTACGGCGGGGAGCCCTACGTCGAGGAACGCCACCGCCACCGCTACGAGGTCAACAACGCCTACCGCGGTGAGCTGGAGAAGGCGCAGGTGGTGTTCTCCGGCACCTCGCCCGACAACAAGCTCGTCGAGTACGTCGAGTACCCGCGCGAGGTCCACCCGTACCTCGTCGCCACCCAGGCCCACCCCGAGCTGCGGTCGCGTCCGACTCGGCCGCACCCGCTCTTCGCCGGCCTGGTCAAGGCCGCCGTCGAGCGGCAGCAGGGGTCCCGGTGACCGGCGTTCCGGCCGGTCCCGCCGGCCCGCTGTGCGACAGCCCCGAGCAGTGGCGGGTCACCGCCACCTCGGTGCCGTTCACCGGGCACAAGACGGGTGTCCGCACGGACGAGGTCGTCATGCCCGACGGCGGCACCACGGGGCGCGACTACCAGACGCACCCCGGCTCCGTCGCCGTGCTGGCGCTGGACGAGACGGACCGGGTGCTGGTGCTGAAGCAGTACCGGCACCCGGTGCGGCACCGCCTCTGGGAGCTCCCGGCCGGGCTGCTGGACGTCCCGGGCGAGAACCCGCTGCACGCCGCCCAGCGCGAGCTGTACGAGGAGGCGCACGTCAAGGCGGAGGACTGGCACGTCCTCACCGACGTCTACACCAGCCCCGGCGGCTCCGACGAGGCGGTGCGGATCTTCCTGGCGCGGGAGCTGTCGGCGGCCGAGGGCGAGCGCTACGAGGCGCTGGAGGAGGAGGCCGACATGGAGCTGGCCCGCGTGCCGCTGACCACGCTGGTCCGCGGTGTCCTGGAGGGTGAGCTGCACAACGGCATCCTGGCGCTCGGCGTGCTCGCGCTGAGCGCGGCGCGGGCGGGCGGGGGCGTGGCCGGGCTGCGTCCGGCCGACGCGCCCTGGCCGGCCCGGCCGTACCCCGCCTGAGCCGCGCTCGCGCGGTTCCGCTTCCCCCGTACGGAGCAGGCCCCCGCCCCGGTGCGCGTCGCCGGGGCGGACGTACGGCTCCGATGCGGTGATATGACAGCCTGTCCATCACCGGATGTGATCGCGTCTGCACTACGCTCGCGGCGTGATGGATCAGGCGGTGCACAGCGGTGTCCACGAAGCCCCCCTCGTCGGCCGGGCGCCGGAGCTCGCGGCCCTGCGCGCGGACGTCGACCGGGCCGGTCTGGAGACCCTGGCGGGGCGCCCAGCCCCCCGCGCGCGGGTCCTCCTCGTCGCGGGCCCGCCCGGCTCCGGCCGCACCGCGCTGGCCGAGGAGTTCCTCCGCGGCCTCGCGCCCGACTACCCCGACGGCCTCCTGCGCGCCCGGCTCACCGAGCCCGCCGGGGCACCCGTACCGGTGGAGCGCACCGCACGCGAACTGCTGGACGGACTCGGGGTCCCCACGCGGCCGGGCGACGGCCCCGACGAGCTCACCGAGGCGCTCCGAGGCGCCCTGCGCGACCGGCGGACCCTGCTGCTCCTCGACGACGTCGCCGCCGCCGAGCAGCTCACCGAGCTGCTGCCCGACGAGCGCGGCTGCCTGGTGCTGGCCACCGCCGAGGGACCGCTGAGCGGGGTCGCCGACGTGCGGCCCTGCACCCTGGGCGGGCTGGACCCGGCCGCCGCCGTCGCCCTGCTCGCCGCCCGGGCCGGGTCCGACCTGCGGTTCACCGTCGACCCCCGGGCCGCCGAGCGGCTCGCCGCCGCCTGCGCGCACCACCCCGCCTCCCTGGTGCTGGTCGGCGGCTGGCTGTCCGCCCACCCGCACACCTCGATGCTCGACGCCGGGCGGCGACTGGCCGAGGCCCGCGGCGACTCGCCGCTGGAGCGCGCCTTCGACCTCGTGCACAGCGCACTGCCCACACGGCACGTCCGGCTGCTGCGGCTGCTGTGCCTGGCCCCGGACGGCTTCGTCGACGCCCCGCTCGCCGCCGCCCTGGCCGGCTGGGACGTCCCGGCCGCCGACGCCGCCCTGGCCGACTTCCTCCGGCTCGGCCTGCTCCACCCGCTTCCCGGAGGAGCCTGCCGGGTGCCGCCCTGCCTGAACGCCCTGCTGCGCCGGGAGCTCGACGTTCGGGAACGCCCCGCCGAGGTCCAGCTCGCCCGGGCCCGGATGCTGGAACGGTCGGTGCGGCAACTGCGCTCCTGCTGGGCCGTGACCGAACCGGCGGGTTCCCCGCCGCGCCGGGAGCTGGGCCGGGAACCGCGTCCCCTGCGGTTCGAGACCCGGCGCGAGGCCGCCGCCTGGCTCGACTCCCGGTTGCCCGCGCTGCTCGCCGGGGCCCGGCTGGCGGTCGCCGACGGCGGGCTGGACACCCTGGCGCGCCGCTTCGTCGCGGCCCTGGCCCGGGCCCTGAACGCGCACCGTGCCCCGGAGCGCACGGCCGCCGAGCACTACCGGCTGCACGAGCTGGTCCTCGCGGTCGCCGAGCGCCGCGCCCTGCACCGGGAGCGGGCCGCCGCACTGCTCAACCTCGGCGACCTCGACGCGTGGACGGGACGCCTCACGCTCGCCGCCGAGCGCTACCGGGCGGCGCTGGCCGCCGTCCGCGCCGACGGTGGCGGTGACGTGGAGGCGGCCGTGCGGGCCATGGGCTCCCTCGGGGACACCTATGCCGAGCAGTCCGACCCCGCGCGGGCCGAGGACTGGTACGGGCGGGCTCTCGCCCTGTGCCTGAACACGGACGACCAGGAGGGAGCGGCCCGGCTGCACGGCCGCCTCGGCACCGTCCACCGGCTGGCGGGCCGGTGGGGGGAGGCCCTGCGCGCCTGGAAATCCGCGGCCGGAATCCACCGCAGGCTGCGGAATCCGCAGGCCCAGGCGCGGGCGCTGGGCGAGGTGGCCCGTGTACAGGAGGAGGCCGGCCACGCGCACGACGCGCTGCGGACCTGCCACCAGGCGCTGGAGCTGGCTCGGGGGGCGCGGGACGCGCGGCTGGAGGCGACCCTCGGCCTGCGGCTGGCGGAGGCCTGGGCCCGGGTGGGCGACGCCGCGGGCGCGGCGGCCCATCGGGCGGCCGCCCAACGGTTGCTGGAGAGGCCGGAGCCGTCGGCGGGCCCGGCCGCGACGGTCGTGCCGCCGCGCCAGGAGCCGCGTCCCGCCGGGGCGGAGGCGCCGCCCGGCGCCGAAGCGGAATCCCGTGGAGAGGAGTGCTCCGGCGCTGGAGCGCCGGTCGGGCGGGATGCTGGGGGAGAGGCGGACGAGGAAGCGGAGCCGACGGGGGGAGTTACGGCCGATGAACCGCCCCGCCGGCCCATCCACTGAGCGACCGACCTACGAATTCCATAGTCATCACGGAAAAGTTTCCTTGTTTGTAAGGCTAGACACCACGGCGTCCTTCATTAAACTGGCAGAGCCGTGGTCATCACGACCGCTACACGGCTACTTCCGGCATGACCGGCATGGCCGGACGCGAAGGCGTTCGTCCGCATATGCTGCTGTACGGGGAGGTGGCGTCGGATGTGCCCGGCCTGTCTCCAGCCCCCAGATTCCAAGGAACCGTGATCGACGTGAAGGTCGGTATCCCCCGCGAGGTCAAGAACAACGAGTTCCGCGTGGCCATCACGCCGGCCGGCGTGCACGAGCTCGTCCGAGGCGGGCATCAGGTCTACGTGGAGCGGAACGCCGGTGTCGGCTCCTCCATCTCCGACGAGGAGTACATCGCCGCAGGTGCCACCATCCTGGACACCGCGGACGAGGTGTGGGCCACCGCCGATCTGCTGCTGAAGGTCAAGGAGCCGATCGCGGAGGAGTACCACCGGCTCCGCAAGGACCAGACGCTCTTCACCTACCTGCACCTCGCCGCGTCCCGCGAGTGCACCGACGCGCTGCTCCAGTCCGGCACGACGGCCATCGCCTACGAGACCGTCGAGACGGCGAACCGCGCCCTGCCGCTCCTGGCCCCGATGTCGGAGGTGGCCGGCCGGATCGCCCCGCAGGTGGGCGCCTACCACCTGATGCGCTCGGCCGGCGGCCGCGGCGTGCTGCCCGGCGGCGTCCCCGGTGTCCACGCGGGGAAGGCCGTCGTCATCGGCGGCGGCGTCTCCGGCTGGAACGCCACCCAGATCGCCGTGGGCCTGGGCTTCCACGTGACGCTGCTGGACAAGGACATCACCAAGCTGCGCGAGGCCGACAAGATCTTCGGCACCAGGGTGCGCGCGATCTCCTCCAACTCCCTGGAGCTGGAGAAGGCGGTCCTGGAGGCCGACCTCGTCATCGGCGCCGTGCTCATCCCCGGCGCGAAGGCGCCGAAGCTGGTCACCAACGAGCTGGTGTCCCGGATGAAGCCCGGAAGTGTCCTTGTCGACATCGCCATCGACCAGGGCGGCTGCTTCGAGGACTCCCGTCCCACCACGCACGCCGAACCGACCTTCCGCGTGCACGACTCGGTGTTCTACTGCGTCGCCAACATGCCCGGCGCGGTGCCCAACACCTCCACCTACGCGCTGACGAACGCCACGCTCCCCTACATCCTGGAGCTGGCCAACCGCGGCTGGGCCGAGGCCCTGCGCCGCGACGCCGCGCTGGCCAAGGGCCTCAACACCCACGACGGCAAGGTCGTGTACGGCCCGGTCGCCGAGGCCCACGGACTGCCCCGGGTGGAGCTGGCCGACCTGCTCGGCTGAGCGAACGCCGAAGACGGCCAACCGCACGGCCCCGGCCGGATCGTTCCCCCGCGATCCGGCCGGGGCCGCGGCGTGTCGCCACCCCGCGCGCGCCTCCGCGCGTGGCAACTCACGCCGAACGAGGCGGTTTCGGCCGAAGTGTGCGTCCGGGCGCCCCCGGCACCTTCCTCCCCGGCGTCGCACACCCTTGACAACCGGGTGTTCGGTTCCCGACACATCGTGCCCACTGGGCCGTTTGTGTTGCTGAGGACTGCCGACTCGCCATAGAGTCACCAAACGTCGGCATGGTGCCACGCTGACCTGTCTAGAAATTCCCTGGTCGCCAAGGAGGTAAGACGACTTGTGAATGAGTCGACATTTACTCCAGGGGGTGGCCAACCAGGAACACCTGCGCCGGGCCCGGAGCCCGCCGGGCGGCAGGCTGTCGGCTCCGTCGCTGTCCGCACCTTCACCGCACACCAGGACTCCACGCGCATGACAGCCCATCAGAGCCAGCAGAGCAGCACGGACCAGAACCTCGGGGACACCATGTCCGGCCACGCGGCGCACGGTTTCCCGGAATACGAGGCGGACATGCCGGACGGTCACTTCTACGACCCGGACGCGGAGTTCGAGCCCGACCCGGAGTACGCCGCCACCCTCGCCCCCGACGCCGCCCGCCAGCGCCGGGAACGCATCGGTCCCACCGGCCGCCCGCTGCCGTACTTCCCGATCCCCGGCCCGGTCAACGAGCACGGCCCGGCGAAGATCATCGCGATGTGCAACCAGAAGGGCGGCGTCGGCAAGACGACGTCGACCATCAACCTCGGCGCCGCGCTCGCCGAGTACGGACGCCGCGTCCTCCTCGTCGACTTCGACCCGCAGGGCGCCCTGTCCGTCGGCCTGGGCGTCAACCCGATGGAGCTCGACCTCACCGTCTACAACCTGCTCATGGAGCGGGGCATGACGAGCGACGAGGTCCTGCTCAAGACGGCCGTCGCCGGAATGGACCTGCTGCCCAGCAACATCGACCTGTCGGCGGCGGAGGTCCAGCTCGTGAGCGAGGTGGCCCGGGAATCGACGCTCCAGCGCGCCCTCGAACCCCTCCTGCCGGACTACGACTTCGTCGTCATCGACTGCCAGCCCTCGCTCGGTCTGCTCACGGTCAACGCGCTCACCGCGGCCCACAAGGTGATCGTGCCGCTGGAGTGCGAGTTCTTCGCGCTGCGCGGCGTCGCGCTGCTCACCGAGACCATCGAGAAGGTGCAGGAGCGGCTCAACCCGCAGCTGGAGCTCGACGGCATCCTGGCCACGATGTACGACTCGCGCACCGTGCACAGCCGCGAGGTCCTGGCCCGCGTCGTCGAGGCGTTCGACGACAGCGTGTACCACACGGTCATCGGGCGCACCGTGCGCTTCCCGGAGACCACGGTGGCCGGTGAACCCATCACGACCTACGCCTCGAACTCCGTCGGCGCCGCCGCCTACCGACAGCTCGCCAGGGAGGTGCTCGCCCGGTGCCACGCCGAGTGAGTCTCCCGGCGGCCGACGAGCTGTTCCGCACCACCGGGGGCGGCGGCGTCCAGCCGTCCGCGCCCCAGCCGGCGCAACAGCCCGCCGGACCGCCCCAGCAGTCGCAGCCGCCGGGTGCCGAGAGCACCACCCAGCGCGGGGCGGGGCGGGCTGCGCCCGCCGAACCGCGCCCGGCGGGCGAGTCGTCCGAGGAGCACAGCGGACGCGACACCGCCGGCCCCACGGCGCCTGCCGGCGAGCAGCCGCACGTGCCGCCTGCGGCCCCCCGGCGACAGCCTCCGGCCCCGCGGAGCAGGAGTGCGACGGCCGGTACGCCCCGCCGTGCGCGGGCACCGCGCAGGCCCAGTGGCCGGGAACGCCACGACGAGAAGATCACGGTCTACGTCTCCGCCGAGGAGCTCATGGACCTGGAGCACGCCCGTCTCGTGCTGCGCGGCGAGCACGGCCTGGCCGTCGACCGCGGACGCATCGTCCGCGAGGCCGTGGCCGTCGTCCTGGCCGACCTGGAGGCCCGCGGGGACGCCAGCATCCTCGTCCGGCGGCTGAGCGGCAACTGACGGCCGCCGTCCCGGGTGCGCCCGGCCGGGCGCGTGGCAGGCCGTCCGCCGCCAGGCGCAGCGGTAGGGTGCCATCGCGATGACCACGTCCGACCCCTCCGCCACGACACCACGGCCCCGCCGCCGTGCCCTCGGGCGCGGAGGAACGGCGGAGCCCGCGGGGGAGTCCGGCCCGGCCTCGGCCCCGGCTCCGGCGCCCGCCGATCCGGCCGCGGCACCCACGGAACCCCTTGCGCCCGCCGAGCCCGCCGCGCGGGTCGAGCTCCCCGCGCCCACCGCGCCGGTCGAGCCCCCGCGAGCCGTGCCGTCCGCACCCGCCGCACCCGCACCCGCCGCACCCGCACCCGCCGCACCCGCACCCGCCGCACCCGCACCCGCCGCACCCGCACCCGCCGCACCCGCACCCGCCGCACCCGCACCCGCCGCACCCGCACCCGCGGCGCCCGCCGCCGCGGGCGGGGACGGGAGTGGGAACCCGGACGGGGACGGCACCGCCGGCGAACCCGGACCGGGTGAGGGCGACCCGGCGGACGACCGCCGCTTCACCGTCGTCCTGGACAACTTCGAAGGTCCCTTCGACCTGCTGCTCCAGCTCATCTCCAAGCACAAGATGGACGTCACCGAGGTCGCCCTCTCCCGGGTCACGGACGAGTTCATGGCACACATCCGGGCCATGGGACCGGAGTGGGACCTGGACCAGACGACGGAGTTCCTGGTCGTTGCCGCGACGCTGCTCGACCTCAAGGCCGCCCGGCTGCTGCCGTCCGCCGAGGTCGAGGACGAGGCCGACCTCGCGCTGCTGGAGGCCCGCGACCTGCTCTTCGCCCGGCTGCTGCAGTACCGGGCCTACAAGCGGGTCGCCGGGATCTTCGCCGACCGGCTGGCGAAAGAGGCGCGCCGCCACGCGCGCAGCGTCGGGCTGGAGCCGCACCACGCCGAGCTGCTCCCCGACGTCGTCATCCGGATCGGCCCCGAGGGGTTCGCCCGGCTCGCCGTCAAGGCGATGCAGCCGAAGCCCAGGCCACAGGTCTACGTCGACCACATCCACGCGCCGCTGGTCAGTGTGCGCGAGCAGGCGGACGTCGTCGTGGCGCGGCTCCGGGAGCTCGGCGCGGCCGACTTCGCCGCCCTCACCGCGGACGCCCCCGACACCCTCACCGTCGTCGCCCGCTTCCTGGCCCTGCTGGAGCTGTACCGGGAGCGGGCCGTCACCCTGGAGCAGGACGAGGCCCTGGGCGCCCTCACGGTGCGCTGGAGCGGCGGGGAGGACGCGGCGCCCCGGGTGACCGACGAGTTCGACCGGGCCCCGGAGCCGGCCGGCCGGGACGCGGGGCAGGAGACCGAGGAGAGGCGCCATGACTGAGCAGACCGCCCGCCCGGAGGAGGGGGACGTTCCCGCCGGGGCCGACCGGGTCGCGGAGCTGGAGCTGAAGCCCGCGCTGGAGGCCGTCCTCATGGTCGTCGACGAACCGGCGACGGAGGAACACCTGGCCCGGATCCTGAAGCGGCCCCGGCGCCGGATCGCCGAGGCGCTGCACGAGCTGGCCGACGACTACACCCGCGAGGGGCGCGGCTTCGAGCTGCGCTACGTCGCCGGGGGGTGGCGCTACTCGACCCGGGCCGAGTTCGCCGAGGCCGTCGAGGGCTTCGTCCTGGACGGCCAGCAGGCCCGGCTGACGCAGGCCGCCCTGGAGACGCTGGCCGTGGTCGCCTACCGGCAGCCCGTCAGCCGCTCACGGGTCTCCGCCGTGCGCGGCGTCAACTGCGACGGCGTGATGCGCACCCTCCTCCAGCGCGGTCTGCTGGAGGAGGCGGGCACCGAACCGGAAACAGGTGCGATCCTGTACGTGACGACGCACTACTTCCTGGAGCGGATGGGCCTGCGGGGCCTGGACGAGCTGCCGGAACTCGCGCCCTTCCTCCCGGAGGCGGACGCGGTGGAGGGCGAGAGCCAGGAGGGCGTGCCGTCGTTCGAGGCAGATGCAGTGGATGCAGACGACAGCGGCGACGCTCGGACGTAAGACGGATTCTTCAATGCGAAGCAGTGGCAGGAACAGCAACCGGAACCCCCGGGGCGCGGGCGGCAGCCGGGACGGCGGGCAGCGGCGCTCCTCCGGACGTCCCCGCCCCGAGGAGCGCCGCTACCCGACCTCGGGCGGAAAGCCCGCCGGCGGCCAGCAGGGCAAGCCCGGCGGCGGCCGGGGAGCACAGGGCGCCAAGGGCGCGAAGGGCCCCAAGGCCGCGGGCGGCGGCAAGGGCGGTGCGAAGGGCCCGAAGCGCACCGCGCCCGCCCGGTCCCGCGAGTACGACGCCCAGATCGAGGAGCGCAACCGGGCCCGGCACGACAAGCCGGCCCTGCGGCTGCCGAAGACGTTCGACGAGCCGGAGGGCGAGCGGCTGCAGAAGGTGCTGGCCCGCGCGGGCCTGGGCTCGCGCCGCGCCTGCGAGGAGCTGGTCGACCAGGCCCGGGTGGAGGTCAACGGCCGCATCGTGCTGGAGCAGGGCCTGCGCGTCGACCCGGGGAAGGACGAGATCAAGGTCGACGGGCTGACGATCGCGACCCAGTCCTACCTCTTCTTCGCGCTGAACAAGCCGGCCGGCGTCGTCTCCTCCATGGAGGACCCGGAGGGCCGCCAGTGCCTCGGGGACTACGTGCAGAACCGCGAGACGCGGCTCTTCCACGTCGGCCGGCTGGACACCGAGACCGAGGGTCTGATCCTGCTCACCAACCACGGGGAGCTCGCGCACCGCCTGACCCACCCGCGCTACGGCGTCCGCAAGACCTACCTGGCCGCCATTCAGGGCCCCATCCCGCGCGACCTGGGCAAGCGGCTCAAGGACGGCGTCAAGCTGGACGACGGCTACGCCCGCGCCGACCACTTCCGGGTGGTCGAGAACACCGGCAAGAACTACCTGGTCGAGGTGTCGCTGCACGAGGGCCGCAAGCACATCGTGCGCCGGATGCTCGCCGAGGCCGGCTTCCCGGTCGACAAGCTGGTCCGCACGAAGTTCGGCCCCATTGCCCTGGGCGACCAGAAGTCGGGCTGGCTGCGCCGGATGACGAACACGGAGGTCGGCATGCTGATGAACGAGGTCGGTCTCTGAGCATGCGCAGTGCACTCGTCATCGGCACCGGACTGATCGGCACCTCGATCGCCCTCGCCCTGACCGCCCGCGGCGTCACCGTGCACCTGGAGGACCGGGACGCTGAGCAGGCCGCGACGGCCGCCTCGCTCGGCGCCGGGACGGCGGAGCCGTCCCCCGGCCCCGTGGACCTCGCGGTGGTCGCCGTACCGCCGGCCCGGATCGCCGGGGTGCTTGCCTCCGCGCAGCGGCGCGGCGTGGCCGGCGGCTATCTGGACGTCGGCAGCGTCAAGGGCGGCCCGCGCCGGGAGCTGGCCGGCCTCGGCTGCGACCCGCGCAGCTACCTGGGCACCCACCCCATGGCGGGCCGCGAGCAGTCCGGGCCGCTGGCGGCCACGGCGGACCTGTTCGAGGGGCGTCCCTGGGTCCTCACGCCCACGCCGGAGACGGACACCGAGGTGCTCAACCAGGCGCTGGAGCTGATCGCCCTGTGCCGGGCCGTGCCCGTCGTCATGGACGCGGACGCGCACGACCGGGCCGTCGCGCTCGTCTCGCACACGCCGCAGCTGCTGTCCAGCCTGGTCGCCGCCCGGCTGGCGGACGCGGACGACACGGCGGTGCGGCTGTGCGGGCAGGGCATCCGGGACGTGACCCGCATCGCGGCCTCCGAGCCCCGCATGTGGATCGACATCCTCTCCGCCAACCCCGGGCCCGTCGCCGACGTGCTGGCCGCCGTGGCCGGGGACCTGGAGGAGACGGTGCGCTCGCTGCGGGCGCTGGAGTCGGCGGACGACGCCAAGCGGGGCGAGGGGGCGAGCGGCATCGAGGACGTCCTGCGCCGGGGCAACTCCGGCCGGGCCCGCATCCCCGGCAAGCACGGCCAGACGCCGACCGCCTACGCCACCGTGGCGGTGCTCATCAGCGACCGGCCGGGCGAACTGGCGGGGATCTTCGCCGACGCCGGGCAGGCGGGCGTCAACATCGAGGACGTCCGCATCGAGCACGCCACCGGCCAGCAGGCCGGCCACGTCCAGCTCATGGTCGAGCCCCAGTCCGCCGCCCGGCTCACCGACGTGCTGCGCGGCCGGGGCTGGGCGATCCGCCCGTGAGGCGGGGCGGGCGTCAAGCCGGATGATCCGGCCGTTCACTTACCGGTAGCCTGGGTGCGGGGCAGGTCCCGCCCCGCACCCTCCTGGCTAGAAAGGCCCTCTTCACCGTGGCTGCAACCCTTCAGGGCGCGACCCCCGTTCCTTCCGGCGCCCCGGCGTCCGTCGTCGTCGCCATCGACGGCCCCTCCGGAACGGGCAAGTCCAGCACCTCCAAGGCCGTCGCCGCGAAGCTGGGGCTCAGCTACCTCGACACGGGGGCGCAGTACCGGGCCATCACGTGGTGGATGCTGACCAACGGGGTGGACGTCGCGGAGGCGGGGGCCGTGGCCGCCGCCTGCGGCAAGCCCGGCATCGTCTCCGGCACTGACCCGTCCGCTCCGACGATCACCGTCGACGGCCAGGACGCCTCCGGGCCGATCCGCGGTGCCGAGGTGACGGCCGCGGTCAGCGCGGTCAGCGCGGTGCCCGAGGTGCGGGCCCGGATCACCGAGCTGCAGCGCTCCATCGCCGCCGACGCGGCCCGCGAGGGCGCCGGCATCGTCGTGGAGGGTCGCGACATCGGGACGACGGTGCTCCCCGACGCTGACCTGAAGATCTTCCTCACCGCCTCCCCGGAGGCCCGGGCCGCCCGGCGCGGCGGCGAGCTGAAGGCCCGCCCCGGCGACGCCGCCGTGGACCTGAACGCGACCCGCGAGGCACTGCTGCGCCGGGACGCCGCCGACTCCAGCCGGGCCACCTCCCCGCTGGCCAAGGCGGAGGACGCGGTCGAGGTGGACACCACCGAGCTGACCCTGGAGCAGGTCGTCGAGTGCGTCGTCACCCTCGTCGAGGACAGGCAGCGCGCGGCGTGAGCACGACGACCGGAGCGCTGCCCAGCGCGGACGGCGCGGCGACGGGCCGGCGCCTGGGCATCGGCCTCATGAACGGCCTGTTCCGGCCCCGGGTGCTGGGTTCCTGGCGGATGCCCGCGAGCGGGCCGGTCATCCTCGCCGTCAACCACGCGCACAACATCGACGGACCCATGCTCATGGGCACCTGTCCGCGGCCCGTGCACTTCCTGATCAAGCAGGAGGCGTTCGTCGGCCCGCTGGACTGGTTCCTGCGGTCCATCGGCCAGGTGCCGGTGGACCGTTCCACCGCCGACCGGTCCGCCGTCACGGCGGCGCTCGGCGTCCTCGACCGCGGGGGCGTGCTCGGGATCTTCCCCGAGGGTAGCCGCGGCGCCGGGGACTTCGCGGCCCTGCGCTCCGGGCTGGCCTACTTCGCGGTCCGCTCCGGGGCCCCGGTGGTGCCGGTGGCCGTGCTCGGCAGCTCCGGACGGCGCAGCCGCGTCATACCGGCCCTGCCCCCGCTGCGCGGCCGGGTCGACGTCGTCTTCGGGGACCCGGTCACCGTGGGCGGCGGCGGACGCCGTACCCGGCAGGTCATGGACGAGGCGACGCGACGGCTGCAGGAGCGGCTGACGGCGCACCTCGCCGCGGCGAGACGTCTGACCGGCCGCTGACCCCACCGGCTGGACGCCCGCGTCCGGCCCCGCAAGCCACTTCAGCCTTCAGCAAGGACAGGACCGATGAACGAGCAGATCAACTCCGGCGACGCGCACGGGCACGGTGAGCTCGGCGACGCCGAGTACGCGGAGTTCATGGAGCTTGCCGCGCAGGAGGGCTTCGACACCGAGGACGTCGAGGGCGCCCTCGACGAGGCCGGCCACGGACCGCTGCCGGTGCTCGCCGTCGTCGGCCGGCCCAACGTCGGCAAGTCGACCCTGGTGAACCGCATCATCGGGCGTCGGGAAGCCGTCGTGGAGGACCGCCCGGGGGTGACGCGGGACCGCGTGACCTACGAGGCGGAGTGGGCCGGCCGCCGTTTCAAGGTCGTGGACACCGGCGGCTGGGAGCAGGACGTCCTGGGCATCGACGCCTCCGTCGCGGCGCAGGCCGAGTTCGCCGTCGAGGCGGCCGACGCCGTGGTGTTCGTCGTCGACGCAGCGGTCGGCGCCACCGACACCGACGAGGCCGTGGTCAAACTGCTGCGCCGCGCGGGCAAGCCGGTGGTGCTGTGCGCCAACAAGGTGGACGGGCCCTCCGGCGAGGCCGACGCCGCGATGTTGTGGTCCCTCGGTCTCGGCGAGCCGTACCCCGTCTCCGCGCTGCACGGGCGCGGCACCGGCGACATGCTGGACGAGGTGCTCAAGGTGCTGCCGCGGGCCCCCGCCCAGACCTTCGGCGCAGCGCTCGGCGGGCCGCGCCGCGTCGCCCTCATCGGCCGGCCCAACGTCGGCAAGTCCTCGCTGCTCAACAAGGTGGCGGGGGAGGAGCGCGTCGTCGTCGACCCGCTCGCCGGAACCACCCGCGACCCGGTGGACGAGCTCGTCGAACTCGGTGGGAGGACCTGGAAGTTCGTGGACACCGCCGGCATCCGCCGCCGCGTCCACCTCACCGAGGGCGCCGACTACTACGCCTCGCTGCGGACCGCCGCGGCCCTGGAGAAGGCGGAGGTCGCCGTCGTCCTCGTCGACGTCAGCGAGTCCATCAGCGTCCAGGACCTGCGCATCATCACCATGGCGGTGGAGGCGGGGCGCGCACTCGTGCTCGCCTACAACAAGTGGGACACGCTCGACGACGAACGCCGCTTCTACCTGGAGCGCGAGATCGAGCGCGACCTGGTCCAGGTGCGGTGGGCGCCCCGCGTCAACATCTCGGCCCGCACCGGACGGCACACGGAGAAGCTCGTCCCGGCGATCGAGACGGCGCTCGCGGGCTGGGAGACCCGGGTTCCCACCGGGCGGCTGAACGCCTTCCTCGGCGAGCTGGTGGCCTCCCACCCGCACCCCGTGCGCGGCGGCAAGCAGCCCCGCATCCTCTTCGGCACCCAGGCCGGGACGCGCCCGCCGCGCTTCGTCCTGTTCGCCTCCGGCTTCCTGGAGGCCGGCTACCGGCGCTTCATCGAGCGGCGGCTGCGGGAGGAGTTCGGCTTCGAGGGGACGCCGATCCACATGTCCGTGCGGGTGCGGGAGAAGCGCAGGAAGCGCAAGTGAGCCCTCGTCGACCGTCCGTGGGGTCGGTGCCGCCGACGCGGTGCCGGCCCCACGGACGTCACCGGCCGCATAACACCGCCTAGCTGCCCGGGGGCAGCGCGGGGAGGGCGGGGGCGCGGTGGGCGCCGCCCCGGCGCCGCTCCTGGGGCACCGGCGTGAAGCCCGTGCCGTAGCGGGAACCGAGGCCGTCGAAGCCGCCGAACCGCAACTGCTCCTCACCGGATCGGTCCCCGGGCAGCGCCCGGAAGAGCCGGCGGTACTCCGCGTACAGCGCGTCGAAGATCGGTGTGGCCGACCGTCCGGTGCGGCCGGCCGCGGCTTCGTGCGGCGGGCGCATGGCCGGGATCGAGCCGGAGTCCGGCTGTGGGTAGCGGGCGTCGAGGTGAGGTTCGTAGGCGTGCACGTCTGCCCAACGACCGCACGGCCCCGCTGGATGCGGGGCCGTGCGGGGGAATCGGCGGGCAGTGCCCGGTGCCGGGCTCAGGTACCGGCGAGCGGCATGGTCGCCGCCACCAGGACACCGCGCTCGGCGGCCCGCTCCAGGGCGTCGCGCATCAGGTCCTCGCGCGGCTGCTGGCCGATGGAACCGGCCGGAGCGGCGTACACGAGGACGGAGTTGGTCCTGTTGGCCGTGGTCCGCCACTCGTCGGTGACGGGCAGCGGCTGGTGCGCCTGCCACCAGGACGTGGGCTGCTGGCCCTCCTCGGCGGGCTGCAGCACCGCGTGCAGCTTGCCCATGGCCATGAGCACCGACCAGCCGGGCAGCGGCCCGGGCTTCTTGTCCAGCTCCGTGACCGGCATGAAGCCGGCCTCGATGAGGAGCGGGAGGAACTCGTCGCCGCCGCCCGTCGTGCCGGGGCGGGCGATGGGGCCGGTGGGCTCCACGACGACGGCCGGGTGCAGCGTCTCACCGACGAGGACCTGGCCGCAGGTCACGCCCAGGACGGCCTGTCGGCCGTCGGCGGGAACGGACGGGGACCCGGGCTCGGCGGGGGCCGAACCCCCGGCCGCCTCACCGGAGATGGTGCGCACGGCGCTCTGGATCTGTTCCTCGGAGACCCGGACGATCTGGGAGGGGACGCAGGCGGCGTGGGCGAAGGCCAGCACGGCGGTCTCGCTGCCGACGAACAGCACGGTGCTCGTGCGTTCGTCGGTGCTGCCGGGCGTGCGGCACGAGGTGCAGTCGTAGCGGTCGGGCACGGTGTCGCCGGCGATCAGCTTGGCGGCTTCGGCTTCGCCGATCTCGGCGCGGACCTCGTCACTGACGTCGAGCATGGGGGACACAGAAGGCTCCTGGCGTTCGGTACTGGTTCGTCTGGACAACGGGTCACCTGTGGTCACAGTCACGCAACTGGTGGTGCCGAGTCGTCCGGGCGAATGCGCTTGGTGAACAGAACGCCGAAAACGGTCACGGACAGTCAATTGATGTGCATACTGGTGAAGTTGCGGCGGTGAGGTGTGTCACCCGCCCAGGGTGCCAGGGATCTTCTATATCAAGACAAAATCTAACAAGTGAAGACAGGGAAAACTGCCTATTACTTACGGTAACGTTCAACTGACCTGCGCAAGGGGCTGGTTGGTTGTCCCCGGCTCCCGGTAGTCCCTACATTCCCGGGTGGTGCAGAGAGCACCACCCGGGGCAGTCCGCCGCCGCACCGGCGCCGCGCAGCACGACCGCGCGACACGGGTGCCGCACCACCGAGCAGGACCCGCGACGGACACCCGCCCGGCCCGACGGCGCAGCAGGCGCCGGACGGCCGAAGCGGTACAGGGGAGCACCGGGGCGTTCGAGAGGGATGAGATTTGTCCATGCGTCGTGGGATAGCAGCACGTGCGGGCGCGGTCTCGCTGGCCGTCCTGGCCCCGGTGGCGCTGCTCACCTTGACGGCCGGCCCCGCCAAGGCGGCGGACGGTGGAACCTGGGACCGCCTCGCGCAGTGCGAAAGCGGTGGCAACTGGCGGATCAACACCGGCAACGGCTACTACGGCGGCCTGCAGTTCTCCGCCTCCACCTGGGCCGCCTACGGCGGCACGGCCTACGCGGCCACCGCCGACACGGCCAGCCGGGCTCAGCAGATCGAGATCGCCGGGAAGGTCCAGGCGGCCCAGGGCTGGGGGGCGTGGCCCGCCTGCTCCGCGAAGCTGGGCCTGTACGGCAGCGACCCTCGGCCGACCCGTCCCGCCCCGCCGGGGCAGCCGGCCTCCCCGGCGCCCGAGGCGGGGTCGCACAGCGGGCCCGACGCGTCGGCCCGCGGTTCCTCGGTGCCGGAGCGGGCCCCCCGGCCGCACGCCGACCGCGGCCACTCCCGGGCCAACTACACCGTCGAGCCCGGTGACACGCTCAGCGCCATCGCCGCCGAGCACGACACCGCCTGGCGCCGCATCCACCGGGACAACGCCGAGGTCATCGGCGCTGACCCGGACGTGATCCTCCCGGGGCAGCGGCTGCACGTCTGATCCGCCCCCAGCTCCGCCCCGCCCCGGGCTCCTTCCGGGGTGGGGCGAACTGTCGGTCGATGTGACGTTTCTCCGAAGAAATCGGGTGAACGAACCAACCTGGGACGCCGCATCCCGGTCTTACTGGACGTAAGGCGGGCGGCTGCCAGCCGGCGGTGGCGGCCCGCGCCCAGAGACGGAACCGGGGACGCATGCACATACCCACCCTCCCGCGAGGCGGGCACGGCGCCGACGGCGTGCCGACGGGAGGGCGCCGCGGATGATGACCACTGCGGAGCCCCTGCCCGACCGGGTGCGGGTGCGGGCCCACTGCACCGCCGACACGGCGGGTGGGCTCACCTTCGACGTCCTCCGGCCCGAAGGGGTCGGGGAGTCCTGGGACGCCGCGCTGCTGCTGTGCCGCCGCACGGTGGGGCCCGGAGCCGCCACGGAGGAGGTGCGGCTGCCGCTCGTGCCCGTCGGGGCCGGGGTGCTCCGGGCGGCACTGCCGAGCACCATGACACTCGCGGAGGGGGTGTGGAACGCCTACCTCTGCCTCGGTGACGGGGAGCGCGCCCGCCTGCTCCCCGGCACCCACGACCTGCACTCCCTGACGGCACACAGCCCCCAGCCCGGGCGGACGTGGCTCGGGGTGCGCGTCCCCTTCACCACCCAGAAGGGCAACCTCGCCCTGCGGGCCTGGCAGCGCTGGCCGCACGCCGAGGCCGCGGAGCTGCTGGTCGCCGACGGTGCGCTGACGCTGCGCGGCCGCCTGTACGGGGCCGAGCTGACTCCCGCTGCCACGCTGGAGGTGACACCCCGGCAGGGCCGCGGCCCCGTGGCGAGCGCCGCGGTGCGCCCGGAGGGGGACGGCTTCCACTGCGTTCTTCCGCTCGCGGGACTGCGCCCGCCCGCGCGCGACGGCTGTGCGCTGTGGCTGCGGCCGGGGGCCGGCGAGGCCGCCGTGCGCGTCGCCCGCATCCTCGACGACGTCGCGGACAAGCAGTACCGGCTGCGGCACCCCGCGGTCCCGCTGAGCGACGGGGACCGCCTCGTCCGCCCCTGCTACACGGGGGCCAACGAACTGCTGCTGCGGTTCGAACCCGCGCGTCGCGGTGCCGGGCGAACCGGTCGCTGAAGCGGCCCGCACCGGAACTCCGCCCGCCTTTACGAACCCCTCCACCGGGAATTCCCGCACCGCTGAACAGTCTTTCGGCGCGGCTGCCTCCGGGGAAATTCCGGATCCGTGGAAAAGAGCCGGAGAAGGCCCGGAGGGGTGGTAGCGGAGAGGGCCGAACGGGGGAGCGACTGTGACAGAAGTGTGGCACGCGCATGACCTCGCCGGGACTTCCTGGTGCACCGGGCCGTGACGTACGGTGGCCGGCATGGCACCCATACCCTTCGAGTCCACCGAGCCGGACGACGACCCCGAGGCCTACGCCGGGATGCCGGTGACGGCCGCCGAGGAGCGGGCGCGCAGCCGAGGCTGGACCACCGTGCGTGTCCTGCCGCCGGACGCCGTCATCACCATGGAGTACGTGGCGGGTCGCCTCAACCTCACCGCCGAGGACGACACGGTCGTCCGCGGCTGGAAGGGCTGAGCGCCGGCAGCGTTCCGTCCGCGGGCCCCGCACCCGGCCGTCGGCCGCGGTGCGGGGCCCGCCTGGCGTCGTGCCCGCCGTCCCCGCCCGCGGGCATCCGGCGTCGCCGCGGGGCAGGGTGCCCTGTGCCCGCTAAGCCCGCGGCCCGAGGGACGTCGTACGGCCCCCGGGGCGTTCGGCGGCCGGTCTGCGGCTTCCCGCGGGCGTGACGGGAGTCCGCTCCGAGCGCACGGCGTGTGGCCGGGAGGTGTGACCGGCGTGCCCCGGATGCGCCGCGTGGGCATGGCGTATGGCGCCCCCGGCCGCCCCGGCCGGCGTCCTGCCCGACGCCGTCTCGGAGCCCGACGCCGTCTCGGAGCCCGGCGTCGCCGAGCCGCCTGGCGCGGCGGCTGGCGCCGTCTCCTCCCCGGCCGCGCCCGCCGTGACCAGCCTTCCCGCGGCCCGCAGCCGCGTCCAGTACGCCAGCACGTGCCCCTCGACGCGAGCGGCCAACGGCTCGCACCACGGCAGCGCCAGCAGGATCAGCAGCCCCGCCACCCAGCCGAGCAGCACGTCGCTGACCCAGTGCGTGCCCAGGTAGACGGTGGTGGCGCCGACCCCGAGCGCGAAGACGGCGGCGACGACGGACAGCCGGCGCCGGGCGCGCTCGGTGCTGGCCAGGTAGGCGAGGATTCCCCAGGTCACCACCGCGTTCGCGGTGTGCCCGGAGGGAAATATATCCCCGGTGAGCCACATCTCGTTCGAGCCGAGGGTCGTCGCGTAGTGCGGGCCCTCCCGGGCCATGCCGAGCTTGGCCGCCCCCACGCTCACGTTCAGCAGGAGCAGGGCCGCCCCGAGCATCAGGAGCGGGCGGAGCGTGCGCTGCCGCCAGGAGCGCCAGCCCAGCCAGGCGGCCACCAGCACGGCGGTGGGCCCGCGCTGGCCGAGCACGACGAAGTAGTCGAGGAACGCGTGCAGCTCGGGCCACTGCTTGTACGGGCGGAACAGCATGAGCTGCCAGTCCAGCCGGACCAGGTAGGAGGTCTGCACCACCGCGGCGACGATCGCCGCGTAGACGACCAGCGTGGCGGCGAGAAGCGACGTGCGGGCGACACTCATCGCCGGGGCCGGGTTCGGTCGCCGCGCGGGCTCCTGTTCCAGGCGGGCGAGGATTCGGTCGGTACGCACTCGGTCGACATTACAGCGGGTCATCTGAAGGGGCGCTCCCGCACCCGCCTTCGTAATGGCGATGTGATGTGGATTCCCTCCCCACATCGGCGGTCCGGGGTGGATTTCGTGGAAATCCTGGGCCCGGTTTTTCATATCCACGGCCTTTTCCGCGAATCCGTGGGCCTGTTGCATCGGACTTCCGCTCGTGTCCACCTCGGCTTCATCTTCCCGCGGGGCGGCGCCGCGGGGCGCCGGGCCACGCGGCGCCGTGCCGGGTGAACCGCGACACATGACCGATCGGCGGACTGGCGTACGCTACGGGGCACCGCCACCGCTCCGTCCGGGCCCGGCCACGCCGGTGGCCCGCACTGACCGCGTCACGTCAGCGCCTTCGGCGGGCAGCACGAGGAGGTAGTACATGCCAGGGACGAGTCCGGACCCCACCGGATCCGACGTCCCCGCGCAGCGGACCCGCCCCCCGGCTCCCGGAGCCGGACGCTGGACCGTGCTCGTCGTCCTCTGCGCCAGTCTCCTGCTGGTCGCGCTGGACGCGACGGTGCTGCACGTCGCCGTACCGGCCGTCACGGCGGACCTGCGCCCCGGGCCGGTCGAGCTGCTGTGGATCGTCGACGCCTACCCGCTGGTCTGCGCCTCCCTCCTCATCCTCTTCGGAACCCTGGGCGACCGGGTCGGGCGGCGCCGCGTCCTGCTGTTCGGCTACGCGATCTTCGGGCTCGCCTCGGTCCTCGCCGTCCTGGCCCACACGCCCGGGGTGCTCATCGCCGCCCGGGCGCTGCTGGGCGTCGGCGGCGCCATGATCATGCCCGCGACGCTCTCGCTGCTGCGGCACGTCTTCCCCGACCGGCGCGAGCGGGCGCTGGCCATCGGCGTCTGGAGCGCCGTGGCCGCCGTCGGAGCGGCGGCCGGGCCCCTGGTGGGCGGGCTGCTGCTCGAGCACTTCTGGTGGGGCTCGGTCTTCCTGCTCAACATCCCGCTGATGGTGGTGGCGGTCCCGGTCGGGCGGCTGCTCGTGCCGGAGTCCACCGGCGGGGGCAGCGGCCCCTGGGACGTGCTCGGCGCGCTGCTCGCCGCCACCGGCCTCTGCTGCGCCATCCTGGCCGTCAAGCAGATGGGCGACGGGCGGGTGCTGCATCCCGGCACCGGGGCCCTGCTGGCGGCCGGTGCGGTGCTCCTCGGCTGGTTCGCCCACCGCCAGCGCCGCCGCCGGTGCCCGCTGGTGGACTTCACCGCCTTCGCCCGGCCCGCCTTCGGTACCGCGGTGAGCTGCATCGTCCTCACCGTGCTGTCCCTCGTCGGCCTGGCGCTGCTGGCCGCCCAGTACCTCCAGCTCATCCTCGGGCTCTCGCCGCTGCAGACCGGGCTGCGCCTCCTCCCGCTGTCCCTCGCGGCCATCGCCGCCGGGCTCGCCGGGCCGCGGCTGCTGCGGGCCCTCGGCCCGCGCGCCATGGTCGTCGGAGGTTTCCTCCTCACGGCCGTGGCCGTGCTCAGCCTCACCGCGCTCGGCGAGCGGGACGATCCGGCCGTGTGTGTCGGTGCCTTCCTCCTCCTGGGCTTCGGCCTGCAGACGGTGCTCTTCGGCTGCTACGAGTCCATGCTCGCCGACGCCCCGCCCGAACAGGCGGGCAGCGCGGCGGCCATCGGGGAGACGGCCTACCAGCTCGGCGCGGGGCTGGGCATCGCCCTGCTCGGCACCGTCATGAACGGGACGTACGGCTCCGCCGTCGAGTCCGCCCCGGGGATACCGGAACGGGCCGCGGAGGCCGCCGGGCACTCACTGGGCGAGGCGCTCGCGGTGGCCGACTCCCTGGGCGGTGTCACCGGGGAGGTGCTGCGCGAGTCCGCGCGGCTCGCCTTCGTCCAGGGGATGCACGTGACGCTGCTGGTGAGCGCCGGCCTGCTGCTCGCCGGGGCGCTGGCCGCCCTGCGGCTGCCGCGCGCCGTGCACCGGTCCGAGGACCGGGCCGGGTACGTCCCCGCGCAGCCGGGCCCCACGGAGGAGCCCCTCTTGCCCCAGAGTGTTACCAATCGGTAGCATCTGGCGGTTTCGACCACCTGGTGATCCGGAGGCCGCGCATGTCCAGCCGTTCCCTGCCGCCGTTCGACCCCGCCGACCCGCTCGGCCTCGACGACCTGCTCAGCCCGGAGGAGCTGGCGGTGCGCGACACCGTACGGTCCTGGGCGGCGGACCGGGTGGTGCCCCACGTCGCCGAGTGGTACGAGAACGGGGAACTGCCCGGCATCCGTGAGCTGGCCCGCGAGCTGGGACGCATCGGCGCCCTCGGCATGTCGCTGGAGGGCTACGGCTGCGCCGGGGCCTCCGCCGTGCAGTACGGCCTCGCCTGTCTGGAGCTGGAGGCGGCCGACTCCGGCATCCGCTCGCTCGTCTCCGTCCAGGGCTCCCTGGCCATGTACGCCATCCACCGCTACGGCTCGACGGAGCAGAAGGAGCGCTGGCTGCCCGGCATGGCCGCCGGTGAGCTCATCGGCTGCTTCGGCCTCACCGAGCCCGACGTCGGCTCCGATCCGGCCGCCATGCGCACCCACGCCAAGCGCGACGGCGGCGACTGGGTGCTGAACGGCCGCAAGATGTGGATCACCAACGGCTCCGTCGCCGCGGTGGCCGTCGTGTGGGCCGCCACCGAGGACGGTATCCGCGGCTTCGTCGTGCCCACCGACAGCCCCGGCTTCTCGGCGCCCGAGATCAAGCACAAGTGGTCCCTGCGGGCCTCGGTCACCAGCGAGCTCGTCATGGACGACGTCCGGCTCCCGGCCGACGCCGTCCTGCCCGGGGTCACGGGCCTGCGCGGCCCGCTCAGCTGCCTCAGCCACGCCCGCTACGGCATCGTGTGGGGCTCGATGGGCGCGGCGCGCAGCTGCCTCCACGCCGCCCTGGACTACGCGGGCAGCCGCGAGCAGTTCGGCCGTCCCCTCGCCGGGTTCCAGCTCACCCAGGCCAAGCTGGCCGACATGGCGCTCGAACTGCACAAGGGCGTGCTGCTCGCCCACCACCTCGGCCGCCGGATGGACGCCGGGACGCTGCGCCCGGAGCAGATCAGCTTCGGCAAGCTCAACAACGTGCGCGAGGCCATCGAGATCTGCCGGACCTCCCGCACGATCCTGGGCGCCAACGGCATCTCCCTGGAGTACCCGGTGATGCGGCACGCCACCAACCTCGAGTCCGTCCTCACCTACGAGGGCACGGTGGAGATGCACCAGCTCGTGCTCGGCAAGGCGCTGACGGGCGTCGACGCCTTCCGCTGAGGCCGGGGGAGTCCCCGCCCGGCCGGGCGGGGACCCTCCAGCGCGTGCGCGGCGAAGGGGGTCGGTCCACCGGCTCGCCGGCGCGCGCTCCGAACTCGTTCGGCAGCTGGAAGACCTTCGTCCGGATCGTGTCGTAGACGCGGTCGGGTGCGTACTTGACGAGGCCGGCCAGCGGGCGCGCCGACTTGCCGACGATGTGCCGGTGACGACCATCGCGCCCGTGCGTGTGTGGGAGACGTGCACGAGCAACTCCTCGTTTCGCCCGCGGGCGTCACGGGCGTCACGGGCGTCACGGGGTGCGGGTGCCGGCTCCGGAGGTCGCGTGGGCCGGCACCCGCCTGAGGTCCTGGGGCGGAGCTCAGAAGATCTTCGAGCCGGACAGCCGCTGCCGGATGGCCTGGCGGCCGCTCTTCATGAGCATCCTGCGCACCTGCGGGTCGCCGTGACGCGACAGCCACAGCGCCGACTTGGCGATGACCGGGGGCTTCGGGCTCATGAAGTGGACGGAGCGGTCCTGGAAGCCGAAGGGCTTGGGGAAGACGTCGGCCGCCTCCAGCTCCGCCCACAGCGCCTCGGAGGCGTCGTGCGCGGCGATCTTGCCCGCCTGGAAGGCGTCCACCTGGGTCACCATGGTGTCGAACAGGTGCTTGAAGCCCTCGTGGTCCGGCCAGTCGAAGCCGACGTACTGGCCCTTCTCCAGGTCCTGGAAGTGGCTGTCCCGAGCGTCCTTCTGGTACTCGGTGAGCCCGGCCCGCGCCCGGACGGTGCCGTAGCTGTTGCCCCAGACCCAGACCCGGAAGACGGCCTTCCAGAAGTCGAAGTGGTCAAACGCGGTGAAGCCGGCGTTGACGATCTCGTCGTTGTAGTGGAAGCGGGCCTGCTGCCACTGCTCGAACTCGTCGAAACGCTCCGCGGAGAAGTCGTCGTCCTGGCAGGCCCGGATGAGCCGCCAGGCCAGCCGGTTGATGGCGTCCCCGGTGTTGGCCAGGCCGTAGCTGAACAGCGGGTCGATGAACGCCGCGGCGTCGGACAGCAGGCACCAGCGGTCGCCGACGGTCTGCGTGGACGAGTACTGCAGGCGGTCCGTCGACACCCACTCGCGCACCGGGGCGACCCCCGCGTACTGCCGCTCGATGTCCGGGAAGCGCGAGGTGATGTCCGCGAAGTCGTCCTCGGCGGACAGGTTCGGGTTCTTCGGGTAGACCCGCGGGTCGACGGTCAGACCGATGGAGCACAGGGGGTTCCGGGACAGCGGGGTGTTGTCGAAGCCGATCGCCCACGCCCAGCCGCGGTTGAACGTGTGGTGCACCGTGCCCTCGTACCACGGCACCGGCGGGGTGTGTTCCGGCTTGCGGTCCCACAGCTTGTCGGTGTGCGTGATGCCCATGACGTGCGTGTACATCGACCGCGACTGGTGCTTGTACCGCGGGATCTCCTCGCGCAGGCCGAACTTCTCGGCCAGCGGCGAGCGCTGGCCGCTGGCGTCCACGACGTACCGCGCCCGGTACGCGGAACCGTCCTCGCCGTGCACCGTGACGCCGGAGTCGCCGAAGTCGAGATCCGCGATCCGGTAGTTCTGCAGCGGCGTGCAGCCCGTCTTCACCGCGAGGTGGAACACCCAGGCGTCCACGTCCTGGCGGTAGAGGTGGTGGGCCTCGTGCAGCGGGCCGGGGGTGTGGAACTGGTTGGTCTCCCGCGGGTCCTGCGGCTTGCCCTCCTCGTGGCGCAGGAAGCCGGAGTGCGCCTGGGCGCCGAAGGCCGGGCTGACGTTCTTCGCACAGTCCTTGAGTGTGCACAGCGTCGTGAGCTCCGGCAGGTTGTACCGGGCGGCGATGATGCGCTGGCTGACGTTGGTGTAGGGGGTAGCCGCCTCACCGACGGCGAACCGCGGATGCACCCCGTGGTCGATCAGCAGGACGCGCACCCCGTTGCGCGAGAGTGCGGCGCCCAGCACGGAACCGCCCATGCCGGCCCCGATGATCGCGACGTCGTACCGGTTGGCCTTCACAGTCATGTCTGTTGCTCCTCGAGTGCGTGATCGGGCTCAGCGGGCGATCGACGAACGCAGCGGCCGTCCCACCAGCGGCAACCCGGCGACCACGTGCTTGAGCTCTTCCCGGAGGTCGAACTCGTCCGGCGACAGGCGCTTCTTGATGAAGAGCGTCAGGCCGTCGTCCACGAGCCTGCCGATCTCCGGGGGAGCCTCGTTGCGGGCCCACTTGATGGTGTCCATGACCTTCAGCGGGCTGGCGTTGAACCACCGGTTGGTGGGGTCGGCCAGCCCGAAGGCGGGCGGTACGAAGTCGGCCTTCATCAGGGCGTTCATGACCGACGCGGCCGCCGCGCCGGGGTTGGTGCGACGCTCGGCGACGTCCTGCACCTGGTCGCTGACGAAGGCCAGCAGCTCGCGGGCGGGGCCGTAGTCGGAGATGGAGCCCTCGGGGGCGATGCTCTCCAGATGCGCCAGGTCGGCCGCGTCATGGGAGTCGAGGTACCGGGCGTAGGTGCGGTTGATCTCGAAGGTGGCGAGGATCTGGCCGAGCGACCACACCCGGAACCAGGTGTCCCACAGGCCGTAGTGGGAGAAGGAGGTGTAGGCGTTCGCCACCAGGTTGTCGTTGAAGTCGAGCAGCCCCTGTTCCAGCTGCTCGACGTACTTGAAGCGCTCGACGGTGAAGTCGTCGTCCTTGAGCGCCTCCAGCACCCGCCACGCCAGGGCGTTGATGATCTCGAACGAGTTGCTGAGCCCGCGGGAGAAGAGGGCGTCGACGAAGCCGGCCGCGTGCGAGGTCAGGCACCAGCGCGCACCGATCGTCGTCTTGGACGAGTACTGCAGCCGCCCGGTGCGCACCCACGGGCGGACGGCGGTGGCGTCGCCGAACTGGCGCCGGATGTCCGGGAAGCGGTCGATGAAGGCCCGGAACTCCTCCTCGGCGGTCCCGTCGAACTCCGGGTGGACCCGCGGGTCGAGGTTCAGCCCGACGCTGACCAGGGGGTTCGTCGCACGGGCGTGGTTGTCGAACGGGATGACCCAGGCCCAGCCACCCTCGAACAGGTGGTGCAGGGTGCCCTGGTGCCACGGGGTCGGGGCGTCCTTCGAGCTGCGCGGCAGGAGGTCGTCGTAGGGCGTGACGCCCAGCATGTGGGTGAACAACGAGCGCGAGTGGTGGCGCAGCCGCGTGGGCTCCTCGCGGAGGCCGAACTTCGTGGCCAGCGGGGAGCGGAAGCCGCTCGCGTCCACGACGTACCGGGTGCGGTAGGTCGTGCCCTTGTCGTCGGTGAGGGTGCCGCCCTCGTCGTCGAAGTCGACGTCGACGATCCGCGTCCGCTGCTGGACCTTCGCCCCGTACTTGACGGCGACGTTGAGCATCCAGGAGTCGACGTCCTGGCGGAAGAAGTGGTTCTCGATGTGCGTGATCCGCGGGATCGGGAACTGGTGGGTCTCGCGGGTGTTCTGCCGCTCGCCCTCGCGGTGGTACAGGAACCCGAAGTTCTTCTTGATGCCGGAGGTCGACGATATCTTCCCCTGCACGTTCTCGAACGTGGTGAGGTACTTGATCTCCGGGACGTCGTACCGCTCGCTGACCAGCCGCATGAGCATCGACGTGTACGGGATGGTGGACTCGCCGATGGCGAAGCGCGGATGGCTGCCCGCGTCCAGGACGAGGACGTTGGCGCCGCCGCGGGCCAAAACGGCGGCCATGGCGGCGCCGGCGAGCCCCGAGCCGAGGATGATGACGTCGGTGTCCGGACGCTCGGACTTCTTCCCCGACTTCTGGCGGGGTGTGGTTGCGCGGGGCATCAGTGCCTCCAGAGGTGATGCGGAACGGAGTTGAGCTGCGTTCCCGGTCGTCGACAGGGAGAGGGCGGGCGGACGGGGTGTCGCACGAGCCCGGTCGTCGCGCCCGTGGGCGGGTCGGCGAGGGCCGCCCTCCGGTGACGGGCGCGGGATTGCCCCATAGGTGTTCCTCCTGCGATCGCGGGCGTGCGGTATCGATCGGGTGAACCGTGGGGCGGGCGGCTGCGGTCCCTCCCTCAGGTAAACCGCGTGACGTATGGCCGAAAGACACCACACGGGGATGAGGGGTGACTCGAAGGCCGCTCGGGACGGCACTAAATTCACCAGCATGCGAAATAAAGCGACTCCGGGCGGCGGCGCGGTGCGGCTGCGGCGCCACGTGGCCCCGGTGCTGATCGGCCCGGTCACGATGGGCGTGGTGATCCCGGCGCTGGTGTGGACGGGAAGTGGTACGCGAGGGCTGGACGTGCCCCTGACCGTGCGCGTCCTGTGCGCGGGCGCTGGCATCGCGCTCGTCCTCGGTGGAGTGGCCTTCCTGACCTGGACGGTGAGCCTGTTCCACCGCAAGGGCGAGGGCACGCTCTCACCGCTGGATCCGCCGCGGCACCTCGTCGTCACCGGCCCTTACCGGCACGTGCGCAACCCGATGATCAGCGGGGTGCTCGCGATCCAGTTCGGCGAGGCCGTCGCGCTGCGCTCGCCGTGGCTCGGCTTGTGGTTCGGGCTGTTCTTCCTGGTCAACGCGGTCTACCTGCCGCTGAGTGAGGAGCGGCGGCTGCAGGACCGCTTCGGTGACGCCTACGACCGCTACCGGCGGCACGTCCCCCGCTGGGTGCCGCGCGTGCGCGCCTGGGACCCGGCCGGCTGACGCGGCGTCACGGCTCCCGCGTGTTCGACGTGCCGGGGCCGCCGCGGCAGCGGCCCCCGCACGGGGGTGACGTCCCGGCTCACCGACGCCGGAGGACGGCGAAGATGGCAGGCAGGCCGGAGGTGGTCGTCCAGCACGTGGAGCAGCCCGCCGTCGACGCTGTCGAACCGGCCCGCGTACGCGGACAGGTCGGTGGCGTCGGCGACGGGGAAGGTGGTGGTGGTGACACCGCCTTCCGCGGCCCGCTCCTTCGCCTGTTGGATCGCCTCCGGAACGGCGTCGAGGCCGGTGACGGAGAATCCCCCGAAGGCGAGGTGGAAGAGGATTTCACCGGTCCCGCAACCGATGTAGAGACCCTCTCTCCGAATCGCCCGGGACTTCACCAGGCCGACCACCTCGGGCTGCGGCTCTCCCCTGTCCCGCGGGGCGCGCTTGGCGAACGTCTTCGGATCGCCGTACATCTGCTTGTTCCAGCCGATGACCTCGGATTCTCCTGCCGGTGATCCGCTCATGGCGGCCATGCTCCGAGGCTGCTCAGACCGTCTCAGCAAGGGGTGGGACCATGGTGAATCAGACGTCCAGCGAGCGTCGAGAGAAGCTGGTTCTTCCCGTGGGGTACGAGTCGCTCGCGAGTGGCGTTCGACCGGATCTCGGTATCTGGTGACATCCGTTTCGTCCGGCCTCGAGTCAGAACGCACCGGGAACCGAGCGGAATTCGGCTGAGTGTTCGGAGAGGCGCGCGGTGGGGCGCGGGAACAGACGGAGAACGGTGGCTCGCCGTGACGCGCCGCCCGTCGCGCCCGGCTCCGACGCGGCTGAGGGCGTTCGCGCCCGCCCTCAGCCGCGTCGTCAGCTCTGGTTGAAGAAGCCGCCCTCGGTGGGACGGCGGTCCTGCCCGCTGAGGATCTGGTAGGCGTTCGGGGTGAGCAGGAACACCCGGTTGGCGACGCGCTCGATGGAACCGCGCAGCCCGAACGTCAGTCCCGCGGCGAAGTCGATCACGCGCTTGGCGTCGCCCGACTCCATCGTCGTCAGATTGACGATCACCGGAACGCCCTCCCGGAACAGCTCGCCGATATGGCGGGCGTCCCGGAAGCCGTCGGGGGTGATGGTCGCGATCCGGGTGCCCGCGTCCTGGGCGTCCGCCGCCGTCGCCCTGATCCGCGGGTCCGTGGCCCACGCGTCCCGCACGGCGTCACCGGGTTCCGGTTCCTGCCCCGCCTCTTCGGCGTAGTCGTCGTAGTACCGCATCTCGCTGTCGTCGACGAGGCCCAGCCAGGCACTCGCCTTGCGCACCGATCCCATGGACGCCTCCTCTCGCATGCGGTCGTACCGTCCGCACGCCTATCGTCGTCCATGATGCGGATGGTGCGCCAAGCGGATATACGTCGCGAGCATGTTTCGTGACAGTTCTGCTGCACACATCATGCCTTGTGGAGCTGCGGTTGCGCGGTATACGGGTGGTGAAAGACAGAAAGATCACCGACGGCCGCCGGGCGGGTGAGCCGCCCGCCGGGCGGGTGAGCGCCGGGGCCGCCGCAGAGTTGATGCGCCGTCATGGGGACGGTGGCACATGCCGGAAGGACCATGGCACGCCCTTCGCCGGGCCGGGGGCGCCCCGGCCCGGCTTCGCCCACGGAATGACGGCACGTCAACTCTTCCGGTCGCGGTGCGGACAGGATCCTGACGCCGCGTCGGACCGGGGCCCCGGCCGCCCAAGGCCGTTGTGCGGGGGCGGTAGCCGCGTGGAGCACGCGCGGTGGCTCACCGCCGCGCGGCCCGGTCTGTGGCAAGTTGAACGCATGAACGCCGACATGTCATCGAACCCGTACAACACCGACCCGGACCCCGCGAACGTCGCGAATCCCATGGCCCCCGGATCCTCCGCCGTGCAGCAGTGGCAGGAGTGGCACCAGCAGCGTCTGGAGACGGTCGTGGCCCCTTACGGGCCGCTCTCGGTGACCGGCACGTACTGGCTCGCGCAGGCGGACGACACGGGCTGGATCGAGGGGCTGCCGGGGCAGTGGCGCGAGACACCCGACGGCTCCGGGGTCGTGCTGCACGGCGACGTCCTGGACGACCTGTCGGTCGCCGGGGAGGCGCTGATGGGCGAGCGAACCCTCGGCACGAGCGCCGGCGGTGCCGAGCACGCCCGGATCACCTGGGGGGACCGCCGTCTGGAGCTGCTGCGGCGGGAGGGCCAGTGGGCGGTGCGGGTGCACGACCCCGGCGCGCCCGCCCGGCGGGAGTTCACCGGTATCAGAACGAGCCCGTACGACGCCCGCTGGGTCCTGCCCGGCGTCTTCGAGCGCTACGCGGAGACGCGGCGCGTGATCGTGCCCAACGCGGACGGCCGGGAGCGCGGCCTGGATCTCGGCGGGGAGATCCGGTTCACCGGACCGGACGGCGGTGAGTACGGCCTGCGGGTGTCGGTCGTGGGCAGCGGAGCGCTATGGGCGGTCTTCGCCGACGGCACCAGCGGGCACGGCAGCTTCCGCTTCCGCTTCCTGCGCACCGGGGCACCCGCGCCCGACCACTCCGTCACGGTCGACCTCAACCGCACGACGCTGCCGCCCTCGGCGTTCTCCGAGCACTTCCTGTGCCCGTTCCCGCCCCCGGGGAACACGCTCGGCCTCGACGTGGCGGCAGGGGAGCGCGACCTGGTCTCCTGACACCCTCGACCTCGGGTCGCGGACCGGATTACGGTGGAATTGGCGTTGTCGCCCGATATCGCCGTACTTCTCCTGACGGGAGGCAGCGATGGTCGTCGAGGTGGCGGCGGTGGTGGCCGCCGTCTGCGCGATCTACTTCCTGGCCGCCGCGCGGGTCATCAGGCAGTACGAGCGCGGGCTGGTCTTCCGGCTCGGGCGCCTCCGCCCGGAGGTCCGGGAGCCCGGCTTCCGGATCATCGTTCCCGTGGTGGACCGGATGCAGAAGGTGAACCTCCAGATCGTCACCCTGCCCGTCCCCGCCCAGGAGGGCATCACCCGCGACAACGTCACCGTCCGGGTGGACGCGGTCGTCTACTTCAAGGTCGTGGACCCGGCCGACGCCATCATCCGCGTCGAGGACTACCGCTTCGCGGTCTCCCAGATGGCCCAGACCTCGCTGCGCTCCATCATCGGCAAGAGCGACCTGGACGACCTGCTGTCCAACCGCGAGAAGCTGAACCAGGGGCTGGCGATCATGATCGACAGCCCGGCCGTGGAGTGGGGCGTCAACGTCGACCGGGTGGAGATCAAGGACGTCTCGCTGCCCGAGGCGATGAAGCGCTCCATGGCCCGGCAGGCGGAGGCCGCCCGCGACCGCCGGGCCCGGGTCATCAACGCGGACGCGGAACTGGAGGCGTCCAAGAAGCTCGCGGAGGCGGCTCAGCAGATGTCGGCCACCCCGGCGGCCCTGCAGCTGCGTCTGCTCCAGACGGTGGTGGCGGTGGCCGCCGAGAAGAACTCGACGCTCGTCCTCCCCTTCCCCGTCGAACTGCTGCGCTTCCTGGAGCGTGCGCACGGCGGGCCGCCGCAGGCCGAGGCGGCGGGCCGGGGCGCCGCGCCGGGCGGGTCCGCGGAGGTGACGCGGGAGCCGGAGGCGCCGTCGGACGATTCCGACGAGCCACAGCTGCCGGAGGTGCCCGGGGTCTCGGAACTGCCGGGCGCGCCGGGGGTGCCCGGGGTGCCGGAGGCGCCGCCGCCCGAGAGGCCGGTGGGTGGGTCAGAGGCCGACCGCTGACGGGCCGCGCCCGGGCAGGGCGCGGCGACCTGCGCGATCGGCCGTGACGCACCCGCAGCGCCACGACATGCGGGAAAGGGGCATGCCGCCCGGGCCCGCCGCCGTGCCGTGGCGTTGCGCTCGCCGACCCTGCGCCGCGGCGCGCAGACCTCCCGGGCGCGCGGAGACGCGGCCGCCGGCCAGGCCTCAGCTCAGCTCGGCGGCGACCAGCTCGGCGATCTGCACGGCGTTCAGGGCCGCGCCCTTGCGCAGGTTGTCGTTGGACAGGAACAGGGACAGCCCGTTCTCGACCGTCTCGTCCCGGCGGATGCGGCCCACGAAGCTCGGGTCCTGGCCCGCGGCCTGCAGCGGGGTGGGGATCTCCGACAGGGCGACGCCCGGAGCCGCGGAGAGCACCTCACGGGCGCGCTCGGGGCTGATCGGCCGCTCGAAGCGGGCGTTCACCTGGAGCGAGTGACCGGTGAAGACGGGAACGCGCACGCAG
This sequence comes from Streptomyces sp. WMMC1477, assembly GCF_027460245.1. NCBI lineage: Bacteria > Bacillati > Actinomycetota > Actinomycetes > Kitasatosporales > Streptomycetaceae > Streptomyces > Streptomyces sp. WMMC1477. The sequence continues at coordinate 365,303 of NZ_JAPZBD010000003.1, read as the reverse complement.
GTTCCGGACACCTTCAGCCCGGGGACGTCGAGGATCTTGCGGCTCTCGTTGCGGAGCTTCTGCTCCTCGTCGGTCTCCTCCAGGCCGTCGTCCACGATGGAACCCGCGAGCGGGAGCACGTTGAAGGCGATCGGGCGCTTGAACTTGTCCGGCGCCGGGAAGTCCACGGAGGAGCCGTCGAAGGTCAGCTGGGCGGCGTCCGTCTCGACCGCCTTGCGGACCTGGCCGTCCAGCTCCGCCACCCCGGCCAGACCGCTGCCGGACACCGCCTGGTAGGTGGCGACGACGAGGGCGGTGAGCCCGGCCTCGTCGTGCAGCGGGCGCAGCACCGGCATGGCCGCCATGGTGGTGCAGTTCGGGTTGGCGATGATGCCCTTCGGCCGGTCCACGGCGGCCTGCGGGTTCACCTCGGAGACGACGAGCGGGACCTGCGGGTCCAGCCGCCAGGCGGAGGAGTTGTCGATCACCACGGGGCCGGCCGCCGCGACCTTGGGGGCCAGCTCCCTGGAGGTGGCGCCGCCGGCGGAGAACAGGACGATGTCCAGGCCCGAGTAGTCGGCCGTCGTGGCGTCCTCGACGGTGACCTCGCCGTCCTTCCAGGGCAGCGTGCGACCCGCCGAGCGGGCGGACGCGAACAGGCGCAGCTCCTCCACCGGGAAGTTCCGCTCCGCCAGGATGTCGCGCATAACGCTGCCGACCTGGCCCGTGGCTCCGACGATGCCGATCCTCATGGGGCTCCTTCGTTCTCGACTCGTGTCCCGACGCTGGCCCCTACCCTGCCCGAGGCGTCCTACGGCCTGCCAATCGTTTGACGTGCGTCACATCGGGTGAACATCCGGCAGGCCGCGGTGCGGGCACACACCTCCTCCATGGTAGTCAGCGGCCGCGGGAATCCGGTGGTGGCGCCGTACTGCCCCCCTCGGGGCGGGTGTTCGGCGGCATGACGCCGACATAGGATCGACGGTGACCGCTGGAATGCAGGGCCGACGAAGGGCCACGCCGTGAGGGAACGCAGCCAGCCCCAGCCGTACGACGCCGTCCCCCGCTCCGACTTCGGGCTGGGCCTCCACCACGTCCAGCTCACGCTGCCCCCGGGGGACGAGGAGCTGTGCCGCACGTTCTACGTGGACGTGCTCGGCATGACGGAGGTCCGCAAGCCCGCGGAGCTCGCCGCGCGAGGCGGGCTGTGGGTGCGCGCCGACGGCCTGGAGATCCACCTCGGCGTCGAGGACGACTTCCGCCCCGCGCGCAAGGGCCATCCCGGAATCCTCGTCGCCGACCTGGACGCGCTGGCCGCCCGCCTCACCGACAAGGGCGTCGTCGTCGCCTGGGACGACGCCTTCCCCGGCCGCAGCCGTTTCTACGCCGACGACTGCCACGGCAACCGCCTGGAGTTCCTCGGCCCCCAGGAATGACGCCTCCGAGAGGGAGGACGAACGATGACCGAGCGCAAGCCCCCCGGTGTCTCCTTCGAGTCCTTTGTCGACAAGCAGATCCGCGAGGCCGCCGAGCGCGGCGCGTTCACCGGCCTCACGGGCGCGGGCAAGCCGCTGCCCGGTGCCGACGAGCCCTATGACGAGAACTGGTGGATCAAGCGGAAGCTCCATGACGAGGGGGTGTCCGTCCTGCCGCCGGCGCTCGCCCTGCGCAAGGAGGCCGAGGGCGCACTCGCCGCCGCCCGCGCGGCCCGTTCCGACGCCGAGGCGCGGCGCATCCTGCGGGAGATCAACGTCACGATCGAGGCCGCCCTGCGCCGGCCGCTCTCCGGCCCTCCGCTGAACCTCACCCCGTTCGACGTCGAGCAGGTCGTCGCGGAGCGCCGCGCCCGCGACGCCGGGGGCTGACCAGGCCCCCGGGCCTGCCGGAGCCGACCAGACCCGCGCCCCGGGCCGTGCTGCACGGCCCGGGGTTCTCTTCGCCCGACTGTTCGAACGTCCATTCGAAAACGGGGTTAAGGTGGAGGGAGAGAGCCGGCGAGAGTCGTAGGCAGGGGGTGGCTGGTGTGGCGAGGAGACGCGGATGTCTGGGTTTACGCATCTGCACGCCGTGTCCGGTCTCTCCGTCCGGTACGGCGCCTCACACCCCGAGCGGCTGGCCGAGCGGGCCGCCGAGCGGGGTATGGACGCGCTGGCCCTGACCGACCGGGACACCCTCGCCGGGGCCGTGCGGTTCGCCGACGCCTGCGAGCGCGCCGGGGTGCGCCCGCTGTTCGGCGTCGAGCTGGCCGTCGCCGGTCCGCCCGGCGGTGCCGAGGGCGCGCCGGTGCCCGGTGCGGTCCGGCGGCGCTCCCCGGTGCGGGGCGGGGCCTTCGTGGCCGAGCCGGCGCACCGCGTGGTGTTCCTGGCCCGCGACGGCGCCGCCGGCTGGGCCGAGCTGTGCCGGCTGGTGAGCGCCGCCCACACGGGCACCACGGCGGGCGCTCACGCGGGCGCGGGTGAGCGTCCCGTGCTGGGCCCGGCGGACCTCCCTGCCCGTGGCGTGACGGTCCTGCTCGGCCCGGGGTCGGACGTCGGCCGGGCCCTGGCCGCCGGCCGGCCGGACCGTGCGGCCCGGCTGCTCACACCCTGGCGGGACGTCTTCGGGGACGCCCTGCGGCTGGCGGTGGACGGCTCGGCGCCGCGCCGCGAGGCGGCCCGCATGCTGGGGCTCGCCGCCGAGCGGGGCGTCGTCCCGGTCCTGACCAACGCCGTCCGGTACGCCGACCCCGGCCTCGGCCCCGTCGCCGACGTGCTCGACGCGGCCCGCACCCTGGTGCCCGTCGACCCCGCCCGCGGGCTGGACGGCGGCGAGCGCTGGCTGAAGGGGCCGCGGGAGATGGCGCGGCTCGCGGAGGAGATCGCCGAGGCCGCGGGCTTCCGCCGCGGCCTTGCGCACCGGCTGCTGGCCCACACCGAGGAGACCGCCGCGCGGTGCCGCGTCGACTCCGGCGACGACCTGGGCATCGGCAGTGCCCACTTCCCCGAGCCGCACCTCGTCGGGGCCGGCGCCCGCACCGCCGACCGGGTGCTGCGCTCGCGCTGCGCGGCGGGGATGGTGGCCCGCCGCTATGACCGGGACCGCCGCCGCTGGGACCGGCTGGAGGAGGAGCTGCGGATCATCGGACACCACGGTTTCGCCACCTACTTCCTCACCGTCGCGCAGGTCGTGGACGACGTCCGGGCCCTGGGCATCCGGGTGGCGGCCCGGGGCTCGGGCGCGGGTTCGCTGGTCAACCACCTGCTGGGCATCGCCGCCGCCGACCCGGTGGAGCACGGCCTGCTGATGGAACGTTTCCTCTCCGAGCACCGGGCGGCCCTCCCGGACATCGACGTCGACGTCGAGTCGGCCCGGCGGCTGGAGGTCTACCGGGCGATCTTCGAGCGGTTCGGCGACCAGCGGGTGGCCACCGTCGCCATGCCCGAGACCTACCGGGTCCGGCACGCGATCCGGGACGTCGGAGCGGCGCTCGGCATGGACCCGGCCGAGGTGGACCGGCTCGCCAAGGCGTTCCCGCACATCCGGGCCCGCGACGCCCGCGGCGCACTCGCCGAACTGCCGGAGCTGCGCGGCCTGGACGCCGGGCGTCACGGGGCCCGGTTCTGGGGGCTGGTCGAGGCGCTGGACGGGCTCGCGCGCGGGATGGCCATGCACCCGTGCGGCGTGCTCCTGTCCGACGCCGGGCTGCGCGCCCGCACCCCGGTGGTGCCCACCAGCGGCGAGGGCTTCGCCATGTCCCAGTTCGACAAGGACGACGTCGAGCGGCTCGGGCTGCTCAAGCTGGACGTGCTCGGGGTGCGGATGCAGTCCACGCTGGCCTACGCCGTCTCGGAGGTCGAGCGGGCCACGGGCCGCCGTCCCGACCTGGACGCGCTCGACGTCGCCGGGCCCGGCGACGAGCGGACCTACCGGCTGATCGCCGCCGCCGAGACGCTGGGCTGCTTCCAGATCGAGTCACCGGGCCAGCGCGACCTCATCGGCCGCCTCCAGCCGTCCACCTTCCACGACCTGGTCGTCGACATCAGCCTGTTCCGTCCCGGCCCCGTCGCCGCCGACATGGTCCGGCCCTTCATCGCCGCCCGGCACGGCCGCACCCCGCCGAGGTACCCGCACCCGGACCTGGCGGACGCGCTGCGCGAGACCTACGGCGTGGTGGTCTTCCACGAGCAGATCATCCGGATCGTCGACCGGATGACGGGCTGCGGGAAGTCCTTCGCCGACGAGACCCGGCGGGCCCTGGCCGACCCGGACCTCCAGCCGCGCATCCGGGCCTGGTTCGAACGGGAGGCGGCCGGGAACGGCTACCCCCCGGACGTCATCGCGCGCACCTGGGAGATCGTCGAGGCGTTCGGTGCCTACGGCTTCTGCAAGGCGCACGCCGTCGCGTTCGCCGTCCCGACCTACCAGTCCGCCTGGCTGAAGGCCCATCACCCGGCCGCGTTCTACGCCGGGCTGCTCACCCACGACCCGGGCATGTACCCCAAGCGGCTGCTGCTCGCGGATGCCCGGCGGCACGGCGTCCCCGTCCTCCCGCTGGACGTGAACCGCTCCGACGTCACCTATCGGATCGAACTGGAGTCCGAATCCCGGCGTTGGGGCGTGCGCCTCGCGCTCGGCGAGGTGCGCGGCATCAGCGAGGCGGACGCCGCCCGCATCGCCGCGGGACGGCCCTACCGCTCCCTGCACGACCTGCTGGAACGCGCCCACCCGCCCCGCCCCGTGGCCGAGAACCTGGCCAGGGTCGGTGCGCTGGACGCCTTCGGGCCCAACCGGCGCGATCTGCTCCTGCACATCGCCGAACTGCACCGGGGCGGCCGCCGCCGGGGGAGCGGCGCCGGGCAGCTGCCCCTCGCCCTGGACGTCCGGGGCGAGGACGGCCGGGACGGCAGCCCGCACGAGGCGGGCCCGCCCCCCGCCGGACTGCCCGACCTGGACCGCGACGAACGCCTCGGCGCCGAACTCGGGGTGCTCGGCCTGGACGCCTCCCGCCACCTCATGAGCGACCACCACGCCTTCCTCGGCGAGCTCGGCGTCCGCCCCGCCCAGCGGCTCACCGCCGCCCGGCACGGGGAGACGGTGCTGGTCGCCGGGGCCAAGGTCGCCACCCAGACCCCGCCCATCCGTTCCGGGAAGCGCGTCATCTTCGTCACCCTCGACGACGGCACCGGCCTGACCGACCTCGCCTTCTTCGAGGACAGTCACGCCGCCTGCGCCCACACCGTCTTCCATTCCTGGCTGCTGCTGGTGCGCGGCGTCGTCCAGCGGCGCGGACCGCGCAGCCTCAGTGTCGTCGGCGCCGCCGCCTGGGACCTGGCCGAGCTGGTCGAACTGCGCCGCACGGGCGGTCTGGACGCCGTCGCCGCCCGGCTCGCCGAACAGCCCGGTACCCGGACCGCCCCCGGCGACCGACCCACCGCCCCGGAGCAGGGCGCGCCGGAGCAGGCGGCGGACCAGGACGCGGCGGACCGGGACGTCCCCGCAAACGCCGCGCCCCAGCGCCGCATCCGTCTGGCGACCGGGTACGAGCTGCACCCCTGGGCCGACCTCCAGCCGGCCGGCGAGTCTCCCAAGCACGCGGGCCCCGGCACCCCCGCGGGCCCCGGCCGCAAGCTGTGGCACTCCAGCCCCGGAAGCGCGGGGTGATCCGCCATGGGCGACGTGCTGTACGTCCACTTCGGCCCCGGCTGCACCGAGGAGCGCTACCCCCTCCTCCTCGACCTGCTCGCCGACATCACCCCCGTCGTGCAGGCGCTCCCCCCGGACGCCGCGCTCGCCGACGTGCGCGGTGCCCTGCGCTACTTCGGCCGCACGGCGACGGAACTGGCCGAGCTGATCCGCGTCCGCGCCCTCGCCCTCCACGCCGTCCCGTGCACCGTCGGGGTGGCCGGAAACCCGCTGCTGGCCCGGATGGCGGCGTACGACGGAGAGCCCGGCCGGGTCCGGTCGGTCCCCGACGACCCCGCCGCCGTCGCCGACTTCCTGGCGGTCAAGCCCGTCGCCGCCCTCTACGGCGTCGGCCCCGCGACGGCCCGGAGCCTCGGCGCCTACGGCCTGGACACGGTGGGCCGCGTCGCCGCCGCGTCCCCCGCCACCCTCCAGCGCATCCTCGGCGCGTCCCCAGCGCGCCGGCTGCGGGCCCGCGCCCGGGGCGAGGACCCCGTCCCCGTCGTCCCGAGCGCCCCCGCCCGCTCGGCCTCGGCCGAACACCGCTTCGGCCGCGACGAGCTGGACGCCGACGTCCGCCGCCGCGCGCTGCTGACCCTCGCCGACGACCTCGGCTACCGGATGCGCACCGACGGTCAGGTGGCGCGGGCGCTCACCCTCACCGTCCGGTACGCCGACCGCTCCACGACGACCCGCACCCGCGCCCTGCCCGAACCGACCGCCCACACCCCCGCGCTGACGGCCCCGGCCTACGCGCTGCACGACGCGCTCGGCCTCCAGCGGGCCCGGGTGCGGGCCCTGTCCCTGCGCGCCGAGGACCTGACGGCGGCCGACCTCGCCTCCCGGCAGCTCTCCCTCGATCCGCGGGAGGAGAAGGCGCACCGGGCCGAAGCCGCCGCCGACCGGGCCCGGCACCGTTTCGGCGCCACCGCCGCCCACCCGGCGAACCGGCTGGGCGACGCGGCGTGAGCGGTGCCGCCGACGCACCCGCCGTGCGGGCCCGTGCAGGGCACCTAGCCAGGGCTCCCTACAGGGCGCCCTGGCGCCAGGGGCCGGTGATGGCCAGCGTGATGCCGGGGCTCTGGACGTTGACGAACAGCCAGTTGCCGTTCTTCGGCTCGAAGCACGAACCGGCCCACTCCGAACCCCGGTAGTCGTCCGGCCGGACGTCCTTGCCCGCCGTGCCACCGCGCAGGTCCACGGCGTTGGCCGCGAAACGGAAGATCCCGCCCTCGGTGGTCAGGCCGTGGACGTACTCCGTGCCGCCGCCGTCCTCGCACAGCACCAGGCCGCCGCGCGGGCTGACGCACATGTTGTCGGGGGCGTTCAGCACCTCGGCACCGGGCGACGCGAACAGCACCCGGAACCGGCCGGTGGCCGGGTCGAGCTCGAACACCTGGCCCTGGCCCGCCGGGCCGCCGTTGGTGGAGATGACGTAGATGCGGTCGTTGCCGTACCAGGCGCCCTCCAGCCGGCCGAACACCGCCGCACCGCGGGCCTGCGCCTGCTTGCGCACGGTGTCCTCGGCCGGGTCGGCCTCGTCGACCGGCACCCAGGAGACCGTGCCGTAGGAGCGCTCGCCGTCCCGGCGGGTGTCGTAGGCGGCCTCACCGATCCGCAGGGCCTCCAGCCGGCCGCCCTTGGCCAGGTCGCCCGGCACGGTGGGAACGAAGCGGTACAGGCAGGCGTCGCCGCGGTCCTCGGTCTCGTAGACGTGGCCCGTCGCGGGGTCGACGGCGACGGCCTCGTGGTTGAACCGGCCCATCGCGGTGAACGGCCGCGGGTCGCCCTTGCCCTCGCAGGGCACCTCGAAGACGTACCCGTGCCGCTTGCCGGCCCGGGTCTCGAAGGTCTCCTCGCAGGTCAGCCAGGTGCCCCACGGGGTCGGACCGCCCGCGCAGTTGCGGACCGTGCTGCCGAGGCTGCCGTAGGACTCCAGCCACCGGCCCGCGTCCGGGTCGAAGACCAGGTTCGAGGTGCCGCCTCCGGCCTCCGGGTTGTAGGCCGGGGAGGTGAACGCCGTGCCGTCGCGCCGCTCGTGGTTGCGCACCAGGTGCACGCGGTCGCCGCGCCGGAACGCCGCCATGCCGTCGTGCGAACCCGGGGTGCGCACCCCGTCGTCCATCAGGTCGTTGGTCCACCCGTAGGAGATGTACTCGAAGCCGCGCGGCAGCATGAGCAGCTCCAGGCCGGTGGCCTGGTCCCTGACGGGCCGCAGCGGGCCGTAGCCGGGGTCGAGCGCGAACGTCGCCGGAGCGGCCGAGGCCGTGCGGGCGGAGAGCGCCGAGAACGCGACGCCGGCCGCGGCCGCCCCCGCCGCGCCGCGCAGGAAGCCGCGCCGCTCGATGCCGTCTCCGGCGGGCTGCCGGTCGAGGTGGTCCGTCATGAGAGATCGTCTCCTAGGGTCGCGCGGTGGGTCTGCCGGGGGGGCGGTGGCCTCACCCTAGGAAGGGGCCCACAGCCCTGTGCCCCAACGGAAGAAGGCCGTTGCGCGAACCTTCCCCGTCTTCCCGGTACCGCGCCCTCCGCCCGTCGGGGCCCCGCCGGACGGGGCGCGGTGTGCGAGGCTGCCCCCATGACGACCAGGCACATCGCCCTGCTCCGCGGCGTCAACGTCGGCGGCCACCGCCGGATCTCCGCCGCCCGGCAGCGTGAACTCGCGGAGACCCTCGGCTACACCGATGTCCGGGTCCACCTCCAGACCGGGAACATCGTTCTGTCCGCCTCCGACGAGCACACCCCCGCCCGGGTCGCCGAGGAGCTGACGGCCGCGATCGAGGCCGAGTTCGGCACCGACGTCCCCGTGGTCATGCGCACCCCCAAGGAGCTGGCCGACGAACTCGCGGCCAACCCGTACCCCGAGGCCGTGGCCCGTCCCGCCTCGCTGCACTGCCTCTTCCTCTCCGCCGCCCCGCCCGGCCCCGCGCCCCTCGCCGACCTCGACGAGTCCGCTCACGCCCCCGACTCCTTCCGGCTCCTCGGCCGCACCGTCTACCTGCACTGCCCGGACGGGATCGGCCGCTCCCGGCTCGCCCCCAAGGTGACGCGGACGGTGGAGCGCGCCGGCGTCGTCGCCACGGCCCGCAACTGGAACACGGCGACCAGGCTGCTCTCCCTCGCCCAAGGCTGACCGGGTCACCACGGGGCCGCCGGATACTCCATCGGGTCTGCCGGGCTCGCTCGGGCGGGTGAGGTGTCGGAATGGCGACCGGAAGCGCGCGCCGTCGTCCGCCCATGCTCGTTGCGGCGCATGAGCCCGGGGTGACCGGCGACGGCTTTCCCCAGGCCCGCTCCCGGAGCCGTGCGCCGATGACCGCTCACATCGGAGGAGAGACCGTGCTGAAATCCGTGAAGACGACCGTCGCGCTGACGGCCGGCGCCCTGACGCTCAGCGTGCTCGGTGCCGCGCCCGCCCTGGCCGGTGACGAGGAGGCGAAGGCGACGACCACCCAGACCGCTCCGGCGGCCGCCGGTGTGGTCGAGGAGACCGCCGACCACACCGCCGAGGCCGCGGCCCACGCCCGCTGGGGCAAGGTCATCGCCCGGACCGGCCTGAACATCCGCAAGAAGCCCACCACCCACTCCAAGATCGTCGGCGGCCTCCCCTACGGCGCCAAGGTCAAGATCATCTGCAAGGTGAACGGCCAGACCATCAAGGGCAACCCGCGCTGGTACAAGCTCGCTCACCACAAGGGCTGGGTGACCGCCCGCTACGTGAAGAACCTCAACTACATCCCCTGGTGCCGCCACTGACCGGTGGGCACTCCGGCCGACGGGCCCGGGAGACGCGGTGCCGCGCCTCCCGGGCCCGTCGCCGTCCCGCCCCGGCGCCGGCCCCGGCACCCTGCCGGGAGGCATGCGCGTATCCCCGGTGTCACGGACGGGAGTTAAGGTCATGGGCGGGAGCCCAGGCACCGCGACCCGGCGCCGCCCCGGACCGCCGTCCCCGAACACCGCCCGCTGGAGAGCCCCTTGGCCCTGCACGTCACCATCGACCCGTCGTCGGCCGCCGCCCCCTACGAGCAGCTGCGTGCCCAGATCGCCGAGCAGGCCCGCTCGGGACGGCTGCCCGTCGGCTACCGGCTGCCGACCGTGCGCGGCCTGGCCGCCGAGCTCGAACTCGCGGCCAACACGGTGGCCAAGGCCTACCGCGTCCTGGAGAGCGACGGCGTGATCGAGACCCGCGGCCGGGCGGGCACCTTCGTGGCCGCCGCCGCGGACGCCGCCGCCCGGGGCGCCGCGAGCGCGGCCCAGCGGTACGCCCACGACGCCCACCGCCTCGGGCTGGACCACGACGCCGCGCTCACCGCCGTCCGCGACGCGCTCCGCGCCGTCTACGACGCCGACTGACCCACCGGCCGGCGGCTCACAGGTACAGCCCCTCCCCCGCGGGGCCGCTCTGCACGGGGACACCGGCCGGCGTCGAGCCGCGGCGCAGGGCGTACAGCTCCGCGAGCGTGGCGCCCTCCGGGCCGATCCCCTCGGCGGTACCCAGCCACCCCACGGCCTCGGCGCGGGTCAGCGGGCCGACCTCGACCCGTGCGAGACAGCGTCCCGGCCGGACGACGGCGGGGTGCAGCCGCTCCAGGTCCTCGTTGGTGGTGATGCCCACCAGGACGTTGCGGCCCTGCCCGAGCAGACCGTCCGTCAGGTTCAGCAGCCGGGACAGCGCCTGCCCGGCCGCGTGCTTGGCCTCGCCGCGGATCAGCTCGTCGCAGTCCTCCAGGAGCAGCAGCCGCCAGCGCCCCGGGCCGCCCTCGCCGTCGTCCTCGCCGATGGCGATGTCCATCAGGTAGCCGATGTCGTTGAACAGCCGCTCCGGATCCAGGACGCAGTCCACCTGGCACCAGTCGCGCCAGGCGCGGGAGAGGGTGCGCAGGGCCGAGGTCTTCCCGGTGCCCGGCGGGCCGTGCAACAGCAGCAGCCGCCCGCTGATGTCGTCGGGGGTGAGCTTCATGAGGTCGCCGAGCGCGTCGGCGACGGGCGCGGTGTAGTTGCCGCGCACCTCCTCCCAGGGACCGGCCGAGATCCGGCGGGTCGTGCGGTGGGCGCCGCGCAGTGGTGAGACGTACCAGAAGCCCATGGCCACGTCGTCGGGTTGCGGCTCCGGCTCGTCCTCGGCGCCGTCGAGCGCCTGGCGCAGCCGCTCGTCGGCGAGTTCCTGGCTGACGGCCGTGACGGTCACGTCGGCGCGCCGGGGCCAGCGGGAGACGAGCACCGTCCACCCCTCGCCCTCGGCCAGCGTGCAGCGGCGGTCGCCCTCCCGGGAGGACCGCAGCACCCGGGCGTCCGGCGGCATCAGGGTGCTCGTCTTCTTCGTGCGCTCGACCGAACGGCCCTGGGCGAAGGGCTGGGCCCCGGTGACGAAACGGGTCAGGAACAGCGCGTCGATCACGTCGGCGGGGGAGTCGGCGTCGTCCATGGTGAGCCGGACGGGCAGGCCCGCCTCCGGCGGTCGGGCCGCGGGCAGCCCGGCTCCCCCGGGCCGGGGTGCGGGCGGGCGGACGTCGGTCGGTGCGGCGTGGGACTCCTCAGGCGCGTTGGGCATGCCGCCCATGATCCGGCACCGGGCCGTCCCGCGCACGCGTGTTTCCGCAGCGTTCCCCGCCCCGGCCCGCCGGCGCGTCGTTACGCTGAGGGAGTGACAGAACACGCAGCGGTACGCCAGTTGGTCCGCGGAAGGCTGTTCGGGGCCGTTGCGGCGGGAGCCGTCGTCCTCGCCCTGCTGCTGGCCCTGTGCGCCGCGCAGCCGGGCCGGCGTGACGACGGCAGACCGCCGGGCGTGAAGTCCGGCGCCCCGGGGCCCGCCCGGCCGGAGCTCGGCTGGGGCTTCACCCACACCCGGTACAGCGCGGACGCCGGTGAGGAGGAGGCCGTCGGCCGGGTCGCCGAGGCCCTCGCCCCGCACCGGCTGCCGCAGGCCCAGCACCTGATGGGCTGGGGCGCGGAGAATCCCGAACCCTCGCCGGGACGTTACGACTTCGAGGCGCTGGACAGCCGTATGGCCTTCGTCGAGGAGTCCCGCGGCGTGCCGGTCCTCACCCTGTGCTGCGCCCCCGACTGGATGAAGGGCGGCCGCCCCGGAGAGACGGACTGGAGCCGCCTGGAGGAGGCCCCGAAGCCTGAGCACTACGCCGACTTCGCCCGCCTCGCCGCCACGGTGGCCAGGCGCTATCCGCGGGTGCGGCACTTCCTGGTCTGGAACGAGCTGAAGGGTTTCTTCGACGACGCCAAGGGCCGCTGGGACCACGAGGGTTACACCCAGCTGTACAACCTGGTGTACGAGGCGGTGAAGCGGGCCCGCCCCGACGCGCTGGTCGGCGGGCCCTACGTCGTCCTGGACAACGTGGACCCGGACGACAGCCCGTACGCCTCCCCGCTGCGGGGCCCGTGGGGCAGCGTCGACCGGCGGTCGACGGCCGCGCTCAGCTACTGGAACACGCACAAGCGCGGCGCCGACTTCGTCGTCGTGGACGGCTCCGCCTACACCAAGGACGGCCGCTTCCTCCCCGACGTCTTCGGCGCCACGGAGATGTTCACGGACGTGACGCGCTGGGTGCGCCGGGAGACGGGGCTGCCGGTGTGGTGGGCCGAGTGGTACGTCGAGCGGGGGGACGAGCGCGACCGTCGCGACGGCTGGAGCGAACCCCGGCGCGTCGCCGCCCACGCCTCCGCCCTCGTCGCGATGGTGCGCGGCGGAGCCACCACCGGCTTCTACTGGAACCCGCAGACGCGGCGCGGCCGCTGCCCCGGCTGCCTGTGGGCGGGGACGGCCGACGCGGACGGCGGCGGCACCCTGTCCCTGTTCGACCTGCTCACCCGGTTCTCCGCCGCCTTCGGTCCGGGGGCCGAGCTGCGCGGCCTGCCGGACGAGCCGCCCGAGGGCGTCCTGCTGCTCGCGAGCGAGCGGGCCGTCCTCGCCGTCAACCAGCGGCCCGGCCCGGTACGGGTCCGGGTCGAGGGGCGGTCGCTGACCCTCGACGGCTACGAGGTGCGCTGGCTGGAGAGCTGACGGCCCGGTCCGCGGCTCACACCAGCGTCACGAGCCGCAGCAGCAGCGAGCCGAGGGCCACCACGAGCAGCGGCATGGTGAACCACCACAGGGCCGACAGCCGGGCCGAGCGCAGCGGACCGGGCGGCAGGACGGCCCGCAGCATCTCCCGCCAGGCCAGCAGACCCAGAGCCAGCACGGCGCACAGCGCGCCCGTCACCGACCCGTTGTCCCAGGTCACCAGCGGGCCCGGGGCGCCCGCCCCCGTCCCGGCCACGGCGGCCGGTGTATCCCGGGGCGGCTCGCGCAGCGCGTAGAGGACGGCGTCGGGGTCGCTGAACACCCGGCGCAGCTCGGGCCGTCCGTCCAGCGCGGCGCGCAACGCGGCCGACCAGCCCGCCGGGTAACCCGCGTCCAGCCGCAGATACGCCGACTGGCCCGCGTTCACCACCAGCCGGGCGCGCGGCCCGGCCGCCCGCAGAGCGGTCACGAGCGCGTCCGTGCGCTCCGGGTCCCGGGGCGCGAGCACCGGCACGTAGCGCACCCGTTCCATGTCCTTCGCGCCCCACGGCAGCGCCGGGGTGACGTTGACCTCCGGGTCCGTGCTCAGCCACAGCAGCGCGGCCGACGGCCGGTCGTGCGCGTACACGTGCTCCATGGCAGCGACCTCGCCCGGACGGACCCGCTCGAAGCTCTCGTTGCCCCACCGGGCCACCAGGAAGCCGCCCATGAGCAGCAGTCCGCACAGCAGCACCGCTCCGGGAGCCGCCCATCGCCCGGCTCCGGGCCGCCCGGCTCCGGGCCGCCCTGCTTCGGGCCGCCCTGCTTCGGGCCGCTTGGCCTCCGGGTGCGGGAAGAGCGCCAGCGCCGCCAGCACGCACGCGCCGGGGGCGGCGAAGAGGAAGACCCGCAGCGCGATCTCGCCGCCGTAGGACTGGAGGGCGAAGGCCAGGAACGGCACCGCCGTGAGCACCGGCAGGCAGCGGTCGGCCCAGCCCGCCCGGCGGCGGCGCAGCAGCCCCGCCGCGGCCAGGGCCAGCAGCCCGGCGGCCAGGCCCACCCGGGTGTGCAGGACGAGCCGGTGGACGTCGCTGCCGCCCTCGATCCGCCCGGCGACGGAGGAGGACACGTTGCCGCCGAAACCTCCCAGGCCGCCGAAGAGTTCGTCGAAGTGGCCGACCCAGTACGGCTCGGCGAGGAAGCCGACCCAGCTCACCACCAGCACCGCTGCGACGAGCGGCAGCCCGCGGGGCGCGAGCCGCCGCGCCGCCAGCAGCCCGCACAGGAGTCCCAGCATCACGAACGGCGTGAGCTGGTGAGCCGAGACGGCGGCCGCGAACAGGACGAGGAGCACGCACAGCAGCACGGCCCGGGTCGGGCCGGGAAGGGCCGGGACCGTCGCCTCGCCCGGCCTCCGGCCCGCCGGGCCCGTCCGGCCCGGGTCCGGCGTGCGCGCCCCGTTCCGCCCTTCCCCCGCGCCGGGCCGGAACCACACCAGCAGGACGGCGGCGAACCCGAGGTAGAGCAGGTAGGTCAGGCTCTGCGGCGAGAAGTAGTCCTGCCCCACCCAGCCGGTCAGCACGAAGAACCAGACCGCGCACCACTTCGCCCGCCAGTGCGCGCGCACCGCGCGGAGCAGCAGCGCGAAGGGCACGAGACACAGGAGTTGCACGGCGGTCGGCCACCAGCGCAGCACCCCGCTCAGGTCGTCGACGCCGCAGGCCTGGGCGAGGAAGGCCGTCAGCGCGAAGAAGCCGGGCCAGCTCCACCGGGCGTCCAGCTCCGGGGCGGCGGCGCCCGTCCGGTCGATGAGGTCGAGGAAGCCCAGGTGCTGCCACGCCGTCGCGAAGCGGGGCTCCGCCTCCACCACAGCGGGAACGGCGTGCAGGCAGACGACGGTGAGCAGCAGGACGACGGTGAGGAGGGCACGGTGCTGGCGCGGCTGGGCCAGCGCGAGGGCGAAGCAGGCGACGAGCGCCGCGGCCCCCAGCAGCGTCGCCCCGGGCAGGACCGAGACGAGGCCGAGCCCGCCCATGGCGTCCAGCTCGGGGTCGCCCAGCCCGCGCAGCGGGAGCCAGTAGAGGCCGGCCGCCGCGACCGGCGCCGCCCACAGCAGCGCCGTCCGCGGGCCGGGGGTGGGCACGCGGCCGCGCCCCGGGAGCCGCCACCGGTGACCGTGCGGCAGCAGGGAGGTGGGGAGGTCGGCCAGGTCACCGTCCGGCGCGGGCGTCGTGGGGTGCGGCCTCGCGCGGCCGCGGACACGCGGGCCGGAACGGGAACCGGAACCGGAACCGGGACCCGAGGCGAGCGCGCTCCGGAGCCGTACCAGCGCCACCAGTGCGACGGCGCCGAGGCTGACCAGCTCGGCCAGGCCCGCTCCGACCAGCCCCAGCGGGGGCAGCAGCGCCACCGTCAGCACCAGCACCAGCGCGCACAGCGCCCCCTGCAGCCAGGCGAGCCCGGCTGTGCGGCTACGGGCCCGCAGGACCGCGAAGTACACCTCGATCACCACCCGCAGCAGGGCTCCGACGGCGTAGCAGCGCAGCAGCCCGGTGGCCTCGGCCGCGTAGCCGGGGCCGAAGACGCCGAGGATCTGCGGCGCGAAGACGAACAGCCCCGCGCAGACCGGGACCATGACGCGCAGCATGCGGCGCAGCGCGGCCCGGCAGTGGGCGGCGAGCAGCGCCGGGTCGTGCGCGCCCTCCACGGTCAGTGAGGCACCCATGTTGACGGCCAGGAGGTTCACCGTGCCGGCGATGGTGACGGTGATGTAGAAGTACGCGTTCTGCGCCGCGTCGACCCGCGCGGCGACGAGCACCGGCACCAGGTAGACGACGGCCAGCGAGAACAGCGCGCCCGTGGAGTCCCCGGCCAGGAAGCGCCCCATCTCCCGCCAGGAGGACGGGCGGGCGCCGGCCGCCGTGGCGGCCATGTGCCGGGGCACGAGCCGACGCAGCACCAGCCAGCCGAGGGGGAGGACGGAGACGGCGATGGCCGCCGCCCAGGAGACGAACACTCCCGCTGTGGGGACCGCGGTCGCGAGCACCACCAGCAGGACCAGCTTCGTCACGGAGAAGGCCGTGTTGCCCACCGGCACCCAGGCGGCGCTGCGTAACCCGGTCAGCACCCCGTCCTGGAGGGTGAGCAGCGACCAGGCCACGACGGCGAGGACGAACCCGAGCCCGGGCAGCCAGCCGTCCAGGAGCCGGAAGGACGGCCCCCACAGGCCCAGGGTGAGGACGAAGAGCACGGCCGCGGCCGCGACCACCGCCGCGCTGCCCGCGTAGACGCGCACCACCAGGGCGCGGGTCGTGCGGCCCGCGACCGGGACGAAGCGGGCCAAGCCGCCCAGGAGGGTGACGGCGGTCAGCCCGGCGAGCAGCTTCATCGCGGCGATGGCCGCCGAACCCTGGCCGACGGCCGCGTCCGTGTAGTAGCGGGCGGCCACCAGCCAGTAGCCCAGGCCGAGCACCGCGCTGACCCCGGTGTTGAGCATCAGGGCGTAGGCGTTGCGGAAG
This sequence comes from Streptomyces sp. WMMC1477, assembly GCF_027460245.1. Taxonomy (NCBI): domain Bacteria; kingdom Bacillati; phylum Actinomycetota; class Actinomycetes; order Kitasatosporales; family Streptomycetaceae; genus Streptomyces; species Streptomyces sp. WMMC1477. The sequence goes on along the minus strand of NZ_JAPZBD010000003.1, from coordinate 349,154 downwards.
AGGTGGCGTCCGGGCTCCGCCGCGCCCTGCGGCGGCGGGCCCGGTCCGTCCTGCGGGGAGGGCGGCCCGGGTTCCCGGGCGGTCTTCGTCGCGGCGTCAGCCACCGGTGAGCCGTGCCCTTCCCGCCGCCGCGCGGGTCCGCCGCACGACCGCGTAGCCGCGGGTCAGCAGCCGGTCCCGGGCGAAGTCGCGGCCGAGGCCGACGCCGTCCACCATGCGGGTGAACTCCGCGAGTGTCGTGGTGCGTCGGACGGTGAGCCGGGCGAGCGCGTACGGGCCCTGCCGCCGCGGGTCGGCCAGCGCGTTCCGCACGGCCAGCGCCTGGCCGAAGCCGGCGGAGCGCACCGCCTCCCGCACCCGGCGGCTGGAGTACCCGAAGGGGTAGGCGAAGGAGACCGGCGGCTGGCCCAGGGCGTCGGCCAGCAGGGCGCGGCAGTGCCGCACCTCGTGGCGCAGCCGGGCGTCGGGGAGCTGGTCGAGTTGTGGATGGGAGTGGCTGTGGCCGCCGATCTCCACCCCGCCGGCGGCCAGTTCCCGCAGCTGCGGCCAGCTCAGCATCGCGTCCGGCGCCGCCTGGTCCTGCCGGGGGCCGCGCAGCCATCCGGTGGCGGCGAAGAGCGTCGCGGGGAAGCCGTGGCGGCGCAGGGCGGGCAGGGCGTAGCGGTGCACGCCCGCGTAGCCGTCGTCGAACGTGATCAGCACCGGCCGTTCGGGCAGCGGACGGCCGGAGCGCCACGCCGCCGCCAGTCCGGCCGCCGTGAGGGGGGTGTGCCCGCGGCCGGCGAGCGCCTCGACCTGTGCCGCGAACGCCTCCGGAGACACCGAGAGCCGCAGCGTCTCGGCGGTGGGGAAGCGGGCCACGTTGTGGTACATGAGGATCGGCACCGGGCCGTTCACCGTGGCTCCTCCTCCCGTGCGGCCCGGTCCGCGTCCGGCGGCCCGGCTACGCCGTGGGCCCGCAGGGTGCCCACGGCGTAGCCGGCCGCGGCGGCTCCGAGGCCGGTGAGCAGGGCCACGGCGCGGCCCGCCCCGCCCGGCCGGGCGGCCACGAAGTCCCGCACCCCGCGGCCCAGGGCCGCCGGCAACACCCGGGTGGTGTAGCGGCGTTCGGTGGCCAGCCCGTCCCGGGCCCCGACGCTGCGGGCGACGAGCGCCTTGGACAGGCCCTCGGCGTAGGCGCGGGTGCGCACATAGCCCAGGCGCTGCCGGGCGGCGGGCACGCGGTGCCGGATGACGGCCCGGTCGTCGACGAGGAGCACGGCCTCCGGGTGGGCGCGGGCCAGCCGGATGCACAGTTCCGTCTCCTCGCAGCCGAGCGGCAGCCGCCGTCCGTCCCGGCCGATGCCCGTGGTGAAGCCGCCCGCGGCGGTGAGGGCGGCGCGGCGGAACGAGGCGTTGCCCCCCAGGACGTTGCGGACCCGCACCAGGCCCGGCGGGTGGCCGCGGTAGGTGCAGCCGACCGTCCAGTCCAGCTCCTCGGGGAACCAGGGCGGCCGGCGGCCGGAGGACCACAGCGGTTCGGTGCGGCCGCCCACCGCCAGGACGGCGGGGTCCGTGTAGGCGGCGGCGAAGTGACGGAGCCAGGCGGGCTCGGCCACGGCGTCGTCGTCGAGGAAGGCGACGAACTCGCCGACGGCGGCGGCGATCCCGGTGTTGCGTCCGGCGGACAGGCCGCGCGGTCCGGTGTTGGCCAGGACCCGCACGGCGGCCGTGGCCGCGTAGTGCAGGACGAGGCGTTCCAGGAGCGGCCTGTTGTGGTCGACGACGAGGACCAGCTCGTGGGCGGGTAGTTCCTGGGCCCGCACGGAGGCGACGGCGGCCAGGATGTCGCTCCAGCGCTCCTCGGTGTAGACGCAGATCACCACCGAGAACCCGCCGGTGGCCGAGGCGTGGGCGAATCGGTTCACCGGTCTGCTCACCCGCGGCGCTCCCGGGGGCGGACCGCCCGGCCGACGCGCGGCCGCGCGCCGCGCTCGCGCAGGATGACCGAGAGCACCCGCAGCCCGTCGCGGACGGCGCGCAGGTTGCTGGCGCCGTGGATGCGGGCGTACTCGTGGCTGGGCACTTCCTGGACCCGCAGCCCCGCCTTGACGACGCGGATGTTCATGAGCGTCTCGACCTCGAAGCCCGAGCAGTCCAGGGCGATGTCGTCCAGGCAGCGGCGCCAGAAGGCGTTGTAGCCGTAGCACAGGTCGGTGTAGCGGGCGCCGAACGTGGCGTTCACGGCGGCGGTGAGCGCACGGTTGCCCAGTCTGCGCAGCGGTGTCATGTCGTCGGTGCCGCCGCCGTTGGCGAAGCGCGAGCCCTTGGCGAAGTCGGCCCCGCCGACGAGGGCGGAGACGTAGGTGACGATCTCTGCGCCGTCGGCCGAGCCGTCCGCGTCGACCATCACGATGATCTCGCCGGTGCAGGCGGCGAATCCGCTGATCAGCGCGTTGCCCTTGCCCTTGCCGCGCTGGGGTACGACGACGATGTCGGGGCGCAGCTCGCGGGCGACGGCGACCGTGTCGTCGGTGGAGTTGCCGTCGACGAGGACGACCTCGTGCACCCAGTCGGGCAGGGACTTGAAGACGTAGGGAAGGTTCTCGGCCTCGTTCATGGCCGGGATGACGACGCTGACGGGCGGTGCGATGGCCAGATGCGAGCTGACGGGCCGATAGTGCGCCAGCGGCGGATCGGTGGGCGGAAGTACGGAGACACTCATGAGCGGTGTGGCCCTCTCGTCCGGTGGACCGGCCGTCGTGGCCGGTCCGAGCGGTTACCCGAGGCGAAGGGGGCGGGCGCCGGGCGGCGCCGGCACGGGTGGGCGGCGTGGCTGGGCCGCCGCGGCCCGGGTGCTGTGCTGGGACCCCGGACCTGACCCCCCGACCGCCGTCCGCGCTGCGTGGACCCGCGGCACACGCCCCCTCCCTGGGGCGGCACCGCATCGCGCCGCGCGGACGGCGGTCCTCTGTGGTGTGTGGTGGCTGGAACGGATGGTGGCTGTGTGGCTGGTGATGGGAGTTGAACGCTTCGCTGCGGCCGTTGGGCGCGGCCGTGTGACGAACCGAGCGTGTGGCAGAAGCTGACGTTCTGTGGCGGCTTGGAGTGTAGAACACCACATGCGGCATCCACCCATGGCTCAGTGTAAATATGCTTATTTTCGCCCTTTCGAGCGAAAACTACCGATCTGCTTGAGCAACCTGTCGGCAGGACCGAACAGTTCCGGTCGCGAGACGACGGCATTGCGCAGAGCGCGGACCGGTGCACGGTGCATCCGACGGCCGAGGGCCACGGGGTGCCGCCGTGTCACCCAGCCCTCGTGCACCGTCAGCTCCCGGGACTTCAGCGCGTCCTTGTAGGCCTTGGTGCCACGGCCCATGTCCACCGAGGCCAGCCCCTGGGCCGCGGAGGCCTCCGCCATGCGCAGATGCAGCAGCAGCCCGGGGGAGTACCTGCCGTAGGCGGGGTCGTAGGCCGGGAACCAGGTGGACAGCACCCGGTCTGAGCGCAGCCCGAAGTGCGCCGCGACCGGCCGCCCGCCCGCGTACAGCACCGAGAGCTGACCGGCGAAGCGGGCCGTGCGGGTGTGGAAGAGACGGTCCACCAGCTCGACGATCCACGGCCGCGCGAAGCGGTCGCCGCGGCCCGTGCGCCGGTACTGCGCCGACTTCCACCCCCGCAGCACCTCGAGCATGCGCGGATCGCGCTCGTCGTGGACGTAGACGACCTCACCGGCCTCGCGGCCCAGCTTGCGCCCTTTGGCGAGCGTGCGGCGCGTGAAGTTGGGAGAACGGGCACGCAGCGCCGACCAGAACGCCTCCGGGCCGTCCGCGACGTCGATGACCGGGGAGGCGAACGCGCCCGAGGCGTACCCGGCGAACGGTTGCGGCCCCGAGACGAGATGGTCGAACTCCCACACCGCGAGCCCGCAGGCCCGCAGCAGCCCGGGGGCGTCGCAGTGGAAGCCGGGTGCGGCCACCATGCCCTGGCAGTCCGACAGGCCGAGTCCGACGGCGCGTCCGACGCCCGACCGCGAGCGCTGGAAGGGCAGGAACGCCGCCGGACTCCCGGTGGCGGAGGAGCCCCCGCCGCGTATCACGGCCACCCGCGTGTCCCGCCGCACCTGGCCCACGGCGACCGTGAACTCGGGGGCCAGGAAGGGGTTCGCCAGCTCGGGCTGGCCGCTCCCGGCGGCCGAGGCCTGGAGCGCGCTCCAGGCCTCCCGGTCAGCCTGGGTCAGCTCGCCGGGTCTGCAGACGTCGGTGTCCATCGGTCCTCTCTCGGGCGGGGCCGGAGTCCGCGGCGGTGGCACCGCCCGCGCCGCGCCGCCGGGCGCGGGCCCCCAGGGCGGTGGTCAGCAGCGCCAGGGTGCTGAGGACGGCGATCGCGGTCACGCCGCCGCGCACCGACCAGCTCCTGGTGGCCAGCATCACCTGGGCGACCAGCAGGTTGACGGCGATCGAGCCGGCGAGCGCGACTGCCGACCGGCTCAGCGGGTCCAGCCCGCGCAGCGCGACGGCGAGCGCCGCGCCGGGGGCGGCCAGCAGGAAGAAGGAGGTGAGCGGGGCGCGCAGCGGCGGACCGGGTTCGGCGAACGTCAGCACGGCGCCGGTCACGCCGACGGCCACCCCGGCCAGGAGCGCGGCCCCGGCGCCCGAGCTCGGCCCGCGCGGGCCCCGGCGCACGCTCGGACGGTGGTGCGGGCTCGGACGGGCGTGCGCGCTCGGGCCGGGGCGCGCGTGCGGGCTCTGGTGTGACGTGGTGTGCATGGTCGGCTGTGCCCCCCGAAGCGCCGGATGTTCAGGCCCCACGATCCGGCCGCACCTGGTGGCCTCGTCACGGGCGTTCGGACCATGGTGGCCGGGTGGGGAGGGGGTGGGGAACCGGCTCACTGGAGCCCGCGCCCGGCGCGTGGGCTCATGCGCGGGCGCGAAGCATCACGTCCGAGTGTGCGCGACATCAGGTGACGACGTGTGAAAAGCTTCGCCGACGCCCTTGCGGGGCAGGTGGTTCCCATGGCCGGGATACCCGCCGGTCCACTCCGGGCGATAGGCTTGGGCCTGCCCGGGCCAGGTGCCGTCGTACGGGTGGGGAGTGTCATGGAGCAGATAACAGCGCGCAGCAGGGCTCGGGTGCCCGCGATCAACTGCCGTACGAGCGCTTCCGGTTCGCGTCTGGACCGGCATCTCAGCGTCATCGGCGGCCCGGCCGTGCCGCCGGGCAAGGCCGACGAGGCCCTGACGCTGATGCGGGAGTTGACCACGCACGACGCCGGCAGCAGCCGCAGCAGCCGTGGCGGGCGGGTCTCCCTGTTCGCGCCGCTGCGACGGCTGCGTCGCACGCTGTTCGGCGGCCGGGGCTGAGCCTCCCGGCCCGGCCGGGCCCGCGTGGGCCCGGCGCCGAGCGCCCGCACCCGGCGCCCGACGGCGCTCGCCCGGCGGACCCTGGCTGACGTCCGCTCAGCTGACGTCAGCTCAGTCGACGACGTTCTCCACGGTGACCGAGAAGGAGAACCGGTCCCCCCGGTAGTGAATCCGGGCCACGTCCACCACCCGCCCGCGTTCGTCGAGCGTGACGCCCGTGTAGTGCAGGATCGGGCTCAGCAGGGGAACCTCCAGCAGCCTGGCCGTCTCCGGGTCGGCCAGCCTGGCCTCCACCGTGTCCGTGATGCGGCTGATGCGGATCCCCACCTCGTCCCGCAGCAGCTTGGTCATCGGCATGCGTCGCAGCGCCTGCGGGTCGATGCGTGCCGCCGTGGCCGGAGGGATGAGGTTCTCCGCCCAGTTCGTCGGCTCCCCGCTCGCCCGGTCACGGCGCAGCCGCCGGTAGGACACGGCCTCCGCGCAGCCCGGGAAGTACTCGGCCAGCTCCGCCGGCACCGGGGCGGGGCCGTGGCCCAGCAGCGTGGTGTCCTCGCCGGACTGCTGGGCCACGATGGCGTCCACCGAGCCCAGCAGCCGCACCGGTCGGCCCCGCCGGGCCTCGGGCTCGATGAACGTGCCCCGCCGCCGGTGCCGGGAGATGAGCCCCTCCGTCTCCAGCTCCTTGAGCGCCTGGCGCATCGTGAGCACGCTGACGCCGTAGTGCTCGGCCAGGGCCTCCTCCGTCGGCAGCCGCAGCGGTGCCTCGGGCGGGCGCCCGAGTATGGAGGCCCGCAGGGACTGCGAGACCTGGTACCACAGTGGCAGCTTGCGGTTGAGCTCGACGGAGTCGGGGGCGAAGAGGGTCACCGTGCCTCCCGGCCGCTCAGGGCCGAAACGTTCAGTTGCGGAAGTGTCGTTCCAGACCCTGCCACACTTCGTCGTAGGCGTGCTGCCGGTGTCCGGCGTCCATCGCCTGCCCGGTCACCACCACCGGCCAGCGGGTCTCGAACATGAAGGCCAGCCCGTCGTCGATCTTCTGCGGGCGCAGCTCGGCCGCGCTGGCGGCCTCGAAGGTCTCCCGGTCCGGACCGTGCGCCGACATCATGTTGTGCAGGGAGCCGCCGCCGGGCACGAAGCCCTCGGCCTTCGCGTCGTAGGCGCCCTCGACCAGCCCCATGTACTCGCTCATCACGTTGCGGTGGAAGTAGGGCGGGCGGAAGGTGTCCTCGCCGACCAGCCAGCGCGGCGCGAAGACGACGAAGTCCACGTTGGCCAGGCCCGGGGTGTCCGTCGGGGAGGTCAGCACGGTGAACAGGGACGGGTCCGGGTGGTCGTAGCTGATCGTGCCGAGCACGTTGAAGCGGCGCAGGTCGTAGACGTAGGGCACGTTGTTGCCGTGCCAGGCCACGACGTCCAGCGGCGAGTGGTCGTACTCCGCGGCCCACAGGTGTCCGCAGAACTTGTTGACGACCTCGACGGGCCGGTCGGCGGCGTCGTAGGCGGCGGTGGGGGCCAGGAAGTCGCGCGGGTTGGCGAGCCCGTTGGCGCCGATGGGGCCCAGGTCGGGGAGGGTGAACGGCTGGCCGTAGTTCTCGCAGACGTAGCCGCCCGCGTGGGCGTCCAGCAGCTCGGCGCGGAAGCGCACGCCGCGCGGGATGAGCGCGCAGTGGCCGGGTTCGGCCCGCAGCGCGCCGAACTCGGTGTGCAGCAGCAGTCCGCCGTCCTGCGGCACGATCAGCAGCTCGCCGTCCGCGTCGCTGAAGACCCGGTCGGTCATCGAGGCGGTCGCGGAGTAGAGGTGGACGGCCATGCCGGTGCGCTGGGCGGCGTCCCCGTTGCCGCCCACCGTCCACAGACCGTCGACGAAGTCGGTGCCTTCGGCCGCGCGGGGCGGCGGGCCCCAGCGCAGCCGGTTCGGGTCCGGGACCTCGGTGAACGGCGCCGTGCGCAGGGCCGGGTTCGCGCGGGGCCCCGCCAGCCGGGTGAAGGCGGGGTGCGCGGCCGAGGGTCGGATGCGGTAGAGCCAGGAGCGCCGGTTGTGCGCCCGGGGCTCGGTGAAGGCGGTGCCGCTCAGCTGCTCGGCGTACAGCCCGAGGGGAGCGCGCTGGGGCGAGTTGCGCCCCACGGGCAGCGCGCCGGGTACGGCCTCGCTGCTGTGCTCGTTGCCGAATCCGGAGAGATAGGACAGTTCGTCCCCCGCCGTGCGGGTCTGGTCCCCGTCGCTCATGTCGCTCTCGCTCCTGCCGCGCTCGATTCCTATGCTGAATCATAGGAATCCGTTCGCCGTGCGCAACACCCTGGCGCGGATCGCCCGGTGGTGCGGCGTGTCGGGTGGGTGAGCCACGGCACGGCGGCGGGTGGCTGACAGTCGTAACCTAGCGGCGATAGGTTGAGGTCATGGCACACGACGCTCACTACATCGGCGGCGCCTGGGTACCGGCCCGGGGCGACGGGATCGACGTCCACAACCCGGCGACCGAAGAGGTCATCGCCCGCGTCCCCGCAGGCGGCGCACCCGAGGTGGACGCGGCCGTCCGCGCGGCCAGGACCGCCCTGCCCGGCTGGGCCGCCATCGCGCCCGCGGAGCGTGCCGCCCGCCTCACCGCGCTGACCGGCGCCCTCGACGCGCGCCGCGAGGAGATCGCCACGACCGTCACCGCCGAACTGGGCGCGCCCCTCTCCTTCTCCCGCGCCGTCCACGCCGCACTGCCCGTCACCGTCGCCGGCTCCTACGCCGCCCTGGCCGCCGAGTTCCCCTTCGAGGAGCGCATCGGCAACTCCCGGGTGCTGCACGAGCCCGTCGGCGTCGTCGGCGCCATCACACCGTGGAACTACCCGCTCCACCAGATCGTGGCCAAGGCCGCACCCGCCCTCGCCGCGGGCTGCACCGTCGTCCTCAAGCCCGCCGAGAACACCCCGCTGGTGGCCCAGCTCTTCGCCGAGGCCGTGGCCGAGGCCGGCCTCCCCCCGGGCACGTTCAACCTGGTGACCGGGTACGGACCCGAGGCCGGGGAGGCGCTGGCCGGGCATCCGGGCGTGGACCTCGTCTCCTTCACGGGCTCGACCGCCGTCGGTCGCCGCATCGGCGCCACCGCCGGGGCCGCCGTCAAGCCGGTCGCCCTGGAGCTGGGCGGCAAGTCGGCCAACGTCGTCCTGCCCGGGGCCGACCTGACGCGCGCCGTCAAGGCGGGCGTGGCCAACGTGATGGCCAACTCCGGGCAGACGTGCAGCGCCTGGACCCGGCTGCTGGTCGACGGCGACCGCTACGAGGAGGCCGTCGAGCTGGCCGCCCGCGCCGCCGCGAAGTACGTGCCCGGCGACCCGGCCGACGAGGCCACCCGCCTCGGTCCCGTCGTCAGCGCCCGCCAGCAGGAGCGCGTCACCGGGTACATCGCCCGGGGCGTGGAGGAGGGCGCGCGGCTGGTGGCCGGCGGCGCGGAGGCCCCCGAGGGCCTCGGCCGCGGCTGGTACGTGCGGCCCACCGTGCTCGCCGACGTCACACCGGAGATGACGGTCGCGCGCGAGGAGATCTTCGGACCGGTCCTGAGCGTCCTGCGCTACCGGGACGTCGACGACGCCGCCCGGATCGCCAACGACACCGACTACGGGCTGGCCGGGGCCGTCTGGGCGGCCGAGGAGGCCGAGGCCGTCGCCTTCGCCCGCCGGCTGGACACCGGGCAGGTCGACATCAACGGCGGCCGGTTCAACCCCCTGGCCCCCTTCGGCGGCCACAAGCGCTCCGGAGTGGGCCGGGAGCTGGGCCCGCACGGGCTCACCGAGTACCTCCAGACCAAGTCCCTGCAGTTCTAGAAGGCGACCGCCGGCCGCCCCCGGCGACCCCGCGGCCCCTTCGAAGCCGTACCGCCCGTGAACCGGGAAGCCGCAACCGTGAACCCGCAACCGAGGAGCCGAACGCCGTGGTCCGAGCCGCCGTCCTGCCCGCCGTCGACGCACCGCTGGAGATCACCGAGATCGCACTGCCCGATCCCGGGCCGGGCCAGGTGCGGGTCGCCGTGGCCGCGGCCGGGGTGTGCCACTCGGACCTCTCCCTGTCCAACGGCACGCTCCGCCAGCCCGTCCCGGCCGTCCTCGGCCACGAGGGCGCCGGAACCGTGACGGCGGTGGGGGAGGGCGTCACCGCCGTCGCCCCCGGCGACCGCGTGATCCTCAACTGGGCGCCCTCCTGCGGCCGGTGCCGCTTCTGCGCCGAGCGGGCCGAGCCGTGGCTGTGCCCGACCGCCAACGCGGCCACCACCGTGCCCTACGCCCGGACCGCCGACGGCCGGGAGCTGTATCCCGGGCTGAGCGCGGCGGCCTTCGCCGAGGAGACGCTCGTTCCCGAGCGGGCCGTGCTGCCGCTGCCCGACGGCATCCCGCTCACCGACGCCGCCCTGCTGGGCTGCGCCGTGCTGACCGGCTGGGGCGCCGTCCACCACAGTGCCCGGGTCGCTTCCGGGGAGTCGGTGGCCGTCTTCGGCGTGGGCGGGGTGGGGCTCGCCGTCCTGCAGTCGGCCCGGATCGCCGGTGCCGGGCCGATCGTGGCCGTGGACGTGTCCCCGGCCAAGGAGGAGCTGGCCCGGGCGGCCGGAGCGAGCGACTTCCTGCTCGCCGGGGAGGCCACGGCCAAGGAGATCCGCGCGCTGACCGGGGGTGACGGGGCCGACGTCGCCGTGGAGTGCGTCGGCCGGGCGCGGACCATCCGCACGGCCTGGGCGTCCACCCGGCGCGGCGGGCGGACGACGGTCGTGGGCATCGGCGGCAAGGCCGAGCAGGTGTCCTTCTCGGCGCTGGAGATCTTCCACTTCGCCCGCACCCTCTCGGGCTGCGTCTTCGGCAACAGCGACCCGGCGAGGGACGTGCCGGTGCTGGCCGAGCACGTGCGCGCGGGACGGCTGGACCTGGGCGGGCTCGTCACGGACCGGATCGGGCTGGACGGCATCCCGGACGCCTTCTCCGCGATGCTGGCCGGGCGCGGCGGCCGGGCACTGGTGGTGTTCTAGGCCGTTCCGCGCTCCGGGGAGGTCTGCGCCGGGGTGCGGGGCCGGCGAGCGCGGCCCCCGGCGCGGGGTGCGCCCCCGGGTGCAGGGCCCGCTCCGTTCCCTGCGGTGCGCCCGTGCGTGGTGGCCGTCCGCGCGGTTCCCCCGCCCTTCAGGGGGTGCCGGCGGCGGTGAAGCGCAGGGCGAGCCCGTCGACGAGGGCCCGCAGGCCCGTCTCGAAGGCGCCCTCGTCCACCTGCTGCTGGTGCTCCGCCAGCAGGTGGGCCTGGTCGAGGTGTGGGTAGTCGCGGGCGTAGAGCGCGGCGTCGTCCACGAACCCGCGGGCGAAGGAGCCGAGAGCGGAGCCGGCGACGAAGTACCGCATGAGCGCGCCGATGTGGGTGGCGTGGGCGCGGGGCCAGCCCGCGGCCGTCATGGCGCCGAACACGGCGTCGGCCATGCGTAGCTGGCTGGGCCGCCGCCCCGGTCCGCGGGCCAGGAACGGGACGATGTTGGGGTGCGCCCTCAGCGCCGCCCGGTAGGAGCGGGCCCAGCCCTCCAGCGCCTCCCGCCAGGGGGTGCCGTCCTCGAACATCGCCAGGTCGACGTCGGCGCAGACCCGGTCGGCGACCGCGTCGAGGATCTCGTCCTTGGTGCGGAAGTGGTGGTACAGCGATGGCCCGCTGACGCCGAGTTCGGTCGCCAGCCGCCGGGTGGAGACGGCTTCCAGCCCTTCGGTGTCCACGAGGGCGAGTGCCGTCTCGACGATGCGGTCGCGGCTGAGGAGGGGCTTGCGGGGGCGGGCCATGCGCCCCATAGTAGAGCTGACCGCACTAAACCTATCGGTGATAGGTTTAGTGGGCGGCCCAGCCGGACCCACCGGTGCGGCCCTGTACGGCAACGACCGGACGACTGCGAGGTACCGCCGTGGATCTGGAGCTCTCCGAGGAGCAGCGGGCCGTGCGTGCCCTGGCCCGGGACTTCGTCGTCCGGGAGGTCGCGCCGCACGCCGCCGAGTGGGACCGCGCGGAGTCGATCGACCCGGGCATCGTGCGGCGCCTGGGCGACCTCGGATTCCTGGGGCTGACGATTCCCGAGGAGTACGGCGGCTCCGCGGGGGACCACCTGGCCTACTGCCTGGTCACCGAGGAGCTGGGGCGCGGGGACTCCTCCGTGCGCGGCGTGGTGTCCGTGTCGCTCGGCCTGGTCGCCAAGACCATCGCCGCCTGGGGGAGCGAGGAGCAGAAGCGGCGGTGGCTGCCCGTCCTCACCTCCGGCGAGGCGCTCGGCTGCTTCGGGCTGACGGAACCGGGCACGGGGTCCGACGCGGGCAGCCTCACCACCCGGGCCCGCCGTGCTGAGCCCGGGGGCGACTGGATCATCGACGGCGGCAAGATGTTCATCACGAACGGCACCTGGGCCGACGTCGTCCTGTTGTTCGCGCGCACCGGGGACGAGCCGGGGCACCGCGGGGTCACCGCCTTCCTGGTCCCGGCGGACGCGGCCGGCCTGACCCGGCGGGAGATCCACGGCAAGCTGGGGCTGCGCGGGCAGGCCACCGCGGAGCTGGTGCTCGACAGTGTCCGGGTGCCGGACTCGGCCCGGCTCGGGCCCCTCGGCAAGGGCTTCTCCGTGGCCATGTCCGCGCTCGCCAAGGGGAGGATGTCCGTCGCGGCGGGCTGCGTCGGCATCGCCCAGGCGGCGCTGGACGCGGCGGTCGGGTACGCCGGTGCCCGCGAGCAGTTCGGCCGGTCCATCGCGCACCACCAGCTCGTCCAGGAGCTGATCGCCGACATCGCCGTGGACGTGGACGCGGCGCGTCTGCTCACCTGGCGGGTAGCCGACCTGATCGACCGCGGGCAGCCCTTCGCCACCCAGTCCTCCGTCGCCAAGCTCCACGCCTCCGAGGCCGCCGTGCGCTCGGCCAACAACGCGCTGCAGGTCTTCGGCGGTTACGGCTTCATCGACGAGTTCCCGGTCGGCAAACTCCTGCGCGACGCCCGCGTCATGACGCTCTACGAGGGCACCAGCCAGATCCAGAAGCTCGTCATCGGCCGCGCCCTGACCGGGGTCTCCGCCTTCTGAGCGCGCTCTGCCCGCTCCCCGGCGCCCGCCCCCTTCGCTGAGCGAGCGCTCAGCGAAGGGGGCGGCACCGATGTATGGTGTTCGCCCGGTCGACGGAAGCGGGGCGAAACCAGTGGCACAGGCAGCCGGGGCGGGAGCGCAGGCCCAGGGGGACTCCCAGGAGTCCTGGAGCGGGGTGGCGCCCGAGGCGGCCCGGCGGCTGCTCGTCGCGGCCGTCGAGGCGTTCGCCGAGCGCGGCTTCCACGCCACCACCACCCGTGACATCGCCGGCCGTGCCGGCATGAGCCCCGCCGCCCTGTACATCCACTACCGCACGAAGGAGGAGCTGCTCTACCAGATCAGCCGGGTGGGCCACGAGCGCTCCGTGCGGCTGCTCTCGGAGGCGGCCTCCGGGCCCGGCGGCAACGCCGACCGGCTGGCCGCGGCCGTCCGCGCCTTCGTGCGCTGGCACGCCGAACACCACACCACCGCCCGGGTGGTGCAGTACGAGCTGGCCGCGCTCGGCGAGGAGCACTACGCGGAGATCATCGGCCTGCGGCGCCGCTCCGAGGAGCTGGTCCGCGATCTCCTCGCGGCCGGCGCGGAGGCGGGCGAGTTCGAGGTGGCCGACGCGCGCGGCACGGCGCTCGCCGTGCTCTCCCTGTGCGTGGACGTCGCCCGCTGGTTCACTCCGGGGGGACGCCGCACTCCCGAGGAGATCGGCGCCTTCTACGCCGACCTCGCCCTGCGCATGGTCGGCGCCCGCCCGGGCTGAGGCGCCCGGCCGGATCTGCGCCCCGCCGAGCGGCGGGCGTCAGCGGTAGTAGCGGACGACCGATTCCGCGACGCAGACCGGTTTCTCGCCGCCCTCCCGCTCCACCGTCGTCTGGGCCACGCACTGCACCCCGTCGTCGCCCACCTCGGAGACCTCGGCGATCCGCACCCGGGCCCGCAGCCGCGAGCCCACGGGTACCGGAGCGGGGAACCGTACCTTGTTCACGCCGTAGTTGACGCCCATGCGCACCCCCTCGACCCGCAGCACCCGCGGCATCAGCACGGGCAGCAGGGAGAGGGTCAGATAGCCGTGCGCGATGGTCGTCCCGAACGGCCCCCGTGCGGCGCGCTCCGGGTCGACGTGGATCCACTGGTGGTCGCCCGTCGCGTCGGCGAACAGGTCGATCCGCTTCTGGTCGACCTCCAGCCAGTCGCTCGGCCCCAGTTCGACGCCGACCGCCTCCCGCAGCTCATCCACCGTCGCGAAGACCCGGGGCCCCGCCATACCGCACCGCCTCTCTCGCCGTTGTTCCGGGCGCGGCCGCGGCCACCCCCCTGTGCTAAGCGCTTGCTCAGCATGCGTGGGCGGCGCGGCCACTGTCAACGGCCGAGGACCGTCCCCGGACGAAGCGCCCTGCCGACACCCGGCAGGAGGACGTCCCGAACGCTGCCGTACCCCGCCTCGTGACCGTGGGCCGGGCGGCGGGCCAGGGTTGGCACCCGGAGCCGCTCGACGCACGGCCGGCCAGGCCGGGGACGAGGCGTCGGCTTCACCGAGGAGGAGTGATGAGACGGACGATGCGGGCGGCGGCCTCCGCCGGGGTGGCGCTGCTGCTCACCGCGGGGTGCGCCGGCGGATCCGAGGGCGGCACCGACGCCCGGATCAGGGTGGACAAGCCCGTGGCCCTGGCGGACGAACCGGTGCGCATCCGCGTGACCGGCCTGCGGGCCGACGCCGAGGCGACGGTCACCGCTCAGGCCACGGACCGGGAGGGCGAGCGCTGGGAGGGGCGGGCCGTCTTCACCGCCGACGGGACGGGCACGGTCGACCTGACCCGTGACCGGCCGCGGTCGGGTACCTACGACCAGGCCGACGGCATGGGGCTGTTCTGGTCCATGAGACCCGAGACCGCTCCGACCGACGCGTCGCGCTTCGAGACGCGGTGGCCCGAGCAGCAGCGCGCCTACGACGTGGACATCACGGTCGAGTCGGACGGTACCCCCGTCGCGCGGCGCACGCTCACCCGCACGTGGATGCGCGACGGCGTCAGACACCGCCCCCTGACCGTGGGCGAGGACGAGGTGCACGGCGTCCTGTACCAGCCGCCCGCCGACCTGCCGGCGCGCCCGCCGGTGCTCAGTTTCGGCGGCTCCGCCGGCGGCGTCGGGGAACGGTACTCGGCAGCCCTGCTCGCCTCCCGCGGGCACCCCGTGCTCGTCCTGTGCTACTTCGACTGCCCCGGTCGCCCCGACACCCTGCAGAGGATCGGGCTGGAGTACTTCGCCACCGCGCTCCGGCTGCTGGACCGGGAGGCCGGTGAGGGGCCGCAGCGGGTGTCCGTGATCGGCCGTTCCCGCGGTTCCGAGGCCGCACAGCTCCTCGGCCACCACTACCCGGACCTGGTCGAAAACGTCGTCGTCTACGCCCCGAGCCGCGACACGCACCGCGGCTTCCCCGAGGGCGACGTGGCCTGGACGAAGGACGGACGGCCGGTCGAGCACAGCCCCATCCCGCTCGACCGGGTGCGCGGCACGGTGCTGGCGATCGCCGGAGGGGCCGACGGGCTCTCGCCGTCCGGACCGGCGGCCGAGGAGATCGGCGGGCAGCGTGGCGACTCGGGCCAGCGGCACCGGGCCCTGGTGTACCCGGACGCCGGGCACGCCCTCGGCACGTACCCCTACACCGCGACCGCCACCTACCTGCGGCACCCGGTGACCGACCGCTACGTGGACCTGGGCGGCAGCCTCGCCGCCGACGCGAGGGCCCGGGCGGACAGCTGGCCGCGGGTGCGCCTGCTGCTGGGGAGCTGACGGCGGCCGTGGAGCCGTCCCGAGCGGCCGGGTGCCCGCACCGTGCGGGCACCCGGCCGCTCACCCGGCGGCCAGTGCCGGGGCCCGTCCCTCGTGGCCGGCCTCCGCCTCCATCGTGGCGATCAGCCCGCGCAGGACGGCCGCGAGCGGTGCCCCGGGAACGTGCGCCGGGTCGTCGAAGTGCAGGAGCGCCCGGCCGCCCCACGTGCGGCTGTGCCAGTCGTCCAGTGCCGTGGGCTGCCGGATGCCCAGGTGCTTCTGCTCCCGGCGGCGTCGGGCGGACTTCTCCTCGTAGGCGAGCCAGACCTCCCGCGCCTCCTCCAGCTCCTCCAGCGCGGCGACCAGACGGTGCCCTTCGGGAGAACGGTCCTCCGGGCCGAAACCGCCCCGGGCGCACAGGTGCGCCCACGTCGCCCGGTGCCCGTAGGGGGCGAAACGTTCCAGGCATTTGCGCAGGGCCTGCCGCCGCTGTGACGGCGAGCGCGCCGGGTCGCGGACCTGCGCGGCGAGTGCTCTGAAGCCGGCCAAGGTCTCCACCTCCGTTTGCGTCGACCTGAATCGACCGAGTGGCTGCTGATGGGACGTAGACGTTCGCGCATCGGATCCCCCCGCCCGTTCGGACGTCCCCGCCCTTGTCGTCCCCGGGTGCGAGGGACGGGCCGCCGGGGTAGTCCTTGCGTATGCCCGCACGCCTGCGCCGACTGGACCACGCACTGTTCGCCGCCGTGGCAGGCCGCCACTGGCCCGGCGCCGAGCGGATCCTGCCCCGGCTGAGCCACAGCGCGGACCACGGCCGCCTGTGGCTCGCGCTCGCGGCCGGCGCGGCGCTCTCGGGCCGGCCCGGAGGCCGGGCCCGGCGCGCCGCACTCCGCGGTGTCGCCGCGCTGGGCGCGGCCTCCGCCACGGTCAACGGCTTCGCGAAGTGGTCGTTCGGCCGCAGTCGGCCGGTCCTGGACGCCGTCCCCGCGGTGCGTCACCTCCGGCGGCCGCCCGTGACGACGTCCTTCCCCTCCGGGCACTCGGCCTCCGCGGCGGCCTTCGCCACCGGGGTCGCCCTGGAGTCCCGCGGCGGGGGCACGGCGCTGGCTCCGCTCGCCGCCGCCGTCGCCTTCTCGCGCGTGTACACCGGCGCCCACTATCCGAGCGACGTCCTGGCCGGGGCGGCGATCGGCGTCGGCGCGGCCGTCGTCACGCGCCGGCTGCTCGCCCCGCGCCCGCTGCCCGCGCCGTCCCAGCCGACGGTGCCCGCCCCGCGCCTGCCGGGCGGGCGCGGGCTCGTGGCCGTCGTCAACCCCGTCGCCGGAACGTCGGAATCCCTCCATGTCCTGCGAACGGATCTGCCGCGGGCCGAGTTCCTCGTGTGGGACCGGGCGGCGGGGTCGCTGGAGCAGGCGCTCGACGAGGCGGCGCGGCGCGCGGCGGACGCGGGCGGAGCCCTGGGCGTCCTCGGCGGCGACGGCACCGTCAACACCGCCGCCCCGCTCGCCCTGCGCCACGGGGTGCCCCTCGCGGTGCTCCCCGGTGGAACGTTCAACCACCTCGCCCTGGACCTGGGCATCGTCGAGCCCGCCGACGCGTGCCGCGCGCTGGAGAGCGGTGACGCCGTCGCCGTCGACCTGGCCCGCTTCACCTCCGGGGCGGGTCCCGGCGGCCGGGCGGGCGGCGCGGGCCACGCGGGGCACTTCGTGAACACCTTCAGCCTCGGCGTCTACGGGGAGCTGGTGGAGGTGCGCGAACGGTGGCGGGGCCGCATCGGAGCCTGGCCCGCCGCCGTCCTGGCCGCGGCCGTCGTGCTGCGCCACGCCCGGCCGGTGGAGCTCACCGTCAACGGGCGGCGCCGCTCGGTCTGGCTGCTGTTCGCCGGGAACTGCGCCTACACCAGCTTCGGCGGCGCGACTCCCCGGCGGCCCGACCTCGCGGACGGCCGGCTCGACACGCACATCATCCACGGCGGGCGCTGGGCGCGGCTGCGACTGCTGCTCGCCACCGCCGTGGGGCTGCCCCACCGCTCGCCCGTCCACGCCGCCGCCCGGGTGCCGTGGCTGCGCATCACCGGCATCCCGCCCGGCACGGTGTGCGCGTTCGACGGAGAGACGGCCCCGGCGCCCACGGAGCTGCTGCTCGACAAGGAGGAGTGGAGGCTGACGGTCTACCGGCCGCTGCCGCTCGGGTGAGCCGCCCCGATCACTGCCGCAGGTCCGCCAGGACGCGGCTCACGGTCTCCTCCGGGGTGGTGTCCACCGGCACGTCCGTACCCGGCTCGTCGTCGTCCAGCGGCTCCAGAGCGGCGAACTGCGAGCGCAGGAGCGAGGGCGGCATGAAGTGCCCGCGCCGCTCGGCGAGGCGGCGGGCGACCAGCTCCCGCGGCGCGTCCAGATGGACGAAGAACACCCCCGGCGCCGCCGCGCGCAGGCGGTCGCGGTAGCGCCGCCGCAGCGCCGAGCAGGCGACGACCCCGCCCGTGCCGGACCGCTCGGCCAGCCATCCGGCGGCGGCGTCCAGCCAGGGCCACCGGTCCTCGTCGGTCAGGGGTGCACCGGCGGCCATCTTCGCCACGCTGTCCGGCGGATGGAAGTCGTCCCCCTCCGCGTAGGGGAGCCCCAGCCGCCGGGCCAGCACCGTGCCCACCGTCGTCTTGCCCGAGCCCGACACGCCCATGACCACCACGAGAGCCGCCGTCACTGCATCACCACTCCCACCGCCGCGAGAACGAGCGTGCAGGCCGCCACGGCGCCGGCGGCGGGCGGGCCGAGCGGCGCCGGGCGGGCCGCGCCGAGGCCGTTCAGCCGCCGGTGAGCCAGCCCGGCGAGCAGCAGCACCGTCAGCAGGGCGACCGCCAGTCCACCGTAACCGGCGATCCCGGCGTCCCGGATGAGCGCCTGCCGCACGAGCAGCAGCCCGACGACCCCGGCGGCCAGGGTGGTGCGGCGCCAGGCCAGCCGCGTCCGCTCCGGCTGGACTCCCGGGTCCCGGGCCCCGTTCACCGGCCGCCGCCGTCCAGCACGAGCGCACCGGCCACCACGACCGCAGCCAGCGCGGTGCCGACGCCGAGGAGCGCGGGGAACCGGGACGGCGGCAGATCCTCGCCGCGGCGCATGGCCAGCTCGCAGCGCACCCAGTGGTGCACGGCCCGGACCGCGCACACCGCGCCCCCCACCATCAGGACGACGGCCGTGCCCGTGCGCGTCGCCGAGCCGAGCCGGGTGAGGAACTGGTCGACGGCGACGCCCCCGGCGACGAGGGCCAGCGCCGTGCGGATCCAGGCGAGGAACGTGCGCTCGTTGGCCAGCGAGAAGCGGTAGTCGGGCGTGTGCCCCTCCGCGCGCACCCGGCTCGGGCTGAACCACAGCCGCACCGCGTTCCCCAGTCGTCCGATCACCCCCAGAGCGTATCCCCGGCGGGCGCTCCGCTCGCCGCATGCCGGACGCCGGGACCCGGACACCGGGCCCCCGGAACACGCCCCGCCGCCTGTCAGCCGGCACCGGGAGCATGGAGATTGACGGCACGTCCGGCAGAACTGCCGCAACCGGACACACTCCGCACAGGTCCGGTCGCTCATGGCTCGTTCTGGGGTTGACGCGGTCGGTTCCCGGCGGTTGGCTGACCCCCGACCATGACTCCACCACCCCGTTCCCTCCGGCTGGGCCGACGTGGACAGAGCCGGAGCACCGACCCGGCTCTCGACGACACCGCGCTGGCCGCCGCCCGCGACGCGCTGAGCCGCGGACGCTGGGCCGACGCCCGCACCCTGCTGACCGCCACCCGGGAGGACTGGGACCGGCGCGGCCACCGCGCCCTCGTCCTCGCCCAGGCCACCGGCAGCCACACCTGGGCCCGCGAGTGGCAGCTCGCCGAACCGGAGAGCCCCGACGCCGCGCTGCTGCTGGCCTGCGCCACCGTGCGCCGCGCCGTCCGGGGCAAGACCTCGCCCGACGCGGCGGAGGAAGCCGCCACCGCCGCCGAGCGGCTGGCACCCGACGACCCGACGCCCTGGCTCGCCCGACTGCTCCTGGCCCACCACCAGGGAGCCGAGGCCGACTTCCGGGACGCCTTCGACGAGCTGCGCGTCCGCCACCGCGACCACCACCACGCACACCACCTGATGACGACACGGCTGGCCACCACCTCGGCCACGACCCCGCACCCCGTCTACGAGTTCGCCCGGACGACCGCCGAACACGCCCCCGCGGACTCCCCGCTGGCGCTGCTGCCCGTCGTCGCGCACGCCGAGCGCTTCCAGGCGCTGGCCGCCTCCGGCGAGATCCCTCCCGACCCCGCCGCCACCGGCCACTGGGTCAGCCGCCGGGCTCGCGCCGCCGTCCGCGGAGCCTTCGACTGGTGGCTGGAGTGGGGCACCGAGGAGAACCACGCCCGCCGGCTGGTCGACCTGAACTACCTCGCCTACGCCAAGTACCACGAAGGACGGATGGCGGAGGCCGCAGCGCTGTTCCAGCGCATCGGACCACATGTCACCCCCGCGCCTTGGTCGTTCACCGGCCGGGACGCCCACGCCGCTTTCGCCGCCGCCCGGGAACACGCCTTCCGGATGGCCTGAACCCGGCACCGGCCCCCATCCGCCCCCGCCTCGCCGCCCGCCGCGCGAACGCCGCGCCCCGCCACCCACCCCGCCGCCTTCGACTCCGCCGCCCTCTGAGCCCCCGAACCGCAGGAGAGGAACCGTCATGCTGACGGGCAGCAGCGCACGACCGGACGAGATCAACACCTACATGGGACAGGACCGCGCCCTGCGCGCCGGCCGGCTCGGGACGGCGGGGCTGCTCCTGTCCGTCCTGGCCGCCACCGCGCCCCTCATGGTGGTGGCCGGTCTCATGCCCACCACCTACGCCGTCATGGGCATCACCGCCCAGCCGCTGCTGTTCGTCGTCCTCGGCGCCGTCATGGCGCTGTTCGGGGTCGGATACGCCGAGATGAGCCGGCACGTGCACAACGCCGGCGCCTTCTACGCCTACATAGCCCGCGGCCTGGGCGGAACCGTCGGGGCGGGGGCGTCCTACGTCGCGCTCGCCGCCTACAACGCCCTCCAGGTCGGCGTCTACGGGCTCCTCGGGTTCGAGGCCTCCCTGCTGCTCGACGAGTACCTGTCCGTCCAGGTCGACTGGTGGCTGGTCGCCCTGCTGGGCATCGCCGTCACCGGCGTCCTCGGCGCCCTCAAGGTGGACCTCAACGCCAAGGTGCTCGGCTCCCTGCTGCTCGTCGAGGTCGCGCTCGTGGTTGTCCTGGACCTCGCCTTCGCCGCCGAACCCGGCCCCCAGGGCCTGTCCCTCGCGTCCTTCGACCCGGGCGCCCTCACCGGGGCCGGGCTCGGCACCGCCCTGTGCTTCACCGTCGCCGCGTTCCTCGGCTTCGAACAGGCCCCGGTCTACGCGGAGGAGACCCACCGGCCGCAGACCGTCGTACGCCGCGTGATGTTCCTCGCCGTCGGCTCCGTCGCCGTCTTCTTCGCCCTGACGTCCTGGCTCATGAGCGTCGCCACCGGCCCGGACCACATCGTCGGCGCGGCGCGGGAGCAGAGCGCGGGGCTGCTCTTCGGCCTGGCCGAACCCCGGCTCGGCGGAGCCTTCACCGACGCGCTGCACGTCCTCTTCCTGACCGGCATCTTCGCCTGCATGCTCGCCTTCCACAACGTCGTCGCCCGCTACGCCTTCGCCATGGGACGCGAAGGCCTGCTGCCCGCCGCCGTGGGCCGGGCCTCGAAGGGCACCGGCGCGCCGGCCATCGGCTCCCTGCTCCAGACGGGCGTCGCGCTCGTCGTCGTCCTGGCCTTCGCGCTCTTTGACGGCGGCGGCCACGGCGATCCGACGACGCCGGTGCTGCGGCTGTTCACCTGGATGGGCAACGTCGGAGCGCTCGGCGTCATCGCGCTGATGGCCGCGACCTCCGTCGCCGTCATCGCCTTCTTCGTCCGCCGCGGCGCCGCCGCAACCCAGGGCGTACGGCTGGCCTGCTCGGGGCTCGCCGCCCTCGGACTCACCGTCATCTTCGGCTACGCCGTCGTCGACTTCGACGTCCTTCTCGGCGCCGACCCCTCCTCCGCCCTGCGCTGGGTCCTGCCCGGCCTCATCCTGGCCGCCGCCCTGGCCGGCGTTGCCGTCGGCCTCTACCTGCGCTCCGCCCGCCCCGCCCGCTACGCCCGGATCGGGCTGGGCAACGAGGCCTTCCGGCTGGAGGAGGCGGCCCAGGAGGCCCCTTCCCCGGCGCCCGCCCCGGGCGAGCCCGCCGGCACGTCCGCGAACGAGCCCCCGAACCCGTCCTGAACATGCCCTGAACGTGCCCGCCGAGTAGGAGAGCCGCCACCATGGTCCGCCATCCCCTGGAACCGCTCACGGCCGAGGAGATCAGCGACGCCCGCGCCGTCCTCGCCGAGGCCGGGAAGGTCACCGGCACGACCCGCTTCCCGCTCGTCCTGCTGGACGAACCGGAGCGGCACACGGTCACGGCCCACCGCCCCGGCGACCCGGTCGTGCGCCGGGTCCGCGTCACGCTGCTGGACCGCGCCACCGGCCGGGCGGCCGAGGCCCTCGTCGACCTCGGCTCCCGCACGCTCGTCGCCTGGCGGGAACTGGACGCCGAAGAGGACGGGCATCCGCCCATCCTCTTCGAGGAGTACGAACTCTGCGACGCGATCGTCAAGGCCGACACCGGCTGGCGCAAGGCCATGGCCGACCGCGGCATCGACGACGCGGCGATCGGACGCGCCATCGCCACCCCGCTCGCCGCGGGCCACTTCGGCCGCGACGAGGAGACCGGGCGCCGCATGCTGCGCTCGCTCACCTTCCTGCGCTGCGACGCGGCCGACAACCCGTTCGCCCACCCCGTGGCCGGGCTCGTCGCCGACGTCGATCTCACCGAGCGGCGGGTCCTGCGGCTCGTCGACACCGGGCCCGTGCCGGTGCCCGCCGAGTGCGGCACCTACGACCCGGCCCATACCGGGCCGCCCCGCACCGATCTCAGGCCGCTGCGGATCACCCAGCCCGAGGGGCCCTCCTTCACCCTCGACGGCCACCACCTCACCTGGCAGAACTGGGACCTCCGGCTGGACTTCAACGCCCGCGAGGGCCTCGTCCTCCACCAGCTCGGCTTCCACGACGGCGGTCGGCTGCGGCCGGTCCTGCACCGGGCCTCCCTGGCGGAGATGGCCGTGCCCTACGCCGAACCGGACCCGGCCCGCAACTGGGTGTGCTACCTCGACGCGGGGGAGTACCTGCTCGGCCGCAACGCCAACTCCCTGCGCCTCGGCTGCGACTGCCTGGGCGAGATCCGCTACCTCGACGCCGTCCTCAGCGACGACGAGGGCCACCCCGAGACCCTCCACAACGCCGTCTGCCTCCACGAGGAGGACACCGGCCTGCTGTGGAAGCACACCAACATCTTCGACGAGACCGGCGAGACCTCCGTCGTCAGCCGCCGCTCGCGTCGGCTGGTGATCTCCTACATCACCACGCTCGGCAACTACGACTACGGCTTCTACTGGTACCTCTACCAGGACGGCACCCTCGCCTTCGAGGCCAAGTCCACCGGCATCGTCCAGACCTCGGCGAGCGAGCCGGGCCAGAGCACCCCGCACGCCACCGAGGTCGCTCCCGGCCTCCAGGCCCCCTACCACCAGCACCTGTTCTGCGCCCGGCTCGACGCCGCCGTGGACGGCCCGGGCAACACCGTCGAGGAGGTCGACGCCGTCCGCATCCCCCTCGGCGAGGACAACCCGAACGGCAACGCCTTCACCGCCCGGGCCACCCCGATCACCTCCGGGGCCGACGGCGGCCGCTTCGCCGACCCGGCCGTGGGCCGCACCTGGCGCGTCGTCAACCCCGCCCGGTTCAACCGGATGGGCAGCCCCGTCGCCTACACCCTCGTGCCGCGCCCCGGCCCGCCGCTGCTGGCCGACCCCGCGTCGCCGGTCGCCCGGCGGGTGGAGTACGCCACGCGGCACCTGTGGGTGACCCGGCACCGGCCCGAGCGGCGCTACCCCGACGGCGACCACCCCAACCAGCACCCCGGAGGGGCGGGGGTGGGGGCCTGGGCCCGGGCCGACGAGCCGCTGGAGAACACCGAGCTCACCCTCTGGCACACCTTCGGGCCCACCCATCTGCCCCGGCTGGAGGACTGGCCGGTCATGCCCGTGGACAGCACCGGTTTCACCCTGCGTCCCACGGGCTTCTTCGACCGCAACCCTGCGCTCGACCTGCCCGCCGAGACCGCCGGCACCGGCCACTGCCACACCGTCTGACGCGCTGACCCGGTCCACGGCCTCGCGGACGGGTCACCCGCTCAGCACCTCGGCCAGGTCGTAGCCCACCACCTCGTCCAGCTGCGCGTAGGTGCACTCCCGGGGCGGCTTGTCGTCCCGCCAGCGCCGGAACTGGGCGGTGTGCCGGAAGCGGCCGCTCTGCATGTGGTCGTAGGCCACCTCGCACACCCGCTCCGGCCGCAGCGGCACCCACGACAGGTCCTTGCCGCCGCTCCAGCGGCTCTGCCCGCCCGGCAGCCGCCCCGTCGCCTGGGCCTCCTCGTTCTGCCACGCCGCCCACGGGTGGCCCTCGGCGCCCGCCATCCTCAGCGGCGCCAGCTCCTCCACCAGCTCCCGGCGCCGCCGCATCGGGAAGGCCCCGCACACGCCGACGTGCTGGAGTCGGCCCGTGTCGTCGTACAGGCCGAGCAGCAGCGAGCCCACCACCGGGCCGCTCTTGTGCTCGCGGAAACCCGCCACCACACAGTCCGCCGTGCGCTCGTGCTTGATCTTCACCATGAGCCGCTGGTCCGGGCGGTAGGGCAGCGTGAGCCGCTTGGCGATGACGCCGTCGAGCCCGGCGCCCTCGAACCGGTCGAACCACTCGCGGGCGACGGCGACGTCCCGGGTCGCGGGCGCCAGATGCACCGGCGGGGCGGCGTCCCGCAGCGCCTCACGGAGCGCCTCGCGCCGCTGCGTGAGCGGAGCCTCCAGCAGGGAGACGTCGTCCAGTGCGAGTACGTCGAAGGCCACGAAGCTCGCGGGAGTGGTGCCGGCGAGCAGCCGCACCCGGGACGCGGCGGGGTGGATGCGCTGCTGGAGCGCGTCGAAGTCGAGCCGCCCCTCGCGGGCGACGACGATCTCGCCGTCGAGCACGCACCGGGCGGGCAGGTTGGCCCGCAGCGCGTCGACCAGTTCGGGGAAGTAGCGGGTCAGCGAGTTCGTCGAGCGGCTGCCGAGCTCGACCTCGTCGCCGTCGCGGAAGACGATCGCCCGGTAGCCGTCCCACTTCGCCTCGTAGTGCATCCCCGGCGGAATCCGCGCCGCCGACTTCGCGAGCATGGGCTTCACGGGAGGCATCACGGGCAGATCCATGCCGCGATTGTCCGCCGCCCGGCCCGCGGACGCTCGCCGAAAGGCGGAGCCGGACCGGGCGGTCTAGCGTGACGGCATGGGTCAGGCGGTGGAGCTGGACGTGGACGGGCGGGCCGTACGGCTCTCGAACCCGGACAAGGTGTACTTCCCCGAGCGGGGGTTCACCAAGCGGGACGTGGCCGAGTACTACCTCGCGGTGGGGCCGGGCATCCTCCGCGCCCTGCGGGACCGCCCGACCACCCTCCAGCGCCACCCGGACGGCGTAACGGGGGAGTTCTTCTACCAGAAGCGGGCGCCCAGGGGGCTGCCCGAGTGGATTCCCACCGAGCGCATCACCTTCCCCAGCGGACGGCACGCGGACGAGATCTGCCCGACCGAGGTGGCGGCCGTGATCTGGGCCGCCAACCTCGGCACGCTGTCCTTCCACCCCTGGCCGGTCCGGCGTGGCGACGCGGAGCACCCCGACGAACTGCGCATCGACCTCGACCCGCAGCCCGGCACCGACTACCGGGACGCCTGCCGGGCGGCGCGGCGCCTGGAGGAACTGCTGGACGGGCTCGGGCTGCGCGGCTGGCCGAAGACCTCCGGCGGACGGGGGCTGCACGTCTTCGTCCCCATCGAACCCCGCTGGACCTTCACCCAGGTGCGCCGCGCCGCGATCGCCGTCGCCCGGGCGCTGGAGCGCGCCGACCCCGGGCGCATCACCTCGGCCTGGTGGAAGGAGGAGCGCGGCGAGCGGATCTTCGTGGACTACAACCAGACCGCCCGTGACCGCACCATCGCCGCCGCCTACTCCGTCCGCCCCCACCCGAGGGCGCGGGTGTCGGCGCCGCTGCGCTGGGACGAGCTGGAGGACGCCCACCCCGAGGACTTCGACCTGGCCACCATGCCGGCACGCTTCCGGGACCTCGGGGACGTGCACGGTGACATGGAGGACCACGCCTTCGCGCTGGACGGGCTGCTGGAACTGGCCGACCGCGACGAGCGGGAGCACGCGCTCGGGGACCTGCCCTACCCGCCCGACCACCCGAAGATGCCGGGGGAGCCCAAGCGGGTGCAGCCCAGCCGGGCCAGAGACTGACGGGGCGCCCCGCCGCACGGCGGGTCCGGCGACGTGCCCGCGACGCTTCCCCCGGCCGGGGCCCTCAACCGGCCGCGGTCCGTGAGCGCGCGGGGCGCTCACGGACCGCGGGAGCCGCTGACGGCGGCTCGACCAGACCGCTAGGGGCCGAGCCGGGTCACTTGTTGATGCAGGTGTTCCCGAACGTCGGGTTCAGCAGACCGATGACGTTCACGGTGTTGCCGCAGACGTTGACCGGAATGGCGATCGGCACCTGCACGACGTTGCCGCTGAGGACGCCGGGGGAGTTCACGGCAGCGCCCTCGGCGCTGGCGCCCGACGGACCCCCGTGGGCCAGCGCGGAGCCCGCGCCGCCGACGATCAGCGCGCAACCCGCCGCGGCCAGCGTCGTGGCCTTGACGACGTGCTTCATCTTTATCTCCTTTGTGCACAGCACTGCATGGGCAACCCGCTCAACGACGCGGGGAGTCCGGGGATACGCGCCGTCACCCGTTGGGGCGGCCGCGATGCGCCGTGCGGAGCCATGGTCCGGGAGCGCTGCCACGAAGGCGCGCGGCCTGCTCATGCGTCCATCGGATGAACAGGTTTCCCTGCTGCGGCATATCAGCGCGTCTCATCAGATTTCCCGACGTTGTCTGTCAAGGTGCTGTCCGGGCCGCCGCCGCCCGACCGGCCCGGAACCGGACACCCACCACAACCACCGGCACGGACGGCCGCGGGCGCCACCAACCGCACCGCACATCGACGCCGGGGGAGGACCGCCCGTGCCACACCACGACCGTCCGCCGCACCAGATGACGGTGGTTCACGTCGCCCAGCCCGTCGAGGGGGGCGTCGCCCGCGTCGTCACCGACCTCGTCCACACCCAGACCGCCGCGGGACTGCGCGTCCACGTCGCCTGTCCGGCCGACGGTGCTCCCGGCGCGGTGCCCGACACGGTGTCCGGGACGGAGCCCGCCGACGCGCTCGGCGAGACGGCCGGTGGGCCCGGTTGCGGGACGCTCGGCCGGGCGGCGGCCGCGGCGGGGGCCGAGGTCCACGCCTGGCCGGCGTCCCGCGCCCCCGGCCCCGCCCTCCCGGCCGAGACCCTCCGCCTCGCGCGGCTGTTGCGCCGCCTGCGGCCCGACCTCGTCCACGCCCACAGCGCCAAGGCCGGACTCGCGGCCCGGCTGGCCCTGCGCGGCGGCCTCCCCACGCTCTACCAGCCCCACGCCTGGTCCTTCGACGCCGTCGAGGGCGCCCCGGCCCGGCTGGCCCGCTCCTGGGAGCGCACCGCCGCCCGCTGGGCCACCCGGGTGGTGTGCGTGAGCGACGCCGAGCGGTACCGCGGCGCCGCCGCCGGGATCCCCGCACGCTGGAGCGTGCTGCCCAACGGAGTGGACCTGGAGCGCTTCCGCCCCGCGACCGCCGACGAGAAGCGGCACGCCCGCCGCACCCTGCCCGCCCTCGACGGCGTGCCGACCGACGCGCCGCTCGTCGTCTGCGTCGCCCGGCTGTGCGCCCAGAAGGGCCAGGACCTCCTGCTGCGCGCCTGGACCCACGTGCGGGCCCGCTGCCCCGAGGCCCATCTCGTCCTCGTCGGCGACGGCCCCGACCGCGCCCACCTCCTGCGCGCACTCTCCGGCGGCGCACCCGGTCAGGTCCTCCTCGCGGGCGCCGCGGCCGACCCGGTGCCCTGGTACCGGGCCGCCGACCTCGTCGTCCTTCCCTCGCGCTGGGAGGGCATGGCCCTCGCCCCGCTGGAGGCCATGGCCTCGGGACGCCCCGTCGTCCTCACGGACGTCACCGGCGCCCGCGAGAGCCTCCCCGCCGCGCTGCACCACCCCTGCCTGGTCCCGCCCCGGGACCCGCCCGCCCTCGCCCGCGCGCTGACCCGGCTGCTCGCCGACCCGCGCCGACGCGCCGCGGCGGCCGACCGGGCCCTGGAGCACGTCCGCGACCACCACGACGTGCGGCGTACGGCCGCCGCCGTCACCGACCTCTACCGGGCGGTGCTGCGCGGCACCGGCGAGCCGGCCACCGGGCCCGGCCCCGAGCCGGTCGCCGGGCGGACGGCCGAACGGCCCACAGGACGACCTGCAGGACGACCCAGTGAACGGCCCACCGAACGGACCGTCGAGCGGGTCGAGTCATGACCGCGCGGCGACCCGGTCACCACGGGGAAGGCGACCACGGAGAACGATGACCACGGAGAGCACCGACGCGGCAGGCGCCGCGCCCACGACGGCGGTGGAACGGGAGACCCGCACCGTCTTCCCCCCGCCCCGCCCGGCCCCGCACCCGGCCCGCCGGGAACCGCGGTCCACACGGCGGCGGCCCCGCCGTCACGACCTTCCCCTGGCAACGGCCGACTGCCTGGCCGCCACCGGGACCGCGACGGTCCACACGCTCCACGGCGCACCGGTCGTGGAGGCCGCCGGCGTGTTCGCCCCGGCGCTCGCGCTGACGCTCCTCCTCCACACCCGGGGAGGGCTCTACCGCCCCGCGCTCCCCTCCGCGGCCACCGACGTCCTGCCCGCCCTGCTGTGGCGCACCGCCGCCGCCTGGGGCCTGTCCGCCGCCGCCTGGGCGGGCGTCAGCCCCGGCCGGGCCCTGCCCCTGTCCGGCCTCGCCGCACTCGTCGCCGGGCACGTCCTGCTGGCCTGCGCCGGCCGGGGCGCCGTCCTCGCCCTGCGCCGCCGCGCCGCCCGGCTGCGTCCCCGCTCCACGCTCCTCGTCGGCGGCCTCGCGGCCGGAACGCGGCTCGCCGCCGCGCTGCACGCCCAGCCCCGGTACGGGCTGCGTCCCGTCGGGCTCGTGCCGGTCGGTCCGCCGTCCCACGACGGCCCCCCGCGCTCCGAGACGGCGCTTCCCGTCCTGGAGTCGGGTGAGGACATCGGCCGGGCCGTCGCCAAGAACGCCGTCCGGGAGGCCGTCCTCACCCGGCACCCCGACACCGACCGGGACGCCGCCCGCGTCGCGCGGCTGCTCACCGAGCACGGCTGCGGCCTCTGGCTCGCCGACGCCGAACCCCGCGACCCCGGCCACAGCCCCGGGACCGTCCGCGGACCCGCCACCCACCTGTGGGGCTTCGCCTGCCGCCGGCTGGACCCGCCCCCCAGCGGGCGTGCCGCCGCCGCCCTCAAGCGCGCCCTCGACCTCGCCCTCGCCGCACCGGCCCTCGTCCTGGCCGCCCCCGTGCTGCTGGCCTGCGCCACGGCCGTGCGCCTGGCCGACGGCCCCGGCATCCTCTTCCGGCAGGAGCGTGTCGGCCTTCACGGGCGCCCCTTCACCCTCCTCAAGTTCCGCACCCTGCGCCCGGCCGACGCCTACGAGTCCGCCACCCGGTGGAGCGTCGCCGAGGACGGGCGCATGAGCGGAGTCGGCCGGCTGCTGCGCCGCACCTCCCTGGACGAGCTTCCGCAGCTGTGGAACGTCCTGCGCGGGGACATGAGCCTGGTCGGGCCCCGGCCCGAACGCCCTTACTTCGTCGCCAAGTTCAGCGACACCTACCCCGGCTACAGCCGCCGTCACCGGATGCCCGCCGGGCTCACCGGCCTCGCCCAGGTGCACGGCCTGCGCGGCGACACCTCCATCGAGGACCGCGCCCGCTTCGACAACCACTACATCGCCAGCTGGTCCCTGTGGCAGGACGTGCGGATCATGGCGCGCACCGCCACCTCCCTCTTCCGGCACGGGGGGAGCTGAGGGTGGCCACGGCGACGACCGCCCCTCCCCGGCCGCCGGAGGCCCACGCCGCCGGGGCGGCCGCCGTGCCCGCACCACCCGGGCCCCGGCGGCTCCTCCGCCACGGCCCCGGGCTCGCGGTCGCGGGCGTCGTGCTCCTCCTGTGCCTGCCGCCCGGCTCCGGCTCCGGTCCCACGGCCGCCGACGCGGGCTGCGCCGTCCTCGTGCTGTGGTGCGCCGTCCGGCTGCTGCGGGAGCGCGCCCGGCCGCTCTCCGGCCGCGCCGCCCTCGTCCTGGCCGCACCCGCCGCCGGCGTCACCCTCGCCGCCGTCACCTCCCACGACCCGGCCGCGAGCCTGCCCGGCCTCGTCCGCCATCTGGAGGTGTTCGTCCTGGTCCCGGCCGCCGTGGTCCTGCTGCTGCGCGACCGGCGCGACGCCCGGCTCGCGGCCGCGGCGGTCGTCCTGCTCGCCCTCGTCCAGGGAGCCGTCGGCGTCCACCAGTACGCCACCGCCACCGGCGCCTCCTACCAGGGCCAGGACATCCGGGCCGTCGGCACCTTCGGGGCCCTCGACGTGATGGGCATGTCCACCGCCGTCTCCTACGGCGTCGTCGTCGCCCTCGCCGCCGGGCTCGCCCCGCCCGCCCGCGCCCCCCGGTGGCTGCGCCCCGCCGCTCTCGGCTGCGCCGCCCTCCTCCTGATCCCGCTGGCCCTCTCCTTCAGCCGCGGCTCCTGGATCGCCACCGCCCTCGCCTGCGCCGGCGTGCTGCTCCTGGCCGGAGCCCGGCTCGCCCTGCGGACCCTGGCCGCCGTCCTCTGCGCCGCCGTCGTCCTCGTCGGCGGGCTCGGCGTGGGCACCCAGGCGATCGGCGAGCGGCTCGGCAGCATCACCCGCGTCGGCGACGCCCCCGACCAGTCGGTCACCGACCGGTACGCCCTGTGGGGCGCCGCCCTCGGCATCTGGCGCGAGGCCCCCCTGACCGGAGTCGGGCCCAAGGGCTTCCCGGACCATCGCGACACGCACGCCCCCCTCGCCCTCTCCTCCGGCGGCGACACCGCCGGGGCCGGCAGCGCGTTCCAGCGCCAACCGCTGCTCTCCCCGCACAACATGTACCTCCTCGTCCTCAGCGAACAGGGCCTGATCGGCCTGCTCACCCTCGGCGGAAGCTGGGCCGCGCTCGCCGTCTGCACCCTGCGCCGGCTGCGCGCCGCCCGCACCGGGGCCCCGGGCACCCGAGCTTCGCGTGCGCCCCGCGACCTCGGGCTCGCCGCCGCCGGACTGCTCTGCTGGCAGCTCGTGGACTTCCTCTACGCCGACATCGGCGGCCCCTCCACCCCGCTGACGGGCCTCGTCCTCGGCCTCGCCGCCTGGTGGGCCCTCGGCCCCCGGCAGCCGACGCCGGCCCTCGCGCACCCCCGGGCGGAGCCGGCCCGGTGACCGGCCTGACCGCCACCCGGCCGCGGCACCCCCGGCCGCCGGACGAGCCCGCGGCCCCCGACACCGGGCTCGGCCGGTTCCTGGCCCGGGCCGCCGCCCTCACCGCCCTCCTCACCGCCGCCGGGGCGCTCCTCGGCCTCGTCCGCGACCAGACCATCGCCCACCTCTTCGGCGCGGGCAGCGGCACCGACGCCTTCCTCGTCGCCTGGACCCTGCCCGAGCTCGCGGCCACCCTCCTCATCGAGGACGCCATGGCCCTGCTCCTCGTCCCCGCCTTCAGCCTGGCCCTGGCCCGCCGTGCCGCCGCCGGACCCGCCGCCGCGCCCGCCGCCGACGCGCCGCCGGACGGTGCCCCCGCGGCCGGCGAGCCCGCGGCCGGCGAGCCCGGCCCGGGCGCGGCCGACCCCGTGCGGGAGCTGGTAGCCGGCACGCTGCCCAGGCTCTGCCTCGCCCTGCTCGCCGCCACCGCGCTCCTCTTCGTCGCCGCGCCCGCCCTCGTCCACGCCCTCGCCCCCGGGCTCGACGACCCCGGCCTCGCGGTGGACTGCACCCGGCTCACCGCCCTGACCGTGCTCGCCTTCGGCCTCGCCGGATACCTCAGCGCCGCTCTGCGCGCCCACCGCTGCTTCGCCCCGCCCGCCGCCATCTACGCCGTCTACAACCTGGCCATCATCGCCGTCGTCATCCTGTGCCACGCGTGGCTCGGCGTCCGCGCCGCGGCCCTCGGCGTCGCCCTCGGCGGGGCCCTGATGGCCCTCGTCCAACTCCCCTTCGTCCTGCGCCGACTGCCGCGTGCCGCCCGGCCCCGCCGCCCCCGGGAGCGCCGCCCCCGCGCGCGGCGGCGCGGGGCACGGCAGGCGCTGCTGGGGTTCGGGCTGCTCGCCCCCGTCGTCGTGTGCTGTCTCGGGCGCCAGTCGCAGGTCCTCGTCGAACGCCACCTCGCCTCCGGGCTGCCCGCCGGGGCCATCTCGCACCTCAACTACGCGCAGAAGGTCGCCCAGATGCCGATGGTGCTCTCGCTGATGATCTGCACCGTCACCTTCCCCGTCGTCGCCCGCGCCCTGGCCGACGGCGCCCAAGGCCGCGCCGTCCGGCGTGTCGAACGCGACCTCCACCTCGCCGCCGCCGTCGTGCTGCTCGGCTCCGCCTACGTCCTCGCCTGCGCCCCGCAGATCATCGAACTGCTCTTCCAGCGTGGCGCCTTCGGCCCGGCCGACACCGGCGCGACGGCCTCCGTGATGCGCGTGTACGCGCTCGGACTCCTCGGCCACAGCCTCGCCGGCGCCCTCGTCCGGCCGTTCTTCTCCACCGCCCGGCCCACCTGGTACCCGGCCACCGCCATGGCCGCCGGACTGGGCGTCACCGCGGTCGGCGGCGCCCTCGCCGCCGAGCAGCTGGGCGTGCACGGCATCGCCGCGGCCAACGCCGCCGGGATCACCCTCACCGCGGGTCTGCTGCTGCACGGCCTCGGCACCCGCGTCGTCCCGATCGCCGTGCGCCGTACCGTCGGCGGCCTCGCCCGCCTGCTCGCCGCCGCGGCCCTGGCCGCCCTGGCCGGGTGGGCCGTCGCCGCCGCGTGTCCGCACCCCCTGGCCGCCGCCGCGGCCGGCGGAGCGGTCGTGCTCGCCGTCTTCACCGGCGCGGCGCTCGCCCTGCGCGCCCCCGAGATCCCCCAGCTCGTCGCCGCAGCCCGGCACCGGATCGGCCGGGGCCGGACCACCCCGGACCGGACCACCCCGGACCGGACCACCCCGGACCGGACCGCCCGGGGCCGGGCCGACGACCCCGGGGAACGCGCGGCCGCACCCGGCACCTCGAACCACTCGTCCCGCACCACGTCCCGAAGGAGGCAGTGATGTCCGCCGACCCGGCAGCCGCGCCCGCACCCGCAGGCGCCGCGCCCCACGTCCCGGAGCCGGTCCGCGTCCCCACGGGCGCTCCCGCCCCGGTACCCGGGCCGCGCGGCCGCCCGCACCGCCGGCGCACCCCCTGGATCCTGATGTACCACTCGGTGGCCGACACCACCGAGGACCCCTACGCCGTCACCGTCCCGCCCGCCCGGCTGGAGCGCCAGCTCGCGTGGCTCGGCCGCCGCGGCCTGACCGGCGTGAGCGTCGGCGAACTGCTGCGCGCCCACGCGGCCGGTGAGGCCGACGGGCTCGTCGGCCTCACCTTCGACGACGGCTACGCGGACTTCCTCGACCACGCCCTCCCGCTGCTGCGCCGCCACGCCTGCACCGCCACCGTCTTCGTCCTGCCCGGACGGCTCGGCGGCGACAACGCCTGGGACGTCCGCGGCCCGCGCAAGCCGCTCCTGGACGCCGACGGCATCCGGGCCGTCGCCGCCGCCGGGATGGAGATCGGCTCCCACGGCCTCCACCACGAACGCCTCACCACCGTGGGCGACGCCGTGCTGCACGAGGAGACCCACCGCAGCCGCGAGCTCCTCCACGAGCTCCTCGGCACGCCCCCGGCCGGGTTCTGCTACCCCTACGGCACCGTGGACGACCGAGCGGTCGCCTCCGTCCGCGCCGCCGGGTACGCCTACGGGTGCGCCGTCGACCCGGGTCACCACAGCGGGCCGCACGCCCTGCCGCGCGCCCACGTCGGCGCCCGCGACACGGCGCTGCGGCTGCACGCCAAGCGGCTGCTGCACCCCCTGCGCCGCACCCCGCTCCCCGGGGCACCGCGATGAGAGTCCTGCACGTGATCACCGGGCTCGGCGTCGGCGGAGCCGAGCAGCAACTCCGGCTCCTCCTGCGCCATCTGCCCATGGGCGGCGACGTCGTCACCCTCACCAACCCCGGCGCCGTCGCCGAGGGCATCCGCCGGGACGGCCACCGGGTCGCCCACCTCGGCATGGCGGGCAACCGCGACCTCGGCGCCCTGCCCCGCCTCGCGCGCCTCGTCCGCGACGGCGGCTACGACCTCGTCCACACCCACCTCTACCGCGCCTGCGTCTACGGCAGGACGGCCGCCCGCATGGCCGGGGTGCGCGCCGTCGTCGCCACCGAACACTCCCTGGGCGCAGCCCGCATCGAGGGCCGGCCCCTGACCCCCTCCGCCCGCGCTCTCTACCTCGCCAGCGAGCGCCTCGGCGGTGCCACCGTCGCCGTCTCCGCCACCGTGGCGCGCCGGCTGCGGGAGTGGGGCGTGCCCGCGTCGCGGATCGAGCTCATCCCCAACGGCATCGAGCCCGCCCGCTTCCGCTTCCAGCCCGCCGCCCGGCGCCGCGCCAGGGCCCTGCTGGGGCTGCCCCAGGACGCGTTCGTCGTCGGCGGTGTCGGACGGCTCGTGCCCGACAAGCGCTTCGACGTTCTGCTGCGCGCCCTGGCCGCCGTGCCCCAGGCGCGGCTGCTGCTCGTGGGGGACGGCCCCGAGCGCCCGGCCCTGTGGCGGCTGGCCCGGGAACTGGGCGTCGCCGACCGGGTGGTGGCGACCGGCGAGCGGGACGGAGCCGTCGCCGACGGCGCCGGAACGGAACCGGGCCTGCCCGCCCTCCTGGCAGCGATGGACGTCTTCGCCTCCCCCTCCCGGGAGGAGGCCTTCGGCCTCGCCGTCCTGGAGGCGCTCGCCGCCGGGCTGCCCGTCCGCCACGTCACCTGCCCGGCCGTCGACGAACTGCCCGCCACCGCCGCACCCGGTGCCCGGCGGATCGGCCCCGGCGTGCCCGAACTCGTCGCCGAACTGCGCGCCCTGCGGGCGGCGAACCCGCCCCGGCAGCCGGTGCCCGCCGCCGTCCGGCGCTACGACGTCGCACGCGGCGCCGAGCGGCTGACGGCCGTCTACGAAGCGGTCCTCCGCCGTACGTCCCGGCCCCAGCGCGCCGCCCGCCCCCCGTCCCAGCCCGCGTCCTGTCCGCCCGCCCCAGCACCGAGGTGAACCGGCATGCCCGACACCGCGCTCGACACCGCGCCCGCACCCGAGACCGTGCCCGCACCCGACACCGACCACGCGCCCGGCACCGTGCCAGGGCGGCCCGACACGGCCGACGGCACCGGCACCGGCACCGAGACCGGCCCCTCGGAAGCCGACCGCGCCCGGCCCGCCGGGTCGCCGGACGAACCCCCGCGGCTGCGGGACCGCGCCCTCAGGCCGTTCGTCCGCGCCGTCCGGCTCGCCCGGCGCGTCCTCGCCCGGCGCCCCCGCCCGCCCCGCTGGTGGCCCCTGGCCGTGTGCGCGCTCCTCGGCCTGCTCGGCGGCGGAGCCTGGGGCACCCTGAGCGCCCCCCAGTACGAGGCCAGCGGCTATGTCGTCGTCGTCCCCGGCCAGGGCGTCGACCCGGCCTCCGCGCGGGGCTACGCCCAGGCCTACGGCCGGGTCGCGGGCGGCGGCGCCGTGCTCGCCACGGCCCAGAAGGAGGCCGGCATCCCCGTGCGGACGCTGCGGGACAGCGTCCGCGCCGCCACCTCGCCCGACGCGCCCATGATCGAGGTCACCGGCACCGCGACCAGCGCCCGCGCCGCCGCCGACCGTGCCAACGCGGTCGTCCGCGCGCTCACCGCGGAGGGCAACGCGTCGGCCAAGCGCACCGGCGTCGAACTGGTCCGGTTCGCCGACGCGCTGCCACCCGGCGGGCCCACGTCCCCCTCCGCACCGCTGTCCGCGGGGGTCGGCCTGGCCGGGGGCGCGCTCGTCGGCGCGCTGATCCTCCTCGTCCGGCCGCGGGACGCCCAGCACCCGGCCGCGAACGACGCACCACACCCGGGCGAGCCGGTGCGGCGGGACAGGGGCACCGTCCGATGAGCACACAGCAGATCGCCGCACCGCTGACCACCGCCGTCTGCCGGGACCCCGCCGAGTTCGCGGCCCTCCGCCCGCGGTGGGACGCGCTCCACCGCAACAGCCCTGCGGCGACCCCCTTCCAGACCCACGCCTGGCTGCACTCGTGGTGGCTCGGCTACGGCCGCCCAGGGCGGCTGCGCGTCCTGCTCGTCCACCAGGGCGAACGGCTCGTCGGGGCGGCGCCTTTGATGCTGGAGTACCGGCCCCTGCCCGTGCTCGTCCCGCTCGGCGCCGGCATCTCGGACTTCTTCGACGTCCTCCTCGACGCCGAGTGCCCGCAGGCCCGGACGGCGCTGCTGCGCGCCCTGCACCAGGCCGCCGCGCGCGCGGTCGTCGACCTGCGCGAGGTGCGGCCCGGCGGCACCGCCGAGACACTCTTCCGCCGCTGGCCGGGACCGCGCAGCAGGCTGTGCGACTCCGTCTGCCTGGAACTGCCCGGCGTCGGACTGGAGGAGCTGCTCGGCCGCCTCTCACGGCGCGCAGCGAGCCGGTTCCGTGCGAAGCTGCGGAAGCTGGACGCCCTGGACATCCGGGAGCGCGACGTCCCCGCCGCCGAGGTGCCCGAGGCCGTCGCCACCCTGCTGCGGCTGCACGCACGGCAGTGGAGCGGGCGCGGAGCGACGCCCGAGCACCTGCGGCCCCGATTCGCCGCGCACCTCGCGCGGGCGGGCACCGCCATGGTGGCCTCGGGCGACGCGGTGGTCACCGAGTTCCGGCTCGACGGCCGCGTCGTCGCGGTCGACATCACCCTGATGTCCGGCGAGCTCGCCGGGGGATACCTCTACGGTGCCGATCCCGAGCTGCGCGAGCGCAAGGTGGACATCACCTCCATGCTGCTGCGCCACGACACCCGGAACGTGACGGAGAAGGGACGGCGGGTCCTCAGCCTGCTGCGCGGCACCGAGCCCTACAAGCGCCACTGGCGTCCCGAGACCGTCACCAACCAGCGCTATCTGCTGGCCCGGCCCCGCCTGGCCCCGGCACTGCGCCTGCTGACGGCCGCGGGGGAGGGCCGGGCGTCCGCCGCCTCGGCGGTCCGGGCCGCCGAGGCCCGCGTCCCCGCCGTCCGCATCTGGCGGGAGCGGCTGCTCGCCGTCCGTCCGGGCGCGGGCCCGAAGGGCTGACGCCCCTGGCGGGCCGACCTCCTGTCGGGCGGAGCCCGCGTCCCCGTCGGCCCGCGTCGCTCCCGTCGGCACAAGCCAGGGGCCGGCCTCGCCGGCCGGCCCCTGCGGGCGGTGCCGCTATCGCCGTCCGGCCTCGCGGTACGCCGCCATCCCGGGCCAGTCCGGGTCCAGGCAGCCGTCCCGGCCGACCAGCCAGCGGGCGAGCCAGTCCCCGAACTCCAGGACGACGCAGGGCTCGCCCGGCTCGGCGGGCGGCGGCTCGGACGTCGGAGGGTCGAACGGCGGCTCGGGCGGCGACGGTGGGGTCGACGGGTCGGCGGGCGGCGCCCCGACATCCCCGAGCATCTCCCGGTAGACGGCGGCCGACCTCGGGTTGGACCGGCACTGCCAGACGCCGTGCGGGCAGTAGTCGGTGATCGTCTGGTAGAGCGGCTCGTGCCGTTCGAACCACTCCAGCATGCGGCGGACGTACTCCGGATTGTCGCCGTTGCGGAACAGCCCCCACTCGGGGTAGGCGATGGGCTTGCCGTGGGCCTTGGCGAACTCCACGTGGTCCCGCAGCCCGTAGGGCTGCTCCACGTAGTCGTCGAAGGTCTCGCCGGGCGGCTGGTCGTAGGAGTCCATGCCGATCACGTCCACGACGTCGTCACCCGGGTAGCAGCGCGTCCAGGGGACCGCGTCCCGGCCCCGGCTGGGGGTGAACTCGAAACGGAACTCCTGCCCCGGCACCGTGCGCATGGTCGTGACGACACGCCGCCAGTAGGCCTTCCACGACCGGGGGTCGGGGGCACAGCGGTGGGTGTACGTCGTGCCGTTCAT
The DNA here is from genome assembly GCF_027460245.1 of Streptomyces sp. WMMC1477. Taxonomy (NCBI): domain Bacteria; kingdom Bacillati; phylum Actinomycetota; class Actinomycetes; order Kitasatosporales; family Streptomycetaceae; genus Streptomyces; species Streptomyces sp. WMMC1477. Next base: position 311,707 of record NZ_JAPZBD010000003.1, on the reverse strand, counting down.
CTCCCAGCCGAGCACGACGACGGTGTCCCCGACCCCCAGCCCGACCAGCCGCTCGGCCAGGGTGCGGAAGTGGCCGTCGAACTCCCCGCGGGCCCCCGCGCGCAGCAGTCGGCGCACCTCGTGGTCGGACACGCCGGCCTCGTTGCGCTCGAGCATGGGCACGTTGAGCACCAGCAGCCGGCCGGGCTCGGCCCGGCGCCACTCGGCCCACGGACGCAGGAACTCCGGCCTGCCCTCGATGTTGACCCACAGATCGCCCGGCAGGTACGTGTGCCCGGCCCGCAGCTCGGTGCCGCCCAGCCAGCGCTCCATGCCGTCGATGCGGCGCACGCCGCGCGGGCCGGAGTCGAGGAACGCCCCGACGGCCGGGGCCCCGGGCGGCGCGGTGGACGGCCTCGGCCCGGGGCGGGGCTCGGGCGGGGACGGCGAGGCCGGGGCCACCGTCGGCTCCGGCGCGGCGTTGCGGGCGTCGGCGAGATCGTCGGCGCCGTTCTCCCAGGGGAGCAGCAGGGCGCCGATGAACAGCCCCGAGGCGACGGCGCCTGCGCCCACGCCCGTCAGCCGACGCCGTCTCGCACGGGACACGTGGGCGCCTTTCCGGCGCCGCAAGATCTTTCGGGCACGCATGTCACCGACGGTAGGCAGTGGGCCGTGTCCGCACCCGTCCACGAGCGTGTCGATAGGCCATCGGCGTTCCACGTCCCCCGGTCGGCGCACGACGCCGCCGCCCCGGGCCGTCCGTCAGGTGCGTCGGCGGTCCTCGGGCACGTCGCCGAGGGCCCGCTCCAGGATCTCCCGCAGGTGCGTGGCGGAGGCCGTCGAGAGCACGAGCTCCATGCCGTCCGCCTGGGCCGTGTGCCCGATCGCCGCGAGGGGTATGCGCACCTGGCGCGGCCGCTCCACCCTCCGCGCGGGGCCGCCGGGCTCACGCTCGCCGCGCGGCTCCCCGACGGGGACCGGCTCGGGCAGCGAGGCCCGGGCCTGGTCACCCCCGCCGCGCTTGGCCGCCCGGAGGGCGACGTCGCAGTCCAGCAGCAGTTCGAACAGCTCCTCGTGCGGACTGCGGCACGGGACGCGGCCGGATACCCCCATGGACACGGTCTGGCCGGTGAGGGCGACGGAGGCGTGCCGGCTGGTCCGCACCCCGACCGTCCGGCCGCGCACGCTCTCCAGCGCCCGCCGGGCGACGCGCAGCGCCTCGTCCGCCCCGGTGCCGGGCAGCAGCACCAGGAACTCGTCGCCCGCGTGCCCGCCGTACCGCCCGACGACGGCGCCCTCGATGCGGCGCAGCACGTCCGCCGTCGATTTCAGGACCTCGTCGCCGGCGATGTGCCCGTAGACGTCGTTGACGCTCTTGAACCGGTCCAGGTCCGCCAGGACGAGCGCGACCGGGCGGCCCGCCTCGCGCGCCTCCTGAAGCTCCGCCCGGGCCCGCTGCTCCCAGGCCTGCCGGTCCAGCACGCCGGTCAGGCCGTCGAGGAAGTGCCGGCCGCAGGCGGCGCACAGCCCGGGGGCTTCGTCGGAAGGGGAGACCTCCGGGCGGTGCGACGCGCCGCCCGCGGGCGGCGAGGCTCCGTCGACGGTCCTCGGCGCGGCCTTCATTGATCCCCTCTTCCCCCCGTGGCCGGGGCACTGACGTCCCGTCTGGTGGACGGGGCCAGAACCCGGCGTGGCGTGTGACGGTTGTTGAGCTGTGCTCCGGGTAGCCGTGCGGTGCCGGGGCCGGCAGCTCGGTGAGCCGTCGCACAGCAGGGCGGTGAGCGGTCGGCCGGATGGTTGGCTTGTTTCAACCAGTAGTTGATCCCGTGCGCTGTGTGAGTCTAGACGTGGATCCGGTCTATGTGTCAACCATCAGTTGACAGCCTGGAGTTGAACGAAGACTAGGATGCGTTCAGCCGGTCAGGGCGGGAGGGGTGAGGAGCGATGCCCGACAACAGGGGATTACCGACGCTGGCGTGCAGGCTCAACCGCCTCTTCGAGACGATCCGCCCGCACGGCCCGCGGGGGCGGGCGTACACGAACGACGAGGTCGCCGTGGCGGTCAAGGAGTCGAACCCGCACATCAGGGTCGGCGGCGCCTACCTGTCCGCCCTGCGTACCGGCACCAAGAAGAACCCGTCCACCGAACTGCTCACCGCCCTCGCCCGCTTCTTCGGCGTCCCGCCGTCGTACTTCCTCGACGAGGCCACCGCGGCGCAGACCGACGCCGAGCTGGCCCTCGCCCAGGTCGCACGGAACCTCGGCGTCCGCAGGCTCGCGCTCCGGGCGCTGGAGCTGCCGCCCGAGGGCCTGGCCGCGGTGACCAGGATCGTCGAGCACGTCCTGGACGGTGGCACGGACCCGCAGCGGCGCGACGGGTCGGATCCGCCCGCCACCTGAGGCCGGCACGACGGGCGGGGCGGGCACACGGGTGCCCGCCCCGCCCGTCGTGCCGCCGCCCGCCCGTTCCGCGCCGCCCCCGTGCCGCCGTCGGCGGACGCTCCGGGGCGGGCTCAGTCCCGCGGCGGCAGGGAGTTCCGCGCGATCGTCTCGGCGTACCAGCGGGCGCTGTCCTTGGGCGTGCGCCGCTGCGAGGCGAAGTCCACGTGGACGATGCCGAAGCGCTTGCCGTATCCGTAGGCCCACTCGAAGTTGTCCAGCAGGGACCACAGGAAGTACCCGCGCACCTCGGCACCGGCGGCCAGGGCCCGGTGCACCGCGGCCAGATGCTCGTGGAGGTACGCGACGCGCTCCGGGTCGTGGACGTTCCCCTCGGGGTCCGCGTAGTCGTCGTACGCCGCGCCGTTCTCCGTGATCACCAGCGGGACGCCCGGAAGCTCGTCCCGCAGCCGGGTGAGCAGCTCGTAGAGCCCCTCGGCGTCGACCGGCCAGTCCATGGCGGTACGCGGTCCCGACGGCTGGACGAAGCGGGCGTAGCGCTCGGCCCCGGGCCAGGGGGAGGGCGAGGGGTGGGTACCGGACGCCACGACGGTGGGCGCGTAGTAGTTGATGCCCAGGGAGTCGACGGGGCTGGAGGTCACCGTCAGATCGCCCTCGCGGACGAAGGACCAGTCGGTCAGGGACGCGGTGTCGGCGCACAGGTCGTCGGGCAGGCGGCCGTGGAAGACAGGGTCCAGGAAGAGCCGGTTGCCCAGGGCGTCGACGCGGCGGGCCGCGTCACGGTCGGCCTCCGAGTCGGTGAGGGCCCGCACGGCGTGCAGATTGAGCGTCAGCGAGATCTCGGCGGTGGACGGCAGCACCGCGCGCAGCGCCTGCACCGCGCTGCCGTGCGCCAGGTTGAGGTGGTGGGCGGCGCGCAGCGCCGCCGCCGGGTCCGTCCGCCCGGGAGCGTGGACGCCCTCGGCGTATCCGAGGAAGGCGGCGCACCAGGGCTCGTTCAGCGTGGTCCACGTGGCGATCCGGTCGCCCAGCGCCTCGCCGGCCAGGGCGGCGTACTCGGCGAAGCGCTCGGCGGTCTCGCGCCGGGGCCAGCCGCCCGCGTCCTCCAGCTCCTGCGGCAGGTCCCAGTGGTACAGCGTGGCGACCGGCCGGATGCCGGCGTCGCGCAGCTCGTCGGCCAGCCGCCGGTAGAAGTCCAGCCCCGCCTGCACGCCCGGCCCGCGGCCGGTGGGCTGTACCCGCGGCCAGGCGATGGAGAACCGGTAGTCGGTGACGCCCAGGTCCTTCATCAAGGCGACGTCCTGGGGCACCCGGTGGTAGTGGTCGGCGGCGATGTCGCCCGTGTCGCCGTTGCGGACCCTTCCGGGGAGGCGGCTGAAGGTGTCCCAGATGGAGGGGCCGCGTCCGTCCTCCCGCGCGGCCCCCTCGATCTGGTAGGCGGCCGTGGCCGTGCCCCAGCGGAATCCGGTCGGAAAGGTGAGGCGGGGCCGCTGCGCGGAGCGGGGGTGGGAGCTGGTGTCGACAGTGGTCATCGATGTCCTCCGTGGTGGCCGTCAGCGGCCTGGATGGGCCCGCCCGGGGGCGGGGTGGAAGTGGTCGGTGGGGGGAGGGGCCGGTGCGGCCGGGGCGCGGCGTACCCGGAACGCCGGCGTCCGAGCGCCGTGCGCCGTCACGGCCGCGTTCGCCGGGCCGTGACGGCGCGTCGACCGCGCACCGGGGTCCGGCCGCACGAGAGCGCGTCTCACGTCCGGCACCGCGGCTCGCGGCGCCGGACGGCCTGTCCGGCCCGGCAGGGCTAGCCCTTCACGGCGCCGCGCATGATGCCGCCGACGATCTGGCGGCCCAGCAGCCCGAACACCAGCAGGACGGGCAGGGTGCCCAGCAGCGTGCCGGCCATGATCACCGACTGGTCCTGGACGTAGCCGCCGCCCAGCTGGCGCAGGGCCACCTGCACGGTGGGGTTCTGCGAGGAGAGCGCGACGATGGGCCAGAAGAAGTCGTTCCACGCGGTCATGAAGGTGAGCAGGCCGAGGACGGCCATGCCCGGGCGGGCGATGGGTATGACGATCGTCCAGAAGATCCGCGCGGTCGACGCGCCGTCCACCCGGGCGGCCTCGATCAGCTCGTCGGGCAGCGACTGCACCAGGAACTGCCGCATGAAGAAGACCCCGAATGCGGAGACCAGCCCGGGCAGGATCACCGACTGCAGCTGGTTCACCCACTGCAGCTCGGCGATCAGCATGAACAGCGGGATCACGCCCAGCTGGGGCGGGATCATCATGGTGCCGACGGTGAGGGCCAGCAGGGCGTTCCGGCCGCGGAAGCGCAGCTTGGCGAAGGCGAACCCGGCGAGGGTGCAGCACAGCACCGTCCCGAGGGTGATGGACCCGGAGACGACGAGCGAGTTGAACAGGGCCCTGCCGATGTCGGCCTCGGCCATCGCCGCCTCGAAGTTGGAGAAGAGGTTCGGCCCGGGCGTCAGGGCGGGCGGAACCTGGGCCATGTCGGCGTTGGAGCGGCTGGCGGCGACGATGGTCCAGTAGAACGGGAACGCCGAGAAGAGCAGGGCGACGATCAGCAGCGCATAGGTGATCTTCCCCGCCCGCATGCCGCTCGGGCGGCGGCGGGGGCGGCCACGCCGGAGTCGGGACGCGGTCCGCGCCGGGCGGCCGGCGCCCGGTGCGGACCGGGCCGGCGCGGCGGAGGCTTCGGCGGGAGCGGCGGGCGCGGTCATCGTCCGGCCTCCTTCCGGGAACGGCGGCGTACGGCGAGCGCGTTGACGCCCACCACGACCACGATCAGGACGAACATCACCCAGGCGATGGCGGCGGCCCGGCCCAGGTGGAAGAAGCCCCAGCCCTGCTCGTAGAGGTAGAGCCCGAGGGTCTGGTACTGGTGCGAGACGCCTCCGGAGACGGAGCCCTCGAAGAGGAGCGGTTCGCCGAAGAGCTGGGTGGCGCCGATGGTCGACACCACGACGGTGAAGAGGATCGTGGGCCGCAGCCCGGGCAGCGTGACGTGGAGGAACTGCCGCCAGCGCGAGGCACCGTCCACCTCGGCGGCCTCGTACAGCTCACCCGGGATGGTCTGCATGCCCGCGAGGTAGATCAGCGCGTTGTAGCCGGTCCAGCGCCAGATGACGATGGTGGAGACGGCGACCTGCGAGGCGACGGTGCCGGTCTGCCAGTCCACCGGCCCCAGCCCGACGAGCCCGATCGCCTGGTTGATCAGCCCGTAGTCGCGGCCGAACAGCTGGGCGAAGACCAGGGTGGCGGCGGCGACGGACGTGGCGTACGGCAGCAGCATCACGGTGCGGAAGAAGGTGCGGCCGCGCAGCTTGTAGTTGAGCAGGTGCGCCAGTCCCAGGGCCATGGCCAGCTGGGGAACGGTGGAGAGCACGCCGATGGTGAACGTGTTGCGCAGCGCAGTCCAGAAGAACTCGTCGGTGAGCAGAGCGGTGTAGTTGTCGAGGGCGTACCACTCCATCTCCCCGGGGTTCTGCAGCTCCACACGGTGGAGGGAGACGAAGGCGGTGTAGATCAGCGGGAAGAGGCCGAAGGCGGCGAAGAGGGTGAAGAACGGGGCGATGTAGGCGTACGGGGAGGCTGCCCGCCAGGCGCGGCGGGCCGCCGGCGGCCGGTGGGCCCGGGTGGCACCACCGGCCGGAGCGGTCAGGGTCATCATGGCCCTTCGTGGTTCAGCATGGACTGTTGCGGTGTGTGCGGGGCTCAGCCCAGGACGTTGTCGATGGCCTTGAGTGCGTTCTTCCAGGCCTTGTCCGGCGAGGTGCCCTTGCGCTCGATCTCGCTGAGCGCGTTGGTGATCTGGTCGGCGATGCTCTTGTCATGGACGCCGAGCACCTGCACGGGCGCCTCCTTGGCGGCCTCGCCGAAGATCCGGCCGACCGGCGCGTCCGAGAAGTACGGGTCGGTCGCGTCGGAGATCTGGGCGATGGCGCCGGTGGAGGAGGGGAAGTTGCCCTGCGCCTTGAAGAGCTTGGCCTGCTGCTCGGGGGCCGTCAGCCACTCGATGAGCCGGTAGGCCTCCTTCTTGTGCTTGGCCGCGCGGGGGATGGAGAGGTAGGAGCCGCCCCAGTTGCCCGCGCCGTCGCCCGGGAGGGTGGCGACGTCCCAAGTGCCCGCTCCCTGCTCACCGGCCTGGCCCTTGATGTAGCCGAGCATCCAGGCGGGGCACGGCAGGGTGGCGAACGAGCCGGTGGAGAAGGCCTGGTTCCACTGGGGCGACCACTGGTCGAGCTTGGCGCTGAGCCCCTCGTCGGCCGCCTCGGCGGCGGTCTTCCACGCGGTCCGCACGGCGGGGCTGTCCTCGTAGATCAGCTTCCCGGATGCGTCGTAGTAGCGCTCCTCGTGCTGGCCCATCATGACCGCGTAGAGGCTGCCGACGCTGTCCAGCCAGGCGCTGCCCTCGGGGGCCTCCGCCAGGTACCGGCGGCCGAGGTCCAGGTAGCCGTCCCAGGTGGTCCACTCGGCTGCGAGCTCCTCGCGGTCGGTGGGCAGCCCGGCCTTCGCGAACAGGTCGGTGCGGTAGCACATGGCCTGGGGGCCGACGTCGGTGCCCAGGCCGAGCACCGCCCCGTCGTCCGTGGTGGCCGCCGACCACTTGGCGGGCGCGAACTCGTCCTCCAGCGTGTCGGCCCCGTACTGCGTCAGGTCCTCGAACCGCTCGGCCTGCTGCTGGGTGACGGAGGCGATCCGGCCGACCTCGATGGCCTGCACGTCCGCGAGCCCGCCGCCGCCGGCCAGCCGGGTCTGCAGGGATTTCCAGTAGTCCTGCTCGTCCTGGGTGTCGGTCTGCTTGATGGTGATGCCGGGATTGAGCTTCTCGTACTCCTCGTACAGCCCGGCCTCCTCGTAGCCGAAGGAGCCGAAGAGGTCCACGGTCAGCGTGACGTCGCCGCCGGATGAGTCGTCGGAGGTCCCCGATCCGCAGGCGGCCAGCAGGGCGCCGCTGAGCAGCAACGCGCCGAGCCGCAGACCGGCGCGTCGGGTGGAGGGGTTGCGCATGGGAAGCCTCCCTGGCTTCGAGACGGCGACGAGAGTGTGCTGCGAGCGTCCTTGGGGGGTGACGGGGTGAGGCCCGCTGCTCTATGAGAGCGCTCTCAGAAACATGTCGTGAGGTTGCCCCGCTGTCCCGGCGTGCGTCAAGACCCCGTGGATAACGGATTGGGAACCCGGTTTGCGTGGGCGCAACGGCGCCTGGTGCGCAGCGTCTTGACATGCCATGCCTGCGAGCCTACGGTCCCGGCAATTCACTGAGAGCGCTCTCAAGCGTTCGGTGTATCACCTCCAACCAAAGGTGTCCCCCCATGTCGACCCCCCGTACAGCCCCACCCGCCGGGCGCCGGGCACGCCTCCGGCGTCCTCTTCCGCGCAGAGCCGGCGCGCTGCTGGCCACCGGCGCGCTGGCCGCGACCCTCGGACTCGCCGGCCCCGCCGCGTCCCCGGCCGCGGCAGCCGTCGTCCCCGTCGGCTCCGGCAGCTACTCCGACACCCGGCCACCCGGCGCCTCCGGGCCCTCCGACAACACCGGAGCACCGGTCACACCGAAGGTCACCCCGGCCGCCGCCGACCGTCCGGTGCCCACCAACGACTGGTGGTCCTCACTGGCCTTCCAGCGCTACCCGGACAACCCGTACTCCACCCCCATGTACGGTCACCCGCTCACCTACCAGGCCACCTCCGCCGGGCTGGACATCGGCTACCCGACCACCCCGGCCATCACCGGCGAGGGCCGCCAGTACGAGTACGCCCACCAGCGCGACCTCACACTCGGCCTCACCGGCCTGAACTCCCCCGACACGAAGGCCGACGACTGGTCCGACTGGACCGTCACCCCCTACTGGGCCGACGGCACCCGCACGCTGCGCACCACCATCGGCCACGGCCTGCCCTTCGTGTACGCCAAGGGCAGCGGAGGCGACGCGCAGGTCACCACGGCAGCCCCGCCGACCGTCTTCGCCGACCGGGGTAGCGTCCTCGGCCTCACCGTCTCCGGGCACCACTACGCGCTGTTCGCCCCGACCGGGAGCGACTGGAACGTCAGAGGGCGCACCGTCACCGCGGGCCTCGGCGCCCAGGACTACTTCTCCGTCGCCGTGCTCCCCGACCAGTCGGCCCTGGACACCTACGAGCGCTACGCCTACAGCTTCGTCACCGGATCCCGCGTCGACTGGGCGTACGACGGCGGCACCGTCCGCGCCACCTACAGTCTGACCACGGAGCCGCAGGAGGGCACCGAGACCGGGACCCTGCAGGCTCTCTACCGCCATCAGTGGCTCAACACGACCGACCAGCTCACCCCGTACACCTACGTCTCACCACGCGGGACCATGAAGGTCGTGGAGAACACCTCCTTCACCACCAGCCAGCGGGCGGCCGGTGTCCTGCCCGCCCTGCCGGAGTCCTCCGGCGTCGACGCCGACCGGCTGCGCGGCTATCTGGCGGACGTCGTCGGGGCTGGCGACCCCTTCAGCGGCGCCACCGACACCTACTGGACCGGCAAGGCACTCGGCCGGCTCGCCCAGCTCGTCCCCGTCGCCGAGCAGATCGGAGAGACGGGCATCCGCGACGAGCTGCTGGGGCTGCTCAAGGGCCGCCTGCAGGAGTGGTTCAGCGCGGGCGGCGAGGCCGGGTTCTCCTACGACTCCGCCTGGCGCACGCTGACCGGCTACCCCGCCTCCTACGGCAGCGACACCGAGCTGAACGACCACCACTTCCACTACTCCTACTTCGTCTACGCGGCGGCGGTCGTCGCGCAGTACGACCCCGCCTGGGCCGCCGAGTCCGCCTGGGGCGGCATGGTGGAGATGCTCGTCCGCGACGCCGCCAACCCCGCCCGCGGGGAGTCCGCCTTCCCCTTCCTGCGCGGCTTCGACGTCTACGCCGGTCACAGCTGGGCCTCCGGCCACCAGGGCTTCGCCGCGGGCAACAACCAGGAGTCCTCCTCGGAGTCCGCCAACCTCAGCGCGGGCCTGGTGCTGTGGGGCTCGGCCACCGGTGACACCGCGCTGCGCGACCTGGGTCTCTACCTGCTGACCACCGAGTCGGAGGCGATCTCCCAGTACTGGTTCGACGCCGACCAGGACGTCTTCCCCGACACCTTCACCCATGACACCGCCGGGATGGTGTGGGGCAGCGGCGCCGCCTACGCCACCTGGTGGACGGCCAACCCGGAGGAGATCCACGGCATCAACGTCCTCCCGGTGACCGGTGGGTCTCTCCACCTCGGTGCCCGGCCGGACGCCATTCGCCGCAACCTCGACGAGATGGAGCGCGAGAACGGCGGCCCGGCCGTCGAATGGCGCGACATCCTGTGGGAGTTCGAGTCCCTGGCCGATCCCGCGTCCGCCAAGGCGAAATGGGACGCGGGCCACTCCGCCTACACCCCGGAGGCAGGCGAGTCCAAAGCCCACACGTACCACTGGCTCGCGACCCTCGACGCCCTCGGGGCACCCGACACCGCCGTGACGGGCGACCTGCCCACCTCGGCGGTCTTCGACGACGGGTCGGTGCGGACCTACGCCGCACACAACCACGGCACGTCCCCCGTCACCGTCACCTTCTCCGACGGGGTTCAGCTCGCCGTCCCGGCCCGTTCCACCGCCACCACCACGGGTGACGGCGGGCCCGAGGACCCGCCCCCCGCCACCGGGGACACGTTCCGTCTGGTCGGCGGGGGAACCCTGACCACCGCCACGGACACCGCGGCAGGCAGTGACACGATCGCCTCGGCCGACGGCGGCAACCACGACGGCACCCCGTATCAGCCGCTGGTCTACGAGGCCCACGGCGTGAACGGCACGCTGCGGTCCGGATCGAGCACCGCGTTCACCCTCCCGGTGGACGCCGGCACCACGGTGGCCCTGGGCCAGCAGGCCCGGGTGAGCTACGACCTGACGGGAGACGGCACCTTCGAACGCACCGAGACCTACCACTACTTCGCCACCGACCCGGTGCCGGGCTGGGAGGAGTACACGCAGGCCCGGGGGCTGAAATCCGCCACGGGCAGCCTCGGCGACCTGCGCGACGGCACCATCCGCCTGGAGGTGTGGTCCGCCATCGGCAACGGCAGCGCGCAGCTGGAGACCGGCACGGACCGCTCCGTCCTGGTCATTCCCTACGACTGACCGGAGCGCATCCACGACGGCTGAGTGTGTGCCCCGGCGGACCCCGGTCCGCCGGGGCACACGCGGCTGCGGGAGCGGGCGCGGCTCCCCGCCGGCGCACGCACGCCGGACGGCGTCACGCCGAGGCGCGCCGGACCAGCTCGGTCGGCGTGATCACCGAGCCCGGCGCGCGGGTCCCCGGCCCGTCGGCGGCGTCCTGGTCGAGCATCCGCATCAGCAGGCGGACCATCAGCCGCCCCATGCCCTCGATGTCCTGACGCACGGTGGTGAGCGGGGGATCGGTGGCCTCGGCCACCTGCACCATGTCGTCGAAGCCGACGAGGGCGACGTCCTCCGGCACCCTGCGGCCGTTCTCGCGCAGGACGCGCAGGGCTCCGGAGGCCATGAGGTCGCTGGCGGCGAAGACGGCGTCGAGGTCCGGGGCCCGCTCCAACAGCAGACTCATGGCGGCTGCTCCGCCGGCCTCGGTGAAGTCGCCCCACGCCAGCAGCGCGGGATCCGGGTCCAGCAGGACGTCCCGGTAGCCGTCGAAGCGGTCGGTGGCCGAGGTCAGGTCCGCGGGCCCGGCGATGTGCGCGACGCGCGTGCGCCCGAGCGAGACGAGGTGGCGGACGGCCTCGCGGGCGCCGCCCCGGTTGTCGGCGTCGACGTAGGGCACGGGCGGCTCGTGTGCCGCGCCGGGCCAGCCCGGGCGGCCGCCGAAGACCGTCGGAACCCGCGCGTTGCGGATCGCCGAGGGCAGTTCGTCGTCGTTGTGCACGGAGAACGCCAGCGCTCCGTCGACGTGCCCGCCGGTGAGATAGCGCGAGATCCGCTCGAAGTCCTCCGCGCCCTCGGCCCACAGCAGCACGAGCTGGGAGTCGTGCGTCGCCAGCTCCCGGCTGATGCCGCGAATCTGCTGGGCGAAGTAGGGGTCGGTGAATATGCGCAGCTCGGGCTCGGCGATGATCACGGCCACGGCGCCGTTGCGCCGGGTGACCAGGGAACGCGCGGCGTGGTTCGGCACGTAGCCGAGCTCCTCCACGGCCAGCCGCACCCGCTCGACCAGGGCGGGACGCACCCCGGTTCCGCCGTTCACCACCCGCGAGACCGTCGCCCGGGAGACCCCGGCGCGGGCCGCGACGGCCTCCAGGGTGGGACGAGCCCCTGCGGTGACTTCGGACACGGGCACTCCTCGGGAACGGTGTGAAGGACCGGCCGGACTGGGTCCAGCACGCCGGAACGATATCGGCCTCCCAGCCTACGAGAGCGCTCTCAACCCTGTCACCTGCGGCCCCGGCGCACGCAACGCTGCAGACGCCGCGCGTGTGGCCTCTGGGGAGCAGGGGTGGGCACGCTCGGCAGCCCGCGAGGGCCGCTGGAGCAACGGGCCCGCACCGAAGCCCCGTCGCCGTCGGCCGGGCTGCCCGCGCAGGCGCCCGGAAAACAGAAAGACCCCAGCTCGGCTGGGGTGTCTGTGAGTGTCCGAGGGGGGACTTGAACCCCCACGCCCGATAAAGGGCACTAGCACCTCAAGCTAGCGCGTCTGCCATTCCGCCACCCGGACCCGGTGGACCGCGCGGCCTCGGCCGCCCGGCGCGCAGCCAACGATAGCAAAGGATGGAGGGCGGCTGATCACGCCGGTCCCGGGGCGGGCCTTGGGGTGGCGACGCGGAGGCGCCAGGATGGAGGCCGAGTCCGTCCACGACCAGGAGGCAGTGTGAGCGAGTCGAGCCCGACCACGGCAGGCGGCCGAGGTGCAGACGGGGCAGGCGGGGGCGTCACCGGCGAGGACGAGGTCGTCGACCTGTGCCGTGACCTCATCCGGATCGACACGAGCAACTACGGCGACGACCGGGGCCCCGGCGAGCGCAAGGCGGCCGAGTACGTCGCCGAGCAGCTCGCCGACGTCGGCCTGGAGCCGCGGATCTACGAGTCCCGGCCCGGCCGGGCGTCCACCGTGGTCCGGGTCCCCGGTGCCGACCCCACGCGTCCGGCGCTGCTCATCCACGGCCACCTGGACGTCGTCCCCGCCAACGCCGACGACTGGACCCATCACCCGTTCTCCGGCGAGATCGCCGACGGCTGCGTGTGGGGTCGCGGCGCCGTGGACATGAAGGACATGGACGCGATGACGCTCGCCGTCATCCGCGACCGCATGCGCAGCGGGCGCAGGCCGCCGAGGGACATCGTGCTGGCCTTCCTGGCGGACGAGGAGGCCGGCGGCGCCCACGGCGCCCGCTACCTCGTCGACCACAAGCCCGAGCTCTTCGAAGGCGTCACCGAGGCGATCGGGGAGGTCGGCGGCTTCTCCTTCACCGTCAACGAGAACCTGCGCCTCTACCTCATCGAGACGGCCCAGAAGGGCATGCACTGGATGCGGCTGACCGTGGACGGCACCGCGGGCCACGGCTCGATGACCAACGAGGACAACGCGATCACCGAACTGTGCGAGGCCGTCGGGCGGTTGGGGCGCCACAAGTTCCCCGTCCGCGTCACCAAGACGGTGCGGGCCTTCCTGGACGAGCTCTCGGACGCCCTCGGGGTCGAGCTGGACCCGGAGGACATGGAGGAGACGCTCGCCCGGCTGGGCGGCATCGCCAAGATCATCGGTGCGACCCTGCAGAACACGGCGCAGCCCACGCAGCTCGGTGCCGGGTACAAGGTCAACGTCATCCCCGGCCAGGCCACCGCACACGTGGACGGGCGCTTCCTGCCCGGCCACGAGGAGGAGTTCCTCGCCGACCTCGACCGCATCCTCGGTCCGCGCGTGCGGCGGACCGACGAACACGCCGACAAGGCGCTGGAGACCACCTTCGACGGCGCGCTGGTGGAGGCCATGCAGGCGTCGCTGCGGGCCGAGGACCCGGTCGCCCGCGCCGTCCCCTACATGCTCTCCGGCGGTACCGACGCCAAGCAGTTCGACGACCTGGGCATCCGCTGCTTCGGCTTCGCACCGCTCAAGCTTCCCCCGGAGCTGGACTTCGCGGGGATGTTCCACGGCGTCGACGAGCGGGTCCCGGTCGACGGGCTGACGTTCGGCGTGCGGGTCCTGGACCGCTTCATCGAGCAGAGCTGAGCTCCGGGCGGCCGACCCTCGGGCCGGTCGCCCGATGGCCGGATCCGAGACTGAATCTTCGTACACGCGTGCGGGATTGGCCAGGAAGGGTGAATGCACGTGGGGAGTCGTAGCCCCTCCCCACACTCCTCGTTACACGGGGTGCGGTCCGTGGCTGGGGCCGCATCCCAACAAGGAGGAATAATGATCAAGAAGGTCGTCGCTGCCGCGGCTGCCACCGGTGGTCTGGTGCTCGCGGGTGCGGGCGTGGCCGTTGCCGACGCGGGTGCCGAGGGCGCCGCCGTCGGTTCCCCGGGCGTCCTGTCCGGCAACGTGGTCCAGGTCCCGGTGCACGTTCCCGTGAACGTCTGCGGCAACACCGTTGACATCATCGCGCTGCTCAACCCCACCTTCGGCAACACCTGCGTCAACGACTGACGACACGTGCCCGAGCCCGTGAGGGTTTGATGCCAGACCCCGGAGTGCCGCTCGCGCTCCGGGGTCGTCAGTTCCGGGCGAGTACGTGCCCCACGGCGTAGCGCGGACCCCGCTCGCCGTCCCGCAAGCAACGAAGACAGGAAGCAACCATGCGACAGGTCACCAGGAAGGGCCTGATCACCGTCGTGGCCGCGAGTGGCGCCCTCGCCCTCAGCGGCGGCGCGGCGTTCGCCGACGCGGAGGCCGAGGGTGCGGCCACCGGCTCCCCCGGGGTGCTCTCGGGGAACAACGTCCAGGTCCCGGTGCATGTGCCGGTGAACGCCTGTGGCAACACGGTCAACGTCGCCGGCGCCCTCAACCCTGCCATCGGCAACACCTGCGTCAACGACTCCGGCGGCCACGGCCCCGACGGCGGCGGTCACGACGGCGGTCACCACGACGGCGGTCACCAGGACGGCGGCAACGGCGACGGCGGCAACGGCGACGGGGGCCACCAGGACGGGGGCAACGGCGACGGGGGCCACCAGGACGGGGGCAACGGCGACGGCGGCCACCACGGCGGCGGCCACCACGGCGGCGGCGGGGCCGTCGCCGAGGGCGAGGCGGTCGGCTCGCCCGGAGTCGGTTCCGGCAACCACGTCCAGGCGCCGGTCGACGTGCCGGTGAACGCCTGCGGCAACAGCGTGAACGTGATCGGTCTGCTGAACCCGGCCATCGGCAACGAGTGCGTGAACGACTCCGGGCCCGGGCAGCACCCGGAGCACCCGCACCCGGAGCAGCCCGAGGAGCCGGAGGAGCCGCAGGGGCCGAAGAGCCCCGAGAAGCCGGACAGCGAGCAGCCGTCCGCGGAGACCCCCGGTGACGAGACCGCCCCGCAGGGCGGCGAGCGGCCCCAACTCGCCCAGACCGGCGGCCCCTCCGCGATCACCACGGTGATTCCGGCCGGTGGCGCGATGCTGCTCGGCGGCTACGTGCTCTACCGCCGTGCGCGCGTCGGGCAGAACTGACCCCACAGCGCGGAACGGCACAGCGCACCGGAATGGCGGGACCCGCGACGGGCCCCGCCATTCCCCGTGCGCGGCCGGCGCGCCTCCCGGCACACCGGCCGCGTCACCAGGTCGCGCGGACCTGGCGGATGATCCTGCGCCGCAGGCGCACCCGGCGGCTCCCGTCCGGGAACAGGCGCAGCCGGTCCAGCTCCCAGTATCCGTACTCGGCTTCGTCGGTCAGCAGACGTACGGCGGCGCTGCGGGACACGCCGCGCGGCACGTACACATCGCGAAATTCATATTCCGGCATCGCATCTATTGTGCGGACAGGGGCCTTCTACGGATAGCGTCTGCAGTATGTCTGATGCTGCGCAGCCGACCGCTGCCGAGGTACGCGCCTCCGTCGAGGCGCTGAAGTCCGCTCTGGACCGCCACCTCGCTGCCATCGAACGCCGGGCCGACGGAGCCGGCGCCGCCGATGCCGACGCCGACGCGGAGGTCTACTCGGCGTTCAACGAGCTCGCCGCCGCGGGGGAGGCGTACGACTCGCTCCTGTACGACGCCTATGACGAGGTCACCCCGTTCGAGGTGCCGGGCGGCGAGAGCCGTCCCGTCTACCTCGGCCCCGACGAACCCGCCGCGCTCAGCGTGTACATGCGGCGGGACTACACCGTGAGCGACCCGCTGCGGCTGCTGGCACAGGCCCAGCGGATCACCGATCTCGACCCGGACGCCGTCGATCCCTCCCAGGGCGACGCGGAGACGGCCGGGAGTAGCGTCCATGCCGCGCTGGGGGTGCTCTTCGGCGAGTTCGAGCCGGACGAGATCGCCACCCGGCACCGGGAGTTCGGCCTTGAGGAGGGCGACTCCACGGTGTGGGTCCTGGCCGACGAGGAACCCGCGGAGCCGGGGGAGTGGCTGGACGCGCCCTTCGACACAGCCGACCCGGAGCGTGTCGTCTGCCGCTACGACATCAGCTCCGTCTTCGACGAGGACGAGGAGGAGGAAGGCCTCGCCCGCGAAGAGGACGAGGACGGAGCCGCCCTCTCCACCCGCTGAGCGACTCCCGTCCCGCCGGCGCGCTGGCCGAGCTCCCGGCCCGGACCTAACCGAGGCCCCCGGCCGCGCCGCCGCCCGCCGTCGGGTCCGGGCGGGGGCGCAGCAGTGCCCGCAGCCGTGTCGTGCGCTCGGGCCCCGGGCGCTCGGCGACGGCTCGGGGCAGGGCGTCCGCCACGCCGTGCACCACGGACAGGTGGCGCTCGGCCCGGCCGAACGCCGTGTAGACCCAGCGCCGGTCCAGCGCCCCGGCCGCGTCCCCCGGAAGGACGACGACCACCGCGGGCCAGCGCGCACCCGCCGCCTGGTGGGCCGTCACGGCCCAGGCGTGCCGCACGGTGGTCGCGACGCGCTCCCGCGCCACCGGGAACGGGCCCTTCGGCCCGGCCAGGCGCAGGCCTTCCTCGTCCGCACCCGTCACCGTGGCGAACACCGGCCGGCCGGGCGTGGGGGAGCAGATGACGCGATCGCCCGGGTCGAAGCCGCCGAAGCGGCCGGGGCCGGGGTTGAACCGCTCCTTCAGCGCGGCGTTCAGCGCCTCCGTGCCGGCCCCGCCCGCATGCGCGGGGGTGATGACCTGGACGTCCTCTGGCCGGAGGCCGAAGGTGCGCGGCACCGAGTCCGCCACGAGCTGCACCGTGCGGTGGACGGCCTCGGCCGGCTCCCGCACCGGCACGATGACCAGTTCCTTGCCGGGCGTCTCCACCCGGTTCAGCTCACCCACACCGATGCCGGAGACAAGCTCGCCCAGCGGCCCCGGGTCCGGCGTCCGGGAGACCACCCGCGGGCCGATGGCCGCGGCCGCCACGTCGGCCGGCACCTGCCCGGGCCCGGCCGCGCCGAGGACGTGGGGATCGCCGCTGAGCACCAGCCGGGCGCCGTCCGGCAGCGACTCGACGAGCGCGGCGGCCGTCTCGGTGTCCAGCAGCGGGGCGTCCACCACGGCCAGGACGTCCAGCGCGAAGGTGCCGTCGGCCTCCCGGACGGGGCCCTCGGCGCCGCTCAGCAGCCCGGTCACGGTCACCACCGCGGGCCCCTCCTCGCCCGCGGCGGCCCCGTCCCCGGCGTCGGGCTCGTCCGTGGGGCCCGTGGCGAGCAGAGCGGCCGCCTGGAGCCTGGAACTCTCTCCGTGGGTGGCGAGGCACGCCCGCAGCCCGGCGGCAGCCGCGGCCGCCACCAGCGCGGCGGGTTCGGCGCGGGCCGCCTCCGCGCCGGTGTGCGTGACCACCGCGTGGCCCTCGGCGGCCCGGATCAGCTCGGCCGCCGAGGGGGAGGGCGCGGCCTCGGAGGCGGCCGACCACGCGGCCGCCTCCTCGTCACCCGGTGGCCCGAACGTGCCGACGAGCCGCTGCAGCCCGTCGGCCAGCGCCTCCTCGGCCACGGCCCAGCGCTCCAGCCCGAGGAGCAGCGGCACCGCCTCCCCGGCGTCCTCCCCGGCCGCCGCGCCGGGCTCGGAGGGCTCGGAGGGCGCGGCGGCGCCCGCGTGCCCCTCCGCGCCGTCGGCGCTCTCCGGCTCGCCCTGGAAGACCAGCACTGCGCCGGCGTCGACCGCGTCCCGCACGGCTTCGTCCGGGGCGGGCACCCCGTACCGCGCGAGCCCCTTGGCCACGGACTCGAAGGGCAGCACGGTGTGGCCCGCGCGGGCGGCGCCCTCCAGCAGCCATCCGGCCAGCGCGCGGGCGCGTCGCGGCTCGCCCGGACCGGCCTCCGCGGCGCCGAGTGCCGCGGCGAACGCGTCGGCCTGCTCGGGGCGCACGCCCGGCACGGCCAGCAGCCGCCACGGGTCCTCCCGCAGCTCGTCGGCCGCCTGCGGGCCCAGGACCAGGACGACGGGGACGGCCAGCGCCTCCGGCGCCCCGCCGGCCACCAGCACCTCGCGCAGCGCGTCCGGTACCGCGACGGGCCCCGCCGCCAGGGACCCGGGGCGCGTGCCGCCCGCCGGGCCCGGCCCGGAACCCGGTGCGGCGGGGCGGCGGGCGGGCGCCGGCTCCGGCGCCGCGTAGAACTCGGCGGCGGACTTCTCGCCACTCTCCACCGCCCGGACGGCGGCCATCAGCTCGGCGGCCTTGCCGCCCGGGCCCGTGCCCTGGCCGGTGTTCACAGCGCACTCCAGTCCTGATCGGGGTAGTGGTGCACCGGGGCCGAGACGTCGTCCAGCGCCCGGTCGATCTCTTCGGGAAGCGTAAGCGCCTCCACTGACAGCGCCTCCTCCAGCTGTCCGGCGGTGCGCGCCCCCACCAGCGGGGCCGCCACGCCGGGCCGGTCCCGGACCCAGGCCAGGGCCACCTGGAGCGGGCTGACGGCGAGTCCGTCGGCGGCGGTGGCGACCGCGTCGACGATGCGCTCCGCCCGCTCGCCCAGGTACGGCTCGACGAAGCCCGCCAGCCGCTCGGAGGCGCCCCGGGAGTCCGGCGGCGCGGCGCCCCCGCGGTACTTGCCGCTGAGCACGCCGCGGCCGAGCGGAGAGGCGGGCAGCAGTCCCAGGCCGAGGTCCCGCACGGCGGGGAGCACCTCGCGCTCGACCCCGCGCCGGAGGAGCGAGTACTCCAGCTGGGCACCGGCCAGCCGTACGCGCCGGGCCGGTGCGGCGAGTTGCCAGGTGGCCGCCTTGGCGAGCTGCCACCCGGGGAGGGCCGGGTAGCCGGCCACGCCGGCGTACCGGGCCCGGCCGCTGCTGACCGCGAGGTCCACCGCGTGCAGCGTCTCCTCCAGCGGCGTCAGCGGGTCGAAGCCGTGTATCTGCCACAGGTCGACGTAGTCGGTGCCCAGCCGTGCCAGTGAGGCGTCGAGGGCGGCCAGCAGGTGCCCGCGGGAGCCGTCGAAACGGCGGTCCGGCTCGGCGACGCCGCCGGACTTGGTCGCGATCACCAGGTCGCGGCGGGGGACGAGGCCGTCCAGCAGCCGTCCGAGCAGGTACTCGGCGCCGCCGTCCGCGTACACGTCGGCGGTGTCCACGAGCGTGCCGCCCGCGTCCCAGAAGAGTTTCAGCATGTCGGCGGCCCGCCGTTCGGCCGCCGTCTGCTCTCCTGGATGTCCGGCCCAGGTGAGGGTGCCGAGGCCGATCCGGGACACGCGCAGGCCGGTGCGGCCGAGCTGCCGTTGCTTCATGGCCGTTGAGCGTACTTCCGCACCTCGCGTACAGTCCCGGGCACCTGCGCGTTACTCGTCAGTAAGGGGAGTGCTCATGCGGCTCGGAATCAACCTCGGCTACTGGGGTGCCGGGATGGACCAGGACAACCTCGCCGTCGCCCAGGAGGCGGACCGGCTGGGCTACTCCGTGTGCTGGGCCGCCGAGGCCTACGGCTCGGACGCGCCCACCGTGCTCTCCTGGGTGGCCGCGCAGACCGAGCGCATCGAGGTCGGCTCGGCGATCTTCCAGATCCCCGCCCGCACCCCCGCGATGACGGCGATGACCGCGGCCACCCTCGACACCCTGACCGGTGGCCGGTTCCGGCTGGGTCTCGGCGTCTCGGGCCCGCAGGTCTCCGAGGGCTGGTACGGCGTCAGGTTCGACAAGCCGCTCGCCCGCACCCGCGAGTACGTCGAGATCGTCCGCAAGGCCATGTCCCGCGAGCGCCTCACCCATCAGGGCCAGCACTGGACGCTGCCGCTGCCCGACGGCCCCGGCAAGCCGATCAAGCTCACCGTCCACCCCGTGCGCGAGCGCATCCCGCTCTACATCGCGGCCATCGGCCCGAAGAACCTGGAGCAGACGGGGGAGATCGCCGACGGCGCCCTGCTCGTATTCTTCGCTCCCGAGCACGCGGAGGAGACCACGCTGGGGTCCGTCCGTGCCGGGCGCGCGAAGGCCGGCAAGGACCTCGAGGGCTTCGACATCTGCCCGACGGTCCCCCTGGCCCTCGGGGACGACGGGGACATCGGCGCCCTCGCCGACTTCTTCCGCCCCTACACCGCCCTCTACGTCGGCGGCATGGGCAGCAGGAAGCAGAACTTCTACAACCGCCTGGCCCAGCGCATGGGGTACGAGAAGGAGGCGGCCGAGATCCAGGACAAGTACCTGGCGGGCGACAAGGACGGAGCCGCCGCGGCCGTGCCCCGGAAGCTCATCGACTCCACCGCCCTCCTCGGCAGCGTCGACCGCATCGCCGACCGGATGCGGGCCTACGCCGAGGCGGGCGTCGGCACCCTCACCCTGGCCCCCGCCGGTCTCACGCTCGAGGAGCGCATCACCGCGCTGCGCGCGGGCGTCGAGGCCCTGGAGCGCTCCGGCGCCGCCTGAGGGCCCTCCGGACCAGGCCCGGAGGGGAGCATGCTTGCGGCCGTGGTGGGGGCTCGGGGTCGACCCCGCCACGGCCGTCACTCCGCACAACGCGCGAGGCCGCCGCGGGTTACGGCCCGGGGCCGGAAGCCGGCCCGTCGAGCCGGATTCGAGGACGGCCCGGCCGTTCCACGTCCGCCTGGCCTACCCTGGGCGCCATGCCCACGCTGCTTCTCGTGCGCCACGGCCGGTCGACGGCCAACACCTCCGGGCTCCTGGCCGGCCGCACGCCCGGCGTCGCCCTCGACGAGAAGGGCGAGGCGCAGGCCGCCGCGCTCCCGGTCCGGCTGGCGGCGGTGCCGCTGGCCGCCGCCGTCCGCAGCCCCCTGCTGCGCTGCCGTCAGACACTCGGGCCGCTGGCCGCCGCGCGGCCGGAGCTCACCGTCACCGAGGACGAGCGCATCGCCGAGTGCGACTACGGGGACTGGACCAACCGCAAGCTCGGCGAGCTGCTCGACGAGCCCCTCATGGCCGCCGTGCAGCAGCATCCCGGCTCCGTGGCGTTCCCCGGCGGCGAGACGATGCGCGGCATGCAGCAGCGGGCGGTGGACGCCGTCCGGGAGTGGAACGAGCGGGTGGCCGACGAGCACGGGCCCGAGGCCGTCTACCTCATGTGCTCGCACGGGGACATCATCAAGTCCGTCGTGGCCGACGCCCTCGGCATGCACCTGGACCTGTTCCAGCGCGTGAGCGTCGAACCCGGTTCGGTGACCGCGATCCGCTACACCACCCTGCGCCCCTTCCTCGTCCGGCTGGGCGACACCGGGCGGCTCGACTCCCTCGCCCCGCGCGAGCCGGACGCCGCGGCGTCCGCGTCGGCCTCACAGGGGCGGGCCGGGACCTCCACCGTGCCCGGCGAGGACGGCAACGCCGCGGTCGGGGGCGGTGCGTGAGCGCGTAGATCACCGCGCGCAGTAGGGTGCCATTGACCCCCGTTGCCGAAACCGATGGAGCAGGACGTGTCCCGTCAGGTGTTCCTCTACGACCCGCCGGACCGATTCGTCGCCGGCACGGTCGGCCTGCCCGGGCGGCGGACCTTCTATCTCCAGGCTGCCTCGGCGGGTCGCACCACGAGCGTCGCGCTGGAGAAGGCCCAGGTGGAAGCGCTCGCCGAGCGGATCGACGAGCTGCTCGACGAGGTGGTCCGCCGCAGCGGCGGCAGCACCGCCGTACCGGCCGTGGCGCCCAGCGAGCTGTCCGACACCGAGCCGCTGACGAGCCCCGTCGAGGAGGAGTTCCGCGTGGGCACCATGGCGCTCGCCTGGGACGGCGAGAGTGAGCGCATGGTCGTCGAGGCGCAGGCGCTGGTGACCCTGGAGGCGGAGTCCGACGAGTCCCTCGCCGAGGCGGAGGAGCGGCTCCTCCACGACGACGAGAACGGGCCCCCCATGCTGCGGGTGCGGATCACCGGCTCCATGGCCCGGGCCTTCGCCAAGCGCGCCATGGAGGTCGTCAACGCCGGGCGCCCGCCGTGCCCGCTGTGCAGTCTCCCGCTCGACCCGGAGGGACACGTATGCCCGCGCCAGAACGGATACCGCCGCGGGGAAGCGTGAGCCCGGCCGGTCAGGGCGAGCGGACCGCGGAGGCGACGGCCGCCCTGCTGGCGCGCGGTGAGCTGACCGTCGTCGGGCGGATCGCCGACGCCTCGAACGCGGTGCTGTACGCCACCGTCGCCGACGGCGACGCGAGCGTGCCCTGCGTCTACAAGCCGGTGGCCGGGGAGCGCCCCCTGTGGGACTTCCCCCGCGGCACGCTGGCCGCCCGGGAGGTCGCCGCCTACGAGGTGTGCCGCGCCCTCGGCTGGGAGCTCGTGCCGCCCACCGTGCTGCGCGACGGGCCCTTCGGCGAGGGCATGTGCCAGGAGTGGATCGGCCCCGCGCCCGACGCCGGGGAGCTGCCGCCCAGCGCCGCCGACGAACTGCTCGCCCTGGTGGACGGCGACGAGCCGGAGCCGGGCTGGAAGGCCGTGGGCTTCGCCGAGACGGCGCCGGGGCGCACGGCCCTGCTGGTCCACGCCGACGACGCCCGGCTGCGCCGGCTGGCCGTGCTCGACGCAGTGATCAACAACGCCGACCGCAAGGGCGGCCACCTGCTGCCGCTGCCCGACGGCCGCCTCTACGCCATCGACCACGGCGTCACCTTCCACACGGACGACAAGCTGCGCACGCTGCTGTGGGGCTGGTCCGGGGAACCGCTGCCGGAGGAGGCCCTCGGGCCGCTGCGGCGGCTCGGTCCGGCGCTGAAGGACGGAGAGCCGCTGGCCGCCCGGCTCGCGGTGCTGCTCGACGCGGAGGAGCTGGAGGCGCTGCGACGCCGCACCGCCGACCTGCTCGCCACCGGCCGGCACCCCGCCCCCTCCGGACAGTGGCCGGCCATCCCCTGGCCGCCCGTCTGACCCGCTCGGGCGGCGCGTCTAGCGCTTCGCGCACCGATGGGCAAGAGGGCAGATTCGGCCAGAGATCGTGTCCCGTTCGATGGCTGAACACCCGTCCGGTTAGGCTCTTGACCATGCATGCCTGGCCCGCATCCGAGGTCCCCGCCCTGCCCGGCACCGGCCGCGACCTCAGGATCCACGACACCGCGACCGGCGGTCGGGTGACCCTCACCCCCGGTCCCGTCGCCCGCCTCTACGTCTGCGGCATCACACCGTACGACGCCACCCACCTGGGGCACGCGGCGACCTACAACGCGTTCGACCTCGTGCAGCGCGTGTGGCTCGACACCAAGCGGCAGGTCCACTACGTACAGAACGTCACCGACATCGACGATCCGCTGTTGGAGCGGGCCGTCGCCACCGGCCAGGACTGGACCGAGATCGCCGAGCGGGAGACGGCCCTCTTCCGTGAGGACATGACCGCCCTGCGCATGCTCCCGCCGCGCCACTACATCGGAGCGGTGGAGTCGATACCCTCGATCGTTCCCATGATCGAGAAGCTGCTGGAGGCCGGTGCGGCCTACGAGCTCGACGGCGACGTCTACTTCTCCGTCGAGACCGATCCGCACTTCGGCGGCGTCTCCGGACTCGACGCCGCGACCATGCGGGCGCTGTCCGCCGAGCGGGGCGGAGACCCGGAGCGCCCGGGGAAGAAGAACCCGCTCGACCCCATGCTGTGGGTCGCCGCTCGGGACGGCGAACCGCACTGGGACGGCAAGTCGCTCGGCCCCGGCCGGCCCGGCTGGCACATCGAGTGCGTGGCCATCGCCCTGGACCACCTCGGCATGGGGTTCGACGTCCAGGGAGGCGGCTCCGACCTGGCCTTCCCGCACCACGAGATGGGTGCCTCGCACGCCCAGAGCCTCACCGGCGAGCACCCCTTCGCGCAGACCTACGTGCACGCCGGAATGGTCGGCCTGCACGGTGAGAAGATGTCGAAGTCCAGGGGCAACCTGGTCTTCGTCTCCACACTGCGCCGGGACGGCACCGACCCCGCCGCGATCCGGCTCGCCCTGCTGGCCCACCACTACCGGGCCGACTGGGAGTACACCGACGCGGTGCTCGACGCCGCCGTGGCCCGGCTCGGCCGCTGGCGCTCGGCGGTGTCCCGCCCCGACGGACCGCCCGCCGAGGCGCTGGTGGAGGAGATGCGCACCGCTCTGGCCGACGACCTCGACGCCCCCGCGGCGCTGGCGGCCGTCGACCGCTGGGCCGAGGCGCAACACGCCGGAGGCGGGACGGACGAGGGCGCCCCCGGGCTCGTCTCCCGAGCCGTGGACGCCCTCCTCGGCGTGGCGCTGTGACGACCGCCGCCCGGTGACGGGCGGTACCCGGCCGTGCCTACGGCCGGGTACCGCCGTCGCCGCGCTCGTCCCCGCCGCCGTCCTCCTCCGAGCCCGCCGCTCCGGGGGAGGGCGGCGGCTTCCTCGTGCCCTCCTCCGCGGCGGCGTCCTCGGACCTGGACTCGGACTCGGACTCGGACTCGAACCCGGGCTCGGCCCCGGGATCGCGGCCGGCGTGGTCGCCGCTCTCGTCGCGGGTCTCGTCGCCGTCCTCGGTGTCGTCCGGTTTCTCGGGCTCGTGAGCCTCCTCAGGCTCCGCGGAGCCGCGGCCGCGCCCGCGCGGGCGGGTCCGGCCGCTGCCCGGGTCGCGCAGGTAGGGCCCCGGGCCGCCGGTCTCCGCCCCGAGCTGGCCCTCGGCCGCCGTCCCGCCGGGCGCCCCCGGCTGGCCGTCCCGCCGCCGCAGGTACCGCTCGAACTCGCGGGCGATGGCCTCACCGGAGGCCTCCGGCAGCTCCGCGGTGTCGCGGGCCTCCTCCAGCGACTGGACGTACTCGGCGACCTCGCTGTCCTCGGCCGCGAGCTGGTCGACCCCCACCTGCCAGGCCCGGGCGTCTTCGGCCAGTTCGCCCAGCGGGACCCGCAGGTCCAGCAGGTCCTCCAGCCGGTTCAGCAGGGCCAGCGTGGCCTTCGGGTTCGGCGGCTGGGAGACGTAGTGCGGCACGGCCGCCCACAGGCTCACCGCCGGGACGCCGGCGTGGGTGCACGCCTCCTGAAGGATGCCGACGATGCCGGTGGGCCCCTCGTAGCGGGACTCCTCCAGGTCCATCGTCCGGGCCAGATCGGCGTCGGAGGTCACCCCGGTGACGGGGACCGGCCGGGTGTGCGGGGTGTCGCCCAGCAGCGCACCCAGGACGACGACCATCTCGACGCCCAACTCGTGTGCGAACCCGAGCAGTTCGTTGCAGAACGAGCGCCAGCGCATGCTGGGCTCGATGCCGCGCACCAGCACCAGGTCGCGGGGCCGCTCGCCGGAGGTCCGCACCACCGACAGCCGGGTCGTGGGCCACGTGATCTTCCGCACCCCGCCGTCGAGCCACACCTGCGGTCTGTTGACCTGGAAGTCGTAGTAGTCCTCGGCGTCCAGCGCGGCGAAGACCTCGCCCTTCCACTCGCGGTGCAGGTGCCCGACCGCGCTGGATGCGGCGTCGCCGGCGTCGTTCCAGCCCTCGAACGCGGCCACCATGACCGGGTCGACCAGCTCGGGAACACCCTCCAGCTCGATCACCCAGCGCCTCCTTCATGCCCGGGCGGGGACTCTCCACCGCCCCGGCTGCCGTTCGTCGTCCTTGCGCGAGTTCAGCCTACGGCGTCGCGGCGCAGTCGCCGCCGCCGACGGTGCATCTACCTGCGGGCGGGCGCCACCCAGCCGCGCCGGTAGGCCGCCCAGTCCTCCTCCGTCGCCGCGAAGTCGACGTAGAGGGCGACGCCGAACCGCTCTCGGTCCGCGTCCCCGCGGCCCAGACCCAGCCGGACGCCCCGGACGGCGGCGTCGACCGTCTCCGCCCGGTGCAGCAGGTCGTTTGGGTGGAAGAACGGAAGCCCCATCAGCAGCACCGTGTCCTGAGGTGTGACCTCCAGCGCCAGCCGGGTCTGCTGGGCCACGTAGCCGCCGTACAACGACTCGGCCGGCGTGGGGGCGTCGTACGACATCAGTGCGATCTGATCGACCCTGCGCGTTACTTGGCCGAAATACGACTGCGACCACCACTTCCCGCGCCCGGCCAGCGCCTGGGCCGCCCGGTGCAGTCCGGGCAGCGGGTCGATCTGGTGGGCCGCCACCGACAGCACTCCGTCGTACCCGTGCACCACGGTGCCCAGCCGCTCCAGCAGCCGCAGATAGTCCTCGTCCCCCGAGCGCAGCGGCTCCAGGTCCAGATGGACGCCGTCGAATCCCAGCTCCATCACCGCGCGGGCGCTGGCCACGATCCCGTCCCGGGAGCGTGCGTTCGCCAGCCGCAGCGACGCGCCGTCCTCCCGGCCGTAGACGAGGGCGTTGCCGAGGAACGAGTGCACCCGCACCCCCGGCAGTTCCCGGTGCACGGCCTCCACCAGCCAGCGCGAGCGCGGGTGCTTGTCCGGGGACAGCGTCCCGTCCCGCTCCAGCGGCCCGGTGTGCACGTACAGCTCGCGGATTCCGGTGCCCTCGACGCGGCGCGCGAAGGCGGCGAGGTCCGCGTCGTCCTTGCGGCCGTCCACCCAGGCGTGGCCGAGCCAGATCGCGTCCCGGTCCCGGGTGTGCGTGCCCGGCGCGAGGTCCCCGGCGTAGGCCAGCCGCAGGGCCAGTGCCGCGGCGCCGGGCGGCACCAGCAGCGTCATGGCGAGCACGACCGCCGCCCACACCACCGTGCGCCGCTTCGGCCGTCGCGGCACCCGTGCCCGCAGGGCGCGCAGCCGTCGCGACCACGCCCCCCGGCCGTCCGCGCCCTCCGTCGTCCCCGTCTCCGCCTCGCGCGTCCGGTCCGCCGCGTGTGATCCGTCCGTCCCGCCCGGTGCGCTCATGCCCCGACCCCCCCTCGACCCCTGTGGCGTCACGTTTCCGCGCACTCTGCCACAGGGGCCGGGGCCACCGGGTCGGGAACGGTGGCCGTCAGGCGGGGCGCTGCCCCAGCAGCTCCTCCACCCGGGACCGCACCTCGGGGGTGTCCAGGCCGCGCACCGTCAGCGTGGTGCGGCGGCGCAGGACGTCCTCGGCGGTGGCGGCCCACTCGTGGTCCCGGGCGTAGACGACCTGGGCCCAGATCTCCGGGCCGTCCGGGTGGATGCGCTCGCCGAGGGCGGGGTCCTCGGTCGCCAGCCGGGCGATGTCGAAGGACAGCGCACCGTAGTGCGTCGCCAGGTGACGGGCGGTCAGCGGGTCGATGCGCGTCCCCGGCTCCCGGTCCACGAGCAGCCGGTGGGCGACCGCGTTCGGGTTGGCGACACCCGGCAGCGGCACCCGGCGCGGCAGCAGCGAGACGGGCTGCATGTCGTCGGTGAGCGTGCGTCCGGGCAGGCGCGCCAGCCGGTTCATCACCGTGCGGCCGATGTGCCGGTACGTCGTCCACTTGCCGCCGGCCACCGACAGCATGCCGCCCCGGCCCTCGGTGACGACCGTCTCCCGCTTGGCCGACTCGACGCCGCCGGGCCCTCCGGGCAGCACCCGCAGACCGGCGAAGGCGTAGGTGATCAGATCCCGGGAGAGGTGCTCGTCCCGCACGGAGACGGCCGCCTCGTCGAGGATCTGGGCGATGTCCGCCTCGGTGGCCGACACCTCGGCCGGGTCGCCCTCGAAGGACTCGTCCGTCGTGCCCAGCAGGAGCTGGTCCTCCCAGGGGAGGGCGAAGGTGATCCGGTACTTGTCGATCGGCGTGGCCATGGCCGCGCGCCACGGCGCCCTGCGCCTGAGGACGACGTGGGCGCCCTTGGACAGCCGGATGCTCGGCTCGGCCCCGGCGTCCTCCATGCGGCGCAGGTGGTCGACCCACGGGCCGGTGGCGTTGAGCACCAGCCGGGCGTCCACGCCGAACTCGGTCCCGTCCAGGCGGTCCCTGAGCTCGGCGCCGGTCACCCGGCCGCGGGTGAAGCGCAGCCCGGTGACCTCGGCGTGGTTGAGGACGACGGCCCCGGAGGCCACGGCGGCGCGCACCGTCATGACGGCGACCCGGGAGTCGTTCATCTGGTGGTCGCCGTAGACGGCGACGGCCTTGAGGTCGTCCGTGCGCAGCCCCGGGTTGTCGGCGGCGGCGCGGGCGGGGGATATGACCCGGCCCACGCCGTCGCCGAACGCCGAGAGCGCCGAGTAGGCGAACACGCCCGCGCCCAGCTTCGCCGCGCCGTGCGGCCCGCCCTTGTACACGGGCAGGTAGAACGTCAGCGGGTTGACCAGGTGCGGGGCGACGTCCTTGGCCAGGACGCGGCGCTCGTGGTGGTTCTCCGCGACCAGCTTGACCGATCCCGTCTGCAGGTAGCGCAGACCGCCGTGGACGAGCTTGGAGGACGCGGACGAGGTGGCGCCGGCGAAGTCGCCGGCGTCCACCATCGCCACCCGCAGGCCCGACTGGGCCGCGTGCCAGGCGACCGAGGTGCCCAGAATGCCGCCGCCGATCACGAGGAGGTCGTACGTCGCCCGGGCGAGCACGTCTCTGGTCTCGGCGCGACGCGGGTTGGCACCGGCAGCCGGATGCGCTCCGAGGGACGGAACGCTCTGCGGGATGGTGTTCATGTCGCTCAGTTCTCCTCTTCGATCCAGCCCATGGTCCGGTCGACGGCCTTGAGCCAGTTCTTGTATTCGCGGTCGCGCACGGCCGCGTCCATACGGGGGGTCCATTCGGCCGCGCGACGCCAGTTGGCGCGCAGCGCGTCGGTGTCCGGCCAGAAGCCGACGGCGAGCCCGGCGGCGTAGGCGGCACCGAGGCAGGTGGTCTCGGCGACCATGGGGCGCACCACGGGCGCGTCGAGGACATCGGAGATGTTCTGCATCAGCAGGTTGTTGGAGGTCATGCCGCCGTCGACCTTGAGGGCGGTGAGCTCGACGCCGGAGTCCTTGGCCATCGCGTCGACGATCTCGCGGGTCTGCCAGGCCGTCGCCTCCAGCACGGCCCGGGCCAGGTGCGCCTTGGTGACGTAACGGGTGAGCCCGGCGATGACGCCGCGCGCGTCCGAGCGCCAGTAGGGGGCGAAGAGGCCGGAGAAGGCGGGGACGAAGTAGGCGCCGCCGTTGTCCTCGACGGAACTGGCGAGCGTCTCGATCTCCGCGGCGGTGCTGATCAGGCCCATCTGGTCGCGCATCCACTGCACCAGGGAGCCGGTGACGGCGATCGCGCCCTCCAGCGCGAACACCGGCTTCTGGTCGCCGATGCGGTATCCGACGGTCGTCAGCAGACCGTTGTAGGAGTTGACCGGCTTGTGACCGGTGTTCATCAGCAGGAAGGTGCCGGTGCCGTAGGTGGACTTGCCCTCGCCCGGGTCGAAGCAGGTCTGGCCGAACAGCGCCGCCTGCTGGTCGCCGAGCGCGGAGGCCACCGGGATGCCCTCCAGCACGCCGCTCGCGCAGTGCCCGTAGACCTCGGCGGAGGAGCGGATCTCCGGCAGCACCGCCAAGGGCACGTCCATGGAGGAGCAGATCTTCTCGTCCCACTGCATGGTGTGCAGGTTCATCAGCATGGTGCGGGAGGCGTTGGTGACGTCGGTGACGTGCACGCCGCCGTCCGGGCCACCGGTGAGGTTCCAGATGACCCAGGAGTCCATCGTGCCGAAGAGGATCTCGCCGCGCTCCGCGCGCTCCCGGAGCCCCTCGACGTTGTCGAGCAGCCAGCGGATCTTGGGGCCGGCGAAGTAGGAGGCCAGGGGCAGCCCCGTGTCACGGCGGAAGCGGTCCTGGCCGACGTTGCGGCCCAGCTCGCGGCAGAGCGCGTCGGTACGCGTGTCCTGCCAGACCAGCGCGTTGTGGACGGGCTCGCCGGTGGCCTTGTCCCACAGGAGCGTCGTCTCACGCTGGTTGGTGATGCCGATGGCCTTCACGTCGGCCCGGCCGACGCCGGCCTTGCGGACGGCGCCCTCGACGACTTCCTGGACGTTCGCCCAGATTTCGGTGCCGTCGTGTTCGACCCAGCCCGGCTTGGGGAAGATCTGCTCGTGCTCCTTCTGGTCGACGCCGACGATCCGCCCGTCGGTGTCGAAGACGATGCAGCGGCTGGAGGTGGTGCCCTGGTCGATGGCGGCGATGTACCCGGGGTGGGCGGCGGTGGTGTCAGTCATCTCGGTACTCCAGGAGGTCGTGGGACGAGGCCGGTCAGGCGAAG
This sequence comes from Streptomyces sp. WMMC1477, assembly GCF_027460245.1. NCBI lineage: Bacteria > Bacillati > Actinomycetota > Actinomycetes > Kitasatosporales > Streptomycetaceae > Streptomyces > Streptomyces sp. WMMC1477. The sequence continues at coordinate 281,826 of NZ_JAPZBD010000003.1, read as the reverse complement.
GCGAGCTGGTACAGACCGCCGGCGAGGGCGCCGCCGAGCAGCGGCCCCACCACCGGGATCCAGGCGTAGCTCCAGTCTGACCCGCCCTTGTTCGGCAGCGGCAGCAACGCGTGGACGATTCGCGGACCGAGATCGCGCGCCGGGTTGATGGCGTAACCGGTCGGGCCGCCGAGGGAGAGGCCGATGCCGACGACGACGAGGGCGACCATGAGGATGCCGGTGCCGGACAGGGCCAGACCCTCGTTGATGCCCAGCGTGAGGATCGCGAGGACGAGGACGAACGTGCCGATGATCTCCGTGGCCAGGTTCTGCGCGGTGTTGCGGATCTCCGGCCCGGTCGAGAACACGCCGAGCACGGGGCCGGGCGCGTCGGTGGCGGTGGCCGTCCTGGTGGCCTGCGTGCCGGGGCCGCCGACGATCTCGCGGTCGGTGAGGTGGGCTATGAAATGTCCGTAGTAGGCGACCCACACCAGGAAGGCGCCGATCATCGCACCGAGGAGCTGCCCGGCGAAGTAGAAGTGGACCTTGTCCCAGGCGTCCTCCTTGATCGCGAGCCCGACGGTGACCGCCGGGTTGAGGTGGGCGCCGGAGAGGCTGGAGGAGATGTACGCACCGGTCAGGACGGCGAAGCCCCAGCCGAACGTGATCGCGACCCAGCCCGCGTTGAACGACTTGCTGCGCTTGAGGACGACACCGGCGACGACACCGCCGCCGAGGAGGATGAGCACGGCGGTTCCGATGACTTCGCCGAGGAAAATGTCGGAGTTGGACACCCGCGACTCCTTTTGTTCACAGGGAAGGCGGAACCGGTCCCGTCCGGTGTTCGACAATGTCGACCGCCGAACGGCAGTTTTATCCTCGCATCAGGCTCCGTCAAGGGGTACGGCGCCCCCCTCTCGCACCGTGTTCGAATCGTGGCCCTCGTCGCACGGACCCGCCCCGCAAGGGCGCGGGGAACTGCGCGAGCGGCCGGGGCGCGCCAGCGTCCAGGGGTCCCAGGGGGGAATTCCTGGAGAAACGGGAAGGGGCGGCGCCGGGGCACCCGCACGGGGCCGTGGCAGGGCGGGGCCGTGCGCCTGCCCGGTGCCGCGGGGCTGTGCTCGCCCGCCCTGCGCCTCGGCGCAGAGCTCCCCGGTGCGGGCCGGTCAGAAGCGGGCGGCGCCCAGGTCGCGCGAGACCGCCCGCGCGCAGTCGCGCACGGAGGCGACCAGCTCCGGCCGCAGTTCGTCACCGTGGCACAGCCTCTCCACGGCCCCGGTGATGCCGACCGCGCCCACGGTGAGGCGGCGCCGGTCGTGGATGGGGGCCGCGATGGAGGCCACGCCCTCCCACGTCTCCTCCTGGTCAGCGGCCCAGCCGCGCGCCCGGACGAGGCCGAGGCACTCCTCCAGTGCCGCCTTCGAGGTCAGGGTGCGGGACGTGAACGGCCCCCGCTCGGCGTCCAGCAGGTCGCTGTGCGCCACCGGGTCGTAGGCGGCCAGCACCTTGCCCGCCGCGGTGCTGTGCAGGGGCTGCATGGCGCCGATCTCCAGCACCTGGCGGCTGTCGTCGGGTCGGAAGACGTGGTGGACGACGAGGACGCCGCCGTTGTGCAGGACGCCCAGGTACACGGCCTCGCCGCTGGACCGGGCCAGGTCGTCCGACCACACCAGGGCGCGGGCGCGCAGCTCGTGGACGTCGAGATAGCTGTTGCCGAGCCGCAGCAGCTCCGCGCCGAGCTGGTAGCGGCCGGAGGCCTCGTCCTGCTCCACGAAGCCCTCCTGCTGGAGGGTGCGCAGCAGGCCGTGCGCGGTCCCCTTGGCCAGGCCGAGGGTGGACGCGATGTCGGACAGGCCGAGTCGCCGCTCGCCGCCGGCGAGCAGCCGCAGCATGGCGGCAGCCCGCTCCAGGGACTGGATGCTCCGGGCCATCGGACTACCTCTCTTCGCCTCGGCGGTGACTGATATCTGCCGGTCGACAATGTCGAACGGTAGCGGATCATGTCGATGGCCGGATAGCCGGGGAAATACTACGGCCGTCCACGCTCCGGAACGCGACCGGTCGATCCCCGGGCTCCTCGCTACCCTGGCGGGGTGCGTCCGCACGCGTGGACGCAAAGCCGACAGCCGTCGCACACCAGGGAGCACAGATGTCCTCGCCGTCCGCAGCAGCCGCACGACGGACCGGGTCCGCAGTCACACCTCTCAGCCACGCAGAGCGGATCACCGCGTTCCGGGAGGCGCTCGCCTCCCGGGTCGTGGTCGCCGACGGAGCGATGGGGACGATGCTCCAGGCCCAGGAGCCGTCCCTGGACGACTTCCAGCAGCTCGAGGGCTGCAACGAGGTCCTCAACGTGACGCGTCCGGACATCGTGCGCTCCGTTCACCAGGAGTACTTCGCCGCCGGCGTGGACTGCGTGGAGACCAACACCTTCGGCGCCAACCACGCGGCGCTGGGGGAATACGAGATCACCGAGCGGAACTTCGAGCTCTCGGAGTCCGGGGCCCGGCTGGCGCGTGAGGTGGCGGACGAGTTCGCGGCCGAGGACGGCCGGGTTCGCTGGGTGCTGGGCTCGATGGGCCCGGGCACGAAGCTGCCCACGCTGGGCCACGCCCCCTACGACGTGCTGCGCGACGCCTACCAGACCAACGCCGAGGGGCTGATCGCCGGCGGCGCCGACGCGCTGCTCGTGGAGACGACCCAGGACCTCCTGCAGACCAAGGCGGCCGTCATCGGCGCCCGGCGGGCGGTCGCGGCGACGGGCATGAACCTGCCGGTCATCTGTTCGGTGACGGTGGAGACGACCGGCACCATGCTCCTGGGCTCGGAGATCGGCGCGGCGCTCACCGCGCTGGAGCCGCTGGGCATCGACATGATCGGCATGAACTGCGCGACCGGCCCGGCAGAGATGAGCGAGCACCTGCGCCACCTGGCCCGCCACTCCCGGGTCCCGCTGGCGTGCATGCCGAACGCGGGCCTGCCGGTGCTGGGCAAGGACGGCGCGCACTACCCGCTGACGCCGCAGGAGCTGGCCGACGCGCAGGAGGGCTTCGTCGGGGAGTTCGGCCTCTCGCTGGTGGGCGGCTGCTGCGGGACGACGCCCGAGCACCTGCGCCAGGTCGTCGAGCGGGTGCGGGATCTGACCCCGCGTGAGCGCGAGCCGCGCCCCGAGCCCGGCGCCGCGTCGCTCTACCAGACGGTCCCGTTCCGTCAGGACACCGCGTACCTGGCGATCGGCGAGCGGACGAACGCGAACGGCTCGAAGAAGTTCCGTGAGGCCATGCTCGAGGGCCGCTGGGACGACTGCGTGGAGCTCGCCCGGGAGCAGATCCGCGAAGGCGCCCACATGCTGGACCTGTGCGTCGACTACGTGGGCCGGGACGGCGCCGCCGACATGAGGGAGCTGGCCGGGCGTTTCGCGACCGCCTCCACCCTGCCGATCGTGCTGGACTCCACCGAGGTGGACGTGCTGCGGGCGGGCCTGGAGAAGCTGGGTGGCCGCGCGGTGATCAACTCGGTGAACTACGAGGACGGGGACGGCCCCGAGTCCCGGTTCGCGAAGGTGACCGCCCTCGCCCGGGAGCACGGCGCGGCGCTGATGGCCCTCACCATCGACGAGGAGGGCCAGGCCCGCACCGCGGAACACAAGGTCGCCATCGCCGAACGCCTCATCACCGATCTCACGACCAACTGGGGCATCCACGAGTCGGACATCGTCATCGACTGTCTGACGTTCACGATCTGCACCGGCCAGGAGGAGTCCCGGCGCGACGGCATCGAGACGATCGAGGCCATCCGGGAGCTGAAGCGCCGTCACCCGGAGGTGCAGACCACGCTGGGGCTGTCGAACATCTCCTTCGGCCTCAACCCGGCGGCGCGGATCGTGCTCAACTCGGTCTTCCTGGACGAGTGCGTCAGGGCCGGGCTCGACTCGGCGATCGTGCACGCCTCCAAGATCCTGCCGATCGCCCGGCTGGAGGAGGAGCAGGTCCAGGTCGCGCTCGACCTCGTCTACGACCGGCGGCGCGAGGGCTACGACCCGCTGCAGCGGCTTCTGGAGCTGTTCGAGGGGGCGACGGCCAAGTCGCTCAAGGCCGGGAAGGCCGAGGAGCTGGCCGCCCTGCCCCTGGAGGAGCGGCTGCAGCGGCGCATCATCGACGGTGAGCGCAACGGCCTGGAGGCCGACCTGGACGCCGCCCTCGCCGAGCGGCCCGCGCTCGCCATCGTGAACGACACCCTGCTGGCCGGGATGAAGGTCGTCGGCGAGCTGTTCGGCTCGGGGCAGATGCAGCTGCCCTTCGTACTCCAGTCCGCCGAGGTGATGAAGACGGCGGTGGCCCACCTCGAACCGCACATGGAGAAGAGCGACGAGGGCGGCAAGGGCACGATCGTGCTGGCCACCGTGCGCGGCGACGTGCACGACATCGGCAAGAACCTGGTGGACATCATCCTGTCCAACAACGGCTACAACGTCGTGAACCTGGGCATCAAGCAGCCGGTGGCGGCGATCCTGGACGCGGCGACCGAGCACAAGGCCGACGTGATCGGCATGTCCGGCCTGCTGGTGAAGTCCACCGTGATCATGAAGGAGAACCTGGAGGAGCTCAACCAGCGCAAGATGGCCGCCGACTACCCCGTCATCCTCGGCGGCGCCGCGCTGACCCGTGCCTACGTCGAGCAGGACCTCCACGAGATCTACGAGGGGGAGGTCCGCTACGCCCGCGACGCCTTCGAGGGCCTGCGCCTGATGGACGCCCTCATCGCCGTCAAGCGCGGCGTCCCCGGCGCCACCCTGCCGGAGCTCAAGCAGCGCCGGGTCGCCAAGCGCGACGGCGATCTGCCCGAGCCGGCACCGTTGGACGACACCACCCGTTCGGACGTGGCGAGCGACAACCCGGTGCCGACGCCGCCGTTCAGCGGCACCCGGATCGTGAAGGGCGTCCAGCTCGCCGAGTACGCCTCCTGGCTGGACGAGGGCGCGCTGTTCAAGGGGCAGTGGGGGCTCAAGCAGTCCCGTTCCGGTGAGGGCCCCAGCTACGAGGAGCTGGTGGAGACCGAGGGCCGGCCGCGGCTGCGGGGCTGGCTGGACCGGCTCCAGACCGACAACCTCCTCGAAGCGGCCGTCGTCTACGGCTACTTCCCCTGCCACTCCGAGGGCAACGACCTGGTGATCCTGGGCGAGGACGGGGCGGAGCGGACGCGGTTCAGCTTCCCGCGCCAGCGCCGGGGCCGCCGGCTGTGCCTGGCCGACTTCTTCCGGCCCAAGGAGTCCGGGGAGACGGACGTGGTCGGCCTCCAGGTCGTCACGGTCGGCTCCCGCATCGGCGAGGCGACCGCCGAGCTGTTCGCTTCCGACTCCTACCGCGACTACCTGGAGCTGCACGGCCTGTCCGTCCAGCTGGCCGAGGCACTCGCCGAGTACTGGCACGCCCGCGTCCGGTCCGAGCTGGGCTTCTCCGGAGAGGACCCGGAGTCGGTGGAGGACATGTTCGCGCTCAAGTACCGCGGGGCCCGCTTCTCGCTGGGCTACGGCGCCTGCCCGGACCTGGAGGACCGGGCCAAGATCGCCGATCTCCTCCAGCCCGAGCGCATCGGGGTGAAGCTGTCCGAGGAGTTCCAGCTCCACCCCGAGCAGTCGACCGACGCGATCGTTATTCACCATCCCGAAGCCACATACTTCAACGCTCGCTGACAACGCGTCGTAGACTGATCGATCCGGTATCGGCCGGTTGTCCGCTTCCGACCACGGGAGGGGGCGACCGGCCGTCGTGTCTCACGGAGGTTCGCGGATGACCAGCTCGATCCCCGCTCTCGCCACGCGCCCGGCCGACGGCTCGGCCCTGCAGGCCGTCTTCCTCGACATGGACGGCACCCTGGTCGACACCGAGGGCTTCTGGTGGGAGGCGGAGGTGGAGGTCTTCGCCGAGCTGGGGCACGTCCTCGGGGACGAGCACCGCGAGGTGGTGGTCGGCGGGCCGATGACCCGCAGCGCCGCCTACCTCATCAAGGTCACCGGGGCCGACATCACGGTCCCGGAGCTGTCCGTGCTGCTCAACACCAAGTTCGAGGAGCGCGTCAACGGTGACGTGCCGCTCATGCCCGGGGCGCGCAGACTGCTCACCGAGCTGGCCGCGCACGAGGTGCCCACGGCGCTGGTCTCGGCCACGCACCGGCGCATCATGGACGGCATCCTGCGCGCTCTCGGCCCCGAGCACTTCGCGGTGACGGTCGCGGGCGACGAGGTCGAGCGGACCAAGCCCCACCCCGAGCCCTACCTCACGGCCGCCCGTCACGTGGGGGCGGAGCCGCACCGGTGCGTCGTCGTGGAGGACACCCACACCGGGGTCACCGCCGCGGAGACGGCCGGCTGTCAGGTCGTCGCCGTGCCGTCGGTGTCCCCCATCGAGCCGGCCGCCGGCCGGACGCTGGTGACCTCGCTGGAGGAGGTCGACCTCTCGTTCCTGCGCTCCCTGGTCAAGCTCACGCACCGGGCGTGACCGCCCGTCGGTGTCCCGGGCCCGCCCGGCCCCGGACACCGCGAAGCCGTCGGCCCGCCCGGGTTGAAGTGACCATGGCTGAAACCATTCGTCCGCTTCAGGGGTGCTTTACGTGATGTTTCTCACCGCATCCCACCCCGCCGCCGTTGTTGGATTCCGCTCACGCCTGGGTAATCGGCCTCGCCTCTCCGAGTGAATGCCCGGATCTGTTCCGCTACACCCGATACGCTCCGCCGTCCGGATATCGGATCACCTCGCCCGGTGCCCTGCTGCGCTATCGCCCGCCGTGCTTCCCTGGTCAAGTGCCCTGACCACTAACTACTAATGTCTGCCTCCGGCCCCCACCGACCCGGATCCACCGGGGGCCGGACGAGTCGGACCGGCCCCGGACCAAGGGCGGGCTCCGCATGCGAAGACAAGGTGAGAACGTGCGTGTGAGGAATCGGGCCACCTGGGTGGCGCTACCGGCCAGTGCGGTGCTGACGGCGGCCCTGCTGAGCGGCTGCGGAGCGGGTGACGGGGGCTCCGGGGGACAGGGCGAGCCCATCGTCATGGGGATGACCGACGACGTCCTCTTCGTCGACCCGGCCTCCGGATACGACCCCGGCTCATGGCTGGTCTTCAACAACGTGTTCCAGTCACTTCTGAGCTTCCCCAAGGGCGGCACCCAGCCGCAGCCCGAGGCCGCCGAGAAGTGCGAGTTCCGGGACAGCGCCAGCAAGGTCTTCACCTGCACCCTCAAGGAGGGGCTGGAGTTCAGCAACGGCAACTCCCTCACGTCCAAGGACGTGAAGTTCTCCTTCGACCGGACGCTGGAGATCGACCATCCCGACGGCCCGGCGATCATGCTGCAGAGCATCGACAGCATCGAGACACCCGACGAGCGGACCGTCGTCTTCCATCTCAACACCTCCGACGCGACGTTCCCGCAGAAGATCGCCTCCGGCGCCGGCTCCATCGTCGACCACCGGGCCTACCCGGCCGACACACTGCGCACCGACGGCAAGGCCGTGGGCTCCGGCGTCTACACCCTGGACAGCTTCGGGACGAAGGAGGCCGTCTTCACACCGAACTCCTCCTACCGGGGCTCCGCCGAGGTGCAGAACTCCGGCATGACGATGAAGTTCTTCGACGACCCCGCCAAGCTCAAGGAAGCCGTACAGAGCGAGCGGGTCGACCTCGCCTACCGGCACCTGGCCACCGAGGACATCGCCGAGCTCGAGGCCAGCACCACCAGCGCGCAGACCGACATCCAGGTCGTCCAGGGCACCAGCGCCGAGGTCCACCACCTCGTCTTCAACCACGACCACCCGGTGGCCGGGAAGCTCGGCGTCCGACAGGCGATCGCCTACCTGCTGGACCGCTCCACCCTGCTGCGCGACGTGTACGCCCGCACGGCCGAGCCGCTGTACTCGATCGTCCCCGCCGGCATCACCGGCCACAACACCGCCTTCTTCGACCGCTACGGGCAGCGTCCGCAGCCGGAGAAGGCCAGGAAGGCGCTGGAGTCCGAGGGCATCAGCGAACCGGTGCGGCTCACGCTCTGGTCCACACCCGTGCGCTACGGCGCGCAGACGGACGAGGAGCTCGCCGCCATCGCCGAGCAGCTCAACGCCAGCGGCCTGTTCGAGGCCGACGTGAAGAGCGTCGAACTCGACCAGTACGAGAAGGACATCGCCGCCGGCAAGTACGGCGTCTACGTCAAGGGCTGGGTGCCGGACTACCCGGACGCCGACAACTTCACCGCCCCCTTCTTCGGCGACGGCAACGTCCTCGGCAACCGCTACGACGCCGGGGAGATCACCGGCAGCCTCCTGCCGCGCACCGCCGCGCAGTCCAGCCGCTCCGCCACCACGGAGGACTTCGGCACCATCCAGGACATCGTCGCCGAGGAGCTCCCGGTGCTCCCCGTGTGGCAGGGCAAGCAGTACGCCGTCGCCCAGGAGAGCATCTCCGGCCTGGAGTGGACGCTCGACTCCTCGACCGTCTTCCGGTTCTGGGAGATCCGCAAGACCCCCACGGACTGACCGGCGTACCGACACCGGAGCCCCGGGCCCCTCCCCGCACCGCGGAGGAGCCCGGGGCTCGACGCGTTGCGGGGCGGAAGGTTCGGGGGGCGTTCGGGGGCCGGAACGTTCGGGGAGCCGGGACGCCCCGCGGCCCCCGCGCCCCCGGCCCCGGGCTCAGTGCGTCCCGGGACGGACCAGCCCGCTCTCGTAGGCGTAGACGGCCGCCTGCACCCGGTCCCGCAGCCCCAACTTCGTCAGCACGTGCCCCACATGGGTCTTGACCGTCGTCTCGCTGACGAACAGGTCCGCCGCGATCTCCGCGTTCGACAGGCCCTTGGCCACCAGCTTCAGCACCTCGACCTCACGCTCGGTCAGCGAGCCCAGCGCGTCGGGCACCGGTTCCTCGCCCGCGGGGAGGTGGCCCGCGTACTTGTCCAGCAGCCTCCGGGTGATGCTGGGCGCCAGCATCGCCTCACCGGCCGCCACCACCCGGATGGCCTGCACCAGTTCCTGTGCCGGGGCGTCCTTCAGCAGAAAGCCGCTGGCACCCGCGCGCAGCGCCTCCACCACGTACTCGTCGAGGTCGAACGTCGTCAGCACGAGGACCTTGGCGGGCCCGTCCTTCGCCGGCCCGGTGATCTGACGGGTCGCCTCGACGCCGTCCATCCGCGGCATCCGGATGTCCATCAGCACCACGTCGGGCTGCAGCGCGCGCACCTGCTCCAGCGCCTGCTGGCCGTCGCCGGCCTCCCCGACGACGGCGATGTCCTGCTCGGCCTCCAGGATCATCCGGAAACCGGTGCGTAGCAGCGGCTGGTCATCGACGAGTAGAACGCGAACAGCCACAGGAACCCCTCCACGGGTGACGGACGACGGTCGCGCGCCCATTCTCGCCTAACCGTCCGTGCCGGGCGGCGCAGGGCCGCCCGCGCCGCCCCCGGTGCTCTCGGCACCCTCCGCCGCCAGCCGGGGCTCGGGCAGCGGGAGGACGAGCGGATAGGGCGGGGGAGTGCCGCCGAACTCGGGGCAGTGCTCCTGGTGATCGCACCACGAACACAGGGGCGTGCGGCGCGGACGCCAGTCCCCGGACTCGGTGGCCCGCTCGATCGCCTCCCACAGCGCCAGCAGCCTCCGCTCCAGACCGGCGAGCTCCTCGGCGTCCGGGTCGTAGGTCAGGACGTCCCCGCTGCCCAGGTACACGAGCTGGAGCCGCCGCGGCACCACGCCCTTGAGCCGCCAGACGACCAGGGCGTAGAACTTCATCTGGAACAGCGCCTCGGCCGCGTACTCCGGCCGCGGCGCCTTCCCCGTCTTGTAGTCGACGATGCGCACCTCACCGGTGGGCGCCACGTCCACCCGGTCGATGATGCCCCGCAGCCACAAACCGGAATCGAGCCGGACCTCCACGAAGAGCTCCCGCTCGGCGGGCTCCAGCCGCGTCGGATCCTCCAGCGTGAACCACCGCTCGACCAGCGCCTCGGCCTCGGACAGCCAGCGTCCCAGCGCCTCCGTGTCCACGTCGGCGCCGGGGGCGCCCGGCGGCCCGGCCTCGGAATCGGCCCCCTCGGCCGCTACGGCCGGCCCGGCGGCGCTCCCCGCCGCGCCCGGCTCCTCGGCTGCCCCGGGGCCGTCGGCCGCGAACAGCCCGGCCAGCTCGGGACGCCGCTCCAGCAGCCGCTGCCACTCTCCGGGGACGAGCGCCCGCGCCCGGTGCGCGGTGCGGGCCGGGGCCGGGGCGTCGAAGAGCCGCTCCAGCACCGCGTGGACGACCGTGCCCTTCGCCGCCGCGGCGTTCGGCTTCTGCGGCAGTTTGTCGATCACCCGGAAGCGGTAGAGCAACGGGCACCGCATGAAGTCGGACGCCCGGGAGGGCGACAGCGAATGCGGGGGCACGGCAGGACGGCTGGTGGGGGTTCCCATGTCGCACGACCCTAAGGCCCCCCACCGACATCCGGGCACATACCATCGATGGCAGCACCCCGGCGCCCGCGGGACCGCGGGACGGCGCACGGTGCGGGACCGGCAGCAGAGGGGACCAGTGGCAGACACGGGTGGCAACGGGGACGGCGACACCCCGCGCGAGAGGCCGCGGCGGCCAGACGAGCACGCCCCGAAGGGGTTCGGCCAGGACGCGCGGCCGCCGGTGAAGCGCCCCCGGGAGCGCGGCGGCGGCATCCTCATGGGACGGCTGTTCGGGGTGCCGGTCTACGTCGCCCCGAGCTGGTTCCTCGTCGCGGCCCTCATCACCTGGGTGTTCGGCGGCCAGCTCGACCGGGTGCTGCCCGACCTGGGCGTCGGCCGCTATCTGCTCGCGCTGTTCTTCGCCGTCGCGTTCTACGCCTCCGTGCTCGTCCACGAACTGGCCCACACCGTCGCGGCGCTGCGCTTCGGGCTGCCCGTCCGCCGCATCCAGCTCCAGTTCTTCGGCGGCGTCTCGGAGATCGAGAAGGAGTCCGAGACGCCGGGCCGCGAGTTCGTGCTCGCCTTCGTGGGGCCGCTCCTCTCCCTCGTTCTGGGCGGCGTCTTCTACCTGGCGCTGCTCGGGGTGGAGGCCCGCACGATCCCCGGCGTCCTGCTCGCCGGGCTGATGATCTCCAACCTGATCGTGGCCGCCTTCAACCTGCTGCCCGGGCTGCCGCTGGACGGCGGGCGCATGCTGCGCGCCGTCGTCTGGAAGCTCAGCGGCCGCCCCATGACCGGCACGGTCGCCGCCGCCTGGACCGGGCGCGCCCTGGCCGTCACCGTGCTCATCGGCCTCCCCCTCGCCACCCACGCGGGCGGCCTCGGGGACCAGGACAGCGGCGGCCTCGGCTCCGTCACCGACGCGCTGCTCGCCGCCATCCTCGCCGCCATCATCTGGACCGGCGCCGGGAACAGCCTGCGCATGGCGCGGCTGCGGGCCCGGCTGCCCGAGCTCAGTGCCCGCGCACTCACCCGCCGGGCCGTACCGGTCACGGCGGAGACGCCGCTGTCGGAGGGGCTGCGCCGGGCCAACGAGTCCGGCGCGCGGGCCCTCGTCGTCGTGGACGGCCGGGGCGCGCCCACCGGCGTCGTGCGGGAAGCCGGGATCGTTTCCGTACCGGACCACCGCAGGCCCTGGGTGACCACCGGGAGCCTCTCCCAGGACCTCACGGACGACCTGCGCGTCTCCGCGGAGCTCTCCGGCGAGGACCTGCTCGACCACCTGCGGGCCGTCCCGGCGACGGAGTACCTCGTGGTGGAGGAGACGGGCGAGATCTACGGCGTCCTGTCCACCGCGGACGTGGAGCGGGCCTTCGTGGCCGCCATGGGCAAGCAGCCCGCCCGGCACTGACCCCGGCGGCCGCCCCGGCGCGCGCGCCGTCCGGAGCGGCCGCCGGGGCGCGCGCAGCCGGTCGCCCACCCCTCCCCGGGCCGCCGGAATGCACCGGGCCGACCGCCCTCGATTCGGTGCCGGGGCCCCGCTCGACTAGGCTGGCAGCCATGTCCGAACCGACCGGTGCCGCCCGCCGTCGCGGGCCCTTCCAGGTCGGGGACCAGGTCCAGCTCACCGACCCCAAGGGACGCCACTACACCATCACGCTCGAGGCCGGGAAGAGCTTCCACACCCACAAGGGAGCCTTCCCCCACGACGAGCTGATCGGTGCTCCCGAAGGCAGTGTCGTCCGAACCACTGGAAACGTCGCCTACCTGGCGCTGCGCCCCCTGCTCCCCGACTACGTCCTGTCCATGCCGCGCGGAGCGGCCGTCGTCTACCCCAAGGACGCCGGCCAGATCCTCTCGATGGCCGACATCTTCCCCGGCGCCCGCGTCGTCGAGGCGGGCGTCGGCTCCGGCTCGCTCAGCATGTTCCTGCTGCGGGCCATCGGCGACCAGGGCATGCTCCACTCCTACGAGCGCCGCGCCGACTTCGCGGACATCGCCCGGCAGAACGTCGAGCGGTACTTCGGCTCGCCGCACCCCGCCTGGAAGCTGACCGTCGGGGACCTCCAGGACCACCTGGACGAGACCGAGGTCGACCGCGTCATCCTCGACATGCTCGCCCCCTGGGAGTGCCTGGACGCCGTCTCCAAGGCGCTGGTCCCCGGCGGGCTGCTGTGCGCCTACGTCGCCACCACCACCCAGCTCGCCCGCACCGTCGAGGCGATCCGCGACCACGGCACGTTCAACGAGCCCGCGGCCTGGGAGACCATGGTCCGCAACTGGCACATCGAGGGCCTGGCGGTACGTCCCGACCACCGCATGATCGGGCACACCGGGTTCCTGCTCACCGCCCGCCGCCTCGCCGACGGCGTCGAGCCGCCGCTGCGCCGCCGCCGTCCGGCCAAGGGCGCCTACGGCGAGGACTACACCGGACCGGGCGGCACCCGGGGCGACGGCGGCCGCCAGTAGCCCCCGAACCTCCCCCCCCCCCGTCCACAGACGACCGCGCGACGCCGGCCGGACGGACCCCGCGGTCCGTCCGGCCGGCGTCGCGCCTTTACGCGGTCTTGGCCCCCCCCTCGGCGTTCCGGGCGGCTGTGACGTGTGGCACGATGCTGGCACCTCGTCAGCGCCACAGCTTTCACAGGAGTCACCCCGCGTGCAGTCCACGGCAGGCCCGGACCTCCCGCACACCCACTCCCGTTCCACGCACTGGCTCGCGACCGCCGCGGCCGTCGCCGGCCTCGTGGCCGCCGCCGCGCTGGTCCAGCCCGCGGACGCCGCCCCCGGCGGCGAAGCGGCCGCCCCCAGCCCCGGCCCCGATCCCACGCGGGCGCGCTACGCCGTCGACTGCGGCCCCTGGGAGCTGGAGGTGACCGACCGCGGCGAGGCCGACTTCGACGCCGACGGACGCGCCGAGACCGTCGCCGTCGTCCGCTGCGCGACCGGAACCGGAACCCCGCCGAGCGGCATGTACGTCGTCGCGCACGGGAAGGGTGCGCCGGGGGACGAGGCCGAGCCGCGGATCGCCGCCGCGCTGGTGGAACCGGCCGACCACTACAGCGTGGACGGCTTCGCCGTGCGCGACGGGCGGATAGCGGCCACCCTGCACGGCTACTCCTCGCCCGACGTACCCCGTTGCTGCCCGGACGAGGAAGTCCAGGTCACCTGGGAGTGGCGGGACGGAGGCTTCACCCGGCGGGCCGCCCTGGCCGCTGACGCCGCCGGGTGAGCGGGCTCAGCCGGCGTCGGGGCCGTAGACCTCGACGCCGTCCGTGACCCGGCGGACGTGGATGCAGTCGCCCGGGCACTCCTTGGCCGAGTCCGCGACGTCCCGCAGCAGCGGAAGCGGAACCGGAACGGTGGCGCCCGCCTCGGTGCGCAGCTCGTCGTCGTCGCCCTTCACGTAGGCGAGGCCGTCGATGTCCAGCTCGAAGACCTCCGGCGCGTACTGCGCGCAGATGCCGTCCCCGGTGCACAGGTCCTGGTCGATCCAGACTTCCAGCTCACCGGTGGCCGTCTCGTTCTGTACGGTCATGTCCCCTGCCGTTTCTGCGTGGCGCGACTGACGGATGCCCGCGTTGACGGGTGTTGACGCCCCCGACGATACCGCCGGTGATCTGGCGATGTTTGGCGGGTGGGTATCCCCCTGGCGTGAGGGAGTGCGCAAGGGTGAAGATCAGACACACCCCGACAGTCTTTGTGATCTAGGGGTTTCAACCACCACGGGCCCAGGTAGGGTCAGGAAGCGTCCAGCTCCCCCCAGAGGAGGTGAGGACCGTGGCAGCCCACGACGACGACATCAACCGCGGCCCCCGGCCCGGTCGGGGTTCGGAAGACCCCGAGGGCCAGGTCGCCTATCTTGAGCAGGAGATCGCCGTCCTGCGCCGCAAGCTCGCCGACTCTCCGCGCCACACTCGGATTCTCGAGGAGCGGATCGTCGAGCTGCAGACCAACCTCGCGGGTGTCTCCGCGCAGAACGAACGCCTCGCCGGCACCCTCCGGGAGGCTCGTGACCAGATCGTCGCCCTCAAGGAGGAGGTCGACCGGCTGGCCCAGCCGCCCGCCGGTTTCGGCGTGTTCCTTCAGGCCAACGAGGACGGCACGGCCGACATCTTCACCGGGGGACGGAAGCTGCGGGTCAACGTCAGCCCCAGCGTCGAACTCGGTGAGCTCCAGCGGGGCCAGGAGCTGATGCTCAACGAGGCGCTCAACGTGGTCGAGGCCATGGAGTTCGAGCGCGCCGGTGACATCGTCACCCTCAAAGAGGTCCTTGAGGACGGCGAACGTGCCCTGGTGGTCGGGCACACCGACGAGGAGCGGGTGGTGCGGCTCGCGGAGCCGCTGCTGAGCACCACGCTGCGCGCGGGTGACGCCCTGCTGCTGGAGACGCGCTCCGGGTACGTGTACGAGATCGTGCCCAAGAGCGAGGTCGAGGAGCTGGTCCTCGAAGAGGTGCCGGACATCGACTACGCCAAGATCGGCGGTCTCGGCGGCCAGATCGAGCTGATCCGGGACGCCGTCGAGCTGCCCTACCTCCACCCGGACCTCTTCAAGGAACACGAGCTGCGCCCGCCCAAGGGCGTGCTGCTCTACGGCCCGCCCGGCTGCGGTAAGACGCTCATCGCGAAGGCGGTGGCCAACTCGCTGGCCAAGAAGGTCGCGGAGGTCACCGGCAAGCCGGCGGGGAAGAGCTACTTCCTCAACATCAAGGGCCCCGAGCTGCTCAACAAGTACGTCGGTGAGACGGAGCGGCACATCCGCCTCGTCTTCCAGCGGGCCCGGGAGAAGGCGGGCGAGGGCACGCCCGTCATCGTCTTCTTCGACGAGATGGACTCGCTGTTCCGCACCCGCGGCTCCGGCGTCAGCTCGGACGTGGAGAACACGATCGTCCCCCAGCTCCTCTCCGAGATCGACGGCGTGGAGGGCCTGGAGAACGTCATCGTCATCGGTGCCTCCAACCGCGAGGACATGATCGACCCGGCGATCCTGCGCCCGGGCCGGCTCGACGTGAAGATCAAGATCGAGCGTCCGGACGCCGAGGCCGCCAAGGACATCTTCTCCAAGTACCTGACGCCCTCGCTGCCGATCCACGCTGACGACCTGGCCGAGCACGGCGGGGACCCCAAGGCCGCCGTCGCCGGCATGATCCAGTCGGTCGTCGAGCAGATGTACGCGGAGTCCGAGGAGAACCGCTTCCTGGAGGTCACCTATGCCAACGGTGACAAGGAGGTCCTCTACTTCAAGGACTTCAACTCCGGCGCCATGATCCAGAACATCGTGGACCGGGCGAAGAAGATGGCCATCAAGGCCTTCCTCGACCACGACCAGAAGGGCCTGCGCGTCTCCCACCTGCTCGCCGCCTGTGTGGACGAGTTCAAGGAGAACGAGGACCTGCCCAACACCACCAACCCGGACGACTGGGCCCGCATCTCCGGCAAGAAGGGCGAGCGGATCGTCTTCATCCGCACGCTCGTCACCGGGAAGCAGGGCGCGGACACCGGGCGCTCCATCGACACGGTGGCGAACACCGGTCAGTACCTGTAGTGACGACACCGTCCGGCTGCGGCAGCCCGCCCGGGCTGCCGCAGCCGGACGTTTTCCGAGAGGGCGATTCCGCGTCGACCGCCCGACCGGGCCCCGGGCCCTTTAGGCTCGGGCGTACCGGCGCACGACACCGGGAACCGCTCGCGCACCGCACCGCGCGCTCGGCGCGTGGGGACGCGCGAGCGGGACGTCAGCGTCGGCCGGACCGCGGCCGACGCCGGGCAAGGAGGGCCGCATGACCGTACGGCGCGTGATGGGGATCGAGACGGAGTACGGGATCTCCGTCCCCGGGCATCCCAACGCCAATGCCATGCTCACCTCGTCCCAGATCGTCAACGCCTACGCGGCGGCGATGCACCGGGCGCGCCGCGCCCGATGGGACTTCGAGGAGGAGAACCCGCTGCGGGACGCGCGCGGCTTCGACCTCGCCCGGGAGGCCGCCGACGCCAGCCAGCTCACGGACGAGGACATCGGGCTGGCCAACGTCATCCTCACCAACGGCGCGCGGCTGTACGTCGACCACGCCCACCCCGAGTACAGCGCTCCCGAGGTCACCAACCCGCGGGACGCCGTCCTGTGGGACAAGGCGGGCGAGCGGATCATGGCCGAGGCCGCCGAACGGGCCGCCGAGGTGCCCGGGGCCCAGCCGATCCACCTGTACAAGAACAACACCGACAACAAGGGCGCCTCCTACGGCACCCACGAGAACTACCTGATGACCCGGGAGACGCCGTTCTCGGACATCGTGCGCCACCTGACGCCCTTCTTCGTCTCGCGCCAGGTGTTCACCGGGGCCGGGCGCGTGGGGCTCGGCCAGGACGGCAGCGAGCACGGCTTCCAGATCAGCCAGCGGGCCGACTACTTCGAGGTCGAGGTCGGCCTGGAGACGACACTCAAGCGGCCGATCATCAACACCCGCGACGAGCCGCACGCGGACGCCGAGAAGTACCGCAGGCTGCATGTGATCATCGGCGACGCCAACCTGTCGGAGATCTCCACCTATCTGAAGCTGGGGACGACCTCGCTGGTCCTGGCCATGATCGAGGACGGCTTCATCGCCGTGGACCTCGCCGTCGACCAGCCCGTGCGCACCCTCCACCAGGTCAGCCACGATCCCGACCTGCGACGGCTGGTCACGCTCCGCAGCGGCCGCACTCTCACCGCGGTGCAGCTCCAGATGGAGTACTACGAGCTGGCCCGCAAGTACGTCGAGGACCGCTGGGGCGCGGACGCGGACGAGCAGACCACCGACGTGCTCAGCCGCTGGGAGAACACGCTCACGCGGCTGGAGCGGGACCCGATGAGCCTGGCCGGCGAGCTGGACTGGGTGGCCAAGCGGGAGATCCTGGAGGGCTACCGGCGCCGGGACGCGCTCGGCTGGGACGCCGCGCGGCTGCACCTGGTGGACCTCCAGTACGCCGACGTGCGGCCCGACAAGGGCCTCTACAACCGGCTGGCGGCCCGCGGCAGGATGGCCCGCATCCTCGACGAGGCCGAGGTCGAGCAGGCCGAGTGCACGCCGCCGGAGGACACCCGCGCCTACTTCCGGGGCCGGTGCCTGGAGCAGTACGCGGACGACGTCGCGGCGGCCTCCTGGGACTCGGTGATCTTCGACCTGCCCGGCCGGGACTCCCTGCAGCGGGTGCCCACCCTGGAGCCGCTGCGCGGCACCCGGCAGCACGTCAAGGAGCTGCTGGACCGCTGCCGCACGGCCGAGGACCTGGTCCGGGTCCTTTCCGGACGATGACGTCGCGGCGACCCCTGGTAAACCCGGGGATTCGTGGGAATGATCGAGGTGGCCACCGGGCGTTGTAGCGACCGAGGGGCCGATGTCGGTCCCTGCTTGTAGGGTCTGATCTTGAACGTCGAATCGGAGCGGGGTGAGGTACGTGGCGACCAAGGACACCGGCGGCGGACAGCAGAAGGCCACCCGGACGACGGAGGAGACCGAGGAGCAGGCGCAGGACGCCCAGGTCTCGGAGGAGCTCAAGGAGCGCCAGGAGGCGCTGTCGGACGACGTGGACTCCGTTCTGGACGAGATCGACGACGTCCTGGAGGAGAACGCCGAGGATTTCGTGCGGTCGTTCGTCCAGAAGGGCGGCGAGTAGGAGGCCGGTCCGGCACGCCCGGCCGTGCCGGATGGGCGTGCGGCGGCGCTGCCGCCGCGGCGCCGGGCTTCCCGGCGCCGCGGGGGCGCGCCGCCCGCCGCCACGCTCCCGGCCGGACACGCGAACCGCTTTCCGGCTCCGCCCGGTTCCCCGGGAACTCATGTGGATCGCGATCATGCGCCGGGTAGGGTCCGGGGAGTGCCGCTCCGGCGACGGTCCGGTACCCGGCACACATGCACAGAGGGACCCGGCGCGCCGCGCCGGGCGAACGCCAACCCGGAAGGAAACGCGTGGAAGCCAACACTCGTAGCACCGGGCGTCTGCCGGCTGCCTTCCTGACGCCCGGCTCGTCCTCGTTCCTGGACTTCCTGGCCGAGCACGCGCCGGACCAGCTCCCCGGCAACCGGCCGCTGCCCCCGGTGCAGGGGGCCGTGGAAGCGCCCCACGGCACGACGATCGTCGCGGTGACGTTCCCCGGCGGCGTGGTGCTCGCCGGTGACCGCCGGGCGACGATGGGCAACATGATCGCGCAGCGCGACATCGAGAAGGTGTTCCCGGCCGACGAGTACTCGGCGGTGGGCATCGCGGGGACGGCCGGGCTGGCGGTCGAGATGGTCAAGCTCTTCCAGCTGGAGCTGGAGCACTTCGAGAAGGTGGAGGGGACGCAGCTCTCGCTGGAGGGCAAGGCGAACCGGCTCTCCGCGATGATCCGCGGCCACCTGGGCATGGCCATGCAGGGGCTGGCCGTCGTCCCGCTGTTCGCCGGGTACGACCAGGAGCGGCGCAGGGGGCGCGTCTTCTCGTACGACGTGACCGGCGGCCGCTCCGAGGAGCCGGGCTTCGCGGCCGTGGGCTCGGGTTCGGTGTTCGCCCGGGGCTCGCTGAAGAAGCTGCACCGCGCCGACCTCTCCGAGCGGGAGGCGTCCACCGTCGTCGTCCAGGCGCTCTACGACGCCGCCGACGACGACTCGGCCACCGGCGGCCCCGACCTCGTGCGGCGGATCTACCCGGTCGTCGCGGTTATCAACGACGAGGGCTACCGGCGGCTGACCGAGGCGGAGGTCTCCGAGCTCGCCCGGGCCGTCCACGAAGGCCGTCTGCAATACCCCGACGGGCCCCAGGCCCCGGTTCTCTAAGCCCAGGAAGGAACGGGAACGCCGGTGTCCACACCGTTCTACGTCTCACCCCAGCAGGCCATGGCCGACCGTGCGGAGTACGCCCGCAAGGGCATCGCGCGGGGCCGCAGCGTGGTCGTGCTGCAGTACGCCGACGGCATCGTGTTCGTCGCCGAGAACCCCTCGCGCGCCCTGCACAAGGTCAGCGAGATCTACGACCGCATCGCCTTCGCGGCGGTCGGCAAGTACAACGAGTTCGAGAACCTGCGCATCGGCGGCGTGCGCTACGCCGACCTGCGCGGCTACACCTACGACCGCGACGACGTGACGGCCCGCGGGCTGGCGAACGTCTACGCCCAGACGCTGGGCACGATCTTCTCCAGCGCGGGGGAGAAGCCCTACGAGGTGGAGCTGATCGTCGCGGAGGTGGGCGCCGCCCCGCAGGACGACCAGATCTACCGGCTGCCGCACGACGGCTCGATCGTCGACGAGCACGGCTCGGTCGCGGTGGGCGGCAACTCCGACCAGATCGGCACCTACCTCGGCAGCCGCCAGCGCGACGACATGACGCTGGGTGAGGCCCTGCGGCTGGCCGTCGAGGCGCTCGGCCGCGACAGCAACGGCAGCGAGCGCACCCTCACGGCCGACCAGCTGGAGGTCGCCGTCCTGGACCGCGGCCGCCCGCAGCAGCGCAAGTTCCGGCGCGTTCTCGGCAGCAGGCTCACCGAGCTGCTGGAGCGGCCCGCGGCGGAGGCGGGCGAGGCGGCCGGAAGCGCGTCGAGCACCGGGGAGTCCGGGGGCGAGCCGGGCCGGGGTTCCTCGTCCTCGGGGTCCTCGGACTCCTCCGGCTCTTCGGGGTCCTCGGGGTCCTCGGGGTCCTCGGGGGCCTCCGAGGACGACGACGCGAGCTGACGCCACGCCCCGCCCCTCGGGTGCGGGCCGGAGACGGCGGTGCCCCGGCGGTCACGACCGCCGGGGCACCGCCGTCTCCGGCCCGCGTTCCCCGTCGGGGCCGAGGGTGCAGGCGGCAGCCCTCAGCGGGCCGTGCAGGGCCCGGAGGAGCCCCGGGGGACGAGCTGGACGGGCAGTACCGCGGCCTCCGGCGTCCGGCCGTCCAGCACGGCGAGTAGCGCCCGCATGCCGGCCGCGCCCAGCTCCTCACCGGGCAGCCGCACGGTGGTCAGCTCCGGCTCGACGGCGGTGGCCAGCGCCAGGTCGTCGAAGCCGGTCACCGAGACGTCCTGGGGGATGCGCAGACCCAGGCGCCGGGCGGCCTTGCAGGCGCCGGCGGCCAGCAGGTCGTCGTCGCAGACGAGGGCGGTGGGCCGGGGGGAGGCCGCCAGGAGCCGCTCGGCGGCGTGCAGCCCGCCGGTGACGGTGAGCTCGGGTGCGGCCGTGCGGGTCAGCCGGACGGCCCGCTCCCGCCCCGCCGCCCGGGCCACGGCCGTGTCCAGGGCCCGGGCGCGCTGGTCGAAGGTCCAGCTCGCGATGCCCGCCGTCAGATGGGCCAGATGCCGGTGGCCCAGGCCGAGGAGGTGCTCGGCCGTCTGCCGCATGCCGTCGGCCAGGTCCGGGTTGACGGTCGCGGCGGTGGCGGGCTCGTCGGGTGCGCCCGGGCCGCTGTCGAGCATGACGAGGGGCAGCCCGTCGTGGCGCAGCGCGCTGAGCGCCTCGGCCGCCATGGAGGAGGCGAGGACGCCGTCCAGGCTGGTCCGCGCGGACTCGAACGGGTCCCGGGCGGGGCCGATGCCCTCGGGCGAGGGGTACAGGACGACGCCGACGTCGTGTTCGGCGGCCACCCGGGCCGCGCCGGTGTAGACGCGGGCGAAGAACTCGTTGGTGAGGGCGGGGACGACGAGCAGCGCGGTGCGGGTGCGTCCCAGCCGCAGGCTGCGGGCGGTGAGGTTGGGGCGGTAGCCCAGCTCCCGGGCGGCCGCGCGCACGCTCTCGGCGGTGGCGGGCGAGACCCGGCCGGGCCACTTGTCCCGCAGGACGAGGGAGACCGTCGCCTGGGACACCCCGGCCGTCCTGGCGACGTCGCGGCTGGTCGGCCGGTGGCGGGCAGCGGTCACGGCGCGATTCTCCGTCCTGGGCCGCGCGGGCCCGGCCGACCTGTCGGGATGGACTCGTGGACAGCGGCCATGGTACGTATGACGCCGTCACGTTATACGTAAAACTGATCAGGCGCTCGTCCCGTGGACCCCGCGCACCGGCGAGACATCAGCGAGACCTCAGCGAGAAGGAGCCGCCCCATGGCGACGGGCTACGCCGAGCTGCTGCGCGCCAGACACGCGGTACGGCTCCTCACCGGAACGCTCGTCGGACGGCTGCCGAACGCCACCGCCCACATCGCCATCGTGCTCTTCTCCCGGGCCGAGGGCGCGAGCTACACCCTCGCCGGGGTCCTGGCCACCGTCTACGGTCTCGCCACCGCCGTAGGGCAGCCGCTCCTGGGCCGCGCCGTCGACCTGTACGGCCAGCTCCGGGTCATGCTGCCCGCCGCCGTGGTCTCGGCGCTCGGCATGGCCGCCTTCGCCGCCCTCGGCATCGAGCCGCTGCCCGCCGCGCTCGCCGCCGTCCTCGTGGCCGGCGTCTTCACCCCGCCGCTGGAGGGCGGACTGCGGGCGCTGTGGCCCAGCGTCCTGCGCGACCGGCGACGGGTGCACACGGCCTACGCGCTGGACTCGGTGGCCCAGGAGGTCATGTTCACCGTCGGGCCGCTCCTGGTGACGCTGGCGGTCGCGCTGTGGTCGGAGGCCGGTGCCCTGCTCGTCATCAACGCCGTCGGGGTGCTCGGCGCACTGTCCGTCGTCGTCTCCCCGCCCTCCCGGGCCTGGCGCAGCGAGCCCCGGGAAGCGCACTGGCTGGGTGCCCTGCGCTCGTCCGGGCTCCTCGCGCTGCTCGGTTCGTTCCTGTGCGTCGGCGTCTCGCTCGGCTCGATCACCGTGGCCGCCGTGGCCTACGCCGACGAGGTGGGCGGCGGTGACCTCGTCTACGCGCTGATCATGTCCGGCATCGGCTTCGGCGCGCTGGTGGGCGGCCTCGCCTACGGCGCCCGGCCCTGGCCCGGCGGCCCGGAGGGGCGGCTGCGCGCCCTGTCCGGCCTGCTGGCACTGGGCTACCTCCCGCTGGCCCTGGTGCCGGGCCCGGTCGCGATGACCGTCCTCGCGTGCGGGGCCGGGCTCTTCCTGGCCCCTGCCCTGACCTGCGCCTTCGTCGTCGTCGACCGGCACGCGCCGAGCGGCACGGTCACCGAGGCGTTCTCCTGGCTGGTGACCGTCTTCGGGGTGGGCGCGGCACTGGGGACTGCTGTCGTGGGACCGGCGATCGAGTGGGGCGGCTCCGCGGGCGGGTTCCTCGTCCCCGGGGCCGGCGGACTGGCGGCCTTCGCGGTGCTGGCGTTCACCCGGCGGGCCCTGGAGAGCCCGGCGCGGGCGGTCCCGGGCCCGGCGGCCGTCGGCCCCTCACCGTCACCCCAGGTGACCGGCGGAGAAAATGATCGGAACGGTGCGGCGGATCCCGGTTTCAGATCGGGGCATCAGGCGTAATGTTCACTCATGGATCGCCGAATCTTCGGGCTGGAGAACGAGTACGGCGTCACATGTACGTTCCGGGGTCAGCGGCGGCTGTCCCCTGACGAGGTGGCGCGGTACCTCTTCCGCCGTGTCGTGTCCTGGGGCCGCAGCAGCAACGTCTTCCTTCGTAACGGTGCCCGTCTCTACCTCGACGTGGGTTCGCACCCGGAGTACGCCACTCCGGAGTGCGACAGCGTGGTCGAACTGGTCACCCACGACAAGGCCGGTGAGCGGATCCTCGAGGGGCTGCTCGTCGACGCCGAACGCCGCCTGCACGAGGAGGGCATCGCCGGCGACGTCTACCTGTTCAAGAACAACACCGACTCCGCCGGGAACTCCTACGGCTGCCACGAGAACTACCTCGTGGCCCGGCACGGGGAGTTCTCCCGCCTCGCGGACGTGCTGATCCCCTTCCTCGTCACGCGGCAGCTCGTCTGCGGTGCGGGCAAGGTGCTCCAGACACCGCGCGGCGCCGTGTACTGCGTGAGCCAGCGTGCCGAGCACATCTGGGAGGGCGTCAGCTCGGCGACGACCCGCTCGCGCCCCATCATCAACACCCGCGACGAGCCGCACGCCGACGCCGAGCGCTACCGCAGGCTGCACGTCATCGTCGGCGACTCCAACATGTCCGAGACGACGATGCTGCTCAAGGTCGGCGCGACGGACCTGGTGCTGCGGATGATCGAGGCCGGCACCGTGATGCGGGACCTCACCCTGGAGAACCCGATCCGGGCCATCCGCGAGGTGAGCCACGACATCACCGGCCAGCGCAAGGTGCGCCTGGCCAGCGGCCGGGAGGCCTCGGCCCTGGAGATCCAGCAGGAGTACTTCGACAAGGCCGCCGACTTCTGCGACCGCCGGGGCATCCGCACCGGCCTGGTCGAACAGGTGCTGGAGCTGTGGGGGCGGGCGCTGGAGGCCGTCCGCACCCAGGAGCTGGACCGGGTCGACACCGAGATCGACTGGGTGATGAAGTACCGGCTCCTGGAGCGGTACCGGGCCAAGCACGACCTCACCATGTCGCACCCCCGGGTCGCGCAGATAGACCTCGCCTACCACGACATCCACCGCCGTCGGGGCCTCTACTACCTGCTGGAGCGCAAGGGGCAGGCCAAACGGGTGTGCGACGACCTCAAGATCTTCGAGGCCAAGTCGGTGCCCCCGCAGACCACCCGCGCCCGGCTCCGCGGCGACTTCATCCGCCGCGCGCAGGAGCAGCGGCGGGACTTCACGGTGGACTGGGTCCACCTCAAGCTGAACGACCAGGCCCAGCGCACCGTGCTGTGCAAGGACCCGTTCCGTGCGGTGGACGAGCGGGTGGAGAAGCTGATCGCCGGGATGTAGCCGACGAGTTCGTCCGGGCCGGGCCGGACCGCGCACACCACGGGTGCACGGTCCGGCCCGGCCCGTAGAGTGGCGCGCACTGGAATGCACCCCCCAACCCGAACGAGGTCCGACGTGCGCCGACGATCCGTACTGCTTGCCCTCCCTGCCGGTCTGCTCTCCCTCGCCGCCTGCGGTGACGACGGTGACGGAGGCGGCGGCGAGGCGGACGACGTGAGCCCGAGCCCCAGCGCCACGGACGGGAGCCCGGAGCCGGCGCCCACGGGGAAGATCGTCGACGGCCCCCTCCCGGAGATCACCAAGGGCAAGAAGTTCGGCGAGAAGCCCACCGTGGCCAAGGGGACCGGCGATCCGTCCTCCGACATCGCCGTGCAGGTGCGCGTGGCCGGGTCGGGCGCCACCGTTGCCCAGGGCGACTACATGGAGTTCGACTACCTCGGCCAGATCTGGGACACCGCCGAGGTGTTCGACAACTCCTACGACCGCGGCAGGCCGGCCGTCTCCCAGATCGGCGTCGGCCGGCTCATCCCCGCCTGGGACCAGGTGCTCGTCGGCAAGAAGGTGGGCGACCGCGTCCAGCTCGCCATCCCGCCGAAGTACGGCTACGGCGAGACCGGTCAGCCGCAGGCGGGCATCGAGGGCGACGACACGCTCGTCTTCGTCGTGGACGTCGTCCAGGCGTACAACGGCAAGAGCTCCGCGCAGGGCACCGAGGTGGCCCAGGACAACGTGGACCTGCCGAAGGTCGGGACGAACACCGACGGCAAGGCGCCCGCCATCACGCTTCCCGAGGGCGCGGAGCCGCCGAAGGAGCTCGTGTCCACCTACGTCCTGGAGGGCGAGGGCCACGAGGTCGCCGAGACCGACGCGGTGCTCGTCCAGTACAAGGGCGTGCTGTGGGACGGTGGCAAGGAGTTCGACTCCACCTACACCCGCGAGGCGCTCGCGCAGTTCAGCCTCGACCGGGTCGTCCCCGGCTGGCGGCAGGGCCTGACCGGAAAGAAGACGGGCAGCAGGGTGCTGATCGTCGTCCCGCCGGACCTGGGTTACGGTGATCAGGGCACGGGCGACATCCCGGGCGGGGCCACGCTCGTCTTCAGCGTGGACATCCTCGCCACCGTCTGACGCCCCCCACTGGGCATCCGCCCGTCAATTTCTCAAGGAGCAGTTTCGTGAACATCGACAAGCCGGAGGTCGACTTCCCCGAGGGCGAGCCGCCGGCCGAGCTGGAGTCCGTCGACATCTGGGAGGGCGACGGCCCGGAGGCCAAGGCCGGGGACACCGTCTCCGTGCACTACGTGGGCGTCTCCTTCAGCACCGGCGAGGAGTTCGACGCCTCCTGGAACCGCGGCAAGCCGCTGCAGTTCCAGCTCGGCATCGGCCAGGTCATCCCCGGCTGGGACCAGGGTGTGCAGGGCATGAAGGTCGGCGGCCGCCGTCGGCTCACCATCCCGCCGCACCTCGCCTACGGCGAGCACGGCGCGGGCGGCGGCCGGATCGCCCCCAACGAGACGCTGATCTTCGTCTGCGACCTCGTCGGCGTCTGACCCCGCGTCCGGGCCCGGCTCTGACGCGGCGACAGAACGCCCTCGACGGCCGGTCCGTTCCCCGCCCCCGGGCGGGGAACGGACCGGCCGTCCGCCGTTCGGTCACCCGTCCGGCGGCGTTTGGCCTCCGCGCTCACGGAGCGGTACCGTCATCGCTCGGGAGCGGGGTAGAGAGAGGGCGTCGATGGCCATTGCCAAGGCCGAGCGGCTGATGAACCTGGCGCTGTGCCTGCTGGGGACGCGCCGGCCGCTGACCAAGCGCGAGCTGCGGTCCACGATCGAGGCCTACCTGGAGGCCGCGAGCGACGAGGCCTTCAACCGCATGTTCGAGCGTGACAAGGACGACCTGCGGGAACTCGGCCTGATCATCGACACCGTCGAGAACGTCGACGGCGACGCCGCCTACCAGGCCCGCCGCGACCTCAACCAGCTTCCGCCGATCACCCTCGACCCGGCCGAGGCCGCCGCCCTGGGGCTGGCCGCCCGGGTCTGGCAGCAGGCCCGGCTGGCCGGAGCCGCCAGCGGCGCGCTGCAGAAGCTGCGCGCCGCCGGGATGCCGCTCACCGAGGACGTCCACGGCACCTCCGGCGCCCTGGAGCCCCGCATCCCGGCGCAGGACGCCGCCTTCGAGCCGCTCATGCTGGCCTGCCGCGACCGCCGCCCGGTCGTCTTCCACTACCGCAAGGCCACCGAGGTCCACCCCGCGAAGCGGCAGGTCGAGCCGTGGATCCTGGAGTGCTGGCGCGGCCACTGGTACCTGGCCGGCTGGGACCGGGACCGGCGCGCGGAGCGCGTCTTCCGCCTCTCGCGGATCACCGGCCCCGTCCGCTCCCGGGCGGGCGCGTACACCGCGCCGGTCCCGGACCAGGTCCGCGTCCGGGAGACCGTCGAGCGCTGGGCGGGGGAGAGCGCCACCGCCACCGCCCGCATCCGGCTCCGCCAGGGCTGCGGCTACCCGCTGCGCGCCCGGGCCACCGAGGCCCGGGACACCGGGGACGGCTGGGAGGAGCTGGAGATTCCCTATGGGCACGGGCTGGACGCCTGGCTCGCGGAGTTCGGCCCCGACGTCGTCGTCCTGGAGCCGGACGAGCTGCGGGCGGACGTCGTCGACCGGCTGCGCGCCGTCGCCAAGGGCTGAGGAGAGCGACACCATGGCCACCAACGCCATCGACCAGACCCGGCGCATGCTCTCGCTGGTCACCTATCTGCGCGAGCGCCCCGGCGCCCGGGTGCCGGACGTCGCCCGCGCCTTCGGCATCACCTCCGACGAGCTGATCTCCGACCTCCAGGTCCTGCCCATGTGCGGCACCAGCTTCCGCGGCGGCGACCTGCTGGACATCGACACCGACGGCGAGCACATCTGGTGGCACAACGCCGAGGCCGTCGACTCCGGCGGTAAGCCGCTGCGCCTGGCGGCCGACGAGGCGACCGCGCTGCTGGTGGCCGCCCGTGCCGTCGCCACCCTGCCCGGGCTGCGCGAGGGCGACCGGCAGGCCCTGCTGCGGGCGACCGCCAAGCTGGAGGAGGCCGCGGGCGAGAACGCCCGGGCCAGCTCCCGTCTGACGGTCACCTTCGAGTCGGAGGGCGGCGTCTTCGCGGACGTCGACCGCGCCCTGGCCGAGCGACGCCGGCTGTGGTTGCGCTACTACTCCCCGGCCCGCGACGAGCTGACCGAGCGGGAGGTCGACCCGATCCGGCTGTTCGTCGTCGGCCGCACCTACCTGGAGGCCTGGTGCCGGCTCTCCGAGGCCCGCCGGACGTTCCGGCTGGACCGGGTCGCGGAGATCCGGCTGCTCGACCAGGCGGCCGACCCGCCCCCGGTGACGCCGCGCGACCTGTCCGAGGGCCTGGTGCAGCCGGCCGCCGAGGACCCGGAGGTCGTCGTCGAGGTGGGCCCGCGCGGCCGGTGGGTGGCCGAGTACTGGCCCCACGACAGCGCCGAGGAACTGCCCGACGGCGGGCTGCGGATCACCTTGCGCACACCGGACCCGGCCTCGCTGCGCCGGCTGGCGCTGCGGCTCGGCGCCGACGGGCGCATCGTCTCCCCGCCGGAGCTGGCCGACAGCGCCCGCGGCGCGGCCGGCGCCGCGCTGGCCGCCTACGGGGGCTGAGGCCCGGGGCGGCGCGGGGTCACCGCCCTGAGCGGTACCGCCACGTGAGCGGGCCCGGGCCGGACGCGGGCCGCCGGGGGTGCACTACGCTCGCCCCCATGCTCTGGCCCATGTTCTTCGTCGCGCTCGCCTTCTGCGGAACAGCCGTGCTGGGGGTGCTCGCCGTCCGGGTGGCGGTCGAGGTCCGCAGGTTGTCGCGCGCGGTGGGCGACAGCGCGGAGCGGATCACGCGGGCCACCGAGGAGCTGGAGCGGGCCGCGCTGCCGCTGGCCGCCCGCACCGGTTCCGTCCCGCCGCGCTGACCGGCGGCCGGGCGGCCGAGCCCGCGGGGCCGGGGGGAGCCGGGGCCCGCGCCGGGAGCCGGGCGGCGGGCGAGCCGCAACCGGTCCGTCGCGCGGGCATTGCCGGGGGTTCACCCCCGAGCGTTACCATGGCCTCTCGGACGGTGTGGTGGAATCGCGAACGACCACCACACCGGAACGTAGTCGTGGCCTCGGCGGAAAAGGTAGGCACTCATGCCCGGTAACATCGGCGTCTGGCAGCTCCTGATCATCATTGGTCTGGTCGTGCTGCTGTTCGGTGCCAAGCGGCTCCCCGACACCGCCCGCGCCCTCGGCAAGTCGATGCGGATCCTCAAGAGCGAGGCTTCGCAGATGAAGAAGGACGGCGACAAGGGCGACAAGGACAAGGACGCCGGCCGCGCCGAGTCCGCGGAGTCCGCCCCGCGCACCATCCAGGCCGCCCCCGGCGACGTCACCAGCTCCCGGCCCGTCGAGGAGCCCAGGCACACCTCGCAGAGCTGAGCGCGCTCCGCGTCACACCTGGCCCGGCGCCGACGCGATGTCGGCCCGGCGGCTTCTCGACACCCCTCGACGAGGGACCGGTTCCGGCAGGCGAGCCCCGGTGGCCGCTGCCCATGAGATGAGGACGTGGGTTGCTCAAGTCCGCCCGCAACAAGGCACCCAAGGACCCCGAGGGGCGGATGCCTCTTGTCGAACACCTGCGCGAGCTGCGTAATCGCCTCGTCAAGGCGCTCCTGGCCATCGTGCCGCTGATGATCGCCGCGATGTTCTTCGCCAAGGACATCGGCGAGTTCATCACCGACCCGGTGCCGGTCTGTGAGACGGAGGCCGAGGCGGCGGCCATGGACCGGCCCTGCCCGATCCTCGCGCAGACGGGCCTGACCTCGCCCTTCACCACGTACGTCAAGGTCTCGCTCATCGCCGCCCTGGTCGCCGCGGCGCCCGTGTGGCTGTACCAGATGTGGGCGTTCCTGGCGCCGGGTCTGCACCGGAACGAGAAGAAGTACGCCCTGTCGGTCGTCGCCGCGGGCACCCCGCTCTTCCTGACCGGTGCGCTCCTCGCGCACTGGATCCTGCCGCACGCCATCCCCGTCCTGCTGAACTTCAGCATGGACGGAACGATGAACATCATCACCGTCGACGACATGATCGACATCTCGGTGAAGCTCGTCGTGGCCTTCGGCCTCGCCTTCCAGCTGCCGCTGATCCTGATTCTGCTGAACATCGGCGGCGTCCTCACCGGGAAGCGCATGTTCGGCTGGTGGCGCGCGATGGTGCTGTGCATCTCGCTCTTCTCCGCCATGGTCACGCCCACCGACCCGCTCTCCATGGTCGCTCTCGCGGCCCCGATCACCACCCTGTACTTCGCCGCCGTCGGCTTCTCCCTCCTCAACGACCGGCGCCGGGCGTCCCGGGACCGGGACGTGGGGCTCGCGGACGACGAGGCGTCCGAGCTCGACCTCGCCCCCGAGCCCGTCACGGCCAGCTCCCTGCTGCCCGAGCAGTCCGACGGCGCACCGCGCGACGGCGGACCGCGCGGCGGCTTCGACGACGCCACCTGACGAGAGCGCCGGGCGTGCCCGCGGCCGGACGCGCCGGCGCGGGCCGGGTGCGGGAGGCGGGCGGGGTGCCGTGCAGCCGGGCCTGGGTGCGGGCCGATGAAATGATCGCGCGCTGTCAGCGTCGGCCGGTAGGCTCGGAGACACGATGAGCGAGGACATGTCCCCTGCTGAGCGTTACGCCGCCGCGCGCCTGCGGGCCGCCGAGGAGGCCACCGCGCTCGCACCCTTCCGAGAGATGTACGACTTCGAGCTGGACCCGTTCCAGCTCGACGCCTGCCGGGCACTGGAGGCCGGCAAGGGTGTCCTGGTGGCCGCGCCCACCGGCTCCGGCAAGACGATCGTCGGCGAGTTCGCCGTCCACCTGGCCCTCACGCAGGGCCGCAAGTGCTTCTACACCACGCCGATCAAGGCGCTGTCCAACCAGAAGTTCTCGGACCTGGCGCGCCGGTACGGGTCCGACAAGGTCGGGCTGCTGACCGGCGACAACAGCATCAACGCCGAGGCCCCGGTCGTCGTCATGACCACCGAGGTCCTGCGCAACATGCTCTACGCGGGTTCCCAGACGCTGCGGGGGCTCGGCCACGTGGTGATGGACGAGGTGCACTACCTCTCCGACCGCTTCCGCGGCGCGGTCTGGGAGGAGGTCATCATCCACCTCCCCGACTCGGTGACGCTGGTGTCCCTCTCGGCCACCGTGTCCAACGCCGAGGAGTTCGGGGACTGGCTCGACACCGTCCGCGGCGACACCCAGGTGATCGTCTCCGAGCACCGGCCGGTCCCGCTGTGGCAGCACGTGCTCGCCGGGCGCCGCCTCTACGACCTCTTCGAGGAGAAGTCCGGCAGACGGGCCGTCAACCCCGACCTCGTCCGCATGGTGCGGATGGAGAACAGCCGCCCGAACGGGCTGCGCGACCGGCGCGGGCCCAGGCGGGAGGCCGACCGGGAGCGCGAGCGCCGCCAGCGGCGCCGGATCTGGATTCCCAGCCGTCCCGAGGTCATCGACAAGCTCGACGCCGAGGGCCTGCTGCCCGCCATCACGTTCATCTTCAGCCGGGCCGGCTGCGAGGCCGCCGTGCAGCAGTGCCTCGTCGCCGGGCTGCGGCTCAACGACGCCGCCGCCCAGGCCAGGGTGCGGCAGATCGTCGAGGAGCGCACCGCCGCCATCCCCGACGAGGACCTGCACGTCCTCGGGTACTTCGAGTGGCTGGAAGGCCTCCAGCGGGGCATCGCCGCCCACCACGCGGGCATGCTCCCCACCTTCAAGGAAGTCGTCGAGGAGCTGTTCGTCCAGGGTCTGGTCAAGGCGGTCTTCGCCACCGAGACGCTCGCCCTGGGCATCAACATGCCCGCCCGCTCCGTGGTGCTGGAGAAGCTCGTCAAGTGGAACGGCGAGCAGCACGCCGACATCACCCCCGGCGAGTACACCCAGCTCACCGGGCGCGCCGGGCGGCGCGGCATCGACATCGAGGGCCACGCCGTGGTGCTGTGGCAGCGCGGCATGGACCCGGAGGCCGTCGCCGGGCTCGCCGGGACGCGCACCTACCCGCTGCGCTCGTCCTTCAAGCCCTCGTACAACATGGCCGTCAACCTCGTCGAGCAGTTCGGTCGGCACCGCAGCCGCGAGCTGCTGGAGACGTCCTTCGCCCAGTTCCAGGCCGACCGCTCCGTGGTGGGCATCTCGCGCCAGGTCCAGCGCAACGAGGAGGGCCTGGAGGGCTACAAGGAGTCCATGACCTGCCACCTCGGGGACTTCGCCGAGTACGGGCGGCTGCGCCGGGAGCTCAAGGACCGCGAGACCGAACTCGCCAAGCAGGGCGCCGCCCAGCGCCGGGCCCAGGCCTCCGCCGCCCTGGAGAAACTGCGGCCGGGCGACATCATCCACGTGCCCACGGGCAAGTTCGCGGGGCTCGCGCTCGTGCTGGACCCCGGCGCGCCGGGCGGACGCACCCCCGGCCACCGGCAGTTCGACCACCACGACGGCCCGCGGCCCCTCGTCCTCACGGCACAGCGGCAGGTCAAGCGGCTGGCGGGCATCGACTTCCCCGTCCCGGTCGAGGCGCTGGACCGCATGCGCATCCCCAAGTCGTTCAACCCGCGCAGCCCCCAGTCGCGCCGGGACCTCGCCAGCGCCCTGCGCACCAGGGCCGGGGCGGCCGGGTACGACGGGAAGCCCTCCCACCGCCGCGGGCGGCAGCGCTCGGCCGCGCACGACGACGCCGAGATCACCCGGCTGCGCACCGCCATCCGCCGCCACCCCTGCCACGGCTGCGACGAGCGCGAGGACCACGCCCGCTGGGCCGAGCGCTACTACCGGCTCAAGCGGGACACCCGCCAGCTGGAACGCCGCATCGAGGGCCGCACCAACACCATCGCCCGCACCTTCGACCGCGTCTACGCGCTGCTCTCGGACCTGGAGTACCTGGACGGCGACAAGGTCACCGAGGACGGCAAGCGGCTGGCCCGGCTCTACGGCGAGCTGGACCTGCTGGCCGCCGAGTGCCTTCGGGAAAGCGTGTGGGAGGGGCTGCCGCCCTCCGAGCTGGCCGCCTGCGCCTCGGCCCTGGTGTACGAGGCGCGCACGCCCGACGACGCCCTGCCGCCCGCCCTGCCCGGCGGCCGCGCCAAGGCGGCGCTGGGGGAGATGGTCCGCATCTGGGGCCGGCTGGACGCCCTGGAGGAGCAGCACGCCGTCAGCCAGACCGAGGGCGTGGGCCAGCGCGAACCCGACCTCGGCTTCGCCTGGCCCGCCTACCAGTGGGCCGAGGGGCACGGCCTCGACGCGGTGCTGCGCGAGGCGGACATGCCCGCGGGCGACTTCGTGCGCTGGTGCAAGCAGGTCATCGACGTCCTGGGGCAGCTCGCCGCCGCCGCGCCGGAGTCCTCCACCGTCCGGCGCAATGCCCGCAAGGCGGTGGACTCGATGCTGCGCGGCGTCGTCGCCTACTCCTCCGTCGGCTGACCTGCTCCACCGTGGTCCGGCGGGCCGGCCGGCCGGACCACGGGCCGCGGGGCGTACCTCCGTGGCCCGCTGTCCCGCGCGCTCCGCCCGGCTCAGCGGGGCAGGACGGCCAGCAGCCGCTCCAGGGAGCCGCCCAGCCCCCAGCGCTCGGCCAGTTCCTCCAGCCGCTCCGGATCCCTCGGCCCGGCGGGCAGGGCGGCGTCGAACTCCGGCAGCGCGACGTCGTCCGCCACCCGCACCACCGTCGGGGCGACGGCGAGGTAGGGCATGGCCTCGTTCAGCTTCCGCCGCTGTGTGGGCGTCACGCCCGAACGCGGGTCCTCGGCCGCCGCCAGGATGCCCGGGAGGTCCCCGTGCGCCGCGATCAGCCGGGCGGCCGTCTTCTCCCCGATGCCCGGCACCCCCGGCAGCCCGTCGCTCGGGTCGCCGCGCAGCAGCGCCAGGACCGCGTAACCGGGCCCGTCGACGCCGTACTTGTCGCGCAGGGCCGCCTCGTCGAACGCGGCGAGCGTGCCCATGCCCTTGACCGGGTACAGCACCCGCACGCCGCGGGCGTCGTCGATGAGCTGGAAGAGGTCCCGGTCGCCGGTGACGATGTCGACCGGGCCGCGGGCGCGGGCGGTGAGCGTGCCGATGACGTCGTCCGCCTCGTAACCGGCGGCTCCGGCGCGGGCGATGCCCAGCGCGTCCAGCACCTCCTCGATGACGGGGACCTGCGGCGCCAGCGTGTCCGGCACGACCTCCTCGTCCGCCCCGGCCGGATGCTCCTCGGCGACGCGGTGCGCCTTGTACGAGGGGATCAGCTCAACCCGCCAGGCCGGCCGCCAGTCCTCGTCCATGCAGGCCACCAGCTCGCCCGGAGCATGGTCCCGCACCAGCCGGGCGATGAAGTCGAGCAGACCGCGCACGGCGTTCACCGGCGTGCCGTCCGGGGCCCTGACGGACTCGGGTACGCCGAAGTAGGCGCGGAAGTACAGGGATGCGGTGTCGAGGAGCATCAAGCGTCGCGTGGTCACACCCCGATGATGCCGCAGCCCGCCGACAGCGCCCCTGACCCGGGGGCGCGCGGCTCGTAGGCTGGCCGCATGGAAGCCCCGCGCACGCACGTCAGCCGAGTCGTCTCCCTCGTCCCCTCGCTCACCGAGGCGGTGGCGCACACCGCTCCGGGACTGCTCGTCGGCGCCACGGACTGGTGCACCCACCCCGAGGGGCTGGAGGTGGCGCGCGTCGGCGGCACGAAGAACCCGGACACCGCCCGGATCGCCGCCCTCGCACCGGACCTCGTCCTCGCCAACGAGGAGGAGAACCGCCCGGCCGACCTGGCGGAGCTGCGCCGGGCCGGGCTGCGGGTGCTGGTCACCGAGATCCGCTGCCTGGACCAGGGCTTCCGCGAGCTGGAGCGGGCGCTCGTCGACGGCTGCGGGCTGCCGCGCCCGGCCTGGCTGGACGACGCCCAGGCGGCCTGGCGGGACGCCCGGGACCGATGGGACCGCGTACGGCCCCTCCGGGCGATCGTGCCGATCTGGCGCAAACCGTGGATGGTGCTCGGGCGCGACACCTTCGCCGGGGACGTGCTGGCCGCGCTGGGCGTGGAGCACGTCCACGCCGCCCACCCGGAGCGCTACCCGCGCTTTCCGCTCGCCGAACTCGTCGCGGAGGACGCCGATGTGGTGGTCCTGCCCGACGAGCCCTACCGCTTCACCGCCACGGACGGGCCGGAGTGCTTCCCGCAGCCCGCCGCCCTGGTGAGCGGCCGTCACCTCACCTGGTACGGCCCGTCGCTGACCGAGGCGCCCGCCGTGCTCGACGCCGCGCTCAGGGAGGCGCTCGGCCGACGGTGACGCCCGCGGCCGGCGCGGGCCTCGCGCCCTCCCGCAGCGGCCTCGACGAACGCGGCCATGACCCGGTGGCACGTGCCCGCCCTAGCTGGGGGCAGTTTTCCTTTCCTGTTAAGCGCTCCAGCTCGCGCAGAGACCACGGCATCACATGACCGCTCCCACGACTGTGTTCCGGAACACCCCCGCTCGCGCGGGGACCACAGCTGCCAGTGGGAGCAGACCGAGGCACTGTCCGGAACACCCCCGCTCGCGCGGGGACCACGCGGCCATCCGCAGGAGCGGCCACGGGGTGCCCGGAACACCCCCGCTCGCGCGGGGACCACGGTGTGCGGAGGGTCTGCTCCGTCCCGCACACCGGAACACCCCCGCTCGCGCGGGGACCACGGTGTGGAGCGGCCTCTCCCCTCGGCCGGCAGGGGAACACCCCCGCTCGCGCGGGGACCACGAGTCCGAGCTGGTGGTAGTGGCGTACGGCGCCGGAACACCCCCGCTCGCGCGGGGACCACGAGTCCGAGCTGGTGGTAGTGGCGTACGGCGCCGGAACACCCCCGCTCGCGCGGGGACCACTACCCGATCCGGTGCAGCAAGTCCAAGGCCCCGGGAACACCCCCGCTCGCGCGGGGACCACGGCGCGGCGGCCGGGGCGGGGGCGGGCTTCTTCGGAACACCCCCGCTCGCGCGGGGACCACGTACGTCGTCGCCGCCTGGACGACGCCGTACTCGGAACACCCCCGCTCGCGCGGGGACCACGGCGGGGTGGGCGGTGGTGGTCAGGCGGTCGGCGGAACACCCCCGCTCGCGCGGGGACCACGGCGGGGTGGGCGGTGGTGGTCAGGCGGTCGGCGGAACACCCCCGCTCGCGCGGGGACCACCACGCCGTCAAACGTGTGGCCACACTCGGGCGCGGAACACCCCCGCTCGCGCGGGGACCACCAGATCGTGACCGTGTCCTCTAAATGACCGGCCGGAACACCCCCGCTCGCGCGGGGACCACCGCAGGGCGGCCGTGGACGACTCGCCAAGGACCGGAACACCCCCGCTCGCGCGGGGACCACGCCATCGCGGCCGAGGTGACGGACGACGCCGACGGAACACCCCCGCTCGCGCGGGGACCACGCGGCCATTCGCGAGACTCCGCAGGTCAAGGGCGGAACACCCCCGCTCGCGCGGGGACCACTTGAGCGGTAGTGGCGAAAATGCTCGGACCGTCGGAACACCCCCGCTCGCGCGGGGACCACGCGGCGGTTGCTGTGCCATGTCGTGTCCTGTTCGGAACACCCCCGCTCGCGCGGGGACCACCCGCGCTTAGTGGTTCGCCCGCAGGTCGAAGGCGGAACACCCCCGCTCGCGCGGGGACCACTCGCGGAGCCACCGGACCCCGCAACCGATGGCCGGAACACCCCCGCTCGCGCGGGGACCACCCGGCGAGGTCGTAGTCGCCATCGGCGCGGTGCGGAACACCCCCGCTCGCGCGGGGACCACCCTTCCTGACCTGCGAGGTTAGAGAGGATTTGCCATTCCTTGACCATTGCACATCGTCATCACCGTCCCATGGTGTCAGAGGCGTGTGATGGAGTTCCCGTCTCTGACGAAACGCATTGGGGAGGGCATGGCGTGGTCGATGCGCGGCTGTGCGGGAAATCTGAGGGGCTGGTCGAGCCGTACCCCGTCATCGGGCACCTCATCGACTCGGCGATGGTGTGTGGAGCGGTATGGGACGACGTGCTGTCCGAAGGGCAGCGCAACCGGATCGCCAAGGCCTTGGGTTTGGATATGTCAGAGGCGAGACGAGTCGTCATGTTTTGGGCCGGACTGCACGACCTGGGAAAGATCATGCCGCAGTTCCAGGACATGATCCTCAAGGCGAGGTCCGCTCACTGCGGATTCCTCACTGAGGCGGGTTACGCACACGACCGGCAGGCCGATGCCAAAGCCGGTAGAACGCGTCACGAGAACGCCACCCATGCGGCTCTGCCGCAACTGCTGACACAGCTCGGCTACCCGACCACAGGGGGGCGTCTGGCAAAGCTCTTATCAGTGCAGGTGGCCCAGATCCTGGGCGGGCACCATGGGCGTTACCCATCGGACAGCGACCCGCGGGATCTGCATACTCCGCTGGCCCGTATGCCCGAACTCGGCTCCGACGCATGGGCGGAGCAGCGTCAGCAGCACACCGAGGCTCTGTACGAGGTGCTGGGGCGCCCTGCGGTGCCGGACTGCCGTGCGATGCCGCCGATCACAGCAGCCGTGGTCGCCGGGGTGGTGATCGTCTCCGACTGGATCGCCAGCCAGGAGCACGTGATCGAAGCACAGCAGAAGGTGATTGGGGCGCAGAGGAACTTCGGCTCGCTCCCCTCACTCCACGTCCACGCGGACAACGCGGAGCGTATGGCGTCCCCCCTGCTGGAGGAGGCCGGACTGGGACAGGCAGCTTTCAAAATCGGCGGATTCCGTGACCTGTTCCCGCACATCCGGTCGCCCTACCCCCTGCAACTGAGCGTGGCAGAAGGACTGTCGGGCACCAACCTGCAGGAGTCGGGAATCCTGCTGGTGACGGCGCCGACAGGAGACGGTAAGACGGAGACGGCGTTGTACGCCTCGTCGCTGATGGGAACGGCCTGCGGAAGCACTGGGCTGTTCTTCGCCCTGCCCACTCAGGCCACAGCGAACCAGATGTACGGCAGGTTCGTGGCGTTCGCGAAGCAGAACCTGCTGGATCCGGCCCAGCTGACCTTGTTGCACGGTGCGGCCGATCTGCACCTTCCCTATGCCGAGCCGCAGCCTGACAGCGCCGCGGACGCCCCTGAGCCGCGTGTGCTGTCCGACTGCGAACCGGGCGCCGGGCGGGATGCACGGGTCTCCGTCGAGGCGGGGCGCTGGCTGCGCAGCCGCGGGCGGGGCATCCTGGCACCACTGGCTGTCGGCACGATCGATCAGGCCCTGATGGGCGTGCTGCCGCTGAAGCGGAACGCACTGCGGCACCTGGGCCTGTCCGGGAAGACCGTGGTGATCGACGAGGCACACGCCTACGACGCCTACACCCACGCCCTGCTGCTCCGGCTGCTGGAGTGGCTGGGAGCCCTCGGTGTCCCCGTGGTACTGCTGTCCGCCACTCTCACCGGCGACATCGCATGCGGACTGGTGCGTGCCTACCTCACCGGTGCTGAACCTTCCGGCCCCCCACGCGAGGTGCCCGCACCGGCCTACCCGGGGTGGGTCTACGCCTCCGCCCGCAGCGACCTTGTCTTCGAGCCCGCCGAACCGCTCCGCAGCGAAAGGGAACGAAGGCTTGCAGTGGACGTACACCACGTCGCGCATACCTACGAGCCGAATCGCGCCGATGGCCGACTGGCCGCCGTGCTCGACGCGCTCGTAGGTGTGGCTGACGAGGGTGGCTGTGTGGCCGTCATCTGCACCACCGTTGCCGAGGCCCAGCAGACCTACCGGGCCCTCCGCTACCACTACCGCTCCCGCTACGGCGCGGGCTACCTCGGCTGGGACGACCGCTCGGCTGAGGACGGGGAGCGGGAGGATGCCGCGGCCGGCCCCCGACTGCGGCTCCTCCATGCCCGATTCCCCGCACACCGTCGCGCTGAGATCACAGCGGAGGCCGAGAGCTGGTTCGGTCGCACGGACAAGCCCGGAGTGTGCCGGCCGGCCGGTCCTCGCGGGGCCATCCTGGTCGCCACTCAGGTGATCGAGCAGTCCCTCGACCTTGATTTCGACCTGGTGGTGTCCGACCTGGCGCCCATGGCCATGCTGCTGCAACGGGCGGGCCGGGTCTGGCGCCACCTGGAACCGCCACCGCGCCGCCCTGCCTGGGCCAAGGAGCCCCGGCTCGTGGTACTGGCACCCACCGGTAAGGACGGCCATCTGGCTGTGCCGAAGACGTGGGGCGAGGTGTACCAGCTCTCCTTGCTCCAGCGCACCCTGGAACTGCTGGACCAGCGTGGCGGGGTGTCGATCGCAGTCCCCGGTGATGTCCAGTCCTTGGTGGACGGTGTCTACGCGGAGGAGTTTGTCTCCGCGGCCCCCGACAAGCTGATCGAGCGTGACTTCCGACGGCTGGCGGACGACATGGCGCGCAGCGCCATGGCCGACATGGTCGCCCTGCCACCGCCGCACCGTGTCACCTCTCTGCATCCCCTGACCACCAGTGACGCCGACGAGGACCTGGTACGTACGCGGTTGGGGGCCGAGTCCGTCCAGGTGTTACCGGTGTTCGAGAACGAGAACGGCCGGTGGCTGGACGAAGAATGCAGCATCACGTTGCCGGAATCCGGTCGAGGGAGGAAAGGCCGCTTCGCCATGGCTGAGGTCCGCGAGGTGCTCTCCTACGTGGCGCCCCTCGCCCACGGGAGCTGGCGCACGGCGTGCGGACCGGCGAACGAGCCCCCCGCCGCCTGGAGCAAGGAGCCCCGGCTGGCCCGCATCGTCCTCTTGCCACAGCGTATGACGCGCGACGGGGTGGTGGGCACGAACCTGGATGAGTACCGGATCACGTACGACCGCGTGTTGGGGCTGGTCACACAGCGGAAGAATTAAACCACTTCCAACAACGTGAGCTCTCATCTTTTGGAGTTCTCCTGCGCAGGCGCTCCCGCTTGGCTAGGGTTCTTGTGTCGCACGGTGCTCCGGGGACTCGCCGACCCTGCAGCGAGCGGGGTGACGAGTGTGCCAAACCCCCGCTCGCGCGGGGACCAGAGCCTGCGCCGGAACGCGACCTGAGCACTCATCGGCTCACCTCCGCCTGCGCGGAGCTTCTCCGCTGCTGCGGAGGTCTTCAGACTACGGCCTTCCCCACAGCCGTCCCTACCCACCGGTACCGCTATGTGATCGGGGTGCTGTCTCTCTATGCCCTCTGACGTGGTCGGCAACGACCGCTTCCCTCTCGACAACCGGCCGTGGGTGCCCGTCTTCGCGAACGGCGACACGCAGCGGGTCGGTCTGCGCGAACTGTTCCTACGAGCCCATGAG
Organism: Streptomyces sp. WMMC1477; assembly: GCF_027460245.1. Lineage (NCBI taxonomy): Bacteria > Bacillati > Actinomycetota > Actinomycetes > Kitasatosporales > Streptomycetaceae > Streptomyces > Streptomyces sp. WMMC1477. Next base: position 242,454 of record NZ_JAPZBD010000003.1, on the reverse strand, counting down.
TTCAGCGGTCTCGCCGTGGCCGTCCCGCCGGCCGCCTCCGCACTGATGCGCGTGCTGTACGCGATGGCCGCCCGGATCACCGGCCTGCACGAGCTGGCCGACGGCGACACCGAGGCATGGCTGGACCGGCGCTACGAGCTGCTGGAGGACGGCGCCGTGTTCGAACCGGACAGGGTGCACGCCTACTTCGACGAGCACGCGGAGGGATTGCGCCTGCATGATTCCGATCGCCCGTTCCTGCAGGACCCGCGGCTGGCGGCCGAGTGCACCGGCTCGTCCGGAGTCAACAAGCTGGTGATGGCCCGGCCGGCCGGCAGTAACCAGGTGTTCTTCGGTCACTTCACCGATGCCGAGCAGGTGGCGCTCCCGTCCGGAGAAGCGGCCCTCCACCTCGTCGCCCAGCTCTACTACGGTCCGTCCGGACAGTGCACGACACGTACGGTCGACGGGCAGCGGTACGGCAACACCATGGCCGGTCCGCTGCGGCGTGTCCTGTCCTGCCATCCCACGGGACGGAATCTGTACGAGACCCTGTTGCTGGGCGTTCCCGCCCCTGACACCTGGCCGCAGGACACCGGCGGCGGCGATGCCTGCCCCTGGGAACGCGAGAAGCCGATCGCCCCCCTCGCAGCACCGAAACGGGCGACCGGTCCGCTGTCGATGCTGACCGAGCAGTACCAACACGCCGTCCTCCTGCGACCCGGGCCGGACAGAGAGAGCGTGGTTGACGCGACGATCACCTGGGCCCTTCGCGTCAACCGGCCGGAACAGCAGGACCCGTACCTCATCTGGGACGAGACCAAGGACGGCACTCTGCGCCCCCGGGACGCCGACGCGGACAGGGCGCTGTGGCGGGATCTGGACGCCATGATCCTCCTGAGGCGGAGCGACGGCGGTCGCAGGCCGCCGGTGTTCGACGGACTGACGGGTGCCCAACTGCCCGAGCCGGTCTTCCGGGAGTTGCGGGTCACCGCCTACGGTTTCCATCAGGACGGCCAGACCCGGGACCGCACCTACTTCGGTGCCATGACCCCGCCGCTGTTCGCGCTCCTCGACTCCACCGGGACCAAGAACGACACCGCACTGGCCCTCGGTGTCAAAGAAGGCAGGGAGGCCGCGGAGAAAGCCGCCTGGCACCTGTTGACCGCCCTGCGCGCCGCATGGCGTGAGTACACGAAACCCCCCGCAGAGGACTCCTCTGACGGAAGCAAGGCCGTAAGGCCCACAAGACAACAGCGGGAAAAGTCCCCCGGGCCTTGGCCTGAGGCTGCGCTGGCGGCTTACTGGTCGGCAGCCGAGGAGTGCTTCTGGGCGCTGCTGGACGCCGAGGACTTCACCACCGCCCTGCCAGCCTTCGGCCGGCTCGCCCTGCGTATCTATGACGACATCACCGCGTCGGTGGCGGCCGAGCCCCGCGGTGCCAAAGCCCGTGAGAGTGCCCGTGGCCTGGTGCGGACCCTGCTCGACCACAGGCGAGGCCGAGATCGCTGACCACTCCACAACAGGCCGCCGGCCGCAGCTACGGGCCGCCGTCTGCCCGCTCTGCCCCGGCCGCCTGTGCCGCCAAGACCATCAGCAGTGAAAGAAGCCGACGATGAACGCCACCGACGAGGGCCACACCTCACCTCCGGAAAACCCGGCGCCCCCGGCGCCGCGCCATGCACGGCTCACCGGCTATGACACATTCGTCGAGCGGGTACGCAAAGCCTGTACCAGCCCCGGGACCCAGCAGGCGCTCCGGCGCGGCCTGGCCAAGCCCGTGCACGAGGTACCCGCCCGGACCCACGCAGCACTGCTGCGCGACGGCCTGGTACCCGATGAGGTGAAGGGAGAGGAACGGCGCGCCCACTACGCCGTGGCCGCGCTGATCGCGGCCCGACCCCGTGCCGAACGCGTCGCGGACACCAGAGACGACCAGGGCACCGCCGAGCAACTGCCTGGCGTCTTGAAACAGCCACCGGACGGCACCCCCCCGGCAACCGAGCAGAAGCCCTCTTGGGGGACAAGCCTGGGAACGAGTCTGGCACGGGCCGTCATCTCCGACAGGGACCGGGAGAACGGCATCGAGTCACGGCTGCACCTTCTGGTGCGGCAGGAGACCGACGGACTGCACCGCATGCTCCCCGCCGTGATGCGCCTGCTCGGCTCGACGGGCGTACCCGCCGACTACGGGCGTCTCCTGCACGACATCGCCCACTGGACCTACCGACGCGAGGAGTCCTCCACCCGCTGGCTGGAGGACTACTACCGCACCCTCCGCCGCGCCAGACAGAGCGATCGCGGCGGCAACTGACCGGCGCCCGCGCCACCGCCTCACCACACGACGAACTTCACTCCACCGTCTTCTCCGACAGAACCAGGAACCGAACCATGACCACGCCCACGACCTCCACCACGGCACCGGAGGACACCGCCGCGCAGGCACCCCGCTTCCTCGACGTGCACATTCTCCAGACCCTCCCGTTCAGCAACGTCAACCGCGACGACCTCGGCTCCCCCAAGACGGTCACCTTCGGGGGCACCACCAGGACACGGGTCTCCAGCCAGGCGTGGAAGAGGCCCACCCGGCTGGCCGTCGAGGCACGCATCGGCGAGCGGGCCCTGCGCACCCGCAGGCTTCCCCTGCAGGTGGCCAAGGCCCTCGCGGAGCGCGGCTGGCCAGAGGATCTGGCGGAGCTGGCCGGCGGTCAGGTCATCCGCTCCACCGAGTCCAAGCTCGACCTGGAAGAGGACAAGGAGACGGGGAAGAAGGTCACCACCGCCTCCTTGCTGTTCCTGCCCGACAACGCGGCCGAAGAACTGGCCGACATCGCCGAGCAGTACCGGGAGAAGCTGGAGAAGGCCCTGGGCACCAAGGCAGCCGCCAAGCCCCTGCTCCCCAAGGACGCCGTGCACGAGGTCATGAAGTCGCGCAACGGCTCCATCGCGCTCTTCGGCCGCATGCTCGCCGAGATCCCCGGCGCCGGGGTCGACGGCGCCGTGCAGGTCGCCCATGCCTTCACCACCCACGGCACCTCGGTACAGGCCGACTTCTTCACCGCGGTCGACGACGTCGACCAGTGGGCCACCGACGCGGGCAGCGCCCACATGAACACCGGCGAGTACAGCAGCGGCGTCTTCTACCGCTACACCACCCTCGACCTGCGCGACCTGGCCGACAACGTCTCCGATCCGGCCATGGCGAGGGAACTGGCCGAGGCGTTTCTCACCGCCTTCATCCAGAGCATGCCATCGGCCAAGAAGAACTCCACCGCACCGCACAGCATCCCCGACCTGGTGCACGTCGCCGTTCACTCCGACCGGCCGGTCTCCTTGGCCGCAGCCTTCGAGAAGCCGATCAAGGCCGAGCGAAGCGGCTGGAGCGCACCCTCCCAGGCCGCGCTGGACGCATACGCGGCGAAGGCGAACAGGCTGCTCGGCACCGCCGGCCTCATCCACAGCGCGTACGCCGGAGTGGACGGCGCCGACCGGGACGGACTCGGCACCCGGGCCGACTCCTACCCCGACCTGGTGGCCGGGGCACTGGCCGCCGCCTGGCGGCAGGACGGGAGCACCACGGCGTGAGCGGCAGCGGCCTCCTGATCCAGCTCGGCGGCGCGCCCCTGCAATCCTGGGGCGAACACAGCGCCTTCACCGACCGCGACACCGCCGCCCACCCCACCCGTTCCGGACTCATCGGCATGATCGCCTCGGCCTTCGGGATTCCCCGGGACCAGGCCGTCGCCGACTCGCCGGACGACTCGGGGCAGCAGGCGCTCTTCACCCGGCTCACCCGCCTGCGGTTCACCATCCGGTACGACCGTCCGGGTGTCCGGCTGCGTGACTTCCACACCGTCGGTGGCGGATACCCTGCCCACCGGACGGTGCCCACCGCCAAGGGCGGACGGCGCCGCCCCGGGCAGGGCACCATCGTCTCCCACCGTCACTACCTGGCCGACGCAGTCTTCACCGTCGCTGTCACCGCCCCGGACGACCCCGGCCTGACGGCCGAGTGCGCCCAGGCCCTGACCGCACCCCACTGGCCACTCCACCTCGGCCGCCGCTCCTGCCCGCCCGGTGCCCTGCTCCTGCTCAGTGCAGACATGCCCGACCCGGTGGCCGAACTACTGAGGGTGCCGCTGGCCCGTCCCCGGCCCGCCGACGCACCACGCAGAAAGGAAGACGGGGCCGAGGACCCTGGAACCGTCACCGTGCGGTTCACGGCGGACACCCCCTTCCCGCCCTACTTCCCGGCCTCCGCCTCCAGCCGGACCCCTGTCACCGCTCTCAACGACGAGCCCGTACGGCTGAAGTCCCTCGACCGCGTCTACCGCAGCCGCCCGGCGTACACCACCAGTTGTCCGCTGCCCGCCGACCTGTGCAAGGACTACGGCCTGGACTACCTCACCGCCCTCGACGCCTACCTCCACCCGTCCACGTCCACGCCCGAACGGACCGACGCATGACCACCGCGACACTGACCAGTCCCCCCACATCGACCGAGAGCGCCTGGCTCATCCGCCTGCGGCTCAACACCGCCAACCGAGCGGTACAGCGGGACCTCGGCAACGCCGCCTCCCTGCACCGGCGCGTCATGACCCTCATGCCCGACCATCTGGGGGACAGCCCCCGCTCCCGCGCGGGTGTCCTGTTCCGCCTGGAGACCGGCGGCACCGGAGCCCCTGTCCTACTCGCCCAGACCCGCATGGTTCCCGACACCGCGCGCCTGCCCCACGGCTACGCGGACACCCAGACCAAGGACATGCAGGCCCTGCTCGCCGCCCTGCGCCCCGGCCTCACCGTGCGTTACCGGCTCCTGGGCAACGCCATTCGCCGGTGCGGACGCAACAGCACCGAAGGCCGCTGGAAGCAGGCCATCCCCCTGCGCGGCGAGGAGGCCGACCACTGGTGGGCCGAACGTGCCACAACCGCCGGCCTCATCCTGCACACCATCCTGTCCGAACCAGCGGAACCCCTCACCGCATGGCACCGCCTCGCCGACCACGACGGAAAGCAGCCTCAGCAGACGAAGGACGGCACCAAACGGAACAACGGCCGGGTACGGGTACCCCACCAGGCCACACGCTTCGAGGGCACCGCGACGGTCCGCGACGCTGAGGCCCTGCGACAAGCGCTGCTGCACGGCATCGGTCGCAGCAAATCCTACGGATGCGGGCTGCTCAGCCTCGCCCCCGGCCACCAGGAGGGGTGAGGAGCCCGAGCATGACTGCTCCCTCGACGCCCCGCTCCCCGCGCGACAAGAGCTCTGCCCGGCGCCGCATCGCCGCGCCCACGCTCGCCATGCTGCCCAGGGTCGGGGACTCGCTGTCGTTCCTGTACGCCGACGTGGTCCGCATCGTCCAGGACGACACCGGCGTCTGCGCCGAGACCACCACTGCGGACGGGGAGACCACCCGCGTCTACCTGCCGACCTCGGCGCTCTCCTGCGTCCTCCTCGGCCCCGGCACCTCCATCACCCAGCCCGCCCTGGCCACCTTCGCCCGCCACGGCACCACCGTGGTGTGCACCGGCTCCGGCGGTGTCCGCTGTTACTCCGCTACCACCTCCGACGCACTCACCACCCGCTGGCTCGAACACCAGGTGCACCAGTGGAGCAACCCCGAACGCCGACTGGCCGTGGCCCGGCAGATGTACCTCAAACGCTTCAACATCCCCGTCCCACCGACGACACCGCTGAACAAACTTCGCGGTCTGGAAGGACAGCGCGTCAAGGCGCTCTACAAGCACCTGGCCCAGCAGCACCGCATCGGCCGCTTCAGACGCAACTACGACCCGGCCGCCTGGGACGACCAGGACCCGGTCAACCTCGCCCTGTCCTCCGCCAACACCTGCCTGTACGGCATCGTCCACGCAGCCATCGTCGCCCTCGGCTGCTCACCCGCCCTCGGCTTTGTACACCAAGGCAAGCAGCATGCGATGGTCTACGACATCGCCGACCTCTACAAGGCCGAACTCACCATCCCTCTGGCCTTCTCACTGCACGATTCACCCCACCCCGAAGCCATGGCTCGCCGCAGCTTCCGGGAAGAACTGCGTCTGTACAAGCTGCTGCCGAGAATCGTCGCCGACATTCAGTCCCTCCTCGCCCCCGACGAGGCTCAACCAACGCCGGACGGGCAGGCCGTGGAACTGGTCAACCTCTGGGACCCGGAGACCGGCTCGGTCCCCGCCGGCGTGAACTACGCACGTCAGGCCGGGTTGCCAGACGATGACCCACCGGACGCGGGTGACTTCAACATCCAGCCCTGAACTCCTATCACCGCCCTCAGAGAAGCCACCGGCCTATGTCCTCCATGACTGTCCTGTCCACCACGGCCATTCCCGACCACGTCCGAGGTGCCCTCACTCGCTGGATGATCGAGCCCACTCCTGGCCTGTACGTCGGTACCCTCTCAGCCCGTGTCCGCGACGAACTCTGGCGCGTGGTCAGCGCCTCCATCGGCAGCGGTGCCGCGGTACTCATGCACCCGGAGGCGAACGAACAGGGCTACACCCTTCGCACAGCCGGTGAACGTCGCCGTATCCCCGTTGACTTCGACGGCCTCACTCTCGTTGCCTTCCGCCCCGAGGAGTACGCGGAACAACCCCACCCGCGCGGGGACCATGCTGTGGGGTCTGCGGGGTGAGCTCCTAGTGGCGGAACACCCCCGCTCGCGCGGGGACCGCGAGCGGGTCAGGGAGGCGCCGTCCTTGACGATCGGAACACCCCCGCTCGCGCGGGGACCACAAGGTCCGCATGTCGATGCCGCGGGGGTCCGGCGGAACACCCCCGCTCGCGCGGGGACCACCTCTTGCCGACTCGAGTCTTGCCGCCGGGCTTCGGAACACCCCAGCTCGCGCGGGGACCACTCGAATGGCGTGTCGTCCAGTTCCTGGACGGCCGGAACACCCCCGCTCGCGCGGGGACCACATGACGCCCTGGCGGTAGTCCGGCCCCGGCGGCGGAACACCCCCGCTCGCGCGGGGACCACTAGGTCGTGAACGGAGTGTGGTGGATCTCCGCCGGAACACCCCCGCTCGCGCGGGGACCACGGATGCCCAAGGGGGCCGATATCTCGGATGGCCGGAACACCCCCGCTCGCGCGGGGACCACTCGTCGGGGACGCCGGTGCGCCAGGCCGGGGCCGGAACACCCCCGCTCGCGCGGGGACCACTCGTCGGGGACGCCGGTGCGCCAGGCCGGGGCCGGAACACCCCCGCTCGCGCGGGGACCACGCAGCCTCCGGTCTCGCTGGGGGCGCGGTGGCCGGAACACCCCCGCTCGCGCGGGGACCACGATCGCGCCGGATTTGGGCCGAATGTTTGAGGCGGAACACCCCCGCTCGCGCGGGGACCACCGCGCCGCCGTCGACGCCGTGCGCACCGACCACGGAACACCCCCGCTCGCGCGGGGACCACGTATCCGCTAGCGCCTCACGGCTCACCTGATGCGGAACACCCCCGCTCGCGCGGGGACCACTCGTCCAGCTAGCGACGAACGTTGACGATCATCGGAACACCCCCGCTCGCGCGGGGACCACGCGGCCAGCGCGTCCGCGTCGTCGAGGCTCCACGGAACACCCCCGCTCGCGCGGGGACCACCATGGCTCCGCGCTTCCTGATTCACAACGCAGCGGAACACCCCCGCTCGCGCGGGGACCACTCCTGCCGCAGAAAGCGCGCGGTGATCTTGTCCGGAACACCCCCGCTCGCGCGGGGACCACACGGGATGAGCACGGAATCCGCGCTCAGCTTCCGGAACACCCCCGCTCGCGCGGGGACCACACTTCCCGACCTGGGACGTTAGAGAGGCTTTGCCATTCCTTGACCGATGTCCGTCGCTGTCACTCCTCCATGGTGCCAGAGGTACGTGAGGGAGTACTTCGTCTTGATGAGGCACGCCTGTCCGTGTTCGTCATCATGGGCACGGGCTACTGCAAGAGCACTCTCAGCTTTGAACTGGCCTGGATCCGGTGGAGCCAGGTTGAGGGGTCAGCGGGAGATGCGCGCAGCGGGTGGCGCCGTTGTCCGCGGCGGGCCAGCCCGGGGCGGTGCCGTGGCCCTGGTGCGCGCAGGGCTAACTGCCGGGGCAGGGGAGGTGGCGTGGTGCCATCGAGTGCGTACGGCGGACAGGTCGGCCAGCGCGCGGCGGCTGTCGGTGACGAGTTGGTGCGGGGTGGCCGCCGGGGTGTCGGTGTATGTCTGGATCCGGTGGCCGACGCGGTGCGCTGTGGTGAGGACGGAGCGTTGGAGGATCCGCTCGCCCCAGTGCAGCGGTTCACCGGCCGGCTCTGCCAGGAGGGCCAGTAGTTCGGCCGGTCTGGTACCGGGGGTGAGGAGGCCGCGCTGCTGGGCCTCCCACAGAATGGTGACCGGGTCGATGGGGGCGCGGCGCCGGGTCAGGGCGGTCAGCCGTTGCCTGGTCTCGGCCGGTGTGAGGTAGCCGAAGATCTTGTGTTTGCGTAGGCGGCGGCGGTTGTAGAAGGTCTCGATGAAGGTGAAGACCTCGGCGCGGGCGGTGGCACGGTCGGGCCAGGTCCGGGTTCCGATCTCTTCCTTGAGCAGGGCCCAGAAACTCTCCGCTGCGGCGTTGTCGAAACACGATCCGGTGCGTCCGCAGCTCTGTTGCGGCCCCAACTCCCTTATTCGGTTGCGAAATTGCGCCGAGGTGTACTCGCTGCCGCGGTCGCTGTGGATCACGCATCCAGGCTCCAGACCGCCTCGGCCGTGGGCCATGTCAAGGGAGTCGACGACGAGCTCGGCGCGGTGGTGGCCGGCCATGGCGTAACCGACGATCTCGCCCCTGGCCAGGTCCAGCCAGCAGGCGAGGTAGAGCCAGCCCTCGGCCGTCGGCAGGTAGGTGATGTCGCCGACCAGCCGGGTGCCGGGACGCTCGGCGTGGAAGTCGCGGCCGATCAGGTCCGGGGCCGGCTTCGCCTTCGCGTCCGGCCGGGTCAGCGAGCGGTGTTTGCGGCGGGTGACGCCGCGGATGTCGCGCTCGCGCATGACGCGGGCGACGCGTTTGCGGTTCACCCGGTGCCCCAGACGTCGCAGCTCGGCGTGGATGCGCGGGACGCCGTAGGTGCGGCGGGAGGCGATGTGGAGCACGGTGATCTCGTGGGCGAGCGCGTCGTCGGCCAGGGCACCGGGCACCGGCTGGAGAACCGGCTGCCGGGCGGTGACGTCAACCCCTACCTGGCGCTGGCCGGCATGATCGCCGCCGGGCTGTACGGCGTCGACCGGGAGCTGGAACCGCCCGAGCCGTGCACCGGCAACGCCTACGCGGGCGAACTGCCGCACGTCCCCGCCACGCTGCGCGAGGCAGCCGAGCTGTGGGACGGGAGCGAGCTGGCCCGCACCGCCTTCGGCGACGAGGTCGTGGACCACTACGCCCACACGGCCCGCGTCGAACAGGGCGCCTACGACACCGCCGTCACCGACTGGGAGCGCTACCGCTCCTTCGAGCGCCTGTGAGGACGCCGCCCGTGCCCGCCGAGCCGACCGCACACCAGGTGATCAACCGGCCACGGAAGAGGTGATCGCCACCGTCCCCGTCACCACCGCGGCCGAGGTCGACGCCGCCGTGCGCCGGGCCGAGGCGGCCCAGCGCCGCTGGGCCGCCCTCCCCCCGGGGGACCGGGCCTGGCTCCTGCGCCGCTTCGCCACCACCGTCGACGAGCACCTGGAGGAGCTGGCCCGCATCGAGGTCGCCGAGGCCGGCCACCCGGTGGCGGGCGCCCGCTGGGAGGCCGGCAACGTCCGCGACGTGCTCGACTACGCGGCCGGGGGAGTGGAGCGCCTGACGGGGTACCAGATCCCGGTGGCCGGAGGCGTGAACCTCACGTTCCGGGAGCCACTGGGCGTCGTCGCCGTCATCGCCCCCTGGAACTTCCCCCTCCCCATCGCCGCGTGGAGCACGGCGCCCGCGCTCGCGGCCGCGAACGCCGTGCTGCTCAAGCCGGCCGAGGCCACACCGCTCACCGCGCTGCGGCTCGCCGAGCTCGCCCTGGAGGCCGGACTGCCCGAGGGCCTCCTCCAGACGCTGCCGGGGTCCGGGCCCGGCACCGGACGGGCCCTCGTGGAGCACCCCGGCGTCGCGAAGGTCGCCTTCACCGGCTCCACCGCCACCGGCCGCGACGTCATGGCCCGCTGCGCCGGGCAGGTCAAGCCGGTGACCCTCGAACTGGGCGGCAAGAGCCCGAACATCGTCTTCGCCGACGCCGACCTCGAACGCGCAGCCGCGGCCGCCCCCGCCTCGTTCCTGGACAACGCCGGCCAGGACTGCTGCGCCCGCAGCCGCATCCTCGTCCAGGCCGCCGTCCTCGACCGGTTCCTGGCCCTCCTCGAACCCGCCGTCCAGGGCTTCACCTGTGGTGACCCCACCGACCCCGGCACCGCGATGGGCCCGCTCATCTCCGCCGCCCACCGCGAACGCGTCCGCTCCTTCGTCACCGAGCAGGCGCCCGCGGCCATCCGCGGCAGCGTGCCCCAGGGCAAGGGCTTCTGGTACCCGGCCACCGTCCTGCACGCCGAACCGGGCGAAGGTGTCGCCGTCGAGGAGATCTTCGGGCCCGTCGCGGTCGTCCTGCCCTTCACGGACGAGGAGGACGCGGTGCGGCTGGCCAACGCCACCCCCTACGGCCTCTCCGGCTCGGTCTGGACCCGGGACGGCGCCCGCGCTCTGCGCACGGCCCGGGCCGTCGCCGCCGGAAACCTCTCCGTCAACTCGCACGCCAGCGTCCGGTACTGGACCCCCTTCGGCGGCTACCGGCAGTCGGGGCTCGGGCGCGAGCTCGGCCCGGAGGCCCTGGACGCGTTCACCGAGACGAAGAACGTCTACCTCGGCACGGAGGAGCAGCAGTGAGCGAAGCAGCAGCGCAGCCGCGGACCGTGTGCCGCAGGCTCGTGGGCCGCACCGCGGTCGTCACCGGGGCCGGCAGCGGCATCGGGCTGGCCACCGCCCGGCGGCTGGCCTCCGAGGGCGCCCACGTGGTGTGCGCCGACATCGACGCCGAGCGGGGCAGGGCAGCCGCCGAGGAGACCGACGGCCTCTTCGTGGCCACCGACGTCACCGATCCCGAACAGGTCGCCGCCCTCTTCGCCGCCGCACACGACACCTACGGCTCGGTCGACGTCGCCTTCAACAACGCGGGTATCTCCCCGCCCGAGGACGACTCCATCCTCACCACCGGGCTCGACGCCTGGCGCCGCGTCCAGGAGACGAACCTCACCTCGGTGTACCTGTGCTGCCGGCACGTCATCCCCTACATGCGGCGGCAGCGCCGCGGCTCCGTCATCAACACCGCCTCCTTCGTGGCCAGGCTGGGGGCGGCCACCTCGCAGATCGCCTACACCGCGTCCAAGGGCGGCGTGCTGGCCATGTCCCGGGAGCTGGGCGTGCAGTTCGCCCGCGAGGGCATCCGGGTCAACGCCCTGTGCCCCGGACCCGTCAACACCCCTTTGCTGAAGGAGCTGTTCGCGAAGGATCCCGAGCGCGCCCAGCGCCGGCTGGTCCACGTCCCGCCCGGCCGGTTCGCCGAACCCGAGGAGATCGCCGCCGCGGTGGCCTCTCTGGCCAGCGACGGCGCGTCCTTCGTCAACGCCGCCGAGTTCCTCGTCGACGGCGGCATCGCCGGCGCCTACGTCACGCCCCTGCAGCCCCCCTGACGCCGCGGTCGCGACCGCCCCGCGGCGGTCGCGACCAGCGACGGCGGGTTGCCGCACCCACGGGAACGCCCCGTAGAGTGACGCACACACCAATGACCGACGTGTCCGCGGGCCCGCGCCCGTGGACGAGACGGCCGACCCGCTCACTGGGGCGGCACGCGGAGCGCCAGGGGGGTACCGGTGAGCACCGAGGCGGATTCGGCGAGCGCACCGCCGCCGCTGCGCCCTCAGCGTCCGCCGGCCCCGCCGCGCCCGCCCGGGCCGCCGCGCCCCGCCCTCCCCCCGCCGCCCGCCGCCCGGCCCGTCCTCCCCGTCCAGGCCGGTCCGGTGGCGCCGGAGCGCGTCCCGCGGGCGGTGCCCCCGCCGCCGGACACCGCGACCGCCCCGACCTGGCCCCCGGGCCTCCCGGACGCACCGCCCCTGCCCCCCGCCCGGCGCCGGCGCTCTCGCACGGCCGCGGCCGCGCTGTGCCTCGTCCTGGGCGTGGGGCTGCTGGGCGGTTCCGCCGTCGGCGCCTGGGTCGGCAGCGGTCCGCACGGCGGGCCCTCGGTCCAGGAAACCTTCTCGGCCTCCCGCGACCTGTGGCGCGAGCTGCCGGTCGACGCGATCTTCCCGGCCGAGCTGGCGGGGGAGGGTGCCGGCCCCGGCGGCGCCGACCGGCACTGGATACGCGTGGCCGTCGCCCCCGACAGCGGCTGCGACCAGGCCTTCGACGAACTCCTGGGCAAGGCGCTCGCCCCGGTGGGCTGCCGTCGTCTGCTGCGTGCCACCTACATCGACGAGACCTCCTCGGGCCTGACCACCGTCGGCATCGTCTTCACCAAGGCCGACCTGCCCGGCATGCGCGACCTCCACGCGCGGTTCACGGACGAGGACGGCGACCACCTGCTCTCCCGGACGGACCTCATGCCCCGCCCCTACGCGGAGCCCGGAACCGACGCCGCCGGATTCGGGGACGCCCAGCGGGCGACCTGGACGGTCCACGTCCGCACCGACCTCCCGGTCGTCGTCTACGCCGTCTCCGGTTTCGCCGACGGCCGCACCGTCAGCGACCCCCAGCCCGCGGAGCGGGCCGTCGCCGAGGGCGCGACGAGCGCCGCCGCCCAGTCCGGCCTCGGCCACGCCGCCGAGGGCGTCGCCGGCCTCGTCGAGCGGGGCCTGCTGGACGCCGCCCGCGAGGCCGTGGAGGAGGGCCGGTGAACAGCTTCGAAGGCCTCCGCCCGACCCGCGCCGCCCGCCTCACGCGCGCCGCCGTGTGCGCCGTCCTGCTCGTGCTGCTGCCGCTGGCCCCCGCGCACGCCGACACCATCCGGGAGCGCCAGTGGGCGCTGGACGTGGTCGGTGCGCGGGAGGCGTGGGAGACGACGCGGGGCGCCGGCGTCACCGTCGCCGTCCTGGACACCGGGGTGGACGCGAGCCACCCCGACCTGGCCGGCGCCGTCCTCGACGGCAAGGACCTGGTGGGCGTCGGAGCCGAGCCGGGTGACGAGGAGTGGGCCCGGCACGGCACCGCCATGGCCGGCATCATCGCCGGGCGCGGCCACGGGCCGGACCGGGGGGACGGCGTCGTCGGCATCGCCCCCGAGGCCGAGATCCTCCCCGTGCGCGTGCTGTTGGAGGAGGAGGACCCGGCGCGGGAGGAGGCGCAGGACGCCGAGGGCCCCAGCGTCCTGGCCACCGGGATCCGCTGGGCCGTCGACCAGGGTGCCGACGTCATCAACCTCTCCCTCGGCGACGACAGCGCCTCCGCCCACCCGGACCCGCAGGAGGACGCCGCCGTCCGGTACGCGCTGAGCCGGGGCGTCGTGGTGGTCGCCTCGGCGGGGAACGGCGGCAAGGACGGCGACCCCGCCTCCTACCCGGCCGCCTACCCGGGCGTCATCGCCGTGACGGCCGTGACCGCGGAGGGCGTCAGGGCCGACTTCTCCACCCGGCGCTGGTACGCCACCGTTGCCGCGCCGGGCAAGGACGTCGTCACGGCCGACCCGGACCGCCGCTACTACCAGGGCTGGGGCACCAGCGCCGCGGCGGCCGTCGTCTCCGGCACCGTCGCGCTCGTCCGCTCCGCCCACCCGGAGCTGAGCCCCGCCCAGGTCAAGCGGCTCCTGGCCGACACCGCGAACGGCACGCCCGCCGGCGGGCGCAGCGACGCCCTGGGCACCGGGGTGGTGGACGCCGCCGGTGCGCTCGAGGCGGCCGCGGCCCTGGAGCCGGAGGCCCAGCGGCCCGCGCCGCGCGGCTACGGGTCCGAGTACTTCGGGCCCGGGCCCGGCCCCGAGTCCGGGTTCCGGCCGCTGTGGGCGGCGCTCGGCGCTGGATTCGCCGGCCTGGCACTGCTCGGCTGTGCCGTCGGCCTCCACCTCGGCGGCCGCCCGCCCCGTCGCCCCTGAGCGTGCGGCGGTTACCCTCGTCGCGTGGCGCTCAAGAACATTCCCGACCCAGGGTTCGCCGACGACGACGGCTCGGCCGACCCGGCGCTGGCCGAGGCCCTGTCCGCCTGGTCCGCCGACCGCGGCGCCGAGCCCCGGGTGCTGGCGGCCCTGCGGGGGGCCCGGCTGCTCGTTCCGGTGGTGGCCCTGCTGGGCGCGGTCGAGACGGGCCCGGACGGGCTGCGCCGCGAGAAGACGAGCGACATGGCCGTGCCCACGCTCACCGCGCCCGGGGGGCGCAAGGCCCTGCCCGTGTTCACCTCCACGGCCTCCCTGGCCCGCTGGCGGGATGACGCCCGCCCGGTGGCGGTGGATCTCGCCCGGGCGCTCCAGGCCGCCGCCCACGAGCAGGCCGACACCCTGGTCTTCGACCTGGCCGGGCCGGTGACCTACCCGCTCACGGGCGCCGCGCTGCGCGCGGTGGCCGCGGGGCGCACCGGGGGCGCCGGGCCTGCGGCTGAGCCGGCCGTCGCGGAGGCGCTGCGGGCCGTCCTCGCCGCGGAGCCCGAGGTCGCCGGTGCGCATCTGACGCCGGGCGGGCGCGCCGACGGCACGCTGGCGCTGCGGCTGGTGCTCGGGGCGCCGGTGAAGGAGGCGGCGGCCCGGATCGCCCGGGCGCTGGCCGCCGACGCCGTGCTCCGCGAGCACCTGGTGCGCGGCCTGGACCTGGCGCTGCTGCCGCCGGACGCGGAGCTGCCGGGAGAGCCGCTGTTCAGCCGTACACCGGGCCGGTGAACTTCTCGCCGGGGCCCTGGCCCGGCTCGTCCGGAACGACGGAGGCCTCGCGGAAGGCGAGCTGGAGCGACTTGAGGCCGTCCCGCAGCGGCGCCGCGTGGTAGGAGCCGATCTCGGTGGCGCTGGCGGTCACCAGGCCGGCCAGCGCCTGGATGAGCTTGCGCGCCTCGTCCAGGTCCTTGTGCTGGTCCCCTTCCTCGGCCAGGCCGAGGTTGACGGCGGCGGCGCTCATCAGGTGCACCGCGACGGTCGTGATGACCTCCACGGCCGGGACGTCGGCGATGTCCCGGGTCGCGGCGTCGGTGTCGCGACCCTGAGCGGCGCCGGTGCCGTGGGCGGGCGTGGTGGCCTCGGAGGTGTCCGGACCGGGGGCGGGGGCGGCGTCGCTCATCGTTCTTCGCTTCCTGGGGCCTGGGGGATGTCGGGGGACGGCCGGAGCCGGCGGGCTCACGGGGATCGCGGGACCAGCCTAGGCCGGTCCCGCCGGGAGCCCCGCGCGGGCCCCGCACCGGCCGGGCGCGAGGCCGGTGGGGGTCATGTACCATGGGATGCGACCGGCCAGACGTCTGCGTGAAGGCACGGTGCGAGTCCGGGACCAGCCCAAGGCGGCGAGTCCGGGGTGAGCATGGTGGAAGCGCGGTCGCCCGGCCCGCAAGTGGAGGCTCCATCTCCCACCTGACCGGCTTCACGGTCGGCAGGTCCCAGGTCAGGTCGCGCCCCGCGGTGAACGCGGCGGTGCTCCGGTCCGCTCGGAGCCCCGTCTTGTGTCCCGTTCGGGGCGTTTCTCACGTCGCGCCCATGACGGGGCGGTCTCACCACACAGACACGTGACGCGGCTGTCGGCCAGGCAGTTGCGTGGTGCTACCTAGGAGGCCCCATCAGCGCCGAGCCCCGCATCAACGACCGGATTCGCGTCCCCGAGGTGCGACTCGTCGGTCCCAGTGGCGAGCAGGTCGGCATCGTGCCGCTTGCCAAGGCACTGGAGCTCGCACAGGAGTACGACCTCGACCTCGTCGAGGTGGCCGCGAACGCCCGGCCGCCCGTGTGCAAGCTCATGGACTACGGGAAGTTCAAGTACGAGTCGGCCATGAAGGCCCGTGAGGCGCGCAAGAACCAGGCGCACACGGTCATCAAGGAGATGAAGCTCCGGCCGAAGATCGATCCGCACGACTACGACACCAAGAAGGGTCACGTCGTCCGGTTCCTCAAGCAGGGTGACAAGGTCAAGATCACGATCATGTTCCGCGGTCGTGAGCAGTCGCGTCCGGAGCTGGGCTTCCGGTTGCTGCAGCGCCTCGCGGAGGACGTCCAGGAGCTGGGCTTCGTGGAGTCCAACCCCAAGCAGGACGGCCGCAACATGATCATGGTGCTTGGCCCGCACAAGAAGAAGACCGAAGCCATGGCCGAAGCCCGGCAGGCGCAGGCAGCCCGCAAGGAAGCCCAGCGAGGTGCCGCTCCCGCCGAGACCGCCGAGGAGCCGGCCGAGGCGTGAGCCTCGCCGGGGCCGAAGGCCCCGGCAACGTCCCACCGATAGAGCTGACGTTCCCGCCTGCCCGCTCACCGCGAGCGGAGCCGACGGGAACGCCACCGACGAGGAGAGAACGGCGACATGCCGAAGAACAAGACGCACAGTGGTGCGAGCAAGCGCTTCAAGCTCACCGGCTCCGGCAAGGTGATGCGGCAGCGCGCCGGCCGCCGCCACCTTCTCGAGCACAAGCCGTCGACGCTGACGCGCCGTCTTGCGGGCAAGACCGAGATGGCTCCGGCCGACGCCAAGAAGATCAAGAAGCTTCTCGGCAAGTGAGCCGTCGGCCCGCCCCGCGCCGGGGCCGGGCCGTGGCCGAAGACCGGGACCTCATCGATGTCCGGGCCGTGTGAGTCTTCCGCGGCCCCGCTACAAGGAGTTAACACGTGGCACGCGTCAAGCGGGCAGTCAACGCCCACAAGAAGCGCCGGGCGATCCTCGAGCAGGCCAGCGGCTACCGCGGCCAGCGCTCGCGCCTGTACCGCAAGGCGAAGGAGCAGGTCACCCATTCCTTCGTCTACAACTACAACGACCGCAAGAAGCGCAAGGGCGACTTCCGCCAGCTCTGGATCCAGCGGATCAACGCCGCCGCCCGGGCCAACGGGATGACCTACAACCGCTTCATCCAGGGCCTCAAGGCCGCCGAGGTCGAGGTGGACCGCAAGATCCTCGCGGAGCTCGCCGTCAACGACCCGAACGCGTTCTCCTCCCTCATCGAGGTCGCCAAGAAGGCGCTTCCGAGCGACGTCAACGCGCCGAAGGCCGCCTGAAACACCGGCTGAGCCCCTCAGCGTCAGCGGACCCGCAGGCCCAGCGCCTGCGGGTCCGCCGCATGTCCGGCCCGAACCCGCACCGACGAAAGACGAGAACCGCCGCGCCATGGGCACCGCCGAGCTGATCTCCCCGCGCAACCCCCGGGTCGTCTTCGCCCGACGGCTGGCCCGGCGCGCCGCCCGGGTCAAGGAGCGCCGTTTCCTGGCCGAGGGTCCGCAGGCCGTGCGCGAGGCCGTCGCCCACGGCGACACCCTCACCGAGCTCTTCACCAGCGCCGAGGCGGCCGAACGGCACCCGGACATCCTCGACGCCGCCCGGGGCGCGGGCATCCGGATCTCCCTCGCCTCCGACACGACGATGGCGGACATCTCCCAGACCGTCACCCCGCAGGGGCTCATCGGGGTCTGCCGGTTCCTCGACGTCCCCTTCGACGAGGTCCTGGCCGCCCGCCCCCGCCTCGTGGCCGTCCTCGCCCACGTGCGCGACCCCGGGAACGCCGGGACGGTGCTGCGCTGCGCGGACGCCGCCGGGGCCGACGCCGTCGTCCTCACCGACGCCTCCGTCGACCTGTACAACCCGAAGTCGGTGCGCGCCTCGGTCGGCTCCCTCTTCCATCTGCCGGTGTGCGTCGGCGTACCGGTGGAGCGGGCCGTGGCGGGCCTGCGCGAGGGCGGAGTGCGCGTGCTGGCCGCCGACGGCGCCGGTGACGTGGACCTCGACGACGAGCTGGACCGGGGCACGATGGCCGCGCCCACGGCATGGATCTTCGGCAACGAGGCCTGGGGGCTGCCGCCCGAGACCCGGGCGCTGACCGACGAGGTGGTCCGCGTTCCCATCCACGGCCGGGCCGAGTCCCTCAACCTGGCCACCGCCGCCGCCGTGTGCCTCTACGCCTCGGCGCGGGCCCAGCGCCACGGCTGAACCTCGCGTACCCATCCGGCGCCGTACCGGCTCCGAAGCACGTACGAAGGAGCTCCGGGCGGTGCGGTGACGCCGTGGGGCGCCGGTGAGTAGGGTTCCGCCACGGGGAAAGGCCGAGGGGGAAGGGGGACGACATGCCGGACGCGGTCTGGTGCGGGGTGGACCCGGACGATCTGCCCGACGGGCTGGTCGTCGCGGACGAGCACCGGCGGGTGATCTGCTTCAACCGTGCCGCCGCCCGCATCACGGCGCGGCGCCCCGACGAGGCGCTGGGCGACCGGGTCGAGCGGGTGCTGCCGCTGGAGGACCTCGACGGGCGCCGCTGGTGGCAGCTGACCGACCCCTACGGCGGGCTGTCGGTCCGCCGGGGGCAGCCGGAGCGCAATCTGCTGCTGCCCGGGGGGCGCGAGGTGCTCGTCTCCGCGCGCTACGTGCGTGCCGTGCCCACCGGGCCGCTGCACCGGCTGATCGTTTCTCTGCGCGGCACCGAGGCCCGCCGTCGTACCGAGCGCAGCCACGCCGAGCTGATCGCCACCGTCGCGCACGAGCTGCGTTCCCCGCTCACCTCGGTGAAGGGCTTCACGGCGACGCTGCTGGCCAAGTGGGAGCGCTTCACCGAGGACCAGAAGCGGCTCATGCTGGAGACGGTGGACGCCGACGCCGCCCGCATCAGCCGGCTCATCGCCGAGCTGCTGGACATCTCCCGCATCGACTCCGGGCGGCTGGAGCTGCGCCGCCAGCCCGTGGACCTCGTCGCGGCCGTCTGCCGGCACGTCGAGGGGCACCTGGCGGCGGGGAAGCCGCGCGAGCGCTTCCGGCACGCGGTCACCGGGCCGCTGCCCCGGCTGTGGGCCGACCCCGACAAGGTCGACCAGGTGCTGAGCAACCTGCTGGAGAACGCGGTGCGGCACGGCGCGGGCACGGTCACCATCGAGATAGCGCCTGCACAGCCGTGCCGGGCGGTCGCAGAAGGAATCACCGTCACCGTGAGCGACGAGGGCCCCGGCATCCCGGAGGAGTCCATGAGCCGCGTGTTCACCCGCTTCTGGCGGGGCAGCAAGCGCGGCGGCACCGGGCTGGGCCTGTACATCGTCAAGGGCATCGTGGAGGCGCACGGCGGGACGATCACCGTCGGCCGCTCGGTTGCCGGAGGCGCCGAGTTCCGATTTACCCTGCCCGTGGGAGTCCCGGCCGTCCTGGCGTGATCCACCGGGGCCACCGAGCCCCGTGATCCGCCGGGATCAGCCGAGCGTCACCCGCGGGCTGCTCCGCGTCCAAGTCCAGGCGCCCCGCCCCGTAGACTCGTGCCCCGGCACCGCCCGCGCCCTCAACCGGTGTCGGCGCGGCTCACAGCGCAAGGCGTCAGCCAATTCGGAAGTACGGGAAGAGATGTCGGCACCCAACAAGTCGTACGACCCGGTCGAGGTCGAGGCACTGAAACCGGAAGCCATCGAACGAGCGCAGCAGGAGGCGCTCACCGCCATCGCCGAGGTGGCGGACCTGGACGCGCTGCGCGAGGTGAAGGCCGCCCACACCGGTGACCGTTCCCCGCTGGCCCTGGCCAACCGCGAGATCGGCGCGCTGCCGCCGCACGCCAAGGCGGACGCGGGCAAGCGCGTCGGCATGGCCCGCAAGGCCGTGAGCAAGGCGCTGGTGGCCCGCCAGGAGGTCCTGGAGGCCGAGCGGGACGAGCGCGTCCTGGTCGAGGAGGCGGTGGACGTCACGCTGCCCTACGACCGGCGGCCCGCCGGAGCCCGCCATCCGCTGACCACGCTGATGGAGCGGATCGAGGACGTCTTCGTGGCCATGGGCTACGAGGTCGCCGAGGGCCCCGAGGTCGAGACCGAGTGGTTCACCTTCGACGCCCTCAACATCGGGCCCGACCACCCGGCGCGCACCATGCAGGACACCTTCTTCGTGTCCAGCGGGCACATGGACGCCGGCGACGGGGACGAGTCCGGCGTCGTCCTGCGCACCCACACCTCGCCGGTGCAGATCCGCGCCCTGCTGGGGCGGGAGCTGCCCGTCTACGTGATCTGCCCCGGCCGCGTCTTCCGTACCGACGAGCTGGACGCCACCCACACCCCGGTCTTCCACCAGGTGGAGCTGATCGCGGTGGACGAGGGCCTGACCATGGCCGACCTGAAGGGCACGCTGGACCACATGGTGCAGGCGCTCTTCGGCCCCGGCATGAGCACGAGGCTGCGCCCGAGCTACTTCCCCTTCACCGAGCCGTCCGCCGAGATGGACATGGTGTGCTACGTCTGCAAGGGCGCCTCGGTGGGCGACCCCGAGCGCCCGTGCCGCACCTGCTCCTCGGAGGGCTGGATCGAGCTGGGCGGCTGCGGCATGGTCAACCCGCGGGTGCTGACGGCCTGCGGCGTGGACCCGGAGAAGTACAGCGGCTTCGCCTTCGGGTTCGGGATCGAGCGGATGCTGATGTTCCGCCACAACGTCGAGGACATGCGAGACATGGTCGAGGGTGACGTGCGCTTCACCCGGCCGTTCGGGATGGAGATCTGATGCGGGCCCCGCTTTCCTGGCTGCGGGAATACGTCGACCTGCCGGCCGGTGTGACCGGACGGGACGTCGCGACGAAGCTCATCGCGGCCGGCCTGGAGGTCGAGACCGTCGAGCAGCTCGGCGCCGACCTCACCGGCCCGCTCGTGGTCGGCAGGGTGCTGGCCATCGAGGAGCTGACCGAGTTCAAGAAGCCCATCCGCTACTGCCAGGTGGACGTGGCCGACGCCAACGGCACCGGCGAGCCGCAGAACATCATCTGCGGGGCGACGAACTTCGCGGTGGGCGACAAGGTCGTCGTGGTGCTCCCCGGCGCGGTGCTGCCGGGCAACTTCGAGATCTCCGCGCGCCGCACCTACGGCAAGGTCTCCGAGGGCATGATCTGCTCGGCCCGCGAGCTGGGCATCGGGGAGGACCACGACGGCATCGTCGTGCTGCCGCCCGAGTACGAGCCGGGCACGGACGCCGTCGAGCTGCTCCAGCTGCGCGACGAGGTGCTCGACATCGCGGTCACCCCCGACCGCGGCTACTGTCTGTCGATGCGCGGCCTCGCCCGGGAGACGGCCACGGCCTACGGGCTGCCGCTGCGCGACCCGGCCCTGCTGGACGTCACGGCCCCCGGGGACTACGGCCCCGAGGTCGACGTCGCCGACCCGCGCGGCTGCGACCGGTTCATCGCCCGAGCCGTCACCGGCGTGCGGCCCGAGGCCCGCTCACCGATCTGGCTCCAGCGGCGGCTGCAGAAGGCCGGGATGCGTCCCATCTCGCTGGCCGTGGACATCACCAACTACGTGATGCTGGAGCTCGGCCAGCCGTTGCACGCCTACGACCGCGGCCGGATCGAGGGCGCCATCGGGGTGCGCCGCGCGCAGCAGGGCGAGAAGATCGTCACGCTCGACGGAGTGACCCGCGCCCTCGACCCGGAGGATCTCGTCATCGCCGACGACTCCGGCCCCATCGGCATCGCCGGTGTCATGGGCGGGGCCCACACCGAGATCACCGACGCCCACGACGCGCTGATCGACCCGGCCACCGGCCAGGCCGAGGGCACCCGGGACGTCGTCATCGAGGCCGCCCACTTCGACCCGGTCACGGTGGCGCGGACGGCTCGCCGGCACAAGCTCGGTTCGGAGGCCTCCCGGCGCTTCGAGCGCGGCGTCGACCCGGAGGCGGCGGCGGCCGCCGCCCAGCGCGCCGCGGACCTGCTGGTCCTTCTCGCGGGCGGCACGGCCGAGGCCGGGGTCACCGAGGTGCGCGCGGCCGCCGAGCCGCGGGCGATCACCCTCGCCGCCGACCACCCGGACCGCGTCGCCGGGATCTCCTACGGCCGCGAGGCCGTCGTCCGCCGCCTGCAGCAGGTCGGCTGCGACGTGACGGGCACGGACGAGCTGACCGTCACCCCGCCGAGCTGGCGCCCCGACCTCACCGACCCCAACGACCTGGCCGAGGAGGTCATCCGGCTGGAGGGCTACGCGAACCTGCCCTCCACGCTGCCCCGCCCTCCGGCCGGCCGCGGGCTGACCGAGGGGCAGCGGCTGCACCGCAGGGTCGGCCGGGCGCTGGCCGGTGCCGGGTACGTGGAGTCGCCGAACTACCCGTTCCTCGGGGACGCCGCGTTCGACCGGCTGGGGCTGCCCGCGGAGGACGCTCGGCGCCGCACGGTCGCCCTCCTCAACCCGCTGTCGGACGAGGAGCCCCTGCTGCGCACCACGCTGCTGCCGGGTCTGCTCGCCGCGCTGCGCCGCAACGACGGCCGCGGCAACCAGGGCGGTCTCGCCCTCTTCGAGACGGGCCTGGTCTTCCGGCCCACCGGGGAGGAGCGGCCCGCCGTGCGGCTGCCCGTCGACGCCCGTCCGAACGACGCGGAGGTCGCCGCACAGGACGCCGCGCTGCCCGCGCAGCCGCTGCGGGTCGCCGCCGTCCTGGCCGGGGCCGGCGAGCAGAGCGGCTGGTGGGGCAAGGGCCGCCCGGCCACCTGGGCGGACGCCGTCGAGGCGGCCCGCGTCGTGGCCCGTGAGGCCGGTGTGGACCCCGAGATCGTCGCCGACCGGCACGAGCCCTGGCACCCGGGCCGGTGCGCCGCGCTGTACGTCGACGTGGACGGCGAGCGCACGCTGCTCGGCCACGCCGGCGAGCTGCACCCGCGGGTGACCAAGGCGTTCCAGGTGCCCGCCCGCACGGCGGCGATGGAGCTGGACCTCGACGTGCTGCGCCGGGCCGCGGCCGGGGCCGTCCAGGCGCCGGGCGTGTCCACGTTCCCGGTGGCCACGCAGGACGTCGCCCTGGTCGTCGCGGACGAGGTGCCCGCCGCCGAGGTGGAGGCCGCGCTGCGGGCGGGAGCCGGTGAACTGCTGGAGTCGCTGCGGCTGTTCGACGTGTTCACCGGTGAGCAGGTCGGCGGGGGCCGCAAGTCCCTCGCCTACGCCCTGCGGTTCCGCGCGGACGACCGCACGCTGACCGCCGAGGAGGCCTCGGCCGCGCGGGACGCCGCCGTGGCCTCGGCGGTCTCGGCCACTGGAGCGGAGCTCCGCGGCGCCTGAGCGGCGTGAACGGAAAGGGCCCGGTGGGCGGATCCCCAGGATCCGCCCACCGGGCCCTCGTGCGTCCGCGGGCCGTGGCCCGCCGGCCGCGCCGGTCCGTCAGCCGGAGTACGGGTAGAAGCCCGCGCCGGTCTTCCGGCCGAGCCGGCCCGCGTCGACCATGCGCTGGAGCAGCGGGGGAGCGGCGTACAGCGGCTCCTTGAACTCCTCGTACATGGAGTGGGCGACGGAGGCGACGGTGTCCAGCCCGATGAGGTCGGCGAGCTTGAGCGGACCCATCGGGTGGGCGCAGCCCATCTCCATGCCGTTGTCGATGTCCTCCCGGCTGGCGGTGCCGGACTCGAACATCCGGATCGCCGACAGCAGGTAGGGGATCAGCAGGGCGTTCACGACGAAGCCCGAGCGGTCCTGCGCGCGGATGGCGTGCTTGCCCAGCACCTTCGTCACCGCGGCCTCGGCGCGGGCGACGGTCTCCTCGCTGGTGGTCAGCGCGGGGATCAGCTCGACGAGCTGCTGCACCGGGGCCGGGTTGAAGAAGTGGATGCCGAGCACCTGGTCGGGGCGGGATGTCGCCACGGCCAGCTTGACCAGCGGGATCGAGGAGGTGTTGGAGGCGAGGATCGCGTCCTGCCGGGTGACGACCTGGTCGAGCACCTGGAAGATCTCCGTCTTCACCTGCTCGTTCTCCACGACGGCCTCGACGACGAGATCGCGGTCGGCGAACTCGCCCAGGTCGGTCGTGAACGTCAGCCGTTCCAGGGTCGCGTCCCGCTCGGCCTCGGTGATCTTTCCGCGCCCGGCGGCGCGGTCCAGGGAGTTCACCAGCCTGGTCCGGCCGAGCTCCAGCGCCTCGCCGGTGGTCTCTGCGACCATGACGCTCAGTCCGGCCCGCGCGCACACCTCGGCGATGCCGGCGCCCATCTGGCCGCAGCCCACCACTCCGACGCGTTCGATGTCGGTCACATCGTGCCTTTCGCTGTTGGTCCCGGTCGCGACGCACTGCCGCGAGGGTGGTGGCCGCGTCGCATCGGCGTCGACGTTACCCCGCTGCGCGGGCGCGGTGAGGTCCGGGTGCGTGGTTCGTCCGGAACGGGCGGGATTTCCCGTCGGTCCCCGGCCCGCCCGCGCGTTCCGCGCCGAAGGGGGGATCAGCGGGTGCATTCTGGGGCAGACTCACTCGTAGTAGCGGATCAGTGACAAGGGGGCGTGATGGGGCACGTCACGCGGCGGGCGTTCACGGCGGTGGCGGCGGCGCTGCTGTCCGGCACGCTCGCCCCGGCAGGGAGCGCGCACGCGGACCCGGTGGCGGGTGGCCGGAGCCGCCGGGGCTTCCCGGTGCGGGGCCTGTGGATCGCCACCGTCGAGAACATCGACTGGCCGCGGGCTCCGGGTCCGGACGCGGCCGCCCAGCGGCGGGAGCTCGTGGAGCTGCTGGACCTGGCGGTCGAGCGGCGGCTGAACACCGTCATGCTGCAGGTGCGGCCCTCCGCCGACGCCCTGTGGCCCTCGCCGTACGAGCCGTGGTCGGCCTGGCTGACGGGGGAGCAGGGGCGCGACCCCGGCTGGGACCCGCTGGCCTTCGCCGTCCGGGAGGCACACGAGCGGGGGCTGAAACTGCACGCCTGGTTCAACCCCTACCGCGTGGCCAACCACGGGGACCGGGACCGGCTGGCCGCGCACCACCCGGCCCGGCGGCATCCGGACTGGGCGGTGCCCTACGGGGGCAAGCTCTACTACAACCCGGGCCTGCCGCACGTGCGCCGCTTCGTGCAGGACGCGATGTTCGACGCCGTCGAACGCTACGCCGTCGACGGCGTGCACTGGGACGACTACTTCTACCCGTATCCGGTCGCCGGGGAGTCCTTCGACGACGACGAGGCCTTCCGCCTCTACGGCCGGGGCTTCACGGACCGGGCCGCCTGGCGGCGGGACAACGTGGACCGGCTCGTACGCGAGGCGGGCGAGCGGCTGCGCGAGGTGCGGCCGGAGGCGCGTTTCGGCGTGAGCCCCTTCGCCGTCTGGCGGAACGCCGACACCGACCCGGCGGGGTCCGACACGCACGCCGGCGTGCAGACGTACGACGACCTGTACGCCGACACGCGCGGCTGGGTGCGCGACCGGCTGGTCGACTACGTCGTGCCGCAGGTGTACTGGCACCTCGGCTTCCCGCCCGCCGACTACGCCACACTGGTGCGCTGGTGGGACGAGGTGTGCCGGGGCACCGGGGTCGAGCTCTACATCGGTGAGGCGCTCTACAAGGCCGGGCTCGAGGGTCAGCCCGAGCCGTGGCACGATCCGGCCGAACTCTCCCGCCATCTGGCGTTCTGCCGCCACCAGCCCCGGGTGAGGGGCCACGTGTTCTTCTCCGCGCGGCACGTCGCGGACGATCCGCTCGGCGCGATGAGCCGGGTCGTGGCCGACCACTACCGGTAGGCCGCCCGGGCGACGGTGGGCCGCCCACGAGTGCGGGCGGCCCGCCGGCTCAGCGCCCGGCGTGCTTCTCGTGCCGGACGACCGAGTCGGGGCCGGGGGACATCACCGTCTCGTGGCCGTCCTGGGAGCGCACCCGGTACGGGGGTTCGCCGTTCGAGCCGAGCACTTCGACGATCTCCACCGTGTGGTCTTCCTGCCCCACGACCCGGCCGTGGACCACCAGCTTGTCGCCCTTTTCCGCCTGCATGTTCGCGCCTCCGTACTGCCGGATTCATCCGCGTCCGTGTCAGTTTAGGACGGACCGCGCACCCCGCCCACCGGACGCGCGTCCCCGCTGGGCCGGGCGGAGCCGCGGGCGGCGGAGCGCTGGGTGACGACGATGCAGCCCAGTACGGCGACCGCCGTCATCGGGGCGAGGGCGCCCGGGGCCTCGCCGAGGAGCAGGACCGCCCATCCGAGGGTGAGCAGCGGCTGGGCCAGCTGGAGCTGGCTGGCGCGGGCCACGCCGATCGTCGCCATGCCCCGGTACCAGACGGCCATGCCGAGGGTCTGCGAGCCGACGACCAGCCAGGCGAGCCCGGCCGCGGCGGTCCATCCGAAGTGCGCGGGCTCCACGGCGAGGGCGAGCAGCGCGCCCGGCACCGCCAGTGGCAGACAGCCCGCCAGCGCCCAGCAGATCACCTGCCACCCGGGCATCTCGCGGGCGAGCCGGCCGCCCTCGGCGTACCCCGCGGCGCAGACGAGCAGGGCCGCGAACAGGAAGCCGTCGGCCGTGGTGAGTCCTCCGCCCCCGTGCCGCAGCGCGAAGGCCACCACCACGGCGGCGCCGGTGAGGGCGGCGGCCCAGAACGGCCACGGCGGCCGGGCGTGGTGCCGCCAGGCGCTGTACGCGGCCGTCGTCAGGGGCAGCAGGCCCACCACGACGGCGGCGTGGGAGGTGCTCGACGTCTGCAGGGCCAGGGTGGTGAGCAGCGGGAAGCCGACGACGACTCCGGCGGCCACCAGGGCCAGCCCGGCCCAGTGGCGGCGGGCGGGGACGGGGACGCGGACGGCCAGGAGGCAGCCCAGGGCGAGCAGCCCGGCGAGGGCGAGCCGGCAGCCGGTCACCGACCAGGGGCCCAGACCCTCCAGGGCCCAGGTGGTGCCGGGGAAGGTCAGGGAGAAGGCGAGCACTCCGAGGGCGGCCAGCAGGCTGCCCCAGCCGGTGCCGGTGCGCCGGCCGGCGGGCGCGGCGTGTGCCCGAGTGCCTCCGGCGGTCGCGGTGTCGGGGCTCGAAGCGGTGGTGACCGCTATCGTCCGCTCGGCGATAGCGCTATCCTTGTCTCTCATGAATCAGAGTAGCAGTGTCGCCGAGCTGGCCAGAAGCCTGCGATCCGAGCTGAACCGCTACTCCACAGGGGAGCGGCTGCCCTCGAGCCGGGTGCTCGTCGACCGGTTCCGGGTCAGCCCCGTCACCGTGAGCCGGGCCCTGGCCCAGCTCGTCGCCGAGGGGCTGGTCGTCACCCGTCCGGGCGCCGGGGCCTTCCGTGCGGCACCGGCCGAGGCCGAGGCCCTCGCCGGGCAGCGCGGCGACACCTCCTGGCAGGAGGTGTCCCTCAGCGCCGAGTCCGCGGCCGACCAGGTGCCCCGCACCGTCGACGCCACCGGGCTGCTCACCACCCTCAGCCCGCTCGGCACCGGCGTCATCGGCCTGCACGGCGGCTATCTGCCCGCCGCGCTGCAGCCCGAGCGGGCCCTGTCCGCCGCGCTCGCCCGCGCGGGGCGGCGGCCGGACGCCTGGCGGCTCCCGCCCCTGGGCGGCGTGGCCGAGCTGCGGTCCTGGTTCGCCCGCGAGATCGCCGGGCCGGGCGGCGCCCGCACCGCGGACGAGGTGATCGTGACCGCGGGCGGCCAGAGCGCCATCACCACGGCACTGCGCGCCCTCGCCCCGCCGGGCGCGCCGGTCCTCGTCGAGTCGCCCACCTACCCCGGGCTGCTGGCCGTCGCCCGCGCCTCCGGACTGCGCCCCGTGCCCGTCCCGGCCGACGCGGACGGGGTCCGGGCCGACCTCCTCGCCGACGCCTTCCGGGCCACCGGGGCCCGGGTGTTCGTGTGCCAGCCCCTGTTCCAGAACCCGACCGGGGCGGTCCTGGCGCCGGAGCGCCGGAGCGCCGTCCTGTCCGCCGCCCGGGCGGCCGGGGCGTTCATCGTCGAGGACGACTACGCCCGCCGGCTCGCGCACGAGGACGCGGGGGAGCCGCCGCCCACCCTCGCCGCCGAGGACTCGGACGGCATCGTCGTCCACCTGTGCTCCCTGACGAAAGTGACCTCGCCGAACCTGCGGGTGGGTGCCATCGCCGCCCGCGGCCCGGTGCTGGAGCGGCTGCGGGCCATCCAGATCGTCGACAGCTTCTTCGTGCCCCGGCCGCTCCAGGAGGCCGCGCTCGAACTCGTCGGCGCCCCCGCCTGGCCGCGCCACCTGCGGGCCGTCGCCGCCGAGCTGCGGGCCCGCCGTGGTGCCCTGCTGTCCGCCCTCGCGGCCGAACTGCCCGAGCTCGTCCCCTCCCACGTCCCCCGGGGCGGGTTCCAGCTGTGGCTGCGGCTGCCGCCGAGCGCGGACGAGTCCGCCGTCACCGCGAACGCCCTGCGTGCCGGGGTGGCCGTGGCTCCCGGCCGTCCCTACTTCGCGGCCGAGCCGCCCGCGCCGCACCTGCGGCTGTCCTTCGCCTCCGCCGCCGGACCCGCCGAACTGGCCGAGGGTGTTCACCGGCTGCGGGCCGCCGTCCCGGCCCCGGCGGGTTAACCCGGTTGTCGCGCGCGGGCCGGGCTTGAAAACCTGCCGATCATGAACGACGGCTATGAGATCTCCACCGACCCGGCCCGGCTCGACGTCGAACGGCTGCACCACTGGTTGTCCACGGACGCCTACTGGGCCCTGGGCCGCAGCCGCGAGCAGCAGGAGCGCGCCATCGCCGCTTCCCTCAACTTCGGCGTCTACGCGACGGC
This sequence comes from Streptomyces sp. WMMC1477, assembly GCF_027460245.1. Taxonomy (NCBI): domain Bacteria; kingdom Bacillati; phylum Actinomycetota; class Actinomycetes; order Kitasatosporales; family Streptomycetaceae; genus Streptomyces; species Streptomyces sp. WMMC1477. The sequence goes on along the minus strand of NZ_JAPZBD010000003.1, from coordinate 213,946 downwards.
CGACGGCCGGCAGATCGGCTACGCCCGGGTCGTCACCGACCGCGCCACGTTCGCCTGGCTCTGCGACGTCTACGTCGACCGCGCGGTGCGCGGCACGGGTGTGGGCGGGGCGCTGGTCGAGGCCGTCTGCGCCGAGCTGGAGCCCGACGGGCTGCGCCGCATCCTGCTGGCCACCGCGGACGCCCACGGCCTCTACGGCAGGTTCGGCTTCACAGGCATGGCGGAACCCGAGCGCTACATGACCCGTGGCATGCCGTGAGGGCCTGAACCAGCCTGCCGGAGGGATCGAACAAACGCGCCGATCGCTCTACGATCGCGCAATGCGCGCCCGACTCACGCTGCTCGCCGCCGCCCGGAGCGCCCCCCTGCTGGACACCCGGTTCGACGACGACCGGCCCCTGGACGACGCCGGCTGGCTGGAGCTGCGGCGGCTGGCCCCCGCCTTCGGTCCCCTGGCCGCCGCCGAGCTGCGCTACTGCTCGCCGTCCGCGGGCTGCCGGGACACGGGCCGTGCCCTCGGCCTGGCTCCCCTCGCCCAGCCCGCCCTGCGCGACTGCGACATGGGCCGCTGGACAGGCCGCACCCTGCGCGAGGTCATGGCGCTCGAGCCGCGCGCCGTCGCGGCCTGGCTCGCGGACCCGTTCGCGGCCCCCCACGGCGGCGAGTCCCTGGCCGGCTTCATCGCCCGGGTCGGCTCCTGGCTGGACACCCGTCCCGTGCCCGACCCCGGCCGTGGGGACGCCTCGGGCGGGGAGGGCTCCATCGTCGCCGTCGCCGAACCGGCCGTCGTCCGCGCGCTGCTGTGTCACGCCTTGACGGCGTCTCCCGGCGCCTACTGGCACCTGGACGTGCGTCCGCTGGCCACCGTCGCCCTCACCGCCCACGCCGGCCAGTGGACCGTGGCCGTGACGTGAACCGTGACGCCGGGGGAGGGGCCGCCGCGGATCCCGGGCGTTCGCCGCGGCCCGCGCGGGCGACCGCCGCCCGGGGGCTACGAGCGGCGTCGTGATCGGCCGCGTCCGGTCCCGCGCCCTCCGCCGCGGCCGGTGCCGGAGCCGCCGCGGCCCGTACCGCGTGCCTTCGCCGAGGCCGTGCCGGCGGCCTTCCGTGTGCGTTCGCCCGGTCCAGGCCGGCCGCCGCCCCCGGGCCGCGGCTGCGTCTGGGGCCGGCCGCGCGTGCTGTTGACGGTGCGGCCCCGCACGATCCCGATGAACTGCTCCATCAGGTCGGTCGTCTCCTCCTCGGGCCAGGACAGGGCCACGCGTGAGGCGGGCGCGTCGGAGACCGGCCGGTAGGTGAGGTCGCGGCGGTGGTGCAGCCGGGCGAGCGACTGGGGCACGACGAGCACCCCGACGCCCGCCGCCACCAGCTCGATCGCGTCGCCCGTCGTGGCCGGACGCTCCAGCGCGGGCACCCCCGGCGGACGCTCCCAGCCGAGAGTGTCGTCCAGCGGGTGCAGCACCGTCTCGTCGGCCAGCTCCGCCAGCGACACCTCGTCCACCGCCGCCACCAGGTGGTCCTTGGGCACGACGACCACCGTCGTCTCCGTGTACAGCGGGATCGCGTGCAGCCCGGCGCGATCGGCCGGCAGCCGCAGCAGCACCGCGTCGGCCCCGCCGCCGCGCACCGCTTCGGCCGCCTCGGCGGCGGGCACCGACAGCAGGTGCAGCGGGACGTCGGGCAGCCGCTCCTGCCAGATCCGCACCCACTTCCCCGGCGTCACGCCGGGGACGTAGGCGAGCCGGAACGAGGGAGCTGCTTGCGAGGCTGTCACGTGGCCAGGCTACCGGCGGGCGTCCGAACACCCCGCGCCCGCTCGATACCCTGGACCCATGACCTCGCACCAGACCTCCCAGACGATGAAGCCCGCTACCGCGGCCAAGAAGCTGGGTGTGTACCTCGCCGCCACTCCCGCCGCGTTCCAGGAAGGCGTGGTGTCGCGGGCCGAGCTGAACGCGTTCCAGGCCGACCCGCCGCAGTGGCTCCGCGAGCTGCGGCGCGACGGCCCGCACCCCCGGCCCGTGGTCGCTGCGAAGCTGGGTGTCTCCATCTCCGGCCTGGCCCGGAACGGGGTCACGGAGGCCCTCACCACCGAGCAGATCGAGGAGCTGAAGCGGGAGGAGCCCGAGTGGCTTCGGCGCGAGCGCGCCACTCAGGCGGAGGTCCGTCAGGAGGCGGCCCGGCTGAAGAGGCTGCGGGAGGAGAAGGCCGAGCGTCAGGGGGAGCCCCGCTCCCGCTCCTGACCCCTGCCGGGGCCGTCGGCGCGTGGGATGCTGGCGGCATGAACCTGGAGGACCTGAGACGGCTGCGCCGCGCCCGGGACGCGATGGACCGGGACTACGCGCAGCCGCTCGACGTTCCGGCGCTGGCGAAGCTCGCCCTCATGTCGCCCGGCCACTTCTCCCGCAGCTTCCGCGCGGCCTACGGAGAGACGCCGTACGGCTATCTGATGACCCGCCGCGTCGAGCGGGCGAAGGCGCTCCTGCGGCGCGGGGACCTCAGCGTGACCGAGGTCTGCTTCGCGGTGGGATGCACCTCCCTCGGTTCCTTCAGCTCGCGCTTCACGGAGCTGGTCGGCGTGAGCCCGAGCACCTACCGGGCCCGCGACCACGCGGCGGGAGCGCCGGTCCCGGCGTGCGTCGCCAAGGTCCACACGAGACCGGTCAGGAACGGAGAAGCGCGATCCGCCGCCACCTCGTAGCGTCGGTTCCATGAGTGTTCAGCTTTCACAGTGCTTCATCGCCGTCGACGACCACGACAAGGCGCTCACCTTCTACCGCGACGTCCTCGGTCTGGAGGTCCGCAACGACGTCGGGTTCGAGGACATGCGCTGGGTGACCGTCGGTTCACCCGCGCAGCCGGACGTCGAGATCGTCCTCGAACCGCCGCTGGCCGACCCGGGCGCCCCGGCCGCCGACCGGCAGGCGATGGCGGAGCTCCTGGCCAAGGGCATGCTGCGCGGCGTGATCTTCTCCACCGACGACGTCGACGCCACCTTCGAGCGGGTCCGGGCCGCCGGCGGCGAGGTCCTGCAGGAGCCCATGGACCAGCCCTACGGCGTCCGCGACTGTGCCTTCCGCGACCCGGCGGGCAACATGCTCCGCTTCAACCAGCCCCGCAAGCAGTAGCGACCCCGGACGGCCCGTTCCGGCGCCCCCGCCCGGGGACGCCGGAACGCGCCGCGCCAAGCGGCCTCGTCTCACCGGCACTTGGGCGAAAATCCCTGGTCGGATGTCACCGCCGTCCGGTAGACAGGAGCTTTCCGCCCCGCAGCCTTCCGCCCCGCGCCCGCCCCGAGCCCCGCCGAGCCCGCTCCGCGGCCGTGCCGCGCCCGGCCGGAGCGGGCACCCGAAGGGGCCTGACCGAGCCGGGCGGCACCGAGGCCCGCCCGAACACGATGGAGACAGGATGAGCAAGGCCACGAGGACGGACGCGCCGTCGCCTGCGCTGCCCATGGCCGACCGTCACGAGATGATCCGCGTGCACGGCGCGCGGGTGAACAACCTCAAGGACGTCAGCGTCGAGATCCCGAAGCGCCGCCTGACGGTGTTCACCGGTGTCTCGGGCTCCGGCAAGAGCTCGCTGGTGTTCGACACGATCGCCGCGGAGTCGCAGCGGCTGATCAACGAGACCTACAGCGCCTTTGTGCAGGGCTTCATGCCGACGCTGGCGCGGCCCGACGTCGACGTCCTCGACGGGCTGACCACCGCGATCACCGTCGACCAGCAGCGCATGGGCGGCGACCCCCGCTCGACGGTCGGCACCGCGACGGACGCCAACGCCATGCTCCGTATCCTCTTCAGCCGGCTCGGCCGGCCGCACGTCGGCCCGCCCAGCGCGTTCGCCTTCAACGTCGCCTCCGTCAGCGCCGCCGGAGCGATCACCGTCGACAAGGGCGCCAAGAAGGCCGAGAAGGTGACCTTCACCCGCACCGGCGGCATGTGCCCGGCGTGCGAGGGGCGGGGCACGGTCTCCGACATCGACCTCAGCCAGCTCTACGACGACTCCAAGTCCCTCGCCGAGGGCGCGTTCACCATTCCCGGCTGGAAGTCGGACAGCTTCTGGACCGTGCGGGTCTACGCCGAGTCGGGCTTCCTCGACCCGGACAAGCCGATCCGGAAGTTCACCGAGCGGGAGATGCGGGACTTCCTCCACCGGGAGCCGACCAAGGTGAAGGTGGAGGGCGTCAACCTCACCTACGAGGGGCTCATCCCCAAGATCCAGAAGTCCTTCCTCTCCAAGGACCGGGAGGCGATGCAGCCGCACATCCGCGCGTTCGTGGACCGGGCCGTCACCTTCACGGCCTGCCCCGAGTGCGACGGCACGCGGCTCAACGAGGCCGCCCGGTCGTCGACGATCGAGGGGATCTCCATCGCCGACGCCTGTGCGATGGAGATCAGGGACCTGGCCGGCTGGGTCCGCGCCCTCGAAGAACCTTCCGTGGCCCCGCTGCTCGACAGCCTGGGCCAGACCCTCGAGTCGTTCGTGGAGATCGGCCTCGGCTACCTCGCGCTGGACCGGCCCGCGGGCACACTCTCGGGCGGCGAGGCGCAGCGGGTCAAGATGATCCGCCACCTCGGCTCCTCGCTCACCGACGTCACCTACGTGTTCGACGAGCCCAGCATGGGCCTGCACCCCCACGACATCCAGCGCATGAACAACCTGCTGCTGCGCCTTCGGGACAAGGGCAACACGGTGCTCGTCGTGGAGCACAAGCCGGAGATGATCGCGATCGCCGACCACGTCGTCGACCTCGGCCCCGGCGCCGGCACGGGCGGCGGCACCGTCTGCTTCGAGGGCACCGTCGAGGGGCTGCGCAAGGGCGGCACCCTCACCGGCCGCCACCTCGACGACCGGGCCGCGGTCAAGGAGACGGTGCGCAAGCCCACCGGCATTCTTCCGATCCGCGGCGCGGCGACGCACAACCTGCGGGACGTCGACGTCGACCTCCCGCTCGGGGTGCTCACCGTCGTCACCGGCGTCGCGGGCTCCGGCAAGAGCTCGCTCGTGCACGGCTCGATCCCCGCGGACGAGGGCGTGGTGTCCGTCGACCAGAGCCCGATCCGCGGCTCGCGGCGCAGTAACCCCGCGACGTACACGGGACTGCTCGACCCGATCCGCAAGGCGTTCGCCAAGGCCAACGGCGTGAAGCCCGCGCTGTTCAGCGCCAACTCGGAGGGCGCCTGCCCCAACTGCAAGGGCGCCGGCGTCGTCTACACCGACCTGGCGATGATGGCCGGGGTCGCCGTCCCCTGCGAGGAGTGCGGGGGCAAGCGATTCGAGGCCTCCGTGCTCGACCACCACCTCGGCGGCCGGGACATCAGCGAGGTGCTCGCGATGTCGGTGGCCGAGGCCGAGGAGTTCTTCGGCACCGGGGACGCCCGCACCCCCGCGGCGCACAGGATCCTCGTCCGGCTCTCGGACGTCGGGCTCGGCTACCTCACCCTCGGCCAGCCGCTCACCACGCTGTCCGGCGGCGAGCGGCAGCGGCTCAAGCTGGCCACCCACATGGCGGACCAGGGCGGTGTCTACGTCCTCGACGAGCCGACCTCCGGGCTGCACCTCGCCGACGTCGAACAGCTTCTCGGGCTGCTCGACCGGCTCGTCGACTCCGGCAAGTCCGTCATCGTCGTCGAGCACCACCAGGCGGTCATGGCCCACGCCGACTGGATCATCGACCTCGGCCCCGGCGCCGGTCACGACGGCGGCCGGATCGTCTTCGAGGGCACGCCCGCCGAGCTCGTCGCCGACCGCTCCACCCTCACCGGCGAACACCTCGCGGCCTACGTCGGCGCCTGAGCGCCCCCGCGGCCCGGCGGCGGACCGGGTCCGTCCCGCCGCCGGGCCGCGGGGCGCCCGGCCGCGGACCTCCGACCAGAGCGATGAGTTCTCACCTCCGCGGGCGTCTCTATGAGGAACGGATCCACCACGACCTCACCCGGAGCACGCATGAGCACGCACGCCGCCGACACCGCCACCACCGGCTCCCTCGCCGTCCCCGGGGCCCGACTGCACTACGAGGTGCGCGGCGAGGGCCCGCTCGTCGTCCTCGTCGGCGCCCCGATGGACGCCGCCGCCTTCGCCCCGCTGGCCGAACTCCTCGCCACCGACCACACCGTGCTCACCACCGACCCCCGTGGCATCAACCGCAGCCCGCTGGACGACCCCGGGCAGGACTCGACGCCGGAGCTGCGCGCCGACGACCTGTCCCGGCTCATCGCCCACCTCGACGCGGGCCCGGCCGTCGTCCTCGGCTCCAGCGGCGGCGCCGTCAGCGCGCTCGCCCTCGTCCAGGACCACCCCGAGCAGGTGAGCACCCTCGTCGCCCACGAGCCCCCGCTGATCGAGCTGCTGGCGGACCGCGAGCGGCTGCGCACCGGGACGGAGGACCTCATCGCCACCTATCTCGCCGGCGACGTGATCCCCGCCTGGAAGAGGTTCTTCGCCCAGGCGGACATCGACATCCCCGAACCGGCGATCGAGCAGATGTTCGGCGGGGAGCGCGACCCGCGGGCCGTGGCCGACGAGCGCCGCTGGTTCGCCCACGAGATGCGCTTCTCCACCTACTGGCAGCCCGACCCCGCCGCCCTGCGGACCGCGTCCACCCGCGTCCTCGTCGGCGTCGGCGCCGACTCCGCCGGGCAGCTCTGCGACCGGACGTCCCAGGCCCTCGCCCGGGCGCTCGGCACCGAGCCGACGACGTTCCCCGGGGGCCACACCGGCTTCACCGAGACCCCGGAAGCCTTCGCCACCCGCCTGCGCGACGTGCTGCGCGAGGTCTGAACCGCCCGTGCGAGGTGCGGGGCCGGGCGGTACGCCGCCAGGCCCCGCACCTCGCGTGGCCGGCCGAGGCACCCCGGCTGGTTCGCGGGACGGGGTTAGGCGAACGCCGAGACGGTGGAGGAGCACCGCGTCGCCGTGCTCCGGATCCTGGCGGTCGACGCGCTGGACGTCGCCGCCGCGGGAGGCGCCGCCTACGTCGCCTTGCGGCTCACCGCGATGCAGGGCGAAGCCCGTGCGGCACTGCGCCGCGACCGGCCGGAGGTGGCCGCGCCCCCGGTGGCGTGAGCCCCCCGCCCGTCGACTCGTGCCCACGGCTCAGTGGTGTCCCGGGCCGGGCCGGATGAGGATTGCATAAAACTGTGCTGCTTCGTATAGTCATGCCATCGAAGAGGAGGAACGATGGCGGTAAGCGCGGCAGTGGCGGGGGCGAGCGGGTACGCGGGCGGTGAGATCCTGCGCCTGCTGCTCCAGCACCCCGAGGTGCGCATCGGCGCCCTGACCGGGAACTCCAACGCCGGGCGGGCGCTCGGCGAGCTGCAGCCGCAGCTCGCGGCGCTGGCCGGGCGGCGGCTGGAGCCCACCACGGCGGAGGTGCTGGCCGGGCATGACGCGGTGTTCCTCGCCCTGCCGCACGGGGAGTCGGCCGCCGTGGCGGAGCAGCTCGGCGAGGACACGCTGATCGTCGACTGCGGTGCCGACTTCCGACTCGCCGACAGCGCCGCCTGGGACCGGTTCTACGGCACCCCGCACGCCGGGACGTGGCCCTACGGCCTCCCTGAGCTGCCCGGTGGCCGGGAGCGGCTGCGCGGCACCCGGCGGGTGGCCGTCGCCGGCTGCTACCCGACGGCGGTCAGCCTCGCCCTGTTCCCGGCCTACGCCGCCGGAATCGTCGAGCCGGAGGCCGTCGTCGTCGCCGCGACGGGGACCTCCGGGGCCGGGAAGGCCCTCAAGCCGCATCTGCTGGGCAGTGAGGTGATGGGCGCGATGAGCCCCTACGGCGTCGGCGGCGTCCACCGGCACACGCCCGAGATGGTGCAGAACCTCTCCGCCGCGGCGGGGGAGCCCGTCACGGTGTCCTTCACGCCGACGCTCGCGCCGATGGCGCGGGGCATCCTCGCCACCTGCTCGGCCAAGGCCCGGCCCGGTGTCACCGGCGAGTCGCTGCGCGAGACGTACGCCAAGGCCCTCGCCGACGAGCCCTTCGTCCGGCTGCTCCCCGCCGGGCAGTGGCCCTCGACCGCGCACGTGCAGGGCTCGAACGCCGCCCTGCTCCAGGTCGCGCTGGACGAGGCCGCCGCGCGGGTCGTCGTCGTCAGCGCCATCGACAACCTCACGAAGGGCACCGCGGGCGGCGCGGTACAGAGCATGAACATCGCCCTCGGCCTGCCCGAGGACCTGGGACTGACGACGAACGGAGTCGCACCATGAGCGTGACAGCCGCCAAGGGGTTCACGGCGTCGGGCATCGCCGCCGGGCTCAAGGAGAGCGGTGACCCCGACCTGGCGCTCGTCGTCAACACGGGGCCGCGGCTGGCCGCGGCGGGCGTGTTCACCAGCAACCGTGTCAAGGCCGCTCCGGTGCTGTGGTCGGAGCAGGTGCTCGGCGGCGGCCAGGTCTCGGCCGTCGTCCTCAACTCCGGGGGCGCCAACGCCTGCACCGGTCCGCTCGGCTTCCAGGACACCCACGCCACCGCCGAGAAGGCGGCCGAGGTGCTGGGGCTGAACGCGGCCGAGGTCGCCGTCGCCTCCACCGGGCTCATCGGCATCCGGCTGCCGATGGACAAGCTGCTGCCCGGCCTCGGGACGGCGGCGGAGGCGCTGTCGGCCCACGGCGGGGAGAAGGCGGCCATCGCCATCAAGACGACGGACACCGTGCACAAGACGGCCGTCGCCGAGGGCCCGGGCTGGACGGTCGGCGGGATGGCCAAGGGCGCGGGCATGCTCGCCCCCGGGCTGGCCACGATGCTCGTCGTCCTCACCACGGACGCCGACGTCCCGGCCGCCGAGCTGGACGCCGCGCTGCGCGCCGCCACCCGTACGACCTTCGACCGGGTGGACTCCGACGGCTGCATGTCCACGAACGACACCGTGCTGCTGCTCGCCTCCGGTGCCTCCGGGACGGCGCCGGAGGCCGCCGAGTTCGCCGAGGCCGTCCGGGCCGTCTGCGACGACCTGGGGCAGCAGCTCATCCGCGACGCCGAGGGCGCCTCGAAGGACATCCGTGTCGAGGTGGTCAACGCGGCCAGCGAGGACGAGGCCGTCGACGTCGGCCGCACCATCGCCCGGAACAACCTGCTCAAGTGCGCCGTCCACGGCGAGGACCCCAACTGGGGCCGGGTGCTGTCCGCGATCGGCACCACCGACGCCACCTTCGAGCCGGACCAGCTGAACGTCGCGATCAACGGCGTGTGGGTGTGCAAGAACGGCTCGGTCGGCGAGGACCGCGAGCTGGTGGACATGCGCTACCGGGAGGTCCGCATCACCGCCGACCTGGCCGCGGGCCCGCACGCCGCCGTCATCTGGACCAACGACCTCACCGCCGACTACGTCCACGAGAACAGCGCCTATTCGTCATGAGGGTCATGAGCACGCGCAAGCACACCGCCCTGCCCAAAGCCCGCACGCTCATCGAGGCGCTGCCCTGGCTCACCCGGCACCACGGCAAGACCGTCGTCATCAAGTTCGGCGGCAACGCCATGGTCGACGAGGAGCTGAAGGCCGCCTTCGCGCAGGACGTCGTCTTCCTGCGGCACGCCGGGCTGCGCCCCGTCGTCGTCCACGGCGGCGGCCCGCAGATCAGCGCCCAGCTCGACAAGCTGGGCCTCGCCTCCGAGTTCACCGCCGGGCTGCGGGTGACGACGCCCGAGACGATGGACGTCGTCCGCATGGTGCTGGCCGGGCAGGTGCAGCGCGAGCTGGTCGGCCTGCTGAACCGGCACGGGCCGCTGGCCGTCGGCATGACCGGTGAGGACGCCCACCTGATGACGGCGACCAAGCGCTGGGCCGACGTGGACGGGGAGCGGGTGGACATCGGCCGGGTCGGCGACGTGACGGCCGTCGAGCCCGGTGCCGTCCGCGCCCTGCTGGACGACGGCCGCATCCCGGTCATCTCGTCCGTGGCCCGCAGCGCCGACGACGATCACGTGTACAACGTCAACGCCGACACGGCCGCGGCCGCGCTCGCCGCGGCCCTGGGTGCCGAGACGCTCATGGTGCTCACCGACGTCGAGGGCCTGTACGCGGACTGGCCCCACAGCGACGACGTCATCAGCAAGCTCACCGTCGCCGAGCTGGAGAAGCTGCTTCCGGGCCTGGCCAGCGGCATGGTGCCCAAGATGGAGGGCTGCCTGCACGCGGTGCGCGGCGGGGTGCGGACCGCGCGCGTGATCGACGGCCGGGTCCAGCACGCCATCCTGCTGGAGATCTTCACCGACGAGGGAATCGGCACCATGGTGGTGCCGGACGAGGGGGAACCGACATGACGACCGAAGCGCCCGCCCACGGCAACGCCGCCCTCACCCGGCGCTGGCAGAGCGCGCTCATGGACAACTACGGCACCCCGCGCGTGCCGCTCACCCACGGCGAGGGCGTCCGGCTGTGGGACGCCGACGGCAAGGAGTACCTGGACTTCACCGGCGGCATCGCGGTGACCTCGCTCGGCACCGGCCACCCGGCCGTGGTGCGGGCCGTCTCCGACCAGATCGCCACGCTCGGCCACGTCTCGAACCTGTTCATCTCCGAGCCGCCGGTCGCCCTGGCCGAGCGCCTGCTGGAGCTGGCGGGGCGCCCGGGAGCGGTGTACTTCTCCAACTCCGGCGCCGAGGCCGTCGAGGCGGCCGTCAAGCTCGGGCGGCGCACCGGGCGTACGCACATGGTCGCCACGGAGGGTGGCTTCCACGGCCGGACGATGGGCGCCCTCGCCCTGACCGGACAGCCGACGAAGCAGGACCCCTTCCGCCCGCTGCCCGGCGACGTCACGCACGTGCCCTACGGGGACGCGGAGGCGCTGCGGGCCGCCGTCACCGAGGACACCGCGCTGTTCGTGGTGGAGCCGGTCCAGGGCGAGAACGGCGTCGTCGTGCCGCCGGACGGCTACCTCGCCGCCGCCCGGGAGATCACCCGTGCCACCGGCGCGCTGCTCGTCGTCGACGAGATCCAGACCGGCATCGGCCGCACCGGGCACTGGTTCGCGTGCCGGGCCCAGGGCGTCGAGCCGGACGTCATCACGCTGGCGAAGGGGCTCGGCGCGGGGATGCCCATCGGGGCGACGCTCGCCTTCGGGGACGCGGCGGGGCTGTTGACGCCGGGTCAGCACGGGTCGACGTTCGGCGGCAACCCCGTCGCGTGCGCGGCCGGTCTCGCGGTGCTGGACACCCTCGCGGCCGACGGGCTGCTCGGTCACGTCCAGCGGGTCGGGGCCCGACTCCGGGAGGGCGTCTGGGCGTTGGGCCATCCGTTGATCGACCGGGTCCGCGGCGCCGGACTGCTGCTGGGTATCGTGCTCACCGAGCCCGTCGCCGCCCAGGTGCAGCAGTCGGCTCAGGACGCGGGATTCCTCGTGAACGCGGTCGCTCCGGACGTGATCCGGCTGGCGCCTCCGCTGGTCATCTCGGAAGGCGAAGCGGACGCTCTGGTGCGGGCGCTTCCCGGCGTCCTCGACGCGGTCGATCCCGCGCGTCCAGCCCGTACCGCCCGATGAGCCGGAGAGTGACGACGATGACCGAGGAGCACCCAGGCGGACAGGCCGTGCCGCAGACGCGCACGGCGCGCCACCGCCGGATCGTGGACATCCTCGGCCGGCAGCCCGTGCGCTCCCAGAGCCAGCTGGCCAAGCTGCTCGCCGACGACGGGCTCTCCGTCACCCAGGCCACCCTCTCGCGCGACCTGGACGAGCTGGGGGCGGTGAAGATCCGCAACACCGGAGGGGAGCTGATCTACGCCGTCCCCGGCGAGGGCGGCGACCGCACGCCGCGCGCGCCGCTGGGGGAATCCGCCACCGAGGGCCGCATGGCCCGGCTGGCCGGGGAGCTGATGATCTCCGCGGAGGCCTCGGCGAACCTGGTCGTCCTGCGCACCCCGCCGGGCGCGGCCCAGTTCCTGGCGTCGGCGATCGACCAGGCGGGGGTCCACGAGATCATCGGCACGATCGCCGGTGACGACACGCTGCTGCTCATCAGCCGGGCTCCGGAGGGCGGGCAGGCGCTCGCCGACCACCTGCTGAACCTGGCCGAACGCCACCGCTGAGCCCGGCGGCCCGGCCCCGCGGCCGGGCGGCCGGGCGGAAATCCGGGTGACGCCGGGCGGGCAACGGCCGATGATCGGACCGTCGTCCCGTTGACGCCCACGCCGAGGAGTGCGTCCCATGCCGCGTCGTCACACCGCCCCCGGCCAGCTCGTCGAGATCACCGCGGTGGCGACGGTGCCCTGAGTTCTACGCCGGGGGCGGCATCTGCGGCAGGGGCAGCGGGAGCCCGGGCAGCCCGTCCATGCTGGTGGCGACGTCGGGCTTCTTGTGGAAGTAGGCGTCCAGGCTCTCCTGCGTCTCCCGCTCGAACCGGGAGGCGTGCAGCGGGCGGTCCTCGTCGTAGGTCATGAACGGCACCGCGTATCCGCAGGTGTCGCGTATCTGCTCGGCCGTGACGACGATGACGGCGCGCAGTCCGTGCCGCGTGCCGTCGATGTCCGGGAAGTGCGTCAGCAGCTCCGGGAAGCGCGGGTCGTCGCGGAAGACGGGCTCCCCGTGGCCGTGCACGCGCAGGATGTTCGGCGGCCCGGAGAACGCGCACCACATCAGGGTGACGCGGCCGTTCTCCCGCAGGTGGGCGATGGTCTCGGCGTTGCTCCCGGCGACGTCCAGGTAGGCGACGGTGTGTTCGTCCAGGACGGCGAGCGAGCCGCGCAGGCCCTTCGGCGACAGGTTGATCGTGCCGTCGCCGGACAACGGGGCGGTGGCGGTGAAGAAGACGGGCTGCTCCTCGATGAAGGTGCGCAGCCGGTCGTCGATGCGGTCATGGCTCTTTCCCATGGTGATCACCATGCCACCCCGGGCGCGTGCGCGGGGCGGCGCGGTGGCGCACGATGGCGGTCATGGAGTCGGTCGAGGTGCGCGTGCGGCGGGTGTACGAGACGCCCGGGGCGGACGACGGCAAGCGCGTGCTGGTCGACCGGCTGTGGCCGCGCGGCCTGTCCCGTCAGGCGGCGGCCCTGGACGCCTGGGCGAAGGACGTCGCGCCCTCGGACGGGCTGCGCCGCCGGTACGGCCACGACCCCGAGCGCTGTGCGGACTTCGTCCGGGACTACCGCGCCGAGCTGCGCGAGCCCGGGCGCCGGGAGGCCGTCGAGCGGCTGCGGGAGCTGGCCGGAGGCTCCCGGCTGACGCTGCTGACGGCCACCCGGGAGGTGGCGCGGAGCCACGTCCCGGTGCTGTTGGAGGCCCTGCGCGAACCTGGCTGACCTGCGGTGATGTGGGTGCGTTGACGAACCATGCGGAGGAGTGCATACTTATGCCAGTCGCCGTATGGATCGTTAGGAGACCCCCGTGACCGAGCGCGTCGTACTCGCCTATTCCGGCGGCCTGGACACCTCCGTCTGTATCGGATGGATCGCGGAGGAGACCGGGGCCGAGGTCGTCGCCGTCGCCGTGGACGTCGGCCAGGGCGGCGAGGATCTGGACGTCATCCGCAAGCGCGCGCTCGCCTGCGGGGCCGTCGAGGCGGAGGTCGCCGACGCCAAGGACGAGTTCGCCGACGAGTACTGCCTCCCGGCGGTCAAGGCGAACGCCCTCTACATGGACCGCTACCCGCTGGTCTCGGCGCTGTCCCGGCCCGTCATCGTCAAGCACCTGGTGGCCGCCGCCCGCAAGCACGGGGCCACGACGGTCGCCCACGGCTGCACCGGCAAGGGCAACGACCAGGTGCGGTTCGAGGCCGGCATCTCCTCCCTCGCCCCCGACCTGAAGTGCATCGCCCCCGTGCGGGACTACGCGATGACCCGGGACAAGGCCATCGCCTTCTGCGAGGAGAAGAACCTCCCGATCGCGACGACGAAGAAGTCGCCGTACTCCATCGACCAGAACGTCTTCGGCCGGGCCGTGGAGACCGGCTTCCTGGAGGACATCTGGAACGCCCCGATCGAGGACGTCTACGAGTACACGGAGAACCCCGCCGCGGCCCGGGAGGCCGACGAGGTCGTCATCACCTTCAAGGAGGGTGTCCCGGTCGCGATCGACGGGAAGCCCGTCACCGTCCTGCAGGCGATCCAGCAGCTCAACGAGCGGGCCGGGGCCCAGGGCGTCGGGCGGATCGACATGGTGGAGGACCGGCTGGTCGGCATCAAGTCGCGGGAGGTCTACGAGGCCCCCGGCGCGATCGCGCTGATCACCGCCCACCAGGAGCTGGAGAACGTCACCGTCGAGCGGGAGCTGGCGCGCTACAAGCGGCAGGTCGAGCAGCGCTGGGGCGAGCTGGTCTACGACGGCCTGTGGTTCTCCCCGCTCAAGCGGGCGCTGGACGGCTTCGTCGACGAGGCCAGCGCGCACGTCAGCGGTGACATCCGGATGACCCTGCACGGCGGCCGGGCCGTCGTCACCGGCCGGCGGTCGGAGGCGTCCCTGTACGACTTCAACCTCGCCACCTACGACACCGGCGACACCTTCGACCAGTCCCTGTCCAAGGGCTTCATCGAGCTCTTCGGCATGTCGAGCAAGATCGCGGCCAAGCGGGACCTCGCGCAGTAACCTGCGCCCACCCCCCCCCGGGGGCAGCAGCACCGAGGCCGCCGTCCCGCCCACTCCGGGCGGGACGGCGGCCCGCATGAGTACGGACGACGAGGAGCGGAACGGATGACCAACGGTGTCGAGCAGGGCGCGGACGGCGGCGACGTGCGGCTGTGGGGCGGGCGCTTCGCCGACGGCCCCTCCGAGGCGCTGGCCAGGCTCAGCGCGTCCGTCCACTTCGACTGGCGGCTCGCCCCCTACGACATCGCCGGCTCCCGCGCCCACGCCCGCGTCCTCAACCGGGCCGGGCTGCTGACCGCCGAGGAGCTGGCGCGCATGCTCGCGGGCCTCGACCGGCTGGAGTCCGACGTCGCCGACGGCTCCTTCACCGGCACCGTCGCGGACGAGGACGTGCACACCGCGCTCGAACGCGGCCTGCTGGAGCGGCTCGGCCCCGACCTCGGCGGCAAGCTGCGCGCCGGGCGCTCCCGCAACGACCAGGTGGCCACGCTCTTCCGGATGTACCTGCGTGACCACGCCCGGATCATCGGCGGACTGCTCACCGATCTCCAGGAGGCGCTGACCGGGCTCGCCGAGGCGCACCCGGACGTCGCCATGCCCGGGCGCACCCACCTCCAGCACGCCCAGCCCGTGCTCTTCGCCCACCACGTGCTGGCGCACGTCCAGGCACTGGGCCGGAACGCGGAGCGGCTGCGGCAGTGGGACGAGCGCACCGCCGTCTCCCCCTACGGCTCCGGCGCGCTGGCCGGCTCCTCGCTCGGTCTCGACCCGCAGGCCGTCGCCGCCGACCTCGGCTTCGAGCACGGCTCGGCGGCCAACTCGATCGACGGTACGGCCTCCCGCGACTTCGTCGCCGAGTTCGCCTTCATCACGGCGATGACCGGTGTCGACCTGTCCCGGATCGCCGAGGAGATCATCATCTGGAACACGAAGGAGTTCTCCTTCGTGACCCTGCACGACGCCTTTTCGACCGGCTCCTCGATCATGCCGCAGAAGAAGAACCCCGACATCGCGGAGCTGGCCCGGGGCAAGTCCGGCCGGCTGATCGGCAACCTGACGGGGCTGCTGGCCACCCTGAAGGCCCTGCCGCTGGCCTACAACCGGGACCTGCAGGAGGACAAGGAGCCCGTCTTCGACTCCTGCGACCAACTGGAGGTGCTGCTGCCCGCCTTCACCGGCATGATGGCCACGCTCACCGTCAACCGGGAGCGGATGGAGGAGCTGGCCCCGGCCGGGTTCTCCCTGGCCACCGACATCGCCGAGTGGCTGGTCCGGCAGGGCGTGCCGTTCCGCGTCGCGCACGACGTCGCGGGCGCCTGCGTCAAGGAGTGCGAGCGCACCGGCATCGAGCTGGACGAGCTGACGGACGAGCAGTTCGCCGCGCTCTCCCCGCACCTGACGCCCGAGGTCCGCGGCGTGCTCAACGTGCCGGGCGCGCTCGCGTCCCGCGGCGGCCGGGGCGGCACCGCGCCCTCCGCGGTGGCGGCGCAGCTCGCCGAGGTGAAGGCCGATCTGGTGAAGCAGCGGGAGTGGGCGAGCGCCAAGGGGTGAGCTTGCCGCGGCGTGGGTACGGTGGTGATCCCGACCGCCGCCCGGACCGCGCAGGGAGCCCGCGATGCCGTTCGCCCGTCTGGCCACCGCGACCACACCGACCGCCCACGTCGGGCTCGGGCTGGCCGCGGTCGGCCGCCCCGGCTACCTGAACCTGGGCCGGGACGAGGACCTGCCGGCCGAGCGCAGCGTGGACGCCCTGCGCGAGCGCACCCACCAGCTGCTGGACGCCGCGTACGCCCAGGGCGTGCGCTACGTCGACACCGCCCGCTCCTACGGGCGCGCCGAGGAGTTCCTCGGGGAGTGGCTGGACGCCCACCCGCGGGCCGAGGACCTGGTCATCGGCAGCAAGTGGGGCTACGCCTACACCGCCAACTGGCGCACCCGGGCCGACGTGCACGAGGTCAAGGAACACACCGTCGCCATGTACGAGACGCAGCGCGCGGAGACCCGTGCCCTGCTCGGCGACCATCTGGACCTCTACCAGATCCACTCCCTCACCCCGGAGAGCCCGGCCCTGACGGACCACCGGCTGCACGAGCACCTGGCCCGGCTCGCGGAGGAGGGCGTCTCCGTGGGCTTCTCGACGAGCGGGCCCGCGCAGGCCGCGACGATCCGGGCCGCGCTGGACGTCACGGTCGCCGGGCTGCCGCTGTTCCGCTCGGTGCAGGCCACGTACAACCTGCTGGAGACCTCGGCGGGCCCGGCCCTCGTCGAGGCGCGTGACGCCGGGCTCACGGTGATCGTCAAGGAGGCCATGGCCAACGGGCGGCTGGCCGGGCCGCACGCGCCGCCGGTCCTGCGCCGGGTCGCGGAGGAGGCCGGTACCACCTGTGACGCCCTGGCCCTCGCCGCCGTCCTCGGCCGCCCCTGGGCGTTCGTCGTCCTCTCCGGCGCCGCCACCGCCGAGCAGCTGTTCACCAACCTGCACGCGGTCACCGTCGACCTGGACGCGGACCAGGAGGCGGAGCTGGAGGAGCTGATCGAGGAGCCCGGGGCCTACTGGCGGCAG
The DNA here is from genome assembly GCF_027460245.1 of Streptomyces sp. WMMC1477. Classification (NCBI taxonomy): domain Bacteria; kingdom Bacillati; phylum Actinomycetota; class Actinomycetes; order Kitasatosporales; family Streptomycetaceae; genus Streptomyces; species Streptomyces sp. WMMC1477. The sequence continues at coordinate 196,866 of NZ_JAPZBD010000003.1, read as the reverse complement.
CGTTCCGAACTGCCCTGGAGCTGATCCGCGGCGTCCCCCGTCCCACCCCCGAATCTGGAGACGCATGCGTCCCAGGTGAGACGTGAGTGTCTCATCTGGTCTATCGTCGTCTCATGGCTGTGCATCGTGAACACCTCCTCAGGGCCGCCGCCGACCTGCTGTCGCGGCGCACCACGGCGTCCATGGACGAGATCGCCAAGGCGGCCGGCGTCAGCCGGGCCACGCTGCACCGGCACTTCGCCGGGCGCGACGCCCTCGTCCTGGCCCTGGGCGAGCTCGGCATCCGGCAGATCGAGGAGGGCCTCGACACCGCCCGGATCGACGAGGGCGACCCCACTGAGGCGCTGCGCCGCCTGCTCGCCGAGGCCATGCCCGTCGCCGGGTTCCTGGCCTTCCTCTACGGCGAGAACCAGCTCTACGTCACCGACCACATGGACGCCGGCTGGGCCCGCATCGACGAGCGCGTCGGCGCCCTCGTGCGGCGCGGCCAGACCGAGGGCGTCTTCCGCCGGGACCTGTCCCCGGCCTGGCTCATCGATGCGCTCTACGCGCTGATCGCCGCCTCCGGCTGGAGCGTGCAGGACGGCCGGCTCGCCCCGAAGGAGGCCCCGCACATGGTCGCCGAGCTGCTGCTCGGCGGAGCCCTGGAGAGGAACCCGCGATGACGTCGCAGGCCGTGCCCGGCCGCCGCGCACCGGCCGCCGGTGCCGCGCGTGCGGGCGCCCGGCGCTGGCTCGCCCTCGCCGTCCTCGCCCTGGCCGTGCTGCTCGTCGGCATCGACGCCACCGTGCTGGGGCTGGCCACGCCATTCCTGAGCGAGGACCTCCGCCCGACCGGCGCCCAGCTGCTGTGGATAGGCGACGTCTATTCCTTCGTCATCGCCGGACTGCTGGTGTCCATGGGCAGCCTCGGCGACCGGATCGGCCGCAAGCGGCTGCTGCTGTCCGGCGCCACCGTGTTCGGCGCGGTGTCGGTGCTCACCGCCTACGCGCACAGCCCCGAGGCCATGATCCTCTGGCGCGCCCTGCTCGGCGTGGCCGGAGCCACGCTGATGCCCGCCACGCTCGCCCTCATCCGCAATCTGTTCCACGACCCGCGCGAGCGCAGCCTGGCCGTGGGCATCTGGGGCGCCATGGCCTCGGCCGGGGCGGCCGTCGGACCGGTGGCCGGGGGATTCCTGCTGGAGCACTTCTGGTGGGGCTCGGTGTTCCTCATCAACCTGCCCGTGATGGCGGTTCTCGTCCTCGTCGGGGCGAAGGTGCTGCCCGAGTCCCGCGACCCGCACCCCGGCCCCTGGGACCTGCCCAGTGTGGGTCTGTCCATGGTGGGCATCATCGGCCTCGTCTACGCCGTCAAGGAGGCCGCCACCCACGGCCTCCACCGGGACGCCTGCCTCGCCGGGGCGCTGGGCGCCCTGGCGCTGGCCGCCTTCGTCCGGCGGCAACTGCGGCTGCCGTCGCCGCTGCTGGACATGCGGCTGTTCCGGAGCCGCGGCCTGTCCGGCGCGGTCCTCGCCGACCTGCTGACGATCCTCGGCCTGGCGGGGATGGTCTTCTTCCTGTCGCAGTTCCTGCAGATGGTGCAGGGCCGCTCGCCGCTGGAGGCGGGGCTCGCCCAACTGCCCGCCGCGCTCGGCGCAGTGGTCTCCGGGCTGGTGGCCGGGCACGTCGCCCGCCGCACCTCGGTGCGCGCCGCCGTGAGCTGGGGGCTCGCCGCCGTCGGGCTGGCGCTCGGGGCCTGTGTGTGGCTGGACGCGGGCACCGACTACCGGCTGCTCGGCCCCATCCTGCTCATCGTGGGCCTCGGGGCGGGGCTCTCCTTCACCGTCACCGCCGACGTGATCCTCTCCAGCGTGCCCAAGGAGCAGGCGGGCGCCGCCTCGGCCGTCTCCGAGACCGCCTACGAGCTCGGGTCGGCCCTGGGCATCGCGCTGCTCGGGTCCATCGTCACCGGCTTCTACCGCGGCTTCGCCGTTCCCGACGGCGTCGGGGCGGGCCAGGCGGCGGACGCGCGGGAATCACTGGGCGCGGCCGTGGAGACGGCCGGGGCCCTCCCCGCCCCCCTGGGCGGTGAGCTGCTCGCGGCGGCGCGGGAGAGCTTCACCGAGGGTCTGCGGACCGCCGCCGGGGCCGGTTCCGTGGCGCTGCTGACGGCCGCGGCCCTCGCCGGCTGGCTGCTGCGCGGCCAGCGTCTGGGGGAGGACCCGGGCGACCCGCGGGAGGGGGAGGACCGGGAGGACGTGGAGGAGGAGCGTGCGGAGAAGCCGGAGGCCGTGCCGGAGGCCGAGGCGGCCGGGTGAACGCGGAGGAGGTCAGGCCGCCTTCGCCTTGGTCGCGTACATGTCCACGTACTCCTGACCGGACAGCCTCATGACCTCGCTCATGACCTCGTCCGTCACCGCGCGCAGCACGTAGCGGTCCCGGTCCATGCCCTCGTACCGGGAGAAGTCCAGCGGCTCGCCGAAGCGCACGGTGATGCGCAGGCCGGGGCGCGGCCGGGGCAGGCCCCGGCCGCCCGGCTGCACCCGGTCGGTGCCGATCATCGCGAACGGCACCACCGGGGCGCCCGTCATCAGGGCGAGCCGGGCGATCCCGGTGCGGCCGCGGTAGAGCCGGCCGTCGGGGGAGCGGGTGCCCTCGGGGTAGATGCCGAAGACCTTCCCCTCCTCCAGCACCCGGCGTCCGGTCATCAGCGCGGCGACGCCGCCATGGCCGCCGTCCCGGTCGACGGGGATCATGCCGCAGCCGGTGAAGAACCACGCCATCAGGCGCCCCTTGAGGCTGGTGCCGGTGACGTACTCGTCCTTGCCGATGAAGAACACCTGCCGGTCGGTCACCAGCGGCAGGATCATCGAGTCGATGAAGGTGAGGTGGTTGCCGGCGAGGATCACCGGGCCGTCCGCGGGGACCTGCCCCGCTCCCTCGATACGCGGACGGAAGAGCAGGCGCAGGGCCGGGCCGAGTACCGCTTTGATCAGCAGGAAACGGCGCATCGCGGATTCAGCCTCCGGTGGTGGTTTCAGTCGGCGCCGCCGGGCGCGGACACGACTTTACTCGGGCCAGACGTACCCACGAACCACCGGGTACCAACCGGTAACCACGCACCGGGTGACGGCGGTTCCCCCGAGCGGTTCCCCCGGCTCGTTCCCCGCCGGTGTTCGCCTCCTGTTCCGGGCCCCGTCTCCCGCCGGACGGGGCCCGCGCCTAGGCTTCGCCCGTCATCCGCCACGCGGGAGGCGGTTCACCCGTGTCCGCTCCCGCACCACCCTGGGAGGGTCCATGGAACACGTGCAGCAGCCCGGGCGCAGAGCGGTCCTCGGGGCGACCGTGCTGGGGGCGGCCGGAGCCGTCGCCCTGGGCGCGTCCGGCAGCGCCCAGGCCGCCGCGCCCGCGCGCGGTGGCCGGCGTCCCGGCGGTCACCGGCTGCCCGTTCCCGCCGTCATCGCCCACCGCGGCGCCAGCGGCTACCGTCCCGAACACACCTTCGGCGCCTACGAGCTGGCGCTGGACATGGGCGCGGACGTGATCGAGCAGGACCTCGTGCCGACCAAGGACGGCCATCTCGTGTGCCGCCACGAGAACGAGATCGGCGGCACCACCGACGTTGCCGACCACCCGGAGTTCGCCGACCGCAGGACCACCAAGACGGTCGACGGCAGCTCCGTCACCGGCTGGTTCACCGAGGACTTCACCCTCCGGGAGCTGAAGACCCTGCGCGCCACCGAGCGCATCCCCGCCCAGCGGCCGGACAACACCCTCTACGACGGCCGCTGGACCGTGCCGGCCTTCGCCGAGGTCCTCGACTGGGCCCGCACCGAGGGCCGGCGGCGCGGGCGCACCGTCTGGCTCCACGTGGAGACCAAGCACCCGAGCTACTTCCGCGGCCTCGGACTCGGTCTGGAGGAGCCGCTCGCCCGGCTGCTGCGCGCCCACGGGTTGCACCGCGGCAACGCGCCGGTCTTCCTGCAGTCCTTCGAACCGAGCAGCGTCCAGCACCTGGCCCGGCTCGTGGACACGCCCGGCGTCGTGCTGCTGTGGAAGGAGGACTACCGGCCCTGGGACTTCACCGAGGCGGGCGACCCCAGGACCACGGCCGACCTCGTCTCGCCGGAGGGCCTGGACTGGATCGCCTCCTTCGCGCGGGGCATCGGCCCGCTGATGGACCTGATCCTCCCCAAGCGCTCCGACGGCAGCCTGGGCGAGCCGACCACGCTCGTCGAGGACGCCCACGCCCGCGGCCTGGTGCTGCACCCGTACACCATGCGCAACGAGAACGCCTTCCTGCCGACCGACTTCCGGCGCGGCTCGGACCCGAACGCCTACGGCGACGCCTTCGCCGCGTTGCGCACCTACTTCGGTACCGGCGTCGACGGCATCTTCACCGACCACCCCGACACCGCCCTGCTCGCGGCGGCCGACTTCCGTCGCTCCCGGGGGTGAAGCGCGTCCGCCCGTGAACCGGGCCCCGCGGCCGCCCGGTGGGATGCCCGTCCCCACCGGGCGGCCGTGTTCGAACCCCTGGTGACGCGGCTGACGGAAGGTCCGGGAAGGCTGAGGCGAACCGCCCGCCGAACCGGGGAATCGCAGGCGGGTTGGGAATCTCACAGACTGGTTGAGGGCTGTCACGTTCCCGCTGCCTGCGATCTCTGCGCAGAATGCTCTCGACGGAGGTTGGAAACCCCGCACACAGGGGAAGGGTGCGAAAGACGACCGGCGTCACCAGGGCAGCCAAGCCCGTTCCGCGCGACCCTCACCCCCGGCGCGGCGGGCGCGAGACACCAGAAAGAGGCGTGCGCACATGGCCATGAGCGTGACCATCTCTGCGGCGACCGCCCAGGACGCGGAGCAGATCCTCAAGCTCCAGTACCTGTGCTACCAGAGCGAGGCCGAGCTCTACCGCGACTGGGGCATCGAGCCGCTGACCCAGACGCTGGAGGCCCTGCGCGCGGAACTGTCCGGCGGCGTCGTCCTCGTGGCCCGGCTCGGCGAGGAGGTCGTCGGCTCCGTCCGCGGCACGGTGGACGGCGACGGCACGGCCCACATCAACAAGCTCATCGTCCACCCGCGGCTCCAGCGCCACGGGCTCGGCGGCCGGCTCCTGGCCGCGCTGGAGACCAGCCTCGCGGCCGAGCAGGGCGCCCGCCGGTTCCGGCTGTTCACCGGCCACCGCAGCGAGGGCAACCTGCGGCTGTACCGGCGTTGCGGCTACGTCGCCTCGGCCACCGAGCGCGTGTCGCCCAAGCTGAGCCTCATCACGCTGGAGAAGGCCGCGGTGGCGGAGGAGTACGCCACCAGCGCCTGACCGCCGACCGCAGCGCCCGTCCGCCGGAATCCGCCGACGGCCCCGGGCGGGAGCACGGTGCCGTCGGCGGGCCGGGCACAGGTCCGGGCACGCCCGCTGACGGGACGCGCCTCACGCGCCGCGGGACCGCCGCAGCCACCACAGCCCGACGACGGGCAGGCCGAGCGGAATGAACAGGTACCCCATGCCGTAGGCCGACCACACCGTCGTGTCGGGGAAGGCCCCGGGATCGAAGACGGACCAGGTGCCGACGACGAGCACCCCCGCCAGCTCGGTGACACAGCCCGCCAGCGCCGTCCGGCGGGCCGTCTCCCCTCCGCGCAGGAGGGCGACGGTGATGGCCGCGTAGACGAGGGCGGCCAGCGCCGAGAGCGTGTAGGGCAGCGGAGCCTCCTCGAAGCGCGTCGCGATCTGGTAGGCCGATCGCGAGGTCGCCCCCACCGTGAACACGACGTAGAAGGTCACCAGCAGGCGTCCCGGCCCGGAGCCGATGCCGCCGCTCGACGGCGCCGCCCCGGGCGCCCGGCGCGTCGGAGCGTCAGCCACCGCCGCCTCCCCAGATGTCGTAGAGCCGGACCTCCAGCACGGCCAGCACCACCGCTCCCGCCGCGACCGTCGCCGAACCCCAGCGCGTGCGCTCGGAGAGCGAGAGGAACGCCACGGCCGGAATCGCGCAGGCGCAGCCGAGCAGGTAGGAGACGAAGACCACCGAGCCCTCGTCCGGTTCCCCGCCTCCGGCCAGCGCGACGATCCCGACGACGAGCTGCGCGAGGGCGAGCACGGTGACGAGGGCCATGCCGATGAAGTGCCAGTCCTTGGTGGGCTGGTCCCGGTAGGCCGCGTGGCCGCACCAGGCGGCCAGCGCGAGCGCGGTCACGGCGACCGCGGCCGTCAGGGGGGTGAACATGGCAGCGACTCTACTGCGCCGCACGACCCCGGCCGGTTCCGGGTGGGCCCGTGCCCGACGCCTGCCGCCGGGCACCGCCGCACCCCGCCCGAGCCCGGTGGCGCCGGCCGCGGTCCGGGTGGCCTTGACCACAGCCCGCAGGCCCGGAGCGCTGCTCTCCACTGCCCGCCGGGGCGCGTATCGTCGCAGGTCAGCGTGGTTCCATCGAGGGAGCGGGCGGGAGGACCCGACGGTGACGCCCGCCGATCGAACGTCCAGTATCCGGACGTGTGTCTCCGGGACTGGGACGGTCCGGGGTCGGTCTGCTCTACTTGCCCCATGAGCACGACGCGCAGCCCCCTTCACGTCACCGAGGCGAACTCCCTGCCCGGTGGCTGCTGCATGCGTCGAATGTGTGACCGCTGAGGGCCCCCGCCTGAGCAGCCTCGCGCCCCGAAGCGAGCCCGCGCGCCACGCCGGCTGACCCCGCCGCACCCCGACCTGCGCCCGGCACCCCGCCGGTGCCGACGTCGGCCGCGCCGCGCCGCCCGTCAGCCATACCGACACACCCCCGCACGCCGCCCCACGAGGGCGCCGCGTGCCCGACAGTGACGGAAACCCAGTGATCACCACCACGGACCTGACGAAGGTCTACCGCACGCCCGACCGCGAGGTCACCGCCCTGGACCGGGTGAACCTGCGGGTCGAGGAGGGCGAGGTCTACGGCGTCATCGGCCAGAGCGGCGCCGGCAAGTCCTCCCTGATCCGCTGCGTCAACCTGCTGGAGACGCCGACCTCGGGCACCGTGACCGTCGACGGCGTGGAGCTGACCGCCCTCGCCGGACGCGGTCCCCGGCCGCCGGCCGCCCTGCGCGCCGCCCGCACCCGCATCGGCATGGTCTTCCAGCACTTCAACCTCCTCTCCTCGCGCACCGTGCAGGGCAACGTCGAACTGCCCCTGGAGATCCTCGGCGTCACCCGGGCCGAGCGCCGCCGCAAGGCTCTCGACCTCCTCGACGTCGTCGGGCTCGCCGACCGCGCCCGCGCCTACCCCGCACAGCTCTCCGGCGGGCAGAAGCAGCGGGTCGGCATCGCACGCGCCCTCGCCGGCGACCCGAAGGTGCTGCTCTCCGACGAGGCCACCTCGGCCCTCGATCCGGAGACCACCCGTTCCGTGCTGGAGCTGCTGCGCGACCTCAACCGGCAGCTCGGCCTCACCGTTCTGCTCATCACCCACGAGATGGACGTCGTGAAGACGGTGTGCGACTCCGCCGCGCTCATGCGCGCGGGCCGCGTCGTGGAGTCCGGCACCGTCCCCGAGCTGCTCGCCACCCCCGGCTCCGAGCTGGCCGCCACGCTGTTCCCCGTCGGCGGGCCCGTCCCGGACGCCACGGACCGCACCGTCGTCGACGTCACCTTCCACGGCGCGGCCACCGGACGTCCGGTGATCTCCCGGCTCGCCCGCACCTACACCATCGACGTCTCGATCCTCGGCGCCGCCATGGACACCGTCGGCACCGCGCAGGTGGGCCGCATGCGCATCGAGCTGCCCGGACCGTTCGCCGACAACGTCGTCCCCATCGGCTTCCTGCGCGAGCAGGGCCTCGCCGTCGACGTCGTCTCCGGGACCGGCGGCGCCGCGCTCCCGGCCGACGCCGCCGAGCCCCGGGCCGACCGGGCCGCACCGACCGCGGAGGGCGTCCGATGACCTGGACCGAGATGCAGCCGCTGCTCACCCAGGCGTGCGTCGACACGCTGTACATGGTCGGCTGGTCCACGCTGGTGGCCGCGCTCGGGGGCGTGCCGCTCGGCGTGCTGCTCGTCCTCACCGACCGGGGCGGGATGCTGCGCAACCTCGCCGTGAACCGCGTCGTCGGCGCCGTCGTCAACGTCGGACGGTCGCTGCCGTTCGTCATCCTGCTCGTCGCCCTGATCCCGTTCACCAGCGCGGTCGTCGGCACCTTCATCGGGCCGACGGCGGCCGTCGTGCCCCTCGCGGTCGGCGCCGTCCCCTTCTTCGCCCGGCTCGTGGAGACCGCGCTGCGCGAGGTCGACCACGGCCTGGTGGAAGCGGCACAGGCCATGGGCGGCGGCACCCGCACCGTCGTCCTCAAGGTGCTGCTGCCGCAGGCGCTGCCCTCGCTCGTGGCCGGCCTCACCACCACCGTCATCGTGCTCGTCGGCTACTCGGCGATGGCCGGCGTCGTCGGCGCCGGCGGGCTCGGCGACCTCGCCCACACCTACGGCTACCAGCGCTTCGAGACGACCCTGATGCTCGTCACCGTCGCCGTGCTCGTCGTCCTCGTGACGCTCGTCCAGCTTCTCGGCGACGCCGCCGTCCGTCTCCTCGGACGGCGCGAGCGCCCCGCCGGCTGAACCGGCGCACGACGCGCCCCGGACCACACCCCGCAGAAACCAGGAAGCCCGACTCTTCGTCGGGCATACACCACCGAAGGAGAGCACTCATCGTGCGCACCACCACCCTCACCGCCGCCCTCGCGGCCACCGCGGCCCTCACGCTCGGCCTCACCGCCTGCGGCACCGCCTCCGACCCGAAGCCGTCCGGCTCCGACGGCGGCGACGGCCCCCTCACGGTCGCCGCCTCCGCGACCCCGCACGCCGAGATCCTGGAGTACGTCCGGGACAACCTGGCGCAGGAGGCGGGCCTCGACCTGGACGTCAAGGTCTTCAACGACTACGTTCTGCCCAACACCGCCACCGAGAGCGGTGACGTCGACGCCAACTACTTCCAGCACCGCCCCTACCTGGACGACTTCAACGCCAAGAACGGCACCCACATCGTCCCCGTCGTCGACGTCCACCTCGAACCGCTCGGCCTCTACTCCGAGTCGGCGCGGGCCCTGTTCGACATCGGCCCCGGCGACACCGTCGCCATCCCCAACGACACGACCAACGGCGGACGGGCGCTGAAGCTGCTCGACACCCACGCTCTGATCGAGCTGAAGGACGGCGCCGGCCAGGACGCCACCCTGGCCGACATCGCCGACCGCAAGGGCCTGACGTTCAAGGAGCTGGAGGCCGCGACACTGCCGCGCGCCCTCGGCGAGGTGGACGCCGCCGTCATCAACGGCAACTACGCCATCGAGGCCGGGCTCGACCCCGAGACGGACGCCTTCGCCCGCGAGGCGGCCACCGGCAACCCGTACGCCAACTTCCTCGCGGTCAAGGAGGGCAACGAGGACGACCCGCGGATCGGGAAGCTCGCCGGACTCCTCAACTCCGCCGAGGTCAGGGCGTTCATCGAGGACGAGTACCGGGGTTCCGTCGTCCCCGCCTTCGGCGCCCCGCGCGACTGACCCCCGCCCCGCGCCGCCCGCCCGGCGCCGGGCCCGCCCGCCCGGGCCCGGCGCCGTGAGCGTCCGACCACATGCTGCATGCTGTGCAGACGACACCATCGGCACGGAGCGGCGCATGACTTCCAGATTCCCGGACATCTCCATCAGTACGGATCGCCTCGTGCTGCGGCCGTTCGAGGAAGCGGACATCCCGGCGCTCACGGACATGATGAACGACGAACTCGTCACCGCCTGGACGGACGCCCCGCACCCCTACACGCGGGCGGACGCCCGGGACTGGGTCACCCGGCGGGCTCCACGGTGGCGCACCGACGGCGGCGGCATCGCCCTGGCCGTCACGGAGTTCCTCACCGGCCGCCTCGTCGGCAGCGTCGAACTGCGCCGCACGGACTGGCGGACGGCGGCCACCGAGGCGTGCTACGTCGTCGCCCCCTGGGCCCGGGGCGAGGGCTACGCCGCCGAGACCCTGCTCGCCGTCTCCACCTGGCTCTTCCGCGACCAGGGCTTCGCGCGCCTCGAACTGCGCACCGCCGCGGGCAACACCGCCGCCCAGCAGGTCGCGCAGAAGGTCGGCTGCATCAGCGAGGGCGTCCTGCGCAGCGCGGGCACCACCCGCGTGCGCATCGAGGAGCACGGACCGCCCGCGTCCCCGGCCGCGCCAGCATCCCCCACCGTGGTGGAGGAGTGGACCGACGTCCGCACCGACCTCATCGTCTGGAGCCTCCTGCCCGAGGACCTCGACGAGACGCCCGACGAGCCGCCGGCCGTCGTCGAGCGCACCCCCGCGAAGGCTCACGGGCCGCTCGGGTAACCTCACTGGCGCCCGTCACAGCGACCCCCAGGAGGCCCCGCCGATGGCCGACCGTGTCACCGTGATCGGCTGGGACGGTTCGCCCCTGGACGGTGCGGCCCGCTCCGCGCTCCGTGCCGCCACGCTGGTCGCCGGCGCGGCCCACCACCTGACCCTGCCCGACGTCCCCGCCGGCGCCGAGCACGTCCGCCTCGGCAGCATCGCCCTCGCCGCCCGGCGCATCGCCCGGCACCGCGGCACGGCCGTCGTCCTGGCCGACGGCGACCCCGGCCTCTTCGGCGTCGTCCGCGCACTGCGCGCCCCCGAACACGGGCTGGAAGTGGAGGTCGTCCCCGCCGTCTCCGCCGTCGCCGCCGCCTTCGCCCGCGCCGGGATGCCCTGGGACGACGCCCAGCTCGTCGTCGCCAACCGCCGCACCCTGCGCCGGGCCGTCAACGTCTGCCGCGCCCACCCCAAGGTCGGCGTCCTCACCTCGCCCGGAGCCGGACCCGCCGAGCTGGCCCTGCTCCTCGGCGACGTGCACCGCACCTTCGTCATCTGCGAGGAGCTGGGCACCGCCCGGGAGCGGATGACGGTCCTGACCTCCGACAAGGCCGCCGACCACGTGTGGCGCGATCCCAACGTCGTCATCGTCGTCGGCGGACACGGCGCCGCCGCCGGAGCCGGCGCAGCCCCGGGCGGCGGCTGGCTCGCCGGCCAGGATCTCGGCCAGCCCCGGACGACCCGCGGCTGGGCACTGCCCGGTCCCGCCCACGGCACGCCCGAAGCCCGGCTCACCACCGGCGAGTCGGCCACCCTGCGGGCCGCCCAGCTGGCGCGCCTGGGCCCCCGCCCCGGCGACCTGGTGTGGGACATCGGCACCGGCGGCGGCTCGTTCGCCGTCGAGGCTGCAGGCTTCGGCGCCGCCGTCCTCGCCGTCGACCGCAACGCCGAGGCCTGCGCCCTCGCCACCGCCGCGGCCCGCCGGCTCGGCGTCCAGCTCCAGACGGTGCGCGGCGGCGCCCCGCAGATCCTCCAGGACCTGCCGGAACCCGATCTGGTCCGGATCGGGGGCGGCGGGCTGCGCACCGTGACGGCCTGCGCCGAGCGGCGTCCCGAGCGCCTCGTCACCCACGCAGCCACCCGGGACGAGGCGGAGGCCCTCGGCCGGGTGCTGGCCGCGGCGGGGTACGCGGTCGAGTGCGCTCTGCTCCAGACCCTGGAACTGGACACGAAGACCTGGTCGGAACGGGACCGCACCGTCGTTTTCCTGCTCTCCGGAACCCGGATGTGATCTGTCGCGGAACAACCGTGACCAACCGGGGTCAGTCGTACACCCCGGGCCGGGCGGACCGGCCGGGACCGGTAGGCTGAACGACTGTTGTTCCGTCACCCAGAGTTGACGCTTTGTTCGGCTTTGTGCGGGATGGCGGGGCAGGAGACGTGCCGCGCGGGGCGCATGCTCGTTCTCCAAGCGGGGGAGTCCCATGGGACTCGACGGAGCACTACCGATGGCGAGGGGTACGCATGACCGACACCGGCCAGGTCCCGGGTGAGGGGCTGCCGGAGAACGCGGGCGCACTGCCGGAGCAGACGGGCACACCGGCCTCCGGCACGTACACCTTCGCGGACCCGGCCCAGGGCGGTGCGCCCGGCTACGAGGACGACATGCTGCTGATGCCCGGCGCACAGGGAGCGTGGAACGAGGCCGCCCACCACGAGGCCGCCCACCACGAGGCGGGCCAGCCGGGGCATGCGGCCGGCCCCCTCCCGGGCCCGCACGAGACCGACGGCCGCGACTCCGGGTTCCACGAGTACGGAGCCGTCCGCGAGTCCGGCCAGGACACCGGCCACACCGCGCACCCCGGTCAGCCCGGCGCCGCCGCACCCCGGCGCCCGCTCCACCTCGGCCCGCCGGTGCCCGAGCAGTCCGGCGCCGTCCGTTCCCTGGCCGACCGCGGGCCGACGCCCTCCGCCGTCCCGCCCCCGGCCGGTCAGCCCGGCGCCGCCCACGCCGGCCCGGCCCACCCCGCGCCCGAGCCCGCCCCGTATCCGGCGGAGCAGGGCGGCCCCGAGTACTTCGAGACCGGCCAGGTGCCCGTCGCGACCCCCGAGGGCGGTTTCCCCGGCCAGGCCGAGCAGGGGTCGGCCACGCCGCCGATGACCCCGGTGACCCCCGTCCAGCCCGGTGCCTGGTCCACTCCCGTGGCCGCGCCGTACGACGGCCCGCCGGCCGCGGACGCAGAAACGGTCGGTCCGTCCGTCGGCGCTCCCCAGCCCGGCCCGGATCCGGCCGGTGGAGCGCTCCCGGCCTCCGAGGCGGTGCCCGCCCCCGAGGGGGCCCCGGCCCCGGAGGCGGCTCCCGTCGCCGAGGCCCAGCCGCCCGCGCCGCACGCCATGCCGCCGTCCGGGCCCGAGCCGACGGCCGGGCCCCAGCCCGGTGAGTCCGGTGCCGCGGCCGAGGAGCCGCAGGCGCCGGCGCCCCCGCAGCCGGCCCCGGCGCCCGAGCCCACGCCCGAGCCGGTCGCGGAGGCCGTCCAGCCGGCGGCGGAACCGGCTCCCGAGACCGCGCACGAGCCCGCCGGGCACCTCGGCGAGGGCGCCGCTCCGGAGCCCGTCGCCGCTCCGGCCGAGGGCGCCCAGCCGGTCGAGGCCGCTCCGTCCGTGCCGGGGCCGCGCTCCGAGAGCCCCGCCGAGCCGGTGGAGCAGCCGGCGCCGCAGCCCGCCCCCGTCCCGGTGACCGCGGCGCCGCAGCCCGACGCCCCGGAGCCCGTCCCGGCGCCGTCCCCGGAGGCGGGCGCGCCCGCCGCGCCGCAGCCCGCGGAGGCCCCGGTGGGGCAGCCCGGTGACGCCGTCGAAGCGGCCCCGGATCCGGCCCCCGAGCCCGTGGCGGCCACGGACCCCGTGACGGACGCGGCACCGGCTGCCGCGCCCGAGGCCCCCGAGGCCCCCGAAGCCCCCGAGGCCGAGCCCGCTCCCGCGCCCGGGGAGGGCACCGGGCCGGAAGGCCCCGACGCCGCTCAGGGAGAGGCCGTGCCCGAGCCCGCGCCGGAGGCCGTCGCGGTGCCGCAGGGCCCGCCCGCCCCCGGGTACCCGGACGCCGAGCGTGAAGCCCTGCACAAGGTGATGCGCGAGCGCCGGGACATCCGCAACGGCTTCCGTTCCGACCCGATCCCGCACGAGGTGCTGCTGCGGGTGCTGGAGGCCGCCCACACGGCACCCAGCGTCGGGCACTCCCAGCCCTGGGACTTCGTCATCATCCGCTCCGGGGAGACCCGGCGGGCGATGCACGAGCTGGCCGTGCGGCAGCGCGAGGCCTACGCCAAGTCGCTGCCCCGCGCCCGGGCCAAGCAGTTCAAGGAACTGAAGATCGAGGCGATCCTCGACACGCCGGTCAACATCGTCGTCACCGCCGACCCGACGCGCGGGGGCCGGCACACCCTCGGGCGGCACACCCAGCCGCAGATGGCGCCCTACTCGTCCGCGCTCGCCGTGGAGAACCTGTGGCTCGCCGCCCGGGCCGAGGGGCTCGGCGTAGGCTGGGTCAGCTTCTTCGACGAGCGGGAGATGGTCACCGCGCTCGGGCTGCCCGAGCACCTGGAGGTCGTCGCCTACCTGTGCGTCGGCTACGTGGACGCCTTCCCGGACGAGCCGGAGCTGGCGCAGGCCGGGTGGTCCAAGCGCCGCCCGCTGTCCTGGGTGGTGCACGAGGAGTCCTACGGCCGCCGGGTGCTGCCGGGCGGTGAGCCGAGCGACCTGCTCGCCGAGACCCTCGCCGGCATCCGTCCGCTGGACGCCAAGGCGCTCGGCGAGGCGTGGGAGCGGCAGAAGCGGATGACGAAGCCCTCCGGCGCACTGGGCATGCTGGAGATCATCTCCGCCCAGCTCAGCGGCCTGGCCCGCAAGTGCCCGCCGCCCGTCCCGGAGCCGGCGGCCGTGGCCGTCTTCGCCGGGGACCACGGCGTGCACGCCCAGGGCGTGACCGCCTGGCCGCAGGAGGTGACCGGGCAGATGGTCGCCAACTTCCTCGGCGGCGGCGCCGTCTGCAACGCTTTCGCGGGCCAGGTGGGCGCCGAGGTGTGCGTCGTGGACGTGGGCGTGGCCGCAGAGCTGCCCGCCTCGCCCGGGCTGCTGCCGCGCAAGGTGCGGCCGGGCACGGCCGACTTCACCGTCGGCCCCGCCATGGATCGGGCCGAGGCGGTGCGCGCCGTCGAGATCGGCATCGAGACCGCACGTGACCTGGTCACGGCGGGCAACCGCGCCCTGCTGACGGGCGAGATGGGCATCGCGAACACGACGGTGTCCGCGGCGCTGATCTCCGCGTTCACCGGCACCGACCCCTCCGAGGTGACGGGCCGGGGCACGGGCATCAACGACGACATGCACGCCCACAAGGTGGAGGTCGTCCGCCGCGCCCTGGAACTGCACCGGCCCGACCCGGCCGACCCGGTCGGCGTCCTGGCCGCGCTGGGCGGCCTGGAGCACGCCGCGATGGTCGGCCTCATCCTCGGCGGCGCCTCGCTGCGCACGCCGGTGATCCTGGACGGCGTCAGCGCCGGAGCCGCCGCCCTGGTGGCCCGCGCCATCGCCCCGGAGGCGCTGGCGGCCTGCATCGCCGGGCACCGCAGCGCGGAACCGGGGCACGTGGCCGCGCTCACCAAGCTCGGCCTGCGCCCGCTGGTGGACCTGGACCTGCGGCTGGGGGAGGGCACGGGCGCTCTGCTCGCGCTGCCGGTGGTGCAGTCCGCCGCCCGGGCGATGCACGAGGTCGCGACGTTCGACGCGGCGGGTGTCACGGAGAAGAACTGAGCCGGCCCCGCGCGGAGCCGACGCCACACCCCTGTAACACCCGCCGTCTACGATGCTGGGTGAACGACCGGTCCACCCGTACACACCCCCGTCACGCCGGGCACGAGAGCGTGACGGTCGACGCCGCCGCTCCATCGCCGCAGCGGCTCAGCACCACCCTCCGAGGAGCCGCACCGCCATGTCCGACACTCCCGCCTACCCCGTCGGCCTGCGGTTGGAGGGCCGCAGGGTGGTCGTTCTCGGTGGCGGCACGGTCGCCCAGCGGCGGCTGCCCGCGCTGGTCGCCGCCGGGGCGGACGTCGAGCTCATCGCGCCCGAGGTCACCCCGTCGGTGGAGGCCATGGCCGAAGCCGGCGAGCTGCGCTGGGAGCGCCGCGGTTACCGCGCGGGCGACCTGGCCGAGGCCTGGTACGCGCTGATCGCCACCAGCGACCCGGGGGCCAACGAAGCCGCCTCCGCCGAGGCCGAGGCGCACCGCGTCTGGGCGGTGCGCAGCGACGACGCCGAGGCGGCCACCGCGTGGACGCCGGCGACCGGCCACAGTGAGGGCGTCACCGTCGCCGTGCTGACCGGCAGCGACCCGCGCCGCTCCGCCGCCGTACGGGACGCCGTGGTCGAGGGGCTGCACGACGGCACCCTGGCCGCGCCCCAGTACCGCGCGCGCACCGCGGGCGTCGCCCTGGTCGGCGGCGGCCCCGGCGACCCGGACCTGATCACCGTGCGCGGCCGCCGGCTCCTGGCCGAGGCCGACGTCGTCGTCGCCGACCGGCTCGGGCCGCGCGACCTGCTGGCCGAACTGCCCCCGCACGTCGAGATCGTCGACGCCGCCAAGCTCCCCTACGGGCGGTTCATGGCGCAGGAGGCCATCAACAACGCGCTCGTCGAGTACGCGAAGGCCGGGAAGTCGGTGGTCCGGCTCAAGGGCGGGGACCCGTTCGTCTTCGGCCGGGGCATGGAGGAGATGCAGGAGCTGACGCGTGCGGGCGTGCCCGTCACCGTCGTGCCGGGGATCTCCAGCTCCATCAGCGTGCCCGGCGCCGTGGGTATCCCCGTCACGCACCGGGGCGTGGCCCACGAGTTCACCGTGGTCAGCGGCCACGTCGCGCCCGACGACGCGCGCTCCCTCGTGGACTGGCCCGCGCTGGCCGCGCTGCGCGGCACGCTGGTACTGCTCATGGCCGTGGAGAACATCGGCGCCATCGCCGCCACCCTGGTCGCGCACGGCCGGGCCGCGGACACCCCCGTCGCCGTCGTGCAGGAGGGCACGATGGCCACCCAGCGCCGTGTGGACGCGACCCTGGACACCGTCGCCGAGCGGGTGCGGGCGGAGGACGTCCGGCCCCCCGCCGTCGTCGTCATCGGGGACGTCGTCGGCGTCGGCCCGGCCGGCTCGTCCGAGGATCCGGCGCGTGGCTGAGCCCGTCACCGTCACGGACCCGGCCGACCCGCGGCTGCACGACTACACCGACCTCACCGACGTCGCGCTGCGCCGCCGCCGGGAACCGGCCGAGGGGCTGTTCATCGCCGAGGGCGAGAAGGTCATCCGCCGGGCGCTGCAGGCCGGTTACCCCATGCGTTCGCTGCTGCTGTCCGCCAAGTGGGCCGAGCCGATGCGCGACGTCATCGACACGGCCACCGTCCCCGTGTACCTCGTCGACCCCGAGACCGCCGAGCGGGTCACCGGCTACCACGTGCACCGCGGCGCCCTCGCGGCCATGGCCCGCACCCCGCTGCCGCGCCCGGACGTCCTGCTGCGGGACGCCCGCCGCGTGGCGGTCCTCGAGTCCGTCAACGACCACACCAACGTCGGCGCCATCTTCCGCAGCGCCGCGGCGCTGGGCATGGACGCCGTGCTGCTCTCGCCCGACTGCGCCGATCCGCTCTACCGGCGCTCCGTCAAGGTCTCGATGGGCGCCGTGTTCGCCGTCCCCTACGCCCGGCTCGACACCTGGCCCGGTGGCCTGGAGACGGTACGGGAGGCCGGGTTCCGGCTGCTCGCGCTCACGCCCGCGCCGGAGGCGGTCGACCTGGCAGAGGTCGTGGCCGACCGCCCCGAGCGGGCCGCGCTCCTGCTGGGCGCCGAGGGCTCCGGGCTCAGCCGCCTCGCCCTGGACGCCGCCGACACCTGGACGCGCATCCCCATGGCGCACGGCGTCGACTCGCTCAACGTGGGCGCCGCCGCGGCCGTCGCCTTCTACGCCCTCGCCGCGGCACCGGGCGCGAAGCCCGGTCACTGAGCGGGGCTCTCCCCGGCGCCCGGCGCCGTCGCGCCGGCGGGCTGCGCCGCGGGCGCGGACGGCGGCAGGGCACGCCCCTCGGGCGCCTCGCAGCCCTGGGCCGCCGCGATCCCGAGAGCCACCAGCAGGGTCACCGTCACGAACACCACGAGCCGCTGCCGCAGGAGCCGACGGTCCGGTCCGGGACGGTGCGGCCGCCTGCGGGCCGGGCGACGGCGGGGCGCGGTCCCGCGCGACGCGGTCCCGCGCGACGCGGTCCTGCGCTCGGCGGCCCCGGCCTCGCTCGGCCGCCGCCTTTCACCGCCCGCCAGCGGGCCGCGCCGGGCCCCGGTGGAGCGGGCCCCGCGGCCGTCGGCGGGCTCCGGCCGCGGGGCGGCGTCATGGCCGCGCGGACGGGCCGGTGCCCTGGGCGGGGGAGTGCGGCCGTCGACGGCGGGGTGCCCCCCGGTGCCGCCTCCGGGGAGCCGGCGGGTGCCGCCGGGCCCACCGGGCCGGGGACGGGGGCGTACGCGCTCGGACGAGGGCGGTGCGGGCCGGGGCGTCGGCCCGGTGCCGCGTTCGGTGCGCGGCTGCGCGGGCTCGGCCACCCGCCGGGCGGCCGGGCGGGGGATCGGCGCGGCGCCCTGCGGCAGGCCCCGGGCCTCGCGCGCGGCGATCTCCTTGAGCCGCAGCGAGAGCTGGGCCGTCGTCGGCCGTTCCTGGGCGGCCTTGGCCAGACACGCGTGCACGATGGGCGTCAGCGCGGGCGGGACCGCCTGGAGCTGCGCCTCCTCGTGCACGACGCGGTAGAGCATCACCTCGGAACTGCCCTGCCCGAACGGGGAGTCGCCGGTCGCGGCGTAGGCCAGGGTCGCGCCCAGGGAGAACACGTCGGTCGCCGGGGTCACGGCGGCGCCGCGCACCTGTTCCGGGGCGAGGAAGCCGGGGGAGCCCACCGCGGTGCCCACGTGGGTGAGCGTGCTGGCGCCCGTCGACCAGGCGATGCCGAAGTCGATGATGCGCGGGCCCTTGGGGGACAGGAGGATGTTCGACGGCTTGAGGTCGCGGTGGACGACGCCCGCGTCGTGGACGGCGACGAGCCCCTCGGCGAGGGCCGCCCCGATGGCGGCCACCTGGGCAGGGGCCAGCGGCCCGCCCTCGTTCACCTTGTCGTGCAGGGAGGGCCCCGGCACGTACTGGGTGGCGAACCAGGGCCGTTCGGCGTCCAGGTCCGCCGCGACGAGCCGGGCCGTGCAGCCGCCACGGATCCGGCGGGCGGCGGACACCTCGCGGGCGAACCGTGAGCGGAACTCCTGGTCCTCGGCGAGATCCGGCCGGATGACCTTCAGCGCGACCCGCTGGCCCCGGCGGTCCGAACCGAGGTAGACGACACCCATGCCGCCCGCGCCCAGCCGCCGGTGGAGCTTGAACGAGCCGACGACTCGCGGGTCCTCACGTCGGAGCCGCATCATCGCCATGTCCCTTCCCCTACCTCCGGTGGGGGAGGCCCCACGTGCCCGGTCCGTCTGACGGAGACAGCTTACGGACTGGCGCCTCCCCGCGCCGCAAGGCCGCGCGCGCGGCGTGGACGCGTTCCGCACGCGGTGGCGTAGCGGCAAGTCCGCTGCGCCCAGGGCGAACTGACGTCCGCCTGCGCTCCAGTCGCCCAACTCCGTCGGCCCGTCGATCAACTGATGGTGCGCCAGTTTCCGGTTGCGGAGGCGGCCGGTGCACCGCGGCCGTGGGTGGCCTCGGCGAGGGGCGGAGGGCCCTGCTGGCGGTGCGGAAACGGGTGATCGACATCACCTCGCCGCCGGTCCGGCAGGACGCCGCTGACCCGCGCGGTGACTGGCGCGGTGATCTGTGCGGTGACCTGTGCGGGGAGCGCCCCTTCCGGGTCTTCCCGAGGGTGGCCGGTATCCATCTCCACCTTGGGGAGTACGCGACCGCCCCGGGGGTCCTCCTGGGGGATGCCTCGCAGTCGGTACGCGGGCATGACGCCCGGGCGGCCGTCGGCGCCTAGGTTTGACGGCAAGCGGCGGGTGCAGCACTCGTCCCCCGAGGTCACCCACCCGCCGCCCTTCACATGACGGGAGTTCGAACATGGCGCACACGGCGGGGCGCGCGGCCCTCCGGGCCCCGGGGCGGCGGCTGACCGGCCTCGCGGGCGCTCCGGCCGGTTCCCGGGCGTCGGGGTCGCGTCATCCCCTGGTCGCCACGGTCATGGTCCTTCCCTTCGCCCTTCTGCTCGCCATGCTGTTCGGAGGGGTGGAGGCGGTGATCACCCAGGCGTCGTCCGTGGCAGGAATGCTGGGGCGCTGAGCAGGCGCCCCGGGCCCGGGAGAGCGGCCCGGGTTGGGGATTTCCTGATCAACCCCGTGGGGACGGGGGTGTGGCGGACGGCATGTGAGCCCGGGCAGCCCTCGGCTGCCCGGGCTACGTGCGTGCGCGGGTCCGCGGTGTGGTCCCGGGCGCGCACCGGTGTCGTCCAGGAGCGGTGTCGTCCGGGACGGGCCCGGAGCACAGGACGAAGTCCCCCGGGCCGAAGAGGGCCCGGGGGACTTCGAGGTGTGGACGATACTGGGATTGAACCAGTGACCTCTTCCGTGTCAGGGAAGCGCTCTCCCGCTGAGCTAATCGTCCGGGAGGGTCCTTGGTGGGACCAGTGCGCGATACTGGGATTGAACCAGTGACCTCTTCCGTGTCAGGGAAGCGCTCTCCCGCTGAGCTAATCGCGCGGGGCGGTCCGTGGTGGGACCAGTGGACGATACTGGGATTGAACCAGTGACCTCTTCCGTGTCAGGGAAGCGCTCTCCCGCTGAGCTAATCGTCCATGGAGGTGGAGACGGGATTTGAACCCGTGTAGACGGCTTTGCAGGCCGTTGCCTCGCCTCTCGGCCACTCCACCAGGAGCCGTGAGGGCCGAAATGCAGCCCCCACTGTCGAGCGGACGACGAGGCTCGAACTCGCGACCTCAACCTTGGCAAGGTTGCGCTCTACCAACTGAGCTACGTCCGCAGCGCCTCCGGGAACCGTTGGTGCGGCCCGGCGACGTGTTGAACTCTAGCGGATTCCCGGGCCAGCTCAAATTCCGTTCACTCACCGTGCCCGTCCTAGACTCGAAGACGTGCTCGATTCAGCTCCACTCGCCCGCTTCGGCGGCCTCATCGCCTCCGACCTGCGGGATGTCACCGACGACCCCGAAGCGCTGGACTCCCGGGGCTGGTGGGCCGTCGTAGCCGACTTCGAAGGGCGGCTGCTCTGCGCCCGCTTCGGCGACGTGCGCCCCGACCCCGGCGCGCCGCCGGCGGGCTCCTGGCGCGGCCCGCACCGCCAGAGCTGGACGTCCTCCCTCGACCGGGCCGCCTACGTCGCCGCCGTGCGCCGCATCCGCGAGCACATAGCCGCCGGCGACGTCTACCAGGCCAACCTGTGCCGCGTCCTGAGCGCCCCGCTTCCCGAAGCCGGCGCCGCCGACATCGACGCGCTCGGCGCCCGCCTCGCCCTCGGCAACCCCGCGCCCCACGCGGGCGTCGTCCGGCTGCCGTCCCACGGCGTGGAGGTGGCCACCGCCTCCCCGGAGCTCTATCTGCGCCGCACCGGCCGCATCGTTCACTCCGGCCCCATCAAGGGCACCGCCCACACGCCGGACGGCCTCCTGGAGAAGGACTACGCCGAGAACGTCATGATCGTCGACCTCGTCCGCAACGACCTGGGACGGGTGTGCGCCCCCGGCAGCGTCACCGTCCCCGCGCTCTGCGCCGTGGAGGAGCACCCCGGGCTCGTCCACCTGGTCTCCACGGTCCGCGGCGAACTGGCCGGGGAAGCGGGCTGGGCCGAGCTGCTCGCCCGCACCTTCCCGCCCGGATCCGTCACCGGCGCGCCCAAGTCCAGCGCCCTGCGCGTCATCCGCGCGCTGGAACCGGCGCCCCGCGGCCCCTACTGCGGCGGCCTCGGCTGGGTTGACGCGGACCGGGGCACCGGCGAGCTGGCCGTGGGCATCCGCACCTTCTGGATCGACCGCGATGCACCCGGCGGCCCCGTCCTGCGCTTCGGGACCGGGGCGGGGATCACCTGGGGATCGGACCCGGAGGGCGAGTGGGCGGAGACGGAACTCAAGGCGCACCGGCTGCTGGCGGTAGCGTCTGGGGCACACGAGCACGTCGAGGTGGGAGGTAGGCCGTGACGCTGATCTGGCTGGACGGCAGGCTGCGGGACGCGGACAGCGCACGGGTGTCGGTCTTCGACCACGGGCTGACCGTCGGGGACGGCGTCTTCGAGACGGTCAAGGCCCTCCGGGGCCGCCCCTTCGCCCTCACCCGGCACCTGGAGAGGCTGACCCGGTCCGCGAGGGGGCTGGGCCTGCCCGACCCCGACCACGACGAGGTGCGCCGCGCCTGCGCCGCCGTGCTCGAGGCCAACCCCGTGGAGCTCGGCCGGCTCCGGATCACCTACACCGGCGGCTTCTCCCCGCTCGGCTCCGACCGCGGCCAGGCGGGCCCCACCCTCGTCGTCGCCATCGGGGAGGTCCGGCGCCGCCCGGACACCACGGCCGCCGTCACGGTGCCCTGGGTCCGCAACGAGCGCGGCGCCCTCACCGGGCTCAAGACCACCTCCTACGCCGAGAACGTCGTCGCCCTGGCCCACGCCCACCGGGCCGCGGCCTCCGAGGCGCTGTTCGCCAACAGCGCCGGAGCCCTGTGCGAGGGCACCGGCTCCAACGTCTTCGTCGTCCTCGACGGCGAGTTGTTCACCCCGCCGGTGAGCTCCGGCTGCCTGGCAGGGATCACCCGCGCCCTCGTCGTGGAGTGGAGCGGCGCCAAGGAGGCCGACCTCCCGTTCGACGCCCTCGACCGCGCCGAGGAGGTCTTCCTGACCTCCTCGCTGCGCGACGTGCAGGCCGTCCGCCGCGTCGACGGCCGCGAGCTGCCCGGCGCCCCCGGGCCCGTCACGGCCGAGGCCATGCGCACCTTCGAGGAGCGCTCCGGCGCCGATCTCGACCCGTGAGGGGTGCGGCCGGCGCCGCGAGCGGGTAGAACACGGCGATGACGACCACGCTGCGCCCCACCGGGGCCGAGGAGCGGGCGGCCGACGGCGGCCGCTCGCGCACCTACGCCGTCTGCGTCAACGGGCGGCCCGTCGGCCGTCTCCGGCTGGCCGCCGAGGCTGCGCCGCGGGCCCTCGGACACCTGCGGGACCTCACGGTCGAGCCAGCCGAACGGCGGCGCGGCCGGGCCACCGTGGCCGCTCTGGCCGCCGAGGAGATCCTGCGCGGCTGGGGCTGCCGCCGCGTCCACTGCGAGATGCCCGCCGCGGCCGAGGCCGCCCGCCGCCTCGCGGTGGCGCTCGGCTACCGCGAGGGCCACCGCTGTCTGGCCAAGGAGCCCGGCGAGCCCCCGCCGCTGCCTCCGGGCAGCGCCGCCCGTCCCATGTCGGACGCCGACTTCGCCCGCTGGCGGCCCGCCGAGCGCTCGGACCACGCCCGCACCTGGCAGGAGGAGGGGCTCCCGGCGGCGGAGGCGGCGGCCCGGGCCGAGCGCGACTACGCCGCCCTGCTGCCCGAGGGGCCGGCCACGGCGGGGGCCGTGCTGCGCGTCCTGGCCCACGAGGGCGAGGACGTCGGCTGGCTGTGGCTCGGGCTGAACAGGCCCGGCACGCGAGGCGGCTATCTGTACACGGTCAGGGTGGCGCCCGAGCACCGGGGCCGCGGCCACGGCCGCACCCTGCTCCACCTCGCCGAGGACGCGTGCCTGGCCGCCGGGGCGCCGCTGCTCACGCTCAACGTCCGCACGGCCAACGCGGTCGCCCGCGGCCTCTACGCCTCCTTCGGCTTCCGGCCCACCCGGCTCCACTTCGGCAAGGAGCTCCGATAGGCCCGCGGCCCCTGCTTCGCCCGAGAGGCCACGGGTCGAACGTCCCGGGCGGGCGGGCCCGCGTCCGGTTCCGCGGCCGTCTCAGCCGCCCTGGGCCGCACCCAGCAGCCGGTCCGCGATGGTCTCCACGCGCTCGCGCAGGCCCTCCTGGCTCCGGCCGCCGTCCAGCCGCTCGCCCCCGGTCACGTACGTCGGCGTCCCCGTGACACCCAGTGCCTTGCCCTCGGCCTGGTCGGCGTCGACCGCGAGCAGGTGGCGGCCGTCGATGAGCGCCGTCTCGATCTCCTCGCCGTCGACGCCCACGGCCGCGGCCACCTCCAGCAGCACCGGCTCGCCCCGCTCGCGCAGCTCGGCGGTGCGGGCCAGCAGCGCCCGGAGGTACTCCTCGCCGTGCCCCTGCTCGAAGGCCTCCTCGGCGGCCTGCGCCGCCGCGTACGCGTGCTTGTTCTTCGCCAGGGGGAAGTGCCGGAACCGGATCTCGAGCTCCGCCCCGTACCGCTCCCGCAGCCGGTCGACGTCCCCCAGCGCGGTGTGGCAGTCGGGGCACTGCAGATCGAACCAGGCGTCGAGGACGGCGGGGGCCGCCGGGGTGTCAGTCATGGGCCCAGTCTCTCAGCCGGGCATGGCCTCGCCGTTCCCTCGGGGTGCAGGATGGATACATGCTGACGCTGACCGTGTGTGCCGCACTCTCCGCCGCCGGCCTGGCCGTGTCCTTCCTGACCGCCTGGCGCCGCCGCTTCGTCGCCGCCACCCGGCTCGCGGCCGTCTCGCTGCTGCCGATCGGTCTGGCGCTGTCCGGCCTGCTGGGCATGTTCGGCGACATCGCCCGGTCCATCGGCTCCTGGGCCGCGGACCTCGTCATGGACCCGGAGGTGTGGGTCGGCTTCGCCGTGCTGGCGCTGTCCGTGGTGCTGTACGTCGTGGCCCGGCTCGCCGGGGCGCGCACCGCGCGCCGGCACGCCGTCGAGGTCCCGGAGCGCGGCGCCGGCACGGGGCAGGACGCCGGGCGTACCCCGCCCGCGGTCTCCGGCCGCCGGGACGGCGCGCGGTCCAAGCCGGACGGCGGTGAGGACTTCTCGGACATCGAGGCCATCCTCAAGAAGCACGGGATCTGACGAACTGCCCCACTCACCGGGCGTGTTGACCCGCGCACGGCCTGCCGCTGCGCCATGATCGCCGCGAGATGCCGTACTTCCCGCCGGGCACCGCCCACACCGCTCCACCCGAGTCCCCCGAGCAGCGCGCCGCGTCCGGCAGACCCGTGCCCGAGCGGCGCGGCTGTCTCTTCGCGCTCTCGCAGCCGCCGCTGATGCTGTTCCTCGCGGTCATCGGCGCGCTGCTGCTGATCACCGCTGTGCACGACCTGTTCGTGCTCTGAGCCGCCCATGCCCCGAACGCGCCGGTGCCGGCCGCTAGCCGCCCGCGGACTCGCGCTGCCGCGCGCGGTAGGCGGCGACGTGCAGCCGGTTGCCGCAGGTGCGGCTGTCGCAGTAGCGGCGGGAGCGGTTGCGGGAGAGGTCGATGAACGCCCGGCGGCAGTCGGGCGCGGCGCAGCGCCGCAGCCGCTCCCGTTCGCCCGCGACGAGCAGGAAGCCCAGCGCCATGCCGCCGTCGGCCGCCAGGTGGTCGGCCACGGAGGCGCCCGGTGCGAAGTAGTGGACGTGCCAGTCGTGCCCGTCGTGATCGGTGAGCTGCGGCGTGGTGCCCGCCTGCGCGACCAGCGCGTTGATCAGCTCGGACGCGGTGCGCACGTCGGGCGCCTCGAAGATCAGGCCCAGCTGCTCCCGCACGTGCCGGACGGCCGCCACGTCCTTGTCGTCCAGCTCGTCGACCCCGCTGAAGTGGTTACGCCGCACGTAGGCCCGCAGCTCGTCGACGTCACGCAGGGTGTCGGCCTGGCCGGTGTCGGGCGCGGTGTTGAGCAGGTCGACCACCACGTCGAGAGCGTGCCGGGTGTCGTGGTTGATCAGCACGGTCGGTCGCTCCCCAGGCCGGTGTTCAGGTCTGCTTCCATCGTCCGTCATCGCCCGTCGGACGCGACGGCGATGCCGCTGCGTCATCGCCCGGAGACTCTAGCTGGTTCCCGACACGCCGATGCCGCCACCACGTGACCGTGGCGGCGGCATCGGCGTACCGCGTGGGTGAGGAGTCCGGGCCGTCGCCCCGAGTCGGACGGCACGGAGGTTGAGGGGCTCAGCTCTCCGCGAGGATCTGCGAGAGCTCGGTGTCGAGGTCGAAGTGACGGTGTTCGGTGCCGGGGGGCACGGCGGAGTCGGTCCGCTTCAGGAACGACTCCAGGGCCCGTGCTGGGGCCTCCAGCAGGGCCTCGCCCTCCGGCGAACTGAGGGCGATGCACACGACGCCCTGCCCGTGGCTTCGGGAGGGCCACACGCGGACGTCGCCGGTACCGGTCGGGCGGTGGAGGCCCTCGGCCAGGAGATCGCGGGCGAAAACCCACTCGACGGTCTCCTCGGCACCGGTGTGGAAGGTCGCATGCACGGCGTAGGGGTCGGCCGTGTCATACCGCAGGCCCGCGGGTACAGGCAGGGAGGACTCGCTCGATACAACGAGGCGCAGGTGCAGCTCGCAGCTGACCGTGGTGTTCATAAGCGCCAGGGCCTTTCGCTCAGTGTGCGCTCGGGGGTTCGCACGTCGGCGAAATCGACATGCCACCTACCAGCCGGTTGTAAACCCCTCTGACCGATTTGTTCCGCTTCAAGTCGTTCGCCTAGCGGATCGGCCCCTGTGGGGGTTCGTCCAACCCGGTGAACGCGCCCCCGGGGCGGGGGCCGCGCGCTGGTCACGCTGCGTGTCCGCGCTCTCGCCGCCCAACGTCGACCATGGTCATCGGGCCGACCGGGATGGGGTAGTGTTGGCGCCGCACCGCGGGCGATTAGCTCAGTGGGAGAGCGCTTCGTTCACACCGAAGAGGTCACTGGTTCGAACCCAGTATCGCCCACCGCGTTGCCCGGGCCCGGAAACCAGTCGTTTCCGGGCTCGTGGTGTCCGCGCCGTGCGGGGCGCCCGGGCGGTGTATTCCGGTTTGGTGGAAGCCGGAAGCCGCCTGTATGGTTCTCTCCGTGCCGCAGGGCACAGGGGGCGATTAGCTCAGTGGGAGAGCGCTTCGTTCACACCGAAGAGGTCACTGGTTCGAACCCAGTATCGCCCACTTCCACACCAGCCGGTCCGGCGCAGCCGCGGACCGGCTTTCGTGTTCTTCCGGCACCCCGTGCCGCCGCCTCGCGGACGCCGCCGGAATCCGTTTCGCGCCGCACCCCGCGGGCTCGGTACGATTCGGGTCCGTCCGGGCGCCCGCCCGGCGGGCCCGCACAGCCAAGGGAGAGTTCCGGTGTCCGACGTCCGTGTGAACATCCAACGCGATTCCGAGTGGGAAGAGCGCGTGGTGACCACGGGCACGACGGCCGCCGCGCTCTTCGAGGGCGAGCGCACCGTCGTCGCCGCCCGTGTCGGCGGACAGCTGCGGGACCTGGCCTACGAGCCGGCCGACGGCGAGACCGTCGAACCCGTGGAGATCTCCAGCCCCGACGGTCTGGACATCCTGCGGCACTCCACCGCCCACGTCATGGCGCAGGCGGTCCAGGAGCTCTTCCCCGAGGCCAAGCTCGGCATCGGCCCGCCCATCCGGGACGGCTTCTACTACGACTTCGACGTCGACCAGCCCTTCCACCCCGACGATCTCAAGCGCGTCGAGAAGAAGATGCAGGAGATCATCAAGCGCGGTCAGCGTTTCTCGCGCCGCGTCACCAGCGACGAGGACGCCCGCGAGGAGCTCGCCGGCGAGCCGTACAAGCTGGAGCTGATCGGGCTCAAGGGCTCGGCGGCCGAGGCGGCCGAGGGCGCGTCCGCCGAGGTCGGCGCCGGCGAGCTGACCATCTACGACAACCTCGACCCCAAGACCGGCGCACTGTGCTGGAAGGACCTCTGCCGCGGTCCGCACCTGCCCACCACCCGCACCATCCCGGCCTTCAAGCTGATGCGGTCCGCCGCCGCCTACTGGCGGGGCAGCGAGAAGAACAAGCAGCTCCAACGCATCTACGGCACGGCCTGGCCCTCCAAGGCCGAGCTGAAGGAGCACCTGGAGTTCCTCGCCGAGGCCGAGAAGCGCGACCACCGCAAGCTCGGCGCCGAGCTCGACCTGTTCTCCGTCCCGGAGGACATCGGCTCCGGCCTGGCCGTCTTCCACCCGCGCGGCGGCATCATCCGGCGCGTCATGGAGGACTACTCGCGGCGCCGGCACGAGGAGTCGGGCTACGAGTTCGTCTACACCCCGCACGCCACCAAGGGACAGCTCTTCGAGAAGTCCGGGCACCTGGACTGGTACGCCGACGGCATGTACCCGCCCATGAAGCTCGACGAGGTACACGACTACTACCTCAAGCCGATGAACTGCCCCATGCACAACCTGATCTTCGACGCCCGGGGGCGCTCCTACCGCGAACTGCCCCTGCGGCTGTTCGAGTTCGGGACGGTGTACCGGTACGAGAAGTCCGGCGTCGTACACGGCCTGACCCGCGCCCGCGGCTTCACCCAGGACGACGCGCACATCTACTGCACCAAGGAGCAGATGGCGGACGAGCTGGACTCGCTGCTGACCTTCGTGCTCAACCTCCTGCGCGACTACGGCCTGGAGGACTTCTACCTGGAGCTGTCCACCAAGGACCCGGAGAAGTACATCGGCTCCGACGAGAACTGGGAGGAGGCCACCCGGACGCTGCGGGAAGCGGCGGAGAAACAGGGGCTCGAGCTCGTGCTGGACCCGGGCGGCGCCGCCTTCTACGGCCCGAAGATCTCCGTCCAGGCCAAGGACGCCATCGGCCGGACCTGGCAGATGTCCACGATCCAGGTCGACTTCAACCTGCCGGAGCGATTCGAGCTGGAGTACACCGCCGCCGACGGCTCCCGGCAGCGTCCGGTGATGATCCACCGCGCCCTCTTCGGCTCCATCGAGCGGTTCTTCGCCGTCCTGCTGGAGCACTACGCCGGTGCCTTCCCGGCCTGGCTGGCGCCCGTCCAGGCCGTCGGCATCCCGATCGGCGACGACCACGTGCCCTACCTGGAGGAGTTCGCCGCCGAGGCGAGGAAGCGCGGCCTGCGCGTGGACGTGGACTCCTCGGCCGACCGGATGCAGAAGAAGATCCGCAACGCCCAGAAGGCCAAGGTCCCCTTCATGGTCATCGCCGGTGACGAGGACATCGCGAACGGAGCCGTCAGCTTCCGCTACCGCGACGGCTCGCAGAAGAACGGCATCCCCCGCGAGGAGGCCCTCGCGGAGATCGCCCGCGTCGTCGCCGAGCGCGCACAGGTCTGACCGCGCGCACCGGCCCGGCGAGAGCGCCGAACGCAGCCGGCCCGTGGGGCCCCGTCGCCTGCGACGGGGCCCCACGGCCGTGGCGGGCCGGGCTGCTCCGGTGGCCGCAGGCGGCCCCCGGGCCCGGCGACACGCCGAGCGGCGGGTACGCCATATGCTGGCACGCATGAGCAGCGAGCCGGAACAGCAGATCGGGGTAGGGGCGCCGGACGCCTTCCAGCGCTTGTGGACGCCGCACCGGATGGCGTACATCCAGGGCGAGAACAAGCCCTCGGGCCCGGAGCCCTCCGACGGGTGCCCGTTCTGCGTGATCCCGGAGAAGAGCGACGAGGACGGGCTGGTCCTCGCCCGCGGTGAGCACGTCTACGCCGTGCTCAACCTCTACCCGTACACGGGCGGTCACTGCATGTCCGTGCCCTACCGGCACGTAGCGGACTACACCGAGCTGACGACGGCCGAGACGGCCGAGCTGGCCGAGTTCACCAAGCGGGCCATGACGGCCCTGCGCAAGGCCTCGGGCGCGCACGGCTTCAACATCGGACTCAACCAGGGCACCGTGGCCGGTGCGGGTATCGCCGCCCACCTGCACCAGCACGTGGTGCCGCGCTGGGGCGGGGACACGAACTTCATGCCCGTCGTGGGCCACACCCGCGTCCTGCCGCAGCTGCTGGCCGACACCCGGCGCATGCTGGCCGAGGCGTGGCCCGCGAGCTGACGCGGGCCACGCGCCCCCAGCCCTCGTGCGGGGTCAGACGGTGTACTGGTCGGCGTTGCCGGGCGCCGGGGCCTGCACCTGCCCGCTGAGGAAGGCCGAGCGGGCGCCGAACTTCTCGGTGTCCACGCCGTTCTCCTCCAGCACCTTGATCGCCGCGGCGTGCACGACGCGCAGTACGGGGGTGGCGGCGCGCAGGGCGTCGTCGGCCATGAAGCGGTGCCGCCAGGGCTGGTTGGCCCAGGTGTGGCGCAGCCCGAACGGCTCGGGCAGGGTGAGCTTGCCGCCGAGGAAGTCCAGCACCGGCGGGAACCACGTCAGCGGCGCCCGGGCCGCCAGCCGGACGACCTCCTTGGTCTCCACCAGCGGCAGCGGGACCGACTTCGTCTCCCAGAACTTGACGGACCGGGCGACCTCCTTCGACTTCGGCGAGGGCTTGGTCGTGAACAGCGGGTGCACCGGGCCGAGGGCGTGGCCGGTGACCTCGATGCGCAGGGTGTGGTGCAGCACCGTCACGGTGATCATCATGGTGAGGATGAGCTGGCCGTCCCACAGGACGAACTGCACCCCCAGGTAGTGCCGGCTGCCGCTGCCGAACTGCTGCTCGTTGCAGATCCGCTGGATCTCGAAGTCCTTCACCTGGAAGGACTCCACCTCCTGCCCGTCCGGCCGGGAGACGGCCGAGGCGCCCTCGCCCACGGGGGAGACGATCCAGTGCCGTATCGAGGGCGTGGGGAAGCCGCCGGTGTGCAGCGGGGTCCGCTCCAGCAGCCGCAGCTTGGCCTCGATGGCCCGCACGACGTCCCAGCTGCGGAACGGGTTGATGTCGTCCATGCCCGCGGCGGGTTTGAGGTCCTCCGCGAGGTGCCAGCTGCCCCAGCGGGTACCCATGCCGAGTATGCCCTTGGGGCCCGCGTAGAAGACGACGTTGCTGTTCTGCTCGGCCGCGACCTTGGTCAGCGCCTGGCGCAGTTTCTCCGCCTCCCGGTCGTTCGGGTTCTGCGGGACGGCCTCCGGGATGCGGGCGCCGACCCCGCCGCCCCCCAGCAGGGAGGACCAGAAGCCGCGCAGGTCCTTGGCGTACGTCTCGCAGATCCGCTTCGCCCACAGCCAGCCGACCACCGGAGCGGCGAGCATGGCGAGCAGGTAGAGGCCGAGGAGGCCCCCTACCGGCAGCGCGACCCCCACCACCAGGACGAGTGCGGCGAAGGCCAGCAGCGCGGCCACCCCCAGTGCGCCAGCGCGGCGGTTCTGCGCCCCGGCCATGGTGCGGCGCAGCTGGAAGCCGGCGAGCCACAGCAGCACGCCGGGAAGGAACAGCAGCCCGCAGACGGCCATCACCAGCGTCAGCTTGGCGTCGCGCGCCTTGCGGATACGGCCCGCCGCCAGGCAGTGGTCGACGACGGTCATGGCGTCGGTGCCGAAGGACTGGATGAGCGCGGCGCGGCCGCCGCCCAGCATCCGCACCCGCACCGCACGGGAGAAGGCCTCGCCGAGATTGGGCTCGAACAGCGAGAGCTTCGGCTCCTTGACCTTCGTGGCCTCGTTGGCCTTGACGAGATCGGTCACCGGGCCGTCCCGGTAGGCGGCCGAGGCCAGGGCGTAGGTGGTCGTCGTCTGCCCTGAGCCGCCGCTCAGCGGGACCTGCGCACCCGGACTGAAGTCCACCTCCACGCCGTGCTTGTGGTCGTCGAACCCTGCCACACGTGCCCCCACTCCTGTCCGCGCCGGGCCACCGACCCGATCCCCGCCGGACCGGGCCGCGAAACGTCTGTCGGAGTGTCAGGGTATCGGTGCTCAGCCCCCGTTCTCCTCCGCTTCGCGGATCCTGTCCGCGATCTGTCCGGGCATGGCCTCGTGCCGGACGTAGGCGCGGGCGAACCGGCCGCTGCCGTGGGAGAGGGAGCGCAGGTCCACGGCGTACCGGCTGATCTCCAGTTCGGGCGCCTCCGCCCGCACCAGGGTGGTGGAGCCGTCGCTCTGCTCGGTGCCGAGGACTCGCCCCCGGCGCCCCGCGAGGTCGCTCAGGACCGCTCCCACGTAGTCGTCCGGCACCTGGATCGTCAGCTCCGCGTAGGGTTCCAGGAGATGGATCGACGCGGCGGCCGCCGCCTCGCGCAGGGCGAGGGCGCCGGCGGTCTGGAACGCGGCGTCGGAGGAGTCCACCGAGTGGGCCTTGCCGTCCAGGAGCGTGATCCGCACGTCCACCAGCGGATGGCCCGTCGTTACCCCCCTTCGCGGCCTGCGCCCGCACGCCCTTCTCCACCGAGGGGATGAACTGCCGTGGCACGGCGCCCCCCACCACCCTGTCGGCGAACTCGATGCCGGTGCCCACCGGCAGCGGCTCTACGCGGATCTCGCAGATGGCGAACTGCCCGTGCCCGCCGGACTGCTTGACGTGCCGCCCACGCCCCGAGGACGGCGCGGCGAACGTCTCCCGCAGGGCGATGCGGTGCGGTTCGGTGTCCACCCGCACCCCGTAGCGCGAGCGCAGCCGTTCCAGCGCCACGTCCCGATGGGCCTCGCCCAGACACCACAGCACGATCTGGTGGGTGGCGGGGGACTGCTCCAGCCGCATCGTCGGGTCCTCGGCGACGAGCCGGGCCAGTCCCTGGGAGAGCTTGTCCTCGTCGGCCTTGCTGTGGGCCCGGATGGCCACGGGCAGCAGTGGGTCGGGCATCCGCCAGGGCGTCATCAGCAGCGGGTCGTCCTTGCCGGAGAGCGTGTCGCCGGTCTCGGCCCGGGTCAGCTTGGCCACGCAGGCCACGTCCCCGGCGACGGCGTGGGCCAGGGTGCGCTGCTGCGCCCCGAAGGGGGAGGTGAGGGCGCCGACGCGTTCGTCGACGTCGTGGTCCTCGTGGCCGCGGTCGGCCAGCCCGTGGCCGGAGACGTGGACGACGCTGTCGGGCCGCAGGGTGCCCGAGAAGACCCGCACCATCGAGATCCGGCCGACGTACGGGTCGGAGGTGGTCTTGACGACCTCCGCCGCCAGCTGCCCGGCGGGGTCGCAGCGCAGCGCGGGGCGCGGGGCCCCGTCCGGGGAGGTGACCGCCGGGAGCGGATGCTCCTCGGGCGTGGGGAAGCCGCCGGTGACCAGCTCCAGCAGCTCCAGGGTGCCCAGCCCGTGCCGGGCGCCGGGCGCGGCGGGCGCCGCGGCCAGGACGGGGTGGAACGCTCCGCGGGCCACGGCCTTCTCCAAGTCCGAGACGAGCGTCGTGACGTCGACGTTCTCGCCGCCCAGGTAGCGGTCCATGAGGGTCTCGTCCTCGCTCTCGGCGATGATGCCCTCGATCAGGCGGTTCCTCGCCTCCTCGATCACCGGGCCCTCGCCGTCGTCCGGGGCCCGGTCGACGCGCTCTCGGCCCGAGTAGTCGAACACCCGGCGGGACAGCAGCCCGTACAGGCCCTGAACCGGGGCGTGGCCGTCGGCGCCGGGCTGCCCGTGCAGCGGCAGGTAGAGCGGGAGGACGGCGTCCGGGTCGTCCCCGCCGAAGGCCTCCTGGCAGCGCCGCGTCATCTCCGAGAAGTCCGCGCGCGATGCCTCCAGATGGGTGATGACGATGGCCCGGGGCATGCCGACGTCCGCGCACTCCTGCCAGATCAGCCGGGTGCCCGCGTCGACGCCGTCCGCCGCCGAGACGACGAAGAGGGCGGCGTCCGCCGCCCGCAGCCCGGCCCGCAGCTCCCCGACGAAGTCCGCGTACCCGGGAGTGTCGAGGACGTTGATCCGGATGCCGTCCCACTCCAGCGGCACGAGCGACAGCTGCACCGAGCGGTGCTGGCGGTGCTCGATGGCGTCGTAGTCCGACAAGGCCGCCCCGTCCTCCACCCGCCCGGCTCGCTGCACGGCTCCCGAGGCCAGGGCCAGGGCCTCGACCAGCGTCGTCTTCCCGGATCCGCTGGGGCCGACCAGCACCACGTTGCGCAGTGCGCTGGGGTGGTCGGCCGCCCTCGCCCCGCGGGGGGCTCCTGAGGGTGTACGCGCCTTGTCGGCCATGACATCCCGCCTCTTCAGCTCGAAGGTCGGCAGCGTGCTGTCCGCGGTGCAGTTCGAGCTTTGCACCGGGATCACCCCGCGTCCATACGGCGTACTCCCGCCCCGGGCGCTACCGGTCGGTACCGAGGGTGATCCGGGCGTCCCGGGGGCGCCCGGCGTGACTACGATGGGTCGGCCGGTGGCAGGAGGCCGCCGGGCCCGCACCGACCTCCGGGACGACCATGCTGAACAAGTACGCGCGTGCGTTCTTCACGCGTGTCCTGACCCCGTTCGCCGCGCTGCTGCTGCGGTGGGGGGTGAGTCCTGACGCGGTCACCTTCGTCGGCACGGCGGGTGTGGTGGCCGGTGCCCTGGTGTTCTTCCCCTTGGGAGAGTTCTTCTGGGGCGTCGTCACCATCACGCTGTTCGTCTTCTCCGACCTCGTCGACGGCAACATGGCGCGGCAGTTGGGCCGCAGCAGCCGCTGGGGCGCGTTCCTGGACTCCACGCTGGACCGGGTCGCCGACGCGGCCGTGTTCGGCGGCCTCGCGCTGTGGTACGCGGGCGACGGCGAGAACCTGCTGCTGTGCGCGGTGGCGCTCTTCTGCCTCGCGAGCGGGCAGGTTGTCTCCTACACCAAGGCCCGCGGCGAGAGCATCGGCCTGCCGGTGAACGTCAACGGGCTGGTCGAGCGCGCCGAGCGGCTGGTGATCACCCTCGTCCTGACCGGTCTCGCCGGCCTGTCGACGTTCGGCGTCCCGCACATCGACGTCCTGCTGCCGCTCGCGCTGTGGATCGTCGCCGTGGGCAGCCTGATCACGCTCGTGCAGCGGATGGTGACCGTCCGCCGGGAGGCCGCGGAGGCCGACGCCGCCGCCGGAGCGGACGCGCCGGACGGGACCGGCGCGCCGGACGGGACCGGGGCGGACGGAGCGGGCGGGCCCGCCGGGTCCGCCCACCCGGCGGCGAACGGCACGGAGCAGTCGAGGGGGAACCCGGCATGAGGGAACGGCTCACCGACGGGCTGTACGGGCTCGGCTGGGCCGCCGTCAAGCGGCTCCCGGAGGGCGCGGCCGTCCGGCTCGGGCAGCGCGTCGCGGACACGGCCTGGAAGCGCCGCGGCCGGGGGGTGCTGCAGCTGGAGGCGAACCTGGCCCGGGTGGTGCCGGACGCCTCCCCGCAGCGGCTCGCCGAGCTCTCCCGCGCGGGCATGCGCTCGTACCTGCGCTACTGGATGGAGAGCTTCAGGCTTCCCGCCTGGAGCGAGGAGCGGATCGCGAACGGGATACAGGTCAAGGACCTCCACCGGCTCACCGATCCGCTGGAGCGCGGCCAGGGCGTCGTCCTGGCCCTGCCCCACCTGGCCAACTGGGACCTGGCCGGTGCCTGGGTCACCACCCATCTCAAGGCGCCGCTGGCCACCGTGGCCGAGCGGTTGAAGCCGGAGTCGCTCTACGACCGCTTCGTCGCCTACCGTGAGTCGCTGGGCATGGAGGTGCTCCCGCACGACGGCGGTACCCCGTTCGGGGTGCTGGCCCGGCGGCTGCGGGCCGGGGGCGTCGTCGCCCTCGTCGCCGACCGCGACCTGTCCGCCTCCGGCGTCGAGGTCGAGTTCTTCGGCGAGACGGCCCGCATGCCCGCCGGTCCCGCCCTGCTCGCCCAGCAGACCGGCGCCGTGCTGCTCCCCGCCAGCCTCTGGTTCGACGACTCGCCCGTGCTGCAGTGCCGGGTGCACCCCGCGGTCCAGGTGCCGGAGGAAGGCACGAGGAAGGAACGGACCGCCGTCATGACGCAGCACCTCGCCGACGCCTTCGCCGAGGCCATCGCCGCCCACCCCGAGGACTGGCACATGCTCCAGCGGCTGTGGCTCGCCGACCTGCCCGCGTCCGCCGCCGAGCGCCCCGGATCGGAGCACCGGTGAGAATCGGCATCGTCTGCCCGTACTCCTGGGACGTCCCCGGGGGCGTGCAGTTCCACATCCGGGACCTGACCGAGCATCTGATCCGGCTCGGCCACCAGGTGTCGGTGCTCGCTCCGGCCGACGACGACACCCCGCTGCCGCCCTACGTCGTCTCCGCCGGCCGGGCCGTGCCCGTTCCCTACAACGGCTCGGTGGCGCGGCTCAACTTCGGGCTGCTGTCGGCCGCGCGCGTGCGCCGCTGGCTGTCCGACGGCGACTTCGAGGTGCTGCACATCCACGAACCGGCCGCGCCCTCGCTGGCCCTGCTGGCCTGCTGGGCGGCCCGGGGACCGATCGTCGGCACCTTCCACACCTCCAACCCGCGCTCGCGGGCGATGATCGCGGCCTACCCGATCCTGCAGCCCGCGCTGGAGAAGATCAGCGCGCGCATCGCGGTCAGCGAGTACGCCCGCCGCACGCTGGTGGAGCACCTGGGCGGGGACGCCGTCGTCATTCCCAACGGCGTCGACGTCGGGTTCTTCGCCGACGCCGAGCCGAAGGCGGAGTGGCAGGGCGAGACGATCGGCTTCATCGGCCGCATCGACGAGCCCCGCAAGGGGCTGCCCGTGCTGATGCGCGCCCTGCCCGCCATCCTTGAGGCCCGCCCCGGGGCCCGGCTGCTGGTCGCGGGCCGGGGGGACGAGAAGGAGGCCGTCGCCGGGCTGCCGCCCGGCCTGCGGGACCGGGTGGAGTTCCTCGGTATGGTCAGCGACGAGGACAAGGCGCGGCTCCTGCGCAGCGTCGACGTCTACGTCGCCCCCAACACCGGGGGGGAGAGCTTCGGCATCATCCTCGTCGAGGCGATGTCCGCCGGCGCCCCGGTGCTGGCCAGCGACCTGGACGCCTTCGTGCAGGTGCTCGACGGCGGCCGGGCGGGTGAGGTCTTCGCGAACGAGGACGCCGACGCCCTAGCCCGCGGCGCGGTCGCCCTCCTCGCGGACGAGGGGCGCCGCCGCGAGCTCACCGAGCGGGCGGGCCGGCACGTGCGCCGCTTCGACTGGACGACGGTGGGCGCGGACATCCTGGCCGTCTACGAGACGGTCACCGAGGGGGCGGGCGCCGTGGCCGCGGAGGAACGGCCCCGCACCTTCCGGCTCCGCGGATAGGGGCGGATAGGGTGAGCCCCCGTGACTCCCCTCGCCTGGATCATCTGGACCACCGTCGCGCTGGTGCTCGTCGGCGTCTACCTGAGCTGGACGGCCGGCCGGCTGGACCGCCTCCACGCCCGCATCGACGCGGCCCGGGCCGCGCTGGACGCGCAGCTGCTGCGCCGGGCCTCCATCGCCCAGGAGATCGCCACGGCCGGAGTGTTCGACCCCGCCGCCTCGATGCTCCTCTACCAGAGCGCCCATGACGCCCGCTCGGCCCCGGAGGAGCAGCGGGAGGTGGCCGAGAGCGAGCTGAGCCAGGCGCTGCGGGCCGTGCTCGGCGACGCGGAGCCGGTGGCCGCGGTGCGCGGGGTGCCCGGGGGCGAGGAGTCGGCCGCGGAGCTGGCCGAGGCGGTCCGCCGGGTGCCGATGGCGCGCCGCTTCCACAACGACGCCGTCCGGGCCGCGCGGGCGCTGCGGCGGCACCGCACGGTCCGCTGGTTCCGCCTCGCGGGGCACGCGCCGTTCCCGCTCGCCTTCGAGATGGACGACGAGCCGCCGCAGGCCTTGGTGGACCGGGCGAACGGCGAGGACCGGACTGCTGAACGCGGCCCGGCGGGCACCGACCGCGGACCGGGCCACTGACGGCGGACCGGGCCACTGTCGCCGGATTGGACCTTTGCCGGTCACCTGGCGGCAGGGTTTTATCAATCGTGGAGCATGATCGGTCGCGAAGTGGACTTCGTGGCCGATCCGGGTGAGCAGGGCGGCGGGCCTACGATGGGTCCGTCGGACTGTATGCCGCCAAAGCCCGGTATACGGGCCCCCGTCATCCGCTGCCGTTTCTGTCGCCTTTGAACGTCGAGTGAGGTCAACCGTGTCCAGCACGTCTCCCAGCACATCCACCGGCCCCGAGACCGGCACCGCACGCGTCAAGCGCGGTATGGCCGAGCAGCTCAAGGGTGGCGTGATCATGGACGTGGTCACGCCCGAGCAGGCGAAGA
Organism: Streptomyces sp. WMMC1477; assembly: GCF_027460245.1. Lineage (NCBI taxonomy): Bacteria > Bacillati > Actinomycetota > Actinomycetes > Kitasatosporales > Streptomycetaceae > Streptomyces > Streptomyces sp. WMMC1477. The sequence continues at coordinate 159,605 of NZ_JAPZBD010000003.1, read as the reverse complement.
TCGCCGAGGACGCGGGCGCGGTGGCCGTCATGGCGCTGGAGCGCGTCCCGGCCGACATCCGCAAGGACGGCGGCGTGGCCCGCATGTCCGACCCGGACATGATCGAGGGCATCATCGACGCCGTCTCCATCCCGGTGATGGCCAAGTCCCGCATCGGCCACTTCGTGGAGGCCCAGGTCCTCCAGGCCCTCGGTGTGGACTACATCGACGAGTCCGAGGTGCTCACCCCGGCCGACGAGGTCAACCACAGCGACAAGTTCGCCTTCACCACGCCCTTCGTCTGCGGTGCCACCAACCTGGGCGAGGCCCTGCGCCGCATCGCCGAGGGCGCGGCCATGATCCGCTCCAAGGGCGAGGCCGGCACCGGCAACGTCGTCGAGGCCGTGCGCCACATGCGTCAGATCAAGGGCGAGATCGCCCGGCTGAAGGGCCTGGACAACCACGAGCTCTACGCCGCGGCCAAGGAGCTGCGCGCCCCCTACGAGCTGGTCGCCGAGGTCGCCGAGCTGGGCAAGCTGCCCGTCGTGCTGTTCTCCGCCGGCGGCGTGGCCACCCCGGCCGACGCCGCGCTGATGCGCCAGCTCGGTGCCGAGGGCGTCTTCGTGGGCTCCGGCATCTTCAAGTCCGGTGACCCGGCCAAGCGTGCCGCCGCCATCGTCAAGGCCACCACCTTCTTCGACGACCCGAAGATCGTCGCCGACGCCTCCCGCAACCTGGGCGAGGCCATGGTCGGCATCAACTGCGACACCCTCCCCGAGGCGGAGCGCTACGCCAGCCGCGGCTGGTGACACCCGTCCCGGCCTCCGTGTCGTGACCACCGCAGCCTGACCGGGCGGCCCGGGCCAACGGCCCCGGCCGCCCGCCGCTCGTCAGAGAGGTATCCCGTGAGCAATCCCCACATCGGCGTCCTCGCCCTCCAGGGCGACGTCCGCGAGCACCTGGCCGCCCTCGACGGCGCCGGTGCCACGGCGCGCCCCGTCCGCCGTGCGGAGGAGCTGGCCGCGGTGCACGGCCTGGTCATACCGGGCGGCGAGTCCACCACCATGTACAAGCTCGCCCACGTCTTCGGCCTGCTGGAGCCGCTGCGCGAGCGGGTCCGGCAGGGCCTGCCGGCCTACGGCTCCTGCGCCGGCATGATCATGCTGGCCGACAAGATCCTCGACCCGCGCTCCGGCCAGGAGACGATTGGCGGGATCGACATGATCGTGCGCCGCAACGCCTTCGGGCGGCAGAACGAGTCCTTCGAGGCGGCCCTCGACATGACCGGGGTCGCCGGCGGCCCGGTGCAGGGCGTGTTCATCCGGGCGCCCTGGGTGGAGTCCACCGGAGCGGCCGTGGAGACGCTCGCGCGGATCGACGGCCACCCGGTGGCGGTGCGCCAGGGCAACCTGCTGGCCACGTCGTTCCACCCCGAACTGACCGGCGACCACCGGGTACACGAGCTGTTCACCGCGATGGTGCGCGCGGCCCATTGACGCGCTGACGGTAGGATCGGCGCGTTGGAACCTGTTGGTGACTGTGAAGGAGCGAGGCTGTGTCCGGCCACAGTAAGTGGGCAACCACCAAGCACAAGAAGGCCGTGATCGACGCCAAGCGCGGCAAGCTCTTCGCCAAGCTGATCAAGAACATCGAGGTGGCGGCCCGGATGGGCGGGGCGGACCCGGACGGCAACCCCACGCTCTACGACGCCATCCAGAAGGCGAAGAAGCAGTCGGTCCCCAACAAGAACATCGACAGCGCGGTCAAGCGCGGCGCCGGCCTTGAGGCGGGCGGCGCCGACTACGAGACGATCATGTACGAGGGCTACGGCCCCAACGGCGTCGCCGTGCTGATCGAGTGCCTGACGGACAACCGCAACCGGGCCGCGTCCGACGTCCGCGTCGCCATGACGCGCAACGGCGGCTCCATGGCGGACCCGGGCTCGGTCGCCTACCTCTTCAACCGCAAGGGCGTCGTCGTCGTGCCCAAGGCCGAGCTGACGGAGGACGACGTGCTCGGGGCCGTGCTCGACGCGGGCGTCGAGGAGGTCAACGACCTCGGCGAGTCCTTCGAGGTGCTCAGCGAGGCGACGGACCTGGTGGCGGTGCGCACCGCCCTCCAGGAGGCCGGGATCGACTACGACTCCGCGGACGCCAACTTCGTCCCCACCATGCAGGTGGAGCTCGACGAGGAGGGCGCGAAGAAGATCTTCAAGCTGATCGACGCGCTGGAGGACAGCGACGACGTGCAGAACGTCTTCGCCAACTTCGACGTCCCCGACGACGTCATGGCCAAGGTCGACGCCTGACGGCCGGGGAACCGAGCCTGCCGCACGAGGGGCCGCACCGGGGATGACGACACTCCCCGGTGCGGCCCGCCGCGTTGTCGGAGGCGGCGGATAACCTGCCGTACAGCCGACGGAGATCCACCGGGGATGCACCGGGGCCGACGTACGAGAGGGGTGTGGCGCGTTGCGCGTGCTCGGCGTGGACCCGGGGCTCACGCGGTGCGGCGTGGGCGTCGTCGAGGGGACGGCGGGCCGGCCGCTGACGATGGTCGCGGCGGGCGTCGTCCGCACCCCCGCCGAGGCCGAGGTGCCGCGGCGTCTGGTGGAGATCGAGCGCGGGCTGGAGGAGTGGCTCGACGAGCACCGGCCCACGGCCGTCGCCGTGGAGCGGGTCTTCAGCCAGCACAACGTGCGCACGGTCATGGGCACCGCCCAGGCCAGCGCCGTCGCCATGCTGTGCGCCGCCCGCCGCGGCCTGCCGGTCGCCCTGCACACCCCCAGCGAGGTCAAGGCGTCCGTCACCGGCAGCGGCCGGGCCGAGAAGGCCCAGGTCGGTGCCATGGTGACGCGGCTGCTGCGGCTGTCCGAGGCGCCCCGGCCCGCCGACGCCGCCGACGCCCTCGCCCTGGCCATCTGCCACATCTGGCGCGCCCCCGCGCTGGGCCGCCTCCAGCAGGCCCGGCGGCTGCACGCCGCGCCCCCGCGCCCAGCGCCGCTCCCGCACTCACCGAAAGGCCCCCGCCGATGATCGCGTTCGTCCAGGGACCCGTGGCCGCCCTCGCGCCGGACACCGCCGTCATCGAAGTCGGCGGCGTCGGCATGGCCGTCCAGTGCGCGCCCGCCACCTTGGCCGGGCTCCGCACGGGCGAGGAGGCGCGCCTGGCCACCTCGCTCGTCGTCCGGGAGGACAGCCTCACCCTCTACGGCTTCGCGGACGACGACGAACGCCAGGTGTTCGAACTCCTGCAGACCGCCAGCGGCGTCGGCCCCCGGCTGGCGCAGGCCATGCTGGCCGTCCACCGTCCCGACGCCCTGCGCCGCGCGGTGGCCGCGGGGGACGAGAAGGCCCTCACGGCGGTGCCCGGCATCGGCAAGAAGGGGGCGCAGAAGCTGCTGCTGGAACTGAAGGACCGGCTCGGCGCCCCCGTCGGAGCGCCTCCGGCCCCCGCCGCCGGAGCCGCGGCGGGGGCCCCCTGGCGGGACCAGCTCCACTCCGCGCTGCTCGGTCTCGGCTACGCCGCCCGCGAGGCGGACGAGGCCGTCTCCGCCGTGGCCCCGCTGGCCGACGAGCAGTCGGCCGGGGGAGGCCGGCCGCAGGTCGCCGTGCTGCTGCGGGCGGCCCTGCAGACCATGAACCGCACCCGCTGACGCGCCCGCCGCCGAGGCCCGACGAGAGATCCGAGCATGACCTGGGACGACCACAGCGCACAGGACCACGGCCAGGAGCCGTCGGGCGAGGGGGCGCCGCACGGCGGCGAGCGGCTCGTCGGGGCCGGCGCCGACACCGACGACACCGCGGTCGAGGCGGCCCTGCGGCCGAAGACGCTCACCGAGTTCGTCGGTCAGCCCAAGGTGCGCGAGCAGCTCGACCTCGTGCTCCGCGCCGCCCGGCAGCGCGGCGCCACCGCGGACCACGTGCTCCTCTCCGGTGCCCCCGGGCTCGGCAAGACCACCCTCTCCATGATCATCGCTGCCGAGATGGGCGCCCCCATCCGGATCACCTCCGGCCCCGCCATCCAGCACGCGGGCGACCTCGCGGCGATCCTCTCCTCCCTCCAGGAGGGCGAGGTGCTCTTCCTGGACGAGATCCACCGCATGTCCCGGCCCGCCGAGGAGATGCTGTACATGGCGATGGAGGACTTCCGGGTCGACGTCGTCGTCGGCAAGGGGCCCGGGGCCACCGCCATTCCGCTGGAGCTGCCGCCGTTCACCCTGGTCGGCGCCACCACCCGGGCCGGGCTGCTGCCGCCGCCGCTGCGCGACCGCTTCGGGTTCACCGCGCACATGGAGTTCTACGAGCGCCCCGAGCTGGAGCGCGTCCTCCACCGCTCGGCGGGACTGCTGGAGGTCGAGGCGGACGCCGAGGGCGCGGCCGAGATCGCCTCCCGCTCGCGCGGCACCCCGCGCATCGCCAACCGGTTGCTGCGCCGCGTGCGCGACTACGCCCAGGTCAAGGCCGACGGCGTCATCACCCGGGAGATCGCCGCCCAGGCCCTGGCCGTGTACGAGGTCGACGAGCGCGGTCTGGACCGGCTGGACCGCTCGGTGCTGCAGGCACTGCTGAAGCTGTTCAACGGCGGGCCCGTCGGCGTCTCCACACTGGCCGTGGCGGTGGGGGAGGAGCGGGAGACCGTCGAGGAGGTCGCCGAGCCCTTCCTCGTGCGGGAGGGCCTCCTCGCCCGTACGCCCCGCGGCCGCGTCGCGACCCCGGCCGCCTGGGCACACCTGGGTCTGACCCCGCCCACACCCGCCGCCGGGTCCCCGGCCACCCCTCCCGGTCAGGGCGGGCTGTTCGACGGTTGACGTCGCCCCGGGCGCCGCAGCGCGTCAGGACGGGTGAAGCGGCGGCCGGCCCCCGTAACCGGTTTCGGTGGCGGTTCTTCCCCGGATATCCGGCAGCGGGAGGGCCCGGTATTCGTGGTTCGCGGAACCGGGGTGCCATGCTGGACGTTGTTCCACCGGTGGGGCCTCCCTTAGACTCCGCCGATGCCGTCCCTGTGGCCGGCGCACCCATCCTCATACACCCCCCAGGTCGCTCGCGACCCTGCAAAGGACATTCTTCCGCCGTGGATATCGCATTTCTCCTTCCTCTCCTCATCCTGATCGGCTTCATGTTCCTGATGACGCGATCGGCCAAGAAGAAGCAGCAGCAGGCCATGCAGATGCGTGATCAGATGCAGCCGGGTACGGGTGTGCGCACCATCGGCGGCATGTACGCGCGGGTCAAGGAGGTCGGCGACGACACGGTGACCCTCGAGGTCGCCCCCGGCATGCACGCCCTCTACGCCAAGAACGCGGTGGGCGCGGTGCTGGAGGGCGAGGAGTTCGACCGCATCGTCCACGGTGCCCACGCCGAGGGCGACGACGCCCCGGTGGTGCCCGACGACGCCTCCACCCTGACCGGTCCGGTGGGTTCCGCCGACGAGGACGGCGATGGAAAGATCGGGCTCAGCAAGGAGAGCGGCCCGGCCCCCGCCGACAACGCGGACGGGGAGCCCGAGGACACCGAGCGCGACGGCGAGGACGGCCAGAAGAAGTAGGCCCCCGTGCCGCCGGGCCCACCGGTCCGGCGGCGACGCACGTTCGCACACCACTTCGCGCGCCACGCGGCGACCACCGCGCGCGGGCGGCCGGACAGGGAGAAACGACAAGGTGGCAACACCGAAGAAGCGCCGGAGGGTCCCTGGGGTGCAGGGGAAACCGTGGCGGGCGCTGACGCTCATGCTGGCGCTGACCGCCGTCCTCACGGGCGGGATGTTCCTCGCGGGGGCGACGACACCCCGGCTGGGCATCGACCTCGCCGGCGGCACCAGCATCACCCTCGCGGCCGTGGACCGGCCGGGCAAGAAGAGCGCGGTCAACGAGGCCAACATGAACACGGCGGTCTCGATCATCGAGCGCCGTGTGAACGGGCTCGGCGTGTCCGAGGCCGAGGTCAAGACCCAGGGTGACCGCAACATCATCGTCAACATCCCGAAGGGAACGGACGAGGAGCAGGCCCGGGAGCAGGTCGGCACCACCGCCGAGCTGGGCTTCCGAGCCGTGCTGAACGCCGTGCCCGCCGGCGCGCCCGTACCGGACCCGGCCGAGTCGCCGGAGACCGGGGACGGCGCCACCGAGGAGAAGCCGAAGGACGAGGGCGCCGACGGCGAGGAGAAGCCGAAGGACGACGGTGCCACGGGCGAGGAGAAGCCCGAGGCCACGCCCTCCGCGGACGCCGGGGAGTCGAACCAGCCCGAGGCCCAGGGCGGCCGGCTCGGCCCGGTGGCCGAGGAGTCGCCCTCGCCCGGCCCGAGCGCCACCGCCGACGCGGGCGAGGAGGGCGCCGACGGCGAGAAGGACCCCGAGAAGAAGCCCGAGGAGTCCCCGGAGCCCCCCACGCCGGACGAGGGCGCCGCGGCCCTGATGCAGCAGCTCCAGAAGCTCGACTGCGCCACCAAGGAGGGCCGCGCCAAGGCCAGCCAGGCCGTGGCCGCCGCCAAGCCCTCCGAGCAGGTCGTCGCCTGTGACCAGGACGGCGCCTACGCGTACGTGCTCGGTCCCGTCGAGGTGCCCGGCACCCAGGTCGACGACGCGAACGCCGTCTTCGACCAGCAGCGCGGCATCTGGCTCGTGACCATGGACTTCACGGACGGCGGCGGCAAGAAGTTCGCCGACGTCACCGGCCGCATCTCGGCGCTGCCGCAGCCGCAGAACCAGTTCGCCATCACCCTGGACGGCCAGGTCGTCTCCGCACCGTCGGTGTCCTCGCGGATCGCCGGGGGCCAGGCGGAGATCACCGGCAGCTTCAACCAGGACTCCGCCGCGGACCTGGCCAACGTGCTGAAGTTCGGTGCGCTGCCGATCACGTTCGAGGAGGCCAACGTCCTCACGATCTCGCCGTCTCTGGGCGGCGAGCAGCTCAAGGCCGGGCTCATCGCCGGTGCCATCGGGCTCGCCCTCGTCGTGGTCTACCTGTTCTTCTACTACCGGGCGCTGTCGCTCGTCGCGATCACCAGCCTGCTCGCCATGGGCGGTCTGACGTATGTGATCATGTCGCTGCTCGGCCCGGCCATCGGCTTCGCGCTGAGCCTGCCGGCCGTCTGCGGCGCCATCGTGGCGATCGGCATCACCGCCGACTCGTTCATCGTCTACTTCGAACGCATCCGGGACGAGGTCCGCGAGGGCCGCTCCATCCGGCCGGCGATCGAGCGGGCCTGGCCCCGGGCCCGGCACACGATCCTGATCTCGGACGTCGTCTCGTTCCTGGCCGCCGTGGTGCTGTTCTTCGCCGCGGTCGGCTCGGTCCAGGGCTTCGCGTTCGTCCTCGGCCTGACGACGCTGCTCGACGTCCTCGTCGTCTTCCTGCTGACGAAGCCGCTCACGAGCATCCTCGCGGCCCGGCCCTTCTTCGCCGGCGGCCACCGCTGGTCCGGGCTGGACCCGAAGCGGCTGGGAGCCCAGCCGCCCATCCGCGGGCGCCGTCGCGCGCCGTCCACCACGGCCGAGCCGAAGGAGGCCTGAGATGTCCCGCATCGGCGAACTCGGTGCCAAGCTGTACCGCGGCGAGGCCGCCTACGACTTCGTGGGCCGGCGCAGGATCTGGTACCTGGTCTCCCTCGTCCTGATCGCCATCTCGCTGGCCGGCCTGGGCGGCAAGGGCCTGTTCATGGGCGTGGAGTTCCAGGGCGGCGCCGTCTTCACCACGCCGCCGACCAAGGTGTCCATCGAGGACGCCCGGACGATGGCCGAGGAGGCGACGGGCAACGACGCCCGGGTGCAGCGGCTCGGCAACGACGCCCTGCGCATCACGGTCACGGGCCTGGACACCGAGACCTCCAACGCCGCCCGCGGTGAGCTGGCCCAGGACCTCGGCCTGGAGGCCGGTGACCTGAACGCGGAGCTGGTCGGCCCGAGCTGGGGCGACCAGATGACGAGCAAGGCGCTCACCGGCATGGTGATCTTCCTGGTGCTCGTCAGCGTGTACCTGGCGATCACCTTCGAGTGGCGCATGGCGCTCGCCGCCCTCGCCGCGCTCCTGCACGACCTCGTCATCACCGTCGGCGTCTACGCCCTCGTGGGCTTCGAGGTCACTCCGGGCACCGTGGTGGGCGTCCTGACGATCCTCGGTTACTCGCTCTACGACACCGTGGTCGTCTTCGACAAGGTCAACGAGAACACCCGCACGCTCAACAAACAGAACCGCTGGACGTTCGCGGAGCTCGCCAACCGCGGCCTGAACGCGACGCTGATCCGTTCGGTCAACACCTCGGTGGTCGCCCTGCTGCCGGTCGGCGGCCTGCTGATCATCGGTGCCGGGCTGCTCGGCGGCGGCATGCTCAAGGACATCGCGTTGTCGCTGTTCGTGGGGCTCGCCGCTGGTACCTACTCGTCGATCATGCTCGCCACCCCGATCGTCGTCGACCTCAAGAAGGGCCAGCCCGAGGTCAGGCGGCACGACCGCCGGGTCCTCTCCAAGCGCGCCAAGGCCGATCAGGGCGAGGACGACGACCGGGACGCCGCGGAGGAGGACGGGACCGAGGACGCGGTGGACACCGGGGACGCCCCGGCCGACGCGGAGCCCGCGGAGGTCGCCCCCGCCGGGGCCGCCGCCGCGACCGCGTCCCGCCCGGGCGGCCCCCGCACCGGACGCGGCCGCAGCGGCTCGGCGGGGAGGCGCCGGTGACCGGCGTGACCGGCCCGGTGCCGCCCCAGCGCACCGAGGATCTGACCGGCCTGCTGCTGAGCCGTATCCGGGACGTGGCCGACCACCCCAAGCCGGGGGTCGTCTTCAAGGACATCACCCCGCTGCTGGCGGACCCGGTGGCCTTCGCCGCCCTCACCGAGGCCCTGGCCGAGCGGTGCGCGGAGCTGGGGGCGACGAAGATCGTCGGGCTGGAGGCACGCGGCTTCATCCTCGGTGCCCCGGTGGCCGTCCGGGCCGGGGTGGGCTTCGTGCCCGTCCGCAAGGCCGGGAAGCTCCCCGGGGCCACCCTGGGGCAGGCCTACGACCTCGAGTACGGCAGCGCCGAGATCGAGATCCACGCGGAGGACCTCCGTGACGGCGACCGGGTGCTCATCATCGACGACGTCCTGGCCACCGGGGGCACCGCCGAGGCCGGCGTCCACCTCGTCCGGCGCTCCGGCGCCGAGGTGGCCGGCATGGGCGTGCTGATGGAGCTCGGCTTCCTCGCGGGCCGTCCGCGTGTCGAGACGGCCCTGGCCGGAGCCCCGTTGGACGCCCTCGTCACGGTCTAGCGCGGCTCTCCCTCGCGGGGCTCGATACCATGGCAGTCCAGCCGTTTCCCGGCCGGACCGTCCAAGGAGAGCTCTTGCCAGACGAGGCCCAGCGACTGACCGCCGCCGAGCGAGAGGACATGGGCGCCCCGGCGCGACCGGACACCGGTTCCGCGCCGCGGGCGGAAGGGGCTGCCCCGACCGCCCGCGGCGCGGAGGCCGGGCCTGCCGCGCGGCCCGCCCCGCCGAAGGGCGACCGGTCCGGTTCCGCGGCCGCCGTCCGCGGCGGCGCGACGCCCACGCGGGCCATCTCCGGCGTCTCCGGGCGCTACGGCTCGTCCAACCGCGTGCGGGCCCGGCTGGCCCGGCTCGGTGTGCAGCGCTCCAGCCCCTACCACCCGGTGCTGGAGCCCCTGCTGCGCATCGTGCGCGGCAACGACCCCAAGGCCGAAACGGCCACGCTGCGCCAGCTCGAGCGCGCCTACCAGGTGGCCGAGCGCTGGCACCGCGGCCAGAAGCGCAAGAGCGGCGACCCGTACATCACCCACCCGCTCGCCGTGACCACGATCCTCGCCGAGCTGGGCATGGACCCGGCGACACTCATGGCGGGCCTTCTGCACGACACCGTCGAGGACACCGAGTACGGCCTGGACACCCTCCGCCGGGACTTCGGCGACCAGGTGGCCCTGCTCGTCGACGGCGTCACCAAGCTGGACAAGGTCAAGTTCGGCGAGGCCGCGCAGGCCGAGACGGTCCGCAAGATGGTCGTCGCCATGGCCAAGGACCCGCGTGTCCTGGTCATCAAGCTCGCCGACCGGCTGCACAACATGCGCACCATGCGCTTCCTGCGCCGCGAGAAGCAGGAGCAGAAGGCCCGCGAGACGCTGGAGATCTACGCGCCGCTGGCCCACCGGCTGGGCATGAACACGATCAAGTGGGAACTGGAAGACCTCGCCTTCGCGATCCTCTACCCCAAGATGTACGACGAGATCGTGCGGCTCGTCGCCGAACGCGCCCCCAAGCGGGACGAGTACCTGGCCACCGTCGTCGACGAGGTGCAGGGCGACCTGCGCGGCGCGCGCATCAAGGCCACCGTCACCGGGCGGCCCAAGCACTACTACAGCGTCTACCAGAAGATGATCGTGCGGGGCCGCGACTTCGCCGAGATCTACGACCTGGTGGGCATCCGCGTCCTCGTGGACACCGTCCGCGACTGCTACGCGGCCCTGGGCACCGTGCACGCGCGGTGGAACCCGGTGCCCGGGCGGTTCAAGGACTACATCGCGATGCCCAAGTTCAACATGTACCAGTCGCTGCACACGACGGTCATCGGGCCCGGCGGCAAGCCGGTCGAGCTGCAGATCCGCACCTACGACATGCACCGCCGTGCCGAGTACGGCATCGCGGCGCACTGGAAGTACAAGCAGGAGGCCGTGGCCGGCGCCTCCAAGGTCCGCAGCGACGCCGCGGGACGCGGCAAGGGCGGCGGCAAGGAAGCCGTCAACGACATGGCCTGGCTGCGGCAGCTCCTGGACTGGCAGAAGGAGACGGAGGACCCGGGGGAGTTCCTGGAGTCCCTGCGCTTCGACCTGTCCCGCAACGAGGTCTTCGTCTTCACACCCAAGGGCGACGTCATAGCGCTGCCCGCCGGCGCCACCCCCGTCGACTTCGCCTACGCCGTGCACACCGAGGTCGGCCACCGCACCATCGGCGCCCGGGTGGCCGGGCGACTCGTCCCGCTGGAGTCGACGCTCGACCACGGCGACACCGTGGAGATCTTCACCTCCAAGGCGCCCGGCGCCGGCCCCTCGCGGGACTGGCTGAGCTTCGTCAAGTCACCGCGGGCCCGCAACAAGATCCGCGCCTGGTTCTCCAAGGAACGCCGCGACGAGGCCATCGAGCACGGCAAGGACGCCATCGTCCGGCAGATGCGCAAGCAGAACCTGCCGATCCAGCGCATCCTCACCGGGGACTCGCTGGTCACCCTCGCCCACGAGATGCGCTACCCCGACATCTCCTCGCTCTACGCGGCCATCGGCGAGGGCCACGTCACCGCGCAGAACGTCGTGCAGAAGCTCGTGCAGGCCCTCGGCGGCGAGGAGGCCGCCAACGAGGACATCGCCGAGACCGAACCGCCGATGCGCCGCCGCACCAAGCGCCGCAGCAGCGCCGACCCGGGCGTCATCGTCAAAGGCACCGACGACGTGTGGGTCAAGCTCGCCCGGTGCTGCACCCCGGTCCCCGGCGATCCGATCATCGGCTTCGTCACCCGCGGCAGCGGCGTCTCCGTCCACCGCGCCGACTGCGTCAACGTGGACGCCCTCTCCCGGGAGCCGGAGCGCATGCTGGAGGTGGAGTGGGCGCCCACCCAGTCCTCGGTCTTCCTCGTCGCGATCCAGGTGGAGGCGCTCGACCGCTCCCGGCTGCTGTCCGACGTCACCCGCGTGCTGTCGGACCAGCACGTCAACATCCTGTCCGCGGCCGTGCAGACGTCCCGCGACCGGGTGGCGACGTCCCGCTTCACCTTCGAGATGGGCGACCCGAAGCACCTGGGCCACGTACTCAAGGCCGTCCGCGGCGTGGAGGGCGTCTACGACGTCTACCGCGTCACCTCGGCCCGTCGGCCGTAGGCCCCGACGCCCCCGGGCCCCCGACGCCGCGCTCCGGGCGCCCGGAAACGGCCGGGCGCCCGGAGCGGGGGTGGGCCGAAGCCCACCGTGCTCCGGGCGCCCGACCGGCGCCGACCGTCAGCCGCCGAGTTCCTCCATGCCCTTGAGGGCCTGGTCGAGCAGGGCTTTGCGACCCGCCAGCTCCTTCTCCAGCTTCTCCGCCTTCGCGGCGTTGCCCGCGGCGCGGGCCGCCTCGATGTCGGCGCGCAGCTTGTCCACGGCGTCCTGCAGCTGACCCGTCAGCCCGGCGGCCCGGGCCCGGACCTCCGGGTTCGTGCGGCGCCACTCGGCCTCCTCGGCCTGCTGGATCGCCTGCTCCACCGTGCGCATCCGGCCCTCGACGCGGGAGCGCGCGTCCCGGGGCACGTGCCCGATCGCGTCCCACCGCTCGTTGACGGACCTAAACGCCGACCGCGCCGCCTTGAGGTCGGTCACCGGCAGCAGCTTCTCCGCCTCGGCGACCAGCTCCTCCTTGCGCGCCAGGTTCTCCCGCTGCTCGGCGTCGCGCTCGGCGAACACCTCGCTGCGGGCCTGGAAGAACACGTCCTGGGCGGCGCGGAACCGCTGCCACAGGTCCTCCTCGTGCTCCCGCTGCGCCCGGCCGGCCGCCTTCCAGTCCTGCATGAGCTCCCGGTAGCGGGCCGCCGTCGCGCCCCAGTCCGTCGAGCCGGACAGCGCCTGCGCCTCGGAGACGAGCTTCTCCTTGCGCTGCCTGGCCTCCTCCCGCTGGGCGTCCAGCGCGGCGAAGTGCGCCTTGCGCCGCTTGGAGAACGCCGAGCGGGCGTGCGAGAAGCGGTGCCACAGCTCGTCATCCGACTTGCGGTCCAGTCGCGGCAGCCCCTTCCAGGTGTCCACCAGGCCGCGCAGCCGCTCGCCCGCGGCCCGCCACTGGTCGCTGCGGGCCAGCTCCTCGGCCTCGGCGACCAGCTCCTCCTTGGCCCGCCGCGCCTCCTCGGCCTGCCTGGCCTTCTGCGCCTTGCGCTCCTCCTTGCGAGCTTCCACCCGGGTGGTCAGCTCGTCCAGGCGCTTGCGCAGCGCGTCCAGATCGCCGACCGCGTGGTGCGCGTCCACCTGCTCCCGCAGGTGCTCGATCGCGGTCATGGCGTCCTTGGTGGACAGATCGGTGGTCTTCACTCGTCGTTCCAGGAGGCCCACCTCGACGACCAGCCCCTCGTACTTCCGCTTGAAGTACTCGAGGGCCTCCTCCGGGGAGCCGGCCTGCCACGATCCCACGACCTGCTCGCCGTCGGCCGTCCGCACGTAAACGGTCCCCGTCTCATCGACGCGGCCCCACGGGTCGCTGCTCACAGCGCCTCCTCCACATGACACCGGTGGGGCACCACGCGCCCCCGGCATCGTCCACGGTTTCGTCCGGCATCCGATGTTCACCGTGCTGGTCACCTGGCCGGAGCAGGCACCCTGCACAACGCCAACATAGGCGACCGGCGCCCGCCCTGTCCGCGAACCGGGGGCGGATTCTGCGTCCGTGGTGCGGGGAACCCACCGGAGCGACGCCGCCCGAAGGGGAGCCTTGGGGGGCGACGGCTACTTCCCGGTGACCGTGGCCTTGTCGATCACGACCGTGGCGTTGGGGACGGTGGCCTGGATCTGCGGGTCCGCCGTGGAGCCCGCGTCGGCGATCTTCCTCAGGACGTCCATCCCCTGGGTGATCTGCCCGAACGGCGTGTAGTCCGGCGGCAGCTCGCTGTCCTCGTAGACGAGGAAGAACTGACTGCCGCCGGTGTCCCGGCCCTCGTCGAGCTGGGCGTTGTAGGTGTTGGCCATGGCGACCGTGCCCGCGGGGTAGACGCCGTCCTGGACCGCCGGGTCCTTCAGGTTCTCGTCGGGAAGGGTGTAGCCGGGCCCGCCCTTGCCGGTGCCCGTCGGGTCGCCGCACTGGAGCACGAAGATGCCCTGGTCGACGAGGCGGTGGCAGGGCGTGTGGTCGAAGTAGCCCTCGCCGGCGAGGAAGTTGAAGGAGTTGACCGTGTGCGGCGCTTTCTCGGCGTCCAGGGCGATCTCGATGTCGCCGCAGGTGGTGGCCAGGCTCATGGTGTAGGAGGCCGAGGTGTCGATCGCCATCTCCGGCTCCTTCTCCCACCGCTTGTCGCCCGGCTCGCCCTTCGCGGGCTCGGCGCAGGGGTCGGGGGCCTGCTGGGCGGTGTCCTCGGTGGGCTTGTCCGTGTCCGCGTCGCCCTCGAAGGCGCCGGCCGCGGCGGCCACCCCGCCCGCGCCGAGCGCGGCCACCAGGCCGGCGGCGATGATCCCGTTGCGCAGCCGGGCCCTGCGGCGGGCGTCCTCGTGCCGCTGCTGCTGACGCAGTCGCTTCTGCCGCGCGAGCTGCTTGCGCCGCTGCTCCTTGGTGACCACCGTCTCCTCCTCCGGCCCGCACCGCCTCGGTGCGGCTGCCTGCTGCTGCTGTGACGTGCCCCGTACCGTATACGGGTTCGCGACGGGACCGGCCGCGCCGGTAGGCTCTGGTCGGACACCTCACCACCGCCGGACGACTGAAGGACGATCGTGCTCATTGCCGGGTTCCCCGCCGGGGCCTGGGGGACCAACTGCTATCTGGTCGCCCCCGCCGCCGGTGAGGAGTGCGTGATCATCGACCCGGGCCACCAGGCCACCCAGGGCGTCGAGGAGACCCTCGCCAAGCACCGGCTCAAGCCGGTCGCCGTCGTCCTGACCCACGGGCACCTCGACCACGTCGCCTCCGTCGTCCCCGTGTGCGGCGCGCACGACGTCCCCGCCTGGATCCACCCGGACGACCGCTACATGATGAGCGACCCGGAGAAGGGCCTCGGACGGGCCATCGGCCAGCAGCTCCTGGGCGACCTGACCGTCGGCGAGCCGGACGACGTGCACGAGCTGACCGACGGCGCCAGGCTGCCGCTGGCGGGCCTGGAGCTGACCGTCTCGCACGCTCCCGGCCATACCCGGGGGTCGGTGACCTTCTCGCTGCCGGAACAGGCCGACATCCCGCCGGTGCTGTTCTCGGGCGACCTGCTGTTCGCCGGCTCCGTCGGACGCACCGATCTGCCCGGTGGGGACCCCGCCGAGATCCTGCGGTCGCTGGCTCGCGTCTGCCTGCCGCTGGACGACTCGACGGTGGTCCTGTCCGGGCACGGCCCCCAGACCACGGTCGGCCGTGAGCGTGCCGCCAACCCGTTCCTGCGGGAGGTCGCCGCCGGCCGCGGAGCCGATGGCTTCATCGCTCCACGACGAGGAATGTGACGAAGAATTCCGTGAGCACCTTTGCCGCCCCCAAGGGCACCTACGACCTGATCCCGCCGGACTCGGCCGACTTCCTCGCCGTCCGCGAGGCGATCTCCGCGCCGCTGCGGCGCGCCGGGTACGGGTACGTCGAGACGCCGGGCTTCGAGCAGGTGGAGCTGTTCGCCCGCGGTGTCGGAGCCTCCACCGACATCGTCACCAAGGAGATGTACACGCTCACCACCAAGGGCGGCGACGAGCTGGCCCTGCGCCCCGAGGGCACCGCCTCCGTGCTGCGGGCGGCCCTCCAGGCGAACCTGCACCGCGGGGCGCTGCCGGTGAAGCTGTGGTACTCCGGCTCCTACTACCGCTACGAGCGCCCGCAGGCGGGCCGCTACCGGCACTTCTCGCAGGTCGGGGCCGAGGCGCTGGGCGCCGAGGACCCGGCGCTGGACGCCGAGCTGATCATCCTGGCCGTGGACGCCTACCGCTCGCTGGGGCTCAGCGGCTTCCGGCTGCTGCTCAACTCCCTGGGCGACGCCGAGTGCCGTCCCCGCTACCGTGCCGCGCTGCAGGACTTCCTGCGCGCCCTCGACCTGGACGAGGCCACCCGCGAGCGCATCGAGATCAACCCGCTGCGGGTGCTCGACGACAAACGGGAGGCCGTGCAGCGGCAGCTCGTCGGGGCGCCGCTCATGCGCGACCACCTGTGCGAGGGCTGCAAGTCCTACCACGAGCAGGTTCGGGAGCTCCTGACGGCCGCGGGCGTGGCCTTCGAGGACGACCCGAAGCTCGTGCGCGGCCTGGACTACTACACGCGGACCACCTTCGAGTTCGTGCACGACGGCCTCGGCGCGCAGTCGGCGATCGGCGGCGGCGGGCGGTACGACGGGCTCTCCGAGATGATCGGCGGCCCCGCCCTCCCCTCGGTGGGCTGGGCACTCGGCGTGGACCGCACGGTGCTGGCCCTGCGGGCCGAGGGCGTCGAGCTGGACACCCCGTCGTCGACGGACGTCTACGTCGTGCCCGTGGGCGAGGAGGCACGCCGCGTGCTGTTCGGCGTGCTCACCGAGCTGCGCCGCTCCGGGGTCGCCGCGGACTTCGCCTACGGTGGCAAGGGGCTCAAGAACGCCATGAAGTCCGCCGGCCGGTCCGGCGCCCGCTACGCCCTGGTGCTGGGCGAGCGGGACCTCGCCGAGGGCGTCGTCCAGGTCAAGGATCTCGACAGCGGTGAGCAGTCACCCGTGCCGCTGTCTTCCGTCGTCGAGGACGTCCGGGCGAAACTGAGCTGACCCCTGACTCGTTGGGCCACAATGGACCAGCAGACCCGGACGATGGGACGACGAGCGCGATGATGACCCACACGGCACCCTCCGCCGACGGTACGGAAGCCACCGATGACGCGGAGCGGTCGCCGCTCACGCTGGCCGCGAGCCGGGCCTTCGCCTGGATGCTCGTCGTCACCGGCTTCGCGGGACTGCTCGCGGCCTGGGTCATCACGAACGACAAGTTCAACCTTCTGCAGGCGAAGATCGACGGGGAGGAATACACCCCCGCCTGCAGCCTCAACCCCATCGTCTCCTGCGGCGACGTCATGGAGAGCGACCAGGCCGAGGCGTTCGGTTTCCCGAACCCGATGCTGGGCCTGGTCACCTACGGGGTGGTCATCGCGATCGGGGCCGGGCTGCTGGCCGGGGCGCGCTACCGGCCCTGGTTCTGGCGCAGCATGCTGGGTGGCACGTTCTTCGGGGTGTCCTTCTGCACCTGGTTGATGTACCAGTCGCTGTACAACATCAACGCGCTGTGCCTGTGGTGCACCCTCGCCTGGGTCGCGACGCTGACGATGTTCTGGTACACGCTCTGGTTCAACCTCAGGCACCGGCTCGTCCCGGCCCCGGAGGGGCTGCGCAAGCTGTTCCTGGAGTTCCACTGGCTGTTCCCCGTGGCCCACGTGGGAATCATCGGCATGCTGATCCTGACCCGCTGGTGGTACTTCTGGGTCGGCTGAACGCGGCGCCCGCCGTGTGGGCGCTGTCAGTGGCGTGACCTAGGGTTGCGGCCGTGGAGCCCGACCTGTTCACCGCCGCCGCCGAGGAACGCCAGTCCAAGGACCCCGCCGCGAGTCCGCTCGCCGTGCGGATGCGTCCGCGCACCCTGGACGAGGTGGTGGGCCAGCGGCATCTCCTGCGCCGCGGCTCGCCGCTGCGCAGGCTGGTGGGGGAGGGCGACGGCGGCCCGGCCGGGGCGTCGTCGGTGCTGCTGTGGGGCCCGCCGGGCACGGGGAAGACGACGCTGGCGTACGTCGTCAGCCGGGCCACGGACAAGCGCTTCGTGGAGCTGTCCGCCATCACGGCCGGGGTCAAGGAGGTGCGGGCCGTCATCGACGGCGCCCGCCGCTCGTCCGGTGCCTACGGCAAGGACACCGTGCTCTTCCTCGACGAGATCCACCGCTTCTCCAAGGCCCAGCAGGACTCCCTGCTGCCCGCCGTGGAGAACCGCTGGGTCACGCTCATCGCCGCGACCACGGAGAACCCGTACTTCTCGGTGATCTCCCCGCTGCTGTCCCGCTCGCTGCTGCTGACGCTCGAGCCGCTGACCGACGACGACCTGCGCGGCCTCCTGCGGCGGTCCGTCGCGGACGAGCGCGGGCTCGCGGCCTCCGTCACCCTGCCCGAGGACACCGAGGCCCATCTGCTGCGCATCGCGCAGGGCGACGCCCGCAGGGCGCTGACCGCCCTGGAGGCCGGCGCCGGTGCCGCGCTGGCCAAGGGCGAGTCGGCCGTCACCCTGGCCACGCTGGAGGAGGCGGTCGACCGGGTGGCGGTGACGTACGACCGCGACGGGGACCAGCACTACGATGTGACCAGCGCCCTCATCAAGTCGATCCGCGGCTCGGACGTCGACGCGGCGCTGCACTACCTGGCCCGCATGATCGAGGCCGGTGAGGACCCGCGGTTCATCGCGCGGCGGCTGATGATCTCCGCCAGCGAGGACATCGGGCTCGCCGATCCCACGGCCCTCCAGACGGCCGTGGCCGCCGCCCAGGCGGTCGCGATGATCGGCTTCCCCGAGGCCCGGATCACCCTCGGCCAGGCGACGATCGCCCTCGCGCTCGCCCCCAAGTCCAACGCCGCCTACACCGCGATCGACGCCGCGCTGGCCGACGTCCGGGCGGGCAGGGCCGGGCCCGTCCCCGCGCATCTGCGGGACAGCCACTACGGCGGGGCGAAGAAGCTGGGGCACGGCGCCGGCTACCAGTACCCGCACGACCTGCCGGGCGGTATCGCGGCCCAGCAGTACGCACCCGACGGCGTGCACGGGGCGCGGTACTACGAGCCGACGCGCTACGGTGCGGAGGCCCGCTACGCGGACGTCGCCGAGCGGGTCCGGGCCCGGCTGCGCGGCGAGCAGGACTCCGCCCCGTAGGGGCAGGGGCCGGTGCCGAGGGCCGCGCTGCCCGTCCCCGCGCTCCGGGCGCAGACTTCCCCAGCGCGCGCAGGCGGGGCCCCGGAGCGGTTCAGCCCTCCTCGGCGGCGTCGAAGAGGCGGTGCATGGCGCGCCGCAGCCCCGCGACGTCGGCGACCGGGTCCGGAAACGGGAAGTGCACGTCGAAGGGCTCGGCGTGGCCGCCCACCGGGGCGCAGTAGCGCACGCGCAGGCCGAACCGGTCCAGGGCGAGGGGAACGGCGCGCAGGGCCGCGGCGGCGCAGCCCGCGCCGCGCTCGCCGAGCAGGGCGCAGAGGCCGTGCACGCGCTCCTCGTGGGCGGCCGCGAGGTGCTGGAGCAGGTCCGCCTCGTGCCGGGCCAGCGGGTCGGGCCGGGCGGCGGCGAACTCCTCGGGCTCGACGAGCCCCTCGCCCCAGAGGTCCTCCACGACGGCCTCACCGAACTCCAGCCGCAGCGCCACGCGCTCCGGCGCGCCGCCCGGCGGCTCGGGCGGCAGCCGATCGGCCAGCAGCGCGCTCGCGAGGGCGAGCTCCTCGTCGCCGCGGATCGTGGTGAGCCAGCCGCCGATCTGGGCGTGGCCGCGGACCCGCTGCGGGACGGCGACGGGGGCGACGTCCGTGATGTCCATCACGGCGACGACGTCGTCGTGATGGGCGTAGGCGGCGGCCCGTGCGGCCGAGGACTCCGCTCCGACCAGCACGACCACGTCGCCGTCGGGCGTGACGGCCCGGGCCAGGGGCAGCGTCGAGCCGAGTCCGCCGGGCTCGGCTCCGGGAATGGCCAGGACTGCCGATACGCTGGATTCCACGAGGGTACGTACGCGCTCGGCGGCATCAGGCCGGCCGGCGCTTTCTTCCGCGGGACGCGGCTGACCCACCGCGGCGTCGTCATCGGTGCCGGGCAGGGGGATCCCAGGTCGAAACACAGCGTTCTCCTCCGCTAAGGTAAGCCTCACCTAATTTACACGGAGGTCCGTTCAACGTGAACCAGTCGCGTCCCAAGGTCAAGAAGTCGCGTGCGCTCGGCATCGCGCTGACCCCGAAGGCCGTCAAGTACTTCGAGCAGCGCCCCTACCCGCCGGGCGAGCACGGCCGCGGTCGCAAGCAGACCAGTGACTACAAGGTCCGGCTGCTGGAGAAGCAGCGCCTGCGCGCCCAGTACGACATCAGCGAACGCCAGATGGTCCGTGCCTACGACCGCGCTCGGAAGGTCGAGAGCAAGACGGGCGAGGCGCTCATCGTCGAGCTGGAGCGCCGGCTGGACGCGCTCGTTCTGCGGGCGGGCCTCGCCCGCACCATCTACCAGGCCCGGCAGATGGTCGTGCACGGCCACATCGCGGTCAACGGCCGGAAGGTCGACAAGCCGTCCTTCCGGGTCCGCCCGGACGACGTCGTGCAGGTCCGCGAGCGCAGCCGCGACAAGTACCCGTTCCAGGTGGCCCGCGAGGGCGGGTACGCGCCCGACGGCGAGACGCCCCGCTACCTGGAGGTCAACCTCCAGGCGCTCGCGTTCCGCCTCGACCGCGACCCCAACCGCAAGGAGATCCCGGTCATCTGCGACGAGCAGCTGGTCGTCGAGTACTACGCCCGCTGACCCGGGTGCGAAGCTCCCCCGCACGGTGTGCGGGGGAGCTTCGCCGCTCCGGTGCCGGGCGGGCGGGGTCTCCGCGGAATCCGACGGCGTCCGCCTCGCCCAACAACGCGGTACGGGGCCGTCGGTTCGGCGCGATAAGGTCGGGACCTGGACTTGAACCCGACGGAAGCGGTGCAGCGTGACCGGTGCTGAGGTAGCCGGCCTCCTCGTGGCGGTCTTCTGGGCGATCCTCGTGTCGTTCCTCGCCGTCGTGCTCGTGAGGCTCGCGCAGACACTCAAGGCGGCCACCAAGCTCGTGGCCGGCGTGACGGAACAGGCCGTGCCGCTGCTCGGCGAGGCCTCGGCCACGGTGCGCTCCGCCCAGACCCAGCTCGACCGGGTGGACGCCATCGCGGCCGACGTCCAGGAGGTCACCGCCAACGCCTCCGCCCTGTCCTCCACCGTCTCGACCACCTTCGGCGGCCCGCTGGTCAAGGTGGCCGCCTTCGGCTACGGAGTCCGGCGGGCGCTCGGGCGCACGGGCGGGGCGGCGACCGAGCCCCCCAAAACCATGGTCGTCGGCCGCCGCGTGCCCGGCTCCCGGCGCGGCAGCCGCATCCGCCGAGGCGGGAAGGACTGAACCACCCATGTTCCGCCGTACGTTCTGGTTCACGGCCGGCGCAGCCGCCGGCGTCTGGGCCACCAGCAAGGTCAACCGCAAGCTGCGCACCCTGGCGCCCGACTCGCTGGCGGTGCGCGCCGCCGACCGGGCCGTCGTCACCGGGAACCGGCTCCGGGAGCTCGCCGCCGACGTCCGGACGGGGATGGCGCAGCGCGAGCACGAGCTCAACGAGGCCCTCGGCCTCAACGACGACCCCGACGCACCGGCGCCCACCTACCTCACCGCCACCCCCAGCCCCCGGACGCTGTCCGGGAGCCGTCCGCGGGCCGAGCGCGGCCTGCCCCACCGAACGACCGGAAAAGAGGACCACTGATGGAGTCGGCTGAAATCCGCCGCCGCTGGCTGAGCTTCTTCGAGGAGCGTGGGCACACCGTCGTGCCGTCGGCGTCGCTGATCGCGGACGACCCGACGCTCCTCCTGGTCAACGCCGGCATGGTGCCCTTCAAGCCCTACTTCCTCGGCGAGGTCAAGGCGCCCTACGACCGGGCCGTGAGCGTCCAGAAGTGCGTGCGCACCCCGGACATCGAGGAGGTCGGCAAGACCACCCGGCACGGCACCTTCTTCCAGATGTGCGGCAACTTCTCCTTCGGGGACTACTTCAAGGAGGGGGCCTGCAAGCTCGCCTGGGAGCTGCTCACCTCCTCCGTCGCCGACGGCGGCTACGGCCTCGACCCCGAGAAGCTGTGGATCACCGTCTACGACGAGGACGACGAGGCCGAGCGTATCTGGCGGGACGTCGTCGGCGTCCCCGCCGAGCGCATCCAGCGCCTGGGCAAGGCCGACAACTTCTGGTCCATGGGCGTGCCCGGCCCCTGCGGCCCGTGCTCGGAGATCAACTACGACCGCGGCCCGGAGTTCGGCAGGGAGGGCGGCCCGGCCGTCAACGACGAGCGCTACGTGGAGATCTGGAACCTGGTCTTCATGCAGTTCGAGCGGGGCGAGGGCACCGGCAAGGACGACTTCGAGATCCTCGGCGACCTGCCCGCCAAGAACATCGACACCGGGCTCGGCCTGGAGCGCCTGGCGATGATCCTCCAGGGCGTCCACAACATGTACGAGACGGACACCCTGCGCGTCGTCATCGACAAGGCCACCGAGCTGACCGGCGTCCGCTACGGCGCGGCCCACGAGAGCGACGTCTCGCTGCGGGTCATCGCCGACCACCTGCGCACCTCGGTCATGATGATCGCCGACGGCGTCACGCCCGGCAACGAGGGCCGCGGCTACGTGCTGCGCCGCATCATGCGCCGCGCCATCCGCAACCTGCGCATCCTCGGTTCCCAGGAACCGGTCGTCGGCGCTCTCGTCGACGTCGTCGTCGAGACGATGGGCAAGCAGTACCCGGAGCTGCTCACCGAGCGCCAGCGCATCGAGACCGTGGCCCTCGCCGAGGAGGCCGCCTTCCTCAAGACGCTGAAGGCCGGCACCAACATCCTCGACACGGCCGTCACCGAGACCAGGCAGAAGGGCGGCACCGTCCTCTCCGGCGACCAGGCCTTCCTCCTGCACGACACCTGGGGCTTCCCCATCGACCTCACCCTGGAGATGGCCGCCGAACAGGGCCTCTCCGTGGACGAGTCGGGCTTCCGCCGCCTGATGCAGGAGCAGCGCGAGCGGGCCAAGGCCGACGCCCAGGCCAAGAAGACCGGCCACGCCGACCTCTCCGCCTACCGCGAGGTCGCCGACTCCGCCGGGGCGACCGAGTTCACCGGCTACCGCCACACCGAGGGTGAGGCCACCGTCGTCGGCCTGCTCGTCCACGGCGTCTCCGCCCCCGCCGCCCACGAGGGCGACGAGGTGGAGGTCGTCCTCGACCGCACGCCCTTCTACGCCGAGGGCGGCGGCCAGCTCGCCGACACCGGCCGCATCCGCCTCGACGGCGGCGCCGTCGTCGAGGTGCGCGACGTCCAGCAGCCGGTGCCGGGCGTCAGCGTGCACAAGGGCGTCGTCCAGGTCGGCGAGGTCACCGTCGGCTCGTCCGGCCACTGCGTCATCGACGTCGTGCGCCGCCGCGCCATCGCCCGCGCCCACAGCGCCACCCACCTCACCCACCAGGCCCTGCGCGACGCGCTCGGGCCCACCGCCGCCCAGGCCGGCTCGGAGAACGCCCCGGGCCGGTTCCGGTTCGACTTCGGTTCGCCCGCCGCCGTCCCCGGCGGCGTCCTGACCGACGTCGAGCAGAAGATCAACGAGGTCCTGGCCCGTGAGCTGGACGTCACCGCCGAGGTCATGTCGATGGACGAGGCCCGCAAGCAGGGCGCCATCGCGGAGTTCGGCGAGAAGTACGGCGAGCGCGTCCGCGTCGTGACCATCGGGGACTTCTCCAAGGAGCTGTGCGGCGGCACCCACGTGCACAACACCGCCCAGCTCGGCCTGGTCAAGCTGCTCGGCGAGTCCTCCATCGGCTCCGGCGTGCGCCGGGTCGAGGCCCTCGTCGGCGTGGACGCCTACCAGTTCCTCGCCCGGGAGCACACCGTCGTCTCGCAGCTCACGGACCTGGTCAAGGGCCGTCCCGAGGAACTGCCGGAGCGGATCTCCGGCATGCTCGCCCGGCTCAAGGACGCCGAGAAGGAGATCGAGCGCTTCCGCGCCGAGAAGGTGCTCCAGGCCGCCGCCGGACTGGCCGAGGGCGCCCGGGACGTGCGCGGAGTGGCCGTGGCCGCCGGCCGGGTGCCCGACGGCACCGCCGCCGACGACCTGCGCAAGCTCGTGCTCGACGTCCGGGGCCGCGTCCCCGGCGACCGGCCGGCCGTCGTCGCCCTGTTCAGCGTGGTGAACGGCCGTCCGCTGACGGTCATCGCCACCAACGAGGCCGCCCGCGAGCGCGGCCTCAAGGCCGGTGACCTGGTGCGTACCGCCGCCAAGACGCTCGGCGGCGGCGGTGGCGGCAAGCCGGACATCGCCCAGGGCGGCGGCCAGAACCCGGCCGCCGTCGACGAGGCGCTGGCCGCCGTGGAGCGGCAGGTCGGCGAGAGCCTGGTCGGGTCCTGATGCGCCGGGGCCGCCGCCTGGCCGTCGACGTCGGTGACGCCCGGATCGGGGTCGCCTCGTGCGACCCCGACGGGCTCATCGCCACCCCGGTCGAGACGGTCCCCGGGCGGGACCGCCCCGTCGCCCAGCGCCGCCTGGCCGAACTCGTAGCCGAGTACGAGCCCTTGGAGGTGCTGGTCGGCCTGCCCCGCTCGCTCGGCGGGCAGGAGGGCCCGGCGGCGGCCAAGGTGCGCGCCTTCGCCCAGGACACGGCACGCCGCGTCGCGCCGGTCCCGGTGCGGCTGGTGGACGAGCGGATGAGCACGGTCACCGCCGCGCAGTCCATGCGGGCGTCCGGGGTGAGCGCGAAGAAGGGCCGCGGCCGCATCGACCAGGCCGCCGCCGTCGTGATCCTGCAGAGCGCCCTGGAGACCGAGCGGGTGTCGGGACGCCCGCCGGGGGAGTGCGTCGAAGTGGTTGTCTGATCGCAGTACGGTAACGTTCCGCGCGACGTGACGCCTTCCGATGTTCGAACCGCTGTACGGGCGCGAGGGTGTTGTCGGAGCGCGGCATAGGGGATCGATGACTGAGTATGGCCGGGGCCCGGAGCCCCAACCGTGGCACCCAGAGGACCCCCTCTACGGGGACCGGAACTGGGACGGGGCCGCCCAGCAGGCTGCCTGGGACGCCTACGGGGGCCATCAGCAGCAGTACCCCCGGCAGGAGGACCCGTACGGCGGCTGGCACGACCCGCAGGCCGCCGCCGGGTCCTACGACCAGGCCGCGGCCGATCCGTACGGACCCCCCGCGGGCTACCCCGGGCACGGCGCGTACCCGGCCCCGCCGCAGCACGGCTACGCCCCGCAGCCCCAGCAGGGGCCCGGGCCCTACGCGGGGGCGCACCAGCCCGGCGGCGGGCAGCCGGGAGGGCCCTACCACCCCGGCCCGCAGCACCATGGCGGCACGCCGTACCCCGCTGACCAGCAGCAGCCCTACCCCGGGCAGTACGACGGCCACCCCCACGCCCCGCAGCACGCGGGGCCGGCCCAGCCGCGGATGGACGCGGGCCAGTCTCCGGACCCCGGCTGGAATCCCGACTGGGAGACGGGCGCGGGCGGCGGCCGGGAGGACTCCCACCTCGCCCACGCCTCCCACTCCGCCGTGGCGGACCCCGGGCCGCCGGACCCCGGCCCCCGGGATCCGGCCGCCCCCGGTCGGGATGACGGCCGGCCGGGCCGCCGCCCCCCGGAGTGGGAGGACGGTGAGGGCCACGACGCGGACGACGACGAGCCGGCCACCCGGGCGGACCGCCGCGGACCGGCACGGCGCCGCTCCGGCCGCCGGAAGAACCGGATGGCCTGCCTCGTCGTGGTGCTCGTCCTGGCCGGCGGCGCGGCCGCGGCCACCTACGCGGGGTACGGCTTCTACCAGAGCCGCTTCGCCGCGGCCCCCGACTACGCGGGCACCGGCAGCGGCGAGGTCACCGTCGAGATCCCGCCGGGCTCGCTGCCGCCGGACATGGCCGAGATCCTCGCCGAGGCGGACGTCGTCAAGAGCGCGGCCGCCTTCGTCGAGGCGGCGAACGCCAACCAGGAGAAGGCGCGCTCCATCCAGCCGGGCATCTACACCCTGCGCGAGAGGATGTCGGCGGCCGAGGCCTTCGAGCTGCTGCTCGACCCGGCCAGCCAGGCCGGGATGATCGTCCCCGAGGGCCTGCGCGCCTCGCGGATCTACGCGCTGATCGACGAGCACACGGGCTCTCCCGAAGGCACCACGGAGAAGGTCGCCGAGACGGCCGACCTGGACCTGCCCGCATGGGCCGAGGGCAACGTCGAGGGCTTCCTCTTCCCCTCCAAGTACGCCGTCAGCGAGGACACCGAACCGGTGGACGTGCTGGGCGAGATGGTGGAGCGCGCCCGGTCCGAGTTCACCCGGGTGGACCTGGAGGGCCAGGCCGCCGAGGTGGACCGGACCCCGTACGAGATCCTGATCATCGCCTCCCTCGTCCAGGCCGAGGCGCAGGAGAAGAAGGACTTCGGCAAGGTCTCGCGCGTCGTCTACAACCGGCTGAAGCCCGGCAACACCGCCACCAACGGCAAGCTGGACTTCGACTCCACCATCAACTACGCGCTCGACCGCTCCACGCTCGACGTCTCGGTCGAGGACACCGGGCTCGACCACCCGTACAACACCTACAAGAACGCCGGCCTGCCGCCCGGCCCCATCGACAACCCGGGCCACCAGGCCATCGAGGCGGCCCTCAACCCCACCGAGGGGCCGTGGCTCTACTTCGTCACCGTCAAGCCCGGTGACACCCGCTTCAGCGAGACCTACGAGGAACACCAGGCGCACGTGAAGGACTTCAACGCGGAACAGGCCAGGAAGCGCGAGGAGGAGGGCGAGTGACCCGCGGACCGCAGCGCGCGGCCGTCCTCGGCTCGCCCATCGCGCACTCCCTCTCCCCGGTGCTGCACCGCGCCGCCTACGCCGAACTGGGCCTGAAGGACTGGAGCTACGACCGCTTCGAGGTGGACGAGGCCGGGCTGTCCGGCTTCCTCGGGGGGCTGGGCCCCGGCTGGGCCGGGCTCTCGCTGACGATGCCGCTCAAGCGGGCCGTCATCCCGCTGCTGGACGAGGTGAGCGCCACCGCGGCGGCCGTGGAGGCGGTGAACACGGTGGTGTTCACCGAGGACGGCCGTCGCCACGGCGACAACACGGACATCCCCGGCATGGTCGCCGCGCTGCGGGAACGCGGCGTCGAGCAGGTGCCGGAGGCCGCAGTCCTGGGTGCCGGGGCCACCGCCTCCTCCGCCCTGGCCGCCCTGGCGCGGATCTGCCCGGGCCCGGTGACGGCCTACGTCCGCAGCGAGGCCCGCGCCGCGGAGATGCGGGTGTGGGGCGACCGCCTCGGCGTCCACGTCCGCACCGCCCCCTGGGAGCGGGCCGCCGAGGCGCTGGCGGCGCCGCTGGTCGTCGCCACCACCCCGGCGGGTACCACCGACGCCCTGGCCGACGTCCTCCCGGGCGCCGGCCCGGACGCGCCGGGCACGTTGTTCGACGTGCTGTACGAGCCGTGGCCGACGCCGCTGGCCGCCGCCTGGGCGGCCGCGGGCGGGCGGGTCGTCGGCGGTCTCGACTTGCTGGTGCACCAGGCGGTGCTCCAGGTCGAGCAGATGACCGGCCGCTCTCCGGCGCCGCTGGCGGCCATGCGGCGGGCCGGTGAGGCGGCACTGCGCTCCCGCCCCCCGACGCGGTAGTCTCCGCCCGTCCGGTGCTGCCCCCAAGCGGCGTCCGGGTGCTGGACCGGCGCTCCGGGGGCGGCCCCGGGCGTGGGAAGATCAGGGCAAGCACTGGCGGAATGAGGAGCACCGTTGAGCAGGTTGCGCTGGCTGACCGCGGGGGAGTCGCATGGCCCCGCACTCGTGGCGACGCTGGAGGGGCTGCCCTCCGACGTCCCGATCACCACGGAGATGGTGGCGGACGCGCTCGCCCGGCGGCGGCTCGGCTACGGGCGCGGTGCCCGGATGAAGTTCGAGCGGGACGAGGTCACCTTCATCGGCGGCGTCCGCCACGGCCGCACGCTCGGCTCGCCGGTCGCCGTCATGGTCGGCAACACCGAGTGGCCCAAGTGGGAGAAGGTGATGGCCGCCGACCCGGTCGACCCGCGGGAGCTGGCCGAGCTCGCACGCAACGCGCCTCTCACCCGGCCCCGGCCCGGCCACGCCGATCTCGCCGGGATGCAGAAGTACGGCTTCGACGAGGCGCGTCCGGTGCTGGAGCGCGCCTCCGCCCGGGAGACGGCGGCCCGGGTGGCGCTCGGCACCGTCGCCCGCTCCTACCTCAGGGAGACGACGGGCATCGAGATCGTCTCGCACGTCGTGGAATTGGGCGCCGCCCGCGCCCCGCACGGTTCCGTGCCCGTCCCCGCGGACGTGGAGCGGCTGGACGCCGACCCGGTGCGCTGCCTGGACGAGGCCGCGAGCGCGGCGATGGTCGCCGAGATCGACCAGGCCCACAAGGACGGCGACACCCTCGGCGGTGTCGTCGAGGTCGTCGCCCACGGGGTGCCCGTCGGGCTCGGCAGCCACGTCCACTGGGACCGGCGGCTGGACGCCCGCCTGGCCGCCGCGCTCATGGGCATCCAGGCGATCAAGGGGGTCGAGGTCGGCGACGGCTTCGAACTCGCGCGCACGCCGGGCTCCAGGGCGCACGACGAGATCCTGACCACCTCCGAGGGCATCCGGCGCGCCTCCGGCCGCTCCGGGGGCACCGAGGGCGGGCTGACCACCGGCGAACTGCTGCGGGTGCGCGCCGCCATGAAGCCCATCGCCACCGTGCCCCGGGCCCTTGCCACGGTCGATGTCGCCACCGGGGAGCCGGCCCAGGCCCACCACCAGCGCTCCGACGTGTGCGCGGTGCCGGCGGCCGGCATCGTCGCCGAGGCGATGGTGGCCCTGGTGCTGGCCGACGCCGTCGCGGAGAAGTTCGGCGGCGACAGCGTCACCGAGACCCGGCGCAACGTGCGCGGCTTCCTCGACCACCTGGCGATCCGGTGAGCGGCCCCGCGGTCATCCTCGTCGGGCCCATGGGCTCGGGGAAGTCGACGGTGGGCCGGCTCCTCGCCGAGCGGCTCGGCCTCGGCTTCCGCGACACCGACGCCGACATCGTCGAGGAGGCGGGCAAGCCCATCGCCGACCTGTTCGTCGAGGAGGGCGAGCCTCACTTCCGGGAGCTGGAACGCGCCGCCGTCCGCCGCGCGGTGGAGAACCACGAGGGGGTCCTGGCGCTCGGCGGCGGCGCCGTCATGGCCGCCGGGACCCGCGCGCTGCTGTCCGGACGGCCGGTGGTCTTCCTGGAGATGGAGGTCGGGGAGGCGGTCAGGCGGGTCGGCCTGGACGCCCCGCGGCCCCTGCTGGCCATCAACCCCCGCCAGCAGTGGCGCACCCTCATGGAGGAGCGCCGCCCGCTGTACACCGAGGTCGCCCGCGTGGTGGTCTCCACCGACAACCGCACCCCGGACGAGGTCGCGGACGAGATCCTGGACGCCCTGGAGCTGAGGAAGGCATGAGCAGCACCGAGACCCCCACCCGGATCACCGTCGCGGGCACCGGCCACGAACCGTACGACGTGCTCATCGGACGTCGGCTCCTGGCCGAACTGCCCGGCCTGGTCGGCGAGAAGGCCCGGCGCGTCGCCGTGCTGCACCCCGAGGCGCTGGCCGAGACCGGCGAGGTGGTGCGGGCGGACCTGGCCGAGCAGGGCTACGAGGCCATCGCGATCCAGCTGCCCAACGCCGAGGAGTCGAAGACCGCGGAGGTCGCGGCCTACTGCTGGAAGGCGCTCGGCCAGACGGGCTTCACCCGCACCGACGTGATCGTCGGCGTCGGCGGGGGAGCGACGACGGACCTCGCCGGGTTCGTCGCCGCGACCTGGCTGCGCGGGGTGCGGTGGATCGCCGTCCCGACGACCGTGCTCGGCATGGTCGACGCCGCCGTGGGCGGCAAGACGGGCATCAACACCGCCGAGGGAAAGAACCTGGTGGGCGCGTTCCACCCGCCCGCCGGCGTGCTGTGCGACCTGGCGGCGCTCGACTCGCTGCCGGTCAACGAGTACGTCAGCGGGCTCGCGGAGGTCGTCAAGGCGGGCTTCATCGCCGACCCGGTGATCCTCGACCTCATCGAGGCCGACCCGCAGGGCGCCCGGCGCCCCGACGGACCGCACACCACCGAACTCATCGAGCGGTCGATCAGGGTGAAGGCCGATGTCGTCTCCGCCGACCTCAAGGAGTCGGGGCTGCGGGAGATCCTGAACTACGGTCACACCCTCGCCCACGCCATCGAGAAGAACGAGCGGTACAACTGGCGGCACGGCGCGGCCGTGTCCGTGGGCATGGTCTTCGCCGCCGAGCTCGGCCGCATCGCCGGGCGGCTGGACGACGCCACCGCCGACCGGCACCGCCGCGTGCTGGAGGCCGTCGGACTGCCCGTCACTTACCGCGGCGACCAGTGGCCCAAGCTGCTGGACACCATGAGGGTCGACAAGAAGACCCGCGGTGACCGGCTGCGCTTCATCGTCCTGGAGGGCCTCGCCCGCCCCGCCGTGCTGGAGGGCCCCGATCCGGCGATGCTCCTCGCCGCGCACGCGGAGATCGCCGCATGAGCGGGGCGGACCCGGCGCCGCGTCCGGTGCTCGTCCTCAACGGGCCGAACCTCGGCCGGCTCGGCTCCCGGGAACCGGACGTCTACGGCTCGACCAGTTACGCCGGCCTCGTCGAGCAGTGCACCGCGCTCGGCGCCGAACTCGGCTTCGCCGTCGAGGTGCGCGAGACCAACGACGAGGGCGAGATGGTGCGCTGGCTGCACGAGGCGGCCGACGGCTCCGTGCCCGTCGTCATCAACCCCGGGGCGCTCACGCACTACTCCTACGCCCTGCGCGACGCGGCGGCCCAGCGCACGGCCCCGCTGATCGAGGTGCACATCTCCAACCCGTACGCACGCGAGGAGTTCCGCCACACCTCGGTCGTCGCGGCCGTGGCCAGCGGCACCGTCGCCGGCTTCGGCCTCGGCTCCTACCGGCTCGCCCTGCGCGCCCTGGCCGAGCAGCCCACCGGACCCGCCGCCACCGCCGGGAGACCCTGAACCGGCCGGGACGGGCACTTTCCCGCCCGCCCCGGCCGTTCACACCCCGGCCGACCGCACGGGCGGAAGACGGTACCGTGCGGTGAACTGAACGGTGGGCGTGCGGAGATCGCGCGTTCCGGACGACGGAGTGGTACCGGATGCAGCAGTACGTGGGACTCGCACACGGCGGGCGCCCTCCCGCCCCTCCCGGTCACCTGTCGCCTCCTCCCGGGCCGTCGGCCGCCCGTGGTCCCGGCTGGGCGGGTCCGCCGCCGCACGGTGCGCCGCCCGCCGCCCCGCCCCGCCCCGCGCCGGGTCAGCCGGCCCCCGCACCGCAGCCGGCGGCCCCGCGGCAGGTCCCCCCGCAGCATCCCGGCGGCGGCTCCCAGCCCGCGCCCCCGCCGCGCTCCGAGGGCACCGGCCAGGTGCGGCTGCCGGCCGGCACCCCGGTGCAGATCCCCCCACCCCCGGCCCGGCCCACCCCCGGCACGGCCCCGCAGGACGGTCCGCTGGAGGCCACCCAGGTTCCCGTCGCCGTCCTGCTCATCGGCCCGGCCGGTGCGGGCAAGACGACCGTCGCCCGCTACTGGGCCGAGCGCCGGCGGGTGCCCACGGCCCACATCAGCCTCGACGACGTCCGCGAGTGGGTGCGCGCCGGTTTCGCCGACCCCCAGCAGGGCTGGAGCGACGGTTCCGAGGCCCAGTACCGGCTGGCCCGCCGGACCTGCGGCTTCGCCGCCCGGAACTTCCTGGCCAACGGCATCTCCTGCATCCTCGACGACGCCGTCTTCCCCGACTGGCCGGTGGTCGGCCTGGGCGGATGGAAGCGCCACGTCGGCCCCGGACTCATCCCCGTCGTCCTGCTGCCCGGGCTCGACGTCGTCCTCGAACGCAACGCCGAGCGCAGCGGCAACCGTCGCCTCTCCGACGAGGAGGTGGCCCGCATCCACGGCCGCATGGCCGGCTGGTACAGCAGTGGGCTGCCCATCATCGACAACACCCGGCACGGCGTGGAGGCCACCGCGCGGCTGCTGGACGAGGCCGTCGCCCGCAGCCTCGCCAGCCCGCCCTCCTGGTAACCCCCGTCCGGCCCCGCTCGGACGGCCCCCCGGTGCGCCGCGCCGTAGGCTCGGTGCATGTCCGAGGTGCACATGGCCCGACGCTCCCGCCTCCGCGAGCGCTCCACGGCGACCGGGGCCGCCGACGGCACGGCCGTCCTGGTCTCCACCCCGGCCAACCTGCGGTACCTCACCGGCACTGCCCCGCCCGACGCCGTCCTGCTCCTCGACCCGGACGGGTACGACACGCTGGTGACCCGCGCCGACGGCGGCCCGCTGCCCGCCCTGGGCGACGGAACGGACGCGCTGCGGGTGCGCGCCCTGA
The DNA here is from genome assembly GCF_027460245.1 of Streptomyces sp. WMMC1477. Classification (NCBI taxonomy): domain Bacteria; kingdom Bacillati; phylum Actinomycetota; class Actinomycetes; order Kitasatosporales; family Streptomycetaceae; genus Streptomyces; species Streptomyces sp. WMMC1477. The sequence goes on along the minus strand of NZ_JAPZBD010000003.1, from coordinate 127,847 downwards.
CCGCACCCGGCGGGGACCCCGTCGTCACCGCCGCGGAGCTGGCGGGCCGGGGCCGCACCCGTGTCCTGGCGGTGGAGGAGCACCACCTCACGGTGGCCCGTCACCGGGCCCTGGCGGCCGTGGCCCCGCACCTGCGCCTCGCCGACCTGGGCACCGCCGTGGAGCAGCAGCGGCTGGTCAAGGACGAGGACGAGATCGCCGCCCTGCGCATCGCGGCCGAGATCACCGACCAGGCCCTCGGGGAACTTCTGGAGTCGATCCTCGTGGGCCGCACCGAGCGCCACCTGGCCCTGGAGCTGGAACGGCGGCTGATCGACCACGGTGCCGAGGGGTCGGCCTTTCCCACCAGCGTCGGCACCGGCCGCAACTCCGGGCTCGCCGATCACGTCCCGACCGACCGCAGGGTGGAGGAGGGCGACTTCCTCACGGTGCGCCTCGGCGCACGCTACCGCGGATACCGGTGCCGCATCGGTCGCACGTTCGTCATCGGCACGGCCCCGGCCGACTGGCAGATCCAGCTCTACGACCTGGTGTTCGGCGCCGAGCGGGCGGCGCGGGAGGCGCTCGCCCCCGGGGCGCAGTACCGTGCGGTGGACCGCGCGGCACGCCAACTCCTGGACGCGCAAGGGTACCCGGACGCCCTCGGCCGGGCGGTGGGCGTGGGGGTGGGCCTGGAAATCGGAGAGGACCCGCTCCTGTCCCCCGAGGCCGTGGGTAAACTGGACGCTTGTGTGCCGGTCACCGTCGAGCCGGGGGTTCACCTCCCCGGCCGGGGCGGCGTCCGGATCGATGACACACTCGTCGTCCGTGCTCAGTCGGACGGCGGGCCGGAGCTACTCACCATCACGACCAAGGAGCTGCTCGCTCTGTAGCGTGCCGGCCGGTCCCCGGGCCGGGCGGGCCTTGGTCCCGTAAAGCAGCGTCTGTAGGAGATTCCGCGACCGTGGCCACCACGAACGACCTGAAGAACGGCATGGTGCTCAAGCTCGACGCGGGCCAGCTCTGGTCCGTTGTCGAGTTCCAGCACGTCAAGCCCGGCAAGGGCCCTGCCTTCGTGCGCACCAAGCTGAAGAACGTGCTGTCCGGCAAGATCGTCGACAAGACGTTCAACGCCGGCACGAAGGTCGAGACGGCCACCGTGGACCGACGCACGATGCAGTTCTCGTACATGGACGGCGAGCACTTCGTCTTCATGGACATGAGCACGTACGACCAGCTCCCCGTCGACCGCGAGACCGTCGGTGAGGCCGCCAACTACCTCATCGAGGGCTTCGAGGCCACGGTGGCGATGTACGAGGGCAACGTCCTCTTCGTCGAGCTGCCCGCCTCTGTCGAGCTGACCATCGAGCACACCGACCCGGGCGTCCAGGGCGACCGCTCCACCGGCGGCACCAAGCCCGCCCGCCTGGAGACCGGCTTCGAGATCGGCGTCCCGCTGTTCATCACCACCGGCGAGAAGGTCAAGGTCGACACCCGCTCCGGCGAGTACCTCGGCCGGGTGAACAGCTAACCGTGGCTGCTCGCACCAAGGCACGCAAGCGGGCCTTCCAGATCCTCTTCGAGTCGGACCAGCGCGGCGCCGACGTCGCCTCCGTCCTGGCGGACTGGGTCCGGCACGCCCGCAGCGACACCCGGCAGCCGCCGGTGAGTGAGTACACGATGCAGCTCGTGGAGGGGTACGCCCGGCACGCGGACCGCATCGACGAGCTGATCTCCTCGCACTCGGTCGGCTGGACGCTGGACCGGATGCCGGCCGTCGACCGCAACCTGCTGCGGCTGGGCGCGTACGAGCTGCTGTGGGAGGAGGAGACGCCCGACGCGGTCGTCCTCGACGAGTGCGTCCAGCTCGCCAAGGAGTTCTCCACGGACGAGTCGCCCGCCTTCATCAACGGTCTCCTCGGCCGGCTGAAGGATCTCGGTCCGACTCTGCGCGGCTGAAGCCCGGCGGCGGACAGCTCACCGCCACCACGGCGAAGGCCCCGGAACCCGCTCGCAAGCGGGTTCCGGGGCCTTCGCCGTGTGCTGAACAGCAGACCCGGCCGGGGCTGCCGCGCTCTCGCACCGGCGGGGGCGGCGCGGCGACCGCGCGGTGGGCGGGCGTGCGACGGCGGCTCCACGTGCCTCCGCCCCCGCCCGGGGGCCGGGCGGGGGCGGAGGCACGTTTCTTCGGAGGCCTCGCCGTCAGGCGTCCTCGTGGGCGACAGCGCGGCGCGCGTCCGCGTCCAGCACGCCCCAGCTGATGAGCTGCTCGGTCAGCACCGAGGGCGACTGGTCGTAGATGACGGCCAGCGTGCGCAGGTCGTCCTGGCGGATCGAGAGCACCTTGCCGTTGTAGTCGCCCCGCTGGCTCTGGATCGTCGCCGCGTAACGCTGCAGTGGCCCGGCCTTGTCGGCCGGGACGTGGGCGAGACGCTCCAGGTCCAGAACGAGCTTCGGCGGCGGCTCGGCGGCTCCACCCGGCGTGCTGCCGGGCAGCAGCTCCTGCACGGGGACGCCGTAGAAGTCCGCCAGCTCGGCGAGGCGCTGCACGGTCACCGCGCGGTCTCCGCGCTCGTACGAGCCCACCACGACCGCCTTCCAACGGCCCTGGGACTTCTCTTCGACGCCGTGGAGGGAGAGGCCCTGCTGGGTGCGGATCGCCCGGAGCTTGGCCCCGAGCTGTTTGGCGTATTCGCTGGACATGTGGCTCCCCGGAAAGAGGCGTTGGTAACTCACTGTGAGGTTACGCAGCGTAATGTACGCCGTCAAGCCGGGGACGTCGACCACCTGGGCCGCATCGGCCCCACCAGTCCCGCCGGCCCCCGCTGACCAGCGGTGATGCGAAAGTCGGAGCTTCGGCCGTCCGGGGGGCCGTCCGAGCGGTTCCCGCGGCCCGCGGCGCGACGGGACGCCTCCGGGGCGGCGGCGGGCGGTCCGGCGTCGCCTGGTACCGTTGACGCGCACCACCAGGCGTCCTTTAAAGCCCGTCCCGTGAGGCGGGGAAGGAGGTCCGTTACCCATGGACAGCAACACCGGCGGCACCAGCCAGGCCGCACCCGCCCGCCCCGTGCTCGAGGGGCCGGACATCGCGCGTGTCCTCACGCGCATCGCCCACGAGATCGTCGAGCGTGCCAAGGGCGCGGACGACGTCGTACTCCTCGGCATCCCCACGCGCGGCGTCCACCTCGCCCACCGGCTCGCGGCCAAGCTGGAGGAGATCACCTCCCGGCCCGTCCCGGTCGGCTCGCTGGACATCACGATGTACCGCGACGACCTGCGGCTGCGCCCCGCGCGGGCCCTCGCCCGCACCGAGATCCCCGGGGACGGCATCGAGGGCTCCCTCGTCGTCCTCGTCGACGACGTGCTCTTCTCCGGACGGACGATCCGCGCCGCGCTCGACGCCCTGGGCGACCTCGGCAGGCCCCGCGCCGTGCAGCTCGCCGTGCTCGTCGACCGAGGTCACCGCGAACTCCCCATCCGCGCCGACTACGTGGGCAAGAACCTGCCCACCTCGCTGCGCGAGACGGTCCGCGTCCAGCTCACCGAGGAGGACGGCCGCGACGGCGTGCTGCTCGGCCTCCGCCAGGCGGCCGAGGCGGGCGCACCTCCCGCCGAGGACCGCGAGGCCGCGCCGGCCGACGACCGGTAGCGCCCACCGGCGCACCGACGACTCCCGCCGAGACGCCCGGCCGGGCCCGCCCACGCGCGCCCGCCCGGCCACCCGGCACGCCCGTCCCCACCCCACGGAAGGCAACAGATGAAGCGCCACCTCATCTCGGCCGCCGATCTCTCCCGCGATGACGCCGTCCTCATCCTCGACACCGCCGAGGAGCTGGGCCGCCTCGCCGACCGGCCGATCAAGAAGCTGCCCACTCTGCGCGGCCGCACCGTCGTCAACCTCTTCTTCGAGGACTCCACCCGCACCCGCATCTCCTTCGAGGCGGCGGCCAAGCGGCTCTCCGCCGACGTGATCAACTTCTCCGCGAAGGGGTCCTCGGTCTCCAAGGGCGAGTCCCTGAAGGACACGGCGCTGACCCTGGAGGCGATGGGCGCGGACGCCGTCGTCATCCGGCACCACGACTCCGGGGCGCCGCACCGGCTGGCCACCTCGGGCTGGATCGGCGGCTCGGTCGTCAACGCCGGGGACGGCACCCACGAGCACCCCACCCAGGCCCTGCTGGACGCCTTCACGCTGCGCCGCCGCCTCGGCGGGGGCGCCGGCAAGGACCTCGGCGGCCGCAGGGTCACCATCGTCGGGGACATCCTGCACAGCCGCGTCGCCCGTTCGGGCGTCCGGCTGCTGAGCACCCTCGGCGCCGAGGTCACCCTCGTCGCCCCGCCCACGCTCGTCCCCGTCGGCGTCGACGCCTGGCCGTGCGAGGTCTCGTACGATCTGGACGCCGTGCTCGGCACGTCCGACGCCGTCATGATGCTGCGCGTGCAGCGCGAACGCATGAACGCCGCCTACTTCCCCACCGAGCGCGAGTACGCCCGCCGCTACGGGCTGGACGGCACCCGCATGGCCCGCATGCCCGAGCATGCCGTCGTCATGCACCCCGGGCCGATGAACCGCGGCATGGAGATCACCGCCGACGTCGCCGACTCGCCCCGCTGCACCGCCGTCGAGCAGGTCACCAACGGGGTCAGCACGCGCATGGCCGTCCTGTACCTGCTGCTCGGCGGCGCGCTGCCCGGCGCAGCCCCCGCCGGGACGGCCGCCGACACCACCCACGAGAGCACCGCCGAGGAGACCAAGTGACCACCGAGAAGACCCTGATCCGCGGCGCGCGCGTCCTCGGCGGCCCCGCCCGGGACGTCCTCGTCGCGGGCGAGAGCATCGCGCAGGTCGGGACCGGGCTGTCCGCCGAGGACGCGACGGTCGTCGAGGCGGAGGGGCTCGTCCTCCTGCCCGGCCTGGTCGACCTGCACACCCACCTGCGCGAGCCCGGCCGCGAGGACTCCGAGACGGTCCTCACCGGCACCCGGGCCGCGGCCAGGGGCGGCTTCACCGCGGTGCACGCCATGGCCAACACCTTCCCCGTCGCCGACACCGCTGGCGTCGTCGAGCAGGTGTGGCGCCTCGGCCGCGAGTCCGGCTACTGCGACGTGCAGCCCGTCGGCGCCGTCACCGTCGGGCTCGCGGGCAAGCAGCTCGCCGAGCTGGGGGCCATGCACGAGTCGGCGGCCGGGGTCACCGTCTTCTCCGACGACGGCAAGTGCGTCGACGACGCGGTGATCATGCGCCGGGCCCTGGAGTACGTGAAGGCCTTCGACGGCGTCGTGGCCCAGCACGCGCAGGAGCCGCGGCTGACCGAGGGCGCCCAGATGAACGAGGGCGTCGTCTCCGCCGAGCTGGGTCTCGGCGGCTGGCCGGCCGTCGCCGAGGAGTCGATCGTCTCCCGCGACGTCCTCCTCGCCGCGCACGTCGGCTCCCGCGTCCACATCTGCCACCTGTCCACCGCCGGTTCGGTGGAGATCGTGCGCTGGGCCAAGTCCAAGGGCTGGGACGTCACCGCCGAGGTGACCCCGCACCACCTGCTGCTCACCGACGAGCTGGTCCGCTCCTACGACCCCGTCTACAAGGTCAACCCCCCGCTGCGCACCCAGGACGACGTCCTCGCCCTGCGCGCCGCCCTGGCCGACGGCACGATCGACTGCGTCGCGACCGACCACGCCCCGCACCCGCACGAGGACAAGGACTGCGAGTGGGGCGCCGCCGCCATGGGCATGGTGGGCCTGGAGACGGCCCTGTCCGTCGTGCAGCACACCATGGTCGACACCGGGCTGCTGGACTGGGCCCAGGTCGCCGACCGGATGTCTCTCCGGCCCGCCCGCATCGGCCGCCTGGCCGGCCAGGGCCGCCCCGTCTCACCCGGCGAGCCCGCCAACCTCACACTCGTCGATCCGGCATACCGTGGACAGGTGAACCCCGCGGGCTTCGCCTCCCGCAGCCGCAACACCCCCTACCGGGACCGCGAGCTGCCGGGCCGCGTCACGCACACCTTCCTGCGGGGCCGGGCCACGGTGACAGACGGGAACCTCGCGTGAACGCATCGGTACGCACTTACCTCGCCGACACCGCCCTGGCGGCCGAGCGCCAGTCGCAGGAGGTGACCGACTGGGTCTCCCGCGTCGGGTGGACGGTCGGCATCCTGCTCGTCATCGCGCTGGTGTACTGGCTGATGCGCGAGGGCTGGAAGTGGCGCGGTACGCTCCAGCACGACCTGCCCGAGCCCGCCGCCGTCCCCGAGGACGCCGGCGCGGCGAAGCTGACCCTCGACGGCCGTTACCACGGCAGCACCACCGAGGGCCAGTGGCTCGACCGCATCGTCGCGCACGGCCTCGGCACCCGCAGCCGGGTGGAGCTGACCCTCACGGACGAGGGCCTCACCGTGCTGCGTCCCGGCGCCCGGGACTTCTTCGTCCCCGCCGACGCACTGCGCGGCGCCCGCCTCGACAAGGGCATCGCCGGCAAGGTCCTCACCGAGGGCGGCCTGCTGGTGATCACCTGGCAGCTCGGCACCCGCACCCTGGACTCCGGCTTCCGGGCCGATCACCCCGCCGAGCACGCGGCGTGGGTCGAGGCAGTCGAGACGGCAGCAGCCGTCACCACCCCCTCCGGCGACAGTGCCGTCGCCGGGCAGCACGACCGGGAAGGCGCATGATGACGACCTCCACCCGTACCACCGCACCGGCGGCCGCCGTACTCGTCCTGGAGGACGGCCGGGTCTTCCGCGGCCGTCCCTACGGCGCCGTGGGCGAGACCTTCGGCGAGGCCGTCTTCTCCACCGGCATGACCGGCTACCAGGAGACCCTCACCGACCCTTCCTACCACCGCCAGGTCGTCGTGATGACCGCCCCGCACGTGGGCAACACCGGGGTCAACGACGAGGACCCCGAGTCGCGGCGCATCTGGGTCGCCGGCTACGTCGTCCGCGACCCCGCCCGCGTCCCGTCCAACTGGCGCTCCGTGCGCACGCTCGACGAGGAGCTGGCCGCACAGGGCGTCGTGGGCATCAGCGGCATCGACACCCGGGCCCTGACCCGCCACCTGCGCGAGCGCGGCGCGATGCGCGTCGGCATCTTCTCCGGAGACGCCGTCGAGACCGACGCGGCGCTGCTCGCCCGCGTCCTGCAGGCGCCGGAGATGAAGGGCGCCGACCTGTGCGGCGAGGTCGCCACCCGCGAGCCCTACGTCGTCCCGGCCGTCGGTGAGAAGCGCTTCACCGTGGCCGCCGTCGACCTCGGCATCAAGGGCATGACCCCGCACCGCATGGCCGAGCGCGGCATCGAGGTGCACGTCCTGCCGGCCTCCTCCTCGCTGGAGGACGTCTACGCCGTGCGCCCCGACGGCGTCTTCTTCTCCAACGGCCCCGGCGACCCGGCCACCGCCGACCACCCCGTCTCGCTCGTGCAGGGCGTGCTGGAGCGCGGCACCCCGCTGTTCGGGATCTGCTTCGGCAACCAGATCCTCGGCCGCGCCCTCGGCTTCGGCACCTTCAAGCTCAAGTACGGCCACCGCGGCATCAACCAGCCGGTGCAGGACCGCGCCACCGGCAAGGTCGAGATCACCGCGCACAACCACGGCTTCGCCGTCGACGCGCCGCTGGACGGACCGTCGGACACGCCCTACGGGCGGGCCGAGGTCAGCCACGTGTGCCTCAACGACAACGTCGTCGAGGGGCTGCGTCTGCTCGACCGCCCCGCCTTCAGCGTCCAGTACCACCCCGAAGCGGCGGCCGGCCCGCACGACGCGGCCTATCTGTTCGACCGCTTCGTCACCCTGATGGAGGGCCAGCGTGCCTAAGCGCACCGATATCCAGTCCGTCCTGGTCATCGGCTCCGGCCCGATCGTCATCGGGCAGGCCGCCGAGTTCGACTACTCCGGCACCCAGGCGTGCCGTGTGCTCAAGGCCGAGGGCCTGCGCGTCATCCTGGTGAACTCCAACCCGGCGACGATCATGACCGACCCGGAGGTCGCCGACGCCACCTACGTCGAGCCGATCACCCCCGAGTTCGTCGAGAAGATCATCGCCAAGGAGCGGCCCGACGCCCTGCTGCCCACCCTCGGCGGGCAGACCGCGCTCAACACCGCCATCTCCCTGCACCAGGCCGGCACCCTCGCCACGTACGGCGTCGAGCTGATCGGCGCCAACGTCGAGGCGATCAACAAGGGCGAGGACCGCGACCTGTTCAAGGAGGTCGTCGCGGCCGTCAACGCCAAGATCGGCCACGGCGAGTCGGCCCGCTCGGTCATCTGCCACACCATGGACGAGGTCATCGCCGGCGTCGACGAGCTCGGCGGCTACCCCGTCGTCGTCCGCCCTTCCTTCACCATGGGCGGCGCGGGTTCCGGCTTCGCCCACGACGAGGACGAGCTGCGCCGCATCGCCGGCCAGGGCCTCGCCCTCTCGCCGACCACCGAGGTGCTCCTGGAGGAGTCCATCCTCGGCTGGAAGGAGTACGAGCTGGAGCTGATGCGCGACAAGCACGACAACGTCGTGGTCGTCTGCTCCATCGAGAACTTCGACCCCATGGGCGTGCACACCGGCGACTCCATCACCGTCGCCCCGGCGATGACGCTCACCGACCGCGAGTACCAGGTCCTGCGGGACGTCGGCATCGCCGTCATCCGCGAGGTCGGCGTGGACACCGGCGGCTGCAACATCCAGTTCGCCGTCAACCCCGCCGACGGCCGGGTCATCGTCATCGAGATGAACCCCCGCGTCTCCCGCTCCTCGGCGCTCGCGTCCAAGGCCACCGGCTTCCCGATCGCCAAGATCGCCGCGAAGCTCGCCGTCGGCTACTCCCTGGACGAGATCCCCAACGACATCACCGAGCAGACGCCGGCCTCGTTCGAGCCCACGCTCGACTACGTCGTGGTGAAGGCGCCGCGCTTCGCCTTCGAGAAGTTCCCGCTGGCCGACAGCACCCTCACCACGACCATGAAGTCCGTCGGCGAGGCCATGGCCATCGGCCGGAACTTCCCCGAGGCCCTGCAGAAGGCGCTGCGCTCGCTGGAGAAGAAGGGCAGCCAGTTCGACTTCACCGGACCGGCCGGGAACGCCGACGACAAGGAAGCCCTCCTGGCCGAGGCGCGCCGCCCCACCGACGGCCGTGTCAACACCGTCATGGGGGCCATCCGCGCCGGGGCGAGCCCCGAGGAGGTCTTCGAGTCGACGAAGATCGACCCGTGGTTCGTCGACCAGCTCTTCCTCATCAAGGAGGTCGCCGACGAGCTCGCGGCCGCCGAGCTCCTCACCCCCGAGATCCTCGCCGAGGCCAAGCGCTACGGCTTCTCCGACGCGCAGATCGCCTCCCTGCGGGGCCTGCGCGAGGACGTCGTCCGCGAGGTCCGGCACGCCCTCGGCGTCCGCCCCGTCTACAAGACCGTCGACACCTGCGCCGCCGAGTTCGCCGCCCGCACCCCGTACTTCTACTCCTCCTACGACGAGGAGAGCGAGGTCGCGCCGCGCCAGAAGCCGGCCGTGGTCATCCTGGGCTCCGGGCCCAACCGCATCGGCCAGGGCATCGAGTTCGACTACTCCTGCGTGCACGCCTCCCTCGCGCTGAGCGAGGCCGGCTACGAGACCGTCATGGTCAACTGCAACCCCGAGACCGTCTCCACCGACTACGACACCTCCGACCGGCTCTACTTCGAGCCGCTCACCCTGGAGGACGTCCTGGAGATCGTGCACGCGGAGCAGCAGGCGGGCCCGGTGGCCGGCGTCGTCGTCCAGCTCGGCGGCCAGACACCGCTGGGCCTGGCCCAGGCGCTCAAGGACAACGGCGTCCCCGTCGTCGGCACCCCGCCCGAGGCCATCCACGCCGCCGAGGACCGCGGCGCCTTCGGCCGCGTCCTGACCGAGGCCGGACTGCCCGCGCCCAAGTACGGCACCGCCTACTCCTTCGACGAGGCCAAGACGATCGCCGCGAGCATCGGCTACCCCGTCATGGTGCGCCCCTCCTACGTGCTCGGCGGGCGGGGCATGGAGATCGTCTACGACGAGCCGTCCCTGGGCGCCTACCTGGAACGGCACGCCGGTCTCATCTCCGAGCACCCCGTCCTCATCGACCGCTTCCTCGACGACGCCATCGAGATCGACGTCGACGCCCTCTACGACGGCGAGGAGCTCTACCTCGGCGGCGTCATGGAGCACATCGAGGAAGCCGGCATCCACTCCGGCGACTCGGCCTGCGCCCTGCCCCCGATCACCCTCGGCGGGTACGACATCAAGCGGCTGCGCGCCTCCACCGAGGCCATCGCCCGCGGGGTCGGCGTGCGCGGGCTGATCAACATCCAGTTCGCCCTGGCCGGGGACATCCTCTACGTGCTGGAGGCCAACCCCCGCGCCTCCCGCACCGTCCCGTTCACCTCCAAGGCCACCGCCGTGCCGCTGGCCAAGGCCGCCGCCCGCATCTCGCTCGGCTCCACCATCGCCGAGCTGCGCGCCGAGGGCCTGCTCCCGGCCGAGGGCGACGGCGGCACCCTGCCGCTGGACGCGCCCATCTCCGTCAAGGAGGCCGTCATGCCCTGGACCCGCTTCCGGGACGTGCACGGGCGCGGCGTGGACACCGTCCTGGGCCCGGAGATGCGCTCGACCGGTGAGGTCATGGGCATCGACTCCGTCTTCGGCTCGGCCTACGCCAAGTCCCAGGCGGGCGCCTACGGCGCCCTGCCGACGAAGGGGCGGGCGTTCGTCTCGGTCGCCAACCGCGACAAGCGCTCGATGATCTTCCCCGCCCGGGAGCTGGTCGCCCTCGGCTTCGAGCTGCTGGCCACCTCCGGCACCGCCGAGGTGCTGCGGCGCAACGGCATCAACGCCACCGTCGTGCGCAAGCAGAGCGAGGGCGAGGGGCCGAACGGCGAGAAGACCGTCGTCCAGCTCATCCACGACGGCCAGGTCGACCTCATCATCAACACTCCGTACGGCACCGGCGGCCGGCTGGACGGTTACGACATCCGCACCGCGGCCGTGGCCCGTGCCGTGCCGTGCCTGACCACGGTCCAGGCCCTCGCGGCGGCCGTCCAGGGCATCGAGGCCCTCGGGCGCGGCGAGGTCGGCGTCCGCTCCCTCCAGGAACACGCCGAACACCTGCACGCCGCACGCGGCACCCGCTGACGGGAGAGGGGGACGCCACCGGCGTCCCCCTCCCTCGCGTCGGGCCCGCGCCGCACCGGCCTCCGGCCCCCGCGCTCCGGCTCCACGACCCGCGCCGCCCCGGCGCCACACGAAGGCATCCACGCATGTACCGCCTGATGTTCCACCTCCTCTTCCGCCGCCTGGACCCCGAGAAGGCCCACCACCTCGCCTTCGGCTGGATCCGGGCCCTGGCCCGCGTCCCGGTCCTCCGGACCTTCGCCGCGGCCTTCCTCGCCCCGCGCCACCGCTCGCTGCGGCTGGTGGCCCTCGGCCGCCGCATGCACGGGCCGTTCGGCCTGGCCGCGGGCTTCGACAAGAACGCCGTCGGCATCGACGGGCTGACGATGCTCGGCTTCGACCACGTGGAGATCGGCACCGTCACGGCCGAGCCGCAGCCGGGCAACCCGCCCCGGCGGCTGTTCCGGCTGGTCGCCGACCGCGCCCTGATCAACCGCATGGGCTTCAACAACGAGGGCTCGGCGGCCGTGGCCGAGCGGCTGGCCGCCCGGGCTGCCACCCGGCCCCCGTTCCGGGCGCTGATCGGCGTCAACATCGGCAAGACGAAGGTCGTCCCCGAGGAGGAGGCCGTCGCCGACTACGTCACCTCGACCGAGCGCCTGGCGCCCTACGCGGGGTACCTCGTCGTCAACGTCTCCTCGCCCAACACTCCGGGGCTGCGGAACCTCCAGGCCACCGAGCAGCTCAGGCCCCTGCTCACCGCCGTGCGCGAGGCCGCCGACCGGGTGACGACGGGACGGCGCGTGCCCCTGCTGGTCAAGATCGCCCCCGACCTGGCCGACGCCGACGTCGACGCCGTCGCGGACCTCGCCGTCGAACTGGGCCTGGACGGGATCATCGCCACCAACACCACCGTCGCCCGCGAGGGCCTCGGCCTCCGCTCGCCCGAGCGGCTGACGAAGGAGGCCGGCGGCCTGTCCGGAGCCCCGCTCAAGGAGCGCTCGCTGGAGGTCCTGCGCCGGCTGTACGCCCGTGTGGGCGACCGGCTGACCCTCGTCGGCGTCGGCGGCGTCGAGACCGCCGACGACGCCTGGGAGCGCGTCCTGGCCGGCGCGACCCTGGTCCAGGGCTACAGCGCCTTCGTCTACGAGGGCCCGCTGTGGCCCCGGCGCATCCACCAGGGTCTCGCCGAGCGGCTGGCCGCGAGCCCGTACGAGACCCTCGCCGACGCCGTCGGCGCTGACACCCGCAAGCCGGAGGCCCCGTGACGAAGACCCCGACCACCGCGCCCGGACCCGGCGAACCCTTCGGCCTCCGGCTGCGCCGCGCCATGGACGAGCGCGGCCCCCTGTGCGTGGGCATCGACCCGCACGCCGCGCTGCTGGAGGGCTGGGGTCTCGGGGACGACGTCGCCGGGCTGGAGCGCTTCACGCGCACCGTCGTGGACGCCCTCGCCGACCGGGTGGCGGTCTTCAAACCCCAGTCCGCCTTCTTCGAGCGCTTCGGCTCCCGCGGCGTCGCCGTCCTGGAACAGGCCGTCGCGGACGCCCGCTCGGCCGGGGCGCTGGTGCTCATGGACGCCAAGCGCGGCGACATCGGCTCGACGATGGCCGCCTACGCCGCGGCCTACCTGGACCGCCGCAGCCCGCTGTTCTCGGACGCCGTGACGCTGAGCCCCTACCTCGGCTTCGGCTCGCTGCGTCCCGCCCTGGACACCGCCCGCGCCAACGGGGCCGGGGTCTTCGTCCTCGCCCTGACCTCCAACCCCGAGGGCCCCGAGGTGCAGCGCGCGGCGGCGGCGGACGGCCGGACGGTGGCGCAGGTCGTGCTCGACCACCTCGCAACCGAGAACGCCGGAGCCGAGCCGCTCGGCTCGTTCGGGGCCGTGGTCGGCGCGACACTGGGGGAGGCGGATGCCGAGCTGGCCATGGGTGGCCCCCTGCTGGCTCCGGGCCTCGGCGCCCAGGGGGCCGGCCCGGAGGATCTGCCCAGGGTGTTCGGGGACGCGCTGCGGAACGTGCTCCCGACGGTCAGTCGCGGGGTGCTGCGGCACGGTCCGGAGGCCGCCGCACTGCGTGCCGCCGCCGACGCGGAGACGGACGCGCTGGTGGCGGTTCTGGGCTGACCGCGGCCCCACGGCGGCGTCCGCTCGCGACTACCGTTGGGTAATGTCCGGAAAAGTCCTCTTCGGCTTGAGTCTGACCAGGACTTTTCCGCTGTTCTCGCTGACTGTGGCGCCGCGGGGGGCTAGTCTCCGGTCAGAGCGGCGTGAACAGGCGCGTTGCTCGTTGCCCCACCTGGGTGGGGCTACTAGGTTCCTCAGCGATCCATATCCGACCAGTTCGATATCCGAGGTGACGAAGGCGTGGCTCTTCCGCCCCTTACCCCTGAACAGCGCGCAGCCGCGCTTGAGAAGGCCGCCGCGGCTCGCCGGGAGCGCGCCGAGGTCAAGAACCGGCTCAAGCACTCGGGTGCCTCCCTGCACGACGTCATCGAGCAGGGCCAGAAGAACGACGTGATCGGCAAGATGAAGGTCAGCGCCCTTCTGGAGTCCCTGCCCGGCGTCGGCAAGGTCCGGGCCCGTCAGATCATGGAGCGGCTCGGCATCTCCGAGAGCCGCCGGGTCCGCGGTCTCGGCTCCAACCAGATCGCCGCGCTCGAGCGAGAGTTCGGCGCCAACACCTGACCGGGTGATGCCAGCGGGTGCGGATTCCGCGGTGAGACCGCCCCCGTGGCCCGGGCGCTTCCGGAAACCGGGATAATCGCTGTATGACTACTCCCGTCTCCCGGGGGGAAACCCCGGCGCCCCCGGAAAGACACCCGCGGCTGACCGTGCTCTCCGGCCCCTCCGGGGTCGGCAAGAGCACGGTCGTGGCACATCTGCGCACCGTGCACCCCGAGGTGTGGCTCTCTGTCTCGGCGACCACCCGCAGGCCGAGGCCCGGCGAGCAGCACGGCGTGCACTACTTCTTCGTCGACGACGAGGAGTTCGACAAGCTCGTCGCCAACGGCGAGCTGCTGGAGTGGGCCGAGTTCGCCGGCAACCGGTACGGCACCCCGCGCCGCGCGGTGCTGGAGAAGCTGGAGGCCGGCGAGCCGGTGCTCCTGGAGATCGATCTCCAGGGCGCCCGGCTGGTGCGCTCGTCGATGCCCGAGGCCCAGCTCGTCTTCCTGGCTCCGCCGAGCTGGGACGAGCTGGTGCGACGGCTGACGGGCCGGGGTACGGAGGCGCCCGAGGTGATCGAGCGCCGGCTGGCCGCGGCCCGCACCGAACTGGCGGCCGAGCCGGAGTTCGACGTGACGCTGGTCAACACCTCCGTCGAGGACGTGGCCGCGGAACTGCTAGCCTTGCTCTGATGACCTGGGGCGGTACGCGGCGGGCCCGGTCGGCCCGTCGGGCTCGGCAGACCCGCCGGGATCGCCGGGATCGCCGAACGGCCACCGTCTCGGTCCGCCCCGATCATCCGCCCTGATCAGGCACCGCCCGGTCCCCGGGCCGCCCGATCGACGAACGTCTCATCCACTCCGGAAGGCAGAGCGTGTCCTCTTCCATCGCGACGCCCGAGGGCATCATCAATCCGCCGATTGACGAGCTGCTCGAGGCCACTGACTCGAAGTACAGCCTGGTGATCTACGCGGCCAAGCGTGCCCGCCAGATCAACGCGTACTACTCGCAGCTCGGTGAGGGCCTCCTGGAGTACGTCGGCCCCCTCGTGGACACCCACGTCCACGAGAAGCCGCTGTCGATCGCACTCCGCGAGATCAACGCCGGTCTGCTGACCTCCGAGGCCGTGGAGTCCGCGAGCTGACCCCGGCCCGGTGAACGCGAGGCCTCAGGCCCGGCAGCACGGCTGCCGGGCCTGAGGTGCGTCGACGGGCCCTGACCCTTCCCGGCACACCGTGCCGAACACATCCTTCCCGAGCAGAGGCGGAACGGCGGAGATGACGGACAAGCCCACGGTGGTCCTCGGCGTGAGCGGGGGGATCGCCGCCTACAAGGCCTGCGAGCTGCTGCGGCGGTTCACCGAGTCGGGACACGACGTCCAGGTCGTGCCCACCGCCTCCGCCCTGCACTTCGTCGGCGAGGCCACCTGGGCGGCCCTCTCCGGCCGCCCCGTCGCCACCGAGGTGTGGGAGAGCGTCCACGAGGTGCCGCACGTGCGCATCGGCCGGGAGGCCGACCTCGTCGTCGTCGCCCCCGCGACCGCCGACACCCTCGCCAAGGCCGCCCACGGGCTCGCGGGCGATCTGCTGACCAACACCCTGCTCACCGCCCGCTGCCCCGTCGTCTTCGCGCCCGCGATGCACACCGAGATGTGGGAGCACCCGGCGACCCAGGAGAACGTGGCCACCCTCCGCCGCCGCGGGGCCGTCGTGATCGAGCCCGCCGTCGGCCGGCTCACCGGGGCCGACACGGGCAAGGGGCGGCTGCCCGAGCCCGAGGACGTCTTCGCCGTCTGCCGCGAGGTGCTCGCGCGCGGCGTGCGGAAGCCGGACCTCGCCGGACGGCACGTCGTCGTCAGCGCCGGAGGCACCCGCGAGCCCCTCGACCCCGTCCGCTTCCTCGGCAACCGCTCCTCGGGCCGCCAGGGGTACGCCCTGGCCGCGACGGCCGCCGCCCGCGGGGCCCGCGTCACCCTCGTCGCCGCCAACACCGCGCTGCCGGACCCGGCCGGCGTCACCGTCGTGCGGGCCGGGACGGCCCTCCAGCTCCGCGAGGCCGTCCTCAAGGCCGCCTCCGACGCCGACGCCGTCGTCATGGCCGCCGCCGTCGCGGACTTCCGGCCCGCCGCGTACGCGACCGGCAAGATCAAGAAGCGTGAGGGTCAGGAGCCCGAGCCGGTCGCGCTCGTACGCAACCCGGACATCCTCGCCGAGCTGTCCGCCGAGCGCCCGCGCCCCGGCCAGACGGTCGTCGGGTTCGCCGCCGAGACGGACGACGTCCTGGCCGCGGGCCGGGCCAAGCTGGCCAGGAAGGGCTGCGACCTGCTCGTCGTCAACGAGGTCGGCGAGGAGAAGACCTTCGGCTCACCGGACAACGAGGCGGTGATCCTCAGCACGGACGGCGAGCCCGTACCGGTGCCGTACGGGCCCAAGGAAGCCCTGGCCCACACCGTCTGGGACCTGGTCGCGCCGCGTCTCGGCGCGGCCGGAGCGTGAGCTTCCGGGCCCTTTCGCCGCGTGATGCGGGCAACTCAGTGGGTGAGACACCTTGACCACTCCACCGGGACCTGCGGATAAACTGTCGGCGGACCCTTCAGGGCGCAGCTCCCCGATCGGTCCGCCAACGATCAGCCAGCAGCCGCTGCAACCCCAGGGAGCGATGTGTCCCGCCGCCTGTTCACCTCGGAGTCCGTGACCGAGGGCCACCCTGACAAGATCGCTGACCAGATCAGCGACACCATCCTCGACGCGCTCCTGAAGGAGGACCCCACCTCCCGCGTGGCCGTCGAGACGCTCATCACCACCGGCCAGGTGCACGTCGCCGGAGAGGTCACCACCAAGGCCTACGCCCCGATCGCCTCCCTCGTGCGGGAGAAGATCCTGGAGATCGGCTACGACTCCTCCAAGAAGGGCTTCGACGGCGCCTCCTGCGGCGTCTCGGTGTCCATCGGCGCGCAGTCCCCGGACATCGCGCAGGGTGTCGACACCGCCTACGAGAGCCGGGTGGAGGGTGCCGCCGGAGGTGACAAGGGGGACGAACTGGACCGACAGGGCGCCGGCGACCAGGGCCTGATGTTCGGCTACGCCTCCGACGAGACCCCGGAGCTGATGCCGCTGCCGATCACGCTCGCCCACCGGCTCTCCCGGCGGCTGACCGAGGTCCGCAAGAACGGCACCATCCCCTACCTGCGGCCCGACGGCAAGACGCAGGTCACCGTCGAGTACGACGGCGACAAGCCCGTGCGCCTGGACACGATCGTCGTCTCCAGCCAGCACGCCTCCGACATCGACCTGGACTCGCTGCTCGCTCCCGACATCCGCGAGTTCGTCGTCGACCACGTCCTCGGCCAGCTCGTCGACGAGGGCATCAAGCTGGACACCGAGGGCTACCGGCTGCTCGTCAACCCGACGGGGCGGTTCGAGATCGGCGGCCCGATGGGCGACGCCGGGCTGACCGGCCGGAAGATCATCATCGACACCTACGGTGGCATGGCCCGGCACGGCGGCGGTGCCTTCTCCGGCAAGGACCCGTCCAAGGTGGACCGCTCGGCCGCCTACGCGACGCGCTGGGTCGCCAAGAACGTCGTCGCCGCGGGGCTGGCCGCCCGCTGCGAGGTCCAGGTCGCCTACGCGATCGGCAAGGCGGAGCCGGTCGGCCTGTTCGTGGAGACCTTCGGCACCGCCACGGTGGACGTCGCCCGGATCGAGGAGGCCATCTCCGAGGTCTTCGACCTCCGTCCGGCCGCCATCATCCGCGACCTCGACCTGCTGCGGCCGATCTACGCCCAGACGGCGGCCTACGGCCACTTCGGCCGCGACGAGGACGCCTTCACCTGGGAGCGCACCGACCGCGTCGAGGAGCTGCGCAAGGCCGTCGGCCGCTGACGCGCGCACCGCGCGTCACACACCACGCGAGACGCCGCAGGCCCGGACCGCCACGGAGCGGTCCGGGCCTGCGGCGTTGCCCTCGCCGCGCGGGTCCCGCGGCCGCCGCACGCGGACCGGGGGCTGTCCGCGCCGTCTGCTACGACTGGGGGCGTGAGCAGCGGCGACGAGGACAGGGAGGCGGACGGCGGCCCGGGCCGGCCGCCCGCCGAGCAGCTCGCCCTCATCCGCGAGACGGTACGGAAGCAGGGGCCGCCCCGGGCACGCCCCCGCACCTGGCGGGGCGCGGCCCTCGCCGAGCGGCTGCCCGTCGCCCGCGTCCTCGTCGACAAGGGGCTCGTCCACCTCGACCGGTACTTCGACTACGCCGTCCCCGCCGCCATGGACGCCGAGGCGCGGCCCGGCGTGCGGGTGCGGGTCCGCTTCGGCGCCGGGGAGCGGGAAGGCCGCCGCGAGGGCGGCAAGCTGCTGAACGGCTTCATCGTGGAACGCCTCGCCGACAGCGACTACCCCGGCACGCTGGCCCCCATCGCGCAGGTGCTCTCTCCGGAACCGGTGCTCACCCCCGCCCTGCTGGCGCTGTGCCGCTCCGTGGCCGACCGCTACGCCGGGGCCCTCGCGGACGTCGTCCAGCTCGCCGTCCCGCCCCGCCGGGCCCAGGCCGAGCGCTCGGCCCCGCCCCCGCCGGCCGGTCCACCGCCCCGCCCCGAGCCCCCCGAGCCGGACACCTGGGCCCGTTACCCCGACGGCCCCGCCTTCCTGCGCGCCCTCGCCCACGGCGGCACGCCCCGGACGGTGTGGACGGCGCTGCCGGGTCCCGCCTGGCCCGGCGAGCTCGCCCGCGCCCTCCTGGCCACCGCCGCCTCGGGCCGCGGCGCCCTCGCCGTCCTGCCCGACGGCCGCGCCGCCGCCCGCGTCGACGGCGCCCTGACGGCCCTCGGCCGGGCCGCGGGCCCCGCAGCGGCGGGGCCCGTCCCGCACGTCCTGCTCACCGCCGAGGCCGGGCCGGAGGCCCGCTACCGCCGCTGGCTCGCCGTCAGCCGGGGCCACGCCCGCATCGTCGTCGGCACCCGGGCCGCGATGTTCGCCCCCGTCCACGACCTGGGCCTGGTCGCCGTGTGGGACGACGGCGACCAGGCCCTGCGGGACGAGCGCGCACCCCAGCCGCACGCCCGCGACGTGCTGATGCTGCGCGCCGTCCACGAGCGCGCGGCGCTGCTGGTGGGCGGCCACACCCGGACGGTCGAGGCCGAGCGCCTCGTCGACACCGGCTGGGCCCGCCCGCTGGCCGCGCGTCGCGACACCGTGCGCGCGGCGGCCCCGCTGATCCGCACGGTCGGCGAGTTCGACGAGGCCGAGGACGCCGGTGCCCGCACCGCCCGCCTCCCCAGCCTCGCCTGGCGCACCGCACGGGAGGCCCTGCGCCGCGGACCCGTCCTCGTCCAGGTCCCGCGCCGGGGATACGTGCCACGGCTGGCCTGCGAACGCTGCCGTGAGCCGGCGCGCTGCCCGCACTGCCAGGGTCCCGTGACGGCTCCCGGAGCGGCCGTGGACCTGCGCTGCGCCTGGTGTGGCCGGGGCGCCCCGCACTGGCGCTGCCCCGCCTGCGGCGGTGCCCGGCTGCGGGCCAGCGTGGTCGGGGCGCGGCGCACGGCCGAGGAACTGGGCCGGGCCTTCCAGGGGCTGCCCGTACGGACCTCCGGGCGGGACCACGTGATCGACACCGTGCCGGACAGCCCCGCGCTGGTCGTCAGCACGCCGGGAGCCGAACCCGTCGCCGAGGGGCCCGGCTACGCCGCCGCGCTCCTGCTGGACGGCTGGGCGCTCCTGGGCCGCGCCGACCTGCGCGCGGACGAGGAGGCGCTGCGCCGCTGGCTCGCCGCCGCCGCGCTCGTGCGCCCGCAGCGCGAGGGTGGCACCGTCGTCGCCGTCGCCGAGCCCACGCTGCGGCCGGTGCAGGCGCTCGTGCGGTGGGATCCGGAGGGCCAGGCCGCACGCGAGCTGGCCGACCGCGCCGAACTGGGCTATCCGCCCGTCTCCCGGATGGCCTCGGTCACCGGCCTGCCCGACGGCGTCGCCGCGCTCCTCGCGAGCGCACCGCTGCCCGCCGACGCCGAGGTCCTCGGCCCGGTGCCGCTGCCCCGCCGCGATCCGGGGATGCCCCGCCGCACCGGTGACGCCCCGCCGGGCGAGGCGTGGGAGCGGGCCCTGGTGCGGGTGCCCCCGGGCCGGGGCGCGGAGCTGGCCGCCGCCCTCAAGCAGGCCCAGGCCGCCCGGCTCAGCCGCCGGGAAGGGCCCCCGGTGCGCATCCTCGTCGACCCCGCCGACCTCGGCTGAGCCGCCCTGGGGGCACCCCGCGGCCCGGCGCCGGGCTCAGCCGTTGCGCGGGCCCGGGAAGACGCCGGGCCGCGGCGCCGCGGCCGGCACGCCGCGGGCCGCCGGAACGGAGGGCGTCACCCCGGCGCCGCCCTCACCGCCCGGGCCGACGACCTCGGTCCCCGCCGTGACGGCCGCGGCGCCGCGGTCACCGGCGGCCGCGGCCGCCGCACCCTCGGCCGCCCGCCGCGAGCCCCCGTAGCGGCGGTGCACCGCCTGCTTGGTCACACCGAGCGCCGAACCCACCGCGTCCCAGGAGAAGCCCAGCGAGCGGTCGAACTCGACGGCCGCCGTCACCAGGCTCTCCACGCTCTCGCGCAGCTCCTGGGCCAGCCGCACCGTGGGGGCCGGCGCCCGCCCGTAGACGACGAAACCGGCCGACGGGCCGGTGCGGCGCGGGCGGTAGACGTTCCCGAGCTGGGCGGTGAGGGTACGCAGCGCGTCCACCTGCCGGCGGACCCGCTCGATGTCCCGTACCAGGAGGTGCAGACTGGCGCGTGCCTGGGCGTCGTGGGTGGCGTGGTCGGCCATGGACAAGCCTCTCGAACCGGCGTGGAAGGGACCGCTGAACGACCGGCCGTCCAGCGCCCCCTACGGTCACATCGCCTTGACCAACGCCGTACCGGGGCTGTGGTCACGGGCGGGGCGTGCCGAGGACACCGCGGGGCGCGCACCCCGCGGGCACGCCCCGCCGGGCCACGGTCCGTCACCGGCCGTAGACTGAGGCGCCGTTCGAGGACGCGCTGGAGCGCGTCAGGTCCGTCAGGGCGCAGCCCGGAGAGGTAGTCCGCACCCGATGAAGCTCGTCTTCGCCGGCACCCCCGAGGTCGCCGTGCCCGCCCTGGACGCCCTGCTCGCCGCCGAGCGCCACGAGGTCGCCGCCGTCGTCACCCGGCCGGACGCACCGGCCGGGCGCGGGCGGCGCCTGGCCGCGAGCCCCGTGGCCGAGCGGGCCGAGGAGGAGGGCATCGAGATCCTGCGGCCCGCCCACCCCCGCGACCCGGAGTTCCAGGAGCGGCTGCGGGAGATCGCTCCCGACTGCTGCCCCGTCGTGGCCTACGGCGCGCTGCTGCCCAGGCCGGCGCTCGACATCCCGGCGCACGGCTGGGTGAACCTGCACTTCTCGCTGCTCCCCGCCTGGCGCGGCGCCGCCCCCGTCCAGCACGCCGTGCTCGCGGGCGACGAACTGACCGGGGCCAGTACCTTCCGGATCGAGGAGGGCCTCGACTCCGGACCGGTCTTCGGCGTCGTCACCGAGGAGATCCGCCCCACCGACACCAGCGGCGACCTGCTCACCCGGCTCGCGCTGGCCGGGGCCGGGCTGCTCGTCGCGACGATGGACGGCATCGAGGACGGCAGCCTGCACGCCGTGCCGCAGCCCGCCGAGGGCGTCAGCCGCGCCCCCAAGATCAGCGTGACGGACGCCCGGATCGACTGGACGGCGCCCGCCCTGCGGGTGGACCGCGTGGTGCGCGGCTGCGCCCCCGCGCCGGGAGCCTGGACCCTCTTCCGCGGGGAGCGGCTCAAGCTCGTGCAGGCGGCCCCCGCCCCGGAGGTCGGCGACCTGGCCCCGGGCGAGGTACGGGCGGGGAAGAAAAGCGTGCACGTGGGCACCGGATCGCACGCCGTGGAGCTGGTCTGGGTGCAGCCTCAGGGCAAGAAGCCGATGCGCGCCGCCGACTGGGCGCGCGGCGTCCGCGTCGCTCCCGCAGAGCGTCTGGACAGCTGATGTCCGGACGGCCGAAGGGCTCGGGCCGGACGTCTGACGGACGTCCCGGACCCGGGTCCGCACGCGGCCCCCGGGGCGGACGGGGGCCCGGGGCGGGCGCGTAGGCTGGGCCTTCGCCGACCGAGCCGTTTTCCGCGTTGTCCCGAGCCGTCCAGCCTCCCGGAGCACACCCCACGTGAGTGACCCGTCCCGCCGTCGTCGTCCGCGTCCGCAACAGCAGCGCCGTCCGCGCAGGGACCCGGTGCGGGCCCTGGCCTTCGAGGCGCTGCGCGCGGTGGACGAGCGGGACGCCTACGCCAACCTGGTGCTGCCGCCGCTGCTGCGCAAGGCCCGCGCCGCCGGTGACTTCGATGCGCGGGACGCCGCCTTCGCCACCGAGCTCGTCTACGGCACCCTGCGCCGCCAGGGCACCTACGACGCCGTCATCGCCGCCTGCGTGGACCGGCCGCTGCGGGACGTCGACCCGCCGGTGCTGGACGTCCTCTCCCTCGGCGCCCACCAGCTCCTGGGCACCCGGACCCCGCCGCACGCCGCCGTCAGCGCCAGCGTGGAACTCGCCCGCCACGTGGTGGGCGACGGGCGGGCCCGCTTCGTGAACGCGGTGCTGCGCCGGGTCGCCGCCCACGACCTGGACGGCTGGCTGGAGCGGATCGCCCCGCCGCTGGACGAGGACCCGGTCGAGCACCTGTCCCTCGTCCACTCCCACCCCCGGTGGATCGTCTCCGCCCTGTGGGACGCCCTGGGCGGCCCGGACGCCGGGCGCGGCGAGCTCGCCGAACTCGCAAAGCTGCTGGCGGCGGACAACGAGCGCCCCGAGGTCACCCTCGTCGCCCGCCCGGGCCGGGCCACCGTCGGGGAGCTGCTCGGCGAGGGAGGACCGGAGGGTGCGGGGGCCGAGCCCGGCCGCTGGTCGCCCTATGCCGTGCGGCTCACCGAGGGCGGGGAGCCCGGCGCGCTGGAGCCCGTCCGGGAGGGCCGGGCAGGGGTGCAGGACGAGGGCAGCCAGCTCGTCGCCCTGGCCCTGGCAGGCGCACCGCTGGCCGGGAGCGACGCGCGCTGGCTGGACGGCTGCGCCGGGCCGGGCGGCAAGGCTGCGCTCCTCGGCGCGCTGGCCGCCGAGCGCGGCGCCGCGCTGGTCGCCGCCGAGAAGCAGCAGCACCGGGCCCGTCTGGTGGCCCGCGCGCTGCACGGCAACCCGGGCCCGTACCAGGTGGTCACCGCCGACGGCACCCGCCCGCCCTGGCGGCCCGGCAGCTTCGACCGCGTCCTGGTGGACGTCCCCTGCACCGGGCTCGGTGCGCTGCGCCGCCGGCCCGAGGCCCGCTGGCGCCGCCGCCCCGAGGACGTGGAGGGCTTCGCCCCGCTCCAGCGCGCACTGCTCCGCGAGGCGCTGGCCGCCGCCCGCCCCGGCGGCGTCGTCGGGTACGCGACCTGCTCTCCGCACCCCGCCGAGACGCGGGCGGTCGTCGAGGACGTCCTGCGCGGCCCGCAGGGCGAGGGCGTCGAGTGGATCGACGCCCGCCCGCTGCTGCCCGGCGTCCCGGCGCTGGGGGAGGGGCCCGACGTCCAGCTGTGGCCGCACCGGCACGGCACGGACGCGATGTACCTCGCCCTGCTGCGCACGGCTGGCTGATCACCGTCGCACACCGAGCGCCATACTGGGGCCATGGCTCAGATCAACCCCAGCATCCTGTCCGCCGACTTCGCGCGGCTTGCCGACGAGGCCGCGGCCGTCCAGGGCGCCGACTGGCTCCACGTGGACGTCATGGACGGCCATTTCGTCCCCAACCTGACCCTCGGCGTCCCGGTCGTCGAGTCGCTGAGCAAGGCCACCGGCACGCCGCTGGACTGCCACCTCATGATCGAGGACCCGGACCGCTGGGCACCGCAGTACGTGGAGGCGGGCGCGGGCTCGGTCACCTTCCACGCCGAGGCCGCCGCCGCCCCGGTGCGGCTGGCCCGGGAGATCCGTGCGAAGGGGGCCCGCGCCGCGATGGCGCTCAAGCCCGCCACGCCGATCGAGCCGTACGAGGACCTGCTGCCCGAGTTGGACATGCTGCTCGTCATGACGGTCGAGCCCGGCTTCGGCGGGCAGGCGTTCCTGGACCTCATGCTGCCCAAGATCCGCCGCACCCGGCAGCTCATCGACAAGCACGGCCTGCAGCTGTGGCTCCAGGTCGACGGCGGTGTGTCGGCCTCGACGATCGAGCGCTGCGCCGAGGCGGGAGCGGACGTCTTCGTCGCGGGCTCGGCCGTCTACGGCGCCGAGGACCCGGCCGCCGCGGTGCGGGCGCTGCGCCGCCGGGTGCAGGAGGCGACGGCGCGCGGCTGCGCGCACTGACGGCCCTACCGCGTGCCGGTGCGCACCCCCGCGTGGGTGGTGCGCCCGCACGCGGCGGATCGAAGGCGTCGCTCGATCTGCGAGGATGAACCCGCGGCGTGAAGGTGACGAGGCTGACAGTGAGGTGAGTTGCGGTGTCGACGGGTCGGGCAGCGGCGAGAATGGGGCCCGCCGAGCTGATGCAGGCGGCGGCGATGGCGCGCCGCTTCTACCTGGAGGGCAAGTCCAAGATCCAGATCGCCGACGAGTTCGGCGTCAGCCGCTTCAAGGTGGCCCGCGTGCTGGAGACGGCCCTCGAGCACGACCTGGTCCGCATCGAGATCCGGGTGCCGGCGGAGCTGGACGCCGAGCGGTCCGACGCGCTGCGTGCCCGCTACGGCCTGCGCCACGCCGTCGTCGCCGAGTCCCCGGCCGACGCCACCGAGACCGTGGAGAACGTGGCCGACCCGGAGAACCTGGGCGAGGTCGCCGCCGACCTGCTGGGCGAGCTGGTCACCGAGGGGGACGTCCTGGGCCTGGCCTGGGGCCGCTCCACCATCCACATGGCCACCGCCCTGCGGCGGCTCCCGCCGTGCACCGTCGTCCAGCTCACCGGGGTCTACGACGCCGGCACCGCCGACCGCGGCTCGGTGGAGGCCGTGCGCCGGGCGGCCGAGGTGGCCGGGGGAGAGGCCCATCCGATCTACGCCCCCATGCTCCTCCCGGACCCGGCCACGGCGGCGGCCCTGCGGCACCAGACCGGGATCGCCGCCGCCTTCGAGTACTTCGACAAGGTCACCGTCGCCGCCGTCTCGATCGGCTCCTGGGAACCGGGAATCTCTACCGTGCACGACATGTTGTCGGAGCGGGAGCGGGCCCACTACGCCTCACTCGGCGTCGCCGCGGAGATGTCGGCGCACCTCTTCGACGCGGACGGGCGCCGCATCGGGCGGGATCTGGGCGAGCGCTGCATCACCGTCGAGGCCGCCCGGCTGCGCCGGGTGCCCGAGGTGGTGGCCATCGCCGGCGGGCGCCGCAAGGCCGCCGCCATCGGCGCCGTCCTGCGCTCCGGGCTGGTGACCAGCCTGGTGACGGACACGGCCGCGGCCGACGCGCTGCTGGAGGACCGCCGAGCGGTCCTGCGCCCCGCGCTGGACCGCGCCGACCCCGACGAGTCCTGACCCCGGGAACGGAGCCAGCCATGACCACACGACGTACCACGCTCCCCGGCGTCGGCGTCCAGTACGACCTGAGCACGCGGGACGGGCGGCACCTGTCCGTCGTCGTCCACCAGGACGGCCGCCGCTTCCTGGGCTTCTACCGCCCCGACGACCCCGACGCCTGCCAGGCGACCATCCCCCTCGAACCCGAGGAGGCCGGGACCCTGGCCGAACTCATCTCGCCCGAGGAGGCGGCCTCCACCACCCTCCAGCACGGTGACATCGAACTCGACCTGGTCAGCGAGCGCGTCACGGTGGACGCGTACTCCCCGTTCCGGGGGCGGCTCCTCGGCGAGACCAGGGCCCGCACCCGCACCGGAGCTTCGGTCGTGGCGATCCTGCGCCGCACCGGGGCACTGCCCTCGCCCGGCCCCGACTTCCGCCTGGAGGCCGGTGACGAACTGCTCGTCGTCGGCACCCGGCAGGGCGTGGACGCCGTGGAGGCGATCATCGCCGGCACCCTCGCGGATGACGGGGACGAGGACTGAGCGTGCACCACACCACGGTCCTGCTCATCGAGCTCGGGGCGGTCATCCTCGGGCTGGGTATCCTCGCCCGGTTCGCCGGGCGGGTCGGCATGTCGCCGATCCCGCTCTATCTGCTCGCAGGGCTGGCCTTCGGCCACGGGGGCCTGCTGCCGCTGGCCACCAGCGAGGAGTTCATCCAGGCCGGCGCCGAGATCGGCGTCGTCCTGCTGCTGCTCATGCTGGGCCTGGAGTACAGCGCGTCCGACCTCGTCACCTCCCTGCGCACCCAGTACCCCTCCGGCATCGTCGACTTCCTCCTGAACGCCACCCCCGGCGCCGTCGTCGGCTGGGGCCTCGGCTGGGGGCCGGTCGGCATCATCGCGCTGGCCGGCATCACCTGGATCTCGTCCTCGGGCGTCATCGCCAAGGTCCTCGCCGATCTCGGCCGCCTGGGCAACCGCGAGACCCCGGTGATCCTCGGCGTGCTGGTCATGGAAGACCTGGCCATGGCCCTGTATCTGCCGCTGCTGACGACGCTGGTGGCCGGCGTCGGGCTGCTGGCGGGCGGCCTGACCCTGGCGATCGCCGTCGTCACGGCGGGGCTCGTGCTCTACCTCGCGCTCCGGCACGGGCGGATCATCAGCCGCGCCGTCTCCTCCGAGAACCCCGAGATGCTCCTGCTCGTCGTCTTCGGCCTCACCCTGCTGGTGGCCGGAGTCGCCCAGAGCCTGCAGGTCTCGGCCGCCGTCGGCGCCTTCCTCGTCGGCATCGCCATCTCCGGGGAGGTCGCGCACAGCGCGCGCGCCCTGCTGACCCCGCTGAGGGACCTGTTCGCCGCGGTGTTCTTCGTCTTCTTCGGCCTGTCGACCGTCCCCGCGGACATCCCGCCCGTGCTGCTCCCGGCGCTGGTGCTGGCCGCCGTCACCATCGTGACGAAGATCCTCACCGGCTGGTACGCCGCCCGCCGGGCCGCGATCGGGCCCCGGGGGCGGCTGCGGGCCGGTGGGGCGCTCGTCGCCCGCGGCGAGTTCTCCATCGTCATCGCGGGGCTCGCGGCCGGCACCCAGCCCGGGCTGCGTCCCGTGGCGACGGCCTACGTGCTCCTGCTCGTCGTCGCGGGCCCGCTCACCGCCCGCTGGACCGAGCCTGCCGTGCGCGCCCTGCGCGAGCGCCGGGGCCGCCGGGCGAGCCGCCCGGACGGGCCCTCGCCGATAGCCCGCGGGGCCGAGGCCGCCGAGGTGCGGGCCGAGCGTTCGTAGGTTCTCACCAGGGCCTCGCCGGTGATGTGGCTGATTCTCCGTGGGGGCTGCGGCGGGCACCCGTGGGAGAATGAAGTACGTGCGTTTTCCCCGGCCGGACGAGGCCGGGGATCTTCTCCGACGGACTGGGTGTACAGCACGTGCGATTCCTCAACGACCAGCGGCCCCCGTACGACCTGACGTACGACGACGTCTTCATGGTCCCGAGCCGCTCGGCGGTCGGTTCCCGGCAGGGTGTGGACCTCTCCAGCCCGGACGGGACGGGTACCACCATCCCGCTCGTCGTCGCCAACATGACGGCCATCGCCGGACGCCGGATGGCCGAGACGGTGGCCCGGCGCGGCGGCCTCGTCGTCATCCCGCAGGACATTCCGCTCGACGTCGTCACCGAGGTCATCTTCTGGGTGAAGCAGCGGCACCTCGTCCTCGACACGCCCATCGTCCTGGCACCCAACGCGACCGTCGCCGACGCCCTGTCGCTGCTGCCCAAGCGCGCCCACGGCGCCGGTGTGGTCGTCGACGACGGGCGGCCGGTCGGCGTCGTGACCGAGTCCGACCTGGCCGGGGTGGATCGTTTCACCCAGCTGGGCCAGGTCATGTCCAGGGACCTGCTGGTCCTGGACGCCGACACCGACCCCCGGGACGCGTTCAACCGGCTGGACGCCGCCCACCGCAGGCTGGCCCCCGCGGTGGACGCCGACGGGAAGCTCGTGGGCCTGCTCAGTCGCAAGGGCGCCCTGCGCGCCACGCTCTACACCCCCGCCACCGACGCCGCCGGAAGGCTGCGCGTCGCCGCCGCCGTCGGCATCAACGGCGACGTCGCGGGGCGCGCCCGGGCTCTGCTCGACGCCGGGGTGGACACGCTCGTCGTGGACACCGCCCACGGCCACCAGGAGGGCATGCTCGACGCCCTCAAGGCCGTCCGCGCCCTCGACCCGCGGGTTCCCGTCGTCGCCGGCAACGTCGTCGCCGCCGAGGGCGTGCGGGACCTGGTCGCGGCGGGTGCCGACATCGTCAAGGTCGGCGTCGGCCCCGGTGCCATGTGCACCACCCGGATGATGACCGGCGTGGGACGGCCGCAGTTCTCGGCGGTCCTGGAGTGCGCCGCGGAGGCCCGCAGGCTCGGCAAGCACGTGTGGGCCGACGGCGGCGTCCGACACCCCCGTGACGTGGCCATGGCCCTCGCCGCGGGTGCCTCGAACGTGATGATCGGCTCCTGGTTCGCCGGGACGTACGAGTCCCCCGGCGACCTCCAGCAGACCGCCGACGGCCGGCCGTACAAGGAGTCCTTCGGCATGGCCTCCGCCCGCGCCGTGCGGAACCGCACCGCCGAGGAGTCCGCCTACGACCGGGCCCGCAAGGGGCTGTTCGAGGAGGGCATCTCCCACTCCCGGATGTTCCTCGACCCGGCCCGGCCCGGCGTGGAGGACCTGATCGACTCGATCATCGCCGGAGTGCGCTCGTCCTGCACCTACGCGGGCGCGGGCTCCCTGGAGGAGTTCGCCGAGCGGGCCGTCGTCGGGGTGCAGAGCGCCGCCGGCTACGCCGAGGGCAAGCCGCTGCACGCGAGCTGGAGCTGACCGGGGCCGCGCGGTGCGCGGCGGACGCGGACCGGTGAGGGGCCGTGGGTGCGGGCGCACCCACGGCCCCTTTATCACAAAGAACTGCATGGCGGAAGTAAACGAACGTACGAGGTACGCTGGATCTGCGCAACGAATCGCCTGGGGTGCGCAAGGATCACGCATTACGTGCCGACATGTCCGGGTCCTAGAGTCGGGCGCTGTACGAGGAGTGGCGGAGACCGCCTGCTCGACGGTCTCAGTCGCTGCGTGGTGTGAACCCGGCCGGTAGGCGGCCAGAGCCGTCCGGTCCCCGCCACAGACCCGCAGCAACGCCAAGGAGCCACTCCGTGCTGGACCAGAAGACCGTGTCCGCCGTGCCGCCCGCCGGGTTCGCCCGGTTCATGCGGCGCAAGCCCGTCGAACGACTGGTCTCGGAGGCCGGGCACGGGAGCGGGGGCAGCCTGCGGCGCACGCTGTCCATGTGGCAGCTCACCATGATCAGCATCGGTGCCACGCTGGGCACCGGTATCTTCGTCGTCCTCGGCGAAGCCGTCCCCGAGGCCGGGCCCGCCGTCACCATCTCCTTCGTGATAGCCGGCCTGACCGCGCTGTTCTCCGCGCTCTCCTACGCCGAGCTGGCCGGCACGATCCCCGCCTCCGGCTCGTCCTACTCCTACTCCTACGCCACCATGGGCGAGCTCGTCGCCTGGATCTGCGGGCTCTGCCTGATCCTGGAGTACGGCGTCTCCGTGGCCGCCGTCGCCGTCGGCTGGGGCCAGTACCTCAACGAGCTGCTCGAGGGCACCATCGGCGTCACCATCCCCGCCGCCCTCTCCAGCCCTCCGGGTGACGGCGGCTTCTTCAACCTGCCCGCCCTGATCGTCGTCCTGCTGGCCATGGCCTTCCTGATGGGCGGCGCCAAGGAGAGCGCCCGGGTCAACGCGATCATGGTGTTCGTGAAGATCGGCGCCCTGCTGCTCTTCTGCGCCGTCGCGTTCACCGGCATCAAGGCCGGCAACTACGCCCCGTTCATGCCGCTGGGCCTCGCGGGCGTCAGCGCCGCCGGCGCCTCGCTGTTCTTCTCCTACATCGGCTTCGACGCCGCCTCCACCGCCGGTGAGGAGGCGCGCAACCCGCAGCGCGACCTGCCCCGCGCGATCATGCTCTCGCTGCTCATCGTCACGGCCCTGTACGTGATGGTCGCAGCCGTCGCCGTCGGCGCCGTGCCGTGGGAGGGCTTCGAGGGTTCCGAGGCCGCGCTCGCCGGCGTCCTCAGCGACGTCACCGGGCACCAGTTCTGGGCCACGATCCTGGCCGGCGGCGCCGTCATCGCGATCGCCAGCGTCGTCCTGGCCGTCCTCTACGGCCAGACCCGCATCCTGTTCGCCATGTCCCGCGACGGCCTGGTGCCGAAGGTGTTCTCCAAGGTGCACCCCCGCACGGGCACCCCGCGGGCCAACACGCTCCTCGTCTCCGTCTTCTGCGGGGTGCTGGCCGCAGCGATCCCGCTGGGCGAGCTGGCCAACGCCACCAGCATCGGCACGCTCTTCGCCTTCGGTCTGGTCAACGTCGCCGTCCTGGTGCTGCGCCGCACCCGGCCCGACATGCCGCGCACCTTCCGGGTGCCGCTCTCCCCGGTCCTGCCGCTGCTCGGCCTCGGCTTCTGCGTCTACAACATGCTCAACCTCCCCGCCGTCACCTGGCTGGTCTTCGGTGCCTGGATGGCCGCCGGTCTCGTGTTCTACTTCCTGTACGGGCAGCGCCGCTCCCGTCTGGCGAACGAGCCCGCCGACCTTCCCGTGACCGCAGAGAAGTGACCCACCCGCAGTGCGACTGAACGAACTCGACGAACGCATCGTGCACGCCCTCGCGGAGGACGCCCGCCGCTCCTACGCCGACATCGGCGCGGAGGTCGGGCTCTCCGCCCCGGCCGTCAAGCGGCGGGTGGACCGCCTGCGGGCCGACGGCGCCATCACCGGATTCACCGTGCGGGTGGACCCGGCGGCCCTGGGCTGGGAGACGGAGGGGTTCATCGAGATGTACTGCCGGCACAACACCTCACCCGAGGACATCCGGCGGGGTCTGTCGCGCTACCCGGAGGTGGCGTCCGCCTCGACGGTCACCGGCGACGCGGACGCCATCGTCCAGATCTTCGCCTCCGACATGCGCCACTTCGAGCGCGTGCTGGAGCGGATCGCGGGGGAGCACTTCGTCGAGCGCACCAAGTCCGTCCTGGTGCTCTCGCCGCTGCTGCGCCGTTACACGGCCGGTTCCCCGGCCTGAGCGGCGCCTCCACGAAGGGGTCGGAGTTCCGGCTGCCAGGGCACCACGGTGAAGCCGACCTGCCTGCCCTCCAGACCCTCCGGGCCGGAGTCGGTGATCACGCCGGTGAGCGTGGCCACCGGCCCGCCGGAGACCACGCGGTCGGTCCGCCCCGTGCCGTAGGCGCGGAGCCCGGCGGCGGCCGCCCGGGTGCGGGGGCGGATACGCGGCCAGGAGGCGACGCCCGTGACGGGGCCCCCTTCCGCTGAGTCGACACCCTTGTCGAGAGCGGGATTTCATGACGCCGTCCAACCTGCCGCCGGGCGTCGCGCGGCGCGTCGCGCTGTGGGGCCAACCGTCCGTACGCCGCGCGTCGCGCCCCCCCCCGGAATCCCGAACACGCCCCGTGGGGGACTCGCGATCGGCCTTCGGGTTGATGGCGGGCGCAACGAATCGCCACGCAATGCCAGGGAGACGCAACGAAAACACCGTGGATGCGCAAGGGAGTCGCCTTGTCCGCCCCGGAGGCCCGAACGTACCGTCGAAACATCCACCCTGGTCCGCGACCGACATCCCGTGAGGTTCCATGACGTCCCTGCGCATCGCGCTGTACCAAGGCCCCGGTGGCGTCCCCGCCCCCGGTGAGAGCCTTGCCGCGTTCGCGCGGGCGGCCCGCCGGGCCGCGGCGGCCGGGGCCCGGCTGCTGGTGACGCCCGAGCTGTCGCTGACCGGATACGCCCTCGGCGACGCCGTCGCCGAGCTGGCCGAACACGCCGACGGGCCCTCCGCGCGGGCCGTCGGCCGGATCGCCGCCGAACACGGCCTCGCGATCCACTACGGCTACCCCGAGCGCGACGGCTCCGCCGTGTACAACGCCGCGCAGCTCATGGGCCCCGACGGCACCCGCCTCGCCGCCTACCGCAAGACCCACCTGTTCGGCCCCTACGAGACGGCCCAGTTCACGCCCGGCGCCGAACCGGTCGTCCAGGCCGAGCTCGACGGCGTCCGCCTCGGCCTGCTGGTCTGCTACGACGTCGAGTTCCCGGAGGCCGTGCGGGCGCACGCCCTGGCCGGGACGGAGCTGCTGCTGGTCCCCACCGCGCTGATGCGCCCGTACGAGATCGTGCCCCGGTCCGTCGTGCCCGTGCGGGCCTGGGAGAGCCAGCTCTACATCGCCTACACCAACCGCCACGGCGACGAGGGCGAGCACGTCTTCGCCGGAATGAGCTGCCTGGCGGCCCCCGACGGCACCGTCCGCGCCCGAGCGGGCGGCGGCGAGGACCTGGTCGTCGCCGACGTCGACACCGCCGCCTTCGCGGCCTCGCGCGCGGAGAACACCTACCTCGCCGACCGCCGACCCGAGCTGTACACGTCCCTGTCCCCGCAAGGAGAACCGCGCCGATGACCTCCACCGTGCCCGCCGCCGTCCACGACGAGCAGCACGCAGAGGCCCAGTCCACGCCGCCCATCACCATGTTCGGCCCGGACTTCCCCTTCGCCTACGACGACTTCCTGGCCCACCCGGCCGGCCTCGGCCAGATCCCGGCCACCGAGCACGGCACCGAGGTGGCCGTGGTCGGCGGCGGCCTGTCCGGCGTCGTCGCCGCCTACGAGCTGATGAAGATGGGGCTCAGGCCCGTCGTCTACGAGGCCGACGAGATCGGCGGCCGGCTGCGCACGACGGACTTCGCGCGCTCGGACGACGGCACCGGCAAGCCGCTCAACGCGGAGATGGGCGCCATGCGCTTCCCGCCGTCCTCGACGGCGTTCCAGCACTACGTCGACCTCGTCGGCCTGGAGACGAAGCCCTTCCCCAACCCGCTGGCCCCCGACACGCCCTCGACCGTCGTCGACCTCAAGGGCGAGAGCCACTACGCGCGCACCCTGGACGACCTGCCCGAGGTCTACCACCAGGTCATGGACGCCTGGAACGCCTGCCTGGAGGAGGGCGCCGACTTCTCCGACATGCAGCGCGCCATCCGCGAGCGCGACGTCCCGCGCATCCGTGAGATCTGGGCCCGGCTCGTGGAGAAGCTCGACAACCAGACCTTCTACGGCTTCCTGTGCGACGCGGAGTCGTTCCGCTCCTTCCGGCACCGGGAGATCTTCGGCCAGGTCGGCTTCGGCACCGGCGGCTGGGACACCGACTTCCCCAACTCGATCCTGGAGATCCTGCGCGTCGTCTACACGGGCGCCGACGACGACCACCGCGGCATCGTCGGCGGCAGCCAGCAGCTCCCGCTGCGGCTGTGGGAGCGCGAGCCCGCCAAGCTCGTCCACTGGCCGAAGGGCACCTCGCTGGCCTCGCTGCACGACGGTGCGCCCCGCCCGGCCGTCACCCGGCTGCACCGCACCGCGGGCAACCGCGTCACCGTCACCGACGCCGACGGGGAGATCCGCACCTACCCCGCGGTCGTCTTCACGGCGCAGTCGTGGATGATGCTCTCCAAGATCGACTGCGACGACGCGCTGCTGCCGATCGACCACTGGACGGCCGTCGAGCGTACCCACTACATGGAGTCCTCCAAGCTCTTCGTGCCCGTGGACCGGCCGTTCTGGCTGGACAGTGCCGTCAACGACGAGGGAGAGCCGACCGGTCGCGACGTGATGAGCATGACGCTCACCGACCGCATGACCCGCGGCACCTACCTGCTGGACAACGGCCCGGACCGCCCCGCCGTCATCTGCCTGTCCTACACTTGGTGCGACGACAGCCTGAAGTGGCTCCCGCTGGACGCGAACGAGCGCATGGACGTCATGCTCAAGTCGCTCGGCGAGATCTACCCCAAAGTCGACATCCGCAAGCACATCACCGGCAGCCCGCTGACCGTATCCTGGGAGAACGAGCCCTACTTCATGGGCGCGTTCAAGGCCAACCTCCCCGGCCACTACCGCTACCAGCGGCGGCTGTTCACCCACTTCATGCAGGACCGGCTGCCCGAGGACAAGCGCGGCCTGTTCCTCGCCGGCGACGACATCTCGTGGACGGCCGGCTGGGCCGAGGGCGCGGTGCAGACGGCGCTCAACGCGGTGTGGGGCGTCATGCACCAGTTCGGCGGTGCGACGGACCCGGGCAACCCCGGGCCCGGAGACCTCTACGACGCCATCGCCCCGGTCGAGCTGCCGGAGGACTGATCCCTACTCCCGCACGGCCTGGGGCCGGTGGGCGCCCTCCGCGGCGCCCGCCGGCCGCGCCGACGCGGGCCGCAGCACCCCGGCACCGAGCACGAGCCCCAGCGCCAGGGCCGTGACGAGGCCGAAGGAGGCCGTCAGCGAGGCGAGCTCGGCGACGGAACCGATGGCCGAGGGAGCGATGAGCCCCGAGGTGTAGGTGATCGTCGCCACCCCCGCGATCGACTGGCTCGGCGCCGGGCCGCTGCGCCCGGCCGCCGCGAAGGCCAGCGGGACGACGACGGCGATGCCCAGCCCGAGCAGCGCGAAGCCGGCCATGGCCACCGCGGGGGCGGCGGCGGTGACGACGAGCACCCCGCCCAGCGCGGCCAGCACGCCGCCGCACCGCACGGTCCGCACCGCGCCGTACCGCTCCACCACCGTGTCCCCGGCGAACCGGGCCACCGCCATCGTGCAGGCGAAGGCGGTGGTGGAGGCCGCGGCGGCCCCGGCCGAGGTCCCGAGGACGTCACGCAGGTAGAGGGCCGACCAGTCCAGGCTGGCGGCCTCGGCGAACACCGCGCAGAACCCCACGGCGCCGATGAGCAGCGCGGCGCGCGGCGGCAGGGCGAAGTGCGGCGGGGGATGCGCACCGGGCGCCCCGCGCAGGTCCGGGACGCCCCGGCAGACCCCGGCGCCCACGGCGGTGAGCAGGAGGGCCGCCAGACCCAGGTGGGCCCGGGCGTCCGTTCCGAGGTGGGCGGCCACGGTGCCCGCAGCCGAGCCCAGCAGCGCCCCCGTGCTCCACATGCCGTGCAGCCCGGACATGACCGAGCGGCCGAGCCGCTGCTCGACCTCCACCCCGAGGGCGTTCATGGCCACGTCGGCCAGGCCCGCCGTCGCACCGAACAGGAAGAGGGCGGCGCACAGACTGGGGAGGTCCGGCGCGAGCGCGGGGAGGAGCAGACAGGACGTCCACAGCGCCAGCATGCCGCGCAGCGCCGCCCGCGAACCGAAGCGGTGGCTGACCCGCCCGGCCAGCGGCATGGCGGCCGAGGCGCCGAGGGCGGGGAAGGCCAGGGCGAGGCCCAACTGCCCGGCGCTCAGCCCCGCGTGGTCCTGGATCCAGGGGACGCGGGTCGCGAAGCTGCCGGTCACGGCACCGTGCACGGCGAAGACGGCGGCCACCGCCCAGCGGGCCCGGTGCGGCCGCCGCGGGCCCGGCTCCGGTACGTCGCGGTCCGTCGGTGGGTGCGTCCCCCGCACGCCGTCAGCTCCCGTCATACGCAGCAGGTTCCCGGACGGCGCGGATTCCGTCGAGCGGTCCGCGCACGGGTGGGCGCGGCCACCGGGGTGGCCGCGCCCGCCGGGTGCGTTCGCGCGGAGGGGTCGGGGACCGCGGGAACGCACCCGGCCGTTCACCGGGAGGGGCGTCAGCAGGCGCCGAGGTCCTCCCAGACGCCCCACTCGCCGGTGGTGCCGGGCTCGTCGCCCTGCGTCCACCACTTGGCGCGCCAGGTGCGGTCGTTCCAGGAGACGGTGTCGCCGCCGTTGTAGACCGCCGCGGAGTCCCAGGCCGGGTCGGTGCACTGGCCGC
This sequence comes from Streptomyces sp. WMMC1477, assembly GCF_027460245.1. Lineage (NCBI taxonomy): Bacteria > Bacillati > Actinomycetota > Actinomycetes > Kitasatosporales > Streptomycetaceae > Streptomyces > Streptomyces sp. WMMC1477. The sequence goes on along the minus strand of NZ_JAPZBD010000003.1, from coordinate 92,314 downwards.
CGCCACCGGAGTCGCCGCCGCCGGTGCCGCCGCCCGGGTCGCCCGGGGTGGTACCGCGGGCGAGGTCGCCGGGGATGGCGTACGCGGTGCCGTCGAGGGTCACCGTCCAGTTGGACGGCGTCGAGACGGGCAGGTAGTAGACGAAGTCCACGGTGACCGTCGCCCCGGGTGCCACCGACTGCCAGGAGGGCAGCGTGAGCGACACGCGGTGGTAGTCGCCGTCGAGCCCGCCCACGTTGCCCTGGCGGGTGTGGTCGCTGCGCACGATCGACGTCCCGAACCCGGACTGGTCCTTGGCGTTCCCGGGCGCCGAGGTCGCGTAGTCGAACTGGAACTCCGTGCCGCCCGGCAGGGTGACGTCGGAGTTGTTGGTGATGCGCAGCTTGGGGCTGATCGGGTAGTTGGAGTCGCCGAGCGGGAAGTCGGTGAAGTCGACGTCCACGTCGATCGTCTGCGTCGGCAGGTCGCTCGTCGCCCGCTGGGCGCCGTAGGGCGAGGCCGCCTTGAACGCCTCGTACATCACCGTCGTGAGCGTGTCGCCCTGCTCGTACTGGCCCTTGGCGGCGTTCCAGCCGTAGTCGCCGGCCAGTTCCCACATCATGGTGCCGCCGATGCCCTGGTCGACGACGTACTGCGCCTTCGCGCGCACCGACTCCTCGTCCTCGGTGGACAGGAAGACCTTCGTGTCGGCGTTCCACAGCCACGGGGCGACGAGGGTGGAGTCGTACTTGCGCGCGTAGTCGCCGGTGAGCTGGACGTCGGCGGGGAAGCCGTACTGCGTCACGTAGTCCCCGACGATGCCCTTCTCCAGGTTCTTGGCGTGCCACATCGGGTTCGACCCGGCGGGGGACTCCTTGCCCTCGGTGTCCAGGTCGTGCCAGAGGTTGTCGATGCCCGAGGCGCCGTCGCCGCACTTGGTCAGCCCGGCCCCGGCGGGGCAGTCGCTGCTCGGGGCCTTGCCCCACAGCCCGTCCGTGCCGCCGGTGACGTTCTTCCAGCCCCGGGTGTAGTAGGGCAGGCCGATGTTGATGCGCCCGGCGGGCATGGCGCCGCGGAAGTAGTGGTACGCCCAGTCGGCGTTGAGGTAGCCGATGCCGCCGTACTGGCCGGTGGTGTAGATGCCTGCGGCGGCCAGCTCGGCGTCGCGTCCGTCGTCGAAGAGCGCGGCGTTCGGGCCCACGTACTCGTTCCAGGCTCCGTGCAGGTCGTAGGACATGATGTTGACGTAGTCCAGGTACTTGGCGGTCTGGTACGTCTCCATGCCGCGCAGCAGATAGCCCGAGGAGGGAGCGGCCACGGTGAGCAGGTAGTGCTGCCCGTCGGCCGCCCCGGCGCGGTCCAGCTTCTCCCGCAGGGTCTTCATCAGCTCCGCGTAGCCCGCGTTGAGCCCTGCCCGGCGCGGGTTGGCGATGGGCCAGTCCAGCGGGTTCCCGGCGTCCTTCATCGACGTGGCGTACTCGTAGTCGATGTCGACGCCGTCGAAGCCGTAGGTCCGGATGAACTCGACGGCCGAGTCGGCGAAGGTGTCGATGCCCGCGTGGTTGACGGAGCCGTCGGCGTTGGTCGCCATGGTGTAGAAGCCGCCGGAGTCCACGCGGGTGCCGTCGGGTGCGAAGTAGCCGCCGGTCTCGGCCCAGCCGCCGACCGACACCATCGTCTTGACCTCGGGGTGCTGCTTCTTGAACTTGTTGAGCAGGTTGAAGTGGCCCTTGTAGGGGAACTCCGGATCCATCTCGGCGCCTTCGACGCCCGGCCAGGTCATGCCGGTGGCCGGGTTCTCGGGGCCGTCGGGGCCCACCGACAGCTGGTTCGCCTCGTCGACGTGGGCGAAGGCGTAGTTCAGGTGGGTGACCTTGTCCCACGGGATGTCGGGGGCCAGGTAGGCGTCGCGGCCGTTCTTGCCGGTGCGCCAGCTGGTGAAGTAGCCGATGACGCGCCGCTGGTGGTCGGCGCCCATCTGCTCGCGTCCGGCGGTGTCGTAGACCGTGCAGTACGGGACGTCGACGCCGGGCGTGGCGTAGAGGCCGTCGGGACGGCAGGACTGGTGGTCCTGGGCCTGAGCCGGTGGGGCCGTCAGCGCGCCGAAGAGAAGTCCGGCGACGGCCGTGGCGGCCGCCGCGAGACTGGCTCTCGCGCGGGTTCTGGGCAGCACGGGAAGTCCTCCTGGTGAGGTCAGGCGGAAGGGACGGTGGGGGTCGGTGGTGCCTGGTCCGGGGCGTGCGCACACCCCGGACCCACTCCTCGGAGGTGCCGTGAGCGTAGGAGGACTAGACCACTGCGTCAATAGGTCTGGACCAAAGTGGAGTTGGGTTCGGCGTCCTCCCGTACGGCGGTGCGAGCCGCCCGGCCGCGAGTGGCCGTCGGCCCGGGGCAGACGTGCGGCCTTGCCCTGCCGGGGCATCGGCGCAGGTCGCGCGCTTCGAGCCGGACGTGAGCCACTCCACAGGCCGCTCCCCGCGTACGGTCGAGTGAGCCGTGGCAGACTGGACGCGTAGAAGTGACGTCAGCGCACTCCGGGGTCGGTGTAATTCCGAACCGGCGGTTACAGTCCGCGACCCGTCCGCCGCCAGCGGCCGGTTGACCAGGTGAAACTCCTGGACCGACGGTGAAAGTCCGGATGGGAGGCAGTGCGCGGCGGGCAGTGGTGCAGTGTGCGCTCCGGCGTACCCCGCCCGCCCCGGCCAGGGGTCGTGGGGAGTCGCGCGCACCCGTTGGCGCACCGAGGTCCGCTCCGTCCCGCCATGCCCCGGAGTCCGTGCCCGATGAGGCAGGAGGGACCCGGTGGCCACCGCAGCAGCCATGCGCGCCGAGCGCGACGCGATGCGCCGCGCAGTCGAGCTCTCGGCCCGCGGACTCGGCTTCACCAGCCCCAACCCCGTCGTCGGCTGCGTCGTCCTCGACGCCGCCGGACGCGTCGTCGGGGAGGGCTGGCACAAGCGGGCCGGCGGCCCGCACGCCGAGGTCCACGCGCTGGCCGAGGCCGGCGACGACGCCCGGGGCGGTACCGCCCTCGTCACCCTGGAACCCTGCAACCACACCGGCCGCACCGGCCCCTGCGTCAAGGCCCTCCTCGCCGCAGGCGTCGCCCGCGTGGTGTACGCCGTCGCCGACCCCACCCCCGAGGCCCAGGGCGGCGCCGCCGCCCTCGCCGCCGCCGGGGTCGAGGTGGCCGCGGGGCTGCTGGAGGAGCAGGCCGCCCAGGTCAACGCCGCCTGGCTCACCTCCGTGCGCCTCGGCCGCCCGTACGTGCACTGGAAGTACGCGGCCACGCTCGACGGCCGCACCGCCGCCGCGGACGGCACCAGCCGCTGGATCAGTTCCCCCGAGTCCCGGGCGGACGTGCACCGGCTGCGCGCCGAGAGCGACGCGGTCCTCGTCGGCTCCGGCACCGCCCGCGCCGACGACCCCCACCTCGCCGTGCGCGGCGTGTCCGGCGCCGTCCAGCCGCTGCGCGTCGTCGTGGACACCGAGGCCCGCGCCGTACGCCCCGGTGCCCGGGTGCTGGACGACGCGGCTCCCACCCTGATCGCCGTCGCCGAGGACGCCGACACCACCGCCCTCGAACCGCTCGCCGACCTCGTCCGGCTGCCGCGGTCCGCACCGGGCGGCGGCCTCGACCTCGCCGCCCTGCTGTCCGCCCTCCACGCCCGCGACGTCCGCTCGGTCCTGCTGGAGGGCGGGGCCACCCTGGCCGGCGCCTTCGTCGCCGCCGGGCTCCTGGACAAGGTCACCGGCTACCTCGCCCCCGCCCTGCTGGGCGCCGGGCCGCAGGTGCTGACCGACGCGGGCATCACGACGATCGCCCAGGCCCTGCGGCTCAGCCTCACCGAGGCCGTACCGCTCGGCCCCGACCTGCGCGTCACCGCCACCGTCCCCCACACCGCCGCCGCCACACCCCGCACCGAGGAGCGCTGAGTGTTCACCGGAATCGTCGAAGAACTGGGTGAGGTCACCGCCATCGAGCACCTCGGTGACTCCTCCCGGCTGACCCTGCACGGCCCGCTCGTCACCAAGGACGCCGCCCACGGCGACTCGATCGCCGTCAACGGCGTCTGCCTGACGGTGGTCACCGTCGTCGACGGGGAGTTCACCGCGGACGTCATGGCCGAGACGCTCCAGCGCTCCAGCCTCGGCGCGCTCACCGTCGGCTCCCGCGTCAACCTGGAGCGGCCCATGGCCCTCGGCGGACGGCTCGGCGGCCACCTCGTCCAGGGCCACGTCGACGGCACCGGCACCATCGCCGCCCGCACCCCCGGCGAGCACTGGGAAATCGTCAGGGTGACGCTGCCCGCCGCCCTCGCGCGCTACGTCGTCGAGAAGGGCTCCATCACCGTGGACGGCGTGAGCCTCACCGTCGTCGAGGCCGGGGACGACTGGTTCACCATCAGCCTCATCCCCACGACCCTCGACCTGACCACGCTGGGCGTCAAGCAGCCCGGCGACCCGGTCAACCTCGAAGTGGACGTCCTCGCCAAGTACGTCGAGCGGCTGCTGAGCGCCGGTCAGATCCCGGCGGGGGAGCCGCGGTGAGCCTCGGCGACGCGGTGGGCCTCCTCGACGACACCGCCTTCACCGTCCTCGGCCAGAGGGTCATCTGGTCCGACATGACGGGCAACCTCCTCGGCCTGGCCGCGCTCGCGCTCGGCTGGCGCCGCTCGGTCCTGAGCTGGCCCGTGCAGGTGCTGGCCGGCCTCGTCCTCATCGCCGCCTACCTCTCGGCCTCCCTGGCCGGCGGCGTCGGCAAGCAGATGCTCGTCGTCGTGGTCGGCCTGTGGGGCTGGCAGAAGTGGAGGGACGGCCGCCGGGACGCGGACGACGGCCACATCGCCGTCCGCTTCGCGACCGGCCGCGAGCGGCTCCTGCTCGCCGCCGGAACGGCGCTGGGCACCCTCGCCGTCGGCGCCCTGTTCACCGCGGTCCCCGAGCTGTCCTGGAACCCCTGGCCGGACGCCTACATCTTCGTCGGTACCCTCGCCGCCATGTACGCCCAGGCCAGGGGGCTGGTCGAGTTCTGGTTCGCGTGGCTGCTCGTCGACCTCGTCGGCGTCCCCCTCGCCTTCGCCAGCGGGCTGGCCTTCTCCGGCCTCGTCTACCTCATCTATCTCGTCCTGGTTCTGTGGGGTCTGCGCGCCTGGTGGCTGCGCTCCCGCACCCACACCGCCCCGGCCGCCGCGCCGGCGCGGGACACGGAAGGAGTGGCCGTATGACCGCAACGCAGAGCTGGTACGACGCCGCGGGCCCGGGCACGGCCCTCGACGACGCCCTCACCCTGGACCCGGTCGAGCAGGCGATCGCCGACCTCGCGGCGGGCCGCCCCGTGGTCGTCGTCGACGACGAGGACCGGGAGAACGAGGGCGACCTCGTCGTCGCGGCCGAGAAGGTCACCCCCGAGATCGTCGCCTTCATGATGAACGAGTGCCGCGGCCTGATCTGCGTGCCGATGGAGGAGTCCGAGCTCGACCGGCTCGAACTCCCGCAGATGGTCGCCCAGAACACCGAGTCCATGGGCACGGCGTTCACGGTCTCGGTCGACGCCGCGCCCCGGCACGGCGTCACCACCGGCATCAGTGCCGCCGACCGCGCCACGACCATCCGCATGCTCGCCGACCCGGCCCACCAGGCCGAGGACTTCGTGCGCCCCGGACACGTCTTCCCGCTGCGCGCCCGCTCCGGCGGCGTCCTGACCCGCCCCGGACACACCGAGGCCGGCGTCGACCTCGCCCGGCTCGCCGGGCTGCGCCCGGCCGCGGCCATCGTGGAGATCGCGGGCGAGGACGGCACGATGCTGCGGCTGCCCGAGCTGGTGCCCTTCGCCCGCAAGCACGGACTGTCGATCATCTCCATCGAGCACCTCATCGCCTACCGGCGGGGGCTGGCCGAGGGAACGCCGCCCACGGCCCCCAGCCCCGCCGTCACCCGGGAGGCCGTCACCCGGCTCCCCACCGCCCACGGCGCGTTCCGCGCCCACGGCTACCGCTCCACGCTGGACGGCGTGGAGCACATCGCCCTCGTCGCGGGCGACCTCGGCGACGGCGAGGACGTCCTCGTGCGGATGCACTCCGAGTGCCTGACCGGTGACATCTTCGGCTCCCAGCGCTGCGACTGCGGCCCCCAGCTGCGCGCCTCCCTCCAGCGGGTGCAGGAGGAGGGCCGCGGCGTGGTGATCTACCTGCGCGGCCACGAGGGGCGCGGCATCGGCCTGCTCTCCAAGCTGCGCGCCTACGAACTCCAGGAACGCGGCCGCGACACCCTCGACGCCAACCTGGAACTCGGCCTGCCCGCCGACGCCCGCGACTACGCCGCCGGCGCGCAGATGCTCGCCGACCTCGGCGTCCGCTCCGTCCGGCTCCTGACCAACAACCCGGCCAAGAGCGACGCCCTGGCCCGGCACGGGGTCGCCGTCGCGGGGCGGGAACCCATGCCCGTCCAGGCCGGCGAGCACAACATCCGCTACCTGCGCACCAAGCGCGACCGCATGGGCCACGACCTGCCCTGGCTGGAGGACGCCCACATCTCCGTCTGCACCACGCAGTGACCGCGCACACGGCGCACACCCCACCCACCACCGGCCCGACACGACGCACCCGCGTCACCGACCAACCGAGGAGCACCACGTGAGCGGCAAGGGCGCACCCGAGCTGACCGTCAAGAACTGCCAGGACCTGCGGGTCGCCGTCGTGGCCGCCCAGTGGCACGACCAGGTCATGGGCGGCCTCGTCGACGGGGCCCTGCGCGCCCTGCACGAGCTCGGCATCGACGAGCCGACCCTGCTGCGCGTGCCCGGCAGCTTCGAACTGCCCGTCGTCGCCAAGGTGCTGGCCTCCCGCGGCTACGACGCCGTCGTGGCCCTCGGCGTCGTCGTCCGCGGCGGCACCCCGCACTTCGACTACGTCTGCCAGGGCGTGACGAACGGCCTCACCCAGGTCTCCGTCGAGACCGGCGTGCCCGTCGGCTTCGGCGTCCTGACCTGCGACACCGAGGATCAGGCCCTGGACCGCGCCGGCCTGCCCGGCTCCAGCGAGGACAAGGGCCACGAGGCCGTCACCGCCGCCGTCGCCACCGCCGCCACCCTGCGCACCGTCGCCGAACCCTGGCGCTGAGGGGCGCGGAACCCCGCGGCCCCGTCCACGCGAGCATCCACAACCCGGACGGGGTGCGCCCACACGCGGGCGCACCCCGTAGGGTGAACAGCACCATGGCGAACAAGACATTCGACGAGCTCTTCGCGGAGCTCCAGCACAAGGCCGCCACCGGCGACCCCGCCACCTCCCGCACCGCCGAGCTGGTGGCCGGCGGCGTCCACGCCATCGGCAAGAAGGTCGTCGAAGAGGCGGCCGAGGTCTGGATGGCCGCCGAACACGAGGGCACCGAGCGCACCGCCGAGGAGATCTCGCAGCTCCTCTACCACCTGCAGGTGATGATGGTGGCGCGCGGCATCTCCCTCGACGACGTATACGCTCACCTCTGACGCACCCCGCGTCCCCGTCCCGCCCCGCATCCCCCTCACGAGTGAAGGAACCAGGCACCATGCTGCGCATCGCCGTCCCCAACAAGGGTTCACTGTCCGAGCCTGCGTCGGCGATGCTCCATGAGGCCGGCTACCGCCAGCGCAAGGACCGCCGTGAACTCGTGCTCGTCGACGCGGCGAACGACGTGGAGTTCTTCTTCCTGCGCCCGCGCGACATCGCGGTCTACGTCGGCTCCGGGCGGCTGGACATCGGCATCACCGGCCGCGACCTCCTGCTCGACTCCGGCGCCGAGGCCGAGGAGATCCTCCAGCTCGGCTTCGCCGGCTCCACCTTCCGCTACGCCACCCTGCCGGGCACCGCCGCGCACGTGAACGAGTTCGGCGGCATGACCGTCGCCACCTCCTTCCCCGGCCTGGTCACCCGGCACCTGGAGGAGCACGGCGTGGACGCCTCCGTCGTCCGGCTCGACGGCGCGGTCGAGACGGCCATCAAGCTCGGCGTCGCCCAGGTCATCGCCGACGTCGTCGAGACGGGCACCACGCTGCGCAACGCAGGGCTGGAGATCATCAGCGAGCCGATCCTCGTCTCCGAGGCCGTCGTGGTCCGCGGCAAGGGCACCGACACCGAGGACCCCAAGGTCCAGCAGTTCCTGCGCCGCATGCAGGGCGTCCTCGTCGCCCGTGAGTACGTGATGATGGACTACGACATCCGCGCCGAGTACGTCGAGAAGGCCGTCGAGCTGACGCCCGGCCTGGAGTCGCCGACCGTCTCCCCGCTGCACGACAAGGGCTGGGTCGCCGTGCGCTCGATGGTGCCCGCCCAGAAGGCCCAGCGGATCATGGACGACCTCTACGAGCTCGGCGCCCGCGCGATCCTCACCACCAACATCCACGCCTGCCGGCTGTAGGCCCCGCACCCGTCGCCGCCGGCCGCACCACCGCGAGGAAGAACCGCCCATGCCCGCCGCCGTACCCCCGCTGCCGGTGACCTTCCGGCCGACCCGCACCCGCGTCGTGCTGATCGGCGTCGGCGTCGCGACCCTGGCCACCCTGACCGTCGTCGCGGTGCTCCTGGAGAGCCTCACGGCGGCGGAGCGGGTCAGCTTCGTCCTCACCGGCGCGCTCCTCCTCGCGGTGCTCGCCCTGCTGGCCCGGCCGCACGTCACGGCCGACGCCGACGGCGTGACCGTCGTCAACCTCACCCGCAGCCGGCGGCTGGAGTGGGCGGAGATCCTCGCCGTCAACCTGCGCTCCGGCGACCCGTGGGTCTCCCTCGACCTCGCGGACGGCACCAGCCTGCCCGCCATGGGCATCCAGCCCGGCATCTCCCGGGCCCAGGCCGTGCGGGACGCCACCGCCCTGCGCGCCCTGGCCCAGGAGCACGGCACGGGCCGCCCGGGCGTGGACTGACGCGCCCGGCTGCCCCTGGGCCCGGAGCCCTCAGCCAGGAGCGCTCACGCCGGCTGCCCTCAGCCCGGCGGCTCCGGGCGCGGGCCCGCCGGGCCCCGCCCGGACAGCACCTCACCGTAGGCCTGCATCAGATCGGGCAGCCGCAGCGTCGCCAGATCCTCCCGCGAGGGCGTCCCCGACCAGTCCGACAGCCGCAGGTCGCGGTAGGCGCAGCTCTTCTCGTACAGGGTGCGCAGAAACCGCCCGTTGCCCAGCTCGTCGACCCAGCCCTGCGCCACCACGTGGCCGCTGATGCTGCGCAGCTCCTCCAGCGACTCCTCGTCCCACCGGTCGCCGTTCTCGGCCGCCAGCACCTCGCCGATGGCCGTCAGCTCCAGCGGGCGGTAACTCGGGAAGTCGATCCGCGTCGTGAACCGCGAGCCCAGCCCCGGGTTCACGGCCAGGAGCCGCTCCATGCCCTCGGGATAGCCGGCCAGGATCACCACGAGCCGGTCCCGGTTGTCCTCGGCCCGCTTGAGCAGCACCTGCAGCGCCTCGTCGCCGTACGCGTCCCCCTTGGCGTAGCCCGAGTTCGACAGGCTGTACGCCTCGTCCACGAACAGCACCCCGCCCAGCGAGCTGTCGATGAGCTCGTTGGCCTTGACCGCCGTCTGGCCCAGGAACTCGCCCACGAAGTCCGAGCGCTGGGCCTCCACCAGATGGTCCCCGCCCAGTAGCCCGAGCGCGTAGAACACCCGGCCGAGTATGCGCGCCACCGTCGTTTTCCCGGTGCCCGAGGGACCGGAGAACACGAAGTGCCGCTTGGGCGGCTGCACGGGCAAGCCCTGCCCGGCCCGCAGCCTGGCCATGTGCAACTGGGCGGACAGCGCCCGCACCTGCCGCTTGACGGGCTCCAGCCCCACCATGCGCTCCAGCTCCGCCAGCGCCTCCGCCAGGAGTTCCGGGTCGGCCGGCCCGCCCGGCCACCGGCCCTGCGGCGCCCCGCCGTCCCGCCCCCGCGGCTCGCCCGCGTCCACGCCGGCGCCCGCACCGGGGCCGCCCACCGGCTCCGCGTCCAGTGGCCACAGGTCCTCCAGCACCGGGTCCGCCGGATCCGCGCCGTCCGGCCCGGCGGGATCGCCCTCGCCACCCGGCTCCCGGGCCGGCCCCTCGGGGCCCGCCCCCGCCGCCGTCCGCAGCGGGGCCGCCCAGGAGGAGGCCAGGGAGTCCGCCATGCCGTCCGACTCCGTGATGGCGGTGAGCCGGGCGGCGGTGTCCATGAACGCCGGGTCCACCCGGTGCACCGCCCGGTACAGCGGCAGCGCGGCGGCGCTGCGCCCGGTGCCCTCCCGGGCCCTGGCCAGCCAGTACCGCAGCTCCTTGCGCTGCGGTTGCTCGCTGCGGCAGCGCATGAGGGCCGTGGACAGCAGTGGCTCGGCCTGCCCGTACATCTCCAGCCGCACCCGGGCCATCCCGGCGAACAGCCCCGCCTCGACGCCGAGCAGCGGGTCCTCGACCAGGGACTCGGTGTGGACGACGAGCCCTTCCCAGTCCTTGGCGAGGTAGGCGCGGCACGCGTGCAGGAAGCGCACCTGCGGATCGGCGTCCGGCGGCGGGCAGCCGGCCAGCGCCCGGTCCAGCTCGGCGACGTGCCGGCCGTCCAGCCAGTGCGATGCGTGCGCGAGCAGCAGGTCCCGGCCGCTCTCCAGCACCGGCTGCACCCACCACCCGAGCCAGTACCAGGAGTTGAGGCTCAGCCCGTGGCGCGAGCGCTGTTCGCCGAAGCGGTCGCGGTACTCGAACATCCGCAGCAGCGCCGTCGTGGCGTCGACGCGCAGGGCGTGCAGCCCCAGCCAGGCGTCGGCCATCCCCACGTCCAGCCGCACCGCCGTCCTGAACTCCTCCTCGGCCTGCGGGTAGTCGCCCATGGTGTAGGAGTCCACGCCACGCAGCCAGGCGAGGTCGGCGGGTGCGCGCGGCACCCCGGTACCCCGCGTGCCGAAGTCCATCCCGTCCCCCTGGGCCGATCCCGTCGGGTCCTGCCAGGCGCCTGCCCCGCCTGGTCAACTGCCGTACCACGGACGGCGGTTGTAGATCATGGTCGGGGATCGCCCGGCGCCGCGCAACGGTCGCATCGTACCCGCGCGGCACGCTGCGTCGAAGTGCGCGGCACAGAACCGTACCCGCGCATCCGGCCAGGTCGGGCGGTGAACCTCACCCACGGTGACGGACGGGACGGGCGAACCGGACGTCACGGACAAGACGAAGCCCCCGGTCACGGGGGAACAACCAGGGGCTTCGCGCTCTCGAACGGCCGGTGAAGGCCGTGTGCTGCGAACGTAATCCGTCACTGCGTCGCAGGTCAAGCAATCGCCGTGAGCGATCATCCGGGCGCCCGGGGTCGGGTGCACTCCGGCCCGGGCCCACTACCCAAAGTGAGATCGCCGCGCTGTGCGAGCGCCCCCGGGCCCCGGCAGTAACGCATACCCCTCCGGTGCCTGCCGCACCAGCAGATCCGCGAACGGCCGGGTGGGGTCGGCCGCGAAGTGGGCCCGCTCGGCCGCCGTCCAGTCGTCCCAGAACGCGGCCAGCCCCGGGCCGTCCCGCCGCCGCCCGCGCTCCCAGGCCGTCGCGGGGGAGACGTCGAGCCACAGCAGTGCCGACAGCACCGGACGCACCGCCGCGCGCCCCGCGCCCACGCCCTCCACCAGCACCACCGGATCGGGGGGCAGCGACAGCGGACGGCTGAAACTCCGGCGCTCCCAGTCGTACCCGAGGAAGCGTGCCGACGTGCCACGCCCGAGGGGCGCCACCACCCCGTCGGCCAGCCGCTCCGTCCAGTCGAAGAACCCCGCGTGGCAGGCCAGATCGTCCAGGTGCAGCACGGGCGCTCCGCCGAGCTCCTCGGCCAGCCGCCGGGTGAGGGTGCTCTTGCCGGAACCCGCGTGCCCGTCGACCGCGACGAGCCGCACCGGACCGCACGACGGCGGCAGCTCCCGCAGCCGCGCCGCGAGACCACCCAGCACGGGGGAGCGGGCGGCCCCCGGAGAGCGGACCGCCGCGCGCTCCTCGGCCGGCCGCTGCTGCGTCACCCGCCCAGCCTACGGCCCCCACTGCTCCAGAGGTCCAGACCGATAACGGTGGGGCCCGTGCTGGCGCGGCCCCTGGCCCGGCCAGCGCCGCCCGGGGATAGTTGACGCAGCCGCCACCCGGCACGGCACCCACCGTCCAGTGACTAGGGGGACCACCCGCATGAGCCGACCCGTGACGACCCGCCGCACCCTGCTGGCCGCCTCCGTCGCCGTCGCCGCCACGGCCGCCGCCACCGCGCTGCCCTCCGCCGCCCACGGCGCCGGACGGGCCGCACCCGAGGGCGGTTCGCACGGCGGTGGCGGGTCGAGCGTCGCCTACGCCTCCTGGACCTCGGCGGCGGACTGGCACGGCGGCCTCGGCCGGGGCACCCGTGTCGACCACGGGCGCCGCCCAGGCCTCGCCATCGGCACCCCCGCCGGGACGCTCCCCTACCGCGACCCGCACGGCGGCACCACCACCGAGCGGTGGGAGTACGCGACCTGGACCTCACCGCGCCGGGCGCTGCGGCACCCGGCCCGGCAGCTGATCGCCTCCTGGAACGCCCGCACACCGGAGGGCACCTGGCTCCGCGTCGAGGCCCAGGGCACGTATTCCGACGGCACCGAGTCGCCCTGGTACACGCTCGGCGTCTGGACCTCCGGCGACGGTCCCGACGTACCCCGCCGCACCTCCGTGGACGACCAGGGCGACGGCCGCAGCACCGTGTGGACCGACACCCTCGCCGTCACCGAGGACGGCACCCGGATCACCGCCTTCCGGCTGCGGGCCACCCTGCTCCGCGCCCCCGGCGTCCACGCCACCCCCACGCTCTGGCGGCTGGGCGCGATGACCTCCGACGTCCCCGACCGCTTCGAGGTCCCGCCGACCGCCCCCGGCGAGGCCGCCGGCGTCGAGCTCCCCGTCCCGTCCTACTCCCAGAACATCCACGAGGGCCGCTACCCGGAGTACGACAACGGCGGAGAGGCGTGGTGCAGCCCCACCTCCTCCCAGATGATCATCGAGTCCTGGGGGCGCCTGCCCGACCCGGAGGACTACGCCTGGGTCAACCCGGAGTACGACGACCCCCAGGTGTGCCACGCCGCCCGGTACACCTACGACTACCGCTACGAGGGCTGCGGCAACTGGCCGTTCAACGCCGCCTACGCCGCCACCTACGACGACCTCCAGGGCGTGGTCACCCGGCTGGACACCCTGCACGACGCCGAACGGCTCGTCCGGGCGGGCATCCCTCTCATCACCTCCCAGTCCTTCCTGGAAGAGGAGCTGGACGGCGCCGGTTACGGCACCGCTGGCCATCTGATGACCGTCGTCGGCTTCACCCGGGACGGCGACGTCATCGCCAACGACCCGGCCTCCGACAGCAACGCCGAGGTGCGCCGCGTCTACCGCCGCAGGCAGTTCGAGAACATCTGGCTGAGGACGAAGCGCTACGACGCCAAGGGCAAGGTCAGGAGCGGCACCGGCGGCGTCTGCTACCTCTACTTCCCGGCCCGTCCCAGCGCGGTCCAGCGCCGCGCCCTGGCCTCCGTCGGCATCCGCTGACGGCGGCCGGCCCGGCCCGGCCCTGCCCCGCGCCCGTCCGCACCCGTGCGGACCAGCCCGGAGCTGCGCCTGGTGTGCCCCGGCCCGCGGCGGGTACCCCGCCACGTGCCGGGGCGCCGCGGACCCCGGCGGACGCGCCGGGAAGGGAAGGTCGGGCCGTGCGGAGCAGAGAGCAGGTCGTCGTCGTGACGGGGGCCAGCGCCGGATTGGGCCGCGCCGCAGCGCGGGCGTTCGGCGCGCGGGGCGCGAAGGTGGCACTCCTGGCCCGGGGCACCCGCGGCCTTCAGGGAGCGCTGCGGGAGATCGAGGCCGCCGGCGGAACGGCGCTGCCGATCCCGGTGGACGTCAGCGACCACGGAGCGCTGGCGGCGGCGGCCCGGCGCGTCGAGGCGGAGCTCGGGCCCATCGACGTCTGGGTGAACTGCGCCTTCGTCGGAGTCCTCGCCCCGGTCACCGAGATCCGCCCCGAGGAGTTCCGCCGGGTCACGGAGGTCACCTACCTCGGCTACGTCCACGGTACCCAGGTGGCGCTGGAGCACATGCGGGCCCGGGGGAAAGGCACCATCGTTCAGGTCGGTTCCGCGCTGTCCTACCGCGGGCTGCCGCTGCAGTCGGCGTACTGCGCGGCCAAGCACGCGGTGCAGGGCTTCACCGAGTCGCTGCGCTGCGAACTGCTGCACGAGCGCAGCCCGGTGCGCGTCACGATGGTGCATCCGCCCGCCGTGAACACCCCGCAGTTCGACTGGGTGCTCTCCCGGCTGCCCCGCAGGCCCCGGCCCGTGCCGCCCGTCTACGAGCCCGAGACCGTGGCCCGAAGCATCGTCCACGCCGCCGCCCGGCCGCGCCGCCGCCAGTACTGGGTGGGCGGCTCCACGGTCGGGACTCTCCTCGCGAACCGGATCGCCCCCGGTCTCCTCGACCGCTACCTGGCCCGCACCGGCTACGCGTCCCAGCAGACCGACGAGCCCGCCGACCCGGCCGCCCCGGCCAACCTCTGGGACCCGGCCGACGGTCCCGGCGGGCGGGACCACGGCACCCGGGGCCGCTTCAGCGGGACGGCCCACGGGCGCAGCGCCCAGGCCCCTCTCTCCCGCCACCACGGCACCACCGCCGCTGCCGCCCTCGCCGGGGCGGTGCTCACGGGCGTGGCCGTACGCCGCCTGACCCGCCGCTAGCCCGTCCGTGCCGGGGGAGGGGGCAGCGAGGTGACGGCACGTTTCACGCATCCGCGCCGGGACAACCGGGACCCACGTCCGCCATCCGTCCCGGAGGGAGCAGGAACGCGTGTTGCCGTCCCGCAGGACAGCCGGCGTCGGCCGAGGGGCCCGGCAGGCGGGCCTGCGCACGTTCGACGCCCTCGACGCGCGGCTGCCCGTCGCCGAGGTCGGCAAGGGGACGCTGCGCAAGGCCTTTCCCAGCCACTGGTCCTTCCTCCTGGGCGAGATGGCGCTCTACAGCTTCGTCGTCCTGCTGCTGACGGGCGTGTTCCTCACGTTCTTCTTCGAGCCCGCCCACGGACAGGTCGTCTACGAGGGCTCGTACGAGCCCCTGCGCGGCGTGCTGATGTCCGAGGCGTACGCGTCGACGCTCGACATCAGCTTCGACGTCCGCGGCGGGCTGCTGATCCGCCAGATCCACCACTGGGCCGCGCTGCTGTTCATCGCGGCCATCACCGTCCACCTGCTGCGGGTCTTCTTCACCGGGGCCTTCCGCAAACCCCGTGAGCTGAACTGGGTCGTCGGCGTCACGCTGTTCATGCTGGCGATGGTGGAGGGCTTCTGCGGCTACTCGCTGCCCGACGACCTGCTCTCCGGAACCGGCCTGCGCATCACCCAGGGCATCATGCTCTCCATCCCCGTCGTCGGCACGTACGTCAGCTTCCTGGTCTTCGGCGGCGAGTACCCCGGCGAGCTCGTCATCCCCCGGCTCTACGTGACGCACGTCCTGCTCGTGCCGGGTCTGCTGCTCGCGCTGGTCACGCTGCACATCCTGCTGGTCTTCCACCTCAGGCACACCCAGTGGGCCAGGCGGGGGCACACCAACCGCAACGTCGTCGGCGACCCGATGATCCCGGTGTTCGCCGCCAAGTCGGGCGGGCTGTTCCTCACCGTGTTCGGGGTGCTCGCCGTCCTCGGCGCCGTGGCCCAGATCAACCCCGTGTGGGCCTACGGGCCCTACCGGGCCGACCAGGTCTCCACCTTCTCCCAACCGGACTGGTACGTCGGATTCCTGGAGGGCTCGCTGCGGCTGATGCCGGGCTGGGAGATCACCCTGTGGGGCCACACCCTCATGCTCAACGTGCTGGTACCGGCCGTCCTGCTGCCCGGCGCGCTGTTCACCGTCCTCTACCTCTACCCGTTCTTCGAGCGGTGGCTCACCGGGGACCGCGGTGAGCACCACCTGTGCGACAGGCCGCGCAACCGCCCCACCCGCACCGGACTCGGCGTCGCCGGCACGACGTTCTACGCCGTGCTGCTCATGGCGGGCGGTCAGGACCTGATCGCCTACCTCTTCGACCTCTCCGTCGAACGGGTCGTGTGGACCTTCCGGGTGGCCGTGCTGCTGGGCCCCGTCCTCGCGTTCCTCGTCACCCAGCGCGTCTGCCTCGCCCTCCAGGGGAGGGACCGCGACCGGCTGTCGGAGGGGGAGGAGACCGGCCAGGTGGCCCAGTCGGTGGCCGGCGGCTTCGGCGCCGGGCACAGCCCCGTGTCCGCCGAGGAGCGCTACCGGCTCCTCGTGCGGGACATGCCGCTGCCCCTGGAGGCTCCTGAGGCGACGGAGGAGGAGCCGGGAGCCCGCGGACGACGGCTTGGCCGGCTGCGCCTCGCCCTGAGCCGCTGGTACTACGGCAAGCGGGTGGATCTGCCGGTGACGGCCGCCGAGCGGGACGAGATCGCCGTGCGCACCGCCCCGCCCGAGCGCGCGGGACGCACCGGGCGCTGATCCGTGCTCAGCCGCCCCGGGCGTACTGGAAGACGAAGCCGAACACCCCGCCGGCGAGCACCGCGAGGCCGATCAGGAACAGCCACAGCCCGAACACGACCCCCAGCCCCAGCAGTGCCAGACCTACGGCGGTGACGACCGGCGCCGTGCTGTGCGCGGGGAAGAAGTCCAGCGGGCCGGCCCGCTCGGCGATCTCACCGTCGCCGCGGTCCTCCGGGCGGCGCCCCAGCCGCAGGTACTGGACCCACAGGAAGAGCGCGACGAGAGCCGCCATCAGAGCGCAGACGACCAGGACCGCCCCGCCGGCGGGATCGTCCCCGTAGGCCAGGTAGGGGACGGACACCGCCGCGAAGAACCCCGTTACCCCGGTGAAGTACAGCGCCTCGGCCTTCACGCGCGCCCCAGCTCACGGGCGCGCTCCTGCTCGTACAGGGTGATCTGGGGATGGTGCAGGGCGAAGGCCGGGTCGTTGGAGCGGATGCGGGGCAGCGAGACGAAGTTGTGCCGCGGCGGGGGACAGGACGTCGCCCACTCGAGCGATCTGCCGAAACCCCACGGGTCGTTCTCCCGCACCCGGGTCCCGTACCGGCTGGTGTGCCACACGTTGTAGAGGAACACCAGCGTGGAGACGCCCAGCAGGAACGCGCCCGTCGTCGAGACGGCGTTGAGCGCCGTGAACCCGTCGGCCTCCAGGTAGTCCGCGTACCGCCGCGGCATCCCGCCCTCGCCCAGCCAGTGCTGGACCAGGAAGGTGACCTGGAAACCGACCAGCGTGAGCCAGAAGTGCACCCTGCCGATCCGTTCGTCGAGCATGCGCCCGGTGAACTTCGGCCACCAGAAGTAGAAGCCCCCGAACATCGCGAACACCACGGTGCCGAAGAGCACGTAGTGCAGATGGGCGACGACGAAGTAGCTGTCCGTCAGGTGGAAGTCCAGGGGCGGCGAGGCCACCAGCACCCCCGTCAGCCCGCCGAGGAGGAAGGTGATGAGAAAGCCCACGGCCCAGAGCATCGGCGTCTCGAAGCTGAGCGAGCCGCGCCACATCGTGCCGATCCAGTTGAAGAACTTCACCCCCGTCGGAACGGCGATGAGGAACGACATCAGCGAGAAGAAGGGCAGCAGCACCGCGCCCGTGGCGAACATGTGATGGGCCCACACCACGGCCGAGAGCATGGTGATCGTGATGGTCGCCCCGACGAGGCCGAGATAGCCGAAGACGGGCTTGCGGCTGAACACGGGGATGATCTCGGTGATGATGCCGAAGAACGGCAGGGCCACGATGTAGACCTCGGGGTGGCCGAAGAACCAGAACAGGTGCTGCCACAGGATCGCCCCGCCGTTCGCCGGATCGAAGATGTGGGAGCCGAACGTGCGGTCCGAGGCGAGCGCGAGCAGAGCCGCCGTGAGGACCGGGAACGCCAGCAGTGCCAGGATCGAGGTGAAGAGCACGTTCCAGGTGAACAGCGGCATCCGGAACATGGTCATGCCCGGCGCCCGCAGGCAGATGATCGTCGTGATGAAGTTGACCGACCCGAGGATCGTGCTCGTCCCCGCCACCACCAGGCCCATCGTCCACAGGTCCGCGCCGACGCCGGGGGAGAAGGCCGCGCCGTTCAGCGGGGCGTAGGCGAACCAGCCGAACGAGGCCGCCCCGCCCGGGGTGAGGAAGCCGGAGACGACGGTGAGCCCCCCGAAGAGGAACACCCAGTACGTGAAGGCGTTGAGCCGGGGGAAGGCCACGTCGGGCGCGCCGATCTGAAGCGGCATCACGGCGTTGGCGAAACCGGCGAACATCGGTGTCGCGAACAGCAGCATCATGATCGTGCCGTGGATCGTGACCCACTGGTTGTACTGGTCGGGGGTGGCGATATGGAGCCCGGGCGCCGCCAGCTCCGTGCGCATGAGCAGGGCGAGGAGCCCGCCCGCCAGGAAGAAGCCGAACGCGGTCACCATGTACAGGTTGCCGATGACCTTGTGATCCGTGGTCCGCAGCCATCCGACCACCAGGGGGCCGATCCGCCGCGGCCGATCGTCCCCGCCGTCGGCCTCGGGGCTCCCGGGCCCCGGGCCCACGGGAGCCGCTCGATTCTGCTGGGCCATCACCACACTCCTCGCAGCGCCCACCGGGTCGCGACCGGCCGGGCGGTGCGGGGCTCACCGGCCCGGCGCTGCTTCAAACCTTCGTCCACCCGAGGCCGCGGGACCCGCTTCGACACACCGGGCGAGAGGGCGTCCGCAACCGTGTACGCAGCGGCGCGGCCTGGGCACGGCGCGGGCCGGGACCTCGCCCGCACCCGTTTACCGGTGGCCGTACCGGTAACCCGAAGCGCCATCCGCCCGAAGCCGCGGGCGGGCCGGGACGGGCCGGCGAGACAGGCCGAGAAGGGCCCGAGAAGGGGAGTACCGCCGTGAACCTGGTCGCCGACTACGTACTGCAACGCCTGAAGGCCTGGGGCACCCACCGCGTCTACGGATACCCCGGAGACGGCATCAACGGCCTCCTGGGAGCCTTCGACCGCGCGAAGGGCGACCCCGAGTTCATCCAGGCGCGGCACGAGGAGATGGCCGCCTTCATGGCCTGCGGCCACGCCAAGTTCACCGGGGAGGCCGGCTGCTGCGTGGCCACGTCGGGGCCGGGCGCGATCCACCTGCTCAACGGGCTCTACGACGCCAAACTCGACCACCAGCCCGTGGTCGCCGTCGTGGGCCAGCAGAAGCGGCTCTGCCTGGGCTCGCACTACCAGCAGGAGATCGCGCTGGAGAACCTCTTCGCCGACGTCTCCGAGTTCTGCCAGATGGTCACGCATCCGGCCCAGGCGCGGCACGTCATCGACCGCGCCTACAAGACGGCGCTCACCCGCAGCGGCGTGGCCACCGTCATCGTTCCGGAGGACGTCCAGGAGGAGCGGGCCGAGCCGTCCCCGCCCAAGACCCACGGCTCGGTCTACTCGAGTGTCGGCTGGAGCCGCCCGCGCATGCTCCCCGACGAGCAGGAGCTGCGCCGGGCCGCGGGCGTGCTCAACGAGGGGGAGAAGGTCGCCATGCTCATCGGGCAGGGAGCGGCCGAGGCCGAGGCCGAGGTCAAGGAGGTCGCCGAACTGCTCGGAGCCGGAGTCGCGAAGGCGCTGCTCGGCCGCGAGGTCCTCCCCGACGCGCTGCCCTACGTCACCGGCCCGATCGGGCTGCTCGGCTCCAAGGCCAGCGACGAGATGATGCGCCACTGCGACACGCTGCTCATGGTCGGCACCAGCTTCCCCTACGCCGAGTGGCTGCCCGACGAGGGCCAGGCCCGCGGCGTCGAGATCGACATCGACGGCCGCATGATCGGCATGCGCTACCCGATGGACGCCCACCTCGTCGGTGACGCCAGGGAGACCCTGCGCGCCCTCGTCCCGCTGCTGCGGCGCAAGGAGGACCGCGGCTGGCGCGAGCGGATCGAGAAGGACGTCCGGGAGTGGCACCGCGTCTGCGAACGCCGGGCGGAGCAGCACTTCGGCGGCACCATCAACCCGCAGGCGGTGGCCAGCGAGCTGTCCTCCCGGCTGCCCGACGGCGCCATCGTCACCGCCGACTCGGGCTCCGGCACCAACTGGTGGGCCCGCCACCTCCAGCTCCGCGAGGGCATGCGGGCGTCCCTCTCCGGCACCCTCGCCACCATGGGGCCCGCCGTGCCCTACGCCATCGCCGCCCGGTTCGCCTACCCGGACCGCCCCGTGGTCGCCTTCATCGGCGACGGCGCGTTCCAGATGAACGGCATGAACGAGATGATCACCGTCAAGCGCTACCTCGACCGGCTGCGCGGCGGCCCGCCGCTCGTCTTCTGCGTGCTCAACAACCAGGACCTCAACCAGGTCACCTGGGAGCAGCGGGCGATGGGCGGCGACCCCAAGTACCCCGGCTCGCAGGACATCCCCGACGTGCCGTACGCCGCCTACGCCGAACTGCTCGGGCTCGGGGGCATCCGCTGCGTGGAGCCCAAGCGGGTCGGCGCGGCCTGGGACGCGGCGCTGCGCAGCCCCGTCCCCGTCGTCCTGGAGTTCACGGTGGACGCCGAGATCGCGCCGATCCCCCCGCACATCATGCTCGACCAGGGCAAGAAGGCCGCCAGGGCCATGGTCCACGACCCCGGGAACACCGGCATCGCCGTCCGGGGCGTGCGGCAGAAGCTCACCGAGTTCGCCGGGAAGCTCCCGGGCCGCGGCCATGGGTGACAGCGCCGGGCCGGGCCGTGCGCCGCCGGAGAGCACCGGCCGTCCCGGACCGCCGTCCCCGGTGCCCTGGGCGCTGCGGGAGTACGCCCTCCTCGCCGACGGCGAACGCGGAGCCCTCGTCGACCCGCACGGCGCCGTGGCGTGGATGTGCGCCCCCCGCTGGCACGACGACGCCGTCTTCTCCGCCCTCGTCGGCGGCGCCGGGGACTTCACCGTCTGCCCCGACGACCCCTGGCACGTGGGGGACGGCCGCTACGAGGACGGCACCCTCATCCGGGTGAGCCGGTGGACGCTCAGCGAGGGGATCACCGAGTGCCGCGACGCGCTCGCCCTGCCCGCCGACACCACCCGTGCGGTGCTGCTCCGCCGGGTCCGTGCCGTGCGGGGCCCGGCGGTCACCCGGGTCCGCCTGCGCGTGCGCGCCGGGTTCGGCACCCACCGCACCACCGGTCTCCACCGCGCGGACGGTGTCTGGCACGCCCGCAGCGGCCCCCTCCACCTGCGGCTTGACGGCCTCGCCCACGCCGCCCCGGACCCCGAGGACGGCACCCTCACCGCGCTGCTCTCCGTCCCCGACGGCGGCACCCACGACCTCGTCCTGGAACTGGCCGAACGGCCCCGGGAGGGGCCGCTCGACCCCGAGTACCTGTGGCGGCGCACCGAGGCGGCGTGGGCCGAGGCCGTCCCCGGCTGCCACGCCCTGCCGGCCGCTGGCGACGTACGCCAGGCCTACGCCGTGCTCACCGGGCTGACCAGCCGCTCCGGCGGCATGGTGGCGGCCGCCACCACCTCGCTGCCCGAACGGGCGGCCGCGGGACGCGACTACGACTACCGCTACGCATGGCTCCGTGACCAGTGCTTCGCGGGCACCGCCGTCGCCACCCACGGCCCGCACCGCCTCACGGACACCGCCGTCCGCTTCGTCACCGCGCGCCTCACCGAGGACGGCCCCGCGCTGCGCCCCGCCTACCGGGTGGACGGCGGAGCCGTCCCCCCGGAGCGCCCGCTCGGACTGCCCGGGTACCCCGGTGGCAGCGACCGCGTCGGCAACCGGGCCGGCCACCAGTTCCAGCTCGACGTCTTCGGTGAGGCCCTGACCCTGCTGGCCGCCGCGGCCCGCGCCGGACGAGCCGACGCCGACACCGTCCGCGCCGCGGGCATCGCCGCCCGCGCCGTGGAGGAGAACTGGCGGCGCCCCGACGCGGGCCTGTGGGAGATCGAGCCCGACCGGTGGACGCACTCGCGGCTCGCCGCCGTCACCGGGCTGCGCGCGGCCGCGAAGGCCCTGCCCGGCCCCGCGGCCGACCGCTGGACCAGCCTCGCCGAAGCCATCGGGCGGGAGACCGAGCGCACCTGCCGCCACCCCACCGGCCGATGGCAGCGCTCCCCGACGGACCCGGGCCCGGACGGCGCCCTCCTGCGCCCCCTCGCCCTCGACCCCCGCCTGGCGGCCGACCCCGGCCTGCCCGCCACCCGGGAGGCCGTCGAACGCGAACTCTCCGACCAGGGCTACGTCTACCGCTTCCGCCACGGCGACGACCCGCTCGGCCGGCACGAGGGGGCCTTCCTCCTGTGCGGCCACTTCATGACCGCCGCCTGCCTCGCCGAGGGGCGCACGGCCGCCGCCGGGCGGTGGTTCGAACGCACCCGCTCCGCGTGCGGTTCTCCGGGGCTGTACGCCGAGGAGTACGACGTCGCCCAGCGGCAGCTGCGCGGCAACCTGCCCCAGGCCTTCGTCCACGCCCTGCTCCTGGAGAACGCGGTGCGGCTCGCGGACGCCGCCTGACCCGCCCTCACCCGCCTCGACACGGAAGGAGCCCGCCATGGCAGCCGACGAGCTTCCGGACCCGGTGACCGGCGTGGACCGCTCCCGCCCCGCCCTCCGGGCCCTCGAACGCGAGCTCCGCCGGGCGGTCCACGGGGAGGTCCGCTTCGACGACGGCAGCCGGGCGGTCTACGCCACGGACGCCTCGAACTACCGTCAGCTCCCGCTCGGCGTCGTCCTGCCCCGCTCCCCGGAGGCCGCCGAGGCCGCCGTCGCGGTGTGCCGCCGGCACGACGCGCCCGTCCTCTCCCGCGGCGGCGGCACGAGCCTGGCGGGCCAGTGCTGCAACGAGGGCGTCGTCCTGGACTGGAGCAAGTACGGCCACCGACTGGAGTCCGTGGACACCGAGGCCCGCACCTGCGTCGTCCAGCCGGGCATCGTCCTGGACGAACTCAACCGGCGGCTCGCGCCGCACGGCCTCCAGTACGGGCCCCGCCCGGCGACCCACCCGAACTGCACGCTCGGCGGCATGATCGGCAACAACTCCTGCGGCTCCACCGCCCAGGCCTACGGCAAGGTCGCCGACAACATCCGCCGCCTGGAGGTCCTCACCTACGGCGGCACCCGGCTGTGGGTGGGCCGGACGGACGCCGACGAGCTCGCCCGCCGGTGCGCCGCACCCGGCGCCGAGGGAGAGCTGTTCCGCTCCCTTCTCGCCCTGCGCGACCGCTACCTGGAACAGCTCCGCACCGGATTCCCCGACATCCCCCGCCGCGTCTCCGGCTACAACCTGGACGCGCTGCTGCCCGAGCGCGGCTTCGACGTCGCCGCCCTGCTCGTCGGCTCCGAGTCCACCCTGGCCACCGTGCTGCGCGCGGAGCTCGACCTCGTTCCCGTCCCCGCCGCCTCGGCCCTGGTCGTCCTCGGCTACCCGGACGTCACCGCCGCCGCGGACCACGTCCCCGCCGTCCTCGAGCACCGTCCGCACGCCCTGGAGGGCGTCGACCACCGGCTCGTCGCCTTCGAACGGGCCCAGGGCGCCAACCGCGAGGGCATCGACGCGCTGCCCGACGGACGCGCCTTCCTACTGGTCGAGTTCGCCGCCGACAGCAGGGAGGAGGCCGACGCCCGGGCTCGCGAGCTGATCCGGTCCGCCCCCGGGACCACCGCGACCGCCCGCTACGACGACCCCGGCCTCGCGGCGAGGCTGTGGGCCGTCCGGGAGGCCGGACTCGGCGCCACCGCCCACCCCCCGGGCCTGCCCGAGTCCTACCCCGGCTGGGAGGACTCGGCCGTCCCACCCCACCGGCTCGGCGCGTACCTGCGCGACCTGCTCGGCCTGATCGACGCGTTCGGCTACCTGCGACCGTCCCTCTACGGCCACTTCGGCCAGGGCTGCGTGCACTGCCGCATGCCCTTCGACGTCACCACCGCCGACGGCGTCGCGACGATGCGCCGCTTCGTGGAGAGCGCCGCCGACCTGGTGTCCTCCTACGGCGGGTCCCTGTCCGGGGAGCACGGCGACGGACAGGCCCGCGGCGAACTGCTGGAGCGGATGTTCGGGCCCGAGCTGATGGAGGCGTTCGCCCGGCTCAAGGCCGTCTTCGACCCACGCGACCGCATGAACCCCGGCAAGGTCGTCGCCGCCCGCCGGCTGGACCGGGACCTGCGGCTCGGCCCCGGCTTCCGCCCCCGGGAGCCGGACACGGCCTTCGCCTACCCCGAGGACTCCGGCTCCTTCGCCCGGGCCACGCAGCGCTGCGTCGGCATCGGCAGGTGCCGCTCCCTGGAGGACGGCGTGATGTGCCCGAGCTACCGGGTCACCCGCGAGGAGGAACACTCCACCCGCGGCCGCGCCCGGCTGCTGTTCGAGATGGTGTCCGGGCAGGGCCCCGTCGACGACGGCTGGCGTTCCACCGAGGTGCGCGACGCCCTCGACCTGTGCCTGGCCTGCAAGGGCTGCAAGACCGACTGCCCCGTCAACGTCGACATGGCGACCTACAAGGCGGAATTCCTCCACCACCACTACGCCGGACGGCTCCGCCCGGCCGCCCACTACTCGCTCGGCTGGCTGCCCCTTCTCGCCCGGGCGGCCGGGCGCGTCCCACGCCTCACCAACACCCTGACCCAGGCCCCCGGCCTCGGCCGCCTCGCCAAGTCCGCCGCCGGAGTGGCCCCCGAGCGGACCCTGCCCCTCTTCGCCGCCCAGCGCTTCACCGACTGGTGGCGCGCCCGCGGCGGCCCCCGGGGCGGCGGCTCCCGCGGCCCGGTCCTCCTGTGGCCCGACACCTTCACCAACACCTTCCAGCCCGCCGTCGGCCGGGCCGCCGTGGAGGTGCTGGAAGCGGCCGGATTCCACGTCAAGGTCCCCACCCGGCCCGTGTGCTGCGGGCTCACCTGGATGACCACCGGGCAACTCGGCATCGCCCGGCGTGTCCTGCGCCACACCGTCGCGACACTGCGCGACGACCTCCGCGGCGGCATCCCCGTCGTCGGGCTCGAACCCAGTTGCACCGCCGTCTTCCGCTCTGACGCCCCCGACCTCCTGCCCGAGGACGCGGACGTCCGGAGGCTGCGGGAACGCACCACGACCTTCGCCGAACTCCTCGGCCGGCGGGCCCCCGACTGGCAGCCCCCCACCGTCCTCGCCGAGGCCGTCGTGCAGCGCCACTGCCACCAGTACGCCATCACCGGCTTCGACGCGGACGAACGGCTCATGCGGCGCACCGGGCTCACGGCGGACGTCCTGGACGCCGGGTGCTGCGGGCTGGCCGGGAACTTCGGCTTCGAGCGCGGGCACTACGAGCTCTCCCAGGACTGCGCGGAGTACGCGCTCTTCCCGGCGCTGCGCGCGCTCGACGCCGGGACACTCGTCCTGGCCGACGGCTTCAGCTGCCGCACCCAGATCGAGCAGTCCGACACCGGCCGCACCCCGCTCCACCTCGCGGAGGTCCTCGCCGCCGGACTGCGCGCCGACCCGGCCCCGCACGCCGACCGCCCCCGGCCGCCGTCGCGCGCCGCGACCCGCTCCGCCCTCGCCGCGACCACCGCGGTGACGGCCGCCGGAGCCACGGCCGCGGCCCGGCGGCTCAGGCACCACGGGGAGCGGTGACCGTGCCCAGGCCCACCACCGGGCTAACTCCGCAGCTCCAGCACCGTCTTCACGCCCCCGCCGTCGGCCTCGAAGGCCTCCGCGAACCCGCTGAGCGGCACCCGGCGGGTCACCATCCGGTCCAGCCAGGACGCGTCCGCGGCGGCCAGGGCGCGCGCCGCCGCGGTGAAGTGGCCACGGTTCGCGTTCACCGACCCCACCACCACGGAGTTCTCCAGCACCAGCTCCCGGTTGATGGCGCCGGCGTCCACCCGCAGGGTGCGCCCCGAGGGGGACACGCCCGTCAGGCACAGCACGCCGTACGCCCTCAGGCCCAGCATGGCCGCGAACGCGACTCCGGGCGAGCCCGTCGCCTCGATCACCACCTCCGGGCGCACCCGGCGCAGCACCTCCTCCGCGTCCCCGGTGTGGAACTCCCCGCCCAGCAGCCGCACCAGCTCCGGTTTGGGCCCGCGCTCCACCCGGTCCAGCACGTGCACCTCCAGGCCGCGCTGCCGGCCGAGCAGGGCTGCCAGCAGCCCGATGGGCCCGGCACCCGTGACGAGGACCGAGCGCGGCTCGAACCACGCCCGCCCCCCGGTCCGCTCGATCTGCTCCCACGCCTTCGCGACGATCGTGGTGGGCTCCATCAGCGCCCCCACGCGCTCAAGGGACGCATCCACCCGCACGGCGTAGCCGGTCTCCACCGTCCACAGCGTCGCGGCGTAACCGTCGCGCTCCTTGATGCCCCGTTCGGTGTAGCGGCCGTTGCGGCACATGTCGTACTGGCCGCGGGCACACGCCCCGCACGGCACGGGGTCGGGACGACGCACGATCCCGGCCACCAGATCGCCCTCGGCGAAGCCGCTGCCCGACGGTGCCCGCACCACCCGCCCCAGCGACTCGTGCCCGACGACCAGCCGCTCCCGGTCCGGCGGCGCCCACCCGTAGGACCCGGACGCGATCTCCCGGTCGGTGCCGCACACCCCGACCGCCAGGCCCTCGACCAGAAGGTCGTCCGGGCCCGGGGACGGGTCCGGCAGGGTCTCCACCCGCAGCGAGTCCCGCCGCCGCGGTGTGACGGTCACAGCCTGCATCGGTCTCTCCAGCGGGGCGCGGCGTCCGGACGTCGGCCCGGCGGCCGCGGACCGCGGCGTCGCCGGGCGCTGCTGACGGTTCCCGCGGATCCGGTGTCCCTAACGCCCCTGCCCGCCGCCGATCGGGCGGAGTCCCGGCCGCCACCTCCACCGGTCAGCGCTCCGCGCGGCCGCGGCGGGCAGCATCGGCGGGACCAGACCCGCCCCCACCCTCCGGCGACGCCCGGCCCCGTCCGCCGTCGCCGCAGCGCCCGACAGCGAGGAGAGCGCCGCGATGCCCGACTACGGCCCCAGACCCGTGGAGCGCCGCCTGCCCACCGAGGAAGCCCGGGACCTGCTCACCCTGGTGCGGGATCTGGCCCAGCGGGAGATCGCACCGGTCGCCGCGGAGGAGGAGGCCGCCGGCCGCTTCCCGCGGGCGACCTTCGCCCTCCTCTCGCGCTCCGGCCTGCTCGGGCTGCCCTACCCCGGCGCGTACGGCGGAGGCGACCAGCCCTACGAGGTCTACCTCCAGGTCCTCGAGGAACTGGCCGCCGCCCGGCTCACCGTCGGCCTGGGCGTCAGCGTGCACGGTCTGTCCTGCCACGCGCTCGCCTCGTACGGCACCGACGAGCAGCGCGGCACCCACCTGCCCGACATGCTCGGCGGTGGGCTCCTGGGGGCCTACTGCCTCTCCGAGCCCTCTTCCGGCTCCGACGCCGCCGCCCTGCGCACCCGTGCCGTCCGCGTCGGGGACGCTTGGGTGCTCGACGGCACGAAGGCCTGGATCACCCACGGCGGCATCGCCGACTTCTACACCGTGTTCGCCCGGACCGGAGCCGCAGGCCCGCGCGGTATCACCGCGTTCCTCGTCCCCGGCGACGCACCCGGGCTCGGCGCCGCCGCGCCCGAACGCAAGATGGGCATGAAGGGCTCACCCACCGCCCAGGTCCACCTGGACGGCGTCCGGGTACCCGATGCCCGGCGCCTCGGCGCGCAGGGCCAGGGCTTCGCCATCGCGCTGGACGCCCTCGACTCCGGCCGGCTGGGCATCGCGGCCTGCGCCGTCGGTCTGGCCCAGGCCGCCCTGGACACGGCCCTCGGCTACGCCCGGGAGCGACGGCAGTTCGGCCGTCCCATCGCCGACTTCCAGGGGCTGCGCTTCCTCGTCGCCGACATGGCCACACGGATCGAGGCCGGCCGCGGCCTGTACCTGGCCGCGGCGCGCCGCCGCGACGAGGGCGCGTCCTTCACCCGGCAGGCGGCCATGGCCAAACTGAGCTGCACCGACACGGCCATGCAGGTGACCACGGACGCCGTCCAGGTGCTCGGTGGCTACGGCTACACCGCCGACTTCCCCGTCGAGCGCAATCTGCGGGAGGCGAAGATGCTCCAGATCGTCGAGGGCACCAACCAGATCCAGCGCATGGTGATCGCCCGTCAACTCCTCGGCCCCGAAAGCCGGTGACAGCCTGTGGACGAGGCCGAAGACGCCTGACGCCGCGCGTCCGCTAGCCGCGCCGGACGGACGCCGGGCGCAGCGGCCGGGAGTTCGGGGCGCCCGCGTGCGAGAAGGGCTGGGTCCGCCAGTCCAGGCCCGCCGGAAGCGTCAGCAGCGCCGCGGCGTCCCGCTCCTGCGGCTCGCCGTCGCCCACGGCACCGGCCGAGGCGGCGGGCAGCCCCGAGCCCTCGCACACCGTCAGGCCGAACGGATTCCACGGCGAGGCGCACAGGGCGTGCTCGGGCAGCTCCTCCTCACCGGCCAGCAGCGCGATGGGCTGCGCGCACCGCGGGCACCGCACGCGGTAGATCTCCCACGCGTCGAGATGTTCGTCGGACTCCACGGTGTCCTCGGCGCTCTCCGCGTCCCGCATGGCCGGGACGTCGGAGCGAAGGGACTGCGTGTTGCGCATCTCTTATCCCCCTTGGAATGGGCCGGCCGGACGTCTCAGCACTAACTGGTCCCGGCCACAGCAAGCATTTCCCGTCCCAACCCGCGAATATGCGCCGCCACTCCCGGGAGCGAAGGAGCGCGGCTGTGGGCTTCATCACATCTGGGTTGTGATGCGCGCCTCTTGGGCGCCCTCACTGTGCCGGGAGGCGCCCGGCACAGTAAGTTGATCTGCTGTGGAGGAGCTGGACCGGCACATCGTGCAGTTGCTCGTCAAGGACGGGCGGATGAGCTACACCGACCTGGGCAGGGCCACGGGCCTGTCCACCTCGGCCGTGCACCAGCGTGTGCGCCGACTGGAGCAGCGGGGGGTGATCCGGGGCTACGCGGCCATCGTGGACGCCGAGGCCGTCGGCCTGTCCATGACGGCCTTCATCTCGGTCGCCCCCTTCGACCCGAGCGCGCCCGACGACATCGCCGACCGGCTCGCGGACGTGCCGGAGATCGAGGCCTGCCACAGCGTCGCCGGAGATGAGAACTACATCCTCAAGGTGCGCGTCGCCACCCCGATCGAGCTGGAACACCTGCTCGCCCGCATCCGCAGCCTCGCCGGTGTCTCCACCCGCACCACGGTCGTCCTCTCCACCCCCTACGAGGCCCGCCCCCCGCGGCTGTGACACAAGGCCCTGCCGCCCCCGCGGCGGGCCCCCGCACCGGCGCCCCGACGCGAGCGGGACACTGGGAGCCATGAGCGAGCGCACGATCCCAGGCGAGAAGCCCCGCACCGTCCTCCTGCGCGGCGGGGAGGTGTACAGCCCCGCCGACCCCTTCGCGACCGCGATGGTCACCGAGGGGGACCGGGTGGCCTGGATCGGCTCCGAGGGCGCCGCGGACTCCTTCGCCGACGGCGTCGATGAGGTCGTCCAGCTCGCCGGAGCCCTCGTCACCCCCGCGTTCACCGACGCACACGTCCACGCCACGGCCACCGGGCTCGCGCTCACCGGACTCGACCTGGGCTCCAGCGCCGGCCTGGCCGACGCCCTGGACCGCGTCCGCGCTCACGCCGCCGCCCGCCCCGGCGACCGCATCCTCCTCGGCCACGGCTGGGACGCCACCGCCTGGCCCGAGCGGCGTCCCCCCTCCCGCGCCGAGCTCGACGCGGCCACCGGCGGACGCCCGCTCTACCTCAGCCGCGTAGACGTCCACTCCGCGCTCGTCACCACGGCACTGCTCGACGCCGTCCCCGGCCTGCGGGACCTCCCCGGCTTCACCGCCGACGGCCCCCTGACCGCCGAGGCCCACCACGCCGTGCGCGCCGCCGCCCTCGCCGCGCTCACCCCCGGCCAGCGCGGCGAGGCCCAGCGCAGCACCCTGCGCCGCGCCGCGGAGCTGGGCATCGGCTCCCTCCACGAGTGCGCGGGCCCGGAGATCTCCGGCACGGACGACTTCACCGGCCTGCTCGCCCTCGCCGCCGACGAACCGGGACCGCGCGTCTTCGGCTACTGGGCCGAGCGCGTCACCGGGCCGAAGGACGCCGAGCGGATCCGGGAGCTGGGCGCCCATGGCGCGGCCGGCGACCTGTTCGCCGACGGCGCCCTCGGCTCCCACACCGCGCACCTGCACGCCCCTTACGCCGACGCGCCCCACACCGGCCGGTCCTACCTGGACGCCGACGCCGTCGCCGCCCATGTGTCCGCCTGCACCGAGGCGGGCCTCCAGGCCGGGTTCCACGCCATCGGCGACGCCGCCGTCACCGCCGTCGTCGAGGGGGTCCGAGCAGCCGCCCGGCGTCTGGGCACCGCCCGGATCAGGGCCCTGCGCCACCGTGTCGAACACGCCGAGATGCTCACCCCCGAGCACATCGCGGCCTTCGTCGAGCTGGGCCTCATCGCCTCCGTCCAGCCGGGGTTCGACGCCGCCTGGGGCGGGCCGAAGGGTATGTACGCCCAGCGGCTGGGCGCTGAGCGGGCCCACACGCTCAACCCCTTCGCCGCGCTGCTGCGCGCCGGTGTCCCCCTGGCCTTCGGCTCCGACAGCCCGGTGACCCCCCTGGGGCCCTGGGCGGCCGTCCAGGCCGCCGCGTTCCACCGCACCGAGGGCCACCGCATCACCGTCCGCGGCGCGTTCACCGCGCACACCCGCGGCGGCTGGCGGGCCCTCGGCCGCGACGACGCGGGCGTGCTGGTGCCCGGAGCCCCGGCCGACTACGCCGTCTGGCAGGCCGGCGAACTGCTCGTCCAGGCCCCCGACACCCGGGTGGCCAACTGGTCCACCGATCCCCGCTCGGGCACCCCCGGCCTGCCCGAACTGACACCGGGCCGTCAACTTCCCCTGTGCCTGCGGACGGTGGTGGCGGGACGCACGGTCCACGCGCGGCCGAACGAGTGATCCGCGGGCGTGGCCGTGCCGCCGGAGCCGGGCGGCGCACGGCCCCGCCCTCCCCCCAATCCCCGGCGTCACCCCGGTCCTTCGGCGTCCGGTGGGGGAGAGACACAGGTCAAACGACTGTTGACAAGCGGCCGTCGAAGGCGGGTAGGTTCGGCGGAGTCCACCACAGGACGTCCGGTCGGGGGTTCCCCCACCTAGTTGCCTGGAGCCGCTGGGCCATGGGGTGGTGCGTCGCACCGGCACACCACCACTGGGAACCAGGTTCAGCGCCCGCGACACGGGGGCGGAAGGTTTCGTCTGACCGGCAGGTGTGACCCGGGTGGGGCCCGGACGCTCAGTAGACAACGGCTCTCGGCCGATCCGCAGCCAGCGGGTCCGGGGCCGGCCCGAAGGGCGCCGGGCCCGGCCCGCTGAAGCCCGTGCGCCGCACGGGGCCGCGTCGGCCTGCAGCGCGCGCCACGTTCCGTGGATCAGTTCACACCCCAGGGGCTCCGCCGCCGCCACCGCCGTTGTACGGTCACACCAGACCGCCCACCTGCAGGAAGGCCGCCATCGTGGCACCGGGCTCCGACACCTCCGCCGAAGCGGCTCCCCAGCTGGCCGCCCGCGCAGCCTCCGGCGCCGGGACCGCACGCACCGCCTCCGGCTCCCAGGACGGCGACCGGATGCCGGGCGGCGACGGCTCCGACGGCGCGGCCTCCTCCGCGGGCGCCGCCGCCTCCGGCACCGCGCTGCCGCCCGCCGGCGTGCGCGGACGGCCGCCGTGGGCGCGGCGGCTCCGCCGCCCCGCCTTCGCCGTGCTGTCCGGCCTCGCGCTGGCCGCCGCGTTCCCGCCCGTGGACGCCTGGCCGCTCTCCCTGGCCGCCGTCGCGGCCCTCAGCCTCCTGACCCGGGGCCGCACCGCCCGGCAGGGCGCCCTGATTGGCCTCCTCTTCGGCCTGGCCTTCTTCGTCGGCCTCCTCCAGTGGCTGCGCGTCATCGGCTGGGACGCCGTTGTCGGCCTGTCCCTCCTCCAGGCCCTCTTCCTGGCGCTGCTGGGCAGCGGGCTCGCCGTCACCTCACGGCTGCGGTGGTGGCCGCTGTGGGGCGCCTGCCTGTGGGTCGCCGAGGAGTGGGCCCGGGACCGGGTGCCGCTCGGCGGCTTCCCCTGGGGCCGCCTCGCCTTCGCCAACACCGGCTCACCGTTCACCCCGCTCGCTGCGCTCGGCGGCGCCCCCCTGGTCACCTTCGCCGTCGCCCTGACCGGCACCCTGCTCGCCGCCACCGCGCTGGCCCTGGCCCGCCGCCGCGGGGCCGCCCGTGACGCCGCCCGGGACACCGGTCCCGACGGCACCCGGGACGACGGCCGGAGCGCCGCCCAGGACGCCGGGCCCGGGCGGGGGGCCGGCACGCCGGTGGGGGAGTCCCGGCCCGGCCGGCGGCCCGCGGCCGCCGCCGCGGGGCTCGCCGTGGCCATCACGCTGGCCGGGTACGCCGTGCCCGTCGCGACGGACGCGGACGACCACGTCGACATCGCCGTCGTCCAGGGCAACGTGCAGCAGCCGGGCATGGACTTCCTCGGCCGCCCCATGATGATTCTGGAGAACCACGTCGAGCCCACGGTCGAGCTGGCCGAGGACGTGGCCGCCGGCCGGGTGGAGCAGCCCGACCTCGTCATCTGGCCGGAGAACGCCTCCGACCTCGATCCGCACCGCCACCCGCAGGCCTACGCCGCCATCGACCGGGCCGCCAAGGCCGTCGGCGTCCCCATCCTCGTCGGGGCCCTGGTCGACCACCCGACCCGCGAGGGCTACGTCGAGAACCAGGGCATCGTCTGGGACCCGCAGACCGGCCCCGGCGACTCCTACACCAAGCAGCACCCCGTGCCGTTCGGCGAGTACGTGCCCTTCCGCGAGCAGCTCAGCACCGTCATCTCGCGGCTCGACCGCGTGCCCCGCGACTTCTGGCCCGGGGACGAGCCCGGCGTGCTCCA
Source organism: Streptomyces sp. WMMC1477 (assembly GCF_027460245.1). Taxonomy (NCBI): domain Bacteria; kingdom Bacillati; phylum Actinomycetota; class Actinomycetes; order Kitasatosporales; family Streptomycetaceae; genus Streptomyces; species Streptomyces sp. WMMC1477. The sequence goes on along the minus strand of NZ_JAPZBD010000003.1, from coordinate 59,485 downwards.
GACGGGCCCGGCCCGCCTCGGCGACGTCATCTGTTTCGAGGTGGCCTACGACGAGATCGTGCGCGACACCGTGCGCGCAGGAGCCCGGGCCCTGGTGATCCAGACCAACAACGCCACCTACGGCAACACCGGCCAGCCCGAACAGCAGCTCGCCATGTCGAAGCTGCGCGCGATCGAGCACGGGCGGGCCATCGTCACCGCCGCTCCGAGCGGCATCAGCGCGATCGTCGCCCCGGACGGCACCGTCGAGCAGCGCACCGAGGAGTTCACCCAGGACGTGCTCACCGCCCGGCTTCCGCTGCGCGACGACCTCACTCTCGCGGACCGCGTAGGCTCGGCGCCGGAGTGGACTCTCGCTATCGTGGGCCTCTTCGCCTGGGCGGGCGCCGTCCGCCGGGGCCGGCGGACCCGCGCGGAGGAGAAGGAGCAACGCCGTGAGTGACCGGGAAAGCGACCAGGAAGAGACGCGGCGCTTCGAGCCGGTCGGCACCGCCCTCGTGATCATCCCGACCTACGACGAGGTCGACAACATCCGCTCCATCGTGAGCCGTACCCGGGCGGCCGTCCCCGACGCCCACGTGCTCGTCGCGGACGACAACAGCCCCGACGGCACCGGCAAGGTCGCCGACGAGCTCGCCGCCGGGGACGACCACGTCCAGGTGCTGCACCGGCGCGGCAAGGAGGGTCTGGGCGCCGCCTACCTCGCGGGCTTCCGCTGGGGCATGGAGCACGGTTTCGACGTGCTGGTGGAAATGGACGCCGACGGCTCCCACCAGCCCGAGGAACTGCCCCGGCTGCTGACCGCCCTACGCCACGCCGACCTGGTGCTCGGCTCCCGCTGGGTGCCCGGCGGGCGCGTGGTGAACTGGCCGACGAGCCGCAAGTTCCTCTCCCGGGGCGGCAGCACCTACTCCCGTATGGTCCTCGGCATCCCCATCCGCGACGTCACCGGCGGCTTCCGGGCGTTCCGCGCCGACACGCTCAGGGGCCTGGGCATCGACTCGGTCGCCTCCCAGGGCTACTGCTTCCAGGTCGACCTGGCCCACCGCGCCGTGCGGGCCGGCTACCACGTCGTCGAGGTGCCCATCACCTTCGTGGAACGGGAACTGGGCGACAGCAAGATGAGCCGGGACATCGTCGTCGAGGCGCTGTGGCGCGTCACCGCGTGGGGCGCGCGCTCGCGGCTGCACCGGCTCACCCGGCACCGGCACACTGGAGACCATGAGCACGCGTGAACCCAGCCCCTACGAGCGGCCGCGCCGCGGCCCCGGCGGGCGGAGCCCCTCGGACCGCCCCCGGCGCCGCTCGCGGCGCGGCGTCCTGCTGCCCCTCACCGCGGCCGTGTGGACGGTCCTGGAGCTGTGGCTGCTGATCCTGGTGGGCGACGCCGCCGGCGGCTGGACGGTGTTCCTGCTGCTCGTGGCCGGCTTCCTCCTCGGCGCCCTGGCCATCAAGCGAGCGGGACGCAGGGCGTGGAGCGCCCTGGCCGAGACGCTGCAGCAACCCGGCGCCGCGCCGTCGGCGGAGACGGGCCGCCGAGGCGGCAACGCCCTGGCCATGCTCGGCGGGCTGCTGCTCATGGTGCCGGGGCTGCTGTCCGACGCCCTCGGGCTGCTGTGCCTGTTCCCGCCCACCGCGCGCCTGCTGCGCCGGGGCACCGAGCGCTGGCTGACCCGGCAGGCGGGCCGGGCGGCACCCGGCACGCTGGGCGAGGCTCTGCACGAGGCGCGGCGGGCCGGTGAGCAGGCGCGCATCCGGCGTCCCGACGGCCCCGTGATCCAGGGCGAGGTCGTCGACCCCGAGGACCCCGGTGACGGCCCCGGCCGCCGCACCGAGGGCGGCGGGCCCGACACCCCGTCGCGCTGAAACGCAGCCCGGCCCGACCGCACGGCGCGTCCGGTCCGTCGCCCGGGCCCGGGCGGGCGTTCGACGGCGTCCCGTGCACAGCAAGAAGGGCGCGAGGGCCCCGAGCGCCATCGGTGATGACGCTCCAGGCTCCCGCGCCCGTCGCTGTACGGCTCGCGTGGCCGTCAGCCGGCTAGGCCGACTTGCGGCTGTCGCGAGGATGCACGGCGATGTTCATGGCGCCGGAGCGCAGGACGGCCAGCCGCTCGGCCAGCACCTCCTCAAGCTCCTCACGGGTGCGCCGCTCCATGAGCATGTCCCAGTGCGTCCTCGCCGGCTTCGTCTTCTTCTCTTCCGGGCCCTCGCCGTCCACCAGCAGGGCCTGGGAGCCGCATACCTTGCACTCCCACTCCGGCGGGATCTCCGCCTCCACGGAGAACGGCATCTCGAATCGATGTCCGTGCTCGCATGCGTACTCCACGGCCTGGCGCGGGGCCAGGTCGATGCCGCGGTCCGTCTCGTAGCTGGTCACCACGAGTCGCGTGCCGCGAAGAGCTCGCTCACTCATGAATCGTGCCTCCCGGGCTTGTCGCCCACAGGACAGGTGTCGCTGTCGTCGTCATCCGGTCAACGTCCGGTCGGCGGTGAAGATTCCCGTATCGGGACATGCGTCGCCCGTCGTGCCGCCCCTTGTTGTACCCGCCGGTGCCCGCTTTGTCACATCTGCGGCGAGATGTCACCCGGCGTCCGTGCCTGGTGGACGCGCAGTAACGCTCCCTCCGGCGAGCCGAAGGCGTACACTACCGCCCACGTCGCGAGGGCACTAATCCCGGCCGGGCGTGGTGTTGCCCACCGCCGCGGCGGCCCGGTGCACCGGCACCCGCAGCAACAGCAGGAAGCCGAGCACGAAGAACACCACGAGCGAGATGATCGCGTCCCGGTAGCTGCCGGTGAGCTGGTAGGTCAGGCCGAACACCAGCGGGCCCAGCCAGCTCGTTCCGCGGTCGCTCACCTCGTACAGGGAGAAGTACTCCGCCTCCTTGCCCCGCGGGATGAGCTGTGCGAACAGCGACCGCGACAGCGCCTGCGTGCCGCCGAGCACCATGCCGATCGCCCCGGCCAGGGCGAAGAACCACAAGGGCTCCCCGGCGGGCAGGAAGTACCCCGCCGCCACCGTCCCCGTCCAGGCGACCAGGGACCCCAGGATCGTGCGCTTCGCCCCGTACCGCTCCGCCAGCCGGCCCAGCCCGAGCGCACCGAAGATCGCCAGCACCTGGACCAGCAGGATCGCCCCGATCAGTGTCTCCTCCTCCATCCCCAGCTCCTTCGAGCCGAAGACGGACGCCTGGGTGATGACGGTCTGCACCCCGTCGTTGTAGAGCAGATAGGCGAGCAGGAACATCAGCGTCAGCGGATAGCTGCGCAGCTCCCGCAGGGTGTGCCCCAGCTGCCTGAAGCCCCCGCCGATCGACAGCCGCGCCCCGGACAGCGTCCCCGGGCGGTCCCGCAGCCGCCGCAGCGGCACGAGCGTGAACACCGCCCACCACAGCCCCGCCGAGGCCAGGCAGATCCGTACCGCCGTGCCCTTGTCGATTCCGAACGACTCGTGCCCGAGGAACAGGGCCAGGTTCGCCACCAGCACCAGCGAACCGGCTCCGTACCCGAAGGCCCAGCCCCGGGAGGAGACCGCGTCCCGCTCCTCCGGGCGTGCGATCTGCGGGAGATACGCGTGGTAGACGACGACGGAGGCCGCGTAGGCCACGTTGGCCAGGATCAGCAGCAGGCCGCCGAGCAGATAGCGGTCCCCGTCCAGGAAGAACAGGGCCGTGGTCGCCGCCGCGCCGATGTACGCGCACACCGCCAGCAGCGGCTTCTTGCGCCCGGTGCGGTCCGCTATCGCGCCCACCACCGGCATCACCAACACCGACAGCAGCACCGAGGCCGAGATGACGTAGGCGAAGTAGGAGCCGTCGCGGACCGGAATGCCCAGCGGGTACACGTAGCCGTCGACATCCGCCGCGGCCTCCGCCACCTCCGTCAGGTACGGCCCGAGGAAAACGGTCAGCACGCTGGTCTGGAAGACCGAGTTGGCCCAGTCGTACCAGTACCAGCCGCGCTGCTCGCGGCGCCGCGCCCCGTCGTCCCGCCCGTCGGCGGGTTCGATCACGACCTTGGCGTCCACTGCGCCCCCTCGCTCCTTGCGTGCGGCTCGTCCGCACCCGACGGGGCGCCTACGACGGCCAGGCCCCGCGCTCCTCCAGCACCTCGCGCAACAGCTCCACGTGATCGGTCATGATGCCATCCACGCCCAGGTCGAGGAGCGCCCGCATCCGCTCGGCCTCGTTCACCGTCCACACGTGCACCTGGAGCCCGATCCGGTGCGCGCACCGGACGAACGCGCGGTCCACGACGGGGACGCCCGCCTGGCGTACCGGGACCTGCGCCGCCAGCGCCCCGCCCCGCAGCCGGGCGGGCAGCCGCCACGAGCGCAGCCGCAGCGCGAGGACACCACCGGTGCCCAGGGACGTCGCCAGCCGTGCCCCGGCCAGCCTCCGAGCCCGCGCCACCCGGCCCTCGCTGAACGAGCCGACGCACACCCGGTCCCACGCGTCCTGCTCGTCCAGGACGCGCAGCAGGGGACGCAGCGCCCCCTCCGCCTTGACGTCGACGTTCCACCGGGCGGCGGGGAACGCGCGCAGCAGGTCCTCGAACAGCGGCACCGGCTCCCGTCCGGCCACCCGGGCCCGGGACACCTCAGCCCAGGGCAGCTCGGCGATCCGGCCGCGGGCGTCCGTCACGCGGTCGAGGGTGTCGTCGTGGAAGGCGACCAGCCGTCCGTCGGACGTGGCGTGCACGTCGGTCTCCAGGTAGCGGTAGCCGAGGTCCACCGCACGGCGGAAGGCGTGCTCGGTGTTCTCCAGGCCGCCGGCCGTCCCGCCCCGGTGGGCGAAGGCGAAGGGGCGGGGATGGTCGAAATAGGGGTGCGCCGCTGTCGTCACCGACGCAGTATCGCCCGACCCCCCGGCCGCCCGTGCGCCGCGTCCCCGCTCCGCTCCGGCCCCGGAAGGGCGAAGACCCGCAGGAACCGCTGGGCCAGCGGGCCGATCGTCAGCGCGTACAGGGCGGTGCCCAGGCCCGCCGAACCGCCGAGCAGGAAGCCGCTGCCCAGCACCACCAGCTCGATACCCGTGCGCACCACCCGTACGGACAGGCCCGTGCGGCGGTTCAGCCCGGTCATCAGACCGTCCCGCGGGCCGGGGCCGAAGCGCGCCGAGATGTACAGACCCGTCGCCACGCCGTTGCCCACGATGCCCACGGCCAGCATCGGCCACCGCACCGCCAGGGACTCCAGATCCGGCACGAGCCACAGCGTCGCGTCCAGCGAGACGCCGATCAGGATGACGTTGGAGACCGTCCCGAGCCCTGGCCGTTCCCGCAGCGGCACCCAGGCCAGCAGCACCAGCGCGCCCGTCAGCACCGACACGGTGCCCATCGTCAGGCCCGTGCGCTCGGACACCCCCTGGTGGAACACGTCCCACGGGTGGAGGCCCAGCTCCGCCCGCACCATGCAGGCCGCGCTGGCGCCGTAGAACACGAGGCCGACGTAGAGCCGCACCAGGCGCCCGGCCGTCCCCGCGGCCCACGGCACCCGGCCCGTGCCCGTCGCCGCCGTGTCCGCCCTGCCCGTTCCCGTCCCCGTCCCCGCGTTCGTTCTCCTGCCCGGTTCCGCCCCGGCGGAGCCGGGCTCCCGCCCCGACTCCTCGCCGTCTCCCGCGCTCGCCGCTCTCCCTGTCACGTTCACCGAGCAGTCCCTCCCTGTGCACCCATCGACGTGTGCGTGACATCCTGGCTATCGGACAAGTCCAATTCGATGTCCAATCAGAAGAAGGTGGACCGGACGATGCCCGAGTGGACCTCAGCCGTCGGCGCCCAGCAGCTCGTGCGCCTGCTGCACTCCCAACGCCCGGCCGAGCCCGCCGGACGCGGCGGGGTGCCCGCCTACCGCGCTCTGGCCGACGGCGTCCGCCTCCTGGTCCTCGAGGGCCGCGTCCCGGTCGGCGCCCGGCTTCCCGCCGAGCGGGAACTGGCCGCCGCCCTGAGCGTCAGCCGCACCACCGTCGCCGCGGCCTTCGAAGCCCTGCGCACGGACGGCTTCCTCGCCTCCCGCCGCGGCGCGGGCAGCTGGACGGCCGTGCCGGCCGGCGACCCGATGCCCACGCGCAGCCTCGAACCCCTGCCCCCCGAAGCCGCCGGCAGCGTCATCGACCTCGCCTGCGCCGCCCTGCCCGCGCCCGAACCCCACCTCGGCCAGGCCCTGCGCACCGCACTGGACGACCTGCCGCCCTACGCCCGCACCCACGGCGACTACCCCGCCGGACTCCCCGCGCTCCGCCAAGCGCTCGCCGACCGTTACACCGCGCGCGGCCTGCCCACCATGCCGGAGCAGATCATGGTGACCACCGGGGCGATGGGCGCGGTCGCCGCGATCTGCAAGCTGCTCGTGCCCCGCGGCGAGCGCGTCGCCGTCGAGCACCCCTCCTACGCCAACGTGCTGCAGCTCATGCGGGACGCGGGCGCCCGCCTCGTCCCCGTGGCCATGGCCGACCACCTGGCCGGCTGGGAACTGCCCGCATGGCAGCAGACCCTGCGGGCCGCGGCTCCCCGCATGGCCTACGTCGTGGCCGACTTCCACAACCCCACCGGGGCCCTGGCCGACGAGGGCCGCCGCCGCGACCTCGTCACGGCCGCCCGGGCCGCGGGCACCACCCTCGTCGTCGACGAGACGATGGCCGACCTCCCGCTGGACGACGCGGTCGCCGCCGACCTGCCGCGCCCCATGGCCGCCTTCGACCCCGGCGGCTCGACCGTCGTCACCATCGGCTCCGCGAGCAAGGCCGTCTGGGCGGGGCTGCGCATCGGCTGGGTGCGCGCCGCACCCGACGTCGTCCGCAACCTGGTCGCCGCCCGGGCCTGGGCCGACCTCGGCAGTCCCGTCCTGGAACAGCTCGCCGTCACCCGGCTGCTGACCGACGGCGGCTGGGAACGCTCCGTCGCCGTTCGCCGCGGGCAGGCCCGCACCAACCGCGACGCCCTCGTGACCGCCCTGGCCGAACACCTCCCCGCGTGGGAGTTCACCGTGCCGCCCGGCGGCCTCACCCTGTGGGTACGCACGGGCGGACTCTCCGGCTCCCGGATCGCGGAGGCGGGGGAGGGGCTCGGCGTCCGCGTCCCCTCCGGCCCGCGCTTCGGGGTCGACGGTGCCTTCGAGGGCTACGTCCGGCTGCCCTTCACCGTGGCGGGCCCGCTGGCCACCGAGGCGGCCTTGCGGCTGGCGGCCGCCGCCCGGCTGGTGGCCGGACTGCCGCACGCGGCGGCGGAGATTCCCCGCAGCTTCGTCGCCTGAACAACCGCCCCGCTCACCCCTCCACCCGTTCCCCGGACACGCACACGCCCTCGCCTTCCGCGCCCTCCCCGCCCCCGGGCGCCGAGGACCGCGGGGCACACTCCTCGACACCCACGACCGTCTCGGGCAGCAGCGCCAGCACCGCCTGGCGGTGCGCCTCGGCGGCCAGCTCGTCGTACGGGTCCGGCGCGGCGGGCACCTGGAGCCGCAGCACCGGCCCGGTGCCCAGCCGGGCGTACCCCCGGCCCGGGGGGACGCCGTCCCGCACCGGCGTCGTCTGCGGCGGCTCGCCGAGCACCGCCCGCACCTGCTCGGGCGACGCGGCCCCCAGCACCACCCGCGCCCGGGTGTACGCCCGCACCACCTGCGCCAGCGCCTCGGCACCCTCGAACTGCTCGGCCAGGGCCACCGACACCCGGGCCGCCCGGCCGTGGCGCAGCACCACCTCCAGCAGCTCCTGCGGGTCCGCCCGGCCCTCGGCCCTGGCCAGATGGCTGAGCACCGCGGGACGGTCGACCAGCACCCACAGCGGCCTGCGCACCTCGTCCTGGGGCCGTCCTCCCTCGCGGGCGTGGACGGCCGCCAGCAGCCTGCGCTCCGTCTCGTGCGCGGCCCACTGCAACGAGGCCAGCGCGCCCACCAGCGTCGTCTCCACCGACAGGACACCCCGGCGTCCGGTCAGGCACGCGTACTCGCCCGCGCCCGAGCCGTCGACGACGAGCACGTCCCCGTGCTGGAGGGCCTGCAGCGCGACGGAGCGCAGCAGCGACGTCGTCCCCGCGCCCGGCTGCCCCAGGGCCAGCAGATGGGGCTCTGTGGACCGCGGCCCCGTGCGCCACACCACCGGCGGCACGTCCCGGGACTCCCCGCCGTCCAGCACCGGCAGCGTCCGCTGCACCGCCTCGCCGTCGGTGAAGCCCAGCACCATCTCGCCCGGCGCGACGACGAACCGCTGCACGCAGATGCCCGGGGGGAGCGGCGCCAGCGCCGTGACCCGTAGCTCGTTGGCCTCCTCGTCCCAGTCGAACCGCAGCTCCCGGGCCCGCCCCGCCTTCGCGCACAGCAGCCGCTGCACCCGCATCCGCGCCTCCGCCTCCCCGTCCGGGAAGGAGGGCGGATAGCGCAGCACGAGCCGGGCGAGCCGCCCGTCCTCGTCGAACGCGTGCGAGGTGAAGACCCGCTCCCAGGATCCGTCCGCCGCGTACAGCGGCTCCGGATGGGCGTCCTCGGGGACGGCCAGGCAGGGCACCAGCGCCTCGTAGAGGGCCTGGAGCCGCGCCGCCCGCTCCGCCGGGTCCGGCTCGGGCTCCGGCGGCTCCGCCACCTCCTCGGGCCGCCTACCGAACCAGGCGGCGGCCCCCGCCGCCGCCGCCCCGGCCAGCCACAGGCCGTAGGGCACCACCCACAGGAAGAGCCCGCACGCGGCCGCCAGGAACAGTGCCGGGCCGTGCTGCTCCCTGCCGGCGCCCTCCCACCACGACCGGGCCATGGCGGTCAGCCGTGCGGCGCCGCGGCCCAGCACGAGCAGCGGGTGCAGCACGTCCGCCGCGCCGTCCCCGAAGGACCGGGCCACGATCCGGCCGTGGGCCAGGGTGCGCCACGCCACTAGAGGGTGATCCCGCCCAGGAGATTCGCCAGCCGGTCGCTGCCGGCCTGGATGCTCGGGCCGACGGCCGTGCCGGCGAGGTAGAAGCCGAACAGGGCGCAGACGGCGGCGTGCGAGAGCTTGAGCTCCCCCTTGCGGAAGAACACGAATCCGATCACTCCGAACAGGAGGACGCCGGAGATCGACAGGACCATGGGTGCTCCTGGTGTGCAGTAACGGTCACCATGCGTGTCAACAGCTTCACAGAAGGTCCGGAGTGCGGGGTACAGACACACGGGTGAATCGTGCGCTCATCGGTCCGGCCCGCACCCGCGGCCGTCCGTTCAGCCCGATGGCCGAGGCAGGCGGCAGGTCACAGGTTCAGCCCGGAGACCAGCGAGGCGATCATGTTGCCCCCCGCCTCGATCCCGGGCGCCATCGTCGTGCCGGCGAGGTAGAAGCCGAAGAGGGCGCAGACGGCGGCGTGCGAGAGCTTCAGGCCGCCCTTGCGGGTGAGCAGGAAGATGACGATGCCGAGGATGAGGACGCTTGAGACGGACAGGGACATCACGAGCTCCAGGGGCGGCGGTTGGGAGTCCAGGCCGGGGCTCCTCAGCCTCCCCGTCCGCGCACGGCACGGCAAAACGGGATGATCCGGATGGCTGATACGGGCTGCGACACGCCGTCTCGGCGCCGCGTCGGGGGTACCCCGGAAGAACTCCGCGACATCGGCCTCGGCGGCGCGATGAGTTTCCGCGAGCGCCCCCGTCTACCCCCGTGACAGCAGCAAGCAGCAGGGCACCGCCCGGCAGCACCGAGAGAGATGACCACCTCATGGCCACCCAGATCTACGTCAACCTGCCCGTCAAGGACCTCGACGCCGCCAAGGAGTTCTTCACCCGGCTCGGCTTCTCCGTCAACGCGGAGTTCACGGACGAGAACGCCTCCTGCGTCGTCCTCGACGAGGCCATCAACGTGATGCTCCTGACCGAGCCGTTCTTCAAGAACTTCACCGGCAAGGAGATCGCCGACGCCTCCCGGGTCACCGAGGTGATCACGGCGCTCGGGGTCGAGAGCCGCGAACGCGTCGACGAGGTGTGCGACAAGGCGCTGGCCGCCGGTGCCACGCCGTCCAAGGAGCCGATGGACGAGGGCTGGATGTACTCGCGCAGCTTCCAGGACCTCGACGGTCACCTCTGGGAGCTCGTGAGCGTGGACGTCGAGGCCATGCGCGCCGCCCAGAGCTGAGGCCCGGTGAGTAGAAGGGGTCTGCCGGGCCCGCCGTCGCACGTGCCTGGCGGGCGCGACCGGCCGCGGGCGCAGCCCGGGCCGCCGGGTGCGGTCCCGGCCACGGGGCGCGGCCGCCCCGGCCGGGCGGATGCGCCCCGTCACCACGGTGTGGCCCGCACTGTGCGGCCGCCGGGCGGGGAAGACTGACGGGGACAACCGCCGCCGCGTGACGAGGGGAGGCCATCCATGCGTGCGCGCACCCTCCTGTGGTCCGCCGGGGCGCTGGCCGCGGCCGGCACCGTCCTCCTCGTCCTGGTCCTCCTCGGCTGGCCACCGCTGTGGAACGCCGACCGGGAACTGACCTACCGTCTGCACGAGACCGCCGTCAGCCGTCCGGGCTGGACGCGGGCCAACCGGCTGCTGACGGACTGGATCTGGGACCCCGTCACCCTGCGGCTCCTCGCCGCACTCGCCGTCCTGGGACTGGTCCGGCGCCGCGCCTGGCGGACCGCGGGCTGGCTGGCCACGGCCACCCTCACCGCCTTCGCCGTCCAGAACGGGCTGAAGGCCCTCACCGCCCGCGAACGGCCACAGTGGCCCGACCCCGTCGACAGCGCACGCCTGTACGCCTTCCCCTCCGGCCACGCGATGACCGCGACCGTCGTGTGCGGCGTGCTCCTCGTCGTCGTCCTGCGACACGCCCCCGCGGCCGGGCTCCCCGGCGGCCGCCGCCTGCGCGCCGCGGTGGCCGCGGTGGCCGTCTGCTCGGTGCTCGGGGTCGGCGTCACCCGTGTCTACCTGGGCGTGCACTGGCCCAGCGACGTCCTTGCCGGATGGCTCTTCGGCGGGGCGGTCACCGCCGCCTCGGCCGTGCCGTTCCTCCGGCGCCGGCCGGGCTCCGGGCCGCGTACGCGCCCGCGGCAGGCGTCCGGGAGCTGACCGGCAGGCCCCGGAGCCTCAGGTCCTCAGCCCGGGGCGGCACCCGCCGCGCCCCGGTCGGGATGCGGTGGCGGTTCGACGGTGTGGTAGCACTGCCCGCACACGTAGCCGCCGCTCGGTCCCTCGAACACGACGCTGCCGCAGTGCGCGCAGTGCATCGACGGCGCGGGCAGCGGGCTGCTCATCCGCTGGCCCCACAGTTGTTGCACGCCCAGCCCCCGTCCGGCCCCTGAATCACCACAGCCCCGCAATTCGTACAGTTCACCGTGCCCTCCTCGGTCCAGGGAGGACGTACCGACCCGACCACGGTAGACGCGCCGGGCCCGTCCCACCAGGGACCAGGGCGCGGCGGCGTGCCGTCGGCCGGAAAACCCCTGCGGACGCCCAGGATGGGACAGCCAGTGAGTTTGACCACTCCCGGCCGTCAACCCGAGTGGAGCCACCCCGCCGGGGACGCGTGCCGGCAGCCGAGGAGGACCGATGACCACGATCAGTTCGACGATGTTCCTCACCCTGGACGGAGTGATGCAGGGCCCCGGATCCCCGGACGAGGACCGCACCGGAGGCTTCGAGCAGGGCGGCTGGGCCGTGCCCTACTTCGACGAGGACATGGCCCAAACCGTCGCCGAGACCTTCGAGGAGGCCGACGGCTTCCTCCTCGGCCGCCGAACCTACGAACTCTTCGCCGCCCACTGGCCCCACGTCACCGACCCCGACGACCCCGTGGCCACCCGCCTGAACACCCTCCCGAAGTACGTGGCCACCCGCACCCTCGATCACCTGGACTGGGCGGGCTCCCACCTGCTCGGGCCCGATGTGCCCGAGGCGGTGCGCGGGCTCAGGCAGGAGCACGCCACCGGACGGCTGCAGATCCACGGCAGCGCGGCACTCGCCCGCGCCCTGATGTCCCACGGCCTCGTCGACGAGTTCCGTCTGTACGTCTTTCCGGTGGTGCTCGGCACGGGCATGCGACTGTTCGAGGAGGGTGTCACCCCGGCCACCATGGAGCTCGCCGAGGTCCGCACGACGGGATCGGGCGTGGTCTACCAGGTCTACCGGCGCGGCTCCGCCGAGGTCCGGTCCGGCACCTTCACCGTGGCCGGCGGACGGACCGTTCGGCGGCCGTGAGCTCCCCGGCCCGGGGCCCTGGCGCCGACAGCACGGTCAGCGCCGGGAACCCCCGGCCGCAGCCGGCGGATTGGGGGCGTGTCTCAGCCCTCCACGGCCTGCGCGTCGTAGAAGCACAGCAGCCCCTTGACCGGGGCCACCCGCGGCAACGGCTCCAGATAGGTCCAGGCCACGTCCGCACGCCCGCCGGGCAGCGACCAGTACGAGGCCGTCCCCTTGAACGGGCACACCGTGTGGGACTCGGACACCTCCAGCAGGTCCATCCGCACGTCCTGCGGCGGCAGGTAGTAGCGCACCGGGAACCCGGCCTCGTGCAGCAGTACCGGCCGGTCGCTCTCGGCCAGGACCTGACCGTCGATCTCTACCCGCACGCGCTGGGTGCCCTGCTCCACGGTGATGCGGTGTCCCCCGTCCGAGACGCCCTCCGGATGCCCGGTCGACCCCATGACACACCGTCCCTTCCCGGCGGACCGCCGCCGCGGCGCTCCGCACACCTCGAGTCTGCAGTGTCATGGGATCACACCGGCGGCCCCCGCCGCTCGCTTCCCCGTGAACGTCGCGGCGGTATGTTTCCGCAGGCCCCGACCATCGGTCTGCGCGCTCCGCCCCGCCGGCCAGCCCCGACGCGCGGCTTCCGGGGTCCCGGTGCGCCGTTCCAGGCGGCCGTCGCCGTCGCCGCGCTCGACGCGGCCCCGCTGCTGTGCCGCGGGGCCGTCCTCCTCCACTGAGGGGCTCCGCGCGCCGGGAGTCGACCGGGCGCCCCGTCAGCGGCGGACGTGCGCCGCACCCACGAACCCGCCCGGTGCGACGGGGGATGCACACCGGGCGGGCACCCTTCTTCTTACCGCTCACCCCACCGCTCACACCTCACTGAGCGGTCGAATTTCCGCCGACCTGTGGCCGGAACGCCGGGGCGGATCCGCTCGGCGCCGGACGCTGCGTCCGGCCGCCCGTCCTGGCGAGCGACACCTCCGCGGACCGTGCCGCCGACCGGGGGAATCGCCGCCGGGCTCACCCGGCGACGCGCGTCCTGCGTTTGCAGTCGTCCCCTCCCGGACGCAGAGTTGAAGGAGAGTCGGCCGGCGGCACGGTCCGCTCAGGACCGGCGAAGCGGCGCCGAAGGCGCCTCGGCCCGCGAGGCGGGTGGCGCCCGCCACGCCACCGGCGGCTTGCGGTCTGCCCGTTTCCCGTCCGGGAAGGACCCCGCGCGTGTCTGCTCCCGCGGTCACCCGCTGACCATCGTCGCCAAGCGTGTTGCTGGGAGAGCGAAGCAGATGAGCACTGTGGTTTCCCGAACCAAGCGCACCCGTCATCCGCACGACGACGCGCCCGACACGGCCGGCGATCTGGAGCGGCTGGCCACCCTGCCGGACGGTCCCGAGCGGGAGCACCTCCAGCAGGACATCGTCCGGGCCTGGATGCCGATGGCCTACCGCCTCGCCTACCGGTATCGCAACCGCAGCGAGAGCCTGGAGGACCTGCAACAGGTCGCGGCCCTCGGCCTGGTCAAGGCCGTCGACCGCTACGACCCGGCCCGCGGCTGTGCCTTCGAGAGCTACGCCGTACCCACCATCGTCGGCGAGCTGCGGCGGCACTTCCGCGACAACCTCTGGGACCTCCACGTGCCCCGCCGGGTGCAGGAGCTGCGCAACAAGGTCCGCGCCAGCCGTCGCGAACTGGGCCTCACGCTCGACCGGCGCAGCCCCACCGTCGCCCAGATCGCCGAGCACTCGGGCCTGTCGGAGGAGGACGTGCAGCTGGGCATGGAAGCCCTGGAGAGCTACCGCACGCTGTCCCTGGACTCGCCCTATCCGCACGTCGAGGACGCCTTCACCCGCGCCGACACGCTGGGCGACTTCGACGCCGGCTACGACCGCGTCATCTACCGGGAGTCGGTCAAGCCGCGGCTGCGCAGGCTGCCCGAACGCGAGCGCCGCATCCTCTACCTGCGGTTCTTCTGCGACATGTCACAGAGCCGCATCGCCGCGGAGGTCGGCATCTCGCAGATGCACGTCTCCCGCCTCATCAGCTCCACCTGCCGGCGCATCCGCCGCGAGGTCGAGGCCGAGACGGCCGCCGTATCCGCCGACGAGGCGCCCACCCCCGCGCGCAACCCCCACCGGTGAGCCGCACCCGCGCGACCCGCGCCGCCGGCCCGGACCGCCTCACAGCCTCCGCAGCCGGTCCAGCTCGCGCCGGTCCCGCTTGGTCGGCCGTCCGGCGCCGCGGTCCCGCCGTGCCACGGTCGCCACGAACGCCTCCTGCGGCGGGGGCGCAGGAGTGTTGTCCACGTAGCACTCCACGGCCACGGACGCCCCCACCCGCTTGCGCAGAACCCGCCTGACCTCCACGATGCGCTCACGCCCGGCGTGCCACACCCGCACCTCGTCGCCCGCGCGCACCGGCTGCGCGGGCTTGGCGCGCTCCCCGTTGACCTTGATGTGCCCCGCGCGGCACGCGGTCGCGACCATCGAACGCGTCTTGAGCAGCCGGACGGACCACACCCAGCTGTCGACCCGCACGGCCCCCTCGTCTGCTGCACTCATACCCCCGACTCTAGATCCGACCGCCGGCCATCGGGCATAGCCGTCCACAACTGCGGGCAGATCATCGCAACGGCCCCGCAACAGCCCGCACGGCCCGCAACGGCCCCGCAACGGCCCCGCAACGGCCCCACGACGGCGACGCGACGGAAGGAGCCCTGACGATGCCCGCGACGCCCCGCATGCTCGTCATCGGCGCAAACGCCACGGGAATGTCCGCCGCCTCCCACGCGCGGCGCCTGCGCACACCTGAGGAGCTCGAGATCGTCGTCCTCGAACGCGGGGACTTCACCTCCTACTCCTCCTGCGGCATCCCGTACTGGATCGCGGGCGACGTCGAGGACGTCGACGACCTGGTCGTCCGCACCCCACGCCAGCACCGCGAGCGCGGCCTGGACGTCCGGCTGCGCACCGAGGCCACCGCGCTCGACGCCGAGTCCCGCCGCGTCCGCCTGCGCAGCACCGGTCCGGCGGGCGGCGGAGCGCCGCGCGAGGAGTGGCTCGGATACGACCACCTCGTCCTGGCCACCGGCGCCCGTCCCCTGCGCCCGCCGCTGCCCGGCATCGACGCCCCCGGCGTCCACGGCGTACAGACCCTCGACGAGGGCCGGGCTCTCCTGCGGGCGCTGGAGCGGGCCGAGTCGGAGGTCCCCTCCGGCCGGCGGCGGGCCGTCGTCATCGGCGCGGGCTACATCGGCGTGGAGATGGCCGAGGCCCTCATCCGCCGCGGCTACGATGTCACCGTGCTCGACCAGGCCGGGGAACCCATGACCACCCTCGACCCCGACATGGGACGCCTGGTCCACGAGGCCATGGAGGGCATGGGCATCGCCACCGTCACGGGGGCGCGGGTCGCCTCCGTCCGGCTCGGTGACGACGGCCGCGCGCGAGCCGTCGAAACCGGCGACGGCACCGCGTACCCGGCCGACGTCGTCGTCCTCGGCCTCGGCGTGCGCCCCGAGACCACACTGGCCGAGGAGGCCGGACTGCCCCTGGGCGACGAAGGGGGGCTGCTCACCGACCTCGCCCAGCGCGTCCGCGGCCACCACGACATCTGGGCCGGGGGCGACTGCGTGGAGGTCCTCGACCTGGTCGCCGGCCGCACCCGCCACGCCGCCCTCGGCACCCACGCCAACAAGCACGGCCAGATCATCGGAGCCAACATCGGCGGCGGCTACGCCACCTTCCCCGGCGTCGTGGGCACCGCCGTGAGCAAGGTCTGCGACCTGGAGATCGCCCGCACCGGGCTCCTCGAAGCCCAGGCGGCCGACCTCGGGCTGCGCTACGTCACCGTGACCGTCGAGGCCACCAGCCGCGCGGGCTACTTCCCCGGAGCCGCCCCCATGCGGGTGAAGATGACGGCCGAGCGCGGCACCGGCCGGCTCCTCGGTGTGCAGATCGTCGGCCGCGAAGGCGCCGGAAAGCGCGTCGACGTCGCCGCCGTGGCCCTGACCGCCGGGCTCACCGTCGAGCAGATGACCGCGCTCGACCTCGGCTACGCGCCGCCGTTCGGCCCCGTGTGGGACCCGGTGCTCGTGGCCGCCCGCAAGGCCGCGCGGGCCGTGCGCGCGGCCGCGGACGGCTGACGCCCGCGCTCCACGGCCCACCGGGGCCCGCCGTCACCGCGCCGACCCGCCCCGGCCGGCGGACACACCAACCAGACAACACGTCACACACGGCACCGAACCGTAGAGTTGATAACAGGACAAACGCAATATTCACCGCGTGTCCCGCCGCCGAGCGGCACCGACCCGGCCAGGGCACAGCCACCGACGTCCCCGTGCCCCAGGACGTGAGGACACCACCCCATGCAGATCGCCTTCCTCCTCCACCACGCCTACGGCATCGGCGGGACGATCCGCACGACGCTCAACTCCGCCCAGGCGCTGGCCGCCCACCACGACGTCGAAGTCGTCTCCGTCTTCCGCCACCGCGACCGCCCCGTCTTCGACCCCGGCCCCGGAGTACGGCTGCGCCACCTCGTCGACCTGCGCCCCGGCAGCGACCGGTACGACGGCAACCACGCGGACCACCAGCGCCCCGCCCACCACTACCCCCGTGCCGACGGCCACCACACCCGCTACAGCCACCTCACCGATCGCCGCATCACCGAGTTCCTGCGTACCACCGACGCCGACGTCATCGTGGGCACCCGCCCCGGCCTCAACACCCAGATCGCCCTGCACGCCCCACACGGCCCCGTCCTCGTCGGGCAGGAACACCTCACCCTCTCCTGCCACTCCCGCCGCCTGCGCATGACCCTGCGCGACGCCTACCCGCGGCTGGACGCCCTCACCACCGTCACCCGCACCGACGCCGCCGACTACCGCCGCCGCATGCGGCTGCCCGGCGTCCGCGTCGAAGCCATCCCCAACGGCGTCCCCGAACCCACCACCGCTCCCGCCGAGCCCAGCGCCCGATGGGTCATCGCCGCCGGCCGTCTCGCCCCCGCCAAGCGCTACGACCTCCTCCTGCGCGCCTTCGCCGACGTCGTCGCCGAGCGCCCCGACTGGCGGCTGCGCCTCTACGGCGGCGGACCGCAGCGCGACCGGCTCCGCGACTGCATCGACACCCTCGGCCTCTACAACCACGCCTTCCTCATGGGCCCCGCCCACCCCATAG
Source organism: Streptomyces sp. WMMC1477 (assembly GCF_027460245.1). Taxonomy (NCBI): domain Bacteria; kingdom Bacillati; phylum Actinomycetota; class Actinomycetes; order Kitasatosporales; family Streptomycetaceae; genus Streptomyces; species Streptomyces sp. WMMC1477. The sequence goes on along the minus strand of NZ_JAPZBD010000003.1, from coordinate 42,189 downwards.
AGTCCGAGTGGATCAAGGGCTCCATCGCCGCCTCCACCTCCAGTCTCGAAGCCTTCGGCATGACCATCGTCGAAGCGATGCGCTGCGGACTCCCCGTCGTCGCCACGCGCTGCCCCCACGGCCCCGCCGAGATCATCCAGGACGGCGTCGACGGCCGGCTCGTCACCATGAACGACGTCGACGCGATCGCCACGGGCCTGCTGGAACTCATCAACGACGAAGACCGCCGCAGACGCATGGGCACCGCCGCCCGCGCACACGCCCGCCGCTACGACCCCGCCCACGTGGCCGAGCGCTACAGCGACCTGTTCACCGAGTTGGCCACCCGCCGAGGCCGCGGCAACCCCCTGGGCACCCTGCGCACCACCCTCCACCGCAGCCGCGGAACCCTCCTGGGCACCGCCTTCACCGTCCGCGACGCCCTGCGCAAAGCCCACCCCGCCCGCACCCGAGGACCGGCCGCATGACCCTCCCGCTCGCCACCACCGACGACGCCGGCACCCGGCCGGGGCCCCACACCACCGCCCCGCCCACGCCGCAGGCCGACTGCACCGCCGATCACGCCGGCGACCTCACCCTCACCCTCCCCGCCTCCAGCGCCGCCCCCGGCTGGGACACCCTCCTCCTGCACCGCCGCGGCGAGGACCCCGACGACACCCGGTGCCTGCCCCTCACTCCCGCCGCCGACGGCTCCCGCACCGTCACCCTGCCCCTCGCGCTCCGCCTGGCCGAAGGCCGCTGGGATGTCTACGTCACCCGCTCCGGCACCCGCCGAACCCGGCTGCGTCCCGGCGTCAACGACCTGCGCACCCTCGCCGACGACGCCGCCCGAGCCCGGCACACCCGAGGTGCCGTCTGCGTCCCCTACGCCACCAAGTACGGCAACCTCTCCCTGCGCACCTGGCTGCGCTGGCCGCACGCCGAAGCCGGACGCGTCCACCTCACCGACGACGTCGGCACCGTCGAGGGGCTGCTCCTCGGCGCCGGCCTCACCGCCACGGCCCGGCTGGAAGCGCGCACCCGCGGCCCCAACCCCCAGCGGATCACCGTGCCCGTCACCCGCGACGGCAACGGCTTCACCGCCGAACTGCCCTGGCGCGAACTGACCCGCCGACAGCCGGATGACCGCGAGCACACCGAGTGGGAACTGTGGCTGAGCTCCCACCCGGTCGGCGCCGAACCCGTCCGTCTCGCCCGCATCCTCGACGACGTCCCCGACAAGCGTTCCGTCTACCGCTACCCGCCCGTCCGGACCGGGCCCGGGACCACCGCCGGCTTCGCCTACACCGGAGCGGGAGACCTGTCCGTCGAGGTGCGCACCGCCTCCGGCTGACCGTCCGGCGCCTCCGCCCTGCGCCCGGGCCGGACGGCGGCCCTACCCCCCGGCTCCGCGCGGCACCCGGACCCGGCTCCGCACCGCCTGCCGCCACCGGTCGAGCCGCGGATGCCGGTCCTGACGCTCCGTCGCACAGCGGTCCAGCTCCTCGGCCAGCCGCAACGCCCGCTTCTCCGTGTCCAGCTCGTCCAGCACCCGGTCGATGTCGGCCAGCAGCGCGCCGTGCAGCTGCCACTGCCGCGGGTGCTCCTGCACCGTGGCCAACAGCAGATGAGCCACGTGGTCGCGGCTCGTCCGCGCCGCCGACAGCTCCGTCGCCAAGAAGGCCTCCGCCTCCTCCGCACTCGCGCTGACCTGCGTCGTGATCAGCACTCCGTAGCTCTCCACGGCCCCCGCCATGTGGGCGAAGAGCTCCCGCAGCGCCGCGGACACCTCGTCGGGGAACAGCGTCTCCTCCGTACGCTGCTTGGCCAGATCGGTGATACTGCGCGCCGTCACCCGCAGCACCACCGCGCAGATCTCCAGCGTGTCCAGACCGGTGCGCAGCACGATCCGGGACAACAGTCCCTCCCGCACCCGCGGGTTCAAGCGCACGCTCTCCTCCGCACGGACGAGTGACGCGTCCACTTCCACGACGTCGTGATCCAGCCGTCTGGCCTCGTGCAGCCGCTCAGCCGCCCGCTCCACGGGATGGTGGCCGCTGATCTCCTCCCCGAGGTCCAGCAGCAGCCGCCGCATCCGCCCCGCCAGATCCTCGATCTCCTCCCCGGCCGACTCCACCCACACCGGCGGCAGGAAGACGATGTTGAACAGCAGGCCCACGACGGCACCGATCACCGTCTCCAGGACTCGGCTCAGCGCCAGCTCCGTCGCATGGGACACGCCCAGCACGAGCATCGCGGAGATCGCGACCTCCGGCACGAACTCGCCCGCGCGGACCACGTGCCCGAGCACCAGCGCCGAGATGATCAGCAGACCCAGACTCCACCAGCTCAGCCCCACCAGCGCGCTGAACCCGACCGCGATCAGCACTCCGGCGACGACGGCGTTGACCCGGCGAATCCCGCTGGTGAGCGTGGCGTACAGCGTCACCTGCACCACCAGCAGCGCCGTCAGCGGCGCGAGCAGCGGAGGCGGGCGGGAACCCAGCAACCACAGCGCGGCGATGTAGGCGAGCGTGGCGGCCGTGGCGGAACGCACCGTCTGCACGACCACCGGCTCGTTGCGGCGCTGGACGAACTTCACCATGGGTTCGGGAACGACCTGGGACACGTAGGACCCTCTTCCCGCTCCCGGACCCCGCCGGAACCGAACCGCGCCCACCAGCACCCGGATGAACCGTTTCGGCCCGGGCAAGGGCGCGCCGCGGGTGCTCAGTCCAGGGTCTGCGTCAGCTCGCTGCGCGTCGCGGTGTGCACGACCCGGCCCCGCGCCCCGTTCACGATCGGCAGATACGGGGGAGTGTGCCCGCACTCGACGTCGGCGACGACCGGCACGCCGAGCGAGCCGAGCGCGTCCCGCACGGCGTCGTGCTGGGTGAAGGAGCCGCAGTCCGGCGCCGAGGTCCTGCCCACGAGGACGGCGTTCGCCGCGTCGAAGAACCCCGCGAGCCGCATCCCGTGCAGGTTCCGGCAGATCGTGAACGCGTTGTGCTCGGCCGCCTCCACGTAGACGATCAGCCCCTCCGGGGCGTTCGCCCGGGCGAACGCGGCCATGTCCAGATAGCGGGTCCCCGCCAGATTGCACAGCGTCTCGACGCAGCCTCCGATCAGGCGGCCCTCGGCCTCCACATCACCGCGCCCGTCGCCGTCCAGCCTGGTCCACCCGCCGACGGCGTCGAGCGTGTACTCCCGCACCTCGGGGAACGCGGCGAAGTCGTCGAAGCCGCCGGACCGGTAGCGGCCCGCCGGCACCTGGGTGAAGGCCCGGCCCTGCGGCGCGGCGACCACATCCAGCCACGACACCATGCCCTCGGGCACCTCGTACGGGGTGTCCATGAGGTTGTTCCCGTGCACCGTGGCCGTCCCCGTCAGCGCGGTGAGCGGCGTGATGAGCGTCGCGATGTCGGAGAACCCCACCAGCCAGGTCGGCTCCGCCCGCCCCAGCGCGTCCCAGTCCAGCCGCGGCAGCAGGTCGATCGCCGTCTCCCCGCCCCACGGCGGAACGACGGCCCGGACCGCGGGATCGGTCAGCATCGACATCAACTCCGCAGCCCGCTCGGACGCGGGCGCGCTGACATGCCCCGAGCCGTCGAGACAACTCCCGAGCACGACCTCGTACCCCCGCGCCCGGACATCCCGGACCGCCACGTCGAGCCGGGCGCGCAACTCCTGCGGCACCCCACTAGACGGGGCGGTCACACCAACGCGGTCACCCGGACGCAGAGGGCGTGGATAGCGAATCGACATGCGGCGGACTCTGGCACGGCGGCCGACGACCCACAACCGGGTTATCCCCCCGAACCGGGAGACGGCCGCGCCCGCCGCCGCTCCCAGGCCGCCCGGGTGAGGACGTACTCGACCTCGCCGTGCTCGGAACCCTCGATCGCCTCCGGCCAGTCACCCCGGTACGCCCGCAGGAACGTCAGGCCCGCCTTCGCCATGACACGCCGGGACCGGACGTTGACCGCCATGGTGTTCGCCGTGACCCGCTCCGTTCCGAGCTCGGTGAACCCCACACGGATGAGCGCCCGGGCGCCCTCGGTGGCGTAACCCCTGCCCCAGGCGGCCCGGTTCAACCGGTAGCCGAGCTCGACCGCGTCCGGGGCGGCCGCGCCGAGCGGACGGAACTCGAACCAGCCCAGGAAGCCGCCTCCGCCCCGCCCCTCGGCGGCCAGATAGCCGTGCCCGAAGCCCGGGTGACGCCGCATCAGCCGTGGCAGCTCGCGGCCCCGGACCTCCGCCGGGTTCGCCGGCCGGCCGCCGTTGATGAACCGCATGACGCCGGGGTCGTCGTGCAGCGCGAACAGGTCGTCGGCGTCGGCGTCGGTGAACGGCCGCAGCACGAGCCGCTCGGTGTCCAGGAACATCGGCATGCCGGGAGCGTCGCCGCCCCGCCCCGCCCCCCGCAACCGGTTTCCGCCGCCGGCCCGACGGGCGACCGGCGCGGCGGCGGGCGACGGACTGCGCCAGGTCCCGGCGCACGAGAACCCTGAAGGCCGAGTCGCCGCCCGCCTGCCGCAGATGCGGGCTCCGCGCGGGCCCGCTCCCGGACGGGATGTCCAGGTCGTCCATGGACGTGGTCGGGACGTCCGCGCGGGCCAGACCGAGCGTCACGTGCGGCCAGTGGCCGTCCTCCGAGACCCCCAGCTTCCGCGTCAGGTCGCAGTAGCTGTGCAGGAGCTCGGGCACGGGTTCGACTCCCAGGCGGATCTGCTCCCCCGCCTGGATCGTGGCCTCGTCGTAGGTGTAGCCGGGGGTGCGCTGGAGGTCCCGACTGTCGTGCCGGACCCTGGAGCGCGAGCCGAACTGACGAATACTCACTCGCTGGCTTGACGAGGCGTCACCCTCCGGTGCAAGCGCTCAGGCCGGCAGGCTGCGCGGGTCGGGACGATCGCTGGCACCCGTACCCGCGTTGGGCTCCAGAGGCGCCGACGACCTGCTGGACGGAGCGTGCACGCTCATCTACATGTTCATGAAATGGCTGCGCGGAGCCTACGAGCACCACGACAGGGACGTCATCGCCGAGGTGGTTCCCGATCTGGTGGAAAACCATGCGCATGATGCCCAGGAGTATCGGCCCCGAGACCATCCCCACCATGGCCGGCCTTCTCATCGCCGCGGGAACCGGGCTGAGCCCCAGCCTGTGGCGCCGGCAGTTCGGGCGCTGGACCCGGGACGAACTGACGCCCCTGGAAGCCACCGCGTTCCTCCTCGCGGACCGCATCAACCGCCTCACCAACGACCCCGACTTCGCCACCCGCCTGATCTCGGACGCGCTGTCCACGACGGCCCGGGACTGACCCTCCGCGCGTCCCGCTTCCCGGAGCCAGGAGGACGGGACCGCCCCCGAGGCCCGGCTGCCCCGGCTGGCCCGTGCCCCGGCCGCCGGCCGTGACCGCGCGCACGCGCGGGCCTGGCATGATCGGAGGATGTCAGAACGCATGATCGCGGCCTGTGACGGGGCTGCCAAGACCAATCCCGGACCCGCGGGGTGGGCCTGGGTACTGGCGGACGCAGCCGGCGCCCCGCAGCGCTGGGAGGCGGGCCCGCTCGGCCGAACCACGAACAACGTGGCCGAGCTCACCGCGCTCGCCGAGCTGCTGGAGTCGACCGACCCGGCCGTGCCGCTGGAGATCCGGATGGACTCCCAGTACGCCATGAACGCGGTGACGAAGTGGATCGCCGGCTGGAAGCGCAACGGCTGGCAGACCGCGTCGAAGAAGCCCGTGGCCAACAAGGACCTGGTCGTCCGCATCGATGCCCTGCTCGGCGACCGTGACGTCATGTTCAAGCACGTCTTCGCCCACCGGGTCGACGGCGACCCCCTCAACGCCATCGCCGACGCGGCGGCCAGCACCGCCGCGACCCGCCAGGAGAGCGCCGGCACCGGGCAGGGCACCACCGGATTCCCGCAGCCGAGCCCCGAAACGGAGGACAGGCCGCGTGCGGCCCGCTCGCCCAAGGCACCGACGAGTCGGGCCCCACGCGACGGGGCGACCGCTGTGATCAAGGCCAAGTTCCCCGGTCGCTGCGGCCACTGCCAGTCGCGCTACGCAGCGGGGGAGAAGATCACCAAGCTCCCGGCCGGCTGGGGCCACCCGGCCTGCCGCGACGGCTCCTGAAGCAGGTCGAAGGCACCCGGGCGAGATGGCCGGCCGCGCCCGCGCCCCCTGCGGCGCCGCAGGCGCGAGCCGGTCCCGGGCGTGCGCCGCCGACCCTCCCGGCCCCTGGACCGCTCCCCGGCGCGGCAAGCCCACGCCCCGTGCCCGGTTCGCCTAGCCTGGACGACGTGCCCTCCCGTGTCCCACCGCGACTCGCCGCGATCATCGAGGCGTTGCCCGTCCGGGGAGACTCGCGCGTGCTGGAGATCGGATGCGGACCCGGAGCTGCCGCGCGCGCCGTCGCAGCCCGGCTCACCACGGGCCACATCCTGGCCATCGACCGATCCGCTGCCGCCATCGCCCGGGCGGAGAGAGCCTCGGCCCGCGAGATCGCCTCGGGTCGCATGAGCGTCCGCGAGGTCGCTGCCGAGGAGTTCGCCCTGGATCCCGGGGAGCAGCCGTTCGACCTCGTGTTCGCCGTCCGCGTCGGCGCCCTGGACGGACGCCACCCGTCAGCGGGTCGGCGGGTGCTGTGGCGCGTCGCCCAGGCCACCACCCCGACGGCCCGCCTCTTCGTCGACGGCGGTGACCCGCTCCGGGAGATCCCCCTTCCCCGCCGTCCGTGAGCCCCCACGGCCGTGGGGCCGGTGGGGGTGCGGAGCCACCCGGGCCCGGCCCGGTACGGCTGGTCACCGCGACGGTGTACACCGCTGACGGCGCCCTGACCGACGCCGCCGCCGGGTGCGTCACGCGGCCACGGAATCCATGCGGTCGTCGAGCCAGGCGAAGGCATCGGCCCAGACCGCTTGCGCACCGCGGCGGAAGAAGCCGAAGTGGCCGAGCTTGCGCAGCTGGTGATCGGCCGGGTCCAGATGGCGACGCTCCAGGTTGGGGTAGGCGCTCATCATGGCGTCGACCGAGCGGGCCGTGCCCCAGGAGTCGTCCTCGACGGAGTAGGCGAGGACGGGAGCGTCGAACTTCTCGTAGCGCTCCGTGGGGAGTGTGTCGTCCGCGAGCAGGTACCTGGGGTCGCGGCACCAGCGGGACCACTGCAACGCCACCCCCTTGGGCAGGTCGAGGGCCGACGACGACAGCCGGCTCCAGGGCACGTAGCCCACCGCGTGGGACAGCAGCGGCAGCGTGACGCGGGTGTGGAAGGCGACCGGGAGGCGTTGGCCGCGGGCTTGGTAGCGCCAGTAGCCGCTCTGGGCGGAGACGGTGACCATCCCGGCTACCGCGTCGGTGTTGTCGAGGAGCCCGGCCACCTGCCCGCCGAAACTGTGACCGATCAGAAGCAGCCGTCCCGCCGCGACGGTCTCCGTCACGTGGTCGAGGACGCCGGCCATGTCACTGAGCACCCAGTCGGTGGCGGTGGCCGGGAAACCGCGCAGCGTGGCCGGTGGACGGGAGTCGCCGATGCCCCGGTAGTCGTAGGTGTAGACGCTGTACCCGCGCTCGGCCAGGGCGGTGGCGAAGGACCGGTAGTAACCACGGGGTACGGCCGTCGCCGAATTGATGACGACGGTGTTCGGCCCGGAGCCGTAGCGGGTGGCGGCCAGGGAGTAGCCGTCCCGCGCGGGGATCGTCAGCTCGACGGGCTCGGTGGTGGCGCTCATGTGCGCTCTCTCCTCACGGATGCAGTTCGGAGGCCATGCGTTCGGTGAGCCGCTCGCCGATGATCGTCAGCGGCTCGGTGGAGCGGAGGGACTTGGCGAGCAGCAGCGCGCCCTCGATCGCGGCGACGATCTCCACGGCCAGCTCCCTGGGCGCGGGGTGGGCCGGACTCTCCGCCCTGACACGTCGTGTGAAGGTGGCGATGAGCAGGTCCATCGCCTCGCCGATGCTCTGGCGCACGTCCTCCGGCAGCGCACCGCTCTCGGCGGCGACGGCGGCCAGCGGGCAGCCGCGCCGGAAGTCACTGGCCGTCAGGTCATCGGCGTAGCGCTCACAGAACGCGCGCACCGCCTGGCCAACGGTGCCCGCCCGGTCGGCGAAGCGCTCCAGGGCCGCCACCGAGCCGGCGGCGGACCGTCGTACGGCCTCGGCGGCGAGCTGGGACTTTCCGCCGGGAAAGTGGTGGTACAGCGAACCCTTGGGCACTGCGCTCGTACTCAGGATCTCGGTGAGCCCGGAACCGTGGAAACCGCGTTCGCACAGCAACTCCGCGGCGGTGGCGACCAACCGGTCGGCAGCGGTGTGGGGTGTCTTGTCCACACGGGCAGTAGACCGGTCGGTCCAGCCGGAGTCAAGATGCCGGAGGCTGAGCCCGCAGCCGCCGGCACGCCGAACTCCCGCTGACCGGCCACCTCGACGGGGCGCCGCGCCGTACCACGTCCGTGACGTCGTGGCGCACCGTGGTCCGCCAACCCGCGAGGCTCGGCCCGGCGAACGGGCGCCGCTCCGGTCAGATCCGACGCCATGGCCACGCTGCGCCCACGCCGAGATCGTCACGGTCTCGACCAGCAGTGATCGGGCAACCTCTAGGGTGTGCGGCATGACGCTGCAACTCGTTCAAGTGAACTTCAAGGCCCGTGACGAGTCGGGGCTCGGCCGGTTCTGGGCCCACGCGCTCGGCTGGGGGATGTCCAGCGAAGGGCCCGGAGTCACCAACCTGGAGCCCGTGGGCTTCGACTGGCCGGACCCGTCAGCCGTCTGCATCGACCTCGTGCGCGTACCGGACCCGGAGACGGTGGAGTACCGCGTGCACATCGAGCTCGCCACCACGTCCGATGCCCATCAGGAAGAGTGGGTCGCACGTCTGAAGGAACTCGGGGCGACCACTGCCGACGTGGGACAGGGCGACGTGCCGTGGACGGTCATGGCCGACCCGGAAGGCAACGTCTTCAGCGTCCTGGAACCCCGAGAGCTCTACCGGGACACCGGTCCCATAGCCGCCGTGGTCGTCGGCTGCGCTGACCCACGGGCCATGGTCAGGTTCTGGGGCGAGGCGATCGACTGGACCGTCCACGAACTGACCGACGACCGCGCACTGCTGCGCTCCGTCAGGAACGTCGGGCCGTACCTGGAGTTCCGGCGCACCCCGGAGGACGAAGTCGTGTGGAACCGCGTCCATCTTGACGTGATGTCCAGTCCGGTCGAGGATCAGCTGACCGAGGTCGCCCGGCTCGAAGGTCTCGGCGCGACACGGGCCGACGTGGGTCAGGGCGACGTCTCCTGGATCGTCCTGGCGGACCCGGAGGGCAACCAGTTCTGCGTCCTGGGCCGGGGCTGACGCGGAGCCTCGTTCGTCCCCTCAGCCCTCGCCCGGGGAGGCGGGATTCGTGGCGGGGGAGGCCGGCGGCCCTCTTGCGGGCCTGCGCAGACACCCCCTCGCGCCGGCCCGCTGCTCGTAGGCGAGCCGGCCGCTCGGCAGCGTTCCGTCGACGTGCCGGGTCGCGGACACGCCGCCGCACGGGACCCGCGGCGAGGCCGCGTGCGGGTCGGGCATCGCCGTCACCGGCCGCGGGGGCACGGAACGGCCGACCGGCCCTCCCCGCTCGCCACGCAGAGCTCACCGCACCGGGCACCGACGACGTCGTGCCGTCCATCACCGCTGCGGCCGACGCACGGCCTGGCCGAGTCCCCGGCGACCTTGAGGCAGCCCGTCCCTCCGCGCCGAGGCAAGCAGGCTTCCCCTGCCGATCTCAGCGCGCAGCGGGGGTGTGAGCAGCTTCGCCGAGGCAGCGACGACGGGGTAGGGCTCGCCGGCCGTTCTCGATCACGTCGGTGAGCGGGAGCCAGGCGAGGGGCCGCTTCGAGGCCGCCACGTTCGTCGTACTTACGCTGCGGCTGACGGCACTCACCGCCCCCGCCGGATGGGCCTGGGCTCCGGCCGACCGGCACGAGCAGTCCGGCCAGCCCGCCGCCACCTGCCAGCGCGCCTTCGTCCGCCGAGCAGAGGAGCGGGCCGCCGAGCGGGGACTGACCCTGCGGGCGGGCTTTGAGACGGAGTGGACCGTCTCCCTCCCCGGGGACCACGGAACGGACCGGCCTGCCTGTGCCGGACCCGCCTACGGCATGGCCCGGTTGCTGGAGATGAGCGCCTACCTGGCGGGGGTGGGCGCTGGGCGCGCCCACCCCCGCCGGCTACCTGCGGCTGCAGCCCTCCCGCTGGGCGGGGGCCTGCCACTGCTGGGGCATCGAGAACCGGGAGGCCGCGCTGCGGTTCATCAGCCCCGGCGACGCCGCCGGCGCCAACGCCGAACTGAAGTGCTTCGACGGCGCCGCCAACCCCTACCTGCTCGTCGGCGCCGTCATCGAGGCGGGCCTTGCAGGGCTGGCGGAGCATCTGACACTGCCGCCCCCGGTCACCGGCGACCCCCACACGCTGCCGGACCGACCATCCCGGCTCCCGGGTTCGCTGACCGACTCGCTGGACCGGCTGCGCGCTTCGGCACCGCTGCGCGCGGCCCTGGGAGAACCGCTGTTCGCGGCCGTGGAAGCCGTACGCGCGGCCGAGGCCGTCCAGGAGGCGGACCTGGAACCCGAACGACTGGTCCACATGACACGCCACCGCTACTGACGTCCGCCGTGTCGGAGAGCCACTGATCAGAGGCCGTTCCAGGTAGGAGGGCGATGCGGCACGCGTACGGGGGAAGCACAGCGCGAGGCCCGAGCCGGCCGGGCCCGGGCGACGGCTCCGTCGGCGGACGGCTGCTGTGGCCGGCCGACGAGCCCTGGCCCACGCGCACTCCGGTGCCTCCACTTCCAGCTCGCGCACGAGCCCGGTGTTCGCGTCGTTTCGGATCGCCTACCCCGCTGCGGCGCACGCCTTCGCTTCGGCCAGGTAGCGTGCCACCGGGCCCAGGGTCAGCATTCCGCTGGCGGCACCGGCGTCTTCGGCCCGGGCATTGCGCAGGGCAGCCTCGGCGCGGGCGGCGATTCCGCGCTCTCCGAGGCGTGCGGCGGCGCGGGCGGTCAGGCACCACAGCGCCTCCTGCACGTGGTCGGGCGGTGGTTCGGGCACCGCGTCGAGGGCAGCACGGGCGTCCTCGACGCGGTCCTGGGCGAGCAGCACGAGGGGGCGCGCCCAGGACCGGTACGGCCCCCAGTCGAGGTGCGGGTCGGTGGGCGCGGGCCGTTCGTGCAGCAGGCGCAGTCCCAGGAGGGCGAGCGGGAACAGGCCCCGATGCAGCCCCGGCATTCCAGCCCTCTGAAGGGCGTCTTCGGCAGCGCGGTACCGGGCTGCCGCTGTGGCGGGCGTCGGTCCGCCGGGTTCTGCGCTGCGGGCGGCTGCGGCCCGTGCCCGGAACCACCCTGTGAGGACGGGGACAAGGGGTGCCTCGGTGGTGTCGGCGAGCTGTTCGGCTGCCTCGGCGTGTGCGGCTGCGGCGCTGAGGTCGCCGAGGGCCGAGGCGGATTGCAGGCGGACGAGTCGGCCGAGTACGGCGAAGTTCGGCAGCTGGTGCCGGGTGGCCAGGTCGAGGATCCCGGCGCCGATCCGGTCCCGCGCCGCGGCGAGTCCGGGACGGGTGAAGGAGTGCAGGAACACCCCGTTGAGGGCGAACGCCAGCAGGGCGGGATCAGCCAGGTCTCGTGCCAGTGCCTCGGCCTGCCGTGCTGCCCGCTGTGCGCGCTGCAGCTCGGACCTGGACAGATCGGCGCTGCGGCTCTCGACGGCCACCGTGGCCAGGAGGCGGCCGGTCAGGTCGGCGGGGCCGTCGGGGCCGAGCGCGGTGAGAGTGCGCTCGGCAGCGGCGACGACGGCGCGGGACTGCTCGGGGTCGTCGGCCCGGCTCCAGATGGCGGGCACGTCGTACGCGCCGATGATCCGGGCCGTCAGGGCGGCGTCTCCCGTGCGTTCCGCCGTCTGGACGGCGGCGAGGCGGTCGCGCCGTGAGTGGACGAGGGCCTCGCCACCCGCCAGCGCGAGGGTGCGGGCCAGATTCACGGTGGTGCGCGGGCCGAGACGGACACCACGACCGGTCCATGCGGTACGTGCGCCGTCGGGGGGCACGGCCCCGTTGAGGAGGTCCGTCTCCAGGCGTTGGAGGCCGGTGCCGGGGTCGAGCCCGAGTTCGTCAACGAGCATCGTGCGGGCGCGTCGGAGGGTGGCCAGCGCTTCGGCCCGGCGGCCTGCCTGGTGGAGCGCACGGGCGAGCAGTCCCCAGGCCGGCTCGCGCCACGGATGTTCGGCGATGTGGGCACCCAGTTCGGCGACGAGACCGGCGCCTTCCCCTGAATCGAGGAGGAGGCGTGCGCGCAGCTCAGCACCCTCCAGCCTCAGCTCCTCAAGCCGGGTCCGCTCGCGCTGCGCCCATGCGGAGCCGGTCACATCGGCGTAAGCGGGTCCACGCCAGTCCGCGAGTACCGTGCCGAGGTCGGTCACGGCGTCGGGGTCGCGCCGGGCCCGGGCCAGGGTGTCCTGGAACCGGTGGACGTCCACGTCCTCGCGCGGCAGGCGCAGCGCGTAGCCGGGGCCTTCGGTGACGAGTACGCGCGGCGGTCTGCGGGGCGGCCGGCCGGGTTCGAGGGCGCGGCGCAGCGCGGCGACGAACGTACGCAGAGCGCCCACGGCGCGAACCGGCGGATCGGTCCACAGGTCGTCGACGAGACCGTCGGTGGTGACCATCCGTCCCTCGGCGGCGACAAGCCGGGCGAGTACCTCGCGATGCCGGGGTCCGCCCAGGTCAACCGAACTGCCGTCGTCGCGGAAGGCCCGCACGGCACCGAGCACGTCGATTCGCATGCCCCCATCATCCGCGCCGGGGATCGACTGCGCCCCACCGCACTGACCGGCTGCTGATCGCCGTCGCCCAGGCTGATCCCGTCAGTTCACCCGCGCCCGAAAGACGGCCTCTCATGACGCTCACCATTCCCGGCTTTGATCACATCCGCCTGCCCGGTGCGGACGGTGTGGAGCTGGCCGCCGCTGTCGGCGGCAGCGGCAGTCCGGTTGTGCTGCTGCACGGTTTTCCCCAGACCCACCTGATGTGGCGACACGTCGCCGAGCGGCTCACCGACGGACACACGGTGATCTGCCCTGACCTGCGAGGCTACGGCGCCAGCGGCAAGCCGACGGTCACCGGTTCCGACGTGTACGCCAAGCGCACCATGGCCGCCGACGTCGTGACCCTGGCGGCGTCCCTCGGCCACGAGCGCTTCGCCCTCGTCGGCCACGACCGGGGCGCCCTGGTCGCTTTCCGGGCTGGGCTGGACCACCCCGGGGCCATCACGCACCTGGGCATCCTCGACATCGTGCCGACGCTCGACATGTGGAACGTCCTGCACGGCGCGTCGGCAGCGGTCGGCTACCACCTCTTCCTCATGGCGCAGCCGCCAGGTCTCCCGGAGACGATGATCGCCAACAGCGCGGACGCGTTCTTCGGCTCGTTCCTCGACGCCTGGGCCAACGACCCGGCCACGATGCCGGAGGATGTCCGTACCGAGTACCTGCGGGCGAGTGCCGCGGCGGTGACGTCGATCGTCGCGGACTACCGGGCCTCGGCGGGCATCGACGTCAGGCATGACCAGGCGGACCTGGACGCCGGGTCGCAGCTGGCCATGCCCGTGACGGTCGTCCAGCAGGACTGGGGCGCGCAGCTGGGCTATGACGCTGCTGCCGTATGGAGGGCGTGGGCTCCGGACCTGGACCACCGGCTGACCCGAGCGGGGCACTTCATGGCCGAGGAGGCACCCGAGGAGATCGTGGCGGCGATCGGGGATCTGCTGGCCCGCTGAGACGGCGGCATCCCCCCTGCGTCTCGTGCTGTCCACCGGGGCTCCCGAGCTGCACGACTGTGCCGAACGCGCCCGGGCGGCCGAAGCGCTCGCCGAGTTCGAGGAGGCCCTCGCCACTGCCCAGGGCCTTCGGTTCGCTTCGGTCGTCGGGAACGCGTCCGTGAAGGGGGCGCCGGTCGGCCGGGAGATCGGTTGGCGGGGTCCGCAGGGCCGCCGAAGAGGGTCGTCAGGAGCACGGACCGGTCGGTCGACGGAGGGCGGCACACCGTCACACGCGTCGCCGCCGACGGCCTCTTGGCCTTCCGGCACTCGGAGCGCGGACGGCTTTCGGCTCCCACGATCGGCCGGCAGCCGATTCTCAGGGTGGCGGTATGGCGTGGTGCACCTCGGTCAGCAGGTGGCGCATCGCCTGTTCTGCCGTGGTGGGGTCCGCTTCCGCCACGGCGTGGGCTACTCGTTCGTGGAGGTCCAGCGCCTCGGGGACGGGACGGTGCGGCATGAGACCGAGTTGGGTCCGGCCGCGCAGGACGGCTTCGACCACGTCGGTGAGGGCGGCGAACATCTCGTTGCCGCTGGCGGTGAGCAGCAGTGCGTGCATGTGGACGTCGAGGTCCATGAAGGGCGCCAGCCGTCCGCTCTCGCCGAAGCGGCGCATGTCCTGTGCGAGGTGGACCAGCCGTTCACGCTGGCCGGGGGAGGCATAGCGGGCCGACGCCGCGGCGGCGAGTGGCTCTACCGCGATGCGCAGTTCGGTCAGGGAGCGCAGTTGTGCATCCCGGCCGGGGCCGGAGAGGCGCCACCAGATGACGCGTGGATCGTAGACATGCCACGAGGAAGGCGCCTGGACGGTGATGCCGACTCTGCGCCGGGACACCACCAGACCCATCGACTCCAGGACGCGCATCGTCTCGCGGGCCACGGTGCGGGAGACGTCGAAGCGTTCCTGGATGCCGTCCAGCGTGAGGGCGTGCCCGGTTGTGAGAGCGCCGCCGGTGATCTCCAGCCCGAGGGTGTCGAGAACGGAACGGTGCAGGACCTCGGCGGTGCTCCCCGCATGCTGGCTGCCGTGCTCGCCGTTCTCTGTGGCCACGGGGAAAGCGTATCCCGGCACCGACGCCTTCCCCGCCTGAGTCAATGGTGTTACCTTTCGATGATTGGTCATACCTTTCAGGGGGGTGGGCGTGGCACCGATGGTCCTGGTGGTGATGGGCGTCTCGGGCTCGGGCAAGAGCACGATCGCCCGCCGGGCCGCCGACCACCTGGCGGCGGGCATGATCGAGGCCGACGCGTTCCACCCCCCGGCGAACATCGAGAAGATGGCGGCCGGTCAACCCCTGACCGACGCCGACAGGTTGCCGTGGCTGCGGGACGTCCGGGACGAGATCACCGCCCGCGCGGCCACCGGCGCTGCCACCGTGGTCAGTTGCTCCGCGCTCAAGCGCAGCTACCGGGACGTGCTGCGCGGGGCCGCCGCCGACGTCCGCTTCGTCCACCTCGACGGCACCGCCGAACTGATCGCCGCCCGACTCCACTCGCGCACCGGTCACTTCATGCCCGCCGCACTGCTCGACTCCCAGCTCGCGGACCTGGAGCCGCTGGCCCCCGACGAGAACGGCGTGAGCGTCGGCCTGGACCAGACCCCTGAAGAGATCACGAAAGCCGCCCTGGCCGCACTCGGTCTCGGCAAGGGTCCGCCCGGGCGGACCCCGGCGGCCTGACCCAAGCCACCCACGGGCGGTCCCCTCCGTCCGGCCAGCCCCCCCAGCAGCCCTCACGTCTCCACCCATGTCCCCGAAAGCAACGGAGCTTTTCCCATGGACACCACCGACGCGTGGACGCAGACGCTCGGCGCCGGCCCCCTGCTCGGCATCGCCGCCGCCGCCATCGCCCTGCTGCTGTTCCTGATCATCAAGCTGCGGGTGCACGCGCTCCTGGCCCTGGTGACGGTCAGCCTGCTCACGGCCTTCGCCACCGGCATCCCCGCCGACCAGGTGGTGGACACCCTCACTCAGGGTTTCGGCAGCACACTCGGCGGCGTCGCCCTGCTCGTCGGCCTGGGCGCAGTCCTCGGGCGGCTCGTCGAGGTCAGCGGCGGAGCCCAGTCACTCGCCGATGCCCTCATCCGGCGCTTCGGAGAACAACGCGCGCCGCTGGCCCTCGGCGTGACGTCGCTGCTCTTCGGCTTCCCCATCTTCTTCGACGCCGGCCTCGTCGTCATGCTGCCGATCGTCTTCACCGTCGCCCGGCGGCTGGGCGGCGGCATCCTGCGCTTCGGACTCCCCGTGGCCGGCGCCTTCTCCGTGATGCACATCTTCGTGCCGCCGCACCCGGGCCCGGTCGCCGCCTCCGAACTGCTCGGCGCGGACGTCGGCCTCGTCGTCCTGTTCGGCCTCCTCATAGCCATCCCCACCTGGTACGTCACCAGCTACCTCTTCGGACTGTGGGTCGGCAGGCGCATCGTGCTGCCCGTCCCCGACATCCTGACCGGCGGCCCGCAGGCCGGTCACGAGGAGAACCCGCCGCCCCCCGGCACCGTGATCGCCCTCCTGCTCCTCCCGCTCGCCATCATCTTCGCCAACACCGGGCTCGACACCGCGTCCGCGCTCGGCTGGGCGGACGGCGACGCCGGCTGGTACCAGGTTGCGCGGGCCCTGGGCTCCACGCCGATCGCCCTGCTGGTGGCCGTGTTCGTAGCCGGCTACGTTCTCGGCACCCGGCGCGGACGCGGCCGCGACGTGGTGGAGAAGCTGACCGACTCGGCGCTCGGCCCCGTCGCCGCCATCATCCTCATCACCGGTGCCGGCGGAATGTTCGGCGGCGTGCTGCGCGCCAGCGGCATCGGCGACGCGCTCTCGGACACGTTGTCCGACCTCGGCCTCCCCGTCGTCATCGCGGCCTATCTGATCGCCACCGCGCTGCGCATCGCCCAGGGCTCGGCCACCGTCGCGCTCACGACGGCCGCCGGACTCGTGCAACCCGTGGTGCTGTCCGGCGGCTACAACTCCGTGGAGCTGACCGCGATCGTGCTCTCCCTGGCAGCCGGCTCGGTGACGGCCAGCCACGTGAACGACTCCGGCTTCTGGCTCGTAGGCCGCTTCCTGGGGATGGACGTGAAGACGACCCTGATGACGTGGACGGTCATGCAGACGACCATCGGCCTGATGGGATTCACCCTCGCCACCGGCCTGTACGCCCTCGCCTGAACCCTCCGTCCCGCCCGAGCGTCCAGGTCGTGGTGTGGGGTTCTGCTGCGTTGTTGCTGTGTGGGCTGCGAGTTCCTCAGGGGTACCGATGAAGGCGGGACCGCACCCTGCAGGTAGGTGCTGAACCACCATGGCCATGGCGTCGCGCGCTGTGGCTGCGGGGCCTACCGTCTGGCTGCGGAGCGGGCCGGTCGTCGCGCCGCGCCCGCCTTGCGAGCCGATCTGCATGCGGATGCCGGTGTAGATGAAGCTCGCCTGCGGCGATGGCGAACCCGCCCCACTTCAAGATGCCCAGCAGGGTGTAGCGTGGCCCGGTCAGGCCGGTGGGGGTCTTCGCGCCAGGGTTGGGGATGTCCGCTGCCAGCAGCAGAACTTCCTGCATCACATGCATCAGGCGCTCCTCACAGCCAGGGCGGCCCGCAGCGCTGCCAGGGCCTCGGTCAGTGGTTTGGTGGGCGGGACCGTGAGCGGGTCGTCGGTGTCCCGCCAGGCCGGTACGTAGGGAAAGCGGACGACGGCCCGGACGCGGTCCTGCACCGGCCGCAGCCTCTCCCGCACCGTGCGCGGCTCGCGCAGCGTGCTGTCCGCGACCAGAACCAGCAGCGGAGGCGCAGAGAGCCAGCCGGTCTCCAAGTTCTGGTGCGCACACGCCACACCCCGGGTCGCCCAGTGCATCCCGTAGGCCGTGCCCCGGGCCACCAGCACCAACGCCGTGCTCAGGGTGTGCAGCTGATCCCGCTGCACTTCCCGACCGGCCGGGGCCAGCAGACGCGCCACCGTGGTCGCCCCGCACCCGCCGTGACACCCCACCACCGCGACCGGCGGCAGCGGCGGCGGAGACGGAACGTCCGTCACAGCCGAGTGGGCTTCCACCATCGCCAGCGTCTCCCTCTCCTTCAGGCCCCACCGCTCAACGAACAGCCGACACGTTTAGTTATCCTCTGCCCTCAGAATGTGACGAACAGTGGAGGGGTGCTATGCGGCTCGGCAAGACCGCGGCGTGGGCCAGCGGCACGAGCGCCCTCGCCATCACAGTCCTCCCCCTCTTCCTCTTCGCCGGTCTCGGCGGCTCCACCGCCAGCTGCCCCCGGCCGCCGCGGCCGGGACCGCCTACGCCGCCGGGCCCGAGAGCTGGCGCACCGGGGCCGCCCGACGCGCTCGCCGCCGGACGGTGGAACGCCTCACCGCCCAGCGCCTCGCCGCCTGATGGCCCCCGCCCACGGCCCGCGCCGCGCCCGGATCGCGTTCTCCGACTCCGCCGCCAAGCAACTGGAGAACATCACCGACGCCTCGGAGATCCACGCCCTGGACCGCGCTCTGGTCGTCCTCTCCGTCGACCCCGACGCCGGCGAACCGATCCCCGGCGACACCGCAGGCCCCCAGCTGCGCCAGTACACTGACGACATCGAGCAGGTGCGCGTCCTGTACTTCGTCACCGCGCTGCGCACCGTGGTCGTCGTCGCCTACCTCGAGGTGTAGCCACAGCTTCCCGCACCCGTAGTGAGCCAGTTGCCCGGGATGGAAGTACGCGGCACGGACGTGCACGTCGCCTCCGCGGCGATCGCCACCGGGGCGACGGCGTGCGGTCGATCATTGAGCCGTATGGGGTACGGAGGCAGGCTTTACCGCGTGGGCGGGCTCGTGGTCAGCAGCGCTCGAAGGTACGTGGTGTGCGCCCGCAGGAGGCTGTCCGCGCGGTCTGTGCCGTCGGTCAGGACCGCCAGGGCGGGGACGGTGGCGGAGAGTGCCATGAGCAGAGCTGGAGCGAGCAGAGCGACGAGCAGCACGCGCTGAAGCGGGCCGATCAGTAGCGGAAGAGGTGTCATGCCTCCAGCACAGCCCAGTCGGACGCCGTCGGCCTCATGCGGCGAACGAACCCGTACTGAACCGAACTGCGCCGAACGCCGCCGAACGGCGCCGGTATACCAAGGCTGTCCCCTATCCTGGTGCGCACGCGCCAGGAGGTGCCGGGTGGTCGACCGCAACGTCGTGCATGGCACCACCGCTGCGCCGGAGAACGACTTCGGCCGGCGGCTGGCCCTGTTCGCCGCCGACCTGAAAGCGTTGCGCATGGAGCGCGGCAACCTGCCGCTGCGGGAGATCGCCCGGCGCGCTCCCCGGCACCGGCCCCTGTCGGCCGCGGCGGTCAGCGAGACGCTGAACGGCAAGCGGCTGCCGCGCCTGGACTTCCTGATGGCACTGGTGCGGACAATGCTCGCCCACGACCATGAGGGCCGCCCGCATCCGCTCGGTCGCGACGACCCGCGCCTGGAGACCTGGCGCACGCGCTGGCGCGACCTGGAGCTGCTGCGCACGGCGCAGCCGCCTACGGCCCGCCGCCCCGCCGCCCCAAAACCTGACTTCGATCCGCTGGCCTCGGCGCCTCTCGTTGCCGTCACCTCGCCCGCCCCTGCCGCTGTGCCAGCCCTTGCCGCAGCTCGCGCCGCCGCAACCGACGTATCCGCGGCCCGCCTCATCTTCGGCGAACAGAGCTGCGGCGCGCGCTCCCTGGCGTTCTCACCCGATGGGAAACTCCTCGCCACCGTGAACGACGCCCCGCTGGTGCGGCTGTGGCGCGCGGCGACCGGCGAGCCCGTAGGCACCACTCTCACCGGGCATGGGGAGGGGGTCAGGTGCGTGGCGTTCTCACCAGACGGCCGGCTGCTGGCGACGGCGGGTCGCGACAGGGCCGTGCGGCTGTGGGATCCGCGCACCGGTACGCCCGTCGGCGAGCCATTCGCAGAGCACGGCAGAGCACTCCGCACTCTTGCCTTCTCCCCCGACGGGAGCCTGCTGGCCACCGGGGGCGGCGACCGGTCCGTACGACTGTGGGATCCGGTGACCCGAAAGCCGGTCGGCGCCCCGCTCGCGGGGCACACGGGCGGCGTCGAAGCCGTGCAGTTCTCGCCGGACGGACGCCTGCTCGCCTCCGGAGGCGCCGACGCCGCGGTACGGCTGTGGCGCGCGGACGACGGCGAGCCGAAAGGAGAACCGTTGATCGGCCACAGCGGCGAGATCCGGGCACTGGCGTTCTCACCCGACAGCCGCCTCCTCGCCTCCGGCGACTGGGACGGAACGGTCCGCCTCTGGAACCCGTGCGCCGGCGAGCCCGTCGGCGATCCGCTCACCGGTCACGGCAACGCGGTCCGGGGCCTGTCGTTCTCGCCCGACGGGCGGCTGCTGGTCTCGGTCAGCATGGACCGCACCATCCGCTTGTGGAACCCGGTGTCCCGCAGCCCATTTGGCCCACCTCTCACCGGCCACGCCTGCACCTTCCGCGCCGTCGGCTTCTCCCCCGACAGCCGCTTCTTCGCCGCCGGCGGGGACGACAAGCCGGTAGGCCTATGGGCGACGGCGGATCTCGCCGCGGTCCCAGTTACTGAAGTTGAACTCGTGGAGTCGTAGAGGCTGACGGCTCGTCGCCCGTGCGGTATCACCGGGGCATGCGGTATCCACAAGGGGGCGGGCTGACCGCCGAACGGCAGCAGTTCCGCGAGGAGTTACGGCTCAAGGCGGCCGAGAGGTTCGCCCAGGGCGAGGCGAGCTCGGTGATCGCCAAGGACCTGCGGGTCAGCGTCCGCTCGGTGCAGCGATGGCGGCGGATGTGGGACGAGGGCGGCCCGCGGGCTCTGCGGTCGCAGGGGCCGGCGTCGCTGCCGAGGCTGAGCGAGAAGCAGTTCGCCCAGCTGGAGGCAGAGCTGGCCAAGGGCCCCCGGCCGCGCACGGCTGGGAAGGCCAGCGGTGGACCCTGAGCCGCGTGAAGACCGTGATCGGCCGGCGCTTCCACCGGACCTACACCATCCAGGGCGTGCGCAAGCTGCTGGTGCGAAACGGCTGGTCCTGCCAGGTCCCGGCCCGCCGCGCGGTCGAGCGGGACGACGAGGCAGTGGCCGGGTGGGTCAAGGAGGTGTGGCCCTGCGCGGAAGACTCGCGGCGGCCCGTGGAGCCTGGCTCGTCTTCGAGGACGAGGCCGGATTCTCCATGACGCCGCCGCAGGCGAAGACCTGGTCACAGCGCGGCCGGACCCCGGTGGTGCGGGTCCGCGGCCGGTCCCGCAGACGGATATCCATCGCCGCGCTGACCTGCTACAAACCCGGCCACAGATCCGGCTGATCTACCGGCCACGCCGGGACGACGGCCGCCGCGACGGCCGCAAGAGCTTCTCCTGGCGCGACTACCGGGACCTGCTGATCGCCGCCCACCAGCAGCTCGGCGGCCCGATCGTGCTCATCTGGGACAACCTGAACGTTCACAAGGCCGTCGGCCTGCGGGAGTTCGCCGCATCCCGTGACTGGCTGACCATCTACTACCTGCCGCCCTACGCACCCGACCTCAACCCCGTCGAAGGGATCTGGTCACTGTTGCGGCGCGGCTGGCTCTCCAACGTCGCCTTCCACACCCCCGAACACCTCGTCCAGCGCATCCGACGCGGCCTACGGCACATCCAGTACCGCAGCGACCTCATAGACGGCTGCCTCGCCGAGACCGGCCTGACCATCAGACCCACCTGAGCAACCATGCAACATCACGAGTTCAACCTCAGTAGGGGGCAGTTGACCACGATGTCCCCGGCATCTACGGAATAGCCATCGGTGCCCGGCCCGCCGTTGACTGGTGTGGGGTGTGGGGCAGCTCGCATGGGCGCATAGCCACGGGTCAAAACGGCTTCTAGTACTCCAGTCTGGTTTCGCGATCTTGTCGCGGACCCGGCTGGGAACGGGTACGGCCACCGCGTGATCATCGGTTGGTGTGTGGACAAACGAAGATCGTGCGGTGGCCGCGGACCACAGCGTAGACCCTGACCGCTGGCGGGAGATGTTCGACCAGGTCATGGCCCGGATCGCAGGGCGTTTCGGCCGGGTTGAGCCGAGGGCGAGTGCCCGCGCCTACCTGCTCGGACTGCTGTCGAAGACGGAGCGGAAGAACTGCTGGCAGCTGGACGAACAGGCCGGACACGTCCGCCCGGGGCCGATGCAGCGGCTGCTGCGCTATGCCCGCTGGGACGCCGACGCCGTCCGCGACGACCTGCGCGCCTACGCCGTCGAACACCTCGGCACCGACGACGCGGTGCTGATCGTGGACGAGACCGGCTTCGTGAAGAAGGGCCACGCCTCGGCGGGAGTGCAGCGCCAGTACACCGGCACCGCCGGGCCGCATCGAGAACACCCAGGTCGGCGTCTTCCTCGCCTACGCCACCAACCGGGGCCGGGCCCTGATAGACCGCCGCCTCTACCTGCCCGAGCAGTCCTGGTGCGCCAATCCCGAACGTCGCCGGGCGGCCGGCATACCCGAAGAAGCCCGGTTCGCGACCAAGCCCCGCCTGGCCTGCGAGGTGATCGCCGCCGCGCTGGACGCCGGGATACAGACCGCGTGGGTGACCGGTGACGAAGCCTACGGCCAGAACCCGCGGCTCCGCGCCACCCTGGAAGCACACGCCACCGGCTACGTCCTCGCGGTCGCCTGCTCGACGCGGGTGCGGATCAACCACGGCCGCACCCCCGTCCGCGCGGACACCGTCGCCGAACGCCTGCCCGCCACCGCCTGGCAGCGGCACAGCGCCGGACCCGGCGCGAAGGGCCCGCGCCACTACGACTGGGCCTGGATCCACATCGGCACCGACGAACACCGCCACCTGCTCATCCGCCGCAACCGCACCACCGGCGAACTCGCCTTCTCATCCTCGGCCCGCCGCCCGTGACAGCTACCAGGCTGCTGCACTGGTCCAACTGGCGCAGACAACACCAGGCGACAGTCCGACACAGCCACTACCAACGGCGATCCGCCGACGAACCTGCTGGATAGATCACGAAACCGCACTGGAGTACTAAGGGCTGTCCCGTAAATGATCTCTGACGTGCCTGGTGGCTTGCCGGTTTCTACGTCACCCGGCAAGGACGAGGTTGTGCAGGCGGGCGATGCCGAGCATGGCGTGGTGGACGCCGTCGCCTTTGAGGCGGCAGTCGCGCAGGATCTTCCAGCCCTTCATGCGGGCGAAGGCGTGCTCGACGCGGGCGCGGACCTTGCGATGGGAGGTGTTGTGTTCCTCTTTCCAGGCCGGGAGTTCGGTCAGGCCGCGTTCGCGGCGGTGTGGGATGACCAGGCCGGTGCCCCGGTAGCCACCGTCGGCGATGACCGTGGTCTTGCCGACGGCGGCTTTCGCGCCGGACAGGTCCCATGCCTTGCAGTCGTTGCGGTTGCCGGGCAGTGAGCGTTTTTCATCCTCGTTCTGAGCTGGCCTGATGCAGGGTCAGGATGGCCTGCACGAGGGTGGTGATGCGGGTGGTCGAGCACCGCAGTTTCCGCAGCAGCCGCCAGTTCTTGAGGGTGGCCATGGCCTGCTCGCCGACGGCGCGGGTCCGGGCGTGGGCGACGTTCACCGCCCGCTGCCGGCCGAGAGGAGCTCCCACCGACCGCGGAAGGGCACCCGAACCACAGGGCCGGCACCCTGATAGCCCTTGTCCGCGAAGCACGTCACGTCCGCCTCGGTGAGGGCGGCGAGGAGGCCGTGAGTGCGGGCTGCGCGGATGTCGTGCACCGCCCCGGGCAGCGCGGGCGAGGCCCACAGCAGGCGGCCGAAGGGGTCGGTGAGGACCTGGATGTTCATCCCGTGCTTCTTGTGCTTGCCGCTGTAGAAGGGCCGGTCGGCGGCGATCCGGTCGATCGGCAGCAGCGTCCCGTCGAGGATCACGTACGCCTTCGCTCGGACCGCCCGCATCACCTGCTCCAGGGTGGGCGCGAGGGCGGCCAGGACCTGTACGGCCTCGTTGATGTAGCGGTAGACCGTGGCGGTCCCGACACCGAATCCGTCGGCGAGCTGGGCGTAGGTGTCTCCGCGGCGCGGATGGGCCAGGACGAGGAGGGCCTGCCGTCCAGCCGGGAGCCGGCGCCAGCGGGTGCCCTGCTCGCGCCGCCGAGCGGCCAACTGGTCGGCGAGGAAGCGCAGGGTGGAGCTGGACAGATCGAGCCCGGATGGGTAGACAAGCACGCGGAAGCTCCTGGGCGGACAGGTGGTCTTGGTCGACAACCCGTCTACCAGGAGCTTCTCTACGTTCGGACACCGCCCCCGGCCCTCAAGCACCGTCCTCTACAGGCAGGTTGAAAACGGCTCCTTCTCTCCGTTCGTGCTGTCGGGAGAGAGAGGGGACTTGCACTTGCATGTCGGCGACCGAAGGCACGATCGCGTCCTGCACAACGCTGTGTGTAGCTGCCTCCAGGTAGCTTGCCCGTGCAGTTGCCCACCGGTGTGCAGGAGACTGTTCAGCGGGGACGCCTAGAAGCGCCGCGATGATCTGGCGATCCATCTCGCGATGGTGCGGTTCGGGGTTGCTGGTGAAGTCGAAGAGAGCACGGAACAAGCGGTCGACAGCCTTTGTTGCCTGTTCCCGCAGATCCTCGTCTGTGCGAGCTGAGGGCAGCATCGCGGCGACTTGACGCTCGGCACGTGCCAGCAGAGCACCGGTGTTGGACGGGTCCTGACGGATCGTCGCTTTGCCCAGTGCTATGTAGACAGGGTCGTCCATGCCTACACCGAGCAGTCGGGCGAGGGCATCGGTATCCCCTTCCGCCGCAGATGTGAGGACCTGCTGCACACGTTGGCCGCTCGGACCGAGTCGTCCATCCGTGAGGAACTCGAACGATGCATGCGCGGCCGAGGGGAGCACAGCCCAGCGTTTCAGCACGGTGAGCAGCGCTGACTCGCCCCACGTGTAGTCGGTGGCGCGCACCTTGACTTGGATCGCGTGGCGCAGGGTTCCATCACGTCCGAGCAGTTCGATGTCGACAGCGTCGTCGGTGCCCTCGACCCGAAGACCGCCCAGGTCGGGGTCCTCTAGGACCCCGACTGCCTGGAGCACCCCCTGCGCCTGCTGGTACGCAATACCCCGGACCGTGTCTACGCCGCTCACAGCCCTATGCTTCCACGCCCCTCTGACAAGCCGCGCAGCCGTCTCGGTGCGGCGAGGACGTACCTGAAGCCTGTCCCACCACCCTTGCGTGTGGCATCCAGCGCTTTCGTCTATGCGGATGTTGGTGACTTGACTGGCTTTGTCGGTGGCGGCGAATTGGAGTCCAGACAGTAGCCCTGCCGGTGGCCCGGCGGTCGCAACAGTTAGCCGGCCCTGCACCTGACCGCCCGCTCGCCAAGGTGGACGAAGCCCCCTCGCCCGGGGTTGTAGGGAACGCGACGCGGTCCAGCGCACCTGCGGACTATGCCGCAGCAGCTCAGTCGTGGCGGGTCACGCGGTCGGATGGATGCAGATGCGGGTCAGGAGGTGTTGTTGGTGGGGGTGGAGGAGTGGCCAGCGGTGTCGTTGACTGTCGAGCCAGCCGCGGGTGGCGGGGGTGTGGGCGTGGGTGTGTGCGCGGTGGTAGTTGCGCTGCCACAAGATGGGCCAGGGAGGGTTCCACCAGGGGTCGATCGTGGCGAGTGCTTGCTGGGTGGGGGAGGGGTGGCTGCGTTTCTTCGCGAGTTCGCGCTGTCGGTTGAGCCATTCGCCGAGGGGAAAGCCGTCATGGACGGTCTTGAGCGGTGGGCAGAGGTGGCCGTGCTCGGCAGCCCAGGCGCGGGCATGGGTGAGGGCTTCTGCGTGGGGCCGGGGGCGAGGGCTGGGCGGCCACCGTTTCGCTGTGTGCGCGGTGATGCCGATGGCGTTCAGCAGACGCTGCTGGCCGGGGTGGAGCTGGCGGAACTGCAGGCATGCCCGAGTGACCCAGCTGCCCAGGACGGTGCTCGCCGCGGGGATGCGGGCGACGGGGTCGAACGGCTCGCCCGCGGCGATGTGGTCGCGGGCGCGGTAGTAGTTGCGCTGCCAGACGGTGTCCCAGGGCGGGTTCCACCACGGGTCGATCGCAGCGAGTTCGGCCAGGTGGGGCGAGGGCTGGAGTCCGGCGCGGGCGCGTTGCTTGGCCCGGTTGCGTTGGCTGTACAGCCACGCGCCCAGGGGGTAGCTGTCGTGCCGTGTATCACGGGGAACGGCGAGGTGGCCGTGCTCGGCGTGCCAGGACCGGGCGTGAGCCAGGGCCGCGTCGAAACCTGGCCTCGTATCGGGTCTGTGCCCGCGTCGGCTGTGGGACTCGACGGGATGCTGCGGATCGGCGGAGTGTGGCCGGCCAGGGGGACGTGTGCGGTTCCCCGGGCTTCTTCCTGCCGGCCGCACGGGCTTGTCGTGCACACCCTGGCCCGCGGTCTCGGATCGTGCCGTTAGAGCAATGAGTGGGTGCGTCCGGCGCAGGGCCTGGGCTGTTTCGGCGGTGATGCCGATGTCGGCGAGGAGTTGTCGCTGCTCCTCGCTGAGTTCGTCGTAGGTGGCGCACTGGCGCCACAGCCAGTCGGCGGCGGCAGAGTCGTCGAGGTCCCTGAAGCCGTTCTCGGCCTGGAGGAGGCGGCCCGCTGCGGCATCGCGGGCGCGGCAGTAGTTGCGTTGCCAGCGCAGGTTCCAGGGCGGGCACCACCAAGGGTCGATGACATGGAGAGCCTGTTGCCGTTCGGGGGACAGGACTTTGCGTTGTTGCCGGCTTCGTTGGCCGGCGAGCCACCGGCCCAGCGGGTATCCGTGGTGCACGGTGGTCACGCTGACCGGGGCGAGGTGTCCGTGTTCGGCGGCGTAGGAGCGTGCGTGGGCGAGGGCTTCTTCGGCGGCGGCCTTGAGGTTGCGTCGTCTGGGCCGGGCTTCGGCCGCCGCGGCAGCGTCGATACCGATCTGGGTGAGCAGGCGTTGTTGTTCGGGGTGCAGGAACGGGTGGCGGGTGCACTGCAGGTACAGCCATTCGCCCAGGCTGTAGCTGGTGGTGGGAAAGCCGCTGGCGGGCTCGAGCCCGCCAGCGGCCCCGGCGTGATCGCGGGCTTGGTGCCAGGTGCGCTGCCAGAGGGTGCTCCACGGTGCGTTCCACCAGGGGTAGATGCTGCTCAGGGCGGTGACTTGGTGGGTGGGCATTTTGGTGTGGCGGTTGCGCAGGTTGGACAGCCACGTGCCCAGCGGGTAATCCCCCCAAGCGTCTTCCTTGGGGACCGCCAGGTGCCCGTGCTGTTGGTGGTAGAGGCGGGCGTGTGCGAGGCCATTGTCGAAGGCGCGCTCGGCATGGAGGCTGTGGCCGCGTAGCCGTTTGAGGGGCTCTGGTGCTGGCAGCCCACCCTTGTCGCGGTCACCTCGCGCATCGAGGAGGTCGCTGAGGGGGCGGGGCCGGTGCGACGAGTGGACCTGCCACAGCGAGTGCTGTGCCGTGGATCTCGGGGCGAGGCGTGTACGGACGCAGGTGTGGGCCCAGACGAACAATGGCCCGCGGGTGACGGTGGCGAGGTGGCGGGCGACCCAGGGCCGCTGGAGCTGGCGAGCGAGCTCGTCCAGCAGCGCGGGCATCTCACCGAGACGGTAGGGGAGATGCCCGCGCGCCTCTGCGATGGTCTGTTGCTGCCAGTGGGGGCTGGCCAGGACCCGCGCGATTGCGATGGTTTCGGGATAGGTGATCAGGTCGCGCGCCGCCACTTTCCACCGGTCTGCGTCAGCACCGTCGGCACGAGTGGCCTCAAGACGGACCGGCCACAGCTCTTCCTCGCTCGACCAGGGCTGCCCCCACCAGAAGCCGGTCACGGCGCGTGCGACCTCGAAGGCCTGCGCCCCGGTCGGGGAGCGGCGCAGCAGCCGGACATGCCGCTGCTGGGCCTCGATCACCTCCGGGCACCGGCCAAGGGGCACGGGCAGGCCGCTGGTGCCGGGAACGTACAAGAGCCAGTACTGGTGGCGCGCACACACGCGCTCCTCTGGCGCCAGATACCGGCGTGCGGGCGTGCGGCGCCCGGTGCGGGCGGCAGCGCAGGCAGGACAGGCCGGTCCCCACGCGGCGACGGCCTCCTCACCACGCGTCAGCCGCCCGACCGGGCCGTCCCCGTACTTGCCGCACGGCTCTTCCCGTGTCCATGCGGGCAGGGCGCGCTCGAGCACGTGCGGCGCAACACGGCACAGCGTGGCAACGCGGTTGCGGGCCTGGGCGTTGAGGTGGATCTCGCTGTCCGGGTGCAGCATGCCGGTGAGGTTTTGCAGGCCGCCGACGTCGGTGACGGCGGCGAGGAGATCGCGGATGGTGAGGTGGTAGCGGGCGGCGAGTCTGTTCAAGAACGACAGCGTCAGCTCTCCCTGCAGCGGAGCCACTCGTCCTGCTGCGCCGCAGCCGATGGTGGGCACGACCGCGCCTGACACTGCGGGCCTGCGTCCCCCAAGCCCGCTCCCCGGCGCGCGGCCGTGCGCGGTCATGCTGCGTTGGTGTGCCACGCCGGATGCGATGCTCCTACTCCCGTCGTGCGGGCCGGGCCGGCCGGGCCTGGGTTTCGGCGGCTGCGTCGAGCTCCACCTCGCTCAGCAGCTGCTTGGTGATGCGTTCGGTGCCTTCGGTGATGGCGACCAGGGCGGCTTCGCGGAGGAGGTGAGAGAGGCTGCCGATCCGCCCTGCTGTGCGGGTGTGGAGGTAGGCGGCGTGCTTGACAAGTGTTCCGGGACGGTGTGCACGCAGCCTCAGCAGGTCCTCCACGGCCCGCACGAGGTCGTCCCAGACCGCCCGGTCCTGCTCGGTGGCATACGCCAGCGGTCGGTGGCGGAAGATCTTGAAGCGGCCGGCGATCTGCGCGCCGCGCACTCCGCTGAGAAGTGAGGAGGCCTCGACGTCGATCGCGGAGTACACGAAGGTGGCCGGGATGCGTTCGCCGAGGTACTTGAGCTGGTCGGAGGTTTCGGCACCGGCGCGCCGCTGGGTGTCCAGGAGGTGGACGTCGTCGATGAGGACCAGTTGGGTGCCCAGTTCGCACAGCAGGTCGCACACGGCACCGGTGATCTGGGTCTGATTGAGGCGGTCGGTGACGGGCATGCCGAGGAACCGGGCGAACTCGCTGACAAGCATCTTCGGGGTGGCGGCCGGCGGCACGCTGATGAACAGCACCGGTCTTCTGCCGTCCTGGCCGGGGTGCTGGCGGGCCTCGGCCAGATGGAAGGAACGCCCGAGCGCCATCATCGTGGTGGTCTTCCCGGTCGTAGCCGGACCGGAGATGATCAAACCGCGCCGGGCGCCGGCCTGCTGGCGGCGGTTGACCAGCAACAGTCGGCGTACGGCAGTGAACACGCTGTCCATGGCAGGGGTGCGCATCACGGCGAGTTCGGAGTGGTAGTCCTCGCGCTCCTCCTGGGACCAGGCGGGGTCGGCGGCGTCGCGCGCGGGCGCCGGGGCTCGGTGGACGAAGGCATCCCATCCCTCCCATACGGTCGGAGGGGCCAGCGGGGCGAACCCGACGGCCTTGTGGGAGAGCGGGCTCACCATCGTAGAGATTCCTCGACGGGGTCGTAGACCGTGACCTGGGGACGCCTCGGTGCAGGCACGCCGGCTTCCTGCCCCGCGCCGGTTGGGGCGCCGCTCAGCGGTGTGTGTTCAGTCGGCCAGACACTCAGAGCGCCGTCGTTGGTCAAGGGCTCCTCGTCGTCCTCGTTGTCGTCAAAGAGGTCCTCCCCGGGCTCATCGGCTTCCGCCTCCGACTGCTCGTACAAGGTCGCCCACACCGCACCATCGGTCGCGGCGGTGCGGGCCCGGGCGACGACGACCCTCTCCCGGCGGGTGCCATGTCCGGCGGCGACCCGTTCCAGCAGCTCGCGCAGGGCGAGAGCCAGGTCGTGTTCGTGCTGGACGCGGTCTGCGCGGCGGGCGACGGTGCGCTTGATGTGCTGCCAGGTGAAGTCGGTGAATGGGGCGCTGACCAGGGTGTGGTGGATCCACGGCACCGCCTCCCACCCATATCCGCGCGGCTGGTCGGGCTTCGGCAGGCGTACCCAGACCTGCACGGGATCGTGCGGGTCGTAGTGGATCTCCCACAGTCCATCCGCTGCCGGCGAGCCCTGGCCACGGTAGGGATTGAGAACCTTGTGGTCATAGGTGCGATAGTCGATGCGGATGCCGTAGTCGTTGATCTTCTGTCGCTTCAGGGGCATCAGCTCGATGTAGTCCTCGTGGCCAAGCGGAACCGGGACGTAGCCGCACACTGCGATCAGCGCCGCCCACATCTCATTCGGCGACAGCGCACAGCGAGGCATTATCGGGTGCCGCAGTCCATCGTGCTCACGTTCCTGCCACCCGCAGATGATCCACTCCTGGAACATCTCGGCCAGCTGGGAAAGCGTCCACACCGCCTCCCCCTCGGCGTCCTTTCCGCGCTCGCCGGTGTGCGAGCCCGTGTAGGCGGCCACATGCTGCACGAACAGCGTCTTGATCGAGGAGAAGGTGCGCTCTACGTGCCCCTTGGCCGGCCCATTGCCCGGCGGCGCGGGCTGCACCGAAACGCCCAGCGACTCGCACGCGGCGATGAACGAGGACGAGATGAACACATTGCCCTGGTCGACCACGATCGTCTGCGGCGTGATCACCGGCCGCGCCGCGGCACCTTCCAACCTGGCGTCGACACTCAGCAGCCGCTCATAGGGGACCACCGAGTGTTCCATCGCCAGCGCCTCGGGCCAACCGGGCCGCATCGGCGCCGGCACCATCATCTGCGCCAGCAACTGCGCCGCATCCACACTGCGGGTCCCCTTCGCACGCAGCACCGCTGCACAGATACTGCGGGTGGCCACATCCAGCGCGATCGTGAGTTCCGGGCGCTCTACCACCCCGTCATCCAGCACCACGAAGCAATCCAGCACGGTGCTGTCCATCATCACCAGCTCACCCGGCGCCATCACCGTCGTCGGCACGAACGGAGGAGCCGGCCGCGCCGACCGCCACCGGCGCTGCCGCGCGCTGCCCAGCAGGCCCTGCCCATCAGCCAGAGCGTGCACCAGCCGGTTGAACGCTGCCCTCGACGGCAGCTTCACCACCCCGCTCCCGTACCGCTCGGCCAACAGCCGCTCGGTGTACATCCGAAGCCGCCCCAGCGTCCCATCGGAGCGTTCCCGACCGACCTCCAGCACCTCCTGTACAGCAGCCACCACCCGCTCGTCAGCACGCCCATGGACGGACCGCACCCGGGTGGCCCGGCGATCCACCAGCCCCCAAACCCCCTGCTGGCGGTAACGGCTCCGCATCCGCCGGACCGTGACCGCGCTGGTCGGCATCCCCGCATCCGACAACTCGACCGCCTTTGCCTCCTCCCGCTGCGCCAAGGTCCGCACAGGGTCGTACTCCGCCCGCGGAGCACCCGCTGCGCCGCCTCCATCCGGCCACCCCGTCTCCACCTCCCGCACGTGCCGCTCGCACGCCAGCGCCCGCTCCCGTACTGCGTCAGGCAACGACTCCATCAGCCCCAGCGGCGGCACCCTGGACATGCTTGGCGCATCCAGAACCTCGAACTCCGCATCGGCGAACAGCCGCGACAGCAACAGCGCCGCTACATCACCGCTCTCGGAGACCAACTGCACCTGACCGGAAGCAAGGGCAGCCTCCGTCCAGATACGGCCACCGAACCGGACCCGCGCCCCTAGCTCCACGACCGGCCCGCTCAGCCCCCCGCTGCCCGCCCTCACCGCTCCACCTGCGTCCACACCAGCATCCGCTCATGCATTGCCGCGGCCAGATCCGCCGCGAGCTGTCCCGCCCACAAGGCATGGAACAGCGCGGGAAGCACCAGCAGCGGGTCCCCGATTGCGCGTACGCCATCCCACAGGGGCGCCGGATGGGCGAACGTGTCCTCGAGCGCGGCGGCCAGACGCTGTCCACCGTGGTATCGCGGGTGCCGGTATCGGGCCAGCCAGGTCACATTGCGCCGGTAAACCGGATTCACCGGCCCCAACACCCAGTAACGCCAGCCCACTGCCCCACAGATCTCCCCCACCACCGCCGCGAGGGAGCGCTGGCGCTGCGAAAGTTCCTGGCTGGCCCTGCAGTCGGCCAGCACACCCTCGCCATCAGCCAGGCGAAGCATGAGCTGAGGAGCATGCATGCGCGTCTCACCACGCTCGCGCCACCGCAACTCCAGCGGACGGGCAGCCAGGCCACTAACGCGCGGGTCACGGTCGAGCAGCATCACATGCAGCCGCATTGCTGCGGACCCGTAGTGCACCAGCCGCCCGGTGGTGGCCGACCACCACCACCCCGGCGCCAGCCGCTTGCCTCTACGGATCGGGAACGGCCTCAACGGGGGACAGCGCTCGAAGTCCACCTCAGCGGCGGCCGTCGACCACCTCGAACACACCGTCGTCCTGTCCGCAGCCTGGAACAGCACATCCATCGACTCGACATCGGAACGCCCCAGCCTCGCTTCCTTCCACCCCACATCGTGCACGCAGAGCTAAACGGCCTATCCGCCCATCCGGTAATGGGCGCAACGTGCCCCGGTAGCAAACCTTCGGGACACAGGCTTCAGCCTGGACCGGCGAGCGCAGCCCATTGCGGCTGGGCCGGGGACGGGGACTCATCGCGCCCATGCGAACCCGAGGTCTGCGAGGGCTTGACGTCGGGCGGAGGCGAGCTGGGCGCGGCGTGCCTTCTGGTTACTGGTCCACACCCCCAACCGGACGGCCACGGGGGTCCGGTCTTCTGACTCCGTGCCGTCCTCGTTGGCGGGGTGGAGGACTTCTTCGTGCTTCCTCGGCACCTTCAGGTGGCCTTCTCGGGCGAGGTATTGGCGTGCGGCGGCCAGGCCGCGTTCGAAGTTGTCCATGTCTTTTCCAGGCCGGGTACCGGCGCCGGCGCCTCCCCATGCGCTGCGCCGTCAGCGGCTCCGGCTGTCGGCGTGGGGGCGGCGGGGATGCCGAGCCGTTCCAGCAGCTCCCGTTGTCCGGCCACCAGATGCGCCCAGCCAGCCGGTGAAGTCTGCCGCTGCAACCAGGTGCCGACGTCGATCCCGTTCACCCGCACCCCCGGCGGCACGTTCGGGGTGCCGTCTTCGCCGTGGAGGAGGTAGGCGAGGGCGGCGTAGCGGCGTTGCCAGGAGACCGTCCATTCCGGTTTCCAGTGCTCGTCGATTTCCCGCAGCGCTCTGTCCCGCTCATCCGTCACCGCCATGACGCCCTTACGGAGATTCTCCAGCCATTGCCCGACGGCGAATCCGTCCATTACTGCGTCGCGTGGTGCGCACAGCGTGCCGTATTCCTCGAAATAGGCACGGGCTGCGAGGAGCCCGTGCTGGAATCGTGCGTCGGCGACGTCCCAGACCATGCCGAGTTCGTCCAGCAACTCCCACCGGTGCGGACGCAGCACCCCATCAGAGAAGGCACGCCGCTGCTCGCTGACCCACTGCCCGACCGGATACGCCCTGCGCCCACCTCTGCCCGCGGTGTCGCCGGCGTCCACGTGGATGACGGCGCCGGTCGGCACGTGGGCGTCGCCGTGCCGGTCCACCCATTCCCGCAGGGCTTCGTAGCCGGTCAGCCAGATCTCACTGTCGGGCTGGATGACGCGGGTGCGCAGCCAGCGGGCGATGACGGCCGGGTCCCGCGGCTGGGAGAACCGCAGCAAGGGCACCTCCGCACCCTCGCCGGCCGCCGCGCCCCGCCCCTCGTCCTGCTGCTCCTCGTCCCGCTCGCCGTCGCCCGGCTGCTCCGGGCCGTCCTCGCCCTGGCCGACTTCGCCCCGCTGCGCCTGGCCGTCGTCCGGCTGCTCCTGGTCGTGGTCGTCGGTCCCGCCCGCGTGGTGGCTGGCCTTGGTGGGTTTCGGGGCGTGCGGGTCGAGTTCGAGGACGTTGGTGGGTTGGCCGGATGCGGTGCGGGTGGCGAGCATGAGTCGTTGGGCGATGCGGGCATCATGAGAACGCAGGCCCTGCAGGATTTGGGCCAGGGGGCGGTACGCCCCGGAGGTCATCATCGCCTCGGGCCGCTCGCCGGGCGCGAGGTAGATGGGGACGATGATGCGGGCGACTTTGCCTTCGCCGGGTTCCTGTCTCAGTGCGCGGCCGAGGATTTGCACGATCTGGACGGGGGAGGAGCGTGGGTCGGCGAGGACGACGCCGTCGACGCCGGCGCGGCCGCGGATGTCGACGCCTTCGGCGAGGACTTGGCAGGAGGCGAGGATCTGTGCGTCGGCGACCCATCCGTCGTCGGTGATGCCGTCGGCGAACCGCCCGAGCACTTCTCGCCGGTAGGTGGCGGGATGTTCTCCGGACAGCCACTCCGACCCCACTCGGGCTGGGTAGGAGGCTGGGTCGCCGGCGTGGAGTTCGGCGGCTGTGCCGGGCAGGGAGCGGGCCATGGCCATGGCGGCCAGTGTTGTGGAGTGGAAGGTGAGCAGGGACCGGCCGCCGACGTCGTCCAGGTGGGTCAGCAGTGCGGCCTGCAGCGCGGCCAGGCGCCGCCCCTGCACTTCCTCAGCGTCTGCCTCCGGGCCGGGTGCCTGGGGGTCGGTGATCTCCAGGACGTCGATCTCCCACCGCGCCAGCAACCCCCTCTCGACACTTTCCATCAACTCCAGCTCGAACAGCATCGGCCCGTACAGCGCCTCGTTGTCCATCGAGGCCACCAGACGGCCCTCCCCGCCGGACGCCGGCGGCGCCTCCCACAGCCGCGGCGTCGCCGTCATGAACAGCCGGCGTGCCGTCGGCACCCGCTGCTGATCCAGCGCCGCCGCCCACGACTTCCCCAGATCACCCGACGTACGGTGCGCCTCATCCACCACCAGCAGGTCAAACACCGGCAGAAAAGGACCCGTGAAGCCTTCACCGGACACAGCCCGCTCCAGCACCCCACGCCGCGCCCTGTTAGGCGCCAGTTGTTTGTCAGTGGTCGGGTGTCACTTGGTTTCAGTGGTCGGGTGGGTGGTTTGTGCTGGTCGGGGTGGTGGGGTGGTGTCGCGGGTGTGCTGAAGGTTGGTGTCGTTTCTCGCTGAAGTTTGTGTGTCGTGTTGGAAAGCATGTGGGTGGCAGGCGGTGTGAGGGGATTTCAGTAGTCATGCCGTGCTGAAACGTTGTGCTGCCGGTTTGCACTGTTTCGTGTGCTGTCGGCTGGTGTGCGGGTTGGTGTCGTGCGGGGGTGGACAGGGTGGGCTCGTCAGTGGTGACCCCCGGGGTTCATAGGGGGGTGTCGTCTGAAGGAGTGGGTGGTGGGTGGTCAGGACCACTGTGCTGAAGCTATGTCGGTTCTGGTGTCGCGGTCGGGGGCTGTGGCGCGGTTGATGGCGCTGGATGGCCGGGGTGAGTTGACGTCTGCTCATGTACGGCTGGTGGCTGGCGCCGTGGGGGTGTCTGAGCGGACCGTGTGGAACTGGGTGGCCGTGGCGCGGCGGGAGGGTCGTTTGACAGCCCGGGTGCGGGCGTCGGTGATGGTGACCCCGAGGACCAGGGCGTTGTTGGCACTGTGGGGTGGCAATGTGGCCGCGGTGCACCGGCAGCTTGTGGCTGAGGCGGAGGGTGATCCGGGCGCGGTCGTGCCGTCTTTGCGTGCGCTGCAGCGGGCGGTGGCACGGGAGTTGTCGGCGGGGGAGCGGGCTGGGCTGCGGGGAGGGGAGCGGGAGCGGCGGCGGTATGACGTGTTCGGGCGCCGGCCGCGGCAGTGGCGGAACGCCTGCTGGGAGGGAGACCACAAGCGCGCCCCGGTGCGGGTGGATGTCGAGGGTGGTGCGCAGTGCCCGTGGATCACGTGGTTCATCGACTGTGCGACGAGAGCGGTCACGGGGGTTGCGGTCACGCCCCACCAGCCGTCTCGGGATGCGGTCCTGGCCGCGTTGCGTGTTGGGATCAGCCGCGTGGAGCCTTTCCCTTTCGGCGGCCTGCCGTCGCTGGTACGGGTTGACCGCGGTAAGGAATTCCTGTGCAAGACGGTCACCCAGGCTCTGGGGAACTTCGCTGTTCCGGTGTATGACCTGCCGCCCTACAGCCCTCATCTGAAAGGCACGATCGAGCAGCTGAACGACGCGGTGGAGGAGATGCTGCTGGTCTCCCTTCCCGGCTACACCCGCCGCGCACGCCCGGCCGGCTCCCGCAAGGGTGAGGGCTCGACGCCGCTGCTGTCCTTCGCCGCGTTCGTCGAGGTGCTGCTGGACTGGGTGCGCTGGTGGAATACCCAGCATCACCCTGCGGGACTGGGAGGCGAGATCACTCCGCAGCAGGCGTGGGAGGCCGACCCCACCCCGATCGAGGACGTGCCGGCCCAGCACCTGGCGTACTTCGCGCTCGAGGACGACGGTAGGACGCGAAAGATCTCAACCAGTGGCGTCACCTGGCGCCGCCGCGCCTACATCGCGCCGTGGATGGTCGGCCACGTCGGCACCAGGGTGAGGGTGCGGCACCTTCCCCACGACGACGTACAGATCGAGGTGTTCGACGCGGCCGACCCCGGCCGCCATCTGGGCACCGCGTATCTGGCCGACCAGGCCACCGAGGAACAGCGCAAGGCGCTGACTGCCGCCCGGGACGCTGCAGCCAGAGCACGCCGCGCGGACCTCAAAGCCGCCGAACGGCTGCGACGTACCCGCTACAGCGCCGCCACCACCCCCGCCGCCCCTCGGCGCAACGCCGCGCTGACCGCCCAAGAGGCTGCATCCGAGCTGGATGACGCGCGGGCCCATGACCTGGCTGCCCGGGCGCTGCCGGATCTGGTGCCGCCCCGCGAGCCGCCCCCGACCTGGGCCCGCCCCCGCCGCCCGACCACTGCCGACACCACCCCATACGAGGCCGCCGGGCCCGAGGCACAGCACCGGCATGCGACGGGAGCTGGCGACCCGGCCGCCCGAGAGAGCGAGGACGGATGACTTCTGCCGCGGGCCGTACCGGCCGCCTGCCCAGGGAGCGCGAGGACCACTACATGCGCCTGTCCGGCGCCCAGGTCGTCGGCACCAAAGCCCTGCTACGCGTGCGTGAGGACATCCGGGCCGCGATCGAGGCCAAAGCGATGATCTGCGTCTACGGCCGTACCGGGCACGGCAAGTCCTTCGCCGTCAACGCGTCCCTGCGCGAGCTGGCACCCACCCGCACCCACCGCATCCAGTTCCGTGCCCGCCCCAGCACCCGCGACCTGCGCCACGAGCTCTTCCACGCCCTGGGCCTCCACGGCCGCCCGCCCGCCCACGCGATCGAGTTCGACCGCATGCTGCGCGCGGCGCTGACCGAACCACGGGTGCTGGTGTGCGACGAGGCCCAGTGGCTGTCCAAACTCTGCTTCGAGTACCTGCGCTACCTGTGGGACGACACCGACACCGACACCGACCTGACGATCATCTTCACCGGCGGCAACGGCTGCTTCGAGATGCTGCAAAGCGAGCCGATGCTCGAATCCCGGGTCTACTCCTGGCAGGAGATCAACCCCATGCCCATGGAGGAAGTCCTCACCGTCATCCCCGCCTTCCACCCCGTCTGGGCGGACACCGACCCCGAACTGATCGCCACCTGCGACCGCGAAGCGGCCCACGGCAACTTCCGCGCCTGGGCCAAGATCACCCACCACCTCACCGTCGGCATGAAAGAAACCGGCCGCACCACCGTCGGCGACGACCTGCTGCGCTGGACCTACAGCAAGCTCTCCACCCGCACCCGCGCCTGATGCTGACCTGCCCCCATCCGCCCGCGGTCACCGTGGTGACCGACCCCGGCGACGACGCATCCCACACCCGCGCCGCCCTGCTGGCCCACAACCCCGACGCCGGACAGATCACCATCCACCCCACCCCCGCCACCGACTCCGCCCTCGCCGCGGCCTACGACATCCTCGCCGCCCTCGACAAACCCGTCCCCCTCCCCGGACGCCACCACCACGACACCACCACCCCCTGGGCCATCGCCACCGCCTGGCTCCTGGCCCACCAGATCACCCACCTGATCTGGCTGCGCGCCCACCTCCTCGGCCCACGCGGCTGGCAAACACCTCCTCCAGCTGCGCCGGCGCACCGGTATCCGCCTGAGCCTGGTCTGCCACCGCGCCACCCCCACCCCATCCCTTCACCAAGCGCTGGCCGGCGTTCCCCACCGCTTCGCCGAAGCCCAGGCCGTCCTGCCTCTCACCCCCGGCACCCCGGACCCCTCACCGCCACCCCCACCCCCACGGCGCCCGCTGTCCGGCCGCTGGCTCAATCTGCCCAACCTCCTGCCCCTGATGACCGACAGCCCCGCCACGCACCCCCGCCTGCCCGCCCCCGTGCCGGAGGCCACCGCCGGGGAAGTCGCCCACCGCCTCGACACCGCCACGGCCTACCCCCACCTCGCCGCCCAGCTGGCCACCGCCGTCTTCACCGCCGCCCGGCTCGGCCAGCTCGACGCCACCCGCAGTCGTGGCCTCTCCCGCGACGCCGCGACCCTCACGCTCCCCCACCCCCGAGTACCCCGGCTCACCAGGACACCCCCACCCCGTCCCCGCCTGGGCCGCCCCCCTCCTCCAAGCCGCCACCTACCTGCGGACCCTGCTGGAAGACACCGCAGCGCCCCTGTTCAGCCACCACCACCCAAGCCGTCGGCTACACCAACCTCACCGACTTCGCCGAAACCTGCCGACTACGCCCACCTCAACCGTCCCCCACCACCCCCGCATCCCCTCCGCCCGCCGCATGCCTCAGAAGCAGCACGCCGCGGAAATTCACTGGCCCCTCACCAGCGCCGACTTCCCGCCTCCCTGGACCACCCGGGGGCGGCGCACGATGGCGGCATACAGGCGGGCGACGGAGCCGCCCGCGACGAGGTGACCCGCCGCGCCGGCTCCTCCGTGCAAGCCGATATCGTCGCCTGGCTCTCCCGAGCGCCGGCCTCCCGCCGTGGCCACGCCGCGCATCCTGCCTGCCGCCCGCCGGGGCCGCCGGTCCCCTGCCGCAGCACGTCCCCGCTCACGCCGCGCTGCCGCCCGCGTTCACCTGCCTCGCCGCCACGGCGCCTGAGGCCACAGCCCGACCTCGCGGCATCCCCCCGCCGCGTCACTGAGCCGCCCCAGCCCCCGCGGGTAGCCTGGCATGATCTGCGGCCAGGAGCCGCTCCTGCACGGCGGTTGGCCTCGGCCCGTCGGGTCCGGTGCGCCAAGCCGGGGAAACGGTGGGCGTACTGGTCACTCCTCCTGCTTCGCTTTGCGGTCTTGCAGAGATTGGAGCCGTTCCCGGTGCCGTCGGCGGTCTTGCCACCAGATCAGGCGGTCGCGGGAATGCTGCGGGATGACCGTCCTGAGTGCGGTCAGGGCCAGGGTGGCTATGCCCAAGAGCGCAACGATAGGCCAGGGCATGCCCGCGTCGGCCACGGAAAGCAATGCAGTGTCAGCGCTGCTCATGGCCGCTCATCACACGGCTGTCCGGCCGCTGGCTCCCGTTCAGGCATCCGCTGTGAGCGACAGGGAACCTTCCTTCTCCCCGCCTGGAGCGGTGCTGGGTCCCAAAGCGCTCCGGCGCCGCTCCGTGGGTGCCGACGCGAGCGTTGTGCTGTCCATGCGGAAGCCCTCCGTGAGGTTCATGTGTGACTGGCCTACCGCTGGACGCCTTGTCAGGAATGAAAGCCCTGCGGGGGCCTGCTTCTCGACGCGTCTCCCGGCCTGGCGGTAAGCCGTGGGCCTCACGGTAGGAACAGCGCCGCTCAGGTGCCGTATCGAGACAAGAACGCCGTACCCGCCCGCACGACAATGTTCCTGCAGGGCTCTGCGCTGCTATGCAAGAGACCTCGAAATTCTGCGACGTACTGCAAGAACATGGCTCTAGCCTGGGATCTCTCAGGGGAGAGGGGGCCGATGATGAAGCCGAGTCAGGGCATCAGGGGTGTGGCGGGGGCACTCATTTGAGGAGCAGTTGCGCGAGGCCGCTGCAGAACTGCGCACCCTGCAGGCAGTGCACGGTTCACCGACGCTGGACCAAATAGCTTCCCGCGCTCCGCGCGACCGGAGCCTGTCGCCCTCCGGTGTCAGCTCAGCCCTGCGGGGCCTCTCCCTGCCCGGATACGACTACTTCATGGCCCTGGTGCGGATCCTGATCACCTACGACACTGGAAAGATCGCGCCCCGTGAGCACCCTGGCCTGGACACCTGGCGGCAGTGCTGGCAGCAACTTCGCCGGGCACAGCAGGACCAGAAGATCACCAGACGCGCCGCACCCGGCCCCGGGCCGGAGGAAGGCAGCGCCCTGGCCGCGCAGGTACTCCAGACCGCGGTACGCCGCGGCGAGGGCATCCCGATGCACCCGATGGCGAAGGACACCCAGGGGGTACGGGGCCGCCGCGTTCTCACCCGACGGAACCCAGCTGGCCACTGCGCACGGCCCGAGGACAGTACAACTGTGGGACACCCGTGACCCAGCAGCGGCAGGGCCCACCCTTGTTTGGGCACATCGACTTCGTCCGCGCGGTGGCTTTCTCCCCGGACGGTCGGCTGCTGGCCACCGTCAGCGAGGACGGCACCGCACGCCTGTGGGACCTCACGACCCGCAACCTGGTTTGCGAGCCGCTCGACGGCCATGGCAATGACCCCCGCACACCCTGGCAGGTGGCCTTCTCCTCAGACGGGCGCCTGCTGGTCACGGTCAGCAAGACCTTCCGGCTGTGGGACATCACCGATCCCGCCGCACCGCGCAGGGTCGGCAAGCCCCTGGGCGCGAACCTCAGCGCCCGCCCGGTGATCTCTTCGGCCGGACTGCTGCTCACCGGTCACAACGACCGGGGCCGCTCAACTGTGGGACCCTGCGGCTCCTGGGAAGATCGGCGAGCCCGATGCGGGGCCATGAAGGAGCCGTCTGCGCGGTCGCCTTCACCCCCGACGGCCGCGAGCTGGTGACCGCTGGCACGGACCTTCAGCTGTGGGACGCCGCCAGCCAGGAGATGATCCACGAGCCGCTCAGCTGCGACGGGCAGCAGGTGCGCAGCGTTACCTTCTCCTCGGACGGGACACGTTCTAGTAGCCGTCCACGGGCACGTCGCCACGTCGAAAGACCGATCGGGACCGCAGTTGCGTCATCCGCCTGTGGGACACCGCCACCTGGAGCCCGATCGCTGTACTTCCCGGCGAGCATCAGGGCTCCATCACCGCCGCCGCTCTGGCACCCGACAGCCGCCTCTACGCGACAGGCGGCACAGACGGAGTGCTGAGACTCCGCGTCGTCCCCCACAAAACGGATCCAGCACCACCAGTGAAGCGAGACGAGCCTGGCTACTCGCCAGGCTCCACGGCAATGGGTCGGTTCGGACACCGCTCCGCAGCCCGGGACAGCGCGTCCGGCCTCCACCGGGTCCACTGTCAGCTCCCAGCGGGTTCATCGCCGAGGTCGTTGGCGCACCGCTCCCGCCGCTCCGCCGTCCAGGCGTAGGCCCCGAAATCGAACGCCTCAGCGAGGTGCACCAAGATCGATGTCCAGTCCCCGGGACCCGTCCACATAGCGGTCGTCAAAGTAGGAGTACCAGCGGCTCCCGGTCAGTCGGCACCGATCCCCCTGCTCCGGCGCGACCACCGCCTGCTCCAGCAGCACCTCCGCCCTGGTCGAGCACGAGTCGCCGTCCTCATCGATCCAGTGCCGGAACAGGCCCCGGTCATACCCCTCGCGCTGCTCGGCCGCGACCGGCAACGCAGCGACGGCCTCCCGCAGCGGAACACCCCCGGCTGCTGCGCCAGGCTGTCCGGCCGGGTGCGTGGTCGCGGAGACCGGAGCGGCCAAGGGCAGCGTCAGAACCGCCGCAGCGGTCGCGGCCCGCTTCATCGTCATCGTGATCACAGTCGAGCACTGACCGCCCGCCGGTCATCTATGCCTGCGTGCCGCATGGTCCACCTAACCGGCGGGAGGATGCATGGCGGAGAGCGCCGGGTCGCGGACGCGCGAGGCTGTCGGAGCGCTGACGTAGCGTGGGGCTAGGAGGGTGCCATGGCGCTGGACTACGACAGCCGCCGCGCGGCGCGTGACGCGGCCACACAGAAGACGCTCGTCGAGGCGGTGCGCAGAGCGAGTGCGGCGGACGAGAAGCATTGGCTGGAGTGGAAGTCGACCTTGGACTTCCAGCCGAAGAACAAGGCCGACAAGCACGGCCGGGCGCACGTGGCGCGCGCCATCATCGGGTTCGCGAACCGGATGCCCGACGACGCCGAGCAAGACGCCGAGGGGTACGGGCACCTGGTCGTCGGGGCAGACCCGGACGGCTACCACGGAGTCATTGAGCATGATCGGGTCGAGCTCCACAAGTGGATCACCGACTTCGTGGGCGACAGGATCCGCTGGGACTGCACCTACGTGCACATAACCGACGAGGCCGGATAGAGCATCCCTATCCTTGTCGTCACCGTCGATCCGCCTCAGTGGGGAGACCCACTCCACTGCATGCGCAAGGAAGCCTTCTTCGGGAAAGCCAAGCCCCCTCTCGGCGATCAGCCACCACGGGAGAC
>NZ_JAPZBD010000002.1:0-22965 GCF_027460245.1 Streptomyces sp. WMMC1477 | reverse complement strand
CTTTGTTGCCTGTTCCCGCAGATCCTCGTCTGTGCGAGCTGAGGGCAGCATCGCGGCGACTTGACGCTCGGCACGTGCCAGCAGAGCACCGGTGTTGGACGGGTCCTGACGGATCGTCGCTTTGCCCAGTGCTATGTAGACAGGGTCGTCCATGCCTACACCGAGCAGTCGGGCGAGGGCATCGGTATCCCCTTCCGCCGCAGATGTGAGGACCTGCTGCACACGTTGGCCGCTCGGGACCGAGTCGTCCATCCGTGAGGAACTCGAACGATGCATGCGCGGCCGAGGGGAGCACAGCCCAGCGTTTCAGCACGGTGAGCAGCGCTGACTCGCCCCACGTGTAGTCGGTGGCGCGCACCTTGACTTGGATCGCGTGGCGCAGGGTTCCATCACGTCCGAGCAGTTCGATGTCGACAGCGTCGTCGGTGCCCTCGACCCGAAGACCGCCCAGGTCGGGGTCCTCTAGGACCCCGACTGCCTGGAGCACCCCCTGCGCCTGCTGGTACGCAATACCCCGGACCGTGTCTACGCCGCTCACAGCCCTATGCTTCCACGCCCCTCTGACAAGCCGCGCAGCCGTCTCGGTGCGGCGAGGACGTACCTGAAGCCTGTCCCACCACCCTTGCGTGTGGCATCCAGCGCTTTCGTCTATGCGGATGTTGGTGACTTGACTGGCTTTGTCGGTGGCGGCGAATTGGAGTCCAGACAGTAGCCCTGCCGGTGGCCCGGCGGTCGCAACAGTTAGCCGGCCCTGCACCTGACCGCCCGCTCGCCAAGGTGGACGAAGCCCCCTCGCCCGGGGTTGTAGGGAACGCGACGCGGTCCAGCGCACCTGCGGACTATGCCGCAGCAGCTCAGTCGTGGCGGGTCACGCGGTCGGATGGATGCAGATGCGGGTCAGGAGGTGTTGTTGGTGGGGGTGGAGGAGTGGCCAGCGGTGTCGTTGACTGTCGAGCCAGCCGCGGGTGGCGGGGGTGTGGGCGTGGGTGTGTGCGCGGTGGTAGTTGCGCTGCCACAAGATGGGCCAGGGAGGGTTCCACCAGGGGTCGATCGTGGCGAGTGCTTGCTGGGTGGGGGAGGGGTGGCTGCGTTTCTTCGCGAGTTCGCGCTGTCGGTTGAGCCATTCGCCGAGGGGAAAGCCGTCATGGACGGTCTTGAGCGGTGGGCAGAGGTGGCCGTGCTCGGCAGCCCAGGCGCGGGCATGGGT
Organism: Streptomyces sp. WMMC1477; assembly: GCF_027460245.1. NCBI lineage: Bacteria > Bacillati > Actinomycetota > Actinomycetes > Kitasatosporales > Streptomycetaceae > Streptomyces > Streptomyces sp. WMMC1477. Next base: position 21,758 of record NZ_JAPZBD010000002.1, on the reverse strand, counting down.
GAGGGCTTCTGCGTGGGGCCGGGGGCGAGGGCTGGGCGGCCACCGTTTCGCTGTGTGCGCGGTGATGCCGATGGCGTTCAGCAGACGCTGCTGGCCGGGGTGGAGCTGGCGGAACTGCAGGCATGCCCGAGTGACCCAGCTGCCCAGGACGGTGCTCGCCGCGGGGATGCGGGCGACGGGGTCGAACGGCTCGCCCGCGGCGATGTGGTCGCGGGCGCGGTAGTAGTTGCGCTGCCAGACGGTGTCCCAGGGCGGGTTCCACCACGGGTCGATCGCAGCGAGTTCGGCCAGGTGGGGCGAGGGCTGGAGTCCGGCGCGGGCGCGTTGCTTGGCCCGGTTGCGTTGGCTGTACAGCCACGCGCCCAGGGGGTAGCTGTCGTGCCGTGTATCACGGGGAACGGCGAGGTGGCCGTGCTCGGCGTGCCAGGACCGGGCGTGAGCCAGGGCCGCGTCGAAACCTGGCCTCGTATCGGGTCTGTGCCCGCGTCGGCTGTGGGACTCGACGGGATGCTGCGGATCGGCGGAGTGTGGCCGGCCAGGGGGACGTGTGCGGTTCCCCGGGCTTCTTCCTGCCGGCCGCACGGGCTTGTCGTGCACACCCTGGCCCGCGGTCTCGGATCGTGCCGTTAGAGCAATGAGTGGGTGCGTCCGGCGCAGGGCCTGGGCTGTTTCGGCGGTGATGCCGATGTCGGCGAGGAGTTGTCGCTGCTCCTCGCTGAGTTCGTCGTAGGTGGCGCACTGGCGCCACAGCCAGTCGGCGGCGGCAGAGTCGTCGAGGTCCCTGAAGCCGTTCTCGGCCTGGAGGAGGCGGCCCGCTGCGGCATCGCGGGCGCGGCAGTAGTTGCGTTGCCAGCGCAGGTTCCAGGGCGGGCACCACCAAGGGTCGATGACATGGAGAGCCTGTTGCCGTTCGGGGGACAGGACTTTGCGTTGTTGCCGGCTTCGTTGGCCGGCGAGCCACCGGCCCAGCGGGTATCCGTGGTGCACGGTGGTCACGCTGACCGGGGCGAGGTGTCCGTGTTCGGCGGCGTAGGAGCGTGCGTGGGCGAGGGCTTCTTCGGCGGCGGCCTTGAGGTTGCGTCGTCTGGGCCGGGCTTCGGCCGCCGCGGCAGCGTCGATACCGATCTGGGTGAGCAGGCGTTGTTGTTCGGGGTGCAGGAACGGGTGGCGGGTGCACTGCAGGTACAGCCATTCGCCCAGGCTGTAGCTGGTGGTGGGAAAGCCGCTGGCGGGCTCGAGCCCGCCAGCGGCCCCGGCGTGATCGCGGGCTTGGTGCCAGGTGCGCTGCCAGAGGGTGCTCCACGGTGCGTTCCACCAGGGGTAGATGCTGCTCAGGGCGGTGACTTGGTGGGTGGGCATTTTGGTGTGGCGGTTGCGCAGGTTGGACAGCCACGTGCCCAGCGGGTAATCCCCCCAAGCGTCTTCCTTGGGGACCGCCAGGTGCCCGTGCTGTTGGTGGTAGAGGCGGGCGTGTGCGAGGCCATTGTCGAAGGCGCGCTCGGCATGGAGGCTGTGGCCGCGTAGCCGTTTGAGGGGCTCTGGTGCTGGCAGCCCACCCTTGTCGCGGTCACCTCGCGCATCGAGGAGGTCGCTGAGGGGGCGGGGCCGGTGCGACGAGTGGACCTGCCACAGCGAGTGCTGTGCCGTGGATCTCGGGGCGAGGCGTGTACGGACGCAGGTGTGGGCCCAGACGAACAATGGCCCGCGGGTGACGGTGGCGAGGTGGCGGGCGACCCAGGGCCGCTGGAGCTGGCGAGCGAGCTCGTCCAGCAGCGCGGGCATCTCACCGAGACGGTAGGGGAGATGCCCGCGCGCCTCTGCGATGGTCTGTTGCTGCCAGTGGGGGCTGGCCAGGACCCGCGCGATTGCGATGGTTTCGGGATAGGTGATCAGGTCGCGCGCCGCCACTTTCCACCGGTCTGCGTCAGCACCGTCGGCACGAGTGGCCTCAAGACGGACCGGCCACAGCTCTTCCTCGCTCGACCAGGGCTGCCCCCACCAGAAGCCGGTCACGGCGCGTGCGACCTCGAAGGCCTGCGCCCCGGTCGGGGAGCGGCGCAGCAGCCGGACATGCCGCTGCTGGGCCTCGATCACCTCCGGGCACCGGCCAAGGGGCACGGGCAGGCCGCTGGTGCCGGGAACGTACAAGAGCCAGTACTGGTGGCGCGCACACACGCGCTCCTCTGGCGCCAGATACCGGCGTGCGGGCGTGCGGCGCCCGGTGCGGGCGGCAGCGCAGGCAGGACAGGCCGGTCCCCACGCGGCGACGGCCTCCTCACCACGCGTCAGCCGCCCGACCGGGCCGTCCCCGTACTTGCCGCACGGCTCTTCCCGTGTCCATGCGGGCAGGGCGCGCTCGAGCACGTGCGGCGCAACACGGCACAGCGTGGCAACGCGGTTGCGGGCCTGGGCGTTGAGGTGGATCTCGCTGTCCGGGTGCAGCATGCCGGTGAGGTTTTGCAGGCCGCCGACGTCGGTGACGGCGGCGAGGAGATCGCGGATGGTGAGGTGGTAGCGGGCGGCGAGTCTGTTCAAGAACGACAGCGTCAGCTCTCCCTGCAGCGGAGCCACTCGTCCTGCTGCGCCGCAGCCGATGGTGGGCACGACCGCGCCTGACACTGCGGGCCTGCGTCCCCCAAGCCCGCTCCCCGGCGCGCGGCCGTGCGCGGTCATGCTGCGTTGGTGTGCCACGCCGGATGCGATGCTCCTACTCCCGTCGTGCGGGCCGGGCCGGCCGGGCCTGGGTTTCGGCGGCTGCGTCGAGCTCCACCTCGCTCAGCAGCTGCTTGGTGATGCGTTCGGTGCCTTCGGTGATGGCGACCAGGGCGGCTTCGCGGAGGAGGTGAGAGAGGCTGCCGATCCGCCCTGCTGTGCGGGTGTGGAGGTAGGCGGCGTGCTTGACAAGTGTTCCGGGACGGTGTGCACGCAGCCTCAGCAGGTCCTCCACGGCCCGCACGAGGTCGTCCCAGACCGCCCGGTCCTGCTCGGTGGCATACGCCAGCGGTCGGTGGCGGAAGATCTTGAAGCGGCCGGCGATCTGCGCGCCGCGCACTCCGCTGAGAAGTGAGGAGGCCTCGACGTCGATCGCGGAGTACACGAAGGTGGCCGGGATGCGTTCGCCGAGGTACTTGAGCTGGTCGGAGGTTTCGGCACCGGCGCGCCGCTGGGTGTCCAGGAGGTGGACGTCGTCGATGAGGACCAGTTGGGTGCCCAGTTCGCACAGCAGGTCGCACACGGCACCGGTGATCTGGGTCTGATTGAGGCGGTCGGTGACGGGCATGCCGAGGAACCGGGCGAACTCGCTGACAAGCATCTTCGGGGTGGCGGCCGGCGGCACGCTGATGAACAGCACCGGTCTTCTGCCGTCCTGGCCGGGGTGCTGGCGGGCCTCGGCCAGATGGAAGGAACGCCCGAGCGCCATCATCGTGGTGGTCTTCCCGGTCGTAGCCGGACCGGAGATGATCAAACCGCGCCGGGCGCCGGCCTGCTGGCGGCGGTTGACCAGCAACAGTCGGCGTACGGCAGTGAACACGCTGTCCATGGCAGGGGTGCGCATCACGGCGAGTTCGGAGTGGTAGTCCTCGCGCTCCTCCTGGGACCAGGCGGGGTCGGCGGCGTCGCGCGCGGGCGCCGGGGCTCGGTGGACGAAGGCATCCCATCCCTCCCATACGGTCGGAGGGGCCAGCGGGGCGAACCCGACGGCCTTGTGGGAGAGCGGGCTCACCATCGTAGAGATTCCTCGACGGGGTCGTAGACCGTGACCTGGGGACGCCTCGGTGCAGGCACGCCGGCTTCCTGCCCCGCGCCGGTTGGGGCGCCGCTCAGCGGTGTGTGTTCAGTCGGCCAGACACTCAGAGCGCCGTCGTTGGTCAAGGGCTCCTCGTCGTCCTCGTTGTCGTCAAAGAGGTCCTCCCCGGGCTCATCGGCTTCCGCCTCCGACTGCTCGTACAAGGTCGCCCACACCGCACCATCGGTCGCGGCGGTGCGGGCCCGGGCGACGACGACCCTCTCCCGGCGGGTGCCATGTCCGGCGGCGACCCGTTCCAGCAGCTCGCGCAGGGCGAGAGCCAGGTCGTGTTCGTGCTGGACGCGGTCTGCGCGGCGGGCGACGGTGCGCTTGATGTGCTGCCAGGTGAAGTCGGTGAATGGGGCGCTGACCAGGGTGTGGTGGATCCACGGCACCGCCTCCCACCCATATCCGCGCGGCTGGTCGGGCTTCGGCAGGCGTACCCAGACCTGCACGGGATCGTGCGGGTCGTAGTGGATCTCCCACAGTCCATCCGCTGCCGGCGAGCCCTGGCCACGGTAGGGATTGAGAACCTTGTGGTCATAGGTGCGATAGTCGATGCGGATGCCGTAGTCGTTGATCTTCTGTCGCTTCAGGGGCATCAGCTCGATGTAGTCCTCGTGGCCAAGCGGAACCGGGACGTAGCCGCACACTGCGATCAGCGCCGCCCACATCTCATTCGGCGACAGCGCACAGCGAGGCATTATCGGGTGCCGCAGTCCATCGTGCTCACGTTCCTGCCACCCGCAGATGATCCACTCCTGGAACATCTCGGCCAGCTGGGAAAGCGTCCACACCGCCTCCCCCTCGGCGTCCTTTCCGCGCTCGCCGGTGTGCGAGCCCGTGTAGGCGGCCACATGCTGCACGAACAGCGTCTTGATCGAGGAGAAGGTGCGCTCTACGTGCCCCTTGGCCGGCCCATTGCCCGGCGGCGCGGGCTGCACCGAAACGCCCAGCGACTCGCACGCGGCGATGAACGAGGACGAGATGAACACATTGCCCTGGTCGACCACGATCGTCTGCGGCGTGATCACCGGCCGCGCCGCGGCACCTTCCAACCTGGCGTCGACACTCAGCAGCCGCTCATAGGGGACCACCGAGTGTTCCATCGCCAGCGCCTCGGGCCAACCGGGCCGCATCGGCGCCGGCACCATCATCTGCGCCAGCAACTGCGCCGCATCCACACTGCGGGTCCCCTTCGCACGCAGCACCGCTGCACAGATACTGCGGGTGGCCACATCCAGCGCGATCGTGAGTTCCGGGCGCTCTACCACCCCGTCATCCAGCACCACGAAGCAATCCAGCACGGTGCTGTCCATCATCACCAGCTCACCCGGCGCCATCACCGTCGTCGGCACGAACGGAGGAGCCGGCCGCGCCGACCGCCACCGGCGCTGCCGCGCGCTGCCCAGCAGGCCCTGCCCATCAGCCAGAGCGTGCACCAGCCGGTTGAACGCTGCCCTCGACGGCAGCTTCACCACCCCGCTCCCGTACCGCTCGGCCAACAGCCGCTCGGTGTACATCCGAAGCCGCCCCAGCGTCCCATCGGAGCGTTCCCGACCGACCTCCAGCACCTCCTGTACAGCAGCCACCACCCGCTCGTCAGCACGCCCATGGACGGACCGCACCCGGGTGGCCCGGCGATCCACCAGCCCCCAAACCCCCTGCTGGCGGTAACGGCTCCGCATCCGCCGGACCGTGACCGCGCTGGTCGGCATCCCCGCATCCGACAACTCGACCGCCTTTGCCTCCTCCCGCTGCGCCAAGGTCCGCACAGGGTCGTACTCCGCCCGCGGAGCACCCGCTGCGCCGCCTCCATCCGGCCACCCCGTCTCCACCTCCCGCACGTGCCGCTCGCACGCCAGCGCCCGCTCCCGTACTGCGTCAGGCAACGACTCCATCAGCCCCAGCGGCGGCACCCTGGACATGCTTGGCGCATCCAGAACCTCGAACTCCGCATCGGCGAACAGCCGCGACAGCAACAGCGCCGCTACATCACCGCTCTCGGAGACCAACTGCACCTGACCGGAAGCAAGGGCAGCCTCCGTCCAGATACGGCCACCGAACCGGACCCGCGCCCCTAGCTCCACGACCGGCCCGCTCAGCCCCCCGCTGCCCGCCCTCACCGCTCCACCTGCGTCCACACCAGCATCCGCTCATGCATTGCCGCGGCCAGATCCGCCGCGAGCTGTCCCGCCCACAAGGCATGGAACAGCGCGGGAAGCACCAGCAGCGGGTCCCCGATTGCGCGTACGCCATCCCACAGGGGCGCCGGATGGGCGAACGTGTCCTCGAGCGCGGCGGCCAGACGCTGTCCACCGTGGTATCGCGGGTGCCGGTATCGGGCCAGCCAGGTCACATTGCGCCGGTAAACCGGATTCACCGGCCCCAACACCCAGTAACGCCAGCCCACTGCCCCACAGATCTCCCCCACCACCGCCGCGAGGGAGCGCTGGCGCTGCGAAAGTTCCTGGCTGGCCCTGCAGTCGGCCAGCACACCCTCGCCATCAGCCAGGCGAAGCATGAGCTGAGGAGCATGCATGCGCGTCTCACCACGCTCGCGCCACCGCAACTCCAGCGGACGGGCAGCCAGGCCACTAACGCGCGGGTCACGGTCGAGCAGCATCACATGCAGCCGCATTGCTGCGGACCCGTAGTGCACCAGCCGCCCGGTGGTGGCCGACCACCACCACCCCGGCGCCAGCCGCTTGCCTCTACGGATCGGGAACGGCCTCAACGGGGGACAGCGCTCGAAGTCCACCTCAGCGGCGGCCGTCGACCACCTCGAACACACCGTCGTCCTGTCCGCAGCCTGGAACAGCACATCCATCGACTCGACATCGGAACGCCCCAGCCTCGCTTCCTTCCACCCCACATCGTGCACGCAGAGCTAAACGGCCTATCCGCCCATCCGGTAATGGGCGCAACGTGCCCCGGTAGCAAACCTTCGGGACACAGGCTTCAGCCTGGACCGGCGAGCGCAGCCCATTGCGGCTGGGCCGGGGACGGGGACTCATCGCGCCCATGCGAACCCGAGGTCTGCGAGGGCTTGACGTCGGGCGGAGGCGAGCTGGGCGCGGCGTGCCTTCTGGTTACTGGTCCACACCCCCAACCGGACGGCCACGGGGGTCCGGTCTTCTGACTCCGTGCCGTCCTCGTTGGCGGGGTGGAGGACTTCTTCGTGCTTCCTCGGCACCTTCAGGTGGCCTTCTCGGGCGAGGTATTGGCGTGCGGCGGCCAGGCCGCGTTCGAAGTTGTCCATGTCTTTTCCAGGCCGGGTACCGGCGCCGGCGCCTCCCCATGCGCTGCGCCGTCAGCGGCTCCGGCTGTCGGCGTGGGGGCGGCGGGGATGCCGAGCCGTTCCAGCAGCTCCCGTTGTCCGGCCACCAGATGCGCCCAGCCAGCCGGTGAAGTCTGCCGCTGCAACCAGGTGCCGACGTCGATCCCGTTCACCCGCACCCCCGGCGGCACGTTCGGGGTGCCGTCTTCGCCGTGGAGGAGGTAGGCGAGGGCGGCGTAGCGGCGTTGCCAGGAGACCGTCCATTCCGGTTTCCAGTGCTCGTCGATTTCCCGCAGCGCTCTGTCCCGCTCATCCGTCACCGCCATGACGCCCTTACGGAGATTCTCCAGCCATTGCCCGACGGCGAATCCGTCCATTACTGCGTCGCGTGGTGCGCACAGCGTGCCGTATTCCTCGAAATAGGCACGGGCTGCGAGGAGCCCGTGCTGGAATCGTGCGTCGGCGACGTCCCAGACCATGCCGAGTTCGTCCAGCAACTCCCACCGGTGCGGACGCAGCACCCCATCAGAGAAGGCACGCCGCTGCTCGCTGACCCACTGCCCGACCGGATACGCCCTGCGCCCACCTCTGCCCGCGGTGTCGCCGGCGTCCACGTGGATGACGGCGCCGGTCGGCACGTGGGCGTCGCCGTGCCGGTCCACCCATTCCCGCAGGGCTTCGTAGCCGGTCAGCCAGATCTCACTGTCGGGCTGGATGACGCGGGTGCGCAGCCAGCGGGCGATGACGGCCGGGTCCCGCGGCTGGGAGAACCGCAGCAAGGGCACCTCCGCACCCTCGCCGGCCGCCGCGCCCCGCCCCTCGTCCTGCTGCTCCTCGTCCCGCTCGCCGTCGCCCGGCTGCTCCGGGCCGTCCTCGCCCTGGCCGACTTCGCCCCGCTGCGCCTGGCCGTCGTCCGGCTGCTCCTGGTCGTGGTCGTCGGTCCCGCCCGCGTGGTGGCTGGCCTTGGTGGGTTTCGGGGCGTGCGGGTCGAGTTCGAGGACGTTGGTGGGTTGGCCGGATGCGGTGCGGGTGGCGAGCATGAGTCGTTGGGCGATGCGGGCATCATGAGAACGCAGGCCCTGCAGGATTTGGGCCAGGGGGCGGTACGCCCCGGAGGTCATCATCGCCTCGGGCCGCTCGCCGGGCGCGAGGTAGATGGGGACGATGATGCGGGCGACTTTGCCTTCGCCGGGTTCCTGTCTCAGTGCGCGGCCGAGGATTTGCACGATCTGGACGGGGGAGGAGCGTGGGTCGGCGAGGACGACGCCGTCGACGCCGGCGCGGCCGCGGATGTCGACGCCTTCGGCGAGGACTTGGCAGGAGGCGAGGATCTGTGCGTCGGCGACCCATCCGTCGTCGGTGATGCCGTCGGCGAACCGCCCGAGCACTTCTCGCCGGTAGGTGGCGGGATGTTCTCCGGACAGCCACTCCGACCCCACTCGGGCTGGGTAGGAGGCTGGGTCGCCGGCGTGGAGTTCGGCGGCTGTGCCGGGCAGGGAGCGGGCCATGGCCATGGCGGCCAGTGTTGTGGAGTGGAAGGTGAGCAGGGACCGGCCGCCGACGTCGTCCAGGTGGGTCAGCAGTGCGGCCTGCAGCGCGGCCAGGCGCCGCCCCTGCACTTCCTCAGCGTCTGCCTCCGGGCCGGGTGCCTGGGGGTCGGTGATCTCCAGGACGTCGATCTCCCACCGCGCCAGCAACCCCCTCTCGACACTTTCCATCAACTCCAGCTCGAACAGCATCGGCCCGTACAGCGCCTCGTTGTCCATCGAGGCCACCAGACGGCCCTCCCCGCCGGACGCCGGCGGCGCCTCCCACAGCCGCGGCGTCGCCGTCATGAACAGCCGGCGTGCCGTCGGCACCCGCTGCTGATCCAGCGCCGCCGCCCACGACTTCCCCAGATCACCCGACGTACGGTGCGCCTCATCCACCACCAGCAGGTCAAACACCGGCAGAAAAGGACCCGTGAAGCCTTCACCGGACACAGCCCGCTCCAGCACCCCACGCCGCGCCCTGTTAGGCGCCAGTTGTTTGTCAGTGGTCGGGTGTCACTTGGTTTCAGTGGTCGGGTGGGTGGTTTGTGCTGGTCGGGGTGGTGGGGTGGTGTCGCGGGTGTGCTGAAGGTTGGTGTCGTTTCTCGCTGAAGTTTGTGTGTCGTGTTGGAAAGCATGTGGGTGGCAGGCGGTGTGAGGGGATTTCAGTAGTCATGCCGTGCTGAAACGTTGTGCTGCCGGTTTGCACTGTTTCGTGTGCTGTCGGCTGGTGTGCGGGTTGGTGTCGTGCGGGGGTGGACAGGGTGGGCTCGTCAGTGGTGACCCCCGGGGTTCATAGGGGGGTGTCGTCTGAAGGAGTGGGTGGTGGGTGGTCAGGACCACTGTGCTGAAGCTATGTCGGTTCTGGTGTCGCGGTCGGGGGCTGTGGCGCGGTTGATGGCGCTGGATGGCCGGGGTGAGTTGACGTCTGCTCATGTACGGCTGGTGGCTGGCGCCGTGGGGGTGTCTGAGCGGACCGTGTGGAACTGGGTGGCCGTGGCGCGGCGGGAGGGTCGTTTGACAGCCCGGGTGCGGGCGTCGGTGATGGTGACCCCGAGGACCAGGGCGTTGTTGGCACTGTGGGGTGGCAATGTGGCCGCGGTGCACCGGCAGCTTGTGGCTGAGGCGGAGGGTGATCCGGGCGCGGTCGTGCCGTCTTTGCGTGCGCTGCAGCGGGCGGTGGCACGGGAGTTGTCGGCGGGGGAGCGGGCTGGGCTGCGGGGAGGGGAGCGGGAGCGGCGGCGGTATGACGTGTTCGGGCGCCGGCCGCGGCAGTGGCGGAACGCCTGCTGGGAGGGAGACCACAAGCGCGCCCCGGTGCGGGTGGATGTCGAGGGTGGTGCGCAGTGCCCGTGGATCACGTGGTTCATCGACTGTGCGACGAGAGCGGTCACGGGGGTTGCGGTCACGCCCCACCAGCCGTCTCGGGATGCGGTCCTGGCCGCGTTGCGTGTTGGGATCAGCCGCGTGGAGCCTTTCCCTTTCGGCGGCCTGCCGTCGCTGGTACGGGTTGACCGCGGTAAGGAATTCCTGTGCAAGACGGTCACCCAGGCTCTGGGGAACTTCGCTGTTCCGGTGTATGACCTGCCGCCCTACAGCCCTCATCTGAAAGGCACGATCGAGCAGCTGAACGACGCGGTGGAGGAGATGCTGCTGGTCTCCCTTCCCGGCTACACCCGCCGCGCACGCCCGGCCGGCTCCCGCAAGGGTGAGGGCTCGACGCCGCTGCTGTCCTTCGCCGCGTTCGTCGAGGTGCTGCTGGACTGGGTGCGCTGGTGGAATACCCAGCATCACCCTGCGGGACTGGGAGGCGAGATCACTCCGCAGCAGGCGTGGGAGGCCGACCCCACCCCGATCGAGGACGTGCCGGCCCAGCACCTGGCGTACTTCGCGCTCGAGGACGACGGTAGGACGCGAAAGATCTCAACCAGTGGCGTCACCTGGCGCCGCCGCGCCTACATCGCGCCGTGGATGGTCGGCCACGTCGGCACCAGGGTGAGGGTGCGGCACCTTCCCCACGACGACGTACAGATCGAGGTGTTCGACGCGGCCGACCCCGGCCGCCATCTGGGCACCGCGTATCTGGCCGACCAGGCCACCGAGGAACAGCGCAAGGCGCTGACTGCCGCCCGGGACGCTGCAGCCAGAGCACGCCGCGCGGACCTCAAAGCCGCCGAACGGCTGCGACGTACCCGCTACAGCGCCGCCACCACCCCCGCCGCCCCTCGGCGCAACGCCGCGCTGACCGCCCAAGAGGCTGCATCCGAGCTGGATGACGCGCGGGCCCATGACCTGGCTGCCCGGGCGCTGCCGGATCTGGTGCCGCCCCGCGAGCCGCCCCCGACCTGGGCCCGCCCCCGCCGCCCGACCACTGCCGACACCACCCCATACGAGGCCGCCGGGCCCGAGGCACAGCACCGGCATGCGACGGGAGCTGGCGACCCGGCCGCCCGAGAGAGCGAGGACGGATGACTTCTGCCGCGGGCCGTACCGGCCGCCTGCCCAGGGAGCGCGAGGACCACTACATGCGCCTGTCCGGCGCCCAGGTCGTCGGCACCAAAGCCCTGCTACGCGTGCGTGAGGACATCCGGGCCGCGATCGAGGCCAAAGCGATGATCTGCGTCTACGGCCGTACCGGGCACGGCAAGTCCTTCGCCGTCAACGCGTCCCTGCGCGAGCTGGCACCCACCCGCACCCACCGCATCCAGTTCCGTGCCCGCCCCAGCACCCGCGACCTGCGCCACGAGCTCTTCCACGCCCTGGGCCTCCACGGCCGCCCGCCCGCCCACGCGATCGAGTTCGACCGCATGCTGCGCGCGGCGCTGACCGAACCACGGGTGCTGGTGTGCGACGAGGCCCAGTGGCTGTCCAAACTCTGCTTCGAGTACCTGCGCTACCTGTGGGACGACACCGACACCGACACCGACCTGACGATCATCTTCACCGGCGGCAACGGCTGCTTCGAGATGCTGCAAAGCGAGCCGATGCTCGAATCCCGGGTCTACTCCTGGCAGGAGATCAACCCCATGCCCATGGAGGAAGTCCTCACCGTCATCCCCGCCTTCCACCCCGTCTGGGCGGACACCGACCCCGAACTGATCGCCACCTGCGACCGCGAAGCGGCCCACGGCAACTTCCGCGCCTGGGCCAAGATCACCCACCACCTCACCGTCGGCATGAAAGAAACCGGCCGCACCACCGTCGGCGACGACCTGCTGCGCTGGACCTACAGCAAGCTCTCCACCCGCACCCGCGCCTGATGCTGACCTGCCCCCATCCGCCCGCGGTCACCGTGGTGACCGACCCCGGCGACGACGCATCCCACACCCGCGCCGCCCTGCTGGCCCACAACCCCGACGCCGGACAGATCACCATCCACCCCACCCCCGCCACCGACTCCGCCCTCGCCGCGGCCTACGACATCCTCGCCGCCCTCGACAAACCCGTCCCCCTCCCCGGACGCCACCACCACGACACCACCACCCCCTGGGCCATCGCCACCGCCTGGCTCCTGGCCCACCAGATCACCCACCTGATCTGGCTGCGCGCCCACCTCCTCGGCCCACGCGGCTGGCAAACACCTCCTCCAGCTGCGCCGGCGCACCGGTATCCGCCTGAGCCTGGTCTGCCACCGCGCCACCCCACCCCCATCCCTTCACCAAGCGCTGGCCGGCGTTCCCCACCGCTTCGCCGAAGCCCAGGCCGTCCTGCCTCTCACCCCCGGCACCCCGGACCCCTCACCGCCACCCCCACCCCCACGGCGCCCGCTGTCCGGCCGCTGGCTCAATCTGCCCAACCTCCTGCCCCTGATGACCGACAGCCCCGCCACGCACCCCCGCCTGCCCGCCCCCGTGCCGGAGGCCACCGCCGGGGAAGTCGCCCACCGCCTCGACACCGCCACGGCCTACCCCCACCTCGCCGCCCAGCTGGCCACCGCCGTCTTCACCGCCGCCCGGCTCGGCCAGCTCGACGCCACCCGCAGTCGTGGCCTCTCCCGCGACGCCGCGACCCTCACGCTCCCCACCCCCGAGTACCCCGGCTCACCAGGACACCCCCACCCCGTCCCCGCCTGGGCCCGCCCCCTCCTCCAAGCCGCCACCTACCTGCGGACCCTGCTGGAAGACACCGCAGCGCCCCTGTTCAGCCCACCACCCCAAGCCGTCGGCTACACCAACCTCACCGACTTCGCCGAAACCTGCCGACTACGCCCACCTCAACCGTCCCCACCACCCCGCATCCCCTCCGCCCGCCGCATGCCTCAGAAGCAGCACGCCGCGGAAATTCACTGGCCCCTCACCAGCGCCGACTTCCCGCCTCCCTGGACCACCCGGGGGCGGCGCACGATGGCGGCATACAGGCGGGCGACGGAGCCGCCCGCGACGAGGTGACCCGCCGCGCCGGCTCCTCCGTGCAAGCCGATATCGTCGCCTGGCTCTCCCGAGCGCCGGCCTCCCGCCGTGGCCACGCCGCGCATCCTGCCGCCCGCCGGGGCCGCCGGTCCCCTGCCGCAGCACGTCCCCGCTCACGCCGCGCTGCCGCCCGCGTTCACCTGCCTCGCCGCCACGGCGCCTGAGGCCACAGCCGACCTCGCGGCATCCCCCCGCCGCGTCACTGAGCCGCCCCAGCCCCGCGGGTAGCCTGGCATGATCTGCGGCCAGGAGCCGCTCCTGCACGGCGGTTGGCCTCGGCCGTCGGGTCCGGTGCGCCAAGCCGGGGAAACGGTGGGCGTACTGGTCACTCCTCCTGCTTCGCTTTGCGGTCTTGCAGAGATTGGAGCCGTTCCCGGTGCCGTCGGCGGTCTTGCCACCAGATCAGGCGGTCGCGGGAATGCTGCGGGATGACCGTCCTGAGTGCGGTCAGGGCCAGGGTGGCTATGCCCAAGAGCGCAACGATAGGCCAGGGCATGCCCGCGTCGGCCACGGAAAGCAATGCAGTGTCAGCGCTGCTCATGGCCGCTCATCACACGGCTGTCCGGCCGCTGGCTCCCGTTCAGGCATCCGCTGTGAGCGACAGGGAACCTTCCTTCTCCCCGCCTGGAGCGGTGCTGGTCCCAAAGCGCTCCGGCGCCGCTCCGTGGGTGCCGACGCGAGCGTTGTGCTGTCCATGCGGAAGCCCTCCGTGAGGTTCATGTGTGACTGGCCTACCGCTGGACGCCTTGTCAGGAATGAAAGCCCTGCGGGGGCCTGCTTCTCGACGCGTCTCCCGGCCTGGCGGTAAGCCGTGGGCCTCACGGTAGGAACAGCGCCGCTCAGGTGCCGTATCGAGACAAGAACGCCGTACCCGCCCGCACGACAATGTTCCTGCAGGGCTCTGCGCTGCTATGCAAGAGACCTCGAAATTCTGCGACGTACTGCAAGAACATGGCTCTAGCCTGGGATCTCTCAGGGGAGAGGGGGCCGATGATGAAGCCGAGTCAGGGCATCAGGGGTGTGGCGGGGCACTCATTTGAGGAGCAGTTGCGCGAGGCCGCTGCAGAACTGCGCACCCTGCAGGCAGTGCACGGTTCACCGACGCTGGACCAAATAGCTTCCCGCGCTCCGCGCGACCGGAGCCTGTCGCCCTCCGGTGTCAGCTCAGCCCTGCGGGGCCTCTCCCTGCCCGGATACGACTACTTCATGGCCCTGGTGCGGATCCTGATCACCTACGACACTGGAAAGATCGCGCCCCGTGAGCACCCTGGCCTGGACACCTGGCGGCAGTGCTGGCAGCAACTTCGCCGGGCACAGCAGGACCAGAAGATCACCAGACGCGCCGCACCCGGCCCCGGGCCGGAGGAAGGCAGCGCCCTGGCCGCGCAGGTACTCCAGACCGCGGTACGCCGCGGCGAGGGCATCCCGATGCACCCGATGGCGAAGGACACCCAGGGGGTACGGGCCGCCGCGTTCTCACCCGACGGAACCCAGCTGGCCACTGCGCACGGCCCGAGGACAGTACAACTGTGGGACACCGTGACCCAGCAGCGGCAGGGCCCACCCTTGTTTGGGCACATCGACTTCGTCCGCGCGGTGGCTTTCTCCCCGGACGGTCGGCTGCTGGCCACCGTCAGCGAGGACGGCACCGCACGCCTGTGGGACCTCACGACCCGCAACCTGGTTTGCGAGCCGCTCGACGGCCATGGCAATGACCCCCGCACACCCTGGCAGGTGGCCTTCTCCTCAGACGGGCGCCTGCTGGTCACGGTCAGCAAGACCTTCCGGCTGTGGGACATCACCGATCCCGCCGCACCGCGCAGGGTCGGCAAGCCCCTGGGCGCGAACCTCAGCGCCCGCCCGGTGATCTCTTCGGCCGGACTGCTGCTCACCGGTCACACGACCGGGGCCGCTCAACTGTGGGACCCTGCGGCTCCTGGGAAGATCGGCGAGCCGATGCGGGGCCATGAAGGAGCCGTCTGCGCGGTCGCCTTCACCCCCGACGGCCGCGAGCTGGTGACCGCTGGCACGGACCTTCAGCTGTGGGACGCCGCCAGCCAGGAGATGATCCACGAGCCGCTCAGCTGCGACGGGCAGCAGGTGCGCAGCGTTACCTTCTCCTCGGACGGACACGTTCTAGTAGCCGTCACGGGCACGTCGCCACGTCGAAAGACCGATCGGGACCGCAGTTGCGTCATCCGCCTGTGGGACACCGCCACCTGGAGCCCGATCGCTGTACTTCCCGGCGAGCATCAGGGCTCCATCACCGCCGCCGCTCTGGCACCCGACAGCCGCCTCTACGCGACAGGCGGCACAGACGGAGTGCTGAGACTCCGCGTCGTCCCCACAAAACGGATCCAGCACCACCAGTGAAGCGAGACGAGCCTGGCTACTCGCCAGGCTCCACGGCAATGGGTCGGTTCGGACACCGCTCCGCAGCCCGGGACAGCGCGTCCGGCCTCCACCGGGTCCACTGTCAGCTCCCAGCGGGTTCATCGCCGAGGTCGTTGGCGCACCGCTCCCGCCGCTCCGCCGTCCAGGCGTAGGCCCCGAAATCGAACGCCTCAGCGAGGTGCACCAAGATCGATGTCCAGTCCCCGGGACCCGTCCACATAGCGGTCGTCAAAGTAGGAGTACCAGCGGCTCCCGGTCAGTCGGCACCGATCCCCCTGCTCCGGCGCGACCACCGCCTGCTCCAGCAGCACCTCCGCCCTGGTCGAGCACGAGTCGCCGTCCTCATCGATCCAGTGCCGGAACAGGCCCCGGTCATACCCCTCGCGCTGCTCGGCCGCGACCGGCAACGCAGCGACGGCCTCCCGCAGCGGAACACCCCCGGCTGCTGCGCCAGGCTGTCCGGCCGGGTGCGTGGTCGCGGAGACCGGAGCGGCCAAGGGCAGCGTCAGAACCGCCGCAGCGGTCGCGGCCCGCTTCATCGTCATCGTGATCACAGTCGAGCACTGACCGCCCGCCGGTCATCTATGCCTGCGTGCCGCATGGTCCACCTAACCGGCGGGAGGATGCATGGCGGAGAGCGCCGGGTCGCGGACGCGCGAGGCTGTCGGAGCGCTGACGTAGCGTGGGGCTAGGAGGGTGCCATGGCGCTGGACTACGACAGCCGCCGCGCGGCGCGTGACGCGGCCACACAGAAGACGCTCGTCGAGGCGGTGCGCAGAGCGAGTGCGGCGGACGAGAAGCATTGGCTGGAGTGGAAGTCGACCTTGGACTTCCAGCCGAAGAACAAGGCCGACAAGCACGGCCGGGCGCACGTGGCGCGCGCCATCATCGGGTTCGCGAACCGGATGCCCGACGACGCCGAGCAAGACGCCGAGGGGTACGGGCACCTGGTCGTCGGGGCAGACCCGGACGGCTACCACGGAGTCATTGAGCATGATCGGGTCGAGCTCCACAAGTGGATCACCGACTTCGTGGGCGACAGGATCCGCTGGGACTGCACCTACGTGCACATAACCGACGAGGCCGGATAGAGCATCCCTATCCTTGTCGTCACCGTCGATCCGCCTCAGTGGGGAGACCCACTCCACTGCATGCGCAAGGAAGCCTTCTTCGGGAAAGCCAAGCCCCCTCTCGGCGATCAGCCACCACGGGAGACGAGGGAGCGATCGATTCCCGAGGCGGCCGTCTTCATCCGCCGCAAGAGCGGGAAAACGGAGCCGGCGAAGGCCAGCGACATCGACCGGCTCAGCGAACGGCTGAAGCGCGGACACGACCTCCTGGACATCGACCTACACGGCACCGAGGGGGGCATCACACCGATCACCATCCCCGACACGGACCTGGACGAGTGGCTGGAGGCGGAAGAAGGACGTCTGCTCGCCTCGGCACCGTCGCCGCCAGCCCCAGCAGGCAACGCGCTGGAAGCCGCCGCCTCCCTGCGGTCTCTGATGGCGCAGGCAGCCTCCCTTGATGAGCCGGACCCCCGGACACGCCAGCAGTACCTCAGCGAAGTGCGCACCTACATGGGCAGGCTGCGGGCTGCCATACCTCTGACCATGGCCGAGGTTGCCGGCATGCGTGCGGCCAGGCTGCAGCTGACTGTCGAGAACCGCACCCGCAGCAATCTGGCCGATGTTCAGGTCGAGCTAGAGATCCCTGACCACGTCGCCGCGGTTCTCCCTGACGAGGAGCAGAGGGGATGGCGCCCTGAAGCACTGCCGAAGCCCCCCAGGCCCTACGGGCCCACTCCGAGACACCAGTTCCCACAGTTTTCGGCGTTGTCGCACTTCGACATTACTCCAGCGGGCAGCATGTACGAGGAGCCTGAGATCACCGAGACGCCCCAGGGCGTCCTCGTACGGTTCCCAGCCGTGGATCTCCGCCCGGAACGCGGTGCGGACCTGGAGCCGATCGTGCTCTTCACCAAGGAGAACAGCGCCACCCACGAAGTGACGCTGCGCTGGCACGCGACGAGCACAAGCACCAACGGCTCACACAGCGAGGACCTCGCGGTCCCACTGCTGCCCGCTCAGTCGCTCCTCGAGCTCATCCGACGGCCCCCTCCGCGAGACGTGTAACGGCGCCGCCCGCTCGCGGGGCGAGGCGTCACCAGCCGGACGGGCGGCCGTCAGGCGCACGGGATTCGAGGTCGCTGATGATCTCATTCCACCGCGCCTGCCCCCGCTCGGGCACAAATGGCGCACTGGATCGCATCTGGTTCAGTGTGTCTTTGTGCTGCTGCCTGAAGCGGCCGGACCAAGACGCGCTCCTGAGCAGACTATGCAGCTCCTGCAGAACGTCGTCGGGCGCGGAGTGGTGCCCCAGAAGCTGGACGGCGCTGGCTTCGCTGATCGGCGGGTAGGTCTCTACCTGGCCATCCTCGTTGATGAAGAGGCCTTCCACAACACCACGGCGGTAGCCGTCCGGCCACCGTTCTGGATTCTCCGCACACACGTCAATACCTTCGATCCGCACCATGAAGGTCTCTTGTACTGCTCGTCGACCGACAGCGAGACCGAGCTTCCGCTGGTCCATCTTTTCGAGGTCTGGAACGTTCGCTGCCTTCAGCCGCTCAGCAAGCTCTCCTCTCGTGAAGGTCTCTTCCCGGAGAGCGGTGACAAGGGGAACGACAGCACCTCGCAGCACAGTCTGCAGTCGCGCCAGCGCCCATCTCACCCAGATCAGGGATCCGTGCACGCAGGCTTCGACGACCTCGTCGGTGATGGGGTGAAGCACTGCGCGACCGTGCCCCGTGCCGAAGCGATTGCGCATCTCGGCGAGCTGCGTGGCCATCTTCTTGGCCTGTCCAGGGACTTGGCGCAGCGGGTCATTAGCCGGAACATCTGACCCAACGACGTGCTCAATCACCTTGTGAGCCTGGTTGAGCACTTTGCTGTAATCGTCATTATCCGAAGTAACACGCCCGTCAGCGGCGAGGACGACTCGTGCGACGCACTCCACGAGCTCCTTCGCTGAACCAACAATCTGCGGACGGTCATCAGCCTCGACGGCCGTCGCAAGGCGTCGATGATGATCGCAGACGGCGCGCCAGTTCTCTTCCTGGAGCCACTGAGCCCGAGGCAGAGACTCCTGCACCAAGAGACCTATCACACTGGAGAGCCTACTGGGTTCTCCAACGCACGGATCCGATCCGCGGCGCGGCTGCAGCTCTACCTGGCCCATTCGAGTCCGAGGTCGGCCAATGCGCGGCGCCGTTCTGCGCTCAGCTTGGTGCGGCGGCTGCGTTGGTTACTCAGAAATACCCCTGGTCGGACGACTACCGGTGCGTCGCCTGGCTCGGCGGGGTGCAGCACTTCTTCGTGCTGCCGAGGCACCGACAGGTGCCCTTCGCGATTGAGGTACTGCCGGCACGCGGCGAGGCCGCGCCCGAAGCTGTCCAGCGCGTGCAGGTCGGGGATTCCGGGGGTCTCCCGGGCCGCGTGCTGGGTGTCGGTGGCGGGTGCCTGGATGCCGACCTGCACCAGGAGGTCCTGCTGACCGTGGGTGAGCTGCGTCCACCCGGCGGGCGTGGTCTGCCGCCTCAGCCATGTGCCGACATCGTTGCCGTGGACTTGGACCCCGGGCTGGATGTCCGGCGGGGTGGTTTCGCCTTCGAGGAGGTAGGCGAGGGCGGTGTAGTGGCGTTGCCAGGCGACGGGCCAAGGTGGGTTCCAATACGGGTCGATTTCCCGGAGCGCTGTGTCACGGGTTTCGGTGAGTACGGTTCCGCCATTTTTCTTCCGCAGGTTCTCAAGGAACTGTCCGACGGGAAATGAATCGACCGTGGCGTCCTTCGGAGTACATAGGGTGCCAAATTTCTGGTAATAGGTACGGGCAGCGGTGAGACCGTTGGCGAATTTGGCGTCGGCGGTGTCCCAGATCATGCCGAGTTCTTCGAGGAGTTGGTAGCGGTGGGGGCGGAGTGTGCCGTTGGTCAGGGCGCGGCGCTGTTCTTGGACCCAGGATCCTAGGCGGTGCGGGGTGCCGTCGTGGAGAGTGATGATGGCGGTGGCGGGCACGTGGGCGTCGTCGTGCTGTTGTACCCAGCGGGTGAGGGCGTCGTAGCCGGTGAGCCAGACGTGGTTGTCGGGTTGGATGACGCGGGTGCGGAGGAAGCGTGCGATGAGGGCGGGGTCGCGGGGTCGGCTGAACCGGAGCAGCGGCACCCCCGCCCCCGCTTCCGGCTCGGTCTTGGCGCCGAGCTCCGGCTCGCCGGTTTCGTGCTCTAGGTCCTCCCGCTTCCTGTCTCGTTCCCGCTGTTCCCTGGCCGCCTTCTCCTTCTCGGTGTCTGCGAGTGGGTCGAGTTCGATGTTGTTGGTGGGTTTGCCGGAGCTGGTGGCGGTGGCGAGGGTGAGGCGTTCCAGGATTCGTTGGTCGTGGGCTCTGAGGCCTTGGAGGGTGGCGACGACGGGTGCGAATGCGGTGGAGGTCATCAGCTGGTCCGGCTTCTCACCCGGGGCGAGGAAGACCGGAACCACGATCCGCGCGACCTTGCCCTCGCCGGGTTCCTGTCGCAGGGCCCGGCCGAGGATCTGCACGATCTGGACGGGGGAGTTGCGGGGGTCGGCGAGGACGACGCCGTCGACGCCGGCTTGCCCGCGGATGTCCACCCCCTCCGCCAACACCTGACAGGAGGCGAGGATCTGCGCATCGGCCACCCACCCATCCCGGGTGAGGCCGTCCGCGAACCGCGCCAGTACTTCTCGCCGGTATGGGGCGGGGTGTTCTCCGGAGAGCCATTCGGCGCTGACGCGGGCGGGGTACCGGGCAGGCTCGGTGGCGTGCAGCTGGGCGGCGGTCTCTGGCAGGGCCCGGGCCATGGCTATGGCGGCGAGGGTCGTGCTGTGGAAGGTGAGTAGGCTGCGGCCGCCGACGTCGTCCAGATGCGCCAGCAGAGCGGCCTGGAGGGCGGCCAGGCGCCGCCCCCGCGCCTCCTCCGGGTCTGCCTCCGGTCCCGGGGGCGCTGGGTCAGTGATCTCCAGGACGTGGAGCTCCCAGCGTGCTAGCAGCCCGAGCTCGACGCTTGCCATGAGCGCTTGTTCGTGGAGCACTGGCCCGAACAGGCGTTCATCATCCATGGATGCCACCAGTCGGGCCTCGCCTCCGCCCGCCGCAGGTGGTGCCTCCCACAGGCGTGGTGTCGCGGTCATGAACAGCCGCCGGGCGGCCGGGACCCGCTCGTTGTCCAGGGCCGCGGCCCAGCTCTTTCCCAGATCACCAGAAAGCCGGTGGGCCTCGTCAAGGATCAGCAGGTCAAATCCTGGCATGGCGGGGCCGGTGAAGCCGTCCCCGTGCAGGGCCCGCTCCAGGACCCCACGCCGCCCGCCACTGCCTCCCGCGCCACCGGCCCCAGCACCGTCGTGAACGCCTTCAGAGCTCCCCTCAGCGCCGTTCTCGGCGTCTCCACGGGTTTCCTGGGACACCAGGGAGGCATACGTCGCGAACACCGTCACAGGGCCGTCCTGGGCGGCCCAGCCGGCGAGCTGGCCCGCGTCGGTGGTGCACCGCACCCCCAGCTCCTCCAGCAGCGGATCGTCGCCGAGGGAGCACACCGCGATCATCCGCCCTCGGTGGCCGGCTCTCCGCCACGCCTCCACCGTCTGCGTCAGCAGATCCAGAGTCGGGACCAGCACCCCGCACCGCCCGTAGGGCACCAGCCGGTGCGCGGCGGCAGCCGCAACCACGGTCTTCCCCGTCCCCGTAGCCATCACCACCTGCCCGCGCACATCCCCGCCCCGCGCATCCGACAAGCCCGCCAGAATCGCGGCCACCGCCTCTTTCTGATGCGGACGCAGAAAAAAAGCACCAGCAGAACCCGCGCCACCACCCACCGCACAACCCCTTCTCCCAGAAGCCAAAATGAAGCTGGGTCATAAACCTAAGATCCCTCAAAGAGAGGTCCTGGAAAATCCCAATTCCCACCCATGATGCATCGCGCGCAAGAGAGGCACTTGTCAACCTCTCATGATCCTACCCTTCGCCTGACCGAAACCCAAGTACCCCAGCCTGGGCACACGTGTTCCAGCGGTCACCCTGACCCTCAGTCAAGCCGCACCCAACGAGATCCGCCGAGCACCCCGTAGCCTGCCATGTTTGCATCTTAGCCACCCACAACCAGTAGTCGCCGATATAGCGTCACCCCACCACGCATCACTGGGCGGTGAATCGCGGAGCGATTCACACGCTCTTCGCGGAGCGAAGAGCAGGCAATTCCGAAGGGATTGCCGAACCGCATTGCGAAGCAATGCGGTTGACGCCGCGTAGCGGCGTGCGTCGTTCCTGCGGCGCAGGACGCGCGC
>NZ_JAPZBD010000001.1:0-59169 GCF_027460245.1 Streptomyces sp. WMMC1477 | reverse complement strand
CCCGCGGAGCGGGTCCAAGCGCGCTGCGCGCGCTTGCATGGCCGCCCGCTTCGCGGGCGGGACCGGCGTTTCACGCCGCTCACCGGATACGCGCTTCGCGCGAATCCGGAAAAGCACTGGAATCCCGCTTCGCGGAATTCCCCGGCTCCGCTCCGCTCCGCCGGAACAGCGGCTGGCTACAGGGGAGGTGTGCATCGTTACGCGCGTCATGTGCCGTTACGGAAACCGCCCCACCCCCACAGATACGGGCCAGAACGCAAGGCCGGCCCCCGAGCAGTCCCACCGCCAAGACAAGACCGGCATGGGCGCCGGACCGCCGGACCAGACCGCCCGCACACGCATCCATCAACACCCGGAAAACACAGGATAGGAGAGAGGGAGAACGGGGTTGGACATGCTGACAGCCTACCAGACACCGCCCATAGAAGAGAAGTTGTCGAACCTTGGTGCATCATTCGGTATGCGCATGTACTGTTACGGATGCAACGCCCCGGCCCGGAGGATGATCCGGAGAGCGCTTGAGCGGCCGGAAGGTGCCCGAGAAATTCTGGTGGTCTACCAGACCATCAAATCGAAGCCATCGACGCCATTCACCGGCCGGGTTGTCGTCTTCGACAGCCCGGTTCGTTGTGTCGGTGGGTAGGAGCACAATGGACGATGTTCCCGTAACGACTCAGGGGAGATGACGATGGCCCGTAGCGGCTTCAAGGTCAACCGGCAGGGCATCAGGAAGATGATGCGGGAGATCCAGCGGGAGATGGACAAGCATCCCGTCAAGGCGCGGATCGAGGCCGACACGGCAGGGGTGTCTCTTGGGTCTGGTGCCGCCCTGGCCGGTGCCAACGTCTTCAACGGTCCCGTGATCCACGGGGATGTGAACGGCGCCCAGCTGGCGTGGGGCAACACCACGGTGAACCAGACCCAGAACGAGGGCGAGCAGATCGCCCCCGGGTTCGAGGACCTCGCCCAGGCCGTGGTCGACGCCCTGCGTCAGCTGCCCACGATGGGGGTCTCCGAGGAGGACATCGAGGACGCCGCAGCGGCCGGCGAGGACGTGCTGAACGAGGTGGTGCAGGCGGAGCCGGACCGCGGCAAGGTCCGCCGTGCCGTGGCCGCGCTCCGGGGATACCTCGCGCCTGTCGCGACCGGCGCCGTCGTCGGGGCCGCTGCGGGCTCCGAGGAGGCTGCCCGCACCATCATCGAGCGGCTCAGCAGCGCCCTGTGAGCCCAGCAAGGCCGTAGGGCAAGACCGGGGCTGCAGCCGGGATGAACTCAGCGTGAAGCAGCGCCCAGCCAGACGGCGGGGCGCTGCTTCGTTGTCCAGGGTCTGGGGGTCTTCAGGGGCCGGCCAGGACCCACACGATGCGGACCTCGTCGTCGACGATGCGGTACAGCAGGCTGATGCGCTCGGAGTCGTCGTCGACGGCGATGTGCAGCCGGTACA
Organism: Streptomyces sp. WMMC1477; assembly: GCF_027460245.1. Lineage (NCBI taxonomy): Bacteria > Bacillati > Actinomycetota > Actinomycetes > Kitasatosporales > Streptomycetaceae > Streptomyces > Streptomyces sp. WMMC1477. The sequence goes on along the minus strand of NZ_JAPZBD010000001.1, from coordinate 57,725 downwards.
GGCCGTCTGGCTGAGGCACCCCGGCCTGCGGGGCGGGGTTCGGCTGAGCCGGTCACGGGCCGCGGTGAGCGCGGCGATGTCCTGTGGCCGGTCCAGGGCCTTGATGCCGGCGAGCGCCTGGGCGGCGAAGGTGACCCGGTACGGGCCGGGCAGGGTCACGCGCTCTTCTCCCCGCCCAGCACGTCCTCCAGCGTGTAGGTGGGGGTATACGGGTCGGCCGCGGCCCGGATCGCCTCCTGGATCTCCGGGTGCGTGCGCAGCACCCACACGTGCCGGTACTCGGTGAACAGTGCCCGGACCTCGTTCAGCGCGGCCGGGTCGGTGGTGCGCACCGCGTCGAGCCGGGCGGTGAACGCGGCCAGCTCGGCCGGGTCGGTGGCGGCGAGCGCGGCCTTGAGCTCGCCGATGGTCTGCGGGCCTTCGTCCGGCTCGATGCGGTACGGGCTGCGCGTCGGTGGTGTGGGCCGGGCCGCGCCCTGGTCGGCGGTGTGCTCGCTCATCATGCGACTCCTGATCGGCTGATGGACTTCACGGTATCGCCCACCAGGGAGCTGGTGGGCCGGACAGGAGAAGCCAGACAGGCCCGGGCGGCTGCGCTTCCCCGGGGAGGGCCTGGGGAACTGCCTTTGTCCCACTGGCCGGAGAACGAAATTGCGGTCCTCCGGGATTCTCCACACGCATACCGGTTCCTCATCGGTCCTGTGGAATTTCGGTATCAGAATTGATCATGTGGATCGTTTTTCGAGTGGGTGCCAGAGAACGTGCATCTGGATGGGCTCTGCAGAAAAGGCGGACCACGGTCACGGTCAGCACCGTGCCGGAGACGACGTAGCGGATCAGGGCGCGGCCGATCGTGGCCTCGCGCCGGTCCCGGACGACTGGGCTCAAGTCGTGCCCGTAGTCGAGACCGATGATCAGCCCAGGTCAGGGGCCGTGGCGTGCACCCGGCGCCGGGGGATCCGGTGGAGCGTCTACGGGCGGTGGGTGAAGGAGTGCAGCCGGTCGACCTCGGTGAAGCCGGCCCGGTCGTACATGCCGTTGGCGGCGGTGCGGTCGCGCTCCGGGTCCCCGGCGGGGGCGTCGTCGTCGACGTACAGGATCGCCTCGCGCGCGCCGAGCCCGGCCAGCAGGTCCAGGGCGGAGCCGAGCAGCGCCAGGCCCAGACCGCGGCCGCGGGCGGGCGGGGCGACGCCGATCCACCACAGCACGCCGATTCCGGCGACGGGGCGGCCGATGGTGGCCTCCGCGAGCAGTTCCCCGCCCTCGCGGACCTCCAGGCGCTTGCCCGGGGGGTCCTCGCAGTCCTGCACAGTGCAGTGCGCAGCGTGGGAGAGCCCGGCGATCGGCAGGTCCGCGCGCATGTAGCGCCACAGGTCGCGGCCGGCGAACCCGGCCGCCCCCAGCGCCTTCCGGGTGGCGGGGCGGTGACCGGCGGGCAGGCCCTCCAGCCCGAGGGTGAGGGCGGAGGCGAACTCGAAGGCGTGCACCGTGCGCCGACCGAGCCGCTCCAGCGCGCGGGCGACCAGGGCCTCGGCGAGGGCCTGGTCCTCGCGGCAGTGCAGCCACAGGATGAACCCGGCCCCGTCCGAGGAGCGCAGGGCGTAGGAAACGGCACCGAGCACCGGGCCCGTCTCGTCGCAGATCACCTCGGTGACCGGCGACTGAAGCTCGGCCCACCATCCGCCGTCGACGGGCGAGCGGCCAGCCAGAGCCTCGGCGAGCATCGCGGGCGTGGTCACCGGCTGGCCGGGCAGCTAGTCGGCGGCCACCAGGTCGAGCACCACCGGCTCGTCGCCGTCCCGGTAGGGCCGCACCGACAGCTGTGTCGCCGCACGGGGTGTCGTGATCGCCACGGGCTGCTTCCGCCTTCCTCGCCGGATGTCCTTCCCCTCCAGCCTGCCCCCGCCAGGGCCCGCCCCCACCACCTCGCCGGTTCTCGGGGCAGACACGATGTGCACACTTCCGTAAGCTGGTGTGCATGACGGAGACGACCTACTCGATCGTGGAAGCCCGCGCCCGCCTGGGCGCCATCGCGCGCGAGGTCAGCGCCACCCGGGAGCCGGCCGCCATCACCGACCACGGGCAGACCGTCGCCATACTGGTCAGCCCCGCCGACGCCCTGGAGCTCCAGGAGCTGCGGGCACTGGCTGCCTACCACGCGCGCCAGGACCGGGGCGAGGAAGCCGGCGTCCCGCACGACGAGGCGTACCGCCGCGTGTTCGGCGGAGCCGGGCGTTGAGCTACGAGGTCATCTGGGAGCCCGAGGCCCTCGCCCAGGCCGAGCGGCTCGCCAAGGACGACCCCGACGGAGTCCGGCAGGTGTTCGCCGCCGTCGACCGGCTCGCCGACAACCCCCGCCCCGACGGCGCGTTCGGCAGCGCCGACGTGCTGCGCATCCACGTCGGCCGGTACCGGGTGATGTACGAGGTCAACGACCGCCAGGTCCGCGTCAGCGTCATCCATCTCGGGCGGGTTCGCTGAGTTGACTGACGGGGATGGCCTTGGGCTGCCTTCCCCGCGTCCGGTATTCGTGGTCCCCTGAACGCTGTGGATCAAGGGGGTGGAAGGCGGTGGACAAGGCCCGCCTGTATCGCAACGGCACGGTCGGCGAGAAGGTCTTCGCGCATGACATCGACGACGAGCCCTGGTGGCGCGCTCAGAAGATTCCGCTGGTCTGCGCGTTCTGCCTGACGCCGGTGGTGTCCCAGCGGACCTCGGTGGGCCGAAATCCCCGGGGCGCGCTGTTCCGGCTCGCCCGGGACCGGCAGCACGAGCAGATGTGTCCCCTCAACCCCGTTGAGGTCCTGCAGAAGATCGCGCACGGCTCGCAGGGCGTGGCCGTCATCGAAGGCGACGAACTGCACCTCGTGCTGCCCGACGACCTGGGCCAGATCGGTGCCACCGTCCCCGTCATCGACGGCGAACCTGCCGCCCCCGGTGACCGGTTCGGCGTGGACATCTCCACGGTGCGGCCGCTGTTGCCTCCTCTGATCAACAGCGCGGTCGTCATCGCCCGCTTCCTGCAGAAGCACGACTACGACGCCGACGTGGTCGCCCAGTTCAAGGTGCGCCGCCCCGGTGCGAGGCAGGCGGTGAGCTGGCGCGAGTTCTGCCACGGTCCCACACCGGGTGACCATGCTCGGCTGTACGGGCAGGTGACCAGCGGGCCCAAGCCTGATCACCCGGTAGCCCTGTACGGCCGCATCACCGCCGTGGAGCAGGACAGCCAGGACCGGCCGGTCCTGCGGCTCGCCGACGGGCGGGGCTTCACCGTCCGGATCCGGTCCGACCACGCCAGTCTCCTGGCCCCGCTCGAGGCTGGCGTCTTCGTCCTGGCCGTCGGGGCCTGGAAGGTCTGGACACCCCGCAGGGGCAGGAGAGAGCTGCAGATGTTCGCCGAGGAGCACTGGCAGCTCGCCCACTGGACCTACGACGCCGCCACCGGCCACAGCGGCCCGCCGGCCTGCCCGCCGCCGCTCTCCCCCGCCCAGCGCGCCCTGCGGCACACCCGGTCGGCAGCAGCCACACGCAAGCCCGCGCCACGGCAGACCACCCGACCCTCCCCCAAGCCGCGACCCAACAGGCCGTCCACACCCCTCGCGCCACCACCGACCGCTCCACCACCGGCACCCGGGGTGTCGGTGGTGTCGGCGACCGCGGCCTCCCCCTCTTCGCCGACGCCCCCGCCCGAGCCCGGTCCGGTCGTACCGGAGGCGGCACCGCCCGCACCTTCACCTCCACCGCACCCGCCTCAGCCGCCGGCACCGCCACAGCCCACGGCGCCACCGCGCCGCCGCACGCGCCGCCGGTGGTGGCTGTTCGGCCGGCGGCGCTGACCCCGTGTTGCTGCCACGGCCCGCCGACCGCCCCGCAGGGCGACGGAGGAAGCGACGCGAGAGGTGCGCAGATGGCGGTGGAGACCGGAACGCGGCAGGAGGAGCGCGTCGCCGGGCGGGTGTGGACGGTGCGCCTGGAGGTCTTCGGGCCTGTCCCGTACAAGCTCAGTCTCACGTGGGGGGTGGGGGTGGGTGGTGGTTCCGGTTGGGGAGGTCAGAACCATCTGACTTGGCTTCTGGCTGACTTTAAAGCCGTGCCCCACTGTGGAGGCCGGGCATGGTGGGTGCCTGGTGTAGTAGGGCCGAGACTCCCCAACCATCTGACTTGGCTTCACGGCGGACTTTAAAGATTCGGCCCTACGGTTCGGAGTTCCCGGCAACAGCGGGAGCCCCTCCGCCACCATCTGACTTGGCCTCGTGACGTACTTTGAAGGTTGCGGCGTGTCTGGGTCCCCCGCTCGGCTTGGTCCGTGATGATCAGTGCATGAGTGTGGAGTTGCCTGCGGTGCAGTGGGACGAGTTGTGGCTGCCGTTGCGGCCGTATGCGACGAACCGCCTACAGGAGGGGATCCGGCGGGAGCGGCGGCCGGTGGCGATGACGCGTCGCTACGTGGAGGCGAACCCGTCGGCGTTGAGCAATCTTCTCGTCGTGGATGTGGACCACTCGGATGCGGTGTTGCGGGCGGTGTCGTCGGTGGGGTCGCATCCGCTGCCCAACGCGGTCGTGGAGAACCCGGTGAACGGGCATGCGCATGCGGTGTGGGCTCTGGAGGAGGCGGTGACGCGGACCGAGTACGCCCGGCGCAAGCCACTGGCCTACGCCGCCGCTGTCACCGAGGGGCTGCGCCGCGCGCTGGATGGGGATGCGGCGTACTCGGGGCTGATGACGAAGAATCCGCTGCACACGGACTGGAGCACTGAGTGGCTCCATGGCGGTCTCCACACACTCGGTGGGCTGGAGGAGGCGCTGGGCGGTCATATGCCGCCCGCGCGCTGGCGGGAGACCAAGCGGTTCCGCACCAACATCACGGGGCTGGGGCGTAACTGCTCGATCTTCGAGACGGCACGGACCTGGGCGTATCGGGAGGTTCGCCACCACTTCGGCAGCCCCGGCACCTTCCACACCGCCATCCACGCCGAAGTACACACCCGCAACGCCGAGTTCACCGATCCGTTGCCGGCCGTGGAGGCGCGTGCGATCGCCAACAGCATCCACCGGTGGATCACGACGCGGTCCAGGATGTGGAAGGACGGCGCGGCCGTCTACGAGGCCACGTTCGTCGCCATCCAGTCCGCCCGCGGCAAGAAGGGCGGGAAGGCTTCGGGGACGGTGCGGGCAGCGCGCCGGGACGAGCGCACCGAAGCCATGCTCGAGTACATGAGGGGGAAGTCATGACGCAGGGGCCCAGGCGTGAGCGCCGCACCGTGACGGCCCGCGAACTTGCGGACCAGTTCGGAGTGTCCGAGCGGACGGTGCTGCGCATGGTCGCCGAGGAACGCGCGGCGTACGAGGGCCGCTCCCGGCAGCGGCGAGACCAGATCGTCGAGCTGCACCGGCAGGGGCTCAAGGGGTACGAGATCGCGCGTGAGCTGTCTGTTTCCGCCGGTCTGGTGTCCATCCGGCTCAAGGAAGCCCGCGCGGCTGGTGTCGATCTCACCCGCTACGCCGCTGCCGGTGAAGGGGACGTGATAACCCGACATCTGCGCCGCTGAAGCGTGACGCGGCCACGGCACGCCGGGCACGGACACCGGTTCCACCCGGAGCCGTCCGGCCGGTATCCCCGATGATGGGGACCGCCCCGCTGGGCGACGGATCAAGCGACGCGGAGAGGTGCGCACATGGCGGTGGAGACCGGAACGCAGCAGACCGAGCGTGTCGCGGGGCGGGTGTGGACGGTGCGCCTGGACCCCGACGGCCGCCCCTCGGCTGGCGCGGTGAAACTGTCCTGCTCCCGCCCGGCCTGCCCTGATCAGCGCCTCCCCGCTGGCGCCGCTGCGGGACGCAAGGCCGCGGTCGCCCATGTCAACCAGCACCTGGCCCATATCCGCGCCGGCGGCGGGCCGCGCGGGACGGCGTGGTGCGCCTGCCGCGCCGCTGACTGCGCGTGGCACACCCCAGACCCGGACACGCTCACCCAGCGCCCGGGCGGCGGGGCGCGGTCGTCGGCGGGCACGGGTGTGCGGTGCGGCGGCCGGGTCGTTCTGGCGGTGTACGCGGACCGCGCGGGGAGGCTGTGGCGGATCGCGGAGATGTGCGCGCGCTGCGCGGCCGCCACCCCGGGCTGCCGGGTTCTGGACACCGCCCTGCCCCCGGCCCGCACTGCCCCGGCCGACAGGGACCAGGAGGCGGGGCAGCCGGCCGGGCAGCGGCAGACTTCTGGCGGCTCGGCGGGCGACGGTGTGGCGGCGGTGTTCTCCGACCCCGCCCCCGGTGCCGGCGCTGTGTCTTCCCCGGCTGCCGGGGCAGTGCCGGTGCCTCGTTCCCGCGCTACCTCACCGGCAGGGGCGTCCCGGCGGGTGAAGCGGTGGGGGAAGATCGGGCAGCGGATCGTCCCCCACGACCTCAAACCCGACGCCCTGCGCAGGGAGCTCATCGAGCTCGGGGACGCGTTCCGCGCCTACCAGCAGCGCGCCGAACCCGACCTGCTGCTCCTGGCCGGCCTCCACGAGCGCAAGGCCTGCGCCTTCCGCCAGTGGGCCGACGTCACCGGCACCGGCGTTCTGCGCCACGAAGCGGACCGCGCCCAGAAGGCCGCGCACGCCGCCCGGGCCCAGCACGAGAACCGCGACCGCGCTGCCGCCGATGACCTTCAGGATGCGGACGGTCCCGCGGTGGAGCGGCTGCTGACCCGCCAGCAGGCCGTCCACGCCCGCGCTGTGCTGGAGTACGTCACCGCCCACGCCCCGCGCCCGGAGGCCGAGGTACGCCTGGCCGTCCTCATGCTCACCCTGCGGGCCGCGCGCGCCGGCACCGGGAACATCACCGGACAGGACCTCACCGGCTGGCTGCAAGGCGAAGCCGAACCGGTGCTCGAGCGGCTGATCACGGCGGGATGGCTGCGTCTGCCCGGCACCGCTGCCGAGGTGATGGCCTCCCGGTCCGAGGACCCCACCGGCTTCACCGTCCCCTCGCTGCTGCCCGAACACCCGCGCCCGTTCGCGTTCGGCAAGAACAACCGCTCCAGGATCTCCGGCTGGGCCCAGAAAGTCGTCGGCGACCGGAAACTCCGCAAGAAGAAGGCCGACGCCCGCACCCGGCTCCTGGCCCTGCACACCGCCGCCCACACCCGCCCCGACGGACGCCTCGGACTCGCCGAGGACGGCGGACTCCCCCTCGACCAGGCCGCCGGGTTCTGCAACCTGCCTGCCGACAAGGTCGCTGAGCACGCCGAAGTCCTCGTCGCCGCCGACTGGCTCACCGAGGCCGGCACCGCCGGAAACAGGCTGCGCGGACAGCTTGCCGAGCGCGTCCTGCCGCTGGGAGGGCTGCTGTAATGCGCCGGGGGCGCCGCTGCCGCGTCGATCCCAGCCGGGCAGGTCCAGGGTTGGCCGGTTCGTGCTGCCCCGTTCGAGTTTCACCCACTCGGAGTACAGCCAGACATCCCGTAACTACATTCCGTAGAGATGAGGATCGGTCTTGGTGCGGAAGAACAGCAACGGTGACGACTTCGCCCAGTCTCTGGGGATGCTGCACAACACGCTGACGGACATGCGCGGTGAGCTGCGGACCTCGCTCAGGGAGGAGTTCGAGGGCACACGCAGCGCCGGCGAGCAGGCCGTACGGAAAGCCGGCGAAGACGTCACGGCGGAACTGGGGCGGATGCGCACCGACGTGCGCAACACCCAGAAGGCAGCACTGACCAGGGAAGACCTCGCTGACGTGCAGCGCACGCTGGATCTGCTGCGCGACGACGTGCAGCGGCTTCGCCAGACCATCGGCCAGCCGCGCGCCGAGGAGCCGGAAGCACCCGAGCCGGGGCCGGCTGCCGGTGAGCCCGCGGAGGCGGCCTCCGAGTCCTGGCCGCCACCGGTGACCGCTCTGGTCAGCGAAGCGGCTTCCGGTCCCACGGAGGGCCAGGAGAGCCCGACCGAGGCCGGTCCGACTGGTGAGGTGATGCCGCGGGCCGGTCTCCCGCTCGCAAGCCAGATCGCCGAACTCCTCATGGAGAAAGTGACCGAGGCCGTGGTGGCCGCACTGCGCGAAGAACTCCAGCCACTTCACACCGGGCTGGCCGAACAGACGCAGCAGCAGGCCGCGCAGCAGGAGAGGGCCGCGGCCGGGGCCCGGGAGCAGATCGCGGCCTGGAGCGAGGACGCCGCCGCGCAGGCCGAGACCTGCCGGCAGGAGACGCGGGAAGGCCTGGCCGGACTGCGGGAGGAGATCGCCGCCCTGCGCCGGCCCCCGCCAGCCGAAGAGGTGCACGACCAGGAGGAGACCGGGACGCAGCAGGACCAGGCCGGGGCACGGGAGGAGCAGCAGGACCTGGGCGCGCACCGGGAACTGCTGCGCCGGGCCGCCCAGGTCTCCCACGCGGTGCTGGTATGCCACCGGGACACCTGGGAGTTCCTCACCGGCCGGGCCGGGCGTCACGACCACTTCCGGATGCCCGCCCAGATCAGCGACCACGGCCAGGACCGCATCGCCGCCGCAGTGTCAGGGCGGTCCCTGATCGCCGTACTGATCAGCCTGTTCAACGCCCGCCACACTGCCGGGGAAGGTGACGGCGACTGGGCGCTGGCCGCCACCACCTACGACCGCATCGCCACCGAGCTCGCCGACCTCACCACCGAGGGCGGACCCATCATCACCATCACCCTGGACGACCGCACTCCCACCACCGGCGCCCCCGCCCCGGACCAGGAACAGGAGGGCACCCCGACCTCCCTTCCGGCCGGCGAGCCGGACGGCACCGGCGGGAACCCGAACACAGGCGTCCAGCCCCAAGAGGAGGCGTCGGCAGAAGTCGGAGAGCCCAGCCCGCAGACATAGCCCGCTGCTCATCGTGGGGGAGGGGGCCGCTGCCCTGGGCCCCTCCCCCCACGCAGCAGAGTCAGATCCGCCAGGATCGCAGGCGGTCGGCGGTGTCGTAGACGTCGGCCCGCGCGGCATCGATGTCGCGGGCGAGGTCGATGAGCGCACCGTAGGGAGGGTCGATGCCCTGGCCGGAGGCATCCATGTAGGCCACCGCGACGGCCGCGCCGAACAAGGCATTGCGGGCCGGCAGCGGGCGCAGCCGGACCAGAGTGACCATCAGGGCCGCCGCCCACCAGGCCGCGCCGGTGGGGGTGCCGATGCGGGGTGTGTTCACGCGGTGCCGGGCGACGGCGGCAACCAGTGCGGAGAAGTCGTGGACCTCGGGGTGCTTGGGCAGGAGGTCCGCCTGGCGTTCCAGCAGCCAGCGGATATCGACGTGCAGGTCCACGGTCAGGCGGCCGACCGGCCGGCAGCGTCCAGGCGGCCAGGTTCGTCATCGGGGAACGCCGCCGCGAAGGCGTCGGCGTTGTCGGCGGCGAAGGCCCGGAACACTTCCGCGGCGCCCTCCAGACGCGGGTCGCGCACCGCGTCATGGGCGGCACGGGTGATCAGCGCGGTAACCGTGGTCCCCTCGGCTTCCGCCTGCGCCTTCAGGGCGGCGTACAGCTGCTCATCGACGCGGATCGTCACGGATTTCGACATGCCCCTGAGCGTACAGCAGCCCGTACAGCATCGGGGTTGGTTCGCCGATACTCCGGGTCGGGCAGGGCTCGGAACGAGCCGGGTGTCGGCGGTGAGGCATACCCTCGGGTGAAGAAAGACTCGCCTGGGGTGAAGAGAGTGTGCGGTGGACATCTGGATGGCACTTGGCCTGGTCGGGACGTTCGCGGGCGTGTGGGTAGGCATCCACTACGGGCGCCGCAGCACGAAGGCCGCGGATCAGGGCCCCAAGGTCACGGTCAAGGTGACCAACATGGTCCCCGCCTACGATCTGCCGGACGGAAGCCGGACGCTGGGGGACCACTTCGTCGGGGTGGAGGCCGCGAACACCGGGGGACGGCCCGCCACGATCACCGGATGGGGAGTGAGGCTTCCCGGTGACCGGCGGATGGTCCTGACCAGGCCGGTGAACTGGTCCACGTCTCTCCCCCATCAGCTCGCTCCTGGCGGCCCGCCCGCTCACTTCGTCGTCCCGGCAGACGAGCTGCGGCATCTGCACCGCACCGACGGCATCCCGTACCAGGAGATGCGCCCTTACATCACCCTCGCTGACGGCACGGAACTGCCCGGGAACCAGAGCGTGCCGCTAGCCTGACCGCCGTCGCGCCGTCAGCTGGTCCAGGCCCTGAGGGCTTGGGTGAGGTCGCGGTGCTGCGCGGCACCGGCGGCGTCGTGGGGCGCTCGCCCCAGGGCGACGACCGGGTCGGTGACCTGGTGGGTGATCCGGTACACGAGCACGTCGACGGCCAGGTCGATCCACTTCTGGGTGGCGTCGGCGGGCGGGGCCGGCCCGAGCACGGTCACGAACCAGACGGGCAGCACCGCGCGGTCGGCCAGGGCACGGGCTATGCGGGTGCGCAGGGTCATGGCGAGCTTGCGGCTGGCCTTGGTGCCCTCGGCGATGGCCGGTTCGGCTTCGCGGCGTCGGCGGTCGTCGGTCTGCAGGGCGAGGCGGGCGGTGTTCGCCTCGGCCGCCAGGGCGCCGAGGTTGGCGCGGGCGCTGTCCTCCGCCGTGAGCGCGGTGGTGAAGTCGCTGGCGGCCTTCTTGTGGGCCCGCTCCGTGTGGGTGGTGGTGGCCAGGGTCTTGGCGGCGGTGATGGCACGCTGCTGGGCGTCGTGGCGCCGCTGCTGGGTCTCGCGGTGGCGGTTGATGGCGGCCTGGTGGGTCTGGCGGGCGGCGTCGGTGAGCAGGTGGGCTGCGGCCTCGGTGCCGCGCTGGGCGGTGGCGGCCAGTTCCTTCCAGGCCGCGTCGATGGTGTCCAGGTCGGCGGCGGGCGCGTCCTCGGCGGGCCGGGCGAGGTTCTCCAGCAGCCGGACGCGGGCGGTCAGCTTCTTCAGAGTGCGCTCGGTGTCGCTGGTGTGGTCGTCGAGCTCGCCCTCGAGGCGCTCGGCCGTGGCCTCCAAGTCCTCGATGCTGTCCTTCAGGCTCCGCAGGGTGTAGTCGAGGTCGTCGGTGTCGCCGACCTTCGTTTGCAGGTCCTCGACATCGCGGGCGAGGTCCTCGATCTGGGAGCGCACGCTGGACACCGCGGCGTTCACGCGGCTCTCCAGGCCCCGCAGGGCGTTCGGGTCAGCGGCCGGGTAGGTCATCGCTTGCCTGCCTTGTCGTCCATCGTGAGCCCGCCGACGACCACCCAACCGACGGCGACGGCGAGGATCCACCACGCCGAGACCAGGCCGGTGACGATCGCGATGACCAGCGCGCACACCGGGTGCAGGACGATCGCCGCCGCACGCAGGTCCATATGGCCGCGGGCCGGTACGCGTATCCGGCTGCCGGCCAGCGCGGCCGCGGTGTGCGGGATGATCAGCAGCAGCCACCACGCTGACGGCGACCAGGAGGCCGGAACGGCGGCCACCACGGCCAGCATGGCGCCGAGGGCGGCCTGACCGCGCCAGGACCAGCGCACGACCCGCTCGCTCAGGTGCCGGCCGGGCTCGGCGAGCTTGGCTGGCAGCTCGGCGTCCGCGGCGACCAGCTGCCGGGTGGAGCGCACCAGCTGGTCGTAGACGCGGTTGAACTCCAGCTCGCCTTGCTCCAGGTCCTCGATCTCCTCGCAGTAGCCGGCGATCTGCTGTTGCAGCCCGGCGTACTCGCTGCGGATCTGCTCCACGCTACTCATAAACCCCCGCCCAGAGGCGCTCGCGATCGGAAGGTGACGTCTCTTCTCTCCCCAGCCCGGGCCGGTGCTGCACCTGCCGCGGCAGGTGAGAACGCGTCACGCTCACGGTAGATCGACCCCGGCCAACTCCACGCCCAGTCCAGGGACTTCACCCTGGCCCCGCAGCACAGGGGTCACAGGAGGTCCAGGTCGCAGTAGTCGACGTCGGAGAGCTCCACCTCCAGGCCGTCCGCGCGCCGTCCGCGGTCGCGGAAGTAGGCGTAGCCGAGGCCGTCGGCGAGGATCTGGGCGAGCTGCTGCTCGTCGGCACCGGCCTGGTGGGCGGCGAGCAGCTGCGCGGCGATGTTCGGGGGGAGCTGTTCGGTGATGCGGCGCATCCGCGGGTCGTCCGTGCTGCCGCCGGCGGCGGTGAACCCGAACCGGGCACGGGTCTCCACCACGATCCCGGCGGCGGCCGCCTTCTTGATGGCCCGCGCCCGCAGACGCGGCTGCCAGACGCGGCGCAGCTCCCGCTCCAGCGCCCCCGCCAGGCGTGGGGTGGGCCGCTTGACCTGCCCGGCCAGGTAGCGCTCGACCTGACGCTGGGAGCAGCCGAGCCGGGCGGCAGTCGCCTTGGTCGAGCCCTTCTCCGCCTTCACCAGCGCCTTTATCCGCGCCTGCGGGCTGACGGGGATCGGGCGGGTCTGGGTGGCCTGCAGCGCGGCCTCAATGCTGTCGCCGATCTCACCCACGCTGGGCCTCCGCGTCGTCCTTGATGTGGCGGGCGGGGTTCGCCCCAGTCTCGATGTACTCGACGCAGCGCCACAGCTCCATGGTCCCCTCATGCTTGACCATGCCCGGGCTGACGCCGAGGCGGAAGGTGCCGGGCAGCGGCTTGCCCGTCGCCTGGTCGGTGGGGAGGACGTCCAGCGGGGAGAGGCCGGCGGCGGGGTAGACCACGCAGTCCGAGAGCACGGCGAGGGGGAACAGGCCGGCCGTGGCGGCCATGGCGCGCATCTTGCGGTGCATGTTGGTGCGGGCCTGGGCGATGACCGCCGCGCGGATGTCGGGCCGCCAGGTCGGCCGCTCGAGGGCCGGCCAGCGTTCACCGGGCCGGTACCGGGCGCCCTGCGGGCGCTCGCGCAGCTTCCCGATGCCGCCCTTTACGGTGGCTTTGATCGCGGACAGTACGGCGGCCGCGCCCGGGTCGGTGGCCTTGGCCGTGGCCATCGCGGCCAGGAACGCCTCCGGGTCTAGGCCCTTGGTGACGCCGAGGTCGGCCATCGTGGCGAGGTAGGCGTCGCGCAGCCGCTCGTACCAGGGGTCCAAGTATGGGCCGGAGGCGGGGCGCAGCCACGCCTCGAGCGGCCGGACCTCGTGGCCGAGCTCCTGGGCGTAGGCCAGGGTGGGGGTGGCGTACCAGGCGGGTCCCGTCGGGCGGCCGCCGTGCGGGGTGAACGGGCTGGGCAAGCGCTCGTCGAGCTCGATGTGGGAGAGGTCGGCGTACCAGCAGCCGGGGATCTTCTTGTCGAACCGCGGGCCGTCGGTGTGCACCGGCTCGCCCAGTCCGACGTTCAGCCGGTTGGCGGCGGCGGCGAACGCCATGTTGACGTCGAGGCCGACCGCGAACGGCAGCGCGCACTCCTCATCGTCCAGCAGCTCCGGGTCGCGCACCCACTCGTACGCTTCCTCGTCGAGGACCTGGTCCTCGGCGCGGCCGGCGGCGACGGGGTGCTCCTCGGGGGCCTCCGGCGGCGCGGGGTCGACCGGGGTGGTGAGGGAGCCGGGGACGGGGCCGGAGGTCCAGCCGCCGTCGGTGTCCCTCACCGGACGGGTTGGCGGCCGCAGCGCGGTCATGAGTTCCAGGCCGGTCACGGCGGTGGAGCCGCGCGGGGTGAGAACGCGGGCGGCGTAGGTGCCGAGCACCTGGGCGATGTCAGCGGCCGGCCACGTGGCCACCTCGCCCCAGGCGCGGGCATCAAGGGCGTCCCAGCCGAGCACGGCGAGCTGTACGCACTGCCGCTGCCCGCCGGTCGCGGGCCGGTAGACGCGGGCCCACGGGCCGAACCCCCGGCGGGTGAGCTGCCAGTCGGCGGCGGCGATCTCCTTGACGACCGGGTGGTCCTCGCCCAGGCGCAGGCCCTTGCGGTCGGTCAGCCGCTCGGGCAGCCCGAGCCGCTGCGCGGCCGCGGCGGTCAGCACGATCAGCGGATCACTGTCGCGGCCGTTGCGGTGCAGCCGCTCGGCTCCGATCCCGGACTCCGACAGCGTCCACTCCACCAACTGCGGGATGGTGTCCGCCGGGCAGTCCAGCACCAGCCCGCCCGCGCCGTACACGGTGCCGTCGCCGTCCAGCACACCCAGCGGCCCGTGCGGGAACCGCCCACCGGCTGCCGCGGTGTTCCGGGGAGCCGTCTTCTTCGCTTCTGGCCGTCGCGACGACGGCTTGGTCCTCGCCGGGGCCGCGTCGGCGGCCGACTCGATCGCCGGGGCGGGCTGGGCCTGGACGACGTCGCCGGGCGCCTCCTGCGGAGAGCTGGAGGCCTGCGGCGAGCTCTCGCGGCCGCGCGGCTCCGGGGCGCTGACCTGCGGTGTTTCGGGGGCGGAGTAGCGCTGGGCGAGGCCTTCGAGCAGCCGGGCGTAGGCGGCGCGGCGTTCCTTGGCCGGGGCGGACTTGCCGGTCTCCCAGCCGGTGACCGTGGAGGTGGTCACTCCCAGGGCCTTGGCGATGTCGGTGCGGGACAGGCCGCCGGCGGTGCGCAGCCGTTCCCGCTCGGCCGGGTCGGGCAGTGGCGCGGCCTGGTCCAGCAGTGCGTCGACCGCGGCGTTGAAGTCGTCGCTCACGTCTCGTCTCCGATCACGGTCTGGGTGCCGCCGAGGACGTCGGCGCGGCGGCGTGCGGGCAGCTGGGCGACGGCGTGGTCGGCGCCGCACAGCAAGTCCGGTACCGCGATGCCGTAGTGGGCGGCCAGGGCGTCGAGGTCCTCCAGCGTCCAGGCCACCGCGCCGGACTGGCGGCGCGAGACCTCCGACTGCCCGCGGCCGATCCCGGCGGCCAGGTCCCGCTGGGTCTCGCCGGTGGCGTAGAGCAGAGCCGCGACCGTGAGCCGCAACCGCTCCTCCGAACTGGGCATATGCTCACCTGCCATCATTGATGTGCAACCAGCATAGTACCTGTTCGCTGGGTTGTCAGCCCGCTTCACCGGGTCACCGCCGCCCCGGCCCGGGCCTCGCTCGCGATCCGGCAGCGGACGCACAGCCCGCCTGCTGCCGGGCTGTTGGAGGCTTAGGGTCGGCAGCAGGCTGGAGCGGGCGGATTTCGGCCGGAACGGTCCGTCGCTGTGCCGGTCTGGTCTGCGGTGCTGGAGTATCGGCCCATGGATGAGGTGCCTGAGCAGTCCGTGCCCCGCCTGGCGGAGGAAACGGTTACGGGTGTCGTTGAGCTGAACGACGCACTGGAGGACGCTCTCGATGTCGTGGAGCTGGCGTCGAACAAGCGTGGACCGGGTCTGCTGGGGCTGAGCACCGGCTTCCCGTCGCTGGACAAGCTCACCTACGGGCTGCAGCCGGGGACCTTGACGGTGATCGCGTCCCGGCCGGCGATGGGGCGGACCACCCTTCTGAGTGATTTCTGCCGGCACATCGCGATCCGGGAGAGGGTGCCGACCGGCCTGTTCAGTCTGGAAGAGTCTCGGGAGAACCTGGCCATGCGGATCCTGGCGGCCGAGTCCCACGTGGCCCTGACCGACATGCGCGCCGGTACCGCGTCGGACGACGCCTGGAACCGGCTGGCCAAGGCGATGGTCCGGATGAACGATGCTCCCCTGTTCCTGGCCGCCCCGGGGACGATGACCGCCTCCCAGCTCGCCGCCGACGCCCGCCAGTTGCACGCGCGCCGCGGTGTGCGTCTGCTGGCCGTGGACGGACTGCAGGACATCGCGCCGCCGCAGCGCAACGATCTGCGGGAGCGGGAGGTTGGTGATGTGGTCCGGGACCTGAAGCGTCTGGCCCTGGCGCTGAAGGTTCCCATCGTCGCGACGTGCCACCTCAACCGCGGGCCGGAGCAGCGGGTGGACCGGCGGCCGGCGCTGGATGATCTGCGGGAGTCCGGGGCGATCACCTTCGCGGCGGACACCATCGTCCTGCTGCACCGGGAGGACGCCTACGACAAGGAGTCGCCCCGCGTGGGGGAAGCCGACCTGATCGTGGCGAAGAACCGGTTCGGCCCCGAAGCAACCGTCATCGCCGGCTTCGAGGGCACCTACGGGCGCTTCAACGACCTGAGACTCGACCCGGTGTTCCTGCCGGCCCCCGCAGCCGATCCCGAACTGCCCGAACACGCGCCTTGAACCCGCCCTGCCGGGTGTCGGGCGGTTCACGCCCAGCTCCGCTGGCGCAGGTGGGGGGAGTCGGCCAGCCGGTGGGCCCAGGAGACCAGGCGCCAGCCGTACAGGTCGAAGGCGTCGTCCTCGCCGCACTCGCTGAGGTGGTCCAGGACCCGCTGCGGATCGTATTGGGCGGCGTAGCGGGCCTGGCGGCGGTCCTCGTCGGTCCGCTCCGGGGTGTTCGCGGTCTCGATCAGCTCCTGCAGGGCCGCGGTGGCGCGCTGCTGGGAGAGGTAGGTCTGCCAGGCCGGGCTGTCCTGCGCGGTGACGAAGCCGTGCTCGGCCGCCTCGCGTTCGGCGCGGCGCTTGAGCTGGGCGGTGATGTACGCGGCCGGCTGCTGCGGCCGCCAGGTGATGCCGGGGCCTCCGGCGTACTGCCAGGCGTGCAGCTCCGCGGCGATGTCGTGGGCGTCCTGGCCCTGGTCGATCAGCGGGCGCACCGCGAACGCCAGCCGGCGTAGCTGCTCGGGCTGGGTCCAGTTCACTAGGGGCCGCACCTGGCGGGCGATCGCGATGTCCCGGGCTACCTGAAGCGGGCTCCGCCGCCGCCCCGCGCCGCTGCTGCTGGTTTTGGAGGGGGACGTCGATCGGTTGGGGCGGCTCGCGCGCTTGCGCGAGGTGTAGTTAAACCCACCACTCACCTCAACTTTCTGACTCCTCCTGTACCACCCACGAGAATGGGGCTCACGCTCCGCTGGCCTGCGGTTTTCCACAGGCTTGCCGGAGGGGTTATCCACAGCCTCCGCCGCCTGCCGGGCTACGGCCACGGCGCGCTCGCGGCCGGCCTCGCTCATCCCGACGATCCGGGCCTGGTAGCCGGTGCCGGACAGTCGGTGCCCCATCGCCTCGTCGTACACGGGAGGGACCACCGCGCCGTAGATCGTGGCCGTCCCCGTGTACTTCCGCCCCGGCAGCCGCAGGTTCCGCTTGCTGCCGTGCCGCAGCCACACCAGCGCGCCCAGCTCCCGCAACACCGCCACATGGCGCTTCACCGTTGCCCTGGACACCTTCAACCGCGCCGCGGTGCCCGCCAGGTCGTACAGAACCAGGCCCTCGATGTAGTCCATCCGCGCCGCGAGATCCCGCGCGACCGCCAACGTCGTCGCCCCCGCTCGCGGATGCAGCCCAGCACCCACCAGCCAGGACACCGCCCGCAGCCACGCCCGCGGCTGTACCCGCCGAGACCGCGTCCGCGCCACATCCTGCGCCGTCGTGCCACGCACCAGCTCGAACCCGACCTCGCCCTGAACGGCATCGGCGTCCGGAGCCGACCGCGGCCCCGGCACGGTGACCGGCCGGGCCATCACGCCCGCGCTCACCGGCTCACCCCCAGCCCGCTGCGTACCCGGACGGGGCGGCGAGCAGGCAGGACGGCATCGGGCAGGGACAGCGGGGAGCAGACAGAAAAGGGTGCACACCTGCTACAGGTCCGCGCGGCGGCCTCGGTGTGACGCCGAACAGGAAGAACGTCGGTGACGTGCGTCACAGCAGCACGCGGACCGCGCACGCCGCGCAGATGGGCGGCGTGCGCGGTCTGGCCAGTCGGATCGTAGGGGCAGCGGATCTTAGGAAGGGTGAGAAGTGGGGTCACACCGATAGAGGTGTGACAGGAGCGCCCCACCAGCACCGGGCGGACGTGACGTACCTCACCTGCCACCCCCGCAGGGGTGGCCTTCGTCACGTAATAGGCCCCGACACGACCCGTACGGGCCTGCCGGGGCTGACAGATGTCAGCCCTGTCGGGCATGATGAAGCCAGCCTTTCCGAGGGAAGGCACACAGAAGCCCTCTTCGGTGGGTTTCGGTTCCGTCCAAGAACCTGAAGATCGAACTGTTCGAGCCGGGTGGTACCGGGGCGAACAACTCCTCCGGGAGGCTGTGGCAGGCCGGACCGGAGAGCAGATGGGGCGCTGGCCGCGGTGACTGGCATCACCATGAGGCACGGGCCCCGGGCGGCAGAGGCCGTCCCATAGACCTACGTCATCCCGACCCCCTCGGAAGAGGGCTGGTTGGGCGTGCGCGAAAACACGAACGCCCCGTCGACGGACCAGCGCTCAAGGCGTCGCTGGCCCCACGGCGGGGTGCTGTGCGTCTGTCGGCGGGTGCAGGTACCCTGGATCACGCCGACACCTCCTCTTCGCTGAAAGGTGTTCGGTCTGGCCGCTGGACCCCCACCACAAAGGTCCTCGGCCACCATGTGGCCCCTCCCGGCTTGCCGGTTGACGGGGCCACATTATTTTGATCAAGCTCGGGAGACACCCTACTCCCTCGGAGTACTCTGCGTGGTGCCCGGAACATACGTGTCGTTCGGATCTGCCGGCCCCTCGAAGACCCGCTGCGACAACGCTCGAAAGCAAGCTGACGCTGTTTCAGCGGCCTCCCGGGGAACGCGCACACGCCTGCGTTCCCGTCATGCCTGCCCGGAGAGGCATGATGTGCGCCATGCAGCCTCGCACGGAACCACCGTTGGCCAGCTACGCGTCCGCAGCTCGTAGGCACGGATACATCACAGCCATGCGGCAGCTTGCGGCGCAGCGCGCGCCCGGTACTCCCGTCCGCGTCTACGTGAGCGCCCCTCCAGCCGTGAAGCGACGTCCTAACTGGAGAGGGCTGCTGGACAGGATCCACCACCAGCTCCACGGTGCTGAGATTCTCCACTTCCACAACACCTTCACCAGCAGCGCCGACTACGCCGCCAGATGGCGAACCCTCGCTCCACAACTCGACGGACTCATCCTTCTCCCCGCCCGAGGGAAGCGCGAGCGTCATATCGGCCCCGTCGCACGCCGCGAGCTCATCGACGTGGTCGGCGCAGGCAAGCCGGTGCTGGTCCACGTCAGCCGTCGCGGGCTCGTCCCCATCGTTGACTGCCGCCCGACCCGCTTCGGTCCGCCCGAAGCACCGATGCTCAAACTCGCTGTACCGCCGGGGTGGACCTCCGACGGCACAGCGGAAACGCTGCGAGCAGCCCTGGACGCCTTGCGCCCTGTGCACCTCCGGGCCGGGGACCAACCACAAGCTGATGCTGGTGTCGAGGCCAGCGGGGAGGAACAGCCTCAACGCAGTCACTCCAACCTGCCCAGGTGCGAGTTGGCTGCCTTTGCGGCCGACGCGAGTTCGGGTAGTTCCACCACGGTGACCCCGGCCTTCACCAGTTGCTCGTAGCCGACGCAGTCGTCGACGAACAGCGACGGCTCGCGCCAGGCGATGACGGCCCGCGGGATGCCGGCGGCGAGGATCCGCTGTGCGCACGGGGTGCGCGGCGAGTGTCGCTGGGAGCATGGCTCCAGGGTGCTGTAGATCGTCGCTCCGGCCAGTCGCGTGTCGTCCTTGGACAGCTTGGCGAGCGCGGCTTCTTCGGCGTGCTCGTGCGGGTCGGCCTCCCTGGAGTAGCCGGCCGCCAGCTCGGTGCCGTCCTCGCCCACGATGATCGCCCCGACCGAGTAGGCCCCGGCGGCGGGGGGACACAGCGTGGCCAGGTCGATCGCGCGCTGTATCCAGCGCAGGTCCTGGTCTCGGTCGGGTGCATACATCAGGCGGTGCGCTCCTTGGGGGCGTAGCGGACGAAGACGATGTCGCCGATTGCCCTGACCTCCAGGACCTTCATGCGGGCCGTCGAGCCGCCTGGGTAGTCGGCGGCCCCTAGGAACCTCGCTGCCTCGGGCTGGCCCACGAGCAGCGGGGCGATAGCGAGGTGGACCTCGTCGGCCAGGTTCTGTGCCATGAGCTGGGTGTGGATGGTGCCGCCGCCCTCTACCATCAGCCGCTCGACACCCCGGCGGCCGAGCTCATCGAGGACCAGGCCCCAGTCGAGCTCGGGGCCGACCCTTACGACGTCGGCCAGTTCCCCCAGCGTGGCGCGCGCCTTCTCCACCGCGCCGTCCACGGTGAGCACGAGCTTTTCGCCGCCGTGGTGCCAGAACTTCAGGTCGGCGGACAGGTTGCCGCTCGCGGTGACGGTGACCTTCAGCGGGTACTCCGACTTGCCGTCTGCCACGCGCTGGGCACGTCGCTTCTCGCTATTCACCAGCAGGCGGGGGTTGTCCCGGCGGATGGTGTTCGCGCCGATCAGGATGGCGTCGGATTCGGCGCGGACCTGGTCCACGCGGTCGAAGTCGGGCTCGTTGGACAGGAGCAGCCGCTCGGGGCTGGTGTCGTCCAGGTATCCGTCGACCGACATGGCGGCGGAGAGGATGACGTACGGGCGTGGGGTCATGGGGTCGGTGATCCGTTTCTCTCAGGCTTCGTGGGCAAGGGCGGCGTCGAAGTTCTCGCGGAAGGCGGACACCTCCGGCTGGCGCTGCCACGGGACCAGCGACCTGTCGAGACGGACGAGCTCGCGCATGATCCGGCCGGATCCGGTGTCCTTCGCGACGGTCAAGGCCTGGAGCCCGACGGCGGCGGCCTCCTCTGGTGAACCGGCGCCAGCGTGGGCGACTGCGGCGCGGGCCAGGTAGACGCCTCGGTCCCGGTGGTAGCCCTCGGGCAGGGACTTGATGGCTTTGGTGAAGATCTCCGCGGCCTGGGCGTGCTTCCCCAGCACCTCCAGACCCTGCGCGCGATGGACATCGACGTACTGCTCGTTTAGCCACACACCCCAGGGGGTTGTGTCGCTGGAGACGCGATCGAGGGCGTTGCGGACGTCGTCGATCGCGCGCTCACTGTCGGTGGGATCCCCGCGGAGCGCGTGGCCGTACGACTCGAAGGTCCGGGCGACCGCCGCAAGGCGGCTCCGGGGCCGTGCCATTCGCTGCGCCGCCTCGGCCAGATCAACAACGTCGACCAGGTCCCGCTTCTCCCCGGCGAGCTGGGCCTTGCGCGCCATGACGTAGGAGGTCAGATCACCATCGCCGACGGTGTGGCTCCACTGGAACGCCCTGTCGAGCCAGAACTCCGCGCTGTCGAAGTCGCCCAGGTCCTGGTAGAGCCAGGAGGCGAACTCCGCGTACTGCGTCTGGAGCTCCATCAGGCCCTGGCGGTCGACGCCCTTGGTGTCGCGGCGCAGGGTCTTGATGTGCTCGATGTACTCGCGTACGGCTGCGATGGCGTGCCTGGGCCCCATCAGATTGTCGTTGTCGATCAGCAGTCGGCGAGCCTGCTTGAAGTACTCGAGGGGCGTGCCGCTGTACGCGGAGGCCACCCGTGGGGGCTGCTTCAGGCTCTGCACAACTTCTGAGTCCGCGGCTGCTGGCGTGCCCATGCCGAATGCGGCCGCAGCACCGATGCCCACCCCACCGCGCAGCAGGTCGCGTCGATCGAGCGTCACGAATACCACCGTTCCATCCCGTAGACGAGTGGGGATGAAGATCCCCTCATGATCAGACGCTGCCCGCTGAATGCCGGCCGTGGCCAGCCCGACGGACGCTTCGGATACATGGGGAGCAGAAACGGATACAGGGGCCCGTCCGGGCGCAGCTGGACTGATCCGCTCCCAGACGTCGACCAACACGCCGCCGGCTCGGAGCAGGGAGTCGACCAGCTCGACTTCCGCTCGGTGCTTCGGCAGGCGTGAGCCGTTCTCCCATTTCTGCAGCTTGGAGTGCGACATGAAGGACTTCGCGGCCAGTTCGCGAAGGGACATCCCGCGCGCCTGACGGAACTCTCGAAGCGTGTGTCCGAAGCGGCGCTGCTCCGGCGTCAGCACGTTCGGCTGCTGCCCCACTTGGCGATCCCTCCATGTCTCCACTCGGCGTATCCAGCGACTGGATACACGTCTGATCTGGAACTCGCTCCTGGGCCGGGTCTACAACTTTGCTAACGAAGTCGACGCCGCCGAGGAGGGGCCATGCGCAACGAGACGCAGGGAAGGACGTCAGTCATCGCACCCCTTCTCGATTCTGTCGAGACGGGCCGCAAGGCTCTGGACCTGATCCTGAAGTTCCGCGAGAGCACGGGCAGTTGCATCCTGGATGCTCTCGCTAGCGGTCTCGGTGACGAACGACCCACGGCCCTGGTGCGAGTAGATGAGGCCGGCAGTTCGCAGCTCAGCCAGCGCCCGCTGGACGGTGCCCGGCGCCACGTCGTATTCGTCGGCCAGCTCCCGTGTGCTGGGCAGCTTGGTCCCGGCAGTCAGCCGTCCCGTGCGGATCTTGTCCCGCACGTCCTGAACGATTCGCTGGTACGGCTGCACGGCCTCGTTGCTCATAAGCGCCATCGTAGGACGACCCCCTCGACATAGCTAGCTTCCATAGCTTCATCAACGAACCGCTTGACACTCCCCGGACTGTATCAGCTAAGTTAGATATGCCAACAAGGTGGATGGGTCGGCAAAGCCCCCACCTGTCCTGGCCGGGATCACGTAGAGCCCGAACACCGAAGGGAGACCCACCTCATGAACGCGACGCAGTTCCCCGCCACCGACCACCTGCTGAACCGCCTCGTGCGGCGCCACCACAGCACCCTGCTGGCCTTCATCACGCGGTACGAGCGCGATCCGCACCAGGTGGAGGACCTGGCGCAGGACGCCTGGCTGCGCGTGATCACCCGTGCGGACAGCGGCGTCCCGCAGGCCGACAGCGTCGACCCGGAGTCGGGCCTGCCGGACTGCCTCGCGTTCGCGGTCCGGGAGGTTCTGGGCCTGCAGGAGACCGCCGCCCCCACCGACGCCAACGAGCTCCTGGCGGAGGTGCTGGCCGCGCACCGCGTCGTCGACGGCCCCGTTCCCGAGCAGCTGCTTCCCGCCGCTGCCTGATCCGGCTCCTTCGGCCGGAACCGCCCCCGCGGGCGGCGCCGGCAGTGGGAGCCGGGCCACCACGGCCCGGCAACCAGCACCGCCCGGAGGCCCCTCCAGCTGCCATACCCGGCACGGGATCCGAAGGAAGCGGCCGTTGTTTCAGAACTCCACAGCGTGATCCACCACCGCAGTACCGGCCGTGACCGCACCGGCCGGGGTGAGTGGAAACCCGTCGTGAGGCGCCATTACCGCTGGTGGTGGCAGTCGGCACGTGCGATGACCCGTCAGGCGCTCAGTACCTGGGGGCGGTCCGGTGCAGTACCAACCGGGCGCTCATCACTGATGGAGAGCAACGGAGGGCCGGCATCCCCACGACGTTAAAGAACGACGCGGCACACCTTGCACCGCACTCGCCCGCCCGGACGGATCTCCCGGGCTGGCCCGCGGTCCGCGTCGTGATGAGATCCGGCGCCCCGCACACCGGGGCGCCGCGCAACCACTACCGCAGCCCCGCGCTGCCCAGACGCTCACCGCCCCGCCCTTGGCGGTCCGGTGAGCGGTGGAGAGCGCGGAGGACGCCACGCTCCACGCCATCCCCGCGCGTGCGGGGAGCACCGACCCGGCTGGACCGCCGCCGACTTCGACTCCGGACCATCCCCGCCTGTGCGGGGAGCACTTCTGACGTGCGGAGTTGCGGCCCTGGTCCGCGCGTGAGTCTACGTGCGCCGGCAGTTCCTGTGCTGCCTGTCGTCACCAACGCCCAGCTGCACCGGGCGGTGGCGTGCGGGGGGATACAGGACGCCCCGGCCACTACCCGACCCCTCAACGACGAGGACCGATGCCATGGCCATCACCACCCCGCTGGACTTCGTGTCCCAGCACGGCGACCCCACCTTCTGGCTGGCCGCCGACTTCGAGGCCTACGAGAACCTCACCCACTGCGACCTGCCGACGGTACTCGCCGCCGAGGACGCGGCTGAGGAAGCCGGTGGCCTGAACGCCGATCACCGCGTCACCTGCCACACCCACCAGAGCTGGGCGTCGGCCTGCGCGGACCACCCGCTCCACACCGACCCGCACGGCACCGTGCTGCGCAGCGCGCTGCGCGCCGTGGCTGGCACCCGCTGAGACGAGAAGGAGAACACCGGCATGGACAAGAACATCGTCGACTGGCGGAAGCTCGCCGCCTGCGCGAAGGACGACCCGGAGCTGTTCTTCCCCATCGGGAACACCGGCCCGGCGCTGCTGCAGATCGAAGAGGCCAAGGCCGTCTGCCGCAACCGCTGCCCTGTCATGGAGCAGTGTCTGGCCTGGGCCCTGGAGACGAACCAGGAGCACGGCGTGTGGGGCGGGATGTCTGAGGACGAGCGGCGCCGCGAGAAGCGTCGGGTCGCCCGCCGCAGGTCGGCCGCCGGCCGGGTCCGCCGCGCCGCGGCCTGACCCCTGCACACAAAAGCGGCGGCCCCCGGACTGGTCCTCCGGGAGCCGCCCGATCGCCCAGGAAGGGGCAACCTTGAACACTCACATCATCGCATCCGCCCGCCGGGCGGACCACCAGCACCCCAACCAGGCCGACGAAGCACTGCGGCGTGCCCGCGAGGACGACGCCCGCCGCGCCGCGCAGCAAGGGGGCGGTCGCTGATGGGACTCTTCGCCAGCAAGAACACGCAGTCCAGCGACTCCGAGCAGGGCACGCCGTCGTCGGCAGCCCAGCTGGAGCGCGACCTGGACCGGCACTACAGCGACGCGCAGCTCGACGACATCTACGGCCAGGCGCAGCTCGGCCCGGAGTCCGCACGGGGGCATCGATGACCGACTCCGAACGGCAGAAGCTTCTGGAGAAGCTGCGGGAGAAGAACAAGAACAGCAGCGGCGACAACGGCCGCCGCTGACGCTCAACGCCCTGATCCGCGCGGCCCCTCCCCCGATTCGCCGGGTGAGGGGCCGCCGGTTCTCCCGCGCTGCCCGGCCTGACCGGGCAGCGCCGGAGAGCCGCCCGGCTCAACACCACCACCACGGAGAGGACACCGACATGAGCTGCTGCTGCGACGGACCTGAGGTCTTCGGCTACCGCCTGGATGAGGCGGACGAGATCGGTGAGGCCGTCCCCGACTGCTGCGGGGGCGAGATGGACGTGACCGCACGCGACGGCGACACCATCACCTACACCTGCGGCGGCTGCGGCATCGTCCTGGAGACGGACGGGGAGCTGGTGGGCCACATCATCTACCCCGCCAGCACCGCCGCCTGACCGGCCATCCCTTCTCGACTGCGCACCGGCAGCCCACCGTTGCCCACGCGCCACCGGCCCGCGCTTCTGCGCGGTCCGGTGGCGGTGGAGAGCGCTGGGAGCACCCACCGCTTCCCCGGCCGGCCCTCCGGCCGAGGTCACCGCACCCCCTTTTCGTGTCCTGGAGGACCACCGTGATCGGCACCGGCCTGACGAAGAACGACCACACCCCCGAGCGCACCTACACCGCGTCCAGCGCTACCGGCCCGGTGCTGGCGGACATCACCTGCCCGGACGGCGTCGTGCACGTCACCATCGACCCGGCCGCCGAGGTCGCCCAGGTCCGGGTCCGCACCACTGACCCGGACGGCCCGGCCGCCGAGGCGGTCCGGGACACCCGCATCTCCCAGTCGGCGGAGCGGCTGACCGTCGTCGTACCGCCGCTCCCGCCCACCACCGGCCAGTTCAATGGCGGCGGGGTGTTCATCGGCGGGAACAGCTACTCCAGCATCACCGTGAACGGCACCACGACGGTTTTCGGTGGCCGGGGTGGCACGGTCATCAACGGCACGACCGGCGTCGAGGTGCTGGTCACTCTCCCCGCCGGGTCGGGCGTGAAGTACCGCAGTGAGAACGGCAGCCTGTACACCTACGGGGTGCTCGCCGCGCTGCAGGGCTCGGCCGTCAACGGCTCCATCCACGCCGAGAACGTCGGCCGGATCGAGGCCGAGGCCAGCAACGGCTCCATCAAGGTCGGCACGGTCACCGAGTGGATCGACGCCGAGTCCAGCAACGGCTCCGTGAAGGTCGACCAGTACGCCGGCAGCGCCGCCCAGGTCCGCTCGGGCAACGGCTCCATCGCCATGACTGTGGCCCCCGCGGCGGCCGGCCGCATCGTCGCCAAGGCCGGCAACGGCTCGGTGAAGTTGTACGGCGTCCGCAACCGCGGCGACCTGGACGTGCGGGCGACGGCGGGCAACGGAACCGTCCGCAAGCACTGACGCGCACCCCGATATGCGAAGAGGCCCCGGGCTGGGGGCCTCTTCTTTCTGCTCGCGACCCGCTGACAAGGAGCGCATCGCATGTTCAAACGCTATCAAGCACGCCGGGGCAGGTGGTGCCGCGTCGCGGCGTCGTGCCCCCACCCCGCCACGGCCCGCCCGACGCTGCGGCCGGCGGACCGGCCGCAGCTGGCCACCGGCATCGCGCTGGCCGCCACAGCCGCGTCCCTGCTGGACCTGCAGGCGAGCGGCCTGCCCGACACGGCCGTGCACGCCGCAGTCGCCGTGGTGGTGTTCACCGCGGCCCGCCTGTGCGCGGCCTGGTCGCTCATGCCCCACCCGCACCTGGTCCGGGGCGCCGCACAGGCCGAGGCCGCTGGCCATCGCGAGGAGCTGTCTGCGCTGCTGCGGGCGCTCGGCAACACCGACCTGGTCGTGCTCCTGCACTGGGGCCGCGTGCACAGTACCCACCCCGACTCCGAGTCCGCCGAGCAGATGGCGGAGCGGCACGGCGGCATGCCCGGAGCCTGGGTGGCCAGGGCCCGGGAGGTCACTGACACGGCGATCCCCTGGCGCTGGGTCCGCTGCCTCCCTGACCACCCGTTCCCAGCAACCACGACTGTGGTTGCTGCCGTGGAGGCGGCTCGGGCGGAGGCCATTGACACGCCCAGACTCGCCGTTCAGGTAGCGGACCTGGCGAAGAGCTGGCTGCCGGACGCCACCTCCTACGAGCTCGCGGTCGCGGACGTCGCACGGGAGGCGTTGGCCTGGCTCGACACCGGACAGGCCGCCCCGAAGAGCCAGCCGCGCAGCACCACCACGAAGGAAGTGGCCGGCCCGGCCCTCAACCCCCGCCCGCTGACGAACATCATGGAGACCCGCTCATGACCGCCCCGCCCGATACCCGCCCCGACGAGGAACAGCAGGCCGCCGTACCGCCGGCGCTCCCGGCCGGGAAGGACGACCGCCGCCCGGAGCCCGAGCCCGCGGACGACCTGGCGCCGGAGAACGACACGGACAACGCGACACCGGCGGGAACCACCGGCACCGCTCCCGTGCGGACGCTGGAGCGGTGGGAGAAGTGGCTGATCGCCCTCGGAGTGCTGCTGGGCACCGGGGTCGCCACGCTCGGGCTGATCTCCAGCTACCAGGCGCTGGAGGCCAAGGCCGCCACGCCGGCAGAGGCCGGCGGCTGGGGCTGGTCCTGGCCGTGGCTGCTGCCGGTCGGTATCGACCTGTCCATCCTGGCCTTCTCCATCGTGAACCTGCTGCTGGTGCGGTTCGACCGGCCGCTGTGGTGGGTCAAGTGGGTGCCCCGCGCGGGCACCGCGGTGACGATCTATCTCAACTGGGAAGCGGCCACAAGCTTGCCCTCGCAGGTCGGCCACGCCGTCCTCGCGAGCCTGTGGGTCGTCTTCTCCGAGATCGCCGCGCACCTGTACGCCGCGCACATCGGGGCGGCGAAGGGCCGGACCAAGAAGGAGAAGGTGCCGCGCTCGCGGTGGCTGCTCGCACCGTTCTCCACGCTGCGGATCGCCCGCCGGATGCGGCTGTGGTCCATGACCTACGTCCAGGCCCTGGAGCAGGACCGGCAGATCCGCATCTACCGAGAGCGGCTGCGTCAGCGCTACGCCGGCCACGAGAAGAGGTGGAAGAAGGCCGCCAGCCCAGACGAACTGCTGCCGTTCAACCTCGCGGCCTTCGGGTTCACAGTGGAACGGGCGCTGGGAGTGCCGCTTCTCGAAGACGTTCAAGAGCAGCAGCGGCAGGGACGCGCCGCCCTGCAGCGTGCCGAGGCCGCCGTTCAGAAGGTCCGGGCCGACGTTCAGATCCGGGACGCGGAGATTCAAGCCGAACTCGAACGCATTCAGGCTGAGGGCCGCATCGAACTCGCCCGGCAGGCTGCCAAGGCGGAAGCCGAAGCCGAGATTCAGCGCCAGCAGGCTGCCGTTCAAAAGCGGCAGGCCGAGGTTCAAGCCGAAGCGCGCCGTGTTCAGGAAGACGCCGAGGCGCATTCAAAGCGGCTCGCGGAAGAAGCTGACCGCCGCCGCGCGGAGGCCGCCCGGGCGGAGGAGACGGCCGCCCTGGAGGCCGAACTGGAGCGGACGCGGCTGCTCGCGGAGAAGGAAGCCATCGAGCGGAACCGGGCCGCCGAAGCCGCCCAGCTCGAGGCCGCAGCCCGTACCGAAGAAGAGAAGCAGCGCCTTGACCTGCAGGAACAGGCCCGTCAGCGCGAGCTGGAGCTGAAGCAGAAGGAGGTGAACCTGCGAGCGGAGGAAGAGCAGCACCGTCTTCGCCTGGAGGCGGAGAAGCGGCGCCAGGCCCTGGCCGCTGAGGTTGAACAGCGCGAACTGGCCGCTGAAGCCGAGGCCCGCGCGGAGGCCGCTGCCGCCGCGCAGCGTGAGGAAGCTGCCCGGCTGCTGCGCCAGGCAAAGGAGCACGAGGCCGCCGCGGCGAAGGCGGAGGAGGCCGCCGCTGAACACCGGCGGCGTGAGGCTGAACACCAGCGGCGTGAGGCTGAACACGCCGCCGCCGCCCTCCGTGCCGAGCAGGAGAAGAAGGAGCGCGAGCGGCAGACCCGCGAGCGGCAGGCCGCCGCTGAGCGGCGTGAGGCTGAACACGCCGCCGCTGCCGCTGAACAGCGGCGCCGCGCCGCTGAACTGGAAGCCGCTGCGGCTGAACTGGCGGCGAAGGCCCGGATGGGGCAGGCCGACTGGGACGCTCACCGGGTGGCGGCCATGATCCGCGCCCAGCAGCTCGCCCCCGCCGGCCAGGAGCAGCGGGTCACCGTCGCAGCGGTTGCTCAGGAGCTCGGAGTCTCCCAGGGCACCGCGCAGGACCGCCTGAAGCGCGCCCACGAACTCCTCGACCAGGAGGCCGCCGCCAGCTCCCAGCCTCTGCAGCCGGTCGCCGCCTGACCGCGCGCTGCCGGGCGTGTACCGCGCGCCCGGCAGCGCCGCCGTCCCGTATCCGGGCGCTCATGGCGGCCGCCATACCCGCCGCTCCTCTCACCCAGAGGGGGCGACGGGCATGGCGGCGGCCACGGCCGCCCGGCCCACCCCGACACCGCCGCCGGGAGCCTGGCCCACCAGCCGGCCGGCTCCCGCCGGCGGTGCCGGACGCACGCAGATCCGATACCCCCTCATGGAGGCCCCCTGTGACCACCGACCCGAACCACTCCCCTCTGCGCGACGTCGCGCAGAGCCCGGAGGCAACCGCCCGGTACCTGGCTGACGTTCAGCGGGTCTTGCTGGACATCGGCAAGAACCTGGAGACCCTCGCGATCGAGACCCGCGTTCACCTGCGCGAGACGCACGTGGAGGGTGACCGCTGGTACCACGCCAGGCTGCGCGCGAGGCCCGTGGAGAAGGCCCTGGGGAACGTGCTCAAGAACCTGAACAACCTCACCGAGGGCCTGGAAAGGAGCGCCTACAAGCGCCGCGCCCACGACGAGGCCGTTGTGAATACGGCCCAGGGCAGGAAGGAAAAGGAGCTGGAAAGGCAGCGTAAGAAGAACCCGCAGCCGCTGCAGGCCGCGCCCAACCCGCCGCAGGAGGGTGCGCGGACCCAGAATTCCGGGTACAGTGCTCCTACGTCGATTTACGACCTCGGTCGGGAGTCGGCGTGAACCGCCCCCTCAGCAGCGCCGAACGCTCCGCTCAGCGGCGCCAGAACTGGCTGAAGGAAGAGGCGAAGAAAGCCCGCGAATCTCGCGGCGAGGCAGGGCTGATGGAATTCTGGCTCCGCCTGACACGATCCCGAATCGCCAAGGACGTCAAGGCGAATCGCCAGGACGTCTACTCCGGATTCGCGCTCATCTGCCGCCTGTTCATCACGGCGATGGACGACCGGGTGGAGGGCAGCGGACGGATCTGGAACGACCTGATGCAGTACGCGGAGCAGGTCGTGGAGCAGCACCCCCCGCGTCACTGAACGTCACCAGCGAAGGCCCCGCCGGGCTCCGGCGGGCCTCGCACGCGTAAAGCGTGCACACGTGCCCGTGCACGCGCGTGCACACAAGACCCCACGCTCTGTCAAGTCCCCTGGAGGGAGGCGCACCGTGTCCGATGAGGACGGCACCGGGACCTTGGTCCGCGGTCCCTGGAGTGGTGATTCCACCTATGTGCCACCGCCGATCCCGGATTACGGCGACACCATTCCGCCGCCGGAAGACATTCCCGAGGCTCCGCCGGAGTCGCCGGAAGAGACGACGATGGAACTGCCACGGATTCCGGCTGCTCCGGACCCGTCGACGGCTCTGCGTTCCGAAGGAGTTACGGCACCGGAAACCAGTGAAGAGGACGGCGAATACGAGGAAGGCGAATACGAGCAGCCTCGTTCTCTCGCTGACCGCCTCGGTGACTGGCTGGAATTCCGGCTGGAAATGGCGCGGGCCAATCATGAAAGCGAAGCGCCTTTCCGCGAGGCTGAAATAGCGCGGAAGGCCGCGCTGCTGGAGGGCCGCACCGCTAGGGAAGTCGCGATGATGGAGCAGAACGGAAAGCTCCACGCCGCGATGATGAAAGCGAAAGGCGACAAGGCAGCGGCACGGTCAAAGGCCGATGCCGACCGCATGACGTCGCCCGGCTCCGGCCTGGGGGCGGACAAGGGCCGCTCGAAGGCCGGCGGCGGGTCCTGGCGCGGCGGTGGCGGCAGCGGGCCGTCCCGCAACAACCCGGGCCCGGGGCCGAACCGGTCCGGGGGCGCGCGCGGCTCCAACTCCAGTGGCCCCGCAGGCCGTTCCGGATACGGATCGACCGGGGGCGGCTCAGGCGGCAAGGGCGGCGCGAAGGGCCCTGACCGCTCCTCTGGCGGCCAGACAGGCGGTTCCGGGCGCAACGGGTCGTCCGGGGGCTCGAAAGGCTCTCAGGCGGGCTCAGGAGGCTCCGGCCGGGGCGGCGGCTCGAAGGGTGACGGCGGCGGCCGGCCGCAGCAGCAGCACGGTCCGGCGTCCAGCGCCCGCGTTGAGCGGGCCCGCGGCCGCCAGGAGCGCGCCGGGACCAGGCAGGCCGGGCGGCAGGAGCGGCGCAGCGCCGGGCACGCCGCCGGCGTCGCGGACCGGACCCGGGACCGCGACCAGGCCCGCGCCCAGCGGCAGCAGGCGTGGGAGGACCGCCGGGCCAAGCGGCAGGAGCGGGACGCGGCGCGGAAGGCGAAGCGGGAAGCCGCGGCGTCGGCCGCACCCGGCCGCACCACCCTGGGCCAGGCCGTCGGCGAGGAAGCCCAGCGCCACTGGGACAAGCGCCGCGCCGACGCCAAGGCCGCCAAGGACGCCAAGGACGCCAAGGACAAGGGCGGCAAGGCCGGTACCGAGAAGGTGAACCTGACCAAGGACAAGGACAAGGCTGGCAAGGCCGGCACCGGTGGGAAGGGCGGGAAGACCGCTAAGGACGGCCCTGACGGGGCCTCCACCGCGGCGAAGGACGGCAAGGGCTCCACGGCCGGTGACGGGGCGTCTGACGGCTCGAAGAAGCGGCGCCGGTTCCGGCGCCGGCGCACCGGCGAGGGCGGGTCCGGCCGGACCGGACGCGCCCGCCGCACCGGCCGGACCGGGCGTGCGGGGCGCGGTCGTACGGGTCGTGCCGGTCGGCGCGGCCGCGGGGCGGACAGCCCGTTCGGCACGGCAGACCCCGACTCGACGTGGGAGTGGCCCGACCATCCCACCCGCCCGCCGCAGCGGCCCGCGAAGGGCCAGGAGGACATCGTCGACGCGGACATCGTCCCCGACGAGCCCGCGGCCGTCACGACCGGCGTCAAGGGCCTGCCGCCCGCGCCGGAGAAGCACACGCAGCGGCCCGGCACCAGCCGGCCCGGCACGGAAGGGAGCAGCGTGAGCAGCTCGGAAGTCAGCAGGCCGTCCGGCGCGGGCGGCCTCGGTGCCCAGCACCGTACGGACATCACCTTCGACGCGTACCTGATGGAGATGGCGAACATCGCCATCCAGGCCGCCTCCGACCAGGAGCGGGCCGAAGCCCTCGCCGAGGCCCTGGACCAGGTCGCCGACGCCCTGCGGGACATGGCCACCGACCTGATCGGTGACCACAACGTCAGCACCGAGGTCACCGAACTGATCTCGGACCTGGCCGACGCCGCGGCCCGCATGAAGCAGCAGGCCGAACGGTGCGCGACCGAGTGCGGCCTGGCCATGGAGGCCGCCAAGCTCGCGGCCTCCATGGTCGCCCGCATCTACGGCCAGGACATGGCCGCCAAGGAAGACGCGGGCCTGAAGTACACCTCGGCCGCCGCCCACCACGACTAGAACCAGGGAGGAA
Source organism: Streptomyces sp. WMMC1477 (assembly GCF_027460245.1). Classification (NCBI taxonomy): domain Bacteria; kingdom Bacillati; phylum Actinomycetota; class Actinomycetes; order Kitasatosporales; family Streptomycetaceae; genus Streptomyces; species Streptomyces sp. WMMC1477. The sequence continues at coordinate 25,532 of NZ_JAPZBD010000001.1, read as the reverse complement.
ATGCGCTGATGAGCAGCGAACTCGCACCCCGCCCCAGCGGCGCGGTGCCCGCGCCGGCCGACGGCGACAACCGCTACAAGGCCGTCCAGGCCAAGCTCAAGACCCTCGGGCGCGCGCTGGACGACGCCGGGCTCGGCCTGGAGGAACTGCTGCGCAGCGTCCGCAGGAACACCAAGCGGGCCGAGGACGCGGCCCGCGACGTAGCCAACGCCGAACTCGACCCGAAGTTCGTGGAGCTGACCGACAACGTCGGCGTCGCCCTCGGGGGCGCCGGTGTGCAGGTCAAGAAGCTGCACGACACCGCGCAGGAGACCGCCGACCTCACCCACCAGACCAAGCGCACCCACTCCAAGCTCTACGGCGCGCTGGACGACATCCGCTCGAACCGGCGCGAGCGGACGCCCAAGCCCGGCTTCTTCAACCACTGACCCCACTCCCCCACCCACCCCGCCACGGGCGGCCCCGCACATCTCGCGGGGCCGCCCGTGCCCATTCGCCCTCGAAGGAGAAACCGGTGACCACGCCGCGCAGTGTCGCGCTCGAACGCCTCGCCTACACCCTCGCCGCGCCCGCGCTGGCCGTGGCCCCGAACCTCTACCCCGACAGCCCCGTCAACCAGGTCGTCCAGCTCGCCGGCGCCGCCGGAATCGGCGGCATCTTCCTCGCCGCCAAGAGCGACGGGCCCGGCGCCGGACGCAAGATCCTGCGCTGGACCCCGCTGGTCCTGGCCGCCGCCGTCGACGTCGCCGCCGGACACACAGACGGCTTCGGCCCCTACTGGCTGGACGGACTGCTCGCCGCCGGATGGGCGGCGGCCGGCTGGTTGGTGATGCCGTTCTCCCGGCACACCCGCCGACGCCACCGCCCCGCCGCCGCAGCCCCGGCCCTGCAGCTGGCACCCGCCGAAGTCCCCGAACCGGTATCCCCGGCGGTGCCGGATGACGGAGCCGACCAGCTCACCCGCGACGCCAGGGTGCTGTGGGAGCGCGCGGGGATGCCCGCCCGCACCCACATCGTCAAGGCCACCCGGCACACCGCCATGCGGCACGACATGACGATCCTGCTGCGCGCCTCGGAGACCGGGCGGCCGATCACCGGCCTCTCGCCCGAGATCGTCGGCGCCGCGTTCGGCGTGCACTCCAGCGACGTCGTCCTGGCGGAGGTCGCCATCCAGCCCGGCCGCCAGGGCGGACCCGGCTGGATGGAGGCCCTCATCACCCCCGACGCCAACGCCCGCCGCCGCACCAAGCCCACCGACGCCGAACGCTGGGTGGACCGGGTCGCCGGCCCCAAGGGCGGCGCCCCCGGCTCCGAGCTGGTCCACACCACCCGCGACACCGCCCGAGGGGTGACCTTCTACCGGGCGAAGATGGCCGACTCCACCGACACCCCGCGCATCGACCTGCCCAAGGTCTGCCGCGCCCTGGACCTGCCCGAGGACGACAGCCGCGTCTTCGTGCTGACCGAAGGAGCCGAGTTCCTGATCAGCGTGTTCGACACCCCGCCGCTGTCCCCGACGTTCCCCGCCACCCGTGAACTGCTCACCCCGGACGCGAAGACCGGCATGTACGTGTGCGGGTTCAGCATCACCGGCCAGCCGGTGCACAACTTCGTGTTCCAGCACGACAAGAACGCCGCCAAGCACGGCCTGGTCCTCGGCGTCACCCGCGGCGGCAAGACGCAGTTCTTTGCCGTCACCATGGTGGCCGAGTCCAACGCCGGACAGATCGTGTGGCTGTCCTCGTGCTTCAAGGACGAGAAGACGACCACCCTCGGCGAGTACATCGACCGCCAGGGCATCACCCCGATCTACATGGCCCGCCAGCTGCGCGCGGCCAAGGCCCTGTGCGAGATCCGGGCGGAAATGCCGTGGGCGCACGACGGCAAGCCGCACGACTACAAGCCCGGCGACGACCGCTGCCCCTACAAGCAACTCAACGTCTACGCCGATGAGTTCATGACTGCGAGCCAGGACCCCGACTACGGCGAGTTCATCCAGGCCGACGGCGACGCCCTGACCGTCATGGGCCTCAAGTACGGCATCGGCTTCAACCCCGCCGGCCAGTCCCCGTTCGCGCACAACGGGTTCTCCACCGAGATGAAGGACAACCTGCGCCAGAACTCCCGCCCGGTCATCTTCAACATGGGCTCGCCCGGCGCCACCCGCAAAGCCGCCGAAGGCACGATGGAGAACGCCTACGACGTGCCGACCATCCCGGCCCGCTACGCCCCCAAGGAAGGCAGCGCGATCGAGCGGGCCATGGCCGGAGAGGCCGAACCCGAGAACGGCGTCTCCACCGGCGGCGTCGCGGTCGTGGTCCTCGACAACGGGCGGGCCGTCCTGATGAAGGCGCTGTACGTGGACTTCGACACCGACCTGGCCGACCTGTTCCCCAGCGAGGTCAACCGGCTCACCGACCACGAGATCGCGGAGCTGGACAAGCGCGGCCTGTGGTTCGACTGGAGTGAGCCCGAGCCGCGGCCCGGCGAGTTCTGGCCCGAGCCCGACGAGGACGGCGACGGCGACAGCAAGCCCCGCCGACGTGGCGGCGGCGGAGGCAAGGGCGGCGGCGGGCGCGGCTCCAAGAGCGGCGGCCGCCGCTCCGAGCAGGTCGCCTCGCCCCGCCAGGCGCTGGAAGCCATCAAGACCCTCACCGACGCCTGAACCAACCACCCACCCCTCGGGGCCGGCCTGCCCGAGCACGGCCGGCCCCGCCCGACCCCTTGCGAAGGAGCACTACCGTGGCCCTGTCCGTCTCCGCCGCCGTGCTGCTGGGCATCATCGTCTTCGTCCTGCTCAAGAGCGGATACGTCCGCGTCGGCTCCGCGCTCGCCTGCACCCTGTTCGGCTTCACCCTCGCCGCGACCGGCCTGGCCCCGGCCATCAACAGCGGCCTGGTCTCGCTCGCCGGACTGATCTCCAGCATCTGACTACGCCTCCGTCCACGGCGGGTCCGGGGTGTAGTTGAGCCCGTCGCAAAAGCGGCAGTCCCACTCTGCGGGGACCTCCCACTTGTCGACCCAGAAGCCGACCTGCCGGCCGACGAAGAAATTCTCCCCGCCGCACCAACCGCAATCGAAGACGAACTCCACCAGATCCCCTTCCCCGCGCTGTCGGTCCGAGGATGCCCGCAGCACGTGTGCGGTGACTACCCACCGCCAGCGCCCAACTCCCCTGCCACGCAACGCCGAAGGGCGCCGCCGGAACCACAGACTCCGGCGACGCCCTTCGCCGTCGCGCGCCCTCCCCCACGCGCCCTCCGGCCACGGCCAAGGAGGGCACCCCCTCTTCCCGCGTGATCGGAGAACACCCATGGACCCCATGCACACCACCCAGTCCGGCATGCCCGAGTCCGAGGCTGCGGCCGAAGCCCGCCGCCTGATCGACGACTGGGCCAGCAAGCCCGTACACCACCACCCCACCGCCTACCGGGACGACACCGCACCGCCGGCCTTCGGCACCACCCCGCCCGTGCCGCAGCCCGACCAGCGGATCGTCCCGGCCTGGGCGGCCGGGATCGCCGTCGCGAGCATCGGCGTCGGCGCCGGGGTCACCGGCATCGGCTGCGGCGCCTGGCTCGTGCTCCAGGGCCTGGCCTCCGTCACGCTCGCCGGCGTCCTGATGGTCACCCTGCCGCTCGCGGCTCTCGCGATGGTCGCCACCGCCGTCGGCGGCGCGATCAACAAGGCCCGCGCAGCGACATCCAAGACGGTTCACGTCTACCAGGGCCCGGTCACCCACACCGAGACCCACAACACCACCGCCACGCGCGGCATGTTCGCCCGCACCCGCAACGACATCCGCCGCTGACAGCCGGTCGCCCCGCCTCGCACCCGACACCCCGCCCGGCGGCAGGGCTTCGGGTGCGGGACAGGCCGACCGGCCGCACCCGCTGCGGCCCCCGCGCGATCCGGCCCCGCCCAGAACACCGCACGAGGCCCGCCACCTCAACGGCGGCGGGCACCGGCCCCTGCCACCCCGACACCAAGGAGCCCTGAACCGTGGGAGTCAAGTACGTCATAGCCGAGCCCGAGCCGCCGACCTGGTGGCAGCAGCACCGCACGAAGTTCATCGCCACCGCGACGCTGCTGCTCGGCTACTGGCTCGGCTCCACCGTCGCCCCACCGGCCGACGGCGCCGTCCCGGAGCCCACCCCCACGCCCAGCGCCAGCACCAGCGCCGACTAAGCGGCGCCTCAGACCGGGCCGTCAGCCGGCGGCCCGAAGCAACCGGAGGAAGCAATGATCCGAATCGTCACCCGGCGTCGCTGGGACCAGCTGAGCGAGCAGGCCGGGCAGGCCAGCGCGCTGGAGACCAAGCTGCGCGAGGAAACCGAAGCCAGGAACCTGTACGAGGCCGAGACCCGCCGGCAGGCCGACCTCATCACCACCGAGCGGGCCGAAGCCGCCGCCGTCGAACGGTTCTGGCGGCGGGAACTGGAACTGGCGCGCCGCCAGGTCGACCCGATGGCCGGCGCCGAGGGCCTGGACGTCGTGGCCGCGTTCACGACGCGGGGCGGCGCGGCCGTGGTGCTGCACCGCTGCGAGTTCACCAGCCGATACGAGCACTACCGCGGCGCCCCGTACGCCGCCAAGGAACTGACCGAGATCAGCGGCACCACCTGGCGCTGCCTGGGCTGCGGGGCCGTCGGCAAGGACACCGGCGACGACCCCGGATACCGCAGCCACCGACAGGACACCGCCCGCAACGCCGCCAACGAACACGCCGGCAACTGCTGGTCGACCCCTCTTCCTCAGACGAAGAAGCCCGGCGGCGACGACCTCGACGACGAGGCGCCGTTCTAGACCCGCCTGCCACCCCGCCTTGGCGGCGGCCCGCAGCCCCTCCGGCTGCGGGCCGCCGCCGCTTTCCCGCACACCATCCTCCAACTCCAACTTCCAGGAAGGGCTCATGAGCCTCAGCGTCTCCACCCTCGAGCCGGGAAGCGTTCTCGCCCTGGTCGGGGTCCCCGGCAGCGGCAAGTCCACCTTCGCTCGCCGCTTCCCCGCCCCGTGGCGGATCTGCCTCGATGTCTACCGCGAGCTGGCCACGGACGATGCCGCTGACCAGACCGCCACGCCGGTCGCCGCGCAGATCCAGGACCTACTCCTGGACGCCCGGCTCGCCCGCCACCTCAACGTGATCGTGGACAGCACCAACCTGCACCCTCACGTACGCGCCAAGCTGCTGGCCAAGGGCCGCTACTGGAACCGGCCCGTGTCCGCAGTGCTGTTCGATCTGCCGCTTGCCCTGTGCCTGGCGCAGAACGCCTCCCGGAACAGGGTCGTACCGGACGACGTCCTGTACACACTGCACGAGATGCTGCCCACCCGCGAGCAGCTGCTCGACGAGGGCTTCGCGGACGTCCATCTCGCCCCGGCCCCGGCTATGGCCGGAGGTGACCGGTGACCACCACCTCACCCCAGCCGCTCACCTCCCTCCCGGCGCGGGACGCCGGGCGGGGCATCGAAGACTTCTTCACCAGGGTCGAGACCCGGCACCACGCCTGGCCTGCAGGCCGGGCGGACCTCCACTGGCATCTGCTGTTCGACACCGACGCTGTGGAGCGGCGGTTGGTGGCCCCGTACCGGGAGATCACCCACCAGCCCGGCCTCGCTGCGGTCCCGGCCCGCTGGGCGCACCTGACCGTGCTCCACGGCGGCCCGGTCGATGCCTACCGGGATGGCGAGATCGAGGCCATCACCGAGCACGTCCGTGCCGCGGCCGCCGGCCTGGCGCCGTTCGACCTGGTCGTCGACCGGCCAACCGTCGGCCGGGTCGCGCTCGAGTGCCCCGCCCGGCCCGGCGCCCCGGCCCGCCGCCTGTGGGAACTCACCGCGGCCGCGGACACCGAGGTCACCGGCGGCCGGTTCCCGCTCATACCGGACGGCTACGCCCCACACCTCACGCTCGCCTACGGGATCGCCGGCGACCAGCGCGCGGACCGGCTCGCGATCAAGGCCGCGCTGTCCGACCACCCCGGCGAGCCCGTCACCCTGAGGGCCGACCGGCTGGCCCTGGTCGCTCAGTCCCACAACCGCCGGCACATCACCTGGACGCCGCTGGCCACGGTCCCTCTCGGCCCCGGCCCCGCCGCCCGGTGAGCCGGACCGATGGCCAGCTACCGCGCCTGTGATGACGACCCGACCGGCGAGCACCACGGCGGCATGCCGACCTATCCCTGGGGCCACGCACCCCGCACCCAGCTGGCCACGCGCAGGCAGCTGCGCGCGATGGGGCTACGTCCGGGCGGCCAGGAGGTCGCGGCCCAGATGATCCGCCGCCGGAAGGGCCGGCCGCCGCTCGTCGCGTATCTGTACCGGATCGACAAGGCGCTGCCCAAGCGCGTCCCGAGCCTCGCTCAGGAATGGGCGCTGGACCGGGCCATGGCCGCCCGGCAGACCTGCCCGGTCTGCAAGATCCGCTTCTCGTGGTGCCTCCCGCTCAAGACCCTCGGCTCCTGCCCGGCCTGCGCCGACGGCGCCCCGACCGTGGCCGAAGCCGCCTGACTGACACCAAGGAGAGACCGTTGCGTACCCGAACCCGAACCCGATCCGCGATCGCCGAGCTCGCCGTCACCGCCGCCCTGGCACTGACCGGCTGCGCGAAATTCTCCGAACCGTTCCAGGCCTGACCGGCCTGACGGCTGCCTGACCCACCCGTGCCGCGCTACGGCGTGGGCCGGGTGGTGAAGCGGAGGCCGGACCAGTCCGGCCTCCGCTCGCGCGCCCTGGCCCCCGTCGGCCACGAGGCCGCGCACGCCGCGCTGCTCAGCGTCGGCGCCCAGCGCACACCGACCACACCGGGGCAGCAGCCGCTCGTGCTTGCCGGCTTAACCGGCCGCCGCCCCGGGCCCCTTCCGCACGTACGAGAAGGAGATCCCCAGTATGAGCTCCACCTGCACGCCGCACACCACCAGCGGCCGCCGCGAGGCCGCCGCCATCATCCGCGGCATCGCCGCACGCCGCCACCGCGGCCGCCCGGCCGCGTTCGTGTGCGCGCGCTGCCATGTCTCCTGGCGCGGCGCCGAGGCCGACTGCTGGTGCTGCGGCCAGCCCGCCACGACGGAGCACAGCCACCGCGGTGCCGCCCTGCAGCGGCTGCTCCACCCCGTCCGCAGGCGGGCTGCCCGGTGAGCCGGCCCGGAACCTCCGTCCCGAGGGACACGGACCAGCCGGACCCCAGGATCCCGTTCCCGACCCCGGCCGCGCCGACCGCGTGCCGCACGCACCCCGGCTGGTTCTCCCACGAGCGGACAACGGGCGACGCGGCGAAGGACATCGAGCGCGCGAAGACAGCCTGCTCCGGCTGCCCCATCGCCCACGCCTGCCTGAAGTGGGCACTGGCCAATCCGGCGCACACGCAGGTCGGCGTCTGGGCGGGGACGACACCCCGGCAGCGCGCCGGGCTGCGCCGCCGCCTGGTCGCGCGGCTCGGTGAGGACTGGGTCGGCGCCGTGGTCGCGCGGGAGGAAGAACAGACCCGCCAGCGCAAGGCCGCCCGGGCCGTCGCCACCACTGCGCAGCAGCTTCAGCAGCGGGACCAGGCGATGGCCCGCCTGGAGCTGGAGCTCATCCCGACCCGGCCCCCGGCGCCACCGCCGCCCCGGCCGCTCACCGCGCACGAGGTCGCCGCGCACCGCCACGCCCTTGAGGCCGCGCTGAAACCGAAGGCGGCGTGATGCTCCCCGAGAACATCCTCGCCTCCGCCGAGACGATCCCCCTGGCCTCGCCCCTCCCCGACCAGCTCGCCGCCGCCGCAGCCCACACCGTCGCGCGCAACGCAGACAGCAAGGAGGACCTGATCCTCCTGCTCGACCAGCTCGGACTGCCCGCCGGCGAGGACGACCTCACCACACTCCTGCCCCTGCTCACCGACCCCACGAACGGAGACACCGTGCACGACACCCACACCACCACCGAGCCCACCGAGCCCACCGAGCCCACCGAGGCTCCGGTCTCTCTTCCGGAGACCGACCTCCAGGAGCTGCTGGACTGGGCCGGTCAGCACCCCACCGCCGGCATCCGCAACCGCGCCCTCCGCGTCCGCGAATCCCTGAACCGCCTCGCCACCGAGCGCGACAAGGAACACGCGGTGACCGAGGCCGAGCAGAAGATCGCCCACCTCGAGGCCGAACTCGCGGCGGCCAGGGCATGTCTGCGCGAGGCCAAGACCGGCACCAGCACCCCGCCCGCGCCCACCACCAGCCCCCGGCCGGACCGGGAGCAGCTGCGCCGCATCCGCACCTGGGCCAAAGACAACGGCCACCAGGTCGCCGACCGCGGCTCCATCCCCCGCGACGTCCTGGACGCCTACACCGCCGCCCACCCCGGCGAGTACGCCACCGCCAGCTGAACCAGCCGCGGCCCCGCGCCCGGCACCCCATCGAGCGTCAACGGGCGCGCCCCGCAGGCCTGCAAGCAACGCGGGGCGCGCCCTATCTCACAAGGAGACGTGTCCGAGATGACCACATCCACTCTGCGCGCCGCAACCGCGGCCGCACTGCGCAGCACCACCTCCCCGGTGCGCGCGCTCACCCTCCGCCAGCCCTGGGCCACATGCGTGGCCCACCTCGGCAAGGACGTCGAGAACCGGAGCTGGCCGACCCCGGCCACCGACGTGCTGCTGCTGATCCACGCCGGAGGAAACACCGACCGGGCCGCGCTACGCGAGGCACCGGCAGACCTCCCCGGCCGGGACGTACGCAGCGCCATCGTCGCCGTCACCCGCATCACCGGCTGCCACCAGACCAGCCGCTGCCACGGCCGGTGCAGCACCTGGGCCGACCCCGAGGTCCGGTGGCACTGGACCCTCGCCGACACCCTGCCGCTCACCGAGCCGGTGCCGGCCACCGGAACCCAGCGTCTGTGGCACCCCACCCCGCAGCTCCGCTCCGCCGTCGCCACGGCCCTCGAGGAAGGCCCGGCCCGGTGACCGCCTACATCCCGCCCGAGCACCGCGCCGACCAGTGGGCCCGTGACGCCGCCCGCCTCTACGCCGACGGCCGCACCCCGGCCGAGATCGCCGCCCTGCTGTGGGTCAACGAGGGCACAGCCCTGCACATGGCCCGTACCGGCCTGCTGCCCCTGGCCGCCGAACACCTCCAGCAGCTGCTCGGCGACAGCGCGGACGACTGGCTCGACGCCCGCGTCACCGACTACGTCGAGCAGGACCTCCTCGACCCCGACGCGGCCCTGACGGTCGTCGCGCTGGCCGTCTGCACCCACGACCCTCTGGTCCTCGCCGACGCCGGCCAGCGCTGGACCCTCCGGCCCGAGTGGCACAGCCTCGGCAGCCCGCCCGCCGTCACGATCACCGCCCGGCACCCCGACTCACCGCACGTCGACCTCCAGCACGACGACGGCGACCAGGAGCACGAGGTGGACCTCACCCAGCTCGCGGCCTACCAGCTCACCGGATGGAACCGCCAGGAGGTTCCCTGATGCTGTACGTCGACGATCTGGTCGACTACGGGCAGGCCGCGCTCGACCGCGGCCTGCCCGGCCGGCACTGGTGCCACCTCCTAGCCGACACCGAGACCGAACTGCACGCCGCCGCACAGCAGCTCGGACTCAAACGCTCCTGGTACCAGCACCCGGACAACGTCCGCTGGCACTACGACCTCACCCCCGCCAAACGCGCCCAGGCCGTGCGGATGCTGGGCGCCGTCGAACTCGACCGGGCTGGCCTCGCCGACCTCATCACCCGCCGCCGCGCCGCCCAGCAGCAGCCCAACCCGATGGCCGCGGCCGGGCTGGTGTGGCGAGACGCCCGGCACTACGACCACCGCGGCGACCAGCCCTGCGCCCTGTGCGGCAAACCCACCCCACTCCGCTCCCACACCGGAGAACCCGCCCACAAAGCCTGCGCCGAAGCCTGGCTTGCCCAGCACCCCGGCGACACCCGTTTCGTCTCCGACCCGGCACCGCGCTCCGAACGCGTCCACGCCTGACCCTGGAAGGACCGGAATGACCCTGTACTACGAGGCTTCCACCTAATACCAGCCCGGGTTCGGGCACCCGCCCAGCGTCTTCCTCGCCGGCGGTATCACCCACTGCCCGCTGTGGCAGCCCGAAGCCGCCGTCAGTTCCTCGTGGTCGCCAACACCGCTCTCCAGCAGCCCCGAACACACAGAGCGCCGTGCCCGCCTCCCATGCGGGCACGGCGCTCTGTACTACGACACCTTCACCGAGAGGATGGAGATGCTCTTCCTCGTTCGCCACGCCGAATCCATCGAGAACGCCACCAAGTACACCGGCTTCTACGAGAACCCCCGTCCGTGGACCGGGCCGGCCGCGCATGCCCTGTCCCGGGACGTTGTCGGCTTGACGCCCCGTGGCTTCCTCCAGTGCCTGTGGCTGCGGCAGACGTTGCGAGACCTGATCGGACCCGACCCGGTGGTCCGCACCTCGCAGTACCGCCGCGCCCTCGACACCGCCGAGCTCGCTCTTCCCGGCCTGCCCTACGAGGTGACCGCGCTCCTCAACGAGCAGCACTACGGAGCGGCCACCTACATGACCAAGCACGAGCTGTACGCGACCTATCCCGAGGGGGCGGAGGACCGGCGGACCAGCAAGCACCTGTGGACTCCCCCTGGCGACGGCGGGGAGTCCCTCGCGGGCGGCGTCCTGCGGCGGGCCACGGCGTTCGTCGATGGCCTGCACGTCGCGTCGGCGGCGGATGTCGTGGCGGTCACGCACCACACCGCGATCCTCGCGCTGCGCGCGGTCCTGGAGCGTCGGCCGGTGACCGAGCTGGTCGACGAGGCCCGGGAGCACAAGACGCCCAACGCCGCCGTTCTGGTCTACGAGCAAGCCGACGGCCTGTTCCACGCCCGCGGCACCATCCCACCGGACTGCTGAGGAGCCCCAAGCCGTGAACGTCCTGTACCTCAACGGGCCCGTGCAGAACGGGCCTTTCACTATCGCCGAACGGCCGGGCAAAGCGGCCGGCATCCGCGCGGCCGACGCGCTCAACACTCTCCTCGAGGCCGGGCCGGCCCCGCACCTGTGGAACACCGCCACTCTGGCCGGAGACCGGCGCCACCGCGACGCCCCGGACCGGGACACCGTCGGCCGACAGGAGCGGGAAGAGCGCGCGATCGCCGCGAAGTACGTACCCGGAGCCGCTCCGGCCGGTGGCGTCCTCACCGACACCGCGCCCGCTGTGGCAGCCCTCGCGCTGGAGATGACCGAACGCCTCCTGCAGGACGGCGTCCTGACCCTCACGCCCGTCGCGGTCCATCTCTGCACTCGCTGCGGCCACATGACCGGCACGGTCGCCCACGCCTGCCGCGCGTGCGGGCACCAGGGCTCCCGGCCGCACACCCGGCGGCTGCTGGTCTGGGACCGGTCACCCGGCACGCCGGTGCTCGCGCGTGATGACTTCCACGCCCACCAGGCCAAGACCCCCGGGCATCTGCTGAGCATCGCTCAGAACGTCCCGGAGCGGCTGATCCTGTCCCGCACCCGCGACCACGGCATCAGCCTCGCGCCGCTCGGGCTCGACGGCCTGGTCCTGGACCCGCGGGCCGGCGTACACATCGCCGTACTGGCCGCCGCCGCCCGGCACGGTGCCGAGCGGCCGGTGATGACGGTCACCGAGAACGCCGCGGCGAACGTCGCCGCCTACGGAGCCCCATTCCGCCAGCACCACGGAACGCGGCTGCGGTACACGCTGCACGGGCGCATCCCGTACGACGACACCGCGGCGCTGCAGCGGCTGTGCGAGGTGCACCGCGTCAGCCCGGCGCAACGGGGGCTGTTCCTCGCCTGGTTCCTGCCCCTGTGCTCACTGCACATCCGGGCCGGCATCACCGCGGCCCAGCTCCCGGCCCTGCTGAAATTCTGGCGCCGCGCCCACCTGGCCCGGCCGGACACACCCGGGAGTGACGTCCCCGCCGAACTGCGGCGCCGCGTCGCGGCGGGTGATATGCGCTGGGTCATGGACGTGGCGACACTGTCCCGCGCCATCCCCGACTGCCTGCCCACCCACGGCTTCACCAAGGAGCCGGAAGGAGCGAGCTGATGAACGACAACACCTCCTGGCAGTTCGTCAAAAAGCGGACCGCCGCCGACGGCGCGGTGTACGTGTCCGCCGACGGAACGCGCTACCGGCGCACCGGCGGAGCCGAGCTCCAGGCGGAGGCCGCCTTCCAGCGCCGGGTCGCAGACCTGGGCTACCCGGTCCCGCACGTTCTGCAGGAAGGCGTCACCGACGACGGCCACTACTACGTCGTGGAGGAGTCGCTGGGCGACCAGACCCTGCACGACCGGGCGGTGGCGTCACTGAACGGCGGCCGCGCCCTGGCCGACGACGTCACCGACACCGCCGCGCAGGTCGCCGCACGACTGCTGCGTGCCCAGGCCGCCCACGTTGTCCAGCCCACTCCCGGCGCACTGCGGCAGTGGCTGGACCGTGCCGGGTTCACTCAGAACGTCTTCCAGGAGAACCCCGACCTGGACACCCCCTGGACCCGCGCCGCGTTCGATCACGCGCTGGACCGCCTGGCCACCGTTCCGCTGGTGCACGGCCACCTCGACTACGGCCTGCCCAACGTCCTGCCGGCCGGAGTCATCGACTGGCAGCACCACGGCCTGGTCCCCCTCGGGTACGACGTCCTCCCGGCCCTGGAGATCATCGCCTTCAAGGGCGGCAACAAGGGCTACACCGCCAGCCCCGGCCAGCGGCACCGCTACCTCGCCGTGCTGGACGACGCGGCCCGGAACGCGACGGGGCAGCCCCTCAGCCAGAACCTGGGCGCCTACCTGCTCGTCAAGGCCCTGTTCTTCCTCGCCCTGATGCGGCCCACCGACCCCTCCCGCACGGACAAACACCTGAAGTGGCAGTACCGCCGTCACCTCTTCACGAAGGGACTCGAGCAGTATGAGCACACCGGGACGGTCGATACCGCCCTCTTCCCCAGCCTCGGAGAATTCGCCGCTGGGCACCGCGCTGGCGACCATCCGTGACCGCGACTACCTCCTCGACCGCGCCGGGGTGATCTTCAAGGTCATCGGCGATGTCCACCCCGGCACACACTTCCTGGGGTACGTGAAGTACTATCCGGACGCCCGTGGCGACCGGGTGCTGTTCGGCCGGACGTACCGGCAGAACGGCGTCGTGTCCAAGGCGTTCGGGCTCCTCGCCGACCGGCCCGAGTGCTACATCTACTCCCCCGCCGTGGGGTGCGTCATCACCGGCGTGCCCCGCGAGGACATCGTCACCCACTACTCCTGCCGCCAGGCCCTCGCCGCACTGCACCAGGACCCCGGCCTCCTGGACCACACGGCGGTCAGCGAGGACCTGCTCGTCATCATCAACTGGATCGTCACGGCCGGTGCGGCGGATGTCATCGGCGTGACCGGGTCCTTCCTGGTCGGCGCCTGCAACGCCCGCTCCGACATCGATCTGGTCTGCTACGGGCCACGCGGTTACGAGGCAGCGCAAGCCCTGTTCGCCGAACGCACCCTCATCCGCCCGTACGAGGGCGAGACCCTCACCCGGCTGTACGTGCGGCGCGCCAAGTACATGGTGGGAGGATCGTTCGACGCGCTCATGCGTCAGGAAGCCCGGAAACTCCAGGGCCTGACAACCGGAGCAGGTGCGCACATCAACTGCGAGCCGCTCAGGGCCGACGGCGACAAGACGTTCGCCGGAGTGGTGGCCAAAGAGGTAGGGGCGATCTCCGTCCTTGCCCGGATCACGGATCACTCCGAGGGCCTGGTCACGCCGGCCCTCTACGGGATCGAGGTGGACACCGTCACGGAGTCCACGGTCGACGAGCCGTCCGTGTTCGCCCGCCGGATCACCCACCTGCGCAGCTACCTCGGTGCGTACACCGGGGCGTTCCGCACCGGCGACCTCGTCTACCTGTCCGGCCGATTGGTCCACACTCAAGGGCCCGATGCACACAGCGGCTTCGGCATCGAGCTGACCCCGTGGTCGGCAGCCGAGTCCTTCCTCGCCAACCTGACCCACTGAGCCACACGTACGGCGTCCAGGGCCCGCTCCGTGGCACGCGAGGACGACAACTCTCCTTGTGTCACTGCGCACCCGGCGCCGACTATGCGTGGCTGCGCAGGGCTCCCATAAGCGCGGCCAGCTCCTCCGTAGAGAACGCCTCAGCTAGCGCAGAACCTGATCGGCCGCGGTCTCGCCCAGGAGCTGCCGCAGAAGCGGCACGTTGGAGTTTTCCCCACCGGCCCCATCGGCTGCCTCGCTCCCTTGGCGCGGGATCGCGCCACCGGTGAAGGGCTCACTGGTCTCCGTGTTGTCCGCGGACAACACCGCCGGGGTGGCTCCCGGGGCCGCGGTCGGGGGTGCTCGGTGTTGTCCGCGGACAACATCTGAGCCTCTCTGGCGGCGTGGAGCAGCTCCTTCTTCTCCTCGCGCTGGGCTGCCTCCTGGGTCTTGATCTCCTTCTCGGGGCAGCCGCGGCCGACCCGCGCCGCCGCATCGTCGTCGGCGCTGATCCCGGCTCCCCCCGCCGCCGACGTCCACATCCAGCTCCACCACGCCCGTCCCGGCCTGCCCGTCCACACCACGCTCGAAGGCACCATCGCGGCCGTGCAGAACCACCTCGCCCGCACCCACCAGCCGACCACCACCCCGAGAGGCACACGATGACCCCGATCCGGATCGTCTCCTTCGGTTACCTTCACGGCCCGCCGCCGGCAGCCGACCTCAGCGCAGACTTGCGGCACGCCTTCCGCGACCCGCACGTCGCCCCACACCTACGGGACCTCACCGCGCACGACCAGGCGGTGCGCGACGCGGTCATGGCCACGCCCGGCATCCGGCAGCTCATCGTCGGCCTGGTCGCTGCCGCCGACGCCTACCTCGACGGGCCCAGCGCCACCGGCATCACCATCGCTCTCGGCTGCGCGGGAGGCCGACACCGGGCCGCCGTCACAGCCGAGGCGCTGTGCACCGTGATGCTCGCGGACCGCAAGAAGGCCGCCGACTACGGGCTCACCAACGTCGCCGCGGGCCGACCCCCGCGCCCGGTCCACCTGACCCACCGCGACCTGCACCGGCCCGTCGTCCACCGCTGACCATGCCAAAGGAGCCCGTACCCCCGCGTAGGGGGTACGGGCTCCTTTTGTGTTTTGCAGGCCGCAGCCTTCCGCTGTGCGGCCCCGAGTGTTGTCCGCGGACAACACTCGGGGCTATGCGTGGACGCTCAGGGCTTCCAGCAGCGCGGCCAGTTCCTCAGCGGAGAATGCCTCAGCCAGGGCAGCGGCCTGATCGGCCGCGGTCTCGCCCAGGAGCTGCCGCAGAAGCGGCACGTTGGAGTTTTCCCCACCGGCCCCATCGGCTGCCTCGCTCCCTTGGTGCGGGATCGCGCTGCTGGCAGAGGACTCCCCGGCCTCCGTGTTGTCCGCGGACAACACATCCGCGTTGTCCTTCGTCGGCTCATCGGTGTTGTCCGCGGACAACACCGCCGGGGTGGCTCCCGGGGTCGGGGCCGCGGGTGGGAGGTGCTCGGTGTTGTCCGCGGACAACACGGTGTCGGGGGAGGAACGGGCATGGCCCGGCTCCTGCGTGGCCGTCGTGTTGTCCGCGGACAACATCTGAGCCTCTCTGGCCGCGCGGAGCAGCTCCTTCTGCTCCTCGCGCTGGGCTGCCTCCTGGGCCTTGATGTCCTTCCAGAGCGAGACCAGGTCGGCGGCACCAAGCGCCGGGTTCTCCTTGAGCCTCCGGGCGAGCTGCCGCCCATCGCGCTCAGCCATCTCTCCCGCGCTGAGCAGGGCCTGAATCTCCTCAGGGAGAGTGAGAAGGGCGAGCTGATTGGTCACCCAGGAGCGGTCCTTGCCGAGACGAGCAGCAGCTGCACTCTGGTTGCCGTGGCAGACCGCAACGAGCTCCTGGACGCCGCGAGCGCGCTCGATGACGTCGAAGTCCTCGCGGTCCAGGTTCTCCTTCAGTAGGTTGTCGACGAACTCCTCACGCGAGTCGGCAAGCTCATCACGGACGACGAAGTCCAGGGACTCCAGGCCCACCTGCAGGGCTGCGCGGTAGCGGCGCTCCCCGTTGACCAGCACGAACTGGGCGGATCCGATCCGGTCCTCGTGGTCGGGCCACAGCTTGAGGTACACGGCGCGGGTGACGGCCGTACAGGCGGCGAGCTGCACCTTGCGGAGCTTCTCGCCGAACTCGTTCAGTTCGGCCTCGCTGCCGAAATTCCGTCGTGGGTTCAGCGGTGTGGGGGAGACCTCGGCAAGGGACAGGCGTACGAGCTCGTACTCGGGGATGTCGCCCTGCGCGATGGCCTTGGCGCGGCCGCGCTCGCTGCGCTGGCCGCTGCGGGGGATCCGCCCGAAGGAGGAACCGGCTCCGAGCTTGTCAGCGACGCTCATGCGACGCTCCTTGCGATGGTGCGCATGGCGGAGGCCTGATCGCAGGTGGGCGCGTAGGAGAGCAGCGGCTGCTTGAGCCGCACCGCCTCCAGCTGGTCCTTCATCTGGGGGATGACCGCGATGACGGGCGGGTCGCCAACCTGCTTCCAGTTGTCCAGGGACGAGGTGGCGACGTACCCGCGGCGGGCGTCGTAGAGGTTGACGATGAACCCGAGCAGCGCGATGTCGAGGTCGAGGTCGTTGCTCAGGTCCTGGATCTGGTCGTAGAGCATGTCGAAGGCGTCGGCGGAGGAATCCTCGGCCTGTACAGGAATGAAGATCCCGGAGGTGCCTTCCTCTTCGCCGTCGCGGGTGCGGGCGTAGTAGATGGCGGTGTCCATCGTGTAGCCCAGGCTCGGAGGGCAGTCGATGATGATGTAGTCGAAGTCCTGCTCGATCGGCTCCAGCGCCTTCTCCAGGGCCGTCTCCTTCACCCGGACGTGGCGGGTGGTCGCGAGTTTCGCATCGAGCAGGAAAGCATCCTTGCAACCGGGGAGGACGAAGAGCCGCCCGCCGAACGTCTCGGCTTCGATCGGGACCAGGAGGTCGGCAAGCTCGCCCTTGGCCTCCCCCAGCATGTGCTTGGCGACGCTCGGTTCGTCAATGCCGATCATCTTCAAGCCGAGCTGCTGGGTCAGGTGGCACTGCGCGTCGAAGTCGATGACGCAGACCCGGTAGCCCATCTCCGCCAAGGCCTCTGCGACGCCGGCCGCCGTCGTGGACTTGCCGACACCGCCCTTCTGGTTGCCCATGATGATCCGGCGGGCACCGGTGGGCCGCTTCTGCCGGCGGTTCGTCGAATACGGATGCGTGTCGAGCCAGAGCCGGATGGCCTGGGCGATGCCCTGGGTGTAGGACAGGCCATGGCTCGCACAGTCCGCCTTGAAGTCGGCGTTCAAACCGGTGGGGATGTAGGTCGAGAAGGGCGTGCCGCCGGAGGTGTCGACAGTGGCGAGTGGCTCCGTCGTGGAGCGCCAGGCCTGGATGCCCTCGGTCACGGCATCCTTGATATCCACCGAGAGTTGAGCGGCGCGCACCTTGAGTTCCTGACGGAGCGTGGGCGGCAGCTTGGAAACTACCTTTTCCCGCTCACCGGGGCTGTAGGGCGCAGTCATAGCGGTACTTTACTAACTTCATGGCCGGTTGTAAGGGACCCCGGGTACGTCGTGTTGTGTCCCGTCGCCGTTGTCGGACCAGTGGTGCAGGGCGCCACGGCGACCACGCCGCCTTCGGCGTCGAGCTGACACCGTGGAACACCGGCACCTCCTATCTGGCCAATCTCACCGGATAGACCCCGCCATCGGCTGGCCCGCGCCTCCCCGGCGCGGACGATGTCGTGTTCACGGACCGGTGAGGATCGCGTGGGTGCCGATGCGGCGCCAGATGATGTGCGGGGCACCGGGGAGTATCTCTGGCCCGTAGGACCAGGTGGCCCGCCCGTTCCTGGCCCAGGTGAGCTCGTAGACGCCGGGTGCGCGCTGGACGCGCTTGATGCGCAGGCCGGCCCGGAAGCAGCCACCGGTGCGCAGGTCGGGGACGAAGGCGTGGGCGACGACCTGGCGGAAGCGGCGGCGCTGCTCGGGGGTGAGATGGCGGAGGTCGGCCTGGAAGCGGGGCAGGGCCTCGTAGGTCGGCACGACGCGTTCCCCTTTCAGGAAGCACGAAGCCCCCGGCGGGTGCCGGGGGCGGTTGTCTGTGTGAAGGCGAGCCGGTGGCGAGTGCGTCAGCTCCGGCCGTCGTTGTGGTCCTTCAGGTGCGCGGAGCCGCGGTTCGTGCGCGAGGCCGTCACTCGCCTGTCGCACGCAGGGCATCGGTCCACTGCTGCGGTCCGCGCCTTCACGCAGCCGTGCTCTCGTGGAGCGGCTACCGACAACGGCTGGCAGCGCGGGCCGCGCGCACTTCCTTCCGCACTCGGCGAGCCCGGTGCGCACCGGCATCGGATGTTGCGCACCGGATGCGCTGGTGCGGTGCACACCGCACCAGCGCCCGCGCCTCGCCCGGGGTGCGCTCAGTGGTGCGGTGCGGTGTCGGTGGTGCGCGCACCGTGGGCGCGGCGCACCGGGCGGTGCCGACTCCTGTGTGGGTGTCGCTGTGTGTGATCAGCGGGCGCGCACCTGCTGTCACGCGGTGTGATGGCGTGCCCCCTTGACCTGTATCCGTTCGACCCCTTGTCCGGCTTGGGCAACCCCCCTTGTCCAGCACTCTGGACCGCTGCGTTCTCCCTTGACGTGGCCCACTAACGCCCTGATATGCGGTGATTCGCGGACTGAGGTGCGGTGACGGCGCGGGGGAGATTTCTCCCTCCTGTCCACTCACCAGGATTCTCACGGTGAGTGACTGGCGGAGAAGCGCCGGGCCGGTGCGGTCGCGAGGGAAGCGTGGTCGGTGCGGAGGCGCGCGCCCCGTCGATGCGCAGCCGGAATGTCTGTCGGCGCGCACCGCACCCGAGGCGGATCGGATGCGCCGCACCGAGCTCACCGCACCGCACCTCGCCGGCGTGCGGTGCATCGGCTGGTGCGTTGGTGCGGTGGTGCGCGCACCGCACCGCATCGCCGACACCGCACCGGTGCCTTGCCGGTGCGCCGATGCTGTTCGCACCTGTGGCGGCCGCGGGGGAGGTGATCTCTCCCTTCCTGGGTGTTGTGGTGGGAGGGCCGGGCGACGGACCCTGGAAGAAGAGGGACGCCAAGACGTCCTTTCCGCCGGAACGGAGGCCCTGGGGTGCCGGATAAGCGGCCTCGCGGATACCAGACGGGGTTGCGGCCGCGGCCGGCCACACAGCGGCTGCTCGCCGCCGTTGACGCCGTGCTGGACCGCTACGCCGCTCAGCTGCCGCTCACGATCCGGCAGATCTGGTATTCGCTGATCTCGGACGGCGTGCTGGTCAAGCAGGAGCGCACCTACAAGCGGCTGGTGGACATCCTCGGCATGGCCCGCCGCTCTGGCCGCGTCCAGTGGGAGACCATCCGGGACGACACCGCGATCAGCGCCGAACCCGTCGTCTACGCCGGGCCGCGCGACTTCCAGGCCGCGTTGCTGGACGCCGCGGGGGAGTACCGGCTGGACCGGCAGGCCGGCCAGGACGTGCGGCTGGAGGTCGTCACGGAGACAGCTGGGATGGTGCCCCAGCTCCTGGTGGTCGCGGAACCGTACGGGGTGCCGGTCTACTCCGGTGGCGGGTTCGGGTCGCTGACCGGGAAACGCGCCGCCGCGTTGCGCGCGGCCGCGGCCCGGCAGCGGGCGGTGCGGATCTTCGTGGTCTCCGACTGGGACCAGTCCGGAGTCCATGTGTACTCGGCGCTGGCCGAGGACGTGACCGCCTTCGCGGCCGTCGACGCTCCCGGAGTGCGGGTCGACGTCGAGCGCCTGGCCGTCACCGAGCAGCAGATCGCCGAACACCAGCTGCCCACCGCACCGCTCAAGGCTTCGGACCGGCGTTCGTTCGCCGGCACCTCCACGACCCAGGCCGAGGCCCTCCCGCCGGACATCCTCGCGGCCGTGCTGCGCGACGCGATCGAGGCCCACCGCGACCTGGACGTGCTCGCCGCGGTACTGGCGCGTGAGGAAGTCCAGCGCCAGGACATTACCCGCCGCCTGCGGCAGATGGGCGACACCCCGCCCGACAGCCCGGGGCCGCGGGGCTGACCGGGCTGTGCTCGAAGGCCCGCCCGCAGCGGGCGGCGGGGTGGGTAGCGTGGGCGGCCGGACCGAGTCAGACGAGCCGGGCGGGGGAGTGCGTGCGTACAGGCTGGGCGGTCGTCATCGTCATCATCGGGCTGGGCATCGTCCTGTTCGTGCGGGGCGTGATCCGCGGCGCGGTGCGGCATGCGCGCGAACTGGTTCGCCGGGACCTGTTCGCTCTCGCGCCGCCGCGTTCGTACGCCGACGCCATGGCCCGGGCGATGGAAGGCCCGGTGGCCGTTCTGGCCCCGCCGCTGCTGGAGGGCCGTGAGAGCGTCTTCGGGTGGCTGTGGTGGCGCGCCACCGTTACCGCCGACGGGGAAGTGGAGTACGAGCGGGGGTGGGCGTGGACCTACCGCCGGGCGCGCCGGGCGGCTGGGCTGTCCCTCGGGCTCAAGCACGCCGGCCTCGAGGTCGTCGCCGCTCCCGTCGCCCGGTCCGGGGCTGCGCCCGAGTCCGGTGGTTCGTAGCCGCTCTCGGTCGGCCTTGCTGACGTGCGGGTGCAGCTGTGCTGGCGCACCGAGTGCGGTGCCCGCAGAACCTGGCCGCCGCACCCGCCGCGTCGCCTGTCGGCGGGCACGCACAGCCTGGGCAAGCCGGCGGGAGCTCCTTCTGCGGGTGCTTGCGGGCCTCCTTGCGCACCCACTTCCGTGCCCGGCCACCGACTGGCCCATGTTTCCCCAGTTCAACCCCCTTGTCCGCGCCCTCCTCCAGTGCATGACAACCCTCTTCTCTCCTCTTTGTCAGTAGGAGAGGAGATCATCGGGTTCGCGGGAGGGCGGGGTGTCCTCACGGCAGGCGAGACGGGGAGGCAGAGCTGATGGGCGAGAAGACGGGCGGGAAGAGGAAGACCAATCCGGGAGGCTCGTCGAATCCGCTGCGCGCGGACGTGCTGAGGGTGCTGGGCGTACTGAAGGTCGCGACCGCCGATCAGATCCAGCGGCTGACGCTGCCCCACCTCACGTTCCGGCACACGGACAAGGAGAGCGCCGCCAAGCAGAAGGAGGCGCGGACCGCGGCGCACCGCGGCGCGCTGCGCGATCTGCGTAAGCACGGGCTGACCCTGGACGGCGGGAGCGCGGCGAGCGGGGAGACGCTGCGGAGCCTGACCCCGGCCGGGCTGGAGGCGGCCGCCACCGTGCTGGGCTGGCCGATGGATGAGATGGGCGGCACGGCCCGCGGCGCGGGACGCTCGGGCGCGCCGCACGCCATGGCGGTCAACGAGACGGTCCTGGCGTTGATCAGGCCCAAGCCGGACCTGGCGCTGCTGGACGGCGTGCCGGATGCGGCCTGGGCCGCCGCGAAGGCGGCGGTGACGGCTCCGGACGGCATCGGCAGCATCGACTCCTTCGCCACGGAGGTGCCGCTGCCGCCGACCGGCACCTGGACCAGCGCGGGCAAGGGCGGCGCCCAGGCCGACGCCGTGCTGGCCGCCCCCGAGAGCGGGGTGCCGCTGCTGTTCATCGAGGTCGACAACTGCAACATGGACCCGGCGCGGATCGCCGCGAAGTTCGACAAGTACGCGCGGTTCCTCAAGCGGAAGATCAAGGACACCGACGGCCGGGAAAGAGCGATGTGGCGCACCCGCTGGCCCTTCCCCGACGACCCGTACCGGCAGACGCTGCTCCCGCCGGTGCTGCTGGTGTTCAACCCGGTCGGCCAGCGCGACCCGCAGACGCTGATGAACCAGGTCGCGGTCCTCACCCGCCCCCACTGGCAGGGGCGGCCGGGCCGCAGCTACACCGACTACGACGGGAAGATCCCGATCGTGGCGACCACCATGGACCGCCTGCGCGAGCACGGGCCGGCCGGGCCCGCGTTCTGGCGGTTCGGCCGCCGCACCTGGCAGCCGCTCACCGAAGCGACCGGCAACCCGCGCCAAGTCGCTGCCGAAGCCCGCCGCCACGCCGAAGACGAAGCGAAGGCGGCCGCGTACCGGGCCGAACAGCAGCGCCGGGAAGCGGAGCTGGAGCGAGAAGCACAACGCCCCGTGTGCGCCAGCTGCGGTGCGAAGTTCACCGACGCCCGCTGGAAAAGCGTCAAGGAACCCGCCTGGGACGCCCCCGCGTACCCGCAGCTGTGCGACACCTGCGAACGCCGCGCGCTGGATGAGGAGCAGCAGCGGTCTGCGGCAGCCGAGCAGCAGCGCCAGGACGCCGAGGCAGAATCCCGTGTCCGCCGGGGCCTGTTCCGCCGCCGCAGCTGACCCAGGCCAGCCGAGCCGTGCGCCGCCCGCGAGCCGGGCCCGGACATGCCGAGAGCCCCGGCGATCCGGCCGGGACTCCCGAGGGCGCTCGTGGTGCTGGTGTTACTCCCAGCGGATGCCGAGTTCGTTGAGCGCGGCGGCCCGCTCCGGGGTCAGCGTCCCCCGCCTGCTCTTGACGTTGCTGATCCACACACCCAGCTTCACCGGGACCAGCTCCTGCTCCTGGTCCTCACCGCCTGTCTCACCGGCGGCGGCCGGGTCGGCGGGAACGTGCTCGACGTGGGAACGGGACACGGTCAAGTGCCCTTCCCGGCCCAGGAACCGCCTGGCGGCCTCCAAGCCGCGCTGGAAGGCCAGCTCCCGAGCATTGCCCCGTCGGGCCTTGGAGCGCCCGGCAGTGGGCCGCGCAGGCGGCTTCACTCCGAGGGCTTGCAGCCGCCGCCGCTGCTCGTCGTTGAGGTCCTGCCAGACCTCGAGCTCGGTCTGCCGGGCCAGCCACTTACCGACGTCCTCCCCGCTCACGGTGACGCCGGGCAGCAGGTCGCCGATCTCGGCGCCGCCGTCCAGACACGTCTGCGCCTTGACGTACAGGCGCTGCCAGTCCACCGACCAGCCCAACTGGTTCGGGTTCCACTCCGGGTCGATCGCCGCCAGGTCCGCGGCCTTCTCCGCGGCCTTCTCCGGGTTCTTCCCCAGCCCGCCCGGCCGCCGGCAGTTCGCCAGGAACTGCCCCACGGCCCGGCCGAGGACGGCGGCGGTCTGCGGAGCGGCCAGCGTGCCCATCTCCGCGTAGTAGGCGCGGCAGGCGGTCAGGTTCTCCTCCCACGCCAGGTCCGGCGCCGACCACACCATCGAGAGCTCGTCCAGCCACCCGACGCGCTTGTCGTCCAGGCGGCCGGCGGCGTACTCCGCGCGCTGCTCGGCGACCCACCGCCCGAGCGGGGCCTGGGAGCCGGGCTCGCGGTAGGACAGCGGCACCCGCAGGTCTCCGTGCTCCTGGTGGTACCGCACCGCGGCCGCGTACCCCCGCGACCAGGAGGCCCGCTCGGGCTCGATGACCTGCATCTTCACGAACCTGCGGATCGCGTTGGGGTCGCGCTTGGTGGAGAACCGCAGCAGCAGCCGCCCGTCGTCCTCCTCATCGCCCTCGGGCGGCGGGCCGATCGGCACCGACGGCTCCAGCGGCCCGGTGTGGTCTTGCGGAACAGCAAGCATTTCCACCATGCGGGAATCATGCGCACGAAGAGCGTTCAGCACATTCACCAGCGGCTTATAGGAGCCGGAAGCGTACATGTCTTCCGGCTTCTCTCCCTTGGACAGAAACACCGGCACCAACAGCGTGGCGAGCTTGCCCTGTTTCGGCTTCTGCCGCAGCGCCCGCCCAATAGCCTGGACGATCTCCACGACCGAACTTTTCGGGTCCACGATGGCCACGCTGTCCACGGCGCGGATATCGACGCCTTCCCCGAGAACCTTGCAATTCGCGAGCACCGCCCGGTGCACGGGACGACCTTTATGGTCGATGCCTTCCCCGAACTGCCTAAAGACCTGGCGCCGGTAGTCGGCCTCATGCTCGCCGCACAGCCACTGCGACCAGATCCGGTCCTTCGCCGGGTGCCGGCCGGGCTGCTCGGCGTGGAGCTTGCCCGCCACCCCGGGCAGCCCGGCCGCCCACGCCTCGGCCTCTATCGTGCGGGCATGGAAGGTGATCAGCGTCTTCAGATCGTGCTCGGCCATGGCCTCCAGCACGGCGGTCTGCACCGCCGCCATCCGCTTCCCCCGCACCTCCTCGCTGTTCTTGTCCTCCCCCCGAAGCTGCGCCTCTTCCAGCTCGGTATCCCGCAGCTCCAGCACCACGACCTGAAAACGCGCCAGCAATTCCCGCCGGATCGCCTCCGCCAAAGGCAATTCATACGCGATGGGCCCGAAGATTTTCCGGTCATCCATGGAGGCGGCCATTTCCTCCGGAAGCCGGTTCGTCACCCCTTCTCGCCCCGGCAGCGGCCGCTCCTTCCAGATCCGCGGAGTCGCCGTCAGATACAGCCGCCGGTACGCCGGGATGACGTCCTGGTCGTGGATCGCCGTCCATGCCTTCCCCAGCGAACCGCTGGTGCGGTGCGCCTCATCCACCACCACCAGGTCCCAGGCCGCCAGCGGCGTCAGCCCGTACCCCGGGCCGCCATGAGCCTCCTCCAGCACCCCCAGGCTCGAGTAGGTGGCGAACACGGTCAGCCGCTGCTCCCCGGCCGCCCACAGCGCCAGCTGCTGCGCGCTGGTGGTGGCGCGGACCTCTGCGGACCACAGCGCCGGGTCTCCCTCGAGGGAGCACACCGCGATCGCCTTGCCGTGGCGGCCCTCGGCCCGCCACTCCCGCACGGTCTGCGCCAGCAGATCCAGAGTGGGGACCAGGACCAGCACGCGGCCGTACATCGCGAGTCGCTGAGCTGCGTTGATGCCGATGAGGGTCTTGCCGGTGCCGCACGCGGACACCACGGTCGCCCGCAGACCGTTCCGGGGGATTCGCTTGCCCGGCGGCGGCTCCAGCGCCCGCACGGCCGCGTCCACGGCTTCCACCTGATGCGGCAGCAACGGCCGTGGACCCGACCGCAGCGCTGCTGGCACCTCAAGCATCTCCTCGGCCATCAGCTAACCTCCAGAACATCCGAGATGAGTCCATGAAGAATTCGTTTTCCGGCAGCTACACCCACGGCAACGGTGCCCAGCCGTTCCCCGGATCATCCTCCGGGCCGGGCGCTGCATCAGTAACAGTACATGAGCGCACCGAATGATGCACCGGGGTTTCGGCAACTTCACTTGTACGGGCGGTGTCTGGTAGTCTGTCAGCATGTTCACCCCGTTCCCGTCTCTCCTCTCCTGTGTTTTCCGCGGGTGTTGGTGGGTGTGCGGTGCGGGCGGTCTGGCCTGGTGTGGCCGGGGTCTGCGCTGGCCTGCTCCTGGTGGTGGGTCTGCTCGGGGGCCGGCCTCGGATGGTTCTCGGTGTTGGTGAGGGGTGAGGGGGTTTCCGTAACGGCACATGGCGCGCGTAACGATGCATCAGGCTCCCTGTAGCCAGCCGCTGTTCGGCGGAGCGGAGCGGAGCCGTGGAATTCCGCGAAGCGGGATTCCCGAGCTGTTTCGGATTCGCGCGAAGCGCGTATCCGATGACCGGCGTGAAACGCCGGTCCCGCCCGCGAAGCGGGCGGTCCTGCCAGCGCGCGCAGCGCGCTGGGACCCGCTCCGCGGG